>CAWADL010000029.1:0-21404 GCA_963780825.1 uncultured Pseudomonadota bacterium | reverse complement strand
CGACAGAACGAAGTGGCCCGCGGCATCGGGCACCGCCCAGGCCTTGCCTGACCCGGGCACGCCGCCGCCGGCGAACGAGACCATCTTCCCGTCCCTGTTTGGTTTGCCCGCAAAACCGAGAGCGCTTTCGGGTTGGTGATCGGAGTGAAAATTCTGGCTGGTCGCCCAGTTGTCGATCTCGTCTGGCTCGCCGAATCTTGTCCATGCAAACGTCGGTGAAGATCCTCGCGAAACTGACCACGGCGTCGTCGGCGCGTGCTGTGATACAGGAACATGCGAGCGCGGCAGCGGCCAGCGCAATCCATCTCATCCAGCATTCCCTCCAACGCATCGGTCTTCTGGTAATAAGGCGGACCCGTCTATACCCGAGACTTTTGTGCACATGTCCACCCTCGCCTGTCGACGAATGAGAAACAACGCACGGTCCAAAACTTGATGCAGTATTCGTTCGCGTGCAAGGTGCAATCGGGGGTCAGGATAAATTCCCGGCTCAATATCATAACCTTCCGCGACAAAGGGCGGGCGTTTCTTTGGCTCGCTTCCTCCGCTGACCCAGGAGCGTTAAAGGTGGGGCGTCGATACGAGATACGGACCGCGCGAAGCCAAGCATGCCGGGACATAGGAAACCTGAACCCGAAGTCTCTCGGCCCCATGCGGCCGACAGCATCGATGGCGCAGGCCACGCCTCCTCCGACGCAGCGCTGAGGATCACGCGTCGGAGTCTCGATCGGCGGCGCGCGCAGCGGCCGCGATTCCTATTGTAGCCGCTCACGCTGATGCGACGCCCGTGACCAATCTGCCGCCGGCGATACCCGAGTGGCAGCGCGAGCCGGGCGCGCCGGTGTTGAAGCCGCCGTACGGCCTGCCGTCGCCGCACGAGGCGAAAGTCGTGCGCAGGCCGCGGCCGGGAAAGCCGCCGCCAACCGATCTCGCGGCGCTCAGCAACACCCCGCTGCAGGATCTCACCGGCATCGTCACGCCCAACGGTCTGCACTACGAGCGCCATCATGCCGGCGTGCCCGACATCGATCCCGCGCAGCATCGGTTGATCATCCACGGCCTCGTCGAGCGGCCGATGATCTTCACGATCGACGATCTGATGCGATTTCCCTCGGTGTCGCGCTTCCACTTCCTGGAATGTTCGGGCAATTCGTCGCCGACTTGGACGGAGCCGAAGCCGGAACTCACCGTGCAGGACACGCACGGCCTGCTGAGCTGCGCGGAATGGACCGGCGCGCCGCTCGCGACCGTGCTGGCCGAGGCCGGCGTACGCTCCTCAAGCCTCATGGTTTCTCGCCGAAGGCGCGCGACGCCGCTGCGATGACGCGCAGCATACCCGATCGGAGAAAGCGCTCGACGACGCCATCCTCGCTTACGCGCAGAATGGCGAGAGGCTGCGGCCGGAACAGGGCTATCCGCTGCGCCTCCTGCTGCCGGGCTACGAGGGCAACGCGAACGTCAAATGGCTGCGCCGCATCAAGCTCGGGTCGGCGCCGTTCGAGACGCGCGAGGAAACGTCCAAATATTCGATGGTGATGCCGGATCATACCGTTCGCCAGTTCAACTTTGTGATGGAGGCCAAATCCGTCATCACCTTTCCCTCCGGCGGTCACAGGCTTGCAGCGCCCGGCTTCTATGAAATATCCGGTCTCGCGTGGTCGGGCGTCGGCAAGGTCGCGCGCGTCGAGGTGTCAATCGATGGTGGAATGAGCTGGCGCGATGCGGCGTTGCAGGAGCCGATCATGACCAAATGCCTGACGCGATTTCGCCTGCCGTGGCGCTGGGAGGGCGGAGAGGCGGTGCTCGCGAGCCGCGTCACCGACGCCAGCGGCTATGTCCAGCCCAGCCGCGAGGCGCTGCTCAAGCTGCGCGACGTTCGCTCCTACTACCACAACAACGCCATCCAAAGCTGGCGCGTCGCCGCGTCAGGGCAGGTGACCAATGCGGGGTAGGGGGCTGGTCAACCAACGCGAACCCTATGATTGGAGAACCGCCCGCGCCGCGAACTCCCTCCCCCCTTGTGGGGGAGGGCCGGGGTGGGGGGTAGCCGCAAATGCCGCTCCTACTGAAGGAGAACATCCAAGCCGAACAGCCCCCCTCCCTAACCTCCCCCACAAGGGGGGAGGGGACGGCCGGCGGTCGAGCATAGCAACGCGGTCGCTGACGCGGCGTGGATGGCCGGCACGAGGCCAGCTATGACGGGAGCTTCCTGCTTTCAACGTCATCGCAGACACGCCGTTGTTTGCTCGCTGACCGCGCTCGCTGCCATGGTCGCCGTTTCCACCGCCTGCCTCGCCGGCGAGTCCTACGGCCTCGGCCGCACAGCGACGCCACAGGAGATCGCAGGCTGGGACATCGACATTGCGCCTGACGGCTCGGGACTTCCCCCGGGCCACGGCGACGTGGCGCAAGGTCGCGCGATCTACAACGACAAAGTGCGCCGCGTGCCATGGCGCCAAGGGCGAAGGCAAACCGATGGATCGGCTCGCCGGCGGTTTCGGCACGGTGTTTCGACAAAGACGGGAAGCGGACCGTCGGAAGCTATTGGCCTTACGCCACGACGCTTGTTTGACTTCGTGCGCCGCGCCATGCCGTTCAACGCGCCGCAGTCGCTGACGCCGGACGAAGTCTATGCGGTCTCGGCCTATGTCCTCTATCTGAATGGGCTCGTCGCCGAAGATACGACGCTTGACGCGAAGTCGCTGCCGAAAATCGAAATGCCCAATCGATCGCATTTCGTCAGCGCCTTCGCCGCCGGCGCCCGCGCGAGGCCGCGGCGAAATAGATCAACAAGGAAAGCTCACGATGATTGTAGATCTGCGGACCTACACGATGTTTCCCGGCCGGCTCGGCGCCTGGCTGAAGCTCTATGAGAGCGACGGCTATGCGATTCATGTCCGGCATCTCGGCAAGCCGATGGGCATCTTCACGACCGATGTCGGAACCCTCAACCAGGTGGTGTTCTTCTGGCGCTATGAGAGCCAGGCGGACCGGGAAAAGCGCCGCGAAGCGCTGAAGCCGACCCGGATTGGGTTTCCTATCGAAGAAGAGCGGCGAAGCCGGGAACGTCCAGCATCAAGAGAGCAAGATCATCAAGTCGACCGCGTTCCCGACGATTGTGAGCGGCGTCTTCAAGCCTTGCGCATCTGCTCCACCATCGCGCGGAAATTGGCGACGTTGTCCGCGCCGGCGTAGTCGGCGATGCGCTTGTAGGCCGGCTCCATCAGGGCGCGGAACGGCGCGAGGTCCGGCCGCGTGATCTGCATGCCCGCCGCTTCGAGTTTCTTGATCTGATCCTCTTCGCCGTCGGCCATCAGCTTGCGCATCAGGTCGCCGGCGGCAACGCTCTCCTCGCGGAAGATCGTCTGCTGCTCGGGCGTCAGTTTCTTCCAGGCGTTCACGCCGATGGTGTGGATCATGTTGTTGTAGATATGCCGGGTGATCGCCAGGTGCTTCTGCACCTCGTAGTATTTGTTGAAATAGATCACTGCGATCGGATTTTCCTCGCCGTCGACGACTTTCTGCGCCAGCGCCAGATAGAGTTCCGGGAAGGCGATCGCTTGCACGCTGGCGCCGAGCGCCTTCCATCGCCGCCTGGATCTGCAACTCCGGCGGGGTGCGCAGCTTCAGGCCCTTCACGTCGTCGGGCGTGTTGATCGGACGCACGCTGTTGGTGACGTTGCGAAAGCCGTAGTCCCAGTTGCGCAGCAGAATGAAGCCCTGCGCTTCGCCGCGCGGCGCCAACCAGGCCATCGCCGGTCCGTCGAGCACGCGAAACAGCAGGTCTCTGCTGTCGAAGATGAAGGGCAGCTCCACCGCGCCGAAGGCCTTGTCGAACTTGTCGAGCTGCCCCTGGGTCGGCAGTCCCATGTCGATCGCGCCGAGCTTGATCTGCTGCGCCTGCTCGGGCGGGCCGCCCAGTTGGTTGTTGGGGAAGATCATGATCCTGATCGCGCCGTCGGTGCGCTTTTCGCACCTGACTGGCGAATTGCTTGGCGGCGATATTGGCGGGGTGATCCTCCTGCGCGAAATGCGCGAAGCGCATCGTCAGCGTCGCCGCGCGCGCGATGTGGGGCGCGGCGAAGGTCAAGCGCGGCGCCGCGCCGTAGAAACTGTCTGCGATCCATGAGCTCCTCCCGATGACTGGCCGTCGCGTTCATCCGTGGAACCCGAAATAGTTCGGCAGGAATAGAACCAACCACGGAATGAAGGCGACAATGAGCAAGCCGACCAGCACCACGGCGAGGTAGGGCAACATGGCGCGCGAGGCGGCTTCGACATTGCAGCGCATCACCGCGCAGCAGACGTAAAAGCCGACGCCCGCCAGCGGCATGAAGCCGCCGACGCCCATCGCGATGATCAGCACAAGCGCGTAGTGGAGTTCGCTGAGGCCGAGCCTTCCGGCGATCGGCAGCAGCAACGGGGCGAGCACGTTGAGCGAGGGCAGCCCTTCGAGCAGCACGCCGACCAATATCAGCAGCGCGATCGAGCCGATCATGAACATCGTCGCGCTATTGCCGACCGAGCTGATGAGCTCGACAAGGCGTTTGCGGCAGGTAGGCGACCGTCAAGCGTCCAGGAGAAGGCCGAGGCGGCGGCGAAAATGAACAGCAGCACGCCGGTCAGCGAAGCTGCGTCGCCGATCGTCGCGCACGAAGTCCCGCAGGCCCATCTCGCGATAGACCGCCATCGCGAGAAAGAGCCCGTAGACCACGGCGAGCGCCGCGATCTCGGTCGGCGTGGCGACGCCTGAGAGAATTCCAGCCAGCAGAAGGCCCGGCATCAGAGCCGGCGCGACCGCGCCGAGGCCGGCTTGGACCACCACGCGAAGCGAGGCGCGCGGCAGGAGCGGCGCGCCGGCGCGAGTCGCGCGGACATGAATCAGCGCGGCGAGGCAGAGGCCATCACGGCGGCAGGGATCAGGCCGCCGATGAACATGGCGGCGACCGAGACATTGGTGATCGAACCGACGATCAGCATGGCGATGCTCGGCGGCACCGTCTCGCCCATGATCGCGGACGAAGCCAGCACCGCCGCGCCTTCCGGCGCGCCGTGACGCTCGCGCAGCTCGATCGCGCATCACTGTGCCGACGGCGGCGACGTCGGCGGGTTTCGAGCCGGACAGGCCGGAGATGATGTACATGCTGACGACGGTGACCTGCAGCAGCCCGCCGCGCAGATGGCCGACCAGCGCCTGGATGAAGCGGATCAGCCGCAGGCTGACGCCGCCGCGCTCCATCACGAGCCCCGCCAGGATGAAGAAGGGAATCGCCAGCAGAATGTAGTTGCCTGTTCCGTTCACCATGTTTTGCGGCAGCACCACCAGCGAGATCGCGCCGGCGCCCCACAGGTATGTTGTCGACGCGAGCAGCAGCACGAAGCCCACAGGCACGCCCGCGAGGATGGCGACCACGAACAGAATGAGCGCAGCGATGATGGGCGCCTGGTCGCCGAACAGGGGCAACCAATCCCCGCAGGTCGTGGCAAAGATGCCGGCCAGGAGCAGAAACGCCGCAGTTGTCCAGGCCAAATGGCCACGCGTCCGCCACAGACGGTCGGCGACGAAAATGACAATCAAGGCCATGCCAATTGGGAGCGGGACGGCGATCAGCGATTCCGGAAGTTGCAGGATGGGCGTTCGCTCGCTCCAATTGGCGGCGATGAATTGGATCGAGACGGCGCCGGTCAGGGCCGCCGTGAGAAGAACCACGAGATCGGCGAGCGTGAGACAAACCGATTCGACGCTGCTTGGGCAGCAGGCCCAATATAAGCTGGACGCGGGCGTGCTGACCGCGGCGATAGGCGACGGCGCCGCCGACGAACGCCATTACCGACAGCGCCAACCGAGCGGCTTCATCGGCCCATAGGAACGAATGATGAAACAAGGTTCGCGCAATAATGTTGGCGAGGACCAGCAGCAGTTCGGCGAGCAGCGCCGCGACGACCAGGGTATCTGCGATCCAATCGGCCGCGCGCAATGCGACGCCATGACCGCTTGTGGGATCGGCCCGCGATTGCGGGTGGCTTGCCGCTGGGTACATTTACAGAAGTAAAGGGTGGCCGGCGCTCTCTGGCGAGCCCGGTTGATTGCAGAACGGCGCGGATAGCCCGGACAAGCGCAGCCATGACGACGGAGTCGATTTATCGTTTCGCCTCATCGCCGCCGTCTCCTCCCCTTTCCGCCGGTCTTTAGGCCGGCGGCGCTACGCCAAAGCCGTTTTGGCTTCGGCGCGCGATGTTTCGCTCGGCGAGTTCCCGCTAGCGTTCAACTGATATATGGGTATTGCGCCGCCGCGTCCATTCTGTTGGGCGCGCACTCGAATAAGGCGTCCCGTCTTGACCGACTATCGAAAACTGTTCGATCTCACAGGCCATATGGCAGTCGCGTTGACGGCCTCAAAATGAGCGGCCGGATCCTGTTCGTTGATTGCAACGACCAGCTTGCGCCTGTCTTGGCCGCCGTCGCCAAGCCTGACGATCCGCCCATCGTCGTCAACCGCGCCGCCTTCGTCAGCGAGGATCTGCCGCGGCTGTTGCAGGGATGTGCGACCTGCATTGTCGACCATTCCTACATGCCGACGGACATCGTGGCGCGCTGCGTCGATCTGCGCGACATCGTGTTTCTCGGCACCGGTCCGCAGAGTTATATGGACGTCGAAGCGCTTCGGCGCGGCGGCGTGAGCGTGCACGCGATCAAAGGCTATGGCGACACGGCGGTCGCCGAACATGCGATCGCGTTAATGTTCGCCTGCGCACGCGATCTCGCCCGCATGGATCGCGAAATTCGCGGCGGCCATTGGCGCCCGCGCGAAGGCATGCAGTTGACCGGCAAGCGCCTCGGCCTCCTCGGCCTTGGCGGCATCGGCGCGGAGGTGGCGCGGATCGCGCGCGGCATCGGCATGCAGGTCACCGCCTGGAACCGGACGCCGCGCCCGGGCGCCGCCGCTTCGATCGAGGAGGTGCTGAGTGAGAGCGATGTGGTGTCGCTTCATCTGGGGTTGAACGAGGAGACGAAGGGGTTTCTCGATGCGGCTCGATTGGCGTCGATGAAGCGCGGCGCGTTGCTGATCAATACCGCGCGCGGGGCGTTGGTTGATGAGACGGCGCTGATTGAGGCTTTGAATACCGGCCATATCGCGCGCGCTGGATTGGATGTATTTGCGCTGGAGCCGCTGCGGGTTGAGCACCCGCTTGCCAGCCACGAGAGCGTGACGCTCAGCGCGCATTCGGGATTTCGGACTTATGAGGCTTCGGCGACGCTGCTGAGGCGGGCGTTGGATATTGTGCGGGAGGTGGAGGGTCGCCGCGGCGGGGCGTAGTGCTACCGCAAGTCTTGCGGTCTCTTCATTGCGCGGGAAGCAATCGCGTGTGAGTACAGCCGTCGTTGCGAGGAGCGAAGCGACGCGGCAATCCACGGCGCCGCCGCAGCGTCCTATTCGGCACATCGCCGATCACACGCGGTGGTTCCAGTCAGCCGCAAAACGCTCTAAACATGAGGCATAATCGCGGCCGCTGCGAGATATCGCCACGCCGAGTGAAGGGCCGATCACGGAAAAAGGCCGCGATCTGGAGATCGCGGCTACAGGGGTCGCTGGCGCGGGATCGACGCCCGCAACTACATCGGCGACTTGCCGAGCGGCAGGCCGTTGACCTTCATTACGTGGTCGCGGCCGAGTTCGCCGACCCAGACCATCGTGCCGTCGGGGTTCTGCTTGCCCAAACCCTTGGCCATAGCGATCATCGGCACCAGCTTCTGCTGCGCGTCCTGCCCCATGGCCTGCACCGCTTGCGCGGTCTTGTCGAAATCGCGAACCTTTAGGGTGATCGAACCGTAGGGCTTGCCGGCTTCGAAGGTCACCTTGCCCTCGAAGGCGATGTCGAGGCTTGGCGCCGTCACATGCGAGGGCTGGATGTCGACGACGATCGGGCGCGATTGAATGAGCTTCGCCGAGACCTTCGATTGATCGTCGGAGCTCAGCACCGGCCCGTCGCCGTCGAGCTTGGCGTCCGCGAACCATTCTTGCGCGGCCGAGGGCACGTCAAACCCGGTCGCCTTGAAGCCGATGTCGATCGCGCTCGGCGTCACGGCCGCATACATCGGGGGAACCATCCCGTCCGGCAGTTTGATCGCGCGCGCGGAAATATGCTCGTAAAAGCCGCTGTCGGCGCCGGCGTTGACACCGCCAACCGCGACCTTGCCGCCTTCGATCGACACCGGTCCGGTTTCCGTATTGAAACTCAGCTTCTCCAGCGCGAAGGTCTCGTCGATCGACAACCGATCTGCAATCAGTGCGTTGACGATCGACTTCAAGGCGTCGAAATCCCGCGCGTAGTCGGCGCGCTCGGGATGCGCGACGGCGAACCGCCAAGCGTCGAGCAGCGGCGCGGGTTGAAAATCTTTCAGCGCGACGGTGACAGCGCCGTTCTCGCCTTTGGACGAAATGTGCACGGGCTTCGCCGGCCCCTTGGTGCTGGGATCGACGCCCTTGGGATCGATGTCGACGACGATGCTGAGACCGCCAATCGGCTCGTTGAGCGTGGTGGTCAGGCCGGGGTTCGCCGGCTTGGTCGACGCGTCGTACTTCAATTGCGAGAATTCGAGGTATTCCTCGATCCCCGGTCCGTTCTCGACCACGGCGACCTTATCGGCGGTCCCGTGCCCGGAGGCGACCCAGCCGAGCTTCGGATCAATCACCGTCGTCGCGTTGAGCTTGGAGATCTCGACATGCGCGTCGATTTTCCCGCCGCCGCGCGCCTCGGGTAGCTGCATGTGTCCGGTGACCGGGGGGATGCCGGCCTGTTCGATCCGCCAGGCGCCGTCGTCTTGTTGAAAGACCTTCGCCTCGAGTTTCGCCGGATCGTAGGTAAATCCCGTCGGCTTCAAGGCGGCCGTCGCGGCGCCGAGATCCAGCGTCACCAGATAGGCCGACCCCTGTGGCGTCACCTTGATCGTCGGCAGCGTGGCCTTGCCGGCATAAGCGCCAATGAAATCGGTGATCGTCTTGACGCCCGCGTCGTTGGCGGACTGATCGGCGGCGTGGGCGGTGACCGACGCCATCAGCGCGGCCGGCGCGGCGCAGAGCCAAAGCGATCTGCGCCGTGTCTGTTTACGATTCGGCATGAAGTCCCCGTTTGTCGTGCGCCGCGCATCGAAGCGAGACGCCCCGGCGGATGCCGGCTCTTAGCAAAGCTTCACGCCTTGGGATATGCGGCCTCTACGCGACGCCGCAACAAGATTAAGGTGAGGGTAACGCCGCCAACTTGGCGTGCGGGATTTGCGCGCGCGCCACCCCCGCCTTCACCGCGCCCTGCACCTTCTCGAACGCCCGGACCTCGATCTGGCGCACCCGCTCGCGCGACACGCCGAACTCGGTCGACAGTTCCTCAAGCGTGATCGGGTCATCGACCAACCGACGCGCCTCGAAAATGCGCCGCTCGCGCGGGTTCAGCACGGTCAGCGCGTTCCGGAGCGCGCCCATCCGTTGATCGCTTTCCTCACGCTCGGCTAGCAGCGATTCCTGACTGGCGCTGTCGTCGACCAGCCAATCCTGCCACTCGCCCTCGCCATCCTCGCGCAACGGCGCGTTGAGCGAAGCGTCGCCGCTGAGGCGGCGGTTCATATCGATGACTTCCTGCTTCTGCACGCCGAGCCGTTGCGCGATCGTCGCGACCTGATCGTCGCGCAGATCGCCGTCCTCCAGCGCCGAGATCTTGCTCTTGGCTTTGCGCAGGTTGAAGAACAGCTTCTTCTGACTTGCCGTGGTGCCCATCTTCACGAGCGACCAAGAACGCAGGATATACTCTTGAATTGACGCCCTGATCCACCACATGGCGTATGTGGCGAGCTTGAAGCCCTTCTCGGGCTCGAATTGTCGCACCGCCTGCATCAGGCCGACGTTACCCTCGGAGATGACCTCGCCGATCGGCAGGCCGTAGCCGCGATAACCCATCGCGATCTTCGCCACGAGGCGCAGGTGGGAGGTGACCAGCTTGTGCGCGGCGTCGCGGTCCTCATGCTCGCGCCAGCGTTTGGCGAGCATGTATTCCTCCTGCGGCTCCAGCATGGGGAAGCGTTTGATTTCGGCGAGGTAGCGGGCAAGCCCGGATTCGCCGGCAATGATGGGAAGTGCGGCGGCCATGAAGTTCTCCTTTCGGGTACCGGATTCAAGGTCCGGTCTCCGGCGCGCGTCTTTCGACGTGCGTTGCAGCATATAGTTCGGCGAACCGTGACCGAAAGAGGGCGCGATCGCGACCGCTCCGGTCCGGAACATGAAACCTCGTTAATGTCTCGGTAAGGCGACCGCTTGGATTTTTACGCCATTGTTAACGCGCAACGCCTTCGTCAGGTTCAAAAAATCTTGAGGCGGCGGCCGCTCGAAGGATAGCGGCTCGCCGGTAATGGGATGCTCGAATCCTAGGGTCGCGGCATGTAATGCGTGGCGATTAAGCGCAAGCAGGGCGGTTTGAGCCGACGCCGAAAGTCGGCTGGCTTTGGTCTTGAAACCGGCGCCATAGACCGAATCGCCGAGCAGCGGATGGCCGATCGAGGCCAGGTGAACGCGGATCTGATGGGTGCGGCCGGTCTCCAGGCGACAGCGCAGAAGGGCGACCACCTCGAACGCCTCCTCGATGCGCCAATGTGTCACGGCATGGCGGCCGTGGTCTTCATTGACGATGGCCATGCGCTCGCGCGAATGCGGATGGCGGCCGATGGCGGCGTCGACGACGCCAGCGCGCGAGGCAAAACTGTTCCAGGCCAGCGCCAGATATTCGCGCACCAGCGAGCCCGTGCGGCCGTGATCGGCGAACAGGCCGGCGAGACCTTGATGCGCCGCGTCTGTCTTGGCGACGACCAATAGTCCCGACGTGTCCTTGTCCAGCCGATGCACGATGCCGGGCCGTTTGACCCCGCCAATGCCGGAGAGCGAGTCCCCGCAGTGTTGGATCAACGCGTTGACCAGCGTGCCGTCGGGATGGCCGGGGGCAGGGTGGGTGACGAGGCCCGCCGGCTTGTTGACGACGACCAGCCATTCGTCCTCGTAAACGATGTCGAGGGGAATGGCCTCGCCCGCCGCCGGCGCGTCTTCGAGCGGCGGCGTTTCCAAAGTCACAACCGCCCCGGCGCCGAGTTTTCTCGAAGCGTCCTGGGCGACGACGCCGTCCACCGAGTAAAGCCGGCTTCGATCAACGCTTTCAACCGCGTGCGCGACAAAGCGGCCTGCGACGCAAGGGTCGCGCGAGCCAGGAAGCGATCGAGCCGTTCGCCGGCCTCTTCAGGTCCGACGGCGAACCGCAGTGTCTCGCTCACTTCGCCTCGCGGCTGCGTCGGCGGATGCGCGGCGCGGCGGTCGCCTCGCTGGGGGGCGAGACGAGCGCGCCGAGCGCGGCGACGATGCTCTCCGTGGTCGGCCGCTCCGCGGGCTGATAGGCATCGAGCGCGCGCCGCATCGCCGCGACATGCGCCGGTTTATTGCCGCAGCAGCCCCCGATAATCCGCGCGCCTGCGTCCGCTGCAAGTCGCGCGTAATCGCCCATCAGCTCCGGCGTGCCAGAGTAGTGGATGTGGGCGCCATGCCATTGCGGCACGCCCGCGTTGGCCTTGGCGATCACGATGGCCTCGGGCCGCCGCTGCGTCATCGCGAGCACCGAGACCAGCAAGTCAGCCGCGCCGACGCCGCAATTGGCGCCGAACGCGAGCGGCTTCGCGTCAAAACTGTCGAACAACTCGGCGTAGGCGTCGGGCGCCAGACCCATCATCGTGCGGCCGGCGGTGTCGAAGCTCGCGGTGGCCGTGTAGGGCATGCCGAGCGTGGTTGCCGCGCGGGCGGCGGCGCGGATCTCCTCGGGGGCCGACATGGTCTCGATCCAGACGACGTCCGCGCCGCCTTCCTTCAAGCCCTCGATCTGTTCGATAAATACCTCCGTGGCCTCGTCCTCGCTGAGCGGTCCGAGCGGGGCCAGCAGATCGCCGGTCGGCCCGACCGAGCCGGCCACGACAACCCTGCGGCCGGCCTTGTCGGCGACGCCGCGGGCGATCTCGGCCGCTAGCCGGTTCAGTTCGCGGGTGCGCGGCTCGAGCTTGTGCAGCATGAGCCGACGGCGATTGCCGCCGAATGAGTTGGTGAGAATGATATCCGCGCCGGCGTCGACGAACGACTGATGCAACGCCGCGATCTTCTCCGGCGCTGTGTCGTTCCAGATTTCCGGCGTTTCGCCCGAGGCGAGGCCGACATCGAACAGGTTGGTGCCGGTCGCGCCATCGGCGAGCAGCGGGCGCCCTTCGGCGAGCAAGGTCTGAAGCATCTCGGGTCTCGGGAACAAGGCGGGCAGAGATAGTCGGCGCGCCGGGCGCCGGCAAGCCCGGCATCGCGGTCGTCGTGCATCGCCCTCGCGTCGCTCAAACATCTGTGAAACCGCTCCAACGGAGGGTCGGCGTCCACGCCGACCTTTTTGGCCACGCGCGGCCGGCCTTGTTGACGAGGCTTCGTCAGCCTGGAGGCCGACGCTCCGCGGGTAAGGGTTGTCCGATGAGGCGCTCCAGGCAGTCGCGCTCGTCTGAAAATGTTATTAGCTGAACGAAATTGCCGTAATGTCAGCAACTCTCAAATTAAAAAATAGGTCAAAATTACGACTTGCGTTAGGCTTGGTTAAGATATAAGGAATAGTGGTATTCGATTTACGTAATCACGTGCGGACAATGAATTTAAGATCGTCAGAATGTCTGGGTCGCCATGTGCTGGCCGAGTTTTGGGGCTGTCAGCACGTCGATGACCCACAGCAAGTCGAAGCAGCGCTAATCGCCGCGGCCCGCGCTGCGGGGGCGACAATTCTGCAAGCGAACATCCATCATTTCGGCGACGGCATGGGGGTCACGGGGGTGCTTATCCTGGCTGAGTCCCACATGAGCATCCATTCCTGGCCGGAACTCGAATACGCGGCGGTCGACGTTTTCGTCTGCGGCAAGGCCGATCCGCACCTCGCGATCGAGTCGCTGGTGCGCGCCTTCGAGCCCAGGGACACTCAAGTCACGGAACACTTGCGGGGGGAGATGGCGCATGCCTAGAAAAGTCGTGTCGGTCCTTCGGGAGCGCCGCAGCGGCGAGAAGCGGGTCATCCTGTCGCCTGACGCCGTGTGGGAGTTTGTCGATCGCGGTTTCGTCGTTCTCGTCGAGCGCGACGCGGGGCTTCTGGCGGGATACGAGAACGCCAAATACGCCGCGGTCGGAGCTGAAATCGTCGATACCGAGGCCGCGTGGATGCAGAGTCCAGTCGTCTTCAAGTACAAGGCGCCCGGGCCGGGGGAATGTCGTTTTTTCCGCAAAGGATTGCATCTGGCGAGCTTCATGCACGCGGAAGGCAATCTCGGCCTCGTCGAGGCGATGCGAAGCAGCGGCATGTCGGGTTATGCGCTCGAATTCTTCAGGACAGCGGCCGGCGAGTTTCCCGTTCCGGTCTCCGACAATGAAATTTCCGGCAAGCTGGCGGTGCTTCTCGCGGCTTATCACCTGCAAAGCCACATGGGCGGAAGCGGCGTGCTGCTCGCTGGCATTCCCGGCGCGCCGCCTCCCAAGGTGGTGGTGATCGGCTACGGCAACGCCGGCGGCGGAGCGGCGCGGTTGGCGGCGGCGATGGGGGCCGACGTCACGGTGTTTGGATCGCGATGGGAGGGCCTTCGCCGGTTCGTGGCGAGCATGCCCCCGAACGTCCATTGTGTGCTGAACGAGCCGGACGCTTTCGAGGCGGCGATCACGGAAGCCGATGTGGTTGTTGGAGCGATCCTTGTCTCGACCTACGACACGCCGCCGATGCTCGACGACGCGCTGGTCGCGCGCATGAAAAAAGGGTCAGTAATCGTCGACGTAACTTGCGGTTACGGCCGCGGCTACATGCCAAGTTTCACGCATCTGACGACTTACGACGAACCGTTCTTCGTCCGTCATGGCGTATTACACTGCAAGATCGACGCGATGCCCGCTTCCGTTCCGTTGACGGCGGCGCCGGCGACCAGCGCCAATGTCTGGCGCTATTTGCTCGGCCTCGCCCAGGCGGTCTGCGAGGGCCGGCCGGACGTGACGTCGGCCAACGGCTGTGTCGTCGCCGACGGAGCGGTAAAACATCCGGAGGTGCTGAGGCACATCGCCATGCGCGAGAATGGTCTCGCGGATGTCGTATAGCCGCCGCGCCGAGGTTTATGACGTCGAATACGCAGAGGATCGCGACCGCGACTTCATAGGGTCGCTGATCCGCGAAAACACCCGCGTGCTGGAAGTCCCTTGCGGCGCTGGGCGGCTTTCGCGCGGGATCGCGGCGAAGGCGGCCGAACTGACCGTCGTCGACCTGGAGCCGAAGATGGTGGCGCGGGCGCTCGATCGAGCCCGCGCCGGGGCGCGAGCGCGGCTCGACGGGCAAGTCGCTGATATTTGCACGCTCGATCTCGGACGTAAGTACGACGTTGCGCTGATCCCGCGAGAAGCGCTGCAGCTGCTCGCGCCGGCGCAGGCCACGCGCGCGCTCGCCGCGGTCGGCGCACACGTCGCGCCTGGCGGCCTGATGTTCGTCGATCTTGCGACATTCAACGCGCACGCAGATCCCGACTATTACGACGGGGCCGCCGCGGAGGGCGCGTGGCGCGACAACTGGACCCGCCGGCTCGGCCCGGGCGCCGAGCTGGCGCGTCGCTCCCGGCAAATCACCGAAAAGGACGCCATCCTATTCGAGCTCGACTATCGTGTTCGCCGAGACGACGGCGGGACGGACGCATGGCAAAGCCGGATGCGGCTGTTTCGCTACGACCGCGACTTTATCGAGGCTTCGGCCCCGGCCGGCATGTCGCTGATCGCCCTCTACGGCGGCTATGACAAAACTGGTTATTCCATCATGGCGTCGCGCTTGTTAGCGTTGTATCGAAGATGTGCGTAGTTTTGACTAAGGGAGCAGCGGGATGCTGGCGGGAGGACGCAACGGCGCCGCAACTGTTCTGTTGTTTACAGCGTATATTGCTTCGACCTACGGTTTCGGTCTGTATTTGTTTCCCGCGATGGTGGAATTGATCCGCGCCGACATTCCGTTTTCCTACAGAGCCATGGGCGCGATTTCGGGCTTCGTGCAGGCTGGCTTCATGGCGGCGGCGCTGCTGGCTGGATTTCTGACCCTGCGTCTCGGCGCGTTGCCGATGATCCTCGGCTCCATCGCGGCTTGCGCGCTGGCTTTGGCCGGCTTGGCGGTCGCGCCCGGCGTCGTCGCCATGGCCGTCTTGCTGACGGCGCTCGGCGGCGCCGCCGCCGCCATTTGGGTGCCCATGGTCGAGTTCGCGCGCGATCAGATCGCGCGTCAGCATCAGGCGAAAGCGCTCGGCCTGATGTCCTCCGGCACCAGCTACGGGGTCTTCATCAACAGCTTTCTGCTGACGGCGCTGTTGCCGAGCGACGGGTGGCGAGCCCTTTGGGTTGCGACCGCGGCGATCGTCGCCATCCTGGCGCTGCTCGGTCTTGTCATGCTGCGCGGACGCGGACGGGAACCGTCAGCCGCGATCGTGGATCCCCCCTGTCCCTGCGCGCGCGAGTCAAAGCGTTGCCGGCGGGACTGACGGCGGGCATCGTTGTCATGATGTTTCTGAACGGCCTGTCCTGCATGCCGTATCAGACCTATCTCTCCGCTTTTCTGCAGAACGAAGCGGGCTATCCCGCCGCGACCACGGCGCATGCCTGGCGGGTGATTGGCCTGGTCGGCATGGTCAGCGGATTTGCGGTCGGGGCGCTCGCCGACCGGATCACCGTGCGGCTCGGCATGTTCTTCACCTACGGCATACTCGCCGCCTCGTGTTTGCTGCTGCTCGCCGCGCGTGGCGGCGACAATTTTGCGGCGCTGTACGGGGCAACGGTGGCCTTCGGCGTCTCGTTCTACGCGGTGTTCGGCCTCGTGCCCGCATATATCGGGCATTGCTTCGGCAGCGGCAGTGCGGCGCTGGTATTCGCCTTTGGCAATATCGCGCTCGGGCTCGGCGGCATTATCGGCAATGCGCTGGGCGGCTGGATGAAACAATCGAGCGGCTCGTTCGCGCCGATCTATTTCGTCATGCTCGTCGCCGCGGTCGCCTCAGCCGCGCTGACCGTGGTGATGCCCAGCGAAAAGCGGGCGCTTACGGCCAATGCCTGAGATCGAGGCGATCGGCGGTTGGTTGAAGGAGGCCGAAGGCGGCCTCGACCGGCGTTATCGTCGCCTCGAGGACGTCGCCACCCTCGATCCCCAGCGCGTCGCCTATTTCGAGGACTACCGCACGCGCTATTTTCACGCGTCGCTGATCCCCGGCCAGGGTGTCGAGACCATCCTGGAAACGCTTGCGCGCCACGGCGGCGCGCCGAGCCGTTGGATCGATCTGGGCGCCGGCGTGACCACGCTGTTCTGGGCGATCGGCGTCAATGCCCCGCGTGCGGTGGCCGTCTGCGACCTCGTCCCGGAGGCGCTGCATGTGCTGTCGCGCTTCAAGGCGAGCGACGAATGGCCGCCCTGCTACGCCGACGCGCTGCGGTTGGTCGGGAAGTCGCCGCCGGATCTTGAGGCGATCCGGCGGTTGGATTGGACCTATCATGTCATCGATTGCCTGGCGCCTTGGTCGATCCCCGGCGCGGACCAGGGGTTCGATCTGATATCCGCGATCGGGTGTTTCGGGCTAGCGGCCTCGCCGGCGCTCTACGCCCGCGCGTTCGCGGCGGCCGCGCGCAATCTGGCGATCGGAGGACGGTTGGTTGGCGTGGATTGGATTTGCAGCGCGCTGTTCGTCGAGCGGGAAGGGCACGACAATCGATATTTGGGAGAGGCTCTCGCGGCGGAGTGCGGAGCGCGGGCGAGGCTGAAGCCGCTGAACCTAGCGACGGCGCCGATCGCCGGGGATGATTTCTACGATGCCCTGGTCATCTGGGCGTTTGAGCGCGAAGGTTGAGACAAAGCGAGCCCGCGGAGCGTCGACGTCCACGCCGACGAGGCCGCAGCCACGTCGGCGTGGACGCCGACGCTCCAAGCCTCACGCCGCGAATCCGCGCTTGCGCAGCAGCGCCCCGACATCGGGCTCGCGTCCGCGAAACGCCAGCCACGACGCCTCCGGCGTCTTCGTCCCGCCCGAGGAATAGATGAACCGTTTGAGCCGTTCGGCCAAGGCCGGATCAAACACGTCGCCGCTCTCGACGAACGCCTCGAACGCATCCGCGTCGAGCACCTCCGACCAGAGGTAGCTGTAGTAGCCCGCCGCGTAGCCGTCGCCGGAGAAGATGTGCTGGAAATGCGGTGCGGCATGGCGCGGCACGATCGCCGCGGGCATGCCGAGGCGCTGCAACTCCGTCTCTTGCAAGGCGGCGACGTCGACGCCGTCGGCCTTGCCCAGGGCGTGCGCCTGCATGTCGGTGAAGGCGGAGGCGAGAAACTCGACGGTGGTGTGCGCCTGCCCGTAAGCCCGCGCCCGTGTCATGCGCGCGATCAGGTCATCGGCGATCGGCTCGCCGGTTTCATAGTGCCGCGCGAACTTCGACAGCACTTCCGGGCGATCGAGCCAATGCTCGTAGAGCTGCGAGGGCAGCTCGACGAAATCGCGCGCGACATTGGTGCCGGACAAGTACGGATAGGTCACGTCGGACAGCAGGCCGTGCAGGGCGTGGCCGAATTCGTGGAACAGCGTGCGCGCCTCATCATGGCTCAGCAGCGCAGGCGCGCCTTCGCCGCCGCGCGCGGCGTTGACGACATTCATGATGATCGGTTTCACGTCACCATCAAGCCGGTGCTGATCGCGCATCGCCGACATCCAGGCGCCGCTGTGCTTTTCCGGCCGCGCAAAATAATCGCCGATGAACAGCGCGACGTGGCGCCCGTCCGCATCCTTGACCTCATAGGCGCGGGCGTCGGGATGCGGCAGGTCGACGTCGAAGCGCGCCTCGAACGTCAGACCAAACAACCGATGCGCGACATCGAAAGCCGCCGCGATCACGTTGTCGAGCGGGAGATGGGCGCGGATCGCGCTTTCGTCGACATCATGCAGCGCCTGGCGCCGCTTCTCGGCATAGTAGCGCCAGTCCCACGGCTTGAGCTCGAAATTGCCGCCCTCTTCGGCGATCATCTTCTGCAAGGCGTCGGCTTCGTCGAGCGCCGCGGCGCGGGCCGGCGTCCACACTCGGTTCAACAAATCAAGCGCGGCCGGCGGGGCGCCGGCCATGGTGTCGGCGAGCTTGAAATCAGCGAAGGTCGCGTAGCCGAGAATCCCGGCGAGTTCGGCGCGCAAAGCCACGATTTCGCGCATCACCGCGGCGTTGTCGCGCTCGCCGCCGACGCCGCGCGAGACGAAGGCGCGCCAGACTTTTTCGCGCAAGTCGCGGCGCGCGGAGAATTGCAGGAACGGCTCGACCGAAGAGCGCGACAGCGTGATCGCCCATTTGCCGGCATGGCCGCGCTCCTCCGCCGCTCGCGCCGCCGCGGCGACTGAGGAGGCCGGAAGGCCTGCGAGATCGGCCTCCGATTCGAGCAGGAGCAGGTAGGCCTTTTCGTCGCCGAGCACGTTCTGCCCGAAGGTCGCGCCGAGCCCGGCAAGGCGCTCGGCGATCTCCGCGAGCCGCAGCTTCTTCGGCGCGGCGAGCCCCGCGCCGGCGCGTTTGAAATCCAAATGCCGGCGCTCGACGACGCGGCGAGCCTGCTCGTCGAGACCGCTCGGCAATGCGGCGTGAACCGCATCGACGCGAGCAAACAAAGCCTCATCGAGCATCACCTCGGCGTATTCCCGCGCCAGCCGCGGCTGGATTTCGCGTTGGATCGCCTCGATTTCGTCGCTGGAGGCGATGCCAACGAGATGAGAGAAAACACGCTCGACGCGGTCGAGCGTGCGGCCGGCGCGCTCCAATGCGAGGATCGTGTTGTCGAAGCTCGGCGCCGCCGGATTGGATTTGATCGCTTCGATCTCCGCGCGCCACTCCGCGAGGCCGACGTCAAAGGCGGGGCGGAAATGCTCGAGCTTTATTTTGGAGAACGGCGGGGCGCCGAATGGGGTGTTCCACGGGGAGAGGAGGGGATTGTCGGTCAAGGATCTACCTTCAATTCTAACGGCTTGCGAACCGATATTTGGCTCATTCGGTTCGGCGCACGAGCGCCGCGCTATGTTGCCTGACTACGGCGGCCCATCTCGTCAGCAAGGCGGCGTAGAATTTAGGTGGCAAAACGCCGATCTCAACGCTTGAGAGATCGCCCACGATGGCGGGTCGCAGGTCCGGCCCTGGCCACCGAAACTCGTTGGTTTCTGAGCAAACCACCCAGGATCGCTGGCTATCGAGACCAAGGCGAGCTTTGGTGACGGCCGGAATTTCGAGACCCATCGATAGATCGGCTGGCGCGCTGTGCGTGATGGGAAGCACCCTGACAATTGGCGCTTTGAATTCATCGGCGCCGACGACAACGACGACCGCACAAGGACGCTCCTTCAACCCCTCTTCCCGTCCGGCTCGCGCCTCGCGCGCCCAAAGATAGGAATAGCGAACAACCATGCCCGGCCGCGGCGACGGCCATGTCAAGGCGTCCAGCCATCCAACTCTGCGTCGAGATATTCATAGCCGGGAGGCATCTTCGCATTCTTGATGAGCTCGAAGTCTTCGTCCGTCATTTCTTCGACGGTAATGACCCGCCGATCTCGCCGCTTGAGTCGGTTATATTCCTCGGCCGATAACACCACGCAGCGCGCGGCGTCGCCATCAACCAAAGCCAAAGGCTCGCGCTGGGCGACATCCTGGTAATGTTCAATGTTTCGCTGGAACTCGGACGTCGGAACTCTCAGCAAGATGGGCGCCTTTCGAGGGTCGTCCGCAATCTAACAAATTCTGGGCCTAGCGTCCATAAAGTCAACGCGAGCGCGCACTGCGGGATGCGCGGCGATGGTCGTATCCTTCGGGTAGCTTATATGCCTTGACACGCATATGCGAAAATGAGAATATAAGCCGATGACGCCCTTCGCAGCCATAGCCGACTCCACCCGCCGCGACATCCTCGCGCTTCTCAGGAACGGCGAACGGCCGGCGGGCGATCTTGTCGACGCGCTCGGCCTGCCGCAGCCGAACGTCTCCAAGCACCTCAAATCCTTGCGCGAGGCCGGCTTGGTGCGCACGCGCATCGACGGGCCGAGACGGTTCTATCGGCTCGATCCGGGTCCGCTGGAGGAAATCGATCAGTGGCTCGAGTCCTATCGCGCGTTCTGGTCAGGCAAGCTCGATTCGCTCGGCGACCACCTGTTGAGGAGCGATTGATATGAACGCCATCGAACCTCTCGGCGTCTTCGAGCCACGCGACGACCGCCTCGATATGCGGTTCGAACGCTACTATCCGCGCTCGATCGAGAAAGTCTGGAGCGCGCTGACCGATCCCGTTCGGCTCAACGATTGGATGGGCGCGGCCGTCGTCGAGCCCCACGTCGGCGGCCGCTATGAACTGATGGTCGACGAGCCGCATCCGATGATTGGTCGCATCCTGACCTGGGCGCCGCCGCACATTCTGGAGTTTTCCTGGAGCAACGCGCACGCGCCCGATTCCGTCGCGCGCTACGAGCTATCGCGCGAAGGGGAGGGCGCTCGGGTGATCTTCACCCACCGGGGCGCGCTGTTCAAGAACAGGGCGCTGATGTTGCCCGGCTGGCACTTCTACTTCGAGCGCCTTGGCGAATTCCTCTCGCAGGACGCGGCGCGAAAGTCGCAGCATAGTTGGCGGGAATTGCAAGCGATCTACGTCGAGCAATATCAATTGAGCGGCGCCACGCTGGATCCCTAGCGCGCCGACAGCCCCCATTACGACAACCAAACATGGCGGCGCACCCGCGATGAAGGCGGCGGCTTGTCCGTTGCGCAGGCTTGAAAACAGGAGAAAGCGATGCCCAAACCAAATCTCACACACGCCTTCACGGTGGACAAGACGCCCGATCAGGTATTTGCCGCGATCAACGATGTTCGCGCCTGGTGGTCCGGGGACATCGATGGGGTCACCGACACACTCGGCGCGGAATGGACCTATCGTTATAAAGACATGCACCGCAGCAAGCAGAAGATCGTAGAACTGATCCCCGGCAAGAAGGTCGAGTGGCTGGTCGTTGATAGCTACCTCAGTTTCGTCGAGGATAAGAGCGAATGGGACAATACCAGGGTCACCTTCGACATCGCCGCTAAAGGCGACAAGACTGACGTCACTTTCACCCACGTCGGCCTTTCGCCCGACGCCGAATGTTTTGAGATGTGCTCTGACGCGTGGGGCTCCTACATCAAAGGAAGCTTGCGGGACTTGATCACGACCGGCAAGGGCGGGCCGAATTCGAAGGAGGGATAGCGCGCCGCCCGAGAGAAACGGCGCGACCGGATGCGCCGAAAATAGCCGCGGTCGGAACCTGGGCAATCGTC
>CAWADL010000028.1:0-93047 GCA_963780825.1 uncultured Pseudomonadota bacterium | reverse complement strand
CTATGTATTAATCCGGAAACCGCGAGGCGGTGCGTCTGAGGAAGCGTCTGGTGAAGGTAACGCGGGTCGAAGTTTTCCTCGTGGGGCGCGAGTGGAACAACCTCGTGATCGCGCGCGTGCACACCGACACCGGCGTCTCCGGCCTCGGCGAGGGAACGATGCAGTGGCAGGCGCGCACCGTCGCCGCCGCCATCTCGCACATGGCCGACCGCTACGTCCTGGGCGCCTCGCCGTTCGAGATCGAGCGGCTGGTCCAGGCGATGTACCGCAACGAATACGCCCGCGGCGGCCCGGTGCTGAACAGCGCCATCGCCGCGATCGAATTCGCCCTGTGGGACATCTGCGGCAAGGCGCTCGGCCAGCCCGTCCACAACCTGCTCGGCGGTAAGGTCCATGAGTCGATTCCCGCCTACGCCAATGGCTGGTGCGACGTCGAGGGAAGCGCCGCGGAGGTCGCCGCCGCCGCGCGCAAGGTTGTCGCGGCCGGCTACAAGGGCCTGAAATTCGATCCCTTCTGGGGGCTCGGCCGGGATCCCGATCTCGCCGATCTCAGGCGCGGCGTCGAGGTCGTCGCCGCTGTGCGCGACGCCGTCGGCCCTGACGTCAAAATCATGATCGACGGTCACGGTCGGTTCAGCGTCGGCGCGGCCAGCCGGCTCGCCCACGAACTCGCCGAGATCGGCGTCTACTGGTTCGAGGAGCCGGTCGATCCCGAGAACTACTGCGCGCTTGGCGAGGTCGAGCGGCCAAAGGGCTTGCGCCTCGCCGCCGGCGAACGGTGCTATTCGCGCTTTCAGGTTCCGATGCTGTTGAAGCTCGGTCGCCCGCACGTTCTCCAGCCGGACCCGATCCAGGTCGGCGGTCTCCTGGAGGCCAAGAAGATCGCGACGATCGCCGATACGAGTTACCTGACCGTCTCCTACCACAGCCCGTTCGGGCCGATCGCCACCGCGGCGATCCTGCAACTGAACGCCGCAACCACCAACATCGACCTGCAGGAATCTTTTTCGGCCTTCGACGTCGAATGGCGCAAGGACTTGATCTCGAATTGCCCGATGCCGGTCGACGGCCGCTACGTGGTGAGCGAACTTCCCGGGCTCGGCGGCATCGAATTGAACGAGGCGGTCGTGCGCGCGCATCCTTATCGCGAGGGCGCGGTCCAATCGATGTGGGCGGTGAACGGCCTGAATTCTCCGGCCGCAATGTCGGAGTCTGCCGGCTCAGAGCCGGCGAAATAGCCGCGCCGCAACGGCGCGTGGCGTCTTACAAACAGAGGAGGAAAACAGATGAAAAGATTGGCCGCCCTCGGCGCCGTGGCGTGGTTCGCCGCATCGCTTCAGCCAGGACAGGCGGAGACCACACTTCATGTGATGAGTTGGCAGACGGCCTATGTCGCAGGCACGCCTTATTGGGACAAGACCGTCGCGGGCTTCGAGGCCGAGAACCCTGGCGTCAAAGTCGAAAGCAATTTTGTCGCGTTCAGCCAGTACCTCCCTACCCTCACCGCGATGATCGCGGGCGATTCCATGCCCGACGTGTTCAACGGCGGCACCAAGACGGGTGAACTCGGCCGCGCGGGCCTGCTGATCAACTTCAAAGACGTGTTTGACGATAAGTTTTTCGGCCAGTTCTTCGCGGGTCCGCTGCGCCAGTACACGTTCGACGGCAAGCCCTACGGGCTCGCCGACATGGCGCAGGATTTTGGGGTTTTTACCAATGACCGCATCATGAAAGAGGTCGGCCTCAACGCGCCCGACACGTGGGACGAGTTGATCGCCGACGTACCCAAGTTCAAGGCCAAAGGCTACATCCCGCTCAGCTGGGGTAATCTCACGCGCAATACCTGCCCGGACTTCTTCCTGCCGCTCGTCGCTCAATACGGCGGCGACGTCTACGCGCTCGACGACCATACCGCGCCGGGCCTGAGCTGGGACTCGAAGCCCGTCGTAGACGCGTTGACCCTGCTGGAGCGTCTTTCCAAGGCCGGCGTGTTCCCGCCGGGCATCAATGGCATCGACGATCCCCAGAGCTACCAGCTCGCCTACCAGGGCCGCGCGGCGATGTTCTACGGCGGCTCGTGGACGCCGGGCATTTTCGCCCACGACGGCAGCAAGGATTGGCTCGACAATTATTCCGTCCACAAGGTTCCCGCCGTTACCGCCGGGGGCGTACACTTCACCGGCGATGGCGCGGGCGAGGCCTGGTCAATCAACGCAAAGAGCCCGAACAAGGATCTCGCCATAAAATTTATCGCCTATCTGTACCGGCCTGATGTCTACAACTGGCGCGCCAAAGGCCTCCAGTCCTTCCCAGCGCTGAAGAGCGCGGTCGACCAGATCGACAACCCGAAGGTGCGCACCATGATCCCCTGGATCGAAACTGACGCGGCCGACCATATCCTGTTCGGGCCAGGAAGCTGGGAGTTCGGTCTCCAACGTCTGTCAGGCCGCGCTCGACGGCTCGATCGCGCCGGCCGACGGCGCCAAGAAGATTGAAGCCGACGTGATGGCGGCGCGCGGCAAATAACGAACATTGCGGCGAAACGGAGCCGCGGAATGGCTGAGCGGAAACTCCTGTCGAAACGCTGGCGCGGCTTTGTCGCGCCGGCGCTGTTCATCGCGCCCGCGGCAATCGCGCTGCTGCTGACGATGGCGGCGCCGATGGCGGACGCCTTGCTGTTGAGCCTGCAAAACTGGAACGGCATGACACCGCCGCGCCTCATCGGGTTGAAGAACTACCTGGACCTCGCGCACGATGAGATATTCTTGCGCGCGCTCTGGCACACCGCCTATTTCACCATATGCACGGTCGTTCTGCAAACTGTGCTTCCCCTGTTGATTGCGAACCTGCTCAGTTCCGGCGTGCGCGGCAGCGCGTTCTTCCGCACGCTCTATTTCATGCCCGTCATCATTTCGCTGGCGATCAGCGGCCTGCTGTGGTCCATGCTGTTTGAACCCAATTTCGGCGCGATCAACAGCCTGCTGCGCGCGATCGGGCTCGGCGCGCTCGCGCCGCTTTGGCTTGCCGATGCGAACACCGTCATGCCGAGCGTCATCATTGTCTCGGTGTGGCAGTCGCTCGGTTTCTATCTCGTGATCTTCTTCGCCGCCTTGCAGGGTGTGCCGAAGGAGCTTTACGAGGCGGCGGAGCTCGACGGCGCTGACGCTTGGCGGCGCTTTCTCTACGTCACCGCGCCCATGATCTGGCCGGTCATTCTTTTCGTGATTGTTTTGAACACCATCAACGGCATAAAGGTGTTCGACCAGATCTGGGTGATGACGGCGGGCGGTCCCAACTACGCGAGCGCCACGCTCGGAACCTATCTCTACACCGTCGCCTTCGGCGCGATGGGCGCCTCGAACTCACGGCTCGGCTACGCCACCGCGATCGCGATGGTGATACTGCTGCTCAGCGTGGTAGTCTCGATCATCCAGATCCGCCTCGGACGGCGGCGTGATCTCGACTCCCAGATCGAGGCGTAAGCCGGCGATGGGGACGGCCCGCCGCTCACTGCGTCTCACTCGCGCGCTGATCTATCTCCTGCTCGCGCTGATCGCGGTCGTGGAGGCGTTTCCACTGATGTGGATGATCGTCACTTCGTTGAAGGACTCGCACGAGGTCTTCAACACGATCCTGCCTTCGCAGGTGAACTGGTGGAATTTTCCGCGCGTGTGGTACGCGATGAACTTCCCCCTGCACCTCGAGAACTCGCTCTACGTCACAACCCTTACGGTGGCGCTGGTGGTCGCGCTCGCCACGCCCGCCGCTTACGCTTTTGCACGCTACAAGTTTCCGGGGCGCGAGCTGCTGTTCTTCGTCTTCATCGGCGCCATGATGGTCCCGCCTCAGGCGCTGCTGATCCCGATGTTCCAGTTCCTGAAGTCGCTGCACCTGTTGAACTCGCTCACAGGGCTCGCGCTGTCTTATGTCGGCGGCGGCACGGCCTTCGCGATCTTTCTGCTGCGCACGTTCTTTCTCGGCCTACCGCGCGAGCTTGGCGATTCCGCGCGGCTCGACGGCTGCAACGACTTCGAGGTTTTCTGGCACATCTACCTCCCGCTGGCCCGGCCAGGCGTCGCCAGCGTGGTCATCATTCAGTCTCTGTACACGTGGAACGAGTTCATGTTCTCCAACACGTTGATCACCTCGCCGGCAAAGAAGACTGTTCAATCGGCGGTGTTCCAGGCCGTCGGCCAGTACGGGACCGACTACACCGCGCTTTGCTCCGGGCTCATCATTGCGCTCATTCCCGTGGTGCTGGTGTATCTGGCCTTGCAGCAGCAGTTTATTGCCGGCCTGACGGCAGGCGCGCTGAAGGGCTGAAGGCCGCCCTGTAGCCGCGATCTCCAGATCGCGGTTTCCACGTGATCGGCGCTTCCCCGGCAAGGCGCGATCTCACCGCGACCGCGATCTGGAGATCGCGGCTACAGGCGCCGCGGGTTTGGCGCGCTCTCTATCCAGGCGGACGGCGCGGAAGCGCCCAGGGCCGCGCGTGCTCGTCACGGGCTCGAAAATCCGAGATCGCCGGCGCTTCGCTCAAAGTGAGATCGACATCGTCCCAACCGTTGATCAACTGCCGCTTCCAAACGGGATCTATTGAGAAACGGAAACACCCAACCCCCGCCGCGATCGTCTGGCTGGGGAGATCAACCCTGAGCCCATCGAGCTCGCGTGCGGCGAGCGCCGCCAGCAGAACTCTCGGCGTCCTCGTCGGCGACGCGCGCCGGCAACATACCGTTTTTCACCGCATTGGAGGCAAAGATGTCGCCGAAGCTTGGCGCCACGATCGCGCGGAAGCCGTGGTCCGCGAGCGCATAAACCGCCGCCTCGCGCGATGATCCGCCGCCGAAATTCCGCCGCGCGACAAGGATTTCGGCGCCGGCGTAAGCCGCGGCGTTGATTGGAAAGGCGGGGTCGAGTTCGCCGTCCGGCCGACGCCTGAGATCATGCAGCAGGAAAGGCCCATAGCCCTCCGAACGCGGCCTCCGCATGAATCGCGCAGGAATCAACTGATCCGTATCGACATTGGCGAGCGGCAGCGGGCACGCGCGCGCAGTGAGCGAGATGAAAGGACGCATCAGAGCCGCCCCGCCAGCAGGGGTCGCGGATCGGCGAGCCGCCCCGCCAGCGCCGCGGCGGCCGCCATCGCCGGCGACAGCAGATGCGTGCGGCTGCCCGGCCCCTGGCGACCCTTGAAATTGCGGTTGGTCGTCGAAGCGCAGCGCTCGCCGGGCTTCAGCAGATCGCCGTTCATGCCGACGCACATCGAGCAGCCCGCATCGACCCAATCAAGTCCCGCAGCGGTGAAGATCGCGTCGAGGCCTTCCTGCTCGGCCTGTTGTTTGACCGCCATCGACCCCGGTGAAACCAACCCCGGAATTTTGGCGCGCCGGCCGCTCAGCACCGCCGCCGCCATGCGCAGGTCTTCGATGCGGCTGTTGGTGCAGGAGCCGATGAACACGCGGTCGATCGGTATCTCATCGATCCTTCGGCCGGGCGTCAGGTCCATATAGGCGAGCGCGTCGCGCATCGCCTCGGCTTTGGCGCCTTCCGGCGCCGGTACGACTCCGTCGATCGGCGCGGCTTGATCCGGCGTCACGCCCCAAGTCACGATCGGCGCAATCTCGCGCGCGTCGAGCAAGAGCTCCCGATCGAACTCGGCGTCGTCGTCGCTCGCCAGCGCCCGCCAATCCTCGACGGCGCGCTCGAAGTCGGCGCCAGCGGGCGCGTAAGCGCGGCCCTTCAAATAAGCGAAGGTTGTCTCGTCCGGCGCAACGAGGCCGAGCCGCGCGCCGCACTCGATCGACAGATTGCATAGCGTCAGGCGGCCCGCCATGCCGAGGCCGCGCACCACGTCGCCCGCGTATTCCAGCGCATGGCCCTGCGCCCCGTCGGCGCCTATCCTGGCGATGATTGAGAGCGCGACGTCTTTGGCCCCGACGCCCGGAAACAAGGCGCCCTCGACGCGCACCCGCATCCGCTTCGGCCGGGTTTGCCAGAGCGCCTGAGTCAACAATACATGCGCGACCTCGGAGGCGCCGGCGCCGAAGGCGTAAGCGCCAAAGGCGCCGTGCGTGGACGTGTGGCTGTCGCCACAGATGATGGTGAGGCCAGGTAAGGTCAGGCCCAGTTCCGGGGCCGCCACATGCACGATGCCGCGACGAGGATCGCCAAGCGAAAAATTCTCGACGCCGAAGCGCGCCGTGTTGTCTTCCAATCGGCGCACCATGTCCATCGCCTCAGGCGCGCCAAGCGCGCTCTCCGCCCGCGTCGGCGCATAATGGTCAGCGAAACCGAAGGTGAGATCGGGCCGCGCGACGCGCGCGCCGCGCGCGGAAACCTGCGCGAACCCGTGATGCGAGCCCTCATGCACAAAATGCCTGTCGATGGCGATCAGCGTGCGCCCGTCGCGCTCGACGATCGCGTGCGCGCTCCAGATTTTGTCAATCAGCGTCGCTGAGCTTGCGCCGTCTGCCATGCTCTCGCACTCCACCCCGGCTTGACAGCCGATAGGTATCATGGACTATACATTTAAAGGTTTCATTGGCGAAGGCAAGCCGGGTGGCTGCGGTCGAAACATCCAAGGCGCGACAGGTTTATCTGCTGCTGCGCGACCGCATCGCGAGCGGCCGTCTCAGCGATGGCGGCGCGCTGCCGGGCGAGCAGGCGCTTGCGGCGCAACACGGGGTTTCCCGCGTTACGGTGCGACGCGCGCTCGCGGAACTGCAGCGCGAGGGCCTGGTCAGCCGCAGGCGCGGCGCCGGGACTTTCGTGCTCGGCGATTGCGGCGCCAAGCCGATTGTCGCCGACATCTCCGACGTGCTCGCCAATCTCGTCACCATGGGGCGCGAGACGGCGGTGCGCCTCATCGAGTTCGGCTATCGCGAGGCGCCCACGTCTGTCGCCAACGCGCTTCAATTGAAGCCGCGCGAGCGCGTTCAGTTCTCCGTGCGCGTCCGCCTCATCGACGGTTTGCCGTTCTCTTATCTGGTGACGCATGTGCCTGAGCGTTTCGGCGTCACCTACAGCGAGGCTGATCTGGCCTCCCGGCCCCTGCTGGCGCTGCTGGAGCGCACCGGCGTCAAGGTCGATCGCGCCACGCAGGACATGACCGCGACGCTGGCTTCGCCCGAAGTCGCCGCGGCGCTGGAGGTCGAGACCGGCTCGCCGCTGATCGGCCTGACCCGCACCGTATTCGACACAAGCGGCGCGGGCGTCGAGCATCTCAACGCGCTCTACCGCCCAGATCGCTACACCTTGCGCATGGAGATGCGGCGCAAGAGCAGCGCCGGCGTGCGGCGCTGGTCGACCGTGCTGGCGAAACATAACTGAAAAACAAACAAGGGAGGAAACCATGGCTGCTGGGCGCTTTTCCAGACGCGATCTCATCAAGACGGGCGCCAGTCTCGCCGCTTTCGCGGCGCCGACTTATTTGCGCGCGGAGCCAACGGCGTTGAAAATCGGCGTGTTGCAGCCGCTGACCGGCGCGCTCGCCTTCGACGGCGCGCAGGGCAAGCTCGGCGCGGACGCGGGCTTCAACCAGATCAATGACGCCGGCGGGATCAAGGCCCTCGGCGGCGCCAAATTGGAGATGATCGTCGGCGACGCGCGCTCGACCCCCGACGGCGGCGTGCAGGAGATCGAGCGCATGCAGGCCGCCGGCGTATCCGCCATCATCGGCGGTTTCGCCAGCCCGATCTGCCTCGCCGCGACCCAGGCCGCCGCGCGCTACGGCATACCTTATTTGGTTGACGTCGGCGTCTCCGACCAGATCGTGACGCGCGGCCTCGATAACACCTTCCGCTTCGCGCCTGGCTTCGGCATGGTGGCGAGCCAGGCGATCGCCAATCTCGTCAAACTCAACGACAGCGCGGGCAAGCCGGCCAAGACTGTCGTGCTCGTGCATGAAGATGGCCTGTTCGGGACGGGGCTCGCCAAGCTGATGCAGACGGAGCTGCCCAAATACGGCTTCGAAATTCTCGACGTGATCGCGCACCCGACCCCGGCGCGCGACATGTCCAACATCGCTTTGCAGATCCGCGCCAAGAGCCCCGATCTCGTCATCCCGTCGAGCTACTACGGCGAGATGGTGCTGCTGGCGCGAACGATGCAGCAGCAACGCGTGAAGCCCAAGGGCATTTACTGCGTGCTCAATGGCGCGGCGTCCAACTATCGCTTCGTCAAGGAATTTCCAGAGGCGGCGGAAAACGTGATGGATTGCAATCATTGGTACGATCCGCGGAAGCCTGCGGCGCTGGCGCTGAAGAAGGCCGTCGAGGCGCAATCGAAATATTTCACCTACAATGTCGCCCTCAACTATTCGAACGTGCTGCTGCTCGCCGACGCGCTCGAGCGGGCCGCTTCCGCCGATCGCAAGGCAATCAACGCGGCAATCGCGTCTTCCGACTTTGCCGGCCACATCATGCCCTACGGTCCAACCAAATTCGTCAACGGTCAGAACACAGGCGCCGCCCCGGTCAACACGCAGGTGCAGAACAAAGACATCAAGGTGATCTTCCCTTCCGATTTCGCCGACGCCAAACCGGTGTTTCCGGTCCCGGCTTAATGTTTCCACCCGACATCCTCGCCGCGGCGGTTGTCAACGGGCTGACGACGGGCGCGGTCTATGCGCTGATCGCGGTGGGGCTCACGCTGGTCTACGGCGTGTTGCACATCATCAACTTCGCGCATGGCGCCATACTCGGCGCGGCGATGTTTGCGGCTTATTTCCTGTTTCAGGTTGGCGTCGACCCTTATGTCGCGCTGGCGCCGCTGGCGCTGGTCTTCTTCGGCCTCGGTTACGCTGTGCAGCGTCTCGTCATCGGCCCCGCAAGCCACGGCGAGGAGCGCAACGTGCTGCTGGTGACGCTCGGCCTGTCGATCGTCATCGAGAACCTGCTGCTGGCCTTCTTCAGCTCCGACACGCGCAGCATCGACACGTCCTACGGTTTCACGACGATCCCGCTCGGGCCCTTGCTGGTGAGCTTGCCGAAGGCGATCGGCTTCGGCGTGTCCTGCCTCGTTGGGCTCGCGCTTTGGATGCTGCTTAGCTTCACCTACGCCGGCAAAGCGATCCGCGCGGTGGCCAAGGAACGCATGGGGGCGACGCTGGTCGGCATCGACCCGCCGCATGTGTTCGCGGTCACTTTCGGCCTCAGCGCGGCCTGCTGCGCGGTCGCGGCCTGCCTGCTGCTGCCGGTCTATTACGTGACGCCGCGCGTCGGCGAGACCTATGTGCTGATCGCCTTCACCATCGTCGTGCTGGGCGGCATGGGGTCGATTCCGGGCGCGATGCTGGGCGGCCTCATCATCGGCGTGGTCGAGAGTCTCTCCGGCCTGTGGCTCGGCGACAGCCTCGGCCAGCTCGGCGTCTACCTGCTCTTCATCGCCGTTCTGCTGCTTCGCCCCGCCGGGCTGTTTGGAGCGACGGCGTGAAAGCCTATCTCGCCATTCTCGTCGTCGCCGTCGCGCTGGCCGTCGCCGTTTCCTTGACGCAGTCCAACACCTTCGCCAATGCGATGGTCAGCGCGATCATCATCGCGCTCGCCGGATATGGTTGGAACCTGCTCGGCGGCTACGGCGGCCAATATTCCTTCGGCCATGCGGCGTTCTTCGGCGCGGCGGCCTATGTCGATGCGGTGGCGCAAGCCCGGTTCGGCGTCAACGCCTACGTCGCCTTTCTCTTAGGGACAATGGCCGCGGCGTTGACGGGACTGGTCATCGGCTTCCTAAGTTTCCGCGCCGGCCTGCGCGGCTCGTATTTCGCGCTGATCACGCTCGCCTTCGCGGAAGTCATGCGCGTGCTCGCCAATGCCGCCGACATCACCGGCGGCGCGGCCGGCACGTTGATCCGGCTCGACCCCGCGCCCAGCAACTTCCAGTTCGCAAGCCGCCTGCCCTATCTCTGGATCGCCGTTGCGCTGGTCGCGCTCGCGATGGTCGCTACGCGCGCGATCGAGCAGCGCCGCTTCGGCGCCTATCTGATCGCCGTGCGCGAGAACGAGGCGGCGGCGCGCGCGCTCGGCGTCGACGCGCTGCGGGTCAAGCTGCGAGCCTGCGTGATCTCGGCCGCGATGACGGGGCTCGCGGGCGCGCTCTACACGCAATATTTTCTGTTCGTCGATTCAACCATCGCCTTCGGGCCGTCGATCTCGATCGAGGCGCTGGCCGCGCCGATCGTCGGCGGCCTCGGGACGGTCTACGGCCCACTGATTGGCGCGCTCGCGCTGCACGCCTTCGGCGAGGGCGCGCGGGCGGTCGCCGGCAGCGCCCCCGGCGTCGATCTCGCGCTTTATGGCGCGTTACTGGTGGCTGTCGTCGCGGTCGCGCGCGACGGGCTGGTCGGCTGGGCGAGCGCGCAATGGCGCCGACGCTTCGCGAGGCCGGCATGACTGCGGCGCTGCTGGCGCTGCAAGGCGCGACCAAACGCTTCGGCGGTCTCATCGCTGTCAACGACGTCAGCCTGACCCTGCCCGGCGGCGGGATCACCGGCGTGATCGGCCCCAACGGCGCCGGCAAGACCACCCTGTTCAACCTCATCGCCGGCTCGGAACAACCAACGCCAGGGCCGAGTGCTGTTCAAAGGCGACGACGTGACGCGCCTGCCGGCCGATGTGCGCGCCGTGCGCGGAATTGGCCGCACATTTCAAATCACGCAGCCCTTCGCGGGTCTCAGCGTACGCGAAAATGTCGCCGTCGGCGCCTATCTGCGCCACCCTCGCCGCAGCGACGCGCTCGCGCGCGCGACGGAGATCGCGAGGAGCGTCGGGCTCGGCGACCGGCTCGACGCGCCCGCCTCCAGCCTCACCGTCTCCGCCCGCAAGCGCCTGGAAGTCGCGCGCGCGCTCGCCACTGAGCCCAAGCTCTTGCTGCTGGACGAAGTGCTGGCTGGGCTTAACCCGAGCGAGGTGCGCGATTTCGTCCCCGTGCTGCGCGCCGTCGCGGAAAGCGGCGTCACGGTGCTGATGATCGAGCATGTGATGCAGGCGGTGATGAGCCTCTGCGCGCATCTCTATGTGCTCGCGGAAGGCCGGTTGATTGCGCAGGGCGCGCCGGCCGAGGTCACGCGCGATCCCCATGTCATCGAGGCTTATCTTGGCAAGGGCGCGGCGGCCCGGCTCGAAGCCGCCCATGTCTGAGCCGCTGCTCTCCGTGCGCGGGCTTCGCGCGGGCTATCGCGATCTTCAGGTGCTGCGCGGCGTCGATTTCGACGTGGCGGAGGGAAGCGTCGTCGCGGTGCTTGGCGCCAACGGCGTCGGCAAGACCACGCTCAACAAAGCCCTGTCAGGCCTGCTGAAGCTGGAGGCGGGAACGATCGCCTTCGCCGGCCGCCGCGTCGATGGCGCGCCGCCGGCGGAGATCATCACGGCCGGTCTGATCCATGTGCCGGAGGGTCGCAAGCTCTATCCCGACATGAGCGTGCGCGAGAACCTCGACCTCGGCGCTTACAAGCGTGGCCGCGCTGAACGCGCCCGCACCCGGGAACAGGTGTTGAACGTGTTCCCTCGCCTGCGCGAAAGGCTGACACAGCGCGCCGGCACGCTGTCGGGCGGCGAGCAGCAGATGGTCGCGATCGGGCGCGGCCTGATGAGCCAGCCGCGCCTGCTTATTCTCGACGAACCCTCGCTCGGCCTCGCGCCGCGCCTCGTCGACGAGATGTTCGATCTCATCAGGCGATTGAACCGCGACGGCGCCGACGATCCTGCTCGTCGAGCAAAACGTCGTGCAATCGCTGGAGGTCGCCGACGTCGCGCATGTGATGGAGCATGGCGCCTTCACGCTATCGGGACCCGCCGCGGCGCTCGCGAAGGACAGCGGGCTCGCCAAAGCTTATCTGGGGATGTGACGATGCCGCCAAATGAAACGTCGCACGTTTCTCTCAAACAGAGATTGCGCCAGCCTGAGATCGTGCTCGCGGCCGGCGTCTATGACGGGCTCACGGCCTCGCTTGCCTCAGCGGCGGGCTTCGAGGCGCTCTATGTCTCCGGCGCCAGTCTCGCTTACACGCGGCTTGGCCGCCCCGACATCGGCCTCATCGACGCTGAGCGAGGTCGTCGATGCCGTGAGCCTGATCCGCGACCGCGTCGCGACGCCGCTAATCGTCGACGCCGACACAGGCTACGGCAACGCGCTCAACGTGCAGCGCACTGTTCGGCTGTTCGAGCGCGCCGGCGCCAACGCGATCCAGTTGGAGGATCAGACCTTCCCGAAACGCTGCGGCCATCTCAGCGACAAGACGGTGATCCCGGCGGACGAGATGGCGGCGAAGATCCGAGCCGCCGTGGATGCCCGGGCAAGCGAGGAGACGCTCATCATCGCGCGCACCGACGCGGTCGCCGTTGAAGGTTTCGACAGCGCTATCACTCGCGCGCGCGCCTACAGGCGAGGCTGGCGCGGATGTGCTGTTCGTCGAAGCGCCGCGCACGGAGCAGCAACTTGGGCTGATCGCAAAAGCCTTCCCCGAGGGGCCGCCGCTGATGGCCAACATGGTCGAGGGCGGGCAGACGCCGATCCTCGGCCGCGCCAAGCTACAGGCGCTCGGCTTTTCGTTGGTCATCTTTCCCGGCGGCATCGTGCGCGCCATCGCCCGCACCGCGCAGTCTTTCTACGAAACGCTCGCGCGCGACGGCGACACGCAGGCGTTCCGCGACCGCATGTTCGATTTCGACGCCCTCAACGCCGTGATCGGCACGCCGGAAATGCTCGCTCTGGGTCGGACGTACGAAGGCGAGACGCGATGAAAACCATCGATCCCGTTACGCTCGCCGTGCTCAAGGGCCGGCTGGAGCAGATCGCCGACGAGATGGACGCGACGCTCTACCGCTCCGCCTTCAACCCGATCATCGCCGAGGCGCACGACGCCTGCCACGGGCTCTATCACGCCGAGACCGGCGCGACGCTGGTGCAGGGCACGACCGGCCTGCCGATCTTCGTCGGCGCCATGGCCTTTGCGGTCAAGGCTGTGATCGACAAGGTCGCGCGCGACGCGGCCTCGGGCGCGATCGCTGAAGCCGGGCGACACCTTCCTGTTCAACGATCCCTACGACGGCGGCACGCATCTCAACGATTTCCGCCTGGTGCGGCCGGTCTATCGCGACGGCAAGCGTGTTCTGCTGGCTCGCCTCGGCCGGCCATTGGCTCGACATCGGCGGCAACGTGCCCGGCGGCTTCAACGCGCGGCGACCGAAAGCTTCCAGGAAGGCGTGCGCATCCCGCCGGTCAAGCTGATCCGCGCGGGCGCATGTCAACGCAGACATCGTCGACATCCTCTCCGCCAACAGCCGCGTCGCCGCGCTCCAACTATGGCGATCTCAACGGCCAGCTCAACGCGCTCGACCTCGGCGAGCGGCGACTGCATCGACCTGCTCGACGAATATGGCGACGAGACCGGTCGCCTCGCGCGCTTCGACGCGTTCACCGCGCCGCGCCGAGGCGCTGATGCGCGCCAACCATCGCGCCACTGCCCGACGGCATCTACAGCTTCGAGGATTTTCTCGACAATGACGGCGTCACCGACGAGCCGCTGACGATCGCGCTCGACCTGACGATCGGCGGCGACACGATGACGCTCGATTTCTCGCGCTCCTCGCCGCCGTGCGCGGGGCCGCTCAACATCGCGCTACTCGACGGCGGTCGCGTGCTGCTATGTCGCGCTCAAACATGTCTTCACCGACGTCCCCGCCAACGCCGGCTGTCTCGCGCCGATCGGCTTCGTCATCCCGGACACGACGCTGCTCGGCGTGACGGCGCCGAAGCCCGTCGGCGGCTACACCGAGACGATCCTGCGCGTCATCGGCGTCGTCTTCGGCGCGCTCGCCAAGGCCGCGCCGGAGCGCGCCATCGCCGCGCCGTTCGGCACCATCAACGCGCTGTCGCTCGCCGGCCATCGCGACGACGGCTCGCGCTGGGTGATGTTCTCGCTTCTTCGGCGGCGGCCTCGGCGGCAACCCGGAGTTGCGACGGCCTCAACCACGGCAACAACCCGATCTCGACGGCGACCATTCCGCCCGCCGAGATTCTGGAGGCGTCCTATCCCGTGATGTTCACCCAATGGGCGCTGCGGCCCGATCAGCGCGGGCGCCGGGACGCATCGCGGCGGCCTCGGCGCGATCTACGAGATCGAGGCGCTGGCCGAGAGCGGCGCGGAGGTGTTCCTGCTCGGCGAGCGCGGCAAGTTCGCGCCGTTCGGCGTCGGCGGCGGCGGCGCCGGCGGCGCTCAACCGCTTCGTCTACGACACACCGGAGGGAACGACACGACGCCGCCGCTGGTCTCGAAGGTGACCGACGTGCAGCATCAGACAGCGGCCAGCGCGTGCGGCTGGAGACGCCCGGCGGCGGCGGCTTCGGCGATCCGCCGACCGAGCGCGACCCGGCGCGCGTCGCGCGCGACGTGCGGCTCGGCTATGTGTCGGCAAGCCAAGCGCGCGAACTCTATGGCTATGAGGAGCCGGGCTCGTGAGCCGCGCCATCATCGGCGTCGATGTCGGCGGCACGTTCACCGACCTGTTCCTGTTCGACGAGGCGACGCGGGCGCTTCCACACCGCCAAGGTGCCCTCGCAGCGCGGCGACGAAGCCGCGGGCTTTCTCGCAGGGCCTGCGACGCGCTCGGCCGCGTCGCCGATTTCCGCGCCATCGTGCACGGCACCACGGTCGGCACCAATGCGCTGCTGGAGCGCAAGGGCGCGCAAGTCGGCGTTCATCACCACGCCGCGGCTTTCGCGACGTGCTGGAGATGCGCCGCCGCGACCGGCCGACGACCTGGGGCCTGTGGGGCGATTTCATGCCGGTCGTCGAGCGCGACCTGCGCCTCGAGGTCGACGAGCGCACGCTCGCCGACGGCACAGTGCGCGTCGCCGTCGACCCCGCAGAGATCGCCGCGACAGCGCGCGCGCTCGCGGCCGCCGGGCGCGGAGGCGCTGGCGATCGTCTTCATCAACGCCTACGCCAATCCCGCCAACGAACGCGCGGCGGCGCAGGCCGCGCGGGCGGTATGGCCGAACGCGCATGTCGTCGGCTTCGAGCGAGATCCTGCCGGAGATCCGCGAGTTCGAGCGCGCCTCGACCACGGCGCTCAACGCCTATCTGCAACCGGTCGTCGGCAACTATCTGCGACCGCCTGCAAGGCGCGCTGAAGGCGCAGGATTTCGGCGGCGAATTCCATATCGTGCAGTCGAACGGCGGCGTCATGTCGACGGCGAGCGCGCGCCGCCTCCCGGTGCGCACGGCGCTGTCCGGCCCGGCGGCGGGCGTCATCGCGGCCGCCGCCATCGCCAAGGCCGCCGGCTTCGCCAATGTCATCACCGCCGATCTCGGCGGCACCTCGTTCGACGTCTCGCTGATCGCCAAAGGCGAGGCGGCGCTGGCGGCGCAGACCACGATCGACTTCGGCCTCGTCATCCGCACGCCGATGATCGAGATCACCACCATCGGCGCCGGCGGCGGCTCGATCGCGCATGTCGACCGCGGCGGGCTTTTGCAGGTCGGTCCGGAAAGCGCCGGCTCCGTGCCGGGCCCCGTCTGCTACGGCGCAGGGCGGCGAGCGGCCGACCCTGACCGACGCGCATGTCGTGCTCGGCCGCATCAACGCCGCGCGGCCGATCGGCGGCAAGCTCGCGCGGCTCGACGTCGAGGCCGCGCGGCGCGCCATCCTGCGCGCATGTCGGCGAGCCCCTGGGCCTCGACGCGGTCGCGGCGGCGGAGGCGATCGTGCGGGTCGCCGACGCGCGCATGGCGGGCGCGATCCGGCTCGTCTCGATCGAGCGCGGTCACGATCCCGGCGCATTTCGCGCTGATGCCGTTCGGCGGCGGCGGCGCGCTGCATGCGGCGGCGCTGATCCGCGAGGTCGGGCTGAAGGCGGCGCTCGTGCCGCGCTTTCCCGGCGTCACCTCGGCGCTCGGCTGCGTCATCGCCGACCTGCGCCACGATCACGTGCGCACCGTCAATCTCATGCTCGACGGCCTCGACGCGACGGCGCTGGACCAGCGGCTCGCCGACGAGGGTCGAGAGGTCGCGGGCGGTGGTCGAGAGCGCCGGCGTCGCCGGTCGAGCGGATCGACGTGACCTTCGAACTCGACATGCACTATCTCGGGCAGACGCACGCGATCGCCGCGCCGCTGGCGCTCGCCCACGGCGGCGTCACGGCCGAGGCCGTGCAGGCAGCCTTCGAGACGAGCTATCAAGCGCGCTTCAGCCGGCTTTTGCCCGGCGTTCCCGTCAAGATCGTGTCGCTACGCGCGACCGCCATCGGCCGCCGCCCGCATTTCGATCTGTCCGCGCTCGCCCCGCCGAAAGGCGCAAGCCTCGACCAGGCCCGGCGGCCGCCACGCGCCAGCCTGGTTCGGCGGTCGCTGGATCGAGACCGAGGTCTGGTCGCGGCTCGACCTGCCTGTCGGCGCCGTCGTCGCCGGCCCCGCGATCCTGGAGCAGCCCGACGCGACGATCGTCATCGAGCCCGGCCAACAAGCCCGCGTTGACGCGCTCGGCAACCTGCTCATCGAAAGGAGCGCCTGCATGAGCTGGAGCGACGCCGCGCTGCTGATCGTCGATCTGCAGAACGATTTTGTGCACCCCAAAGGCGCCTACGCGCGCGGCGGCGACACGAGCGCCGACATCGCCGCCCTGCCCGCTCGCCTCGCCCCCTTGGCTGAAGCCATCCGCCGCGGCGGGCGGGCTGATCATCTCCACCCATTTCACGCTGGTGCCCGGCCGCGGCGGCGAGCCGCTGATTTCGCCGCATCTGAAGGCGCTGCGGCCTTACCTGCGCAAGGGCGATTTTCAGCCCGGCGCCTGGGGCCATCAGCTTGTCGACGAACTCGCCCCGTCCGATTTCCAGATCGAGAAGATCGCCTATTCCGCCTTCTACATGACGCGGCTCGAATGGGTGCTGCGCAAGGCGGGCATCGAGCCGGCTGGTGGTCGGCGGCATCGTCACCAATGGCGGCGTCGCCTCGACCGTGCGCGACGCGCATGTGCGCGATTTCGAGATCGCCGTCCTCGCCGACGGCTGCGCCGCCTTCGATCGCTCGACCCACGAGACCGCCATCGCGGCGCTCAAGCCGGTCGCGCGGGTCGCGACCATCGCGGAAATGCTCACGGAGATCGGCGCATGAGCCTGAAACCGCCGCCCGCCGCCTTCGACGCCGAGGCGGATGTGGTGATCGTCGGCGCCGGCGCGGCGGGGCTCTGCGCGGCGCTGGCGGCGCGCGAAGCCGGCGCCGAGGTCGTGCTGATCGAACGCGACGCCGTTCCCCGCGGCTCGACCGCACTCTCCGCCGGGCTGATCCCGGCCGCGGGAACACGTTTTCAGGCCGCGCTCGGCATCGCCGACGATGCCGAGACTTTCGCGCGCGACATCGACGCCAAGTCGCACGGCGAGGCCGACCCGGCGCTGGTCGCGCTGGTCGCGCACGAGGCGGGGCCGACGGTGGAATGGCTGGCGGATCGCTATGGCCTGCCCTTCTCCGTCGTGCATGACTTCGACTATCCCGGCCACAGTTCGCGACGCATGCACGGCTTGCCGAGCCGCTCCGGCGCCGAGTTGGTCGACCGGCTGCGGCAGGCCGTGGAGACGACCGGCGCGACGCTGATCGCCAACGCGCTCGCGACGGCGCTCTACGTCGAGGACGGCAAGATCAGCGGCGTCGACATCGCGCGGCCCGACGGCTCGCACGAAAGCGTCGCGACGCGCGCGCTTGTGCTCGCCTGCAACGGCTACGGCGGCGACCCGGAGCTGGTGGCGCAGCATATTCCCGAGATGCGCGGCGCGCTCTATTTCGGCCATGCCGGCAATCGCGGCGACGCGGTGCGCTGGGGCGAGGCGCTGGGCGCGCAAGCTCGCGCATCTCAGCGGCTACCAGGGCCACGGCTCGGTCGCCCATCCGCACGGCATCCTGATCACCTGGGCGACGATCACGGAGGGCGGCTTTCAGGTGAACCTGCGGGCCGAGCGCTTCGCCGACGAGAGCCGCGGTTACTCCGAGGCGGGGCGTGACGTGATCGCGCAACCCGACGCCCGCGCCTGGACGATTTTCGACGCGCGCATCGCCGACATCGCGCGGCAGTTCGAGGATTTCCGGCAAGCCGAGGCGGCAGGCGCGATCCTCAGCGCCGACAGCATCGATACGCTTGCGCAGAAGCTGAAACTGCCCGCCGACACGCTCGCCGCGACTTTGGCCGAAGTCGACGCGCTGAAGCGCGAAGGCGGCCGCGACCGCTTCGGCCGCGATTTCACCGGTTCGCCGCCGCTCGCAGCGCCGTACCTGGGCGTGCAGGTCACCGGCGCGTTGTTCCACACCCAGGGCGGTCTCGTGGTCGACGCCGACGCGCGGGTCATCCTGCGCAACGGCCGCGCCGCGCCAAATCTGTTCGCGGCAGGCGGCGCGGCGGCAGGCGTCTCAGGATCAAGCGCCGGCGGCTACCTCTCCGGCAACGGCCTGTTGACGGCCAGCGTACTTGGCCGCCTCGCGGGACGCGCCGCGGCCCATCAGGCTATAAAACGATGACGGAACACAGCGGAGCTTGGTCGAGGAATTCTCGGCTAATGGCGCTCCCAAGGGGACTCGAACCCCTGTTTTCGCCGTGAGAGGGCGACGTCCTGGACCGCTAGACGATGGGAGCCTCCGGGCCGGTCGCAGATAAACCGCCGATAAGGCCAAGTCAAACACGCGCAGCTGGTCAAGTCGGTATGTTGGAGAACCGAGCCCGGCTTGGAAACCCATGCACCGCCCCTTCGACGGGCCGCCAGCGCTAAAAATATTCGAAATTAATCAATGCTGCGCCGATGACGTAACCGATTGGCAAGTGGTTGCCGCGATATTCGCCGTCAAACCCCGTCCCTGTGCGGAAGAGGGCTTCGGATCGGCTGAGGATATGCAAAAATCTATTTTCCGTCGTCCCGGCGCTCGCCTAGCCCGCGTTTCGCGTCGCTTCGCCCTTGATCAATCGGCTACGGCTGCGGTCGAGTTCGCCGCGGTATCCCCGTTCCTCATTGCGATCGTACTGGTGTCGGTCATGACCGGCGTGATCTATATGGCGCGCTCGCAGCTAGACGCCGCCACTCAGATCGGCGCCCGCGCCGCCATGGTGGCGCCAACTGGCGCCATGACCACCACGGCGCTGAAAACGGCAATCTGCAATGCGATCGGCGGCTTCTTCAATTGCAGCAGTCTGATGGTCAGTATCAAGACTTACAGCAGTTTGAGTACGATGAGCACCACGACGCCGACGCTGACCTACAATGGGGCCGGTGCTGTATCCAACACTTGGGGCACGAACTTCGGATCCGCGGGCAGCATCATGGTGCTGCAAGTCATGTATCAATTCCCGATGGTGGGCACGAGCCTGTTCAACCTCGCCACTCAGGCGAATGGCACCGACCTCCTAATCTCAACTGCTGTCTTCATAAACGAGTAACTGATGTCGCCGCTGCCTCAACTCATTGTTGTGTTCGGCGGCGGGGTGCGCCGTTGGCGCGGCGACATGAACGCCGCGGCCGCAGTCGAGTTCGCGTTGATCGCCCCGGCAATGTTGATGATGATGGCGATGATCGTGTTTGGCGGCGAAGGCTTTGAAGTCCAGCGCAAGGTGACGATGACCATGCGCACTCTGACCGACCTCGTCACGCAGCAATGCGACATAGGTCCCAATCAACCGACTTCCGGGGGATCTTCAAGCTATGCGGCGCCATGCCCATCCACCGTTTACTACTCGACGGATATCACGGCGGCAGCGTCCATCGTAATGACGCCCTACGACGTCACGCCGCTTCAGTTTACCATCGCGGAAATTCAAACGAACGGATCGGCCAGCGGTACAGGTGTACAAGTTTGGTGCAAGAACAGTTCAGCAGCCACTACATACTGCCCCGGCGCGACGTTTCCGGCTAACCTTTCGTCCTCAGCCTATCTTATCTACGGCCACGTTCAGTACACTTACAGTCCGCTAGGGCTGTGGTTTCAAAGCGCCAATGTGACGTTTTCGGACTCGTATTACATGCTGCCAAGAATAGCGCCCGCGAGCGCCCCTGGCGGGACGGCGCTTACAAATAATGGACAACCCTACGTCGCCTGCACCGGCTGCTGAGATCAGCCGAAGCGGAAGGCGGAAATGGTCTTCCCGCCGATCGCGTCATGAAAGTCGCGCACCCCGACGCTTTCGCGCGCGGCGCCGGCCACCACCATCAGCGGCAACAGATGCTCCTCGCGTGGATGGCAGGCCCGACCGGCCGGCGCCTCGGCCCATTGCGTGAGCGCGCGATCGCGCTCGGCGGGCGCCGCGGTCGCCGCCTCGCCGAGCCAGGCGTCGAAGATTTCAGAATCGCGGCCGTCGCCGTCCCGGAAATGTCTGAGGTCGTGGTAGCTCATGCCGCTGCCGACAACGAGCACGCCCTCGTCGCGCAGCGGCGCGAGCGCCTGGCCCAACGCGATGTGTTGGGCCGGGTCGAGATCGCGCTGCAGCGACATCATGACGACAGGGATGTGCGCCTCGGGATCAACGATCAGCATCGGCACGAACACGCCGTGATCGTAGCCACGCTCCGCATCTTCGGCGACCGGCAAGCCGGCAGCCCGAACCAACTCCAGGGCGCGTCGGGCGATTTCGGGAGCGCCGGGCGCCGGGTATTTCAGTTCATAGGTGTGCGCGGGAAATCCGTTGTAGTCGAAGATCATCCCCGGCGCGGAGGCGACGCTGACGGTCGGCTGCGCCTCCTCCCAATGGGCGGTGACGAGGAGTATGGCCCGGGGACGCGCCGGCAGGCTCGCGATAATGCCGGAGAGGTAGCGCCTGAGGTTCTCCCAAGCCTGCCGACCAAACGGCGCCGGACCGTCGATCCAGAAACACGGGCCGCCGCCATGCGGCAGGAAGATCGCGGGTTGCCGGGGTTCGCTCATGCCTGAAATCCAGAGTTGCGTGGCAGCGAAGATACGTGTTTTGCCGCGGGAATACGAGCCCGCTCATCGGAGCGTCGGCGTCCACGCCGACGTTTGAGCTCGCAGCCGACGTCGGCCTGGAGGCCGACGCTCCGCCCACAAGCGCTTGCGCGTGGCGTAAAGTCGCGTAAGGCTCGGCGCGGACGCGGCCGCTCAAAAGGCCGGTTGGGAGGAAGCCTTGAGCGAACTCGAAACCCGCACGATGTCCAAGGTGACCTGGCGGCTCGTGCCGTTCCTGATGCTTTGCTATTTCGTCGCCTATCTCGACCGCGTGAACCTGGGGTTTGCCGGCGGCCCGATGAGTAAGGATCTCGGCTTCACCTCCAGCGTGTTCGGCGGCGCGGCCGGCGTCTTCTTCATTGCCTATTTCTTCTTCGAAGTGCCGAGCAACCTCGCGCTCGACAAGGTCGGCGCGCGGCTCTGGATCGCGCGCATCATGTTCACCTGGGGCCTCGTGGCCGGCGCCGAGGCGTTCGTGCAGGGGAAGACCAGCCTGTACGCCGTAAGGCTTCTACTCGGCGTCGCGGAAGCGGGCTTCTTCCCTGGCATCATCTTCTTCCTGACGCTCTGGTTTCCCTCCGCCTATCGCGCCCGCATCGTCGGGCTGTTCATGTTCGCGATTCCGATCTCGACGGTGATCGGCGCGCCGATTTCCGGCGCGCTGCTCAATCTCGACAGCCTGCTCGGCCTGAAGGGCTGGCAATGGATGTTCCTGATCGAGGCGGCGCCGGCGCTGATCATGTCGGTTGTCGTGTTCTTCTACCTGACCGACCGGCCGCCGAATGCGCTGTGGCTCGATCCCGACGAGCGCGAGTGGCTGCGCACGCGCCTCGCCGCCGAGCAGGCGACCCGCGAACGCCACGGCGCCGCCAACTGGGTGAAGTCGATGCTCGACCCGCGCGTCATTGCGCTCGGCTTCGTCTACATGGGCTGCAATATCCCGCAATACGGCCTGAGCTTCTTCCTGCCGCAGATCGTCAAGGCGTTTGGCCTGACCAATGTGCAAGCGGGCTTCGTCACCGCCCTGCCCTACGCCGTCGGCGCGATCGGCATGATCTTCTGGAGCCGCCATTCGGACGCGACCAAAGAGCGCAAGTGGCATGCGATCATTCCGCTCATCATCATCGCCATCGGGCTCATGCTGGCGGCCAACACCCCCGATCCGACGATCAAGATGCTGTTCCTCTGCATCGCCGGCTTTGGCTTCTTCTCGGTGCTGCCGGTGTTCTGGACGCTGCCGACGTCGTTCCTCAGCGCCGGCGGCGCGGCGGCGGGGATCGCGGCGGTCAATTCGATCGGCAATCTCGGCGGCTATTTCGGGCCGCAGATTTTCGGGTATCTCAAGGATACGAGCGGCGAATTCGCCAGCCTCACCTATCTCGCGATCTGCGCGTTGATTGGCGCGGTCATCGTGTTTGCGCTCGGCCACGACCCGGCGCTAGAGCGGCCGGCGGAGGGGATACGCGCGGCGGAGTAAGCCGGCTACGGCGCGGCTGCCTAGAGCGTCTTGCAATTGCGCGTACACGTCACTGCGGGCCACCACGCCGCGCTTGCGGGCTTACTACTTCTCGCGGTGGTTCTTGCGCCCCAGCGATTTTGCGCCGAAAATCGAAGGGTTTCGAGAGACGGGCAAGCAGAACGGACGATGCGGTTTGAGAGGCTTCCCGTCAGACGGCAGCATCGAGGCCGGGAGGAATGTCGCCCGTCATGAACGAAGCGAGATACATCTTGCCGAGGGTATGCTTGGCCTCCGGAGAGCCGGGGCTGACCGCGCCCTCTTGGATTGACTGGCGAAAAGCCCCGACTGTAGGAGCCGCAAGGTCGCGATCCGCCAATGGGCCCAGAGGCGCTCGCCGACGCGCTGAGGAAAACGCCCGCATAATAAAGACGGGTGAGGGCGCGAACTTTGTCGAGACGATCCAAAAACGGCGCTTGCGGCTTTTTGTCGAGCCATGCTCGAAGCAAAACCTGCTCCAGCTCTGGCGTGGATCCGAAACTGTCCAGCGTGATCGCCACATCCACGAGAGGATCGTTGCGATAAGCGGACTCCCAGTCGATAAGCCAGAGGCGCTTTCCGTCGAATAAAATGTTTCGAGGGACCGGGTCGTTATGGCTCGATACGGATTGCGCCGTATCCCAAGCGTAAACGTCGCGGATGACGACCAAATGCTCTGTGCAGGGATCGAGCACGCCGGGAGCGAAAAGGCCCGTTTGGCATACCCACCGCCACAGGCGAGTTACGATATCCGGATAATCGACGAAGCGCGGAAATGGCGGCGTCGCTTGTACGTGACCAAGGATCGCGCCGACAGCCTCAGCGAGCGCAGGAGGGCCGCCCGGGAAGGCGCTAAGGGGCCGCTCCTCGACGAAATCCACGATGGCGACACGATTCGCCTCATCGATGTAATGGACGTGTGGGGCAATTCCGGCGGCCGACGCGATGCGCATTGCCTCGTACTGGTAGGGGTTGCGCAGCGGGCTTGGCGCGCCTTCCAGCCTCACAAGATAGCGTCGATCCCCAATATGAACCCGAAAGGGAAACGCACCGGAAGCTCCGCCTCCGATGGGCGCAATCATTTGCACCACAGCCGAACCAAAGGCGGCATTGAGGGCTTTGCGGATCGTTTCTCGATGCGTATTAGCCACGGTGTCAAAGGGATCATTTTCCATCCCTAATCCTGTCACGATGTGGTCTAGCGAGAAACCGGCGCCCGCTTTTCGCCCTTGAGCAACATCCACGGCCGGACGCCAAGCATTTGATCCGCCAAACCTGCGCAGCTGTTGTGATAAGCAGAGTGCGACGCCCGCTTTGCTCGTGGCCCGCAATCGGGTCTAGTGACACTAGGTAGATGTCGCCACGGTTCAAGGCAGTTCCCAGCCGACCGCCGGTCCCGCGACCCATTCCCGTTCCTCCGGCGCTGGCGGCGAAGAATAATCAGAAGCCGCCAGCAACTCGGCTAGCGTGTATTTCTTCTTTCGAACCGGCTGCACCGCGAGCTGACCATCGCTAACAGTCAGACCCACTTCCGCGCCCACCGAAAGGTTCAGCATGTCCAGCAACGCAGGAGGCGCCGCCAACATGATTGATCCGCCAACCCGGCGCAAACTACTGGTGTGCATGCTCTCGTCTACCAGTTATATATCTGTACAAAATTCCGACTAGCAAACTAAGCTGTGGAATTGGATCGGCTCGCTGCCCACTCGCGCCTTGATTTTCACGCTTAACCAACGCTTAATGACCGCTGATTTCTTCCTCAGAGAGAATTGCCGACATGAGCGGCTCCGCCAGTGATCTCGCTTCGCTGAACCAGCAGATCGAAGCGGCCGAAACCCTCACCAGCGGCAGCTACACCATCACGCTGACCGCCGACATCGACTACACGTCGGCCGTTGACGCCATTGCGCTCAACTCCGGCGTCACCCTGATCCTCGACGGCGGCGACCACACGCTCGACGCGGAAGGCCAGACGCACGGCCTGGAGGTCCTCAGCGGTACCGTCGACGTCGACGATCTCACCGTCAACCGGGCGACCGCGCAAGGCGGCGACGGCGATGATGGCGGCGGCGGCGGCGCGGGTCTCGGCGGCGGCCTGTTCGTCGGCGCGGGCGCCAATGTCACGCTCGAAAATGTCAGCTTCACCGACAATTCCGCCAACGGCGGCGCTGGCGGCGACAGCGCCGACGGCGACGAGGCCGCGATGGGCGGCGCGGGCGCGAACGGCCGCGCCGGAATTGCCGCGCTCCCCTCGTTCAGCGGTACCGGCTATTTCTATGGCGGCAGCGGCGGCGCCGGCGCGCAGGGCAGCCAAGGCGGTCAGGGCGGCGACGGAGGCGACGGCGGCGGAAATGGCGGCGGCGGCGACGGGACGGGCGGTCTCGGCGACGGCGCATCGAGCGGTGACGTCGGCGCTGGCGGCGTGGGCGACGTCGGAGGCGGCGGGGGCCCGGCTGGAGGCGGAGGACAGGGCGCCGACACTGTGACGCTCTATGCGTCCGGCATTCCCAAATATACGCCCTCCGGCAACGGCGGGAACGCGGGAACGTCGGCCGACGGCCGTGTGGGAACCGACGGACTCGATGGCGACGACGGCGCGACAGCCGGTTTCGGCGGCGGCGGCGGAGGCGGCGCAGGCGGCGGCGGTGGGGCCGGCGGGAGCGGCGGCGGCGGCGCCAGCGGCGGTGGCGGCGGCGGCAGCGGCGCCCCGGACGTCTACGATCCCACGCATGAGACCACTACCCCCGCCCAAGGGCCCGGGGGCCCGGGCGCGGCGGGCGTCGCCGGCCAAGGCGGCGGCGGCGGCGGCGCAGGCAATGGCGGCGACAGCGGCCAAGGCGGCTTCGGCGCTGGCGCGGGCGGACAGGGCGCCGACGGCGCCGATGGCTCGGAGGGTAGCGGCGGCGGTGGGGGCGGCGCCGGTTCCGCTGGAACGCAGACCGCAGGCGGCGTCGGCGGGCGCCGGCGGCGCGGGCGGCAATGGCGGCGACGGCGGCGCGGGCGGCGCCAGCGGCGCGGGCGGCGGGGGTCTCGGCGCCGGCGGGGCGATCTTCGTCGCCAGCGGCGGCGTGCTGACCTATGGCGGCGGCAGCGTCACCCAAAACACGTCGGCCGGCGGCAAGGGCGGCCTGGGGACGAGCGGCGGCGAGGATGGCGACGACGGTCAGGGCTATGGCGCCGGCATTTTCATCATGGGCGACGAGAACATCGCCTTCGACCCCGGCGCCGGCAAGACACTGACGATCGCCAATCAGATCTCCGACCAGTCCGGCTCCGACCCTTTCGACACCTACGGCGATCCGGGCGTGGGCGGCATCATCGTCGAGGGCGCCGGCACGGTGCAGCTCAGCGACGACAACGCTTTCTTCGGTAACGCCGAGATCGACAGCGGAACGCTTCTACTGTCCTCCGGCGTCGCCGCGGGCTACGGCGAGATTACTTTCGGCGCCGCCACTGCGAATGCGGTGCTGGAGTTCACCAAGGCCTATGCGCCGGCCAACACGATCGAGCATTTTCAGCAAGGCGACGAGATCAAGATCGACGGCTTCCTGGCCACGAGCAAGAATTACGATGGCGCGTCGCTGATGCTCGGCAGCGCCGACGGCAACGTCACGATAAAAATCCCCGGCGTCGCCTCGACCAACGATTTCACCGTCACGACCGAGGACGGCGACACGATTATCACCACTGACACCGCGCCTTGTTACGCACGCGGGACGATGATCCTCACCGATCTCGGCGACAAGGCCGTCGAGGCTCTGGCGATTGGCGACAGGGTGATGACGTGCTCGGGCGAGTTGAGGCCGATCCGCTGGATCGGCCGGCGACGGCTCGATCTGAGGAACCACCCTCGGCCGCAAGAGGTCTGGCCGGTGCGGGTCGCCAAGGGCGCATTTGGCGACGGGTTGCCGCGTCGCGATCTCTGGTTGTCGCCGGGACATAACGTTGTGTCAGAGGGCGTGCTGACGCCGATTTCCGCGCTGATCAACGGTATCTCCATCGCGCAGATCCCGGGCGATCGCGTCGAGTACTGGCACGTTGAACTCGATGCGCACGACATCATTTTCGCCGAAGGCCTGCCGGCGGAATCTTACCTCGATTGCGGCAATCGCCATGGTTTTGCCAACAGCGACGGCTTCGTCGAGGCACATCCTGATTTCGCAACGAAACATTGGGCGCAGACGTGTCTGCCGCTCGTCAACCAAGGACCGCTGGTGGCCCGCGCCAAGGTAGGCCTGCTGGCGCGGCTCAGGCAAGAGGGCCATCGGATTGTCAGCGACGCGAACGCGTTCGTGGTCGTTGACGGGTCGCGACGTCGAGCCGGTTCGTTTGTCCGAAACGCGGCTCGGCTTCGTGCTTCCCGCGGGCGGGCGCGACATCGCGTTGCGCTCAAGTGTATTTGTCCCCTCGCACACCGTTGCTGAAAGCTCTGATACGCGGACGCTCGGGCTTTGTGTAGGAGGCTTACAGATCGACGGGTCGGCGGTGGCGCTTGAACGCGGCGATTTGCCCGCGGCCGGATGGCATGACGCCGAATTCGTGGATGGCTGCTTCCGCTGCCGCTGGACCACAGGTCTGACGCCGCTTCCCGCCGGCGCGCGGGTGGTGATCGTCGACCTGGCCGGGCCAGGATTTTATTGGTTGCAACCCAACCAAAGTCTGCTGTCGCTTAGTTCGGCTTAAGCCGACGCGGTTGCGGCGGCCTGTGCGGATGAGGCTCGACGCGGCGCCAACAGCATGTCTTTTGCTGCGATCAGCGCGCCAACAGTAATGAGCAGGCAGGCCAAAGCTACAGACCAATGAAACGCTCCGTAGCCCGCGAGCAGCAGGATCAGCACGGACAGAGGCGGCGCTGCGTAGGACACGGCGCCCACCACCATGATGTCGCCGTGCTTTATCCCATAGTCCCAAGCGTAAAACGCCGCCCCGAGCGGAATCATGCCTAAGAAAATGATGGCGCTCCACTGTGTCGGCGTTTGCGGCCAGACTGTCGTTTCGAAAGCCATATGCAGCAGGAAGGCGACGGCAGCTGTGATCAGGCAATATCCGGCCACAACGTCGGAAGGAACTTTACCGAAGCGCCGCGACAGCACCGAATAGCCAGACCAGACAAACGCGCAGGCCAGCGCGAGAGCGTGGCCGAGCTTGACCCCTCCAGCCAAGCCGATGGCGCCGCCCTTGGTGATGATTACAATCGCGCCGACAAACCCCATGATTGCCCCGACGACATGATGGGTGCGCAAGCGTTCGCCGGGCAGGAAGGCGGCAAACAAAACGATCAACAGCGGCCAGAGGTAAGCGATCAGACTGACCTCGATCGGCGGCGCTGATTGGATCGCGAAAAAATAGAGGCAATGGTAGATACAAAGACCTGCCGCGCCGAGCGCCCACACGAACCAAGGTTGGCGCAGCGACTTGATGGCGGCGGGACGCACGATCCAACTTGCCGCCCCGGTCAGACCGCCAAGCAGGAAGGTCATTGCCGCGAGCTGGAACGGCGGTATCGGTCCCGCAAGGGCCGAGAGCAGAGCCAGAAACGCCCACGTCGCAATCGCGATAAAACCAATCAAAGTCGCGCGCTGCTTTTGCACGTCAAGCGTTCCCAGTTTGAAGCTGGTCAAGCATGGACACGGCTATCAGGCGCGCGGTTTTCAGCCGCGCATCGTGTCCTTCGAGGCCCGCGCGAGCCATAGCGCCCTCCAGCAGAAACGACAGATGTTCCGCCGTCGCCTCGACCCACGCGGCGCTTGCGGGCTGCATTTCGCTGAGATGTTGCTTGAACAGCCGCTGTACTTCCTCTTTCTGCCGGGCGACCGCCGCGCGGCCAGGATCGCCCACGGGAAGTTCAGCAGCAGCGTTGAGAAGCCCGCAGCCGCGAAATCCCCGTTCATAAGCGAAGGCGGCATGATCGACATACGAGTCGAACACGGCAAGCACACGCTCGCGCGGAGCGTTCGCAGCCTTCAGCCGCTCTCGATATAGGTCTCGCCACTCCGCATGGCGCGCTTCAATGTAGGCGCTGACCAAGTCGGCCTTGGACGCAAAGTTGTTGTAAAGGCTCATTTTCGCGACGCCCGCGCGTGCTGTGATCGCGTCGATGCCGGTCGCGCCGACGCCGTCGCTGTAAAACAGAGCGGCAGCCGCTTTCAGCAACCGCTCCCGTGTGGGCGTTTTATCGGACATGAATTCCCTGGGGGTAGTTAGACCGGTCTACCTATTTGACGAAAATGTCAAGCCTCGGCGAGGTTCGGGCGGCGCCACGCCGGACCTACCCTTGCTCCGCGCCGCCAGTTGAGGGATTCTAGGTCGCACTTATGGGGAGTCGTCATGCCCGCCTACGACAGCCAGAACATCTTCGCCAAGATCCTGCGCGGGGAAGCGCCTTGCGTGCGCCTCTACGAGGACGACGCCGCGTTCGCCTTCATGGACATCATGCCGCGCGCCGACGGCCACCTGCTGGTTATCCCGAAGACGCCCGCCCGCAATATTCTCGATATCTCAAGCCAGGCTTTGGCGGCGATGATGCCGACCGTCCAGAAGCTCGCCCTCGCCGCCAAAGAAGCGCTTGCGGCGGATGGCGTCTCGGTCCTGCAATTCAACGAATCCGCTGGCGGTCAGGTGGTGTTTCACCTGCACTTCCACGTCATACCGCGCATGGAGGGGATATCGTTGAAGCCGCCGGGCGGTGCTATGGCGCCTGCCGAACAGCTGGAGCCCTTCGCGGCCAAAATTCGGGCCGCCTTGTCGCGGGCTTAGGCAGATGCCCAGAAATTAGGCTGCACCTTGGGAGAGCGCGCGTTCCGCACGCTCTTTCTTTATGCCCACCGAAAGAGCGGGCGGGACGCCCGCGGTCCCAGAAGAGGCGACCGCGTCTAAAACGCGGCCGCTTATTTTCTTGGCTTACGCAGCCGCCGCCGCTTTAGCCGTCGGCACTTCCGCAATCGTCTTCAAGACCTGCGAAGCGATCTGGTAGGGGTCGCCCATGGAGTTCGGGCGGCGATCCTCGAGATAGCCCTTGTAGCCATTATTGACGAACGAGTGCGGCACACGAACCGACGCGCCGCGATCGGCGAGGCCGTAGCTGAACTTGTTCCACGGCGCCGTCTCGTGCTTGCCGGTCAGCCGCTTGTCGTTGTCGGGGCCATAGACCGCGATGTGGTCCATAATGTTCTTTTCGAAGGCCTTCATCATCGCCTCGAAATAGTCCTTGCCGCCGACGGTGCGCATGTACTCGGTCGAGAAGTTGCAGTGCATGCCCGAGCCGTTCCAATCGGTGTCGCCGAGCGGCTTGCAATGCCATTCGATGTCGACCGCGTAGGACTCGCACAGACGCAGCATTAGGTAGCGGGCCATCCACATCTGGTCTGCGGCCGTCCTGGAGCCCTTGCCGAAGATCTGGAACTCCCACTGGCCCTTCGCCACCTCGGCGTTGATGCCTTCGTGGTTGATGCCTGCGTAGAGGCAGAGATCAAGGTGCTTGTCGACCAGTTCGCGCGCGACCGAGCCGACGTTTTTATAGCCGACGCCGGTGTAATAGGGGCCCTGCGGCGCAGGATAACCCTCCGTCGGGAACCCGAGCGGACGGCCGTCCTTATAGAAGAAGTATTCCTGCTCGAAGCCGAACCAGGCGCCCGGATCATCCAAGATCGTCGCGCGTTTGTTGGTGGAATGGGGGGTCTTTCCGTCGGGCATCATCACTTCGCACAGGACGAGCACGCCGTCGGGGCGGGCGCCATCCGGGTAAAGCGCGACCGGCTTCAGCGTGCAGTCAGAGCTATGGCCCTCGGCCTGCTGTGTCGAGGAGCCGTCGAAGCCCCACAACGGAAGCTGCTCCAGCTTCGGGAAAGCATCGAATTCCTTAATCTGCGTCTTGCCGCGCAAATTCGGCGTCGGCGTATATCCATCCAGCCAAATGTATTCCAACTTGTACTTCGTCATTGGGTTCTCTCGTCGTTGGTGACGCCCGGCGGACGGACGGGGCCGTTGGCGCTGCGCGCCGCGACCCCTGAGCCGTTCGCGGATACGCGCGTCGAAGCATGTGGCGTGCCAGTGAGGGGGCCTCGGGAGTGCGTCCCGTTCTCACGGCGTAAGCGTCGTGTTGCGTTGCAAAAGAATCCTGCGGCGCTTTTAAGCAGGAAAATAGTATGCACATAATACTCGCAAGGCGGATTTTTTCGCGCTCGCCTTATCGAAATTCGAGCGAATCGGGACTACATAGGCCGTCCGGCTTCAATTGAGGGGCCAAAATCGAGGAAAATCGAGCCATGATGAGCCAAAATCAGTCGCAGACAGCCCAAATCCTGCAATTTCCCGGTCCGGGCGCTCGGGGCCGGCTAGATCGCAATATGCAAGTGAATGCGAACAAGACGGCTAGAATAGCCCAAGTTGACCAGGCCGTTTACGGCGGTTCCTGGTACCATGAACTTGCAATTCAGGAAGTCGATCGCACTCGGAAGCCCTGAGCGCTTTGAGGATGACCTCCAAAAGCGAGTCAGTAAAGAAAAACGCGGCCGCGAATTCTTCTTCGCGGGGCCGTATAGCGTCGCATCGCCTCCCTCCAACGGATCTTTGCGAGCGCAGCTAAGCTATTCATCTTGCCCGGACGAAGCTCTGCCATAGGAGCAGTGTCGGACACAGCCTGGATAGCTTCGCCGCGCCCGCAAAGACGACGTTCCGAGAGGCCAATCGTCGAATTGTCTATGGGTGTTGAGCTTTAGATCAGCAGGTCAAGCTGCGCGATGCGGTGCCCGGGGGCACAGGCCTGTAGCCGCGATCTCTAGACCGCGGTCTCCCCGAGATCGGCTCCTTCTCGGCAAGGCTCGATCTCTTGACCACCGCGGACTGCAGTCCGCGGCTACAGGGCGCCCGAACCTGTCCCCCGGCCTTTCATCGCCTCCGCGAGCTTCGCCCCGAGCCCGCCAACCTCCGCCGGCGGCTCAGGCCGCCTCGCTGGTAGGCGCACATCGGGCCGACCGCTCGCCGGTCTGGCTGGCGCCGCGACAAGCTCCCCCGACCGCATCGTCAGCGCCACGCGCTTCCGCGCCACATCAACCTCGACCACCCGCACTTTGACGACGTCGCCCGCTTTCACCACGTCGCGGGGGTCCTTCACGAACCGGTCCGCCAGCTGCGAGACATGCACCAGCCCGTCCTGATGCACGCCGATATCGACGAACGCCCCAAACGCCGCGACGTTGGTGACCGTGCCTTCCAGCCGCATGCCCGGCTTCAGATCCTTGATGTCCTCGACCCCCTCCGCAAAGGCGGCGGTCTTGAATTCCGGACGCGGGTCGCGGCCTGGCTTCTCCAGTTCGAGGAGAATGTCGCGCACCGTCGGTAGGCCGAACTTTTCGTCGACGAACGCCTTTGGGTCGAGCGCCTTCAACGCCGCTCTGTCTCCCATCAACGAGCGGAGATCGCGGCCGCACGCGGCGACGATTTTCTTGGCGACCCGATAGGCTTCGGGATGAACGGCTGAAGCATCGAGCGGCTCCTCACCGTCGCGGATGCGCAGAAAACCCGCACATTGCTCAAAAGCGCGGGGGCCAAGACGGCTGACCTTCAACAGCTCCTTGCGGCTTGCGAAAGCGCCGGAAGCGTCGCGATGCGCGACGATCGCCTCCGCTAGCGACGGGCCGAGGCCCGACACCCGCGCCAGCAGCGCCGCAGAGGCCGTGTTGAGATCGACGCCGACCGCGTTCACCGCGTCCTCCACCACGCCATCGAGCGAGCGCCCGAGTTTGTAGGCGTCGACGTCGTGCTGATACTGCCCGACGCCGATCGCCTTCGGCTCGATCTTGACGAGCTCCGCCAGCGGGTCCTGCAGGCGCCGCGCGATCGATACGGCGCCGCGCAAGGTCACGTCGAGATTCGGAAACTCCGCCGCAGCCAGCGCTGAAGCCGAATAGACCGAAGCGCCCGCCTCGCTGACGATCACTTTTGCGGGCTTCTTCCCCGGCAGTTGGCCCAGCATGTCCGCGACGAGCCGCTCGGTCTCGCGGCTCGCGGTGCCGTTGCCGATCGCGATCAGCTCGATCTTGTGCTTGGCGATCAGCGCGGCAATTTCGGCCTGCGCGCCTCTGATGTCGTTGCGCGGCGCGAACGGATAGACCGTCGTCGTCGCGACGACCTTGCCCGTCGCATCAATCGCCGCGACCTTCACGCCTGTGCGCACACCCGGATCGAGCCCAAGCGTCGCCCGCGCACCAGCAGGCGCGGCGAGCAGCAAATCCTTCAAGTTCAAGGCGAAGACCTTGATCGCCTCTTCCTCGGCGCGTTCGCGCAATTCCGTCATCAGATCGAGCGACAGCGAGGTCGAGAGTTTCACCCTCCAGGTCCACCGCGCCACCTCGCGCAAGTACACATCGCCGGGTGTGGCGGTTATCGCATTCGCGCTTTCGGCGATCATGCGCTCGACGGGCTTCGGCCCGTTCCCAGCGTCGGCGTCGACCTCCAAGTCGAGTGTGAGAAAACCCTCGTTCCGGCCGCGCAGCATGGCGAGCGCACGGTGGCCGGGAACTTTCGCCCACCGTTCGGCGTGATCGAAATAATCAGAAAACTTCGCGCCGGCCTCCTGCTTGCCCTCCTCGACTTTGGCGCGCAGCACCCCGTTCTCGCGCATGTAGGCGCGCAACCGCTGCACCAAGTCTGCGTTGACCGCGAGGCTTTCCGAGAGAATGTCGCGCGCGCCGTCCAGCGCTGCCTTAACGTCAGTGACGTCGCCCGTGACGTACGCCGCGGCGAGGTCCGCGGGCGCGGCGTTGCGGTCGGCAAAGATGGCGTCAGCGAGTGGCTGTAGCCCGCGCTCGCGGGCGATGTCGGCCTTGGTGCGGCGCTTCGGTTTGTAGGGGAGATAGAGGTCCTCCAGCTCCGCCTTGGCGGTCGCCTTGCTGATCTGGGCTTCCAGCGCCTCCGTCAGCTTGCCCTGCCCGCGGATCGACTCGAGGATCGCCGAGCGACGGCTTTCCAATTCGCGCAAGTAGACCAACCGCTCGGCGAGCGTGCGCAGCTGCCCGTCGTCGAGGCCGCCGGTGGCTTCCTTCCGATAGCGCGCGATGAACGGCACCGTGGAGCCCTCGTCGATCAAGGCGACGGCGGCCTGAGCCTGCTCTGTGCGGGCGCCGATCTCGGTGGCGATCAAAGCGGCGATGCGACGCGTATTTTCAGTCATGTCCCGTCCGGTTCTTGCGAATCGGACGCGATCCTATTCAGCGGTCTTCGGCGTGGCTACGCGGTTTTTCCCGGACCGCGAACTCGTACACTCGCCTGACGTCGCGTCAGATCCGGGGACAAGCCCGGCCCACGGGGACGGTGATGTCGCCAGGGCAGTGTACGCGACCCTTATGATTGCAGAGCGCCATGCAATTATGAAACACCCTATGCGCCTCGGATTCCGGCGTTACGTGCGCCAGTAGGGAACTGCAACGCTTGTAGCAGGGATCAACCGAGTACCCGCCCTCCTCGACATTTCGCGCGGCTGAAAACAGGGTGGAGACAGCCAGGATCGCGACGAAGGCGCCGACCGCCAGACAAGCTTTCATAGTTTTTCCTAATCGCTGAGACGGGTGGCACCGTATGCTGAGGAATTTCCATTGCAAAGGGCTCGCCGTGAAACATTGGCGCGTCGGCTGGCGGAGAGGCTTATTTAGTTAAACTCCATCAGTGCGCTGTGTTACTGTTGCCGCCGCATCTGCCCAACAGCTGTTGCCATTGTGCAACATAGAAACGCCCGTGAGGGTGCTAGGAACCAGGGTCTCGGCGGGGTTTTAAATCGCCGAATGGGCGGGGCCTATGTCTGCGATTGCGCTGCAACGGGTTCGTACACTTTGCTTGGGGACGGGGCTCGCGCTGACCCTCGGCAGCGCCGCCTTGGCCGCGCAGCAAAATATCGGCGCGACGGAGACCGCCAAGAACCAGGTTTCGCGCGAACTCGCCGGCGCCGCAGGCGCGCTCAATTCTGGTGATCCCGTCTTTCGCAACGAAGTCGTCAAGACCGGCCAGGAATCCACCGCCAAACTTGTGTTCCTCGATTCCACCAATCTCGCAGTCGGTCCAACTTCGCGCGTCGTGCTGGATCGCTTCGTCTACGAGGGCGGCGATTCCAATCAGACGGTTGCGGTAAAGCTCACCAAGGGGCTGTTTCGCTTCACCACCGGCTCGCTCGATAAAAACTCCTACTCCGTGACGACGCCGGAGGCGGCGATCGGCGTGCGCGGCACCATTCTCGAAATTTCCGTGCGCGTCGCGGAAGACGAAGGTCACGCTTCGCGAAGGCCGGGCGATCGTCTGCCCGGTCGACAAAGGCGCCGCGTTCGAACAGCTCGCGCGCGACTGCTCGCACGAGAAAGGCCGGCAGTGCCGTTGCACGGGCCTCGATCAGCCGGGCGAGACGGTGGAGATCACGCGGACCGCCTCCGGCGGCACGAAACAGGCGTTGTCCTCGTCAGCCGTCAATTTCGAGCCGTTCTGCGCGGGAGGACTCTGCGACGCCACGGACTACGCGACGCTGACCAACGGCAACGCCGATCTCGCCAGTTCGATTGACGGCCCAGGCGGCGGCGGTGGCGGCGCGTCGCTGTGTGGTCGCTGAGCATGCGCTTCGCCTCCACAGTCTCCAAGGGTGCGCTGCTCGCCGGCTTGGCCGCCGCATCGCTCGGCGGCGCCGCTCGTCGCTCGGGCTGACACACAAGCGATCGACGTGACGACCGTCGGAACCAATGCGAACGACGGCTTCAACTACTATCAGGGCCCCGGCAACTACACATTCACTTTTGATTTCACCCTCAACTCGTCGATCCAGGTTACGCAACTCGGCTACTACAACGCGGATTTGACGGGCGGGACCAACCCGAACGGCTTCGGTACGCACGTCGTGTCGTTGTTTGACCAGACGACCGATACGACGATCGCCACGACCAGGGTCACGGCGAATAGCCCGGTGACCGGGGACTTCAACTACGCGTCCATCAGTCCGGTTCAGCTCAACACGACCGACACGTATGAGGTGTCAGGAACCACGGCGGACCAGCTTTATCTGGTCGACCTCAACCAATCCGCTGCTCCGCTGGCGCCGCAGATCAACTATCAGTTCGGCCCTCAAGACATTTTCGGCGCGACCGGGCCGACGGGGACCTACAACGACTTCGGCCCCAATTTTCAGTTCGCTACGGCATCTACCTGCACGGAGAACGTGCCTGGCCGCGACGTCATCGCGTTGACCGGCGACGTCTGCACGGCAGCGCCGGGGATCTTATAATCCGAGCATAACGTCGGCCACGCTCCCGGTGACCTACGACGGGTTCGGCTTTTACGCCCACGGTGGAACAATCAACTCGCCGGGCGCCATCACCATAAACACATCGGACCCCAATGACAGCGGCGGCAGCTACGGTATTTGGGCCGACACAACCAATTCTCAGATCAATCTGAATGGAACGTCGTCGATCAACACCACTAGCGACCTTTCACACGGGGTTTACGCCTCCGGCGGCGGCCAGATCACTTCGACCGGCGCGCTCAGCGTCACCACCGCCGGTCAGAGCGCCTACGGCGTGTATGCGTCCGGAGCTGGCTCCTCGATCACCGCCACGCTCGGCGCGATAACAACGACAGGCGACTTTGCCACTGGCGCGCAGGCCGACAACGGCGGAACGCTCGCGCTCACCGGTGGATCGATCACGACGTCGGGGTCCCAAGCGTACGGGCTCTATGCGACCGGCGCGAACTCAACGATCATCGCTGCGAATGTCGCCGTTTCGACGTCGGGCGGCGGAGCCTATGCGGTGGTCGCGGACAGCGGCGGCGCCGTCACTGTGAATGGCGGTTCGGTCAGCACAAGCGGGATCGGCGCCGAGGCTGTGGCGGCCACCGGGGGAACGGCGCAACTCACGGGAACTTCGATCACCACGACCGGCGCGCAAGGCAGCGCTGTTTATGTCACCGGATCGACGGCTGCGTTCACCGGGACCGGATTGACCATCTCCGTCCAGGGGGGAACCCTAGCGTACGGCGTCTTCAACACGATGAGCGAGTCGTATTCGACAGGGGGCGTGGTGACGCTCTCGAATTCGACGATCACGACGGCCGGTACCTATGACTACGGCGTCGTCAACGCCGACGGCGGCTCCGCGACCATCAGCGGCGGCTCGATTTCCACCAGCGGTTTCCAGTCCGACGCCGTCAACGGGTACGACGGCAGCACGACGACCCTGACCGGCGTGCAATTGATGACAACCGGCGACGCGTCGAAAGGCATCAGCGTCCACGGCGCGGGGACGATCCTCAATGGTTCGAATCTGACCATTTCGACCTTCGGGACCACCGACCCCATTTCCGGCAACACCGCCAATGGCGTCTTCAATGGAAGCGGCGGTACAGCGGGAACGGTTGGCGGCGGCACCGTCACGCTGACGGATTCGTCCGTCTCCACCTTTGGCGCCAATTCGGTTGGCGTCGAGACCGCCAACGGCGGGACGACCACGTTCACCGGCGGTTCGATCACGACTTCCGGCGACGGTTCCGTCGGCGTAATGAGCGCCAGCGGCGCCACGACCACGCTAGGCCTGGACGACGGCGGAATAGGCACGGTCATCGCGACCAGCGGCGCCGGCGCGATCGGCGCCTACGCCACCGGAGCCGGGTCCTCAATCAGCGCCACGGGCGCCTTCATCTCGACGACCGCCGCGCTTACGCCGGCCGTCCAGGCGGACCAGGGCGCCGCCGTCACCTTGATTGGCGGAAGTGTCTCCACCTCGGGTAATGGCGCCTGGGGCCTCTACACCAACGGCGCCGGCTCGACGCTTTCGGCGACCGGAACATCGGTGAACACGACCGGCGGCGTCGATCCTTCAGGCAACGTTTCGTTGGGAGCCTATGCGCAGCAGGGCTCCACAATGACCCTGACCAACACGACGATTGTGACCCGCGGCGACGGCGCCCATGGCGCGGAAGCCGGCAACGCGTCGAGCATCGCTTTTTCGGGCGGTTCGGTCACGACGAGCGGCGCCAACGCTTACGGCCTGTTCTCGACCGACACGAATTCCTCGATTACCGCCAACGGCGTCGCGATCGCGACGACCGGGCTCGAGTCCGACGGCGTGTTCGCCTACAACGGCGCGAGCGCGACGGTGCAAGGCGGAAGCGTCACCACCACCGGACTGGGCGCAGCGGGTTTGTTCGCCAGCGGCGCCGGCGCCAGTTTGAGCGCGACCGGCGTCACTGTCTTGACGACCGGCGGGTTCGATCCCGCCACGGGCAATCAATCTCAGGGCGCCATCGCCGACAATTCGGCTACCATGACGCTGACCAACGATACGATCACCACCTCAGGTGAACAGGGGCAAGGCGTTCTAGCATCAACTGGCGGGACGGTGATCATATCCGGCGGCAGCGTCACGGTCAGCGGCGTCGACACCGATGGTCTGCTCGCCGCCGGCGCAGGCTCGGTCATCACGACGTCGGGCGGCCTCGTCGTGACCAGCACGGCGACGACCTCCGCTCACACCATCCAGGGCGCTCGCGCCGACGCAGGGGGCGTCCTGAACCTCGCCGGTACGACGATCTCCACCTTCGGGACCAGCGTCTCAGGCGTCGGCGTCGAAACCGCTGCGACGGCCAATCTCAACGGCGTCACGGTGACGACGGCCGGAGATGGCGCACACGCGGTCACCGTCACAGGCGCCGGCTCGACCGCGACGCTCGCCGGGACGAACAGCCTGACCACGACAGGCAACGGCGCGATTGGTATTTTAGCCGGCGCCGGCGGCGTCGTCACCCAAACCGGAACGGTGTCAATCGCGACCGCGGGGACCAACGCGCTCGTCAATGGTCTCAGCAGTTTTGGCGTGAATGCGGACGGCGTTGGCTCGTCCATAACGCTGGCCTCCGCAACGATCACGACCGCCGGCCAAGGCGCGGTCGGTCTGATGGCTAGCGACTTCAACGAAACCGGAACGGGCGGCGTCATCACAGTCAACGGCGCGCTCAGCGTCGCGACGCAATCGACCTTCTCCTATGACGCGTTCGCCAGCGGGCCGGGCGCGCAGATCGCACTCAATGGCGCAACCAACCTGAGTGTAGGCGCCGGCTCGTTCGGCCTTTATGCAACGGGCGGCGGCGTCATCACCACGGCCGGCGCCCTGTCGATTACGGCCGCCAACGCCGGATTTGGCGGAGGCGTCGAGGCGGACACCGGCTCTTCGATCACGCTCGGCGGAACGTCGACGATCAACCTGACGTCAACCAACCTCGTCGGCGTGTTCGCAGCCGGCGGGACCATCACATCGAATGCCGGGCTTACCGTGAACTCCGGCGCCAACGCTGCGATCGTCGCGCAGGGCGGTGGCGTGGTCAATCTTAACGGATCGACGACGGTCAGTTCAGCAGCGGACGGCCTCGTGGTCGTGGGAGCTTCGGACAGCGGTCCAGCCGGCTCGATCAGCGCGCCGGGAAACCTCTCGCTGACAACGACAACCAAAGCAGGCGCCGCCCTCGTACTCGACGGCGACGGCGCAAGCTTCAGTGGGACGGGCGGCGGGACGATCAATTCCGCCGGCGCCGCCCTCGAGTTCCTCAACGGCGCCAACCAAACCGCGACCTTTGACAATTACACGATCAACAGCCTCTCCGGCGATCTCGTCTTCGCCGATCCCTCGTCCTCGACGATCAATTTCAACAACACGACCGCCAATGCCGGCAATGGCAATCTGGTCAACGCCACCAACCAAAGCTCGGTCACCCTGAACGCGAGCGCCTCGACGCTGACCGGCGCAATCGCGACGGCCGCAACTTCGACGACCAATGTCAGTCTCGGCAACACGACGACCTGGAATTTGACCGGCAATTCGAACGTATCGAGCCTTCGCGTCAACAACAGCGCGATCGTGTTCGCGCCGTCGACGACCAGGCGGTTTCTCGACCTTGACGGTCGGGTCCTACACGGGAACCGGCGCTTCGATCACGCTCAACGCGCTGCTCTCCGGCGCCAACCCCGGCGCCGACAAGCTGGTCATCAACGGCGGCCAGGCGACGGGGACGACGACGATCAACATCAAGAGCCTCGGGACGATCGGGGCGCCGACGACGGGGCTTGGCGTACCGATCGTGACGACCGCCAACGGCGGATCTATCTCACCGGGCGCGTTTGCGCTCGCTAGCCCTCTGGTGGTTGGCGGGTTCAAGTACACGCTGGAGGCGGAGGACGGCGGCGAATATTTGGTCTCTCAGGCCGGGCTGACCTCAGCGCAGGCCAACGGCTCGCTGGCGTCTTTGGCGCAATCCAAGGAATTGCAGACCATCACCAACCGAATTCTCGGATCGATCCTGACCGGCGCGACCGAGCAAATGAACTGCTCGTCCTGCAGCAGCGGCTTCGCCTCGTTCGGCTCATTCGCGGTCGGCGTTCATGGGCGCTGGACCTTGAGCCCGAATGTCGAGTTGCTCGCCGGCGTTTCCTACGACAGCTATTCGGCCAAAGGCGTGAGCGTCAACAACTCGATGGATGTCGCGGCGGCGCTGCGCTACGACGCCGTCCAGCTCGGCCGATACCGCCCGTTTTTCGAGGCGGGCCTAGGCGCGTCGCCCTACGCCGACGTGGTCTTCCATCGGAGCTACTCGACGGCCACCGGCGGCGGCTCGGGCGGCGGATCGACGCTCTCACAAGCGGTCGCCGTCTACGGCCGCACCGGCTACATCTTCCGCTTGAGCCGCATCGATGAGGCCGCGGTCTACACCGACATCACCCGCAGTTGGCAGCACACGGACGGCTATCAGGAGGCGGCTGCGGTCGGCAATCCGTTCGGCGGGCTGATAGCGCCGAGCCTCGATACGCTCAATATCTGGAAGATCGGCGGGCAATATACGCATCTGTTCGGCGAGCATATCGAGGCCAATATCAGCGCCGGCTATGCGCAGGCCTTTGGCGCCGACTATGGCGCGAGCGCGGTCATCTCCGGCTTCGGCGCCGCTGCGGGGACCGCCCCCTCGACGTTTGGTTGGGCCGAACTCGGCGGGCGGCTCAGCTACCGACTATCGCAGAAGTTGACGGCCGACGCTTTCGTGCTCGGCACGGTCGGCGCCGAACCCGCGGGCAGCCAAATCCACGGCGGCGTCGCGCTGCGCTTCGATTTCTGAGCCATGGCGGTCACGCTCTACCACTGCCGCGACGCCCGCTCTTTCCGAGCGCTGTGGGCGCTGGAGGAGATCGGCGTCGCTTATGAGCTGAAGCAGCTGCCATTCCCGCCGCGCTATCGCGCCCGCGAATATCTGGAGATCAACCCGTTCGGAACGATACCGCTGTTGGTTGATGGCGATACGCGGATGACGGAATTGGCCGCGATCTGCCAGTATCTTGGCCGACCGCTACGCCGGGCCGCCGCTCAGTGTCGCGGCGTCAGAAGCCGGCTACGGCGCCTATCTCAACGCGCTGCATTTCGGCGAAGCGACGCTGACTTTTCCGCAGACCATCGTTTTGCGCTACAGCCAACTCGAAGCGCCCGAAAAGCGGATTCCGCAGGCTGTCGAAGACTACGCGCGTTGGACGCTGGGGCGTCTGCGCGCTTTCGACACTTGGCTCGGCGACGCCGAATATGCGGCGGCGGGGCGCTTCACGATGGCCGACATTTCGATCGGCTATGCGCTGATGATGACCAAATTCGTCGAGCTTTGGCCCAAGATTCCAGAGCGCCTGCAAGTCTATTTCGAACGCCTCGCCGCACGCCCGGCTTTCGCCCGCGCCAAGGCCGCGCAAGGCGGCGACGGGATCGCGTAGGAGGCGGAGGCTACGACCAAGCGCGTCGCGCGGCCTTGTCCCGGCCATCCGCCGTGAGGTGGCTGGTATCAGAACTCGACGCTCTAGATGCAGACGCCTAGAATTGTCATTGCGAGGAGCGAAGCGACGCGGCAATCCACGGCGCCGCCGCAGCCGCTCTATCCGGCACATCGTCGATCGCACGCTGGATTGCTTCGCTTCGCTCGCAATGACGATTCGAGTCAGCTGCACAAAGGACAGTAGCTCCGAGTCCATACGGCTCACGGGCCCGTTCACAAATATGCGCATTGTTGATTTGAGCTCAGCAAATATACTGGCCGTCCTTCACAGGAGATCCCAATGCCCGACAAGAAACGCAATTGGCTCATCACCGGCTGCTCGACCGGGCTAGGCCGCGCGCTTGCGGAGGTGCTGATCGCGAAGGGCGAGTTCGTCATCGCCACGGCGAGAAAACCCGAAGAACTGCGCGACCTGGTCGCCGGCCACGACAACGCCCGCGCGCTCAAGCTCGACGTCACCGTCGCGTCCGACATCGCGGCCGCCGCGGTGGAGACGGAAAAGGCGGGCGGCTGCGACGTGCTCGTCAACAATGCCGGCTATGGCTATCTCACCGCGATCGAAGAGGGTGACGAGCAGGGCTATCGGGCTCAGTTCGAGACAAACGTGTTCGGCTTGATTGCCATGACCAAGGCGGTGCTTCCGGCCATGCGCAAACGCGGATCGGGCCACATCCTCAATATCGCGTCGGTCGGCGGTCTGATCGGCAATCCCGGCTCCGGCTACTACGCCGCGACAAAATTCGCCGTCGTCGGCTTCTCCGAGGCGCTGTCGAAAGAAGTGGCGCCTTTCGGGGTCAAGGTCACGGTCGTCGAGCCTGGGCCGTTTCGCACCGATTGGGCGGGACGCTCGCTTCAGTCATCGCCGCACCCGATCGAGGCCTATGCCGAAAGCGTCCACGCCCGTCTGAAGCAGGTGAGCGGATACAGCGGACGTCAGCCCGGCGATCCCGTGCGCGCCGCGGAGGCGATGATCACGGTCGTCAACAGCGCCGACCCGCCGCTCAACCTCGTGCTGGGCGCGCCCGGATTGAAGGTGGTGCGCGAGAAACTCGCGACGCTGACCGCGGAGATTGATCGCTGGGAGGCGTTGACGGTGAGCGCTGATTACCCTGCATAGCGTCGGCGTCCACGCCGACGTTGTGCGGCCATGACGTCGGCGTGGACGCCGACGCTCCGGCTGGCTTGCTAGACGCAGCGCTGTCAGTGTGAAATCGTCGGGGTGAGTGCGACGATTTCACGAGAAGAAGGAAACCCAATGTCTGATTTCGTTCTCTGGGGCTTCGATGGCTCCACCTATGTGCGAACCGTCAAAATGCTGTTCGCGGCCAAAAACTTCACCGACTTCCGTCAGGTGCAATTGAACGTGCTCGCCGGCGATCCGAAGACGCCCGAACACCTCGAGCGGCATCCCTTTGGCAAGGTGCCCGTCTTGGACCATGACGGGATGCGCATTCTCGAGACCTCGGCCATCACCCGCTACCTCAACGATGTTCTCCCAGGCGCCTCGCTGATCCCGACGACGGCCAAAGACCGCGCGCGCATGGACATGGCGATCGGGCTGATCGATTCCTACGCCTATGGCGCGTTGGTCGGCGGCGTGGCCGCTTATCATCTGTTTCCCGACTTTGTCGGCGGGAAGAACGACGCCGCGCGGGCCGGCGGTATGGAAAACGGGCGCAAGGCGCTCGAATTTTTGATGAAGACCAAAGGCTCGTCGCCTTTCATTGCCGGCGATCTGAGCCTCGCCGACTTCTACCTCGCGCCGATCGCCTTCTACGTCGGGCTCACGCCTGACAAAGACGCGCTGTTCAAAGTCGAGGGTTTTGCGGATTGGTGGAAAAACATTCAGGCCGTACCGGCTTTCGCAGCGACACAGCCGAATCTCGGCTGACGGAGCGTCGGCGTCTACGCCGACGTGGCTGCAGCCTCGTCGGCGTGGACGCCGACGCTCCGCTCACGCCGGCGCCTGTTGCTCCTGCCACTCCAGCATCACAACCTTGCCGTGCTCCACGGTGAGCGCGAGCCGGCCGTGCTTCAACTCCAATGCGCGGGCGCCGAACAGTTTTCGGCGCCAACCCTGTAGCGCGGGCACCTGCGCGCGATCGCTGTGCGCGATCGCCTCGAGATCGTCGACGGTGGCGATCATTTTCGCGGCGACGCCGCTTTCCTCGCTCGCCTGGCGCAGCAAAACCTTCAACAGTTCGACGGTCGCGGCCGCGCCATTGCCGCGCCGCTCGCGCTCCAGCTTCGGCAGCGCCTTCTGGTCGCGCGCGAGCGCGCGCTCGACCGCCGCCAACACCTCTTCGCCCGCCCGCGATCGCTCTAGCCCGCGCGGCGCGGCGCGCAGGTTTCCGAGCTCGGTCGCCGTGCGCGGCGCCGCGAGCGCGATCTCGATTAGGGCGTCGTCCTTCAACACCCGCGCCCGCGGCACGTCGCGCGACTGCGCCTCCGCCTCGCGCCAGGCGCAAAGCTCCATGAGCACCGCGAGATCCCGTGGCTTTCGCGCACGTGAGCGAAATCGCTCCCAGGCGCGTTCTGGATGCTGCTCGTAGGTGTCGGCGGAGGTGAGCACCCGCATCTCGTCTTCGAGCCATTCGCTACGGCCGGATTCAACCAGCTTTGCATCGAGCGTACGGTAGACATCGCGCAGGTGTGTCACATCGCCGATCGCGTAATCGATCTGCGCCTGCGCCAGCGGCCGGCGCTGCCAGTCCGTGAAGCGCGAGGATTTGTCGACGTGATGTTTGGTCACCGAGCGAACGAGTTCGCTATAGGAAACCTGTTCGCCGTAGCCGCAGACCATCGCCGCAACCTGGGTGTCGAACATCGGCGCCGGCACCAGGCCGGCGAGCTTCCAGAAAATCTCGACGTCTTGCCGCGCGGCGTGAAACACCTTCAGCACGTGATGATTGGCCATCAGCGCGAACACCGGCGAGAGATCGATGCCGGGCGCCAGGGCGTCGACGGCGATCGCCTCTTCGTCGGTTGCGAGCTGCACCAGACAGAGGATCGGCCAGAACGTGGTCTCGCGGTGGAACTCGGTGTCCACCGTGACGAACGGGTGTCTGCGCCATCCGCGCGCAGGCGGCGGCGAGCTCGTCGCTCGTCTCGACCAGCGTCAAGCCGATCATTCCGTCGGCGTCGGCGCGGGTTTGCGATCCTTGCGCAGCGGCGCCGGGGCGTGACGCGGCATGCCCAAGCGCTTGTCGAGATAGCCGCCCACCGCCTCCTGCAGATCCTCGATGCAATCCTCGAAGAAATGGTTGGCGTTGGCGATCACCGCGTGCTCGATCAAGATGCCTTTCTGCGTCTTCAGCTTCTCAATCAGCCCCTGCACTTCTTTCAGCGGCGCAACGCGGTCCTTATCGCCGTGCACGAACAGCCCGGAGGAGGGACACGGCGCCAGGAAGCTGAAGTCGAAGCGGTTGGCCGGAGGCGCGATCGAGATAAAGCCTTCGATCTCCGGACGGCGCATCAGCAACTGCATGCCGATCCAGGCGCCGAAGGAGACGCCGGCGATCCAGCAGGCGCGGGCTTCCGGATTGATCGTCTGCGCCCAATCGAGCGCGCTCGCCGCATCCGACAATTCGCCCTGGCCGTGGTCGAATGCGCCCTGGCTCCGACCTACGCCGCGGAAGTTGAACCGCAGCACCGAGAAACCGCGCTCGGCAAAGGCGTAGTAGGTCGAATAGACGATCTGGTTGTTCATCGTGCCGCCGAACTGTGGGTGCGGATGCAAGCACAACGGCGATCGGCGCCCCGCGCTGCTTGGCGGGATGGAAACGGCCCTCCAGCCGACCGGCGGGACCATTGAAGAAGACTTCGGGCATTGCGGCTCCAGGTTTGGCGTCTCTAGCGGGCGCCTTCGCGTCAGCCGCTTGCGGCGAGGGCGTCGCGCGCTTAAAGACGGGAAATCGGGTCGGGCCTCTTAGCCGCGCGCGACCCGCGACTGCAAGGAAAATCAGCGGGCTGACCGGCGAATTGGCTCGGGCTGTAAAGATATGCGCGTCTATCTCGATTACAACGCCACCGCCCCGCTCCGCGAACAGGCTCGCGCGGCGATGCTCGCCGCGATGGACGAGGCGGGCAATCCCTCGTCGATCCACGCCGAGGGGCGCGCCGCACGGGCGATCGTCGAGCAGGCGAGACGCGACGTTGCGGCACTCGCCGGCGGCTCGGCGAAGGACGTCGTCTTCACGGCAGGCGGAACGGAAGCTGCCAATCTCGCGCTGGCGCCCGGGTTTGCTGGGCTGCGCCGGCTGATCGTTGGCGCGACCGAGCATGTCTGCGTACTCGGCGGGCATCGGTTTCCCGCTGACGTAGTTGAGGTCGCGCCGGTCGGCGGCGACGGGCGAATCGAGCTTGGGCGCCTCGAACAGCTGCTGCAAGGGCCGCCCGCGCTGGTCGCCCTGCAGGCCGCCAACAACGAGACCGGCGTGCTGCAGCCTGTATTTGAAGCCTCCGAGCTCACCCACGCGCACGGTGGCGTGCTGGTGTGTGACGCCGCGCAGGCGGCCGGGCGACTACCGCTTGGCGAGGTCGCGCGCGGGGCGGACGTTGTGATGCTTTCGGCGCACAAGTTCGGCGGCCCCAAGGGGGCGGGAGCGCTCGCGGCGTTGCGGCCGGGCCTGTCGTTCGAGACGCCGTTGCTACGCGGCGGCGGTCAGGAGCGTGGGCGCCGGGCCGGCACGGAGAATGTCGCGGCGCTGGCGGGTTTCGGCGCCGCCGCGCGGGCGGTCACGCCTGGGCTGGAGGCGGAAGCCGTGCGGCTGGCCGGCCTGCGTGATGCAATCGCGACGCGGGTGCGGGCGCTGGCGCCGGAGGCGACGGTGTTCGCCGAAGCGGCTCCGCGTCTTCCCAACACGCTGGCTTTCGCGATCCCCGGCGTGGCGGCGGCGACGCTGCTGATGCGGCTCGATCTCGAAGGCGTGGCGGTGTCCTCGGGCTCCGCGTGCTCCTCCGGCAAGGTCGGGCCGAGCCACGTGTTGGCGGCGATGGGAGTTCCCACCGCGCTAGCCGCGGGCGCCATCAGGGTGAGCCTGGGGTGGGCGTCGGGCGAGGCGGACATCGAAGGGTTTGCGGGAGCTCTGAGACGCTCGCTCGCGGGGATCAGAACACGCTAACGGAGGGTCGGCGTCCACGCCGACCTTTGTGCCACACGCGGCCGGTCTCGGAGAGTGAGCCTCGTCGGCCTGGAGGCCGACGCTCCGCGGGGCTGTTGTCCGGCGCACGCCAGAACGCACTAGCGGAGGGTCGGCGTCCACGCCGACCTTTGTGCTACACGCGGCCGGTCTCGGAGAGTGAAGCCTCGTCGGCCTGGAGGCCGACGCTCCGCGGGGCTGTTCTCCGGCGCACGCCAGAACGCACTAACGGAGGGTCGGCGTCCACGCCGACCTTTGTGCCACACGCGGCCGGTCTAGGAGAGGAAGCCTCGTCGGCCTGGAGGCCGACGCTCCGTGGGGTTGTTCTTCCGAGGCAGGCCTCGCGGTGCGCAACATTATGAACATCCGACAGTGAACATTGTCGCTCTCCGAGAGTTGGACCGTCGCGATGATTTAACCGCCCATCGCCGCCTCTGACGGAGAATCTGAGATGCTCTATGTCCTGTTAGCGATCGCCGGCGCGTCACCGTTGGTCTGGGTCGCTTGCATTATCAGCGCATTCTAGGATCCGCCGTAAGCGCGGGGAATCGGAGGGGCCGACGGCAATTGGCGCCGTGGCAAGAAATCGGGCATGCTCTGCCCGCCTGAACCCCGCGAAATCACATGAGCTCCCTCACGCATATCGGCGCCTCCGGCGAGGCGCGCATGGTCGACGTCACCGGTAAGGATGACACGGACCGCGTCGCGACAGCGCAGGGATTTGTCGTCATGCGCGCCGAGACGCTTACGCTCGTTCTCGCGGGCAACCTTAAGAAAGGCGACGTGCTCGGCGCCGCGCGCATCGCCGGTATCATGGGCGCAAAGCGCACTCCGGACCTGATCCCGCTCTGCCATCCGATCCTGCTGACCGGCGTCGAGGTCGACATCGAACCCGACCCCGCCCTTCCGGGCCTGCGCGTGCGGGCAACGGCGCGCGTGAAGGGGGCGACCGGCGTCGAGATGGAGGCGCTGACCGCCGTCTCCGTCGCCTGCTTGACGATCTACGACATGGCCAAGGCCGTCGATCGCGGCATGCGGATCGAGGGCGTGCGGCTGATCGAGAAGCGCGGCGGCAAATCCGGCCTCTGGCGCGCGGAGGATGCATGAAAGAGCCGATGATCTCGGTCGAGGAGGCGCTGCGCCGCGTGCTGGCCGCCGCCTCGCCGCTAGAGGCCGAGGACCTCGAACTTGCGCAAGCCTACGGGCGAACGCTGGCCGCGCCCATCGCTGCGGGACGCACGCAACCGCCTTTCGCCAATTCCGCCATGGACGGCTACGCGCTGCGCGCTGTCGACGCGGCGGAGCCTGGCGCGCGGTTGCGGGTGGTCGGGGAGTCGGCGGCTGGCCGGGCTTTTGCCGGCGCGATCGGCCCCGGCGAAGCCACGCGCATCTTCACCGGCGCGCCGATGCCGGGCGGCGCGGACAGCGTCGCGCTGCAGGAAGACGCCGATCGCGACGCGGATGTCGTCTCGCTGCGGGTCAAGGCCGCGCGCGGCGACAACGTCCGCGAAATCGGCATCGACTTCCGCGAGGGACAGCCGTTGCTTTCGGCGGGGCGGCGATTGAGTGCCCGCGACGTCGCGCTGGCGGCGGCGGCGAACCGCCCGACGGTGAACGTGCGCCGCCGTCCTCGGGTGGCGATCCTGGCGACCGGCGATGAACTGCGCGCTCCGGGCGAAGCGCTGGGACCGGCGGAGATCGTCGCCTCCAACAATCTATTCATCGCCGGCCTCGTGCAGAGCGAGGGCGGCGAGGCGCTCGATCTCGGCATTGCCCCCGACCGGCCGGAGGCGCTCGCCGAACGCATCGCAGCGGCGCAGGTGGCGCGCGCGGATGTGCTGGTCACGCTCGGCGGCGCGTCGGTCGGCGACTACGATCTCGTGCAAAAGGCGTTGGTGGACGCCGGCATGGAGCTGGGCTTCTGGCGCATCGCCATGCGGCCCGGCAAGCCGCTGATGTTCGGGCGGATCGGCGCGATGCTGGCGCTCGGCCTGCCGGGCAATCCCACATCCTCCGCGGTCTGCGGCCTGCTGTTCCTGCGTCCGCTGCTGCGAGCCCTGCTCGGCGATCCCCAGGCCGACGCTGATGTCAGTGAGCCCGCACAGCTCGCCGTCGCCCTGCCCGCGAACGGCGTCCGACAGGATTATATGCGGGCGACTTTGGCGACCCGGGCCGACGGCCTCTGGCTCGCCTCGCCGGCCCCTAACCAGGACTCCTCGCTGGTGGGTACGCTCGCCGCCGCCGACGCGCTCATCATCCGGCCGCCGCACGCCCCCGCTGCGGAGGCGGGCGAGCCATGCCGCATTTTGCGTTTTGAACAACTCGGCGCGTAACCACGAGCCCGGAATAAAACCCGCCGACCGGTAAGTATTTACAAACAATAACTCGCGAAGAGCCCTTTTTGCGGGCTCATTTGTCGGGAGCGGTCAAATCGTGCGGAGAGACCATCGCTTACTGTCGATTGCGAAAACGAATACGACAACATTTTGTCCCGGGAATGCATCCGAAAGCAAATCGATGGCGAGCGTGTATATCCGCTGCGCGCTGTGGAAAATAGAACGGGCAACGAAGCGGTAACAACGCGTATTCATTCTGCGCGCAAGGAATTCCCGTTCGGGTTACCTAGCGCCGATGACAAACGCTTCGACAAGGAGAAAGTCACGCCCCGTTAAGCGAGGCCGGGGGCCGCGTGTCGAAACCCAGAAGCACTCGCTGGTCGACGAGCTTCAACAGCTGCGCGAGGCGCTGCTGACACAAAACGGGCGCTTCGAGCTCGTCTTGGAGAAGATGGTCCAAGGTCTGTGTTTCTTCGATGGCTCCAAGCGTTTGATCCTTTCCAACCGGCGCTATGCGGAGCTCTATGATATTGCGCCCGAAGCGATCCGGCCGGGAATGGAGCTCTGCGAGATCGTCGAACTGCGCTTTGCCGCCGGCAGCGTCCCGGAGATGAGCCAATCGGATTATCTGCATTGGCGTGAGCGCGTGGCCTCCGGCGACACGCCGCTCGATTCCGTCATCGAGATGCGCAACGGGCGCGTGATGCACATCCACCACGAGCCGATGCCCGACAACGGTTGGATCGCCACCCACGAAGACATTACGGAGCGACGACGCTCCCAGGATGAGCTGCACAGACGCAACCTTCACTTCGACGCTGCGATCGCCAACATGTCGCAAGGTTTGTGCATGTTCAGCGCCGACGAGCGGATGATCGTCTGCAATCAGAACTATCTCGACGTTTTCGGCCTGTCCGCCGGCTTCGTGAAGCCGGGCGTCAGCCTCTATGACGTCCTGCAACACAGCGTGGACATCAACGTCGCCTCTGAGGATGTCGAGACGCTGTACCAGATTCGGCGCGAGGTGATCGCCGCCAAGCAGCCGACAACCTACAGCGAGACGCTGGCGGACGGCAGAATCATCGATATCTGGCATCGCCCGATGGCCGACGGCGGTTGGGTTTCCACCTATGAAGACGTAACCGAGCGCAAGCAGGCAGAGTCCCGGATCGCTTATATGGCGACCCACGATCCGCTGACTGACCTGCCCAATCGATCGTTTCTTCGCAGCCGCCTCTCGCACTTGCTCTCGTCGACAGCCAAGGCGGATGCGGACGCCAAGCGAATCTCAGCGCTATTGCTGCTCGACCTCGATCGATTCAAGGAGATCAACGATACTCTCGGACACGCGGCAGGCGACAGGCTTCTTTGCATCGTCGCCAAGCGGTTGAGAAGCCTGGTTGGTGAAAACGGATTGGTTGCGCGCCTGGGTGGCGATGAGTTCGCGATATTGCTTTCGATTGACGATGCGGGAGCGGCGGCGGAACTGTCGCAGCGGATCATCGACGCCTTGATTGCGCCCTACGATCTGGAAGGCCATCAGGCAAACATCGGAGCCAGCATTGGCATATCGCTCGCGCCGACGGATGGTTTGGATTCGGAAGGGTTGTTGCGAAGCGCTGATCTCGCGCTTTATCGCGCCAAGTCGCAGGGTCGCGGTGGCTTCGCCTTCTTCCAGTCCGAGATGACAGCCGCGGCCCAGAATCGACGCGTTCTCGAGTTGGAGCTGCGGGATGCGCTGACTCACGGCCAATTCGAGGCGTATTATCAGCCTCAATTCAACGCAATAACAGGCGAGGTCAGCGGCGCCGAAGCGCTGATCCGTTGGCGCCACCCAACGCGCGGGCTCGTGGCGCCGAATGAGTTCATATCCATTGCCGAAGAGGTCGGGCTGATCGTGCCGATCGGCGAATGGATGATGCGGCAAGCGTGCCGCGAGGCGGCGCATTGGCGCGAAGGCATGAGGGTGGCGGTCAACATTTCCGCGGCTCAGTTCAGAGGCAACCATCTGGCCGAGATGGTGATCTCAGCGCTGGCCGCGGGCGGCCTTCCGCCTACTCAGTTGGAGCTGGAAATAACGGAATCCGTCTTGCTAGAGGAAACCGAAGCCACGCTGAAGACGCTGCACCAACTGCGCAGCTTCGGCGTCCGCGTTTCGCTCGACGATTTCGGCACGGGTTATTCGTCGCTGAGCTATCTGCGCGCGTTTCCCTTCGACAAGATCAAGATCGATCGATCCTTCGTGGGCGAGGTAACCGCTAGCGCGAACGGCGCCGCAATCGTTCGCGCGATAGCGAGCTTGGGCGCGAGCCTGGGGATGGAGATCACGGCGGAGGGCGTGGAGACACAAGAGCAGCTTGATCTGGTTCGCAGAGAAGGCTGCACCGAGGTGCAGGGATATTATTTCAGCCGGCCTCGGCCCGCGGACGAGTTGGTTGATCTCATGGGCTCGCGCTTCCCGACGAGACATACACATGCGCGTGCGAGGGCGCGGTAGGGCCAATTCGCCGGAGCGTCGGCGTCCACGCCGACGTTGCCGCGGCGCGTCGTCGGCGTGGACGCCGACGCTCCGAAGCCCCACAACTGACGCCTGCGCATTCGGATTGAATTATCTGGATCCCGCCAACCAATCCGCGATCTGCAAGACATCAAGCGGCGCGCGATCGGGAATGACGATGCTTAGATTTAGGCCCGTCTTCAGCTTTTTCGAGAAGGGCGCAACCAGTGCGCCCGAGGCGAGCGGCCCCGAAACCAGCGCTTCGTGGGCCATGAGAACGCCGGCCCCGTCGATCGCCGCCTGAACCGCAAGACTGTAGAGTGAGAATGCGAGGCCGTCGTGCGTCGCGAGGTCATCGACGCCGGCGGCGTCCAGCCAAACAGGCCAGTCACTCGCCCAAGTCGTGTCATGCAGGAGCGTGTGACCGCTGAGATCAGCCACGTTTTTCAGACCCTTCGAAATCTCGGGACTACAGGCCGGGAAAATAATGTCCTCGACGATCGGGATCGTCCTACCGAACGCGTTATCCTTCGGAAGGAAGAAAATCGCCAGATCGAATGGCTCACGACGAAAATTCGGCGGCGCCTCCAAGGCATGGATCGAAGGTTTGATTTTCGGGAAACGGGCGCGAAGCTTCGGGAGCTGAGGTGTGAGCCACAGCTGAGCGATCGAGGGAAGGGCCGCGATATTCAGCTGCGCGCGAGGAACCGCTGCGCGAAGCTCCTGGACGGCGGAGCCAAGCCCATCGAAGGCCTTGGAGAAACTTGGGGTCATCGCGCGGCCGATTTCGGTCAGGTGCAGCCCTTGCGCTTTTCGTTTGAAGAGCTCGGTCCCGAGCCACTGCTCCAGCGCCTTGATCTGATGCGACACCGCCGCCGGCGTGACCCCGAGCTCATCCGCCGCTTTGGCAAAGCTTTCGTGGCGGGCGGCAGCCTCGAATACGCGCAAGCAATTGAGCGGAGGCATGAGCGGGCGAGGCGGTTTGACGGCTATGGAATGGCCCTCACCTGGGAAGGCCGGCGGCTGTGGCCGCCGGCGGCGTCGCGATCGACTTTAATTCCGTCGGAAGCCGTTGTCCCTCAACGTTCTTCCCGGGCAGGCGCCCGATGTAGCCGCGGTCGTTGACCCATAGGCGCTAACCTAGGCGATTACCGATTAAATTCAAAGGCTTGCTGTCATCCCCGCGAAAGCGGGGATCCAGGGGCCGCTGCACGTCGTGTGGCCAACACGCCGAAGCGCACGTCGTGTAGCCCCTGGATCCCCGCTTTCGCGGGGATGACACCTAAGTAAGCGGTTCAAATCTATAGAAAAACGCCCTAAGTTAGCGCTTATGGGTCGTTGACCGCGGTCGACGTGTGAGCGTCGCTATCCTTCGATCACGGCGCCGCCGCGGTCAACGACCGCGGCTACATCGGCGGACGCGCGCCGGTCCGCGGCTTCACGGGGTGATGAAGTGAAGCGTCTTGAAGTCGCGCCGAAACGCGGTGACATCGGCGGCGATCGTGTCCGCCGGTTCGTTGCCGCGCAAAGCCCGGGCGATGAGCGCCGCGAGGGCCGGCATGTCCTTCTCGGTCATTCCCCAGCGAACGATTTCAGGCGTCCCAAACCGAAGGCCGTTCATATCGTCTTTGACGGGTTCGATCGGCAGCCCGATGCCGGAGGAAAGGATGTTGGCGGCGCGCAGCTTTTTGGCCGCCGCCTGGCCGCCGCCGAACTCCGCCGCGCGCAGGGCGAACTGATGCGACGAGGTCGCGCCGTTTTCCGTCATGAAAACCGGAAGGCCGCGCTCGATCAGCGCTGTCGCCAACGCTTTTGCAGTCGAGACCATTTTAGCCGCGTAAGCCCGGCCGTGATCGCGCCAATCGAGCAGGGTCAGCGCCAGGGCGGCCGACTTCGCGGCGTCGAAATTCGCGGTCATGCCGGGGAAAGCGATCTTGTCGAGCCTCTCGGCGAGAGCGGGATCGTTGGTCACGATGAGGCCGGCAGCCGGGCCGCCAAGGCTTTTGTAGGTGCTCATCGTCATCAGATGCGCGCCCTCTTCGAGCGGCTGTTGCCAGGCGTGACCGGCAATCACTCCGCAAAGATGCGCGGCGTCGAAAAGCACGATTGCGCCGATTTCATCGGCGATGGCGCGAATCTCACGGACCGGATGCGGGAAGAGATTGAGGCTGCTTCCGATCGTGATCATTTTCGGTTGCAGCTTGAACGCCATTTCCCGGAGCGCCGCGACGTCGACGGTGTAGCCGTCGGCGCGTACCGGCGCCGAATGGCTTTCGAGGCCATAGCGCCCGGCGCACCCGGCGAGATGATGGGTCACATGGCCGCCGATCGTCGGCGGCGGCGCGATGATGCGATCGCCGGCTTTGGCGACCGCCATGAAGGCGTAGAGATTGGCGATCGCGCCCGAGGGCACGCGAATTTCCGCATAGCGAGCGCCGAACACTTCGGCCGCGAGCTCCGCCGCAATGACCTCGACCTGCTCAACCCCTTCCAGGCCCATTTCGTATTTGTCGCCGGGATAGCCCAGCGAGGGACGCGATCCGAGACCGGCCGCGAGCACCGCCTCGGCGCGCGGATTCATGACGTTGGTCGCCGGATTCAGATTGACGCAATCGTCCTCGTGGATCGCTCGATTGAGCGCGACGGCGCGATCGATCGCCGCTGCGACGCCGGCGGAATCTTGCCGGCTGGTCCTTGTGGCCAAGGTTTGATTGAAGGTCTCGCAATGCGCGGGGACCCAATTGCGATGTGCGAGAGCTGTCATGGCCTTGTGATCCTGTTTTTGAACAGGTCTCATCAGGCCTCAAGGGCGATGATGGCGCAAACGAATAGTTCTATCGATTAGGCCTAGGAAAATTAAGCCTTGTGAGAAGCTGCAACCGGATTCGTCGGAGCGTCGGCGTCCACGCCGACGACGCGGCTTGGCAACGTCGGCGTGGACGCCGACGCTCCGAATTCACCCACTAGCCGCCGACCCTCAACGCCTCGCGGAAGAACGCCGCCGTAGCCGCCCTGGCGGCTTGGCCAGCTTGCGGGTTCGGGGTGAAGGCCACGTCGCCGCCGCGCCCGAGATGGGCGAGCGGATCAAATACCGTTCTCGCCGGCTCGTCGACCTGATCGAAGCCGTGAGTCGCGTCGGGATAGACGATGGTCCGCACGCAGGCGCGGTCGGGGGAATCGAGGGACGCGAGCAGCTTGTCCGCGGAATCCGGCTCGTCGTACGCGTCCGCGGCGCCGCACTGGAGCAGGATCGGCGCGCCTGTGAGATCGCGGAATTCGTAGCCCGGCGCGTGATTGTAGAGCCAGCAGACCGGATAGAGCGGCGCATGCGCCGCGAAGCGCTCGCCGTTGCGCAGATAGCGTCGCGACACCGCGCGCGTCGCCGTCAGCATCGAAAGCACCCCGCCCCAGGAAAAACCCATCACGCCAATGCGCAGCGCGTCGAACTCGGGCCGGCTGACCAGATAGCGGAAGGCGCCGAACACGTCTGGCAGCGTATCGCTGACGTGCTTCGGACGATCGAGGCCGCCCTTCAGCCCGCGCGCGGACCACATGTCGATCTCGAGGCTGGATAAGCCGGCCTCGCCTAGCGCTGCGGCGTGGGAGGCGCCGCGGCTGTCCGGCCCGGACGAACCATGCGCGATCACGACGACGGGCCCTCGCGCAGCGGCAGAATCAGGGATCCGCAATCGCGCGGGGATCCGCATGGGCGAGAGAACGCCTTCCACGGCATATTCGATAGTCTCGACGCGCATATTCGTCCCCTACGCAGATCGCTGCGATGATCTTAGCCGACAAGCCGCTGCAGCGCCGCTGTGACCGCTGGCCCCAGGCGGTCGACGTTCGATCCGGCTCGCGCTATGCAAGCCGCGAGCGCGCTGGCGTGGGCGCGCGCGTAGGAGCTGCAAAAATGCTCGCCGATATGAGGCCGCTGGCGGGCGCCCGCCGTCTGTTCGCCGATCCGCGGGCGCGATCCATCGTCGAACTGCATGTCTGGACCATGGAGGCCGGGCTGCACGGCGTGACGGCCGGCGAATTGTTCGACGGCTATTGCCGGCGGTTGGTCGAAGAGGGCATGCCGCTGCTGCGCGCCTACGTGTCGACGCAGACCCTGCATCCGCAATGGACGGGCTACGGCTACACTTGGCATCGGCGGCTCAACGCTGTGCGCGAGCAGCATTACGAGCGCGCAGCGACCCCGCGATCGGAATGGCTGCGCAGCCCGTTTTTCCAGTTGATCGAGCGGGCGCGAGCCGGCGAGCCGACGCCCACCTTGCGCCGGCGGCTGGGGCTCGGGCCGGAGCAAAGGGATTTCCCCGCGCTGGTGGATTTTCACGACGACGGCGCCACCGACTATTACGCGATCGTCTACACCTATGGTTTGCACGGCGATCCCGCGCACGGCACCGGCGTCGTGTTTTCCTTTGCGGTCGATGGCGAACATGGGTTCGACGAGGGCCATCTGATGCTGCTGGAGGCGACCCTGCCCGGCTTGGCGCTCGCGCTGAAGGCGCACGCCGGACACGACATCGCGTCGAGCCTGCTGCGAACCTACCTCGGCGAGGATGCCGGCCGGCGCGTCCATTCGGGCGCGGTGACCCGGGGGACGACCGAAGGCTTGCAAGCCGTCATCTGGTACGCGGACATCCGAGGGTTCACGCGAGCCAGCGATCGATGGCCGGGGCCCGCCATCATCGAAATGCTCGACGACGTTTTCGAATCGCTGACGGCGCCCTTGCGCGAGCGCGGCGGTCAGGTTCTCAAGTTCATTGGCGATGCGATGCTGGCGATTTTCGCCGTGCATGACGAAAAGGAATCGACAGTCTGCCGACGCGCCCTCGACGCGGCCGAGGAGGCGCTGGCGCGGCTCGCCGCGCGCAATGCCGAACGCGACGCCAGCGGCGCGCCTGTAGTTGAGGTGGATATCGCCCTGCATCTCGGCGAGGTGCTTTACGGCAACGTCGGCGCGGAAGACCGCTTGGATTTCACCGTCATCGGCCCGGCGGTCAACGAAGCCGCCCGAATTGAAAAGCTTTGCGACGGGCTCGACCGGCGCATTCTCGCGTCACAGCGCTTCGCGCGCGCTGCGGAACTCTGCGGCGGGCGGCTGGCGCCGCTCGGCGCCCATCCGCTGCGCGGGGTCGAGGCGCCGCAAGTCATCTACGGCATCGTCGACGACAAGTCCGCCGTCGACGCGAAACGCGCCGCGATGGTTAGCGGACGGCCTTGATCAGACCGCGCGAAGACTTGCCTTTCCGCGACTTGCCGAAACCGCTGGCCTTGGCGAGCGCCGAACGGCGCGCCGCGAAGCTCTGGGCGACCATCGGGTAGTCCGGCGGCAAACGCCACTTCTGGCGATAGGCTTCCGGCGACAGGCCGAGCTTGGCCAGATGGAAGCGCAAGGTGCGATATTTCTTGCCGTTCTCCAGGCTGATCAAGAAGTCGGGCGTTACCGAGTCGCGAATCATGGCCGGGGTCGCAACCGGAAGCGGCGCCGCCGGCGCCGCTGCGACATTGGCAAGCTTCGAAAACGTGGCGTGCACGGACTCTACCAACATCTTGAGTTCGCTTGCTGGTAAGGCGTTATTCGCTACGAAAGCTTTGACAACGTCGGCTGTCAATTCGATGATATTTGCGTCGCTCAAAGCGGCCCTCTGCGTTTCTGGTTCGTTGCTCAACGCCACAACCCGAAGGGGTCGCAGCCGGTAGGTTGCGATTCTGCGCACCGGCGGATCGAAGCCGAGTCGCTAGTCGCGCTAGACTTGTGATGCCCTTGCCAGACAAAATAGGTCTAGTCGCGAACTTTATGTTTGTCGAGACTATCGAGGCGCCCTTCCCCAACGGCGTCGCAAAGTCGGCGTCGAATTTGTGAAATTAAACATAAAAATTGCGGTTAAAATTTTAAGCGTCGATCGCGTCTAAAGCCCCATTTGCGATTTTGGCGATGTGTCACCATTGGAGGACACCCTATCGAGCATTTGCGCAATGGGGGAGCGAAAAATCGCACCCTTCTCAAAGTAACTTTGGGTAAGATTACCTAGAGGACAACTATTGGCGCGACAAAATGTCGCACAACATTGTCACGGCGCCTGGACGTCTGTCAGCCGAAGCGCCGCACGATGCGGGCCATAGTCTCGGGCGCGGCGCGCACGGTCATCAATACCCGTCCGTCCGGCTCGTCACGGCGGCTCATCACCTCCGCCTGCTCATAAAGCCAATGCAGCGATCGTCCGTCCGCGCCGTCGAGTTCTACATCGAGCGTTCGTCGGTCGCGAGCGAGCCGCGATTCCAAGGCCTTACGCAACTCCTCGATGCCTTCGCCGGTCTGCGCGGAGACCGCGATAGCCTCGTTGCGGGAGCTCTGCAGCCCCGCTCGCCCGTCTTGGTCGAGCCGATCAATTTTATTCCAAACTTCGATCAACTTTTCGTCAGCGCCATCCACGCCGAGATCTTTGAGGATGGCGACCACATCCTCTGCCTGCGCCTCGGTATCGCCATGCGAAACGTCTCGCACATGCACAATGACGTCTGCGGAGATGACTTCCTCAAGCGTGGCGCGAAAGGCGCTGATCAGCATCGTCGGTAGATCCGATATGAAGCCGACCGTATCGGAAAGGATCGCCGTCCCGCCGTGCGGCAGTTTGATAGCGCGCATCGTCGGATCGAGCGTGGCGAACAGCATGTCCGCGGCCATCACGTCGGCGCGGGTCAGCCGATTGAACAGCGTCGATTTGCCGGCGTTGGTGTAGCCGACCAGGGCGATGATCGGAAACGGGATGTCGGCGCGGCTCCGACGATGCAAGGCTCGCGTGCGTTTGACCTGCTCCAGATCGCGGGTGATCCGCACCATGCGTTCCTGGATGAGCCGCCGGTCCGTCTCGATCTGCGTCTCGCCAGGGCCGCCGAGAAAGCCGAAGCCGCCGCGCTGCCGCTCAAGGTGGGTCCAGGAGCGCACCAGCCGCGACTTCTGATATTCGAGGTGGGCGAGTTCGACTTGCAGCGTGCCCTCAGCGGTGCGCGCGCGCCGCCCGAAAATCTCGAGAATGAGCCCCGTGCGGTCAATCACCTTGGCGGAAAACGCTTTTTCGAGATTGCGCTGCTGCACCGGCGAAAGCGCGCAATCCATCACGACCAGGGCAATCTCCTCCGCGGCGACGCGAGCGGCGAGTTCCTCGACTTTGCCTTTCCCGAGATAGGCGGCCGGGCGGATTTCGCCGAGCGGCGCGATTTGCGATCCGACGATGTGGAGATCAATGGCTCCAGCGAGCCCGACAGCCTCCTCCAGCCTGGCGTCGGCCGAGCGCGTAGCCGCGCGCTCGCCCCTGCCGTTCAGGTAGGGGCCAACGACCAAGGTCCGTGTTTGCGCAGCGACCGACTTTTCCCGGCGGCCGATACCGGCCTCAAAATTTTCGCTCAATGATGCTCGCCGTCCTCGACCGCTTCGAGCATCTGGATCGGCGCGGCCGGCATGATGGTGGAGATGGCGTGCTTATAGACCAGCTGCGAATGTCCGTCGCGGCGCAAAAGCACGCAGAAATTGTCGAACCAGGTGACGAAGCCCTGTAACTTGACGCCGTTGACCAGAAAAATCGTGACCGAAGTCTTGCTCTTGCGCACATGGTTCAGGAACGTGTCCTGCAGATTTTGCGCTTTTTCCGACGCCATGGTTGATCCCATCGATGTTGGGCCGAGAGGGCGGCCAATAAGCGGCCGCCCCACTATATGGGGAGCCTGGGTTTTTATATCACGGCCCTTGCGCAGCGCCATCGCCGTTTTCGGCGCCGCAGCAAAGCGAGACATCATGGCGCCGCGCCGTGGGCGAAGATGGCCTCGAAGTCGCGCTCGAACCGCTCGATGGCTTGTACGTCGTCGGTGACGACCAGATCATTGTCTTGTTTGGACAAGCCCGAGCGCGAAAAATTACCGGAGCCGGTCCGCAGCCGCCCGCGGTCCACGGCATAGGCTTTCATGTGCATCAGCGCGCCGCTGGTCTTCATGCGTGCGTCGACGCCTGGCTTGGCGATCAGGCCCGCAAGCGCTTGCGCCTGCGGAGGGTATTCGCCCGCATCGAGATAGATCCGCACCGCGACGCCCCGATCAGCCGCGTCCGAGAGCGCCTCGATGACGGCCAAGTCGGACAGCACATAGGCGGCCATGTCGATCGATATGCCCGCCTGGTTAATGAGATCGACGTCGATCGCCTCCAGGTTTTCGCTAGGGCGCGTAGTGAACGTCCAGCGTCGCGGCCTTGGCGCCGGCGAGCAGCAGCGGCAGAATGAGAAGTGACGGCGAGCGCAAGCGATTCCAGTCCGCGGGTGGGGGCGACAGGCAGGGCACGCGAGCAACTGTAGCCGCGGTCGTTGACCGCGGAGGTCGTGAGATCGCCCCTCGCCAGGCAAGTGCCGATCACGGCGAGACCGCGGTCAACGACCGCGGCTACACGTGAGATCGCCCCTCGCCGGCAAGTGCCGATCACGGCGAGACCGCGGTCAACGACCGCGGCTACACGCGCCGCGCGGCCGGCTTAGCCCAGCGAAGCTGGCGCGAAGCTTGCCGACTTCGGCGAACGCGTTCATGTTGCACAGCAAGATTCCGGAGCCCCCATGCCGACCGTACGCCGCGCCTCCGTCTGTCCGCACGACTGCCCGTCGGTCTGCGCGCTCGACGTCGAGGTGATCGACGGCGTCCGAATCGGGCGCGTGCACGGCGCGGCCGATCATCCCTATACGGCAGGAGTCGTCTGCGCGAAGGTCGCCCGCTACGCCGAGCGCATCCACAACCCGAATCGCCTGACGCAGCCGCTGCGCCGCGTAGGCCCGAAGGGCTCAGGCCAGTTCACACCGATCTCCTGGGACGAAGCGCTTGACCGCACGGCCGAGGCTTTTCTCGACGCCGAGCGCCAACACGGCGCCGAAAGCGTCTGGCCCTATTTCTATGCCGGCACGATGGGGCTCGTCATGCGCGACGGCATCGAGCGCCTGACCCACGCCAAGCGCTATTCCCGCTTCTATGGCGACATCTGCATCGGCATCGCGTGGCCCGGCTTCATCGCGGGGACCGGCAAGATGCGCGGCGTCAGCGCTGACGAGATCGAGAAGGCGGATTGCGTCGTCATCTGGGGCACCAACGCGGTCGCCACGCAAGTCAACCTGATGACCCACGCCACCCGCGCCCGAAAGCAGCGCGGCGCCAAGATCGTCGCCATCGACATCTACGACACCGAGACGATGCGCCAGGCCGACATGGCGCTGCGGGTGCGGCCCGGCTCGGACGGCGCGCTCGCCTGCGCGGTGATGCATGTCGCGTTTCGCGACGGCTTGGCCGATCGCGACTATATGGCGAAATACACCGACGCGCCCGAAGCGCTGGAGGCGCATCTGAGGAGCCGCAGTCCCGAATGGGCGGCTTCGATCACCGGGCTTAGCGTCGCGGAGATCGAGGCCTTTGCCGCGCTCGTCGGGCAGACGAAGCGCACGTTCTTCCGTCTCGGCTATGGCTTTTCGCGACAGCGCAACGGCGCGGCCAACATGCACGCCGCGCTCTGCATTCCCGCCGTGACAGGCGCCTGGGCGCACGAGGGCGGCGGCGCGCTACACGCCAGCAGCGCGATCTACAAGCTCGACAAGACGCTGATCGAGGGTCTCGATGCGCGCGATGAAAGCGTCCGGCGGCTGGTTCAAACCAAGGTCGGCGCCATCCTGACCAACGACGCCGCGGCCTTGAAAGGCGGCGGCCCGGTGAAGGCGATGCTGATCCAGAACACCAATCCGATGGTGGTGGCGCCCGATCAGGAGAAAGTGCGGCGAGGCTTTGCCCGCGAGGATCTGTTCACCGTCGTGCACGAGCAGTTCCTCACCGACACCGCTCGGATGGCCGACATCGTACTGCCGGCGACGATGTTCATGGAGCACGACGATCTCTACACCGCGAGCGCGCATCAATATCTGCAGTTCGGCGCCAAAACTGATCGACCCGCCCGAGGGCTGCCGCTCCAACCACGAAGTGATCTCAGCGCTGGCGCGCCGGCTCGGCGCCGAACACCGTGGGTTTTCGATGAGCCCGCGCGAGCTGATCGACGAGACGCTGCGCGTCTCCCGCCGCGGGACGCTCGCCGAAATGGAAGCAGGCCGCTGGCTCGATTGCCGGCCGGATTTCCGCGAGGCGCATTATCTCGACGGGTTCGGGCATACCGACGGCAAGTTCCACTTCCGCGCCGACTGGCCGCAGACGCCGTTTTCACACAACGGGCTCGACGGGCCGTGGCGCGACCTACCCACCCTGCCCGATCATTGGCCGATCAACGAGCGCAGCGACGACGCGCACCCGTTCAAGCTGACGACGTCGCCGGCCCGCAATTTCCTCAATTCGAGCTTCAACGGCACGACGACGTCACGCGCCCGGGAGGGCCGGCCGACCGCGCTGGTGCATCCGCAAGACGCGTCGCGGCTAGGAGTTGGCGACGGCGATGTGCTGCAACTCGGCAATGGGCGCGGATGGGTCCGGCTGCACGCCAAGCTGACCGAGAGCGTGCGGCCCGGCGTGATCGTCAGCGAAGGCTTGTGGGAGAACCGGGATTTCCTCGATGGCCGCGGCATCAACACGCTGACCAGCGACGAAAGCGTCGGCGCCGTTCGGAGGCGCGGCGTTTCACGACATCAGGGTCTGGGCGCGGGCGGAGGCGGCGGGGATGGCGCAAGCCGCGGAGTAGCCCACCAGCGCTTGTAGCCGCGATCTCCAGATCGCGGTCGTTGTGAGATCCCATCTCATCGACTAAAGAGCCGATCACGGAGAGACCGCGGTCAGACCGCGCTACAAGTGCGCGCGCATCTTGCAACCTTCTCAAAGATAGACGTCCCAGCCCGCAAATCAGCGGGTGGAAGCGCCAGCCGCTTGCCAGCGCGCGCACGGCCGGCCGATAAGCCGCGCCATGTCGGCGCCGCTCAAAATCGTCAACGCCATGTTTGGGGCCAACCTCGGCGGCCTCGAGCAGGTTTTCGTCGACTATAGCGAGGTCCTGGCCGCGCGCGGTCATCTGGTCTCCAATCTGGCCGCGCCAGGCGCCTTGTCCATCGCGCCAATTCGCGCGCTCGATCAGCCTGTGTTCGAAATCGGAAATATCAATCAATGGGACCCGCTCGCGATCTGGCGCATTCGCACCGCGCTCGCGCGCACTCGACCTGACGTTGTCATCGCGCACGGCAATCGCGCGATCAACCTCGTCAAACCCGCCGCGCGGGGATTGGCGCCGCTTGTCGCGGTCAACCACAGCATCAATGTGAAGCGGACGATCGGCGCCGACTTCGTCATCGCCATCAACGAGGATATGCGCGCGCGGCTTATCGCCGCCGGACAGCCGCCGGAACGGGTGTTCAAGCTGTTCAACATGGTGCGCCGACCCCAGCGGCTCGCCGCCCCCGCAGCGCCGAAGACTCCGCCGGTGATTGGCGCCATGGGGCGCTTCGTCGCCAAGAAGGCTTTCGACGTGTTCATAGACGCGCTGGCGCTGCTGCGCGACCAGGGCCATGTCGTTCGCGCCGTGCTCGCCGGCGCTGGCGAATTGGAGCAGCCCGTTGAAGGCGCAAGCCAAGGCGCGTGGGCTTGGCGATATTTTGTCGTTTCCCGGCTGGATCGCCGACAAGGCGGCGTTCTTCAATTCGATCGACGTCTTTGCCTTTTCCTCCTCGGATGACGTCTGCCCGGTGGTGCTGCTGGAGGCGTTCCTTTGGGCGAAACCGGTCGTGCTGACGGATTGTCCTGGCCCTCGCGAAATCTCCGAAGATGGAGTCGACAGCTTGTTGTTTCCTATCGGAGACGCGGCGACGCTCGCGGCGCGTTTGCGCCGCGTGCTTGAAGAACCGGGGCTCGCCGCGCGTCTCGGCGCCGCCGCGCAGGCCAAAATCCTCGCCGAGCACACGTTTGAAAAAGCCGGCGCGAAGCTCGAGGCTATCTGCCGCAGCGCGGCGCGACGATAGTTGAGAGCATCGGAGCGGCGGCGTACACGCCGCCGTCAACGGATCCTCGACATGGAAAGCAAACAGCCATACCCCAAACTTGCCAACCCCCGGAGCTCCCTTGACTGACACGCAACTCATCAAAACCCTCGCGTCCGTCTCGACCCCGACGCTGACCACGGTTCTCCTGAAAAAGGGCCTGCGCAACGTCTGGATCCGTGGCGCGGCGCCGATCGCAAGCGCGCCAACCCGGGCCGTCGGCCGAGCCTTCACGCTCAACTTCATCCCCGCCCGCGAGGATCTCGCCGTCCCCGAAGCCTGGGCTTCGCCGACCTCCACCCGCGCGGCGATCGAGGCGGCGCCGGAAGGCGCGATCGTCGTCGCGGCCGCGCTCGGGGTCACCGACGCCGGCATCTTCGGCGATATTCTCACGGCCCGCATGGTCAAGCGCGGGATCGGCGGGCTGGTGACCGACGGCGTCGTGCGCGACATCGCCGGCGTGCGCGCGACCGGGCTGCCGGTCTGGGCGCGAGGGACCGCCGCCCCGCCCTCCGTCGCCGGCCTGATCTTCACCGGCTGGAATCAACCAATCGGCTGCGGCGGCGTCGCGATCTTTCCCAACGACATCATCGTCGCCGACGCGGACGGCGCCGTCGTCATCCCCGCCGCGCTCGCCGACGAAATCGCCGCGCTCGCCGCCGAGCAGGAGCGGCTGGAGGAATGGATCATGGGCGAGGTCGCCAAGGGCGCCGCGCTGCCTGGGCTCTATCCGCCGAATGCGGAGACGCGGGCGAGGTATGAGGCGGAGCGGGGGTAAGCAGCGTCTCGGCCAACGGGCGGTTCGATTTTCAAACACGGGGTGCGTCGCGAAGCTTCCCGAAATGTGCTAGAGAACCGCACATGAACGTCGCCATCCGTAAACCGATGACGCTCGCCGAGTTCCTCGCCTGGGAGGAGCGGCAGGAGCTCGCCACGAATTCGACGGTTTGCGCGTGGTCGCCATGGCGGGCGGAACGTGGCGCACGCCGTCCTTATCAGCGCAATCTTGGCTGCCGCGTTGCATTCGCCGGCTTCGGGGCAAGCCGTGCCATTTCTTTGGAAGCGACCTGAAATTTTTGACCGTTGAAAGTACCGTCCGCTATCCCGACGGAATGGTCGTCTGCACGTCTATCGGCCCTAAGGCGAAGTTCGTCGAGAACCCGACTATCGTATTCGAGATTCTTGAGCCCTAGCACGACCGACACGGACCGCATCATCAAAGCGCGCGAGTACGAGGCGACCCCTTCAGTCAGGCGCTACGTGATGCTGGAGCAGGATAGCGCCGCCGCTGTCGTCTACGCCCGCGCTGGCGAAAGTTGGACGCACGACATTCTCGTGGCGGACTCGTCCCTGGCCCTGCCAGAGATAGGGGTCGAATTCCCGCTTGCCGAGCTTTATGAAGGTGTCGAACTCGAGACGCCCGCCGAGGACGCAAAGACAGCCAGCGCCTGACGCCCCGCTGCCGGAGGGTCGGCGTCCACGCCGACCTCTTTGGGCGCCGCCCAGCTGGCTTACGTATCAATCCCAACGTCGGCCTGGAGGCCGACGCTCCGCGAGGCGCCTGATCCTCGCCATGACGGCGTCCGCGACACAGCAGCGCTTTATTGTATAGAAAGGAAATGGCGCCGCCTCCCTTTCTGAGCCCCTTAAATTAAATGCCCACCGACGATCTGAAAATCTTTCGTATCCGCCGCCCCAACAAGGGCGGCCGAAAGCCCCCGCCGGGGCCTGATGTCGAGGCAAACATCCTCGACGCGGCGGAATTCGTGTTTGGTCACTTTGGTTTTCGCGGCGCCACCACGGCGCTGATCGCCAAGAAGGCGAAAATAGCGAAGCCTCACATATATTATTATTTCGAAGACAAGGAAGATTTGTACCGAGCCATACTTGAGCGCGCCATGAATATGTGGGCGCGCGAAATGGAAACATTGGACATTGCTGGCGATCTGCAGACGATCCTCACCAGATATATCCATAGGAAAGTCGATTTTTCGCGCGACCACCCTCACCTTTCGCGGCTTTACGCGAACGAAATCATCAGCGGCGCGCCGTTCATCGGAGGCTTTATCGAGAAGATCTCGACTCCTCTGCTGATGGAGAAGGTCACCGCGGTGAACGCCTGGACGGCCGAAGGCGCGGTGCGTCCCATCAGCGCGCCGGACCTGTTCTTCTGCATCTGGGCGATGACGCAGCACTACGCGGACTTCGAGAGCCAGTTGCTCATCATGAAGCGCAAGCGCGCCCTTGAGGAGGCGGACTACGACACCGCCAAGGCCACGATCGTGCAACTGGTGCTTGGCGGCCTCGGGCTCAAGCCCGCGGCGGATGTGCGGCCAAAAGCGCGCCAGCCTCGCTGAAAAAGACGGCAAGGCGTAGACCCGTCCCGTATTTTCCGCTTGGAAAAACAATTTTATCGATCGTTAGAAATTGGCATGTCGCTTGCGACAGCGACCGCAACGCGCACTCGCGCGGAAATGAGGTTGCTGTCTATCGAGGCGCCTGCGCGGCCAAAAAAGCCGCCGCGACGCTCAGCAATGAGGTCAAGCCATGTCATCAAACAGCGGCGAAGTGCCAACACTGGTCATCACCGGCGCCCATCCACAACTCTACAACCATGATCTCGCGCCGACCGCGCCCGAGGGTCGCACCTGGGGCGTGTTCAGCCTGTTCGCGATGTGGATGTCGGACGTTCATTCCGTCGGCGGCTACACTTTTGCCGCGAGCTTGTTTTTCCTCGGCCTCACCGGTTGGCAAGTGCTGATCTCGATGACGGTCGGCATTGTCGCCGTTTATTTCCTGATGAACCTGATCGGCAAGCCGTCGCTCAAATACGGCATTCCGTTCCCCGTGATGGCGCGAGTTTCGTTCGGCGTCATGGGCGCCAACCTCGCGGCGATCGTGCGCGGCATCGTCGGGATCGTCTGGTACGGCGTGCAGACCTACTTCGCCTCAAAGGCGGTGCAGGTGCTGATCCTCACCCTCGCGCCCTCCGCCGAAGCGATGACGCACAACAATGTCTTCGGCCTGTCGACGCTGGGCTGGATCAGCTTCATCTTCATGTGGTTCTTCCAGTTGGTCATCTTCCTGAGCGGAATGGAGCGCATCCGTCGCTTCATCGATTTCTGTGGCCCCGTCGTCTATGTCGCGATGTTCATTCTGGCGATCTGGATGCTGTCGCAGACCGGGCTGTCGAGCCTCAACCTGCAGCTCAGCCCGCCAGCCGCCACAACCGGGGCGACGCTCGGCGTGATGGCCAATGCGGCGATGCTGATTGTCGCCTATTTCGCCGCGCTTTTGCTGAATTTCGGCGATTTCGCCCGCTTCGGCAAAGACGAGAAGGCCATGAAGATCGGCAATTTCCTGGGGCTGCCGGTCAACTTCCTGGTGTTTTCGATCATCGCGGTGATCGTCACCGCCGGCACGCTAAAGGTGTTTGGTCAGGCGATCATGGATCCGGTGCTGATCGTCGAGAAGATCGGCAATCCGATCGTGGCGATCATTGGCGCGATCACCTTCATCGTCGCCACGATGGGCATCAACATCGTCGCGAACTTCGTCTCGCCGGCCTATGACATCTCCAACCTCAGCCCGCAGCGGATCAACTTCAAGCTCGGCGGCCTGATCACTTCGGTCCTGTCGGTGCTGGTCTGCCCCTGGCAGTTCGTCGCCAGCCCGTCGGCGATCACGCTGTTCGTCAGCATCTTCGGCTCGGTGCTGGGGCCGATGTTCGGCATCATGGTCGCCGACTATTATCTGGTGAAGCGCGAGGTCGTGAAGCTCGAAGACCTCTACACGCTCTCGCCCTCCGGCTCGCTCTATTACGACGGCGGCTGGAACCACAAGGCGCTGATCGCGCTGGCGGCCTCCGGCGCGCTGTCGATCGGCCTGGCGCTGCTCGGCGCCTATGGCCTGATCTTCAATGTGGGGGATTGGGGTTGGTTGATTGGCTCGGTAGCGGGCGCGATCGTCTACCGCTTCCTCTCGCTCCGGCAACCGCAGGGCATCGTAGCTCCGGCGGAGTGAAACGGCGTTTGAGGCGGGCCGAGAAATATTCGGCCCACCGCTGCGAATTCCTATCAGCTGAAACGTCATTGCGAGCGAAGCGAAGCAATCCAGCCTCGCGACGCAGGCGAGGCGCCGGACTATCCGCGGAGCGCTCGGCGTAACCGGTTCCGCGGTTGAAAAAATCGTCATTGCGAGGAGCGAAGCGACGCGGCAATCCACGGCGTCGCCGCAGCGGCTCTATCCGGCAAATCGTCGATCACACGCTGGATTGCTTCGCTTCGCTCGCAATGACGGTCCTACATAATGGCAGCATGCTCTAATTTCACGTGCCATAGCCCACATCCGCCCTCACCTTGCCGCGGAACACCCAGTACGACCACGCCGTGTACGTTAGGATGACCGGCAGCAGGAAAAGCGTGCCGATCAACAAAAACGCCTGCGTGCTCGGCGAAGCCGCGGCTTGGTCCAGCGTGAAATGCCCGGGCACGATCATCGGGAACCGGCTGATGGCGATGCCGAGGTAGGACATCAGAAACAGCCCGAGCGCTCCCAAGAACGGCGCGTAGGTCGAGCCGTTCGAGAGCGACTGCCAAACATACCAAACCAGCAAAGCGGTGATGATCGGAACCGGCGCGAGAAAAGCGATATCCGGCCAGCTGAACCATCGTGACGCGACGCCGCCGTCAATAGCGGGGGTCCACGCGCTGACTATGACGATGGCGACCGCGGTCGCGATAAGGAAACGGCGCCCCAACGCCCGCGCCCATTCCTGCAGCCGCCCGTCCGTCTTGATGATCAACCATCCCGCGCCGAGCAGCGCATAGCCCGACATCAACCCCAGCCCTGTGACGACAGAAAACAGCGTGAAACAGTCGCCCGAACCACCAACGAAATGCCGCCCGTCCACCTCGAAACCTTGAATGAACGCCCCGAGGATCACCCCTTGCGAGAACGCGGCCAGCGCAGAGCCGGCCGCGAAACCATGATCCCAGAAGGTGCGGTGCTCGGCGTCGCGGAAGCGGAATTCGAACGCCAGCCCGCGGAATATCAGCGACAGCAGCATCAGCAGAACCGGGAAATAGACCGCGGGTATGATGATCGCGAAGGCGACGGGAAAAGCCGCGAACAACCCGACGGACCCCAGGATCAGCCAAGTCTCGTTGCCGTCCCAGATCGGCGCGATCGAGTTCATCACGAGATTGCGGTCCTCGCGGCTCGCGGCGAAATTGTAGAGCATCCCGACGCCCAGATCGAAACCGTCCAGCGCGACGTACAGAAAAACTCCGATCCCGAGGATCGCGGTCCAGATCGGGACCAGGCTGAACGCGGCCATCAGATCGCCCCCGGCGCCGGCAACGCCTCGACCGGGCCTTTGGGATGGCCCGCCTCGATGGGCGCGTGTTCCTCGATCTCCGATGGTCCCTTCCAGACGATCTTCAACATCAGATAAAGCCCGACGGGATAGATGATCAGATAGACCGCCATGTACAGCAGCAGCGAAAGTGAAACATCGAAGCCGGTCAACGAAGGCGAGACGGAATCCGCCGTCCGCAACAACCCGTAGACGGTCCAGGGCTGGCGGCCGACTTCCGTCGTCGTCCAACCCGCGATCACCGCAATGAAACCGAAACAGGCGGCGAACTGGCAGCCGCGTCAGGTACCATCGCGTCTGGTCGAGCCGGCCCTTTCTCAGCAGATAGAGGCCCGGTCACGACCGTCGCCAGCATCAGCAGCGCGATCCCGACCATGATCCGGAAGGCGAAGTAGACGACCGCGACAGGCGGCCGGTCTTCGACCGGAAAGTCCTTCAGCCCCTTGACCTCGCCGTCCCAGGAATGGGTGAGATAGACGCTGCCGAAATGCGGGATCGCGATCTCGCCGAGATTTCGCTCCTGCGCGGCGTCCGGCCAGCCGATCACCGAGGCGGCCACGCCATGTCCGCCGTCCCACAGCCCCTCGATCGCTGCGAGCTTGGCGGGTTGATGCGCCAGCGTGTTGTCGCCGTGCATGTCGCCGATGATGATCTGCGCGGGAACGAAGATCGTCAGGAACCCCAACGCCAGTCGCAGCATCATGCGGCCCTCGGCCAGCGCCCTGCCCTTCAGCACCGTATAAGCGCCCACCCCCAGCACGACGAAAGCGGTCGTGACGTAGAAGGCGCTGACCGTGTGCGCCAGGCGATAGGGGAACGACGGATTGAAGATGATGGCCTGCCAGTCCTTGGGGACGAAGCGACCGTCAACCATCTCATAGCCGGTTGGAGTCTGCATCCAGCTGTTGGTGGCGAGAATCCAGAACGAGGACGACAACGTGCCGACCGCGACCAGCACCGCCGCAGCGAAATGCATCGGCGCCGGGACCAGTTTTCGGCCAAACAAGAGGACGCCGAGGAAGGTCGCCTCCAGAAAGAACGCCGTCAGGCCTTCATAGGCCAGCAGCGGCGAAATCACGTTGCCGGCGGCGTCGGCGAACCGGCTCCAGTTGGTGCCGAACTGAAACGGCATGACGATGCCGGTGACGACGCCCATGCCGAACGAAATCGCGAAGATGCGCAGCCAGAAGCGCGAGAGATCCATGAACACTTTGCGTTTGGTGAAGGTGTAGGCGCCTTCGAGAAACGCGATGAACGCCGCGAGCCCCACCGTGAAGGCGGGCAGCAGAATGTGCCAGCCGATCACCCAGGCGAATTGCACGCGGGATAGAAACACCGGGTCGAGAGTCATTGATGTTCCCACTTAGACCAGCGAGACGCGACGCTGCCGTGTAGTAAACCACGCCGCGCCCGCACCGCCTAGTTCCCGAAGCGGGCCTTGCAGTCCCGTGTTCGTAGGCCTCGGCGAAAAGCGGAATATTGTCTAATTAGGCTGCGCCGTTAGGTTTGCCCTTGGGAATTCCGGCGACGCCAGAAACGCTGAGACTTGGCGATTGCGACTTAGCCGGAGTACGGGAATTGACGGGCCATGTTTGAGCCGCGCCGCCTCGATCTCGGGCCGTCCAACCCTGGCAAAATTCCAGATGTACTCCAGCAGGTCTCGATCTATTTGCTCAGCGCAACCAAGCGGCAAATCGGGTCGGTTGCGCCGCTCCATGACAGCCCGCCGAATGACGCGCCACAAGCAAAGCCAACGCGGCCGCTCCAGCATAATTAGCGCTTCGGCGCGCGGCAGTCGAATATCGAAGGTCCACGACGCAAAATTGCCTTCGCTGATCCACGCGTCGCCGCGATGGGCTTCCGCAACGCGAGATCGGAACTCATCGAGGCTCGCTCGCTTCCATTCCGGCAAATAGTGCAATACATCGAGATGCACGACCGGCAGTCCCAGCCGCGCACCGAGCTTTCGCGCCAAAGTTGACTTCCCGCTGCCCGAGCAGCCGACAATGACAAGACGCTTGGTCGACATTCCGATCTCGACACACTGTCTTAACATCGCGTTTTTAGCCTAAAGGCTCCAGAATTGGCAATCACTTTGTTCTATATCAGGGAAACTTGAATGTCCTCTCAACCTTACAATTCCCTATATATGCATTAAATGATCCGCCGTAGGTACAAGCCCAAGTCTGCTTGCCCGACATCCCCTTATATTTTCCGCTCGCCATCAACACGTCGTTGGAGGCGCTTGCGGTCGTTGCATAAAGTGGAGCTTTGCTGGGGACGATTTTCCAAACAATTTTATCCTCATCCTGATCTGTGTCGATGCAGTAACCGGTCGCAGTCGCATACACTCCATCCGATTCAGCGTAGCCAAAGCAATGCTCTTTCACCGGTGGCAATTGAAATTGGCCGGAACTCAGTGGTCCCGTCGATGTGTCCCTCCTCCCACCGCGTCTGACCCATTTTTGCTGGGGATTGCCGTGCGTTGCGACAACTTCAGTGAAAGAGACCTATTCCAGCCAGGACAACCAGATGTGCGGGGTAGTAAATATGCAATGCATATCGCGGCAGGAATCGGGCGCGGTTTTTGAAGAGGACTGCGGCCGACAAAATCACGACGCTTCCCACACATGCACAAACGGCGTCTATCAAGGCGTTCCTGAGCCAAGCTTCGCCATCAACATGCTCTCCGTTCCAGTTTAGGCCCAAAGTAATTGCGAGCAGCCACGGCAGGTGATCACGTCGTCCTTCCAACACAAGCAGAATGGCGGCCGGCAGAAAAATCCCGTCGATGCCGTAATCGACGCCCATCTTCGCAATCGTCGGAGATGCAAAGCTAAATATAACCGCCAGCGCCATCGCGACATGCTGGACCGTCGGATTTTGTCGCCTCAGTTTGTCGGCGACGCATGCGCCCGCCGCCAACGTGAACAGGATATTTGCGGGTTGATCTTGCAGTACGAATGCATAAACCGGCTGGCTTATGACCGCCAGCAGTATCAGGTTGTATAAATAGGGAGATAACGGCTTCCCGCGCACCAGATGACAAGAAAGCACAAAACAAAACAAGGGAAACGCAACACGGCTAATCCTCCAGAATGGAGAATAACCCGCGTCGAAGATGGCGACGCTCGCGTGACCGCAGGTCATTGCGGCGGCGGCAGCTAATTTTATGAAATCCAGCGCCGCACCCTCAGCGACTTTTCCATAACCGCCGCTCAGCGATCTTTCTTGAGATTTTGTCGCCGGTTGATTCGTTATATTTAGGATTCGGCTCGCTCCTCCAATCAACCGCTTCGGCAACGAGCAGACCGCGGGAATCACAAAATATCAAAAGCTTACGGCAATGTAGCCACGAAAACTCGAGGCGGCAAAAGCGAATGTCGTCAATCAAACAGTTACAACTTAGACTGCGCCGCACATCATGAGAGCTTGCGCGGCGCAGTCCACACTGCCCGGATTGCGGATCTAACCGGCAGGGACAAGTGGAAAGATCCGGTCAGTGACCTGATTTTTTTGCTTTGCTCTTGCTTTTGGAGCTACAGCGGACACAGCCGGAAATATCAATTATCGGAGAATTTTCGGCGATTGCCGCTTTGGTTAGTAGAACGCCGCCCGCTGCGGCGCCGACGCCCGCGAAAGATTTCGACGTCATGATGGCGCCAAGACTAAGCGCGATCCCCAATGCAACGATGTATGAGCGCATTTAATTCCACCCCCGGTAAAGATTTTGAACGCACCAACGCGACAAACTCAAAACATTCTAATGGGCGAGTTTGCGCTGTCAACAACGAAAGGTCTTTTCGGCTAGTGATTTGAGCCCTTCCCTATCGCGCAAACACGGAGGTGGCGGATTGCCCCGAGGCAGCTTCGGGACAGCACGCATTCTTCGCAATTTGGCCTCTACCTGTCGTATCGGCGGACTGATGGCCGGGATGTGAAAAGCCGCCCGGAGGCGGCTTTGGCTGCGGGTCAGTCGCGGCAGACCGTGCTTCTCTTCTCGCCACGGAAATTGCCGTAGTCGTCGTAGTAATCGTTGGTGCGAGTGCGGCATTCAGGCTCGCTTCGCTCATGTGCGATAATCTCAGCGCCGACCGCCGCGCCGATGACGCCAATCGCGAGAGCCGCCAGGCCGAAGCCATGGCCGCTATGGCGGGTCTGAGCGGAGGCAGGAGCCGCAACCAGGGTGAGAGCGGCGACGATGGCGACCGTGGAGAGAAGAACCTTGCGCATGATGTTTGCCCCTAGAGTTTCGGCAGGACCGTGATTGGCCTTCCGTGCTAGGGAGAATGCGCTCGACACCGCCTGGCCGATGTTCCCGAGGGAACAGGCTCCAGGATTTTTAGCCAACCCGACGCGGGCAGTCGCCACCCGGCGCCTGTTTGCGATCACCCGCGGCTTGTTAGAAAGAGGCGGACGAGACGTCCGCGGTCCCAGGAGGCGCTGATCGCCTTCTCTACGCCGCGTCCGCCGTTACCCGGTTTCGCCCTTCCGACTTCGAACGGTACAGCGCCTGGTCGGCGCGGCGATAAAGCTGGTGGGGGTCGGTGTCGTCGCGCCGCTCGGCCAGACCAATCGACGTGGTGATGACGATCTTCTCACCGCCGGCGGTCATGATGAACGGCTCTTGCTCGATCGCCTGACGCGCTCGCTCGGCGATGCGCGCCGCCGCGTGAATATCAACGCCGGGCATCACGATGACGAACTCTTCGCCGCCGAGCCGGCACAACAAATCGCCGCCGCGGATGATGCCGCGCAAGCGGTCGGCAAAACCCTTCAGCACCTCGTCGCCGCAATCGTGGCCATAGGTATCGTTGACCCGCTTGAAATGGTCGATGTCGAGGATCATCAAGGTCAGTGGCGAGCGCCGGATGCGCGCATTCTCGATCATCGTCGAGAGATGGTTTTCCAGGAACCGGCGGTTGTTGAGGCCGGTCAGCGGGTCGAACAGCGCCAGTTCGATCGATTGCTGCACCTTCTCGCGCAGCGAATCGGCGTAACGCTTCTGCCGCATTTGCGTGCGCACCCGCGCCAGCAGTTCGTTGCGGTCGACCGGGCGGCTCAGCCAATCGTTGACGCCGAGCTCCAGACCCCGCAGCACCCGCGCGCGGTCCTCGACATCGGCGATCAGCAGGATCGGCATGTTGCGCGTGCGCTCGACCGCTCGGATCTGTCCGCAGAGCCGAAGCGAATCATAATTGGCGAGCCCCAGGCTGATGATCAGGACGTCGACGTGATCCTCCGCCGCCTTGAACATCGCCTCCTGCGCGTCCGGCTCCACGACCACGGCGTGATGCGCGGTCAGCGCGTGCGACAGCCGCTCGGCGGAATTCTTGCGGTCGTCGACGATCAGCAAACGCCCGCGCCGACCGTCCTCAGCGCTCGGCACGGCGAACGGCGCGATCATGCCGAGCGCCACCGTGGTATTGGCGCGGTTGCGCAATTCGTCGATCGTCACCTTGAGCCGCGAAAGCGAACGCACCCGGGCGATCAGGTGCATCTCATCAATCGGCTTGGTCAGAAAATCGTCGGCGCCGGCCTCCAGCCCGCGCACCCGATCGGCAGGCTGGTCGAGCGCGGTCACCATCACAATCGGCACGTGCGCGGTGGCGACATGGCTCTTCAGCCGCCGGCAGACCTCGAAGCCGTCCATTTCCGGCATCATCACGTCGAGCAGCACGATATCGCACAGCGACCGCTCGCAGAGCGCGATCGCCTCCCGGCCGTTAGACGCTGTCAGAACCTCGAAATATTCGTTGCTGAGTCGGACTTCTAGCAGTTTTCGGTTGGCGGGATTATCGTCGACAACGAGGACGCGAGCGGTCATCGCTTGGGGGCTCCAAGAAAGTGGTCGACCGTTTCGAAGAATTTGGCGACGGAGATCGGCTTCGACAGGTAGGCCTCACAGCCTCCCTGCAGGATCTTCTCTTCGTCCCCCTTCATTGCGAAAGCGGTAACGGCTACCACCGGAATCGAGCGAAGCGATTCATCATCCTTCAACCATTGCGTCACCTCGAGGCCGGAAACCTCGGGCAATTGGATGTCCATGAGAATCAAATCGGGCCGAGTTTCGCGGGCAAGCTTGACCGCCTCGACGCCATTTCGAGTCTGAACGATCCTGCAGCCACGCGTCTCCAACAGATCGTTGAAGAGCTTCATGTTGAGTTCGTTGTCCTCTACGATGAGAACTGTTTTGGTCATTGGCCGATCCGTCGCGAGCCCAGCGGCGACATAAGCCTTGGCCCCACGCCAAACTAGTCGAGAGACGTTGACGAATGAAGAATTGCGGTCTTGAGACGCCATCTACGTCAGCTTTACGCGAGACCGCGGAGCAACTCGCGGTGGTTGCGCTGAGCTTTCTGGCGACCGAGCCTGACCGATTGTCGCGGTTTCTCGCGCTTTCCGGGCTCGGCCCTGAAAATTTGCGCGCCGCCGCCGCCGACCCGGGATTTCTGTGCTCTGTGCTCGATTATTTGCTCGGCGACGAGCCGCTGCTGCTTGCTTTCGCCGCCGACCAGGGTCAGCCGCCGAAATCGGTCGCGGCGGCGCGACGCGTCCTCGGCGATCCCGAGCCGCCGTGACCGCCCGCCCGTTCTGCCGAGACTGCCTGGCATCGGGCTTCGAGGAAGCCCGATGCCCGCGATGCGGTTCACCGCGGATTTGCGCGCCCGATCCTGGGCTTTCCATTGCCCATGTCGACTGCGACGCGTTCTACGCCTCGGTGGAGAAGCGCGATGCGCCGGAATTGCGCGACAAGCCGCTCATCATCGGCGGCGGCGTCAAGCGCGGGGTCGTTTCCACGGCCTGTTATATAGCTCGCACTTTTGGCGTGCGCTCCGCGATGCCGATGGCTCAAGCGTTGAAGCTCTGCCCTCACGCGACGGTGCTTCCGCCTGATATGTCGAAGTATTCTTTGGTGTCAGGACAAATCCGCGCTCTCATGCTGGAGCTGACGCCACTTATCGAACCGCTGTCGATCGACGAAGCGTTCCTTGACCTCACGGGTTGCGAGCGGGCGTTGGGTTTGCCGGTCGCGATGGCGCTCGCCCAGTTTGCGCTCAAGGTCGAGCGCGAGATCGGAGTGACGGTCTCGATCGGTCTCAGCTACTGCAAGTTTCTCGCGAAGTTCGCCTCCGATCTCGATAAACCTAGAGGGTTTTCCACGATCGCGCGCGACCAGGCGATCCCGCTGCTGGCGCCCCTAAGCGTCGGCCGATTGTGGGGCGTCGGCGAAGTCTCTCGCCGTAGACTGGAGGCGCTCGGATTTCACAAGATCGCCGATTTGCAGGCGATCGATCAGGCGCAAGCCATAGCGCGGATTGGCGAGGACGGACGCCGGCTTTGGCGGATCTCGCGAGGGATCGACGATCGCCGCGTATCGTCGGAACGCGAAACGAAAAGCATCTCCGCTGAGACGACGTTCGACGAGGACGTCGGCGACCGCGGCGAGCTCGAGCGCACGCTGCTCGGCTTATGCGAAAAGCTGGCGCGGCGGCTGAAGCAAGCGGAGCTCGCGACCGCCGGCGTCACGCTGAAGCTGCGGCTGCCCGATTTCAAGCTGCGCACGCGAGCGCGCGCGCTGCCGGCGACGCAACTCGCGCCGCGCCTGTTCGAGGCCGCGCGGGGGCTCTTGGCCGCGCAGCCCCCGAGCGAGCGCTACCGCCTGATCGGCGTCGGCGCCTCGGACATACGGCCCGCATCGGAGGCCGACGCCGCCGATCTCCTCGCGCGCGAATCAAGCGCGCGAGAAAGCCCGCGAGACGGCGATCGACACGCTCCGCGACAAGTTTGGTCGCGCGGCCGTGGTGCGCGGGCTGGCGCTGCGGCCGAAGACCTAGAGGCGCCGCAATGGAACCGGCATTACAAGGAAAGCGAGGACGGGTCGCGGTCGCAGCCGTTCTGACGGAGGGTCGGCGTCCACGCCGACCTTTTCGGGCGCCGCTCGGCCGGCTCACGTATCAACCCCACGTCGGCCTGGAGGCCGACGCTCCGCGACGCGCCTGATCGTCACTTCGCTCGCCGTGACGATTCAACCATAAGGCAGCATGCTGCCTGGGACCGCTACACCCTTACGTTTGGCGCAGACGCCGTCCGTTCGAGCCACGCGGGAACCGGCAACCCTTTTTCCCGCAAAAAACGCCGGGTTGAACAATTTCGACGCGTAGCGCGCCCCGGAATCGCAAAGGATCGTCACGATCGTATGCCCCGGCCCCAGCTCGCGGGCGAGCCGCATCGCTCCTGCGATATTGACCCCCGACGAGCCGCCAAGCAGCAGCCCCTCGTGCTCGACGAGATCGAAGACAATCCGAACCGCCTCCTCATCCTCGATCCGGTAGGCGAAGTCGACCGGCGCGCCTTCCAAATTGGCGGTGATGCGCCCCTGCCCGATGCCCTCGGTAATCGACGACCCCTCGGATTTCAGCACGCCAGCCGTATAGTAGGAAAACAGCGCCGCGCCCGGCGGATCGGCGAGCGCGATCTTCACCGCGCTACTTCGCTCTTTGAGCGCCAGCCCGACCCCGCCGAGCGTCCCGCCCGATCCGACGGCGCAAACAAACCCGTCGATGCGCCCTTGGGTCTGCGCCCAGATTTCCGGACCGGTAGTTTCGTAATGACCCTTCCGGTTGGCGGTATTGTCGAACTGATTGGCCCAGATCGCGCCGTTCGGATCGCTTTTCGCCATCGCCTCCGCGAGCCGGCCGGAATATTTCACGTAATTGTTCGGGTTCGCGTAGGGGACGGCGGGGACCTCGATCAGCTCGGCCCCGACCAGCTTCAGCATGTCCTTCTTTTCCTGGCGACTGCGTCTCGGGGATGACGATGACCGAGCGAAAGCCCATCGCCGAAGCCACCATGCCGATGCCGATGCCGGTATTGCCCGCCGTTCCCTCGACGATCGCCCCGCCGGGCCTCAGCGCTCCGCTGGCGATGGCGTCCTTGACGATGGCCAGCGCGGCGCGATCCTTGACGGACCCGCCGGGGTTCATGAACTCGGCCTTGCCCAGAATTTCACAACCCGTCGCCTCGGACGCCGCGCGCAAGCGGATCAACGGCGTATTACCGATGGCTTCGATCACCGAAGGTCTGATCAAGATCCAATCCTCACACTGGCGGACGCACCAGACGTGGGGATACTACACCTTCGGAGATCTTTGCAGCAGGGACTGGGACCGCGCGCATCCCCGCGCGCCCCCGCAACAAGAGCTGGCTCGCTCGCTGTTTGCATCGTTCCGGTGAATGACTATATAACGATTCCCAATTAGGGTAGATTTTTATCCTAGGGAGGTCCCTCATGTCCGTTCACTCGCTCCCAATGGATGCGCCGTCGCGCGACGCGGATGCATCAATAAGAACTCACCTTTCTTTGAAGGAGGCGATTGTACTCGCCGGCGTTGCGGAAAAACCCGTCCGCAAAGACATTGAGGGCGGCATTCTTGGAGAAACGAGCATTCATCGCGTCGCCGGCGGAAGGATTTGTACAGATTGGGATACTGTTTTCCTCATAGCTGCCGTATATGGGAATAGAGACCTAAGCAGCAATATGCGCAAGACGGCTGTGAGCAGAATTGAAGATATGCGACGAAAATCCTTGGAGCCTATCTGGTGGAAGTCTGCTTTAGATTTTAGGAACCATGAGCACGTCCAAAACATGGAACGACAATCTATACAGATTGACAGATACGTAATACTTGATCTCTCTAGCGCATGCCACAATGCGGTTCCGCGAGTGGGACTTTATGCATATGGCTTGGCAAGAATACGTGAGCAAGATGATATTTTAGGAGGAGAGGCCGTTTTCAGAATTCCAGGCTCCCCGTCACTCATGTCGGAAAGATGATCGAGTCCGGTGAGACAGTTGAAAACATTATCGAGGACTACCCTTACCTAAATGAGGACGATGTAAGATTTAGCTCCCTCTACTATAGGGCGCATCCGGCGACCGGACGGCCACGCAAAAGTGGAGATGCGGATGCCGTTTCGCCTGATTCTTGATGAGATGATATCCCCTCATATCTCCTCCGGCCTATGGGCGGCCGGAGTCGACAATTACGCAATAAGAGATCGAGGCCTCTTGCAGGCCTCGGATTATCAGGTCTGGGCGCGGGCCAAATTGGACGCGCGAACACTGGTCACCATAAACGAAATACATTTTCGTCGTCTTGCCGAGACAGAGCCGCACCATTGCGGAATTATCGTGATTCCCAACGGCGGCGCCCGTGGCCAACAATTGATGTATATTTTATCAGCAACAGAGTATGCCCAATCCAATCAGATTGCATTTGACAATTTACTCATCAAAGTCGCGCCGGATTGTTCGGTAACAATCGAGAACGCCAGCGCGGTGATGGGGAGGACGGATTTTTGACCCGTAGGGAGCGCACTCCACGACCCGGGACCGCCCCGGTCTTCGAGCACATCGTCACTGACGCCCGCGAAACATTCCTTTGGCGGCTCGACAACTATCCGTGGGAGCGCAACGTCTGGAACGTGCATCCCGAATACGAGATCCACCTCGTCCGCAAATGCGAGGGTGTGGCGCTGGTTGGCGATCACATCGAGCGCTTCGAGGCCGGCCATCTCTCCATCGTCGGCAGCTACCTGCCGCATGACTGGGTCTCGACCACCGCGCCCGGCGAGATCGTTCCCGGTCGCGACATCGTGCTGCAATTCGACCCCGAACGCGTTCGCGCCGCGGCCGCCCATCTGCCCGAACTCACGGAAGTCGGCACATTCCTGGATATTGCGCTGCGCGGGCTGGCTTTCGCAGGCGAGACACGGCGCAGAGGCGCCGATCTGCTTGAGGCGATGGGCGCGGCGACCGGGCTGGAGCGGCTCGCTATGTTCTTCGACCTGCTGGCCTGCCTGTCGAAGGGCGAATATCGCGTCCTCTCATCGGCGGCCTTCGCCGCGCGCGATGATCGCGGCGATCATAGTTGGATCCAGCCCGTCGTTGCTTATCTGGTCCAGCATTTCGCCGAGGACCTCCGCCTGCCCGACGTCGCCGAGCGCTTCAGCATGAACCCGTGGACGTTCTCACGGCGTTTTCAAAAGAGCAGCGGCAAAAGTTTTACCGACTATCTGACGACCCTGCGGTTGAGCCAGGTCTGCAAGCTGCTCGCCAACACCGAAAAGCCCGTGACCGACATCTGCTTTGAAGCCGGCTACATAAATGTCTCCAATTTCAACCGCGCCTTTCTCAAATCGCGCGGCATGTCGCCCAGCCTCTATCGCCGGCTGGCGCAGCGGCGCGTGACCCAGCGACCGCCGCCGGCAGGCATGGCTACTGATGGTCCTGTGCTTTGAATAGTCGCTTTTTGCAGCGCACAATGCATAAAAGTATCATCAGATTGCATCCTAGCCCCTAGCAGGACGCCGGCGGCGGGATAGGATAGCCTCTGACGAAGCGTCTGACGCATCGTCAACCAAGCCGGCAAGCGAATCCGGCAAAGACTTCAGAGGAGGAAATGATGCTGTCGTTTCTACGCAATGTCAGCGCCGCGGCGCTCATGATAGCGACCGTCGGCTTTGCCACAGCGCCCGCGAAAGCCGAAACCTGGGACATCGCCAAAGCCGCGGCCCCCTACAAGGGCACGCAAGCTCAACGTCATCTTCCTCGACCGCCCCGGCTATCGCGCCATCGAGCAAGCTGCTGCCGGACTTCGAGAAGGCGACCGGCATCAAGGTCAACTACGAGGTCGTGCCTTACGAGAACACGCGCGAGAAGGAAGTGCTGAACTTCAACGGCCAGGGCGATCTGTCCATCGCGCTCGTCGACCTCGTCTGGATCGGCGAATTCGCCGAGAATGGCTGGATCGCGCCGATCGACAAATTCGCCAGCGACGCCTCGATCACCGACCCCAATCTCAACCTGAAGGGCTTCTTCCCGCTGCTGCTCGACGCGTTCGGCTCCTGGGGCGGCAAGGTCTACGGCCTGCCGTTCGACAATTATTCCGGCCTGCTGTTCTACAACAAATGCATGCTGAAGAGCGCCGGCTTCGACAAGCCGCCGGCGACCTGGGACGAGCTGAAGGACGTCTACGGGCCGAAGCTGACCGACAAGTCGAAGAACCAATACGCCTATGCGCTGCAATCGCTGCGCGGCGAGACGCAATCCGCCGACAGCTTCATGCGCGTGCTGTGGCCGCTCGGCGGCTCGCTGCTCGACAAGAGCTTCCACTCCAACCTGCTGAGCAAAGAGAGCCAGGCCGGCCTGCAATTCCGCCAGGACCTGATGAAATACATGCCGCCGGGCATCGTCTCCTGGGATCACGCCGAGGCGGTCAACGCGCCTCGCGCAGGGCCAGGTCGCGATGATCACCGAATGGTCGGCGTTCTATCCGACGCTGACCGACCCCAAGACCTCCAAGATCGGCGACTGCCTCGGCGTCGCGCCGGAGCCTGCGGGCCCGGCCGGGCGTCTGCCGGCGCTCGGCGGCTTCTCGCTCGCGGTCGCCTCGCAGGCGCCGGAGAAGGAGCAGAAGGCGGCCTGGATCTTCATCCAGTGGGCGACCTCGGACGCCATCGCCAAGCGCCTATGTCGAGGCCGGCGGCGTCTCGGGACGCACGGCGATCTACGAGCGACCCGGCGATCAAGGCCAAGTACTCCTTCGTCGAGCCGATGGTCGCGTCCTGGCAGAAGGGCGTGCCGGAGTTCCGGCCGCGCTTCCCGGCCTGGCCGGCGATCTCGGAGATCGTCGCCGAGTTCGGCTCCAAGATCATGCTCGGCGAAGTCAGCGTCGATCGAGGGCTCGAAGGAGATCGGCACGCGCATGGAGGCGATCCTGAAGAAGGAAGGCTATTACGACGGCAAGAAGCCGCTGCTGCAGTAAAAGCCGGTCAGGCGGCTCGGCAGTCGCCGAGCCGCCTGCATCGGAGGCGCGCAGATGGCTCAACCCGACAACACGGCCTCGCTTACGGCCGCTGGACGCCGTTCTGGTTTCTGGCGCCGGCGGTGTTCGCGCTGGCGCTGATCGGCATCTACCCGACGCTGTTCGCGCTGGTCACCTCGCTCCGCCAGTACAATCTGCACGCGGGTCCGCGACGGCTTCCCGTTCGTCGGCCTCGACAACTACGTCAATGTGCTGACCGACCCGACGTTCTGGCAGACGCTCGGCCGCACCGGGCTGTTCTTTATCTGCACGTCATGCCGATCGAGGCCGGCGCTCGGCCTCGCCGTCGCGCTGCTGCTGCATCAGACCGGCCTGACGATGCTGCGCGCGCTGGCGCGCGTGTCGCTGGTCATCCCGCTGGCGACCACCTACGCGGTGGTCGGCCTGCTCGGTCGGCTGATCTTCAACCGCGATTTCGGCGTCGCCAACGCGGTCGTTGGCTTGGTTCGGCTTCGCGCCGCTCGACTGGCTCGGCAACCCGACTGGCGCGTTCGTCGCCATCGCGACGATGGACATCTGGCAGTGGACGCCGTTCTGCGCGCTGATCTTCCTGTCCGGCCTGTCCATGGTGCCGGTCGAGATCGAAGAGGCGGCGCGGCTGGAGACGAGCAGCCGATGGGCGCTGCTGACCCACGTGCAGCTGCCCTACCTGCTGCCCGGCCTCACCGCCATGCTGATCCTGCGCTCGGCCGACGTGCTGAAGCTGTTCGACGTCGTCTTCACCATGACGCGCGGCGGCCCGGGCGCCGCGACCGAGCTGATCTCGATCTACATCCAGCGCGTCGGCTTCCGCGTGTTCGACCTGGGCGTCGCTTCGGCGCAGGCGCTGCTGCTGCTGGTGCTGACGATCGTGCTGAGCCGGCTCTATATCCGCGTCTTCTACCGGGAGGTCGACTGATGCCCCGCGCACTACGGCCGCCTGCTGCACGCGCTCGGCCTGCTCGCTGTGTTCGTGTTCGCCGTGTTTCCCGTTCTACTGGATGGTGTCGTCGCCGTTCAAGACGCAGACCGACCTCCTCGCCTCGCCGCCGCGTCTGGCTGTTCACTCCGACGCTCGACAATTACGCGCAGGTCTTCGCCGACGAGAAGGTCACCAACGCCGTCCTGAATTCGCTGATCGTCGCGGTGTGCACGACCGCGCTTGTCGGTCGCGCTCGGCACGCCGGCCGCCTATGCGCTGGCGCGCTACGAGTTCCGCGGCAAGGCGGACCTGTGGTTCTGGTTCATCTCGAACCGCTTCATCAGCCCGATCGTGCTGGCGCTGCCGATCTATATCCTGGCGCGCAAGCTCGGGCTGCTCGACACCGCATCTGGTGCTGATCCTGGTCTACATCACCTTCATCCTGCCGATCGTCGTCTGGATCTCCACCGACCAGTTCCGCTCCATCCCGCAGCGAGCTCGAGGAGGCGGCGCGGCTGGAAGGCGCCAGCCAGTTCGACATCTTCTGGCGCATCTATCTGCCGCTCGGCGCTGCCCGGCATCGCGGTGTCGGCGATCTTCGGCTTCATCTTCTCGTGGAACGAGCTGCTCTACGCGCTGGTGCTGACGCGCCGCGACGTGCAGACCGCGCCGGTCGTCGCGACCAGCTTCATGTCCGGCTATGAATTGCCCTGGGGCAAGATCATGGCGACGGGCACGGTGATCGTGCTGCCGGTGACGGTGTTCGCCCTGCTGGTTTCACGCCACATGGTGCGCGGCCTGACGATGGGAGCAACCAAGTGAGCTACCTGCGCCTCGAAGGCGTCGAGAAGCGCTTCGGCGCGGTGTCCGTCATCAAGGGCGTCGACATCGCCGCCGAGAAGGGCGAGTTCGTCGTCTTCGTCGGCCCCTCGGGCTGCGGCAAATCCACGCTGCTGCGCATGGTCGCCGGCCTCGAGGAGGTCTCGGCCGGCGACATCTATATCGACGGCGCGCGAGGTCACCGACGTCGAGCCCGCCAAGCGCAAGGTCTCGATGGTGTTCCAGAGCTACGCGCTCTTCCCGCACATGAGCGTGCGCGACAACATCGCCTTCGGCCTCAAGATGGCCAAGGCGCCCAAGCCCGAGATCGAGCGGCAGGTGGCCGAAGCCGCGCGCATCCTGCAGATGGAGCCGCTGCTCGACCGCCAGCCCGCGCGCAGCTCTCGGGCGGCCAGCGCCAGCGCGTCGCCATCGGCCGCGCCATCGTGCGCCATCCCAAGCTGTTCCTGTTCGACGAGCCGCTGTCCAACCTCGACGCCGAGCTGCGCGCGCAGATGCGCGTCGAGATCGCCCGGCTGCACCGCGACCTCGGCGTCACCATGATCTATGTGACGCACGATCAGGTCGAGGCGATGACGCTCGCCGACCGCATCGTCGTGCTGCGCGCCGGCAAGGTCGAGCAGATCGGCCCGCCGCAGGAGCTCTACGACAAGCCCGCCAACACCTTCGTGGCCGGCTTCATCGGCTCGCCGAAGATGAACTTTCTCAACGTAAAGGCTGCAAGCAACGGCGGCGGGCTCGAGCTGGCGCATCCGAGCTTCGTCGCGCCCGTGCGGTTGCCTCGCGAAGGCGCCGCGAACGGCGATTTGTTGCTGGGCCTGCGGCCGGAGCATCTGTTGTTTGAAGACGGCCCGTGCCGATTGCAACTGACCGCCGATCTCGTCGAAAACCTCGGCGGCGCGACGCTGATCTACGCCCAGACGGCCGCCGGAGAGGCGCTGGCGATCCAGACGCCGGGACGCCGCCTCCTCAAGAAAGGCGAGGCCTTCACCGCCGGCTTCGATCCGGCGCAGGCCTATCTGTTCGCGCCCGGCGGCCAGGCGCTATAAGGAGCCCGCCATGAGTTTCGAGGGAAAGACCGTCCTCGTCACCGGCGCCGGCAAGGGCATCGGCCGCGCCACCGTCGCCGATCTTCGTCGGACGCGGCGCCGCGCGTCGTCGCGCTGTCGCGCACCGCCGCCGACCTCGCCGAGACTCGAGGCCGAGCATCGGCTGCCGGACCATCGCGGTCGATCTCGCCGATGCCGAGGCGACGCGCGCCGCGGTCGCGCGCCGCCCTGCCGTTCGATCTATCTGGTCAACTGCGCCGGCATCGACCGAGCTTCGATTCCGTCCTCGACACGCACGGCCGAGACCTTCGACAGCCATCATGGCGGTCAATTGCCGCGCGCCGCTGATCGTCGTCGCAGGAATACGCCCGCGACCGCATCGCGCGCGGCGCCAAGGGCGCCATCGTCAACGTGTCGAGCATCTCCTCCTTCATCGGCTTCGCCGACCACGCCGCCTATTGCGCGTCGAAGGGCGCGCTCGACGGGCTGACGCGGGTGATGGCCAACGAACTCGGCCGCCAGGGCATCCGGGTCAACGGCGTGCATCCCGTCGTCACGCTGACGCCGATGGCGGTGAAGGCCTGGAGCGATCCGGCCAAATCCGGCCCGATGCTGAAGCGCATTCCGCTCGGCCGCTTCGTCGAGCCGCGCGGAGGTCGCCTCCGCCATCGCCTATCTGCTGTCCGACGACGCCGCCATGGTGAACGGCATCGACCTGCCGGTCGACGGCGGCTTTCTGATCAACTGAACGCGAGGACATCACATGGCCAAGGCGCTGGTGCTGGAGAAAATACGCGAGCTTTCGCTGCGCGACATCGACCTGCCGCTGAAGGTCGGCCCCGACGACGTGAAGATCAAGATCGACACGGTCGGCGTCTGCGGCAGCGACGTGCATTACTACACGCACGGCCGCATCGGCGCCTTCGTCGTCAAGGCGCCGATGGTGCTCGGCCACGAGGCGGCCGGCATCGTTGTCCGAGATCGGCGCGAACGTGAAGACCCTCAAAGTCGGCGACCGCGTCTGCATGGAGCCGGGCGTCCCCGATCTCTCCTCGCGCGCGTCAAAACTCGGCCTCTACAATGTCGATCCGAGCGTGGTGTTCTGGGCGACGCCGCCGGTGCACGGCGTGCTGACGCCCTACGTCGTGCATCCCGCCGCCTTCACCTTCAAGCTGCCCGACAACGTGAGCTTCGCCGAAGCCGCGATGGTCGAGCCTTTCGCGGTCGGGCTTGCAGGCGGCGGTGAAGGCCGGATCCAGCCGGGCGACACGGCGGTCGTCACCGGCGCCGGGCCGATCGGCATCATGGCGGCGCTGGCGGCGCTGGCGAGCGGCTGCTCGCGCGTGATCGTCTCCGACCTCGTGGATGAGAAGCTCGCCATCGCCGGCCGCTATCCCGGCGTCTCGACCGTCAACGTCAAGAAGCCAAAAGCTCGTCGACGCCGTCAACGCGGCGACGGACGGCTGGGGCGCGGACGTGGTGTTCGAGGCGAGCGGCTCGCCGCGCGCCTACGAGGGCATCCAGTCGCTGCTCCGCCCCGGCGGCTGCCTCGTCGCCGATCGGCATGCCGGTCGAGCCGGTGAAGTTCGACATCTCCTCGATCGCGGCGAAGGAGATCCGCGGATCGAGACGGTGTTCCGCTACGCCAATGTGTTCGACCGCGCGCTCGCAGATGATCGCCTCGGGCAAGGTCGATCTGAAGCCGCTGATCAGCGAGACGTTTCCGTTCGAGCAAAGCATCGCGGCGTTCGAGCGCGCGGCCGAAGGGCGGCCGACCGACGTCAAGCTGCAGATCAAGCTGTAGCAGCGTACTCTCGCGAGCCCTGTAGCCGCGGTCCAGACCGCGGTCTCCCCGAGGTCGGCTCTTTCTAGGCGAGGCTCGATCTCTAACCCCCCGCGGACTGGAGTCCGCGGCTACAGGGCTCTCAAGCGTCTCTTTCAAGACATCGCGAATTCGATGGCGGCGTGCGCGGGCGTTTCGCCCGGCGTGGTGGCGCTCCACTCGTCATTCGCAAACGTCCACCCGCACCGCGCAAATAAATCACGCGCGAGAATATTGGCGTTGGTCTCGACAATCTTGGCGACGATGCGCGGATGGTTGACGAGCACCCTTTGAGCGATCGCCGCAACCGCCGCCAGTTCAACGCCGAGGCCAACGACGCGGCAACTCATCACCAGTTGCTCGATCCGATCGCCCCGCACCACCGCGATCAGCGTATCGCCGTAGTCGGTGAATTTGTCGCTGACAGCGACCGCGAGGATGAAGCCCTCGTTTGCCACGGCGGCAAGCTCCTGCGCGGTCCAACGCCGCCCAGTCGTATTAAACTGGTTCGACTTGTTGAGCAGTTCGAGTGCGCGCTCAAACCGTTTGCCGCTGGGTTGGACGAGGGCGATATCCATCCGCAGCATGAGCCCTGAAAGGAAATCCTCCGGGCTGGCATCGACGCGCGACGCCTCCCGCTTGACCTGCGCCTGCACCATCTCGGTGCGGCGCGCGCTCTCCGACGTGATCGCTGCCGTCTGCGTTTCCGCGCTCCAGAGTAGAATGCGCCGCCAGTAGTAGTGCGGCGCCTCAATCACCCTGATCTCAGGGAAGGCTTGTTTCATCGCCGCGCGCTCGACGGGATTGTCGTCGAGAAACACGACGCTGCTCGGCAGCAAATTCGCCTCGGCCAACGCCGCGCGCATGTTTTCGGCCTTAGACAGCCAGTTGATCTTGACGATCGCGAAATCGTCGAGCGACAGATTGGCCCTGTACACCCTCTCGAAGATCGCGCGGGCGCGCTCCGGTGTGTTTTTGCTGAGAACGCAGAGCAGAATCCCGCGCCGCTTCAGCACCGACAAAGCCTCGACTAAGCCGATCGGCCAGCCTTCGTTGACGAGATAAGGATCGATGTCGTCGATCTCGGCTTCCTCGGCCAACACACCGCGCCAAAGCGTGTCGTCGAGATCGACGCAAACCATCTTGACCTGGTCGATCTGCCGCAACGTGCGGTACATCGCCTCGGCTTCGTACCAGACAGAGAGCATCAGGTCGTAGGGTTTGATGTCATAATATTCGGTCGGTTTGCGCGAGGGGATCAGACGCTTGCCGTCCTCCTCGTGGAAAGTGTCGGTGAGGAACGAGGCATGCGCGGAAATCACGACGGTGTCGTCGAGCAAATGCCGGTTGCCGATGGTGGCGAAAATGTCGACGACGTCGAGAACGTAGACATTGGTGAGCTTGGCGACTTGCTCGCGGAGATAATCGTTGAGCCGATCGAAAAAGTAGCGGATGCTGTCGGTGCTCAGCCGTGGCGCGAGCCGGCCATTGAACTCCTGCTGCGGCGGCAACAGATTGGTGACAAACACCGGCATCTTGTCGCGCCAGACCGTTCCAAACTTCAGAGCGCGATCGATATTCTCCTTCGCCCTCTGCAGCAGGGTGTCAGCCTCCGCGATGGCGCCGTGCCCCGCCCTGATCCAGCACAAGACGTCGTAGTCACCAAACACGTGCCGGTTGGCGATGTGAGTCACTTGAAACGAATAGGCGTCCGCGGGATGCGGAGCGACTGGCGGCTCATTCTGGGCGAGCAGCACATGATCAACGCCCTCGACCACGCCCAATGCGCTCAGCCGAGTGGGCCAATCCGCGAGAAGACAATATCCAACCAACAAGACGCGCTTCAGCGGCGTCGGCGTAACCTGAAGCTCACGCGGCGCGCGGAAGCGCGGCCCATTGTGCTCGACAAACTCGCTAGACCCACGAAACTCGTCGAGCACGACGTTGTGCTCTTTCGCGACCCTGTCGCGGAACTCGTCCGATTTAAGCGCGCCTTTCAGCAAAGTTTCGAGATCGAAGCCCGTCGCCAACCATTTCTCGACTTCCGCCTGCGAAATATCGCGGTGGTGCAGCGCGCGAAAGACCGCCTGAATATCTTCGCCCGTCAACGGCATTTCCTTCGCCTCGGACCTTTCCCGCGCCCGCTCGCTCTGCGCCGCTGCTAGCGACTATTTTGTGACGTTCCGCATATGTTGCGAATTGGCCAGATGTCCATAGGTCGCAAGCCACGCGCCGGCATTTTCCTGGGGCTATAGCGGCGGCGACACGCAACCGGCAGCGCAAGCGATTGAGCGTGCTATGGTGCGCGCATGGAGCTGCTTGTCGCCCGCATCGTCGTGCTTTTGGGCCTCGCGGTGGTGGTGGCGATCGTCGCGAGAAGATTGCGGTTGCCCTACACGGTCGGCCTGGTGCTGACCGGCCTCGCGCTTGCGCTCGCCCGCGAAGAGGTCGGACTGGAGCTCACCCACGAAATCGTGTTCGATCTCATCCTGCCGCCATTACTGTTCGAGGCGGCGCTCAATCTACCGTGGCGGGCGCTGAAAGCCGATTGGCCGGCTATATTTCTCTTGTCTACACTGGGCGTGTTCTTGTGTGCGGGCGTCGTGTCGGGCGGCCTGGTTCTCCTGTTTGGCTGGCCGGTAGCGCCGGCGATGGCGTTCGGCGCGCTGATCTCAGCCACCGATCCGATTGCCGTAATCGCCCTGTTGCGCGAGGCCGGCGTCAAGGGACGCATCGCGTTGCTGATTGAAAGCGAAAGCCTGCTCAACGACGGCGTCGCGGCGGTTTTGTTCAGTTTGACTCTCCTGGCGTTCTCGGGCGCCGGGCCGTGGGGCCCTGGGAGGCGTTGCGGCAATTCGGCATCGTCGCCGGCGGCGGCGTTGCGATTGGCGCGGTTTCCGCAGGCCTCGGGCTCCTGCTCGCCGGGCGCACGGACGAGCACCTCGTCGAGACCGCAATCACCGCGGTGGCCGCCTATGGCTCGTTCCTGGCGGCGGACACGCTCGGCGCCTCGGGGGTGCTGGCGACCGTGACCGCGGGGCTCCTGCTCGGCAATTTCGGCGTGCTCGCGGAGGCCGATCACTCGCTGTCGCTATCGACCCAGGGGCGGGAGTTCGTACTCGCCTTCTGGGAGTTCGCCGCATTTCTTGCCAACTCCTTCGTGTTCCTGCTGATCGGGCTGACGCTCGCGCATATCGGCTTCGGCGACGTGCTAAGCGCGGCGGGCGTCGTGGCGCTGGCGCTGCTCGGGCGGGCCGCCGCGGTCTATCCGGCGTGCCTCGCCTTCGCGCGTTCGCGCTGGCGCGTGCCCTACCCGGAGCAGCATTTCCTTTGGTGGGCCGGCCTGCGTGGGGCCTTGGCGCTGGCGCTCGCCTTGACGCTGCCTTCGGATGCGCCCTATCGCCGCGAGATCCTGGTCGGCGCCTTCGCGGTGGTCGCCTTTTCAGTCTTGATCCAGGGCCTCACGGCGGGACTGGCGATCAAGCGGTTCGGTCTCGCCCCGAAATAGGAGAGCAGCATGCAGACGGTAAAGGTTGCGCTGGTGACGGCGGGCGGCAGCGGCATGGGCGCGGCGGCCGCGCGTCGATTGGCCGCAGATGGGTTTCACGTCGGCATTCTGTCTTCGTCCGGCAAAGGCGAGGCGCTTGCCGGTGAGCTCGGCGGAGTGGGCGTAACCGGCTCCAATCAGTCCAGCGATGACCTGAAGCGCCTGGTCGATCTCGCGATGGCGAAATGGGGTCGGGTCGACGCGCTCGTCAACAGCGCGGGCCATGGACCGCGCGGGGCGCTGCTCGATATCACCGACGAGCAATGGCGGACCGGCATGGACGTCTATCTGATGAGTGTCATCCGCCCCGCGCGTCTTGTCACGCCGATCATGACGGCGGCGGGCGGCGGCGCGATCGTCAATATCTCCACGGCCTGGGCGTTCGAGCCGAGCCCGATGTTCCCAACCTCCGCCGTATTCCGCGCCGGGCTCGCCGCCTTCACGAAGCTATTCGCCGACAGCTATGCGGCGCAGAACGTGCGGATGAACAACGTGCTTCCGGGTTGGATCGATAGTCTTCCGGCGACCGAGGACCGTCGTGAGAGTGTCCCCATGCGGCGCTACGGGCGCGCCGACGAAATCGCGGCGACCGTCGCGTTTTTGGTGACGGAAGGCGCCGGGTACATCACCGGGCAGAATATCCGTGTCGACGGCGGGCTTACGCGCGGGGTGTGAGGCGAAGCGAAAGACTTTGTCGCGTCCCCAAATCATCCCTCCAGCGCCGCCAGCGTGATAACCCAGCTATGCATTAATGCGCGGCCTATCTTGCATGGCGTTCTGTTTTTCGGATTACGCAGGGACATATCGTATGGAAATTGCAGAAATAGAGAATAATTACCGAATCCTTAACGCGCTGCCCCACCATCGCCATGCAAATGTCACATATCTTTTCGCGCTGCAGCATTGACTTGTGCATTGCAGCACGCTATATGAACTTTCGTCAAGACAGGGAAACGCTTGCACACTTGTGTGTCGCCGCCCTCCTCAGAGGGGACGCGGGAATGGGCCAGTCAAATGGAGAGACACATGGGATTCGCTTTCTTTCGCAAGTACTTCCGCTCTCGGAACGTGTACTGGAACGTAGTGCGCGAACTGTCGAGCTACACCGATCGCGAGCTTCACGACCTTGGAATTGACCGCGCGGACGTGCCGGCGATTGCCAGAACAGCCGCCGCTGAAGCGTAAAGGGATATGAAAATCTCAGAGGCTTACCGAGCGCCGCAGCGCCCGGTAAGCGATACCGAGTCCACGCAAATCCGCGTCGGAGCGTCGGCGTCCACGCCGACGGCAATGCTCACCGCAATGTCGGCGTCGACGCCGACGCTCCGACGCAAGCAATAGCCCTACTTCGCTTCGGCACTCGCCGCGGGCGGGGCTGCCGGGTTGGGCGTCTGGAAAAATCGGAAGAAATCCGAATTCGGCCCAATCACCGCACGACTGTTAGGCAGCGCAGTCTCGTAGGCTTGCATCGAGCGGTAGAATGCAAAGAACCCGGGGTCAGCGCCGTAAGCTTCCGCGAAGATACGGTTACGCTCTCCGTCGCCCTCGCCCCGCAATTGCTCCGCCTTCTGCTTTGCCGAGGCGCGCGTGACGGTCGCGTCGCGATCGGCGTCGGCGCGGATCTGCTGCGACAGTTTGGCGCCCTCGGCGCGGAACGAAGCGGCCGCCTGCTGGCGCTCGGCCTGCATGCGGTGGAACACCGCCTCCGAATTCTCCGCCGGCAGATCGGCGCGCTTGATGCGGACGTCGATGATCTCCAGCCCAAATCGCGCGGCGCCTGTCTTCATCTGGTCGCGGATGTCAGCCATCAGCGCGTCGCGCTTGTTGCGCACGATATCGAGAATAGAGGCTTCGCTGAGCGAGCGCCGCAGCGCCGAATTGAGCATGCCGCCGAGCTGGGCATCGGCGCCGGCGATCGTGCCGACCGACTGGTAGAACACCAGCGGATCGACGATGCGATAGCGCACGAACGCGTCGACCTCGAGCCGCTGATTCTCCGCCACCAGCACTTCCTGGCGCTCGTCATCCAGCGCCAGAATGCGTTTGTCGATGTAGACCACCTGATCGACCAGCGGCGCCTTGAAATGCAATCCCGGCGAGTTCGATCACGTCGCCGACCGGTTGCCCGAAGCGCAACACCAAAGCCTGCTCTGTCGGATCAACGGTGAATACGGCGAGCCGCAGGATGAACAGCGCTGCGACGACGATGATGATCGCGCCGATGCCAAAGGCTGAGGATCTCATTTGGCGGGGCTCGCCGGCGCGGGAGGTTCGACCGCGATATACGGCACCGGCGCCGAGCCGCCCTTGGCGTCGAGAAGCGTCTTCGACATGCCGCCGAACACATGCTCCATCGTTTCGAGATAAATGCGCTCTCGCGTCACGTCCGGCGCCTTCTTGTACTGGTCGTAAACCAAGCTGTAACGCGCGGTCTGACCCTTCGCGTCGAGCACGGATTGTTGTTTGTAGGCCTCCCCCTCGGCGATGATCCGCGCCGCATCGCCTTCCGCTTCAGGCTTGATGCGATTGGCGTAAGTGTCGGCCTCGTTGACCGCGCGCTGCTGATCCTGCTGCGCCGCAGTGACGTCGCGATAAGCGGAGACGACTTGCGCCGGCGCGTCGACCAGTTGCAATTGCACCTGCTCGACCTGCACGCCGACGTGATAATCGTCGAGCGCCTTCTGCATACGATCGCGCGCGTCGGGCTCGATCGCCTTTCGGTCGCTGGTGAGAATGCCGTCGATCGTCTTCAGCCCGACCACCTCGCGCATGATACTTTCCGCGACCGCTTTGACGGTGTCGCGCGGATCGAAGACGTTGAAGACGTAATCCTCGGGGTGCGCCGCGTCGATGCGCCAGTTCACCCGGAAATGCACGTTGACGATGTTCTTGTCGCCGGTCAGCATCAGGCTTTCCGAGGGCACGTCGCCGCGCCCGTCCGAGCGGTAGCCGACCTCGGTGATCTGCTGATCCTGCACGGGCACCTTGATGACCGAGCCAACCGGCCAGGGCCAATTCATATTGAGGCCCGGCAACGCGCGTCCGGTATAGCGCCCGAAGACGAGATTAAGCGCGATCTCATTGGGTTGAACGGTGTAGAAGGCGCCGAGCGCGAGCCAGGCGACAATAAGGAGAAGCACGATCGCGGCAATCGACCGCGACCCGAGGCCACCCGGCAGCGAGCGGAAATTCTTCTGCAGCCGCCGGATCGCCTCTTCGATATCGTTCGGGTTGGGCGCCCCGCTGGGGCCAGATCCCCAGGGCCCCTGCCCGCGCGACTGCCACGGGCCCCCTTGATTGTTCCAGGACATGCTGCCTCTAACACGGCGCCAGGGCCGAGCGCCGGGCTTATAGGGGAGTGCGACCGCAGGGGCAAATGCATGCCGCGCGGCCGAAGCGCGGCTCTTG
>CAWADL010000027.1:0-22598 GCA_963780825.1 uncultured Pseudomonadota bacterium | reverse complement strand
GATGGAGGCAGTCGTCATCGTGTTCCAGTAGCTCAGGAAACGTTCGATCCGCTTGCGATTGTCGAAGCGGGCGAGCCAATCGGCGTCGGGGCGCGAATAGAGGGCTCTCAAACCGATCGCTTCGTCGAGCTTCTCGACCGCCGCGCGGCTGTGGAGGTAGTTCACGACAATTTGGGTGTCCTGGATGATCGCGAGGGCGGGAATGCCGGTAATCGCGGCAACGTTGTCAGGAACCGGCGCCTCGCCGACGGCGACCGTGAAATCCGTTTCCGAAACATATTGGTCCGAGGCGAAACCGTAGTAATATACGGCGGTTGCGAGCGTCGGCAAGGCAACCACGATAAGGAAGCTGCAGATCAAGAGCAGGCGGAATAGCTTCGCGCCGCGCCTCGCCCTGAAGCCCCCACCGGTATCAAAGTCGCGGCGACGATTGGAAAGCCGTGTTCGACGCGCAGCATCGCTAAGCGCGACCGAGACCGCACGTATCCGCTCCAGCGCCGTACCGGGTTCGCGATCCGAACGCGGATCGTCTTCGAGCTCTAGCTGGAGGTCCTCGTCGCTCATGCCTCTCGCCGGTCAGCGATTCAGTCGGTTATAGGCGGCTATGGCGCCGTCGACATTGGGGAACATCACGATCTGACCATCGACGATAACTCCGCCTTTATCACAATACTCTTTCACCGTCTGCATCGAATGGGACACCATGATGACGTCGGCGTTCTTTCGTCGCGCTTCAAACGCTTCTTTGCATCGCGCCCCGAAACGCGCGTCGCCAACCGCGGTGATCTCGTCGACGAGGTAGCATTCGAACTCAATCGCCATCGAAAGTCCGAAGGACAGCCGGGCCATCATGCCGGACGAATAGGTCCTGATCGGCACGTCGATGTAATCGCCGATCTCGGCGAAGTCATCGACGAAGTTCAGCACCTTGCGAATGTCGGCGCCGTAGGCCCGGGCGACGAATTTTACGTTCTCACGCCCCGTCATGTGCGGGTGGAAACCGGTTGCGAAGCCGAGCGGCCAGGAAACCCGGGTCGTGCGCCGCACTCGGCCGGAATTCGGCAGTTCGGTCCCCGCGATAAGCCGCATCGTCGTCGACTTGCCGGCGCCGTTGACCCCCATCAGACCGTACGAGTAGCCCGCTTCGAACAGAATCGAGACGTGATCCAGCACGATCTTGGTGATGCCGCCGGTTTTGTAGAATTTGAAAACACGGTCCAGTTTGATCATTGCGCCCTGTCAACGCCCTTTCGTGCGGGGGTTTCGGCTTGCGCGGCGTGCATGCCACAAACGGACGGCGTTCTCAACGCGGTCGTCGCGCTCGCGCCGCCGCGGCGCCCTAAGCGAGCCTACAGGCATCAGTTTGTCGGCGTCTCGGACGGCGCGCCGGCTTCCCGCCCCATCCAAGCAAGGTAGTGGTCTGACGCCTCCATCAAGCCTCGCCGGGCGAGGCTGAGGCTGTCGGCAAGCTCGCGCGAGACGCCGGGTTTGACGAGATCGGCGCGCCACAGCTTTTCGAGCCGCGCGGCGTAGCGGGAATGGCGGCGGATCGCCTCGACGTCGCCATCGGCTTCGAGAAACGCGACGCCCGCGCGGGCGTCGCGTCCGCGCAGCGCCACGTTCATCATCTTGTAGTGCAAGAGCGCCGCGGAGACGTCGGCGAATTTGAGATGCGTCGTCTCGTGCGAGTTGATGAGTTCGCCAGCGTCGAGCCGCCAGACCGGGGTTTTGTGCAAAAACTCCTTGGCCTCGAACAGCCGCGATCGCACGCCGCCGTTGGAATGAAGATAGGGCGGCCGTTCGAGGCCGATCTGGAAATAATCGTCGTCGTAGAAGCGAAACTCGGCGAGCGGGGCCGGCGCGCCGTTGTCGTCGATCAGTCGGCGCGGAAACACGTCGAGCATGTAGCCGCGGACGCCCTCATAGCCGTGCGCGTCGAGATAGGCGACGAAGCGATCGATGGAGACGTTCTCGCAGCCGGGATAGACGAGATATTCGTCCATATCGAGCTGCAAGCCCCAGCCGCGGGCGCCTTCGCGCGCCACGATCTCGTTGATCCAGCGCCGGCCGGACCAGGATAGCTGATAGCTGTCAGGGCAGTCGTAGACGACGATGTCGGGCTCGCGCAGCGCGATGGTCCGGCTATCGTCGGTCGACAGATGATCGAAGAATACGAAGCGCTTGACGCCGAGCCGCCGATGATGGGCGAGAAAACCGGGAATTTGCGCGGCCTCGTTGCGGAACACCACGAAAGCCGTAATGCCGACTTCCGGCCCCGGCCGGTCGTCTGGGCTTACGCGGTTCAACGCGCGGATCGGGGCGTGGACGGCGGCGTAGTAGTTGGTCGCGATCGCGCGACGCCATAGCTGCTTGGCCTCCTCGTGGCGTTCACGCTTTGCGGCCGCCCAGGCCCGTAGCTCCAGAATTTCGCGCCTCGCGTAGCGTCCCGGCGTGGCTTCAATGAGCGCGAGTGCGGCCGCATCCTCGCGACGCGCGATCATCAGCCGGATGCGCAGATGGTTCAGCGCGGCATGTCCGGGAATGCGCGCCGCCACCGGCGCCAGAACCGCCGTTCCCAGTTCGAACGCCCAGAGCGCGCGGGTCTCGAGCAGCGCGTAGCCGACCTGGATGGCGTCAGGGACGCTCCACTCGCGCTCCGCCGAAAAGCGCTGGACATAGGCGCGCAAATATTCGTCGCCGCGATCCGCCTCCAGCCGGAGGCGCGCCGCCAGGGCGAAGCCGGGCGCGTCCTCGGCCTCCAGACTCTCGACCTGAAGCTCGGCCTCCTCCAGGCGCCCGAGGCCCAGCAGGATCCAGACCCAATGCGAACGCAGGTTGGGGTCGTCGGGAAATCGCCTCAGCGCCGATTCGATCCGGGCCCGAAGCTGTTCAAGTCCAGTCTCCAGCTCCTTCGCGAGCCGCAATCCTTCATGTTGAGCGAGCGGTGAATCCGGAAAACGCCGCTCTAGTTCGGCAAGCGTTGCAGCGCCGGCGGCGTAGTCGCGAAGATCGTGTTGCGCCCGGGCGAGCGAAGCCCACCAGGCGGGGTGACTGATGTGGGCGAGGCGCTGGGTCAGGTCGCTGAGAATATCCCGCGCGCGTTCGGGTTCGCCGACTTCGCTGGCGATATAGGCGAGTTCGCGCCAGGCTTGGACGCTTTCCGGACTTCGGGCGACGAAGGCCTCCAGCGTCTCGATGGCCTCGTCCGGGCGATTGAGCCGGAACAGCGCGCGTCCCCGGCCGATCTCGATTTGCGCCTGATCGCCCCCGTCGCTTTTCTCACGACGCTCGTCCCAAATCCGCAGGACGGACGCCCAGTCCTCGCGATCTTCGGCGATTTGAACGACGAGTTGCAGCGAGCGCGGGTGATCCGGGAAACGCGTCACGAAGTCTTCAAGCGCCGTGAAGGCTTCCTCGCGCCGTCCGAGGGATTTCAGCACGCCGGAAAGGCCGATGAACCAATCCGGCTCGGGCTCAGCCGAGCGTCCGATCAGGTCTTTCCAGATTGCCAGCGACTCTTCGTGGCGCTTGCGCCGCAAGAGCAGATTGGCGAGGAACACTTGCGCAACCGAGGAGTCGGGGAAGCGCTCGACGCCCGCATGGGCCGCCGCCTCCGCTTCGTTGTCGCGCCCAAGACCTGTCAGGCATCGGGCTTGCGAAATCCACCAGTGCGCGGCGGCGCGTTCGGGGAAACGCGCCATGAGGTCGGCAATGTCGGCGAGGCCCGCGGCAAACTCGCCGGTCAGCTGATGCAGCCGGGAACTCGTTACCCGCGCCCAGACCCCAAAGTCTTTCTTGTTGCGAAAGCGCTCGATGAGCTCCCGCAAGCCCTCCGTCCGCCCGCGCTCGATGAGAAAGCTTGCCGCCGCGCGCATCTGATCAGGATCGTTACCTTCAAGTCCGCGCGCGATGGCGGGGGGAAAGCGCGGGCCGTCGGCGCGTGTGCGCAAGCTGGCGCAAGCCCATTCGATGTCTTCTGGGGTCGTCGGCTGCAGCTCGGACATTTTCGCCTGCTCTAACCCAAGGCGATTTCAAGCACGTCAAGCGAGAGGGCCGGGTGGAAGTACGGGTCGTCGCGGAGCCGCGCCGCCCATCGCTCGCGGAAATGAGCGTGCTCGGATTCGTAGCGCGAATCAAGCCACGGATTGGGGCCTCGGCTTGCGCTTTCGCGGTGCATCAACCGCGCGCGCGGCTCGAACACGGATTTGTAGCCGCGCTCGGCGAGCCTCAGACAGAGATCGATGTCGTTATACTCGATGGGCAGGCGCTCCTCGTCGAAGCCGCCGACCTCGAAGAACTTGCGCGCCTCTACCGCAAGGCACGCGCCGGTGACGGCGGCGACCTCGCGCGGCCAGGCGAGTTCACCGAGATAGCCGGGATCGTCGGCCCCGACCAAGCGCTGCACGTGACCGGCGAACCCGTCGAGACCGAGTACGACACCGCCGTGCTGCAGGCGTCCGTCCGGATAAAGCAGTTTGGCCGCCGACCGCCCCGACATCGGGATGCGCGGCGAATTCGAGCATGCGGCCGAGCCAATCCTGAGAAAGCGCCTCGACGTCGTCATTCAGAAACAGCAGGAAGGGCGAGTGCGCTTCGCGCGCTCCGAAATTGCCAAGCCGCGAAAAATTGAAAGGCCCTGGTTTCTTCAACACTCTGCAATCAGGGCGCGCGGTCAGCGCGTCCAAATAGGAGAGCGTCTCGCTGCCGACGCTGCCATTGTCGAGCACTATGAGTTCGAAATCCGCCCCGGCGGCATGCGAATCGAGGCTTTCCACGCAAGCTCTCAACAAGTCGACGCGATCGCGCGTGGGCACGATGACGCTGGCTCGGCGCCGGGTGGCGAGCGCTGGCGCCGCCGGCGATTTCTCCAAGGGCGGCGGCGAGGCGCGCGTCAGCAATACGCGGCGAACGTGGCGAACTCGCGCTGTCGCCGGATCGAGGCCGCCGGCTTTGACGAGCCCGGCTTTCACGGCGAGTGGCTGGTTGGCGTACCCGCTGGCGGAAAATACCGGACTCCAATCAGGCTTCAGCCGCGGCGCGACGCGTCGCAAGCCTTGTTCGTCGAGCGCATCGTCGTCGGAGTAAAGCGCGTCGAGGCCTGGAAATCGGCGCGCGTCGCTGGCGAACAGGGCCAGCGCGTGGGGTTCGAGCTTGTCGCCGGCCGCCAACGGCAGGATGTAGTCGTCGTCATCGACAGCGTCGATTTTCCCTGCGACCGCGACCGACCAGTTCGGCCAGATCTGGTGCGCGAGCATGCGCTTCAGGCTCTCCGCGGCGCTGTCGTCCGGGGCCTGAATGCAAAACCTGGGAATGCTCGAAGGTTGCTCGTTCGCTGCGTCGAACGCCGGCTCGAAAGGACGGGTGCGCTCCCGCCGCCAACTCTCGTAGTTGGCCAACGGCGTTGCCCCGAGCGCTCGCCTGGCCTGCAAGCGGGCGAACCGATCCCAACCGCGCCAACGGCCCCAGATGTATCTTCCGGCTCGAAAGATCCCCGACTGTCCGACGTGAAAGAGCGCTCGGCCCGGCGAAATGACGTCCCAGCGCTCGATCCGAAAAGCGAAACGCCCTTCGGCCAGAGTTGGCGAGATCCAAATTTCGCGCGTGTCCTCGGGCAGCCGTCCGATCCAGATCGCGCGGCCGAGCATGGCGCCCGGCAGTATTTCGTCGTGAACGCGATCGTCGCGGCCGACACAACGAAGCAGGGGGCGGTTCAGCGGGTCGAGAAGCCCGGCGGCGTAGACAATGCGAACCCAGCGTCCAGAGCTTGGCGGCGTCGCGCACCGTAGCCAGGGTTCGCCGCCGGTCGCTTCCCAGCCGCCGCCCTTCGCTACGACATTCGCCAACGGCGTGAGGCCGGCCCCGCGATCCGGCAAGGCGATTTACTTGATCACGCCCGCCGAGCCGGCCACGGCCACACCCTGGGTTGCGGGAGTCAGCACGCCGGTGAAAATATCTATGACCTTCTGCGCCTCGACCAGCGGCGCGTTGGAGACGTAGACCAGATCGCGGTTGGCGATCTGAAAACGTTGCTCCATGAACAGGCTGTTCGGATTGGAGAGATCGAGATGGTACACGACCGGGACCTTGCCGCTGGCGTGGGCGAGTGGGCTATCCGGCCGGAGCTTCCGGACCACCGAGGGTTGCTCATAGCGGAATATGAACACACCCTGCACATCTGAACGGCTGTCGAGCAAGCCGCCGCCCTTGGTCAGCGCTTGAGCGAGCGTGATGCCGTCGAAACCGAAGGGAATTTCGGCGTTGAAGTTGCCGGTCGCGCCGTAGCTCAGGAAGGTCTGCGGATCTCGGACAAGCGTCACGACATCGCCTGGGCGCATGTAGATGTTCTCGCGCGGGTCGAGAACGACCCGCTGCAGCGCGACGCGTTGGGTAGCGTGATTGCGTTGCAATACGACGTAGATTTCGTTGGTCTGCCCGCGCACGCCGCCGGCCTCGGCGATCACGTCCAGCAGCCGATCGCCCTTGACGCTGAGCGGAACTCTCTGCGCGGAGGCGATCCCTTCGCCTTCGACCGAAACCGTATTGCCAATCGGCTTGTTGTCGTTGACCAGCACCTGCGGCTGGATCGCCTTGCCTTCGAGCGAGTGCTGGATGACTTCCTGCACGTCCCGCGTGGTCTTACCCGCGACTTCGACACGGCCGGCATAAGGCACCGTGATGGAGCCATCCCGCCCGACGACCTGTTCGGGAATGGTGGCGCTGTTGGCGCCGGCGGAAAGCTTTTCGAGCGCGGCGGGCGAGGAAAACAACCCGCCGGAGCTGGCTTCCCAGATCGTCACCGTGATGATGTCGCCGACGCCAATAACCGGCTCATTCGAGTAGCGATGATCACCGAAGCTGGCGGCGAAGCTTGTCGAGGGCCGGCGTCCCAGCACGTCAATAGCGGAGGGTTCGATGTCGATGACTTCGTAAGGACGCGTCGTCGCGTCGCCGCTCATCACCGCCATGGCGCTTGGGCCCGACGTCGGAACGCATCCCGCCAACGCCGCCGAGAGGGCGGCTGTTACGGCTACAAAGACGCCTATTTTTATAGCTACCAAGCCTCGCAGCTCCCCCATTGGCGTCGTCGTATACTGGCTAAACATTAACCCGTCCAACACGCCACAGGGCTTCACGCCCCGCGGACAGGATAACCGAAAGCGCTGCGTCTTTTCGGCAACACCGGGTTATAAACGGACTCAAGCACGCCCCGCCGTTAAGACTCGGCCCCTGCCGTCGCGCAATCGGTTGATTGGCTCGACGATACGGCGTCGTGGGGCGTTCACGAGCTGAGGAGGCGCTCTCAAACGCATTCCAGCACAGCATCCTGAAAACGTTAGCATAATGTCGGCTATTGACTTTCCGGGTATCCGTTCGATAGCTGTCGTTTGGGATTTTTGAACGGGCTGGTGCGTCCGGCAGGCGGGTCGAGATTGCGCAACTCAGCGCTAACCATGTCTAAAGTCGGTCGACGCTCTTCGAGGGAATAGCGTCCTCGAGAACGTTGCGGGCGAGCGTCACACCGAAGGCCGCGATTCGGCGGCCGGCGTTGGTGTTCAATACCCAAGCTATCGGTCAGGGCTCGGGCTTGCCCAATGCGGGCAGGCGCCGCATCGTCGGCGCATTGTTGCCGGGGACGCCACGCCATGAAATCCGACATCGAAATCGCGCGTGAATATACGCTCGCGCCGATCGACAAAATCGCCGCCAAGCTCGGCATTCCCGAACCTTCTCTGCGCCCCTACGGCCGCGCGATCGCCAAGCTTGATCGGGATTTTATCACCGGGCTCGAGGGACGCCCTGAGGGCAAGCTGATTCTGGTCACCGCGATCAACCCGACGCCGGCCGGCGAAGGTAAGACGACGACCACCATCGGCCTCGGCGATGCGCTCAACCGGCTCGGCAAGCCGACCGCGATCGCCTTGCGCGAACCCTCGCTGGGTCCCTGCTTCGGGCAGAAGGGCGGCGCCACCGGCGGCGGGCGCGCACAGATCGCCCCGATGGACGAGATCAACCTGCATTTCACCGGCGATTTTCACGCCATCACCAGCGCGCACAATCTCCTGGCGGCGATGCTCGACAATCACGCCTATTGGGGCAACGCGCTGGACATCGATGCGCGGCGCGTATCTTGGCGGCGCGCCCTCGACATGAACGATCGGGCGCTGCGCGAGATCACGGTCGGCCTCGGCGGCGTCGCCAACGGCTTTCCGCGCAGCGACGGTTTCGACATCACGGTCGCCTCCGAGGTCATGGCGGTTTTTTGCCTGAGCCACGACTTGGCCGAACTGGAGCGGCGGCTCGGCGGCATCATCGTGGCCGAGACGCGGGCCAAAGCGCCGGTTTACGCGCGCGACCTGAAAGCGGCGTCGGCGATGACGGCGCTGCTGGCGCGCGCGCTTGAACCCAATCTCGTACAGACCCTGGAGGGCAGTCCGGCGTTGGTGCACGGCGGCCCGTTCGCCAACATCGCGCATGGCTGCAATTCCATCGTGGCGACCAAGGCGGCGCTACGGCTCGCCGATTATGTGGTGACGGAGGCTGGCTTCGGCGCGGATCTGGGCGCGGAGAAATTCTTCAACATCAAGTGCAGACTGGCCGGCCTTAAACCCGCCGCCGCCGTCGTGGTGGCGACGGTTCGCGCGCTGAAGATGAACGGCGGCGTCCCGAAGACGAATTTGGCCCCCGAGGATTTGCAGGCCTTGCAGCGCGGCCTGCCGAATCTGGAGCGGCACGTTGAGAATGTGCGGAAATTCGGGATTGATCCGGTGGTCGCGATCAATCGCTTTTCAAGCGATACGGACGCCGAACTCGCGCTGGTGCGCGACGCGATGCGGGCGAAGGGCGTGGCGGCCATCGTCAATGACAGCTGGGAGCAGGGCGCGGCCGGCGGTGTGGCGCTCGCTGAGGCGGTGCTCGCCCAGATCGAGGCGGCCCCGGCGAATTTTCAGACCCTCTATTCCGACGAATTACCGCTCATGCAGAAGATCCGCACCATCGCGCGTGAGATCTACCGCGCCGACGATGTCGTCGCCGACGCCGGCGTCGTCAACCGTTTGCGGCAGTGGGAGGAAGCGGGTCACGGGCGGCTTCCGATCTGCGTCGCCAAGACCCAGTACTCGTTCTCCGCTGACCCGACTTCGCTCGGAGCGCCAACGGGTTTCACGATGCAGGTCCGCGACGTGCGTCTGCGCGCAGGCGCCGGTTTCGTGGTCGCGATGATGGGGGAAATCAACACCATGCCCGGCTTGCCGCGGGTCCCCGCCGCGGAGCGCATACGGGTGGAGCAGGGCCGGATCGAGGGGCTGTTTTAGGCGATCCGAACTTAGCGCGAGAAATCGTCCGCGCGCCCTGGCGCCGCGCGGGGCGGCTCGCCTGAGCGAAGGATACGCTCGGCCTCGCTTGAGGCGGGGCTCACGACGGAAGCGAGCGTTGCGCCCGGCGACACCGGTCTGGTGGCGAGCGACGCGATCGGACCGGCTTCCGGCCTAAGAATGGGTTTCACCGGCTCGGGCTTCGCCTCCGCAACCGGCGCCGGATTTGGGCCTGGCGCGGGCGCAGGCGTCACGGTGGGAGGCTGGCCCATTTCCCGACGGATCTGCTCGTTCACGTCGTCGGTCGTTCGGCTCAGATCGGGCGGCAACGCGGCGATGTCGGTGCTAGGCGGCTCTTGTTTGTTCAGCGCCTTCAGGATTTCAGCGTCGAGGAAGTGCGCGAGTTTTTTGCCGCCCGCCGCGGTCAGGTGAATGCCGTCGGGGCCGCGCAACTTCACTTTCTGACCTTCGATGTTCGGGCCGAAGGCGTCGAACTGACCGCCCTGATCGGCGAAATCATCAAATATATCGACGAAAGTCGCGCCCGCTTTCTCAGCATTCTCCTTGAAGATCTGATTGAGCGCCACGACCTGAGCGTTGAATTTCTCGCTGCGCATCGGCGGCAGACCGACCCAGAGAACGGGGACATGCGCGGCGTGCAAGGGCGCGACGACCGCCTGGATGCGCTGCGCATACACCGCCTTCCAGCGATCGGTCAGCGGATCGACATAATCCTTGCCGTCGCGCACCTGCTGTATGTCGTTGATGCCGAGCATCACCACGACATAGTCGATCTTGGGCTTCGTCTCCGCGGTCGGCGCCGGCTTGTCCTTGGCGTCCTTGCCCTTCGCTTCCTTGTCTTTGGCGTCCTTGTCCTTCGGCGCAGGTTCGCTGCCGCCAACCAACTCGCGCGCGGCCTTCGCCCAATCGAAATAGTCGTCGCGCGCGAGACCAGAAGCATCGCGCGCGCGGTCGACGACGCCGATCTCGGGCTTGTCTTCGAGATCTTCGTCCATGCCGTCGGCGGCGGAAATCGCGAGGCTGTCGCCCAGCACATAGACGAACTCCGTCGCCTGCGGAGAGGGGGTGGACGGCGCCGCGGGCGCGGCGGGCGCACTCGCCTCGCGCATCGGGGAGGGCTCGCGCGGTTTTTTGCGCGGCTTATGCGACGCGGCGCTCGGCCGTGGCGATGGAGAGTCGGAATTTTTTGGGGAAGGGGAGGGCGTGGCTGAAGGCGGCGGCCCGAAAAGATGCGAGAAGAAGCCGCCGATGCCGCCATTGTCCTCCGCGTTGGCCGACGCCGCAGCGAAACTTGCGGCGATCACCACGGCCGCAAGCTGCGTGGCGAGGCGCGGCTTTCCGGTCACGACGGCGCCTTCAGCTTGGCGAGCAGAGCGGGGCTCGCATAGCCGTCCGGCGTCAAGCCCTGCTTGAACTGAAAGGCGCGCACCGCCTGCTCCAGTTTCGGGCCGGCGCGGCCGTCGATCTCGCCGATTTCAAAGCCTCTCGTCTTCAATTCCGTCTGCACCGCCTTAAGCTCGACGCGCGTCAACGCGTGTTCGCGATTCGGCCAAGACGCCTTGAGTTGCCCGCGCCCGACGATCGCGTCGCCGAGCAGGCCGACCGCCAGCACGTAAGCGTTGGAATTGTTGTAGGTCTTGATCACGTCGAAATTGTGCGTGATCAACATTACGGGTCCGTGGATGCCCGCGGGCATGAAAAGCCGGGCGGCGCCGTCCTTTGGCAGGGCGCTCGAGTCGGCGGCGCGTGCGCCCTTTTTGGCGAAGTCGGGGAATTTGGTCTCGCCCGAAAAATCGCCTGGCTCGAACTTGTAGTCTGCGGGGAGCGTCACCTCGACCATCCAGGGCAGGTTTCGCGTCCACCCGTGCTTTTGCAGGAAATTGGCGATCGAGCCTAGCGTATCCGCCTTGTCCTTCCAAATATCGCGCTTTCCGCCGCCATCGAAATCGACGGCGTATTCAAGAAAGCTCGAAGGCATGAATTGCGGCTGGCCCATCGCGCCGGCCCAGGAGCCGCGCATGCCGCTGGGGGGAACATCGCCCTGCTCCACGATCTGCATCGCGGCGATCAGCTCGTCGCGGCCGAGATCGCCCTGGTAGTGGATAAAGCCAAGTGTCGCCAGCGCGTTGAGCACATTCTCGTTGCCAAAGAAGGCGCCGAATTCGGTTTCGACGCCCCACACCCCCATGATCGCATCGGCGTCGACGCCATAGGTCTGGCGCGCGCTTTCGAGGATGTCGCGGGCGGCGGCATATTGCTTACGGCCCGCCTCGATCCGCGCGGGGATCACCGCGCCGGCAAGATAGGCCCAGATCGATTGCGAAAACTCGGCCTGGACCTCGGTGTGCGCGGCGATCTTCGGGTCGTAGTAGAGGCCTTTGGTGGCGAGGTCGAACGTCGGGCGGCTGACGCCCTTGGCTGCGGCCGCGGGCCAGAGGTCGGCGACGTATTTGGCGAAAGCGGCGGCGTCGGGTTTTTCTTGCGCGGTTGCAGGGAAGCCGATGGAAACAGCCAAAAGCGCGGCGGCGAGACGACTCGCAATATCCAGCGCGCGCTTATTCGTTTCGCTCATCGCGTCGTCTCGATCGTAGCGCAGCCCTTGGCGCCGTCGGCGAACATTCGAGATCGCTTTGCGATTGTCCAGTCCCCTCTGACGAGTCCCTCCGCGATCACGGTGACCACGCGCTCGCGCTATGTGCGCCTAGGCTTCGCTGACAAGCGCGGGCTTCGGCGAAAGGTTTTGCCGGCGAAGGAACAACCAGCCGACCACGACAAGGTTGAGCCCGTTCCAGAGAACCCCGTTCAGGAAAGCCATCTGGTAGGAGTTGGTGAGGTCGAAGATCACCCCAGAGAAATAGCCGCCGAACGCCATGCCAAAGATGGTCGCCGACACGACAATGCCGATCTTAGCGCCCGCCTCGCGCGGCGGCATGAGCTCGCGACAGATCACCGCATACATCGGCACGATGCCGCCCTGGAACAGACCGAAAATGCCCGACACCACGAAAAGCGAGGCTAGGCCGTTGAAATAGAGATAGAGCAACAGCGCCAGCCCTTGCATGAACGAGCCGATCAGCAAAGTCGGCGTGCCGCCAATCGCGTCGGCGACGATCCCCGATCCGATGCGCGAGACGATGCCGAGGAAAAGCATCAGCGACAGCATCTGAGCGCCGCGCGCCGCGCCATAGCCGAGATCGCCGCAATAGGCGACGATATGCACCTGCGGCATCGACATCGCCGCACAGCATGCAAAGCCCGCGACGATCAGAAGCGCCATCAGCAGGCGCGGCGAGAGTCCGGATTCGGCGCGGGCGATCCTGGTCGCCTCCTCCGCTTCGGCAATTGTCCGGGCAGAGGGACGCCGACGCATGAAAGCCGAAGACAGCATGATGATCGTCGCGACGAATATCCCGATCGCGACATACGTTCCTCGCCAACCGATGTACGGCATGGTCCCATTCATCACCAGCGGCCAGAACGCTCCCGCGACGTAGTTGCCGGACGCGACAACCACGACCGCCAAGCCGCGCTTTTTGACGAACCAATGCGAGATGTCGGCCATCATCGGCGCAAAGCCGCCGCCGGCGCCAACTCCGATCAGCAGGAGATGCGCGGCGGAGAAGATAGCTAGGTTGGACGCGAGCCCGGCAATGACGAAACCGACACCGAGACAAAGGCCAGAGATGAGCAGCGGCAGCGCGATGCCGACCCGGTCCGCAATACGTCCGAACACGATCGTCCCGAACGCGAAACCGAACATCGTCACGGTGTAGGGAATGGAGGCGGCCGATCGGTCCACGCCGAATGCAAGCTGGGCTTCGGGTAGGACCACGATCACGGCCCACATGCCCGCCCCGGCAAGCGCCCCGATCAGCAGCGACAAGCTCAAACGCCAGAAGGCGTAGACGCCGTCGGGTGCGTAACGGTCGAAATTTTCCGGATTATTGTCGTGAAACATGCCCATATCTTAAGCATGTGGGAGCGGCGCCTCGAACGCAAGGGCGCATGTTTTCGGCGGCCCGAGTATGATCTCTGACTTGGGAACAGCCCACAGTAAGCAGATCGCGCCGCGAGCAAGAATAATCGCAGTCTTGTAGCGGCTTACGCCGGGTTATCCGAGCGGCCGGCCAGCTAACCCCGGAATAAACGGTGCGCGAGCCCGCAGATCGATGCTAGCCTTGAGGCGACCAAACCGGTCCGGGGCAATCGGCTCAGAGGCGAGACTTGGGAGTGGCACAATCGACTGGGTTTGACGCCAAGGAAGTTGGCGGCTTTCAGGTCTTGCAGGTAGATGGTGGGCTCTCCTTTCGCAGGGGGTGGCGGGACAGCGCGGAGGGCAGCCGTGCTGGCGTACTCGTCGTGCATCCGGTCTCTGAGCCCGCGACGCGGGCCAGCCTGGATCGCCTTGCCCGCGAATACTCGCTGAAGGACGAGCTTGACAGCGCGTGGGCTGTGCGGCCGCTGGAGTTGTTGCAAGACCGCGGCCGAACCATTCTGCTGCTTGAGGATCCAGGCGGCGAGTTGCTCAGCAGTCTCGTCGGCGCGCCGATGGAGGTCGGGCGTTTCCTCGCCCTCGCAGTCGGCTTGGCTGCGGCGGTTGGCGGGATGCACCAGCGCGGGCTCATCCACAAGGATATCAAACCCCACAACATATGGGTGACCCAGGCCGAAGAGCTGCGGCTCACGGGTTTCGGGGTGGCGTCGCGGTTGCGGCGCGAGCGGCAGCCGCCCGGTCCTCCTGAGGTTATCGCTGGGACGCTGGCCTATATGGCGCCTGAGCAAACTGGGCGCATGAACCGCTCCGTCGATTCGCGCAGCGACCTCTATTCGCTCGGCGTCACGTTCTACGAGATGCTGACCGGCGGCCTGCCCTTTACCGCCACCGATCCCATGGAATGGGTCCACTGCCACATTGCGCGGCAGGCCGAGCCGCCTGGCGAGCGCGCGAGCGGGATTCCCGACGCGCTTTCGTCGATCGTGATGAAGCTGCTGGCGAAGACCGCCGACGAGCGTTATCAGACCGCCGCGGGTGTCGAGGCGGACCTGCGTCGCTGCCTCAGCGACTGGCGGTCGCACGGTCGCATCGATGCTTTCTCCGTCGGCGCGCATGACGCCTCGGACCGATTGCTCGTCACCGAAGAGCTCTACGGACGGGAGCGCGAGATCGGCGCTCTTCTCTCTGCGTTTGATCGGGTCGCGACGAACGGCGCGCCAGAGCTCGTACTGGTGTCCGGCTATTCGGGCGTCGGCAAATCCTCGGTGGTCAATGAGCTGCACAAGGCGCTTGTGCCGCGGCGCGGGCTGTTCGCGTCAGGCAAGTTCGAGCAGTACAAGCGCGACGTTCCCTACGCGACCCTCGCGCAGGCCTTCCAAACCCTGATCCGTCAAATTCTGGTCCGGAGCGAAGCGGAAGTGGCGCCCTGGCGGCGCCTGCTGAGAGAGGCGCTCGGCGCGAACGGACAGCTCATGGTCAACCTTGTTCCCGAGCTGGAGTTCATCATCGGCAAACAGCCGGCGGCCCCGGACCTGCCGACGCAGGAGGCGCAAAACCGGTTTCAATTGATGTTCCGGCGTTTCCTCGGCGTGTTCGCTACGCAGGAGCATCCGCTCGCGTTGTTCCTGGATGATCTACAATGGCTCGACGCCGCCACGCTCGACCTCATCGAGCATTTGCTCACGCGAGCGGAGGTCGGGAGCCTGCTGTTGGTCGGCGCCTATCGGGACAACGAAGTCGATCCCTCACACCCCTTGTTGCGAACGCTGGAGGCGATCAAGCAAGTGGATGCGAGGGTCACTGAGCTCGTGCTGGCGCCCCTCGCGGTCGACGATGTCGGTCAAATCGCCGCGAGCGCCCTGCAATGTAACCTTGAGCGCGCGCGGCCCTTGACACAGCTGCTCTACGAAAAGACCGGCGGCAATCCCTTCTTCTCGATTCAATTTTTGACGGAGTTGGCTGAGGAAGGCCTGCTCGTCTTTGATCCAGTGGCGCAAGCCTGGCATTGGGAAATCGATCGCATCCACGCCAAGGGCTACAGCGACAATGTCGTGGATCTCATGGTGGAAAAGCTGAAGCGGCTTTCCCCCCGCGCCCAGCAGGCGATGAAACAACTCGCCTGCCTGGGCCACTCCGCCGATATCAAGACTTTGGCTTTGGTCAGCGAGGAAACAGAGAAAGCGACGCGCGCGATGCTCCGGGAAGGCTTGTCCATGGGCCTCGTTGATCGACAGGACGGCGCCTACAGGTTCTCGCATGATCGGATTCAGCAGGCGGCGTATTCGCTGATTCCCGAAGGGCGTCGAGTTGATATCCATTTGCGCATCGGCCGCGCGTTGCTGGCGAGCCTGTCGGCCGGCCAGCTCGAAGAGCGTCTTTTCGATGTCGTTGGCCAACTCAATCGGGGGGCGGGACAGCTGATCGAGCGGCGCGAGAAGGCGCAAGTGGCCAAACTCAATCTCCGCGCGGGGGGAAAGGCCAAAGCGTCGGCCGCCTACGCGTCCGCTTGCGCATATCTCACGGCCGGACTGGCCTTGCTCGACGAGAGCGACTGGGACAGCCAGTACGAACTGATGTTCAACCTGGGCTATGAACGTGCGGAATGCGAGTTGCTCAACGGCAATTTCGAAGAGGCTCAATCGCTAATCGTGGACTTGCTCACGCGCGCGGCGCCAAAGGTCGACCAGGCGAACACCTACCGTCTCAAGGTCGTGCTTCATACGCTGAAGTCGGAAAACGCGGAAGCCGTCGAAACCGCACTCTCCTGCCTGCGCCTGTTCGGCATCGATATACCCGCGCACCCAACCGAGGCTGAGGTCCACACGGAATACGAGACAGTCAGGCGGAGCCTTGACGGACGGCCGATCGAAAGCCTGATTGATCTGCCGATGATGACCGATCCGGAAATGCTGACCGCGATGCAGGTGCTGTCGGTCGCTCTCTCCCCCGCGTACAATACGGACTTCCACCTATGGGGTTTGCTTGCGTTGCGAATGGGCAAGGTGAGCATCGAGCACGGGACAAGCGGCGCGTCCGCGCATTTTGGCGATCTCGGCTTGGTCCTTGGCGCCGTATTTCATCGCTACAGTGAAGGCTACCGATTCGCCGAGCTAGCCCGCAGCCTTGTCGAGAAGCACGGCTTCGTCGCCTACCGCGCGAAAGCTTATCACGTGATGGGAATAGTCGCCATTTGGGCGCACCCTGTCGCGCGCTCGATCCATTTCCTGCAAACGGCGTTTCGGACCGCAACCGACACCGGGGATCTCGCCGTCGCCTGCTATTGCATGGAGAAGTCTGTCGCAGGCTTTCTGATGCGGAGCGATCCGCTGGATACCGTGTGGCGCGAGTCGGAGATAAGCCTGAACTTTGTCCGCAAAGCCCGGTATCACGACGTCGCTGACGTCATCGTTAGCCAGCAACGCTTTATCGCGTGCATGCAGGGTCGCACCTCGGCCTTTTCCAGCTTCAGCGATGCTGAATTCGATGAGGCGTCCTTCGAAGCGCGATTGACCCGGGATGCGTCGGCGACAACGGTCGCGCTTTACTGGATTCTTAAATTGCAGGCGCGGTTCCTGTCGGGCGACTACCCCGAAGCGCTCGTGTCAGCCGACAAGGCGAAGGCGCTGCTTTGGGCGGCGCCCGTACATTTCGATCGGCTGCTTGACTATTTCTACTACGCCGCCCTGACGCTGGCCGCGCTCTACGATAACGCCTCCGCCGGCGACAAAGAGGCGTGGCGCGGTCTCCTGACCAAGCATCAAGAGCAACTCGCCGAGTGGGCTGAAAGCTATCGACCAACCTTTGCCGACAAGCTTGCATTGGTATCGGCCGAGATCGCCCGCATCGAAGGGCGCGAACTCGACGCCGAGCGCCTTTACGAGCAAGCCCTTCGAGCCGCCCGCGATCACGGTTTCATTCAAAAGGAGGCGATTGTCTGTGAGGTTGCCGCTCGGTTCCACAGGGCGCGCGGCTTCGAGATCTTTGCCGACGCTTATCTGCGCAAGGCCAGGGATTGTTATCTGCGCTGGGGCGCCGACGGCAAGGTGCGTCAACTCGATCAGCTCTACCCGCAGCTTGCCGCTCCCGAGGGGCAGGGCTCAGCGGCGACCGTCAGCTCATCGGTTCAGCAACTCGATGTCGCGAGTGTCGTGAAGGCCTCTCAGGCCTTGTCCAGCGAGATCATACTGCCCAAGCTGATCGAGCAACTGATGACGATCGCGATCGAGAACGCAGGGGCGGATCGCGGCCTTCTGATGTTGCCTTCCGGCGACGAATATCTGATCCAAGCCGAGGCGCGAGCGACCGGCGACCAGATCCAAGTCACGATGCGCCAGGACCCGATTACCCCGAACACCTGCCCCGAATCGATTGTCCGCTATGTCATCAGGACACGGGAAAGCGTGATTCTCGATGACGCCTCCAGGCCCAACCTGTTTTCTGCCGACGAATATCTGCGCGGCCAACGGTCGAAATCGATCCTCTGTCTGCCACTGATCAAGCAACAACAATTGAGCGGCATTCTGCTGCTTGAAAACGCGCTGACGTCACACGCATTCACACCGGCGCGAATTGCGGTGCTCGAGCTGCTCGCAGCGCAAGCCGCGATCTCGCTCGAGAACACGCGGCTGTATAGCGACCTCGGCGAACGCGAGGCGAAGGTCCGGCGCCTCGTAGACGCCAACATTATCGGCATTCTCATCATCGATCTTGCGGGTCGGATCATCGAGGCCAACGACGCGTTTCTTCGTATGCTGGGCTACGAGCGAGAGGATCTTGTCTCGGGTCGCATGCGTTGGACGGAATTGACGCCTCCAGAATGGCGCGCCGCGGACGCCAAACGGCTGGACCAGGTGAGATCGACGCCCACCCTGCAGCCATTCGAGAAGGAATATTTCCATCGGAATGGCGGCCGTGTGCCGGTGTTGGTTGGCGTGGCTCGCATCGAGGGAACCAGCAATCAAGCCGTCACTTTTGTGATCGACCTGACCGATCGAAAGCGCGCCGAGGCGGAATTGGCCCATGCAGGCCGCGTCGCCACCATGGGCCAACTCACCGCCTCCATCGGCCACGAGGTCAATCAACCCATCGCCGCCTTGCTCACCAACGCGGAGACCGCGGCGCGCTGGCTCGATCGTCAGCCGCCCAATTTGGAAAAGGCCAGAGCGCTGATCGATCGCATCATCAGCGACGGCAAGCGGACCGCGGATATCGTCAACCGGATTCGTGATTTTTCCAAAAAGGGGGCGACGCAACAAGCGGCCTTGGATATCAATCAAGCCATTTTGGAGATCACGACGCTGACCCGCTCCGTGATTTCGGAGCATCGGGTAGTGGCTTCCATGCGACTGTCGGAGGGATTGCCGCAGATTTTCGGGGACAAAATCCAATTGCAACAGGTCGTCCTGAACCTGATCATGAATGCGATCGAAGCGATGAGCGAAGTTGGCGCCGGCGCGCGCGCGATGTTGATCAGCACTCGCGAGGTCGATCAAGTCAGCGTAATGGTCGAAGTCAGCGATTCCGGGCCGGGGCTGACTGCGGCAAGCCTCGCGCGCCTTTTTGAGCCGTTCTATACAACCAAGTCCAGCGGTTTGGGGATGGGTTTGTCAATCTGCCGCACTATCGTAGACGCGCATGGCGGACGGCTATGGGCAACGCCGAACGAACCTCGCGGCGCTGTGTTTCGCATGTCGCTGCCGATCGGAGGATTGCCACGCGACCAACGAAACGCATAGCTGGCCCACAAATAAGTGAGGGGCCTTGTATGACCAAAGGACTGGCTCTACGCCCCGAAGATCAAGACGTTCCCACGCATGGCGTCTCGATGAGTGAAGCGTTCCTTGTCTGGCTGCGTGTCGCCGCGCTGAGTTTCGGCGGCCCCGCCGGACAGATCGCGGTGATGCACCGGATTCTCATCGAAGAAAAAAAGTGGGTGTCCGAAGGCCGTTTCTTGCACGCGCTCAATTACTGCATGCTGCTTCCCGGCCCCGAAGCGCAACAACTCGCCACCTATATCGGCTGGCTGATGCATCGGACGCGCGGCGGGATCATGGCGGGCGGCCTCTTCGTGCTGCCCGGAATGATCGCGATCATGGCGCTCAGCATCGTCTATGCGGAGTGGGGGCACGTCGGATTTGTAGGCGCCGCGTTCTTTGGCCTCAAAGCGGCTGTGCTCGCCATCGTCGTCGAGGCCCTCATTCGCATCGGCAAGCGTTCGTTGAAAAGTCGCCCCATGCAAGCGCTCGCGGCCGCGGCGTTCGTCGCGATCTTCTTCTTTGCGGTTCCGTTTCCGGTGATCATCATCGCCGCCGGATTGATCGGCTTTCTCGCCGCGCGCGCCGGTGCTCCCGCGTTCATGGGGGCGGTCGGGCATGGCAAGGCGAAGGCCGGGCCGGACGGTGAAAGCCGGCTTGGCGAGGCCGTCCCGGATCATGCGCGCCCGTCCGCTGCCCGCGCATTGCGCATCGCCGCCTTCTGGCTCGTGTTGTGGGTCACGCCAACCGTTGCGCTCGCGCTGATCGCGGGAACCGGCGACGTATTCACGTTGATTGCCGTGTTCTTCAGCAAGATGGCGCTGGTGACCTTCGGCGGCGCTTACGCGGTGCTCGCCTATGTCGCGCAACAGGCGGTCACCACCTATCACTGGGTCACGCCGGGCGAAATGCTCGACGGTCTCGGCATGGCGGAGACGACGCCCGGCCCGTTGATCATGGTGCTTCAGTTCGTCGGATTCATGGCTGCTTTTCGCGCGCCGGGCCTGTTCTCGCCGCTGCTGGCGGGCGCTTTGGGCGGTCTGCTTGCCACGTGGGTGACGTTCACGCCCTGCTTTCTCTGGATATTTGTAGGCGCGCCCTACATCGAACAGCTGCGCGGCAACACGCTTCTGACCGGTGCGCTATCGGCGATCACGGCCGCGGTCGTTGGCGTCATTCTCAACCTTGCAATCTGGTTCGCGATCCATGCGATGTTTCACGTAACGGCGCCGCTGCGGGGTTTTGGTTTTCGTTTCGATGCGCCTGTTCTCGCGAGCCTCGACATTTGGGGACTGCTGCTGTCGCTCGGCGCAGCCGTGGCGATCTTCCGTTTCAAGCTCGGCATGCTTCCAACGCTCGCGCTCGCCTGCGTTGCCAGTGTCCTGCTGTATCTGGTCGGTCTCGTGCGAGTAAATCCGCTTTAGTCAGGCCACCAGGGACGCCGAGACGCTGCCCGCCCTGTTATACTGCCGCCATGACGACCCCTCGTTCGCTTCTTTGGCCCGGCGCGCCATTGGCGCTCCTGTCCGCTGTGTTATTTGGCGCCTCGGCGCCGCTTGCAAAGTTGCTGCTCGGCGCCGTGGACCCGCAATTGCTGGCCGGGATATTTTACCTCGCGGCCGGAATTGGGCTGGCGGTCGTGCATGTCGGCCGGGCGGCCGTTGGCCTCCCTGCGCCGGAAGCCCCGTTGCGGCGTCCCGATTTGCCATGGTTGGCGGCGGTCATCCTGTTTGGAGGTTTTGCCGGGCCCCTGCTGCTGATGTTGGGACTGGCGCGCACATCGGCGTCCAGCGGCGCCCTGCTGCTCAATCTCGAAGGATTGGCCACCATGCTCATCGCGTGGGTGGTGTTTCGGGAGAATGTTGACCGGCGGTTGATGCTGGGGGCCTTCGCCATTCTCGCGGGGGCGACCGTCCTTTCCTGGAGCGGCGCGGGCCTGCGTCTCGATGCCGGGGCCGTCCTGATTGCCGCCGCCTGCCTCGCGTGGGGTATCGACAACAATCTGACGCGCAAGATATCGGCGGCCGATCCGGTCGCAACGGCGGCTCTCAAGGGAGTGGCGGCGGGAGCTGGAAATGCGGCGCTCGCCCTTTGCCGCGGCGCGGCGATGCCGCCCTTAGCAACGATTGGGGCGGCCGCCGTCGTCGGATTTTTCGGCGTAGGCGTAAGTCTAGTTCTCTTCATGCTGGCGCTGCGGCGCCTCGGGACGGCCCGAACAGGCGCATACTTTTCCCTTGCGCCCTTCATCGGCGCATTGATCGCTGTTCTGCTGCTGCATGAACCTGTGACCTGGCAACTCATGGTAGCCGGGCTGTTGATGGGCGCGGGACTGTGGTTGCATCTGGCCGAGCGCCACGAGCACGAACACCAGCACGAAGCATTGGAGCACGAGCACGCCCACGTCCACGACGCCCACCACGAACACGCCCACGAGGGGGCGGTGACGGCGCCACACTCGCACTCGCATCGACACGCAAGGATGCGTCATAGCCACCCGCACTATCCGGATTTGCATCACCGGCACGGCCACGGGTGATTTTCGAGTCTCGCGAAGGGCTCGTTGGCAGGCGGCGCGTTAGGGCTGCGCTAAGGTTCTCCGCACATAGATCGACGGGTCGGAGCCGCGTACTGGTTTCGAGTGACCTGAGCGTTGGTCGTCGCCTTTCCGAAAGGACGGGTGGCGGCCCTCGCGGGGGCTCGGTTCTGCGGGTCTGTGGTTTCGTTGATGGTGCTGCCAGAGAGGATTGAACTCTCGACCTCTCCCTTACCAAGGGAGTGCTCTACCACTGAGCTACGGCAGCTTTCGCGCGCGGCTTTTGCCACAGGCCTCCGGCCAACGCAAGAACGTCACGCCGCGCCGAGCCGCAGCAGGTCGTGGAAATGCACGATCCCGACGACCGCGCCCGCGCTCCACCACCAGCAGATTCGAAATCTTGTGGCTGATCGCCTCCAGCGCTTCCGCCACCAGCGCGTCGGGCTCGATCACGCGGGGACGGCGCGTCATTACCGCTTCGACCGGCGTGTCCAGCCCCTGATTCTTTCGCAGATGCCGGCGCAGATCGCCGTCGGTGATAAGCCCGGCTAGCGCGCCGTTCGCCTCGAAGACGCCGACGCAGCCGAAACCTTTCGACGTCATCTCGACGATCGCCTGCGCCATCGGCGCGCCGACTTCAATGCGCGGAATGGCGTCGCCCCGATGCATGATATCGCGCACGAAGGCCAGCTTCGCGCCGAGCTTGCCGCCGGGGTGCAAGTCGCGGAAGTCGCGCGCGGTGAACCCCTTGGCCTCCAGCAGCGCCATCGCCAGCGCGTCGCCGAGCGCCAGCTGCATCGTGGTGGACGTCGTCGGGGCCAGACCGTTCGGACAGGCTTCCTGCGCAACCGGCAAACACAGCACCACGTCGGCCTCCGCCCCAGCGTGCTGTCGCGCTGTGAGGTCAGGGCAATCAGCGGGATCTTGAATCGCTTGGCGTAAGTGACGATCGCGGCGAGCTCCATGCTTTCGCCAGCAATCTAGTA
>CAWADL010000026.1:0-179063 GCA_963780825.1 uncultured Pseudomonadota bacterium | reverse complement strand
CGCATGGGGCTTGCAGCCGACCATCGAGGCCACTATCGTCAGGCTGTTGGCGACGCGGTGGTTCACCTCGGCGAGCAGAACTTCGGCCTTGTCGCGAGCGCGCGCCAGCTCCCCCGTGCGTTCCCTCACCCGCTGCTCGAGCGTCGCTTCGAGACCTGCATTGGTCCCGGGTTTCGGCGATCTCACGCGAATAACTTAGCAGCGTGACCGTCACCCCCCCGACCACGAGGACGATGACAAGACCTTCGGATGGTCGAGACCCAGCGTACCAATTCGCGTTTGTGCGCTGCTCGGAAAGGTCTTGGGTAAGCTGCTCGTCCATGCCGCGAACGATGCTCGACAGGAACAGGTTGGCCTCGTCCATATCGCCTTGCCGCGATTGGTCCGGAATATGGCGAGGGCATTGGTGTCGTGAAGATCGGTCTTGAGCGCAATTGTACGATCCATCTCGTCGAACTTTTGAGTGATCACCTCCGATATCCGCTGCACAGTGGGCCCGCGGTCTTCGTCGCGGCCAGGAGTTCCTCCAGTTGACGCGAGCCGAGTTGGGCTTCCGCTTTGGCGGTGTCGAACGGCGCGAGATAAATTTCGTTGCCACTGATCAGGAAGCTGCGCCGGCTGGATTCTGCGCTTTGCACCGCGCTTTGCAGCTCGACAGCTGCGATGCGGGTGTCCCGCAAATGAATAAAGTTGTCGAAATAAGTTTGCGCGCGTTCGCCGAGCCAAACGGTAGCGGCGATGATCGAAAGTAAGGACAGAAGTCCTACCACGAGCGCGAAAGTGGTAAAATTAACGACAAATCGTGTGGAAATTGGCATGGCCCGTCACCAGACCAGATAACCAGCTATCCGTCCACCAAACACCCAGCTTGCGGTCGTTTTGGCGGCTATGTGGGGTTACCGACATAGCAAGGCGGCGCGTGGTCGGGGCCAGTCGGACCCGTTTACCAGCGACGAGCCGATCGCTACACAAGCGCGCGCAGCCGGCGCCGACTCCTTATGTTGCCGATTGTCGGGCGATGGTAGCGTCCGCTTTCGCGCAAGGTGCGGTCGATCGTCAATCGAGGGCGCCGTTCGACGTCTGTTTCCCTCGAAGCACTTTACCCAAAATCAGGCAATCGAGATCAACCAGGTGGCCGGGAGCGCGAACGGCCGTATTCGTCGACACAGCGCTGTCGCCTCGTGAGGATCGCTGAGGAGCGGCATAGGGTGCCAAAATCAATGAGGCCGGGCGACCCCGGCCGATATGAGCGACCGTCATGCGCAAGTTAGCCACCGCCGCCTTGTTCTTCGGCCTCTTCCAGTCGCACGCAAACGCCGAGCCGGGGACCGCTGCCGAGGTCGCCGCGCGCGTAATCGGGCAGACCACGCAGGAAACAGGAATAGAGGTGAACGGGCGCCCGGCGGCCAAATCCGGTGCAGCCGACTCCCCCCGCCTTGCCGAACGAATTCGATTTGGTGTGCCAGACGCTGCAGTCGGCCGCGCGGCGGAATGATCTGCCCGTGGCCTTCCTCACGCGGCTGATTTGGCAGGAAAGCCGTTTCGACGCCCATGCGGTGAGCCCGGCCGGCGCTCGCGGCGTGGCCCAGTTCATGCCGGAAACGGCGGCGTGGTTCGGGCTCGCGGACCCCTTCGATGTTCCCGACGCGACTCAACAAATCCGCCGAGTTTTTGCGGAATCTGAACAAGCAATTCGGCAATCTGGGCCTTGCCGCCGCCGCCTACAATGCCGGCCCGAAGCGCGTCCAAGATTGGCTCGCCGGCAGTGGCGGGCTGCCGACGGAAACCGCGGCCTATGTCCAGATCATTACCGGCCACGCCGCCAACGATTGGCGACTGGCCCCATCGGATCAATGGAATTTGATGTTCCGGAAGACATACCGTGTCCGCAACTCGTCAAGCTTCTCGCCGACACGCCGGAGCGGATGTCGCCGCAGCGCAAGCCAGCTTCAGCAACGGCCGCGGTTGAAGCTGTCTGGGGACTTCAGTTGATCGGAGGCCCATCGCAATCGGTCGCGCTTGCGAGATATCGTGAACTACAAAAAACCTACAAATCCATATTGGGAGGTATCCCGCCTCTCGTACTTAGCTATAGGGCTGGGCGAAACGTTTCTTGGTATCAGGTCCGTGTCGCGGCCGGCAGTTTTTTCCAGGCGCAAAGATTGTGCTCCGGGCTGCGCGCCGCAGGAGGAAGCTGTCTCGTTCAGGCGACTGACGCCCGCGTGCTTTCCGTCAAAAAGGAAGGATTGTGAGGTTTCCCAAAGGCTCCCGCAAAATCATTTTTTCGCGCCGAGCTTCAACTCCGATTGCCGCTCCGACGCCTTAACCGAGCCGCTAGCGCTCGCCTTCTCCTGCTCGCGGATACTCCGCTGATGACGTCGAGCCTGCGCGGGCCCGAAGAGCGTGACCGCAGAGCGCGAGGTCTTTGCGTTGAGAATCGGCCGCACTAGCGCCATTGATTCCAGGCAGGCTGCTAGGATGGACTTTCGCTTCGAGCGAAGTTGACTAAGTGCCGCTTTTTTGATCCGCTATCGTGATTTTAGTGTGATTTGCTGTCAAAAATGCGAGATTTGGCGCCGAAAACGCGCTTGACGGCGGTTCCCGGAGTGATGATCATGCAACGTAAATCGAATTGCTTGAGGGGACTTCGGTGGTTCGGTTGTACAAGGGGGTGGCCCCTGGTACCCATCATCATGCAACCGACCTGCGGACGACGGGCATCGCGGCGCATTCGCCGAATGACAACGTAAACTTGCAAGCGTTCGTGCAACACGTAGCCCTTGGCTCAATGCACAGCCCCCTCATCTCTCTGTCCTCCTCCTACGCAGTAGCCGCGCAATACGCGGCGGTCGGCAAGCGGCGGGCGCGCCATGGATCGCCAGGGTACGTCTATCAAATCGATGTTCCCGACCCCGTCCCTCCGAGTATCGAAGTTCACGACGCCGCTCTTTATATTGCTAATGAGTTGCTCAACAGTAATAATGCATTAACCATATTAAACTATCGTCACAATGGCGATCGCGAGTTTCTGTTGTCAGTGGTGAATCCGCAGCGCTTCGGTCATCTTAAGTCGACGCCGCCAATAGTTCCGAGCGGATTGATGACTAGTAGTCCTCCGCTTTTAACGGATCAACTTAAAGCGATGGTGCACGCATTACGCGATGCTGAGGTCATGGTCGCGCGAAACGTCCCCAAATCCTGGGTAACATACCGGTTCAATGTACCCTGACCTAAGGAAGCGGAAGATGGAAGACGAATCTGAAGCCAGAGTGGTCAACCTTTCAAGGATCGAGCGTTTCGAGGGCCTTGAATTTCGAACCGCTGAGATTTGGGATGACGCGCCATCGTTGGCGATAGTAAATATTAGCGGGCCAAGGCACGAAGATATCCATCTTAGGATGGACCTCTATAAACGGACGTTTATCGACTTCACCGATGACGCGCACCTAGATCGCATTATTCGATTAAAGGCGCCCGACGTTTGGGAGACTATCACCCGACAGATTCCGGAGTTCGCGTAATCACACACGTCATGGTGAGGCTTTCAAATGTCGCCAAGCGGGCATCCGCTTCGAAGCCCACCCATTTTGACGTAGCCGCAACCATAAGCTTTTTCATCGCTCCCCTGCGAACCCCCGCCCCTCCACGACCGCGATGGCGAACGCGTAGATGCGCGCGATATCCTCCAGCCGATCGAACCGGCCCGGCGCGCCCGCGTGGCCGGCGCCCATCGCGGTGCGCAGCAGCACCGGGCCGCCGCCGGTCATCGTCGCCCGCAGCTTCGCGACCCATTTCGCCGGCTCCCAATAGGTCACGCGCGGATCGGCGAGGCCGCCGAGCGCGAGTATCGCGGGGTAGCGCTGCGGCCGCACGTTCTCGTAGGGGCTGTAGCAGCGGATCGTCGGCGAAGGCGGCGGGGTCGCGCAACGGGTCGCCCCATTCGAGCCATTCCGGCGGCGTCAGCGGCAGGCTGGCGTCGAGCATGGTGTTGAGCGTGTCGACGAACGGCACGTCGGCGACGATCCCCGCGTAAAGCTCCGGCGCCATATTGGCGATCGCCCCCATCAGCAGCCCGCCGGCGCTGCCGCCCTGCGCGACGACGCGCTTCGGCATCGCCGTAGCCTCGCGCAACCAGCGCTTGCGTCGCGGCGATGAAGTCGGAGAACGTGTTGGGCTTGTTGGCGAGCTTGCCGTCCTCGTACCAACCAAAGCCCTTCTCCGTTCCGCCGCGCACGTGCGCGAGCGCGAAGACGAAGCCGCGATCGACCAGCGAAAACCGGTTCGGGCCGAAACTCGCGTCGAGGCTGTGGCCATAGGCGCCGTAGCCGTGGATCATAGAGCGGCGCGGTCCCGTCGAGCGGCGTGTCGCGGCGGCGCAGGATCGAGACCGGCACGCGCGCGCCGTCGTGCGGCTTCGCGCCTCGATCGCCTCGACCAGATAGGCGCTGGCGTCATAGCTCGGCGGGGTCGCCTGTTTCTTCACGAGATGGCGCTGCCGCGCGGCCATGTCGTAGTCGTAGGTCTCCTGGCTGCAGGCGAGCGAGGAATAGCTGAAGCGGCAAGACGGAGGCGTCGAACTCGAACGTCGTCTCCAGCTTCAGGAAATAGGTCTTCGCCTCGAACGGCGATCTCGTGATCCTCGCCGGTTCGCGAGATCGCGCACGATGAGCCGCGGCCGATTGTCCTGGCCCGCGCCAGCATGACCAGGAAATCGCGAAACACCGCGATCGTCTCGATCAGCCGCCCCGGCGTCGCCGGCCAGAACGGGCGCCAGTTCGGCTCCTCCGGCGCCTCGGCCGGCGCGGCGACGATCTCGAAATCGCGTGCGCCGCCGCCGTTGGTCTTGATGAAGAAGATGTCGCCGTGATCGAACGGCTCGTAGCGGAAGCCCGGCCGGCGCGGCGCGATCAGCCGCGGCGCGGCGCGCGGGTTTGTCGAGATCGACGACGTGACATTCCTGCGAGTCGTGGCCGTGCACGTGGATGAACGCGCGTCGGCCAAGCCGCGTTGAGGACAGGCTGAGGAACCAGGCCGGGTCGGCTTCCTCGAAGATCAGCGCGTCCGCCGGCTTGGGGTTCGCCGAGCCGATGCAGCAGGATGCGATAGGGCCGATGCTGCTCGTCCTGCACGCACATACAGGAAGCCGGCGGAGTCGCGCGGTCCAGATGAAGTCGCCGCTCGTGTTCTCGACCCGGTCGTGAAGATCGCGATCGGCGGCGATGCTCGCGGGCGCGGATCGCGTACATCTCCGATCCCGTATCGTCGGCGCTCCAGGCGAGCGCGGGCGTGGTCCGGAGAATGGCGCGCGTAGCCGAGTTGAAAGAAGCTCGCGTCCCCTGCCCGCGCGTCGCCGTCGAGCAGAACGGTCTCTTTGCCGCCCGCGCGCGGCCGGCGGCAGAGGATGCGGTGCTGGCCGCCATGGCGGAAGCGCGAATAATAGCTCCAGGGGCCGTGCGGCGCGGGCGGCTCGCTGTCGTCCTCCTTTAGCCGCGCGCGCATCTCCCGCACGAGCTGCCGTCGCAGACTGGCGAAGGGCGCGAGCATGGCGTCGCAATAGGCGTTCTCCGCCTCGAGCCACGCCCTGATTTCCTCAGGCAGCGCGGTGGGATCGCGCAGCACCTCGCGCCAGTTGTCGGCGCGTAGCCAGGCGTAGTCGTCGGTCCAGGTTTCGCCCTGCGCGGAGACGTCCCGCGGCCGTTTCGGTGTGTCGGGAGGCGTGGCGGGCATGGCGGGATCCTCGGGGCGCGAAACACGCCTCTTTGGCACGCGAGCTTTGCGCGCGCCAAGCCGCGGCCCTGTAGACGCGGTCGCTGACCGCGTTCTTGGGTTCAAGCGCCACGTTCTGCTAAGGTTTTCCAAGCCGATCCGCCGCGGTCAGCGACCGCGGCTACAGGCCCTTGCGCGATTGGCGCGCGCGCGCCAGATGAGGACAACCTCAAGGGAGTTCGGCGATGCCTCAGACCCGCGGACAATTCTTCGACGACATTTCCCGTCTCGTCACCGACGCGGCGGGCCTGGCCGACAGCGCCCGGCGCGAGGTCGAAACCCTGGCGCGCGCGCAAATGGAGCGCGTGTTGTCGGCAATGAATGTCGTCAGCCGCGAGGAGTTCGAGGCGGTGCGCGAAATGGCGGTGAAGGCTCGCGATGAGAACGAAAAATTGCGAGGCCCGCGTTACCGCGCTGGAGGCAAGATTATCTGGCGGCGATTCACAGGTGAATCACGGACACGATTGATTCGGTTGGGTGATTCTGTGGACGAAGATTGTTTGAGGACTTCACGGACGGCGACGAATCTGAAAGGAAGGGCGGGTCTTCGCGGCTCGCAAAACGGTGGGTAGGTTCGAATGGATTCGAGCCTCGGAAATCGTCGGCGCGGGCTTCGTGCGTCGTCGTTTCGCGTTGGTCGCAACCCTTCCGGAAGCCTTGTTAATGCATGCCACCGAAACCCAGACCGTCGAACGGCGGGAGCATCCCGTCGACGTCGTCGAGCGCTTGGCCGCGCTTAAGGAATGGGCGTTCGACCGCCACGACGCCAACGAGATCGCCATTCTCGTCACCGGGGTCTGGGCGCACTACGAGGTGGCGATCACCTGGATCCCGGAAGTCGAGTCGCTGCATTTCAGCTGCGCGTTCGAATTGAAGGTGCCTGAGCGTAAGCGCGCCGAGATCGGCGAACTCATCGGGCTGATCAACGCGCAGATGTGGCTCGGGCATTTCGATCTGTGGCCGACCGAGAACATCGTTATGTTCCGCCACGCGCATTGTCTGGCCGGCGGCGCGCAGGCGAGCGAACGGCAATGCCGCGCGCTCGTCGAGGCGGCGATCAAGACGTGCGAGACCTACTACCAATCGTTCCAGTTCGTGCTCTGGGCCAGCCGCAAGCCGCGCGAGGCGATGGAGTTTGCGATGTTCGAGACCGAGGGGAATGCGTAGTTTCGCGAACGCCGGAGCGTCGGCGCCTTCGTCGGCGTGGACGCCGACGCTACGACGGCGAGCTTATTCGGTTTAGCGCCCACGGGCGTAGACCGCTTCCAGCGGCGCGCCCTCGCCTCTCGTCGCCAAACCGCGCGCGATCAAATCCTCCAAATGCGCGAGCGTCGATAGCGCGGCGGCCCCCTTGAGCTTCGGCGCGAGGCCGACGTAGTTCTTCTCCACGATCTCGGCGATCGTCGAAGGCCCCGACCTTAGCCGAGCGACAATCGCCGTCTCGCGCTGGCGGCGATGGCCGATGAGGCCGCGGACGTAGCGCTTCGGGTCCAAAACCGGGCCGCCGTGGCCAGGCCAGTAAATGGACTCCTCGCGATCCCTCAGTTTCTCGAGCGACGCCATGTAGTCGCTCATCGAGCCGTCCGGCGGCGCCACCACGGAGGTTGACCAAGCCATCACGTGATCGCCGCTGAACAGCGCGTCCCCGAAAGAGAAGCTCAGGTGGTTGGCGGCGTGGCCGGGCGTCGCGATCGCGGTCAAGAGATGATGGTCGAAGGCGACGCTTTCCCCCTCGGCGAGAACGCGGTCGGGCGCGTAGGCTGAGGTCGTGGGCCGAATCGAGCCCCTGCGGCGCGCCGCGCCGAGGCACATGCGGCCGAGCGCCGACGATCTTGGCGCCCGTCGCCGCAGCGAGACGTTTGGCGAGGGGGCTGTGGTCGCGGTGGGTGTGGGTGATCACGACATAGGCGACGCGCTCGCCCGCGACCGCTTCAACGAGGCGGGCGAGATGCGTGTCATCGTCCGGCCCCGGATCAAGGATCGCGACGTCTCCGTTGCCGATAATGTAGCTGCAGGTGCCGGTATAAGTGAAAGCCGATGGGTTGGGCGCGATCAGCCGGCGTATGGCGGGCGCGACGGTCATGAGCACGCCGCTCGGCTGAGATTCGGGTGCGTCGGTCATGGTCCCCGCTTGTCGTCTGAGAGGCTCACTTCTTATAACGCGAGCGCGATCGTGAGGAGAGCGGATGTCCGGCAGCGAAACCAAACCCGCCCGCGAGCCGGCCCCGGACCGCTCCGCCTTCGCGGTCTTCGTGCCGATGTCGACGCGCTGGAATGACAACGACCCTTACGGCCATCTCAACAATGTCGTCTATTACGAGTTTTTCGACGCAGCGGTGAATCAGTTGCTGATCGCGCGCGGGCACTTGGATCCTTCGACCACGCCGGTGATCGGCCTCGTCGTCGAAAGCCAATGCCGGTTCCTCGCTTCGCTCGCCTTTCCCGACGCTTTGGATATCGGTCTGGCCGTCACCGCGCTCGGGCGCTCGTCGGTCACCTACCGCTTGGGCGTATTCAAGTCGGGGGCGCCGAGCGCGGCGGCGGACGGCCGCTACACTCATGTCTATGTGGAGCGTGCTTCCGGGCGGCCGGTCGCTATTCCCGAGGGTCATCGCGCTGCGATGGAGAGTTGGCGGATTTAGACAGCGCGTCGGTTCTGCCCGCAAAGGCAGGCTGCAAGGCCGCGGTCCCAGCGGGCGCTTCGGATTGCGGGCGAACGCGGAAGACCGCAGGGCGCTAGATGATCGCTTCGATACCCTTTCGGCGGATCACGTCGAGCAAGGCAAGGGCGGGACCGGTTGGTCGTTTTGCGCCGCGTTCGAGCTGAGAAACATAGCCGACCGTCAGATTAAGGTGGCGCGCAAAGACCGCCTGGCTCATGCGAGCTTGCTCGCGCAGCGACCGGATTTCATCGCCGGTCAAGGGCGCGAGCGTGACCGCGTCCGCCTTATCGAAATCGCGCATCGTAATCTTGCGATAGGTGGCGCTGTCCATGGTGCCGTTGGCATGCATCTCGCCCGCAAGCACCCGCATTTCTCGCATGAGCCGCGAGGGTCTCTTAGCCTTTATCGTCGCCATCGTTCACCTCAATGAGAATTTCAGCTCTCGCATCCTTCTCGATCTTGCTCTCATCGATTAGCCATTGCCGCGCGGTCAGTTGCAAAACTTCCAGTTCGTCGGCCTCGATGTTGTTGCGGTCGCGCTTGGCGAAGCCGAACAGGAAGATCGCGACGTCGCCTGAGCGAAAAGCGATCAACGTCCTATAGCCGCCGCTACGTCCCTGGCCTTGCCGCGCGACACGCTGCTTGATCACGCCGCCGCCGAGATTGGCGTCGACCAGTCCCTGTGTGGCTCTCTCAATCGCTTCCGCCAAGCTGGAGTTCGGGATTCGCTCGCGACGGGCGAACTTGGCAAAAAGTTTGGTTTTGAAAATCCGCACCTAAAGCCGCTCTGTGTATTATAAATCTTTGAACTATATTTGCAAGAACGTCTTAGAAACAACGTGCGCTGCTGGTCACCCTGTTACAGCGAACATCACAGCTGCGGCCGCGGCATTCAACATGAACGCCGCTGGCTCTAGCGCAACCTAGAGCCCATGCGCTAGACCACCGCCGCAATCACACTTTGGGGCGGTGAGCCGAATGCCGACAAAAATTCTGCCGGTCATCATGTGTGGAGGCGCGGGCACCCGTGTCTGGCCGGAATCGCGCGAGACCATGCCGAAACAGTTCATCGCGCTGATCGGCGCGCGATCGACGTTTCAGGACACCATCTTGCGCGTCACCGGGCCGATGTACGAGGCGCCGATCGTCATCACCAACCACGATTACCGTTTCCGGGTGAAGGAGCAGCTCGACGAGATCGGCGCGACAGCGACGATCGTCACTGAGCCGGTGCGCCGCGATTCCGGCCCTGCGGTCGCTGTGGCGGCGACGCTCGCGGCCCAGCGCGGCCCTGAGACCGTAGTCGCTTTATTCGCAGCCGACCACGTCGTGACCAAGCTCGACGCCTTCCAGGAAGCTTGCACCAAAGCGGCGGAAGCGGCGTCGCGGGGCTATATCGTCACGCTCGGCGTCAAACCGACGGAGCCGGCGGTGGGTTACGGCTACATTCGCCCCGGCGCCGAGGTCGCCGATGGGGCCTATAGCGTCGACGCTTTCGTCGAGAAGCCCGATCGCGAGACCGCCGAGCGCTACTTGAAGAGCGGCTACCTGTGGAACTCCGGCAATTTCTTTTTCCGCGCGGATACGATGCTCGAGGAATTGCAGTCGTTCGAGCCGGAAATGGCCGCCGCGGCCGCCGCAAGCGTCGCTGGCGCCGCGAATGACCTCGACTTTTTCGCCATTGAGCTGGCGTCCTTCGGCGCGGCGCCGAAGAAATCGATCGACTACGCGGTCATGGAGCGCACCAAACGCGCCGCCGTCGTGCCCGCTGACATCGGCTGGTCGGACGTCGGCAACTGGGACGCGGTCTGGAAGCTGACTGAACGTGACGAGCACGGCAACTCGTTCCACGGCGAGGACGGCGTCGCCATCGAATCGCACAACGTGCACGTGCGCTCCAACGGGATCCTGACCGCGCTGGTCGGCGTCAAGGACGTCATCGTCGTGACGACCCAGGACGCCGTGCTGGTGCTCGGCCGCGACCAAGGCGACAAGGTCAAGGATGTCGTCGAGGCCTTGAAGGCCCGCAAGCGGCGCGAGGCGGTCGAACACAAGCGCATGTATCGGCCGTGGGGCTATTATCAATCGATCGACAATGGCGCGCGCTATCAGGTCAAGCGCATCGTCGTCACGCCCGGCCACCGGCTGAGCCTGCAGAAGCACTATCATCGCGCCGAGCACTGGATCGTCGTCAAGGGCACGGCGGAAGTGACCTGCGGCGACGACGTGACGATCGTGCATGAGAACGAGTCGATCTACCTGCCGATCGGCTCGGTGCACCGCCTCACCAATCCCGGCAAGATCAACCTGGAGCTGATCGAGGTGCAGACCGGCTCCTATCTCGGCGAGGACGACATCGTTCGCCTCGAGGATGTCTACAACCGCACGGCGTGAAGGCGCACCCGTGGCGGCGCGAGGCGATATGACGAAGATCGCGCTGGTGACGGGGGCGGGCAAACGGATCGGCGCCGACATTGCCCGGCGTCTGGCGCGCGAGGGTTTTGCGGTCGCCTTGTTCGCCAACGGCTCGTTCGCTTTGGCTGAGGCCGTCGCGGGCGAGATTGTGGGCCAAGGCGGCGCAGCGCGCGCGTTTGCCGCCGACCTAACTGATCCGGAGAGCGCCGCCGCGCCAGCTCGGCGAAGCCGCGGCCGCGATGGGGCCGATCGAACTGCTGGTCAACAACGCCGCCGCCTTCGAGGACGATGCGATCGATCGGCTCGACCTTGGCGTTTGGCGGCGTCAATTCGCGGTTGATCTGGAGTCGCCGGTGTTTCTCATTGCCGCCTTCGCCGCGCAGCTGCCGCCCGACCGTGAAGGCGCCGTGGTCAACATCATCGACCAGCGCGTGCTGAAACTGACGCCGGAATATCTCTCCTACACGCTGGCGAAGTCGGCGTTGTGGACGGCGACCCGCACGCTCGCGCAGTCGCTGGCGCCGCGCATCCGCGTCAACGCGGTCGGTCCGGGGCCCACCTATGCGAGCCAACGCCAGGGCGAGGCAGGTCTCGACAAAGAGGCCGCCGGGACGCTGCTTGAGCGCAGGATAGAAGGGGAAGATATCGCAGAGGCGGTGGCTTATCTCGCGAAGGCGCGCAACGTGACCGGGCAGATCCTATGCGTCGATGCGGGGCAGCATCTGGGCTGGCGCACGCCCGACATCGTGGATTGAAGTCAGGTTCCGCGGTCCCAAGAGGCTCATCCCCGGATCGCCGCGATATTCGCCGCGTACTGGCTCGGGTCGCCCTTGAACACCGCCGAGCCGGCCACCATCGCCGTCACCCCCGCCGCGATCAGCTTCGGCGCGGTCTCCGGAGTAACCCCGCCGTCGACCTCGATCTCGATCGGGCGCCCGCCGAGCCGCTGTTTCAGCCGCTTCACTTTTTCCAGCATCGCGGGAATAAACGCCTGGCCGCCAAAGCCTGGATTGACGGTCATCACCAGCACCAGATCGAGCCGATCCAGCACATATTCGATCGCCTCCAGCGGCGTCGCGGGATTGAGCGCCACGCCTGCCTTTTTGCCGAGTCCGTTGATCGCCTGCAGCGAACGGTCGAGATGGCGCGTCGCCTCGGCATGCACGATAATCCGGTCGCACCCCGCCTTGGCGAACGCCTCCAAGATACGGATCGCAGGGCTCGATCATCAAATGACAGTCGAACAGCTTTTGCGTATGCGGCCGCAGCGCCGCGATGATCGCCGGCCCGAAGCTGATGTTCGGGACATAGTGGCCGTCCATCACGTCGAGATGGATCCAGTCGGCGCCGGCCTGTGTCCACCGCCCGCACCTCTTCGCCGAGCTTGGAAAAATCGGCGGAGAGGATCGATGGCGCGATCTTTACGCTCATTTGCCCATGGCTTTGTGAGCTGCGGCGACGACGGCTTCGGCCGTGATGCCGAACTCCTTGTAGACAGCCTCGATCGACCCGCTCGCGCCAAAGCTGTGCATGCCGACGAAACCGCCGCCCTCGCCGATATAGCGCTCCCAGCCAAAGCCGCAGGCCGCCTCGACCGCCACCCTCGGCGCCTTGCCCAATACCGAGGCGCGATAGCTCGCGTCCTGCTTCTCGAACAGCTCCCAGCAGGGCATCGATACGACGGCGACCTTCTTGCCCGCCTCGCGCAGCGTCTTGGCCGCATTCATCGCCAGCTCCACTTCCGAGCCGGTCGCCAGCAGCGTCACGTCGCGGGCGCCATCCGGCTCGCTGAGCACATAGGCCCCGCGCGCCGATAGATTGACGTCCGAGGACGTGCGCAGTGTCGGCAAGTTCTGGCGCGACAGCGCCAGCGCCGAGGGTCCATGGTGCGAGCCGAGCGCCAGCTCCCAGCACTCGGCGGTTTCGACCGCGTCGGCGGGGCGGAACACCTGCAGGTTCGGCATGGCGCGAAGCGAGGCCAGTTGCTCGATCGGCTGGTGGGTCGGGCCGTCCTCGCCGAGGCCGATCGAATCGTGCGTCAGCACGCAGACGACCCGGATGCCCATCAGCGACGCGAGCCGGATGGCGTTGCGCGCATAGTCGGAGAAGATCAGGAACGTGCCGCCGTAGGGGATGAAGCCGCCGTGCAGCGCAATGCCGTTCATCGCCGCGCTCATGCCGAACTCGCGGATGCCGTAGCGGATGTAGCTGCCGCTGTAGTCGCGGCGGCGCGACGATCCTTCTGGCCCTTGGTGATGGTCAGGTTGGAGTGGGTCAGATCCGCCGAGCCGCCGATCGTGTTGGGGATGACGGCGTTGATGATTCCGAGCGCCATTTCCGAGGATTTGCGGGTCGCGACCTTCGGCTTCGACTCGACCAGGCCGCGCTTGTAGTCGGCCATTTTCGCCGTGAAATCCTCGGGAAGCTGGCCATCGACCTCGCGGGTGAATTCCGCGCCCTTCGGATGCGCCTTTGCGCGCGCCTCCCAATCGGCGCGGGTCTTCCGCGAGCGCTCGCCCGCCTTGCGCCATTCGGCGAGGACGTCGGCGGGAATTTCGAACGGCGGATAGCTCCAGTCGAGGTTCTTGCGCGCCGCCGGCGATTTCCGCCTCGCCCAACGCCGCGCCATGGGCGCCTTCCGTGCCCTGTTTGGTCGGCGCGCCGAAGCCGATGGTGGTCTTGCAGGCGATGAAGGTCGGCTTGTCGCTGGTCTGCGCTTCCGTCAGCGCCGCGGCGATGGCGGCCTGGTCGTGGCCGTCGACCTCGATCGTGTGCCATCGCGCCGCCTGGAAGCGCTTGATCTGGTCGACGCCAGTGGCGATCGCGGTGTTGCCGTCGATGCTGATGTGGTTGTTGTCCCAGAGCACCGTCAGCTTCTTCAGCTGCAGATGGCCGGCGAGATCAATCGCCTCGTGGCTGATGCCCTCCATCAGGCAGCCGTCACCGCAGAATGCGTAAGTGCGGTGATCGACGAGATCGGCGCCGTAACGTTGGTTCTGCGCCGCTTCGGCGATCGCCATGCCGACCGACATCGCTAGGCCCTGGCCGAGCGGCCCCGTGGTCGCCTCGACGCCTTCCGTCCAACCGTACTCCGGGTGGCCCGGCGTCTTCGAGTGCAAGATCCGGTAGCTCTTTATCTGGTCGATGGTCATGTCGGGATAGCCGACCAGATAATTGACGGAATATTGCAGCATCGAGCCGTGACCGTTCGACAACAGGAACCGGTCGCGGTCCGGCCATTTCGAATCCTGCACGTCGAATTTCAGGAATTTTGTGAACAGGACCGTGGCGATGTCCGCCATGCCCATCGGCATGCCGGGATGACCGGACCCTGCCTTCTGGACCGCGTCCATGGCGAGAAAGCGAATTGAGTTGGCCATCAAGTCAGGCGAAATGGCTGCGGATTTCAGGCATGGGCGGGCCTTTCAATTTGAACAGATCTCGCTCCGACGAAGCGACTTGCTATTAGCGGATCGCGCGCGCGGGTCAATCATACGAGAGATGAACCGACAAGCCATCAGGATAGGGCATTCCCTCCCCCCTTGTGGGGGAGGGTCAGGGAGGGGGGTCGGTTCGGCTTGGATCGTTTATCAGGATGGCGTAGCGCTTGCGGCTACCCCCCTCCCCGGCCCTCCCCCACAAGGGGGGAGGGAGGACCGCAACCGCGGCTGCTCCCCATTTTCTCGCACTGACGCTTCAAACCGTCGCGATCAGCGCGGAAACGCGGCTGACCAGCGCGTGGTAGTCGATCGGCTTGCGCAGCAGTTCGAAATCGGCGTCGCCGGCCGCTTCCGCGGCTTCGGTCGCGTAACCTGTCAACACGACAACAGGAAGACTAGGGTGGCGCTTGCGCGCCTCATGCGCGAGCGCGACGCCATTCATCTCCGGCATCGCGAAATCGGTGACCAGCGCGTCGAATTTGAGCCCGGCGTCGAGCCGGTCGATCGCGGCGGCGCCGCCGGCGCAATCGGTTACGTCATAGCCGGCCTCGCGCAAGTTGCTCGCCGACCAGTTCGCGCACCAGCGGATCGTCGTCCACCAACAACAACGAGCCGCGGCCGCCGCTCTCTTGCGAGCGCGACGCAGGCTTGATTTTCTCGACTTCGGCGACCGGCAGCCAAAGCGCGATGGTCGCGCCTTGGCCCGGCTCGCTGTCGATCCGGAGGCCGCCGCCGGACTGATCGGCAAAGCCGCGCGCCATGGAGAGGCCGAGGCCCGCGCCCTGACCACGCGGCTTGGTCGAAAAGAACGGCTCCACCGCCCGCGCTCGCACTTCCGGGCTCATCCCCGAACCGGTGTCGCTTACCTCGAAGCGGATGTAAGCCCCGGGTCGCAGCTGCGCCGCGTAAGCCGAGGCTTGCGCCTCCTCGCTGGTCTCAGCGCGCGCGCGGATGGTCAGCACGCCGGCGCCCGCCATCGCTTCCCGCGCGTTGGACGCGATGTTGATCAGCGCCGTTTCAAGCTGCTGCCGATCCGCGAACGCCGGAGGAATGTCCGCGGCGCACTCGACTTTGACTGTCACGCCATCGCCGACCGTGCGCCGCAGAATGCCGCCGATCTCGTCGAGCAGGCGCGCGCACTCGACCGGCTCCGGCTCGAGTTCAGCCCGCCGCGAGAACGAGGTCAGACGGCGCGAAATCGCGCTGCCGCGCTTGGTCGCCTCGCGCGCCATCCGCAGGTATCGCGGCAGATTTTCCGGGTTCGGCTTGCGCTCGATCAGGTCGGCGGCCGCTTCGATGGCTTGCAGCACATTGTTGAAGTCATGCGCGATGCCGCCGGCCAGATGTCCCAACGCCTCTAGCCGCTGCGCCTGCGCGAGCCGGGTCTGCGCTTCCGCGAGTTCGCGCGTGCGGGCTTCGACGAGCTGTTCGAGTTCGTCGCGATCGCGTTTCAACACCGCCGCGGCCTCGCGCAACGCCGTCACTTCGAGGACGACGCCCAGAACCCGCTTGGCGACGCCGTTCTCGAACCGAGTGCGTCCCCGCGCGGAAATGTGCCGCACGCGCCCGTCGCGCAGGTTGATGACGCGATATTCCGACTCGTAAAGGCCGTTGCCGCCGGGATCGAGCGACGCCTTGATGGAGTCGCGCATGCGCTCCACGTCCTCGGGATGCAGCCCGCCGTAAAAATCGGAGATCGTCAGCGGCGCATCGGAGGGAACCCCCCAGATGTCGCGCACGCGCTCGTCCCAATCCAGCAATCCCGAGGACACGTCCCAGTCGAAGGCGCCGACTTGGCCGACCTCCAGGGTCAAGCGCAATCGCGCTTCGCTCTCCCGCAAGGCCTGCTCGGCCGCGCGGGGCTCAGTGACGTCTCGTTGCAGACCGACGCAGCGAACCGCCAAGCCGTCCGCATCGCGCTGCACCTCCCGGCTCTCCGCGATCCGCCTTGTCTCGCCATCGCTCAATCGCTGGATGCGATATTCGACTGCCGATGGCGCGTCCGGATTGTTCACGGCGTCCACGTAGGCGCTCACCTTGGCGCGATCGTCGGGATGAACGCGCGCGAACCATTGCGCGTGCGTCTCGCGCCGCCGTTCCGGCGACAGGCCGTGCATCGCCAGCAGCGCGTCGGAATAGGTGGAAACCCTAGCAATCACGTCGCGCTCGAAGCTGCCCAGGCCGCCGGTGCGCAGCGCCTGGCGCAAGTTCGCTTCGCTGCGCCCAAGCGCGTCCAGCGTCTTGCGCTCAGTCGTGACGTCCACCGCCATGCTGACATTGACCGCGAGGCCGCGTTCGTCGCGTCCAATCGAAAACGCGCGAAACATCCAAATCCGGGTCGAACCGTCGGCGGTGCGGACGTGGAATTCGCCGCCCTCGTGCAGCGGACCGGGCGCCGCGCCGTAGCCGCGGCTATGAGCGGACATGACGCGCTCGGTGACGGTGGGGTCGTCGTAGGCCAGCTTCAGCCAGGCGGCGAAGGTGGGTATCTGCTCGGCGGAATAGCCCGTCAGCCGCAAGAACTCGCGGCTCAGCAAACGCACGCGACCTGTTTCGTCGTGCGCAATCAGGGGAATAGGGACGTTTTCGAGCGCCAATCGAAGCTGGCGCTCGTCGAGCTCGTGGGTCATGTCGAACGAAATCGCCGAGTTGCCAACGCTACGCGCAAAATCGCGCAATGGCCCCCTAAAGAGGGACTTAAGCAATATTCGTCCAATGACTTAAGCGCGAGACCGCATCAATCTTTCGCGAGAGCCGCGCAGCCGCGGCCGCGCCAGGTAAACGCCGATGAGAATGACGGCGCCGCCAGCCATCTGCAGGATCGTCATCGTCTCGCCGAGCACAGCCCAGGCGATGAGCGCGGAGATCGGCGGCTGCGCAAGGATGACCACCGCGACCTTCGCGACCGGGACCCGCCCGAGCGCAACGGAGGTCAGTCCCTGCCCCATCGCGTGGCTGACGAAGCCGAGCAGGAACACGATCGTCCAGCCGAGCGCGCTCGACGGCAACAGCTTCTCGCCGTGCGCGGTCGCGGCGACGGCGAGGACGATGGCGGAGACGGCCGCCGAGATCAGGGTTGCCGTCGGACCATCGATGCGCGTGCGAGCGCGCTTGATGCACATCAGATAGGTCGCGTAGGCGACCGCGGCGTTGAGCGCCAAGGCGTCGCCGGGGCGCAGGGCTTGCGGCGCGACCATGCCCGCCATCATCCACGAGCCGATGAGGGCGAGCGCCAGAGCCGGCCAAACCCGAGGCGAGGCGGCCTCGCCGAAGAACAGCAGGCCTCCAACCACCGCCAGCACCGGCGCGACATTGCCGATGAACGAGGCGTTGGCGACATTGGTGCCGGTCAAGGACAGGTGGAAGGAGCCGACGTCGACGGCGAAGGCGAGCCCGGAGAACGCAAGGGCAAGTCCGACGCCGCGCGCGGCGCGAAGATCGAGGCTGCGCGACGGCGAAGCAAATCGCAGCCAGACCGCGAGCGCGGGGACTGCAAGCCCCATGCGCCAGGCCGCGCCCGCGAGCGGGCCGACATCGAGCAGTCGGGCGAGCACGCCCGACCAGGCAATGATCCCCGTTCCCGCAAAGAGCGCGATCCACCCCGCCCGATCGGCGTGACTCAGCGCGGCGGGGCGAGTTGGACTTGCGGCTTCGGTGGAGGAAATTTGCGGCGGTCCGATCAGCGGTGACGCCGCATATCCGAGTCAGCCCAGCCACTCAACCCGAGGCGCCGCCCCTGGGACCGCGGACGTCCCGACCGCTCTTTCTTTGTTGCGGGAAACAGCGGACGGGACGTCCGCGGCCCCAGGAGGGTCGCTTTTGCCGCGGACTTAGCGTTAGAGGGGCGGATGATACCCGCCGCACGTGTCCAAGCCGCCATAGAGGCGCTCACAGATCTCGAGACCCGGCGCCGTCCCGCCGCCGACGCGCTGAAGGACTGGGGCCTGTCGCACCGCTTCGCCGGCTCCGGCGATCGCGCGGCGATCGCCAGCCTCGTCTACGACGCGCTGCGGCGACGCGGCTCCTCGTCGTGGCGGCTCGGCGAGGATTTGCCGCGCGCGCATGTGCTCGGCGCGCTGGTGGGCTTGCGCGGGCTCGGCGCCGCTGAGATCGAAACCTTGTTCTCCGGCGAGAAGCACGCGCCGGCGCCGCTCTCAGACGCCGAACGCGCAGGTTTGGCCGAGGATCGCCTCGCCGGTGCGCCTGACCACGTGCGCGGCGATTACCCGGAATGGCTGGCGCCGGCTTTCGCGGAGAGTTTTGGCGATCGCGCCGCCGACGCGGGCCGGGCGCTCGCCGAGCGGGCGCCCGTCGACCTTCGCGTCAATACGTTGAAAAGCAACCGAGACAAAGCTTTGGCGGCTTTGTCTCACTTGGCGCCTGAGCCTACCCCGCATTCGCCGATAGGCTTGCGGATCGCCATCAAGCCGGATGGGCGGGGTCCGGCGCTTGCCGCCGAGCCAAGTTACGTCAAGGGTCAGGTCGAAGTTCAGGACGAGGCCTCGCAGCTCGCGGCGCTATTGAGCGGCGCCGCGCCGGGCCAGCAGGTGCTCGATCTCTGCGCCGGCGCGGGCGGCAAGACGCTGGCGCTAGCCGCGATGGTCGCCGGCAAGGGGCAGGTCTACGCCACCGACGAGGACGGCCGGCGCCTGGCGCCGCTGTTCGCAAGGCTTGAGCGCTCCGGCGCACGCAACGTGCAAGTTCGCAGCCCCCGCGGCAGCGCCGATCCCGTGGCGGATCTTGCCGGCCGATGCGATCTTGTTTTCATCGACGCCCCTTGCACCGGATCTGGGGCCTGGCGGCGAAACCCCGACGCGAAATGGCGTATCCGGCCGGGCGCGCTTGCAGGAGCGCATCAAGGAGCAGGTCGAGATTCTCGCGCGGGCGACAAAGTTGGTCAAACCCGGCGGCCGCATTGTCTATGTGACTTGCTCGGTGCTCAAGGCGGAGAACGAGGATCGGATCGCCGCGTTTCTCGAAGCCCATCCCGAGTTCTTGCCGATCGACGCCGCGCACATGGCGAAAAGCGCGGGGCTAGCCGAGGTAGCGGGTTTTGCTTCAAATCTCGGGGCGGGAATTCGGCTCGACCCGCTCAGCTCCGGGACGGACGGGTTTTACGTCGCCGGCCTGTCGCGAACGGCTTAAGCTGCCCCCTGGCGGCAAAGCCAATCAAACGGAGGGTCGGCGTCCACGCCGACCTTTTCGGGCGCAGCTTAGCTGGCTTACGTATTAACCCCGACGTCGGCCTGGAGGCCGACGCTCCGCGAGGCCTGCGGTCGCAGGAGGCCTATTTGCTGAGGCCTGGCAACGCTAGCTTGACCACCGGCGAACCCGACAGTGTTTTCAGCAGCGCATCAAGCTCCGGCTTCGCCAAGGCTTTGTCGCCGACGCGCAGTTCATAGAGGCCGCCGGGCTTCGGCCCGGAGACAATCGTCGCGCCGTTTTCTCTGAGGAAGACGGATACGTCAGCTATCGTCGCTTGCGGCGAAAACGTCACGAGCACGTCGGCGCCTTGCGGGGCAACCGCGCTCGTAGCGGCGCCGAACTCCCCGGACGCCTTATGCGCCGACGGCAACAGCGTCACGATAGCGCCGGCCTGCAGCAAGATGACCAGCGCGGCGGCGACGCCCGCAAGAGCCAACGGCCCGAGGCGGCCTTCGCCCTGCCCGAACCACGCCGCCAGCCGCTCGGTGAACTTCGGCTTTCGCGGCGCGGCCTGCGCTCCGGCAAGCACGCGCGCCCAGACATCCGGGCCGGGAGCGCCGAGCGCCTCGTTCAAGGCGATCGTTTCGCCGCGATCCTCCTCGATCGTCGAGAGGCTCGCGCGCAACTCGGGACGTTCGCCCAGCGCCGCCTCCACCTTCGCGCGCTCGTTCGCGGACAAGGCGCCGGCGGCATACCAGGGCAAAAGGGCGTCGATGTCGTCTATCTCTTCGCTCATGGCCAACCTCTGTCGATCCCCGCCGCCTTCGCCAAGTCTGCGAGGCGCTTTCGTGCATGAAACATCCGCGTCTTCACCGTTCCCTCGGGGACGCCGACGATCGTCGCGACCTCCTCGACGGACTTGTCGTGGTAGTAGACGAGGTCCATCACCTCGCGATGTTCGCGACTGAGCTTGCCCAAGCACGCGCGCAAGACGTCGCCCTTGTTTTTCTTTTGCAGCGAGATTTCCGGCGTGTCCGCCTGATCCTCGATTTCAGCCGCTGCGTCCTCGTCGAGTTCGTCCTCGCGCCGCTTGCGCAGCGCCGAATAGGCCTTGTTGCGGGCGACCGCGAGCAGGAAGGTCGAAGCCTCCGAACGCCCCTCGAACTGCGCGGCGTTGCGCCAGACATCGAGAAACACTTCGCTCACCACATCCTCCGCCGTTGGCGCCGACTTCACGATCCGCATCGCGAAGCGAAAGATCTTCACGTGGTGGCGCGCGTAGAGGGTCTTCAGAGCGAGCTGATCGCCCGCCTTGATCCGCGCGATGATATCGCCGTCCGTCTCCACCACGCCCGCCCCGCCCATATGTCGCGGCGGCAGGGTGGAAGGTTCAAAAAAAATGCGCAAGCGGGTTTTCGCCGCCGGAGCGCAGGCTCAGTTCGCGCGAAGCGAGAATTACGGTCGCGCACGGCTGTAGCCGCGATCTCCAGATCGCGGTCTCCCCGCCATCGGCTCTTTATCCGGAGGGCCGCGATCTCACGGCGACCGCGATCTGGAGATCGCGGCTACAATGCCCGCCGCTCGATTCCATGAAAACGGAGACACCCCGCCGTGTGACCCTGAAGCGCCTATTTGCTCTTCATCAGCCATTCCGGCGCCGCTTCCGCGACCAGCGCGGACGTCGCGCCCTGCCCCGCGAACACGGCCTTCGCGTGGGCGAGAAACTGCTTGCAGATCGCGAGCACCGGCGTCGGATCGGAAACGCCCATTTCCTCCGTGCCGCCGACCACGACGCTGTCGGCGCGAGGAAACACGTAGATGTGGCTGCCCGCGAACAGCCAGTTCAGCGCCGGCTGCGGCGGCAATAGAACCAACTGGCCGCGGATCGGATGCATCTTCGCGTCATTGCAGAGCGCCTTGGCGCCGATCCCCGTGCAATTGATGACGATGTCGGCGTCGAGCGTCGAGACGTCGGAAAGCGTGTTTAGCTTGCGAACCTGGGGAATAATCCCACGATCGGAAAGGTCCTTCAGCAAGCGCGGCAGGAAGATCGGCGGTTCGACGAGCAGCGTCTGATAGCCGAAGCCGGCTGAGGTCAGATGTTGGAACGGCAAATGCCCAAAACTCTGCGGCGCGGGGATCACGTCGCGCGGGCAATCCTCAAAATTGGCCGCATGCGTAAGCGTATAGTTGACCCTGGCGGACACGCCGTAGGCCGCGCCCTTCGAGAGATGCGTCTTGTGGGCGCGCTCGAGCATGCGGGCGAAGCGCGTCGGGTCGTCTTGGTTGACCATCGAAGGCGCCCATTGGCCGCCGGCGACGTGCGATGTCGTGAACGGCGTGAGCTTATCCGTGTAGATGGAGACGTCGAGGCCGATTTCGGCCAGCGAGATCGCGGCGGTAAGCCCCATGACGCCCGCGCCGAGCACGGCGACTTTGTCGCCGGCGGATACGCCGTGCTGCCGGACGATGTCGACGACTTCGAGCGCCGAACCCCAGCTCAGCGTGATGCCGCCGCCGCCGTGGCCGTAGTTGTGCACGACGAATTTGTCCCCGACGGTTTCCGGACCGAGGCGAAACGTGCCGTCGCGATAGGGGCGGATGCCGGCGATCGGCGGTCGCGCGACCGGGTCCCAATCAAAGTTGGGGGAAGGCAAAATCGTCATCGGCAACTCCTAAGAAGTCCCCGCCCGCTTGTATGGTTGTAATCTGCGCCTGTTGTGGGATTGGCGTCCAGCCCGCGTAACGCTGGCTAGGTTTTTTTATGACACCCAATAATGTTGGGTAGCTGGTTCATCCGGCCGCCAACAAGTCCGCGAGGGCCGCGGCCGCTTTCAACCCTGAGCCGCTCAGCACGACGACCGTCGTCTCGCGCTCCCTGATGGCGCCGGAGGCGGCCAGCTGATCTAGCGCGGCCGCCGCCGTCGCCGAGGTTGGCTCGACGAACAGCCCCTGCCCCGCCAAGCGTCGCAGCGCCGCGACGATGTCCGCCTCCGCGATCGCCGCCGCGCCGCCCCCGGTCTCGCGCAGCGCCGCGATCATTTGCTTCAGGCGCAGCGGCGCTTTGATTGCGGTCCCTTCGGCGATCGTTGGTTGGGCTGTGCGCACGACGGGCGTGTCGACCCCGGCAGCGAAACTCGCCTCGACCGGCGAGCAGTTGAGCGGCTGCGCGGCGAACAAACGGGGCGCGCGGGCGATGCGGCCGGCGAGCAGAAGCTCGCCGAAGCCGAAATGCAGCCCGAGCAAAAGACTTCCGGCGCCGGCCGGGACGATGACGTTGTCCGGCGCGGCAAAGCCAAAGTCTTCCCAGAGCTCATAGGCCAGGGTCTTTACGCCCTCAATGAAGAATGGCTGCCAGTTGTGACTGGCGTAGAAGGTTTGCTCGGACTGCCGCACCGCTTCCGCCGCGCAGGCTTCGCGCGGCCCCTCGACCAGCTCCACCTCGGCCCCATAAGCGCGCGTTTGCAGGATTTTGGCGGGCGAGGTGTAGGCGGGCGCCAGCACCTTGACGCGCAACCCTCCCGCCGCGCCATAAGCCGCAACCGCCGAGCCGCCGTTGCCGGAGCTGTCCTCCAGCACCGCTGTCACTCCGATCTGGCGCAGGAACGACAGCATCGCGGAGGCGCCGCGGTCTTTGAAAGAGCCGGTCGCGCTGAACCATTCGCATTTGAAATAGGGCCGCAGGTCGCCCCAGGGCCTTTGCACGAGCGGGGTCAGGCCTTCGCCGAGGCTGATCGGATCGGCGATGTCGAACGGCAACGCGGCGCGATAGCGCCAGAGCGAACGCCGGCCTGTCTCGATCTCGTCTCGGGCGAGGCCGGCGCCGGGAGTTATCAGCAGCGGGCCGCCGTCGTCGGATCGCCAGCGCGGTATTTCCAGGGGATAGCGAGCGCCGCTCAGCGGGTCAAAATATTCGGCGGCGCGCAAGGCGTTTTCCTTTGTTGGCAAGTCGCGGTCAGGCTAGCCGGATCGAGTGAAGTCGAGCTACACGCGGGCGGGGGCGCGCAACGGACGACGCCAAGATATGACGCAAAGCCAACGCTCGCAAAAGCTCGGCGAGCTCGAAGCCTTGATCGAAAGTGGACTTTCCTGCCGGGAGGTCGCGGCGCGGCTCGGCGTGAGCGCCGCAACAGCGATTCGCTGGACGAAACACGCGGGGCTGAAAAGCCAGCGCGATGCGAGGCTCTCAACCGAAATGCAGACCGCAATCTTTGCGGCGGCGCAGGGCGGCGCCTCCGCCTCGGAATTGGCGGCGCGCTTCGGCGTCGCCCGGGAGACCGCGTGGCGGCACTCTGGATTGTCGAAAGCCGATCGTCACCGCCTGCGCGAACTCTTGCTAGCCGAGGTCGAAGACGGACTTTCGCGGCGGGCGGCAGCCGCGAAGCTCGGCGTCAGCGTCGCCACGGCGATACGTTGGGCGCGCAGGAGCCGCGACACCGCCCGTCGATCGAAGGCGCGCGCGCCGCGCGACAGATCATCGCTGGCAGAGGAAGCGCGAGAGGCGAAGCGAGCGCAGCTCATGTCGGCCATTGCCTCGGGCCTTTCTCGCCGCAAGGCCGCCGAGGCCGTAGGATTGCCTGTCGCCACGGCGATCCGCTGGGCGCGGGAGGGGTGATTCGCGCGGAGCGTCGGCCTCCAGGCCGACGAGGCTTCATCAACAAAGCCGGCCGCGCGTGGCCTAGAGGTCGGCGTGGACGCCGACCCTCCGCTTACATCACTTCCGGCTCGCTCGGTGCGGTCTCTTCCGGCGCGTCGTCGTCGGGATCAGTCGTCGCGTCGGCCTTGCGCTTCGGCTTCAGCTTGCGGGCGTCGTCTTTGGCCCGCTCGCGGCCGGCTACGACCAGATCGCGCTCAAGCCGCGGCTGCGCCGGCCCCTCGGGATAGACGAACCCCAACTTCTTGTTCTGGCCCTTCTCGTCGCCGGTGACGACGACCCGCACGACGCCGCCGTTCTTCAGCCGGCCGAACAACACCTCGTCGGCCAGCGGCGTCTTGATCTGCGCCTGGATTACCCGCGCCATCGGGCGCGCGCCCATCAACTCGTCGTAGCCGTTGGTCACCAGCCACTCGCGCGCCTCGTCCGCCAGCTCGATCGCCACGTTGCGGTCGGCCAACTGCGCTTCAAGCTGCAGGATGAACTTGTCGACGACGCGGGCGATGACCTCCTTCGGCAATCGGCCGAACGGCACCACCGCGTCCAGACGGTTGCGGAACTCCGGCGTGAACAGCCGGTTGATCGCCTCCGTATCGTCGCCGACGCGCCTCGACTGATGGAAGCCGAACGCCGCACGCTCCATGTCCGCCGCGCCCGCATTGGTGGTCATGATCAGGATGACGTTGCGGAAGTCGATCTGCTTGCCGGAATGGTCGGTCAGCTTGCCGTGGTCCATCACCTGCAACAGGATGTTGAACAGGTCAGGATGCGCCTTCTCGATCTCGTCGAGCAACAGCACGCTGTGCGGATGCTGGTCGATCGCATCGGTCAACAGGCCGCCCTGGTCGAAGCCGACATAGCCCGGAGGGGCGCCGATAAGCCGCGAAACCGTGTGCCGCTCCATATACTCGGACATGTCGAAGCGGGTGAGCTCCAGGCCGAGGCCGGAGGCGAGCTGGCGCGCCGCCTCCGTTTTGCCGACGCCCGTCGGACCGGAGAACAGATAGCAGCCGATCGGCTTCTCGGGATCGCGCAGGCCGGCGCGGGCGAGTTTGATCGCGGAGGCAAGCGCCGTCAGAGCCGTATCCTGCCCGTAGACCACCTGCTTCAGCGTCGACTCCAGATGCTGCAGCACCTCTGTGTCGTCCTTGGAGACGCTCTTCGGGGGGATGCGCGCCATGCTGGCGATCGTCGCCTCGATCTCCTTGATGCCGATCGTCTTCTTGCGCTTCGGCTCCGGCAGCAGCATTTGCGACGCGCCCGTCTCGTCGATGACGTCGATCGCCTTGTCCGGCAGCTTGCGGTCGTGGATGTAGCGTGACGACAGCTCTACCGCGGCCTTCACCGCCTCGTTGGTGTAGCGCAGCTTGTGGAACTCCTCGAAATAGGGCTTCAGGCCCTTGAGGATCTCCACCGCGTCCTCGACGCTCGGCTCCTTCACGTCGATCTTCTGGAACCGGCGCACCAGCGCGCGGTCCTTCTCAAAATACTGCCGGTATTCCTTGTAAGTCGTTGATCCGATGCAGCGAAGCGTGCCCTTGAGCCAGCGCCGGCTTCAGCAGGTTGGACGCATCCATCGCCCCGCCCGAGGTCGCGCCCGCGCCGATCACGGTATGGATCTCGTCGATGAACAGGATCGCGTCCTTGTGCTGCTCGATCTCCTTCATCACCTGCTTCAGGCGCTCCTCGAAGTCACCGCGGTAGCGCGTGCCCGCCAGCAGCGAGCCCATGTCGAGCGCAAACACCGTCGCGTTCGCCAACACCTCAGGGACTTCGCCCTGGATGATCTTGCGCGCCAGTCCCTCGGCGATCGCCGTCTTGCCGACGCCGGGATCGCCGACCAGCAGTGGGTTGTTCTTCTGCCGACGGCAAAGCACCTGGATGGTGCGCGACACCTCGGGCTCGCGGCCGATCAGCGGATCGACGCGACCGTCCTTCGCCTTCTTGTTGAGGTTGACGCAGTAAGCATCGAGGGCGCCTTCCTTTTTCTTGGAATCGCCGCTCTCCTTCGCCTCCTTGGCGTCGCGTCCCTCATCCTCGTCGACGCCGCGCGGTGAACGGCCGGAATCGGACAGTCCGGGGCGCTTGGCGATGCCGTGGCTGATGTAATTGACCGCGTCGTAGCGCGTCATGTCCTGCTCTTGCAGGAAGTAGGCGGCGTGGCTCTCGCGCTCGGCGAAGATCGCCACCAACACATTGGCGCCGGTCACCTCCTCGCGGCCCGAAGACTGCACATGGATGGCGGCGCGCTGAACGACGCGCTGGAAGCCGGCGGTCGCCTTGGCCTCCTCGCCGGTGTCGATCACCAGGCTGCGCAATTCGCTCTCGACATATTTCTGCGCCGTCTTGCGCAACTGGTCGAGATCGACATTGCAGGCCCGCATCACCGCGGCGGCGTCGGGATCGTCGATCAGCGCCAGCAACAGATGCTCCAGCGAGGCGAGTTCGTGGTGATGCTCGTTGGCGACGGAGAGCGCGCGGCGTAGCGTCTTTTCAAGCGCTCTGGAGAAAACGGGCATCACGACCTCACTTCTTTTCCATTATGCATTGCAAGCGGGTGCTGATTTTTACGCGCGTGGTCCATCACCTGCGCGACCTTGGTCTCGGCGATCTCGTAGGTATAGACGCCGCACTCGCCGACGCCATGGTGGTGGACGTGCAGCATGATCTGCGTCGCCTCTTCCGAGGTCTTGTTGAAGAAGGATTGCAGGATGGCGATGACGAACTCCATCGGGGTGTAATCGTCGTTGAGCAGCAGCACCCGATACATGTTGGGACGCTTGGTCTGGGTACGCGTACGCGTGATGACGGCGGCGCCGGCGCCGGGATTATCGCCGTTTCGCTTGCGGCTCGCGCGCGGCGACGATTTGGCGGTTAGAGGACGCCGAAAGTGCGGCGCCAAAAGAAAACCAACGGGCGATCATACGCCATACCGGCGCGAAATCGGCTCAAGAGCGGATGCGGCTCGGCGATCAACGGCAGACCTCTCCTCTGCGCCGCGCAGCCGCGACGAACCCTTCGCCGCGACACGCGATAACCGCCGGACACATCTAGGCGCCGATACGCCGCGGCGCCAGAGGCCGACGCACTCATGCCAGGTTCGCCAATTCCGAGCGGCAAGCGCAAGAGGCCGCAGACAACAAAAAAGGCCGGCGCTTAGCGCCGGCCTTCGTCAATCTCAGCGCGGCGCAAGCCGACGCGGCGAAAAGCTTACTGCTTTTGGATAGTCGCGAAGGCGTTCTGCGCGGGCTTCATCGCCTCGCCGGCGACCTTGACCAGGATCTCGTTGATCTTGGTGGACTTGGCGACGAAACCCTCGTAGGCGGACTTGGCGTATTCGCTCTGGATCTGGATCGCCGTCTCGACGGTCTTCGCGCCGAGCAGCTTCTCGACGACTTCCGCGCCGGTCGCCGAATCGCGTGCTTCGAATATTCGGCCGTCTCCGACGCGATCTCCTGGAGGCCCTTGGACAATGTGCGAGCGAACGCGGTCATCGCCTCGAGCTGCTGCTTGGACATAGTTCTGGAAATCTTCGAATTGATCGCGTTCATGGGGTTCCTCAAGGATTATCGTATTGCCGCGACGCCGTTCGCCGCAGCCGCGCCTATGATTTAGGTGCACTGCACAATAAAGTCAACGTGCTTTTGCGTTGCAATATGTCATAAAGCCTCAACGTGATTCGGCACAATTCTCGAACAAAGGTTACCGAAATTTAATCGCATAATTTCAATGAGTTATCTTAACACGCCGACGCTTTACGCAAAGTACCGCTATCGCCCGGGAGCGGGAAGAGCAGCCTTTTCAACGCGTTTGCGCCTCCGCGAAGCGGCCCGAGCCGGCGCCGTTAACGCCCGTGTAACTGCGATCCCATAGGGTTTCCGCTGTGTGCGTTTTGCAACGCCGTTCGTCGGCGCGTTGTGCGCGGGGTCAAGGGCGCGTCATGGCATTTGGTGAGTTGCGTTTGGGTTTGTCGCGTCTGGCGCCGCTTGCCGCCGGCGTCTGTCTGGCGGCCTCGCGCTGACGCTCTGTTGCGGCTCCCGCCGAGGCCCGGCCCATCGCCATCACTCTCGCTGGCCGCGCGCCGCGCACGCGTCGGTCGCCTCCGGCGCCGGCCGGAAGTCGACGGCTCGAAATTCTCGGCGATCGTCGTCGACGCCAACACCGGCCGCGAGATCTGGGGCGTCAACGAGAACGCGCTGCGCCACCCCGCCTCGATCACCAAGGTGATGACGCTCTATCTGCTGTTCGAACAGCTCGAGAAGGGGACGCTGACGCTGGAGACGCGCATCCCCGTCTCCGAGCACGCCGCCAATCAGGAGCCCTCCAAGCTCGGCGTTCGCCGCCGGCGAGACGATCTCGGTCGAGGACGCGATCAAGGCGATCGTCACCCGCTCGGCCAACGACATGGCGGTCGCCGTCGCCGAGGCGGTCGGCCACGACGAGATCGAGCTTCGCGGCGCTGATGACGCGCAAGGCGCATCAGCTCGGCATGTCGCGCACGCTCTACCGCAACGCCTCGGGCCTGCCGAACGACGAGCAACTGACCACCGCGCACGACCTGACCGTGCTCGGCCGCTCGCTGCAGGAGCGCTTCCCCAAATATTATCACTATTTCTCGCTGCACGAGTTCACCTACGACGGCGAGGTGATCGGCAATCACGATCATCTGCTCGGCCGCGTCGACGGCGTCGACGGCATCAAGACCGGCTACACCCGCGCCTCCGGCTTCAATCTGCTGACCTCGGTGCATCGCGACGGGCGCGCGCTGGTCGCGGTGGTCATGGGCGGGCGCTCGGCTCCGGCGCGCGACCGGCTGATGGCGCGGATGATCGAGACCCATATCGCCGACGCCTCGCCCGTACAGCAGCGCGACGCGCATCGCCGAGGCGACGCCTGAGGCCGCTCAGCGCCGCCTTCGTCCGCCGAGCCGCACGGCCGCGCGGCGTCGAGCGACGATGTCGCCGAGGTCGAGACAGCCGACTGTCGAGCCGCAGGGCGACAGCGACGACGCCGACGACGATGCAGCGCCGCTCGCGCCCGCACGATGCTGCTCCGAGCGCCCACGCGGCTCGCGCGCCTCTCGCCTGGGCCGGACACCTTGAAGCGCCGCCAAGACCGCCAAAGCCGATCCGCGCGCGCTCGGTTGGGTCAAAGGCAAAGAGGCCGCGAAGGCCCATGCGGAGCGGCGCAAGATCGTTTCCGGCGCCTCTCGCGTCGCGCGCGACGACGATGACCAGGACGAAGAGCGCGGCCCTCGGATGGGGCGAGGCGGCTGGCTGATCCAGATCGGCGCCACGGACGACCCAAGTCGAGGCGCGCAACCTGCTCAACAAGGCGAAGTCGCGGAGCCACGCGGCTGCGCGGCGCTGCGCGGGTTCACCCAGAAAGTTCGCACAGGCGACGGCCCGCTCTATCGCGCCCGGTTCGCCGGTCTCGAGCAGGCCTCCGCCGAGCAGGCTTGCCGCGACCTGAAGCACGGCGGCGTGCCCTGCATCGCGGTGCACGACTGAAACCAAATATTCGGAAAACTGTCGTTACGTAGCGTTGTGTGCAGGAGTTCGCGTCGTCCATGTCAGTCCAGCAGAACATCCTTGGCCTGATTGACCCTCGCGGCGAGAGCGGTCGAGCCGCCATGATCTGGATGAAGCTTCTTCATCAGAGCGCGATGCGCGGCGACGATTTCCTCGCGGCCCGCGCCCTTCGGCAGGCCCAGGATTTCATACGCCTCATCGCGCGGACATCGCGCCGCCGCGCCAACTCCCCCCCGCGCGTCGCCCTCACCCTGCTCTGCCTCACGCCAGCCGGCGAACCGGCGGTCGAGATATGCCTCTAGCAGCGCCGCGCCTTCGGGATCGTCGCTGAGGCAATAGCGGTAGAGCGTCGAGGCATTCCGGCCGCGTCAGGCTTTCGAGCGCGCGGCCCGCGAAGGGGCCGGCGATCGCGCCGCCGCTCATCAGCCCGGTCTCGCGATCGAGCCGCATCTCGATCGAGGCCGAGCGCGCGGCCGAAACTTTCGGCGATCGGCGCGCCCCACCCCGCTGCGTTCAGCGAAGGCGCGAACGGATTGCGGCCGCCGCGCACCGCGCCAGCGAACAGGAAGCTCGCCAGCAGCCCGACCAGCCCGAAACTGCCGCGCAGCAGCAGCAGCAGCAGCGCCACCAGCCCGAGCGCGAAGCCGCCGCCGCGCACGATCTTCGCCGCCGACGTCGGGGTTATCCGGCCGAACTGCCGGATCCCGCCAGCAGCAGATAGAGCGCGAGCAGGCCTGCGATGAACTGAACCATTTTGTTGACCCGGCGGGGACGATAGCCGACTTCGTTCAACCGCGCATCTGCGCGAGCAGCGGCCGGACGTCCGCCTCTCTCGCGGCCAGCGCCTCCAGCGCCGACCGCCCGCCAGCAGCATAGGCCGCCGCCGCGCGCAGCAGCGTCGCGAGCCGGGCCGCGGCGCCGGCGTCGAAGGCGCCGTAGGCGCCGCCGGTCAGCGCGCGATCTCCTGAAAGGCGCTGCGCGCGCGGGGTCGCCGCCCTCCTGGAACATGAACGCCTTGACGCCGCGCAGCGCCAGTTCGCCGGCGACGGCGAACAGCTCTCCGGCGCTCTCCTCCATCGCGTCGCCGACAAAGACCAGCGCGCCGACCTTGCGCGGCCTTCGCCTCGTCGCGCGCATGCGCGAGCACGCGCGCCGATCTGCGTCGCCCCGCCGCGCACGGAAATGCCGCGCATCAGGTCGCCGAGGCCTCGCCCGTCGGCGACGAAACGCGAGGCGCGGCATTCGCCCTGCCCGCGGAAATAGACGAGTTGCACGTCGAGGCCGCCGACGCTCCGCGGCCGCTTCGAACATGCGGCCTTGCAGCGCCAGCGCCAGGTCCCAGGTCGGCTGCCGGCTCATCGTCGCGTCGAGCGCGAAGATCAGCCGGCCGCGCCCGGCTGACGAACGGCGCCGGCGCCCTCCGCGCCTCCTCGAGAAAGGCCGAAATCTCGCCGCTCGTGTTCTTGGCGTCAGCGACTGAGGCATGCCAAAACTCCGCCAGCGAAATTGGGGTGGGCCTCGTGTGAACGCAAGCGGCGCGTTGACGTTGCCGGGCGTCCCCGGCAGGAAGACGCCGCGTTATGCGCAAATATTCAGAGGAAACGCCATGATCCGGGTCGTCGCCATCCTAACCGCCAAGCCGGGCCGCCGCGAAGAGCTGCTTAAAATCTTCCGCGCCAACATTCCCGCCGTGCACGCCGAAGACGGATGTGTGGAATATGCGACCTTCGTGGACGCCGGAAGGGCTTCGGGCGCCGATCGGGCCGGACGCGTTCGTCGTGCTGGAGACCTGGGACAGCCTCGCGGCGCTGGAGGCGCATCGCACCGCGCCGCACATGGTCGCCTTCGGAAGCGCCTCGAAGGACCTGGTGGCCGACCGAAAAATTCACGTTTTCGCGAGCACCTGACATTGCTAGGCAGGCGCGGCGCGGATTTGTACGGGTCGGCGCCTCGACCCGGGCGATTTGCGCGCATCCTTGTGATTGAGGCAAAGACGCAATGTCCCGTGATCAGGCTTGACGGGGTGCGATCGCTTTCGAAATCAAGGCGATCAGCCCGTGAATCCTCTTCGCTCCCTAGAAGCGTAATTTTACAATTCTGATATCGTCATTTTATGCGACTTGCGCATTTCCTGTCCAAAACGCGCCTCATAGAGAGAGCGCGGCGCGAGAGGAGCAAGCTATGAAGTCCGTCATCCTCGCGACATGCATCCTGGCCATCGCTGGCGTCGCCGAGGCCAGTCCGTGCTCCGAGAAGGTCGCCGCGTTACAGGCGCGGTTCCAGGCCGAGCATCCTTCCGGCGCGGCGAGCCCCGGTACGGAGGCCGACGCGGCAGAGACCACGGCCGCGAAGCTGCACCGTCAGCCAACAGAGGCGTCGGTGGCCGGCGCCGAAGTCGAAGGCGGACTCCTCCGCCGAGCAGCGATCGGCGCATTTCCAGATCGAAATCGAACAGGCGCGGGCAGCTGCGAATTCCGGCGACGAGGCGGAATGCGAGAAGTCCGCCGCGGAAGCGCAACGCGCACTGGCGCCGTAAAACGGCGCCGCTGGGACCGCCGGCGTCCCGCACGCTCTTTGGGTTGGTGCAGGAAAGAGCGCGCGAGACGCGCGCGGTCGCAGGGCGCCGCTCGCCCCGTTACCGGCTCGGCTCCGGCGTAATCGGCACGCAGTCGTGGCGGCCGGACGCGATGCAGTTCTCGATCTCGCGATGATGCTGCAACTCGCTCATCAACCACCAACCGCCGCCGAGCAGCAGGATGACGATGACCACGGCGACGATGTTCTGCCTCGAGCGGCCGGCGTGTTCGTCGGGATCGTCGAGGTCTAAGTCCGACATGGGAGGCTCGTTTCGCATGTCCGGGCTCTAACGGTAAAGTCCGACCTCGCTTGTAGCCGCGATCTCCAGATCGCGGTGGCGGTGAGATCGCGCCTTGCTGGGGAAGCGCCGATCACGGAGAGACCGCGATCTGGAGATCGCGGCTACAAGCGCGCTTCTATTTGATTTCGGAACGCTCTAGAAGCGAGCCGGCAACGGAGCAGCGATGCGAGCGGCGATTCGGAGCTTGGCGGCGGCGATCGCTCTCGGCGGCTGCGAGACGGATAGCGATCAGGTCGCGCAGGCCACTTTGTTCAACGGCCCGGCCTCAAAAATCCGCGCCTGCTTCGGCAAGCCGGACCGCCGCATTCCCGTCGGCGTCGAGCAGATCTGGGTCTACCGACATCGGCCATCTGCATGTGGAGGGCTGGCTGCCGGCCTTCGGACGCCGACGAGCGGCCGACCTTTTCCGCGCCCACCCCAGACTGCGAAGCCCGCTTCACTATCGACAGCCACGGCGTGCGCGGCATCGCCTATACCGATTCCAAAGGCGCCCCGATTCCGCAGGGCGAGACCTGCGAGATCGCCGTGCGCGAGTGCCTGTCGCGCGGCTCATAAGCAGCCCGAGTTCGCCGAGCGTTCGCCGCAGCGCTTCCGGCATCTCCGCGGCGCCCGAGCGACCGAGGTCCGGCGGCGCGTCCTTGACCGCGATAGTAGCGCCAACCCTGGAAGGCCCGCATCGGACGCGGCGCGACCTTCATCACCTCTGGCGCCAGCCACAGCCGGCACCGCCCGATCCCGTCGACGTCGACGAACGGTTCGACCTCGAGCACGCGCTGACGCGCGCTGAGCTGGCCCTTGATGACCCAGTAGAGCGAGCCGCCGTCGACGATCTCGGCGGCGCGGGTGGGAACCATGCGGGTGATGTGGCGTGACCGGCGCGGACGACCTTGGGCTGCCTGCTCGTCGGCGCGCTCCTCGACCCATTCCTCGAGATCGGCGATCGAGTCCCGCCGACGCAGAGTTTGATCAGGTGCAGGGGCATCGACGGGGTGTTAGCGCGGTTGGACGTCGCCGAAAGCCGCCCTGTGGAGAACCACCCTGGGACCAAAGAGCTTGGGGAGTTCAAATCGCCGGCCTGGCGCAAAGGAAAATCCGTCTCGGCAGAGCATGCTCGCGCACCAGCACCTTCCTTGAAGTTACAGCGCCCTAAAGATTTATGAATTCCGTAAATGACAGGCGGGAAGGTCACCTATATCTGCGTCTACACATCCTAAACCACGCGTACATAGCGGCGATATCCTAGTCCAATTCTTAGCTGGACTTAGGAATATTCGCAGCAAATTCACGCCATTCTTATTCATCGCTCGCAGGCAATTAGTGCCCCGGTAAGAGTCAATCCAGGCCTGTCGAACGGCGAGATGCGGCGATGAAGAAGTTCACCATGACCTTGGTCCTAAACCGATTCCTTGGCGGAATAGCCGGGAATGTCGCGACGCTGTTCGCGATGACCGCGCCGATCGCGCTGTTGGCGATCGGCGGCGCGGTGGACTACTCGCACGCCATCACCGAACACCAGCGTTTGCAGGCCGCCATCGACGCGTCGGTCCTGGCCGGGGCCAGAATCGTCGCCAGCAATTCGCAGGCGTTGGGGCAGACCGCAGCGCAGGCGGCGGCGGTGACCGCCGCCGGCAATTACTTTTCGAGCGATGTGAGCTGGTCCGGACCCACGGCGAAGTTCTCATTCAACGCCAACGGCAGCTTGACGGGAACGGCGACCTATTCGATGCCGACGTTATTCGGCGCCCTCACCTCGAGCAGCAACATGCCGCTCAGCGTCACGGCCACCGCCAGCGTCGGCTCCGGCGCCGCGACCTACCAGACCTGCATTCTCTTGCTTTCGAAGACGGCTTCGCAGAGCCTGCTGGCCAATAGCGGCACGAACATCAGCGCGCCCGCCTGCCAGATCGATGTCGCCAGCACCGCCAACCCCGCCGCCATCTTCAACTCCGGCGGCAACATCCAAAGCGCGGAAATCTGCATTGCAGGGAGCAATACGATCAACAATGGCGGGACCTACAACAATGTAGTCAAGAATTGCACGGTTCCCGCCAACCCCTTCGTCGGCAAACTGCCGGCGCCTGTATCCACGACGTGCAGCGGCGCCAACGCCAATGGCGGCAACTACAATGGCGGTTCGGTGACGCTCTCACCGGGTGTCTACTGCGGCTGGTTCAACTTCAACAATGCGCCTTCGGTGACGTTGCTGCCTGGCGTCTACGTGATCGCGCAGGGCGGCTGGAACGTCAACGGCGGCTCGTGGACCGGGTCGGGCGTCACGTTCTATTTCGCGGATACGTCCAAGATCCAGTTCAACAGCGGCATGAGCATGACGCTTTCCGCGCCGACGACCGGAACCTACGCCGGCATTCTGTTCTACGAGGCCGACGGATTGAGCGAATCCGCTTTCGTCTTCAACGACAGCGTCACTGAAAGCCTATCCGGCCTTATCTATCTTCCCAGCCGGGACGTCACCTTCAACTCGACCTCGAACGAAAATACGCCGAGTATCACGGTGGTCGCCAATACGGCGATCTTCAACGCCCTCAACTGGAGCTTGACGCCGAGCTCGAGCTGGCAGATCGGGAGTTCGTCGAGCGCGGGTAGCGGCTCTGAGGCGCGGTTGAGCAACTGAAAGCGCAGACTGTTCGCGGCGCTTTCCGAAAGACAAGCCCGCAATCCGCTCGCCGACCGTCTCCTACCTGCTGCGTTAGCCCCTTCCCTGAGAAGCGTGAAGTCCCAGGGAATTCCCTCAGCGTAGCTCGGGAAAATCCTCCAGCCGAAATTCTTCCGGACGCCTGCCCCCATGCTTGGCGTGCTCGGCCTCGCGACCGCGCAACTCGACGCGGCGGATTTTCCCGGAAATTGTCTTCGGCAGTTCGGCGAACTCGAGGCGGCGGATGCGCTTGTACGGCGCCAGCTTCTCGTTGAGGAAACGGAACAGGTCCAACGCCGTCGCCCGGTCCGGCGCTCGGCCTTCCCCCAGCACGACATACGCCTTCGCCACCGTCAACCGCGCCGCGTCCGGCGCCGGAACCACCGCCGCCTCAACCACCGCTTCGTGCTCGATCAACACGCTTTCGAGCTCGAACGGGCTAAGCCGGTAGTCGTTCGATTTGAACACGTCGTCAGCGCGACCGACGTAGGTGATGAACCCATGCGCGTCGCGCGTGGCGACATCGCCGGTGCGATAATAGGCGCCGTCGATCGGCCGCAACGCCCCGTCGTCTTCCTGATAGCCGCGCATCAGCCCGAGCGGGCGCGAATTGAGGGGAATGGCGATCTCGCCCTCGATCGGATTCCAACCCGTCGGCGTCGAGCAGCGCCACGCGATAGCCCGGCAGCGGCCGGCCCATCGAGCCGGGCACGATCTTCTGACCGACCGCATTGCCGATCATCATCGTGGTTTCGGTCTGCCCGTAGGAATCCCGCAGCGTCAGGCCCCAGGCGCGGCGCACTTGCTCGATCACCTCCGGATTGAGCGGCTCGCCGGCCGAATTGATCTCGCGCAGCGGCGGCCGCCATTGCGTGAGATCGAGTTGCACCAGCTGCCGCCAGACCGTCGGCGGCGCGCAGAACGAGGTCACTTCGTGCGCGACCAGATCATCGAGCGTGGCGCGGGCGTCGAACCGTTTGTCGAGCGCGAGTATGCAGGCGCCGGCGTTCCAGGGCGCAAAGAAACTCGACCAAGCGTGCTTCGCCCAGCCGGGCGAGGAGATGTTGAGATGCGCATCGCCGGGTTTCAGACCGAGACCGAACATCGTCGAGAGATGGCCGATCGGATAGCTGGTGTGGGTGTGGACCACGAGCTTTGGCCGGGCGGTGGTGCCCGAAGTGAAATAGAGCAGTAGCGGGTCATCCGCCCCGGTCGGCCCCTCTGCGGCGAAATTCGGCGAGGCGCGCAGGAGATCGTCGAAGCTCCGCCAGCCCTCGGCCGCGCCGCGCACCGCGATGCGCACAGCCTCGGGATCGAGCGTGGCGAAACGATCGGCCACCGAGGCGTCGGCGATGACGAAGCGCGCGCGGCCGCGGGCGATGCGGTCGGCGACGTCGGCGCCGGTCAGCAGGGTCGTGGCGGGGATGACGACCATGCCGAGCTTGATCGCCGCCAGCATCGAGATCCACAGCGCTGGCGCGTTGCCGAGCATCAGCAGCAGCCGATCGCCGCGCTTGGCGCCGAGCCCGCGAAGCCCGTTGGCGACGCGCGACGAGGCTTGCGAAAGTTCGAGGAAGGACAGTGTCTCGACTTGTTCGCCCAGCACTTTCAGCGCGGGCCGGCGACCGTGCTCGCCTTTGGCGAGATCGGCGTCGAACCAGTCGAGCGCCCAATTGAAGCGCTTCAGCTTCGGCCACTGAAAGCCGGAACGGGCGAACTCGTAGTTGTCGCGCAACGCCAGCAGAAGGTCGCGGGCGGACTTGAAGCTTTCGGTCGACATAGGCCTAAGATTACGCGGAGTTGCACGGGGTTGCGAGCCCGATGGAGCAAACGTCGGGGACAATCTCGATGGAAGGCATGGCCAGGCTCACCGCGCAAAGGGCCGAACTCCTGCCACGCGGGGGCGTCAAAGTCGAGGAGCGCAACTTTACCGCTTTTGCGATATGAGAGGCGGCATGAAACGCGAAGACATGATCAGGACGTTGAGCGATCGCGAGTCTGATATGCGGGAGGACGCTGCCGATGTCGCCGCTTACGATGTTGCCATGGCGGAGATCGCGGCGGGACGCGACGGGCAGCTGCCGGCGGAAGTCAGCGCCCTTTTGCTGCGCGGCGCAGGTCTCGTCGCGGCCATACGCAAGTGGCGCGGAATGAAGCAGACCGAGTTGGCCGAACGCACCCACCTGTCACAGGGCTACCTCAGCGATCTCGAAAGCGGGCGCCGCAAGGGCGCGCCGGAATCGCTGGAAGCTATCGCCAAAGCGCTCGACGTCCCCGCGAACTGGCTGATCTGAAGCGATAGCGGGCGTCCCGCCCGCTCTTTGCGGCCGACCCACGCTTTCTGTCGGGAATTCGACATTCTCTGTCTTCATCTTAGCGCTATTTATCGCTATGGCCGGAGGCCGATTCTTCCCGGCGCCCCGATCCGAGCGCCTATGACCCAAAATCCCACATCTTCCCCCTCCCCTTCCGGCTTGCCGGAGGCCGAGCGGCTACCCGGCGTTCTCCAGCGCTACCGTGAGCCGAACGTCACTTCGAGCCTGCGGGAAATCGCCATCACGCTCGGATCCTTTGCGGCGCTCTGGGCGGCGATGTGGGGGCTGCTGCATATCAGCTACTGGCTGAGCCTCCTCTTGGCGGCGCCCGCGGCGGGCTTCCTGGTCCGGTTATTCATGATCCAGCATGATTGCGGGCACGGCTCGTTTTTTCGCACCCGCGCCATCAATGATTGGGTCGGCCGGGTGTTTGGCGTGATCACGCTGACCCCTTACGACTACTGGAAACGAACGCACGCCTCGCATCACGCCGGCGCCGGCAATCTGGACCGGCGGGGCATCGGCGACATCGAAACGCTGACCGTCAACGAATATCTGGCGCGCGAACTGGCGCGGACGCCTGCCTATCGGCTGTATCGCAACCCGCTGGTGATGTTCGGCATCGGCCCGACTTATCTGTTTCTGCTGCAATATCGCGCTCCGCTCGGACTGATGCGCGGCGCGGGCTGGAAGCCCTGGGTTTCCACCATGTCCACCAATGCCGCCATCGCCGCCGTTGTCGGCCTGCTGATGTGGCGGATCGGGCCTGGCGCCTTCCTGATGATCCATGGGCCGATCATTCCTGCTCGCGGCGATCGATTGGGCGTTTGGCTGTTCTATGTGCAGCACCAGTTCGAAGACGCTCACTGGGCCCATGAGCCCGGTTGGAGCCTGCCGCAAGCGGCGCTGATCGGCTCCTCGCACTATGACTTGCCGATCGTGCTGCGCTGGTTCAGCGCCAATATCGGCGTGCACCACGTGCATCATCTGGCCAGCCGCATTCCCTTCTACCGGCTGCGCGAAGTGCTGCGCGACTTCCCTGAGCTCGCCAATGTCGGTCGCATCACGCTTTCCCAGAGCCTAGCTTGCGTGAACTACGCGCTGTGGGACGAAGAGGCGAAGCGGCTGATTTCATTTCGGGCCTTGGGGGCGCGGGCGCGGGCGGCTTGAGCGGGCGCCCGCGGGGGTTCGGCCTTCGCGGAGCGTCGGCCTCCAGGCCGACGTCGGGTTGATACCTAGGCCGGCCGAGCTGCGCCCAACGAGGTCGGCGTGGACGCCGACCCTCCAGCGGTGCTCAAGAGATCGAGCCTTGCTGAGAACGATCCGATCACGGAGAAACCGCGGTCTGGAGACCGCGGCTACAGGCGCCGGGGAAATTTCCCCGGTTGCTGATGGTGCGCTATTTAGTTGCAGTTCGTCTTCGTACGGGTTTCGGTATTTCCATCCGAGTCGGTTCGCTTGACAGACTTTGTCTCACAACCTTCGTCCGCTGCGCGGTGTTCGTCGATGACGCGATCGTGGCGTTCCTCGGTTCCGATAATGCAGCTTCCCAGCGGCCCGAGGTGGAAGCCAACGTCGCAGTCGACATGTTGGACGGCCGGCGTGCCCTGCTGCGAACTCGGCATCATCGCGGCCTGAGCCGGGCTTCCACAGAGAAAGCCAGCCATTGCGGCGGCCGCAGCGCAACTCGTTATCTTAAGCATGGCTTCGCCCTTTCTTGAAGCGGGAGTTACTTGACCGCTTTTCAACAGGGAGCAGCGCGAATTGTTCCGAAATCGGCGGTCGAGGGCTATTGCCCGCGCATGTCCTCGCGCGCGACCCCCGCTACGACCTGCGGCTTCTTCATCGCGTCGCGGCGGAAAGGCTCGCCGAGCTCTTGGTTGAGCATCACTTCGATGAAGGTCGTGACGCCCTTCATCTGCGCCTCCACCGCGTCGCGCAACGCCGCCTCCAGCGCCTCGGTCGTATCGACGCGGCGGCCTTTGAAACCGCACGCTTCCGCGATTCCCGCGTAAGACACCTTGGGGTTCAGCTCAGTCCCGACAAAATTGTCGTCGTACCAAAGCGTCGTGTTCCGCTTCTCCGCGCCCCACTGGAGGTTGCGGAAGATCACCATGGTGATCGCGGGCCAGCCCTCGCGACCAACCGATGTCATCTCGTTCATCGAAATACCGAAGGCGCCGTCGCCCGCAAAACCGACAACCGGCATATCCGGACAACCAATCTTCGCGCCAACGATCGCCGGAAAACCGTAACCACACGGTCCAAACAAACCCGGCGCGAGATATTTACGGCCCTGCTCGAAGGTCGGATACGCATTGCCGATCGCGCAATTGTTGCCGATGTCGGAGGAGATAATCGCCTCTGCAGGCAAAGCCCGCTGTATCGCCCGCCACGCTTGCCTCGGTGTCATCAGCTCCGGGTCTTTCGCCCGCGCGCGCTCGTTCCATGTCGTGCCGGGATCGTCGTCCTCGTGATCCATCGAGGTCAGCGCCTGCGCCCAGGCGGACTTTGTCTGGTGGATCAGCGCGCGTCGCGCCTCGCGGTCGCGATCTCCGGCGCCCGGTGACAATGCGGCGAGCAACCCTTGCGCCACTAGCCGCGCATCGCCGCAAATGCCGACATCGACGCGTTTGGTCAGTCCGATGCGATCAGGATTGACGTCGACCTGGATGACCTTCGCCTGTTTCGGCCAATAGTCGAGGCCGTAGCCGGGCAGCGTCGAGAACGGGTTCAACCGGGTGCCGAGGGCCAGTACGACGTCGGCGCGCGCCATCAGCTGCATCGCCGCCTTCGAACCGTTGTAGCCGAGCGGTCCCGCGTGCAGGCGATGCGAGCCCGGAAAGAATCGTTGTGCTGATAGCTGGAGCAGACCGGCGCATCGAGCTTTTCCGCAAGCGCAGCCGTCTGAGCGATCGCGTCGCCGAGCACCACGCCGGCGCCCGAAATGATGACGGGGAATGCCGCCTCGGACAGCAGCTTCGCGGCGGCGGCGATCGCCGCCTCGCCGCCGGCCGGCGGCTCGAAACGCACGATCGCGGGAAGCTCGACATCAATGATCTGCGTCCAGAAATCGCGCGGCACGTTGATCTGCGCCGGCGCCCGCCCGCGCCAGGCTTTCAGGATGACCCGGTTCAGCACCTCGGCCATCCGCGAGGGATCGCGCACCTCCTCCTGGTAGCAGACCATGTCGGCGAACAGCGCCATCTGCGGGACTTCCTGGAAGCCGCCCTGCCCCATCGTCTTGTTGGCGGCCTGGGGCGTGACCAGCAGCATCGGCGTGTGGTTCCAGTAGGCCGTCTTCACCGCCGTCACAAAGCCGGTGACGCCCGGCCCGTTCTGCGCCACCGCCATCGCCATCTTGCCGGTGGCGCGTGCAAACCCGTCAGCCATGATGCCGGCGTTGGATTCGTGCGCGCAGTCCCAGAACGTGATCCCCGCCTTGGGAAACAGATCGGAAACCGGCATCATCGCGGAACCGATGATTCCGAAGGCGTGCTCGACGCCGTGCGCCTGCAACACCTTGATGAACGCTTCCTCGGTGGTCATTTTCATGGGCGCGGGCCTTGCTCGTTGTCGCGCCGACCACTAGCCGATTGCCGAGGCGAGGACGAGAGCATGAAGGTCGGCGATTTTCTCATCGACGAGCGCGAGCTGAGCGAGACCTTTGCGCGCGCGTCCGGACCCGGCGGCCAGAACGTCAACAAAGTCTCGACCGCGGTCGAACTGCGCTTCGATGCGCGACGCACATCCGCCCTGCCGGCCGACGTCGTCGAGCGGCTCATTAAGCTGGCGGGCTCGCGCGCGACGCTGGAGGGCGTGATCGTGATCTTCGCGCAGCGCTACGCCAGCCAGCCGCGCAATCGCGAGGACGCCCGCGCGCGCCTTGCCGCGCTGATCGAACGCGCCGCGCATCGCGATAAGCCGCGCCGACCGACAAGACCGACGCTGGCCTCGAAGAAACGGCGGCTCGATGCGAAAACGAGGCGCGGGGACATCAAGGCGCTCAGGGGACGGACGGAGGAGGAGTAGTCTCCTTGTCTTGCGACCGATAGTGTTGCCGCCGTCAGGGGGCACAGCATGCAGACCGAAACCATCACACTCCCCCGCCCCGATCACGCGCTCTTCACCCGCGTCTGGCGCCCGGAGATATCGCCCCGCGCCGTCGTGCAGATTGCGCATGGCCTAGGCGAGCACTCGGCTCGCTATGCCCGGCTCGCGGAGGCGCTGACGGCGGCCGGCTACGTCGTCTACGCCAATGATCATCGCGGCCACGGCCCGAACTGCGCCCCCGCCGATCTCGGCTTCTTCGCCGACAGCGACGGCTGGCGGAAGCTGCTCGATGACCTCGACGCGGTCGCCCAGCGTATCAAGGCCGATTATCCGGCACTCCCTCGTGTGTTCCTGGGCCATTCCATGGGCTCGTTTCTCGGCCAGTTTTACATCGCCGAGCATGGGGGCGAACTCGCCGCCGCGGTCCTTTCCGGCACCGCCGGGCCACCGCCGCCGATCTTGCCGCTCGGTCGCCTCGTCATCGCCTTCGAGCGCTGGCGGCAGGGGCCGCGGGGCAAGAGCGCGATCGTACAAGCGCTGCTGTTCGGCGAGCAGAACAAACCGTTCCGTCCTGCGAGAACCGCCTTCGATTGGCTCTCGCGCGACCCGGCGGAAGTCGACAAATATGTCGCCGATCCGCTATGCGGTTTCCCGCTCACCAACCAGCTCGCCGCTGATCTCATCGGCGCGCTCGGAGGGCTCGCCTCGCCGAGTTTGGCGGCGCGCATCCCCAAGACGCTGCCGATCTACGTGTTCAGCGGCGCGCGCGATCCCGTCGGCGCCAAGCTGCAAGGGCTGCTCGATGTCTACCGCGCGGCCGGTCTCGACGTGACGGCGAAAATCTACCCGGACGCGCGCCATGAGACGCTCAACGAGACCAATCGCGATGAGGTCACGCGCGATCTCATCGCGTGGCTCGATGCGAAGATAGCTGGCGCCGGCTCGCTAGGCCGATCGCCGGACTAGGGGAAGCTGGCCCTGTAACGCGACTTCAATCACTTTGTCGGCGATGGCCAGCAGTTCGGCAAAGCGGCTCGGTTTCACGAAAACGTGGTCGGCGCCGGAGGATAATGCGGCGGCATGGATCGATTTCTCGTCGGAGGTTGTCAGCACGATCGTCGGCACGTTCTTCAGCCCAAACTCGCCGCGCAAGCGTCGAAGAAACAACTCGCCGCGCATGACCGGCATGTTGAGATCGATGACGGCGACATCCGGCAGCTTTGACGTCAGGTCGCCTAGAGCGACGATCGAGAGCGCATCAAAACCATTCACGCTGTGTGAGAGTTCGACGCTGATACCCATCGCTTTGCCGGCGCCGTGCAACGCGCGATCGAGCAGCAACACGTCGTCTTGATCGTCCTCGACAATCAGAATTCTGCAAGTCCTGGAGGCGGCGGCTATAGGGCGCATTCGGCCTCCTCTGACGCGAAGCCCTGACGACCAACGCAGGGCTCACAGTGTTTCGTCATGGTCGCCGCGAACGCCGCAGAAGGCAAGCAGTCCAAGCCTGACCGAGCGTCGCGCTCACGTCCACGCGCGTCAGAACAGCACAATCATCCTTTAATTGACGTTACGGGAGAACCGACAGTTGAAGACATTGCCGCTGCGGACCATGATTTGCCATGGCGAGGAGCGAAGCGACTCGGCAATCCACGCGGCGGCAGGCGCGCTGTGCGGCTGAGCGCCGATCTCACCACGGTGGATTGCTTCGCTGCGCTCGCAATGACGGAGACTGCGGGACACCGTCACGCAAACAGCGTCAGCCCGCCGTCGACCCGTAGCACCTGACCGTTGATGAACTTCGAGCGCGGCCCGGCGAGGAAGGCGACGGCTTCCGCGATTTCGTCCGGTTCGGCATAGCGGTTGAATGATTTCTGATTGGCGTCCATGCGCTTGGGATCGACGACGCGCGTTGCCTGGAAGCGCGCACTCTTGGTTGGACCGGGGCTGACGACGTTGACCCGCACGCCGTCGTCGAGCAACTCCTTCGCCAAACAGCGCGTGTAGTGCACGACACCTGCTTTCAGCGTGGAATAGACGACCTCCGGCGAGCAGCCCATATGCGCGGCCGTCGACCCGATGTTGACGACCGAGCCTGAGCCCGCCGCTTTCATCGCTGGGACGAACGCCTGACAGACCAGCATGGTGCCGATCAGATTGTTCTCGGTCAGCACTCGTATGTCTTCCAAGGAAATATCGAGCGCGTTGTTCGGGTTCGGCTTGCCGCCAGCGGCGCCAATATCTCCGCCCGCGCAATTGACCAGGATGTGCACGGGGCCGAGCTTTTCGCTGATCGTTTGTTTCATCTTGGCGACGGCGGCTTTGTCGCCGATGTTGCCGCTGACCGCGCAGACTTTCCCGCCAAATCGCGAAATCTCCTTGGCGACCGCGTCGAGATCTGCGGCCTCGCCGTATTTGGCGGGCGCCGTCCAATCGATGTCGTGAATTGCGACATCGGCGCCAAGGGAAGCCAGTTTCTCCGCCATGGTTCGACCGAGGCCACGCCCCGAACCGGTCACGAACGCCGTCTTGCCGCTGAGTTCTTTATCCAAGGATCGTCTCCGTTATTTGCATTCCCTTGTGTTTTTTGTGGTGAAGACTTTTTTAACCACAAAGGACACAAAAGGCAGAAAGGTTACAAGCCGAGCGCGCGCATATTGGCGGCGCTGCGGCGGATCATCGCCAACTCGTAGTCAACGAGCGACGCGTCGTCGCCGTGCTCCCAGGGCGTGCGATAGTCGGCGTCTTCGGGCAACCGATTAACGCGCGCCGCCGCGAGACAGCGGGCCAGCGCCTCGGCGCTCTTCGGCGGATAGCCGCCCCACCACTCCGGCTTCAACAGCCGCACATGGCGGGCCTCCAGCGCCCCCGGCTCCAGCACGGCGGTGAGCTTCTGATGATGCGCGGCGAACAAGTCGAGCATCTCGGCGACGGGAACCGCGCCGTCGCCGATCGCGCAACGCACGAGCCGATAGCCCTCGTCGGTTGCTCTGAACGCGATAATCCTTCAGATGCACGTGGCGGACATGCGGCGCGACGCGGGTATAGAAGTCGAGCGGCGCTTCCGCGACCGGAAACGTGTTGCCGGCGTCGACGCAGATTCCAACGCCACGCGTCTGCTCGCAGAAGCCGACAAGTTCGTCGCTGCCGAAATCCTGATGATTCTCGATCGCCAGCATGCGCCCGTCATCAGCGACGATCGGCCCGTATTGCTTCAGCGCGGCGCGCACGCTTTCGACCAGCTCCGGCCACTTTGCTCCCTGCGCCGCACGGTCACCGCACAACACGGTAGTGAGCCCGCAACGGATCGTCGTCGCGCCGAGCGCGCGCGCGGAGCGCAACGCGCTCTCGAACGGCCCCATCATCAGCCCCCAGCTGACGATTGGCGTCATTCCGAGTTCGCCGAGCCGGTCTTTCAGCGCTGAGAGGTCTTTGTCGCTGAGCGCACGCAACCAAGGATCGAAGATCTCGATCGCGCCCGCGCCTAGCTCTTTGCAAAGCGCAATAAAACCTTCGAGACCAGCCCCGCGGGGATTGGCGCGCGGACCGCCCGCTCCTTGCAGGCCAAGATGATAGGTGAGCCCGTAAGGATTGAGCCCGAACGTGTAGACGTCGGATCGCGGGCTCATCGGAGCCCCGCGTCGACGATAAAGCTTTGTTTGGTGATCATGCGGCTGTCGTCGGCGGCCAGAAACAGAATCATCCGCGCGATCTCCTCGCCGCCGAGCACGTGACCGAGCAACTGCCGCTCAACCATAGCGGCGACCGACGCCTCCGTCTTGTACCAGAGCTCGCGCTGCCGCTTCGTCATCACGGCGCCTGGCTCGATCGCATTGACGCGGATATTGTCCGGCCCGAACCCACGCGCGAGCGCCCGCGTCAACCCGAGCACCGCCGCTTTTGCCGTCGCGTAGGCTGGCATTTCCGCCGCGCCGAAGCGCCAGGCCGTCGACGACATGTTGATGATCGAGCCGCCGCCGAGCGATTTCATGTCGGCGCGCACTGCCTGTGCGGCGAAAAATTGATGCCGCAGGTTGACGTTCTGGGTGTGATCCCAGAATTCCACGGAGAGTTCGTCGATTTTATGCCGCTGGTCGTTGGCGGCATTGTTGACGAGCACGCCAATCGCCCCGAGCTTTTCGCGCGCGGCGGCAATCGCGGCTTGCAAGGCGGGAATGTCGGTTACGTCGGCCTGCAGGACCAGCGGCTCAGGATCGCCGCGTTCGCCAATCTCGCGCGCCAGCGCTTCGCCCGCTTCGCGCTGCAGATCGCAGAAGGCGACCTTCGCTTTTTGCCTGGCGAAGGCGGTGACGATGTCAGCGCCAATGCCGGTCGCGCCGCCTGTTACAAATACCACACGGTTGGCAAGGCTGGGGTAGTGGGCGAAATTCACGCGGCCTCCCTCGAGATCAAGGTTTCGTCGGCGGGATCAAACAAACAAGCATGCGCCATATCGACGCCGACAATCATACGCTCGCCGAGGCGCGGCGCGCCGTCGGGATCAAAACGTCCCGTAATCTCGCGCGCGTCGAGTTTCAGCTGCGCGATCGTCTCGGCCCCGGTCGGCTCTACGACTTCCACCGGCGCCTCGAACCTTGCCAACGAAGCTTTGCGCGATTTCAGGTCATCGGCGTAGCGGAACAAATGCTCGGGACGTATGCCGAGCACCACGTTGCCGTCAGCAGGTCGGCGCGTCGGCTTGAAAGGCAGCGGCAATTGCGCCGCGCCGCCGCCGTCGAGCGCGATCTCCACGGCCGGCTGGCCGCTAATTTCGGTGAGCCGCGCGGGCACGAAGTTCATCGCGGGGCTGCCCATGAAGCCGGCGACAAACATGTTCGCCGGGCGGCTGTAGACGACGCTCGGCTCGTCGAACTGTTGCAGCGATCCCTGATGCATGACCGCGATGCGGGTCGCGAGCGTCATCGCCTCGATCTGATCGTGCGTCACGTAGACGGTGGTCTTGCCGACCCGTTGGTGCAGCTTCTTGATCTCGGTGCGCATGTCGACGCGCAGCTTTGCGTCAAGGTTGGAGAGCGGCTCATCAAACAGGAACAGTTTTGGGTCGCGCACCAGCGCGCGCCCCATCGCGACGCGCTGACGCTGGCCGCCCGAGAGCTGGCCGGGCTTTCGGTTGAGCAGCGGCTCGATCTGCAACAGCCCGGCGACCCGCTTCACCGCTTCGTCCTGCTCGGCCTTCGGCACGCCGCGGCTTTCCATGCCGAAGGTGATGTTCTGCCGCGCGGTCATCGTTGGATAGAGCGCGTAGGATTGGAACACCATCGCGATGTCGCGATCCTTCGGCGGCACCGCGTTGACCAGGCGATCGTCGATGCGGATTTCGCCTTCCGTCACCGTCTCCAGGCCCGCGATCATCGCCAGCATCGTCGACTTGCCACAGCCGGACGGGCCGACCAGCGCGACGAATTCGCCTTTGCGCGCTTCGAGATCGATGCCCTTCAGCACTTCGACCGGGCCGAAGCGCTTGCGCAAGTGGGCTATGCTCAGCGTCGCCACGAGATCCCTCTCACTTCACCGCGCCCTGGGTCAGCCCGCGCACAAAATATTTGCCGCCGAAGAAATAGATCAGCAGCGGCGGGATGGCCGCGATCATGACGGCGGCGCTCGAAATGTCGTAGGCCTTGGCGTTCATCTGGCTCGTCGCCAGCGCGACGACCGCGGCGGTGATCGGCTGCTGGCGTCCGCCGGTGAACACGACGCCAAACAGATATTCGTTCCAGATGCCGGTGAATTGCCAGATCACCGTCACGATGAGGATCGGCGGCGATATCGGCAGCACGATCTTGAAGAAGATGCGCCAGAACCCCGCGCCGTCGATGCGCGCGGCTTTGATCAGATCATCGGGGATGCTTACGTAGTAGTTGCGGCAGAATAGGGTCGTGAACGACAGGCCCTGAACGCAGTGCACGAGGATCAGGCCGTAGATCGAATTCGACAGATGCACATTGCCGAGAATGTAGGCCCAGGGCATCAAGGCGATCTGGCCGGGCATGAACACGCCGAGCGTCATGCAACCAAACAAGAATTCCGAGCCGCGAAAGCGCCATTTCGCCAGGACATAACCGTTGATGGCGCCCAGAAGCGTGGAGATGATCGTAGCTGGGATCGTCATCAGCAGCGAGTTGAAGAAGTTTCGCTTCACGCCTTCGCAGGTTCCCGCCACGCAGTATTCGCTCCAGGCCTTCGGCCAGGCCGCGATCGAAAAGCTGCGCGGGAAGGCGATCAGGCCGTTCTGCGTGATCTCCGGCAATTCGCGAAACGAATTGGCGATGATCACGAAAAGGGGTAGCAAATAGATGATCGCGAAGACAGATAAGAAAGCGTAGACGCCGATGCGGCCAAGCATGTAGCGCCGGCGCTCGGTACGCGCCGAGGCCGCGAAATCGGCGTCGAAGGCGATGTCAACCACGAGCGCGCGCCTCCCGGTTAGTCCGCCAGGCGCTCCATAGCGCGTAGGGAACCAGCACGATCGCAAGCGCCGCCAGCATCATGATCGACGCCGCGGCGCCGATGGCGATCTGTCCGCGCTGGAACATCAGATCGTAGACATAGGTCGCTGGGAACGATGTGGCTATTCCCGGGCCGCCGGTGGTCAAGGCCATGACCAGATCGAAGGTCTTGATCGCGAATTGCAGCAGCACCACCGCGACGGCGATGAAGATCGGCGCAATGCTCGGCAGCACAACTTTTCGATAGATACGGAAGCGGCTCGCGCCGTCGATCTGCGCCGCCTTGATGAGATCCTGATCAACCGAGCGCAGACCCGCGAGGAACAGCGCCATCGCGAAACCCGAGGATTGCCAGACGGCGGTGGCGATGATCGCGTAGATCGCGAGATTGCGATCCGTGGTCAGTCGGAAGGTGAAATCCGTCCAACCAAAGCTGCGCACCAGATATTCGATGCCGGCGTCGGGGCTGTAGAGCCAGCGCCAGACGGCGCCGGTCACGGCGAAGGAGACGGCGAGCGGATAGAGAAAGATCGTGCGGAAAATGCTCTCGCCTTTGATCCGACTGTCGATCGCAATCGCCAGGCCCAGGCCGACGAGCGCGGAGATCACAACGTAGAAGGCGCTGAAGAACAGCAGATTGGCGTAGGAAAGTCTGCCAGCGTTGGTTGGACCAGAGGTCGAAATAAGGTTTCAGGCCGACGAACTTATAGGAGGGCAGCAGCGTCGAGTTCGAGAGCGAGATGTAGAACGTCCAGCCGGTGAACACGAAGACATAGACGAAGCTCGCGACGAGCGAAGGCGCGATGATGAGGATCGGCGTCCACTCGCCGAGGCGGTCGCGCCAGCGGGGACGAGGCGGCCGCGAGGGCGGCGGTGCGGTTGGCGAAGGCGGTCATGGGTGTGATCGGCGGCTTGCCGTCCCCTCCCCCCTTGTGGGGGAGAGGATCAGGAGGGGGGGCGGTTCGGCTTGGACGCAACTTGATAGCGCGCCGCCCGCGGCTACCCCCCACCCCGGCCCTCCCCCGCAAGGGGGGAGGGAGTGGGCGGCGATGGCGGCTCTCGCGCATCAAACAACCAGCCTTACTTCTGCGCGTCGACTGCATCCGCCATTGCGTTGGCGGCTTCCTTCGGCGTCATTTTCGGGTTGTTGACGAAGGAGGTGATCGTATCCATCGCCGCGCCGCGATATTTCTGCAGGATCGTCATGTTGTGCGCGAACGAACGCACCAGGGTTTTCGCGGCGATCGAAGCTTCCAGGTCCTTCTGCGAGAGCTGCTGGCAGGGGTTGAAACCCTGCGACAGATCCACATCGAGACGCGCGGGGATGGAGCCCTTCGTCTGATTGAATACCGTCTGGAATTTCGGCGACAGGATCAGCTGCGCCAGCAGCTTCTGTCCTGAGATATAGTCCGGGTCCGTCTGCTTGAAGAAGGCGACCGAGTCGGAATTCAGGATGAAGCCCGGCTTGCCCCAATCCGTCGGCGCCTGCGCGCAGACAAAGTCGGCGGGCGTCTTCAGACCCGAAGCGGTGAAGATGCCAATCTGCCAGTCCCCCATGATCATGAAGGCGGCCTCGCCTTTGGCGATCATGCTGGTTGCGGTGTTGTAGTCGCGGCCGGCGATGCCGGGATCCATATATTTGGAGACCATCAGCCGCATCTGCTCGAAGGCCTTGACCATCTCCGGGCTTCGCATCGCCGCGCTGTCGCCCTCGACGAAAGCCTTGCGGAACAGGTCGATGTTTTGCCCGTAGACGACGACTTCGAAGGTCGTGGAGTCCGTCCAATCCTGACTGAAATGCGCAATGCACTTGAGGCCCGCCGCGACGACCTTGTCGCAATCGGCGTTGAACTCGGCCCAGGTCTTCGGCATCTCTTTGATTCCCGCCTTCTCCAGCGCCTTCGAGGAGCCCCAGAGCCAGTTGATGCGATGAATGTTCATCGGCGCCGCGACCCAATGCCCCGTCGGCTTCATCACCGGCAGCAGTTCCGGCGCCACCACCTTGTCCCAGCCCTCGGACGCAGCGAGCTCGTCGAGATTGGCGGTCATGCCGGTCTCGTTCCACTCGGCGATCTCCGGGCCCTTGAGCTGCACGGCGGGCGGCGCGTTGCCGGCGACGACGTCGGCGCGCAGTTTCGCCAGGGTGTTCGCCGGTGTGGCCGGCAATGGAGGTCTGCTCCCACTTGCCGCCGGCGGCGGTGAACATCTCGCCGAGTTTGGCGATCGCGGCCGCGTCCGAGCCTTCCGACCACTGATGCAAAATATTGGTTTTCGGCTCGCTCGCCGCGACGGCCGTCATCGCCAGAAGAGCCGCTCCCGCGAGCGCCGCCTTGGTCCTCAACATAGTTTCCTCCCGAGAAGCGCCGCAGGCTCTCGAGGCCTTCGTCGACGCGGTTTGCGCTTTTCGCCACGCGGGATTATGTCTATTTCGAAATAATTGCGGTTGTCAACCGAGACGCCGCTGGGAGGGGCCATGCTGCGGGACGAATTGACGTCCCTGCTCGACGACGCGGGAAGCGACAGCGCCGAGGCGCGCGTCGTGCGCGTCTTGAGCGAGCGCGGCGCGGTCTCCGCCAACGAGATCGCGCGGGTCACGGGTCTCGCCCGCTCCACGATTTCCAACGCGCTCGCGGAGTTGCGCAACGCGCGAGTCATCATCGAGACGGAGGCAAGTCACGCACGCGGCGTTGGCCGCCCGGCCGCTTCCTTCGCGCTCAATCCGCAGGCCGGCACCTGTCTCGGGCTCCATTTGTCGCTCGACGAGATCAAAGTGATGGCGGCGGACGTCTCGCATTCCGTCATTTTTGAAAAAACGATACCTCTCGGGCGCGATTACGCTCCCGCCGTCGCGGCCGAGGCCGCACATAGCTCGTTGCTCGAGGCCTGCCGCGAACACGGCGTCGCCTGGCGCTCGGTAATCGGCGTCGGGGTCGCGTTTTCCGGCCCTGTCGCGCCGGATGGCCGCGTGCAGCGCGCGAGCATCATCCCGACCTGGGCCGGCGTCAACCTGCGCGAAGTGTTCGCGCCGAGCCTCGAAAAACCGATCTTCGCCGACAACGAAAGCAATTGCTCGGCGATCGCCGAAATGACCTGGGGCGCGGCGGTTGGCGTCGAGGATTTCGTGCTTTTCAAGATCGACATCGGCGTCGGGGGCGCGATCGTCGCCAACGGCCGGGTCCTGACCGGCGTCGCCGGCGGCGGCGGCGAGTTCGGGCACATGACGCTCGATCCTCACGGCGAACTTTGCCGATGCGGCAATCGCGGCTGTCTGGAGCTGAGCGCGAGCCTCAATCCGGCGGTCGCCGCGGCTTCCCGCTCGATGGGACGGTCGGTTGGCGTCGACGAGTTCGTGGAGCGGGCCGCGACGGGCGACGTCGGCTTCCGGCGGCTGCTCGCCGACACCGCCGAGGTCGCCGGCCGCGGGCTTGGCATGATCGGGGCGATCCTCAACCCCGGGCTGATTCTGATTGGCGGGCGCGCGGCCTTGGCGGGCGAGGCGCTGCTTGCGCCGCTCACCGCCTCGTACGAACGGCACACCCTGATCAAGCGCGAGGAGACGCCGCCGGAGCAGCGCGTCCGCATCGAAGTCGCCAAGTTCCCACATAACCACGCGCTGCTCGGCGCGGTCGCACTCGCTTTGCGGCGGCAGGGAAGGTTGAGCTAGCGGCGCCTTAGGGCGGTCCGCGACTGTGGCGACTTCAGGCCACAAAATGGGCGCCCTTGCGGGCGATAAAGCCCCCACGATGTCGGGGGACGAAATGAAAAGGCTCGTCGGGGCCGCTGCGATGTTGTTCGCTTTGGCCGCGCCCACCACGGCCGGGGCCTTCGACCTGCCGAAGATCCCCTGCGTGATTTTTTGCGACGCGAAGCCGACGCCAACCCCTTCTCCAACCGCGCATGCGGCTGACGCCAAGCCCCTCGCCGCGCCGCGCGAACTCCATCCCGTACGCGGACCGGCCGCTGCGACGCCAGCGGTCGAGCCAAAGCGCGTTTGGCGGCCCGCGCATCCCAACAGGCCGGTCAGCGCCAGCTCGCACCCGCAACCCGCGGTTGCTTCGGCGCCTCATCCCGTTGCAACACCGTCGCGGCCGGCGCCGGTCGCCTCGGCCGCCCCTGTCGCGGCTCCAACCGCCGTCGCGGCGCAATCTGACCCGATTGCGCGCATGCTGAGTTCGACAGACGCCAGCGTCGCCCCGCCCTCTGACCCGACCCCGCCTTCCGCCGCGGCTGACTCGCATCCGGTTGAGCATGCCGCCGACCCGGCCACCCGCCTGCTCAGCGAAGCCTTCGCCGAGCAGCCGCCGCCGGCGCCGACCCCCGTCCCAACGCCAGCGCCACCGCCGCCGAAGCCCACGGCGGTCGCGGCGCCGCCTTCGGCTACGTTCGCGATGGTTGAGCCGGCGCAGCCCTCCGCATTCGTGCAGGTTACGGCGAACGGCTTGGTGTTTCCCTGGTGGCCGTCCAGTTTCCCTGGCAGGGCGGCCGTATGGATCATAGTTCTCGCGGTCGTCGCCGCCGCCGCATTTGGCGTGGCTATAGCAAGCGGCCGCCGCGTCGCCGTCTGAGAGGCGATTGAAGCTCAGGCTTGAGCTACGCGATGATCCTACTTGTTTGGTCCGCGGCGATCCTGTCGGTGTTGCTCACGCGCTCCGCAACGCGCCACGAGTAAAATTCACGGGCGATGCGTTTCAATCGCCACGCGGACCAGATCCTGAGTCGTGCGCGCGCCGAGTTTCGTCTTCAGAACCGCGCAATTGGTGGCGACGGTCTTGTAGGAGATCCCGATTTCGCTGGCGATCTCGGCAAGACTTTTGCCGGCGCGCAGCCCGGTGAGAATCTCCCGTTCGCGCTCTGTCAGCGCTCCGCCGCCGCGCGAGTCCAGGAAGGCTACGTCGCGCGCCATGGTTGGCGTCAAATACGTCTCACCGTCCATCAGCGCTTGCACCGCCTCGAGGAAGCGCTCCGGCGGATCGGACTTTGTCAGATAGGCGCGCGCGCCGACCTCGATGGCGCGGGCGGCGATCGAGGGATCGGCGTTCATGCTGAAAGCGATGAGCCGGGCCTCCGGGGCGCCAGAGAGAATGCGCCTGAGAACCTCGAAGCCGGATATATCAGGCAAGTTGATGTCGACCATTGCGATATCGGCGCCGTGCTGGAAATAGGCGGCGACGCCGCTCTCGCCGTCGCGCACATCAAACGTCTCAACGTCGTCGTGAGAGGAGAAAATGGCCCGGCAGCCGGTGACCACGACGGGATGATCGTCGACGATCAAGAGACGCAAACCCTTCCTCCCTCACGCTGCGGGCGATCGAGGTCTACTACTCGCGGCCGCAACTCCTGTATAGCCGCGCGATGCCCCGTCTCTCCCTGCGTTGGCGCCTCAATCTGACCTTCGCCGCCGTGCTTGCGCTGCTGCTGGGACTCGATCTCGCGTTGACCGTGCTCGGCGCCGGTCGGCGCATCGACCCGGAAATCGCCAACGCCACGGCTCTGGCGAGCGGGATTTTCCGCGAGGCGATCCAAGACGCTGCCGCCGACGCCGGATGTCGGCAGGCGGCTGGAGCAATTGGCGGCAAGCTTGGACAAGCTGCGCCATGTGCGCGTCAGGTTCGAGCCCGAGGGCGCGGCGCCGGTCGCTCGGCCAGTCATGCAGACGGAGGCGCCGGCATGGTTCGTCGCGCTGGTTCGACCGCACGAAACCGAGGATCGCATCGAGGCGTCCGTCGGCGGTCGCGGTGTCGGCGCCTTTCTCGTCGAGGGCGATCCCGCCGACGAGATTGATGAATTGTGGGAGAGCTTCGTTACCCTGGCGCTCGACGGCGGCGCCTCGGCGGTGGTCGGCTTCGCCGTGGTCTATTTCGTCGTCAACGCGGCGCTGCGCCCGCTCGATCGCCTCAACGCCGGTCTCGCTGCGCTGAGCCGGCGCGATTACACGACGCGCCTCAACGATGCGGCAGCGCCCGAATTCGCGCCGCTGATCGCGCGATTCAACGCTCTGGGAGGCTCACTGGCCGCCGCGGAGACGGAAAATCGGCGCCTACGGGCGCGGCTGGTTTCGATCCAGGACGATGAGCGCAAGGAGATCGCGCGGGAATTGCACGACGAAATCGGTCCGCATTTGTTCGCCGCGCGCGCGCAGGCGGGCGCCGCTCGGCGCGCCGCGCCGGAAGAGCGCATGGCGGAATCGCTCGACGCCCTGATCGAAACAATCGACGCGCTTCAAATCACCAATCGACGCATCCTCGACCGCCTGCGGCCCGCGGCGCTGGAGGAGTTGGGCCTGATAGCCGCGCTGATCGCTCTCGCCCGCTTCTTCGAACGCAACCAGGAAGGGCTCAGCGTCACGGTGGAGACCGGGCCGTTGCCCGCTCTGCCGGCGAGCGTCGAGGCGGCGCTTTATCGCGTCGCCCAGGAGGCGCTCACCAACGCGGCGCGCCACTCGGGGGCCGATGCAGTCCGTCTGCGCCTGCGAGGCGGAGAAAGGCGAGCTGCGGCTCAGCATCGAGGACAATGGACGCGGCCTCGATCCCAGTCGCGGCCCGGGTCGCGGTCTCATCGGCATGCGCGAGCGTGTCGCGGCTTTCGGCGGCGAATTGGAGTTGCGCGCGGCGGATGCCGCACGGGCTCTGCGTCCGCGCGACGTTCCCGATCGAGGATTTGGAGGGTCCGGCATCATAAAAGAGGATGCGTTGTGGCCGGGATCGCTGACTGCGCTCGGGGCGTGCGGAGACGACGCGCTCAGCGTCCGCAGTCAATCAACGACAGTCAGACAGTCCAGATACGCGCAGAACATGTCAGCCATGGCGTTCGCATAAGCTTCCATCTCAGCCGTCGTGCGCCGGCGTCTCGGAAAATTTCTTTCCGACGGCGGCCAGGGTGGCGGTGATCAGACTGCACGCCAAATCGCGGGCGTCTTGCGGCGCGTCGGGCAGCGCCTCGTGCATGAAGGTCTCGAAAATACGGTCGCCGACGGCCCGCGCTTCCCGCGCCTCCGGGGCGGCGCGATACAGGGGCGCCGCGTCATCAAGCGCCCCGCGCACCTCGGCCTCCTCACACTCCGAGCGTATGAAGGCGTGAACCGCACTCCGCAGGCGATTCCGAGGCGGTGTTTGTCGGTCCTCGAGAATCTCGCGGAGCATCTCCGTGGTCCGCCGCCATTCGTCGCTTTGCAGGCGAAACAGGATCGCCGCTTTGTTTGGAAAATATTGATAGAGCGACCCGACGCTGACCCCCGCCCGCTCCGCCACCCGCGCCGTGGTGAACCGCCGCGCCCCATCCCTCGCCAGAACCTGAACAGCAGCGTCCAAAATGGCGGCCACAAGCTCGTTCGAGCGAGCTTGCTGCGGCTGTTTTCGCGAGGAAATTCCGGCTGTTGGATGATCGCTCAACGTGTGGCCCGGTAATGCGAATTGGAAATGCGATTAAATATTCGTATTTTGACTTCGACGCAAGGACGCGCCCACTTTCAGATAGGAAAATCGATGTCCGCATTGACGAACCCGCCGATCGCGCCGCTGCTCGATCGCTTGTTCAGGGAAGCCGACGCAGCAACCAGCCCCGCGATGGCCGGGTTCTCCCGCGACGAGCGGGAGCGGCTGATGCGCAGCAAGACCGAATATCTCGAGCTCTACGGCCGCCTCAAAGACCTCTGGCTTCCAGTGTCGCGCGAGACGGGCAAGCTGCTTTACATGCTGGCGCGCAGCGCGAATGCGCGGACGATCGTCGAGTTCGGAACGTCGTTCGGCATTTCGACGCTGCATCTGGCGGCGGCGCTTCGCGACAATGGCGGCGGCCGCCTGATCACCAGCGAGTTCGAAGCTTCGAAGATCGCTCGGGCGCGCGAGCATCTTCGGGAGGGCGGCGTGATTGATCTCGTCGAGATCCGCGAGGGAGATGCGCTGAAGACGCTGAGTGCTGATCTTCCCGCGACGATCGACCTGCTGCTGCTCGATGGCGCAAAGGCGCTCTACCCGGAGGTGCTGAGGTTGGTGGAGAGCCGACTGCGCCCTGGCGCGCTCGTGGTTGCTGACAACGCGGATTTTTGCCCGGAGTATTTGGAGCGCGTGCGCGCAGTTGGCTCGGGCTATGTTTCCACGCCCTTCGCCGAGGATGTCGAACTTTCGATGCGCGTCGGCTGAAGCGCCCCCTGGGACCACGGGAGTCCCGCGGCAACAGCGCGCGAGACGCGCGCGGTCCCAGGGGCGCGCCTCGGCCTCAGGCTTGGCGCTCTTGCTTCAAAATCGCCTCAAGCCCCTCGCGATACGTCGGATATAGCGGCGTCCAACCGATCTCACGCAGCCTGTCGGGCCGGATGCGGCGGTTGGATTCGTAGAAGCTTCGCGACATCCCAGACAGGCCCGCCGTCGCGAACGGCTCTTCGGGCGGCGCGGGGACATCGGCGAGTTGAGCGGCGTAGGCGATCACGTCCTCAGGCGGCGCTGGCGCGCCATCCGCCACATTGTAAACGGCGCCCGGACGCTGGGCCTCAACCACCGCCTCGATCGCCCCAGCGATATCCTCAACGTGAATGCGGTTGAACACCTGACCGGGTTTGACGATGCGGCGCGCCGTTCCGTCCCGCAGGCGATCGAAGGCGCTCCGCCCGGGTCCGTAAATGCCCGCGAGCCTGAGAATATCGACGGGGACTCCCGTCTCGTCGCCGAGGTCTCGCCAAGCCGTCTCGGCCGTCAGCCGCGCGCGAGCGCGGGGTATCGCCGCGGTCGGGCTCGTCTCGTCGACCCAGGCGCCACCGGCCTCGGCGTAGACGCCAACGGTCGAAAGATAGACAATCCGCTGAAGCCGAGCCTGCCCTATCTCGTCTTTCAAAACGCGAAGCGCCGGATCGCCTTCTACATCCGGCGGCGCCGAGATCAGCAGCACGTCCGCTTTTCGCAACGCGTCGGCGATCCCGGCTTCGAACTGCGCCCCAGCGAAAAGATAGGCCTCGACTCCCGAGCGCCGCCACGCCTCCACGGCTACAGGCGTTCGCGCGGTCCCCGCCGCCGGCCCGAGGCGCCCGCGCTCGATCACGCGCCGCGCACTATAGCCCAAACCGATCGCGAACAGGCTCATGCTCCGGCCAGACCCGGCGCCACATCGCAAGCGGCGCCCGCCTGTGCAGCGCTGCTTTCCCAATCCGAGCCGCGCCCGTCCCCGGCGCGAAGCACGACCACGGTTTCGCCCGCGCCGACCCGAGCGAGCGCGCGTTGGCGCGCGGGTTCGTCCGCGCCGTCGCGGCAAATCTCCACGCCCGCCTCGCGGCGGCCGTACCCTCGAACCTGCGGAGCGATAGCGCCGTCCTCCACGATGAAGTCCGCGGCCTGCAACGCACGAACGGTTCGCAACGTCAGCAGATCGACGGCGCCTGGCCCGACGCCCGCGATAATCAAGCGGCCAACGCGTGCGCCCTGGCTGACCGCCTCGTAGTCAGCCTCGGTCGGCCCCCGATCCACACTCGCCAAAGCCCGTTCCGCGAATTTCATCCAGATCTCGCGCCGCCGCCCCAGATCGAAACCGGCAAAGCGCGGCCGCCAAGTGCGCGCGGCTTTCGCCCATTCACGCAGGCTCTCTGGAAATAGCGCTTCAATCCGCGATCGCACGGCTTGCGCGAACACCGGCGCCGCGCCGTCCGTAGAGATCGCTATCAGCAGCGGCGAGCGCTCGACGATCGAGCCGAATGAAAAATCGCAATAATCCGGCCGATCGATCGCATTGACAAGAGCGCCGGCGCGGCGGGCGGCGGCGCCAAATCGCTCGGCCTCGGCGTCGTCGGGCGCTTCGACGATCGCGACCAGCGCCTGCACGAAATCGCTCTCTCGCCAAGCCCGGCGCTCATGTCGGATCCGCGTATGGGCTATGATCTCAGCAAGTTTCGCCGACGGCGCCGGCGCCAGCAGCAGCAGGTCGGCGCCTGCGGCGACCAATAGCTCCGCCTTCCAGGCGGCGGCGTCGCCGGCGCCGGCTAACACGGCTTTGCGCCCGTCTAGGCGCAGGAAAACCGGCAAGTTGGCGAGGGTGTTCACGCCGTTATCACCTCTGGCAAGCAAGGAATTCGCAACCCCTGGGTCTTAACGCGGAAACAACATTTTGGGCCGAAGATCGGCGTTCAGAGGTCCCCGTGAAGACCTAAAGCGGTTCAGAAGGTAGAACGCGTGCTCAACTATGCGCAACCGCCGCAACTGGCTCACGCCCACGCGGACACCCTAGGCGTCATTTTGGGCGTGCGCGGGGCGGAGGCGCGGATCGCCATTCCGGTCGCGCCGCCCAACGAGGAAGAACGCGCCACAGTTGGCAACTTCGTCAGCATCCTGGCCGGTCCGCGTCGTCTCATCGGCATGATCACCGAGGTCGAGAGCCAGAACGACGCCGGCGCCGGCGCCATCGCACGCGTCGATGTCATGGGCGAGATCGTCCGGGACGAAAAAGGCCGCGATCGCTTCCAGCGCGGCGTCTCCGCCTATCCCGCCATCGGCGACGCCGCCGGCATCGTCGCGCGCGAGGAGCTGCGTCTGATTTACGCCGGCGCCGCCGATGACGCCCCTATCGGCACGCTGCATCACGATGAGACGATCCTCGCCCGCATCTCGATCGACGATATGCTCAACAAGCATTTCGCCGTGCTCGGCTCGACAGGCGTCGGCAAATCGAGCGGCGTAGCAGTCATCCTCAACGCCGTGCTCGACGCGCAGCCGAAAGTGCGCATCTTTCTGCTCGATGGCCACAACGAGTTTGGCCGCTGCTTCGGCCCGCGCGGCAACGTCGTCAACGCGCACAACCTCAAGCTGCCGTTCTGGCTGTTCAACTTTGAGGAGTTCGTTGACGTCGTCTACGGCGGCCGGCCCGCTGTTGAGGAAGAGCTGGAAATCCTCTCCGAGCATATTCCGATCGCCAAGGGCATGTATCTGGCGCAGCGCGCCCCGCAGCCTGGCGGGCTCGGCATCAAAAAGGTAGATCCGAAGCGGGCGGGGTTCACCGTCGACACGCCGGTGCCCTATCTGCTGGCCGATCTCGTCAATCTGATCGACGAACGCATGGGCAAGCTCGAAAACCGCGCGACCCGCATGCATTGCCACCGCCTTATCGCGCGCTTCGAAACGTTGAAGAACGATCCGCGCTACGGTTTCATGTTCGAGAACGCCAATGTCGGCGGCGACACCATGGCCGACATTCTGACCAATCTGTTTCGGCTGGAGCCGAACGGCCAGCCGATCACGGTAATGCAGCTCGCGGGACTGCCGACGGAAGTCGTCGACGCGGTGGTCTGCGTGGTCGCGCGCATGGCCTTCGATTTCGGGCTGTGGAGCGACGGCGCGATCCCGCTGTTGTTTGTTTGTGAGGAGGCGCATCGCTACGCCCCGGCCGATCGCAACGTCGGCTTCGCGCCGACACGGCGCGCGCTGATGCGCATCGCCAAGGAAGGCCGCAAATACGGCGTCTATCTCGGCCTCGTCACGCAGCGGCCGGGCGAGATCGATCCGACGATCATCTCTCAATGCAATACGCTGTTCGCCATGCGGCTCGCCAACGAGCGCGACCAGGCGCTGCTGCGCTCTGCGGTCAGCGACGCGGTCGCCAATCTTCTCGCTTTCGTGCCGTCGCTAGGCACGCGCGAGGTTGTCGCCTTCGGTGAAGGGCTGCCGCTGCCGACGCGGCTGCGCTTCACGGAATTGCCGGCAGACCGGCTGCCGCGCGGCGAGACTTTCCGGCTCGATCAGCACGACGATGAGAAGACCCCGCGCGGATTTGTCCGCCAAGTGGTCGAACGCTGGCGCGGCGCCTCCGGCGGCCCGCGTCTCGCCGATGAAGCCTCCGCGCCAGAGGCGGCGGCCGCGCCGCCGACAAGGCCTGCATTGTTGTCGTCGCTGGCCGAGAGCGTGGCGACCGGTCGCGCGGCGCCGCCTGCGACCGATTTGAACTCGGCGCAAGCGCGACTTGAGCAATTGCGTTCGCAGATTCTCAAGCGCACGCCCGGCGCCTCGTGAACGATTTCGAGACCGCGCTGAAGGCTGCAGCTTTCGACGCCGCCGGCGCGGCTCTCGAAGTGCGAGCGGAGGACGGCGCGCTGGTTCTCGCCAACGTGGCCGGGCGCGAAGGACTAGGCGACGGCGCCGCGGACCGCGAGGAGCGCCTGCTGCGCGGACGCGCCGCGTTGATTGAACGCCGCGCTTTCCAGTTCGATGGCGGCGCCTATCGCGTCGCCGCCGCGCTCGACGTCGACGCCGAGCGTCAGGTCCGCGACGACCTTTACGCGCGCGCATTCCTGGACTCGGCGACGGGCCTGCCCAATCGCGGCCTCTGCGAACACGCGATGGCGGAAATGATCGCAGCTCGTGGCGCGGAAGAGTCGTTCGCCTTGGTCGTTGTCGAGATCGAAAAGTTCCAGCAGATCGCCGCCTTTCACGGCGAGCGGGCGAGCGAGGCGCTGGCCGCCAACATCGGCGAACGGCTGTCGCGCGACGCCGCGCCGGGGGATTTGGTCGCCCGGACCGGGTCGGACGAATTCTGCCTGTTGATTGCCCGGCCTGGCGGTCCCGAGGTGACGCTTGTCGCGGCCCGACGGCTGGTTGACCGCGTGCTCGAGCCCTATTTGGTCGACGGCGTCGAAATCTTCGTCGGGGCCAGCGCGGGCGTTTGCTACTGGCCGCGCAACGATGCGACGCCGGAGGGTTTGCGCCGCAAGGCCAAGGCGGCGGCGCGTGAAGCGCGGCGCGGCGGCGGCGGGGCGCGCCTGTTCGAAGCCGAGATCGAGCGTCGGGTGCGCGCCCGGGCGCAGGAAGAGAATGCGCTGCGGCTCGCCATTCGCGACCAGCGCATCGGCTGCGCGTTTCAGCCGAAGATCGATTTTCGCGAGGGTGTCGTCGATTCGCTGGAGGTGCTGATGCGCTGGCGCCGCGAGGACGATGTCTGGTCGACGCCCGGCAGCTTGCTCGACCTGGCTCACGAAGTGGGCTTGACCAACGACATCACGGGCCTGGTTTTCGCCGAAACCATCGCCTCGCTCGATGCGATCAACCAAGCCTTCGGCGCCGAGCCGCGGATCGGTTTCAACATCGCCGCGCGGCAGGCCAGCGATGGGCGCTTCATGCGGGCTTTCCTGGAAAAATTGGCGGCGTCGGGCCACGCGAAACGGTTCGTGCTGGAGATCACCGAAGAGGCGTTTCTGCCGGCCAGCCAGTTCCAGGCGCGCATCCTGCCGCTGATCCGCGAGATCGGCGCGGGGATTTCCATCGACGATTTCGGCGCCGGGTATTCTTCGCTCGCGACCTTGGCCGACATCACCGCCGATGAGGTGAAGGTCGACCGCTCGCTGATCACCGACATTGACCAGCGGCCGCGCAACCAGAGCTTGCTCCGAGCGATTGAGTTGATCGGCGAGGCGCTGTCGACGGAGGTTGTGGTCGAAGGGGTCGAGACCGCCGAGGAGTTCAAATATCTGCACGATCACACACGGATCCGCGTCGCTCAGGGCTATTATTTCGCCAAGCCGCAGATGCTGTCGGGCGTTGAGCAGGGCGTCGAGTGGCGTTCGAACGTTAAGCGGCGGGCGTTGACCGAACGCTACGGGCGGGCAAGGGATTTGCGCGGGGGATAAAGCGAGTTCGCGCCATGGGAATTCTGGTGGCTGAATCAGGGAATTCGGCGGTCACGCTCATTCGCCCGCTCGACAAAATTCATGATAATATCCTCAGCCATGATGGCGCCTGAACATCTGCTTTTAATTTTCGAACGTTCCCCAGATGAACCCCAGCTGTTGGGCGTCGGCGAAGCGATCCGCGCGCTTGAAGAGAACCACATAGACGTCAAGGTCGCGGCACAGACTCCTCGCGTCGAAGGCCTTGTCGGGAGCGTATTGCGCTTCTGGTTTCCTTACCTTTCGAGCGCGGGAGTCATCGGGGTTACGCCGGGCGCCGGGCTCGGAGCGGCTGGCGAGTTCATCGTCACTCTGGCGCCCGTAGTCGCTCCGGTGTTTGGCGCCGTGCTTGGAGCATGGCTTCAGGCGCGACACGGCCGCAAGATACGCGTGCAATTCAACGACATGGAAATAGAGGCGCAAACGCCGGGGCAGATTGAGTCCCTGCTGTCGCAACTTGAAGCTTTGCGGCAAAATCGCAAGCCGGCGCAATCGGTGAAATAATAAATCGGTAACCGGGGCAGATTCCCGGGCGCCTATGTAGCCGCGGTCGCTGACCGCGGTGGATCGGCTTGGAAAACTCTAGCAGAACGAGGCGCCTGAGCCCAAGAACGCGGTCAGCGACCGCGTCTACAGGGGGCGTCGCCCGGGAATTTGCCCCGGTTACATGAATTGGCTCTTTCCGCGCTGGCTCCCGCGGCCAAAAATGGCGCGCCCGGGGCGCCGCCGCGACGGCTGGTTGTGCTACCATGCCTGACATGGAGTTTCCCGCCCTTGACCTCGCCCGATTCGAGGCTGCCTCGCCCGTGGAGCGGCGCACGATCGGCGAGGAGATCGACAAGGTCTGCCGCTCGACCGGCTTTCTCAGCCTCATCAATCACGGCGTGGCCGAACCAACCATCGCCGCGCTTTGGTCACAGGCCCGGGCGTTTTTCGGGTTGCCTGACGACGCCAAACTCAGGGCCAAAGCGCCCTACCCCGGTTACCCCTATGGCTATTTACCGCCGCTCGCCGAGGCGCTTGCCCGCTCGAAAGGCGTCGACTCGCCGCCGGACCTCAAGGAAAGCTTCAACGGCGGCCCGGAGCGCGCGCCGCCCGGCCTCGACGATCCCGATGCGCTCGCTTTCTGCTACGCCGCCACGATCTGGCCCGCGGCGCCCGACGGCTTCAAGGAGGCTTGGCTTAGCTATTATCGCGCGATGGAGGCGCTTGCCGCTCGCGTGATGCGCGTGTTCGCCGTCGCGCTGGGTCTGCCTGAGGATCATTTCGAAGGCTACATCGACGCACCGGTCAGCGCGCTGCGCGCTCTCAACTATCCCGCGCTCGCGCATCCGCCGGCGCCCGGCCAGATCCGCGCTGGCGCGCACACCGACTACGGCTCGCTGACGATCCTGCTTCCTCAGACCGGGTCGCGCGGATTGGAGATATTCTCCACAGGCGCCTGGACCGAAGTCCCGCCGATCCCGGGCGCCTTCGTCATCAACATCGGCGATCTCATGGCGCGCTGGACCAACGATCGCTGGGTTTCGACCCTGCACCGCGTCGTCATCCCCGAGGACGGCGGCGCGGAGCGGCGGCAATCGCTCGCCTTCTTCCATCAACCTAACTGGAGCGCGCTGATCGAGACGCTGCCGGTTTGTCTCGCGCCGGGCGAAACCCCGAAATACGCTGGCGTAAGGTCCGGCCCTTATCTGATGAGCAAATTTCAATCCACCGCGACGTGAGGCCTCACATGCGCTATCAGGTTAACGGCAACATCATGCAGACCGTGGCGATCGATCTTGAGCCCGGCGAGACCGTCTACAGCCAGACCAACACCATGTGCTGGATGAACGACGCCGTTTCCATGGACACGCACACCGGCGGCGGGTTTCTCGCCGGCCTGAAGCGCTCGCTCGGCGGCGGTTCGTTCTTCATCACCGATTTCACCGCGCAAGGGCCGGGCCATGTCGCCTTTGCGCCGCGCTTTCCCGGCACGATCGTCCCTGCCCTGCTGCATCCCGGCCAGTCGCTGATCTGCCGCAAAGAAACATTTCTAGTTGCGGAGAAATCGATCAGCTTCGAGGTCGCCTGGCAGCGCCGCATCGGCGCCGGTTTCTTCGGCGGCGACGGGTTCATCCTGCAGAAAGTCACCGGCCCCGGCGTCGTCTGGCTCGACCTCTCCGGCGAACTGATCGAGCGCGACCTCGCGCCGGGCGAGCGGCTGCTGGTTCATGCTGGCCACGTCGGCGTGTTCGAACCATCGGTGTCATTCGACATTCAGATGGTCCAGGGTTTCAAGAACATCTTGTTCGGCGGTGAGGGCCTGTTCCTGGCGACGCTCACCGGGCCTGGCCATGTCTGGCTGCAAAGCATGCCGATCCTCAACCTGGCGGAAGAAATCGCACGCTATCTGCCGCGCGGCGGCGACTCGGGCGCCAGTTCGACGGCGGGGAATGTCGCCGTCGGATCGGCGCTGGGCGTGGCCGGCGGCCTTCTCGGCGGGTTGCTGAGCGGCGGGCGCAGCGACAATACCTGAGCTTCATCGCGCCGCGCGGCGCGGCCAATCCATCACGCCGCTGCAATAGAGCGCCCACCAGACAATCACCGGCTGCAGCGCCAGCCGCGGCGCATGATACCACCAGCTTGTCGGCAAGCCGGGGATCTGCACGTCGTAGAACGCGTGCTTCACGTTGGCGGGGAAGACGCAGACCGCATAAAGCGCCAGCATCGCGCCCGCGGCTTTACGCAGCCGTGGCGTCAGCAGTCCCGCCGCGCCCGCCAATTCGCAGACGCCGGTGAGCAGCACCACGTCGCGCGCGGCCGGGACCCAATCCGGCACGATCGGTAGGAACGCGTCGGGGTTTCTCAAATGCACGACGCCGGCGGCCGCGTAAAACAACGCCATCGCCCAGCGCATGATGGATCGAGTTCGGGTATCGATCAAGATGATCTCCGGTAGTCGGCGCGTTGGGATGTGCCTCCGAAGCGGCGGCCTCCCGGCCGCCCTGCTTCGGGACAAGCCGAGACTTCTCGGCGGCCTAAACGCCGGCGCGCTCCTACGGCGAGGCGCCGCGCTAAAAGACCTCCACCGAAACAATCCCGGCCAACGCCCGCGCCAACCGTTTGTCGCAGGTGATGAGCGGCGCGCTGAGGCTTTCGGCGAGCGCGGCATAAAGCGCGTCATACGCCGTCACCGTATGCGCGAGCGCGAAGACCCGTTGCAGCAGCGCCGTATGCTGGAACCGAACAACGGACAGGTCGAGAAAATCCTGAAGGATCTCCCGCGCGCGAGGCCTCGCGATGCGACCTAACAACACATGCTTGCGCAGTACACTCGCGATCTCCGCGTCGACGAGATGTGGCGCGCAAATCGGCGTGGAGCGAGTGAAAAGTCGCGCTTTGATCGCCGACGCGTTTCCGCCTCGAGATAATAGTTGGAACAGCGCCGACGCGTCGGCGACAATCATCGCGCTTCGCGTTCGGCTCGCAACAATTCCACCGTCTCGGCGCCAAGATCTATCGGCTCGCGTGTCGCGAGTTGGGCTAGCCACTCTTCCTGCGTCGGCTTTTCAGCGAGTTCGGTTATGTTTTCGAGCAGATAGTCGGAAAGGGATCTGCCGAGCAGGGCGGCGCGCGCCTTGAGCTTGCGATGTAGGGCGTCGGGCACATTGCGGATTTGGATCATCGTTGACATGCTCGTTAGATAGTAACATGCGCCGCGCATGTCAACATGCGCCCTTTTTGCGCGGCCTTTCGACGGCCGCTATAGCGAGGTGACAGCTCCCGTCCACAATTCGCCGCCGCGTAAAAACGGCGCCGAATCCTGGCCGCCATCATTTTACCCCCTATATGTACTCCAATCCCGCAAAGCCTATCCGGAGTTATCTCGTGGCCGACACCGCAGCTCTATGGTCCATCCTATCGCAGGCCGCCGACCCCAAAGCCGTAGCGGCGATCCAGGAAGACGTCGCGTCCGGACCGGACGCAAACCTCAATCGCATCAACGCCCTGGCCTTCGCCACGGCGCGTGGGCTAGACGAGGATGCGACCATCGGCGCCTTCGTGCGCGCCGCGCAACTCGGCCTGTTCGACATGACCTGGACCGCCCTATGTCCAGGATGTGGCGGCGCGCTGGAGACCAGCGGGGCGCTGAAGACGCTCGACCGGCCGCATTATTTCTGCTCGCTCTGCGTCGATCATGTCCCGCCGACCTTGGACACCCAGGTCGAGGTGACCTTCACCGTCAATCCGCGCGTTCGCCGCATCGCCGCGCACGATCCCGACAGCCTGCCGCTGCACGAATACACGCGGCAGATTTTCTGGGGCACGATCATCGATCTGCCCGCGCAATACGAGGCGTTCCTCGAACGAAACACGCTCGACGCCATGGAGGTCGAGCCCGGCGAGCGGGCCAGCATGTCGCTCGCGCTGCCGGCCGGCTCCGTGCTGGTGTTCGATCCTGTGACGCACACCACGGTCTTTCTCGACGTCGAGGGCGAAGAGACGCACGACCGGCGCAACCTGTCGCTGGTGTTCAGCGACGAGCACTCGCATAGCGGCACCATGAAGCTTGCGCCGGGCCCCGTACGCATATCGCTCGACAATCGCGCCAAGCGGCGCGCGTTGCCGGGCGTGTGGCTGGGGTCTGCGGAGTTTCATGAGCTGATGGGCAAGCGACGTCCGTTCCTCACGGCGACGCGGGTGTTCTCCAATCAGACGTTCCGCGAGCTCTATCGCAACGGCACGCTCGACTCCGAGCAGCGCTTCACCATCACCAGCCTGACGATCCTGTTCACAGATCTGCGCGGTTCTACGGCGCTGTACGACCGCGTCGGCGATCTCGCCGCTTATGACCTAGTGCGCAGCCATTTCGGCGCGGTGATCGCGGCGGTTTCGGCGGAGGGCGGCGCGGTGGTGAAAACCATCGGCGACGCCGTCATGGCGACGTTCTCTACGCCCGAGCGTGCGGTGCGCGCGGCGCTGCGAATGCGCGCGGCGATGCACGACATCAACCAATCGCGCGGCGCCGAGGACCTTGCGCTCAACATCGGCCTGCACGAGGGGCCATGTTTGGCTGTCGTGCTCGATGAGCGGCAGGATTATTTCGGGCAGTCGGTGAATATCGCCTCGCGTGTGCAAGGTCTTGCCGATCCGAGCGCAATCCTCGCCACGCGCGGAATCGTCGAGACCCCGGAAGTGACGAGCCTGTTGAAGGAGCGCGGCTGCCGCACGTTCTCGCGCGAGTTGGCGTTGCGCGGCGTCAGCGAAGCGCTGACGATCTACGAAATCCGCGATACGCCGGCGGCGGCGGCTTAATTGGTCCCGCAGGTCGCCGGCTCACGGCCGGCGACGCTCACCGCGGCGGGCAAGCGGCCGCCGCGCAAGGCTTCGGCGAGGAAAGCGGCGCCGTCCGCGGTGAAACCGCCGGCCACCTCCCCATCGGCGGAGGCGATCGGCGCGCGGATGATCGGGGTGACCACGATCCGGTCCTCGACGATCACGGCGAGCTTGCGCCCCAGCGCCTCCGCGCTCGCGGCCAGAAGGTTGCGCATGCCCACGGGATCAAGTCGGAAACCGAGCGTCACTGCGTAGCGCGGGTCGGTCGCCTTCGGGTCGACAGACAGTTTGACGTCGCGCAGGCGGTATTCGTTGAGGATGACCTGCGGCTCGACGCGCTCGGGGGCGCCGCCGTCGAGCCGCTGCAGTTCGAGCCCGTCCGCGCCCGTAGCTACAAGCCGCATTTCAAATTTGCCCGGCCGCGTCAGCAGTGCTTCGCCGAGGTTTGGCGGCAGCAGCGCCTTCAACCCGGCGCCATCGCGCTCGACCGTGACGGTTTTCGCGCCAGCGCCCTCCAACCGGCGACTGAGCACGGCCTGGACATCAGGCGCCTTCTCCGCCGGCTCAACGACGAGATGCAGCCATTCGCCGCAGTTGGTCTGTGCGCAGGCTGGCGTCGCCAGCGCCAACACCGCCGCTATAAGCCCGTACCGCATGCGCCTCTCCCTTTTGTGCCTTTGTGAAACCCTTCGCGCCTTGGTGGTAAAAGGGCTTCACCACCAAGGCGCGAAGGGTTTCACAAAGACACGAGGGACTTACGCGTTCGACCAAACATCGAGCACGTAACGGTTGCTCTCGCCCAGCCGCGCGATCCAGGCTTGACCGTTCTCACCAGATTTCGCCGCATGGATGTCGATCAGCGCGCGCTTGACGTCCGGCTCCATCGCCGACCCGTCGCCGCAGACGTACACGATCGCGCCGCCTTCGATCAGCCGCCAGAGCTTATCCGCCTCTCGTCGCATCAAATCCTGCACGTAGGTTCGCCCACCCTCCGGCGGACGCGAGAACGCCACATGCAGATCAACCAATCCGTCAGCCGCGTAGCCCTGCAATTCCTCGGCGTAGAGGAAATCCTCATCCGCGCGCCGACAACCGAAGAACAGCATGGCCGGCCCCAGCGCCCTGCCCCGCCGCCGCAGCGCCGCCCGCTCGCGCAAAAAGCCGCGGAACGGCGCGAGCCCTGTGCCGGGGCCAATCATAATCAGCGGCGTCGCGGGATCCTCGGGCAGCCGGAAACCCGCCTTGGTCTCGCGAACGCCCGCGTGGACGAAATCGCCGGGCTGTCGCCGCTCCAGATAGTTGGAGGCGACGCCGCGATATTCGCCAAGCCCCGACCGCGCCGCGCCGCGGACGACGCCGACGGTGATGCTGAGCCGTCGCTCATCTTCCAGCGGCGCGGAGGAGATTGAATAATAGCGTGGCTGCAACGGCGGCAGCATCTCCAGATAGACGGGAAACGGCGCCTCGCAGGCGGGATGTCGCAGCAACAGGTCAAACACCGAGAGATGCTTGGCGTAGACCTCGGCCCGGTAGGTCTCGTCGCCACTCGCCAACCCCAGGAGTTTCGGCTTGGTCACGGGGCAGCGCGTGTGTTCGGCGAGCGTCTCGATCTGCTTGCGCGTCGCTGTCTGTTGCAGCTCGACATAATCGGTCAGCAGCTTGGCGACGGAGACCGCGACGCCAACCGGCAACAGCGGCCGGCGCCCGGGCGTCGCTTCGAGCTTGATTGTGGTCTCCGGCGTCAGGCCGAAGCGGGCGGCTACAGCCGCGACCAGGCCGGCGTCGTTGCGCGGGGCGACCGCGAGATGATCGCCGGCGCGATAGGTCTGTCCCTCCGCGAGTTCGATCTCGATGTGGCGCGTGGATCGGTCCTCAGCGGTGAGCAGCTCGCGGTTTTCCAAGACACGCATGCGCCGCCCGCCGGTCGCGGCGACGGCGGCGTTGTCGACATGCGGGGTCAGGGTCTCCAGGCGGTACAGCGGCTCGGCGCGGGTCTCGCGGTCGAGCCCGGCTTGCAAGGAAAACGCTTGCGCGGCAGCAGGCCGAAGACCTGCGAACCAAGCCTCGTATTGTCCGTCGAGATCCTCTCTCGCATTGCCCTCGCCACGCGCGGCGATGCGTTCGCCACCAAGCGCGGCGATGCGCTCGTCGATGTAGCGCGGCACGGATTGATAGGTCGCCGTCCAATCGCTGTTGCCGCAGCCGAACACGACATATTTGACGCCGGCAAAAGCGTCTGGCGGAGCCTGCTCGCGCAACCACGTCACATACTTGCCCGCGTTATCCGGCGGCGCGCCATTGTAGGAGGCGCAGAAGATCACCAGGCCGCCCTGCTTCGGCGGCGGCCCGACATGTTCGTCCAGCGCGCCCAAGGTCGTGGCAAAGCCGTTGACTTCGGCGGTCTCCGCCAGGCGATGCGCATATTCCTCCGCCGTGCCGAGGTTGGAGCCGTAAAGCGCCAGCAGCGGCGTGTTGTGAGTTGGCCGCGCGGCCGGCGGCGCGGCGGTTTCCCTCACCTCCGTCGTCGGCGCCACAGGCGCCGCGCGGGGGCGATCAGCTTCGGCGCGCCGCTTGACCTTGATCTTGAAGCCATCCGGCTTGACCGTCAGCGTCTCCTTGAGCTTGAGCTGATAACGATCCACGTCGATGAGATCGAAGCGTTGCAGGATAACACCCAGAGCCAGCGCTGCCTCATGTAGCGCAAAACCGCGGCCGATGCAGGCGCGCTGCCCGTTGCCGAAAGGTTTGAACGCCCAGGCCGGCCGTTTCGCCTCGGCTTCGGGCGCGAAATTCTCAGGGTCGAAGATGTCCGCGCGAGGTCCCCAAACCTCGGGGTCGCGTTGCAAAGGTCCAATCAGCACGTTGACTGTGCGACCCTTGGGGATCGCATAGCCGCCGATGTTCTCGTCCTTCAACGCGTAGAGCCCGATCGCCGGCGCCGGCGGCCAGAGACGCAAGCTCTCTTTCAGCACTTGGTTGATGTAGTGAAGTTGCGTCACTTGCGCGTAAGTTGGCGCCTCGTCGTTGCCAAACACGCGATCGACCTCCGCGCGCGCCTTGGCGAGCACGTCGGGGTTCTTCAACAGCGCGTAAATCGTATAGGAGAGCAACCCGCTCGTCGTCTCGTGCCCGGCAATGAGAAATGTATTGATCTGATAGCGGATGTTGAGATCGTCGAGCTGCGTTCCCGTCTGCTTGTCGACGCCGCTCAGCATCGCGTTCAGCAGATCCTTCTTCGTCTGCGAGCCCGTCGGCGAACCGCGACGCTCGCGAACGAGATCGTCGACGAGCTTGTTCATGAACGCGAGATCGCTTTTCATCGTATTCAGCCGCGTGCGCAGCTTCAGCTTCTCGAACGGCAGGCCGCGATGCAGCATCATCGTTTCCAGCGAGCGCACCAGCGCTTCGACGAAGGGATGGTAGTCGCGGCGATAGAACGAATTGAAGCGATAATCGAAACCGCAGAGCCCGATCGTATCGAGCGTCAACGCCGTCATGTCGTGGACGACGTTGATCTCCTCATCGGGATTGAGCCGCTCCCATTTCTTGGCGAGTTGATCGGCGATGTCGAGCATCGCCGAGTGGTAGGATTGCATGGCGCGGCCGCCGAACGGCGCGAGCAGGATGTTGTGCGCCTTGGCCCAGTTCGGCTCGTTGGTCTTGGCGGTGAACAGCCCGTCGCCGCCGATCGCGCGCACCAGCGCCAGCGCGCCGCGCACCGCTTTGTCGAACCGCGTCTCATCCCAGAGCTCGCTGGCGAGTTTCGCGCCGGCGACGAACACGATCTGGTTGCCCATCACGTCGATCTGGAAGATCGGCCCGAGTTGTTTGGCGAAACCGTTGAGGCTCGCGACCGGCGCGTGGCTGTCAATTGCAAACGCGTGGCCGACGACGGGCGTGCGCGGCGGTTGGGGTATGGGTTTGGCGGCGGACGGCATGCGTGAGGGATCCTGTGAGGCGGATATCTCAATCATAGTGAGACACGCAGAATAGCCAGCGAAACGGCCAATTGGTCATCCCCGCGAAAGCGGGGATCCAGGGGCTGCCGCCCGTCGTGTGGCCAACACGTTGAAGCGCCCGTCGTGTGGCCCCTGGATCCCCGCTTTCGCGGGGATGACAATATCTCAGTCAAACACCGCACTATTTCACCCGCGTTCGATTGCAAAGCTCACACCTGCGCGTTTCGCCAACCGCTCCGTGAACTTCACGCCGAACGCCGCCGCCGGCGTCATCACCCCGCCGCCCACCCCCTCGCAATCCTCAAGCAGCGCGATCGCGCTTTCGGATATCATCTTCGAGGTCGAGCCGTAGCCGGGATCGCGATCACCCTTCACGCTGACGTCCAGACGCTGGCCGTCAGGCCCGTATCCAACAAACAACAAATCGTACAGGCCGCTTTCCTGCTCCGCGCGCGACGGCCCGTCGCCAGGTTTAGGCCCCTTGTCGCTCGCCATATCATTCATTGCTGCGGCAATCGCGCGCGCTGTTTTCTCGCCCTTCTCGCCGGGGCCGGTGAGCATCATCTCGTCATAGACGAAATCCGCGCCATAGCCGCCCCCGCTCAGCTGATTGCTGCGGTGCACATTGCGCGTGTTGATCGCCGCCATGATGAACGGCGCAGACCAGGACTGCAGATCCTCCTCGTATTCCGGCTTGTTGCCTGATGGTTGTTTCGGCCCCGAAAATCCGGGCGCCAGCGCGAACGGGATCGCGCAGCAACGCCAGCGTCGCGGGATCCTTCGCCGCCGCCGCCATGGTCGCGCGAAAACTCGCGGCCGTGCCGCCGGAGAACGTGCCTTTCATTTTGCGCACGCGGCCCTTCACGCGCGAGCAAGGCGCGCCGAAACGTTGCCGCGCCGCATCCTGCAAATAAGCGACGCCGAGATCGAAGGGTATCGAATCGAAGCCGCAGGAGAACACGATGCGCGCCCCGCTCGCCTTCGCCTTCGCATCGTAGGCGTCGATCATCGCGCGCATCCATGCCGTCTCGCCGCAGAGGTCGACATAGTCGGTCCCAGATTCAGCGCAGGCCGCCACCATCGGCGAGCCATAGAGCTGATAAGGCCCGACCGTCGTGATGACGACGCGCGACCGTCGCGCAAGTTCGGCGAGCGAAGCGGGATCGTCGCTGTCGGCGCGGATCAGCGCCGCGTCCGCGCCGGTTTCCGCCTGGACCGCCGCGAGTTTTCCGAGATCGCGACCGGCGAGCGCCCAGCGCCGCGGCGCATCCGTCTTGTCGCGAAGCGCCAGATATTCGGCGACCAGCTTTCCGGTAAACCCGCTCGCGCCGAACACCGCGATGTCGAAATCCCGGCTCATGGCGGCGTCTCCCCGGCAGGCGTCGTTTGCCTCGCGCTTACCCTCGTAGTAACAATAGCGAAACGGAAAACACAAGCGGCGCTGTGCGCTAGGAGGATACGCATGGCGGCCACGGCGTCAGCGGCAAAACAACAAGACGAAGCCCTGCGCCCGCCCTCCCCGCTGTTGCTGTTGACGGAAGGCCGAGCGGTCCGCGAATTCGCCACCTCGATCGCTTTCGCGCCCCTACTGCTGATGGCCAAGCGCGGCGACGGGCACCCGGTGCTGGCGCTTCCGGGTTTCCTCGCCGCGCGATTCCTCGACCTTGCTGATGCGCCGCTATTTTCGCGCGCTCGGCTATCGCGCCGAAGGTTGGGAGCTCGGCCGCAATATCGGCGGCTTCTACGGCCTGCGCGCCACGCTGCGGGCGCGCCTGTCGCGGCTGCACAATGAAACCGGGCGCAAGGTTTCGCTCGTCGGCTGGAGCCTCGGCGGGGTGTTCGCCCGCGACCTCGCGCTGCACATGCCGGAGGCCATACGCTCCGTCATCACGCTGGGCAGCCCGTTCGCGCGCGGCTTGCAGGCGACCAACGCGCGCCGTCTGTACGAGCAGGTGACCGGCGAGAAAACCAGCGACGCGCGCAGCGAGGATTTATCCGCGATCGGCGGCGATCTGCCTGTCCCCTCAAGCTCGATCTATACGCGGATGGACGGCGTGGTGAATTGGCGCTGCTCGATCGCCCGCGAGACGCCGACGTCGGAGAATATCGAGATCTTGCTGGCCAGCCATATCGGGCTCGGCGGCAACGCCGCCGCGCTCTGGGCGATAGCCGACAGGCTGGCGCAGAAGGAAGGCGAGTTCAAGCCGTTCCGGCGCTCGGGGCCGTTCGTGCTGGCTTATGGGAAACTAACGGGAAGGGCCGACACGTGAGCGGCTCACATTTTGTCATCCCCGCGAAAGCGGGGATCCAGGGGCCACGGGCGCGTCGTGTCCCCAGCGGGTTCAACCGCACGTCGTGTAGCCCCTGGATCCCCGCTTTCGCGGGGATGACGCGAGTTTTCGTGATGCGAGCATTAGCTACGACGGCGGCTGTTTGGTCGCCAATCACACTACCCAACCACCTGGACATCCGCACATGAGCGCGTTCGGACCGAAGCTGACCAGCGTCGACGGCGCCTTCCTTTATCTGGAGACGCCGGAGATGCCGATGCATGTCGGCAGCATGGCGATCTTCAAATTGCCGGAAGGCTATCGCGGCGACTTCTTCGAGGATTTCAAGGCGCAAATCGCCTCCCGGCTGCACCTCGCGCCGATGCTGAAGTGGAAGCTGGCGCGGATGCCGCTCGACATCGACAACCCCACCTGGGTCGAAGACGACCAGTTCGATCTCGACCGCCACATTTTCCGCGGCGCCCTGCCCGCGCCGCACAACCGCACGACCCTCGAACGCCTCGTCGGCTGGATGCACGCCAAACTGCTCAACCGCGCGCGCCCGCTGTGGGAGTTCTATGTCTTCGAGGGCCTGCCTGACAATGAGATCGGGCTCTATTCAAAGGTGCATCACTCGTTGATTGACGGCGGCGCCGGCGCAGCGCTAACCGAAATCGTCTACGGCGACGGCGCCGTGACCGCGCCGGCCGCCGCGAAGAAGCCGGCGCCGGATGCGCTGGGCCAGGTCGGCGAGTTGTTTGCGGGCTATGCCAGCATGTGGACGCAACCGCTGACGCTCGATCCCGGGTTGAACGCGCAAGCCGCGCTGTTCGGCAATCGAAGCCCGGATTTCGGCGCGGCGATGCGCGATATGTGGTTGCAGCAGTTGCGCCAGCCGCTCGATTTCCTGAAAGGCCTGCCGGACATCGCCAAGGCGATCGGCGGCATCGCCGCAAAGCTCGCCGAACCGGGCGCGGTCGGATCGATCGGCGACATGGTCGCGCCGTCGACCATCCTCAACAAACAAATCTCCTCGGAGCGCAGTTTCGCCGGCGTCTCGGTCTCGCTCTCGCGCGCGAAGGCGGTCGCAACGGCGGCGGGCGGCAAACTCAACGACGTGGTGCTGGCGATCTCCAGCGGCATGCTGCGGCGGCATCTTCTCCAAGCGAAAGCGCTGCCTGAGAAGACGCTGCGGGCCGCAGTGCCGATTTCGCTGCGCGAAGCCGGCGACGCGGCGGCCAACAATCAAGTGTTCGGCATGTATTGTTCGCTCGCCAGCAACATCGAGGATCCGAAGGCGCAGGCTCGAAAAGATCATCGAGGAAACCAAGAAATCGAAGGGCCTGGTTGATCCGTTCAAGCCGCTGGTGCCCAAGCTGACGCAATTCTCCGCGCTCGGCGCGCCGATGCTGATCCAGATATTGTCGCTGCTCTACAGCCGCAGCAACCTCTCCGACAGCCTGCCTGTCGCCGGCGAACGTGACGATCTCCAACGTTCCGGGCTCGCGCAAGGCGCTCCACGCCGCGGGCGCCGAGCTTATCAACATCTTCCCGGTCTCGATCGCCACGCATTCGCTAGCGCTCAACATCACCGTGCAGGGCTATCGCGATCAGCTCGATTTCGGCCTTATCGCCGGCGCGAATGTGCTGCCTGAGCTGCACTCGCTGGCGATCATGCTGCCGGAGGAGCTGGAGACGTTGGAGCGGGCCTATGGGCTCGCGCCCGCTGCGAAACCCGAAAAGCCTGTGCCCAAAGTCACCGAGCGCGCCGCGCCGCCGCCAAAGAAGCGTGCGCGGGCCTGATCAACAAACAAACGAGGGAACGCCGTCGTGGCCGATTTTCAACGCTGGCAGAAGTCCTATCCGGAAGGCGTGCGCTGGGACGCGCCGCTGCCGACCGGGCCGGTTCAAGCCGTGCTCGAACGCTCCGCCGAGCGCTTCGCCGAACTGCCCGCGCTCGAATTCATGGGCCGGCGCATCAACTATGCCGAGCTGAACGCGCTTGCCGACCGCGCCGCCGCCGGCTTCCAGAAGCTCGGCGTCGGCCCCGGCGTGCATGTCGGGCTCTATCTGCCCAACACGCCGCACTACGTCATCGCGTTCTTCGGCGTGCTGAAGGCGGGCGGCGCGGTCGTCAACTATTCGCCGCTCGACGCCGAGCGCGTGCTCGAACACAAGATCGAGGACAGCCGCACCGACATCCTGGTCACGCTCGATCTCGCCGCGCTCTATCCGCAGATGGAGCGGCTGCTCGGCAAGACGCGGCTGAAGACGCTGGTCGTCGGCGAGATCGCCGAGATTCACGCCGGCGCCTGACGCCGGTCCGCGAGCAGATGCAGCAAGGCCGCCAGCTGAGCCCCGTCGCCTGGAGCGAGCGCATCGTCGCGTTCAAGATCTGCTCGAAGGCGACGAGCGGCCGCGTCACACACCCATCGGCGATCCCGCCGAGGCGATCGCGGTGCTGCAATATACCGGCGGCACCACCGGCCTGCCGAAAGGCGCGATGCTGACCCACGCCAATCTCACCGCCGCCAATGCGCAATATCGCGCAGACGCATGACGCGCCGGCCCGAAGGCGTCTGCGCGAAGGCGAGGAGCGCATGCTGGCGGTGCTGCCGCCGTTCCACATCTACGCGCTTTCGGTCAACATGATCCTCGGCCTCGTCGATCGGCGCGGAACTGGTGCTGCACACGCGCTTCGATGCCGCCGCCGTGGTGAAGGACATCGCGGCGAAGAAGATCACCATCTTCTGCGGCGTGCCGACCATGTTCGTCGCCGTGCTGAGCCTGCCGGGCGTCAAGCCCGAGGATCTCGCGTCGCTTCAGGTCCTGCTCCTCCGGCGGCGCGCCGCTGCCGCTCGAAGTGCAGCAACAGTTCCAGGCGCTGTCGGGCTGCCGGCTCTGCGAGGGCTGGGGCATGACGGAGACCTCGCCGACCGGCACCTTCACCCCCGCCGACGGCCCGGTGAAGCCCGGCTCCTGCGGCATTCCGCTGCCCGGCATCGAGTTCAAATTCGCCGACGTCGCGCAGCCCCGGCGACTACGTCGCGCCCGGCGAGAAGGGCGAAATCCTGATCCGCGGCCCGAACGTCATGCACGGCTATTGGAACAACGCCGACGCGACGCGCGAGTCGATCAACGCGGACGGCTTCTTCCGCACCGGCGACGTCGGCTACATGGACGAGGACGGCTATCTCTACATCGTCGACCGCACCAAGGACATGCTGCTGTGCGGCGGCTTCAACGTCTATCCGCGCACGATCGAGGAGGCGATCTACCAGCATCCCGCGGTCGAGGAGGTCAGCGTCATCGGCATTCCCGACACCTATCGTGGCCAGCAACCGAAGGCGTTCGTCAAGCTGAAGGCCGGCGCGGCCGAGCCTTCGTTGGACGAGATGAAGGAGTTCCTGAAGTCGCGCCTCGGCAAGCACGAGATGATCGGCGCGCTGGAGATCAGGCCCGAATTGCCAAAGACGCCGGTCGGCAAGATCCTGAAGAAGGAGCTTTACGAGTTGGAGCGCGCGCGGGCGGCTGAACAGGGCTGAGTGCGCAACGGCAAGGAGCGTTTTCCGCTCTTGTTGTCACGTCGGAGCGCTCGCTTGCGGGATCGTCCCGGCCAAATTGACGTTGCATTTTAAACATATTTTTGCCATGAGTATGACACGAGTGTTTAAACGCATTAGATGTGTATTTTAATTGTGGAGATTGCAGATGGCGGGCGTGCGCGATTGGAGTCGTTCGGTTGGACTTTTGTCTATTTTGCTCGCTGCCGCCTCTGTCGCCCACGCCGACCCCTTGCAAGAACCTTACACCTTCTCATCAACCAACGGCGTGCTCGACCTGCTGATGGTTGCTGAAGCAGCGAAAGTTCCAACACTTTCGCCGCTAAACCCGACCGGTTTTGTCTACAGCGTATGCCGGCGTCCTAGCAACCCGATGCTCGAGACCTGCCCGCCACCGCCCGCAGGCGTGATTCCCTACGCGGGTCCGCTGCTGAAGTTGCAGCAAGGCGACACGGTGAAAGTGCATCTGGTCAACAAGCTGCCGCCGCTGACGGACTCCAAACATGCAGGTAATCCCGAAGAGCCGCAGGAGGCTTTCCTCGCGCTGAACCCGACCAACCTCCACTTTCACGGCATGTTGGTGTCCGCGCATTACCCAACAGTGGCGGCGCCAAATTACGGCGACAACATTTTCGTCTACACTTTCAATCCGGACAACGGCATGCCGCCGCTATTGGCGGCTGCGCACGCCGATGTGCGCATGCACGCGACAGATTACAGCTTCACGATTCCGAACAACCATCCTTCCGGGCTGTTTTGGGTGCACTCGCACATACACGGCATATCGCTCAATCAGATCTCGTCAGGTCTTTCGGGAACGATCTCGATTGGCAATGTCGGAGATTACGTCTGCAACAACGCTCCTTGCGCTGGGTTTTTCAAAACACTGCCAATCCGCCATCTGGTGATCAAGGATTTGCAGGTGCTTGCGGATGGCGCGCGCAAAGACCAACCGGACACGACGATGTGTCTCTCCCCCAGCAATGGTGGATTGGTGCTGCCGCCGCTGAACGGCTTCTGCGCCGGGCAGGATTTTTCCGGCGCAGGCGGACCAAATTATACCGGCGCGCGGTGGTACGAATCCGTCAACGGGCAGACCTATCCGGGCATGACGATGACCTCGCCCGGCGGCGAGATTTCGCGCCTGGTCAGTGAATCCGGCAGCACCACGCATAATCTGTCGCTGTACAATCCGGTCACTCAGTCGAACATGGTGTTTCAAGTCCTGGCGATAGACGGCGTCGTGCTCGACCCTACGGCCGCCGCCCCGAACCCTGGCTTGATGCACGTCGTTCCGTGCCCGGGCATAGACGCCCCCTCGCATGGTCCGGGCCACAACGCGGCGCGGCCGGTCTGCGCCGACCAATTGCTGATGATGCCGAGTTCCCGAGTCGAAATATGGGTCGCTTACCGAAACGCGGCTGGCTTTCTGACGCATGCGCCGGCCGGAGCTCACGCCACCCTTCTCGATAGCGGCTACAACACGGGACCGGCCGGCGACACGTGGCCTGCGGCCTATTTGGCGTCGGTGAATTTTGCGCCATCGGGCGCCGTCAACCCGCCGCCCTATTTGGACACCAGCGAAGCGCCCGTCAGCGTCACCCACCCGGTCCGCATCTTCCAGGATCTGAACCAGGACGCGACAACAGCGAGCATCACGCCGGACGAGGGCGTCAATACGAGAAAGTGCACCCCGTTGGCGCCAGGGCATCGCCGGCGGATCTATTTCAATGTCCCCAGCGACTACCCCGATCTCTTTGGACTAGGCTATGAGGAGGTCGACGCCAATGGTCCGCCCGACCGGTTCGGAAATTACCCGGGCGTACCAAACACCTTCAAGGTGATCACGGAATACAACGGCGCCATGCCGACAGTCTGTCTGACGCTCGGACCGGATGGCGCGCCGATCCCGGAGATCTGGGAGCTCGTCAATCTCTCAGGCGAAAATCACAATTTCCACATGCACCAGACCAAGTTCTCGGTCGTGTCGATGCCCTCCGAGTCCGGCGCGACCTCGCCGTCCGAGATCGACGGTTCGAGCGTCTTCCTGGACAATATTCCCGTCGTCCACGCCAACGGCGCGACCGATCCCAGCTCGCCGTATTTCGACGCAAATTCGCCGGGCGGTTGCTCGAGCGTCGAACTTTGGAAGCGGGGGATTTGCCGCTCGACTCCAACCATCGTGAAAATACCGTTCTTTGTTGCCGGCGATTATGTGTTTCATTGTCATATCCTCGAACATGAGGACGGGGGGATGATGGCGCGCGTGCGCGTGCGGCTTCTCGCAGGAAATTGAGCAACGCAGGACGATCCGTTTGCGCCTATCGATAGGACACACGCGCGGCTTGCTCCTGACCGCGCTCATCGCGGTGATTGCCGTCTCCTCGGTGATCGCCTGGCGAGCCGCCGCCAGCTATGCCGAGCGCGACGCCCAGGCGCAGGCGACGGCCGGGTATTTGCTCTATCCTCGATTGGGCCTTTGCGTGCAGCCAACGCCCGCGAAAAGCAGCGAGGGCGGGGCGACGATCGTGCGACGCGCGGGCGCCGATATGCGATCACTTCGCAAACCGAGCGCTATCATGCCGCCGGCGCTTGGGCAGTCTTTGAACTCAGCCCTGCTTGCGCAAATCATCAGATGAAGTCGCTGCATCAGGGTTGATCTCACCCAGTGTCAGACCGTGGCGGCTCGGCTCTCTTTCGATAGCGGTGCGCGGGATCCGGCCTAGCGATACGAGCGGGATACTAACCTATATTTTCAACGAAGTTTCTCCGACAGAAAATATCCCCGAAGCGCGATGAATTATGGTACGATCGCATGATAGATTAAAATATAAGGAAACTATCGATGGCAAATCTTTCCGGCAACGGGTCCACGAATGAATACAGCAATCGCCCCGTGCCTGTAGCTCGGCCTGCAAATATGCCCCTCGTTCTAAGTATCATTGCGGGTTTTATTTTGATCGCTGGCGTCGTCGGCTATGTCTACGAAAACCCGTCGCCGGTCGCTCCCGCCTCGGCGACCAATCCCGCCGCAACTCAGACCCCGCCGAACTCGACCAAGCCGTAAAGAAACGATGCGCGCCCTCTTTGCGGGGCGCGCCTTCCCCGCCCTGTAGACAGTTGCGGCCCGGCGCGGTACAAAATCTGGCAGTCCGGGGCGCCGTGCAAAAAGCGATCTAAAAAGATTGTCCACTTAAGTCCCTGATCTCGCGGGCGTAGTTCAATGGTAGAACGGAAGCTTCCCAAGCTTCATACGAGGGTTCGATTCCCTTCGCCCGCTCCATTTTCAAGCGCTTGTGCAGACTCCGGGGGTTTGGACCGGACATTCCACGTTGCGCTCGCGAGCGTCAGGCGCGTGTTCGCTTAGGCTCTCGACCGTCTCGGTCGGGGGCGAAGGCTCAATCAAACTGGCTTTGACCTTTGCGGGCGGGATGCGGACGCCCAGATCGAATAGCAATTCTCGTTTGGCTGTTCGCAACTCCAACAGTTCGGACGATTGCCGAGCGTCGTGACTGCGCAGGCTCCCGACGACGCGCCAGTAAGCGGCTCGCACAGCCCGCTCGCTGAGCGCCCCCGCCTGGGGAAGCCCCAGAATCTTCCGCCGCCAGTCGGCGTTCACGCGCGCGCCCCGCCCGATCGCAAGACGCTCTCTCCACGGCAACGCTCATCACGCGTTCGACCCCAACAAGCGGCCCAGGATCTGTTCTTCGAGCGCGCCGAATTTCGGATCGCCGCGGTGGCGGGGGCGGGGCAGATCGACGCCGACGTCGAGCGCGATCGCGCCCTGCTCGATCAGCACGATGCGGTCGGCGAGCGCGATCGCCTCGCCGACGTCGTGGGTGACGAGGATCGCGGTGAAGCGCTCTTGCAGCCAGACCTGCTCCAGCAGGCGCTGCATCTCGATGCGGGTCAGCGCGTCGAGCGCGCCGAGCGGCTCGTCGAGCGCCAGCAGCCGCGGGCGGCTGACCAGCGCGCGGGCGAGCGCGACGCGCTGCTTCTGGCCGCCCGACAGCACCGACGGCCATTCGCCGGCGCGGTCGGCGAGGCCCACGGCCTCGAGCGCCTCCAGGGCGCGGCCGCGCGCGTCCGGCTTGCGCGCGTCGGCGCCGAGGCCGACCTCGACATTGGCGAGCACGCGCGCCCAGGGCAGCAGCCGCGGCTCCTGGAACATCACGCGCGCATTTCGCGCGCTCGCCTGCTCATCGGCGAACGCGATGCGGCCGGCGTCGGCGCGTTTCGAGGCCGGCGATCAGGCGCAGCAGCGTGCTCTTGCCGCAGCCGCTGCGGCCGACGACGGCGAGGAACTGGCCGGCGGGAACATGCAGGTCGAGATCGCGCAGCACCCGCGTCGCGCCGAAGCTCTTGGCGAGGCCGCGCGCGGTGACGGCGCGCGCCGGCCGACGGCGCCTCGATTGGCCGGCGCGTCGAACGACAAAGCGATGGCGTGAGAGATCGCCAACTGCATCGGCTCACACGTTCCTGTAGGCGGGGTTCCAGGACAGGCAGGCGCGCTCCAGCGCGCGCGCGACCACGTCGGCGAGCTTGCCGAGCAGCGCGTAGATCAGGATCGACAGCACGACGACGTCGATCAGCATGAACTCGCGCGCCTGCATCGCCATGTAGCCGACGCCGGATTGCGCGGCGATCGTTTCGGCGACGATCAGCGTCAGCCACATGACGCCCAGCGCATAGCGCAGGCCGACGAAGATCGAAGGCAGCGCGCCCGGCAGGATGACGCGGAAGAACAGATCGACGCGCGTGCATGCCGTAGCTCTTCGCCATCTCGATCAGTTGCGGATCGACCGAGCGCACGCCGTGCAGCGTGTTGGCGTAGATCGGGAAGAACACGCCGAGCGCGACGAGGAACAGTTTGGCCTCCTCCTCGATGCCGAACCAGAGGATGACCAGCGGGATCAGCGCCAGATGCGGGATGTTGCGGATCATCTGCAGCGTCGAGTCGGTCAGCCGTTCGCTGAGCGTCGACAAGCCCGTTGGCGAGCCCGAAGCGCGAAGCCGATGCCGCCGCCGACGACGAGCCCGGCCATCGCGCGCAGGAAGCTCACCTCGACGTTGCGCGGCAGTTCGCCGGTCAGCGTCAGCCGCCAGCCGGCGGCGAGCACGGCGAGGGGCGAGGGCAGGACGCTGTCGGAGAGCAAGCCCGCCGAGGACGCGGCCTGCCAGAGCACGACCAGAGCCGAAGGGAATGAGCCAGCCGCGAGTGCGCGATGCGCGCACGGCGAGCGCGCGAAGGCCGGCGTCGAGCGCGTGCGCGCGCGATCTAGGGTTTCGCTCATGGGATGCTCCGTAGATCGTAACGCAGCCGTTCCCTCCCCTGTGGGAGGTCAGGGAGCGGCGTCGGTTCGGCTCGGGGCTGTCTGAGGATGGCGTCGCTTGGGCTGCCCTCACTGCCCTGCCTCCCCACAATGGCGGAGGAGTGCGGCGATTCGCCTGGTTCCAATCACATGCAGACGATCATTCCGCCGCGACGCGCGGCTTGAACGCGCCGACGCCGAACTCGCCCGGCGCCGTGCCGTGGCTGCATGCGCGGCGCCTGGCCGATGCCGAGCTCCGGGAACAGCAGTTCGGCGACCTTGTAGGCTTCCTCCAGATGCGGATAGCCGGAGGCGATCACCGTCTCGATCGCCGAGCGCCTGATATTCCCTGCAAGCGCTCGGCGACGGTCGCCGGATCGCCGACCAGCGCCGTGCCCGCGCCGCGCCGCACGAGGCCGATGCCGGCCCACAGGTTGGGCGCGATCGTCAGCTTGTCGCGCCGCCGCCGCCGTGCAGCGCGCTCATGCGCTTCTGCCCGACCGAATCGGATTCCTTGCGCGAACTTCTGCTGCGCGGCGGCGATGGCTTCGTCAGAGAGATTGCGCGATCAGCTTGTCGGCGACGGCCCAGGCCTCGGCCTCGGTCTCGCGCACGATCAGATGGATGCGCAGGCCGAACTTGACCTCGCGCCCTTTCGCAGCGGCGCGGCGCGCGCACATCCTCGATCTTCTCGGCCACCTGTTCGAGCGGCTCGCCCCAGGTCAGATAGACGTCGGACTGCGCGGCGGCGACCTCGATGCGCGGGCTCGGACGAGCCGCCGAACCAGATCGGCAGCTGGCTGCTGCACCGGCGGAAACAACTGCCGCGCGCCCTCGACCCTCACGTATTTGCCGGAATAGTTGACCGTCTCGCCGGCGAGCAGCTTGCGGAACACGGTCGAGGAATTCGGCGGCCTGCGCGTAGCGCTCGTCGTGTCGAGAGAAGATGCCTTCGCCCGCGAGCTCCTTGGCGTCGCCGCCGGCGACGAGATTGACGAGGAAGCGGCCGTTGCTGATGCGGTCGATCGCCGCGGCCTGGCGCGCGAAATGCGTCGGCGTCGCGAGGCCCGGGCGCAGCGCGGCGAGAAAGCGCAGGCGCTCGGTGAGCGGCGCCAGCGCCGCGGCGACGATCAAGGGGTCCTCGCAATGCGAGCCGACGGGGATCAGCGCGCCGCCGAAGCCCAGCCGGTCGGCGGCCTGCGCGATCTGCTTCAGATAGGAGAAATCGGCCGGAGCGATTGCCCTTGTCGGTGCCGAGATAGGCGCCGTCGCCGCTGACGGGGATGAACCAGAACATATCCAGGGGTTTGTCTGATGACGCTCATGCGGTCGCTCCTCGCTTCACGCGTTGGGCTTCCAGATCCAGACGATGTCGCGCACGGCGATCGGCGCGGGGATCAGGCCGAGCCGCTGGAAGCGGTCGGCGACCGCCTGCTGCTGCGGCGATCACCTTGTCGGTCATCGGGCCGAAGCTGAATTCGGCGCGCGTCGACCGCGCGCTTCTGCGCCGCGATGTCGACGCCGCTCGCCTCGGCGAACAGCGCCGCGACCTCGTCGCGATGCGCGCCCGCCCATTCCGTCGCCTTGGCGACCTCCTCGTTGATCGCGCCGACGACGTCGGCGTGTTTGCGCGAGGAAATCGCTGTTGGCGAGGAAGAACTAGTTCTGGATCGTCGCCTTCGGATCGATCGGCAGCGGCCGCGCCTTCTGCTTCAGTTCGGCGATGGCGTAGAACGGATCCCAGATCGACCAGGCGTCGATCGCGCCGCGCCCGAAGGCGGAGGCCGCGTCGGCGGGCGCGAGATAGACCGGGGTGATGTCGCTCCAGGCGATCTTCTCGCTCTCCAGCGCCGACACCAGCAGATTGTGCGCGCTCGAGCCCTTGGCGACGCCGATCTTCTTGCCCTTGAGATCGGCGAGCGTCTTGACCGGCGAGTCCGCGGGCACGACGATCGCCTGGCCGTAGCCGCGCGCCGGGAATCACCGCGACATAGGCGATCTTGGCGCGCGCGGCCTGCGCGAAGATCGGCGGCGCGTCGCCGGTGTAGCCGTAGTCGACCGCGCCGGCGTTGACCGCCTCGAGCAGCGGCGGCCCGAACGCGAACTCGACCCATTTGACCGTCGACGCCCTTGCGGCTCGAACCGCTGCTCCAGCAGCTTCTGCGCCTTCACGACCAGCAGCACGGCGGTCTTCTGATAGCCGATGCGCAGCTCCGTGACCGGCGCGGCGCGAGCGGCGCCGACGCGCGCGGACGCAAAGCGCGCGGCGCCGAAGAGAAATCTGTCTGCGATCCATGGATGACCCTCGAAGAGCGCCGCAGGCGCGGCTTGCGCGCTTGTCATGGCGCAGTTTGTCCACTATGTCTACAAAAATTATCGACTGAATGGAGCGTTGCATGTCCCGCTGGTTCGCCGACAATTCGCTGTCGATCGGCCGCACGCCGCTGGTGCGGCTCAACCGCATCACCGACGGCGCCGGCGGCGACCGTGCTGGCCAAGATCGAAGGCCGCAACCCCGCCTATTCCGTCAAATGCCGCATCGGCGCGGCGATGATCTGGGACGCCGAGAGCCAAGGGCCTGCTCGGGCCGGGCAAGGAGATCGTCGAGCCGACCAGCGGCAACACCGGCATCGCGCTGGCCTTCGTCGCCGCCGCGCGCGGCATCCCGCTCACGCTGACCATGCCGGAGACGATGAGCCTGGAGCGGCGCAAGCTGCTGATCGCCTACGGCGCCAAGCTGGTGCTGACCGAGGGCGCGCAAGGGCATGAGCGGCGCGATCGCCAAAGCCGAGGAGATCGCCGCCTCCGATCCCAACCGCTACGTGCTGCTGCAGCAGTTCAAGAACCCCGCCAACCCCGCCATCCACGAGAAGACCACCGGGCCGGAGATCTGGGACGACACCGAGGGCGCGATCGATATTTTCGTCGCCGGCGTCGGCACCGGCGGCACGATCACCGGCGTCTCGCGCTACATCAAACAAACCAAGGGCAAGCCGATCCAATCCGTCGCCGTCGAGCCGACCGCGAGCCCGGTGCTCACCCAGAAGCGCGCGGGCGAGCCGCTGAAGCCCGGACCGCACAAGATCCAGGGCATCGGCGCGGGCTTCGTGCCCGATGTGCTCGATCTTTCGTTGATCGACGCCGTCGAGCAGGTCAGCAACGAAGAGGCGGTGCTGTTCGCTCGGCGCCTGACGCTCGAAGAAGGCATTCTCTCCGGCATCTCCTGCGGCGCGGCGGCGGCGGTCGCGGTGCGGCTCGCCAAGCAGCCGGAGAACGCGGGCAAGACGATCGTCGTCATCCTGCCCGATTCGGGCGAGCGCTATCTGAGCTCGGTGCTGTTCGAAGGGCGTGTTCGACGCCAAGGGGCTGGCGGCGTGAGCGCGCTCGCCGAAGTCCGCGTGGAGGAGCCGTTCGACGTCGACGGCCTCGTCGAAGGCTTGCGCGACCTGCGCAATCTCTCGCAGCGCCGCCGCTATCGCGGCCCGACGCCAAAACTGCCGTCGCGCAAGACACTGATCGCGCGCGATCGACGATCTGGTTTCCGCGCTCTATCCGCGCCACTTCGGGCCGCAGGGCCTGTCCGCCGACGAGGTCGACGCGTTCGTCGGCAAAACGCTGCGCACCGCGCTGAGAGCGCTTGCAGGGCCAGATCAAGCTCGAACTGGCGCTGGCCGCCGAGGGCGTCGGCGCCGGGGACGCCGACCCGCGCCGCGCGTTCGAGATCGCCGCGCGCTTTTCCGCCGCGCTGCCGACGATCCGCGCGCTCGCCGACAGCGACGCGCGCGCCGGCTACGAGGGCGATCCCTCGGCGGCCAGCATTGACGAGGTGATCTTCTCGTTTCCGGGCTTTGCCGCGATGCTGCGGCATCGGCTCGCGCATCAACTTTATAAGCTCGGCGCGCCGATGCTCGCGCGCATCGCCTCCGAGGACGCGCACGGACGCACCGGCATCGACATTCATCCCGGCGCGGAGATCGGCGAGCGGTTCTTCATCGATCACGGCACCGGCGTCGTCATCGGCGAGACGGCAATCATCGGTCGCAACGTGCGGCTCTATCAGGGCGTGACGCTCGGCGCGAAGCGGTTCGAGACCGACGCGTCCGGCGCCTTGCGCAAGAACTATCCGCGCCATCCGATCGTCGAGGACGACGTCGTCATCTACGCCGGCGCAACGATCCTCGGCCGCGTGACCATCGGACACGGCGCCTCGATCGGCGGCGGCGTCTGGCTCACCGAGGACGTTCCCGGCAACAGCCGCGTGGCTCAGGCCAAGCCGCGGCAGGAACTCGTTCGACGACGGCGCCGGCATATGAGAAGCGCTCGGGAACAAACAAAACATCCACCCCTGCATCGTGGCGAGCGAATGCAAGCCATCCAACGCTGGGGCGAGACGCCGCGGCATCGCGCGCAGCCACTCCGGCCGCGCCAGTGCGTGGCGAGGACGAACCGAGGCATCGCCGACAGGCTGGGTTGCTTCGCTTCGCTCGCAATGACGGAATAACGCTTGTCTCAGGAGGCGCATATGGGTGCGATCGCTGATTTCATCGGATGGCTTGGTGTGAGACTTGTCGCGTTCGCGAAAGCCCTCAATCGCGCCCTCGCGACGCCGCCAAATGAAGGCTTGGCCCATCCACACGACGACACGGTCTTCCAACCGCGAGACCTCTGAGCCTCATCGCACGCCGCAGAGGATGCTGAACCGGATGAACGCCACCGTGAGAAACTTCTGCGCCGCGCCGAGCGCGGCTGACGCCTTCCGCCAAGCGATGCGGCAGCTCGCGAGCGGCGTCTCCGTCGTCACGCACGGCGATGGCGAATATCGCACCGGACTGACCGCGACGTCCGTCTCCTCGCTGTCGGCGGAGCCGCCGACGCTGATCGTCTGCGTCAACCGTTCCGCGTCGCTCTATGCGCGGCTAGGCCCGGGCGACTTGATTGGCGTCAACGTGCTCGCCGCCGATCACGCCGAGATCGCCGATCGTTTTGCTGGCCGCGGTGGGTTGAAGGGCGCGGAGCGGTTCGCCGAGGGACACTGGGTGTCGACGCCGGACGGCGTCTGGTTGCTCGCCGACGCCATCGCCGCTTTCGAATGCGAGGTGGAGGACATCATCGAGCGGCATTCGCACGCGATCCTGATTGGCCGCGTGCGGTTGGCGGCGCCGAAGCCCGCCGAGGGCGCGCTGATCTACTGGCGTGGAGCGTTCGACCGAATTGGTTGGAGCGCCGACGAGGTCTCCCGCGCTATTGGCGTCTCGCCCGGCGCGCCTGAGGGCCGCGTGATTCCGTTTCGGGAGTGATCGGCGCTCTCTGGGACCGCGGGCGTCCCGCCCGTATGCGCTAACTTAGGGAGGGCTTTTGGTGTGATTGACCGCCAGCAGTCCCCTCCCCCCTTGTGGGGGAGGTTAGGGAGGGGGGCGGTTCGGCTTGGATGAAAACTCCCCGGAAAGCGCGGCGCTTGCGGCTACCCCCCTCCCCCGCCCTCCCCCACAAGGGGGGAGGGAGTTCGCGGCGCCGGCGGTTCATCAATCAAAACGCCCGATTGCTTCGTCCTATCCACCTGCATTTAGCGCCTATGAGCGCTCCCAGGGGCCTCACGACGTCGGCAAAAAGTGATTTATAATCCCGAGAATTATCAACAGCCCAACGCCGAGCCCTAAGCTCCAACCAATCAACTTCTTCTCGATCGGCAGCAGCGGCTCGACCGGCGCCTTCAGTTCCTCATGGAGCTTGTCGTCCGACATTTTCCCCTCCTCAAGACGCCAACGGCGGCTTGACGCCGGCGAAGAACAACCAGGAAATGAGCAATCCAACCCAGATCACGAAGCCGAACAGCGACACCACGTAGACCGCCGCCAGCTTCGCCAACCCCTCGCGCCACAGCACGCGAAAATTCGACATCACGCCGATCGAAAAGAACGTCAGAATGAAGAAGATGACCCGGAACGCGTTCGCCTCGCCGATCGCTGACGTCAGCTTGGCCACGCCCGCGGGCGCCGCCGTCAGCGCGAGGACGAGCGCGATCGCGAAAGTGGCGACGAAGCCGAGGATGAACTTGGGGAAGCGCGCCCAGATCTCGCTGGCGCGCGCGCGGTCGCCGGGCTTCGGGTTGATGTAGTTGGTCCAGATATAGGCGAGTACGAAAGCCCAAACGCCGATGAACAGATCGATGAACACCTTGATCGTCGCGGTCACGCCGATGATCCAGCCCGGCTGATAGTTGACGCCCTCGGCGGCGTTCTTCGCCAGAATCAGAGATTCCGTTATGCCGCCCGCGGCGACCGCCGCGCCGTCGGTCTTGACCGCGAGGCCGACCCAGGCGGCCGCAACCAGCGGCTCGTGCGAAAGATAGGTTTGCGCGATCCACGGCAGCACCAGCACCTCGACCACGGCGAACACGACGACAAGCGAGGAAACCAGCACGGGGACCTGCGGGCGGGCGCGGATCGCGCCGCCGGTGGCGATCGCCGCCGCGACGCCGCAGATCGAGATGCCCGAAGCGAGCGGCGCCGCCCATTCGCGGCTGAAGCCGAACCATTTGCGCGCGACGTAATAAACCACCGCCCAGTAGATCAGATAGGCCTCGACGATCGCCGCCACCCCGCGCAACAACAGCGAAGAGGCGAGCGTCAGCTTGCTCGCGGCCGTCACCGCGACGAAGGCGCCGAGAATGACGATGGCGATCTTGATGTAGAGCTCGGGGCGGATCGCCTCCTTCAACCAATCCGCGAATTTCGGAAAGAAGTTGGCGATGATCAGGCCGACGATCAGCGCAACGATGTAGCCGCCTTCGTTGGTGAGTTTCAGCGACCAATCGATGCCGAACTTCGCTTGCTCGGCCGGCGTCACCGCGGCGAAATGCGCCCACGCGCCCACAAACCAGCTCGCGTAGGCGAGCACGAAAGTCGCGGTGAAGGTTGCCGCGAATCGCGCGGCGTCTCGCCCGAGCGCCAACGCGCCCGCGGTCAACGACGACCAGCAATGCGAATATAGGTCGCCGCCAGCGCGCCCGCGCCGCCGAGCGCCACGTAGGCCTTAGCGACCGGCGCCAGCGCCTTCGCCGGGTCGGTCCACACCGAAGTCGACACCACCCAGCCGAGCCAATCGTTTCCGGCGTAGGCGGCGAGCGCCAGCGCGAATACAACCAGACCGATGACGACGGCGAGGACGTCCTCGCTCAAAACTCCGCCGGCCTCCACCGGAAGCTCAGCGACTTCGCTGCGGCTCAACGCGACTCTCCTTGGCTCATATTTTCCACACATTCTATTGAAAAACTCAAATGATTGTCAACGGCGGGGTTTGGCGGCGCCCCTGGGACCGCGCGCGTCCCGCGCGCTCTTAGCGGTAACAATACGGGAGCTTATCCGCCCAGCCGCAAAGAGCGCGCGGGAATTGCGCGGTCCCAGCGTTGCTCCATTGACCCCGCCGCAAAATTCTACTAATTTTGTAGAATGACCTTACCCGTCCCGGAGGCGCAGCATGCGCACGCAAATCTCCCTCCCCCGTCGCGCCATGCTTTACGCCGCGCTGGCGCTCGTCGTCGCGTTCAGCGCATCGGCTTCCGCCGACAGCCCGAAGGGCGAACCGATCACGATCGGCGTCAGCGGGCCGCTGACCGGCCAGAACGCGCAATACGGCGCGCAGTGGAAAAAGGGTTTCGATCTCGCGCTCGACGAGGTCAACGGCGCGGGCGGCGTCAAGGGGCGCCCGCTGCAATATGTCAGTTCGAGGACAGCCAGGCCGACCCGCGCCAGACGGTGGCGATCGCGCAGAAATTCGTCAGCGATCCGAAGATCGTCGTCGAGGTCGGCGATTTCTCCAGCACCGCCTCGATGGCGGCCTCGCCGATCTACCAGCGCGCCGGCCTCGTGCAGTTCGGCTTCACCAACTCGCATCCGAATTTCACCAAGGGCGGCGACTTCATCTGGAGCAACTCGGTCAGCCAGGCGGACGAGCAGCCGCGGCTCGCCAAATATGCCGCCGACCTCGGCTTCAAGAAGCTCGCGGTGCTCTATCTCAACACCGATTGGGGCCGCACCAGCCAGAAGATCTTCTCGCGAGGCCGCGAAGGCGCTACGGCGCTCGAGGTCGTCGCCTCCGAGGGCTACCAGCCCGACGAGAAGGATTTCCGCTCGACCCTGGTGCGCGTGCGCGACGCCAAGCCCGACGGGATCGTCCTGATCTCCTACTATCGCCGACGGCGCGCTGATCGCCCGGCAGATCCGCACCGTCGGGCTGACGACGCCGATCGTCGCCATCGGCTCGATCTATTCGCCGAAGTTCATCGAGCTTGGCGGGCGACGCCGCCAACGGCGTCTTCACCGAGATCGAATTTCTTCCCCGGCGACACGCGGCCGGAGGTGCAGACCTTCGTCGACGAAATTCCGCGCGCAAGTACAACGAGGAGCCGGACGACTTCAACGCCGTCGCCTACGACACGATCATCCTGCTCGCCGCAAGTCATCGAACAAATACGGCACCGACCGCAAGGCGATCCACGACGGGCTCGCTCAGATCAAGGACGTGCCGAGCGTGATCTTCGGCAAGGCGACGTTCGATCCGCAGACGCGCCGCGTCGCGGGCGCGCGCGCGGTCTATCTCGTCGTCAAGGACGGCCAGTTCGCGCTGTGGGACGGCAAGAAGCCGCAGGCGAGCTAGCCCGTCTTGCGAGCGAAGCGGCCATCCACGGTGCGGCTGACGGCCCGATCCGGAAGGCTTCGATCGCCGCTGGCGCTTCGCTTCGCTCGCAATGACGGATGTCGAGTGAAGTCGGAGCCTTAAGGACGCTGAACGCTTGGGCTCGTTCATCGACTACACCGTCAACGGCCTCGTCATCGGCAACATCTACGCGCTGCTGGCGGTGGGTCTGGCGCTGATCTTCGGCGTCGCCAACCTCATCAATTTCGCCCATGGCTCGGTCTACACGATCGGCGCCTATGTCGGCTGGGCGGCGATCACCTTTCTGCACACGCCGCTGCCGGTCACGATGGCGATCGTGTTCGTCGCCTGCGCGGCTGCTCGGCGTCGCTGATCGAGCGCGTCGGCGCTGCGGCCGCTGCAGGGCAAGGCGCGCATCGCGCCGCTGCTCGCCACGATCGGCATCAGCTTCGTGCTCGACCAGCTCGTGCAGCTTGATCTGCTCGCCCGACCCGCGCGCCGTGCCGAGCGACCTGCCGGACTGGCGGCATCGCGATCGGCGGCGGCTCGATCGGGCGCGCTCGATCTGCTGATCGCCGCCGTCGGCCTCGTCAGCGCCGGCGCTGCTCTTCGCCTTCCTGCGCTTCACCAAGCTCGGCTTCGCGGTGCGCGCGACCGCGCAGGATCGCGACGCGGCGCTGCAGATGGGCGTCAACGTCGATGCGGTCAACAGCGCCGTCTTCGCCATCGCCTCGGCGCTCGGCGGCCTCAGCGGCCTGCTGGTCGGCATGTATTACAACCACATCGATCCCGGCATGAGCTTCCAGGCGACGCTGAAGGGCGTCGTCGCCGCAGGTGATCGGCGGCGTCGGCAACGTGCCGGGCGCGATCCTCGGCAGCCTGCATGCTCGGCCTCATCGAGAGCTACGGCATCGCGCTGTTCGGCACGACCTACCGCAACCTGTTCGCCTTCGTGCTGCTGATCGTCGTTCCTGGTCTGGCTGCCGAACGGCCTGTTCGGCGGCCGCACGGCGTCGACGCCGAGCCGCTGACCGGCACCTTCATCGCGCCGAGCCGGCCGGTGCGCGTGCCGCGCTGGGCTGGTCGTCGGCGCTGACCGTCGCCGCGCTTCGCGCTGCCGCTCGTCGACCGGCGCGCCCTATCTGCTGCAGACCCTCACCAACGCCTGGCTCGCGGCGCATGCTGGCGCTGAGCCTGACCCTGATCGCCGGCACGGCCGGGCAGATCTCGCTCGGCCAGGCCGGCGCTGCTGGCGATCGGCGGCTATGCGTCGGCGCTGCTGGCCACTCGATCTCGGCGCGCCGACGATCGTTTCCGTGCCGGTCGGCCGGCGCTGATCGCCGGCGCGCATCGGCACGCTGCTGGTCTTTCCCGCCTTCCGCCTGCGCGGCCATTACATCGCCATCGCGACGCTGGCGATCGGCGAGATCGTCGAGCCTCGTCATCCTCAACTGGGAGAGCCTGACCGGCGGCGCGATGGGCCTCACCGGCATTCCCGCCGCTCTCGTTCCTCGGCCACGAGATCTACGTCGGCGCGCGCGGTCTATTGGCTGTGCCTCGCCGTGCTCGTCGTCGCTCGCCGCTGTTGCAGACGCGGCTGCTCGACTCGCATCTCGGCCGCACGCTTGCGCGCCGTCCGCGAGGACGAGGTCGCGGCGCGCTCCTATGGCGTCGAGTCTCGACCGCTACAAGGCGCTCGCCTTCGCTTTCGGCGGCTTCGGCGCCGGCGTCAGCGGCGCGATCACGGCGCATCTCTATTCCTACCTCAACAACCAGACCTTCGACTCCCAGCTCTCGCTGCTCGCGCTGACGATGGTCATCCTCGGCGGCATGGGCAACGTGCTCGGCGCGATCGTCGGCGCGGTCGCGCTGGTCGGCCTGCCCGAGCTGTTCCGCGTCACCGCCGAATATCGCATCCTGATCTACGGCGTCGTGCTGCTGCTGCTGATCCGCTTCCGGCCGCAAGGCCTGCTGGGGACGGTGTAGCGATGGCGCGCGCTTCTCGAAGATCACGCGGCCTGACGCGCCGCTTCGGCGGCGTCACGGCGGTCGACGTCGCTCGATCTCGACGTCGACGAAGGCGAGCTCGTCAGCCTCATCGGCCCGAACGGCGCCGGCAAGACGACGATGTTCAACCTGATCAGCGGCCTCGACCGGCCGGACGCCGGCGAGATCCTGTTCGAAGGCCGCGCCGATCGAGCGGCTGCCGCCGGAGGCGATCGCCGCGCTCGGCATCGCGCGCACGTTCCAGCACGGCCGCGTGTTCGCCAATCTCAGCGTCGAGGACAATGTGCTGATCGGCGCGCACACGCGGCTTCGCGCCGTGCGGCCGCGCTGCCGGTGCTCGGGCCGCTCGCCGAGCTTGCGCTGGCGCTGATCCGCCCGCCCGCGCGTCGCGCGCGAGGAGCGCGGCGCTGCGCGCCGAAGCGCGCGAGATCCTCGCCCTGCTTCGGCGACCGGCTGACGCCGCGCCTCGACCATCCCGCCTACAGCCTCTCCTACGCCAACCGCCGCCGCGTCGAGATCGCCCGCGCGCTGGCGCTGCGCCCGCGCCTGCTGCTGCTCGACGAGCCGACCGCCGGCATGAACCCGACCGAGACCGCGGAGATGCAGGCGCTCATCGGCGACCTGAAAGCGCGCGGGCCTGACGATCCTGCTGATCGAGCACAAGCTCGACATGGTGATGCAGCTCTCCGACCGCGTCTATGTGCTCGACGACGGCGCGAAGATCGCCGAGGGCCCGCCGGCAGGCGTGCGCAACGATCCCGCGGTCATCGAGGCCTATCTCGGCCACAGCGCGCGATCGGCGACGCCGCCGAGCCGCCGGAGGCGGCGGCCATGACTGACGCCGCTGCTCGCGCTCGATCGCATCAACACGTTCTACGGCCCGGTGCAGGCGCATTTCGACCTGTCGCTCGAGGTCGGCGCAGGGCCGCATCGTCTGTCTGCTCGGCGGCAACGCCAGCGGCAAATCGACGACGATGAAGGTGATCCTCGGCCTCGTCGCGCCGCGCTCGGGCGACCGTCACGCTTCGACGGCGCCGCGCATCGACGGCCTGCCCGACGCATCGCGATCATCCGGCGCGGCGTCGGCTCGGTGCCGGAGGCGCGGCGGCATCTTCCCGCTGATGACGGTGCGCGAAAACCTGCTGATGGGCGCCTATCGCGCGCGACGACCGCAAGGCCGTCGGCCAGGATCTCGAGCGCATGCTGACGCTTTTCCCGCGCGTCGCCGAGCGGCATCGACCAGCGCGCCGGCACGCTTTCGGGCGGCGAGCAGCAGATGGTCGCGATGGCGCGCGCGCTGATGGGCCGGCCGCGGCTGATCTGCATGGACGAGCCGACCATGGGCCTGTCGCCGCTCTACGTCGATCGCGTGCTCGAGCTGATCGCCGCGATCAACCAGCAGGGGATCGACGATCTTCATGGTCGAGCAGAACGCCAACCTGGCCTTGCAGATCGCGCACGAGGCCTATGTGCTGCAGACCGGCCGCATCGTGCTCGAAGGGCCGGCGGCAAAGCTGCGCGCCGATCCGCGCATCCGCGACGCCTATCTCGGCGGCGCGATCGCGGCGTGAACGAGGGACGAATGCCGCTCGCCTATCCGCTTCGAACCCCGCACGCGCCGGATCGCCGATCTCGACGGAGGCGCTGGCGCGGCGCTTGGCGCCGAGCGCCGCCGAGCACGACCGGCGCGGCGTTTCGCGCTCGACAATCTGCAAGCTCTGCATCGAGGCCGGCTATCTGCGGCTCGCCCTGCCGCGCGCCTATGGCGGCGAGGAGCGCGGACGTGTTCGACATGGTCGTCGCGCAGCAGCATCTGGCGCGCGGCGATCCGGCGTCGGCGCTGGTCGTCGGCATGTCGCTCAACATCATCGGCCGGCAGCGCGACGATCGCGGTCTGGCCGCGAGCCGATCTTTGCCGCGGTCTGCCGCGAAATCGCCGAGCATGGCGGCGCGATCAACACCTGCGCGACCGAGGCCGATCTCGGCAGCGTCTCGCGCGGCGGCGCGCCGGCGGCGACCGCGACGCCGGCCGAGGGCGGCTAGCTCGGATCAACGGCACGCAAGATTTTCGTCACCGGCGCGCCGGGCCTGCGCTAGTTCGTCACGCTGGTGCGGCTGCCGCCGAGCGCCGACGCGCCGCACGGCGAAGTCGCCAGCGCGCTCGTCAAGGCGGGCGCGCCGGGGCTGTCCATCAAGGACAGCTGGCAGGGCGCGCTGAGCCTCAGAGCTTCGGCAATTCCGACGTCAACTACGACGACGTATTCGTCGCCGATGAGTTCGTCGTCGAGCGGCGGGCGCTGCCGGCCGCCGGGCGCGGCGAAGCCGCCGCAGGGCAAGGGCGCGCCAGGGCTCGGGCCGTGGTCGCTGACGATCGCCGCGGTCTATCTCGGCGTCGGCGAGGCCGCGCTGCGCGGCGGCCGTGCGCTACGCCAAGCGCGGCGTCCCGACGGCGCTCGGCAAGCCGATCGCCGAGACGGCGCCGATCCAGGAGCGCATCGGCCTGATGGCGGTCGCGCTCGAAGCCGCGCGGGCGCAGCTCTACGAGACCGCGCGGCTCTGGCGCGATCATCCGGAGTTGCGCGAGGAGCTGCCGGCGCGCATCGCGGCGGCCAAATATCTCTGCACCAACGCGGCCTGCCAGGCGAGCGAGACGGGCCTGCGCGTCGCCGGCGGCTTCAGCCTCACCGCCGAGGTTGCGCTGGAGCGGCATTTTCGCGATGCGCGCGGCGGCCTGTTTCAGCCGCCGCAGGACGATCTCGCGCTCGGCGTCATCGGCCGCGATGCGCTTGCTGACATATGGGAACGGACGGCCGCTCGCACAAGCGCGCGGGACGCGCGCGGTCCCAGCGCGGTTGCTTGAAGGAGGTTTGATTGTCTGAAAACGACCCCGCCGAAGCCGCCGTCGCCTCGCTCGGCATCCTCGCCCGCCGACGCATCGAGGCGGAGATTCTGAAGCCAGTCTACGAAGAGCTGAAAGCCGAGCTCGGCGTCGAGAAGGCGCGCGAGCTGGTTGGCCGCGCCGTGCGCCGCGCGGCGATCGCGGCGGGCAAATCCTTCGCCGAGAGGACGCCGGGCGGCACCAACCTTGAGACGTTTCGCGACATCCAGCCGCTCTGGACCAAGGACGGCGCGCTCGAAGTCGAGACGCTGCGCGCCACGCCCGAAAGCTACGATTTCAACGTGCGCCGCTGCCGCTATGCCGAGACCTACAAGAAGATGGGCCTTGGCGAGATCGGCGGCCTGCTCTCCTGCAACCGCGACGGCGCCTTCTGCGAGGGCTACGACGCGCGGATGAAACTCACACGCACGCAGACCATCATGGAGGGCGCTGAATACTGCGACTTCCGCTTCACCCTCGAGGAACCAATACCCACGTGAGAGAGCGCCCGCCTGTAGACGCGGTCGTTGACCGCGTTGCTGGCCTCAAGCGCCTCGTTCTGCAAGTTCTCTGCAAGCCGAGCCACCGCGGTCAACGACCGCGGCTACATCTGGAGCCGTACATGCCGAAACCCCGCCAAATAAAGCTCGGCGCCTTCATGCGGCCGACCACGATCCACACCGGCGCCTGGCGCTATCCCGGCGCCTATCCCGGACGCCAACTTCAACCTTGAGCACCTCAGGCATTTTGCGCGTCGGCTGGAGGACGCGAAGTTCGACGCCTTTTCATGGCCGACCATCTCGCCGTGCTCAACATGCCGGTCGAGGCGCTGAAGCGCAGCCACACCGTCACCTCGTTCGATCCGCTCACCCTGCTGCCGGTGCTCGCGGTGTCGACCAAACATCTGGGCCTGATCGCGACGGCTTCGACCACCTTCGAGCCGGCCTACATGATCGCGCGCCGCTTCGCCTCGCTCGACCACATCAGCGGCGGCCGCGCGGGTTGGAACATCGTCACCACCTCGAACCCCGACGCGGCGCTGAACTTCGGCCTCGACGATCAGATGGAGCATGATGAGCGCTACGCCCGCGCGCGGGAGTTCTACGATGTCGTCACCGGCCTGTGGGATTCTTGGGCCGACGACGCGCTCATCCGCGACGTCGAGAGCGGCATCTTCTTCGATCCCGAGAAGCTGCATGTGCTCAACCACAAGGGCAAATATCTCTCGGTGCGCGGGCCGCTCAATGTCGCGCGGCCCATACAGGGCTGGCCGGTGATCGTGCAGGCGGGGGCGTCAGACGCAGGACGGCAGCTCGCGGCGGAGACGGCGGAGCTCGTGTTCGCGGCCGGCGGCCGGCTCGCCGACGACCAGGCCTATCTATCACGACATAAAGTCGCGCGCGGAGAAGTTCGGCCGCGATCCCGACGGGATCAAGATTCTCCCCGGCGCCTTCGTGGTGGTTGGCGAGACCGACGACGAGGCGCGTGAGAAGCGCCTCAAGCTCGACAGCCTCGTGCATTATGAGAGCGCGATCGCCTCGCTGTCGATTTCGCTCGGGACCGACGCCTCGAAGTTCGATCCGGACGGGCCGCTGCCGCCGATCCCTCCAACCAATCAAAGCCAGTCGGCGCGAGCGCGGGTGATCGCGCTTGCTCTCCGAGACAAGCTCACCGTGCGCCAGCTTGCACAGCGGCTTGGGGGCTACTCCGGGCTTGGGTTTGTCGGCTCGGTGAAGACGATCGCCGATCAGATGGAGCAATGGTTCGTCGAGCGCGGCTCGGACGGCTTCAACATCATGTTCCCCTACCTGCCGGAGGGGCTGGAGGACGTCGTGACCAAGATCGTGCCGGAGTTGCAGCGGCGAGGGCTGTTTCGTCGCGAATATGAGGGGCCGACGTTGCGGGAGAACCTCGGGCTGGAGCGACCGAAGAACCAGTTTTTTCCGTGACCTCGTCATTGCGAGGAGCGAAGCGACGCAGCGATCCATGCGGTTGCAGGCGCCCTGTGCCGGCTTGCCGCCGCCCTCACGACGCTGGATGGCTTCGCTTCGCTCGCCATGACGTCGGTGAAGCCGTTTTCAGGAGGGTCGGCGTCCACGCCGACCTCTTTGCCACACGCGGCCAGCGTTGGTGATGAAGCCTCGTCGGCCTAGAGGCCGACGCTCCACGCCGAAGCGCGCTGTTTCGCCGCAGGTCCAAAATCGAAGTTAACAAAAGCCAAACGCCAGCGGCAAACGCGCCATTCGTCCTTCCCCTCGTTCAAAGCCGTCAAAAAACCTTCGTCGCCCGTCTATTAATCCGTGGTCTCGCTTGGGCTGCGGGCGACCAAGCGACGAGCGGCGCGCCTTGACAGGCTCGCCGCGTTGAAGTTGCTTCCCGGCGACGTTGAAAGCGCTTCGTGGCCCAAAGCGGACGTCCTCGGGGGGATAGCGATGGCGGATCGTTCGAATTGGTGGGCCTTGGGTGTCGTTCCGCTGGCGATTCTTTGGCTGCTCGGCACGGTCGGCAACCAGAACGACGTCGAAAAAGACGTAGCCAAGGGTGTTCGCGACGCCGTCGGCAACGATTTCGACGACCTCGACCTGAAAGTGACCGGTCGAGATGTGCGGCTCCGCGGCAATGCGTTCACCAATACCGGCCTGCAGACGGCGATCGACAAAGCGCTCGACGCTCCCGGGCTGCGCACCCTCAACGCGAAGGGCGCCGATCTCATCACGGCGATTTCGCCCTATTCATGGTCGGCCGAGCGCGACGGCGATACGGTCACGCTTTCTGGCAGCGCGCCCGATCCGGCGACGCGGGCCAAGCTGGTGGCTGCGGCCAAGGTCGCGCCGAGCGTCAATGTCGTCGATCACATGACTTACGCGCGCGGCGCCGCGGACGGCCTCCCAGCGGCGGGCGGCTTCGCGCTTGGGGTCCTCGGGCATTTCGCCAAAGGCGTCGCGAAATACAGCGACGGCGCGCTGGCGCTGAGCGGGACCGCGGCGGATTCCGCGGGCTATGAGGCGGCGCTGGCCGCTACAAAGGCGCCGCCCGAAGGCGTGAAAGTCGCCTCGGCCGAGGTGACGCCGCCGCGCGCCGCGCCGTTCGTTTTTTCTGCCTCGCTCGACGACGGCGGGATTGCGCTGACCGGCGGCGCGACTTCCACCGACGAAAAGACCGCGCTCGGCGATGCCGCGGCGAGACAATTCCCAGGGGCCAAAATCGACAATGCGCTGGCGCTGCAGAGCGGCGCGCCCGATGGCGAGCCGGCTGCCGTGGAATGGGCGCTCTCGGCGCTGTCGCGATTGGCGAAGGGCAAGGTGGAGCTCTCGGACACGACGCTGACCGTTTCCGGGCAGGCGCAGGCGCCCGGCGACATTGAGGCGCTGGCGGCGCTTGGCCCCAATGCGCCGGCGGGTTTCCAGCTGAAAGCCGACGGCGTCGCGCCGGCCGTGGCGCCCAAATTCAAATTTGTCGCGACGCGCGACGACAAGGGCCTGCATTTCCGCGGCTTTACGCCTGACGCCGCCGCTCGCGCCGCGCTCGATGCGGCCGCCGGCGCCGAGGGTGTGGACGTCGAGGACAACACGGTGCTCGCCGGCGGCTATCCGAATGGCGGCGATTTTGGCGCATTCGCCAAGTTCGCCCTCGGCGAGCTCAAAGGGATGGAAAGCGGCGAGGTCAAGCTCGACGGCGACCAGCTGACCGTCGAAGGCAGGACGCTCGACTGGCAGGTGGGGCTGGCGGCGCAAGAGGCGCTGAAAACGCCGCCGGCCGGGCTGACCGTCGCCGCTGGCGCGATCGACCGGCCGCCGAGCCAGGACGAGCTCGACGCTGAGCGGGCAAACAAGAAAGCTGCGGCCGAAGCGGCGCGCAAAGCCGAGGAGGACCGGAAGGCCGCGGAAGCGGCGGCGGTGGCCGAGGCGGCGCGCAAGGTTGAGGAAGCCAAGCAAGCCGAAGAATCGCGGAAGGCCGACGAGGCGAAGAAAGCGGCGGACGCCATTGAGGCCGCACGCAAAGCCGAGGAGGACCGGAAGGCGGCCGAGGCGGCAAAGGCCGCAGCGGCGATCCAGGCGGCCGAGGACGAGCGAAGGGCGAAAGAGCAGCGCCTCGCCGATCAGGCCGACAGCGCGACGCAAGCCGCGCAGGCCGCGCAGCAGGCGCTTAAAGATATCGAAGCCGCGACCAAGGCCGCGCAGGACGCCGCCGAGGCGGCCGAGGCGCGGATCGCCGAGCACGAGCGCAATGCGCAATCGGCGGCGGCCGCGACAGAAGCGGCGCACCAGGCCGACGTAGCGCTTGCGGCTGCACAGCAGCGCATCGTCGAGCAGGTGACGAAGGCGCAGGAAGTGAACAAATCCGCCGACGCGGCGCGGATCGCCGCGCTCGCCGCGATTGCGGCGGCGGTCGACAAGGCCGAGGCGGCGGCGAAGTCCGCCGGAGACGCCGCGAAAGCCGCCGCGGAGGCGGGACAAAATGTCGAGGCCCGCGCGAAGGCGCAGGAGACCCAGCTCGGCCTGTTGGCCACGAACCAATCGCAAAACGCCGACGCCGACCGCAAGCAGACGCAGGACGCGCTCGCCGCAGTCGCCGGCGAAGTCGGAAAAGCCGTCGACGCGGCGAAGCTCGCTGCACAGAGCGCGGCGTCGGCTGGGGAAGCGGCCAAGCAAGCCGCAGAGAGCGCGAAAGCCATCGACGCTGCCGCACAGGCCCAAGCCGCGCGGCGCGAGGACGAGGAAAAGCAACGCGCTGACGACATGGCCGCAGCGAACGCTGCAGCAGACCAAGCTCAGGCGAAGCTCGCCGACCAGGCGCAGGCCGTCCAAGACGCCGCCAAGGCCGCCGCTGAGAGCGCCTCTGCCGCGCAGGATGCGGCGAAGACCGCCGCACAGACCGTGCAGACCGGCCAAGACGCCGCGACAAAGGTCGAAGCCGACCGCAAAGCGGCTTTGGCGCAGATCGAGGACGAACGGCAGAAAACCGAAGACGCCGCCAAATCCGCTCAGCAGAGCGTTGCGGACATCCAGGAAGCGGCCAAGACCGCCGGTGATGCAATCAAGGCCGAGCAGGAAGCCAGCAAGGCGGCCGACGAGGCGCGCAAGGCCTCCGCGGCAGAAATCGTCGAGCAGACTGATAAAGCCACGACGGCGGCAACGACAGCTGAGGCGAGCGCGGCGGCGGCGGTTGTCGCGGCGAAAGCGGCGGCGGATGCCTTGAAGGCCGACGACGAAGCGCGGCAGGCGGATGCGGCGCAACGAAGCCAGGACGCGCAGAAACGCGTCGAGACGCTGAAAGCGCCCGATGAGCCCGTAAAGACCGCCGATCAAACGCAGAAGTTGGAGGATGCGGTCAAGGCTGCCCAACTGAGCGCCGCTTCAGCGCAGGAAGCTATCAAGACAGCCAGCGAAGCGGCCAAATCCGCCCAGGACGCCGCGACCCAGGTCGCCGACGCCGGCAAGGCCGCGGCCGACGAAGCGCAAAAGGCCGAGGACGCCGCCAAGGCCGCCGCTGGGAGCGCCGCATCCGCGCAAGACGCTGTTAAGTCGGCCGCGGACGTCGCCGCGAGCAAGCTCGCCGACGCCGGCAAAGCGGCCGCGGACGAGGCCCAGAAAGCGGCGGACGCCGCAAAGGCCGCCGCGCAAAGCGCCGCCTCGGCGCAGGACGCGGTCAAGTCGGCCGGAGACGCCGCTGCGAGCCAGGCCACTGAGGCCGGCAAAGCCGCCACGGACGCGGCGCAGAAAGCCGAGGACGCCGCCAAGGCCGCCGCGGAGAGCGCCACCGCTGCGCAGGATGCCGTCAAATCAGCCGCCGACGCCGCCGCTAGGACGATCGGCGACGCCGGCAAGACCGCCGCCGACGCAGCGCAGAAAGCCGAGGACGCCGCCAAGGCCGCCGAACAGAGTGCGGCCTCCGCTCAGGAAGCCGCTAAGTCCGCCGGCGACGCCGCCGCGAGCAAGGTGGAGGACGCCGGCAAGGCGGCCGCCGAGCAAGCGCAAAAGGCCGAAGATGCCGCGAAGGCGGCTGCGCAAAGCGCAGCTTCCGCGCAGGATGCGCTCAAGTCTGCCGAGGACGCTGCCGCGAGCAAGGTTGCCGACGCCAGCAAGAACGCCGCTGACGAGGCCCAGAAAGCCGAGGATGCCGCCAAGGCGGCTGCGCAAAGCGCAGCCTCCGCACAGGATGCGGTCAAGTCTGCCGGCGATACCGCTGCGAGCAAGGCCGCTGACGCCAGTAAGAGTGCGGCGGAACAGGCGCAAAAAGCCGAGGACGCGGCCAAGGCGGCCGCGCAAAGCGCAGCTTCCGCGCAGGATGCGGTCAAGGCCGCCGGCGACGCCGCCGCGAGCAAGGCCGCCGATGCGAGTAAGAGCGCGGCTGACGAAGCGCAGAAAGCCGAGGACGCCGCCAAGGCGGCCGCGCAAAGCGCAGCTTCGGCGCAGGATGCGGTCAAGTCGGCCGGCGACGCCGCCGCAAACCAGGCTGCAGAAGCCAGCAAGAACGCCGCGGACCAGGCGCAGAAAGCCGAGGACGCCGCCAAGGCTGCGGCGATGGGGGCCGGGGCCGCGGAAACGGCCGCCAAGACCGCCGCAGACTCGGTGAAATCCGCCGAGGCGGTCGTCGGCAAGATCAGCGACGCCGACAAGACCGTCGCTGACCAGGCTCAGAAGGTCGAAGACGGCGTCAAGGCCGCTGAACTCAGTGCCGCCGCGGCCGGCGCCGCTGCGGAGAAGGCGGGCGAGGCCGCTAAAGCCGCCGCAGAGGCGTCGAGCAAGCTCGGCGAGGCGCAAACTTCCGCCGCCTCGGGAATCGCCGAACAGGCGCGAAAAGCGGAGGCAGCCGCCAACGCCGCCGAGCAGAGCGCCGCTTCGGCGGAGAAAGCCGCCAAGGACGCCGCGGATGCCGGAGGATCGGCCGCGACCGGACTGAACGAGTCCACGAGCAAGGTCGAAGCGGTCGCCGCAACGGTGGCGTCCAGCGCGGCGGCGGCCGCCAAGTCCGCCGAGGACGCCGCCAAAGCCGCCGACGAGGCGCGCAAAGCCGCCGACGCCGCAGCGGCGTCGAGCGCGCCGCCGAAGCCCCCCGCGCCGAGCCCGGTCAGCGCCGAGCCGGCGACGAAAGTCGAGCCGCCGGCGGACGCCCCCGTCACACTCGCCGACGTCGACGCGACAACCCCGCTCGAACCGCCGAAGTGCGAAAAATATATGCTGTATCTGCTCAATACGAGCAGCGTGCAGTTCGCGATCGGGCGGGCCGAGATTTCGCCGGCGTCGTCGGCGCTGATTGGCCGGCTCGCCCATCTCGCGCAGCGCTGCCCCGACGCCAAGCTTGAGGTTTCCGGCTACACTGACAATCTGGGTCAGCCGGGGGTCAACCAGCGCCTGTCGAAATCGCGAGCCGACGCCGTCGCCGCCGCGCTGACGCGGGCGGGCGTCGACGCCAAGCGGCTCACCGCCGCCGGCCACGGCGCCGACAATCCGATCGCGCCCAACGACACCGACGCGGGCCGAGCCAAGAATTGCCGCATCGAAATGCACGTGAAATGAGCGCGCCGCACCTGGGACCGCGGACGTCCCGTCCGCGCTTTGCCCGCGGGACGGCCGCCGTCCCAGTAACACGCTCCGTCTTCGGGAGAATCAACCATGTTCTATGATCTGTCGTTCCTCGGGCCCTGGTTGGTGCTGGTTGCGTTGCTTGGCGTCGCGGTCGGATGGAAATCCGATGCGCCCGACTGGCGCGCGCCGTTGCGCGATTCCTGGTTCAAGCGGGTGCTGGTGGCTCTGGTGGTCGCCGTCGTCATCGCGTGGCTGCATATCTTCAAGGGCCGGTTCGAGTTCTGGTGGGAATCGGCGATATTGTTCGCAGCGGTTTATATGTTGTTCGGCGCCTTAGGCGCTCGGTTGAAGGGCGATCGCGCAGCGGCGTGAGCGTTCCTTGGGACCGCGGACGTCGCGTCCGCTCTTGAGCAGGCAAGACTCCCATTGGCACAACTTACGCCTCTCGGCGGCGTTGGTGTGATCGACGGCCCGCGGTCCCCTCCCCCCTTGTGGGGGAGGTTTGGGAGGGGGGCGGCCGGCTTGGGCGTCTCTTCTCAGGAAAGGGCGGCTCTCGCGGCTACCCCCCTCCCCGGCCCTCCCCCACAAGGGGGGAGGGAGTTCTCGGCGGCGGCGGTTCATCAATCAGAGGAGCGGCGCCTCGGCTTCGCCGTTATCTCAGGAGGCCGGTCGATAGCCAGGGAACTGCGGCGATGACCAGCACGCCTGCGAGCAGCGCCAGCACATAGCCCGCCATCGGACGCATGCCGGCGTCAGGGTTCACTCGGCTGATCGCGCAGGCGGCATAGTAGCCGACGCCAAACGGTGGAGCGAACAGACCGATGCCCATCGCCAGCACGACCACCATCGCATAGTGCACCTCGTGCACCCCGAACTGCCGCGCGATCGGAAAAAGCAGCGGACCAAACAAGACGATCGCCGGAATTCCTTCGAGCACGCTGCCGAGCACGATGAAGGCGGCGATCGACACCAACAAGAATACCGGCGCGCCGCCCGGCAGCCGCGTCATCGCGGTGGCGAGCGAGGTTGAGAAGCCGGATTGGGTCAGCGCCCAGGCCATCGCCGTCGCGGCGCCGATGATCAGCAGGATCGCGCCCGACAACGACGCGGTCTCGACCAGCATCGGATAGAGCCGCCGCCATTGAAAGCCACGATAGAAGATCAGCCCGGCGAGAAACGCGTAGACGATGCCGATGGTGGAGACCTCGGTCGCCGTCGCGACGCCGCCGACGACGGCGGCGCGAATGAGAAACGGCAGCGCCAGCGCCGGCAACGAAACAACCAGCGCACGCAGGATTTCCCTGCCGGTCGCACGCGTGACGTGCGAAAGATCCTCGTTGCGATAGCGCCGCCAAACCACGGCGATCAGCCCGATCGCCAGCACCGCGCCAGGTATCAGGCCGCCGGTGAACAAAGCCGCGATGGAGACGCCGGTCACCGAGCCGATGGTGATGAGCACCAGGCTCGGCGGCACGGTCTCGGTCTGCGCGCCGGTCGCCGACAACAACGCGACGAGATCGCCAGGCTTGGCGCCGCGCGCGATCATCTCGGGAAACAGCACCGGCGCCACGGCCGCCATGTCGGCAGCCTTCGAGCCGGAGATGCCGGAGACCAGATACATCGCGCCAATCAACACGTACTGCAGGCCGCCGCGAACGTGGCCGAGCAGGCTTGAGAGAAACGCAACCATCGCGCGCGCCATGCCGGTCATCTCGATCAGCAGCCCGAGAAACACGAACAGCGGCACGGCGAGCAGGATGAGATGGCTCATGCCCTCGTCCATCCGCCCGATGATGACGGTGGCGGGGGTCGAGGTCGTGAGCACGATGTAGCCCAGGGTTGAGAGCGCGAAAGCGAAGGCGATCGGCGTTGCGGCGAACACCAGCGCAGCAACAAGCGCGACGAAAAAGACAATCAGATTGAGGTTGCCGAGCGCTGCGAATTGCGACGCGGCCAGATAGAACGCCGCTGCGCAAACAGCGGCCGCGCCAATCCCCAGCGCGGAGGCGCGCCGATCCGGCAGTGCGACAAGCCGCAGCAGCGCCATGACCAGCATCAGCGCGAGGCCGATGGGCAGCGCCATCGAGCGCCAGGCCGAGGAAAGCTCGAGCGCCGGGGTCGTCACGTCCATGTCATCGGCAGCGAAATCGATCGCCGGCTTCAGCGAGAGCCCGAGAAACGCGATCGCGGCGCCGAGCGAAAATCGGTCAAGCAAAGCGCGGTTGTTTGGGCCGAACCGCGCGGCAAAGGCCGTCATCCGCATATGCTCGTCGCGATGGAAGGCGAGCGCCGCGCCGAGCATCGCCAACCAGAGAAACAGGATGCCCGCGAGTTCATCGCTCCAAATGAGCGGCGCGCGAAAGAAATAACGCGCGCAAACGCCGGCGAACAGCACAACGATTTCCGCGACCACCAGCAAAGCCGCGAGCCCCGCGACGAGCGCGCCCAGCGCGCGGGAGATGCGCTGCGCCGGACCGAGGCCAAGATCGCTGATGCGCTACTCCCCAGATCCCGACTTTTCTATTGAACGGGTTACTCGATCGCTTGAACCCGTGCAACGCGTGCGCGATAGCGCAGCTCTTATCAGACCCAATCCCAACCAAGTTGGAAACGAAACTGTAGCCGCGGTCTCCAGACCGCGGTTTCCCCGAGATCGGCTCTTTCTCGGCAAGGCGCGATCTCTTGACCACCGCGGTCTGGAGACCGCGGCTACAGATCAGAACATGGATATCAAATAGATGCCGCCGACCATCAGCGCGCCTCCGGCGACCCTGCCGATGTTGAGCGAATGCAGAGGCGCGCCAAACAAGGCGAAGTGATCAATCGCCAACGACGCAATTATATTGGCGGTGATCAGCACACCGTTGAACGGCGCCGCGCCGACTTTATCGATGAAAAAAATTCCGAGCACGCCGGCCACCGCGCCGATGAGGCCGGAAAGCGGCGCCCACCAGGGCATCGCGGCGACGCTCTCCAAAGTCGGGACCGGCAGCGGCCGAACCGCATAAATGACGGCAAAGAACGCCGCGTTGATGGCGAAGACCACCAAAGTGGCGAGCCAGGGATTGACTAACGCGACCCGCAGTTGCGCGCCCATAACGGCCGCGAAAGCCTGCATTGCGCCGGCCACCATGATCAAGGGAAGGATGAGCGCGGGCAAAAAGTTCTCCGTCTGGCGAGGCGTCGAACCGTCCGAGGGCGCCAACCCCCGCAAAACGTACGGTCCGGATGTGAATTCGAGCCGAAGCGACACGGCGCCATCACAAGCCCGTGACTTCTTTTCGTGAAAATTATGCTGCAGTGCACAAATTTCTCTTGCGCTGCAACAGACCACATCTATATGCAGAGGGTAACGCAAAGAGGCCGGAAGGTCCGGCTCTATTAGAGGAGACCAAGATGAACGACAATTCCCAATTCGAGCAGACAGCCACGCAAGCCGCGAACTCTGCGACCGAAGCCACTCGCGACTATGCGCTCCAGGCGGCAAGCCGCGTGCAGGAGGGCGCAAAAGCCGCGCATGAGAAGGCTCAGCAGGCGACCGCTGCCGTAGAATTTTTTGCCGCTGGCGCGGTGACCGAGATGGCGAAGATCACCCGCGAGGCGCAGGGCGCCTGGCTCGACGACACGAAGGCCGCGATCGAGGCTTTCACCAATGTGGCGCGCGCCAAGTCGCTGGCGGAAGCCGCGCAAATCCAGATCGATTATTTCGGCGACCGTTCGCGCGTAAATGTCGAGCGCGCCAAGTCGGTTGCAGCCTTTGTGAAGAGCAAGCTCGGCGAAGGCTACTCGAAGTGGGCTTCCGCGGCCGAAAAGGCGGCGTGATCGGAGCGGCGGTCTCCAGGCCGCCTATGTAGCCGCGGTCGCTGACCGATATGCGCTAATCTAGGGCAAATGTCCTAAAATATTCAATAACTTGTCAGCATGTCATCCCCGCGAAAGCGGGGATCCAGGGGCCACACGACGTGCGCTTCAACGTGTTGGCCACACGACGTGCGGTAGCCCCTGGATCCCCGCTTTCGCGGGGATGACATCAAACCTTTGAAATAAATCGGCAATCTATAAGTTAGCGCCTACGGGTCGCTGACCGCGGTGGATCGACTTGGAAAAATATAGCAAATTCAGGCGCCAGCCCAGGAACGCGGTCAGCGACCGCGTCCGCAGGGGGCGCCGCTTTGCCCGACGGGCTCACTGAGCAAATCAGTGATATCATGCCGACCGGCGCGCGAGCGCGCCGATCGGGGATAACTTTGAACATTTTGATCGACGTCGACCAATTGCAGGCCGATGGCGTGCTGACGCCCGAACTCGCCACGCGGCTACGCACCGCCGCCAAGCGGCAAACCGGCGCCGCGGCGCTCAACGCGCTGCTCGGCTTCGGCGCGATCGCCATGGCCGCGGGCGTTTGTTTCATCACTCAATCCGCCGCCATCGCCGCCGCCTTGGGTCTGGCGCTATTCATTGCCGGCGCAGCCGGGCGCGCGCTCGGCGCCGCGGCCTGGGAGAAGCTTGCCGGGGTCGGCATGGTGACCGGCGCGCTGATCTTCAGCGGCGCGCTGGCCTTTCTGATTGATCGCCCAAGAGAAGGCAGCCTGCTGATCGCCCTCGTGCTGCTGGGCGCCGGGATCGCCGCCCGAAGCCGCCTGTTGGCCGCGCTGACGCCTTTCGCGCTCGCCGGCGCGATCGGCGGCAGCACAGGCTACTGGCATGCCTGTTACGAAATCGCGATCCGTGAACCGACCCTGACGATCCTGCTGTTTTCCGCGCTCGGCGCGCTGGCGCTGGCCGCCTCAAAGAAACTTGCTGGTGATTTCGCCGGGCTGGCGCTGATCTTCGCCCGCGTATCGGCGGTGCTGGTCAACTTCGGTTTTTGGATCGGCTCGTTGTGGGGCGACACGCCCGGCCAACTTTGGCGCGATTCGGAAGATTGGGCGCATCCCCTGATCCCCGCGCCTGTCTTCGTCGTCGGCTGGGCGATCGTGCTGTTTGCCGGCGGCGCCTGGGGCGCGGTTTCCGGCCGACGTTTCCTCGTCAACACCGCCGTCGTGTTTGGCGGCATCCACTTCTACACGCAATTGTTCGAATATCTTGGGCCCGACCCTCTGGCGCTGATCATCGCCGGCGCGGCCACGATCGCGCTGGGCCTCGGGCTTTGGAGCTATAACAGGAAAGCTTTGGCGTAGGACTGCGCCGACTGGGACCGCGCGCGTCTCGCGCGCTCCCTCCTGACCCACCCAAAGAGCGGACGGGACGTCCGCGGTCCCAGGGGCGGCGCCTTATTCGCCGTCTTCCTCTTCCGCCTCGCCTTCCGGCTCGGAGATCCGCTCCACCGCCACGACCCGCTCGCCTTCGGCGGTATCAAACACGATGACGCCCTGCGTCCCGCGCCCGGCGATACGGATGCCATCGACCGGGCAGCGGATCAGTTGCCCACCGTCGGTCACCAACATCACCTCGTCGTCGTTTTCGACGGGGAACGACGCCACCAACTTGCCGTTGCGCGCATTGACCGTCATCGCGACGATGCCCTTACCGCCGCGCCCGGTCACCCGGTATTCGAACGACGACGTACGCTTGCCGTAGCCGTTCTCCGAGATCGTCAGCACATATTGCTCAGCCGCCGACATCGCCGCGTAACGCTCCGGCGAGACCGCCGCATCCGCCGCGCCCTCCTCCGTCTCGCCCTCAGCCGTCGTCTCGCCCGACATGGCGCGGCTCATCTTCAGATAAGCCACCCGCTCGTCGCCGGTCGCCTCGAACTGGCGCAGGATCGCCAGCGAGATCACCGCATCGCCGTCGGCGAGCGTCACGCCGCGCACGCCCATGGAATCGCGGCCCTTGAACACGCGTACGTCCTCGACCGGGAAGCGGATGCACACGCCCACCGCCGTAGTCAGCAATACATCGTCGTTCTCCGAGCACACCGCGACATCTACGATGCCCTCGCCCTCGTCGAGCTTCATCGCGATCTTGCCGGCCCGGTTGACCTGCGCGAAATCGGAAAGCTTGTTGCGCCTGACCGTGCCGCGCGTCGTCGCGAACATCACGTCGAGCTTCTCCCAGCCGGCCTCGTCCTCAGGCAGCGGCATGATGGTGGTGATGCGCTCGCCCTGCTCCAGCGGCAGCATGTTGACCAGCGCCTTGCCGCGCGCCTGCGGCGCCGCCAAGGGCAGCCGCCAGACCTTCTCCTTGTAGACCTGCCCGCGCGACGAGAAATATAGCACCGGCGTATGCGTCGAGGCGACGAACAACCGCGCCACGAAATCCTCGTCGCGTGTCGCCATTCCGGAGCGGCCTTTGCCGCCACGGCGTTGCGCCCGATAGGTCGAAAGCGGCACGCGCTTGATGTAGCCGGCGTGGCTCACCAGCACGACCATGTCCTCGCGCTGGATCAGGTCCTCGTCGTCCATATCGGCGTCGGAATCGACGATCTCGGTGCGGCGCTTGTCGGCAAACGCGGTCTTCACCGCCGTCAGTTCGTCGCGCATTATCTGTTGCACGCGCGCGCGCGAGCCGAGGATGTCCAAATAATCCTTGATCTCATCAGCGAGCTTGTTGAGCGCCTCGGCAATTTCCTCCCGCCCGAGCGCCGTCAGACGCGCCAGCCGCAGTTCCAGGATCGCGCGGGCCTGCGTGTCCGACAGTTTGATTGTGCCGTCGTCGAGCAGCACGTGACGCGGATCGGCGATCAGCGCCACCAACGGCGCCATGTCGCGCGCCGGCCACGCGCGCGCCATCAGCGCCTCGCGCGCCGCGCCCTGGTCGGGCGAGGTGCGGATCAGTCGGATCACTTCGTCGATGTTGGCGACGGCGATGGCGAGGCCGACCTGAACATGCGCCTGGTCGCGCGCCTTGTTGAGCAGATATTTGGTGCGCCGCGTGACGACGGTCTCGCGGAACTCGAGGAACGCGACCAGCATGTCGCGCAGCGTCATCATCTCCGGCTTGCCGCCGTTCAGCGCGATCATGTTGCAGCCGAAGCTCGTCTGCATCGGCGCTGAAGCGGTAGAGCTGGTTGAGCACGACATCGGCCACCGCGTCGCGCTTCAGCTCCATCACGACGCGGATGCCGTCGCGATCGCTCTCGTCGCGCATGTCGGATATGCCCTCGATGCGCTTTTCGCGCACGAGTTCGGCGATGCGTTCAACCATCGCCGCCTTGTTGACCTGATAAGGCACCTCGGTGACGATGATCGCCTCGCGCTCCTTGCGGAGGGTCTCGATATGGACCTTGGCGCGCATGATGATCGAGCCGCGTCCGGTGGCATAGGCCGAGCGAATGCCGGCGCGGCCGACGATCTGTGCTCCGGTCGGGAAATCCGGGCCGGGGATGATCTCCATGAGATCCTCCCACGTCATGTCGGGCTTTTCCATCAGCGCCAGCGCGCCGTCGATGGCCTCGCCGAGATTGTGCGGGGGAATGTTGGTCGCCATGCCGACGGCGATGCCGCCGGCGCCGTTGACGATCAGATTCGGCACGCGCGACGGCAGCACCGTCGGCTCGGTTTCCTTCTCGTCGTAGTTGGGGCGGAAGTCGACGGTGTCCTTATCCAGGTCCTCGAGCATCGCCATCGCGAGCTTTTCCAGCCGCGACTCGGTGTAACGCATCGCCGCGGGCGGATCGTTGTCGATCGAGCCGAAATTGCCCTGGCCATCAACCAGCGGCGCCCGCATCGAGAAATCCTGCGCCATGCGCACGAGCGCATCGTAGACCGCGAGATCGCCGTGCGGGTGATATTTGCCGATCACGTCGCCGACGGTGCGGGCTGATTTGTTGTAAGCGCGGTCAGGCGTGAAATTGAGCTCGTGCATGCCGTAGAGGATGCGGCGATGCACGGGCTTCAGCCCATCGCGCACGTCGGGCAAAGCGCGGCTGACGATCACGCTCATCGCGTAGTCGAGATAGCTGCGCTTCATCTCGTCGAGGATCGAGACGGGCTTGATGTCGGAGGGGTCGTTCGGCTTTTCGGGAGGGGTGTCGGGCAAGGGAGGACTCGGGGGAGAATCGGGTTGTGGTCTTTTAGCGGAAAGCGACGCAGGACGCCACCAGGGAACGCGGCGTTAGACGCGCAAAAACCACAAGAAAATCAACGTATTCGAATAGGTGCGAATTGGAGGCGGCCCATTCGGAGCGTCGGCGTCCACGCCGACGTGTCGACCCGCGAACGCCCGCTTGCTGGCAACGTCGGCCTGGAGGCCGACGCTCCGAATTGGCGTAAAAAGCGTTCTGCCTTATCGTCGCGGCAGGCGCACCCGCCGCGGGTTGAACTGCGGAACGTATATAGGAGGATCACTTTATGGCCCAAGCCAACCCAAAATCAGTCGGCATAAATCCCGCACGGCTCGAGCGCATCGGGCCGACCATGCGATCCTATATCGATCGCGGCGTCTTTACCGGCATTCGCACGCTCGTCGCCCGGCGCGGCGTCGTCGTGCACGACGGCGCCTACGGCATGCGCGACAAGGAAGCCGGCCTGCCGATGACGCAGGACGCGATCTTCCGTCTCTATTCGATGACCAAGCCGATCGTCTGCACGGCGCTGATGACGCTTTACGAGGAGGGACGCTTTCGTCTGATTGATCCGGTCGCGCGCTACATTCCCGCCTTCGCCAACGTCCAAGTGCGCGAGGCCGACGGCAGCCTACGGCCGCCCAAGCGGCCGATGATGATCAAGGACGTGATGACCCATACGAGCGGCTTGACATACCATTGGTTGGCGGAAACGCCGGTCGGCCCGCTCTACAGAGGCGGCAAGCTCGGTGACGCGAAGGTTTCGCTCGCCGAGTTGATTGATGAGATTGCGGCTCTGCCGCTCGCCTTCGATCCGGGAACCCGCTGGCACTATAGCGTCGGCATCGACGTCGTCGCGCGGTTGGTCGAGGTCATCTCCGGCAAGCCGCTCGCCGAGGCGCTGAAAGAGCGCATTTTCGCGCCGCTCGGCATGACCGACACCGGCTTTACCGTGCCCGAGAACCGGCGAAGCCAACTCGCCGCGATGTATGGCCGCGGCGACCCCTTCATATCCGACCGGACGCTCCCGGAATATGTCGGCGACTGGATGAGCGGCGTCAACGAGAAGGTCGATCTCTCGAAGACCTATCCGGTCGATGCGCCCGACACGTTCCAGCGCGGCGGCCACGGCCTGTTTGGCACGACCAGCGACTATTTCCGCTTCGCGCAGATGCTCTGCAACGGCGGCGAGTTGGAGGGCAAGCGCATCATCGGGCGCAAGACGCTCGCGCTCATGCACACCAATCATCTGCCGCTCTCCCTGCTGCCGCTGCAACTCGACGGCCTGCCGACGCCCGGCTACGGCTTTGGGCTCGGCTCGCGCGTGGCGCTCGATGTGGCGGCAGACCGGAAAGCCGGGCTCGGTCGGCGAGTTTGGTTGGGCGGGCGCGGCCAAGACTTACTATTGGGTCGACCCGGTCGAACAACTCGTCGGGGTGTTCATGACGCAGTCGCTATGGAGCTTCGATCTCCCCGAGCAAGATCTTGCCGCCATCGCGTACGGGGCGATCGTCGACTAACTTCCTTCGTGCCTTTGTGAAAATCTTTGTGCCTTTGTGGTGAAAAGGCTTCACCACGAAGGCACAAAGGGATTCACGAAGGCACAAAGCTCATCCCGCCAGCAGCGCGTGCACGAAGGCGTAGATCACGACGGGAACGGCGATCAGCACATAGATCCGCAGCGCCAGCAGCATCAGCATTACGCCGCGCGTGACCTTGGCCCGCGGCAGCGGGCGCTGCTTTTCCGCCGCGAGTTGGTCACGCTCGAGCGCCGCTATTTCGTCGAAAGGCATCACTTTCCAATCAAGCCGGGAAATGCGGTGATGACGCCGTAGGCCGCGCCAATCGCCGCGATGAGGACGACGATCGTCCCGCCGGCGAGATTGGCGAGCCGCCCGTTGGCGAGATCGCCCATGATCTCGCGATCGTTGGCGAGCACCAGCAACAACAGCAGCGCCGGCGCCATCAACATGGTCGCGATCACATTGACCGTCAGCGTCAGCGCGAGCAGCGGCGCGCCGGGGATCAGCACAATCGCGCCGGCGATCGCCGCCGACCCGATGGCGACGCCGAAGAACAGTTTGCCCGATCGAAAATCGAGGTTGAGGCTGTGGGCGGACGAGAACACTTCCGCGAACGCGTAAGACGACGACGTCGAGATCGTCATCGCCGCCAGCAGCCCCGCCTCGATCACGCCAAGCGCAAACAAGGTCGCCCCGGTCGTCCCAATCAGCGGCTGCAACGCGGTCGCGAAATCCGCGCCGCTGGCGAATTGGGAAACGTCGACATGCGCGGCAAACAGCGGCGCCGCCGCGACCAGCGTCGCGATCGCGGCGATCGCTGCGAGAAACGCGCCGGCCGCCGTATCGAAGCGCCCCTGCGCGAGATCGGCGCGCGTCAGCCCCTTATCGACGGCGGCGCTCTGCTGGAAGAAGATCATCCAGGGCGTCACCGTCGCGCCGACGTTGGCGAGGATCAGCGTGAAGAAAGCCGCGCCCATCACATCAGGCAGCGGCCGCCAGGTCCCGAGCGCGTGCGCCAGCGCCGCGCCGTCGGGGTGGGACAGCAGCGCGGCGGGCACAAACAACAGGTTGAAAACCGCAAGCGTCATCAACGTGCGCTCCCACAGCGCATAGCGCTGCAGCGCGAGCGAGGCGACGACCACGATAAAGCCGATACCAACCGACACTGCGGCGGGGACGCCGAAATAGAGCCCGCCGGCTTGGATCGCGATGAACTCGGTGACCATCGTCAAGAGATTGCCGAACACCAGATCGGCCATCGCGAAATAGCCCCAGAACGGCCCGAGCCGCTGGAAGATCAGCTGGGCGTGGCCGCGGTGGGTGGCCATCGCGATCCGGACGGTCATCTCCTGCACCACGTAGGCCATCAGGAAGGTCAGCACGATGAACGGCGCGAAGAACCCGACGCCGTAGCTGGCGCCGGTCGTCGCATAGGAGACCATGCTCGGCCCGTCGTTTTCGCCGAGCATCACCAGCACGCCAGGCCCCGCCAGCAACCAGGCGAGCTTGGCCCAGCGCCCGGAGGCGCGGGTATTGGCAACGTTGAGCCGGTCGCGGGCGCGTAGGAGATCCTCGCGCGTCGGCGAGGTCGGCGGAATCATGACGACATCCAGCATCAGCAGCCTCGCGGAGTCGAGCGGTTGAAATGTAGTCTAGGCTACACTTATGTCAAGAGGCTGTACTGTCTCGTCAAGGCGCGTAGCGGTTTTGCGCGCGGAGATGATCACGGCTAAAGCTCAGTCAAGAGTCGCGAACAGCGCTCTAGCCAAGGAGATTGCGGATTGCCGCAGGCGCCGGCCAGCCAGTCGCACGTCGCGCTGGAGATGCCGACCGAACCCGCGCAGGCGCGGCGGTTCGGAAAAGCGCGCGCCGCGCGCTCGGCGACGCTGGTCGAGGATTACGTAGAATTGATCGCCGACCTGCACGCCGCGCACGGCGAAGCCCGCGCGACCGAGATCGCGAAGCGGCTCGGAGTGACGCATCCCTCCGCGTTGAAGAGCATTGCGCGGCTGAAGCGCGAGGGACTGGCGACGTCGCGGCCTTATCGGGGCGTGTTTCTCACCGAAGCCGGCCATGCCCTGGCCGAGCGTGTGCGCGCGCGCCACCGGCTGGTCGTCGACACGCTCCGCGCCATCGGCGTGCCGCCGGAGGCGGCGGAGGCTGATGCAGAGGGCATGGAGCATCATGCGTCGGAAGCGACGCTGGCGGCGTTTGCGCGGTTTTTGAAGGCGCGCAGATAGGAGCGTCGGCGTCCACGCCGACGTCGTGGGGCGCAACGTCGGCGTGGACGCCGACGCTCCGAGGCGCTCTAAAAACCAAGCGCCTTCATGGCCGCTTCCGCCTCGGCCTCCGCGGATAGCCCCGCATCGACAGCTATCGCGGGTTCGTCCTGCCCCGGCTCTTCCAGCGTCGCGAACTGGCTTTGCAGCAGCGAGGCCGGCATGTACTCGTGATGCCGCGCCCTGACGCGCTCCCCGAACATCGCCTCGCTGCCCTTCAGATAAACAAACACCAGATCTGGCCGCGCGCTGAGTAACTTCGCGCGATAGGCGCGCTTCAGCGCCGAACAGGTCGCCACCACCCCGCGCCCCTCAGCGCCGATCTGCTTCAACCGCTCACCGATCCGTTCGAGCCAAGGCGCGCGGTCATCGTCGTTCAGCGGCTCGCCGCGACGCATCTTCTCGACATTTTCGGGCGGATGCAGACTGTCGCCCTCAAGCATCTCGTAGCCAAGCCGCTCGGCGATAAGGCGCGCGACCGTCGACTTGCCGCTCCCCGACACGCCCATTACGATGAGCGCGTTCGGCTTGCGGCCGGATAGGTAGGAAACCCCGGCGCCGCTCATCGTAACCTCCCCGTGAGAAGGCGCCCAATCTCGGAGATTTGCATGGGTCCGTCCAGTCGGCGCGACATTCTCGGCGCTTTGGCGTTAGGCGCCGGCGCATTGGCGGCCTCGTCGGGCAAGGCCGACGAGACCTCGCCCAGCCGAAGCCCCGGCATCGGCGGCACGGACCCCGGCCCGAAGGACCCCGCGCGCGCCGCGCAAAACGCCGACATCCTCAACCCGCCCGCCACCGACCGCGGCACACTGCCCAACCTGCGCTTTTCCTATGCCGACTCGCATGTCCGCCAATCCAGCGGCGGCTGGACGCGGCAGGTGACGGAAAGAGAACTCGCGGTGTCGAAGCCGATTGCTGGCGTCAACATGCGGCTCAACGCCGGCGGCGTTCGTGAGCTGCATTGGCACAAAGAAGCCGAGTGGGCCTACATGCTCTACGGCTCGGCGCGCATCACCGCCATCGACCCCGAAGGCCACAGTTTCGTTGATGACGTCGGCGTCGGCGACCTCTGGTACTTCCCTTCAGGCATTCCGCACTCGATCCAGGGCCTCGGACCGGACGGCTGCGAATTCCTGCTCGCCTTCGACAGCGGCGCCTTCGACGAGGACAGCACATTCCTGCTGAGCGACTGGTTCAAACACACGCCGCCAGACATTCTCGCCAAGAATTTCGGCGTTCCGGTTGACGCATTCGCTGAATTGCCGGAGCCGGAAAAGCTCTACATCTTCGCCGCCCCCACGCCCGGGACCGCTCGGGCCCGACAAGCTGCGCGGCGCGGAGGCCGTGGCGCAGACGTTCAGCCACAGAATGCTGGCCCAGGAGCCGATCCGCACCAAGGGCGGAACGGTGCGCATCACGGATTCGAAGAATTTCCCGGCCAGCAAAACCATGGCCGCCGCTTTGGTTGAACTCGAGCCCGGAGCAATGCGCGAGCTGCATTGGCATCCGAACGCCGACGAATGGCAGTATTACATCGAGGGCGAGGGCCGCATGACGGTGTTCGCCTCCTCAGGCCAGGCGCGCACCTTCGACTACCGCGCCGGCGACGTCGGCTATGTGCCGTTCGCGATGGGACACTATGTCGAGAATACCGGCTCGAAGCCGCTGCGATTTCTGGAGCTGTTCAAGAGCAACCATTATGCTGATCTGTCGCTCAACCAATGGCTGGCGCTGACGCCGCCGGAGCTTTTGCAGGCGCACATGCACTTCGATCCGCGCGTGGTCGAGGCGCTTCGCAAGACCAAGGCGCCTATCGTTCCGGCGTGACCCCCGCGGAGCGTCGGCCTCCAGGCCGACGAGGCTCCCTCTCGAAGGCCGGCCGCGCGTGGCGGAAAAGGTCGGCGTGGAGGCCGACCCTCCGTTGACGGGTGAGCGCCGACTTACCCCTGCCAGAAATTCACATCCAGATCGAAGTGGCGGACCAGCTTCTCTTTGTCGATCAGGAATTCATCATCGCGCGGCAGGTCGCGCACGCGCGTATAGTCCGCGCCGGCGTAGCCTTTGATCGCCTCGACCGAGTCCCAGTAGGACACGACCATGAACTCGCCTTCCTCGGGCGTAGTCCGCATCATCAACTGAACACCGCGATTTCCGGGCAGGCTGGCGATCTTCTTGACGCCGCTGTCGTAGAGATATTGCCGGTACTCGTCCGCCCGTGCGGCGGGGGTGCGTCCGTGCCAGATGCGCGCGACTTTCGGCTTGTCGACAAGCGCCGGACCTGGCTCGGCATGGGTTTCCGCCGCCCAACCGACGGCTGAAGCGCCCATCAGAGCGCAAAGCGCGTTGCGTCTTGTCTGGTCCATTCAACCCTCCTCGGCATTCCCGCGAAAGCCAATCGAACAACACCGCGTCATGCCCGGACTTGTTCCGGGCATCCACGCCGTGACTGGGCGCTGCGGCTTCAGAACTCCAATGCCATCTTCGGCCCGGCGGCGCTTAAAGTCTTCGCCAATCAGATCGAAGCGAACTTGTAGCCGCGATCTCCAGATCGCGGCCCCTCCGTGATCGGCGCTTCCCGGGCAAGGCGCGATCTCACCACGTCCGCGATCTGGAGATCGCGGCTACAGACGCCGCAGCTTGCGGCGCTGCGCACGCTGGCGTGGATGTCCGGGACAAGCCCGGCCATGACGACGCTTGATTGACGGCCAATCAACCAATCACTGCTGCTGATGAAACGTGATCTTCCCGTCGTCGCCCTTCTGCCAGACGTACCAAACATAATCGACCGAGGTGCGGTCGCCCTTGGCGTCATAGGCGATGTCGCCAATCACGGTGTGGAACGGCTTGCCGGAGTGCATGTAGGTCGCCATCTTCTTCGGATCGAGCGACTTCGCCGCCTCCGCCGCCTGCTTGAAGATCTGCATGGCCGCGTAGGAATAGAGCGTGTAGCCCTGCGGGTCGTATCCCTTCGCCTTGAACTCCGCGACCACCGCTTTGGCGTTCGGATTGTTGCGCGGCTCCGGGCCGAACGACATCAGCGTGCCCTCGACGCCGGGCCCGCCGATCTGCGCGAATTCGTCGTCGGTGATGCCGTCACCGGAGATCATCACCGTCTTCAGACCCTGGTCGCGCATCTGCCGAACAATTAGCCCGCCCTCGGTGTGCAGGCCGCCCCACATCAGATATTCCGCGCCCGAAGCCTTGATCTTCGAGACGATCGCCGAATAGTCTTTCTCGCCGGTGTTAACGCCTTCGTAGAGCACTTCGGTCTTGCCGCCCGCGTTCATGAAGCCTTTCGCGGCGTCGGCGAGGCCCTTGCCGTAGGGCGTTTTGTCGTGAATGACCGCGATCTTCTTGTCCTTCAGTTTGCCGAGCGCGAGGTCAGCCCACAGCTTGCCCTGCTGATCGTCTCGACCACAGGTTCGGAACGCGTCCCACAGTTTGCGATCAGTCACCTTCGGATTGGTCGCCGAGGGGGTGATGAACAAAACGCCGTTGTCGGAATAGACCTCGGAGGCGGGAATGGTGACGCCCGAGTTGAAGTGACCAACCACGAACTTGACGCCGTCGCCGACAAACTTGTTGGCGGCGGAGACGCCTTGTTTCGGATCAGAAACGTCGTCGCCCGGCTCAACCGCAATCTTCTGACCGAGGATGCCGCCGGACTTGTTGAAGTCCTCCGCCGCCTGGCCGACGCCCTGTGTCAACTGCGCGCCGAACGACGCGTTGGCGCCGGTGATCGGGCCGGCGACGCCGATGGTCACATCCGCCCAAGCGACGCCGCCGCTGAGAGCCGCCGCGAACGCCAGCGCCGCCGCTTGGTATGTCGACTTCCCCATGCTAACCTCCAAAGTTACTGATACCGGTTAGCCGAACCTAGCGCGGCGCTCCTGACCTGTAAAGCGAGTATTGATGGTTAGTTCTGACGACACGACCTCCCGCGCCGACTCCCTGGCGCTTATTGGCGGCGAACTCGCGCTCGATTTCGCCAACACCTGTTCCGGGCGCGGTTTCCCCACCCTGCAGGACCACCTGCGGCGCCCCGAGGACATCGTCCAATGGGCGGCGCACGCCAAAATCCTGCCGCCAAAGCACGCGGAATGGCTGGCGCAGGCGGTCGCTGAGCAAGCGCCGCTGGCGACGCGCCTGTTGCGCGAGGCGCTGGCCTTGCGTGAGGACGTCTATCAGCTCGGCGCCGCCATCGCGGCCAAGCGCGCAGCTTTGCCTGAACAAATCGAGGCGCTGACGAAAACCCATGCGCGAGCGCTCGCCAAGGCGAAGCTGACGCCGATCGCGGGCAACTTTGGTTGGAACTGGGATCCGCGCGAGCATCCGGTCGAATCGATCGTCGGCCCGATATCGCTGTCGGCGCTGACCTTGTTGCAACAGGCGGACCTGACCCGGGTCAAACAATGCCAAGGCGAGAAATGCGGCTGGTTGTTCTTCGATACAACCAAGAACAAGAGCCGCCGCTGGTGCGAAATGGAGGTCTGCGGCAATCGCGCCAAACAAAAGCGTTTCAGCGGGCGCGCGCGGGCGATATGATCCTGCGCCTCGTCGCTGCGACGTTGCTTCTGTTCGCCCTCGCCGGCTGCGCGCAGGAGGTCGAGACCGATCAGGCCCGGCTCTGCCGCATGGCGCTCCCAGCGCTCAGTTCGCCGGACGCCGATGTGCACATCCTCGGCCAGTTGGAGCAGGCGGACGCGCGCGGCGTCGAGGTCGCCTTCCAGGACAAGCGCGGCGGCGCACGTCGCGTCGCGCTTTGCCGCTTCCGCCTGCCCGGCCGTCCGCTGCATTCGACCGACCTGGTCGAGCTGTCGATCGATGGACAAAAGATCAGCGAACCGCGGCTGTTTTTCCTGATCCGCTTCTGGCTCGCCACGCCTGACGGCCGCGCGGGCGACCCTGCGCCGCTTGGCGATATCGAAGCGTTGCCGCGCGTGCCGCCCCGCGTCGCCTATCTGCTGCAACAAGCGGTCAACGCCCTGCCGCAGACGGCCGTCTACGCGCTGCTCGCCTCGGCCTATTCGCTGATCTACGGTCTCGTTGGCCGCATCAACCTCGCCTTCGGCGCGCTCGCCGCCACCGGCGGTTACGCCGCCGCCTTCGGCGCGTCGTTGGCGCACGGCGCCCCGCCGGGCTACGTGCTGATGACCGCCGGCGTGCTCGGCGTGGTGGTCGCCGCGGGCTGGGGCGCGGCTTCCGGGCGCTGGGCGTTCGGTCCGCTAGCGGGGGCAACTGGCCAGCAAACGCTGGTCGCAACGGTCGGGCTGGCGATTTTCCTGAGCGAATTGCTGCGGCTCACGCAGGGCGTGCGGCCGAATTGGGTGGCGCCGGTGCTCAATGCGCCGTTTGGGCTCGCGCGGGCCGACGACTTCGTCGTGACCACCTCCGCCGACGCGCTGTTCTCCGCGTCCGTCGCGCTCGGGGCGGGCACGGCGCTGGTCATCGTCATGCAATTTTCCCGCTTCGGCCGCGAATGGCGCGCCTATGCCGACAACTCGCTCGCCGCCGCCATGTTCGGGATCGATCCGCGCGCGATCTTTCTGAAAACCTTTGGCGCTCGCCAGCGCGCTCGCGGGGCTGGCGGGCTTCGTGATGACGATGTTCTACGGCGCCGTCGGTTACGATGCCGCCGCGACGCTCGGCCTCAAGGCGCTGGTCGCCGCCATCATCGGCGGGGTCGGCTCCGTTCCCGGCGCCCTGATCGGCGGCATCCTGCTTGGCGGCTTCGAGGCGCTATGGTCAACGGCGTTCGCCGTCGACTATCGCGATGTCGCCAGTTTCGCGTTGCTCGCCATCCTGCTCGCGCTGCGTCCCGGCGGTCTGCTTGGCGCGCGCGAAAATTCTGGCCGCCGATGGGCTTGATGGCGGCGAGGTTCGGGGCCAAATAACGCGCGTCGGAGGAGGAAAGCATGACTGCTGCTTACGCGCCTGGCCAAGCTTTTGCGAACCGCGACGCGCTGACCGGCGTCAGAACGCGGCGGCTGATGGCGCTATGTCTGGATTTCGTCGCCGTCAGCGTGATCGCGAGCCTGCTTTATCTGGCTTTGTTGATCTTCACGCTCGGATTGTCGTTCTTCTTCCTGCCGCCGCTGTGGCCGATCGTTGCGTTCTTTTACAGCGGCGTGTTGATGTCCGGCTCTCGCATGGCGACGCCGGGCATGCGGGCGATGGACCTCGAGGTCAGGATGCACGCCAACGGCGCGCCTGTACCGTTTCTCAACGCGGCGGCGCATGGCGTCTTGTTTTATCTCAGCTGGGTCTGCGCGCCGGTCTTCCTGGTGACGCTGGTCGACAGCGAGAAGCGCTTCCTGCACGACATCTTGTCGGGCGTGCTGGTGTTACGCCGGCTGTGAGCGCGGCATTGTAGCCGCGGTCGTTGACCGCGGTCTTTCCGTGATCGGATATTTGCCGGATAGCGACGCGCGTCCGTCGACCGCGGCCAACGACCGCGGCTACAGGGCGGCGCCCGCGTCAGCCTGTTCATAATCGTAAAAAAATCACAAAAATTTTTCGCCGAGCCCATTTCCGCGCAAGCATTTCCCGACTAGCTTCGTTCCTCGAGGCATGGCCAGGAGATATACGCGTTGACGCGCGAGGTGCGGGACGCTCCCCAATTTTATCTGACCGCGCCCTCACCGTGCCCCTATCTGCCGGGGATGATGGAGCGAAAGGTCTTCACCCATCTCGTCGGCAAGCGGGCCGCCGCGCTTAACGACATGCTAACGCAGACCGGCTTTCGTCGCTCGCAGACCATCGCCTACCGGCCGGCCTGCGAGAATTGCCGCGGCTGTGTGTCCGTACGGGTGGTGGTCGACGAATTCCAGCCGAGCGATTCGCAACGCCGCATCCTGCGCGGCAATGCGGATCTGGTCGGCGGCGTGACCTCGCCGAAACCGACGGCGGAGCAATATTCGCTGTTCCGCGACTATCTCGACTCGCGCCATCCCGACGGCGGCATGGCCGATATGTCCGTGCTCGATTATTCCATGATGGTGGAAGACAGCCACATCGACACCGTGATCACCGAATATCGACGGCGCGGCCCCGATACGCATATCCACGGCCGCGGCGAGGGCGCGCTCATCGCCGCCTGTCTGACCGACCGGCTCGCCGACGGTCTGTCGCTCGTCTATTCGTTTTATGATCCCGGCATGGCGAAACGCTCGCTCGGGGCCTACATCATCCTCGATCATATAGAGAAAGCGCGGCGCCTGGGGCTGCCGCATGTCTATCTCGGCTATTGGGTCGAGGGTTCGCGCAAGATGGCCTATAAGGGCGCCTATCTTCCGCAAGAGCGGCTGGGGCTCAACGGTTGGACACGGGTCGACCGCACCTGAGGCGGCCGCCTGGCGGATACCGGAGACGCCTAGATGAGCCACGCGAATTTCGTCAGCACCGACTGGCTCGAGGCGCATCTTGGCGATCCCGACCTTCGCGTCATCGACGCCTCCTGGCATTTGCCCACCTCCGCGCGCAAAGGCGACGCCGAGTTTCTCTCGGCGCACATCCCGGGCGCCGTATTCTTCAACATCGACACGATCGCCGATAAGTCCACCGACCTGCCGCATATGCTGCCGAAGCCGGAGGCCTTCGCGCGCGCCATGGGGGAACTCGGCCTCGGCGACGGCATGCGTTTCGTAATCTACGATTCGCTCGGTCTGTTCGCCGCGGCGCGCGTCTGGTGGACGCTGCGCGCCTATGGGGTGAAAGACGTGTTCATTCTCGAAGGCGGCTTACCGAAATGGACGCACGAGGGCCGATCCATCGAAGCGGGCGAGGCCAAACCGAAACCCGCGACATTCTCCGCCAAGTTGGACCAGAGCGCGGTCGCAAGCGTCGCGGATGTGAAGACGGCGTTGGCGAACGGCGCCGCGCAAATCGTCGATGCGCGACCGGCCGAGCGTTTCGCGGGTCGCGCCGCTGAGCCGCGGCCAGGCCTCAGGAGCGGCCACATGCCGGGTTCGCTGAACCTGCCTTACGGCGAGGTGCTGGAGCACGGGCGCCTGAAGTCGAAGGCGGGGCTCTCCGAGACGATCACCGCGCACGGGATCGACCTCACAAAGCCAGTGTTGACCACGTGCGGCTCCGGCGTCAGCGCGGCCGTGATCGCCTTGGCGATCGAGGAGGCGGGCGGAAACGTTGTCGGGCTCTACGACGGCTCTTGGGCGGAATGGGGCGCCCGCGAGGATTGTCCGGTGGCGACAAACGCGACCCCTGGGGCCGCGGGCGTCCCCGCGCCTTAGTTTCAGTTCTCAGCTAGGGCGCGCGGTCCCAGGGGGCCCGCGCCAGACATCAAACAAACAAAGGAGGTCGTCATGGCGGGCATGGTCAAGGGACCGGCGATATTTCTAGCACAATTCGCCGGCGACGAGGCGCCATTCAATTCCTTCCCGGCGATCTGCCAGTGGGCCGCCTCGCTCGGCTACAAGGGCGTGCAGATCCCAAGCTGGGACGGCAGATTTCTCGATCTCGCCAAGGCCGCGAGCTCAAAGACCTATTGCGACGAGATCAAAGGCGTTGCCGCGCGCCACGGGCTGACCATCACTGAGCTATCAACTCACCTGCAAGGACAGCTCGTCGCGGTCAACCCAGCCTATGACGAGGCGTTCGACGCCTTCGCGCCGGCGGAAGTCCAGGGCAATCCGAAAGCGCGCCAGCAATGGGCGGTCGACCAACTGATGAAGGCTGCGAAAGCGTCAAACAACCTCGGCCTCGCTGCGAGCGTGAGCTTTACCGGCGCGCTCGCCTGGCCCTTCGCCTATCCCTGGCCGCAGCGCGCGCCGGGACTGATCGAGACCGCCTTCGCCGAGCTCGCCCGCCGCTGGCGCCCGATCCTCGACGCCTACGAAGAGGCGGGCTGCGACGTCGCTTTCGAAATCCACCCCGGCGAGGACGTGTTTGATGGCGCGACGTTCGAGAGATTTTTGGAGGCGCTCGGCGGCCACAAGCGTTGCGCGATCAACTACGATCCCTCGCATTTCCTGCTGCAGCAACTGGACTATGTCGAGTTCATCGACATCTACCACGAGCGTATCAAGGCGTTTCACGTCAAGGACGCCGAGTTCAACCCGACGGGCCGCCAGGGCGTCTATTCCGGCTATGCCTCATGGGTCGAGCGGGCGGGACGCTTCCGTTCGCTCGGCGACGGGCAGGTCGATTTCGGCGCGATATTTTCGAAGATGGCGCAGTACGACTATTCGTCATGGGCGGTGCTCGAATGGGAATGCGCGCTCAAACATCCCGAAGACGGCGCGCGCGAGGGGGCGGAGTTCATCAAACAACACATCATCCGCGTGACCGAGAAGGCGTTCGACGATTTCGCCGGCGGGGCCGTGGATGAGGCGCGGATCAAGCGGGCGTTGGGGTTGAGCTGAGTGTGCTTAGCCGTCATTGCGAGCGAAGCGAAGCAACCAATGCTCTCGGTGATACTTAGTCGGTAAGTTAAGAGGCGGTCGCAGGGCCAACAGCGCTTCGTCCTTTGCTGTCATCCCCGCGAACGCGGGGATCCAGGGGCTACACGACGTGCGCTTCAACGCGTTGGCCACACGACGCGCAGCAGCCCCTGGATCACCGCGTTCGCGGGGATGACAACGAAGGTTTCAACTTGATCGAAAAAATCGCTTTAGCCACGCGGCTCATCCAGCGCGCGATAATCCGTTCCCAGTCGGGATCGAACCGGCGCGCCCAAGGATCTCTGCGTAGTCCTCGATCGGGCGCGGCCTACCGATCAAATAACCCTGTACCTCGTCACAGGCCTCGGCCGCCAAAAACGCCAGCTCTTCGGCCGTCTCCACGCCCTCGGCGAGCACCGGCAGCCCCAGTCCGCGGGCGAGGCCCAGCACGGCGCGCACGATGGCGGCGGATTGCGGGTTCTGCGTCACCTTGCTGACGAACGCGCGGTCGATCTTGATCCGATCGAACGGAAACGATTGCAGATAAGACAGCGACGAATAGCCCTGACCGAAATCGTCCATGGTGATCCGGATGCCGAACGCCTTTAGACGGCGCAGCACGGACAAGGCGCGAGCGGAATCCGCGATCAGCACGCCTTCGGTGATTTCAAGTTCGAGGCGACGGGGTGGAAGCCCGGTTTCCAACAAGATCGAATGAACCAGGGCCGGCAGGTCGACATGGTGGAATTGCCCGGGCGACAGGTTCACCGCAATGCCCAGCGGAACCGGCCATGACGCCGCCTCGCGGCAAGCGCTGCGCAACGCCCATTCGCCAATTCGCGATATGAGGCGGCTCTCTTCCGCCAAGGGAATGAACGTCGCCGGGGAAACCATGCCGCGGTGCGGATGACGCCAGCGCAGAAGCGCCTCAAAGCCAACGATCTCGCCGGTCACCTTGGCTTGCGGCTGATAGTGCATCATCAGTTCGCCACGAGGGATCGCGCAACTCAGATCATGACGCAGCACGTGCCGATCGCGAAGCCGCGCATCCATCTCCGATTTGAAGAAACGAATGACGCCGCGCCCTTCGGCTTTGGCGCGATATAGAGCCGCGTCGGCGTTGGCCAGCAGGGTTGTCGAATCGCGTCCATCGTCAGGAAATATCGCGACTCCAATGCTGAGACCCGAGCGAATCCGCGCGCCTTCGATTTCCAAGTCTTCTTGGACCGAGGCGAGCAAACGCTCGGCCAACGCGCCGACCTGCGCTTGGGAATCTGCTGTTTCCGTCAACAGCGCGAACTCGTCGCCGCCGAGCCGCGCGATGAACACCTCGCTCGCGGCGGTGCGCATGCGCTTGGACACTTCACGCAGCAATTGATCGCCCGCTGCGTGACCGAAGACGTCGTTCACTTCCTTCAAGCGATCGAGATCAACAAACAGGACGGCGAATCGCGAAGCCGTGTCCGTCCGCGCGAGAACCGCCGCCAGCCTTTGGTTGAACGCCGATCGATTTGGCAGATCGGTGAGCGTATCGTGCAGCGCCATATGCGCAATACGCTGCTCGGCTCGCTTGCGCTCGGTGATGTCGTGCATCACCGCGAGCATGAATTGCGGCGACGATTCCCCATCTCGCAACAGTTTTCGGGTGAGCGTGATGATCCGCGGCTCGCGGCCGCGCATTTCAATCGTATGATCGTCGATGAATAGCTCGCCGGCCTGCAGAAGCGCCGCGTCTTCTTTTGCGACGATCTTGTGGTACTCCGCCGGATAGATATCCGCAGCCGTCTTGCCGATGAAGTCGTTGCGGTGGATGCCGAACAGTCTTTCCGCCGCGTGGTTGACCATGGCAAATTGGCCGTTGGAAGCGTCCTTCACCAGGATCGCTTCGGGAACGCTCTCGATCACCAAATTCAGGAACGATCGCGCCCGCCGCAGCTCTTCACCGACCTTAACGTGCTCGGTAATGTCCTCGTGCGTCGCGATCCAACCGCCGTCAAGCGTCGGTTGTTGGACGACCCTGATGATGCGTCCGTCGGCGAGGCGAAGCTCCGATGTCGATCGCTCGTTTCGCGCGGCGGCCGCGAGGCGCTCCCGCAGATAGGCTTCCGCCTCGGCGCAGCTGACGGCCGCTTCGGCGCAGTTCGTCATGATGGCCGACAAGGATGCGCCCGGTTCGGCGAATTCCGAGGGTAGAGCGAAAATCTCCGCGTAGCGGCGATTGCAGGCCACGAGCCGCTGCCGCGCGTCATAGACGCAAAGCCCATAGGGCATTTGGTCGAGCGCGGCCTCGAGCTGACGTAGCCGAGATTCGTCCGTCGACAGCTCTCGTCTGCACTTCTTGTGAACTCGGGACGCGCAACTCCAACCTCTTTACGCGAGCTTGGGTAAGAGCGCCCGAATTGGCCTGTGACCGCAGGGTCGACCCAGTCGAGCGCTCACTCAGATAAGCAGTGCGGTCGCTTCCAATGTGCTTACCAAGCTCTAACGTAGAGTTAAGAAACGGATTGTTGCGCGACTCCGCGGCTCAGCAGCCTTGCACAAAGTATACGCAAGGTTGAACGGGCCTTGCATGCCCTGCGTAGCTTAGCGTTTTGGCGGCATTAGCTTCCTAAACTGCGGCGCCGCGACGTGTTTTGCCTGGATTGCTGCATTCTGTATCCAACCCTGGAACCGCGGGCGTCACGCCTCTAACGACGGGATGGCTTGAACGCCGGCAATCCACCGGCGCCGCCTTCGCAGGGGCCCAAGACCTGTGGCGCCCGTGCTGCGCGACAGGTTTAGCTGCGCGACCGGCTTGACCAGCGCCTCGCTTCGCGTTTGATGGCGGCCAAGCGGACTCGCTCAGGACCCCCTCATGAAGCGCGCTTTTTTCCTCATCGCCCTCTTAAGTCTCTGCGCCGCCGGCGCGGGCGGACAGCGAGTACGAAAATCCCGCCGAACGCCGCCTCTCGCCCTATGTCGGCGACGTCGACAAATGCGACGACGAGCATATCCTGACGCGCATCCAGAGCGTGTTCCGCACCACGCAGAACGCCTATTGGAAAAAGGATCTGCAGCTCACTGTATTCGATCGGGTGCGGGAGTTGAGCCTGCGCGGCAGTGGCGTCGAATATATTCCGCGCCGTTATTGCATCGCGCGAGGCCACTTTAACGACGATAGCATCCACACCGTGATCTACGACATCGAAGAGGGCATGGGCATCATCGGCTTTGGCGACGGGGTCGAATATTGCGTGGTCGGTCTCGACCGGCTGTTCGCGTTTTCGCCGGCCTGCAGCTCGCTTCGCCCCTTCGCTGAGCGCTTCCTCGGCTCCAAGGCGCTGGTCGAGAAGTACTGATGAGGATGCGCCTCGGCGTCCTCGCGGCAGCCGTCGCGCTTCTCGCAGCGACGGGCGCGCAAGCGGCGCCGACCCCGCCCGACCTGGTCGCCACCGCCGACTTCGATTTCTACGTGCTGACTCTCTCCTGGTCGCCGGGATTTTGCGACACCGGCGGCGAAAACAAATCGCCGGAGCAATGCGACGTCGGCTCAGGCATGGGGTTCGTTACCCACGGGCTATGGCCCGACAACGCCAACCGCGCGGACCCCAGCGCCTGCGGCTTGCAACCGGACTTCGCGCCGAGCCAAGCCTTGGCGCTCGGCGAGAAGGTGTATCCGACGCGGGGCTTGGCGATCCACGAATGGCGCGAACACGGAACCTGCACCGGCCTCGACGCCGAGCACTATTTCAAGGCCGTGCAGTTCGCGCGCGATGAATTCACGATCCCCGATTCGCTGAAACGTCCGACCGAACGTTTTACGGTTTCGCCCGATGACATCGCCAAGCAATTCATCGCCGCCAACGCCAATCTGACCACGGACAGCATGGCGGTGACTTGCGGCCGCGGTGAATTGATCGACGTGCGCTTCTGCCTGACCAAGGATCTGCGCGCCTTCGCGATCTGCCCGAAAGTCGCCGGCCACAGCTGCCATTCGGGCTCGATCAGCGTCGCGCCGGTCCGTTGAACTACCGCCACGGCTTCCACGCCGGCAATTTCGCCGATGTCTTCAAACACGTCTTCCTGGTGCGCGCGCTCGTCTATCTCACGCGCAAGGAGACGCCGCTCCGCTTCATCGACACGCACGCCGGCGCCGGCCGCTACGATCTCGACGACGACGCCGGCCGTCGCTCGCCGGAATGGCGCGACGGGATCGCAAGGTTGTTGAAGGCGAAGCCGCCGGCGGATGTCGCGGAGCTGCTCGCGCCCTATTTGCAGGTCGTCAGCGAGTTCGACGCTGAAACCGGGCGACCGCACTCCTATCCGGGCTCGCCGGCGATCGCGCAGGCGCTGCTGCGCGCCGACGATCGGATCGCGCTCTGCGAAGCGCATGCGGAGGAATATGAGCGGCTGATGATCTCGCTCGGCCGCGACCGGAGACTGCTCATCTCCGGCGCCGACGGCTACATGAGCCTTAACGCCTATCTGCCGCCGCCGGAGCGGCGCGGCCTCGTGCTGATCGACCCGCCCTATGAAGCCGCCGACGAGCCGCTTGCGGTTGAGGATGCGCTGACGAAGGCGCTGAAGAAATGGCCGCGGGGGGTGTATCTGTTGTGGCGGCCCGTCAAGAGCGCGTTGGACGACTCTCGCTTTCTCAATTCGGTGCGCGCGCTGGGCGCGCCGAACGCGCTCAATCTCGAAATCGACGTCGGCCCGGTCGCGCCCGGCCCCCACTCCCCTGCCCCGCTGCGTCGCACCGGCCTCCTGTTCATCAATCCGCCCTATGGGCTGATCGATGAAGCGCGCGTGCTGCTGCCTTATCTGACAAAGCTTTTGACGCGCGGCGGACAGGGGAGTTTTGCGATTGATTGGGTGACGGCGCCGCTATGACGACGCCGTCGGATTGATCGTGGGGCTGCGCGAGCGTGATCGGCGCGGTCGTCAGCATGAATTCCTCGCCGGAAATGCCAAGCAGCAATTCGCACATCGTGTCGAGCGTCAGATTGCGCGGCGAGGCGAGCCAGCGGTGCACCATTTCCGGCGGACGACCGATGCGACGGGCGAGCTCGGCTTTGGTCAAGCCGAAATCTTGAGCCTCAAAAAAACGCTCGAGCAGAACCCCGCGCACGCGGTTGCGCAGACGCTGACTGAAATAAGCTCGTTCGGTTCCCCTGATGGTTCCCGACTTGTCGAAGGCGAAACTAAATTGCTTTAGCGTTTGAGAAACACTCATCGACTTTCGCTCCCACCAAAGGACTTTGACCTGGGAATAGCTCACTCCACGTCGATCGACAGTCCCGGATCGCACGTTTCCATTCCGGTCCGTCCCTGGGGCCCAGTGGCGCGCGCGACAACCAGTCGACCTCAATTGACCTCGGACTGCAGGTCAACGCGACCATGATATCTCGGGCGCCTAGGCAGAAAAAGACCCGCAGCCCAGGGCGAGGGTCGACCGACCGCAAATCCCACACCCCATGCTCGACAGGACTCAATCGGCCAAGCTGATGATGCGCCCTACCTTTGAAGGGTGTCCAGCACACAACTAAAGGATCTCCTTGCAAAAAACCTTCAAACTCCGCTCTCAACCGGGCGCATCGAAAGCCCATCGGCGTGTCCGGCCAAGGACCCAGCAAGAGCTTCGCGATCTCTGGCGAAACAAGCACCAAGCGTGTCGAAGCTTCGGACAACTTAGATCGCAACCTGAACAACCGCCTATGCGCGATATGCGCGCGATATTGGTCACGAAATGACTTATAAGTCAATGATCGCCGCCCTCCGTCGCCGCAGCTAGTGAAGACCGCAAGCAACCCCAAAGCAAGCTCTCCGCGCTTGCCCCAACCCGCTGCTCTCGTTTACACCTGAACCATACCCGCCCAGCGAGCCCCCATGTCCCTGCCCCCTTCGTTACAAGGTCGCCTACGTCTGCCCGTCATCGGGGCGCCTTTGTTCATCGTCTCTCATCCGGCGCTGGTCATCGCGCAGTGCAAGGCCGGTATCGTCGGCGCCTTTCCCTCGCTCAACGCGCGGCCCCTGAGCCAGCTCGACGAGTGGCTGCACGAAATCACCGAGGCGCTCGCCGCGCATGATCGCGCGCATCCCGAGAGCCCGGCCGCGCCATTCGCGGTCAACCAGATCGTGCACAAGTCCAATGCGAGGCTGGAGGAAGATCTCGCGCTCACCGTCAAATGGAAAGCGCCGATCGTCATCACTTCGCTCGGCGCGCGCGAGGACGTCAACCAGGCCGTGCGCGGCTACGGCGGCGTGACCTTGCATGACGTGATCAACCAACGCTTCGCCCGGAAGGCCATCGAGAAAGGCGCCGTCGGCCTGATCTGCGTCGCCGCGGGCGCGGGGGGACACGCCGGCGCGATCTCGCCGTTCGCTTTCGTCGCCGAAACGCGCGCCTGGTTCGACGGTCCGCTCGCGCTTTCAGGCGCTATCGCGACCGGAGGCGCCGTGCTGGCGGCTCAGGCGATGGGCGCGGATTTCGCCTATGTCGGCTCGGCCTTCATCGCCACGGACGAAGCGCGCGCGGCGCCTGAATACAAACAAGCGATCGTCGAGGGGACGGCGGAAGACATCATCGGCTCGGATCTGTTCACCGGCGTCTTCGGCAACTACCTGCGCGCCTCGATTGAACGCGCCGGGCTCGATCCAAGCAATCTGCCGAAGGGCGAGATAACCGCGATGAACTTCGAGAGCTCCGGCGGCTCGAAGCCCAAGGCCTGGCGCGACATCTGGGGTTCGGGCCAGGGCATCGGCGCGATCAAACACGTCGGGCCCGCGGCGGCTTTCATCGAAAAGCTCGCGCGCGAATACGAGGCGGCGAAGCACCGGCTAGCCTAGAGGCGGCCTGTAGCCGCGATCTCTAGATCGCGGGCTTGCCGTGATCGGCGCTCCCCCTCAAGGCGCGATCTCACCACCACCGCGATCTGGAGATCGCGGCTACAGGCGCGGCGTTACGCTGGCGCGGTGGCCAAGACGGGTCGCGGTTTGCGTCCAATCATCCACACCGATAGCGCGGCCACGACGCAAGCCGCTCCCGCTACATAGAACCCAGGCGTGTAGGTGCCGAGATAGGTGCGCGAAAGTCCGCCGCCGAAGGCTGCGACCGCGGCGCCGATCTGGTGCGCGGCAAAAATCCAGCCGAAAGCGACGCCCGCACGCGCGGGACCGAACGTCGAGGCCGCCAGCCGCACCGTAGGCGGCACGGTGGCGATCCAGTCGAGCCCGTAGAACATCGCAAACACCGACATGCTCTCGATCGAGAACGACGAAGCGGGGAGATAAAGCAGCGACAAGCCGCGCAGGCCGTAATACATGAACAGCAGCGCGCGATTATCGACGCGATCCGACAGCCAGCCCGAGCCAATCGTGCCGGCAAAGTCGAACACCCCCATCAGCGCCAGGAACGAAGCCGCCGTCACTGATGCGATGCCGACATCGCCGCAGAACGAAATGAAATGCGTCTGGATGAGGCCGTTCGTGCTGAGCCCGCAGATGAAGAACGTGCCGGCCAGGATCCAGAAAGTCGGATTGGGCGCAACCTCCCCGAGCACCCGGAACGCCGCGCCGAACCCTGGCCGCGTCGCGGGGGCCGGCGCGATGCTCTTCGCGCCGTAAGCGGGAAGCTCAACGTCCGCCGGACGGTCTGCCATAAAGGCGATGACCGCGATCGCCGCGATCGCCAGGCCGATGAGCGTCGGCGCCACCGCGGCGCGCCAGCCCCAATGCGTCTCGATCGCCGCCGCGAGCGGCAGGAAGGCCAGCTGGCCGGTCGCGGTGCTGGCGCCGAGAATGCCTAGCACCAAGCCCCGCCGGTCTTCGAACCAGCGGGTCGCGACGATCGCCCCCATGACCATGGCCGTCAGGCCAGTCCCGAAGCCGACCACGACGCCCCAGAACAGCACCAATTGCCAGAGTTGGGTCATGAACAGAGCCGCGATCAGGCCGCTACTGATCAGCACGATCGCCGAGAGGATGACCCGCTTGAGGCCGTAGCGCTCGATCAGCGCCGCGGCGAACGGCGCGGTAAGCCCGAACAGTAGAATGCGCAGCGCCAGGGCGCCGGATATGTCGGCTTCGCTCCAGCCGTACTCACGCTGGAGCGGACGCAGCAGCGCGCCCGGCAGGCCCATCGCGCCCGCTGTGGTCAGCGCCACGACGAACGTGACCCCGACAACCACCCAGCCGTAGTGAACGCCACGCTCGGCGAGCCGACGTGATAGAGATGAAGCGAACATGAGCGCCCCCTTGAAGAGGCGCCCTTATGATGATACTCATCATCATAGTCAAGTGGGTGCGGCTATGCGGATCACGAAACAAAGGGCCGCCGAGAATCGCGAGCGTGTCGTCAAAGAGGCGGCCAAGCTATTTCGCGAGCGAGGGTTTGACGGCGTCGGCGTCGGCGAGCTGATGGCGGCCGCCGGGCTCACGCACGGCGGTTTCTACAATCATTTCGGCTCGAAAGACGAGCTAGAAGGCGCCGCTTGCCGCGCCGTGTTTGAAGCTTCGGTTGCAAAGATGCAGAGGGTTGCCAACATTGCAGACGAGGCGGCTCGCGAGACGGCGTTCGCGGCCTATCGCGCCCACTATGTGTCACGCGAGTCGCGCGATGCAAGCGCCGCCAGTTGCCCTATGGTCGCCTTCGCCGGCGATATGTCCAGGCAGAACGAACCTGTGCGCGAAGCCTATGCGACGGGATTGGCGGCGTATCTCGAGGCTTTCACCAAGGCGAGCGGGAAGCCGCGCGACGAGGCGATGCGGATATTTGCTGGCTTGGTTGGAGCGTTGACTCTGGCCAGGAGCGTGGCCGCAACCGATGCGGAGCTATCGGACGAAATCCTCCGAGCCACGGCGCCGTAGCAGGCGCCCCGCTGGGACCGCGCGCGTCCCGCGCGCTCTTTGCTAGCGGGAACGAAGGGCGCGCGAGACGCGCGCGGTCCCAGGGGAGGCGCTACGCCCGCACCTCAGCGTGGGTTAGCTCGTTCAACACTTCCGTAACCCCACGGCCGCGCGGGCCGGCGCTCGTCCAGGTCGCCGCCTGCTTCACCGAATCCAGCGCGTTCGATACCGCGACACTGAACCCGCACATCTTCAGGAACGCGAGATCATTCTCCGCATCGCCAAACCCGATCGTCTCGCTGGCGTGAAGATCGAGCGCGGCCAACGCCGCCTTCAACCCGCTCGCCTTGTTGACGCTGGTCGGCAGGATCATCACCGCGCCCTTGTTGAAGATGATCGACAGCTCCAGCTGCATCTCTTTGATGACCTCAAGCACGGCATTCTCATGCGGCGTCCAGGTCGCGACGATGCAATGACCAACCGCGATCGGTCCGACGCCGAGTTCAGTGAGCCTCTCCACGAACCCCGGCGGCGGCGGCGGCGCCAAAAGCCGAACCTCCTCAGACTTCGGCCAATATAGCAACGCTCCATTCTCGGCGACAACCAGGTCAAACACGTCGAGCTCAGCAAACAAAGCCTTGAGCTCTGACAACACACGTCCGGTCACCATGATCAGCGAACGTTTGTCGGCCTTGAAGCGTTTCAAAGCGGCAAGCGTGGTTTCACTGACGATGCCGTCTTCGGCCAACGTGCCGTCATAGTCAGTGGCGAGCGCGACAATCGGTTTGTCGCCGAAATTCGGGCTCTGGCTCATTTGCGCGAAAACTCCTTATTGCGGAAAACGGCGTTGCCGAGCCCGGTGCCAATCGTCAGCACCGCCCATTTCTCGACATCCGTCATGTACGGCGCTTCGCTCAAGCCCTGAACGACCGCATCGTTGTGCATGATGACCTGTGTTGGTTGACCGGAAATCTCCGGCACCATGGTTCGTAGGCGGGCGGGAAGATTGAAATGAGGCGCTTTCCAATCGCCCGGTAAATTTAATATACCGCCCTCCAGCCCGCCGTCCTCGAGCACCGTGCCCGGCACGCCAACTCCAATCAGCGGACCGATTTTCCAATCCCGCTTCTCGCCGTATTTGACGCTCTCGCGCAGCATTTCCGCCAATCGCTCCATGCAGACATCGAGCGAGTTCTTCTCGTCCGCGTGTCGCCACAGCTGATGGCCGGAGACGTTGGCTTTCTTGAGTTCCTTGTCTTGATCGCGATTCAAGGAGACGAGCCCGCAGCGGAAATTGGAGCCGCCGATGTCAACGCCGAGAATGTGGTCACACCCTTTCAGCATCTTGGGCGGAAAGAGCTGCATGGCGCCGAGCAAGCCCGCCTCGTCGGGATGATGACGAATCGGGACCATTTCGACCTCGGGATCGACCTCGCGCACCAGTATCCCCGCTCGGCCAATCACGAGCTGGCCGACGCGGCTGTCGCTGAAGCCCCCACCGACGACGATGCGCTCCACGCCGGCCCAATTCTTCAGCTTGTAGAGAGCCTTGACAACGCGAGCGAGATTTTGGGCAAACTGCTCGACGGCGCTGACGACGACCCCCGCGCTCGCCGCGTCGCCTTCCTTTAACAGCTTGTCGATCCGTCCCTTGGTCAACTCTTCCGGCTCACCCTCGATCGGATCGCCGCCGCTCTCGCTGAGCTCGCCGCGCAGATCCTTGACCAATTGCCGGAACGCCGGATTGCTCGCGAGCTCGCCAAAATAGCCGTCCTTGGTGCGGACGTCCTGGCCATAGCTCTCCACGTAGACGCGCGGCAGCTCGCGCGCTCCGTGGATGAGCGCCTGGGCCTCTGCGTCGTCGCTCGACTTGGTCAAAGGCCCCTCATCTTCCATGATGCCGACGGGAAAACTCACGTCCGTGGCGAGGGTTCCGTCACGAGGCGCGCGCCAGATGTAGCCGCGGCCGCTGACCGCGGTCGCCGCGCGAGCGTCGGTATCCGTTAAGCATTCGATCTCGGCGCCACCGCGGTCAGCGACCGCGGCTACATCACGCGATCACGATCGCCGAAACCAGCCGGCCGTAATCGGCTTCGCCGCGATGCGTCTTGCGGCGGTAGCTATAAAATCGGGCTTCGTCGGCATAAGTGTCGAGAGCAAGGTCGACGAAAGCTCCGACCCCCGCCCGCGCCGCGCGGCATGCGATGTAGCCGTGCAGGTCAAACATCGAGCGACCTTCATTCCGGCTGGCGCGGAAATAGCGCGGCGCCTCCGCATCCGAGCCAAAGCCCTGTACGAACTCGGGGCCGACTTCATACGAGGCTTGCGCGATGCACGGCCCGAGCACCGCCGTCACCCCAGCAGGCGAAGCGCCGAGCTTCGTCATCGCGGCGACCGTCGCCTCGATGACCCCGTCGCGCGCCCCCTTCCAACCCGCATGCGCGGCGCCTACCACGCGCGCGTGCGGATCGGCGAACAGGATCATCCCGCAATCGGCGCCGGTGACGCCCAGCGCCAGCCCCGGCGTGGCCGTTACGATCCCGTCGCAGCGCGGGCGCTCCGAAGCCGGCCAGGCTGAGGAAACCGCCAGCACGTCCGCGGAATGCACCTGATACGGCACGAGCAGACGATCGGCCCCAACGCCAAGCGCAGCCGCCATACGCGCCCGATTCTCAGCAACCCGCTCGCCCGTATCGGAGGATCCGACGCCTCCGTTGAGTGAGGCGTATACGCCCTCGGAGACCCCGCCTTCGCGAGTAAAGAACGCATGGCGCACGCCCACCAGATCGAGCGCCGGCGCACGGATCGGCATTGGACCGCTCACCGCACGGCGCCGGCGTCGAAGCCCGGCGGGACGGGCAGGTTGCGGTTCGCCACCACCATCGCCTTGAACAGTGACCCCATTTCGCCGATGTCTTTGCCGACCAACCGCTTCCGCGCCTCGTCGAATTCCTGGGCGCGTTCCGGAGTGCGCTCCCCGAGCGCCCGGGTGCGGGTATCGATGCCGATCTCCTGCAGGAAATCGCCCTGGTCGATCGGACCGTAGACCGCGGCGCCCGCCGCGCGGGCGCTGCGCGCCATTGCTGCGAAATCGACATGAGCGGTGATGTCGCACTCGCCCGGTTCCGCTAACGGATTGACAATGCGATGCCCGCGCACAGCCTGCAGCGTATCGCCAATCGACGTAATGGCATGACCATAATCGACGAACAACGCGATGCCGCCTTGCCGCGCCACTCGCCCGGCCAATTCGTACACCAGCCGGTGCGCGGCCGGGTTGACTTCGAGGATATCGCCCTCCTCGCCCGGCGCCTGGATGAAAGGCTCGGGCTGGCGCCCCGGCGCAAAGCCGAGCTGGCCGCCCTTGTCGACCCACACGACCCGCTCGCGCCAGCGGTTGTGGCTGCGGACGTATTGTCGCACCGGCAACGCATCGAGAAACTCGTTGGCGATGATGATGGCCGGACCCTCCGGCGCTTCGCTCAGTGAAGCCGCCCAGGAAATCGGTGCGCCGGCGGTCAGCAGCGTCTCATGCTGGATTTCTGCGAGCGTCTGGCTGACTTCGACCAGCGTCACATCAATGGCGGCGCGGAACTCCGGCACGATGCGCGCGGCGCGCAACGCGTCGCTCATCAAGGTGCCGCGACCGGGCCCGAGTTCGATGAGCCGAACCGGGTCTGGTCGGCCCATCGCGTTCCACACCTCGGCCGACCAAAGCCCGATCAACTCGCCGAACATCTGCGAGATTTCCGGGGCTGTCGTGAAATCGCCCGGCCGCGCCGAACGGGTCGCGGTTCATGTAGTAGCCGTTTTGCGGGATGCGTCAGCGCGATCTCGATGTAGCGCTCGACGGTAATAGGCCCTTCTTCCGCGATGATGGCCTTGATATGGGCGGCGAGCTCGCTCATGCGCTCGCGGCTCTCCCGCGAAGGCTCCAAAGCAGGACGGCGAGGCCGATGGCGACCATCGGCGCGGAGAGCACCATGCCCATTGTCAGTCCGCCGCCGAGGCGCTCCAGTTTGGGGTCGGGATCGCGAAAGAATTCGCAGAAAATGCGCGCTAACCCGTAAACGATTCCGAACGCGCCGGTAAGCCAACCCGGCCGCCGCAATGCGCCGCCTTTCGCGGCGAACCAAAGCGCGACAAAATTGACGAGCCCCTCGGTCGCCGCCTCGTAGAGCTGGCTCGGATGCCGGGGCAATCCGTCCGAGCCCGGAAACACCATCGCCCAGGCGACATCGGTCGGCCGTCCCCACAGCTCCGGCTTGATGAAATTGGCGAGCCGGCCGAGAAAAATGCCGATCGGCGCAACGAGGCAGGCCAGATCCAGCACGCTAAGCCAGGGCGTTTTGTAGCGATGCGCAAACAACACGACGCCGGCCAGCGCCCCGAGCATCCCGCCGTGAAACGCCATCCCGCCGTGCCAGAGCATGAAGATTTCGAGCGGATGGGCGAAGTAGTAACCAGGATCGTAGAACAGCACCTGTCCCAGCCGGCCGCCGATGACGACGCCGAGCGCGCAATAGACCAGCAGATCGTCGATGCTTTCGGCCGAGGGTCGCGGCGCGCCGCGCCAGAAACGGTCGTCGGCGACGACGTGGCGGATCAATGCCCAACCCGCGACAAGCCCCGAGATATAGGCGAGCGCGTACCAGCGAATCGACAAGGGCCCGAGATGCACAAGCACCGGGTCAATCACGGGATAAGGCAGCAACAGAACGGGCATTAGCGGCTGCGGTGATGCGATGCGCGTCAAACAAGGTCAAGGGCGTCGGGCCGCGATCGGACACACTTGTCTACGGTTTCCCGCCCTTTCGACTCGCCGCGGCGTATCCGCGATCCAGGCGCGGTTACCGATGGCGCCATCCCGGATCGCCGGAGGCTCTCCGGTCGCGAATTGCATGACCGAGCCGTTTCCCTATTCTCTAAAATTGCGACGATCCGCGAGACCCTGCTTTCAGCTCTGCCCGTTAACGTCGGCCGCGGACCACGGGAGACTTCCATGCGCCGCGCGTCGGTACTCAAAGCGCTTGCCCTTGTCGTATTGATCGCGTTGGCGTTGGCCGCCTTCTTCGAGCCGCACGCTTTCGCCCTCATTCGCCTACGAGCGAGTGAAAATGCGCTTCTGCTTGTGCTGAGCCTCATCACGGCGGCGATCGGCGCGAAGCTGACGCTGGCTGTTCCCGCCTTCGGCGAGAATTTGCATATCTCGATGCCGTTGCTGCTGACGTTCGCCGCGCCATACCTTCTGCGCGCATCGCTGTGGAAATCCGGCGCGCTCAGCTTGGTTCTGCGCAACAGACGCCGGTCGGGCGCGTCAAAACCCGCCAAGCCCGCCCATCCGCCCGGCGTCCCCGCCGTGCCCACGCGGATCGCCGTCGCCCTCGCCGCCGCCGCGCGCGCCCGAGGCTAGCAGGCTTGCGGGGCCCAGCGAGGGCGCCCTGCCGCTAAAGGTTCGCGGCGCCGCCGGATTGCGCCGTCCAACCGTCTCTACCCCCGCCGCGAGGCGCGGTCCGCCGCCAATCATCGGTAAGCGAGGCGAGCGGGCCATAGATCGACCGGCGCTCCGCCGGCGTCGAGCGAAACATCGGGTAGCGACTCTCCAGGCGCCGCTTGTTCGTCCGGCAGTCGAGGGACATGCAGGCGATGGTTCGATCGCCCTGAGGCGAAGCGCGCGGCGAGCCGAGCGACTGGAAATCAAACGCGCGAGTGTAAGCCGCCTGGAGATCAGCGAAACAGGTTGTCGTGATCACATCCGCGTCAAAGTGTTGAGCGGCCAGCCAAGCCGCTCGGACAGTCAGGAAAGAAAGCTCCGGGAAGGTGCGCGCGTATTCAAGTTTCACGGCGATGCGAGTGAGATCAACCACCACTCGTCCCGCGCTAAGTATAGGCCGCAAGACATCGCCGAACGACGCCAGTGATGGCAAAACAGCGTGTTTGCCGGAGTTCGACGTGTATTCGAAAGGTGCTGACGAATTCGGTATCGAGGAACGTCATAATCTTGTAGTGGTTCGGCGAGTTGTCATAATCCTCGTCATAGAGCCGACCCTCTGAAAAGGCGTGTATGCGGCTCGGTTGCGAATAGGCCATATAACGCAGACGATAGACCCGCTCCTCATCTTCAGTCGTCAGGGCGCAGCGGTGTTCAATTCTCTCTAAAACGCAGGCCGCGCGTCCGGAGAAGCTAGAAATCTCGCTTGCACGCGACGGCATCCATTCGATTTTCCTTTTCCTCGGTTCTGGCGGCGGGTCTCGCACCGCCTCCTTTTCATATGCCGAGCCGCGCGAAGCCGGCGTGCCGTTGGAAGTCATGGATTTCGTTGAGTAAGCCTGGATGATCTTCTTACGCAGGGCCCAGTTCGCGGCGCGAGGCTAGCTCTGAGGTAAATGCCGTCACTCCTTGGCGTCGAATTCATGGTGACTATTTCGTTTCGATAATTAGTAAAAATTTAGCAATTCCCATTTCTAGTTATTGCGAGCTTATCGGGACAGGCCGACCCTCGACTCGATTTGGGAGCGTAAGACGTGATTAGCATTATTCAGGCGCCAGTTGACGCACATAGCGCGAAGCTACTTCGTGACCTTTACGGAAAACGCTATGAATTGTTTGTGGAAGGTCGCGGGTGGCGATCGCTCGCGCGACCCGACCACTTAGATATCGATCAGTACGACGACGATGACACAACGTATGTCATCAAGCAGATCGGCGGCGTGATCGTCGGCGGCGCTCGCCTGCGTCCCACGGTGATCAGGCACATGCTGAAAGATGTTTTCGGAGATTTGTGCGCTGGAGGAAGTCCGCCCGTTGGACCGACGGTCTACGAATGTTCTCGTACATTCGTGGCGCGCAGACACCCCGAGCGGCGTGCGATTTTCGCGGAGGTTCTGCTGGCGGTCGCCCAATACTGCGTTGCGAATGGCGTCGATACGCTAACCGGCGTGCTGGAGACCTGGTGGTTGAACAGCTACCTTGCGCTCGGCTTGAGCGCCACCCCGCTCGGAATGCCCTGCGATGTGGAAGGCATGTCCTTGCTCGGCGTTTCCTTCAAGATAGATGCTTCCGTCAGAGACAATCTAAGAAACCGATTGGCGATGATAAACGCGGCTAGAGTCGCCAAGGAAAGCCCACAACCAACGCGTCACGCAGCTTGAGGCCTAGATATTGAGGATGCCCTGACGCACGGCGATCGCCACCGCTTCTGTTTTATTCCCAGCGGATAGTTTGCTGATGGCGTTCTTGATGTGAACGTTCACGGTGTTCTCGGAAACGAACAATATGTAGGCAATTTCCTTCGAGGTCTTGCCCAATGCGCACCACGTCAGCACCTCTTTCTCTCGGTCAGAGATGGCGTGGATGCGCAGGGAATGATCCGATCGGATCCTTCGGACCGCATTGAAGGCCATAATGGAGGCCAAATGCAGCGAGCGAATCTCCGTCATTTTCGGCGGGGCCGCGAAACCTGAAAGCGAGACGCCAGCCTCAAAACCATTTATATTATGGATCGGAAAGCAAACACCGTTTCTAAGTCCATATTTCTCGGCTCTCGCCATTATATCCTTGGCTTCCCGGGAAGCTGTTGCCTCGATGGCCTCCCGCCACAGGAAGGGGTTTCGCGCCTCGACGCAGTGGCGTGCAATAGGATCATTCAATATATAGTTATTGTCCAGGTATTCGCTCACCCATGCTTCGGGCAAGTTGTGAATAACGAGCATTTCTTGTTGAGTATTGCTTTCTTCGGCAATACCGGATATCACGAAAAACTGGCAGCCGAATTTCCTTACGAGCTCTTCGAAAACAACAGCAAATACCCTGGTGTCGCCGATCTGACTCAACCTGGAAACAAACGATTGCACTTCCGAGTCTAAAGTCGCCATATCATTGGCTCGCATACCCCTCGCCGGCTAAATTGCTTTGAACGACGTAACGTCCAAGCGAATTCCGGATTCGTCCCTGAGAGAATATTAAATTTTGCGAGCGCGCAACGGTCGCGGGCGCCATCGTCATCTGGAAAAACGGGGAACCAGGGACCGCGCGAGAGGCTCTTGGACCGTGCGGGAGAGCGCCGCGCAGTTGCGTTCAACTGGCGGTATCCAGACATTCCCTGGCGATCTCGTCCGCGAGAACGGTGTCCGAGATTTCATCTGACTGTTTGCGCGCAGCGCGCTTTTCCGGAACCTCGACGCAGACGGGAATGTCCAGAAAATCGCCGCGTTCTCCCTCAGGCGGGGTTGACGTCGACCGAACGAGGCGCACGCTTCGTTCGGGATACCGCGACCTAAGCCATCGGCGCGTGGCGAAATCGTCCAAGCTTTCCAGGCTGCATTGAGACCCCGTAAGTTCAACCCAGCGCATGAATGAGCGCAGCGGGACCTCAACCTGCACCACGTCTTGCCCGGCCCAACTCAAACCGAGCAGGTAGCCGTCTCTTTCCATCGCAAAATCATCATAGCTCGGCCATGATTGCAATTCTCCCACGCACCAACTAAACTCGGGGAACTCCGCCTCTGATATCGTTGCTATCACGTGGAGCTCTGAAAACTCGACCATGCAATGTCGCCTATGCGTTATAGATACGCTCTCCGCCGGAAGTAAACTTAGCTCTCTCCTTTGAGGCGCTAAGACCAGCGCATTCAAATAAATTCCGGCCGCATGGACCGGCACTCTGAAGCGTTCCTACGGACCGCAAGGTCCCGAGCGGAGTAAGGGCCGCGCGACGATTATCGAATATGTCCTAGCGCTCAGACTATAACCATTCTCTAAGGAGTTGCGCAATTGCTCCGGACTGAAACCTTGCGGTAATCCGCGCGCCCGCGGCTCTCACGGGATGAGCAGTTCGGTCTTGAATTGTGCGGCCAACGCTTTGGCGCGCATCTGGCGCTCGGCGATTTCCGGTTGGCTCAACGCCGGGGGGTGCGAAGTTCGCGACGCCACTCGGTCTCCCACCGCCAGGAAGAACGCGTCCAAGCCGGCGGGCGCGGCCATGCACAACATGCGCGCGGGGCCCACAGATTCATTCTTGAAGTGATGCGGCGCATTCGCGGGGATGTTGACTGTGGCGCCGGCGCGGATGGTTGATTGAACGCCGCGAAAATGGAACGTCAACTCGCCTTCGGAGAGAATGAACATCTCCTCGAAATCGTGGCGGTGCGGCGGCGGGCCGCCGCCCGGCGGGATCACCATGTCGATCAGGCAATAGCGACCCGCGGTCTCGTCGCCGCTGACAAGGATCGTGTAGATGTCGCCGGCCACCGAGACGTGCGCAAGCGATGCGTCGTCCGGCTGCGCCACGAGGAGCGCGCGCGCAAGGTCGTCGGCGGGGAGAACCGCGCTCGCGGACGATGATGGGGACGACGCGCTCATTGGCTAGGCTCCATGCAGTCGGGTGTGGTTGGAGCACGAGGCTCAAGGCTCGTGCGTCCGCAGCGGCTTCTGACTATCGAAAGCGAGATCCTCGCATGCGCGCACGCCCGTTCGCGCCAAACGAAATGTCACATCGTCGGGCCCAAACGGGTTCTCTAGCGATCTCATGGCGCTTGTCGATCGGTCCCGGCATCCAAAGATCGGCGCCGCCGGGAATGCTGAGGACGAGCAGGTCGGCGCCCTCGACGGCCAGATGCGACGGCCCGTCGCCGGGGCCGGCGCAGGAAGCGCCGCCGTGTAGAGAATCCCTCGGTTTTCCGTCGCCGCATTCCGCGACCTGGGTCAGGGTTTCGGGACGGTTTCGAAATCGGAAAGCCAGCGAGACTTGGTACATGTAGGTCCCGGCAGCCGTGAGCGGTGACGTGCGAAAATAGGCGTGGACGAGCGCCATAGCGAAGGTGACGCGCTGACGGGGATGTGCGGCCAAATGGGCATCATCATAGTGCCGGCTGAAGCAGGCGAACGACGAACCTTGGGGCGACAATGGACCGACGACACGCGAGATAAATGCGTTGCCCAATTCGGCTGCGCCGGATGGCGGCGCCAACAGACTGTAGATTAGCGCGACGGCCACCTGGCTTCGACGCGTCATGGGTTCGCCTTCGCATCAGTCGTTGCGGTCGCCGCGCAACTCAACTTACCACGTATATCTCACGGCAATAAACTCCAAATAGCCGCTTTGGCGCCAGCCGCCGGCGCAGCGCTCATGAATGTCCGATGAACCGCGGATTCATGGCGCGTTCAGCGTGCCTCCGGCAGGTTCGGGTCATGGGGCGAGACCGCTCCGCTCAGAGGATTAAAACAAATGTCGATCTCCAAAACGCTGCGCGTCGGCGTGGCCGTCGCCAGTCTTGCTTGTTTGCTCGGCGCCAGTGCGGCGTCAGCGGAAACTTGGGATCAGGCGCATCCGCGGCGCATGGAGGTCAATCATCGCCTCAATATGCAGAACCGCCGAATCAACAGAGAGCGTCGCGAGGGCGAGATCAGCCAGGGCGAGGCGCACAAGCTACATCAGCAAGATCGCATGGTGAGACAAGAAGAGCGCTTCATGGCCTCGCAGAACAACGGCCATATCACCCGCCAGGAGCGGCGCGCACTCAATCAACAAGAAAACGGCATCAGCAAAGAAATCGCTCATTAGAGCGCACCACGTTCTTGGCTCGTCATCGCTTCGCTCACGATGACGAGTTTACATGACGCCCGGCTTCGCGCCGGGCGGCTTGGCGAGGCCCCGAAGGGCTAGTGAGTTGGCGGTTCCAACCTTTCGAGATCGGCGATCAGGCCCGGCCCGGTCGGCGTCCATCCCAGTTTTTCGCGCGTCGCGGCGCTGGATGCGGGCATGTCGAGCCCGGCGAACATCGCGAGCCAGCCGAAAAACTGAGGCGACTCCTCCGCCGTGATAGACTTGACTGGCAATTTCATCCGTCGCGCGATCGTCTCGGCAATGGCGCGCATCGGCACGCCCTCCTCCGCGACCGCGTTGTAGACGGCGTTCCGCTCCGCCTTCTCTAGGGCCAGCCGATAGAGGCGGGCGACGTCGAGCACGTGGCCGGCGGGCCAGCGATTGGCCCCGTCGCCGATGTAGGCGCAGACGCCTTTCTCCATGAAAGCGAAAATCGCGGGGGTGATCAGACCCTGCCTGGTCGTGTCGTGAACTTGCGGCAACCGCACCACTGACACGTTGACGCCGGGCGTGGCGAAGGCGGCCTGCTCGGATCCGGCGCGAGGATGCGCGTCGGGACTGATGGTCGGATCGCTCTCGCGAGCCGGCTGACCCGGCGCGGGGTGGGCGATCGCGGTTCCCGAGGTGACGATGAACGGCCGGTGCGAACCGGCGAGCGCCGAGCCCAGAACCTTGATGACACGCTGATCGTCAGCGCAATTTTCCGCGAATTTCGAGAAGTCGTGGTTGAAGGCGAGATGGATGACGCCGTCGGCTCGGTCGGCCGACCGTTTCAGAAGGTCCTCGTCCTGAACAGTCCCGTTGATCACCTCCCCGCCGGCGGCGGCCAAAGCGGCGCCTTTGCTACTGTCGCGGCTGAGGCCAAGCACCTGATGGCCGGCGGCGATCAGGTCCTTGACGACCGCCGAGCCGATAAAGCCGGTGGCGCCGGTAATGAATACACGCATGCGGAAATCTCCTGCTGTCGGCGCTGTTCTCCGCGTTCCACGTATCCCGGTAAAGTAGTGAGCTTATCATGGTATGATATGTAACAGGATGCGTTGACTCTTGGGACTGGGGGTCCCGCCAATTGGTGCTAACTCCGACCTCGGCGACGGGTGCTATCAAAGGCTTGCAGTGCCGTCGCCTCTGGCGCGGTCCGGTAACGGGCATTCCTGCGCGGCGCCGGCCTGTAGACGCGGTCGATGACCGCGTTCTTGGGTTTAAGCGCCTAATTTTGCAAGCGTTTTCCAAGCCGATCTACCGCGGTCAGCGACCCATAGGCGCTAACTTATAGATTGCCGATTTATTTCAAAGGTTTGATGTCATCCCCGCGAAAGCGGGGATCCAGGGGCTACCGCACCTCGTGTGGCCAACACGTTGAAGCGCACGTCGTGTGGCCCCTGGATCCCCGCTTTCGCGGGGATGACATGCTGGCAAGTTATTCAATATTATCGGAAATTTGCTCTAGATTAGCGCCTATGGGTCAGCGACCGCGGCTACATGGGCGCCCGGGAATCTGCCTCGCTTGCACGTCCCGCTCCATCGAGCGGCGACGCCCATCCCAAAAGCACCCTACCCGCCCTTCCGGAACGGCAGGCCGGCCTCGTAGTCAGCGATTTGCTCATCGACCGCTTCGCGCTCGCGCACCAGATAATCCCGTACGGCGCGGGCGAAACGCGAATCGGCGAAATCGTGCAGCGAGTGCGTCGCCACCGGCCGATAGCCACGCGCCAGTTTATGCTCTCCCTGAGCGCCCGCCTCCACGCGCGAGAACCCCTTGGTGATCGCATATTCGATGGCCTGATAGTAGCAGACCTCGAAGTGCAGAAACGGCCGCTCCTCGATCGCGCCCCAGTTGCGACCGTAGATCGCGTCGTCGCCGAGAAAATTGATCGCGCCAGCGATATGCTTGCCGCCGCGTCGCGCCATGACCAGTAGAACCCGGTCCGCCATATTCGCGCCGATCTCCTCGAAGAATGCGCGTGTCAGGTAGGGGCGGCCCCATTTGCGCGAGCCGGTATCCATGTAGAACGCGAAGAACGAATCCCAGTGCTTTGATTTGATATCGTTTCCCGTCAGCAAATCGATGGCGATATCGTCCCCTAGCGCGTCGCGCCTCTCGCGCTTGATGACCTTTCGCTTGCGCGAGGACAGCGCGGCGAGGAACGCCTCGAAGTCGGCGTAGCCCTCGTTGAGGAAATGGAACTGCTCACCGGTTCGGCGGGCGAACCCCGCCGCTCCTAGCGCCTCGGCATCCTCCGCGTTGGCGAAGGTCACGTGCACGGACGAGGCTTCGACGGCCTCGCGCAGACCGCGAAGGGCGCCGATCAGCGCTTCCCGCGCGCCTGGCGGCGCGTCCGGATGCACCAGCAGCCGCCGTCCGGTGACCGGCGTGAATGGCGCGGCCACTTGCAGCTTAGGATAATAGCTGCCGCCTGCGCTCTCGTAGGCCTGCGCCCAGGAATGGTCGAACACGTATTCGCCCATGCTATGGGTCTTCACATAGGCTGGCGAGCAGGCGACCAGCCTACCCTTCGCATCCTCGACCAGCACATGCGCCGGCGTCCAGCCCGTGCGTCCGCCCACCGAGCGAGAGCGCTCCAATGCGCTCAAGAATGCGTGGCTTATGAAAGGGTTGTAGCGCTCTCCCAAAGCGTTGGCGTTGGTCAAAGACGGGGGATTGGCGCAGGCGTCCCAAACCTCGGCGGCGATGCGGTCGAGCGAGGGGATCGTGTGGGCCGTGAATTCCGACGTCGTGAATTCAGACATGGCGCCTTCGGGCCGGAGAGAAATAGAGCGAATTGCCTCTGTTTGGCGCGAGGGCACTCGCACCGCAATGGGCGCGCCCGCGCCGAAGCGCCGCAGCCAGCGAACCGCGGCGACCCAACGAGCCCGCCAATTCACGGCGGCGGGTCGAGGCCCGTCAGCCGGCGCAGCACGATCATGAATCGCGCGGCGGCGAGTTCGGGCGCGAGATCGGCGCGCAGCATGAGTCCCTCCGATAGAGCAAACAGGATCGCGGCGATTTCGGGCGGGTCAAGATCCATGCCGAGGCCCATGCGCTCGCTTACCGCCAAAAAATGCGCCGTCAGCCCCTCCAGTTCTTCGCGCTCCAGCGTCGCAAGTTCGCGGGAAAGCGCGGCATAATCGGGGCGTCTGCGCACGTCGGCGCCGAGCGCCGGCCAAGGTCCAAGCGCAAACACTTTCGCCATCGCGCCTTGCAACGCGCGGGCCATCCTCTCGGGCTCGTCGGCGAGCGCCGCTTCGATCAGCCCGCGCTTTTCGGCGTAATGCGCGCGCCAAACCTCGAGCAACAGCTCCTCTTTATCGGCGAAGTGCCCGTAGACCGCGCCTTTGGTGCGGTCGGCGGCGCGGGCCACTTCGTCGATCGAAACGCCGTCGAGCCCACGCTCAAGATAAAGCCTCGCCGCGGCTTGCAGGATCCGGGCGCGCGTCGCGTGCTTGCGGGTTTGGCGCGTCAATTCGGCTTGCGTCATCGCGCGAAATCATATACCGATCGGTATATATACCAAGCAGTATATGAAATGGAGACTGACATGGCGCGCATTCTTGTGACGGGAGCGACCGGGTTCATCGCGTTGCACACGATCGCTGACCTCCTGGTCCATGGTTATGACGTTCTCGGGACGGTGCGGTCGGTGAAGAAGACGCAAACCGAGGGCGTGTTGACCACCCTGCCCGGCGCCGAGCGGCTCGAATTGGTCGAGGCGGATCTCATGCAGCCAGGATCGTTCGACGCGCCGGCGCAACGCTGCGACGCCGTGCTGCATATGGCCAGCCCGTTTCGGCTCCAAGTCGACGATCCGCAGCGCGATCTCGTCGAACCTGCGGTCGAGGGCACGCGCACGGTGCTGGCGGCGGCGGCGAAGGCAGTGACCGTGAAGCGGGTCGTGCTCACCTCGTCGGTGGCGGCGATCACCGATGAGCCGCCGCAGGATCACGCGCTGACCGAGGCGGACTGGAACCAAAAGAGTTCGCTGCGGCGAAACCCCTATTACTATTCGAAGACGCTGGCCGAACGCGCCGCCTGGGCTTTTGTCGAAAAAGCCAAACCGGCGTTCGATCTGGTCGTCGTCAACCCCTTCATAGTCATCGGGCCGAGCTACACATCTGCTTTAAATGAGTTGAACAAGATATTCGTGGACATGACGAAAGGGGTTTTTCCTGGGGTGCTTGACCTCGCCTGGGGGTTCGTCGACGTCCGCGACGTGGCTCGCGCGCATGTGCTGGCCTTGGAGACGCGGACGGCAGCGGGACGCTACATTTGCGCGGGCGATATCTTGACGATGCGCCAGACCGTCGCGGCGCTGCGCCGCGCTCTGCCGCGGGCCAGGGCGCCGTCGCTAGGGCTCGACAATGCCGTGGGAACGGCGCTCGCAAAGCTCGCCTCCTACACGCAACCCTCCAGTGTCGGCGCCTATCTGCGCAGCCACGTCGGGCGAAAGCTCCGTTATGACAACAGCAAGATCCGGCGGGAGCTCGGCCTGTCGTTTCGCGGCGCCGAGGCGACGATCGCGGAGACCACGGCCGATCTGGTGCGCTGGGGCCACATCGCCGCGTAGCCACGCCGCCGCCTGGGAGCGCGGGGTAGGCGAAACTTTTTGGAGGAACGAAGGCGGGCCGTCCCCTCCCCCCTTGTGGGGGAGGGTTAGGGAGGGGGGCGGTTCGGCTTGGCTGAAACTCTCCGGAAGGGCGCCTCTCGCGGCGGTGCAACCCCCCTCCCCGGCCCTCCCCCACAAGGGGGGAGGGAGTTCGCGGCGCCGGCGGTTCATCAATCAAGACGCTCGATTGCTCCTATCGGCGCCTCGCCGCCGACGCCCGCGTTGACACATTGCCGCCTTCGTCGCAAAAACGGCCTCGAGCACCAACAGAGGCCGATCTTGGTCCGGCGCGGGCTATTTCCAGCAATTCGACGCGGCGCTTCCGCGCGCGCGGGATTGTTTCTCGCGCTATGGGCGCTGTTCGCGCAGGCGCTCACCCTCGCCGTCCCGCCCATGGCCGCACCGGGCGATGCGCGCCATGCGGCGGTAGAACTTCAGGCTCTGCTCGGTCCTGGCATCGTCATCTGCTCGCAGGCTGATGAGCCCGGCGCGCCGCCACCGCCGATGAACTGCGACGATCGCTGTCCGATCTGCCAGGCGAACGCGGGGGCCCTCGCCTTCATTGCGCCCGACCCGCCCGTCCACGTCACCCCAATCCTGCGTCCAATTGAAGCGCTCGCCTTTCCGGCGACACCGCGGGCGCCGCCGCGCGGCCCCATCCTCATCGCGTTCGCACGCGGACCCCCTTCGCCGATCTGACCCGTCTTTGCGCCGCGCGCCGCAAAGGCGCGCTCGTATCTGTCAGATTGGAAAGGCCTAACCCTTGTCACATCCGTTATCTGCGGCGATTGCGGGCGCGTTTGCGCTCGCGATTGCTGCTCTAGGCGCCGAAGCGGCGCACGCACATGCCGTCTGCGGCTCACGCGTCTTCCCCGCCACGCTTGGCATCGACGATCCCGGCGTCAGCGACGAACTCGCCCTGCCGACGGTCACCTACCTCCCGACCAATGGCGACGGCGTCCGGGAGACCGATCTTAGCTTCGCCTACACGAAGACGATCTTCCCCGACGTCGGCTTCAATATCTCGGACGGAGCGACGCACCTCGGCGGCCAAGGTTGGGGCCGCGGCGACCTCAACCTCGGCTTGGGCTACCAGTTTTATTGTTCCCCCGAGTCCGAGTTCATGGCGACCGTCAGTGGAAACGTCGACATCGGCAAGACCTACACAAACGGCATGGGTAACGACTTCAATACCTATACGCCGCAGCTCGACGTCGGCCTCGGCTTCGGCAGTCTGCCGACGAGCCTCAATATACTCAGGCCGTTCGCGATAACAGGGGAAGTCAGTTACGACATTCCCGATCAGAATTGGACGAACGGAGACCAGAACTCGCAAAACTTCAACTGGGGTTTTACGATCCAGTACAGTCTGCCCTACTTCAACGCCAACGTAGCGCAAATCGACAACGCGATTCCTCAAGCGCCTGATACCGCTTACGGAATTTACCTTCTCAACCCCCGTCGCGAACTTCGCGCCCGGAAGCAACGTGACCACAGGCACGATCCAGCCGGGCGTCATGTACCTCGCCGACACCTACCAAGTCTCGCTGGAGGCGATCCTGCCGATCAACGCCGCCAGCGGCCGCGGCGTCGGCGTTGTCGGCGAGCTGCATTTCTTCCTCGACGACCTGTTCCCAGACACCATCGGCAAACCCCTGTTCGGAGCCAACAAGCCATGAAAAGTATTCTGCTCAAGTCCCTCGTAGGCCTTCTGGCCCTGCTTTCCGCTGACGCCGCATTTGCCCATGCCTTGCTGGAAAGCGCCTCCCCGCCAGTCGGCGGGACGGTCGAGGCGCCCTCGCAAATCAGCATCACTTTCTCCGAAGGCGTCGAGCCGAAGTTCTCGGGCATCGCGCTATCGGGACCCGGCGGCGCCGTGCCGGTGGGCAAGGCGAGCGTCGCGCCGGGCGATAACAAAGTCCTGGTCGTTACGATCGGCAAAAAGCTCGCGGCGGGATCCTACACCGTCAAATGGCACGCAGTGTCGGTCGATACGCATCACACGCAGGGCAATTTTGCTTTCACCGTGAAGTGAGGCGGAGAAGCGGCCCAAACATCATTGTCATCCCCGCGAAAAAGCGGGGATGACCAAGAACGAGAGAAACGCACCATGAAAACCCTGTTCTCGTCCGTACTTATCGCGCTGACGCTTGCCGCGCCCCCTGCCCTCGCCGACAGCATCAAAGCCGGCGACCTCACCATCGACAACCCCTGGGCGCGGGCCACTCCAAAGGGCTCGCCGGTCGGCGCCGGCTATCTCACAATCAAGAACGACGGCGCCAACGCCGACCGTTTGACCGGCGTCACCGTCGATTTCGCGACCGTTCAGGTGCACGAAATGAAGATGACGGATGGCGTCATGCAGATGCGCGAGATCACCGGCGGCCTGGCGATTCCCGCGCACCAGAGCGTGGCCCTCGCCCCCAACGGCAACCACCTGATGTTCGTCGGCCTCAAACATCCGCTCGCCAAGGGCGAAACAGTCAAAGCGACGCTGACCTTCGAACATGCCGGACAAGTCGCCGTCGACATGCCGGTGCTCGCCGTCGGCGCGATGGGGCCCGGCGCCGCGCACGACATGAAAGGCATGAAGATGTGAACCGCCGGCGCGGCTATGAACGTCGCGCTCGCTCTGAGCCGTTTCGTCCACTTCGCGTCATTGATGACGCTGTTTGGTGCTTGGTTGTTCGTCGCCACGCTGGCGCCGGCCACGCTCGCCGCCGAGCTCTCGGCGCCGGTGCGACGGTTCGCAGCGCCGCTAGCGCTGCTGTCGCTCGCAAGCGCCATAGCGTGGTTGGTGTTCGTGGCGCAGGACATGGCGGGCGACCATTTCGATTTCGTCGCGCTGAGCGATGTGCTTTGGGGGACCCAGTTCGGTAAAGTCTGGCAGGCGCGGCTGGTCATTCTCGCGCTATTGCTCGTCGCCGCGCTTCGGCCGGACGCGCGAGGACAGGCGCCCGCGCTGTTCGCGGGCCTTGCGGTGGCGACCCTGGGTCTGGTTGGACACGCGGCGATGCAGGAGGGCCTCTATGGCGCCGCGCACCGGCTCAACCACGCCCTGCATCTGCTCGCGACGTCGGCCTGGCTCGGCGGGTTGGCGCCTTTCTTCGCGTGCTTGACGCTTTGGACGGGCCCGCACCGCCGGCGGGACGCGCTCGAAGCGATGAAGCGCTATTCGCGCGCGGGCCATGTCGTGGTTCCCCTGGTTTTCGTGACCGGCGCGCTCGATGTCGCCATGACGACACACACCCTGCCCTGGCCGCCCGCCAGCCTTTACCGGGTCGGCCTTTGGAGCAAGGCCAGTGTTTTCCTGGCCATGACGGCGTTGGCGCTGGTCAATCGCTATGTTTTCGCGGTCCGGGCCGGACGAGCCCCGGCCGCCGCCCGTGCGCTCGGAATCGGCGCCCTTGCGGAAATCTTGCTCGGCCTCAGCGCGGTCGCTCTCGTTAGTGTGTTTGCGACCAGCGATCCGGCATGACGTTTGAAACTTGCGTGACAGTCTGCGCGTAGCTAACCACAGAGGGTCCAAGCAACGCAGGGCGGCAAAGTGTTAACTGCGGAAACATCGAGGCGGATCGGCGTGATCGATCGCGACCTCATCGAGCAGCGGATCCGCCGCCTGTACGATCGCTGGGCGCACGGCGACCTAGAGGCGATGATCGAATTTCTGGCGCCGGACGTCGTGTTTCCCGCGCTCGGCTTCTGGACCGGGACGAAGCCTCCGATCTACGGACGCAAACAGGCGATCCGGGCGATGCGCGAGTGGGCGGAGACGTTCGAGAATATCACCTCCGTGCTGCATGAGATCATTATCGACGGCGACCGCGCGGTGGTTCATCGCACGGGGGTCGGGCGCCTGCGCACCTCGGGCCGCCGGTATCAGTGTGATTTCATCGCGTTCTTCCGCTTCCGCGACGGGTTGGTTGTCGAATATTCGGACTACCCCGACGCGGCGTGGTCGAAAGTCGCGGTGAACGCCTGACCCGCGCCGCTGTAGCCGCGGTCGTTGACCGCGGTGTTCGAGAGATCGAATGTTTGCTCGATAATTCCGCTCGCCCGAGACCGCGGTCAACGACCGCGGCTACATAGAACGCCGCTAGGACTACGGCCGCTCGATCCGGATCACCTGCGGCTTGTCGCGGACAAATCCGTCCTGCATCGTCAGCGCCAGCGCCTCGCGAATTGACGTTTCCGTCGTCGCATGGGTGACGATCACTACCGAAACATACGACCCTTCGTCCGCGTCGGTCCGCTTCTGCATGATCGAATCTAGAGAGATCGACCGATCCGCCATTCGCGTGGCGATCTTCGCCATCGCGCCGGGACGGTCGAGCACCGAAAGCCGGACATAATAGCCGCCCTCGTGCCGCTGCAGCGAAGCGCGTTCCGGCTCCGTCAGCGCGGCGACCGGCCGGCCGAAGGCCATCGCCGCGCCGCCGCGCGCGATATCAGCGATGTCGGCGGCCACCGCGGACGCGGTCGCGTCGCCGCCGGCGCCGGGACCCACCAGCGTGAGCGCGCCCACAGCATCGCCGTCGATCGTCACCGCGTTGAGCACGCCCATGGTCTGCGCCAGCGGCGTCGATTTGGCGACCATCGTCGGATGCACGCGCTGCTCGACGCCGTGGCCGGTCGCCGCCGCGACGCCTAAAAGCTTGATGCGGAAGCCGAGTTCTTCCGCCGCGATCAGGTCGGCGAGGGTGATGTTTTCGATGCCCTCGACGGAGATCGCCTCGGCATCGATCCGCGCCCCAAAAGCCAGCGCCGCCAGAATCGACAGCTTGTGAGCTGTGTCAAAGCCGCCGACGTCGAAGGTCGGATCCGCCTCGGCGTAGCCGAGCCGCTGCGCCTCCTTCAGACAGACATCGAACGGTAGCCGCTCGGTCTCCATCTTCGAGAGGATGAAGTTGCAGGTCCCGTTCAAGATGCCGCTGACCCGCCGGACGCGGTTGCCGGCCATGGCCTCGCGCAGCGTCTTGATGATGGGCACGCCGCCGCCGACCGCCGCCTCGAAGGCAAGCGGCGCGTGCGCCTTCTCCGCGATCTCGGCGAGTTCGAGCCCGTGTGCCGCCAGCATCGCCTTGTTCGCGGTCACGACGGCAACGCCGCGCCCAAGCGCGGACTTCACCGCCTCATAGGCGACCCCGTCCGCGCCGCCGATCAACTCGACGAACACGTCGATGTCCGCGCGCGCCGCCATTTCCCGGGGATCAGCGAAAAATGCGGCCTCGCCCAGAGGCAAGCCGCGATCGCCGGGCCTGCGGGCGCTGTACGCGGCGATACGTACGCCCCGCCCCGCCAGCGCAAATGATTCGGCTTGTCTGGCGATCAACCGCGTCAGCGCGGCGCCGACCGTGCCAATTCCCGCAATTCCAAGTTTCAGCGGATCAGCCGGCATCGCGCGCCTCGCTAGAGCGTTGCGGACAGCCTATCAGCGGCCCCAGCGCTCCGCCACGCTGAGCTTCTTCTTTTTGCGCTCTTTGCGTGCGGCGTAGCGGGCGTCGCGTTCGAGTTTCTTCTCGAATTCGGCGCGCTCCAGGTCGGCCCGACGCGCAGCGTCGGCTTCCAGTCGCGACGCTTCTTCGAGTTTCAGCTTTTCTTGTCGTGCGACTTCCTCGGCGGCCTTGCGCGCGAGGGCGGCGACCTCCTCTTCGGCTTTGCGTTTGGCGCGCTCGATTTCACGTTCGGCGCGCGACTCCAAAACCCTCTTGCGCTCGGCTTCGCGCGCGAGAACGGCGGGATCGTTGGGATCATATTTGGGACGCGACAGAAATTTCTCCGCCATCGCCTTGCGGGCTTTGGCGGCGGCTTCCTGGCGGTCCTGGAACTTATTCGAGTTCAGGAACGACATTGCTATCCGGGTTGGTTCATGGGAACGGCGGCCTCATGCCATAAGCGCGTCGAGACTTCAATCATCTGCGCGGCATCGCAGAGGTGGCGCATATGCGCGGCTGGCGCCCGCCCTTCAAGGGCCGAACACGACCTCGTGCATGATTCGTCCGGGATAGAGCGTGAAGAATCCCGTGACGATAAGCGCAAGAGAATAAATCGCGATCATCGCGCTGCGGTGTTGTGACGCACGCCCGCTTCGCGCGGCAAATACCGCCAGCGGAACTGTAATCAAGGTGAACAAGGAGAGAAAATGAATCGGGCTGAACGGCCCGATCGTGCGAATCGTGTGAATGAAAAACGAGGTGAGGACCACCGCCAGCATCAGCATCGTCCAGACCCAGCCGACGGTGCGGTGCGGCATTGTTCCTTTGGGCGCAGCGAGTTGCGCCGCGCCGAGCCCGATGGCTGCGAAGGCGGCGTAGGCGTGCGCCTGGATGACGGGCGAGGCTGTAGTCAAAGCCGAAAGATGCATCGGGCGTTTGTATACCACGGCGCCCTGGACCGCGGGCGGGACGCCCGCCGTGTCAGGGGCCGCCGCACAAAAGCTAGCTTGCTTCCCTGATCGTTTGATCATAATCTAAGCAACATGTACTTTGCTCAAAATTTAGGCGAGCGTCCCACCGCGTTGCAAATCGGTTCGCTAAAGCTGTCGGGGCGCGTGCTTCTCGCGCCGATGGCGGGCGTGACCGATGCAGGGCTCCGTCGTGCGGCCCACCGCCGCGGCGCCGCCCTGACTTTTTCCGAAATGGTCGCCTCGACTGGCTTGCTGGAGGGCCAGCGCGAATGCGTGGCCCGCGCCGCGCCGGCCGAGGGCGGCCCGCGCGCGACGCAACTCGTCGGATGTGAACCCGCCGCAATGGCGGAAGCCGCGCGGCGTCTGGAGGCGGATGGCGCCGAGTTGATCGACATCAACATGGGCTGCCCGGCGCGCCGCGTCGCCGGCTCGCTCGCCGGCAGCGCGCTGATGCGCGACCTCGACGCGGCCGCCCGCATCTTGGAGGCCGTCGTCGGGGCGGTCACCGTCCCGGTCACGCTGAAAACCCGGCTCGGCTGGGACGATGCGAACCGCAACGCCGTTGCGCTCGCGGTGCGAGCGCAGGCGGCCGGCGTGAAGATGGTGACGGTGCATGGCCGCACGCGCTGCCAATTCTACCAGGGCGCCGCGGACTGGCGCGCCGTCGCCGAGGTCGTCGCCGCCGTCGATATCCCCGTCGTTGTGAATGGCGATTGCCGTACGCTTGAAGACGCCCGCGCCATGCTCGCGGCCTCCGGCGCGAGCGCGGTAATGATCGGCCGCGCCGCCATCGGCGCGCCGTGGATCGTCGGCGCCTTCGGCCGGGCGCTGGAGCGCGGCGGCCCGGCGTTGGCGCCTGCTGCAGACGATCGGCGCGACGATGCGCTCGACCATCTCGAATACCTGTTGACGAGCATGGGCGCCCGCGCAGGCCTGCGCCATGCGCGAAAACACCTCTCCGCTTATGTGACAAACGAAGACGCGCCCGAGCCGCTGCGCCGCGCCTTGGTGACCACCGAGACGCCAGCCGAAGCCTTCGACCTGCTGGCCCGCGCTTTCGCACCCGCCCTAGAGCGCGCCGCATGAACCGCCGCGAAACCCCGCGCTCCCGCGCGCCTGACCCGTTACGGGTCTTGAACGCACTACCGCAGCCGCTGCTGGCGCTCGACGCCGACGGCGCGATCGTCGAGGTCAACACCGCGGCCGAGACCTTCTTCGATATGGGCCGCGCGGCGCTGACCCGCTCCAGCCTGCGCGACCTGCTGCCGTTCGGCTCGCCGGTCTTCGCGCTGATCGCCGACGCGCTGGCCTCGCAATCCACTGTCAACGGCTATCGCCTCGACATTTCGACGCCGCGCACCGGCCAAGGCCGACTGGTCGACGCCTTCGTCGCGCCGCTGCCAACCATCGACGGCGTGACCGTTCTGCTGCAAGAACGCTCAATTGCCGAAAAAATGGACAGACAACTCACCCACCGCAGCGCCGCCCGCTCGGTGACCGCGCTCGGCTCGATGCTCGCGCACGAGATCAAGAACCCGCTCTCCGGCATCCGCGGCGCGGCGCAATTGCTGGAGAGTTCGGTCAGCGACGAGGATCGCGCGCTGACCCGACTGATCTGCGAAGAGACCGACCGGATCGTCAAGCTGGTCGACCGGATGCAATCCTTTTCCGACCAGCGGCCGCTGCCGCGCGACGTGCTCAACATCCACGCTGTGCTCGATCACTGCAAGCGGCTGGCGCAAGCGGGCTTTGCCCGTCACATCCGCTTCGACGAGGTCTACGATCCCTCGCTTCCGCATGTGTTCGGCAACCGCGATCAGCTCGTCCAGGTGTTCCTCAATCTGTTGAAAAATGCGGCGGAGGCGATCGGCGCCGAGAGCATCGACGGCGAGATCACTCTGACAACAGCCTACCGTCCGGGCATGCGGCTGAAGTCGCGCGGCGGCGTCGATCCCGTCGGCTTGCCGCTGGAGATCTGCATTCGCGACAACGGCCCGGGCATCCCCAACGAGATCGTCGCCAATCTGTTCGATCCGTTCGTGACAACGAAAGCTCAGGGCTCTGGCCTGGGTCTTGCACTCTGTGCGAAAGTCATCGGAGACCACGGCGGTATCGTTGAGTGCGAATCTTTGCCGCGCAAAACCACGTTCCGCGTGCTGATGCCTGTCCATTCGCACCGGCCCAGGATCGGAGCGTGAGGCGTGGCCCGGCGGCGTTGACAACAATCGCTCGCGGGAGTTGAGGCATGCCCACTGGGCACATCATCGTCGCCGACGACGACGCGGCCATCAGAACGGTGCTTAGCCAGGCCCTGTCCAGGGCCGGCTATGAAGTGAGAACGACGGGAACCGTCGCGGGCCTGTGGCGCTCGGTCGCCTCCGGCGAGGGCGATCTCGTGATCACCGACGTCGTCATGCCCGACGACAGCGCTTTCGAGCTTCTGCCGCGCATCAAGCGGATGCGGCCCGAGCTGCCGATCATCGTGATGAGCGCGCAGAATACGTTCATGACGGCGATCAAGGCGTCCGAGCGCGGCGCCTATGAATATCTGCCAAAACCGTTCGATCTGAAGGAGCTGGTCGCGATCGTCGGTCGCGCGCTGTCGACGCCGCGGCGCGCGGCCCGCCGACGCCGCCGAGGAGCCGACGGAAAACATGCCGCTCGTCGGCCGTTCGCCGGCGATGCAGGACATTTTCCGCTCGCTCGCCCGGCTGATGCAGACCGACCTGACGGTGATGATCTCCGGCGAATCCGGCACCGGCAAGGAACTCGTCGCGCGCGCGCTTGCACGATTACGGCAAGCGCAAGACCGGGCCGTTCGTCGCCATCAACATGGCGGCGATCCCGCGCGACCTGATCGAGAGCGAGTTGTTCGGCCACGAGAAGGGCGCGTTCACCGGCGCCAACGCCCGCTCGGTCGGCCGCTTCGAGCAGGCCGAGGGCGGCACGCTGTTTCTCGACGAAATCGGCGACATGCCGATGGAGGCGCAGACCCGGCTGCTGCGCGTGCTGCAGCAGGGCGAATACACGACGGTCGGCGGCCGCACGCCGATCAAGACCAACGTGCGCATCGTCGCCGCGACCAACAAGGAGCTGCGCCACGCGATCGCGCAAGGGCCAGTTCCGCGAGGACCTGTTCTTCCGGCTCAACGTCGTGCCGCTGCGCATTCCCCCCTTGCGCGAGCGGCCGGAGGACATCCCGGATCTCGTCAGGCATTTCTTTCAGCGCAATGTCGTCGGAGGGACTGGCGCCGAAGACGATGGAGCCGCCGGCGTTCGAGCGCTTGAAGCGATACTCGTGGCCCGGCAACGTGCGCGAGCTCGAAAACCTGATGCGCCGCCTCGCCGCGCTCTATCCGCAGGACGTGATCAACGAATCGATCATCGAAGCGGAGCTGAGCCTGGTTTCGCCGGCGGCCTCGCTTAACGGGTTGCTGTCGATGAACGGCGCGGAGCCGCCGCGTCTATCGAGCGCGCACGAACGCGGCGTCGGCAGCGAGAGTTTTGCCGCGGGTCTCGATCGGCATGTCGCGGAGTTGTTCAAATCGTTCGGCGAGCAATCGCCGCCGGTCGGCCTGTACCATCGCGTGCTGCGCGATCTGGAGGCGCCGCTTATCGCCGCGACTCTGGCGGCGACGCGCGGCAACCAGATCCGCGCCGCGGAAATCCTCGGGCTCAATCGCAATACTCTGCGCAAGAAGATCAAGGATCTGGATTTGCGAGCCGCTGCGCGGCCTGCGCTGAGCGGATCCGGCATCAGGCGCCGAATGTAGCCGCGGTCGTTGACCCATAAGCATTAACCTAGAGCAATTTCCGATAATATTGAATAACTTGCCAGCATGTCATCCCCGCGAAAGCGGGGATCCAGGGGCCACACGACGTGCGCTTCAACGTGATGGCCACACGACGTGCGGCAGTCCCCGGATCCCCGCTTTCGCGGGGATGACATCAAGTCTTTGAAATAAATTGGCAATCTGTTAGCGCCTATGGGTCGTTGACCGCGGTTTTCGTGTGAGCGTCTCTATCTGCGAGATCTCGATCGCGGCGACCCCGCAGTCGCCGACCGGGTTCCCGGGAGCGCCCATTCTGCAAGCGATTTCCAAGCCGATCCACCGCGCTCCTGCCGACGCGGCCGTAGAGCGCTCGGCAATCTCGGTTGATGTCATCGCGTGATTCTGCGCAATGACGCCGCCGCTTCTTAGCCCCTAAAGCCTCCCCCGCTCAGAAGTTAACGGCCGACGCGCTTTCGACGTCGCGGCTTGCTCTTCGTGTTTGCGCTTTTCGCCCTAAATTCGAAGTCTACATCTCAAATCCGAAGCATTCCATCAAGCAAAACAAAGTCTAAATCCACACTCCCTCGCCTCAAGCTTCCGCAACGTAATGCCAAACAATTCACTATAGCCCGATTTACAGGGTTTATGCCTTCACTGCCGAGTAAGACTCGGACGTTATATTTTGAACTCAAGCGCAACTGGCCCGCAACCAGCTAACCCCAGCGCAATTGCCTAATAAACGGCAAGGTTAATCGTCTTATACGAAGGGCGTAACATGGTCAACAAGTTCGGAAACCGCCACGTCGGGTTCGCTTACCTCGAGCACGATTGCCGTGGTTTCGCCGCTCAACGTCACCGCGGGCGCGTCGACCGTCATTCACTCGGCGGTCTCCACCCCGGCGATGATCTACGGGGCGACGGCCAAAGCGGCGGGCGGCGTGCTGACGGTACAGGACGGCGGCTCGATTACCGGCTCGATCATGTTCTTCGGCGCCGGCGGCGTATTCTCGGATGCGAGCCAGACCCAGGACACCTTCAACTTCTACGGCGGCGGCGGCGTCATCGCGCTCGGCGCGGCCGGTCAGACCGCCAACATCTACAACACCACCGCGGGCGCCGACGCCGTCAACGGCTCCAACATCTCCGTCAATCTGATGGGTGCTCAGGCGACCGTCGCGGGCGGCGGCGACACCATCAACTTCGTCAGCGGCGCCAACAACCAAGTGACTTTGACCGGCGGCGGCAACGCCTGGGACACGGTTGTCGGCTCGGGTGGATCGGCGACGGTCCAGGGGATGAACGCCTCATTCGTCGGCGGCGACGAAACGATCCATGCGACCGCAGGGTCGTGGCTGAGCCTCTACAGCACCGGCGGCAGCGCGGATGTCGTCTTCGCTTCCGACGACTATGTCATCCTCAACAGCGCTTCGGCCGACATCACCGGCAGCGGCGACGCGATTTATACGCAAGGCCCGTCTGAGCTCACTATAACCGGCGTCGGTAATGGTTGGAGCGGCGTCTACGGCAGCGACGACACGGTCTCGTTGCAGAGCGCCCAGGTTGCGATTTCCGGGGGCAATGACACAATCAACGTCACCGCCGGCTCGACGCTCAGCCTCTACGCCACCAACGGCCATGTCGACACAGTGAATGCTTCGGGCGCAATGTTGATTGTGAACGCTTCGCAAGCCGCGCTGATCGGCGGCGGCGATACGATCTACACCAGCGGCGCCGCCACACTGGCGCTCAGCGGCACGGCGGGCGCATGGGACGCGCTCTACGGATCCAACGCCAACGTTTCAATGAACAGCGCGGAAGCCACCATCCTCGGCGGCGGCAATGTCATCGCCGCCTCCAACTCCGACGTGAGCCTGGCCAACACGAACGGCGTGGCCGACAGCGTGACCGGCGCCTACGACACGATCGCGCTCGGCAATAGTCAGGCGACGCTGCAAGGCTCGCACGACAACGTCTATTTCGACGGCGCCTCCTCGCTGACGGTCACCGGCGCCAATGACACGTTCAACTTCGCCGCCTCGCTCGGCCAGGCCTCGATCACCGGATTTGCTTCAACCGATACGCTCGGGTTCAGCAAGTCGGATTGGGCGAGCTTCTCTGCGCTGAAGTCGAGCGGCGACATGACGCAATCCGGCGCCGACACGATCATCCGGCTCGACGCGTCCGATGCGGTCACGCTGAAGGGCGTGCAAATGTCGACGCTGTCGGCTTCGCAATTCGCGTTCAGCTGAAACGGATGTTGACCTGCGCAAGATTGTCGCGATGATGCCTCGGCAAATCTTTTGCGGAGGACGTCATGGCGCTCGAGGGTCGTTGTTTTTGCGGGGCGGTTGCGATCGAGGTCGACGGCGCGCCCGAGGCGATGGGCTACTGCCATTGTGAGTCTTGCCGTTCGTGGTCGGCGAGCCCGGTCAACGCCTTCAGCTTGTGGAAGCCCGACTCCGTGAGGGTCGTCAAGGGCGCGGATCAAATCGGCATGTACTCGAAGACGCCCTTGAGCGAACGCCAGTACTGCAAAACTTGCGGCGGCCACGTCATGACCAATCATCCGCCCCTCGGCATGGTCGACGTCTATCAGGCAACGATTCCTGGGCTGGACTTCAAACCGATGCTGCACGTCAACTACCAGGAAACCGTGCTGCCGATCAAAGATGGGCTTCCGAAGATGAAGGATTTTCCGAAAGAGTTCGGCGGGTCGGGGGAAGTTTTGCCGGAGTAACAGGCTATCCCGTGCAAACAAATTTCGAACCGTCATTGCGAGGAGCGAAGCGACGCGACAATCCATGCGGCGGCAGGCGCCCTTTCCGGATGGGCGCCGATCTCACGACGCTGGATGGTCTTCGCTTCGCTCGCAATGACGGGAAAATCGCCCTAGAGATCCCCGAACCCCTTGCCCTCCGCCGCCAGCTTCTCCAGCAGCGCCGCCGGCTTGAAATCCTCGCCCATCTTCGCCTGGAACGTCTTCATCGCCGCCAGCACCTTGTCGAGGCCGATCGTATCGGCCCAGAACATCGGGCCGCCGCGATACACCGGCCAGCCGTAACCGTTGATCCAGACGATATCGATATCGCTAGCGCGTTGCGCCTTGCCCTCTTCGAGGATTTTCGCGCCCTCGTTGACCATCGGATACAGGCAGCGCTCCAAAATCTCCTCGTCTGAGATTTGCCGGCGGTTGATCCCCTTGGCGGCGGCGAAATCCAGGATGATCTTCTCCACCAGCGGCGACGGCTTCGGATTGCGGTTCGCGTCGTAATCATAGAAGCCGGCGCTGGTTTTCTGCCCGCGCCGATCCTGCTCACAGAGTATCTCGCGGATGGTCGACGACGACGATGTCTCCTTCGACCAACCAATGTCGAGGCCGGCCAGATCGCTCATCGCGAACGGCCCCATCGGCATGCCAAAATCGAAGAGCACGCGATCGACATCCCAGGGCATCGCGCCCTCCAGGATCAGCGCCTGCGCCTCGCGCTGACGCTCGGAGAGCATGCGATTGCCAACAAAACCGTGGCAGACGCCAACCAATACGCCGATCTTGCCGATCTGTTTGGCGACCTTCATCGCCGTCGCGACAACCGGCTTATCGGTTTTCTCTCCGCGCACCACCTCCAACAATCGCATGACGTTGGCGGGCGAAAAGAAATGCATGCCGAGCACTGAGCCCGGCCGTTGGGTCGCGCCGGCGATCTCGTCGATGTTCAAATAGCTGGTGTTGGAGGCGAGGATCGCACCGGGCTTGGCTATGGCGTCGAGCTTGGCGAATATTTCCTTCTTGATCGCCATGTCCTCAAACACGGCCTCGATGATCAGGTCGCAATCGGCAAGTGCTGAGAGATCCAGCGCTGGCGTCAGCAGCTTCATGCGGTGTTCGACGTCCGCCGCGGTCATCCGCCCCTTCTTGGCGGTGTTCTCATAGTTGTTGCGAATGACGCTCAAGCCGCGATCGAGCGCCGCTTGCGCGGTCTCGACGATCGTGACGGGCGCGCCAACGTTCAGAAAATTCATGGAAATGCCGCCGCCCATCGTGCCAGCGCCGATGACGCCGACCTTCCTGATTGGCACTTCGAGCGTATCATCGGGAATATCAGCGATCTTCCAGACCTGGCGCTCGGCGAAGAACACATGCCGTTGCGCCTTCGACTGCGTCGACCCAAGCAACTCGATGAAGGAAGCGCGTTCGTGCGCAAGCCCCTCTTCGATCGGCAACTCGACCGCATCGCGCACGGCATCGAGAGCCTTCGTCCAAGCCTCGAAGCCGCGGTTCTTGCGCGCAAACGCGCCGCGTATTTGCTCGAACACCGCCGCCTGTCCGCGGAACGGCGCGACTTTGTCATCGCGATCGCGCACCTTGACCAACGGCAGCTTGGCTTCAATCACATGCCGGGCGAAGGTCAGCGCGCCCTCGCGCAGCTTGCCCTCTTCGACCAGTTCGTCGACGACGCCCCAATCCTTGGCCTCTTTGGCGGAGAACGGCGTTCCCGTGAGGATCGCATCGGCGGCGGCGACCGGCCCAATCAGGCGCGGCAGCCGCTGCGTGCCGCCAGCGCCGGGGATGAGGCCGAGCTTGATTTCCGGCAGCCCGAGTTTGGCTGAGGGGACGGCGACCCGATAATGGCAGACGAGCGTAACCTCAAAGCCGCCGCCGAGCGCCGTGCCGTGGATGGCGGCGATCACCGGCTTGCTGCAATTCTCGATCGCGGCTTGCGCGTCGGGCAGGCTGACGCCGGTGAACGGCTTGCCGAATTCCGAGATGTCGGCGCCGGCGATGAAGGTGCGCCCAGCGCAGATCAGTACGATCGCCTTCGCCGCCGGATCGGCCTCGGCCTGCTTGACGCCGTCGCGGAGCGCCTGGCGCACCTGGGCCGACAGCGCGTTGACGGGGGGAGAGTTGATGGTCAGCACGGCGACGTCGCCGTCCAGCGTCAGATCGGCGACGGGGTTGATGGCGGTCATTTCGGCGAGCCTCCCTGGGGTTGCGCCTTCGTTAGCGCGGCGAGGCGCGCTTCGCCAGGGGCGCGCCCGCTGTAGCCGCGGTCGTTGACCGCGGTGGTCGTGCGAGCGTCCCTATATTGAAATCATTCGATCACGGCGCCGCCGCGATCAGCGATCGCGGCTACAAGAGCGCCGCGCCCGATTGTAGCCGCGGTCTACAGACCGCGGTCTTCGCGCGATCGCGCCTTGCCGTGTTGAACGCCGATCTCGGAGAGACCGCGATCTCCAGACCGCGGCTACAGCAACGCCGCGCCCAGCAAATTCCGGAACAGGTTGCGGAAGTGCTCGCGATATTCAGGCGCCTGCACCATCATCACCGCGAACATATCCTGCGCCGGCGAGACGACGAACGCCGTCCCCGCCACGCCGCCCCAGAAATAATCCCCAACGGCGCCGGCGCTCGGCGCCATCCCCGCCGCCGTGCGAACCGCAAAACCCAGCCCGAAACCATGCCCCGCCGGCAACAGCGGCGTGTCCTGGATCGCCATGTCAGCCGACAGATGGTTGCTCGCCATCAGCGATAGCGTGCGCGGCCCCAAGATCCGCTCTCCATCCAGCGCCCCTCCCCCGGCGAGCATCGCGCAGAAACGCACGTAGTCCGGCAAGGTCGAGATCAACCCGGTGCCCCCCATCTCGAAATTCGGCGGCGCCTCGTGGCTCATGCGGTCGATGCCGGCGGTGTCGAGCGCGTCGAAGCTGAACGGCTCGGCGCGGCGCTCGCGCTTCTCCGGCGGTGTGAAGAAGCCGGTGTCGCGCATGCCAAGCGGTTCGAAGATCCGCTCGGCCAGGATTTCGCCGAGCGGCGCGTCGGCGACGATCTCAAGCACGCGGCCCAGCACGTCGGTCGACAGCCCGTATTCCCAAGCCGAGCCCGGCTCGTGCATCAGCGGCGCCGCCGCGATCGCCTCGATCGCCGCGTGCGCATCAAGGCTCGCGTCGACGAGCCGCTGCGACTGAATGACGCGCTGCACGGCGGAGCCGCCGGTGAAGCCGTAGCAAAGCCCCGACGTGTGACGCAGCAGGTCGTGGATGAGGATCGGCCGCCGCGGGGACACCAGACGCAACCCGTCGCCGTCGGGGATGCCGACCTTGGTTTGCGCGAAAGCGGGGATGAAATTCGCCAGCGGGTCGGTGAGAAACAGCCGCCCCTCCTCGACCAGCGTCATCGCCGCGACGCTCACCACCGGCTTGGTCATCGAGTAGATCCGGAACAGCGCGTCGAGCGGCATCGGCGGCCCGTCGGGCCTGATCGCGCCGAAGGCCCGCGCTATGTCCGAGCTTGCCGTTGCGGACGATCGCCAGCGTCGCGCCCGGCGTCCGCCCCGCGGCGATCTCGCGCTCGAGAACCGCCCCGAAACGCTCGAGCGCGCGGGGCGAGAGGCCAACCGATTCAGCGGTGGCCGGGTTTGCGTCGGCAGACAGGTCAGACATGGGACGCCTCGTCGCGATTTCAGCATTTGCGTACAAGCACTGTCATGGTTCAAGCCTAGGATGAGGCTATCGGACGGCGCGATCGCCCTCAACAGATCGTGATTTCCCGTGAGTTCGAATAACGCCTTAGACCAGGGCTTAGGGGGCGAGCATGCGAAAACAACTGTCCTTCGCTCTTGCTATTGCGTGTGTTCTGGCGATTTCGGGCTGCGATATCGGGGTGCTCGACCCGAAAGGCCCGATCGGCGCGCAGGAGCGGCAGATCATGGTCAACTCGGTCGCCATCATGCTGGCGATCGTCATTCCCACCATCGTCGCCATCATCGCCTGCGCCTGGTGGTTCCGCGCTGGCAATACCAAGGCGCGCTTCCGTCCGCATCTCGTCTATTCCGGCCGCATCGAGCTTGTCGTCTGGGCGATCCCGGCGCTGACGGTGCTGTTGCTCGCCGGCGTCATCTGGGAGAGCTCGCATTTGCTCGATCCCGCCGAACCGGTCCCGGGCGCCGGCGAGCCGATCGATATTCAGGTCGTCTCGCTCGATTGGAAGTGGCTGTTCCTCTATCCCAAACAAAAGCTCGCCAGCGTCAACGAACTCGTGGTTCCCGTCGGCGCGCCGCTGCGGCTTTCTCTCACGTCGGGCAGCGTGATGACGGTGTTCTTCGTGCCGCAATGGGGCAGCATGATCTACACGATGAACCGCATGACGACGCGCCTCAACCTGCGCGCCGACGCCGCGGGCGACTATAACGGGCTTGCGGCGCATATCAGCGGCGACGGCTTCTCCGACATGCATTTTGTCGCGCGCGCCGTGACGCCGGACGCCTTCGCGAACTGGGCGAAAGGCGCCTCGGGCGCTGACTTCGACGCGGCGGCCTACAAATACCTCTCCAAACAAGGCTTGGCGACGCCGTCGCTGCAACCGCTCGCCGACGCCACCCTGTTCGACGATATCGTCTCGCAGAAACTACCGCCGGGCCCAGGCCCTGAACCAACGCCCCGCCCCTCCGGCTCGAGGTCCTGACGTGTTCGGCAAACTCACTTGGGACGCCATCCCGTTCGACGAGCCCATTCCGCTGGTCGCGGGCGGGATCGTCGGTCTCGGGCTGCTTGCGGTGCTCGTCTACATCGCGGTCAAAGGCTGGATCCCCTATCTCTGGCGCGAATGGATCACCAGCGTCGATCACAAGCGGATCGGCGTCATGTATGTGTTTCTCGCCGCCATCATGCTGCTCAGGGGTTTCATCGATGCGCTGATGATGCGCTCGCAGCAGGCGTTCGCGTTCCAATCGCAGGGCTATCTGCCGCCCGATCATTACAACCAGATTTTTTCCGCGCACGGCACGTTGATGATCTTCTTCGTGGCGATGCCGTTCGTGATCGGGTTGATGAATTTCGTCATGCCGTTGCAACTCGGGATACGCGACGTCGCCTTTCCGACGTTGAATTCCGTCGGCTTCTGGCTCACCGCTTCCGGCGCGCTGCTGGTAAATATATCATTGGTTGTCGGCGAATTCGCTCATACCGGCTGGCTGCCCTACCCACCGCTGTCGGAGCTCACTTATTCGCCCGGCGTCGGCGTCGACTATTATTGCTGGGCGCTGGAAATATCCGGCGTGGGCACTTTGTTGGCCGGGGTCAATCTCGTCACGACGGTGCTGAAAATCCGCGCGCCGGGCATGAACTACATGCGCATGCCCGTGTTCTGCTGGACGACGCTCGCCTCCAATCTGCTGATCATCGCCGCGTTCCCGATCCTCACCGCGACGCTGGCGATGCTGCTGCTCGACCGTTACCTCGGCTTCCACTTCTTCACCAACGAAGGTGGCGGCAACGTGATGATGTTCATGAACCTCATCTGGGCCTGGGGACATCCGGAAGTCTACATTCTCGTGCTGCCCGCGTTCGGCATCTTCTCCGAGGTGGTCTCGACCTTTTCCGGCAAGCCGCTGTTCGGCTACCGCTCGATGGTGTTGGCGACGCTGGCGATCTGCCTGCTGTCGTTCACGGTGTGGCTGCACCACTTCTTCACGATGGGCGCGGGCGGCGACGTCAATGCGATCTTCGGCACGGCGAGCGCGCTGATCGCCATCCCGACGGGGGTGAAGATCTTCAATTGGCTGTTCACGATGTATGGCGGCCGCGTGCGCTTCGCCACGCCGATGATGTGGGCGATCGCCTTCATGATTACCTTCATCATCGGCGGATTGACCGGCGTCATGCTCGCCGTACCGCCGGTCGACTTCGTGCTGCACAACAGCATGTTCCTGGTCGCGCATTTCCACAACGTCATCATCGGCGGCGTGTTGTTTGGCGCCTTCGCGGGCTACACCTATTGGTTCCCCAAGGCCTTCGGCTTTTCCCTGGACGAGGGTTGGGGCCGGCGCGCTGTCTACTTTTGGGTGTCCGGCTTCTACGTCACCTTCATTCCGCTCTACATAACCGGCCTGATGGGCATGACCCGGCGCATGCAGCACTACGACGTCCCGGAATGGCGGCCGTGGATCCTGATTTCCGGCTTTGGCGCGTTGCTGGTGCTGACGGGCATCATCTGCCAGGTCATCCAGTTGGTTGTCAGCATTCGCAATCGCGAGTCGCTGCGCGATCTGGTCGGCGATCCCTGGGACGGCCGCACGCTGGAATGGGCGACCTCGTCGCCGCCGCCCGCATACAATTTCGCGGTGCTGCCGGAGGTCGGCGAGGAGGAGACCTATTGGACGGTCAAACAAGCCGCCGCGCGCCGCGCCGCTCTGCGCGAGGCGCCCGAGTACGTCGATATCGAAATGCCGCGCAATAGCCCGACCGGCTTTGTGGTGGCGTTCTTCTCGACCATCATGGGCTTTGCGCTGATCTGGCAAATCTGGTGGCTGGTGGCCGTCGCCTTCGTCGGCTCCTACGCGACCTTCGTCGTCTTCGCCTGGCGCGATCATGACGAAGAAACGATACCCGCCGACGAAGTCGCCCGCATCGACGGCGCCAATCGCGAAGCCCGCGCGCTGGCGCTGAAGAGCTACGCGCCGCGATGAGCGCCGCATCCCACGCCGCCGCGCACGGCGACGCGACGCCGACCTATCTCGGTCCGGCGCCGAAGCGCATCGTCACCGGCTACGGCTTCTGGATCTTCCTGCTCAGCGACTTCGTGATGTTCTCCGCGTTCTTCGCCGCCTATGCGGTGGCGGCGAAGGCGACGGACGGCGGCCCGGGCGCGCATGATCTGTTTGACCTGAAAAGCGTCGCCGCCGAGACCGCTGCGCTGCTCGCCTCGAGCTTCACCTGCGGGCTTGCGAGCATCGCGGCCAGCCGCAAGCAGGCGATGGCGTTCTACATCTCGATGCTCGTCACGGGCGCGCTCGGCGCGATCTTTCTCGCGCTGGAGTTGAGAGAGTTCGCAGACCTCGTCGCGCAGGGCGCGGGCCCGACACGGAGCGCCTTCCTCTCCGGCTTCTTCACGCTGGTGGGTTGCCACGGCCTGCATGTCAGCCTCGGGCTGCTTTGGTTGTTGACCATGATCGCGCAGGTCATGGCGAAAGGATTCCGCGCCGATATTCTTCGTCGCGTCCTGTGCTTCTCGCTGTTCTGGCACGCGCTGGACATCATCTGGGTCGGCATATTCACGGTCGTCTATCTCTACGGAGTCTACCTGTGAGCGAGACCTCGCATCGCGCCGAGCTCGAAACCGCCCCCGGCGACGAGCACGCCGAAGACGAAAATATCGGCGAGGGCATTACGGGTTATATGGTTGGGCTCGGCTTGGCTGTCCTGCTGACGGTCGTCGCCTTTGCGCTGCCGACGCTCGACCTTGTTTGGGCGCCAAGCATTCCCGTCGCACTCGGCGTGCTCGCGATTGCCCAGATGGGCGTGCATATCGTGTTCTTCCTGCACGTGACGACCGGGCCTGACAACACCAACAACGTGCTGGCGTTGGCATTCGGATTGATCATCGTGTTCCTGGTGATCGGCGGCTCGCTGTGGATCATGCACGCGATGGAGGCGAACATGTCGGCGGGCCACGGCGGCATGGGCATGTGACGCCGACGCTCCGCTAACGCCGGTCGCCTGATGTAGCCGCGGTCGTTGACCGCGGTTGACGTATGATCGTCCCTATCCGGCAAATTTCGATCACGGCGCCGCCGCGGTCAGCGACCGCGGCTACAGGGCGTCTTCTGCGAAAAAGCCGCTGAAAGTATTTATTTTCCTTTTGCTCGCATTTGTTATCGACATGCGACAGGGCGGACGCGGGCCTTGCGGTGCGCGACCTGACGCTGAGGAAAGTTCAATTGCCCTCCATCGAAGGCTGCGTAGTATTCGGTCACAACCTGTGGCTGGTTCTGGTCGCGGTGGGCGTCTGCGTGTTCGGTTGCTGGGTGCTGCTAGGCCTGTTTGAGCGCGCCTTGCAAGCCGAGGGGCAGCAGCGGACGAACTGGCAGATTTTGGCGGCCATTACCGCCGGCGCTTCGATCTGGTGCACCCATTTCGTCGGCATCCTCGCCTATGACCCCGGCGTCCCGGTGAGCTTCGAGCCGCGGCTGACGATTGACTCGGCGCTGGTGGCGACTTTCGGCGCCGCGATCGCGCTGATGACAGCCACGGCGGGCCGCTCTCGCGTTTGGGCGCCAACCGGCGGCGCGCTGCTCGGGCTCTCCATCGGCGCGATGCACTACAGCGGCATGCTGGCCTACCGCGTGGCCGGTCTGGTGGCGTGGCGGATCCCGCTTTTGCTGGCCTCGCTGGCGATCGGGGTCGTCTTATGCGCCGCCGGAATGAACGCCGCGGTGCACGGAAGGACCAGCACACGCCGCAACCTCGCGGCCGCGCTACTGGTCGGCGCCATCATCGGCTGCCATTTCACCGGCACGGCCGCGCTGAAGATCACGCCGCTGCGCGTCGAGGCCGAAGCCACCAGCACCGAAGCCGCGGCCACGCTGGCGATCGCGATCGTCGGCATGACGCTGCTGGTGCTGGTGACCGGCCTCGTCAGCTATTTGATTGACCAGGAAGTCCGCGCCGATTCCGGCAAGCGGCAGCGCGAACTCTCCCGACACGACGGGCTGACCAAGCTGCCCAACCGCAGCTTCTTCCTGGAGAAGACCGACGCGCTGATCGCGGAGGCAAAACGCGCCGGCACCAATGTCGCGCTGGTCGTGATCGACGTGAACGCCCTGAAGGTGGTCAACGACCTCTATGGCCATGATTCCGGCGACGCCGTACTCAGGCAAGTCGCCGAACGGGTGGCCAAGGCGCTGTCGCCCTGGGAATTCGGGGCGCGGCTCGGCGGCGACGAGTTCGCCGTCGCGCAGATTTCCCGCGGGCGCGAGCGATGTCGCCCACCTCGCTCGACGACTGGCTGCGATCCTGCGCGAGCCGATGACAGCCGCCGATTTCTCAGGGAAAATCGAATGCAGCATGGGCGCGGCGATATTCCCCGAAGATTCCCGCGATATCGAGAGCCTGTTCAACAACGCCGCGCTTGCTTTGCACCGCGCCAAGGACGAGCACAGCGCGGAAGTGTGTTTCTACCAACGCTCGATGGATGAGCAGCTGCGCGCCAAACGCCGCATGGCCGAAGGAGTTGCGCGCCGCCATCCTCAACAATGAGCTGGAAGTGCACTATCAGGTGCAGGTCTCCTGCGAGAGCGGCGCGATCACCGGCTTTGAAGCGCTGGCGCGCTGGCCGCGCGCGGAAGGTTTCACGCCGCCGAGCGATTTCATTCCGGTCGCCGAACAATACGGGATAATTGACGCGCTGGATGATTGGGTGCTGCGACGCGCCTGCACGGAGGCTGAGCGCTGGGACCCGTCCTACAAGGTCGCGGTCAATCTTTCTCCGGTGCAGTTGACGCGGACCGATCTCCCGGAATCGGTCGCCGCCATCCTCGCGGAAACCAAGCTGTCGCCGTCGCGGCTCGAACTCGAACTGACGGAATCGGCGCTGATCCGCGACGCGAAGTCTTCGCTAGCGATCCTGCGGCGGATTCGCGAACTCGGGGTCACGCTGGCGCTCGACGATTTCGGCACCGGTCATTCCTCGCTCTCGACCTTGCGCGCCTTCCCGTTCGACAAGATCAAGCTCGATCGCTCGTTCCTGCGCGAGATCGAAACCAGCGCCGCGGCGGAAGCGGTGCTCGACGCCGTGCTCGGCCTCGGCAAGGGTCTGGGGATCCCCGTGCTGACGGAAGGGGTGGAGCGGCAGGAGCAGTTGGAAATGCTGCGCCGAAAGGGCTGCGCGCAGGCACAGGGTTATCTGCTCGGCCGGCCGGCCCCGGTGTCGCGTCTGGAGGCCGACGGCGTGCTCCACGCCATGGCGCGCGAGCCGGAAGCGCAAGTGGCCGCTTGACGCGATCGGATTGAAACGCCTACCCACGTGTCATCCCCGCGAAAGCGGGGATCCGGGGCCGCCGCACGTCGTGTCCCCACCGGGTCCCACCGCACGTCGTGTAGCCCTGGATCCCCGCTTTCGCGGGGATGACAACCAACGATCAGCTTGATCGATAAAGCTGCTATCGCGGCGCTGGACAGCGCCGCAGCGACAGCGGCAAATACGGCATGAACGAAACGCCGTCGGCGCCCGCTGCCCCGCTTGCCGACCGTCTGCGGCCCGACCTCGCTCGAAGAGGTCGCCGGCCAGGAGCATCTCACCGGCCCCAGCGGCGCGCTGACCCGCCTCGTCGCCGCGCGCACGCTCGGCTCGATGATCTTCTGGGGGCCGCCGGGCACCGGCAAGACCACCGTCGCGCGCCTGGTCGGCAGCGGCCGCCGAACGCGGAATTCGTGCAGGTTTCGGCGATCCACACCGGCGTCGCCGAACTGAAGAAGATCTTCGAGGCCGCCCGCGCCCGACGCGCGGAGGGCCGGCGCACCGTGCTGTTCGTCGACGAAATCCACCGCTTCAACCGCGCCCAGCAGGATTCCTTCCTGCCCGTGATGGAGGACGGCTCGATCTCGCTGATCGGCGCCACCACCGAGAACCCTTCGTTCGAACTCAACGCGGCGCTGTTGTCGCGCGCGCGCGTGCTGGTGTTCCGCCCGCTCGACGAGGCGGCGATCGAGAAGCTGGTCGCGCGCGCCGAGGCGGAAACGGGCGCGCTGCCGCTCGACGCGGACGCCCGCGCCGCGCTGATCCGCATGGCCGACGGCGACGGCCGCGCGGCGCTGACGCTCGCCGAGGAAGTCTGGCGCGCCGCACGCGACCGGGCGAAACGTTCGACGTCGCCGGCCTGGCCGAGATCGTGCAGCGCCGCGCGCCGATCTACGACAAGGCGCAGGACGGCCACTACAATCTCATCTCCGCGCTGCATAAGATGCGTGCGCGGCTCCGACCCCGACGCGGCGCTCTATTATTTCGCGCGCATGCTCGACGCCGGCGAAGACCCGCTGTTTCTCGCGCGCCGCATCGTGCGGATGGCGAGCGAGGACATCGGCCTCGCCGATCCGCAGGCGCTGGTCGTCGCCAATGCCGCCAAGGATGCCTACGATTTCCTCGGCAGTCCCGAGGGCGAACTCGCCATCGCCGAGGCCGTCGTCTATGTGCGCGACGGCGCCGAAATCGAACGCGCTCTATCCCGCCTTCAAGGCTGCGCAGCGCGCTCGCCGCCGCGAGCGGCTCGCCGGCGCCGCCAAAGACGATCCTGAACGCGCCGACCAAGCTGATGAAGCGCGAGGGCTATGGCGCCGACTACGTATACGATCACGACGAGCCTGACGCGTTCTCCGGCCAGAACTACTGGCCGGAGGCGATCGGGCGGCGGAAGATTTACGAGCCGGTCGAGCGCGGCTTCGAGCGCGAGGTGAGGAAGCGGCTCGAATATTGGGCGCGGCTCAGGGCGGAGCGTGAGAAAAGTTAGCGCCGCCTCTGGGACCGCGGGCGTCCCGCCATAGGGCTAACTTATAGATTGCCGATTTATTTCAACGGCCTGCTGTCATCCCCGCGAAAGCGGGGATCCAGGGGCTACCGCACGTCGTGTGGGGAACACGTCGAAGCGCACGTCGTGTGGCCCCTGGATCCCCGCTTTCGCGGGGATGACATGCTGGCAAGTTATTGATTATAGGCAAGTTATTGATTATAGGAAAGTGCCCTAGGTTAGCGCCTATGGCGGGACGCGCGCGGCCCCTGGGGGCTCAGGGCCACCGCACCGTCGGCGGCATGGACGACAGGATCAACTCGACATTCCCGCCGGTGCGCAGCCCGAAGATCGTGCCGCGATCGTAGAGCAGATTGTATTCGACATAGCGGCCGCGCCGCACCAGCTGCTCCTCGCGATCGGCCTCTGTCCAGGGGGTGGCGTAGTTGGACGCCACGATCTCGGAATAGCCGCGCACAAAACTCTCGCCGACATCGCGGGTGAATGCGAAATCGGCGTCGAAGCCCGAATTCTCGGCGTCTCCCGCGCTGTTCAAATAATCATAGAAAATCCCGCCGATCCCACGCGGCTCGCTCCGGTGCGGCAGCCAGAAATACTCGTCGCACCACGTCTTGAACTTCTCATACGGCGCCACCGCCGCGTGCCGCTCGCACGCCCCGCGCATCGCGGCGTGAAACGCGCGCGCGTCGACGTCTTCCTGGACGCGGCGGCGGTCGAGCACCGGTGTGAGATCGCCGCCGCCGCCGAACCAGGCCTTCGAGGTCACGACGAACCGCGTGTTCATATGCGCGGTCGGGACGTGCGGATTCCAGGGATGCGCGATCACCGAAAAGCCGGCGGCCCAGAAGCGCGGATCCTCCTCGGCGCCTGGGATCTGCTTGGCGAATTCCGGCGCGAACGTTCCGTGCACGGTCGAGACATGCGCGCCCATCTTCTCGAACACGCGCCCGCGCAGAACCGCCATGCGCCCGCCGCCGCCGTCCGCGCCATCGTGATTGCGGCGCTTCCAATCCTTGGGCTCGAAGCGCCCTGGTTCGCGGGCCTCTGCGGGGAAAGGCCCGGGGCACTCGCGCTCGAGCCGCTCGATCTCCGCGATGAGCCGCGTCTTGCAGTTCGCTGAACCAGGCGGCCGCGGCCGTCTTGAGTTGCTCCCTATCCGCCGACGATTCCGACACCAACCCGTCTCCCCGCTCACCCGCCTCGACTACCGCATACCGACTTTCGCATCGCAATAGGCTTTGCGTGAGCCGATCGGCGCCGCATATTTAGGCGACACGCCTATGACATAGGCAAATCCTGGAAATCTCAAGAAAAAATGATCTCCTGGGAAAGAAAATGTTTGCTTTCCCGCGCTGCAACATTAATGTCGGTCATGCGTTCTCCGCATGACGTTGGAAACCGCAGTTAGGCGTCTCATGGGTCTGTCGCTGCAAAAAGGCCAGCGTTTGCGTCCCATTCACCCGGCGGTGGCCGAGCGGGAATGGGGTGTGACGGGCGACGCGGTCGGAACAGTGCTCTGCGTTTATCGCGTGACCTACGAATGTTTAGGCGCCGCCGATCGTGTCGATGTCCGTTTTGGACCCAGGCAAATCGTATGGGGCGCGCCCGCCGCCGAATTTGCGCCGCTGCCTGATCAAAAATTGAGCGCTCCGGAAGTTCACTGAACTCCAGACACGCTATCTCGGTTTGGCGAGACTGCACCTTAAACCGCGAAAATCTTTCCCGGATTGAACATATTCGTCGGGTCTAGCGACGCCTTCAGCCGCCGCATCAGGTCGAGCGTGTCTTGCCCGTGCTCGACTTCGAGATAGGCGATCTTCTTCTGGCCCACCCCGTGCTCCCCGGTGCAAGTCCCACCCATCTCGATCGCCCGCAGCGCCAGCCGCTTGCCGAAAGCCTCGGCCCGCTCGATCTCCTCCGGCGAATTCATGTCGACCATCGGCGTGACGTGGAAATTGCCGTCGCCAACATGGCCGACGATCGGCGCGATCATGCCGTTTTCAACAACGTCGGCCCGCGTCGCCTCGACGCAGTCCGCCAGTCGCGAGATCGGCACGCAGACGTCGGTGGCGAAGGGGCGAGCGCCGGGACGCAATCCCAGGGCGGACCAATAGACGTCGTGACGCGCCTGCCAGAGTTTTGAGCGCTCTTCCGGATTGGTCGTCCACGCAAACGGTCCGCCGCCGTTGCCCTCGGCGATCTCCGCAAAGCGGCGGGACTGCTCGGCCACGCTCTCCTCGGAGCCATGAAACTCGACGAACAGCATCGGCGTCTCCGGCAGCGTCAGCTTCGAGTAGACGTTGCAGGCCTTCACCTGCAATTCGTCGAGCAGTTCGATGCGAGCGATGGGAATGCCGGACTGGATCGTCTCGATTGTCGTCACGCAGGCCGAGCGGACGTCGGGAAACGGACAATGACCGCCCGAAATCGCCTCCGGTATGCCCGCGAGCTTCAGCGTCACCTCGACGATGATGCCAAGCGTGCCCTCCGCGCCGACATAGAGCCGCGTGAGATCATAGCCGGCCGAGGATTTCTTCGCCCGGCTCGCGGTGCGGATGAACTTGCCCTCCGCGGTGACGATCCCCAGCGACAGCACGTTGTCCTTCATCGTGCCGTAGCGCACGGCGTTGGTGCCGGACGCGCGCGTCGCCGCCATGCCGCCGATGGAGGCGTCTGCGCCGGGGTCGATCGGGAAGAACAGCCCGCTATCGCGCAAATGCGCGTTGAGGGTTTTGCGCGTGATGCCTGGCTCGACGACGCAATCGAGGTCCTCGCCATGCACGGCGAGGACGCGATTCATCCGGCTGAAGTCGATGCAAAGGCCGCCGTGCAGCGCATTGACGTGACCCTCGAGCGAAGAGCCGGCGCCGAAAGCGATGATCGGGGCGTCGTGCTTGGCGCAGAGTTTTACCGCATCGATCACGTCCTCCCGCGATTCGGCGAACAGCACCGCGTCGGGCGGCGCGTTGGCGAGCCAGGTCAGCGTGTGGCCGTGCTGCTCGCGCACCGCCGTCGAGGTGGCGATCCTGTTGCCGAAGCGGGCATTGAGATCAGCGACGAGGGCGGCGACGGTAGCCGGCGCGAGCGGCCCTTCGCGGCGGCGGACTTGCAAAACGGTCATCGGCGGTGGCCCTCCTTGAAGTTTTCCATATTGGCGCGAAGCGCAACAAACCTGCAACCCGGCGCAGGCCTCATACCTTGTGCCCTTGGTGTCTCCTTTGTGCCTTGGTGGTGAAAGGCCTTCACCACCAAGGCACAAAGGAGGGGAGTTGCGGCAGGCGCGAATTGGGGCTTAAGCCGGTCGCAGGAGAGCGACCTTGCGCCATCCCCGCGATTTCCTAACCGGCCTGTTCGAAGCCGCCATCGACGCCGCGCGCCCGGAAAAATCGCTGGCGCACTTCCTGCCCGAGCGCCCGCGCGGACGCACGATCGTTGTCGGCGGCGGCAAGGCGGCGGCCTCCATGGCGGCGGCGGTCGAGGCGGCCTGGGACGGGCCGCTCGAAGGGCTCGTCGTCACGCGCTACGGCCACGGGGCGCCGACCCAGCGGATCGAGGTCGTCGAAGCCGCCCACCCCGTGCCCGACGCGGCGGGACAGGCGGCCGCCGCAAGGATGCTCGCGCGCGTAAACGGGCTCACGTCCGATGATCTCGTGCTGTGCCTGATCTCCGGCGGCGCGCTCGGCGCTGCTCGCCCTGCCCGCGCCCGGCGTGACGCTCGACGACAAGCGGGCGATCAACAAAGCCCTGTTGGCGAGCGGCGCCGGCATCGGCGAGATGAATTGTGTGCGCAAACATCTCTCCGCCATCAAGGGCGGCCGGCTCGCCGCCGCGGCGGCGCCGGCGCGGGTGGTGAGCCTCATCATCTCCGACGTGCCCGGCGACGATCTCTCCGTGATCGGCTCCGGACCGACGGCACCTGATCCGACGACCTCCGCCGATGCACTGGCGATCCTCGCGCGATACGCGATCGACGCGCCGGCGCGCGTCCGGGCGCGACTTAACGACCCGGCCTCCGAGACGCCGAAGCCCGGCGATCCCCGGTTCGCGCGGGTCGAAAACCGGCTGATCGCCGCGCCGATTCTGTCGCTGCGCGCGGCGGCCGCGCAGGCGCAGGAGGCCGGGGTGCAGCCGCTCATTCTCGGCGACGCGATCGAGGGGGAAGCGCGCGAGGTCGGCAAGGCCTTCGCGGGTCTCGCGTTATCGTGCCGGCGCCACGGCGAACCGGCGCGCCCACCCTGTGTGCTGATCTCCGGCGGCGAAACAACAGTGACCGTGCGTGGCCAGGGCCGAGGCGGACGCAACGCGGAATTTGCGCTAGCGCTAGCGCTCGGGCTTGACGGCGCCGAAGGCATACACGCGCTCGCCGGCGACACCGATGGCATCGACGGCAGCGAAGACAACGCCGGCGCGTACGTAGCGCCGGATACGCTCGCGCGCGCTCGCACCGCCGGCTGTCCCGCGCGCGAGCGACTCCACGATAACGACGCCTACTCGTTGTTTGCCGCGCTCGGCGACCTCATCGTGACGGGGCCAACTCGGACCAACGTCAACGACTTTCGAGCGATATTGGTTGTTTGATCAACAACGACGCTACTGCGGCGGTTGTCGGAATAAATCAAAAGTTTGTGTCATCCCCGCGAAAGCGGGGATCCAGGGGCCACCGCACGTGGGGTGGCCAATGCTTTGAAGCGCACGTCGTGTAGCCCTGGATCCCCGCTTTCGCGGGGATGACAAGCGGGCAGGCCCATCATAGTCCCTCCGGCCGTCCTGCCCACTCCTCGCGGACACGACGCCCGCGATCCGAGGGGCGCTCCCAGGCGGGCGATTACGACCCGCCAAGGTTGCTGAGGCATTCGTAGCCAAGCAAGCTTCCGCCCGACCCGAAGACGGCGGAAGGCCTGTCGGGCGCACATTCGTTGCCGCTCCGGAAAAGATGCTGGAGCGCCGGGTTCGGCGCGGTAAATGCGCTCAGCGCTTTGTCTTCAGGGCGCGCGTGAATGACGTAGCTCGACGCCATCGCAACATCAGACAGCAGCGCGCCCTGAAGCAAAGCATAAGCCAACAGAAGAGTTTTCATGATTGATCTCCTTAATCCGCGATCGATGGACGTCTGTCTGATCGGAGCGTTCGTACGCCGCGTCATTGACGTCTCGATCGATAGACTCGGAGACCCGGCGATTTATTCCCGGAGGGCGTAAGAAAAATTGGGGCAGCGCGAGAGGTAGGCGCAACGATCGGAGGATTGGCCTTGAAAACCCAAGGATTCCGTCATGGCCGGACTTGTTCCGGCCATCCACGCCGGAGTGCGCAAGCCAGGTTCAAGTTGAGGCACCGTCGGGCGCCGAGAACCGGGCTCGATTTCTAAAACCGCAGCGAGCGTCACGGCGTGGATGTCCGGGCATGACGGAGGTTGCGACGATCAACTGAATATCTTGGCGCCTTTGGGCCTGTCCCGACACGCCGTAACCCTAGTCGTCTCAATCATAATGTTTCAACATCGGCCACAGCTCGGAGAGCGGCCGCCGCGGCGAGCGAAGCACATAGATATTGATATGGGTCTCGCTCGGCATGGCGTAGGGATCGTCGAGATGGCCGACGACTTCGATACCTTCAAACATCTCCGCGGCCTTGGCGACATCGACCCCCACCGCGATCACCACCGAGCCGTCAAACCCGCGTGGACCCCAGAGATAATAGTTGTTGTGGCCGCTGACCACCGGCGGCCCCCCGAGCGCGGGCCCGTAAACGTCGAGGGCGGCCGCTTCGCCATAGTTGCGGCCCAGGAACACCGCGCGTTCGCGATCCGCGGGCGGCAATGATTGATAGACCGCGGAAACCTTCGCCGCCATCTCCCGCCATCCAAACATGTCGGCAAAATATTGCGGCAGCGGGCTTTGCGCGCCGCGCTCGGTTGCAGTAGCGGACGGCGACAAGCCGATCGCACGGGCATAGGCAATCGATTGCGGCGGCGGCAGCACAGGCAGGACGATCGGCAAGGTCACGAGCCCGGAGGCAACGACGGCGATGGCGATCCAGCGCCAAGCCGGCCTGGTGAGCCAGCCCTCGAAGGCTACGGCGCCGGCGGCAAACAAGCTTGGATAGATCGGCGCGAGATAATACGCTTTGCCGTGTATGGCGACAAACAAGGCCGCCATCGCGAGATAGGCGATCGGGATCGCCCGCAGTTCCGGCGCGGATTTGACGGTCGACAGCCGCCAGAGGCCGGCGATCCAAAGCGGCAATTGGTAC
>CAWADL010000025.1:0-126271 GCA_963780825.1 uncultured Pseudomonadota bacterium | reverse complement strand
AAGGCTAAAGTCTTCGACCCGTTCTTCACCACCAAGCCGATCGGAAAAGGCACGGGCCTTGGCCTGTCCATGGTCTACGGTTTCGTTCGCCAATCCGGCGGCCACGTCGGGATCTCCAGCGAACCTGGGATCGGAACCACGGTTAAACTTTATCTGCCCAAGCTTGTCGGGCGGTCGCCGGAGCAGGTTGCTTCGCCCGACAACGGGGGCATGGTGGCGCCGGCGGCAGGTGAGGGTGTGCTGGTTGTTGAGGACGATGTTCAGGTCAAGCTTATGATCGGCGCCGTACTAGCGGACATTGGTTATCGCGTTCTGGAGGCTGTCGACGCGAACGCCGCGCTCGGATCCTGAAAGGCGGCGATACGTTCGATTTGCTGATTACAGATGTCGGTCTGCCAGGGATGAACGGTCGCCAACTCGCCGAACTGGCGCGCCAGTTGAGGCCCAAACTGCCCGTGTTGTTCGTAACCGGCTACGCAGCCAATGCGTCGGTTCGCGCGGACTTCCTCGCCGCGGGCATGCACATGATTTCCAAACCCTTTAGCGTGGAGGCTTTGGCGACCGCGGTGCGCGATGCGCTCCAACCTTTGGCTTGAGCATTTCGGCGCTTATTTGGTGCCGACGACATACGAACCGATTTAGCCGAAAACGTGGTTCGCATCGCAAGAACTCCATGCCTTCAAGGAAGGACAGACTCCCGATCTGCCATCGCGGTAGCCCACGCCGCTATCTCGCGATCGGCCAAAACGGAGCTGGTACGAATGTCCGTTTCTGCTGTACCGCCTCCGATTGCGGACAGGCTACTCCCGCCGTTCCGCGACGTTCATGGCCGGCGGACGGCGACCTCAGTCGCGGCTCCCCTCCGACCTCGCCGTGCCGGTTCCACGCGCGGCAGCGACCTACCCAGTTAGGTCATGGCGCGGCCCCTCTGCCCGTCACGAAAGCGGACATTGAGGCCCTCCGGGCGCTGACCGGATCGTGCCCATAGCGACGCTTTAGTTCGATCATGCCGGGATGGACTCCGCTCTGGGCGCGACACTGTTCAAGCGAGCCACTTCCTCCGCTGTGAACGCGTCGCTGGCGATCGCATTGAAAGCGCGCGCCGCCGCTTTCGCGCGCGTTTGCGCTTCAGGATCCGCATCGGCGCCGACTAAGCGGAAAGAGGCGGGCGACAGGGGGCCGAACCACAGCGCGCGTTCAAGCGCAGGCCATTCGGCCGGACGCGGCTCGACCCCCGCATTGTTGGCGAAGAGGACGGCCAGCACGTGCATCGGGATATCGCGCGGACCGCCGCGGCGCGAGCGCGCGAGCGCGACCCCGCCTCGCATGGCCTCGACGGGCGGCGTCGGTCGCAGCCCAGCCCAGAGATAAGTGAGCCAGCGCGCCTGCAGTTCGAGCGCGGGGAAATAGGGTCCGATCAGCGAATAGAGCCCGACGAAGCCAAGTCCCTCGAGGTCTGGGTGGAGGGTATGATCGTGCAGGTCCACTCCCTGGCCGTCCAGACCAAGCTTCGCTGCGATCTCATCGCTAACGAAAGGCAGCGCGAGCTTGTAGCCCGTGCCCAGAATGACGCCATCGAAATTGTCGCTCGACCCGTCCGCGAAGCGCACGGCTCCGCCGTTGATCGCCTCGATCCACGGGCGAGGACCGATCCGCCCCTCCGCCACGAGAGCCAGGTAGTTTTGCGATTGCGTCAGGCCCGCCGCGAAGATGTTGTCGTCGGGTTTCGGCGCGCCGAATTGCTCGGGGCTGCCGCAGGTTGACAAAACCATCTGTTTCATACCCGCCGCAATCGCTTCGGGGGGAAGCATCATGCCCGCCTGCGCGGCGAAGCGGGTGAAGGCGACGTGATCTGTGGGGACGCCGGCGAGCAGCTTTTGCAGCACGTAGCGTTGCCGGCGCATCGCAACCGATACGGTCGCGCCGGACGCCGCCAACTCGCTAGCGATCTCCAGCGCGCTGATCGAGCAGCCGGCGACCAGCACCGAGCGGCCACGATACGGCTCTGGACCCTTGTAGCGGGAGCTGTGGATGACGCCGGCGGATCCGGCGAAGCCCTCCAGCCCGGCGATCGCAGGCGCGTCGGGCGTCCTGCAATATCCCGTCGCGATGACGACGCGGGGATAGATCTCCGCCGATACGCTGCCGCCACGCCGCGCGCGAACGGTCCAACCCTGGCCGGGCGCGCGTTCGACCGCCTCGACCATCGTCGAAAGGCGGATCGTCTGGCCGTCGAGTTCCGCCAGTTCGACGTAACGCTTCAGGTAAGCTTGCATGTCGGTCTGGCTTGGATAGACGTTCGTTCCCTCGGCGTGGTCGAGATCGCTGAAGGCCGTCAGTATGCGGCTGGTGTTGGTGCGCATGCCGGGCCAGACCCCGCTTGATGGCGAGGCGACGTTCCACTGGCCGCCGATCTCCGACGAGGCCTCGAAGACAACCGGAAAAAAGCCGTGCTTCTTCAGATACCGGGCCGAGACGAGGCCGGCCGGACCGGCGCCGATAACGGCGACCGCCTTCTCGAGCATGCGGATGGGTTCGGGGGAGGTGGTCATGTCCGGGCTCCTCTGGCTGGAAGCCGAACAATGCCTCTTTTTGCAACTTGCTGATCCTAAATGCTTCCTAAGCGGACGTTTGCTAATCCTAATATATTGCTAAGCTTGAAGCATGAACACGCTACTCCGATGGTGATCGACGCGGAACTCGCGCGCTTCATGGAAAGCGCCGTGATGATCATCGTCGGCACGTGCGACGACGCTCTCAGGCCGCAGATCGGCCGAGCCGCGGGCGCAATCGTCGATCCGGCGGCAGGCAGCGTCGACCTGATCGTTTCGAACTGGCAATGGCCGGAGACGATCGCCAATGTTCGTCGGAACGGCCGGCTCGCGGTGACCTTCGCCCGGCCGTCCGACTACGTCTCCTATCAGGTCAAAGGTCGCGCCACGGTCGTCCCGGCGTCGGACGCCCACCGCAAGCGCGCGGCGCGCTATGTCGAAGCGATGACCGCGATCCTCGTTGGGAACGGACTCGACGCCCGAGTCACGACGCCCTGGCTCGTGGACCGCGAGCCGGCGGCGCTCCGTCTGGTGGCTGAGATGATCTTCGTCCAGACCCCCGGCGACAAGGCTGGCCGGAGGCTGGAGGCGTCGCGATGACGATTCGCTTGCGCGACCTCGGGGCCTGCTTCGAAGGCGTCATTCCGTCGATCCTGGCGACCGCCTCAGCGGACGGCGTTCCCAACATTTCCTACCTCTCGCACGTCGAATTCGTCGATGACGCGCATGTGGCGGTGTCGAACCAGTTCTTCTCGAAGACGGCCGCAAATCTACAGGCCAATAACCAGGCCACCCTCTTGCTCGTCGACCCGCGCGACGGGGACCAATACAGGCTGAATGTCACGTTCGACCGGTCGCTCGACGCCGGCGCGCTGTTCGACGCCATGGCGGCCCAGCTTAGCGCCAGCAGCGCGCAAATCGGCATGCAGGGCGTCATGCGACTCCGCGGCGTCGATCTCTATCGCGTGGATCGGGTGGAGGCCGTTCAGTCGCCGACGATCGCCATAGCCAACCGACCGTCCGCGGCGGACCGGCATCTCGCCGCGGCCGCCACGCTCGCCGCCCGGATCGCCGAAGCGAGCGACATAGCGACGATCATCGACGCGGTCCTCGATGGTGTGCGGGATGGCTTCGGCTTCGCCAACACGATGCTGTTGCTAAAGGAGCCATCGGGCGCCCGTCTGGTGACTGTAGGCAGCCGCGGCTACGCCTGGAGCGGGGTCGGCTCGGAAGTGGCGGTTGGCGAGGCGGTGATCGGGACAGCCGCCGCGGAACGATGCGCTGTTCGGATCAGTGACATGAGCCGGATCCGGCGCTTCGGTTCGGCGATCCGCCCGACCTCCGCAGACGAGAACCGCACCCGCACGATCGCGCTGCCCGGATTGGCTGACGCGATGAGCCAACTGGCGCTGCCGATGATAGCTGGAGGAAGCGTGCGGGGCGTGCTGTTCTTGGAAAGCGCGGAACGACTTGCGTTTTCAAGAGATGTCGAAGCCGTGCTGTCGATGGTCGCAAGTCATGCGGCGGCAGTTTTTACCCTCGCGGTCAGTCTCGGAAATGAAGCTTCACTCGTCACCTCGGAAGGTAACGGCGCATTGTCGGGGCGGCCCTTCAACATCGTTCACCACACGTTCGACGATAGCGTTTTCATCGACAATGAATACGTGATCAAGGGCGTGCCCGGCCGCCTGCTTGTCCATCTGCTTCGGTTGCATCTGCGAGAGGGACGCGCAGACTTCACCAATCGGGAGATGCGGCTCTCCGACGAACTACGCCTTCCAGATCTCAAGGACAACTTGGAGACTCGGCTGCTCCTGCTCCGGCGACGGCTCGAGGAAAAGGCTGCGCCGATCCGTTTGCTCCAGACAGGTCGGGGGAAGCTGAGACTGCAACTCTCCGGACCCCCCATTTTGACGTTCGCCACGGGAAAAAATTTCTCGACCCCTTAACGCGATGCACGTTCGGACGGACAACGTAAATCGTCGTACGCGTTTTGGGCCGGGCTGTATTGATGCTTGAGATCGTACGCTTACCCGCCGATGGTTCTAAAGCTACCAACGCCTTTCGGCCAGATCCAATTTAAACCGCCAGATCCAATTTAAACCGAATGTCGGGTTGCGTTACGGCGACCTCGAAAGCAGACGGGCAGCTCTCCGCCCAATCTAGACATTCCATCGCGCTCTCCGCTTTGGCAACGGCGAGCATCCCGCCTCGGCGTCTCTGTACTTTTCATATGCATGTGGAATTAGAAGAGCTCGACGGTGAACCGATTTGGCCCGGCGAGATTGAGTCCGCGTTTTGAGTGTGTGGCGTCATGGGCACTGTGAAGCGTTCGGTTCGCATGTTCGCTAGGGACGTGATTGCGGAACTCCCTCTCCCGCCGTCCTGGGTCGAAAATTCATGAGACGTCACCAGTGCGCCGACGTAATGGCTCGTGTCGATCCATTGCGGCACTAACGAACGTCAGCGCGTTTAGTTTCCGCGCCGGAGTCTTCCGTGCTACCATAAGGAGGTTGAGCAGCGGAGACTAGGCCAGACGTCGTCTCCTCTGCCGAGACTTCGCTCGTAATGGCTACGGGAGACTTCAGTAAGCCATCGGCCCGGCGAGTTAGCACAGAAACTGCCTCTGCTTATTGCCTTGGTTGAAGCAGGCATTCCCGACCCCAGTTGCCGCGACCCTCCGCCACGTTGACGCCGATGGCTTGGCGTAGAGAGCCGATGCGTTTTCCCCTTCACGTCGTTCTCAGAACGAGACCCAGCCCGACGGCTCCCGATCGTGTGGCTCGCGCGGCTGCCCTTACGCCCCGTAGGTAATCGTCGTCGCGCTGCCAGAGATAGCGGCGTGGAAGTCAGCCGCGTTGTATGATCCAGCGAGGGAGATGGACGCCGTCGCGGTCCCGTTGGTGAACATCAGGCCGTCCGCCCCGAAGCCTTGAAACTGCCAGGCCGCGCCGCTCGTCGAGTTAAGCTCGATCCTATCGTCAGCGCCAGCGCCCCTATCGAACCCGGCGATGGTGGCGGCAAATTCCGAGGGGTCGTTGAGGAAAAGCGTGGGCGTGAGGTCCGTGGCGCCGGTGTTGAAGTTCAGCGTCTGGTAGATGCCGGCGGACCCGTCGAGCGTGACGTTGTTCGGTCCTACCTCGGCGACGCCTACGCCCGTCAGTGCGCCGCCGAACACCAAGTCGACGACCGCCCCGCTGGATGCACGGTCGTCGAATGCCTCGATCACGCCGTTGTTGTGGACGGCGCCGAGGGTCATCTGCGCGGCCGGGTTTGTATTATAGAAAGACCTATAGGGGGCTGTTGGCGAAACTTGTTGCGAGTTCGGCACATTATATCGACGAAACAGAGGTAAAGCTTAAAGATGGCTCGGGTTATGTTTGGGTTCTGTCCAATACCGAGGCAACGGTTTACCTTTTTCGAACGTCCCGGAAAGGTGAGTTTTTACGTGATAGGAGGGCTCCTTCCACATCCGCTGGTCGCAGGATGGAACCGAGGTTGACGCGTGACCGCCGAATTACGCGCATGATGCATGGGATGTTTAGCGCTGTCGCTCCTAAGGTCGGGCGCGGCGTCATGCGGCGCGCAGTTAGAAATGAACGGAGCTTCTTATGAGCAGATCGCCAAATCGATTCCGACCAACCGATGCTGTGGCGGTCGCTGAAGCCGTGTTCAAACCTGCGCCCCCTCCAATCACTGAGTCTGTCGTCGTAGAGAAACGAGCCGGCATTCCAATCTCGAAAGAGCAGGTGTCGCTCAAGCTCGACAGCGACCTCATCGCCCACTTTCAAGAAGACGGGCCAGGTTGGCAGGAGCGGATCAATGATGCGCTAAGAAGGGCGGCGGGTTTGTAAACGCGAAGCAGCGGTCACTTCATCGGTTACGCAAGCGCGTTTATGACGTTTTTGCCGTGATGTCGGCATGCGGGCTCCAGGCCCGCCAGCCGCCTCCTGGGGCCGACGCAAGTCAGGCCGAGAGCGCGCCAGGATGGCGGCAGAGCGGCGTCACGACGACCTCCATGAAGGGGCGAAGCGGGAGCGATTTGAGGATGTCGTGCAGTTCAGCGCCGCTCTCCACCTCAAAGAGGCTGAGATTTTGCCATTGGCCGACCACGCGCCACAGATGGAGCCACTTTCCCTGGCGCTGAAGGTCGGCCGCACGCGCATGCTCCTTTTCGCTCAGGTCGCGGATTTTGGCGGCGTCCGCATTATAGGGAACCCGCACGGTCATGGTGACGTGGAATAACATGCGCTCTCTCTCAACTCGTTGAAACGGAGACCCGCGAAGGCTCGGCGTGAAGTCGCGCAGCCGGCGACTTCTAGCCGAGGGAACACGGGCGGGCGGCTAAGCCACGGAGACCGGGCTGGACCCTGTCATGGCGTGAAGGAGCGTCAGCGCGTATTCCGACGCCGATTGCTGGTTCTGTCCGGTCACCAGCCTGCCGTCCCGGATCACGTAGGGGTCATTTGGGCCGACGCGCTGATATTTCGACCCCGCCTCTTCCAGCACCGTCTGCGGGTAGTGCGGAATGACAAAGCCGCTTCCAAACATCTGCTGAAGCGCCTTGTCGCCCTCTAGGGTATAGCCGGTTGTCCGCCGGTCGCGGATCACGTGAGGAACATTCCCGAGCGCGATCGCGCCGTGACAGATGGCGCCCACGATCTTGTCCTTTTCCCAAAAATAGCTGAGCGCCCTCTCGACGTCTTTGTTCGGATAAAGATCGAAGGTAGCGCCTCGCCCTCCCGCAACGTGGACCGCGTCATAGCGAGAGAGATCGACGTCGCTCAGCTTGGCCGTCGCTTCAAGGCGGCCGACCAGCGCCTTGTCGGACAGGAAACCCTTGCTAACCAGGTCATCGGCCTCGGTCGAGTGCTCGAAATAGGGATCGCTATAGGGGTCGTAAACCACTTTGCCGCCGAGCGGACTTGCGAAATCGATATCGACACCGCGCTCCGTGAGATGCCAATAGGGGTGCGTGACCTCCGACAGCCAGAAGGCCGTATCCGAACTCGAAATAATGAAAAGTACTCTCATAGCGTCCGCCTCTCGGTTTGATTTGCAAAGGCTGCCCGTTTGACGGGTCAATGCAGAGCTTAGAGTCCGCAGCGGATTTGAAAATCAAACAAGCGTCGAGCCTTCCCCCTACCTTTAGGTATAGGATGGGTACACGCCCTACACCTTGGCGCCATTGTCTGGATTGAAAGGGAGCGGGATACTTGCGACGAAGGCGCGCTGCTTTGAAGCATGTCGCGAGGACAAAAACCCCGACTGAAAGGGTAACGCCATGCGAGTTCAAGCCCAAAGACGGATAATTACCCGGGCTCTCTTGGTTGCTGCATTGATCGCCATCGCGCCAACCGGATCGCTCGAGGCGGAGACCCTCTCTCCCGCCGCCGAGAAGGAGCTTCACACTCTCTACAAGCAGCTCATCGACGCCGAGAACGCACACGACATCGCGGCGGTCAGCCGCTTTGTCTGGAAGTCGCCATCGGCGTTGTTTGTCGCCAAAACCAAGACGCCGGTGGAGGGAAACTGGGCCGGATTTTGGGGCTCGGACAATGTCATCGCTCATCTCAATGAGCTATATCAAGGTACGTTCACAATGACGCCGGACTATTCAGGCGAAAAGGTCGTCCTACTTTCGCACGACGTGGCGCAGACCTATGCGCCGCTGCAAATCTCGGTCGGATATGCCGGCCAGTCCGGAACGCCAAAGCCGTTTTTGATGATTGTCGAGTGGGTTCGGGATGAGGGAGAATGGAAGATGGCGACCGATATCGCCCTGCCCATTCCGCCCGCGCCGGCTCAATCCCTGTCACATTGAGGCGGCGCCATCGCTTTAGCACTGAGGACCCATTCGCCACCGGAACTGAGACAGGAACGACTCATGGAAGTTGAATGGAGAAAGCTGCGAGCTGATGAGTTGCGAGACGCCGCGAAGCAGGATGCAATCGTCATTCTACCGATTGGCGCCATCGAACAACATGGCCCGCACCTCCCGGTGGAGACTGATACGCTGATAGCAGAGGCTATCGCTCTCGGCGCAGCGCGAAGGCTAACGGAAGGGGGTGAGCGAGCTTTAGTCCTACCGGTCATGTGGACCGGGCTTTCCGAGCATCACATGCCGTTGGGAGGAACCATTACGCTTGGGCTTCCCGCCTTTCAGACGGTCATTGAAGATATCTGCCGTTCGCTGCAACGACACGGCTTTAAGAGGATCGTATTGTCAAACTGGCACGGCGGAAACGACAATGCGCTTCGCACCATCACAGACGATTTGACCACCAAACTCCAGTTGCCGATCATTCTGTTCAACTACTTCCCTGTCGCGAGGAAGGTCGTGGCGCCGCTCCTGACCACGCAGTCAGACGTCTACCACGCTTGCGAAGCCGAAACCGCCATGATGCTCGCCCTGCGGCCCGAGTTGGTGGCGGTGGACCGCATCCCAACCCGCTCTGATCCGCCGTCGTCTGGTGGGCCAAAACTCTATCGCTGGCAAAGCTTTTCGGTCCTTACCGAATCCGGAGCGATGGGCAATCCTGGGGCGGGGACCACCGAGCAAGGACAAGAGATTCTCGACGCCATCACCGTCGCATTGGCGGAGAAACTAGCGGACCCAACTATGTGGGGCGCTCCGGTGTTCCCCTCGACGCCGCGCCCGTAAACTGCGTCCGCATAAGATCGGAAGGAAGCATGCCCTGGATCAACATGACGCTGCGCCGAGGCGCGCTCGAAAAGGCCACCCAGCACGCGGTGATGGCGAAGCTGACTGATGTTCTCATGTGGTGGGAGAAGGTTCCCGACACGCCGAGGGCGCGCGGCATCATGAAAGGCTGGGTGTACGAAGTCGACGCGGACGCCGATTACAGCGGCGGACGACCCGATCATGACAAACCGTTTTACTTCATTGAAATCAGGATACCGATCGATCGGCTCGACGTGCTGGCCAAAGCCGGCCTCATTCGTGACTTTACGCAAGTCATCCTGGACGCAGAAAATTCGAATAACACCCCTGACAATGCGCGCCGCGTCTGGGTGACCATCCAAGAGATCAAGCGCGACGATTGGGGAGTCGGCGGCCATACGGACTGGCTGCGAGACTACACCAGCGCGCTGGACGAAACGGGCCCGCTCGCGAAGCCGTCTAAATAACGCCATTTCCCATCTCACGTTGACGCGCACGCGCGCCCTTGCGGTCGCGGGCCCGCGCGTTTGCGCAACACGCAACCTCCAGCTCCCTCGGCCCTATCTGTAAGTCTAGGTCGCGCCTCCCGTTTGTCTGATGGTGTTGGTTGTCTTGAAATGCGAGTTTATGCAGGCAGTATTTGCTGTGAATACGTCACCATATACCGAGGAGACTTCTCATGAAATCAGCCAAAGAATTGATGCTCGCTTACATCGGCGGCACGGCGGAACAATCAGGAGCCCTGTTCGCAGAGGACGGAACGCTCGAACTGCCCTACCTCGCCTCGATTGGGTTGCCGCCGGTTCTCAAGGGGCCGGCCGAGATCACGAAATTTCTCGGCTTCCTGCATGGTCAGCTTTATCCGGGATTCGCGTTCGAGCAGGTCAAGGTTCATCTCGAGGCGCCCGATCAGGTCTTCGCCGAGTACCACATCAACCACGCCTCCGGGATTTCCCACAAGAGCGTGAAGCAGCAGTTTTTCGGCCATCTCGAAGCAAAAGACGGCAAGATCGCGCGCCTGCGTGAAGCGATCGACGTGGTAGTGGCCGCCGAGGCCATCTACCCCAATGGCCTCGCCGACGTAATCGCCAAGCAATCCTAATCCGCGACATCAGGGAGATTTCTCATGTCGCTCACCATTGAGCAGGCGGAAGGTTTGGTCGCCGCCGGCAGCGCGCGGGCAAACGCGGTCGGCATTGCCGTCTGTGTCGCTGTCCTCGACGAGGCGGGCCACCTCAAAGCGTTCTCGCGTATGGATGGGGCGTGGCTCGGCGCGATCGACCTCGCGCTGAGCAAGGCGCGAACCTCGATACTGTTCCAGGCCGAGACGCAAGCCATTGGCGAACTCTGCAAGCCCGGCGCCGAGGCCTTCGGCCTTGAACGCAGCAATGGCGGGCTCGTGACCTTCGCGGGCGGCGTCCCGCTCGCCCGCGAGGGAAAGTTAATCGGCGCGGTCGGCGTGTCCGGCGGCCACGTGGCCCAGGACTTCGAGATCGCACAAGCGGCAGCCGCCGCGCTCACAACCTGAACCGATACCAACCAACACGACGGAGCATTCCCATGTCTCGAACAATCCTGATTACCGGCGCCGGCTCGGGTCTTGGCGAAGGTGCGGCCATCGGCCTCACCAAAAAGGGCCACAGCGTCATCGCCGCCGCGCAGAGCTGGCCGCAGGTGACGATACTCCGCGCCAAGGTGAAGGAGTTGGGTCTGCCCACGCTACGCGTCGAGAAGCTCGATCTGCTCGATCCCTATGATGTGGAGCAGGCTTGCCGCTGGGAATTTGATATCCTCGTCAACAATGCTGGCATCGGCGAAGGTGGCCCCATCGCCGAAATTCCTCTTCATCTCGTCCGGCGTAATTTCGAGGTGAATGTCTTCGCGCCGCTCGGCTTGACTCAGAAAGTGGTGAGGAACTGGGTGGAGGGGCGTGTCGCCGGAAAGGTCGTCTTCATCTCGTCGATGGGCGGCCTGTTCAGCCCGCCGGGATTTGCTGCCTATGCGGCAACAAAACATGCGCTCGAAGCGATCGCCGAAGCGATGCAGCAGGAGCTGAAGCCGTTCGGCATCCAGGTCCAGACAATCAATCCGGGCGCCTATTTCACGGGATTCAACGAAGCGATGGGCGAGAACGCGTTTCGCTGGCTCGATGACGCCAAAAACTTCACCACGCGCGACGCGCTGCGCAAAATGATCGACGGGCTGGTCGGATCGCCGGAGGGACGTCTCGATCCCGCCGACATGATCGCTAGGATCGTGGAGGTCGTGCCGGTGGCGGAGGGCGCGTTCCGCAATATCCATCCGCCATTCGTCGAGAAGGCCCTCAAGGCGCATCAGACTGAAATGTTCGAGCGGCGCATTTGAGCGCGCGGCGGCGCGGGTTTACGCCGGCGCTCCTATGTGGTCTGGACCAAAGGGAAGCGAAATCTCGAAGCGCGCTCCCTCGCCTGCTCGCCGGCTTTGCACGGTGATGAGGCCGCCATGCGACTCGACGATTGATCGGCAAATCGCAAGGCCAATGCCCATGCCTGTCGCCTTAGTGGTGAAAAAGCTTTCGAAGATGCGTCCACGCATCTCGAGCGGGACGCCCGGCCCGGTGTCCTCGACTGCGATAACGACATTCTCCCCTATCGATTGCGTGCGTAGAACAATCGAGCGCTCGGAGACGCCGGCGGAGGTCATCGCCTGGATGGCGTTGAAGGCAAGGTTGACCACGACCTGTTGAAGCTGAACGCGATCGGCCACGATCAGCGGCGCCACGGGATCAAGATGCAGGGAAACCCGCACGTCGTGGCGTTGCAGTTCGTGACGCAGGAAGAGCAGCGCTTCGTTCACGACGTCGTTTGGATTGATAAGTGTTTGTTCGGTCGCCGAACGCAGGGCCATAGATCGAATGCGGTCAATGATCTCCGCCGCGCGCTGAGACTCGGCGACGGTGCGTTCTGATAGCCGTCGCACTTCCTCAATGTCGGGAGGTGAGCGCGCCAACCAAAGCAGGCTCGCCTCGCTGTAGCTCTCGATCGCGGTGAGCGGCTGGCTGACTTCGTGCGCTATCGAGGCCGTCAGTTCACCCAGAACCGAGACGCGGGCGGCGTGAGCCATCTCGGCCTGCGCCTTTGCCAGCATGTCCTGCGCTTTGACCCGATCGCTCACGTCGATCAGACCCACCAGGCTCGTGGCTTCGTCGCCGGTAATAGGAGCGAAGGCCGCGAAAAACAGCACATCTAACACCGTGCCGTCATGGGCAGGCATCTTTGCTGAAGCCTCGAAGCCGCGCTTGCCGGCATAGCGAGCAGCAAGCGAGCCGCGAATGACCTCAGGGCTTTCCGACCAGTAGCGGGTCACCGGGCCCAGAAGATCATCAGGCTTCTCCGCGCGAAGGATTTCGAAGGCGCGACGATTGGCTTCAACGACCTTGAGCCCTTCGAGCGCGCGCGAGAAACTGGCGGGATTGGCTTCCAGATATTTCCCGAGATCGACCACGCCTGCCGCGCGGGCCTCGCGAAAGACCTCAATCACCTCCGGACCGTTGATATGGAGGAGCGCAACCGGCAGGAAGTGAAAAAAGTCCTGGTAGCGCCGCTCGCTGCGTTCCTGCGCGGCTCGCGCCTTCTTGGCTTGCGTGATGTCGATGATGCCGATCAGGAGCCGCGAGGATTGCAGCAGCACCGGCGGATAAGAAACGTTGAAGATCGTGTCGTATCGCCGCCCGTCCAGGGAAAGGAACGCCGCCTCCGCCGAGAAATGGGGCTTCTTCTCGAAAGCCGCCACGACGCTCTCTGCAAAGACCGCTAAGCTTTCGTCCGGCCAAAGCGGATCCAGGTTCGATTTGAGTTCGTCGGCGTCGCCTCGCCCAAACATCGCCAGGCTCTGTTCGTTGAAGCTCAGGATGCGGGTCGCACGGACCATGCCCCGTACATATCCTGGATGATTTCGGAAATATTCGCGCAAATCGGAAACGCCGGTCCGGATAAGATTGCGGACCATGTCGCCGACTTCAGCGAACTCAAGCTCCCAAAAAGACGCCACCGACGCCTGAAACAGGTTTTGGTACTGGTACTGGATGCGCCGTAACTCTTCCTCGGTCCGCCGGACGTTGGTAATGTCGGTGCTGGTCTCGACGATGGCTACAGGCGAACCGCCCGCGTCCCGTCGCAGGACCCATTTCGCGCGAACGACGACATTTTCACCGCCCTTCGCCGTGCGCGTAAATTCACCCCGCCAGCTTCCCGTCTGATGAACTTTTTCGAGGATGACCTTCAGCGGCTCGGAGGGAGAGCAGCGCACGGCCGCCTGTATCACGCCGCCGACCACCTCGTCGCGCTTCCACCCATAGATCCGCTCGGCCTCGCGATTCCAGGCCGTGACTTTCATGTCGAGCCCAAAGGCGATTACGCCTTCATCGACGAGGTCGGCAATATCGAGAGCGTCGTTGGGGGCGGGGTTTGTCGCGTGAGGCGTGCCCTTGTCGCTCATCGGCCGGTCACCGGGTTGCTGGCGCGGTCGGGTCCGCGCCCTGCGACAGCGCGCGCCTTACGCAGTCCATCAACACGCTTGCCTTGAAGGGTTTGCGCAGGAAGCCGAAAGCTCCGCTATCCCTGGCTTGGGCGTGAAGCCGCTCCTCTACGCGCGCGGTGATCATGATGACGGGCGTGCGGCAGGCGGCGGCGTCGAGGCGTTGCTTCAGCTCAATCCCGGTGAGCCCCGGCATCTGGACGTCCGTGATGATGCAACTGGAGCAACTGAGGCCGGGTGAAGCGAGAAAGCTTTCGGCCGATTCATAGGTCAGCGTCTGATAGCCGCTCGCGCGCACAAGCGCCGCTACCGCCGAGCGCGCTGCCTCGTCGTCATCGATAATAGAAATGACCGCGTCGTTCAGAGCCGTAATCCTCACCGCGTCTTGGAGTTGCGGGTGCGCCCAAGCCTCCGAAATGTCGCATGGGTCATGCGCCCCGTGTAACCATACATAGGTGCTGGCGTTATAGTTCGGCGCGTAGCGCCCTTCAGGTAGCCGCTCTCAACGACGCTGCACGCGTCTCTGCGGATTTTAGGACCTCGATCTGCTTTACGAGGTCGGCCAACGACCGCACGTCCATTTTTCGCATGACGGAGCCACGGTGCAGCTTGACCGTGATTTCGCTTATGCGCAGTTCGCCTGCGACCTGCTTGTTCATCTTACCCGACGTCACCAGCAAAGCGACCTGCGCCTCGCGCGGGGTAAGCGTGTCGTAGCGCTCGCGAATGGCGGCAATCCTAGACCTTTCGCGCCGGCGCTCTACGTCGCGACCAAGCGCTGTGGTGATGGAATCGAGAAGGTCCTGATGGCGCACGGGCTTGGTCAAAAAGTCGATCGCGCCCGCCTTCATACCGCGAACAGACATTTGAATATCGCCGAAACCCGTCATCAGGATAACCGGAATCGAGATGCCACGGCGCTGCAGCGAAGACTGAAAATCCAGTCCATTTGTGCCGGGAAGGCGGACGTCTAAAAGCAAGCAAGAAGGAACATCGGGATGGGTCGTAGCGAGAAAGCTATCCACGCTCCCGTAAACCGTCACATCGTTCCCGACCGATCGGATGAGGCTCGAGAGGCTGTCGCGCACAGCATCGTCATCATCGATGATGTGGACCAGTCCGGCTCCTCTGTCTCGCAATGTGGGCAAGTTCTGCATACGTCGAGGCTAGTCCCGAAATCGCACAAACGCCAGAGGGGCTAGACCTAGGTATAGGGGAGGTCAAAATCTCGTGCTGGTTGCGCCCCATAGAGGACCCGTCCAACGGCGCGAGCGTCAAATCTCGTCCGCCGAGGCAAAAACGTCGATAGGCTTTTCGAAGCCGCGAAGCCTATGGCTTCCCTTGTGCCGAAGACCGTGTCCGCCGAGCTTTTCCGCGAAAGCCTCGGAGAAAAGCGCGCAAACGCCAAGCTCCTTCGTTAGCGCCTCGAGGCGCGCCGCCGCGTTTACAGCGGGGCCGATCACCGTGAAATCGAGGCGTGATCGCGTCCCGATGTTGCCATACATGACCTCGCCGACATTCACGCCCACGCCGATGCGCAGCGCCTCTCGGCCCTCCTTGGTCCTGGACTGATTGAGCGCGCGCATAGCCTGGCACGCGCCTAAAACGGCTTCGAAGGCGTCGTGGCATGCTGTCGGACGATCCAAGGGGAAAATGGCCAGTAGGCCGTCGCCCATGAACTTCAGGATTTCGCCGCCGTGGCGCTCGATCGGGGCAGCTACCGCGTCGAAATAGTCGTTGAGAATTTCGATCACCTCGTCTCGCGCCAACGCGTCGGAATACGCCGTGAAACCACGCAAATCGAAAATGGCGACAGCGGCGCTGATCGTCGTACCGCTGCCCCGCGTCGTCATCCCGTTCAGGATTTGCTCGCCCGTGTGCGGGCCGACATACGTATCGAGCAAGCGGCGCGCCAATTCGTTCTTGAAGCGCACCTCGATGGTCAGTGCGAGGGCGGGAAGCATCGCCTCCAGCGCATCGAGTTCGCACGATTTAAAGCCGCCCGCGCGATCGGAAGCGAACGTGACGGTATGCATGCGGTCGAGCGTGAACAAGAGGGGCCATCCGACATAGTCCGTGAGACCGGAGGCCCGGAGCGCGGAAAACATCGGATATTCGTCCGGAGCCGCCGCGCCCTCCAACCGGACGCGAACCCTCGCGGCGCCATCGTGCAATTTGGCGACAGGACTGTTGAGATACGCCGGTGTTTGCATCACACCATATTCGATCGGCTCGGCAACCGCCTCCGGCAATTCTCGGCGCCAGACGATGCGGGTTCCGAGCCATTGGGGATGATGGGTGTGCAGTTGGACGACGCAGCGGGCGACTGGGATCCCAACGGAGTACAACTGACTACAGAAAGCCGTCACCAAGCCGTGCAGGCTAGTTTCGCCACGCGTGCAGGTGAGAAGCCACTCAAATACTGTGCCCGCATCTGAAGTGTGATCATGAATCTTCTTGGGGGTCACGCAGCCTCTCCCCTCGTCATGTCGATCCATCAATCGGCGACAGAACTCTCTTTCGACGCTGACGCCTTAATGGAAGACGAGCCGAGTCACGCCTGTACATAGGTCTAGTTGCGGTATGCCAAATGATCGCCGGGCACGGCTCTCGTGACCCGCAAAGGTGCATCCACTCGCCGCACGGACAAGCGGCTGTAAAAAGGAGAACTCGAGGCCTCGTTCAGCAGAGGCTGAACCGAACGCGAGTTGAAATGCCCCGCCAACTTAAAACCTACGTCGCGACGACCGGCTTCTTCGAACTCGCCGTCGCCGCCCCCACCATGAAAGCCGCCCTCGAAATCTGGGGAGCCGGCCGCGATCTCTTCCAACGAGGTTATGCCGAAGAAACCCGCGATCCGGCGATTGTCAAAGCGACGATGGCAAAGCCGGGGACGGTTCTAAAACGAGCCGTGGGCGCGCGCGGGGCCTTCAAAGAGCACGCTGACCTTCCGGACGTTTCTACGTGGGAAAAGCCGGTCAAGAAACCCGCCGCGCCCAAACCGCCCGCGCCCAAGCAGGCCGCGCCGAAACCGTCGCTTTCACCGAAACCCGAGCCCGCAAAACCGACCGCTGCCGAACGTGCGGCCGAGCGAAAGGCGACGCGGCTCTATGAGGCGGCCCGCAAGAAGCGTGAGCGCGACGAAGCGCGCGCCGAGGCGTTGGGGCGCAAAGCTCGCGAGCGACAGGGACGGGCCGTCGAGAAGGCGGAGACGGAGCTTCGAAAGGCGCGAGAGACGCACGATAAGCGCGTCGCTGCCATCGAAAAGGAACGCGATGAAATCGAGCGCCGCGCGCGGGAAGAAGACGATCGCTGGCACAAAGAGAACGAGGCTCTTGAAGCCAAGCTTCGGCACGCGCGCGCCTGAACGCAATGCGTCCGTTCTTTCGCTCGCCGTTAATTACAGTAAAAAGACCCTTGTCGCCGAAAATGCAGGCGTGAACGCAACATCCTGAGTCTGACCGCCCGCCCTGTGGCCGATAACGCGCGGCCGATAGGGCGGGCGCTACTTCGCGCCGGACCCTAATCAGGTGTCGGTGTCGGCTCGGAACTCGCTCCAACCCAGCACGTTAAGCCCACTGCACTTCGGGGAATACCCATCTCGCCGGATCGGCGGGACAGAAGGTGAAATCAGCTTCCTGGGAGGCCGCCTTGGATAGCTGAGTTTCTTCCGGCCACTGCGAGGCACGTCATGGTCGACTTCATTACGAAGAGCGTCAACAGCCGAATGATCACGGCTTTCTTCGACACGCGCGAAGCCGCTCGGAGAGCCAGCGACAGTCTGACTGCTCTCGGGGTACGCGCTCACCAAATTCAAATTACGGATGGTGCGTCCAATCCAGACGCAGCCGGCGCGGCGCAGCCAGCCGAAACGAGCTTCTGGGAATCACTGAAGAGCATGTTTCTTCCCGCCGAGGATCACCACAGCTATGCGGAAGGCTTGCAGCGCGGCGGGTATCTTCTCTCCGCCGACGTAGACCCTGAGCTATACGATCGCGCGGTGGAGGTGGTGGACTCCGGCGGCGCCGTCGACATGGAGGAGCGCGAAGCGTCTTGGGCATCATCTGGATGGACAAGATACGAGGCTGGCGAAACCAATCCGCCGCCTCGCACTCCGCCGGCAGTTCCCTCTCCGCGCGACACCCCTCCAACTTTTGATGAGGGGGCGGTTTTTGCAACGCGAGATACCAGCCACGGCCGGACCGGTCTGCGCAGTTATACGTACGCGATCCGGGATCAGGAGCGGGCGACCGAAAGTTTCGCTTCCGAAAACGGACGGATCGAGGACCATATGGACGTCATTGCCTCAGACGGCATCAAAATTGGCACGGTCGACCACCTCGACGGCGAGAATATCAAGCTCGCCAAATCGACGTCGCCTGACGGCATGCACCACTTAGTTTCTCTCGCAGACGTTGACCATGTCGACGCACATGTTCATTTGAATAGGACGTCGCCGGAGGTTCGAGCGAGTTGGTGATGACGTAGACGCGCAGATTGATGACGGTCGCCTCGGCTTCGGCCGGGGCGTTTTTGCATTTGAGGCTGATTACGCGTGACGGGATTGGAGTTCGCAACGAAGTAAAAGGAGCGTATGGTCGTCCGACATATCGGTTCGATTGCGTGCTTCTGGCTATCCTAGTATCGGCAGCGAGAGAGTAGAAAGGCTAACGATGAAGGAGACCCGACAAGGCCGGTGTGAATTTTCTCTATTCGCCCAATGAATAGGCAATGACATAGTCTCCGGCTTTGGTCCCAAACGATCCGTGGCCGCCGGCCGCCGTCACGACGTACTGTTTGCCATCGATTGCGTAGCTCATTGGCGTGGACTGTCCGCCGGCGGGCAGGCGGTCCTCCCAAAGCTCGTTTCCGTTGGTGACGTCATAGGCTCGGATGAAATAATCCTGCGTCGAGGTCAGAAAGGCGACGCCACCTGCGGTTGTCAATGGTCCTCCGAGGGTGGGCACTCCAAGCTTGATAGGAATGGGCACTGGCGCACTGTCGCGGATGGTGCCGTTTCTGTGCATCCAGACAATCTTCATTGTTCGAAGATCGATCCCCGCCATGTATCCCCAGGGCGGCCGCATGCACGGGATACCAAGCGGCGAAAGGAAGGCATTCAACGTCACGCCATAGGGCGTGCCGTACATTGGCTGCACGCCATTTTCACTGCCGGGCGGATGTGCGCCATTCGGCGCTGCCGGATTGTCGGGACTACGCGGAAGGAGCTTCGAGACGAAAGGAATGGCCATCGGGTTGGCGATGACAATTTGCCTAACGGGATCGACGGCAACGCCGCCCCACTCAAACATCCCAAGGTTACCAGGAAACACGAGCGTTCCTTGCAGCGATGGCGGAGTGAAAGTTCCCTCATAACGCATCTGGTGAAATAGAATGCGGCAAGCAAGCTGATCAAAGATCGTGGCGCCCCACATGTCCGCGCCAGTCAAATTCGCTTCCGGCCGGAACGTTAGCTCAGAGAAGGGTTGGGTCGGGGCTGTGTGGTCGCCGGGCGCGGCGCCCTGCGGTACCGGTCGCTCCGGCGCTGGCACGATCAGCTTGCCGCTACGTCGGTCAAGCACAAATAAGTTGCCGGTCTTGGCGGGCTGCAGGACAGCGGGCACTATCCCGTCAGCCGTCGGAATATCAACCAGAGTTGGTTGTGACGGCAGGTCCATGTCCCATAGATCATGATGCACGGTTTGGTAAAACCAAGCCCTCTTGCCGGTGTTGATATCGAGTGCGACCAGCGCGCTCGCATAGCGTTCTTCGACAGGCGTCCGATGACCGCCCCAAATATCGGGCGTCTTCACGCCCATTGGTAGATAAATCAGACCGAGCTTGGCGTCGTAGGATGCGGTCATCCAGGAGTTTGGAGAATTGTTGGTATAGGCATGGGTTGCCGACGGAAGCGCGTTTTCGTCCTCAGTACCGGAATCCCAAGCCCAGATCAGCTTGCCAGTGTGGATGTCAAAGCCGCGCACCACGCCGGACGGCTCCCGCAACGAGTAGTTGTCGGTGACTGCGCCGCCGACGACAAGTATTTTATCGCTGACAATTGGCGGGGATGTCGGCTCGTAAAAGCCTGGCGTTTTCTCGCCCATCCCATTCTCTAGGTCGAGCGTTCCATGATCGGCGAAGCTTTCGCAGGGTTTTCCAGTCTCGGAGTTGAGTGCGATCATTCGACCGTCGTTGACAGGAAGGAAGATCGTTCCCTGACAATCACTCGGCGCCGGCGTACCGTCGACGTTTGTCGCGCCAGCCGTAGTCTCGTGATAGGAGACCCCGCGACAGGTCAGGTGCTGAAACGTCGGATTGTCCTGAACCTTTGGATCGTATGACCAGCGAAGCTTGCCTGTGTTGGCCTCGATGGCAAACAGACGCTGATGTTGCGAGCATAGGTATAGCGTGCTGTGCACCTTGATCGGTGTGACCTCGAATGTCGTCTCGACGGGGTCGTTGGCTCCCGGAAGATCCCCGGTGCGGAATGTCCAGGCGATTTTCATTTTGCTCACGTTGGAGGGCGTGATCTGCGTCAAAGGCGAATACCGCTGGCCGAACTGAGTACGCCCATAGGCGCGCCAATCCTCGTCGGGCTCGCTGACCGCGTCTTCCTTAGCTACGCCGCCGCTCGCGACAATGGTTCCGTCGATGTCGTGGTAGTTCGAACTGAGCCCGCAAATGAGGACCAGCACCGCGAGCACCAACGCCGCCAAGAGCGCGATGGGCGCTCCTCTGTTTACAAGCCCAGCGCCGCCTTGCAATCGGCGGGTAATCCAGGGCGTGACCAGCCAGATTCCCAGAGGAAAAATAATATCGCCGCGAGCGGCGAGCGGCCACCAGTCAAAACCAACCTCGTCCATTGCCCAAATCAGTGTGCCGATGAGTACGGCCGCATAAACCCACAAAGCCGAAGGACGGCGAGCGATCAAAAGCGCCGCCGTCGTTAGAATCCCAAACCCGGCAAGAAAGTAGTAGGTTGATCCCCCAAGCGTGGCCAGCCAAACGCCGCCGACGAGAAGCGCTAAGCCGACCAAGCCAAAGACGATTGCGGTTAGGGAGAGGATCCAGTCCGAACGTCGGAAATACCGCATTGCACCCTCGTGCTCTATCGGTTTGGGTCGGGGCCGACGCCGCGATGCCGCCCCGATTAGCGTCTCGCTACCTTACTAGCGCTTCAGGGTTATGCGCTACCAAATCGACGCCGCACACAAAGAGTTTCGAGTCGGTGACCACCTTCAGCGACCGACAGGGAACATCAAAGGCCGTTCGACGAGGTGCAGATCGAATTCTATCCGTTCACCTTGTCAAGCGTTCGTATGTTTCAGCGACATGACTTGATCGCCCAACGAATTCTTGGGACACGAGGAGTTCCCGTTCGCCATTCCGAACAGCAAGATCGGTCGAGCGTATGACGACCCTCTCGGACTATGATGGGGCGCCACGGAGGGCCGATGAAAACACTTGAAAAATACGATGCCCGAATGCAGCGCGTCCTGGACCATATAGACCGACATCTCGATAGTGATTTGGACTTGGAAAAGGTGAGCCGCATTGCGGCCTTTTCCAAGTTCCATTTTCACCGACAGTTCAGCGCTACGTTCGAATTGTCCTTTCATCGCTATGTCCAGCTTGCTCGGCTGAAGCGTGCTTCACAGCAGCTAGCTCACAGCGGCCATCAAAGCATCACGGACATAGCGTTGGAGGCCGGTTACGAGGCGCCGGATGCTTTTGCCCGTGCGTTTCGGGCGAGGTTAGGCCAATCGCCTTCGTCATTCCGACGGTCTCCCGATTGGGACCCGTGGCTCTCGGCGTTTGGGCCGTTTGAGATCGCAAGGAGCAAACTCGTGCAGATAATCTTTGAAAGCGAAGATGTGATGATCCGCGACGTTCCACCTACGCCCGTCGCGATTTTGGAACATAGAGGCGACCGAGCGACGCTGGCCGACACATTCCAGCGATTCGTGACATGGCGCAAGGCGGCTGGCTTGTCCCCCGAGACAAGCCCGACATTCATGATCTTCCGGTCCGAGAGGGAGCCCGAAAATCCGGCTGAATATAGCATGGACCTATGCATTGGGATCGACCAACCAATCGAGGTGAATGACCGGCAGATGAAGGCTGGCGTGATCCCCGGCGGGCGCTGCGCGGTGCTACGCTACCCCGGCCAGACAAAGAATTTGAGCCTGCTGCGCACTACCTCTATCGCGATTGGCTTCCTGTCAGCGGCGAAGAAGTACGTGACTTCCCGATCTATAGCCAACGACGGTTGTCCGCTATCCCGGAGGTCGGGGCCCGCGAGGTCATCACAGAACTGTTTCTGCCATTGAAGTAATGCCCTTGGCGGGCGGCTATACTGAAGCTAACGTCGCCCCGCCTTGCCGGCACGCTCGGCGCGGCTTTGTTGGAGCGCAGTTTAAGCGAGGGCCTCCTCCGCCGTCGGCAAGGCAGTCGCGCGCTGGAGCTGCGCGGGCAATTCGAAGACGTCCTAAGCGGCCTGAGTTACGCTAAGTGCGGCTCGCCTCGGTTCGTCGCCGCCGCAACTCGTCGATTATAGCTGTTGCTCTTTCTACCGCGTGGCGAGGACAATGCGCCGATCTAGCGAAAGTTGAGCTAGAAACACCTCGTCGTGACTGACCACAAGCAACGAACCGTCATAGGCGGCGAGCGCGGATTCCAAGGCTTCCATCGAGTCCATATCCAGATAGTTCGTTGGCTCGTCCAGAATAAGCAGTGCCGGCGGGTCAGGCCGGCCCAAAGCACAGGCGAGGGCCGCCCGCAGTTTTTGGCCGCCACTGAGGCTCTCGACCCTTATCAGTGCATCATCGGCGCGGAACTGAAAACGGGCTAGAGACGCCCGGCACTCATTTTCGTCGGCTTGCGGATTCAGCCTGAGGAAATTGGCTCGGATCGATGCGCCAGGATCAAGAAAGCTCAGATGCTGATCGAGCATTGCGAAGGGCCCGCGTAGATCAACTTCGCCGTCTTGCGGCTGAAGCTGGCCAGTGATCAGCGCGAGAAGTGTCGTCTTGCCGCTCCCATTCGGACCTATGATCGCAACGCGTTGCGGGCCGACGATAGTTAGGGATAGATCGCGGATCACAGGTCGAGCGCGATCATATCCTCCCGTTACGGCGTCGAGCCGCAAGATCAGTTTACCCGAACGCAAACCGGTCGGCGGAATGTCCATTCGCAAGGGCTGCAAAATCTCGATCTTCTCACGGGCTGTCGACACGGCTTCTTGCGCGTCCTCCCGCCGCGCGTCGCGTAGGCGAGCATTTGCCCCCCGGACGCCTCCGCCCGATCTTCGGCCGCGTCCAACAGAATAGTCGCTTGTCCGCCTCTCGCGCGAGCCCTGCGGCCGGCGCTATCCTTGCGGGCTTTGCGCTCAGTTGCGAGTTGCGCCTTCCGATCAATTTCGAATTGAGTTCTTTTCAGCGTGCGCTAGATCGCGGCGGGCCGCCTCGAGTTCCTCGGCCTTGCGTCGATGATAGACGCTGTAGTTTCCGCCGTAACGCGCGACACCGCGGGAGGTGAGCTCGACAATCGCATCCATTTCCTCAAGAAGCTCGCGATCATGGCTGACGACGATGGCCCCACCTCGCCATCCCCTAAGAAAATCGATGACCGCCTGACGCCCCTCCCGGTCAAGATTGTTGGTCGGCTCATCGAGTAGCAGGTAATCTGGCTGCGCGAAGATCATCGCCGCAAGTCTGGCCCGGGTGAGTTGGCCGCCGGAAAGAGTTCGCGAGCGGCGCGTTCGGGTCTGCAGCCAGGCCCAATCGCAAGAGTGCGGCTGCGATTCGCGCTGGGAGCGTCCAGTCAGCGGCCGCAAGTTCATCAGCGTCGGCAAGTCCCGCCTCGGCGCGGTCGAGAAGCTCCAGCGCAGGTCGCGCGCCGAACAAATCGGCGACAATTTCATCCGCGCCTCCGCGAAAATCTTGCTTCAAGACGCCAAGTGCGCCGGAGACATGAAGAGAGCCCGAAGACGGTCGCAGGTCACCCGAGATCAAACGCAAGAGCGTCGTTTTGCCGACGCCGTTGCGCCCCACAAGGCCCGTTCGCTCGGACCCACAGCTCAGAGTGAGATCAGCAAAAAGCAGGGCGCCGTCAGGCGTGAACCACGATAAGTTGGATAGGGTGATGGATACCAGCATAGGACATGACTTCTCGCTGCAATACCAAATCGGCGAAGGCAACGAGGGTCAGGTCCATGTCTCGGAAGGCTCCCAAGGGTTCGATAGGGTCAATAAACCGCGCAAATCGCAGATACAAGAGGGCGGCGAATGGTTCAACTCATCGTTCTTGACGGTCTTCCGGGCGCCGGGAGATCTTCTATCGCCAGTGACCGCGCTTTCTTCATAAGGACGGAAGTCCCTTCGCCTGAACCTATTGGCTCGCCGGGCCTCAACTCGCAACTGATTGCAGCGCCGGCTCCTGCAATGTGTAACCTCGCCCCCACACTGTCTCGATGAAATTGTGCCCCTGGCTCGCGGTCGCCAGTTTCTTTCTCAACTTACAAATGAATACGTCAATGATCTTCGCCTCGGGCTCGTCCATTCCTCCATAGAGGTTGTTCAAAAACGCCTCTTTGGTGAGCGTCGAGCCCTTGCGCAGAGAAAGAAGTTCGAGGATTTGATATTCCTTGCTCGTCAAATTGATCCGAAACTCGTTCACGCTGACTGTTTTGGTGTCGAGATTGACAACGAGAGCCCCCGTCGTGATCACCGACTGAGCGTGCCCTTGCGAGCGGCGGACTATGGCTTGGATGCGTGCGATCAGTTCGTCCTTGTGGAAGGGCTTGGCGACATAGTCGTCGGCGCCTAGAGCCCTTTGATCTTATCCTCAATGCTGACGAGACCTGACAGGATCAGGATCGGGGTCGCAATTTTCGCGGCGCGCAGGGTGCGCAGCACGTCAAAGCCAGACATATCGGGCAGATTTAAATCAAGAAGGATGATGTCGTAGTCGTAGACCTTGCCGAGGTCGATCCCGTCCTCGCCGAGATCGGTGGTAAAAACCTTGATGTTTTCGGTTGTCAGCATGAGTTCGATGCTTTTCGCTACACCGCTATCGTCCTCAATCAGCAAAACGCGCAATTTTTAGCCTGGGCCCAAGTTTCCTAACGGACTATTGACGATTGGTATGAAAAAAGTCTGAAGTTGCGCCTTTGGCCCCTAGGACTTCGCTCCGGGGTTGACGTCGTCGCATTCCAATATTTTCTCGGCGAGCACTATATGAGGCCGCCAAAGGCAAAGAGTGCTGGGCCCACTGAGCAAGCTCGTCACATCAGGGATACTTCCGTAGGGGGTGGCTACGCGTGCCCTCGCGCGGCGGCGACAATTCGGCCTTCATCGCAACGCTGGCCGTGAACTGCAAGCTCGGCGGCTTCGATCCTTACGATTATCTCGCCGACGTTTTTCCAAAATCGTCAGCGGCTTTCCTAGTCTAACAACGCCATTCTATGATCTGTTGCCGTGGCCCTACCTCAGCCCCGCGCCAATGAAGGCCGTGGCCTAAGAACGCCGCTAAACTGGCTCGACAGAAAGGGGCGGAAAGAATTTCAGAATACTTTCGTCGTTCAGCGCCACGACAAGGTTAGTTCCGGTCAAAAAGGGCGTGCATTGCATCACGCGGCAATCTGTGCAGCCGAGCAATCTCGACAACCGTCGGGCGCCATTGCGAAGCGCGTGCTCGCCAAGCTCGGAACGCCGTCGGGTCCATGATTGACGGGAAACATCGGTATCTGAAAGCCTATCATTGGCGAGCGGCCGCCTCTAGTCGCTCCCGGTTTAGAGGCGCGAAGCGGCGCGCTCCTACTTCTGAAGCGGAGCGGCTCGCCCGCCATTACCCATGATGTAATTGAGATCATTCAGCCGTTTGACGAAAACCCAGCCAAGCGCCGAGGCGAGACCTCGGCGTGATGCAAACACAGAGGCTGAGAGATGGTCACGTTTCCCGTTCACACGCTCGACACCGCGCCCCAGGCTTCCAAGCCAGCGATGAGCGGATTGAAGGCAGCGTTCGGCTTTATTCCGAACATCGCAGGCGCGATGGCAACGTCGCCGGCGCTAATCGACTCCCTCGCGGCGATCTTCCGCATCGTTCATGCTGGGAGCTTCACGGAGCCGCAAATCCAAATTCTTCTTTTGACTAACGCGGTGACGAACAACTCGGCATGGCCAATCGCTTTCCATTCCTATCTCGCGCTTCAACAGGGCATTCCCGTTGCGGATGTCGCGGCGATCCGAGCCGGCCGTCCGCCGATGGAAACGAAGCATTCGGCGCTGTCGCGTCTTGCTCGCGCCCTGATCGAGACGAGAGGCCGTATCAGCGATGCGGAGATAGAGGTTTTTTTGGCGGCTGGATTCGGCAAGGAGCACCTTCTCGAAGTGATTGCGGTCGTCGCCGCCTCCACGATCACTAACTACACCGGCAGCGTGACCCGTCCGCCTGTCGAGCCACCATTTGACGGGCCTATGCCAGAATAGCCAGACCGAGCTGGTAGGCGAACTGCGCGAAAAACAGGAACTTCATGTGACTACAGCCCAGACAGTTGCAACGTCAGCAACGGTTTCAGCCGGGCAACTGCTACGGCAATGGCGCGATCTCCGGGGAAAGTCTCAGCTCGATCTTTCCATGGACGCTGGCATTTCGCAGAAGCACGTCAGCTTTGTTGAAACCGGCCGTTCGACGCCAAGCCGTCAGATGATCGTCGACCTTTCCGACGCGCTTGGCGTGCCCCTGCGCGAACGCAACGCAATCATGCTCGCCGCCGGTTACGCGCCGCTCTACCGCGAGGAGTCCTTCGACGGCCCCTCGATGACGGAGGTCCATCGCGCGGTGACTAGGATGCTGCGCCAACATGAACCGTTCCCGGCGCTGGCGATGGATCGCTTTTGGAATGTCATTGAAACGAACGAAGCCGCGCCTGCTTTTTTTGGCCGGTTCGTAGATCTCGATAAATGGCCAAAACCCCGCAATCTGCTGCGACTGATTTTCGATCCCGCTGGCTTGCAGCCGTCGCTGGCGCGATGGGACGAGACAGCGCGAAGCCTGTTGTTTCGGGTTCGACGCGAAGCCGTCGGCGGGGTAATCAACGATCCAAACTCGCGCGCTCCTCGCTGAGCTTTGCGCCTTCCTGACTACGCCACAAGACCCGCGTTCGTCGCCGACCAACGACGTTTCGCCCATCGTTCCCCTCCGTTTCAAGGTCGGAAAAGATAGCCTCGACTTGTTCTCAATGGTGACAACGGTCGGAACGCCGCAAACGGTGACCGCCGAGGAAATCCGATTGGAAACCATGTTCCCTTTGGATGGCGAGGGCGAGCGACGCTATCTGGACTTTGTCGGCAGGGAGCGTTGATCGTCGCGGTGGTGGTGGCCGGAGAATTCGCCACCGCAAGCGGTCTGCTTTTCTTAGAGACCTTTCACCAAGGCCTTGCGGGAGAGCTAGGTATATCCGCTATATTCGGGACCTCCGAGGGACTGAAACATGCGCCCAAAAAGACCGACTTATGTTTTGCTCGACCAGGTTCGAATTACGCGCGACGGCGACAGCGCGACCATTGACCATGCCGACCCAGGCCTTTCCGGCGCGCACATTACCATTGGATCAGACATCGCCGCGATGACCGACCCAGACATCGTCGAAGTGTACAACGGCATCCTCGATTTGCAATGGGCGCTGTTGGAGGAATGGGACAGGACGGTAATCGAGGAGCCACCGGGCGAGCCGCAGATCGACTTCCACGAAAGCAGCGACCAGTGGAGCCCGCGCGGCGACGTGCTCAGGTGCATCATCGACGACGGCGGCTCAGATGGGGAAGTCACGATCCATATTGACGACCAAGAGCTGTCGCTTAGGGAGTTCGGTCGTCTGCTCGCCGTTCATGCCGGATGGGGGATGCGGATCGCGTTCGTGCCAGAGGAGTTCGTAACCGAGAACCCAAAGGTTAAAATCCGAAAGTCGACGGGGCGGAAGCGCTGATATGCGGACGAAGAGCTGAGTGGACTTACGTCCGGACCAAAGCGCACAGTGATAAACGGAAGCCGCTATTTCGTGCCGCGACGTCGGGCAACCGTTCACGAGCTGTCACAGGGAAACGTTGTTCTCTCGACATACATTCCGTTGGGACAAACCCGTGTGAGCCGCACCATGTCATCGCTCACATTTCCCATCGGATCGCTCCGGTCCCAAAACATCGGTGTTTCATGTTTCAAGTGTTTCAGGGTGGGCTCGCGTCACAACACACGGCGGTTGAGTTCGAACGCCAGCGCCTGTTCCTGATCCGGTCGGCGAAACACATGAAACACGTAACATGGTACCCAGGCGCCTAAACGCGACGGCGCCTCTCTGGCAGTCACCGAAGGGTAAAGCGATGACCCGCGAAGAAGCGTTGGCATACTACCAACCGATCCGCGCATCTGTCCGGCGCATCCTCGCGGAGGCGGTTCGCGTCTGTAATCAGTCCGACCTAAAGCGAGCCGCCAAGCTCCTCGGGCTTTGGGCCGACGAAAAGATAATTTTGCCGGAAGTTGACGCGGCAGTCGAGATGCTCATCGATTTAGCGCTGTTCGAGCCGAACCAACGTGGACGACGCGCATACGACGTGTTTCTCAGCGACAAAGCTCCGAAGGCCAATGCCGAAGATTTGCGAGTGGCTCAACGGATGAGCGCTGCATTCTTCTCGCTGTTCCGCTGCACGGGCCATCATGAGGTCGCTGGCGTCGAGCTCGAAGACCTACTCAACGGTGGCCGAAAGCTTTGGCTCATGGACGAGCGGATGGAAGAAAGCGCGTCAGACGCGGGTGCTTTCGGGATGCGTATATTTGATGCAGGTCTATTCCACGTCGGGTTTGGGATCGCTGCGCCAACAAACGATGAAACGGCGGAGTTCGCCGTTCAAAGCGTGACGCGCAACGGTCGTTCTACATTTCGTCACTCGCTCGCTGCGACGTTATACAGCGACAGCATCAGTGGCCGCGCCAACTTTGCTCCCGAGATTGAGGAGGCTATGTTGGAGTCGCTCACGACCGCGCTTTTTTCGATTACGCCGTCGCATGACTTATCGATTGTAGGTCGCACTTCGCGGCGAACGCGCACGCGCAAGTCCAAATAGGTTTGCTTGTTGCGTTTGCCTTTTCGCGAAGTCGAAGGGCAACTCGCGCGATCAACCGGCGAAAGTGCACATGTGGAGAAGTGCCATGTCACCAAATATGACGAAAAACGCCGATCAGAATTTCTACGGAGCGTCGCCCGGCAATAAGTGCTGGGGAACCAGCGTGAAGCCGGTGATGGCGCCTGTTCCGCTCGGGCGGTCGAACACGAACACGAGGTCGTAGCGGGCCATGCCGAAGGCGTCCTCTGGCCAAGTGGGCGGGACGGTGAACGTACTTTGGGTTCCCGTCCGCGATAGGATTTCCGCGCTGATCCCAGGCGAGCCGTCCTTGTTTGTCATGGCTATGTCTTCGTGCTGCCAGGCGATCAACAGGACTCCATCAAAGTCCAACCCAGCCTTCACCATTCTGTCGTAGTGTTTTTTGCGAAATCCAGTGTTGATCGGCAGGCCGAGTTTGGCCGAGAGCGGGCTCAGGGTCTGAAATGGCCGTTGGCTCGGTCCTTCGTCGCCGGTATCGTCATCGGATTTGGAGTCGGGGTCGGAGGCGAACAGGAGTTGCGGTGTCGCAAGCGGGGCCTTCGGTCCGGACGGCGGCGCGAACAGGTCGACAAGCGCCCGCGCACGCGCCCACCCGCGCGCGGTCAACAGTTCCGGGCCGAGGTCCGGAGGAACCGAGCCGTCTGGATTCGATCCCGGATCACTGGCCGTCGGCGGACTGGCGGGCTTCTCCGCATGCCGTATCACCATGATCTTGGTCGCGCCCATGTTTGCCTCCCTCGGGTTAGAGTGGATTTTGCGGTTCCAGATGAACGTTGGACTTCGCGAGTTCAAATTCCCCGGAGTGCAATTGACTGGCTCAAAGCTCGTCGACTTCCAACCAAGTCAGATAGCTTTACTCACAAATCCGATAATTGTCAGTCTGGCCGTGTAGTCCGTAGTCGAAATGAAAATGCTCCTTATGGGCCTCGTTCGATCCGGGCCCGAGTACAGTCGTAAAGTATCCACAAGCCGTAGTCCGGAGGGCCTTCATAAGTACGCCGTCAATCTTGGTGCTCGCGCTAGCCTCTTTGACGGACAACTTCTCGCCGCTCTCGAAACGAAATGCCATAATGTCGATAGCATCGCCCTTCGCGTGCTCGCTAAGTTTTTCACTAGGCTCGCCGATTCTGTTCCGGCAAACGAGGCCGGGTCCCGTCTCGATTGCAGTCAACTTGGAATGCATATAGGCGAGCGCCAAGGGGGCCCCTACGTCGCGGATCCAGAGAGTAAAGTGTCGAGCAAACACGCAAGACATCGTCGGCTTGGCGGATAGTGACACCTTTCCAAACGGTGAAGCGACCGCATCGAGTTCGATTGCGCCTTCCACTGTGCAACCCTCCTTCGTTTGGTTGCCCAAGTCCCGAAACTCGACATCCGCCGCCTTCAAGTCCGAGAGGCATTGTCGAAGCTGAAGGGGCCCAGTTGTGGAATTAATCGTAGTATTGCCCCCGACCGTATCAGAGGCTTGTGCGGCCCAGAGAGAAGTCGAACTTAGTGCTGATGCAACGAGAAGCGCTAGACAGATGGCGGGTATGAGGCCAGCTAATCGTGGGAAGTGCAGCTTCACTGTCTGATATCCCAGGCGTCGGAGTTCAGTCGCCCGAACTCGAAAACCGGCAATTGTCGATGGCGTTCGCCGCGCGCAGAGGCGCCGACAGCGTGCCCAGATTGACTGTGCGGGCGGCAATTCGAGACTGTTCGGTGCGTGACAACAACAGAACAACGGACGGATTGAGAAGGTCGAGTTCGTTCGCTCCGCGCCACGGTGAAACAAAAGCTCGGTCTTCCGAGCGTGCCGACGATCCAGCTAGCAGCGCGCTGCGACTGGGCATCGGGCGAGATCCGGTTTCCAACGGTTAAGCTAGCCACCAATCTCCGCCCCGTCTGTCCGAGGCTCTACGCCGCCGCTGCCGCCTTCTTGAACGGCCTACCCTTTGGCGCAACTTTCTTTACGGGCGCGGCGGGCTTCCTACCAAACCCCAGTGCCTTAGCCAGGTCCGAACGACGCGCCGAGTAGGCGGGAGCGACGAGTGGGTAGTCGCTCTTCAGAGCGAAGGCGCTACGATATCCCTCAGGGGTCAGCTGATGCTCCGACTGCAAATGTCACTTTAGCGATTTGAATTTTTCGCCACAGCATAAGCAGGTGAGCTCATCGGGCGAGATCGACCTTTTGACCGGAACCGCCGGCTGCCACTTCAGAGGCCCAGCTTCAGCCGCCAACAATGGCAGTGAAGCCGCGCCGCCGTTGAATGCTCGCTTTACCGACTTAATAACCGACGGCAAATCATCTGCCCCAACTGTATTGTTAGAAAGGTAGGACGACAGGATTTGCGCCACGAGCGCTTTCTCCTCTGATTTAGCCATAATTTGTGTCCATATTGTTGAAGCATCGCCCTCCCCCGATGAGCGATGTGATCAGGGGGTCAAAGTTCGAAGCCGATTGACACTTTGCCATGAATGTCGGCATCGCAGCGTAAGGTAGCGCCGCGTGATGGCCCCGTGTGAGCTTCTGACGCTTCGGCAGGAGATGAGAGAGATGACCACGCCAGGCGGCAGGGTTCTCGCCCGCTCGAAAACCTTGGGCCTTCTCCGCATCGAGCACGGCTTCGATCCGCGCGCGCAATCGTTGCGCGGTTTCGGGCGTCGTCGTCCAGATCGGCCGCAAGACTGCGAATTCCGATTTGATGCCGGCCGGCGTTCCGATTTGAAGCCGGCCACCATTCCGAAATGAAGCCGGCCATCTGAGCTGGTGACAGCGCCCTGAGTGCGCTCCCGCGAATCGCCAACCAAGGCAATGCCCGCCCGTCGAATGGTCGACGAGGAGACGGGGATGCCGGCGAAGCGGGAACTGAGCATGCGACAATTGAGAACACTGCTGCGGCTGAGGCACGACGGGGTCAGCGCGCGGGAGATCGGGCGGCGTCTGGGCGTGGCGCGCTCGACGATCCAGGAAAATCTGAAACGAGCGGCGGCGGCCGGCTTGGCGTGGCCGTTGGCGGACGATGTCACGGACGATGTTTTGGAGCAGCGGCTGTTCGGTCGCGCCGGAGCCGCGACAGGCCAACGGCGGCGAGTCGAGCCGGACTGGGCGGCGCTGGCGCGCGAACTGAAGCGGCCGGCCGTGACGATGATGATCCTTTGGGAGGAATATCGGGAGATCAACCGGGACGGCTATGGCTACAGCCGGTTCTGCGACCTGCTGCGCGGCTTCGAACGGCGGCTGAGCCCGGTGATGCGCCAGCATCACGTCGCCGGCGAGAAGGCGTTCGTGGACTATTCCGGCAGGCGGATCGTGGTCATCGATCCGACAACGGGCGAGATCCGCGAGGCGGAGATATTCGTCGGCGTGCTCGGCGCCTCGAACCTCACCTACGCCGAGGCGACCTGGACGCAAGCCTTGCCGGACTGGACCGGCGCACACGTCAGGATGTTCCGCTTTTTTGGCGGCGCGCCGAGGCTGCTGGTTCCCGACAATCTGAAGAGCGGCGTCGCCAAGGCTTCGTTCTACGATCCCGAGATCAACCGGACTTACGGCGCGATGGCCGCGCACTATTCGGTCGGGGTTCTTCCCGCGCGACCCTACAAGCCGCGCGACAAGGCCAAAGTCGAGGCCGGCGTCAGATTCGCGCAGACCTACATTCTGGGACGATTGCGCGCGCAGACCTTCTTCTCGCTCGCCGAATGCAATCAGGCCATCGCGCTGGTCATGCAGCGCATGAACGAGCGTCCGATGCGCCATCTGGGCGTCAGCCGGCGCGAGCTGTTCGAGAAGATCGAACGTGACGCGCTGACGCCATTGCCGGCCGAAGATTGGGAGTTCGCGGAATGGCGGCGCGCCAGAGTCAATCTCGACTATCACATCGAGGTCCACGAGTTCCTCTATTCGGTTCCGCATGCGCTCATCCGCGCCGAAGTCGAGGTTCGCGTCACCGAGCGCGTGGTCGAGGTCTTTCATCGCGGCCAGCGCATCGCGGTTCACCAGCGCCGCTACATGGGCCGCAAGCACGGCACGAACCCGGAGCACATGCCGAGCTCTCATCGGCGTTACGCCGAATGGACGCCGGATCGGTTCCGTCGCTGGGCCGGCAAGATCGGTCCGAATACGGAATGCCTGATCAGCGCGGTGCTCGCCAGCCGGCCGCATCCGGAACAAGGCTTTCGGACCTGCCTGGGGATTCTGCGCTCCTATCGCGGGCTTGACCCGGCTCGGCTCGAAGCCGTGTCAGCCAGGGCCGTCGAACTCGGCGTCTTCAATTGCAAGGGCGTCGCCTCTCTGCTCGCCCGCAAGACCAACGAAGCCGCCGCCGGCCGCGAGCCTCCCGCCCCGTTGTTCGAGCACGTCAATCTGCGCGGCCCTGGCTACTACCATTGAGAGGATCGCCCATGCTCTCCCATCCCACGCTCGACCAACTGAACACACTCGGCCTCTACGGACTGGCTAAGGGTTTTCGAGAACTCGAACATAAGCCTGAGGCGCGAGGTCTCGATCACGCCGAATGGCTCGGCTTACTGCTCGAATACGAGACGACGCTGCGCCGGCAGAAGCAGTTTGAAACACGGGCCAGGGTCGCCAAGTTGCGCCATTCCGCCAGTGTCGAAGACGTCGATTATCAGACGCCGCGCGGGCTCGACCGCGCGCTGTTCCTCAAGCTCGCGGCTTGTGACTGGATCGCCGAGCGCCGCAATCTCATCATCACCGGCGCATCCGAGCCCGCTTCATAGTGCTCACCTGTCCATGTCGTTAGAATTCCAGCACTTTTTGCAAGGGGTCGCCGGACGGCGGACGCCGCAGACGCCGGGCAGTCGCAGCGCTCTGCACATCGGCACGTTCCAGATCGGCCGCCTTGATGATCCATGGCGCGCCCTTACAAAGCTGACTCGCCGCGAACTGGCCATCCTTGATCAGGCGGCGCACTGTCGACGGGCTTACGGACAGGGCCGCAGCGGCCTCGTCGAGCGTGACCTCGCCGCGCGCCCGTCGCTCGCCCTCCCGATATGTTGCAATCGCATTGTGGCTGCGCAGGCTGCACACGCGTGACTGTGTCCAGCCGTTGCCGCACCCCGTCGTCTTGCCCGCGCGATTGAGCACCGAAGCGATCGCCTTGTCCGGCATCTGTCGCGCCAGTACACGCATCAAATCGATAGTCTCGGCCGCCGCACTCCAGCGATGTTGCCCCGTGCGGTTCCTCCTGACCTTGAGCGCGGAGTGATCGCCGCCGTACCAACGTATCACGAGATGGAGCACGTTCTCCTCGACGTGGACGATGATCTCATCAATCACTGTTCGCACTATCCGCTTCCTTGCCTCCGGCGTCACACCCGGCCTGGTCCAGGCCAGCTGTAAATCGGCGCCGAGCGTCATCAGCCGCTCGCGATCGGTTGGCGTCAGTTCTGTCGCGGGTGAGGCCGTCACGCCTTCCAGCGCGGTCTCCAGATCGCGGACAATGGCCAACCGCTCGTTCCATCGCTTCTCCAACTCGGCAGCAACGAGGCGGTTGTCGGGATCGACGGCATCGTATTGACGCCGCGCATGGCTGACCTCATAGCGGGCCTGTTCGAGCGCCAGCTCCAATTGCCGCCGCTTGCCCTCGGTGGCACGGCTGCGCACCGCCTGCGCCGCGAGGGCGGCCTCGATTCCGAGCGGTTGTAGGCGCTCCATCACCTCGGTTCCGACTTCGCGATCGATTCGCATACCTCCGAATGAGATGCAGCGGTCACCACCGTGATTGATGAAGCCACCCTGGCAGTGATAGCGGCCGGTGTTGCCGTCCTTGCCGGAGTAGGCGACATGCAGCTTGCGCCCGCAATGGCCACAGCGCAGTAGGCCGGCCAGCAGCGCCTCGCCACGGCGCAGTGCACCGCGGCTCATCGGGTTCTTGCCATTGGCGTTGTCCGCGATCAGGCTGAGGTTCCTTTCGTAATCCGTCCAACTCAGATAACCCTCGTGGTGATTCGGGATCAATACCTCCCAGTCGCAGCGCTCTTTCTTGAAGCCGCGAACGACCTTCTTGCGGCCGGCCTCGATGCTGACGCGGCTGCCCGTACGCCCGAATGCATAGGCGCCGGCGTAGATCGGGTTTGTCAGGATGTGCAGGATCGTGTTGTAGACTGGCAGCTTCCATTCGATCCGGCGGCCTTCCGCGCCGTAGACGACGGCCGGCAACGGGATGCGCTCGTGCCTGAGCCACAGGTGCACCTGTCGCACTGACTGCATCTCTGTAAACTTCGCGAACACGAGCGTGACGGCTTCCGCAATGCGCCGATCCGGATCCTTGGCGATGCTATTGTTGCCGATCCGAACGTAGCCGATGGCAACCGTCATGAACAGTTCGCCGCGGCGCGCCTTCTGCTTCAAGGCTTCCAGCGAGCGCTGTCGCAAGACCGACAGCTCCATCTCGCTCATGGTTCCCTTCATGCCGAGAAGCAGGCGGTCGTTGGGTTGACGCGGATCGTAGACTCCGTCCTCGTCGGCGATCAGCGTACCCACGAGGCCGCAGAACTCCAGCAATGTGTGCCAGTCCCGGCCGTTACGAGCCAGGCGCGACGCCTCGATCGAGACAACGGCGCCGACGCGCCCGTCACAGATGGCAGCCAACAGCTTCTCGAAGCCGGGCCGCGCAACGCCGCCGCCAGAGCGGCCAAAATCGTCATCGATGATGGCGACGTCGCTCCAACCGAGCTGCCGCGCCCGATCGGCAAGTCCATATTGACGGCGCTTGCTTTCCAGATTGTTGGCGACCTGATCAGCTGTCGACTGACGGATATAAACGACAGCCTAACGGGCGAGGTGCTCAGGCGCGATCTTGCTCATCAGCGACCTCCGTTGCCTTGTCGCTGGCCGCGTGTGTCGCGACGCCGTCTTCGGCTAGGGCCTCGACCAGCATGCGCTCGATTAGGCTGATAATCAGAGGCTTCTGCGCGATTATAATTTCCAACACCTTTTGATCGACTTCGAACAGGTCTCCCTGCCGGCTGGGTCGTGGTCGCATGATCGCCTCCTTGTGCGGAGCCGATTCCCCGCCAAGCGAGGCTAGAATTGTATCGAGCCGGACGCGCAGCTCGACGAGCCTACCGACAGATAAACAAGGAGAGCTGGTGATTGCCGTGGAGCGAGCCGCCTCTTCAATCATCCATGCTGGGATCAGGGCGAGCGTGCCATCGGCCTGGACCACGGCCAGATAATCCTCGCCGGCGAACCGCCTGCGGCATTTGACCTGCACCACCTGCCCGGCGAGTGGATGGAACGGATAGAAGATCCGCACCTCGCACGCCGGACACCCGGCATTGTGAGGCTGGTTCGTCCGGTCTCGGCAAAAGCTGGATCGCCTGTGCGCTCGGCCACAAGGCCTGCCGGGAGAACCTGTCGGTTCTTTACATCCGCGTTCCCAGGCTGTTCGTCGACCTCGCCGTCGCGCATGGCGATCTACGCTACGCCAGACTCCTGCGGTCTCTTGCTCGTGTAAAGCTGCTCATCCTCGACGATTGGGGACCAGAGGCCCTCACGCCGGCCCAAGCCAGGGATCTGCTCGAAATCGTCGAAGACCGTCACGACAAGGGATCGCTGATCATCACCAGCCAAGTTCCCGTCGAACGATGGCACGACTTGATTGGAGTTCCCACTCTCGCCGACGCCATCCTCGACCGCGTCGTCCACAACGCCTATCGCGTCGAACTTGCGGGCGACAGCCTGCGCAAACGCCGCGCTCAATCCTGACGCCACGCTGAGCGCCACGGCCGGGTCGCCCAACCCGCGCCGTGCGCAAGGCCGTGGACAAAGCGGGCTACGCTACAGCGCTATGGAGGGCGCGCTACGCCCGCTTTGACCACCGCCACCCAAACCCCCGCTTGACCAATCCGTCAGGTCGAAACATGATCGTCTCGATACGCGGAAGTGAACGCAGGGTGGCCGGCTTCACTTCGGAATCCCGGCCGGCTTCACTTCGGAATCGGTGGCCGCCTTCATATTGGAATGCATGGCCGGCTTCGTCGGAATCCGCACGCAAGACCGACAGAATCGCCTCGGTATCAATCTCATCGACCGGGCGCGGCCGGAGCTGGGCGGCGCCAGCCTGAAGGCTCCAACGCCATTGCTGCCGGTGCTTCTCATTGCGCCACTCCCGCGACTTCGCATCGAGAAGCTCATCCGCGACCGCGCCGAAAGTGGCTTTGACAGCAAGGCGTTTTGCTTCCCGTCGAACCTCAATCGGGTTTCGCCCTGAGCGTAGAACTTGACGAGCCTCGTCCCTTGCGGCGCGCGCCTCGGCCGAACCGACGCCTTCATCGAGAGAGCCTAGGCCCATCTCGGGGCGGCGCTCACGCCAAGAGAAGCGATATATCCATGTTCGGGTCAGCGTCGGCGAAACGCAGAGGTACAGGCCGCCCCCATCAGGATAGGTACCCGGTCCGGCGGTCGCCGCTTCCGCGCGCTCAACTTTTGGACCACTTCCAGTCCCCCAGCTTCCCCCAGCTTGACGCGGATTGTAGCGAACGCTGGCGAACCCGCAAGAACGAGGTATATCAGTAAACTGTTGATATTGTTAAATACCAATGAACCCCCGCGGCCCCCAGCGAACATAGGGTTAGTGGACTTCTCACTCCGACCAATTTATTGATTTAATGCTTAGCGGCTCTTTGTAGAGTTAGTTAGCTCGCGCTGAGGCAAAATGCGAGTTCGGAGACTAATTCTCATCTTTCAGTCTCCTAAAAACGGCGTCAATAGTCGGTTCCGTGAAACTGTACTGCAACAGTTTCAGGGCCGTCATCAGGACACCCCTCCTCGGTCGACCGGAGACACTGTCTGACGCATGGCAACTATCGCAAAGCAGCACTGTCACGGTCTCGTAATGACGGCGACCCGAAGATTGCGAACTGCTTTGAGTTCTTCGAGATGAATTCCGCATCGAAACGTTCTTACCGTTGACCGTTGACGCAAATCCAGTCGCATTTGAAACTCCGTATCGCCTGGTCCCGGTGGTGCGAGAAACCTGGCGCTCAAATGTGAGCTCTTGAGTTCGATTTTTTGGAATTATAAGCCCGCAGCGATCGCACGCCACTTCGATATATCTTGGCTTCTCAATACTGGCGTCCGAGCTCGAATGACCGGTGGCGTGAACGGCATTTGACTCGATCCGTCCTATTATTCCGATATTTGCCAACGCGCCAAGCGCCTCTTCCACTTTGTCGAAGTCGTCATCCCAAAACACAACGGCCTCGACTTGCGATAATAAACGTGCAGATTGCGCAACGGATATATTGGCTAAGGCCGAAAATTGAGTTGCGATCTCATCGAAATCGCCTCTTAGTTCCTCCAAAACGATGTAATGTTGTTGAGGCGAAGTGTACGCGTTGTTCGATTTCATGTCATCGTCCACGCCAAACAGGGACACGGAACGATACGTTAGGTGACAGAAGGTCGAAATCGCGTAAATTTTGTCCGGCGATTGCTTGATCAAAAATTATCTTATATTCTATAGACTAATTGTGTGTAAATGCCGCGACCGTCCTGTGCGTGAACATGCGGAGCAACGGTCGCGCTGGAAGTTTTCGTAGGAAAGGCGCCGCTCGCAAAGTCGAAGTTTGGCCGCGGTTCATAAAGATTGCGGGCCGCGCAGCCGATACGTCGGTCCGGCGCGTCGAACGGGCGGATCGTATCGCAGTACTCGCGAAAAACACTTATCCGCCTGAAAACGCCAGGCCCCTACCCCCCCGACGGATAGTTAGGGCTCTCTCGCGTTATCGCCACGTCGTGAACGTGGCTCTCCCGCAGCGCCGCCGAACTGATGCGCGTGAATTTCGCCTTCGCGTGCAATTCGCCGATATTCGCCGCGCCGACGTAACCCATCGCGGCGCGCAATCCTCCGGCGAGCTGATGCAGGATCGCCCCTGCGGGGCCGCGGTGGGGCACCCGCCCCTCGACGCCCTCGGGCACCAGCTTCATCTGATCGCGAACCTCATCCTGGAAGTAGCGATCCGCCGAGCCGCGCGCCATCGCGCCGAGCGAACCCATGCCGCGATAGCTCTTGTAGGAGCGGCCCTGATACAGGAACACCTCGCCTGGGCTCTCGTCGGCGCCGGCCAGCAGCGAGCCGATCATCACGCATTCCGCGCCCGCGGCGATCGCCTTGGCGAGATCGCCGGAATATTTGATCGCCGCCGTCGGCGATGACGGGAATGTCGGCCTTGCGTCCCGCCTCCGCGGCTTCGAGCACCGCAGTCAGCTGCGGCACGCCGACGCCCGCGACGATGCGCGTGGTGCAGATCGACCCAGGCCCAATGCCGATCTTGATCGCGTCGGCGCCGGCGTCGATCAACGCCTGGGCGCCCTCGCGGGTCGCCACATTGCCGGCGATGATCGCCACCTTGTTGGTGGCGCGGCGCAGCCGCCGCACCTGCGACAGCACCTGTTCGGAATGACCGTGCGCCGTGTCGACGACCAGACAATCAACGCCCGCCGCCACCAGCCGCTCCGCGCGGTCAAACCCCTTGTCGCCGACCGTGGTCGCTGCGGCGACCCGCAGCCGACCCTCGGCGTCCTTGGCGGCGTTGGGGTGTTCGGTCGCCTTCTCGATGTCCTTGACCGTTACCAGGCCAACGCAGCGGAAATTCTCGTCAACGACCACCAGCTTCTCAATCCGATGCTGATGCAGTAGCCGGCGCGCCTCATCCTGGCCGACGCCCTCCCCTACGGTTACGACCTTGCGCGTCATCAGCTCGCTCACCGGCTGGCGCGGATCGTCAGCAAAGCGCACGTCCCGATTGGTGAGAATGCCGACCAGCGCGGCAGGCTTTCCATCGGCGCCGCGATCGACCACGGGAATGCCGGAAATGCCCGCCCGCTTCATCAGACCGAGCGCGTCGGCGAGCGTGGCGTCCGGGAAGATGGTGATCGGATCGACGACGATGCCGCTTTCGTAGCGCTTGACCTTGCGCACCTCCTCGGCCTGCTCTTCGGGGGTCAAATTCCTGTGGATGACCCCGATGCCGCCCGCCTGCGCCATCGCAATGGCGAGCCGCCCTTCTGTCACCGTGTCCATGGCCGAGGAGACGATCGGCAGATTGAGCCGAATCGTGCGGGTAAGTCGCGTGCCGATATCGACCTGTCCGGGCAATACGCTGGAATGCCCAGGCCGCAACAACACGTCATCAAAGGCGAGACCGTCGCCAATTTCGAATATTTCGCTGAGCGCCATGATCTCCTCGTCGAGCGGGAGGGCGCCTTCAGCGCCGTGGCGGCGCGGCGTACCACGCGATAGACCGGGCGCCTAGAGGCGGACGCTGACGATCGGGCCGTGGAATGGGCGCCGCAGGCGGACAAGACCCGACGCCGATGCGGCTAACCGCTGCAACTTACATTAACACCACCCACCCTCTTGTAATTGATAATACTCGATATTTACGCCTCACAACGCCAATTCGGATTGACTTCCTATCTACCTGATGCGTCTATGCGCCGCTCCGCGTCCGACAAGACCGATCTCGAAGCACGTGCAATTCGACATCGAGATCATATTCGCCAGCCATGCTTTCCATACGATCAGGTTGTTGCGATTTCACTTGCCGCGCTTTAACACTCCGACGCAAGTCGTTCGTTGAAGGGGTGGGCATTTGGCATGCGGATGACGATCGTCGGCAGTAACCCGCGTGCAGGCGGTTCGGAATGCATAGTGTTCGGGCACGTCGGCCGCCGAAGCGATCGGTTCAAGCCGATCAAGCGAGAGCCGCGCGCGACGGAGGAGCGGGATAGCGAGCTTTCGGCCTACGGCGCCTGGGAATTCAGGGAGATGCGGCCGGGCTCGGAGCTCGGCCTCGCGCTTGCGTTGGTCGCTTCCTTGGCCGGCGGCGATTCTTGCCGGACAACTGGACGGTTGCTGATGGTCGCGCATCGCTGGAGCGGCGTCCTGCAAATCAACGACATCGGCCGCAAATACACCATCGACCTCTACTCGCCGGAGACGCGGTTGGTGCTGCTGGACGTGGTCAATGAAATCATCGTCGACGTGACGGGACTCGCCTCCACTGCGGACGGCGTGTTGAAGCTGCCTGATCTGCATACCGGGCTGATCCTCAAACATATCCTCGAGGCCACTGCATGGTTCCATTTTCTGGAAAGAGATGCCGATTTTGAACCTGGCCTCACGCGCGCGACGATGGAGCTGTTTCGTCGCCGGCCCGCCGAAACCCTGCGCAATCGGCTCATCGGCGCCTTATTGCCGGCGGTGAACGCGCGCCCGGCGCCGATTGTCGCGATCCCGCCGCCGCCCGCGGCTTCGTTGGAAGACTCCAGTCGCTTCCGCGACGAGTTGCGTCTGTTGGCCAGCGCGGTTGAAGGGCTCGCCCTGCGCGACGCGGCGAAGATTTGACGATCGCACACGCCATGGCGTCGCCGTTATCGGCCTCCATCGTCATCGTGACTTTCAACCGCGCCGATTCGCTCGATCGCACGCTCGGCAGCCTGCATCAGCTTCGCTATCGGAATTTCGAAGTCCTGGTCGTCGATGGACCCTCCACTGATCATACGCGAGCCGTCGTCGCCAAACACGCGCCATTTGTTCGCTCTTTCTCGCACAAGCTCAGCAATATCTCGATCTCGCGCAACATCGGCATCGCCCACGCAAGGGGCGACATCGTCGTCTTCATCGACGACGACGCGATCCCCGAACCTGATTGGTTGGATAACCTGCTCGCGGCCTATGCCGATCCGCAAATCGCGGCGGTCGGCGGGTTCATCAGGGACGCGGCCGGGTTCGACTATCAGTCGCGATACACCGTCTGCGACCGCTACGGTGATGCGCGGCAGTTCCGCGCACCCTCGGAATTCACGCTAGGCGACGAGACATTCCTCAGCCTCACCGGCACGAATTTTTCGGCGCGCCGGGAGAAGCTGATCGCCATCGGCGGCTTCGACGAGGAATATATCTGGTTCCTCGACGAAACCGACGTCAATCTTCGCATGCATGATCGCGGCTGGAAATTCGCGGTCGCGCCAGACGCGGAAATTCACCACAAATACGAAGCGGGTCTGACGCGCGCGATCTCCAACGTCGCCGCGCACCATGTATCCGCAATTGCGCTCGAAGGCGTATTTCTGCGTGACGCCACAATCTCCGGCGCAAGCGTTTGTTCGATATCCTCGCCTATCTCGCCGACTATGTCCGCAAGGAGCGGGAGTGGAAACGCGATCTGGCGCGCGAAGGTCGGGCCGATGCGGCCACCGTCGATCGTTTGATCGCCGAGGTCGAGCGCGGCGTCGCAGACGGCGTCGCCGACGCGCTGCGGCTGACCGCGCCCGTCGCTCTCACCGAGCGACGCGCTTGCGGAGGCCACGGGGACGTCTTCAAGCTTTTTCCGCAAAAGCTCCGCGCCGAGCAGCGATTGCGCGTATGTTTGTTCTCGCGCGAATATCCGCCGCTCGGACACGGCGGCATCGGACAATGGACGCGCGAGGTTGCAACAGGTTTGGCTGCGCGAGGCCACGAGGTCACGGTCATTTCGCGCGCCCTCGACGGCCGCAAGCGCATCGAATTCCTTGAAGGCGTATGGGTCCACCGCATCGAGGCGGACCCGATCGGCCAGGGTGAGACGGACGCGTTTGCGCCGGCGCCCGCAGCGCTGACGGCCTACAGTTACGCGCTGTTTCGCGAATTCGCGCGCATCAATGAGCATCGTTGTTTTGATCTCATTTCAGCGCCGATTGCCGACCTTGAAGCTCTCGTCAGCCTGCGCCTGGCGCGCGCGCCGGTCATCGTCAGCCTCCACACGACCTACAAGCTGTCGCTGCCGTTCAAGCCCGACTGGCTGTCGAGGCCGGATTATTTGGCCAAGCATGTCGAGCCGGCGATTTTGTGCGAGAACAAAATTCTCGCGGAAGGCTCGCATATTCTCGCCAATTCGCGCGCCATAGTCGCCGACATCGAGATCCGCGCACGCGATCTCCATCAACCGCGCGAAAGTCGAGATCATCCCGCACGGGATCAGCGACCTAAGCGTCGGCGTGAAGCCGGCCGGCGGGCGCGACGGACGCGTGCATCTTTTGTTTGTCGGCGCGTCTGGAGGAGCGCAAAGGCGCCGACGTCGCTGCTCGCCATTCTCCCGGGTCTGCTTGGGCGTTATGAGAATCTCGTCGCGCATATCGTCGGCGAAGACGGCATTCCCGTCGGCGAAACGACGCTTCGCGCGGCCTACGAGCGCGACAACGCCAGCCGGCCCGAAGATTCTGGCAAAGGACGATCTTCCACGGCGCATTGCCGCGCGAGCGCGTGCTCGAACGCTACGCGGCTTGCGACGTTTTCGTGGCGCCGTCCAAATACGAGTCGTTCGGCCTCATCTTCATCGAGGCGATGTGTTTCGGAAAGCCCGTCGTCGCCTATGAAGTCGGCGGCGCGGCCGAGATCATCGAGGATGGCGTCAACGGCCTGCTCGCGCCCGCAGGGCGGCCTGAAAAACTCCGCGACTGCGTTGCTCGATTGGTGGAGGATGATGTGTTGCGCGGGAAGATGGGACGCAACGCGCGCAAGACCTATGAGCGATCGTATACGACCCAGCTGATGATTGATCGGCTGGAGGCTTACTACCGCGCTGTGCTGGCCGATCGGCGCGGCGCCGCGAAGGCGAGCGAGGCCGCCAGGATGCGGGCGTGACGGGAATTCCATCGAATGAAGAGCGCGCCTAGAAAGCGGAGTTCGATCAACTCTCTTCGTCATGCTAGCTAGTGCATGCACACATATCGCGACCGTACGCGAGAACGAAGGCCGGGGACCCCCTCTCCCCGCGCGCCTCACGCATCAGCGAAAGCAGCGGGGAGAGGGTTTGGGGTGAGGGGCAAGCCACTTGGACGACGTTTTCAACCATTACGCGGGACGCCAAACCAAAAAGGACGTCGGGCAAGCATTCGCGTCCTTTATCGTGGCCGAGAATTGGGTCACCCGCTGTGCTGTGAAAGCGTACTTCCAAGCGTTGACCCCTCACCCCAAACCCTCTCCCCACTGCCTCCCCGATGCGGCGCGCCACATCGTGCGTCACGCGGGGAGAGGGGGTCCCCGGCCGTGGTGCTACAATGCGAACGGCAGAAGTGCGTATTCCTTGGCGCGCCGCGGCCCCTGGATCCCGGCTTTCCGGCAAGCCTTCTTGTTTAGCACCCATGGCGCTTGGCCCGGCCATGACGAAACCCGTGCGTTTCCAAGGCCCAGGCAAAGCGTCATCTTCCCGATCACTCGTGCGCCTCATTGACGGCGGCCTCGAAGGCTTCGCGGAGGGTCTGGCGATCGCCAATATGATTGCAGAGCAGCAAGATCAACCGGGCGTTGATCGCTTCGCTTTCCTCTGAGCTTCGCCCCGCGTGCATCGCGATCAACTCGGCGTAGAAATCGTCGGGATTGTCGATGTTCGGCTTGGTGATCAGCGCGGCCATGTGCCTCAACCCTTTCCGATCGCTTTCAGCAGCGCGGCGCGCACGCTGGCCTCGTCGAACGTCAGCCAACGCGCGGCGATATGCTGATCCGGCCGCATGAGATAGACCGCGCCGGGCGCCTCGTTCAAATATCGTTGGCGAACTGCCTCTCACCGCGCGCGCTGAGCGAAAGGCCCTCGACAACCACGCCCTCGATCTCCAGGCGGCGTGGGATCTCGACGTCGATCCCCACCAACTGAAACCGGCCGCCTAGCCGATCAAGCAACCAACCGTCGGGCGTCGGCGCGTCGAGCGCCGGCGCGCCGGGCCGGGTGCGGCGCGGCAGCGCGTCCTCGTCGGCGCCGTTGAGCGGCGAGCCGTCGTAGGTGCTCGGCGCCGACAGCCGCCCCGAATTGACCAGCGGCCGGGCGAAGGCGAAGCGGCCGGCGAGATCGAGCGCGGCGTCGCGGAACCGCCGACTTGCCGACGATTTCGGCGTGATGAAATCCGTCGCGCGCGTCGAGTTGAGGATATTCTCGTCGGCCGCGTACACGCGCTCGTCGTCGTAGGAATCGAGCAGGCTATCCCGCGCCAGGCCTTCGTGAACCAGCTTCAGCTTCCAAATCAGATTGTCCGTATCCTGGAAACCGGAATTCGCCCCGCGGGCGCCGAACGGCGAGACCTGATGCGCGGAATCCCCAGCAAACAGCACCCGTCCGTGGCGGAATTTCTGCATCCGCCGGCACTGGAACGTGTAGATCGAAACCCATTCCAGCTCGAATTTCACGTCCTCGCCCAGCATCGCCTTCAGGCGCGGTATCACGCGCTCAGGCGCCTTCTCGCTTTCGCGGTCGATATTCCAACCCAGTTGCAGATCGATGCGCCAGACGCCGTCAGGCTGTTTGTGCAACAGCGCCGACTGGCCGGGGTTGAACGGCGGATCAAACCAGAACCAGCGCTCGGTTGGAAAATCGGCGTCCATCACGACGTCGGCGATCAGAAAATTGTCTTCGAACACTCGACCGACGAAATCCAGCCCCATCATCGCGCGAACCGGCGACCCCGCCCCGTCGCAGGCAATCAACCAATCCGCCGTTAGCCTATAGTCGCCCTCGGGCGTGGCGATCTCGACATCGACGCCATCGGCGCGGGCTTCGATCGCGCTCACTCGGCTGCCGCCGCGAAGCTCGATTGGCACGCCCTCGGACTGCAGCTGTTTGAGCCGCTCAACCAGATGAAACTCAAGATGATACTGCTGGAGATTGATGAAGGCGGGGCGCTTGTGGCCGGCCTCAGGCAAGAGATCGAACCCGTAGATCTGCTTGTCCCGGAAGAACACCTTGCCGATCCGCCATTGCACACCCTTCTCGACGATCGGTTCGCCGCATCCGAGCCGGTCGAGAATTTCCAGCGGGCGCTTGGCGAAACAGATCGCGCGCGAGCCGAAGCTGACCTTGTCGTTCTCATCGAGCACGACCACAGGAATTTTTTGCATCGCCAGATCGATGGCCGCGGCAAGCCCAACCGGCCCGGCGCCGACAATCACGACAGGATGGCGCGCCGGGGTCGCGCGGTCCTGATCGGGCGAGCGCCGATACGGATAGAGCGGCGTTTCAAAAATCTTCTGCACAATCAGCCCTGTGGACTCACCAAAAATCTGGCAGCGCCGGCGCGAGCGCGCCGCCGATCCGAACCGGCGCGATGCGTTCCGCAAGCCCGTTCGCCGCCGTTTCCACCGCCACCGCGCAAAGCGTCGCCGGGCCGCTAGCCGGCTCCATCCGCGCTCCAGGCAGTTTTCTGAGAAATCGCCGCACCGGCTCGTCCTTCGACATGCCGATCACCGAGTCATAGTCGCCGGTCATGCCAACGTCGGTCATGAACGCCGTCCCGCCGCGAAGCACGCGGGCGTCGGCGGTCGGCGCGTGCGTGTGCGTGCCGACGACGAGGCTCGCGCGTCCGTCGACATAATGGCCGAACGCCTGTTTTTCGCTGCTGGCCTCGGCGTGGAAATCCAGGATCGCGACATCGCACCCCTGCCCCAGCGGCGTGGCGGCGAGTTCGGCGTCGATCGCGCGGAAGGGATCATCGAGCGCGTCCATGAAAACACGGCCCATCAGGTTGACGACCAGCGCGCGAGCGCCGCCGCGCGCTTCGATCACCGCCGCGCCCCGGCCGGGCGCGCCGGGGGGATAGTTGACCGGCCGTATCAGGCGCGGCTGACGATCGATGAAGTTCAGCGCCTCCTTCTGATCGAAGGCGTGATTGCCGAGCGTCACCGCGTCGGCGCCGGCTTCAAGAAACTCCTGCAGGATCGCCTCGGTGATCCCAAAACCGCCCGCGGCGTTCTCGCCATTGACGACCACAACGTCCAGCGACCAACACTTCCGCAGCACGCGGCAAATGTTCGAGCAGCACGGCGCGACCGCCGCGCCCGACAATGTCGCCGACGAACAACAGCCGCATCAGCTAGCCTTTGCTTGGATGAGTTCGATCTCGGTGAGGATGAAATCCAGCGGCTCGTCGTGCGGCTCCGCGGGAATTTCCTCGACCTCCGAGATCGAATAGGCGACGCCGACCGCGACCACGCGCTTTCGGCCCCGCAGACCTGCGAGGGTGCGATCGTAATGACCCGCGCCGTAGCCGATGCGATGGCCGCGCCGATCGAAAACGGCAAGCGGGGTGAATACGAGATCGGGATCGAGCGCCGCGGCGTCCGCGCGGCGGCTCGGGGATGCGCATCTGTCCGGCGACGGTCGGCTCGCCGGGACGCCAGCGGCGGAACACGAGCGCCTCGCCGCGCGCGCCGGTTACCGGCAACGCCGTCGCGAGGCCGCGCGCGCTCAAAGCTTCGAGCAGCGCGAGCGTGTCGGGCTCATCTCGGATCGGATAGAAGACGGAAACGCTCGCGGCCCCGAAACGTCGCGCGAGCGCCACGCCCTCCGTGACCAGGCGGCGCGAAAACATCGCGCGAATTTCGGGAGCAAGGGCCGCGCGGCGCGCGAGCGCGGCGCGTCGCAATTCCGCCTTGGAAGAGGCGACGGGGGTCATAACCCCCGAGGCTTAAAGAGAAGCGCGGAGCCGAGCAAGCCGTTGGACTGTGATCCCGGGCGCCTACGTTAGTAGGTGGGCGCCGTGTACCCAAGCCCACGGGCAAGGACAGGGACAGCTCCCATGGGGATCGTACGGCCCCGAGGAATATGTCCTGACGCGCCCCCCAGCTCCGCGTGTGCCTATGTAGGGCGGCTTCGGCGATTTGCAAAGCCAAGGTTTTGTGCGCGGCGAAGATTGAGGTAACGGCAACGCTCCTGGGACGGCGGACGTCCCGTCCGCATGAGCGGGCAAGACGTCCGCCGTCCCGGGAGCGCGCCAATTCTCGGATCTTCATGAAGAACGTCTTGCCGCCCCTGCCCGGCTTCCGCCTCTCCGTCGCGCCGATGATGGATTGGACAGACCGGCATTGCCGCGCCTTCCACCGCACGCTGACGCAGCGGGCGCGGCTCTACACCGAGATGGTGACCGCGGATGCGGTCATCCACGGCCCACGTGAGCGGCTGATCGGCTTCGACGCCGCCGAACACCCCGTGGCGCTGCAGCTCGGCGGCGCGGAGCCGGCCAAACTCGCTGAGGCTGCGCGTATCGGCGCGGATTTCGGCTACGACGAAATCAACTTGAATTGCGGTTGCCCCTCCGACCGAGTGCAGAGCGGTCGCTTCGGCGCCTGCCTCATGCGCGAGCCCGACCTTGTCGCCGAATGCGTCGCGGCGATGCGCGCGACGGCGAAAATTCCGGTCACTGTAAAGTGCCGTATCGGCGTCGATGAGCAGGACCCTCACGCCGCGCTGTTCGAGCTCGTCGAGCGGGTGGCCGCGTCGGGCGCCGCCGCCGTCATCGTGCATGCGCGAAAGGCCTGGCTCGAGGGCCTGAGCCCGAAAGACAACCGCACGATCCCGCCGCTCGACTATCCGCTAGTCTATGAGCTGAAGCTCGCCTACCCGGATTTGCCCATCGCGCTCAACGGCGGCCTCGCCGATCTCGACGCGGCGCAGTCGGCGCTAGACCATGTCGATGGCGCTATGCTCGGCCGCGCGGCCTACCAAAACCCGGAGCTGCTGCTGGAGGTCGACCCCCGCTTGTTCGACGAGCCGGCGCCGCACACCGACGCGTTCGCCGCGCTCGCGGCTTTCGAGCCCTACATCGCGCGTCAGCTTGAGGCCGGGGTGCGATTGCATGACATCACCCGGCACATGCTCGGCCTGTTCGCGGGCCGGCCCGGCGCACGGCTCTACCGACGCTGCCTCGCCACCGAAGCCGTCCGGCGCGGCGCCGGATTGGAGACATTGCGGCGCGCGGTCGGCTTCGTCGGGCGGGAAATGCTGGCGGAGGCCGTGTAGCCCCGCCCCTGGGACCCCGCGCGCCTGCCACGAGACCGACGCTCTCTCGACGGGGCAAAGAGCGGGCGAGGCGCCAATAGGCGCTAACCTAGGCCAATTTCCGATAATATTGAGTAACTTGCCAACATGTCATCCCCGCGAAAGCGGGGATCCAGGGGCCACACGACGTGCACTTCAACGTGTTGGCCACACGATGTGCGGTAGCCCCTGGATCCCCGCTTTCGCGGGGATGACATCAAGCCTTTGAAATAAACCGGTAATCTATAAGTTAGCGCATATGGGCAAGACGCCCGCGGTCCCAGGGCGCCTCAGGCCATCAGCCATTCGTGCGCGGGATCGTTGTGAAACCGCCACACGCGCTTCGGCCCCGCCATTACGTTGAGATAGTAGAGCTCGTAACCGTGCGCGGCGGCGCAAGGGTGATATCCCTTCGGCACCAGCACCACGTCGCGGTCGCCAACCGTCATCGTCTCATCGAGCGTCCGGTCATCGGTATAGACCCGCTGCATCGCGTAACCCTGAGAGGGGTTGAGACGGTGATAGTAGGTCTCCTCCAGCAGCGACTCCCGGGGCAGATCGTCCTGGTCATGCTTGTGCGGGGGATAGCTCGACCAATGGCCCGAAGGCGTGATCACCTCGACGACCAGCAGGCTCTCGGCCTCGGCGGTCTCCGAGAGAATGTTGCGAACGTGACGCGTGTTCGTGCTCTTGCCGCGGGTCAGCGTTTCGACTGCGCCCGGCGGGATCGTCCGCGCCGCCAACTTGCCGCTCGCGGGCGCGGTGCAGATCGCGATTTCCGCCGGCCCAATCGCCTCGACTTTTCCACGCATGCGAGGCGGCAGATATACCGACCAAGGCAAGCCGGAAAAAACATCCTCGCGCTCGCCGATCGGTCCGGAATCAAAGGCGCCGGCCAAGACCCGCACCTTTCCCGACAGCACGACGACACAGGCTTCCCGATCGCCGGTATCGACGTCCGCGGCGCCTTTGGCCGGGAGGCGGTGGGTTGAGAAGCCGACATAACGCCAGCCCGCGCTCTCGGGGGTGACGTCGTGCAATAACCCTTCGGAAAGGGCCTTCGGGGGGACAAGGAGATGCGAGCGCGGCACGGTCAGTCCCCCCGAATGTTTGACTGTCCCGGTTTAGTGCGATCCGATGCGGATGCAAGCCGCGCGTCCTTCGGAGCGTTGGCGTCCACGCCGACGTTGTTGGGTCGCGACGTCGGCGTGGACGCCGACGCTCCGACGCTGGTCTCGATAGGATGAAGTGCTAAGCTGCGCAGCGGCGCTCAGCCGAGCGAGGAGCCCCATGTCGCAGATCGCCTTTCCCGAGCCCGATCCCAAAATCCTTGCCCGCGCCGATGCCATCCGGGCGGCGCTGCGCGACCTGCTTCCGAGGGAATGCGTCGTCACCGACGAGGCCGGCCGGCGCGCCTTCGAGACCGATGCGCTGACCGCCTTTCGCCGCCTGCCGCTCGCGGTCGTCTTGCCGCGCACCACGGAGGAGGTCGCGATTGCGCTGCGCTTCTGCCGCGAGCAGGGCGTCAACATCGTGCCGCGCGGCGCGGGCACTTCGCTGGCGGGCGGCGCGGTGCCGCAGGAGGATGCCATCGTCGTCGGCCTCTCCAAGATGAACCGCATCCTGGAGATCAACTATGCCGACCGCTATGCGCGGGTCGAGGCCGGCGTCACCAACCTCTCGATCTCCGAAGCGATGGCGGCGGATGGTTTCTTCTACGCCCCCGACCCGTCCTCGCAGCTCGCCTGCACGATCGGCGGCAATATCGCCAACAACTCCGGCGGCGCGCATTGCCTCAAATACGGCGTCACCAGCAACAACCTGATGGGCGTGCGGCTGGTCACCTACGAGGGCGAGATCGTCGATATCGGCGGCCCCGCGCTCGACGCCGACGGCCTCGACTTGCTCGGTCTCGTCTGCGGCGGCGAGGGCCAGCTCGGCGTCGTCACCGAGGCCTGGGTGCGCATCCTGCCGCTCGCCGAAGGCGCGCGGCCGGTGCTGTTCGGCTTCGACAGCGCGGAGGACGCCAGCCGCTGCGTCGCCGACATCATCGGCGCCGGGATCGTGCCGGTGGCGATGGAATACATGGACAAGCTCGCCATCGAGATCACCGAGAATTTCGCCCACGCCGGCTATCCGCTCGACGTCGAGGCGATGCTGATCATCGAGTCCGAGGGCTCCACGCAGGAGATCGACGCGGAGCTGAAACGCATTCTCGACATCGCCCGCGCGCATAATGTGCGCGTGGTGCGCGAATCGCATGTCGGCGATGGAAAGCGCGCAGATCTGGAAGGGCCGCAAGTCCGCCTTCGGCGCCACCGGCCGCATCGCCGACTATATCTGCATGGACGGCACCGTGCCGACCGGCCAACTACCGGAGGCGCTGCGGCGCGTCGGCGCAAATCTGCGCCGAAGAGGGTCTGCGCGTCGCCAATGTTTTCCACGCCGGCGACGGCAACATGCATCCGCTGATCCTCTACAACGTCAACGATCCCGCCGAGCAGGAAAAGGCCGAGCGCGCCGGCGCGCGCGTGCTGACGATGTCGGTGGAGCTGGGCGGTTGCCTGACGGGCGAGCACGGCGTCGGCATCGAGAAGCGCGATCTGATGACCAAACAATTCTCGGCCGCCGAGCTTGCGCAGCAGAAGCGCGTGCGTGCGGTGTTTGATCCGGACGGCCGCTTCAATCCCGCCAAAGTGTTTCCGCTCGAGGAGCGGGCGGCGTGAACGAAGAGGTCCTGACGCCCGCCGATGAACGCGAGGCCGCCGAGATCATCGCCGCCGCCGAGGCGCCGCTCGACATCGTCGGCGCGGGGACGCGCAGCGGCTTCGGACGACCGCCGCAAAGCGGTCGACGCCTCTCGACAACCAAGCTGACAGGCATCGTCTTTCACGAACCCGCGGAGATGACGCTTCGCGCGCGGGCGGGAACGCCGCTCGCGGAAGTCGAAGCGTCGCTCTTCAGCGGCACAACCAGATGCTGCCGTTTGAACCGATGGACCCGCGCGTTCTGTTCGAAACGGCTGGCGAGCCGACCGTCGGCGGCCTGATCGCGACGGCGCTCGCCGGTCCGCGTCGATTGAGCGCCGGCGCTGTGCGCGACAGCGTGCTCGGGCTCAAGTTCGTCAATGGAAAGCGGCGAAATTATCGCCGCCGGCGGGCGGGTGACGAAGAATGTGACCGGCCTCGACCTCGTAAAGGTCCACTGCGGCGCGCAGGGAACCCTGGGCCTCATCACAGAGGCGACGTTCAAACTGCTGCCGGCGCCGCGCGCGGAGGCCACCATCGTTGTTCGCAGGCTCGATGACGCGCGCGGGGTGCAAGCGATGGCGCGAGCGCTGAGTTCGCCTTACGGCGTGAGCGGCGCCGCGACGATCCACGCCGGCATGGGCCGCGAATTTCCGCGCACGCTGCTGCGCGTCGAGGGTTTTGAGGATTCCGTCGCCTATCGCACTGAGCGGCTGATCGCTCTGCTCGCCGAGTTCGGCGCCAAACACGCGCTGACCGGCGACGAGTTCGAAACGCATGTGGCGGGCGATCCGCGACGTCGAGTTTCTCGCCGAGCCGCGAGAGCGCGCAGTCTGGCGCGCCAGCCTGAAACCCTCCGACGCGCCGGCCGCGCTCGCGCGCACTCGGAAATCTCGCGCAGGCTTCGTTGATGGACCACGGCGGCGGGCTGGTCTGGTTCTCGACCGACGCCGACATCGGAAACCGCCGACCGCAGTGCGCGGCGCGCTGCAATCCTTCGCCGGCCACGTCGAGCTGATCCGCGCCGACGAGGCGCTGCGACGAACGCACGGACGTCTTCTCGCCGCTCGTCCCCACGCTGGCGCGGCTGTCGCGCGGCGTGAAAGCGAGCCTCGACCCCAAAGGCCTGTTCAACCCGGGCCGCATGTACGCGGACATCTGATCGATAAATCATGCAAACGCATTTCAGCCTCAAACAACTCGCCGATCCCCACACCGCTGAGCTCGAAAAGATCCTGCGCTCCTGCGTGCATTGCGGCTTCTGCACCGCGACCTGCCCGACCTATGTCGTCGGCCGCGACGAGCGCGACAGCCCGCGCGGCCGCATCTATCTGATCAAGGAGCTGATGGAGACCGGCCGCGCGCCGGACGCGCATGACGTCGAACCGCTCGACCATTGCCTCTCCTGCCTTTCCTGCGAGACGACATGCCCTTCCGGCGTCGAATATCGTCGGCTGATCGACCACGCGCGCGTCGAGGTGGAGACGCGCTACCGCCGCGATCCCCTCGATGCGGCTTTGCGCGGTCTGCTGGTTTGGTTGCTTCCGCATCGCGGACGCTTCCGCTTGGCCTTGGGCTTGGCGAAACTTGGGCAGCCGCTGCTTCCCGTCCTCTCTCGGCTGCCGGGGATAGGTCCCGCGCCTCGAAGCGATGCTGAAACTCGCGCCAACACGTTTGCCTGCGCGCGACCCGACGGAGGGGCCCGGCGTATTCAAGGCGCCGCGCCGGGCAAGCCAAACGGCGGCGGGTCGCGCTGCTGACGGGCTGCGCGCAAGGCGTGCTGGCGCCGCAGATCAACGCCGCGACGATCCGTATCCTCAATCGCGCAGGGATCGACGCCGTGCTGGCGAAGCGGCGAAGGTTGCTGCGGATCGCTCGCGCATCACATGGGGCGCGAGCCCCTGGCGGTTGCGGCGGCGCGAAACAACATCGATGCCTGGATCGCCGAGATCGATGGCGAGGGGCTCGAGGCGATCGTCGTCACGGCCTCGGGCTGCGGCGCGACCATCAAGGACTACGGCGCGATGCTCGCCGACGACCCCGCTTATGCCGAGCAAGGCCGCGCGGGTGGCGTCGATCACCGAAGACGCCAGCGAATATCTCGCGGGCCTCGATCTGGTGTTCGCTCACCCCCGCCAGGAAGTCGTCGCCTATCACGCCGCCTGCTCGCTGCAGCACGGGCAGAAGATCCTCGATGCGCCGAAGACGCTGCTGCGCCGCGCCGGCTACGAGGTCCGCACGCCTGCGGAGGCGCATCTTTGCTGCGGCTCGGCGGGGACCTACAACATCCTGCAACCCCGCATCGCCGGCGAGCTTCGGGCGCGCAAGGCGCGGAACCTGGCGCGGTTGAAGCCGGACTTCATCGCGACCGGCAATATCGGCTGCATGACGCAGATCGCCGGCGCGACCGACGCGCCGGTCACGCATATCGCTGAATTGCTGGACTGGGCGCAGGGCGGTCCACCTCCCGCGGGCGGGACCGCGCCGCCACCGCGACATTGAGGTTGCGCGCCCGTGGCCGCCATGCTACCCGCGCGCCTCGATCCAAAGCGCCAGCGAGATTTTGCTGACGTGGGCTCTGCGGAGAGGTGGCAGAGTGGTCGATCGCACCGCACTCGAAATGCGGAGTACGCGCAAGTGTACCGGGGGTTCGAATCCCTCCCTCTCCGCCAAACTACATTGATATTGCTGCGCTTTTCGCCGATTTGGCGCTACGCTCCATAGAAAGTCCCCCTACGATTGTCGCCCGCCGGTGCGAGGGAGCCGGTCTTTGGAGCGTCGGCGTCCACGCCGACGACGCGGCTCAGCAAAATCGTCGGCGTGGACGCCGACGCTCCGACAGCACTTAACGCTATAAGGGCCTCCCGCGGCGCGTGTTTGGTGTAGCGCGCTGTAAAGTTCTCGGGGTTGAGGATCCCAAAATGCTTCAAATAACGACGCCGTCCGACTATGAGGACCTCATTCGCGTCATCCACGATCGTTATGACGACATGAGCAAGTCGTACCAGCGGATCGCCGTTTATCTCACCCAAAATCCTAACGACGTCGCCGTGCTGTCCGTCAATGCGATCGCCGAACGATGCGCTGTTCACGCCTCGAATGTCGTGCGCTTCGCACAGGCGCTTGGCTACGATGGGTTCAAGACGCTACAGGGCCTGTATCAAAAGCGCCTGTCTACGGCGGCGCCTGGCTTCGAAGCTCGGATCAAGGCGCTTGAGGGTGAACTTGGCGCTCGAAAGGACCGGAGCGAAACCGGGTTCCTGCGTGACCTCGTCGTGCGAGACATTGCCTCGCTCGAAAACCTATTGATGGAGATTCCCGAGACCGATTTGCGAAAGGCGGTTACGCTGCTGGAGAAAGCGGAGGTCATCTATCTGGTCGGCCAATTGCGCGCGTTTCCCGTCGCTGAATTGCTGCGATACGTTCTAACCATGCTGGGTAAACGCTGCGTGCTTCTCGATCCGAGCGGCGGCCTGGCGACGCATATGGCGCGAGCCATTCGCAAAACCGACCTCCTCTTTGCCATCTCGTTTCGTTTCTACGCGCAAGAGGTCGTCAACATCGTTGACGAAACAGCCAAACGAAAAGTTCCGATCGTTGCTATTACCGATTTCGACCTTGTCGCCGCTCGCGAAAGGGGCGAGCGTCCTGCTGGCTGTTCCCGAGCACGAATATTCATTTTCGCGTTCGCTCGCGGCGCCCATGTGCCTGGCGCAGGCGCTCACCGTCGCATTGGCCGCGCGGCTTCAGAAGAACGCGGTCAACCCGCGCATTCCGACCGTGACCCAACAATAGAGTTTCAGCCCGCATCTTTCCACGCGCCCGAGGCGCTTGAGGCGAGGATCGTCTCAACCAAAGTTTGAATGCGCAGGCCGGCGCGGAAGTTGAACGGTTCCGGCGCGCGGCCGGCGATCGCGTCGAGATAGCCTGCGACTTCGATTGCCTTGAGGTCGTTGAAGCCGAGCTGATGAGCGCCCGCCACGCAAAAGAGTCCGTAAGGAGGATGCTCGGGACCTGCCTCGATACGGCGGAAACCCTGACGGCCGCGCGCGTCAGCGGTTGAGAAAAAATGCAGCTCGTTGAATCGCTCCTGGCTGAACCTGAGCGCGCCTTTGGTTCCGTAGACCTCGAAGTCGTGCTGCATCTTGCGCCCGGTCGCGATCCAATTGCCCTCGATCGAGCCGGTCGCGCCGCCAGCGAAGCGAAGAAACGCGCGGCCGACGTCGTCGACCTCGACACGCCGCTTGCCGCCCTTGCCGTCAGGGCGCTCGCCGATCATGGTCACGCAATCGCCCAATACGCGGACGATCGGCCCGGCGGCGTCCTTCATCAGATACTCGGCTGTCGCGAGTGCGTGGCTGCCGATATCGGCGAGTGCCCCGCCACCGGCGCGATCGTGACGGAATGTGTAGGGGCCTGAGGCGTCGGCCATATAGTCCTCGGCATGTACGCCGCGATAGCCGCGGATCTCCCCGAGTTCGCCGGCCGCGATCATTTCGCGCGCAAGGCGGAAGAGCGGATTGCAAAGATAGTTGAACCCGACTTGTGTCTTGACGCCAGCTTTCTCCGCGGCCTCCGCCATCTCCAGCGCGTCCGAGGCAAGCGGCGCCAACGGCTTCTCACAATAGACATGTTTGCCGGCGGCGATGGCGGCCAGCGTCATTTCCTTATGCAGCGCATTGGGCGCGGTGATGTTGACGACGTCGATCTCGGGATCAGCGACCATGGCGCGCCAGTTCGCCGTCGAGCGCGTGAAACCAAGCGCGTTCGCCGCTTTCGACGCCAGCTCCTCGCTCGCATCAGCGAGCGTGTGCAGCTCGATTTCGTAGGGAAGGTCGAATACCCGCGCGGCCATCGTGTAGCCGAACGCGTGCGCCTTACCCATGAAGCCGCTGCCAATGAGGCCAACGCGGAGTTTCGGCTTGGTCATTTCAGAGATCCGTATTTACAAATGAGACCAGTCTCAAGGTAGCCGGAGAAAAAGTCGAGCGCGTTGTGGCGATTTGGACTATGGACTCGTCTCGCAAACCAGAATTGCAATCACTGTTGCACTTTTCATAATTTGTCAATATGCGATGCATTCGATAACGCAGGACGCGACCACGAGGGAGGACACCGTATGAGCCTAGCAACCGTCCGACTCACCATGGCCCAAGCAACTGTGCGTTGGTTGACGCAACAGTTCATCGAGATCGACGGCTCACGCGTTCCGTTGTTCGCTGGCGTCTTCGCCATCTTCGGCCACGGCAACGTCACCTGTTTTTCCGAGGCGCTGGAGAGTGTGCAGGATCGCCTGCCAACCTGGCGCGGACAGAACGAGCAATCGATGGCGCTCGCAGCGATCGGCTTCGCCAAGGCGAAGCGGCGACGACAGATCATGATTGCCGCGTCCTCGATCGGTCCGGGTGCGCTCAACATGGTGACGGCGGCGGGGGTCGCGCACGCCAATCGGCTCCCCGTGCTACTCATTTCCGGCGACACGTTCGCCAATCGGCTGCCCGATCCGGTGCTTCAGCAGGTGGAGCATTTCGGCGATCCGAGTATCACTGTGAACGACGCGTTCAAAGCGGTGACGCGCTACTGGGACCGCATCAACCATCCCGCGCAGATCCTCGCCTCGCTGCCGCAGGCGGTTGCGGCGATGCTCGATCCCGCGGACTGCGGTCCGGCCTTCCTGGCTTTGCCGCAAGACATCCAAGAGCTGGCGTTCGACTACCCGCTGGCTTTCTTTGAAGAGCGGACGTGGAGCATTTCGCGGCCGCGGCCGGATCGCCGCAAGCTCGCAGAGGCCGCCGCGCTGCTGAAGTCCGCCAAGAAGCCGATCCTTATTGCCGGCGGCGGCGTCCGCTATTCGCTGGCGGAAAAGGCGGTCGCGGAATTCGCGGTCAAACGCGGCATCCCGATCGTCGAAACCATCGCCGGCAAAGGCGGGTTGACGCATCGACATCCCGCGCACGCCGGTCCGATCGGGATTATTGGCTCGACTTCGGCAAATGCGCTCGCCGGCGAGGCTGACGTGATCCTCGCCGTCGGCACGCGGCTTCAGGATTTCACGACCGGCTCCTGGACCGCATTCGGTCCAAACGCGAAATTCATTTCCATCAACGCGGCGCGCTTCGACGCGATCAAACATCGCGCTCTCGCGGTGGTTGGCGACGCGTTGGAGACGGTCGGCGAGTTGGACGCCGAGCTCGGCGATTGGCGCGCGGACCCCGCGCACATGCGCCGCGCGCAAGCTTTGTTTGGGGAATGGGATGCGCTGCTCGACAAGCATCAGGCGCCGACCAACGCGCCGGTCGCCACCTATGCGCAGGTGGTGGCGGCGGTGAACGCATCCGCCGGCGAGAACGATACCCTGATCTCGGCCGCCGGCGGCCTGCCGGGCGAAGTCGCCAAAGGCTGGAGAGTGAAAGCGCCCAACACCTTCGACCTCGAGTTCGGCTTTTCCTGCATGGGTTACGAGATCTCCGCGGGCTGGGGCCACGCGATGGCCAATGCGGGACCCGGCGGCCTCGGCGGCACGCCGATCGTCATGGTCGGCGACGGAACCTATATGATGATGAACTCCGACATCTATTCGACCGTACTGAGCGGCCACAAGATGATCGTGATCGTCTGCGACAACGGCGGTTTCGCGGTCATCAACCGATTGCAGCAGGCGAAGGGCATTCCCGGCTTCAACAATCAACTGACCGACTGCCGCATCACGGACCGCGAAAATCCCTTGCATGTCGATTTCGCCAAACATGCGGAGTTGATGGGCGCGGCGGCGCGGCATGTCGAGAGCCTCGCCGATCTGCAGAGCGCGCTCGAATGGGCAAAAACCACGGATCGCACCACCGTGATCTCGATCCCCTCCGACGCTTACGCCTGGGTTCCCGGCGATGCCGACTGGGACGTCGGCGTGCCGGAAGTTTCATCGCGCGAAACGGTGCGCGCGGCGCGCAAAGCTCAGGAACAGATTCGCGCCAAACAACGCGTCGGAGTGTAGCGCTCATGAAAGCCAAACTTGGAATTGCGCCGATCGCCTGGTGGAACGACGATCTCGCCGAACTCTCGGACGACGTCAGCCTTGAGGAATGTCTGCGTCAGGCAAGCACGGCCGGTTTCACGGGAATGGAAACCGGCCGCCGTTTTCCCATGGACATGACCGAACTCGGACCGATCCTCAGCCGCTACGGAGCTAGCGTGTGCGGCGGCTGGTTCTCAGGGTTGCTGCTCGACGGCGACATCGAGCGTGAGAAGGACCGCATCCGCGCCCAGATGGATTTCTTCATCGCCGCCAAAGCGCCTTGCATTGTCTATGGCGAGACGGCCCGTTCGATCCAAGGCGTCCGCTCGGCGCCGCTGGCGACCAAGCCCAAACTCTCTGAGGATGAGATCAAGGCTTACGGCCGAAAGATGACGACCTTCGCGGAATGGTGCGCCAATCAGGGCATGCCGATCTCCTATCATCACCACATGGCCGCGGCGATCGAGACCGAGCCGGAAGTCGACTTGCTGATGGCCAATTCCGGCGAGGCTTTGCCGCTGCTCTACGACGCCGGCCACATGGCTTTCGCCGGCGGCGACGTGATGCGGGTGATTGACAAACATCACAAACGCATCAGCCATGTCCACACCAAGGACGTGCGCCAGGGTGTCATCGACAAACTCGACCGCAGCAAGGAAAGCTTTCTCGACGCGGTGGTCAAGGGCGCGTTCACTGTGCCTGGCGACGGCTCGCTCGATTTCGCGGCCATCGTACAGCGTCTGGCGTCCCACGGCTACGAAGGCTGGTTCGTGGTCGAGGCCGAGCAGGACCCGAGGCTCAATCCCCCGCTCGAAATGGCGAAGAAGGGCCACAAGGAGCTCATGCGGGTCATGGCGCTTGCAGGCTATGAGGTCGTTGCTTGAGCCGGGCGTCGTTCAACCCGGCAACTCCCGCATCGCCAGGGCTGGAGCGATTTTCGATCAGACGGAATCGCACACGTCTGCCTGTCATCCCTGCGTTCGCGCGTATGCGCTAAAATAGGCTCAGCGGCGACAGCTTGGCCTTGAAACTGCGGCGTTTTAGTCATGGCCGGGCTTGTCCCGGCCATCCACGCCGGAGTGCGCATCAGAGGCATCAGAACCTAGCGCAGCCCGCTGCAAACCAGACCGTTCGAGTTCTGACACCGGCGAGCCCCGTCACGGCGTGGGTGGCCGGAACAAGTCCGGCCATGACGCGGATGGCGACGATCAAAGGCCCTATCTTAGTGCACATGCGCGAACGCGCGTATGACAACGCAGGTTTCAACTTGATTGGAAACCGCTCGAGGCCTCCGCCTCCATTCGTCGGTGCAAATCCTGCACCCACCCGCGCATCATCAGAGCTTCCGCCCAGCGGTCCGTCGTATCGTTACCGTCGCGACCTGTGATGGCGTAGGGTTTGGGTCCGAGTTCGCAGGTGAAGCTGACGTCGGCGTCGCGGCCCTCGCGTCGGCGGACACTGCGAAAGCCGTAATCCCACCAACCAAGGAACAGATCAACCAAAGGCCGATGATGAGGGAACGAGACTTCGATCTGCACCTGCTCGCGTGACGCCACCCGACCATGAAAGGCGAATGAGTTGTCGAGGATCCGGTGCACCAGCGCATGGTTCTCCTCAGACACCGGCCATGCGAATTCGCGGCCGACGAGGATGTGCGAGAGATCGGCGATGAGCGGTAGGTTTGGATAGCGATCGAGAAGGTCGAGTGTGAAATAAAGATCCGTCGTCATGCGGTCGCGGTGGGTTTCGTAGTAGACGGGGATGTCGTAGCTCTCCGTGAGCTTCAGCCAGCCATCCAGAAGCGGGAAGCATTCTTCGAGTCGGCGCGGGCGCACGTCTGGCTGAACATTGAGGTGGCGAACGCCGAACTCGGCGGCGATGTCGAGCAAAGGCTTCATGTCGTCGACCGTCTTGGGAAAGCATTGTCCCTCGATGACAAGGCCCGTGCCTGCCAGCAGGCTTGAAAGTCGCGCCACGTCCTCGCGATGGGTGCATTGCGCGCTGACGCCGTCATAGCCAGCTTCGACAATCGTGCGGATGTTTTCTTCCAACGACGGCTCGAACCCATCGGTGTGCCGCCGCTCCATCGCCCACATCGACTGGAGAACAATCAACTTGCCCATCAGTGGCCCTTCTAGTCGACGCCGTTCAGAGATCGATTCAACCAAACTCTCGTCGCGCCACCCGGGGCAAATTTCCGACCGGCGGCGCTTGTAAACGCGGTCGCCGACCGCGTTCGTGGTTTTAGGCGCCTAGTTCTGTAAACGTTTTCCAAGCCGATCCACCGCGGTCAACGACCGCGGCTACATGGGCGCCGGGGAATCTGCCGATTTCCTTTAAGCCTGTACTATTCGGCCGGCGATACGCCCTTGTTCATCCGGGCGACCTTCTTGGCGTATCGCTCCTCCATGCGAGCTTGCGACGCCTGGCTACCGTCATGAAAAGTGCCAAATATCTTGTCGAAAGGGATAAGCCCGTCCCCGTAGTTCACTTCGAAGTATTTGTGGTGCAGGTAGTGAATATAGGCGTGCGTTTCGACGCCGCGGTCTTTGCCCACCTCCACTCTCTCGAAGCCGACATGGCCGGGAATGGCGCCAAAACCTGCGCGGTGCAGTGCGAAGAGGGCGAGGATCGGATTCGACGGTATGATGACCTGCCAGAAAGCCATGCCCAAATACAGAAGCAGTTCGACAGGATGCATGGAAAGCGATGAGAATGGCGACGGATTGATTGAATTATGGTGCACCGAATGAACATATTTATAGAGCAACGGGATATGGATAAGCCTGTGAATCAAATAAAAATGCGTTTCGTGGATAATAGGTATCATCAATAGTAGAAATGTGAGGTAGTACGGATGTTCCGAAAATTTCACCCACGGCACTATACCATTGGCGTATAGATAGAGAATTACAACTTCAATCGCCGTCCAAATTGGCATAGCGTGAAATAGAATGCGTAAGCAGCTATCGACATTCTGGCTTTTGAACCAAAAAACGTCACTTTTCTTGTCTTCGGGGAATTGCCCGTTGTATTTGAAACGAGTCCCTTGCGAGCGAAACGTATACAGACGCAGCTCGAACACGCCGTAAAAAGCGAACAGCGCGATGGTGTTGACGACGAATAGTTTGAGGATCCAACCCCAGCCAAGGGTCTTCATCACCTCGACGTCGGGAAGCACCCAGTACCACCAGGCCAGGGCCGACAGCATGAATAAGATGTCGTAAGGCAGGAAGTAGTTCGGCAGCCACTTGAGCACGGTAAGCGGCTGCGGCGGGAACCGCCAGATCGGCGCGATATCCGCCGGTTCCTTCGGCTGCCAATCGCCGCGCTTATTGCGAACCCCATATTTGAGATCATCCATGGTGATGTCCTCCCTCTGTTTGATTCCTCGGTTTGGACAGTTCAGGGTTTAGCGCAACGCGCAGGTCCAGGCCCTATCCATACACGGTTTCGCTGAAGCAGCCGCCCCACAGGCCATCGTCGCAGGCCCGACGCCTCCCGCCTCATCCCCTACCCTATCCATCAGCCCCGGCTCATCAACCGCTGCAGACTATCGCCTCTGAGAGCGTCTCGCGGCTACTCCGGCGCATCGCGAACATCAATGGCCCCACGCAAACAATCCTGATCGCGCCAACGCCCCATGGGAGTCTCGCTTCGGAATAGCGCGGCCGAGCCGGCAGCCCGCCGAGGCGCACCACCCCGGCCCGAACAAAAATCCGTGTGCGGCGACATTTGTCTAAACTCACTCGTCCACGCTCTATTAAAATCGTGAGCTTGCTCAGCAATTATCGTCGGATTTAAATTAATGTCCCTGACATGCTGCGGCGCAACGCGCGTATAGAAACGAACTCGTCCTAGATACCCGCCTTAAACGCTGTTTTTTTCATCGCAATCCACGCGTGAGATGCAATAGCAATTTCTCAATATCTTGAAACCACAGATACGCATGGCGCGTACATCTAAGCGTATGCCTGATCTGGCGTGCACGTAAGTATCATTTTCGTTGACCTAGCGTAAGCTTGGCGCGTTCTACTAGGAGTTGACCATGAGTGGGAAGGTCTATTTTGAAGCTCTCGACAGCAAAGGCGACCTTGCGCTCTGGGTTTCCGACGGCACCGCCACCGGAACTTACGAAGTCGGCGGCGGCGGCAACGCGGGAGTGACTGGCGCGGGCGCCACGGGTCTGACGCCGAACAACTTGGTCGGCTTCGGCGGCAACGCGATGTTCTGGTCGACCGACTCCAACAACACGCTATCGCTTTGGTCCACCGATGGGACCGTCTCCGGCACCAAGGAAGTAGGCGTCGCTAACCCTGGTCTGCTTGGCGGCCTCGTCGGCGCCGCGGTATTCGGCGACGCGACCGTGATCGGCAACGAGATTCTCTATTCCGGCTACGACTCGACCTCCAGCACGCAGTCCTTGTGGGTGACCAACGGCACCAGCGCCGGCACGACCGAGGTCGGCGGCACGGAAAACCAGGGCGTGTCTGGGATCAGCGCGATGCACCCGATCGAGGTGCAGGGAAATATGGCCTCGATCGGCTCCAAGGCGATTTTCGTCACCGCGGACTTCGGCAACAACAATACGCTTTGGGCCAGCGACGGCACCGCCGCCGGCACCACCGAAATCGGCGGACTGAACAACGCCGGTGTCGCCCACGCGCCCACTACGGGCTTGAACCCCTCGCTCTCCGGCATTTACAGCCTTGGCAATGTTGCGGTGTTTTTCAACCAGGACAGCTCCGGCAATTACGGGGTCTGGAGCACCAACGGCACAGCCGCCGGCACAGTCGAGCTCGCCAGCCTCGGCGCCCTCAACCTGCTCGGCGACGTCAACGCGCTGAACACTAACGAGACTTCGTCCTACAGCGGCATTATGTTCTTCGAGTTGGGCGACGACCTATGGGTGACCAACGGCACCCTTGCGGGGACGAAGGACATCGGCCAGCCCAACGGGACGATCTCCAATGTCACCACCTTCATCGGCGGCGCGGTTTGGGAGGCGACCTCGGGCGGTCTTCTCGGCCTCGGGACGACACACGGCCTTTGGGCGACCAACGGCGACCCGAACAATGTGTGGGAAGTCGGCGGGACCAACAACGCGGGCGTCGTCGGCGCGCCGACGACTGGACTCCAAATCATCAAGTCCGTCTCGTTCGGCAATGACGTCGTGTTCACCGCGCTCGACTTCCAGCGGCGCCACCGGCCTGTGGATGAGCGACGGCACCACGTCGGGAACGTTCGAGATCGGCGGGCTCAAGGACGCCGGCGTCTCCGGCGCCAACGCGACGGCGGGCCTCACGCCGACCAACCTTACGGTCTCCGGCGGCGACGTGTATTTCACAGCGCTCGACAGCAACGCCAAATATGGGCTTTGGGAGACCGATGGCACCACGGCCGGCACGCACGAGCTCTCGACCACCGCAAACACCCTGTTGGGCCTCGTCGCGACCGAAGTGCAGAACATCGCCTCGGCGTGGCCGCTCGGCGACATCTTCAATGGCGGCGGTCAAAACATCACGAGCGCCAACGAGTTCACCAACTACAACTTCCTCAACAACACCGGGCCGACGTGGGACACGGTGACGCTCAGCGACGACAATCTGTTCCTCGACAACGCCAACGTATCGATGATTGGCGGCAACAACATCGCCAACTTCTCAAACGGCAACAACGCCGTCAGCATCTACCAGACCGGTGGCAACTGGGACACCGTGAACGGCTCCGGCGGCGCGGTGACCGCCGACGCCTCGAAGGCCTCGGTCGTCGGAGGCGGCGACAACCTCTACGGGAGCAAGGGCTCCTGGTTCAGCCTCTATCAGACCAACGGCAATTGGGACACGATGAACGGCTCGGACGAGAACGTGATCCTCAATACCGCGCAGGCCTCGCTGGTCGGCGGCAACAACTTCGTCACGATGTTCCAGAACTCGTGGACCAGCCTCTACCAGACGAACAACGACTGGGACACTGTCACCGGCTCCGGCGGGAACGTGATCCTCAACAACGCGCAGGCGTCGATCTTCGGCGGCTCCGACCTGATCCAGGCGCTCGACAACTCTTCGATGAGCCTTTATCAGACGGTCGGCAATTGGGATAAGGTCCAAGGCTCCGGCGCGACCGTGATCATGAACGCGGCGCAGGCCTCGATCTTCGGCGGGTCCAACACGATCTACGAGAACGGCGGCTCGGCCAGCAGCCTCTATCAGACGAGCAACAATTGGGATTTGATGTACGGGTCAAACCAGAGCGTGACGCTCAACAGCGCGCAAGCGACGGTGATCGGCAACAACAACTACATCTACATGCAGGGCGCGAGCACGGTGAGCTTGTCTGGAACCGGCGATCACGTGGTCACCAGCCAGGCGCTGGGGCAGCAGGCGGTCATCGGCTTCGGCTCGACGGATGCGATGCAGTTTAGCGCCGCTGATTTCGCCAACTTCGGCGCGTTGCAGAGTCACATGAGCACGTCGGGCACGAGCACAATCATCACGCTCGACGCCAACGATTCGGTGACGCTGTTCAACACGCAGCCCTCGTCGCTCACGTCGTCGCAGTTCAGCTTCGTTTAAGAGGACGAAGCCGAGAGGGCGCCCGACGAACGCTGCGGCGATCGTCGGGATCTCCACAACCCGGCCCCTGCCCGTCAGGTACCCGGGGCAAACTCCCGGGCGCCTGTAGCCGCGGTCTCCAGACCTAGGGGATGCACACATCTGGCCGGCGCACTGCGTAGCACAACGGCTGGGGACCCCTCTCCCCGCGTCCCCACGACGTAGCGCTCCGCATCAGGTAAGCAGCGGGGAGAGGTTTGGGTGAGGGGCGAGCCGCTTGGACGTGCGCTTTTGGCACTCGGCCAAATTTGCTTGCACAAAATAAGCGAGCGTTTGCCTCAGTCCTTCTAGCTTCACGCAGTGCGCTGTGGTTGGAAACGTGCGTCCAAGCGGCTCGCCCCTCACCCCAAACCCTCTCCCCGCTGTTGCGTGGATGGGGCGAGCTGCGTCGTGCGACACGCGGGGAGAGGGAGTCCGCAGCCGTTGTGTTTCACCCGCGTCCGCCAGATGTGTGCATGCTTTAGGTCTCCAGACCGCGGTCTCCCCGAGATCGGCTCTTTCTCAGCAAGGCTCGACCGCTTGACCACCGCGGTCTGGAGCCCGCGGCTACAGGGGACCCGGGAATTTGCCCTGGTTACCCCGTCGGGACCTAAACCATTTATATTGCTGGGGCTTTGCCGCCTCATCGCGGACGCTTTTGTCGACTTTTCCAGGGACACCCATAGCGCTCCTTGCGTGTCGGCCTCCCCTCTGCAAAATGAGCGAGGCGCATTGATATTCGACGGTTCTCAAAGGAGTTCGCCTTGCGAGTCTTGGGCACGATATTTCTCTCTATCGCCTTGATTGAATTGTGCGCGCCGGCCTGCGCCAGCGAGGCGTTGCCGGACAGTGGCGAAGCGAAATTGGCCGCCTATCTGGTCTGCCACCCCTTGGCGGCGGTTGATATGGGCGCTGCAGGCTCTGAATCGTCCACCGAGTGCAACGGCATCGTTAAGAACTTGGACGGTCAGAAGCCGCCGGACAATCTTGCGATACGTTGCTTGGAGGCTACGAGCGCTCGACCGGAGGGGTATAAATATGCCGGGACCTGCGTGCAGACCGACGACGATGGCGACAAACTCTTTATGACCTACTCGGGATCAAAGAGCGGCGAGATGAAATGGATCGGCGGAACGGGCAAATATAAGGATGTTAGCGCTTCGGGAAACCTGGGGGTGGTCGTTGCCCCGAGCAGCACTTCCAGCCTGTTTGCATACACGCTTAACTACAATGTAACCTGGACGCATAAGCCGAAGTGATTTTCACGGGCAGCGACTGAGCGCGCAGACGTTCGGCGCAGCGCCGTTTAGTTGATCGCTTGGCCCCGAGCGCGAGCCACCGCCGTCGCCCAAGCGCGCCGTTGCTCGGCGCGGGCGGCGGCAGGAACGCTCGGGACGAAGCCTTCCGCGCCGCGATCCATCCCGCGCAACTGGTCGAGCGTAAAAAAGCCAGCACCGACCCCAGCGAGATGAGCAACGCCCATCGCCGAGAGCTCGGCGACGTGAGTGCGCTCGACGGGAACGCCGACCATATCGGCTTCGAACTGCAGGAGTTGATCGTTGCGGGTCGGGCCGCCGTCGACCAGCAACCGATCGACGGGCGCGCCGTTTGTGCGAAACGCATCGAGTACGTCGGCGATCTGGTGGGCGATGGAATCCAGCGCGGCGCGGGCGAAGGGCGCGCGCGTGACGCCGAAGGAAAAGCCGGTAGCGGTCGCGACCGCCGACGGATCCCACCACGGCGCGCCAAGACCGCCGAAAGCGGGGACGAGATGTACGCCGCGCGAGTCCGCCATGGTCGCGGCGAGATCCGCGAGTTCCTGCGTGCTAACGCCGAGAAGTTCCGCCGCCCAAACCAGCGTCGATCCGGCGCTGCGAATGTTGCCTTCGAAGGCGAGCACCGGCGCGTCGATCTGCCAGGCGAGCGTCACGCACACCCCCGGCGCCCCGGCGTCGCCATTGGGCGCCGAGCTGCGATCAACCAGGCCCATCACCGACGATCCCGTCCCGTGGGTCGCCTTCACCGGTCCGGGGGCGAACGCGCCATGGGCGAAAAGCGCGGAATGCGAATCGGCGAGAACGGCGCCGATAGGCGCCCCGTCCAACCCCGGCGCGATGCCTCGCGCGGTCGGAAACGGCCCGATCGAGGCGACAACGCGCGGCAGCGCCGCGAGGGGCACGTCGAAAATTTCGAGCAGATTTTCGTCCCATTTCGCCGAGACGACATCGAACAGCTGCGTTCGCGAGGCGTTGCCGGCCTCGATGACCGGTTCGCCGCCAAACCGCGATAGAATAAACGAGTCTATCGTTCCGATGCAGAGGTCGCCGGCCTTGGCGCGCGCCTGCCCTCTTGGCAACCGGTCCAACAACCAGCGCGCCTTCGCTGCGGAGAACATCGGGTCGAGCGGCAAACCGCTTTGTCGCCGCACCGTCGCGCCGAAGCCTCGGAGACGCAGATCGGCGCAAATCGTCTCGGTGCGTTGATCCTGCCACGACAACAGCGGGGTCAACGGCGCGCCTGTTCGGCGATCCCAGATGACGCAGGATTCGCGCTGCGTGCTGAGGCCAATCGAGGCGATCTTTCGCTCCGCCGTCGAAGCCAATGCGGTCTCGACGGCGCGGCGAACGCTGCCCCAGATTTCCTCGGCATCCTGTTCCACCCAGCCGGGCTGCGGCGTGGAGATCGACACCGGCGCCTGGCCGCGGCCAACGATGGCGCCGCTCCGGTCGACGACGAGGCATTTCGTCGAGCTGGTGCCCTGATCAATCGCTAGCAGAACCTCGCCGGACATCTCATAGCCTTGTTCGTTGATGGCGGCCGCATGAGCCGCGCGTGGAAAAACGCCCGCGCCAATTTCGACAACTCGCTTCTACCACGAGAACAGAGTGAGCTGCCCTGCCTCGTCGCGTTGCTGGCCCACGAAGAGACGGTCTGGATCATGCAGCTGACCAACGGTGTAGACGGCGGCCTCATCATGTCGTAGCGCCGCTGCAACTGGATACTGACGGAGCCCCTATGCCGCAAGACCTCCGGCGACTAGCCGTCGCCCGCCTGACGCGCGAGGCGTTCCATCGCTTCGGCGACGTGCTCGACGTGTCCGGACCGGCGGACGATGTCGCAAACGGCGGCGCGGCGCGGATTTATCGCGACCGCGCGAAGGCGGACTTCGACGCGGACGGCGGCCGCGTCTGCTTCAATGTCGTGCGCACGGCGCCGCGGCAACTGCCGCTCAAGATAGAGTTGCTGGAGCGCCATGCGCTAAGCAGCCAGACCTTCTCGCCACTATCGGCCGCCGAGTGGTTGGTCGTCGTCGCGCCGGCCGGCCAGCTCGACCCCGACGCCATCGTCGCCTTCCGGGTTCTACCGGGCCAGGCCATCAACTACAGGCGCGGCGTTTGGCATCACCCGCTTGATCGCGCTGGAGAGGGAGAGCGACTTTCTAGTGATTGACCGGGTCGGCGAAGGCGCCAACCTCGAAATACAGCGGCTTGCGGAACCCCTGCTCATCGAGTCCTGAGCGCTTGCTCAGGCAAGCCGCTCCTCGCGACCCCGCACAATCTGCGACAAGGTCACCGCAATCACCAGCGCGCCGCCATAAAACAGGTCCTGCACGTAGGTGCTGACGCCGAGAATCGACAGGCCGGTAATGCCGGTGACGAGAAAATAAACGCTGATGATGGTTCCCCACGGATTGAACCGGCCGGGATTGATGCTCGTAGCCCCCAGAAACGCTGCGGCGAACGCCGGAAGCAGGAAGCTCAGCCCTGAACTCGGGTCCGCGGCGCCCGTAGTGCCCACGTAGAGCACCCCGGCCATGGCGCCAAACAAACCCGAGCAGAGGAACCCGCCGAGACGAACCCGGTCGACCGCGATGCCGCTGAGCCGCGCGACCTCCCTGCCCCGGCCGACAAACAACAGTCTGCGCCCCGCGGCGGTATAGCTACAGATAGTACCAGAGGATCGCGCAGAGGGCGACCGCATAGTAGAACCCCAGCGGTACGCCGAGCCAGCGATCGACGATCACCGCGTCGACGAGCGTGTCCGAAACGCCGCTGATGGTCTGCTGGTCGCCGAGCCAGAGCGTCAGGCCATGCGCGAAGGTGCCGACGCCCATCGTGACGATCAACGAATTCATGCGAAAATAGAGCACGAAGAATCCGTTGACCAACCCCGATCACGAGCCCGGAGGCGAGCGCCGCGGCGATTGCGACCCCGATCGGCAGTCCGTGATTGACGTTCAGCACCGCCAGAAGCGTCGCGGCGAAGGTCAGGTTGTTGGCGATCGATAGATCGTAGTCGCCGGCGGTCAACGGAATGATCAGGCCAAGCGCGGTCACGACGATCACCGATTGCGACCCGAGAATCGTGGCGAAATTCGACCAGGTGAGAAAACTGTCCGGCCTCAGATAGCCAAACACCGCGATCGTCGCGCGCCCAGACGATGACCAGAGCCAGCCGTTCAAACGTATCGACGATCGCCCCATGGCCGCCGCGCCTTGTCCCCACCCCACTTGCCATCGCCGGTAACGTCGCCTCTCAGTTCTGCTCTGCTCTGTAACACGCTTCGGCGATCGCCGGCTTGGAGATTTCCGCTCCGACCAGCTCTTGCACCGCGTGCCCGCGAGCGAAGACGATGACACGGTCGCAGATCGCGGTCAGTTGCTCGTAATCCGAGCTCGCGCACAGCGCCGCCGCGCCCAGTTTTGTGCGCTTCCGCGATCGCGGAGATACACCTGCGCCCGCGCGCCGACGTCGACCCCTTGCGTCGGCTCGTCGAGCAGAATGAGCCGCGGGCCGCGTCTGAAACCATTTCGCAAGCAGCACCTTCTGCTGGTTGCCGCCGCTCAGCGAGCCGAGGGCATTTCAGGGTCGCGCGGCCTGACGTCAAACCGATCGAGCAACTTCGCGGCGTTGCGCCGCAGCGCGGAATCGGAAAGCGCCTAGGGCCGCGTGACCTCGCCCAGCACGGGTTGATTGATGTTCTCCGACAGGCTCAAAGTCGCGACGGCGCCGGACTGAAGCCGGTCGCCGGGGATGAGAACGCAGCCCCGCGCGATCGCGCCGCGCGGATCGAGGTCGTCGAGGCTCGACCTGCCGCACCATCGATCGCGAGCGTTCCCGAAGACGCGCGGCGCGGCCCCGTAAAGGCGATAGATCACCTCGTCGTAGCCGGAGCCGATGAGGCCGGTGAGGCCGACCACTTCGCCGGGCGAGAGCGTGAGCGAGAACGGCGCGAGGACGCCGCCCGCCAGATCGCCGATACGACGATGGAAGGCGCCGCCAGCGTCTTCGGCGCGGGGCGCAACGCATCGAGATCGACGCTTCGGCCGACGATGAGGCGGATGACGTCGGCTTTCGAGACTGTTCGCTGTTTCGAAACACGCCGGCGATCGCGCCCGTCCCGCAGCACGGTCGCGCGGTCGGTGATCTCCAGGACCTCGTCGATGTCGTGCGAAACGAAGATGACGCTCGCGCCATCGGCGACGATCTCGCGCACCAGCCGAAACAACGCCTCGACATCGTGCGCGGGCAGGAACGGCGTCGGCTCGTCGAGCACGAGCAACCCGCGCGCGCTTCCCCTTGTCCCCGTCGCAATTCGTCGAACGCTCGGACGATGGCGAGTTGCGCGCGCGCCACCGGCGACAGTTCATGACAGCGGTCGCATCGGATCGAGGTCCGATATCGTAGCGGGCGAACAGCTCGCGCGCCCGCTTCGCCTCGGCCCGCCAATCGACAAACAACCGCGCGCCGGCGGCGAAGTCGGGCAACAGCAGATTTTCGAGCACCGTCAGCGACGGCATGAGGCCGAGGTTCTGATGAACGAAGCTGACGCTGTGCGCGCGCAGCGAGGCGACGTTCACCGGGCAGCGCCATCGGCCGCCCGTCGATCTCGATGTTCGGCGATCCGTCCGGCGCATGAAACCCGCTGAGGATCTTGATCAGCGTCGATTTGCCCGAGCCGTTCTGGCCCAGCAGGCCATGGACCTCGCCGTGACGAACGTCGAGGCTCGACATTGTCGAGCGCGCTGCGCGCCGCCGAAACTCTTCGAAAGCCCTTCGATGCGAAGAACCGGCGCCTCCTGAGGAGACGGCCGGTTCTTCGCCTTGGCTCACTTGAGCTTCCACAGCTTCGCGTAGCCGTCGATATAGGCGTCGCCGTAGCCGGTGTTCACCTGCGGCGGCTTGCCGGCGGTGTCGGCGTTGCCCTTGTCGAAGATCAGCAGCGGAATCTTCGGGTCCTTCACCGTTGGCAGGCCGCAGATCATGCGCATCTCCGCGTCGACGACGGCGTGGCCGATCCAGTCGAGATTCTCGCCGATGTCGAGTTCGACCTTGCCCTGCTGCACCAGACCGATGGCGAACGGCGTGCCGTTGAACGAGGCGATCTTCACCTTGTCGCGTCTTGCCGGTGATCGTCACCGCCGGCACGACCCATTGCGTCAGCACGTCGTAGATCGGGATCACGTAGTTGATCGGAGGGATCGGCGGTGAGCGCGGCCTGCACGTTGGTCTGCGTCTTCGTCGCCATCTCAGGGATGGTGACGTTGATGTAGCTCATCTTGCAGTTCGGCGCATTTGCCGAACTCCTCCTTGAGGCCGCTCATCATCGAGTTCGGTGGAGAGCACGTCGTTGATGCCGATGACGACGGCGTTGGCCTTGCCGTCGGTCTTCCAGATCGCCCAATCCGCAAGCAGCGCGCCGGCGCGCTTGTAGTCGATCGGCACGACGCCGGAAACGCCCGGCGGGTATCGGCTGCTCGTAGCCGGTCAGATGCGCCGCCACGACCTTGAGCCCTGCGCCCTCCGCGGCCTTGACCTGCGGCCCCAGGAAGCGCGGATCGGCGCCCGCCATCAGGTCGATCAGATTGAACTTGTTGTTGATCGCGTAGTCGAAGCCCTGCACCCATTGCGTCGGCTGGCCCTGGTTCTCCCAGATCTTCAGGTTGAAGCCGATCTTCTCGGCGACCTTCGACATCGACGATCTGAATCGTCTTGATGAAAGGCACGGCGCTGGAGGCCGGGAATCGAGAGGATCGACTTGCCCTTCATGCACGCGGCGGCGTCGAACGCCTCGCCCGGCGCCTGAAACGTCGGCAGTTTGCGATAGGGCTCGAGTTGTTCCCGCGCTTGCGCGGCTTCCGGGCTCTCCGCCCGAGCGGCGCCGGCGAACATTTGCAGCGCCGCGAAGACGCTCGCGAACGCGATACTCCGCTTCATGAGATCCCTCCCCACGTCGGATGACGACTGCGCCGAAGACGCTCAACCGCCAGGGCTGTTTGCAAATGTCCGACGACCCCTAGACAGGAAATTATCAATTCTGTATTCGAAATGCAATCTTTGGCGCAGGCAGCATGTGTGAGGCTCGGAGCGACGGCATGATCGGCCTCGACGAGGATCGGGCGATCGCCGACCTGCGCAAGCTGGCGCAGATCGGAAAGTTCGAGACCGGCGTGCACCGGCCCGCGTTGTCGGACGCCGATTTCGAAGCGCGGCGTTGGCTTTGCGATGAGATGCGCGAGGCGGGGCTTGACGGCGGAGATCGACGGCGTCGGCACGGTTCTCGGCCGCGCGCCGGCGCGTCGGCCGCGTTGCTGCTCGGCTCGCATTCCGACAGCGTGCCCTATGGCGGCTGGCTCGACGGCGCGATGGGCTGCATCTTCGCGCTCGCCGTCGCGCGCGCGCGGCAGACCACCCATCCCGACGCCGCGGTCGGCGTGGACGTGGTCTCCTTCACCGACGAGGAGGGAACCTTCATGGCCTGCGGCGGCAGCCGCGTCTTTTGCTGGCGAGATCAGGCTCGAGGACATCAAACAAGCGCGCAACGCCGCCGGCGAGCGTTTTCGCCGACCGGCTGCGACGCGCTCGGACCTCGCGGGCCGCCCGCTGGCGAAGCTTGACCCCGCGCGCCACCGCGCCTTCCTGGAGGCCCATATCGAACAGGGACCGCGGCTTGATCGAGGCCGGGCGTCGACGTCGGCGCCGTCACCGGCATCGTCGGCCTGCGGCGCCGGCGCGTGACGTTCCACGGCCGAGCCGATCACGCGGGCACGACGCCGATGGCGATGCGCCGCGACGCCGGCGCGGCGATGCACGCCTTCGCCGTCGCCGCGCGCGAGACCTTGCTGGCGGCGGGTTCGCCGGACTCGGTCTGCAACATCGGCGTCGTCTCGGTGAAGCCGGGCGCGCCGAACGTGGTGCCGCACGAGGCGGAGATCGTCGTCGAGTTCCGCGACCTTTCCTCGGCCGTGATGGAGCGCATGGACGCGGCGCTGCAAGCGTTGATCGCCGAGCGCGATGGGCGGCGTACGCATCGCCTCCGCAATGATTGGCGTCATCGAGCCGACGCACATGGACGAGCGGCTGATCGCTCAGCATCGAACGCGCGGCGGTTGAGGAAGGCGCGAGCTGCCTGCGCATGCAGAGCGGCGCCGGCCACGACGCGATGATCGTCGGCCGACGCATCCCCGCCGCCATGCTGTTCGCGCCGAGCCTCGGCGGTCGCAGCCACCACGTTTCCGAGGACACGGACGAAGCCGACATCCGCCGGGCGCTGCGCGTCTACGCGCGCGCCGCCGATGGCATTCTTCACGCGCTCGGCCCCGATGGCCGGGGCGCGCTTTAACCGTCAATCGGAGAGGCACGCTCATGCGAATGATCGGCGTAGACGTCGGCGGAACCTTCACCGATCTCGTCTATTGCGACATGGAGTCCGGCGCGCTCGCCATTCATAAGGTCTCGACCACGCCGGACGATCCCTCCCGCGCGATCCTGCAAGGCGTCTCGGAACTCTGCGCGGCAGAACGGCGTCGATCCCGGCGTCGATCGACTATCTGCTGCACGGCACGACCACGGCGACCAACGCCGTGCTGGAGCACAAGGGCGCGCGCACCGGCATGGTGACCAACCAGGGCTTTCGCGACATCGTGCATATCGCGCGCCACCAGCGGGTCGAGCACTATTCGATCATGCAGGAGCTGCCCTGGCAGAACCGTCCGCTGGCGCCGCGCCGCCATCGCAAGGTCGTGCGCGGACGTCTCGTTCCGCCGCGCGGCGAGGAGCTTGAGCCGCTGAACGAGGAGGACGTGGTCGCCGCCGCGCGCGCGCTGAAAGAAGAAGGCGTCGAGGCGGTCGCGGTCTGCTTCCTGTTCTCCTATCTCAATCCGGCGCACGAGGATAAGGCGCGGCGCATCCTGGAGCGGGAGCTGCCGGGCGTGTTCGTCACGACCTCGTCGTCGGTGTCGCCGCAGTTCCGCGAGTTCGAGCGCTTCACGACCGCTTCGCTCTGCGCCTTCGTCGGCCCGAAGATGCGCGGCTATGTCGCCAAGCTCGACGCCTCGCTGCGCGAGGCGGGCCTGCGCGCCGATCTGCGCATCATGGCCTCGAACGGCGGCGTCGCGACGCCGGCGATGGTGGCGGAAAAGCCGGTGATGACGCTGCTCTCCGGCCTGGCGGCGGGCGTGCTCGGCGGCGCCTGGGTCGGCGAGCTGAGCGGCCGGCGCAAGCTCATCACCTTCGACATCGGCGGCACCAGCGCCGACATCGGCATCGTCGTCGACGGCCGCTACGCCGAGACCGATCCGCGCAGCACTTCGATCGCCGGCTTCCCGCTGCTGTTGCCGATGATCGACATTCACACGATCGGCGCGGGCGGCGGCTCGATCGCCTATCTCGACGCCGGCGGCGCCTTCCGCGTCGGGCCGCGCAGCGCCGGCGCCGTTCCCGGCCCGGCCGCCTATGGGCGCGGCGGAACGCAGCCGACCGTCACCGACGCCAATGTCGTGCTCGGCCGTCTCGACAAGGACGATTTTCTCGGCGGAAGCATGAAGCTCGACGCCGAGGCGGCCGACCGCGTGATCGACGATCTCGCCGGGCGCCTGGGCCTGAGCAAACAAGAAGCCGCCGAGGGCGTGCTGACGGTGATCAACAGCAATATGGCGAACGCCATCCGCTCGCGCACCGTGCAGAAGGGCTCGATCCGCGCGAATTCGCGCTGGTCGCCTTCGGCGGCGCCGGGCCGCTGCATGGCGCGGAAGTCGCGCATATGCTGGGCATTCCCGAAGTGGTCGTGCCGCCCTACCCCGGCATCACCTCGGCGATGGGCCTGCTGACGACCGATCTCAAATACGACACGATCCGCACGCAGTTCCAGGTCAGCGGAAAGATCGACCTCGCCCGCCTCAACGCCGATCTCACGGCGATGGAGCGCGCAGCTCGGCCAGCAATTCGCCGCCGACCATCTCGACCCCGCAACATCTCCGCTTCGTGCGCGACGGCGACCTGCGCTATGTCGGCCAGGGTTACGAACTGAAGATACCGTTCCCCGAAGGCGAACTGACCGAGGCGAGCCTCGACGAGATCTGGCGTCTGTTCCATGAAGCGCACAAGCGCGAATACGGCCATTATTTCGAGCAGAACCCGATCGAGATCGTCAACGTCCGCGTGACCGGCGTCGGGGCGATGCCGAAGATCGCGCAAGCTTCGAGGCGCCCGCGGGCGGCTCGTTCGCGGCGGCAAAGACGCGGATCGGGCAATGCGTCTTCCGCGTCGACGGCGCAGCTGAAGACGTTCGAAACCACCTTCTATCGCCGCGCCCTGCTGCCGGTCGGCGAGACCTTCGCGGGCCCGGCGATCGTGCTGCAGAATGGACAGCACGACGGTCATTCCCGCCGCGCTGGTCGGCCATCAACGACGCCTCCGGCAATCTGATCCTCCACTTCGACGGAGACGCCTGATGTCCACGTAAGGCCCAACCCCAGCCAGCCGGCGACGCGCGTCGATCCGATCACCGGCGCCGTCATCCAGGGCGCGCTGGAGAACATCGCCATCGAGATGGGCCACAAGCTGATGCGGATGAGCTATTCCAGCATCATCCGCGAGTCCGAGGATTTCGGCGCGGCGCTGACCGACGCCGAAGGGCGCCAGCTCTGCGAGTGCAAGATGAGCACGCCGCTGCAGTCCGGGCCCATCCCCGGCTACATACGCGGCATCAAGGCAGCGCTTCGCCGCGCGCGGCGACGTGTTCCGGCCGGGCGACGTCATCATCCACAACGATCCCTACGGCGGCGCCTCGCACGGCCCCGACGTCGCCTTCTGCGTGCCGGTGTTCGACGGCGAGACGCTGCTCGGCTTCTCCGTCACCACGGCGCATCATCTCGATCATCGGCGCGCATACGCCGGGAAGCTGCGGCATCGTCGATGCGGTCGACACCTATGCCGAAGGGCTTGCAATTCAAGGCGATCAAGATCGTCGATCAGGGGCGGCGCAACGATATGCTGTGGCACATGATCCGCGACAACATCCGCATCTCCGATCTCGTCGTCGGCGACATGGAGGCGCAGATCCGCGGCGGCGCAGATCGGCGCGCAGCGCTTCCTCGAACTCGTGCGCCATTACGGCCGCGACACCGTGACCGGCGCCAGCGAAGATCTGATGGATTATTCCGAGCGGCTGATGCGCGCCGCGATCCGCGAACATCCCCGACGGCGTCTACAAGCGCCGACGACCTACATCGACGGCTTTCTCGACGATCCCGAGCCGTCGCGCCGCGACCTGAAGATCGCCGTGACGATCACGGTCAAGGACGACGAGATGCTGGTCGATCTCGCGGGAACCGCGCCGCAGGTGCCCGACCGGCCGATCAACATGCCGTTCGAGGGCACGGTCGATTGCGCCATCTGGTTGACGCTGCGCTCGATCCTGCTCGACAGCGTCGTCTACGGCCCGATCCCGCAGAACAGCGGCCTGACGCGGCCGATCACCATCACCGCGCCGAAGGGCTGTCTCGCCAATCCGATCTTCCCGGCGCCGGTCATCGCGCGCTTCTGCCCCGGCAACGCGCTCGCCGACGCCGTGATGAAGGCGCTGGCGCCGGCGGCGCCGAACCAGATCAGCGCCGGCATCGGCAACCTCACCGTCATCGCCTTCAGCGGCGTCGTCAACGAACAGCAATGGGTCCACATGGAGATCCTCGAAGGCAGCTACGGCGGCCGCTACGGCCTCGACGGCATGGACACGGTCGACACGCTCTACGCCAACACGCGCAACAACCCGATCGAGGATATCGAGTCGCATCTGCCGCTGCGCGTGCATGCGCTATGAGTTGCGCGAGGACATGGCGGCGCCGGGCGAATGGCGCGGCGGCATCGGCTCGGTGCGCGAGTTCGTCTATCTGACCGACGGCGGCTTTTCGGTCGAAGGCGACGGGCACAAATACAAGCCCTGGGGGTTCGACGGCGGCGCCGACGGCGCGCCCAGCGCGCTGGTGCAGGAGACCGCCGCAGGCGAGCGCATCGAATTGCCGTCGAAAGTGCCCTACCGCAAGGCCAAGGCGGGCGACCGTCTGATCGCCTACGGGCCGAGCGGCGGCGGCTACGGTTCCGCCGCTCGACGCGCGCGCCGCAAGCCGTGCTCGACAACGTGCTCGACGGCGTCATCTCCGCCGAGCTGGCGCGCGCGCAATATGGCGTCGTGATCGCCGGCGACGCGGTCGAAGAGCCGGCGACGCGAGGCGCTGCGAGCCGAAATGCTGCGGTTGAACGAGCCGGGAGACAACATGCGGGCCATCGTCGTCAACAAGCCGGGCGGCGTCATCGCCGTCGCCGATGTCGCGGAGCCGCGGCCGGGGCCCGGCGAAGTGAGCATCGACGTCGCCTACGCCGGCTGCAATTTCGCCGACACGATGATCGCCAACGGCAGCTATCCGCATCCCAAGGGCTACCCGCTGGCGATGGGCCTCGAACCGTCCGGCCGCATCGCCGAAGTCGGCGCCGGCGTTGACGGCTTCGCGTCGGCGACCGCGTCGCCTCCTTCTCGGAGAACGCCGGCGCCTTCGCCGACCGCGTCGTCGTGCCGGCCGAGCGGCTGATCCGCATTCCCGAGGCGCATGGGGCTCGACGTCGCCGCCGCCTTTCCCGTTGCAGGCGCTGACGGCTTGGCATCTGCTGCACAACGTCAGCGTCACCCGGCCCGGCGACGTGATCCTGCTGCATGCGATCGGCGGCGGCGTCGGCCTGATGGCGACGCAGTTCGCCGTCGCCGCGGGCGCGACGGTGATCGGCACGGTCGGCACGCGCGGCAAAGAGAAGCGCGCGCTGGAATTCGGCGCGGCCAAGGTCATCAATCGCGACGACGAGGATTTCGTCGCCGCGACGCTCGCCTTCACCGGCGACAAAGGCGTCGACAAGATCGTCGATTCCACCGGCGCAAGCATCCTCGACCGCAGCTTCGGTGCGATCCGCAAGCTCGGCCATGTCGTCAGCTATGGCGAGGCCGAGGGCCGCCCGCTTGCCAATCTGTGGGAGCGGTTGGTCGCGAAGTCGCTGACCTTCACCCGCTTCCACCTCGGCCACGCCGATTTCCAGAGCGAGATCTGGCGACGCAGCGTGGAGGAAACGACCTCCGCCGTCGCCGCGGGGCGATTGAAGACGCCGATCGAGGAAGTCTTCGCGTTCGAGCGCGCCGAAGCGATGTTGCAACGGCTGGCCTCGCGCTCGGTCGCAGGCAAGCTGCTGCTGGCGGTCAAGCCTGGTTGAGCGGCGGCGCAAGTGAAGCACAACGAGGCGCGCCGCATCAACGAAGCAGCGGGGAGGGTTGGGGTGAGGGGCGAGCCCGTTTTCACGAAACGTTTCCGACGCACTGTACAGCGACCCAACTACACTTGTTTGGAGCGTTTTACGGTTCACTGGAACCGTCATTGCGAGCGAAGCGAAGCAATCCAGCGTGTGATCGACGACGTGCCGGATAGAGCCGCAGCGCTGTGGATTGCCACGTCGCTTCGCTCCTCGCAATGACAACTCTACTCATACACGGAAGGCTCTCGACAAGGGATGTCGCCGATTTGAAGGCTCAATATTAGGAGGCGCACGCTCACCTGAAATGTTCCGGTTCGATGAGGTGCTCGATGTTTCCGAACCGCGCGGCTCGGCGGCTCGCCCCTCACCCTAACCCTCCCCGCTGCCGCACTGATGCGGCGCGCTACCGTCGTGCAACACTCGGGGAGAGGAGGTCAGCAGCCGTCGTGCTAGGCAATTCGCCAGGGCTTCATAAAGTTGCCAACAAACGCCCCAATCAAGCGTTAAGGAACTCGCTCCAGCGGCGCGCCAGATAGTTGTGATCGTCCATGATCGTGTTCCAAACCCGCACGCGCGACATGCGCTCCACATAAGACCCGCCGTCGCGAACCTCGCCTGCGTGCACGCAGATTTCGCCGAACGGGTCGGGCAGATCTTCGCGCGCGGGCTTGCCCTCGTACCAGTAGTCCCATTCGGCCGGCGACAGGCGCCGGCGCGTCGGTTCGCGGCGCCGACATGTAATAGCCCTGACGCGCGAGGATCGCGCCCGGCGCGCCCTCGAGCCACCAGTTCAGATAGGCGTAGGCCGCCTCCAGCGCCTCGCCCGATGCGCGCGCGGACAAACAAAGATCCGAGCGCCAGCCGCGCGTTCCCTCCACCGGGATCGCGCTGGCGACGTCGAGGCCGCTGCGGCGCAGCTTGATGATGGCGGGCGAGAAGATGCTCTGCACCACGACGCCGCCGCGCTCCATCAGCTTGGCGGCGTCCTCGTAGGTCTCCCAGAGCCCGCGGAAGTGACCGCTGCGCTTCTTCTCCTTGAGAATGGCGATGATCGCGTCGATCTCCTCGATCGACAGATTGGCGATGTCGCCGAACTTCAGGATGCCCGCCCCTTCGACGGCGAGCGCCGCCTCGATCATGCCGAGCGTCGGATCGCGCAGCATCGCGACCTTGCCGCGCCATCGCTCGTCGATCAGCCAGCGCCAACTATCCGCTTCGCCGGGCGCCAATTGCTCGCGCAAGCGTCGCGAGATAGCCGAGCGAGTCGGCGCCGTGAATGGTCGGCAGCATCGCCGCCAGGCCGGTGCGGCGTGCGGCGAGACGACCGTCGTCCTGCACGTAGAGTTGGCGGAACAGATCGTCGCAGATGGTCGCGCCTTCATGCGGACAGCGAGGCGAGCGCCTCGATCTCCGGCCAATGGCGCGATGCGCGCAATCTCGATGGGCTGGATGGAGGCGGCCGTCCACATCAGATCGACGGTATGCCACTGATGGTAGACGTCGAAGCTTTCCGGGCTGCGTCACCGCCTGGCGAATCTCCTCAGCGCCGTCGATGAGTTCGAAGGCGATCTCGAAGCCGAGGTCGCGGACCGCCTGCCGCCGGACGGGCTCCAGCAGGATTTCACGTCGCCCCAGCACGCGCAAGCGCCGGGCGGCGCTTGGCCGGCTTGCTCGCGGCGCTCGGCGCGCGACGGGCTTCGCGCGCGCGTTCGTCGACCAGCGGCGTCAGATAAGGACGCAATTTCCCGCGCATTCAGCACGGACAACACCTTCAGTCGCGCGCGCGTGCGCTCCATCGCCGCCTGAAGATGCAGCTCCAGCGCTTGCGCCGCGCCCTCCCCGTTGCCTTTCAGGAGTTCCGCGAAGACGAGGTCGTGCTCTCTCAGCGCAGCCTCGGTTTCATGCAGGCCGAAATGCTGGGCGAAGACGCGGTTGATGACGTCAGGCAGACGGCTCTGGCGGATCGTCGCGATCAACCGCCGGTTGGGAACCGGGGCCAGGCAGGTTTCGTGCAGATCGCGCTCGATCTCCTCGAACCTGTCGACGCCGCACGCGTCGCCGGCGCGGCGCGCGCTCTGCACGCGCTCGCGCATCGCCTCGAGCTCCGCCACGCTCGAGCGAGGGCGCCGACAGACGCAGCGCCGCCGGCTCCAGCAGCCGGCGCATCTCGTAGTGCTCCTGCACGTCGCGGGCGGTCAGCGGCCCCGCGGTCCAGTGCGACCAGCGGTCCTTCTCGATCAATCCGTCATGGTTGAGCCGCGCGAGCACGTCGCGCACGACGGTGCGGCTCACCTCGAAATGCGCGCACATCGCGGATTCGGAGATCTGGTAAGCGCCGAACGGCGTGCAGGCGACGACGCTCTCCGCGACCTCGCCATAGATCTTCTGCCAAGTCGCGCGCTGCGCGTAATCCTGGATCTCGCCGGAGACTTCGAGATCGAGCGTCAGCAGGTTGACCCGGTTCGGCTTGGCGGTGTCTCGTGCGGCCGCCGACCAGATATCCCCGGCCGCCGAAGCGCCGGATCAACCCGTCTTCGGCCAGCAGTTCGAGGCGCTCGCTTCACCGGCCCGCGGCTGACGCCGAGCAGGCTCGCGATCGGGCCCTCGAGCAGCACCACGCCCGGCCACAGCTTGCCCGCCGCGATGTTGCGCGCGAGTTCGTCGCGCACGATTTCGTAATAAGGCTTGCCCGTCGCGGCGGTCCCCGAGCCCTCGAGGGATGAGGGAAGGTCCCGCGGCTGGGCCGTCGAACTTGATTTGGTTCATGGGACGTCGCGCCGCGCCGGACAATCGCCGGCGCCGCATAGCGGCCGTGCGCCTATGAGGCACGATTTCCCTAGGCGCCGTCTTCGGACGACCCCTTCCCGCGATGTCGGCCAGAGACCTTATGATGGATGGCGGCCGCGGGAAGCCGTATCAAGCGACCTTCATCCGGGTCTCGACGAGCTCCGCCCAATAGGACGATCCAAAGGGAATCGCGTCATCGTTGAAATTGTACTTAGGGTGATGGACCTCGGCGGTGTCGCCGTTGCCGACCTGAATATAGGCGCCGGGGCAGGCTTCGAGCATGTAGGCGAAATCCTCTCCGCCCATCATCGCCTCGGCCTCCGTCGCCACGTCGTCGGACACCCGGCGCGCCGCCTCGCCGCAAACTGTCGTCTCGCTGTTCGTGATTGACCATGGCGGGGTAACCCGGATCCCATTTCACCTCGGCGCGAGCGCCGAACGCCTCGGCCGTCTGCACCGCAATCGCCTTCAGCCGCTTCTCGCCCAACTCGCGCATCGCCTTGTCGAAGGTGCGCACGGTCCCGCGCAATTGGACGGCTTCCGGAATGACGTTGTAGGCGTCGCTCTCCGTCCGGAACGAGGTCGTCGAGACGACGATTGAACTGCATGGGATTGGCGTTGCGCGAGGCGATCGATTGCAGCGCCAGCACGATATGGCTGGCGATCAGCGTCGGGTCGATGACGTGCCTGCGGGCGCGCCGCGTGGCCGCCCTTGCCGATCACGTCGATGGTGAAATTGTCGGTCGCGGCGTAGAACGGACCCGGACGGATCGTGAAAGCTGCCGACCGGCAAGCCCGGATGATTGTGCATCCCGTAGATCTCGCGGATGCCGAAGCGGTCGATCAATCCGTCCTCGACCATCGCCTTGCCGCCGGCGCCGCCCTCCTCGGCGGGTTGGAAGATCACCGCCACCGCGCCGTCGAAATTGCGAGTCTCCGCCGAGATATTTCGCCGCGCCGAGCAGCATGGCGGTGTGGCCGTCGTGCCCGCAGGCGTGCATCTTGCCGGGCGTTTTCGACGCGTAAGGCAGCCCGGTCGTTTCGAGGATCGGCAATGCGTCCATGTCGGCGCGAATTCCGACCACATAGCCGCGCGTGTCCTGGCGGCCCTTTTATGACACCGACGACGCCGGTGCGGCCGATCCCTTCGGCGATCTCGTCACAACCAAACGCGCGCAGTTTGTCGGCGACCACATTGGCCGTGCGGATGCGTGTCGTACATCAGTTCGGGATGCTCATGCAGATCCCGGCGCCATTCGGCGACCTCATCGCGCATTTCCGCGATACGATTCTTGACCGGCATGGCGCTTCCTCCTCTATCCGCTCCAAAGGCTGCCGGCTTCCGACCGCAGCACCAAATGACCGGGCGAAACCTCGTCGTAGAGCGAGGGCGCCGGCTGATAGCTGAGCGGAAAGATCGGCGACGCCAGCGTCCGCGCGCTCTGCGCTTCGTGGATGCGGCGCTTCGCGGGGTCGGCGATCGGAACCGCCGCGAGCAACGATTTCGTGTAGGGGTGGCGCGGATCCTCGAACACCGCGGCGCGCGTGCCGATCTCGACGATGCGGCCGAGATACATCACGCCGACCTGGTGCGAAATGCGCTCGACCACCGCCATGTCGTGGCTGATGAACAGGAAGGACAGGCCGAGATCGGCCTGCAGCTCCATCAGCAGATTGAGCACCTGCGCCTGCACCGAGACGTCGAGCGCCGAGACCGCTTCGTCGGCGATCGACCAGCTTCGGATGGGGCGCGATCGCGCGCGCGATCGCGACGCGCTGGCGCTGGCCGCCGGACAGTTCGTGCGGGAAGCCGCTTGAGGAAGCTGCGCGGCAGCTCGACGCGGTCGAACAGCGTCGCCACGCGGTCGTCGATCTCGCTGCCGCGACGCCGAGCCCGAAATTCTCGCAGCGGCTCGGCGACCTGATCGCGCAGGCGCCGATAGGGGTTGAGCGAGGCGAACGGGTCCTGGAAGACCATCTGCATCTCGCGCCGGGCGCGGCGCAGATCGACAGGCGGCCGAGCTTGCGGACGTCCCAGCCGTCGAGCCGGATACGTCGCCCGAATTCGGCCTCCGACCAGCCGCAGGATCGAGCGGCCCGCAGGTCGACTTGCCGCAGCCGGATTCGCCGACCAGCGACAGCGTCTCGCCCGACGGCGATCGAGAAGCTGACGTCCTCGACGGCGTGGACATTCGCGACCGTGCGGCGCAACACGCCGCCCCTGACGGGAAAGCGCGTCGTCAGATTCCTGACCTCGAGCAAGACGTCTTCCTTGCCGGGCTCCGCGCGCGGCCGCTGGCGGCGCTCGCGCCTGCGCGCTCGAGATCCTCGCATCGGCTCGGGCGCGGTCTTGCCGCGCATCTCGCCGAGCTTGGGGACGGCGGCGAGCAGCATGCGGGTGTAGTCCTCGCGCGGGCGCCCGAAGATCTCGCCGACCGGGCCTTCCTCGACGATCCGGCCGCGATACATCACCACCACGCGGTCGGCCATTTGCGCGACGACCGCCATGTCGTGGGTGATGAACAGCACCGCCATGCCGTTCTCGCGCTTCAGGCGGTCGATCAGGGCGAGGATTTCGGCCTGGATCGTGACGTCGAGCGCGGTGGTCGGCTCGTCGGCGATCAGCAGCCGCGGCTTGCAGGCCATCGCCATGGCGATGACGACGCGCTGGCGCATGCCGCCGGAAAGCTCATGCGGATATTGCCGAGCCGGCGCTCCGGCTCGGGGATGCGGACGTTCGTGCAGCAGCTCGAGCGCGCGCGCCCGCGCGGCCTCGCCGGAAAGGCCCGTGTGCGCGCGCAGGCCGTCGGTCGAGTTGCCGCTCGATCGTGAACACCGGATTGAGCGACGTCATCGGCTCCTGGAAGATCATGCCGATCTCGTTGCCGCGGATCGCTGCGCATGAACGTCCGGCGTCGGCCTTGGCGATGTCGATCGATCTCGCCGTCGGCGCGTGTGAACGTCGAGGCGGCCCGGTCGCGATGCGGCCGCCGCCGAACTCGACGAGCCGCATCAGCGACAGCGAAGTGACGGACTTGCCTGAGCCGGATTCGCCGACGACGCAGAGCGGTCTCGCCCGGCCGGATCGAAAAGCCGACGTCGTCGACGCCGACGACCATCGCCGTCGTCGGTGTCGAACTCGACGCGCAGATGCTCGACGCGACGATCGAGCGCTTCCGGCGACGTCCGCTGCGTCTGCGACGAGCGTCGGTCATTCGCGCATCCGCGGGTCGAAGCACGTCGCGCAGCACGTCGCCCGACATGTTGAGGCCCAGCACCGTCAGCGCGACGGCGGCGCCCGGCACGAGCGCGGTCCAGGGCGCGACGTCGAGATAGTCGCGCGAGGCCTGGATCATCAGCCCCCAGGAGGATTGCGGCGGCTGCGTGCCGAGCCCGAGGAACGACAGGCCCGCCTCCGCCAGGATCGCGAAGGCGAGGCTGATCGTCGCCTGGACGATGATCGGCGGCAGGATGTTGGGCAGAATGTGCCGGACGATCATCGCATGGTCCGTCGGCCCCGGCCGCGCGCGCGGCCTCGACATAGGGCATCTGCGACGACCCGCAGCGCCTCGCCGCGCATGATGCGCGCCAGAAACGGCGTGAAGGCGACGCCGATGGCGATGATCGTGTTGGGCACGCTCGGACCCAGCATGGCGCTGATGGTCAGCGCGAGCAGCAGCGCGGGGAAGCTCAGCAGCGTGTCGACGAGGCGCATCAGCACGATTGTCGATCCAGCCGCGATAAAAGCCCGAGATCAGCCCCAACGGCAGGCCGAGCGCGAGGCTGATCAGCACCGCCGACACCGGCGATCTCAGCGAGGTCCGCGCGCCGAGCATGACGCGATAGAGCAGGTCGCGGCCGAGTTGATCGGTGCCGAGCCAATGAGCGCCGACGGCGGCTTGCAGCCGCGAGCGTCATGTGCATCCGGGTGGCCGCAGCTCGCCGGGATGAAGAACGGCGCCAGGATCGCGACGACGCGCAACGACCGCGACGAGCGCGAAGCCGATCAGCGCCTTGGCCGAGAGAAGCCGCTTCATCGCGTCACTGCAGCCGCATGCGCGGATCGACGTAGAGATAGAGCAGGTCGACGACGAGGTTGATCAGCATCACCACGGCGGCGATGACGAACACGGTCGCCTGGATCAGCGGAATGTCGCGATTGAGCAGCGCCTGATAGGTGAGCCAGCCCATGCCGGTGTAGTTGAACAGGGTCTCGACCACGATGATGCTGCCGAACAGATAGCCGATCTGCAAGCCCGCCACCGTCATGACCGGGCCGATCGCGTTGGCGAGCGCGTAGCGCCAGACGACGACGCGCTCGCTCAAGCCCCTTGGCGCGGCCGACGCGAATGATATTCCTGGCCGAGGATGCCGGTCATCGTCGAGCGCGTCATGCGCGTCAGATGCGCCATCAGCCCGAGGCCGAGCGCGAAAGCCGGCAGGAAGGCGTGCCAGAGCGCGAGGCCGGGGTTGACCGCGGGATCGGCGAAGCCGCTCGACGGGAACCAGCCGAGCGTCCGCGCGAACAACAGGATCATCACGATGCCCCAGAAGAAATCGGGCAGGCTGACGCCGACCAGCGCCGCGCGCTGGCTGACGCCGTCCTGCCAGCGGTCGCGATGGACCGCCGCCCAGACGCCGAGCGGCACCGCGCAGGCGAGCGCGATCGCCATCGACATGACGACGATCAGCGCGCTCGCCTTGATCTTCTGGATCAGCAGCTCGCCGATCGCGCACCTTGAACACGAGCGAATGGCCCCAATCGCCGGTCAGCATGCCGCAGATCCACCGCCCATATTGCACGACCAGCGGATCGTTGAGCCCGAGCGACTTCGCGCAAGCCCGGCGAGCGCCTCCGGATTGCTCTGCGTGCCCATGATCATCGTCGCGACGTCGCCGGGCAGGATGGTGGTGACGGCGAAGGTGATGACGGAGATCAGGAACAGCGTCAGCACGATCGAGAGCAACCGATTGAGGATGTAGGTCATGGAGCGCCCGGCCGGTGTCCGAGAGGCCGGTCGGCGCGTCGGCCGCGCCGGACCCGTGAGCGTCAGGCGCGCAGCCACACCTTGTGGAAATTGAGGTTGCTGCCGTTGGGATGCACGATCGTATCGAGCCCGCCGACCGAGGGCTGCGCGCCGATCGAGCCGTTGCGGAACCACAGGATCACGTCGTGCGTCTGGTCGAAGATCTGCTGCTGCACCTGCTTGTAGATCTCCGCGCGCGCCGCGGGATCGACCGTCACGCGCGCCTTCTGGGTGAGCTCGTCGATCTCCGGATCCTTGATCTTGCGATAGTTGAACGCGCCGGTCGAGTTCCACAGGCTGTAATAGAGGAAGTCCGGCTCCCACAGCGTGAAGAAGTTCATCATCGAGATCTGGAAGTCCTTGTTGACCCAGACTTGGCTCAACCAATCCGCCCAGGTCAGCTGCTCGATCTTCATGTTGACGCCGGCGGCGCGTGAACCATTCGAGCATGATCTGCGCGGATTCGACGTGGTAGGGATAGTTGGTCGTCGCCTTGAACACGACGTTGAGCTTGCCGGGCCCGTAGCCCGCCTCGGCCAGCAGCGCCTTGGCCTTCTCGATGTCCTGCGCGCGGTTCTTCAGCGCGCTGTCGTAGGAGCTCGAGGTCGGGAAGCTCGGCGAGGCGGTCGTGCTTGCCCTGGCCCCATAGCGCGCCTTGCAGCAGCGCTCCTTGTCGATCATCAGGTCGATCGCCATGCGCACGCGCGCGTCCTTGAAGGGCGCGAAGTCGTGGTTCATGTTGACGAAGTCCCAGTTGAGCGGGAACCACGTCAACGACCTGGAACTTCGGATCGCCCTTGACCTCTTTCGACGCGGTCGGCGGGGATGTCGTTGATCAGGTGCATCTCGCCGGTGCGCAGGCCGGTCAGGCGCACGGTCGGCTCGGTGACTTCGCGCGCGATGACCTTGTCGAGATAGGCCGGCCCGTCCCAGTAATCGTCGAAGCGCTGCAAGCTCGACCTCGTGGCCGAACTCGCGGCGGATGAACTTGAACGGACCGGCCCCGACCGGCGTCTTGCCCTGCATGTCGCCGGAGCCCGCCGGCATGATCGCGCCGGCGCCGTTTTCGGCGAGGCGGCTGAGGAACGGCGCGTTGACCCGCTTCAGCTTGATGACGACGGTCACGTCGTCGGGCGTGTCGATCGCCTCGACGTCGTTGAAGACCTCGAAATTGACCGCGCCGGTGTCCTTGGTTCTTGCAGCGGTCGAACGAATATTTGACGTCCGCGGCGGTCATCGCCTTGCCGTCGTGGAACTTCACGCCCGGCCGCAGGTGGAACGTGTAGGTCAGCCCGTCGGCGCTCTGTTCGAAGCTTTTCGGCAAGGCTCGGAATCACGTTGAGATTTTTGTCCATGGTGACGATCGAGTAGTGGACGTTCTGCAACAGCCGCAACGTCGAGGCCGTGCCCGGTCTGATGGATGTCGAGGTTCTGGGTGGTCTCCGAATGGCCCCAGATCAGCGTGCCGCCCTTCTTCGGCGCATCGTCGGCCAGAACGTTGGTCGTCTGGAAGCCGCCGAAAGCGGCGCCGCCAATGAGCGTCGCCGTCGTCTTCAAGAAGTCTCTACGCTTCATGGATATCTCCTCTCAACAGAACTGCCGCTCGCCCTCGATCCGGCTTTCGGCCGACGCTCAGGTTCTCAGGACGGCAGCTCGGGACGAACGTCGGCGACGCCGAGCTCGCGTTCGAGCGCGAGGCCGAAATTCAGCAGCCTGCCCTCGTCGAACAGCCGTCCCCAGAGCGAGACGCCCTGGGGAACCCTGCGCTTCGGTCCCGTCTCGTCCGCCTCGCCCGTCGTCAGCCTGCCGCCGCCGAGCATGGCGGGGCCGCGGGCGCCGAGATCGAGGAAGCCTGCGCGCAGATGCAGGCAGGGGTGGCCGGTGAAGTTGCTCGCCACCAGCATAGGCCCGGTCATGAACGGCCCGATCAGGAACTCCACGTCGGCGAACAGCTTGTCGAGCGCAAGCATCACGCTGATAGCGCAGTCGGTCGAGTTGGACGTGGTCGACGGCGGAGAGGAAGCGCGCCTTGCGGAACGTGTTGGGCCAGGCGCCGTCGTCCTGCCACGCTCAGCGTGTCGTCGAGGTTTTCGAGCGTCAGCGGCTCGAAGGCGGCCGCCGCCTCGGCGTAGAGCATGTTCATCAGCGAGCCGTAGGGAAGTTCTTCGAGCGAGACTTCGACCACCTCGCGCGCCGAGCCGCCGCGCCGCCTCCAGCGCCGCGTGGTCGACTTCGGTCGCGCCCTCGCCGAACGCCTCGGGCAGATAGCCGATCCGCAGCGCCGCGGATCGAGGCCGCAGCGTCGAAGGCGAACGGCGCCTCGATCGAGGAGCGGTCCTCCGGGTCGGCGCCGTTGAGCGCGGCGAGCACCAGCGCGGTGTCCTCCACCGAGCGGCAGATCGGTCCGACCTTGTCGAGCGACCAGCACAACGCCATGCCGCCGGCGCGCGACACGCGGCCGAAGGTCGGGCGCAGGCCGGTCGTTCCGCAGCGATGGCTCGGCGAGGTTATCGAGCCGAGCGTCTCGGTGCCGATCGAGAAGCCGCACAGGCCCGCGGCCGTCGCGGAGGCCGAGCCCGCGCTCGATCCGCTCGCGCCTTCGTCGAGATTCCAGGGATTGCGCGTCCGGCCGCCGTACCAGCGATCGTCGAAGGCGAGCGCGCCGACGGTCGTCTTGCCGAGCAGCACCGCGCCGGCGGCGCGCAAGCTTTCTCACGATCGCCGCGTCGCGTCTCGGGCACGCGGTCGCGATAGGGCTCGGCGCCCCAGCCGGTGACGAGCCCCTTCGTGTCGAACAGATCTTTCAGCCCGTAGGGCACGCCGTGCAACGGGCCGAGCCGCACGCCCGCCCGCGTCAACGCGTCCGCCGCATCGGCCTCGGCAAGCGCGCGCTCGGGCGCGACCGCGGCGAAACATTCGAGCTTCGGATCCAGCGCGGCAATGCGCGCAAGATAGATCTCGGTCAATCGACGACTAGTGATCGCGCCGGCCGCCAGCCAGTGCGAGAGCTGGTTGATGGAGGCGAAGGCGATGTCCTCGTCGTGTCGGCGGGTATGGACTTCGTCGGCGGCACACTCGCGCGCACGCCGCCTCGCGCGGAAGGCATCTGAAAACCGGGCAATCGCGGATCGAAGCGCATGGCCGGCGGCGCCGTATTCTCCAGTTTGAGCTGACGCCGAGCCGCCGCCGCAGCGATCTGTCCCTCCAGATTGTTGAGCATCTGCTCGCGCTCGGCGGCGGAGTACGCCACCCCCGCGAGACGCTCGGCGCCTTCGATGTCCCTGATTTCCAGCATCTCAGCCAGCCTCGGTCGCGGCCGGCGGCTCCAACTGTCCGCGACGAGACTCAGCCTAGACTTTTGGCTTTTGTAGTCAATCTTCATTTTTGCGCCAGCTGGATCGTTTCGAGGCAATCGGCGGTCCTTTGACGGCGGGGCTCGCCTGCGCTGGGCAATCCGGTTGACGCCACTTGGGAGGGGATGCGATGTTATTTCAGCACAATTGATCCCACGGCAGAACGATGAAGCTTGCCCGATTTCACATTTACAGCTCTGACGCTCACCGATCTTCGACCCGCAGGTCGAATTCGGCGAGTCGGGCCACAGTCTCTCCCGGACCTACGAACAGGCGGGCCTGCGTCTGCGCATTGTCGAATATCAGCCAGGATATCTCGCAGACCATTGGTGCGATCGCGGGCATGTGTTTCATGTGCTCCACGGCGACGTCACCGTGGAGCTGAAAGATGGCCGCGCCTTCGACCTCACAGGCGGGCAAAGCTTCGTCGTCTCGGATTACGGCGACTCGCCGCACCGTGTGAGGTCAGACAGCGGCGGCGCCGCGTTCATTGTCGACTAGAGCTGTTCTTATCCGATTGTCTTGTTATCGCGCCAGCCAAGGCAAACTGGCGCGCACCTCGTCGGCCGCCGACGACGCAAGGGCGCCTCGTCAGTCTGTCCGCAGCCGCTCGCCCGTCACGGCGTCGAAGAAATGAGCGTCGGCCGGATCGAACGCGAGCTTCACCGCTTCACCTTCCCGAATGCGCATCCGCTCTTTCAACACCGCCACAACTTCGGTCTTGCCCGCGCGAGCAATCAAATGCGTCTCCGAACCTGTCGGCTCGACGAGCGAAACCACGCAGGCGAGACCCGCCTGAGGATCGAGGCGAACATTTTCCGGTCTAATGCCAAAAATAATCTGGCGACCTCGCCATTCCGCCGGCGTCGGTCCGATATCGATCGCCCCGCCCTCAATAAGCAGGAGTCGTCCGTCGTCAATCTTTCCGTCAATCAAGTTCATCGCAGGCGATCCTAGAAAGCTCGCGACAAATTTGTTGGCGGGACGGTCATAGAGGTCGAGCGGCGCCCCCGTCTGTTCGACCCGCCCGCCATTCATGACGACGATCTTATCGCCCATGGTCATCGCCTCGACCTGATCGTGCGTGACGTAGATCGTCGTCGTCTTCAGACGCCGCTGCAGTTCCTTGATCTCGGCTCTCACCTGAACGCGCAGCTTCGCATCGAGATTCGACAGCGGCTCATCAAACAGAAACACTTTCGGGTCGCGCACAATCGCCCGCCCCATTGCGACGCGCTGCCGCTGCCCGCCTGAGAGCTGCCGTGGGTAGCGATCGAGCAGCGGTTCGAGGCCGAGCGAGGCCGCCGCAATGGCCACCTTGCGCTTGATCTCGTCCTTGCCAACCCGCGCCAGCTCCAAAGCGAACCCAAAATTCTGCGCTACCGTCATCTGCGGATAGAGCGCGTAATTCTGGAACACCATGGCGACGTCGCGATCTCTGGGGTCGAGCTTGTTGACGACCTGCCCATCGATGGCGATCTCGCCGGCGCTGATCGTTTCGAGGCCAGCGACCATGCGCAGCAGCGTCGACTTGCCACAGCCGGACGGTCCAACCAGAACGACAAATTCGCCGTCGGATATGTCAACCGAAACGCCTTGAATGACGTTGACGGCGCCGAACGATTTGCGGACGTCGCGGATCTCAACGGTCGACAACGGAAGCGCCCTCCTCTTAAGCCGCGCTCATCGCCCGCTCGCGCCCACCGGACGGACGCGGATCGCCTGATAGGGTTTTGCGGGAAGCTCGACCGCAAAGGCCGCGATCGGCTTCGGATCACTCAATGCGCCGCCTCGCTGGCGCAGCCGCGGGTAGACCGGACAGGCAATCCGCTGGGCCGGGGTAACCGTCATTTCCCAGGCGTCGATAACGTCGACTTCAACCTCGCGGTCGTCCTTGGGCAACCCCGCCGCCCAGACGCGCGGCTGATGCTCGCCAAGGTATATCAGCTTGAAGTCGCCGTCGCTCGCCGAGCTGACGCGCTGCCACGGCCACTCGTCTGTGGGCGCCGGCGTGAGCCCCTGCCGAACGTCGGCTTCAATGATTGACCGCAGAAACGCGATCCGCTTCCAGCTCTCGCCCCGCAATACGCCGCCCTTCGCCCACCACAATTCGTCTTGCGGGTGCATGAAGCATTCGCCGTGGCCGCCGTAGCCGCCGCGCGTCACGGTGAGCCAGAATCGATGCGTCAATTCCTGCGCCGAGAGATCCCCCCACGCCAGACTGATGTCGCCTTCATACTCCATCTCGTCGTTGACGATCGGTTTGCCCCAATCGCGCCGCCAATCGGCGGTGCGCTTGACATTCCAGTTCTGGATGCAAACGTGATCGACCCAGGGCTTGCGATGATCGAAGTTCATCGTCTCTTCGCCATTGTGGATCGACTTCAGATGCCGCGCCGGGTCGTTCTCCTCGATGATGTGGAAAAAACGGTCCCACCGCGACACCGGCTTCACATCGAGCAGGAAGTCGTATTCGTTGGCGAGCGACCACCAAACATTGCGAAAGGCGCTGAGCCGCGCGACCAGATAGCGCACATACCGATCGTCCTGGTCCGCCGACATGGCGCAATAATCCCAGCGATCGTAGGGGTGGAAAATGATGATGTCGGCTTCGATCCCGAGTCCGCCCAGCGCTGCGACTTGGGTCTCGAAATGGCGGAAGGCGGCAACGTTGGGTCGGTCGAAATCGAGCGCGCCGTCGGCGCCGCGCTCGTAGACATCGTGGAGCGGCGGATTTTCGTTGAAGATGTAGTGCTTGGGGAAAACGCCCATGCGCAGCTTGTTGAAGCGGGCCTCGCGCAGGGTATCGAGCGTTTGGCGCTTGTAACTCTATCGGCTGATGCGTCCAGGCGTAGCAGGTCGTGCCAAAAGGAAAATACGGCGTTCCGTCCGCATAAGCGAAATGATGGCGATTGCGGACCCGGACCGGACCATGATTGCCGGCGCTGGCGGGCGCGCAGCTTGAAGGAGCCTCTTCAACCCGTCCAGCGCCTTCGCATTCGCGCGGGTTTGGTAGGTCCACTCGCCCTCGGTATCCGGCATGAAGCGGACGCGATAGACGCCGTCGCCATCATAAAAGCCGGGCGCCGTCACGCGACGATTCTCGCGCGAGAATTCGACGTCGATCGTCACCTCGACGAAGGGATTGCCGCCCGACGGCCCCACGAACGACGTCTCGAACACGCCCCACTTTTCGACATCGGCGGACATCAACGACTACTCCTTGATCGCGCCGCTCGTCAGACCCGAGACGAAATAGCGCTGAAAGATCAGATAAACCAGGGTCGCAGGAAGCACGGTCATGACGATGGCCGCGTTCAGTTGGCCGTAGTCGCTGGCGAACTGGCTCTGAAACGACATCAGGCCGAGCGGCAGCGTCCACGTGCTATTGTCCTGCAGAATGACCAGCGCCATCGCGAATTCATTCCAGGTCGCGACAAAATCCAGGATGAGCAGCGCGGCGAGAACCGGCAGCGACAGCGGCAGAAAGATGCGGCGGAAGATCGTGAAGTGCGAAGCGCCGTCGATCCGCGCGGCCTCGCTCAACTCTTTGGGAATCTCGCTGAAGAAGCCGTGCAGGATGAAGACCTGGTAGGGAACGCCGAATGCGAGGTAAGGCAGAATGACCCCGAGCTTGGTGTTGATCAGGCCAAACGAATTGACCAGCGTGAACAGCGGCGCCAGCATCACCTGGAACGGCAACATGGTCCCGAACAGCACGAGCAGGAAAATCGCGCGCCCGCCCGGCAGTTGGATGCGGCTTAGCGCATAGGCCGCCATCGCCGAAAGGATAAGGCCGATCGGAACCTTGATGATTGTAATCACGCACGCTGTTCAACACCGTCGTGCTGAAATGCCCGCGCGCCCAAGCCCCGGTGAAATTGCTCCAATCAACGCTTGTCGGCGGCGCGAAAGCGCTCTCTCCCATCACCGCCGTATTGGCCTTCAGGGAAGTGAAGACGATGAACACGAACGGCGCGATCCAAATCACCGCGATCGCCAGCAAGGTGACCCACAGCGCAACGAGCAGCGGATCGACGCGGTCGAGGCCAGCGGGCCGGAAGAAACTTGCGTAGGCGCTCAAGACGCCGCTTCCCGGCGGAGGCGCGACCAACGCAAGTAAGGTATGACGATCGCCGCCGTAAAGATCAACAACACGACGGAGATCGCCGCGCCGTGGCCGAAATCGCCGAGCTGCATCGCCTGGGTGAACGCCCAAAGCGCCAACATCTGCGTCGATTGCGCCGGGCCGCCGCCGGTCATGCCGTAGACGATGTCAAACGCCTTCAGGGAATTGATGATCGATAGGATGAGCACGATGGTGATCGACGGACGCAACGCCGGCAGCGTCACATAGCGAAACACCTGAAGCCTGCCGGCGCCGTCGATGCGCGACGCCTCGACCAACGTCTGCGACACACCCTGCAAGCCGGCGAGAAACAGCACCAGCGAAAACCCGACGGTCTGCCAAACGTAGCCGACAAACATCGCATAGAGCGCGAAGCTGCGGTCGCCAAGCCAATCCTGAATGAGCCCCTGCGCGCCAAGCGCCGTCAAAGCGGCGTTGAACAAGCCGAAGAACGGATCGTAGATCCATCGCCATATGGTCGCGACCGCGATCGGCGCGATGATGACTGGCATGTAGAATAGCGCCCGCAGCGGCGATCGGCCCGGAATGTTCTGGTTCAACGCCAGCGCCAGTGCAAACCCGATCGCCGGCGGAAAGATAACCGACATGATCGTCCACAGGACGGTGTTGCGGACGGCTGTCCAAAACACCGGATCCTGGGTAAAGATTTGCACGTAGTTGGTAAAGCCGACGAACTGCTTATCGGCCGTGAGCCCGTTCCATTTCATGAAGCTCAGCAGCACGACGTGCAGCATCGGATAGACGGCGAACACGCAATAGACCGCGAGCGCCGGCGCCAGGAGAACGAACCCTTGCGTTCGCGTAGACAACCTCGCTCTCAAGACCGCATTGCCCTTACCAGCGCCGACGTTGTCAATCGCGAGGCCACCTCGTCTGCCCTATTGGGAACGGGGCGACCGTAGAGAACAATCGGTCGCCCACATCGCGTCATTTAGAAGACGCGATAAACTTCTGCAGCTCTCCCGCCGCCGCCTTCGGCTCGATGGCGTCGGTTGCGACCTGGTTGATGATCCTCCAATATTCGGTCGTCACGTTCAGCGGAAACGCCTGGTCGCCGTTGACGAAGACGTCGGTGTATTGGCCGAAGATCTTTGTCCAGGCGAGATCAAGCGGCTCCGTGCTGTCTGACTTGACATTCTTGTTGACCGAGCCGCCGAACAGCGCAAGGTTCGCCTGCTGCACCGGCGTCGACTCCAGATAGGCGAGGAACTTTGCGGCGAGATCCGGATTCTTGCTCTTCGTACTGATGTAATTGTACTCGCCGAACCCATAGAGACGCGTGGCGCCGGGGAATGTGAAGACTCCGTAGTCAGCCAGCTTGTTGGCGTTGCGCAATTGTCCGACGAGCCAATTGCCTTCGAGCATCATCGCGGCGCGGCCGGCGAGGAACAGGTTGAAAGCCTGGTTGTTGTCCATTCCCATGAACGGCTTCAGGAAATATTTGGACGTCCACTTGTGCAGCTCTTCGAAGGATTTGGTCGCACAAGCCTCGTCGGTCCAACTGACTTTCATGCTCATCAGTGCGTCATGTTTCTCCGGCCCGCATTGGACCTCGAGAAGCTCGTCCATCAATCGCATGACGTGCCAATTGACCGTGCCGCCAAACGTGATCGCGGGTATGCCGGCCTTGGCGAGCTTGTCGGCATCGGCGACGAGTTCGTCATAGGTTGTCGGCAAGCTGGTTATGCCCGCCTTGGTGAATAGCGCCTTGTTGTAGTAGAGCGCCTCGCCGCGGAAGGTGTAAGGCACGCCAAAGCGGCCACCGGTATATTGTTTGGAGAACGAGAGCGCCGGGCCGATGAATTCATCGTCCCACTTGTACTCCGCATAATATTTGTCCATCGGCAGCGCGAGGCCGGACTTGATGAACTCGCCGCCGAGGCCGAGCCCGGCCCACATGAAGTAGATATCGGGCGCCTGATCCGAACCGCTCGCCACGCGAAGCGCCGACTTATGCTCGTCGGTCGCACGATTTTCAATTTTGACGGTGGCGCCGGGGTTCGCGGCCTGGAAATCCTGGACGATTTTTTCGAACGCCTTGGTGATGCTCGGATTGTCGAAGGTGAGCGTCCAGAATTTGATCTCCTGGGCGCGAGCGGTCGTCGACCCGGCAAGAACCACGGCCGCGGCGCTCGCCGCTTTCAGCCATTTGGCAAACTTGCGCATATTTCGCGTCCTCCCTCTGCGTTCGCGAACATTCGCGACTAGTTGTGTTTATTTTTGTATTCGATCGCATTCTTGCGGATTGGTGTCAATCCGAAAATGGCGATTGCGCCAGCACTCGACGCGTCAGCAAATCCGTCATTGCGAGGAGCGAAGCGACGCGGCAATCCATGCGGCGGCAGGCGCGCTGTCCGGCCGGCCACCGATCGCACGACGCTGGATTGCTTCGCTTCGCTCGCAATGACGGGGCGAAGTTTCGGCGAGCTTTCGCTGCCGTCACGAGGCGATGATCACCTCGATGCCGCGGCTCTCGAACGCGCGCGCGTCCTCATCGCGGATACCGTCGTCGGTGATGAAGGAATGGATCAGGTCGAGCGTGCCAAGCCGCGTGAATGATGAGCGGTTGATCTTGGTCGAATCAGCCACGAGATAGACGCGCGACGCGGCGCTAATCATGGCCTGCTTGAGCTGCAAGTCTGCGAAGCTTGGCAGAGTGAGACCGGTGTCCAGCGCGACGCCGGCCGTCGCGAGGAACAGCTTGCCCGCGTACACGTCACGAAAATAGTCGGCGGCCTTGTCACCGCTCAACGACAGCGTCGGCGCCTTGAATTGCCCACCTGGCATGTGCACGGCGTGGCCAGGCTGCGCGCCGAGCATGAGCGCAATGTTGAGCGCATTGGTGATGACCGTCAGCGAAGAGCGGCCGGCGAGATTGTGCGCGACTTCGGTGGTCGTCGTGCCGGCATCGAGGATGATGGTTTCGCCCTCCGTCACCAAACTCGCGGCTTTTGTCCCGATTTTGCGCTTCTTATCGATATTCTCCATATGCTGAAGCGACATCGTCTCGACCTGCCGCGGCACTGTGCGCAGGAAGGCGCCGCCGTGTTGCCGGCTGATGTGGCCGTCGACCTCGAGTTTCTCGAGATCCTGGCGGATCGTCGCCTCAGACACGGCGAATGCTGCGCTCAAATCGCGGACGCGCGCGCTTCCCTCCTCCTGCAGCCAGTCGAGGATCTTCCGCCGCCGGGGCTCCGCCAACAATCCATTGAGGTCGGGCTTGGCCTGTGCGCCCGGGTCTTCGCGCAAGCGCGCCGGCGTCCGGCTGGATCTCGAATTTCTGATCATTGTTGAATTCTCTCGAAATTCCAAAGCCCGAACTTCCCCGGCGAGCGGCCGGCGCGTTTTTGGCTTGCCCTTCATGGCTATTCTCGCCGAGACTCAAGCTCGGCAGCTTATCTCACCTTTCGAATTGCAGAAGCGCAAATTTCCGCCAACTCTCTCCGGGCGCCTGTAGCCGCGGACTCCAGTCCGCGGTGGTCAAGAGATCGCGCCGTGCCGAGAAAGAGCCGATCACGAGGAGACCGCGGTCTGGAGACCGCGGCTACAGCGCGCCCGCCCTCTATCCTCCCTGCGATTGCAGGGCGAAGCGCCGATACATGCGTCGTTGCATCTGGTCCAAGACCACAGCGGCGATGATGACCAGACCCTTGATCACCATCTGCCAGAACGAGCTGACCCCGAGCATCACCAAACCGTCGCCCAGCACGCCAATGACAAAGGCGCCAACCAGAGTCCCGGCAATAGTCCCGCGCCCACCGGAGAGCGATGTGCCACCCAACACCGCGGCGGCTATCGCATTCAACTCGAAAGTTTCACCCGACGCCGGATGTGCCGCCACCAACTCGGACGCGACGATGAGGCCAGCAAAGGCGGCGCAGAAGCCCGAAATCATGTAGGTCGAAATCTTGATCCCATCGACCTTCACGCCCGAGAGCGCGGCGGCCCGCTCGTTGCCGCCGACCGCATAGACGTGCCGGCCGAACGGCGTGCGGGCCGCGACATAGGCTGCGATCGCTGCGAATACGATCAGCGCGACAATCGATGCCGGAACGCCGAGAACCAAACCTGAGCCGAGGAACGGAAAGCCGGTGTTGTCGAAGCGCGGATCGCCGACCAGATTGGAAAAGGTCGACCCGTCGGATATCAGCAGCGCCGCGCCGCGCGCCACATAAAGCATGCCAAGCGTCGCAATGAAGGGCGCGACGTTGAGGCGCGTGATCAGCAATCCGTTGACGAGGCCAATCCCCGCGCCAGCGGCTAGCGTTATGAGGATCGTTTCGATAGCGCTCGGGAAAATGGTGATCTGCAGCGGCGCTACCGAGATACCTCTCGTCAGCAAATAGCCGGCGATCATGCCGGACACGCCGACGATCGAACCAACCGAAAGGTCGATGCCGGCGGTGAGGATCACAAAGGTCATACCAATGCCAAGAATGGCGTTGACGGCCACATGTTTGGCGACAATCACCAGCGTCGGCAGGTCGAGAAAGTTTGGCGTCGTCACGCCGAAGACCACGAACACAGCGATCAGCGCGATGAACGTTCGGAAGCTCATCAGCAGCAAGGTCAGCGGACGCTTTGGCCGCGGTTTGGCGGAGCTCGTCGAGGGGATCGCGCTGCTGCTCATGCCGATCGTCTTTCCCTATCGAAGGTCGGCGAAGAGGCCGCGACAATAGCGGTCTCACTCGCTTCGGCGGCCGTGAACTCCGCGGCGACACGGCCGCTGGACATCACGATGATGCGGTCGGCATAGCCTAGCGCCTCCTTGAGATCGGAAGTCGAGAACAGGATGCCGAGCCCGGCTTCCGCCAGGCCCCGCATGACCCGAAAAATCTCCGCTTTGGCGCCTACGTCGACCCCGCGGCTCGGCTCATCGAGCAGGATGACACTCGGCTCGGTCATCAACCCCTTGCCGATCACAACCTTCTGCTGATTGCCGCCGCTGAGCGCAGTCACCTCGACGTCCATCGAAGACACTTTGATGGTGAGCCGCTCAATCATATCCCGCGTTGCGGATCGCTCACGGGTTCGCCCGATAGTCAGAAACCTCGCGAACCGCCGCAAGCTGGCAAGCGTGAGATTTTCGCGCACCGACATCGTCTGGACCAGGCCTTCGCGTTGCCGATCCTCGGGAACCAGCACAAGCCCGCGCCGAATGCGCGTTGCAATTGACTGGCCGGCGATGTCCCTGCCCTTCAGCTCGACCCGCCCGCGCGCCATGGGATGCAGACCCATCAGGCACTCGAACAACTCCGATCGGCCGGCGCCGAGCAATCCATAGAGGCACACGACCTCGCCGGCGCGCAACGTCAGCGAGACATGATCAACCAGAAAGCCGCCGGCGGCGCGTGGCAGCGTCACTTGGTCGAGCGACAGCGCGATCTCGGCATTCGGCGCGGCGTGGCGTTCGGGCGCCGCGGCGGTCGGACCGACCATCTTCTCGACCATCCAAGCGATCGAAATATCCTTCACCAGCGCTTCCGCCTGACGACGCCCGTCGCGCAGCACGGTGACATAGTCGCCGATGCGCAGGATTTCCTCGAGCCGATGCGAGATGTAGATGATGGCGACGCCGTGCGACCTTAGGTCGTGGATAACCCGGAACAGGATTTCGACTTCTCGCGCGCTGAGCGCGGACGTTGGCTCGTCCATGATCAGGACGTCGACTTTGCCCGCCAGCGCCTTGGCGATTTCGACGATCTGCTGTTGGCCGATGCGTAGATCATCGGCAAGCGTATTCGGATCAATCGGCTGTTCGAGTCGCGCCAGAAGAGCCCTAGCTTTCTCGGTCTGCCGCGTGCGATCGATATCGATGCCGAAGCGGGTCGGCGGGTCAACCAGGCTTAGAATTCTCCGCGACAGTGAGGTTCGGACAGAGGTTCAGTTCCTGGTAGATGATGCCAATGCCCGCGCGCGCCGCCTCGGTCACCGAGGAGAAGCGAACCTCGGCGCCGCGCAGCACCAGCCGGCCTGACGTCGGCGCGATCACGCCAGCGAGAATTTTCATCAGGGTCGACTTGCCCGCGCCGTTCTCACCAACCAGCACATTGACGGCGCCGCGCCGGACCTCGAAATCGACGTGACTCAACGCGATCGTGCCGGGATACACCATGCCGACGCCTTCAGCGCGCAGGATGATGTCGTCAGACACGGCGGGCGCAGCCGTCATGGCGTGGCCTTGTTGGTTTCAATCGCGATCGGTGTCACGCTCAATTTTCCCGCAGCGGCCGCTTGCGTCGCAGCCCCGTAGAAGGCCACGGTCTTGCCCAGGATTGTCTTCGGATCGAAGGCGCTTCGCAGATCCTTGGTCGCGCGATCGTTGAAAGCGCGCGAAATCTGCGCGAACTGAATCTGGTTGACGAAGTCGCCGAAGTGCACGAACGGCAGGCTGTCGCGCAACGCCGTGCCGAAGATCACCGGGCCGATCTGAAGATCGACAGGACGTGGTCCGTCTTTGGTTGTGATCTCGACTGTCATCAATCCGTGCCGCGATTCGACGTCAACCGCAGTAACCTTGCCTTCACCCTTCACTTCGTAGGACCACGGGTTGCCCTCGCCGCCGCCGCGACCATAGGTTTGTCCCGCCTGGTTCGGATCGGCCTCGATCGCCGGAAGAAGCGTCGCGAGATCGACTGCCTTCGCCTTGAAGTCCTCAACCGCTTTCGGGGTCCAGACCTTCTCGACAAAAGCGTTGGCGTCGAACGCCGCCGAGTGCTTCTCCTCGGCGACCAGATCTTTGTCGGCAACGATTTTGCAGCCGCTGAGCGGAAGCAGAATCGTCGGCGCCGCGAACAGCAGGAAGGCGAAGCGGATCATCTGGTCTCTTGCCGGGTCGACAAACTCAGCCCAATCAAACGGCCCGCGCGCCCCTCAGAGAACGCGGGTCCGCCCGCATACGCATGAGACCCGGGGGGTCTCATGCGTGCTCACTTGAGCGTGAAATTGTCGAGCTTTTCGGCGTTCGGCTTGGTGATGAGCACGCAGTCGATCGACTGCTTCTCAGGCTTGCCGGTCGACTTTGTCTTCAGATATTGATCGGCCTCCTCAACCGCGAGCTGCGCGATTTGGAACGCCGGCTGCAACACGGTCGCGGCGATCTTGCCCGCCTTGATCTGGTCGCGCACGTCGTTCGAACCATCGAAGCCGACCACGATCACGTCGGCGCGATGCGCGGCCTGCAACGCGGCCGAAGCGCCCATCGCCATCGTGTCATTGCCGGAGATGACGCCCTTGATGTCGGGGTGCGCCTGGAGGATCGATTCCATCTTGGCGTAGGCCTCTGTCTGGCTCCAGTTGGCGCTCTGCCGGGCGACCGATTTCAAATCCGGATACTGGTCGAGGACATCGTGATAGCCCTTGGAGCGGATGCCCGCGTTGGTGTCGGACTCCTTGCCGACCAGTTCCGCGTAGTTGCCCTTCTCTCCCATGTCCTTGACGAATTCCTGGCCGCCGAGCGTCGCGCCCTGATAATTGTTGGAGACGATCTGCGTCACGGCGACGCCGGTCTTGTTGATTTCGCGGTCGATGAGGAAGCTAGGGATGCCCGCGTCCTTCGCCTTCTGCACCGCCTCGATCGAGGCGTCGGCGCCGGCGTTGTCGAGCACGATCGCCGCCGCCTTGCGCGCGATCGCGGTGTCGATGAGCTGGTTCTGCTTGTTGGCGTCGTCGTCGTGGACGAGGACGAGCGTGTCGTAGCCGAGCGCCTTGGCTTTGGCCGCTGCGCCGTCGGCCTCGGTGGCGAAGAACGGATTGTCGTGCGAGGGCGTGATGATTGCGATCAGCTTTCCGTCCGCCATGGCGCCATTGGCGTGTAGCGCCATCGCCAACGCGAGGGCTGTCAGACCGAGCGATTTCGATTGTTTCATGTGCGTTTCTCCCATTGCGCGTTGTCTTCGCGCGCGCGCCGCGCCGTGCTCATCCTTTGTTGACAAGGATAAGTTTGGTGGACCGGCGGGCCGCGATCGTCTCGAAGCCGCCGTGTAAGTATGAAGATGCGCAGAAGCCGCGGCTTGCGCGTCGAGCCAAGATGCGGAGCGTCAAGCGCTCTTCCCGACCTCGGGTTCTCGGCGACGCGGCGTCCATGACCCTCGGCTTTCCCCCGTGCTGCAATTGCGATTTATGTCGGTTGTTATCGATTATGTCGCATCGTTTCGGATTGCTGTCAACGTGCAACGGCAGTCGAAATCGCCAGACCCAGGTGTGAAAATGCTAACTATCGTCTGGAAAGTCGCCTGTAGCCGCGAACTCCAGTCCGCGGTTGCCGTGATCGGCGCTTTCTCGGCAAGGCGCGATCGCTTGACCACCGCGGACTGGAGTCCGCGGCTACAGGTGCGGAAGCCTCCCTTGGGTACCCACGCCGGCGTACGGCGCTCTTTACAGGCGCGGCGATCTGCGATTAAATGAAAAAAATCGAAGTTTCTCGAAACAAGGCGGCTGGCGCGCCGCAAATCGAGGTGCGGCAGGACGCCGCGTGGAAATCGCCGAAACAAGCCGGGGCGGAAACGATGACCAAGCGAAATCTGCGACCAATCAGGCTCGGCCTGGTCGTCGGAAGCCGGGAGTTCTTCAATCGGCGCGCCGGCGTTGCAGACGCGTCAGCAACTGATCGCGCAGCTTGAGAAGTTGGGCGTCACTTTCAGCATCCTGCCGCTCGACGCGACAAAAAACGGCGCCGTGCAGTCGCGCGAGGACGCGCGGCGCTACGCCGAACATTTCCGCGCCGAGCGCGAATCGATCGACGGCCTCGTCATTTGCCTGCCGAATTTCGGCGACGAAATCGCGATCATGGAGCTTGTCGGCCAGGCGCGGCTCGGCGTCCCGATTCTGTTGCAGGCCAGCAACGATGAGATCGACAAGGTCGACCTTGCCGGCCGCCGCGACGCTTTCTGCGGCAAATTTTCGGTCACCAACAACTTCTATCAATATGACATCCCCTTCACCGACACGACGAGCCACACCTGCGACGTCGACGGAGAGGAGTTCGCTGCGGACCTCGATCGTTTCGTGCGTGTCTGCCGCGTCGTGCGTGGACTGAAAAGCGCCCGTATCGGCGTCGATCGGCGCGCGCACGGGCGCGTTCCAGACCATGCGGTTCAGCGAAAAGTTGCTGCAGGGCTCCGGCATGACGGTCGTGACCGTCGACCTCTCGGAGATCATCCACGCCGCCGGTTCGCTCAACTGATGACGACGAGCAAGTGAAGGCGATGCTCGAGGAGATCGCCGCCTACGGCCGCATCCCCGCTCACATCAAGCGCGAGAATATCGTCAAGCAGGCGAAGTGGACGATCGCGGTCAATCGCTGGATCGAAGAGAACGACTGCGACGCCAGCGCGATCCAGTGCTGGCGCAGTCTGCAGGATAATTTTGGCTGCGCGACTTGCGTGACGATGAGCATGATGGGCGAAAAGCTGATGCCCAGCGCCTGCGAGGTCGACGTGATGGGCGCGATCTCGATGTATGCGCTGACGCTCGCTGCTGATGCGCCCTCCGCGATCCTCGACTGGAACAACAACTACGGCCGCGAGGTCGACAAATGCGTGTGCACGCATTGCGGCAACTATCCCGAAGAGTTTCATTGGCGAAACGCCGGAGATCGGCGAACTCGACGTGCTGGGAACCGTGATCGGCCGAGAGAAATGCTTCGGCGCCGTTAAAGGCAAGGTGAAGGCGGGGCCGATGACCTTCTTCCGCGCCTCCACCGACGATCGGCAGGGTGTCGTCAAGAGCTTATGTCGGCGAGGGCGAATTCACCGACGATCCGTTCGCGATGGACGGCGGCATTGCGGTCACCAAGGTTACGAAGTTGCGCCGCATGCTAGGCTTCATTGCCCGCAACGGCTTCGAGCATCACGTAGCGATGGTGCGCGGCCATCACGCCGCAGCGGTCAATGAAGCGGTTTCGCGTTATCTGAATTGGCCGACCTATCGCCACGAGCCGCCGCCAGACGACGGCGCTGCGCTTGCTTCTGTGTTCAGGAATTGACGTTATGGCGGCAGAGCAAACAAACGTGGCGAGCGTCGCGCTGATCCGAGACAAGGCGCGCGCCATTCGCAAGCATTCGCTGGAGATGGTCCATCGCGCGCGGCTCGGACATCCCGGCGGCGACCTGTCGGTGACCGACATCCTGGCGACGCTATATTTCGGCGTGTTGCGCGTGGACACGAAGGCGCCGCGCGACCCAAATCGTGACCGGCTCATCTTCAGCAAGGGCCACGCGAGCGGCGCGCTCTACGCGACGCTCGCTGAGGCCGGCTTCATCCCGGTCGAGCAACTATCAACCTACATGCAACCGATGTCGATGCTGAACGGCCATCCCAACCGGAATTACGTGCCGGGCGTCGAGGCGAATACCGGGCCGCTCGGACACGGCATGCCGATCGCCGTGGGAATCGCGCTCGCTGGCAAGCTAGACCACGCGAGCTATCGCGTCTTCGTCATTACCGGAGACGGCGAATTGCAGGAGGGCAGCAACTGGGAGGCGGCGATGGCGGCCGGTCATCATAAGCTCGCCAATCTAACGCTGATCGTCGATCGCAATACATTGCAGCAGGGCGCGCGGGTGGCCGACACCAATGATCTGGAGCCGCTCGCCGACAAATTCCGGGCGTTCGGTTGGGAGGTGGTCGACACCGACGGCCACGATCCCGCAGCTCTGCTCGAAGCGTTCAAACGCCGTCGAGAGCCGCTCCCGGCCGCTCTGCGTCATCGCCCACACGGTCAAGGGCAAAGGCGTGTCATTCATGCAGGATCAGATCGGATGGCATCACGGGGTGCCGACCGATGCGCAGTTGGATCAGGCGATCAAGGAATTGAGTGCAATATGAGCGCCCAGGAGCCGACATCGTCACGCCTGTTTGATTGTCGCAACGCCTTCGCGACCACCTTGGAGGCCATCGCCGAGACAGATTCGCGGGTCGTCATCGTCGTCAACGATAGCGTCGGTTCGTCGAAACTCGACAGCTTTCGCAAGCGCTGGCCGGAGCGAGTGATCAACGTCGGCATCGCCGAACAAAATATGGTTGGCGTTGGCGCCGGCCTCGCCAATGGCGGCAAGATTCCGTTCGTCAGCGCCGCGTCCTGCTTCCTGACGGGCCGGGCGCTGGAGCAAATCAAAGCGGACGTCGCCTATTCCAACACGAATGTGAAACTCGTCGGCCAATCTCCGGGCATCGGCTACGGTGAACTCGGACCCACACATCATTCCATCGAGGATTTCGCGTGGCTGCGGGTATTGTCTAACCTCGCCATCGTCTCGCCCGCGGACCCCTGGGAAACCGCCGAGGCCGTCAAGGCCGCCGCCGCGCATGACGGGCCGGTTTTCCTTCGCGTGAGCCGTTTCGGCGTGCCGCAGTTGCCGCGACCCGAGGGCGCCGTCTTCGCCATCGGCAAGGCCGAAACCCTGCGCGAGGGAAGCGACGTCGCGATCATCGCCAACGGGGTCATGGTGGCGCGCGCGCTCGCAGCCGCTGAAACGCTCGCGGCTGGGGGTATCGGCGCTCGCGTCGTCAACATGGCCTCAATTGCGCCGCTCGATGAAGTCGCCATTCGCGCGGCGGCGGACATCGGCGCCATCGTGACCGTCGAAGAGCATTCGGTTCGCGGCGGCCTCGGCGGGGCGATCGCCGAAGTCGTAGCGGGCTATCGACCCTGCCCTGTGCGGATCCTAGGTTTTCCTGGCTTCATGCCGACCGGTCCGGTCGAATACCTGTTCGAGACCTACGGCCTGACAGCCGCTGGAATCGAGCGCGGCGCGCGCGACGCCATCGCCATGCGGCGTAAATCGTGACGCCATACAAATTCCCGGGCGCCTGTAGCCGCGGTCTCGAAACCGCATCTCCCCGAGATCGGCTCTTTCTTAGCACTGCGCGATCTCTTGCCCACCGCGGACTGGAGTCCGCGGCTACAGCGCGCCGGCGCATCTGCCTAAAACTGCGCTTGCTATCCGAAGCTCGGATCGTCGACCATCCGCAGCGCTTCGTCCCGCATCAGCGGCGTCCGCATCCGTTCACTCAGCGCTGCGGTCAATCGTTGACGCTCGCAAGCCACCACGGCGGCGACCCGGTCGCGCTGCAGCAAAACCGCCACGAATTGCTGCTTGCCGATGTCGCCTCGTATGACCTCATCGTCCCAGCTATCCGCATGCCCGAGGTATTCGAAATTCTTTCCATAGTGATATGTCCAGAAAAACGGCACGTCCTCATAAGGTCGGTTGCCGCCCATCATATTCGCGGCGGCGATGCGGGCTTGTTGCTGCGCGACGCGCCAGTGTTCGATCCGCGTCGGCTTGCCATCCGGCGGCATCGGAAACGCGGCGGCGTCTCCGGCGCAGTAGATACCTTCCGCCAGGCGAAGCGTCGCATCGACGGAGAGGCCTTTGTCCTTAGTCATCTCCGCGCCCACCACGAAGCCGGTCGCTGGGCGCACCCCGACACCGATCACCACTAGGTCGGCGGCGAGACGGCGCCCGTCCTCCAACACGAGACCGGAGACCCGGCCCTGGCCTTCTATCTTGATTGCCTTAGCTGGCGCTTCAAAGACGACGCCGTTGGCCTCGTGCAATGCGCGGATCGAGCGGCCGATTTTGTCGCCGAATTGCCTGACAAAGGGGATCTCTTCCGGCGAAACGACGGTGACGCTCGCTTTCTGCGCACGCAAACACGAGGCGACTTCGAGGCCAATGAAACTGCTGCCGAGGACGATCGCTCGGGCGCCTGGCCGCACGTCCGCGAGGATGGCCGCCGCGTCCTCGCGACTGCGGAGTTTGTGAACGCCATCCTGGTCCACGCCCGGAAGCTCAGGCGTTTTCGCCTCGCTGCCTGGCGCGATGAGGGCGCTGTCGAACTCGATCTTCCGGTTGTCCGCCAACGTGATTTCACGGCTCTTCACGTCGAAGCGAACCACCTCCATTTCGCTTCGTTCAATTCTCTGCTCCGCATAAAAGTCTTTGGTCCGCAATAAGGGCGTCTCCTCTGGTTTCATCTCGCCGGAGACCACGAATTTGCTGAGCGAAGTGCGGTCGAACGGGAGACCCGGTTCGCGCCCGATCAGCAATATGCGACCGCCGAAGCCAAATTCCCGGAGCGCGGCCGCCGCCGTGGCGCCGGCCGCGCCGGCGCCGACGATGACGAAGCTGCGGCTATCCGTGTGCGAGCGGACTTGCGGCTGGGGCGCCGCCTTCGCTTCGACGAAAATGTCACCACCGTCGACGCGGACTGGATAGCTGTTGAGGCCGTCCAGCGCAGGCGGCTCAACGAGTCCGCCGTCTGAAACACGAAACGCGGCCTTGTGCCACGGACAAATGATGCGGCCATTGCAAACGGCGCCCTCCTCTAACGGAGCGCCCGCGTGCGGGCACGTGGCGGAATAGGCGCGAACGGCGTCGCCGTCGCGAACCAGCAGCACAGCCTCGCCTCCCACCTCTACGCGCAAACCGCGGTCGGCTGGCAAGTTCGCAAGCGACGCAACCTTTGGCATATCCCGATCTCCCGGTGCGCTTAGGTGAACTGATAACGCGAGGGGCGGCCAAAGGGGGCGGCGTCTCGGGAGAAAATTTGTCCACCACGAACACCACGGCGGGGCCTCTCGCCGCCTGTGGGAGGGAACGCGGCTGGCCGGCTGCCGTTACGACTTCGGCAGGCCAAGTTTCGTATGGGGGGCTTACCGGTGATCAGGAAACTGAAACCGGCGGCGGAAAACCACGCGCGCGAAATGCAATATTTCAAGCGGCGCTAACCCGCGGGGGAGGTATTCTGTATTTTCCAGATTGTTCGGCGCCGAAAGCTTTCGTTCGGCGTTCAATGTTTTTGGTTGCCGAGCGAGCGAATATGACAAGCGCAGTTTCACCGAAGGTGTTCGAGCCCGCCGCTACGGCCGCGCGGCGTAGCGTTGGTTCTGTTCCCTCCCTGGACTCTTCCAGCGGCGCCGTACACTTGCGAAAACCCGCTCCACCGAGCCCTACCCCTCCGGGACTGGCGGCTGCGCGGGCCATCGCCAAGCTCGCTTTTGGCCGCGCGGAGCTTCACGATCATGATGGCGCATTTCCAGAGGCGGATGTTGCCGAGTTGGGCCGCCAGGGCTTTCTCGCCGCGCCCCTGCCGCGAACGCTGGGCGGCGTAGAGCCAACGGCGCACGAGCTTTCGGCTTGGCTACGGCACATTGGATCCGGCAGTCTCCCGCTCGGGCGCCTCTTTGAAGGCCATGTCAATGCGCTCGGACTGATCGGACGTTTTGGCGGTCAAGCGCAAATGATCAAGACCGCATCGGAGGCCCGCAATGGTCAGTTGTTCGGTGTTTGGAACACCGACGACGCGGACGGTCTGCGTCTGATCCGCGACGGATCCCGCTGGCGGCTCGAAGGACGAAAGATCCTCTGCTCCGGCGCGGGATGGATCAAGCGGCCATTGATCACGGCGACAGATGAAACCGGCCAGCGCTTGATGGTGACGCCGTTTCTCGATGGGGCCGAAAGAGCGGACCTCTCCCAATGGACGGCGCACGGGATGCGCGCGTCGGCCACCGGGGCTGTCGATTTCGCGGGGCTTGTGGTTGAGGCCGACGACATCATAGGGCGCGCCGGCGACTATGAGCGACAGCCGTTTTTCTCCGGCGGCGCGTGGCGCTTCTGCGCCGTACATCTCGGCGGCATGGAAAGATTGTTCGAACTTCTGCGCCAACATCTGAGACGCACCGGCCGCGGCGGCGATCCGCATCAAGCGGCTAGGCTCGGCGAAGCTGGCCTATGCGTCGAGACTGCGCGCCTTTGGGTTGAGCGCGCGGCGCAGATTGCGGAGGAGCCTTCGGCTGCTGTCTCGGCGGATCGGGTGGTGGCCTATGTCAATCTCGCGCGGATCGCCGTGGAGCGCGCCGGTCTGACGCTGATGGAGCTCGTGCACCGCTCGGTCGGCTTGCAAGCTTTCATGCGTCCCAACCCGATCGAACGTATCTCACGAGATCTCGCGACCTACCTTCGCCAGCCGGGGCCGGATCGCGCGCTGACAACTGCGGCAGCATGGATGCTCGCGCAGGAAGACGAACATATTGACTTTGGGAGCTAGCATGCGCGCCGCGGAGGCCATGACGGCGCTGACGCGCTTTGAGATCGCGAACTTGTCCGACATCCTCGGCGACGGCGGTCTTCTCGTTATTGCGCCGCATCCCGACGACGAGAGCCTCGCCTGCGGTGGACTTATCGCCGAGGCTTGCGCGCAAGGCCGGCAGACGGCGGTCATCGTGGTCAGCGACGGCACGGGGTCTCATCCTCGCAGCCGCATCTATCCTCGCGGTCGCCTGCGCGCGCTGCGCGAAGCCGAAGCGCGACTTGCGGTAACTGCGCTTGGCTTACCCCCGCGCTGCCTCAAGTTCCTGCGTCTGCCGGATCGTTTCGTCCCCAGCGAAGGCGCCCTCGCGGACGCTGCCATCAACCAGATCGTCAGCGACGCACATAAGATCAACGCATCAGCTCTGTTCGTGAGTTGGCGTCACGATCCGCATTGCGACCACGAGGCGGCGTACCGACTGGCGCGCGCGGCGCAGATCAAGCTTGGGGTGGCGATGTATGAATATTCGGTTTGGGGCGCCGCGCTCAAATCGTCCACGCCTGTCACGCAGGTGAGATCAGGCTTTCGCCTGCCGATAGCGGGACATCGCACGCGCAAGCGGCGCGCGATTGCCGCACACGTATCGCAAACCACGCGCATGATTGCGGACGATCCGACTGGCTTTTGCTTATCCCCCGCGGATCTCGCACGTTTTGCGGGGCCGTTTGAGACTTTCATAGCGAGCGACAAGTGACCCGCAACACGCAAACTCTCGCGCCCAACTATTTCGAACAACTTTACGCCGCCGACAGCGACCCATGGAGGTTCGCGTCGAGCGACTACGAACGCGAAAAATATCTTCATACTCTCGAAGCCCTGCCCGAGGCGCGCTACGACAGCGCGCTCGAAGTGGGTTGCTCAATCGGCGTCCTGACCCATCAGCTCGCGCGGCGTTGCGAACGTTTATTGGCGGTCGATGCGGCGTCGGCGCCGTTAGAGCAGGCCCGGCAACGGTGCCAAGCCCAGGCGAATGTTGAATTCGCGCAAATGTTTGTGCCCCAACAATGGCCGCAGGGCGAATACTCGCTCATCCTGCTATCTGAGGTTGTCTACTATCTCGACGCCGCCGATGTCGACAAGCTCGCTGCTCGATTGCTCTCGTCCCTATCCTCGCGTGGAGCCATTGTGCTCGTGCACTGGACCGGCGAGACCAACTATCCGCTAACCGGCGACGAGGCCGCCGACCTCTTAATCCATCATCTCGAAGGATCGGTCGGGATCGTCAGGCGCGAGCGGCGCCTCGAATACCGGCTCGACGTCCTCACTCGTCGCTAGCCGTTCCTGAAGCCGGCGCAGCAAGCGCATCGCCCGCTCAATCTCGTGCGGAAGCGCGGACGGCGCGAGGCAATGTCTGGACAATCGCGGACTGGCTTGCTCAATTTGTCGCCAAGCCTCGCCAAAAGTTGATGACGCTTGAATCTTGTGCGCTAGCTTCGCGGGAATTTGCAGCGCGCTTTGCCAGTTACTGGCGTTGCTGAGGCCGTTGCGCCGAAGTCGACCGCGCCAAAGCGCGCGTTTGAAGGCGGTCGCACAGGGCTCCAAAGCTTCGTCGCAAAGCGCTGTCGGATCGTCGCTGCGAAGCCGAAGCGTATCGGCGACGCCGCCGGGAGCGCGTCCGGCAATGCGAGCTGAGGTGACGACCGTCACCTCCGGCGCAAACCGAATGCGTGCGTCTTGTCGCTGAAGAGCGGAGACAAGCGCCTTGTCTTCGCCGAGCGGAACCCGTGGGAGCCGACCCGCACGCAAATAAGCCTCGCGTGTAACGGCGACGCTTGCTCCGGAGATCGTCGAGTGATGCGGCCAAGGGTTGCCGGGCTGCGGATCGATCAGAGCAAATACCTCCGTCAGCAGATCTTCGTAGACCGATTCCAGCTTCCCGCGTGCGTGAAGCGCCGGCGGCAGGCGCTCGCCGTCCTCATCCAGAGAAATTCGTCCGAGCACGGCGTCGACGCCTTGCGCGAAGGCGTCAAGGTTGGCCGAAATCCAGTTCGGCGAGACTTGGCTGTCTGCATCCGTGGTCAGAATCACGCCATCGAAGGCGCCTAACTCCTGAAGCCAAGCCTCGGCCAAATCCATAGCCTTCCGCCTGGCGCCTCCGGCGTGAGATTGGGCTTTCGGTAACCGCGATTCGACCACGCGCAGACCGAACGGGGCGCCGATCGCCGCTTGCCGCGCCACCTCCGCGCTGTCATCGTCGCAATTGTTGGCGAAGACCACGACGTCGAACACGCCCGGCCCCAGCGCAAGGCCTTGGTCATCGATTTGTCGGGCGAGCGCGAGCAAGCAAGCCGGCAGCTTTTCCGCCTCGTCTTTCGCGGGAATCGCAACAACAGCGCGCCTTTGTCGTTCAATTTGCGGGGACGCCAGGATCGGGAGGAACTGGAAATTCATCTGAACTCGGCCACAGGCTAATTGGCTGCGTGTCAACATCAGCGCTGGGAGGAGAACAAATGGAGTTGCCGGGAGTTCCCGTGAAGAGAATGGCGTCCGCGGGCGTTGCGTTTGTTTATTGTCCCCCGAGCTGGCGAAGCGCGGAGTCGCCCTAAAATCGTCGCGATGACGGCGATGCTTGGCGGCGAAGCGAACAGAGTTTGCCGACGCCGCCTGCAAGGAGGTTCGTCCCTTGCGCGGCCGCTCTTTTCGAGATGAGGAATTCATGGCCACAGTGGCGACGTTGGAAGTCCCCCGAAGCAGCGAACAGGCGCCGCTTTACGCGGTCGGCGCTGTGGAATCGCTGCAGGAAATGCGCACCCTGACCCTGAAGAACGGCGACACTTTCGCTGTGTTCAATCGGGCGGGCGACATACGGCACACGGCCGGAAGCCCCGAGGGCATATATCACCTGGACACCCGGCACCTCTCCCATTTCGTGCTGACCATGGGCGGCGGCCGGCCGATCCTGCTCAGCGCGACGCTGCGCGACGACAACGTGATCCTCACCTGCGACCTCGCCAACCCTGATACCCCGAGCCCTGATGGCCAATCGGTCGTCGACCATGACCGTCTGCACATTCGCCGTTCGCGTTTCCTGTGGAATGGCTCCTGTCTGGAGCGCATAGCGGCGCGCAACTTCGATCGGCGGCCGCGACGGGTCGAATTCGAGATCGCTTTTGATGCCGACTTCGCGGACTTGTTTGAAGTGCGCGGCACGCCCCGCGACCGCAGGGGCACGCTTCGCGAGCCTGAAGTCGGCAGCGATTTCGTCAAGCTTAGCTATGACGGACTCGATCGCAAACGCCGCGAAACCCTGGTGCGTTTCGATCCACCTCCGACACAGATTTCGAGTGGTCGAGCCAAGTACGTCTTCGATCTTGCGCCGGGCCAGTGGCGGTCGATTTTTGTCGAGGCGGTTTGCGGCGCTCCCAGCGCCAACCGAGGCCAACGCGCGTTTCTTGTCGCCCTTCGCGACAGCAAACGCGCGCTGCATCGCGCCTCGGCGAGAGCCGCCAGGATTTCCTCGAGCAACGAAAGTTTCAACGAGGCCATCGGGCGAAGCGTGGCCGACCTCTACATGCTGCTCACCAACACTCCCGAAGGCCCGTATCCCTACGCGGGCGTGCCCTGGTACAGTACGGTGTTTGGCCGTGACGGGCTTATCACGGCGTTGCAGACCCTGTGGCTGGATCCCGCGATCGCCGCCGGCGCCCTTGGCCACCTTGCGGCCACGCAAGCCACGGAGATTGATCCGCAGGCCGACGCCGAGCCAGGCAAGATCCTGCACGAAGCTCGCAATGGCGAGATGGCGCTGCTCAAGGAAGTGCCGTTTCGTCGGTACTACGGCAGCGTCGATTCCACGCCGCTGTTCGTGGCGCTCGCCGGCGCCTACCTGGAGCGGACTGGTGACTTGGCGACGGTGCAGCGGCTTTGGCCGAATATCGAAGCCGCGCTTGGTTGGATGGATAAATACGGTGACCGCGACGGCGATGGTTTCATCGAATACGGTCGGCAATCCAGCGATGGGCTCATCAATCAAGGCTGGAAGGATAGCCACGATTCGATCTTTCACGCTGACGGACGACTTGCGCGTGGGCCGATCGCGCTCGTCGAAGTGCAGGCCTATGCCTATGCGGCGTGGCGCGCGGCGGAGCGCATCGCCAGACAAAGCGGTCGCGACACGGAAGCGAATGGATTCGCTGCTCGAGCTGACAAGCTGCGTCGACGTTTCGATGAGGCGTTCTACGACGAAGAGTTGAAGACTTACGTGCTCGCGCTGGATGGCGATAAAAAGCCATGTCGCGTGCAGTCCTCCAATGCGGGCCACGCGCTCTTTACCGGCATCGCCCTACCCGAACGAGCGAGCGCGATCGCGCAAACGCTGACCGGCAACGCGTTCTTTACCGGCTGGGGTGTGCGTACGATCGCGTCGAGCGAGGCGCGTTACAATCCGATGAGCTATCACAACGGATCGGTGTGGCCGCACGACAATGCGTTGATAGCGGCGGGTTTGGCGAAATATGGGTTCCACGCTGAGGCGGCCCGCATCTTTGACGGGCTGTTTGCGGCCTCGCGCTACATCGACCTGCGCCGGCTGCCCGAGCTCTTCTGCGGCTTTCCACGCAAGCAGGCACAAGGCCCCACGTTCTATCCGGTCGCCTGCTCCCCGCAAGCCTGGGCGGCGGCGGCGCCGTTGTCTATGGTTCAGTCCTGCATTGGGCTGGGCTTTGACCCGGCGGCCCAGCAGATTGTTTTGCGCGAGCCGATGCTGCCGAGTTTCGTCAACGACCTCGTGCTGCACAACGTCAAAGTCAAAGGCGGCTCCGCCGATATTGCCCTGCGTCGCTCTGGCCGGCGCGTCGTGGTTGATGTGCTGGCCCGCCAGGGCCATGTCCAGGTTGTGACGATCGACTAGCTCGGTTTCCAATCAGATTGGATAGCTTGCCTTACTGTCAACCCGCGAAGGCGCATAGGCGCCAGGATAACGTGGTTGATCGACGCTATCTGCGTCATGGCCGGGCTTGTCCCGGCCATCCACGCCGTGACGGTGCTAGTCGTCTCAGAACTCGCATGCTCTCGTTTGAAGCCGCCGGCTGCGCTAGGTCCTGAACCTGTGATGCGCGCCGAGGCGTAGTTGGCCGGGACAAGCCAGGACGGAAACCGCGCCGGTTTCGGGCCACTACTTTCGCCGCTGAGACTATTGGGCGTCAGGCCTCACGCCGCCTGTTCCTTCAACCACTTCAGCTCACGGTCCATCAGTGCGCTATAGACGCCACGCCGCCGCATTAGCAATTGCGGCGCCCGATCCTCAATCACTTTGCCGCCCTCCAACACAATAATCCGATCGAAATTGCGCAGCGTCGATAGCCGGTGGGCGATGGCGATTACGGTCCGTCCTTGGATGAGCTGGTCGAGCGCGCGGCGAACCGCCTCCTCGGACTCGCCGTCCAGCGAAGAGGTCGCCTCATCGAGCAGCAACAAGGGCGCGTCGCGCAGGAACGCGCGAGCGATGGCGATGCGCTGTCGCTGGCCGCCGGAAAGCTTGACGCCGCGATCGCCGACGATGGTGCTCAAACCCTCCGGCAACGCGTCCAGGAATGACCGGCACTGCGCCGCCGCCGCGGCTTCCAACACTTCCTCGTCGGTGGCGTCAGGCCTCCCGTAGCGAATGTTCTCCGCCAGCGTTCGGTTGAACAGCGCGGTGTCCTGAGGCACGACAGCCATCGCTCCACGTAAACTTGCGTCGGTGGCGCGCGCAATATCCTGGCCGTCAATCAAGATGCGGCCGCCCTGCACGAGATAGAATCGCTGCAACAACGCCGCCAACGTCGACTTTCCAGCGCCCGATTCTCCGACGATGCCCACTTTCTGTCCCGGCGGTATCTCGAAGTTCAAGCCGTCGAAGATCGGCGCGCCGTCGGGATAGGCGAACGAAATGCGTTGCAGCGTGATACGCGCCCCCTCGACCGCCAATGGCGCCGCGTCAGGGGAATCACTGAATTCGTGCGGGGAGAGCAACACGCCCAACGCTTCGCCCAAGCGCGCCCAATGCTGGGTGACATCGACGAGAGCGACGGCGAGATCGCGTGTTGCGCTCAGAAGAGACAGCCCAAGCGTGCAAATCAGTACGACGTCGCCCGGCGTCGCCTCGCCCCGCCGCCACAACGAAACCGCCCACACCAGCAGCGCGAGCGTCATCACGACAACGGTCAGCGCGTGAGCGATCCTGAGCTTCTCCAGATGTCGCAGGCTGCTGCGCCGCGCCGCCAGTTCGCCAACAATCGTCGAGTCCAGGCGCGACCTCTCGTATCCAATGCGTCCGAAGGCGCGCGCCAGGCTCATGTTGGCGACGACGTCGACCATTTCACCATCAACCACTGCCGCCCGGTCCGCAAACGCGCAATGCAGATCGCGACCATTGGCGGCGAACTTGTAAATCGCCGCGACCACAAGCGAAGCCACGACCACCAGTGTCCCCGCCATCACTGCATTGACGCGGCAGATCAGGATGATCGCGCCGACGGTCGCCGCGCACGGCGGGAGGACGCTCGACATCGTCATGTTTTCGATTTGAAACACTGCATTCGACGTCGCGGTTATTCGGCTGGTCAGCGTCCCCGGCAATCGCTCGGTAAAATAGGTAGGCGCATGTCCTGTGAGGTGGGTGAACAAATCCCGTCGCAAGTCGCCAGTGACCTCAACGAAGGTTCGGCTCGCAATCCAGCAAGCGACGCGCCACAGCATATTGTCCGCAGCGATCAGCGAGCCGATGGCGGCTACGGCAATCCACGCGCTGGAATTGGACGATCGCGACGACAGAGCATCCACAAGCATCTTCACGGCAAATTGCGTGACGACAGAAGCGCCCACCGCGCCCAGCACGGAAACGACAATCGTCCCATGGGCGAAGGGACGACGTTTGATATATCGGCCGATGAAGCGTAGCGGGTCGTCGCGATATTGGCACAGTTCAGAGGTCAATGTCGCTCTCCGTAAGCGGAATAAGCAATTCGCACCGCACAATATGGTTCCGGGCATGACATCGTTCACATGACGCTGCATATTTTTCTGGCAAGTGCCCGTGAATTGAACTCAGCGAACCGCAGATCCCTGGAACAAATCTGCATTCCCGAAGTCTCCTTCATCGAAGGAGACCCACCCCATGAAGATTGCTCAGGTCGCGCCATTGACGGAGGCCGTGCCGCCGAAATTGTACGGAGGCACTGAGAGAGTGGTGTCGTGGTTGACTGAAGAGCTCGTGGCGCTTGGCCACGACGTCACGCTTTTCGCAAGCGGCGATTCAGTTACGTCCGCGAAGCTGGAGTCGATCTGGCCGCGCGCGCTTCGATTGGACGGAACCGTGCGCGATCCCAATGCGCTGCACATGGAGCTTGTCGAGCAGGTTGCGCGGCGCGCGAATGAATTCGACATCGTCCACTGCCACCTAGACTACTATCCCTTCTCGCTGATGTCGCGACAATCAACGCCCTTTGTGACGACGCTGCACGGACGTCTCGATTTGCCTGAGCTGCAGCCCATCTTTTCAACCTTCTCCAAAGTCCCGGTCATCTCGATTTCGGACTCGCAGCGCCGACCGCTGCCACAAGCCAATTTTGTCGCGACCGTCCTGCACGGCCTGCCGGAAGAGTTGTTGCTTCCGCAGCCGGTAAAGCCCGGCTATTTGGCGTTTCTAGGACGCGTTTCGGAAGAAAAAGGCCTCGTACGTGCGATCGAAATTGCGCGCACCTGCATGCTGCCGCTGAAGATTGCGGCAAAGGTCGACCCGGCCGACACAAATTATTTCAAGAAAGAAATCGTGCCGCTGCTCAACGATCCAAATGTGGACTTTATTGGTGAGATCGACGACGCCCGCAAGCCCGAGTTCTTGAGCGGCGCCTCCGCCCTTTTGACGCCGATCGATTGGCCCGAGCCGTTTGGCCTGGTCATGATCGAAGCGATGGCGTGTGGAACGCCCGTGATCGCCTTCAATCGTGGTTCAGCCCCAGAAATCGTGGAGCATGGCGTCACCGGCTTCGTTGTCGAGGATGTCCGCAGCGCCATCAACGCCGTCAAAGAAGCTATCCGGCTACCGCGCGAGCGCGTCCGCGAGCGATTTCGAGGAGCGCTTCACCGCGCGTCGCATGGCGAAGGACTATTTGGAGACCTATCGACGGATGATATTTGCGCAGCATGGGCGCGCGCGACTCACGGCTGTCTGATCGCGGCGCTGGAGTGATTCCCGATCAAGCTGACTTTAGTTGCCATCCAACGACGCGAGGTATGCCTCAAAACGCGTCATTTCGTCATGGCCGGGCTTGTCCCGGCCATCCACGCCGCGACGCGCCTCCAGCTTTCAGAATAAAGCAGCGTCGCCTGCACACGCGAGGGTTCGAGTTCTGAAGCCGACGAGCCGCGTCACGACGTGGATGGGCCGGAACAAGTCCGGCCATGACGGGGATAGCAACGAACAAGCGCCCTATCGCACAGGCGCTGATCACATCATTTTGAAATTGAATTAGGCCGGGTTTCCGGCATCGCCATCGTGACGAGGGCGAGGCCAAGCACAGCGAGAACCGCCAGCGTGTCGAAGGCGAAAGCACTGCCGTAGCGATCACTCAAGTTTCCGCTCAGCGTGGTGCTGAGCGAGGCGCCGAATCCCATCGCGCAACCAATCGAACCCTGCGCCAAATTGAAGTGACCTGACTCGCGCGTGAGATCAGCGATGGTGAGGGGCACCAAAACTCCGAGCGAGGCTGCGGACACGCCGTCAAGAAGTTGGATGGCGACGAGCGCGCGGGGGTCGGCGACCAGCGCGAACAACACGCCGCGAATCGCAAGAGCTCCAAAACCAAACAGAAGCAGCGGCCGCCGACCCCAGCTTTCGGCCAACCGACCCACAATCGGCGAGAGCACGGTCACCGTGAATTGCGGGACCACAATCGCTGCGGCGACGAGAATCGTCGCCAGTTTGCTTGAACGCAGCGTCACCATGCTGGCGGCCAAAGGCAGCATCGCCGCGTTGGCCAGGTGAAACATCAGCACACAAAGCGCGAAAATGATCACGCGGCGTTGGCGAAGCACGGTGAGAAAGCCCGCGAGTTGAGCGCCAAACCCGGCGCTGTTCCCGTCGACACGAGGCTGGGGCGATGTCGTCGGCGCGGATATAGAACAACGCGACGATGGCGGGGATGGTGAGCGCGCCGGCGAGGTAAAATACGGCGCGATCCGAGACCCAGTAGCCCGAGGCGCCCATGAGCGCCGCGGCGATTCCGGTCCCGGCTGAGGCAAAAGCCGCATTGCGGCCGAGCCGACGCGCGAGATCTCGTTCGCCCGCCAGTCCAAGGCTGAGCGCGACCAGCGACAAACCGAGGATGCAACTGGCGATGGCGAGCACCAGACGAGACGCGAGCGCAACGACGAAGATCGGATAGGCGGCGAAGGTAAAGGCGCTGGCCGCGATCGCCACCAGCGAAAAAGCCGCCAACCCGCGCTTCGAGCGCGGCCGCGTCTACCAACGCTCCGCAGGGCGCCTGTCCAAACAGGCTGACCAAGCCGCTCACCGTGAGCAGCAGACCGATGTCGGCTTGCGTCCACTTCTGGTCAGTCAGAAATACCGACACGAAGGCGCCGAATCCGGTCTGCACGTCGGCAACGAAGAACACGCACCAATCGAGCCCGCGCCAGCTGCGGTTCGGTAATTTCTTCGATACAGAAGGCGGCGCTGCCGGATAATGCCGCACAGTTGACGCCATTAAGGTTTAGGCGCCCGCGGGACTTGGGGTCGCCGAAGGTGCGGTCCGGCTCGCGGTTGGGGCCGCGGGCGCGCCCATGATCACAATCGATTCGCCCGGCTTGAAAGCGGGCGCGCTTCGCAATTGGTCGAGAGGCAAATCGGCGACCAGCTTGCTCAGTCCGCCGGCCTTGGGGAAATGCAGGATGCGCCAATCGACTGCAATTTTGCGTGAGCCGACGCCGAGGAAGCCGCCAAAGTCGATGACGGCCGCCAGCAGCGCGCCATTGCGATCGATGACGATGTCAACGACCCTACCAAGATCCTCGCCCTTGGACGTCTGCACGGGAACACTCAACAGCGTTTGCGCTCCCGCGTCGTCAACCACGAGCGCGGAGGTGCCGCCATCAACCGCAGTCGATCGGGTCGACGACGGCGATGCCGCAGGAGCAGGACTGGCCGCGTCGGGAGCTGTGGTATCCGCCAGGGTCGGCCGAAGGGCCGAAACGAAGGCAAGGATTAGCAAGAATGAGCGACGCGCGCTCAACAAGCGGCCATTCATAGATCCGCCTTGTGTTCCGTCGGCTCCATGCCACCCCTGGCGCCGCTTCGTGTCGAGGTTAAGGCAATCCGGCCAGATGGACTAAGGGCTACCGTCAATCCGCCTGATGCCTTGCGCCGCAGACGGTAAATCGCGTGCTCGCGACTGATAAAAATCGACGGCGGCGCGAACCTACTTGCGTGATCCGGCGTTTCTTCAACGGTCGCGACACGGAGTTTACCGCAATGCGGCCGAGAAGCTAGCGGCCGGCGTTTCAATCCGCGGGATCCCCGAGCTTCTCGAACCGGGGCCCTGCGCGCCAAACAAAGAGGTGAGACTTGACTCGCAAACCCTCGCTCGATCTGGCGGTCATTGGAAATGGCGCCCTGGCGTCGCTGATCGACCGGCAGGGACGCATGGTCTGGACTTGCTGGCCGCGCCTCGATGGCGACCCTATCTTCTGCGCTCTGATCGATGGAGCCAGGAGGAGCGCGGCCTGTTCGCCATCGCGCCCGACGAAGACTTTTCATGCCGAGCAGACATATGTGCGCAACACCGCCATTTTGCGCACAGTCGTCACCCTGCGATCCGGCGGCTCCTTCGCCATCACCGATTTTGCGCCTTTGTTCCCGATTTCCGGGCGCATGCATAGGCCGCCGATGCTGATCCGCCGCATCGAGCCGCTCACAGGCCTCTGCCGCGTACGCGCGGTCTTACGACCTTGCGCGACTATGGCGGACGCGCGCCGAATGTCGTGCAAGGCTCCAACCATATCAGCTACGTGATTGACGGAAGCGAGTTTCGCGTCAGCACTGACGCGTCGGTAAGCTATGTGTTAGTGGCGGCGGCTTCGTTCTGACGCGACCGCTGACCTTCATTCTCCACGCCGACGAAACGCTGCCCGACGCCCCCGAGCGCATCGGCGCCGACTTCGAAGAGCGAACGCGGGAATATTGGCTCGGTTGGGTGCGAAACCTCAATGTGCCGTTTGATTGGCAGGAGGCGGTGATCCGCGCCGCGATCACACTTCATCTGTGCTCATTCGCCGAGACGGGCGCCATCGTCGCCGCGCTGACGACGTCGATACCCGAATCGCCGGATTCCGAGCGCAATTGGGACTACCGCTTCTGCTGGATTCGCGACGCGCATTTCACCGTGCAGGCGCTCAATCGCGTCGGCGCCAGCGCCACGATGGAGCGCTTCATCGAATATATCGCCAACGTGATCGCGCTCGAACGCCAACCGATCCTGAAGCCGGTCTACGGCATCCTGCCGGAAAGTGATCTGGAAGAGCGTATCGTGACCACCCTCGCGGGCTATCGCGGCCAGGGCCCGGTGCGCATTGGCAACGCCGCGGCGCTTCAGACCCAGCACGATGTCTATGGCGGCGTCATCCTCGCCGCCTCGCAGATGTTCTTTGACGAACGCCTGCCGAAGAAGGGCGACGTCGCGCTGTTCGAGCGGCTGGAGCCGCTGGGCGCGATGGCGCTGAAACTGGCGCTGACGCCGGATGCCGGGATCTGGGAGTATCGCGGTCGCGTCCGCGTGCACACCTATTCGGCGGCGATGTGTTGGGTCGCCTGCGATCGGCTCGCGCGCATTGCGGAGCGGCTATCGCTTGCCGGCCCGGCGGAACAATGGCGAAAGTCCGCCGAAGAGCTCAGAAACACTATCCTCGCGCGCGCCTGGAACGAAAGATTGAACGCCTATTGCGGCAGTCTGGACGGCGATGAATGCGACGCCAGCGTGCTGCTGCTGCATGAGATCGGCCTCGTCTCGGCGCAAGATCCCCGCTTCATCTCGACCGTCGAACTGATCGGAAATCGCCTGGCGCGCAACGGCATGTTGTTGCGCTACGACGCGCCCGACGATTTCGGCGAGCCCACGGTTTCATTCGCCGTGTGCACGTTCTGGTATGTCGACGCACTCGCTGCGATCGGCCGCGTCGAGGAAGGGCGGGCGATGTTTGAGAAGCTGCTCGCCGGGCGCAACCACGTCGGTTTGCTGTCTGAGGACATCGACCCGGCGACGGGCGAGCTCTGGGGCAATTTCCCGCAGACCTATTCGCTCGTCGGCGTCATCATTTCGGCCATGCGTCTGTCGCGCGGCTGGGAGAACGGGCGTTGAGGCGACGTATCGCGGCAACGCTCAGACACCCGCGCGTCCGCCGTTGGTGGAGCGACTTCCGCCGCGTGGCGTTGAGCCCCACGGCGCTAGTGATCATGATCAACTTCGTTGTGATCATCATCGGCATGACCCAGCTGGCCTTCGTCGTGGTTGATCACTGGTCGGAGCGCGACATCGAATTGCGATCGAGTTCTGGTATTTCGCTCGATTGACGAAGCGACGCTGCGCGGGCTGGACCTGGAGCCGCAATCCAAGCTCGGCGCCTATTTCGAGCGGCTCGTCGAAGACGAGCGTCTGCTGGCGCTCGGCTTTTGCGATTCCGAGGGAAAGCTGCGTTACGCGACCAAGGAAATGCCGGCCGAGATCAAATGTCCTGCCAATCCCGTGCACGTCGACAGCTATTATCGCATTTCCGATCGGGGGCGACCTGTCAGCGTCGGCGTGTTTCCCATCCAGGTGAAGGACGTCGGCGGTGTAGTGCTGGTGCTGCACGATTTGAGTTTCGTGCTGCAACGCGCCCACGAAGCCCAGCTATACATGGCGCTGGCGCTGGCCGTCGTCGCGGCGGCGCTGGGGATTTTAGGCGCCGTCGCCGTATTCGCGCTGATGCGCGGCTGGACCACCGCGCTCCGCGCGGCGCTCGCCAACGCGGGGAGCGCGCCCGAGGGTCCGCGACTTGTTGAACCGGCGGTCGGCCGCGAAATCGAGGCGCTGCTTTCCGAACTCCGATTGGAGCGCAAATACGCGAATGGAATTTACGTCGAATGGTCGCCGGACGCTCTGCACCAACTGCTGAAGGAGGAACTTCCCGGCGCGCAAGTGATGGTGGTGTCCAATCGAGAGCCCTACATCCACAACCACAGCGATGGCGAAGTCCGCCTCCAGATACCCGCGAGCGGCCTGGTATCGGCGTTGGAGCCGGTCATGCGCGCGTGCGGCGGCGTTTGGATCGCGCACGGCTCGGGAACGGCCGATCGCGAGACCGTCGACCGCAATGACCGGATCTCCGTGCCTCCAGATCAACCCGCCTACTCACTACGGCGCGTTTGGCTCAGCGAAGAGGAGCAAGACGGCTACTACTACGGGTTCGCCAACGAAGGGTTATGGCCGCTCTGTCATATTGCTTTCGTGCGGCCCATTTTCCGGCAAAGTGATTGGGCCCATTACGTTGCCGTCAACCGCCGCTTCGCCGATGCCGTCGTTTCGGAGGCGCAGCGCGAAGACCCGATCGTGCTCGTACAGGACTATCACTTCGCTCTGCTGCCGCGGATGATCCGGGAGCGTTTGCCGCGCGCGACGATCATCACGTTCTGGCACATTCCCTGGCCCAACGCGGAGACCTTCGGCATTTGTCCCTGGCGCGAGGCGATCATCGACGGATTGCTCGGCAGCTCGATCGTCGGCTTTCACACCCGGTTTCACTGCAACAATTTTCTCGAAGGCGTCGATCGTTACATGGAGAGCCGCATCGACCGCGAGCGCAATCTCGTGGCGTTGGGCGGCCACGAAACACTGGTGCGCGCCTATCCGATCTCGATTGAATGGCCGCCCGCGGCCTTGGCGCGGCAGGCGCCTGTCCCCGACTGCCGGCGCGCGGTTATCGAGCGCTTCGGTTTGAAGCCAGACGTCCGCATTGGCGTTGGCATCGAGCGATTCGACTATACCAAAGGCATTATCGACCGCATGCGGGGCGTCGACATGCTGCTCGAGCGCAAGCCCGAATGGCGCGGCAAGTTCGTGTTTCTGCAGGCGGCCGCGCCCACCCGCGCCAAGTTGGAATCCTATAGTTCGCTGCAGAGCGACGCGATCAAAGAGGCGGACAGAATCAACGAAAAATACGGGTCCGGCGACTACCGGCCGATTGTTTTGTCCATCCGCCATCACTCGCCGGACGAAGTGTTCGAACTGTTCCGCGCCGCGGACGTCTGTGTGGTCTCGAGCCTGCACGACGGCATGAACCTGGTGTCGAAAGAATTCATCGCCGCGCGCGACGATGAACAGGGCGTGCTGCTGTTATCGAGTTTCGCTGGCGCCTCGCGCGAACTCGCGGAGGCGGTTATCGTCAACCCCTACGACGCGCATGGCATGGCGGACGCGTTCGACCTGGCGCTCCGCATGTCGCCGGAGGCGCAGCGCCTGCGCATCCGCGCGATGCGAGATCTGGTCCGACAGCGCAACGTGCACCTGTGGGCCGGGCAGATGTTGCTGGACGCGGCGCGCCTGCGCCGCCGGGCTGCAGTAGCGGCGACGGTGAGTTGACGGGATCGGGTCCGGCGCTTCGCTTTCGTCGCAACCGCTCGACCCATAAGATTGGCGATGGCGCTCCCAAGGGGACTGACTCGCGGTTCGGAGGGTTCGCACTCAACAGCCCGGGCGGTAGCTAAGCTCGCTCCTCCCATACCTTCGCCAATTCGACCAGTACGCGAACGGCCTTCTCCATATCCTGCCGGCTGATCCATTCCAGGGGCGAGTGGAACGCATGGCCGCCCGCGAATATGTTGGGACAGGGCAAGCCCATGAAGGAAAGTCGCGATCCGTCAGTGCCGCCTCGAATGCTGCCGCGCACCGGCGCCATCCCGGCGCGGCGGATGGCTTCGAGCGCATTCTCGACGACCTCGGGATGCCGTTCGAGTACGGCCTTCATGTTGCGGTACTGCTGCTTTACCTCGAAGGTGTAGCACCGAGCCGGGATAGTCCGCCATCACCTCCTTCACCAAAGTCTTGAGCATGGCCTCCTTGGCGGCGAGGCCATCTTCTTCGAAGTCGCGGATGATGAGGTCTGATCACCGCCTGTTCCATCGAGCCAGTCACGCTGATCGGATGGACGAACCCCTGCCTGCCGCAGGTCGTCTCCGGCGCGACGTCCTTCGGCAGCCGATCGATGACCGCGCCGGCGATCTTGATGGCGTTCTCCATTTTTCCTTTTGCAAAGCCGGGATGGATTGCGACGCCCTGGATGGTGATCTTCACGCCGTCTGCCGAGAACGTCTCGTCTTCGATATGGCCGGCCGTCTCGCCGTCGACGGTATAGCCGAAATCCGCTCCGAGCTTCTGCAGATCGACCTTGTCAACGCCTCGACCGATCTCCTCATCCGGGGTGAACAGGAGTTTGATTGCTCCGTGCCGAATGTCCGGGGTTGTCGACGAGGAATTGCGCCGCCGTCATGATCTCGGCGATCCCGGCCTTGTCGTCGGCGCCGAGCAGAGTCGTGCCGTCGGTCGTGATGATGTCGTCGCCAATCTGGTCGAGCAGCGCAGGGTTGTCGGCGACCCTGATGATCTGCCGCGGGTCGCCCGAAAGCTGGATGTCGCCGCCGCGGTAGTTTTGCTACGATCCGCGGCTTGACGTCCGTTGCCGGTGAAATCGGGCGCGGTGTCCATGTGCGAACAGAAGCAGATGACGGGCGCCGGCTTTTCGATATTGGAGGGAATGGTTGCATAGACGTAGCCGTGCTCATCCAGATGCGCATCGAAGAGGCCGATCGCGAGCAGTTCCTCGACCAGCATGCGGCCAAGAGTTTTCTGCTTCTCGGTGGAAGGCTGTGTCGATGACGCTGGATCCGATTGCGTGTCGACGACTACGTAGCGAAGGAAGCGATCGAGCACAGTGTCGGTCATGAGTTGGATCCAATGTTCAAGTGCCTTGCAGATCGCAGTCTTTCCGTAACGCAAAGAGCTTGCAACATAGTGTTGGGTTTTCTGCCCGCCGCTCATGCCGCCCTCGACGGCTCCGATCACCCGCCTCCGCTTTTGAGAAGGTCACTCCTCATCGTCGATACTGTCGATGCGCAACGATTTAGGAATCGATCGAGAGCGCGCCCAGCAGAACCAGCCCTTTGATTACGAGCTGGATGAAAGATGAAACATTGAGAAGACTCATACCATTGTCGATGGTTGTAAGCAGTATCGCTCCAACCATGGCGCCTGAACCAGTGCCGGTGAGTCAAGAGGCTTGGGTTTTATTATGCAAGCGCGGCTCGCATACGAAATCTCGCTCGGCAGAGGCCGCTTTAATCCGGGTCTCGCAATAATGACTTTGCTGAAGCGGGCGGCGCGCGCTTGCGTTGTTTCCGCGCCGTTTCACACTGAGCTCAACGCGGCAAAAGTTGCTCAGAAAGCTGGAAGCGCCCTAAGGAGCCAATCCCTTCTGTCGAGCAATCACCCTGTCGATCACCCGATCCTCCTCGCTCTCAAGCGGCGCCGGCGCCTGCAGCCGAGCTTTCGCGTGCATGACGGAATCCGCCAGGATCTCGTCGATGTCCCGCGACGCTGGGAAGTCGCCAGCCACGCGTTTCACCTTCGTGTTGTCGAAAAGCGCCGACCAACTCTTGTCGCCGAGCAATGGCCCCGCCCACTCGGGATAGAACTTGACCAGCGTCTCCGTCGGAATAGGCGCGTGGACGGCTTCGACCCCGAAACCGCGCGCAATCGCCTCGTGGATCTGGTTCCACGTAAAGGCGCGGTCTGTGGTGATGTGGAAGTCATCCCCAAGTGCGGCCGGGTTGCCAAACAGGCGCACTAGCGGCGTCGCGACGTCGACGGAGCGGGTCAGCGTCCACAAGGACGACCCGTCGCCAGCGACGATGACGGGCTTGCCTGCAATCATGCGGCGGATCGCCTGATCGGGGTCGCCGACCTGAATCGGCATGTGCGTGCGAACCGTATGGCTCGGGCGCACGATCGTGTAGGGCAGCGCGCTCTGGTCGCGCAGCAGCGCCTCGCAGGCGATCTTGTCCTGGCTGTACGACCAATATTTGTTCTCGATTTTTGTGCGCTCGGTGATCGGACAATCGCGGACCGGCTTTTCGTAGACGGACGCCGAGGAGATGAACACGTATTGGCCGGTCTTGCCCGCGAACGTCGCGAGATCGCGCTTCATATGCGCCGGCGTG
>CAWADL010000024.1:0-896579 GCA_963780825.1 uncultured Pseudomonadota bacterium | reverse complement strand
GAACGACGCCGCACCCTCAAGCAGAAAGTCGTCCGCATCGACTTCTTCGTTTGCGTAGTCCATTGTGAATTCGCAAGTGAAACCTCCGCAATTAACAAAAGCGGAGCGAGAAGTTTCGGTCAATATTTGCTGCGCTTGTCGCGCGCGCGAACCTGTAACCACGCGGTAACCGCGGCCGACCAGCTTCGCGCAAATGCGATTTTCGATGCCGGGGAAATGTCACGCGAGTGCACGAGAGTGCATTCGGATGCGCTCCGTCCACTCAAAAAATCGCTGGAAAATGGCGTCCCGGAAGGGAATCGAACCCCTGACCCCAGGTTTAGGAAACCTGTGCTCTATCCTGCTGAGCTACCGGGACCCCGGACCGTGGCGAGGGCGCTCGCTCTCGGCTGCGTAACGGTTAGCATGCTTTCCCGTCTGGCGCATCTCGCCGTTTTGTCTGTCCTGGCCGCCGGCGCAACAAAGGCGTCCGTCTGCGGCGCGGTCAGGGACCAGGCCGTGATCGCCTCCGTCGACGCAAGCGGCGAAATGGTTTTCGCCGACGGCCGCCGGTCACGCTTCGGTGGCCTCGCGTCGGCGCCCGACGCGGCGGCCACTCTCAAAGCTTTTGTCGGCCGCAAGTTCGGCGTCGCGCTCTCGGCGCCGCGCCCGGATCGGTGGGGGCGATTGATCGTTGACCTCGCGACGAGCACGGCGGCTCGGTCGCGCTCGATCTCGTGCTTCGCGGGCTTGGCCTGGGTGCGGCCGGAATTCGAGACCGAGGCTTGCGACGCCGAGCGGCTCGAGGCGGAAGCCGCCGCGCGGGCGGCGGAGGAGGGGGTCTGGGCGGACCAGCACGCAATTCTCGATGCCGGCGACCGCGCCGCGCTCGACGCTGCCGACGGCCGCTTCGTTCTCGTCGAAGGCGTCGTGCGCAGGGTTGGCGTGGGGCGCGCGAAAGTTTATCTTGATTTTGCCGGCCGCGGCGGGTTTTCCGTCGTGGTCGCGCGCAAGGCCGAGCCTCTGTTCGCGCGCCGGGGCATCGACCTGAAGGCGTTGATAGGACGAAAGATTCTCGTGCGCGGCGTGTTGGATGATCGTTTTGGCCCCAGGATCGAAGTCGCCGATCCCTCGATGATCGAGCCAGGCGAGGGCGCGAAGGAGACGAATCGGGGCGGATGACAGTCAACCGGGTTTTCCTAGGGTCGCAGGGCAGGCGAAACCGTTCGCGCGCGCGCTCGCCGTCGCGCTGACGCTGCTTGTGGCCGCCTGCGCCTCGGTCGAACCGGTGGTCGCCGCGCCGGCGCCTGCCGCCATGCTCGCGCCGCCGCCCCCGCCGAAGCCGGCGGTCGATCCCGAGAAACGCCGGCTCATGCAGGCGTTCGGCGGCGAATATATCGCGCCCGGCGTCGAAGACCTATCTCGACGATCTGCTCGTCAAGCTCGCCCCGGCGAGCGATACGCCGAGCGAGCCCTATCACGTCACGCTGCTCGATTCGCCCGTCGTCAACGCCTTCGCGCTGCCCTCCGGCGACATCTTCGTCACCCGCGGCCTGCTGGCTCTGGCCGGCGACGGCGCGGAGGTTGCGGCGGTGATGGCGCACGAGATCGCCCACATCACCGCCAAGCACGCCGCCCAGCGCGCCGAGCTCGAGCGCCAGGGCAAGCTGTTCAGCCGCATTTCCTCGGAATTGCTGGCGCGCCCGACGAGGGCGAGGAGTACGAGGCGCGCACAAAGCTGACGCTGGCGCGCTTTTCCCGCGAGCAGGAGTTCGAGGCCGACCGGATCGGCATCCGCACCGTTCGCCAAGGCGGGCTACGACCCCTACGCCGCCGCGCGCTTCCTCGACAAGCTCGGCCGCTGGAGCGCGCTGCACGCCGGCGGCTCGGCGTCAGAGCGATCAAGCCCGGACATGATGGCGACGCATCCCTCGACGCCCGAGCGCATCGCCGCGGCGGTCGCGCAGGCCAAGCAGATCGGCGCCAAGGGCATCGGCGACGCCGCGCGCGACTCCTACCTCTCCGCGATCGACGGCCTCGCCTTCGGCGACAATCCGGCGCAGGGCCTGGCGATCGGGACGCTGTTCGTGCATCCGAAGCTCGGCTTCGCTTTCCGCGCCCCCGAGGGCTTCGCGCTGGAAAACCAGAGCTCGGCGCTGATCGGCGTCGGCGAGGCCGGCGCGCAGGCGCTGCGGCTCGACAGCATCGAGGCGCCAAGCTCGCGAGACGCTCGAACAGGCGCTCGCCTCCGGCTGGATCGACGGCGTGCAGACCAATTCGATCGAGACGCTGAAGGACGCCGACCTGCCGACGGCGGTCGCGGTCGCCAAGGGCGAGCAATGGACGTTCCGGCTCGCCGCGATCCGGCTCGGCACCCGCATCTATCGGCTGATCTTCGCCGCGCATAGCTTGAGCGGCCCGGTGGACGCGCGCTTCATGGCCTCGATCCGCTCGTTCCACCGCATCACCAACGAGGAGAGCGGGCTCGCGCGGCAGGCGCATGTGCATATCGTCACCGCGCAGCCCGGCGACGACGCCGCCTCGCTCGCCACGCGCATGACCGGCGTCCCGGAGGGCCTCGACACGTTCCTCATCCTGAACGGACTGGAGCGCGACAGCGCGATCCCCGCCGGGCAACGCTTCAAGATCGTCGCGCCATGACCGAGCATCGCAAATTGACGGGGCGCGTCGTCGCCGCCACCCACAACAAGGGCAAGCTTGTGGAGCTTCGCGAGCTGCTCGGCCCGTACGGGATCGAGACTCGTCAGCGCCGGCGAATTGGGCCTGCCCGAGCCGGAGGAGACCGGCGACACTTTCGTCGCCAACGCGCTGATCAAGGCGCGAGCCGCGACTGTCGGCGAGCGGCCTGCCCGCGCTCTCCGACGATTCCGGCATCTGCGTCGTCGGGCTCGACGGCGCGCCCGGCATCTATTCGGCGCGCTGGGCCGGCGGCGCGAAGGATTTTGCCGCCGGCGATGGCGCGCATCGAAGCCGAACTGCTCGCGAAGGGCGCGGCAAAACCTTGGCGCGCGTATTTCGTCAGCGCGCTGGCGATCGCCTGGCCCGACGGGCATGTCGAAACGTTCGAGGGCCGCGTCGATGGCGACCTGATCTTTCCGCCGCGGGGAGCGCGCGGGTTCGGCTATGACCCGTGCTTTCAACCCGACGGCCACGACCGCACCTTCGGCGAGATGACCGCGGAGGAGAAGCACGGCCTCCCGCGGACGGCTCGCACGCGCTCTCGCACCGCGCGCGCGCCTTTCAGGCGCTGGCGCGCGCGTGCCTTTAAAGCATCCATTATTTCCCTGGAGCCCGTCATTGCGAGGAGCGAAGCGACGAAGCAATCCATGCGGCCGCTGCGCCCTATCCTGGCGGCCGGCGATCTCACGGCGATGGTTTGCTTCGCTTCGCTCGCAATGACGGGTCAACTTAACATCTGCATGCTCTAGGATCGCCATGCCCGAGGCCACGCGCGAAACTCGACCCCAAGCTGAAGTTCGCGCTGGAGCTCGGCCCGCTCGCGCTGTTCTTTCTCGTCTACTGGAAGTTCAAGATCTACATCGCCACCGGCGTGATGATGGTCGCCGTGCTGGTCGCGCTCGTCGTCTCCTACACAAAGCTGCGCCGGCTGCCGATCATGCCTGTGGTGACGGCGGTCATCGTCGTCATCTTCGGCTCGCTGACGCTGTATTTCCAGAACGAGACCTTCATCAAGATCAAGCCGACGGTGCTCTACTGCCTGTTCGCCGGCGCCCTGTTGTTCGGCGCTCGCGTTCCGCCGCCCGATCCTGCAGATCATGTTCGACGGCGCCCTGCAGCTCACCGCCGAGGGCTGGCGCATTCTGACCTGGCGCTGGGCGTTCTTCTTCCTGTTCCTGGCGATCCTCAACGAAGCCGTCTGGCGCACGCAGACAACCGACGTCTGGGTCGCCTTCAAATCCTTCGGCTTCATCCCGCTGACTGTCGTGTTCGCGCTGGCGCAGACGCGGGTCGTGATCAAACATGAGAGCAAAGAGGCGCCGGCGGAGGACGCTGTAGCCGCGGTCGTTGACCGCGGTCTCCGTGAGATCGCCACTTTCCTCACGAGACGATCTCACGACCACCGCGGTCAGCGACCGCGGCTACATCCGGCGGCCTCACGCGGTCACAGGAACCGTCGCCGCCTGCGAAGCGGTTGTCGGATCCGCCAGCGTCGCCGCCACCTGCGCCCGATCGAGATCGCCCTCCCAGGCCGCGACCACGACGGTGGCGACGCAATTGCCGATCAGGTTGCCCATCGCCCGCGCCATGCCGACGAACCAATCCACCGACAGGATCAGCACCAGCGCCGCCGGCGGGATCGACGGCACCGCCTTCAAGGTCGCGGCGAGAATGACAATCGCCGACCCCGGCACCCCGTGCGCGCCTTTCGACGTCAGCAGCGAGACCAGCAGCACCAGCAGCATATCGCCAAACGACATATTCGCGTTGGTCGCCTGCGCCAGAAACGCCACCGCCAAGGTCAGATAGATCGAGAACGCATCGAGGTTGAACGAATAGCCGGTCGGCACCACCAGCCCGACCACCGACTTGCGAATCCCCATATATTCGAGCTTGCGCATGATCTGCGGCAGCACCGCATCCGACGAGGCCGTCGCCAGCACGATCGTCAGCTCCTCGCGCAGGTAGGCGAGGAAGCGGAAGATATTGACGCCCGCCAACCGCATCACCGCGCCGAGCGCGACCACGACAAACAGCGCGACGCTCATATAAAACAGCACCACCAACCAAACCAGCTGCCCCAGCGACCCGACGCCGTAGCGCCCGACCGTGAAGCCGACCGCGCCGAGCACGCCGAGCGGCGCGGTGCGCACGATCAGCGACATCAGCCGGAACAGCACGGTCGCCAGCGCATCGACCAGCCCGGTGATCTGCCGCCCCTTCTCGCCGCCGACCAGCGCCAGGCTGACGCCGAACAGCACGGCGAAGAACAGCACCTGCAACACGTCGTTGCGCGCGAAGGCATCGATGGCGGTGGTGGGGATGACGTTCATCAGGAACGAACCGACGCCGGCGCCTTGCAGGGTCTTCGCATTCGCCGCGTAGGTGCTGAGCTTCGCCGCGTCGAGCTTGCTCGCATCGACGTTCATGCCCGCGCCCGGCGCGAACACCAGCCCGACGAGCAGGCCCAACGCCAGCGCGATCGTGGTCATCGCCTCGAAATAGATCAGCGCCTTCATGCCGACCCGGCCGACTTTCTTGAGATCGCCGGCCGCGGCGATGCCATGCACCACGACGCAGAACACGATCGGCGCGACGATCATCGAGATCAGTTTCAGGAAGGCGTCGCTGAGGATTTGGAGCTCGACCGCGAACCCCGGCGCGAACATGCCGAGCAGGACGCCGGCGACCAGCGCCGCCGCGACCTGGTTGAACAGCGAGGTCAGCGGCGAGGCGCGGATTTTGGGCGCGGCGGCGGCTTCGGACATGGGACCTCGCTCTGGCCGCGGGCTGCGATGGGGAGCGCGAAGCAATCGCGGCGCCAGCCGGTGAGCCCGCCGCCCGCCGTCCCCCTCCCCCCTTGTGGGGGAGGGCCGGGGAGGGGGGTAGCCGCAAACGCCGCGCTTTCCGGCCGCCGACGTCCCAGCCGAACCGACCCCCCTCCCTAACCCTCCCCCACAAGGGGGGAGGGAACGCGCTTTATCCTGCCGACTTGCCGTTCCGTCCCCGATTTTGACGCCCGCACGCCTGTTTTCAACGCGCTAACCCGTCTTAAGCCGCCGTTTTTCGTCCTATTTCGTCCTCCCGCGGTCGCCAATTTCCCCATTCCGCTCACATTCGCGCAAAACCCGCATCAATTGGCCGATCGCGGCGCGGTCTCCCCTGCGCACCTCCGCGAACGCCGCGTCGAGCGCCTCATCGAGCCGGTGGCTGCGAATTTGCGTCAAGCCGTCGGCGGGTTCGAGGTCCGGGTGGCTCGCGAGCAGCGCGTTGACGAATTCGCGCATTCGCCGGTCCGAGACGCCTTCCTGCCGAGCGATCGCCGCGATCGAGAAGCCGCTTTTCAGCGCGTCGATCACGCGCATCTCGCGGGCTTTCTTGATCCAGCGCGCGGAGGCGCTGGGCTGGCGGGGCTTGGGGGCGGGTGGAGAGGGAGGCGGGGTTTCGGGTTGGGTCATGGCGGCGGCTGGCGAGGGACGGGGCTGTGGGTTTATCATGAATTCTGTTATTCAGAAAGTATTTGGTTCTGACCGAGGCGCGCCCATGATGGCAAGAGCGGTATTCCGCTCGGTTCGAATCGCGCGCGCACCCTCCGGTCATCCCCGCGAAAGCGGGGATCCAGGGCTACACGACGTGCGCTTCAACGTGTTGGCCACACGACGTGCGGCAGCCCCTGGATCCCCGCTTTCGCGGGGATGACAACGGAACGGTTTCGACTTTATCGGAAATCGCTCTGATGCAGCTTCAAAGGCGATTAGGAATGTCGGCCATCGCATAGAAAACGCCGGAGATAACCGGCGGAGTCGTCAGGCTGTAGGAAATCCAATAGGCGCCTTCGATGATCCAGCGGCGGCCAACCTTGGCAAGGGCGGGATAAGGACGTGGGGCAGGTAGACCAGCCTCCGGCGTCTGACCAATTCGCGCCCTCGCGCGTTCAAGGGCACTGAGCAGATTGATGGACGCTTCAACTCGGCCGAGCGCCTCGTAATGCGCGATCAGGGCATCAAGCTGGGCTTCGGCTTCGGGGCTAAGCGCAATCATTCCTTGGGTGAAGGTGGCGCCTTAGATTTCGCGTCGTCGGCCTGCATACGGGTGATACTGGAACGGAGTCGGTCGAGCACCGGCTCTAACGGCACAGTCTGCCCTGCTGCAATCTGGGCCTCGCTGCGGGCAAGGCTGGCGGCGATTGATTCAGGAACAGGTTTATCGGGTGAGGTGTAATTCATGTGTGCATTTTACTGCAAAAGCCGCCCGATTTCCATTGTCGAAATCCGGTCTTCCATTCTGGCGCCTGTTGCGTGAGAAAGAGCAGTCACCCCATGAGAACTTTGAGAATTGGCATCGCCTCCATGGCGGACATGAAAGCGCGCACGATGGCCGTCGCGCGCGGCGAGGTGACGCTCGGCCCCGACGAACCCAAGCTGTGGTTCACGTCGATCGAAAGCCTTGCGCGCGTGCTTGTCGGACAAAAATCGCCTGCTGCTCGATCTCATCATCGAACAGCAACCGAACTCGCTCGCCGAACTGGAAGCTCTGTCGGGCCGCGCGAAGTCGAACCTGTCGCGCACGCTGAAAAGCATGGAGCGCTTCGGCCTGGTCGAACTGCTCAAAGGCGAGGGCGGCGCCGTGAAGCCGCGCGTCCCCTATGAGGAAATCAAGCTCGATCTGCCGATTGGCCAACGTTCCGCCGCGCGCTTGCGTGCTTCCGTGCCAGCTTGATTGTACCGTGACCGGCAAACAAGCAACGGACTTCAACTCGGAGTTACGAGCCTGGGCATCACGATACGTAATGCCGGATGGAAAGCAGCAATTCGTATCATGTCCCCGTAAAGCCCGTAAAGCCGTAAAGCATGTCCCCGTAAAGCACTTGAGCTTTCCTACACCGCCGCGGTTCACGGTACAGTTCAGGGGGACATGATACGTATTGCAGAGCAGTGCCAGAGAACCAGAAGCGAGCAATCGCGCCCCACAAAGCACCGCCAGATGACGGATCGCAAGAAGTCACAACCACGTTGCAGAATTAACAAATTCCAACATTATGCGAGCCTTGGTTACATAGGCTTAGAAGCGATGACGACGCGAATAAGCGCGTCTTTTGCCGACCGCTCCAGAGGTAAAGCCACCAAATTGGTCCCAATCTCCCGGCCATGGACCACTGTCAGCCTCGATATGAGCGTTATTTAGAGCCTTTGATAGGTCGGCTGCGATGATGATATTGCTCGCGTCACTGCCCGGTTTATAAAATACAAGCACACCAGTGGCCGCGCCGCCCCCGGTCCACGAAAAATCCCCGTCCTACCCATCCCGGTGGATTCGCGAACAATACGTAATGCAAGTTGCCGTCCTAACGCTGTCGGTTCGTCCCCGCTTGCTAAAACCATAATGTCGATCTTTGTGCCCGCATATTTCGTCAGAGCAGAGACGAAGTTATCTGCGGTGTCGGGAGAAATGCGACGCGGCGCCCTGATCCGTTCCAATTTGATCTCAGCCTGTGCGGTACGCTCATTCGCGGCTGACGCGCGCTCGTTCGCTTCGGCAATTTGTTTGTTGGCCTGAGATTTGTAAATTTCCAACTCGTGATTTGCCGCAAGAGTTTCGCGTTTGTGAGAAATCACCTGTCCGTATGTTGAAAATAAAACTACACCAGCAGTTAGCGCCACCATCGGAGGCAACTCGCCAAAACGATCTTATCCCAAGTATTAGCCGCCTAGACCAAGGAATGTGGTGGAAATCTATATTCATTTTTTTCGCTTTTGTACCAGCATCCTCATCCGGCCGGATTAGTGCTGCGCATTGGGGAACAGACCATCTCCCGGACCCAATTTGCATCGCCCAAATCCCGCGCATCTACTCGTCCGTGGCGAACTCGCCGCGCGCGGCCTGCGCAAAAAACTCATCGAAAGAAGCCGCCCCCTCGGGGGTCAGTTTGATGACTGGTTGGTCCTCTCCGCCGGTGAGTTGCAGCACAAGGCGCGCAATCTCGTCTTGCAAGTCAGCGGGGAGGCTGCGGGCGGCCTCTACAGCGCGGTCGAGCGATTCAGTCATACGGAAAGGATAGCTTTTCCCATCTGCGGTAAGCAACAGATTTCCGCGAGGCGAAATGCCAACAAATCAAAGGGACGCCCTTTGATCCAGTTGGAATTGACTCGCCTCCGATTAGCGAACATCGCCTGAGCCCCTGCCGCGGGTCCGTCGCCGTAGCACGCCGATCTACCAACGACACGGTCCGAGCATGGCGCCTGGTGACTTGAAAACCCCCGGGGCCATGAACCCTCGGGTTTACGGGGTTTACGGGGACATGATACGTATTGCAGGAAAGCATGCTGCTTCCCTCACGCGACCGCCTCGCGCGGCAAAATCTCGGAATAGTCATTGTCGCGTTCGGCCTTGGACAGATCGTGCGCCGATTGAAGGCTCAACCAGAATTGCGCCCCGGTCCCGAAATAGCGTCCGAGCCAAATCGCAGTATCGGCGGATACGTCGCGGCGGGCGCGGACAAGGTCGCTGATGCGGTTTCCAGGCACGCCGATCGCCTGCGCGACCGCGCGGGCCGACAGCCCCATCGTCATTCGTGATCCGTCGTTGATGACGGGCGGCGGGCCCCATGGCGCACGCCATGAATAATGATCTCGTCCGGCGTCGCCTGATAGAAAATCAGATAGGGGTAGGGATGAGCCACGATGCGGCGAAGGTGCGCCCTGTTCATCCTCTGCCCCGCTTCAGGATGCCGCAAGAGCAACGCGATGATGGTTTGCAGGCGCCGCCTGACGTTCGCGGCGCCCTTCGGCGAATGCTCAGCGATGTAATCTAGGATCTCATCAAGCTCGGCGGCGGCGCGCGGCGTATAGCGGAGCTTCACAGCCCGTGCTTGAGCCAAATCGCGCGAATCTGCTCGTCGGTTGCAAACTCGCCGCGTGCGGCTTGCGCAAAAAATTCGTCAAACGACGCCGCGTCCTCGGGCGACAGCTGGATGACCGACTGATCCTCGTCGCCGGTGAATTGCAACACGAGGCGCGCAATCTCGTCCTGCATGTCGGCGGGGAGGTTACGGGCGGCCTGTACGGCGCGTTCGAGCAATTCGGTCATACGAAACGATACTATGTTCCCTAGGCGACCCGCAATGGAGGCTGGCGCCAGATTTGTGAAAGACAATCGGGGCGCTTCACAGGCCACACATGAGCTGAATTGACTCCGCCCTCCGATTAGCGAACATCAACCGCACCCCCGCCACGGTCCGTCGCCGTAGCACGACAACGACACGGTCCGGGCATGGTTTCCAGCTTGAACACGCACGCCGCCATGAACCCTCGGGATATCGCCCTCGCGTGCTGCCCGCCCATCCTGTGGGCGTTGTCCTACGTCTTCGCCAAGCCGGCCATCGCGCATTTCCCGCCGCTATTCATGCTCGCCCTCGCCTACGCGATCAGCGCCGTCGCGCTCTTGCGGCTGGCGCTGAAATCGAAGACGGCTTGGTGGGCGATGTTCGGCATCGCCGCGTTCGGCGGGGCCATTCAAAGCAGCCTGATTTTCGGCGGACTGAATGCGTTGCCCGCCTCGACGACGATCCTGGTCGTGCAGTCGCAGGTTCCGTTCGCCATCTTTTGGGCTTGGCTGATATGCCGGGAGCGGCCCAGCGTGCATCGCCTTGCCGGCATCGCGGTCGTGTTCATCGGGATCGTCATGATCGCCGGCGCGCCCGAGTCGGTCAGCGCTTGGGGCGCTTTGGGAGCGGTTTTGCTCGGCACGCTTTCCTGGGCGCTATCGCAAGCGATGATCCGCACGCTCGGCAAGGACGATGGGCCGACCACCATCGGCGCGCTGACGCTCTACGCCGCGCCGCAACTGCTGCTGGCGTCATTTCTGTTGGAGCGCGGCCAGTTCGAAGCGTTGCGATCCGCGACGGCGGATATTTGGTTGGCGGTGGTGGTGTTGGCGGTTGGCGGGTATGTCGTCGCCTACTCGATCTGGTACGGGCTTTTGCAGCGCTATCGCGTGGATCAGGTGACGCCGTTCGCGCTGTTGATGCCGGTCGCGGGGGTGCTCGCGGGGGCCGCTTTTCTCGGCGAGCGCGTGTCCGTGCTTTCGATCTGTGGCGGAATCATCGTGCTCGCCGGCTTGGGGTTTGCCATCCTGGAGGGCGCGCCGGTCGCTCGTCTGAAGGGCGCCTTGAGCGCCCGCGAATGACGGCCGCCTACTTGCCGTGCTTGGCGAGCCAGGCTTTCATTTCGGCAATCTCTTTTTCCTGCGCGGTGACGATATCCGTGGCGAGTTGGCGCAGCTCGGGGTCCTTGCCGAACTGCAACTCCACCTTCGCCATGTCGATGGCGCCCTGATGGTGCGGCATCATCATGAGAACGAAGTCCTTGTCGGTGTCGCCCGTCGGTTTCACATGCATGTTTTTCATCATGGTCTGCATCGACGCCGCGAAGGCCTGATCGGCGGGCGTGCCTCCCATCGGCATTTTCATTTCGTCAGCCGCCGCGAGGGCGGGCGCTGTCAGGAGGGTGAACAGGCAGATGGCGGTTGGTATTTTCATGGCTTCACTCGATTGGTCAGGCGCCTTGCGGAGCGTCGGCCTCCAGGCCGACGTTGGGGTTGAAACGTAAGCCGGCCAGGTGGGAGCCCAAGAGGTCGGCGTGGACGCCGACCCTCCAGCAGAACGGCTTCCTACCCCGCCGCCGGCGCCTCGCCCTTCCGCGCCCGCAGCAGCGCGCGGTAGATTTCGTCGTCGCCGCAGAGGCCGGCCATGCGGCCGAGTTGGTCGACCAGCACCACGGGGTTGCCGGACAGCCGGCGCAGCTCGATCGCCATCCGCATCTTGAGATCCACAGGCGCGACGATGATGTCGGCCGGTCCCGCATCGGCCGACGCCTCGGCGGCGGTCAGCTTGCCGGCGGCGCCGTCGAGCGTGCAGCTTTGCGGGCGGCCTTCGGCGTCCAGCGCGATGCGAATGCGGCCGCGTTTGTCGAGCCAGATATGGTCGCCGTCGCGCGCCAGGCCTGCGGCCGGGGTCATCATCGCGCCGCCGCGCAGCACGTTGAGCGGGTTCATGTGCTTGACGAATTCGGCGACATAGTCGTTGGCGGGGGTCAGCAGGATCTGTTCCGCGGTGCCCCATTGCACGACGCGGCCGCCTTCGAGAATGGCGATGCGGTTGCCGAGTTTCATCGCCTCGTCGAGATCGTGGCTGACGAAGATGATCGTCTTCTTCAGCTCCTTCTGCAACGCCAGCAGCTCGTCCTGCAGCTTGTCGCGGATCAGCGGGTCGAGCGCGGAGAACGGCTCGTCCATCAGGAGGATGTCGGCGTCGGTGGCGAAGGCGCGGGCGAGGCCGACGCGCTGCTGCATGCCGCCGGACAATTCGTGGCCGAATTTGCTCGCCCATTGCGTGAGGCCAACCAAGGCGAGCTTCTCCGCGACGACGCGATCGATCTCGTCGCGCGAGGCGCCGCGCAGTTCGAGGCCAAGGCCGACATTCTCCTTCACGGTGCGCCACGGCAGCAGCGCGAATTGCTGGAACACCATGGCGATGCGGCGCGTGCGCAAAGCGCGCAGCTCGGTGGCGCTGCAATGGGCGACGTCGACCTGGCGGCCGCCATCGGCCACCAGCACGTGGCCGCGCGCGACTTTGTTGAGCCCGTTGACGGCGCGCAGGATGGTTGACTTGCCTGAGCCGGAGAGGCCCATCAGCACGCAGATTTCGCCGGGCTCCACCGAAAGCTCGACGCCGGCGGCGCCGAGCACGACGTTTGTTTGTTTGAGGATCTCGTCGCGCGTCTTGCCGGCGTCGATCAGCTTCAGCGCCTCGGCGGCGCGGTCGCCGAAGACGATGTCGACTTTGTCGAAGACGACGGCGGACATTTACGCTTTCCTTCGCTCGGGGCTGCGACAGACGCGGTCGAGCACGATCGCCAGCAGCACGATCGAGAGGCCGGCTTCGATCCCCATCGGGATGTTGACCGTGCCGAGCGCGCGCACCACCGGGGTGCCCAGGCCCGCGGCGCCGACCAGGGCGGCGATCACCACCATCGACAGGCTCAACATGATGCATTGGGTGACGCCGGCCATGATGGTTGGCGCGGCGTAGGGCAGCTCGACCTTCCACAGCAGCTGCTGGTTGGTCGCGCCGAACGCTTGCGCCGCCTCGCGCAATTGCAGCGGCACGGAGACGACGCCGAGATAGGTGAGGCGGATCGGCGCGGCGATGGCGAAGATGACGGTCGAGATCAGGCCCGGCGCGGCGCCGAGATGGAACAGCACCAGGGTCGGGATCAGATAGACGAAGGTCGGCAGGGTCTGCATGAGATCGAGCAGCGGCCGCAGCGCGGCGTAGAGCCAGGGCCGGTGGGCGCAGGCGATGCCGGTCGGCACGCCGAAGGCGACGCTGACCAGGGTTGAGAAGCCGACCAGGGAGATCGTCTCCAAGGTTGCCTGCCAATAGCCGAGATTGGTGATCAGCAGGAACGCGATGATGACGAATAGCGCCAGCTTCCAGGAGCGGTGCAGCCAATAGGCGAGCGCGGCGAAGGCGAGGACGAGGATCGCTGGCGGAACGAGCCCGAGCAGGTTGGTCAGGCCATCGACCAGGAAGTCGATGATGGCGGTCACCAGATCGAAGAAGCCGGCCGCATTGTCTTGCAGCCAGGTGATGCCTTGCTTGGCGAGCCAACCTAGTGGCAGCTTCCAGCCGGTGAACCAGCTTTCCAAACGGATCTCCGTCGCGAAATCAGTGAACTGCTAAAGAGGTACACGGCCGTCATTGCGAGCGAAGCGAAGCAATCCAGCGCGGGGGCCGGAAAACTGCGCTTCGAGAAGGCCCACCGCGGGTTGAGCGAAACGCCCGGCAGGGAATCGCGGAGAGGCTGGATTGCTTCGCTTCGCTCGCAATGACGGTGCGCGGGCGCCACGTCGCCCGGGCTTGCTTACAGGCCCAGGCTCTTCTTCACCGCGTCGAGCCCCGGCTTGCCGTCGAAAGTCGTCACGCCGTCGAGCCATTTCGTCAGCTCCGGCGGGTTGGTCTTCAGCCAGGTGTCGGCGGCCTTGTCGCCGTCGAGGCCATCGGTGAGGATCTTGTTCATCACGACGTTCTCGATGTCGACGGTGAAGATCAGCTGCTTGACCAGCTTCGCGGCATTCGGGCACTGTTCCGCCCAGCCGGCGCGCTCGTTGGTGTAGACGACGGCGCCGCCGAAATTCGGGCCAAAGCTATCGTCGCCGCCGGTCAGATACTGGATCTTGAAATTGACGTTCATCGGATGCGGCGCCCAGCCGAGGAACACGACGTCCTCTTTGTGCGAGGAGGCGCGCTGCACTTCCGACAGCATGCCCTGTTCGCTGGATTCGACGAGCTGGAACTTCTTCAGCCCGAACTTGTCGTCTTTGATCAGGTCGAGCACCAGCCGGTTGCCGTCATTGCCGGGCTCGATGCCGAAGATCTTGCCTTTCAGCGAGTCCTTGAATTTGTCGATATCTTTGAAATCCTTGAGGCCTTTGTCGTAGGTATATTGCGGCACAGCGAGGGTGTATTTGGCGCCCTCGGGCAGGTTGGCGCCGGTGACGATGACCGATTTGTCCTCGACATAGGGTTTGCGGTCGTTCTCCATCGACGGCTCCCAATTGCCGAGAAACACGTCGATGTCCTTGTTTTTCATCGAGGTATAGGTGACGGGAACGGCGAGAACGGTGGTCTTCGGGGTGTAGCCGAGGCCTTTGAAGATTTCGCTGGCGATCCCGGTGGTCGAGGTGATGTCGGTCCAGCCGACGTCGGAGAAGCGCACCGTCTTGCAGCTATCGGGATCGCCCGCCGCCGCCGCGCTTAGGGATAACCCGAGAAACGCCGCAGCGAGGCCCCACACCTTGACCGAATCCATGCCAACCTCCCGCTAGTCCGACGCGCCCCGGCGCCGGTTTGCAAGCTAACGGCCGCTGCGACCTTGTCAAATTGAGGGTGTCGGCTGGCGCCGACGAGTTCGCCGCGCGCCGAAACTCGTCTCACTTTAGGTCCAACAGGCGTTTCAACTCTCCGCGACGCAGAAGCAATTCGTTCAGTCCAAGCCGCAAGTAAAAATTCGACCCGAGAAAACCGAACAGCGCGAAGAAACTCTCGAAACACCAGACCCGGAATCGAGACGAAAAAATAGCAGCGAGCGCGGCCACCGCGGCGATGACGATGACCACGTAACTGAATCGCCAGCCGCCGCCGTCCAACCAAGCGCCGATCGCGGGCAGGTGATTACAAGCCAAGGCGATCACGAGAACGACCAACGCCAGCGCCATGAAGGCGCCCACAGTCAACAACCACGGCGGCGCCAAGAAGACGTTCCTCAGGAACAGCCTGTGTCCGGCTATCAACTGGCGACAGAGGTCCTCGCGGACGATGTCGTTGGTATCTGGCGGCAGCGCCATTTTATTCTTCAGTGCGAGAAAGTCCCAGTTTCGCGGCGTGGCGCCAAGATCGAACGCAGCAAAGCCTCCGTTGCCGCGGCCGGCGCCGAGACGGTCGACGCAGCGCTTGAGTTCATGGCTGGCCATCAGATAGCCGGAGGTCATCAGCGCGCTGGCTTCAACCTCCGAAAACGAGTTGAGATCGGTGCGAATGTCTGAAATGTAGCGTTGGATTTGGTTGTCGACGCCATAGACTGCCGCCGCGCGCGGCGTCGGAGGCGTGGGGTCCTCGCAACCCACCCAATCGACCGCGTCGGCCGGAAGCTCCGACTTCAGATGCACGAAGAAGAGGTTGCGTCCAGCGTCTGGCGTCGCGGCGCGAGCGCTTAGGTCCGCATACTCGCCTTCGCGAACGCGTTTCATCAGCACGCTCATTGAGCGGCTCGGTGTGCTAACCGGCCCGTTGGGAGGGATATTCTCATCGCCCATCTGACCGGAGGCGTCGCTGCAAAATATGAAATCGCATCCCTGGCCGATAAGCGCGTCGACGCCCTGATTGTCGTGCACGCCGCCATCAACCAACCTCACCAACCGACCAGGGTAGAGGCCGGGCAGTTGCAGCGGCTCGAAAATGCCGGGCACACACGCCGACGCCGCAACTGCGGCGCCGAGGGTCAGCTTATCGTACGGCCCGGCCTTTCCGTAAGGCACTCGACGTAGCCGTTCGTTCTTGTCCACGGCCTCGCCAATCAGTTCAGGAGGCTCGCCCATCCAGTTCGCCGTGAAGTGCCAGGAATGACCGGTATTGAGGCAGGTCGCGTTGATCAGCAGGGCGGGAACTCGGGCTGACCTTCGCCAATTGGAAAACCGCGGATTGAAGTTGGCCTCGTCACCCATTGGGTGAATGCGGAGAGACTCCATACGGACCGGTCGCGCCTTTTCGTCAACCAGCGGCGAATAGAAGTGCTCGTCATAGAGTTCGGCCATCCGATCGCTGCGCGTGTAGCCGCATTTGGACAGCAGCTTCACCATGATGCCCCAATCTGATAGTCCGAGCATGCGCAGATTCTTATTTACGCCGGCCGAGAATTCCTGCTTCAGCTCCTCGATGAGGTTGACGTAGTCCGCGCAATTGGGGTTTGCCTTGGTCTGCAGTAATTTTTGCAATTTGAGATAGTAGTGGGCGCCAACTATGCTGCCGCCGGAAACGGTTGAGAGAACGTCGACATGGCGCAGCACGTCGGCCTCGGCCAATCGCGCCAGCACTCCGATGTGATAGTAGGACGCGCGAAATCCTCCGCCGGACAAAGCTAACCCCACTTTACCGAGACGCGCGTTGCGGGCCATTTGGAGCCCGTCCAATTGAATTCCCGGCGTCGAGGCGGCGCCTCCGTTGTTTTCCCGAAAGATGTTGATCACTGACGCCGCCGCGTCCCAATACGCCTTGAACTCCTGAGCGTCGGGCGTCGTCGGTTCGTTCAGATACGCGACGCGCAGCCATTGCGCATGCGTTGTTTCGCGGGCCCACTCGGCGCGCTTGGAGGCTGCGCCTTTTTCGGTCCAGGAGCGGGCCTCGTTGAGCAATGCCTCGACGTCACCGCGCTCGTGGGTCCATTTTGACAGAGCGAGCGCGTGGCAGGCGCATGCGAGGGTGTCGCACAGCCACTCTTGCTGGGCCTGCGCATCGTCGGCGAGCCGTTCGCGAAGACGGCGAACGATTTCCCGTCGCAACGCGGCGCTTTCGTTTCGCGCGGCTTGCGCGGCGTCGCGAAGGATCGGGCCCTTTCCGATCGATTCAAAGCGGAAGGCCAGCGAGTCCAGCAGGAAAGCCGCGTTGAGCGCGCCATAGCCCTCGAAATTATGGATCTCGCGGGCGCAGTCGAACTCGTCGGTCTTTCGATAGCAGAACAGCGCCTGATGCAGTTTGCTCATATCGCCGTCGAGGTCGAACATGCGGCGATGCACGGCGCCGCGCAGCGCCCAGGTTTCCGCCTGATCGGCGCGGGCCTTGTCGGGATCGACGCCCGAGAGCGGTTGAACCTTTTCGAGGATCAATAAGGCTTGCCGGTAGCGGGTGCGAGGAGGCGTCTCTTCGTCTTTGTAAGTCGCCAGCGCTTGCTGCTGGCGAATGCGGTTTGCGAGCGCGATGTCGCCCGCTCCGCATTTTGTCAGCGCCAACGCCAATATTTTCGCGGCTGGCCCAAAGAGAAGCTTCTCTTTCAGCCAATTTTTCGCGAACTTGAACAAGTCCTCCGGCGCGCCGGCCTCATCTTTCAAAATCAGATTGGCTTTGCCGCGGAGCCAATCTGAAAAGGGCGCCAACGAGGGCGCCGACACGCGATCTCCGAAGTAGGTTTTGAGAGAGCTCAGTTCGTCGAGGCCGGACGTCTCGTCCGGCGAGGTCGCGCCTGGAGGGGCCCCCGCCCCGATCTCCGGATTGTCGTTGGCTCGATCGCCACTTTCGCCGCTCGAGCCACTCATGCCGCTCGCCCCCTTTGAAAGTCGTCCTCTCGCACAAAAAAATATTTAGCGCCGAGACGGAATCCGAATGTGATTTAAAGTCGTCGTCCACAACGATTGCAAGTGCTGATGACGCCTGGTGACCCGGTCATGGACGGGGGCAAGCGACGCGCGCGGGGCGTCCCCCGACGCATCTCGGGGAGTTTGACGGCGGCGTAAACATCCAATTACTTTGTGAACGCCTTTGAGGATTTACGCATCAAAGGGCGGAGCCGCTGATGGGTCGTGGCGCAGCGGGCCGTCGAAGGGGCTGCCACGCGGGGGAGTAAAAGCTGTGATGAGCCGTGGAGTCGCCCGGGCTGTGCTCGGATGTCTGGTTGTTCTGACGCCGTTCCTGGAAAGCGCGCCGGCGCTCGCAAATTGTCACGCTCGATTTACGTGTGACTTTGGAACGAGACCGTATTGTTATTTCGTGGTGAGAAGCTACGGGCGGGATAAGTATTTCCGCGTGGCCGCCGGTGGGGCGCAAATGTTGTACGGAATCGAGGGGTCTTCTCGGTTCTGCAGTTCGACAGCCGGGCCTCCCGATGGCGACAGTTGCTCGCAAAAGCCGGTCAAGATGAGCTGTTACTGACGGCTTCCTGGGACCGCGGACGTCCCGTCCGCTCTTGCCAACGCGGGCGCTACGGCCGAAGAGCGGCCGGGACGTCCGCGGTCCCAGGGGGCGGCGGGTTCGCTAGCGGAGTCTCTCATGGCGCCCCCGACCGCGCTGCATAGGCGCGGCATCCTGCTCGTTGGTCTGGCAACTGTGCTGTGGAGCTTGGCGGGGCTGTTCACCCGCGCGGTTCCGCATCTCGATTTCGGCGCGATCCTGTTCGCGCGCGCCGGCTTTGGCGGCGTCTGCGGGCTGATCCTCGCGTTCTACGACTGGCGGCGGGGAAAGCTCGAACTCGCCCGGTTGAAGTCCCGCAAGGCGCCGCTTGTCGTGCTGCTCTCGGCGACGGCGATCTCCGGCTATGTCGCAGCGCTGATGACGACGACGGTGGCGGACGTGCTGGTCATCTATGCGACGCTGCCGTTCCTCGCCGCCGGGCTCGGCGTCGTCTTCACGGGCGAGCGGCCGTCGCGGCGCACGATGTTGGCGGCGTCGTTCGCGATGATCGGCGTGCTCATCATGGTCGGCGACGGGCTCGGGCAGGGACGCTTTCTCGGCCAGATGCTATCGTTCTACATGACCGCGGCCTTCGCTGGCCTGGTCGTCGTGCAGCGGGCCGATCCTGGTCTGCCGGTGGCGCCGATCAACGCGCTCGCCGCGCTGGCGTCGTCCGCGTTCGGCTTTTCGGTCGCCAAAAGCTTGCACATGAGTGCGTTCGACGTTGCCGACCTGTTCGTTTTCGGCGTCTCGACGATCACCGTGGCCTTCGCGCTGTTCATGGAGGGCGCCAAGCACGTGCCTTCGGCGGAGGCTTCGCTGATCGCCATGCTCGACGTAGTGATGGGGCCGCTTTGGGTGTGGCTGGCTTTCGCCGAGCGGCCGAGCGTGGCGACGGGGATCGGCGGGGCGTTCGTGCTGGCGGCGGCGGTCTGGCGACTCGCACCTGAGCTGGTGCGGCGGCGGGATGATCTCGCGCCGGCCGCGCCGGTGGTTTAAGACGGCGCCAGGGAGGATCGCATGGACAAATTCGCGTTGGTGACGGGCGGCGGGCTCGGGATCGGCAAGGCTTCGGCGCTGAAGCTGGCCGAGGCCGGATGGCATGTGGCGGTGACGGGGCGAAGGCTCGAGCCGTTGGAGGCGACCGCGCGCGAGATTGAGGCCAAGGGCCGGCGTGGGTTGGCCAAGACCTGCGATGTCGGCGATCCCGCGCAGGTGCGCGCGCTGTTTGACGCCGTCGAGCAGGCGTTCGGGCGGCTCGATCTGCTGTTCAACAACGCCGGCGTTTCCGCGCCGGGCGTGCCGATGGACGAACTGAGCTTCGAGCAGTGGAAGACCGTGGTTGACGCCAATCTGACTGGGAGCTTCCTGTGCGCGCAGGGCGCCATGCGGATCATGAAAAAACAGAAGCCGCAGGGCGGGCGGATCATCAACAACGGTTCGATTTCGGCCTCGACCCCGCGGCCCAACAGCGCGCCGTATACGTCGACGAAACATGCGATCACCGGGCTGACCAAATCGATCTCGCTCGACGGGCGGCCGTTTGATATTGCCTGCGGGCAGATCGACGTCGGCAACGCGCTGACCGAGATGGCCTATCGCATGACCCAGGGCGTGCCTCAGGCGGACGGCCACATTGCGATTGAGCCGACGATGGACCCGAACGAAGTTGGCGCCGCCGTGGTTCATATGGCGGGGCTACCGCTGTCGACCAACATCCTCTCGATGACGATCATGGCGACGAAGATGCCGTTTGTCGGGCGAGGGTAGTGTAGTCGGGGAGGTTCCCGGGCGGCTTTGTGGCTGCGGTGGTGGACCTAAGTGATGCACACATCTGCCGTTCGCATTGTGTGGCACGACGGCTGGGGACCCCCTCGCCCCACGTGATGCACGATGTAGCGCGCCGCATCAGCGAGGCAGTGGGGAGAGGGTTTGGGGTGAGGGGTCAACGGCTTGGAAGCACGCTTTCCGGCACAGCGCAGCGACCCAATTCTCGAGCACGACTACGGACGCGAATGTTTGCCCAAGGTCTTTTGGCTTGACACCCCGCGGAATGGTTGAACGCGTCGTCCCAGCGGCTTGCCCCTCACCCCAAACCCTCTCCCCGCTCTTTCGCTGATGCGGCGCGCTCCGTCGTGAGACACGCGGGGAGAGGGCGTCCCCGGCCTTGGTTCTCGCGTGCAGTCGCGGGATGTTTGCATGCATTAGCGCGTTCGCGGGATGACATGGAAGTGGGTGGCGCTATTTCGTAAATCGAGCCAGGCTGTTCTCGATGGTTGCAACATCGCCGTTCATCGCGACGGCTGCGACATAGCCGTCTGGCCGGATCAGCCACATGCCCTCCGGGTCGGGCGGAGGGCGGAGAGATGTCTCCAGCACGCCGGCATGTCGTTCAATCAAGCTGATCGCGGCGTCCCCTGCCGCCATGAGGGCGAAGCGCGGTTCAGCGTCGGCGCCAAACGGTCGGTCAGAGACAAGTCTCTGGCCCGGCGCAGGCCCCTTCAGGCCGGCGTCGGAACCCGTATTGAGCGGACTTTCCGGATAGCCGATCGAAACCTCAGTCATTGTGTCCGCAAGCGTGTGTTGAACGGGCGCCAGACCCAGGATTAAGTGGCCAACTACGTCCCTCACGGCGCGAAATACCGGGTTCCTTGTGGTTCCCACCGCGGTCAGGCGATCGGCGTTCTTCAAAACTTGGTCGCCGACGTAGCTTCGCTCAGCGCTGAAGCTATCTAGCAGGCTTTCCGTCCCGCGGCCCTTTGCGACCAAAGCCAACTTCCACGCCAAGTTGAAAGCGTCTTGCATGCCGGTGTTCATGCCCTGGCCGCCCGCCGGGCTGTGAACATGTGCGGCATCCCCGCAAAGGAATGCGCGTCCCCAGCGATAGCTGGTGACCTTTCGGCCGTTGATGCGAAAGCCCGCGAGCCAGATCGGATCGAAAACCGTCATCCCCCGCGGACCGCGCCGATCGGCGAGGACCTGAATCTGCTCCAGGGAGGGCGTTGGCGGATGCGCTTGGCCGGACGGCGGCATATCGGCGATAAGTCGGTAGCGTCCCGGCGAAATCGGAAACACGACGAAGGCGCCGTCCTGGTGCCAGTAGACCGTGGTTTCCGTGTCCGGGGACGGGTAGCCGCGAATATGCACATCGGCGAGCACCCAGTCGCTGTCCATTGTCTTGCCCGCGAAGGGCGCGCCGACGGTGTGGCGCACAAGACTGTGGGCGCCGTCGCAGCCGACTACCCAATCCGCGGAAAGCTTCTCTTCCCGTCCGTCGGAGGTGCGGATCACCGCGTCGGCGCCATCGGCGCGCGGGGTCAGGCTGACGGCTTCGGTTTGCCTCTGCACCTTCACTCCGAGCAACTCCAGCCGCTCCTCCAAAATCCTTTCTGTCTCGGACTGTGGCAGCATGAGCGCATAGGGATAAGGGCTGGCGACGGATTCCATGGTGGCCCGCCCGATGAGCTTTTCCCCGGAAAAGATACCAACCGTTCCGACTTTGAAACCCGCTTTGATGAACGTCGTCGAGCCGCCGGGCTGTCGATCCAGAAGCTCCAGCGTTCGGCTCCACACGACCAGAGCCTTTGACTTGTCGGTGCGCTGCGCCGCCTTCTCGACTATGCGGACGGGTATGCCGAACCGCGTCAATTCAATCGCTAAGGTCAGCCCGACTGGACCCGCGCCAATGATCAGAACATTTTGTGAGATAGCCTCGGCCATGCGGGGCTCCGTAGTCGCGATGCCTGGACCTCCAGCCTAGGGCAAAGCGATTGCGCGTGTCGAGCTTTCCGAGGCGCACGTTTAGTTGCTTAGGGAGGGACAACCCTCGAAGAGGATCGATACGCGTCTGTCGTTGGCGACCCGGACGGCGCACGAAACACAATATCTCGCAAAGTCTATCTTCTCGGCGATCACCATGAGTTCCGTGTGTCTTGGATGCGAGGAAACCGCCAAATCATGCCGCAAATCGTGAAACTCACATTCCAACTCCGCCAGGATCGCCTCCAGGCGCTGCGCGATCGACGAGGCGGCGTCGCCACTGGAGGTTGCTACATGCATGCGCTGCTCCTATATTCATGTTTTGTTCTCAATGCTTAAATCAACGTCGATGCTGAGAGTCAACGTGATTCTCAGGCGCGTTGCTGATTTCTCCGCGAGAAGCATAATATACAAAAAGCAAGTCCCCATAAAAGTCCCGCTCAATCGCCGCCCTCGCGTATTTTTAGAAGCGGCGCTCTAACTTGATAATTGCGAGCCTCTTGATTGAGAGGTCGCGGGACTCTGATCATTGAAATGATTGAAGGCGCTAAGAACACTAAGTCAGAGGCCTCGGGCGCGGATCGCTGCGGTCACTTCCTCTAGCGCCGCCGGGTCCTCGATCGTCGCAGGCGCCGTCCAGGGGTCCTGATCGGCGATCTTCTTGATTGTACCGCGCAGGATTTTTCCGGAGCGCGTCTTTGGCAAACGCGCCACGACGATCGCCGTCTTGAACGCCGCCACCGGGCCGATCCTGTCGCGCACCAGCGCCACGACCTCCTGCTCAACGACCGCGTGCGGCTTTACGACGCCCGCCTTCAGCACGACGAAGCCGTAAGGCGCCTCCCCCTTGATCGCGTCCTTGACCCCCAGCACCGCGCATTCCGCAACATCGGGATGGCTGGCGATGACCTCCTCCATGCCGCCGGTGGAAAGCCGGTGCCCCGCCACGTTGATGATGTCGTCGGTGCGGCCGAGGATTGTCAGGTAGCCGTCGTCGTCCTTCAGACCCGCGTCCGACGTCTTGTAATAGCCAGGGAATTCCGAGAGGTAGCTCTCGCGCATGCGCTCGTCCTGGCGGTAGAGCGTCGGCAGGCAACCCGGCGGCAGCGGCAGTTTGATCACCAGCGAACCCATCACGCCGTTCGCGACCGGCCGGCAGGTTTCGTCAACGACGTCGACTTGATAGCCGGGCATCGAGACCGTCGGCGAGCCGCGTTTGATCGGCATGATCCCGAGGCCGACGGGATTGGCGGCGATTGGCCAGCCGGTCTCGGTCTGCCACCAATGATCGACGATCGGTCGCCCGACGACGCGCTCGGCCCAGGCGACGGTGTCCGGGTCGGCGCGCTCGCCGGCCAGGAACAAGGTGCGCAGTGACGAGATGTCGTAGCGCTGCAACAGCTTCGCCTCCGGGTCCTCCTTGCGCACGGCGCGCAGCGCCGTCGGCGCGGTGAAGAAGGCGGAGACTTGGTATTCGGAGATCACCCGCCAGAACGCGCCAGCGTCCGGCGTGCCGACCGGCTTGCCTTCGTAGAGCACTGACGAGCAACCATAGAGCAGCGGCGCGTAGACGATGTAGGAGTGACCGACGACCCAGCCGATGTCGCTCGCCGTCCAGAATGTCTCGCCGGGCTTCACGCCGTAGATGTTGGCCATCGACCAGGCGAGCGCCACCAGATAACCGCCGATGTCGCGCACCACGCCTTTCGGGATCCCGGTCGTGCCCGAGGTGTAGAGGATATAGAGCGGGTCGGTCGCCTTGAGCTCAACAGCGCCGGCGCGCTTACCGGCTTGGCGGGCGGCGTCGAGGCTCTGCGTCCAATCATGGTCGCGGGCGGTCATGCGCGCCTCGGCTTGCGGGCGCTGGTAGACGAGGCAGGCCTTAGGCTTGTGCCGCGAAAGATCGATCGCGGCGTCGAGCAGCGGCTTGTAGGCGACGACGCGGCCGGGCTCGACGCCGCAGGAGGCGGTGAGGATCAGCTTCGGTTCGGCGTCGTCGATGCGGGTGGCGAGCTCCTTGGCGGCGAAGCCGCCGAACACGACGCTGTGCACTGCGCCGAGCCGGGCGCAGGCGAGCATGCCGACGATCGCCTCGGGGATCATCGGCATGTAGATGACGACGCGATCTCCGGCCACGACACCGAAATCGGCCAACACTGCGGCGAGCGTTTCGACCTCCGCGAGCATCTCGCGATAGGTGATGCGGCGCTTCGTGTTGGTGACGGGGCTGTCGTAGTAGAACGCGACCTGCTCGCCGCGTCCGGCGGCGACATGGCGGTCGAGCGCGTTGTGGCAGGCGTTGCAGGTGGCGTCCGGGAACCAGCGGCCGTAGACGGCCGCCTGCGGGTCGAAGATGCGCTGAGGCGGCTTGCCCCAATCGATCGCTTTGGCGGCTTCGGCCCAGAAATTTTCCGGCTCCCGCCGCCAATCGGCGTAAACGGAAGCGTATCGGCTGCTCATGCACTCCTCCCACGGACTTGCGCAGTCTTGGCGCGCGAGGGGCGGGAAGGCAACGGGGCGTGCCGCGGGCTCCTGCTGCAAAGCTCCGATGGCAAAAATTGAACAGTTTATGTTATGGTAGTCGCTATTCAAGGAGAAACAGCCATGAATGTTTCTATCGGCGACCGCTGGCAGGGGTTCGTTGATCGCGTCGTCAAGGAAGGACGCTATGGCTCGGTCAGCGAAGTCGTTCGCGAGGGGTTGCGCTTGGTCGAGGAGCGCGAAGCCAAGCTTCAGGCCCTACGCGCGACGTTGGATGCTTCGATCGCGCAAGGCGGTGAAGTGACGGACGAAGAGTTGGACGGCGCGCTGGATGCGAAGAGCGCGGAATTGAGGAGTACGGGACACCGCGGGTGAGGAAGGCGAGGTTTCTTGCGTCTGTCCGCGCCGATCTTCTTGCGATTTTGGTCTACATTGCCGACGAGAGCGGAAGCGTCGCCGTTGGTGAAGCCTTCATTCGGAAGCTTCGCGCGAAATGTCACCAGTTGGCCGCGCTCTCAAGCACGATTGGGCGCCCCGCCCAGAGCTTCGGGCCGACATTCGTAGCTTTCCGTACATGGGGTATGTGATTTTCTTTCGCTACATTGGCGATCGCTTCGAAGTGGTGAAAATTCTCGAAAGTCATCGAGACATCGACACTCACTTCGGGAGATCGGACGAGCTTTGATCGTTAGCTCAATCCTGCGCCGTCGGCCGGATGACAATGCTGCCGACATCGACTTCACTCGGCTGCTCGATCGCGAACAGGATGCCGCGCGCGATGGCGTCGGGCGGGATGGCCATGCCTGCCCCACGCTGCTGGATCGCCGCTTTGATCGCAGGATCAGTCATCGATTCTGGAAAGTCTGTCGCGACGAAGCCGGGAGACACTTCGGTCACCCGGAGGTTCGGGCCGGCCTCCTGGCGCAGCGCCTCGGTGATGGTTCGCACGGCGTTCTTGGTCGCGGCGTAGACCCCCATGGTCGGCACGATCTTCAGCCCGGCGGTCGAGACGACATTGATGATGTGGCCAAAACCCTGGCGCTTGAACACGGGTAGCGCCGCGGCGATGCCATACAGGACGCCCTTGATGTTGACGTCGATCATGGCCTCCCAATCCTCCACCCTGAGCGCATCGAAGCGCGAGATCGGTCCGATCCCCGCATTGTTGACGAGCACGTCGAGCCGCCCGAACCGATCGCAGGCGAGCTCAACGAGCGCTTGTAGGTGCTGACGCTGGGTGACGTCAGTCACCAGATGGGCGGCTCGCCCTCCGGCGGCGGTTATCTCGTCGGCGACGGCGGCGAGTCGCGGCTCGCGGCGGGCGCCGAGAACCACGGCCGCTCCGCGGGCCGCCAGCAATTGCGCGGTTGCGCGTCCGATCCCGCTGCTCGCGCCGGTGATCGCGACGACCTTACCTTCGATGTTCATAGGCGCTTTCTCAGTTCTTCCCGGGGTATCGGCTTACGCGCAATCCGGCGTAGAGGTGTGGCATGAAATTGCAGCTGGCGTTGGACGACATCTCGCTGAAGGACGCGATCAGCCTTGGTGACGGGGTCAGGGACTACGTCGATATCGTCGAGATCGGGACCCCGTTCATTATCGAGCACGGGATGGCGCCGGTGCGCGAGTTCAAGGCGCGCTTTCCCGGCCTGGAGGTGTTTGCCGACACCAAGATCATGGATGCGGGCGAGTACGAGGCGAGATCGGCGTTCGCCGCAGGCGCCGATTACGTCACCGTGCTCGGCGTCACGGATCTCGCCACGGTCGAAGGCTGCCTGAAGACGGCGGCCGCCTTCGGCAAAACCGTAGTCGTCGACATGATTTGCGTGTCGGACTTGCCGACCCGGATTGCGCAGCTCGAGCGGATCGGCGTCAAGGCGCTGGCGGTTCATACCGGCGTCGATCAGCAAGCCGCGGGGCATACGCCGCTTGGCGACTTGAAAATCATGAAGACGCACAGCCGATCGTCGACGATCTTCGTCGCTGGCGGCATCACCTCGAAAACCTTGCCTGATTACATGCGCCTCGGCGCAGACGTGGCGATCGTCGGCAGCGGCATTCGGCACGCCGCCGACCCGGTCGCGGAGGCGCGGACATTCCGCGATCTGATCAGAGCTCAGTGACTACGGGAAACGTTGGCGATGGACACACGAGACTATGCGCGCGCGGTCATCGGCGAGCTTGATCGCACGCTGAGCGCAATTTCGGAGCCAGATGCGGAGCGCCTGGTTGACCGCATCCTCGGCGCGAAGCGCATATTCCTGGCCGGCGCCGGACGATCGGGGCTCGCGGTGAGAGCCTTCGCCATGCGGCTGATGCACATGGGGTTTGGCGCCTATGTCGTCGGCGAGACGGTGACGCCGGGAATAAAAGCCGAGGATCTGCTGGTTATCGGATCAGGCTCGGGCGCGACCGCCAGCCTGGTCGCGATGGCCGAAAAGGCGAAGAAGATCGGGGCGGGCGTTGCGCTTGTGACGATTTTTCCTGAGACTCGCGGATAGGGCAGCTTGCTGACGCCGTCGTGAAAATACCCGCGCCTACGCCGAAGGCCGAGGGGGAGGCTCAATTTGCCTCGGTGCAGCCGATGGGGTCGCTGTTCGAGCAAAGCTTGCTGATCTTCTTCGACATCATCGTCATGCAGTTGATGCTGAAAAAGCAGCTCGAACTCGAAGACGATGTTCGAGCGACACGCGAACCTCGAATAGCGGCTCTAAATCGGAGCGTCGGCGTCCACGCCGACGACGCTGCACGGCAACGTCGGCGTGGACGCCGACGCTCCGAATGCCGCCTCACTGGTCAGCCTCCTCGCGAACGCTGACGTTTGATGGGCGACTTACGCCTGGCGTGGCGCAGCCGTGACCGGGGCTACCGCGTTGAGCGCCGCGAGCAGCGCAACGCCGTTCGGCACTCCCCAGCCGCTTGCGCCATCGAACCCTGGCGCGGCGGTGAAGCCTCCGACCGTCGCCGTATTGTTTCCGCCGGAGGTGACGTCGGTGCAACCTTTACTGCCCACCGTACCGGCGCCATCGGCTTGATAGAGCAGCGGCGTCAGCCATCCGATGCGGTTCGAGCCGCCGCGCGCAGCGTTGATCCGGGTCACCAGCGAGGCGACCAGAGGCGCGGCGGCGCTGGTGCCGCCGTTCGGTTGCGAACCGCCGTCGACAATCAACAGATAGGGCGAGGCGTTCCAGTCCGCATTGGCCGATAGGTCGGGAATGGTGCGTCCCGGCGCAACGTTCGGATTGACCGGGCGGACCGCAACCGATTGCTGCCAGGCCGGCGCGGCGAAAATCACGCTGCCGCCGCCGCCGGTGCTCCCGCCGTTGTCGGCGCGCAATCCGTCGCCCTCGAACCAGACGACGTCGGGTTTAGCGCCGCCTTGCACCACGGTGGTGCCGCCCACCGCCAGCGCGAAGGGGCTGGAAGACGGGAAATCGACGTGGGCGTGGCCGTCGAGGTCGGCGTCGCTCGATCCGTCATCGCCGGCCGCTACGCAGATCGTCACCCCGAGCATCGCGGCTTCCTGCATGGTTTCGTTGATCTGCTGCACGGTTTGCGCGCTCCAGGTCGAGGTGTCGTCCTCCGGGGCGCCCCAACTTATCGACAGCACGGCCGGATTGTTGTGGCTGTCATGCACGGCGGCGTCGAATACGGTGATCCAACCCTGTTCGGTGAATTCAGCGAAATAGAGCGCGATCGTGGCCCCCGGACAGGCGGCGGCCGCGACTTCGACGTCGAGCATCACTTCGCCCTCTGCCCCATCTTTCGCGTTGGTCGCCGTGCCATCCGTGCTGATCGGGTGCACCTGCGGTGCGGTTACGCCGGTGAGCCGGCAGAATTGTTGCAGGTCGGCGGGAAAATAGCCGCCGCCGAATTCAAGAATGCCGACGCATTGCCCCGTGCAGTCGACCTGTGGGAAATTGTAATGCTTGGCCAGCGTTGCGCCTGTGAATAGGCCGTTCGTCGAGCCGTTCACCTGGCGGCGCTTCGCCGCCACGTCGATCGGCGGACGGCGTCGGCGCCCAACCCGACGTGTATCGAGCCCCGTGACGTACTCGACAACGTCTTTCGCGGCTCCAGGGATGCTCGGCGCTCCCGTGTGGCCTCGGAAATTCCCGCGTTCGTGGGCGTATTCGATGAGCTTGACCTGGAACGCGGCCTCCATCTGAGCCACCGTGCCCTTTACTCGCAAGCTGCGTGCGGCCGGGTTGCGGGTAACTTCGGTTATGCCAAACGGGGTCAGCGCGGCCATCGCGGCCGCGTAATCTTCGGCGCTCGCGCCATAAGTCGCGGCGAATTTGGCGCGGTCCATCGCCTGCGCCGGCCGGGCAGTCAGCTCCGGCAATTTGGTCTTGCGGCGCAATTTCAACGTCACTTCCATCGGGGCATGAGCGTTGGCGCTGGCAAGGGCGCGAGCGCCAGCAGGTAAGTGGCGCTGGCTTGCAGTCAAAGTGATATGTGTTGCAGACATGCTGTTCCTCCATTTCAATTGATGAGGCCGCCCTTAACAATTATAACGGGGCGTCCGTGCTTTCTTATTATTATCATGATTTGGTTTTATCAGATCGAACACAAATGAAGTCCTTCCGCTCATTCTCAGAAGGTATTCGACCGCCGGCGTGCAATTCAAATCCGCCATTGCATCATCGCAGAGGCAAGCGCGTCCGCGCCGCCATCGCAACTCCATGCTATATGCGCCTCACCTGAGCCTAAGTCTGAGAGCACGAGAATCTCCCAGTCCGCCGAAGCCGGGCATACGCCCTGCGTTGACTTTTCCCGCCCCTTACGCGTTATGCGGCGCTCGCACGAACCGCCCGGGCGCAACCTCATGATGGAAAAGACCTTCGACTTCGCCGCGGTCGAGGCCCGCATTGCCGAATATTGGGAGCGCGAAGGCGCCTTTCTTTCGGGCCGACCCGAGCGCGCCGGCGCCGAGCCGTTCTGCATCGTCATTCCGCCGCCGAACGTCACCGGCAACCTGCACATGGGCCACGCGCTCAACAACACGCTGCAGGACGTGCTCGCTCGCTATTGGCGCATGAAGGGCCGCGACGTGCTGTGGCAGCCCGGCACCGATCACGCCGGCATCGCCACGCAGATGGTGGTCGAGCGCCAGCTTGCCGAGCTCGGCAATGGAAGCCGGCGCGCAGATGGGCCGCGCAGAAGTTTCTCGAGCGCGTCTGGGCGCTGGAAGGCGGAGTCCGGCGGCGCGATCGTCGGCCAGCTAAAACGCCTCGGCGCCTCCTGCGACTGGCGCCGCGAACGCTTCACGCTCGACGAGGGTCTCTCGCAAGGCGGTCGCAAAGGTGTTCGTGCAACTGCATCGCGAGGGGCTGATCTATCGCGATAAGCGGCTGGTCAACTGGGACCCGAAATTCCAGACCGCGATCTCCGATCTCGAAGTGCAGCAGGTCGAAAGCAAGGGCTCGTTCAAGTGGGCGCGCGATGCGGGTGAGCCGCTCGATGAGGCCGCGCTCGCCAAGGTGCTGAACAAGAGCCCCAACGGGCACCTCTATCATTTCGATTACCCCGTTGTGAACGAGGCCGGCGAGGAGACGGGCGAGGTTCTGACGGTCGCGACGACGCGGCCGGAGACGATGCTGGGCGACACCGCTGTTGCGGTTCATCCGGATGACCCGCGCTACACGCATCTGCATCGGCCGAAAGCTGCGGCTGCCGCTGGTCGGCCGGCTGATCCCGGTCATCACCGACGAATATTCAGACCCCGAGAAGGGCACCGGCGCGGTGAAGATCACCCCCGCCCATGACTTCAACGATTTCGAGGTCGGCAGGCGCCACGAAGCCGAGGGCGTCCGGGCCATCAACATTCTCGACGCCGAGGCGCGGTTGACGCTGAAAGGCAACATTGCCTTCTTCGAGGGCGTCGACGCTAACGATCATGAGCTGACCCAGCTCGTCGAGACGCTCGAAGGCGTCGACCGCTTCGTCGCGCGGACGAAGACCGTCGGGCATGATGGCGCGCGAAGGCCGGCTCGCGCGCATCGAACCGCAGCGCGCATACGGTCCCGCACGGCGACCGCTCGGGTGTCGTCATCGAGCCCTGGCTGACGGACCAATGGTATGTCGACGCCAAGACGTTGGCTCAGCCTGCGCTCGCCGCGGTGCGCGAGGGCAAGACCGTCTTCACGCCCGAGAATTGGAAGAAGACCTATTTCGATTGGCTGGAGAACATCCAGCCGTGGTGCGTTTCGCGCCAACTCTGGTGGGGGCATCAGATCCCCGCGTGGAGTTCGCCCTGGGGGCAGACCTACGTCGAGGAGGACGAGGAGACGGCATTCGCCGTGGCGCTCGCCGACGGCGTCGAGCGCGGCGTGTTGCAGGCCGAGGAGGCCGAGCGGCTTGCCGAAGCGCCGGATGAGCTCAGCGGGATGTTCCCGCGTGACGAGGATGTTCTGGACACTTGGTTCTCGTCCGCGTTGTGGCCGTTCTCCACGCTCGGCTGGCCGGACGAAACGCCCGAGTTGAAGCGCTTCTATCCAACCAGCGTGCTGGTCACCGGCTTCGACATCATCTTCTTCTGGGTCGCCAGGATGATGATGATGGGTCTGCATTTCCAAAAGGAAATCCCGTTCCGCGACGTCTACATCCACGCCCTCGTCCGCGACGAGAAGGGCGCGAAGATGTCGAAGTCGAAAGGCAACGTCATCGATCCGCTGAGCCTGATCGACGAATACAGCGCCGACGCGTTGCGATTCACGCTCGCCGCCATGGCCGCGCAGGGGCGCGACATCAAGCTCTCGATCCCGCGCGTCGAGGGCTATCGCAATTTCGGGACAAAGCTCTGGAACGCCTCGCGCTTCGCCGAACTGAACGGCTGCGCGCGCGTCGCCGGCTTCGATCCCGAAGGCGGTCAAAGACCCGCTCAACCGCTGGATGCTGGCGGAGGCCGCCGCGGCGACGCTGCAGGTCGGCGAGGCGATCGAGGAATTCCGCTTCAACGACGCCGCCGGCGCCACCTATCGCTTCATCTGGAGCGTGCTGTGCGATTGGTGCGTCGGAGCTCGCCAAGCCGGTGCTGCAAGGCGATGCGGCGGACGAAGCTAAAGCCGAGACCAGGGCCACGATCGCGCATGTACTCGATCAGTCCTACGCGATGCTGCATCCGTTCATGCCGTTCCTCACCGAGGAGCTTTGGGCGATCAAAGGCGCGGAAGGCCCTGCGCGGGCCGGAGCGCTCGCCCTTGGCCCCTGGCCCGCGGCGGAAGGCTTTGGCGACGCCGAGGCGGAGGACGAGATCGGCTGGGTGGTCGAGCTGATCGAGGCAATCCGCTCAATCCGCTCGGAGATGGGCATCGCCCAGAATGCGCCGCTGCGGCTCGCCCTCGTGGCGCCCAGCGCGAAGGTTGAGGCCTACCTGCAACGCTGGCGGCCGACGCTCGAACGCCTCGCCCGTATCGAAGGCGTTGACGTGTCGGCGGAACCGCCCCCGAGCTCGATCCCGATCCTGGTTCGCGACTCGCTCGCCGCGCTGCCGCTCGCCGGCCTCGTCGATTTCGCGGTCGAGCGCGCGCGGCTCGAGAAGGAGATCGCGGGGGCGAATGCGGAGATCGCCAAGATCGATGTCAAGCTCGCCAACGCCGACTTTGTGGCGCGCGCGCCTGAGGAGATTGTCGAGGAGAACCGGGAGCGCCGCGAGGCCTTCCTCGCCCGGGCCGCCAAACTGCAAGCGGCGCGCGAAAGGCTTGAGAAACTGTGAGAAATTTCGATTCGAGGTGTAACCAATCGTGGCATTTGCGCAACATGCCACGAACAAGTCTTGTCTAACGAAATTCCTGCGATTTCGCGCCGCGATTGCGCCATAAACCCCGCGCCTAAGTGACGCATGTTGCGGTGACGAAAGTCATCCGGCCGCGAGGGCCAAAGCGGCTCCGAGGCGGGAGTTGTTTGTGCGAATTTGGATTGGACCGTTGGGAATGCATGCGGGTTCGTGGGCGGCGAAAGAGAACGGCGGCGAGAGGCCTTGCGGCGCTCGGCGTATGTTTCTCCCTGCTAGCTCTTCCCGCCTATGCCCTTGATGGCTCCACGACGCCGAACAATCAGAAGATCGTAACCCCCAGCCGGACTTTCAAAAACGCGCGCGAGGCGCTGCGGGCCGGCGTCGACGACCTTCACGCCGGCGACGCGCAATCCTCGCTGCAGGCGCTGACCTACGCCGCCGAGGGCGGCGAGACGCTGGCGCAATGGAAGCTCGGATCGATCTACGCGACGGGCGATATGGTGCCGCGCAACGACGTGCTGGCGTACAAATACTTTGAGCAGCTCGTCGACAATTACGACGAGGACGAGACTGACCAACGTTCGTTGACGGCGATCTCCAACGCCTTTGTGCAGGTCGGCCTCTACAATCTCAACGGCATCGCCGGCAGCGAGGTGAAGCCCGACCCGGAGCGCGCGGTGGAGATGTTCGAGATCGCGGCGACGCGTTTCGGCGATCCCGACGGCGAATATCATCTGGCGCGCATGTTCATCGACGGCAACGGCGGGCTCGACAAGGACAAGCTGCGGGCGGCCAAGTGGCTGGGGCTTGCGGCCGAGAAGGGCCATCACGGCGCTCAGGCGTTGCTTGGGCATATGCTGTTTCGCGGCGACGGCGTGCCGCGTCAGGCCGCGCGCGGCTTGATGTGGCTGACGATCGCCGGCGTCGCCAAGGATTCCTGGATCCGCGACCTCGAGTCGAAGGATTTGCTGGCTGCCAGCGATAACGACCGCAACGCCGCAGCAGCCTACTTGGCCGCGCGCGGGAAGCGCGACATGGCCTCCGCACTCGTGGCGCCCGCGCACGCCGCCTCCGCGGTTTCGCCGCCGCTGCAGCTTTCCGGCGCGACAGGGTCGTCGCAGCAGTAAAGCCCTTCCCTCTTTGCGTCTTTGTGCAAACCTTCGCGCCTTGGTGGTGAAAAGTCTTCACCACCAAGGCACAAAGGTTTGCACAAAGACACGGAGTAGGCGGCTCGCGTCCCACCTTCTCGCAATGTGACGAGGACTTCCCGCGCCCTCAATTTCAATTATGCTGAACTTGGACGCCGAGCCGAATTTCGTCGGCACGTGGCGTAATCGCCAAGTTTCGGGGGGATACTTTGGGACGTTTTACGACCGCGGCGGCGCTCTGCGCCGTTCTTGCCATATCCGCATGCGCCAAAGGCGATCCCGGCGACAAAGGGGCGGCCGGTGAGAAGGGCGAGGCTGGCCAGGTTGGCGCCGCGGGTCCTGCGGGGCCGAAGGGCGATACCGGCCCGGCTGGACTGAAGGGCGAGGCGGGCCCACCGGGCCCGGTCGGTCCGACGGGTCCGATGGGAGAGAAGGGCGACAAGGGCGATCCGGGGCCGCTCGGATCCAAGGGCGATCCGGGTCTTCCGGGTCCGGTAGGCGCGGCGGGTCCCGCCGGGCCGAAAGGCGACACAGGCGCCGCGGGCCCCAAGGGCGATCCAGGTCCCGCGGGTACAAAGGGCGACGCAGGCCCCGCTGGGCCGAAGGGCGATCCAGGCTCGGCCGGACCTAAGGGCGATACCGGCCTTGCCGGCGCCAAGGGCGACCAGGGTCCGGCGGGTTCCCGCCGGCGCGAAGGGGGACACCGGCGGCGCGGGTGCTGCGATCAAGGTCGTCACAGGCGGCGCCGAGGCGACGTGCGGCGAGGGCGAGACGATGATCAGCGCCTATTGCGTTGGCGGCGAGAGCCCGAAGATCTCGACGACCACTGGCGCGTCCTGCGAAGGCGATGGCGCGCGAACAGTGGTCGCCTGCGTGAAGCCATAAGCTGTTCCTGGGACTGCGCGCGGTCCCAGGGGACGCTGCAATCCAATCCGCTCGATCACGCGTATCGATCGAGCGGAGAGACACGATGAACCTGTTGGCGAGCGCAATCGATCTGGCCGAGCGCGCGCCGCTGCCCGATACCCTTTCCAGCGCCGGCATCTCTTGGCTGGTTGGACGAACCGGAGCGGCGGCTCGACGCGTCGCCGGACGGCGAAGACGCTCTTCTCGCGAGGATGTCCGATTTCCCCATCGCCATCGCCGCAGATGCCGCGAATGCGCAGCATTACGAACTGCCGCCCGCGCTGTTCGCCGCGATGCTCGGGCCTCGGCTCAAATACTCCTGCTGTTTGTTCGACAATGCGGACACAAGCTTGGCGGAAGCTGAGATCGCGGCGCTCGACGCGACTATCGCGCACGCGGATCTGTCTGATGGGCAGGACATCATGGAATGGGGCTGCGGTTGGGGCTCTCTGACCTTGCGTACCGCCGAGCGCTTTCCCAACGCGCGCATTCTCGCGGTGACGCAATTCATCGCGGCAGCGGGATTTCGTGCTCGCGCGCGCGGCCGAGCGAGGGTTGGCGCGCATCGAAGTCGCGCAAGCCGACATGAACACGTTCAAAGCGCCACGCAAACACGACCGGATCGTCTCGGTTGAAATGTTTGAGCACATGTCGAACTGGCGGGCGTTGCTGGCGCGCGCCCGCGAGGCGCTGTCGCCCGAGGGACGGCTGTTTCTGCACGTCTTCACGCACAAGTCGCGGACGTACCGGTTCGACCCCGAGGATCCGACCGATTGGATCGCACGCCACTTCTTCACCGGCGGAATCATGCCGGCGCATGACCTGCCGCACCGGTTCGGCGATCTGTTCTCGGTTGAAGAGGAGTGGCGCTGGAGCGGGGCGCACTATCAGCGGACGGCCGCCGAGTGGCTCGCGAATTTCGATGCGCGTAGGTCGGAGATCGACCGCATACTGGCGGCGACTTATGGATCGGACGCCGCGCTGTGGCGTCGGCGCTGGCGACTGTTCCTTCTCGCCACGATTGGGCTATTCGGGCACGCGGGCGGAAGCGCCTGGGGCGTCGGGCACTATCGGCTTGCGCCGGCATCTTGATTGGATGGATGGGCGCCTGAACGAGAATGTGCGCGAGGATAGTTCAGCGATGCGCGGATTAGCCTTTAAAACGCAAAGGCTCCGTCATGGCCGGGACAAGCCCGGCCATGACGGATCTATTTGATTGGGAGTTGGTTTAATTGGCTGCCGACCCGCTGACCTCAGCGAGCGTCACCACCGCCTGGGTCGTGACTCTCAACAAACCGTTCTATCCGCTATATGTCTGGTGGGTTGCGAGTTCTGGTGTTTGGACTTCGATGTTCACCTTGATTGCGCTGCCCGCGTTCGCCGCGCTTCCTTATATTGCGAGGCGCTGGCCGCTGGCCGCGCGCGCGGGGCTGCCGTTGGTTGGTGTGGCGGATACGGCGCTTTCGACCCAGTTGTTTGGGCAGAGTTCCGGCGTAGAAGCGTTCTTTGTTCCCTGCGCGACGCTGGCGGCGCTCTCGTTCACGGGTGCGGAGGCTTGGACCTCACGCGGGTTGACGGCGCTGGTCTTCGTCGTATTCGTTGGGCTGTATCTCATAGCGCCGACCGGGCTGTACCCATGGCCGCCCGGCGAAATTGCCGCATTGTCAAAGCTGAATCTGTTGTCGGCAGCCTCGCTGACAGCATTCGTCGGACTGAGGTTCGCCGCCGCGCGGTGAAAGCTCGCTGCATGCGCGGATACGGGCTGTCCGCCTCCCGCTGGGGTGGCGCGAAACCTTGCGCCCTTCAACCAAAGTTTCAGCGCCTGCCAATGGATAGCCGCCACGACTTTCAAGGTCGCTAGCGGAGTGCGGAGAAAGAGGCCGAGCAGTGCCCGGTCCGTCATTTCGCGACGCGACGCTGTCAGAGCGGCGACCAACACGGCCCCTTCAGCGGCGCGATCGATGATCCCAATCTTCACGCCCTGGTTGGAGGTTTCAACCCGAAACTGGTAGGCGAGATCCATGCTGAGAAACGGCGAAACGTGCAATCGTTTCGGGCAAGCCTGTCTCACGACGCCATCGTCGGAGCGTTCGACGACGATGAAATAGGTATGTCGCGCGCCGAACGTGTTGGAGACCTCCCAAGCGATCGCGCTCGGGACGCCGTTGACGTCATGGCAGAAATAAACGCTCAGCGGATTGAACACGAAGCCGAGCAAGCGCGGCATGGTCAACAGCACCATGCGACCGGAAACGTCGACGCCACCGCTGACGGCTTCAATCTTTCGGCGCAAAGGCCCGGGGCTTCCATCAGCGTGGTCTCGCGCGTGAAATGAAAATAGGTTCGTTCTCTCAACAGAGAACAGCCGGAGCCGAGATGTCGCTGCCTCGAGCGTATCGAGGTCGAGCGCAACCCAGAAGCTCCCGTAGGTAAAACGATGCGGCGGAGAGACGAGCCGCCTGTGCATGACGGCGCCCGTATAAAGACCCGGTTGGATCATTCCGCGAGCCTCCGCGGAGGCAAAGCCAACCGATCGCTCTCACCCGCCACGCGCCAAGGCCGATTGACGCCGCCGATCGCTTCCGCGACCGCGAGGCCGGCTTGCAAGCCGTCTTCATGAAAGCCGAAGCCGAAGTAGGCGCCGCAGAACCAAATACCGCCGACGCCCTGCAGCTGCCAGAGCTCGGCTTGCGCCGCAAACGACTGCGAGTCGAACAAAGGGTGCCGGTAGGATACCCTCCTCAGCACGGATGCGTCAGGGATTGCCCAAGGGCAGTTGAGCGTCAAGAACACGTCAGGACGCCCCGGCAAGCGCTGCAGCTTGTTCATCCAGTAGCTGACGAACAACCGCCGGCCGGCGCTGTCGTCATTGGCAAGATAATTCCAGCTCGACCAGGCGGCCCGCCGCTTCGGCATCGCGCGAACGTCAGTGTGCAGCGTCGCTTGGTTGTTGACATAGGCAAAGCGTCCGAGAAGGCTTTGTTCGGCCTCGGTTGGCGTGCTGAGCAAGCCAAGCGCTTCGTCGGCATGCGAGGCGATGACGACGTCGTCATATTTTCGGACTTCGCCGTCGGCGCCGATCACTTCGACCCCGGCGTCGCAGCGCCGCACCGCGCGTACGGCGCAGCCGAATCGCTGCGTCCTGACTTCCCCCGCCAGCGCGCGGACATAGTTGCGGCTGCCGCCGGCGACCGTGCGCCAGATCGGCCGGCCGACGAGATCAAGCAGGCCGTGATTGGCGTTGAAGCGGATGAAATTCGCCGCCGGGAAATCCATCACGCGCATCGCCGGCGTCGACCAGACGGCCGCGGCCATCGGGTAGAGATAATCCTGGCGGAACGCTCGACCGTAGCGTCGCGCATCCAGATATTCGCCAAGCGACCCGAGATCGCCTTTCGTCAGATCCTTTGGCGCCTCGCGAAAGAAGCGAAGCATGTCTCTCAGCATCGACCAATAGCGCGGCTTCAGCACGTTTTCCTTTTGCGCGATGAGGCCGCGCAAACCGCCGCCCGAATATTCGAAATCGCCATCGTCGATCGAGACCGCAAATGACATGTCGCTGGGCTCGGTCGCGATGTTCAAATGCCGGAACAGCGCCGTCAGATTTGGATAGGTGCGTTCGTTGTAGACGATGAAGCCGCAATCGACGCCGACTCCGTCCCAATCAAACGTGTCGCTATGGCCGCCGAGCCGGTCCGCCGCTTCGTAAAGCGTCACGTCGCGCGAACGCGCCAAGAGCCACGCGGCGGAGAGCCCTGAGACGCCCGAGCCGATTACCGCTACTGTTTTGCGTTGCGCCATTCCGATAATCCGCCCGTTCAGTCCCTATATACGCTGCGATCGGACGCCAGATGTAGCCGCGGTCGCGGAGCGTCGGCGTCCACGCCGACGTCGTCGCCGTCGTGTCGTCGGCGTGGACGCCGACGCTCCTTGGACGCCTATCCCTGATCCACTGAAGGCCGGAAGACGTAACATCGATGCAAGACAGGGAGCGCGCAGCATGCCCTTCGGACTTGCTCAAGGTTCGCCAAGCCGCGATATCCTTCGCGCGGTCGGCGGGACGAGCGTGACGAGCGAAGAGCTAAAGGACCTGATGACGGCCGTGGCGCGTGATCGCGATCGCGCGGCCTATGGAAGGCTGTTCCAATATTTTGCGCCGCGCCTCATCGGTTTCATGCAGCGCGCGGGCCTGAGCGCGACGGACGCCGAGGAGATTGCGCAGGAGACGATGGTTACGGTTTGGCGCAAGGCCGATCTTTATGATCCGCGGCAAGCCGCCGTCAGCACCTGGATCTTTACCATCGGGCGCAATTTGCGCATCGATCTCGCCCGGAGGGCGACGCGTCGCCGCAACGGCGTCGCCGCGCTCGGCGAGCCCGAGATCGAACTGGTGGATTCCGCGGAGACGCAGGCGCTAACGGGCGAGCGCGAAGCCAAAGTCCGCGCGGCGCTCGACAAGCTTTCGCGCGAGCAAGCGCTGGTTCTCCGGCTTTCGTTCTATTCGGAGAAGCCGCACGCCGAGATCGCTCGCGAACTCGGCATACCCCTGGGCACTGTGAAGTCGCGGGTGCGGCTGGCAATGGCGAAGATCAGAGCGATGCTGGAGACGGAACGGTGAATTTGCATCACCCCTTTGATGATACGCTTGCGCGATACGCCGCTGGTCGGTTGGGGGCCGGCCCGAGCTTGGTCATCGCGACACATCTCACGGGTTGCGCCGAATGCCGGGTGCGCGTCGGGTTGTTCGAGGCGACCGGCGGGGCTTTGCTGGCCGAGAGTCCGGCGCAGCGGGTGGCCCCGGAAATGTTCGCCGCCAACCTCGCGAGGCTCGACGCGCCCGCGGCCGCGAAAGCGGCGCCGGCGGCTCGGCGGGGGTCCGAATTTCCCGCGCCCCTGGATCGAATCGAATTGCCGCCTTGGCGCGCGGTGGGTCACGGCTTCGAATGGCGCAGGCTGACGCTGCCCTACGCGCCGGACGCGAACGTCATCATGCTGAAGGTCGCGCCGGGACGGAATATCCCGCAGCACACCCATTCCGGGGTCGAATACACCCAAGTCCTGAAGGGCTCGTTCCACGACGATCTCGGACGTTATGTCGCCGGCGACTGCGTCGAGGCCGACGAAGACGTTGACCACCAGCCGATCGTCGATTCCGAAGGGGAATGCATCTGCCTGGCGGCAGTCGAGGGGCGGTTATTGTTGCAGGGATGGATCGGCCGCGTCGTACAGCGACTCATCGGCATTTGATCTTGATCACTGCGCTTGGCGTTGCCGTCTTCCTATCCCTTGCGATGGCGGGCGCGTGGTGGATCGGGCAGAGGAGCGGGCGCTCCGGTCGGGTCGACGCGATATGGTCGATGGCGACGGGGCTTGCGGGGATCGGCGCCGCCGTCATCGGCGCCGATCGCTGGCCGCGGGCGTTGCTCGTCGTTCTCTATCTCGCGATCTGGGCCGCGCGGCTCGGCTTTTATCTGTGGCGGCGCGCCAGGCACGGCGAAGACGCTCGATACGCGGCGCTGAAAGAGCAATGGGGCGAAGCGGCGCCGCTGCGAATGTTTCTGTTCCTGCAGCTACAGGCCGTCGCGGCCTGGCCGTTGGCGCTCGCGGCTTATGTCGCCGCCGGCGCGCCAGGGGACATCGGTCTTCGCGACGCGCTCGCCCTGCTGGTGTTCGCCGCGGCGCTGATCGGGGAAGCCGTCGCCGACGCGCAAATGGCGGCTTTCAAAAAGGACCCCAACAACCGTGGCGAGATTTGCGACACGGGACTGTGGAGTTGGTCGCGCCATCCCAACTATTTCTTTGAATGGCTCGGCTGGCTCGGGTTGCCCCTGCTGGCGGCGCATTCCGGCTATCCGCTGGGCTGGCTAGCTTGGCTTGCGCCTGCGGAGATGTACGGACTGCTGGTGCATGTCTCGGGCGTGCCGCCGACGGAAGAGGCGATGCGGCGTTCGCGCGGCGAGGCCTTCGAGCGATACGCCGCTCGGGTCAGTGCGTTCTGGCCACGGCCGCCGCGGACGACGTGAGGCGTCCACGAGCCAAGGCTGCGATCGCGGCGGCGAATGCCGAAAGCAGGGTTCCCCACCCGAGATCGGCGAGCGTCAGATAGGTCGGCCAGTGGCGAAGCGTCGCCTGATTCGTAAGGTCATAGGTTCCGTAGGCGCAAAGTCCGAACAGTGCGCCGCGCCGCGCCGATTCCACCCAGTCGCGCCCGGCCGAAAGCGTCGTAAGTCCAAACACATAGAGCAGGTAGAACAATATCGCGGGAATCGGGGAAAAGCTCTCCGCGAGCAGGTCGCCAAGCGCTGGGCGATAGAGCGCCGGACCGGCAAAGGTCAGCCAGACAGCGTCCGGGATCAACATCGCGATCAATCCCGCCAAATAGACCCACACAAAAACGGGCAAATGCGTCTCCGCTATTATTCGAGAGTTACGTTGGCGTTTCGCGAACGGATCATTTCGACCGCTTCATCAAACCGCGACATGCGCAATAGGATCGGCTCGGGCGCCAGAGGCATTTGCCAGGTCGGCCTGCTCGGCTAAGATCGCGCCAGAGGCAAGGGAGGCCTCCGGGGACGGGAACGCCTATGATCATAGATTGCCACGGTCATTACACCACGGCGCCCAAGGCGCTGGAGGACTGGCGCAACGCGCAGATCGCCGGCATCAACGACGCGGCGAAAAAGCCGTCGCCGTCGAGCCTGAAAATCTCCGACGACGAGTTGAGGCAATCGATTGAGACCAATCAGCTCAAATTCATGCGCGAGCGCGGCAGCGATCTGACGATCTTCTCGCCGCGCGCGAGTTTCATGGCGCATCACATTGGTGATTTCGAGGTGTCCTCGACATGGGCCGCGATCTGCAACGAGATGATTTTCCGGGTGACCAAGCTGTTTCCGGATCAATTTATCGGCGCGGCGATGCTGCCGCAGAGCCCGGGCGTCGATCCGAAAACCTGCATTCCCGAGCTGGAAAAATGCGTGCGGGAGTATGGCTTCGTCGCGATCAACTTAAATCCGGATCCCTCGGGCGGCCATTGGACCAGCCCGCCGCTGACCGACAAATATTGGTATCCGATTTACGAGAAGATGGTTGAGTATGACATCCCCGCGATGGTGCATGTCTCGACCAGCTGCAACGCCTGCTTTCATACGACGGGGGCGCATTACATCAACGCCGATACGACGGCGGTCATGCAGTTGATCCAGGGCGATCTGTTCAAGGATTTCCCGACGATGCGCTTCATCATTCCCCACGGCGGCGGCGCCGCGCCTTATCATTGGGGGCGATATCGCGGGCTGGCGCAGGAGTTGAAGAAGCCGCTGCTGAAGGAGCATTTGTTGAAGAATGTGTTCTTCGACACCTGCGTCTATCATCAACCAGGAATCGATTTGCTGACGAAGGTGATACCGGTCGAGAACGTATTGTTCGCCAGCGAGATGATCGGCGCGGTGCGCGGGATCGATCCGGAGACAGGGCACAATTACGACGACACCAAGCGTTACATAGAGGGAACGCTCAACCTGAACGCCGAGCAGCGCCGCCAGATCTACGAACTAAACGCGCGGCGGGTCTATCCGCGGCTCGACGCGGCGCTGAAGGCGCGGGGGCACTAGATGATGCGCTCACTTCGTCATTGCGAGCGAAGCGAAGCAACCCAGCCGCGCCGCGATGCGTCGGTTCAAGTTTTCATGTGCGGAGGCGGCAAAACCTCCTCGGACGGCGCCGGTAGCTGCGTCCTACCGCTGGATTGCTTCGCTTCGCTCGCAATGACGGGGCGGATGCGATCGAAGGAGAATACGATATGACCGAACTCGGCATCGTCCGCCGCAACATCGCGCGCGCCGACCGCGCCGCGACCGATGCGCTTGCCAAATACGGCGTCGCGACCGTGCACGAGGCGATGGGCCGCGTTGGATTGTTGAAACCTTACATGCGCCCGATCTACGCCGGCGCGAGCGTCTCCGGCACGGCGGTCACGGTGCTGCTGCATCCCGGCGACAATTGGATGATGCATGTCGCCGCCGAACAGGTGCAACCCGGCGACATCGTCGTCGCCGCGATCACCGCCGAATGCACAGACGGTTACTTCGGGGATTTGCTGGCGACCTCGTTCAAGGCGCGCGGCGCGCGCGCGCTGATCATCGACGCCGGGCGTGCGCGACGTGAAAACGCTGACCGAAATGGGCTTCCCCGTATGGAGCAAATGCGTCAGCGCCAAGGGCACGGTGAAGTCGACGCTCGGCTCCGTCAACATTCCCATTGTTTGCGCCGGCGCGGCAGTCCAACCGGGCGACGCCATCGTTGCCGACGATGACGGCGTGGTGGTCGTGCCCGCGGCCTGGGTCGCGAAGACCGCCGAGGCTGCGGCGGCGCGCGAGGCGAACGAAGGCGACAAGCGCGAGAAACTGGCGACCGGTGTGCTGGGGCTCGACATGTACAAGATGCGCGAGCCGCTCGCCAAAGCAGGGCTTCGATATGTCGACTGAAGGCAAGCCCGTCAGCGGGCCGTTCGAGAAGACCAAAGGCTGGCTCGATTGGTACGATGGCCCGTCGAAACCGCGCTTCGTTGTTCCCCCTGGCGCCGTAGATGCGCATTGCCACGTGTTTGGTCCCGGCGCGGAATTTCCGTTTGCGCCGGAGCGCAAATACACGCCGTGCGATGCGAGCAAACAACAATTGTTCGCACTGCGCGATCGGCTGGGTTTTGCGCGCAACGTGGTCGTGCAGGCGACCTGCCATGGCGCCGACAATCGCGCGATGGTGGATGCGCTGCTGGCCAGCGGCGGCCGCGCGCGCGGCATCGCCACCGTCAAGCGGGATATTTCCGACGACGAGTTGAAGCGGCTGCACGACGCGGGCGTCCGCGGGGTCCGCTTCAATTTCGTCAAGCGGCTGGTCGATTTCACGCCGCGCGACGAACTGATGGAGATCGCGGCGCGCATCGCCAAACATGGCTGGCAGGTGGTGATCTATTTTGAGGCGGTCGACCTGCCCGAACTCTGGGATTTCTTCACGACGCTGCCGACGACGGTCGTCGTCGACCACATGGGCCGGCCGGACGTGACCAAGCCAATCGACGGGCCGGAGTTCTCGCTGTTCCTCAAATTCATGCGCGAGCATAAAAATGTCTGGAGCAAGGTCTCCTGTCCCGAGCGGCTTTCCGTCTCCGGGCCGCCGGCGCTGAACGGCGAGCAGGCGGCGTATCAGGACGTCGTGCCCTTCGCGCGCCGTGTGGTGGAGGAGTTCCCGGACCGTGTCCTCTGGGGCACGGACTGGCCACATCCGAACTTGAAGGGCCATATGCCCGACGACGGCCTGTTGGTTGATTATATTCCGCAGATCGCGCCGACGGCCGAGTTGCAACGCAAGCTGCTCGTCGACAATCCGATGCGGCTGTATTGGCCCGAACAAGGGAGGAGCTGATGGCTCTCGACAAAGAGTTCAAGGAAATTCCCGGCACCGTCGTGTTTGACGGGGAGCAATCACGCAAGGGCTATTGGCTCAATCAGTTCTGCATGTCGCTGATGAAGGCCGACAACCGAACGAAATTCAAAGCCAACGAACGCGCCTACCTCGATGAATGGAAAATGACCGAGGAGCAGAAACAGGCGGTGCTTTCTCGCGATCTCAACCGGATGATGGCCCTCGGCGGCAACATCTATTTCCTGTCGAAGATCGGCGCGACCGACGGCAAGAGTTTTCAGCAGATGGCTGGCTCGATGACGGGCATGAGCGAGCAGGATTATCGCGCGATGATGATCAAGGGCGGCCGCAGTATCGAGGGCAACCGCAAGATCGGCGAGAGCGGCGACGCGCAGCGCCCCGCCAAGGACTGACAGGCGATTTCAAGGACACCGGAAATGGCGCGCATAACCTCCTCGCTTTACACCTCGCACATCCCCGCGGTCGGCGCCGCGTTCGACCTCGGCAAGACGCATGAGGATTATTGGAAGCCGGTGTTTGCCGGCTATGATTTCACCAAACAATGGGAGAAGGCGCACAATCCCGACGTGATCTTCCTCGTCTACAACGATCACGCCACCGCCTTCAGCCTGGCGATGATCCCGACCTTTGCGATCATGACGGGGCCGGAGTTTAATCCCGCGGATGAAGGCTATGGCGCGCGGCCGGTTCCCCCCGTGATTGGACACCCCGAGCTGGCCTCACACATCGCCTCCGAGGTGATTCAACGAGATTTCGATCTGACGATGGTCAACGAAATTGACGTCGACCACGGCCTCACGGTGCCGCTGAGTTGTGTGTTCGGCGAGGTCAAGCAATGGCCGTGCAAGATCATTCCGTTTGCGGTCAACGTCGTGCAGCACCCGGTGCCGTCGGGGGCGCGCTGCTTCGCGCTGGGTCAGGCGATCGGCCAGGCGATCCGAAGCTATCCTGAGGATCTCAACGTGCAGATCTGGGGCACGGGTGGCATGAGCCATCAGCTTCAAGGGCCCCGCGCGGGCCTCATCAACAGGGAATGGGACAACAAGTTTCTCGATCTGCTGATTGACGATCCCAAGGCGCTCGCGAAGATGCCCAACATCGACTATGTTCGCGAGGCGGGCTCAGAGGGCATCGAGCTTGTGATGTGGTTGATTGCGCGTGGCGCGATGGCGGATGTCGCCGGCGGCCCGAAGCCGAAAGTCGTGCACCGGTTCTACCACGTGCCGGCGTCGAACACGGCGGTCGGGCATCTTGTGCTTGAGGAAGCGGCGTAGCCGTGATGTCTGGACGTGTCGCCACAGCACTACGCTTTCGTCATGGCCGGGTTTGTCTCGGCCATCCGCGTCGGCGTGCCCAGTGTCGTTGCACAGTATTGGCGCCGCGGCCGGCCGACGAACGCGTTGGCGTTCTGCAACCGCCGAACCGTGTCACGAGGTGGATGCCCGGGACAAGCCCGGACATGACGGCGTCAACGTCAATCAACTGAGAACCAAAGCGCCCCTTGCCATCGGGAGTTCCTCAAATGAGCCAAACCCTCAAAGTCGCGCTCGCCGGCGCTGGCGCCTTCGGCCTCAAACATCTTGACGCTATCAAGCTGATTGACGGGGTCGAGTGCATTTCCGTCGTCGGGCGCGAACTCGACAAGACGAAAGAAGCCGCCAGCAAATATGGCGTCGGCCACGCGACCACTGAACTCTCGGAGTTGCTGAAGCTGCCCGGCCTCGACGCCGTCATCCTGGCGACGCCAACGCAAATGCACGCCGCGCAGACCATACAATGCCTGCAGGCCGGCAAACACGTTCAGGTCGAGATCCCGCTCGCCGACAGCCTGCGCGACGCCGAGGCGGTCCTGGAGGCGCAGAAGAAGACGGGCCTGGTCGCCATGTGCGGTCACACGCGGCGATTCAACCCGAGCCATCAGTTCGTGCACAAGCGGATCGTCGCAGGCGAGTTCAACATCCAGCAAATGGACGTGCAGACGTATTTCTTCCGGCGCACCAATATGAACGCGCTGGGTCAGGCGCGCTCCTGGACCGATCATCTGTTGTGGCATCACGCGGCGCATACGGTGGATCTTTTCGCCTACCAAACACGCTCAAGGATTGTGAAAGCGAACGCCGTGCAAGGCCCCATCCACCCGACGCTCGGCATCGCTATGGATATGAGCATCCAGTTGAAGGCCGAGAATGGCGCGATCTGCACGCTGTCGCTTTCGTTCAACAACGACGGGCCGCTTGGCACATTCTTCCGCTACATCGGCGACAATGCGACCTATATCGCGCGCTACGACGATCTATTCACCGGCAAAGATGAAAAAATCGACGTGTCCAAGGTTGAGGTCAGCATGAACGGCATCGAGCTGCAGGACCGCGAGTTCTTTGCCGCCATTCGTGAGGGCCGCGAGCCGAACGCCAGTGTTGCTCAGGTGCTACCGTGTTATCGCACGCTCGATGCGTTGGAGAAGCAGCTCGGTTGATGCCCCTTGGTCGGCGTGGACGCCGACCCTCCGCGGAGGGTTGGCGTCCACGCCGACCTTTTTACGACAAGCCGCCGATCGCCCTTGCAGCGCGCCAGCGTTCTCGGGCGCGCGCCAACTTCGCGGCGACGAGCGCCTCGGCGAGGGAGACGGAGCGAACGCCTTCGACAGCTTCGTCGCTGACCAGAAAAGTCCGGAACCCCAAACGCGCGGCGGCCTCCGCCGCCTCCGCTGCGCCATTTCCCGCTGCCAGGACCGTCGCCGTTTCGAGATTTTCGAGCTCGGCCAAATCGAACCCAAGCGCCCGCAACGGCAATGCTTCCTCGCGCCACACGCGCCCAAGCTCGGGGTCGGCGCCGTCGCCGAGCAGCAGGATTGTGTCGGCCGGTAATCGCATCTTTATCTCGGGATGAGGACCCATATATCGAAATCGAGCACGACGCTCGGGTTGTAGCCGTCGCCCGCCCGGTCTGGGAAATCCCTGCAGGGTTGGTTCTTGGTCGCCACCAGCCGCACGCGCAACGCCCCGACATCGATCCGGCCAGGCAACTCGACCTTTTCCAGAATTTCGCTCCAGGCAAACACCGTGTCGCCAGCAAACAGTGGCGCCACGTGCCGGCCGCCGTTGATCGCCGCGATGTGGAACGCATTGGCGAGGCCATTGAAACTCAGCGCGCGCGCGAGAGAAATCACATGGCCGCCGTAGATCAGGCGTCTGCCAAAACGCCCCTGGTTCGCCTCGAGTTGATTGAAGTGCACCTTCGCGGTGTTCTGGTACAGGCGGGTCGCGAGCATATGCTCCGCCTCTTCGACCGTCATACCCTCAACATGGTCGACCTTCTCGCCCACTTCATAATCCGCGAAGCGATGCGGCGAGCCCGCAGCTACGAAATCGTAGGATGCGAGATCAAACCTGGGGCAAGCCTCGCCGAGCGTCTCCGGCGCCACGCGGGTCGGCGTATCGGGAACGATTGTTTGAGGAGCCGGCGCCTGCGGATCGCGTTTGCGAACCATCACCCAGCGCACATATTCCAAGACGGTTTCGCTGCGTTGGTTGAGGCCTCGGGTGCGAACATAGACGACGCCGGTTTGATGATTGGCGTTTTCCCTGAGGCCGATCACGTCGCTTTCGGCGGTCAGCGTATCTCCCGGGTAGACGGCGCGAAGAAAGCGGCCATCGGCGTACCCGAGGTTTGCGACGGCGTTGACCGACACGTCCGGCACGCTCTTGCCGAACACGACGTGGAAGGCCAGGAGATCGTCGATCGGCGCGCTCGCGTAACCGACGGCCCGCGCAAACGTATCGGCGCTTTGCACGGCAAATCTCGAGCCATAGAGGGCCGAATAGAGCGAGGCGTCGCCGACGTTGAGCGTGCGCGGGGTTGCATGCCGCAAGGTTTCCCCGACGCGAAAATCCTCGAAAAATCGGCCAGCCGCAGTCTTCGCCATCGATCAGAACACGTAAGGGTAGACGTAGCGGGCGAGGATCCTCTCGATTAGCAGTACTAATAGGTAAAGGATGACCGGCGAGATATCGATGCCGCCGAAATTCGGCAGGAAGCGACGGATCGGTCGCAAAAGCGGTTCCGTCAAAGCAATCAGCGTGTTCCAAATAGAACGGACGACGTCGTTTCGAATATTGACAACATTGAATGCGATAAGCCAAGACATGACTGCGGTCGCAATTATAACGTAACTGTACAGATCAAGCGCCAGGAATACGACATCAAGGATCGCGCGCATAAAGTCTCCCACAGAGGCTGGCGCGCGACATCTGGACCCGCTCTTGCGTTGACACGCGCCTCTTGCGCACGTATTGAGCGCGCGGTCCGGGGCTGTAGCTCAGATGGGAGAGCGCTGCAATCGCACTGCAGAGGTCAGGGGTTCGAATCCCCTCAGCTCCACCAGTCCGTCGGCGCGAATTTCGGCAGAGTCGCTCATAGAAGATTTCCGCGACAGTACAGTGGGTTAGCGTGGCCGATTTGCGGTCAGCGGGCGCTTGTCCGTCTTTGCGGGCCGTTTTTGACCGCCTAGGGCGGCAAGCCTCCGGTCGCGAATTTCCGTTTCCGATTTCGGCATCTTTTGAATGAGAGGGCGTGGGTCCTTCACTCGCTGTTGGATCCGCGAAGGGCAGTATAGCGGACGCCTTCGATAGACGGCGGGGCATTGAGGGGCGCCGCTCCGACGCAAGCCAGCCTATCGTCGGCGCCCGACCGATCGCGCCTCGACCAGCACGGACCAAACAAATAAAGCATTCGCAATGCCGGCCTGAACTCGCCGCCGTAGGGGCTCTGTTGGCGCTGGCCCCGTTCGCATACTCAGTCAACATTGCGAAAAATCACACTGGTGGCCGTACTGACGCCACGACAGCACAGTCTTGTCCGAACGCGGGAGCGGGGCGATCCAACCAAAACAACCTTGGATCCCCCGCAAGCGTCAGAGGTTGTACCAGCGCGTATGTTTCGCGTCGGTGGGGCGGGGAAGCTGTATGACAATCATAGAGGGTTCTAACATGGCCCCAAAAATGAAAATGACGGTTGGGTGGGAGGGAACCGCGATCCGGGTCGATGTGAACGATGAATTGATCGTGCTTCGTACGCACCAGGTCGACAGCCTGATCCAGAATTTAATGCTTCTGCGCGCGCGAATGCGGCCGGAAGCGCCGGCCGCTTTTCCGGCAAGTCAACCGAGAGTGACGCATCGGGTGAAATCATGCCACATCGGGGTCGATGTAGGGGAACGCACACCGATTTTGTCGCTGCGAAGCCCGGGCTTCGGCTGGTTGAGCCTCCGAATTCCGATCCACGCGCTGGACGAAATTGTCATTCGCTGCAGGGATGTCCTCGCGCGGATTCCACCGACCTCAAGAGCCGTAAACTGAAGCGCTTGCGCCGTAACCAGCGGTAGACGGTCCTCTTTCGCCGTCAAACGTGCGCAATGGACCGCAAGATCACGCGCAGGCCGGGCGCATTGTCGGAGGCGACAACCTCCATGTCATGCAAGTCAGCGATCGCCGCCACCAGGGCCAATCCTAAACCCGTGCCTGCAGATTGACGCGCGGCGTCGGCGCGGAAAAATCGCTGAAACAATTGCGCGCGGTCTGCCTCGGGCACGCCTTGGCCGCGATCGACGACCTCCAGTTGCACACCGTCAGCCATGCGTTTGGCAACCACGTCGACAGCGACTCCTGGCGCCGTATGGCGCAAAGCGTTGTCGATAAGGTTGGCGATGGCCTGCTTCAGGAGCGCCGCATCGCCTTGCATGGGCAAAGGCGATTCCAGACGGGTCGTCAAAGCGCGATGCTCGTCCTCCGCCGACGGACGAAACGCCTCAACCACGTCGCTCGTCAGTTCTGCGAGATCAATCGAAGCAAACGCCGCCCGCCTTGCGCCGCTCTCAATTTCGCCGATGCGGAGCAGGGCGTCAAATGTTTGCAGCACCTCTTCGACGCCGGCGGCGGCGTGCTCGATCGCTTCGAAATCGCCGGAACCTTTCGCGCGCTCCAGGTCGCGCGACACCTTCGCGAGCGGACGTCGCAAGTCGTGCGCGATATCTGAGCCGACCTGCTTTTGAGCCAAGAGCAGTTTTTCGATCCGCTCGAACAGGCGATTGAAGGTTCGGGCCACCGCAGTCAGGTCGTCGTCGAAAATAGATACGGGAATGCGCCGCCGCCAGTCGCCGTCCATGATGGCGTGGGCGGTGTTGCGCATGGTGTCCAACCGGCTGAGGAAGTGGCGGCTAAGCCAAAGGCCGCCGCCGAGCCCAAGCGCGAGGGCGACGCCGAGGGCCCAGAGAAACGCCCGCGTTATGTCGTGCATTACCTTGTCGACGGCCGTGCGTTCGTCGCCAACAACCAAAAATGCGCCGTCGGCCAGCTGGGTGGTCAACATACGGACGATGTCGGGCTCATCTTCTTCGATCTCGACCTCATCGGCTTCCGGTCCCTCGCTCCAGCCCGAATGGGGCTTGCTCCACGTCACCGGCGATCGGCCGGCGAGGCGAACCCCGTCTGACCCATAAAGCCCATAGACGAGCGATCCTCCGCCTACAGAGCGCGCCTCGATGTTTGCTGTCAGCCGGGCGCGCCCTTCGGTTCGGCCAAGTCGCGCAAGCGCGTCGGTTTCCTCTTCGATCCGCTCTGCGAACGCGCGCTCCTGTGAGCGCAGGATAAAGACATAAACAAAGCTGCCGACCGCCAGGGCCGAAATGGCGAAGAGGCCCAAATAGAGCGATGTGAGCCGGAAGCTCGCCGACGAAAGCAGCCTAATCTTCGCCACGCAGGATATATCCCGAGCCACGAAGCGTACGGATCGCGCCCGATCGCGCATTCTCGTCGAGCTTGGCCCTGAGGCGGCTCACATGGGTCTCGACGATGTTGGTGCGCGGATCGAAATCATAGTTCCAGATGTGCTCGAGCAGCATCCTTCGCGTGACGACTTTGCCAGCATTACGCACGAAATATTCGAGCAATTGAAACTCGCGAGGCTGGAGGTCAATCCCGCGGCGGTCGCGTTTCACGGTGCGGGCAATCAGGTCTATTTCAATATCGCCGGCGCAGAGTTGGGTGGGGGCCGCGCCGAGTGTCGGCCGCCGCGCGAGCGCTTCGAGCCGGGCCAAAAGCTCGGGAACCGCAAAAGGTTTTACCAGATAGTCGTCTCCACCGGCGGCAAGGCCTTCGACGCGGTCGCTGATGCCCGACAAACACGTCAAGAACAGCGCCGGCGTGGCGACGCCTTGCTCGCGAAGTTCAGAGATAAGCGCAACGCCGTCGATCTCGGGAACCATGCGATCGAGGATCAGGACGTCGTAGGCGCCGGTTGCCGCTAACGCCAAACCCGCACGGCCGTCGCGCGCGTGATCGACCCGATCGCCGCGAGCTTTCAACTCGGCGACCACGAATGCGGCTGCATCTTCGTCGTCCTCGACGATCAGCACATCCATTATCGCCCTTCCTGTATTGGCCTCTTGATTGGAGGCGTGGGTGAAGCTGCTCTCAACTCGACGGTGCTCTCCGCTCCCCGTTATGGAACTTTATAGTAGGAGGCGCTCTGCCGACGCCTGGTGACGGGGATCATGCGCGCAAGCACCGCATCCCCAAACGCATAATGATGGACCAGCGCAGCCACAGCATGAAGTCCTGCGAGCGCCAACGTCACATTCGCAAGCAGGCCGTGCCACTCGGTGATCGGTTTCTTCAGATCCTTATCCCCGATTTGCGGCAAGCTGACCACGTCAAACAGATTGTAGCCTCGAACAAAGGCGTTGGCGACGCCGAGGATGACGACGACGCCCAACAGTGCGTACAGCAGCAAATGGGTAGCCACGGCGAATTTATTGAACGCGCGGGTGGGCGGAAGGCGCCGACCATTGGTCAAGCGATGATAGACACGGAACACCAGCAAAGCGGCCAAGACGAAACCGAACACGACATGGCAAGACCATACCGCCGTGTTGAGAGGACCGTCGGGAATAAAGTCGGCCGTCTGGCCGACGAGCCAAAGTGCGCTAACGAGAACCGCCGTCAGCCAATGCAGGACAATTGTCGTGGGGTCATACGTTGTCGCGCTTCGCGCTGTGTGAATAGCCATAAAGATGTCCCCGCCAGCGTTCAGATAGAATCAACTGAAAGCGGATAAAACGGGGAACGGCGGCGTAAAGATGTTCCTAAAGTTGAGAATTCCCAATGTTGACCGCAGACTACGGTCGCGAGATGCGACGATAAGACAGTGCTTTGCAAATAAAACGGTCTTAGTTTCCTTGAAGTCATGGTTTGATCGGTATTCCGAAAATCCTCGCGGACTCGGAGCCCTGGGCCGCGCTGAGCTGACGCCGTGCGACGGATCGCCCAGGCCCCTAAACCGAGTAACGCCTCCACCGAATTTGCGGCGCCGGATCTCGCGCTGAAACGGAACAAACAGTGTCGCGCTGAACCGACGCCTAAGGTCTTATGTCTCGCAACTCAGCGGTAACTGACGTAGAGCAGATGTGGTTTGCCGCATTTTAGCCATTATCTGTATTTTTTGTATTCTCTGGTTTGCAAACTTTACGCACGGGAATTCCCGTACTAAGATCGTCTCGCCTGCACGTCGGGTCCTGCGCTTCAAGGCCCTTCAGCTCTGGGAAAATATTGCGGGCTTTTTGGACGTGTGTTGCGCCGTGATCATCTTCGTGAAGCGCAACTTGACGCTCCACAATACTCGGTAGCTTCAGAGGCGCGCAAATCGATCGAAGGGATCCGATCCGGAGAACACGTTACGGTTTTCTTCCGAGGACGGGTTTAGTCGCAATGTAACATGTTAAGGGGCATCGTCATGACGCAGCATGTACGCGAAACACTCGTAGCGGCCAACGATATCGACGCAGAGCTTGAAAAGAGCTTAACAACAACATGGGATGCGCAAGTATATTCTTGGGATAACTCACTCTATCCCTTCAACGAATGGATCCTGAATCGCGTTCGTGAAATGGGCTATAAGTTGGATGACCTGAGTTACCTCCACGAGGCTGTCCCTTACAAAGAAGTTTACACCGTTACCAAAAAACTTTGCGCCGACACGAACCTGCCCGAGTTTCGGCGGATGCTAAATCGCTTTGTGCGCGAACAAGTCGTGACGCAAGGTAAATTGCGGCTCCCGGTCGCAGTGCAGCGTTTCATGAATGTACGGATAATGTTGCCGACAACTCCAGAGTTGTTCTTTCCATTTCATACCGGGCTTTTGTATGGCCATGGCATTGCTTCCCGCAGTATTTGGATGCCTTTCGTCGATGTGACCAGCGACGAGGATCGAAGCCGGTCGATGCAAATCCTGCCGATTAAGAAATCTCGGGAGTTGATCAAATATGCATCGCAAAATCGCCTGACCCTGGATGAGATGACCGAGGTTTTCGGCAAAGAGAGCCACCAGATCAAGGCGAAGCCTGGCAGTGCGTGCTTTTTCACGCAGGAGAACATTCACGGTTCGGGACGACCAAACGTCACCGGCAAGACGCGCGTGAGCATGGACTTCCGCATCGCCGAGGGAATCTACGGCGACTATCTCGGCCGTAAAATCCCTGCGGGTTACTTTCATCTGATCCCAGAGACGGAAGAAGAAGAGGATGTGCTCGCGACGCGGCCGCCTCGGGCGACGGCCTACGCCAACGGCAAGAAAAACATCTTCTATGTCGCGAACAATACGGCGTCGACCTACGCGATCCCGGTGCATCTGCAACGTTACATGCTGGTTGATTATTGCAAGAAGAACAACCTCGAGTTTGATTATGAGCTGTTTGATCTCGAGGATATGCCGCACCTACCAACGCTGCGACATATGGTCGAGGTTAGAGAGTGCAACGCGATCATGTACAGCATCTTCGCCCTTCCCGAGGAAGAGGACGAGCGGAACCAGATGCTCGAGACGGCGGTGAAACGGGGTATGGTCATCCATTTCGTCAATGAGGATCTGCAACTGACCGACGCCGAGGATTTGAAGACGATCAAGAAATATCTCGAATTCGCCAAATACGGTAAATCTCGATTGCCGATCGGGCTGCCGCTGTCCGGATTGAGCAAAACGTTCTTCGATAAGTGGGCCGGTTCTCTCGCTCAATACGAAAAGGCTTGATCGTTCGAGTTTGACGGAGGGCTTGGCAGGAGTGACGCCGGCCGCTCCGCCTGAAGGCGGAGCTGAGTTCGTTCCTTCGGGGCCTTACTCGGTGAAAAGCGTTGTGCTCTGTGGTTGAACCAGATTGGCGAACTGAGGGTCGGCTAACTGGGCCGGTCCTCAAACAACCGTGTGCGGCGCCGGAATACGGATCGCTTCACGGTGCAAAGTATCCGGAGCTGCCTGACCGTTTCACCGGACCCAGGCTCGGAGACCTTCGTATATGGAGCAAATGCGTTCAATTGCTCTTCACGATACGCGTGGCAATGCCTCCGCCGCTAGAGACGAGCCGTCAGCAATCAATGTGAAACCGGGAATAGTGGGACAAGTTCACGCGATCCCGGCCCCCTCGTCTGACGCGGCGTCGAACGTATTGGCCGAGGCGCTCTACCGCGCGTTCGAGATCGTGCTTGCGCTGTTTGGATTGATCATCAGCTTGCCCGTGATGATCTTGACAGCGATCGTGGTCCGTCTCGACTCTCCCGGCCCCGCATTGTTCCTGCACAGGCGGCCGGCGCGTTCGGTCCGCGTGCGCGGGCGCGATTTGGACGGGCGCGTGGATCTGATCCCGCCGCCCGGCGGCTACGACCCAAACGCCGAGTATCTCGTGCCGGCGTATTTCACGCTCGTCAAATTCCGCACCATGTACCACGACGCACGATCGCGCTTTCCAACCTACTATGCTTACAAATTCTCGACGGAAAGCTTCCGCAGCGAGTTTCCCACCCTCAAAGATGACCCGCGCGTCACTCGGATCGGCAGGTTTCTGCGCAAGCTGTCTATCGACGAACTCCCCAATCTCTGGTCAGTGGTGATTGGAGACATGCGGTTGGTTGGACCGCGTCCAGAGGCGCCGGAAGTGTTGAAATTTTACACGCCCGAGGAGATGATCAAGTTCAGTTGTAAGCCCGGGATCACCGGGCTTGCCCAGGTCGGCGGCCGCGGGTTGCTTGATTGGGGCCAGACGCTCGCGTACGATCTAGAATATGTGCGGACACGCAGCGCCGCGTTGGATCTGAAAATCGTCTTGCTGACGATCCGGCGAGTGCTCACCAGACACGGGGCGTTCTGAATGACCGCTAGTGCGATGTTCCTGCTGGATGCCTTTGTGATTGTAGCTCTGCCGGTAGTGATCTTGCGCTTTTCCGGCATGAAAACTTTGTTGCCGCTCGTCGTCGTCCAAATCATGGTTGGCGTCGCCATGGGGCCCTCGATTTTCGGAAGAGTGGCCCCGGAGTATTTTCGGCTGTTCACTGATCCCCAGACACTCAACTCGTTTTCCGGAGTGGCGTTTGTCGGAGTTTTGATCTTCGGGATGATATCCGGCCTGCACCTCGATCCCAAAGTGTTCAACGGTAGCGAACGCGGCGTCTGGGCCATGGCGGCTGCTAACGTTCTGGCGCCGGCGACGCTTGGCTGCCTGGCGGCGGCTTGGATCTTGGCCCGACATCCCAACGAACTGCTACCCGGTGTCACAACCGTGGAATTCATGACGGCGATTGCGATCTGTGTCAGCATGAGCGCGCTTCCGGTGCTCAGCGCGATACTCGGGGAGATGAACCTGCTCGGCAGTCGCCTCGGGCATCTCGCGCTCGGCGTCGCCGGAATCAACAATATGATCTTATGGGTAACGCTGGGCGTTCTCTTGACGTTCGCGTCAGCAGGAAGCGGAAAGCCATACGGTTTGCCGCTCATCGCTCCTTTCGTCCTGCTGCCGGTTTATTTGATTGTTATGGTGAAGATCGTTCGGCCGGTGCTGGGCGCGATGGTCATCGCCCGGATGGGACATGATGCGATCAGCTCGCGCGCGTTGGTGCTGATAGGGGCCGCCACCATCGCTTCGGCGCTGGCCACAGAACTCATGGGATTGCACTATATCATCGGCGCTTTCATGATCGGCGCAGTCATGCCGGTCGAGCTGCGCGAACCGATACTCGATCGATTGCAGGTCATGACCGTTGCGCTGCTGATGCCCTTCTTTTTTACCCTCACGGGCATGCGGACTTTTATTGACCTCGGTTCGCCCGCGCTTCTCGATATCTTATTTGTCACAGCCGGCGCTGGCATCGCAGGCATCGTCGGCGGAACCGCCTTGGCGGCCCGGCTTTTCGGCGAAAGATGGCCGGTTGCTCTCGGACTGGGATCACTGCTGCAGTCCAAGGGGCTGACGGAGTTGATCGTACTATCCGTGCTGCTCGATGCGCACATCATTTCGCCGAGAGTCTTTTCCGCCATGATACTGATGGCGCTGCTCAGCACCGCGTTGGCCATGCCGTTGGCGCGTTTGACCCTTTCCCGGGGGGCGACGCGGAAACTCCCCGCACATCCCATGGTGGTTTCAACGGGCGAGCCAGTTTGACGCGTATCAACTCAAACCGTTCGCTCATGGTCGCCGTACCCGCTAGCGGCTTTAATTGCCTAGGACCCGAGCAGCGGCTCCTCGCAGACCAACCGCCAGCGTCGAATCGGCCCCTCATCCTCGATAGGTATTTCGGTCTCAATCATTCGGATACGATCAAAGCTGTAGCTGCCAAACCTGGCGTCGAGCGTCTCGCAAAGCTTTTGCCGGGTCTCCGCGGTTTGGTTCTTGTAGAGCAGGCTGAGATGCGGATTTAGGATGTAGTCGGAGGGCCGAGAAAACCCCGCGGCCGCGAGCGAAAACATTTGTCGAGCCAGGGCAGACTCCTGGAACTGAATGAATAGGGTCTTGGTGTAAGCGTCCGAATGGTCCAAATGATTGGCTATCAGCTCAATCGGCGGAAATTGTTTGCCGATCCGGCGAGCGACGGTGAGCACCTCGCCGTCGTCGGACGGTCCGCAGAAGAGGGTTACATGCGGTTCGAACGCCACGGCGTCGAGCTTCGCCGCCAACTGAATTATCGTCGAGCGCAACGACGAACGCATCGGCTCGCTAGGTATGAGCCACAGCGTGTATTCCGTATAAGCCATCGCGCTCTCCCGATGTTATTGGTGCGGTCGGCGGATCAATCGCTGAACCAGCGGCTTGTGACGACGTGGATCAAATGAGCGCCCCTAGCTCGATCGAGATCGGGGAGAGAAGCCCCAATATCGTGCTGACGATCATTATCTCTTGCTACAATACGCGCGATATCGTCGCAGATTGCCTTAGATCGATTTACCAGAGCCCGCCAAGCGAGACGTTTGAAATCATCCTCGTTGATGACGCCTCGAAGGACGGGACGACCGAAATGGTGCGTTCCGAGTTTCCCGACGTTCGCGTGTTGCGCGGGGAAGTCAATCGCAACTATGCGCCCTCGAACAACTGGGCGTTCGATGAGGCGCAGGGGCGATACGTGTTGCTGCTCAACAACGATACGCTGGTGTTGCCGAAGGCGCTCGACGACATGATTGCGTTTCTGCGACAGCACCCGGAAGCGGGTATGGTCGGTTGCAAATTGCTCAATGCAGATGGGACGCTCCAACCATCGGCCAAAGCTCTTCCCAGCGCGTCCGCGGCGATCGCGGGATCGCGTTCGTTTCTCGCCAAACTGTTCCCAAACAATCGCTTTACGAGCCGACATCTCCTGCATATCGGGCAGGACCTTACCCAACCGATCGTCGCCGGTTACGTCTCGGGCGCCGCCTCGATGATGCCGCGGACGGTGATGGAAAAAGTCGGCCATCTCGACCCCAGCTTGTTTTATCATGTCGACGCCGACTACTGCAAACGGATCGCCGAGGCTGGATACAAATGCTACTATTTGCCGACCGCGGCGATCATCCATCTCAATCATAAAGGAGGCACCGCGGCGACATTGGCCGTGCGCTTTCGGCAACTGTTTTTGTTTGAGATATACAACTATCGCTACTTCCGCAAACACCTTGAGAGCTCGTCAACCAATTCCATGAGGATTCTCGTGGTCGCCGGTCTCTCATTCCATTTTCTGGTGTCCGCTTTCGCTCAGATCTGCGTCGAGCTCGCCGAGTTGGTGCGCTCGATGTTGCAATCCAGCAAGCAGATCGATACGCAAACGTCCCGTGAACAAAAGCATTGAGGACGATGGTAGCCACATAGGCTGTAGCCTAGGTCCCGGTCGCTGAGGAGCCGACTTCAATAGATGGAAATCGGACTGATAAGACTATCGTTTCGCCGATAGCCTCCCAGGAGTGGACAACCTCAGGTCCGAAAATGACATAGTCGCCCTTCGTTTGAAGCGTGACCGTCTGCAATGTCCCGTTCACGTGGAAGGTGATTTTTATTCGGCCCTCGACCAACACAGAAATCGTGGTTCCGGTCTTGGTTGCCCAGGGGCTGGGCCGTTTATCGCCACCGGGGTGGACGCCCCATTTCAGTTCGACGTCGGTCTGGCGCCTGAGACCCGCAGCAACAAACTGACCGACAAACCACCCGCTGCCGCGCACTTGGTCGTCATCCGCGTTGCCAAAGTAAAACCCATCGTTCTCGACCATCGCTGGGCTATGCCTCCAATTGTTAGTCGATTGTTGACGTCGCCTTGAGCCAATTGCGGACGATGTCCAAGGACCCAAGCGCGCTCCGCCAACTAAGGTCTGTCAGTCAGCGCGCGCGCTTCTCGGCGTCAGCAATCCCCGCTCACCCGCCGCCTCTAGCGGCAATCTTTTGCCAATAGTGACTGAAGATCTGCCGCTTGACTGTCCTGAAAGTCATCCACCGAACGAACCAGGGCGGCACCTTGCGGCCGGAATACATGTTGGGCATCATCTGCCCGTTCGCGATATTTCGATGGCTGCGGTAGAAGATGCGGCCATAGAACGGATCGCTCTCCATCGGAGAATAGTAGCTGCAGCCCTCGAAGAAGTAGTGTGTGACCTGCGACCAGCGGGTCACATCCGGATTGGTCTGGCGCGATCCGCCGTGCAGCAGGTTGGCGGCCCAGATCAGGGCCTGTCCCTTCTTCGCTTGGAACAGCGTCGGCGCCTCGCCGTTGACCCGCACGAGCTCCTCCCACAACCTCTCGAATGGTTTCTGACTGGGTTGGTTCGGGTCGCCGGCCCGGCACAGGCCGAGATGTTCGTTGACGAAAATCGGCCATTTGTGGCTGCCTGAATAATACATCAGTGGGCCTTGCGACGGGCCTATGTCCTCAAGCGCGACCCATACTCCACACATGAAACGCTCGGGCACGGAGCTGAAGTGGAGTGAATCCGAATGGAAATGTTGCTGCGTGCCAACCGGAAAATTCAGTGTTTGAAACGGCCATGCCTGTTTTCCGTAAAGCTTGGAGAGCAGCGCCAAGATCTTTGGGTTGGCCGCAATCTGCTGGACATCGGCATTGGAGGCGTAGGCATCCTGGATGCGTAGGCCGTCGTTGTCACGCCATCCCTTCGTGCGCCAGTGATCCCAGGCATAATGAGGATGCAGCGACGTCTTGATGCGTTCGGCGCGCGCGTCGATCTCGGGGTCAGGAAAATCGATGACGGCCCAGCCGTTCTCATAGAGTTGCGTAGCGATGCCCCGGGTCGCCGCATCGAGGTCTGACGCGGCCAAAGCCTCATAGAAGAACGGGGACTCGACAAGCGGCACGCCGACGAGCGGGTTCTGGAACTGTCTGTCTGCGTCTACGCTCACGCGCGTGTTCATGTGCCCGCTCCTCCCAGCATATGTAGAGCGATAACGAACCGCGGAGCAACGTCTCCGGCCTCATCGCGGTCCGGTCCGGAAGCTGCGCGGCCGAGGGCTAGAGACATTGACCGAAAACGTGACACTTCAAAATCAACTCATCACATGAGCCGCATGTGGCGAGGCCTCGTCTGAATGTCTTCCAGAGCCCACAACGACCTTTCGTAACACCAGTGAGCCTTATAGGCCAAGAAATAATTTGTTTTGCAACATCCCCAGGGCGGCTTGGTTGACGGGGCTAACGTCGACCCTGTAGTTTCGGAATGCTTAGCGCATGAGCCATCGACGTGGCGATCCGACCGCAGCGCGGCAGCCGTTGTCACTGAGCCTTGGCGGGGTTTTTCGGAGGATTGATCAAATCCATGATCCGCATTGGCGTATTGGGAACGGCGCGGGTCGTGCCGTACGGGCTTTTGGCGCCGGCCAAAGAGACGCCCGGCGTCGAAGTCAGCGCGATCGCATCGCGGGCTCAGAGCCGGGCGGAGGCGTATGCGGCGCAGCATGGAATTCCGCGCGCTTTCGGCTCGTATGAGGCGTTGCTGAAGGCGAGCGACATCGACGCGGTCTATGTCGCGCTTCCCCCGGCGCTGCATCACGAGTGGGTGCGCCGCGCGCTCGAAGCAGGCAAACATGTCATTTGTGAAAAGCCGCTCGCCGCGAACGCGCAACAGGCCGAGGAGCTGGTTTCGTGTGCGAAGCGCCTCGGAAAGACCTTGGTTGAAGCGATGCACATCCGCTTCATGGACAGGTTGCGGCGCCAGCGGGAGCTGGTTGCTGGGGGGGAGTTCGGCCGGTTGCTTCGCGTCGAGTCTTGTTTTCGATCGCCGTATACGCCGATGGCCAAGGACGACTTCCGTCAAAATTTCGCGCTCGGCGGCGGCGCCGGGCTCGATGTAGGATGTTATGCCGCCTTTGGCTTACGCTATGTGTCTGGCGAAGAGCCCGAGGTCTCGTCGGTGTCTCACAAGTGCAGTCACCCCCAAATCGATCGTTGGATGCGAGCGCCGGTTCGTCTTCCCTCCGGGGCTGAAGGCGTCATCGAGTTCGGGGTTCGCGGTCTCTATATGCCGCGCGGCGATGTCGTGGTGATCTGTGAGAAGGGATCGATCAAATGGGACGGCGGCGGTCTCAAATATGAGCGAAATGGCGAGTTAATCCGCGAGCCGTTGCCGACGCAATCCACATACCGCCTCCAACTCGAGGCCTTCGCCAAAAGCGTCAGGGGCGAGCCGTCCGACGCGCCTCCGCCTGAGGACGCCGTGTCAACAGCGCGCGTGCTGGACGCGATGTATGAGAAGGCGGGGCTCGCTTTGCGGGGAACGCTCCGCGCTTCATGACGCCGGCCGCATTGGAGGTCGCTCCGAAGGACGCCGAGGGTCACTTATGGGACGTCATCGTGATCGGCGCCGGGGCCGGCGGCGCGACAGCAGGGTTCAACCTCGCGCGTCACGGACGTTCGGTATTGTTCGTCGAGCGAGGCAAACTCCGCGACCGCGATCCGAGCGTCGTTCTAGGCGCGCAGTTTTCAGGAGACCCCGATACGGCGCTGAACTATGGTTGGTGGCCGCGCCCGTTTTATCGCCGTAGCGGCGAGGACGGCGCTTTGGCTGCGGAGCGGGCGCCGATTGGTTCCGGCGCAGGGGGATCGACGGCGCAATTCAACGCGGTGCTCGACCGGTTCCGGCCGGAGGATTTTACCCCTCGCCGCTTCTTCACAGGCATTTCCGACACGTCATTGCCTGAAGCTTGGCCCGTCGGATACGAAGAAATGGCGCCGTTCTACGCGCAAGCTGAGAGCTTGTATCGGGTCCGAGGCGCCCGAGACCCTCTGGCGACCTCGATGGGGCCGCTTCTTGATCCACCGCCGGCGACTGAGAGGGAAGTCGCGATTTCCGACGCGCTGAGGGGGAGCGGACTCAATCCGTATCGGATTCATTCAGCATTGGAGTATCTGCCGGGTTGCGACGGCTGCGCGGGCATGCTCTGCCCGAGAGCGTGCCGCAATGACGCTGCGCGCATTTGTCTGTTTCCGGCGCTCGAACGGTTCGGGGCCCGGATCCTTTCGAACTGTCGCGCAACCCGGCTTGAGGCGAGCGCGCGGACGGTCGAGCGCGTTATTTGTGAGTTCGAACCAGGGTCGGGTGGAATTGCGGGCGCGGGTCTTTATTGTCGCGGCCAACTCTTTTCTCACGCCGGCTCTGCTTCAACGCTCCGCAAACGAGCATTTCCCCAATGGCCTGGCTAACAGCTCGGGTTTGGTTGGGCGCAATTTGATGCTGCATGCAACCAGCCGTGTATTTGTGCGCCTCAAACGAGGCTCACGAAAGCCTGATGTTGAAATGGGCTACGGTCTGTCCCTCAACGATTTCTACGTCCACGGCGGCGCGAAGTTGGGAAACTTCCATGCGCATCCGACCGCAAATCCTGATGAGCTGATGGCGTTTCTGCTCGAATATAAGCGTGGGCTAAGGTTTCTCCCTGGTCGCCTTCTGCACGAGTTTGCAAAGAGGGCAGCGTTTATGACGCGTTCATGGACAGTTTTTGCGGGCATTGTGGAGGACCTCCCGTATCCCCAAAATCATGTCACAGCCAAGCCCGGCGCGGACGACGATATCGTGTACAGCTACCACTATCCCGATGAGCTTCGGCAGCGGGCGCGGATGATGAGCGACGCCTTCGGACGCGCAGTGGCGCCGTTGTTTGACGTTGTGCCTTTGCCCGCGGGGGCCCTCAACGGAAGTCACGTCTGCGGGACCTGCCGCTTTGGCGACGACCCGCGGACCAGCGTGCTCGATCGCGATAACCGCGCGCACGACCTCGACAATCTCTATGTCCTCGACGGCTCCTTCTTCCCGTCGAGTGGCGGCATCAATCCGAGTCTGACGATTATCGCCAATAGCCTGCGCGCCACCGAGAAGATCGCGCAGGCGTTTTAGTCAACTAATGCCGTTTCGCCACGCGCTTCACGCTGGCGCCGCTCTTGCCCGATTTCGTTGTTTGTGTAAGAGTTCGGCCGCTGTGATAGGCGGCGCGTCTGGACGTTCGGAGACGCGCCCAATTGCCTCAGGCTCTTGCGCGAAATGCGCCCGGCCGTTGGTTTCGCAGATAGGCGAAGCATCGCCCTGATGGGAAAAATGGACGCCAAAAGCTCTCAGCTCAGTGCAATGCAGTTGTTTGGCAAGCTGCGGCGTCACAGTCGGCATGTGCCGAAAATCTTGAACTATGGCACGCCAAAAAAACTGGCGAACATTATGCTGGCGGAATGGGAATTGCGCCAGCAAAAGACAATCCTGCGATGCCTGCCCTATTATTACATCATCGATGTCTGCAACGTCTGCAATCTCCGCTGCCCTCTGTGCCCAACGGGAAATACGACGATTGCCCGGCGGCAGGACATGCTTTCGCTCGATCAATACAAAGCCATATTCGATAAGATAAAGGAATATGCGCTGGTTGTGTCGCTATACAACCACGGCGAGCCGCTGCTCAATCCCGACGTTTTCTCGATCATCGAACACACCCACCGCAACCGGGTGGGCACGAATATCAGTTCCAACTTCAACTGGCCGCAGCCCGTCGACGTCAACGATTTCGTGAGAAGCGGGTTGGACTACGTCACCGTTTCGCTCGATGGAGTTTCGCAAGAAGCCTATCAGCAGTACCGCGTTCGCGGCGATATCGGCGAGGTGTTCGACAATATGAAGCGGCTGCTTGCGGCGAAGAAGGCGCTCAATTCCAAGAAGCCTTTCGTCGAATGGCAGTTCATCGTCTTCAAGCACAACGAGCACGAAATGGATCAGGCCCGGAAGATGGCGGCCGAGATCGGGGTCGACCTCTTGCGTTTCGTTTCGCCCGGTGTGCCACCGGAAGATATGCATGACACCCGGCTGCAAGAGAAATGGATGCCGGAAAACCCACTGTACTGGGAGCGGCACCCGAAACTCGTCGAGGACCGCGGATACGTATTCGATCAAACCTGTTTTTACCTCTACCGATCGATGTTCATCTATCCGGGAGGCGGCGTTACGCCCTGTTGCTTCGCACACGACAGCAGACAGGATTTCGGCAACCTCCGCACAAGCTCGGTATCGGAAATTTGGAACAACAAAACATACCGTTCCGCGCGTATGCTTTTTTCGAAGACCGCACCGACCGAAGATCGGGTCGAAACGATCTGCGACAAATGCACCGTGTTCCGGCAGGATGGGGCACACCTCTGCGGCATTCGCCCAGCTCACGATGTTTTTCTCGAAGAGCGAAGCCGGATAGAGCGCGCGCTGGTTTAGAGCTGTCTGCAATCAGATAGAAGCGGGCCTGTAGCCGCGATCTCCAGATCGCGGTGTCTCGGTGATCGTCGCCTACCGGCAAGGGGCGATCTCGCAGCCACCGCGATCTGGAGATCGCGGCTACAGGGCGCGCCTTTGATTCCACGAAAACGCCGGCCGGTTTAGACGCCAGGGCCTTCGGGGACTATATCCGTCGACCAATCAATGTCCTTATGGACGCGTGCCCTCGGTCTGCCCCTTGCATTGTTGTCCCGGTTGATTTTCTGGGCAGTGGCCTAGCAAGGTTTGCAACTTTTGACCGATGGCGATTCCAAGCATCAGATCGGTAAACTCGTTTGGATGGCCCCGGCCCTGCAGAGCGTGAAGTTCGGTTAGGCCGACGTATGGCGCCAAGACATCGTCACTCAATATGAGAGCATCGCCGTTGTTGCGGAAACGATCTCGCAGATCGGAGGGAATAGAGCCCAATAAAGTAGGGTTGGAGATATAGGGAATATCCACGACAATCAATTTGATGCCGCGCGAATGGCAAAACGCGTACATGCGCTGAAGTAAAGCGAGCTCAAGTTGTATTTTGTAATCGTCGAGTGAGGTCGGCGTCGAAAATTCGGTCTCGCGGGCTTGTTTTTCCGACCCCAACCGGGCCCGCTTCGCGGCTTCCCATATCGTATTCGTAGCGAACGAATAGAAATAGGAATTGCTGCTCAACCAGCGCAAAAGGGGAATCGAGTTTACCACGTCGAGAATTCTGACTCCGGGCGTGTAAGATTTGTTGGCGACAACAAGATTTCCATCTACGATTCGAAAAATATCACTTCTCACATTGTCGTCGAAATCGTTGCCGAAAAAGCCAAGCACGACGGCATCAGGATGATACTTAATTCCCTCGTTTTCCAAATAGACCAGTTCCTCGGCCGTACCAAAGCCTGAAATGCCCGTGTTGAACACCTCGGCTTCGAGACCGTTCTTTTTCAAATAACGCTGAAGCACCGCGGGATAGGTGTGATCTTGGCGGACCTCGAAACCTTCGGTTGTTGAATCACCCAAAGCTATGACCCGGAAAACGCCGTGGGGTTTTTCGAGGCGAAAGTCTTCGTTGGAGCGGAACCCTTGACTGTTGGTGATGAACTTCCAGCTGCCGTCCGGATCTGTGTGCCAAAATTGAAAATTCGGCCGGAGTCGCCTCAGCGTGAACTCACCATAGTGAGCCGATGTATGGTAGCGAGGAATCAGCATCGTCGTGCTGAACAACCAGCGAGTTCCGATTTCGCACAGGCCGAGACAAGCCAAGCTGACCGCCGCGAGAAGGCCTAAGTTTGCCAAGATTTTCTTGGTCATTGCGCCTCTCTAGGAAATCTCGGACGGGACATGCGGCGCCACGCTGCGGGGCGGCGGACCGTCGAACGACTCCGACGGGGAAACATACGTTCTTTGAGTTGTCAGGATGGCCGAACAATCGACCCGGGCTTGACGCAGGCGGGCCAGTTGCGGACGCCGCCCCAAGCGTATTGTTTCACGCCTCGACAAACGCGCCCTTCTCGGCATCAACTGCGACGAGCGGAGTATCGGGCGGGCTAAGGCGATGAATTGTAACAATAAGCGCGGCGAAAAGCCATATCGTGGCGCTGACGGCGTGGCCGGCCGTCGGTCCATCAGCGATGCTCTGGGTAGCCACGGCCGCCAAGCCCGCGACCATGCCGACTAGCAGCGGTTTCAGGTCGGGCGCAACATCTCTCATCGAACGAAGTGCGATCATGACGATGTTCGCGAAGAAGCCAAAGAATAAAATCGAACCAATGGGGCCAATCTCGGTCAAGATCGCCAAATAATAACTATCGGCGGGTTCGTAAACCGCGGCGGGTATGCCGACGTTGATAAGCTCCTGTTTTCCCTCCCTCATCGCGCCCGTGCTGTTGTTCAAGCCTACCCCGAGGAGCGGATGCTTCATATAGCCCTCAAACGCAGCTTCGAACATGTAAAATCGCATAGTGAAAGTATTAGGTCGAGTTTCAAAGTAAGTTAGCAGCAAGGGCGTGCCGAGGATGAACAGCGAAATCATACAAATGCTGCTTATGCGTGCGAGCCTTCGCGACAGGAACCCGGTCTGTATTCCGATTGCGAAGAAGACAAGGGTTCCCGCGAGAAAGCCGATCAATCCGGCCCGCGAAAAGGTCAGCAACAATCCGATAAAGCCCCAAACATATACGAGGATAAGCAGAATGCGCTCGCGAGTATTGCGCGCGACCATGAGGTAAGCGAGCACGATCGGCAGAACGAGACCGCATAGACCGGCCGGTATCGCCGGATGGCGGAAAATGCCCTGGCTGCGCTTGACCCCCTTCGCGGTGCGCGCCGATCCCAAACTGCGGCTTGCTTCGTCGCTGGCGGCCATCATGTCAGCGGACAGCGTATCTTTCCTGAGCGATTGAACCGCCCCGGTCCCCTGGTCGTCGTGTAGATTGGCAAAGGCGACGATGTCGGTTCCCATGCCTCGTTCGAAGAACACGGTGACCGACCCGGCCCCGATGATCAACCCGAGAAAGACGGCCCAGACGACGCTGCGAAAGTGAAGGCGTGTCGAAATGTTGTTTACCAAATACACGAATAACAAAAAATACAACACTTCCCTGAATAACTCAAACATCGCCAGGACTAATGATTCCGCATTGATCAGCGAGATGGCCAAGGCCCAAGACAGGTATAATATGAATAGGTACCCAACTCTTGGGAAAAAAAACGTTGCGCGCCTCAAACCCACTCGGGCAAGCCAGGGCAGCAGCATCACGACCAATACGATATCCGTGACATAGACTTCGAGGCCGATTGTCCCCGACATAGGCATCCCGTACATCTCAACGAGAGCTTTGGAGTCGACAAAACCGACGGACAGCCACTTTGTAATGTCGAAGGGGATCGACAAGACTAACAGGAAAAGCCAATACGCCTGGGGCTCCTTCAGCACGACCGTCGGGATCAAAAGAGCAAAGCCGCCCAGAACGAACACGAGTTTCGCAACCGAGAGCGAAGCGAGCGCCAAACAGCTAGCGAGCCCGGCCATAAGGCCAAGCGCGACAATGCCGAAGCCGGCAAACAGCCTGCCGGAAGCCGCTGACTGTGCGCTCACCGCCTCTTCTCCGGGACCCCTGTGCCGTCCCAAGCTGCATCGCTCTCAACAATTCGCGCGAGCGACCCCGCCTGCCCGAGGCAATGGAGGCGGCGAGCCGCATATGAATCGGAAGCTAGCCGCTCTGCCATCCGCTCAAGAATTCCCAATCCCGGTTGCATGGGTCGACGCCATTGTCGCCGGCGCTGCTTTAGGTCGTCAACGTGCTCTCCCTCTCGGCGTTCGGCAGCGCGAAGCGCCTCAACCGCGAGGGTCCTGTTCCAAGCATTATGCGGATCGTTCCCTAACGTCCATCAGACGCGAAGGGATCCCTGGCGAAACCAGAAAGAGTAGTGTAGTGCGACGCTCGGAGAGCTGAGGTCTAGGGCTTGACTTGCAGTTGCATCCTAAATTGGGCAATATCACGGCCGCCTCCGCAAATCCAGGAGATTAACTTGCTCAATCTACTGGCGAGGCAAATTTAAACTCGTTCGCGGAATTATCTTCGAGAGGTTCGATGGCGGTCGAAGAGCTAGATGGTCATCGTGCAAGATCGAGTTTTGTCCGGTACTTCGCGCCATGGTTATTGATCATCCCGTCCGCGTTGATCGGGCTGCTGCTAGTCGAGCTTTCTTGCCGACTATTTTTTCCGTCGATAGGTTCAATCAAAGGGTTGAGCCTCGCAATCTTCTTCGACTCCAACACCCCGATATTTAGGAATCATGACGGCATATTTAACTATTTCCCGCACAGTGAGATTCGGAACGTTACCGTATTTATGTCGAAAGACGACTTTCGAACAGAGTATGACTATCATTTCAAGACAAATAACTACGGGCTCGTACAAGACGACGACGTCGCGCCCGAGCGAAAATCGCTACTTTTACTTGGAGATTCATTTACCGAGGGGCAGGGCGCCGAGCCGTGGTTTCGAACGATTAGCCCGGAGATCGAAAAGCTGGGGTATCAGCCGGTAAACGGGGGAGTCTTGGGTACGGGTTTCGAGCAGTGGCTGAAACTCACACAATATTTGGCGGCTCAAGATGTTCAGATCCGAAAGCTAGTTGTCATTTTTATCTCAGATGATTTCCATCGATCCATCTGGAATATCCAGCCTGACGTGCTCCAATGCCTTCTCGACCCGCCGCTCTGCAGCGTGGAAAACAGTTATTTCTATCGATTGCCGCCGCCAGAGGAGATGTCCTCCTGGATTTCCCGGATAAGGACGGCAAGGGGACCCTTGAGAACCCGCAGCATATTCAGTGTTTCAGCGGTGCTGCCCGCAAGTTACTCTGTCTATAACTTCCTCAATCAGCAGATTTCGTTTGCGAGAGCAGAGAAGCAGTCACGAGATGCCATCGAGCAGTTGCTTCGGATATACGGCCCCAGAAATGTAGCATTCCTTCACCTGCCGGAGAAGGAAGAGATTGATCACGGACCTGATGATCTTGGGCTGAGAGCTCAAAACGCTATTCAAAAGGCGGGTGGGCAGCTGTTTGATGGTTTTAAATTATGTCAATTGACGAAGGCGGATTATTACCTGCACGATGAGCACCCTAATAAGAACGGTTATAGAAAAATTGCCACTTGCGTAGCGGGCGTAGCGAGCCAATTCATAGAGAAAACTCAGTAATTGCTATTGGATTACTGAAAGTAATTTTCGTGAGATCGCATAGTGCCAGTAAGGTCCGGGATGGGCATCGAAATGCAAAACTAAATCTTCCATATAGTAGCCGAAATCCTCCTGCAGCGCGGAGACGACGTCAATTTTTGGGTCCAACTCTTTAAATATCGGACTTGATTTAGACGCTAGATTGGGATGGCCAGCGTCAATATGTAGGAGAATTGTTTTTGCCGCTGTACTGCGCCCCATTTCGTTAATCAGATGGGCAGAGACCGCTGTCATATAGGATTGCGAAGGGTCCGATTGCTTACAATAAGCGACAACCACGTGACAATCTTGCTCAACCATGCTTACAACCAGTCGATTGCCATCTATAAGCTCAGCTTTTGGAGCGAATTCGTCCTGCCTCGGAGGCACGCCATTTGGGAAAAGAGTTTTTATATGTTCGTCAACTTCCCTCAGATGTGAAGGCGCCGCAACATTTCTTATGTCATAATATTCGGAATAGCCGATTATGACTATGTCGGTCGGTCGTATGTCATTTTTCAGTTGCAGCAAGCGCTGATAGTTATTCGTCAACCCGTAGGCGGGAACTGCGAGCAGCTTTACGTTATATCTGGGTCGCTCCAGTTGGAGAAGGTACGCAAAAGTCTGTTCGTCGTTCACGCCGGTGCCGAACACGGCGCTATCGCCAAAGATATAAATAGTCGGCTTTTGGGGATCGAAAACAGCTCCGGTCTTGCGGCTTCGATCGCTGTTGATTGTGACCTTGGTCGGCAAGATCTCCCAATCGCTGTAAGGACTAACTCGGTGCTTGAAATTCAGAGAGTAAAGTCCCGGCAGCAGGGTCCAGCCCAAGCTATCGTCAGAGATGATCATGCTGTGAGGGAGCGTTTCGTCTCCGTTACGCGGAGGAAATATCCCAACATCTGCAAAAGCCTTGTTCACCAAGGATACGGAGGACAGTATGCTAGAGTCGTCTTCCTTCAGCCTGCCGTTCAGCCTGTAGTGATAAATCAATATCAACGAAGAAAAAACTTCCGCTATCCCAAATATAACAACAGCAACAAGCAGAAATGCCACCAACTTGACTGACCGACGCGTTCTTACAGTCTCATTCCGCATTGGGCGAAATCCCATTTACGTGCGTGACATCGGCGGGCAATTTGGCCGTGTAGGTTTGCGACACGGGCCAAAGGGGCTGTGCTAAGCGAAGTTTGACGGTCACGGGAGTTGGCCGGCGCCCGCCGCTATCGAGGATCGAATTTTCGTCCTCTGAGCACCGCGGCCAGCTTGGACTCGAAGTTACGGTTGCGCCTGCTCGACCCACCGCAACACGCTGGTAAGACTTTCCGTTGCGCGGACCATTCGTTACGTTTACCACGTAACAGAGGGGGGAGCGTTTGTCACGCGTTCGATCGTGACCCAAGGCGCAGGGCGCGCGTAAATTATTGAAATACTGCGAGTTTTCGTCTGACGATCAGGGATGGGCTTGCTGGGTACCGCAAGGCATGAGCGGCTTGGAGATCACTATGCTCCCGCGGCAAACTCGACGTCACGGAAATCGTCTTGCTCATTACGTGAGCTGCGATGTCCCGATGGGTGACTCCTCGTGCTGATAAAGAGTTCATCGGCTGCGGTGATATATATTCTGCTGATCGCAGGAATTTCGGCTGTGGGCGCCGCCTGTCTACCCGATGACTCTTACCAACGTTTCCAACTTCTGCCCGAGTTGTATCAGCGCTTTACATGGATATACGAGCGGATCCACTACGATCCAAAACCAATCGATGTCGCAATTGTCGGCCCGTCTAAGACGTTTATGGGAGTGAGCGCGGAAGAGGTCGAGCGACGTCTCGCTATACTGGCGAAGCCGGCCAACGTTGCGAATTTCTCATTGATCTTTCAAGGCAGAAACGCGCAATGGGCCATTCTCGACGAAGTTTATAAGGCGAAGAAGCCGCGGATTTTGATTGTTCAGTTCGATCAAGAGACCGCGCCCTGGGGGCATCCGTGGTTCAGATATTTCGCTCCTTCAGGGGACGTCGCTTTTACCCCCTCGCTGTTTTTGCATAATTATTTTGGCGATCTTTCGTTTTTGCCCTTTCGGCAAATGGAGCTGTTTGTCGCCTCGCTATTTCCGAACATGCTCGGTTTTCGCGCCGCCTTCGACCCGGCTCGGTATGCAAAAGCGCGGACCGATTTCACCACCAGCTATCGCGGTCTGAGCGGCGAAGTGGTGGACATGGATCGCGAGCATTCGGCGGCGGAACTCAGGGCTGACCATGAGGATTTCGAAGAGCATCTTCACGTGTCGAGGCTTCCTCACGTGCTCGCTCCGTTCGTCGAAGCCGATGACCATTTGTATCTCGACAAGATTGCGCGCCTGGCGGCGGATAATGGCGCGACACTGCTAATGGTCTATGTTCCCGACTTTGACAGTCGCAAGCTCGACGAAAAAACGCGGGAATACTATGCCAGATATGGCGCGGTCCTCGATTTCAGCGACCTGGCGGCGCGAAACGCGCTTTATATGCACTGGGCCCATCTCAATCACGCAGGCGCCATGGCGCTCAGCGATAGGTTGGCGGATGAAGTGGCGGCGCGGCTGAGCAGCGGAGCCATCGCCGACAGGAAGAACTGAACCATCGACGAGCAACCACACGTGCGAAGTTTCCATTGAAATGTCGAGAGACTATCGATGACAATATCGAAAGACGACGCCATCGAACGAATTCGCGAAATCATGCTCGACGTCTTTGAGCTTGATCAACTTTCGATCACCCAAAGCACCACGGCCAACGATGTCGAAGGGTGGAACAGCCTCAGCCACATCCGGCTCATGGTGGGAATCGAGCGAGCCTTCAAAATTCGTTTCACCAACGCCGAAATCGAGAGCCTCGAGAATGTCGGCGATCTGATCGCTCATATCGACGCCAAAGGCCGTAAGTAGCCAATATTCTTTGCGGAATGCGCAGGGGGCAGCCATGCTGATTGACCTGGAATGGTTGCCGCCCGCGCCACACGACTTCCGCGACCGTCTGCGCACCCTGAAGGAGGAACTCGCAGAGACCATCCAACCGAATTTCTACGAGCGTTTGGTCTCCCTTGCCGCCACCTCTCTCAGCGAACCGCAGCTGACTCGATTGGCGGGGCTGTCGCATTGGATCAAGGACAGCAAATCCAGGGTTGACGAACTCTACCCTGTCCGATTGGGCTTGATAGGAGATGGGGTTCTCTCGCTATGGGCGCCCCCGATCGCCGGCTCGGGATTTCGCCATGGCTTGCTGATTGAGGTGGTGGAGGGCCACTACAATAGCGCCGTGAACGAGGCGACGGATCGCCGTAGCCATATCCACGCGGCAAAACTTGATTTCGCCCTGATCGCCAGCGACGCGCGGGTTCTTGGGTTGGACCGCGCAGCCGTTCGGCGGGGGAGGCTGAGGCCAGGATCGAGGCCGCGGCGTCGAAGTTGGCAATGATCGTCGACGGTCTGCGTCCCTCGGTAAAGTCTGCGATTCTGCTCCAGACCGTGGCGCCCCCGCTGGATCCGTTGTTCGGTAGTTTCGACCGAGTGTATCTGGGCTCGCCCTTCGCCATGATCGAGTCGCTCAATCGCAGGATCGCCAACTGGGCGAGCCAGGGGCGTGTCATCTTGGTGGACATTGCGCGTCTTGCTACGTCGATCGGGCTCGAAACTTGGCATGAGCCTGGTCATTGGCACGCCTCGAAACTCGCGTTCAGCCCTAGGCTCATCCCCGTCTATGCGGACATAGTCGCCAGAGCGATCGCTGCGGTCCTCGGCAAGTCGAAGAAGTGCCTGGTTCTCGACCTCGACAACACGCTCTGGGGCGGCGTGATCGGCGACGACGGTCTGGCCGGGATCAAGTTGGGTCAGGGATCATCCACGGGCGAAGCCTTTCTCTCCATTCAGACCATGGCGCTCGAATTGCGATCGCGCGGCGTGATCCTGGCGGTGTGTTCGAAAAACGAGGAGGATGCCGCGCGATCGCCATTCCGCAAACATCCGGACATGCTGCTTCGCGAGGACCACATTGCCGTATTTCAAGCCAATTGGAGCGACAAAGCCACCAACTTGAAGGCGATTGCCGGCGCCCTCAACATCGGGGTGGACGCCCTCGTCCTCCTCGACGACAACCCCGCTGAACGCTTGCAGGTCCGCACAGCCTTGCCTCTGGTTGGAGTGCCCGAACTGCCCGACGACCCGGCGCTCTATCCGCGCGCGATGGCCGCCGCAGGCTACTTTGAAGCCGTCGGCTTTTCCAAGGAAGATCAGCTTCGAGCCGAATCTTACCAGGCGAACAGCCAGCGCGCCCAGGCGCTCTCGTCGAGCAGAGATCTCGGCGCCTATCTCGCTTCTCTCGATATGGTGTGCGCCATAGGCCGCGTCGACGCGCTTTCGCGTTCCCGCGTGGCGCAGTTGATCAACAAATCGAACCAATTTAATCTGACGACGCGCCGCTACTCTGAGGCTGAAGTCGAGTTGGCGGAGAACGATCCTTCACAGCACGCGATTCAGATTCGTCTCAGCGACCGTTTCGGGGACAACGGAATTATCAGTGTCATTATCGCGAACAAGCTAGGCGAGGCTTGGGAGTTTGACACTTGGTTGATGAGCTGCCGGGTGCTCGGGCGGCGAGTTGAGGAAGCGGCTCTCGCCCACTTCGTAGCCGCTGCGGCGTCCGAGGGGGCCAAGCGCCTCATAGGACGATACTTTCCCTCCCCCAAAAACCGAATGGTCGCGAGCCACTATCAATCTCTCGGATTCACTCTCACCAGAACGGCGTTGGACGGGGCAACCGAGTGGCGCCTCGACCTGGCGGACTATGAGCCGCCCGATCTTCCAATCAAGATCCAAGACAGCGCCCTCGCGCTTGTCGCAATCGACGCTTGACCAGTGTCGGCGTGGCGCCTCCGGTCGGGGAATCCATGAGGTTGCGCTCGCATGCTGTTTAATTCGTTCGTTTTTGTATTTGCGTTCCTGCCATTTTCGCTGCTGCTCACCTATGGCGCCGGAAGGCGGAGCCAGCAGGCCGCCAAGGTCGTTCTGCTTTCCATGTCGTTGGCTTTTTACGCGTGGTGGCGCCCGTCCCAGTTGCCGCTTCTGATTTTGTCCATTGCTTTCAACTATGTTGCCGGGGAGTGGATGCAACGCGCCGCCGCGGCGGGTCGACGAAGGCAAGTGCGGGTTGTCCTTTTCGTCGGCGTCCTCGCGGACGTGTTGTTCTTGGGATGGTTCAAATACGCCAACTTCGCCGTCGACAACGTAAATGGGTTGGTTGGTTCACACATCCAGCTAAACCGGATCGCGCTTCCGTTGGCGATATCCTTCTTCACATTTCAGAAAATTGCTTATCTCATCGACACCGCGAGGGGTGAGACGCGACGAGTCGGGGTTCTTGATTTCTCGCTTTTCGCCGCCTTCTTTCCGCAACTTATCGCGGGCCCGATCGTACACTTCAAAGAAGTGATGCCGCAGCTGCAAGGGCCATTATTTGGCAAGCTGATCGCGCGAAATCTTATGGTAGGCTTGGTATTATTCTCGATTGGATTGTTCAAGAAAACTGTCATCGCCGACACCTTGGCCATCTACGTGGACCCGCTCTATGACGGCGTTCGGCATGGTCAGGGTCTCAGCCTCATAGCGGCATGGGTGGCTGCAGTCGGTTACACGTTTCAACTCTACTTCGACTTTTCCGGCTATTCGGATATGGCGATCGGACTAGGGCGTATGCTCGGGGTCCGACTGCCGCTCAATTTCCACTCACCCTTGCGAGCCGCGAGCATCACGGATTATTGGCGACGCTGGCACATGACGCTCCAGCGCTTTGTCGTGGCTTATATTTTCCAGCCGCTATCGCTGCCGTTGACCCGACTGGCTGCGACCTGGAGTTTGACCCGGTGGAGCGGGTTCCTTCTCGACACCGGCTTGCCGATATTCGTCACCTTCGTGATCGTCGGGCTGTGGCACGGCGCCGGCTGGACTTTTGTCCTATTCGGCGCTGCGCACGGAATATATCTCGTCATAAACGAAGCGTGGCGGCTCTATCAGGCCGGCCGCCGCCGCAAATTCAAGAGAGCCGGTCTCCCACCTCCATCGCCTAAGCTTTGGGGCGCCGCCGCGTACCACATCTTGACCCTCCTGGCGGTCGTTCTTGCAAACGTCATGTTCCGAGCGGCAACGCCCGGCGACGCCGCGTGGATCTGGCGCAGCATGAGCGGGCTAGCTAGCGCGCGGCTGCTGCCGGGCGAAAGAATCGACAGCGGCCTTCTCGTGGCGCTAATCATCGCGGGCGGCCTAGTGTTTCTCATGCCGAATTCGCAACAAATCATGGGACGCTTCCATCCCGCATTGAACTGGCGCGAATGGCGGGACACTGCGCGCCCTCTGATTGATTGGACCTGGCGCCCCTCTGCGCTTGGGCTCGCTTTCGCCGGCGTCACCCTGTTTCTAGGCGTGGCGTTCATCGAGCGCGGGCAGTCGGTCTTCTTGTATTTCAATTTCTAGATCGGGGATGATCGAAGGTGACGGCGCATTTTGTTTCTCCAGGTCTTTTGCAATGAAAGCTGTCCCCATCTTGCATCATGTCGGCATCGTTCAACCTCACGAAAGTGATGCGCTTGGCCAGATGTCCCTATTGGGTTTGGTGGAGGAGTACCGTGGGTTCGTGCCGCAATGGTCGGCGCTATGCATATTCGCCAAAGCAACGCACGGCTCTCAGATCGAATTCATCATCCCGAACGGAGGGCCCGTCGCCGACTTCAACAAAGGCGCTGGCGGCTTGCATCATATCGCATTTCAAGTTCCCGATCTCGACGACGTTGCGCGTGAATTTAAAGCTCAAGGGACGAAATTGCTCGAACCTGAGCATGTTCGAGGCGCCGGTCCATTCATATGTAATTTTTTGCGCCCCGGCTTCACCAGAGGCTTAATCATCGAATATGTGCAGTTGCTCGCCACGTAGACATAGGCAGGGTCAAGGTTTGCGAACCGCGATCCCCAGTCCAGGCCGTCCCGAGAACCCTCATCCTACACCTAGCCGACTTTCGCATTTCTCGTGGAGCTTGCGCGCCAAGGTCGTTAGATAATACACATCTGTGTTCGCACTTGGCCCTCAGGAAGCGAGGCATGGCATTGTCGGTCTGGGCCCCTTCGGAGCTTGCGGGTGATGCATGATGATGGCGCCGGCGCCATGTTGCACGAGAATCTCGCCCGGGGCGAAGATCTTGCTCGTCCAACGGAACGTCGCTTCGGTCTAACCATCGGCGCCGTCTTAGCTTTCGTGGCGGCTTTTCGATGGCTGTTCGGTCGCAGCCATCCTGAGCTCTGGCTAGGCGCCGGTATCGTATTCGCCGCTTTCGCCGTGCTCTGGCCCGCAGCGCTCTCTCCCCTGAACCGGATCTGGTTCAAGTTCGGGCTCGTGCTTTCCAAGGTCGTCAATCCGATTGTCATGACGGTGTTGTACGTTGTAACGATCGTGCCTATTGGCGTCGCGCTGCGGCTCTCTGGGAAGGATCTTCTGCGCCTGAAGCCCAGGCCGGAGGCGGAGAGCTACTGGATCGCACATGAGCCGCCTCGACCGGCGGCGGAGGCGATGAAGAATCAGTTCTGATGAGGGCGTTATGGCTTTTGTGCTTGAACTGTGGGCGTTCCTGCGGGTGCGAAAAAAGTTCTGGTTGATTCCGATCGTATTGATGATGGTGGTCATGGGCGGGCTGGTTGTGCTCAGCGCCGGTTCGGCGATCGCGCCCTTCATATATACGCTGTTTTAGGTAGCACGTTGTATATTTTGGGGATTTCGGCGTTTTACCATGACAGCGCCGCGGCGCTTGTTTCCGACGGTAGGATCATCGCGGCCGCCCAGGAGGAGCGCTTTACCCGCAAGAAGAACGACTCCGGCTTCCCGCGCCAAGCCGTTCAATATTGCCTGAGCGAGGCCGGGATCGGGCTCGGCGCCGTGGATTACGTTGTCTTCTATGACAAGCCATTCCTGAAATTCGAACGCCTGCTCGAAACCTATCTGGCTTTCGCGCCCCGCGGCTTGAGCTCGTTTCGCGTAGCGTTGCCGATCTGGATCAAGGAGAAACTGTTTCAGAAGCGGTTGCTGCGCGAGGAGCTGCAGCGCATCGCTCCGGATTACGATTGCGACAAGCGGTTGCTGTTCACCGAACACCACCAGAGCCATTCCGCCTCCGCCTTCTTCCCGTCGCCGTTTGAAGAGGCCGCGGTTTTAACGATGGATGGCGTCGGCGAATGGGCGACGACATCGCTGGCGCTCGGCCGCGGCCATTCGCTGCAGATGATAAAGGAAATCCACTTCCCACATTCGTTGGGACTGCTCTACGCCGCCTTCACCGCCTATACCGGTTTCCGAGTGAACTCCGGCGAATACAAGATGATGGGGCTCGCGCCTTATGGTGAGCCGCGGTACGTTCAGGAGATCCTGGACCATCTGGTCGACCTCAAGCCGGACGGCAGTTTCCGGCTCGATCAGAGCTACTTCAACTATTGCACGGGGCTCAGCATGACGAGCCCGCGCTTCCATGCGCTATTTGGCGGCGAACCGCGCCATGAGAGCGCGCCGTTGACCCAGCGCGAAATGGATCTCGCCGCCTCCATCCAAGCCGTCACGGATGAGATCGTGCTGAGGCTCACGCGTTCGATCGCCATCGAAACCGGCGCCAAGAATTTGTGTTTGGCGGGCGGCGTTGCGCTCAACTGCGTCGCCAACGGAAAGATCGTCCGCGACGGCAAGTTCGAGCGGATCTGGGTGCAGCCGGCCGCGGGCGACGCCGGCGGCGCCCTGGGCGCGGCGCTCGCCGTCTATCACCTCTATCTCGACCAACCACGCTTGCCGCTCGGCGCGCTCGACGCGATGCAGGGTAGTTACCTCGGGCCCAGCTTCGCTCAAGCCGAGATCGAGCGTCGGCTCACCGCCTGCGGCGCGGTGTTCGACGTGATGAATGAGGAAGAGTTGCTCGACGCCACCGTCGACGCGCTGATCGAGGAAAAGGCGGTCGGGTGGTTCCAGGGCCGCATGGAATTTGGACCGCGCGCGCTCGGCAACCGCTCCATCCTGGGCGATCCGCGGAGCCGGACGATGCAGAAGACTTTGAATCTGCGCGTCAAGTATCGGGAGAGTTTTCGACCCTTTGCGCCTTCCGTGCTGCGCGAGGATGTAGCCGATTGGTTCGAGCACGACGGCGACAGCCCCTATATGCTCATCGTCGCCGATGTCGCGGAAAAGCGCCGTGTGCCGCTCAGCGAAGTCGACGCGGCGCGGGTTGGAACCGATAAGGTCAATGGGGTGCGCTCGAAAATCCCGGCGATCACGCACGTCGATTATTCCGCGCGCCTGCAAACTGTCCATAAAGAGAGCAACCCGCGCTACCACGCGTTGATTTCGGCCTTCAAGGCCAAGACCGCCTGCCCGGTGCTGGTCAACACGAGCTTCAACGTGCGTGGCGAGCCGATCGCCTGTTCGCCCGAGGACGCTTTCCGCTGTCTGATGGGCACGGAGATCGAGGTGCTGGTCGTCGGGGATTGTTTGATGCGAAAGGAGCGGCAGAACCCGGCGCTAAAGCTCGACTATCGTAACGTTTTCGACCCAGACTAACAAGAACGGCGCACTTGGATCGCATCTGCCGACAATAATACTGTTGGCTATCGTAGTTGCGAAAGTTCGGTTTTCGTGTTAACGCCGATGTTGTGAGCTATAGGGAAAGTTCCCGCACGAATGGAAGTCATCGCTCTCTTCGACGTGTTGCGTCGCCATACGCTGCTGATTGTGGCGTTGACCATCGTAACTGCGCTCGCGGGATACGGCATTTCTTTCGTTTCGGCCATAATACCGGAAGTATATGAGGCCTCGGCCACAGTTTTGGTGCGGCCGCATTCCCCGATCAAGATCGGCGCGAATGGCTCGAACTCAAGAATACTCGGACTATCCTCTGGCGCAGACGCCTGTCGTCGAGTCGGCCTCCAAGACCTACATCCAGATCATCCAAAGCCAAGAACTCATTGGCGAAATCGTGCGCGACTTGGGATTGGACCACAGGCCGAGGAAGCAGGGCGGTGGTTTCCTGAGCTCGTTCAATGAAGCGATAGGGCCGATTGTCAAAAATACGCTCTCGATGTTCAGATACGGCAGAGTGATCGAGGAAGATCCCTTTACCAAAGCGGTCGGCAATCTCAGCAAAAGCCTCGTGCTGAAGTCGTACGAAGACACGTATGTTTTCGAGATCGACGCCAGCGATCAAGATCCTCAGATGGCCGCCGACATCGCTAATGCCGCCACTAGAATATTCATAAAGTATATGGAGAAGATGCAAACTTCCGAGGGGAAGGAAGCGGCTGTTCGTCTGAAGGATGAGCTGGACCAGAGTCGAGAAAAGATGGTGGAGACCAGGGAAAGTCTCCGAAAATACAAGGTTGAGCACGGGGTTTTTCTCTACAATCCGGAATATCAGGCCAAGCTCAAAGTCTTTTCCGACGTGACATTGGAGCTCGCTAAACTCGACGCGACCTACGGAAATGAGAAGTTGGGCTCGGGCACTGTCGAAGCCAGCACCTACGCGAGCAAACGCGCTCGGCTTCTCAAACTCCTCGAAGAGAATCAGGCGGACTTGGCTACGCTGCCGACGGTCGAACGCGAGTTGCAACTCCGGGAGACCGATGCCGATGTCGCAAGCACGACCTATGCGATCGTCGCCAAGGAATTGAAGGAAGCGGAACTTAGAGGCGACGCGATGCCGGACGCCCGTCTCATTTCTCAAGCGCTTGCGCCAAATGCGCCCAGTCGACCGCGCCGCGGCGCCATTGCGATGACATCACTTCTCGTAGGGCTAATGCTCGGCGTGGGCGTGGCCTTTTTCCTTGAATACATCAACCGGAGGGTCCGCGGAATTAGCGATTTCGAGACCTTCGTCGGCTTGAAAGTCATTGGGACGATCCCGATGGCCACATACTCAAGACGGCGAAGCGTGAAGTTGCTGCCGCCCTGAAAATGCGACCCTACGGCGATCCGCGCGGCGGTCGGCGCTGCTTTCGGTCCATCCGCATGAGACCTGGCACGTGAAGCTGATCACTCAGCTTTGGTACATTCTCACTCCGAAGGAAAGAATGGTCGGCGCGGTCCTGCTATGCGGGATGGCTCTCGGCGCCTTTTTCGAGTTGGTCAGCATTGGTTTGATCTTGCCGTTCATAGCGGTGCTCAGGGATCCGACGCTTCTCTCGAAAGCGGGGCATGCAGGCGGGGTATTTTCGCAGCTGCAGATCAGCGAGCCGCGACAATTGTTCTTCCTGCTCGGACCGGCTCTGATAATTTTCTTCGCCTTCAAAACCATCTACCTCGGCGTGCTTTATGACCGCCTGTTTCGATACGCGATGAAAAAACACGTCAGCCTCGCCCGGCAGTTGCTCGACGGTTATTTACGTGGCCCCTATACTTTGTATCTCCAGCGCAACAGCTCTGAGCTGATAAAAATCGTCACCCGTTCGGTGGAAGATTTCACCAGCGGGTTTATGGTGAACTTATTGATCGCATTGGCGGAGCTGTTGGTGCTGGTGGCGCTGAGCGGCTTGTTGATGTTCGTCGAGCCGCTCGCAACTCTCGGCGCCCTGGTTGTTCTAGCCCTTCCAACGATACTGGTTTATCGCTTGACGCAGCCTCAGTTGGCGGCCGCGGGGCGCAATGCCGAGGAAAGTTTCGGCATGAAAATTCAATGGGCTGAGCAGGCCATCAGCAGCGTCAAACAGATCATGCTGACCGGCCGCCGATCGTTCTTCTTGGATCGGCACGGCTACCATGTCCATCGTTTCGCTGATTCTGTGCGCGCGCTGGCGCTGCTCGCGGCGTTGCCTCGCTTTATCATCGATACGCTCGCTGTGACCGCGATGGTGGCGATCGCGGCCATCCTGCTGGGGCGCGGCGAGGACTTGCAGTCGACCTTGCTGCTTCTGGGAATGTTCGCCTTGGCGGCGCTGCGGCTGATCCCGTCGATGAGCCGCGTGAGCGCTGCGCTCGCACAACTTCGCTATCGCTACGCATCAACCGAAGTGGTCTACAACGAACTGCAGGCCCTGCATCAGCGGTCGTCGGCGCCGCGACCTGCGTCACCGGAAGAACAGGCGGCGCCAAGACCCTTACGGCGATCCCTGGTGATCGAACATCTATCCTACGCCTATCCCGGAGCGCATAAACCATCGATCGACGATGTGTCGCTGGAAATCCCGAAGGGGCATTGTGCAGCTTTCATAGGTCCGACCGGCGCGGGCAAGACCACTATCGCCGATCTCATACTAGGCTTGTTGGTTCCGAGCTCGGGCCGGATCCTGGTCGACGGACGCGATCTGCATGACGAGCTTTCGGGCTGGCAACGAAACATCGGATATGTTCCGCAGACGGTTTATTTGATCGATGACACCGTTCGGCGCAATGTCGCCTTCGGTGCTCCTGAGGATGAGATCGACGACGAGCGTGTTTGGCAGGCCCTGCGCGCGGCCCAACTCGATCACCTCATTCGCTCGCGCCCGGGCGAACTGGATGCGATCATCGGCGAGCGCGGCGGTCGCTTTTCGGGCGGCGAACGTCAGCGATTGGGCATCGCCCGAGCGCTGTACAGCGACCCCGGCGTGCTGGTGATCGACGAAGCGACAGCGAATTTAGACCCCGCGACCGAAGCTGCGATCGTCGAGGTTGTCGGCGGTCTTAGAGGGAAAAAAACGATAATCGTCATCACGCATCGCTTGGCGTTCCTTCGAAACTGCGACTCCATTTTCATGATGGAGAAAGGTCGTCTCCGGAATTCCGGCGCGTACTCGGACCTGATCGCGAGAGAGCCGGCCTTTCTGGAGTTTTGCTCCGCGGCGTCCAACGTCGCCGCGGTCGATCCCGCAAACTCTCTGTTGCCTGCCGAAAGCCACTCGGACATCGCCCTGCTGGGGCCAGTGGCGCCGGCATAGCGCGTGTCAAAGTCATCGGACAGGCTATGACCAATCGCCCCAAACATCGGATCGAGCTAGACTTCTAGGCGCCATGTGACTATGCAAGCACGAAGGCTCGCAGAGTGTGTATGAGAACCATTTGTGGCGACGCAGTTGGCGATCAAGTCCATGAACAGCGAGCGGCTTGCGCTCGCGCAGACCCTGTCCGAGAACCCGGAAATCGCGGACGCTTACGAACTCGTTGTTCGCCAGCTTACGGCTGGCCCTCCCGTTCGGAGGGGGCAACTCGATACTTGTGACGAGCACTGAGCCTGGCGAAGGCAAAACGACCGTTTCTTTGTGCCTGGCGACGACAGCAGCGAAAGCAGGTCAACACGTCCTGCTGATCGACGGCGATCTGCGACGGTCGTCGTTGGCCGCGGCGGTCAGCAGCGGCGACAGCGTCGGCCTTATTGATATCCTCTTAGGCCAGGCCGAAGTTGACGACGCCATTCGTCCGCTAGAAGGATTGACGGACCCTTCGAAGGCCGGATCCGTGACCTTCATGTCCGGGGGCCAGAAGCCAGCGATATCTCTCGGAGCGGTCGACTGGTCCAAGGCGCGAGCCGCGTTTCAGTCTATTTCGCAAAGGTTCGGCATCGTATTTTTGGATTCGCCTCCGCTCTTGGCGGTGAACGATGCGCTGCTTTTTGCACGCATGGTTGATGCGATCGTGCTTATCGTCGGCACCGGGAACGCGAATCTCGATGAGATAAAGCGAGCCAAAGAGCAACTGGCTACGTCCGGCACGCCGATCATCGGCGCTGTTCTCAATCGGTTCGAGCCCAAGTTGCACGGCCGATCGACCCGGCCCTACAGCCTGTACTACAACAACGTGAAGGGCAACTGGTGATCGCGCATCAGCCCTGGTGGGCGTAGTGTCGGTCTAGCGCGAGCCTCATCGGGACTCCGCGAAGTTTCCATTCAGGCGCCCGAGCAGGCCATCACGAATTCCGTATAAACATGCCTTGAGCTTTGGACCGCGGCCGCGCTCGAGCAGCAGGATGCCGGAGACGATCACACTCGTCCGGTAAGAGAACCAGATCAGCAGCATCGGCCAATTATGGCGCGGATAAAGTCGCAGCCAGAAGAATATGAGATTACGGAAATACAAGTAGCGTCGCCGCGCCCCATGGTTGGTGGAGTAGAAATTGACGCCGAACACTCTTCGGCTCATGCCGTCGCCGAGTCGGTGGTCGATGACGCTGTCGGTTCGTACTATGATCTGATATCCCGCGCTGCGAATCCGGAAGGCGTATTCGATGTCGCCGTAGTCCATCGAGAAATCTTCCCAGTAACCGCGGACGCCAACGCGAGGAAGACCGACCTCCGCGACGACGGCGGCGCGAACCAGGGCGCCGGACCAAATCACCGAGTCGCAGGTGCAATGGCTCTCCCCCTCGCGCGATCGAGCCGGACGAGGTCCGCTCGGCGTGAGCAGGTTTCCCTTCCAGGTGCGTCCAATATTGAGAAGTTTGTGGGTCGGCGCCACGATGCCGATCTTGCCGTCGCCAGATGTCTCGGCGGCGCGCGCCAGTTCAACCAGACGCTCGAGCGTGTCGGGCGGCGGCCGGGTGTCGTCGTCAAACACCCAAACCCAATCGTAACCCCGCTCGAGAGCATATTTGAACCCCCTGGTCACCGCGCCCGCGGCGCCGAGGTCGAGTTCGTTTCGAACGACGGTGACGCCGGGATAGTCGGCCTGGTTCACGGGTTCGGACGAGCCGTTGTCGACGACGAGGATTTCGTCCGGCGCCAGGGTCTGCTGAAATACCGCGTCGAGCGTCGTGCGAATGATGTCGGCGGAGTTCCAATAGCAGATCGAAACCAGAATTCTCACCCGCGCCCTCCATGGCCGCTGATCGCGGAGGTCGGCTTCAAGCGGATCTGCGGCGGGTCCGACGACGCATTGACGTCATACCGAAGTCAGCCAGCCCAGTTGTTTAAAGGCGCTCTGGCGCACGCCTGGCAAAGCGCAAAACCAGCATTTATGCTTGCCAAGCTGTTTACCAGGACCAAAGAGGCTGTCAACGCTGAGACGCGTAGCCGCGCTTGGATCTTGAGGCGCCCACGCTGGACTTTCAACCAACGCGGGGGCATAGTTCGATCGGCAGCTAGCGAACAATGTCACCTCCCGCGCCGGTGAGCAAGTAGTCCCTGCTCGCCTGCCCGTTCGTGACGGCACAGTGAGATTGTCCATTTCGCCTTCCCACGCTTGCATGAGGATCGTTGCGGGTCGGCAACATTGATGCGCGTCTTAGCTTATGTTCATACGTTCAACGATGCCGACGTCATCGACGGAACACTCGCGGCGATGCAAAGTCAGACGCGACGTCCAGATGCTATCCTACTCGTCGACAACGCTTCAACCGACGGGACCGGGAGCCGGGACTTCCCCGAGGACGTTGGCGTCATTCGCAACGCTACCAATCTCGGCAGTTGCGGCGCGATTGGGATCGGTTTTAGCTACGCCCTGGAGCACGGCTTCGATTGGATGTGGATATTGGACGCAGACAGCGTGCCAGATCCTGATGCGCTGGAGACTTTGCTCGAATTGTACCTTGCTTGGCCTAGCGCGCAGCAGGAGGAGATCGGTTTCCTTGCCTGTCTTCCGTTGGACCAATCGATCGGGCGCCCCGTCCACGGTCTTCGGTTCGAGCGAAATGGACGGGTCGTGGTTGTTCCTCCACCCACTCCACGCCACTATCCGTGTCATATGACTATTTGGTCCGGAGGCTTGTACCGGATGGCAGCGGTCCGTCAGGTCGGAGTCCCCAATCCCGACTACTTCGTAGACCGCGGCGAACTCGAATACATGTATCGGGTGATGAAGGCGGGCTATAAGGCATTCATTCATCAAGACGCAATCATCAGGCACAACATTCGGGGCGAGCAGAGTCTCACTCCCAAACGTGTCAAGATCGGACCAATCGCTCTCACCTTCTACGACACGGCGCCGTTTCGCTGCTATCTGATATGCCGAAACACACTCTATTTCACCCTGTACGATATGAAAGAGGGACGCCTTGCCAAGTTTCGCGAATTGCTGAGGCTGCGGTCGAGACCGGGGCGCGGCGCGATGAGCGGGGTCGCTTGGCAAGCCGCTTTCTTTACGCTGAACTTCGCTTTGCGACCACTCACTCACGGAGCCCACGCGCTCGCATGCTTGCGCGGCATCTGGCACGGGGTGACAGGCAACATCGCGGCGCGGTTCTAAGCCGATGCGCGTCCTGGCCCACATCCATACCATGAACGACGAAGCGTTTATCGAGCAGGCGATAAATGCGCTCCGGCGTCAAACACGACCGCCGGACGCGATCGTGATCGTCGACAATGCGTCAACAGACAAGACCCTGGACAGACCCTTTGGCGACGACGTGACGATCGTACGCAATCAAAAAAACCTGGGCACGAGCGGTACGATACGCATAGGCTTCTCTCATGCTTTGACGCATGGCTTCGACTGGACCTGGGTCTTTGACGCCGACACGGTTCCCGATCCCGACGCGCTCGAGAAGTTGTTGGCGTTTTACCAGCGTCTACCGCTGTCGCAGCAGGAACGCGTCTGCTTTCTCAACGGTTGGCCGCTCACTGAAGCCGGTGAGGCCAAACAGCCGGCTATGAGCCTCGAGAACGCAACGCTCAAGCTGATCCCATTGGAGAAGTCACGGGATTGCACCGAATGTGACTGCATGCTGTGGTCAGGCTCGCTTTTCCGGATGGCTGCGGTGGCGCGCATCGGTCTGCCTTCGGCAGACTATGTGCTCGATATCGCCGAGATCGAGTACGGCTACCGAGCTCGGCAGCTTGGTTTGACCAGTTATATCGTGCACGACAACCTGATCCGGCACGACGTGGGACGCGATCCAGGCGCTGCGCCTCGGCTCTACCGGTTCGGCCCGATCAGACTCACGTTTCATCAGACGCCACCGATCCGCACGTATTACAGCATGCGCAACCTAATATTTTTCTGGCTGTATCAACACAAGCCGCGCCGCATACTCCGACCGCTCCGTTGGGTGGCGGTGCGCACCGCTCTCCTGACCATGAACTTCGTCGTCCGGCCGCGTGAACATCAGGCGCAAATCCTTGCGTGCTATCGGGCGATCTGGCACGGTGTCACCGGCAACATGGCCGCGCGATATTAGGGGCTCATGCGCGTTCTAACCCTCATCATCGCCTTCAACGATGCGCTTGTGATGGAGCAGCTGCTCGAGGGGATGCGGCGTCAGACTCGATTGTCTGATGAGATCATGATCGTCGACAATGCCTCGAGTGACGGATCGTTGGAAAAATATGGCTCCGAAACTGTAACCGTCGTTCGTAACGCGAAAAATATGGGTCCTAGCGGAGCGGTTGCGATCGGCTTCGACCACGCCTTGAAACATAACTTCGATTGGACTTGGGTCCTCGATGCCGACAGCGTTCCGGAGCCCGAGGCGCTCGAAAGGTTGCTCGCCTTTTTCGATCATTTGGCGAGCCCGCAAGACGAGCGGGTCTGCTTCGTGGCGAGTTGGCCTCTCACTGAGGCGGGCGGCGTCAAACATCAACCGATCAGGCTTGGCAACGCGACCCTCGAAATCGAGCCGCTGGAGACGGCTCGGCCCTCAACCGAATGCGACTGCATGTTATGGTCCGGCGCGCTGTTTCGCATGGCGGCTGTGGCAAGCATCGGTGCGCCGACCATAGATTACGTGGCCGACATGGGGGAAATCGAGTATGGTTATCGTGCTCGGCAGTGCGGGTTCACCAGTTACGTCGTCCACGACAGTGTGGTTCGCCACGACGTGGGTCGCCCGCCAGGGATCGTCACGGAGGTGCGCCGGATCGGTCCCTTCAACCTTCTCTTGTTCGAGGCCACGCCCTGGCGATGTTACTATAGCACGCGCAACAAGATATATTTCTGGTTCTATCAGTCTAAGCCGCGCCGCCTGAAAGCGGTCATGCGCACCGTTCTGGAGGTGTTCATATTCACTCTCGGACTCGTCGTTCGGCCGATCAGTCAGCGGCGCCAACTTCAAGCGTGCATGCGCGGAATACGAGACGGTCTCACCGGAAACATGGCAGCGCGCTATTAGTTGGAAACGTGGTACGCTCTTTACAGCCCTTCGAATAACTAAGTATCCCGGTCGCCGCGGTCTGGCGCCGGCGTCGAACGTTTAGTCGGATTCCGAGAGTTGATGCGCGTTCTCGCCCATGTTCACACGTTCAACGACGCTGCGGTCGTCGAGCAAGCTCTCGAGGCGCTGCGGCGGCAGACTAGGCCTGCGGACGCCATCGTGATCGTGGACAATGCCTCGACCGACGGCACGCTTGATAGGAGCTTTTCCAGAGGGCGTCACCATCATTCGCAACTCGGCCAATCTGGGCAGCAGCGGCGCTGTTTCCGTGGGCCTCGCCTACGCTCAGACGCATGGCTTCGATTGGACCTGGGTGCTCGACGCCGACAGCGTTCCGGAACCCGACGCACTGGAGAACCTTCTCACCTTTTTCGAACGACTGCCGCCTGCACAACGCGAGCGCGTATCGTTCCTGGCCTGTCGGCTCGCTCCTGTTAGCGACGAAGCCAACCACCGCCCCATCATTTTGACTCGATCAGGCATCGAGTTCGTGCCGCTCGACTTGGTTGCGGGTCACTGCGAGTGCGATACGTTCATCTGGTCCGGCTCTCTGCTTCGCATGCCTGCTGTTGCGAAGATTGGGCTGCCATCGGTGGATTATTTTATCGATCTTTCCGAACTCGAATACGGCTACCGGGCAAAACAGCTCGGCTTCACGGGCTACATCGTCAACTCTGGGGTACTCCATCAGGACGTGGGCCGGCCTCCGGGAGTTAGCTCCCGCACTTGGCGTTTCGGACCGCTTTCTTTCAGGCTGGTGGAGCTGTCGCCGCTGCGATGTTATTATCACGTCAGAAACATGGTGTATTTCTGGCTCTACCAATGCCGACCCTGGCGACCGCGCTGGGTTCTCAAGAGCTTGGTGCACGCGGTGTTTTTCCCGAGGACCTTCGCTGTCCGACCTCTAAGCCACGGGCGCCATCTCATCGCCTGCTACCGTGGCGCCTGGGATGGATTGACCGGAAACATGAAGCGTAGATACTGAGAAGAATAACCCGCGGAGGGAGGGGTAGAACGTGCTTGGCTCACGAAAAAGTAAAATAAAAAAGTTCGCCCTCACCATATTTCTGATGATGCTTGCATCAACTAATGTGCAAGAATCCGCCGCCGCTTCCGATGCCGCATGCGACGCAAAAAATACAGATGCCTTGCAGTATTTGATTTTTTGGGGACTGATCCCCCAGCTTCGAGGGAACGTAGATAATTTCAAGGAAAATCTAGGAACCACGGGAGACGGCAAGACCAGGCAACTCGGCTTCGGTGATCGTATTCCCTTCTTCATGAGCGACGAATTAATCATCCCCCGGGCGATACACGAAAGCTTCAATATTGCGAAGCGGACCAACATTGCGGTTCACTTCAACGTCGACGATCACGTGGACTGGGTTCGTCGACCTGACCTGTGGAACTGGTACGACCCCGCCAAGAAAGGCTACGATCCCGCGAACAGAAAGAATGTAGAATGGTACGATTGGGAGGGAACTCCAAACAAGCGAAGGTATTTCACGCCTGAGGGGGCGCCATCTCAATCGCCGCACATGTGCTACAACAGCCCGGCGGTGCAGAAGGAAATAACTCGTATTGTCTCCCAAATTGTTGGTCCGGCGCTCAGGAAGGAGATTGCCGAGCTCGCAAAAGAGCACAGGGAATATCTATTCGCCGGGATTACAGTTGGTCAGGAGCCAGGGTTCGACGACTACTCCAAGATCCCACCACTCTCCGAAATCCCGCCCAATAGCGACGCGGCGTCGGCAGATGCGAGAGAGTTGCTAAAGCAAGCGTCGAGGATGATGAACGAAGACGAGGCGCCGCATAGCAAAGTCGGCTATTGCGCGCTCACAAATGACGGTTATAGCAGAAGTCACCCGCCGGCCAATTTCAATCAAGCGCTCGTCAGCATAAACCAGCGCTTCGCTCAATTCTGGGATCAGCAATTTGTTGAAGCCGGCATAGCCTGCTCCCTGCTCTATACGCACGTGCCCGCGCCCCTTGCGCAAGATGATAACAACGACGCGCCGATCTCGATCGCCTTCAACCCATATGCACGACCGGGATGGACGACATATCCCGTCGAAACGCTGGCGAATGGATTGCAACCGATCTATCGGGCGCTCGCTGAGCGCGGCGTTACGGTCTGGGGAGGGGTTGAGGCGAACGCGACTCCCAACCCCGCGGTGCATTGGGAGGGATATCTCGCCTCGCAGTTCAACCACGGCGCGAAACTCGTGGGCATCAACAGCGGCGCCTCCGACGCAACGCTTATGTCGCATCTCACCAAGGGCGCTTTCGGCGATGAGGCCATGGCGGCTTACAGGAAGTTTTTGCGGGGAGACACCCTCATTGAAAAATGAAGCCGTGCTCGCTTCGAGTGGTCGCAAGTGCGCCGCCTGATTTCGCAACCGTCTCCGCGAGCCCCCTGGATGCAGTACATCCCCATGATGTCACGAGACTACTCACCCGCTTGCCCTAACGCATTCCGGCCTTTATTTCTGCAGGTTAATCATAGAAGGTGCCCTGTCGCGAGAAGGATGTCCAAATCCCTGGTTCGAGGCGGCTGAGCCCCGCCGGGGCGGATGAGGGATTTATGAGCCAGGACGCCATCGCGAGGACGTTCTCGACCGCCAAGGCTGGCCGATTCCTCGGTCTGGCAACCCTTTGGTGCGTTTTCACTCTCGTTTTCGGGCTGGCCGGCTGCAATCCAGGCACAGATTCCATCAACGAACACGCGTTGCATGCTGTCGAGGAACAAAGCGTTCCGCCGACCCAAGTGGTTCCCTCGGTTCAACCACGTAGCGTGAAGATCGCCGCGAAGGTGAACGCGCGGCCGGACCGCGCGCCGTTCCTGCTCGGCCCTGACGATATCGTCAAGATCATCGTCCTCAACCAAACAGACTTGGACGCGACCCAGCCGGTGCGTCCAGATGGCAAGATTGCCTTCTTCCCCGCTGGCGACATTCAGGCGGGTGGGCGCACCGTCGAACAACTTCGAGACGAGATCGTCCGGCGCTTGCGCTCCCCGTCGAGCCATTCGTATCGGCTCGGAATCCAGGATATCGTCGACATAACGGTCTACTCGCACGACGATTTCAAGAGCACGCAGACGATCGGTCCCGACGGCAACATATCGGTGCTGCCTGGCGGCTCCATCCGCGCCGCCGGACGGACGGTCGACGAACTCAGCAAGGAGATCGCGCAGCGCGTCTCGAGCGTGATTGAGAACCCAATCGTGAATGTCTCGGTGAAAGAATATAAGAGTCAACCGCTCTTTATCGCCGACCCCATCGTAAACGTAGTCATACAAGAAATAAACAGTCAGCGAGTTCTCGGTGCTCGGGGCGGTGCGAAGCCCTGGAATCATCAAACTACGCGCCTCCAATACTCTGCTCGATGTCATATCACAGGCGGGCGGGCTGAGTGACGACGCCGACTTGCGACAATCGCTCGTTGTGCAGGACGGAAAAATCCTGCCGATCGATCTCGAACGATTGTTCAAGCAAGGCGATATCGGACAAAATATCTATATCCGCGCCAACTCGTCCGTATATGTGGCGAGCACCAAGTTCAACTCCGCCTACGTCATCGGCGAAGTGAAATCGCCGGGTAAGATAACCTGGGACGGAGATATGACCCTGACGCAGGCCTTGGCGATGTCGGGTGGGACAGGAAGCGACGCGAAGCTGAGCCATGTGCTCGTGATGTCGGGCTGCATCTGCAATCCGTCGCTGAAATTGGTCGACGTGGCGGGAATCCTCTACAGGGGCGAACTGACCAACAACATCAACCTGCAGCGCGGCGACGTCGTCTACGTGCCGAAGACGGAGCTGGCGACCGTCGAACATTATCTCGAAGTTGCGACGAAGGTCTTGGAGCCGATCCTCCAAACCGAAAGCGCGGTCATCCTCGGCGGCGCGGCTATCCAGACCATCAAGGGGACGAACGGACAATCAGGCGCAAACATCAGCCTGGGCACATCACAGTAGGGTAACAAAGCGACGCCCTGGGCGCCGCCAACGGGCTACATTCCAGCGGCCTAACGTTCTGCGGTTGATTAGCATCGCCATTGCGAGGAGCGAAGCGACGCGGCAATCCGCAGCGCCGCCGCAGTGGCTCTATCCGGCACATCGCCGATCACACGCTGGATTGCTTCGCTTCGCTCGCAATGACGGGTCCCGTCAGCCGCAAATCGCCCAGTAGAACTCGGCGAGTCGCAGCGATCAGCCAGCGCAGCTCAGACGCGCTCTGGATCTCTCTGCCTCGCCAACTAAATTGCCCGGCTTGGGGTCGCCAAGCCGGGCGTGAAGATGCTTATAATATGTTAAGAAAGTGCCGCAAACCCACTTCAGCCACAAGCACATAATTGCGTGTCGGCGATTATAATTGAAAGCCTTTTTTTGCCAGCCTGTTCAACAGCGCGATGCGCAATGGTCCCTGCTGCTATTGGTGAAGTTGGGGCCAACCAACCGAAACCGAAACGCTCGCTGGTGAGCGCCTTAGCTATTTGATCGTAAAACCGCCGTCGATGACGAGGTTCATGCCGTTGATCATCGCCGCCGCATCGCTGGCGAGGTACAGCGCCGCATAAGCGACCTCGCGCGGCTTCGCAAAGCGGCCGACGGGAATTTCCTCGCGAGCTTTCCGCCCTTTCTCGCCTCCCCAGTGGATAACGGCCATTTCGGTCTCAACCACGGTCGGCGAGATGGCGTTGACGGTGACGCCGCGCCCGCCCCATTCGAGCGCCATACAGCGTAGCATCCCAAGGAGACCGGCCTTTGAGGCGCTGTAGGCTGAATGTCCGTCGAGACCCACGATAGCGGCTTGCGAGGCCATCATCACGATCCGTCCGCCGCCGGCCTCAAGCATACGGCGGCCCACTTCGCGCGCGACAATATATTGCCCGCTCAGGTTGACCTCGATAATGCGCCGCCACTCAGCGATCGACCCCAGCTCGGCAGGGGCGGTCGCGCCGATCCCAGCGTTGTTGATCAGCACGTGAATGCCACCAAACTCCGCGACAACCGACTCGATCGTCGCAGCGACCGCAGCGTCATCAGTGATGTCGACTTCCCAACCGCGGGCGCGCGTTCCGAGCTTGGTTGCAGTTTCCCGAACCTGCGAGGATTTGTCGAGAAGCGCGAGCTTGGCGCCGCGCTCGGCAAACAGCTCAGCAATGGCGAACCCGATGCCGTTCGCGGCGCCGGTCACGATGACGGTCTTGTTGGCGAAATCGAACACTCTGTCGAACACGAGGCTTTCATCGATCATCGTAGGCGGCTCCTGCCCTCGCGTGTGCGTGATTGTCGTGAAATGAAGGTCATGTCGGTTCTACTGCGGACCTATAGTCTTCAAGACCGATGCGCACGCTCGCCATCACGACTTCGGCGGGGTTCAGCGGTCCGCCCGCAAACGCTCTCAAGGCCGGCAAGTGCTGACGGAAAAGCGTTACCGGAACAATCGTGCCTGCTAACGCCGCCAGCAATCGATCGACGGCGGCCGCTACCCGCGGTTCGCCCCAATAGTAGCGAATGCGATCGGAAAACGAATAGTGTCGATCGATTCTCTGCCGGTCCGGTGATCCGGCATAGTGTCCCGCCCAATAGCCGGGATTGGCGAGCATCGCGGTTTCGGCCTCGGCGTAAACAGCGCGCGGGGCATAGTCGCTCAACATGTCGGACGCGATGAGGTCGAGTCCGTAAAGCGCTTCGCGCAAACGAAAGGTCAATTCCGGCCCGACCTTGAGGATGGAAAAACCATCCTTGACGAGTTCCCGAAGCGGAGCGCGTCCCTGATAGTCCGTGGAATGCGCTTCATAGACGAGTGTTGGTTGGTTGGCGAGCAACGCCTGGAGATGACGGGACCGCGAAGGATCGTAGAGCACGACGTTCTCGTTGCCGAACTCTACGCCCGGCTGGACGACGATCGCGATGACCCGCGCAAATGCATCCGCGAGACCCTTTCGACCAAACACTTCGCGATGGATCTCGAGCGTGGTTTGGACCGCCTCAAGACTTGTTGGCTCGAGCTCAGTTATGGCGTGATGCGCGCCGCCAGGCGGCGGGACTTCGGTGCCGATCACATAGACGGGCGCCACGCCGCCCGCTTCTTGCGCCGCGCGTTCGGCTCGCGCCGCCAGTCGCGCCGCGCGCTCCGCAATCACGGCGTCGCCGAGCGCCTCGGGTTCGCCCGCACAGCCCATCGATGCGTCGAGATGGATCTTGCGGAAGCCGGCGCGGACGTAGGCGTCAACCATCGCCTCCGCCTTTTGCATGGCGACCTCGGCGCTTTCCTTGCGCCAGGGATTGGGGCCCAGATGATCGCCGCCGAAGATCAGGTGCTCGGGCGGTAGGCGTTCGTCCTTCGCGATGGCGAGCGTCGAGCCGACGAAATCCGCGGGCTGCATGCCGGTATAGCCGCCGAATTGATTGACCTGATTGCAGGTCGCCTCGATCAGCACAGGTTGCTCAACCTGCACGGCCTCGCGTATTGCCGCTCTGATCACGAGCGGATGCGACGAGCAAATAGAGGGAATCCCGCGTGGCGTCCCCGCGCGGCGCGAGCCGGCGAGGCTTGTCAGTACGTTGCTCATGCCAGGGGCCGCCTCGCCGTGGTTGCGATGAACTATCGAGCTCCGCACGCGTGCCCGCGCCTTCCATCGGACCTTGCCGCGTGACATTGCGCGCGCCTGCGGCATTAGCGTAGTCGAGCGCGGTTTTGACTGGCATGCCAAGTCGGCGACAGGCGACGTAAGCGCCGCCAAAACAATCGCCGGCGCCGGTCGGATCGACCTCCTGCACATGAAACGCAGGACAGTCGGTTCGCGACCCGTCCGCAGTGAACATCGACGCGCCGGCTTCGCCGCGCTTGACGACGATTTCTGTGGCGCCGCGCGAAAACAGCGCCTTGAGCGCGGAAGCCTCATCCGCATGCCCGGTCGCAATCGCAAGTTCGTCGCCTGAAGGCAGAATGAGATCGGCGACGCCTAGTAATTGCGCGAAACGCTCGCGCGTTTGGCCTTGGCTCAAAAGCTCTTTGCGGAGGTTGGGGTCAACCGAGATCGTGCCGCCGCGCCCCTTGATGACGCCGATCGCATGCTGCAGCATCTCCCAGACATTTGCTATGCTGAGCGCCGTGCCCATGACATGCAAATGGCCGGAGCGCGCGAACAACGCTCTGGCCTCGTTGGTCAGGCTGACCAGCGAGGCGGCCGACTTGGCGATGTTGTAGACGAAATCGCGTGAGCCGTCGGCGCGATAGCGGACGAATGCGCTTCCCGTGGGATAGTCGCGACTGATGGAGATCGCCGAAACGTCCGCGCCATCGCGGCCGAGCCGTTGCGTGTTGATCCTGCCGAAATCATCGTCGCCGACGCAAGCGACAATCGCCGCGGAGCCGCCGATCCGCGCGCATTGATCAATAAAGATCGCCGGCGCGCCGCTGGGATAGGGACCGACGAGCTCGATCGGCTCCAGAAATCCGTCACCGCGCGTCTTCGCCATGATCTCAACCAGGATCTCGCCAATTGTCACGGTCGGCCCGAGCGCATCGGGAGCTAATTCAGACATGATCGTCGACCTTCGCTGTCTACTCAGGGGCGCTTGTTGGTTGCGCGGCGGCGTTGCGCTTCATCCATGCGCAGCTCGATAAACGACTTGGCGTGCTGGGCGAGCGGCAGGTTCTCGGTCCAGGTGTCGCGCCAGATCGCGCAGGCGATCGAAAGGCTCTGATCAACGACGGCGCCTGAGAAAGACTCGAACGTGATGTCGCGGCTGTAGCCGATGTCGAGCAGCGCATCGAACGTCAGGTCGAAATTGATCACGCCATCGCCGAGAAAGCCGCGATTGCTTTCGCCGATGTGGAAGTAGCCGATCTTATCGCCAGCGAGCCGGATGGCGGCGGCGGGGTTTGCCTCCTCGATGTTCATATGAAACGTGTCGAGGTGAAGGCTGACATAGTCGGAGCCGGTCGCCTTGATGAAGTCGAGGCCTTGAGCCGTTGTGTTGAGAAGATTGGTCTCGAAGCGGTTGACGATTTCAAGGGTCAGTTCGACCCCGGCCGCTTTTGCGATCTCGGCGGTCTTGGCGATCGCCGCGATGCTGTTCTTGCGGCCACGGTCGGTTGGAAGGGCGAAATATTTTGTGTGCGCCGAATAGAGTATGCCGCCGAGTTTGGTCCCGCCGATGTCGCGCACGGCCTTGACCGCGTTGGCCAAGGTCTCCTCGCCGGCCTTGACCACCGCAGGGTCCTGGCTGGACACGTCGGCGCTGATTGGCAGCCCCATCGTGACGGCGATGTCGAGATCGAGTGATTTCGCTTTCTTGGCGAGACGGTCGAGGTTGAATTTTTCCGGCCGCAGGTAAGCGAGTTCAATCAGGCGATACCCGCATTTGGCGGAGTTTTCCATCGCGCCTTCGATGCCGGCTTCCGTGCCGCCGTCCGTCCACACGAACGAGTGAATGCCAAGCTTGCCCATGAGTTCCTCCCTTTGTGCCCCAAAACTGTCGGCAAATCATATCTACCTCATTCGCGCGCGGAAATGGGATTTTATTGTTCGCGCTAGTGGCTGATATATATGAGGGTTTCGTTTCGCTTGGCGATCTGCGGGCTTGATCGTGGCGCCCCGGGCAGACTTTGCGGATGAGCGGTTTCGGTGGCCCTGAACGCACTACTAACGCCCCTTGGCTCGCGCTATGCTGCATCGGAGCGACGCGAGAGGGGACGGCAATGAGCACAATCAATTACCTCACGCGTATCGAATTCGGGGACGGAGAGATTTCGCGCCTGCCTGATTATCTGGCGGCGCTCCGAATAAGTCGCCCACTGATCGCGACCGACAGAGGCCTCGTCGCCTCAGGACTGGTCGAGCGGGTCAAGGCGCTGTGTCCAGCACATACCGCGGTCTTCGACGGAACTCCCGCCAATCCAACTGAGGATGCGGTTATTGAAGCTCACAGGCTTTACAAGGAAGCGGGTTGCGACGGCGTGATCGGATTGGGCGGCGGTTCTTCGCTGGATCTGGCCAAAGCGGTCCGTTTGCTGACCGGACATGAAGGTCCCCTCGCCCAATATGCGCTAATCGAAAATGGGGCCACGCGGATTCACGGCAATATCTGCCCGATGATTGCTGTGCCGACCACCTCCGGCACCGGATCTGAAGTCGGACGCGCGGCTGTCATCATCACAGCCGACGGGCGAAAGCTGGGTATTATCTCAGGCTTCATGCTGCCCAATATCGCGCTTTGCGACCCGGAGCTGACATATGGCCTGCCGCCGTTCTTGACGGCGGCGACGGGCATGGACGCGCTTTCTCACTGCCTGGAAACCTATATGGCGCCGGCCTTCAATCCGCCCGCCGAGGCGATCGCGCTTCACGGGTTGGACTGCGGGCTTGGCTCGCTGGAAGCGGCGATCGCCAACGGATCTGACCGAAAGGCGCGGCGCGACATGATGGTGTGCGCGATGGAAGGCGCGATGGCTTTCCAGAAAGGGCTGGGCGCCGTCCATGCACTGACTCACCCGCTCGGGGCGATCCGCGAATTGAACCTGCATCATGGCACGCTCAACGCTGTGCTGATGCCGGCAGTCTTGCGCTTCAACCGAAGCGTCATCGGGTCGAAGTGGGACGAGCTTGCCCGACGTATGGGCGGCGCGCCGGACGAGGTTATCGAGGCGCTCAATCAGCGGATCGGCATGCCGAGCGGTCTCCGCAAGATGGGCGTCACCGACGCCATGATGGAGGCCGTCTCACACGCCGCATTGAAGGACCATTGCCACGCCACCAATCCTCGGTTGGCGAGCCAGCAAGATTATCTGGATATCTTGCGCAGCGCTTGACGTTAGCGGCTTGCGGCTGACTGGAACGCCTCGCGGAGCGTCGGCCTCCAGGCCGACGTTGGGGTTGATACGTAAGCCGGCCGAGCTGCGCCCAAAAAGGTCGGCGTGGACGCCGACCCTCCGGGAGAAGTCTCTGCCACCAGCGCTCTAGGTTTGTCCGGCCGAGCGAACCCCGCGACTGCGAAAGCGCTTCAATTGTCCATCGGCGAGCACGCCGATTAGAATGACGCCTCCCATCACCGCGAAGTTCAGTGAGGACGGGATGCCCAGCAGATTGACCAGGTTCTGCAGGATTTGCAGCAGCACCGCGCCGAGCACGATGCCGAGCACCGACCCCTCGCCCCCGCGTAGCGAACAGCCGCCAAGCACTGCCGCCGCAATCCCGTACAGTTCATAGAAAGTGCCGTGCGAAGCCGGCGAGATCGAGCGGGTATACATGGCGAAATAGATCGAGGAGATCGCCGCTATCCCCGAACAGATCACATAGGCCGCAAAAATGATGGCTTTGGCGTTGACGCCGGAATAGCGCGCCGCCTCCTCGTTCTTGCCGACAGCAAACAGATAGCGGCCAAACACCGAGCGGTGCAGCACGACCGCCATGACGATCGCCACCACAACGAAAGCGGTAAAACTGTTCGGGACGCCGTAGACGCGTCCCGTCGTCAACCATTCCAGCGTGGGATAACTGGTGCCGAAGTCGAAGCCCGCCGTTCCGTCATCGGTGTAGTAGCGCGCCGCGCCGCGGTAGATCAGCAAGCCGCAGAGTGTGACCACGAAAGGTTGCAGATGCGCGCGGGTGATCAGGAAGCCGTGGATGAAGCCGAGCACGATGCCGGCGACCACGACGATGGCCGACGCGAGCACCCAGTTCAAGCCGTCGCCATTGATCAGCTGAATGAAGACGACGCCGAGCAGCGCAAACACCGATCCGATGGAGAGATCAATGCCGCCGGTGATGATGACGACGCCCTCGCCGATCGAGAACAGGCCGTAGAGCCCGATCAGGTTGGCGGTGTTGGAGATGTTGAGCGGCGAGATGAAGCGGGGGTTGATGATCGCCACGACCGCCCCGACGATCAAGATTAGCAGCAGCAGGCCCAGATCTTTTTTCATGACCCCTCACTGCAACCCTTTGCCGACCGCCAATGACATGATGCTGTTCTCCGACATCTGCTGGCGTTCGAGCACGCCCGCCACCGCGCCCTCGTGCATGACGGCGACGCGGTCGCTGACGCCAATCACCTCCTCCATGTCGGAGGAGATCATCAGGATGGCGACGCCGCGATCGGCAAGCCCGCGCATCAGCGCGTAGATCTCGGCCTTGGAGCCGACGTCGACGCCGCGCGTCGGTTCGTCAAACAGAATGACCTTCGGATCCATGGCGAGCCATTTGCCGAGCACGACCTTCTGCTGGTTGCCGCCGGACATCGCGCTGACCAAGGTCTCGACGTCAGGCGCTTTGATCCGTAAGCCGCTCGCCTGTTGCTCGGCCGCGCGGCGTTCGGCGCCATAGTTGACTAGAGTTGCAGACGCGTAAGCCAGCAGGTTCGGTAGCGATATGTTGCTGACGATCGGGTCGTCGAGAATCAGGCCGAAAGCCTTGCGGTCCTCCGGCACAAGATAGACCCCCCGCGCGATGGCGTCGCGCGGACGCGAAATCGTCGCAAGCTCGCCGTTTATGCGGATGGCGCCGCCGGCCAGCTTGTCGATGCCGAAGACGGCGCGCGCGATCTCAGTGCGTCCCGCCCCCATCAGGCCGCCGAGGCCGAGGATCTCGCCGTGGCGCACGGTTAGCCTGACCTTGCGGCCGGGATAGGCTGTGGTTTCGACGTCCTCTAGCTCCATCGCCGCCTCGCCGGGCGGACGCTTCGGCGGAATGTAGACGTTCTGTAGATCGCGCCCGATCATCAGGCGGATCATGCGGTCGTGGTGGATTTCGTCGCGGTGCGAGCTTGCCGACCACCTCGCCGTCGCGCAGCACCACCACGCGATCTGCGGACCGTTCGACTTCGTTGAGCCGATGGGAGATGAAAATAATGGCGACGCCGCTCGCCTTCAGATCGGCAATCACGGCGAGCAGGCGATCGGTCTCGGCGAGCGTCAGCGACGAGGTCGGCTCGTCCATGATGATGACGCGCGCCTCGAGCGACAGCGCTTTGGTGATCTCCAGCATCTGACGCTGAGCGATCGAGAGATCGGCGACAGAGGTGTCCGGCTTGAAGTCGCAACCGAGACGTTTGAGCAGCGGCGCGACGCTGAGATGCAACGCTTTCTGGTCGATGAGATGCAGAGGGCCGCCCCATCGCGGCTCGCGGCCGATGAAGATGTTGGCGGCGGCGTCGAGATTGTCGAAGAGGTTCAGTTCCTGATGAACGAAGGCGATGCCGGCGGCCAGCGATTGCGTGACCGTCAGCGAAGGGTGGACCACCCCGTCAATCACGATAGATCCGGAGGTCGGCGCGACCACGCCGCCCAACACCTTCATCAACGTCGATTTGCCGGCGCCGTTCTCACCGATCAGGCCGACGACTTCGCCGGCCCCGATCTCAAAAGACACGCCTTTCAAGGCCTGCACGCCCGGATAGGCTTTGGTGATGGCGTCCAGGCGGAGAAAGGGCTCGCTCATGGCATGTCATATCGAACGAAGCGAAGCCGGACGGCAAGCAAAAGGGACGCGGTAAGCACGCCGCGTCCCCAAATGTTTTGCGCTCGGATTCGGGTCGCAGCGATCAGCCTTACTTCTTGCCCTGACGCTCTTTCAGCTCGGCCCAGAAGGCGTCGACATTGCTCTTGTCGATGATCTTGGTGGGAATGATCATCAGGCCGTCAGCCGGCACGAAGGACTTGTCGCCTTCGATGTACTTGGCCATGTCCTTCATGCCCTGATAGCCCCACTCGTAGGGCTGCTGCACGACGGTGCCGACGATCGTGCCTTCCTTTACGCCGCCGAGCGTGACCTGATCCTCGTCGAAGCCAATGATGGTGATTTTCCCGAGTTTGCCGGCTTCCTTTAGCGCGTTGTAAATCTGCGGCGTGTTGTAGGAGTAGATGCCGACCATGCAATTGATGCTAGGATCGGCGGTCAGCGTATCCTCGACGTTGCGCTTGGCGCGCGGCTGATCGATGTCGTCCGCGCGGACGTCGACGAGGGTGATCTTGGTGCCGGCGATCGCGGATTTGATGCCTTCGACGCGCTCGCGCGCATTATCGGCGCCGGGAAGACCGACGTAGCCCATGCACTTCGCGCCATCGGGCAGCGCCTTCTTCATAATCTCGCCCGCCTGCTTGCCGGCGTCGACGTTGGAAGAGCCGATATAGGCGACGCGCTTCGACTTGGGCGCGTCACTGTCGGTGGTGAACAGCGCCGTTGCGGCGCCGATCTTGTTGAGCTCATCCCCTTGCGTCTTCGGATCGACGGCGCTCACCATGATGCCCGCGGCGCCGGCGGCGACGAGGTCGTCCATCAGGCGGTTCTGAATGGCTGCGGATGACTGCTCGGGGTATTTGAGCTGCAGGGTGTAGTTCGGCAGTTCGCCCTGCGCCTTCTTCACGCCGGCTTCAGCGGCCTTCCAGAAATCCGAGGCGCCGTTGACGACGAAATAGAGTGACTTTTTGTCCGCGGCCTGCGCGGTCCCTGCCAGGGTCAGCGCCAAAGCGGCGGCGCGCTACGGCTTTCAACAATCGCGAATTCAGATTACGCATAGATATTCCTCCGCGCTTCCTCTCGACACGGCGCCCGTTCCAGGCGCTCCAGAAGTGATTAGCACAGCCGGAAATAATATTGTATTATTTTTTTCGTGAGCCCGCTCTCGGAAATGGGAAGGACGTCTGCGAGCCCGCGGCTAAAGCGCCGGTCGGCGCATGATCTCGTTGTTCAGGAGGTCGGACAGAAGATCGTCACCGCCGCTTATCCCGCGGGAACGACACTTCCTTCGTCCGAGGATCTGACCCGGCAGCTCGGCATCTCGCGCACAGCGCTCAGGGAGGCGCTGCAAACGCTCGCGGCCAAAGGCCTGGTGTCGGCGCGGGCGAAAGTCGGCACGCGCGTTCTCGGCGAAAACCACTGGAACATGTTCGACGCCGACATTCTCTCCTGGCGGGAAGCCGCGGGCATATCGGAATCCTCATTGGCCATGCTCTACGAGATGCGCCAGAGCCTGGAGCCTGGCGCCGCCGCTCTGGCGGCGGAGCGGCGGTCCGACGAAAACGTAGAGGAGCTGCAGGCCTGGGGCGACAAGTTGCGATTGGAGCCCGACAAGGTGACCGAGTTTGTCTCGGCCGATGTCGCCTTTCATCGGCTCATTCTCGAAATGTCCGGCAATCCGTTCATGCGCTCGATTGGCGCGCTGATCAGCACGGCGCTGACGGCGTCGTTCACGGTCAGCGCTCCCACCGAAAGCTTGGACGAAAGTTCTTATGTGCAGAGATTGCATCTCGACGTCGTAGACGCCATTCGCCGCCGCGACTCTCAGAGCGCCAGCGACGCCATGACGAAGGTTATCTTGCAGGGCTGGATCCGCTACTCAGGATCGAAACTGAGGAAGATCGCGAGCGTGTCGATAGCCACCTTTCCGTGAGATGGAGGCTCGCAAGCTACCCTCGCAGCCGCAAATTATTTTTCCAGCGAAGCGCGCCCCAAACCTGAATCAAATGGGCCCATCAGGCGTTATCGATGCGATACGCTCATCGGCGGCTGCGGGCTCGTCAATATGAAGCAAGATTTCGCAGGACTGGCTGGGATCGCACCTGCGGCGCCGCGATGAAGCCAGGCGATTTGACTGAAGCCAGCGAATCCGCCGCGCCTGCGACGGCGCTCCCCGGCTTCCTCCTACTCTACGTCGCGCTTTACAGCGCCTACGGAACCGAGTCGGCGTACATGCCGGCTTTCCTGTTGGGCCACGGATTGCCGGTCGAACGCGTCGGATTGGTTCTTGCTGCAGGGACCGTCATTCGCATCGCGAGCGGGACGGCTATCGGTCGGCTCGCTGACCGCCTTCAACGACGCAAAGAGGTCCTCGCTGTGACGGCGGCCCTCTCGGGCTTGGTCGGTTGGGCCTATCTTTTCGCCTTCGGATTTCTGCCCCTGCTCGCCGTCAGCATCGCTCACGCGACAGCCACCGCCTCGCTCGCGCCGCTCTCCGACGCGCTTTCGGTCGCTGCGGCTTCAGAGAGGCCGGGCTTTCAATATGGCTGGGTCAGAGGCGTCGGGTCAGCGGCCTTCGTGTTCGGGACATTGCTGTCGGGCCAACTCGTCGATCGGTTCGGTTTGTCCTGCATCATCGTATCGAGCAGTGTCCTGTTCCTCGCGATGGCGATTTGCGCGACCCGCGTCCGCGCGAGCCGTTCGGCGGCCGATGGCTCGGATGAGAGCGAAGGCGCGTTCAGCTTGCTCTGGGGCATACCGGCCTACCGGCGTCTGATTTTCGTCGTCGTATTGGTGATTGGCAGCCACGCGATGAACGATACCTTTGCGGTGATCAGCTGGCGCGCCGCCGGATATCATAGCGAAGCGGTCAGTCTGCTCTGGTCCGAGTCGGTGGTGGCCGAAGTTGCGACTTTTTTTCTGCTTGGACCGTGGCTCATCAAGCGCTTCGGCGTGGCTCGCTGCGCAGGCCTGTCTGCGGCGGCTGGCGTACTCAGGTGGACCGTGATGGGAACGACGGTCTGGATGCCTGCGCTGCTCGGGGTCCAGGCGTTGCACGGTCTCACATTTGCGCTGCTCCATATGGTCGCCATGCGGATCATCGCAGCGTCCATTCCCGAGCGATTGGCGGCGACCGCGCAGAGCCTCTACGGCGCCTTTGCGCTGGGCGCTGCCTCCGCCGCGCTGACCTTCGCGTCCGGCTACCTCTACGGTTGGTTGGGCATTCGAGCTTTTTGGGCGATGGCGGCGTTGTGCGCGGTCGCGCTTCCCTTCGTGGGCGGCCTCGCCACAGATTCTGAGGCTGGGAGCGCCTGAATATCTTCGCCATATTATGTTGTCGCGAAAAGCCTATCATGCGGGCGTTCGACCGCTCCGGCCGAATCCCGCGAGGAGGACGTCGCTTTGGCAGAGGACAGCTACCACAAGGACCGCATCGCCAATCGCCGGCTTCATCCTGAGACGTTGATGATGGGTTACGGCTACGCCCCGGGCCTGTCGGAGGGCTCGCTCAAGCCGCCGATTTTTCTCACATCGACCTTCGTTTTCGAGAACGCCCAGCAGGGCAAGGATTTCTTCGACCTTACCTCTGGTCGCCGGCAGCCTCGACCCGGCGAGAAATCAGGTCTGGTCTATTCGCGCTTCAACAATCCGAACCTCGAAATCCTCGAGGATCGGCTGGCGATCTGGGATCAGGCCGAGCGATCCGCCGTCTTCGCCAGCGGCATGGCGGCGATTTCGACAACGCTGTTCGCCCTCCTCCGCCCAGGCGATACCGTCCTGCACAGTCGCCCGCTCTATGGCGGCACGGAAACTCTGCTCAAAAACCAGATGGGCGCGTTCAACGTCACGGCCTTTGGATTTCCTGATGGCGTCAATATCGCGGAGATGCGCAAAACGGCCGAGGCGGCGCGAGCCAAGGGTCGGGTCGGGTTGATCCTGGTTGAGACGCCCGCCAATCCGACCAACGGACTGGTTGATCTTGCCGCCTGCGCGGCCATCGCCGATGAACTGGGGAAGACACAGGGTTATCGACCGCCCGTCGTGGTCGACAATACGATGCTGGGGCCGATGTTCCAAACGCCGCTGAAATGCGGCGCGGACATCTCGCTTTGCTCGCTGACCAAATATGTCGGCGGACACAGCGACCTGGTCGGCGGTAGCATCAGCGGCGCCAACCGCGCTCGTCAAGCAGGTGTTGAGTTGGCGCAGCGCCCTCGGCACGCAACCGGATCCAAATTCCTGTTGGATGCTGATGCGCTCGCTGGAGACCCTCGAAATCCGCATGACCCGATCGAACGACAACGCCCGCGTCGTCGCCGAGTATCTAGCGAGCCATCCCAAGATCGCCAAAGTGCATTATCTCGGTTTCCTGAAGGCGGACGATCCCCACAAGACCGTGTTTGATCGGCAATGCTCCGCGCCGGGTTCGACTTTCTCGTTCGACGTCAAGGGCGGTGAGCCGCAGGCCTTTGCTCTTCTCGACCACCTTCAGATCATGAAGCTGGCCGTCAGCCTGGGAGGCACCGAAACGCTGATCTCGCATCCCGCCTCGATGACGCATTCGGGCGTCGCGCGCGAGTTGCGCGAGGGGATTGGGTTGACGGATGCTTTGATTCGAATTTCGATCGGGATCGAGAACGTGGAGGATCTGATTTCGGATCTAGCGCAAGCGCTCGAATACGTGTGAACTGTCATTGCGAGCGAAGCGAAGCAATCCAAGGTTCCGCCGCGGCGTCTCCATCCGGCAAATCCTCGATCTCCGAGAGGTGGATTGCTTCGCTGCGCTCGCAATGACGGAAGCTACGCCGCCGCCCCCGCGAGCGTCGTGCGCCGCACGTCGCGTATCTCGTTGCGATCAAAGTCACGCGCGCGATGCATGGTTGTTCGGTTGTCCCAGATGACCAGATCGCCGACGCGCCACGAATGGCGATAGACGAATTGCGGCTGCGTCGCGTGCTCGGTCAGATCACGCAAAAACATCCGCGCCTCGGGGACCGTCCAGCCATCGATCGCGCCGGCGTGGGCCGATAGAAATAGAGATTTGCGTCCCGTCCTCGGATCGACCCGCACCAACCGATGACGAACCGGCCGGAAATTCTCGCGCTCCGCTTCAGTAAGGTCGAAAAACCCGATCGCCTCGCGGGAATAGATCAGCGAGTGCTCACAGACCAGGTCCTCAATTTCGACCTTGGTCCGGTCGTCGAGCGCATCGTAGGCGGCGCGCATGTCCGCGAATTCCGTGTCGCCGCCGCGGGCGGGAATGGTTCGCCCGGACAGGGCCGAATATCCCGCGGTCACCGGGCGGAACGAGCTGTCGGAATGCCACAGCCGATCGCCGAGCTTGAACAGCCAGACGCGATCGTCCGGGCGTCATCAAAGCGCCGTCGCGTCTGAGGTTGGAGAAATCCGCGATGCCCGCGCCGAGCCGCTCCTGCTCGCGTTTGCGAATATGGCCCGGCGTCTCCGACCGCTCCAGTTCGCCGAACTGGCGGGTGAAGGCCAGCTGTTGCTCGTCGGTCAGGGGTTGGTCATGAAAGACGAGGACAGCATGTTTGGACATGCCCTCATGAATAGCAGCGACATCGCCGGCATCCAGCGGTTCGGCGCAATTGATTGCTGACACCAGACCCGCGAAGGCGCCGGGTATCGGTGTGATCCCAACGGACATCTAGCGCCTCCCTTTTTGTTCCGCGCATCTCGGCGCCAACTTGAGCGTAGGGTTTTGGCGTCTTCAAGGCGAAGTGGACCGCGCCTTCAAATCTCCGCCACCCATTCCCGCTCGCCGCAGTCGCCGCTTGCACAAACCGATTTGCTAAACTATCGTCTACAAAACGCCAAGGCGGATCGGGAGGGCTCACAGATTGTTGCACAGCCCCGTCAAGCCCGGCGCGACAATTAATGTGGTAGCGGAGGCCGCTAAGGTCAGCAAGACCACGGTTTCGCATGTCCTCTCTGGGAAAAGGCCGGTTTCGCAGGCGACTCGGCGAAACGTGCTGCGCATTATGGACGAGCTCGGCTTTCAACCAAACTATTTCGCGCAGGCGCTGATCGCGAACCGCAGCCTAGCCGTCGCGCTGATCGTCCAGGATCTCACCAATCCCTATTACCCCATGCTGGGCCGCGGCCTTCAACTGGCGATCGCCGAGGCCGGCTACGTCGTCATGTTGTTTGATGGCGCCGCGCGGCCCGAGGCAGCGGAAGCCGCGGTGAAGACCGCAATTCAGCGACGCGTCGACGGTGTGGTGATCGCGACCGCAGACGCGGCCCTCGCAGCTCCCGCCCTCCGCCGAGCCGGGATCGCCGCGGTTGCGGTGGGTTCGGGGCCGGCGGTCGCCGAATTCGATTGGGTGTCGGCCGACGACGAGCGGATTGCTCATGACGCCGTCACGCATCTGTTGCAGGCCGGCCATCGCCGCGTCGCCGTCATCACGGGGCCCATCGAAACAAATCCGGGATTTGCGCGCCTGCAAGGCTATCGCGCAGCGATGGCTGATGCCGGCGCGGCCATAGACAAGCGCCTGATCGTCACCGGAGATTGGACGCGCGAAGGCGGCGCCGCCGCCATGCGCAAACTGCTGAATCAATCGAAGCGCCCGACCGCGGTTTTCTGCGCCAACGATCTCATGGCGATCGGCGCGCTCGACGCCGCGCTGGGTCGCGGCCTGATGGTTCCGGAAGATCTCGCCATCGTCGGCGTCGATGACATCGAAGCCGCCGCGCTGCTTCGCCCAAGCCTGACCACCGTCCGCATCCCGACGCTGGAGATTGGTCGAACGGCGGGGGCGCTGTTGCTGGATCGCGTCGCGCAGGGCGCGGCGACGCCGTCGCGCCACATCCTCGTGCAACATAGTTTGATGGTTCGACAGTCGGCTTAGCGGCCGCGGACGAAGAACGGCGCGACAAGCGCCGATGAAGAACAAGGGCGCCAACCCTTCCACTACGCAAAGATGTATCTGAGGAGGAAACAGATGGTCGAGGACGGAAGCAAAGCCAGCGGACGAGGCGTGAACCGCAGGGAGATTCTCGCGGCGGGCGCCGTGGCCGCGGCGGTCACGGGATTTCCCTATATATCCCGCGGCTATGCCGCACAGACCCTTAAATTCTGGCAATTCTACGCGCCGGGCGGCGGCGTTCCCTCGCAGGACAAATGGTTCGAGGACGTCGTCAAATCCTGGAACGACACTCACGAGGTCAAAGTCGAACTCGTCTATGTGCCAAACAACGCTTATATGGATGGAACCAAATTGCCGACCGCGTTTGCTTCCGGCGCGGGGCCCGACCTCTTCATCATCAGCCCTGGCGATTTCCTGCGCTACGCCAACGGCGGCGTGCTGCTCGATATTGCACCGTTCATGGAGCAGTCGGCGCGCGACGATTTTCTGCCGAGCGTGATCGCCAATCGCATGGTCAACGGCAAGATCTACGGCCTGCCTTATGAGGTCGAGCCGATGGCGATGTACTATAGCGTTGACGCCTTCAACGAAGTCGGCCTCACTGAAAAAGACGTGCCGAAGACCTGGGATGAACTGCTCGCTGTCGCCAAGAAGCTCACCAACTCGAAGCGGTTTGGCGTGCTGTTCGAGACCAATCCCGGCTATTATCAGAACTTCACCTGGTATCCCTTCCTGTGGGAAGCCGGTGGCGACTTCCAGACCGCGGATGGCAAGAGCGCATTCAATTCGCCGGGGACAGTCGCGGCGTTGAAATTCTGGCAAGACTCCATCAACATGGGCGTCGCGCCGCGGAAGCCGCTCGGCGGCGGCGCATGGGACACCGTGCCCAACCTCGGCTCCGGCTATTGCGCGATGCAGAACGTTGGCATCTGGGCGATCGCGCAGCTTCGAGAGGGCTTACCGGATTTCAAATACGGCATTTTCAAACTGCCGACGCCGCCGGGCGGCAAATACATCACGATCGGCGGCGGGTGGGCCTTCGTCGCCAACGCCAGAGGCTGGAACACCAAAGCGGCGGGCGAATTCGTGGCCTGGTCGCTGGGTTCGCCGAAAGATGGTTCGGCGGGACGGATCGTTGATTGGTGCACCAAAGCCAAGAGCGACATGCCGCCAACCAAGTCGGCGTTGGAGGGCGGCAAAGACGCATTCCAGAGCGGGCGCCTCAAGGTGTTCGCCGATGAAATCTATCCCGGCGCGCGCGCCGAGCCGCGGATGCCTCCGCCTGTCTACAAGGCGATCTCCGACGCCATTCAGGGTGCGCAGTTGAACGGCCAGGATCCCGCCCAGGCGGCGAAGGCGGCGTCGGATCAGATCGATGCGTTCCTGGCAAGCTACAAGGGCGCGCCGATCCTTTGATGCGGGATAACCAAGCAAAGGTGGGCGAGGGCGCGCGACGCGCGCCCTCGGAGTTAGCCAACCCGCGGCTTTCCAATCGCGCGCGCGAGCGGATCGCCGGCTATCTGTTCGTTGCGCCCGACGCGATCGGCTTGTTGATTTTCGTCGGCGGCCCGATGATCCTGTCGCTCAGCCTCGGCTTTTTCTCGGTGAGCGGCTTTGGCGAATATGCGTTCGTCGGTCTCGACAATTATCGCCGGATGATGTCGGATCCGCTGTTCTGGCGCAGCTTGCAAGTGACGATCCTCTATGTCATCGCGCTCGTACCGCTGCTCTATGCCGTCGGTCTCGGCCTCGCCTTGCTGATACAGGCGAACTCCCGCTTCAACACCGTGATCCGCACGCTACTGTTCATGCCGCAGACCGTGAGCCTGGTGGTTGTCGGGCTGGTCTGGCAGGTGTTGCTGATCGACAAGATCGGCCTTTTCAACCAATGGGGCGCCGCGCTCGGCTTCGAGTCGATCTCGTGGCTGGGCGATCCGCGCTTCGCGTTGGCGACGGTTGTCGCGATCAGCGTCTGGTTTCTCATGGGCTTCTACATGCTGATCTTCCTCGGCGGCTTGCAGGATATTCCGCGAGAGTATTACGAGGCGGCGCGCATCGATGGCGCCGGGCCAGTCCAGTCTTTCCTGAAAATCACTTTGCCGCTGCTGCAGCCAACCAGCTTCTTTGTTCTGCTGGTTTCGACCGTGACCGCGGTTTGCGGATCGCAGACTTTCGACCTGATATATATCATGACGAAAGGCGGCCCCGCCAATACGACCTCGCTGGTAATCTTCTACATCTACCAGCAGGCATTCCTGTTCAACGAATACGGCTATGCCGCGGCGATGGCGTCGGTGCTGGTCGTGGTCTTGATGGCGCTGACTGTCCTAATGTTCCTTTTGACCCGCGGCGGGCGATTTAACTATGGCTGATCCCGCACGGACGGCGGTCGATATGGACTCGGCGCAGCGCGCGATGGCGCAACCGGTTCGCATAGCGCTTTATGCCGCCAGCGTCGCTCTCGCCTTCACTGCGATTGCGCCGCTGTTTTGGATGTTGTCGATGTCGTTGAAGCCGACGGCGGAGGTGTTTCAGGCCAACTTGATTCCGCTGAAGCCGACATTCGCCAGTTTCGTCTACGTGTTCACTCAGGTCGATTTCGTCCGCTATCTGTGGAACACGTTTTTCGTGTCGGCTATGGTGACCGTCATTGCGCTCATCCTGCATTCGATGTGCGCCTATGCGCTCGCCAGACTGAGGTTTCCCGGGCGCGACGCGATTTTTCTCTCGATGTTCGCGACCTTCCTCATTTCCCAGCCCGTCATCATCGTCCCGCTGTTCCTGTTGGCGCGCGCGCTCAATCTGCTCGACAGCTATGCGGGCCTCATCATTCCGTCGATCTTCAACGCCTTCGGCATTTTCCTGCTGCGTCAATTCTACCTCGCGATCCCGCGCGAACTCGAAGAAGCGGCGCTGATCGACGGCGCCGGTTACTTCCGCATTTGGCGATCGATCATCCTACCGTTGAGCCGGCCAATCCTGTCAGCGCTGGCGATCCTGTTCTTTCTCGCCAACTGGAACTCCTTCCTCTGGCCGCTGACCATCACCAACAATCAGGATCTCTGGATGGTGCAGGTCGCGATCGCAAGTTTCCGCCAGCAATACAACGGGTCCTGGAACTACGTCATGGCCGCTTCGACCGTGGTGGCCGCCCCGACGATCGTGATGTTCGTCATCTTTCAGAAGCGGATCATCGAATCGATCAAGACGTCAGGCATAAAATAAGTCAGCAAAGCACGAGAAGCGAGGAATGACTCAGGGTTTCAATGGTCTTGGATTGCATCTCGGAAACCTGTCGCGATTGTCCAGCGCCCAAACGCGCTCGATCAGCCCGGAAAATCCTACCGGCGAAAAAGGCAAGGGCGGCATGGCCGAGGAAGGGACGGGCGCCATTCACGCGCGCGGCCTTGGGCGTGGTTGGAAGATTTCGCCCTCCAAGCGCGTCGCCCCCGGCGAAACGCTACTGCTCGGCGAGATCGAGGGCGCCGGGGCCATCCAGCAAATATGGCTCACCCCGGCGCACGTTAGCTGGCGCGATCTGATCCTTCGCATCTACTGGGACGATCAGAGCACGCCTTCGGTCGAGGCGCCGCTCGGCGATTTCTTCGCTTGCGGCTGGGGCCGCTACGCGCAGGTGAGTTCGCTCGCCGTTTGCGTCAATCCCGGCCGCGCCTTCAACTGCTACTGGGAAATGCCGTTCCGCCGTAGGGCGCGACTGACCTTGGAGAACCGCAATCTGGAGTCAGATGCAGTGATCTACTGGCAGATCAACTACACCTTGACCGAGGTTCCCGAAGACGTCGCCTATTTCCACGCAAGCTTTCGCCGTACAAACCCGCTGCCGTTCAAGCAGGACTATGTCGTGCTCGACGGCGTCAAGGGGCGCGGCCACTATGTCGGGACCTACGTCGCCTGGGGCGTCAACAATTCCGGTTGGTGGGGCGAGGGCGAGATCAAATTCTACATGGATGGGGACGAATGGCCGACCATCTGCGGCACCGGCACCGAGGACTATTTCTGCGGCGCCTACAATTTCGATGCGGGCACGGTTGATCCCGCCTTTCCGCGCGCTTTCATCGAATTCACGACGCCCTATGCGGGAATGCCGCAGGTCATCCGGCCGGACGGAACCTATCAGTCGCAACAACGATATGGCCTCTACCGCTGGCACATCATGGACCCAATCCGCTTCGAGCAGGATTTGAAGGTCACTTTGCAGGCGATCGGTTGGCGGACGGAGAAGGACAATCGGCGCTATCTGCCGTTGCAAGACGACATAGCGTCCGTCGCTTTTTGGTATCAGACATTGCCGACAGCGCCGTTCCCCACGTTGCCGGATCGCGACTACCTCGAAATCATCTAGGCCGTTCGTCATGACCCTTCCTCCCGACTACCGAGAGCGCGCCTACGCCGCCGTGCTCGGCAAACTGATCGGCGTGTATCTCGGCCGGCCGTTTGAGGGTTGGACCTACCAGCGCATCATGCGTGAGCTCGGGCCGATCGAGGACTATGTGCATGAGCGGTTCAAAGTCCCGCTTGTCGTTACCGACGATGATGTCGCCGGCACTTTCACGTTCATCCGCGCGCTCGAAGACCATCGGGCGAGCGCCGAGATCACCGCGCGCGAGATCGGCGAGACGTGGCTCAACTATATCGTCGAGCGCCGCACGATCCTGTGGTGGGGCGGCGCCGGCAACTCCACCGAGCATACCGCGTGGCTCAATCTGAAGCGCGGGATCGCAGCGCCGGAAAGCGGATCGATCAAGGTCAACGGCCACGCGGTTGCCGAACAGATTGGCGCGCAAATCTTTATTGATGGTTGGGCGATCGTTGCGCCCGGCAACCCGAAGCTTGCCGCCGAACTTGCGGAAAAGGCGGGGCAGGTGAGTCACGACGGCGCATCCGTGGATGCCGCCAAACTATGGGCGGCGATGGAGGCCGAGGCGTTTGTTTCCCGCGACGTCAATCACCTGATTGACGTCGGCCTCGCGCAAATTCCCGCCGACGGCGCCATCGCCAAGCTGATCGCCGACATTCGCACCTGGCGGGCGCGCTATCCCGACTGGCGCGAGGCCCGCGAACAAATCGAAGCGCACTACGGCTACGACAAATACCCCGGCAACTGCCACGTCGTCCCCAATCACGCGTTGATGATCATGACGCTGCTCTACGCGCCCGATGATTTCTCGAAGGCGCAGACCATCGTCTGCACCTCCGGCTGGGACACCGATTGCAACGCCGGCAACGTCGGCTGTCTGATGGGTGCGATGCTGGGCCTCGAGGGTGTCGACGCTGGCGGAAAGTGGCGAGGTCCCCTCGCTGACCGCATGTTGATCTCCTCAGCCGACGGCGGATATTCAATCAACGACGCTGTGCGGGTGACCGACCGATTGGTCAGTTTAGGGCGAAAGCTTGCGGGCCTATCTCCTTCTCCTCCGGCGAAGAATGGCGCTCAGTTCCATTTTTCCTTGCCGGGCAGCGTTCAGGGTTTCGCCAAGGCCGGCGAGACTGCGGCGGCCTTCAACCTGACCAACGTTTCTTTCGAGGCCAGCCGCGCACTGGAGCTGAGTTTCGTAGCGCTCGGCGGCGAGCCGGCGGTCGCGTTGACCCCGACGTTCACGCCGCCCGAGGTCGCAAACATGCGCACCTATGAGCTGATGGCGACACCGCTTCTCTACCCCGGCCAGCAGGTTCGCGCTCGGGTAATTGCCGGTCCACGCAACACGGCCGAACTCTCGGTAAATCTGAGAGCGCTGGTCTATGGCGAGGGCGACGCGCTGAACGCGATCGATTCAGCCCCCATTGCGCTGGCGCCGGGACATGAGACCATTCTTGATTGGCGTCTTCCCGACACCGGCGGTCAACCTCTCCAATCCATCGGCGTCGCGGCGCGCTCGTTGGGCGGCGTGCAGGATGGCGCAATCATTCTCGACTGGCTGCGCTGGGACGGGACGCCTGAGATGCGCCTGAAGCGTCCCAGCCAGCCGAGCGAATTCTGGCGACGCGCCTGGGTCAACGCGGTTGATATATTCGCGACCCACTTCCCCCAGGCCTTCCGAATTTCTCAGGACCGCGGCGAAGGCATGCTGATCCACGGCAGCCGGGAGTGGCGCGACTACCGTGTCGAGACAGCGCTCACGGCCCATCTCGCCGAACGCGTCGGGGTCGGTGTGCGCGTACAGGGATTGCGAAGGTATTACGCCGCCCTGCTCGTGCGACCAAATGTGCTCACCCTCGTTCGCGCCCGCGACGGCGTCACGACGGTGCTTGCCGAGGCGGCTTTCGAGTGGACTTTCGAGAAGCCCTATCATTTCGTTATTGAGGTCGTCGGGGACGCGATCGAAGTCGTGGTTGACGGCGTTCGACTGAGCGCGCGCGATGATAGCAACGAAGCGCTGGCTGACGGCGGCGTCGGGCTCATCATTGCCGGCGGCGCCGCGTCGACCGATGAGATCCTGATCGCGCCGCCGCGCGCGGCGAGTTTGGAGCGTACGCATGGCGGGCGTTAGCATTGAAAACGTCGAGAAATCCTTCGGCGCGACAAAAGTTATTCGCAACGTCAATATCGTCGCCGAGGACGGCGAATTCGTCGTTCTGGTTGGACCCTCGGGATGCGGCAAATCCACGCTGCTTCGGATGATTGCAGGCCTCGAGGAAATTTCGAGCGGCCGGATCAAGATCGGCGATCGGGTGGTCAACAATCTTAACCCGAAGGATCGCGACATCGCGATGGTGTTTCAGAACTACGCGCTCTATCCGCATATGACAGTTCAGGAGAACATGGAGTTCTCACTGGTTCTGCGCGGTTTCGCGAAAGCGGAGCGCGAGGCGCGGGTCAGCAGGGCCGCGTCGATCCTCGGCGTCACCGAGCTTCTCGGTCGCCGTCCAGGCCAGCTTTCCGGCGGTCAAAGGCAGCGCGTCGCGATGGGGCGGGCGATCGTCAGGGATCCGCAGGTATTCCTGTTTGATGAGCCGCTTTCCAACCTCGACGCCAAACTCCGCGTGCAGATGCGCGGAGAGATTCGTGAGTTGCACAGGCGCCTCGGTACGACTTGCATCTATGTCACCCACGATCAAATCGAGGCCATGACGATGGCCGACCGGATCGTGGTCATGCACGACGGCGTCGTCGAGCAGGCGGGGCCACCGCTCGAGCTTTATGATCGGCCGGCCAATTTGTTTGTTGCGTCGTTTCTCGGCTCGCCTGCGATGAATTTCATCGCCGGGCGGTTGAATAGCGAGGGTCAGTTTGTAAGCGACGATGGCGCCATGAACGTTTCTCCGCGCCGGGCGCCGGCGCGGACAGATAGCCCGGTGATCTGCGGTTTCCGGCCGGAAGCGGTTGTTCTCGACAAGGATTTGCCGCTGCGGCTGCGCGTGACACTGACCGAGCCGACCGGCGCTGAGACTCACCTCTTTGGGCGCATCGGCGGCGCAGAGGTGATTGCGGTGTTGCGCGAGCGGGTGGATTTTTCCGACGGTACGGACATCGGCGTCTCGGTGCCCGCGGATCAACTACACATATTTGAAGCGGCGTCGCAGATGCGGTTGAATTAGCGTCCTTCCGTCATTGCGAGCGAAGCGACGCAATCCATGCGGCGGCAGGCGCCCTTCCGGCGGGCGGCGATCTCACAACGCTGGATCGCTTCGCTTCGCTCGCAATGACGGATTCACTGCCGCAGCAGATCAAGCACCTTCTGCGAGGCGCGGCCATCCGCGCGCATTCCGTTCTTGCCTTGGACCTCCGCGATCGCCGCATGCGACTTCGTGCCGATCACGCCGTCCGCCGTGCCGACGTCATAGCCGCGTTTGACCAGCAGCTCCTGCAACTCGCGACGGCCAGCGCGTGAGAGGCCGGGGTCATCGGTCGGCCACGGCGTCTGGATGGCGGCGCCTCCCGCAAGGCGGTGCGCCAGGATCGCGACGGCCAGGGCGTAGGATTCCGAGGGGTTGTAGCTGTAGATGGCGTCGAAATTCGAGGTCACAAGAAACGCCGGCCCGTTGGACCCGCTCGGCAGCAACAGCCCGGCCGAACCCTCGCCAAGCGCTTGGCCGTCGGCGCGCGTGAGACCGCGGCTCTTCCAGAACGACATCGGGTGTTTGTCGCGCCGGCCGGAGGGGCCGTCGTAGCCTTGCGGAAGCTTCACCTCGTAGATCCAGCCTTCGCCGGGTCGCCAATTCGATTTGTGCAGGTAATTGGCGGTCGAGCCGAGCGCGGCCGCGGAATTGTCGATGATGTCTCGCCCGCTTCCATCCAGGTCGACCGCCAGCCGCAGGAAGGTCGACGGCATGAACTGCGTCTGGCCGAAAGCGCCGGCCCAGGAGCCCTTCAATTTGTCTAGGGGTATGTCGCCACGGTCGGCGATCTTGAGGGTCGCCATCAGTTCGCCGCGGAAGTATCGCGGACGTTTGGAGGCCGTGCACGCCAGGGTCGTCAGTGATTGAATCAGCGGCCAGTCGCCCATTTTGTCGCCGAAGTTGGATTCGACGCCCCAGATCCCTGCGATCGCATAACGGCTGACACCGAATCGCTCCTCGGCTAGCGCGAGCGCCTTCGCGTTGGCGGCCATCGCCGCCTTTCCATCTTTTACCCGCTCATCGTCGACCATCGAGGCCATGTAATCCCAGATCGGCGTCTTGAACTCCGGCTGGAAGTTTTCCAGGTCGAGGACTTTTGGGGCCGGGGAGACATCGGCAAAGGCCTTGTTCAAAAGGCCGCTTGACACCCCGTTGTGGCTCGCCTCTTGCTTGATCTGGTCGACGCAGCTCGCGAAGTCCGCGCGCGCCGAACTGGCGAATGAACCGATCACCACGGGAGACATAAGCAGACAGCGCAGAAGCTTTCGCCGCAACCCAAGCATGGAGAGAGGCCCTTTCCTCAAGTGCAGCAAAACTCCGGACGCCGACGCGAGCACGATCTTTCGAAGGGTCAGCCCTTCGGCCGAACGCGGCCAAAGGTCGCAGCCGCACGGGTTTCCCCTGGTGAGCCACTGCGCGTCCGGCTTGGCCTCTATCATACAGGCAAAAATTTACAGCGCGTTAACCATCGCGCCGTCACATTTCCGTCGAGGCGGCAATGTTCGAACGAGATCCGATGATTACCCGGCGTAGCGTTCCCCGAGGCGTGATCCTCGCCATTTTGCACCAGGAACACTCGACCTGCGGACGGGTCGGCTACATCCTGCGGCAACAGGGTTTTAATCTAGAAATTCGTCGGCCCGCCCTCGGTTGCGCGTTGCCGGAATCGCTCGAAGGCTACGCCGGGGTCATTGTATTCGGCGGGCCGATGAGCGCCAACGACGAGCACGAGTGGGTTCGCCGCGAGATCGACTGGCTGGGGACGGTCCTGCGATGGAATGTGCCCTACCTGGGGCTTTGCCTGGGCGCGCAGTTGATGGCCCGGCAGCTGGGCGCTCGGGTCTATTCGCTTCCCGAGCGACTTGGGGAGCGGGGCTATCATCCGCTGCGTCCGACGGCGATCGGCGCTGGGATATGCGCGGCGGAATTTCCGGAGCGTGCCTACCAGTGGCATTTCGAGGGATTTGATCTTCCCCGGCAGGCGACAATTCTGGCCGAGGGCGCCGGGGAGTTTCCGAACCAAGCTTACCTGTACGGACGGAACGTGGTCGGCCTGCAATTTCACCCGGAGATCACTTACCAGATGATCTGCCGATGGACGACACGCGGCGCTAAGGACGATCCGGAAGCGCGACGCCGGCATCTCTCGGATTGGTTTGAATGCGACCGCGCGGTTGCGAAATGGATCGAGGCCTTTCTTCATGCGTGGGGGCGGGACGCGCTATCTGTTCCCGAGTGCGAGCATTACGCTGTAGCGGCGGAGTGAAATAACCGCCATTGCTGTGCGAGCGAAGCGAAGCAATCCAGCGTGTGATCGACGATGCTCCGGGTAGAGCTGCTGCTGCTGCGCCGCCGTGGATTGCCACTCGCTTCGCTCCTCACAGCAATGACGTTCTACTCATCTGCGGAAGGCTCTGGGTTGAGGCTGTGCACGAAAAACTCAGCGCATCTTCTGGCGCCGTAATCTGCGCCCTGCGCTGGATTGCTTCGCTTCGCTCGCAATGACGGGTAGGCTTGATTGCTGGATGCTTTAAAGCAATCGCTCCTGCTCGACATCAGCGGCCTTCGCCTTCGAGCGCCTGGGCGCCCTCGGGCGAGCCGGGCTCGCCATTACCTCGCCGTCGGAAAACTGTATCGTCAACAGAGGCAGCTTGCGCGCTCGCTCCGCGAGGGCGACGGGGGCGCGGGAATGATCGCGGACCAAAGCATAGCCACGCGCCAGCACAGCCTTGTAGTTCAGCGCTGCAAATAAGAGGCCGGCATTTCCCAGAGCGCGGCGTTTGCGGTCGAGCGCGGCTTCGGCTTCGCTTCCCAAGCGCAGCCGCACGCGGGCGACCTGCATCGTCCGCTCCTCGGCCCCGCGGCGCGCGAGCCGCCCGACAGCGGCCCACCGGCCCGCCTTGCCCTCCCAGACAGCCTTGCGGCGCTCTGCGTCGCGCTTGATGAATGCTGTCAGGCGGTCGTGCGCCCGGGCGAGCGCAAGCCCGACTTGGGCTGTGCGCGATTCCCTCAGCGCGCGCAGCCGGGCTTCGGCGGTGCGCACGCGTTCGGCGGCGCGCATCAGTTGCAGTTGCGGCGAATGCCGCCCATGCCGTCTCGCCAGATTCGCGATCGCCAGCGCGTCGGCGCTGAGCGTGGCTCGCAACCGGGACGTGAGTGCGTCGGCCGCGACGTCGAGACGCTGCCGAGGCCCGGCCACGAGCGCAGCAGCGGAGGGCAGGGCGCGGAGCAGCGATCGGAAGTCCGTTCGGTTCCGCTGCGCCAGTCGCCCCATCGTCTCGGCCAACCGCGCCGCTGCGACGCCCACGCGCGCGATGAGCTGCGATCTGACAGGCGTCGAGATTTCGGCAGCGGCGGTCGGGGTCGGCGCGCGAACGTCGGCGACGTGGTCGATCAGGGTCCAATCGGTCTCATGCCCAACGGCCGAGATCAGCGGGATCGGGCTCGCGAACGCAGCCCGCACCACGATTTCCTCGTTGAAACTCCAAAGGTCCTCCAACGAGCCGCCGCCGCGCGCAACGATCAGCACGTCCGGACGCGGGAGCGCGGGATCATTGGGCGTCAGAAGCCCGAAACCAGCGATCGCCGCGGCGACCTCCTCGGCGGCGGTCTCTCCTTGCACACGGACCGGCCAGACGATGACGCGGACGGGAAAGCGATCGGCGAGCCGGTGCAGGATATCACGGATCACCGAGCCGGTCGGCGAAGTCACGACGCCGACGACGGTCGGCAGATAGGGGAGCGGCCGCTTTCGCGCCGCGTCGAACAAACCTTCGCCGGCGAGCTGACGGCGGCGCGCTTCGAGCAGCGCCATCAGCGCGCCGACGCCCGCCGGCTCAATCGAGTCGACGATGATCTGGTAGGAGGATTTTCCGGCGAAGGTCGTCAGCTTTCCCGAGGCAACGACTTCGAGGCCCTCTTGCGGCTTCACCCGCATTTTCTGGAAGGCAGTCTTCCAGATCACAGCGTCGAGCCGCGCGCCTTCGTCCTTCAGCGAGAAATAGGCGTGCCCGGACGTGTGTGGACCGCGATAGCCCGAGATCTCGCCGCGCACCCGGACATAACCGAAGCGGTCCTCGAGCGTCCGCTTGAGCGCGCCGGAGAGTTCGGTGACGCTAAGGGCGGTAGTATTGGCTAGGGGCGACGCCGGTTCGGGCATGGTGCGCTTATGTCGGAATGCGCCCGCCCTGGCAAAGCTTTGCGCTTGCCTTGACGGCGCCCTGTTGTCTCGCCAAACACCCGGACTTGTGCCAGAATCGGGCGTACCCGAAGCCGGAGGTCGTGTGGGCGGAGCCGGACGTTATTTCGCCAGGACGAGCATCGCGCTGGGCTTGCTCGCCCTGAGCGCCGTCATTTTGCTTGGTCCGCGGCCGGCGCTGTCGGCGAATGCGGATTGCGATCGGCTGCGCCGCGCGATCTCCGACGCCTCCCGTTCCGGACAAGGCTCTCAGTATCAAGCCGCCGCGGAGCGGCAGCGCGGCGAGATCGAGCGGACGGCGGCGTACGCGCAGCAACTCGGCTGCGACAATCACAAGTTCCTGTTTTTCGGGTCGGATCCGCCCGCGCAGTGCGGCCAGATCCATGGCCAGCTTTCGCGAATGCGCGCGAACCTCGACGATCTGCAATCGCGCGCGGGCGGCGGCTCGGGCGGGCGGGGCGAACTGGTTGCGCGGTACAATGCGGAATGCGGGGGGCAGCCGAACCATCAACCCGGGATCATCGATGCTTTGTTCGGGCAGCCGAAGCCCGGTGACGTTGAAGAGCAGCCGCTGACGCCGGACGGCCTCGAGCCCGACAAGCCGGTCGAGAGAACACTCGGGACGGAAGGCGAGGCGAGGGCGGGCGGCAAGGCGGTCTGCGTACGCTCTTGCGACGGCGCGTTCTTCCCGGTGTCCTACGCCGCCAGCGGCTCGCGGCTCGATACGCTCGCCGACATGTGCCGCGCGCTGTGCCCCAACGCGGAAGTGACGCTCTACACCTACCCCGTCACCGGCGACATCGAGCAGGCGGTTTCAATCAACGGCGCGCGCTACATGGATAGCCCGACGGCGCTACGCTATCGCAAAACCTTCGATTCTTCCTGCTCCTGCCGACGGCGAGGGCAGACCTGGGCGAGCGCGCTTGGGCCGGCGGAACAGCTGTTGGGTCAGGAGGACAAGTCCGACATCATCGTGACGCCGGAGAAGGCGGCCGAGCTGTCGCGACCCAAGGCCGATGCGAAGGTCGATCCTAAAGCTGACGCGAAGGCCAAGCAGAGCAAAGGCAAGGCGGCGGCTTCGCCGACCCCGACCCCGGTGGCAAGCGACACCGGGTCCACCGACGCCAACGGCGTCGACATGGCTCTGCGCGACGCGACGGCAACGATCAGCCGGGAAGCCTCCGGCATCGGCGACGCGGCGGAATCATCGAAGGCCGGCCCTGTGGGCGAGGATCAAGGCCAGTCCTTTGAGGAAGCCGGTCCGGACGGCGTCAAACGCAAGGTTCGGGTTGTCGGGAACTGAGTGCGGACTGTAGCCGCGGTCGTTGACCGCGGCGGCGCCGTGATCGGCCATTGGGGCGATCTTCCGCGAGACCGCGGTCGACGACCCATAGGCGCTAACTTATAGATTGCCGATTTATTTCAAAGGCTTGATGTCATCCCCGCGAAAGCGGGAATCCAGGGCTGCCGCACGTCGTGTGGCCAACACGTTGAAGCGCACGTCGTGTGGCCCCTGGATCCCGCTTTCGCGGGGATGACATGTTGGCAAGTTATTCAATATTATCGGAAATTGCCCTAGGTTAGCGCCTATGGGTCGACGACCGCGGCTACAGAGGCGCCCGCCTTTGACCTTCATATAAGAGTCAACAGAGACCGTCAGAACGAAGCGATGCGAATCGCTCTCGCGTAGTCTGGACGGGGTATGACCTTAGCCGCAGTGGCTGCTGGCGCCGCCTGTTTGAGCCTTGGCGTCCACCTTGTTTCCTGCGCATCCGCGGCGCGATCGCGCCGAGCGGGAAAGCGTTCAGCGTCGGTGGGCCGGCCGCCGGTCACGATCGTGCAGCCGCATCGCGGCGTCGAAACCTTTTCGCGCGAGACGCTCGCCTCGATTTTTGCGCTCGACTATCCCATCTATGAGATTGTGTTCTGTCTTGCCGATCGCAGCGACCCGATCGCGCCCATCATCCGCCGCTTCATGACGGCGCACCCCCAACAACCCGCGCGTCTGCTTTTTGGCGACGATCCGATCAGCGGCAATCCGAAGCTCAACAATGTCGTGAAAGGCTGGAAGGCGGCCAAGTACGATTGGATCGTTCTCGCTGATTCCAACGTGCTGATGCCGCCGGACTACCTTGATCGGTTGCTCGCGCGCTGGCGGAAAAATACCGGGATTGTTTGCTCGCCACCCATCGGCTCGCGCCCGGTCGGCTTCGCCGCCAACTTGGAATGCGCTTTCCTCAACACGTATCAGGCGCGCTGGCAGTACGCGGCAGAAGCCCTTGGCTACGGCTTTGCGCAGGGAAAATCCATGCTCTGGCGTCGAGCCGTCTTGGACGCGGCCGGTGGGATCGAAGCGCTCGCCAACGAGATCGCCGAGGACGCCGCAGCGACCAAACTTTTGCGCAACGCCGGTCTCTCCGCGCATCTCGTCGCCGACGCTTTCGCGCAGCCGCTCGGACGGCGGGGCCTTGCGGATGTTTGGAAGCGTCAGGTGCGCTGGGCTCGATTGCGTCGCAAAACGTTCGCCCTGCATTTCCTGCCTGAATTGTTCACCACCAGCCTGATCGCGGTGGTTGCGGCCGGACTTGCCGCGCCGCTCGCCGACCTGCGCCCCGCGAGCGCGGCGCTGCTTGCTGCGGCGATCTGGTACGGCGCCGAAATGGCGCTCGCGCAGCGCAGGGGCTGGGCGGTTGGAGCCTGGACGCTGCCCGCTTGGGTCGTGCGCGATTTGCTGTTGCCGTGGCTTTGGTTGCAAGCGTTAGCGAGCGACCGCTTCGAATGGCGCGGCGTCGCGTTGTCTGTGAACGGGCAGGCGCTTGCGGCTGGAGGGGTGGATATCTGGAGGAACCGTCATTGCGAGGAGCGAAGCGACGCGGCAATCCATGCGGCTGCAGGCGCCCTTTCCGGATGGGCGACGATCTCACGACGCTGGATTGCTTCGCTGCGCTCGCAATGACGGGCCCGCGCGGCGGCCCTCACTCCGTGCTCCAGGACCTCGGGCTCTCATCTCGTCCGTGCTTAAGTTCCTTCTCCAACAACACGAGCGCGTCCGCGGTCATATCGGCGTCAAGCAAGGCGCCGTGCTTAGCGTCGCGCTCGCTGGTGTCGAGCACCAGCCGGTCGCACATCGCCGTCAACGACTTCGCCGCGCCGGGATAGAGCTGCGCGTAGAGCAATTGCGTGCAGATATACCTGTCATTCGGGTAGGCGCTCTCGCCCCAGGCTATGACTTTTGCTCGCGCATATTCGTAGTCGAGGAAGCCGCGTTCGTTCTTGTAGGCGTGCGCAACGATCGGGCTTTCGCCAATAAAGCCCCGCACGCGCTCCAACAGCTGATTGAAGCGCGGCGCGTTCTTCAAATCATTTGGCTTGATCCCGTGAACCTTGATCGCCATGGGCTCGATCGGCCCATCGGGATTGACAAGCGACAGCCAGGATTCGCCCTTCCGCCAACTCTCGCCTTCGCGAATGAGCTCGACGAATCCGAGCTCGATCATGATGCCCGGCGGCCTCCAGGCGAACGGTTGTTTCTTGATGAAATCCGCGTCAGGCGTCCGCTTGCCGGTGGTCTCGGCGTCGAACGCGATCAGACGATCATAGGAGTCGAGAAAACCGGGTGCGTAGCTCATGGCGCTTTGCACGCGATGTCGTGCGGCTGGCAGGCAATGCCCGGCGTCGAGCAATGGACCGCCGTATCGCGCTGACAAGTGGCGCAACCATCGTCCCACTCCCGGCATTCCGGATGCGCGGTCGCGAAGCTTTGCAGGGACGATTGTTCTTGCGGCGGCATCGTAGGCGCCTCATCGCCGCGGGCGCTGGTCGCCGCGGCGAAGCCGATCAGGACGTAGATCGCGAGACTGCGCATCCCGCGAACTTCGCCTGTTTGCCAAATTTTGACAAGCTCAGAACCGCAATGCCCTGGCTTGGCGCACGCCTGGAATCCGGCCGACCTTGGCGATCACATCGGCGGGCGCCTCCTGGTCGATCGCCACCAGCGCGATGGCGGAGCCGCCGCGTTGGTCGCGGCCGAGCGCGAAGGTCGCGATATTGACGCCCGCCTCGCCGAGTAGTCCAGCAAAGCGGCCGATAAAGCCGGGCTTATCTTCGTTGGTCACATAGATCATCGACGGGGTGAATTCCGCATCGACCTGAATGTCCTTGATCGCGAGGATGCGCGGTTTACCGTCGTGGAACACCGTGCCGCCGACCCCGCGCTCCAACGTTTCGGTGGTGACCGATAACGTGATGAAGCTCTCGTAGTCCGCGCGTCGCGCCCGCGTCGCCTCCTCGATGACAATCCCGCGCTGCGCGGCGACGGAGGGCGCTGACACGACATTTATGCCGGAGAGCGAGGGCCGCAGCAGACCCGCGATCGCCGCCGAGGTCAGCGCCTTGGTCTTCAGCTCCGCAACCGCGCCCTCGTAGGTGATGGTGACCTTGACGATCGGGTCGTCGGTGAGTTGGCCGGCGAAGGAGCCGAGGCCCTCGGCAAGCGCGATAAACGGCTTCAGTTTCGGCGCTTCTTCGGCGGTGATTGACGGAAAATTAACCGCGTTGGAAATGGCGCCGCGTATCAGATAGTCGGACATCTGCTCGGCCACTTGCAGCGCGACATTCTCCTGCGCCTCGGAGGTGGAGGCGCCGAGATGCGGCGTCGCCACGACGTTGGGGTGACCGAACAGCGGGTTGGCGGTGGCCGGCTCCTCGCTGAAGACGTCGAAGGCGGCGCCGGCGACGTGGCCGGAATTGAGCGCCGCGCGCAAGGCGACCTCATCAACCAGACCGCCGCGCGCGCAATTGATGATCCTGACGCCCTTCTTTGTTCTCGCGATATTCTCGGCGGAGAGGATGTTGCGGGTCTGCGCGGTCATCGGCGTGTGCAGCGTGATGATGTCGGCGCGGGCGAGCAAGGTTTCCAGCTCGACCTTCTCAACCCCGATTTCTACGGCTCGCTCTTCGCTCAGGAATGGATCGAACGCCACCACGCGCATCTTCAGCCCAAGCGCGCGCGAGGCGGCGATCGAGCCAATGTTGCCGCAGCCGATGATGCCGAGCGTCTTGCCGGTGATCTCGACGCCCATGAAGCGGTTCTTCTCCCACTTGCCGGCTTGGGTCGAAGCATCGGCGGCGGGGATCTGCCGGGCGAGCGCGAACATCATGGCGATCGCGTGCTCGGCGGTGGTGATCGAATTGCCGAACGGCGTGTTCATGACGATGACGCCGCGCGCGGTGGCCGCGGGAATATCGACGTTGTCGACGCCGATGCCGGCGCGACCAACCACCTTGAGGCGGCCCGCGTTCTCCAGCAGCTTGGCGGTCACCTTGGTGTTGGAGCGGATGGCGAGGCCGTCATAGTCGCCGATGATCTTCGCGAGCTCGTCCTTATCGAGCCCGGGCCTGACGTCGGCCTCGACGCCGCGCTCCTTGAAGATCGCGACGGCGGCGGGGGAGAGCTTGTCGGAGATGAGAACGCGGGGCGCCATGGGGTGTTGTCCTGTACGGGGAAAATGCGGGACTACGCCCGCATCAATCAAATTGACCCGTCATTGCGAGCGAAGCGAAGCAATCCAGCGTCGTGAGATCGGCGGCCAACCGGAAGGGCAGTGGCCGCCGCATGGATTGCCGCGTCGCTTCGCTCCTCGCAATGACGGAGGGTGCTACGCGGCCTTCGCCAGTTTCGGCTTCTCGATCGCGAACGCCCAATCCAGCCATTGCGTGAGCGCCGCGACGTCCGATGTCTCGACGGTCGCCCCGCACCAAATGCGCAAGCCCGGCGGCGCATCGCGATAGGCGCCGATGTCGTAGGCGATCTTCTCCTTCTCCAGCAGGCTCGCGAGCGCTTTCGAGAACGCAGCCTGCGCCTCGGCGGGGAGCGCCACGATCTCGGGATCGACCACCTTCAAACAAACACTGGTGTTCGATCGCGTATTCGGCTCGCTCGCAAGGAAGTCGACCCAAGCCGTCTTCGCGACCCAATCGGACACCGTCTTCGCATTGGCGTCGGCGCGCCCGATCAGCGCCTCGACCCCGCCAAGACCCTTCGCCCATTGCAGTGCATCGAGATAGTCTTCGACGCAGAGCAGCGACGGCGTGTTGATTGTTTCGCCCTCGAATATACCCTCGATGAGCTTGCCGCCCTTGGTCATGCGGAACAGCTTTGGCAGCGGCCACGCGGGCTTGTAAGTTTCCAGCCGCTCGACGGCGCGTGGGCTCAGCACGATCATGCCGTGCGCCGCCTCGCCACCCAAAGCCTTCTGCCAGGAAAACGTCGTCACATCGAGCTTCGACCAATCGAGCGGCTGCGCGAACGCGGCGGAGGTCGCGTCGCAAATGGTCAGCCCTTCGCGCCGATCAGGTATCCATTGCGCGTCGGGAACCCGCACGCCCGAGGTCGTCCCGTTCCAGGTGAAGACGACATCATTGGTGAAATCGACCTTTGTGAGATCGGGCAGTTCGCCATAGGGCGCTTTCAGCGTGCGAACGTTGGAAAGCTTCAGCTCTTTGACGACGTCGGAGACCCAGCCTTCGCCAAAGCTTTCCCAGGCCAAAACATCGACGCCGCGCGCGCCGAGTAACGACCAGAGCGCCATTTCGACGGCGCCGGTGTCCGAGCCTGGCGTAATGCCTACGCGATAATCCGCGGGGACCCGTAGGATCTCGCGTGTCAGATCTATGGCGAGTTTCAACTTCGCTTTACCGGCCTTGGCTCTATGCGAGCGGCCGAGCACGGCATTTTCCAGGACTTTGGGGGACCAGCCGGGGCGCTTGGCGCACGGACCAGATGAAAAGCGCGGGTCAACCGGCCGCGCGGCGGGCATATCGATCATGTCTGTCCATCCTCTCAGATGGGCGCCTCTCGTTGGGGAGAGGTGTCCCGCCGCCGCTGCTATCTGAGACGCGCGAAGATGGCAAGCGCGATGCGCAATCCAATATATAAAAGGGATACGGGAAACTCAGCCGCGCTTGCGTTTGCGCTTGCCGCTCACGCCACTGTGCGGAGGAACGCCTGCGCCGTCGGAGTCTGTGCTGACGACCTCCGGCATACGCTGGTAGCGCACGCCGGTGAAGAACAGAATCTGCGCCATATGGCCGTCCCCGCTGGCCGCGAGGCTAGATCGCCTCTTTGTAGGCGGTAATTGAACAACGTCTCCCATTGTGTCCTCGTCGCATCGACGCCTGTCCCGATATGGCGCGTGCGAGACCCATTTCCGGGCTGGAAAGTTAATACTCGGTCAACGACCAAAGGTTACATCTCGAAAACCTTTTTGTGCGTCCCCGGAGCCACACGCGTGCCGAGTCTGGCGGCTCTTCCCTTCCTCAACACGCTATCGCATAGCGAACGCGGAACCGACCGAGCTGTGTTCGTTCGTGTTTTCTGCGATTACCAGGCTTTTCTGCGCGAACAGCGCGACGACATGCCCTGGGATTGGCGGGAGGCGTTGCAACGCTGCCTCGACAAGGCGCGGCCGACGGAGCGCGGCTTCCACAAAGCGACACTCGCGCTATCCGAGAAGTTGTTTGACCGGCGTCGCGACGCTGTTGGGGCCGCCACACCTGAACCCGCGCCCGCCGATCGTCAACCAAGCGCGGAGCAGGCGCCGCCCAGCTCGGCCGGCGCGTCGACACAAGAAGCGCCAACCGGCATCAAGCGCGAGGACATCGTCGGGCTTTTGGCGGACGGCGATCTGGAGGCTTTGATAGCCCTGGCGTCAAATCCGCTGACGCGACTGCGGACAGAAGACATCGCCCCCTTGGTTCAGCGGGCCCGCCTGGCGTTGGAAACCGCGGGCGATGGCCGGCTTGCGCAAGCGATCCTCGCCCGCACTCCGATACGGTTGGAAATGGCGCCGTTATTCATGGCGGCGACGTCGGATCAGCGTTGGGCGATCATGCTGGCCGCGCAACGGGCGGAATTGGGGCGGCGGAATCCGCACGCCTTCGCGACCGTCGGCAGGGAAGCGATCGCGCGTCTGGAATACGCGGCCATCGCCGGCAGCCCGGAGCAGTTCCAGGAGTTGTTGGCCCGCGCGATCGGGGCTCCGCTGGATCTGGCCGTCCGCATCGCCGCCGATCCCTCCGGCGAGGCGCTGGTGATGGCGCTGGTGGCGATCGGAGCGCCCACCGACGTCTGCGTGCGCGTATTGACGGCCAGCGACATGCGAGACCGAGGGCGGTATCCACGCGTTCACGCGCTATCGCGATTGAGCGGAAGCGCGACCCCGCTCGCGGCGCGGCGGATTTTAGCGGCAATCGTCGGCGGCCAGAACTATCAGGAGGCCAACGCGCCGCCGCAGAACCCGACCCCACGACGACCGCGCGGCTTCTCAACAGTGCAGCCGGCGACGGCGCGGCTTCTTCAGCCGAGAAACGTTAGCACTGTCGGCGCGAAATAGCCGAAGGCCATCAGCACAGCGCCGATCACGCCGAGCGCGCCGGCGATCCAGGCCAAGAACGCTACGCCGGTGATGATCGCGGCGGAGGCGAGCACGATCGAGATCTGCAAGGCGCCGCTGGCGAACTCGAAATGCTCCAGCCGCTTGTTGGAGAGCTCCCGAACTTCGTCGGCTTCGTGCGCCCTTTCCTGGATTTTCTCCAGGCTGTCCTCGGGCTTCTTCGGATCCTTCTCGAAATTGGCGACTACCGTTTTCCATTTGGCGATTTGTTTTTCGGCCGCGGCCTTGGCGGTCTCGTCCGTCAACGTCGGCGCGAGCGCCTCTAGCGTCTGTTCGGCGGTTTCCACTACCGTCGAACGCGCCTTCTTAGCCTGATAGAAATTGTAGAGGTCCGAAGCCTCGATATTCTTCTCGGTCGAGAGATGATCGGCCTTCTTGGCGCCCGTTTCCGACAGCGCGAGAAACAGCGCCAGGATCGCGATCAACAGCGCGACCGTCTTGTCTTCGGACTCGGTCGCGTCGTCCAGTTGGTTGCCAGGTTCACCCATGCCCCGCCCCTCCGCTTCGCCCGCGAAATACGCGCAACGCGCGAAGGAAAGCAAACGTCGGTTGAGGCGCACCCTGTAGCCGCGGTCGCTCGACCGCGGTGGCGCCGTGATCGGATCTCTGCCGGATAACGACGCTCACACGACCACCGCGGTCAACGACCGCGGCTACAAGCCGCCAGCTACGCTTCCGAAACGTGCGGGGCTTTCTTCGAGCGGTCTTCCTCGGCGCCAAACGCGATGACCGGGTCACGCGGGTTGAAGGCGATGATTTCGGCCTCGCCGGGGCCGGCGATCTCGGCGACGCCCGACTTCGCCAGTTTTCGACCCAGTCGGATGATCGCCTGCCTCAGCATCTGATCCCCGTTCGCATTGGTCCGGGAGGGCTTCGCCCCGGGGCCGCGCGGCTCTCTGGCGATGCCCAGGTCCTGCAATATCGCCTCGTTTTCCGAGCGCGCGGCGCGGAGCGCCCCTTCTGCGTCGGCGCGCGCCGCGGTGAGCGCCTGAATGCGCATCGTCAATTCGTTCTCGCGTGCAGCGGCCGCGCCAAGTCGCTCATTCAAACTCTCGTTTTCCTCGCGGCGCAGCTGAACGAGCCGTTGCAGGTCGGCCACGCGCTCGGCGGCTCTGCTGGACTGCCGGGTCGATTCCAGCGATAGCGCCTCGCGATTGCTTTCGCTGCTGACCAGTCTCGGCTCCAGTTCGACGAGGCGCTCGCGCAAGCGCGCGGCCTCCGCGCCACGGCCGTCGGCCTCTGTTTTCAACGCGGCGTGCGTCGCCTCCAAGCTGGCGAGCCGCTCTGCCGTGCTTCGCGCGTGGGAGCGGCTCGCCTCGTGATGGCTCTCGAGTTCAGATATTCTCGACTTCGCACGTTCCGCGGCGCCTTCCGACTTGCGTTTCACGTCGGCGAGTTCGAACGAGAGCGCGGCGAGGCGCGTCTCCAGCATGGCAATCGTCGCTCGGTTTTCCTCACCGCGGGCTTCGTGCGAGGCAACCTGCTTCATCGCGTCGGCATGGCTCGCTGAAGCCGCGTCGCGTTGGCGCGTGAGATCGTGCAACCCGATGTGAAAGGCCGCGTTATCTGTTGCGGACGTCCGCAGGTCACTGAGCAGCCCCGATATTTCGGCGCGCTGCCGTTGAATCTCAGCGTCCCTTTCGCCGATGATCTGGTCGCGGCCGAATATCTCATTCGCCCGTCGGCCCAGCTCAATCTGCGCCGACGCCGATGCATCGGCGTCGGCCGACGCGCGACGTTCCACCAGCGTCAGCTCGATGGCGTGCTTTCCGCGCAATGCGTCGAGATCAGCCCGCGCCTGCTCAACCGACGCAGGCGCGAGCAGCCGCGCGCGCGCTTCGGCGAGCCGGAAGGCTCGTCGCGAAATGGCCGGGACGGATATCAGGGCGAGAAGCAACGCCGCGAGAAATCCGAGCAGTACGTATATCGCTGTTTCGACCAAGCTGCCCAAACCTTCTTGGTTTCGGCACTTTCGCACGATGCGGCGCGCTTGGTAAAGCGAGCCGCCGCGGACGGTCGCTTAAAACGGGTTCCACGTCGCGCGCGAGGTGAACTTCAGGTAGTTCAGGTTGACGCCGAGCCTGGCGCCGACCCCAGTGCGAATGGGCGCCACGACCATCCCTTCCGCCGCCAGCGCGGTGAAGCCGAAGCCGCCGACAAAATAAGCCGAGCCGTCGACGCCGCCGAAGCGTTGGAAAATCGCGCTGACCGCGGGCAGGTTGTAGACCAGCATCATCGTGCGATCGCCGTCGGCGCCTGCGTCGAAGCCGACCGAGGGGCCCTGCCAGAAGACTTTGTGATCGCCGGCGTTGCGGGTGTAAATCTCGCCCTCGCCGTAGCGAAGGCCGCCGATAAAGGCGGCGGAGGCTTCCTGGCCGAGGACGTAGCCGTTCGGCTGGCCCCAACGTTTCACCGCCTCCTCGACGACCTCCGCAAGCCCGCGAGTCATGGCCCCGAAGAACTTGTGGCCGCTATCGACGATCTCGTCGGCGGAATAGGCGGCAGGCAGGTCGGCCCGCGCCGCTTGCGGCGCGACGACCGCGGAGGCGATCGCGGCGGTGATCCATTCTCGTCGGGTCCAATTCATGGCAGACTCCGCTCGGCGCAGACGCGGCGCACGGGGATACGTGACCGCAAATTCCGGCGAATCGCCGTCTCCCGGAGCCGGCGGCTACGCAAATGCGCACCTTCGAGGATTAACGCTGATAATGTCTTAACGGAATGCGCCAATGTAGCCGCGGTCGTTGACCGCGGAGGGTCGGCTTGGAAAAAACTCACAGAATTAGACGCTTGGACCGGTGTCCACGTGTGAGCGCCTTATCCGGCAAAGGTTCGATCACGCCGCTCCACCGCGGTCAACGACCGCGGCTACATAGGGGCGGTGTCATCTTATGTATTCGCCGGCTCGGCGCGGATCGCCCCAACACACAAAACCGCCGTTACGAAACGACTGGGCCGCTTTACCGTAAATCAGCGGCGCGCCGTCGAGTTGCAGCACCGCGCCCCCGGCCGCGCGCAGCACGGCGTCGCCCGCCGCCGTGTCCCATTCCATTGTTGGAGCGAATCGCGGGTAGACATCGGCTTGCCCCTCAGCGACCACGCAGAATTTGATCGAAGACCCCGCTGAGACGCGCTCGCCGACGCTCAATCGAGCCAGGAACGCTTCGGTGTCCGGGTCGCAGTGAGACCGGCTCGCCAGCGCGGTGAGGCGCTCCGGCGCCGGCCTGGTCTTCAAGCCACGCCAATCGTTGGCGGGCGCCAGTCGAGCTCCGGTCTCGGCGCGCGTCGTGAATGCGCTTCGTCCTGCAAACCAGATCTTTGCCACGGCCGGCGCGTAAACGGCGCCGGCGATCGGCTGGCCGTCTTCGATGAGCGCGATATTGACAGTGAACTCGCCGTTGCGGGCGATGAACTCGCGCGTGCCGTCGAGCGGATCGACGAGGAAAAAGCGGCGCCCGACGATGGGCGTCGCGCCCGCCGCAGCGGCCTCCTCGGCAACGATGGCAATGCCCGGCGCCACCGCCGCAAGCCTTTCCACGATGATGGCTTCCGCACGGTGATCGGCCACGGTTACCGGACTGCCATCGGCCTTGGCGCGCGATTGCGCCGCACAGGCATACTCCTCCATGACGGCGGGGCCCGCCTCAAGGGCGATGTCGGCGAGAAGAACCGCGATCGCATCTCTATCGTCGCCGTCGAAGTCGACCACCGCTTTTCCTTTTGGTAGCGCCCGCAGCCCTCTGTTTAGAATTCTAGGCTTGACGGCTTCGCGTAAAGCACCCAATTTTCAGCTTGGCAAGACGCGACAATGTAGCAAGTTGGGGGCATGTCCGTGACTCGCGAACAGCGAAACGAGAAGATTATTAATGCTCTCGAAGAAGCGACGACAAGGGCGATGGCGTCCAAAAAACAGGCGCGAGAAGCGCTGATCGCCGAAGGAATTTATACCAAAAAGGGCAAACTCCGGGTCGAGTTCGGCGGAACTCCAGGCAAACGAAATAGCGCAAAGGCTTGAGTTCGTTTAGCGACTTCATTCGTATTGGGTTATGACGGCTGCGACGAGGCCGTTGCCAGACGCGCGGTATTGGAAGGCGTCAATATCCTTCAGAGCGACAAAGACTATGATTGGCTTGGCCCTGGGGCCTATTTTTGGGAATCAGACCCCCTTCGAGCGTTGGAGTGGGCGAAGTGGAAAGCTGGTCAAGGTCACTATGATGCGCCAACCGTCGTCGGCGCCGTCATAGATCTTCGGAATTGCCTTGATCTTGTAACCAGGGAAGATTTAGAAGTATTGCGCGCCGCATATTCCTCGTTCATAAAATTGCAGACGAAATCGGGATTGCCGATACCAAAGAATAAAAACCCCAGAGGATCAAGCGACAGAGATCGGGTGCTGAGGTTTTTGGATTGCGCCGTACTTAGACATTTGCATTCTACAATTGATGTTTTGGCTCAGCATTCACCGGACATCCGGCCCTTCGATACAGTTCGTGGGATGTTTGTCGAGGGCGGCAAAGCCTATTCTGGCAGCGGAATTTATCAAAAAAGTCACGTTCAAATAGCAGTTCGCAGCGCGGGCTGCATAAAGGGTATTTTCTACCCGATAGATGCAAACTAACACGTTGCCCTCGCGCCCTTCTCGGCGACGCGGCCGCCCAAATCCGATACCATCGCGATTCAAGCTGATTCGGCGACATCGCAACGATTTGGCGCTTCGGCGCACGACGACAGGACGAACTTTATGACCCCGGAAAGCACCTCAGTCTCTTTGGGTCCGCTCGATCTTGCGGCGATGCTGTGCTCCCGCGTCTGCCACGACGTCATCAGCCCTGTGGGCGCGATCGTCAATGGACTGGAAGTTCTCGACGACGACTTCGACCCGTCGATGCGCGAAATTGCTATGGAGCTGATCAAGAAAAGCGCAGAATCGGCCTCGGCGCGATTGCAATTCTGCCGGTTGGCCTTTGGCGCCGCGGGGTCGGCTGGCGCGTCGATCGACACTGGCGATGCGGAGAAAGTCACGCGTGGCCTATTAGAAACCGAGAAAACCTCGATCCACTGGAAGGCGCCGCGCCTGCTGCTGGCGAAGAACGTGGTCAAGCTGCTGCTTAACCTCGCCCAGGTGGCCCAGGCGACGATCCCCCGCGGTGGCGTGGTCGAAGTTCAGATCGAGGGCGAAGGCGCCGCCGCCGTTCTGGACATCACGTCGCGCGGGCAGACCGCCAAGATGCAGACCGGCTTCGGCAATCTCCTGAAGGGCGAGATCGACGAGGTTCATGTCGATGCGCATAATATCCAGCCCTACTTCGCGGGGCTTGTCGCTCGCGAGTGCGGCATGACAATCGAGATCGAACAGCTGGAGGGCGGATTCCGCTTCATCGCCAAGCCGAGGGAAACGACATCTGAAGTGGCCGCGAGCGAAGCGGAAACCACGTCCCTTTAGCGGGCGTTGACCGCAGCAAGCCTGGGATCGGCCACCGGCGCCCTTTTGAAAGGCTTTTTAACAAGTTGGCGCCAACCCTGACGCTTCGAGCGGATTCACCGAGTCCCGCTTTTCGAAGATCGGCGAGCCCTCATCGTCGGCGGAATGCCGGGCAGTGACTGACGGAGAACGGGAAAATGGCGCATGTCCTTGTCGTAGACGACTCGCCGGTCATCAGAAAAATCGCCCGCCGCATTCTCGAGAATATGCGCTTCAAGACTGCCGAGGCCGCTGATGGTCGGCAGGCGTTGGCCGCTTGCTCGTTCTCGATGCCGGACGCAATCTTCGTCGACAGCAGCATGCCGGTGCTGAACGGCTACGACTTCCTGCGCGAGGTAAGGCAGATGCCTGGCGGCGACAAGCCGAAGATCGTCTTTTGCTCGACCGAGCACGACGTCGCACTGATCGCGCGCGCCATGCACGCGGGCGCTGACGATTTCCTGATGAAGCCGTTCGACCGCAAAACCGTCGAGACGAAGTTCGCGGATTTGCTCGCAGCCTGAAGCCGTGGCGCCTGCGCTACCGCGCTTTATCGGGTAGGCGTCGATCACTTGGAAACCGCGATCTGGAGATCGCGGCTACAACCTGGCCGGAGGGTCGGCGTCCACGCCGACCTTTTTGTGCGCAGCTCGGCCGGCTTACGTATCAGCCCCAACGTCGGACTGGAGGCCGACGCTCCGCGAGGCGCTTACTCCGACGGGCCGCCTTCGGTAGGCTCGGTCGCAACGGCCGCTTCTTCGCCACCCGCGTTGAACCCATAAGGCGATCTCAGTCGGCGCCGTCGTCCTCGCGGAAATCGCCCTTCGGCCGGCGCGTCCTCGGCCGCAGCCGCAACGGGCGCCTCCACAACCTCGGGGGCCTCCACGGGCTCGCCCACTACAGGCTGAGGCGCGTCCAATATTTCCGCGGGCGTTGGGATTCTCGGGGCTGCGGTGATGAATGACGGCAAGGCAGCCTGAGGAATGTCGACCGTCGGCTGAGGGTCGCGCTGCGGATTATTCTCCCGGTAGTTGTTGCGATACTCCTGCGGGCGTCCGTCGGGCCCATTCCGATTGTCGCGACCGCCGTTGTCCCTGCGATCATTGTAGCCGTTGCGCGGCCGATTATCGTGCCGGTTGTTCGGATTGTTGCGATCACCGCGCGGCTGAAAGTCGCCACGGGGCTGGTACGGACGATCGCCCTGCGGCTGTTGCTGCGGCGGCGGCGGTCTCTCGCCGTCATAAGGCTGCCGATCGTTGTAGCCATATCCGCCACCGCCCGCATTGGGTTGCGGCGTGTAAGGCTGGTTCGGCGGGTAAACCGGCGCGCGCTCGGGCGGCGAGGCAAAGCGATCGAGCACGCCACCCTCATCGTCGTCTTCTTCCTCCGGCTCCGGCTCGCCGGGAGCGCGGCCTTGCGCCGCGAGTTGGGCGGCCTGCGCCGCTGCGATCAGTCGGAAATAATGCTCGGCGTGCTGCAGGTAGTTCTCCGCCGCCACAGGGTCGCCGCTAGTATGCGCGTCCCGGGCAAGCTGCAGATATTTCTCGGCGACATGATGCGCATTGCCGCGAATTTTGACGTCGGGTCCATTGGACTCATAGGAGCGGGTCAAGGGGTTGGGTCCCCGCCGATTGTTGGGCGGGCGGCCCCCACCCCGCATCCTCTTGTTATTATTCTGCCCTGGTCTCATTCGTACTTCCTCAAAAACTCTTTCGCGGGGGTGTGGCTCAGTTTCGGCGAAGCCGATCGGGCGAATGATGGCCCGACCCTTCGAACCCCGATGTCTCGTCCTGCATGCGAGTGGTGAGTTCTAGCTGGGCGTCCGCGTCCTACGACGCGATCCAGCGCCGCGCGCGCCTTCGTTCGACGCCTGCCAATCCTCAAGGATCGTAAGCCGCTCTTCGCCTTCGGCCTGACATCCTACGTGAGACATGCTCAACGTGTTGGACGCGGAAACCTCGACATCGCGCCATAAAAGGCGCCCATCCGGCGTGTTCGAAGATCGGCATATACTCTTCTTAGAGATTCGCCAAGCGTCAATTCGTTCCCTATTCGGTTTTTCCCGTCCCACGCGGCGGGTATTTAGCGGCCAGCAGGGCGTGCAGGGCCCTCGCCGCCTGAACCTCGCCGCCCCTGAGGCCCAATCGCCCGAGCCTTTGGGCTCCAAGCATAGATGTCGAAATGCGCCCAGGCCTTGGCGCCCTCCGCGAACCGGCTCAGAAATAGCGCCGCGGTGATCGAACCCGCGAACGGACTGCCCGGGGCATTGTTGAGATCGGCCGACGGGCTTTCCAGCATCGAGGTGTAAGGCCGCCAGAGCGGCAGACGCCAAACCGGATCGCGCGTCTCGACGGCTTTGTCGGCGATCTCGCGCGCGAGCATGTCGTCGTCAGTATAGAAAGGCGGCAGTTCCGGACCCAGCGCGACGCGCGCAGCGCCGGTCAAAGTCGCGAAGTCGAACAGCAGGTCCGGCGCTTCCTCGGTCGCCAAAGCGAGGGCGTCGGCGAGGATGAGGCGCCCTTCGGCATCGGTGTTGCCGATCTCGACCGTCAGGCCCTTGCGGCTGCGGTAGATGTCGCCCGGACGCATCGCATTCGACGCGATCGCGTTTTCGACGATGGGGATCAAAACGCGCAGCCGTACGCTCGAGCCGATCCTCCATGATCAGCCGCGCGAGCGTCAGCGCCGCCGCCGCGCCGCCCATGTCTTTCTTCATCAATTCCATGCCGTTGGCGGGTTTGATGTCGAGGCCGCCGGTGTCGAACACCACGCCTTTGCCGACCAGCGTCACCTTCGCGGCGTCCGGCCTTCCCCAGACGAAGTCGACCAGCCGCGGCGGCTCGGCCGCCGCCGCCCCGACCGCCGCGATGAGAGGAAAGCCTTTCTCGAGCGCCTCGCCGGCGATGACATGCGCCTCGGCGCCGAAGGCGCGCGCTAACGCGAGGGCTTCAGCCTCCAGCGCCGACGGCGTCAGCGCATTGGCCGGTGTGTTGACGAGGTCGCGGCCGAACTTGATGGCATCTGCGATTCGCTCCAGCCTCGGAAGATCGATGCCTTCGCTCGGGTGAAGCTTGGGCTGAGGCGCCCCGCCCGACTTGTAGCGATCGAATCGGTAGAGCCCGAGCAGAAATCCGAGCGCTGCGAGATCAGGATTGCGCGGCCGGTCAGCGAAGGCGTAGGCGCCCGCCGGCAAGCTCGTCGCCAGCTTTCCCACGCTGAACGGATCGTCGGGGTCCTCGGCGAAAATTACGCCCGCCAGATCGCCGGTTGGGGTCGGCAGCAGGCGCCACTGACCGGGCTTGGGTTCGAAACCCGAGGCTTTGGCGAACTGGAACGCCGACGCGCCGATCCGCTCTGCTGATTGCTCCCAATTCTCAGGAGAAACAAACCAGATCGGCGTCGGACTCACAGATGTCATTTGCACTTCCGTTAGGGCGGCGCGCATTTCCCGGGCGCGAGCTGAAAACTTAACCTCTCATTAGGGTTAACAAATTATTTTCACATCGGAAAGTTCACCCGACCCGCCCGCGAGCCCGCAATGCCAGTGAAGCCCAGTTTTCGACTTGCCGGCGCGTTGCTGCTTGCCGCCGTTTGCTTAGGGGGCTGCAAAGACTTTGGCGACGTCACCGGCTCGATCGCGGGTTCGTCTTCCCCATCGACGCTGCCGACCGAACCCGAGGCGCTTCGCACCTACACCGATCATTGGAGCAAGATCTACAACGAGAAGCCCGGCGAGAAATTCGCCTCGATCAACTACGCGCGGGGCTTGCGCGGTCTGACCCGGTACGACGAAGCCGCGGCGGTCATGCAGGCGGCGGCGGTCAAAGCGCCCAGGGATTTCGAGGTCCTCGGCGAATACGGCAAGGCGCTGGCGGACAAGGGCGATCTCAATCAGGCCAAAGACGTGCTGTCGCGCTCCTATCCGATAGATCGCCCAAACTGGGGATTTATGTCCGTTCAGGGTTCGGTCGCCGACCGGCTCGATGACCACGAGGGCGCACAGGTATTTTACCGCGCCGCGCTGAAGATCGCGCCCGACGAGCCTTCAGTGCTGTGCAATCTTGGCTTGTCCTATGCGCTGTCAAAGCATCTGGAGCCCGCGGAGGCGACGCTCCGGCAAGCCGCCGCTAGCCCGAAGGCGGATGCGAGGGTGCGACAGAATTTGGCGCTGGTTCTCGCGCTGGAAGGGAAGTTTGGCGAGGCCGAAGAGGTCAGCAAGCACGACATGACGCCCGACGAAGCGGCGAGCAACATCGCAGCGATTCGAACCATGATCGCGCAGAACGATTCCTGGCGCGCCTTGCAGCGCGGGGGCGGCAAGCGAACGACAGTCGCGCCAAACCCGCCGGCGGCGAGCCCGAGCTGATACGGCGCGCATGTAGCCGCGGTCGCTGACCGCGGTGGCTCGGCTTGGAAAAACCTTGCAGAACGAGGCGCTTGACCCTCGAACGCGGTCAGCGACCGCGTCTACAGGGGGCCTCAGCTCACACCGACGCCAAAATACGCGAAGCCGCGCCGCCTGACGTCAGCGCTGTCGTAGGCGTTTCGCAAATCGACCAGGATCTTGCTCGCCATCGTCTCGGCAAGCCGCGCGAAGTCGAGCGCGCGGAACATGTCCCACTCGGTGACGACCACCAGCGCCTCGACCCCTGCGGCGCAGTCATACGGGTCCTCGCAAAACACGGCGTTCGGCAATTGCGACTTCGCCTGCGGCATGGCTTCCGGATCGTAGACGCGCAGCGTCGCGCCCGCATCCTCGAGCGCTTGCGCCACCGCCAGCGAGGGCGCGTCGCGCATGTCGTCGGTGTTGGGTTTGAAGGCGAGGCCCAATAGCCCGATCGCCTTGCCGCGCACGCTGCCGCCGCACGCCGCGATCACCTTCTTCGCCATGCCGCGCTTGCGCTGTTCATTGACGGCGACGACGGTCTCGACGATGCGCATCGGCGCGTCGGCGTCCTGACCTGTCTTGACCAGCGCCATCGTGTCCTTGGGAAAACACGATCCGCCATACCCCGGCCCGGCGTGCAAAAACTTCGCGCCGATGCGGTTGTCCATGCCAATGCCGCGCGCAACGTCCTGCACGTCGGCGCCGACCTTCTCGCAGAGATCGGCGATCTCGTTGATGAAGGTGATCTTGGTCGCCAGAAAGGCGTTCGCCGCATATTTGATCAGTTCGGAGGTGCGGCGGTCGACGAAGAACAGCGGCGGCTGATTGAGATTGAGCGGCCGGTAGATTTCGCTCATCAGCGCCCGCGCGCGCGGATCGGAGGTGCCGATCACGATGCGGTCGGGCCGCTTGAAGTCGCCGATCGCCGAACCCTCGCGCAGGAATTCCGGGTTCGAAACCACCGCGAAATCGGCGTCAGGCCGGGTGTCCTTGATGATCCGCTCGACTTCGTCGCCGGCGCCTACAGGCACCGTAGACTTTGTCACGAAGACGGTGAATCCATCGATCGCCGCAGCGGCCTCGCGCGCCGCGGCATAGACGTAGCTCAGATCGGCATGCCCATCACCGCGGCGGGACGGCGTCCCCACGGCGATAAAGACGGCTTCGGCGCCGCGAACCGCGCTTGCGAGATCCTCGGTGAACGAGAGACGGCGCTGGCGGGTATTCGAAGCCACCAACGCGTCCAGGCCCGGCTCGAAAATCGGGATCTCGCCCCTTTTTAAAGACGCGACCTTGTTCGCATCCTTATCGACGCAAACCACAGTATGGCCGAAGTCGGCGAAGCACGCCCCGGAGACGAGGCCGACATAGCCCGCGCCAATGATTGCAAGCCGCATTAAATTCTCCGCTCAGCCAGGCGCGCCGATCTTCGGAGGATTAGGCGGCCTCGAACCGGATCTTTTGCGCGCCCTCCCACAGGCATTTTCGACCGAGCGCATAAAGGTTTTCCAGACCCGAGGTCAACGTCAGGAAGTGGTTGCCCGCAAGCTGCCCGACCTTCGAGGCGAAGCGCACCCCGCCATAGGCGAGGAGGATCTCGGTCTCGCTGACGCCGCCAGGATATAAAATGATCTGGCCGGGCGCCGGAAAACTGGTGTGGTTTTCATAGCCGACTTGAAAGTCGTAGTCCCCCAGCGGAATCCATACGCCTTCGCCGCTCCAGCGCACGTGGACAACCTGACTGTCAAACGGCAGGCGCGACAAGAAGGACGCGCAAGTCTTCGGCGCAAGGTCAATTTCGAGCTGGGCGTCGAAACTAAAAGGTCCCGCAATCACTTTCAATTTGCTCATCGAACCCCCACAGGTGTTTTCGGCGCATCCGTTCGTCGCATCTATCCCGCCAAGCCGCCGCGCGCCAGCGTCAAACAACAAGCAATCAACGTCAGGATTTAGACCGCGATCGTCGAGGGCGGCCGTTTGCGCATGAACGCGGTTCGCCGACACTCCGCCACCAGCGTCCCGTCCTGCTTCAACGCGCGGTGATGAAACTCGACGAGCCCAGCGTCGGCTCTCGATTTCGAGCCCCGGACCGTCAAAACCTCTGTCGTAGCGTTGACCGTATCGCCTTCGAACAGGGGATTCGGAAATCGCACGTCGGTCATTCCGAGGTTGGCGATTGTCGTGCCGACGGTAAGGTCGTTGACCGACATGCCTATCATCAGCCCGAGCGTGAATAGCGAATTCATAAGCGGTTTGCCCCATTCCGTCTCACGCGCACAGAATTCGGCGTCGATATGCAAGGGTTGCGGATTCAACGTCATGTTGGAGAACAGCATGTTGTCCATTTGCGTCACGGTGCGTCTGAGCTTGTGCGCGAAGCGCGCTCCGACTTGAAAATCCTCGAAAAAATAACCTCCGCGCGAATGAGGCGTGCATCCATCGATCATTTTTAACTCCTCGGGGTGGGCGCCTTAAGCGGGCGTTTACCGTAACGGCGAGAATATGAGGGGCAAGGCCAATTCAGTTTACGGAGTAACAGTGTTCGCTCTCGCCGCCGCGGATCCCCCTGTTCTCTCTGACAAGTCTCGCCTCGTGCGGCGCTTCCTCGCCTGGCTGCCGCAGGCCGCCGCGCCGCAGCGCGCAGCCGCCGTCAACGCGCTTGCGCGTTCGTACCTGCATTGCGAGCTCGCGCCTCCGGTGCGAGCGCAAGCGGAAAAAGCGATGATCGCGATGCTCGACGATCCGGAACCCCAGGTGCGGCGCGGGCTTGCCGAGGCGCTCGCCAGTTCGCGCGCAGCGCCGCGTCATATTGTGCTGGCGCTGGCGGCCGACAATTCTGACGTCTCGCGAGTGGTTCTTGCCCGTTCTCCGCTGTTGAACGACGCTGACCTTGTGGACGCAACGGCGACAGGCGACGCGGCCGCGCAGACCGCGATCGCGCAAAGGCCAATGCTGGGCTCGCAGGTGACCGCAGCGCTCGCAGAAGTAGGAGACCGCTCCGCAATACTCGCCTTGATCGCTAACACCGAGGCCGAGATCCCGCGCAATGCGCTGTGGCGGCTATTCGCGCGATTTCGCGACGACGCCGAGGCGCGCGCGCGCCTCGCCGTACGACCTGATCTCCCTTCGTCCCTGCGGGCGGCTGTCGCCGCGTCGACGACGGACGCCCTTGCAAAATTCGCGACCGCTACCGGCGGGCTCGATCCTCGTCGCGCAGAGCGCATAGCCCGCGACGGACGCGAGCAGGCGTTCGTCGCCATTGCCGCGGATGGCTCGGAAAGCGATCTCACCGAACTCGTCCAATGGCTGCGCGCGGGCGAGCATCTGACCGTCAGCTTGCTGTTGCGGGCGCTCGTGGGCGCCGATACGCGGCTGTTCCGCTACAGTTTGGCGGAAATGTCGGGCTTGCGGGCGAGCCGTGTCGACGGAATTCTGCGCGATCCGCGCGGCAGCGGCTTCGCCACAGTGTTCCGTAAGGCCGGCATGCCGGGGCATTTGCTGCCGGTGTTCCGCATCGCTTTCGAACTGGCGCAAAAGACCGGGCGAGCCATCGGCGGCGTCGACCATTCGCTGGCCACCAAGATGCTGCTGGCGATCGAGGGGTTGGAGGATGCGGCGTTCGCGCCGATTACCGCCCTACTCTCGCGGCTCGCGAGCGAAGGAGCGCGGGAAGACGCTCGAAGCGCAGCCACGACGGCGCCGGAGCCGATAGAGATCGAATCTCAGGAGATGGCGCCGATGACGGTCGGGACGTCCGCGCCACCGGTGCTTATGCTGAATTTTGAACCGAGCAACGAGAACGAGACTTCGACGATCCCGCTCGACGAGCCGCCTTTGGTTGCGCTCCCCATCGCTGCATGACCTCATCGGCGATCCGGCGCTGGCGGAACCAGGGCCCCGTTCCTATGTTCCGCCGGGGCCTCTGCCCCGGAAGGCGCGACCATGTCCACCGCCAGCGTCACCATGATGCCACCGCGTCTGTCGCGCGAAGATGTCGATGACCTCTCAGCGGCGGTCCGGCTCCTCGAAGGGGATAATTTTGCCTCGCGGCTGACTCGGCTACTCGGCGGACAAGTGCAGGCGATCGGTCGTGCGTTGCCCTCTGCGGCGCGGAAAGCGATAGCTGTCGTAACCGAATCCGCACTCAAGGGCGCTTTGCGTGTGGCGGTGCGATCGCTCGACAGCACTGCTCAAACCAAGGCGCACAGGCGTTGGCACATGGTGGCGGCTTCGGCGGCCGGCGCTGTCGGCGGAGCCTTCGGGTTGGCGGCGACCGCCGTCGAAGTCCCTGTTTCCACGACAATCCTTCTGCGCTCCATCGCCGATATCGCGAGAGAGCATGGCGAAGATCTCAAAAGGCCAGAGGCGACGCTCGCCTGTCTGGAGGTATTCGCGCTCGGGGGTGATCGGCCGGCGGAGGCCGGGAACGAAAGCGGTTATTTCGCCGTGCGGACCGCCCTCGCGCAATCCGTGAGCGAGAGCGCGCGTTTTCTGTTGAAGCACGGCATTGCCGGCGAAACCGCTCCGGTTTTGGTTCGCTTGGTTTCGCAAATTGCAGCGCGGTTCGGTGTCGTTGTAACCGAAAAGCTGGCGGCGCAGGCCGTGCCCATCGTCGGCGCGATTGGCGGGGCCGCTGTAAACGCCGCCTTCGCCCATCATTTCCAGGCCATGGCGCGCGGCCACTTCACGGTGCGGCGGCTCGAACGCAAGCACGGAGCCGACGTGGTGCGGTTCGAGTACGAACGGTTACGCGGGGAAATCAAACAACCGCGGGCGACGTGAAAAACCAAGAATGCCCTTCTGGGTCACGCGCGGTGTAACTGCGCCCATAGCTTAGGTCTTTCAGCGGCTCGACGATGTCGGCGCCTGCGTCTCTGGCGAGAGCAAAGTGCGCGTCGACATCGTCGAGATAGATGAATATCCCCGCCGTCGTAACACCCGCTCCGCGCGGGCTCTTGTGATCTTTCTCGGTCGCGCCCTGGCCTAACATGACGATCTGGTCTCCGAGCGTTATTTCGGCGTGCATACCGCCGCGCGGCGTCCCGGTCCGCATTCGCTCCCTAAAGCCGAATGCCTTGGTTAGAAACGCAATCGCGGCGGGGACGTCGTCGTAATAGAGATAGGGAATGATTTGCGGGGTCTTCAGGGACATTTGCGCAGCCTCCGAACTCGAACTCGCAAAATCTAGCCGACTGGCGCGAACGCGTATTGAACTTTTGGGAAGCCGCCCTGAAAATCGGAGCCTCCGCGTCCGCAATTGACAATGCCTCGCGGGCGGCGGAAAGACCCGCCAAATTTCAGACCGCAACGGCCCCCACATGTCGCACGCTAACCTGCAAGCCCTTATCGAGCGCGCCTTCGAGGATCGCGTCAGCGTCAACGCCGCCACGCATGGCGACGTGCGCGACGCCGTCAACAAAGCGCTCGAACTGCTGGATTCGGGTCAGGCGCGCGTTGCAGAAAAAGTCGAGGGCAGCCAAGGCCCGGCCTCTTGGAAGGTCAACCAGTGGCTGAAAAAGGCCGTTCTGCTGTCGTTTCGCCTCAACGACAACGCTATTGTGGAGGGCGGCCCGGGTGGCGCGACTTGGTGGGACAAAATTCCCTCGAAGTTCGCGCAATGGGGCGAGAACCGCTTTCGCGAAGCGGGCTTTCGCGCCGTGCCGGGCGCCATCGTGCGACATTCCGCCTTCATCGCGCGCGACGCGGTGTTGATGCCGAGCTTCGTCAACCTTGGCGCCTATGTGGGCGAGAAGACGATGGTCGATACCTGGGTCACCGTCGGATCCTGCGCTCAGATCGGCGCCAACGTGCATCTCTCGGGCGGCGTCGGAATCGGCGGCGTGCTGGAGCCGTTGCAGGCGAACCCAACCATCATCGAGGATGATTGCTTCATCGGCGCCCGCTCCGAAGTCGTCGAGGGCGTGATTGTCGGCAAGGGCTCCGTCGTCTCGATGGGAGTTTTCATCTCGGCGTCGACCAAGGTGATCGACCGCGCGACCGGACAGATCCATGTCGGATATGTCCCACCGTATTCGGTCGTCGTCTCCGGGTCATTGCCAGGTAAGGCGCTGCCTGACGGATCCGCGGGGCCCTCTCTCTATTGTGCGGTTATCGTCAAGACGGTTGATGCACAAACACGCGCAAAGACCGGCATCAACGATCTCCTGAGAGATTGATGACGCCGAGCTTCCGCTTCCTCTACCGCGAGAGCGAGGGCGTGATCGGACCGGGCGTTTGGGCGCGGGCCAGCGCATTGCCTGTTGGCGCTGCGTTGATTTTGACGCTGGTCGCCTGGGCTGTCGCGCCGAGCGTCCCGCGCGATCTTGGCTCTCAGCCGTTCTTCTCGTTCACGATCTTCGCCGTGCACGCCTATCTGATGATCTATAGCTTCACGCTGATCTTCCTGGCGGTTGCGCAATATTTCGTCAGCGCGAAGCGTTTCGCTGATCTCGGCAGGTCGCCCGCCTGGGCTGGGCTCGCGCCGTTCTGTCTATTGGTCGCGGGCGCCGCAAACTGGTTTCAGCCGCGATCGGAGGGAGCGATGCCCGTTTGGGCGGTCTATCCGTTTGATGCGCTGGCGCTCGCGGTCATTATCTGGAACATTGTCGAGCTTGGTTTCATCAAGCGGCCGTCCGCCTCATAAGTTCCGCGTTCACACTATTCACGTTTCTTTCGTTGGAGCCGGTCTACAAGCTCCACAGAACGTCGCCACGAAGGAGTTGAGCTATGCTGTCTCGCGCCGCTGTTGCCTGGGAGGCCAACAAGCCGCTCTCCGTCGAGACCATCGACATCTCGGGCCCGAAGGCCGGCGAGGTTCTCGTCGAAGTCATGGCGACCGGCGTCTGTCACACCGACGCCTACACGCTTTCCGGCCTGGATTCGGAGGGCAAATTCCCCGCCATCCTCGGTCACGAGGGCGCGGGCATCGTGCGCGAGGTCGGCGCGGGCGTCACCAGCGTGAAGCCGGGCGATCATGTCATCCCGCTCTACACGCCGGAATGCCGCGCTTGCAAAACCTGCCTGTCACGTCGCTCCAATCTCTGCACCGCGATCCGCGCCACCCAGGGACAGGGATTGATGCCGGATCAGACTAGCCGTTTCGCCTGCCATGGCGGCGAGGTATTTCACTATATGGGCTGCTCCACCTTTTCGAACTTCACCGTGCTGCCCGAGATCGCGCTTGCTAAGGTCCGGGAAGACGCGCCGTTCGACAAGATTTGCTACATCGGCTGCGGCGTAACGACGGGGGTGGGCGCGGTCGTCTACACCGCAAAGGTGTGGCCGGGCGCCAATGTCGTTGTGTTTGGCCTGGGCGGAATCGGGCTCAATGTGATCCAAGGCGCGCGAATGGTTGGCGCCGACAAAATCATCGGCGTCGATCTGAATCCCGCGCGGCAGGAGATCGCCAAGAAGTTCGGCATGACCCATTTCGTCAACCCGGATGAAGTGGGTCGCGATAAGGTCGTGCAGGCCATTGTCGACCTCACCGGAGGCGGCGCCGATTTCTCCTTTGAGTGCATTGGCAACACAACGACAATGCGGCAGGCTTTGGAATGCTGCCATCGCGGCTGGGGAGAATCGATCGTAATCGGCGTCGCGCCGTCGGGCGCGGAGATTTCGACCCGGCCCTTCCAACTCGTGACGGGTCGCGTGTGGAAAGGCTCTGCTTTCGGGGGCGCTCGCGGTCGCACCGATGTGCCGAAGATCGTTGATTGGTACATGGAGGGTAAGATCAACATCGATGATCTCATCACCCACACGATGCCGCTGGAGAAGATCAACGAAGCCTTCGATCTGATGCACGCAGGTAAGTCGATCCGCAGCGTGGTGGTGTTTTGAGCGATTGAATTTGCATATTTGGAGCGCCGCTTTGTTTGACGACGCTTGCGACCACCGCAATTTGCGTCATTTGACGCGGCGCGCGGTGCTGGCTGCGCCGCTGCTTCTTTCGGCTTGCGCTTCTGAGATCGTCGAGGCGCCAACCGGCCGCTCGCTCCGCGCGCTTGAAGCCGCCCGCGTGGATCCGGCGCAGGCGGTCGAATGGCTCAACGCCTATCGCGCAAAGGGCGGCCTCGCGGCGGTCAGGATAGACGAAGAGCTCATGGCGATTGCGCTGGCGCAAGCCCAGGCGATGGCTGCGGCCGATCGGATGTCGCACGATGTCAAAGGGAACTTCGCCGGCCGGCTCGCCGATGCGGGGGTGCGCGCTGCCGAAGCGGGCGAGAATATTTGCGCGGGCTATTATTCGACGCAGGAGGCGATGGTTGCTTGGCGTGATTCGCCTGAGCACGACGCCAATTTGCGCATGCGCTCCGCCACCCGCTTTGGGATCGCGCTGGGCAAGAATTTACACAGTCGATTTGGGCGCCTTCTGGGCCATGGCTATCGCCTCGCCGCCGCCCCAGACGGGTTGAGCCTCACGCTCGCGGATGGGCGGCTCTGTAAGCTGAAACCAGCCGCGCGCTGTCGATGGCCGTGTAGACTTGCGTCGTCGACAACGAAGCGTGGCCCAGCAACTCCTGGATGGTGCGCAGATCGCCGCCGCGCGCCAGCAGATGCGTGGCGAAGGAATGGCGCAACGCGTGCGGCGTCGCGCTGTCAGGCAAGCCCAAGGCGCCGCGCATTCGCTCCATCGCCAGTTGCACGATGCGCGGCGAGAGCGGTCCCCCCTTGGCGCCTACGAAATAGCGGCCCGCTGGGCTTCAGGGTCCAGGGACAGACCGCGATATAGGCTTCGATCGCGGCGCGGACCGGCGCGATGACCGGAGCGATCCGGGTCTTGCCGCCTTTGCCGAGAATGCGCACCTCGTCGATGGCCCCGATCGGGGCGTCGCCGCGAGAGATTCCCAGCGCTTCACTGATGCGCAACCCGGCGCCGTAGCAGAGCGCCAACACCGCTGCGTCGCGAGCGAGAATCCAGGGCTCGCGGGTCTCGCCCGATCGCGTTTCAACGTCGGCAACCGCGCGGGCGTCGTCGGGACTCAAAGGGCGCGGAAGGCGACGGCCCGCCTTCGGCGAACGCAGGGCTGAGAATGCGGAAGTACGACCCGCGCCTACGCGCTCGAGGTATTTTGCCAGCGATCTGAGCGCCGAAAGCGCGCGTTGCAGCGATCGCGCGTCGATGCCCTCTGCGCGCCGCGAAGCGAGAAACGCCCGGAGATCGGTGGGTTTGAGGGAGGCGAAATCGTTGGCGTCGGGTGCTCGTTTCAGCCGCGCGGCTAAGAAATCAGCGAACTGCCGAAGGTCGCGGCTATAGGCTTCGACCGTCTTGCCCGCCAGCCGGCGCTCCTGCCCGAGATAGGCGGACCACGCGACGATTTGCGCGGAAAGCGGCAATGCCAAAGGTGATTCGTCGGCCATTCTCGAAGCGTGGCCGCATCAGGTCTGACTGTCTACGTCCTTGGTCTTTTTCCGATGCGGTTTGTGCTTCGGGTGAGTGAGCGTAGGGCTCGCTATGGCGCCAGTGGTTGAGGTGTCGATACGCACCGCGGATTTTTCCGCCGTCGCGACCGGTGAAGCCACCGGCGTTGCTGGAGCAACCGCGATCGGAGTGGCGACCGGCTGAGGCGCGGCGAGCGATTTGATGGCAACTGCGCCGTTGGTTGGATCCGATGCGTTCGCTGTAGAGGCCGCTGGCGCCTCGGCTACCGGGACCGCGGAACGATTGTGCGCGATATTCGCCATCAGCATGACGCCGCCAAGCGCGATGGCGCCGATGGCCGCGTAGGCGCCGAAGCGGCTATTGTCGAGGCCGGGATCGATCGCCGCGGAAGTCGGGACAGCGCCACGAGGAAAAGGCGCGATCATGCCCGCGGCGCGCTTCTTGAACTCCTGGGAGAGGCGAAAACTGAACACGAGTGTTGGCCTTTCACGCGGCTTCGTGAAAACAGCTTAAAAAAACGAAATTAATGACAGTTTACGATTTTTGGTTAATCAATTGAGTATCTGCGTGCGCGGGGGCCAGTCGGCGAAACACGCGATCAATTGGAGAGGTTTTTGCTCGGGTTGAATCGCCTACCTAACGGTCATCCCCGCGTTCGCGGGGATGACAAGCGAGTTCGCGCTAAGCGGCTACCCGGTTCTCCAAAAACCAAGCGTAGGCGGCGCGGACGCCGACCTCCAGCGACGTGTGCGGCCGCCATCCGAGCGACGCCAGACGGCTCGAGTCCATCAGCTTGCGGGGGACGCCATCCGGCTTAGTCGGATCAAATACCAAGCGGCCTCGAAAACCTACAACGCCGGCGATCAGATTGGCGAGGTCGGCTATGCTGATCTCGGCGCCAGCGCCGCAGTTGATTGGCGCCGCCTCATCGTAGTTGTCGAGACAGAACGCCACCGCCTCGGCGAGGTCATCAACAAACATGAACTCTCGCAGCGGCGTCCCCGTACCCCAGACGATCACTTCGTCGCGCCCCGCCGCCTTCGCTGCATGAAACTTGGCCATCAGCGCCGCGAGCACGTGGCTCGAGGCGGGATCGAAGTTGTCCCGCGGCCCGTAGAGGTTGCACGGCATCACGGAGACGTAGCGCCGCCCGTACTGTTTCCGATAGGCCTGACATAATTTGACGCCAGCGATCTTCGCGATCGCGTACGGTTCATTTGTGGGTTCGAGTGGCCCCGTCAGCAACGCATCCTCGCCGATCGGCTGCGGAGCAAGCTTCGGATAGATGCACGACGAACCGAGAAACAGCAGCCGGTCCACGCTCTGGAGATGCGCGGCGTGGATGACATTGGCTGCGATGGCGAGGTTCTCGTAAAGAAATTCGGCCGGTCGCGTGTCGTTGGCGAGAATGCCGCCGACCCTGGCCGCGGCGAGGACGATCGCATCGGGTCTTTGGTTGCCAAGCCAATCGGCGACGTCATCAAACCTCATGAGGTCGACCTGGGTCTTCTCGACCGTCATGACTTCGCGGCCGAGCGCCGCCAACCGCCGTGCGACCGCCGACCCTACCATGCCGTGGTGTCCGGCCACCCAAACGCGCTGCGCTGCCATCGGAGCTTCCTCGCGTCCACACTTTAACCCGTGCCGCGCGGTTCGCCACAGTACGATCAGCGCTGCCGCGCTGCGTCGCAATCCGCGACGCCAAGCGCAATCGCTTCGGCGCCCGTCATCGCGGTGAAATCCTGCGAGTCAAGCGCACCGCGACGTTTCGCCCAGGCGCGAATTCGGGGTGGATATTCGTGCAACATCATCAGGGTGCCGAGCCTGTCGACATTGCCGTTGGCGTCGCGCGCGGCGTGGAACAGGAGGCGGGCATCAGCTCGAACGCAGGCATGACGCGCGCCCAGTTTTATCGTGCAGGCCGAGGCGCAGACGCCGGCGATTTCGATCCGTGTTGTATATTCCGTTGCGGCAACCAGTTGCAGATAGTCACCGATGCGACCTCCGCCGTCGAATTCTGCGGCGTGGGCGCTGACGATAATGCACGCAGTGATGATCCCGGCGATTGCCCGGAGTCTCAATACGAAAATCCTATTCAAATCTCGCGTGGGTCATAGCGGCGACTGCCAGCCATGTCTCTGGCCGGATGCCATACTTCAGTTAAAAATTTATTAAGAAGCGTCGTCTTGGATCTGGCGAGCCGGGGCGCGGGTTGCGCGTCCCTCACGTTGACCCCTATGCTGCGGCTTCCTCAACACGAGACCAGACGCTATGCGCTATCGCCCCTTGGGCCGTACGGGCCAGTTCGTTTCCGAGATTTGCCTGGGGACGATGACGTTCCACGGCGGCGCCGGATTTTGGCGCAATGTCGGGACGGTGGATCAGGCGGGCGCGACCGCGCTCGTCGGCTCGCGCTCTTGAAGCCGGCGTCAACTTCATCGACACCGCCGACGTCTACTCCGAGGGCGGATCCGAGATTTTGCTGGGTCAGGCGCTCGTCGATCTGAAGGTCCCGCGCGAGGACGTGATCGTCGCGACCAAAGTGCGCGGTCGCACCGGTCCTGGCCCCAACGCCGTCGGGCTTTCCCGCGGGCATATTCTCGACCAGATCGCCGCGAGCCTCAAGCGCATGAAACTTGACTACGTCGATCTCTACCAGATCCACGGCTTCGATCCGGTGACGCCGATCGAGGAGACGATGCGCGCGCTCGATGATTGCGTCACGCGAGGGCTCGTGCGGACGATCGGCTGCTCCAACCTCGCGGCTTGGCAGATCATGAAGGCGCAGGGCATCGCCGAACGGCGAGGCTCGGCGCGGTTTGAGACGGTGCAGGCCTATTACACCATCGCGGGCCGCGAGCTCGAACGCGAGATCTTGCCGATGGTCGAGGACCAGGGCATGGGCGTCATGGTGTGGAGCCCGCTGGCCGGCGGGTTTCTGTCGGGCAAGTTCACCCGCGAGGGCGTGAAATCCAACGACGCCCGCCGCGTCGCCTTCGATTTTCCGCCCGTCGACAAAGAGCGCGGATATGACATCATCGACGCCATGCGGCCGATTGCCGAAGCCCACGACGTGTCGATCGCGCGCGTCGCGCTTGCCTGGCTTTTGACCCGGCGGGGCGTGATGAGCGTCATTATCGGCGCCAAGACGATCGAACAGTTGAACGACAATCTCGATGCGAGCGCCTTGTCGTTGTCCAGCGAAGAGCTGGAAACACTTGATAAGGCCAGCGCCTTGCGGCCGGAATATCCTGGTTGGATGCTGGAGCGACAGGCGCAGGGGCGCGTACCAAGCGCGTGATCGCATAGGCTAGGGAGGAAATAATGAGCGAACCCGTCAGATGGGGCGTGCTGGGCGTGGCGAAGATCGCTACCGAGAAGGTTATCCCGGCCATGCAGCGGGGCAAGTTGTCCCGGATCGAGGCGATCGCTTCGCGCGACGGACCGCGCGCGCGGGCCGCCGCCGACCAGCTCGGAATTCCGAAGGCTTACGGCTCGTATGAGGAGCTTCTCGCCGATCCAACCATCGAAGCGATCTACAATCCACTCCCCAACGAGCTTCATATGCCCTGGACGGAAAAGGCGCTGGCGGCGGGCAAGCATGTGCTCTGCGAGAAGCCGATTGCGCTCGACGCTGCGGAAGCCCGAAAACTGATCGCCGCCCGCGAGGCCTCTGGCAAGCTGGTCGCGGAAGCTTTCATGGTGCGGTTTCATCCGCAGTGGCGCCGCGCGCGGGAAATCGCACAATCCGGGGCGATTGGGGACGTCTCGGCGATCCAGACGCTGTTTGCCTACCGCCTGCTTGATCCAGAAAACATCCGCAACCGCCCTCCCGGTGGCGGCGGACTCTATGACATCGGTTGTTACGCGATTTTGACGGCGCGTTTCATCTTCGAGGCCGAGCCGCTTCGCGTCGCCGCCAGCCTCAACATCGATCCGCAGTTCGGCACGGATCGTCTCGTCAGCGCCATCGTCGAATTTCCGGGCGGCAGGCACCTGACGTTCAGCGCGGGCACGCAGCTCGCGGGCGCGCAGCGGGTTTGCATTGCGGGCGCCGCGGGTCGCATCGAGGTCCAAATTCCGTTCAACGCGCCGATTGATCGACCGACTCGGATTGTCATCGACACGGGCGCCGATCTGGTTGGCGGCGGCGCGCGGGTCGAGGAATTCGCGGTTTGCGACCAGTACACCCTCCAAGGCGACGCCTTCTCGCGAGCCGTGCGCGGCGAAGGCGCCGCTCGAATTCCCAATCGAGGACGCCATCGCGAACATGGCCGTGATAGACGCTTGTTTCGAAGCAGGGCGATCGGGGCGATGGGTCGAGCTTCGGCGGTAGACATAAGCGATTTCCTGGTTGTCATCCCCGCGAAAGCGGGGATCCAGGGGCTGCCGCACGTTGCGTGGCCAACACGCTGAAGCGCACGTCGTGTAGCCCCTGGATCCCCGCTTTCGCGGGGATGACAGGAAAGCGCGCGCGATTCAATCCGATCTGCAGAGCGCTCTAGCTGTCCATCTTCAGCGCAGCGATGAACGCCTCCTGCGGAATATCAACTTTGCCGAATTGCCGCATGCGTTCTTGCCGGCCTTCTGCTTCTCGAGAAGCTTGCGCTTGCGGGTTGCGTCGCCGCCATAGCATTTGGCGGTCACGTCCTTGCGCAGCGCCCGGATCGTCTCACGCGCGATGATTTTCGCGCCGATCGCGGCTTGCACCGGGATTTGGAACATGTGCGGGGGAATCAGATCCTTGAGTTTCTCAACCATCGCCCGCCCACGCATGTCCGCGCGATCGCGATGAACCAGCATCGATAGCGCATCGACCGGTTCGCCGTTGACCAGGATCGACATCTTGACCAGGTCGCCGGCCCGGTAGTCGGTCAAGACATAGTCGAATGAGGCATACCCCTTCGAAATGGACTTCAGCCGGTCATAAAAATCGAAAACGACTTCGTTGAGCGGCAGCGCGTAAACAACCAAAGCGCGCTTTCCCACATAGCTCAGATCGAGCTGCTCACCGCGTCGGTCCTGACAGAGTTTCAGGACCGCGCCGAGATAGTCGTCGGGCGTGAGGATCGTCGCTTTGATCCAGGGCTCCTTGATCTGGGTGATCTTCACGATGTCGGGCATATCGACGGGATTGTGTAGTTCGATCTCGTCGCCGTTGTTCAAGCCAATCTTGTAAATGACCGACGGCGCGGTCGCGATCAGATCGAGATTGAATTCGCGCTCGAGACGCTCGTGGATGATCTCCAGGTGCAAAAGCCCTAGAAACCCGCAGCGAAAGCCGAAGCCAAGCGCGGCGGAGCTCTCCATTTCGAACGAGAAGCTAGCGTCGTTCAGCCGTAGTCGGCCCATCGCCGCGCGAAGATCTTCGAAGTCGGCGGCGTCGACGGGAAACAGGCCGCAGAACACCACAGGCTGCGCCGGCTTGAAGCCTGGGAACGCTTGGGCCGTCGGATGGCGGTCGTCGGTGATGGTGTCGCCGACCCGCGTGTCCGCGACCTGCTTGATTTGGGCGGTTATGAAACCGATCTCGCCCGGTCCGAGCACGTCCATGTCGGTCATCTTCGGCCGAAACACGCCGAGCCGATCGACGGTGTAGACAGCGTCCGCGGCCATCATGCGCACGCGCATGTCCTTGCGCAGTTTGCCGTCGACGACACGCACGAGCACGACGACCCCGAGATAGGCGTCGTACCAAGAGTCGACCAGAAGCGCCTTCAAGGGCGCCGTCTCGTCTCCCTTCGGGGGCGGCAAGCGATGCACGATCGCCTCGAGGACCAGGTCGATGTTGAGCCCGGTCTTCGCGGAAATCGGCACTGCGTTGGAGGCGTCCAGGCCGATGACGTCTTCGATCTGCTCTTTGACGCGCTCAGGCTCGGCGGCGGGCAGGTCTATCTTGTTGAGAACGGGGACGATTTCGTGGCCCGCGTCGAGCGCATGATAGACATTGGCGAGCGTCTGCGCTTCCACCCCCTGGGTCGCGTCCACGACGAGGAGCGAGCCTTCGCAGGCCGCCAGCGACCGGGACACCTCGTAGGCGAAGTCAACGTGCCCGGGCGTATCCATCAGGTTGAGGATGTAGGTCTTGCCGTCCTCCGCCTTATATTCCAGTCGGACGGTTTGGGCTTTGATGGTGATGCCGCGCTCGCGCTCGATCTCCATCGAATCAAGCACTTGCTCGACCATCTCGCGTTCGGCGAGCGCGCCCGTGGTTTGGATGAGGCGGTCGGCGAGGGTCGACTTGCCGTGGTCGATGTGGGCGACAATCGAGAAATTGCGAATGCCGTCGATGGTGTGGGTTGTCATGCGGGGCCCGATAGCAGCCTGCTCCCCGGATGGGAACGAGAAACTAGACCCTCAAGGCTGCCGGCCCGAAGGCGGCGAGGCCCCGTATCCGCTGAAAAAGGAGCGCCTCCGCGCTGCGCGTCGCGCCTTCAAATCCTTGCGCCGGCCCGAGCGCAGGATGGCGGCGTTCAGTTCGCCGCCAAACACGAAAATGGCTGCGACTGAATAGAGGAACAGGAGGGTGATCATCACCGAAGCGAGCCCCGCGTAGGTCGAAACGTAATTGCGGGCAAACTCGCTCAGATAGAACCCGAAGGCCTCGCCGAAGCCGACGCTGCCGACGAACGTGAGGATGATGCCGGGAACGACGTCCACGAAGCGCAACTTTACGGCGGGGAGCCAGAGGTGCGCGAGCAGAAGGGTCACGCATAGCACGATGGTCGCTATGCCGAGCCGAGCGAGAGTGACAAGCCGCTGCAGCGGCGCGAGTTGCGGCGCGAAATCGAGCACCTTGGCCCAGATCAGCGGACCCAGCACCACCAGAAACGCCAGGGCGAGCAGGCCGAACGAGGCCACTGTCATGAAGACAATGGATTCCAGGCGCAGCCGCCACCATGAGCGCTGGTCGATTACGTCATAGGCGCGGTTCAGCCCCGTGCGGAGCGCCTCAACCGCGCTCGATGAGAAATAGAGTGCGAGCACGGCGCCGATCGTGAGCAGACCGCCCCGCGGCGCGGTCAGTACGCTCTGCACTTCGTTTGCGATCGGCTCGGCGACGACCCTGGGCCACGCCTCGAAAATGAGCTTCGTCGCAACGTCGACAAGGTCGGATGTGCCGAGAAAACCCGCCAGCGCCGTCAGGAAGATGAGAAACGGGAATAGCGACGTCAGCATCGACATCGCGATGTGGCTGGCGATCGGCCAGCCATCGTCGACGATGAAACTGCCCAGTGCGTCGAATATTACGCCCGCCGCACCCCTCATACTTGACCTGTCCCTCGACCGCGGTCGGACGCACGTTCCCGCGTTACATAGGTGAAATTGTCGTGCGCAGAAATGCGGATTGCGCATTCCGGTTTCAAGCGCAATGCTGCGGTGCGAAAGGCGCCATGGAGGGCAGTTAGTGGAAACCGAAGATCTCGCCCGCCAAGCCCAAAGTGCGGTGGAGACGCTACTCGTTCGGGCAACGGCGGCCGTTAAGCAAAGAGCGACGACCAACGGCCGGCTCGAAAATGCACGCATTGAGGCCGAGCAGCACGCGGTTCACGGGCTGGCTTGGCTCGCGACCTATGTCGAGGCGATCCGCCAGCTCGGCGCCTACGCCGAGCGAATGCATCAAGAAGGCCGCTTCGGCGAGACCGAAGAATTGCTGACCCGCATCGGACTGGGCGAGTATCTGGCGCAGGTGTTCGGCGGCATCCCGATGAACCAGGGGGAATTCGTGCGCCCGACGGACTTCGGGCTGGAGGAGGGCGCCTTCTCGGCCTTGCGCGAGGGCGCTGTGGCCGAACTCATCCGCTCCGGATCGACCGTCGAGACCCGCGCGCGTCTCGCTGTACTGATCCAAGATGCCCACGACGGGCGAATCGGCGATCCGGGGCTCGATGAAACGCTGGAGGCGATGCGCGCCGAAATGCGCCGCTTCGCCGAGGCGGAGGTGATCCCCCACGCGCACGACTGGCATCGCACAAATAGCTACATCCCGATCGAGGTGATCCAAGGCCTCGCCGATATGGGCGTGTTCGGGCTGACGATCCCGGAAGAACATGGCGGCATGGGCCTCGGAAAGGTCGCGATGTGCGTCGTTTCGGAGGAGCTTTCGCGCGGGTACATCGGCGTCGGCTCGCTCGGCACGCGCTCGGAAATCGCCGGCGAATTGATTCTGGTCGGCGGCACGCCGGAACAGAAGGCCAAATACCTTCCGAAGATCGCCAGCGGTGAAATGTTGCCGACAGCGGTGTTCACTGAGCCCAACACCGGCTCGGACCTCGCCTCGCTGCGCACCCGCGCGGTTCGCGAAGCTGCGGTCTTCAAGGTAACGGGGAACAAGACTTGGATCACGCATCCCGTTCGCGCCGATCTGATGACCTTATTGGTGCGCACCAATCCCGATGAGAAAGGTTACAAAGGGCTGTCGATGCTGCTCGCGGAAAAGCCGCGCGGAAGCGACGCTGAACCCTTCCCCGCCGACGGCATGTCGGGCGGCGAAATCGAGGTGCTCGGCTATCGCGGAATGAAGGAATACGAGATCGCCTTTGACGGGTTCGAGGTCCCCGCGAGTCAGTTGCTCGGCGGCGTCGAAGGCCAGGGCTTCAAACAGTTGATGGAGACGTTCGAGAGCGCGCGCATCCAGACGGCGGCGCGGGCGGTGGGTGTGGCGCAGAGCGCCTTCGAGTTAGGCCTGCGCTATGCCAAAGAGCGCGTTCAATTCGGCAAGCCGTTGATCCATTTCCCGCGAGTCGCCGACAAACTGGCGATGATGGCGGTGGAGATCCATATCGCCCGGCAGCTCACTTACTTCGCGGGCCGCGCAAAAGATGACGGCCGTCGATGCGATCTGGAAGCGGGAATGGCGAAGCTGCTCGGCGCCCGCATCGCCTGGGCTGCGGCGGACAACGCACTGCAAATTCACGGCGGCAACGGATTTGCGCTGGAGTATCCGATCTCGCGCGTGCTGTGTGACGCGCGTATCCTGAACATTTTCGAGGGCGCGGCGGAAATCCAGGCGCAGGTTATCGCGCGAAGGCTGCTTGAAGGGGGGAATTGAGGAGGCGCTGGTTCGGTTGATCAAAAAACAGTTTCATTCTGGGAACCGGCGTTGCATCGGAAGGTTTGTTCCGAGGATCTGATTGCTGACAGTAGGATTTGATCGCGTGGCCGAGAACATTCGCACCTTCTGGAAGGGCTATTTGCGGCTCGCGCTCGTCGCGATCCCTGTGCGTCTGGTCTCCGCGGAGCGATCCGAAGCGACCCCGCGCTTTCACCAGATAGATCGAAAATCCAAACAGCGCATACGCTATGTCAAGGTCGCGGCGGGTGACAAGAAGGTCGCCAACGAAGACATCGTGATGGGCTACGAGGTCGAACCGGGTAACTACGTGCTACTGGAAAAGGGCGAGCTCGACGCGGTCCGCCTGGAAACTCGCCACACGATCGAACTCACGCAATTTGTCGACGCGAATGACGTCGACCCGCTCTACTTCGAGCGCCCCTACTTTCTGCTGCCGGATGGCGATGTCGCCGAAGAGGGCTATCTGGTCATCCACAGCGCGTTGCGGGCGGCGAAAAAGGTGGCCATCGGGCAACTCACTTTGCGCGGGCGCGAGAATTTGGTCGCACTCTATGCGAGCGGGAAGGGTCTGGTGCTCGACACGCTGCGTTACGACAATGAGATCCGCGACGCGGACGAAGTGTTCTCATCGCTCGGCAAACAAAAGCCCCGCGCCGACATGCTGAATATGGCCGAGCAATTGATTGAAAGCCGCAGCCAATCTTTCGACCCTTCGAGCTTCAAGAACCATTACGCGGAAGCGCTTCGAGATCTGGTCAAACGCAAGGTTGAAAGCGGCGGCTCGGTTCCGGTCGAAGACGAAGCGGCGCCTGGCGCGAAGGTGATAGACTTCATGGACGCTTTGAAGCGATCGCTATCTGGCGGAGGGTCCAACGCGCCGTCAAAAACGCCGAAGCCTGCCGAAGCGCGAACGAAGGCGGCGGCTGGCAAAACAAAAGCGCCCAAACGACGGACTGCGAAAGCGCCTGCCGCACGCCGGAAAAAGGCAAGCTGATTGAACGGTGAGGAGCGCGATTATTAGTGTCTGCTGGGCTGGCCAGCTAGTAGAGCGGTTTCCGATCAAATTGATACTTGGTTGTAATCCCCGCGTTCGCACTGCGCCGTTTCCGTCATGGCCGGGCTTGTCCCGGCCATCCACGCCGTGACGCGCACTACAGGTTTAGAACAAAGCAGCGTCTGCTGCACACAAGAGCGTTCGAGTTCTGAGGCCGACGAGCCCTGTCACGGCGTGAATGGCCGGTACAAGCCCGGCCATGACGCGGATAGCGTCGATCAAACACCCTATCTTAGCGCACATTCGCGTTCGCGAGGACGAAAGGAAGGCGTGCGCGATTCAATCTGATCGAACCGCTCTAACCTTTGACGCCGCAGTCCTTCGGTGGGACGAAGACATACTCATAGGTAATGGAGGCCTTGCGACTGAGCGTGCGTGCAAACCCGAGCGTCAGATGCTCCGGGCTTCTGAGATCGAGCTCAGGGAACACAGGCCGCACCTGCATTTCGTCGATTTTATCCCGGTAGATGACGATGGCGCCCTCTCTTTCGCGTAGCGCCGGATCGTAGCCGGGGACGCCGTCCATCTCAATCAAATGCACGCCCGGACGCGGCGGCTGCATGGAAATTCCGAGGCCGTAGGCGCTCCAAAAGTCGCCCATGACATAAGCTGGACCACAGGCGTAGTGCGTCCGCCATTCCGATTGAAGCGAGTTGGCGGCTTCGAAAAGCGGTTCTTGCTGGCGCGGATGCACCGTAAACACGCCATAGATCAGCACTCCACCGACCGCTATCAGTACGCTGACGGCGACCGCCGCCGCCGTCATCCAACGCTGCGTATTTGCCCAGCGGGTCGGTGGGAAGCGCAGGCACGAGGCCGCGCATAGCCACGCAATGAACAAGAAGGGGGAATCGTACCGCGACGGATATTTGAATCCGAAGCCAACGATCAAGACCAGCAGCAGCCCCAGCGCGGTAGCCCCGATCGAGCGAACGAATTGCGCGCCGACATCATGCGACAGCTCAACCCGCGCATCGCCTCGCGCAACTGCAATCGTATACCAGAGCCACCCCGGAGCGAGATAAGCGGCGAAACCGGAAAAAAGCTCCCACAGGTTTTTGAGCCGCCACTCCAATCCTCCGCTTGCGAAGACGGTCCCCGTGGCGTGTTCGATGGCGCCCGAATGCGCGGCGGCGAGGAGGTGCGGAGCAATCAGCAGGGCGCCAGCAACCGCGGACAGGTAAAGCCGAACATCGCGCCAGATACTGCGGAGGATCGGAACAACCAGGGTCGCGACGACCATGGCCATGACCAACAACAACACGGTATATTTGGCATAGAACGCCAAAGCGAACGCGACGGTCAGGCCGATCCAGTGCTTCGCCTGGCGTGTTTCAAACGCACGCAACCCGTGGAACAACATCGCCGCCCAGAACGGGAATTGCAGAATGTCCGCGTTGAGCGCAAAGGCGACCGGCGCAGCGGTGAAATAGACCGCGCCGGCGAGCAGCGCGGTCGACAAAGCGGCCTCATCTCGCGCCGACCAGATCCGCAGCGTCGCGTACACGTAAACGAGGCCAACCGCGTTCAGCGCTTGCGTCAGCGCTACGCACCAAAAGGTGGTCGGCCACGCAAAATGCATGACGAGAAAACCCATCCACTGCATCAGCGGTGGTTGTTTGGGCGTGGAAAGCGTCGGGCTGAGGCCCCAGGACAGCAATTCGCGCGTATCGCTGCTGGGCGCGGGCAATACGAGCGCGAGCACGAGCGGCGTCGCTAGCAGCAACGCCGCCACGAACCAGGGCGGAAACGACGATATGCGCACAGAGCCCTCGAAACGCCTCGTAAATCCAGCCTTTCCATAGTTGTCCGAAACGGGGTGCGCGAGCGGACGCAGGACGATTTTCGGGGATTTCGTGTGCTGATGCAGCCGCGCTCGTGGCGCGCCGGCGCCGCCGCAGCTATGTGTTTCGATGGACCTTGGGAGATTCGCTATTGCCCGCGGCGATCGGAAAGTCTTGCGGCGCCTGCACGATGTGCTGCTCAGCGTTGGAAATCACGGAACTGGAAAAGCCCGCCGGGCCGAAATGCAGCCATTGCGCGGAAGCCGGTTGCCGCATCTATGCCGACCGCCCACAGGTGTGCCGCGACTACGAGTGCCAGTGGCTTACGGATCGGCGCCTGCCGCCGCACTTCCGGCCTGACCGCATCGGCGTGCTCTTCATGGAAGACTATGAGCTCGGAGAGTACCGAGCCGTCTGCGCGCCGTCGCGGGCGATGGCTTGGCGAGAGCCGCGGGTGTTCGCTCATCTGGTTGCGATGGCGAAATCGGGGCGTGTGGTCGTCGCCAAGGCCGGGCTTTCGGCTTGGCGCGTGTATGCCTCCGGCGAATACGCACCCACGGTCTAGCTGGCGCCTATTTAAGCGTCACATGGCTACGACTCCACCGGAGGACGTGGCGCATCCCAAAAACCAATGCTAAGGACCGGCCGCGCAAAAGCGCCGCAGGGTGGGGCCGCGCGCCATCCTTGCTGACTTCTAACAGGAACGACCCGCGCCATGAAGAAGATCGAGGCGATCATCAAGCCGTTCAAGCTCGATGAAGTGAAGGAAGCGCTGCAGGAAGCGGGAGTGCAGGGCATCACGGTGCTCGAGGCCAAAGGCTTTGGTCGGCAAAAGGGCCATACCGAACTCTATCGCGGCGCCGAATATGTCGTCGACTTTCTCCCAAAGGTGAAGATCGAGGTTGTCGTCGCCGACGACGCCTTGGCGCGCGCAGTCGAGGCCATCCGCAAGGCCGCGCAAACTGGCCGCATCGGCGACGGGAAGATTTTTGTCTATACGATCGACGAAGCCATTCGCATTCGCACAGGCGAAACCGGACCGGACGCGGTTTAACTGCTGAGCGGCAGCGCCGCTGCTTTTACGACGCCGAGCGCGGGACAAAACCCAAGAAAAGGCCTAGGAGGGCAAAATGAAGACACCTCATGACGTATTGAAGCACATCAAGGATAATGACGTAAAATATGTCGATCTGCGCTTCACCGACCCGCGCGGCAAGTGGCAGCACGTCACTTTCGACCAAACGTTGATCGATGAGGACGCTTTCTCTGAAGGCTTGATGTTTGACGGTTCGTCGATCGCGGGTTGGAAAGCGATCAATGAATCCGACATGACCCTGATGCCTGATCCGACTTCGGCGTGTCTCGATCCTTTCTTCGCGGCCTCGACGCTGGTTCTGACCTGCGACATTCTCGATCCGGCGAGCGGCCAGCCCTATAATCGCGATCCGCGCAGCATTGCCAAGAAAGCCGAGGCGCATCTGAAATCTACCGGGATCGGCGACACGGCTTTCTTCGGACCAGAGGCCGAGTTCTTCGTATTCGATGACGTGCGCTTCCGCTCGGACGCCTACAATACCGGGTTCCAGATCGACTCCACGGAATTGCCGGAGAATTCCGACACGCCTTATGAGGGCGGCAATCTCGGCCACCGCATCCGCACGAAGGGCGGCTATTTCCCGGTCCCGCCGCAGGATTCTGGTCAGGACATGCGCGGCGAGATGCTGAAGGCCATGGCCGACATGGGCGCCGTGGTCGAAAAGCACCATCACGAAGTGGCGTCCGCGCAGCACGAACTCGGGCTGAAGTTCGGGCCGCTGGTCACGATGGCCGACCATATGCAGATCTACAAATACTGCATCCACCAGGTCGCGCAGAGCTACGGAAAGACCGCGACCTTTATGCCGAAGCCGATCTACGGCGATAACGGCTCGGGGATGCACGTCCACCAGTCGATCTGGAAGGGCGGCAAGCCAATCATGGCCGGCAACAAATACGCGGACTTGAGCCAGGAGTGCCTGTGGTACATCGGCGGCATCATCAAGCACGCCAAGGCGCTCAACGGTTTCACCAACCCTTCGACCAACAGCTATAAGCGCCTGGTTCCCGGCTATGAGGCGCCGGTGCTGCTGGCCTACAGCGCGCGCAACCGCTCGGCCTCCTGCCGCATTCCCTGGACGGCCAATCCGAAGGCCAAGCGGGTCGAGGTGCGCTTCCCCGATCCGACCGCCAATCCCTATCTCGCTTTCGCCGCCATGCTGATGGCCGGGCTTGATGGCATTCACAACAAGATCGATCCGGGTCCGGCGATGGACAAGGATCTCTACGACCTGCCGCCGAAGGAGCTGAAAAAAATCCCGACGGTTTGCGGGTCGCTACGTGAGGCGCTCAGCAATCTCGATAAGGATCGCACCTTCCTCAAGGTGGGCGACGTGTTCAGCGATGATTTCATTGACAGCTATATCGACCTGAAGATGGCCGACGTACATCGCTTTGAAATGACGCCGCATCCGGTCGAGTTCGACATGTACTATTCGTACTGAGGAAAAACAGGTCAAGGCGGTTGGAGGCGGCTTGCGCCGCCTCTACAACGCTTTGGGCGCTCAGGCTGCGACGTTAGAAGGGCGGCTCTTTGAAGAGATTTCGCGAGCCGCTGCTCCAGAAGCACGCAAGGCGGACGATTGAAAGAAAACGCACGTCTCATCTAGAGCCTGACGTCCTTGAGGCAATATCTTGTTGAGCAGCGGCCACGCGTGGGGCATGTTAGCGTAAAGTCGAAGCTCCGCCAAAACACCTTCCGCTTTGGCGCGCTCCACCAAGCGTTTCGCATCATCTAGCAATATTTCAGTGTCGCCGGCGAACGCCAGTATGGGTCCCAGACCCAAAAAACTGCCGTTGATTGGTGAAAGCAGCGGATTTTTCAGATCGGCTTCCCCTGCGTAAGCAGCGGCGAGCATCCGAAACGTGCTCTCCACTTGCATCGGGTCGCGATCTTTATTCGACTTCAGCGATGCGCCGGTTAACTCCAAATCCGTCCAGGGCGAAAACAGCGAAGTCGCGGTGGGGCCGGCTTCCCCGAGGTCACGTAGGTTCAATAGCAATGCCGCGGCGAGCCCTCCGCCCGCAGAATCCCCGGATAGAAACAGAGGCCGGTCGACAGACGGAGATAGTCCGCGCCACGCCTGCGTCACATCTTCAAGCGGAGCCGGAAAGCTGTGCTCAGGCGCCAGTCGGTAGTCGGGCGTAAACACGCGCAGGCCGCGTTGCGCAAAGGCGCCTGAAATAGCGCGATGTGTCTTGGACGACATCGCAACGTATCCGCCACCATGAATGTAAAGTAACGTCCCGAATGTGTTCTCTTCGTTTTCAGGCTCAGCCCACTCGCCTGAAATGCCGCCCACTGTGGCCGAGGAGTACCTCACATCTCGGGGCCCCGACATTCCCGAAGCAAAAGCTTTTCGGACATCGAAAGGCGTTTTACATGCAGCGAGTTTCGGTTTCACGAGCATACGGATCGCGAAGTTCACAAGTGATGTGCGCACGTCGCCCTCGATAGGGTTTGAAAGCCTAGCGAGAGACCGTGACGCGGAAAACTTAAAAAACTAAGCATCGTAGGCGCTGACAAATACCATTTTAAATTTACCGTACTTGCCTTAACCCCCCGATAACCTAGCGAACTCCACGTAAGCCGCTTCGAGCTTCAAGCTTTGCGATTGGCTGCGATTCCCCTCGGGGATAGTTCCCTTTTCGTAGGTGCAGGCAAACGCGTCGAACTGATGATAGGTTGGTACAGCCTCTACTTTACCTCGTCCCAGCAACAGCTTTACCACTTGAGCCGCAGTGACTCCTGCACAGAGTTCGCACGCAAGTCCGGTCGACGGGAATTCGCGGGTCTGAAGATTAATCCGCGAACTATCGACTAGATACGACGAGTGCAGCGCGGCAGGCGCTATGCCGACAATAAAATTGACCATTTGTTTCGAAGGCTCGACGTCTTCGAAACAGAACCAGTCCTCAAATGACATGCCGTTCGGGTCGAAAATGAGAAACGCCGACCCCATGCCCGCCGGGACCGCGAATACAGCGGGAATTCCAAGGGTGCGACATCGCGCGTAAACCTTCCGCCGAATATCAAGGGTAAAGGCGTCGATAGCGTCTACGAAGACATCCGCGTCCCGAAGAAAATCGTCGATTTCCGACTCAATAATCCCTCGCGGAAAAGGGTTGATGGCAAGCTCCGGGTTAATATCCAGCGCCATCTCGGTGAGCACCTCCAATTTCGACCGGCCCAAAGTCGAAACTCGCGCGCCGACTTGGCGGTTGAAATTTGCAAGTTCAAAGCGATCGAAGTCCGCGAGATTGAACGCGCCGATCCCCGCGCGAGCTAAAGTCGTGACATGTACCCCGCCGCAGCCCCCAAGACCGCCCACTGCTACTCGCTTCCCTCTTAGGGTCTGTTGTTCCTCCTGCGTAAACCACCCAATATTACGATGAAAAGCGGTCTCATATACAAAGCGTCCAGTCATAAGCCTTCCTTCTCGCGGGCAAAGCGCAGCAAAACGTCAGAGGGGGTCAGCGTATCGCGTCGAGACGCAGCTGGCTAACTCATCGTTCTCGATAGTGTATGCATAGCGCAAACGGCGCAATCATAAAATGCCGAGGGTGCGGTCTGCGCGCGTTTTCGCAACAAGAGTTTTGTATTTCTATCGCTTCGCAAGCCGGCAGCTGAAGATTAGTGTCACCAAGCTCGTCAACCTTGCATGCGATTAATTATCCATTTGTTTCTCAAATGACCTCGATTACATCAGATAGATTAATTTACAAGTTTATCTTACCCGCCATACCAGGTGTGCGGCGACGCCAACTGCTGCCTTTCACGTTTGACCATGCGCGACATGAAATCGCTCAAGAATATGGTTATAGATTTCTGGAACTTGTAGATAAGGCGCCGGGCCGCTTTGCATTATTGAAAAGCGACTCTGTGCACGCTGGCCGTCAGCGTTCGAATCCGTATTCGTCGCGGGACCATCCGAGCCAGTAATCGCTATGACCGGAATGTCCACAATATCTCGTATAGTCGGCCAGCACATATCCCGAGATTGCATTTCGCCGGTGATCATTCGTAAGAATTCTGGATCTGCCCGCGACACAGCGTTGTGAAACGCGGTTGCGTCAAAGTCGCCGAACGACCGGGAAAGGAACCTTTGCTCACGCTCAGGCGCGCTCCCCGAGCCGGCAATGAGGTCAAATTCCGGCAGATCCCGTGGCAGAGGCGCATGGGGGATACCTGTCACCCCAACGCCGATCAAGCCAGGAAAAGTCTGGATCATTTCAAGCGCAACAAGGCCGCCCAAGGAGACGCCAACGACTACGGCGGTATCGATATCCAGGTTCTCAAGCACCTCAAGAGCCAGATCCGCAAGGCCTTTGATCGAATAAGTCCTTGCCGGATCAATCGCATTCCCTGACGCACCGTGCCCGGGAAAATCGATCGCGATCACGCGGTGCTGGCTTCCGAGGCTACTCCCGAGCTGCCGATTGAAAATCTCTTTGCAGAGCCCCCCGCCATGCAGCAGCAATATTGGAAGTCGCTGCCCCGCCGTTTGCGTCAACGAAATCTGACCATGTCTTGTTTGAAGCAAAAGATGGGGGACGGTGGATCGCTTTGGTCGCCAGTCTGCGCCGTTCAACAGGGGAAGCGTGCTATCCACGCTAGTCGCAATTTCGTCGGACGAGCGGCGAGGCGCGGGGCGGATTCTCATTCGCGACGTACTCAACTCTGACTTCTCCCCGCGATTTTACATTTCGCGGCTTTTGGAGCCGTTAATAAGACGATTCTCTTTTTCGCTTGCCGGCGATACCCGGCCAATATTTTCGCTTGCTGCAGCTGGGACTTATGTCGCAGTCCCATCAAGAAAGGATGTGCGATTTACCCAGTAGGGCTTCACGGTTCGTCTCAGGGTCTGAGCCGCCACCGAAGATTGATACTCGTTCTCGTTCACCTGACTTTAAAAAAGGGTACCGGGCGTTGACCTCGGTTTTGATCTGCCGATAATTCCAAGCTAAAAGAACCACCGGTACCGCGATGCCAGGATAAGAACGGGCTTCTGTCTCTATTCCCCCGCCAAAAATACGCCGATAAAAAGTTTTATGATGGGATGGAATAGTTGCGAGTACGAAATCAGCGCCATAGTGTTCGCACGCCGTCCAAGCTAAACGCACAGTCACGTAAGGTAATTTTGGCAACATCCCTGCATGGTGCAGTTTAACGACGTGCCTCGTGGGATCGACAATGATCTTTCCTGCATTCAACATGGGTCGAAGGAGATCCCCGTACACTTTTAGAGCGGGAGCCACGGGGCAGGCTTTAGAGGCTACGTGGACCCGGATCGAAGCCGCTAGGGCGCCTTCGAGATAGATGCCTAACGTCTTGCCGTTTGCCGCGTCATCATATTGATCTTTGAAGATCATTGGGATATCCGGCGTCACCATCTTCGCTTGTTGATAAGCTACGAATCTCAGCCGATATATTTCATCTTTTTCCGCGTCAGTTTTGGGTTCTCGTTGATCTAGCGAGCGGATCAGAGAAAGGACGCGTTCATTGAAGCCTATCTCACGCGGCTCGCTCAGGTCCGCCATTTCATTCGGTCCTCACGCAAAACGAGTTCACGGAGCGGATACACTCCCAACAAAACTCGATTTACGCTATCGCACGGTCGCGCGACCATCAAGGCGTTCAATTCAATAACCAATTTGACGATGTGTTATAGTAGATTGCGAGCGGCGGTGCGCGAGTAACTTGGCGCGCTGGCTACGCTACGCCGCGTGTAGCCTTTTACTGCGGAATAGTTCCAAAATATCGCGGTGGGGCAACGGTTTGCTGAAGAAGAACCCCTGTATCTCATCAACCGCCGTGTATTCAGCCACGAGCGTGTATTGCTCCTGTGTCTCGACGCCCTCCATGACCACCATGAGACCCAGATCTGCACTCAGCGAGGTGATACCCTTCAGGAGTCTCAACGAGCGACTGTCGGGCTCGAGACCGGCCAAGAAGGATCGGTCGATCTTGAGCTTGTTGAAAGGAAGCGCATTAAGGTAGCTAAGGCTGGAGTATCCGGTCCCAAAGTCGTCCAGGGAAATTCTGACTCCTAGTTGGCGAAGCTCATTCAGTACCGAGCGCGTAATCTGAATGTTGTGAAGTAGAGCGGTCTCCGTGAGCTCAATTTCGAGCCGGTGCGGGGCCACGCCAAACTCGGATAGGGCTTCATTCACCGCTTCGACCAGCTGCATGTCGCGGAAATGCACCGCCGATATGTTGACGGCAACGCGGATATCTTCAGGCAGTGCGACGCACGCGCGGCATGCGGCCCTCAATACCCAATTGTCCAATTTGACGATTAGCCCCATTTCCTCGGCCACGGGAACAAAAACCGCGGGCGAAATCCAGCCGCGAACAGGATGTTTCCAGCGGATTAATGCCTCGCAACTCACAAACTGCTTTCGTTTGATATTGTAAATGGGTTGGAAATACAGTTCAAATTCGTTCCTATCAAATGCGGACCGCAGATCCAATTCAAGGTTGCGCCTGGCCTGCGCTTTGATCTCCAATTCGGCTTCGAAGAACCGCCATGTATTGCGTCCCTCAACTTTCGCTTGGTAGAGAGCCAGATCAGCGTTCCGTTGAAGTGACTCGAGATCGATCGAATCTTTCGCCGTGGCGATCCCTATGCTGGCGCCGACGGTAATCTGATGATCGCCAATCTCGTACGGATTTGATATTTCCTCAATGAGCCGGCGAGCCAGGCTTGCGATCTCAGCGTCGCCTCCCGGACATCGGTGAAAAGCGACAAATTCATCACCGCCAAAACGCGCAACAATGTCCGATACAGGCATGGTCGCCGTCAAACGATCGGCCACAGCGCGAAGCAGGCGGTCTCCAACCCCGTGCCCTAGCGTATCGTTAACTTGCTTGAATTGGTCTAGATCGATGAACATGATAGCGCATTCAACGCTAGTCTGTCGCTCGAGAAGCGCGCTTTCCGCACGCTCACGAAATTCTGTCCGATTTGGCAGGCCGGTAAGCGGGTCAAATCGGGCCAATTCGTTCAGACGCGCTTGAGTGATCTTTCTTTCCGTAACGTCTTCAAACAATAAAACGGCGCCTCCATTCGACATCGGCTGCAAAGTGAGATCTAGGGTTCGCTCAGCTTTGGTCTGCAGCAGCAATTCGTCGATGGAACCCCCCGTACGCAGCACTCCAAGGCCTTGCAGAACATTCGGCAGCTCATCGGGAGATATAGCGCCAATTTTTACACATTCATTTAGTAAAGCCTCAAGTGAAATGTTGGCATTTGCAAATACAGATGGGATAGATAGCAATTCCTTTAATGATTGATTTAGAACCAAAACATTCCAGTCCGAGTCCAGCATCGCCAACCCGTGCGGAATGTTATTCAGCGCGGTGTCAAATCTGTCCGCAAGCACCCTGACGTCGCGCGCTTGCAACAAAGCTTCAAGATAAACCCCTCGCAGACGAAAAGAAATGCGCCTCATTGTGATAAACGAAGGAATCACAACAAGTATAAATAAGCACCAATAGTATCCGCCCGCCAATGCCAGCGACAAAAATATTAAACCGGATGACAGAGGCAGTAGAACATCCACGAGCAGATTGCTAGCGAAGTTGCGCCCGGGTATTCCTATTAAAAAGAACGCAAGAACAGCAAGGCTGGAGAGCCGGGAATAACCGTCGCCTTGTGCAAACGCCCAGACGCACCCAATGCCAAGCAGCGAGACATAGACGGCCGCGCCTAAGACGTACATTCGCTCCCAGCGCCGCGCTGCAGCTATCCCCTGTTCAGAAACCTGTTTTCGTTGATACATTACCATCAAGAAGCATCTGGCGAACCCTACGATCGCGAGCAGACAGCCTATCGCAGCGAATATGACGTCCGCGCTCTCGAAGCCCGCGGCGAGCGTAGCTAAGCCGGCGGCAACCGCTCCGATCCAGACCGACCGAAAATCGACAAACATCGCGTCTACTTGAGCGCGGTAAATGTCGTCGGGAACTACCACTCCGCGTTCTGAAAATTCGGACTTGGCCATAAGTGGGCTCGGTTTCAGGTCTGACGCTATCCGTCACCCTGGATAACCCTAAACGTTGAACAAGCTGTTTCTCGACAGCGCATTCCCTCTGCAAGTAATGGGGCCCGCCCTTTTGACGTCTACCTTTGAGCAGACTCAAGGTGAAACGCGGTTCGGCCGCGAACGGCTTGCCGAAAATCCAATGTTCTTCGTAAGTTGTACCGCGATGGAAGAGGGCTGTTCTGCGCGGTATTGGCGATCAATAGAGGCGACACGGCCAGTCCTGGAGGGGAATTTTATATTGTCTGATAGCAATTTAGTAACCGGATTGTCAGCGCAGTTGGACAAGACAGGCCAATTTCTCGGGCCATCTGGAAAGGCCGCCAATCAAGTGCGGGAGCGTATGACCAAAGAAAAAGCACAGCAAAGTTGCGATGATTAAGCATTTCAACTACTGACGGCGAGTTATGTCGCAGTTGAAACAGTCGCCCGAAATCTCGGACCTGAAAGGCGATGGCCAACAGGCGAAGACCGCAGCCTCCAAGGATGACTCTTCTGGAAAACGGAACCGAGTAGGCCGAAGCAGGCGGTTCGTTGGGTCAGTAAACGACCATAACATTTCGAGCTGCGCCGCTGTAAGGCGACGGACCCCTCTCCACCGCGTCCGCGGTATCAGTAAACACTCGGGATGGTTGGGCATCGATCGACGCTGGTCTCAAACTCGGAAAGGCATCACGGCTGAAGGGCTTGACTCCCCGCGCGACGATATTTTCGCTATGCGGCGATGAGTCCTCTCAGAGGCTCGACACCTATTGTTTCAGGAAATACTTAATTCGACAGCACACCTGTCGAAAGGCCAAGATGTTCGGCAAGCACCCCCTTAACAACACTCCGCAAATCCGTCGTAGGTTTCAGATCGCGATTATCATAGAGGTTGGCGACTTTAAGTCCTGGCCAGTCTGCAACGACGCGCCCCCCAGCGACCGCGCCGCCGGCCAGGAATGCGACCGAGCCGGTTCCATGATCGCAACCGCTGTCGCCATTGACGCGCACCGTGCGGCCGAATTCCGTGATGGCGACAATCACGGTCTGTTTCCAAGCCGATCCTAGCCCCGTCTCGAACGCAGCGAACGCCTCATCGAGCCCGCCAAGCAATTGCGCCAGCCGGCCCGTCGCTCCGCCCTCGGCGACGTGGGTATCCCAGCCATCAAAGGCCAGCGCCGCGATGCGTGGGCCGTCGTCCGCGTTCATCAGCCGCGCCGCGCCGGTCGCGGCTTTCTTCATTTGATCGACGACATCGCCGCCCGCCTTCATCGCATTCATTCCGCCGCGGTTGATCATGCGGTCGGTCTCGAAACCCGCGCGTAAGGCCCGCGCGAGTTCCTTGTCGCCGTGATCATAAAGCGAGGCGAGGCGAGCGACGAAATCATCAGACGGCGGACCCAGGTCCGCCGGCGCCCACCCGAGCAACGGGGCCTGCCCGCGCAAGATCAACGGCGGCACATAGCCGACCGCCAGCGCGCCGCCTTTGACACGCTCGGCGATCGGCAAGGCCGAGATCGCTCGGTTGAGCCAACCGCTTTCCGTCCGACCCGGCGCGGGCATGCCGCTCTCCAGCACATCCTGTCCGTCGAAATGCGAGCGTTCGCGGTAGTTGGTCGCGGTCGCATGGACGATGAGCGCTTGCTTGTCGGCATAGAGCCGCGCGAAGCTCTTCATTGCGGGATTGAGCCCGAAGAAGCCGTCGAGAGGCAGCGCCGAGTGGGCGCCGTCACGTTGAAGCGCCAACTCGCGATGCAGATCCGCATAGTCGGGATCGCCAATCGGCCCCACTGCAGATAGGCCGTCCAGCGCGCCGCGTAAGACGATGACGATCAGCCGAGGGTCGCGGGCGCCGGAGGCGCTCGCCCATCGCGGCAAATTCGCGGAGGCGAAGATTGCCCCGCTCAGACCCACGAATTTACGGCGGCTGGGATGAGGGGAGAAAGTCACGTTTATCTCCTCTGGAACTCGGGCGAAAAATCATCAACGCGTAGGCTTGCGGCGCCGATTCAGCTCGCAGGACCGCTTCGCGCGTGGGCTCGGCCGCGCCGGGCAAAACCTTTTCGAGCAAATCGCGCGGCGAGGGAGCTTCTTTGGCGAGACGTCCAAGCATGCTTGCAACTTCCACTCGGGTCTTGACGCCCTCGGGCGAAAGCCAGGCGTCGGCGCCATCGGAAAAGCCGTTCGGGCCGTCCGGCGTCCAAAGCGGCATGCCGAGAAGCGTCATCGCGTGCACGATGCGGTCGCTATGGTTGAGACCTAGAGCGCGGCAGGCGGCGACGAGCATCTGCCAGGGATCGCGGAGTTTGGTCGGCGGAGCGGTCCAGACGTCTTTGTCCGCCAACAATGCGCGCGCCATCGCTCCCAGATCGCCGCCGGTCTTTTGAAACACCTGGGTCAACCGACCGACGATTCCCGGAGGCGGCGAGTCCGCGACGAAGGCCCGCGCGAATTTTTCTGATAGATGCCGAGCCGTCGCGGGCGACGCCGCAAGATCGGCGAGCACGGCTTCGCCCTGGGCGAGCCCGTCCTGGCCGTAGTGGCGGCCAAGCAGGTCGCGTGCGCCGGTTTCGTGCGCGTTGGCGTTGAAGACGAAGGCGCCCGGCTCGCCGAGTTTGCTTTCGCGCCCGACCACGGTCCAGCCGGTTAGAACCCGTGCAAATTCAGTCACGTCCGTCTGCGTGTAGCCGCCGTTCACGCCTAATGTGTGCAGTTCCAGAATCTCGCGGGCCAGATTTTCGTTCAGGCCTCGTTTGGAGTTCTGCCCTAAGCGGGAGTTGGGACCGATGGATTGGGCGTTGTCGAGATAGTGCTGCATCGCAGGATGGCGCTCGACGGCCTGCAACATGTCGGCGAAGCGGCCGAGAACGAAGGGCCGAATAGCTTCGCGCTCGAAGGCGCCGGCGGTGATGCGGACGTTCTGGCCCTTCGACGCAGAAACACAGAAATGGTTCGACCAGAAAGCGACGAGACGTTCGACGAAACCGATCGGCGCCCCGCAAGCCGCATCGATGCGAGCTTTCGCCTCGGCGAGAAAAATCCGCTGGACCGGATTAGGGGCCGGCTTTTGCGACGGCGCATCCCTTGCGTCCATTATGGAATAGCCGACGGGCGGGGGCAGCATCAGAGCCGCAGCCGTGGGTGCAGGCATGGCGACGTTGGCGGAGCGCAGCGCTTCGGCCCGCGCGCGCTCGTCGGCTTGGCTTGCCCCATATTCGTAAAGCGTCACCAGCGCTTGTGGCGCCGTTGGCAGACCGACGTCGCGAAATCTGGGCCGTAGTGGCGTCGTCGAGCTCCGCCTCGATCGCTTCGCGCGGATCGCCGGAAAGCGAAGCCTGAAGACCTCGCGCGCCAAATCCGAACCGAGCGTAAGCTGTGGACCAAGACGCTTGTGGGAGAGACATGACGCGCGCCTCCGCAAGTCCTGCGAAACGAAATCATGCCGCCGAAAATCTGACTCTATGCTGAATGAAATGCGTCTAGCTACAGGCATTTCCGGGAAGTCTCCGCCGTTTTTGTGGATTGGGCCCGTGGTTTTGCTGAGTAAAAGCAACCCGAGGCGCGTGCGTAAGACGACAATGCGATATATATGTCGCCCGCAAGCGTAGGATTTGAAACGCGGAAAGAAGGAGGCCCATGTCTCAAACGCGCAGAATCCTGATCGTCGATGACGACAGCGACCTCAGGATGGCGCTCAGCGAGCAATTGAGCCTTCATCCTGAATTCACGGTAGCGGAGGCGGCCGACGTCGCCGGCGCCCGCGATCTGGTCGCGTCGCAGTCGCCCGATCTGGTGATCATGGACATCGGCCTGCCGGATATGGATGGCCGCGAGGCCGTGCGGATGCTGCGCGCCGAGGGCTTCCGGCGACCGATCATCATGCTGACGGGACGCGACTCCGACGCCGACACGGTCATCGGCCTCGACGCTGGCGCGAACGATTATATCGTCAAGCCGTTCCGTTTTGCGGTGTTGCTGGCGCGAATTCGCGTGCAGATGCGGCAGCACGAAGCGAGCGCCGACGCGGAGTTTCAGATTGGCAAATACACTTTCCGACCGGCCAATAAACTCCTGACGGACCTGCGGGGCGGCAAGTTGCGGCTGACCGAGAAAGAGGCGGCCATCTTGAAGTTCTTGCATGCCGCAGGACGACAAAGCGTGGCGCGCGAGGTCCTGCTTCGCGAGGTCTGGGGCTACAATGCGAACGTAACGACGCATACCCTGGAGACCCACATCTATCGACTTCGCCAGAAGATCGAGGAGAATCCGGCCGAGGCGCAGCTCTTGGTGACCGACGGCGGCGGCTATAAGCTACTGCCTTGAAACAAGCGCGTGCGTTGACCCTGGAAAGCGACGTTCGCCGGCTCGCGGGAACGCGGCCGTTCGACGCTTTGCCGCGGGAGGCGGTGCAACTGCTCGCCTTTTCTTGTGAGAAGCGCAGCCTTCATGCTGGCGAAAAGCTCTTCTCCCGCGAGGAGGCCGCGGACGACGCCTTTTTCGTGTTGGAAGGCGAGATCGCGCTGAAGCAGCCGTCCGCTGAACATCGCGCCGGACCTGGCGTGCTCATTGGGGAATCGGCGCTGCTGACGGATACCGTGCGACCTGCGGACGCTGTCGCGCGGCTCGACTCGGTGGTCTTGCGTATCCCGCGTGAGACGTTCCGGCGCGTGCTCAGCGAGTTTCCGGAAAGCGCGGGGAAACTTCGGCGCGTCGCGCAAGCTCGCGTGAAAAAATTGCTCGTGAGCCTTGAGGCGGTTCGGCGCCGTGGATTTTCGACGCCCGGCGGCAAGCCGTCTTGACCGATTCCGGTTCACTCCGCGCGCCCAGCCTTGACGACATCGACGCCATAGCGCGTCGGGCCTTCGATCAATTACCGCAGGAGTTCCGCCGCCTTTGCGAAGGCGTGGTGATCCACGTGGTTGATTTTCCCGACGACGAAACGCTCGAGGAAATGAACGCGGAAACGGAGTTCGACTTGCTCGGCCTGTTTCGGGGCCGAGGGCTCGCGCAGGGCGAATCGACTCCGCCGAGCGGCGCCCTGCCGAATATGGTCTGGCTGTATCGGCGCCCGTCTGCTCGACTACTGGTGCGACGGCGAAGACACGCTTGAGGAGGTCGTCGCGCACGTGCTGATTCACGAGATCGGCCACCATTTTGGCCTCTCCGACGACGACATGGCGGAGATCGAGGCGCGGATTCCCTAGGAAATGCTGGCGCAACACCGGCCTTCACAACCGCGTCACCCTTAGGCTACACTATTGTTCAGGGGCCGGCTCGACGTCCGGTGTGCGAACCCATGGAGGAACGGAGCACCTCTTGACGGTTCATGTCCAAGCGGTCTCGCCGGAAACTTGCCCGGCGTTAGTGCTCAACGCGGATTTCCGTCCGTTGAGCTATTACCCCCTTTCCATTTGGAACTGGCAGGACGCGATCAAGGCGGTTTTCCTCGATCGGGTTAACATCGTCTCGGAATACGAGACCGCCGTCCGCAGCCCCAACTTCAGCATGCGGCTTCCCTCGGTGGTCTCACTGAAGACCTATGTGAAGCCGTCGCGTTTCCCCGCCTTCACGCGCTTCAACGTGTTTCTGCGAGATCGCTTCACGTGCCAATATTGCGGCGCGCGCGAGGACTTGACCTTCGATCATGTCGTGCCGCGCTCGAAGGGCGGCGTCACGTCCTGGGAGAATGTCGTGGCGGCTTGTTCGGCCTGCAATCTCAGGAAGGCGGATATGTTGCCGGCTACCGCTCGGATGCACCCAGCGCGGCGGCCGTATCAGCCGACAGTGCACGATCTGCATCAGAATGGCCGGCTATTCCCGCCAAACTATCTGCACAAGAGCTGGATGGACTATCTCTACTGGGATAGCGAGTTGGAGCCATGAGGACGCTGAGCGGCGGCGCCCACGCCGCCGTGCGGGGCCTGTAGCCGCGGACTCCAGTCCGCGGGGGGTCGAGAGATCGCGCCTTACCGAGAAAGAGCCGATCACGGGGAGACCGCGGTCTGGAGACCGCGGCTACAGGCCGCCGCTCTAATTTCAGTCGCCCATGTCTTTGTGGAAGGCGACAATCCGCGGTGCGATTTCGGTGCGGAACTTCGAGCCGTTGAAAACCCCGTAGTGCCCTACGCCCAACTGTAGATAGTGGCGTTTGCGTTCGGGCGGGATGCTCGAGCAAAGATCCTGCGCCGCCTGCGTCTGTCCGACGCCCGAGATGTCGTCCTTCTCACCCTCGACCGTCATCAACGCGCAGCGCCTGATCGCCTTTGGTTCTACGATCTCGCCGCGATGCCGCATTTCGCCCTTTGGCAATTGATGACGCACGAAGACAGTCTCGATCGTCTGCATGTAATATTCGGCGGTCAAATCCATGACGGCGAGATATTCATCATAGAACTCGCGGTGTTTCTCCGCTGAATCGCCGTCGCCTTTGACGAGATGGTTGAACATATCGAAGTGGGCGTTGACGTGCCGGTCGAGGTTCATCGCCATGAACCCCGAGAGTTGCAGATATCCCGGATAAACTTGCCGGGCGAAGCCCGGATAGGGAAACGGGACGGATTGCAGGCAGTTGACGCGGAACCATTCGACGCCGCGCTCCTCGGCAAGCAGGTTGACCGCGGTCGGGCTTCTTCGCGTGTCGATGGGTCCGCCCATCAGCGTCATCGACGCCGGAGAGCAGGGGTCATCGTACGCCTCCATCACCGCAGTGGCGGCGAGTAGCGGCACGGAAGGCTGACAGACGCCAATTGTATGCACGCCGGGTCCGAGCACCTGGAGAACCTCGCGCAGATAATCGACGTAGTCGTCGAGATCGAAAGGCCCCATCGCGAGCGGGATCATGCGTGCGTCCGCCCAATCCGTGATGTAGACGCGATGCGTCGGCAAGAACGCCTCGACCGTACCGCGCAGCAGAGTGGCGTAGTGGCCGGACATCGGCGCGACGATCAACAGTTTCGGCTGTTTGTCGGAGTTCGGGAAGCCCGGCCGCGCGAAGTGCAACAGATTGCAGAACGGGTGGGTCCAAACGACTTCCTGCACAACCTCATACTCGACGCCGTTCACTCGCGTCGCGCCAAGCCCGAATATCGGTTTGCCGTAACGCCGCGTCATGCGCTCGAACAGCTCAGTCCCCGCGGCCATGTTCCGCCCGAACTCTGTCGAGGCCAGCGGGTTGAACGGGTTTCGAAACATAAAGTGGGTGGCGTCCGAAAAGGCTCGCGCCGGCGCCAGCGCCGCGTGCGCCATTTCGTAAAGCTGATATTGGTACGTGCCCCTCAACGACATTGACGTCCTCACCTATTTGCCAGCCGTTCTTCGCGCGACTCGCATGTCACCTTAAAGTTCGCACCGAAACCATTCAATCGCACCAAAAGCCGCTGTGGAAACCTGGAAAGCGCCCGACTGTTCCCCGGCGCCTAGATTAAGCGCGAAAGTTTGCGCGAGGATTGAGCAGATTGCCGGAAGTCGTGCAATTCGCCTTACGAATATAAGTGATAGTTTGTGCTACGCGAGGAAGCGCGGGGTAAAAACTCGCTGAGGGTATGCCGCATGGATTTTCTGAGCGACAATCCGCTGGCAAATATGCGTGGACCCGATTTTCTGGTCGCTTACGCGATTTTCGCCGGTATCGTCGTTTTGACTTTTATCGCCTTGACGGCGCTTGAAGGCGACGGTCGCGACGCGCCGTTGCGGCCAATTCCCGCGAAGCCCGACCCTTACGAACTGGCCTACCTGCGTGACGGGGCCGGCGGCGTCGTGTGGCTGGCGATCTACGCCCTGAAGCGCGCAGGTCTTATCGAGCTGACGAATCGCGGTAAGTTGCAGCGGCTCGGGGACGGGAGGCCAAGCAACCGCTATGAGGCGGCTGTACTGAGTGCGATCGGGCCGAGCAGCACCCCGTCCGCGATCATCCGCGATCGATCGCCGGGCGGATCGACGCCATCCCTACTTCGCGCGCTCGAATCAAGCCTCGCGGCGCGCGGACTGGTCCGATCCCCAGAGTCTCGAACGCGGACACTGCGACTTGCATGGTGCATCGGCGGCGCCCTTGTCGCGATCGCCGCCTACAAAGTGGTCGTCGCGACGGCGCACGGTCACCGCAATGTCGGCGGGCTATTTATCGAGTGCGGGATCTTTCTGATTATTCTCCTGCTAGCCGCCAGACTTATTCTGCGGCGCCGAGCAAACACGCGAGGTCGCACCTATCTCGACCGCGTTAAGCTGGCGTACGAACGACCCCGACCCAACGCGGCCGGCCCAGCCGGAGCCGGGGTCGACCCTGTAAACATGCTCCTGGTCGGCGTGTACGGATTCCAGGTCCTGACCGGGACCCCGGACGCCGCCTTCGCCAAACAGGCGCAGCTGGCGCAATCGAGCGGCAGCGATGGGGGCGGCGGCAGCAGTTGCAGCGGCGGGGGAGGCAGCGGTTGTGGAGGAGGCGGCGGCTGCGGCGGTTGCGGTAGCTCGTGACCGATATTCCAAACCTCGGGGTCGGCTTGAGCTTCCGCTCGACGTTCCGCGGCGATCTCTTTGCACACCGCGACCGTGTCGACTTTCTGGAAATCATCGCCGACCACTACTTTGACGCCCCGAGGGAAAAGCTCGACGAGCTCGATCTGCTCGCTGACCATTTCCCGCTGGTGCCGCATGGGCTCGATCTTTCCCTGGGCTCCGCGGAGGGGATCGACGCGCGCTATCTCGACAAATTCGCCGCGCTGATCGAGCGCCTAAACCCGCCGTGGTGGAGCGAGCACATCGCCTTCACGCGCGCCGGCGGCGTGTCGATCGGGCATCTCGCCGCGCTGCCGCGTACGCACGAGGCCGTCGACGCGCTCGCCCGCAATGTCGAGCAGGTCAAACGCACGATTGCGACGCCGCTGATCCTCGAAAATCCAACCGAAGCATTTGCCGCGCCGGGCGCCGAAATGGACGAGCCGGAATTCGTATCGCGCGCGCTGGCCGCCTGCGAGTGCGGCTGGCTTTGCGATGTGACGAATTTGCTCACCAACGCCGTCAACCAGCGCCGCGACATCGAGGCGGAGATCGACCGCTGGCCTTGGGAGCGTGCGGTGCAAGCGCACTTCGCGGGCGGCCGCATCGCGCACGATGGGCGTTGGATCGACAGCCACGACAGCCCCGCTCCGCCTGAGGCGCTAAACCTGCTTCGCGCGCTATCGCGGCGCGGCGCGCTCAAGGGCGTCATTCTGGAGCGGGACGAAGACATTCCGCCGTTCGACGATCTGCTGGCCGAATTGGACCGGGCGCGCGAGGCGATCGCATGAGCCTGGCCGAGACGCAGGCGGCGCTGGCGCGGCTGTTCACGCAAACCACCGCGCGCGCGGAATTTGCGCGCGATCCGCTATCGCTGGCGCGCTCGGCCGGGCTCGAAGGCGAAGCGGCGCAGCAACTCGCGACGCTCGGTGCGCCGGAGATCGCGAGGTTCGCCAGAGGCCTGTTCGCCAAGCGAAGACAGGACGTCGAGAAATGGCTGCCTTTGACCGCCCTGGCGCTGGGCGCCGACTTTGCCCGACGCCTGCGCGAAAGCCTCACCGAACCGCCGCCCGGCGCGCGCGCGGATGCGCTGGCTCTGGTTGCAAAGCTGCACGAGGCGCCTAGCCCGCCCTGGGTTGGCGATCTTGCCGCCTATGAGGGCGAGTTCGTCCGCGCCTGGGGGCCGGGCGCGTTCTTCGCCATCCGCCTGTATCGCTGGCCCATCCCGCACATCGCGGCGAAACTATCGGCCTGCGAGCCGGTTGGCGATATCAAACGCGGGCTAACCTTCGCGGTGTGGGTCCGTCGGCCGGGCGGTCGGCTGTGGCGTTGGCGGCGGGCGCTGCCATAACGTCCCGCCGATTCCGCGGTCCGCCTCAGGGCCTTCCGCGGAGAATCGTCATTGCGTGGAGCGAAGCGACGCGGCAATCCACGGCGCCGCTTATCCGGCACACCGTCGATCACACGCTGGATTGCTTCGCTTCGCTCGCAATGCCGGTTCCAGCCAGCAGCAAAACGCTCTAGATTTGTCCCAGCAGATGCTGGGCGCCGGAAAGATCGGCCTTGCCCGGCGATTCCTCGATGTTCAGCGCCTTCACGACGCCGTCGTCGATCAACATGGAATAGCGCTTGGAGCGCACGCCGAGACCGCCCATCCCCGCATCGAACTCAAGGCCAAGCGCCTTAGCGAATTCCGCATTGCCGTCCGCGAGAAACGTCACGTGCCCAGTTGCGCCTGTCGCTTTGGCCCAGGCGTCGAGAACATAGTGATCGTTGACCGAGGTCATCGCGATCTCCACGACCCCCTTATCCTTGAACGCCTTCTCTTCGGTGATGAAACCGGGCAAGTGGTTCTTGTGGCAGGTCGGCGTGAAGGCGCCGGGCAGGCCGAACAGCACAACCTTGCGACCGGCGAAGAAATCATCGGTGGTGACGGGGACGGCGCCGTCCGGCGTGACTTGCCGAAGCGTCGCATGCGGAATCTTGTCGCCGACTTTGATCGTCATGAGCCTTCCTTTACACATTCCCGAGCCGATCGGCCCCTTGGCAGAGATACACGATGGACGAGGTCTTTGCATCGCAGGCGCGAACAATTCTCGCGAGCGCCGACGTCCCCGGCGTCGTCGCCATGGCGCGCAATCGCGAGGGCGTATTCTTTTCCGGCGCGGCCGGCGTACGGCGGTTGGGCGAAGCGGCGCCGATGACCGAGGATACCGTCTTCGCGCTATTCTCCTGCACCAAGGCGCTGACCGCGACCGCCGCGCTGCGGCTCGTCGAAGACGGCCGGCTCGATCTCGATGCGCCGGCGCGTCTGTATCTGCCGGAGATCAGCGAGATCGGCGTGTTCGACGGTTTCGCGGCCGACGGCGCGCTGCGGCTGCGGCCGCCGAAGCGCGAGATAACGTCGCGCATGCTGATGCTGCACACCGCGGGCTTCGGCTATGATTTCGCGAACCCGATCATCCGACGCCTGTTGGACGAGGGACGGCTCACCCCGCATCGCACGGCGACAAAGCTTGGCTTTCGCCACCCGCTGGTCAACGAGCCCGGCGAGCGCTGGGAATACGGACTTTCCATCGATTGGCTCGGCATGGTGCTGGAGGCGATCGTCGGCGAACGGCTCGATGCGATTCTGCGAGCCCTCGTTCTGGAGCCGCTAGGCATGCGCGAGACGGCGCATGCGCCGATGCCCGAGATGCGCGGGCGGCTCGCCTCGATGCACCAGCGCGAGGCGGACGGCAGCCTCACGCCGCTCGAACTCAGCCCTCGTACCACGTTCGATGTCATCCCCGGCGGCGGCGGGATGTACGGGACGGTCGGCGACTACATGCGTTTCCTGGGGCTATGGCTCAACGACGGCGCGGGCGTGCTGAAACCGGAAACAATCGCCTGGGCCGCGCGCGATGGGCTCGCCGGATTGAAAGTCCAGCCGCTACCTGCAGTCGATCCGCGCGTGTCGGGCGTGGTCGACTTTTTTCCGGGCGCACGAAAATCCTGGGCCTATTCGTTTCTCGTCAACGACGAGCCCGCGCCGACCGGCCGGCCCGCGGGATCGCTCGCCTGGGGCGGGCTTGGCAATCTCTATTACTGGATTGATCGAGAGAATGGCGTCGCCGGCTTCTGGGCGACGCAGCTTTATCCGTTCATGGACCCCGCCTCGCTCAGCGGCGCGCTCGCCTTCGAGACCGCGCTTTACGAAGCCCTGCGGCGTTAGTCGCCCATGTAGCCGCCCTCGCCGACCCATAGGCGCTACCTTATTCAAAGGTTTGATGTCATCCCCGCGAAAGCGGGGATCCAGGGGCTACCGCACCTCGTGTGGCCAACACGTTGAAGCGCACGTCGTGTGGCCACTGGATCCCCGCTTTCGCGGGGATGACATGCTGACAAGCTATTGAATATTCTAGGAAATTTGTACTAGATTAGCGCATATGGGTCGCCGACCGCGGTCTCTCCTCGTCTCCTCCGCTTCCGAAGGAGACGATCACCCCGCCGACGCGGTCAACGACCGCGGCTACACTTGCGCTGACGCCGCGCCCGCGCGCACTATGCGCCGTCATGCAGGACCCGCTCGCAAACATCATTGTCGGCATGACCGGCGAGGCCGACGTCATCGTGACGCCGGATATCACTGTCGGAGGTCATGTGCCGGGGATGCCGATGGTCTACGGCACGCCGTTCATGATCCTGTTGATGGAGGTCGCCTCCGGCCGCGCGATCAAGTCGTACTTGCCTGATGGTTTCGTGTCCGTCGGCACGCACGTGGACGTGCGCCATCTCGCGCCGACGCCGCTCGGTCGCCGAGTCGTCGCGACGGCGCGGGTGATCGAGAAGACGCGTTCGAGTGTTTTGTTTGCAGTGGAAGCGCGCGACGGCGAGCGGTTGATTGGCGAGGGCAAACACCGGCGCGGCGTCGTCGACGGGCGGAGCTTTGGCGACGTGGTGTAGTCGCGGCCGACGCTCAAACACGAAACCAACCCTAGCTGAGGACACATGAACGCGCCGACACCTTTCACCTTGCATGTTCCCGACGCCGACATCGGCGACCTGCGTGACCGCCTCGCCCGCACCCGATTTCCCGACGCCGCGCCCGGCGATCCGTGGGCTCATGGAGCGAGCGTTGACTATCTGCGCGAACTTGTCGCTTACTGGCGCGACACGTTTGATTGGCGCGCGGCGGAAGCCAAGCTCAACGCGTATCCGCAGTTCAAGCTGGTCAAGGACGACATCGACCTGCACTACCTGCATGTTCCCGGCAAGGGCCCCAACCCGCGCCCCCTCTTGTTGATGCATGGTTGGCCGGGCTCGGTGTTCGAGTTCGTCGACTTCATTCCGCGCCTCACCGATCCGGAAAAGTTCGGCGGCGATCCCGCCGACAGTTTTACCGTCGTCGCCCCCTCGCTGCCCGGCTACGGGCTCTCGTTCCGACCCGGTCAGAAACGCTACGGCGTCGAGGAGATCGGCGACGCGATGGTCGAGTTGATGAGCGAGACGCTCGGCTACGATCGCTTTGCCGTGCAGGGCGGCGACTGGGGCGGCATCACCGCCGGCTATCTCGGCGCCTCGCACGCCGATCGTCTGATTGGAATGCACGTCAATCTGCTGGCGGTGCCGCGCGATCCGCAGGCGGTGGCCACACCGGACGCCGAACAGAAGGCGTTCTTTGCCGAGTTGAAACATTGGCTCGACGAGGAGACGGGTTATCAGTGGATCCAAGGCACCAAGCCGCAAAGTTTGAGCTTTGCGCTCACCAATTCGCCCGCCGGCCTCGCGGCGTGGATTGTCGAGAAGTTTCGCTCATGGACGGATTGCGGCGGCGACGTCGAAAGCGCGCTGACGCGCGACCAGATGCTCTCCAATATCAGCTTCTATTGGTTCACCGGCGCGATCGGATCGTCGTTCTATCCCTATTATTTCCGCAAGCGCCGCGGATGGCCGGTCTCGCCGGAGAGGCCCGTGACCGTGCCCACAGGCTATGCAGCGTTCCCCAAGGAAATGGTCCGGCCGCCGCGCTCGATCGCTGAGAAGAGCTTCACCAACATTCGCCGCTGGACGGAAATGCCGCGCGGCGGCCATTTCGCCGCGATGGAGCAGCCGGAAGCGCTGGCCGAGGATGTGAGGGCGTTTTTTCGGGATCTGCGTTAGCGCGAACATCGGAGCGGTCTTTAGGCTCGCCGTATTTCGGCGAGTCCGAGCAGCGGCATGGACGCCGTGCGCCCTACCTCACGCCTCCAACCAGTATTTCAGCAAATGATGCGCGATCGCCATCCGGTTCGGCGAGCCGATGCCCTGGGGGTGGCGCTTCTCGAAGATCGCCGTCACCTCCTCGCGCGTAAACCAGCGCGCGTCCTCCAGCTCGTCACCGTCGACGGTAATCTCCCGCGTCGCCGCGCGGGCAAGGCAGCCGATCATCAGTGAAGCCGGAAACGGCCAGGGCTGCGAGGCGACGTAGCGCACTTCATCGCAGATGATGCCGCTTTCCTCCAGGATCTCCCGCCGCACCGCCTCCTCCATGGTCTCGCCCGGCTCCAGGAAACCCGCCAGCGCCGAATACATTCCCTTCGGAAACCGCGCCTGCCGCCCGAGCAGGCAGCGGTCGCCGTCGACCGCGAGCATGATCACCACCGGATCGGTGCGCGGGAAATGCTGGGTTTTGCAGGCGTCGCACTCCCGCCGCCAACCCGCCGCCGAGACCCGGGAGGGCGCGCCGCAATTCGGGCAAAAGCTGTGGCGTGCGTGCCAATGCGCGATCGCCTTGGCCTCGCCGAGGATCGAGGCGACGTCGCCGGCGACAAGCTCCTGCCAGGCGATCGTGCGAAGGTCGATGAGTTCGAGATCATCGCGGCCCGGCACGACCAGCTCGCGCCGATCCTGGAAGCCGTCGCTATGGTCGGCGCGCTGCTCGACCACCGAATCCGGCATCAGCGCCGCGTAAGTCGGCGCGCCATGGGGATCGAGCCCGAGCAGGATTTCGACCCGCGCCGGACCGAGCGCGTCCACCAGCGACGCGGGCCAGAAGGCTTGATGCGTGCCGCGTTCGAGGATCGGCATGTCGCGGGCGATGACGACGAAGCGGGCGTCGGGCCGAGCCCGCAGGCCGTCGAGAAACGCGGCGTCATCGCGGCGCGCGGAGACGCGATCGAGAGTGATGCCGGCGAAGGCGAAGCCCCAGGGCGCGGTTGTCTCGAAAAAGGCGTCTTTCATCGTTCAACCCCCGCGCGCTCCGACCGGCCGGGCCGGCCGGATGACATGACTGACCGAATCGGCGAAATTCCGCCGCCCAACGGAGCAAGCTACATGGCGGCACGCCTGACAAGACGCAACGCCATCGCCGGAGCCGCCGCGGTCCTAGCACTGGGGCGAGCGGGAGCCAGGGCGGATGACGCCGAGATGCACGGGCTTTCCGCTTTCGGCGATCTCGCGCTGCCGCCGGACTTCAAAACCCTCGCCTACGTCAATCCGCAAGCGCCGAAGGGCGGCACGCTCTCGTTGCAGATCACCAGCGCCACCGGCAACCAGAATTTCGAAACTTTCGACACCCTCAACATCTTTTCAAAAAAGGGCGACGGCGCGGCCGGCATGGGCGCGATTTTCGACACGCTGATGTCAGGCAACGGCGACGAGCCGGACTCGGTCTACGGGTTGCTCGCCAAATCGGTGCGGATCAGCGCCGACAAGCTCGAATATCGGTTTCGCCTGCGCCCGGAGGCGCGCTTTTCGGACGGCACGCGGGTGACCGCGGGGGATGTGGCGTATTCGCTGCAGACGCTAAAGGAAAAAGCGCATCCGGTGTTTGCGATCCTGTTGCGCGAGATGGCCTCCGCTACAGCTGAGAGCGACGATGTCGCGCTGGTCACGTTCGACAAGAGCCGCAGCCGCGACGCGCATCTGATTGTCTCAGGCATGCCGATCTTTTCCGCCGTTTGGTGGAAGGGGCGCGACTTCGATGCCGCCACGCTGGAGGCGCCGCTCGGCTCGGGAGCGTATAAGGTCGGCAAGTTCGATCAGGGACGCTTCATCGAGTTCGCACGTGATGAGAGCTATTGGGGACGCGATCTGCCGGTGAACGTCGGCCACAACAATTTCGCGACCATCCGCTTCGAATATTATCGTGAGCGGCAGGTCGCGTTCGAGGCGTTCAAGGCGGGCGCGATCAACTTTCATCAGGAGTACACCTCGCGCACCTGGGCGAATGGCTATGATTTTCCCGCAATGCACGACGGACGCGTCATCAAAGAAACGCTGCACAGCGGCGCGCCGAGCACCATGCAGGCCTGGTATTTCAACCTGCGCCGGCCGGTGTTCAAGGACCCGCGCGTGCGCGAGGCGATCACGCTCGCCTTCGATTTCGAATGGACCAACAAGAACGTGATGTACTCGTCGTACAAACGGGTCACGTCGCATTTCCAGAACACGGCGATGGAGGCCAAGGGCAAGCCTGGGGCGGACGAGCTCGCGCTGCTCGAACCTTGGCGCGGCAAGGTTCCCGACGAGGTGTTTGGCGAGCCTTATCTGCCGCCGGTCTCTGATGGCTCGGGCAGCGATCGGGCGCTGCTGAAGCGCGCCTATGATTTGCTGGTCGCCGCTGGCTACAAGCGCGACGGCGGCGCCCTGAAAGGGCCGGACGGCGCGCCGTTGGCGTTCGAGTTCCTCGACTCCTCGGAGATCTTTCAACCGCATACGGCGCCGTGGGTGCAGAATTTGAAGAAGCTCGGGATCGACGTGCATTCGCGCATCGTCGATTCGAGCCAGTACAAGTCGCGGGTCGATTCGTTCGATTTCGATATGACGGCGCTCAATCTTGGCGGGTCGGATACGCCGGGAGCGGGCCTGCGCACGCTGTTTTCCTCCTCCTCCGCCGACACGGTTGGATCGCGCAATCTTGCCGGCGTGAAGGATCCGGCGATCGACGCCATGGTTGACAAGGCGGCGAACGCAGCGACCCGCGAGGAGTTGAACACCGCCTGCCGCTGCCTCGATCGATTGTGGCGCGCCGGGCGCTACTGGATGCCCGCGTGGTACAACGACGCGTTCTGGGCCGCGCATTGGGATGTATTTTCCCGGCCCGAGCGCCAGCCGAAACTCGGCGTCGGCGCGCCGGAGACGTGGTGGTGGGACGCGGACAAGGCGAAGAAGATCGGGTTGTGAGCAACGCTATTGTCGTCATTGCGAGCGCAGCGACGCGTTCCGTCATTGCGAGCGAAGCTAAGCAATCCCGCCTTCCACGATGCTCGTTGACGCGCTTAACCGACTCAACGCAGCGCAGGCCTATCCGCTACAGCGGCGCTCGTCCCCACGCTGGACTGCTTCGCTTCGCTCGCAATGCGGCAGCCCGGCATCGCGGCGTCGGATGTCCACGCCGACGTGCCCGGGCACGACGTCGGCGAGACGCCGGCGCTCCGCACTCATGGCGCGGCGCGCGCATGCTAGCCTACCTCCTGCGCCGCCTTCTCCTGATGATCCCGACGCTGTTCGGCATCATGCTTGTTTCCTTCGCGATCGTGCAGTTCGTCCCCGGCGGCCCGGTGGAGCGGGCGATCGCGCAATTGCAGAACGCCGATCAGAACGGCGTTGGCGGCGCCGCGTCGGGCGCTTCCGACATCGCCTCGCGCTATCGCGGCTCGCAGGGGCTCGACCCGAAGTTCATCAAGGAGCTCGAACAACAATACGGCTTCGACAAGCCGGCCTGGGAACGGTTCTTGATCCTGGTGCGCGACTATTCAACCTTCGATCTCGGCCGCAGCTACTACCGCAATGTACCGGTGATCACGCTGATTGGCGAGAAGCTGCCGGTGTCGATGTCGCTCGGGCTCTGGATGACGCTGATCTCCTACGCGATCGCGATCCCGCTCGGCATCGCCAAAGCGGTGCGCGACGGATCGCGGTTCGATGTTTATTCCTCGGGCGTCGTCATTCTCGGCTACGCCGTGCCGAGCTTCCTGTTTGCGATCCTGCTGCTGACGCTGTTTGGCGGCGGCTCGTTCTGGGCGCTGTTTCCGCTGCGGGGGCTGACTTCGGATGATTTTTCGAGCCTGGATTGGCCGCACAAAATTCTCGACTACCTCTGGCACATTACGCTGCCTGTCGCTTCGCTGGTGATCGGCGCGTTCGCCACCTCGACGCTGCTGACGAAGAACTCGTTCCTCGACGAGATCAAGAAAGCCTATGTTCAGACAGCGCGCATGAAAGGGCTCAGCGAGCGGCAGGTTCTCTACGGGCACGTGTTTCGTAATGCGATGCTGATCGTCATCGCTGGGTTTCCCGGCGCTTTTGTCGGCGCTTTCTTCACCGGCTCGTTGTTGATCGAGCGTGTGTTCAGCCTCGACGGACTCGGATATCTTTCCTACCAGTCGTTGATCGACAGAGACTATCCGGTGGTGCTGGGGACCCTCTATGTGTTCGCGCTGGTCGGGTTGGTCGTCAATCTGCTCTCCGATATCACCTACACGCTGATCGATCCGCGCATCGATTTCGAGACGCGGGAGGTGTGAGGTGGGCAGTTCCCTAAGCTTGATTGATGAGCCCCTCGGGAGCCGTGAACCCCCTCCCCCCTTGTGGGGGAGGGCCGGGGTGGGGGGTAGCCGCAAACGGCGCCCCCTCCGCAAAGCGACGTCCAAGCCGAACCGCCCCCCCTCCCTAACCCTCCCCCACAAGGGGGGAGGGGACCGGCAGGCGCGTCGATCTCTTGTTCCGCCCGCACATGAAGCTCTCGCCGCTCAACCGCCGCCGCCTGCACAACTTTCGTCGCAACCGGCGCGGCTATATCGCGTTCTGGGTCTTCCTCGTGATGTTCTTCGCCTCGATGGCGTCGGAGTTCATCTGCAACGACCGGCCGCTGTTTGTTTCCTACAAGGGCGAATGGCTGTTTCCGGTGTTCGTCAACTATTCGGAAGACAAGTTCGGCGGCTTCGAGGCGGTGACCGACTATCGCGATCCGATCATCGCCGACGAGATTTACGCGCACGGCTTCATCGTCTGGCCGCCGATCCGTTTCGCCAACAACACGACCAAGCTCGATCCGCCGACGCCGCTTCCCTCACCGCCGACCTGGAGCCTGACTGAGGCGCAATGCAAGGCGGCGCTCGCCACGCATGCCACGGCCAAACCGCCGGCGGACGGTGGCTCGTGCCGCGATCTCGAACCGGAATGGCTAGGCACCGACGCCGTCGGACGCGATGTCGTCGCGCGACTGTTCTATGGCTTCCGTATCTCCGTGCTGTTCGGCCTTATCCTTGCGGTCGTCTCCTCGGTGGTTGGAGTCGCCGCCGGCGCCGTGCAGGGCTATTTCGGCGGCCGCACCGATCTCATCATGCAGCGCGGCATCGAGATTTGGTCGTCGCTGCCGCAGCTCTACATTCTGATCATCCTGTCAGCCCTGTTGAGCCCGAGCTTCTGGGTGTTGCTGACAATACTGCTGCTGTTCTCCTGGGTCGGCCTCGTTCATGTCGTGCGCGCGGAGTTCCTGCGCGCACGCAATTTCGAATATGTCAACGCCGCGCGCGCGCTCGGCCTGGGCGACTTCAAGATCATCATCAAACACGTGTTGCCGAACGCGATGGTGGCGACGCTGACCTTCGCGCCGTTCATCGTCAATGCCTCGATCGGCGCGCTGACCTCGCTGGATTTTCTCGGGCTCGGCCTGCCCCCGGGCTCGCCGTCGCTGGGTGAATTGCTGTTCGAGGGCAAGGACAATCTTTCGGCGCCGTGGCTTGCGCTATCGGCCTTCTTCATCGTCGCCACGATGCTGTCGCTGCTGGTCTTCATCGGCGAGGCTGTGCGCGACGCCTTTGATCCACGAAAGACCTTTGCTTGAGCGCGTTGCTCGACGTCCGCGATCTGTCGATCGCCTTTGGCGAACGGCGCGTCGTCGAGGAGGTTTCGTTCACGCTCGAAAAGGGCGAGACGCTGGCGCTGGTTGGGGAATCCGGCTCGGGCAAGACAGTGACCGCGCAAGCGATCGTCCGCCTGTTGCAGGGCGCGACTTTCCCTGCCGGCCAAATCCTGTTTGACGGCCGCGACACACTGACGATGAGCGATCGCGAGTTGCGCCAGATGCGCGGCTCGCGGATCACCATGGTGTTTCAGGAGCCGATGACCTCGCTCAATCCGCTGCACACGATCGAGCGGCAGATCAAGGAAATCATCGAGCTGCACGAGGGCCGCAGGGCGGCGACGCGGGAGCGCGTCATCTCGCTGCTGAAGGAAGTCGGGATTCCCGATCCCGCCGCGCGGCTCGGCGCGTTTCCGCACCAACTCTCCGGCGGACAGCGTCAGCGCGTGATGATCGCGATGGCGCTGGCCAATCGTCCGGACCTGTTCATCGCCGACGAACCCACCACGGCGCTCGACGTGACGGTGCAGGCGCAAATCCTGGCGCTTCTGCAGGACCTGCAGGCCAAATACGGCATGGCGATCCTGTTCATCACCCACGATCTCAATCTGGTGCGCCGCATCGCCGGGCGGGTGGCCGTCATGCAGTCCGGCCGCATTGTCGAGCAGGGCGAGACTGCCAAGGTGTTCGCGGCGCCGGCGCACCCGTATACGCGGATGTTGATTGAAGCCAAGCCGAAAGGCGATCCGCCGCCCTCAAACAACAGCGCGCCTTTGCTCGTTGCGGCCGATGATCTGAAAATCTGGTTTCCGATCCGCAAAGGTTTTTTGCGCCGCGTCGTGGGTCACGTGAAGGCGGTCGATGGCGTCAGCATCGCGCTGCGCGAGGGCTGCACGCTCGGCGTGGTTGGCGAATCCGGCTCGGGCAAGACGACTTTGGGTCTGGCGATCCTTCGTCTCATTCGATCGGAAGGGCCGATTCGAGTTTCGCGCGGCGCGCATCGACGGACTGTCGCGCAAACAAATGCGGCCGCTGCGGCGCGAGATGCAGATCGTGTTCCAGGATCCGTTTGGTTCGTTGTCGCCACGGCTTTCCATCGCCGAGATCGTCGAGGAGGGCCTTCTCGCGCAAAACCCAGGGCTTAAGGCGCGCGCGCGGCGCGAGGCGGTCGCTGCCGCCCTTGCCGATGTCGGCCTCGATCCCGCGACCATGGATCGCTATCCCCACGAATTCTCCGGCGGCCAGCGCCAGCGCGTCGCGATCGCCCGCGCGATGGCGCTCGATCCGAAATTCGTCGTGCTCGACGAGCCGACCTCGGCGCTCGATAAATCGGTGCGCGCGCAGATTGTTGATCTGCTAGCGGAACTGCAGAAGCGGCGCGGGCTTTCCTATCTGTTCATATCGCACGACCTCGAAGTCGTGCGGGCGCTGGCGAGCGACATCGTCGTGATGAAAAGCGGACGAGTGGTCGAGAGCGGACCCGCGGCGCAGATATTCGCCGCGCCGCGCGAGGCTTATACTCGCGCTTTGCTCGCCGCGGCGCTGGATGCGGCGCCGTCGCCGGTTGAGGTTTTATAGGGGGAAGCGTCATGGCTCGTGGCGTGATCATCGTGCTGGATTCCGTCGGCTGCGGCGGCGCGCGCGACGCCGTCGATTATGGCGACGAAGGCGCCGATACGCTCGGCCACATCGCCGAGGCTTGCGCGGCGGGGCAAGGCGATCGCGAGGGCCTTCGCGCCGGCCCGCTGGCGCTGCCGAACCTCGACAAACTGGGGCTGGGGCTCGCGATGCACGCCTCGACCGGCCGCAAGCCGCCGGGCTTCGCGAGCCGCGCGCCCACGGGACAATGGGGCTATGGCGTCGAGACGTCGCGCGGCAAGGACACGCCGTCCGGCCATTGGGAGATCGCGGGCACGCCGGTCGATTTCGCCTGGGGCTATTTTCCTGTGAAGACGCCGGCGTTCCCGCCGGAGCTGACGCGCGAGTTGATCGCCAAGGCCAAGCTCAACGGCATTCTCGGCGATTGCCACGCCTCGGGCACCGAGATCATCGAGCGCTTCGGCGAGGAGCATCTCAGGACGCTGAAGCCGATCTGCTACACGTCCGTCGACTCCGTCCTGCAAATCGCCGCGCACGAGGAAGCGTTCGGACTGGAGCGGCTATACGAGGTTTGCCGGATTGCGAGGGCCTTGTGCGATCCGCTCAACATCGGCCGCGTCATCGCCCGGCCGTTTCTCGGCGATCGGCCCGGTCAATTCGCGCGCACCGCCAATCGCAAAGACTTCTCGATGCCGCCGCTGCCCGGCAATCTGCTGGCGCGCGCGGCGCAGGCGGGACGGGAGATCGTCACTATCGGCAAGATCGGCGACATCTTCGCGCACCGTGACACGGGTCTGGAGCTGAAGGGGAAGTCGAATGACGAGCATGTCGATTTTACTCTTCGTGCGTTGCGGGAGACAGGCGAGGGTGGGCTGATCTTCGCCAACCTCGTCGATTTCGACACGGAGTATGGGCATCGGCGCGATGTCGCGGGCTACGCGGCTTGTTTGGAGGCGTTCGACGCGAGGGTGCCGCAAATCCGCGCGGGGCTGCGGGCGGCGGACTTTTGTGTGATCACTGCTGATCACGGCAACGATCCGACGTGGCGCGGCTATGATCATACGCGCGAACATGCGCCGATCCTGGCGCTCGGCGCGGTCGAGCCGGGGCCGATCGGTGAGCGGGCGAGCTTCGCCGACATCGCGGAGACCGTGGGAGCAAAGATAGGGTTGCCGAAAGGGACGAAGGGGACGAGTTGGTTGTGAGGCTGACAGCCGCGCGGCAACGCAGCAAAAATTATGGCAGTTCGCCAAGGGCACGCAATTCTGTCTCAACGACCCGCAATAGCGGGGGAAGATACGTCCTCGCAGTGATCCAAACGCGATGTTCTTGCACGTCCTCGTAGTCGTGACGATACACGTTTCCCGCCCCGGCAATGTCTGTCCATGGAATTTCGGGGTGTCGTTTCTTCAACTCTGCGGGAAGGCGTCGGGAGGCCTCGGCGATAATCTCAAGCGCGCGGGTGGTGGCGTAAAAAAGTGTGCGTGATTGCTTGAACTCGTCATATGTCACGCTCGCAAGCAACTGCTGCGCGTAAATGATATTGTCGCGAATGTGCAGCAGCGGCGGCTTCGGGTTTGCCGGCTTAGAAGGCATACACCGCTTCACCTTCCGCAGGGGAGCGGACGTGGGGTCTCAACGCGTCGCGGTCAAATACTTCCACCGACTCCTCAAATAGACTCGCGACATATCTTTTAAGTCCGGCATATTCCCAGATACCGACCGGTGCGCTTGGATCGATATCGATCATGATATCGATGTCGCTCTCCGAGGTTTCCTCGCCTCGCGCGCGTGAGCCAAAGAGGGCAGCATGCACGACGCCGTGCGCTTTTAGCGCGGGTTCGTGCTCCCGCAGCCGAGCGATGATTTCCTGACGGTTCATATGTCATGCTCCGCTAATTGTGGAACACATATTTACGACGAGTCAGCCAATTATCATAAGTCCAATATTCGGGCACTCCTTCCGCGATTTTCGAAAATCCTGGGACTGATTCGATGCGCGCCGCTCAATCCAAATAGTCCTCCGGCCGCGTCGCGTCCGGCGCGTTCGAGCGCCACACCAGCGAAATCAACGCGGCCAGCGCGGCGTTGAGCGCCACCGCGGTCAGCCCGTTATACGCAGCAAAGCCCCAATCAAAATGACCCAAAAACGGCAGGTCGCCGGCAAGCTTGTGCACCGGCAGCCATTTGACGGTCCCGTCGGGCTGCGGCGTGTAGGACAGCGTCGTTCCGACAATCATGCCGACCAACCAGCCAACGAATAGCGCCGCCCCGTTGAACCAGCGCGTGAACAGTCCGAAGACCAGCGCCGGAAAAATCTGGATCATCCACACGCCGCCAAGCAGTTGCAGATCGAGCGCGAACTGCGTTGGCATAACGAAAATGACGACCAAAGCGCCGAGCTTGACGATCAAGGAAACCAGCTTGGCGACCACCGATTCCTCGGCCGGCGTCATTTCAGGGTGGATGAACGGCTTCCAGACATTTCGGGTGAAGGTGTTGGCGGCGCCGATCGACATCACCGCCGCCGGCACCAGCGCGCCCGAGCGCGATCGCCGAAAAACAGAAGCCGGCGAACCAGGAGGGGAATGCCCACAATACGAGGTCGGGAATGGCTTTCGTCGCGTCCTTGTCCTGGATGCCGGCTGCAATCGCCATCATGCCGAGCAGCGCGATCAGACCCAGCACAAACGAATAGGCCGGCAGCGTCATCGTATTGAAGCGGATCGCCCGCGCCGAGGAGGCGGCGAGCGTGCCGGTCAGCGCGTGCGGATACATGAACAGCGCCATCGCCGAGCCGATCGCCAGCGTGATGTAGGGGCCGAGCTGCGCCGGCGCGAGCGTCAAGCCCGCCGCCGGCACGGCTTTCGCCGCGACCTTCGCGGCGTAGACATCGGACGCGGCGCTGAAAATCTTGGCCCAACCGCCCAGTTGATAGGGAATGACGATGACCGCGGCGATGATGAACACGTAGATCATCGTGTCCTTGACGAAGGCGATCAGCGCCGGCGCCCGGAGGCCGCTTTTGTAAGTGTAAAGCGCGAGGATGAGGAAGGCGATGGTGATCGGCGCATGGGCGTAAATGCCCTCGCCCGCGAAGCCGAGCGCGCCGATGACCTTTTCGAGGCCGACCAGCTGCAGCGCGATGTACGGCATAGTCGCGACCAGGCCGGTCAGCGCGACCGCCAATTCGAGCGGCCGATTGCCGTAACGCCCGAGGATGAAATCGGCGGCCGTCAAATAATGATGCTTATGCGTCACCGCCCACAGCCGCGGCATCGTCAGATAGAGCAGCGGGTAGATCAGGATCGTGTAGGGAACCGCGAAAAAGCCCTGCGCGCCAATGCCGTAGACGACCGCTGGCACCGCGATGACTGTGTAGGCGGTGTAGAGATCGCCGCCGAGCAGGAACCAGGTGACCCACGGACCGAACTGCCGCCCTCCAAGGCCCCATTCGCCGATCGAATCCAGGCTAGCCGCCTTCCAGCGCGAGGCGACGAAGCCGACGATGGTGACCAGCGCGAAAAAGAAGACGAAGACGCTAGCGGCGACGACGTTGAGATGCTCGAACACCTTCAGCTCCGCCGTGAGCGGTCGGCGAAAAAGATCGCGATTGCGGAGACCGGAACCAGCACGAGTTGGAACCAGTAGAAGAAGGGGACGCCGAGCACCGCGGGCTCGACTCGGTTGTACAGCGGCGCCCATACCGCCAGCAGGCAGGGAATAGCCAGCCAAACATATTTCATCGCAATCCCGCAGCTAGGATATAGCTGCGCCCCCCGTTCACGCCTCGTTAGCGAAAGGGGGCGTGACGGTCGAGGGGTTTTTCGTTGACGGATTCGACGCTTGCAACGGCTGCGGCGCTGCCCGACATACCGTTAAGTTATGTTAATACACGGAAACTTGCGCTTTGATTCGCCGGTAACTGGTAATGTCGATTCATGAACATCGTGGCGCGTGCGAAATACCACCATGGCAACTTGAAGCCCGCGCTGGTCGCCGCCGCTCGCGAGCTGCTGGCGCTCGACGGACCCGACGCCATCAGCCTGCGCGACGTAGCGCGGCGGGTCGGCGTGTCCGCGACGGCCACCTACCGGCATTTCGCCGATAAGGACCACCTTCTGGCGGCGGTCGCCGCCGAAGGTTACCGGGAATTCGCCGATCGCCTGCGCGACGCCTATGAAAAGCCGGACGGGTTCACTGGCATGGGCATGGCCTACGTCGAATTCGCCCAGGAAAACCCGGGGATGTTTCGCTTGATGTTCGGTCCGCTGCGGCGCGACTTGAAGCGCTATCCGGAGCTCGGAGAAGCCGCGGGCGATGCCTTCGCCATTATGGTCGACGCAGCGAGGCGCTTCGGCGGCGCGGGCGACGACGACGTGGAATCGATGGCCTACGCCGCCTGGTCGTTCTCGCATGGCTTGGCGCGGCTAGTGCTGGACGACGTCATCCCGCGAGAGCGAGCGCGAAAAGTTTGTGACGCGTTCCTGTTCGGCCGCACGGGCTAGAGCCGGCTGAATTACGGTTGAATTGTCCCGACGAGCGAAGTGAGGCCGGCGCCTCGCGGAGCGTCGGCCTCCAGGCCGACGTCGGGGTTGATCGTAAGAAGGCTGAGCTGCGCCCTAAAAGGTCGGCGTGGACGCCGACCCTCCGTCCGCACGGCTCTATAGCCGTCGTCGCTGGGTCGACGATCTCGGCTAAAGGTTTGCGGTTAGCACAGTCATCTTGAACGCGCCGGCGTTGGCTGCGGCGTGCTCCATCGCGGCTGTCGCCTGCGCTAGTGGAAATGCGGTGACTTCGTACGCCTTCAGATCGAGCAGCCCGGCCTGCGCCATCGCAATGAGGCTTGCGTTGGCGCTGCGCGGATACATCCACTGGCCGCGAATCGTGATGCTGTTGCGCATCAGCCAGTTGTAGGGGATCGCCAGTTCGTGGCTTTGGCCGCCCATCAGCGCCGCGCGGCCGAACTCACGCAAGGCCAGGATCGCCCCGCGGGTCGCGGCGGGGTCGGCCTGGGGCGGCAGAATATCGAGCACGGCGTCGACCGGGCCGCGCGCCGCGGCCTGGATGCGCGCGCTGTCGGCATCGGCATCGCCGCTGAACGCAACTGTGCGCACACGCGGGCCGAAGCGTCGCTCGAGGCCGGCCAAGACCTCAGCGTTGCGACCGAGCGCAATCACGGCGCTGGCGCCCATCGCCAGCGCCAGCATCACAGCGGCCCCGCCGAAATTGCCCGTCGCGCCGCTGACGGCGAGAACCTCGCCGGGCCTCAGATCGATCGCCAGCAGGCCGCCATAAGGGACGAGCGCGGTGCTAGTCGCGCACCAGAGGGGCGCCTCGTCCGGTGTGATATTGCCGAGCGGATTGAGGTTTTCGAGCGGCGCCAGCATCTTTTCGGCGAACGCGCCGTGCCGGTAGCGGCGCTGCAGCGCCTCCCCGCCCGGTCCGCGCGCGATGATGCCCTGCAGCGCGATATCGGGGGTCCGTGCGTCATCGCGCGAGCGCAAAGTCGGATCGCAAAGCACCCAGTCCCCGACTTTGAGGCGCGTTGCGTCCGGACCCAGCGAGGAGACCCGGCCGACCGCGCCGCCGCCGAGCACGGCGGGCAGTGCGATATTATAGCGGCGCGCGCCGCTGACGATATCGCCCATGTACGACAACACGCGAGCCGCCGCGACGTCGACCACCGCTTCGCCGGGACCCGCGACAGGATCGGGAAGCTCTTCTAGGCGGAATGGTTCGCCGAAGGCGTGGAGTACGTTGGCTTTCATGGGGCGCATCTCCTGAGTTGACCGCAAGCTAATTCCGATCGCAGCGCGCGGGAAGACCTGGTATTATCCTAGGATTGGATGAGGCCCCCATGCGCGACGATCAGGCCAAGACGCTCGGCGATTTTCTGAAGTCGCGGCGCGAGCGGCTGGCGCCGGAACGCGCCTCTCGCCGCAGCCGGACGCCCGGCTTGCGGCGAGAGGAGGTCGCCGAGCGGGCGGGGATCGGCGTCGATTGGTACGTTCGCCTGGAGCAGGGCCGCGGCGGCCGTCCGTCGCGCGCAACGATCGACGGGCTGGCGCGCGCTCTGAAGCTGAACCGGACCGAGGTCAACCACCTGCGCGGCCTAGCCGCCGCGCCGGAGAGACCCCCCTTCGCGATTGAGACGCCGAGCCCGGCGCTGGTCCGAGTGATCTCGGCGCTGCCGCAACCCGCCTATTTGACCGGGCGGCGGTGGGACCTCGTCTATGTCAATCCGGCGGCGAACGAGTTGTTCGGCGGATTCCCACAGGCTGTTGGGGCGAACCTGCTTGCGTTGGTGCTGACGCATCCGGCCGGCCGGGATCTCTTCGGCGAGGGCTGGGAGGAGCACGCGCGGCGCATGGTGGCGCATTTTCGCGTGGCGTACGACGCCTGGGCGCACGACCCTTCCTTCGTTGCGCTGGTGGATCAGCTACACCGCGACTGCCCGCCGTTTTCCAGTTGGTGGAAGGCGCATGACATTCGTGAATCGCCAACCGGCGTAAAGCGTATGCGGCACCCCAGGGACGGTTGGCGGAGCTACGACTATGCGACGTTTCAATGCAACGAGGATCCCGCCCTCAAGCTGACGGTGCACAATCCCTTGCCGGATTGAGGCAAGGCGTCATGTCGCGGCGTCGCTTCGCGACAACCCGAGTTTCCGCAGCGGCGACGCAACCAGCCCCGCCACGATCGCCGCGAGTATCGCGGTCGCCGGCCAGTTCTTCGCGAGCGGCCCGACCAGCCAGTCCCGCAAAATCGGAAGCACACGGCTGTCGCTCTGGTAGACCGGAGTGAACAGCAAACTCATCGTCTGGTAGATCGCGACATGCGCGCGACGAAGTGCGACGGCGCGCGCGAGGGCGGCGGCGACGTCAGGCTCAGCCCGCAGCGAAATCGCAAGCGCGTACGCGTCGAGCAGCGCCATATTGGCGCCCTGGCCGAGTTGCGGGCTAGTTGAGCGCCAGGCGTCGCCGATGTGGATAAGGCCCGGCGCCACGGGCGCGCTGAGGGTGCGATGGCGATACCGCGCGAACGTCAGCGCGGTCCGGGCGATCAATCTGGTCGACCAGAGGCCGTGTGGTCGGCCATAGCGCCAGGACCCTATCTTTCCAAGCGTCGAGCCCCTGCACGCGCCACGCTTCGAGCCGATCCTGCCGCAATGACCAGAAGAACGCGGCTTGCGCCGCCTCAAGGCCCTCGACACGACCGATCGGCATCACGCCGGTCATGGTGTGGGCGCCGACATAGCGTTGCTCCAGCGCCGCCGTGTCGAAACCGACCCCTTCCGGCCAGTTCAGGCTAGCCCACAGCGCGCCATAAGGAAGGTCCCGGCCGATCGGGCGCGCCAGCGTCGAGAATGCGCCGAGCGCGTCGACGACGAGATCGAACGGCCCGCTGCTGGCGCCATCGGCGAAGGCGAGCCGGCGGCGATCGCCGGAGACAAGTGGCGCGCTCGCCACCGCGCGATTAGTCTCTATCGGCAACCCCCGTTCTCGGGCGGCTTGATAAAGCGCGCTGAACAAGGTGGCCCGATGCACGCCGACGCCGAACGCAGCCGGGCCCGGAAGCGCGGCATATTTAACGTCGAGCACAACGCGTCCGCTGTCCGTCAGCCCGCGCAACCGATCGATTCGTGCGCCGTTGGCAAGAATCTTGTCGGCGAGGCCGAGTTCGCTCAATACGGCGAGGCCGGTCGGTTGCATCATGAGGCCCGAGCCGATCGGGCGCGGCGCGGCGAAGCGCTCGAACAGGGTGATGCTATGCCCGTCGCGCGCGAGCGCCAGCGCTGCGGCGAGACCGGCGGGGCCGCAGCCGGCGACAGCGATGTCGAGCGGTCTCATGCGGCTGGATTGGCCAAGACGCGGCGCGCCGCTCTCCGTGAAAGCCGTTAATTTGGATTTGGTAGCGGGAGCCGGACTCGAACCGGCGACCTCCGGATTATGATTCCGCTGCTCTAACCAGCTGAGCTACCCCGCCTCGAAGCGGGCGCATATAGGTAGTCGAGCAAACCCCTGTCAAGCGCGGCGGGATCGGCGCTCGCGGCCGTGGCGCTCCGGCTCGCCGAGCTATCTCGCAGTCTCCGCCGCCACAAGATCGCCGGCCGCTCGATACATTGGAGCGTCAGATAGCTCAGCGCGATGCTGATCGGGATCAGCGCGGCGAAGCGGCCGACGGCCGGTGCGCCGGGCCACAGGCGCTCAAGGATCGGCAGCAGCAGCATGTGATTGAGAAACACGCCGTAGCTGAGATCGCCGGCGAGCTCATCCCACCGGCCGCCGATCCGCAGGCGGCTCAGGAGGTAGACAATCGGTAGGCCTGCGACGAGGCCGATCAGCATGTCGCAGACGCTGGTGCGCCGCGGAAAAACCGTAAGCGCGACAACCAGCGCCGCTACGGCGATCGCATAGGCCAAGGCCAGCGGCGCGCGGCCGAGACGGCTTTCTGGCCTGCGCACCCAACTGCCAAGAATGAAGACGAACAGCACCCCCGGCAGCAGCCGATAGGCGAACCAGTCCGCACTGATCCGGCCGCAGAAGGCGAACAGGAACACCAGCCCCGAGGCGTAAGCCGCCATCATGCGCTCCCCCGGGATCAGGAAGAACGGGAACACCGCATAGAACATCAATTCGAGCCCGAGCGACCAGGCTTGCGGCAGCAGCATGTTCGGAAAGCGCTCGCTGAAGGCGAGCGGCAGCATGGTTAATTGGAAGAGATCGCTGGTCGGCGTCGGCGGCGTCGGCATCCATGTGTGCCGCAAGCCGAAAAGCTCGGCCGCTACGATCATGGCTAGCGAATAGACCAGAAATTGCGGGTAAAGCCGCAGCGCCCGGTCGAGATAGAACGGACCGATGCGCCGCAGGTCCGCGTAGTGACGATCAATCAACGCCGTCATCACGTAGCCGCTCAACAGAAAGAACGAGACGACCGCGATCTCGCCGGGATTGAAGCGCCCGAACGTCAGTCCCGCGTGGCTGGCGGCGACGAGCAGCGCCAAGATCAGTCGGTAATAGCCCATCGGCCCTCTCGGCGTATCGCCTGAGAGACTTTGATTGCCGCAACGGCAAAACGCACGCGCATTTTCATCAAAACGTTTGGGAATGGTTTACGTAAAAGAAGAAAGTTCGATGTTGACGTGGTTCCTAACGTTCGCCTTTGTGGTCGACCGTATTCGTGCGACCAACCACCCTCGACACACCAAGCGCCGTGTCACGGCGCCTTGGCCTCGTCGCACCCGGTTGTCCCCAGGGGCCGAAACGCCTCTTCCGCGGGGATTTTCGCCAGCACGCTCAAATAGTCCCAGGCGTATTTGGACTCCTCAGGCGCCTTCGCCTTCATCAGATAGCGATCGTAGACCACACGGCCGTCGGAGCGCACATGGCCTTCGGCGGTGAAGATGTCGTGGATCGGCGCCGCCTTCATCTCTTTCGCCACCGCGAGCGCGTCGTCGTTTCCTGCGGCCTTCACCGCTTCCAGATAGTGCCGTACGGAGGAGTAGAGCGCGACTTGGTTGTCGTTCGGTTTGCGCCCCGTGCGCGCCTCGAAACGTTTGGCGAAACCGCGGGTGTCGTCATTCAAATCCCAATACCAGGATTGCATAAAGGTCAGGCCGTGCGCGATCTTCAGGCCCGCCGAATTGACGTCGCTCAGATAGGTGATCGGCGTGGCGAGATATTGGTTGGCGGAGAGCCCGAATTCGCTGGCCTGTTTGAGTGAATTGGAGAGATCGGCGCCCGAGTTGGCGAGTACGACAACCTTGGCGCCGGAGGATTGCGCGGTCAGCAAATAAGAACTGAAATCGGCGGTGTTGAGCGGCGCCTTCACCGCGCCCAGAACCTTGCCGCCGCCGGCCTCGATCGCGCCGCGCGCGTCGCGCTCGAGGCTCGCGCCGAACGCGTAATCAGCGGTGATGAAGAAGAACGTATCGAGCCCCTGTTTCATCAACAATCGCATCGGCGAGACGGCGTTCGACCAATTGTCGGCGTTCCATTGAAACGTGTAGGGCGAACAGGCCTTGCCGGTGAGATCGGAGCTCGACGCGGAATCGAAGACGACGATCTTATGCCGCGAGCGCGCGAGATCGACCAGCGCCAACGCGACGCCGGAATTGGTGATGTCGAAGATCGCCTCGACGCTTTTCGTATCGAACCACTCGCGCGCGATGTTGAGACCGACGTCGACCTTGTTCTGATGATCGGCGATGAGCACCTCAATTTTCTTGCCGAGCACGGCGCCGCCGAAATCCTCGACCGCCATCTTCAGCGACTGCACGGAGCCGGGTCCACCTACATCGGCGTAGGGACCGGACTGATCGTTCATGATGCCGATGGTGAAGGCGCCGTCTGCGAATGCGGGCGCGGTGGTCAGACAAAGAAGCAGGGCGACGGGCAAACGCATCGGGATCAGGTCTCCGCGGACGCGCCATTCTGGCGCGACCTAAAGTCCGAAGCCAGGCATTTGGGCGTGCACGGCGGCTTGATTCTGGGCAACTGGAAAAAGGACTTGATTGCATACCAACCGGTTGGTATGTATTACATCAAGGGAGACTGCGCCATGAAAACATCCTTCGTTCTGATCCCAGGGGCGGGCGGAATGGCCTCCTACTGGCATCGTGTCGCGCCTCTGCTTGAGGAGGCCGACCACGAAGCGATCGCCGTCGAACTGCCCGGCGACGACGAAACCCGAGGTCTCCCGGAATACGCCGACCTGGTGATGCGCGCGATCGGCGATCGCACGAACGTGGTTTTGGTCGCCTCATCGCTTGCCGGATTCACGGCGCCAATCGTTTGCGCGCGAAAGCCCGTTCGCATGCTGGTCTTCGTCAACGCGATGATCCCTGAACCTGGTGAGACGGCCGGGGCATGGTGGGGGAACACAGGCGCTGTCGCAGCGCGCGTTGAGGCCGCGCATCTTGATGGGTACAGCGCCGACTTCGATGTGCCGACGTACTTCTTGCACGATGTGCCGGAGGCGGTGCTGCGCGACGGTCCGTCTGAGCAGCGCCCGGAAGCGAACGTCGTATTCGGGCAGCCTTGCCGGTTCGAGCGATGGCCTTCGATTCCCATCCAAGTGATCGCGTCAACGGAGGACCGGTTCTTCCCGTTGGAGTTCCAGCGACGCGTCGCTCGCGATCGACTGAAGTTGGAGCCGGAGACGCTGCCGGGCGGCCATCTCGTTGCGCTGTCAAACCCGGAAGGGCTGGCGTCGCTTCTGCTTCGGCTGTCGCGCGAAGTCGATTGAGCCGTCCGTCGCCGCCGAACGCCCGCGACGCCCAGGCGGCTATGTAGCCGCGATCTCCAGATCGCGGAGGGTCGTGAGATCGTTCTTCACCAAGGAAGAGCCGATCGCGGAGAGACCGCGATCTGGAGATCGCGGCTACAGGGGCCGCGCCTTATGGGTCAACCGCGCGGCAGCAGCACCGCCGCCACGTTGGCTTCACCCCTTCAACGCGGCCTGCGGCCACATGCGCGCGAGTACGCCATCGCGCTGCACGCGCGCATGCCAAACAGCCGCCAGCACATGCGCCGTCAGTAGCCCACCAATCAATATCGCGAACACGTAGTGCGCGTTGCCGGCGCCGAGGTCGGCGGCTTCGCTGGGCGGAACGATGTTGGGCACGGGAAACAGCCCGAACCATCTGAAGCCATGTTTGCCAGCCATCGAATGCACGTAGCCGCTAACCGGGAGCGCGATCATCAGAACGTACAGCAGCCCGTGCACGGCGTGCGCCGCAAAGCTGTTCAGCCGTCCGAGCGGCGGCCGATACGGCGGCGCGCGAGACAGCAGGCGGACGAGCACGCGCAGTAGGACGAGCGCCAGCGCGGTCAGCCCCAGAGATTTGTGCAATTCGACAAGCTCGACGCGCAGGGGTCCTCTTGGCAGGTTGATCACAGTAACGCCGACGCCGATCGCAGTGAAGATGATCGCCGCCATCAGCCAGTGCAGGACGCGAAGCGGCGCGGGATAGGATAGTGGGCTTGCTTGGTTGGCCATGCGTGAAGGGTTGCAGGCGAAAAAGTCCGAAATGCGACGGGCCCACGCGGAGCGTCAGCGTCCACGCTGACGTTGTGGCCCCACGACGTTGGCGTCGACGACGACGCTCCGAACTATCCGCGCCCCTCCACTTCCGCCATCGCCAGCTTCGCCATCAGCGGCACGGCCGCGCCCATCTTGATCCCGCGCTCCGGATTGGAGGCGTTGCCATCGAGCGCGCGCTTGTAGACGCCCTGCACGATCGCGGCGATGCGGAAGAAGCTGAAGGCGATCAGGAAGGGCCAGTGCGGAACGCTGTCGATCCCGGTGCGACGGCAATAGGTTGCCACATAGTCAGCGTCCGAGGGGATGCCAAGCGCCGCGCGGTCGAGGCCGTCCAGCCCACGGAAATCGCCGGCGTTCGGCAGCCGCCACTGCATGCACTGATAGGCGAGATCAGCAAAGGGATGCCCGAGCGTCGATAGCTCCCAATCAAGCACAGCGAGCAGGCGCGGCGAGTCGTTGGCGAACATCATATTGTCGATGCGATAATCGCCGTGCGTCAGCGCTATGCGACCGTCGTCGGGCGGCATGTGCGCGCCGAGCCAATCAATCAGCCGGTTCATGTCGGGTATCGAAACGGTTTCGCTGGCGCGATACTGCTCGCCCCAGCGCTGCACCTGCCGCGCAAAATAATTGCCAGGCTTGCCGTAGTCGGAAAGGCCGGCGGCCTCGATGTTGATGGTATGCAATCGCGCGAGCGCGGCATTCATCTCGTCATAAACGCCCACCCGCTCTTCGCGTGTGGCGCCGGCCATGCCCGGATCCCAAAATATCCGGCCGTCGATATGGGCCATCAGATAGAAGACGGAGCCCACGACGCTATCGTCCTCGCAGAGCGCGAACGCTTCCGCGGTCGGAAAACCCTGCGAATGCAGCGCGCGCTGAACGCGGAATTCGCGCTCCACCATATGCGCGCTCTTCAACAGCTTTCCAGGCGGCCGGCGACGCAGCACATACCCGCGGGTCGGGGTCTCGATCTTATAAGTTGGGTTTGATTGACCCGTCGGATATTTGATCGCCTTCGACGGACCTGCATAACCCTTGATGTGCTGAGCCGCCCAGGCGTCCAGCGCCCGCGTATCCTCGGGAAACCCGCTCAACGTTCGCCGCCTTCGTTGCTGTAGCGCTTCAGTTCAGACTTCGAGATGACCCGGCGATGCACGGCGTCCGGACCGTCGGCAAGGCGCAGCGTGCGCACGCTGGTCCACATCCGCGCCAGCGGGAAATCCTGGCTGACACCAGCGCCGCCATGCATCTGCACGGCCTGATCGATCACTTCGAGCGCCATCCGCGGCGCTACCACCTTGATCTGCGAGATCAGCGGCGCCGCGGCGCGATTGCCCATCGTGTCCATCGCCCAGGCCGCCTTCAAACAAAGCAACCGCGCCATCTCGATGCTGATGCGCGCCTCGGCGATGATGTCGCGGTTGGCGCCGAGATGGGCGAGTTTTTGCCCAAAGGCCTCGCGCGATACCGAGCGGCGGCACATGGCTTCGAGCGCCCGCTCAGCCTGGCCGATCGCGCGCATGCAATGATGGATGCGTCCCGGTCCCAGGCGCCCTTGCGCGACTTCGAAACCCTTGCCGCGGCCGACGATCAGCGCGTCTTTTGGCACGCGCACATTCTCGAAGCGGATGTGCAGATGGCCGTGCGGCGCGTCGTCCGAGCCGTAAACCTGCATGGCGCGCAGCTTGGTGATGCCGGGCGTGTCGGCGGCGACGAAGAACATCGAATGGCGCGCGTGTTTGGCGGCGTCCGGATCGGTGACCGCCATCGTCACATAGAGCTTACAGCGCGGATCGCCGGCGCCGGAGGACCACCACTTTTCGCCGTTCAGCACCCAATGGTCGCCATCGAGCTTGGCCTGCATCGCGATGTTGGTGGCGTCGGAGGAGGCGACGCCGGGCTCGGTCATCAGATAGGCGGAGCGCGTCTTGCCGTCGAGCAGATCGGGGAGCCAGCGCGCCTTGTGCTCGGCCGAGCCGTACCGCTCGACGACCTCCATATTGCCGGTGTCGGGGGCGGAGCAGTTGAACACCTCCGAGGCGATCATCGACCAGCCGAGCTCCTCGGCGATGTAGGCGTATTCGACGGTGGTGAGCCCAAAGCCCTTGTCGGAGCCGGTCAGCCAGAAATTCCACAGCCCCTTCGCGCGCGCCTTGGCCTTGAGGCCCTCCATAATCTCGGTCATGCGAGGCGTGTAGACGAAGCGGTCGCCGCCCTTGCCGATCTCCGCCTCATAGTCGTGCTCCACCGGGATGATCTCGTCACGCACCATCGCGCGGACGGCGGCGACGAGCGGGCGGACTTTTTCGGTGATCCCGAGATCCATGAATTCCTCCCCCAAAACTTTCCCGCCGGATATGACGCGGAAGGACCGTTCGGGCAAGCGCAGGAAGCGCTATAAGGCGAACTCGGACTTCGAGGGCCGCCATGATCGTCACTGTCTTCCGCCATCGCGTAAACCCGGACGCGAGCGACGAATACGTCGAGCGGCTGATGCGGATGATCGAAATCTCAAAAACAATTCCGGGCTATGTCTCACAAAAGCGTTTCACCGCCGACGACGGCGAGCGGGTGACGATCGTCGAATTCGCCACCGAGGAGGGCCAGCAGGCCTGGGCGACCCATCCCGAGCACATCGAGGCGATGACGCTCGGGCGGCAGAAATTCTACACCGACTTCAAGATCCAGGTCTGCGACGTGCGCCGGACCGCGAAGAAGGCGGGGTCAGCGTGACCGTGGCAAATTTCCAGGCGGCGGCGCCTGTAGCCGCGGACGTTGACCGCGTTCGTGGGTTTAGGCGCTAATCCTGCTAGCGTTCTCCAAGCCGATCCACCGCGGTCAGCGACCGCGGCTACATGGGCACCCGCAGAATCTGATCGGAATTGGCTCTATCCTTTGGCCGCCCCCGCGTCCGCTGGCTCGCCGCCCGCGTCAATCATCGGAATCTCTTGCGCTTCCCCCTCAATGTCGTCGTCGTCATCATCATCGAAGTCATCAAGGTCGATCGGCAGCGTAATGTCGAAACCGTCGGGGCCGAACCTGCGCTCCAAGATCTCGCGAACCCGCATGGATCGACGCAGCGAGTTCCGCGGCCCGGCGACATAGTGCGGCTTGCCGTCCTGTCCGAACACGAAAGGCGACCCGGCCGGCGCGATGTCGCCGAAGATACGCTCGACTTCGACAAAATCCGCAGCGGGTGGAAAGCCATTGGCGGCGCCGTAGGCGGCCGCGTCACGCGCCAGCTGGCGCGCCCGCGCCGGCTCGATCGCCTCGGTCGCTTCGGGGGTTTCGGACAAGAATTGGTATTGGTCGGCATCAGCCACGCGGAAGTAGGCCTCCTTCACGCCCAAGCACCAGATGTCGAGTAGAAAAAAGGAGACCCCATAACGTCCTAGCGAAAGCTTTCGTGCGACGGTCAGCGTCCCTATACCCAGGGCTTCGATGCCGCTGGTCAGGCGGCAAGCGACGATCGGCGAGGTGGCAAAATCGATCTGGTGCGGCTTGGAGATCGTCAGAGCGCGCCGCTCTCGCGCCAACTTGTCCGCGACGACCACCTTTCGTTTCGCCGCTTTCGCCGCCGCCTTGCGCAGTCGCTGGTTCTGGGAAACGGGCATCGGACCTCTCAACGCTGATTTGTCATTCGAGAGCGAAGATCATATCGCCCCGCGCGCTGGGCGGGCGAGGTGCGGCTCGCGTATCAACAACGCAATCGGCCGAGTTTTTGCGATATGCTGAGAGCCTGCTAATATCGGCTGCGCGCAAGACACGCCTTTGCGCAATTTCGCGTAGCCTTTTGGGGAACGCCATGGACATCGGCGCCTGGCTACGCAGCGTGGGTTTCGAACGGCTCGACGCCGTATTTCGCGACAATCTGATCGACATGGACGTCGTGCGCGACCTGACCGAGAGAGATCTCTCTCAGCTCGGTCTGACGCTCGGCGATCGCAAACGGCTTTTGAAGGCGATAGCCAGTCTGCCGCCCCTGGAAACCCCGGCGCCCCTGCCGCGCGACGACGCGGAGCGACGGCCGGTCACCATCATGTTCTGCGATTTGGTTGGCTCGACCGGCCTTGCGGCCACAATGGACGCCGAGGACTGGCGCGACCTCGTCAACGCCTACCTCGACGAGGCTTCGCAAGCCGTCGCGAGTTTCGACGGACACGTGGCGAAAAAACTCGGCGACGGGTTGATGGCGCTGTTCGGCTATCGACGGGCTCAGGAAAACGACGCTGAGCGCGCCGCCCGCGCGTCGCTCGCGCTCCTCCGCGCCCTGGAGGATCTGAACGCCAGGAACGCCGCCAAAAACCTTCCCACGCTCGCCGCTCGGATTGGGCTCGATAGCGGGCCGGTGGTGATCGACGCGATCGGCGAGGTGTTCGGCGAAGCGCCCAACATTGCGGCGCGTGTTCAAAGCGTCGCAAAATCAGGAACTATTCTGGTCACCGCGGCCGTGCAGCGTCAACTAACCGGCCTGTTTGTCATTGAGGACAAGGGCCCGCGTGAGCTCAAAGGCGTGGTCGGGAAGCCGACGCTCTACCAAATCGTGCGCGCGAGCGGCGGCGGCCGGCGGATTTCCGCGCGCGGCCCCCAGCCCTTTCGTGGGTCGCGCGGAGGAGTTGGCAGTCCTTCTTGGACGCTTCGAGCGCACACGGGCGAATGGAAGTCAGTTCGCGCTGGTTGTAGGCGAACCGGGCATCGGCAAGTCGCGGCTGGTCGAGGAGTTCCGCGAAAGTCTTCGCGAAACGCCACATAGTTGGGTCGAATGGAGCTGCTCGCAGCTGTTGCAGAATGCGTCGCTGCATCCGGTCGCGGAATGGGGACGACAACGGTTCGGCGGCGCGGACGCGCCCGCCGAGCGACGGTTCGCCGCTCTTGAGCGCGCGCTGGCGGAAATAAAGCTGGACCCGGCCGAGGACCGCGGCTTTGCTGGCGCCGCTGTTCGATATTCCGCCGCCGCGGGACCCATCGCCGACATTGGCGCCGGACGAGTTACACCGCCGTCAATTGGCGGCGCTGACGGCTTGGCTGTTGGCCAGCGCGCGAATTCAGCCGGTGGTGCTGGCGATAGAAGATCTGCACTGGGCCGACCCCACCACCAACGATGTTCTCAATCGTATTGTCCAGCACAGCACGCGGGAGCCCTTGTTCATCGTCGCGACCACCCGACCCGAGTTCCGATCCTCTTGGAGTATGCGCCCACACCACGTGACCCTCTCGCTAGCGCCGCTCGATCGCGCGCAGGTGCGCGACATGGTCGCAGAGCTGTCGGCCGACCAGGCTCTGCCCCGCGATGTGGTGGAGGAAGTGGCCGCGCGCACGGGCGGCGTGCCGCTTTTTGTCGAGGAGGTGACGCGGCTGCTGCTGGAGCGAGGCGCCCAAGACGGCGCCCATGTCATCCCGCCCTCGTTGCAACAATCGCTGATGGCGCGGTTAGATCGGCTTGGCCCCGCCAGAGAGGTCGCTCAGATCGCCTCGGTGATTGGGCGTGGTTTCAACTATGGCCTGCTGCGCGAACTCGTGGGCATCGAGGACACAGCGCTGAAAGCCGCGCTGGAGCAACTCGCGGAAGCCGATATATTGCTGGTCCAGGGCATGCCGCCTGACGCCGACTATCGCTTCAAGCACGCGCTGATCCAGGATACGGCCTACGAGAACCTTCTCAAAAGCCGACGGCGATTGCTGCATCGGCGCGTCGCTGAGACCTTGCGCGGCCATGCTCACAGCGAGACGGCGGCGCGCTGGGAGATGATTGCACGTCACTTCGGACTGGCCAGCCTCGGCGAGGACTCTGCTTACGCCTGGCACGAGGCCGGGCTCAAGGCGGCGCACAACGGCGCCTATCGCGAGGCGGAGAAGGATTTTCAGCTCGCGATCGATGGTCTCGACAAGCTTGAAGAAACGCCCGAGCGATCGCTGTTCAAGCTCAGCGTCGAGACCGCCCTGCTCACCACTCTGCAGGTTGTCGAAGGCTATTCGGCGCCGCGCACGGTGGCAGCGACAGAGCGCCTCAAGACGTTATCAGACAAGATCGGGAATGTTGAGCACTCGTTGGCTCAGGCCTCAGCCCGCTGGGCCGGTCTTTCCAGCGCCGGTCGCTACTCGGAAGCGGCAAGGCTCGCCAACCAGTTCTTCACGCTCGCGACTGCAGACGGGCACCCCGAGATCATGGGGTTTGCTCATATGGTTGGCATGACTTCCCGGTTTCGGTTGGGCGATTTAATCGGCGCGGAGCGTCACTATCTCGCCGGCGAGCCGCAGTTCTCATTGCCGACGTTTACGCGCCGGCCTGGCGCCGTTGGTCAGACGCTCGGCAATGCGAGCCAGACCGCGTGGATGCTTGGGCGTCCGTCCGAAGCCAGGGAGCGCATCGCCTTGGCGATCAACCTGACGGCAAGCGCGAACAGCACCTACGATTCGGCTTTCACCTACTTCATGGCCGCCATGCTCGCGGTGCTCATGCGCGAGCCGGGCGAAGCGGCCGTCTTTGCACAGCACTCTCTCGACCTCGCCGACAAGCACAGCTACCCGCAGTTTGGTTCGAGCGCCCGCATCGCCCTAGGTCGCGCTCAAGCCGAGCTTGATCGCTCGAACAACCAAGCGCTGGACTTGATAGCTACAGGCATCGCCGCCATGGCGGAAACCAAGGCGACGGTGGCGATGACGCTCTATCTCGCCTGGCAGGCGGAAGCGCTTGCGTTGGCTGGGCGTTTGGAGGAAGCGCTTGCGACTATCGAACGCGCCCATGCCTTCAATCCCGAAGAGCGGTCGTTTCTGTCAGAGCTGTTTCGGATCAGGGGAGAGTTGCGCGCCTTGATTGGAGACCATGACAACGCGGAAGCGGACCTTCGGAAGGCGCTGTCGCTCGCGGAGCGAATGAGAGCGCCGGGGTTGGGTCTTCGCGCCGCGATCAGTTGCACGGCTATCTTGATCGCGCTGGCCGGGGCGGCGCGGGCGAGGCGGTCGGATCGATGCTGAGCCTGATCCGTGAAATCGACAATTCAGCGGACTACAAAGAGGCGGCGATCATACTTCAGCAGAACGAGACCGCGTTCAGTATAGCCTGACGGCTTCGCCGCTCACGAGTTCGGGAACAATCGCGCCTTGTTGGGTCGGCTGGGTTGAAATCATCCAGAAGCGTGTCATCGCGGCATCTCCAGGAACAACTCTGAACACATCTGTCTCTTGGATCGCGCCGCCCTGCATGAAGTCGATCGACACCGTGCCGGTCCCATCGCCGCCGATATTGTATGTTCCTCCCAGTTGGTAAACTTCGGTCAGGAAAGCCTGCGCCGGCGTGCCCGGGAGGCCGGTCGTCATCGGACACAGCGAGGAATATAGGTTTCCAGTCAAGGCGCCTGCGATATCTAGTTGCAGTTGGCCAACGCCGGCCACGTAAAATCCTTCGCCTTGCGGCCCAAGGCCGAAGCCTGAAAATCGAACCGAATAAGCGCCGGCAAAGCGGAGGTCAGCGGCTGAGTGGCTTCCTGAGGCTGTTTTTGTGCTGCGCGCCATTGGCGTACTCTCCATTCTAGGAGTGGAAAGAAGATCCCGCACAAAAATGCGCGAGTGGGCCCATTGACGAAGGTGAAAAATCGAGGCTTAAGTGAAAACTGCAAAGTCGAGTTGTTAGTTAACTTGGAGCTAGGGAGAAAGCAATGGCCAAGCCAGCAAAGCAGATTGCGGATCCGATTCACTTTCTGACGGTCCACCCGTTCTGCGCCTATCCGCACATGAAGACGCTTATCGAGGGTCTTCCCCTGGACCCTCAGCAGAAGAAGAAGCTGTTGGTAGAAGTGCATCGCTTCGAACATGCCCTTCTCTCCGAGGGGCATAAGCTCTATGCGGATGTGGGCAAGGAGCTTGGCGCGCTGGTGCTGGATGCAGCTCTCAGGACGTTCGCCGAGGAGTATTTAAAGTGGGCGCCAATTCGTCGGGAGTAGGTCTGACGAGGTTGAAAACACGGGCGGTTCATTTGTAGCCGCCCGGTATGTTATCATTTTCAGCATGAGTGACCTGCCTCTGGACCCAACCCGCATCTTCCCGGCGTTTGGAGGACATTCGCCGATTTTGTCGGCGCAAATCAATCTTTGCATACTGAGTTCTGTTTCAGGAGGCGATGGATCCCGGTCGTCCCAGGTCGCCTTCCGAGCGTGTGGCGTTGGAGGTTCGTCGAGACGGCCACTTCGATTTGCTACACAAGGAATTCGAGCGGCGGCTGCACGAACGCGCGGTCAAGATCATCGAGTTGGCGTGGTTTGAGCACAGCCCCTTCTGCCTTTACCTCCGCAACTTCGGCTTAGGCGCCCAAACATCCCGGCGTGAGATCAGTAAGACAAGCGAACCGGGTGAGTTTCTGTTCGAAGCTGAGACCGTCGACAGGATGTTCGACGCTCGTTTTCAATCGGCGCTGGCGGACCACGTTCAGGCTCGCATTCCCGTGGTCGCGGTCGAAAACCCTGCACTGGATTGGCCCTGGACGCCCCGTCTGCGCATCACGGACCCGGCGTGGCAACCCGTCGTTGCGGATTTGATCGCCGCGGCGGATGTCATCATACTCTACTTCGAAAAGGCCAGTCCAGGGGTAGGCGAGGAGATCGCGCTCATCCGAAGCGCGGGACGACAATCCTCAACCGTAGTTGTGTCGTCTGTTTTCGCGGCGTCTTATGACCTCAGCGATTTCCCAACCATCGTAAGATGGGACGACGAAAATCAGAATCCCGAAGCCTTGCTGGCGGCGATGGATGCGATCTCTGAAAAGCCTGCTTCGAAGTCCTACGCGCCCGCCGCTCCGACCCCGCCCGCGCCGCAGCCGCCAAAGTCCATTCGCACGGAAGCGGAGTTGGTCATCGATGCAGGTCTAGAGTTGGCTGGGTGGCAGTTCCGAAAAGGCAAATTGATCGACATGGAGGATCGGCTTGCTATTTGCGCGGCTATGTCGTTCTGGGGCGATATCCCCGAAGTGCGCGCCGTGATCTGGATACAGATGGCGCGCTCTCAATTGCAGCGCTCGCTCAAGGTTCAAGCGATCGCAAACCTCGAGCGGGCGCTTGATGTCTGCGAACGTCTTCAATCATCCTCGACGCCAACCAAAAGCGCGATGCGAAGTTTGTTCCGCGATATCCCGCGGCGGCTGTCGAGATATAAGGAGGGACGCAGGGTCGCGGCGTTGCTGGCGCGGATCGAAGCGATTGCAGTGACGCTCCTGGGACCGCGCGCGTCCCGCGCGCTTTTCGTGTTTGAGCCGCAAGAGCGGGCGGGACGCCCGCGGTCCCAGGAAATGTCTCCAAGCTTGAAGCCTCAGCCGCCCGCCAAACGCCCCGCCACGGGGTCATCGAGCTCCGCGGCTAGCGTCGCGAACGCCTTTGCCGCCTCGGCGGGCTCGCTTTCGCGCTGCGCGTAGGCGGCGAGATAGCGCGCTTGCCATTCCTGCGACGCCATTTCCGGCCAGGGCGAAGCGGCGGGGATCGGCGCGAGGAAGCCGCGTAGCTCCAGCCGTCCGACCGGGCGCAGTCGCTCGCCGGCGATGCGCGCGGCGGCGCCTGGTCCAACGCAGATCGCCGAACCTGTCACCTTGTTGGCCTGTTCGAGCCTAGCGGCGGCGTTCACGGTTTCGCCGTGCGCGGTGTAGTCGAGCTTGGCGCCGCCGCCGACGTCGCCAACCAAAGCCGGCCCGCTTTCCAACCCGACGCGGGTGCGCCCGAAGCCCAGCGCCGCTGGGCCGGGTGCGAAGCGATAGGTCTCGGTCCAACGGACAATTTCGATCGCGCAGTCCAGCCCGTGCGTGGCGTGGTTGGCGAGGTCGAACGGCATGTTGAAGAACACATGCACGGCGTCGCCGACGAATTTGTCGATCATGCCGCCATGCGCGAGCCCGATGCGCACGACGCCCTCGAAATACGCATCGAGCGCGGCCACCAGCGCCTCCGGCTCGGCGCGGCCAACCATGCCGGTAAATCCCTCGATGTCGGTGAACAGCGCGGTGATCTCGCGCCGCTCGCCGCTGAGCTTTGGTTGATCCCCGTTGGCGATGATGCGCTGGATCACCTGCGGCGCGAGATGGCGCTCGAAGCGCGCGCGTAGCGCCTTCGCGCGCCGCCGCGCCGAGGCGCCCATCACTGCCGCCGACGCAGCAAAGCCGGCGAGCGCGGGGGCGGCGACTTCGAACGGATCAAACAAACGTGCGGCGCCTGCGGCCGAGATTGCGGCGGCGAACGGCGCGGCGAGGGCGATCGCTGCCGCTGTGTAGGCGAGCGGCGCGGGCGCCAGGATCGCCAGCGCGATCAGCAATGCGCCGAGCGCTGCCCCCAGCGCCCAGGCGAGGCGAGAGTCGGTCTCCACAGGCGCGAAGTTTTCCAGAATCTGCCGAGCCGCGCGCGCCTCGATCGTCACCGAAGCGGTCAGCGGATCGTCGCTGGTCGCGCGCAGGCCACCGGCCTCAGCGGCGGAGGCGCCGATGAACACGATAGCTCCTATCAGTTTCGGCGGGGCCGCCAGCGCCGCGGTTGCCGATAGAGTCTCGACGCCGCGGCCTCCCGGCGCGAGGCGCAGCATGCCGTCGGGCGGCAGGGCCACGGAGATCTCGCCTGTCCGCACGCGCTGCGGCGAGACTTCGAGCACATAGGCCGAGGCGCCCCGCGCGAGGCGCAACGTCTCCAGCGCAAGTCCCGGCTTCAACACGTCGCCGACCTCAGCAAACAGCGGCGCGCGGCGGACTACGCCATCCGCATCGCCTGGCAGCGAGGCGAGGCCGAGCGCGGCGTGTTTGGAGAGCGCCGGCAACGGATAGACGCCGCCGGCGCCACTCCAGGCGCCGCCCAAGTCGATCGCCCCGCGCGCGAGCGTCGGCGTTGTCGGCGCCTCACCGCCGCCATCCGGGTCGAGTGCGAAACCCAGCGCCACGCCGCCGGGAGCGATCGCTTCGGCGAGCCGTGCGTCGTCGTCGACCTTGCCCTCGGCGAAAGCCAGCGCGCTGGGGTCCCCGGTGGCCTCGGCGAGTTTGCGGGCGAGCGCAGCCGGCGATTGCGGCATCGGGCGTTGCAAACAAAATATCGACGCCGATCGCCGCTGCGCCGCCGGCGCGCGCGGCTTCAACCAAACGGGCGATGCGCTCGCGCGGCCAGGGCCAGGGTCCTTCGCGCGCGATTGATTGTTCGTCAATATCGAGCACGACAACGCGAACACCAACTGGGGTTGGCGCGACGGCGGCAAGCAGCCGATCGTAGACCCGCGCCCGCAGCAATTCGATGGAACCCGTCGGATCGAAGACGAGCCCCGCCACGACCGCGACGACGCCACCCGCGCCCGCGAGCGCGGCGGTGCGCTTAGTGGGCAGCGTCATCGATATCAGGCAAGCGTCGAGGCGCGCCTCTGGGATCGCGGGTCACTCGACGGTACGGAGCGTGCGGGACGCCCGCGGTCCCAGACCGACGCGCCCTATCAATCAACCGCAGCACTATTTCTCGTCCGCATCTCCGGCCTCAGCAAACCGCGCGAGCAGAGCGCGGTCACAGAACAGCCGATCGCTGGTGCGCTTCAGCGCGCCCGTCTGTTCGAGCCGGCCTAGCGCGACATTCACCTTCGAGCGCGTCGCGCCCAAAAGCTGTGCGATCTCGGTCTGCGAAAGGTCGAGCGTGACCGCGGTGCGTCGGCCGGGCGTCGACTCCGCCGCGCCCATCGCGACCAGCAGCAGCCGGGCCAATCGCTGTTCGATCGGATAAAGCGCGATTGTCTCAAGCTGGCTCGTGGTGTCGCGCAGTCGGCCGCATAGTATTTTCAGCGCATTGCGCGCAATCAACGGTTCTCGGTCGAGCGCCGCGTAGAACGCTTCCGACGGCAGCGCCGAGACGCGGGTTGGCGCGATCGCGGTCATATCGGTCGAACGCGGCCGGCCGTCGAACGCGGCGATCTCGCCGACCATTTCGCCGGCGCCGGCGATGCGCATGCTGAGTTCGCGCCCCTCCGCCGTCACCACCGAAACGCGCAGCCGGCCTTCGATCACCACGAACAACCGGTCGCCAGGATCGCCGCGTCCGCAGAGCAATTCACCGGCGGCGAGCGTTCGCTCACGCATCGCCGCGATGAGCGGTTGCAGGGCGTCGTGCGAGACGCCGTCAAACAGCGGCAGCGCGGTGAGCCGCGCAAGCGCATCTTGCGCGTCCGGCTTCACTCGACGCTCGCGAGCGCCGCTTGGACCCGGGCGGCGCCCCAGGTCTTCGGCGGCGTCGGCTTCGCGCCGGGCGCCGCGACGTCGGAGCCTTCGCCGTCGTGCAGCGTCACCGTCGCGCCGCCGCTTGTCAGATTGATGGTTCCGTGCGCGACGAAAACACCGATCACACCGTTGCTCGGCCCCGCGAAGACCCGGGTTCCTCGCACGAGGATGAGGCCAAAGGCGCCCTTCAGCCGGACCGGACCCTTCGAAGGCGTCTTGTCGAGCAGGATCGCGCCGCCGCCGACGCTCAAGGTTCCGCCGGCGTCGAGCAGATATTTGTCGATGTGCAGGCTGGCGTTTTCGCCGAGGCGGACGATCGTGTCGTGGCCTAGCGCGAGCCGGGCGCGAGATAAAGTGGCCGTCGCGACGTCGTCGCCGATGAATACGTCGTCATGAGGTGAGAGTGGCCGCGCGCCGCCGGCGCCGCTGGCGGTCGCGGACCCGGTCACTTCTTCGACGAGGCCAGCGTCGACAGGAGCCGCGACGCCCGACCCCAGGCCGGCCATCAGGATAGAGAGCCCAAACGCGGCGCTCAGAGCCGCTCGCCAAGCGCCCATCGTTCGCCCCCGCGTAATGTTTACGTCAGCGGCATTCTGTTCTCGGGGTCGCGGACCGTCAAGCACACTTAGAGCGGGCAGTTCCCAGAACCGCTGGCGTCTCGCCCGCCCCAGCGCGCGGTCCCAGGCTTTCAGGCCGAAACGCCCGTCTGTGCTCGCAGGGCCGCGTTCTCGGCTTCCAGCGCCTCAAGCCGCTTTTGCAACGGCGCGACCACCTGCTCGACTTCGGCGGCCGTGTAGCGCGGCGTAATGTGCTGGGAGCAGTTCCAGTCATACGCCTCCAGCCGAAATAACAGGCCGCGCTCGATGCGCGCGCGATAACCGGGTGTCGCTAGACGCGTCGCGAGCTCCGGCTGGCGCTTGAAATCGATGGCTTCGGCGCGGGCAAAAATCTTCATCCGCCCGCGACGGCGATAGTCCATCAGAAACAGCGCCGCCTTGTCGCTCGCCGCGAGATTGCCGACCGTCAGATATTGTCGATTGCCGGCGAAATCGGCCATGCCCAGCGTCCGCTCGTCGAGCACCTTGAGAAAACCCGGCGGGCCGCCGCGATGTTGAATGTACGGCCAGCCGGTCTCGGAGACCGTTGCGACATAGAAGCTGTCGCGGGTCGCGATGAAATCGACAGCGTCCTCGTCAAAGCGGTCGAATACGCGCCGCGCCGCCATCTCGATATTGAACTCCCGGCTGCCGTTGGCGATCTGCGCCGCCTCGACGCTGGGCGTGGTGGCGATGTCCATGAAACCTTTCGACATCGGACAACTCCTTCTCTTCGATGACCTGGCGTAGCTCAGATCGCGGGCATGCCGACGAAGCCCGGCAACGCCTTGATCCGCGCGGTCCAGGCCAGAACACCCGGCCGATCGCCGATCGGCGCCCGACCCTCATGGCCGAGCGCAATGTAAGGAAAGCAGGCAACGTCTGCGATCGTTGGACGCTCGAGCGCCAGCCATTCCCTGCCTTGCAGCCGCTTCTCGATCAGGTTGAGCACGCGCTCGGCTTTGGCCGCGGCTATGGCGTGATCGAGTTTGTAGCCGAACTTGACTTGCAAGCGCGCATCGTTGGGGCCGCGCGCGATCTCGTTTTCCGCCACCATCAGCCACTCGACCACCTGCGCCATTGCGCCCGGTTCGCCCGGCAGCCAGGTTTCGCCGCCGTACTTGCGCGCGAGATAGACGAGGATCGCCTGCGAATCTCGCAGGGTCAGGTCGCCGTCGACCAGGATCGGGATTTCGCCAAACGGGTTCAATTCGATGAGCGGCGGCTGCTTGTGCGCGCCGCCGAGAAAATCGACGGGGACGCGCTCGTACTCCCGGCCGATCAGTGACAGAAACAGCCGCACCTTGTAGCAGTTGCCCGAGAGTTCCAAATCATAGAGCCGCATGCGTTCCTCCCTGAACGATCGTTTTCGCTTGTACCGAACGTTCGGTATTGCAATAAAGCGCGGAGTGTCGTATTGTCAAGGTCGAAGGAGAGCCTCACGTCCGCAATGCCCGAACTTTCAGCTCGCGAGAAAATCATCCCCTCGATTGCGCGGGTGTTTCGCCGTTTCGGCTATGAAGCCGCTTCACTGACTCAGCTGTCGCGCGAGACAGGCCTCGTCCGCTCGAGCCTCTATCATTTCTTTCCTGGCGGAAAGGAGCAGATGGCCGCGGCGGTGCTCGACCTCGCCGAGCGCCATGTGCGCGAAGAATTCATGCAGGCGCTCGTGACTCCGGACGCGCCCGGCCGTCAGGTCGACAAATTCATCGCAAAGCTGACGGAATACTACGAAGGCGGCGAGCTTGGCTGCGTTTTGAGTTCACTGACGTTGCACGACTGCCCGCCTGAGATCGGCGCGCGGGTCGCGGATCTGACCGAGACCTGGATCGCCGCCATTGCCGCCTATCTCACTGCTCGCGGGGATGATGCTGAGCAGGCGCAGACAAAGGCCGAGCAAGCTATCCGCATCATCGAGGGCGGACTGGTGCTTTCACTGGCGACGCGTCAACCGAAGCGGTTCGAAACGAGCCTGAAGGACTTGCGATCGCTGCTAGTTTAAAGCGGGCCGCCGGATGTAGCCGCGGTCGTTGACCGCGGTCGTCGTGTGAGCGTCGTTTTCTCGAAGTATTCGATCACGGCGCCGCCGCGGTCATCGACCGCGGCTACAGGGCGCCAGAAGCGGCTTAAGCGGCCGTCTTCATCGGCGAGAGCCATGCTTTTACTGCGACCGCGCGCGCACGGCGATCCTCCGGCGGCTCGACGTCCGAGAGTTGCGTCGCCCAGCGATCCGTCTGTCCCCAGCCGATATCCTGGAATTCGCGCTCGCTCATACCGGCCATCGCGGCGTGAGCCTGCCGTTCATTCCAAGCGCGTCCCAGCCAGCCGGCGAATTTGCCGAGGGACCTCGCCGCCGGCGCCTCGGGCAGCGACATTGAGAGCTCGACCATGGAAACCTCCAAAAATCTCGGCCACATCGGCCGATAGACGCAATATGGGGATGACCTATTGATCGGTCCAACGAATGTTTCTAGATAAACCCATTCCAGAACGCGATGGATCCCATGCTCGACACCGACCAGCTCCGCTCGTTTCTCGCCATCGTCGACGAGGGATCCTTCACGCGCGCGGCCGAGCGGGTCCACAAGACGCAATCAGCCGTCTCCATGCATATCCGGCGGCTCGAGGAGCAGCTCGGCTGCGCGCTGTTCGTCAAGCAGGGCCGCGGCGCCCGGTTGACCGCCGAGGGTGAGCAGCTTGTCGACTACGCGCGCCGCATCCTGCGGGAGGAGGCCGGCGCGCTGGCCGCGCTATCGCGTAAGGGTCTGCGCGGCACAGTTCGCTTCGGCGTGCCCGACGACTACGCGGAGGCGTTTCTAGCCGATATTCTGCTGCGTTTTAATCACCGGCATCCGCTGGTCGAGATCGCGGTGTCCTGCGAGAATTCGATCGAGCTTTCCGGTCTCGTGCGCGCGGGCGCGATTGATCTCGCGCTGGTCACGGATTTCGAGGACCTCGAAGGGTTTGAGTTGATCCGCGAGGAGCCGCTGCGCTGGGTCGTCTCGACGCGTTTCAAGGCGCCGGCGGGCGAACCGTTGCCGCTTGCGCAGGGCAGCCCGTCCTGCATTTGGCGCCGGGTCGCCGATGAGGCGCTCGAAGGTCGGCGCGGCCGCGTGCGCAGTCTGTTTGTTTCCCGCAACTATAGCGCCGTCGGCGCCGTGGTGCGCGCCGGTCTCGCCGCGACGGTGCTGCCGGAGGGACTGATCATGGACGGTCTCAGAGCTATCGGGGAAGCCGAGGGTCTTCCGCCCTTGCCGCTGACGCGCATGGGTCTGATCCGCCGGCCCGGTCACGCTTCGCCGGAGGCGGATGCGCTGGCGCAGGCGGCGCGGGAGACGATTAGCGCGGGAGAGCGGCGCGCCGCTTAGCCGCGTCGGAGCGTCGGCGTCCACGCCGACGAGGCTAAAGAAACGTCGGCGTGGAAGCCGACGCTCCGGTCAGAACCAGATCGCCGACAGTTTCCGGCGCGCGGCGACCGTGGTCTTGTCCATCAGTCCCCAAGCCTCGAAGAACTGCAGCAGCTGCTTGCGGGCGCCGGCCTCGTTCCAAGTACGGTCGCGCTTGATGATCGTCAGCAGTTCTTCGGCCGCCTGATCGCGCTCGCCGTTCGCGTTAAGCGCGACCGCCAGATCAAAACGCGCCTGATGATCATCCGGATTGGCGGCGAGCGCCTTCTGCAACGGCGCCAGATCGCCGACGGAGGCGGCCTGTTCCGCCAGATGCAGCGCGGCCGTCGCCGCGGCGATCGCTGGGTCCGGGTCTTTTCCGGGCGCCGGCGGCGAGGCCATCGACAGCACCGCACGCGCCTGGTCGAGATCGCCGGCGTCAACGTGCAGTCGGGCGAGGCCCCCGAGCGCCTTCGGATTGGTCTCCTCTTCCGCGAGCACGCGCGCGTAGAGTTCGGCCGCGCCGTCAATATCGCCAGCCGCCGAAGCGGCCTCCGCCTCGGCGATGATCGCGTCCGAGCCACCGCTGATAGGGCCAACGAGCCGCTCGATGAAGGCGCGCACCTGGCTATCCGGCAGCGCGCCCATGAAGCCATCGACCGGCTGGCCGCGGTCAAAAGCGATGACGGCGGGGATCGACTGGATGCCGAGTTGGCCGGCGATCTGCGGATGCTCATCGATATTCATCTTGACGAGCGTCACCTTCCCGCCCGCGTCCGCAACCGCCTTTTCGAGCACGGGCGCGAGCTGCTTGCACGGGCCGCACCATGGCGCCCAGAAGTCGACCAGCACCGGCTGCTTGGTCGATGCGGCCAACACGTCGGCCTTGAAGCTCGCGCTGGTAACGTCTTTGACTTTAGCCGGTTTTGCCGCCGAGCCGTCGAGATTCATGATGCCGTTCCCATGCTTTGCGCTCGCCGGCGCTCGGCCCTAAATGGACTTGCCCGCGCCTTTATTCAACCGCCGCTGCGCCGAGCGAGACGAGCACGGGCTCGTGCCCCGTGGCGCGCAGAAATTTCAGCAGACCGTCCGGAGAGACCCCGGTGGTCCGGGTATTGACGAGCGGGTGAAAGTTCACCCGCGCATGCGCCATCAACTCGGAATCGAGCACGACGGTGACGCGGCCGTCGCGGTCGTTGATCGCGCCAAACGGGGTGACCGCCCCGGGCCGCACGCCCCAAACTTCCTCCAGAAGCTCCGCCGAGCCGAAGGAGACACGGCCCGAGGCGCCGATCTTTTCGTGGACACGCTTCAAGTCGATCTGCGTTTCCTCACCGAGCGTGAGGAGGAACAGCCGGCCCTTCTTGTCTTTCACGAACAGGTTCTTCGAATGGCCGCCCGGAATCTGTCCGCGCAGGTCCCGGCTCTCCTCGACCGTATGCAGCGGCGGGATGCGCGACGGTTTCGGCGCCGACGCCGAGGCTTTCGAGAAACGCGATGAGGTCTTCGGGGGAGGCGGGCATGCGGCGGCATATAGCCGGCGCCGCCGAGGCCGCGCGAGTCCGCCGCCAGCCTTAACGGAACCTTGGGAGGTGACCGATCATCTTGGCGCGCCGCAGACCGAGAGCGCCCGCATGCCCCCGCCCGCAACGACGCCGCGCTCGCCGACGCCTGAGAAGCTCGACAATCTTCAGATGCTGCGCGCGCTGGCGGCGTTTTCAATCGTAGTGCTGCATGCGTTCCATGAAACCGAAAATCTCGCCACCTCCGCCGGCGGCCAACCGGTCAGCCTGCCCGACAGCAACCTCGCATTCGGCGTCGATATTTTCTTCGCCCTCTCCGGCTTCATCATGGCGCACACGGCCGCCAGCGAATTCGGCAAGGACGGCGCCCCGCTGCGCTTCTTCCGCCGCCGCTGCGCCCGCGTCGTGCCGCTCTACTGGCTGTTGACGACTGTGATGCTGGTCGGCGCAGCGCTCGCGCCATCGCTGCTCAACGTGCCCGTCGGCAGCCTCTACCATGTCGTAGCATCTTATCTGTTCGTCCCAGACGCACGCGGAGTTGGCGAGGTGCGCCCGGTGATGGCGCTGGGCTGGACCCTCAACTACGAGATGCTCTTTTATGTGATGTTCTCGATCGCGCTGATGACGCCGATCCGTTTTGGCGTCGCGTGGCTCTCATGCCTGATGGCGATGCTCGCGCTGAGCCACGCCTTCATCGATCCAAGCCACATCCCGTTCTTTTTCTGGACCGACCCGCTCATCCTGGAGTTTTTGTTCGGCGTCTATGTCGCGTTGGCTTACCGCGCTGGGTGGCGGCTCGGCCCGTGGACGGCGCTACTCGTATCGAGCATTGGGCTCATCGGTTTCCTGCGTCTGTCGACGCCTTGGGACGACGCGGCGCTGCCGGTGTTCCTACGCAGCGGCGTGCCCGCGGCCCTGATGGTGTTCGCCGCCGCCCTCGGCCCAAGCGCGCCAATAAATCGTCTTACGACATCGATCGTGCTGCTCGGCGACGCTTCTTACAGCTTGTATCTCGTGCATCCCTTCGTGCTGCGCCCGGCGCGTGCGATCTGGGCGAAGGCTATTGGCGGCCACATGCCAGTTTGGCTGTTCGTTCCCGCCGCCGTCGCGGCTTGTGTGATCGTCGCTGTCATCGTCTACCGGCGTGTCGAGAGACCGCTCACGGCGTTCGCTCAGGCGCTGAACCGCCGGGCCGAAGGCTCGCGGCTGCGCCCATTGCGCGCGCCCTAGCCTGCCCAGCGGCGCTTGACTCTGCGGCGCCGACTGTCACTATCCCTGACCAAACGGTCAAGAAATTGGCCATGCAATTCGCCGGCGACGCCGGTCTGCTGAGGGAAGGGGAGTTTTCATGCGCGTTTCCACCGTCGCCAAATTTGGCGCGACGCTAGCGGCCGGGATTTTGGCCGCGGCCACCGCTTATGCGGCCGACACCATCAAGCCTGCTGTGATCTACGATCTCGGCGGCAAGTTCGACAAATCGTTCAACGAAGGCGTCTTCGGCGGCGCGACGAAGTTCGCCAAGGATACCGGCATCGCGTTCCGCGATCTCGAAATCCAGAACGACGCGCAGCGAGAGCAGGTTCTGCGCAAATTCGCCAAGGACGGATTCACGCCGATCCTGATGCCGGGCTTCGCCTGGGCGACCGCGCTCGGGAAGATCGCCGATGAATTCCCCAACACCAAGTTTGGCATCATCGATATGGTCGTCGACAAGCCGAACGTGCAGTCGATGGTGTTCAAGGCGGAGGAAGGCTCGTTCCTGGTTGGCGTTATCGCGGCGACCACGTCGAAGAGCGGCAAGGTCGGCTTCGTCGGCGGCATGGACATTCCGCTGATCAGCGCCTTCGAGTGCGGCTATGCGCAAGGCGTCAAGCACGTCAGCGACAAGAACGCCGTTCTCGCCAATATGACAGGTACGACGCCGGCCGCCTGGAATGATCCGGTCAAAGGCGGCGAACTCGCCAAGGCGCAGATCTCACAGGGCGCGGACATCGTATTCGCCGCGGCTGGCGCGACCGGCCAGGGCGTGCTGAAGGCCGCGGCCGACGCCGGCAAGTTCGGCATCGGCGTCGATTCCGATCAGGACAATCTGTTTCCCGGCAAGGTGCTGACCTCGATGCTGAAGCGCGTCGATGTCGCTACTTACGAGTCCTTCAAGGCGGCCAAAGACGGCACCTGGAAGGCGGGCGTCCAGGTGTTCGGCCTGAAGAACAACGGCGTCGGCTACGCCGAGGACCAGTGGAACAAGGCGATCCTGACCGACGACGCAAAGAAGGCCGCCGAGGCCGCTAAGGCGGACATCATCGGCGGCAAGATCTCCGTGCACGATTACATGTCCGACAACAAGTGCCCGGTGTGAAGACTCTCGCCGCCTGATTGTTTGTCTTTCTGGGCGGAGCCGTCATTGCGAGCGAAGCGAAGCAATCCACGGTTCCGCCGCAGCGGCCTGATCTGGCGTGCCTACGATCTCACGACGATGGATTGCTTCGCTGCGCTCGCAATGACGGGTTGGGCAATTGAATGGCCGTAGTTCGGGCGATCTTTGGCTATGACCTTAAGGGCGGGGACAGCGATTGAGCCATACCCAGGGCGCGCCGCCCGCCATCGAACTGATTGGCGTCGACAAGAGTTTCGGGCCGGTTCACGCCAATAAGAACGTCAACCTGCGCGTCGAGCGCGGCGTGATCCACGGCATCGTCGGCGAGAACGGCGCCGGCAAGTCGACGCTGATGTCGATCCTCTACGGCTTCTACGAAGCCGACGCTGGCGAAATCCGCGTCAACGGCGAGCCCGTGCGCATCCGCTCCTCGCGCGAGGCGATCGGGCACGGCATCGGCATGGTGCATCAGCATTTCATGCTGGTCCCCCCGCTCAGCGTGCTTGAGAACGTCATGCTCGGCGCCGAGGGCGGCCCGCTGCTCAAACAAGGCGCGTCGGCGATCCGCGCGAAGCTCGCGCATCTCGCGAAGGAATACGCGCTCGAAGTCGACCCCAACGCTATCGTCGGCGAGCTTTCGGTTGGTCTGCAGCAGCGCGTCGAAATCCTGAAGGCGCTGGTGCGCGGCGCCGAAATTCTCGTGCTCGACGAGCCGACGGCGGTGCTGACGCCTTCGGAGGCCGATCAGCTGTTTGAAATGCTGCGGGTGCTGCGGTCGCAGAACAAGACGATCATCTTCATCACCCACAAGCTGCGCGAGATCATGGCGCTGACCGATCGCGTCTCGGTGATGCGGCGCGGCGAGATGGTGGCGACTTTCGAGACATCGGCGACCTCGCCACCGGAGCTTGCCGACGCGATGGTTGGTCGCAAGGTGATCCTCAAGGTCGAGAAGGGCGAGGCGCATCCGGGCGAGGTTGTGCTCGAGGCGCGTGGTCTGACCGTCAAGGACGATCGCGGCGTAACGCGGCTCGACAACATGTCTTTCGTACTGCGCGCCGGTGAAATCCTGGGGGTCGCGGGCGTTGCCGGCAATGGGCAATCCGAATTGCTGGAAGCGTTGGCGGGCATGCGCCCGCTTTCGGGCGGGGAGATCTGGCTGGGCGGCGCGCTGCTGACGGCCGAGCAGTGCGACCCGAAGACGATGCGCCGCCACAGCCTTGGGCATGTGCCGGAGGATCGCCACCGCCTCGGGCTGGTCATGCCGTTCGAGGCTTGCGAGAGCGCGATGCTCGGCTTCCATGACGAGAAGGTCTATGGCTCGGGCGTGTTGTTTGATCGCGGCGCCATTGTTGCAGACGAAGCGAGCAAGATGGAGGCCTTCGACATCCGCCCGCGCGCGCCGCTGCTGAAGACCGCCAATTTCTCAGGCGGCAATCAGCAGAAGATCGTCTTGGCGCGCGAAATCGAGCGCAACCCCGCGGTGATCTTGATCGGCCAGCCGACGCGCGGCGTCGACATCGGCGCGATCGAGTTCATCCACAAACGCGTCGTGGCGCTGCGCGACGCAGGGAAGGCCGTGCTGCTGGTGTCGGTCGAACTCGACGAGATCTTCGCGCTTGCCGACCGCATCCTCGTGCTCTGCGCCGGCCGGGTGACGGGAGAGCGGAAGCCGGACGAAACCAACGCCCAGGACCTAGGACTGTTGATGGCCGGCGTCAGCGAGCGGGCGGCATGAACACCGGCTTTGTGCCTTTGTGCAAACCTTTGTGCCTTTGTGGTGAGCCCTTTCACCACAAAGGCGCAAAGGTCTCACAAAGACACGAAGGAGGCGACGCATGAGCTCGCCGTCTAGCCCGCTGCCCATCTGGGCGGACGTAGCGCTGATCCCGCTGATCAACGTCACCGCGGCTTTTGTCATCTCCGGGCTAGTCGTGCTCGCCATTGGCGAGAACCCGATCGAGGCGGTGCAACTGCTCATAGGCGGCGCGCTCGGTGATCTCGAGGGGATCGGCTTCACGCTCTACTACGCGACGAGCTTCATCTTCACCGGGCTCGCCGTCGCGATCTGCTTCCATGCCGGGCTGTTCAACATCGGCGTCGAGGGACAGGCCTATGTCGCCGGGCTCGGCGCGGCGCTGGTTGGGCTTTATCTGCCGCTGCCAGGCTACACGCAGGTGATCGTTGCGATCGTCGCGGCGGCGCTGTTTGGCGCGGCGTTTGCCGCGATTCCCGGCTATCTGCAAGCCAAGCGCGACAGCCACATCGTCATCACGACGATCATGTTCAACTACATCGCCTCCGCCGCAATGGGCTATCTGCTAGTCAACGTGTTGCGTAGTCCGACACAGATGAACCCGGAGACGCTGCCCTTCCCGCGTGGCGGCACGCTGCCGCAATTCCACGAACTGCTAAAACCGCTCGGCATCATCTGGCCGATTACGCCGCTCAACCTCGCGTTCTTCCTGGCGCTGCTCGCGGCTGTCTTCGTCTGGTTGCTGATCTGGCGAACCCGGCTAGGCTTCGAGATCCGCGCCGTCGGCGTCAACCCGACGGCCGCCGTCTATGGCGGCATTTCGCCAGCGCGGATTACCATCATATCGACGCTACTTTCCGGCGCTCTCGCCGGCGGCCTCGCGGTCAATGTCATCCTCGGCGAGGAACATCGGCTGGTGCTGGAATTCACCGCCGGCTTCGGTTTCGTCGGCATCGCGGTGGCGCTGATGGGCCGCGCCCATCCGATTGGCATCGTGCTAGCGGCGATCCTGTTCGGCGTGCTCTATCAGGGCGGCGCGGAACTCGCCTTCGACAAGCCGAAGATCAGCCGCGACATGATCGTCGTCATCCAGGGCCTCGTCGTGCTGTTCGCCGGCGCGCTGGAGCACATGTTCCGCAGGCCGGTGGCGACGCTGCTCGCGCGCCGCATCTCCCAGCCCCCGATCTGAGCCATGGAAACCTTCGACTCCTTCGTCGTCATCCTCGGCTCCGGCATCCGGCTCGGCGTCCCGCTCATTCTTGCCTGCTTCGCCGGCCTCTGGTCGGAGCGCTCCGGCGTCGTCGACATCGGGCTCGAAGGCAAAATGCTGACCGGCGCCTTCGCCGCCGCGACGGCGGCGACCTTCACCGGCAGCGCCTGGCTTGGTCTGCTCGCCGGGATCGCCGCCACCGTGGTGATTTCGCTGATCCACGGCTACGCTTCGATCGACCAACGCGCCAACCAGATCGTCTCGGGCACCGCGATCAACCTGGTGGCGGACGGCATGACCGCGCTGATCGGCAACGCCATTTGGAGCCAGGGCGGCCGCACGCCGCAATTGCCTGATGAAGCCTTGTTTCATCCGATCACGCTGCCATTCGTCGATCAGCTCGACGCCGTGCCGTTCCTGGGCAGCATCTATCGCAATCTTATTTCCGGCCACGACATCGTCACCTATTTCGCCTTCGCGCTGGCGCCGCTGACCTACTGGGCGCTGTACTCGACGCGTTTCGGCCTCAGATTGCGCGCGGTCGGCGAGAACCCCGCGGCCGTCGACACAGCGGGCATCTCCGTCAGAGCACTGCGCTACAGCGCCGTGCTGATCTGCGGCGTCCTGGTTGGGCTATCGGGAGTCTATCTCTCGATCGCGCAGGCCGCCTACTTCCAGCCGCACATGAGCGCCGGCAAGGGCTTCATCGCGCTCGCCGCGCTGGTGTTCGCAAAATGGCGACCCTGGCCGGCGCTGGCGACGTGTCTGTTGTTCGGCTTTCTGGATGCGCTGGCGATCCGCATGCAGGGAGCGGTGATCCCGGGGATCGGAGCGGTGCCGGTGCAGGCGATCGTGGCGCTGCCCTATGTTCTTACCGTCGTGCTGCTAGCTGGCTTTATCGGCAAGGCGATTCCGCCGAAGGCTTCAGGAGTGCCTTATGTCAAGGAGCGTTGAGGCCCTATTCTCGGCGGCGAAGGCCGCCTACGCCAACGCTTATGCGCCGTATTCGAAGTTTCCCGTAGGCGCCGCGATACGCACGCCCGAGGGGGAGATTTTCTCTGGCTGCAACGTTGAGAACGCCGCCTATCCGCAAGGCGCCTGCGCAGAGGCGAGCGCGATCGCGGAGATGGCGAAGGCCGGGCGGCGGCGGATCGCTGAGATATTGGTGATTGGCGGCGGAACGGGCCTCTGCACGCCCTGCGGCGGCTGCCGCCAGCGCATCCGAGAATTCGCCGCGCCAGATACGCCGGTTCATGTTGCCGGGCCCGAGGGCGTCCGCGCGAGGTTCCTGCTGAGCGATCTGCTGCCGGCGTCGTTCGGGCCGGACAACCTCGGCTAAGGACCGTTCGCTGCTCAAATATTGTTGGCGCCTTTGCGGACGTTTGGCGTCTCTGCACAGCGGCGAGCCAATCTCCATCCCGTAAATTTCTCAAAGAATGATTTTTGACGGCGGCGCAGCTGTTAGCCGCGCGCATCGGTGGGAACCTGAAACGTGTCCGGGATGCTGCTCACTTGGATGCAGGAACTTAACGGGCTCTTTTTGAGCCTGTTGCCGTCTCCGCCTGTTTCCGCGGCCGGCAAGAAAAAGGGCGTCTTTCGTCGCTCCTGGAAGGTCCTGATCGATGTCGCAAAGATCTCCTCGATCGCGTTCATCCCGGTTGGCGTATTGCTGAACGCCGCCCGGATTTTTCGCCCTGGAGCGATGTTTCTTGCCGGAGTGGGTTTTGCTGCCTTGCTAGCGGTTTTATGGGCCGCTCAACATATCCTCGAACGATGGCGCCTGGTCGACAAAGAAGAGCCCGGCGCCGCCAGCTTCGAAGACAACCTCCCCGTTCGTCGACCTGCGCCGCCGATCAACGAGCAGGCGCCCATTTCCTGCGGAAAGCGTCCGCCTCTCGGTGTCACAGGCGGCGAGGCGCCGGGCCGATCCGCAATCTGGCGCCTCGAAGGTGACTACCATTGGCGCGCTGAGGGCGAGAGCGAACCGGCGCCCGCGGCGGACTGTAGCCGCGATCCGCAGATCGCGGTCCCTCCGCGATCGGCTTCCGAACCGGCGAGCCCCGATCTCACGGCGACCGCGATCTGGAGATCGCGACCACAGACGCTGCGACTTTAGTCCACGAAAACGTGGTGCGAGCTGTCCTTTACGTTCCCTCGGGCGCACCCTAAGTCCGCGCCACTGGAAATTGCTGGGAACCCGCACGACATGCCGAGCCTGTTCGAACCGCTTCATCTCGGGGAGCTCACGCTCCGCAATCGCATCGTCATTGCGCCGATGTGTCAATATTCCGCCGAGGAAGGCTCCGCCGTCGACTGGCACCTTATTCACCTCGGTCAGCTTTCGTTGTCTGGCGCAGGGTTGCTCATCCTGGAGGCGACCGCGGTTTCCGCGGAAGGCCGCATCACCCCAGGCGATCTCGGCCTCTACAATGACGCCAACGAGGCGGCGTTGAAGCGCATCGTCGGTGCGATCCGGAAAATCTCGCCGATCCCGCTCGGCATCCAACTCGCGCACGCCGGCCGCAAGGCGTCGAGCCGCGAACCTTGGAACGGCGGCAAGCAAATCCCGTCCCATGCGTCGGACGGCTGGGTGGCGTTAGCGCCGTCGGCCCTGCCTCATGCCGAGGGCGAAGAGGCGCCGCAAGCGCTCGATCGCGCCGGGCTCGCTAAGGTTCGTGACGACTTCGTTGCGACCGCGCGCCGCGCCGACCGGCTCGGTTTCGATGCCATCGAGCTGCATGGCGCGCACGGTTATCTGCTGCACGAATTCCTGTCGCCGATCGCCAATCACCGCGACGATGAATACGGCGGTTCGCTGGAGAACCGCATGCGTTTTCCACTGGAGGTATTTGACGCGGTGCGCGCGGCCGTGGCCGCGCGCAAACCTGTTTGGATGCGACTTTCCGCTACCGATTGGGTCGAGGGCGGTTGGGACATCGAAGACGCCGTGAAGATGGCGCAAGCGCTGGAAAAACATGGCGCGGCGGCGACACATGTGTCGAGCGGCGGCGTGTCGTCGAAACAGGCGATCAAGCTCGGCCCCGGCTATCAGGTTCCGTTCGCCCGGGCGGTGAAACAGCAAACAAACACGCCGGTCATCGCCGTAGGCCTCATTACCGAGCCGGCGCAGGCCGAGGCGATTCTCGCGGCCGGCGATGCGGATGCGATCGCCATCGCGCGCGCGGCGTTGTTTGATCCGCGCTGGCCCTGGCATGCCGCCGCCGAATTGGGCGCGCAGGTTGTCGGGCCGAAACAATACTGGCGCTCTCAGCCACGCGAGCTCAAGGATTTGTTTGTCGGCGCCGCGGTCGGACAGCGCTGAACGTCTCCACGGCTACGAGCCTGGTTGAAAACGAGGCGCGAAGCGCTCTTCGTCGTCCAGCGCCGCTCCACCTCGGAGAGCGGCGCGACTTCGGCGGCGATCTGAAACCCCGCCGATCGCGTCGCCTGCAGCACGGAGGCGATCGCGGCGAACAGGCGCGGCGCGGGAACGCTGTTGATCCCGCTGCCCATCAGTTCGATCGCCGAGGATCGCAGCACGGCGCTCGGCAACGCGAGCTCTGATCCGCTCATCGATCCAACCTGAATGAATCGGATTGGGACGGCCTCCGGCGCGCCGCGCGTGGCGGCAATCATGAGCTGGCGGGCGCTTGCGCCCCAGAGATAGTCGATCACGATATCGACGCCCGAGGAGAATTCGCGCTCGAAACTCGCATTGAGTTCAGCCTCATCGGCAAGCAGCGAGAGGGTCGCGTCGGCGCCGAGCGCCGTCAGCGCGGCCAACGCTTCAGGGTTGCGGCCCGTGGCGACGACCCGCTTCGCTCCGAGATGTTTGGCAATTTGCACGGCAAGGCGTCCTGAGGCGCCAGTTGCGCCATTGATCAGCACAGTCTCGCCAGGCTTGATCTGCGCGCGCTCGGTGAGCGCCGCCCAGGATGACATGCCGGGATTTGCAATCGCCGCGGCGGTGATGTCGTCGAGATCATCAGGCAACGGTAGGCATTGCCGCGCCGGCGCGACGGCCTGCTCGGCAAATGCGCCATAGGGCGCGCGCGGCTGGATGAAATAGACCCGCGCGCCGTTCTCAAGCCGCCCGACGCCATCAACGCCAGCGACGAAAGGAAATCGACTATCGGAGGTGTAATGCGATCCCGAAGCGCGGCCTTTTGTGAGTTGGCTCAGGGCGGCCGCGGTCACATGAATCAGTTGCTCGCCGTCACCTGGGATGGGGGCATCGAAATCGGCGTAAACCGGGGTCTGCGCCAGACCATTTACGACGGCGGCTTTCATCGCGGGTTTCCCTTCACTTCAATATGTGCATAATACACATATAGGGGAGGCTGGGATGCCGTCAAGAGACAATGTGCAAAATACACATATGAGTGCGCGGCATCGCGAATTGCATCAGGCGCTGCTCGAAATCGTCGGCGCCATCAACAGGCCGCAGCGTGACGACGCGCTGATGGCGGCGGCGGGGGTCCGGCTGGACCGCGCGCTGTTTCCGCTGCTGATTGGCATCGAGCGTTTCGGTCCCATTGGCGTCGTGGAGCTCGCGGACGGGGTCGGCCGCGACTACACAACAATCAGCCGGCAAGTCGCCAAGCTGGAAAGCCTTGACCTCGTGTCGCGCCGTCAGAGCGAGCGCGATGGGCGCCTGAAAGAGGCGGTCGTGACGGCGAAAGGCAAGGCGATGATTGATCGGATCGACGTCGCCCGCGAAAGATATTTTCGTCAGATGTTCGCGGATTGGGATCCAGCGGAGGTCGCCGAACTCGCGCGATTGACGCGAAAGCTTGCCGACGCGTGGCGAGACACATCACCCGCGCCGGCATCCGGGGCCCGTGGTTAGCAACTACCGCAATGTGTGGAACCGTTATTGCCAACGAAGCAAACAATGGCGGCGGTATAGCGCCATGACGGAGGGTCGGCGTCCACGCCGACCTTTTTGGGCGCAGCTCAGCTGGCTTACGTGTCAACCCCGACGTCGGCCTGGAGGCCGACGCTCCGCGAGGTCTCCAAAATGACGTTCAACCGCAAAGCAGCGCGATTTGGCGCATAGGCTCGACGCGGATTTGTAGCTGCGATCTCCAGATCGCGGTCCCTCCGCGATCGGCGGCCTCTTCAGCAAGCCACCATCTCACGACGACCGCGATCTGGAGATCGCGGCTACAGTGAAGCCACAGGGCGCCGCCATTTGGCCTCGCTTCCCCAAGTCTCACTCCGCCGCCTGCCGCATCGGCGCGCCCGCTCGCCAATCCGCGAGAAGCTTCGCCCATTCCTCGCGCGTCGAAGCCAGGTTGCGCGCTTTGACGTAGCCATAGCCGCGGATTTTCTCTGGCAGCGAGGCGAGGGTTGTCGCGAGCGCATGATTGTTGCTGTCAAGCTTCGCGTTTAACTCGCGCGCGAGCGCAAAATAATCCTCGATCAGCTTGCGCTCCGCGCGCCGCTCTTCAGTGCGACCAAAAATATCGAGCGCTCCGCCGCGCAAGCCCTTCAAGCTCGCCAGCACTCCGAAAGCCCGCATCATCCACGGCCCAAAAGTCGTCTTTCTAGGCAGCCCCGTGCGCGGATCCTTTCGCCCAAAAATCGGCGGCGCGAGATGGAATTCCAGCTTCAAATCGCCCTCGAACGCCTCGCCCAACTTGCGCTGGAATGACCCGTCGCTATACAGCCGCGCAACTTCGTACTCATCCTTGTAAGCCATCAACTTGAATGCATAACGCGCCACAGCGAGCGCGAGGCCGGAGCGGCCTGGGGTCTTCGCCTGCTCGGCGGCGGCAACTTCGTCAACCAAGGCCCGATAGCGCTCGGCGTAGGCGCGGTCTTGATAAGCGGTCAGGAACTCGACGCGCTTGGCGACTACGCTCGCCAGGTCGGTTGGCGCCTCCGGGGCTGGAGCTTGAGCAAATACCGCCAGGCTCTCTGGATTCGCCTGCGCCGCGCGCCCCCATTCGAACGCCGCCAGATTCATCTCGACCGCTTCGCCGTTAAGTTCGATGGCGCGGCGGATCGCAGTGGAGGAGAGCGGCACGAAACCTGACTGATAGGCGTAGCCTAGAACAAACATGTTGGCGCCGATCGAATTGCCGAGCGCGGCGACCGCCGCGCTCGTCGCATTGACGAAGCGCGCCGCGCCGCCAGACGCTGTTTGGATCGCGCGTTTCAAGCGCTCCGTTGGCAACGAGAAATCCGGGTTGCGGGTGAAATCGCCGGGAAACACTTCCGCCGCGTTGACCACGACGCCCGTCTCGACGCCCTTGATCGTCGAAAGCACCGAGCGCGAGCCGGACACCACGAGATCGCAGCCCAGGATGAGATCGGCGCCGGCAGGCGCGACGCGGATGGCGTGAATGTCCTCCGGCGCGCGCGCCAGCTTGACGTGGCTGAACACAGCGCCGCCCTTTTGTGCGAGCCCCGCCATGTCAATCATGCCGCAGCCCGCGCCTTCGAGATGCGCGGCCATGCCGAGGATCGCGGCGATCGTGACGACGCCCGTGCCGCCGACGCCGGTGACGACGATCGCGTAGGGCGTGCTTGTGAGCTCGGGCCGCGCGGGTTCGGCCACGGCAGGCGCGGCGCTCGCGGCCTTGCGAGCTTTCCGCACCCGCGCGCCGTGCACGGTCACGAATGATGGACAGAAACCGTCGACGCAAGAAAAATCCTTGTTGCAGCTCGATTGATCGATGGCGCGCTTGCGGCCGAACTCTGTCTCCTTCGGTTGGATGGAGACGCAATTCGACTTGACGCCGCAATCGCCGCAGCCCTCGCAGACCAGTTCGTTGATGAAGGCGCGCTTGTCGGGATCAGGGAATTCGCCACGCTTGCGCCGGCGCCGCTTCTCCGCCGCGCAGGTCTGATCGTAGATCAGCACCGTCGCGCCGGGAACCTTGCTGATTTCCTCTTCGACGGCGATCAGGTCCTCGCGCGGACGAATGGTCAGCCCCGCGGGCCAAGCCTCGCTAGCCGCATATTTGCCGGGCTCGTCGGTGACGACGACAACGCGCTGCGCCCCGTCCGCCGCCACCTGCCGCGCGATCTGCGGCACGGTAAGGCCGCCTTCGTGGCGTTGGCCGCCGGTCATCGCGACCGCGTCGTTGAACAATATTTTGTAGGTGACGTTGGTCTTGGTGTCGATCGCCCAGCGCAGCGCCAGCGCGCCGGAATGATTGTAGGTGCCATCGCCGAGGTTCTGGAAAACATGGCCGCGCTTGGAGAAACGTTGCTCGCCGACCCAGTTCGCGCCCTCGCCGCCCATCTGCGTGTAACCGTCAGTGGCGCGATCCATGAATTGCGCCATGAAGTGGCAGCCGATGCCGGCGTAAGCGCGCGCGCCCTCGGGGATCACGGTCGACCGATTATGCGGGCAGCCCGAACAAAAGTAGGGTGTGCGGGTCGCTTCCTGTTTGATGTCGGCCAGCATCGCGCGCGCTTGGATGAGGCGCCCGACCGCGCCGCGAAGTCCGGCGTCGTCGTGATATTTCAACAGCCGCTCGCCGATGGCGACGCCAATCAGGTTGGGATCGAGCGAGGCCTTGACCGGAAACAACCAATCGCCCGTCTCGTTGCGCTTGCCAACGCATACCGGCTGCGTCGGCGAGCCATAGAGTTCTTCGCGCACCTGCACTTCAATCAGCGAGCGCTTCTCTTCGACGACGATGATGAGATCGAGCCCTTGGGCGAAGGCGTGAATCTCGGCTGGCACAACCGGCCACGTGCAACCGAGTTTGAACAAGCGCAAACCAAGTTCGTTGCAGCGCTTCTCATCGATGCCGAGATCATCGAGCGCTTGCCGCACGTCGAGATAACTCTTGCCGGCGGTGATAATCCCGATCTTCGCCGAAGCGCCGCCGGAGACGATCGTCTTGTTGATCTTGTTGGCGGCAAGCCAGGCGACCATCGCATCGCGCTTGTGGTCCTGCAGCCGCGCTTCCTGATCGAGGATGCCGTCGGGCGTGCGGATATTAAGGCCGCCGGTTGGAAGCGTGTGATTGGCGGGAATGACAGGGTTCATGCGATCGAGCCGCGCATCGACGACGGCGGTCGAATTCAATCGTGTCCTTGATGCATTTGATCCCGACCCAGACGCCGGCATAGCGGCTGAGCGCGTAGCCGAGCGCGCCGTAGTCGAGGATTTCCTGCACGCCGGCCGGCGAGAGGATCGGCATCATCACGTCGACGAAGGCGAATTCGGACTGGTGGGCGGTGGTGGAGGATTCCGCGGTGTGGTCGTCGCCCATTAGGGCGAGCACGCCGCCGTGCGGCGAGGTTCCCGCGAGGTTGGCGTGTCGCAATACGTCGCCGCTGCGGTCGACGCCGGGGCCTTTGCCGTACCAGAGGCCGAATACGCCATCGTATTTGCCCTCGCCGCGCATCTCCGCCTGCTGGGTTCCCCAGAGAGCGGTCGCGGCCAGCTCCTCGTTGAGGCCGGGCTCGAAATGGATGTCGGCGGCGGTAAATAGCTTCTTCAGCTTGATGAATTGCAGGTCTAGCCCGCCGACCGGCGAGCCGCGATAGCCGGAGATGAACCCGCCGGTGTTGAGACCGGCGCGACGGTCGCGCTCCTTCTGCATCAGCAGAAGGCGGGCGACGGCCTGCGCGCCGTTGAGCAGCACCAGGGTCTTGGAGAGATCATAGCGGTCCGCCAGGCTGACGTCCGCCAGCGCTTCGGGATTGCCGAGTGTATCCATTCCGCCAAAGACCTCCGGCGTGCTCATGCCCTTGCGGAGCGGCGAATATCTGCGCCCTGCGCGCGACGGTTACAAGCGCTCCCTGGGACGGCGGCTACGGCGCGAGGCCGCAGGCTCCGAGCGCCTCACGCATGTGCTCGGGAACCGGGGCTTCAACGACGATCGGCGGTTTCGAGGGGCTGAGCGGGATCTCGACGCGCCGCGCCAGCAGATGCAAGCTCGGACCGTCCAGCTCGCGAGCGCCGTAGATCGCGTCGCCAAGCAAGGGAAAACCTTCGCTCGCGGCGTGGACCCGCAATTGGTGGGTGCGGCCGGTCAGCGGCGTCATTTCGAGCCAAGTCAGGGGCTTGCCGGCGAGTGCGCCGCGGCCGAGCACACGCCAGCGGGTTTGCGAGGGTTGGCCCTGCGGATCGACCTTCATCCACCAGCCGCGGTCAGGATCGCGGCGGCCAAGTGGCTTGTCGATGAGGCCTTCGTCCGCTTGCGGTCCGCCCTGCACGACGGCCCAATAGGTCTTGCCGATCCGCCCTTGGCTGAACAGCTTCCCGAGCTTCTCCAATGCCTTGTGATGACGTCCCAGCACCAGGCAGCCTGAAGTTTCGCGGTCTAGCCGGTGGGCGAGCGCGGGTTTTCGAGGCAGCCCGAAACGCAGCGCATCGAAATCGTCCTCTAAGCTGTAGCCGCCCTTCGGGCCGCGATGAACCGCCGCGCCGCAAGGCTTGTCGATGACGAGGATCAGGCCGTCGCGATAGAGAACGCGCGCGCAAATGTCTTCCGGGCTCATGATCGGTCCTATATCGGGGGCTAGCAATGGCCAACCCCGCCGGGGTCGGCCGGCGAAAGCGAGGCCAGCGTGAACGATCGCACCGAGGAAAAACCGAAGGTCGGACTGTTCCGCCGCCTCTTCGGCGGCGCTCCCGCGCCTGAGGCGCCGCCGCGCGCCGAGGAGACGCCGGTCGCCGAACCCGAGGCGCCGCCGCATGTCGGGACGCCGCTGCCCGCCGACGACATGGAGTTGCTGCGCGGCCTGATGGACAAGGATGCGCCCGACACAGAAGAGCCGCCAAGCCTCGAGCCGCCGCCCGCGCCGGAACCCGAGAAAGCGGGCGTGCTCGGCCGCTGGTTTGGTCGCAGCGAACCATCGCCCCCGCCGGACGAGGCGCCGACCGAACCGGCGCCGCCGAAGCGCAGCTGGCTCTCGCGCCTCACCTCGGGCCTGGCGCGATCCTCCTCCGCGATCGGTCGCGGCATCGTCGATGTCTTCACCAAGCGCAAGTTGGACGCGACCTCGCTTGATGATCTCGAAGATATCCTCATCCAAGCCGACTTAGGCATCGGACCCGCTACGCGCGTCCGCGAGGCGATCGGCAAGGGACGCTACGAGAAGGGCATCGATCCAGATGAGGTGAAGCGGCTGCTGGCCGAGGAGGTCGAAGGCACGTTGGCGCCGGTCGCCAAGCCGCTCGTCATCGATGCGGCAAAACGCCCCTTCGTCATCCTCGTGATCGGCGTCAACGGTTCGGGCAAGACGACGACGATCGGCAAGCTCGCCGCCAAGTATGCGCTGGAGGGCCGCAAAGTGATGCTCGCGGCCGGCGACACGTTCCGCGCCGCGGCGATCGAGCAGCTTCGCATCTGGGCGACGCGGGCCAAGGCTGAGATTGTCGCGCGCGAGCAGGGCGGCGACGCCGCTGGGCTTGCGTTTGACGCGATCACCAAGGCCAAGGCGGATGGCGTCGACGTCTTGCTGATGGACACGGCCGGACGTCTGCAAAATCGCGCCGAGCTGATGAAGGAGCTCGAAAAGATCATCCGCGTGATGAAGAAGGTCGACCCTGAGGCGCCGCATGCGACGCTGCTGGTGCTCGACGCTACCGTCGGTCAGAACGCGCTGTCGCAGGTCGAGATTTTTGGGCGCATGGCCGGAGTGACCGGATTGGTGATGACCAAGCTCGACGGGACCGCGCGCGGCGGCATCCTGGTTGCGATCGCCGACAAGTTCAAACTGCCGGTGCATTTCATCGGCGTCGGCGAGCAGATGGAGGATCTGGAGCCGTTCGAGGCGCGGGACTTCGCACGGGCGATCGCGGGGCTGGAGTGAGGGTCAGTCGTTGACGTCGGTCGCGGCGAAGTCGTCGCCTTTATAGAGAAGCATGAGGCCAAGCTGTTTCGCCGCGCCGTAGGACAGGCAATCGCCCATATTGAGGGCGTTGCGACCGCGGCCATATCGCTCGCGGGCGTGGACGGCGTAGGGAATCATGTCAGGGGTCACAGCGACGATTTCGATGCCCGATTCTTCCAAGAAGTTCTGCGCAAGGTTGTGAGCCAGGCTGGGCGTCCGCGCGTCTTGGCGAGCGCCAACACGGCTTCGAAGACATTGATCGATGTGGTTTTGCGAGCGAGCGGACTCGATTTTGCCGTCAGCTCTCGCCAGTCGGATTCCTCAAGAATAATCGCGACGATCGCGGAGGTTTCGACAAGAAGCTTGGCGTGGCTGGCCTCACTCGTCGTGACCAAAGTCATCGGCTTCCCCCCAAAGCTCATTAAAGAAGGCTTTGTCGGCCTTCTCGCCAGTTTCGGGCATCGCCCTGACCTTTGCATGTATTTCGGCTAAGCGTTGCCTCGAAGACCGTTACGCACGGCGCCCTAACGAGCGCTTCGTAGCTTCGCAGGCGCCTTCAAAATCAGTATGGGCGACTTCGAAGTTTCCGTCGATGCCGGAACCCGGAGTAGCCGACAGCGGCAACCTTGAATACGATCTAACAGAGCTCTTCCTCAAAGTCGGTGAGGCGGCAAAAGCCGCCGGCCGAGGATGGGCTGTGTTGATCGACGAAGTGCAATACCTTTCCACAGAAGAGTTGGGCGCTCTCATCGTGGCCATCCACCGCATAAATCAGAAATCATTACCGGTATTACTGTTTGGAGCGGGCCTTCCCGTCGATCGCGGCATTGTCAGGCGACGCAAAGTCGTACGCAGAAAGGCTATTCATCTTTCCAAAAGTAGGTGCCCTTCCCCAAGAGACGACGCCATAATGCGATCCGACAACCAGTCGAAGAAGAAGACGAGTTCATAGACGATTCGACGTACTTGCTAGCATTGTATCCAAAACGAAAGGGTATCCATATTTTTTGCAAGCGTCGGTCCCGCGCCAGCGCTTCCTCGCAAGCCGCCACGACGACTTTCGAAGCCGTCGTTCCGCGTAAGCTCGCGAGTTTGAGTATGGCGTCCTCCGCCTTCGGATCGTCGATCTCGAGGATCATGTCAGTCTCTGAACCGCTCACCGCGTGATCGCAATATATACCCTCGGTTCGCCGACGCACAGCGCAACCCTTGCGCCTCCCCCTCCCCCCGCCTAAATGCCGACCTTCGCCCGGAGCGCCCCCGAATGACCGAAAACCCCAGCTTTCCCGGCTGGCACGCCACCACGATCCTGATGGTCCGCAAGGGCGCGAAAACCGTGATCGGCGGCGACGGGCAGGTGAGCCTCGGGCAGACTGTCATTAAGGGCAACGCCAAGAAGGTGCGCAGGCTCGCCAAGGGCGACGTCATCGCGGGCTTTGCCGGCTCGACGGCCGACGCGCTGACCTTGTTTGAACGGCTCGAAGGCAAGATCGAGCAGTACCCTGGCCAGCTCGCCCGCGCCTGCGTCGAACTCGGCAAGGACTGGCGCACCGATCGCTACCTTCGCCGACTGGAGGCCATGCTGCTGGTCGCGGACAAGCAGATCGGCTTGGTGCTCTCGGGCTCCGGCGATGTGCTGGAGCCGGAAAGCGACGCTTATGGCGCGACCACCGCCATTGGCTCCGGCGGCAACTATGCGTTGGCCGCCGCCCGCGCGCTGATGCCGATGGACCTCGATGCGGAGGAGATCGTACGGCGCTCGATGAAGATCGCCTCCGACATCTGCGTCTACACCAACACCTCGCTGACCCTCGAAAGCCTATGAGCGACCTTTCCCCGCGCGAGATCGTTTCCGAACTCGATCGCTATATCGTTGGCCAGGCCAAGGCCAAGCGCGCCGTCGCGATCGCGCTGCGTAACCGTTGGCGGCGCTTAAAACTCGTCTCGCCGATGCGCGAGGAGGTAATGCCGAAAAACATCCTGATGATTGGTCCTACGGGCTGCGGCAAGACTGAGATCGCGCGGCGGTTAGCGAAGCTCGCGGGCGCGCCATTCCTGAAGGTCGAGGCGACCAAATTCACCGAGGTCGGCTATGTCGGGCGCGACGTCGAGACAATCATCCGCGATCTTGTGGAGATCGGCGTCGCTCTGGTGAAAGCGCGCAAGCGCCGCGAGGTCGAGGCGCGCGCGGAACTGGCGGCGGAGGACAAGCTGCTCGACGCGTTGGTTGGCGCCACCTCCAGTCCGGCGACGCGCGACTCGTTTCGCAAGAAGCTGCGGGCCGGCGAGCTTGAGGACAAGGAGATCGAGATCGAACTGCCGCAGGGCCAATCCGGCCTGCCGATGTTCGAACTTCCCAATATGCCCGGCGCGTCGGTCGGCGCGATCAACCTCGGCGACCTGTTCGGCAAAGGCGCGGGGCGGACCAGCCGCAAGCGCGTCAATGTGAGCGACGCGCGCGAGCCGCTGATTGGCGCGGAGGTCGAAAAGATGCTCGACCAGGACGCCGTCACCCGCGAAGCCATCGCGGAGGTGGAGAGCAACGGCATCGTGTTTCTCGACGAGATCGATAAGATTTGCGCCCGCGATGGGCGCGCCGGCGCCGATGTCTCGCGCGAAGGCGTGCAGCGCGATCTGCTGCCGTTGATCGAGGGTACGACGGTTTCAACCAAACACGGCGCGGTGAAGACCGACCATATCCTGTTCATCGCCTCGGGCGCGTTCCACGTGGCGAAACCCTCGGATCTGCTGCCGGAACTGCAGGGGCGGTTGCCGATCCGCGTCGAGCTCGCTTCGCTGACGGAGGAAGATTTTCGGCGCATTCTCACTGAGCCCGAGGCGAGCCTGATCAAACAATACGTTGCGCTGATGCAGGCCGAGGGCGTTGATCTCAGCTTCACCGACGACGCCATTTCCGCAATCGCTCGGTTGGCGGCCAAGGTGAATGGCACGGTCGAGAATATCGGCGCGCGACGGTTGCAGACGGTGATGGAGCGCGTGCTCGACGACGTGAGCTTTACGGCGCCGGACCGGAACGGGGAGAGGATTGAGATCGACGGTGCGTTTGTCGACGAGCACGTCGGCGATCTCGCTGATAATGCGGATTTGAGCCGGTTTATTTTGTGAGGGAGCGTCGGCGTCCACGCCGACGTTTTTTAGAGCCAAGACGTCGGCGTGGACGCCGACGCTCCATCGCTTTCGCGTTACGATAGCTCTGCCGTTTCGCTGAGGTTCGTCGCCGCGACGCCAGGCGTCGCTCTGTGCCTCTCTAACTGGGTCTCGATCGCGCGAAGAAGCGCGCTGTCACGCACGGCGAGCGGTCCCGAGGCTATTCCGACCACGCCAAGGAAAGCGCTGTAAACGCCCGCCATTCTTCTCAAACGCAGCCGTTTCCTGGCGCCGGGAATCAACTTGAGGTGGATCGTCCGGTCTCGGCCGCCGCTGAATTGAGCAGACTTTACGTCGTCCCAGGCGATCATGTCCTTGCTGACCCGCGTATCGACAATGCCCTCGTCGGTTATCGTGACGACAGGTTTGTGTTCGACGCAAACTTTGTAGAATTTTCTGACCACCAGCGCGCCGAGAAGAAAGAAAACGGTCGAAAAGGCCGAGAGATAAATCCTATCGAGCGGTCCGTTGTACCCATCGTTCGTGATGCAAAACACCCCCGGCGCGACGAGAATGGCCGTCACGGCGAAGGTCATGCCGCCGAGTTTCAGGCGTGAATAGTAAAATCGCTGGGGGGTCATTTCGAGTCGCCTTGACCTTGGAGCAGAGCCTGATCGGTTAAACCGCGTTCGTCATTCTTGCGATAGCGCGCGTCCAGGGGACCCTGCCGACTTCGACCAGCCAGACCCTTGGGGAGGCGACAGAAACTTCCGCCAAGAGCCTGATCCGCATGTTCGGCCCGCGGGGCAATCCGCAGGCCCGCAATCTGTTTGGCGTTATTGGCTATTTGCAGAAGGAGGCGGGCTTCGATTTGCATGTTGCGCCGGCGAGTGAATCGCAAAGACGCGCTTACGTGAAATGACCCACGAGCGCGAAATGATGAATTAGCGTTTTCCCTTTGCTCCCAGGGGAGAGATGAAATAGCTTCGCCGCGGGCGATCAGGATGCGTATAGCAGTTGGATTGCCTCTCATGCTCGCCATTTGCCTCCCCGCCGACATCGAACCTCGGCTTGACGTTCTGGCCAAGCGCACGGGCCGCACGAAGACGTTTTATATTCGCCAAGCCATTATCGAGCATGTGACCGACATCGAGGACATCTACCTCGCCGAAGCCCGGTTGGAAAAGCTCAAGTCGGGCAAGAGTAAGACCTTAATGCTCGCCGAGGGGGAGCGAGACCTTGGTCTGGCGGATTGAGATCGAAGCGGCGGCGACGAAATGATGCGCGGACAAATTTGCCTTCGCGGATAGCTCACCCCTGCGCTTCCCTCACACCTTGATATGACGCAACCAACCTAGTGTTGGATGGTCGAGCCGGCAGAACGCCCGCATAAAGCGCTTATCGCTTCACGAGGCGACAACAGACAAGTTCAGGCCGTCCCTCATCTGCAAATGGAGTGGCGTCAACGACGGCGGACGTCACAACGATCAACTATGGAGACGATGATGAAATACGTGCTTTGTGCTGCGGTTATCGCCTTCTCCGCGGTTGCGCTATCCACCGCCGAGGCGAAGAGCCACAAAATACCGGCGCCGCAAGCCGAGGACCGGCTTATGTACGCCAATCCGAACGCCGATGTTCCCGATACGCCGACCTTTCATTGGAGCGGTCGCTCGTCGTGGGGCGATGCGAAGCCGTATGATCCGTTCACGTACAACAACGAGAACTAGACGCTGTCGCCGTCATGCCCGGCCTTGTGCCGGGTACCCACGTGATGACGCCACGCGGCCGTTTTAGAACTTCAACGGTTGTCTCCGCTTCTGACGGCGCTACAAAATAGATCTCTGCTGCGCAATTCGGCGTGGATGGCCGGAACAATTCCGGCCATGACGGAAGGGGCGACGCCCTCCGGTCGCCCTTGGCTTTCGCCGAAACGATTTCAGCGCGCGGTTTGCGCCGCAGCCAAAGCAACTCTCCCCTAGCGCGCCTAGACGCAGGCGCGGGATCGCTCTACGGTTCGAAATCAGCGGCCAAGCTGAACAGACCAGGGAGGATCAAGGATGGCGAAGTCCGGGATTGCCGCGTCAATAATCTCGCGCGGGCGAAGTCCCGCTTTCGGCCTAGCCGCCTTGGCAACCCTCGCCTTCCCCGTAGCCTCCCGCGCGGCCGACCTCGCCAATGTCGACGACGCGCGCATCGTCGCCAACGCGACTTCCGGCAAGGAATGGCTGAGCTACGGTCTCGATTACGGCGCGAACCGGTACAGCCCGCTCGACCAGATCGCGGCCGCCAATGTCGGCAAGCTCGGGCTCGCCTGGTCCTATCCTCTCGATTCCACGCGCGGTGTCGAAGCCACGCCGATCGTCGTCGACGGGACCATGTTTGTGACGGCGCCCTGGGGCATCGTCCACGCCGTCAACGCCAAGACCGGCGAGAAACTCTGGAGCTTCGATCCGAAATCGCCGCACACCGACGGCGCCAAATTCTGCTGCGACATCGTCAACCGCGGCGTCGCGGTCTACAAAGGCAAGGTCTATGTCGGCACGCCGGATGCGCGCTTGATCGCGCTCGACGCGGGAACAGGCAAGGTGCTGTGGACCGTGGACGCCAGCCCAGACCGCTCGCGGCCCTACACCATCACCGGCGCGCCGCTGGCGGTGAAAGGCAAGATCGTCATCGGCAACGGCGGCGGCGAATATGGCGTGCGCGGCGCTGTGAGCGCCTTCGACGCCGAGACCGGCAAGCTTGCCTGGCGATGGTACACGACGCCCGGCGATCCCTCTAAGCCCGCGGAGAACGACGCCATGACCAAGGCGGCCGCGACCTGGGACCCCACCTTCAAATATTGGGAGAACGGCGGCGGCGGCACGGTCTGGAACACGCTGTCGTTCGATCCGAAGTTGAACCTGCTGTATTTCGGCACAGGGAACGCCGGCCCCTGGGCGTCCTCGATCCGCAATCCGACCGCCAAGGACAATCTCTATACGTCGTCGATCGTCGCGCTCGACGTCGATACGGGCGCCTACGCCTGGCACTACCAGGGCACGCCCGCCGACGCCTGGGATTACGACGCCGACCAGGATCCGATCCTGGCCACGCTGGCGATCGACGGTCAGCCGCGCGACGTGCTGATCCACGCCGCGAAAAACGGCTTCTTCTATGTGCTTGACCGCAAGACTGGCCAGTTCCTCTCCGCCAAGAACTTCGTCGACGTGACCTGGGCGGACGGCTACGGCGCCGACGGTCGGCCGCACGAACTTCCCGATGCGCGGCCGACAACCAAGCCGGTCGAACCGGTGCCAGGCCCGTTCGGCGCGCACAATTGGCAGTCGATGTCTTATAGTCCGAAGACCGGGCTCGCCTATATCCCCGCGCAATTCGTGCCCATCGCCTTCGTCGATGATGTCCATTGGACGCACCAGGGCAGCGATCTGCCTGGCCAGCCGATGAGCGGTATCGGCTGGAACATCGGCGAAACTCTCGTGGCCGGGGCGCCGCAGCACAAGCCTTTCGGCCGGCTGATTGCTTGGGACCCGATACACCAGAAGGCGGCGTGGACGCAGGAATACGCCTCGCCCTGGAATGGCGGCACGCTGGTCACGGCAAGCAATCTGCTCTTCCAGGGGACCGCGGACGGACGTCTGGTCGCCTATGACGCGACCAACGGCGGCAAACTTTGGGACGCCGCGCTCGGCGGCGGCGTGGTTGCCGCGCCGATGACTTATGAGCTCGACGGCAAGCAATATGTCACGATCGCGGTGGGATGGGGCGGCGTGTTCGGCAAATCGCAGCGCGCGAGCGATCACCTCTCGCCCGGCACGGTCTACACCTTCGCGGTCGGCGGCGAGGCCAAATATCCGGAGGTGGCGCGTTACAAACTGGGGCCGCTGATCTCCGGGGTGAAATACGACCCGAAAAACGTGCCGCTGGGCGCGGGGCTGTATCTCAGCCATTGCCTGTTTTGCCACGGCGTGCCGGCCGTCGACAAAGGCGGCAACATCCCCAATCTGGGCTATGTCGACGCCGACGTGATCTCGAACCTGGAGAAGGTGGTGTTGAGCGACGCCTATATGGAGTCGGGCATGCCCAACTTCAGCGGCGAGCTGAAGCCGGAGGACGTCGAAGCGATCAAGGCGTTCATCGAGGGCACGGCCGACGCGGTGCGGCCGAAGTAGGGGAGGTTACCAGATAGGAAGCCGTCATTGCGAGCGAAGCGAAGCAATCCAGCGTGTGATCGACGATTTTGCCGGATAGAGCCGCTGCGGCGGCGCCGTGGATTGCCGCGTCGCTTCGCTCCTCGCAATGACGAGTCTACTCGACCGCCTCTCGTGTGACGAGCGCCACAGCCGATGGCAACTACGCGCAATAGTGGATCAGCAACCTGCTGGAGATCGACTATGCGCCGCACCCTGCCGTCCCTCTGCCTGCTCGCCGCCATCGCAGCCTCTCCAGCCCACGCCCAGCGAAACGCCAACGCCTCCGTCTGCGCGGCCAACGACGACAGCGCGTTCTCGGCGGAGCAGCGCATCGCGGCGTGCGACGCGTTGATCAAAGCCGCGCGGAACGCGCCCAAACAAGTCGCGGAGGCGCTGGTCAATCGGGGCCGGGCGGCCTGGTACGCCAACAAGATGAAGCAGGCCTATGCCGATCTCGATCGCGCCATTGTGCTCGATCCCAACAATGCCCGCGCCTTTCGCGAGCGCTCCAACGCCTATCGTTCAGACCGGCAAGCTGACCGCGCGCTCGCCGACGCAAGCGAGGCGGTGCGGCTGGATCCAAAGGATGCGAAGGCGTACGACAATCGCGGCAACGTTTTCATCGACAAGAAACAATACGATCGCGCGATCGCGGACTATGACCAAGCGCTGCGGCTCGATCCGAAACTCAGCCTGGCGTTGAGGGATCGCGGCGCAGCGTACTATTTCAAGAAAGATTATCAGCGCGCGATCAAGGACTACGACGAGGCGATCAGGCTCGATCCACGCAGCGACCGCGCCTACGCCAATCGCGGCGCCGCCTATGACGAACTCGGCCGCAACGCTCAGGCGATCGCCGACGCGAGCAAGTCGATCAAGCTCAATCCGTCGGAGCCTGAATATTTCGACAACCGCGCCCTGTCCTACGCGAAAGAGGGCAAATACGACCTCGCCATCATCGACTACAACGAGGCGATTCGGATTTCGCCGCGGGCGAGTTTTCTCACCCATCGCGGCAACTCCTATCAGGCGAAGGGCGAGCTTGATCCGGCGGTCGCTGACTATGATCAGGCGATAAAACTCGATCCGGCTTTTGCGGACGCTTACAACAATCGCGGGGCGGCGTTTCGCAGCAAGGGGAATATCGATCGGGCGATCGCTGATTATGAGGCGGCGCTACGCATCAATCCGCAGTTTGCCACGGCGGCGGAGAACCTCGCCGCGCTGCGCGCGGAGCGGAAGCGGGCCAAGGCGGGGTGAGGTTTGGTTGACCGGGTGAGCCGCGCCTTGTAGCCGCGGTCGTTGACCGCGGGGCGCCGAGATCGGATATTTGCTCGATAAGGACGCTCACACATAGACCGCGGTCAACGACCTAGGGGATGCACACATTTCGCGGCCGCACGCGAGAACGAAGGCTGGGGACCCCCTCTCCCCGCGTGTCTCACGACGGAGCGCGCCGCATAAACGAAAGAGCGGGGAGAGGGTTTGGGGTGAGGGGCGAGCCCGGACCTGCGCTTCCCGCGCACGACGCATGGCTCAGCCATATTTTGATTGCACGAAATAAGCGAACGTTTGCCTTAAGTCTTCTAGCTTGACGCTGCGCCCGCTGGCGGGTGACTTGCGTCCAAGCGGCCCGCCCCTCACCCCAACCCTCTCCCCGCTGCTTGGTTGATGTGGCGCGCCACGTCGTGCGACACGCGGGGAGAGGGAGTCCCCGGCCGTCGTGCCTCATGCGCAAACGCTGGCGACCGCGGCTACAGTCGGCGCTCTTCACTGCCTCAGCACGAGCATCCCATTGCGCTGCTCGACGCTGCTCAGGCGCTTCAGAAAGCTCGCGCCCAACAAGCTGACGTTGCCGGCGCTGCGGTCGGCGATCAGCGCGGGCACGTCTTTCATATAGATCGTGCCGAGGTCGATGCTCGGCAGCACGGTCGCGGTCGCGATGCTCATCCCGTTCGCGGTCTGCACCTTCCACTTCTGGCCGCCCTCGACATTGAGGCCGAGGCGATCGGCGAGGTCGGCGGAAATCACCACCATCGTCGCGCCGGTGTCGACCATCATGCGCACCGACTGGCCGTCAATCAAAGCGTCGATGCTGTATTGGCCGCCGGCGTCGGCGGGGATGCTTTTCTCGCTGAACTGGTCCCTGTGCGCCGCCGCTTCGACTGGCGCGGCGGTGGCGGCTTCGGCGCGTTGCGCGACGGGCTTCGGCGGCGGGGCTTCGCCGTTGATAAGACCCGGCATGAACACGGTTACGCAAAACACAACCGCAAGCGCCGAACTGGCGAAAAACACCGCATTCTTGAGCATACGCACGCCCCGCCCGCGCCAAAACGCGGCGCGATGTCGTAAACCTAACAGGAGGCAAGAAAAGATACGGTAAAGCGATCGGCGAAATCTCTACGCGTTTGCCTGCAGCGCGGCGAGATAGGCGTAGCGCCGGTACAAAGGGCGAAACTCGAGGGCCAGATTGCGGTCCGACGCCAGGCGCCGCAGCGCCGGCTCCAGCTCCAGGCGCGGCGTCACGGAAAAGCTGGCGAGCCAGCGGCGCAGGGCGGCGGCGAACAGGGTCGGCAGGTCGCCGCTGGTCGCCGAAATCGACGATGTGCAGGGCGCCGCCCGGCGCCAGATGCGACGCGGCTTCCGCGACCGCCCGCTCCCAAACCGGAATCATCGACAGCGCGTAGGAGATGAACATGCGCTCGAAGGCTGTGACGCCGAAGAGCGCGCCCGGATCGAAGTTGGTGGCGTCCGCGCGGGCCAGTCTGATTCGGCCGGCGAGGCCGGCTGTGGCGACATTCTCGCGCGCGGTCGTCAGCATCTCCTCCGACACGTCGAGGCCGTAGAACCGCGCTCGCGGGGTAGCGCCCGGGCGGCGCGGATGAGATTGCGGCCGGTGCCGCAGGCGATCTCCAGCACGGCGCCGCCGGGTGGCGGCCTCAGGCCGTCGATCAGCTCGTCGCGGCCGAGCAGATAGAATTTTCGTGTGAGATCGTAGATGTGGCGCTGGCGCCGATACATCCGGTCCATAGCGCCGCCGGCGTCGGCGGCGCCGAGCGCGCTCATTTGGCGATCCAGAGGTGGAAGGCGCCGTAGATCGAGGAGCGGTCGCGGCTGCCGAGTTCGCGAGAGCGGTCGGTCTCGTAGTGAAAATCTTCGAGGATCTCGTCCGGCACGCGGCCGGGCAGCAGGCGCTCTTCGGCGGCGGTGCGGAAGATCATGCGTGCGCCCGGCCGCGCGGTGCGGCGGATTTCGCGCCAGAGCGCGGTCAACAGTGGCGTCGTTCATCCAGTCCTGCGCGTCGAGCAGGACATAGGCGCCGAAAGCTGTTCGCCGGCTCGGCGGCGAGCCGCTCGGTGAACGAGCCATGATGCGGGCGGACGCGGTCGGCGCGGTCGCGCACGGCCTCGAAATTGCTCGCGCTGCAGATAGGGCGGCAGGCTCGCCGCCTCGGCGCGCGCGTAGGCGCGGCCGAACGCCTGCCAGGCGAAATAATTCTCGGAGACTGGGAAGTCGCAGGCGAGCCGCTCGACGCGACGTTTCAGCACTTCGGTGACGCCGTCCGGGCCGTCGGCGGCGAGCGCGCGATATTGGGCGGCGGAATGCCGAGGCCGTAGAGCGCGGACGGGCGGCGGGCGAGCCAGCGCACGAAGCGTCTTGTCGAACAGCGGCGCGATCTCGCGCTCGAAGATCGCGCGCTGCTCGTCGAGCGAGCGCGGCGGCGAGCAGCGCGTCGAACCGCTTGCCGTAGAGCCGCGCGACCGCGTGGCCGGCGCCGATGAAGCGGCCGAGCAGGCCGTGGCGGTAGAAGCCGCGGGCGAACGCCTCGATGCGGCGGCGCCCGTCGAGCCCGCGTCCGTCCCAATAGGCGCGCGAGGCGTCGTCGAGGCGGGGCGCAGCAGCGTCTGATAGACGGCGATGTTCTCGCGCGAGTCGGCGCGGCCGAAGAAGCCGAAGAACGCGGCGTGGTCGGGCAGAGCGGCGAGGCCGCGCGAGCTTCAGGTTGATCAGCGCGATATGCGCGCCGTTGAGGTCGACCGCGATGATCTCGGCGGGGTCGGCGGTCAGATAGGACAGCACATTGCAGCCGCCGGAGGCGATGGCGATGACGCGGTCGTCGGGGCCCAGCTGCAGCGCTTCGAGATCGACGACCGGGTCCTCCCAGATCTGCGGATAGACGAGCTGCCGGAACGCGAGGGTGAAGACCCGCTCTTGCAGGCCGCGCCGTGAGAAGCACCTTGTGACGATGCACCGCGGCGCCAGGTTCTGGCGGGTGGCCTGCTTCATCATATGACGAATTCGCCGGCATCGATTCGGCCCTCGAGAGATGCGTTGGGGCACGGCGTCTATGCAGGATTGGCGACAGGGGCGTGACAGGCTGGGACCGCGGGCGTCCCGCCCGCTCTTGCGGTTGCGCGTTGGCAAAGAGCGCGCGAGACGCGCGGTCCCAGGGGGGCTCTACTGCGGCGATGGATCGAAGCGGCGCAGGCAATCGCGGCGGCCGGCTTCGATGCAGAGCTCCAGCTTTTCCGCCGATCGTCGAGAAAGCGCATCAGCCACATCGCCCGCGATCGCCAGCGCCAGCAGCGCGATCGCGGCGAGAAGATTGACGAAGGTGCGGCGTTCCCGCTCTTCGCGCTCGGTTTCCTTGTCCCGCCGAGGCGGTGGCGTCACGCCCTGAGGCTGCCGACCTTCGCTGTCGGGCCCAGCGCCTGCAACGCGCGCGGCGACGATCGACGGCCGCGTCGAGCCCGGCTTGCTGCGTAAAGCCGCTCCGGCTTGTCGTGGTCCTGATAGCGGTCGGGCAGGGTCAGCGTGCGCACCTTGAGGCCGCGATCGAGCCGCCCGCTCTCGGCGAGCAGCGACAGCACATGCGCGCCGAAGCCGCCGACGGCGCCTTCCTCGATCGTCAGCAGCACTTCGTGATTGTCGGCGAGCTTCAAGATCAGCTCGCGGTCCAGCGGCTTGGCGAAACGCGCGTCGGCGACGGTCGTGGAGAGACCGCGCGCTTCCAGATCCTCGGCCGCCTTCAGCGCCTCGGCGAGGCGGGTGCCGAGCGACAGCAGCGCGATGCGCGGTGCCCTCGCGCAGCACGCGGCCCTTGCCGATCGGCAGCGGCTCGCCGTGCTCGGGCATCTCGACGCCGACGCCTTCGCCGCGCGGATAGCGCAGCGCGATCGGGCCGGAATCATGGGCCGCGCAGGTCGCGACCATGTGCTTCAGTTCGACTTCGTCGGCCGCCGCCATCACCGTCATGTTGGGCAGGCAGGCGAGATAGGCGACGTCGAAGGCGCCGGCATGCGTCGCGCCGTCGGCGCCGACCAGCCCGGCGCGGTCGATGGCGAAGCGCACCGGCAAGTTCTGCATCGCGACGTCGTGCACGACCTGGTCGTAGGCGCGCTGCAGGAAGGTCGAATAGATCGCGCAGAACGGCTTGAACCCTTCGGTCGCCAGGCCGGCGGCGAAGGTCACGGCGTGCTGCTCGGCGATGCCGACGTCGAAGGTGCGGTCCGGGTAGGCCTTGCCGAAGCGTGTCGAGCCCGGTGCCCGAGGGCATCGCGGCGGTGATGGCGACGATCTTCGGGATCGCGCGACGCCTCGTCGACCAGCGCGTCGGCGAACACTTTGGTGTAGGCCGGCGCGTTGGCCTTGGGCTTGGACTGCTTGCCGGTGATGACATCGAAGGCGTTGACGCCGTGGTATTTGTCGTTGGCGGCCTCGGCCGGGCCGTAGCCCTTGCCCTTCTTGGTCACGACGTGGACCAGCACGGGGCCCTTGGTCTTCCTTCACGTTCTTCAGGATCGGCAGCAGATGGTCGAGGTTGTGGCCGTCGATCGGCCCGACGTAGTAGAAGCCGATCTCCTCGAACAGCGTGCCGCCGCCGACGACGATGCCGCGGCCATATTCCTCGGCCTGCCTGGCGCCCTTGTACATGAACTCGGGAAGATGCTTGGCGAGCTGCTTGGCGTGGTCGCGCAGCGACAACCAGGTTTGGCTCGACGCGAGACGCGCGAGATAAGCGGACAGCGCGCCGACCGGCGGGGCGATCGACATGTCGTTGTCGTTGAGGACGACGATGAGCCGCGACTTCAACGCGCCGGCGTTGTTCATCGCCTCGTAAGCCATGCCCGCCGACATCGCGCCGTCACCGATCACCGCGATGACGGAATTGTCGCCGCCCTGGAGGTCGCGCGCCACGGCCATGCCGAGGCCGGCGGAGATCGAGGTCGAGGAATGCGCGGCGCCGAACGGGTCGTACTCGCTCTCCGAGCGCTTGGTGAAGCCCGACAGGCCGCCGCCCTGACGCAAGGTGCGGATGCGATCGCGGCGCCCGGTGAGGATCTTGTGCGGATAGGCCTGATGCCCGACGTCCCAGACCAGACGGTCGCGCGGCGTGTCGAATGCGTAGTGCAGGGCGACCGTCAGCTCGACGACGCCGAGACCCGCCCCGAGATGGCCGCCGGTTACCGAAACCGCGCTGATCATCTCCGCCCGAAGTTCGTCCGCCAATTGACGGAGATCGCCCGGGTTCAGCCGGCGCAAATCTTCAGGGGTCTCGACCTTGTCGAGCAGAGGGGTCACGGGTGCTGTCAATGTTAAATCCCAGCCTGTTATTGGGTTTTACCCGATGCAGCGAAACGGATCGCCTAACGTGAATCAGCCGCCAGGGCAAATTTCGGAGAATCTTAAGCGCCGGCAAAGCGGTCGCGCCGTACCCCGGTAGTCCCGAAAACGCGATCCCAAAAACCAGTCACGATGCCGAAGTTTGCGTCGTCGTGGTAGTGATGCGCCATATGCCGCAATCGCGCTGGGTATAGCCAATCGGCCCGGCTGGATGTCCCAATGATGCGTGGCGTGATGCACGGTCATGTAGGCCGCGTAGCCGATAAGTCCGCCCGCGGTGAATCCGTCGGCGGCAATAGGCGCGAACGCGAACAGCGGCGCGTAGCAAACGAGAATGACAATGCCGGACGATAGGAACGAGGGGATGCCGATCAGCTCCCGCGGCGTCTGGTGGTGTCGGTGATGGTATTCCGCCAGCACCGGCGCGTGATGGTAGAGCACGCGGTGGATCCAATATTCCGCCAGCGTCCAAACAAACACGCCCACCAGCAAGGCGCTTACGAATTCGGGCGCGGCCGCCCAACCTGCCCTGATGTACGCACAATATACGAGAACCGCGAGCGCGACGGGTACGGCCAGGTAATCCCCGAAATACAGGAATTTGTTGATGCGCATTCCCATACCCCAAACGCGTCGGCCGCCCAGATGACGTGGCGAGGCCAACAGCGAACGGCAAGCCTCTAGAGGGGCGCGATCACGCGTTTATGACAGCGTTTCGCTTTGCGGCGCCTGGAGTTCGCGGGCAAGCCGGGCGAAAAAGTCGAGGCACGCGGCGAGTTGGTCGACGGCAATGTACTCGTCGGGCTTGTGCGCCTGTGCGATCGATCCTGGGCCGCAGACGATTGTCGGGAGGCGCGCCTGCTGGAAATGTCCGGCCTCGGTTGCAAACGACACCGCGATCGCCTCATTCGAGCGCGCCAGGCGCAACGCGAGGGTCACCGCTGACGAGCCGGGCTCGGCGGCGAGGCCGGGCACGTCGACGTCCATGATTGTTTCGATCGTCGGCTCCGGGCGGAAGCGGCGCAGCCGCGGCAGCGCGATCCGATCAACGAAGTCCTGCACCCTCGCCAGCGCCTCGGCCGCGGTTGCGCCTGGCAGTCCGCGGAACTCCCAGCCGAATTCGCACTCCCGCGCCAGGATATTGCGGGCGGTCCCGCCTTTGATATGCCCGACGTGGTAGGTCGAATGCGCCGGTTCGAAGCGTGGATCGGCCGAGCGGTGGGCCTCCTGCTCGCGGCCGAGCCGATCAATCTCGGCGACGATCTCGCAGGCCGCAGATACAGCGTTGGCGCCAAGCTCCGGCTGGGCGGAATGCGCCTCGAAGCCCGTGACCCGGGTGCGGAAGGTCGCCACGCCCTTATGAGCGTCCGCGACCGCCATCATCGTCGGCTCGCCGACGATCACCGCCGCCGGACGCGGCAGGTCGACACCGAAGCGGCGGATGAAGTCGAGCGAGCCGAGGCAGGTCGTCTCCTCATCATAGCTCAACAGCAGGTGGATCGGCTTTTCCAGCGGCGCGGAGACGATCTCTGGTAGAAAGGCCAAGGCGGCTGCGTCGAAACCCTTCATGTCGCAGGCGCCGCGTCCGTAGAGCTTTCCGTCCGCCTCGCGCAAGAGCGAAGGGGTCGGTTGTCCAGGCCTGCCCTTCGACCGGCACGACGTCGGTGTGGCCGGAAAGCACGACGCCGCCATCGACCTGCGGACCGACGGTGACCAGCAGCGCCGCTTTGTCGCCGGCCCGGTTCGGCGCGATGTGCGGCTCTAGACCGAGGCCTCGCAGATACTCGGCGACGAAGTCGAGCAGCGGCAGATTGGAGCGGTCGCTGACGGTCGGGAAGGCGACGAGCTTGGCGAGCAGCGCTTTGGCGCGCGCGAGCGGATCGAGGTGTGAGAATTCGGACATGCTGGCATCTTAAAGGCGGTTCGTGACAAGTCGAGCGGCGACCGCGCGTCTGTCAGCTGACCTCCAGCCGCGCGCCGGGAAGATCGAAACCCGCCAAGCGCGTCGTCCAGACCTCTCCCGCCGAAACGGGAAACGCCCGCGTCAGCGTGCCGGTCGTGACGATCTCACCCGCTGCGAGCGGAGGATGGTCCGGATCGTTGTGCAGCACTTCCGTCAGATGCTTGAGCGCGTGCAGCGGCCCATCGAGGACGTTAGACGCGCAGGCCGCGATCAACCAGATCGCCGTTGCGGAACAGCTCGATCTCGAATGTCTCGAGCCGCCGCGACGTCCTCAGGCGCCATCGCGCGGCGTGGGCCGACCCACAGGCCGCCGTGCAAACCGAAGCCCGCCACCGTGTCCGCCGCGGCAAAGCGCCAGCCGGGAAAGATCGATTGCACGATCTCGAACCCGTGCGCGACCCAGGCGATGCGCGCGGCGATCGCAGCGATGCTCATGTCAGGCGCGATGGCGTCGGCGAGGCCGAAGATGATTTCCGGCTCGATGCGTGGCTCTACCAGATCCGCAGCGCGCGCGCCGTCGTCGAGCGTGTGCAGCGTGCGGTCGTAGACGTAGCCCCATATCGGCGCGTGAACGCCATATTCGTCCCAGATCGTCCGGTTGGTGAAGCCGATCTTCCGGCCGACGACCGCTTCGCCGCGCGCGATGCGTGTGTCGCGCACGATCGCCGCGGAGCGGTAGGCCTCTATCACGGAGAGTGACGGGAAAGGTGCGATCTGCCGGCGCGCGTCGAGCGCTTGCAGTGTCGTGCGCGCAATGTCTTCCGGGTGAGATGTCATGACCGATAAGGTACAGCGGATTTGCGCCAACTTGAACAGTCGCCAGCGCAATTGACAATCTCCGGGCCGCTTGACACCCCACACCCTGCCTCTCACAAGGCTCCCAACAACGGGGGGAAGATGAACGTCGCCGCCGCCGCGCCGTCTCCGCGCGCCAAACTCCTGCCGACCGCCGGCGAAATTTCCGCCCGCATCGATCGCCTGCCGGCGACCAGGGCCGTATGGCGCGCGATCCTGCTGCTCAGCGCCGGCATGTTCTTCGAACTCTATGACTTGTTGTTCTCCGCCTACGTCGCGCCCGCGCTGGTCAAATCCGGCGTGCTGACCCAGACCACGCCAGGCCTGTTCGGCACCACGGGCGTCGCCAGTTTCCTGGCCGCGCTGTTCTCGGGCCTGTTCATCGGCACGATCCTCTGCGGGTTCCTCGCCGATCGCTTTGGGCGGCGCGCGATCTTCACCGTTTCGCTGATCTGGTACACCGTCTGCAACATCATGGTGGGGCTGCAGAACGACGCGTTCGGGTTGAATCTCTGGCGTTTCGTCTCCGGCATCGGGCTAGGCGTCGAGATGGTGACGATCGGCGCCTATCTCAGCGAAATGGCGCCCAAACACATGCGCGGCAAGGCGTTCGCCTGCTCGCAGGCGATCGGCTTCTGCTCGGTTCCCGTCATCTCGGCGCTGGCTTATCTGCTGGTTCCGCTGAAACCATTTGGGCTCGATGGTTGGCGCTGGGTGGTGTTTGCGGGCGCGCTCGCGGCGGCGCTGATTGGCGTGCTGCGCTTCGGCCTGCCGGAGAGCCCGCGTTGGCTGGCTCGCCGCGGACGCATCCGGCAAGCCGACGAGATTTTGAGCGAGATCGAAGCGCGCGCGGAGGCGGAACTCGGCCGTCCGCTGCCGCGGCCGGGGCCTCCGGAGCCGATCTCGCCCGCCAGCAAATTCCGCGATCTCTGGGTTCCGCCGATCCGCAAGCGCGTCATCGTGATGAGCGTGTTCAACATATTTCAGACGATCGGCTTCTACGGCTTCCAGAATTGGGTGCCGACCTTGTTGGTGGCGAACGGCATCGAGATCACCAGGAGCCTGGGGTTCACGACGTTCATCGCGCTGGCCGCGCCGCTGGGGCCGCTGCTCGGCTTCTTTCTCGGCGACCGGATCGAGCGCAAGTGGATGATCGTGGGGTCGGCCGGGCTCATACTGGTTTGCGGTCTCATATTTGGGGCGACCAGCTTTGGTCCACTGATTGTGTTGATGGGGCTTATGCTGCAAATCGCCAACAACGCGATGTCGTATAGTTTTCACGCTTATCAGCAGGAGCTGTTTCCGACGGGACTGCGCGCGCGGGCCGCCGGGTTTGTTTATTCCTGGAGCCGGCTGTCGGTGATCTTCAGTTCGTTCATCATCGCTTATTTGCTGAGGGTCGTGGGCGTGGGGGGCGTGTTCGTGTTCATCGCCGCGGCGATGGCGGTGGTGATCGTGACGATCGCGCTGTACGGCCCGCGGGTGAGCGGCGTGGCGCTGGAGAGGATTTCAAACTGAGCCTTGTCATCCCCGCGAATGCGTAAAGGCGCTGAGGCCTCGACGGTGGCTTTGGTGTGATCAACGGCCTGCAGTCCCCTCCCCCCTTTGTGGGGGAGGTTAGGGAGGGGGGTTGCGGCTTGGATGTTTGTCTCAGGAAAAGGCGGCTCGCGGGGCTACCCCCCACCCCGGCCCTCCCCCACAAGGGGGGAGGGAGTTCACGGCGCCGGCGGTTCTCCAATCATCCACGCAGTCGCGGGGATGACGCGCTAATGCAACGCCCCCTGTAGCGCCGCCAACGTCTCCCTCGGCGCATCAACCATCGGCAGGTGCCCAACGCGCGGCAGCACGACGACGCGCGCTCCTGGAATCGCCTCCGCAAGCGCGCGGCCGGATTTCAGCGGCGTCATCTGGTCGCGTTCGCCGAGGATCAGCGTCGTCGGCGCCTTGACCTTCGCCGCGGCGTCGAGCGCGCCGCGATAGGCGTTGCAGGCGGCGAGGTCCGTGTACAGCACACCGGGCGCGGCGCGTTCAATCAAGCGCTGCGCGCCGCCGAGCATCCAGGCGCCGGGCGTCGGCGAGCCGCCGCGCGCGGCCGCGCCGAGGCTCCAGAGGCTCACCATATCGATCGCCTCCCAGCCGGTTGGCCTCCGCCGCCGCGAGCAGGTCAGGATGCACCGGCATTTTCGCGGCGACTCCAACCAGCGCCAGCCGTGTCACGCGCTCCGGCGCCCGGGCGGCGGCCTCCAGCGCGATCAGCGCGCCCATGCTGTGGCCGACCAGCGCCGCGCGCTCGGATCCCGCAGCCGTCAGCAGCGCCAGCGTCCAATCCGCCATCGCGCCGATATCGCCAAGCGCCGGTCCCGCCGAGCCGCCGTGACCAGGCAGATCGACCGCCAGCGCGTCCCAGCCGCGCCCTCCGAAGGCGCGCGTCTGGCTGGCCCAGATGCTGCGGTCCATGCCGGCGCCGTGCAGGAAGACGACGACGGGCCGCCCCGTTCGCACGCCGCTGATGAGAACCGAACGCCCGTCGACAGTCAGCCGCATGTCAGCCTCGCTGCGAGGCGGCGAGCGCCTGTTCGAGATCGGCGATGATGTCTGTCGCCGCCTCCAGACCAACCGACAGCCGCACCATATCCTCGCCGACGCCCGCCTTGGCGAGTTCCTCGGCGCTCATCTGGCGATGCGTGGTGCTGGCGGGATGGATGACTAGTGTCTTGGCGTCGCCGACATTGGCGAGATGGCTCGCAAGCTTTAGCGCTTCGATGAAACGCGCCCCTGCCGTCCGCCCGCCCTTCACACCAAACACAACGATCGAGCCCGCGCCGCGCGGCAGCAGTTTCAAGCTCAACTCGTGGTCGGGGTGTTCTGGCAGCGAGGGATGGTTGACCCAGGCCACTGCGGTGTTTGATTGCAGCACCTTCACGAGCGCCAGTGCGTTGGCGACGTGGCGATCCATGCGCAGGCTGAGCGTCTCGACGCCGGTGAGCAGTCTGGCGGCGTTGTGCGGGGAAAGACAGGCGCCGAAATCCCTTAAGCCCTCGCCCCGCGCCCGCATCGCGAAGGCCGATGGCCCGAAATGCTCGCCGAAGTTGAGGCCGTGATAGCCCTCGTCGGGTTGGCTCAGCGTCGGATGGCGGCCGCTCGTCAACCAATCGAACCTGCCGCCGTCGACCAGCGCGCCGCCGATGACCAGGCCATGGCCGCCGATCCATTTGGTCAGCGAATGCATGACGATGTCGGCCCCGAGATCGATCGGCCGGCAGAGCCAGGGCGTGGCGAAGGTGTTGTCGATCAGCAGCGGCAGGCCGTTGGCGTGGGCGATTTCGGCGATGCGGGGAATGTCGAGCACTTCGAGGCCGGGATTGCCGATCGTCTCGCCGATCACCAGACGGGTGTTTGGTTGGATCGCGGCGGCGAAGCCGGCGTGATCGCGCGGCGCGACGAAGGTGGTGGTCACGCCGAAGCGTGGGAGCGTGCGCGCCAGCAGATTGACGGTTCCGCCGTAGAGCGAAGCCGAGGCGACGATATGATCGCCCGCGCTCGCCAGCGTGGCGATGGCCAGATGCAGCGCGGCCATGCCGCTCGCGGTCGCCACCGCGGCGACGCCGCCTTCGAGCGCGGCGATGCGCTCCTCGAGCACGGCGACGGTCGGGTTGGAGATGCGGGTATAGATGTGGCCGGGAGTTTCGAGATCAAACAAGGCCGCCGCGTGCTCGACGGATTCGAACACGAACGAGGTGGTCTCGTGGATCGGCGTTGCGCGCGCGCCCGTCGCCGGATCGGGGCGCTGCCCGGCATGCAGGCTCAGGGTGTCGAAGGCGGGGGGTTTGGGGGCGGGCATGCGCGGGAGTGTAGCAAGAGGCGGGCGAGAGCGGAACAGGGTTTGGGCGGGGCGGAGAACGACTCAGCGCGGTGGGTCAAACGCTCAATCGGAGCGTCGGCGTCCACGCCGACGTCGTGCGGCTGACACGTCGGCGTGGACGCCGACGCTCCGACGCGGCGTTTCTCAATTCTCGAGTTGCAAGTATTGCGCGGGGATCAGGGCGCCCCAATGGCCGTGTCTGGCCACGGCGTTGACGAAACTCCTGACTTCCGGCCAAGACGCCGGGAGAATCGCCGTATGGCTGAGGCTGCTGTACATGAGGAAGGTCGGCGAAGCCCACGTGAGGCCAGCCCGCTCGTCGGGAAGCAACTGCCCTTTCCGCCAGGGCATCGGAAATGCCGCGCACTCCTTGGGGGCGGCGTAGTAGACACCCGGCGGACTGATCCCGGAATACAGATAGTAGTTGGCGCTGCCGAGCAATCGGAAGGCGATTTCGCAACCTTGATCGGGCGTGACCGTCGTGTCGCCCTCCGCGTGAATACGGAGGAACTTCGCATTCTCGAGCGCGCCGGGGTTGTTGGTCGGCCAAGCGGTCGAGCGCGCGTCCTGCGCGGCGACCGTCGGGGCGAGAATTGTGTTGTTGTTTGTCCAGGTCGTGAAATCGGTTGGACCGTCGAGCGAAACGGCGACCTGCACGGAGGCGCCGCGCTCGATCGCGCGTTCGGTGATGCAGGAGCCGTGCGAGTGACCCCACATCAGCACATGCGCCGCGTTCGCGTTCGACAGCGCCGTCACGGCGGACAGCAGGTTGAGAACATCGTCCACCTCGCCGAGGCAGAGCTCGAGCCCACCGTCAGATAGCGCCCAGTAGTTCGTATAGGGGGCAGGCAGACCGCCGCCGATCGCCGAGCCGATGATCTCGCCACGATAGGTGGAGATCGCGGTCAACCAGCCATGCCCCGCCATGTGTGTGCAGCCTTTAAAGCCACTGGCTTCAATAGCTGGGAATACGAAGCCCGAGCCGATCGGTACGGCTACGAGGCCATGGTTGAGAATCGCAACCGGGAAAGGCCCTGGGCTGGAGGTTGGGAAGCAAACGAGGCCAAAGATCCGCAGGCTGCCAGACCAGTAGTTGCCGACCTGCCATGTGACGCTCAAACTATTGACGGTGACCGTCCCGGACGGGGAGGGCGCCGCCGGTGTACAGATCATTGGTTGACCATGAGGCGGCCCGCGCGAGGGTCGCCAACCCGTTTCCGATCAAAAGGGTGATTGCCAGCGCAATCAACGTCAATAGGCGTACGGGCCGGAATCGATACATCGGACGTCTCCGGATGACCGCGTCAGGGATCGGTCAATCTGCGACGTGTCGAGGAAGTTGGCAACACAAGAGCGAATTTAGAGAGCAATTAAGTGAAGCAACGGCAAGCCATCAGAATGTGGCGCTCCCTCCCCGGAAGGGGGAGGGAGCGAGCGCAGCCTCACCTTATCGGCGGCGCGTATTGCAATCCGCCCTGGGTCCACAGCGCGTTCAGCCCGCGCTTGATCTTGATCGGCGAGCCCATGCCGACGTTGCGCTCGAACAACTCGCCGTAGTTCCCGACCGCCTTGATGATGCGGTAGGCCCAATCATTGGTGAGCCCGAGGCTCTTGCCGAAATCGCCTTCGACGCCGAGCAGGCGGCGGATATCGGGCTTTGGCGATTTCAGCATTTCGTCGACATTGGCCTGCGTAACGCCGAGCTCCTCGGCCGTGATCAGCGCATAATGCGTCCATTGCACGATCTCGAACCATTTGACGTCGTCGGGACGCACCGACGGCCCAAGCGGCTCCTTGGAGATGATCTCCGGCAGGACGATGTGATCGTCGGGCACCGATGAGCTTCAGCCGCTCGGAATAGAGGCCCGAAGCGTCGGTCGTGTAGGCGTCGCAGCGCCCGCTATCGTAGGCCTTCACCGTCTCTTCGTCGGTCGCGAAAACCACCGGCTCGAACTTGAGGTCGTGGGCGCGGAAAAAATCGGCGAGATTGAGTTCGGTCGTCGTGCCCTGCTGCACGCAGACCGAGGCGCCGTCGAGCTTCAGCGCGCTGTCGACGCCGAGCTTCTTGCGCACGATGAACCCCTGGCCGTCGTAATAATTGACGCCGGTGAAGAACATGCCGCCGGTCTCGCGCGACATCGTCCAGGTGGTGTTTCGGATCAGCACGTCGATCTCGCCCGAGGCGAGGATGGTCGGACGGTCCTTGGCGTTGATCGGCAGATATTTGACCTTGTCGGGATCGTTGAAGATCGCCGCCGCGAGGGCGCGGCATTCGTCGACGTCGAGGCCCTTGTAGACGCCCTGATCGTCCGGCAGCGCGAAGCCGGCGAGGCCCGGATTGGAGCCGCAGACGAGCGGGCCGCGCGACTTGCACCGTGTCGAGCGTGCCGGCCGAGGCGGCGCCCGCGCCGAGCATCAGCGCGGCGGCGGCGAGGCGCGTGAGGATGGCGTTCATCTTCCCCCCTAAAAAACATGACGGCGAAAGCGTCCGACGCGCTATTGTCGGATCGTTGCGGCCGAAGTCAAACCGCGGCCTCCGGAGGATTGCATGCGTCGAAGCCTGTTTCCAGCCGCCGCCGCGCTTTCGGCGCTTGTCGCCGGCGCGCCGGCTGCGGCCGATCCCGCTACGCCCGAGCGCGCCAAGGAGATCGAAAACCTCTACGCCGCCTATCTATCGCAGGCCGTGATCGACAAGGGCGTCGTCGTGGTCACGCCGCAGGGCGAGGACTATCTCGTCACCTGGGATCTGCAGAAGGCGATCGCCGCGGCCGGCGGGCCGCCGGACGTCGTGAAGATAGCGGGGCCGTTCGTCTACCGGATGACGCCGACCGTCGGCGGCGGCTGGATTACCAAAGCCTCGAATCTGCCGACGCTGACGATCGGCCCGACCGGACAGGACGGGCGCGAGGGCGGGGTGATCAGCTTCGATGGGTTCAATTTCGACAGCCTGCTCGATCCCGCCGCGACCGAGTTCTGGCGCGGCAAGCTCGGGCTCGCGACGCTGACGGCCGACGTGACCGCCAATACCCGCACCGAGCTAAAACATATGAAGATCGCCGAGCGCGGCATCGCCGGCGAAATGCGGATCAAGTCCGGCGAGGACGCCGACAGTGTCGACGTCAGCATGACGCAGACGGTCGAGAGCGCCTCGCAGACCAACGTAGCCGCCAGCGGCGGCGACGCCGAGGCGGCCGAGTTGCGCCAGGGCGCGTCGGTCGGCGAAAGCAGCCTGACCGGCCTGAAGGCGGCGGCGTTCAGCGACCTCTGGCGCTTCCTGGTCGCCCATGCGGATGAAGATACACCGCCGCCGGACGTGCTGAAGCCGAAGCTTGAGGCGCTGCTGCCGCTTTGGCGCGACTTGAAGGGCCGCGTTGCGCTCGATCAAATCGCGGTGGCGTTTCCGTTCGGCGGCGGGCTCACGATCAAATCGCTCGCTCAGGAAGTGAAAATTTCCGGCATCGCCGCGCAGTCCTCGGCGGAAATCGCGTTGGCCATGAAAGATTTCGCGCTCGACCTCGAGGGCGCGCCTGATTGGGCGAAATCGGCGTGGCCCGCGTCGCTGCAGCTTCGCATCTCCGCGGGCGTCGACGGGCTCGACCACGCGGCGCGGCTGGCGCTCGACGATCCGGAATTTCTCAAATCCGGTAATCTCGGCGACGAAACCACCGGCGCGCTGACACGGGAGCTGGCGCAAGGCCACCCGCATGTGACGATTTCCGAGACGAAGCTTTCTACGCCGCTCGTCGAGGCGACCGTCGAGGGTCAGGCGGACTTCGGCGCCGACGGCGCCGAGGCGCACGCCAAGGTGACGGCCGACGATCTCGACAAAGTGCTGCGAGCTGCTCGCCAAGGTCAGCGAAGACGAGCCGGACGCGCGTCAGGCGTTGCTGGTCGCGACCTTCATCAAAGGCCTCGCCAAGCAGGAGGACGGCCATCTGGTGTGGGAGATCGAATACGCCCCGCCCAACGCGGTGATCGTGAACGGGCAGAAGTTGGGCGGAAGCGACGCGCCGTAAAGCGCGGAGACGTCTGGCCCCATAGGGCTACATAGCGAAGCGATGATTGGAGAACCGCCGGCGCCGCGCACCCCCTCCCCCCTTGTGGGGGAGGGCCGGGGAGGGGGGTAGCCGCGAGAGCCGCCATTTCCTGAGAAGCACGTCCAAGCCGAACCCCCCTCCCTAACACCTAACCTCCCCACAAGGGGGGGGGATTGCGGCCCGTTGATCACACCAGAGCCGGGACGCCCGCGGTCCCAGGGAACGCTGCGACGACCGCCGCGTTCTCTCCGTCTCGACGAGCTCGAACGAGACGGGAGCCGCATATGGCGGACACTACACTCGATCGGCGCCAACTTGTCATAGGGACATCGGCCGCCGCAATTTCCCTCTCCGCGCGGATGAAGCGCGCTGAAGCGGAACAATCAATCGATCCATCGCAAGAAGCGCCGTCAACGGCGTCTGTGACTATCAACGTGAATGGCGCTAACAAAGCGCTCGTCCTCGACACCCGCACCACATTGTTGGACGCGTTGCGCGAGAACATCGGCCTGACCGGCACCAAGAAGGGCTGCGATCACGGCCAGTGCGGCGCCTGCACCGTGATCATCAACGGGCGGCGGGTGAACTCGTGCCTGACCCTGGCCGTGATCCATGACGGCGATGAAGTGACAACGATCGAGGGTCTCGGGACCCCGGCGAAACTTCACCCGATGCAGGCTGCATTCATCAAACACGACGGTTATCAGTGCGGCTATTGCACCTCCGGCCAGATATGCTCGTCCGTCGCGATGCTCACAGAGCTCAAGGCAGGCGCGCCGAGTCATGTCTCTGACAGCCTGGTTGATCCGATAAAGCCCACGCGTCGCGAGATGAGCGAGCGCATGAGCGGCAACATCTGCCGCTGTGGCGCTTACTCGAACATCGTTGAAGCCATTGCCGACGTCGCTGGGGTCGAGATATGAGACCGTTCAAATATGTCCGCGCACGGTCGCCTGAAGAGGCGGCGGGGCTGGCGGCGCAAACGCCGAATGCCAAGTTCATTGCCGGCGGCACCAATCTGCTCGATCTGATGAAGTTGCAAATTGAAACGCCGGCGACCTTGATCGATGTCAACGGCTTGTCGCTTGATAAAGTCGAGCCAACTGACGAGGGCGGCCTGCGAATAGGCGCGCTTGTCCGCAATTCCGACCTGGCCGCGGATATGCGCGTGCGGCGTGACTATGGCGTATTGTCCCGCGCCATACTCGCCGGCGCCTCGCCGCAGCTCCGGAACCGCGCGACCACCGCGGGCAATCTCCTCCAGAGAACACGCTGCGCCTATTTCTACGATCCCAATCAGCCCTGCAACAAAAGAAAACCCGGCAGCGGCTGTCCGCGCCATCGCCGGCTATTCCCGGCCATTGGCGATCGTCGGCGGCAGCGAGGCCTGCATCGCGACTTACCCTGGGGACATGGCGGTCGCCCTGCGTGCGCTCGACGCGAAGATCGAACTGGTCAACGATAAGGGCGACACCCGCACCACGCCGCTCGCCGACTTTCACCGGCTGCCCGAAAACACGCCCGAGCGTGAGAACAACCTGAAACCCGGTGAGATCATTACAGCGGTCACGCTTCCGAAGCCGGCTGGCGGAATCCAAACTTATAGAAAGATCCGCGATCGCGCGTCCTATGCGTTCGCGCTGGTCTCAATGGCGGCGGTGGTCACCGCCAACAAGGTCAGCATCGCCATCGGCGGCATCGCCCCAAAACCCTGGCGCAGCGAGAGCGCCGAAGCCAATCTTGCCAAGGACGGCGCGAAGCGTTTTGCCGCGGCGCTGCTCGCGGACGCGCGACCAACCGAGGAAAACCGCTTCAAGATGGCGCTGGTCGAGCGAACGGTTGAATCCGTTCTCAACCGAGGATGAACCGATGAAATTCGATCAACCCGCAGGCGCAAACCCAATTGATAGACTGGCAATCGTCGGGACGCCGATCGACAGGATCGATGGGCGATTGAAAACCACTGGGACCGCGAAATACGCCTACGAGAGGCAAACCTCCGCTGACAAGCCGGCTTACGGATTTGTCATCGGGTCGGCGATTTCGAAGGGCCGTATTCGCGCCATCGATGACCGCGCTGCGCGAGCGGCGCCGGGCGTGCTCGCGATCGTAACGCGAGAGAACGCTGGCGCTCTCGGTAAAGGCAAGCACAACTACGCGCCGCTTCTGGCCGGGCCTGAGGTTGACCACTACGGGCAGGCGGTCGCGCTGGTTGTCGCCGAGACATTTGAACAGGCCAGAGCCGGCGCCGCGCTGCTGCATGTCGACTATGATGCGGAGGCTGGCGCCTTTGATCTTGCGGGCAAGCGAGCGTCCGGCGACGGCAAGCCGGCCAAGCTGCAAGATGACCCCGCCGATACCGCTGTCGGCGACTTCGAACGGGCTTTCTCGGACGCCGCCGAGCGATTGGACGCGACCTACACGACGCCCGATCAATCGCATGCAATGATGGAGCCGCACGCCACCACCGCACAATGGAGCGGCCAAAAGCTCACGCTTTGGACCGCCTCGCAAATGGTTGATTGGCATCGCACCGATCTGGCCTCGACACTGGAGATGCCTAAAGACAACATCCGCGTCGTCTCGACCTTCATCGGTGGCGGCTTTGGCGGCAAGCTGTTCTTGCGCGCGGATGCGCTTTTGGCGGCGCTCGGCGCGCGCATGGCCAAGCGCACGGTGAAGGTGGCGCTTACCCGACCGTTGATCTTCAACAATGCGACGCACAGGCCGGCAACGATCCAACGCATCCGCATCGGCGCTCAACCGGATGGCCGCATCGTCGCCATCGCGCACGATAGTTGGTCTGGCAACCTGGAAAGCGCGCCGCCCGAAGCCGCTGTTGCGCAGACCCGGCTGCTCTATGGCGGCGCCAACCGCATGACCACGACCCGGCTTGCGAAGCTCGATCTGCCAGAGGGCAACTCTATGCGCGCGCCCGGCGAGGCGCCTGGTATGATGGCGCTTGAAATCGCCATGGATGAGATGGCGGAGAAGCTGAAGCTCGATCCCGTCGAGTTTCGCGCCATGAACGACACGCAGGTCGACCCCGAGAAGCCGCAACGAAAGTTCTCCACTCGCTCTCTGGTCGAGTGCTTGCGAATGGGGGCCGACAAGTTCGGTTGGTCGGCGCGAAATCCGACGCCGGGAAAGCTGCGCGACGGCGATATGCTGATTGGACACGGCATGGCGGCGGCGTTTCGTAACAACATTCTTGTTCCCTCGGGCGCGCGCGTGCGGCTTGAGCGCACGGGCGATGTGACCGTCGAGACAGACATGACGGACATCGGAACCGGCAGCTATACGATCATCGCGCAGACGGCTGCGGAGATGATGGGTCTGCCGATGTCTCGCGTTGCTGTGCGTCTCGGCGATTCCGATTTTCCGGTCTCGTGCGGTTCGGGCGGGCAGTTTGGCGCCAACAATTCGACCTCAGGCGTCTATGCGGCCTGCATCAAATTGCGTGAGGCGATTACCGCAAAGCTTGGGTTGCCGTCGGACGCGGAGTTCTCCGGTGGACAGGTGGTCAGCGGCGATCAGCGTATCCCGCTGACGCAGGCTGCACTTGACGGCGAGATTTCCGGCGAGGACCGCATTGAATACGGCGATCTCAACAAGCGCTATCAGGAATCGACGTTCGGCGGGCATTTCTGCGAGGTCTCGGTCGACGCGATATCAGGCGAAATCCGCGTTCGCCGCATGCTCGCGGTTTGCGCGGCGGGGCGTATCCTCAATCCGAAGACCGCGCGCAGTCAGGTCATCGGCGCGATGACGATGGGCGTCGGCGCGGCGCTGATGGAGGAGCTGCGCGTCGACAAACGCGCGGGCTATTTCGTCAACCACGATCTGGCGGCTTATGAGGTGCCGGTGCATGCGGACATACCGCATCAGGAGGTGATTTTCTTCGACGAGGTCGATCCGATTTCGTCGCCGATGAAAGCGAAGGGGGTGGGGGAGCTTGGCCTTTGCGGCGTCGCCGCGGCGATCGCCAACGCTGTCTATAACGCGACTGGCGTGCGTGTGCGCGATTATCCGATTACGCTCGATAAGCTGCTCCCGTCGCTGCCGGTTGCGGCGTAAGCTCGGGTCTCCCTCTCCCCGCACGGCGCAGGCGCCGTCAGCTTCATCAACCCAAATGCGGGGAGAGGGTTGGGGTGAGGGGCGGGGCTCACAGGCAGAGCGTTGGTTTAGCTCAGCCCCTCACCCTAACCCTCTCCCCGCGCGTTCGCTGATGTGGAAACGGAGGCTGCGCACGCGCAGGGAGAGGGGATGTCGCGGCGCTTGTTGAAACCTCAGTTCAATGCCTGATCCAGATCGGCGATCAAATCCTCAACATCTTCCAACCCAATCGAAAGCCGCACCACGTCCGGCCCCGCACCCGCGGCGGTTTTCTGCGCGTCGGATAACTGCCGGTGCGTGGTTGAAGCCGGGTGGATCACTAACGATCGCGTATCGCCAATGTTGGCGACGTGGCTGAACAATCCCAGCTTGCTCACCAGCGCCACGCCCGCCTCGTAGCCCCCCTTGACCCCGAAGGTGAACACGCCGCCGACGCCGCGCGGGCAAAATTTCTGCGCGAGCGCGTGATCCTTGTTGGTTTCCAGCCCCGCGTAGGAAACCCAACCGACCTTCTCATGTTGAGCCAAATGCTTGGCGACCGCGAGCGCATTGTCGCAATGCCGGCGCATCCTCAACGACAGCGTCTCGATGCCGTTGAGGATGAGGAACGCGTTGAACGGCGATAGCGCGGGCCCGAGATCGCGCAGGCCCAACACACGGCAGGCAATGGCGAAGCCGAAATTCCCAAACGTCTCGGCGAGCACCATGCCGTTGTATTCCGGCCGCGGCGCCGACAGCATCGGATAGCGCGCATCGCCGAGCCACTCGAACGAGCCGCAATCGACGATGATGCCGCCCATCGAATTGCCGTGGCCGCCGAGAAATTTTGTGGCGGAATGGACGATGATATCCGCGCCGTACTCGGCGGGTCGGATCAGATAGGGCGTAGCCAGCGTGTTGTCGACGATCAGCGGGATGCGAGCCTCATGCGCGATCTTCGCAACCGCTTCGATGTCGCACACCAGCCCGCCGGGGTTGGCGATCGATTCCATGAAGATCGCGCGGGTCTTATCGGTGATCGCCGCCTTGAACGACTTCGGCTCGTCGGGATTGGCCCATTTGACGCGCCAATCATAGTTCTTGAAGGCGTGATTGAACTGGTTGATCGAGCCGCCGTAGAGCTTGGTTGACGCCACGAACTCGTCGCCAGGCCGCATCAGCGTATGAAACACCAGCATCTGCGCGGCGTGACCCGACGCGACCGCCAGCGCGGCGGGGGCGCCTTCGAGCGCGGCGACGCGCTCTTCCAGCGCCGCGCAGGTCGGGTTGGTGATGCGCGAATAGATGTTGCCGAACGCCTGCAAGCCGAACAGCGAGGCCGCGTGGTCGACGTCGTCGAACACGAAGGCGGTCGTCTGGTAGATCGGCGTGATGCGCGCGCCGGTGGTCGGATCGGGCCGCGCGCCGGCATGGATCGAAAGCGTCGAAAAACCCGGTTCGTCGTTGCTCATCAGCGCCCCTTGCGTTGGCGGGGGGTTTAGCCCGCCGACGCCGGGTCCGGCAACTTGATCCGGACGCGCCGGTTCAGCTTGCCTTTCTTCTCGATCCCCGTCACCTCGATGCGCCCGATCTCGCCAGTGCGCGCGACATGCGTGCCGCCGCAGGGTTGCAGATCGAGCCCGGCGATCTCCACCAGCCTGACCCGCCCGCTGCCCATCGGCGGCTTCACCTTCATCGTCTTGACCAGGCCGGGATTGGCCTCGAGCTCCGCGTCGGTGATCCAGCGCGTCGAGACGACGGCATCTGTCGCGACCAGTTCGTTGATCCGGGCCTCGATCTCGGCGCGGTCGAAGGCGCTCTCGCCGGAATCGAAGTCGAGCCGCCCCTCGGCGTCGCCGACCGAGCCGCCGGTCACGGGGAAAGGCAGCACGACGGAGAGGAGATGCAGCGCCGTATGCGCCCGCATCCGGGCGTATCGGATGGCCCAGTCGAGCCGCGCGGTCACGCGCTCGCCGGGGGAGACGGCAGCCGAGCCCTCGGCGGGAACGAGCAGGATCGTCTTGCGGTCGGCGTCGTAGATCGTGTCGACGACATCGACCACCGAACCATCGGCCCGCTTAAGCGCGCCCCGGTCGCCCGGCTGGCCGCCGCCGCGCGGATAGAAGAGGGAAACGTCGAGCACGATCCGTCCTGGCGCGGCGTCGATCACGGACGCCTCCGCCTCGCGGGCGTAGGCGTCGGCGCGAAACAGAGGCTCGGTCATCGCGCTTTCCATTAGAGCGAACTGAAGGCTCACCGGTCGCCTTTACCACGTGCCGCAGCGATTTCGCCAGCTGCGCAAAGACTTATAAGCATATCCCAGGGAAAACACGCGAAAATTCTGGCATGATTACGTAGAGTTGTTAACCCACTTTACGAGCAAATCTTTCATTCAAACGTGCGAAGTCTGCCGGACGCTACGACTGTCAAACTGGATTTCGGCGAATTGTACGCATGTTGAAACAGCTCCGCCGCCTCCTGACAGGCCGAGGCGACGACGGCGAGCCGGTGATGCGCGCCTTCGCTACGCAAACGCCGCTGCATTTGTGTTTCCTCGCGATCCCTGGACTGGCTGTCCTCTACGGCTTGGCCTATGCGCCCGTTCAGCTGGCTCTTGTTCTCATTCTGGCCGCGATCAGTGGCGTCTCCTACCTGACGTATATGCGCGCCGCCGCGCTGCGCGCCGAAACCAGGCGGCTCAGCGATGAGAACTATCGGCTCCTCAATGAGGACAGCCTCACCGGCCTCGCCAATCGCCACGCCTTCATCGCCAAGCTGGGGGACGCGCTGAATGTCGAGCGCGGGTCGCGGGAAAGCGTCGCCATCGTTCTCGTCGACATGGACGGCTTCAAGGACGTCAACGGCGATTTCGGCCACGACGTCGGCGACCAGCTGATCACCAAAATCGCGGTATTGTTCCACGAAATGCTGCCGCCGAACGGCCGTCTTGCTCGCGTCGGCGGCGATGAATTCGCGGCGCTGCTTTGCGGGCCGGACGCGGAGGCGCAAGGGGTCGCCTTTACCGAGGCGATTGGCGAACGGCTCTCGCAGCCGTTCAGAATCGGCGATCGTGTGCTCAAAGTCCGAGCGAGCATGGGGCGCGCCTCGGCAAAAGTTGGCGAGTGCGACGAGCGCGAGCTGCTGCGCCAAGCCGACGTCGCCATGTATTTCGTCAAGAAAAACGGCACATCCGGAGCGCAGGCTTACACGCTGGATCTGGAGCAGGCGCGGCGTCGACGGCACAGCCTTGGGGACGAAATCCGCGACGGCCTCAGGGACCGCGAGTTCGAGGTTTTCTACCAACCGATCGTAGATGCGCGCTCGAAGGCGATCTCCTCAGTCGAGGCGCTGTTACGCTGGCCGCGGCGTCCGAGCGGCGCGATCGGCCCGGACCAATTCATCCCGGCGGCAGAGTTGAGCGGTCTGATCCACCCGCTTGGACTGTTCGTGCTGCGCCGCGCCTGCGAAGATGTGTTCCCGCACGCGGCCGTCAACCTCAGCGTCAACGTCTCCCCCGCGCAGTTCCACGACCCGGATTTCGAGAAGCGCGTCGAAGAAATTCTCGCCGAAACAAAGTTTCCGGCGAACCGGCTGAACCTGGAGCTGACCGAGGGCTATCTCGTCGACAATCCGCAGCGCGCCGCCAGCGCGATTGCGGCGCTGAAGGCGCTCGGCGTTTCGATGGTGCTCGACGATTTCGGCTCCGGCTACACCAGCATCGCCTATCTTCAGCAATACGGTTTCGGCGGCATCAAGATCGACCGCTCGCTGGCGTCGCGCATCGCCTTCGACCCGAAGGCGCGTGTGCTGGTGACCGGCGTCGTCTATCTCGCCAACGGCCTGGACATGCCGGTCACGGCGGAAGGGGTCGAGACCGCGGAGCAGGAGCGGTTGCTGCGGCTGGTTGGGTGCCAGACATTGCAGGGCTACCGCTTCTCCAGGCCGAAGCCGATCCATGAATTGCTGATCGGCGGGCAAGTCCCGTCAACCGCGGCGGTGGCTTGAGGCGGGCGCCTTTGTGGACGCGGTCGTTGACCGCGTTGGACGTGTGATCGTCACTCAGGAATCGGGCGATCACCGAGAGACCGCGGTCGACGACCGCGGCTACATCGACCGTCGCGCCTCAACCCTCGCCCCACACCTCGCTGGCGACTTCGACGCAGCGCGCCAGCTTCCTCCATTGATCGTCTTCCGTCAGATCATTGCCGTGCGCGGTCGAGGAGAAGCCGCACTGATGGCTCAGCGCGCATTGCTCCAGCGGCACATAGTGCGAGGCCTCCTCGATGCGGCGCTTGACCTCGTCCTTCGACTCGGCGGCGGCTTGTTTGGAGCTCATCAGGCCGAGCACGATCGTCACGCCCTTCGGCGCAAAACGCAGCGGCGCGAAATCGCCCGAGCGCTCGTCGTCGTATTCGAGGAAAAATCCGTCGATCTTCATCTCGTTGAGCAGGATTTCCGCGACCGGCTCGTAGCCGCCTTGCGCGACCCAGGCGCTCTTGAAATTGCCGCGGCAGAGATGCACCGAGATCGTCATGTCCTTCGGGCGATGACGGATCGCGTCGTTGACCAGCTTGCAGTAGAGATGCACCAGCGCATCCGGATCATCACCGCGCGAGCGGGTGCGTTCGCGGATCGCGGGATCGCAGAGATAGGCGAGATTGGTGTCGTCGAGTTGCAGGTAACGTAGGCCGCGGCTGGCGAGATCGTCGATCTCCGCGGCGTAGGCGGCAGTGAGATCGTCGTAGAAATCCTCGATCCTTGGGTAGACCTGTGAACTGATCGCCTCGCGGCCGCCGCGGAAATGCAGCATCGACGGGCGCGGGGATGCAGACCTTTGGGGTTCGCGCGACGACGCCTTTCAGGAAGTCATAATCAGCGCCCTGGATCGACCGCGCGTGCTTGACCTTGGCTTCGACGTGCATGGTCGGCGGCTTGAAGCCGACCTGCGTGCCGTCATCCTTGCGGAAGGCGGAGCTGAACTCCCCGTAACGCACCTCGACGCCGTCAAGCTTTTCGAGGAAATCGACGTGGAAATAGGTGCGGCGGAATTCGCCGTCGGTGATCCCCTTCAGGCCGACCGCTTCCTGTTGCTTGACCACCTCGCGGATGCACTCGTCCTCGACTTCGCGCAGCGCCTCGGCGCGAAATCTCGCTTGCAAAGAACTTGTCGCGCGCCTCGCGCAGGCGTGCGGGACGCAGGAAACTGCCGACGTGATCGGCGCGAAACGGCGGCGACATGGATCCTCCCGGAGGGGTTTGGTTCGGGCGACGGCTTATCACCGCGGGCACGACGCGCCAAACGATTTGGCGGACGGCTGGCTTTCGGCGAAACTTTACCTGTCGGGCGCTAGGCTTAGCAGGAGCCGGTCATCCTCGCGAACGCGGGGATCCAGGGGCTACACGACGTGCGCTTCAACGTGTTGGCCACACGACGTGCGGCAGCCCCTGGATCCCCGCGTTCGCGGGGATGACAAGCCCATTCCGCTTTTGGAGACGCGGGCGTGAAACTGCCGGGGGCCCTGCGCCGCTATCTTGCCGAACCGCTCGCGCCGCCGCGAAACGCCCACCCGAGCCGGCTGGCGGAGCTCGACGGCGATTCGCGGCTGGGCGGCGCTCGGCGTCGTTTGCTACCACGTGTTCTGGGAGACGCTGTTCGTTCGCGCGCCGGAGATGCGCAATGTCGTCACCGGCGTGTTTTTCGACGGCGGACTGGCAGTCTCGATCTTCTTCGTGCTGTCCGGCGAAGCGCTGAGCGCGCCGTTCTTCCAGGGCAAAGGCGATGCGGCGATCCGCGCGCTGGCGATCAAGCGCTACACCCGCCTCGCCATCCCTGTGCTCGCCGCCTGCGTCGCTCGTCTGGGCGCTCGCGGCGTCGGGCCTGCTGTATTTCGACAAGGCGGCAGTCTTCGCGGGGCGCGAGCATTGGCTGCAAGGCTGGCTCGATTTTCCAATCACGCTCGCCGGCCTGACCAAATATTCGCTGCTGGAAGTGTTCTATCTCGATCCGCCCGCTCACGTGTGGAACCCGTTCCTGTGGACGATGGGCGTCGAACTCGACGGCTCGCTGCTCGTATTCGCGATCCTGCTGTTCGCGCGCGATCTGAAGGGCGTGAAACCCGCGCTGTTGTTGACAGCGATCGCGTTGGCTGTAGCGCCGTGGCGGCCGATGCAGAACGTGTCGTGTTTTCTCGTCGGCGTGCTGTTCGCTGATTTTCGCGCCCGCGGCGGCTTTGCGGCGCTCGGAACGCCCGATCGTCAAAAACTGTTCGCCGCGGCCTTGCTTGGCGCGCTGTTGAGCGCGGGCGCGGCGGCTTATGGCGGCCATCACGACTACAAGAACCTGAAAGCGATCGCGATCCTGTTCTTCGTCTTCGCGATGCCCGGCGTCAGCGCGGTTTTCCGCGCGCCGGTCTCGCAATTCCTCGGCAAGATTTCGTTCCCGCTCTATCTCGTACAATTCCCGGTCATCGTCGGGCCGATGTGCATGGTGTTGGTTGCCGCGGAGAACCGCGGAATGTTCGACCGGCCGATGGCTTATGCGATCGGCGTCGGGACACTGGCGCTGACGATCGCGGTCGCCTGGGCGTTCCTGCCTGTGGAGCGGCTGACCGCCAAGATCGGCGCGGCGCTGGTGCGGCTTGCTCGTCCGGGCCAGGCGCGTGTCGGCGCCGAGGCGCTCAAGTCGGCGATGTAACGCGGCTATTCCGCCGCTTCCCGAGGAAGCATCGCCTCCGGCTCGAATTGCGTGGGCAGGCCGTCGATGCTCCGCATGTTTTTCTTCAGCCAGTATTTGCGCAAGTTCTCGATGCCTTGCCGCGTCCAGTGTCGCACGAGGTTTTGGCGCTCGGCGCGATAATCGAACAGCGGCACGGCCATGCCGCACGAGGTCTGCACCAGATCGACCGCGAGCCGGATAATCTGCCGCGCGCCGGGCATCTCCTCAAAATGACCAATCAGCGCCGCGTATTCATCGCTCGCCGCGCAGATGCGACTGGCCCCGCCCGTAGAGCCTGAGAATGACGGGATCGCCATCGAACGCGCAAAACATGATGGTCAGGCGCTGATCCTCGCAGGCGAGGAGATGCGCGCGCGTCTCGCTGCCGCTGCCGGTGCAATCGAGATAGGCGACGTCGTTTTCGCCGAGCACGACGAACGAAGCCATGCCTTTCGGCGAGACGTTGACGCGGCCGGTCGGCGCGGCGCTCGCGACAAAGAAGATCTTTTGCGCCGCGATAAAGGATTTGTGCTGCGGTTCGATGCAAGCGAATTGCTGGCCCATGGCGCTCCTCTCAGACGGCAAGTTTAAACGCCTCGGGATGGCTCAGGCAAGCCGCCCGGCAAAGCCTCTGGCGGGGGTGACTTTAGATGCTATGGTGGCGCCAAGGCCGTGTGCGAGTGAGGCCGCTCTCCACGGCGAAAAGACGTGCATATGATCCTGGTCGACGCCCTTGTCGTTTCCGAAACCCTGAAAACCACACCCGATCCAAACGTGCTGGCTTGGCTGAACCGCCAGCCCGCGGAGAGTCTTTATCTGTCGACCGTCAGCTTCGCGTATATGATGTCCGGCGTAGAAGCGATGCCCAAGGGACCGCGCCGGGAATCCTTATCGCTCGCCACTCAGCAGATCGTCGACCGTCTGTTTGCAGCGCGCATATTGCCTTTCGATATTTCCGCTGCGCGGGCCTATGGCCTCGTCAAAGCGCGCGCCCGCGATGAGGGGCTCGACATCGCCGTCGGAGAAGCGCAAATCGCCGCGATTGCTCTTTCGGCTGGTTTTTCCGTGGCCACGCGAGTTCCCGCGCCCTATCTGGCCGCTGGCGTCAACACGATCAATCCCTGGACCGATTGAGATGCTCGTCAAACTGCGGCAGGCTGTCGGTGATTGTGAACCACGGCGCTTTTGAACCGACAAATATGTGCGCGCTCGGGCGAATGCTGGGTTCGTCGACCAGCGTTCCCATCGTCACGTGGACGAACGCGCCTTCGCGCACCACGGAATAGAGCAGCGAGCCGCAGGCCTTGCAATGCACATCGTGCGCGGCGTTCGGATCGCCGAGAATCAACAGCATGTCCTCGCCCTTCGTGAGGCGCAACTTGCTGCGCTCGATTCCCGCAAATGGCTTGAACGCCGAGCCGGTTGTTCTCCGACAGTTTGAGCAGTGGCAGTTCAAGGCGTAGCCAAACGCGTCCGTCACCGCGTATTGCACCGCGCCACACAAACACTTACCCGCGAGCGTACGGGCGATTGCGTTATCATGGCTCGACACTTTGCCTCCTCACGCGGGATCTAGGCCACCGGCTGCGCGCCGACATGAGGCACGGAGACCTCGATTTCCCGAGACTTGAGTTTCCAACGCCAGGACAGCGGAATCGCGGCCAGTGCGCCCACAGCGGACGCAAACAGCGCGATCTCCAAGCCCGCCTTCGCCGCGATCCATCCCCAGAGCGCGCTGCCGAACGTGATCGAACCGAATATGGCCGTCAAGAAGATCGACAGGCCCCGGCCCCGCACCCAATCAGGCAAGGCGAGTTGCGCCGAGACGTAAAGTTCGGAGAGCACGACCGTCCACGCCGCACCCGCCATGAGCGCAGCCACGCCGGCGAGCCACAGGTCGCCAGCCAGTCCGAACAGCGCGAGCGCGAGCGCGAGGCCGCAGGTTCCCGCGGCGACGACCGTGTTGGCGTCCATCCGTTTCTGCAACCATCCGAGCACGACGGAGCCGAGCACGGCGCCGACGCTGACGATCGCCAGCAATATGCCATAGAGCTCGGCCCCGTTGGTGAGTTGATCGCGCGCAATCAAGGGCAACAACGCCAGATAGGCGCAGGCAAACGGATAGACGGCAACGGTTCGAACCATCGTGGCTTGCAGGAGCCGGTTTTTGAAAGCGTGCCGAAGTCCTATGCGCATGGCGCAGATTCAATCGCTGCCCGGTCAGGCTCAACCCGGTTTTTTTGGGCGAGCGCCACCAAAGCAGAGCTGCAATCGACGTTAAATCGGCAACCGCGAACAACCAGTAGGGGGAGTAGGCGCCGAGTTTCGCGATCGCCAAGCCCGGCGACCGCGGGCCCGACGGCGCGGCTGAGATTGTAGCCGACGCTGTTGGCGGCGTTGGCGCCCGCGAGATCGCGCGGCGTCACGAGCAGCGGCGTGGTCGACAGCCAGGCCGGCGAGGCCAGCGACCAGATGACGCCGAGCACGAAGTTTGTCGAGAGCAAATAGACGGGGGTGAGTCGGTCAAAGAAGATGACCGCTCCGAGCACTCCCATCAAAATCACGACAAGCGTTTCCAGCGTGATCAGAAATCGCCGCGCCTCGACCATATCGGCGAGCGCACCCGCCGGTAGGGTGCAGAGAAACATCGGCAGGCTGCTTGCGACCTGCACCAGCGAGACAGCCCGGGGATCGGGGTTCAGCGTGGTCATCAACCAGGCCGAGGAAGTGTCGGAGATGGCGAGGCCGGTCAGCGAAAAAGTGGTCGCGACCCACATCACGGCGAAGGGCGCATGGGAGAACGCGCCGAAGCGAGATTGCGGCCGGTGCACCGTTTCGGACGCCAATGACCGCTCCTGACGTTAGGTGCAGATTAAAAATATGCGTAACCGGAAACGCCGGCCTCCGAGCGAGGTTCCCGCGAGCGTACTGAGGTGTTCATCAACCTGCAAGCGGACACGGCCATTGCACGATTGCGGGGATGCGGTATCCGCCGTAACTCCTGAGGTTGACGCACACGATCGTCACTGGGAACTCCGGGAGGACACCGAATGTCTGACGCACAGATCAGCGTGCGCGTGGAGCGCGAAGGCCCCGTCACGACCATCATCATGTCCAGGCCCGAGCGCCGCAACGCGGTCGATGGGCCGATGGCGTCGGAGCTGAGAAAGGCGTTTCGGGATTTCGAGGCGGACGAGAGCCAGAAGGTGGCTGTCTTGTGGGGCGAGGGCGGCGTGTTTTGCGCCGGCGCCGATCTCAAATCCGTCAACGATCCCTCGCGCGTTCACGAGTTTGACATGGAAGGCGGCGGCGACGGCCCAATGGGTCCTTCCCGAATCGCCTTGTCAAAGCCGGTGATCGCGGCGGTCGCCGGCTATGCGGTCGCCGGTGGGTTGGAGCTCGCCCTGCTCGCCGACCTGCGGGTGGCGGAGGAGGGCGCGACGTTTGGCGTGTTCTGTCGGCGCTGGGGCGTGCCGCTGATCGACGGGGGCACGGTCCGGCTGCCGCGGCTTGTGGGGATGGGGCGCGCGCTCGATATGATCCTCACGGGACGGCCGGTCGGCGCTGAGGAAGCGCTCGCGATGGGCCTCGCCAATCGCGTGGTTCCGAACGGCCAATCGCGCGCCGTGGCGGAAAAGCTTGGCCGAGAGATCGCATCTTTCCCCGAAGCGTGCATGCGCGCCGACCGCCGCTCCGCCTACGAACAATGGGATCTACCGCTCGCCGACGCGCTACGACAAGAAGGCCGCTGGGGCGCGCCGATCGTCGCCGCGGAGGGCAAGGCCGGGGCTATGCGGTTCGAACAAGGCGCGGGGCGGCATGGGAGGTTTGGCGAGTAGCGAAAGGGGCGTAAGTGCACGACGCGTCATTGCGAGCGAAGCGAAGCAATCCAGCGCTGCGGCCAAGCGCCGAGGCCTCAGGCACGGCCACGCTTGCTCCGCCGGTCTTTGGCAACGTCAGACCGAAGCATCACGGAGAGGCTGGATTGCTTCGCTTCGCTCGCAATGACGGGGGTGGGATTTGGTTGGAAACGTGACATGCTTGATTAACAGCGGCGCCACGCAACGCATTCCCTACCTCACCGACCGCACCGCCCTCAAAATCGCCTCCGGCGTACAGGGCGAAGCCAAATCCGGATGCCCCTTCGCCGCTGTCGCATGCACCGCATCCAGAATCGCGCAATACACCGCGATCCCGTGCATGAACGGCGGCTCGCCGACCGCCTTTGAACGATAGATGCTCTCGGTCGCGTTGGGCCTCAGATGCAGCCGTGTGTTGAACCGCGCCGGCATATCGGAGGCCACCGGGATCTTGTAAGTCGCCGGCGCGTGAGTGGAGAGCCGCCCCTTGCCGTCCCAGACAAGCTCCTCCGTCGTCACCCAACCCATGCCTTGCACGAACGCGCCCTCGACCTGGCCGAGATCGATCGCCGGGTTCAGCGACGAGCCGACGTCGTGCAGAATGTCGGCGCCGAGCACCTTCATCTCGCCCGTCAGCGTGTCGATCGCGACCTCGGCGCACGCCGCGCCATAGGCGAAATAGAAGAACGGTTTGCCCTTCACCGCGGCGCGGTCCCAGGAAATCTCCGGCGTCTTGTAATAGCCGGCGGCGGAAAGCCCGACGCGATTGTGCCGACAGGCTTTGGCCAACTCGCCGAAGCTCATCGAGGCGTTGCCGCCAAACACGCGGCCCTCGCGGAACTCTATTTGCTCCGGCGGCAGACCCCAAGTCTCTGCAGCGAAAGCCGTCATGCGCTGGCGCACCTGGCCCGCCGCGATCTTCGCCGCCATACCGTTGATGTCGGTTCCCGAAGACGCCGCCGTGGGAGAAGCGTTCGGCACTTTGGCTGTGTTGGTCGCGGTGATGCGCACAAAGTCTAGCGGCACGCCAAACTCTTCCGCCACCACCTGCGCGACCTTGGTGAACAACCCTTGCCCCATCTCGGTGCCGCCGTGATTGAGCTGGATCGAACCATCGGAATAAACGTGCACCAGCGCGCCGGCCTGGTTGAGATGGATCAGCGTGAACGAGATGCCGAATTGCACCGGCGTCAGCGCGATTCCCTTCTTCAGGATCGGGCTGGTTTGATTGAACGCCAGCACCGCTTCGCGCCGGGCGCGATAGTTGCTGGAGGCCTCCAGATCTCTGATGATCGCCGGCAGCGTCTCGCAATCCTCGACGGTTTGGTTGTACGGCGTCTGATCCGCGCCGGGGCGGTAGAAGTTGGCGAAGCGCACATCGAGCGGATCTCGCCCGCGTCTCTCGCGCCACCCCCTCCATCGCCCGCTCGATGCCAATCATGCCCTGCGGGCCGCCGAAACCACGGAAGGCGGTCATTGACACGATGTTGGTCTTCAGCCGTCGCGAGGCGATGCGGACGACCGGCAGGTGATAGCAATTGGAGGCGTGAAACATCGCGCGATCGACGACGCCCGGCGGAGAGATCGGCCGAGCAGCCACAATTGGCGTTCAACTCGACTTCGTAGACGCTGACCTGGCCGTTGTCGTCGAAGCCGACGCGCCAATCATCGCGAAACGGGTGGCGCTTGCCGGTGAGTTCGAAATCGTCGTCGCGGTCGAGCCTGATCTTGCAGGGCGCGCCGGTGATGTGCGCGGCGAGCGCGGCCATGGCGGCCCAGGCGCAGGCCTGGCTCTCCTTGCCGCCAAAGCCGCCGCCCATGCGGCGCGTCTCTACGGTAACGAAAGCGTCGGGAATCCCGAGGATGCGCGCGACGATGTGCTGCGCCTCGGTCGGATCCTGGGTCGAGCACCAGACCGACATTTCCCGGCCCTCGCCGGGCGAGGCCATCGAGATCTGACCCTCCAGATAAAAGTGCTCCTGCCCGCCTATGGCGAATTTGCCCTCCAGCCGATGCGGCGCGGCAACTAGCGACGCCTCGATGTCGCCGCGGCCGTACTCGTAATCCGGCAGCACGCGTCCGCCCGCGATCAGCGCGTCCTCGACGGTCAGCACAGGCTTCGTCTCGGCAATTTCGATCTTGGCGAGTTTCGCCGCGCGCCGCGCGGCGTCGCGCGTGCGGGCGGCGACAGCAAACAAAGGTTGGCCGAAATACAGGATTTCGTCCGTTGCGAACAAAGGCTCGTCCTTGAAGACGGGCGCGATGTCGTTGGCGCCGGGAATATCGGCGGCGGTTATCACCGCGACGACGTCTGGCGCGCTCCGAACGGCGTCGAGGTCCAGAGCAACCAAACGTCCCGCACGCCTTGTTGGCCTGGCCCACCGCCAGATGCAGCAGGCCCTGGGGTTCGCGGATATCGTCGATGTAGGGCGCGAGGCCGCGCACATGCAGCCGCGCGGAATCGTGGGGATGCGGCTTGTGAACAACCTGCGTCTCACGCTCCAGCGGGACGCGCGGAATTTCGGTTATCTTATTCAGCAGCACGGAGCTCTCCGAGGCGGAGCGGCGCGCCGGCGCCGGAGGTTTCCAAGAGGGCGCGGCGGACACGAATTCGCGCCAACCTCGCTGCGATAGGCGGAGGAGGCGCGCATGTCGGTGAGCGGTTGAAAATCCGAAGCGATCGCCGCGATCGCCGGCTCCCAGGTCGCGGGATCGTCGAGATCGACGCCGGCGAGCGCGGCTTCGCAAGCGCTCGCCCGTTTCGGCGTCGCCGCCATGCCGCCGAAGGCGACGCGGGCGCTCGCCACGCGGCGTCCGTCGAGATCGAAGCGGAACGCGCCCATCACGGCGGATATGTCTTCATCGAAGCGCTTCGAGACCTTGTAGGCGCGATAGGTCTGATGCGGCTTCAGGCGCGGGATGTGCAGGGCGCGGACATACTCGGAAGGCGCGCCGGTCCTGTTTGCCATAGCCGAGGAAGAACGCTTCGAGCGGCAGTTGGCGGGACACGTCGCCCTGTCGCAGTTCAACTGTGCCGTCCAGCGCGATCAGCGCCGGCGCGAGATCGCCGATCGGCGAGCCGTTGGCGATATTGCCGCCGACCGTGCCGCTCACCCGCACCTGACGCGAGCCGAAGCGCGACATGATCTGGCCGAGATCGGGGTGAAGCGCCGCCAAGCTAGCCTCTGCGTCCGAAAGCTTCACGCCGGCGCCGATCGCAAGGGTTTGCTCATCAGCCGCTATCCGGTCGAATTCAGCCACGCGGCCCAACCAAATGATCTTCGGTAGCCGCATGAACCGCTTGGTCACCCAAAGCCCAACGTCTGTGGCGCCGCCGAGCAGCACCGCGTCGGGATGCGCGGCATAGAGCTGGCTGAGCGCATGTTCGCTTGCCGGCGCCGCGAAAAAGCTCATCTGGTCGCCAACCAACAGGTCGCCGCTTGCCAGCGTCTCCAGCGTCGCCAGACGCACCGGCGCGGCTTCCGCAAAACGATCTTTCGGCGCGCCGTCGATCGTCATCAGCGCCGCCTCGAGAATCGGGCGATAGCCTGTGCAGCGGCAGAGGTTCCCCGCCAGCGCCTCGTTGACGCTCTCCCGCGTCGCGGCGACGCCGTCGTGGTAGTGCGCGAACAGGCTCATCACGATGCCCGGCGTGCAGAACCCGCATTGCGAGCCGTGCAGATCGACCATCGCCTGCTGCACGGGATGCAGGGTTTCGCCTTGGGCGAGGTCTTCGACGGTCAACAGTTCGGCGCCGTCGACTTGGCCGAGCAGCAGGATGCAGGCGTTGACGGGTTCGTAGCTGAGGCCGCCGTTTCGCGGCCGGCACAGCACGACCGTGCAAGCGCCGCAATCGCCTTCCGCGCAGCCTTCCTTCGTCCCCTTGGCCATGGCTTCGTCGCGCAGCCAGTCAAGCAGCGTGCGGTCGGGGGAAAACCGGCGAGCGCGACGGTCTTGCCGCGAAAGCGGAACGCGATCTGAGAGCGGGTGGCGGTCGTCATCCGCCGAGCTTATCATGCCCGCGGCAGCGCGTCAGGCCGCCCTATCCTTTGAGCTGCGCAAGCACCCCGGCGATATCGCCCATGCCCCAGTGCTCGACGATCTTCCCGTCCGCGAGACGAAAGATGTCGCAGGAGGTGAAGCGCAGCTTCCGGCCAGTCGGCGCGACGCCATAGTACACGCCCTGATGCACGCCCTCATAGACGAAGCTTGCGGCGCAGAGATCGCCCTGGGCAAGGCTTGCCTCGATGCTGACCTTCAGGCCGGCGAGTGCATCGACCCGGTGGGTGAAAAACGCAACCGTCGACTGCTTCGGGCTCGCGCCTGCGGGCGGTGGAGCGGCGGCGCTGACTTGGTGATTGACATAATCGTCACCGAACAACGCCGCGAAGCCCTGCATGTCGCCGGCGCTCAGCGTGGCCGCGAAGCGCTTGGGCAGGTCGGCAGCCGAGGTTTCCGCCATCGCTTCGCCAGCGGTAACGGCGGCGCCTGCGAAAAATCCTGAGATGAGAAGGCTTCTGCGATCCACGGCGTTTCACCTGGGGTTTACGTGGCGCTGAGATTGGCGCGGACGGCGGTGTATTACAAGCCAATGGTCTACATATATTCTCCGTCCACTCTCTGATACAAACCGCCAAGGCGCGCTTCAAAAGCGAAGCCGAGAACAACAAACAGCCAGCCAGGGAGAAGATCATGAGAATTCGCTCCGCGCTTGCATTGACGCTGCCGGCCGCGTTTGCGCTCGGCGCCCTACGCCGCCCCAATCCTGCGCGCCGCAATCGAAGCCGCCTGCTTATGAAGTGGTTGAAGTCAACATAACCAACCAAGACGCGTATCTAAAGGAGTACGCGCCGCTAGCGGCCAAAGCGATCGAAACGGCCGGGGGCAAATTCCTGGTGCGCGGCGGCAAAACCGTCACTATGGATGGCTCGCCACCGGCGGGCCGTGTGATCGTGACGGCTTTCGATAATCTGGATCAGGCCAAAGCCGCGTTCGCTTCGCCCGCCTATTTGGATGCGAGAAAGATCGGCGACAAATACGCGACCTTTCGTTCGTATATGGTCGAAGGCGTGGCCAAGTGAGGCTGGTTGGGTTCGCCGCCGCCGCTTAAATTCGTGACCTATCCTCGGACATGTCTTACTTTCAGAGTACAGTCTGCTAACAGTCTAGTCGACGGGGGTCGCCACCTTTTCGTGGCGGCCGATTGTATATTGCAACACTGTCGGCGGGCTCATGCCAGACAATTTCCGCAAGCCGAGCGTCTTCATCAGCTACGCCCATCTGGACGAGCCGGAAAAGCCCGTCGGCGATGAAATTCAATGGCTGTCCTTCGTGATGCGGTTTCTGGGCCCGGCGCGGAAGCATGGTGTATTTTCGATGTTTCACGACCGCCTGATGTCGGGCGGGGTCCGTTGGAGCGATGAAATTGAGGAGGCGCTCCAGGCCTGTGACGTCTTCATTCTGCTCGTCTCGGTGAACTCGATGGCGTCGGATTTCGTCGACAAGGAGATCGACTTCATTCTCCAAAGGCAGGCGAAAGGCGAGGCGGTCCTGGTCTATCCGCTTTTGCTGACGCCGACGTCCAAAGTGGGCCTGGACAAGATCAAAGAGTTCAACATCCGGCCACGCGGCGCGAAGCCGTTGTTTAGCTACAGTCCGTATGATCGCGAACGGCACATGAACGAGGCCGCTGACGAGATCGCAGAGGCCGCGGCGCAGATCGTTGCGCGCAAAGCCGCACCAATCCCGCGACCCGCCGCGAAGCCCGACTTTGTCGACATCTCCAGCCTGCCAGAGACGGCCTATGAGGAACTGGTCGGACGCGGTGGCGAGTTGCAACGGCTCGACGAGGCCTGGGACGATCGCAGGATAAACATCCTCTCTCTCGTCGCGGAAGGCGGCGCTGGGAAATCGGCTTTGATCAACGAATGGCTGAAACGCATACAGGACGACAATTATCGCGGCGCCGCGGCTGTGCTCGGTTGGTCGTTCTACAACCAGGGCACGAAAGAGCGCGCGATCTCGGCCGACGCTTTCCTCGATTGGGCATTGCTTAAGCTTGGGCTTGCGCTTTCGGAGGCCAGCGCGGTCGCCAAGGGCGAGGCCATCGCCGATGCGTTGATGCAGGGCCGCGCGCTGCTCGTGCTCGACGGCGTCGAGCCGTTGCAATACGGCCTGGGCGGGCAACCCGGCCAATTGAAGGACCCGGGTCTACGCGCGCTTCTGCGTCGCTTTGCGGCGACGCCGCCAGGCGCGCCACATGGGCTCATCGTGCTGACCAGCCGGCTCGCCGTCGCCGACATTGCGCGCTGGAAGGACGGCGCCGCGCCGGTCATCAACGTCGAGCAGCTCTCGCGGGAGGCCGGCGTGGCGCTACTGCGCGGCAACGGCGTTTGGGGAACGTCGATGGAACTTCAAGCCGCTGCGCGGGATTTCGGCGGTCATCCGCTCGCGCTCGGATTGCTCGCGAGCTACCTGAAGGAAACCCAGAACGGCGACGTGCGCCGGCGCGACCGATTGCGCGGATTGCTGGCCGACCAGGAGAACCCGGGGCATGATCACGCTTGGCGCGTGATGGAAATCTTACGAGAAGGAATGGCTCGCGGGACAACCGGGTCTCGGCGCCATCATGCTCCTCGTCGGCTTGTTTGATAGGCCGGCGAGCCGCGACTGCCTGGCGGCGTTGCGCGCGAAACCCGTCATCGCCGGTCTGACCGAATCGATTGCCGAACTCAGCGACGAGGCTTGGCGGCGAGCTGTCTCGCGGCTGCGCGCGGGGCGTTTGCTGACGCCGGTCGACGCTCTCGCGCCCGATGCGCTCGACACGCATCCCCTGGTGCGCGAATGGTTCGGCGAGCGGTTGCGGCGGTTGAACGAAGATGCATGGAAATCCGCCCACGGCCGCCTTTTCGAGCATCTGCGAGATGCAACCAAAGAGGGCGCAGCGCCAACCTTGTCCGATCTCGCGCCGCTCTACCAGGCGATCACCCACGGTTGCCGCGCGGAGCGATATCAGGAAGCGCTCGACGATGTTTATGCGAAGCGCATCTGCCGACATAGACCCGATGGCGCCCTCGAGTTTTACTCAGCAAAGAACCTTGCGGCATTCCGCAACGATCTCGCAGCGATATCGTGGTTTTTTGTTGTTCCTTATGAGAAGCCGATCCCCGCGTTGCGGAAAGCCGACCAAACTTGGGTATTGAACGATGCGAGCCGATCGCTTGGCGCGCAGGGACGGACCGCCGAGGCGCTGCCGACGTTACGCGCGGTGCTGCGAATGGCGGAAGACATGTTGGACTGGGCAAATGCCGCTGTAACCGCGTCCAATCTCAGCCAATGCGAGCTTAGGGTCGGCAAGGTCGAGGACGCCGTCGCCGACGCGCGGCAATCCGTCGACTACGCTGATCGAACCGGTGACCCATATCAGCAGATATCAAAGCGAACCAGTCTGGGCGACGCGCTGCACGCCGCCGGCCAACTAACAGAGGCGGAAGCTTTGTTTGAGGACGCCGAGCGGCGGCAAAAAAGCGCGTATCCAGACAGAACCGTTTCTCTATGCTCTTCAAGGATACCTATATTGCGACTTGCTGCTGTCTAGGGGTGAGCCTGACTGTGCGCACGCACGGGCAATTTGGGCGTTGAAGGCGGCGAGAGATAATTGGCCTTTCGAAATCGCGCTGGGCAGATTGATGACCGCGCGGTCCCGTCTCGCGCTGACCTCGATCGCCGTTGCCAGACCGCCGTGGGAAAACGTGCCCGCTGATGCCCGCGCGCTCGGCGCCGTGTTCAACGAAGCCGTCGAAAGATTGCGCGCAGTCGGACATGTTGACTATGTCGCTATCGGCCTCCTCGCCCACGCTGCGTATCTCCGCACTATTGGCGATTGGTCCGCCGCCTTGCGTGAGCTCGCGGAGGTCGAGGAACTTGCCGAGCCGGGCTCGATGCGGGTTTTCTTCTGCGATTGCGCGCTCGAACGCACAAGGATCGCTCTCGCGCGCCGAGAAGCTTTCGCGCCGCTTAATGGCCTTGTCGACAATGGCCCGCCGAAGCCGACCCTCCCCACCGCCGCCGAGGCGGCGGAACTGTTCGAGAAAGCCCGCTCCGACCTCGAAGTCGCCCGCAAGCTGATCGCCGACTGCGGCTACCATCGGCGTGACGAGGAACTCGCGGAGCTCGACGCGGTATTTGCGGGCGTAAGAGATTTCGCCGATTTGCCGCCGAGGGTTTGACGCGTGCTACAGCATGCTGAGCCGTAGCGACGAGCGAAGTGCCCTCGCGGAGCGTCGGCCTCCAGGCCGACGTCGGGGTTGATACGTAAGCCGGCCGGGCAGCGCCCCAAAAGGTCGGCGTGGACGCCGACCCTCCGGCGGCGGCTCTACCGCTCGCGCATCGCCTCCGACCCCAGCTTGGCGAGCGGCGACAGCAGATAGTCGATCACCCTCCGGCTGTCAGTCTTGATCTCCGCGCTCACCGTCATGCCTGGGTTCAGCGCCATCTCGGCCTCGCCGATCTTCATCGTTGTCTGGTCGAGCTCGATCGTCACCGGAAACACGAAACTCTCGGGCTGGCCGGGCGCGCTGGTCTGCGGCGGCAGATTGTTTGACGGCGCCGTCACGTCCGCCAACGCGCGCTTGGCCTCGGTCTCGTCGACCGCCTGCTGTGCGATGCGCACCACCTTGCCCTTCAAGGCGCCGAAGCGGGTGAACGGAAACGCGTCGACCTTGATGACCGCTTCCTGGCCGAGCTTGACGAAGCCGATGTCGAGGTTGGCGACCAGCGCGTCGACCTGCAACGGGCCTTCGTTTGGCGCGATGATCAGCAATTGCTGACCGGTCGTCACCACCTGGCCAATCGTCGTTATGGTCAGCTGCTGCGCGACGCCGTCGATCGGCGCGATCAGCTTGGTGCGCTCCGAGCTTGGCGGTCGCCTTCATCAACGATTGCCACGCGTCGTCCGCCTTGCGCGCGGCGTCGGCGGCCTTGTTCTCGTTGTCGGCGATGAACTGGGAAAGCGCTTTGAGCTTCTCGCTGCCGATTTCGTTGAGCGCCGCCTCGGTCTCGATCAACTGACCCTGGTCAGAGGCGCGCTGCGATTGCGACTTCTGCAGTTCTTCCTTCGCGTCGTAGAGGTTGATCTTGGTGCCGACCTTGAGGCCAATCGCCTCCTCGCGGGTCTTCACGCGATCATGCAAGGTGACCATCAGATCGTTTTCGAACGAGATGCTCATGTTGAGGCGCTCGCGGGTCGCCTCCTTCTGCGCGAGCTGCTTGTCGAGATCGGCAAGTTGGTCGTCGAGCGCATTGAGGTCGGCGGCAAGCACGGCGCGTTGACGAAGCCGCGTCTCCTGGCTGGCGTTGCCGTCGAAACCGATTTTCTTGTCGGAATCGGCGATCGCCTTATCGATCGTTGCGCGTTCGAAGCCGCGCGTCGCGTCGCTTCGGACGGCTTGCTCCTCCAGCGCCCTGGCGATACCCACCGAGTAGGCGCGGCGTGCGATCTCCGCCGTGTTCTCGTTGTGCGCGCCGCTCGCCGCATTCGCGTCTGCAGCGGCCTCCGCGGGATCGAGTTCGAGCAGTACATCGCCGGCTTTGACATGCTGGCCGTTGGCGACGTTGATCGCCGCAACCTTGCCGCTGTCGAAAGGTTGGATCACCTTGGCGCGGCTCGCCGTCTCGATCTTGCCCGGCGCGACGGCGTGAACGTCGAGCCGACCGATGAACGACCAGGCCAGCGCCGCCGCAAAGAACGCGCAGATCGTCAGCATCAGCGCCACCGGCGCGGGGGCGGGCGGGCGTCTCCAGGATTTCGAGCGCCGCGGGCAGGAATTCGCGGTCGCGTCCCCTGACGCCAGAGGTCATGGGCGCTGCGGCTTTGGCAGGGGCCGCCGGCTTGTCCGAGGTCGGCGGCGGGGCGGCGCGCTCGTTCATCAGGATCTTCCCTGGTCGCCTTGCAGCGTCCATAGTTTGGCATAGACGCTATCGGGGCGGCGTAGCAGTTCTTCGTGCGTGCCGACCTCGGCGATTTCGCCCTGTTGCATGCCGACGATGCGGTGACAGGGGCGAACCGCCGCTAGCCGGTGGGCGATGATCAGCACGGTGCGGCCACGGGTGATCGCCTTCATGTTTTCCTGGATGATCCGCTCGCTTTCGTAGTCGAGCGCGGAGGTCGCCTCGTCGAAGATCAGAATGCGCGGGTTGGTGACCAGCGCGCGCGCGATGGCGATGCGCTGACGCTGCGCCGCCTGAAAGGTTGGCGCCGCGCTCCTCAATGATTGTGTCATAGCCTTGCGGCAGTTGTGCGATGAACGAATCCGCGCCGGCGAGCCGCGCCGCCTGCATGACCACGATGCGCGGCATGGCGGGATCGGCGAGCGCGATGTTTTCGTGGATCGTTCGGTTGAACAGGATGTTCTCCTGCAGCACGACGCCGATCTGACGGCGCAACCAACCGGGATCGAGCTGCGCGATGTCGACGCCGTCGAGCATCACCTGGCCGAGGTTCGGACTGTAGAGCCGCTGGATCACTTTGGTCAGGCTCGACTTGCCGGAGCCGGAGTGACCCACGAAACCGATCACCTCGCCCGCGGCGATCGAGAGGGTTACGTTGCGCAGCGCGTCCGGCGCCTCGGGACGGTATCGCAACGTTACGTTACGCACGTCGATCGCGCCGCGCGGCGGCGGCAAGGTCAGTAGGTTCTGCGGTACGGGTTCGGTGGGCGCGTTGAGAATGTCGCCGAGCCGGGCGACGGAGACCTGCACCTGCTGGAAGTCCTGCCAGAGCTGCGAAAGCCGGAGGATCGGCTGCACGACTTGGCTGGCGATCATGTTGAAGGCGATGAGTTCGCCGACGGTCATGTTGCCCTCGATGACCGATTCGGCGCCGACGAACAGGATGAGCGCGGTCGTCACTTTTGAGACATACTGGATCGCGTTCTGTCCAACCGCGCCGAGTATGCCGGAGTCGAAGGACGTGCGCACATAGGCGGCCAGCCGCTCTTCCCACTGCGCCTGCATGACCGGCTCGACGCTCGCGGCTTTCAAGGTCTGCGCGCCGACGATTGATTCGACCAGAAACTGCTGTGAGCGCGCCCCGCGGTTGAACTTCTCGTTGATCAGCTCGCGCAAGCCTGGCCGGATCAGCGCCGCGATGATGACGTAGATGGGGATCGAGCCCAACACCACCAGCGTCAGCTTCGCCGAATAAACAAACATCACGACGAAGAACACGACCGTGAAGAACAGATCGAGCAGCGACGTGAGACCCTGACCGGTCAGGAAGCCGCGGATCGTCTCCAACTCGCGCACGCGCGCCACTGTCTGGCCGGCGGCGCGGGTTTCAAAATAGGCGAGCGGCAGGCGGAACAGATGATGGAACAGCCGCCGGCCGAGCTCTACGTCAATGCGGTTGGTCGTGTGGCTCAGCGTGTAGGTGCGCAGCAGTTGCAACACCGATTCGAACAGGCCGAGCGTCACCATTCCGATGATCAGCACGACAAGCGTCGAGAAGCCTTTGTGCACGAGCACCTTGTCGACGATCAGTTGGAAGAAGATCGGCGTGACTAGCGCAAACAGCTGCACGAACAGCGAGGCGATGACGACCTGCGTCAGCGGCTTGCGATACCGCATGATCGAAGGCAGGAACCAACGGAAACCGAACGTCGTCGGATCGACGCCGGCGCCGGCGAGCCGGCGCGTGATCAGCACGATCTCGCCCGAACCGAATGCGGTCGCCTCCTCCAGCGAGACGTCCTTGGCGACGCGGCTCACCGGATCGACGATGCGTACGCGGCCCTTTGTCGAACCGACGCCAACGGCGGTGAAGCCGCCGTCCTTCAACCGCATCAGGGCGGGGTAGGGCACGGCGCCGAGCCGCTTGGCGGAGACGCGTCGAAGGATGCGGGATCGGAGTCCCAGAATATTGGCGCCGCGAACCAGATCTTCGGCGTTGGCGAAGCGGCCAATCAATGCGAGCTGATGCTTCAACTGCGCGGGATCGGCGGCGATGCGGTAGTAGCCGGCGATCAGCGACAGGCCCATCAAGCCGGAATCAACCGCCGGCGCCGGCGTCGGCGCGGTTTGCGCGGGCGCAGCGATTTCCTGGACGGCGGCATCAACCATCAACAATTCCCCTCGGTCACGTCACTCCTCCACAACACTTCCCTGGGGAACGGTCGCGCCAAAATAGTCCGAGAGCGGCGCATGTCCGTCAACCCATCATATCCCAGGGTTAGCACGATGTGGCGTTAGACACACGAGCAACCGTTTATCCTAACGAATCGCGAACGCCGGCTTCCTACAGAGGCTCAAATGGCCCTCGGAACGCGGCTTCGTGTTCGATTTCCCGCTTGACGATTGCAGCGCGATCTTTGGCGAGGCTGGAAATGCGTTCAGCGGGCATCGAGTCGTCGAATATGAAACCTGCGCCCATCTCGAAAATCGTGGTCAGCGCCTTGCCGGCAATCTTCTGCACCAGCGGCGTGCCGGCCATGGCGGGTTTGCGCTGCGCCTCGATGAGCCAGGGTTTGGCGTCCGCGTCGACCAGCACGTCGAGGCCGAACAACTTTGCCGGGAAAGCGCGGCGCGGAAATTTCGCTTGCGCCTGAAACACACCCTCGGCGTGCACCGTGCGCAGAAATCCACGCGCCAAAGCCTTGAGTTCCTCGCGGAGCGCCGCGACGTCGACGCCGTCGGCCTTCAGGCGGTCGAGGTAAGCGCTCAGCGACCAAACCGCGCCGACGTTCTCCTCCTCCGCCTTCTGGCTGACGACCAGCTTCGGATGGTCCTTGTGCAAGGCGGTGTTGGTGATGTGCGCGTGAACATCGGCGAGGCCGGCGTCGCTGACGTCGTAGGGTTCGGGCGCGAAGCGGACGATGCCCTCGCTCTGCAGATAGGCGCGGAACGGGTCGAGCGAAGTGACGAGGCCGTGCAAGCGGATGTGGCCCTTGCGGCCGTCGACGAGATAGGGCCGCTCGACATAGCGCTGCACGACGACGTCCGGCTGATCCGCCAGGCTGAGCGGATCGCGCGAAATCGTCATGTTCTGCCCGCCGGTGCCGCGGCGCGGCTTGGCGATGAACAGCGCGCCGGGATTCGCGGCGGCGTAGGCCAGCAGCGCCGTCGCGATCCTCCGGCATGAGGAAGGTCGCGGGAAAACGCGGCGACCAGGGCTTGTCCTCGCTGCGGCGCAGCGCCAGCGCCAGATCCGATTTGCTGGCGAATTTCGTCCAGCCCGGATGGTCGATGGAATTGTCGCGCTCGGCGAGCAGGCCGGCGATGCGCAGCGGATCGAGCCGATAGATGCCGACGAGTTCGCTCAGGATGCGATCGGCGGCCAGCGGCAGTCCGGCGTCGCGAAGCGCCATCGCGAGGCCGCGCAAGGCGTGCGGCGTCTCGAGATGATCGCGCTTCATTTTGCCGAGCAGTTCGGAATAGACCTTGATCGCTTCGCCGGCGCGGCCGAGGCGATGCAGCAACAGCCCCTGCATCGACTGCGAATGCTCGTTCGGCGTGTCGGCCTGGGCGTCCTGGAAGATCTTCAGCGCCGTTTCGTAATCCGCCATCGCGGTGGCGCAGAGCCCCATCTGATGGCGGATGCCGACATTCTTCGGGTCGAGTTCATGCGCGCGCCGGTAGTGCTCCAGCGCCGGCGCCGCCTCGAGGCTGCGCAAATAGGAATGCGCGAGCAGCACCCGCGCCTCGACCGACTTGGGCATCCGATCGGCGAGGTCGTGCAGCAGGGGCCGCGCCACCCATTGGTCGCGCTCGATCACTTGTCGCAGGTCTTCGACCAAAGTCGCCATGACGTTCGTATACCTCCGACAGAAGCGGGCTTACGGCGCGCTGCTAGTTCCCTCGGGGAAGCGCGGACGGGCTTCATGCCATCGCCAGATGCTTGAACATCACCGCGCGCGCTTCGTCGTCCATCGCCGCCTTGAACGTGAACTTGTCCTTCAGCGCCGAGGCCCGCACGGCGGCCGGGCGGGCGCTGATCTCGTCATGCAGACGCTTTACATTCGGAAACTTGCGCCAGGCGTCGTCGCCCAGGATGAACGGAACCATCCGCGCCCAGCCCCAGGCGTCCATGTCGACGATCGTATAGCGATCGCCGAGTATGTATTGCCGATCGGCCGAGACGCGCATCGAGAATGGTGTGATGGCGTCTCGGTTTCGAACTGGTAGCGCTTGTGCGCGTAGTCGACCTTCTCCGGCGCGAAATGTTTGAAATGCACGGCCTGCCCGGAGAAAGGCCCGACCCCGGTCGCCACGAACATCAGCCACGAGAACATCTCGCCGCGCGCCTTGTCGCCGGCGGCGGGAAGGAACTTGCCGGTCTTCTCCGCCAAATACAGCAGGATCGCGTTGCTATCGAAAACCGTAACGTCGCCGTCGACGATCGCGGGAACCTTGCCATTGGGGTTGACGGCAAGGAACTCGGGTTTGAACTGGTCGCCGGTTCGGGTATCGACGGGGATCGGCTCGTACGGCGAGTTCGGCCTCCTCCAGGAACAGCGCGACCTTGGTGGGATTCGGCGATCCGTTGAAATAAGAACTTCATGCGCGTCCCCAACCGCTCCAGGCCCTCTTTTCCTCTGGATGCGTTCGGCATAAATAACGCCGTCAATCGAAACGCAAGCGCCGATTTGGGCGCCGGAGCAGGAAATGGCTAAGCCGCGCACGCTTTACGACAAGATCTGGGACGACCACGTCATCGAGACCAAGGGCGGCGCGAGCCTCATTTATATCGATCGCCATCTCGTGCACGAAGTGACGAGCCCGCAGGCTTTCGAGGGATTGCGGATGTCCGGGCGCAAGGTGCGGGCGCCGGAAAAGACGCTCGCCGTGGTCGACCACAATATCCAGACCACCGATCGACGCGGTCGGCATCGCCGACCCCGAGAGCCGGCTCCAGGTGGAAACGCTGGCCCGGAATGCGCGAGAATTCGGCGTGGAATATTTCGACGAATTCGATCCTCGGCAGGGCATCGTCCACATCATCGGCCCGGAGCAGGGTTTTACTTTGCCGGGCACGACGATCGTCTGCGGCGACAGCCATACCTCCACCCATGGCGCTTTCGGAGCGCTGGCGCACGGCATCGGCACGTCCGAGGTCGAGCACGTGCTGGCGACGCAGACGCTGATCCAGTCCAAGGCGAAGAACATGAAGGTGTCGGTCGACGGTGAGCTGCCGCCCGGCGTCACCGCCAAGGACATCGTGCTGGCGATCATCGGCAAGATCGGCACCGCCGGCGGCACCGGCCATGTCATCGAATACGCCGGCTCGGCGATCGAGGCGCTGACGATGGAAGGCCGCATGACGGTCTGCAACATGTCGATCGAAGGCGGCGCCCGCGCTGGGATCATCGCGGCGGACGAAAAGACGTTCGCCTACCTCAAGGACCGTCCGAAGTCGCCGAAGGGCGAGATGTGGGACGCGGCGCGGCGGTATTGGGACACGCTGCGCTCCGACGAGGGCGCGGCGTTCGACGAGATCATCAGGCTCGACGCCGCGAGCCTGCCGCCGATCGTCTCCTGGGGCACCAGCCCGCAGGATGTGATCAGCATCGAGGGCCTGATCCCCAGGGTCGAGGACGGGGCGACCGACGCCAAGCGGGCCTCGATCAAGCGCTCGCTCGAATATATGGGCCTGGCGGGCGGGGAGAAAATTTCCGACCTGGCGATCGATCGGGTGTTCATCGGCTCCTGCACGAACGGCCGCATCGAGGATCTGCGCGCCGCCGCGAAGATCGTCGAGAACCGAAGGGTCAGCGAGCGGGTCAGCGCGATGGTGGTGCCGGGGTCCGGGCTGGTGAAGGCGCAGGCGGAGGCCGAGGGGCTGGATAAGGTGTTCCTCGCTGCGGGCTTCGAGTGGCGCGAGCCTGGGTGCTCGATGTGCCTCGGGATGAACCCCGACAAGCTGTCGCCCGGCGAACGCTGCGCCTCGACCTCGAACCGCAATTTCGAGGGCCGCCAGGGGTATAAGGGCCGCACCCACCTCGTCTCGCCGACGATGGCGGCCGCGGCGGCGATCGCCGGACGGTTCGTCGATGTGAGGACCTGGGCTTAAGCGCCGCCCCTGGGACCGCGGGTGGGACGCCCGCGATCCCAGGAAGCAACGTGATGTCAAAAGTTCACCATTTCTGGTGAATTGACTTCGCTCCTGACTGGAAATATCGCAAGTCTCAGTAATGTGAGGCGTTGCGATGAGCGTCGAGGTCTTGTTGACCGTTGCGCGCAGGTTGGGCATCGTCATTACCCATGCGCCTACCGATAGCCAAGTGTTCGAATGCTGGGCGCATCGTGTTGAGCTAGCTCAGGCCTATGCGCGTCGCGGCGACCGGAAACGCTTGGCGCGGGCTGTCGATGAGGCTAATCGCTACGCGGTCGCGTGAGAAACCCACCGATGAGCCGCGTATTCGTCTCCTTGACGCTTGCCTTTCTAGTCGCTTCCGTCAGCTCCGCGGGGGCCTGCAATCTTCGCGTCCCGCGTCAGGCGCACGATTACAAAGCCGTGGTCGTCGGCCCGTCGCCGCCGCAGGAGACCGAGCGGGAAACCAAGATCGCGATGATGAACACCGGCGGCGCGCCGACGCCGCGCTACCTGTCGTTTCCCCACATCCTCGTCGACCTTGTCGACGAGCGCGGCGCGAAACACAGAACCATCTCCGCGGTGACTGACGGGGCCATCCCGGCCGTCGGCGCGTCGGTCACCGTACGCTCGCGACACCTAGACCCGAGCGACGAGTGCCACTTTATTCCCTGGACAGTCGTGCCGGCCGGCTCCAACGTCTGAACGCGAGCCCGCCCATGTAGCCGCGGTCGTTGACCTGTCGTTGACCGCGGTGCGCCGCATGACCGAATTTAGCGAGATGAGGACGCCCACACCGAGACCGCGGTCGTTGACCCATAGGCGCTAACTTATAGATTGCCGATTTATTTCAAAGGTTTGATGTCATCCCCGCGAAAGCGGGGATCCGGGGCAACCGCACCTCGTGCTGCCAACACGTTGAAGCGCACGTCGTGTGGCCCCTGGATCTCCGCTTTCGCGGGGATGACATGCTGACAAGTTATTGAATATTTTAGGACATTTGCCCTAGATTAGCGCATATCGGTGGTTGACCGCGATGGCCCGTCCGACTTAGGCTGGAGGAGGCTAAACTCTACGCCGACGCTGCTGTCTACGCCCACAGGCGCTAACTCGAATCCGATTTATTTCAAAGGTTTCGAGGTCATCCCCGCGCAAGCGGGGATCCAGGGCTCACCCGCATCCCGTGTGGCCAACACGTTCAAGCGCACGTCGTGTGGCCCCTGGATCCCCGCTTTCGCGGGGATGACATGCTGACAAGTTATTGAATATTTTAGGACATTTGCCCTAGATTAGCGCATATGGGTCGTTGACCGCGGTGGCGCCGTGATCGAATCTAGCGGGGATGAGGACGCTCACACCGAGACCGCGGTCAACGACCGCGGCTACATCCGGCGCCTTGCCGGAAATTTGCGTCGGTTAGCGCGTCCTACTCCATCGCCTCCAGCTCGCCGATCATCCGCTCGATCAGCGACAGCCCGATCGACCAGAACTTCGGGATCGCGGGCGTCGAGCCCGAACGGCGCCAGCAGTTCGCCGTAGGGCTTGGAGCCGCCGGCCGCGAGCAGCGCGAAATAGCGCTCGGCGAAGCCCTCGTGCGCGCGCTCGTAGACGCCGTAGAGCGAGTTCACCAGGCAATCGCCGAACGCGTAGGCGTAGACGTAGAACGGCGAGTGGATGAAATGGCCGATATAGGCCCAGAAGGTCTCGTAGCCCGGGCCGAGATCGATCGCCGGCCCGAGGCTCTCGCTCTGCACGCTCATCCAGAGCGCGCAGATCTGCTCCGACGGTCAGCTCGCCCTTGCGGCGCTCGGTGTGGATCAGGCGCTCGAATTTGTAGAACGCGATCTGCCGCACGACGGTGTTGAGCATGTCCTCGACCTTGGCGGCCAGCATCGACTTGCGCTCGGCCGGGTCGGCTGGCTGAGGCCAGCAGCGCGCGGAAGGTCAGCATCTCGCCGAACACGCTGGCGGTCTCGGCCAGCGTCAGCGGCGTCGGCGCCATCAGCGCGCCGTTCGGCGCGGCGAGCACCTGATGCACGCCGTGGCCGAGTTCGTGCGCGAGCGTCATCACGTCGCGCGGCTTGCCGAGATAATTGACCAGCACATAGGGATGCGCCGAGGGCGTCGTCGGATGCGCGAAGGCGCCGGGCGCCTTGCCGGGCCGCACCGGCGCGTCGATCCAGCCTTCGTCGAAGAAGCGCCGCGCGATGTCGGCCATGCGCGGCGAGAAGCCGGCGTAGGCGTCGAGCACCGTGTCGCGCGCCTGCGTCCCAGGAGAAGGTGCGGGTCGCGGCGCGTTCGGCAGCGGCGCGTTGCGGTCCCAATGGGCGAGCTTGTCCTTGCCGAACCAGCGCGCCTTCAGCGCGTAATAGCGATGCGAGAGCCGCGGGATAGCTCTCGGTCACCGCCTGCGACCAGCGCGTCGACGACTTCGCGCTCGACGCGATTGGCGAGATGGCGCGAATCGGCGATGTCCTCGAACTTGCGCCAGCGGTCGGAGATCTCCTTGTCCTTGGCGAGCGTGTTCGATGATCAGCGTGAACACGCGCAGGTTGGCGCCGAAGCGTCTCGGCCAGCGCCTTGGCCGCCGCCTCGCGCTTGCGTCTCGTCGGGGTCCTGACATGCGCGCCAGCGTCGGCTCCAGCGTCAGCTCCTCGCCGTCGATCTCGAACCGCAGCGAGGCGATCGTCTCGTCGAACAGCCGGTTCCAGGCGCCGACGCCGGTGACGGACTTTTCGAGGAACAGCTGCTCGATCTCGTCGGCGAGCTGGTGCGGCTTCTCCTTGCGGATGTCCTCGAGCCAGGGCCGGTAATGGGCGAGCGCGCCGCTCGCCATCGCCGCGTCGAGCGCGGAGTCGTCGAGCCGGTTGAGCTCCAGTTCGAAGAACAGCAGGTCGCCGGCGATATCGGTCACTCTGCTCCTGCGCGTCGCCGTAGAATTTGGCCCGCGCCGGGTCGGTGGTGTCGCCGGCGTAGGTCAGCGAGGCATAGGACATGAGCCGGCCCATCAGGTCCTGCAGCGCCTCGTACTCGCCGACCGCGCGCGGCGAGCGCGTCGCCGCCGCCGGCCAGCGAGCTCGGCGAGCCGGCCGCTTGTGCGCCGTCGCGAAAGCTTTGGCGCTCTCGCTCGCCCGCGCGCATGTCGGCGGCGAAGGCCGGCGAATCCATGCCGGGATAGAGGTCGTCGAGCCGCCATTCCGGCAAGGCGCCGAGGTCGCGGCGTCGGCAGCGGCGTCAGCGGGCGCGTACAGCGCTTGGATGCGGACGAATCATGCGGCGATTTCGAGCTCCGTAGCTCGTCGCGCGCTCGCGGCTGCCGCGCCGATTTGACGGCCGTCGGCGGCCAGCGCAAGCTCTCAGCACGCGCCGCGAATAGCCGGCGCATTAACATGACCTTTACCCTGGCGCCCGACTTTGGCGCGCGAAGCGGCTCGCGAACGGGACCGCGACGCGTTGGAATGCTACATGGCCGCCCTGATTCTGATTGTCGACGACGATCCCGTCCAGCGCCGGCTGCTCGAAGCGATGGTCCGCCGCTTCGGCTACGAAGTCGGAGACGGCGGAATCCGGCGAGGCGGCGCTGGCGCGGCTGGAGGCCGCCGACCGACCCGTCGGTCAATCTCGTCATCCTCGATCTCGTCATGCCCGATCTCGACGGCATGGGCGTGCTGACCCGCATGCGCCAGCGCGAGCATGCAGACGCCGGCGATCGTGCAGACCGCGCATGGCTCGATCGAGGCGGTCATCTCGGCGATGCGCGCCGGCGCGCTCGATTTCGTGGTCAAGCCGGTCGGCGCCGAGCGGCTGCAGGTCTCGATCAAGAACGCGCTGCGCGTCGACGCGCTCGAGGACGAATTGCGCCGCGCGACGCGCCGCGGCGCCGGCGAGCTGACGTTCCGCGACATCGGCACCAAGGTCGAGAGCATGGCGCGCACGCTGCGGCTCGCCGAGCGCGCGGCGAAATCGAACATCCCGGTGCTGATCGAGGGCGAATCCGGCGTCGGCAAGGAATTGCTGGCGCGCGCGATCCAGGGCGGCTCGGACCGGCGCGGCAAGCCGTTCGTCACCGTCAATTGCGGCGCGCTGCCGGAAAACCTCGTCGAATCGATCCTGTTCGGCCACGAGAAGGGCGCCTTCACCGGCGCGACCGAGAAGCACGCCGGCAAGTTCGCCGAGGCGAACGGCGGCACGCTGTTCCTCGACGAGATCGGCGAATTGCCGCTCGACGCGCAGGTGAAGCTGCTGCGCGCGCTTGCAGGAAGGCGAGATCGATCCGGTCGGCGCGCAAGCGCTCGGTCAAGGTCGATTTCCGGCTGATCTCGGCGACCAACCAGAACCTCATCGAACTGGTCAAGCGCGGCAAGTTCCGCGAGGACCTGTTCTACCGGCTCAACGTGTTCCCGATCACCATCCCGCCGCTGCGCGCCCGCGCGCGCCGACATTCCCGATCTCGCCCGCCGCTTCGTCGCCCGCTTCTGCGCGGAGGAAGGCAAGCGCATGCGCGGCCTTTCGCAACGAGGCGGTGGCGCTGCTGTGCGCCTACGACTGGCCGGGCAACGTGCGCCAGCTCGAGAACGCGGTGTTCCGCGCCGTCGTGCTGGCCGACGGCGACGAACTGACGGTCGCCGAATTCCCGCAGATCGCCGCGCAGGTCGAGGGCTTCGACGTGCGCATTCCGCCGGCCCCGCGCGCTGTCGAGCCCCGAGGCGCCGCGCCCGCCTTCGCGCTCGAACCGCCGCCTTCGAGACGCGCGATCCGAACCTGCTGCGGCTGATCGACGACAGCGGCGACGTGCGCAAGCTCGAAGACATCGAGGCCGAGGCGATCCGCTTCGCGCTCGCGCACTATCGCGGGCAGATGTCGCAGATGGCGCGCAAGCTCGGCATCGGCCGCTCGACGCTGTACCGTAAGATGAAGGACATCGGGGTCGAGACCGACATCCTCGGCGAGGCGGCGGCCTGAGCCGAAACGCGTGTTGCGTAATGCGTGGCTGGACAAATACGAGCCTGCCGGGTCTATTGCTGCCCCGGCGCGGCGGCGCGCGAGTATGGCGATGTTCGGTACGGGGGTAAGATTGCAGGCGTCGGCGGGCGTGCTTGGGCTTTGCTGGCCTCGTGCCTGGCGAACTCGTCTCTAGCCGCTGACGGCGCGCCGGACCAACCTGCGACGTCGGTAACGTCGCTCGATCTCGTTCCGTCGCCGTCGCCGAGCCCAAGCGATGGCGTCGACCCCTCGCCAACCAGCGCCATCAAAGCGCGACCTTCCGTATCGCGCCTCGATCTATCGCCGCCGCCCGGACTTTCCCTGCCGCCGCCGCCGGATGCGCCCGCCCCGACCGGCGACGCCTCGGCGCCTGCGAGCGACCACGCCGACCTTTCATCGCCGTCGTCCGGCATGTCGCCTGCCCCGGCCCCGTTCGGGACGCCGCCGGCGGAGGCGAATACGCCGGCGCTCGCCAGCCGACCCGACCCCGCCGCCTCTCCCGACGCGGCGCCGCAGGGCGCGCCTGAAGCGGGCGGTCTGGCGAGCGAAATTCACGCCGCGTTGGATCGCCTAACCGCCGCACCGATCTCCGGGCGCCCGATCGGCGCCGGCGATTGGAGCGCGGCGCTGAAGGCGATTGCCGCGGTTTACGCGGAGCGCGACTATGCCCCGCTCTGGCTCGCCGACGACCGTTTTGGCGAACGCGCGAAGGCGGTTCAATCGCGGCTTGCGCGGGCCAACGAAGACGGGCTCGATCTTCGCGCCACGCCGCCGCCGTCCTTCGACCTGATTGCCGGCGCGACGGCGCCGCTTGCGGACGCCGACGTCGCCCTATCCGCCGCCGTCGTCGCCTATGCGATGCAGGCGAGCGGGGCGCGCGTCAAGCCGCGCAGCCTGTCGACCGAGGTGACCGCCGATCCCGAGATCGCCGATCCCAGCTTCGCGCTGAAGCGGGTCGCGGCGCGCCGACGACCCCGACGCCGCGCTCGTCGCTTTCAATCCGCCGCAGTCCGGCTATCGCGCAGTTGCGCGCTGCGCTGGCGAGGCTGCGCGGACCGGCGCCGCGCGCCGTCGCGCATCTGCCGGCGGGTCCTGAATTAAAGCTCGGCATGTCCGACCCGCGGGTGCCGCTCATTCGCGCCCGCTTCGGCCTCGGGGCCGCGGTCGATCCGTCCGCCGCGGAGGTCTACGACGTTCGGGTGGTCAGCGCGGTGGCGGCGTTCCAGCGCGTTCACGGGCTGAAGGCGAGCGGCGCGCTTAACGTCGCGACGTCCGAAGCGCTCGAAGGGCATGAGGTCGTCAACACCAGGCGCGAGCAGCTCATCCTCGCCAATATGGAGATGTGGCGCTGGCAGCCGCGCGACATGGGCGAGACCCGCGTCGAGGTCAACGTGCCCGACTTTTCGCTCGAACTGAAGAACGGCGACAGCGTCGTGCACCGCGCGCGCGTGATCGTCGGCAAGCCGGACACGCCGACGCCGATTTTCTCCAACTCCATCAGCTACATGCTGTTCAACCCGATCTGGCGGGTGCCGGAATCGATCATCAAGAAGGAGATGGCGCCGAAGCTCGCGCAGCGATCCCGACTGGCTGGCGCGCCACGGCTACAAGGTCACCTATGTCGGCGACCAGATCGTGGTCGAGCAGCCGCCGGGCGAAGCCAATGCGCTCGGCCGCATGCTGTTCCTGTTTCCCAACGAGCACGCGGTCTATCTGCATGACACCCCCTCGCGCTCGCTGTTCTCCGCTTCGTTCCGCGCGCTGAGCCATGGCTGCGTGCGCGTCGAAGATCCGGCGCGGCTGGCCGAGATCCTCATGGGCGGCGCGGCGCGCGGCTGGACGCGAGGCCAAGGTGCAATCGCTGGTCGGCGACAAGGAGCGCACGCTTTCGCTGCCGACGCCGGTGCCGATGCATCTCGAATATTTCACGGAGTTCGTAGACGACAGTGGCCGGCTGCAAGAGCGGGACGATCTTTATGGTCTGACTTCGCGAGTGGCCGCCGCTCTGGCGCAGTTCTCGTCGAGATTGAAAGCACGGCGGGGCGCGTCTATAAGCCAAGCCGGGTGTATTGTTCAGTTTCAAAGCGCGGAGTTTTCTTCAACGCATAAGGAAACGCGGTCACCGGAACTTCAGGCTCTGGGACCAGACGGAAAGGGGCGGCGTTGGCGTCGGCTGTAACAGGCGCGAGCTCATGGGTCGGGCTGGCGGCGAAAGCTTGCCATCCTCGGCGGCGTCGCGGCCTATGCATTGCTGCACGCGCCCGCGAGCACTCGAGCCCGCGATCGCCAACGGCGACACGCGCACGCTGACCTTCGCCAACAGATCACACCAACGAAACCGGCTCTTTCACCTTTCGCGCGAACGGCTATTACGACGAGGCGGCGCTCGAAAAGCTCAACTGGTTCATGCGCGACTGGCGCCTGAACGAGCAGATCAAGATGGACCCCAAGCTGTTCGACATCCTCTGGGAGGTCTATCGCCAGTCGGGATCGAGCCAGCCGATCGACGTGCTCTCCGGCTATCGCTCGCCGCAGACCAACGCCATGCTGCGCCGCCGCTCGCGGCAGGTCGCCGAACACTCGCAGCACATGCAGGGCAAGGCGATCGACGCGCATTTCATCGATGTCGGGCCGGGGCCGATCCGCGACATCGCCATGCGGATGCAGGAAGGCGGGCGTCGGTTTCTACCCGATCGGCTCGACGCCCTGGGTCCATATCGATTCTGGGACGGTGCGCTACTGGCCGCGCATGAGCCGCGTCGGCGCTGGCGCGGCTATTCCCCGACGGCAAGACGGTCTTCATCCCCGCCGACGGCCAGCCGATGGAAGGCTACGAGCGAAGCCAAGGCGATGATCGAGTCGCGCGGCGGCGACGTGCAGGTCGGCGAGCTCGTCGGGCGGCGGGCTGTTTGGCTGGCTGTTTGGCGGCGCGCGTGGCGGCGGCGCGGACGATGACGAGGAATCCGGCGGCGCACGCGTGCTCGCCGGCGGCCGAGGCGGCGCGATGGTCATGGCCGGCGGCGGCCGCGGGGGTCCGCAAACGGTTGCGGTCGCGGTATCGGCGCCGGCGCCTCCGAGCGAACCGCTGCATGCCGAACCCATCCCCGCCGTCGTGACGGAAGCCGCGGCCAGCGAAACCGCGACGGCGACCACCGCCGAAGTCGACCCCGGCGACGCCGCCGTCGCCACGCCTCCGGAGCCGGCCGCTCCGCTTCCGCCGCGCAAACCCGCTGGGCTCTTTGCTGACCTGAACTCCATCGCGCCGATGCCGCCGCGCCGGCCCGCCGAGCTCACGATCGCGCCGACGGAAACCGCAGGCGCCGCCTCCACGGACCCCGATCTGATCGCGACGCTTATCGAGCGCAACACGCTGCCGACCGCCATCACCAAGGGAGTGCGAACGGCGCCGAAGTCGGCGCTATCGCTGGTCGAGGCAAAGCCAGGCGCCGACGGCGATGCGAATGCGCTGGCGCGCGCGGCGGCGCTTACCACGCCTCCGCTGCCGCCATCGAGGCCGCGGCTTGATTCGAACGGCGTAACGTCGGTGGAGAAGAGCCCGCCGATCCCACCGACGCGCCCGACCAAGAGCCAGCGGCCGTCGGCCTCAAACCCATTCGGGTCGCTGTTCGTAGACGCCTTCGATGCGCCGAAGCCGCCGGACGACTTGGCGAAATCGCTGATGGAATTGCGTGGCTCTACCCCCTGAGCGCGCCTTTGAGGCGCGTAGGGTTGTGCAAGCAAAGTTAATTCCGTCGGCGCTCGTCACATAAGGACCTCACATATTTGGCTTGCGCGAATAGGCCTGACGCGCCGCTCTAAACTAGTGGCTGGCGCCACGTTGCTATCAAATCGTAAGTTGAGGTCTAGCTAGAGGCTTCGCCGCAAAAGCAATCCATCACTCTTGCGCGGCTCTGCTTTCGAAATTCAAACCTACGCCATTTCACGCGGCTTGCTATAACCCAATGCGTAATTGTGCATATGTCGTTCGCAAAGCTATGAATTCCTCGTTCGATCGTCTAGATTCGGACACGCGAAACGGTTGATCTATTCGGCGTTTTATGCCACCCGTCCCGAATGATCGGCAACGGGGGCCGGACATAACGAATCCATATGGGGCGCGAGCTCGGTTCGGTTGCTGCTGTCGGCGTAGCGCGAAGTCTAGCGTATGGGGTAATGTCGGCGTAGATTTGAGAAACGGGCGGGCGCTCTTGTTCGAGCGCGATGTATTTGCGGTAGGGTCTCGTTATCGGGAGATGGCTAGAGGTGACCGCGACCGAAATCGGGGCGCACGAAAATAAAGCGCCTAAATCGGCTCGCTCGCTCAGCGCAATGGCTACGAATGTCAATCATCGCGGGTTCGCGTGGCTCGGCGCGGTCGGATATTGGCTTTACGGCGCGTTCGTCTGCGCGGGGCTGGCCGTTGCGAGCCTGATCGCGATCTGGATACCCAATCTGGCGTCCGCCACGGGGTTCCGGCTTTACGCGCTGGCCGCGATGGCGACCTCGGGCGCGCTGTTCTGCGCATTCGTCGCCGTCGCGCGCCGAATAGGCGAACTGGTCGAGGCGACGACCGCGCTTAAGGACGCACAAAGCGCGCAGGACCTCGGCGTCCGCGCCGTGCGCGCCGCCACCTGGGACGACCCGGACGCGTCGCTAGAGCGATCGCTGGAGGCTCAGCTTGCCGGCTCGATCGCCACGGACTTCGCGGATAACGAGCTTACGCAGCATTCTGAGCGCCTCGCCGCTGCACTGGAGATGGCGTCGCGCGGGATCGGCGCGCATGGCGACGCAATGCGCGACCAGTTGCAGGGCGCGGCCGACGAGATGATCGCGGCGATGAGCGCCCACACGCAAGTGTTCGCGGATCGCCTGACCGACGAGCGCACGAAGGCGTCGGAGGCGCTCGAACTCTACGGCGAGTCGATCACCTCGCGTCTCAATATCGCCAGTGTCGCGCTCGCCCGCGAATATCGCGACAGCGCCGAACAATTGCGGCAGAGCCTGGAGAATGCGGGCGAAGCGGCGGCGAAGATGTTGACCCGCCGCGGCCAGGCGATGGCGGAATCGCTTAAGACGTCCGCCAACGAGATTGATCGCGGCTTGCTTGAGCGCTCACAGGCTTTCCTGTCCGACGTCGAGGCGACGACCCGGTCGACTTCGGAAACGCTGGCGCGCGAAAGCCAGGCGGCGGCGCAACGCGTCGCCGGCGGGGCGGGCGCCCTGACTGAGCAGGTGACGAGCGCCACTAGCGCCATCGAGAGCAGCTTGGCCGACGCCAAACAGGTCGTCGGCCGTTTGGTTGACGAAGCGCTCAATCAGATCGAAACGAGAATCGCAACGCGGGTTGAGGCTCTGGGGGCGCGGCTTACGTCGGTCGACCAGGAGATCGAGCAAAGCTGGGCGGATCGGCGCGAAAAGCTGCGGCTTGAGATCGTCGCGGAATCAGACGCGCTTCGCAACGCGCTTGCCGCTGGGGCGTCCGAGGCGAGCCGCGGGGCGGCTCAGGACGTCGAGCGCCTTGCAAAATCGACCACCCAGCTGCTGCAGTCGGCGGCGGAGCAGATCGGAAGCGCCGTCGCCAGCGGCAATGCGGCGTTCGCCGAGCGGATTGCCGAGATTGAATCGGGACTGAATGGTCGCGGCGAGACGCTGATCGGGCGGCTCGACGCCCAGTCGAGCGGCCTGCGCATCGCCCTGGAAAAGGCCGAAGCCATCCTCTCGCAGCGCGGCGACGGCGTCGTCGAGGCGATTGAACGCATCGCAGTCGACTTGAACAAGACCGTCACCGACAACGTCGCGGATTTCGGCGCTCGCGCCGTCGCGATGCGCGAGTCGTTCGACGGCGCGATGCAGGCTCACACCCGCGCCTTGAGTGAGCGCGCCGAGGCCGGCCAATCCCAGTTCGCTGATCTCGCCGATCGCCATGGCGCGTCGGTCACGCAGGCGCTGAGTGCGCATCGGGTCGCCACCGAGGGGGCCATAGCCGCCGCGATCGCCGACCTGCTGTCAGAAGCCGGCAACCGCGAGCACGCGGCGGTGGCCCGGTTGCACGCGGTCGGGCGCGAGTTCGTCGATGACCTTGTCGGCCGCATGGGGTCGCTCACGGAGGCTTTGGGCTCGCGCGGCGAAGAGCTGCGCGGCCAATTCACCGCGCGACAGACAGAGCTCGTCGAAACCATCCGCACCGGTCTGGCGCAGACCGACGAACGTGCGCGCGAACGTCTGGGCGCCATCGCCCAAGCGCTTGAGGGGCTCGCGTCGCGCATCGACAGCGGCCTGGAAAACCGAGGCAAGGCGATCGTTCAGACGCTTGCACGCGCCACGCTGGAGATCACTCAGGGCCTGGCCGACAGCTCGAAGGATCTGAAGGGGGCTATCGACGCGGGCGCGGCCGACGCCGTGAAGACGCTGGCGGCGCAAGGCGCGACGGCGCGGGAGACGCTCGAAAGCGGCGCGCGCGAGGCCGCGCGCATTCTGGAAATGGGACGCGAACAGTTCGCCTCGTCGCTGGCGCTGTCGGCGAAAGACGCGGTCGAGAACTTGGCGTCTCGTGGCAAGGAGGCGCGCGAGGCCCTCACGGCGGAAACCGTGCACGCGGTCGCGCGGCTGGAGGCCAGCCGTTCGAATTTCAGCGGCGCCGCCACCAACGCGGCGAAGACGCTCGCGGACGAGTTTGCGCGTCACAATGGGCAACTCGCCGAAACTGTCGCTGCCGGGGTGGACCGGATGAATCGCGAATTCGGCGCCCCGCTCGGCGAGACGATCGCGCGTGTCCAGGCGGAGGGAGCCGAGCTCTCCGCGGCGACAAGGGCCTTGGCAGAAACGATATCAAGCACGGCGTCAGTTCATCGCGAATCGCTGAAGCAAGGTTTCGACCGTGAGGCCGAAGCTCTGGCCGCCGCGTTGGCCGCCAACGCTGAAGCTTTCCGGCGCGATTTCCAGGCGGGGCTTACCGGCGCCGACGAGGTGTTCCTCGGTCGCGGCCTAGACCTTGCCGGCGCTTTGTCCAACCGCATCGGCGAATTGCGGCTGCTGCTTGATAACGACGGCCGCTCCTTCGTCGAGAGTTTTGAGACGCGCAGTGCGCAATGGGCGAGCCAAGTCGAAATCGATCAGCCAACGCTCGTTGGCCGACTTCGAGCGAAAAGCGGCGAGCCTGATTCAAGTGTTGACGCGGCGCGGCGACGATCTGCTGTCAGCGATGAACGCGGCCGCTTCGGAATCGGCGCGCAAGGTTGCGGCGCTCAGCGGCGAGGTCGACACCGGCACCGACCGCACCGCCGCCTCGCTTCGGCAGATCGAGCGCAAGTTCACGGCGCTTCTTTCGATGATCGACAAGCGCAGTGACGATCTCACGGGGACGATCAGTCACACTCCGCCGAGCGCCCAAGGCGCAGAGGCGGCGGCCGTGGTCCAAGAGGCCGAGCCGCCTGCCGCGCACGCGCCTGTGTAGCCGCGGTCGTTGACCGCGGTCTTTCGGCTTGCAAAAAATTTGCAAAACTTAGCCCGTCGCCCGACGAACGCGGTCAACGACCGCGTCTACAGGCGCTCCGTCGGCAAATCTGCGTCTTGCCGAAAGCCGGCTTGCCCTCGCGCCAAATTTAGCTTGACGGCCGGCGGGGGATGGGGTTTCGACAGCCGCGGATTTAGGTAAAGGCGCGTTCGGAGCGAGCCGCCAAGGGATCCCCAGGGCGAAGGTCGCGGGCCAAAAGCCGTCACCCCGCAACGGCGAGACCATCCGCGCGCGGACTTCGAAAGCGCGATTTTAGTGAACGGGAGCAGGGGCTTCCAAAGGAGGCAGATTTGCTGGGGAACATGATTAGCGTCGCGCATGCCGGCGGGCAAGGCAAGACGACGCTCGCGCAGCTTTTGTTTCATTTGGGGCAAGCAGGCCGGCGGCCACTTCCGCTCGGCCGCCGCTGATTTCCTCGACGAGTCGGGCCGCTCGAAGATCGGCAAGCTCTACCCGGCAAGGTGCTGGAATTCGGCACCGGCGCGAACCTGACGGCCGTGCGGTCCGAAAACAACATGAACGCCTCGGTCCGTTACTGGGACGAACTCGGCAATCTGTTCCTGACCGGCGGCTACATCCTCGACGTCGGCGCCAACGTCGTGAAAAGCGTGTTCGAATGGGCCGAGGATCGGCGCCTGTCGACGGTGCTCGCTCGCAAGGGCGCGCCGAAGTTCGACATCTTCTGCATCTGCAAGGCGGAGAAGCACGCCACCGACGACATTCAGCGGCTGGTTCGCTTGATTGGCCAGGGCAACGCGCTGCGGCCGCGCAACATCTACATCGTGCTCAACGAGGCCGCCGGCAATTTCGGCGCGATGAAGCTGCAGGAGAAGCTGACAGCGGACAACAAAGATCTGAATCTGATCTTCGCGCGCCTGCCGCGCTGCCAGTCCGAAATCTGGGCGCCGATGGAGCGCTTCGGCGTTTCGATCGAGCGCGCGCTCGACATGAGCGAGGACGAAATCAGCCAGGCGCTCGACGTCGATATCTGGACGGCGAGCGCCGGCCTTGCCGAGTTGAAGAACTGGTTCGACGCCTCGCTGGCCGAGTTCAAGTCGGTCGGCGTGTTCGCCAAGATCTGCTCTGACGCACCGCGCGTTTGTGTTGACGGCGGCGTCCGGGGCCCGGACGCCGCCGTCTTGTTTTGACGCGGCTCAATCGAGAGGAAAGCGATGATTCCGCGATACGCCCGGCCTGAAATGACCGCGATCTGGGCGCCCGCGACGCGGTTCCGCATCTGGTTCGAGATCGAGGCGCACGCCTGCGACGCGCTGGCCGAAATCGGCGCCATCCCCAAGGAGAGCGCGCGGGCGATCTGGGAGAAGGCGGGCCATGTCGAGTTCGACGTCGCGCGGATCGACGAGATCGAGCGCGTCACCAAACACGACGTCATCGCGTTTCTGACGCATCTCGCCGAGTTCATCGGGCCTGAGGCCCGCTTCGTGCATCAGGGGCTGACGAGCTCGGACGTTCTCGACACCTGCCTGGCCGTGCAGCTGCAACGCGCCAGCGACATCCTGATCGCCGACGTCGACAAGCTGCTCGCCGCGTTGAAGGCGCCGCGCCTACGAGCACAAGTTGACGCCGACGATTGGCCGCTCGCACGGCATCCACGCCGAGCCGACGACCTTCGGGCTGAAGCTTGCGGGCTTCTACGCCGAGTTCGAGCGCGCGCGGACGCGGCTGGTCGCGGCGCGCGAGGAAATATCGACCTGCGCGATCTCCGGCGCGATCGGGACGTTCGCCAATATCGATCCGCGCGTCGAGGCGCATGTCGCGGCGAAGCTCGGGTCTCAGACCGGAGCCGATCTCGACGCAGGTGATCCCGCGCGACCGCCACGCGGCGTTTTTCGCGACGCTCGGCGTCGTCGCGTCCTCCGTCGAGCGGCTGGCGACGGAAATCCGACATTTGCAGCGCACCGAGGTGCTGGAGGCGGAGGAGTTCTTCTCGGAGGGCCAGAAGGGCTCCTCCGCGATGCCGCACAAGCGCAATCCTGTGCTGACCGAGAACCTGAGCGGCCTTGCGCGGCTGGTGCGGAGCGCGGTGACGCCGGCGCTGGAGAACGTGGCGCTCTGGCACGAGCGCGACATCTCGCATTCCTCGGTCGAGCGCGGCATCGCTCCCGACGCAACCATCACGCTGGACTTCGCGCTGGCGCGGCTGGCGGGCGTGGTCGAGAAGCTGCTCGTCTACCCCGACAACATGCGGAAGAACCTCGATCGGCTCGGCGGCCTGATCCATTCGCAGCGCGTGCTGCTGGCGCTGACGCAAAACGGCGTGTCGCGCGAGGACGCGTACACTTTCGTGCAGCGGAACGCGATGCCGGTTTGGCGCGGCGAGGGCGATTTCTTGACGCTGCTGAAGGCGGACAAAGACGTGCGTGCGGCGCTGTCGGAAGATGAGCTCGAAGCTCTGTTCGATCTCGGCTATCACTTCAAGCAAGTGGACGCGATCTTCACGCGCGTATTCGGATAAGCCTTGTGTCCTTTGTGTCTCATTCGCGCCTTGGTGGTGAAATCGTTCACCACCAAGGCGCGAAGGAGACACAAAGGACACTGAGGGCTCAGCGCCCAACCATCTCGCGCGCGATGATCAGCCGCATGATCTCGTTGGTGCCTTCCAGAATGCGATGCACGCGCAGATCGCGCACGATCTTCTCGACCCCGTAATCCGAGAGATAGCCGTAGCCGCCGAACATCTGCAGCGCCCGATCCGCGACCTCGAAGCCGACATCCGTCGCGAAGCGCTTCGCCATCGCGCAGAGCTTGGTCGCATCGGCGGCCTTCGCGTCGAGCGCGCACGCCGCGCGCCACAGCAGCGTGCGCGCGGCCTCCAACTCCGTCGCCATGTCGGCGAGCCGGAACTGCAGCGCCTGAAACTCGTCGAGCCGTTTCCCAAACGCCTTGCGCTCCTTCATGTAGGCGAGCGCCTTGTCGAGCGCGGCTCTGCGCGCCGCCGAGCGAGCAGGCGCCGATGTTGAGCCTCCCGCCGTCGAGCCCCGCCATCGCGATCCTGAAGCCGATGCCCTCCTCGCCGAGCCGGTTCTCGACAGGCACCCGACAATCCTCAAATATCACCGCCCGCGTCGGCTGCGCATTCCAACCCATCTTGCGTTCGTTGGCGCCGAACTTGAGGCCCGGCGAACCGCCCTCGACCAGGAAAGTCGATATGCCGCGCGGACCTTCGTCGCCGGTGCGCGCCATCACGACATAGAAATCGTAGTCGTTCCCCGCGCCCGAGATGAACTGCTTCTGCCCATTCAGCACGTAATGAGTCGCCCTTGCGCACGGCGCGGGTGCGCAGCGCCGCTGCGTCGGAGCCGGCGCCGGGCTCCGTCAGGCAATAGCTCGCCAGCCGCTCCATCGAGAGCAGCGGCGGCAGGAATTTCTCGCGCTGCGCCTGCGACCCAAAGCTGTCGATCATCCAAGCGCACATGTTGTGGATCGAGATGAAAGCGGAGATCGCCGGACAACCCGTCGCCAGCGCCTCGAAGATCAGCGCCGCGTCGAAACGCGCGAGGCCCGACCCGCCGACGTCCTCGCGCACGTAGATTCCGCCGAAGCCGAGCGGCGCCGTCTGGCGGATCACGTCGACAGGGAAATGCTTCTTCTCGTCCCACTCCAGCGCATGCGGCGCGATCTGCTCGCGCGCGAAATCGAGCGCCATGTCGCGGATGGCGACGTGATCCTCGTTGAGCGTGAAATCCGGCATGACGTTCCTCCTGTCGCCACCCTAAGATAGAGCGGAAATACCGTCCATGCGAGGACCGTCATGCGCAGCGCGAAACTCATCCATGTCGTCTCCTGCCATGCCGAGGGGGAGGTCGGCGACGTGATCGTCGGCGGCGTCGCGCCGCCGCCGGGAGATACGCTCTGGGCGCAGTCGCGATGGATCGCCGAGGACGATCGGCTTCGCCGATTTCCTGCTCAACGAGCCCCGCGGCGGCGTGTTTCGGCACGTCAACTTGCTGGTGCCGGCGAAGGATCCGCGGGCGATCATGGGCTTCATCATCATGGAGCCCGAGGACACGCCGCCAATGTCCGGCTCGAACTCGATCTGTGTGGCGACGGTGCTTATCGACACCGGGCTCGCGCCCGCCACCGAGCCGGTCGCGAGGTTCGCTTTGGAGGCGCCGGCGGGCTTGATCGAGGTGGTTGCGGATTGCCGCGATGGCAAGGCGGAGCGGATCACGGTGACAAACGTGCCGAGCTTTTGCGCGCGCCTCGATGCGCCGCTAGAGGTCGTGGGGCTCAGCACGTTGAACGTCGACATCGCCTATGGGGGCGACAGCTTTGTCATTGTCGACGCGAAGGCGCTTGGCTTCGCCATCGTCCCCGACGAGGCGCGCGATCTGGCGGAGATGGGCGCGAAGATTGTCGCCGCGGCCAATGCCCAGCTCGGCTTCGCACATCCCGAGAACGCAGGTTGGCGACCACATTTCCTTCTGCCAGTTTGCCGGTCCGCTCGAAGAGCAGGACGGCGCCTTGACCGGCGCGAACGCGGTGGTGGTGCGTCCCGGCAAGATCGACCGCTCGCCGACGGGGACAGGCTGCAGCGCCCGCATGGCCGTGCTGCATGCGCGCGGGCGGATGAAGGTCGGTGACCGCTATCTGGCGCGCTCGATCATCGGGTCGACCTTCGCTTGCCGGATTTTGGGCGAGACGCGGGTTGGCGCCCTTCCCGCGATCGTGCCTGAGATTTCCGGGCGCGCCTGGATCACCGGCGTTCACCAGCACATGCTCGACCCATCCGATCCGTGGCCCGAAGGCTACCGCCTCGCCGACACCTGGCCAAGGCTTGCCTGATGTGGACAGCGGCGCCCGAATTTGAGAGAAACGGGGCCAGGAAGTGTGGCCGAGTGGTTTAAGGCAGCGGTCTTGAAAACCGCCGTGGGGGCAACTCCACCGTGAGTTCGAATCTCACCGCTTCCGCCAATGCTCTTTGATTGTTGTCCCACGCGGCCGTCGTCAGAGCACCTCAAAGACGCTGTAGACGGGCCCATCCGCAAGCCGGTGGCCGGCGCCGATCGCGACCATGTTGTTCAACCACGCATATCGCGGGGCTTCCGTTTCGAAGAACGGAGCGATCCGGAAATAATAGCTTGCGGGATCGATGACCTCGCCCCTCTCCAGGCGCGCTATGAGCTCGGGCGGGCCCTGGCGGATGCCGCGATAGGTCATGGAGATGAGGACGTCGTCAGTCGTCTTCAGCACCAACCGGACATCGAGGCTCGTGCCGCCGTCATTGCGGACGCTCTGCCAGTCGCTACCGCCGTCAAGCACTTCGCCAGACAGCCGCTCCCCTTCGAACACTCCACCCGGCACGACGCCAACGCGACGATAGGCCCCCGGCGTTGCCCCGACGATCTGCAGCTTGCGCACATTCAAACGCATCACGAAAAGCGGCTTGGTTCGCACCTGCCGCATCACATCGGGAAGATTGTCTAAGAGGGCAGCCATGACTTGTTCCTTGTTCTCACAATGACGGCCGCGGCGGTATGAGCAGCGCCGGCGCGGCGACGCCGACGGCGATCGCGCCGATCATCAGCCCGGCCGTCGCTATCAGCGATAGCGTCTCCGATACGACTGCGCTCGTCGCTACGCCTTGGGCGATCTGCAAAATGCCGAACACCGCGCGGAACGCGTAGGCGCCGGGGACCATGGCGACCACGCCTGGAAACGCCAAAGCGACGGCCGGCGCGCGAAACCGCCGAGCGAGAGCTTGCGCAAGGAAGCCCATCACGAGCGCGCCAATCAAGGTGCCCGCAATCAAGTCAACGCCAAAGTGATACAGCAGCGTCCGCAGCGAATGGCTGACGACACCGCAGACGCAGCAGGCCCACGCCATCCGCGTCGGCACGTTGAACAAAAGCGCGAAACCAACCGCGGCGAGCGCGGAGAAGAGGGCGTCCTCGGCGACGCCGATGGTCGTGGTCGGCGAGTTCACGGGCACGGCAACGTTTGTCAGTTGCGTGGCGCCGAACAGGCCGAGCGCGATCGCGAGCACGATCAGGGCCGCGAAACCGAGCCGGCTCATGCCGATGGTTACGTGGTTGCGCATCATGTCGAGGATGCCGTTGATCAGCGGCACGCCCGGAACGAGGATCATCGCCGGCGCGACCAGCGGCAACGCGGGTGTGCGGCTCACCGCGAGCGTGATGGCGAAGCCTCCGATGACGCCGCTCAGCAAGGCAACGATGAAGGCGGTCACGACCGGATTGACATGGCGACGGCCGAGCTGGAGGCGCGCCCAAGTGCCGATCACCCCGGCCACTCCCGCCGCGAGACAGGCTAACCCATCGCCGCCAAACAAACGGCTCAGGCAACCCGCGGTGACGCCGAGGCCAGCGGCGACGAGCCATGCAGGGTAGATCGGCGCCCCATGTTCGATCGCCTCGAGCGCGGCTCCAGCTTCATCGAGACCAAGCCGCCCCGCGGCGGCTTCGTCCACCACACGATTGGCGGCCTCGATCGCGGTCATGCCGACGCCCATCCCCGGCACCCGGTGACCGATCTTGGTGCGGATCTGTCCGCCGGCCGCCAGTGTGATTAGGACGCCCTCGTAGGTCACCAGCAGGTTCCCCTCAGCGCCGAATGCCTCTGCGAAACGAATGACCGACGACTGCACCTGTTCGGTGTCAGAGCCATTCACCAGCAAGATCCGCCCGAGCAGCAGCGCCAGATGGGCCAGCATGTCGAGCTTGGCGGCCTGCGCGGCGTGTTCGCTCATGCGGCGATCCGGGCCGTTGCATCGCTGATCCGCAAAGGTCAGCTTCCGGTGGCGACGTAGGGGTGAACCATCTTCCTCGGATCGACGACGCGATCAAACTCGGCCTCCGTGACGTAGGCGAGATCGAGCGCGGCTTGTTTCAAGGTGAGGTCGTTGTCCATCGCGTGGTGGGCGATGCGCGACGCCTTGTCATAGCCGATCACCGGCGCCAGCGCGGTGACCAGCATCAGCGAACGCTCGACATACATCTTGATCTGCGCGAGGTTCGGCTTGGTTCCCTCGATCAGGAACTTGCGGAAGTTCGCGCAACCATCGGTCATCAGGGTAATGGAATGCATGATGTTGGCGATGATCAGCGGCTTGTAGACATTCATTTCGAGATAGCCGCCGGCGCCGCCGAAACCGACCGCGACATCGTTGCCCATCACCTGAACGGCAATCATCGTCAGCGCCTCGGCCTGGGTCGGATTGACCTTGCCGGGCATGATTGACGAGCCGGGTTCGTTCTCCGGGATCAGCAATTCGGCAAAGCCGGCGCGCGGACCGCAGGACATCAACCTTATGTCGTTGCCGATCTTGTAGAGCGAGACGGCCAGCGTGCGCAGCGCGCCGGATAGATGAACCAGCGCGTCGTGCGATCCCTGAACGGTGAATTTGTTAGGGGCGCTAACAAACGGCAAGCCGGTGAGCTTGGCGATCTCGGTTGCTGCAGCTACCGCAAAGTCGGGCGCCGCGTTGATGCCTGTGCCGACCGCTGTGCCGCCGAGCGAGAGGTGATAGACGCCTTTCATCGCGTCTTCGAGCCGCTCCAGATCATCGCTCAGCGCGCCGGCATAGCCGGACCATTCCTGGCCGAGGGTGATCGGCGTAGCGTCCTGCATATGGGTGCGGCCGATCTTGACGATGTCCTTCCATTCGTCGGCCTTGGCGGAGATCGCGTCACGTAGCTTGCCGACGCTGGGAATCAGTCGCTGCACGACGCCGAGCGCAGCCGCAATGTACATGGCGGACGGAAACGAGTCGTTCGACGACTGCGACATATTGACGTGATCATTCGGGTGTACCGGCGCTTTGCTACCGATCGGCGTGCCCGCGATCTGACAGCAGCGGTTCGAGATGACCTCGTTCACATTCATGTTGAACTGCGTTCCGCTGCCGGTCATCCAGACATGCAGAGGAAACATGTCGGCGTGTTCGCCTTTGAGGATCTCGTCGGATGCTTTGACAATCAAGTCATGCGCGGCGCCCTCCAGTCGCCCGCCTGCATGGTTGGCGTTGGCCGCCGCCTTCTTCAGTATGGCGTAAGCCGTGATCATCTCGCGCGGCATAAGATCCTTGCCGATGCTGAAATGCTCGAGAGACCGCTGCGTCTGAGCGCCCCACAGCTTGTCAGCGGGCACCAGGACTTCCCCAAGACTATCTGTTTCCTTACGAAACTCGGCCATGGCGCGCTACCTCCTGATTGAAGGTCACTTTATACACGAGGGACGGACCACCGGAAACCGCCGACGCGGGACCAATCTCCACTTCGAAGCCGCTGTTTGGGGAGGCGCGCTCGGCCAATCAGAGATCCAAGACGACGTCGCCACGGGGTCGCGAGCAGCAGATAAGAACGTTGCCAGACGCTGGTGGAATGATTGGCGCCGGGCTGTAGCTCACCTCCCCGGCCACAAGCCCGGCTTCGCAACTGTGACATACCCCCGCGCGGCACGCCCATTTCGTGGGTACGTCGCAAGCTTCCGCGAGCTCCAGGAGACTTTGGTAACTGGCTCCCCATCGGACGTTCACGCCGCTGCGGGCAAATGAAACCAGGGGGCCGGTTGCGGTGGGGCCGATAGGTTGGTGCGGCGCCTGGCGAGACGGACTCACGATTCCCGGCGTCATGGAGGAACCCGCGCCAAAGATTTCGGAGTGGACACGGCTTGCCGCCACGCCCCATGCGGTAAGGCCGGCCGTCAGTTCACTCATGAAAACCGGCGGACCACAAATGAAAAAATCGGCGTCGCGCGGTAAGTCCAGTTCCCGAAGCACGCCGATGGTCAAATGTCCCGAGGCATCGAAGTCGACGCCTAATTTATCCTCCGAGCCAGGCGAGCTGTAGAGTATGCGCCGGTGGCCGGAGGCCGTCGTTTTCAAGAGGCCCCGAACCTCGTCGGCAAAGGGATGATCGCGCCCGTTACGCGCGCCATGCAACCACCAAATATCTCGTCGCGAGCCGTCGGCCGCCAACGCGTGCAGCATCGCGAGGACGGGAGTCGCGCCCACCCCTGCGCTTAGCAGGACTACGGGACTATCGCCGGGCTGGAGGGTGAAGTTTCCCCGCGGCGCGCTAATTTCGAGCACGTCGCCTATCTGCACCGTCTCGTTGATATAAGCGCTCGCCGCGCCGTGTGTCTCGCGCTTGACGCTTATCCGATAGCGTTGGTTGCTGGGTTCGCCCGACAACGAATAGCTGCGCATCTGTGGCGGTCCGCCGGGCGCCAAGCTTAAGCGCACCACGACAAACTGTCCGGGGCGGCCGCCGAGCAAGGGAAGGCCGTCTTCAGGTTCGAGCACCAGCGAGGTCACGCTGGCGCTCTCCGGTATTTTGGCCGAGACCCGCACTTTACGAAATCCCGTCCATCCCGGAGTTTCCGGCGCCGAAGCCGCCTGTGTCCCTCCGGCCGTCGCGCCTTGATCTTCCGCGAGCAATGTTTGAAAGGAGCCGCGCCAGCCTGCGCTCAGCGCGGGGATGCGTAGCGCGCGCTCTAGCTGAATACGGGAACGGCCCGGCAAGTACAGCAGCGCATCAATTTCGGAGACGGTCATGCGCTCGGGGCCGGCCTCGACCCGGATAATCTCATCGCCGGCTTCGACTTGGCCCTCCTCGAGAACCCGGAAATAGAAGCCAGGCCTGCCGCGCTCAACCAGCAGCGCCGGCATCCGCGGCTCGTTCAAGCGTATGCCCACCCGGTAACAGGTGACGCGCGGTTGCGTCACTTCAAACAACGCTCCGCCGATCCGGTAGCGGTCGCCAATGCAGACCTCGCGGTCCGAAAGTCCCTCCACCGTGAAGTTCTCTCCGAACTGTCCATAAGTGAAGTCGTTTCGGCCGAGCTCGGTCTCCCAATATCGATAGGAGTCCATCTGATAGACGAAAACCGCTCGATGCTCGCCGCCATGCCCAGCAAGGTCGCCTTGCCCATCGCCGTCGACGTTGAGCCGCCGCACGACGCGAGGGCCTTGCACCGCCGTCTTCCACACGCCCGTGCGAACCGTCCGCCCCTGCCAGGCGATCTCGCGCGGCAAGCCAACGTTGACCGAGAGCAAACGAGCCGCCATCATTCGCGCTCACTGCCCTCTGGGAATAAAACCAGGCACGCCAGTCCCCACGACCGTGTTGAAGCGGACGTTCGTCGTTATGTGCTCCCTGATTTCCTGCATCGCGTCTTCAGGCAGGCTCGAAATGTCGAAGTTTGCCTGGATATTGTGAGGTTTGGTTGACGTCGTCAGGAAGGCCGTGCCGCGCTGCACGGCCCAAGCCAATGCAACTTGCGCCGGCGTCTTTTGCACGCGCTTGGCAATGCCGGTGATCACGGGATCGTCCAAAAGCCTCGGCTCCATGGCGTGTCCCAAGGCGGCAAACGCCAACACGACGATTCCATGCTGCCGACAGAAGTCCAGGAGCTCCCATTCAGGCAGGTAGGGATGCGATTCGACCTGAACCACCGCAGGCTTGATCCGCGCAGCGGCAACAATCTCGCGAACCTTCTCCAAGTTGACGTCTGATAAGCCGATCGACTTGCACCGACCCTCGTCGACGAGGCGTTCGAGCGCTCGCCATGTGTCGATCAACGTCACGCCGGAATCGTAGATGACCTGACCGCGCTCGTCTCTAGGGTCCTGCTCGTCGCCGGGTTGAAAGGCAAAAGGCGTATGGATGATATAGCAATCGACATAGTCGATTTGCAACCGCCGGCAACTTCCCTCAAATGCCGGCTTCACCCGCTCCGGACGGTGGTTGGTATTCCAGAGCTTCGTCGTGATGAACACGTCCTCACGCCGCACTTTGCCTGAATTGAAGGCGGCCTGCATCGCTTCGCCGACCGCTTCCTCATTGCGATATCGTTCCGCACAATCGAATTGCCGGAATCCGGCTTCCAACGCCGCGCCGGTCGCTTGCTTAGTCACGACGGGGTCCGGTATCAGCGTGCCAAATCCGACTGCCGGGATGGCGCCTGATCCATTGTTCAGCGGGATTTTCGTATAGCGAAGCGTATCGGGGGCTGACATGCTCATGCTCCTTCGTTTGCCTCAATTGACCGCGCGTGGCTTTCGCAGAAACAGCACAAGCGGGCTCACGATCAGCATCGCGATCATCATCACCTCGAATTGGCCAATCAGTCCGACGAATGCGGCCTGCCCAGTGATCGCATCGTTGAGCATCGCGAGCTTCGGTGTGGCGAGCAAATCCGCGACATGAGCCGCGGCGCGGCTCGGCGTCAGGTCCTTTGCAAGCGCAAGGTGCATCGCTTGCGTATTATCGTAGAAAAAGACGATCACCAATGCGATGCCGATCGTGCTGCCGTAAAGTCGCGACAGGTTGAAGAGCGTGGCGCCCTCCGGACGCAAGCTTGGATCGAGGGTGCTGAACGCCGTTTTGCTAAGGCCCTGCATGAGGATGCCCAGCCCCGCGCCCTGAATCATCCCCGCGACGAGAACGGGTCGCCAGTCCATCAGCGGCGAATAGCCGAGCATCCGCCAATTGGCGTAGACAACGAGCGCGATCCCGCCAAGCAGGATCAGGCGGTTGTCGATGCGCTGAGGAATGCGCCCAGCCAGGATCAGCGCCCCGACCAGCGCGACGCTGCGCGGAATCGCCATATAACCCGTGGTGTCGGCCGGATAGTTTAGAATTTCGTCGAGCATTGGCGACGTCAAGGCGATGGTTGGCAGCAGAACGAAGCCGACTGCGACATATATGATCGTCGATAGGACGAAGTTGCGATCTCTGAACAACGCCTTGTCGAGGAAATGATCCTTCGTGGTCCAGACGTGAACCAGATAGAGATAGAAACCAAGCGCCGAAACCGCGGCCTCCGCCCAGATCTCCGCCGAGTTGAACCATTCCATGCGCTCGCCGCGGTCGAGCATTGTTTGCAAACCCATCACGCCTAGTGACAAAGCCGCCAGGCCGAAGAAGTCGAATGGAATTTTCTTTTCGGCCCGCTTTTCGGGAAGGAAAAGCTCCATCGCCAGGAAGATGAACGCGGCAATCGGCAAGCTGATATAGAACAGCCAAGGCCAGCCATGGTATTCACTGAGCCAGCCGCCGATGCTCGGACCGCTGAGGAGGCCCAGCAACACGGTTACGGTCCAGACCAAGCTCATGCGAGCCTGACGCATGGGGTGCGTCAGGTCGAGCAAGATCCCCATCGAGAGCGGCCCGATCAATCCGGCCGAAGCGCCCTGGACGAGGCGAGCCGCAATGAATTGCAACGAAGTCTCGGCGCGCGCCGCGACGACAAGGCCGAGCGCGAAGGCCGAAATCGCCAGCTGAAAGATGACTTTTCGACCGAAGCGTCCCGCCAGCCACCGCGCCGTTGGCGTCGTGATAACGCTCGCCGCGATGTACGAGGTGAAGATCCAACCGACCTCATCATCGGCCATCGATAACGAGCCTTGAATGTAGAGCAGCGCTGCATTCGGTATCGAGATATTGACGGCTTGCATGTAGGAGGCCATCAACACCGCGAGCGTGATAACGCGATAGCCGTCGGTCGCGGCGCTGGAGGTAGGCGCCAGGCTCACTTTCCTGTCCCTGCGGCGGCCAGGAATTGCAGCGGATGGCGCCAGGTGCGGCGGTAGCCTGTGTCGACCTGCGCGGTGACACTGATCCCCGAGAAGAGCGGCCGGTTCGGATCGAACTCATCAAATTCCAGGCGCACAGGCAATCGCTGCACCACCTTCACCCAATTGCCGGTTGCGTTCTCTGGCGGCAGCACCGAAAAGTCCGATCCAGCGCCCGGACTCATGCTGACCACATGCGCTTTGAATGTGCGGTCGGGGTAAGCGTCGACGTTGATCACGGCGCCTTGACCTGACCGCATGTGGGTCAAACCGGTTTCGCGAAAATTCGCCTCGACCCAAATGCGTTCGCTCGACATCAGCGAGAACACGGAGGCGCCGGTATTGACGAAATCGCCGACCTGCAGGTCGTCGACCCTCGCCACGATTCCGTCGTCGGGCGCGCTGACCACCGCGTAGGAGAGATCAAGCCTGGCCCGGTCGAGTTCAGCCTTAGCGGCGCGCACTGAGGGATGCCGATCAGTCGCGATGTTCGGATCGCCGTTCAACGTAGCAACCGTATTTTCGATCTGCTGCTCAATCGACGCGATGTGGTGGCGGGCGACTTTGAGATCGGTATCGGTTCGGTCAAACACCTCCCGTGGCGTCCAACCCGGCGTGACCAGCGCCTTTTTGCGGGCGTATTCACGCTGATCATAGTCCGCTGAATCATTTGCCGACCCGAGATCCGCTTTTTGTTGGCGGTACGTCGCCTTCAGCGCCTCGATCTGCAGACGCGCGCTGGCGAGCCGCGCTTCGGCCTGATCGACCGCGATCTGATACGGCTCCGGATCGAGGCGGAAGAGCAGCTGGCCGCGCCGGACACGCTGATTATCCTTGACTGCAATCTCGATCACCTGACCACCCACACGGGCGTTGACAGATTCTTTTGCCGCGCGGACGAAGGCGTCATCCGTCGTCACGTACGGCTCCTCCGCCAGATAATAGGCCGCTCCGGCGAGCCCCAGTAGCACCGGGAAGGCGATCAAAAGTGGCCGTCGCAGACGCTCCCGCAGCGTCCTCCTTGGCGCCGTCGCGCCGTGGTTGGATGCTGGAATGCCCGGCGTCGGGCGTGACCTCGCGTCGAGTTCGGCAACCGTCGCCGCATTGCCCGGAGGATTTCCGATGCGGGCAATTATCGGACTCTCGACACTTGATTGACCGTCCGCAAGATCGAGCCGCCTAATCCCAAATTCGGGCGCCGCCGCCGGCATCGCCTCGGAACCATGAATCATCGGGATGTCTCTGAAGCGAAGCGTATCGGCGGCGCGCATGCTCATGCTCCCTTGTCAGACATAAGATCGACGTTCGCCGACCTCACTCGCCCCCAATTCGAGCGCCCTTCTCTGCAACCGAGCGCTTCATCAGCAACACAACCAACGCGAGCAGAACCATCACCACCGCGAGAACCCAGAACACATCAAAGTATGCCAGGGACGACGCCTGTTGCTCGCGCAGCTTTGCAAGCGACCGCAAGGCCAGTTGTTGTGATCCCACCGGATCGCCGCTCTCATGCAGGAACCGGCTTGACGCCTCGCCAAGAAACGACCGGGCGGCCGCGTTAAACGGATCGAGCCACTCGCCGAGCCGTAGGCTATGGAATTGGTCGCGGCGTTCTTGAATGGTTTGGGACAGCGAAGTCCCCACACTACCACCCTCGTTGCGCAAGAGGCTTAGCAAGCCGACCGCCGCGCCGCGCAGCGCGATCGGTGTGTAAAGGTAAGCCGCCAGATTTGCGGGGGCGAAGCACAACGAAAGCCCGATGATCAGCACCACCCGCGGCCAAATCGCCTGACCTGGGCTGATGTCCAGGTTCATCTGCGACATCCAGTAATTCCCCGCCGCCATGGTCAGCAGACCTGCGGCGATTATCCACCTCGCATCTGCGCCGCGACCGAGCAACCCGCCGACAATGGGTAAGGTGATGACGGCAAAGATGCCGGCTGGCGACATCACCAGTCCTGCGCTAAGCGCGTCGTATCCGAACAACGATTGGAGCAAAGCAGGTAGCGACGTGCTCGCGGCATACAGAACAGCGAAGGCGCAGAAGATGATGATGCAGCAAGCGGCGAAATTGCGTTCGCGCAACGGCCGGAAGTTCACCACCGGGCTCGGATGGCGTAATTCCCAAATGATCAGCGCAGGCAAACCCACCGCGAACAGGATCGTCAGCATTTGCACACGCCAGGTTGGATCGCTCAGCCAGTCCCATTCCTGCCCCTTGCTGAGGATGACCTCCCAGCAGACGATGACGATCACCAGCAACGATAGCCCAACGCCGTCGAAGCTGAAGGGGCGCTTTCGCAATTCAGCTCTCTGGGCGACAAGATAGTCGGGATCCTTGAGTGCTAGCGCGCACGCGCCAAAGGCCAGGATTCCGACGGGCACATTGATCAAGAACACCCACCGCCAGGAGTAGCTGTCGGTTATCCACCCTCCGAGCGTCGGGCCGACGACGGGCGCGATCAGCGCGGCCAAGCCGAACAGCGTCATCGCCATGCCTTGCCGCTCAGGTGGGAAGGCATCCAACAGCACGCCTTGGCTCGACGGTTGAAGACCGCCGCCGGCAAGACCTTGCAGCACGCGGAACAGGATCAACTGACCCAGCCCCGTGGCGATCCCGCAAAGCCCCGAGGCGAGGGTGAATACGGCGATCGAAAGCAGGAAATAGTTGCGCCGCCCGAGACGCGCGATCAACCAGCCGGTGATCGGCAAAATGATCGCGTTGGCGGCGAGATAGCTGGTGATGACCCACTCACCGTCATCGACCGTCGCCGACAGCCCACCCGCGATGTAACGCAGCGCCACGACGGCGATCGTGGTGTCGAGCACCTCCATGAATGTCGGCACGACCACGACGGCGGCGACGAGCCAGGGGTTCAACGCCGGCCGAGATCGCGACGCCGGCGGCGAGGATGTCAGCACCGCGTCGGTCATGGCCCACCGCCCGTCGCACTGGGAGTCTGGCTAGACGACCCCAGCACGGATGTCTGGAGGAATTTCCCAGCATCGGGTCCGATTGGCGGTTCGTTGAAATGGACGTAGGGAACCACCGAAGTTCCGATGAACAAAGGCGATCGGTCCGGGTCGTAGTCGATGAGATCAATCCGAACTGGTAGCCGCTGAACCACCTTGATGAAGTTGCCCGTCGCGTTCTCCGGCGGCAGCAAGGCCAGTGTTGATCCGGTGCCTTCGGTGAAGCCGGAAATTCGTCCTTTGAAGGCGTGCTTGCCGCCATACATGTCGGCGTAGAGATCGACCGGTTGGCCGATGCGCAGGTCCCGCAACTGTGTTTCCTTGAAGTTGGCGTCGACCCAGATTTCGTTGAGCGATCGGATCGCCATCAGGCTCTGACCAACCTGCACGTCGTTGCCAGGATTGACGTTGCGACGTGTGATCACGCCATCAATCTCCGCGACGATATCGCAGTAACGCAGGTTCAACTCCGCCTGCGCCAGATCGCGCCCCGCGGCTTCGAGTCTGTGCCTCAGCCTGTTTGACGGCGGGGGCGTTCGCTTCGTACCGCGCAAACGTCTTGTCGATGTCGCCGAGTTTCTCGAATTGCTCGAGCATCGCTTTGGGGCCCTGAGCAAACGAGTGCACCACCCCAAGCTGTGCGGCGCTTTGAACCAGCGCGGCTTGCGCCTCGAGAACGGATGAAAAAGTCTCGTCGAGATCTGGCGGGACTTGGCTCGGATCGCCGCCTCCCTTGGGCTGCGCCGGCAGTCCGAGCGAGACCCGAACCTGCTGCATTTCCGCGATGCTCTGCGCGAGTTGCGCGCCGGCCGTCGTCAGCTCAGCTTGCCGCTGGTCATAAACGTCTCGCGACACATCGGCGCTGGCGACCAGTTTTCGCGCCCGATCGAACTCGATCTGCGCCAGCGCCAACGCGGCTTTGCTCTTGTCGATGCCCGCGACGCGTGCTCGTAGTAGAGCCACTTGATTGTCTACACCCTCCACCGCCTGCTGCAGGTTCCACCGCCGGCTCCGCGCCTCGGCTTCAACCGCACGCACACTCGCGATGGCGGCTTGCAGATCCGCTTTCGCGGTATCGACCGCCGCCTGTTTCTCGGAGACCGCCACTTGATAGGGCTCCTTGTCCAGCTCGGCGATGAGATCGCCTTTATGCACACGGTTGTTGTCGTCGAACAGAACGCGAGAAATCTGGCCGCCGACGCGGGGCGCGACGAATGTGACGTGGCCATTGACGTAGGCGTCGTCCGTGGAGACGGTGCTGAGCAGGTCTTTGATCCATGGGATGCCGAATTGGATGGCGCCAGCCACGACGACCACAACCGCCACGCCGGCCAACAGCTTTCGCTTCCAGCTCGCCTTGTGGCTGGCCGCTGGCGACGTTTGCTCCGGCTTCGATTCGCTCGCATCCGAAATCTGTCGTTTCGCTGTCGGCAGCGCTTCGATCGTATCGGCCTTGATGCTGCTTTGCACGGTCATGTCGCGCGCCTGTTGCAAGGAAATGAAGCGGGCAGCGTCAATCTGCCGCCACTCGTCCTGACCTATCTGTTGAGTGTGCGCGGCCCGCTGACGAACGGATTACCGCGGACGTAGAAGCGCAGAACACGGTCGGCCGCGCGGTTGATGCCAATCCTTATGCTTTCGCCGATTGACCCCGATCTCTCGCCGTCAGATCCGAGCCATAGCGGGCCAGCCGCACAGAGGTCGGCGCCGTCCAACTGGCGATCAATCTTCAAAGCTTGGCACAGGCGCCCCGGCCCCCGCGTCAAGTCCTGTAGTCTCTCGACGCCCCGATTCTGCTGCATGATCGCGACGCCATAGGTCGGCTCGATTGCCCTGATCAACACGCCGCCACCAACCCCGGCCGCCTCGCTCGAAACGTTCAGCATGAACGAGACCCCGTAGGCGAGATAGACGTAGGCGTAGCCTCGCTCGAGGAACAGCACCTTGTTTCGCGGGGTGATGCCGCGATAGGCGTGACTCGCCGGGTCGCCGATGACATACGCCTCCGTCTCGACGATGCGGCCGGCCACGATTCCTTCCGCGAGGGTGCGCACGACCATTTTCCCGATCAAATATCGCGCGAGCTTGGCGGTATCGACCGGCATTGCCGCTCGCGCCAGCACGCGCGCCGGCGTCGCCTCCGCGCGATCAGTCGATTCGCTCAACCCATTGCGCGCGCGAAGGGCCCGGCTCGAAGGCGTCGCCGAAGTATTGGGTTTCGCGGGCGACTTTGCCATCCAGGAACTCCATGACGCTGACCGAATAGGACGGTCGACCGTCGTAAGCCAGGATGAACTCCGTGATCCAGAGATCGCCGGCGCCGACAATGCGGCGCACCGAGAAGCGCTTCGCGTTCGGTTGCGCCATACGTGACGCCTGGATGTTGACGCGCCCCCGGATGCGCTCACCCGATTGCGGATATTCGAGCACCGCGTCGTCACGATAGATTTGATGCTCGGTCTCGAATTGGTTCGCATCTGAGGCGGCCCAGTGGGCATCCAATGCCGCTCGAATATCCGTGTCATGGCTTGGGGTCCTTGTCTGTGTCATCGGCTCACCAAGTCGCGTGAAGGCCAAACACCGCAAACCGGCGATCGGTGTCGCTCCAAATCGCGCTCACGCTCCAACGCCCATCCTCGACAACTTCCATGAAGCTGCGCACGTCGTATTTTCGAGAGCTCTCTGTGTGAATCGTCTCCCCGCCCGCGAAGGCGAAGCGCTGCCCGTCGACCGTGACCACCTGGTCGCGAAGGCTCACCAGATGCATCTCCACGGCGGACTCGGCTTCACTCCACCGCGCCTGGTGCTCGAACCATTCCGGCGCAAAATCCCCGCCGAGCTCTCGATTGATCCGAACCAGAAGGTTGAGGTTGAACGCCGCGGTTACCCCTTCACGGTCGTCATATGCCGGCAAAAGGGTGCCGAGATCCTTCTTCAGGTCAACGCCAATAATCGCCGTTCCGCGCGAGCCGACGTGCCTGCGAACCTGGCGAAGGAATCGTTGACTTTCATGCGCGTCCAAATTGCCCATCGTAGAGCCAGGAAAGAAGGCGCAACGCGACCCGGTGGGCACGCCCCGCGGGATTTCGAAGTCGTGCGTGAAGTCGGCCACAACGGGCAGCGTTTGCAGCTCAGGGAAACGCTGCCGCATACGCCCGACGGTTTCGTTCAGGAAGTCGCCGGCGATGTCGATCGGAACATACAATCTCGGCCTGTCGAGTGCGCCAATCAGGATCTCGGTCTTGATTCCGGCCCCGGCGCCGTACTCGAACAACACCGCCCTTTCTCCGCAGAAGTCCGCAATCTCACGCGCATTGTCTCGCAGAATCGCGGTCTCGGTTCGAGTCGGGTAATATTCTTCCAGCCGCGTGATGTCTTCGAAGATCTCGCAGCCTCTGATATCATAGAGCCACCGGCTCGGCAGTCGTTTGCGCTGTTGAGAGAGGCCGAATGCGACGTCTGCCCGAAAGGCTTCCAACTGCCGCGCTTGTTGGCTAAGAATCTCGAGCATTTACATGTCCTCCGCCAGCCGAACCCCGGAGAATTGCCATCGCGCATCTGGGGGAAAAAAGTTTCGGTAACTCGGTCGGATATGGCCCGCGGGGGTCACGCAAGAGCCGCCGCGCAGCACGAACTGACCGCACATGAACTTGCCGTTGTACTCGCCGACGGCGCCTTCCGCCGCGCGGAAGCGCGGGTAGGGCGAGTAGGCGCTGCGGGTCCATTCCCAGACGTCTCCAAACATTTGCTGAAGTTGGTCGTCGGATGACGTCAGAGGCCGGGGTTGCAAATAACCGGAATCAACGAAGTTGCCCGCTTGCGACAATGGCTGCGCCGCATGCTCCCACTCCGCCTCCGTGGGAAGCCGCCGCCCCGCCCAGTTGGCGAAAGCGTCCGCCTCGAAGTAGCTCACGTGGACGACCGGCGCTGCGAGGTCCACCTTCTGGGCTCCACGCAGCGTCATCGTCCAAAATTCGTCGTCTCGCTTCTCCCAATAGAGTGGCATCGACCAACCTTCGGCGCGGACCTTTGCCAACCCCTCGGACAGCCACAATCGAGCGTCCAAATAGCCTCGATCGGAGATGAATTCGATCCATTCCGCATTGGTTACAAGGCGGTTCGCCAGCTGGTACGGCTCCAAGAACACCCGATGACAGGGCCCTTCGCAATCGAACGCAAAACCGTCGCCGCTGTGTCCTATCTCCACCACGCCGCCAGCAAATGGCTTATACTGAGCCGGCGCCGGAATGGTTGCTCTGAGCTGAACGGTCTCAGGCTGCTTGTACGTCGGGTGCAATGGATTCTGCGAAAACAGATGCAAGATATCCGTCAGGAGAAGCTCCTGATGCTGCTGCTCATGATTGCAGCCGAGCTCCAGCAGCTCAACGACACTCGCCGGCGGCGTCCTCTGCAACAATCGCTGGATCCCGGCGTCGACGTGCCCGCGATAGGCCAAGATCACGTCTAGGGAGGGGCGCGTCAGCATCCCTCGCTTCGGCCTCGGATGCCGCTCGCCAATCGTCTCGTAGTAGGAGTTGAAGAGGAAGTTGAAAGATTCGTCGAAAACGCGATAACCAGGCAAATGTGGCCGCAGCATCATGGTTTCGAAGAACCAGGTGGTGTGCGCCAGATGCCATTTCGCGGGGCTCGCGTCGGGCATCGACTGTACGGTCGCATCGGCGTCCGATAGCGTTTCGCAGAGGGCCTCACTCGCGTTTCGGACCCAGGCATAGTACCGGCCGAGCCCGCTTGGTTGCGACGATGAGCGAATACTAGTTGCGGCTTCCATCGAGATCCCTCCGCGGGCTGAGCTCAGTTCGGCGGCAGTCGGTCAGCGCCTTGTCGGGCATCATACGACCACACTTCATCGAGCCGCGCAGTCGGACACTGGTTTGGTCCACCAATCCCTTCGTATGAGGTCGTCGCCAACCGAGTGTTGCGTGTTCGACCAAACCTAACGATGCTTACATCGCTGACCCCGACGGGCTTCGTGAACAGCTTTTTCGGTCGGTCTGACAAGTCTCCGGCATGCAGGTCGCGCGATCTGACCCCTGAAGATTCGCATTGGGATTAAAATGGATCGGAATTGACAATATCGCCCCGCGCTTGCTAGATTGACGTTTCAAACCCGCGCGGACACGAAATCGATTTAACCAACCTCGAAGGCGCCAAAAATGATGACCGAAGCGCATAGGCGAGGAGGCGACGCTCAGCTCAAGTCGAGCGCGGTTGGTATGGGTCCATCGGCATCCGCGGAGGGCGGCATGACGGGATGGCTCTGCGTGGTGCTTGCCGTGGTCATCGTCGCGGGAGGCCTGTTCGGCTACGACCAGGGCGTGATTTCCGCCGCGTTGCCGGGCATCAAATCGGAGTTTTCGCTCAGCCTGTTGATGGTCCAGGTGGTGACGAGTTGGGTCACGTTGGGCGCTCTGGTCGGCTCTCTCGCTGGCGGCGCGCTGAGCGACCGGTTCGGACGGAAGCGGACGTTGCTGCTCGCGGGCGCCTTGTTCACGTTCGGCGCCTTCGTACAATGGTCGGCGCCGGACGCGGCGGTTCTCGTCGTCGGGCGTTTCATCGTCGGGATCGGCGTCGGCGTGGCTGCTGTGGCGGCGCCGCTCTACGCGGCCGAATTGGCGCCGGCCCATCTGCGCGGGCGCTTCATTTCCAGCTACCAGCTCGCGATCACCATCGGCATTTTTCTCGCTTATCTCATCAACGCACACCTGGTTGCCGGCGATGCGTCGGCGGGCGGGTCGTGGCGCTTCATGCTCGGAGCGGCGGCGGCGCCGGGATTGGCGCTTTTGGTTGTAGCGTTGGTCGCGCCGGAATCGCCGCGCTGGCTGATGGCGGTGAACCGTCGGGCCGAGGCCGAGGCGGTCGCTCGCAAAGTCGAACCGGCGGGGGCCGTCGATGCGCATCTGGACGCCATCGAAACAGCGCTGCGGAAGGACAAGGAGGCGGCCCCCTGGGGCGAGATTTTCCATCGCGAGTGGCGGCGTCCGCTGATGGTGGCGGTCGGCCTCGCGGTGTTCCAGCAAATTACAGGGATCAACGCGATCATCTACTATGCGACGCAGATTTTCGCTTCAGCCGGCTTCGTCACCGAGGCTTCGCGCGCGGAAGTGACGACCTGGGCGATTGGCGGCGTCAACGTGCTCGCGACATTGATCGCGATCGCTTTCATCGATCAAGTCGGGCGGCGTATATTGCTGCTCGCAGGGCTTATCGGCATGGGCGCGAGCCTTATCGTTGTCGGCATAGCCTTTCGGTTCATCTCGCCCGACGGCCAGGGCGCGGCTGGGCCGACCGTCGCCGGGATCGTGACCGTCGCCGCGCTCGTGGTGTTCATAACATCGTTCGCGTTTTCCCTCGGGCCCGTCACCTGGACGGTGATTAACGAGGTGTTTCCCGCTCGCGTGCGCGGCCGGGGAGTGGCCCTGGCGACGGCGATCAACTGGGGCTCGGCCTATCTGGTGAGTCAGTTTTTCCTGTCGCTTGTTCAAACAATCGGCAGTTCCGGGACGTTTTGGCTATTCGCGGCGTTTTGCATCATCGGTTGGCTGTGGGTCTACCGAACGGTTCCGGAGACCAAGCGGCAGTCGCTGGAAGAGATTCAGCAGTTGTGGGCAACTAAAGCGTAGCCGCCGGCGCATTAGAAGCCGCCGAGGGGAGATCGAGCTTGCCGCCGCGCGACGTTCTCGAAATCCGTTTCTACGAGGCGGCTCTAGATAGAGTCTCGCCCCTGAGTTCATTGGCGCTCGACGTTAGACCGCAAGGGAAAGAAAGTGTTACGGTCATGCCCTCGGCATCGCGACGCCTTGCGATCGACCCGCCGAACTCCGCCGCCAGCGCGTCGACTATCAACGTCCCCAAGCCAGGCGTGGCGTGGCGTCCCGGATCGCCGCCGTCATCACTTACCTCACAGATGATCCGCCCGGCCTCCACCGTCGCATAGACGGTGATATGGCCGCCTCCCGCGCCAAAGGCGTGGCGAGAAGCGTTCGTGATCAGTTCGGCCAGAATGAGAGCGGCGCGCCAACAGACAAAGCCATTCACATATACAGGTTCGGGGATTGACAACGTCAGCCCGATCCCTCGGGTTCGTTGCATCGCCGACGACATCGCTGCGCAGAGTTGGGTCAGGTGAGCTGTCAGGTCGATGGGTTGCTCCGTCACAGGAGGTCGCAAAGCGTGATATGTCCCGGCGAGAGCATCGAGGTGGTCGCCGACTTTGCCCAGCGCCGTGCGGGTCTCAATGTTGGCCGACTGCGCCGCGGTCGTCCTCGTGAGCGCGATCGCGCTAGCGAACTCGTTGCTGATCCGGTGCGTCAACTCTGCGACATGCACCCAGCTGCCGTCCATCTGCATCCTATTGAGCGGAAATGTCTGCGTCATTCTGGCCTCCCCAACTACGCCTGCGATCCAGCGAATGGCTAGGTCTGATTGCCTCGGGTTCGTAAACAGGTCGAGGACGAGATTGCGAGTATGTACGCTGGCCGTTGCCGGCCATCTGATCTGCTATCTCGTGACCGACGGTAACGCTCCGAGGATCATCGACCACATGACTTCGACGCCACGCGTTCGGGGTTTGACCGATATGCTGTCGGAAGAGTTTCGTCAGGTGCGCCTGATCCGTGAGCCCGCACGCCAATGCGATATCGCACAGAGAATCCGCGGTGTCTTGCATCAGCGATTGAGCCAGCTTCAGCCTCAACTGGATTATGTACCGATGCGGCGCTACTCCATGGCTCTCCTTGAATGACCGGTTGAAGTGGCTGACGCTCAGATTGACGAGGGCTGCAAGCCCTTTCAAGCGCAACGGACGGGCGAGGTTTTCTCTCAGATGGCGATCAAGCTTGCGTCGTTGCCATGGCGCAAGACCGCCGCGTTCGTCCACCGCGTCAACCGCGGTCGGCGCCGCGAGCAGGTTCGCCAGTCGCAGCGCCGTTACGCGGGCCGAACCCGGGTCATCCGCAATTAGACTGCGCAGGTCGTCAAGAAGTCTTTCGGGCGAAGCGTCAGCGCGAGGGCCAGCCGCCGATGCGGCGTCGGGAACACCACGATCCTTGTCGCCGAAGGCTATCGGAGCCTCGTCGTCTTTACGGTCTCTAGCTTCGTAGAACGCGTTCGCCGGAGCACGCGCCGGTCGGCTCGGTGTCCAACACCGTGGCCTCTGCACATTTTGGGGCGGTATACGACTGAGCTTAGCATAGCAAAGCATGAGGACCCTCCATCGCCATTGAACCAGCGCGCGTTTCCCGGTTGCCCGTCGACGCGAGCGGCTCCGCTTCTTCATCGAAGCACGGCTACATGGTGGGCGACGATTTGCGTCTCCGCTATCCAACCTTGGGAACCGACAATCATATTCTCGTATGACTTTGCGCCGGGCCCTTGGGTCGTCCGCGGTCGACAGAGGGTCTGGCGATGGCGATTCGGCCAACCCCCGAAATTGGCGACGAGTCCACTCATACTTTGATATGAGAGGCGCCTCCCAAAGTTGAATGGCGCAACGCCGGATACAACCGCATTACCACCGTTCACGTGGGCATTTGCGAAGCCGGTCACTTGCCGCTCGGAGCGCGAGGGCTTCCTTTGGCCTGAGGAATAAACGCCCACGAACGCGGCCTGTTGCCACACCAAAGCGTAAGGAGGAATGTTTAGTTGGACTCGCGAACCGGCTTTGATCAACGGACGGCTTCGGGCTAGTACGGTTTGATCGACGCGAAGGTTTCTGCCATGATAATTGTTGGGGGCGTATTGATACGGGCGCTTGCGATGCCGGTCCATGAAATTGATAAGCCAATCATCCACGTCGTGGATGACGACGCCTCGTTGCGAGAGGCGTTGGAGGGACTGTTCGAATCGGTCGGCCTCGACACTCGGGGCTATGCAACGGCGCAGGAATTTTTGAACGCCACTCACCCGGACAGACCTGGGTGTATCGTCGTCGATGTGCGGTTGCCCGATATGAATGGGCTGGAATTCCAGACGCGGTTGGTGCAGCTTGGCGTTGGCGTGCCGGTTGTCATAATGACCGGATACGGCGACGTTCCCATGTCGGTGCGGGCGATGAAGCGCGGCGCCGTGGATTTTCTCACCAAGCCGTTCCACGACCAGGACATGCTCGACGCCGTAACGACCGCGATCGAACGAGATCGGCAGCGTCGGAAAGCTGATGAAGACATCACGCGCATGCGACAGCGATTTGAAACGCTGTCTGGCCGCGAAAAAGAAGTGATGATGCTGGTTACATCGGGCAAGATGAACAAGCAGGTGGCCGGCGATCTGGGATTGAGCGAGATCACGGTGAAGATTCACCGAGGGTCGGCTATGCGAAAAATGAAGGCGCAAACTTTGCCTGACCTCGTCCGTATGGCTGAGATGATCAGGCCCACTCGCCAATGAGAAGCAGGATTCGTATTTTTACATTTATCCTCGGCACTCATGCGCACATAACAGCGCTGGACCTGCGGCAGCGTTCTCGAACCAGCCCGAGTGAAGGGGCGTGAAGCGTGTCGATTAAGCATCATATTGGAGTTGTCGACGACGACGATCCCTTCCGTATCGCGCTTGTTGATTTGCTTAGCTCGCTCGGGTACGGCGCGCAGGGCTATGCTTCCGCCGATGAATTTGTTGCCGCGGGCGGCGAAAGATCGTGTGATTGCGTCGTCACCGATATCCATATGCCCGGCTTGAGTGGGATAGACCTCAAACTCCTGCTTACCGCCCGAGGCTCCAAGGTGCCGGTCATCATGATCACGGCGCGCGCGGATGCGGGGTTGGAAAGCAGGGCTAGGGCTAGCGGCGCGGTCTGCTTGTTGAGAAAGCCGTTTAAGTCCGCGGCGCTGACGCATTGTCTTGAGTTGGCCTTGAAAGGCTGAAGAGATGAGTTGCTCAGCGATCAACCTTTGCGCGTTGGCTCGGCGGTCATAGCAAGGAAACAGTTGCTTCAGTGGACGGAACTGGCGGCGACGCTGACTTTCGTTAGATGCCGGACATCGATTCGAAATAAACGACGCCATTCCCGAAGGCAGATTGTGGGCCACGTCGAATGTGCCGCGGGGCGCCATATTCCCATTCACGACGCCCGCTTAACCCGCGCTTAGCCGGCGGTGGGTAGCGAAACCTTCCAACTCCTCTACGAAGCTAAGGCGACCGCGGCCGGTTTGGCGCCTGGCTTTAGCCGCGCGAGCAGGGCCTTTGCGGCTGGTCCGGAGGAATGAGGGTTCTGCCCGGTAATCAGCAAACCGTCGGTCACCACGTACGGCGTCCAATCAGCTCGCTTAGAGAAGATTGCGCCCAACTTCAGCATTTCGTCTTCGACCAGGAAGGGCACCACGTTCGTCAGCCCCACAGCGGCCTCCTCGCCATTTGTGAAACCGGTAACTTCCCTGTTCCTCACCAGCAACTCGCCGCTCGGCGCCTTCACGTGACGGAGCGCGCCGGTAGAGTGGCAGACCACGCATATGGGCTTGTTGGCGACGAGGAACAACTTCGAGCAGTTTGATGGAGTGCTCGTCATCCGCCAAGTCCCACATCGGACCATGCCCACCCGGATAAAACACCGTATCGAAGTCCTCTTGTCTGATGCTTTCAAGCCGAACCGTTTTGTCGAGCTGGGCTTGCGCCGCGACGTCTTTTTCGAACCTGAGGGTGAGGTCGGTACGGAATTCAGGTTCGTTGCTCTTGGGATCGAGCGGTGGGCGACCGCCTTTGGGGGAAGCAAGGGTAAGCGTGGCGCCGGCGTCCTTGAACACGTAGTAGGGGGCTGCGAACTCCTCGAGCCAAAATCCAGTTTTTCGTCCGGTATTGCCCAAGCGATCGTGGGACGTGATGACCATTAGCACCTTCATGACGGTTTCCTCTGTTTGTTTGCGAACGGAGAGATCAGCAGCCAATGGGCCGAGGCCGTAAACCCAGTAACTTCATAGGTCGACCAGAGCTGACGACAACAACCATATCAGTCTGACGTCGCAACGTTCATCTATACATCGATCGCCAATCGCTCATACGTTGATATGAGCGATGCTTCCCAATGTGCGATGGCGTTGAGAACCGCGAACCGGCAAGCTTGGTTCGACCTCGTCATCCTCCGCGCATCGGCGAGCCAAGCCAAAGCGAGAGATACGCAATGACTGACGCTTCTCCCCGACTTCACGCTCGGCGGCGCTTTCTCGAGATCGCCGCCGGCGCTCTTGCCGGGACGCAGCTGACCTCTTCTAACCGCCGAGGCGCTGCCGGCGCTGAATGGTACGGTGCAACTCGCAAAGTTCGAGCCCCTCAGTCGCTTTCCTCCGGTCAGACCGATAGACGCCGGCGTCCCTCAATGTCGGATACGTCGAGATGGGGCCGCCCAGCGGGCCCGCAGCCGTCTTGCTTCACGGATGGCCGTACGACATCCACAGCTTCGTGGATGTGGCGCCACGCCTAGCCTCCGCGGGTTTTCGGGTGATTGTGCCGTACCTCCGCGGCTACGGGTCGACCCATTTTCTATCGACGCAATCGCTCAGGAACGGCCAGCCCTCGGCGCTGGCGCTTGATGCGATCGCGCTAATCGATGCGTTGAACATCAAGCAAGCCATCTTTGCGGGCTTTGATTGGGGCGGTCGCACTGCGGATATCGTCGCAGCGCTGTGGCCCGAGCGAGTCAAGGCTCTGGTCTCCGTGAGCGGCTATCTTATCAGCAGTCAGCAAGCGGGGGAGGCGCCGCTACCTCCGAAGGGCGAGCTTCTGTGGTGGTATCAATTCTATTTCGCGACCGAGCGGGTCGCGAAGGTTACAGCAAATATCGACGGGAATTCGCTGAGCTGATCTGGCGGCTCGCGTCGCCGGCATGGAAGTTCGACGAGGCGACGTTCGCCCGCAGCGCGGATGCGTTAGAAAACCCTGATCACGTCGATATTGTCATTCATAACTATCGTTGGCGTCTGGGGGTTGCCCATGGCGACCCGGAGCTCGATGAGTTGGAGAAGAAGTTGGCGGTCGCGCCGGATGTGGGCGTGCCTACCATAACGCTCGAAGGCGATGAGAACGGCGCGCCACATCCGGAGCCGTTGGCTTACGCCAAGAAGTTCTCCGGGAAGTATCAGCATCGGCTTGTGAAGGGTGGCGTTGGCCACAACCTGCCTCAGGAGGCGCCGGAGGCGTTTGCCCAGGCTGTGATTGATGTCTCGGGTCTTTGATCAGCGCACTATGACAAGGAGGAACAGCTATGAACATGCTCAGCAATACGTCGCGTCGAGATGCTACGAGCGGCGAGTTTGATCAGGATCGGCGCCGATTTCTGGGAGCGGCTGCGGTTGGCGTATTAAGCGCCGGCGCGGCTGCATGGCTGCCCGGGGAGGCGTCGGCCGCGACGGGCAACGAGACCGTTCGCCCTTTCCACGTCGAATTCTCCGGCGAAAGACTTGCGGATCTACGCGAGCGGCTAATCATGACGCAATGGCCCGAGCGCGAGACGGTTGCGGACGCTTCGCAGGGCGTGCGATTGGCGACGATGCAGCAACTCGCGCGGTATTGGCGGACGGACTATGACTGGCGCAAGATAGAAGCGAGGCTCAACGCTCTGCCGCAGTATCTCACCGAAATCGACGGGCTCGATATTCATTTCATTCACGTGCGCTCCAAGCACGATGAGGCGTTGCCAATGATTGTTACGCATGGCTGGCCTGGTTCGATCATCGAGCAACTGAAAATCATCGACCCGCTCACAAATCCAACCGCGCATGGCGGGAGCGTGGCGGACGCCTTCCATCTCGTAATTCCATCGATTTCCGGGTTACGGCTTCTCAGCCAAACCGACGGCGAGCGGCTGGGATCCGGCCCGCGTCGCGCGCGCGTGGATCGCGCTCATGCAGCGGCTCGGATACGAGCGATATGTGGCGCAGGGCGGCGACTGGGGCAACGCCATCACCGAGCAAATGGCGTTGCAAGCGCCGCCGCAATTGCTTGGTATTCACACAAATATGCCAGCAACGGTGCCCGCCGATATCGCCAAGGCGTTGCAACCCGGCGGCTCCCCGCCCGCCAACCTGCCGGCGGATGAAATGCGCGCGTACGAGCAACTGGATTCCTTTTACAAACATGGCCTCGGATACGCCATTGAAATGGCGAACCGGCCGCAGACGCTCTACGGGATTGCGGATTCGCCTACTTGGCCTGGCCGCTTGGATCCTCGATCACGACGCTCGCAGCGAAGAGCTCATAGCCAGGGTGTTCGACGGGGCTTCCGAGGGGCTGAGCAGAGACGACATACTGGACAACATCACACTCTATTGGTTGACCAATACGGCGATCTCGTCGGCCCGGCTGTATTGGGAAAACAAGCTGAATTTCTTCGAGCCCAAACACGTGGCGCATGCCGGTCGCAGTGAGCGTCTTCCCGGACGAGATCTATGCGGCGCCGCGAAGCTGGACGGAGCGGGCCTATCCCAATCTCATTTACTTCAACGAGCTCCCTAAAGGTGGGCACTTCGCCGCGTGGGAGCAACCGGCGTTGTTTGCCACGGAAATGCGCGCCGCGTTTCGTTCGTTGCGAAGATCAATTTGAGCGGGGCAACGGCGCGCTCTTCGCCACAAAGGAGAATGTCATAAATCGCCCGAAAGAATATCCTCTGTCCGTCAGATTCGCCTCGAACGGCGATTGCCAACGTATTGGCGCGTGACATTCGACCATCCGCCGGTCAACATTTTTGGCCCCGAGACGATACCGGAGCTGAATGAGATCATTGCCGAGATCGAATCCGACGAAAAGTTGAAGGTGGTGGTGTTTGACAGCGCCGTCGAAGGTTTTTTCCTGACGCACTACGATTTTCTGGCGCCGCTTGAGGAGTCAGCGAAGATCCCGCCGGGAGTGACCGGGTTGCAGGCGCTGCCAGACATGCTGGTGCGTCTGAGCCGCGCGCCGGTGGTCTCCATCGCCTCTATCCGGGGACGGGCGACCGGCGTCGGCAGCGAACTCGCGCTGGCGAGCGATATGCGCTTTGCCAGTCGCGAGAAAGCGATTCTTTCGCAATGGGAGGTCGGCGCGGGCTCGGTGCCGGGCGGCGGCCCGATGGCGCGCTTGCCCCGTCTGATGGGGCGCGGGCCGCGCGCTGGAGGTGTTGTTGAGCGCGGACGATATCCGCGGCGAACTCGCCGAGCGATATGGCTACGTCAATCGCGCCTTGCCGGACGCGGAACTGGACGGTTTCGTGGATAGCGCTGGCGATGCGGATCGCCTCGTTCGACAAGCAGGCGATCGCGGACACCAAGCGTCTCGTCGACGTCGCGAGTCTCCCTCCGGATTCCGAGATCAAACCGGAGTGGGAGGCCTTCATTGCCTCACTGGGGCGACCGACGACCCAGAGACCGATCCAGAGGCTATTCGATCGCGGGTTTCATCGCGCCGGGTGACGTCGAGAATCGACTGGGCTTTCACGTGGGTCAACTCGGCGCCTGACCCGCGCCGATGCGAGACCCGCAACCAGGTATCACCGCCACCCCAGCGCCGGCGCCACGTCCTTCAGGATCGCTTCGATCACGTGCGCGTTGTAGTCGACGCCCAGTTGATTGGGGACGGTGAGCAACAGCGTGTCGGCTTCGGCGATGGCCTCATCCTTCGCGAGCTCCTTGATCAGCGCGTCCGGCTCGGCCGCGTAGCCGCGACCGAAGATGGCGCGAGTATTCGCGTCAATGAAACCGATCGTGTCCTGCTCCTTGCCGCCGCGGCCGAAATAGGCGCGATCTCGCTCGTCGACCAGCGGGAAAACACTGCGGCTGACCGAGACGCGGGGCTCGCGAGTATGTCCCGCCGCCTTCCAAGCCTCGCGATAGATGCGGATTTGCGCCGCCTGCTGAACATGGAAAGGCTCTCCGGTCTCGTCGTCTTTGAGCGTGGAGCTTTGCAGTTCATGCCGAGTTTGCCTGCCCAAGCGGCAGTTGCGTTCGAGCCCGCGCCCCACCAGATGCGCTCGCGCAGTCCGGGCGCGTGCGGCTCGATGCGCAATAGGCCCAGGCGGATTGGGGAACATGGGCGACGGATTGGGCTCGGCGAAGCCCTCCCCGCGCAGCGTCTCCAACAAAACTTCGGCGTGGCGGCGTCCGAGATCGGCGTAGACTGACCGTCGGCCGGACGATAGCCAAAGTAGCGCCAGCCGTCGATGACCTGCTCCGGCGATCCGCGACTGATACCGAGTTGCAGCCGCCCTCGAGCAATCAGATCCGCCGCGCCTGCGTCTTCCGCCATGTAGAGCGGATTTTCGTAACGCATGTCGATGACCGCCGTGCCGATCTCGATCCGCTGCGTCTTGGCGCCAACCGCGGCAAGCAGAGGAAAAGGTGACGCCAGCTGGCGAGCGAAATGGTGTACGCGAAAGTAAGCGCCATCCGCTCCAAGCTCTTCCGCGGCCACGGCGAGGTCGATCGATTGCAGGAGCGCGTCCGCCGCCGAACGCGTTTGCGATTGCGGCGACGGCGTCCAATGGCCAAACGACAGGAAGCCGATCTTTTTCACGTGCGCGTCTCGAACAGGGGAAGTTGCCCACGTGTATAGCAGAAGCGACGCGGATCAAAACGTCAGCGCATCACACTGATGTGCGAGACACGATCCCACTTATGTTTCCGACATTAGCGCGACGGTAGCGTTTGGAGCGAGTTCGCCATTTCGCAGCGTCTCGTGCGCTCCTCGCGGCGCTCTCGAACAAAAGCGGATCAGAGGGCGCGAGGCAGCTCACCGACTCGGCCCCGAGGTTGATAGCGATCGTCAAATTGGCCCCATTGCCTAGACGCCAGCGCGCGATGACCGCTTTGTCGGCGATAGCGCGAGCGCTCAGTGAGCAAGCGCCTGGGATATGTGGCGTGATTCGCTCTCGGCGCAGCGCCAGCAAACTCTGATAAAGGCGAAACCGGCGACGTCCGACGCTAATGTCGGGCTGCGGCACGGATTGGTTGAAAGTCTCGCTCGCATTTGGGTCTGGCAGTTCGTCAGCGCCGAGTTGAACTCCCGCTTGCGCCCCTCTCTAATCGACTGGGCCAACTTCTCATTCATTTCCGAGAAGAACAGGAACGGAGTCTTGCTGGCGTACTCCTCGCCCATGAAAAGCAGCGGAATATGGGGCGAAAGCATCTGCAGCACGATGGCGGCTTCGAGCGCGCGCGGTTCGGTCAAGTCGGTCAAGCGCTCCCCGAACGCCCGATTACCGATTTGGTCATGGTTCTGCAGAAACAAAACGAACGACTGCGGGGGTAGGTCGCCGCTCGGCGTACCTCGCGCAGCGCCACCGCGATTGATCGACGGCTCGCCCTGAAAAACAAATCCTTCAGACAAGCTCCGCGCTAGTTTAGCTGCGGGATCGTCAGCGAAGTCGACGTAATAATTGCCCGTCTCTCCGGTCAGCAGCACATGCAGGACATGATGAGCGTCGTCGTTCCACTGTGCGGAAAAATATCCGTCACGCATATGGCTGGCGACATTGTTGTCGTTCTCCAGAACGAAATGCACATAACGATCGCTCGCCAGCGTCGCGCGAATTTCGGCGGCCGTGTCGTCCAACCAATCCGGATGCAATATCGCATGCACCGCATCAAAACGGAGTCCATCGAACCTGAACTCCTGCAGCCAGTAGAGCGCATTTTCCGTGTAGAAGCGACGCACTTCCGGCCTGCGGAAATCGATAGCGCGTCCCCAGGCGTTGTGGGCGTCGCGGCGGAAGAACGGCGGCGCATAGGCGCCGATGAAATTCCCTTCCGGCCCGAAATGGTTGTAGACCACATCTAGAAATATCATCATCCCAAGTTCGTGCGCACGGTCGATCAGCGCCTTGAGCTCGTCTGGAGTTCCGTAAGATGAACTCGGCGCGTAGGGGAGGACGCCGTCGTATCCCCAATTGCGTTCGCCGGGAAACGCGCTTACCGGCATCAGTTCGACCGCGGTAATACCGAGGCCTCGCAGGCCTGGCAACGCTTCTTGCACGCCGCGGAAGCCGCCGAACGCCCCAACGTGCAATTCATAGAACACCGCTTCATGCCATGGACGACCTTTCCAGCCCTGCGCCTTCCAGGCATAGGCCTGCGGGTCGCAAACGATGCTCGCCCCAAAGACGTCACCCCGCATGGCGCGCGCGGCGGGATCAGCGACCAACAGATTCTCGTCCACCTGATATTGGTATGCAGCGCCGGCCTCGCATGCCGCCGTCACCTCAAACCATCCATTCTCAAGCCGATTCATCTTTATTGGATCTCGCCCCTCAAATACCAGCGCAACATGACGCAGCGCAGGCGCCCAAAAGCGAAATCTAGCTTCGCCGTTGCCAAGCAGCGTTGCGCCGAAGGCCCCGTTTTGGTTGATCGTATGGCTGTGACGCGCCATGAATGACATTGGGTCCAACGTTCCTCTATTTAGCAGTCAAGCCATCGATGCATTACCGACCCTGCCGGGATGCCACCGTGTGGGAGCAGTCAAAAGGCGGGCCTCAGCATTACCCCGCCGACTTGCGTGTTTATGTCAGGCACAGATTCCGAGTTGCGCGCGCCTGCAAACGGGGATGTACCGCTTGTAAATGAAGGATCGGGCTTCAGATAATGCAAACCGTTCATCCCGTTACGAAATTCCAATGCAATAGCTACCCCGGACGTACGCAAGGCCCCTCTAGCCGGACGCCAGCCGTTAACGGTTAGCGCAACGCCTTGTTCCGAAGACCCCGTTGGCTGGGCGTCCGCTGACCATCAAGAGCCGCCGTTGATCGTGACTGCCAAGCGATGGCGCTCCCGGCTTGCCAAGCTTGCGCTCAAGCGCGACGCGCGGCGCGCCGGCGGTCGCCTTGGTTCCCCGTAATCGTCCGGTACCGGGCACAGTCCGAAGAGGACGGCAGGCGAAATTTGAGAGGCCGCCTAGAGCCGCCAAATACGTTTGGCGTTCGTCTCGAACAGCTGCGCGCGTTCGGAAGCGCTGCATCCCGCGGTGATCGCGTGCGTCGCCGCAACCCAATTCGACAGAGACGAAGTAAGGGTGCACACGGGCCAGTCGCTGCCCCACACGACGCGGCTCCAACCGAAGCAACCGATGGCGTGCTCGACATAGGGACGGATGTCTTCGAGTGTCCAGTTCTCCGCGTCCGCGTAGGCGACGACGCCTGATATCTTGACGACCACATTTGGCCTCTCAGCAATCGCCGCAATGTGATCGCGCCAGGGATGCTCGGCGCGCTCTTTGATCGCCGGAACCCCGCAATGATCTAACACGAACTGAACATCAGGACAGGCGTCGATCAGCTCGATCGCCACGGGCAGTTGGTCCGCTCGTACGCACAGATCGAACGGTTTGCTCGCCCTTGCGAGCAAATTCAAATGAGCTCGGAAAGTCGCCGATTGGCTCAGCGCATCGGGGACGACATGAAGCACGCGGCGAAATCCGCGTACGAAAGGATTGGCGGCCTGCCGTTCCAGAAACGCGGGAAAATCCGTGCTCTCCGGACGGCAGGCGCTAACCGCTCCGCGCAACAAAGCGCCCGGCTCGGCGGCCAGTGTCTCGACGTGCCGCGTTTCGGTCTCAATGAGATCGGGCGCGACGTCGACCTCCATGTGCAAGGCGGCGGAAACACCGCAGCGTCGGGCCTCTGCCTGATAGGCTTGCAGCAGAAAGTCGCGATTGAGCGGCTCGACATCGGCGAGCCAGGGATAGCTCAAGCGTTGCCGGTAGATCAGATGCAGATGGGTATCGATCAGAATCTGCGCCACTCCGCCGCCTCCCCGAAAGCCAGTGTATTTAAAGCTCGTGCGAAGCCTTCACGAGCACCGCGAGCTTCTTATGCGTGATGTCGAGCGGTACATGGCCAAAGCCGCACTCGCTCGTCAGCACCAACCGCTCGCGCGGGAAAGTGCTTGAGCGCCGGCTCGATCCGCGCCCGCACTACATCGACCGTCTCGATCTCATCGCTGCGCTGATCAATCACGCCTAAAGCCAGATCTCCCTTGAAGTCCCAGAGCGACCAAAGCTCCATCAGATCGTAACTCAGCGTGCAATGTTCGAGCGACACTTCTTGAATGTGCATTTTCCGAAATGCCGGCGCGAGGTCCATATATTTGGTGAAGTAGATACGCTTGCGGCGGGGATTGCCCCCACAAACGTGCAGACCTATCCGCACCGACTTCGGCAGACTATCGATAAGCTCGTTGAGCACTTCGGCGGCCCATTCGCTTTGCTCGGGCGCTTCGGTCCACATCGGCTCGTCGAACTGAATATCAGAGCATCCGGCCGCCACGACTTCAGCGAGCTCCTCGCGAAGCACCGCCGCCCAGGCGCGGCATAGCGCCTGATCGTCGGGATAAAGGTCCTTTCGCTCATTGACGCTGAAGCGCGTCAGCACGTGCGGACCGGTCACCGTTTGTTTGACGCGCACATGCGCGGGCGCCGCCGCGCGCGCCAGCTTCCAATTATGGGCGAGATTGAAGCGCGGATTCTCGATGCGACCGATGACCCGTGGGCACTCGATGCCGAAACCCGCTGTCCCGAACGAGAGCCGCGGCATGTTTTCAAAGGTCACGCCATCGACGCGCTTCTGATAGAAGTAGTACATGTTCTCGCGATAGGCCTCGCCATCGGTGATCACATCGAGACCCAGTTCGGCCTGATCCCGCGCCGCCCAACGAACCATCTCGTCGGCCTCGGCCTGTACCAGCGTCGGTTTCTTCATCGTGTCCGCGACCTCGGAGGGACGCGGATAGCTGCCAACCACGGTGTTGCGATAACGCGCCATAATCAGATCTCCTTGCGGCCAAGCTCGCGAAGCGCTTCGTTGATGTGAGCCCGCACGCCTTCGCTGAGCGAGCGCGGGCGGAAGTCGATCTCTTGCGCGAGCCGCTCTCCGTCCTGCCAATCGATGAGCGGCGTTCGCGGCTTGGTTTCATCGAATTCAATGCGTGCGTCAGGCAGCCAATGCTTGACCGCGGCGGCAATCTCCTCGCCAGAGGCATAGGCCCCGCCGTTGTTGTACGCAAAATGCCCGAGCTTTTCCTTCAGCGCGAGTCGCACCAACTGTTCGGCGCAGTCGTCCTTGTATATCCACGTCTCACGCGAATGCTGTGAGAAGGGCAGCCGCGCCGTCTCGCCAGACGCTGGCCGGGAGGCATAGTCCTCCGCCCACAGTACCGAGCCGCGCTTCCGCCCATGCCCGAACACGACGGCGGGCCGCACACAGGCGAGGCTCACCGCGTGCTTCTCCATGTATTTTCTTGCGATGAATTCGTCGAGGAGCTTCATCACGCCATAGGTAAAAAAGTGGTCCTCTGGCGAACAAAAATCCTCTTCCTTCACCGGACGATTGCCATAACGAGCTTGGTTCGCGCCAAATACAGTTTCGCTGCTCGTGAAGACGAGACGCGTCAGGCGATGACGAACGACCGCCTCGAACATGTTCACCATGCCGAGCACATTGACGTTTACGCCAAGCGCCGGATTGGCCTCAACCTCCGCGCTCATCAAATATGCGAGGTGAATGCAATGGGTGATGTCGGGATGCCGCGCGAACACGGCTTCGACCGAGCGTGCGTCGGCGACGTCCATAGCTTCGACCTTGGCGGCGCCAATGCTGGGAGCGGCGCTGGCGTTCAAGTCAGCCACGACAGTCGGAACACCGCGCGCTGCGAGGTTTCTGACGACGGAGGCGCCAATAAAGCCTGTGCCGCCGGTGACAAGAAATTTCATCGTAGAGCTCTCCGTCTCTCGCCGTCAAGACTGGCGCACAGGTTTGTGGAACAATGCGCGCGCCCAGCGAGCGCCCGTTTGTTCATGTCGGACGCTTCTCAACCAGCAAGATATGGTCGGCGGCGAGCACGACTTCGTCTCTTTGATTCAGAACCTCGCAGCGCTCGATCACGCGCCCTTGGCCTGATCGGCGGGAATCGTCCTCCTTCGAGGCGATCGTCACCCGCGTGCGGATCGTGTCGCCGATGAACACCGGACGGATGAAACGCAGGCGATCGTACCCATAGGAGAAGGCAACCGGATTGATGAGCGTCGCGGTCAGGCCGACGCCGATGGCAAAAACCATCGTGCCATGCGCGATGCGCTGGCCGAACGACGTCGTCTTCATGAACTCCGCGTCCATGATGATGCGGAAAGAAATCGCCGGTATGGCCGGCATGCACGACGAAATCGGTCTCGGTGATGGTGCGGCCGTGCGTGAGCCGCACCGAGCCGAGTTGGTAGTCCTCGTAGTAGATCGTTTGTTCGTTCATCGGTCACTTTCGCTCAGGGATGCGGCGAAGGCGCGGTCGCCGGCGCGGCGCTCGATCGGTACATCGCCTCGACGAGCGCCATGGTCGACCACGCGTCCTCGACGCTCGCGATCAAGCGCCGGCGTCCTCACCGGCGACGAAGCGCTGCAGATTGGCCATGCGGCCGACGAAAGCATCGGGGAACCAGCCGCCGCGCAGGGGGACGTCGAACCATTGCGGTCTCGCCCTTCGGCCGGATGGACAGCGCATCCGGCTCGCCGCGGGGATAATCGAGCAGCAGGCCGAGGCTCACGTGCGCCGCGCCTTCGGTCCCGTCGAAGCGAAATTCGGCGACCTGATGGCGGCGACCGAAGGCGTGATTGTGGTTGACCGACAGCGTGCAGCGCACGCGATCGCCATAGTCGAGAATCGCAGAGGTGCGCGTTTGCGCCATCGTCGAATTCGGATGCCCGATGGTCTTGGCGTGAACCCCCTTGGGATCGCCGAGCAGGCTGCGCATGAGGTCGAGATAGTGGATGGAGTGAACGGCGATTTCGACGCGCTTCAAGCCCTTCAGGAACGCGAACATGTCCCACGGCGTGTCGATGGCGAGATGCGCCTCGACGTCGACGAGATCGCCGAGCAAGCCGCGCGCGAACGCGTCTGCGACCGCCAGCATCGCGGGCGCGAACCGCAATTGAAAATTGACCGCGGCAACCAGCCGTTTGGCGCGACATATCCCGAGGATTTCGCTCGCCTCGGCCTCGTTTCGCCCCATCGGCTTCTGGATCAGCACCGCGGCGCCGTCCGGCAGCGCGCTCAAACACCTTTGCATGCTCACCAGGCGGCGTCGCCAGATCGAACACTGCGCTCTTGATTGCAACGCGCCTCATCCAGCGTCGAGAACACTGTTCCGACATCGAAATCGCTCCGCGACCTCCTGCGCCCGCGCGAGATCGAGGTCGAACACCCCCGCGATCGGGTAACCCGCTTTGCGATAGGCGGGAAAATGCGCGTCGGCGACGATCGAGCCCGCGCCGATCGTCACGATCGGTCGCGGCCGGCTCGGCTTCGGCCACTCCTGGCGCAGCGAGGCGGGATCGAAAGCCAACTCATTGCCTCAAGGCGTGAAAAATATCGGAGGGCATCGCCGACCACCAATCGCCCTCCTTGGCGCTGTCGAGGCGGCGCTGGCAGCGGCATGTTGATGTCCCACCATTTCTGCGTCGTCGGATCGGCGGCCATCTTCGCGGAGTTCGGCGGCGAAATCGTCGCCGTGATATTCGAAATAGGCGAACAGCAGATTCTCCGGCTCGCGCAGGAAGATCGAGTAGTTGCGGATGTTGCAATCGGCGATCTTCGCCAGCACGCCCGGCCAGACCGCCGCGTGCAGCTGCTTGTATTCCGTCGATCCGCTCCGGGCGGATGCCAATCACCATGCCCATGCGCTGCATTTGCGCCTCCCTCACGGCGAAATTGTCTTGTTGAATTCCGCGACGCTGCGCCGACGGATCGCCTCCCAATCCCAGGCGATGCCGAGGCCGGGCGCGCTTGGCGCGACCGCCATGCCGGCCTCCACCTTCATGCCTTCGCGTCGTCAGATCGTCGAGCTGCGGGATGTATTCGACATAGCGGCCGTTCGGCACGGCGCAGGCGAGGCTGACATGCAACTCCATCAGGAAATGCGGGCACACCGGCACGTCGAACGCTTCCGCCGCATGCGCGACCTTCAGCCACGGCGTGATACCGCCGATCCGCGCGACGTCGGTCTGCACGATCGAGCAGCCGCCCTCGCGCGAGATATTCGCGGAAATGGCGGATCGAATAGAGCGACTCGCCGATGGCGATCGGCGTCGAGGTCGATTGCGTCAAGCCGCACGTGGCCGTCGATGTCGTCGGCCGGCAGCGGCTCCTCGATCCAGGCGAGATCGAGCTCGGCGAACTGCCCGGCGCGGCGGATCGCCTCGTCGAGCGAGAAGGCCCTGGTTGGCGTCGGTCATGATCTCGAAACCGTCGCCGAGCGCCTTGCGCACGGCGCGCAAGCCGCGCACGATCCTCCGCGACATGCGGGCGGCCGATCTTGATCTTTGAGCCGCGAAAGCCCTTTCTCGCGCGCCGCAAGCGCGTCGTCGACCAGAGCTTCCGCGGGCAGATGCAGCCAGCCGCCTTCGGTGGTGTAGAGCGGGCGCCGGTCGCTGGCGCCGCCCGCGGCGATCCACAGCGGCAGGCCTGCGCCGTTTGCAGCTCAAGTCCCACAGCGCGGTATCGATGGCGGCCAGCGCCAGCGCCGTGATGGCGCCGATGGTCGTGGCGTGGGTGGCGTATTCGAGCTCGCGCCAGATCGCTTCGATGCGGTCGGCGTCTTTGCCCGAGCATGCGCGGCGCGAGATGATCGGCCAGCAGCCGCATCACGGAGGAGCCGCCGGTGCCGATGGTGTAGGAATAGCCGACCCCGATCGCGCCGTCGGTATCGGTGATCGAGACGATCGGCGTCTCCTGCGAGACGAAACTCTGGATGGCGTCGACCCGCTTCACCTTCGGCGGCAGATCGACCATGCGCAGTTCGACGCGTTCGATTTTCGCCATGTCAGTCTCCCACGCGGACGAGCGCCGCGCCGGTGGCGGCGTCGAACAGATGCGCGTCGGCGAGATCGAAGCTGACCGGGATCGACGCGCCTGGCGCGAGCGGTGCGCGGATTGAGCATGCGCGACAACCATTCGCGCCCGGCGAAATTGCAGGAACACCAGCGTCTCGTTGCCGAGCGGCTCTGTCAGGCTGACGGTAAGCGGCCGTTCGTGAACCGCTCCGGCGTGTCCCGAGGCCAGGCCGTGGCCGCTGGGGTAAACATCGTCCGGCCGCAGACCAAACACAATCTTTCGCCCTTTCGCGGCGAAGCGTTGCGAAACGCCGGCGGCAGCGGAAGCCGATCGTCGTTGGCGAATACGACCTGATCGTCGGCGATCTCGGCCTCGACTAGGTTCATCGGCGGGGAGCCGATGAAACTCGCGACGAAGCGCGTCGCCGGGCGATGAAACACCTCGTCCGGCGTGCCGACCTGCTCGATGAGGCCGTCGCGCATGATGACGATGCGATCCGCCAAGCGTCATCGCCTCCACCTGATCGTGCGTGACATATATCACGGTCGAGGTGACGCGCGCGTGCAGTTTCTTGATCTCGGTGCGCATCTCGCCGCGCAGCTTTGCGTCGAGATTGGACAACGGCTCGTCGAACAGGAACACGGCCGGATTGCGGACGATGGCGCGGCCCATCGCGACGCGCTGGCTCTGACCGCCGGAGAGTTGCGACGGACGGCGGTCCAGCAGCGGCTCCAGATGAAGGATCGCCGCCGCCTCGTCGACGCGGCGCTTGATCTCATCCGTCGATTGCTTGGCGATCTTCAGCGAAAAACCCGAGATTTTCGCGCACGCTCATGTGCGGATAGAGCGCATAGGATTGAAACACCATCGAGATGTTGCGCGCCCGCGGCGGCAGATCGTTCACGACCTCGCCGCCGATCCTGATCTCGCCGCCGCTGATCTCCTCGAGCCCCGCAATCATGCGCAGCGTCGTCGATTTGCCGCAGCCCGATGGCCCAACCAGCGCGACGAACTCGCGATCCTCGATCTGCAAGATCGATGCTGCGCACCGCCTCCACCGCGCCGTAGCGCTTCACCAACTTGTCCAGCGTGACGGTCGCCATCGTCTAACCCTTCACCGCGCCGGACGTCAGGCCGGACACGAGATGTCGCTGGATGATGAACGTTAGCGCCAACGCCGGCGCCACCATCACCACCGCGAGCGCGCACATGCCGCGCCAGTCGATGGTGAATTCCGAGGTGTAATCGAGCAGGCCGACCGGCAAGCGTTTTGGAATTGACCGAGCGAGTGAGCTGTTGAGGCGAGCGCGAATTCGTTCCACGAGGTCAGGAACGCGAAGATCGCGGCGGACGCGATGCCGGGGCCGGCCAGCGGGAACTCGACGTGAAAGAACGCCTGCCAGCGCGTGCAGCCGTCGACCTGCGCCGCCTCGGCCATGTCGAGCGGCACCTGGCGGAAGAAGCCGTCGATCAACCACAGTGTGAAAGGCACGTTGAGCGCGACATAAACCAAAATCAGCGCGAAGTGGGTGTCGATGATCCCGAGCCGCGCGAACAGGATGAACAGCGGCAGCGAAAGCGCGACGCCGGGAACCGCGCGAGTCAGCATGAAGCCCAGGAACAGCGCCGATTTGCGCGCGAAAGCGGAAGCGCGCGAAGGCGTAGCCGCCGCTGATCCCGATCGCGATCGGCGATGATCGTCGAGGTGGCCGAGATGATCAGCTGAATTGCGAAAATAGTCGCCGACGGGAATCGCGCCGTGGCCGAGCGAACCGAACATTGCGGTGAAGGCGTCGAACGAGAGTTGTTGCGGGATCCAGACCGCGGGCTTGGCCATGATCTCGACGGTTGGACGTAGCGAGTTCAGCACGATCCACGCGCCCGGCAGACAAATCAGCATCATGGCGAGGAAATAGACCGACGCCGTGCGCGACGTCGGCCCACGCAACACGCCATCGTCGCGAGGCTTTCGTTGCGCGTCATCTCACCACTCCGCGGCGATCTGCGCGCGCGCCACGGCGAGCTTGCGGAAGAAATAGACGGTGAAAACGATCGACAACAGGATGGAGGCGTAGGCCATGGCGTTGGCCGCGCCCATGCGCGCATCGCCATAGGCCGTGCGCGCCACCAACGTCCAGAGCAGTTCAGTGCGCCGCGCCGGACCGCCGTCGGTCATGATCTTTACGATGTCATAGGCGCGCGCGACGTCGAGCGAGCGGATCGTCATCGCGATATAGGCGAAGGGCATGATGAAGGGCCAGGTCACAAACCGAAAGCTCTGCCACGGCGTGCAGCCATCGACTCTCGCGGCCTCGAGCGGCTCCCTTGGCATGGCCAGCAGCCCTGCCAGAATGAGAATTGCAAACACCGGCGTCGACGACCAGACTTCTGCGACGACGATCGAGAAGAAGGCGAGGTTGCCGTCAATCAACCAGGGAATTGCCTCCTGCGTCACGCCCAGCGACTGCAGCGCATTGTTGACGAGACCGACATTGTCGTTGAACAGGAATTTGAACTGAAAGCCGACCAGGATCGGCGAGAACATCATCGGGAACATCATGAAAGTGCGCAGCAATCGCTTGCCGTGCACCGCCTTTTCGATCAGCAGCGCAAGACCGAGGCCGAGCAGCATTTCCAGGTTCAAGCGCGATCGCCAGCAGAACGACGGTGCGCACGAATGCGACCAAGAAGACCGGATCGCTCAGCGCATTGATGTAGTTGCGCAAACCGACGAAGACATACAGGCTCTCGGGCCGTGTCAAGCGAAAGGCGGTGAAGCTTGAATATAGCGAGAACGCCAGCGGCAGCGCGACCATCGCGGCCAACACCATGATCGCCGGCAACAGCAGAAGCAGCGGCGCGCTGACTCTAAAGGACTCTCATCGATCCGACATGGGTAAGTGCGTCGCAACCTTTAAGGAACGGCGCGGCCGGGTCACGACCCGGCCTGCTCGATGACAGTCTTCAGAGCTTGCCGGCGTCCTGCAGGATTTTCGTCGCCTTGTCCGCGGCCGCGTCGAGCGCCGCCTTCGAGGTCTTGTCGCCGAGAATGGCGGCTTGCAGTTCCGGATAGACGGCGTTGGAGATTTCGATCCATTCCGGCAGCGGCGGCACCGGGAAGGCGTAGTTGGCCGCTTCCTGGAACGTCGCCAGCACCTGCTTCTTGTAAGGATTGTTGGCGGCCTGCGCGATGTCCCAATCCCATACCGCCGGGCGCGTCGGCAACGAGCCGTTGCCGGCCTCGATCTTCTGGCTGTCGTCGTTGGTCAGCCACAGCACCAGCGAAGCCGCGGCGTCCTTGTGCGGGCAGGCTTCGGTCACCGAGAAGCCGTGCGTGCCCGACCAACCCGTGTGCTTGCCCGACGAGCCCGCGGGCTGCACGATGATGCCGACATTGCCGGCGGCCTTCGACGACTTCGGATCGTTGAAGAAGGTCGCCCAGCCCGGCCAATCGAGATCGAGCGCCACGGTGCCCGAAGCGAAGCCCTGGCCGAGATCGTCCCAGAGATAGTTGGTAGTGCCCGGCGGCACCGCCTTGGCCTTGTAGAGATTGACGAACCAATCGAGCGCGCGCACGCCTGCGTCGGAGTTGAACGCCGGCTTGCCCGCGCCGTCGAGATATTGGCCGCCTTCGGCGACGACCATCTCGTAGAAGCGGCCGTTGATCGCCTCTTCCTTGCCGGCGAATTCGGTGCCGTAGAAATTCGGCGGCTTGGAGAAGAAGATCGCCTGGTCGGTCACTTGCTTCCAGGTCGTGGGCGGCGCGAGGTCATAGCCGTATTTCGTCTTGAATGCCGCCTTCTTGGCGTCGTCGGTGTAGTTGCTCTTCAGATAATAGAGCGCCGAGACGTCGAATTGCGCGCGCGGCAGCATTGTCGAGCTTGCCGTCGACGTCGCGGCCTTGATGACGCCCGGAACATATTTGGCGATCTCCTCGGCCGGCACGATCTTGGTCAGATCGGTGTAGAGGCTGGTATACTGCGGCGCGAACGAGGTGTGGTTCCAGCCGACGCACCAGTTGACGGTGTTGGCGGCGATGTCCGACTTCAACTCTTTGTCGATGTCGAAGCCGTTCTTCTTGGAGAGGATGTTGACCTTGGCGCCGGTCGCCTTCTCCCAATCGGCGATGCGCGTGTAGAGCGCCTCATATTGCTGGCCGCCGATCACCTTCGCGTCGATCGTCACGCCGGGAAACGAGCCCGGCTGGTCCGCGGCGCTGCGCCGCCCCGACGCGGCGGCCGACAGCGCAATGGCCGAAGCGAACATCATAAGATGCTTCATTGCTGTCCTCCTTTGATTCGCAGCTTCTTGCAGCGCCGCGGTTGGCAGACGCCGGAAGTTGCAGCATCCAAATGCGCAGGCAACTTCATATATAAATCACGTGGAAATCAGTGTCAACGAAGCGCGGGCTTTCAATTCACAGCGCCGTTGAGCCTGCCGCTGGGCTGCCTGTGCTCGGGTAATTGCCGATGAATGAACGGGCCGGACAACGACCGCTATCGCGCGCCGGCGCTCGACAAAGGGCTCGATATTCTCGAATTGCTCGCTTCCGTCGATGGCGGCCTGACGCAGATCGAAATCGCCAAGGCGCTCGGGCGCAGCGCCAACGAGAACTATCGGATGCTCGATCGCCTGGTGCGCCGCGGCTATGTCGCTGCGCAACGAGGCCGACCGATACGAACTGACGCTGAAACTGTTCGGCCTGGCGCATTTGCACCGGCCGATCCGCCGGCTCGTCGCGCAGGCGACGCCGCTGATGCGCGAGCTGGCGCAGCAGATCCAGCAGGCCAATCACCTCGCCGTTTACGATCGCTCCGAGGTGATCGTCATCGCGCAGATCGACGCGCCGAGCTATTGGGGCATCGCGATTCGCGTCGGCGCGAAGGTCGGGCTGTTCAACACCGGCTCCGGCCATGTTCTGCTGGCTTTCCGCTCGGCCGAAGAGCGCGCGCTGATGATCGCCGAGCACGAGGAGCCGACCGACGATGCCGGACATTCCCGACGATCTCGACGAGCGCCTCGCGCAGATCCGTCAGCGCGGCTACGAGGTGATGCCGAGCCGGCAGACCTCCGGCGTCTACAATCTCTCCGCGCCGATTCTCGGCCCTGACGGCAGCGCCATCGCCGCGCTGACCTGCCCTTATCATCGCGCCGCTGCGCCGCCCCAACGCGCCTGACATCACCGAGGCGATCGCCAAACTGATGGAGACCGCGAACCGCTGACGCGCACGATCGGCGGTGTGGTGCCGCGACGGCGGAGGTGTCACTTTTCTATTTGAATGAATCATTCATTTGTGATTAATCTGCAGCGAATCAAGAGCGAGGCTTCCAGCAGGGAGGGTCGCATGGAGCGGGAGAGGCCCGTCATGACGCTGCTTCACGCCGACCGTCGGCGTCTCGAGCACGCATCCCGCCGACATGCCGGCCGACCACGCGCGCGCTTCCCGTCTGGAACGCCGAGAACTGGTTCTACGAGGATTTCGAGGTCGGCCACAAAATCCGCTCGCTGCGGCGCACGATCTCCGAGGGCGAGTCGATGCAGTTCAACGCGCTCGTGCTCGACATGCACCCCTATGTCGCCGACCAGATCTTCGCCGAGACGCGAGGGCATGTTTCGGCAAGCGGCTGGTCGCCGGCGCCTTCGTGTTCTCGGCCGGGCTCGGCCTCGTCGCGACCAACTGCGTCAACGCCTTCTCCTACGGCTACGACAAGCTGCGCTTCATCAAGCCGGTGTTCATCGGCGACACGATCTACACGATCCGCACCAACATGGATAAGCGGCCGAAATACAAGGAGATGGGCCTGATCCGAGCGTCCTACGAAGTGTTCAAAGACGAGGGCGAGCTCGTGCTCTATTGCGAGCATCTGCAGACCGTCAAATATCGCGACCCCGAGCGCTTTCACCTCGGCGAGGTTCAGACCGTGAGCGGTTCGGACGCGAGCGCGGGGCTGCTCGAGGGCATACTGGTCCTCGACATGAGCCAGTTCCTGTCCGGCCCCTTTGCTGCGCTGCGGCTCGGCGATCTCGGCGCGCGCGTCATCAAGATCGAGCGGCCGGATGGCGGCGATCTCTGCCGGCGGCTCTATCTCTCCGACACCGAGCTCGGCGGCGATTCCACGCTGTTCCACGCCATCAATCGCGGCAAGGAAAGCTTCGCCGCCGACTTCAAATCCGCCGAGGGCTTGAGCGCGATCAAAAAGCTGATCGCGCGCGCCGACATCGTGATCCAGAATTTCCGCCCTGGCGTCATCGAGCGGCTCGGGCCTCGATTACGACGACCGCGCGCGACAATCAATCCGCGCATCGTCTACGCCTCCATCACCGGCTATGGCGACGAGGGGCCGTGGCGTGGGTTTCCGGGCCAGGATCTGCTCGCGCAGGCGCGCTCCGGCATCATGTGGCTCAACGGCGACGAAGAGCAAGGCCCGGTGCCGTTCGGCCTCGCCATCGCCGACCTGCTGGCCGGCAACGCCATCGTGCAGGGCGCGCTGGCGGCGCTGGTGCGCAGCCGCACCGCGGGCCGAGGCGCCGCATATTCAAACAAGCCTGCTGGAAGCGCTGATCGATTTCCAGTTCGAGGTGCTCGCGACCTATCTCAACGACGGCGGCCGGATTCCGAAGCGCTCCGGCTATCGCAACGCGCACGCCTATCTCGCGGCGCCCTATGGCGTCTATCAGACCGCCGACGGCTGGCTAGCGCTGGCGATGACGCCGCTCGACAAGCTCGCTCCGCTGTTGGAAATGCCGGAGCTCGCCGGACTGCCCGCAGACGCCCCTTTCAGCCAACGCGACGCGCTCAAGCGTCAGATCGCCGATGGGCTGGCCAAGCGCGAAACGGCGGAGTGGCTGGCCCGCTTGCAGCCGCACGACATCTGGTGCTCGGAAGTGCTCAATTGGCCGGAACTGTTCGCCAGCGAGAACTTCCGCCTGCTCGACATGATTCAGACTCTTGAGCGCGGCGATGGCGTATCTCTCAAGACTATGCGCTCGCCGATCCGAGTTGACGGCCAGCGCGGGCGTTCGCTTCACGCGGCGCCGCGGATTGGCGAACATACACGAGCCTTGCAAGCGGAGTTTGGACTCTGAGGGCTGGGCTGATACGAGATTTGCGCGGCGCCGGAGAGCTTCGCGCTTAGGAGGAGGAAGCGATGTCGAAGCGTGTTTTGAGCATGGCGCTATTCAGTCTGACGGCCTGCCTTGCGACCGGTGGCGCACGCGCGGACGATCTGACCGCGGGGCTGCCGGACGATCTGAAAAAGCTCTATATTGGCGCGACCAGCGCGCTTGCGCCCTCGGCCTACGACAATTTCAAGACGCCGGCGGCGCCGTGGAAATGGTGCCACTCGGAATCGTACCAGGGCAATCCCGTGGCGCGTCACGGTCACCAACGGAGCTGAAGCGGCTGGTCGAGGGTCTCAAGTCGGCGGGCATCGACGCCACCTTCGAGGTTTCCGATTCCAACAGCGACACCGGCCAGCAGATCAACCAGATCCGCGCCTTCATCGACAAGAAGTGCACGGTCATCACCTCGATCGCGGGATCGGCGACGGCGCTCAACGACGTCATCAAGGCCGCCTACGACGCCGGCATCCCGTTCATCACCGCCGCCGGATCGGTCACCAGCCCCTACGCGATCAATGTCGACAGCAACTACGCCGCCTGGGGCTACGACATGATCAAGGCGATCGCCAAAGCAGACGGGCGGCAAGGCCGACGTGCTGTTGGTCGAAGGCATCGCCGGCCATCCGATCGTCGCGCAGGAGCGCGCCGGCGCCGATCGCGCTCTGAAGGAAGAGCCCGGGCCTCAAGGTGGTGCGCACCGTCAACGGCAACTGGACCGCGAACGTGACCAAGACCGTCGGTGTTGCAGGCGCTGGCGACCTATCCCGGCAAGATCGATGCGGTGTGGACGACGGGCAGCGAAAGCCGCGTCATCGCCGAAGCCTTCGCGCAGGCCGGCCGCAAGCCGCCGCTCATCACCGGCTCGATCACCGGCGACGCGCTTGGCTACTGGAAAGCCAATCCGCGACAAATACCACTTCACCGGCCACGGCGTGCTGCCGCACTGGACCGCCGCAGACCCTGTTCCGCGTCGCCGTGCGCGTGCTGGAGGGCGAGAAGCCCAAACTCAACACGCTGATGATGCCGATCCCCGCCATCACCGAGGCGGATTTGCCGGCGATATATAAGCCCTGCATGACGCCCGACGCGGTATCCGTCTTCCCCATCCCCGCCAGCGACCCGATGCCTGAGGCGATGCTCGACGGCTATTTCCAGGCGCCCGCGCCAACCAAGGGCTGGGACTACGCGAAGGTCCCGAGCGCGTGCCCTTGATACCTTTTGAGGCGCGCGAGGCGCGCCTCACATTGCAGCTTTAGCGGCGTGGGCGCGCCGCCGCGCCTCGCCGTCACAGGTCTTTGCAAGACCTATGGACGGACGCTGGCGCTGAGCGACGTATCCATCGACTTTCATGCGGGGGAGGTCCACGCTATCCTAGGAGAAAATGGCTCAGGCAAAAGCACGCTGGTCAAGATCCTGTCGGGAATCGTCCGCCAGGACACGGGCGCTGTCAGGCTCGACGGCCAAGCCCTTGCTTGCGAGAAACCCGGCCGAATTCGCCGCCCAGGGCTTTGCGACCGTCTTTCAGGAAGTGCTGATCGCGCCCGACCGCAGCGTGACGACAACGTGCTGCTCGGCCGCGACGGCCTTTGGCGCTGGCGCGTGCGCCCGCGCGATCGCAAATCGCGTCGCCGCCGAGGCCATCGCACGGATTTCGCGCAGCGACCTGCCGCTCGAGGCCAGAGCCGGCGACCTGCCGCTGGCGCAGCAACAAATCGTCGTCATCGCCCGCGCGCTCGCGCGCGACTCCAAGGTGCTTATCCTTGACGAGGCAACCGCCGCGCTCGATCACGCCGATCGCGACGCCGTGTTTGCAGAAATCGAGCGCTTGGCTCAAAGCGGCCGGGTCGTGATCTTCATCTCGCATCGCATGGACGAGGTCGCGCGCTTGGCGCACCGCATTTCCGTGCTGCGCAATGGCCGCTGGATTGGCACGCTGCCGCGCGCCGAGGCGCAGAGCGCGCGGCTGCTGGCCATGATGGCGCCGGAGCGGGCGGCAGAGCGTCATGAGTGAGGCGGGCGCCGCGTTGGTCCTCACCGATGTTGTTCTCAGGACAGGCAAACGCGCGCTCAACGAGCGTCTGCGAGGCGGCGAGATCGTCGGCTTCGCGGGATTGGATGGGCACGGGCAGGAGGCTTCCTTGCGGCGGCGGCGGGCTTTGAGCGCCCGCTAAGCGGCGAGGTCTCACTTGAAACCGGGCGGCCGCGCCCATCCGCTTCGGACTTACCACGCCGCGGCGCGCCACGGCGTCGCCTATCTGCCGCGCGACCGACGAACCGCCGGCATATTTCCCAACCTATCGGTGCTCGACAATTTCGCGATCGCCTCGCTGTCGCGTGATTTGCGATGGGGGCTCATCAACCTCGGCGCAAGACGCCGGCGGTTCGAGGCGTTTCGCCAGCGGCTTTCGGTCGCGGCCAACGATCTCGACGGATCGATTGCTCGGCTCTCCGGCGGCAATCAGCAGAAGGTGCTGCTGGCGCGCTGCTGGCGCGGAACCCAGTTGCGCTTCTGCTCAACGATCCGACGCGCGGCGTCGACGTCGCGACCCGTGGCGTGCTCTATCGGCTTTTTCGCGAGCTTGCTAGCGAAGGCATGACGCTTGGCGTCTTGTCTACCGAGATCGAGGAGCTGACCCTGCTTTGCGACCGCGTGCTGGTGTTTCGCGACCATGAACTGACGGCGCGGTTGGAGGGCGAACGGCTCACCGCGCCACAGGTTATCGCGGCGATGTTCGGCGAGACGGCATGAACATGTCGAGATCGCTCGCCGCGCTCATCCCCGGCTTGGCGCTGCTTGCTGGGCTGCTGATCGTCAACCTCTGGCTGAACCCGGCCCGCTTCGCGCCCGGCAACTTGGGCGCGCTGATCGGGCTGGCCTCGCCGCTGATCTGCGCCGCGCTGGCCGCGACGCCGCCGATCCTTGGCGGCCGCGGCGGCATCGACGTATCGATCGGTCCCGCGATGGGCTTCGTCAACGCCGTGCTGGTCGTAGTGCTGATTGGGCAGGCGGGCGCGACATCGCCGTTTCTCATCCTGCCTGCCGCTGTCGCGTTGGGCGGAGCGATCGGCCTCATCAACGGCTTGCCTCGCGACGGTCGTGCGCATCCAGCCGATCATCGCCACGCTCGGCTCGTATCTGGTGCTGACCGGCCTGACGGTGACGCTCGTGCCCGCGCCGATCGGCGTCATTCCGGAATGGCTGCGGGCGATGGCGCACGGCTTTTCTTTGGCGCCGCTGGTCGCATCGGCCTGATGTGGTTGCTCTTCACGCGACTGCCGATCTATGGCCAGTTGATGGCGGTCGGCAGCGACGACCGCGCGGCCTTCACCGCCGGCGTCAATGTCGTCGCCGTTCGGTTGATCGCCTACACGCTCAGCGGCGTCTTCGCGGGCGTCGCGAGCCTGTCGCTGACCGCGCTGATCGGCTCGGCCGATCCGAATGTCGGGCCGTCCTACACGTTGCTCGCGATTTCCTCCGTCGCGCTCGGCGGCGTCAGTCTCGCGGGCGGGCGCGGCGGCTTGCTTGGCGCCGCCATCGGCGCGCTCGACATCTTCCTGCTGCAAAGCGTGCTGACGTTCTTCAACGTATCGACCTTTGTGCTGCAGGTCGCCTATGGCGCGATCCTCGTCGCCGCCGTCAGCTTCTCGCCCTTGCAAGAGCGCCTCAGCTCGGGGCGCGCGATGAAGAAGCTCGCGGGCGCGTTGCGCCATCCCACCGTAGGCGCGCTCGCTATCGCGGTCCTGCTGCATGTCGCGGGCGTATTCATCATTGACGGTTATGGCAGCGCGTTCTCGCTGCGCGCGATGTTGGTGCTGGCCGCCTTGTTGGCGGTGGCCTCGGTCGGGCAGACGCTTGGTCGTCATCGTCGGCGGCATCGATCTCTCGATTCCCTATCTGATCGGCTTCGCCAATGTGGTTGCCGCTCAATTGACCGGCGACGGCATGAGCTTCGTTTGGGTCTGCGCGATCGTCAGCGTATTGGCGCTGGCGATCGGCGCGTTCAACGGCGCGCTCTCGTCCTCGCTCGGCATCCATCCGCTGATCGTGACGCTCGGCGTCGGCACGATGGCGCAGGGCGCGGTTCTGATATGGACGCGCGGCTTTCCCTCAGGCTCCGCGCCGCCGTTCGTGTCGGATTTCGTCTCGATCGGCGGCGCGATTGGACCGATCCCTGTACCGGGATTGATCCCAGCAACCGCCGTCCTCGCCTGTGTGATCGCGCTTATGCTTGCCCGCACTCCGTTCGGCCGACGGCTTTATGCGCTGGGAGGCAACCCGCTCGCGGCCCGCTACGCGCTGATCTCGCCGACGCCGATGTGGACGATCACCTTCGCACTGAGCGCGTGGTTCGCCGCGCTCGCCGGCGTGCTGCTGCTCGGCTTCACCGGTTCGGCCTATGGCGACGTCGGCCAGCCCTATCTGTTCCAGACGCTCGCCGCCGTCGTCATCGGCGGAACCTCGCTGCTCGGCGGCAGAGGCGGCTATTGGGGAACCGTCATCGGCGCGATCGTGCTGACGGAGCTCAACACGCTGCTGATCGGCCTGGGCCTGCAGCCCTCGCTCGTGCAGGCGGCGCTGGGCGCCGTCATCATCGTACTCATGTCGCTATATGGACGAGAGCCACATCTGCGTACGACGATATAGGAGGGACGCATGTCGAAATCGTGGATGTTCGTCGGAGGCTGCAACCGCGCGCTGCCCTATTTCGCCACGGCGAATGGCGAGGGCATTGCCGCCTTCGCCTTCGACGAAACTTCGGGAGAGGCAATCCCCGCGGGCGTCACCGGCGGTATAGACAACCCGACCTTTCTCGCCATCAGCCCGGACGGCCGCACGCTTTACGCCACCAGCGAAGTGTTGGGTTGGAATGAGGGGACGGTCACGGCCTACGCGATTGATCCGGCTACCGGGGCGCTGGACTATCTGAACAAGCAACCGACGCGCGGAAGCATAACGGCTCAGGTGAGTTTTGACCGCAGCGGCAAATTCCTTCTGGTCGTGAACTACGGCGTTGGTCCGATGACGCAGAAGCCCAATCGTTCGCTTGTCGTTTTCCCGCTCGCGGCCGACGGTTCGATTGACGCGCCCATCGCTGAGGTCACGCATGAGGGGCACGGATCGGATCCTGCGCGGCAGGAGCGGCCGCACGCCCATTGCGTGCTGGCCACGCCAGACAATCGCCACCTCGTCGTCAGCGATCTCGGCCTCGATCAACTTGTCGTCTATCGCTTCGACGGCGGCTTAGCTGAGCATACCCGCGTCGCGCTACCGCCCGGCTCCGGCCCCCGTCACTTCGCCTTTCACCCGCACTTGCCCTGCATTTACGTGGCCAACGAATTGAACTCCTCAGTGGCGGCGATCGATTTTGACTTCGCACAAGGATTATCGGCGGTCCGCGCCGTCGTCGCCACCGTTCCCGCCTCTGCCAGCGGAGGGAACCATTGCTCGGATATCAAGGTCAGCTCGAATGGTCGGTGGTTGTATGTGGCGAATCGAGGTCACGACAGCTTGGCGTTGTTTGCTATAGCTGCCTCGACCGGCGACTTGACGCCTATGGGCAACATTCCGACTAAAGGGAAAACGCCTCGCCATTTTACGTTCGATCCGTCGGGCGCATTCCTTGCGCTGGCCAATCAGGATAGCGACGCGGTGGAAATATTCTCAGCAAATAAGGATAGCGGCGCGCTGCTGGGTCACATGGCGCCAGTCAAAGTGGGAACGCCGACTTGCGTCGCATTTGCTCCGCGCACGTAGCGACTCGGAATTTCGGCAATGCGTTGTAGGTGGAGGGGGCGGCGCCAATTCGCGCACTCTGTAGCCGCGGTCGTTGACCGCGGCGGCGCCGTGATCGTATCTTCCGGGATAAGGACGCTCACACGGCGACCGCGGTCAACGACCGCGGCTACATCCGGCGCCTGCGAGCGAGGATTATTTCACCACTCGCGGTTCGCCGACATTCGCGCCCGACGGATCGAGACCGTAGGACTTGAGAATCTCGGCCAAGCCGCCATTCTCGTGCAACTGCTTGATTGTATCGTCAAGCGCAGCGCCGAAGGCCGGGTTCGACTTGCTGAAGATGATGTTGGATTGAGCCGCCTGAATTGACGCCTGCACACGCTCGTCGGGTTCCGCAACCTTGATCAGGATACCGAAATAGCCGCCGCGCTTCTGCGCATAGGCGCCGGTGCCGTAGCTGTCCACGCCGACCTCGACTTGCCCGGCGGCGAGATCCTGCGCCAGTGCCACCGGATTTGGGTAGAGCGAAAGATTGGCGCCGAGCAGCTTTTGCAGTTCAGCCACCCATAGAAAACCCGAAACCGTGCCGACCTTCTTGCCAATCAAATCGGAGACCTTCGAAATTCCGGTCTTGGAGTATATCCCCATCTGGTCGAGATAGGTTGGATACGACAGTCCCATCACCTTGGCGCGCTCCGCCGTGCGATACCAATCGCCGGTCGCAACGTCAGCCTTGCCTGAGACGACGTATTGCACCGTTGCCGCCGGATCAACCACGACCGGCGTTACGGTCAGGCAATTTGCGGCGGCAAAACGCTTGGCGATGTCGCTGTCCACGCCGCCGATGGTGGCGCTATCTGCTGAGGCCGTGGTGAATGGCGGATATTCGTAGATGGCGACCGTAAGCTTGCCGGGCGCGACCGTCGTGAACTCATGTGCGGGTTTGCAATCGTCAGCCCAAGCCGACGACACAACGTAACCCGCGGCGATAACCGTCAACCCCAGGATTTTGTTCAACATGCCCACCCTCTCCTTTGTTTGAGTCACCTGAGCTCCCCGAGAAGCTCACACGGTATGCCGCCCGAGCCGGCGCTCCAACGCCGAAACAGCGATCGTAGCGGGAATGCAGATCGCAGCATAGAGCAGGCCGGCGAGAACGAAGATCGACATATACCGAAACGTGTTGGAGCCCACCACATAGGCTTGACTGACGAGCTCCGGCAATGCGATCGCGAAACACAGTGAAGACGCCTGCAACATAAGAATTGAAAAGCTGAACAGGGGAGGAACCGAGACGCGCAGGCCCTGTGGCAATATCACATATCTCAGAGCATCGAAACCGCTGAGACCAATCGCCGCTGCAGCTTCTTTCTGACCAAACGGAACCGCGTCGAGCCCGGCGCGGATGATCTCGCTGGTGTAGGCGCCGGTGGTCCAGGCAAGCGCCAAAGTTGCTGACGTAAAGGCAGATAGCGCCAAGCCGGCGTTGGGCAATCCGAAATAAGCGAATTGCAACAGGATCAGCGCGGGCGCGCCGCGGCCAATTTCGACAACCACCAGCGCACATGCTCTGACGATACGTCGCTTCGATTGGACCCCAAGGGCCAGTACGAGTCCAAGCGGAATTCCTAGCGCAAGGCAGGCGATCGTGACTTCGATGCTCAGTCTCAGTCCGTCGAGCAGCGAGGGGAGCCATTCGCCCCAGAATTCGAGCAGATCGTTCATCGGGCGACCCGCGCTCTCAAATGAAGGTCGGCTCGGCGGGTGGCCCACGCCATCGGCAAGCTGATCAGGATGTAAAGACATCCCGCGATCGCGTAGACGTCTAAACTATGAAACGTGCGTTGCGACGTGTGGTAGGCCTGGAAGGCGATCTCGCTGACGCCGATGGTGGAAGCGATCGCGGTGTCCTTCAACAACCCGATCGCGTACGTCGCGCCCGATGGCAGCGCGACTCTCAGCAATTGCGGCGCGATCACATCGAGGAAGCGATGGCGCGTCGACAGGTTGAGCGCGTAGGCCGCTTCCCACTGCCCGTGATGGATGGCGGTCAGGGCGCCGCGGTAAATCTCGGCCATGTTGGCTGCGGCGATCAGCCCCAAGCCCGCCGCCGCAGCCTCGAAGGGGCTGATCTGCAAATAACCAAAACCGAGCCCGAAAAATATGAAGAACAACCATACGAGCGGCGGAATCGCACGCAGGATAAGCGTTAGCGCGACGGCGAGATAACGCACGATCGCAAGCGACGAAAAGCGCATCGCGCACAGCGGCGCGCCCAGCGCGGCCCCGATCGAGAACGCGGCCACCGTAACGGCGAGGGTCCACGGTATTCCCATCGCAATGGCGTGCGCGATCTCCAAGGTCATCGTTCGGCCACGGCGCGCAGGAAGCGTTTGGCGCGCTCGCTTGTCGGGCTGCGCATGACCTGCGCGCTCGGGCCCTCCTCGACGATGCGACCGTCGGCCATGACGATCACCCGATCGGAAACGCTCTCGGCAAAATGCATCTCGTGCGTGACCACGATCATCGTCATGCCGTTCTCTGCAAGCTCGCGGATGACCGCGAGCACCTCCAGGCCCAGTTCGGGGTCGAGCGCGGATGTCGGCTCATCAAACAACATGAGCTGCGGCTCCAGCGCCAAGGCGCGCGCAATCGCGATGCGCTGTTGTTGGCCGCCCGAGCAGCGGTTTGGGTATTGGTCGGCTTTGTCGGCGAGCCCGACGCGCGAGAGCAACTGTCGCGAGACCTCGTCAGCCTGTTTGCGGCTCCGTCCCATCACCCGTTCCTGGGCGAGGCTGACATTGCGCAACACGGTGAGATGCGGGAATAGGTTGAAGGATTGAAACACCATTCCGACCGAGCGGCGCAATTGCATCAACTCGCGCCGCGATGGCGCACGGTTGGCGTCGATGACCACATTGCCGACGACGACGCGACCGGACGTTGGCGGCTCCAGTTGATTGATGCAGCGAAGCAGCGTGCTCTTGCCTGAGCCGCTCGGCCCGATGATCGCGACGACTTCGCCCGGTTCGACCTTGAGATCGACTCCCGCGACGGCCTCAAACGTCCCGTAACGCTTGTGAACCGCATCGAGTCGCAGCAGCGGCGCCACGTTGGCCGTTTGGATTGCGCCCTCGCTCTCCATGAGGGGCTTATTGGCGTCGCGTTTGATTGAAATCGACGACACTGTTATCCCCGCGAAAGCGCGTAAGCGCTAGGAGTGGGCATTTGATCGACGCGTCCTGCGTCATGCCCGCACTTGTTCCGGGCATCCACGCCGTGAAGGGCAGCGGTCGTTTCAAAGCTCCAATCGGTTTCGCGGCGCTCGACGGCGCCTAAGCTTGAACCTGTCGTGCGCACTTCGGCGTGGATGGCCGGAACTAGTCCGGCCATGACGAAATCCTCGTCCTTCAGGGCCAACCCTCGAATTGGTCGGTCTATCCTATTCATCTAATCTCCAACGACGGCCTGAAGACCAATACGCTCGGTTCGAGCAGCTGGGCCGGATCGCCGACGCCGACGTTCGCCGCAGCTCGCAAGCGACATCGGGAAAAGAACTTGCGGCGGTCGTCGTCGTCATGCCATCCCTCGCAATGTCGTCCTGCCCCGTTTATACAAGGGCGAACCGCGCAGGGGTGTCAAGCTCTCGACCCACGCAAACAATTTGATTGCACACGCGTGAGCGCTCTGATTGAAAACAAGCATGAAAAATACTGAGATGCGGCGGCTCAGCTGCGCGGAAGCTCTGGACTTGGCGCGCAGAGCCTGCCGCGGCGCTGGCGCCAGCGACGCCGCTGCCGCCTCGCTCGCCGCGGCTACCGTCTCCGCCGAGGCTCATGGCAAAGCGGCGGTCGGCTTCGCGCATCTCCTCGACTATCTCACAAGCCTTGTTGAAGGCCGCATCGACGGCGCCGCGGAGCCTGTGCTGTCGTTCCCCGCCGCGGCCTTGGTGCAAGTGGACGCGCGTGGTGGCGTCGCGCAACTTGGTTTCGATCTGGCTTTTGACCAACTCAGCGCGCGCGCCAACCACTATGGCGTTTCGGTCTTCGCACAACGCAACAGCTATACGGCCGGCGAACTCGGCTATTACGCGCGCCGGCTAGCTGAGGCGGATTTGGTGAGCTTGGCCGTATCAAATGGCCCTCCTCTGATGGCGGCTCCTGGCGTCTCGAAGGCGGTCTACTGCACAAATCCGATCGCCTTTGCGGCGCCCGGCGAAGGAGGCGCCGCTCTCGTGATCGATCAGGCGTCTAGCGCAACGGCTTACGTGAAGATTCGCGAGGCGGCAGAGCGCGGCGAGGTTTTGCCGGAGGGCTGGGCGATCGATGCGGACGGTGCTCCAACCAATGATCCGATCCGCGCGCTTACCGGCGCGCTGCTGCCGTTTGGCGGCGCGCGCGGGGCAAATATCGCGCTGATGATTGAGGTCATGGCCGCTGGCCTTACCGGCGCCAATTGGTCGCTCGACGCGCCCGATTTCAGCCGCGGCGATCGCTCTCCGGGCGCGGGGCTGTTGGTGATCGCCATTGCGCCGCGACTTCTCGACACGAGTTTCGCCGCTCGGCTTGATGCGCATTTGCAGAAGCTCGAACATCTCGGTGTTCATGTGCCCGGGCGGAGTAAGGCCCAAGCAATTGCAAACGAAATTGTGCTTCCCGCCGAGCTTGTTGAGCGGGTGGCGGCGTTCGGCAAGCGCTGATTTTTCGTCATGACCGGGCTTGTCCCGGTCACCCACGCCGTGAGGCGCACCACAGGTTTCAGAATAAAGCAGCCTCCGCTGCAACCAAGAGCGTTCGAGTTCTGACCCCGGCAGGCCGCGTGCCGGCGTGGATGGCCGGAACAAGTCCGGCCATGACGAAGTTTCAAATGACTCTGCCTGGGGAGTTCGCAAAAGACAACATTGCTTGATAACAGGTTGTTCTCGCCGACAACATGTGGCGCGATTGCGCCCAGAGAGTTTATGGTCCTCACGAGACGGCAGCCATCCTGGGAGATGACAATGGCGCGGACGGCAGCAGCTTATATGGCCGACACGCTTCACAAAGCCGGCGTGCGCAGGATCTACGGCATCGTCGGCGACTCGCTCAACGGATTCACCGACGCGCTGCGCCAGATGAAGACGATCGATTGGATCCACATGCGGCACGAGGAGGGCGCGGCCTTCGCGGCCGGCGCCGAAGCGCATGTGACCGGCGAACTCGCGGTCTGCGCGGGAAGCTGCGGTCCCGGCAATCTGCATCTCATCAACGGCCTGTTTGATTGCCAGCGCAGCGGCGTCCCGGTGCTAGCGATCGCCGCGCATATTCCAAGCACAGAGATCGGCATCGATTATTTCCAGTCGACCCATCCGGAGAGTCTGTTCAAGGAATGCAGCCACTATGTCGAGCTGGTTTCGAACCCGGAGCAGCTGCCGCAAGTCCTCGCGCGCGCAATCCGCGTCGCTGTCGCCAAACGCGGCGTCGCGGTTGTGGTGATTCCCGGCGACGTCGCGCTGAAGCCGCTGGATGCGGAAACGCCGGCCTGGTTGTTTCCGTCAAAGCCGGTTGTGCGCCCGGATGACCACGAGCTCGCACGGTTGGCAGCCATCCTGAACGAGGCTCGCGCGTCACGCTGTTCTGCGGCGCCGGATGCAAGGACGCGCATGAGCCGGTCATCAAGTTGGCCGAGCAGCTGAAAGCGCCGATCGTCCACGCCTTTCGCGGCAAGGAATATCATGGAATACGACAACCCCTATGACGTCGGCATGACCGGCCTCGTCGGCTTCGCTTCGGGCTATGAGGCGATGAAGAGCTGCGACACGCTGCTGCTGCTGGGCACCGATTTTCCCTATCGCCCGTTTTATCCCGAGAACGCGCGGATCGCGCAGGTCGATATCCGGCCGGAGGCGCTCGGCAACCGCTGCGCGCTCGAGCTTGGCGTGCTCGGCGATGTCAAGGATACGGTCGAGGCGCTGCTGCCGCTCATCAAGGAGAAGTCGGACGCGTTCGCATCTCGACGAAGCGCTCGCCGACTACAAGAAGGCCCGCGCCGATCTCGACGCGCTCGCGGAGAGCAGCCCGAACAGCAAGATCATTCATCCGCAATATGTCGGACGTCTGGTCAGCGAGCTGGCCGCCGAGGACGCGGTGATCACCTGCGACGTCGGCACGCCGATCATCTGGACGGCGCGCTACATCAAACTGAACGGCAAGCGCCGCATCGTCGGCTCCTTCAATCATGGCTCGATGGCGAACGCCATGTTGCAGGCGATCGGCGCGCAAGCGGCTTGTCCGGGAAGACAGGTGGTCTCGTTGTCCGGCGATGGCGGCTTCAGCATGATGATGGGTGAGTTCATCACCCTCACTCAGGCGAAGCTGCCGGTAAAGCTGATTGTCTTCAACAACGGCACGCTCGGCTTTGTCGAAATGGAGATGAAGGCGACGGGTTTCCTCGACTCGCAATGCGACCTGCAGAACCCGAATTTCGCGGCGATGGCGGAGGCGATGGGCGTGAAGGGCTTCCGAGTCGAGCAACCGGGCGACCTGAAAGGCGCGCTGACGGCCGCGTTTGCGCACGACGGGCCGGTGCTGGTCGATGTGCTGACGGCGAGGCAGGAGCTCGCGATGCCGCCGAAGACCACGGTCGGCGAGGCCTATCATTTCGGCATGTTCCTGATGAAGGCGGTGCTCGACGGCCGCGCGCGCGACCTGATAGATCTCGCCAAGGTCAATCTGAAGCGCTAGGGCTTCCGTCATTGCGAGGAGCGAAGCGACGCGGCAATCCATTCGGTGCAGGCGCCATCTCTGGCGGGCCGTCGATCTCACGACGCTGGATGGCTGCGCTCCGCTCGCAATGACGGGCGTGGTTGCTACACCACCGTGGCCCGGCGCACCACGCTCGCAAATTCCTCCTCGACCTTAGCACTAACGACGTCCGTCCCAACGCCCTGGATTGTAACCTCCCCGAAATGCGCCTCGACGCCGAAGAACGCGCGGATCCGATCAACCAGAAGGGGAGTCGCCGCCGGCTTTGGACAGGCTTGCGCGGCCACGGCGCGCTCAAGCATAGCCTGCGCCCGCGAGGCCCCCGCCTCAAGCGCGTGCGCGAGCTCGGGGTTTTTCGCCAGCAGCGGCGCGATCATCTCTTTGGTCAACTCATAGGCGGCAAACGGCGTCAGTGCTTTCACTGTTGCGGCGTTGGGCGTCCCCATCAGCAGCGCCATCTCGCCGATGAAGTCGCCGGGCCCCAGTGTGCCCAGGCGGTGGGGACCATGATCGTGCAGTTGCGAGACTTCGAAGGCGCCCTTGGCGATCACGAACAAAGAAGCGGTGGCGCCCCCTTCGACGAACAACGTCTCGCCGACGCCGCCTTCCCGCCGCACCAGTTCGGACGCGAGGTGAGCCCGGTCGTCGCCCTGTAGGGCGTCAAGCAGCGCGAGGTCGTTCAAGATCTCCAGCGCATCCGGCGCCTGCACAGGTGTGATCGGAACGCCGCCGGTGCGAGCAAACGCGATACCGTTGTATCGAAGATGTCGCGCGACCTGGTTGAGCAAATCCGACCTCGCCCCGACGAGTTTAGGCAAAGGCGCCGAGAAGCTGATCTCGTAGACCGCCCCGTCGCCGGCCAGGTCCGTGCAGGAGACGGTGGGCATCGGATTGTCCGACACCAATTCAGCATTGCGGATGCTGGCCTGCAAGACGGCGATCGCGTGGGCCGGCGGCACGGCGGGATCTAGGGTGATCTTGGCGCTTCCCATGTGCGATTCGGAGGGCGCGCTGCGGTTGGTAATGCGCGATTTGGCGATCACGCTGTTCGGGATTGTCGCGATATCGTTGGTGGCCGTGGCGACCCGCGTGGAGCGCCAGTTGGTCTCGACGACGCGGCCCTCGACCGTGCCCTCGATCATCACCACATCGCCAACCTTGAACGGCCGATCGATGCCGATCGCGATGCCGGAGAATAAGTCCCCGAGCGTGCTCTGCAACGCGAGGCCGAGAACGATGGCGATGATGCCTGATGTGGCGATCAGCCCGGTCACCGAGATCCCGAAAGCGAGATCCAGAATGGCGATCGCCGCGCCGAGATAGACAATCGCCGAGGCCAAGTCGGATGCGAGGCGCGAAGAGCGATGCGCGTGGTTGACCTTCAAGGCAATCTGCCCGGCTGCGATGGTCACTCGCGCGACCAGCAGCCACCACAGCGCGACAAACACTTTTTCGGACAACAACAGCGTCCGATTGCCGGCTTCGAAATGCGGATCGACCGGGGACTCAACAAGATGGCTCAGCGAAAGCGTAAGCGCGGCGAGAAGAACCAGTGTCACGGACAGACGCAACGCGGGTCTTCGGGCGCCCGGCAGGAAAGGCGCAGCGCCTGATAGCAGCAACACGATACAAGAAAGCGAGATCCAAGGCACGGCTAACGGTTACTCCGATGCGAGAGCGCCATTCTAGTCGGAATGCCCCGCGCTGCGAAGGGGCGCCGTTTAGCTCTTGAAGAACGCCAGCAAGTCGGCGTTGATCGTGGCGGCCTCTGTGGTGGGCATGCCGTGAGGAAAACCTTTGTAGGTCTTGAGAACGCCGTTTTTCAGCAGTTTCGCGGACAGCGGCCCCGCGTCGGCGTAAGGCACGATCTGATCGTCATCGCCGTGCATGACCAGCGTCGGAACGTTGATGCTTTGAAGGTCCTCGGTGAAGTCGGTCTGCGAGAAGGCGACGATGCCGTCGTAATGCGCTTTGGCGCCGCCCATCATGCCTTGCCGCCACCAGTTCCAGATAACGGCCTGCGAGACTTTGGCGTTTGGCCGATTGTACCCATAGAACGGGCCTGCCGGCAGATCGTAGTAGAACTGCGCTCGATTGTCGGCGACTTGGGCCTGAAGGCCGTCAAACACCTCCTTGGGAAGGCCGCCGGGATTTTCCGCGGTCTTCACCATCAGCGGCGGCACGGCGCTGATCAGCGCCGCCTTGGCCACTCGGCGCTCTCCGTGGCGCGCAAGATAGCGCACAACCTCGCCGCCCCCGGTAGAGTGGCCGACGTGAATCGCCTCCTTGAGGTCGAGATAAGTTGTGAGCGCCGCGAGGTCGTCGGCGTAGTGATCCATGTCGTGGCCATCGCCGGTCTGGGTGGAGCGGCCGTGCCCGCGACGATCGTGGGCGATGACGCGATATCCGTGATTGAGGAAGAACAGCATCTGCGTATCCCAATCATCGGCGGTCAGCGGCCAGCCGTGGCTGAACACGATCGGTTGGCCCGTTCCCCAGTCTTTGTAGAAAATGTCGACGCCGTCGTGGGTGGTGACAATCGTCATGTGTGAGCCTCTTCTGGCGTCGGACGCGCGCTTTGAGGGCCAAGCCCTTTGCAATGACTATTCGCGGCGAATAGCCCGTCGTCACTAACGCTACGAGGCAATTTTTCGTGTTCTGGCGGTAGATCCGCAGGATGTAGCCGCGGTCGTTGACCGCGGTCGACAATCGTCTCTATCCGACAAAGATCCGATCACGGTGCGGCCGCGGTCAACGACCGCGGCTACAGGCGCCGCGCCGTGTTAGAAAGCTTCCACCCACGGCCTCAGCTCGATCTCCCAAGTCCACGCGCTGCGCGGTTGCTGCAACACGTGAAGGTAGCTCTCGGCAATGGCGTCGGGATCGAGCATCGAGTTCGGGTTTGTCTGACGGCTCGATTCGAGCCGCACTTCGGATCGCGCCGTCAATCACGAAATGCGCGACATGAATGCCTTGTGGCGCGAGCTCACGCGCCAGGCTTTGCGCGAGGCCGCGCAGCGCGAACTTGCCCATCGCGAACGGCGCCGAGCGAGCGTATCCTTTCACGCTCGCCGATGCGCCGGTGAACAGCACGGCGCCCTTGGATTTCGGAAGCATGCGCCGCACCGCTTGTTGCGCGACCAGAAAGCCGCCGAAGGCGCTCACGGCGATGGCGCGCTCAACCTCGGTCGGGTCGAGATCAATCAAAGGACCTCGAGCTCTGGCGCTTGCATTGTAGACGACGACGTCAGGCGCCCCGAGCGCCTTCTCCACCTCATCAAACAAGCGCGCCACCTGCTCAGGATCGACGGCGTCGCAAGCAAAGGCCTGCGCCCCAACCTCCTTGGTCAAAGCTGCAAACTTCTGAACGCTTCGAGCCGCCAGCGCAACCTTCATGCCTTCGCGAGCGAACCGACGCGCAATCGACGCGCTGAGGCCGTCTCCAACTCCAACAATCAACGCTGTTTCGTATTTCGGCGAGGTCATGGTGCGTTCCTAATTTCGCCTTGGGAATCGAGAGCGCACTAGCATAAGCGGCCGAGCGTTCGGCTGCTAATCGGCCCTACAGTCTCGGGTAACGCAGTTTTGATCCCTACCCGTACGGCGATTCGCGATCCGAGCCCCAAAGAGCGTACAGGGTTTTCTTGGCCGTCGTGTCAACGTCGTCAAGTTTTGGCACAGCTGCGTCAGCGGTCGGCGGGAACAAAAATGACACTTGCGCGTGAGGCCCGCGCACGCCATCTGCAAGACGCCTCAAGGGAGCGCACAAGAAAATGATCAAATTTTATTATCACCCCTCGCCGAACCCCGCCAAAGTCGCACTCTTTCTCGAAGAATCGGGGCTGCCTTACGAATTGGTCCCGGTCGACACAAAGAAGGGCGAGCAGCATTCTTCAGAATTCCGCGCCATCAACCCGAACGGCAAGACGCCGGCGATCACCGATGGCGACGTGACGGTGTTCGATTCGAACGCCATCATGCTTTATCTCGCCGAGAAATCCGGCAAGTTCCTGCCTGAGAACACTCCGGTCGCCCGCGGCAATATGCTCTCGTGGTTGATGTTCATTGCGAGCGGCATCGGCCCGTATTCCGGCCAGGCCGTGCACTTCAAACATGTGGCGCCCGAGCCGAAGGACTATGGCTTGAACCGCTATATGTTTGAGGCTGAGCGACATTGGGGCATCATCGACGCGCATCTCGCGAAGAACAAATATATGCTCGGCGATCAATATACGTTCGTCGACATGACGCTATGGGGCTGGACACGCGCGATCCCCTTCATCTTTGGCCCAGAGGGCTTCGCGAAGTTCCCGCATGTGAAAGCCTGGTTCGACGTCGTCAACGCCCGCCCCGCGGTGGCTCGCGCGGAAGCCGTGAAGGATAAGCATGCCTTCAAGGCGGAGACCGATTCAGAGGCCGTCACCCATCTGTTCCCGCATTTGAATAAGAAGGTCGCCTGACGTCGCAGCCTCCGATCGATAGGCGCCTTGTAGCCGCGGTCGTTGACCGCGGTGGTCGCGAGATCGCCCTTTACTGAGAAAGAGCCGATCACGGAGAAACCGCGGTCAACGACCGCGGCTACAGGCGTCGCATCACACCAACCGGCTCTGCGCCTTTGCCGCTGCAATGAAGCTAGCAAACAACGGATGCGGCTCGAACGGACGAGACTTCAGCTCGGGGTGAAACTGCACACCAACGAACCAGGGATGATCGGTAAGCTCAATCGTCTCTGGCAATAGCCCGTCCGGCGACATGCCGGCGAAGCGCATACCGTTCGCCTCCAGCCGCTCCCGATAGGCCGTATTGACCTCGTAGCGATGCCGATGGCGCTCGGAGATATGCGTTGATCCATAGATCCCGGCGATCTTCGAGCCCGGCGCGAGTTCGGCGGCATAAGCGCCGAGCCGCATCGTGCCGCCGAGATCGCCCTCGGCGCGCCGCAGTTCAAGTTCGTTGCCGCGCAACCATTCCGTCATCAGGCCTACGACCGGCTCGTCGGTCGGCCCGAACTCGGTGGAGTTGGCCTTCGCCGCACCCGCCAATGAGCGCGCGGCTTCGATCACCGCCATCTGCATGCCAAAGCAGATGCCGAAATACGGCGCCTTGCGCTCGCGCGCGAATTTCGCCGCCAGGATTTTCCCTTCCGCCCCGCGCGCGCCGAACCCGCCAGGCACCAAAATCCCGTGCACATTTTCCAGATGCGGCGCCGGATCGCCGTCCTCGAAAATCTCGCTCTCGATCCATTCGAGATTGACGCTGACCCGATTGGCCATGCCGCCGTGGGTCAGCGCCTCGATCAGCGACTTATAGGCGTCCTTCAGCCCGGTATATTTGCCGACGATGGCGATCGTCACCTCGCCTTCCGGGTTGTGATACGACTTCGACACCGCCTCCCAGCGCCGCATGTTCGGCTTCGGCGCCGGCTCGATGCCGAACGCCGCCAGCACTTCGCGGTCGAGCCCGGCGGCGTGATAGGCGGCGGGCACGTCGTAGATCGACCCCGGCACGTCGCGCGCCTCGACAACCGCGCTTTCGCGCACGTTGCAGAACAGGCCGAGCTTGCGGCGCTCCTCACGCGGGTATCTCCCGGTCGCAGCGGCAGAGCAGAATATGCGGCTGGATGCCGATCGAGCGCAGCTCCTTCACCGAATGCTGCGTCGGCTTGGTCTTCAATTCGCCGGCGGTCGGGATGTAGGGCAGCAGCGTCACGTGGATGTAGACCACGTGGCCGCGCGGCAGATCGTTGCCGAGCTGGCGGATCGCTTCGAAAAACGGCAAGCCCTCGATATCGCCGACCGTGCCGCCGATCTCGACCAGCACGAAATCGACGCCCTCGTTGCCGTCGAGGACGAACTCCTTGATCGCGTTGGTCACGTGCGGGATCACCTGCACCGTCGCGCCCAGAAAATCGCCGCGCCGCTCGCGCGCGATGATCTCCTGGTAGATCCGCCCGGTGGTGATGTTGTCCTGCTTGTTGGCGGAGCGGCCGGTGAAGCGCTCGTAGTGACCGAGATCGAGATCGGTCTCGGCGCCGTCGTCGGTGACGAACACCTCGCCGTGCTGGGTCGGGCTCATCGTCCCGGGGTCGACGTTGAGGTAGGGGTCGAGTTTTCGTAAGTCGGACCGTGTAGCCTCGCGCCTGCAGAAGCGCGCCGAGCGCCGCCGAAGCCATGCCTTTGCCGAGCGAGGAGACCACGCCGCCGGTGATGAAGATATACCGCGCCATGGGACCCCTCCTCTAGTGGATGGGTCTCGATTCGCGAAGCGAAAATTTCGCCTCGGGCGCCCTACCGGCAGAGTTTCGCCTTTTGCAGCATTTCCGCCACGTTGCCGTTGTCCCAGCGGCCGCAGAGCGGGTCGGCTAGCCGCTGTGCGTCTTTCGGGCGGCCCTCTTGCTTCAGAAGGACCGCGAGAACGCCCTGCGCGATCATGTGCATGGGGTCTTCCGCCCAGGGACGCAGGGGAATCGCCATCCGCATCGCCGTCCGCAATTCGCCTTCGCCGGCGCTGATTTGCCCGTTGTCGACATCGTAGGCGGCGGTGAGGACCTTGGTCATCGGGTCGTCGGGGTAGCGCCGCTGGAATTCCGGGGCGCGCCTCGCCAGCGTCTCGAATTTTTGTTGATAGGCGGCCATGGGAATGAAATGCGACGCATTGGCGCGCCGCTCCTGAAATTGCATCGCGGCGAAGGCGGTGGCCGGCAGGCAAAGCGCGAACAGCCCCGCCGCCGCCAGCGCGGCCTGGCGATGAAAAGCCGGCCGGAAGGCGACGCGGTCCCAGGTCTGGTCGATGACGAAGGCGATCGCGCCGCCGGTGATCGCGCCGCCGAGGTGGGCGTAGTAGTTGGTGTGATCATGCGCGCCCCAGATCAGCGGCGCCAGCGCTGGTACGCCGAAGAACAGCGCCCGCCGGCGCATGCGCCGGCCTTCCTCGACCGTCTCCGCGGAAAAGCTCATCACGAAGGCGGCGGCGAGCAGCCCGGTGATCGCGCCCGAGGCCCCGACGCCCGGCGTCCACGCCGGGATGCCCATCAGCGACCCGATCTCGCCGCCGATCCCGCTCAGCGCGAATATGCCGATGAACCAGCCGCGACCGATCAGCGGCTCGAGCAGGACGCCGACCAGGAACAGCGCCAGGCAATTGCCGGCGAGATGCGAATAGCTTGAGTGCAGCAACGGGGCGAGGAGGACGCGCCAGACCTCGCCGGCGCCGATGGTCAGATTGTGCACGTCCGCGCCTTCGGCGACGAGCGCGTCCGCGCTGAGCAGGCCGCCGGGCCCGACGTCGAAGGCGAAATAGAGCTGCAATTGGAAGATGATCGCCAGTCCGATGACCAGCGCGACGGTCAGCATGGGAATGGCCGCCGTCAGCCGCTGCGATCCGTCGAGGTCGGCGTAGGAGATCGGCGTCTTGGGCGTTTCGACCAGGTCTGGGTCATCGTCGAGAGGCCGCGGCGGCGCCGGTCGCGCAGCGACCACGCGAACCCCTTTGCGCCCGAAAACCGCTTGCTGCTGCATAACGTCGCCCCGCCGACGAAAACGCTGGTCGGCGGAAGTTCTGGACTGGGGCGCTTAAGACGGGTTGAACCCGCCGGAATTACGTTGCGGCATGGTGAAAGCAAGCTTGCGGCGACTGCGCAATAGAGCAATCCGTGTTCAAACCGATCACCCTCGGAGCGTCGGCCTCCAGGCCGACGTTGGGGCTCACAAACGTCGGCCTGGAGGCCGACGCTCCGCGCTGCAACCCGGCCGTCATTGCGAGCGAAGCGAAGCAATCCAGCCCTCTCCGCGAGGCTCCGGGTCTGTTATCGTCGAACGGCCGGCGCCGCCAGTGTGCCCGTGATGAAGGGGCGCCGCCCCAACCCCGGGGCTGGATTGCTTCGCTTCGCTCGCAATGACGGGGTCAGCTGCTCACTTGTACGGCGTCGTGCAGACCACATACTGGTCGCTGATCGTCTCGTGGTCGCCCTGCTTCTCGCGCTGGAAATACAGGTAGCAGATGCTGACCGCCCCCGTGCGGTAGTCGACCCGAAAAACCCCGCCCTCCTGCTCATGCCGGCTGGCGAGCAGCCCATAATCCCCCGCCGGCTGTCCGCTCGCCCCGTCACCGCCGCGATAGCAGGACGTGACCCCGTAAGCCCCTGGGCCGACATCGCCCTTCCCGGGATTGTGGGCGAACTGGCAGGCGATCACCTCGCCTGTCAGCTTGTCCAGCCGATAGAGCAGGGAAAGGTTGATCTGCGGCGCGGCGAGAAAATCGTAGCGTTCGGCGCTCTGGCCTGCGGACGTCGCCGCCAGCAACGCCCCCAGGGCGATGGCGCTGTTGCGCATGACCTGCCTCCCGAATCGACGACAAGAAGCATAGCGCAGTTGCAAGATTTGGTCGCCCTGTTGCGCAAAGGACACGCCCAAACGTCATTCACCAATCGGCAACCCTATCATTCTAAAAGAAATTCAGACTTGGCCAAAGCCGCCGCGCCGATGGACTTCAAGCGGCGCGTACGGTAAAAAACCCCTTGTCGGGGAATGCTGGAATGAACCTAACGAATTGGCGCAAGCGCCTTCTCGGCGCGGGACTAGCGGTCGCGGCGGCGGCTCTGCTGGCCGGATGCGAGGAAGATTATTCCGCAGACGGATCCGGCCGATCGTTGCAGCCGATCCCGCAAAAAGTGCTCGCGCTAATGGACTCGATGGGCTCCTCGCAATCGGCGCCGATCATTTTCCGCGCCTATAAAAAAGAAGCCGAGTTCGAGATCTGGAAGCAGAAGTCGGACGGCCAGTACGCGCTGCTGAAAACTTATCCGATGTGCCGCTGGTCCGGCCAGCTCGGCCCGAAGAAGCGCGAAGGCGACCGGCAGGTGCCTGAGGGCTTTTATACGATCGGCCCCGGGCAGATGAACCCGAACTCGAGCTATTACCTGTCGTTCAACGTCGGCTATCCTAACGCCTTCGACCGCGCCTGGGACCGCGACGGCGGCAGCATCATGGTGCACGGCATCTGTTCTTCAGCCGGCTGCTTCTCGATGACCGATCCGCAGATCGCCGAGATCTACGCGATCGCCCGCGAGGCGTTCAACGGCGGGCAGCGCGACATTCAGTTCCAGTCCTATCCATTCCGCATGACGACAGAGAATCTGGCGAAGGAGAGGCTCGATCCGAACATCGCGTTCTGGAAGGAGCTGAAAAACGGCGCCGACCATTTCGAGGTGACCAAGGCCGAAGTGCCGGTGCTGGTTTGCGATCGGCATTACGTGTTCGGCGCCAAGGCGGACGGCGAATATTCGGCGCGCGGCGCCTGCCCGAAGCTGATCCGCGACGAAGACGCGGAAGCCCAAGTCGCGGCCAAGGCGAGCAAGGACGACCAGCAGGTCGCTGAACTCGTCTCCAAGGGCGTGAAGCCGATCCGGCTGCTCTACGCCGATGGCGGGCAGAACGCGGAGTTCGCGGGCAAGTTCGACGTCAGCCGCCCCGACGCGCTGGCCACGGGACCGCGCGAGATCGCGCTCGACAACAAAGGTAAGCCGATCCCGGCGGCGGTCGAAGTGGCTAGCGCCGACGCGCGCGCGGTCGGCGCCGGCGAAGGGCAAAGCCGCAAAACATGCGCCCGCGCCGGCGCCTGCGGAGGCCACGAGCGTCGCGACGGCGCCAGCCGCCGCGACGAGCGACGGGGGGCCGAACCTGATTGGCAGCGTCGCGGATGGCGGCAAAAGCCTGATGAAGAACCTCTTCAAGGTTGGCGCCGACACGCCGCCGGCGGTGCAGGTGGTTGAGCCGGAAAAACCTGTTCCCTCCGAGGCGCCGCTGCCGCCGCGCCGCGCGGCCTCGCTCAACCCGCCGCTCCGCGTCGCCGCTTTACCGGACGATTCCCGCAAGTCCGACGGGGCTGAAACGCAGGCGCACTGACGGCTTCGGAGCGTCGGCGTCCACGCCGACGTTGCTCGGCCACGACGTCGGCGTAGACGCCGACGCTCCTGATGCGCTTTCTCGCGAAGCCGAGACGCGCGCGGTCCCAGGAGGGCGCTTCGTCCGCGGCCGCGATTATTTGACACCAAATTCACAATCGCTCATAGCAAGTGAGCGGCAACCGTCCGAGCGCTTGCGCGCCACGCGGGCGTATTCGTCTTTCTTGTTCCCATGACCAAAGCTGCTTCCAAGGATATCGCGCCAGATGTCAGAGCAGATGCTAGCCGATATACAGCATAGACTGGCCAGACTGGAGGCGCGCGCGCAGACGATCGAGCAACACGCCGCCGATACGCGACGTCTGGTCGGCCCGTGGGCGGTAAGCCTCGCGGACGGTACGCTGCTGGTGCACACCTTGCACAGCATATTGATGATCGTCGATTCGACCGATCTTATCATCACGCCGCAACTCGTAGTCTACCGGCAATGGGAGCCCGAGCTCACGCAGCTGTTCTGGAATTCGTGCCGACCGGATACGGTGTTCGTCGATGTCGGCGCCAATGTCGGCTATTTCACCTTGCTGGCCGGCTCCAAGATCCACGCGGGCGGCGCCGGGCGGGTCATCGCCATCGAGCCCAACCCAGAGTGCTGCGCGCTGATCGAGCGCAGCTGCATCATCAACTGGTCGATGTGCGACATCGCCTTACACAAGGTCGCGGTCGGCGCCGAAAAGGGCGAGGTCTGGCTCGCCAGCCCGGCCGATCGTGCGGCGAATGCACATGTCTCCGTTGGCGCCGCCGATGAGGAAGGTGAGCGAAAATTTCGCGTGCCGCTGGAGCCGCTCGACGCGCTCATCCCCGAAGACCTCACCGTCGACATCATGAAGATCGACGTCGAGGGCCACGAGCTGTCGGTGTTCCAGGGCGCCCATCGCGTCATCGAGCGCTCGCCGAACATCAAGATCGTGATGGAATGGTCGCAGAAGCAAATGAGCGAGGCCGGCATTTCGCCGCTCGCCGTGCAGAAAGAGTTGCGTGAGCTTGGCCTGTTCGCGCGGCGTGTACCGACTTCGAAGACCTCTGCATGACATCACGCCGGAAAACTCGCCGCTGATCTCATTCGACGAATTGTCTGAACTGCCGTACGACAATATCCTCTTGACCAGGCGGGCGTAGGACCGCGCTAGAGGATCCAGGGATGTCGAGTATTCGGGTGGCGGTGATCGGCGTCGGCAAAATCGCGGTGGACCAGCATTTGCCGGTCATCGCCGGCAACACAGATTTTGAGTTGGTCGGCGTCGTCAGTCAGCGTGGCATAGAAGCAAAGGGTGTTTCTACCTTTCGCACGGCCGCCGAGCTATATGCCAAGACCGCGGTCGACGCGGTGGCGATCTGCACGCCGCCGCACGTGCGCCACGCGATCGCCCGCGAGGCGCTGGCCGCCGGCAAGCATGTCATGCTCGAAAAGCCCCCCGCCGCGACGATCGCCGAGATGCGCGATCTCGAAGACGCCGCCCATGCGGCTGGCCGCGTGATCCTGGCGACCTGGCATTCCCGATACAACCGCGCCGTCGACGAGGCCAAGGCGCGACTCGCCGGCAAGCGCCTGAAGCGGCTGGCGATCGAGTGGAAAGAGGACGTTCGGCGCTGGCATCCCGGGCAGGAATGGATCTGGGACGCCGGCAATTTCGGTGTGTTCGATCCCGGCATCAACGCGCTTTCGATCCTCACCAAGATTACGCCGGCGCCGATTTTCGTGCGCTCGGCGACGCTCGGCTTCCCTGAGAACCGCGACACGCCGATCGCCGCGTCGCTCCAATTTGCCTCGCTTGGCGCAACGGCGGACGCGTCACTGACCGCCGAGTTCGACTGGCGGCAAGAGGGCGATCAGAGCTGGAACATCGACGTCGAGACCGAGGACGGCGCGAAGCTGCGCCTCACCCACGGCGGCTCGCGGTTGTTCGTCGAGGGCAAGGCGACGGTCGAGGCGCCGATGCAGGAGTACGAAGGCATCTACGCGCATTTTGCGGAGTTGGTTGCCAAGGGCGAAAGCGAGATGGACGCTCGGCCGTTTGAGCTGGTCGCCGATGCGTTCCTGGTTGGAGCGCGACGCGCGGTCGCGCCGTTTCATTGGTGATGCACGCGCTTAGTTAGCGCCGCAACCGGAGCGTCGGCCTCCAGGCCGACGACGTGTCGTGCGCCCGAAGGTCGTCGGCCTAGAGGCCGACGCTCCGCGGAGATCCGGCTACGACACCCGCGCCCGGCGCGCCTGAGTCACGGCGCGACCCTGGCCGCGGGGGCCGTGGAAATATTCCCGAATCCAAGGCTGTTGCGACTGCAGCAACTCGGCGATCGTCCCGATCGCGATCACCTTGCCCTCGCCTAGCACCGCCACTCGGTCGCAGATCGCGTAGAGGCTGTCGAGGTCGTGCGTCACCATGAACACGGTGAGCCCCAACGTAGCCTGCAACGTCGCAATCAGTTCGTCGAACGCGCCGGCGGAGATCGGATCGAGGCCGGAGGTCGGCTCGTCGAGGAACAACACGCCGGGGTCAAGCGCCAATGCGCGGGCGAGCGCCGCTCGCTTGATCATGCCGCCGGAGAGCTCTGAAGGCAACTTGTCCGCGGCGTCGGGCGACAGGCCGACGAGCCGTAGCTTCAGCATCGCGAGCTCCGACCTCAAGCCCGGCGAAATATCGAGATGCTCGCGCATCGGCGCTTCGACGTTCTGCCGAACCGTCAGGCTGGAGAACAGTGCGCCCTGCTGGAACAGCACGCCCCAGCCCCGGTCTACGCGCTTGCGCTCGGCCAATGACAGCTGATCCAGGTCACGCCCGTCGACCTCGATCACGCCGGCGCGTTTCGGCTGCAAGCCGAGGATCGTCCGGGTCAGCACCGACTTGCCGGCGCCGGAGGCGCCGACGAAGCCCAAAACCTCGCCGCGCCATAGATCGAGGTCGAGCCCGCGCATCACTAGCCGCTCGCCGAAGCCGACTTCGAGGCCGCGTACGCGGATCGCCGGGATCAAAATCTCACCGCACCGTAGAAGATGGCGAAAACGCCATCCAGCAGGATCACCGTGAAGATCGACTTCACCACTGAGGCGGTCACCCGCCGCCCTAGCGATTCCGCCGAGCCCCGGACGGCAAAACCCTCCATCGCGGCGATGATGCCGATCGCCAGCGCCATGAACGGCGCCTTGAGCAGGCCGGAGATGAAGCGCTCGACGGAGACGGGGTACTGCAGCTCGGCCCAGAAGGCGTGCGGGTTTACGCCGGCGAACGCCCAGGTCATGCACATGCCTCCGCTCAGCGCGGCGAGATCGCCGAGGAACGTCAGCAGCGGCAGCGCCAGCACCAGCGCGATCAGCCGCGGCAGCACAAGCGCTTCGAGCGGATCGAGCGCCATCACGCGCAGCGCGTCGAGCTCTTCGCGCATGTTCATCGCGCCGATTTCCGCCGTGATCGCCGATCCGGATCGGCCGGCGACCATAATGGACGTCAGCATCACGCCGAGTTCGCGCAGCGTGAGGATGGCGACGAGGTCGACAGTCAGCCCGCTGGCGCCAAAACGCGCGAGCTGGATGATGCCTTGTTGCGCGACGATAGCGCCGACGAAGAAATTGATCATCAGGATCAAGGGCGCGCCGCGCAGGCCCATCGATTCCAAATGAAACGCAACCGAGGTCAGCCGCCAGCGGCGGGGGCGCAGCGCTGCCCTAAACGCGAGCGCGACGATACGGCCAAGAAAATCGAGCGCGCCGATCAGGTCTGCGCCGGCGAGATAGACGCTCTCGCCCATGTCGCCGAGCAGCGAGGCGGCGTTGCGGTGTAGCGGCTCACTGAGCTCGGCCGGCTGAAAGCCCGCCTCGCGCAGCAGCGTCTCGTGCTCGGGGCGCGCGCCGCCGAGCGCTGCTTTGCGACCGCTGGCCTCGATTTCCGCCTTGGCGCGGGAAATGATCCAGGCGCCCGCGGTGTCGAGGCCCTCCAGCCCGGACAGATCGAAGGCGGCGGCAGTCGCGGTGCTGACCGCCGAAAGCGCCTGCGCGCTCTCGCTCTCGAGGCGGGCGCCGGCGTCGATCGTCCAGGCGCCGGCGAAGGCCAAGCGGGCCTCGCCGCGTTCGATTACGGCCAGCGCCGAGGGGGGGCGGCTCATGCTGGCGCCTCGAACTTGGGCGCCGCCGGCAAAACCGGAAACGAAAAGGGCACGAATCGGCTGACTCCAAAAACGGAGTCGATTCAGTGGGAAAAGGCAACTGGCTGTGGGGACGATTTGTTTGTTGGTCAACAGGATTCGCGCCCCACGAGTTTTCCGCCGTTGCGAACCGAGACGCCTAGGACCCGAACATGGACAAAACGGGGCCGACTCAGGCGCCGCGTTTTCCGACGTGAAGCCGGGCCGCGACACAAGGGCCGCGTGATCCGTCCCACGTTTGTGGTTAACGAATGGTTAGTGCGCCCCCGGGACCGCGGAAGTCCCGTCCGCCCTGGCGGCTTGGCCGCCAGGGAAGACCGCGCAGTCCCAGGGGGGCGCTCAGAACGCGCCGGGAAACGCGCCGCCGTCAGCGAGAATGTTCTGGCCTGCGATGTAACCGGCGTGGGCGCTCGCCAGGAACGCGCAGAGCGCGCCGAACTCTTCCGGGGTTCCGAACCGGCCGGCGGGGATGGTCGCCATGCGGGCCGCGAGCTTTTGCGGATCGTCGCCCGTCGTCTGGCGGACGCGATCTGTCAGAAAAATCCCCGGCTGGATCGAATTGATCGTCACATTGTCGCGCACGTATTTACGCGCCGCGCTGGCGAGAAAGGCGGTGAGGCCGGCGCGGGCGCCGGAGGATACGTCGAGACCGGCGATCGGCGCGCGCACCGAGGCGGAGGTGATGTTGACGATCCGCCCGAATTTTCGCCCCGCCATCCCCGGCGCGACCGCCTGGATCAGCGCGATCGGCGTCAGCATGTTGGCTTCGACGCCGGCCAGGATTTTTTCGCGGGTGATCTGCTCGAACGGCGCGGGCGGCGGCCCGCCGTTGTTGTTGACGAGAATGTCGGGCTCCGGACAGGCGGCGAGCAGCGCCTCGCGGATCTCGGGGCGGCCGACGTCGCCGGCCACGACGGTGACGATCGCGCCGGTGGCGGCGCGGATTTCCTCGGCGGTCGCGTTCGCCCGCTCGGCGTCGCGGCCGTTGACGACGACGCGGCAGCCGGCCTGAGCCAGCGCCATCGCGCAACCCTTACCGAGGCCCTTCGAGGAGGCGCAGACGATGGCCGAGCGGCCGGCGATGCCAAGATCCATGGGCGATGAGCCTCGCGTTGAAAGGAACGCGCGGTCCTAGCGCGGATGCGGCGGCGGGGGAAGCGGGGGCGTGTTATGAGGCGAGGCGACAGTCCCCACTGCAGCGCGAATGGCGATGGAAGATTTGCTTTCTCGGATCTCGGCGAAGAAGGCCGAGCTGGACCGCCTCCGGCCGTTGGCTCCGCGCGCGCTCGCGAACCTCGACCACGCTCTTGATCTCGAACTGACCTACACATCGAACGCGATCGAGGGCAACACGCTGACCCAAGTCGAGACCAATCTGGTCATCGAGCAGGGGATCACGATCGGCGGCAAGAAGCTCAAGGATCACTTGGAGGCGATCGACCACTACGAGGCGATCGGCTACGTGCGCGAACTCGCCAAACAGACGACCCCGCTCGGCGAGGTTGATGTCCGCAGTCTTCACGCGCTCGTAGTGAAGCGCTCCGAGCCCGACATCGCCGGCGCTTACGCGAACGCGGGGCGCTACGTGAACACCGATTTCGGGCGGCATTCGTTTTCTGCGCCCGCGGAGATTCCGGCGCTGATGGGCGATTTTGCGGCTTGGCTGGGAGTCGCGCCGCCGACGCCGGAGACGGCGATCGTCGCGCATCGGCGCTTGGTTGATATCCATCCGTTCAACGACGGCAACGGACGTACGGCCCGTTTGTTGATGAACCTCGTCCTGCTGCGCGGCGGCTATCCGCCGGTCGCGGTGCGGCCGCAGGATCGGCTTGGGTATATCCGGGCGTTGCAGCAGGCGCAGCGGGGCGAAGGGGACGAGGCGTTTCGGGGATTGCTGTACGAGCGATTGGACGCGGCGCTGGAGGAGTATCTGCACGCGCTGAAGGAGGCGCGGTCAGCGCCGACGTGAATGAGCGGCCGCGGGCGCGCTTTGGCTTCAAAGGGGCCGGAATGCCAGAGGGCGCGGATAACTCCGCTTTTGTTGCGACGAAAGCCAATCTCGAAGCTCGGTACGTCAACCTTCGATCTATGCTATCAATGACCTAAGTTTTCCTGCGAACGCCAAAGCCGAAAGGCCTGATGAGACTGTGGACAAGTCCCAACGCAACGACCCGATCCTGGATCGAATTCCGCGGCGCGCTCGACGACGTCTATGGCGATCGTCTTGATCAAATAATCCTGTTTGGCTCGCACTTTCTCGCGCCCGTGGCGACGCGAGGTCGGACTCTGACTACGACGTCGCGATATTTCTTCGCGACATGCCCGATCGTTGGCGGGAGTTGGATCAACTGGCCAACTTGCGCCTGAGATTGCTTGATGAAACAGGCGCATTCGTGGTGGCGTTGCCGTACTTGGCTGCATCGCTCGCCGACCGCTCGCCTTTGATGCACGAAATTCGGCGCGACGCCCGCCTGCGCTTGTGACCAACGAGGCGGCTCGGTTTCTTGTCAAGGCGGGGAAGCTTCTCAAACAGGCCGACGTCGTGGCGTCGGTCGGCGAAAACGAAGCAGCCGGACGCGCCGCCTACCTTGCCGGGTATCACGCGGCGCAAGCGCTGATTTTTGAGCGCGATGGACGGGTGCTCAAAACACACAATGGCGTTCAGACAGAATTCCGGCGCGCTCCTTTTAACACGATGTCCAACTCCTCAACCACGTCATGAAACGCGTTTGGATGCTCGGCTCCATGCTTTCTTATCCTCGGCCTACAACCTAAAGGCGGTTGCCGACTATGGAAACTGGGCCCGATAGTGACGTGTCGCCGGAACGGGCTGCTGAGGCGATTGCCACGGCGCGAGAGTTTATCGAGGTCATCAAGACCCTGATTGAGGGGTCATAGGCTTGTTAGCTTCCCCGCTGCGCACCTGTCCCCAGGCATAAGCTCCAAACACCCCGGCGAGCGCGATCGCCAGTCCGAACCAGGTGAACGCATACGAGAGATGGTTGTTTGGAAACGACAGCCGCGTCTCGCCCCCTTCCGGCAGGGGATCAGGCCCGGCGTCGGCCTCGATCACGAACGGCGCATGCGTGGCGAGCCCCATCGCGCGAGCCAACGCCTCGGCGTCTTGCGTGTAGAACACGCCTTTCCCAGGATCGTCGGCGGGCGTGAATAGATTGCGCCGTTCGCTGGCGCGCATCAGGCCGGTGACCGTCACATCTCCATGCGGCCCCTTGTCCGCGGACGCCTTCATCGTGTCGGGCACGAAGCCGCGGTTGACGACGACGCTCTCGCCGCTGGCGAGATAAAGCGGCGTCATGACGAAATAGCCGACTCCCCCGTAGGACCCGCGCGGCGTTTCCAGCCCACGAAAGACCAGCTCCTGATGCGTGAAGTCGTAGGCGCCGGATATCCGGACATGCCGATATTCATAGTCTTCCGGCTTCAACGCGCCCCAGTCCACCGGTGGCGGCGCTTCGACAGGCGCCGCGTGCGCCCGCGCCTCAACCTGCGCGATCAGCCCTTCTTTCCAGGCGAGCCGCTTCAACTGCCAAACACCGAGGCTGGTCAACAGCGCGACGCCTACGAGGCTCGCCGCGCCCGCGGCGATGAGCCCCGATCGGCTCATGGGCCGTCCAATCGTCCCGGCGCCGCTTTGTTCTTGTATTGCGAGGCGATGAGCAAACCCTTCAGCGGGCGCAGAAGTCCGATACAAACCAGTATCGTCGCTGGCATGAAGATCACGACATAGACCCACAGCGGCGGCTCGTAGGCGATGTCGACCGCGAGCGCGACACCCAGCACCAGAAAGCCGGCGATCAGCGTAACGAACACCGCCGGGCCGTCGCCGGAATCGGCGAACCCATAGTCGAGCCCGCAGGCGTCGCAAACGGGCGTGACGTTCAGAAAGCCGGAGAACATCCGACCCTCTCCGCAGCGCGGACAGCGGCCGGCAAGGCCGGTGCTGACGGCGGAGATCGGCGGATAGTTGCGACCCTCCTCCGCCATGGTCGAAAATTCATCCCAGCTTGGGAACATCGCGGGCGTGTCAGCCCGCTGCGCCCTCGATGTGTGCGCCCCACGAACCCCAGACATAGACGCAGGAGAACAGGAACAGCCAGACCACGTCAACGAAGTGCCAGTACCAGGCGGCGAACTCGAAGCCGAGGTGGTGGGTCGGCGTGAATTGGCCCAGGCTCGCGCGCACCAGGCAGACGATCAGGAAGATCGTGCCGATAAGTACGTGGAAGCCGTGGAAGCCGGTCGCCATGAAGAACGTCGCGCCGTAGATCGAGTTGGAGAAGGCGAACGGCGCGTGGGCGTATTCCCACGCCTGCACGCAGGTGAAGGTGGCGCCGAGTATGACCGTCAGCGCGAGGCCGATCTTCAGGCCCCGGCGATCGTTCTGCAGCAGCGCGTGATGCGCCCAGGTGACGGTCGTGCCCGATGTCAGCAGGATCAGCGTGTTGAGCAGCGGCAGGTTGAACGGATTCAACACCTCCGTGCCCTTCGGCGGCCAAAGGCCGCCGGTGAAGGCGACGCGTCCGGCTTGGATCGCCTCGTTGGAAAACAGCGAGGCATCGAAGAACGCCCAGAACCAGGCGACGAAGAACATCACTTCCGAAGCGATGAACAGGATCATGCCGTAGCGGTGGCTGAGCTGCACGATCTTGGTGTGATCGCCGGTCTCGGCTTCGTTGATGACGTCGTACCACCACGCCGCCATCACATAGAGCACGCCGGCGATGCCGATGCCGAGCACAGCCGGGCCGGCCTTCAGGCCGCCGAACGACAGCGACTTCATCGTCATGATCAGCCCGACCGCCATCACGAAGGCGAAGATCGAACCGACGAGCGGCCACGGACTGGGATTGACCAGGTGATAATCGTGATGCGGCTTGGCGTGCGCGTCAGCCATGTTTTCGCCCTCTCCAACCCCTGCGGTCGCAGCCCCGCGACCCGATTGCCGTTTCAACCGCGCGCCGTCAAGCGCACGTCGTAGGAACAAGAACCGCGGCCAGCCTTCCCCCTCCCCCCTTGTGGGGGAGGGCTGGGGAGGGGGGTGGCCGCGAGCGCTGCGCTAACGGAAACCGCGCGTCCCAGCCGAACCGACCCCCCTCCCTAACCCTCCCCCACAAGGGGGGAGGGGAACCGCTCTATCTTGCCGCGTTATTGTCCTTCGACCAATTCCCTCATCTAAAGCTTCGGCGTCCCCGTATTCGCAGACGGCGCAAGCGCCACTGGCTTCTGCGGGTCCGGCGCGGCGAACAGCGTGTAAGACAGCGTGATTTCGCCGACCGGGTCCATGTCGCGATCCTTCTCCAGCTTCGGATCGAGAAAGAACACGACCGGCAGCTCAGCGCTTTCGTGCGGCCCGAGCCGCTGCTCGGAAAAACAGAAGCAGGATATCTTGTCGAACCAGGCGCCCGAGACTTCCGGCGTCACGTTGTAGACGGCGCGGGCAAAGGTCTCGTGGTCGCTCTGATTGCGAAAGCGGAAGAACACGGTCTGAGTTCGCGCCGGTGCGCGCCTCCACCGAGTTCGGTCTCCGGCTCGAAACGCCAATCGAGGCCGGGCGCGACGTTGGCGTTGAATCGCACCTTGATCGTCCGCGCGCCGCGCACGCCGGTCGCCGTCTCGGCAACCTGCGTCGTGCCGGCAAAACCGGTTGCGCGGCAAAAAGCCGCGTAGAGCGGAACGGCCGCGAAAGAGACCCCCACCATAGCGAGCGCCAACCCGGCGACGATGAAAGCCGTCCGGTTCTTCCGGTCGCGTGGTGAGGTCATCGCTCAGGGCTCCGGGCGCAGGATGCCCGGCCCGATCTTCACGATCGTGATCGCGTAGAACAGCGCGGCGAGAAAGGCGACCGCCAGCCCGATCGCGATATTTCGCAGTCGGCGGTTTTTCAGTTGCGCGGGGGTCAGCGTCTGCTCGGCGGAGGGGCGCAGCGAAGTGGGGCTCATAGCCCCCACCGCGCGATGAGGCCGAAGCCATGTTCGACGACCAGCAGCCCGAATAGAGCGAACAGATAGAAGATCGAATAGCCGAACAGGGCCATCGCGCGCTTGTTGGCGTTGACGCCGTCTCGCTCAACGTAGACCCGGCCGGCGTGTACGCAGAGCCCAACCCCCAGCACCAGTGCGGCGACGCCGTAAAGCCAACCGCCCGCGCCCGTGAACCAGGGAACGACACCGAGCGGCGCCAGCAGCAGCGAATAGACGAGGATCTCAACCCGCGTATGCGCTGGCCCTTTGACGTTCGGCATCATCGGCACGCCGACGCGCTCATAGTCGCGCGCTTTCACCAGGGCGAGCGCCCAGAAATGCGGCGGCGTCCACATGAAGATGATCGCGAACAACCAGAGGCTATCGGCGGTCAGGCCACCGCTGGCGGCCGCGCAGCCGACCATCGGCGGCAAGGCGCCCGCCGCGCCGCCGATGACGATGTTCTGCGGCGTGAGCCGCTTCAGCCACATCGTGTAGATGACGACGTAGTAGAAAATCGTGAAGGCGAGCAGCGCCGCGGCCAGCGCATTGGCAACGGCGGCCAGTGTCAGCACCGATAGAAAAGATAGCGTCAGGCCGAAGCCGAGCGCCTCTTTCGGCGCAATCAAGCCGGACGGGACGGCGCGCAGCCGCGTCCGCGCCATGCGGGCGTCGATGTCGGCGTCCCACCACATGTTGAGCGCGCCCGAGGCGCCGGCGCCGATCGCGATCGCCAGAAGCGCCGCGAAACCGACGATCGGGTTCAGCGAGCCCGGCGCGATCAGCATGCCGGCAAGCGCGGTCAGCACGACCAGCGACATGACGCGCGGCTTCATCAGCGAAAGAAACTCGCGCGGGCCCGCGAGATAGGCGGACCCCGCCGTCCCAGGCAGCAACGCGGAATTTTCGGTCGCCAAACTCATTCGATCTTTCGAACCCTTTTTGTAGCCGGGGTCGTTGACCCCGGGGCCACGGTCAGCGACCGCGGCTACGTATCACCTTGGAGCCGGGGTCGTTGACCCCGGCCTCCGCGGTCAACGACCGCGGCTACAGCCTCAGTGCTCCGCGCCGGTGATGATCGGCAGCGTCTCATACTGGTGGAATGGCGGCGGCGAGGGCAGCGTCCATTCCAACGTATCGGCGCCCGGGCCCCAGGGATTCGCCCCCGCGACGCGCTTCACTGAAAACGCCTCCCACACTGTATACAGGAACACCACCGTCGCCGCGAACGAGACCAACGCGCCGATCGACGAGATGAAGTTCCACAGGAAATACGCGTCGGGATAGTCGATGTAGCGGCGCGGCATGCCGGCGAGGCCGAGGAAGTGCTGCGGGAAGAACACCAGGTTCACGCCGATGAACAGCAACCAGAAATGCCGGATCGCCCATTTCTCGTCGTACATGTAGCCGGTCATCTTCGGGAACCAGTAGTAGAAGCCGGCGAAGATCGTGAACACCGCGCCGAGCGACATCGTGTAGTGGAAATGCGCGACGACATAGTAGGTCTCGTGCAGCGCGCGATCGACGCCGGCGTTGGCGAGCACGACGCCGGTGACGCCGCCGACCGTGAACACGAAGATGAAGCCGATCGCCCAGATCATCGGCGCGCGCAGCTGGATCGAGCCGCCCCACATCGTCGCGATCCACGAGAAGATTTTCACGCCCGTGGGGACGGCGATCACCATGGTGGCGAACACGAAGTAGCGCTGCGTGTTGAGCGACAGGCCGACCGTGTACATGTGGTGCGCCCACACGACGAAGCCGACCGCGCCGATCGCGATCATCGCGTAGACCATGCCGAGATAGCCGAACACGGGCTTGCGCGAGAAGGTCGAGACGATCTGGCTGACCATGCCGAAGCCGGGCAAAATCAGAATGTAGACCTCGGGGTGGCCGAAGAACCAGAACAGATGCTGGAACAGGATCGGGTCGCCGCCGCCGGCGGGATCGAAGAACGTGGTGTGGAAGTTGCGGTCGGTCAGCAACATGGTCAGCGCGCCAGCGAGCACCGGCAGCGCCAGCACCAGCAGGAACGCGGTGACCAGGATCGACCAGACGAACAACGGCATCCGGTGCATCGTCATGCCCGGCGCGCGCATGTTGAAGATCGTGGTGATGAAGTTGATCGCGCCGAGGATCGACGAGGCGCCGGCGATGTGCAGCGACAGGATGACGAAATCCATCGCCGGACCCGGCGTGCCCGCGCTGGAGGAGAACGGGGGATAGAGCACCCAGCCGCCGCCGAAACCATGCATGCCCGGCGAGCCCTCGACAAACATCGAGATGATCAGCAGCAGGATCGAGGCCGGCAGCAACCAGAACGAAATGTTGTTCATGCGCGGGAACGCCATGTCCGGCGCCCCAATCATCAGCGGCACGAACCAGTTGCCGAAGCCGCCGATCATCGCCGGCATGACCAGGAAGAAGATCATGATCACGCCGTGCGCGGTGATGAACACGTTGTACATGTTCTTGGCCGCGTCGATCGATCCGTCGCCGGCGAGAATGGTTGAGATGAAGGGGAAGATCTGGATGCCGGGGAACATCAGCTCAAGCCGGATCGCGCCCGATAGCGCCGAGCCGATCAGGCCGGCGATGACCGCGAAGATCAGATAGAGCGTGCCGATGTCTTTGTGGTTGGTCGAAAACATGTAACGCCGCCAGCCGGTCGGGTGGCTGTGCTCTCCGGCGTGGTCCTGAGCCGCTGCGTAAATCGCCATGTTTTCGTTCCAGACTTGAAGTGAACGAGAATCACACTGTTGGGTGCGGCTTAATGCCGCGAGAGAACATCAGCTGCAGCGAACTGCGAGCCGCTCTCGGCAGACGCGAACTTCTTCTTCGCGGCCCCGAGCCACTTTTGGTATTCCTCGTCGCTGACCACGCGGAACGCGATCGGCATAAATGCATGGTCCTTGCCGCAGATCTTCGAGCACTGGCCGTAGTAGACGCCCTCACGCTCAGCCTTGAACCAAGTTTCGTTGTTGCGTCCGGGCACCGCGTCGACGCGGGTGCCGAACGACTGAATGATGAAGGAGTGGATCACGTCGGCCGAAGTGATCTCCAGCTTGACGATTTTGTTGACCGGCACGACCGCTTCATTGTCGACCGCCAACAGACGCAACTCACCTTCTTTCAGCTCGTTTTCGTCTTTCATGTAAAAGTCGAAGTTGAAGCCGCCGGCTTCCTTGGGATAGGCGTAGTTCCAGTGCCATTGCGAACCCGTCACCTTCATGGTGACGTCGGCGGGCGGAACGGTGAGCTCCATTGTCAGCAGCCGAAATGACGGCACCGCGATGATCACCAGAATGAGCACCGGCACGACCGTCCAGAGCACCTCGATCAGCGTGTTGTGCGTCGTCTTCGACGGCGTCGGATTGACGTTCTCATTGAACTTCCAGACGACATAAGCGAGCAGCGCGAGCACGAACAACGAGATCAGCGTGATGACCGGCATCAGCAGGTCATTGTGAAACCAGACGATATAGCGCGCGACCGAGGTCACCGGCTCCTGAAAGCCGATCTGATTCGGAACGGCGTAGCCCGGCTCCGCCGCATTCGCGGCGCCGGCGAGCGCAATGCCCGCGAGCCCGATCACGCCAATTCGCAATAGCTTCATATCGCCCTCGTAGCTCCCGGCCCTTGGCGCCGCATGTCTTTCCTCGGTCCCAGGCCCCGCGACGCGCGCCATCCTTGCGCCCAGCCCCGCGTCGCCGCCTTGAAAACCACAAACATTCCCGCGTTGCAATCCTTACGCAGGGCGCCCCGCCCGGTCTTTCCGTACGCGGCTTGACAGCGCGCGGCCTTTTGATAACGGGGCGCCGATGCGGCCCGGAAGCGATGCGGCAGAGCGAGCTCAACGTCGTCGGCGCGCGCCCCTTGCGGCATTGGCGTTACTGGCGGGGCTTTGCGTTGCGGCAGGCGCCGCACAGGCGCAGGGCGTCGTCAAAGGCAAGCACGGCGGCTGGGAGACGCGCTGCGAGACCCCGCCGGGCGCGGCAGGCCAGCAATGCGCGCTGATGCAGAGCGTCGTCGACGACGACCGTCCGAACATCACCCTTGTGATCATCGCCTTGAAGACGGCGGACAAGAAGAGCCGGCTGTTGCGGATCATTGCGCCGCTCGGCGTGCTGATCCCGACCGGGATCGGCATTCGCGTCGACAAGCAGGACCTTGGGCGGATGAATTTCGTGCGTTGTCTGCCGAATGGATGCGTCGCCGAGGTTTTCCTCGACGACAAGCTGCTGGCTAAGATAGAAGCCGGCGCGCAGGCGACGTTCGTGCTGTTCGAGACCCCGGAAGAAGGCATCGGCGTTCCGACGGCGCTCGACGGGTTCAAGGACGGCTTCGAGGGGTTGCCGTGACGGGGTACAGCGGAGCGGGCATGGGCGGGGCTTGGCGAAAATTTGCGTTTGTCGCCGTTTCGACGCTCGCGCTCTCCGCCTGCTCGAGCGAGGGCTCATGGGCGCCGAGCTTCATGGCGCCCCGCAACGGACCGACGCCAGACGTCAACGGACACGCGACGAAAGAATCCGAGAAGATTGTCAAGCTCCCGGCAAGTGCCGCGGACGTCGACTGCCCGCAGGTCGCGGTGGTCGAAGGCGGAGCGTCGACGCGTGTCGGCGGACCCGATAGCCAAGCCGTCCGCTACCAGTTCGACATCTCCGATCTCTCGCGTGAATGCGATCCTCAGGGAGCGCAATTCGCGCTAAAGATCGGCGTCGCCGGCCACTTGCTGATCGGCCCGGCCGGATCGCCCGGTTCTTATTCGACGACGCTGCACGTCGAAGTGAAACGCGACGCCGATGGCAAGGTTTTGTTTTCGAAGAGCTATGGGGTCGCGGCGAACACCGACGGCGGGGCTCGCGGATCCTACAGCGTCGTGACCGAACCGATCATGCTGCCTCTCACCCGCGCCCGGCTCGACGACGATTATTCGATCAGCGTCGGCCTCGGGCAGGGTGGCGGCGCGGTCGCGCACCCACGCCGAACGCGGCGCCAGGGCTAAACGCGCCAGCTTGACCCTCGACCGCCGAAGCAGTACGCGTTCGCGGCTTCATGGGAGCGCGTAGCTCAATAGGTAGAGCATCTGACTTTTAATCAGAGGGTCGTGGGTTCGATTCCCACCGCGCTCACCAAAGTCAATTCGCTGCTGGAAATTTGGTGCACGGCGCAGATCTCCAGGCGCCTGTAGCCGCGGACTACAGTCCGCGGTGGTTAAGAGATCGAGCCTTGCGGAGAAAGAGCCGATCTCGGGGAGACCGCGGTCTAGAGACCGCGGCTACAGGCGCCCGGTAATTTGCCGGGATACGTTTTTTAAGAAGCGCGGCGATCTCTGGCGGTCCTCTATTTCACCGTGATCTACGCTCATCCCGACGAGGTTAAGCGACTCCCGTTCGGCAATCGGCAAGCTTCATTACCAATCCGCGGCGATGCTCAACTGGCCCGAGCTTCGCTCAGACGCTCCCGCAGATCCCGCTTGAGCACTTTGCCGAGGGGATTTCGGGGCAGGGTGTCCAGTATCACGATGCTATCGAGACGTTGCGTCTTCCCTAGCCGCTGGTTAGCGAAAGCGCGGATCTTGTCCGCAGTCGCTGCAGTCGGCGTTTTCAACACGACGAAGCCGACGGGCGTCTCACCCCATCGAACGGAAGCTGCGCCAACAACGGCGGAACTCTTGCATGGCTTCGTGGGCCAGCAAAACGTCTTCGAGGTCGGTTGCATAGATATTGAGGCCGCCGCTGATGATCACGTCCTTGCGGCGGCCGGCCAGCGTCAGGAAGCCCTCGTCGTCGATCCAGCCGAGATCGCCGGTGCGGATGAACCGTCTGCCGTCGCCGTCGCGCCACTCGACTTCGGCGGTTTTCTTGGGCTGATTGTGGTAGCCCGTCATCATTTCGCCGGAGCGCCCGACGATCTCGCCAACCTTGCCGCGCGGCAGTTCGCGTCCCGCCTCATCGATGATGCGAATGTCGTGGCCATCGAGCGGCCGTCCGCAGGTCGACATTTTGTCCGGCCGCTCGTCGACCATCAAAATAGTCGTGCCACCGCCCTCCGTCAGGCCGTAGAATTCGACAAGTTTGCCGGGAAACCGTCTGTGCTGGTGACGCTCTTCTGCGCCGCGAACAAAGCGCCGCCAAGTCCGGCGACACGCCGGCAATCTCGCGCATGGCTGCAATCGACTCCACGAGCACATCAATCTCGATCGCGCGCCCTCGCTCCAGATCCTGAAGCATCGACATCTTGTGGGCGCCGGCCTTGCGGGCCGCCGCGATGCGTTCGTCGATGGAGATCGGCATCCGCTCGACGCCCAACAGCAACGCGAGATCGTCGGCTTCGCCCATCACCCGCCGCACGACGTTGCTCGATAGCAAGGCCGGCTAGCTGCCCTCGCGAAGCAGATTGGGTGTCACCGAGCGATGGAAGCCGTCGAACGACGAGTTGCGCTGCGCCGGCGCCAGAGGCCACGCGCGCCGTGCATTGGGCGCGCCGCCATCGACGCGCAGGCACGTTCCCGTCACATAAGCGGCGGCCGGCGACAGCAGATACACAACCGCCGCGGATATCTCGGATTCGGTCCCGAAGCGCTGCATCGGAACCGTTGGCGGAAACGCGAGGATCTTCGCCTGAGCCTCCGGCGGGTAGGTGTCAAAGCCGCTCGACGCGATGCCGCCCGGCGCGACGGCGTTGACACGCACTCCGGCGGTTGCCCATTCGCAAGCCGCGGTCTCCGTCAGTGTCAGCATTCCCCCGCGCGCCGCCGCCGAATGGCCGAATTCCGGCCAACCATTCCAGATATCGGCGATGATGTTGACGATGGCGCCGCCATGCGCGGCCATCCAACGATTGTAGACCTCGCGCATGAAGATGAAGCCGCCGGTAAGGTTGTTTCGGACAACCGCTTCGAACCCCTTGGTTGATATGCTCTCCAATGCGGCGCGATATTGGCCGCCGGCGTTGTTGACCAGGCCGTCGATCCGACCGCGCGCCTCGATCACGGCCCCAACCGTCCGGCCGACCGCTTCTTCATCGCGGATATCGCAGGGGTGAACGCTGGCCGACCCGCCGTCTTCAAGGATCTCCGCCTCGACGACGGCCAGCTTATCGACCCGTCGGCCTATCAGCGCCACATGGGCGCCGAGCGAGCACAACTCATGGGCCGTACAGCGACCGATGCCGCTGCCGCCTCCGGTGACGATCACCACCCGATCTCTGAAGAGGTCGGGGCGAAATGCGGATTGGTAGGACAGGGCCGCCGCCTCCCTTATTGTTTCGCGCTCGCCGTTAACGGGTCAGAGATCGCGACATCGTTGCGAGAGATCGTACGCATCCTCATTATTTGCGTCAAGCGAAAACTAGCACGCGACGTGATGCTATCCGGCGATCGCAATGCGGCTTGACGAAGTCGCAGGGCGGAATATGGTACACATACGTATGAACTTGGTCGCGTCCGCGGCCGAAGCCAATAAACAGACAAGCAGGGAGGCCGGGGTGGGACCGCTCAAGGGACTGAGAGTTGTCGAGATGGCCGGCCTGGCGCCGGGCCCCTTCGCGGCGATGATGCTCGCCGACATGGGCGCCGAGGTGCTCCGTATCGAGCGCCCGGGGCAGAAGGCGCCCCCAGGTCATCCCAAGGTCGCGTTGTTGGAGCGCGGGCGACGTTCGATCGCACTTGATCTAAAGTCGCCCGCGGGCGCCAAAGTCATGCGCAAACTGCTTACGCACGCCGATGCGTTCATCGAAGGATTCCGGCCCGGGGTGATGGAGCGGCTGGGCTTCGGTCCCGATCCTTGTCTCGAACTCAACCCGCGGCTCGTCTACGGTCGCATGACCGGTTGGGGCCAGGAGGGGCCGCTGGCGAAAGCCGCCGGTCATGACATCAACTATATCGCGCTCACCGGCGCGCTGCATTCGATCGGCCGTCCCGACGGGCCGCCGAGCACGCCGCTGAACCTGATTGGCGATTTTGGCGGCGGCGGCTTGTACCTGGCTTTCGGCATCGTCTGCGCTTTGCTGGAGGCGCGCGGTTCCGGCCGCGGCCAGGTCGTCGACGCCGCGATGGTCGACGGCGCCGCTTCGTTGATGACCTATGTCTACGCCGCGCTGGCCTCGGGCGACTGGAGCGACCGGCGCGGCGAGAACAACTTGGACGGCGAGACCGCGCCTTGGTACGGCGTCTACGAAACCGCGGACGGGCGCTATATAAGCATCGCCTCCGCCGAGCCGGAGTTCTATGCTGAACTGTTGCGTCTGACCGGCCTTGCAGAGGAGGCGCCCAATCAGACCGACCGTCGCGGCTGGCCCGCGCTTCGCGCCCGGTTGACCGATATTTTCCGTAGCAAATCCCGCGCGGAGTGGTGCGCGATCATGGAGGGAAGCGATGTCTGCTTCGCGCCCGTGCTCACCCTCTCCGAGGCCGCGGCGCATCCGCACAACCGGGCGCGCGAGGTATTCATAGAAGTCGACGGCGTCGTACAGCCGCGTCCGGCGCCGCGCTTCAGCCGAACCAAGCCCGACACGCCGCGGGCGCCCGAAGGCGTCGGCTCGAATAGCGGTGAGGCGCTGCTGGCTTGGGGTTTTGGGGCGGCGGAGATCGCCTCGTTCGCGGCTGAGCGCGCCTTCGGCCGACAGGCCGTCTGAACCCGCCCCGCCGCGGCGAGCGCGACCGCTGTGATTGTTAATGTATTTACGATTACGGCGTCGGGCGAACTCGCCATATGATCTGGCGTCGCCTCGGAAATGCGCCTTTCGCCTGCGCCTGAATCGGTGGAGCGGATCACGAGGATTTGCAAATGCCCGCGAGATACGGTAAGCTGCTTAACTAAATTCAGCCCGCCTGTGAGCCGGCGAGAGGAGGAAGCGCGGATGATGGAGGCACGCGTCAAAGCGGCTCGCTGCGCCGTGACCGGGTTGCCTCGTCACGACAGGCGTCTCGCGTGATCGCGCCGCTGATCGCCAACTCGCTCGCGCTGGCTTCGCTGCTCATCATGCTCTCGAGCGGGCTGGCGCTGATCTACGGGCTGCGCGACGTCATCAACTTCGGTCACGGTGCGCTCTATATGCTGGGCGCCTATCTCGGTTATTCCATCGCTCTGGTTGGCGGCTTCTGGGTCGCGCTCGTCCTATCACCGATTCTGCTCGCAGGCCTGGGCGTCGCGTTCGAATATTTGGTTCTGCGGCCGCTGCGCGGACGTTCGCATATTGAAGTGGCGCTGGTCACGCTCGGGCTCGGCATTATTTTAGGCCAGGCGCTGATCTTTGTGTACGGCGGCGAGGCGCGCGGCGTGGACGCGCCTCGCGTCCTCGCAGGCTCCGTCCAGCTGTTTGGCTTCTCCTACCCGCTATACCGACTATTCCTGATCGGGATGGGGCTCGGCTCATGCGTGCTGCTGGCGCTGTGGCTGCGCTTTTCGACTTCCGGCCTTCATGTCCGCGCCGTCAGTCAGGATCCGTCAGTCGCGCGCATGATGGGCGTCAATGCGGACCGATTGAGCCTGCTCGTCACCAGCCTCAGCGCTGCATTTGCTGGAGTCGCGGGAGTTCTTGCAGGGCCGTACCTTTCGGTGGATCCTGGCATGGACGTCACCATGATCGTCAACTGCCTGATCATCGTCGTGATCGGAGGCACAGGCAGCATCGCCGGCGCCATCGTCGCCGCGCTGCTGTTCGGATTTGTGCAGGTGGCCGGCTCGGTATTCCTGCCTGACCTCGCCACCCTCGCGCCCTATGTGCTGCTGATGGGCGTGCTGCTGGTTGCGCCGCGCGGCATCGGCCGCGGCAGGGTGCTCGGTTGAACGGCGGCGTGGTTACTCCGGTGAGCGCGCGCGGCTCGCTATCCCCAGGACGCGCGATCCCCGGCCGGACGCCGCTGATCGTCACGGTTGCGATTCTGCTGTTTGCGCTCGGCGCGCTTGCGCCAACCCACATCGCGAGCGAGTTCGTGTTGCGTATCGGCGCCGGCGGTCTGCTATTAGGCATACTCGCGCTCAGCGTCGCGTTTTTGATGAACGAGGCCGGCCTCGTCGCGTTGGGGGCCGCCAGCGTCTACGGCGGCGCCGGGTATCTGTTCGCCATCCTCATGAGCGAGGGGGATTTGTCGCCGACCGCGGCGTTGTTTGTCGCCTTCGCCGTGATCGTCGTCTACTCGGCCATTCTTGGAGCGTTGATCGTCCGCACCAATCCGCTCGCCTTCATGATGCTGACGCTCGCTGCAGGCGAGATGGTCAGCCACGGCGTTATGCTGGAAGGCCTGCGGGACTACACCTCCGGCGCCGACGGCCTGGTTATCAATTTTTCCGGCTCGATTTTTGGCCTGCAAGCGGCGGATTTCGCCAACGCCGCGACCTTCTGGCCGATTGCCTGGAGCGCGGCCTGGCTGCTTGGCCTTGCGGTTTTCGTCGTCCGGCGCTCACGGTTTGGCGCGATCCTGCGCGCCGTGCGCGAAAATGAGGAGCGCATGCGCTTCTCCGGTTTCGGAACCTATCTGCCTCGCCTGCTGGCGTTCGTGTTCGTCAACGCCATCGCCGGCGTCTGCGGGCTCTTGCATGTGCTCAACTCGGGCTTCGTCTCCCCGGAAAGCCTCGGCCTGTCCGTCAGCACGAACGCCTTGGTCGCGGCGTTGATTGGCGGCGTCGCGAGTTCGACGGGTCCGATCGTCGGCGGCGTGCTCTTCGCCTTCGCTCAGGACCAATTCGGCGCCCGCGGCTTTACGCAGTTACTGACTGGCGTCGCGATCGTGGTGTTCATCGTGCTGCTTCCGCGCGGAGTCGTTGGTGGCCTGATTGAGAGCGTTCGGCGACGCGCGGGCCCGACCCGCAATCGCGGGGAGGCGGGCCAGGATGCTTGAAATCGCCAAGCTTTCCGTGAGCTACGGCCGCGTGCGCGCGCTTGACGGCGTGGATCTGACCATCAGCGGTGAAGGCGCGGTCCATGGAGTGATTGGTCCGAACGGCGCCGGGAAATCGACTCTGCTCGACGCGGTGACCGGCCGCCGCCCGCCAAGCGGTGGGACAGTGCGCTATCGCGGCGAGGACGTCACGCACAAATCGGTCGCATGGCGTCGCCGCCGCGGGATGGCGCGATCGTTCCAGCGGACCAGCATCTTCCAGGACCTCACCGTCCGCGAGCAACTGGCGCTGGTCGCACGCCATCTCGGCGATGATCGACTTGGCGAGGTGATTGAAGTCATGAACCTCGGCGAGTATCTCGACGAGAAGGCGGGCCAGATCGCCTACGGCGTGCAGCGCCGCGTCGATGTCGCCCTTGCCTTGATTGGTCGTCCGCAATTGTTGTTGTTGGACGAGCCGGGCGCCGGCCTCTCGGCGGAAGAGACCATGAGCCTGTTTCTTCACCTGCGAACCCTCGTGCGAGAGCGCGGCATCGTCGCCGTCGTGGTGGAGCACGATGTCGATGCGGTGTTTGCCTGCTGCGATGCGGTGACGGTGCTCGATCTCGGCCGCCATCTCGCCACCGGCTCACCGACCGAAATCCGCGCGGACCGCAGAGTAATCGCCGCCTATCTCGGCAGCGCCGCGTGAGCGCGCTTAAGATTTAAGGGCTCTACGCCGGCTACGGCGCCTCGACGGTGCTCCGGGGTCTCGATCTCGACGTGGCCGAGGGGGAGTCCGTGGCGGTGGTTGGTCGCAACGGCGCGGGCAAGTCGACGCTACTGATGTCGGTGTTTCGCGAGACAACTATTTTCTCCGGCGAGATCTGGGTTCGTGGCGCGCGCATCGACGGACTGCCGGGATATGCGGCGGCCAAGCTCGGCGTTTCGATATCGCCACAGGGCCGGCGCATCCTCCCCAACCTGACGGTCCGAGAAAACCTCTTGCTGGGACGCGCCACCGGACGCGCGGGTCGCTGGAGCCTGCGATCGGTCTACGATCTTTTCCCTGTGCTGGCCGAGCGGGCGAAAAGCGCCGGCACGATGCTGAGCGGCGGCCAGCAGCAGATGCTGGCGATTGGCCGGGCTCTGATGGCGAACCCCACTCTGCTGTTTCTCGACGAGCCGTCGGAGGGACTCTCCCCCGTTCTTGTCGATGATCTCGCGCGGGCGCTCGGCGAAATCCGGGCCGCGGGGACGGGCGTGCTCGTCGTCGAACAGCATCTGAGCCTGGTGAAGCGGGCGACCGACCGTTTTGTGATTCTTTCGAAAGGCCAGATCGTCGGCGCTGGCCCGATTTCGGAAATGGACAGCCGCGACAACCAAACCCTGATGGCCTTGTAAGTAACAGATATCCGGAGGAGGAAACATGAAGACGAGTGTGCTTGGTCGATTGGTGGGCGCCTTGATGGGCGCCTCAGCGCTCTGCTCAGCGGGCGCCGCCTACGCGGAGGATACGATCAAGATCGGCGTGTTGCTGATCGATTCGGGTCCACTCGCCGGGCTGAAGGAGAGCCAGACCAAGGCGGTCAATCTGGCCATCGAACAGATCAACGCCGCCGGCGGCGCCGCCGGCAAGAAGTTGGAGGCCGATTTCATCACCTATCCCGGCACGCCGGACACGGCTGTCGACGGCGCCACGCGGGCTGTGCAGAAAGATGGCGCGCTGTTCATCACCGGCATGGATACATCAGCCGTTTCGCCGGCTCTTTCCGCCAAATTGTCGGCGCTCAACGCGCTGATGGTGGAAGTCTACGCGCAGGCGGATGGGTTGACCGGAAAAAACTGCGCGCCGAACTTCTTTCGCGCCAACGTCAACGATTCAATGCTGATGAACGCGGCGAGCCAGTTCCTGAAGGAGAGCAAAGTCAAGAAGTGGGACATCCTCGCGGTCGACTATTCCTCCGGCCGCGACGCGGCTGAGAAATTCAAAGCCCTCGTCAAGTCGCAAGACGGTTCAGTTGGAAAGGTCTTGTTCGCGCCGTTTGGCACGGCGGATTTCGGGGCAAAAATCTCGGAGCTTGGCGCTGAGCCCGCCGAAGGTCTCTACGTCGTGATATTCGGGAGCGACGCGATCAATCTTGCCAAGCAGCAGGCGCAGTTCGGGCTGTTCAGCAAATATAAGGTCGTGCTCGGCAATTCGTTCATCATTCCCCAGGTTCTCCCAGCGATGGGGGACACCGTGCTTGGCGTCTATCAAACCCTGGGCTTTGTACCGGGAGAGCCCGGCGCCGGACCGGAAGCGTTCGTGAAGGCCTATAAGGAGAAATACAACGGCGAGCCTCCGGTCTATACGGGCGCTGACCAGTACGCGGCCATTCAATTGATGGCGGCGGCGATCAACAAGGCGAACTCGACCGATGTCGCTGCGGTACGCTCGGCGCTAGCTGGCATCAAGGCGGACACGGTCCTCGGCCCGGTCGAAGTGCGCGCGGCCGATCATCAGACCGCCCGCCCAATCCTGATGAACCAGATCGTCAAGATGGCCGACGGCAAGGCTGGATACGAAATCAAACAGATATTCCCGGGCGACTTGTTGCTGCCGCCCGTTGATCACGCCTGCAAGATGTGAGGATTGCAAGCCGTCGTTGGGTTGACCTGCGGCGGCCTGCAAGCGAGTAAGGTACCCGGCGAATCAGGCAAGGCATGCCGCGCAATCCATTCTCGTCATTGCGAGCGAAGCGAAGCAATCCAGCGCTGGGGCCACGCGCCGCCGCATCAAGCACGAGCGCAACGGCGGTTGACGATTTGCGATACGGGAGTTCGGCCTAGGGGCTGGATTGATTCGCTTCGCTCGCAATCACGGCTAGGGGCAGGGCCGTCTATTTTGCCGTGTCGCCTGAGATCAAACGACCAGAGAAACCTTGCCAAACTGCGCGCCGCTGTTGAGATGTTCGAGAGCGCCGCGGACCCCGGACATCGGAAACGTCGAGTTCGATCACGGGTTTCACCAACCCGCGACCGAACACGTCGAGCAACTGGCGGAACTCGCTGATGCTACCGCCTGTCGAACCGTAAATCTCCAGTTGCCTGATGAAGACGCGCTGCAAATCCGCCGGCGGATTGGACCCCGATGTAGCGCCGCAGGTGACGAGGCGGCCGCCGCGCCGCAGCGATCTCAGGGAATCGCTCCAGCTGGCCGCGCCGACGCTGTCGATCACCATATCGACGCCGCCATCGCTCATGCTCAGAATCTTCTTCGAGACGTCGCCTTTGCCGTAGTTGACGCCGCCCTCGGCGCCGAGATCAATCGCCCGCGCAATTTTGGCGTCGCTGGACGAGGTGACGAAGACACGCGCGCCGATGAGCTTCGCAAGTTGCAGACAAGCAACCGCGACGCCGCCGCCGATTCCGACGATCAGCACACTCTCGCCTGGCTTCAATGTGCGCTTGCCGAACAACATCCGCCAGGCCGTCAAATGCCCGGTCATCAGCGCGCCCGCGGCGACCAGATCGGCGTCGTCAGGTAACGGAAAGAAACTTCGGCTCGGCATGGCGATATATTCGGCGAAGCCGCCGTGGCGATGCTCGCCCATGATCTTGACGCTTTCGCACAGCGGCTGATCGCCGGCGAGGCAGTAGCGGCATTTGCCGCAGAAGGCCTCGGAGTACAGCACGGCCTTCATTCCCGACTTAAGGCCGCTGCCAGGCTCGGCCTCCGCGATCACGCCCGCCGCCTCGACGCCCATCACCTGCGGCAAATTATGAGTGATGCCGGCGCCGCTGTCGCGCATGTAAAGATCGACGCGATTGACCGAGCTGGCCACGACGCGCAGGACAGATTCGCCTTCGGCCGGCTTTGGATCGGCGAACTCGCGCCAACTGACGCCGTCGACGCCTCGCCGTTCAAGCACCGCCGCTTTCATGTCGCTTCCCCATTTGGTTTGTTGGTGACTCCACGCCTACCATATTCGTAATGGGACTTACTGTCGACGCCGGGGCCCTGTAGCCGCGATCTCCAGATCGCGGTCTGCCTGAGATCGCCTCTCCCGATGGAGACGATCACGGCGCGACCGCGATCTGGAGATCGCGGCTACAAAGCGCCTTGTCATTTTCCCTTCTTAGCCGATATTCGGGTTTGCTTCGACGGGCCATCTCCAGTCCAAGGCGCCTCGAACATGCCGACCATGGCGTCGATGAAATTCCGCAGCGGGTCAGGCCTGTTCCAGGGTTTGGCGTATCCGCCTCCGGGGAGAACGGCGCCTTCGAGCACCGCCAGCACGGCGGTTGATGCGGAGAAATAAAACAACAGCCGCTGATCGCGCGCCCTCTCCGGCATGTCCGGCATCATGCGCTTGATATGGCGCAGGGCGCGGTCGTAGGCGATGAGCCCGCGACGCGCCGCCGCCTCGACGACCAGATTTCGGCGCGTCTGCAGGATCATGGCGAGAAAGCGTGCAGAAGCCTCGTCGCCCTCCGGCGCATCTGGCGGCAGGCCGCGCAGCACGAGCATTTCCACGACCTCGCGAATGCTGTGCGGGCCGCCGGCGGCTTCGAGGGCGTCAAGCGCCACTCTCCAGCGCTCATGCGCAATGGCGAGAGCATCGCCTATCAGGGTTTCGATCAGCCCCTCTTTCGATCCGAAATAGTAGTTGAGCGCCGAGGCGTTGTTCTGCCCGGCCTCGGTGAGGATGTCCCGCACGGCGACCGCATCGGCGCCTTTCTCCGCAAACAGACGGCGCGCCACGCGTTTGATGCGCTCACGGGTCGTTACTTCGTCTCGCATCTTGCCTCGCTAGAGCAACTGCATTAAGCACTCGCATCAGATTTTGCAATCGGAGCGCCGAATGATCTCCTTCGCCCTGACCGAAGATCAGAACATCGCGCGCGCCGCGGCCGCCGATTTTGCGGCTGATGTAGCGCGTCCGGCTTCGCGCGGCGCGGAGGAAAGCGGCGGCTTCCCGGAAGCGTTGCTTGAACGCGCCTGGGCGCTTGGCTTGGTCCAGACCGCGGCGGGCGAGGATACGCCGGAGCAACCAAGCGTGCTCAACGCCCTCGTGCTGGAGGAGATCGCGCACGGCGACGCGGCGCTCGCCGTGGCGCTCGCGGCGCCGCTCGGCTTCGTCAAGGCGATCGCCGAGGGCGGCTCGGCGGCGCAAAAGCGGGCGTATCTTCCCCAATTTACTGACGACCCGCCGCGTTTCGCGGCGCTCGCTTTCACTGACGCGGGTTGGAGTCGCGGCGCCGGCCGGCAGACGCGAGCGCAGCGGGTGGGAGCGGGTTGGAGGATCGAAGGGGCCAAGGCGCTCATACCGCTCGCGAGGCGTTGTGAGCGCTTCCTCGTCACCGCCGCGACGGAGGAAGGGGAGGGCGCCTTCGTTGTATCCGCCGGCGCGCCAGGCGTGCGGGTCGAGGCGGCGAAGGGAACCCTGGGCATGCGCGCACTGGAGATGGCCGACGTCGTCTTTGACGGCGTCGTCGTTGCTGAAGACGCGAGAGTTCCCGAGAGCCCGCGCCGCTGGTTGGACCTGAGCCGCGTTGCGCTCTCCGCAATCCTGAGCGGACTGGCTCGCGCCGTCTATGAATACGCCTTGCCTTACACGAAAGAGCGCGTGGTGCACGGCGAGGCGATCGCGCGCAAACAAGCCGTGGCGTTCAAGCTCGCCGACATGCACATCGCCGCCCAAGCGATGCGCTGGATGACGCTGCGCGCGGCCTTCGAGCTCGATGCGGCGCCAAGCGCGACCCGAAGCGCGAGCCTCGCACGCCGCTACGCCGCGGAGAACGGATTGAAGATCGCCGATGAGGGCGTTCAACTGTTTGGTGGTTACGGGTTCATGCGCGATCTGCCGTTGGAGATGTGGTATCGCAACGCCCGCACCCTCTCCGTGCTCGATGGACTCATCGGCGTCTGAGGAGAAGGGACATGATCAGTTTCGCTTTGACCCAGCGGGACGAGGAGATCCTCGAAGAAGCGCGCGCACAAGCGCGGCTCGCCGCCAAATACGGCCGTGATTTCGAGCACGACGAAGATAGCCTGCTGCCGCACGCCTACCCCGAAGCGGAGGGGCGGCCCGACACGCGCGCGCTGATGCGCGAGCACGAGAGGGAGACGAGCGGCGCCAAAATATTGAACGCCTTGCTCTATCTCGAAGATTGGCGTGGCGGCGTGCCGCTTCGCGAAGCGCGTTACTCGCTTGGCAACACCGTACTAAAAATCGCCGGCACGGCCGAGCAATACGCGCGCTGGGCCGACAAGACGATCGCCATCGGCCTGACCGAGCCGAGCGGCGGCTCTGATCCCGCCTCGATCCGCACCACGGCGACGTGGGACGCCGCCACGCGAGAATGGCTGATTGAAGGCGAAAAGATTTTCATCACCTACGCCGAAAGCTGCGAAGCCGTGCTCGTCCTGGCGCGCATGATTCACCCCGAGCGGCGTGGGCTCTCCACCTTCATCGTCGAGAAGGGAACGGCTGGCTTCACAGTTGGCCCCCAGCTTCGCAAAATGGGCATACGTTTCGAGGACACTGCGGCGTTGGCGTTTTCTGGCTGCCGCATCTCCGGGTTCAACCACATCGATGGCGATCTGAAGAAAACACTGCAGTCCTTCAGCGAATCCCGCCCCGTCGTCGCGGCCTATGCGCTCGGCGTGACCCGCGCGGCGCTGGACTTCACCTGGGCGCGTCTCGCGGAAGTCGGCATCACCCCGGATTATGATGGCGGCCCGACCGAACTCAGCGCCGCAGCCGATCGGATGCTTTCGCTCGAAGCCGAGTGGGAGGCGACCTGGGTCACTGTTCTGCGCGCCAAGTGGATTGAAAAGAACGAAGGCCCAGGAAAGATCGAGTCTTCTGTGGCCAAGGCGATGGGCGGCGCATTGGCGCGAAAAGTCACACAGGCCTGTATCGAGCTGTTGGGCGCCAGCGGACTCTCGGACGCGCATCTCCCGGAGAAAGCTTTTCGCGACGCGCGCATCTTCGACATTTACGAAGGCACTGGCGAGATCCAACGTTTGATCATCGCCAGAGACATTCTGGGCTATTCCCCGCGTGAGTTGAACTGAAGACGCCTTCGCAGCAAAGCCCGAATCCGCATTGACGAAACTCGTACGTTAACGTATCAATAGCGCGCCGAGCCGAAGCGACGGCGGATCTTATCGTAGGCGGACGCCGTCTCGAGGTCCATGAAGAGAGGGAGGGGCGCCATGCGGCTGCTTTGCGCGGGGGGTCGCGGAGCCTCGTCCGGACGCGTCATCGGTTGGCCGCGGAGCTGAACGGTGACGCTCGCGCACCTCTTCAGTTTCGCGCAGCTGGCGAATGCATTGGCTTTGGCCTCACTGTTGACTCTGCTTGCGACCGGGCTCGCGCTGGTTTTCGGTTTGCGCGACGTCATGAATTTCGCACACGGCGCCATGTTCATGCTCGGCGCCTATCTCGGATATTCCGTCTCAGGTGTGTTTGGTTTCTGGGCGGCGCTCGTCGTCGTGCCGATACTGCTGGCGCTGCTCGGCGTCGCATTCGAATATGCCGCAATCCGGCCGCTGAGAGAGCGTTCGCAAATGGATGTGGCGCTGATGACTTTCGGTCTCGCGCTCATCATCAGCCAGGTCGTGATAAAGGTCTGGGGAACGTCGCCGCTGGCGCTCTCCGCCCCGCCCTCGCTTTCCGGCTCGACCGATCTTTTCGGTCAACCTTATCCGACCTACCGCCTGTTTCTCATCATCGTTGGTTTCGCGGCTTGCGCAGCGCTTGCGATGTGGCTGCGATTTTCGCAGCTCGGCATGCATGTGCGCGCCGTCAGCCGTAGTCCGCATGTCGCGCGAATTCTCGGCGTCAACACGGACAGGCTTGGTGTGCTCGTCGTCGCCCTCGGCCTTGCTTATGCGGGCTTCGCTGGCGTGCTGGCCGGGCCGTACCTCGCAATCGATCCGGCGCTGGGCGCCAACATTCTCATCGATTGCCTGATCGTCGTGGTCGTCGGGGGACTTGGCAGCATTGGCGGCGCCATCGCGGCGGCTGTGGCCTACGGTCTCATCGAGGTATTCGGATCGCTGGTCTCACCCGTGCTCGCGGTGACGGCGCCCTACCTCTTGCTCGTGTTTGTCCTCCTGTGGCGGCCGCAAGGTTTTGGCAACGGGAGGATTGATTGATCGATGCGGTTTCGCCACTCTCCGGCGACGCGCGCGCGGGGCGACCCGCCGCCATGCGGGTGGCCGGCGCATTGCGTTTGATCCTCGCGGTCGTGGTGATCCTGCTCGGCCTCAAATTGCCGGCGATCCTCCGCGATCCTTACTATCTCGGCCTCCTCATCAACGCCATGCTGCTTGGAATTTCCGCGACCGCCATCGGCTTCTTGGCTCGTCAAAGCGGTTTGATGATGTTTGGCGCGGCGGCGTTCACCGGCGGCGCCACCTACATTTACGCCCTTTCGATCACCCAGTTCGGCCTTGGCGGGCTCGCGGCGTGCGCGGCGACGCTCGTGCTTTCGACGCTCGCCTTCGCGCTCATCGGCGCTTTGATTGTCAGGGCGCGTCCCTTGCCCTTCGCGATGCTCACCCTAGCTCTGTCGCAGCTTTTGCGCTCGGTTGTGATGATCACCGATTTCCGGCCGTACACGGGCGGCGATGACGGGTTGCCGCTGTCTTTCGACGGCGCGCTGTTTGGTATTGATCAGGCGCAGATGTCGAAGCCGGAGGGTTTCTGGCCCGTAGCCTGGCTGGCCTTCTGCGCGACGCTCGCGCTGGTGTGGGCTGTCGGCCAATCCCCGCTTGGGCGAACGCTGCGCGCAATCAAGACCAACGAAGAGCGGATGCGCTTCTCCGGGATCGATACCTACATTCCCCGGGTGCTCGCGTTCGCCTTGTCAGGGCTTATCGCCGCTGTCGCGGGATTGTTGACCGGCCTATATTCGGCATTCGCCTCTCCGGAGTTGTTGGACTTCTCCACCGGGGGCGCGGCGCTCATCTCGACACTCATCGGTGGCGTCGGCGCGGTCGGCGGTCCAGCGCTTGGCGCCTTGATATACGTGATCGGACAGGATCGGTTCGGCGCGACCGGCAACCTCGAACTGCTCACGGGCGTCGGCGTGGTTCTGGTCATATTTCTGTTCCCCGAAGGCCTGATGGGCTTCCTGCGCAAAGCCGTCGCCCGTGTATCCCCGGGGACTTCGTCGTGAGCTTCATTCACGTACAGGGCCTTTGCGCGGGCTACGGAAGATCGACCGTCCTGCGCGACATCGACCTTGAAGTCGACGAGGGCGACGCGGTCGCCGTGGTCGGCAAGAACGGCGCCGGCAAGTCGACGTTGCTGATGTCGTTTTTCGGCGGAACTACAATCACCGCCGGCGCCATCAACGTCGGCGGCGCCGATTTGCGTGGACTTCCTGCGTACGCGGCGGCCAAGCAGGGCGCGGCGCTGTCGCCGCAGGGCCGCCTGATCCTGCCGCACCTCACAGTCAAGGAAAACCTGCTGCTCGGGCAGGCCTGCCGCCGCAAAGGCGCCTGGACGCTAGAAAGAATCTACGAGCTGTTTCCTATTCTGTACGAACGTCGCGCCGCATCCGGCACAGCGTTGAGCGGCGGCCAGCAGCAGATGCTCGCGGTCGGTCGCGCGCTGCTCGGCAATCCCCGCGTGCTTCTGCTCGATGAGCCCTCCGAAGGGCTTTCACCGGTTCTCGTCGACGAGTTGGCGGTCGTGTTCAATCAAATACGGCAGGCCGGCGTCGGCGTGCTCATCGTCGAGCAGCATCTGAGCCTGGTCAGGCGCGTCAGCCAGCGCTTCGTCGTTATGGCGAAGGGGCAGATCATCGATAGCGGATTGACCGCGGAAATCGACGCGGAGCGGCACAAGGCCGCGCTCGCGTTCTAATGGGAGGAAACCAAATGATCAGAAGATTGGCGGCGGTGCTGGCGCTAGCAACGGCCTTTCACGCGAGCGCTTTCGCCGAAGACACGATCAAGCTCGGCGTCGTCAACATCGACACCGGTCCCTTCGCCGTCAGTGGCGCCTACGTCAACGACGGCGCGACGTTCGCCGTGGAGACCCTCAATGCGCAAGGCGGCGCGCTTGGCCGCAAATACGAGCTCTTCATCCAGAATCACGATGGCAAGCCGACCTCGGCGATCGAGGCGGCGAGAAAACTCGTGCAAGACAAGGGCGTCTCGTTTTTCACCGGGCTCAACGCTTCCGGCACGGCGCTCGCCATCGAGTCCAAGATGTCCGGGCTCAATGCGCTGTTCGTCGACGACACCGCCGCCTCGAACGATCTTACAGGCAAGGGCTGCACTCAGAACTATTTCCGCATCGGCATCACCGATGGAATGCAGGTCAAGACCTTCATCGAACTCGCCAAGCGCAGCGGCGTGAGGTCGTGGGATCTGATGATGGCCGATATCGCTGTCGGCCATGATAGCGCGAAGTTGTTCGCCGCCGCCGCTGAGGCGAACGGCGCGACGATCAACAAGACTTTGTTTGCGCCGATCACCGCCTCGGATCTCGGCAGCTACATCGCGCAGTTGATCGATAAGCCCGCCGAGGGGTTGTTCATGTACTATCCCTCCTCAGGAGGGATCGCGCTGATCAAGCAGCAGGCGCCGTTCAAGCTGTTCGAGAAATACAAGACGGTGCTGTCGTCTTCGATGGTCAATGAGATTCTGATCAGCGCGCATGGCGACGCCAGCGTCGGGCTGTGGTCGGCGCAGAGCTATTTCTGGAGTTTGCCGGGCGATCTCAACGAAGCGTTCGTCAAATCGTTCGAGGCGCGCTTCAAGCGGAAGCCGACCTATATCGACGCTGATGCCTATACCTCGTTCGAGCTTGTGCATGAGGCAATCCTGAAGGCGGGAACGGCGGAGGTTCCCGCCGTGCGTGCGGCTCTGGCGGGGTTGAAGACCAAATCGCTTGTCGGCGACGTCGAGATGCGCGCCGCCGATCATCAATTGCTGCGGCCGCTGATGATAGTTCAAGCGACCGCGGCGGGAGAAGGCAAGGGCGAGATCACCCTCCGCTCCGAACTGCCGCGCGATCAGGTCGAGCCGGCGGTCAGCCCGGAATGCAAGATGTGATGCGCGTGACCCAGGGCAATCAAATAGGAACTTGACGCATGCAGGGAACCCAATTTTTACGTCAGGCTGTGGCGTGTCAGCCGCGGGGCTTGGCCACAATCTCCGGGGCGCGCCGTCGCAATTGGAGCGAGGTCGGCGCGCGTGTGCCGAGGCTTGCGGCCGCATTGCGCGCGTTTGGAATCGCCGACGGCGCCTTCGTCGCCGCGTTGGGCTTCAATTCGGATCGCTATGTCGAATTGTTCTTCGCGGTTCCCTGGGCCGGCGGCGCCTTCGCGCCGCTGAATATCCGCTGGTCGCCGGCCGAGAACGCCTATGCGCTGACCGACTCGCACGCCTCGGTCCTGTTTGTCGATGAGAGCTTTATCGATCAGGCGCGCGAACTGAAGGCGCAACTCGATTGGGTGAAGACGCTCGTGTTCATGGGCGAGGGCGAAACGCCGGAGGGCATGATCGCCTACGAAGATCTTATCGCTCGCCACGAACCCATGGAGGACGCGAACCGCAGCGGCGAGGATCTCTGGGTCATTTTCTACACCGCGGGCACCACCTCTCATCCGAAAGGCGTCATGATGTCGCATCGCGCGCTATTCGTGGCGACACTCGGCTATATCGCGATGCTGCCCGACAGCGAGGATCTCAAGTTTCTTTATGTCGCGGGTTTCTTTCATTTCGCCGGCGCGAGCGCACTACTCTACATCACGATGCTCGGCGGAACCCATGTGCTCCTGCCAAAATTCGAACCCGTGCCGGTCATGCGGGCGATCTCCGAGCACGGCGTCACCAACATGGTGCTGGTGCCGACCATGATCAACATGCTGGTGCGCCATCCAGAGTTCGATCAATACGACCTCTCGAGCCTTCGGACTTGCGTCTACGGCGGCTCTCCCATGCCGGAGGCTCTGATGCGGCTCGCTATGAGCAAGCTGCCGACGTGGCGTTTCTACCAGATATTCGGCATGACGGAGACCGGCGGCTTCGCTTCGATGCTTCGTTGGCGGGATCATCAACTTTCTGGCCCCAAGACCTCGCGAATGCGCTCTGGAGGCCAGCCCGCGCCGGGCAACGAGGTTCGCATCCTGCTGCCCGACGGCGCCTACGCGCCGCCAAATACGCTCGGCGAAATCGTCGTGCGCAGCGATTCGCTGATGACCGGCTATCTCAACAACCCTGATGCCAGCGCCGCCGCGCTGAGGAACGGCTGGATGCACACGGGCGACGCCGGCACGATCGACGAGGATGGGTTTCTGTACGTCGCCGATCGCGTGAAGGACATGATCGTGACCGGCGGCGAGAACGTCTACTCGATCGAGGTCGAGCGCGCTCTGTTCCTCCATCCCGCCGTTCGGGAGGCCGCGGTGATCGGAGTTCCCAGCGAGCAATGGGGCGAGGGCGTTCACGCGGTGATTGTGCTGAACGAGGGCGCCTCCGCGACGCCGGAGCAGCTGACGGCGCATTGCCGCGAGCTGATCGGTGGCTACAAGGTGCCGCGCAGCTACGAATTTAGAGCTGAGCCGTTGCCGGTAACCTCGGTCGGCAAAGTTCGCAAGAACGCGCTGCGCGATCCGCATTGGGAGGGCCGCGACCGAAAAATTTGAACATTGGATCGTTAGAGCGGTTTCCGATCAAGTTAAAACCTTCGTCGTCATCCCCGCGAAAGCGGGGATCCAGGGGCTGCCGCACGTCGTGTGGCCAACATGGTGAAGCGCACGTCGTGTAGCCCCTGGATCCCCGCGTTCGCGGGGATGACAGGAAGGCGTGCGCGATTCAATCTGATCGAAAATCGCTCCTAGCGGCGCCCATTTTGGCCCTTTCCGCGGCGGCTCTTCGTCGCCAATTTCACGAATCGTAAATATGTGATCTATCGTTCGCGGCCGGGCCGGGTCAGCCGGACGGCATCAAGGGTGAGATATGGCGCCGGACCTTAACTGGGAATTGCGGCTCGGCTTTCTCGTACATGACGTTTCCAGGTTGCGGCGCCGGGTCGTCGATCGCGCGCTGAAACCGCTCGGCGTGACGCGCTCGCAATGGTGGGTGCTGGCGTTTCTCTCGCGCTCGGACGGCATGTCGCAGGTCGCGCTCGCCGATGAGCTCGATCTCGGCAAGGTGGCGCTCGGTCAGTTGGTCGACAGGTTGGAGAAGACGGGTTTCGTCTCGCGCCGCGCCGATGAGGAAGACCGCCGCGTCAAGCGGGTGTTCCTCACCCGACGTGGCCAGGCGTTGATCGCGCGGATCCGGGAGAGCGTGACCGTCACGGAAAAAGAGATACTCGAAAAGATTGACGAAACGGATCTTCGCGCGACTGGCAGAGCTTTGCGCAAAATGAAAGAGAATTTGCTAGAATTGATTGTTGAGAGCGACGACAGCGACGATTCGGATGCGGCGTGACGCCAATTACGCCAGTCCGACCTCGCCGCGATCGAGAACAACGACGCCGCGCTCCACGGCCCTGGCGCGAAAGCGAATGCCGTCATCCTCGAAGAACTCGATTCTGATCGTGTCGCCGGGATAGGCCGGCGCCGCGAAACGCACGGACATGGAAACAAGTTTATCCGGCCGCTTCGGCGCGAAATGCTTGAGCGCCGCACGGCAGGCGAGACCGAAGGTGTTGAGGCCATGCGAGATCGGCCGCTCGAAGCCCGCCTGCTTCGCGATATCAGGGTCGGCGTGAATAGGCATGAAGTCCAGGCTCGCCTGACGGTAGAGCAGGGCAGCCTGGGTCGAGGTCTTATAGTCATACGCCGCGATCGCATCGCGCAGCGGCTCTAGCGGTCGGGTCAGCGTCGGCGCATCGCCGAACCCGCCTGATCCACCGTCGTCGCGCAAAAACTCCGCCGCCATCATGTCGGCGATGGGTTCGCCGGTTGATTGATCGCGAATGTCATGCGCGGTGTAGAGGATCGCCCCGCGCCCCGCGCCCTTGTCCGATACAGCGACCACGCGATGGTCGGCCTCGACCCGCCCCTCAACCGGGACCGGCCGATGCAGCACGAATCGCTGTTCGCCATGCAGAATGCGCGGCCAGGCGATGCCGGTGGCGGGCTCCCTATGCCAGAACGGCGGCCAGCAAAGCGTCACACATTGGCTGGGCACGGCGAGCGGCCCGCGACCCTCGTAGACATAGGGCAATTCGTCCTCGTCCGTGGGATCGGCGCCCATGCCCAGACTCAGCGCATAGAGCGCCGAGTCCCTTGCCTGATAGTGCTGAACGATCGGGGCGAAGGTCTTCTGCTTGATGTAGTCGAGATTCATGTCCCGGACGTCCTCTCAATCGCGACCACTCAGTCTGTCGGCGAAAGCAAACATTCCTGCGTCGCGCTAGCGACCATTTCACCGCTACGCGAATAGACCTTCGCTATCGACAACCCGCGGCCGAGCATAGCGCGAGGGCTCGAGCAATCGAACAACAACCACTGATCCGCGCGGAACGGACAATGATACCAGATCGCGTGGTTGAGGCTCGCGACATAGAGCTTGCGGCTTGCCTGCGCCATGGGGCGCACATGCGCGATGCAGGCGACGAAGTTGATCCAGTAATCGGAGATATAGGCGAACGCCGCCGCTTGCAGCGCTGGATCCTCGCGTAGAGCCTTGCGCACGCGAATCCAAAATCGGACCCGCGGCGCGTTCGGATCACCGCGCAGCACGTCCTCGACAAACGGCAGTCTGAGGTCGATCGCGGAATGTTCGCGATAGCCATAGCCGAGCGTGCTTTCGACTTCGCGCACTTCTGGCGCGTCGATGTCGGTCAGGCCAGGAAGGCTGTTGGGGTCGCTCGTCAGGCCGCTGTCGTCAGCGGGCGGCGCGCCGTGCGCGGGCGAGTCGATGGCGCGGGCAAAGCTGACGCTCGCGTCACAGACAACCCGGCCACCCCGTTGGGTTCCACGCACGCTGCGCGAGGCGAACCGCTTTCCGTCCTGCAACGAAGCGACCTCATAGTCGATTGTTTGCTCCGGCAGGCCGCCGGCGGCAAACAGGAATTGCAGATAGGTCGCCGCACGATCGGCGGGCGCCGTGCGCGCAGCCGCCATGACGGTCTGCCCGAGCAGCTGGCCGCCGTAGACCCGGCCATTCTCGTTTCGCTCTCCGGTTTGGCTGCGAAAACGCCCATCGCCGATCCGGGCCAGGTCAAGCAGGTCGGCTACGTCCTGACCGTCCCAAACCGGCGCACTATCGTCCGCGTTCAATCGCCGCTCCTGTGATGACCTGTTTCGTTGACGCTGGAGACCCCAAAACTACCATCCTCGCGTCGCCGCAGTCGCGTTACCGATCCATAGCCCACCAGAAAGCTCGTGATGTTGTCCAGCCCCAAGGCGTGGGCAAGCACGATATTGACCGGCAAGCCGTGTGTGAAAACGGCGACGCGCGACGCGCGATCCTGTCCGGCCGCGGTGGCGTTAAGCGCAGCCAACACTTCGGCGCGAAAGGCCTCGGGGTCTGCGCCCAAATATCTGATCGGGTCCGTCAGGAATTTTTGCCAAGCTTCGCCGCCCTCGGCGCGCAGCGTCTCGGTCGAGCGATAACGGTGCGCCCCGCGATCCGCTTCGGCCCAACCCGGGACAGTTTCGATTGCAAGCCCAAGTCGCTCCGCCAGAGGTTGCGCGGTCTGCTGGGCGCGCAACATCGGGCTCGCGACGATGCGCGTCACGCCTTCGGAGGCAAGCAGCTTGGAGACCGCGCGCGCTTGTCGCCAGCCGTCGGCATTCAGCGAGGGATCGCCAGGTGTTCGGAATCCACTTCGTTGGGTCGCCCGTGGCGAACGAGGATCAACTTCACGCTATGGCCTTGCGATCAGGCGCCCCGGGCCGATGGGGGCGGAGGCCCTCGCCGCGAGCGGCGAGTTCGAGAAGCCACGGCGACGGCGTGAAACGCTCGCCATGCGCCGCAGCGAGCCGGTCGCAGAGGGCGACGAAAGCGTCGAGTCCAAATGTCTCCGCTGCGCGCAACACCCCGCCGGCTTGTTTGGGATAACCCAAGCCGAGCACGGACGCTACATCGGCGTCGTCAGCGCTCGCCACAATTCCTTCTTCGAGGCGCCGCAAGGCTTCGAGGGCCTCGGCGGCAAACAAACGAAGGCGGATCGCCTCGTGATCCGGCGCTCGCCGGTTGGTTGGAAATGATTTCGCAAGGCCCGGCCAGGGCGTTCGCGCGCCCTCCGCCGGCCAATCAAAGAAGCCGCCGCCATCACGTCGGCCGCATCTTCCCGCTTCGACGAGCAGTGCCAGCGTCGGTTCCGCCAACGGCCGGCAATATCTCGAGCGCGAGGCCGTCCGCGCGAGCTTGCCGCGCTTGCGCGAGGTTGAGCGCAATACCCGTCTCGTCGAGTATCGCGAGCGGCCCGATCGCTCGCCCGTCGGCAGTCGCGGCGTGGTCGATCGCGGCGGGAGCGACGCCTTCAGCGACCATCGCGACCGCCTCGTCGAGATAGGCTGCAAACACGCCTGTCGCGAAGAAACCCGGACCGTCGCGCACAACGATGGGATGTTTTGCAATGTCGCGAACGAAAGCGACCGCCGTCGCCAGCGCCGCCGGCGAGGTTTTAGGCCCCCGCACGACCTCTACGAGCGGCATCCGCTCGGCGGGGGAAAAGAAATGCAGTCCGAGAAATCGAGTGGGGTTCCCGAGCGCTTCGCCGAGCCCTGCGATCGATAGGCCTGACGTATTGGTTGCGATGATCGCCGTTGGCGCGACGCGTTCTAGAGCCGCAAGCGTCGCGGTCTTGATTGCGCGATCCTCCGGGACGCTTTCGATGACGAGATCGCAGTCGCCGAGGCCGGCTTGCGTCACCGTCGTGAAGTGCACGCCGGCAAGTATCCTCTCTGCTTCGGCGCCGCCAAGTCGGCTGCGAGCGACTTGCCGCTGCAGCGCGTTGGTCAATCGCGAGCGCGCCATCCCCGCATCGCGCCCGCACAGAGTTACGTCGATCCCTGCGGCTGCGATCGCCTGCGCGATGCCGAGCCCCATCAGGCCCGAGCCGATGACGCCGACGCGGCGGATCCGGTCAACGATGGAAGTGGACGGCGTCATCGAGCGAAGCGCGGCCGACCCGCGCGGCATTGGCTTTGATGCTTACGTCCTCGTAACCAAACGACACGCCGAACAGCAGTCTTTGACTGGCCGGAACGCCCAAATGCGCGCGGACGATATCGGGGAACAGGCTCAGCGCGCCTTGCGCGCAGGAGGCGACGCCGCGGGCCGTCAGCGCCAGCATCAGCGTCTGCGCATACATACCGATGTCGGTCGCCTCGCGCTCACCAAAACTCTCGTCCATGAAAATGAACACGGCGTGCGGCGCATCGAAGCAGGCGTGGTTGCGAATGTAGGCCATCTTGCGGCCGACGAGATCGCGCCGCTCCACTTCCATCGCGCCGTAAAGTTGCTGGGCAGCGTCGACCTGACGCACCCGGTGTATCCCCGCGAATTTACGATCGGCGACGAAGTCAGGCTTGATCGGCTCATCGCGCATCCCCGCATCGACGAGCGCCGCGCGCAATTTGCCGAGCGCCTCGCCTGATACGATGTGCGGAGTCCAGGGCTGGACGTTGCAGTTGGACGGCGCCCATTGCGCGAGTTCGAACGCTTCCCGAATAATGGCGGCGGGCACTTCCTCGGAAAGAAAACCGCGAACCGAACGACGGTGGCGGATCGCATCGGCGACGCCCATTGTCGTCCGTTCATGCGCGCTCATGGTTCCTCCTTGCTCAGCGCTACGCCTCGCGCTGCATAGGCGCGCGCCAGGTGACGACCGATCCGCGCGGCGTCGGGCAAGACGCCATTGCCGAGATCGCCGCGCGCCGCCACGCCGGCGCTGCCAACCGCGCCGCGGAACATAGCGAACACCTGATGGAAGCGCGTCAGCCGCTCCTTTGCGCCGGATAGCTCGTAATAGCGCTCCAGATAATCCTGCTCGCGAGGAATTCCCAATTCCGCGAGCGGCAGACCTAGCAGGCCGCCATTTTCATCGGGGGCCATGCGCCAAGCCTGACTGTTGAAAGCCACATCGACAAGGGGATGTCCCAGCGTCGACAGCTCCCAATCCAGCACGCCGATCACGCGCGGCTCTGTCTTGTGAAAGATCACATTGGCGATGCGGAAATCGCCATGGCAGAGCGCGAGCGTCTCGCTCTCCGGGACGCGCTCGGACAACCAACGCACGATGCGGTCGAGGTCGGGGTTGTCATCATCGCCGCGGCGATACTGATCCCACAGACCTGACCAGCGGCTGAGTTGCCGTTTGAAATAGTTTCCGGGCTTGCCGAAGTCGCCGAGACCCAGAGCGCGAAAGTTGAGCTTATGAATGGCGGCGAGCGTCTCGCACATCGAACCGTAGAGCTCGGCTCGCTCGCCGCGCTCAAGTCCCGGCGTCGCGAATTCGTGGAATACCCGCCCATCGAGCCATTCCATGAGATAGAACGGGGTGCCAATCACCTCGCGATCGGCGCAGTAGCGATAGGGCTCCGGTATTGGTACGGCGCTGTTCCGCAGCGCCTCGAGCACTCGGTACTCACGATCAACTGCGTGAGCGGACGGCATGAGCACATTCGCCGGCTGTTTGCGCAGCACGCCGCGCCAATCGCCACGCGTGACGAAATAGGTCGGGTTCGACATTCCGCCTTGCGTGCGCTCGAGCCGCGTCGCTCCGCGCCGCCCAACCAGCCTTTCAGATAGTCGTCGAGGCGAGCGACGTCGAAATCGACTTCGGCTCGGCCGACCTCGTTCATGCCTTATTGGCCTTCTTGCCGCTGAAGCCGAACAGATATTGCGCGACGCGTCGGATCTGAACCTCCTCGCTGCCTTCGGTGATGCGATAGCGGCGATGATGGCGATAGATATGCTCGAACGGCAGGGCGCGGCTATAGCCCATGCCGCCGTGCACCTGCATCGCGCGATCCGCCGCTTCGCAGCAAAGCCGGTTCGCGCGGAAATTGCAGATCGAGACCATGTCGCTGATCTCCAGCGGGTTCTGCCGATCCATCTGCCAGGCGACGCGGAAGATGTAGTTGCGCAGCATTTCATATTCCGCCCATAGCTCGACCAGCGGAAACTGGATTGCCTGTTTCTTGGAGAGCGGTTCGCCGAACGCGACGCGATCCCGCGCGTATTTGACGGCTTCCTGGATGCAGTACCGCGCAGCGCCTGCGCTAGCCGCCGCCTGACGGATCCGATTCTCGTGCACGAAGCGCTGTGCGACGACCAGACCTTCGCCCTCACGATGCAAAATCGCGCTGTCGGGGACGCGCACGTCCTTCAGCTCGGTTTCCGCGTGGTCGCTCGGCATGTTGAACGTCCAATGATTGTAGAGGACGTTGTGGCCGCGCGTGTCGGTCGGAACGATGAAAGCTGTGATGCCCTTGGCCTCGCCCGGCTTGCCTGAAGTGCGCGCAAACACCAGGTTGGCATGAGCGCGTGCAACCTGGCTGTTCCAACGCTTGCGTCCATTGATCACCCAGCCATCGCCGTCGCGAACACCCGTCGTCTCCAACCAGGTTGCATCGCTGCCGTGCCCCGGCTCCGTCAACCCGAATGAGAGATGTTTCTTGCCGCTGATGATGCCTTCGATATAGGTCTTCTGCTCAGTCGTGCCGTAATCCGCAATCGCAGGAATGATCGGAAAGTTGCCGACGATAGAGGATTCGTCCTGCAGATCGTTGTGCAGGCCGAGGCCCTTGCCGGCAAGGTGCTCACGGATCGCGGCGATGGCGAGATTGGAGGCGGCCGAGCCGCCGCACGACTTTGGCAGACCGTAGCGGAGATGACCCGCCTTGTCGGCGCGCCGCTCCATTTCGCTGATCAGGGCGCGCCATTCCGCGCGCGGCCGCCCGTCCTGCTCCCAATCTGTGCGGGCGTGCTCGCGCCGGTGGTCGAAGAACTGTATGTTCTCGCGCTCGAGCGGCTTGATCTCCGCTTCGATGAACGCGTCGAGCTCGGCGAGCTTGTCCGTGATCTCCTTCGGCAGTTCAAAGTCCACGGCCACGCCTCCCAGAAGTCTCTGTCGATTTTGCCTCATATTCGTACGCTATATGTACGGTTTGCGTCAACGATGCGTCATCTCCATTTTGGTAGGGCGATGCGTCCGAAGGGTGCGTGCTGCTGACGCCGCCATCGACAGAAGCAATTGGCCGTCGACGTAGAAGAATCGTCGCTCGCCAGAAAGGCCGCGGCGGCGGCGATCTCCTCGGCGCGGCCGGGTCGCCTCAGTGGCGTCACGTGCCCGAGCTCGCCCTCAATCCCCCGGGCGCGCGCGTCTTCGAACACGGTTCGCGTCAGTTGTGTCTCGACGAGACCGGGCAGCACGGCGTTGACGCGCACGCCGGTTCCCGCCAGCGCATTGGCGGCCGTTTGCGCGAGATTGTTCACCGCCGCTTTGCTGGCGCTGTACGAGATCGCACCGGCGTTGGCGCGCAACGACGCGGCCGACGACGTCAGGATGATCGAACCGTACCCTTTCTCCATCATGTGCCGGCCGGCATATTTGATAGCGAGAAAACAAGAGATCGTGTTGATACGATAGACCTCCGACCATTCCTCGACCGTCTGCTCCAGGAACGGGGTATTGGTCCCGGTGACGCCGATATTGGCGAAGAAAATTTCCAATCCGCCGAGCTCGGTGATACAGCGCCGCACGATCTCGGCGACGTTCTCCTCGATCGCGGCGTCGGTCACCATCCCCGCGGCGATGCCGCCCTCTTCGCGGATGGCGTCAACCGTCTCGTTGGTATTTTCCGAGCGGCCAACCACAAACACCGAGGCGCCTTCACGAGCAAAGCGGATCGCGCTCGCTTTGCCGATGCCGCTGCCGCCGCCGGTGACGACGGCGCGCTTTCCTTCAAGACGCTTCATCGCGTTCCCCTCGTTGCTATCTCGCCGGGACGGTCCAACCGCCGTCAGCGATCATCACGGCGCCTTGCACATAGCTCGCGTCGTCGCTCGCCAGGAACGCGGCGAGCCCTGCGATCTCATCAGGCCTGCCGAACCGGCCGAGCGGCATTTCCGATTGTCTTGTCGCGATGGTTGCTTCATCGAACTGAGCGAGCGAAGCGGGCGTCCCGATCATGCCTGGCGCAATCACATTGACGCGTATGTTCTTTGGGCTGAATTCGACCGCCGCGGCGCGCGAAAGCCCGACGACGCCGGCCTTCAGCGCCGAATAGGCAACGGAATCCTTCGCGGGATGCTGCGCGGACACCGAGCTCAGATTGATGATCGAGCCGCCGCCCCCGCGCTCCATCTGCGGCGCGACCGCTTGCATCGTCCAGAACAGGCCGTGCACGCCGACGGCGAACATATGAAGCGCCGTCTCGTCGTCGAGTTCCGCGAGCGGTTGGAATCGCGCCCAGACCGCATTGTTGACGAGGACGGCGACAGGCGCCGCAAACTCGCTCTCGATCCGCGCGAACATCTCTGAACGTCTTCGCGCGAGGCGACGTCGACGGCGTAGCCGCGCGCTCGAAGCCCTTCGGCCTGCAACTCTGCCACTGCCGGCTCGAGCCGCCTTGCGCTGACGTCGACGCAGGCGATACGCGCCGCCCTCCTGCCGAAGCGTTCGGCTATCGCGAGGCCAATGCCGCGCGCCGCGCCGGTGACGACGCAGACGCGATCCTTCAGGCGACCGTTCACGCGCTCGCCTTTCGCGGCGACGTCAGAGAACGCCTTGGCCTGCTCGCGGAGCTGGAACTTCTGCACCTTGCCCGCCGGCGTCTTCGGCAGATCGGCGACGATCTCGATGCGCTCGGGCCAATATTGTTTGGCGACCTTGTTCTCCGCCATATAGGCCTGCACGGCCTTCAGATCGAGCTTATGTCCGGGCCGCAGGACGAGGAAAGCGCAGGCGCGCTCGCCGAGCCGCGAGTCCGGGATATCCGACCAGCGCCGCCGCCAGCACGGCGGGATGTTTGAACAGCAGATTCTCGATCTCGACGATCGGCATGTTCTCGCCGCCGCGAATGATGATGTCTTTGAGGCGGCCGTTGATGCGGATGTAGCCCTCGTCGTCCATATAGGCGAGGTCGCCGGTGTCGAACCAACCGTCGGCGTCGAACGGCTCCATGTCGGGGCGCTTGTAGTAGCCGAGGCACATCTGCGCGCCGCGCACCTTGAGCGCGCCGGTCTCGCCGACCGGCGCAGGCGTGCCGTCCGTCGCAGACGACCTTGACGGCGACGCCGTCGAGCGGACGGCCGTCGGTCGTGGAGGATTTTTCCAGCGCGCGCTCGGGCTCCGTCAACGTGCTCGACAGCGATTCCGTCATGCCCCAGAGCGAGCAGACCTTGAGGTCGAGTTCGCGGTAGACGCGCTCGATCAGCGCGGGCGGAATCGGCGCGCCGGCGCAGAGGAATTTGCGCAAGCGGCCGGCTTCGGCGCGCCGGCGGCGACGGCCTCGCACATGTCGGAGAGAAACGTCGCGGCGCCGGCGGAATAGGTGACGCCTTCCTCGGCCATGATCGCGACGCCGCGCTTCGGCTCCCAGACGTCCTGAAAGATGACGCCGGCGCCGATCTTGAGGCCGAGCAGCATGCCCGCGGCGAAACCGGTCATGTGACCGAGCGGCGAGCAGACCAGCATCGTGTCGCTGGCGTCGAGCCCGAAGCGGCCGGCGAGCGCGATGTTGCAGGCCATCAGCGTGTTCAGGCAGTGCATGACGCCTTTCGGCGAGCCGGTCGTGCCCGAGGTGAACATCAGCACCGCCATCTCGTCGGCCGGCAGCGCGCCGATCTCGCCGACGGCGGGCGGCGCGAGCCGCTCGTCGCCGGAGAGCAGCGCCGCTTCGAACGCGTTCGGGCCCGTCGCCGTCGACGACGATGATATGCGCGAGCTTCGGCAGCGATCGGGCTGCAGCGCCCGCGCCATCGCTTCGTGATCGAAGCCGCGAAACGATTTCGGCACGACGAACAGCTTTGGTTTCGGCGAAATCGAGCATGTAGCTGAGTTCGCGTTCGCGGAAGATCGGCATCAGCGGGTTGACGACCGCGCCGACGCGGAAGGCGGCGAGCGTGATCGACCGCGAACTCCCACCAGTTCGGTAGTTGCACGGAGATCACGTCGCCTGCGCCGATGCCGAGCCGTTTCGAAGCGACGCGGCGGCGCGGGAAACCAAATCGCCGAGCTCGGCGTAAGTGAAGCGACGCCCGTCTCTGCGATCCGCGCGATAAGCCAATAGCGCGAGCTTATCCGGCGTGCGCGCCAGGGTCGGCTGAAGGAACTCGTCATAGCTCTTGTCGATCCAGAAACCGGCCTCGCGCATCGCCTTGGCGTGCGCGGCAGGATCGAAACGCTCTCCGCCCATGGCTTGCTCCCCTCCGCTATTCACGAACCGCCCTAAGGCGGCGCATATGGTTAGTTACCGTATCAATTGCCGTCCCGCGTCAGCCAAGTCAAGTGAACTTGCTTGGTTCTACGAGCGCTTCGCTGCAGCGTACGCGAAAGGTCCGCCGAGGTAGGCGGGATAGCCGGCCTGACGGACGGCGGCGTAATCGGCGACCCGCAAATCTTCGTCGCTGCGGCCGTCGGTCAAAGGCGCCGTCGCACGATGAATCCGATCCAGCACGCCGCGCGCCGTCTCGGCGCGCGGATCGTCGCTGTCTATCCAATAGCCGGGCAGGCAGCGCTCACGCGCTGGCTCTGCTGGCGCCCATCCCAGCGAAGCCCGCCGCCGCCAAGCGCATCGCTGTGCGTGCGGCTTCTGATCGAGCTCTGTCCGCACGGCGGCAGTGTTTTCTCGACGAGATCGGGGAGTTGGGCTTTCCGCTCCAACCGCTCGTAGTCGACGCGGCCGAGGAACATCGTCTGGATCATCGCGCGAGGCTCGGGACGCAGCACGAGATCAACGAAACTCGTCATCTCGCTGCGAATGCCGCCCTCAAGGCTCTGCGGCAGACCGAACTCGACGCAGTCGAGAATGGCGAAGACCGCGGGATAATGGCCAAGCGATGTTTTCAACGCCGCGCGTCGAATAGGCGCAAGCGCCTCACTGACGCTTGTAGGCGGCGGCAGCAATCCAGCCCTCGCGATCCCAGGGCTGGAGCGGCGATGGCGAGGACAGCAACCAAGCCTCCGCCGCGGCGATCTCCTCGCCCGACTTCACGACGCGATGCGCCACTCCGGCCGCGAGCGCCGCCTCGCCGGCGAAACGTTTGCCGTCGAGCAAAGCCGGCATGGCCGCCTCGATCCCGAGCGAGCCTGGGCAGACCTCTGCGTGCCGCCGGCGCCCGGCAACAGGCCGACAAGAGATTCGGGCAGGCCGATCGCGGCATGTTTGTCGTCGGTCAGAACGCGATAGTGCGACGGCAGCGCAAGCTCGCCGCCACCGCCGAGCGCCAACCCGGCGATCGCCGAGGCGACCGGCTTGCCGCAGGTTTCGAGCGCGCGTAGCGCGAGGCTCGAGACGGAAGAAATGATCGAAGGCGGTCGCGAAACGGCGCGGCTTCGGCGTGCGCCAAGACCATATCGTAGGCCGCCCAGATCTCGGGCAGATTGGCGCCGGCGCAAAACCCGGTCGTCTTGCCTGAGCGGATCAGCGCGCCGCGCACATCCGCCTCTTCGAGCCAGCGCGCGATGCGCCCGATGTCGACGATTGCCGCCTCGGAGAACACATTCATCGACCGCCCAGGCGCATCGAAAACGACATGTGCGAGCCCGTTGCCGGGCAGTTCAATGCGGAATTCGGAGAGCGTCGGCAGTGTCGCGGTCATGATGGCATTCCCTAGGGAATTGAAGGTCTCAGAACGCGACCCGGTCGCCGCCCTTGAGTTCAAGTATCTGGCGCGCCTCCTCGGGTGTCGCGACCTCGAGACCCAGGCCCTCGATGATCTTGCGCACTTGGATTACCTGTGCGGCGTTGGTTGGCGCGAGCTTGCCGGCGCCGACCCACAGGCTGTCCTCCAGACCGAACGCGAACATTTCCGCCCATCGCGGCGGCCATCGCGGCGACCGGCATCTGGTTGCGCCCGGCGCCCAGCACCGACCAGCGATAGGCGTCGCCGAACAGCCGGTCCGCCGTGCGCTTCATATGCATGACATCGTCGGCATGGGCGCCGATGCCGCCGAGCAGCCCGAAACAGGTCTGGATGAACAGCGGCGCCTTCACCAACCCCTCGGTGAGGAAATAGTGCAGGTTGTAGAGATGGCTCGTGTCGTAGCACTCGAACTCATAACGCGCGCCGGTGGCGTTGAGCGTGTCGAGCGCGTAGCGAATGTCCTTGTAGCTGTTCCGGAACACGAGATCGTGCGAGCCCTCCAGCATTTTGGGCTCCCAATCGTGTTTGAACTCCTTGTAGCGCTTCGAGCATCGGGAAACAGGCCGAAATTCATCGAGCCCATGTTGAGCGAGGCGACCTCCGGCTTCCATTTCTCCGCCGGCCGCACCCGCTCCTCAACCGTCATATAAGGCGAGCCGCCGGTGGTCAGATTGACGACGACGTTTGACGATTGTTTGATCACCTTCAGGAATGGCTCGAACGCCTCGGGGCTCTGATCGGGGCGGCCGTCCTCGGGATTGCGGGCATGCAGGTGAACGATCGCCGCCCCAGCCTCTGCCGCGCCGAGCGCGCTTTCCGCAATCTCCTGCGCGGTGACGGGCAGATACGGCGACATCGACGGCGTGTGGATCGAGCCGGTCACCGCGCAACTGATGATCACTTTCTTGGCCATGGCGTTTCCTCTTCCCTTAGAATTTGTCAGCGAGCGCCGTCCAGTGCTCCAGCCAGGCGTTCCCGGTGTTCCGGCGGCGCAATCGCGATCAGCGCGCGGGCGCGCTCGTGGTGATCGAGACCGCGCAGATCCGCGGCCCCATATTCAGTGACGACGATGTCGGTGTCCATGCGGCCGAGCGAAACGGGGCCGGTCGCCTCGATTGGCGCCACGATACGGCTGATCCTGCCTTTCGCGGCGCTCGCCGCGAAGGCCAGAATGCGCAACCCGCCGGCGACCCAAACGCCGCGCGCGAAATCCGATGCGCCGCCCGGACCAGACATCAACCCATTCGGACCCATCTCGGCATAGGCCTGCCCGAACAAGTCGACCTCCAAGGCGGAGTTGATCGCAACCAACTTTTCGAGCCCCATCAGAACGCGCGGCGAATGGGTGTGCGACACCGGTTCGAACCGATAAACCGGACGACCAACCCGCCGATACAGACGCTGCGAACCGATCGCGACTCCGCCGGTCACGGCAACCCCTTCGGCGAGCGCGCCAGCGTCTTCGAGGTCGACAAACCGCCTCTGGGATCAGTCCGGAATGGATTTTCAGGCCACGCCGTCCGCGAAGCGCCCGCAGCACAGCGCCGGGGATCTTGCCCAATCCAATCTGGATCGTTGCGCCATCAGACACGAAGGACGCAACCCGCTCGCCGATGATGCGCGAGATCGCGTCGTCCGGGGCATCGCTAGATCTCGAGCAAGTCCTGCTCGGCTTCCAGATAGCCAGTCAGGGCATCGAAGGGAATGCCGCACGAGCTCGCGACCTGCGGAAGGCGCGAGTTGATATGCGCGACGCGCACGGGAATGCGTGGCCAGAGCTCGGCGAGAAAATCCGATATCGGCCCGAAGCCGCACAGCCCAGTCGGATCCGGCGGCGTCGCCATGAACAGCGCGGCGTCTATGGGGGTGGAGCGCAACCGCTCCAGGATCGCTCCATAGCAGAGCGGAAGGAACTTCACTCTGTCGCCAGCCGCCTTGAGCTCCGGCGTCAGGAAGAACGTCTCGACGCGGCAGTCGGGATTCGCCAGATAAGTGCGCGTGTTGAGTCCCGGCACAAATACGCCGGTGAAGGTCATCGCGCCGAGAGCCTCGCCGGCGCGCGCCACAGCTTCGGCCAGCGCCAGCAATTCCCCCGAGCACGCCCCAACCAACACGCGCCCGCCCGGCGGCAGGACCGCGGCGAGACCGTCGAGATCGAGGCGGCGCGGGGCCATCGCGCTATTTGGCGTGAGTGTGGAAGTCGGGCTTGCGCCGCTCCTTGAACGCGCGAACGCCTTCTTTCAATTCCTCGGTTTCGTAGAACAACTTGACCGCGCTGAGCATCGCTAGGCTGATCCCGCGGATGTTCTCGCTGTCGGCGTTGAAAGAACGCTTGGCGAGCGCTAGCGCCGTCGGCGATCGCTCGGCGAGAATGTCGGTCCAAGCCTTCACGGCGGCGTCCAGTTCGGCGAACGGCACGACTTTGTTGACCAGGCCCATCTCATAAGCCTGCTGCGCCGTATATTGCTCGTTGAGAAACCACATCTCGCGAGCCCGCTTGTCGCCGATGTGGCGCGCCAGCAAAGCCGTTCCCCAGCCGCCGTCGACCGACCCGACCTTCGGGACCCACCTGACCGAATTTGGCGGTGTCGGCGGCGATCGTCAGATCGCACAGGGTCGCGAACACATTGCCGCCGCCGATCGCGAAGCCATTGACGCGCGCGATCACCGGCTTCGGCACGTCGCGTATGATCGATTGGAATTCGTCGATCGGCAGGCCGACGATGCCGCGCCCGTCATATTGTCCATCGTGAGCGCTCTGATCGCCGCCGGTGCAAAACGCCTTGTCGCCGGCGCCGGTGAGCACGATCGAGGAGATGCTCTTATCGTAGCCCGCCGATCTGGAAGGCCTTGATCAGCTCCTCCATCGTCTGAGCGCGGAATGCGTTGTAAAGCTTCGGTCGGTTGATGATGATCCAGGCGGCGCGATTGTCGCGCTTCTCATAGAGAATGTCTTCGAAAGCAGGGGTCTCAGTCATAGCCGAATTCCTTTGTCAGCGTGTCAAATCATGTTCATGCCGCCGGCGACCGAGAAGGTCTGCCCAGTGATGAAGCCGGCGTCTTCGGAGGCAAGGAACGCTACGATGCCGGCGTAATCCTCGGGCTCGCCCATGCGCTTCAGGGGAATGCCGCGAACCATCGCGTCCTTCCATTTCACCGCCTGCTCGCCCTCGCCGAGCACCGTCGCCATCATCGGCGTGTTGGTCGGGCCCGGACAGACGGCGTTGAGCAGCACGCCCTTCGAGGCGAGCTCGCGCGCGACGGATTTGGTGAAACTGATGACGCCGCCCTTGCACGCGGAATAGACAGCTTCGTTGCTCGTGCCGACCCGCGCGGCGTCGGAGGCAATGTTGATGATGCGGCCGCCGCTGCGCTGCACCATCAGCGGCGCGACCACATGATGGGTGTTGATTGGGCCGTAGAGATTGATGCGAATGATCTTGTCCCAAAGCGCCTGATCGGTGGAAAGGAACGGCGCCGGGCGATCCCACCCGGCGTTGTTGACCAGCGCCCAGATCGGGCCGACCTCCGCCTCGACTTTCGCAACAGCCGCCGCGACGGCCGCATAGTCGCCGACGTCGAGCTCATAACTCGTTACGCCGCCCCTTCGGCGCCAGTTTCGCCGCCTCTTGGGCAGCCTCCAGCTTCAGGTCGAAGATCGCGACCTTGCATCCTTCCTCGGCAAGGCGCAGCGTCAATGCGCGCCCTATGCCTTGTCCGCCGCCGGTCACGACGGCGACCTTGTCTTTCAGTCCACGCACAATCAGTCTCCTCTCAAGCTAAGGTCTCGGCATCTCGACGGCATCCGCCTCGGGCTCGCCGCCGAGAATTTCGAGCAGCGTTTCCTTCAGGGTGCGAAGCGTCTCGGCGGCCTGCGTGAGCGCTTCCTCGGAGACGCGGTTCAAAATTTCGAGCTCGACCGTCTCGACGCTCTCGCGGATGGCGATCGACCATCTTGCCGCCCGCCCGCGTCAGATATACGCGGCGCGCGCGCCCGTCGTTCTTATCCGCGCGGCGCTCAACGAAGCCCGCGGTCTCCATGCGATCGAGCAAGCCTCCGATCGCGACCTTTGTCAGATCGAGGTCCGCGGCGAGCGCGGTTTGGGTCATGCCGTCGCGGCGCGACAGAAACGCGAGCACCCACCATTGCGAGCGGGTGATTCCCAGCGGTTTTAGCGCACGATCGACCGACGACGCGCCGCAAGCGCGAGACGTCATGGATCAGGAAGCCGAATCTGCAGGCCCGGTGTTGAGATCTCTCGTCAAACCGTCACTCTCGCGACTGCCTCAGTCCCGTTTCGATCGCGGCGTCAGCCGGCCTTTGAACATGTCCCGCGCGATGATCGTCTTCATCACCTCCACCGAGCCGCCCGCGATCTTGACGACGCGCGCATCCGCGTAGGCGCGGCAGATCGGATATTCCCACATGTAGCCCCAGCCGCCGAACAATTGCAGGCATTTGTCGACCGCCTCGCAATGCAGCTCCGAAGTGACCAGTTTCGCCATGGCGGCGTCGACCGCGTCGAGATTGCGCCTTGCCGGAACAGATCGATGCATTTGTCGGTGAACACGCGCGCCATTGTCGCGCGGGCCTTCAGATCGGCGAGAACGAACTGGGTGTTCTGGAAATCGGCGATGGTCTGACCGAACGCCTTGCGCTCGGCGGTGTAGTCGACGGTCCATTCGATGACGGTCTCGGAGACGGTCGCCGAGCGGATCGCCTGCGCCAGCCGCTCCTGCGACAGCTTCGTCATCATCATCGCAAAGCCCTGCCCCTCGGCACCCAGCATGTTGGTCGCGGGAATGCGCACGTTGTCGAAGAACAATTCGGACGTGTCCTGCGCTTTCATGCCGAGCTTTTCGAGGTTGCGGCCGCGCACGAACCCGGGACGCGCGGATTCGACCAGGAACAGCGTGACGCCGGCCGCGCCGGCGTTGGAATCCGTCTTGGTCGCCAGCACAATCACGTCGCAGAGCTGGCCGTTGGAGATAAAGACCTTCTGGCCATTGATGACGTATTCGTCGCCATCGCGGCGCGCCTGCGTGCGAACGGCCTTCAGATCGCTGCCGGCGTGCGGCTCGGTCATGCCAAGCGAGCCGATCGCTTCGCCCTTGACCATTTTGGGGAGCCAGTATCGCTTCTGCTCGTCCGTCCCGAACGATAGAATGTAAGTGGCGACCAGATCGACGTGGATCAGAAAGCCCGGACCGCTGGCGCCAACGCGCCAGAGCTCCTCGAACACGACGACATCGAACAGATAGTCCAGCCCCAGACCCGCCATATTCCTCGGGCACCGTGCAGCACAGCAATCCTTGCGCCCCGCTTTCAACCAAAGTTCGCGCGGAACAATTCCCTCGGCCTCCCATTGCGCGTGAAAGGGAACAATCTCCTCTTCAACGAACCGGCGCACCGACGCGCGCCAGATCTCGTGTTCTTCGCTGAACAGGGAACGTTCGATCATCTCACTAGCTCTTTCTTACGCGCCCGTGGCGCGCTGGGCCTTGTCGCGCTGTGTCGATTGCTGAATCGCCTCGCGCGCCGCCCGCCATTGTTCATCCGTCAGCACGCCAAGATCCGCGAATGTCGAGGGACCGGCGAGGTGCTGGCCGCCATCGATGGCGATGGTCTGGCCGGTCAGATAATCGCAAGCATCGGACAACAGGAAGATGATGAGGTTCTGCAGTTCCTCAATCCTTCCGTATCGCCCAAGCGGCACAGTTTCCGGCCGCGTAGCAGAGGATGTAGCATCTTTGATCGGGTTCAGTTTCTCCCACGCGCTTTCGGTCGGAAATGGCCCAGGCGCGGTGGCGTTGAGGCGAATGCCGTATCGACCCCATTCGACCGCGAGCGACATGGTCATCGCATGCAGCGCCGTTTTTGCCATGGCCGAGGGAACCACGAATGCCGAACCCGTCCACACCCAGGTGACGAGATTGCTGACTACCGATCCTTTGATACCGTCCGCGATCCAGCGCTTGCCCACGGCGAGAGTCGCGTGAAAGCTGCCGTCCATGACGGTCGAAGTCACCGCGCGAAAACCCCGCGGGCTCAGGTCTTTGGTTGGCGCGATGAAATTCGCCGCGGCGTTGTTGACGAGGCCAGTCAGTGGACCCTCGCTCCATATCTGCTCCATCATCGCGTCGACCTGATCCGCATCGCGCACATCGCAGACATGATGCGAAACGGCCTTCGCGCCGTCGCCTGAAATTTCCTTCGCGGCTTGTTCGAGCGCTTGCGGACGCCGTCCGCAAATATGAACCTTGGCGCCTTTCGCGGCGAGCGCCTTGCCGATCTCCTTGCCCAATCCGCTGCCGCCGCCGGTGATCAGGATGGACTTGTCCGCCAGCGCATCGTCACGGAAAATATGGATGCTCATGACGCGGCCTCCCGGTATATCTTGGCTCGACGCGATTTGGAGCGTCGAAGTCGTAAAGATATTTACAAACTCGCGCGGACCTGTCAAGTTGGCGTCAGAGTGAGAACGAGGGCGGGAACGTGAACCCAGGCGGACAAGCGCCCAACCACGGCCGAGGCGTTGCAGCCGTCGGCGCCTATGCGCCGCTTCTGCGATTGGACCGCGTCGCGGCGGCCAAAGCTCTGAAATTTTCAGGGTTGGCGAGCCGCGAGCAAGGGCGGCGCGCAGTTGCCGGTTGGGACGAAGACGCAGTGACGATGGCGATCGAATCCGCCCGTGCGATTGGCGTCGCGCCGGCCTCCGTCGTCTTCGCCTCAACCTCCGGCCCCTTCATCGAAAGATCGCACGCTGGCTTACTTATCGACGCGCTGGCGCTCGCGCCGAGCACGCGCGGCCACGACGTCTCCGGGTCTCGCCGCTGCGCCGTCTCTGCGCTGCTCGACGCGTTACTGGGGAATAGCGACACGCTGATCGCCGCCGCCGAGCGGCGCCCCGGCCAAGCCGGCGAGGCGCGGCATCTGGCGTGGGGCGACGGCGGCGCGGCGGCTCTGGTGGCCGAGGGCGGCGCGGCGCGTCTGCTGGGTTGGGCGAGTCTTGTCGCATGACCTGGTTGATGTCTACACCTCTCGCGAGCACCCCGACGCCCTACGCGTTCGAGGAGCGCTTCGTGCGCGAGACCTCGGTCGCCGAAATCATCGCGCCAACCATCAAGGCGGCGCTCGCCAACGCCGGCGTCGCGCCGGGCGACATTAAGCATGCCGCGGTCCACGAACCGCTCGCCGGTCTGTGGCGCGAGATCGCGCGCGCGACCGGGATCGCGGCGCCCAACCATGCCAACGATGTCACGGCGCAAGTCGGCGATCTGGGCGCGGCGCAGGCCTTGTTCGCCTTCGCGCTCGCCGCGGCCCGCGCAGCGCCAGGCGATCGCATCCTTCTCGTCGGATTTGGCGGCGGTTGCGACGCACTCGTATTTGAGTTGACCTCGCCGATGCCGGGCGCCAGTGCGGCTGAGGAGGCGCTGCGCGCGAGGTCTCGTGTTCGATGACTACGTACGCTTTCTCAGCCTCAACGGCGCGCTGGAGTTGGATTGGGGCGTGCGTTCGGAATTCGAACAGAAGACCCAGGCGACGGTGCTGGAACGTCATGGACGCAGCATGATTGGTTTCGTCGGCGGCCGCGACGCGAAGGGCAACGTGCAATTCCCGAAGAGCCGCATTCCCGTGCGCCCCGACGCGGAGGGGCCGGAGCCGATGAGCGATGTCCGATTGGCGGAGGAAAGCGCGCGCATCGTGTCCGTCACCGCGGATCGCTTGAACTACACGCCGGATCCGCCGTTCTGGTTCGGCCTTGCCCAGTTCGACAACGGCGCGCGCGTCATGATGGAGTTCACCGACGCTGACGGACGCGGTTTTTCGGTTGGTGACCGCGTGCGCATGCGGCCGCGGGTAAAATCCTTCGATCGCCGACGCGGCTTTCGCACCTATTTCTGGAAAGCGGCGCCGATCGAGCGCCCCTTGGTTGGAGGTTGAGGCATGGCGAGCGGCATCAAAGACAAGGTCGCCATCGTCGGCATGGGTTGCACGACGTTCGGCGAGCATTGGAGCAAGGGTCCCGAGGACCTGATCGTCGACGCGTTCGAGGAAGCGCTCGCCGACGCCGGGATTGAGCGTCGGGAAATTCAGGCCGCTTGGATCGGCAATGCACTCGACGATATCAACGTCGGCAATAGCGCATTGCCGCTCGCGCATGCGCTTCGGCTGAAAACAATGCCGGTATCGCGGGTCGAGAATATGTGTGCGACCGGCACCGAGGCGCTGCGCGCCGCCGTCTATGCAGTGGCGGCGGGCGCGGTCGATTTCGCGCTGGCGCTTGGCGTCGAGAAGCTGAAGGACACAGGTTATGGCGGCCTGCCTTTGCGCACCAAGGGTTTGGCCAACGATCTCTGGCTGCCCTACGGATCGTCGCCCGGCGCCTTCGCGCAGCTTGCCGGCGCCTATACGGCGCGCCATCGTCTGAACAGCGACGATCTCAAGCGCGCCATGGCGCATGTGAGCTGGAAGAGCCATCAAAATGCCGTGACCAACCCGCGCGCGCATCTGCGCAAGGCTGTAGATGTAGAGACGATTTTGAAGGCCCCGATGATCGCCGATCCGCTCGGCCTGTATGATTGCTGTGGCGTCTCGGATGGCGCCGCCTGCGCGATCGTCACGACGCCGGAGATCGCCAGGGGCCTTGGAGTGACCAATCCAATCACCGTCAAGGCTGTGCAGCTCTCGGCCAGTCATGGTTGGGAGACGCAGTTCGGCGAGTGGGATGGCGGCTACGTGCTCAACACCCGCGAGGCGGCGAAGCGCGCCTATGGCGAGGCCGGCGTTCGCAATCCCCGCGAGGAAATCTCACTCACCGAGGTGCATGATTGCTTCTCCGTCACCGAGCTTGTGACGATGGAGGATCTCGGCCTTTCCGCCGAGGGACGAGCGCCGCATGATATACTCGAAGGACGCTACGACCGCGGCGGCGCGCAGCCCTGTCAAGTCGATGGCGGGCTCAAATGTTTCGGTCACCCCATCGGCGCCACCGGCCTGCGGATGGCGTTCGAAGTTTACACGCAGTTGCTGGGGCGCGCCGGATCGCGTCAACTTGGCAAGGTCGATTTCGGCCTGACGCACAATCTCGGCGGCGCCCCGTTTAACAGCGTCGCCGCGGTGTCAATTTTCGGTCGGCTCAACTAGGGGAGGACCGCTTGGGCGGAAAACATTTCGAGCAGTTTGAGGTAGGCCAGACATTCAATCATGAGGTCCGCCGCACGGTGACGGACATGGACAACATTCTGTTCTCGGCGTTGACCCACAATCCCGCGGCGATCCACATCGACCACGAATACGCCAAGACAACGGAATTCGGAAAACCGCTGATCAACTCGATTTTCACTCTGGGCCTTGTCGTCGGACTGTCTGTGCAAGACACCACGCTGGGCACGACCGTCGGCAATCTCGGTTGGGAAGCGGTCGCATTCCCGAAGCCGGTCTTTACGGGCGACACGATCCGCGCGGAGACCAAGGTCGTCGCGCTGAGGGAAAGCAAATCCCGACCGACGCAGGGCATCGTCACCTTCGAGCACAAAGGTTTCAACCAGCGCGACGAAGAGATCTGCGTCTGTCGCCGCGTCGCACTGATGATGAGGTCGCCGGCATGAAACTGCGCTCGCTTTTGTTCGTCCCCGGCGATTCAGAACGCAAGTTCACGAAGGCGGTCGGTGTCGGCGCCGACGCGCTGATCCTCGATCTAGAAGATTCGGTGGCGCCGCCGCAGAAAATCGCGGCTCGCGGACGCGTCGCGGAACTTCTTGCTGATCGCGTCGCCGCGCAGCTGGTCTTTCTTCGTCCGCATCAACGCGCTCGACACCGGCCTCACGCTTGACGATCTCGCGGCTGTAACCCGACCCGGTCTCGATGCCATATTGATCCCCAAGGCAAACGGCGCCGACGACATTCTTCGCTTCAGCCATTATCTCGACGCGCTGGAAACCAAAGCAGGTATGCCCGTGGGCTCGGTGAAGATCGCGGTTGTCGCCACCGAGACCGCGAGAGCGATATTCGGCCTCGGCTCTTACACGCCCGCGCTTTCGCGCCTTGTCGCATTGACCTGGGGCGCCGAAGATCTCGCCGCCGCGCTGGGCGCGACCGACAACAAGGAAAACGACGGCGCTTGGACTTTCCCTTATCAAGTCGCGCGCGCGCAATGTTTGTTTGCCGCCGCAGCGGCGGAAACGATGGCGGTCGATACGATTTACGCAAACTTCCGTGATCCCCAGGGATTGGAGCAGGAGTGCCGACGCTCGCGTCGCGACGGGTTCTTGGGGCGGATGGCGATCCACCCGGATCAGGTCGAGATAATCAACCGTTGCTACACGCCGTCGGAACAGGAAGTCGCGCACGCGCGCCGCATCGTCGAGGCTTTCGCGGCCAATCCTGACGCGGGGACGCTCGGCATCGATGGCAAGATGGTTGATATTCCGCATTTGAAAGCGGCGCGGAAAACGCTGGCCGCCATTTAAGCGGAGGAGGAACGACCCGATGAGCGAAGCCAGAGCCCTACCCACGGAGGACGAACGCAACGCGATTCGCGAAGGCGTGCGCGCTGTGGTGACGAAGTTCGGCGACGACTATTGGTTGGCGCGGGACGACGACGGCGAATTTCCGCGCGAGTTTCATCGTGCGATGGCGGACGCCGGGTGGCTCGGGATCACCATGCCCGAGGAATACGGCGGCGCCGGGCTCGGCGTCACCGAAGCCGCGATCATGATGAACGAGGTCGCGAGCCATGGCGGCGGCATGGCGGCCGCCTCGACCGTGCACATCAATCTGTTTGGGCCGCATCCCATCGTGGTCAAGGGCACGGCCGACCAGAAGGCGCGCTGGGTGCCGCGGTTGATTGCCGGCCAGGATCAATGCGCCTTCGGTTTCACCGAACCTGATGCCGGCCTCAACACGACGCGGATCAAGACATTCGCCGAGAAGGTCCCGGGCGGCTATAGCGTGCGCGGCCAGAAAGTCTGGACCTCCACGGCGCAGGTCGCCAACAAGATCATGTTGCTGACCCGCACCACCAAATATGAGGATTGCAAGCGGCCAACCGACGGCATCACCATCTTTTACGCCGACCTCGACCGTTCGCGGATCGACGTGCAGCGAATTCCGAAGATGGGCCGTAAGGCGGTCGATTCGAACTCGATCTTCATCGATGGGCTGTTCATCCCCGAGGAGGATCGAATCGGCGAGGAGGGCAAAGGCTTCTCCTACATCCTGCACAGCTTGAATCCCGAACGCGTGCTGATCGGCGCGGAGGCGATCGGCATCGGTCACGACGCGCTGCGCCGCGCCTCCCGGTATGCCAAAGAACGCGTCGTGTTTGATCGCCCTATCGGCCAGAACCAGGGCATCCAACACCCGCTCGCCGAGAAATGGATGTATCTGGAATCGGCTTGGTTGATGGCGATGAAAGCGGCTGAGCTTTACGACACAGGCAAGCCCTGCGGCGCCGAGGCCAACACAGCCAAATTTCTCGGCGCCCGCGCTGGACACGATGCGGCGTGGCAGGCGCTCATGACTCACGGCGGGTTCGGCTATGCCAAGGAATATCACGTCGAGCGCCTCTACCGTGAGGTGGCGCTGACGCGGCTCGCGCCCATCACCGAGCAACTGATTCTGAGCTTCATCGCCGAGAAGGTGCTCGAACTGCCAAAGAGCTATTGAAGGAGCCGTCATGGGCCTGATGGAAGGCAAAGTCGCGATTGTCACCGGCGCCGGGCGCGGCGTCGGACGCGGCATCGCGTTGGACCTCGCGCACGCCGGCGCGGCGATTGTCGTCAACGATCTCGGGGTGAGCCTCGCGGGCGAAAGCGGCGCCGAAAGTCCGGTAGCGGAACAGGTCGCGGAGGAGATTCGTGCATTCGGCGGACGGGCGGTGGCCAATCGCGACAGCGTCGCCTCCTGGGAAGGCGCGCATCATATCATAGAGGCCGCCCTGGATTCGTTTGGGCGTATCGATTCCGTCGTCAACAATGCGGGCAACCTTCGCGACAGCCTGTTTCACAAAATGACGGAAGAGGAATTCGATTCGGTTCTCGCTGTGCATTTGAAGGGATCGTTCAACGTCAGCCGCGCCACTGCGCCGCATTTCAAAGGGCAGGCTTCGGGAGCTTATGTCCACATGACTTCGACGTCCGGTCTTGTCGGAAATTTCGGGCAGGCCAATTACGCCGCGGCGAAGCTTGGTATCGTCGGGCTTTCCAAATCGATCGCGCTTGATATGCAGCGCTTCAACACACGCTCCAACGCGGTCGCCCCTTTTGCCTGGACGCGCATGATCGACTCGATCCCAACAAACACGCCGGAGCAGCAAAAACGTGTTGAGGGTCTGAAGAAGCTCGAGCCCGAGAAAATCGCACCCTTCGTCACGGCGCTCGTCTCTGACGCTGGCGCGCAGGTCACGGGGCAGATCTTTGGGGTGCGCAACAACGAGATTTATTTGTTCTCGCAACCTCGGCCGATTCGTACGGCGCACACCTCTGATGGCTGGACCGCTGAGACGATCGCCGAGCGCGTGTTCCCAATGTTTGCCAACGATCTCTATCCGCTGTCGCGATCGGGCGAAGTTTTCACCTGGGATCCGGTCTGAATATGTCGATCCAGCCCGAAGCGCTTCTCGCGCATGTCTTTCCCGAGATTCGTCACCGCTACGCCAAGCGCGACACTATTCTTTATGCGCTGGGCGTTGGCCTCGGCCGCGTACCGACCGACCCCGCCGACTTGCCATTTCTGCTGGAGGACCGCCTGCGGGCGTTGCCTAGTTTCGCGGTGACGCTGGGGTCGCCGGGGTCGTGGATCAGGGCGCCGCAGTTTGGCGTCAACTACGCGAAGTTGGTTCACTACGAGCAGGCCGCCGTCTTCTCTTCGCCCTTGCCCCCGGAGGGAGAGGTCGTGAGCCGCGCGCGCGTGGCCTCGGTCACCGACCGGGGCGAAGGACGGGGCGCGGTCGTCGTGGTCGAACGGGAGATTTGTGACGCGATTAGCGAGGTCCGTTGTTGCAACGTCACTCAAACGCTGCTGCTTCGCGGCGATGGCGGTTTCGGCGGATCGCCGCCGCCGCGCGAGGCGTCGGTTGTACCCGAACGCGAGCCGGACAAGCAGGCTTCATTTGAAATCGATCGGCGCGCGGCGCTGATCTATCGTTTATCTGGGGATTGGAATCCGCTGCATGCTGACCCCGCGGCGGCAAAGGCGGGCGGCTTTGACCAACCGATTTTGCACGGTTTGGCGACTTACGCCGCTGCCGGAATCGCGGTATCGCGGGCGTGCGGACTGTCTCCGGACCAGGTGGCGGGTATGAGATGCCGCTTTACCGGCGTCGTGTTTCCTGGCGACACGCTGGCGCTTCGCGTTTGGCGCGAGGAGGGGCGCACGATTTTTCAGGGTTTCGTTGGCGAGCGTAAGGCTTTGGATCAAGGCGTGATCGTGTTTGAAGTATAGCGACGTCGCGATATGCCTCATTCGTCCTTGAATATCGGCGGTCGCTTTTCGAGAAATGCCGCAACCGCCTCGTGATGGTCCGCTGTTTCAATCAACATCACTTGCTGACGGTCCTCCAGCGTCAACGCGGCTTCGAGGCTGGGGGCATCGATTTCGAGGTTCAGTGTCTCTTTCGTCACGCGCAGCCCCATCGGCGCTGTCGTGAGCATGTCGGCAGCCAAGGCCAACCCGGTGTCGAGCAGCTTATCCTCGCTAACAATCTCACTGACGAGACCCATGCGAAGCGCCCGGTCCGCGTCAATGAAACGACCGGTCAGCAGGAACTCCGAGGCGTTGGAAAGGCCAACCAGACGAGGCAGCAGATAACCTGCGCCCATGTCGCAACCGCCGAGACCGACTTTGATATAGGCCGCGTTCATGCGCATGTTCGGCGCCGCGTAGCGAACGTCAGCGGCCAGCGCGAGCGAGAAGCCGCCGCCGCAAGCCGCTCCTTGCACCAAGGCGATGATCGGCTGCGGACAAGCGCGCATGGCCTTCACCGCGCCGGAATAAAGCTTCTGCATGGCCATTTGCCGTTGCGCTCGGCCGGGTCCGCGATCACTGAAGGCGGACGAGTCTAGATCGGCGCCGGCGCAGAAATGACGACCGGCCGCGCGCAGAACAACGACGCGCACGTCGAGACGCCGAGGCAACTCGGAGAAATACTGATGGATCTCCCTCATTAGATCGGGGGAGAGCGCATTGAAGGACTGCGGCCTGTTGAGCGTGACAATCTCGATCGCGCCGCGGGCTTCGCAGGTCAGCAGAGTTTCGCTCATCGCAGGCTCCCAACTCTGTCAGATCGGCGGGTGATCCTGGACCTCGGCATAACGCGCGTATCCCTTGCCCACTCCGTATTCCACAATGCCGTAGCCGACCTCGCCGCCGTCCGTTACCTCGATCACATGATCACTCAGCGTCCGCGCCAGCTGCCGCGTCGCCGGCTCGGCGAGCGACCAGACTTCGTGTTCGGAATAAAGCTTCCCCTTGTCGTCGCCGTGCTGCCAGCCGTTGAGGCCGCCGTACAGCCCCCCTTTCAGGAAATAGCGGCCCGGCAAGGCGCGAATTTTGATGTCGCGGGATGAACCGTCGCTGAAGCGGGCGACGAAGGCGGCGCTTTGGAGTGTCTGTCCCAGTGGGTCCTTCGCCCAGACGACGTCGTGAGAAACCTCTTCGAGCCTCAGAGTTTCTTTGGTGCGGACGCCGACCGCTCGCACCTCCTCGCCGGAAATGTAGATCGCATCGCCGGGCGCGCGTTCTTTGAAAAAAATATGCAACCCGCGGTCCTTGAACTGTGCGGTCGTCCAACAATAGAAAAAGGGTGGGTAGAACGTCAGCGGCGGATTGCTCTCATCCGTTCGCATCTCGGCGCGGATGCCCCAGGAATGATCGCGCTGGCCCAACCAACTGGTCTCGCTCACGTCGGCGCGCTTGCCCGCGACCTCGATCCAGCCGCGATAAGCGCCAAGCTGCTGCGCTCGCGCCATGTGCTCGGTGACTCGGCCGCCGCGACGACGAAAGTGCTCGCCCTCCTCGTGCGGGTTCATAGTCGCGACGAATTCGAGCTCGAAAGCCAGACTGGACTCGTTGGGCTTCAGCGACAATCGGTGCCGTCGCATGCCCTCTACTATCTCGATTTCAAGCGGACCGATGATTGTCTCCAGCGGGTTCGGCCGCAGTCGACGCGAGACGCGAAAATTGTACTGCTTGCCCGCGAAAGCGACGCCCGCGAAACCGTCCATGACGTTGCGATTGGGGTGCCAGCCGAGGCCGATGTCGAAGATGAAGTCGCCGCCCGGCGTTGGATGTCCGGTGTACCAGAGCCGCTCCATCCAGGCGGGATCGGAACTCATCACGTGGTCGAACGTGGTGGGGAGCTGATGGCCTAGGAAATCGTCTTGTTTGCTCAGCATTATAGGCCTCAGCTTTTCTCGGCGCCGCCAGACATTTCGACGAACATCGGCTTTGCGCTGGTCGACATTTCATAGCGAAATTGTCGGTTCAAATATCTGTCGATTGCGTGTTCCGCCTTCGCTTTTGCCTCGGGCGAAATCGAGGAATCGCTTGCGGCGAGCCAATCAATCAGGTCGCTGAGCTGTCGATTGCCGTCGTCGCGCTCAGCCTCCAGGGCCGCGGCGTCGGGCAGGATCGCGGGCGCACGCCCGCTAAGCCGCGGCGCTTTCGGTAGAGTCTCCGCGAGCGGCTCCAACTCGCGGCTGAGGTCGCTGAGCGCGCACAGCTGCTCGGTGAGAAAGCCATTCGACCACGCGGCCCGCAGCTTCAGGCTGTTCAGCATGTAAATGACGCTGAAGGCTTGGCCGCGCGCGTATTCGCCCTCGATGTGCGGGATCACGTCCTTTCGCAGTGTCGCGACCATGCCGTCGATCAGGCGCGGAAGAGAGTTGTTCACGTCGCAAGCTCCAGTATCTTCGCGACCTGCCGGAAGACCGGCGCGATCTGCGTCGCCATCGCCGGCATTCGCAGATCGTTGAAGCGTCCCTCCTCGAAGCAGCGCGCGGCGGCCATATGCGTGAACGCCAGCTTGAGCAACGAGAACACAAGATAGAACTTCAGCGCGCCGCGATCGACAGTCAATCCCGACTTCGCCTCATAGCGCGCGATGAAATCGGCCTCGCTGGCGAGCCCGCAGACCAGCGGCGTGCCTCCCCGATATTGCGGCAGAAACGCCCAGGCCAGGTCCTCGACGGGGTCGCCGAGATGCACCAGCTCCCAATCCAAGATCGCGGTTATGCGCCCATCGCGCTCGAGGAAATTGCCGAGCCGATAGTCGCCGTGAACCAACGAGACCCGCTGCGCTTTTGGCGCATGCGCCCGAAGCCAACCGAGGGTCCGATGCGCCATCGGGTGCGGGCGAAGCGCCCATCGCCGGAAGCGCGCCTCCCAATCGTCAATCTGCATTCGCGCGGCGTTGTCCAGGGTGACGCCTTCGCCACGCTTCGCGAGAGGCGTGTCGCGCCAATCAAAGACATGCAAAGCGGCGAGCGCGTCGATGAAATCGGCGGCGAGCGTCTCGCGTCTTGCGCCTTCGAGCGATTGCCCCTGCGTGCCCCAGGGCAACGGCGTGTCGCCCTCGACCTTTTCGCTCAGAAAAAACGGCGCCCCCAGGATGGTTGGATCGTCGCTGGCGAAGTAAACCCGCGGCGCGGGCACACGCGCACCCTCAAGGGCGCTCAACGCGTCAAACTCGATCATTGCGCTATACGGCGCAAACAACCCGTAGGGCGGCCCGATGCGCAGGATGATCTCACTCGCCTTCGGGAAGCCCGCGACGGTGACGGAATAGGTGATCCAGGAAAAGCCGGCGGGGAACTTGACCAGCTTCTCAACCAACACCGGAGCGCCGGTAGCTTCGGTCAGGTATTCACCGAGGCGCGAGCGCAACCGCAATGCGTCCTCGAATGCGGGCGCTGCTTCGCGCGCCTCCTGGAGAGCCTCCACCCTTCCAACCTCGACTTTTTCAACGACGGCAAAGCGGCCGCGTTGACGATGATAAACTAGCACATTAGTTTTCGCGTATCAACCGCAGACACACGCTTTTGCGCGATCTGAGAGTTTTTGGAGAACCCCGACCAAGTGGAGCGCTAACGCCCTATACCTGCTGGACAGCCGATTGTCGGTATGGTACGCTACGTTATCAATAACGGTTGCGCCTAGGCGCCGGGGAGGGAAAATGCTGAGAGCGTCTTTGCGCTGCATGCGGTCGCCGTCCCAGCCGACCAAGCTCCCAAACGTATCAGCGTCGATATGCCGCCGGACGGCGCGCGCAACCCTTTGATCCGCGAGGTCGCCTGATGGAACTGACAGCCTTCGCCTTCGCGGTCAAAGACGACGTCGCGCATATCACCCTCAATCAACCGGAACGGGGCAACCCATTCGATAACCGCTTCGCCGAGGAATTCGATTGGCTGGCGACGGAATGCACCGTCCGCGAGGACGTGCGAGCGGTGCTGATTGACGCCAAGGGGCGCTTCTTCAGCGTCGGCGGCGACCTCAATGCGTTGAGCCGCAGCCGCGAGGACCTCGCTCGCTTTGTTTCGGGCGCGACTTCAGATCTGCACATGGGCATCTCCCGTTTCGCACGGGGCAACGCGCCCGTCGTCGTCGCGGTGCATGGCCTTGCCGCGGGCGGCGCGGTTGCCCTGGCCGCCGGCGCCGATTTTGTCCTCGCCGCGCCCGAGGCCAAATTCTACGCCGCTTTCGCCGGCATCGGAATTATCAGCGATAGCGGAGGCAGCTATTTCCTGCCGCGTCGCATGGGCTCGCGCCGCGCGGCGCAGTTCTACATGCTCAACGAAACAATGAGCGCTGAAGAGGCGGTTGCGACTGGTCTCATCAACAAGGTCGTATCTGCCGAGAGCCTGCCCGCGGAAGCCTGGGCTTTGGCCACACGGTTGGCCAAAGGGCCAACCTTGGCGTTCGGCGAAGCCAAGAATCTGCTGCTGTCCAGCCCGCAGGAAAGCCTTGAGGGCCAACTTGAGCGCGAGGCGCGCGCTATGGCGCGCGTGACCCGCACTGACGACGCGTTCAACGCCATGCGGGCCGTGCTCGCCAAACAGAAGCCAACATTCAACGCGCGCTAGCCGACGCCGGGAACTCCCATGCTGTTCAACGAAGACCAACTCGCCATCCAGGAGCTCGCGCGTCGCTTCGCGCGCGACAAGTTGGCGCCGCATTATCAGGTTCGCGACAAAACAGGCGTGATGGACAGAGCGCTTATCCGCGAGATGGGCGAACTCGGGCTGATGGGGGTGGACCTGCCCGAACAATATGGCGGCCTCGGCGCCCCCGGCGTCACCGCAGGCATCATCGCGGAGGAGCTGGCGTACGGCGATTTCAACGTGAGCGCCGTGCCTGTCGGCGTCTCATTGCTCGGCGCGGTCATCATGAGCAGCGCGACTCCCAAGCTTGCGGACTACTGGATCCCGCGCATGATTCGCGGCGAGACCCTGATGGGCGTGTGCGTGACGGAGCCGAGCACCGGCTCCGACGCGGGCGCGATGAAGCTTCGCTGTCGCCGCGACGGCGATCACTATATTCTGGACGGCGAAAAGACCTCCATCACCTTCGCCGATTGCGCCGACGCTTTCATCGTATTTGCGCGAACCGGCGCGCCGGAAAGCGGCGCCGCCGGGGTCACCGCTCTCATCGTGCCGGCGGATACGCCGGGCATCGCGCGAACACGCTTCAACGACGTCGGCAGTCACATCATCGGGCGCGGCTCCGTGTTCTTCGAGGGCGTGCGCGTGCCGGTCGAGAATCGTCTCGGCGCCGAGAATCAGGGCTTCACCCACGTGATGCGCGGCTTCGATTTCAGCCGTGCGCTGATTGCGCTGCAATGCGTCGGCTGCGCACAGGCGTCGCTGCACGAGGCCTGGGAATACACCAAGACGCGCACCGCGTTCGACACGCCGATCGCAGCCTTTCAAGGCGTGACGTTTCCACTTGTCGAAGGCGACAGCCAGATCGCGGCCATTCGCCAACTCTGTTATCACGCGATTGCGCTCAGAGACGCGGGCCAGCCGCACACGGCGGAGGCGGCGATGGTGAAATGGATGGGTCCGAAGACCGCGTTCGACGTCATTCACCAATGTCTGCTCACCTTCGGCCACTATGGTTGGTCGATGGACTTGCCGCATCAACAACGGATGCGCGACGTCATGGGCCTGGAGATCGGCGACGGCACCGCAGGCATCATGAAACTAATCGTTGCGCGCGAGCGCGTGGGCCGCGTCGCGGTGCAATACGGCAAGCGCTGAACGAGTCGCCACGTCGAGCGAGCCGCATGGCGCCCACAATCACCCAACCAGCTGGCCCCCCGCCTTTCTGAGGCGGTAGGCGAGCTGGGCGCGCGATAAACCGAGCGATCGGGCCGCAGCAGACACATTGCCATGACACTGCCGCAGAGCGTCACTGAAGAACTTTCTATTTAACTGCTCGAGCGTCGTTGCGCCGGTTGAGAATTCGGCCAACCGCATCGCGTCCCCGCCTTCGGGAAAGAGCTCCAATCTTACTGCGAGACCGGCGCCGCGAAGGCGCTCCGCGTCCACGGTCGGCTTTCCTTCGTTTGCAATGAGCGCGGCCGTCAGCAGCGCGTTGAGTTCTGTGATGTTGCCTCGAAGCTCCAGACCGCTCAGAGCCACGCGGGCGTCCTTGGAAAGCGTCGGCTCGCTCACGCCATGGCGCCGCGCCGCGCGCGCCAACAGCAAATCGGCGAGGGGCCCGATGTCGTCGGCGCGGGTTCGCAAGGGCGGCATCGTCACCGCCGCGACGCTGAGCCGGTGCAACAGGCTCGCATCCAGCCTGTCCGACGCCATCAACGCAGACAACGACAAACGACTGGTCGCCGCAAGACGCGTATCGCCCTCGTCCAGCCGGCGCGCGAGGCGACGCTGCGACGGAGCGGCCAATTGTTCGAGATCGGTCAGCACCAACCTGGTCTGGCCTCGGCTAGCCCGCCGCCCGCGCGACCCGTCCGTGCGGTTCAACATGGCCTCCAACGTTGATTGATCGAGGCCGTCGCAGGTCGCCATCTCCAGGGTTCCTTCTGCGCCGAATCTGATCTCACTCCACAGGCGGACCGCCGTTCGCTTACCAGCGCCCGCCTCCCCCGTGATCAGGACGGGCGCGTCAAATCGAGCGATCTGATCCAGCCGCTTGCGGACCGGGGCGAGGATCAGGCTCGTCACCGGGTCCTCACGCGCCTCGCGTCGCTTCGCGGCGTGTCTCGATGTCGAGACTTCGGGTGGCCAGACCTCACGTCTGTAGAGCTGAACGATGGGGTCGTCGTCGCCCCAGATCTCGGCAGGCTTGCCGACCACCCGGCAATGCGCGTCACCTGCCCCAAGACATTCAACCTCCTTGTAGACGACCAACTTACCGAAAGCCTTCGTCGCATAGCCGGAGGCGTAGCCCACCTGCGACCAGCAGACAGGCGCGCCGGAGCGTTGATCGTTGCGACCAGGCTCCATCGCCTCGGCGCTCGCGTGCCAGAGAAACTCGCCCGAGAAATGACCTTTACGAAAATCGAAATCGTTGTGGACCGTCTTGAGCCGCACGCAGCCGCAAAGCATGTGCAGCCGGGTTCCCGCCGTGAACGCGTCGCCCGGATCGAGCCCCGGCCAGGATCGGCGCACGAAGTCCGCATCCTCCATGCCCATCATGAAGCCCACGCGAGTCAGTATGACGAAGGCTTCGTCGCGCCCGTATCGGTCAACCAGTTGGTCGCGCAAGCGGATCGTGTGGTTCGCTCGTTGAAGGATCAGGCGTTCCTTGTTGAGACGGATCGTGCCGCTGGCGGGGCTGAACACGAGATCGCGCAGCAATTCACGCAAGGTGGGGCGCCCACCGCGCTCCATCAAACCGCCCTCGCCCTCCACGATTTCCAAAAAAGTCGCCTCCCAAATTTCTTTGCTACAAACTGCCTGAACTTTATCAAATGATCAATCGCATTAAATCATTTCATCAAAACGGCTAACTCACTTTCACGCGGCGATCTACGTCGTTCTCGTAGGGCGCGTGTTTTCGACTGAAAAGTCATAACCTTAGGAACCGTCAGCAAAGACGTTGGGCATTTTTGGCCCTCCCTGTTGACACGCACTTTTTTCGTACCCTACCCTTTGCGAAATCATCAAAACCCGCGGTCACATTTGACGATCCGCGCATAGGAGGAAGCCCGCCATGAGCCAGCAGGGGCAAATCGTTAAGCTGCCTGAAGAGGCCTACGAGAGCGCGATCAAGAAATACTCGCGCGAAGGCGCCCATATTGCCGGAGACGACAAAACCAATCCCTGGATCCCGTTCGGCGCGGCGGCTTCGATCAAACATTTCTGTTTCGACGTGCGGACCAACTCAGTCGCCAACATTCTCTGGGTGAAGGGCGGCGGCCGCATAGGAACACACAAACATCGCGGCGTCGTCTCCGCGATCACGCTGGAGGGGTCGTGGGCCTACTACGAATATCCCTGGACCGCCCGACCCGGCGACTTCGTCTACGAGCTTCCCGGCGCGGCGCATACGCTCTACTCAGACGATCCCAATGGCATGAAGGCGCTGTTCTGGATCAACGGACCGATTGAGTTTTACGACGACAACGGCAAATATGATTTTACCGCTGACGTGTTCTGGTTCATCGATCATTACACCAAATATTGCGAAGCCAACGGCCTCGAGATCAACAAGGACATGTTCATCTGATGGGCCTGTCCTTGCAGCAGATGTTCGACGTGACAGGCAAGTCCGCCATCGTCACCGGCGGCGCGAACGGGCTCGGGCTTGCCTATGCGGAAGTGCTCGCCGAGAACGGGGCTCGCGTTTGTATCTTCGACCTCAACCAGCAGAAGCTCGACGAAGCGGTCGCCAACCTTCGGGGGGAGGGCGGCGACGTCTGGGGGCAGATCGTCGACGTCACCAACCGCCCACAGATGACGGAGGCTTTCGATAAGGTCGCCGAACGCCATGGACGCATCGACATCGTCTTCGCCAACGCCGGCATAGACGCCGGGCCAGGCTTTCTCACACCCGAGGGCGAGCGCAACCCCGAGGGCGAGATCGACAATCTCGACGATCACCATTGGGACCTCGTCATCACCACCAACCTGACGAGCGTGTTCAACACCATCAAGCTCGCAGCCAAACACATGAAGCGCACCGGGGGCGGTCGCATCATTGCGACTTCCTCGATCGCTTCGCTCTACAACGAGCCGATCGTGGGAACCCCTTACATGCCCGCCAAGGCCGGGGTGACGCATCTGGTGCGTCAGGCGGCGATGGAGCTCGGCCGTTACAACATTCTCGTTAACGCCATCGCGCCGGGGCCTTTCATCACCAATATCGCGGGCGGACGCATGCGCAACAAGGCCGACCGCAAGGCGTTCGAGGACATGTCGGTCCTGCATCGCGTCGCCGACACCTCCGAGATCAAAGGGCTGGCGCTCTATCTGGCCTCACCCGCCTCCTCTTACGTGACAGGCGCACAAATGGTCATCGACGGCGGATTGCATTTGCGACCCGCTGATTGATCAAAGCGGCGCTCTTTAGGGATCAACCCAAAGGGCTGACAATACAACAGGGAGGTAACGCCATGCTCAAGGATACAGGTACACCCGTCTCGCGTCGCGCTGCATTGACAGGCGCGGTCGCCGCTGGCGCGACCCTCGCCATGCCCGGCCTTGTACGGGCGGTGGGCGACGAGACAATCAAGATCGGCTTCATCAGCCCCGCGACGGGGCCGCTCGGCCTGTTCGGCGAGACCGACAGTTATACGCTCGCCGACATGCGCAAGCGCTTCGCCAACGGCCTGGAAATCGGCGGCAAGACCTATCAGGTGAAGGTGTTCGACCGCGACGCGCAGTCTGATCCCAACAAAGCCTCGGAATTGGCGGGCGACCTGATCCTGAATGAGAACATTCATTTGATGATCCCGGCCTCGACCACCGACATCATCAACCCGACGTCTGATCAGTGCGAACTCAACGGCGTTCCCGCCATTTCGGCCGGGGCGCCCTGGCAGGCGGTCGTCATGCCGCGCGGCGGCGACAAGAAGCCGTTTGACTGGACCTACCACTTCTTCTGGGGTTTGGAGGATGTGCTGGCGACCTATGTCGGCCTCTGGCAGACTATCGAGACCAACAAGAATGTTGGCATGCTGTTTCCCCGCAACGCCGACGGCGAGACCTGGGGCAACAACAGCTACGGGCTTCCGCCGGCGGTGCAGAAGGCGGGCTTCAAGACCATCGTGCCGAGCATGTTCCAGCCGCGCACCAACGACTTCTCCGCGCAGATCGCGAGCTACAAGGCCGCGCCTTGCGACATCATCGGCGGCATCACCTACGTCTCGGATCTGAAAACCTTCGTCACGCAAGCCGCGCAGCAGGGCCTGCATCCCAAGGTCGTGACGGTGGCGGCGGCGCTGCTGTTTCCCTCAGGCATAGAGGCCATGGGCGCGCTTGGAACCGGGATGAGCTCGGAAGTGTGGTGGACGCCCGCATTCCCCTTCAAATCCTCGCTCACCGGAGAAACCAGCCGCCAGATCGCCGACGCGTGGGAGGCCTCGCAGAAGAAGCAATGGACCCAGCCGCTCGGATATTCGCATGCGCTGTGGGAAGTGGCGCTCGATACGCTGAAGCGCGCGAAGAACCCGCTCGACCGCGCCTCGATCCGCGATTCTCTGAAGGCGATCGATCTGAACACGCTGGTCGGCCCAATCAAGTTCTCCGGCCAGCCGCACCCGAATGTCTGCAAGACGCCGGTGCTGGGCGGCCAGTGGGTCAAGGGTGAGAAATGGCCGTTCGATCTCAAGATCGTCGACAACACGGCGAGCAAGGTCATCCAGCCCGAGGCAAAGCTGCTGCCGCTCGCCTGGACTTGATTGGTGGCGGAGCGTTCGCAGGCAATTCTCAGCGGCGAAGCGCTGTCGAAGTCCTACGGCGCGTTGCGCGTGCTGCGCGACGTGGATTTCGAGGTATTTGCCGGCGAAGTTCTGGGCATTCTCGGCCCCAACGGGGCGGGCAAGACGACGCTGTTCAACATGATCAGCGGCGACGCCGCCCTGGATGCAGGAACTTTGAAGTTCGCCGGCGTAGCGCTGCAAAGTGAGCCTCCGCATGCGCGCTGCCACAGAGGGGTTGGGAGAACTTATCAAATTCCCAAGCCCTATGGAGAGATGAGCGCCTTCGAGAATCTGCTGGTCGCTTCCATGTTCGGCGCGCGTCGTTCGAAGCGACAGGCCTATGAAAGCTGCGCGCACGTGCTTGAGGATTGCGGGCTGGCCGATAAGGCCAACCGACCCGCCGGCAAGCTCACGCTGCTCGATCGCAAGCGTCTCGAACTCGCCCGTGCGCTCGCCAGCGAACCCAAGGTGCTGTTGCTCGACGAAATCGCAGGCGGCCTGACCGAGCAGGAATCGCGCGTGCTGGTGGAGTTGATCAGACGCATCCGGGAAAGGGGTGTGACGATTGTTTGGATCGAGCATGTCCTCAACGCCATCCTCGCAGTGGCGGATCGCATACTTGTGCTGAACTTCGGCGAGAAGATCGCGGAGGGCGCGCCTCAACAGGTGCTCGCCAACCCCGACGTTCGCCGGGTCTATATGGGCCTCGAAGCCTGATGGGGGAGCTGACCAAAAGCCCCCCGCTGCTCTCGACCCATGGGCTGAAGGCGGGCTACGGAGATTTTCAGGCGCTGTACGCCGTGGATATCGAAGTCGGCGCGGGGGAGGTCGTTGCGTTGATTGGCGCGAACGGCGCCGGCAAGTCCACGCTGCTCAGAGCCATCGTCGGCCTCATTCCGGTCGCGCGCGACATGGTGCGCTACGAGGGCGCGCCGGTCGGCGGCGAGCCGCCCTTCGCGCTGGTGCGGCGCGGGCTCGCGATGGTGCCGGAAGGGCGGCGATTGTTCACCGGGCATGAGCGTGGAGGACAACCTGCGCGTCGCCATCGACAATTCCGACGCCGGAAGGCGCAACCAAGGCGCCTGGACACTCGGGTCGCTCTACGATCTCTTCCCCGCGTTGAAGGAACGGCGACGCGCGGCGGTGGAAACACTGTCGGGCGGCCAACAACAGATGGTGGCTATCGGCCGCGCGCTGCTGACCCAACCCCGGGCGCTGCTGTGCGACGAGATCTCGCTCGGCCTCGCGCCGCGCGTCATCCGCGACATCTACGAGGCGATCTCCGCCATCGCCGCCTCGGGAACCGCGATCGTGCTGGTCGAACAGGACGTCGCGCTGGCGCAGAAGGTCTCGAACCGGCTTTATTGCCTGCTGGAAGGCCGGATCACGCTCGCCTGTCGTTCCGACGCGGTCAATCACGCCGAGGTTTCGCAAGCCTATTTCGGGGTGAGCCATGCAATGGCTTGACGCCGTCGTCCAAGGCATTCTGCTCGGGGGCGCCTACGCGCAATATGCGCTGGGCATGGCGCTGATGTTCGGGGTCATGCGGATCGTCAACATCGCGCATGGCGACCTCGTCATCTTGCTCGCGCTGATCGGCATTTCGCTGACCGCCGCCTTCGGGCTGAACCCGTTTACGTTGATGCTGCTGCTGGTCCCTGTGGCGACGGGGATCGGCTGGTTGCTGCAACGGACCATTCTCAACAAGGTGATCGGCGACGACCCGCTGCCTTCTCTGATCGCAACGTTTGGTCTTTCGATCGCGCTGCAGAACCTGATGCTGGAGATCTGGTCCGCGGATACGCGCTCGCTGCCCGGAGGCGGCCTGGAGTCGGCGTCTCTGGCGGTTGGCGGCATGCACGTTGGCGTGCTGCCGCTGCTGGCGCTCGCCGCCGCCATCGTGATCACCGCCGGGTTGGACGCGCTGCTCCGCTTCACGCGGTTCGGCAGATCACTCAGAGCCGCCTCGGCTGATGTGGAGGCGGCGGCGATCACGGGCGTCAATCCGCGGGCGGTCTATGCGGCGGCAACCGCGATTGCCGTCGGCATCCTCGGCGTTGCGGCGGTGTTTCAATCGCTGCGATCGACGGTTTCGCCCGCCGACGGTCCGGCCCAACTGCTATACGCGTTCGAGTCTGTCATCATCGGCGGGTTGGGTTCGCTGTGGGGCGCGTTTCTCGGCGCCACGGTGCTCGGCGTTGCGCAGGTCGTAGGTTTCCGCGTGGATCCCGGTTGGGGCGTGCTCGCCGGACATCTGGTATTTCTCGCGGTGCTGGCGACGCGCCCGCGCGGATTGATGAGCGGAAAACCCGCATGAACGTGCAACAAGCGGTCGCGAGCGCGGGGCCTTACGCAAAGACGCGAGTGCGCCGACACACCCTTTCAAGCAAGATAGGCGTCGCCGTCGCTGGCCTTGCGCTGATCGCGATGGTGGCGATGCCCTGGTGGTCGGACCCAGGAACGATCCGACGCATCGTCGAACTGAGCTGTTATCTGGCGATCGCGCAGATGTGGAATCTGCTTGCCGGCTATTCCGGGCTGGTCTCCGTGGGCCCGCAAGCTTTCATCGGCGCGGGCGGTTATGCGCTCTATATCCTTGCCCTGAAATTCGGCGTGAACCCGTTCCTGGCGGCGCCGTTCAGCCTTATCCTGCCGGTGCTGTTGTCCATACCCGCTTATGCGCTGCTTCACCGTCTCGACGGACCCTACTTCGCGATTGGGACTTGGGTGGTTGCGGAAGCGATCCGGTTGGTGGCGACCAATCTTGATTACGTGAATGCGGGCGCCGGCCTCAGCCTGCGGGTGATGTCGCAGTTTTCGGCCGCTACACGCCAGGCCGGGTTGATCTGGATGAGCGCGGCGCTGCTGGTGACGACGGTCGGCGGCATGTTCTGGCTTCTGCAGTCGCGCTATGGCATGGCGCTGACCGCGATGCGCGACAATCCCATCGCCGCCGAAAGCCAGGGCGTGAACGTCCGCCGACTTCGGTTCATCATCTTCATGCTGGCCGCGGCAGGCTCCGGCTTCGCGGGCGCCGTCTACTACATGGCGCAGCTTCGCATCGCGCCGGCTTCGGGGTTCAACCCGCAATGGGCCTCGATCTGCGTGTTCATCGTGATGGTCGGCGGGATCGGATCGATGGAAGGGCCAATCATCGGCGCGCTGATCTATTTCTTCGCCGACCGCTTCTTCTCACAATATGGCGCGACCTACATGGTGGCGCTCGGCGTGATCACCGTGCTGGTCGCGCTCTATGCGCGCAAGGGGGTTTGGGGTCTGATCAGCCGGCTAGGCGAGGCGCCCTGGTTCCCCCTGCGCCGCGAGTTGATCCGCGTTCCCTGAACGGAGGCCCACCATGAGAGCTGCTGTCTTTCGCGCATTGGGCGAGCCCCTGGTTGTCGAGACCCTCGGCGCGCCAAAATCCGGGCGCGACGAAGTTCTCTTGAAGATCTGTCGATGCGGTATCTGCGGCAGCGACCTTCATATGACCGCCGAACCTGTGTTTGCCGTCGCTCCGGGTTTTGTCCTCGGCCACGAAATGTCGGGCGAAGTGATCGAGGCCGGCCCTCAAACGGATTTCAAGCCTGGCGATCAGGTCAGCGTTGCGCCGCTGCGGGGCTGTGGGGCTTGCGCGCAATGTCTGGCGGGTGAGCCGGCCTGGTGCGCGAACATGCAGCTGATCGGCGGCGGCTATGCGCAATATGCGGCGATTGCTGGCCGACAATGTCGTAAATTGCCCGTCGATGTCAGCGCCTCTGACGGCGCCTTGGCCGAGCCGCTGGCCGTGGCGCTTCATGGCGTCCGTCGCTCGGGCATGAAACCGGGCGAGCGTGTGCTGGTCGTCGGGGCCGGCGCCATCGGGCTCGCCGTCGCCTTCTGGGCGCGTCGCCTCGGCGCGGCGCAGGTGATCGTCGCCGATCTCCATACCTTGCAGGAAGAACGCGCCCTCACGCTTGGGGCGACCACGTTTCTGCTATCGGGCGAGGATCTTGCCGCGCGCCTCGAGCAATCGTGTCCCGGCGGCCCCGACATCGTGTTTGAGTGCGTGGGAAAGCCGGGCCTGATCGACTTCTGCATTTCCCTGGTGCGGCCACGAGGCAAGGTCGCCGTGCTTGGCCTCTGCACCGCGCCGGACCACATGGACTCGTTTCGCGCCATCTCGAAAGAAGTCGATATCGTCATGTCGGTCTTCTTCGATATGCACGAGTTCCAGCGCGCCATCGACGCGCTCGAAGCGGACCGTTTCCCGCCGCAGGGGCTGATATCAGATACAATCGGGTTGGACGCGGTGCCAACCACTTTCGAGGCGCTCAGGCGCCGCACGACACAGTGCAAGGTGCTGATCGACCCGTTTGCCTGAACAGAGGCCGCTATTACGCAGCCGTCTTGCTACGCGCCGCCGCCCGGCGCTTGACCCGCCGCCAAGTAGTCGAGAACCGTGACCGTGGATACGAACGGCTTCACCCAGTCCGCAAACGCGACGTGATCGGGGTGCACAAGGTAGGCGTCGCGCGCAGCGGCGCTGCCGAAAGTGAGTAGAAATGCGTGGCTGTGCCCATGCGCGAGACCTTCGGGACTGGAATTCTCACCCCATTCAAACGCCTCTATGCCGGGAACGAGCGACTTGAGCTTCGCGAACCTGCGAACCACCTCGTCGATCGTTGCTGCGTTTACGGCGCTGGCAAAGCCAAAGAGAACTACGTGCCGCAATGTCATCAACGTGAGCCTTCTCATTCAGTTTGAACTAGCGGTCGGCGTTTGATTGCTACGCAACCAGCTACCGGAAACGCTTCTGGTTCCAGCGATGACCCAACAGCGCCAGAATGATGATCAGCCCATTGAAGAACTGGACATAGAAGCCGCTTAGACCGGCGGCCACGACGCCACTCTGGATGAACGAGACGATCAACGCTCCGAACGCGCCGCCGACAATCGTCCCGACCCCGCCCCAGGTCGGCGTTCCCCCGACGAACACGGAGGCGATCGCTGGCAAGAGATAGCCATCGCCGGTTGTCGGCCACCACGTGTAATTCACCATGGTCGTGAACACGCCAGCGAGCGCGGCGCCGAGACCCATGAACACGAAAGTGGCGATGCGCACGCGGTTGACGCTAATACCCATCTGGCCGGCGCTGTCGGGATTGTCTCCCACGGCCTTGACCCGAGCGCCGAAGCGGTGGCGGTTGAAGAGCCACGCGGCAAAGGCGACGAAGCCCAGCGCCCAGAAAATCTGTACGGGAAAGCCGGCGATTTGGCCTGAAAATACGCGCGCCCGTCGACGAATCCATCAGGCTCAGCAGCGCAATCGATTTGCCCTGAGTGATGATCATGATGAAGCCGCGCAGCATGAAGTTCATGCCAAGCGTCGCGATCAATGACGACAGATTGGCGACCACGACCAGCGCGCCGACGCCGAACCCCACGGCCATGCCGGTGACGAGGGCGCCCAGGATCGCCAAGATCGGGTTGAAGCCGGCCTGCACGATCAATGCGAAAATCCAGGCGGCAAACCCCATGGTTGCAGGAAACGAGAGGTCGATCTCGCCGACGGTCACGATAAACACCAGCGGCACGACGAGGCAAAGCGCCACCGGCAGCGTGACGAGCACCGAATTGTAGATCGGCCAGCTGAGGAAGACCCGCGGACTGGCGATCATGAAAATGCCGATCATCACGACGAAGACGGCGAAGGTGCCGACGGACGCACGGTTGGCGCTCGAGAAAGCGCCGCATCAGCGCCGTCGGGCGGGCGGCGCACGCGCGCCGTGTCGGGTTGGACAGGTTCGAGTTCGAGGCTCATGCGGCGACTCCGCATGGCTGGAGTCGAAAGACGCGACGCCATCGGGATGCGCGAGTTTTTCCATGAAGGCGATCAACCGCTCGGCCGAGCCGACCTCCTCCTTGGTCGCCTGCAACGCGACCCGACCGCGATCCATGACGACGAAGCGCTCGGCGATGTCGAAGACGTGATGGATGTTGTGGCCGATGAACAGCACCGAGCGTCCGCCGGCGCGCACGGTGCGCACGAAGCGGAACACCTTTTCGGTCTCGGTCAGCGAAAGCGCGGTTGTCGGCTCGTCCATCACGATCAGGTCGGCCTTGTTGTAGATCGCGCGCGCCAGCGCGACGCCCTGCCGCTCGCCGCCCGACAATTGGCCGACGATCGAGTCCGGCGAAAACACTTTCGAGGTGAAGCCGATCTCGCGCATCAGTCGCTCGGCCTCGCGCCGCTCCTTGCCGGGATCGAGCAGGCCGAACCAGTTCGTCAGCTCGCGGCCCATGAAGATGTTGCGCACGATCGTTTGCTGAACGCAGAGCGCGCGGTCCTGAAACACGGTCTCGATGCCGGCGTCGCGCGAACGCGCGGCGTTCCAGTTGGGCTGAGGACTTGCCGCGCACCAGGATTTCGCCGCTGGTCGGCTGAATGGCGCCGGCCAGCATCTTGATGAGCGTCGATTTGCCCGCGCCGTTGTCGCCGATCAGGCCGACCACCTCGCCGCGGTCGACATGCAAATTGACGCCGCCGACCGCGAACACGCGGCCGTAGGATTTGGCGACGTCCCGCAGTTCGATCAGACGCTCGCGCATGGCGTGGCTCCCTGCGCTTGCGCTCATCCGCTCCGCATGCGGATGGCGCAAGCTGGTCGCCTTTACGATGTCACCGCAGCCCTTCTGTCGCCAGATCCGCGCACCGCCTTGTAATTGTCGGGCGTGACGAAGCCGGCGCCGGTGTCGACGTTGATCGGCGCAAGGCCGTAGACGATCGTCTCGCAGAGGCTGAGGATCGGCAGATAGCCTTGCTGGAACGGCTGCTGATCCGCCGTCAACTGCACCCAGCCGCCGTCGAAAGCGCTGCACGATCTGCGGGCTGGTGTCGAAGCCGACATTGATGATTTCGCCCGGCTTCTTGCCCGCGGCCTTCATATAGGTGGCGGCGTTGCCGAGCTCCTGGCCGCCGGGATAGACGATCGCCTTGGCGGTCGGATTGGCCTGCAAGGCCGCGGTGATCGACGGGGATGGCGAGGTTGGGATCGGTCGCCCACTCCGGCGGCGAGTCGAGCCGCACGACTTTGACGCCGCCTTCCTCGAGCGCCTTCGCGGTGCCTTCTTCGCGCGCGTCGCGGATCGACATCGTCGAAGCCGCCAAGCACGATCGCCATGTCGCCGCTCTTCGAGGCCGAACCGGCGCACGATTTCGACGCCGAGCGCGTGGCCCTGCGGCGCCTGCTGCGCGCCGACATAGCCGCCGCCGACCTTGTCGACCGCGGCCGGCACCGGCACGTTCTGATACATCATCTTGATGCCGGCCTTGGCCGCCTGCATCGCCAGCGGCAGGATCGCGGCCTCGCCGGGATGGCCCATCATCGCGATGCCGTCGGGATGCGCGGCGACCGCCTCGCGCAATTGCTGCGTCATCTTCTCGTTGGCCCAGCCGGAGAAGACATAGTCGACCTGCGCGCCGGTGTCGGCGGCCGCCTGTCTGGCGCCGTTGTAGACGATCGTGCCGAAGGCGTCGCCTTCCGCGCCGCCGACGAAGAAGCGCAAATGCACCTTGCTGCACCATTTGTCGCGAAGCGCCGTCGCGCTGCGCGACGAGCTCGCGATTCGGCGCCACGATGCGCAAGAGCCGACCGCCGGCGACGCCGCACAAAGATCGAACCCAAGTCGACTTCATTGCTGACGAATCCTCCCTTCAGTGCTTGACCGTTGTGTCTGCGCCGGTTGTCGTCCGGCGCAGTGTTCTTGAATGATAGTCAGGCCGGATTGGGGACGAATGCCGCGCCGCCGCGGCAAGTCTTGAGATAATTGAGCGCGTGAACCTGGCCGGTCATTTCGAGCTCGTCGCGATAGACCGGATCGTGCCAGCCTTCGATTCGATCGATGCCCTTGTAGCCGGCGAGGCGCAGTTCGCTGATGACGCGCGTCCAGTCGGTGTCGCCGAAGCCGGGCGTGCGCATCTGCACGAACGGGTATTTGCCGAACACGCCGTGCGTCTTGACGACGTCCCAGCGCACGGTCGCGTCCTTGCCGTGGACGTGGAAGAACTTGTGCGCCCATTTGTGGATCTGCGGGATCGGATCGATGAGATAGACGAGCTGGTGGCAGGGCTCCCATTCCAGCCCGATATTGTCGCGGGGCAGCGCGTCGAACATCAGCTCCCAGGCGTCGGGATTGTGGGCGATGTTCCAGTCGCCGCTCGCCCAATTGCCGTCCATCGCGCAATTCTCGAAGGCGATGCGCACGCCCTTGTCGGCGGCGCGGCGCGACGAGTTCGCCCGAACACCTCGACATAGCGCGGCAGGCTCGCCTCGATCGGCTTGCCGCGCACGCGGCCGGTGAAGCCGGCGATGGTCTTGGCGCCGAACAGATGGGCGTGGTCGATCAGCGCCTCCCAGCCCGCGAGCGTCTTCTTGTCGAGTCTCGCCGCTCTCGAGCGGATTGCCGAACATGCCGAGCGTGTCGATCGACGACGTCGGCGTCGCCGATCGCCTCCTTCAGTTCGTCGGCGAGCGCGGGCAGGTCCTTCTCCATCGTCTGCCAGAAGAACGGCTCGATGCTCTCGAAGCCCAGCTTCACGAGCTCGCGCACAGTCGCGCCGGGATTGGGCGCGCCGGCTCGCACCATCGTGCCGATGCGGATGTCCTTGAGGGCTCTCATGTCAGTCTCCTAGATGACGATGTCGATGCGGCGGCCCGGCCTCGGCGCTCTCGATGGCGCCGAGCGCCATCGCCAGGCTGCTGATGTTGTCGTGGCCGACGGTTTCGGGCTTCGCGTCCGCGCGCGCACCGCGCGCGACGAAATCGGTGATGACGCCGAGATGGCCGTCGACGCGGTCGGCGGGATCGAGCGAGGGCACGGGGAGCCGCGATCGAGTTCGTCGAACAGGCCCTCGCGCGGGCCGCCGCCGACCTCAGCGCTGCATGCTCGTCGCGGCCGTCCCAGACCAGCGTACCCTTGGCGCCGACGATGCGCCATGCGCATTCCCAGCCCGTGCCGAGGCCGTTGGCGCACCAACTGCCGCGATAGGTGAAGATGGCCGCCGTTCTCGAGATCGAAAATCGCGGCCGCCGAGGAGCCGTGGCGATACCAGGAATGCTCGGGGTTCCATTCGCGGCAATAGACGCCGTCGGCGTCGAGGCCCGTCATGCAGCGCATCGCGTCGAAGCCGTGGATCGCCATGTCGAGCAGCAGCACGTGATCCATCTCCTCGCGAAAGCCGCCGAAATGCGGCGCGAGGAAGAAGTCGGCGTGCACGCTGGTGACGTCGCCGATCGCGCCGGTGCGGAGAAAGCGGGCGATGCGCCGGACGCCGGCGAGATAGCGGCGGTTCTGCACGACCGCGTGCAGCTTGCCGGCGGCTCGCGCGCGGGCGACGAGATCGCGCGCCTCGTCCATCGTCTCCGCCATCGGCTTTTCGCTGAGGACATGGCAGCCGGCGCTCGAGGGCCGCCGCGCACGACTGCGTGGCGCGCGGCGGGCACGACGACGTCGAACAGCAGGTCGGGCTGGGTTTCGGCGAGCAGTGCTCTCGAGATCGTCCTGGCGATCAGCGACCGCGTTGGCAGCCCGAATTCGGCGGCGCGCGCCCTTGGCGCGGGCGGTATCGAGATCGGCGAGGCCGACGATTTCGAGATCGTCGATCTTGGCCGCGGCCTCCAGCCAAGCCCGGCTCATATCGCCGCAGCCGATCAGCAGCCGCTCGCAAGTCGCATGCGCGTCTCTCCCTGCTATCGCCGCGAGCGTTGCTTGCGCGATCGACGCCGTAAACGTTTACGGATTGTACGCGGATGGCGCTATGCGTTGTCAAGCAGGCGTGCAGACGCGTAAGAGATAAGCGCGTCGTTCGGTAAGGGAGCGCTTTGACCGGAATTCGCGATCTCGCGCGCCATCTCGACATTTCCATCGGGACGGTCTCGCGGGCGCTCAACGACAAGGCCGACGTCAATCCGCAAACGCGCGCGCGCGTCCGCGAGGCGGCGGCGCAAGCTCGGCTATTCGCCCAATCAGTCGGGACGCAGCCTGCGCCGAGGCAAGACCGATCTCGTCGGCGTCATCGTTCCCGTCGGTTCGCGACAGCGCGCTGATCAACACCGTCTTCCTCTCCGTGCTCGATGGCCTGCGGCGCAAACTGTCCGAGCGCCGGCTCGATCTCGCGATCTTTCTGCACGGGCAGGACGACGACATTGTTCGGCTCGTTGCGACGCCTGACGGAGCGCGGCCTCGTCGACGGCGTGATCATTTCCAACACTCTGCGCATCGATCCGCGCATCGACTATCTTCTCGAACAGACGCCGGCCCTTTGTCGCCTTCGGCCGCAGTCTTTCGGGAGCAGGTTATTCATGGGTCGATCCGGATTTTGAGGCCGCCGTCGAAGGCGCCATCGATCTTCTCGCGCACAACGGGCACAAGCGTATCGGACTTATTCTGCCGCCGGGAGAGACCAACTATCTGCATCTGATCGTCGAGACCTATCGTGAGTTGCTGCGCAAGCGGGGACTGGTCGTCGACCCGGCGTATTTGCAACGCCGGGCGGTTGGCGAAAGTGGCGGATATGAAGCCGGTGAGTTCATGCTGGCGCGGAAACGGCCGCCGACGGCGATTTTGATCTCCGAGGCGGTTCACGCGTTTGGGCTCTATCGGAAACTCGAGGAGGCGCGGCTAAAGCCTGGGCGAGATATTTCGGTGGTGGGCTTGCTGTCAGAAGAACGTGTGCAAATGCTGTCCCCAGTTCTAACGTCTTTCGCGACCGACTGGACAGAGATTGGAACGCGGTTAGGCGATGCGCTGATGGACGCATTGTCAACGGGCGCCTCGATACGCGGGAAGCCCCAACCAAATACAACGAAGCTCCGCGCCCCGGTGATATTTGTCGACGGAGCCAGCGTGCATAGAATCTAAGATGCGAAGTTATGGAGGCGTTGATGAATACGACGGCGGCTGAGAAGTTCGACGTCCTCGTCCTAGGAAGCGGCGAAGCGGGAAAATACCTCGCCTGGACCTTGGGCGCCGAGGGACGTCGGGTGGCGCTGGTAGAGCGGCGGTACGTCGGAGGTTCATGTCCCAACATCGCCTGCCTGCCCAGTAAGAACGTCGTGCACTCCGCCAAGGTGGCCTGGTACGCGCGAAGGCTCCCGGAATTCGGCATCAGCGCGCCCGCACCCGGCCTGGACATGACGGTCGTCCGTGAGCGGAAGCGCGCCATGGTGAATGGTCTCATCGATGTTCACAACAAGCGCTTCGCCGCCAGTCATGTTGAATTCGTGCACGGACAAGGCGCCTTCGTTGGTCCGCGGACACTTTCGGTCGCGCTTACCGACGGCGGCGCGCGGCTGCTCTCGGCGGATGTTGTGATTGTGAGCACCGGTTCACGGGCCACCCTCCCGGAGATACCTGGCTTACATGCGGCGCAGCCGATGACTCATGTCGAGGCGCTCGAGCTTGATGTAGTGCCCGGCCATCTGCTGGTATTGGGCGGAGGCTATGTGGGACTTGAGTTTGCGCAGGCGATGGCGCGCTTCGGCTCGCCGGTGACCGTGATCGACCGTGGCGATCGGTTGTTGGCGAGAGAAGATGAGGACGTTGCCGCGGCGCTTCGCGAAGCGCTCGCCGGCGAAGGCGTTCGCTTCATTTTCGGCGCCGAGGTGGAGGCGGTCGAGGGTCGCTCAGGCGCCAGTGTGACCGCGAAGGTGAAGGGCCCGAATGGTCAGCAGACGATTGAAGCGACGCATATTCTGGTGGCCGCTGGCCGCACGCCCAACACGGAGGGAATCGGGTTGGAGAGGGCCGGCGTCGCGCTGAGCGCCAGTGGCCACATCCAGGTGAATGCGTCGTTGCAGACCGCGGCTGACGGCGTCTATGCCGTGGGGGATTGTGCGGGCAGTCCGCACTTCACCCATATTGCTTTCGACGACTACCGCATCGTTCATCGCACGCTCAAAGGCGAGAAACGAGAGACGACGGGCCGTCAGGTCCCTTACACGTTGTTCACTGATCCCGAACTCGCCCATATCGGATTGCACGAAGATGACGCGAAGCGTCAGGGCGTGAGCTATCGGTTGTTCAAGCTGCCGATGGCCGCCGTGCTGCGCACACGAACGCTCGGCGAGACCGGCGGCTTTCTCAAGGCCTTGGTTGGCGCCGATGATCGCATCCTTGGGTTTACGGCGTTGGGGGTTGGCGCCGGGGAACTCCTGGCGCCCGTCCAATTGGCGATGAGCGCAGGGCTGCCCTACACGGCTCTACGCGATCTGATCGTGACACATCCGACGATGACCGAAGGCTTGGTTTATCTGTTCTCCTCGGCGCCACATGCCGCTTAGGGCGGAAAAGACGCGACTTCGGGCCATCCGTCGGCCGTCCAGTGGATCGGAGAAAGCTGCAGCTTCGAGACGCCCCCAGCGTCGCCGTCATAGTAGTGGTAGGCGAGCATGTCCCCTTTCGAGGTTTGCAACGGCTCTTGGCCGCCGGGGCCTATGAAGCGGCCACTCGAAGTGAGAAAAAGCGAGCCGCCGCCTTCGAGCATGTCCTTCTCGTCCTTGTCACGGTAGGGACCCTCGATCTTGTCGGCGCGGCCGATGCGAATGTTGTAGGTTGAGGCGATCCCCTTGCAGCACTGGTCGAAGCTGACGAACAGATAGAACCTTCCCTCGTGCTCGAGGATCGACGGCGCTTCGATGGCGCCGCCGTGACGGCTCGCGAGCGCAAACGTTGGCGCGTCATCGCGGATCAGCTTGCCGGTCTTTGTATCGAGTTCGCGCAGTTTGATTCCCGACCAAAACGAGCCAAAGACCAGGAAGCCGCGGCCGTCGGCAAGATTGATGCGGAACGGGTCGATGGCGTTGAAATCGTCCCCCGCTTTCGACTTCAGGACCAGACCTTGATCAGTCCAGCCTTCGCCCGGCCGTAGCGGGTCGAAGGACGGGTTGGTCATCAGGCCGATGGCGCTGCTGTTGGAGCCGAAACTCGACAAGGCGTAATACAACGAGAATGTTTCGTCGCGGCGACTGATCGAGGGCGCCCAAACAATCATCGGCTGGTAGCCCAGCGCGTCGCTCGCCCATTTCGGGACGCCTCTGCCGATGGCGCCGGCGTCCGTCCAGTGGAGGCCGTCGGGCGATGTCTTGACCCTTACGGCGCCTCGCGTCAGTCCGGGCTCGCCGGTGCCGAAAGCTGCATAGCGGCCATCGACCTCGATCACCGAGGGGTCGTGGATGCGCAGGTCGCCGCCAAGCTCAGGCTGCGAGTCTGCGGCAAAGCCCGGGCTTGCGAGCATGAGCAGAAGTGCGAGCAGGGCGACAACCCTAAATCGCTCAATCCACGGGATTGCCTTCACGCGCTTTCTTTCAAAACAGAAGACAATCAGGCGGTCGCCAGCGCCTTCAGTCCCAATCGTTCTTCGACGTCTTTGCGCATCAGGAATTTTTGCGCTTTCCCGGTAACGGTCATCGGGAAGCCATCAACGAACTCGACGTAGCGTGGAATTTTCTGGTGCGCGATCTGGCCTTCGCAAAATCCCCGCACCTCTTCCGCCGTCAGCGCCTCGCCCTCGCGCACTTTGATCCAGGCGCAGAGCTCCTCGCCATATTTGACGTCGGCGACGCCGAACACCTGAACCTCTTGGATCTTGGGATGGCGAAAAAGGTATTCTTCAACCTCGCGCGGATAAACATTCTCGCCGCCCCGGATCACCAGATCTTTGATGCGCCCGACGATGTTGCAAAATCCTTGCGCATCGAGCGTGGCGAGATCGCCCGTGTGCATCCAACCCGCCGCATCGAGCACCTCGTTGGTCTTTTCCTGATCATCCCAATAGCCGAGCATGACCGAATAGCCGCGGGTGCAGAGTTCGCCCGATTGGCCGGGCGCGACGATGCAACCCTCGCCATCGACAACCTTCGCTTCGAGATGCGGTTGGACTCTTCCAACCGTCGAGACGCGGCGTTCGAGCGGATCGTCGACAGCGCTCTGGAAACTCACCGGGCTCGTCTCCGTCATCCCATAGGCGATCGTGACATCGCGCATGTGCATGCGATCGATCACCCGCCGCATCACTTCGATCGGGCAGGGTGCGCCCGCCATGATCCCGGTTCGCAGCGAACTGAGGTCGAACCGAGCAAATTCCGGATGATCGAGTTCGGAGATGAACATCGTCGGCACGCCATACAGTGCGGTGCATCGTTCGTTCTGCACTGTTTCCAGCGTCCTCAGCGGATCGAACCCTTCGCCGGCGTAGACCATTGCGCAGCCGTGGGTTACGGCCGCGAGGTTGCCCATCACCATGCCGAAGCAATGATAGAGCGGCACAGGTATGCAGATGCGGTCGTCCGCTGTGAGCTGCATGGCGCGGCCGACGAAATAACCATTGTTGAGAATGTTGTGATGCGTCAGGGTGACGCCCTTCGGCGAGCCGGTGGTGCCGCTGGTGAACTGAATGTTGATCGCGTCGTCGAACTGAAGCTTATGAGCCATCGATTCCAGCTCGGCGCGCTCGGTCGCGCCGCCCAACGCGGAAACGTCGTCAAAAGCGATTGTTCCCGGCGCCCGCGGGCCGCCTATTTGGATCACGATGCGCAAGTGCGGCAATCGCGTCGCGGACAGTGCGCCCGGCTTGGCGGCGACCAGTTCCGGCGCGAGCGTTCTGATCATTTCGAGATAGTTGCTGTTTTTGAAAGTTGTCGCGGTGATCAATACCGAGCAGCCAACCTTGTTGAGCGCATACTCGAGTTCGGAAAGCCGATAGGCGGGATTGATGGTCACGAGCACGAAACCGGCGCGCGCGGCCGCGAATTGAGTCAGCGCCCATTCCCAGCGGTTGAGCGACCAGACGCCAACGCGATCGCCGCGGCGAACGCCCAACGCGATGAGGCCAGCCGCGAAAGCGTCCGCGCGATCCCTCAACTCTCGCCAATTCCACTGGACGCCCTGGGCCCGAGAGATCAACGCCGTGCGATCCGCCCAAACGGTCGCGGCGCGTTCGAGCGCGGCGCCGATCGTCTGTCCTAAGAGCGGCGCATCCGGCGGGCCACAGACGTAGCTCTGCGCGATGTCGTTCATTCCGGCCTCCCCGCTACCGTCTGCGATCTCCATCATGACAGCGGCCCGGCCGTCAGATCAATAGCGCCATTTTGGCTTGGACGCGAAGGCCGAGAATAGACTACGCATCGCCTATCGTGTGAGGATGCGCGCGTGCTATCTGCGCGAATGCTGGAGTAACGATAATGAGCCCGCCCAGTAAGGCCTCGCAAGTTCCTTCAGGCCATTCGCAAATAATGGTAACAGCGCGTTCGGTTGTGAACGGCTTGGCGCTCGCTATCGGTTTGGCGACGGAAATGTGTCTCTGGGCCCATTCGGCCCACGCCGACACCGCGCCGGCGCCAGGTACGCCGATCGCGGCTTTGCCCGAACATTTCGAGAAGCGGGTCGTGGCGTCCGGCCTCGCCAATCCCCACAATATGGTCTTGGGGCCTGATGGCCAACTTTGGATCACCGAGCAAATCGCGAGGCGCGTTGTCCGCGTCGATCCCAAGACAGGCGCTGTCTCCGTGGCGGTCGAGGTCGCTGACGCGATGCACACTATGCGCGCGCAGAATGGCCTGCTAGGCCTCGCGTTGCATCCGGACTTCCTCAAGAACAAGGGCGCCGATTACGTCTATGTTTCGTTGACCTATGCGGCGGGAATGCCGGCGCCATCTCCCAATCGGACGCTGATCCGCCGCTACAGCTTCGATGCGAAGTCCGGGACGCTCGGCGCGCCGCTCGACATTCTCAAAGGTCTACCCTCGTCGACCGACCATCAATCGGCGCGGCTTCTGTTCGGGCCCGACGGGAAACTCTACTATTCGATCGGAGACCAGGGCGCGAACCAGCTCGGCTATCTCTGCATCCCCAACGAAGCTCAGATGCTGCCGACCGAGGCGGAGGTGAAGGCTGGGGATTGGCGGCGCTACAAAGGCAAGATCCTGCGGCTCAACCCCGACGGCTCGATCCCCGACGACAATCCCGTCATTCATGGCGTTCGCAGCCATGTCTTCGCCTGGGGCATCCGCAATACGGAGGGAATGGTGTTCAGCCCCGGCGGCAAGCTGTTCTCCGTCAATCATGGACCCAACAGCGACGACACCCTCAACTTGGTTGTCGCGGGCGGCAATCTCGGCTGGCCCAATGTGCTCGGCTTTCGCAACGATCTGACCTACGCCTACGCCGATTTTTCCGGCGCAAAAGAGGCGTGCTGGTCGCTGAAGGACCCCGCGCAGAACGGAATCGACGCTCCACCGGGCGTGCCAGTCCATCGTCAATCGGAGTTCCATGATCCCGACTACGTCGCGCCTTTGAAGACGCTTTTCGCCGCGGATGCCGACAGGCTGCAAACCGAATTCAACAACCCGACCTGCGCGGACAAACATCTCTACTATATTTGCTGGCCGACCATCGCGCCGGCTGCGGTTGCGTATTATGGCAAGTTCGCCGAGGGAATTCCGGGCTGGACGCATTCGGTGCTGATCGCGAGCCTGAAGCGCGGCGTGCTCTATCGCGTGCGGCTCGACCCGACCGATAGCGTGACGATCGGCGACGCCGAACCGATGTTTCGCAGTCTGAACCGCTACCGCGAGGTCGTAGTCGCTCCGGACGGGCGGACGATTTATGTCGCGACCGATACCGAAGGTTATGGGCACGCAACGAACGACGCGGGGGCGGCAACCGTCAAGCTCGAAAACCCGGGAGCGATTCTGGCCTTTACTTACACCGGGCCGTGACAAACCGCCGGCGCCTGTAGCCGCGATCTCAAGATCGCGGTCGTCGCGAGATCGCGGCTCTCCAAAATATAGCGCCGATCGCGGGGAGGCCGCGATCTGGAGATCGCGGCTACAAGCTGTGCGCTCACCTGTTTATGACGAAGGGTCCAATCAACCTACGGCTTTTACCTGCGCGGGAAAATCAACGGTTGGGCAAAGCCGCTTGGCGAACTCCTCCGCCGCCCCGGCCGGCAAAGGTTTGCTGAACAGAAACCCCTGAGCCTCCGTGCATCCTTCCGCGCGGATGATTTCAAGCTGCGCGTCGGTCTCGACGCCCTCGGCGGTCGTAGCCATGCCGAGGCTGCGCCCCAATACGATCACGGCTTTGACGATCGCGAGACCGTCCGCGCTGTCCTCACAGCCGTGCACAAACGACCGATCAATCTTGATCTTGTCGAACGGAAACCTTCTCAGATAGCTGAGCGAAGAATACCCCGTGCCGAAATCGTCGAGCGCGATCCTCACCCCAAGCTGTTTCAGTTCATGCAGCGTGCGCACCGCGCATTCATCGTCGGCGAGAAGCACGGATTCGGTGATCTCGAGCTCCAGTCGTTTCGGCGACAAGCCTGCCGCCTCGAGCGCGGATTTTACGTGCTTGACCAGATTTCGCCCCTTCTTGAAATGGGCGGGCGAGAGATTGACGGCGAGGCTGATTGGCTCCGGCCAGTCGACCGCGGCCCGACAGGCATGACGCAGAACCCACTCGCCCATCGGCACGATGAGGCCGCTCTCCTCCGCGGCGCCGATGAAGGCGGCGGGCGCCAACAAGCCCCGCTCGGGATGCTGCCACCGGATAAGCGCCTCGAACGCGCAAACACGCTGCGAATCCAGATTGAGCAGCGGCTGAAACATCAGGCGGAATTCGTCTTTGAGCAGGGCATTCCGAAGCGACGTTTCAAAGTTTCTGCGCACCTGGAGAGCCGCGTCGAGCTCAGCCTCGTAGAAATTGTAGCCGCCGCGGCCTTCGGATTTGGCCCGGTACATCGCCAAGTCGGCGCGCTTGAGCAACGAATAGCCATCTTCGCCGTCCAACGGGGCGATGGCGATTCCGACGCTCGCGCCGATGAGCACCGGGCGCCCTTCGATCTCCATCGGTTCGGATATCCTCTCGACGATGCGCCGCGCGATCAGCGCCGCATCCGAGGAATGCTCGAGATGACCTGCGATGACCACGAACTCGTCGCCGCCGACGCGCGCGACGACGTCGCCTTCGCGTACGCAGTCGATCAGGATCTGGCTTGCGTTTTTCAGCGCCGCATCGCCCGCCGCGTGGCCGAGCTCATCGTTGACGTTCTTGAAGTGATCGAGATCGACGCAAAGCACGCCGATTTTCTCGCGCCGCTGGATGCGAGCGTGCACGTCCGCCAGATGCTGCTCGAAGAGAATGCGGTTGGGCAGATTGGTGAGTGGATCATGCGCGGCGAGGTGCTGAATCTGCGCCCATTGTCGGCGCTGCTCGCTGACGTCCTCATGCGTGGCGACCCAACCGCCGTCTGTGGTCGGTTGATGCCGAACGAAGATGGTTCGGCCATCGGCCATCTCGACGTCGAACGCGCAAGCCTCATTTTCCGCGGCGATGTCCAGCCGCTTGTCGAGAAATACGTTGGCCCCGCCGATGGGAGTGTTGCCGGCGTCGAGGCGCTGACGCAGCACCTCGGCCAACTCCATTCCCGGTGTGATCTTGTCCAGCGGTATATTGTACATCTCCGCATAGCGCCGATTGAATACAACCAGCCGCTTGTCGCGGTCGAACATGCAAAGACCTTGGGTCATGTTGTCGAGCGCCGCCTCGAACCGGAAGCTTTGTAGCTGAAGCTGTTTCGCGCGCTCGATCTCGTCGGTTATGTCGCTATGCGTTGCAACCCAGCCGCCGTCCGCGAGCGGCCGATGACGGATGGCGATGGTCCGGCCGCTGCCGAGGGTGACGAATCACGCGGTCGGCCTTGCGGTCCCGTAGCAATTCCTCGTGCTGGGTCAGGAACTTCTGGTTGCCTTTCGGCTCCATTCCATGTTCGAGGCGGTATTTGACGATATCGGCGTGACTTCGCGCCCGGCCGCGTCAATTCCCGCGGAAGCTTGTAGATATCGATGTATTGCTGATTGCAAAGGACCAGATTGCGGTCCGCGTCGAACAGGCAGAGCCCTTCGGAGATGTTTTGCACTGCGGCTTCGAAGGTCGACATCTCCTGTGACCTGCGCGCGGGCGCAAATATATCCGCCGAAGGTTCTCGGCTCATGTTTCGCTCCATAAGAGGGTCAAATAGCTTGCAGAGCAAACTTTCAAATGCGTTAATTGAAAACGAAATTGTGTTGTGGCTTCCGTTGATGCGTAAATAGAAAGCGTGGGTGAAGAGGCGGCGACTTGCCGCATTGGAGCGTCGGCGTCGCGCCGACGAGCGGTCGGCGTGGACGACGACCCTCCGAAAATCGCTTCGTTAACCCTCAAGCCGCGCTACACTGGGTCGCCGCGGTGGCCAGTCTCGCCCGCGCGCTGCCAAAAACGCGAACCAAGCGGCGCCGCGCGCCGCGGAAATCTGGACGATGTCGATCCTGTCGGTAAAGCACGTTACAAACTATGCCTACGACGTGCCCATAAGACTGGGCGAGCACCGCATGATGCTCCGGCCGCGCGACAGCAACGATCAGCGGCTGCTCAGCGCGGAGCTGATCATCGATCCCGAGCCGTCGCGACTGCATTGGATCCACGACGTCTTCGACAATTGCGTCGCGGTCGCCGACTTCAAGGGCGAAACCAAGCAGCTATGCGTGGAAAGCCGCATCACGGTCGAACACAGGTATTCCGAAGAGCCGGAGGCGCTGCTGGACGAGAGCGCGCGGGACTATCCGTTTTCCTATCCGGTCGAGGAAATGCCGGATCTCGCCCGATCGATCGAACGAAGTCATCCCGACCCCGGCGGCGAGATCGACCGTTGGGCGCGCCGATTCATCAATCTGGGCGGGCCAACCGCGACCGGATCGATGCTGATGACTTTGACCTACGCGATCAAGGAGGGGTTCGCCTATGAACGGCGAACCGCCAAGGGCACCCAAACGCCGCTGCAGACCCTGGAGTTGCGGCGCGGTTCCTGTCGCGATTTCGCCACCCTGATGATGGAGGCCGCCCGCGCCTTGGGCCTCGCCGCCCGTTTCGTCACCGGCTATCTGTACGCGCCCTCGCGCGACGGTGAGCCCACCCATGTTGGCGGCGGCGCCACGCACGCGTGGTGCCAGGTCTATCTCCCCGGCGCTGGCTGGGTGGAGTTCGATCCGACCAATGGCATTGTCGGCAGCCGCGATTTGATCCGCGTCGCGGTGGCGCGGGATGCGCGCCAGGCGATTCCGCTGCACGGCTATTATTTCGGCGCCGCAGGCGCATTTGACGCCATGACAGTCACCGTCGACGTTCGTAAGGTCGGGGAGAATGGCGACGGCGTAGGCGGGGGTCGCAAATAGCGGAAACGATCTGAGCTTTCGCGAGTTATCTCATTTCGATGACCGGCCGCCGCGGGCTACTGTGCGTCGCAAAAGGAAAACGCATAATGATCATCAAGGCGGGCTATAAGATCTCGTTCCAATGCCCGGCCCGGACGCCAATGCTGTTGCAGCTCAACGTCCATCCCTCTCGCGAGGGCGATCTGCGGTCACCCGATGTCATAAAGTCGGACCCGCCGGTGGAGATGAGCGCCTATAGCGATCACTACGACAACCGGGTGACTCGTCTCGAAGCGCCCGCCGGCCTTATCACTTTCGAGAACCGTTTCGAGATCAACGATCCCGGTCAGCCAGACGAAATTCCCCCGTTCAACGATCTGACGCCGATCCCCAAGCTTCCGAACGAGGTTTTGTTGTACCTGGTATCAAGCCGGTATTGCGATAGCGACGCCTTGGCGAATTTCGCGTGGTCGAAGTTTGGCAACTTCACGGGCGGCTATGCGCGCGTGCAGGCGATCTGCGACTACGTCCACGGGCATATCCGGTTCAGCTATCCCGAAGCCTCGCCGACGCGCAGCGCCAGCGATGCGATGCGCGAACGTGTTGGTGTGTGCCGGGATTTCGCGCATCTATCGATTGCGCTGTGCCGCGCGATGAACGTCCCGGCGCGCTATTGCACAGGCTATCTCGGCGACATCGGCGTGCCCGTCGATCCGAACCCGATGGATTTCAGCGCCTGGTTCGAGGTCTTTCTCGACGGCCGCTGGTACACGATGGACGCCCGACACAACCATCCGCGCATCGGCCGCATCGTAATGTGCCGCGGCCGCGACGCGGCGGATGTGGCGATCTCGACGGCGTTTGGCACCGCGACACTCGCGCATTTCGAGGTCGTGACGGATGAAGTGAAGCCATAGCCGGCTCAATCGCCCGCCCGTCATTGCGAGCGCAGCGAAGCAATCCAGCGTGGTGAGATCGTCTGGCAACCGGATAGGGCGCTGTCTGCGGCATGGATTGCCGCGTCGCTTCGCTCCTCGCAATGACGGCGAGAGTGAGGCGGGCGGCTCAGGAGCGTCGGCCTCCAGGCCGACGTCGGGGTTGATACGTAAGCTGGCTGAGCGGCGCACAAAAGGTCGGCGTGGACGCCGACCCTCCGTCAGCGGTTCTACCGGTTCCATTCAATTGCCGATGGCTCTAGTCCTTCCCGCCAAACAAGAACGGCGCGACGTCGTTCACCGTCGGCGGCTTCGCCGCGTGAAACGGCGCGGGACGACAAACAGCCAATGCCGACAAACCAACCCTAGCGGTCAGCAGGCCATTAAGCACGCCTTCGCCCATCCGCGAGGAAATCTTCGCCGCCAGCCCGTGCCCAATCAACCCTTGCAGCACCGTGTCGCCGACCGCCATGCCGCCGGTAATAACCAAATGCGCGGATATCGAGCGCGCGAGTTTGATGAACCCGAGCAGCCCGGGCCGTCCACCATAGATCTCCGCGATGCGCCGCGTCAGCCGCACCACCTGCGCCACGACGAATACGACGTCGAGCACCGCGCGCGGGCTCAGCGCGGTCACCAGCGAAACCCGCTTGGCCGCGGCGGCGACCTCGGCGCGGGCGCGCGCGTCGAGCGGCTTCACCAGAGCCCGTTCCGCGATCTCCACCAGATCGCGCCCATCGATGATCTCGCCCATCGCGCGCTGAAGCTCTTCGCGCGCGCGGGCCGTTTCGGGCCGCGTCAGATAGAGCGCGAGCTAGCCGAGCCACGGCAGCCCGAGCAAGCACTCGATCGTCGCCGGCGTGCGCGCGCGCCAAGTCCGCATGCAATTCGGCGATACGGCCCTGCCGCAGCAGCGCTGCTATCTCTCGCCCGGCCAAACCCACGACGCCGACCAGCAACGCCGCGGCGAAAGCGAGGCCCAACCAACCAAACCCCTGCGCCTTCGCCCAAAGCGCTTCGAGCAGATTGGTCACCCAAAGGCCGAGGCTGAGCGAGACCAAGCCGCCTAGACCGGTCCAGGCCAGCGCGCCCAGCGACGGCCGCCAGGGTTTCGCCATGCCTGAGCGCTGCGCTTCTTCGATCTGCCGCTCGCCCTCATCGATCGGCGCGGCGCGCGTCTCGACGGGGATCGGCTCGCTCTCCAGCCTGACTTCAACCTTCGGCGCCACCGTCGCGCGGTTGTCGAGGGCGACGTTCTGATCGTCGAGCCGGAAGGCGCGCGGGCGCGGACGGTCGCTCATGCCAGGCGGTCCCCCATCAGGAATTGCAGCGCGCGATCAAGCCGGATGTGCGGCGGCGGCGCGCCGCGCGCAAACACCGGCGGCCGGAAGCGTACGAAACGCATGTCGTTGTCCGCCTCCGCCAGCCCAAGCCCGCCGCCCTCGAACAGGCGCTCCGGATCGTCAGGCAGCTGGCCGGGAAACACGGCCGCCTCGGCGGCGCCATCAAACACCTGATCGTCGATGCGTTCGCCGCGCTCCGGCGTACCGATGATCGCCTCCAGCTCCTCGCCGTCGTGGCGGATGATCGCCTCGCGCGTCGCGCGCACGGCGGCGAGCGCAATGACGTCGATCTCCGCGCCGACCCCCTTCGCTCGCGCGATCGCCTTGGCGGTCAGCACGCGCAGGATCGCCTCGAGCCGATCGTGGCTGGCGTGGTGCAGATGATCGGCCTTGGTCGCCGCGAACAGGATGCGGTCGACGCGCGGCCGGAAGATCGAGGCGAAGCTGGAAGCGCGGCCGGCGCGGAAGGCGCGCATCACGTCGGTCAGCGCATTTTCGAGATCGCGCATTGCGGCCGGCCCGGAGTTGAGCGCGCTCAGCGCATCGACAAGCACGATTTGGCGGTCGAGCCGGCTGAAATGATCGCGGAAGAAAGGATTGACGACATGGGTCTTATAAGCCTCGTAGCGACGCTGCATCATCGCCGCCAGCGATCCCGGCGCCGGCGCGACGTTCTCTTCGACAGGGAGCGGCGCGAAGGTCAGGGCCGGCGAGCCTTCGAGATCGCCGGGCATCAGGAAGCGGCCGGGCGGCAGCGTCGAGAGCGCGTAACGATCGGCGCGGGCTTGCCTGAGATAATCGGTGAACAGCGCAGCGGCGCCGCGCGCGGACTCTTCGCTGAAAGGCGCGCTTGGGTCGAGCCCATTGAGATGCGTCAACCAGGCGCCGGCCAGCGCGGCGCGTTCTGGCGCGCGGCAGGCTGCGATCGTTTCGTTCGACCAGCGCGCGTAGGATTTGTCGAGCAGCGTGAGGTCGAGCAACCATTCCCCGGGGTAGTCGACAATGTCGAGATCAAGCTGCGCCGGGCCCTTTCGCCAACCTGCGGCGCGTTCGAAATCAATCCTGAGTTGCAGCTGCGAGATGCGGTTGGTGGATTGCGGCCAGTGGCGATCCGGCCCGGCGAGCGCCGCGAGATGATCTTCATAGGGAAAGCGCGGCACTGCGTCATCAGGCTGCGGATCAAGCTGCGCCTTGGCGATGCGCCCTTCGGCAGACGCCGCCAACACCGGCAGGCGCGCCTGCGCCAGGATATTGTTGACCAGCGCCGTGACGAACACCGTCTTGCCCGACCGCGAAAGGCCAGTGACGCCGAGCCGCAGCGCCCCGCCGCGGAGGTAATCCCCGACCGATCGCGTCACGACGCCGGCTTCGAACGCGAGATTGTCGAGGAAAGACATTTTGGACCCGGTTTTTACCGGCCCCATGTAAGGGCCGGCCGGCGCCGGGGGAAGGGTGTCGGAGCGTCGGCGCTAGCGCGGTGCCTTTGTGCCTTCGTGAAACCCTTCGTGCCTTGGTGGTGAAGCCCTTTCACCACAAAGACACGAAGGGTTTCACAAAGACACTAAAGCTGGCAGGCCGAGCAATAGAACGTCGACCGCCCGCTCTGCACCGCACGCGCGATGATCCCGCCGCAGCGCTTATGCCCGCAGACCACGCCTTCCCGATCGTACACGGCGAAGGCATGCTGGAAATATCCGAGCGTCCCGTCGGCCTGTCGATGGTCGCGCAGCGTCGAGCCGCCCGCCTCGATGGCGGCTTCCAGCACTTCCCGGATCGCGCGGTACAGCCGCTTTGTCTCTGCCGGCTTCAACCCTCCGGCCTCGCGCATCGGCGACAAGCGCGCGCGGTAAAGCGCCTCGCAGACATAGATGTTGCCGAGTCCCGCGATGCGCCGCTGATCGAGCAGCGCCGCCTTCAGCGGCGCGCGCGACCCTTGCAGCGCGGCGGAAAGCGCCGCCACATCGAAGGCCGCGCCGAGCGGCTCGAGGCCGATGTCGGCGAACAGCGGGTGCGCTTCGAGCTCTGACGTCGCGACGAGGTCCATGTACCCGAAGCGCCGCGGATCGTTGTAGACGACGCGCGCGCCACTCTCGAAATGAAAGACGATATGGTCGTGCGCAGCGGCCTTCGAGCGATCGTAGTAGAAATCCCCGGGCGCCGTCTCCCTCCCCCCTTGTGGGGGAGGGTTGGGGAGGGGGGTAGCCGCAAGCGCCGCGCTCTCCGGAGACCTGCGTCCAAGCCGAACGCCCCCCCTCCCTTACCCTCCCCCACAAGGGGGGAGGGGATCGGCAGGCCGTCGATCTCGACCCGGAACGACCCAGACATGCCCAGATGCATCACCAGCGTCTCGCCCGAATCGAGATCGGCGAGCAAATATTTGGCGCGCCGACGCAGATCCTCGACGCGGCGCCCGTCAACCGCCCGACAAATCTCTCCGGCAACGGAAACCGCAGATCCGGCCGACGCGCCTCGGCGCGCGCAATGCGTCCGCCGACAAACGTCGGCGCCAGCCCGCGTCTCACTGTCTCGACCTCGGGAAGTTCAGGCATGGTCCTTCATCACCGCCAGAAACGCCGCTCCATATTTCTGCAACTTCGTTTCGCCGACGCCGTGAATCGCCGACATCTCGGCGAGCGTGCGCGGCTTCGCCTGCGCCATCTCGATCAGCGTGCGATCGGGAAAGATCACGTAAGCCGGTTGGTTGGCCGCCTTCGCCATCGCCGCGCGCAGCGCCTTCAGCGCGGCCATGATCTCGCGCATCGGCGTCGCGCGGCGTCATCGGCAGTTTGCGAGACGGCGCGGCGGGCTTGGCGCTCATCACGTCCTCGCGCAACTGAAACGGCGCCTCGCCCTTCAGCACCAGCCGGCCGGCCTCGGTGACCACGAGCCGGTCGCGATCCTCGCTGTCATGGTGACCAGCTTGGCGGATTGAAGTTGCCGCAGCACGCCGCGCCAATGCGCCGGCGGCCGATCCTTGCCGACGCCGAATGTCTTCAGTTGATCATGGCCGTGCCGCTCGACGGCCTCGGTGGTCTTGCCGGACAAGATGTTGGCGAGATGGCCAAAAAAGAATCGCCCCGAGGTGCGCAACACGGCCGAGAGCGCCTTCTGCGCCTCGATCGAGCCGTCAACCAACCGCACCGATCCCTTGCAGACGTCGCAATTGCCGCAAGGCGCGCAATCCTCGCCGAAAAACCCGAGCAGCACCTGTCGCCGGCAACGCGCGCATTCGCACAGCGCGACGAGGTCTTCGAGCTTCTGGTTCTCGACGCGCTTGCGCTCGTCCGGCGCGGCGCTCTCCGCGATCTGGCGGCGGCGCAGCTCGATGTCGCCGGCGCCGTAGAGCGTCAGCGTGTCGGCGGGCAGGCCGTCGCGGCCCGCGCGGCCGATCTCCTGATAGTAGGACTCGATCGAAGACGGCATGTCGGCGTGAAACACGAACCGCACGTCCGGCTTGTCGACGCCCATGCCGAAAGCGATCGTCGCGCACATCACGACGCCGTCCTCCTGCAGGAAAGCATCCTGGTTGGACGAGCGCACGGAAGGGTCGAGCCCGGCGTGATAGGGCAGCGCGCGCCGGCCCCGCGCGGAAAATTCGCTGCGCCAGCTCCTCGGTGCGCCGGCGCGACGCGCAATAGATGATGCCGCTTTCGCCCTTGTGGCGTTGCAGCGCGTCCCAGAGCTGGCGCGTCGCGTCGGCCTTCGGCCGCATCGCGAGGAACAGGTTCGGCCGGTCGAACGAGCGCACGAACACTTTCGGGCGCACGGAAGAACAGGCGCTCGGCGATATCGCGCCGCGTCGGCTCGTCGGCGGTCGCGGTGACGGCGATGGTCTTCGGGCGATCGAGCGCCTGCGCGGCCTCGCGCAGCCGCATGTATTCGGGCCGGAAATCGTGGCCCCATTGCGAGACGCAATGCGCCTCGTCGATGGCGAGCAGATCGATGCGATAGCGATGCAGCAGTTCGAGCGTGTCGTCGCGCAACAGCCGCTCAGGCGCGACATAGAGCAGCCGCAGCGTGCGGTTCTCCAGCGCGGAATAGACGCCCTGCCGCTCGGCGCCGTCGGACATCGAATTGAGCGCCGCCGCCGCGACGCCGAACTCGCGCAATCTGCGCGACCTGATCGCGCATCAACGCGATCAGCGGCGAGACGACGACCGTCAGGCCGTCGCGTGACGATCGCCGGGAAGCTGGAACAGCAGCGATTTGCCGCTGCCCGTCGGCATGACCGCCAGCACGTCGTCGCCGCCGAGCACGGCGGCGCAGGATCTCCTCCTGCCCGGGGCGGAAGCCCGGGAAACCGTAGACGCGCTGCAGCGCCGCGCGGGCGCCCGCCAAACTCGTCCTGCGATCACGGCCGGAAAACCGGCGTCCATTGCACGTCCTCTATACTGTCGGCGCCGCAGGCGAGCATCGCAACGCGGTCGAAGCCGAGCGCGGCGCCGCTGCTCTCCGTCATGTAGGGCAGGCAGCGCAGAAAATCTTCGTCGAGCGGATAACCTTCCCCATAAAGGCGGCCTTCAACGCCATGTCCTCCTCGAAGCGGCGGCGCTGCTCTGCGGGGTCGGTCAATTCGTCGAAGGCGTTGGCGAGTTCGACGCCGCAGGCGTAGAGCTCGAAGCGCTCGGCGATGCGGGGGTCGCGCGGCGATAGCCGCGCGAGCGCCGCCTCGGTCGCGGGATAGTCGGTGAGGAAGGTCGGCCGGCCGATGCCGAGGTTCGGCTCGACTTTCTCGGACAGGATGCGGCTGAACATGTCCGACCAGGAATCGTCCGCCGCGACGCGCAGCCCATGCGCGACAGCGGCGGCGAGCCGGTCCGGTCGGTCCGCAGTCTCGCCCTACCGTCATTGCGAGCGCAGCGAAGCAATCCATCGTCGTGCGATCGTCGTCTGCCGGATAGGGCTGTGGCTGCGGCGTGGATTGCTTCGCTTCGCTCGCAATGACGGGAGGGCGAGGCTCTCGAACAGGTCGATGCCGCGTAGCGCAGGAACGCGTCGCGCACCGTCAGCCGCTCGGGCTCAGCGAAGGGATCGGCCTCGCGCCCGCGAAACCGCAGCCGCTGTCGTCCCCGCCGCCTCCGCCGCGAGCCGCAGCATTGCGGCGCAATCGCGCATCAGCGCGTCGAGCCCCTCGCCGACGCGATACCATTCCACCATCGTGAACTCCGGCGCATGCAGCGCCGCCGCGCTCGCGATTGCGGAACACCCGGGCCATCGCGAAAATCCTCGTCTCGCCCGCCGCCAGCAGCTTCTTCATCGCGAATTCCGGCGAGGTGTGCAGATAAGCGCGGGCCGCGCGCCCGTCGCCGGCGATCATCTCCGTGGCGAAGCCGTGCAGATGCGTCTCGTTGCCGGGCGAGACCTGCAACGCCGCCGGCTCGACCTCGACAAAGCCCTCGCGCCGAAACCAGGCGCGCAGCGCGGTCGAGCGTCCGCGCGCGGGCGAGCAAGCGGGCCGGCGGTCGGCGTGGCGATCCGGCGTCCAAAACGGCGAGCCGCCGGCGCCGACAAGCTCCCCCTCCCCCCTTGTGGGGGAGGGCTGGGGTGGGGGGTAGCCGTGATCGTCGGACAGGGTCGTCCCAGCCGAGCCGCCCCCCCTCCCTAACCCTCCCCCACGAGGGGGAGGGGACCCGCTGCCGGCTGGTCCTCCAAGAACCCGCCTCCCGAAGCTATCGACAATTCGGCTCCGATCTGGTTTGACGCGCGCCAAATCGCGGCGCGCGCCGCTGCTTCGCATAAGGAAATTTCGTCGTGAAAGTCATCGCCAGTTCGATCCGCAAGGGCAACATCATCGAGCGGGACGACGGGCAGCTTTGCGTCGTTCTGTCCGCCGAGAGTTTCCTTCCCGGCAAGGGCACGCCGACGACGCAGATCGACATGCGCCGCCTCTCCGACGGCGTCAAGGTGACCGACCGCTTCAAGACCACCGAGCAGGTCGAGCGCGCCTTCGTCGAGGATAAGGACTACGACTTTCTCTACACGGACGGCGACGGCTATCACTTCATGAACAATGAGAACTACGAGCAGATCCAGGTGCCCGACGACGTGATCGGCGATCAGGCGCAATGGCTGCAGGAGGGCATGAAAGTCATGCTGTCGATCTTCAACGAAAAGGCGGTGGCGATCCAGCTGCCGCAGCGCGTGACGCTGGAGATCATCGACACCGAGCCGGTGACCAAAGGTCAGACCGCGTCTTCGTCCTACAAGCCCGCGAAAATGTCGCAATGGCGCGCGCGTGATGGTGCCGCCGCATGTCACGGCTGGCACAAGGATCGTCATCCAGACCGAAGACGGCACCTACGTCGAGCGCGCCAAGGACTGAGGCGCTCGTGAACCGAGGCAGCCGCAGCCACTAAGGCGATTTTCAGGAAAAGGCCTCGCAATGCAGCTCGGTATGATCGGTCTGGGGCGCATGGGCGCCAATATCGTCCGGCGGCTCACCAGAGCCGGCCATACCTGCGTCGTCTACGATCGCGATCCCGAAGCCCGGCGAGGCGCTGGCGAAGGAAGGCGCGACGGCCGCTAAATCGCTCGAGGACGTCGTCGCCAAACTGTCCGCGCCGCGCGCCATCTGGATCATGCTGCCCGCCGGCGCGCCGACCGAATCGACCATCGACGCGCTGATCCCGCTGCTGTCCAAGGGCGACACGATCATCGACGGCGGCAACACGCTTTGGCGCGACGACATCCGGCGCGGCAAAGCGCTCGCCGAAAAAGGCCTGCACTATCTCGACGTCGGCACCAGCGGCGGCGTCTGGGGCCTCGATCGCGGCTATTGCCTGATGATCGGCGGCGAACCGACGCGGTGATGCGGCTCGATCCGATTTTTGCCGCGCTCGCGCCCGGCAAGGGCTCGATCCCGCTGACGCCGGGACGCGACAAGCGCGATACGCGCGTCGAGCAGGGCTACATGCATGCCGGCCCCTGCGGCGCCGGACATTTCGTCAAGATGGTGCACAACGGCATCGAATACGGCCTCATGCAGGCCTACGCCGAGGGCTTTGACATCCTGCGCAACGCCGACGCCGAAGGCGTCGCGCCGGAGCATCGCTTCACCTTCGACCTCGCCGATGTCGCCGAGGTGTGGCGGCGCGGCAGCGTCGTGACGTCCTGGTTGCTCGATCTGACGGCGAACGCGCTGGCGCAGGAGGAGAAGCTCGATTCCTACTCCGGCTTCATCGAGGATTCCGGCGAAGGACGCTGGACGCTGCAGGCGGCGATCGAGGAGGCGGTGCCGGCGGAGGTGCTGTCGGCCGCGCTCTACACCCGCTTCCGCTCGCGCCAGCAGCATACGTTCGCGGAAAAGATCATTTCGGCGATGCGCAAGGGCTTTGGCGGCCACGTCGAGCCGAAGAAGGGTTAGTTGTTGTTTACAACTCGTCGCCCAACCGCTATCCGTCATTGCGAGCGAAGCGAAGCCATCCAGCCTCGCCGTGATGCCTCGGTCTCGCCTCGCGATGCGTAGGCGCCGACGTGCTTCGCCGGCGGCGTTCGCGTCCGGCCGCAGCGCTGGATTGCCGCGCTTCGCTCGCAATGACGGCCGTGGGATTGGAGCCTTATTTGCCCGCTGACCCTCCGCCCGGCTTCGATCAACTCAAAATCGCCGCGGGCTTCGCCGCCGATTTCGGCCCGATCTACGGCAAGCGCGACGGCGAGCGTTTCTGGTTCGGCTTTCGCGTCGGCGCGGATCACATGAACCCGCGCGGCGTCGCGCATGGCGGCGCGCTGGCGACCTTCGCCGACATGCAACTCGCCGCGCTGATGCGCATGGGTCGGCTCGAAGCCAAGCAATCGCCGACGATCAGCCTGTCCCTGGATTTTCTCTCGCCCGTCCAAAGCGGCGACTGGGTCGAGGGCGAGATCGTTCTGGTCAAGCGCACCGGCCGACTCGCGTTCTCGGAAGCGATTCTCACCGTAGAGGGCTCGCCAGTCGTCCGCTCCAAGGGGATATTCGTCCATTCCGATCGCGGCGCCTCGCTCGATGCGGCGCGCCCTGAACCGCCGCCGCCCGGCGAGCCGATCGCGCCGCCGCCAGGTTTTGAGCCGCTCGATCCCGGGCCCGGCTTTGGCGTGTTTTTCGGCCCGATAGGGTTTCGCGCCGACCCGCCGCGGATCGGCTTTCGCGTCACCGAGCGACATGTCAACCTGTTCGGCCTCTGCCACGGCGGAGCGCTGGCGACGTTCGCCGATTATCAGATCGCGCCCCTGCGTCGAGCGAAGCTTGTTGGGGGACCGTTCGGCGCTACGTTGAGCCTGAACATCGACTACCTCGTCCCCGCGCGGCTCGGCGACTGGATCGAAGCCGAGCCCATCCTCGTGCGCGCGACGGGCCGCTATCTGTTCACACAAGCCGTGCTGTCGAACGCGGAAGGGCCGGTGGCGCGCTCGACGGCGATCTATGCGACGACGAAGCGCGAGGGTTGAAAACGCCGCAATTGTATATACAATGAAAATTGTTTGAGACATGAGGCCTCGCGCCTCAAAGTGATTGAGTGTTCGTCGAGGGCAGCATGCAGCGCCCGAATTTGCTTTGGAACGCCGAAAAAGACGAATGGCTTCGTCAAGAAAGCGGCGTCGGCTTCGAAGATGTTGAAGTCGCTTTGCTCACTAGAGGGTCTTTATCGGATCAGCCACATCCGAACAAAGAGAGATTTCCAAATCAGAGGATCATGATTGTTGAAATTCGTGACGAGATCTATGCAATCCCCTACGTGACCGACGGAATCAACAGGTTTCTGAAAACGATGTATCCGAGCCGAAAAGCGAGGCTACGCGAGGCGACTTGACCCTGCATTGAGGGTGTAGCGCGCTACCCCCGCACCGGCTCATGCGCCAGCGCCGCGCGCAAAAAATACGACAGCCCCGTCAGCGCGATCAACACCAGCAGCGCCTCCAGCCCGTGCGTCAGCAGGTCGCCGAGCTGGAACAGCCCTCCGATCGCCCAGCCCGCGGCGAAGCCCGCGCCGACCAGCTCCGTGCCGACGAGCACCGCGACGCTGCCGAGCGTGACGGCGTTGGTCCAGTTGATGGGGCGGCTATCGGCCAACAGAGAAACCCTTTCCCGCTTTCGCGCGCCGGCCTATAGCAGCCGCGGCCTTCGAACAAAACCCCGGGAATAAAATGAGCGAGGACGCCGTATTCGCCCACGCCGCGACCGCCGCGCCGCACACGCTCGCCGCCGAGGCGGGACGCGACATCCTGCTGCAGGGCGGCAACGCCATCGAGGCGATGGTCGCCATGGCCGCCAGCATCGCCGTCGTCTATCCGCATATGAACGGGATCGGCGGCGACGGCTTTTGGGTCGATCCGCGAGCCGAAAGGCAAAACCCGGGCGATCGAGGCTTGCGGCTTCGCCGGCGAGAAGGCGACGACCTCGGCTTACGAAGCGATCGGCGGTATGCCGACCCGCGGCCCGATGGCCGCGCTCACCGTCCCCGGCGCGATCGGCGGCTGGAAAATCGCGCTTGAATTGTCAGCCGCGATCGGCGGCCGGTTGCCTCTGATCAGCCTCGTCGAACGCGCGGCGAGCCAGGCGCGCGAGGGCGTTGCGGTCTCGGCGTCCGAACAGCGCTCGCAGCCGCGCGACGGCGGCGCGCTCTACGACGCGCCGAACTTTCGGTCAGCCTATTTTATCGACGCCGCGCCGCCGAAGGCCGGCGCGCATCGCAAGCAGACGAAGCTCGGCGACACGCTGGCCATCTCGCCCACGCCGGGCTCGACGATTTCTACCGCGGCGACATCGCGCGCGAGATCGCCACGGACCTCGATATTGTCGGCTCGCCGATCACCCGCGCCGACCTGAAGGCCTACGAGCCGCGTTGGCGCGAGCCGCTCTCGATCCGCACCAAGACCGCCACGCTCTACAACACCACGGTCCCGACGCAGGGACTGGCCTCGCTTATGATGCTCGGGATTTACGAGCGGCTCGGCGTAAAGTCCGTCGACGGCGTCGAGCACGCGCATGCGATGATCGAATCCGCCAAGCGCGCCTTCGCGCATCGCGACCGCTTTTGCGTGGATTTCGATATCGCGACCGCGGATTTCGATCAGCTGCTGTCGCCGGCCTCGATCGCGGCTGAGGCGGAAAAAATCAGCATGTCCCGCGCGGCGCCTTGGCCCCTGCCGCCGGACAATGGCGACACGATCTGGATGGGCGCCATCGACAAGGACGGAATGGCCGTTTCGTATATCCAGTCGCTCTATTGGGAGTACGGGTCCGGGACGTGGCTGCCTCGTTCGGGCGTGCTCATGCAGAACCGGGGCATCGCGTTCTCGCTCGACCCTGCGAGCCCGCGTGCGTTAAAACCTGGACGCCGGCCGTTCCATACGCTGAACCCGGCGCTTGCCGTATTCTCCGACGGGCGCGTGATGTCCTACGGCTCGATGGGCGGCGATGGGCAGCCGCAATTCCAGGCGCAGGTGTTTTCGCGCATCGCGGCGGGCCAAAGCCTCGCCGACGCCGTCGCCGCGCCGCGCCTATTGTGGGGCCGCACCTGGGGCGCCGACAGCGTATCGGTGAAGGTCGAGGCGGCCTATGACGACGCCGTCGCCGCCGGGCTCGCCCGGCTCGGCCATGAGGTGGAGCGGCTGCCGCCTGAGCGACAGGACGCTTTCGGCCACGCCGGCGCGCTGCGCCGTGGCCTGAAGGGCGAGATCGCCGCGACCCACGATCCCCGCTCCGACGGCGGGGCGATCGGCCTGTAGCGCCCTCGAAAATCCGCAATCGCCCCTGAGGGAGTGCGCGCCTGGCGTTCGTTCACATCAGGTAAACGCGGATCGTCCATATCAGGACCGTAATGGAGCTTCTTCTCAAACGCGCCGGGCGAGGGCTCTTATTCGCGCGGCTCAGCCAATATGGCTGGGTGCGCAAGACAGTGCTTGTCGTGGCGGCGTTGCTCGGTTCGGCCGCGTTTGCCGCGGGGGCGAACCTCGCCAGCCGCTACGCGCTGTGGCAGGTCGTGCGCGCCTGCATGCTCGACAAGACGACGACCGGCTCGCCGCTCCCCTGCCTCGAAGTCGACACGACCGGCGGAGAGGCGCGCGGCTGGGCTATCGTTCGGCCGCCCTTTGGCGTCCCCGACACGATCCTGACCCCGACCCGGCGCATCGTTGGGATCGAGGATCCTTTGCTCGATGCGCCCGACGTTCCCAACTACTTCGCTCTGGCGTGGGCGGCGCGCCATTGGCTCACCACGGCCGACGGTGGCGCGGGCGCCGACGACCGGGTGGCGCTCGTCGTCAATTCCCGCCTGGCGCGCTCACAAGACCAATTGCACGTGCATATCGGCTGCGTCACCGCACGCTTCTCGCATAGCCTCGAAGAGCGTGCGCTTGGGCCTGCGAGCGCGACCTGGTTCCGTGGCCCCGAGATGGCGCCCGGGTTGGAGGTTTGGAGCTACCGTAGCGGCGTCAAGGATTGGGCGCGGCTCGAACCGTTTCGCCTGGCGCGCACTTTGGTTGGCGAGGAGAAAGCGCTCGCGCGTGTGACGCTGGCGGCGGCGCCGGTTCGCGGCGAGATCGTGGTTTTCGCGTTCAAGTCGCGCGCGGGCGGCTGGTACGCCTCGGCCGAGGACGTGATCGACACGCGTTGCAGGTAAGAACCTTCGCGTCCCTTTAATATTGTCAGCCTCAGCCGTGGCAAGGCTTAGCAGCTTTCGTTCTCGCATGCGCTCTGCTATCGCGGAGATGCAATCGAACGACTGGCGAACACATGAGTTTCTTTCCCGGTACAGACGCACTTGACGTAATGCGCCAAGATATCGACAAAATGCGGGTTGCCATGCAGGAGGGCGCCAATCATCTTCTGCATATCCACAATCTACAGCATGCGATCATACAAGAAATCGTGAATATAAATTTGCATAGATCATATGAGAATCTCGGGAAGGAGAAAGTACTCGAATTCGAATATGACGCTACCCCGGTCATGTTATTTTTGCCGACCGGGCCTATGGATTTGATCCAGCGCGACATCCTGTGGAAGCGAACGTTCTTTCATCCGGAATCCTTGGAGATGATCCGCGCCTTGATGCCGATGAACGGCGAGCGGATACTCGATATTGGCGCCTACATCGGCAATCACACGGTGTTTTTCGCGAAAATCTGTGGGGCCGCGGAAGTCGAGTTTTTCGAGCCGGTGCGTTCGTCTTTTCGAGCGCTGGAGCGGAACGCCAAACTCAACGGCGTAAACGCCAAGCTGCACAATTTTGGCCTGGGCGCACGGGCCGGCGAGGCGCGTGTGAACCTTGTCGAAAGCAATGCAGGAGGCACCGCCCTGCAAGAGTTTGTTGGAGGCGGGGTCAAAGTGGCGGCCCTCGATAGTCTGGACCTGGCGCCGTTTCGCGCCATGAAAATCGATGTCGAGGGGATGGCGGTCGAGGTGCTGCAAGGCGCGCGCCGATCAATCGCGACCCACCGGCCGAGCATCGTGGTCGAAGCGTTCCCGCACGAATTCGAAGCCGTCAATCAGCTGCTGATTTCCATGAATTATCGTAAAATCGGCCAGGTCTCGGACGATCATGTTTATGTGGTCGCCTGAAAAGGCCTTGCGGCGATGCTGGTCTGCGTTGTCGGCACATCGACCGCCCTGACATACTGGGCTTTTGGTGTCGCGGCGCACGCGATGGAGGAAGCGTTCGGCGACTTCCACCGTGTGCATTGCACGTCGGCGGCGGAAATGTTCGAGCAATGGCGCCACCGTAGCGATCGCTGCGTTCTGTTTACCACCGACTATCTGGACGAAAGTGTTTGTGAGCTCCTGCTGGAATCAGGCGCGCCGATCGTCGCTTTGACCGACACGGCGCAGTTGGCGATCAGAACAGCCGCGAAACTGCGCGCACTCTCTTGCTTCGATGCGATCCGTCTCTCATCGCTCTACATCTCGTCGCTCGCGGAGGCGCTGGCTCACAAGGCGACGAAGGTATTCTCCGCCGAAGCGCGAAACATGCGCTTGGCGGACTTCGTTCCTCAGTTTCTGTCGGCTTTGCAGTTGTCTGATCCCGAGATGGTCGCGCGCGTGCTTCAGCGTGTGACGCCTCCCGATGCGCGCGAGGAAACGGCGACCGTCGAAGAGGCTTTGCAGGCCTCGCAAGGGGACGGCGATCTGGATGATGTCACTGCGAATTGGTCGGTCGCGGAACACGAAACCTACAAACAAATAGCCGCTGATTATCAGGACATATTGGATGGCGCCCGCGTGCGAGAGATCGTCTGGCCGGCGGCGATTCTTTATTCCGCGGCGCCTGGTTTCAGGACCGACAAGCCGCTCGATCTCCTAGGCCCCGCGCGCTTGCTCGTCTGGGGGCCTTACATGCATCTGACGAGAGGGCACTGGACGGCGAGCATGGAGTTCGAAGTTGCCGGAAATCTATCGCCGAACAGCGTCATCGCTGACGTCCTCGTCGGCGGAGAATTTGCGGGGCTTGGAGAGTTCGATCTGCCTGAACGCGGCGTCTATACATGGCGTTTGGCGTTCGAAGTCACCGACGTGGCAAAGCCGATCGAAGTCAGGTTGACCTTGAACAAAGCGGCCATCGAGGGGGCGTTCTTCCTCAGGCAAGTGCGCCTGCGGCCCATCGAACCCCTCGTTGCGAGCAAAGCGAAGCCATCCTTGGTCGTGAGATCGTAGGAGTGGCGAAGGAACCCGCACCTCGGAGCGTCGGCGTCCACGCCGACGTTTCAGTGTGCAGCGTCGTCGGCGTGGACGCCGACGCTCCGTGCGGGTTCACGGCGTCCGCGGCGCCTCTACGCGAAACAGCGTGTAGCTCTCCAACTCCACATCCCCCACGCGACGCCGCAATGTCTCGATCGCCTCGACATGCCCAAAGCGGCGCGCCAGCTCTTCTTCGAATGACGCCGGCCCGAACGCGAGGCCGACTCCGTCCGTGCTCACAGGCGGGCGAAACGTCCAACGCTCTGGCTCTTCCGCCTCTACAACTTGCGGCGACAGCGGCCCGTAGAAGGTCAGCAGCGACGTTGCGGCGTAACCGTGTGCGAGCAGATAGTCGGCGCCTTGCGCCTGCGCGACGGCAAAAGTTTGCGTGGAAAGGTCGCGCCAACCGCCGATCCGCGCGAACGGGTCGGACGGGCCGAACGCCGGCCATGCGGTCGCAAGATGCAGGTAGGCGGCCCCTGTCGCTACGAGCCCCAACGCGACGGCCGCGTAGGCCATCTTATGCTGTGAGGCTTGCACGATGGCGCGCGCCGCAAGCACGATCAGCGCGGGAAATAGCGGCGCCGGCCAGTTCGCCTGTACGCGGTCGTGCAGCGCGTGCAGCAGGAAATAGGCGAGCGCGGGGGCAATCGTGGCGACCAGCAGGCGGGTGGCCTCGTCCAGAGAAGCGCGCGCCTGGGACCGTGGGCGTCCCGCCAGCGATCCCAGGGCCAACACCGCCGTCAGCGGATTGAACAGCGCCAACTGCGAACCGCAAAACTCGAGGAGATAGCGCGGCGCAAACGCGCCCGGCGCAATCCGCGCGCCCTGCTTGAAGAACGTCGCAAACCCATGCTCGGCATTCCAGATCAGGAAGGGCGACGCCAAGGCGAGCGCCAGCGGCGCCGCAATCCAGGGCCACGGCCCGCTCGCTTGCCGGCGCAGCGAGGGCGTGACGGCAACCGCCAGGGCGATGCCCAACGCCAAGAACCCCGCCGTCATCTTGGCGAGAGCCGCCGCGCCCGCCGCCACCCCGACGAGCGCCCAGGCGACTTGACGGCCGCGGTGCGCTTCGGCGAGGGCCACGAGCCCGAGCGTCCAGAAAAACACCAGCGGCGTATCGGGCGTGGCGAGCGGCGCGCCCGCCGACCATCGGCGCCGCAACCCAAAGCAGCGCCGCCATGGCGGCGGTCTGCTGGTCGAACAGGCGCCAGCCGATCCACGCGATCATGGCGATGATCGCCGCGTCCTGGAGCCAGAACAGAGCCCGCACACCGAATTCCGAGGCGCCGAACAGCGCGGTGGAGGCGTGAATCATCCAGGCGACCATCGGGGGATGATCGAGATAGCCGAACTGCGGCCAGCGCGCCCATAGCGCGTAATAAGCTTCGTCGTAGCTGAGCTCGACGTGGCCGATCAAAAGGCCTTGTACGATAAGCAGCGCGAGTGCGGCGAGGATCGCCAGCCTCACGTCCAGACTCTCGGAGCGTCCCGTTCTTCGAGCGCGCGCCAGGCGGCGAACAGCCCCTCGCGCAAGCGCTGCGGCGAAGGGCTTGCAAGGCGGGCGACCAGCACGCCGTCGACCACACTGGCCCCCGCCTCGAACCGGGCGCCCTCCTCGGCCTCGACGTCCGCAAACGCCGCGCGCAGCGCATCGCGCTTATCCTCGGCGCCCGCGCCAACCCGCAACAGCGTCGCCAGCGCCCGCGCGCCATCGCCGACCGCGGGCCGGTCGAGCATCGCCCCGGCGTCCTCGATCCTTAGCGCTTCGGCGAACACGAGCCGGCCGCCGCGGCGAATGCGCCAGCGGTCGAAGAGCGAAGCGTCAATGCGCGTCTCGCCATGGGCGAGCCGGCCGAACGCGACCGCCTCGAAGATCGTCAGCGTCGCCGTCTCGTCGACATCCGCCTCCAGACGCCGCTGGAGCCGCGCGCCGTCGAAAAGCAGCGTCTCCTGAGGCGCGAAAATCGAGCCTCGCGCCGGATGCGACTTTAAGCCGCGTTTCGATCGCAACGCTCGCGCCGTCGGCGCGATAGATTTTTTCTTGGGATTGGCTGGTGACGATACCCTCGGCGCCGGCAGCGGCCTCGATCTCGATCCGCGCGCGGTCGCCGCCGGCCATGCCGCCGCCGGTGTTGACGATGACCGCCTCGCAAACCGCGCCCGAACGGGGAAAGCGAATGCGCCAGCCGCCGGTCTCGTAAACCCGCGCCGCCTCGGTTCTCGCGCCCGCCCGCGCAAACAAAAGCCGGAGATCGGCGCGGACCCGCGGCAGAAGCGAAGGGGGAGCGAGGGGCGCGTTCATGTCCTCTTCAGCGGCGGAAAGCGACCTGTCGCCGATTTGGCAAGCCGGTGTTGCGCGGAGTCCACAGCCTGGACGGAGCGCCCGGGCTATAGAGCCGATCGAAAGCGTTAGACCCATGACTTGGGCCACAAATCAAGCCCGTAACGATGAAGCCGCCGACGCCGCGCAGTTCCTGTCGCGGTTCGGCTATGTAATGCTCGCGCTGGGGATTCCCACGGGCGCGGTGCTCTACGAGCTTGCCGTCTTCGTGCTGTATCCCGTCGCGATCGTCTCCTTCGTGCTGGCGGCGATCCTCGATCCGCCCGAGGGCATGTGGCGGCGGATGAACCGGGCGTTTTCGCAGCCGCTGGTAGGCTTCAGCCTCGCCCTGATCGCCTGGGCCGGCGTTTCGGTGCTTTGGACGCCGTTCCCGATCCCCGCCGGACAGCACATCCTGAAGATGTCGCTCTGGTTCGTTTCGATTTTCCTCGCCCTGACGACGACGCGCGGACATGCGCGCGCCACCGACCTCTATCTGTTCCCGATCGGCCTGGTCATCGGCATGGTTGCGATCTTCGCGGCCTTCGTGGCGGGCCGATACGGGGCGGGGATTGCGCCCGCAACGCGTCACGGATGGCGCCGTTGTGTTGGTGACGACCCTCTATCCGGCGATGGGGGGGCTCGCCGCGCGCGGCCGCAGCGGATGGGCGCGCCTGCTGCTGATCATAGCGTTCATCTACGCCTATGCCGCGGGCTCGACGCCGATGGTGGTGGCGCTGCTGGTCGGCTTCGCCGCGCTATCCTTCGCGGTGTCGGATCTCGAGCGAACGACGCGGGATCTCGCCTGGGGCGTCGCGGCGTTCATGGCGCTGGGGCCGCTGGCGGTGATCGCGGCCGCCGAGCTCAGCCGCCTTGTCATGCATTCCGGCCTCTCCGCGCTCGATCCGCCGTTCCCGACCCTCGCGCGTGGTTATGCGATGGTCATTCACGAAAAGCTGCTGCTGATCACCGGCCACGGCTTCGAGGCGCTGACGCGCGGGCTCGCGGCCGGAATATTCCCGCCGACAACACCGCGCGGACAATTGTTCGCGATCTGGTTCGAACTGGGTATCGTCGGCGCGTTGCTCGCGGCGGCCGGGATCTGGGTCGGCTTTCGTCGCATCGCCGACGCGCCACCAAGGCTTGGGCCCTATCTCGCCGCCGCGTTGGCTTGCAATTTGACGCTGGCGACGCTGGCGGAGAATTTCGGCGACATGCTTTGGACCGTCTCGCTGGGCGTGGCGATCCTCTCCGCCGACGTCGCCGCGCGAAGCCAGTACCGCACGACCAGGCCATCGGCTACGCACCTGGCGCTGTTCTAGCGCCGCCCGGCCTGTAGCCGCGGTCTCCAGACCGCGGTCTTCGCGAGATCGCGCCTTGCCGAGAGAGAGCCGATCACGGAGCGACCGCGATCTGGAGATCGCGGCTACAATCCGCCTCACGGCCCGTAAGGCAATGGCGGCGGCGTCAGTAGCCGTCGCCCGGCCTCTAAGGTCAAAACCCGCTCACGATGTCCTTTTCGGCCGATCTCCGCTTCGCCCATCGGCTCGACACTTTGAAAGTAGGTGGCTTCGTCTGCGGCGCGCCCGTTGTCTTGCGCCCGGACAACAAGCGCGTCCTCGCCGAGATGCTTCCGCGCGTCACAGGCGAAGGCGAAGCCTCGGGGATCGCCTCCCATCGCGCAGATGGGGACCGACGGACCTAACCCGACGCCAACCCGCCCCCCCAAACGCCAATTCTCGATGAGCACGAACTTCGCCCCTGCCTGCTGATAGGCCTTACGAAGACCGTCAGCCGGCCAGTCGTACATGCCGCGCGTCGGATCGCGCACCCCCTTCAGGTCGAACGGACCAAGCAGCAGCGCGGCGAGATAGCCGACGACGATGAAGGCCGCCAGCGACGCCGAGATGGCGAGAAATCGCTTGAGAAAGCGCGGTGTTCGCTCGGCGAGCCACCGCCCCGCGAGCGGGAAGGCGAACAGCCAACCGCTGTTGAACCAGTGCGAAATAGCGCGCTCGCCGAGCAAGGGGATCAAAGCGAAGAAGATGAGTGGCGGGGCGGCGAGCCACAACAGGAACCGTTGCTGCTGCCCGGCGCCGCGCCGAACGGCGCTGCCGAGCCCGGCGAGGAGCGGCAGCAACATCCAGGGGGACATCGCGGCGATTTGCGCGCCTAGTCCCGCAAAGATCTCGCCGATCGCTTTCGGGCCAACGGTGACGACCCGCGCCGCACGGCCGGACTGGAAAGCGAGCGACACCCAGCCGTTCTCGGCGTTCCAGATAATCGCCGGAGTGATGCAGGCAACCGCGATCGCGGCGGCGAGGTAGGGGCGGGGATCCTTGAGCCAACGCCGCCCGCCCGGCGAGGTCAGAAAAAACCCGAGGAGCCCGAGTGGAGCGAAAATCGCCGAATATTTGGAAAGCCCGGCCAGGCCCAGCGCCAGGCCGGCGATCAGCCATAGCGGTGTTTCCCGTCCGGGCGGACCAAACAAGATCTCCGCGACGGCCCAGACTCCCAAGGCCAGAAACATCAGCAGCGGCAGGTCCGGCATGATGTAGCCGTCGGGATACAAAAGGAAATACGCGCTCGCACTAAAGGCCAGCAACGTCCACCAGGCCGCATCCCTTGAGAACAGCCGTCGCGCGAGGCCAAACAGCGCAAAGCTCGTGACCAGGCTGCAGACGAAGAACGGCAGTCGGCCGATGCGCCCCTCGCCGACCAAAGCCGTCCAGCCGGTCAGGATCCATTGATGCAGCGGCGGATGATCAAAGTAGGAAAGCGCGGGCGCCCGCGAGATGACGACGACGTACGCCTCATCGTCGCAGAACCCGGTCGCAAATATCAGGACGAGGCGGGCGAGTGTCGCGGCGACGAAAAGCGCTAGCAGAATGCGGACGGGAGCCATGCGCCGGCCGGCCTAGCCGCGTAGGGACCGCGAGGCAATGCAGGAAATTGCGAGATGCGCCTGGACCCGAGCGCCGCCCCTGGGACCGCGCGCTTCTTTGGGTTGGGGACGTAAGAGCGGACGGGACGCCCGCGGTCCCAGCAGGGTCCCAGCACCACGATTTGACCGCGCCGCGCGCTTTTACTATATCACCCGCTCAGCGGCCGTCCCTGAGGGGCGGCGTTTTTTGTTTTGCGGGGTCCCGAGACCCGGGCGCCCTCGACAAGCCGAGGAGTTGAGCCCTTGTCTTCCGCTATCGTGCCGACTTACGCCCGTGTCGATCTCACCTTCGAGCGTGGCGACGGCTGCTGGCTGACGACCGTCGACGGAGAGCGCTACCTCGACTTCGGCGCGGGGATCGCCGTGGTTTCGCTCGGCCATTCGCACCCGCATCTCGTCGAGACCCTGGCCCAACAGGGCGGCAAGCTCTGGCACACGTCGAACCTGTTTCAGATGCCCGAGGGCGAACGGCTCGCCAAGCGCCTTACCGACGCGACCTTCGCAGATCTGGTGTTCTTCACCAATTCCGGGGCCGAGGCCAACGAGGCGGCGATCAAGATGGCCCGGCGGCGCCATTACGTGGACGGCCATGGCGAGCGCTACCGCATCCTGACCTTCGAGGGCGCCTTCCACGGCCGCACTTTGGCGACGATCGCGGCGGGCGGTCAGGCCAAATATCTGGAGGGGTTCGGCCCTAAGGTCGACGGCTTCGACCAGATCCCGATCACCGATGCGGCGGCGGTCGAGGCCGCGGTTACGCCGGAGACGGCCGCGATCATGATCGAGCCGATCCAGGGCGAAGGCGGCGTGCGCGTCGTGCCGCCGGCGTTCCTGCGGGCTTTGCGCGAGATCTGCGACCGCAAGGGCTTGTTGCTGATCTTCGACGAGGTGCAGACCGGGGTCGGGCGGACAGGCAAACTGTTCGCCTATGAGAATGTCGGCGTGACGCCGGACATATTGACCTCCGCCAAGGGCCTTGGCGGCGGGTTTCCTGTCGCCGCCTGCCTTGCGACGGCGGACGCCGCGCGCGGGCTTACAGCCGGTGTGCACGGCACGACGTTCGGCGGCAATCCGCTGGCGATGTCGATCGCCAACGCGGTGCTCGACGTCGTCCTCGCGCCCGGTTTCCTGGAGAATGTCGCGCGGCTCGGGCTTCTCGCCAAACAAAAGCTTGCGGCGCTTGCTGACTCGCACCCCCGCATCATCCAGGAAGTTCGCGGCGAGGGGCTGCTCATCGGCCTGAAAACTCGCATCCCCCCAGGCGATTTCGCAGGGTTCGTCCGCGGGCAGAAGATGCTTTCGATCCCGGCCGGCGACAGCACCCTGCGGCTGCTGCCGCCGCTCACTATTTCGGACTCGGAACTCGACGAGGCGTTGCAGCGATTGGATGCGGCCTGCGTGGAGGCGGAAAAAGCCGGGGACTCGGCGAAGGCGGCGGCATGAACGCGCCTCTCAAGTCGAAGCCCCGACACTTCCTCGATCTGCTGGACCATCCGTCGGAGACGCTTCGCGGCATCCTCACGACGTCGGCCGAGATAAAAGCGGCGCGCCGGCAGGATCGACGCGACATGCCCCGGCCGCTCGAGGGTAAGACGCTGGCGATGATTTTCGAGCGACCCTCCACCCGCACCCGGGTCTCGTTCGACGTCGGCATGCGCGAACTCGGCGGCGAGACGATCATGCTGACCGGCGCCGAGATGCAGCTCGGGCGCGGTGAGACGCTCGCCGACACCGCACGCGTGCTCTCGCGCTACGTCGACGCCATCATGGTGCGCATCCTCGATCCGCGCGATCTGGACGAACTGGCCGCCTATGCGACCGTGCCCGTGATAAACGGCCTGACCAAACAATCGCATCCTTGTCAGGTGATGGCCGACATTCTCACTTTCGAGGAACACCGGGGACCGATCCGCGGACGCAAGATCGCCTGGAGCGGCGACTACAATAACGTGCTCTCGTCGTGGATCGACGCTTCGGCGCGTTTCGAGTTTGATATCGAAGTGGCGTGCCCCGCCGAACTTCAACCACCGGCCTCGCGCATCGCCCGCGCACGGGCGGCCGGGGCGCGCCTCGTCGTCAGCGAGGATCCGGAGCGTGCGGCGACGGACGCGGCGGCGGTCATTTCGGACTGCTGGGTTTCCATGGGCGATGAAGACGCCGGCCGACGGCACAATCTGCTCGCGCCCTACAGGGTTGACGCCAAGTTGATGCGTCACGCCGAGAAAGACGCAGTTTTCATGCACTGCCTGCCCGCTCATCGCGGCGAGGAGGTGACGGATGAGGTGATCGACGGGCCGAATTCGGTGGTGTTCGACGAGGCGGAAAACCGGTTGCACGCGCAAAAGGGGATTCTCGCCTGGTGCCTGGGAGCGACTCCCGGATGAATGTGGCTACCCGCACGGTCTCCGACGTCGCGCGCGACGACATCGTCACGCCTTACACAGTTGAGGGCTTGTTCACTCGCGGGCGGGTGGCGCGCCTCGGCGCGAGCCTCGACGCGATCCTCAAGCGGCACAACTATCCCGCCCCGGTAGCGCGGCTCGCGGCGGAGGCTGCGGCGATCGCCGTGTTGCTGGGGTCGTCGCTGAAACAGCAGGGCCGGTTCCAATTGCAGACGCAAAGCGACGGGCCGGTCAGCATGTTGCTGGTCGACTTCGACGCTCCCTCCAATCTTCGCGCCTTGGCGCGCTTCGACGAAAAAGCCTTGGCGGCGCGCCTCGCCACGGGCGGCGATCTGCTCGGCAAGGGCTATCTCGCCTTCACCATCGAGCCGGACGGGCTTTCCTCGCGCTATCAGGGCGTCGTGGAGCTTGACGGCAAAGGGCTGCAAAGCGCGGCCAGCAACTATTTCGATCGTTCCGAACAGATTCCGAGCCTGGTGCGCGTCTCGGTTGGCGAGACCCTGACGAGCGAAGGCCCAAGCTGGCGCGCCGGCGGGCTCATCGCGCAGTTTCTCCCGGAATCCGAGGATCGGCGGCGACGCGCCGACTTCGATCCGGGCGACGCGCCGCCGGGTCATGAGATCCCCAGCGTGCCCGAGGACGACGCGTGGACCGAGGCCAAGTCGCTGGCGGCCACCACCGAAGATCACGAATTGCTCGATCCGACGCTCTCGAGTGAACGCCTGCTTTATCGGCTGTTTCACGAGCGCGGCGTGCGTGTGTTCCCGCCGACGCCGCTCGCCGACGCGTGCCGCTGCTCGGCCGACCGAATTGACGCCATGCTACAGAGCTTTTCGGCGAGCGAACGGCAGGCGATGATCGGCGACGATGGTATGATTGGTGTCACCTGCGAATTCTGCTCGATCAAACGCGTGTTCGACCCGCAGGACTACGCAAAATGAGCGCAGGGGACTTCGCGGCGCGGCTGGCTGAATCCGCCGAGGCGGTCGAAGCTGAGCTTGAATCGATTCTCGGCGAGCACGTGGCGCCGGGAGAAATTGCGCGGCCGGCCCGGCTTTTGGCGGCGATGCGCTATGGCGCGCTCGGCGGCGGCAAGCGGCTGCGGCCATTCCTCACGATCGAAACCGCGCGGGCGCTGGGCGCGAGCGGGGCGCCGCCGTTGCGGGCGGGCTGTGCTGTCGAGTGCGTCCATTGCTATTCCCTGGTGCACGACGATTTGCCGGCGATGGACAACGACGACTTGCGGCGAGGCCGGCCCACCACGCACAAGGCGTACGACGAGGCGACCGCCATCCTGGTCGGCGACAGCCTGCTGACGATCGCCTTCGACATTATCGCCGATCCCGCCACACACGCCGACGCCGTCGTTCGCGCCGAGCTATGCCTCGGCCTGGCGCGCGCGAGCGGGATTGGCGGCATGGCGGGCGGCCAGATGCTCGACATCGAGGCGGAAACCGCGGCGACGCCGCTCGATGACGCTGCGATCCGCAAGCTGCAGGCGATGAAGACGGGCGCGCTGCTGCGCTTCTCCGTCGAGGCCGGCGCCATCGTCGCAGGCGCGAGCGCGGCGCGGCGCGCCGCCTTGAATAGCTACGGCGTGGCGCTCGGCGCGGCGTTCCAGGTCGCCGACGACATCCTCGATGCGGAAAGCACCTCCGAGCAACTCGGCAAGCGGGCCGGCAAGGACGCCGACCGCAACAAGGGCACCTTCGTCTCGATCCACGGGCTTAGCGGCGCCAAGTCGCTGCGCGATCGCTTCGTCACGGAGGCGCTGGCCGCGCTCGATGAGGCCGGGTTGCGCGGCGAAGGCGAAATCTTGCGCGAGGCGGCGCGGTTCGTCGCCGCGCGCGCGAACTGAGAGGCGGTCAAATGAGCGCGTTCAATTGGGCCGACCCGTTCGACCTAGAGTCGCAGCTGACCGAAGACGAGCGGCTCGTGCAGAAGACCGCGTTCTCCTACGCCAAGGACCGGCTGCAACCGCGTGCGCTCCTCGCCTTCCGCGAGGAGAAGACCGATCCTGCGATCTTCCGCGAAATGGGGGAGCTCGGGTTTCTTGGGGCCGACGGTCGCGCCGGAATATGGCGGCTCGGGGCTTGGCTATGTCGCGTATGGGCTGATCGCGCGCGAGGTCGAGCGCGTCGATTCCGGTTATCGCTCGATGATGAGCGTGCAGTCGTCGCTGGTCATGGCGCCGATCGAGCAGTTTGGCTCGCCGGGGCAGAAAGAAAAATATTTGCCGAAACTCGCGCGCGGCGAGCTGATTGGTTGTTTCGGGCTGACCGAGCCGGACCATGGCTCGGACCCTGGCTCCATGATTACGCGCGCGAAGAAGGCGCCGGGCGGCTATAGCCTCTCGGGCGCGAAGACCTGGATTTCCAACGCGCCGATCGCCGATCTCTTTCTCGTCTGGGCGAAGACCGAGGACGGCGCGATCCGCGGCTTCCTGGTCGAGAAAGGCGCGAAGGGGCTGGAGGCGCCGCCGATCCACGGCAAGGTTGGTCTCCGCGCTTCGATCACCGGGCAGATCCTGATGGACGGCGTGTTCGTCCCCGAGGAGAATCTTATGCCGGGCGTCTCCGGGCTCAAAGGGCCGTTCACCTGCCTGAACTCCGCGCGCTACGGCATCGCCTGGGGCGCGCTCGGCGCGGCCGAGTCCTGTTACGCTACGGCGAGGCAGTATGTGATGGACCGCAAGCAGTTCGGTCGGCCGTTGGCGGCCAACCAACTCATTCAGAAGAAGCTTGCGGACATGGTCAGCGATATCGCGCTGGGGCTGCAGGGCTGCCTGCGGCTCGGGCGCATGAAGGAGGAAGGGCATCCGCCCGTGGAGCTGACCTCCATCGTCAAACGGAACTCGTGCGGCAAGGCGCTCGAGATCGCCCGTGCGGCGCGGGACATGCTCGGCGGTAACGGCATCTCCGACGAGTACGGGATCGCGCGCCATCTGGTGAACCTAGAGGTTGTGAACACTTATGAGGGCACGCACGACGTTCACGCGCTGATCCTGGGCCGCGCGATCACCGGGCTGCAAGCGTTTTTCTAAGGTCAGCACGCGGACTCCCTCTCCCCGCGTGTCTCACGACGCAGCGCGCCCCATCAACGCAACAGCGGGGAGAGGGTTGGGGTGAGGGGCGAGCCGCTTCGACGCAGGCCTCCAACCAGCGGGCGCCATGGTGTCAGAGTAGCGTTTGATTCTAGTTGGAGTCCCGCGCTGCGAGGGGAGCGTACGTCCAAGCGGCTCGCCCCTCACCCCGACCCTCTCCCCGCTGTTGTCCTGATGCGGAGAGCTACGTCGTGGAGCACGCGGGGAGAGGGAGTTCCAGCCGAGCGTTTTGCGCCTGACGGGGAACCGTCATTGCGAGCGAAGCGAAGCCATCCAGTGTGAGATCGAGGATTTGCCGGATAGAGCCGCTGCGACGGCGAGAAAAAACGCGGCTTCGTAGTTTGGTTAATTGATCGTCAGCCGCTCTGCCGGAATCCGCAGCTTCCCACTGATACAATGTTTGACCTCAGATTGACGTAGGGTCCGCGGCGTGCCGGAACGCGCACTCACGACGTGACGCTGCAATCACTAAAATCCACGTGCCCGTCGAGCACTATAATTGCGCACTCGCGTCTTCGATATTTTTTGTTTTGCAACTGCATTTCGCTCAATACGATTCATGAGACGCAATCTCTCCAAGGTCAGGCGCGGGATAGTTGTTTCATCGAGCAGTCGCTTATTTGTGTCGCGCGCGCACCGATCGCCCGCGCCCAACCGGCGTACGGCGGCAACGCCATGGCGTTTGAATGTTTCAAATAAAATTCTCGTGATTGCGATCATCACAGCCTAACGCGGTCGGCCCAACGTCGGCGCTATCAGACAACGTCTCACGCAAGTTGGTATGCTCAATGACGCGCAGCAATCAAGGCGCTCCTGTCACTCACTTCGCCAGGCAGTCCGGCGGAAACGTGGCGACCTTATTCGCTCTTTCCGCTCCCCTGATGCTGGTCGCCGTAGCGGGCGCCGTCGACTACGCGAACGTTGTTTCGACCAAGCAGATAGTGCAAGCGTCCGCTGATGCGGCGGCGCTCGCCGCCAATGTCGCGGTTGTCAACTCCATCGCCGCTGGCCATCAGATTTCGACCTCCGCGGCTCAGACGATTGCGGCCAACTACTTCAACACCAACGCGCCTGCCAATGCAGTGAGCGCCGAGACGGCTTTCTCTGCGATCTCGACAATCACGAATGGCGTCGTGACCACGACAGTGAGCTACCAGGGCGCGCCTGTAACGCTGATGAACGGCGTCCTCGGCGGTTCGAACACCATCACCGCCAACGCGACCGCAACCTCGACGGTCGGCAGCGCCGCCGCTTCGGGCGCGGGGCAATACGCCGGCAGCGGCTACGTGCTCGGCGATCCGCACGTGCTCGGCGCCGACGGCAGCGACACCTACTTCACCTGCGCTTCCCCTTCTGGAAGTTGGTACGACCTTCTGAGCGACGCCCAGATCGAGATCAACGTCAATTGCGTCGTCAACAATCTGTTCGCCATGGACGCGATCCTCGACATGACGACGATGGTCGGCACGCATACGCTGCAACTGACGTCGGTCAACCCGGTTTTCGTCGGCGCCAACCACTGGACGTGCGGCGCCGAGATGTGCGGTTCGTACCTGGCGGTCGTCTATCCGATCGGCTCCTGGGTCGGCGATGTCACGATCGACGGCGTCTACTATCCGGCGATCCCCGGCACGCACGTCTATCTCGCCGACAAGACCGAGAACGTCACAGTGACGGTGACAGTGGGACAGCCCCTCATCGCCTCCTCGCAGTCCAACTATGTCACGATCTCGACGCCGAGCTATACGATCTCTGAGTTATACTACAATGTCGGTATGGGATATATTGCGCTGACCGCGACCAACGCCGGACAGTGCGGCGTCCCCGGCGGCATTTGGGGCCAGACCCTTGCTGGCGTCGACGACGGCAACGGCGCTGATTTTCTGGTCCCGAGCCAGACCTACAAAGCCTCGCAGTTCTATTGGACGAGTTGCGCGACCGTCGCTCAGACGACGCATCTTACCCAGTGATTGTACTGAAGATCAGGAGATCCCATCATGTATTCCCGCCGCGCCCGCGTCCCGTTTGCTCTCGCTTTCGTCGCAATGCTCCCCTTGGCGACCGCGCTGCCCGCCGATGCCACAGTCGTCACGCCGATCGGAAAGCTGCTGACCTGCCAGCACATGGAGGACAATTGCCTCAAGTTCGCGCATCGCGCCGTCATGGCGGCCGGCCCCAACGCCACGGTCCCCTACAACACCAGCGCCAACGCCTGTTACGACAGCTTTCGGAAGGCCGCAGATACCGGCGTGTGGCCCGCCAATCCGCCCTTCAGCTTCGCGTTGAAATGCACAAATTGAACGGAATCGAGTAACCTTCGCTTAGCATTACCGTAGTGTAACGCCGAATTTGCGTTACCTATTGTAATAGAGTGGTAACGTCCCGTCTTATCAAAATGGAAACCGTGTAAAATTTAGCGGATAAAATAGCCCGGTCGATAAATTGCGAAGACGTAGATTTACGTAGCGTTCAGCCCTTCCCTCACATAACGGCACCCACGTCAACGGGGTTCAGCCAATTACTGTCGAGGGTAGTCATGTACAAGCTTTCACAAAATAGATATTCGTCGTTCCTACGCAATACGCGCGGTAACGTTGCGTCAATGTTTGCGCTGGCGTCCCCGGTTATGTTGATCGCGCTCGCCGCTGCCGTGGATTATTCCAACACGGTGTCGATGAAGCAGAAGATTCAGTCGGCCGCCGATTCCGCGGCGTTGGCTTCGAATGTCGCGATCACCAACTCAATCGTCGCCGGCAACCAGATCACGATGACGCAGGCAAGGACCATCGCCACGAACTACTTCAATGCAAACGCCCCTGCGGCGGCGGTCACTGGCGAAACCTCGTTTACGGTCACCCCGAACGTTGCGAGCAACGGCACTGTCACCACGCAGGTCACCTACACGGGAACACCTGCGTCCCTGCTCAACGGCTATCTGAGCTCGGCCAATAGCTTGACGTCCAACGCAACTGCGACCTCGCAAGTCACCAACTCGGCGGCCACCGGATCTGGCTCTTTCTCCGGCGCGGGCTACGTGCTTGGCGACCCCCATGTCATCGGCGCGGACGGCGTCGACACCTACTTTGCTTGCGCGCAGCCCTCGGGCAGCTGGTACAACATGTTGAGCGACGCGAATATTGAGCTCAACATCAGCTGTGTGACGAACACGCTGTTCGCGATGGACGCCATTCTCAACATGACGACGCTGGTTGGCACGCACACGCTGCAGCTGACGTCCGTCAACGCGACCTTCACCGGCGCCAGCCACTGGATGTGCGGCGATGAAATGTGCGGCTCCTACAATACGGTGAGCTATCCGCCCGGCTCCTGGGTCGGCGCCGTCACGGTCGATGGCGTCAGCTATCCCGCGCCCAGCCGATCCGGCAGCACCACGGTCCTGAACGACACGACGCAGGGCGTCAAAGTGGTGGTGACAGTCGGCCAGCCCGGCACCGCGTCGTCGCAGTCCAACTATGTGACGATCACGACCGGGGACTATACGATCAGTGAAATGTATTACAACGTCGGTATGGGATACATCGCGATCTCGGCGCAAAACGCCGGCACCTGCGGCGTTCCCGGCGGCATCTGGGGCGGAACCCTAGCGGGTGTCGACGACGGCAACGGTTCGGACTTCCTGGTGCCAAACCAGAACTACAAGTCCTACCAGTTCTACTGGTCGAGCTGCGAGGCGGTCGCTTCCGGCGGCTCACCGCACCTGACCCAGTAAAAACTCTCTCACTCTCTCAGGGGCAAAACCCCTCACCAAAGGATCTTCGCTATGAAACCGTTTCGTAATTCTGCCGCCGTGTTCTCGATCGCCGCCCTGCTGGCCGGCTTCGGAGCCGAGGCGCGGGCCGACTCCTCCGTGATCGGCAACCTGCCGACCTGCAAGGCGATGCTGACCAACTGCATCGCGTTCTCTCAGCGCGCGCAAATGGCGGCCGGGCAGGGTGGGACCGTTCCCGAAAACATCAGCCAGCCCGCATGCCGGCGAATGCACCGCGAAGCGGAGCGAAGCGGCACCTGGCCTGCGAACATACCCTTCGGCTTTGCGGAAGCCTGCACGACCGAAGCTGAGCAGGGCAACGGCCACAAGCGCCACCACGTTTTCGGCGCCGGATGGCAGAACAACAATGCCAAGCCGGTCGTGGACCCCGCGGTCGTGCCGAGCACGCCGCCGGTTGCGTCGTCGAGCGAGACCCCGACGGCTAACTGAGCGCCACGTTCAGCGCGCTTTCGGGCAGCTCCTGCCCGAAGCAGCGCTGATAGAACTCCGCCACCAAAGTCCGCTCCAGTTCGTCACACTTGTTGAGGAACGTCAGGCGGAACGCGAAGCCGATATCCTTGAAGATGTCGGCGTTCTCGGCCCAGGTGATGACCGTGCGCGGGCTCATCACCGTCGACAAGTCGCCGCCGATAAAGGCGTTGCGCGTGAGGTCGGCCACCCGCACCATCTTGTTGACGATGTCCCGCCCATCCTTGCGCCCGCGGTAATGCGGCGACTTGGCGAGCACGATGTCGACTTCCTTATCGTGCGGCAGATAGTTCAGCGTGGTCACGATCGACCAGCGGTCCATCTGCCCCTGATTGATCTGCTGCGTGCCGTGATAGAGGCCCGAGGTGTCGCCGAGGCCGATCGTATTGGCGGTCGCGAACAGCCGGAAGCCCGGATGCGGCTTGATGACGCGGCGCTGGTCGAGCAGCGTCAGCCGCCCCGACTGCTCCAGAACGCGCTGGATGACGAACATCACGTCCGGGCGGCCGGCGTCATACTCGTCGAAGCAGATCGCGATATTGTTCTGCAGCGCCCAGGGCAGGATGCCGTCGCGAAATTCGGTGACCTGCTTGCCATCCTTCAGCACGATCGCGTCCTTGCCGACGAGATCGATGCGCGACACGTGGCTGTCGAGGTTGATGCGCACCAGCGGCCAGTTCAGCCGGGCGGCGACCTGCTCGACGTGGGTCGACTTTCCGGTGCCGTGATAGCCGCTGATCATGACGCGGCGGTTGTAGGCGAAGCCGGCGAGGATCGCGAGCGTGGTGTCGCGGTCGAACAGGTAGTCCGGATCGACGTCCGGCACGTGCTCGTTCGGACTGCGAATAGGCGGGCGCCTCCATGTCGGAGTCGATGCCAAACACCTTGCGCACCGACACTTTCCGGTCCGGCGGTCCTACTTCGGCGCCAACCTCGGACAACATTGCGGACGCATTCTCGGCTTTCATGAACCCTCCAGGCCCGGCCGCTCAGGCCGCCGGGGCGAAACCCTTATAAACCATCCAACGCGGCGGAAAAGCGCGCGTCAGACGAGCTTCTGGCTTCGCAAAAAATTGTAGGCCTTGATGATCTCGCGCAGCTTCTCTTCGGAAGAGCGGTCGCCGCCGTTGGCGTCGGGATGATGGCGCTTCACCAGGTCTTTGTAGCGCGTCTTGATCGAAGCCTCGGTAGCCTTGGCGTCGAGATCGAGCGTGTGCAGCGCCTTCAAGGCGAGCGCATTGTAGCGCGGCGCCTGCGCGGCGTCGTCGGTGCGGCGCGCGCCCTTGCGGCGCATGGTGCGCGCCTCGGCGTAGACGGTTTCGTCGACGTGGACGCCCTGCGCGTTGCGCGCCCCCATTTTCCAGGTCGGGCGATGACCGATCGTCTCCGCGGCGCGGAATTTCGCCATCGCGTCGTCGTCCATGCCTTTGAAGTAGTCGTAGGTCGCGTTGTATTCCTTGATGTGCTCGCGGCAGAACACGAAGAACTCGCCCTCGCGATCGCGACCCTTCGGCGCCTTGAACTCGCCCTTGGTCGTGCAGCCGGGGTGGCTGCACGGCGGGCCCTGCTCAACGATCTTGGGCGCGTCGGCCATGCGCCGCGGCTTGATGCGAATCTTATCGAACAGTGGCGAAGTGAAATCCATGATAGCGTCCCGTTCGCCGCTCCGGCCACGCCCGGCCGTTCGACGTTCCAGCCTTCCCTACATCGATAGGATTACGACACCGTCGGCGCTTCGAACCGCGCGGCCCGCCCGCCTCCGCTCCTATTTGGCAAGACCCGGGGCGCGAGGCAAGCCCGGATTGACACGAAGGGCCCGCGCGGGCAGGACTTGACGTAAAATCAAGATGATTTGCGCGAAGCCTGCGCTTGTGCGGGATGGGACGCTCGATGAGCTTGGAGCACGGCGACGAGAAATCGACCCGGGCCGGACGGCGCTCTCCCCGCCTGCGTCAGCGCGTCGCCTGGATGTACTATGTCGAGGAGATGACCCAGAGCGCTATTGCCGATGCGCTCGGCATTGGCCGCATCACCGTCGTTCGATTACTGGCTGAAGCGCGCTCGATGAGCGAGGTGCGTATCTCTCTGAGCCGCGACATTGCCGAACTGGCCGGGCTCGAGATCGAGGTTCAGAAACGCTTTGAAATCCCAGAAGTCGTCGTCGCCCCGCTCGGCGAGGCCGGCGCAGAGCCACGGGCGGTGATTGCCGCCGCCGCTGGCGATCACCTCTCGCACACGCTCCGGCCCGACATGAAGATCGGCCTCGGCTGGGGCGAAACGTTGAGCCGCATGCTCGGCTTCATCGAGGAGCGCTCGCTACCAAAGCTTTCCGTGGTGTCGCTGCTCGGCGGCGTCATGCGCGCCCGCGCCGCCAATCCCGCGGAATGCGCCTGGCAGTTCTCCCGCGTGTTCATGGCCGAATGCTACATGCTGGCAGCGCCCGCGATCGTCGACAGCCGCGAAACCAAGCGCGCGCTGATCGAACGCTGCGGCCTCAGCGAAGTGTTCGAGCTTGCGCGCGCGCTCGACACGGTCGTCGTCGGCGTCGGCGGCGAGAATAGTTTCTCCTTCGCCCGATCGTACGGACTGATTTCCGAGGAGGAAGTCGCCGAACTGAAAGCGGCCGGCGCGATCGGCAATCTTATCTACAATTTCATCGACGCCGAGGGTTGCCTGGTCGATCACCCGGTCAACGCACGCGTGATGTCGATTCCAATCGAGAGCCTGCGCAAGGCGCCGGCGCGGGTGATGGTCGCGGGCGGGGCGGACAAGATCGTGGCGATCATCGCCGCCTCGCGGTTGCTGAAGCCGACCACGCTTATTACCGACGAAGTGACCGCTCGGGGGATGCTAGCACGCGGCGGCTGACATCCGCGGAGCGTCGGCGTCCACGCCGACCTCTTGGCCCCGCGACGTCGGCGTGGACGCCGACGCTCCGACGTCGCCTCAAGCCGCCGTCTTCTGATAATCCTTGATGTCGGTGAACTGGACCTTCGGCCAGCGCTCCTGCTCGTAGCGCAGGTTGAACGCCGAGCTCGCCATGAAAACCGGCGCGCCGTCGAGATCGGCGGCGACCGAGGCGGGGTACGCCGAGACGAACTTCTCCAGTTCCCCCTTCTCCGACGACGTCACCCACCGGCAGATCTCGAAGCGGCTCTGCTCGAACGACACCGGCAGCCCATATTCCGCGTTGAGCCGCTCGACCAGCACGTCGAGCTGCAGCGCGCCGACGACGCCGACGATCGCGGCCGCGCCGTCGTGCGGCAGGAACACCTGCACGACGCCCTCTTCCGCCATCTGCTGCAACGCCTCCCGCAGCTTCTTCGCCTTCATCGCGTCCGACAGCTTTACGCGCCGCAAGATTTCCGGGGCAAAACTCGGCACGCCGCGAAACACGATCTCCTCGCCCTCCGTCATCGTGTCGCCGATGCGCAGCAGCCCGTGGTTGGGGATGCCGACGACGTCGCCCGCGAACGCTTCCTCGACCAGCGAACGGTCCTGCGCAAAGAAGAACTGCGGCGCCGAGAGCGTCACAGACTTGCCGGTGCGCACCAGCTTTGCCCGCATACCCCGCTGCAGCTTGCCTGAGCACACGCGCATGAAGGCGATGCGATCGCGGTGGTTCGGATCCATGTTCGCCTGGATCTTGAACACGAAGCCGGTCATCTTCGGCTCCGTCGCCTCGACTGTTCGCGTCGAGGCCGCCTGCGCGCGCGGCGGCGGGGCGAACTCGGCCAGCGCGTCGATGAGATCGCGCACGCCAAAATCCTTCAGCGCGCTGCCCCAAAGCACCGGCGTCAGATGGCCTTCCAGATACGCCTTCTTGTCGAACGGCTTCAGGCCCTCGATGGCGAGATTGAGCTCGTCCATCGCCTCGCGGCGCTCGTGCTCGGGCAATAGCTCGGCGACACGCGGATCGTCCGGCCCGTTGACGGCGATGGTCGCCGCCCCCTTGCCCAGCGGGGTCAGGCGACTTTTGCGGATGTCGTAGACCCCCGCGAGCGAACGACCGCGGCCGATCGTCCAGGAAAGCGGCGCGGTTTCGAGCGCCAGCGTCTTCTCGACTTCGTCGAGCAGGTCGAACGGGTCGCGCGTCTCGCGGTCCATCTTGTTGATGAAGGTGACGATCGGGATGTCGCGCAGCCGGCAGACTTCGAACAGTTTTCGCGTGCGCGCTTCGATGCCCTTGGCCGCATCGATCACCATGACGGCGGAATCGACCGCCGTCAGCGTGCGGTAGGTGTCCTCGGAAAAATCCTCGTGGCCGGGGGTGTCGAGCAGGTTGAAGACGCAATCGCCGTATTCGAAGGTCATCACCGACGTGACGACGGAGATGCCGCGCTCCCGCTCGATGCCCATCCAGTCCGAGCGGGTCTGGCGCCGGTTGGCCTTGGCGCGCACTTCGCCGGCGAGCTGGATCGCGCCGCCGAACAGCAGCAGCTTTTCGGTGAGCGTGGTCTTGCCCGCGTCAGGATGCGAGATGATCGCGAACGTGCGCCGGCGCGCGACGGGATTGACGGAAGTCATGGGGCTTTCGGGTGAACGGACGCGGCGGCTTTAGCGCGGCCAGAGCGGGAGCGGAAGGGCGTTCCCCCGCGGAGCGTCGGCCTCCAGGCCGACGTAGGGCGGCCACGCCGCCGTCGTGCAGCGTCAAGAAGGTCGGCGTGGACGCCGACCCTCCGCGAGGGCGCAATCGCCTCCCGCTTGCCGCGAACCGCATCAATAACTATTATTGACTAATACGAGGTGTGATCCATGGCGAGCAGCGTCGATCTCGGGAATCTGGAGCGCTCGGTCGAGCGGCTGGTGGCGAGCGGTCGCTACAATTCGAAGAGCGAAGTGCTTCGCGAAGGCGTGCGCTTGGTTGAAGAGCGCGAAAAGCGGCTCGAGGCGCTCGATATATTGCTGGCCCGCGGCGTTGAGGACGAGGAGGCCGGTCGGGTCAAGCCCGCAAGCGAAGTGTTTGATCGCCTGACCGCGAAATACGAGGCTTTGGCGCAAGCCAAGCAAGAATGAGGGTTGTCGTATCCGAACAGGCGGAGTCTGATTTGGAGCGCATCGGCGACGCTATCGCCGTCGATAGCCCACGTCGTGCGATCAGCTTTATCGTAGAGCTTCGAGAGAAATGCGAGTCGCTATTGGCGACTCCGAAGGCGTTTCCCGTTGTCGGTCGTTATAGCCGGATGGCAATTCGCCGCCGTGTTCACGGCAACTACCTGATTTTCTATCGGATCGGCCGCGATGCGGTGGTCGTGGTGCGCGTGCTGCACGGCGCGATGAACTATGAAGAGCTGCTTTTCCCCAAGCCGTAATTGCGCGGAGCGTCGGCCTCCAGGCCGACGTAGGGCAGCCACCAAGGTCGCCGTCGTGCAACGTCAGAAAGGTCGGCGTGGACGCCGACCCTCCACTTTGTTCTCAACTCGCGAGACGAAATTCTTGCAATAAGCTTTGAACCGTCCGGCCCCCTCGGCGCGACAACGTAAAGATCGCCACCTCGGGACCCGCCGCCATAAGCTTAGACCTAGCGCCAGCAACATCTAAAGTATCTCCAGTATCGCTTCGATATGAGCGATAGCTGTATTCTTTCTACAGTTAAATATCAGTACGCCTACGGCTGATCTAAGAGGCGATCTCATAGTATAACTTTGCTTTTTTTCTGCCAACCCTCTCAACAGGAGCAACGGCCATGAAGAAATCAGCTTTCACCACCCTGAGCCTCATGTCATTGATCGCCGCCGCGCCAGCCTCTGCGGGACCTGTCGATCCGTGGACGCAGGTCGGCGCCGCGAGCAAGCCCTCTTGGGTTTCCGAACATGCAGAGCGCCGTCTCGGTTTGGTGCCGCTCCTGCCGTCGATTGAAAGCAATGTGCAAAAAGAAGCGGACGGCTATTTCGGGACTCAAGGCCCGGGACTGAGCGTTGGGTTAATTCTCGATGACGGCCTATTCTTCAGCAAGGGGTTTGGCTTCGACACGAAGTTGAAAAACCATCTCCCCAATGAAGACACGGTTTATCGTTGGGGATCGCTCAGCAAGGTCATGACATCCACCGCGCTGCTTTCGCTGATCGATGATCCGAAGGTTACGCCGAAAATATCGATCAACGATGCGGCGGACGCTAGCCGTTTCGTTCCGGAACTTGCGCATGTCTGCCCGACGTTCAACGCCCCGTGCGCCCGAGGTCAGCAACACGATGGTATTGTTTTGGGCGAGCTAGCGTCGCATGAATCCGGATTGCCGAACGTTCTCAAGCAAGCGACCTACGGCGACGAACCGAGCGCCTGGAATGTCGCCAAACCGCCCTACCTGATAGACATTTGCGGCCTTACCCTGTGCGACAATTATTCCTGGATGAAAAGCCTGAACCAAAGTTGGCTGAGCTTCACCCCTGGCGGCTTGCAAGAATATTCCGGCGTCGGGGTTGAACTCGCAGGTCTGATCGAGCAGCGCATCTCACAAAAGCCATACCCCGACTTCGTGAAAGATCATTTGTTTGAACCTCTGGGGATGCATCACAGCACGATGAACCCGACCTCTGTTCCCGACGCCGCACAGGCGCAAATGTGGGAGGCCGCGTGGAACGGCGACACCAAGACCTTCTCGTTCTCGCCCACCACTCCGGCGCAAGCGCTTCCCGGCGACCGCGAACCGATGCTGTGGCCGGCCGGCGGACTGGCGACGAGCGTGCTCGACATGTCTTTGTTCGTAAAGATGTGGTTGAATGGGAAAGCCCCGGACTTCGAGGGCCATCCGCTGCTTTCCGCCGATAGCTTCGCCTTGGCGGAGAAGCCGTTTGTGGCGCCTGGAAAAACCCTCGGCGCTTGTGCAGCGGCGGCGGCGCAGGATAGCAACGGCAACTCTTACTCCGCCTGCTCCGATACCAATGATAACGAACCCACCGAGTGCTCCGATATCAAGTCGCATCAGGGCTTCGCGATCGGTTGGTGGATCGAGAACGCCGACCCCCAGATGTCGCATTCAGGCGATGAGGAATACGTCTCGGGGTCGCAGACGATCATCAATGTGAAGAAAAAGCTTGGCGCCGTCGGCGCTGTCTCGACCGAAGGCTATGCGCATACCGACTTCATGAATAAGGTCGTGAGATGCAAAGTGTTCGAGGTCGCCGCCGCGGCGCCCGCGGATGCGACATGGAACGGGCAGGCGCTCGCCATCGCTGTGGCCAGGGTTCTGTTTCTTTCAGGAAAGACGCCTTCCCCCCTCGATGTGAATGCGTTCACTCTGCAGTTCCGCATCGAGAAAAACCTGACGTCGTCAACTATTGTACCCTTCTTGACCTCCTGGCAGAATGAAGTGGGAAAGTGCAAAACGTTTCGCGTGCGCGCGGCAAACACCCCCAGAAGCCTCTCGGTGCGCTTCGACTGCGAGAAGAAATTCTGGGACGTCGACATTGATGTCGAGACCGATGGCGAGCACAAGATTGACTGGCGAAATTACAACTGAAGGTCGAGTTGAGAGGTCGTAACGCGGATCGCCAGCCCCTCGCTCTCAAGCACGCCTGACAACAACATTCGGCGCCCGAGCTCCAAAAAGCCTGGGCGCCGTACCCGTTGAATAATTTCCGTCCTCGCGTGTTAGCAACCTGCTTGGCACAACCGCGCGTGATGCGGATGGCGGTAGGCAAATTTGGGCGCCGCCTCCGCAGTCAGCCCGTTGCGCCGTAGCGTCATCCTCATGTACGCATGAGACGTAGAAAACTTGCGGCGGACCTTTTCAACGCCCGCCGGCGGAAACGAGAAGGACGGCGGTATGCGACTTACGATTCTGACGGGCGCGATCATCCTGGCCTGTATCGGCGCCAGTTTCGCCGACGACGATCCAATCAAGGCGCGAAAGGCGCTGATGGACGCCAACGGCGATACCACCAAACCGGTGGTCGCCGATCCTCAAGGGCCAGGCGCCATTCGATCTCGCGACGGTGCAGACCGCGCTAAAGGCCTACATCGAGACGGCCGAAAAGGCGCCTGCGCTGTTCCCGCCCGGCAGCGACAAGGGCAAGACCCACGCGCTGCCGGCGATCTGGCAGAACAAGAGCGATTTCGAAGCACGCTTCGCCAAGTTCGGCGAGGACGCCAAAGCCGCGATGGCCTCGATCAAGGACGAGGCGACGCTTCAAGGCCGGTTTCGGCCCGATCTTCAAGGATTGCGGCGGCTGCCACGAGACTCTATCGCGAAAAGGAGATGAGAGCGCTCGCAGCGCTCGTCGTCGCGCTGGGGCTCGCTGGGCGCCGTCGCGCTCTGGTTCCTGACCGCGGCGAGCCGCCTCGACCCTGATGTCGCACGTGAGATGGACAAGCCCGGCGACGCCAAGGCGGGCGAGATCGTGTTTTACACCGGCGGCTGCGTCTCCTGCCACGCCAAGCCGGACGCATCCGACGCACGCTCGGCGGCGGCGCTGGAGCTGAAGACGCCGTTCGGCTCCATCTTCACGCCAAACATCTCGCCGGATCCCGAGGACGGGATCGGGCGCGTGGACGGCGCAGGATTTCGCCGCCTCGATCTACGACGGCGTCGACCCGGAAGGTCGCCACGAATACCCGGCGTTCCCCTATCCGTCCTATCGCAACATGGCGGTCGCCGACGTTCGCGACCTCTGGGCGTTTTTGCGCACGACTGCCGCCGGTGAAAGGCCGCGCGCCGCCGCCGCCTTCTCGCTTCCCCTACAACATCCGCCGCGCGATCGGCGTCTGGAAATGGCTCTATCTGCCCCGCGTCGCGCCGCCCGAGACGGTCACGGCCGCCGATACGGCCGAGTACGGCAGCTATCTCGTCGCACGGCGCCGGCCATTGCGGCGAGTGCCACACGCCGCGCGATTTTCTCGGCGGCCCGATCGCCGCGCAAGCGCTGACCGGCGCTCCGATGCCGACCGGCAAGGGCAAGGCGCCCGAACATCACGCCAGCGGGTCTGAAGAAATGGTCGGAGGACGACGTCGAGACGGCGCTCTCGACCGGCATTCAAGCCCGACGGCGATGTGCTCGCCGGCGGCGATGGCGGATGTCGTGGGCAATATCGGCCATCTGCCGAAGGGCTATGTCACCGCGATCGCGCGCTATCTGAAGACGGGGCGGTAGAACGGCGTCCCCGCGGAGGGTCGGCGTCCACGCCGACCTTCCGGCCGGCCTTGGAGATGAGCCCTCGTCGGCCTGGACGCCGACGCTCCGAGGGACCGTCTTTCTAAATATCAGAATTTATGCTAAGCTCGCTTGTTTCCATTGCCGAGCATCCCCTGACCGACCGAGCTACGCTTTCTCCCTCCGCGCCAAAGCGCAATCGGCGTGACCGCAATCGACGGGCGGAGCCGCAGGATTCGCGAAAACCGACGCATTTCGGAAACTTGAATGCTTTTTTTATGCAGAAATAGCACAAAACAGGACGTCTTAACCGGCGTAAAGCGTTGAAAACAGCCGAACACGTCCTGTAGCCGCGATCTCCAGATCGCGGTCGTCGTGAGATCGATGTTCTCCAATCAAATAGCAGATCGCCGGGAGAACGCGATCTGGAGATCGCGGCTACAGCGGGCGCGCTCGTGATGGCGCCTTTATCAAAACCCCAGCACCACGGCGTTGTAAGCGACATGCGCGGCCACGCTCGACGCCAGCGTGCCGCTGCGGCGAAACAGCACCGCGTTCATGCGCGCCGAGCGCGAACACCGGCGGCCAGGACAGCAGCGGGTGATAGACCGCGAAGAACGCCGCCGCGCCGGCGACCGCGCGCACGCCGCCCCATTCGCGATCGAGCGCGCGATAGAGCAAGCCGCGAAACAAAAACTCCTCCGCGAACGGCGCGAACACGACCGCCATCACGAAATAAGCCGCGCGAGCATGCGGGACGGTGTCCATCGCGCGCCCGGCTCCTTTGCCAGCGCCTCCGCCGCGGGGGGATACCACTCGAGCGCGGCGAGATAGAGATGCGCGAGGCCGCCGAGGGCCACGCCCGCCAGCGAGGCCGGCCACAATCCACGCCGCCGTCGCGGCCGCGCTTGGCCGGCGCGCCCCATTGCACGATGCCGGCGAGGCTCACGTTCTTCGAGCGCAGGAAATACACCACGCACGTGCAAACGATCAGCGCGCAAGCGCCGTAGGACGCCGCGATGATGACCACGGCGTTGTCGCTTCCAAGCACCGCCGTGGCGAGCGCTGCGATCATCGAAGCGGCCTCGACCATCACGCTGATGGCGATCATCGCGTTCAGCAGGGTCGGCGGCGGCGGCGCGGTCTCCGACCAGGGATCGAACAGGAAGGGCAGGCGAAAGCGGAAATTCTGCCACATCGCCGCGGCGGTCAGCGTCGAATAGACGACGCCGGCAACAGCGAGGCTCCATTGCTGCGCCATGATGCCGATGGCGAACGACAACGAGCCCAGCGTCGACGCCCAGCGCAGCCCCATCGGTATCTTCTGCGGCTCGCCGGAGGACGTCGTGGTTGTCGCAAGCGTGACGACCTTCTCGGCCAGCGAGCGGGAGAAGACGAGCCACAGCACGCCGGTCAGCGCGATCCAACCAACGTCTCCAGGAAAGCGCCAAGCCGCCGCAACCAGCGCCAGCAGCACGATGACGCTGGCGATCGAGGCCCAGAGCCGCGCCTTGGTCTTCAACAGGTCTTCCAGCCCCTTCGGCCAGGTCAGCGCGATCCAAAGCGCCTGACCTTCGGACGCCAGCGATTTCGGCCCGAGCACCAACAGGAAATAAGTGCCGAACAGGATCGCCGCGCCGCAGAGGCCGTTCCAACTGGTCAGCGCGTGCGAGAACAGCCCCCGCAGGTTGAACGCCTGGATCGCCGCCAGCGACAGCGGCACGAACACCGCCTGCACGATCGCGCTGCCGTCGCGAGTGAACCAAAGCCATTCGCGGCGATAGAGCGGGCGCTTACCCCAACGCGCGGGGGAACTGGTTCGCGCGACCGGCGCGGTGGCAAACCTACCAGCAAGGCCGAGGCGCGCGCTGCGCACGCTTAGGAAGACGGCCGCGGCGGTGACGGCCACCGCCAAGGGAATGTCGAGCGCCAGCGCGCGCCAGAAGGCCAGATCGCCGTTCGCATCGAAGCCCAGCAAAGCGCGGACGTCGCGGCCAGGGCAAGACCGCGATCGGCGACAGCGCCCGCGCGACCGGGTCCGCATTGTCGAATAGCGCCGAGGCGAGAAACAACGTCAGCATCATCGAGGCGAAGCCGAACCAGGTCATCAGCCCCAGCACAGCGCCGCGCACGCGCGAGCCGAAGCCGAGCACGATCCGTATCTCGAGCGCTCTGCCTAGCAGGCGAGCGCGATCGCAAAGGGGACGCCGACGAGAAGGGCGCCGGCGATGCCGATCTGCCAGCCGTAGGCCAGCCAGAACAGCACGCCCGGCAAGATCGGCGCGGTGATGAAGAGCGGATTGGCGGCGATTGGCGCGAGCATTTCGGCGAAAAAGATCGCTGAGGCGGCGCCGGATGGCTGAACAACCATTCCCACATCGGATGCCGGGTCATGGGGACGTCGAGTTGCGCGCCCTCGCCCTGGCAAAGCAGCACCAGCATCCACCAGATAAAAACGCCGAGCGTCAGCGCATCGGGCAGCGCAAACGGCCGGCGCCAGAGCGTATCCTCGTCGGCGAGCCCTGAACCGTGGGCGTCGATCCTCGCGCGCAACTCCCCGGCGACTTGCCCCAGGTCGCCGCCGTGATGTTGGACAATATGCGATGCTTCCGCGCCAACGGCGCTCTGCTCGTCGCGGGTCGCGGCCTTGCGCCTTTTCGGGTCAAGGTTCGCCAGCTGCTCATTCAGATCGATCCGCTTGTAGAACCAGTGATCGACGACGGTCTCGCCGTGCGCCTGAGCGTCGGCGCGCGCGCCGGCGTTGTTGACCGCGAAGAACGCCACCGCCACGCCGACGTGGAACGCCACGCCGATCAGGCAACCCAACAGGAAGCCGAGCGCGGGCCAAGCCGCAAAGGCCAGCGCCTTGCGGTTTCGGCTCAGGCGGAAACCGCGCCGGCCCCGCCCGACCGCCCGCCGCCGCGAAGCGACGAGCAGCGCGCCCACGACCCGCCAGAAACTCGGGCCGGGCGTGCTCATGCCTCGACGCCTCGCGTCAGCTCGAGGAACACGTCCTCGAGGTTCTGTGCCGCCGTGCGCGTCGCGCAGCTCGTCCAGCGCGCCGGCGGTGATGAGACGCCCGCGGCCGATGACGACAACATGCGAGCAGAGCCGCGCGACGTGATCCATCAGATGCGTCGAGAACAGCACCGTCGCGCCGTTGGCCGCCGCCTCGCGCACGATGTCGTAGAACAGATGCGTCGACTTCGACGTCGAGCCCGTTGGTCGGTTCGTCGAGTATCAGCAGCTTGGGTTCGTGCAGCAGCGCCAGCAGCAGCCCGAGCTTCTTCTTCATGCCGCGCGAAAATTCCTCGGCGAAATTGTCCATCTCGCCGCGCAAGCTGCAACCGCTCCGCCAAAGGCTCGATGCGCCGCATCGTCGCCGCGACGTCGAGGCCGTGCATCGCGGCGCTGAGTTGCAGCGTCTCGCGCGCGGTGAGATAGGCGTAGAACACCGGCTCGTCGGGCAGATAGCCGATGCGGCGCTTCAACTCGACGCGCGCCTCGAACGCGTCGAGCCCGTCCACCGTCAGCGCGCCTGAGGTCGCCTTCAGGATGCCCATCAGCAGCCGGAACAACGTGGTCTTGCCGGCGCCGTTCGGCCCGAGCAGGCCGCAGACCTGGCCGCGCGGCACGGCGAAGCTGACGCCGTCGAGCGCGCGCTTGTCGCCAAACGTCTTGACGAGCGCCGCTGCGCGCACCGCTTCGATCGAAGGGGTCTCGGTCAACCAAAGCTCCGTGATGTTTCGCGCGCGGCCTGACGCAGTTTATTCCGGGCAGGTGATGACGGCCGATGGGGTCCAACCCATCTTACGGTCCGGCGCGCGCACCTGCAGCCAGGTTCGGGCAAATTCGTCCTCGGTGTTCGGATAGGCGACGTGAGGACCGAACTGCCTGCCCCCGACCACATGCACGACAGTCTGCTCCGCGAGCTTGGTCGCCACCCGCGCTTTGAGGTCCGGGCCGACATAGAGGCTCGTATCCTGGTTGATCGTGCAGTTGTGGCCGGTGGAATCGGTAATGAGCGTGCGTTCGGCCGCCCCGGCGGGAAAGGCGATCAGCGCGACCAGCGCCGCACTGCGACAGACATTCATAGATTCCTCCGACACGCGCGCCTCGTATTGTGGCGCGGCGACTTCCCGCCGGTCAAATGCGGGCTCGAAGCTGCGGCAAGTTTGGCATAAGCGTGAGAGCGCATTTTGGCCGCCGAGAGCGGGTCGAGTCGCGATGGCGAAAGCGAGTTCACAGCGCAGGGCGGCGCAGAGGTCGCATGAGCGGGAGCTTCCGAGCTCCGCGCCGGCGCATTTGGAGCTGGCGCAGGCGCTGGAGCGCCTCCAGCGCCGGGGCGAAGCGATCGCCCTCTATGAAGCCGCGTTGCTCAGCGACCCTTCGTCGATCGGCGCCCATTTGGGGCTGGCGCGTCTGCTGCTCGAGACCGGCCGCGCCGAGGAGGCGTTCCAACGCGCCGATAGGGCGCTGGCGCTCGGCGCCGACGATGCAGCGACCTGGGACATCATCGCCTCTTCGCTGGAGGCGCTCGGCGAACTGGCGCTTGCCGCCACCGCGTGCGAGCGGGCGCTGTTGTTAGACCCCGTTCGCCCCGTCCTGTACGCGCGGCTTGGGCGCCTCTATGAAACGCTCGATCGTCCTTTCGACGCGGCGGCGCGCTATCAGCGTGCGCTTGACCTCGATGCGAACCTGGTTGAAGCGCAGGTCGCGCTGAGCGGCTTGTTCGGACGCGCCGGCCAATTCGCGCGCGCACGCACGCACGCCGAGGCTGCGTTGGCGCTGGCGCCAGACGCGCAGGGCGCACACCAAAATCTGGCGGTGATCTGCGATCACGAAGGCCGATACGAGGAGGCGGACGCGCATCGCGAGCGCGCCTATCGCGCTGCGCCGCTGATCGTCACTCGCGCCGCTGGCGCGCGCCGCCGTGTGCTGACGCTCGCGAGCGCGGCTCGCGCCAACTCGCCCGATCATTATTTGATTCCGCATACACGTTATGATCGTTTGACCTGGTTCCTCGGCTACGCCGATGAGACGGGTGGCGATCCTCAAAATTTCGACGTCGTGTTCAACGCGATCGCCGACGCTGACATCGCCGCGCCGACCTCGGCAAAGGCGGCTGCATTTCTTGCGCGCTGCGGACGCCCCGTACTCAATCCCCCGGAGAAAATCGCGCGCACCGCGAGGCAGGAAGCGATGCGCCTGTTCGCCGGCGTCGCCGATCTCGTCACGCCCGAGACAATGCTCATACAGCGGGGCAGCGAGCTGACCAACCTTACCCCGGAGCGCTTTTGGTTGTTGCGTCCAACCAGCTCGCACGGCGGCGAAAACCTGCAACGACTGCCGACGAGCGAGATTGGCGATCGCCTCGGCGCGGGCGCTCATTATCTGACGGCCTATCACGACTACCGATCGGCGGACGGCTTTATCGCAAATACCGCGTGTTCTTCGTGGATCGTCAACCCTATCCCTATCATCTGGCGATTCACGGGGATTGGTTGGTCCACTATCAGAGTTCAGGCACCGCCTCGCGGCCGGAGTGGATCAAGGAGGAGCTGGATTTCCTCGAAAATCCGGAAGCGGCGCTTGGCGCACGCGCCTGGCGAGCGATCGGGGAGGTCGGGAAGCGTCTTGATCTCGATTTCGCAGGCGTCGATTTTGCGGTTCTCGCCGATGGGCGCGCGCTGCTGTTCGAGGCGAACGCAACGATGTTCGTGCATCCCGAGCCGCCGGACAGCGCGCTCGCGCACAAGAACCCGTTCGTGCAACGGATACTTGAGGCGTTTTGGGCGCGGTTGGAGAGCGCGTAACCGACGATAGAGCCGTCTGCGTTTTTCGTGGAACCGAGCGGCGGTCGTTGTAGCCGCGATCTCAAGATCGCGGTCGTCGTGAGATCGCAGCTCTCCAAATATAGAGCCGATCGCGGAGAGCCCGCGATCTGGAGATCGCGGCTACAGGCGTACGTTCACCTGATTCCAACTGGCTCTAATGAGCGAAGAACGCCGCTTTCACCTTGTCGCCGACCTTCAGCTTGATCGCCTTCGCCTGACCGCCGTTCAACTCCAGCACGCCGACGACGGCCACATGCGATGGGATCAGCGACTCTGATTGGGGCGTTGCGTTTTCAACAACGGCGCGCACCGCGCCGTCGCTGTCAATGAAGATCATGTCGAGCGGAATGTAAGTGTCCTTCATCCAGAAGGTTACCGGCGCGCGCTCGGGAAACTCGAACAGCATGCCATGGTCGGCCGCCATCTCATGACGATCCATCAGACCATGTTCGCGCGTAGGCTCGTCGTTGGCGATCTCTACTTCGTAATGATGCGCGCCGGTCGCTGTGATGATATCCAGTTTCTCGATCGGCGCCGCGGCCCAGGCTGCGAAGCCGAAGAGAAACGAAACGCCGCAAACCGCTGCAAATAACTTGCGCATCGGATCAATGCGTGACCGGGCCACCAAGCGGGCGCACTTCGACGGCAAGCAAACCTTTCGGCCCCGGCCCGAAACGCGCCAGCATCGTGTCGCCAGGTTTCGGGTCGATGAAGCCGTAGCGCCGCAACGTCTCCATGTGGACGAAGATATCCTCGGTGGCCTCGCCCCGTGTCAGGAAGCCGAAGCCGCGCGAACGATTGAACCATTTCACGATCACGATCTCGAAGGCGCCGACCTCTTTGGCAAGAGTGCGCGGCCTCGCCGCTTCGGCTGACGCGACCGGAGGGTCTCCAGCGACCACGGAAAGAACTTTTAGCACCTGAAGGCCGCGATCGCGGCGCTGCGCCTCTGCAACGACGCGTGCGCCCTCGGTCAGCGTCATGAAGCCGTCCCGCCGCAGCACCGTGACGTGGATCAGGACGTCGCCGCCGCCGTCGTCGGGCACGATGAACCCGTAACCCTTGGCGACGTCGAACCACTTGACGCGGCCGGCGACCTCCACCAACGAAACGCCGGGCTCTGTCTGCGACCCAAGCGCCGTCTCTAGCGCTGTTCCCGTAGGCGCTTCGTCGTTGTCATCGCTCAAAGCTCGGCCCCCAACATCAAATACTTACGCTCGAAAAAACATCGTGCGCCGCGGTCGGGAAGCCCAATTCCGCCGGGGCTACTGCGCGACTGCGCGAATCAACGCACGCGTGATTCCGACAAGCAACATAGCAAAATGCATCGCGCCGAATAGCGAAAATGCATGCAACAGCGCGAAGATTGTGGATAGGTCGAAAAAACGCCAAACAAAAGCCCGCCTCGCGATCAGCGAGGCGGGCGCTAAACGCTAACGGCCTAGAAGCTTATTCGCCGTCGTCTTCCGGCTCCGGCGGCGGCGCCATGCCCTCGAGCCCGCGCAACAGGTCTTCTTCGGTCATGCGATCGAATTGCGCTTCCGCCCCAGGATCGAGGCTCGCAACCGACGGCGCCAGCGGCGGCGCGGCCTCTGCCTCGGGCTCGTCGACCTCGACCTGCTTTTGCAGGGAATGGATGAGATCTTCCTTGAGATCGCTGGGATGAAGCTTCGCGTCAGCTATTTCGCGCAACGCGACGACTGGGTTCTTGTCATTGTCGCGGCCGACGTGGATCGGCGCGCCTGAGGAGATGGCGCGGGCGCGGTGGCTGGCCATCAGGACGAGCTCGAACCGATTGTCGATCTTATCAATGCAATCTTCGACCGTGACGCGCGCCATGGCGGCTCCTCAAGGGGCAAATTTAGGGTGAGTCGGGGCGGCCCATACACCGGCTTGCGTAGTCGCGCAAGTTTTAACAGCGCCGCTGCGGCGGCCAAGGGAGAGGGGCGGATTCCCAGGCGGCTTTGTAGCCGCGGTCGCTGACCGCGGCGGGCGCCGAGATCGAATTTTTGCCGGATAGCGACGCTCTCACGACGGCCGCGGTCACGACCGCGGCTACATCCGGCGGCTCAGCAACAACCGTAGACCTCAGCGATCCCCTTGGAGATTGCAGGCCATTCCGCGAGAAACGCCGTGCGAGATGGCATGCGCTCGCGATATTCTGCGCGCAGCGCCGCCTCGACGCCACCGAGATCAACACCGGTTGGACGGCCTTCGGCGACAATCTGGCGGCCTGCGACATAGAGCGCGTCGATATGCGCGGCCGTCGCCCGCGCGAACAGATAGTCGAGCGGCTCGACGGGCATGACGGAGTCGCGATCGAGGCGGTCGAGGTCGAGCACCAGAAAATCGGCCGGCTCGCCGATCGCCACCGCGCCGGAACCCGGGGCGCCATTGGCGCGGCGACCGTTTTCGACGATCGCCTTCAACCAATCCTCGCGCGAGAATGTTCGTTCGAATCCCCAACCGCCGTGCAGGAAGGCGCCGAGCCGCATCTCTCGCAAAATATCGTCGTCTTCGTCGAGAGCGGACCCGTCGACCCCGAGCGCCACGCGCGCGCCGCGCCGGATCGCCTCGCCGATCGGCGCAATCCCCGACGCAAGATGCAGGTTGGAGCTGGGGTTGGTCGCGATGGTTGTTCCCGTGCGCACGATCGCGTCCAGGTCCTCGTCGCGCGCCCAGACGCAATGGGCGAGCGTCAGCCGTGGAGACAAAAGCCCGAGTTTTTCGAGCCGCGCGGCGAGGCCATCGCTGTAGTGCGCATCCGCGAACGCGCGCTGATAGCGGGTCTCGAGGTAATGCATGTGGACGCGGCGGCCGGTTCGCGCGGAGGCGTCGGCGATGGCGCCAAGCAGTTCGTCCGAACACCATTGCGCGCCGCTGGGGCCGAATTGCACCGAGAACATCGGATCCTCGACGGCGGCCGCCATCGCCTCGACGCGCGCGATCTGCTCTTGCGGGCTTGGTTGAGGCGCGCCGAAGCTCGCCTGCAGCGCGGCGCGCGCAGCTTCAGGCATGCTGTCGAGCGCCGCGTCGGAGGCGCCATAGGCGAAGGGGTTGCGATCGCGCATGAACACGGCGAGCGTCACCCGCACACCAACTTCGCGCGCCGCGCGGGCGACGGCGCGGGCCTCGCCGACGGGATCATCGGGCGTGTGAAAGCGCGTGTAATGCGCCATCACCGAGCCCGCGCCGCCGCGCGCGGCGCGGCCGAATGCCGCGAGTGCACCGAGATAGGGGTCGATCGCCGGCATCGCCGCCAATCTGATCAACCAAAGCTCCAACGGCTTGTTGGCCCCGCCGAACGAGGTTGGCGAAAGCGCGCGGCAGTGATCGTGCGCGTTCGCCAGCGCCGGCATGACCAGCCGCCGCCGCGAGGGGGAGGCCGAGGAGAGGCGGATGTCGGCGATGCGGTCGTCGAAATGGATGTCGACTGCGCCCTCGTTCTCGCGGCCGAGCCGCAATACGCCGTTGAGTTCGTTCATCGCCAGCTCCAGGACGTCGCGCCCGCGCACCATGCAAGACGCCGGCCGCGAAAGCCTACGATCCGATAGGTTGCGGACCTAGACAATCCGTGCTGCACTCGATTGGCAAGGGAGGATTGGAATGCGGGTTTCTCTGGCCGTTCTCATGCTGCTTGCCGCGATGACCTCAGGCGCCGCTGCGGCGCCCAATCGTCTTCAAGGCGCGCCGGCAACCCCCTTCTACGAATGGACCGGCGATGTCCCGGGACCTGGCGCGCTGCTGCGCAGCGAAGCTCTGCCGCCCGATCTCGCCCTCGACAACGCGGCCAAGAGCGAGCGCATCCTTTATTCCTCGACGGATGGTTTGGACGGCAAGACCCACATCGCAGTTTCGGGCGCCTTGTTCTGGCCGAAGGGCGATGCGCCCGCCGGCGGCTTTCCCGTCGTCGCTTGGGCGCATGGCACCGTCGGCGCGGCGGCAAAATGTGCGCCGTCGTTCGCCGGCCGGTCGGAGCGCGACAAGAAATATTTGAACGCCTGGTTGGCGGCGGGCTTCGCGGTCGTCGCCACCGATTATCAGGGGCTCGGAACCGCTGGCGGTCATCCTTATCTGGCGAGCCGTCCAGAGGCATACGGCGTGCTCGATTCGGTGCGGGCTGTCCATGGCCAGCCGCAGATCGGTGACGCCGTTATTCTGGTTGGGCAGAGCCAAGGCGGAGGCGCGGCGTTCGCGACGGCCGCGTTTCAGCCAGAGTATGCGCCGGACGTGAAACTCGTCGCCACGGTGGCGACAGGGACACCCTATTTTTCCAAGGATACGTTGGCTGCGATCGCGAAGGGCGGCGGCGAGGATAAGGTGACGCCGACGTTGGCCTACACATTCCTGTTGCTCCAACTGGCCGAACTGGCGACGCCGGGGTTCGACCCGCAACCCTATCTTACGGACAAGGGGCGGGCCATCTACGAGATGGGGTCTGAATCCTGTCTCGGCCCGATGGAGGATGCGATAGAGAAAGGCCAGGTCAGTCAACATGTCGGCTTCGCCAAGCCTCTCGTACCGGTGGTGCAAACGTTGTTTCCGCTGATTTCGTATCCGACCGTGCATTTGCAGCAACCGATATTCATGGGAACCGGCGAGGCCGATCTCGACGTTCCACCCCCGATGCAAGGCGCCTTGGTGCGCGATGCTTGCGCCGCCGGGACGCGCGTAACCTGGCGACGCTACGCCGGGCTCGACCATAGCGGCACAGTGAACGCGTCGCTCGCCGACAGTCTGCCGTTCGTGAAAGATTTGCTCGCGGGCAAGCCAGCGCCGGAGGCATGCCAATCGGGAGCGGGCACGGCGCCGTAATGCGGGGCGCGAGGCGAAGCGGCAGGATGATGGGCATGCAACTCCGCCTCCGTCATGCCCGGGCCTCCACGCCGTGCAGTCAAACATGGGTTCGTTGTTTGGCTGCACCGTTTCTGCGCAAATGGAAGCTAGGCAGCCGCAGGCCGGCGTGGATGGCCGGGACAACAAGCCCGGCCATGACGGAATGCGACGCGTAATCCCACGCCGTATCGCAGTTATCAAACAAACGCATAGAGCGGTCAGCAGGTGGAGTCGGTTGTGACGAGGCAAGGCGGCGGAATGCTGATTGGGGTCGACTGGGGTGGGACTAAGATCGAGGGCGTCGCTCTTGAGCCGGACGGACGCGAGCTGATCCGCCTGCGCGAGGACACGCCTCGGCACGATTACCCCGCCTGCATCCGGATGATCCGCGATATCGTCGCTCGAATGGAATCGGCGACGGGGCGGACCGGCAGTCTCGGCATCGGAATTCCCGGCTCGCTCGAGCCGCGCTCGCGGCTCGGAAAAGGCGCGAGCTCGACTTGGTTGTTGGGCCAACCGGTCGAGAAAGATCTGCGGGATGCGCTCCAGCGTGACATACGCGTTGAGAACGATGCCGATTGCCTGGCCGCCTCCGAGGCTGTCGACGGCGCGGGCGCGGGATACAATGTGGTGTTTGCGGTTATTCTCGGTAGCGGTGTCGGCGCCGGCGTGGCGGTTGGCGGACGGGCGCATCATGGACCGAACAACAGCGCTGGCGACTGGGGTCACAACCCGCTGCCCTACCCAACCGTCGCGGAAATTCCCGGCCGCGCGTGCTACTGCGGCAAGACCGGCTGCAACGAGACCTGGTTCTCCGGCCGGGCGTTCGAGGCCGAGTATACGAGCCATACGGGCGTCGAGCTGAGGGCGCGCGACATCCTGGCGAAGATGCGGGAGGGCGACCGCCTCTGCCGGCTGCTGTGGAGCCGATACGTGGACCGCGCCGCGCGCGGCCTCTCCGTCGTCGTCAACACGCTTGATCCCGATATTTTCGTGATGGGCGGAGGCATGTCCAACGTGGACGAACTCTACGCGGACCTGCCGCCAAAGCTTGCGGAATATACGTTTTCACCGGTGTTTGAAACGCCGATCCGCAAAGCCAAGCATGGCGATTCGAGCGGCGTGCGCGGGGCGGCCTGGCTTTGGAAGGACAAGTGATGGCGACCGAGGGTCTGCGGCAGGCCGGGCTTCAGCAACGATTCGATTTTGCCTCCCGCCTGATTGAGGACGCGGGCGCGGAGGCGCTTAGCTATTTCAACCGCCTCGGCGAGCTCACAATCAAGAGCAAGGGCGTGCAAGACATGGCGAGCGAGGCCGACTTGAATGTCGAGCTACTCATCCGCGAGCGCCTGAAGGCAGAGTTCCCGCAGGATGATTTTCTTGGTGAAGAGACGGGGCGCAGCGACCTAAGGGGCGCCGCAGGCATATGGGTGGTTGATCCGATCGACGGCACGCAGCCTTTCACAAAGGGCATGGGGAGCTGGTGTGTCTCGATCGCTTTCGTGCTCGACGGCGTGCTGGAAATGGGGTTTGTGACGAGCCCGGTAAGGCGTGAGACCTTCATCGGCGGCCGCGGCTATGGCGCGACCCTGAATGGACGCCCGATCCATGTCGGCAATGCAGGGCGGCTGGATGATGGAATGGTTGGCGTCGGCTATTCGCCGCGCGTCCGTCCAGATGAGTTCTTGCCCATGTTCACGCGGCTGCTCCATGCCGGCGCTATGTTCTACCGAGAGGGCTCCGGCGCCCTGACGCTCTGCTCGGTCGCTTGCGGCACGGCTCATCGGCTATGTCGAGCCGCATATCAATTCCTGGGATTGCCTGGGCGCTCTCGCGGTGATCGAAGGCGCCGGCGGAAAGATCAGCAACTTCCTGGCGGATGAGGGGCTGTGGAAGGGTAATCGCGTTATTGCTGGCCCCGAGCGTCTTTACGCGGCCCTCGAAGCGCTCTTCGAAAACGGCGGTTAGCGCGCCTCTGTCCTGTAGCCGCGGTCGCTGACCGCGACGGCGCCGTGATCGAAGGCTTGCCGGACAACGACGATCTCACGTCGACCGCGGTCAACGACCGCGGCTACACCGGATTGCGCCGCCCTGCTAACCCGCGCTAAACGCCAGCCATGCCCGCCGCCGATCGCCTCGTCATTGCGCTAGCGCAGATCTCGCCCGTTGTCGGCGACATCGATGGCAACCTGGCTCGCCTTCGCGCCGCCCGCGCCGAAGCCGCGGGCTTCGGCGCTGATCTCGTGCTTGCGCCGGAATTGTTCCTCTCCGGCTATCCGCCGGAAGACCTGGTGCTGAAGCCCGCTTTCCAGGAAGCCTGTCGGACCGCCTGTGAGACGCTTGCGCAAGACACGGCGGACGGCGGCCCGGCGATGCTCGTCGGGCTTCCCTGGGTGCAGGAGGGCGCGCTCTACAACGCCGCGGCGCTGCTCGAAGGCGGCCGCATCGCGGCGGTTCGGTTCAAGGTCGATCTGCCGAACTACGGCGTTTTCGACGAGAAGCGCGTGTTTCGCCCGGGACCGCATCCGGGGCCGATCGTCTTCAAAGGCGTGCGCATCGGCGTACCAATCTGCGAGGACATCTGGGGGCCGGACCCCGTCGAGTGCATCGCCGAAACGGGCGGGGAAATCCTGCTAGTGCCGAATGCGTCGCCCTATGAGCGCGACAAGCTCGCCATTCGCAGGGCGATCTCGGAGGCGCGGGTCATGGAATCCGGTTTGCCGCTGATTTACTTGAACCAGGTCGGCGGACAGGATGAACTGGTGTTCGAGGGCGGCTCGTTCGCGCTCAATGCTGACCGGACGCTTGGCGCGCAACTGCCGGGCTTCCGCGAGGTGGTCGCGCGTACGGTCTGGGAGCGCCGCTCGGGGACGTGGACGTGCGTCGAAGGGCCAACAGACAAGCTCGACCAGGGCGACGAGGGCGACTACGCCGCCTGCGTGCTGGGTCTGCGCGACTACGTGCTGCACAATCGCTTTCCAGGCGTCGTGCTTGGGCTTTCCGGCGGCATCGATTCGGCGCTTTGCGTAGCGATGGCGGTGGACGCGCTCGGCGCGAGCCGCGTCCATGCGGTGATGCTGCCGTATAAGTTCACCTCCAATGAATCGTTGCGCGACGCGGAGGCCTGCGCGCGCGCTTTGGGTGTGCGCTACGATACCGTTCCGATTGGCGAGCCCGTCGAGGCCTTTGAGCGCGCGCTCGCGGGAATGTTCGCCGGCCGACAGCGCGACATTACGGAAGAAAATATCCAGAGCCGGACGCGTGGCCTCATACTGATGTCGATCTCCAACAAGTTCGGGGCGATGGTCGTCACCACCGGCAACAAGTCCGAGATGTCGGTTGGTTATGCGACGCTCTACGGCGACATGAACGGCGGTTTCAATCCAATCAAGGATCTCTACAAGATGGAGGTGTTCCGGCTCTCGGCGCTGCGCAATCGCTGGAAGCCCGAAGGCGCGCTGGGGCCGGACGGCGTCGTCATCCCCGAAGACATCATCACCAAGCCGCCGTCCGCGGAGTTGCGCGAGAACCAGAAGGACGAAGACTCGCTGCCGCCCTATCCTGTGCTTGACGCCATTCTCAATGGTTTGGTCGAGAAAGAAATGCGCGTCGCCGACATTGTCGAGGCCGGTCACGATCTGGATACTGTGAAACGCGTCGAGCGGCTGCTCTATCTCGCTGAATATAAGCGCCGGCAATCGGCGCCGGGCGTGAAAGTGGGCGCGAAGAATTTCGGGCGCGACCGACGCTATCCGATCGTCAATCGCTTTCGCGATCCGGGCTCGCCCGCGCGCGCTCCCGATGCGGCGATCGCGCCGCCACCGCAAGCCGGCGGCTCTGAGCGATTTGAGGACTGAAAGGGTCGCGTCGCTCACGCGGACGTGACTCGCAATCGCGCGCCTCAAGGTAACGGCCCAATGCTCCGCTTCCTACATGCTGGGCGATGGCTTGTTATTCGAGGAGATGCGAGATGATTAGGACTTGGCTGATTACATCCGCCGTTGCGGCGATTTCGGCAGGCGGCTTGATGTTTTTGCCGGGCGCCGCCTCGGCGCAGGGTATGCGCGCCGACATGTCCTGCACTGTCGATGGTTGTCCGCGCTCCAACAACAGCTGGTACAGTAATGACGGCGGCCTCGGTCGCTATTGTCCGCCCGGCTACTACCCGCACTCATTTCCGGGCGGCAACGGAATACGTTGCGAAGCGCCTGACGGCGGCAGCTCTTTCGGACGGTACTGACGTCTGGAGGCTTGATCTTTCCGCGAAGTTGCCGCCACGAGGCTTTTACCTCCCTCGGGGCGGCAAAATCCTCGGTGATCTTGCGTGTGGAAGTGCGGATCGAATGTAGGCGCGCCGCCGCGACGAGCTCAGCTTCACGATGACTTGACGACTCGTAGGCCTTTGGCGGAGCTAGCGAACCGGAAAAATCGGGTCGGGTTTAGTCAGTCTTTAATCCCCTAGCGTAAGCTCCCCGGAAACCCGGCCCGGGAGTGCTGTTTGTTGGGCGTATCGAACGCGTTCGCGTTTTTGCGTTTGCCCCTGAGGAAACGGGCGCCGCAGGCGCATCGGGAGGTGGTGGCAACCGCCTATCGCCAGCCCGTGGCCGCTTTTGGCCTCATACTGGTGTCGATCATTTGGGGCAGCGCGGCGCTGCTTCTCTTCGCGGATTACCACCAACACACCGGTCGGGCGGGAAACGAAGCGCTGAACTTGGCGCGTATCGCCCAACAGAGCGCGATCGGGATGATCGAGGGTATCGACAAGCGGCTGAGCTTCCTGCGTTGGGTCGAGCATGAGAAAGGCGGCGCGGCCGATTGGCCCGCGCTGCTCGCGGACCGCAACCTCGTCGAGGACGGCGTTCAAATCAGCGTTATCGACTCGGCTGGACTTGTCGTCGCCACTTCGCTCGAAACGCATTTCGACAGGCTCGTCGACGTGAGTGACCGCCCGCATTTTCGCGCGCAACGAGATTCCATCGCCGACGATCTCTTTATAGGCCCGGTGGCTATCGGCCGCTTGAGCGGCGTTCGCACGATACAATTTTCGCGCAAACGTTTCGGCGTCGACGGCGCCTTTGCCGGCGAGTTCGTGTTTTCGCTCGCGACCGACTATTTCGATCGGGAATTCGCGTCGCTGGACCTGCCCGCGGGAGGCGGCCTCGCTCTGGTCGGCGACGATGGCCAGATCAGGTCGGGCTCGGGCGTCTACCTCGACCGGATCGGCGAGACTTACGACCCACAAGGCGACGCCGACAGCGTCTACGCGGCAGCGCCCGCCGCAGCACACGGTTTCGACGCCTCGCGCCGGGTTGGCGCCTATCCGTTGTCGACGGTCGCGCATTTGCCCTCGATCGATGATGACCCCGGTTGGCGCATAAGGCGAAGATTGGTGGTCGCGGGCGCGCTGATGGCGACGCTGTCGGCATTTCTCGTGACGCTGATGGTTGCTCGGCGCCGTCGCGGCGTCGAACACGAACTGTTCGTCCTGTCGCGGCACGACGCGCTGACCGGTCTGGCGAACCGGCGTTCGCTCTCAGAGGCGCTCGACCAACTCTGCAGCGATGAGGATGATGAGTTCGCGCTTCACGTCCTGGATCTCGATCGCTTCAAGATGGTGAATGACACTTACGGTCATCTCGTCGGCGATGAATTGCTGCGGCAGGCCGCCGATCGTCTCGCCAACCTGGTCGGCAAGGATGATCTGGTGGCGCGGCTTGGCGGCGACGAATTCGCCATTCTGCAGCGCGTGTCGTCGTTCGAAACCGACGCGCCGGCGCTGGCCCGCAAGATAAATCGCGCAATGGCGCAGCCATTTCCGACTTCGCGCATGACGGTGTCGATCGGGGCCACCGTCGGCGTGGCGCGTGGACGGGTCGACGGCGTGAGCGCAGTCGAACTCATGCAGGCCGCCGACCTCGCGCTTTACGCCGCCAAGAACGATGGACGAGGTTGCGCGCGGTTGTTTCGCCGCGAACTCACAGAAGCGGCGGTCGCGCGCGTAAAACTCGAGGCTGGCCTGCGGCGGGCTCTGGAGGCGCACGAATTTCACCTCGTCTATCAACCAATCTATTCGTTGAAGCGGGACGCGATCGTCGGCTACGAAGCGCTGTTGCGCTGGCGTCCCGACGGCGGCGACCTGGTGCCCTCTTCCGAGTTCATACCGATCGCCGAGGACATCGGCCTTATTGTCAGCATCGGCGCGTGGGTATTGCGCCGCGCTTGCGCCGACATCGCCGCGCTGCCCGGAGAGTTCGAGGTTTCGGTCAACGTCTCCGCGGTGCAACTCGACGCCGGCGCCTTCGCGGGCGACGTCAGCCAGGCGCTGCGCGCGACTGGTCTTCCGGCCCATCGCTTGCGCATCGAGATCACCGAATCGACGCTGCTGCAAAACAAACCGGTGGTCGCCGATCAGATACGCGCGCTGCGCGACCTTGGCGTCGGCGTATCGCTCGACGATTTCGGCACCGGCTATTCGTGTCTCTCCTATCTGGAGATGTATCCGATCGACACCCTGAAGATCGATCGGCTGTTTGTCGCCAAGCTTGGCGCCAGGCCGGAAGCGGTGCATACGCTGCGCGCCCTCGTCGATCTCGCCCGGAGTTATGGGATGAAGACGGTCGCGGAGGGCGTGGAGACGCAGGCGCAATTGGAGGCGTTGAAAGCCCTCGGCTGCGAACGGGCGCAAGGCTATTTGTTGGGACGCCCCACGCATTTGCGCGGCCTGACGAGCGAGCGCGCGGCTTGACAATCGGGTGAACCTCGGCGACCTCGGCGGCTTGTCTCATAAGAGATCGACGTCATGACCAGCCCGCGTTTCGTCCTCACACTCTCCTGCCCCAATCGGCCCGGCATCGTCGCCGCCGTCTCCACCGCATTGTTCGAGGGCGGCTTCAATATTTTCGATGCGCAGCAGTTCGACGACATCGAGACCGGCGCGTTTTTTATGCGCGTCGCCTTCAACGCCGCCACGGACGGCGCGACGGGAGAGGCTATGCGAGCCCGTTTCGCTGAGATCGGGGCGCGTTTCGGCATGAACTGGACGCTACGCGCGGTTGACGACAAGAAGCGCGTCGTATTGCTGGTCTCGCGTTTCGATCATTGCCTGGTTGATCTGCTCTATCGCTGGCGCAGCGGTGAATTGCCGATGGCGCCGGTCGCAATCATCGCCAACTATCCGCGCGAAACTTACGAGCACATCGACTTCGCCGATATCCCCTTTCATTATCTGCCCGTCACCAGACAAACCAAGATGGAACAGGAAGCTCAGCTCTGGGAGACGGTGCGCGAAGCGAAGGCCGACGTCATCGTGCTCGCGCGTTACATGCAGATTCTCTCTGATGGCTTGGCGGCGAAATTCAGCGGCAAGTGCATCAACATCCACCACTCGTTCCTGCCCGGCTTCAAGGGCGCCAAACCCTATCACCAGGCGCACGAACGCGGCGTCAAGCTGATTGGCGCCACCGCGCATTTCGTTACGTCCGATCTGGATGAGGGACCGATCATCGAGCAGGACGTGGAGCGCATCTCCCACCGTGACACGCCCGATGACCTCGTGCGCAAAGGGCGCGACATCGAGCGGCGCGTGCTCGCGCGGGCCTTGAGCTACGCGTTGGAGGATCGTGTGCTGCCCAACGGCCGCAAGACCGTGGTGTTCTACGGCTGATCCGGCTTTGGTTTGATAGGACGGTTGCGCTTTCTTGTTTGAGCGACGACGCGCGGCCCTTCAACCAAACGCACGACCACACCCCACAGCGTGCTGATGTCTTGTTCGGTCATCGCCAGGCGATGGAAGATGTTGCGTAGATTTCGCACCATGCCGGGCTTCTTGGTCTCAGGCTTGAAGAAGCCAGCGATCTCGAGCTTCTCCTCCAGATATTCGAAGAAAGCGATCGTCGTTTCCCGGGCCGCGGGCAGCGCCGTGCGCTCGACTGAGGGCGGCCGCGGGATGTCGCCTTGCGCGGCCTTGAACCATTCATAGCCGACCAGCAGCACGGCTTGCGCGAGGTTGAGCGAGGCGTAGGCGGGGTTGGTGGGAAAGGTGAGGATCGCATCGGCGAGCGCGACCTCGTCGTTGTCGAGCCCGGTGCGCTCCGGGCCGAACATCACTCCGCGCTTCTCGGCCACGGCGGCGACGGCTTGCGCCATGCCGACGGACGGAGTGATCACGGGTTTGGCTTGTCCGCGCTCGCGCGCGGTCGCCGCGTAGACGAAATGCAGGTCGGCGATCGCCGTTTCGAGGCGATCAAATACGCGGGCGCTGTCGAGAATATGCGCGGCGCCGGCGGCGGCGGAATAGGCGACCTCCTTGTATTCGTCGACGCGTGGCCAACCGGCCTTCGGGTTGACGAGTTTGAGATCGTCGAGGCCGAAGTTTGCCATGGCGCGGGCGCACATGCCGATGTTGACGGCAAGCTGCGGCCGCACGAGAACGACCGTGGGACCGCCGGCGATGATTGTTTTCGTACGATCCGTTCCCGCTCCAACCATGCCTGCCTCAGTTCACGACATCGCGCATCTGAAAGTCGGGCGCCTTTGCGGACTTGTCATTGCGAGGAGCGAAGCGACGCGGCAATCCATGCGGCGGCAGGCGCCCTTTCCGGTTGGGCGCGATCTCGCTCTGGATTGCTTCGCTGCGCTCGCAATGACGGATCAACTCACAACACCTTCCCTGGGTTCATAATCCCCAACGGGTCGAGCGTCGCCTTGATGGCGCGCATGACATCCAGCGCGGCGGGATTCTTCTTGCGCAACAGCAACTCCCGCTTCAACCGACCGATGCCGTGTTCGGCAGAGAACGAGCCCTGATATTTGGCGACGACGTCGTGGACAACCTCATTCATGCCTTCCCAATCGGCGAGGAATGTTTGTTTGTCGCCGCCGATTGGCTGGCTTACGTTGAAATGAATGTTGCCGTCGCCCATGTGGCCGAAAGCTACGACACGGGCGCTGGGCGTTCGTCGCACCACCGCAGCGCTCGCCTCGGCGAGAAAGTCGGGTACGGCGCCGAGCGGCACCGACACGTCGTGTTTGATAGAACCGCCTTCGAACCCCTGAACCTCGGAGAGCATCTCGCGCAATAGCCAGAACGCGGCGCGCTGCTCGCCGCTGGCGGCAATCGCAGCGTCGTCGATCAGCCCATGCTCCGCGGCTGCCGTAAGCCACTCCGTCATCGCATCGCCAAGGCCTGTCGCGACTTGGCTCGTCAGTTCCACCAATACGTACCAGTCATGCGAACTGGCGAGCGGGTCGCGGGCGCCCCGTGCGTGGCGCAATACGAAGTCGAGCGCGATGCGCGGAAGCAGCTCGAAGCTGACGACGCCCGCGCCGAATGTTTCGCGGGCGGAGCGAAACAACGCGAGCGCCCGCTCGGGAGTTGTAAGGCCGACGAAAGCGGTCTCGCGCGACTTCGGTTTCGCAAACAGTTTGAGGGCGGCCGCCGTGATGATCCCAAGCGTGCCCTCCGCGCCGATGAACAGGTCCTTCAGATCGTAGCCGGTGTTGTCCTTGCGCAGTTTCGACAACACGTCGACGATGCGGCCATCCGACAACACGACCTCGATGCCGGTCGCGAGCTCCCGCGCGTTGCCATAGGCGAGCACGGCGACGCCGCCGGCGTTGGTTGAGAGATTGCCGCCGATCGTACAGGTTCCCTCCGAGGGCAGCGACAGCGGAAACAGACGGTCCGCGCGGTCGGCGGCGGCCTGCGCTTCCGCGAGCGTCACGCCGGCCTCGACGATGAGACTGTCGGCGAGCGGGTCGACCTCGCGCACGCGGTTGAGGCGCTTCAGCGACAGCACGATCTCCGGCCCAAGCGGGATCTGGCCGCCGACGAGCCCGGTGTTGCCGCCTTGTGGCGTGATCGGCGCGCGCGCTTCCGCGCAAGCGGCGACGACAGCGGACACCTGCGCCGTATCGCTGGGTCGCACCAGCGCGAGCGCAGCGCCGCGATAGAGGCCGCGCGGCTCGACAAGCGCGCCTTCTATTTGGTCCGCGTCCGTCAGCACATGCGTCGGACCGACGATACGCGCGAGTTTGTCCAGCAGACCCATAGCCGCGGTCGCTGACCGCGGGCCACCGCGGTCGGCGACCGCGACTACAGAGGCGCCGATTTCGTGCGTCTGTTGCGTCACCCGAGAACTCCTCTGCGGCGCTTCATCGCGCGCCGGCGAAACACCGCGAAAATCTCGACATGCGGCGAGTAGCGGAACTGGTCAAGCGGCGTGACCCGCTCAGCGACATAGCCGGCCGTCGTGAGTGCGCGCGCGTCTCGCGCAAAGCTGTCCGCGTTGCAGGAGATCGCGATGACGAGTTTGACACCGCTTGCCGCGATTTCCAGCGATTGTCGTTCAGCTCCAGCGCGCGGCGGGTCGAACAGCACAGCGTCAAACTTCGAAAGCTCAGCCGCCGCCAGCGGCAGTCGGAACAGGTCGCGCGCAACCGCCTCGACGCCTTTTAAGCCCGGCGTTTCCGCCACGGCGCGACGGAGGGCGCCAATCGCCGCAGCGTCATTATCGGCGGCGAACACGGCGTGGCTTTCGGCGAGCGGGAGGGCGAAGGCGCCTGCGCCGCAGAAGAGATCGGCAACGCGAGCGGCGCCCTTCGTCGCTTCGACCGCCATCCGAGCGAGCAGATCCTCGCCAGCCGCCGTCGCCTGCAGGAAGCCTCCGGCCGGCGGGACGACCCGCGCTCGCCCAAACGCGACGACGGGCGGCCGGCGCTCGATGAGGGCGACGCCGTGATTGGAAAGGCGAGCGAGATCGAAATTCTCCGCGACCGCGAGCAATTTGCGCACCTGCCCGGCCCCGAGGGCGCCCGAGCCGCGGAGGTCAACGTCGAGGCCAGCGAGCGTCGCGGTCACTTGAATGTCGAGCGGCTTGCCAAGACCTTTCAGCGCCTCCGCGAAGGCCCGCGCCACGACGGGCGCCGGCCCAAGTTCGGGCGCGAACAGCGGGCAGGCGTCGATTTCGACGATGTCGTGCGCCCGAGCGCGCATGAAGCCAACCTCCACGCGGCCATCGGTGTCAGTGCGCGCATGAAACGTCGCGCGCCGTCGCCCCGCGCCGTGCGCATCTAAGAGCGCGCCGACCTCGGCCTCAACGCCTTCGCGGGCAAGCGCATCGATGACGGCGTCGCGCTTCCAGGCGGCGTAGAGATCTTGCGGCATGTGTTGCGCCGCGCAGCCGCCGCAGGTTCCGAAATAGCCGCAGACCGGGGCGACGCGAGGGGCGACAGGCGGACTCCCGGCGATGTCGCCGGGCAGCGCGCCGGGCTCGGCGCGGCCGTCGTCGGCAACGCCCTCGCCGCGGCGGTTAAGCGTGAGAATGAGGGTCAAAGGGCGCTTTCGTGTGTGTGCAAGGTAGTCGAGATTTGAAGTCCCTGGTCATGCCCGGACCTGTTACGGGCATCCACGCGGTGAGGGCAGCGTTCGTTTCATAACTCCAACGCGTTCGCGGCGCCGGCGGTGTTTGCAAACTGGAGCCTGTGTTGCTCACACCGACGTGGATGGCCGGAACAACAAGTCCGGCCATGGCGGCGCTGTGGTGTTTATAAGGCGCCCCGATGCCGGCTCCGACCGGTATATTGCAAATTTTGCCGGCTGCGACAAAGTGGCTGCGTTCCCTCTGAGAAAGTTCGCCTTGCGCATTGGCCTTATGCTCTTCGCGTTGATCGCAGGCGCGCTTCAGCCGCTCCAGGCTGCGGTCAACTCCCAGTTCGCGCAGCGAGGCGCCACCGTTCTCTGGGCAACCGCAATTTCCGCCGGGGTCACATGTGTGATCATGGTGGCCGCTGCGCTGCTCTGGCGGTTGCCGCCGCCCTCACCCCGTTTTTTGGCCTCGGCGCCGCCGATTCTGTGGACGGGCGGGATCATCGGGGCCGTGGTCATCGGCATGATGGCCGTCGTTGCGCCAAGGCTGGGCACGGCGCTGATGTTCGTTTGTTTTGTCGCGGGAATTATCGCGTGCTCGCTGATTCTCGACCAGACCGGCGCGTTCGGCCTGCCACAACAATCCTTGACCCTTGGTCGCGGGGTAGGGGCGGTCCTGATTGTCGCCGCGGTAGTGCTAATCCGCTTTTTCTGAGCTTGACCGCGCGGCAGATGGTGTACGCGCCATTGACGGTTTTCCTAGACCCGGCGATTAGTCCCAAATGTCCCAAATCGGGCCGTCTTTACTGGTCTTCTGCCTGTTGCTCGTAGCGACAGGCTTAGGCCTATACGCCAAATCGAAACTGCATGAGCGCCACCGCACCGGTGAGTCGGTCGAACTGATCCAGCTCGCCATTACCTTGCAGGTCACGTTCACCGCCATCGTGCTCGGCCTGTTGACCTCTTCGGTGAAGACAGGCTTTGAGACCGCCTATCAGGACCGCGGGCTCTACGCTGGACAACTCGCCCAGCTCGACCGTTGTTTACGCGACTTTGGTCCCGAGACCGGCGCCGATTCGCTCCCATCTGCGCTCCTATGTCGCCGCCGTCATCGCTTCCACCTGGCCCAACGAAAAGCGGCCCGCGACCGTCGACTATCCTGACATCTCCCACATGGCCCTGACCGGCGAGGATCCGACGCTCGCTAATCTCATCAACGATATCGGCCTCGGGGTGCGCGGTCTGGAGGGCGCCGACTGGCTGCATCGCTCAATCGCGAGCGCCTGTGTCGGCGACTACGCGGATGTGATCAAGAGTCGCTGGGTGGTGATCGAGAGCCTGCATGGCTCGATCACGGCGCCGTTCTATTGGGTGCTGGTGTTTTGGCTGATGATCTTGTTTGGTTGTTTCGGTCTGCGCGCGCCGGCGACCCGGCTCACGATCATCGTTATCGTGATGTGCGCCATTTCCGTGAGCAGCGCGATCTTCGTCATCCACACGCTTGACGTGCCCTATGGAGGGTTTTTCGGTGTGCCCAGCGAGTCCATGCGCAATGCGCTGAGGGATATGATGCGCTGAGCGGGCGCCTACAGCGTTCTGTAATGAAACACACCCGTCATTGCGAGCGAAGCGAAGCAAAGCAACCCAGGGGCGCAGAGAGCCGCCCTTTCCGGCAAACCCCCGATCTCGGAGAGGCTGGATTGCTTCGCTTCGCTCGCAATGACGGGTCTGGTTGAACGCGAAACGTTCTACGAGCCGATACCGCGCGCCATTCCCGCGGCGAGGATCGGCAGCAGCGCCACCAGGGCCGCCTCGGCGAACAGCGCGCGCCTGACCGAGACCAGCGCCTGCGCGTTCGGTTTGAAATGCGGATCGGCGCGGCCCTCGCGCCGCCAACGGAGGAATTGCAGGGTGGGCAGGATCGAAATCGCGCCGACCAGCGCGAACACCGCCATCTTCGCCCAGAACAGGCTGTTCGCGGCGTAGTAGGCCGGTCCCTTGTCGCCGAGAAACACGCGCGCCACCCCCGCAGCCACTACGGCGGTAGCCGCGATTCCGAACCAGGCGTCAACCCGTGCGATGCGACCGGTCAAGGCGGTGTCGACGACGCCTGCCGTCATGGCGATTTCATAAGCGAGGATCGCCACCAACCCAAAAACCGCCAAATGATGCAAGCTGGCCAATACCCAATCGAGCGTCATGCCGATCTCCGCTTTGAGTCGGAGCGTCGGCGCCCACGCCGACGTCACAACGCATGAACCCGCCGTCTTCGGGGCAGACGTCGGCCTGGAGGCCGACGCTCCGACAGAGTTACTGCGCGGCCTTTGCCGCAGGAAATGCGATCTCAACCAGCGTGCCCTGGTCCTTCCGACTCTTTATGCTGAAGTCGGCGTGGTTGGCTTCAACCAGCGCTTTGGTCAGCGGCAGGCCGAGCCCAGTGCCCTCCACTACCTTTGCCCCTGGCACGCGGCGGAACGGCTCCAGCGCGATCGCCAGATCGCTGTCGCTCATGCCGACCCCGGTGTCGCGGACGCGAACGATTGCGGCGCCGGCGTCGTCGAGCGCGGTCGAGACGATCACCTGACCGCCGGGTTCGTTATATTTGACGGCGTTCGACATCAGGTTGATCATCACCTGTTTCATCGAACGTTCGTCGGCCATCACGTTGGGCAAGCGATCATACAGGGACAGCCGCATGATGATGCGCTCCCGCGCCGCTTGCGGCTGCATGAGCGTCACGCATTCTCGGATCACTCGATTGAGGTCGATCGGCGTGAAATCAAGATCCAGCTTTCCGAGCTCCAGCTTCGACATGTCGAGCAGATCGCCAGCGAGCGACAGCACATGCCGGGCGGAAGCCAGGATGTCTTTGACGTAGTCGCGGTAGCGATCGTTTCCGATCGGGCCGAAGCGCTGCTCCAGGATCATCTCAGCGAAGCCCATGATGGCGTGCAGCGGCGTGCGCATTTCATGGCTTACGCGCGAAAGCAGTTCGGTCTTGGCGCGGCTCGCCTGCTCGGCGTCCGGCAACTCAGTTGGCTCCGTAGGCGTCTCGACGGCGACAGCCGCGCGCTGGCTGATGAGCAGGAAATAGTCCGGCTCGGGCTGATTGGCGAACCGGCCGAGCTCGATCCGCATCGGAGCGAGGCCGCCCGCTGGATCTCGCACGGATGCGTCAAAACTCTCGACCGGTCCGGATTCCGCCTTGGTGAGTCGTTCGAGCGCCGCCGTCGCGGCCTCGTGGTTCGCTGGCGCCAGAAGCGCCAGAAAGGTTTCGCCCGCGGCTTCCTTCTGATCGTAGCCTAACAGATGCTCCGCGCCCTTGTTCATGCCGAGAATTCGGCCGTTGCGATCCAGACGCACCATACCCTCGCGCGCCGCATCGAGCGCTGCGGCGTAGTCGCGCGCCCGCGCGGAGTGCATGTCAATTTCGCGCTCCATCGCGCGCAACTCGTCTTCGTGGTCGGCCTCCAGCGAACGGCGCATCGCCACCAGCACGGCCGCCGCCCCGTCCCATTTTGTCGGGCGCACCTGCGCGTCAACCGTGACAATGCGCTCGCCCGCGGCAACCAGGGGAATTCCGCCGCCCGCGCCCCCTGCGGCTAGCGCTTGCGGGTCGCGTCCGCGGAATATCTTGCTCAGGCCCTCGCGGCGGCGAAAATCCTCGATGTCCTTGAACCCTGTGAGATCAAGCAGGGTGCGGTTGGCATAAAGCGCTTCGTGTCCGCGAATGACCAGCGCGGCGATCGGCAGGTTGTCGACAAGGCTGGTGAAGTCCTCCAAGGCGCGGGACGTCGGCTTCGATGTCGCGCCGCTTTCAAGCATTTGCGAGGACTGCGCCTCGTCGCGAGACGGGTCCTCAGCCGCGGGGTCGTCGGTCGTTGGCTGAGATTCGCCGCGCGCGCTCCGCACATTGGCGCCGAGCGCCCGCGCAATCTCCTTGAAAGCGTCGCGTTCCTGGCTCGTCAACGCGACAGCCTCGGGCTCCCTGGTCGCAGGCGGCCCGAGTTGATCGTTGGCGGGCTCTGCTGGGGGGCCAGGTCGCAATACGACGATTTCCGCGCCACCGCCCTCCGAGGGCGCCGCTTCGGCGGCGGGTGGGGACGTCGTCGCCGGGGATCCCGCGGCCGGGGGCGGCGCGATCGTGGGCGCGTCGGACTTCGCCTGTAGAAGAGACGCCAGGGCGGAAATCACCGCCATGGCGGGCGCGGAGGGGGCCGCCGCCGAATGCTGGCGTTGCAAAAGGCCAATCAATGCATTCGCGCCGCCGCCGGAATTGCGCGTCGAGGCGGTGGGCTCTGCATCCGATGGGGGCGCGGCCGGCGACTCTGATATGGGCGCTGGCTGCGAGGGATCAGTAGCCTTTTCTTCGGTGGGCGGCGCAGCCGAAACTGGCGGCTCGCCTGGTGCGCGCGTATCGCCGTCCGGCAGCGCCAGATCGACGCCTTCACCCGTAAAAATCCCGAACCCCCGAAAGCCCACAAACTGCCTTCCGCCCGCAAAGACCGGCGCGCCAGACAGCGAAACAATACGGGCTCGCGCGCGCCCAGGCTCCGGCCAGGCGAGTCGCAACGTCGAAAACGTGCTCCGAGCGCGCCAGGCGCGGGCTAAATCCCCATCGGCGTCAAGAGCCGTGCGCGCGAGGAACGCGTCGAGCGCTTCGCTTTCTCGCGGCGCGTTCGGACCCAGACGTTCGCGCAACGCGGCGTCAGGGGCGGCAAAACGCCCCTCGGCATCGACGCTCCATACGAATCTGACGGGCCCGTCGAGCGGGGGCGCCTCAAAGGAAGCGGCTTCGTCAGCAAGGGCGGCCGCCGCCCAGCTTTCCGGCGCGCCCTCGGAGCGGGGCGTCGCTTCTCCTGCAACGAAGAAGCTCTCGCCCGTGCGGGTGAGGCGTGCGCACAGCCAATTTACGCTCACGAGTTTGCGTGCCGCAAAAAAGCGCAGCAGCTCCAGCCGTGGCGCGGTGTTGACAGGCGTCTCGGCGGCGAGCCGCAGCAGACGGCGCGACGCGAAGCCGCTGCCGGAAAAAAGAATCGGCTCGAGTTCGCGCGGATCCGCGACACCGAAGGCGGCGAGCGCCGATGGGGTGGCGAACGCCAGGCGTGGCGGCTCGCCTCGCGCAACGATGAGCGGCGCGCCAGTCGCCAACGCCGCCGCGAACGGCGTGCGATCGAGACGGCTGGCCCATTCCGGTTCTGACGTCCCGGACACTAAGTCCATGATACCTCGTAAACTTCCCCGTCTATTCGGCCCCAGACCGGCGCCCGCCGCGCGCTGCCCCGGAAAAGGCTTAGCAAATTCTTAAAAATTTGGCTCGCTTCGGATGCGTCCAATCCCCCTTCGGATGACGTTGCGGTTAACACCGTGGTGCATCGCAAAATTCATGTTGCAATGCAACAAGGCAAATGCTATATATATGCGCAGTTGGCGCAACGGCGCCCAACCGAGGAACCCAGGGAAGTAGAGGCGATCATGAGCAATACTCCGTTTGAAATTCCGACCGACCTTCGCGATTTCGCCGAACGCAGCGTCGAGCAGGCGCGCAAGGCTTTTGAGGGCTTCGTCTCCGTCGCGCAGAAGACAGCCGGCGCCGTGGACTCCGCGACCGCGTCGGTGCAGACCAACGTCAAGTCGGTCGGCGCGCAGACGCTCGGTTATGCTGAGAAGAACGTCAATGCAGCGTTCGATTTCGCGCACAAGCTGGTCAAGGCCAAAGATCCGCAGGAAGCCTTCGCGTTGCAGAGCGAATATCTGAAGTCGCAGATCGCCGCCTTGCAGGAGCAGGCCAAGGAGATCGGCAGCATCATTCAGCAGAGTGCGAAGCCGCGTTCCGAGTGATTGTTACGCGTTTGGCTCAACCCGATTGATTGGAGATCGAGACAGCATGGCGAATTCCCCGAAAAAACCCGCGCAGCCCTCGTTGGTCGTGCACGAGCGACCGCATATCGTGGAGCCGGTGGCCCTCGCGCCGGTTGAATTCGCCAACTTGCCCGACCCGACGCCTGCCCCCGTGATCCCGCCGAGCGTGGTCACGGCGGAGGTCGCCAAGGCGGTCGAGGCGCCGCTCGTCCCGTTGCAAGAAGTGCAGGGAAAGGCCCGCGCGCTCATCGAAAAGAGCCTCGTCGAGGGTCGCGCCAACTTCGCCAAGGCGAAGTCGGTAGCCAACGAGACGACTGCGGCGATCGAGGCCAGCTACGGAGCCGCCAAGGACGGCGTGGTCGAGTTCAACGTGAAAGCGATCGAGGCGATCAAGGCGAGCGCGGACGCGAATTTCGAGCTCTTCAAGTCGTTGGCGGGCGCCAAGTCGATCTCAGAATTCGTCACGCTGCAAACCGAATTCTCCCGCAAGCAGTTCGAAGGCGCCTACACGCAGGCCAAGGACCTCGCCGCGCTTGCGCGAAAGGTCGCCGACGAAGCGAGCGCGCCCATCAAAGCGCATGTCTCGAAGTCGCTTAAGCTCGCTGTCTGATTGCGAGCTCACGTCGCGAAGCGCCTGATGTAGCCGCGGTCGTTGACCGCGGTCTCGGTGTGAGCGTCCTTATCAGGTAAGCATTCGATCACGGCGCGGCCGCGGTCAACGACCGCGGCTACATCAGGCGCCTGCCTACCGCTTTTATTTGATCACCATCATCGCGTCGCGGGCCAGATGCGGCGCCAAGCGGCGCATCGCCGCGTGCGGAATGGCGACGCAGCCGGCTGTCGGCGTCAGGTCCGGCCGCGCAATGTGAAAGAATATCGCGCTGCCGCCCCCCTTCGCGCGGCGTGAAAAATTCTGATCGAGCACGAACGTCAGGTCGTAGAGCGCGTCATTGCGCCACATCCGATCGGTGGCGTCGCGCGAGGGCGCGCGCACGGGACGATTGTAGTTGGCGCTTGCCGGATTTCGCACCAGCCCGTGTCGCGACGCATCGCGATCAATCGAACCCCGCCGGCTTGAGAACGCGGGCGATCCGGGCGGAAATAGCCCCAAAGCAACCGATAGCGGCCGGCCGGCGTGCCGCCGTCGCCCTCCCGCTTGATCCGCACGACGCCCGCGGGACCGAGTGCGCAGGGAATACGGAACGGGCCGGCGACGAGCAGCCCGCGTGAGCGCGAACCAGGGGCCGGAAAGACCTGCAAGGTTGTCAGGCGCCCTACCATCTCTATCCGGCCGTGACCGTCGTCCGCAGCCGCAACGGCGCGTCGATGAAGTTCAGTCGTTCAAACGTGCTGCCGACGCCGCGCACAGTCACATCGCCATAGTTGAACAGCCGCCCGAGCAGCGTCTGATCGACATCGACGCTCTCGACCTTCTGCATATTCATTTCGACCGTATGCCGGCGAATGAGGCCGCGCTTGAAAATGATGCGGCGGTCGGTCACCGCGATCTCCGTCGACCAGCGCGCGACAAAGGCGCGGAGGATGGCAAAAAACGCTATGAGCGCCAGAGCCCCGGTGAGAAGAAACAACCAGCCGAGAAACAACTTCCACGCCAGAAAGGCGGCGACGAACGACGCTAGCCCTATCCAGAGGGCGGGGCCGTAGACGGTCCAACTGACCGTCGTGCGGTAGCGCACCGCTTCGCCGGGTTCGAGGATGCTGTCGACGTAGCTCATGCGCGCTTCCCGCGTGACCGGCTGCGCTTAGCCGCTCGCGGCGACCTTGTCACCCAGGCGCCGAACCCAGCGTTCGCGTGAAGATCGCGCGCACACGCGCGCGCGCTGCAACCAGATCCGCGGCCAGCCGATCAAAGTCGGGCGCCCCGCCGCAGCGGCGATGCGGCGCTTGACGCCGGCTGCGGCGGCCGCGGGCTTGGCGTCGTCGGGCAGAGTCAGGCGAAGCACCTGTGTGACCGCTGTCATCAGCCGATGCGCCTCGGCCAGCGCCTCGCCGTCCTGTTCAGAAACAAAACCGGCGCGGGCCGCGGCCCTCAACGTCTCTCGAGTTCTCGGGGCGGAGCAGCCCGGGCGCGGCGCTCGCGTGAGCCAGCGTCAAATATTGTGCGAGGAACTCGACATCGATGAGGCCGCCCGGCGCGAGCTTGAGATCGAAGTCGCCCTTGTCGCCCTTCTCGCGCGCGATCAGCTTGCGCATGTCGACGATCTCGCGAGCCAACGGGCGCGCCGCACGCGGCTTGACGAGCGCGGCGCGCGTGACCTCGGCGATGTCGCGCGCGAGGCTTGGGTCGCCGGCAACCACGCGCGCGCGCGTGAGCGCCATTTGCTCCCAGGTTTCGGCCTCCTCGCGCTGGTAAAGCGCAAAAGCGGCAAGCGACGTCGCAAGCGGCCCCTGGCGCCCCGAAGGCCGGAGCCGCAGGTCGACCTCATAGAGCAACCCTGCCTTGGTTGGCGCCGTCAGCGCCGTGACCAGCCGCTGCGTGAGACGCGCATAGTAGAGCGGTGGGCTCAGGCGCCTGCGTCCGTCCGACTCCGTCGCATCGCTTGGCGCATCATAGATGACGATCAGATCGAGATCCGAGGCGGCGGTCATTTCGCGCGAGCCGAGCTTGCCCATCGCCAGCGCGGCGACTCGGCCGCCCGCCAGTTGGCCGTATTCGACGGCGAACTCCGCCTCGACCCGCGTGAGCAATTCGGCGATGACCGCTTCAGCCAGCGCGCTATAGCCGCGCGCGCCCATGTCACCGTCGAGCGCGCCAGACAACAGCCGCACGCCGATGAGAAACTTTTCTTCCGCCACGAAATCGCGAGCGCGATTGAGCGCGCTCTCGTAATCGCGCGCGGTCGCGAGGTAGGCTTCGAGGCGCTTAGTCTGCCGCTCAGCATCGAGCCCATCGGCAATCGCGGCGGCGCGCGAGGGATCGATCACGGCGTCGAGCGAATGCGGGCGGGCGGCGACGACATCGGCGAGCCTCGGCGCGCCTCCAAGCAGATCGGCGAACAATTCGCGCAAAGCTGGGTTGGAGCGCAGGATCGTCAGCAGTTCGACCGCCGCCTTCATATGCGCGAGCGCCGCATCGAACGCGGCAAGCGCTGCATCTGGATCGCCGGAGCTGGCGAAAGCCGTCAGCAGGGTAGGCGTCAGCTCTGTCAGCACTTCGCGCGCGCGGGCGCTCTGCACCGCGGCGCGGTGGCCGAAGTGCCAGCCGCGAATGGTCTCCGTTGCCTGCTCGGGCCGCGCGAAGCCAAGCCCGCGCAGCGTCGCCAGCGTTTCGGGATCGTCGACGACGCCGGTGAACACGAGACTGCCCGCGGTGTCCGCGAGTTTTGGTTCATCCTCAAACAAACGCGCATAGTGTTTCTCAACCGCGCGGAGATGGTTTGTGAGATCGCGCGCGAAGCCGGGAAGTCCCGGATAGCCGCAAAACCGCGCAAAGCGCGTGAGCGCTTGCTCGTCGAGAGGCAGGCGCTGGGTCTGCTCGTCGGCGATCATCTGCAGCCGGTGCTCGACCGCGCGCAGGAACTCGTAGGCGCGCGAAAGCTCTTCGACCGCCTCCGCGCTCACCCAGCCCTCGCTGCCCAGCTCGCGCAGCATCTCAATCGTGCGCGATCCGCGGAGACTTCGGCGACGGCCGCCGAAGATGAGTTGCTGCGTCTGTACGAAGAACTCGATCTCACGAATACCTCCGCGTCCGAGCTTCACGTCATGTCCGGCGACGGTTACGCTCTCATGGCCGCGCACCGCGTGGATCTGGCGCTTCATCGCGTGGATGTCGGCGATCGCGGCGTAGTCGAAATATCGCCGCCAAATGAACGGCGCGAGCCGTATGAGGAACGCCTCGCCGAGGGCGAGATCGCCGGCGATCGGGCGTGCCTTGATCATCGCGGCCCTCTCCCAGTTCTGCCCGAGCGTCTCGTAGTAGAAGCCGGCGCTTTCGAGCGACATCGCGATCGGCGTCGCGCCGGGATCAGGGCGAAGCCTGAGATCGACGCGCAGCACGTAGCCGTCGGCGGTGCGCTCCTCCAGCAGACGCGCCAGGCGCTGGGCGAGCCGCACGAACAGTGGGCCGGGCGCAGCGCCTTCAGGGATAGCGCGAGCCTCGCTGTCGTAGAACACGATCAGATCGATATCGCTGGAATAGTTGAGCTCGCGCGCGCCGTGCTTGCCGAGCGCGAGCACGACGAAGCCGCAACCGGTTTCAATCACGCCCGGCTCCAACCGAAGGCGCCCTTGTCGCGTCGCCTCCGAGAGCAGATAGCGCAAAGCCGCGCGCACCGCGGCATCGGCGAACGCTGATAGCGCCTGCGTCGTTGCGGCGACGTCGAAACGTCCACTCAAATCGGCGAGTGCGATGGCCAAGGCGGTCTCGCGCTTGGCTCGGCGAAGCGACCGCATTGCAACGGCTTCGTCCTCGAACGATGCGCGGTCCAGTTCCCCGATCACGCGCCCAAGCGCTGACTCGGGGCCTTCGTCAAACAAGCGTTGCGCCCGGCCGTGATCTTCTCGCAGCAGCGAAGAAAGATACTGAGAGTGGCTGGCGATCGCCGCGACCAGGCGGCGGTCGGCGTCGGAGACATGCAGCCAAGCGAAGTCGCTGGACCCACGCCGACGCGCGGCGTCCGCTCGCGGAGGCCGCAGCGCGCCGCTCACGTAGTTGAAGCCGGGAAGGTCAGTCGCACGCGAAGCCCCGGTGCATTCTCCTCAAGCCGTAGCGCGCCGCCATGCAGATGCGCGACCGCCGCGACCAGCGACAGCCCGAGCCCAGAGCCCGCGCGCGTTCGCGCGCTTTCGAGCCGCACGAACCGATCAAGCACGCGTTCGCGATCCTCCACCGGAACGCCCGGGCCTCGATCGGCCACCTCGACCACGACGGTTTCCCCCTCGCTGCGCGCTTCGATACTGATCTCATTCGCCCCCGCTTCGCCCGGCGGCGCGCCGCCGTATTTGAGCGCATTGTCGACGAGATTGGCGAGCGCTTGTCCAATCAATTCACGTCGACCCTCCAGGGTCAGATTCGGAGTCGTACTTACGCGCAGTACAAACCCCTTTTCCTCCGCCACCGGCTCGTAAAGTTCGGCGACGCTCGCCACCAATTCACTGACATCCAGTCGCGCTACGCCCGACCGATCCGCGCCTGCCTCCGCGCGTGCGATCATCAGCAACGCGTCAAAAACCCGGATCAGTTCGTCCGATTCTTCGATTGTGCGGGTAAGCGCCGTGCGGGCCTTGCACGCATCGGGCTCACCGCGAAGCGCCTCCTCGGCGTGGTTGCGCAAGCGCGTTAGCGGCGTCCTGAGGTCGTGCGCAATATTGTCGGAGACCTCTCGCAAGCCCGTCATCAACTCGCCGATGCGGCCGAGCATTTGATTGAGGCCTTGGGCGAGCCGATCGAGTTCATCGCCCGACCCTGAGACCGGCAGACGTTCGGCGAGATCGCCCGCCATGATAGCGCGCGCGGAGACGTTCATCGCGTCGATGCGCCGCAACACGCGGCGCGCGACGAACAGGGCGCCGAGTGCGGCGAGCCCGGCGAAGAATACCAGCGACACCGCGAGCGTCCGCACCATGACGCCGCCGATCCGCGCCCGATCGCCGAGATCATGGCCGATCAGCAAGCGGAACCCGTTCGGCAGTCGGTAAACCCGCGCTAACGCACGGCGGCGCGTCGCGCCTGCCGATTCCTGATACGGCGTTTCGGCGAAATCCCCGTCCTGGTTGAGAGTTGCCGGCAACTGGCCGACATTGCCCATCAGCGGCTCGCCCGCAGCGTCGGTCAGAAGATAGAGCGCTCCGCTCGGAGACCGGGCTCGCTGCGACAGGGTGTGAGCCAGACGGCGAAGTCCGCCGGCCTCATAGTCCTCAAGCAGCAACTCTGCTTCGGCCGAGATCGTCTGCTTGGTTTCGTCGTTGACGAGCTTGATGACTTGGAATGCAACCAGCCCGAGCACGATCGCGGCGCCAATGGCGCCGAAACCGAAGATCGCGAACGTCATCCGGAAGGCGGTGGACCGCAAGCTCCTAGCGAGCGGGGTCACGAACCATATATCCGGCGCCGCGAACGGTGTGGATGAGCTGCGCGTCGAAATCGCGGTCGATCTTGGCCCTGAGCCGCGACACGTGAACGTCGATGACGTTGGTCTGGGGATCGAAATGGTAATCCCAGACATGTTCGAGCAGCATGGTGCGGGTGACGACCTTGCCGGCGTTCTGCATCAGATATTCAAGCAGCCGAAATTCGCGCGGCTGCAGCGCGATCTCTTCGCTGCCCCGCGTGACCTTGTGTGACAGACGGTCGAGGGTGAGTTCGCCGACGCGATAGACCGTGTCCTCCGGGGCGCCCTTCGGGCGTCGGCGCGCCAGCGCTTCCACGCGGGCGAGCAACTCCGAGAAAGCATAGGGCTTTGTGAGATAGTCGTCGCCGCCGGCGCGTAACCCCTTGACGCGGTCGTCGACCTGGCCGAGCGCGGAAAGGATCAGCGTCGGCGTTTCGTTGTGCTGCGCGCGCAAAGCGGAGATCAGCGAGAGGCCGTCCATCTTCGGCAGCATGCGGTCGACGATCAGGACGTCGTAGCCGCCCTCATACGCGAGATCGTAGCCTGAGACGCCGTCGGCGGCGTGATCGATCGTATGCCCGGTCTCGCGGAAGGCCTTCAGTTGATAGGCGGCGGCCTCGCGGTCGTCTTCGATGAGCAAAATGCGCATGGGCGCTTTCCAAACGATGGGTCACCAATCTACGGGATCGGCGCCTTTTATAAAAATAGGGCGGCAAGCCCGGGGGGAGGGCTTGCCGCCCGAGGGACCGGCGCTCGCGTCGAGCGGGGAGATGACGCGAGAAAATTCGCCGGCCTCGTCGGCGCCGAAAGGGGCATTCGGCGGCCGATTGGAGAAGTCAGGACGCTTTCTTCAAAGGCAACGCTACAAAGCGCACTGACTGATTGGATTTCACACGCAACAGCACAGACTTGTGTCCCGCGGTCTTGGCGCCGTCGATCGCCGCGGCGATCTCCGTCGGCTGCGAAACCTCCTTGCCGCCCGCGTCGACGATGACGTCGCCGGCCTCCAGTCCGCGATCGGACGCGGCGCTGTCGGGCGCGACCGCGATAATCTTGACGCCGCCGCCCTTCGCCGGCTCGAGCTCCAGCCCAAGCTTCGCGAGCCCCGTCTCTGCGTCGTCGGACGAACCCGGGTTGCGATTCGGCGGCGGCGGCGAGAGTGCGGTCGGACGGCATGACGCCGAGCATCACGTCGAATTTCTGCTCCTTGCCGTCGCGCATCAGCGTCAGCGACACGGTCTTCTTTGGGCCCAACGCGGCGATGCGGCGCGCCAGATCGCGTGGATCGGTAACCGCTTTGTCGTCGACGGCCTCGATGACGTCGCCAACCTTTACGCCCGCCTTGGCGGCCGGAGATTCCGAGGTCTCTTTGGCAACCAACGCGCCAGTATCCGGCTTCACGCCCAGGCCATCCGCGAGATCGGGAGTCACCGGCTGAATTTCAACCCCGAGCCAACCGCGCGACACCGACCCGCTGTCCTTCAACTGTTGGATTACGGTCTGCACGACGTCGCTGGCGATGGCGAAGCCTATGCCGACGCTGCCGCCAGAGGGCGAAAAGATTGCGGTGTTGACGCCGACGACCTGTCCATCGGTGTTGAAGGTTGGACCGCCTGAGTTGCCGTGATTGACGGGGGCGTCGATCTGAATGAAGTCGTCATAGGGGCCGGAGCCGATGTCGCGTCCGCGCGCCGAGACGATGCCGGCCGTCACCGTACCGCCGAGCCCGAACGGGTTGCCGACCGCGATAACCCAGTCGCCGACGCGCGGCGGCTTGGCGGCGAAAGAAACAAACGGGAAGCCGTCCCCCTCGACCTTCAACAGCGCGAGGTCGGTCTTGGGATCGGCGCCGATCACCTTGGCGGTCAGCGACTTGCCGTCGCTGGAGGAGACTGTGACTTCGGTCGCGTGCTCGACGACATGGTTGTTGGTGACGAGGTAGCCGTCCGCAGAGATAAAGAAGCCGGAGCCCTGCGCGCTCATGCGCTCATGCGGCGACTTGTTCGGCGTCCCATCGTCATCGGGCATCGGCAGGCCGAAACGTTTGAAGAATTTTTCGAACGGGCTTCCCTTGGGAAAGGAACGCTCCCGGCCCGGATCGACGTCGGGCTCGTCGTCGCCGCCGTCAGCGAGCTTGACCTTGACCGAAACGACGGCGCCTTTCACCCGATCGACGATGTCGGCGAATGAGGCGGGACCGGCGGTTTCCGCGGCGGCTGGGGTTGCTGTGGTTGTGACCGCAACGGCGCCGAGCCCGCTGATTGCGGCCGCAGCGGCGGCGCCCATCAGGGCGTGGCGCAATGCGCTCCGGCGTTCGGCGGGGAAGGCGACCACGGTCATGCAAAGCTCCGGCGGGTGATTTTCGTGCAGCTGATATGGGGCCGCAAGGCTCTACGGGGAGTGGCGCGAATGTGAAGTTTTGGTAATGCGGGTGGGATTTCGCGTCTCGCGCCGCGCTTGTCGAGAGGTTGCATGCGCCCATATAGGCGTAAGGGGTGAGGCAGGACTTTTGGAGACGAACCGGGCAAGAATTGTTCGCCGTCTCGAAAGCGAGGGATGGGTGTTGTTTAGAAGTGGCGGCGCGCATGACGTGTTCGGTAATCCGATCAAGCCTGGGTTGATTGTGGTTCCCCGTCACCGCGAGTTGTCCGTCGGCGTTGCGCGCCAAATTCACAAATCCGCGGGATGGAGCCGATCATGAGCAACTACACCGCCGTAATTGACGGTGAAACTGGGCGCTATGGCGCATGGTTTCCCGATCTGCCGGGTTGCACGGCGATGGGCGAGTCGCTCGATCAACTGGTCCTCAACGCGACCGACGCCATGCGCGATTGGGCGACAATTTTCGTTGAGCGGGGCGAACGCTCTCCCTCCGCCTAGGCCAATCGAAAGCCTGCGCGGTGATCCTGACGTCGTGGAGGCGCTTCAGGAGGGTGCGCATCTGCGCAGTGTCCCGTTGATCTTGACCTCCGGCAAGCCAGTCAAGGCCAATCTATCGTTGGATACAGGCGTGCTTGCTGCAATCGATGCGGAAGCGAAACGCCGCGGTCTCACGCGGTCGGCATTGGTCGAGTGGCTCGCGCGCGAGACCTTGCCGCGACTGGCGGGTTGAGCCAGGCGAAGATCCTCAATCGTAGGGGAGCGGTCACCCGCCAACGCGCGAGAAATCCGCGACGGTATGCACCGCTTCGCGAAACGCGCCGAGCAGCCGCAGTCGGTTAAGGCGCAGCGCGGGGTCGTCGGCGTTGACGGTGACCTCGGTGAAGAACGCATCGACTGGCGCGCGGAGGCCGCTGAGGCTTCTCATCGCGGCTTCGAAATCTTCCTTCGCGACTTGGGCCGCAGCGTCCGATGCAGCGGCCGTCAGCGCCTGCGCGAGGGTCTTTTCCTCCATGAGTTGCAGTAACTCCGAATCATAGGCGCCGGCGAATGCGCCCTCGCCCTGCTTCTTCTCCTCGGCCTTGAGGATGTTGGCGGCGCGACGATAGCCTGCGAGCAGGTTCTTGCCATCGTCGGTGTCGAGGAACCGGCCGAGCGCCTCGACGCGACGCACGATCATTACGAGATCGTCTTGGCCGGGTAGGGCGAAGACAGCATCGATAAGATCGTGGCGCGCGCCTTTGTCGCGAAGATAGACTTTGAGGCGGTCGGCGAAGAAGCCAAGCAATTCCAATCCGCGAGGATCGACGCTCCTTCCACCAAATGGCGACAGAAGTCGCTTCTCTATTACCTCGACCGCCACCGACTCGGCTTTCGATGCGAGTTGTTGCACGAGCGCCTCGGCGCCGCGCTCGTCAAGCGCCTGCGTCAGTATTTCGAATTCCGCGCTCGCAATCGTTGCGAGCGGCAACCGCAGCTCATTTTCAAGGATAATCCGTATCACGCCCAACGCCGCCCGCCGCAGCGCATAAGGGTCCTTGCTCCCGGTCGGTTTCTCGTCGATCGTCCAGAAGCCTACGAGCGTGTCCAGTTTATCGGCGAGCGCGACCGCGATCAACTCCGGCGAGGTCGGCACGCGATCGTTCGGCCCTTGCGGCTTGTAGTGTTCCTCGATCGCCTGACGCGACGTTGACATCCTCGCCCTGCGCCTCCGCATAGTAGCGTCCCATCAGGCCCTGAAGCTCGGGAAACTCGCCGACCATTTCGGTAACCAGGTCGGCCTTGGCGAGCCGCGCGGCGCGCTCGGCCAAGTCCGGCACGCAGCCTACCGCCGGCGCAAGCGCGCGAGCGAGCGCGGCGATGCGCGCCACTCGCTCGCCTTGCGTGCCCAGCTTCTCGTGAAAGACGATCCCCAGCGCCTCCAGCTTGGCAAGCCGCTGATCGAGCGGTTTCTCCGCCGCGTCGCGATAGTCCGGCAGCGGCGCCAGATCCGTCTTCCAGAAGTGGCGCGCGTCGGAAAGCCGCGCGCGCACGACGCGTCCATTACCCGCCGCGATCGCCGCGCCGCCGTCGCTGGCGGCGAGATTGGAGACGAGCAGGAAACGGTTCGCGAGCTTGCCCTGCGCGTCGCGGAGGACGAAACATTTCTGATTGGCGCGGATGGTGGCGCGGATCACCTCGGGCGGAATTTGCAGGAACTCCGCCTCGAATTCGCCCATCAGCACGACCGGCCATTCCACCAGCCCCGCCACTTCATCAAGCAGGCCCTCGTCTTCGATCAGTTCGAGCCCATTCGCGAGCGCAAGCGATTTCGCGTCGGCGAGGATCATCTGTTTGCGCCGGTCGGCGTCGAGTACGACCTTCGCTTCTCGCAGGGCGTCGATGTAATCCTCGAAACGGCGCGCTCTGATCGCCGTCGGCGCAAGGAAACGATGGCCGTAGGTGATGTCGCCCGATGCGAGGCCGTCGAGAGCGAAGGGGACGACATCCGGCGTCTCATGCGGGCCGCCGAACGTGCAAAGGATCGACCGCAGCGGCCGCACCCAACGCAGCGCGTCGGGTTTGGTTGAGCCGGCGCCCCAGCGCATTGATTTCGGCCAGGGGAACGTTCTGAGGATCGGCGGCAGCAGTTCGGCGATCAACTCAGCCGTCGCGCGGCCCTTCTTCTCAACGATGGCGACGTAGATCTCGCCTTTCTTGCCATCGGAAACCATCTGCACCTGATCGAGAGTCTGCAGCCCCGCACTTTTCAAGAAGCCCTGCACCGCAGCTTCCGGTGCGCCGACGCGCGGCCCCTTGCGCTCCTCGCGCCGATCCGGCTGCGCCGCGGGTAGTCCAACGACATGCAGCGCCAACCGCCGGGGTGTGGCGAAGGCTTGCGCGCCCTCGTAGGTCGCGCCGGCGTCGACGAGCGCGTTAGTGACGAGACGTTTGAGATCGTCGGCCGCCTGGCGTTGCATGCGGGCGGGGATTTCTTCGCTGAAGAGTTCTAGCAGGAGGTCGGGCATGGGGCCGTGAGCGTTGGCGCCTCGTCAGCGCTTGGGAAAGGCGAGAAGAATTGAAAGCTTGCGTCGTGCGCGTCTATCGAGCGAATCAATCGCCAAGACGATTTCCCGCGCGTCGTTGATAAACTTCATCGCCTCAGCGCGCGTCACGATCTGACCTCGCCGCGCCTTGTCAGCGCTCACATGGGACTGGGAACTATAGTCGGCCCATTCTCGAGCGCTCAATAGATCGGCGAATAATTTGCCAATCGGCTCACCCAACAGATCTCGAGCTTCGGGACGATTGAGCGCGGTGCGCACTTCCTTATAATTCAATGCGCGATGCACGATTTCGTATGATTCTGGATCGATGCGCGGTGAGTTCGAGAGCGTAGCAGCGCAGAGCGACGCGATGCGGCGAAAGGCTGCGTAATATGCTGTTGAGATCGCGCGCCGGCGGCCCGCATCGCCGATACGCTCGACATCAAGCAGCGCCTGCGCTGCGCTCAACAGATTGTTCGGGATCGACGCCATCAACTACCGAAGCCCTGCGCTTCTTCCTCTTCGTAGGCGTCGAATTCGACTTCCTCATCAGGCCCGAAAAACGCAATGTGGGTGGTGCGCTCGTCGCCGATCTCGTGCAAAGCGGAGTCCAACTTGGCTAGCATGTCGCCGCGCGGAAGTGAGGCCGGAACATCGAGAATCGACTTTAGGCCGACCAACACGTCTAGTGCGGGTTCGTCGAGAAAATCTATGCGCGGCGTTACGCTCACGGATTCAACAATCTCCGGCCACGCCTTTCGAATTTCGACTTCGATCAAAGCCTTCGCTCTGTCATCTTTCGTCATTCCGCGAACTCCGAGTTTGGTCACGCCCCGCCGCCTTCCGTCTTCAACCAAGCCGCGCCGCAAGCCTTGGCCAGCTCTCGCACTCGCAAAATATAGCTCTGCCGCTCCGTCACCGAGATCACGCCGCGCGCGTCGAGCAAGTTGAAGGCGTGGCTGGCCTTGATGCACTGATCATACGCGGGCAACGCGAGCAGATGCCGGTCTCCGCCGTCGCCCTTCTCCAGCAGCGACCGACACTCGGCCTCGGCGTCCTTGAAATGCCGGAACAGCGCCTCGGTGTTTGCGTACTCGAAGTTGAAGCGCGAATATTCCTCCTCGGCCTGCAGGAACACATCGCCATAGGAGATCTTCTCAGCGCCTTCGCGGCCGTTGAAATTGAGATCGTAGACCCGCTCGACCCCCTGCACATACATCGCCAGCCGCTCCAGCCCGTAGGTCAGTTCGCCCGACACCGGCGAGCACTCAAACCCCGCGACTTGCTGGAAGTAGGTGAACTGCGAAACCTCCATGCCGTCGCACCAGCATTCCCAGCCAAGCCCCCAGGCGCCGAGCGTCGGGCTTTCCCAATCGTCCTCGACGAAGCGGATGTCGTGCAGCGCCATATCGACGCCGATGGCGCGGAGGCTGTCGAGATAGAGATCCTGCAGATTGTCCGGCGACGGCTTCAGGATCACCTGGAACTGGTAGTAGTGCTGCAGGCGGTTCGGGTTCTCGCCGTAACGCCCGTCCTTCGGCCGCCGCGAAGGCTGCACGTAGGCGGCTTTCCAGGGCTTCGGCCCGAGCGAGCGCAGCGTCGTGGCGGGGTGGAAGGTGCCGGCGCCGACCTCCATGTCGTAGGGCTGCAGCACCACGCAGCCCTGCGCCGCCCAGTAGTTCTGCAGGGTGAGGATAAGCGCCTGGAACGAGCGCGTGGGATCGGTGAAAGCAGGCGTCGTCATGGCGCGGGTGTTTACCGGCAGGGCCGGGGGGTCACAAGTACGGCTTGCTTAGAGCTGAGCGCGCCCTTCGTGGATCGCGCGCGGCCTCCGGCGTGGCCTGCCCGTCCGCCTCGTGCAGGATGAGCCCAGGCTGCAGCCGCGCCGGCGCGCGCGATCCCTTCACGCCCGTCACGAGGACGCGGATCGCGTCCTCGCCGCCGCGCGGATAGACCGGGCGCACGGCGACGTCGCCGAGGCGGCGCTCCAAAGCGGCGTAGATCGCAGGCAGCGCGTCCGGCCGATGGATCAGGCCGAAGCGCCCGCCTGGCGCCAGCAGCGCCAGACTGGCCTGCAACCAGCCTGTGAGACCTTCCGGGCCGTCCAGCGCGTGCGCCCGCGCTCGCGACGGATCGGGGGACACGCGGGTTTCGCCCGCCGCGTAGTAGGGCGGATTGGTGACCACCAGATCGGCCGCGCCGTCGCGCAACTCAGCGGCGCGGCGCGCCTTGGCGTCTGTCACATCGGCGACGACCACCCGCACGCGCTCGGCAACCCCGTTGCGCTCGGCATTTTCCCGAGCCAGCGCGGCCGCTTCCTCGTCGATCTCGACGAGATCGACCCGGGCCTCAGAGAACCGCCGCGCCAGCGCCAGACCTACAGCCCCCACGCCCGCCCCGACATCGACGATATGCCTCGCCCCCGCGCCCGCCGCCGCCGCGAGCAGCACCGCATCCAGCCCCACCCGATGCCCTGCGCGCTTTTGCCGCAACACCAGCCCGAGCCCGGAAATGGCGTCGAGCGTCTCATTCATCGCGCAATTCGGCCGCCAGTCCCGCCTCGCTGAGCAGCCTCCGCGCCGCCTCGATATCGTCCTCCGCCACGAGAATCCGCCGCGGCAAAAACCCCAGCGAGCCTTCGACGGCGCTCATGTGGCGGTCGGCCACGAAGAAGGCGAGGCGCGCCTGCTCGAGCAGGGATTCGATGAAGGAGATCAGCACCAGATCGTTGGTGCGCACCAGTTCGCGCAAAACCTGTAACCCACAACCCGGCCCCGCCGACGAAACTTGCCGGGCGACATCGTCCTATCTATGTTCCGCGCGCGGCGGTTAGGCAAGGATGCGCGTGGTGGGGATCGTCATTCCGCTCGAGGAGAAATCGGCGACCCGGCTCATCGAGCCGCTGACGACGCTGGTCGCCGCCGACATGGCGCTGGTCAACCAAACGATCCTGTCGCGCACCGGCTCCGACGTGACGATGATCCCGGAAGTCGCCAACCACCTGATCGCCTCCGGCGGCAAGCGCCTGCGCCCGATCCTGACGCTGGCGACCGCGGGCCTCTGCGGCTACGGCGGCGAGGGCCAGATCAAGCTCGCCGCGGCGGTGGAGTTCATGCACACCGCGACCTTGCTGCACGACGATGTCGTCGACGACAGCGACATGCGCCGCGGCAAGGCCGCCGCCCGCGTGGTGTTCGGCAATCAGGCGAGCGTGCTGGTCGGCGATTTCCTGCTCGGACAGGCGTTCAAGATGATGGTCGAAGTCGGCTCGCTGGCCTGCCTGCAGGTGCTGTCGGACGCCGCGGCGATCATCGCCGAGGGCGAGGTGATGCAACTGTCCGCCGCCAAGGACACCCACACCAGCGAGGACGCCTACCTCGCGGTGATCCGCGCCAAGACCGCGGCTTTGTTCGCCGCGGCCTGCGAGGTCGGCCCGATCCTGGCGGGCAGTCCGGACGAGGAGATCGAGGCCTGCCGCGGCTACGGCGCCAATCTCGGCATCGCCTTCCAGTTGATCGACGACGCGCTCGACTACGGCGGCTCGGCGGCGAAGCTCGGCAAGAACGTCGGCGACGATTTCCGCGAGGGCAAGATCACCTTGCCGGTCGTGCTGTCGTTCCGGCGCGGCGCGCCGGCGGAGCGCGAGTTCTGGAAGCGCACGCTGGAGCGCGGCGAAACGCAGGACGGCGATCTGGAGTTCGCGATCGCGACGATGAAGAAACATCGGGCGATCGAGGACACGATCGAGCGCGCCCGCCACTACGCCGCGATGGCGCGCGACGCGCTGGAGCTGTTCCCGTCGTCGGAATGGAAGCGCGCGCTGCTCGACGCGGTCGAGTTCTCGGTGCAGCGGGCGCATTAGAACCGAGCCCTACTTCCCCCTCTCCCCGCGTGACACGCACCGCGGCTTGCCACGCCATCGCGGCAGCGGGGAGAGGGCCGGGGTGAGGGGCGTGCGGCTTCAGCAGGTCTGGTTGATGCAGCCCCGCCCCTCACCCTAGCCCTCTCCCCGCGCGGTTGTTGTCGAACGATCCCGCGGGGCTGTAGGCGCGGGGAGCGGGGATGGCCGGCCTTTGTGTGAAACCAAGGCTTTAAGCTACCTTAGGACGTCGTGTTTCGCTCATTTTTGCGCTAAATGCGCTTCGGATTGTCGCTTTCGGTCGTAGTCGCGCAAATGCGCGTCGTTTTCCGTGCAACAATTTCATGGGTTGCTCCGCGCCTACAAACGGACGCGGAATTTGAGAACGGATTGGTCATAGCGATGGCCGAGCGGAAAACACGCCACTCTACCAGATATTCTGCTATTCAGAAACGTAATCAACGGCGTCTAACGGACCCGTCTCGAACCAAGGCCCGCTTTCCCCCTCTCCCCGCGCCACACACGACGTAGGCCGCAACGTCATCGTGGCAGCGGGGAGAGGGCCGGGGTGAGGGGCGCGCCACTTCACCGGCGCCTCGTTGATGTAGCCCCGCCCCTCACCCTAGCCCTCTCCCCGCGCGTCGTCGTTGAACAATCCCGCGGGGCTGAACGCGCGGGGAGAGGGGACAGCCGGCCTTCGTCGCGGCCCGACCTGACGACGTCGCTTCCGCCTCCCCTCGGCTCGCGCTAACCCTACGCACCTCAATCGGAGAACAGCATGGCGAAGCTCGTCTACGGCTTGAACCAGTCCCTGGATGGCTACGTCGACCACCAGGCCTTTTCGCCCGATCCCCAGCTGTTTCGTCACTTCATCGAGCAAGTGCGCGGCTTGACGGGCTGCCTGTACGGGCGCCGCATCTACGAAGTCATGCGGTATTGGGACGAAGACTCATCCGATTGGGGCGCGGCGGAGCGCGAGTTCGCGGCGGCGTGGCGGGGCCAACCGAAGTGGGTCGTGTCGCGCTCGTCGCCGTCCGTCGGCCCCAACGCCGCGCTGGTCAAGGGCGACATCGAGGCGGCGGCCCGCCAGTTGAAGGCTGAGCACGCCGGAGAGATCGAAGTCGCCGGTCCGGAATTGGCGCAAAGCCTGACCGACCTGGGTCTGATTGATGAGTACCGGCTCTACTTGCACCCCGTCGTGCTGGGTCGCGGCAAGCCCTTCTTCGCCGGGGCTCGGCCGCCGCTTCGGCTTGTGGGGAGCGAGAGGATTGGGGAGGGGACGGTTAGGTTGACGTATGTGCCAGCGTGATGCGCGGCGAGTTTACCGTCGTCAAACGGCCGAGGCGAGCCGGCGAAATTCGTTGTCATTGGCAGTGAGTTCGACGATGTGGGAGACATCGCCCAACATGGATCCCTTCTCCCCAAGAGCGTCGAGCTTTCTTACAACGGAGTTTAGCGACATGCCTGCGCCTGATTTATAGAGATCAGAAAACATCATAAATTTATTGGCAATACAATATCCCAATTCTCTTTTACAAACTCAAAAATTGCTATTTTACTATTGGACAGAGTCACCACGTTGTGCGCATTCCACTTGGCGTCCTTCCCAGACACTTCCATGCTTTTGCTAACTTTTATACGCCCAAATATATTGGAAATCTTTTCAAACATCTGATCTTGAACGCGCCGCTCGCGGTCCCGTTCGGCGGCGAACAAAGCTGCAGCCGCTGCCTGCGTGGACGCGCTTGCAATCGCCGAAATCGCGGCCTCTATCCTATCAAGCGAGGCCCACATCGAGAAGAAGCAGAGCCCATCGAAGCCGACACCGAAACGCTGCGCAGCGTGGCGAGCGCTGGCGCCAAAGAATTCCTCGGCACCCTGAAATTCAGCTTCCATATGCCCGGCGCCCATATCGGAAACGAAACATTTTTCGCCATTGAAGGTAATTTCCAAGCTAGCGCTCGCGCCGCTGGGATAAAGGGCTGGAACGGTAAGGCGCGCGGCCTCTCCATCGACACGGATATCCATCAGGCGCTTGACCGCGACGACAAGGCGGTCTTTCACCATCGTAGCGGAAGCGTCAGCGACGACCCATCTAGAAAAGCTCCGGTTGCGCGTTTCGCTCTGGAATTTTATCACCATTCTGAATCTTGAGGATAGCACATACGTAGCCAAGCGCCCCCTCATAGTTAGCGAAGTCGGGCGTGATTCTCCTCGCGGTATGGACCCCTCCCGAGCGCAATCGCTTAAGCTTAGGTATAACGTGGTAAATGCAGTTATGCTCATGTGTCTCGCCAACAGAGAAAAAAATGCCGCGTAGCCAAGAAGGCCCCCATTCTAATGAATTGGAGTGCGTATGTAGAGATTTGTAATCAAGCCTGTACAATGGGAGGTGCGACCTTGAATTGGGAATATCGCACTCAAGCTGAAACGTCGCCGTTTCAGGCTCGCGCGCTGGTATGTTTATGCGGAACCACAACCCGCGCCTAATAGAAAATTCAAACCCAATTCTACTTTCAAAGCAACTTTGGGTGCTTTTGCCATTACGCGCAGGTTTCGGCTTCCAGGGATGGATATCGAGCAATATTTTTTTGCTGCGCAAGATGTATTTCGCATCTGCAACTTCCAGCGTCATGCCCGCACGATAGCGCGGAAATGAAGCGAACGCGAGTCTGTCTAGCAAGGTCCCGCTGTGTAAGTCCTGGATAGGTGAGGTATGTTGCTGTCTCGGCGTCGGCCGGAGCGTGGGTCGCGCCACAGGTGTCCGATGTGGGCGCCCACGGCCCTCGACCTACTCCCCCTGATCCCTCGCCGCCTCACTCAGAATCCTCGCCACATACGGCGCGACCGACCGCCCCACCTCGATCCGAAAGCTCTCCTCCCCCCGCCGCCACAGCCCAATCTCCGCCTTCACCAGCAGCGTCCGCGTCGACATCCCCACCGGAAACGCCCGCAGATCCAGATCAATCGGGCACCCCGCCGCCAGCAGCCGCGCCGCGCCCGGCCCCTCCAGCACGATCCCGACCTGCCGATGCGAAACATCGACCAGCGCGTGGAACACCGACGCGAGCGCCGTCTCCAACTCGCCCAGCAAGCCCCGTCGCGCCTTCCTCGGCCAGCAGCAGCCACTCGTCCGGCCCCTGCCACAGCGCGGCGCGCTCGCCGGCTTCCGCCGAGCCCATCGGCTTCGTCGGCGGCGCGACCCCAAAAACCTTCGCGACCGCCGCAACGACATCGCCGCCGCCGCGCAGCGCGAGCCGCGTCGCAAACGGCGCCGCTCGGGCTTTCGCGCGCGCGGTGTTCGGCAGCTTGCACCCCGTCGAGGACGGAGCGGCGGGCGGCTTCAGCTGTCAAGACGCGCGCCTTCCTTGTCGTAGAATACCGGATCGACGATCTTCGCCGCCGCCGCGCCGTGCTCGCCCACCGTAAACACCGTCTGCCCGAGTTTGGCCCGCCCGTCGGCGACCAGCGCCAGACAGAACGAGCGGCCGAGCGTCGGGCTCATGTAGGACGAACTGACGTGGCCGATCGGCTTCGTGCCGGGCGGCGTCTTTTCGGTGAGGATGATCTGCTCGCCTTCGTCGGGGCGATGATGCGGATCCTCCGCCAGCAGACCGACCAGCTGCTTGCGGCCGGGGCGCTTCAGGTCCGGCAGCGACAGCGAGCGTTTGCCGACGAAATCCGGCTTCGACATCGCGGCCATTTTTCCCATGCCGACATCGTCGGGCGTCACCGTGCCATCGGTTTCCTGGCCGACGACGATGAAACCTTTCTCGGCGCGCAACAGCAGCAGCGTGTCGAGGCCATAGACGCAGGCGCCGCGGCTTTCGGCTTGCGCCCAGATCGCTTCGTGGACGCTCAAGCCGTAATCCGAGGGCACGTTGACCTCGAAACCCATCTCGCCGGTGAAGCTGACGCGCGCCAGCCGCGTCGGCGCGCCGGCGAAGCGGCCCTCGCGCACGCTCATGTGCGGGAAGGCGGCGTTCGACATGTCGATGCCCTCGACCAGCGGGCTCGAGGATCTCCCGCGCCAGCGGGCCGTTGATGGCGATCGTCGCCCATTGCTCGGTGATCGAGGTGAAGCGCACCTTCAGGTCCGGCCACTCGGTCTGGATGTAGTCCTCCATCACGGCCATGACATGCGCGGCGCCGGAGGTGGTGGTGGTGATGTGGAAGCGGTCCGGCGCCAGCCGCATCACGACGCCGTCGTCGTAAATAAAACCCTGTTCGTTGAGCATCAGCCCATAGCGGCAGCGGCCCGACGCCGAGCTTGGCGAAGGCGTTGATGTAGAGCCGGTTGAGAAACTCGGCGGCGTCCGGGCCGACGACTTCGATCTTGCCGAGGGTGGAGGCGTCCATGATGCCGGCGGTGGCGCGGGTGGTGAGGCACTCGCGCGCGACCGTCTGCTCGGGGGTTTCGCCGGGACGGGGGATGCGCGAGGCGCGTTTCCACAGGCCGGCTTCCTCCCAGACGGCGCCCTTCGATGCGTACCAGGAGTGGATCGGCGTCTCGCGGATCGGATCGAGCATCTCGCGCTTCGACGGGCCGCCAAAGATGCCGAAGGTGACGGGCGTGTAGGGCAGGCGGAAGGTGGTGAGGCCGACTTCGGCGATCTCGCGCCCGAGCGAGTCGGCGGCGATCGCCAGGGCGTTCATGTTGGAGGTCTTGCCCTGATCGGTCGCCATGCCTGATCGTGGTGTAGCGCTTGATGTGCTCGATCGAGCGCATGCCTTCGCGCGTCGCCAGCTTGATGTCGCGGGCGGTGACGTCGTTCTGGAAATCGACGAAGGCTTTGCTGAGCTTGGCTTCGTCCATCGGGGCGACGAGGCCGGGGGCGCCGCCGGTGATGGTGTCGAAACCCTCGGCTTGCGGCGGCTCGGCTTGCGGGGCGCCGGCGCGGGCGCCGTCGGCGAGCGCCGCGGAAAGATCGAAGACGCCGGCGCAGGCGCCGACGCAGACCATCTCCTGAGCGGGCGCGCCGGGGAGGAAGCTTTGGGTTTCGGCGTCGAATTTCAGCTTGCCGCGCGATTGCGAGAACAGATGCACGCTCGGCGTCCAACCGCCGGTCATGGCGATCAGGTCGCATTCGATGTCGTCGGGCTGGCCGGCTTTGCCGTCCGACCACAGCCGCGTCACGCGGGCGTGGGTGACGCGGAGGCCGCCGCGCGTGCCGACGATGGTGGCGTGGCTCTCGACCGGCAAGCCGCGGGCGCGGGCGGCGGTGGCGAGGCCCCATGAGGCCTCGGCGCGGCTGTCGACGATCATGGCGATCTCGCAGCCGGCGTCGGCGAGATCGAGCGCGGCGCGATAGCCGCCGTCGTGCGTGGTGGCGACGACGATGCGGTTGCCGGGCTTGACGCCGTAGCGGGTGGCGAGCGCGCGGGCGGAGTTGGCGAGCATGACGCCGGGGCGATCGTTGTCGGGGAAGACCAGCGGGCGTTCGTGCGCGCCGGTGGCGACGATCACGCGCTTGGCGCGGATTTGCCAGAAGCGGGCGCGGGGGAGGCGGTTGTCGGGGTAGGCGAGGTGGTCGGTGATGCGCTCCTCGGCGGCGAGGTAATTTTGCGCGTAATAGCCGAACACCTGGGTGCGCGGCAGCAGCGTGACGTTGGGGAGGGCGGAGAGCTCGGCGACGACGTCGGCGACCCATTGCGTGGCGGGCTTGCCGTCGATCTGCGCATGGGCGTCGGCGAGCAGCGAGCCGCCGAATTCGGGCTGTTCGTCGAACAGGATGACGCGGTCGCCGGCCTTTCCCGCCGCGAGGGCAGCCGCCAGTCCCGCGGGGCCGGCGCCGACGACGGCGACTTCGCAATGGCGGTGCTCGTAGGCGTAATGGTCGGGATCGGGATCGGTCGGGGCGACGCCGAGGCCGGCGGCGCGGCGGATCGCCGGCTCGTAGAGGTTCTCCCAGGCGCCGTGCGGGCCGATGAAGGTCTTGTAGTAGAAGCCGGCGGGGAAAAAAGCCGAGAGGGCGCCGGTGATGGAGAGTGCGTCGCGCTCCAGCGAGGGCCAGGCGTTTTGCGATTTGGCGCGCAGGCCTTCGTAGATCTCGATCTGCGTCGCGCGCAGGTTGGGGGTGACGCGGCCCTTGCCGGCGTCGACGGTGACCAGCGCGTTCGGCTCCTCGGAGCCGATCGAGATCGGGCCGCGCGGGCGGTGGTATTTGAACGAGCGGCCCATCAGGTGGACGCCGTTGGCGATCAAGGCCGAGGCGAGGGTGTCGCCGGCCAGGCCCTGATAGCGCCGGCCGTCGAAGCTGAAACCGATGGGGCGCGAATGATCGACGCGACCGCCGTTGCTGATGCGCATCGCGCCTGACATGCCCAAATCGGTCTCCGCTGCCGGTAGCGTCATCTACGCTGAGGGAGGGGTCGCGGGAAACCGGTTTTTTTGCACAGGCGGGGGCGAGAAAACAGATGCGCGAGGGAGGCGCTTGAAGTGTGGGCCCGTCATGGCCGGCCTCGTGGGGGGCGAGGAGCGCGTTGAGGCTCGCTAAGCGTTGAAACGGAGCGTCGGCGTCCACGCCGACGACGTTGCTGCACTGCGTCGTCGGCGTGGACGCCGACGCTCCGAAGGCCGGCGGCCCCGTAACGCTGATTGGGTTGATTATAAGGTGGCTATATTTCAAGAAGAATCACCCGTGTAAACATAACCCAAGTATATTGGCTGACAGGTGTCGGAACAATTCGCAGCATTACGAGCTTATTCTACGCCAAAAACTGTAGAGAGGGCATTTTACATGGATAAGCTGACGTTAGGACTTATCGCGGGGTTGGGCACGGCAGTCGTGGCTTCTTCGGGTCAAGCCAACACGCCGGCGGCGCCGGAGACGGTGCTGCGGGCCAATTCGGTGGCCGAGCTTCTAAACCCGATTCCCAATGCGTTGGAGACATTGCGCGCGCTGGATGCGCAGGCTGAGGCCAAGCCGGCGGACACTCAGGTGGCTGAGATGATTATCGTGAAGCACCACCATCACCATCACCCCTATCGCCGCCATCACCACCACCACTCATCACCATCATCATCACCACCACCACAACATGTAAGGCCGTCGCCGCGCGCCATCGGGCGCGCGGCTCCCTCTAATCCCCCAAATAATTTAAATCGCCGACGCGGCCCAGGTCGCTGATTTCACGCACATTTATAACCTGTTAACGATCTTTGCTCATTTAGGATGCAAATGAATCGGCGCGCCAGGCGTCCCGCGTTGAGCAGCGTCGCAACCCCCCACGCACGAAAATCAATGAATAACTACGGAAACGGCAACCGACGGCGATCGTATCTCGAAGTTAGTCAGTTGATGAAGGCGTGAATGAAGATGTACTCCGATGCATGAGATTGAAACGAGTGAACATCGAGAACGGATCCCATGTGTTTCGTGACGCGTTTATCTGCGGTCGACGCCATCTTAGGGTTCGGCCAGGATACCGAGGATTGTTCACCCTATAACAAGGCGTCCGATTATGCCCGCCGCTGAGCCAGCCTCCTACACGAGTTGCATGAACGAGCCGCCGCCGCGCGGGCGAGCTGGCAGGCTAAGCCCGTATGAAATCTTGCCATTTTGCGCTAGTTAAACATCGTCAGCATCGCTGATTCGATCAAGGGTCGAGCCAGATTGACTCCGTCCCCGCCCAATGGACTGACCGAAGCCGATTTCGACACGATCGAGTCGGCGGTGATGGAGACCCAGCGCGGCCGCTGGTTTCTCACCGAATACGCCCGCCGTCGCCGCGTCGAGGACGCTGCACGGGTGCTCGACGCGCTGGATCGGCTGGAGGCGCGCGCCATGCGCGGCGAAGTCGAGCGGGCGCGCATCCGGGTCGAATCCGAGCGCGCCGCCGAGGTGATCCGACAGTTGGCGCAGGTGCTCAAAGAACTTCGGCCGCTCGCCGAGGCGCGCGGGCGGACTAAGATAATGGCCAATCGGACTGTCGCGGTTCGGCCTGAGGGGAAACCTCGCGGCTTGGAGCAACGCTTCGCCGCGCTGGTCGAACTCGACGGTCAGACGCTGGAAGACGAACTCAAGCTGTTCGGCTGAGCAGGGCCGCCCGTCTTTCCTCTATGTGGCCGAGAAACTGGCGGGCGCTTTCCTCCCAGCTGAAGGATTTCGCCCGCGCCCGCGCCGTCTCGCGGGGAATGTCGAGCGCGGCGAGGCAGGCGGCCTGCAGATCTTCGCTCAACACGCCGGCGCCGCTGTCGGCGATGACATCCAGCGGTCCGGGGGCGGGGAAGGCCGCAACCGGCAAACCGCTCGCCATCGCCTCCAAGAGAACGATGCCAAACGTGTCGGTGCGCGACGGGAATACGAAGACGTCGGCGCTGGCGTAGGCGTCGGCGAGCGCGTCTCCGAGCCGGGCGCCCAGGAAATGCGCGTGCGGAAAGCGGCGGGTCAGCCGCTCGCGAGCGGGGCCGTCGCCGATGACGACGCTGGAGCCGGGCAGGTCGAGAGAAAGAAAGGCTTCGAGGTTCTTCTCGACCGCGACCCGTCCCACATAAAGGAAGATCGGCCGCGGCAGGTCGAGCGCGTCAGCGGCGCGCGGGCGAAACCGATCGTGATCGACGCCGCGAGTCCAGACGCGCACGTTGGTGAAGCCGCGTTTCGTCAGGTCATCTCGGATCGAGGGCGTCGGCGCCAGGACGGCGGCCGAGGGCGCGTGGAAATGGCGCAGCAGGTTGTAGGTCCAATCCTCGGGGATCAGGGTTCTCGCGCGCACATATTCGGGAAAGCGGGTGTGATAGCCGGTGGTGAACAGGCGGCCTTTGTCCAGGCAATAGCGCCGCGCCGCCCAGCCGATAGGGCCTTCGGTGACGATGTGGACGTGGTCGGCGCCGGAGGCTTCGATGCGCCGCCCGACCTCGTGGTGGTTGGTGATCGCGAGCGGAATTTCGGCATAGGTCGGCAGCGGGACGGTCGGAAACGCGTCTGGCGTGACGAAGTCGAACGAAGCGCCGAGCGCGATGGCGGCCCGCGTCATCTGTTCGAGCGTACTGACGACGCCATTGACCTGCGGACGCCAAGCGTCGGTGGCGAGCAGGATCCGCATCAAGCCGCTTCGACGACGGACAGCGGTTCGTGATCCTCCTCGGACTGAACCACCTGCGCCGGCGCCAACGGCGTCGACCAGCGCAGCACTTCGAGCCGCCCGTCGGCGTGCTCGACCACGAAAGAGCAGGATTCCACGAAGTCGCCGGTATTGACGTAGGTCACGCCGTCGATGTCGCGGATGCAAGGGTGGTGGATATGGCCGCAGATGACGCCGTCGGTCCCGCGGCGGCGCGCCTCTTCGGCGAGCGCCGTCTCGAACGAGCCGATGAAATTGACCGCGTTTTTCACCTTCAGCTTCGCCCAGGCGGAGAATGACCAATAGCCGAAGCCGAGCCGGCGCCGGATATTGTTGAAATGCGTATTGACGAACAGCGCCAAATCGTAACCCCAGTCGCCGAGTAGCGCCAGCCACTTCGAATGGCGAACGACCACATCGAATTCATCGCCGTGCATCACCAGAAAGCGCCGCCCGTCCGCGGTCGTGTGCTTGGCTTGGCGTGCAATCTCGATGCCGCCGAAGGTCAGACCGATGAACTGCCGGGCAAATTCGTCGTGATTGCCGGGCACGAACACCATCCGCGCGCCGCGCCGGACCTTGCGCAGCAGTTTCTGGATGACGTCGTTATGCGACTGCGGCCAATAAAAACTGGCCCGCATACGCCAGCCGTCGATGATGTCGCCGACCAGGTAGAACGTGTCGGCTTCGTTGTGCCGGAGGAAATCGAGGATGAGCTGGGCCTGGCAGCCGCGCGTGCCCAGGTGCATGTCCGAGACGAAGACGGTGCGGTAGCGCTTGGCGGCCGTGGCGCCGTCGGGTCCTTCGGATGAGCGGAACATGGCGAGATCCGGAGTAAGCTAAATCTGTAACGCTCTGCTCAGATTCTCGTGTCGACGGGATGACAAACCGGCGTTTTCGCCGGCGCCTGCCCTGTGTATCGCCACAAAACCTGTGATACAGAAGGTTGGCGCGCGACTACGCGCCGAATCGCTGCGCAACGCGCGAAAAGTGATTGGACTGGCTCTCATGGCGCAATTGCCGAAATTCGACTTGAACGATTTGAAACGCCGCATGCAGGGCGCCCACTCCACGCTTCGGACCGAATTAAACGGATTGCGCACCGGTCGCGCGAGCGCCGCGCTGCTGGAGCCGGTGCATGTCGAGGCCTACGGGCAGCGGACGCCGATTTCGCAGGTGGCCTCGATCAGTGTGCCGGAGCCGCGCGCGCTGTCGGTTTCGGTCTGGGACAAATCGATGGTCGGGGCGGTCGACAAGGCCATTCGCGACGCCAACCTCGGGCTGTCGCCGACCATTGAAGGCACGTTGCTGCGCATCCGTATTCCCGAGCTGAACGAACAGCGGCGCAAGGAAATGGTCAAAGTCGCGCACAAGTATTCCGAAGACGCGCGCGTCGCGGTTCGCCACGTTCGGCGCGACGGCCTCGACGTGCTGAAGAAGCTGCTGAAGGAACACGCCATCAGCGAGGACGACGAGAAACGACACGAGGCTGAAGTCCAGAAAGCGACCGATGAATCAATCAAGGAGATCGATGGCTTGCTGGCGGGGAAGGAAAAAGAGATCATGCAAGTCTAGCCGACGTCGTGTCGGGGCCAGAGCGCATGACGTCGAACATTGAACAGCTTCGCCCGACGCGTAAGGCGCCGAGGCATGTCGCCATCATCATGGACGGCAATGGCCGTTGGGCGCAGGCGCGGGGATTGCCGCGCTACGAGGGGCATCGCCGCGGCGTCGAGGCGGTGCGGCGCGCGGTCCGCGCCGCGAGCGAAATCGGCGTCTCCTTCCTGACGATCTATAGTTTTTCCACGGAGAACTGGTCGCGTCCCGAGGAAGAAGTCTCGCTGCTGATGGGCTTGCTGAAGCGGTTCATCCGCAACGACCTCGCCGAACTGCACGCCAACGACGTGCGGGTCAGGGTGATTGGCGGCCGCGGGGACCTCGCGCCCGATATCGCAGCGCTGCTTACCGAAGCCGAGGAGCTGACGCGGGCCAATCGTGGGCTGACGCTGGTCGTAGCGTTCAACTACGGCGGCCGGCAGGAGATCGTCGAGGCCGCGCGCCGGCTCGCGATGGAGGCGGCGGCGGGGCGGCTCGATCCGCAGTCGATCGGCGTAGAGCGCTTCGCAAGCTTGCTGTCGACCTCGGATATCCCCGACCCTGACTTGATCATCCGCACCTCGGGCGAGCAGCGCCTGTCCAATTTTCTGCTGTGGCAGGCCGCGTACGCCGAGTTTGTGTTTCTGCCGATCCATTGGCCGGATTTCGACCGCGCCGCGTTCCAATCCGCGCTTGAGGAGTATTTTAGTCGCGAGCGCCGCTATGGCGGGCGCGGACTGACGGCGGACGAGCCCGCCGTCATGTCGGCGTCCTGAGGCGATGGCCAGCGCCGCGCGTCCTCGCTTCGTCATCGGTTCGGATTTATGGCCGCGTGTTGCGTCGGGCGTCGTCATGGCGGTGCTCGCGCTCGGTGTGGCCATTGTCGGCGGCTTTCCCTTTCTGGTCTTCTGGGCGCTCGCCGGCTTTGGTGTCGCCTGGGAGTGGCAGCGGCTGGTCGGTGGCGAGCGCGTCGGCTTGCGCACGGCGATCTGCGTGCTCGCGGCGCTCGCCGCGGCGCCGTGGGCGTTTTACGCGCACGCGCGGCTGTCGCTGCTGATGCTGATCGCCGGATCGATCGCGGCGGGCGCCGTTGCGGAACCCGCGCGCCGCATTTGGGCGGGCGCGGGCGCGCTTTACGCAGGCGCGCTGCTGCTATCAACCATGTTGCTACGCGGCTCTCCCACTCAGGGGTTGGCGGCAATCTTTTGGCTGTTCGCAATCGTATGGGGCACAGACATAGGCGCCTATTTCGGCGGGCGCTTGCTCGGCGGCCCAAAACTCTGGCCTTCGATCTCGCCGGGCAAGACCTGGTCCGGCGCGGTGATCGGCGCTGTTGTTTCGGCGGCGCTTGGGCTAATCGTCGCCGCGATCGCAACGCCCGGCGGCGTAAAGTTCCTGCCGCTCCTCGTGCTTGGCGTTGTCACATCGGCGCTATCGCAAGGCGGCGACTTGTTCGAATCGGCGATGAAACGAAGGGCGGGGGTCAAGGATTCGAGCCGGCTCATTCCCGGCCACGGGGGCTTGATGGATCGGCTGGATGGCTTCATCGTAGCCGCGGCGTTTGCGGCGATCGTCGCCTGGGTGCGATCCGAGGGGCCCTGGATCGCGCCGGGGTTGTTGAAGTGGTGAGTTTGGCGAGGTTGATGTTTTGACAAGCAAGTCCCGGGAGAGTGGCGCGCGTCCCGCCAAACGCATCGTCCTGCTTGGCGCGACCGGCTCGATCGGCAAATCCTGCGCCAGCGTCATCCTCGACAATCCCGGTAAGTTTTCGGTCGAAGCGGTGGTCGGCGGCCGCGATGGGGCGGCGCTGGCGCGGGTCGCCATCGAACTCGGCGCCAAATTCGCCGCCATCGCCGAGCCCTCGGGCTACGCCGAGCTGAAGGCCGGGCTGGCGGGCCACGACATCGAAGTCGCCTGCGGCGTCGAAGCGATGGAGGCGGCGGCGCGCTGGTCGGCCGATCTGGTCGTCTCGGCGATTGTCGGCGCCGTCGGTCTCCGTCCGACCGTCGCCGCGATAGAAGCAGGCCGCGTCATCGCGCTCGCCAATAAGGAGACCCTGGTTTGCGCCGGGGCGCCGGTCACGCGCGCGGTCAAGCGCCATGGCGCGACGCTGCTGCCGCTGGACTCCGAGCACAACGCGATCTTCCAGGCGCTCGGCGGTCGCTCGCCTTCGGAAGTGACGGTCATGACGATCACCGCCTCGGGCGGGCCTTTCCGGGAATGGAGCGCCGAGCGGATCGCGAACGCCACCCGCGCCGAGGCGCTCGCCCATCCTAAATGGAGCATGGGGCCGAAGATCAGCATCGACAGCGCAAGCCTGATGAACAAGGGCCTCGAACTGATCGAGGCGCATCATCTCTTCGCCATCGCCCCCGATAAGCTCGCCGTCGTCGTGCATCCGCAGTCGATCGTGCACGGGCTGATCGCGTTCGAGGATGGCTCGACAATTGCCGGGCTTGCCAATCCCGATATGCGCACCGCGGTCGCGCATTGCCTCGCGCATCCCGACCGCGTGGCGAGCGGCGTCGCCGCGCCGGACCTGATTGCGCTTTCGCGGCTGACCTTCGAGCCCGCCGACCTCGTGCGCTTCCCCGCCTTGCGAATTGCTCGCGAGGCGCTCGCCGAAGGCGCCGGCGCGCCGACGGCCCTCAACGCGGCCAACGAGATTGCCGTCGCCGCGTTTCTCGACGGCAAGATCGCCTTCGGCGCGCTGCCGCAGGTCGTCGAGAAGACCCTCGAAGCGATGCGCGCCGCCGGTGAAATCGACACCCCCAAGGACATCGCCGAGGCGCTGGCGATTCACCATGCCGCGCGAGATAGGGCCAGCGCCCTCTTGGCCTAAGGCCGCCACTACGGCATAGTAACGAATTAGTAACCATTTGCCGGCGGCGCATTTCGGCGGAACGGCGCCCCGCGGAGGCCAGTTTATGCCAATGTTGCACTCGATCGCCGAATTCATCTCCTGGCTCGGCTGGTATCTGGTGCCATTCCTGCTGATCATGAATGGAATCGTGTTCTTTCACGAGCTCGGGCATTACTTGGTGGGACGGTGGTGCGGCGTGAAAATCGAGGCCTTCTCGCTTGGCTTCGGCCCCGAGTTGCTGGCACGCGTCGATAGCAAGGGCACCCGCTGGCGCCTGGCGCTGTTCCCGGTCGGCGGCTACGTGAAGTTCCTCGGCGACGCCAACGCCGCTAGCGGCCAGTCCGAGGACGCGCTCGCGGAAGTTTCACCCGCCGAGCGACCGCGGACGCTTGCCGCGCAGCCGCTTCTCGCTCGGGCGGCGATTGTCGCCGCAGGGCCGATCGCCAACTTCATCTTGGCTATGGTGCTGTTTACGGGACTGTTCCTGGTATTTGGACAATCCAGCCACAACGCGCGGGTCGGGTTCGTCGAGCCGAATTCGCCGGCGGCGGAAGCCGGCTTCCAGAGCGGCGACGTGGTGGTCGCCATCGACGGCCAGCCGATCCACACTTTCCAGGATCTGCAGCAGACGGTGGTGCTCAACACCGGCCTCGACATGACTTTCGATGTTGACCGGGCTGATCAGCACCTGACCCTGCACGCCGCGCCGCAGGTGATGCTGGTCGACCAGGGCGTGCTTGGCAAGCGTCGTATCGGCCATCTCGGTCTCGGCTCGACCCGCGATCCCAAGGACGTCAGCTTCCAGCGTTGCGACGTCACGCAATGCGTCGGCTGGGCCGGCCAGCAGGTCGTCTTCATCACCCGCGCCACCTTCGCCTATATCGGCGGCCTGTTTGCGGGGCGCGAGTTGGTCGATCAGATGTCGGGCATGGTCGGCATGACGCAGATTACCGGCGCCATCGCCAAGATCAGCCTTTGGGAACTGCTCAATCTAGCCGCGCTGTTCTCGGTCTCGGTCGGCTTGATGAACCTGTTCCCGGTGCCGCTGCTGGATGGCGGGCACCTTATGTTCTACCTGATCGAGGCGGTAAGCGGCCGCCCGGTCAGCGAGCGCGTGCAGCAGTTTGGCATGCGGGTCGGCATAGCCCTTGTCGGAAGTCTAATGATCTTCACGACGGCGCACGACATTATCCGCTTGTTCGGCCGTGGTTAACCCCTCGTCAACCACGCCTGTGTCGCGGGCGCCACGCCCCTCGGGAATTCATGTATTCTCGGTTCAATTAGCGTTTGCTCGCCCTCGTTAAACAGGTAAAAGCCCGATAACATTCTGCTTCTGCGTGATGCGGAATCGTTCTTCGCGGGCTTGGGGCGGACATCCGCTGATGAGCGTGCGAGCCGGGCCTCGCAGCAGGCGGCGGCGTTAAGAAAGGCAACGGAAACAATCCGTTGTCGGACGTCGAGTGGCGGTACGGGGAAGTCGAGCACAATGTTGGTATCGAAAATCCGAGGAGCTCGATCGGTCATTTGGGGAGTGATACTCGCCATTGCCGTCGCGTTCTCAGTGTTGAGTAGCGGAACCAGCGCGTTCGCTCAGGCTTCGCCGATAGCGGGCAAGATTATTGTCAATGGCGCGACCCGCGGCGACGTCGATTCGATCAAGAGCTATTTCACCGGCACGGATCAGGCGAGCGTCAACCGCGCCGTCTCCGACATTTCCGCGACCGGCATGTTCTCCAAGGTTTCCGCGAAGATCGTCGGCGACACCGTGGTCGTCTCGGTCGTCGAGGGCTCGCAGATCGTCAATCGCATCGCCTTCGAGGGCAACAGCAAGCTGAAAGGCGACCAGCTCGGCGTCGAGGTGCAATCCAAACCGTATGTGGCGTTCAGCAAGGATGTTGCGGATGCCGACGTCGGCCGCATCCGGGACGCCTACAAGAAGATTGGCCGCAACGACATCACCGTCACCTACCGCCTGGTCACGCTACCCACGGGCCGCGTCGACCTCGTGTTCAAGGTCGACGAGGGCGACAAGACGGGCGTGAAATCAATCACCTTCATCGGCAACCAGAACATGTCGAATTGGCGATTGAAGAGCCTGATGGCGACGACGGAGATGAACTGGCTGTCGTTCTTCAAGACCAGCGACGTCTACAATCCCGACACGCTGGCGAGCGACGAAGAGGCGATCCGCAAATACTACATGCGCTATGGTTACGCCGATTTCCGCATCAGCAATACGGCGGTCGTCTACGATCCCGCGCAGAAGGGATACGTCGTCACGATCAGCCTCGATGAGGGTCCGCAGTATCGCGTGTCGAGCGTCAACGTTTCATCGCGCATTACCAGCGTTTCCGCCGATACATTGAGGCAATACGTCACGCAGCATCCCGGCGACGTTTACAACGCGACAGCGGTGGACAAGTCGGTGGAGGCTATGACGCGCGAACTGGCTCGTCACGGCTACGCGTTTGCTGATGTTCGCCCGCACGGCGATCGCGACAATGCGAACCACACCATCGCGCTTGCGTTCACGGTAGACGACGCGCCGAAGGTCTATGTCGAACGTATCGACATCGTCGGCAACACGCGCACACGCGACTACGTGATCCGACGCGAGTTCGACATCGGCGAAGGCGACCCCTACAACCACTCGCTGGTCGAGCGCGGCGAGCGCCGGCTCAACAACCTGGACTTCTTCAAGTCGGTGCATGTTTCGACGCGACCAGGTACGGCGCCGGACCGCATCATCGTGACCATCCAGGTCGAAGACAAGCCAACCGGCTCGGTAAGTCTATCTGGCGGCTATTCGACGCTCGAAGGTCCGCTTGCCGAAGTTGCGTTTACGGAGACGAACTTCCTCGGCCGCGGCCAGTATCTGAAACTCAGCGCGTCGGACGGCCAATACAGCAATGGCTGGGGCGTGACTTTCACCGAGCCTTATCTGTTCGACCAGCGGCTCGCGGGTGGCTTCGATATCTACCACAAGGAGCAGCTGCAGAATCAGTACGCGCTCTATGAGACGAACACGACGGGCATCAACCTTCGGCTCGGCGTTCCCGTCACCGAGGAATTGACGTTCCAGCCGAACTACTCGCTCTATGAGTCCCAGATCGTCATTCCGAACTCCAGTTCGGCGCCGTATAACGATTGCGGTAATCCGCAGAATGGCAGCACCTCGTTTGTGCCGGGCTCGACCTGGTGGGGGAATTTCACGCCCGGCGGTTCGACGACGCCGCAGGCGGCGACGCCCTTGTACAACTGCTTGAGCAACGGCGAAGCGTCAGCGGCGATCAAAGAGGCGGCCTCGGAAGGTCAGATCGTGACGTCACTGATCGGTTACTCGCTGATCTGGGACTTGCTGGATAATCGCAAGAATCCGAGCCAAGGCGCCTATATCAGCTTCCACCAGGACCTTGCTGGGCTCGGCGGCGACTCGGACTTCGTGCGCGAGACCTTCGATGGACGCTATTACTACGCGTTCACCGATGATCTGATCGGCTTCCTGCGGGTTCAGGGGGGCCGGATCGACCAGATTGGCAGTGGCTATCTGCCGCTGATCGACAACTTCAACGTTGGACCGACGCTGGTGCGCGGGTTTGCGCCGGGCGGCATCGGGCCGCGCGACGTTTCGGATCCGAGCAACGTCGCGGCCAATGGGCTCGGCGGCACGACGTATTTCGGCGGGACCGCGGAAATTCAGTTTCCGCTGTTCGGGCTGCCTCGTGAACTTGGTCTGAAGGGAGCGTTGTTCGCGGACGCCGGCACGCTGACAGGCTTCAACGGCCGCACCAACTTCGACGGGTTGCTCGGCTATCATTATTGCCCGACGGGCGGGTCAATCATCTTGACGCAGCCGAGCTGTCTGACCATCGACGACGAGAAGACTATTCGTAGCTCTGTCGGCGGCAGCATCTTGTGGGCGTCGCCGCTTGGGCCGATCCGCGTCGACCTCGCCTACCCGATCACCAAGGGCAAGTACGACCAGACGCAGATATTCAACTTCACGGGTGGCGCGTCGTTCTGATCGCGCAAGGTTCCGTTGCCGTCATGGCCGGGCTTGTCCCGGCCATTCACGTCGAAGCGCGCAACACAGGCTTGAGAATTTAGCACGCGCCGCTATTAACGAGTTCGTTGGAGTTCTGAAACAGACGCGCCCAGTCACGGCGTGGGCCGGAACAAGTCCGGCCATAACGCCGATAGGGCGGATCAAATCTCTCTATCTTGGGGTCGTCGACTGCGGGTTTAGCGGCAACCATTGCTCGCTTAGACTTGGCGCTACGCGCAGGCCGCAGCTATAGAGCATCATCCCAGATTGAAGACGCGCGTCGACACAAATTCACCGTTCTCGACGACGCCAACCGCCACCGGCGTGCCTGAACACACGGCGTAGACGCCCCCTTCGCTCGGCGCGGCGGAGCCACGCAGCAGCAGACGCTGCCCCCTTCTCAGGGTGGCCGCCGCGTCGCGGTCCACGGGGACGCGCGCCAGTTCAACCAAACCGGCTTCGACGCTGAGCAGGCTGGCGGGCAAGGCCTCCGGACCCGCCTCCAACGCCTCGAAGCCGACGCCCGCCTCGACCCGGAACGGGCCGACGCGCGTGCGTCGCAGCAGGCAGACATGGCCGTAGCAGCCGAGCGCGCGGCCCAGATCGCGCGCGATCGAGCGCACATAGGCGCCCTTGCCGCAATCGGCCTCGAAAGTGGAAACGTCGCCGGTATGCTCCATGAGTTGCAGGCGATGCACGACGATTTCGCGCGAGGCGATCTCGAATTCCGCGCCTTCGCGGGCGAGATCATACGCCCGCTCGCCAGCGATCTTGATCGCCGAGTAAATGGGCGGCGTTTGCTGGATGACGCCGATAAACGGGGATAGCGCCGCTGTGATCGCGGCGTGATCGGGACGCGACTCGGACGTCGCCACGGCGCGGCCCTCGGCGTCGTCGGTATCCGTCTCGATGCCCCATTGGACGGAGAAGCGGTAGGACTTCATGCCATCCTGTACGACGGACACGGTCTTGGTGGCCTCGCCCAAAGCGATGGGCAGAACGCCGGACGCGAGCGGATCGAGCGTGCCCGCGTGCCCGGCCTTTTTGGCGTTGAACAGATGCTTCACCCGCCCGACGGCTTGGGTGGAAGTGACGCCGACCGGCTTGTCGAGATTGATCCAGCCATTCACATCGGCCCGACTGAAGCGACGTTGCGGGCCCTTCGGCCCGCGAGGGCGAACGGCGACGTCGGGTGTTTGACTGTTCACTTGGTTTCCTCGTCCGAGTCGCCCTCGAGATCGCGCGCCACGCGCGGCGAACGGAGCAGCGCATCCATCTTCGCCTGTACATCGAAGCTTTCGTCGATGACGAAACGTAGATCGGGGGCGTATTTGAGATTTACGCGCTGGGCGACCATCGCACGCAGCGGCTTCTTATGCAGGCGCAAAGCTTCGAGCGTCTGCTCCGCATCACGGCCGCCGAGCGGCAAGATGGCCACCGTCGCGAGCTTCAGGTCCGGCGACATCCGGACGTCGGCGACGGTGATGAGCTGCCGATTCAGCACGGGATCGTCGACTTCGCCGCGCGCCAGAAGCTCGGAAAGCGCGTGTTTGATCTGCTCGGCGACGCGTTGCAGACGATGCGAGGGCGCGCCAGATTTAGGGGCGATGCGGGACATGGAAACTTTCGAAATGTCAGGGCCGCAAAGGCCGATGGCTCAATAGTCGGAGAGCCGGATCGAGAAACCGGGGAGTAGGGTATGGGTAAGTGACTTACCCGGCCCCACCTCTGCGCGGCGACGCCATTTGCCCCGGTGCGGATCGAAAAACTGGTGCGTCGTACGCGTATACGCGTCTACGACCCAATATTCGTGGACCTTGTATTTCGCGTACAAATCGACCTTGACGCCCTTATCGTACGTCAGGCTCGAAGCGGCGACTTCGATCAGCAGCAGAATGTCGGCGCCCTTCAAATCGTGGAACGTGACCCGGCGCGGGAACACGATGAGGTCGGGATCGACGAAGGTGTCCTTGCTTAGATACACCGACGGCTCGACGGACAGGATGAGATCAGCCGGGAGCGCCTTCGCCATGGCGATGTTAAGCTCGGCTTTCAGCGTCTCGTGGAGCGGCCCTTTCGATTGCATCGAAACGATCTCGCCTGCGATGAGCTCGAACCGCTCCCGTTCCGAGAAAATCCCCACGCCCTGCATACGCAGGACCTCCTCGACGGTGAAGGCGCGGCGGTCATATCCTTCCGCCGCGCGCGAGATCGCACCCATGACCAAATCCCCGATGCCTCACTCAACTCCTCAGAGCGTACGGCGGATTTCCTCGACGTTGTAGCACTCGATGACGTCGCCCTTGCGCATGTCCTGATAGTTCTCGAAGGCCATGCCGCATTCCTGGCCCGCCTGGACGATCGGCACTTCGTCCTTGAAGCGCTTCAGCGTCGAAAGCTTGCCTTCGTGCACCACGACATTGTCGCGGATCAACCGGACATGCGCGCCGCGCTGCACCACGCCGTCGGTGATGCGGCAGCCCGCCACCTGGCCGACCTTGGAGATCGAGAAGATCTCAAGGATCTGCGCATTGCCGAGCATGGTCTCGCGCAAGGTCGGCGCCAGCATGCCGGACATCGCGGCCTTCACGTCATCCACGAGGTTGTAGATGATGTTGTAGTAGCGGATTTCGATGCCGGTCTGCTCGGCGAGATCGCGCGCTTCCTTCAGCGCGCGCACGTTGAAGCCGATGATCACCGCCTTCGACGTCGCCGCCAAGGTCACATCCGATTCGGTGATGCCGCCCGCGCCGCCATGAATGACGCGCGCGCCGACCTCTTCGTTGCCGAGATTCTCCAACGCCACGGTGATCGCCTCGACCGAGCCCTGCACGTCGCCCTTGACGATGATCGGCATTTCCTTGCGGCCGGCCGTCTTCAAGTTGCTCAGCATATCCGTGAGCGAGGTGCGTGCGATGCCCGCGCCCTTGGCGGCGGCCTTCTCACGCCGCTGCCGCTCGCGATATTCGGTGATCTCGCGCGCACGCGCCTCGTTGTCGACGACCGCGACGCGGTCGCCGGCCTCGGGCGCGCCCGAAAAGCCCAGCACTTCCACCGGCATGGAGGGCGTCGCCTCGGCGACGTTCTCGCCCTTGTCGTTCAACAGCGCGCGGACCCGGCCCCATTCGGCGCCGGCGACGACGATCGAGCCGACCTTTAACGTGCCGCGTTGCACCAGCACCGAGGCGACCGGACCGCGGCCACGATCGAGCCGCGCCTCGATGACGGTGCCCTCGGCGTTGCGGTTCGGGTCGGCGGCGAGATCCAGCAACTCGGCCTGCAGCGCGATCGCCTCGAGCAGCTTGTCGAGATTGGTATGCTTCAGCGCCGAGACCGGGACCGCCAGCGTGTCGCCGCCGAACTCCTCCGTCTGCACGTCGTGCTGCAACAGCTCCTGCATCACCCGCTGCGGATTGGCGTCGGGCTTGTCGATCTTGTTGATCGCCACGATGATCGGGGCGTTGGCGGCCTTGGCGTGTTTGATCGCCTCGATCGTCTGCGGCATGACGCCATCGTCGGCGGCCACGACCAGCACGACAATGTCGGTCACCTTCGCGCCGCGGGCGCGCATCGCGGTGAACGCCGCGTGGCCGGGCGTGTCGATGAAGGTGATCTTCTGGCCGCCCGGCGCCGTCACCTGATAGGCGCCGATATGCTGGGTGATGCCGCCGGCTTCGCCGTCGACGACCTTGGCGTTGCGGATCGCGTCGAGCAGCGAGGTCTTGCCGTGATCGACGTGGCCCATGATGGTGACCACCGGCGGCCGCGGCACGGCCTCGCCAACCTCCTCGGGATTCTCGAACAGGCCCTCTTCGACGTCGGAATCGGCCACGCGCTTGACGGTGTGGCCCATGTCCTCGGCGATGATCTGCGCGGTGTCGGCGTCGAGCGTGTCGGTCAGGGTCACCATTTTGCCCTGGCGCATCAGCAACTTGATGACGTCGACAGCGCGCTCCGACATGCGGTTGGCGAGCTCCTGAATGGTGATCGTCTCAGGCAGCACGATTTCGCGGGTGATCTTTTCCTTGCTGTCGGACTGGCTGTGTCCCTTGAGCCGCTGCGTGCGGCGGCGGAAGGCCGCGACCGAACGCGTCCGCTCATCCTCGGTCGAGGTGGCGGTGGTGACGGTTAGACGGCCGCGCTGACGCTGATCCGCGCCGCGCGCGGGACGCGTCGTCGGCAATGCGGCTTTGACCGGCGTGACGGGCGTCAACACGCGCTTCGGCGTGCGGCGCGCTTCGGCGCTGTCGCTCACAACTGTCGGGCGAACCACTGTCGCTTGCGGAGCCGTTGGCGCGGGCTGCGAAACGGACAAGCCGGGCGGGCGTCGCATCGTCGGAGCGGACACCGCAGGGGCCGGCGGTTCGCCGACCAGACGACGGCGCGCCTCCTCTTCCGAGGCTTTCTTGAAGGTGGCTTCCTGCTGGCGGCGCAATTCCTCGTCGCGCTTGCGCGCTTCGGCCGCATCGCGTTCCGCTTTCTCGCGGTTTTCCCGATCGCGCCGGACGGCGGCGTCGGCCTCCTGGCGGCGCCGATCCTCCTCCTCGCGGGCATTCGCGTCGGTCAGCGCGCGTGCGCGCGCCTCACGCTGCTCCTCGGTCAGCGTCGGCAGCACGACGCCGGTGCGCGGCGGCGGCGGGGCAGGGGCGCGCCCGACCGTCGGTCCACGCGGGGCGACCGGCGCAGCCGGCGCGGGCGCGACCGCGGCAGGCGCGCGGCCTTCACGGGCGCGGCTGCGGGCTTCGGCGCGAGCGAAATCGTTCCGCCGCCGCTGGGGATGACGCTGCGCTTCTTCTCGACCACCACGACCTTGCTACGGCCGTGCGAAAAACTCTGGCGCACCGTGCCGCTATCGACCGGTCGCTTCAAATGCAGCGTCGGCTTCGCGCTCCCGAGCGTCTTGTCGCCGCTGTTGTTCGTATCCGTCATGCGTTGTTCCAGCTACCCGGCTCTATTCAATTTCAGTTTCGGTCTCTGCGACCCGCGGCGTAAGCTCGGGCGCGATCGCGCGCATTGCAGCGGCCTCGCCCGATCGGTAGGCGACCAGTCGTGCGACTTTGGCGAGGAAGGCGGAACTCGCCGACCCCGCGCGCAGGGCGGCATGTATCACATTTGTCCGTCCCAACGCCAAATCCAATCGCGCGGATTCGAAAAGATTTATCGTTGCGGGAGGTTTGGCCGTCCCGCGCGCTATCCAGTCGAGTTTTGCGATCCCGTCCGGAGCGCCCTCGCGCGCATGGATTAGAGCCACCACCGCGCCAGAACGAAGCGCCGCCTCGACTTTCGCCGTGCCCGCGACGACCAGGCCGGCCTTGTTAACCAGCCCGAGAAACTGCAGCGCGTCGTCGGCCAGCAGGTCGTCGACTTTCGCCGCTAGGCCCGCATCGGCGGCGACATTCTTTCGGAAGCCCCGCGAAAACCCTTTGGCCGCGCGCGCCACCACCGCCTGGTCGAGCCGCGTCCACACCCCGCGCCCCGGCAGCTTGCGCCGGATGTCAGGGGTGACGACGCCGTCCGGCGAGAGCGCAAAGCGCAGCATCGCCTCCGGCGGAGCTTTTTCGCCGGTGACCACGCAGGTGCGCTCCGATGCGCTCTCCTCTCGGGCGATATGCGCCAGCAATCCCGCCATTACTCCGTTGCGGCTTCCTCGACGGCCTCGGGCGCTGCCTCGACCGGCGCCTCGATCCAGCCCGCCTTGACGCGGGCGGCCATGATGATCGCCTCCGCCTGCTCGCGGGAGATGTCGAACTCGGCGAGGTAGCCGGCGTGCTTCTGGTCCTTTTCGGTCCAGCCGACGAGATCGTCGGTCGCGCAGCCCGCGAGATCCTCGATGCTCTTGACGTCGTTCCGCCCGAGGCTCGACCAGCATCGGCGTGGTCAGACCCTCGATTTCCTTCAGTTCGTCTAGGACGCCGAGCGCCTTGCGGGCATCGTCGTGTTCGGCCTCGATGCGTTCGAGATGGCCATTGGCGCGCGCTTGAATTTCAACCCCCGTATCTTCATCAAAGCCTTCGATCGCCGCCAGTTCGCGCGGATCGACGTAGGCGATTTCCTCAACCGTGCGGAACCCTTCGGAAGCCAGCAACTGCGCGACCGTTTCGTCGACGTCGAGGGCCGCCATAAAGTCTTTTGTGCGTTCCGCAAACTCTTTCTGACGACGCTCGGATTCCTCGGCCTCGGTGAGAATATCTATGTCCCACCCGGTCAATTGCGAGGCCAGCCGCACATTTTGTCCGCGCCGGCCAATGGCCAACGATAGTTGATCATCAGGCACCACGACTTCGATGCGCGTGGAATCCTCGTCGAGCACGACCTTCATCACTTCGGCCGGCTGCAGCGCGTTGACGATGAAAGTGGCCGCATCGGGCGACCAGGGAATGATGTCGATCTTCTCGCCCTGCAACTCGTTGACGACGGCTTGAACGCGCGAGCCGCGCATGCCGACGCAGGCGCCGACCGGATCAATCGAGGAATTGTTGGAGATCACCGCGATCTTCGCGCGAGAGCCCGGATCGCGCGCCACGGCTTTGACCTCGACGATGCCGTCGTAAATTTCCGGCACTTCTTGCGTGAACAATCTGGCGGTGAACTGCGGGTGTGTGCGGGACAGGAAAATCTGCGGGCCGCGCGCCTCGCGTCGGACATCGTAGACATAGGCGCGGATGCGGTCGCCGGGGCGAAACATTTCGCGCGGGATCAACTCGTCGCGCCGCACCACCGCCTCGCCGCCGGCGCCGGCGAGATCGACGACGACATTGCCGTATTCGACGCGCTTGACCTGGCCGTTGATGATGTCGCCGATGCGATCTTTGAACAAATCATATTGTTTGTCGCGCTCCGCCTCGCGAATTTTCTGCACGAGCACTTGTTTGGAGGCCTGCGCGGGAATGCGCCCATATTCAAAGGGCGGCAGCGATTCGGCAATCCAATCGCCGATGCGCGCCGACGGGTTCTTCTTTTGCGCATCCGTCAGCGTGATCTGCGTCGAGTCGTTTTCGATCTCATCGACGACCAACAACAACCGCGAGAAGCGGATTTCGCCGGTCTTCGGATTGATCTCCGCGCGCACCTCGGTTTCCTGACCGTAGCGCGAGCGAGCGGCCTTCTGCATCGCGTCCTCCATCGAGGCGAGCACGATGGATCTATCGATCGACTTCTCGCGCGCGACCGCTTCGACGATCTGCAAAAGTTCCAACCTGTTGGCGCTAACGGCCATTAGAGTCTCCTCTGGAGATCAGAAAACGGAAAACAGATAAGGTGAGCGTCACGGCGACGCCTCTGAATCTGATTTCTGCTTCCGCCCTTCCGATTTCTGTTTTCTGGTCTCTGACTTTTGTTTTCTGACTTCTGACTTCTGGCTTCTGATCGCGGTCTTCTCTCGCCGCAAAGCGGCGCGAACGAGCTCGTCAGTCAATACGAGGCGGGCTTCGGCGATGTCGGCGACCGCGAGCCGCGCCACGATCTCTTGTTGCTCGCTATCACCGCTGAGACGAAGATCGATGACGAGCGCGCCATCAACCATCTCCACCGCCTCGATGATTCCGCGGTAGCGCTTGCGTCCGTCGAGCGGGCGGTTGAGCTCGATGCGCGCCTCGTGACTGATGGCGCGCCGGAAATCCGACTCGCGCACCAACAGGCGGTCGATGCCTGGGGATGACACTTCGAGCCGATAGGCTGCGCTTATTAGATCCGCGAGGTCCAAATGCGGCGAAATCTCGGTGCTGGCGATCTCGCAATCCTCAACGCTCATCGAGCCGTCCGCCCTTTCGAGCATGACCTGTAGAACCGGCGAGGCCGCGGTCGACAGTTTGACGCGCACAACCCGGTAGCCGAGGTCGCGCACTGGCGGGGCGACGATCTCGGCGATCCGCCGCGCCACACCGCTTTCCTCGATAAGCCGCGCCTCGTTGAGCCCGTCTGGGACGGGCGTCGTCGAAGCGCCTGGGGTTTCGTTCATTCCGCCGGCCAATAAAAAAGAGCGGGTCCCGGGAGGGCCCACTCTCAAAAACTCTCAGAGCTATGAGATTGACTGTGGCGCATATAGCGAGGTCGCCAGCGGAAATCAAGCCGGTGGCGAGGTTCTCCGGTAGTTGTCACCCCGTGCAGGTGTGCGCGTTGCTTTCCCTATAGGCGCACGACAAGCCGGCGACGCGAGGATTGGCCTTGAAATCGCGAGGGTTCCCGCCATCCACGCCGAGACGTGCAACGCAAGTCAAGTCTATAGCGCATCGGGCGCGAGAAGGGGCAAGGGAGGGGAGCGGTTTGGCTTGTGAACCTCACCGGAAAGGGCGGTTCTTGCGGGCTACCCCCCTCCCCGGCCCTCCCCCACAAGGGGGGAGGGAGGTCGCGGCGCCGGCGGTTCATCAATCAAAACGCGCGATGGCTCGGCCCTAACTATCTAAGTTGGCGCGTATTGGGCTTGTCCCGACCACGAGGCGTTTGGAGTCGATTAAACGGGTTTATTTTGTCAGTTGCGGCCTGCAGAACCATCAGCGCCGCATACGCGATCTAGTCCCTATGACCACGTGACGTTGCGGTAAACCGACCGCGGCGAACCCGGAGGCGCCGTCACGCCGCGCGCTGCGTATCTCTGTTGCAACGGCCCGCAAAAATTCGGTGGAGACCGGCGATTTTCCCTATAACGCTGAGCCCTCGCGCAACGCGTTGATTGGACTCACGCAATCGACCTCGCCCTGCGTTTATAGCGCTCCGGCGCCTGCGAGACTTGGGGAAAACCTCGTATGACGTCCCCTTGCAACTCTTGCGCCGGATTCAGCGTCTAGTGTAGCGTTTTTTTGTCGCCACGAGATTTCGTGGCTGTCTCACACGAGAGCGTCTCGCGCGTACATCTCGACGACCTTAGGTCGGCCGAGCGCGTGGAAGGATTCTGCTTCGTGTGCGTTAATATTTGGTTCTTCGTGAGGGAGGCGTGGCCTTCGCGAGGCGCCCAAGAGCGAGGCCAAAAATGTCTTGGACGGATGAGAGGGTTGAACTTCTGAGCAGGCTTTGGTTGGAGGGCAAGAGCGCGAGTCAGATATCGGCGGTGCTCGGCGGGGGCCTGACGCGCAACGCCGTGATTGGCAAGGTCCACCGATTGGGATTGGCCGGCCGCGTGAAGAGCCCGAACGCCGCGCCCGACGGGCCTTCGCGCGGACGGCCCGATATTTCGGAGCTTGTCGCAGCGGCGCCCAGGCGCGTCGCGCCGCGTCCCATAGCGGCGATCGCCAATCATGCCTCCACCTCCGCCATTGCGACGGCGCGAGCGGTGCAGGGCAACACCGCGCTTGCGCTGGCCGAGTCCGCCATGGAGGCGGTCAAACCCATGCGGGTGCTCGAAGATGTGGTGGTGCCGCTCTCAGTCAAGGTGACGATCGTCGAACTGCGCGAGTCCATGTGCAAGTGGCCGCTCGGCGATCCGTCCTCGCAGGATTTTCGCTATTGCGGTTCGCCCGCGCACGCCGCGACCCCTTATTGCCAGTATCACGGCAAGCTTGCCTATCAACCAGCGCAGGATCGCCGCCGCGATCGTGAGCGGGACCGGCGGACGCTGATCGCGCGCTGAGGACGCAGGGCGCTTTGTAGACGCGGTCGCTGACCGCGTTGGTTGGGCCAAGCGCCTCGTTCTGCAAGTTCTCTGCAAGCCGAACCTCCGCGGTCAGCGACCGCGGCTACAGAGGCGCTCGCTACCCGCCGACGTAGCGCACGCGCCAGACGACGCCGGCTAGATCGTCGGACACCAACAACTCGCCGCCTTTGGTCACGGTCACGCCAACCGGCCGGCCCCAGACCGCGTCATCGTCCGTCACAAAGCCGACCAGGAAATCCTCGTATTCGCCCGTCGGCCGACCATTGTCGAACACCAGACGCACCACCTTGTAACCCGTGCGCTTGGAGCGGTTCCACGAGCCGTGCATCGTCACGAAGGCGCCGTCGCGGAATTTCGCGGGAAAGTGCGAGGAATTATAGAAGGCGATGCCCAGCGGCGCGGAATGCGGTTGCAGCAGCACGTCTGGCACTGTCGCCTGACCTTTAAGATCCGGCCGCTCCTTGCCACGCTGCGGATCCTCATGGTCGCCGATGTAATACCAGGGCCAGCCATAGAACTTTCCGTCGCCGACCATCGTCGCGAAGTCCGGCGGCAGATCGTCGCCGAGCATGTCGCGCTCGTTGACGACGCACCAGAGCGCCGCGGTCTGCGGCTGCACGCCGAGGCCAGAACAATTGCGCAGACCGGTCGCGAAGACGCGCAATGCATTGCCATCGGGCTTGAACGCCAGCACCGCGGCGCGGCCCGCCTCCGGCCCCCAAGCCGCGCCGAGCGGATGCGTCTTGCGGAACGCCTCTAGCCCCGCCAGTGGCTTCATCTCGTCGGCGTCATTGGATTCCGAGCCGACGGAGGCGAAAATCATCGATCCGTCGGCGGACACGGCGAGATCGCGTGTCCAGTGGCCGCCGCCGTCGGGTAGCGCGACGATCTTTTCGGCCGGCCCGGACGCCGTCAGATCGCCGGACTTGTAGGGATAGCGATAAACCATGCTGGGCGTCGCGACATAGACGAATTTCGGGTCCGGCCCGGGCGGGTAGAAGGCGATGCCGTAGGGGCGATCGAGGCCGGCGGCGAAAACGTTGGGGTCGGATGCCGCGTCCGTGTCATCGGCGCCGCGAAGGACCAGCACGCGGCCGCCGCCGCTCTCAGCGACGAATATATCGCCGTTGGGGGCGGTGCGAAGCACGCGCGGCTGCTTCATGCCCTTGGCGAAAACTTCGACGGCGAAGCCATAGGGGGCCTTGGGCAGGACGCCGGTCGGCCGCTCCGTTTCGTGGGAGGGATTGGAGGTACCAGGCGTCGCATTTGGCGGAGGCAGGTCGGCGGGCGTGATGCGGCGACGAAGCCCCGGCGCATCGACCCGCCAATCCCCGTAAGCGGCTGGGCCCGTTAACGTTCGCACGAAATCGCCGCGGGCGATACCGACGGCGCTTAACGCGCCCGCCGCCGCCACGCACGCGACCACCCAACCTCGCATCGACCTCTCCATGACCTTGCGATTGCATCATACACGGGTCCCGGCGGATTGCTCGCCCGACGCGCGAAAAGCGGCATTTGAGTTGAACTAAAAGCCTAACTCCATTATTTAGCAGGAATGAAGCTCGCCAAATGGCTCGCGCGCCACTCCGTCAAGCGTGTCGATTTCGCGCGCCGGATCGGCGTGTCGCCCGGCGCGGTCACGCTGATCTGCCGTGACCAAAGCGCCTGGATCTCGCGCCAGACCGCGCAGCGCATCGTCACCGAAACCCGCGGCGCGGTGACGCCCAACGACTTTTTAGAAATCGTCGCACAGGGAAACTCCGAGATGACTGATAACGTGAATGAAACCATCGAAGCTTTCGCGCGCGGCGAGATTGTCATCGTAACTGACGATGACGATCGCGAAAACGAGGGCGACATGATCGTCGCCGCGGCGCATTGCACGACGGAAAAGATGGCTTTCATCATCCGCTACGGATGCGGGATCGTCTGCGCGCCGCTGACCGGCGACGCGGCCAAGCGCTTGCAGCTGGCGCCGATGGTCGCCGTCAATGACGCGCCGCTCGGCACCGCCTTTACCGTCTCGGTCGACGTCAAGCACGGGATGACCACCGGCATATCCGCCGAGCAGCGCTGCAACACGGTCCGGGCGCTGGCCAACGGCAATATGGGCGCGGTGGATTTCGTCCGCCCAGGACACGTATTCCCGTTGATCGCCAAGGACGGCGGCGTGCTGATGCGCTCCGGTCACACCGAGGCCGCGGTCGATCTCTGCAATCTCGCGCAAACGCCGCCGGTCGCGGTGATCTGCGAACTCGCCAACGACGACGGCACGGTGATGGTCGGCCAGCAGATCGCCGAGTTCGCCGAAAAGCACAAGCTGAAGCGCATCTCGGTGGCCGATCTCATCGCCTACCGGCAGGCGCGCGAGAAGCTGGTCGAGCGCCATTCCACGCACAAGGTCAAGACGCCGTTCGGCGAGCTCACCGTGCACGCCTATCAGACGAAGTTCGACCCGGTGATGCATTTCGCCTTCGTTCACGGCGCGATCGGCGACGGCCGCGACGTGCCGACGCGCCTGCACCGCGCCGACATTCTCAACGACATTTTTGGGGGCGGCGCGATCGATCGCTGCATGAAGCGCTTCAAGGAGGAGGGGCGCGGCGTACTGGTCTACCTGCGCGACGGATCTGCGGGCGTGCCGCTGAACGTTTCGGGCAGCGGCGGCGAGACGTCGGAAAATGCGCGGGAGTCGCTGTGGCGCGAAGTCGGTCTGGGGGCGCAGATTCTGCGCGATCTCGGGGTGTCGTCGATCCGATTACGAACCGATGCGCCGCGGAAATATGTCGGGCTTTCCGGGTTTGGCGTGGAGATCGCCAAGATCGAGCCGATTGACGGGTGATCGCTTGCAACGCATAGGCTTTGGCGTTAGGTAGCGCGCCGCTTGTAGGCCGCCATAGCTCAGTTGGTTAGAGCGCTAGATTGTGGATCTAGAGGTCCCCCGTTCGAGCCGGGGTGGCGGTACCATTTCAATCTTATGATATCGAAGATATTTCAGGCCGCCCTGTAGCCGCGATCTCCAGATCGCGGTCTCCCGGTGATCGGCGCTTTCTCGGCAAGGCGCGATCTCTTGACCACCGCGGACTTTAGTCCGCGGCTACAGGCGCCCGGATATCGCCCTGGCAAGATCGGAAGCGTTGCCGCATAGTGGAAGAATGGTTAAATCTCACCCGTTCACGATCGAGGTCATGGCCGATCCTTTGGACCCGACCCGATTTCGCTGGGCTATCTGCGAAGGGGTCCAGATCATACTGCGGTCTCCCAAATCCTATGAGCTTCGTGAGGAAGCCGAGAAAGACGCGCACGACGCACTGAAGCGCACCGACAAACGGCACAACGACAAATAGCCGCCGGGCGCCCCGGGACGCCTCAGTGAGCGGGCTCGGTCTTGACGGTCGAGGCCTTGTAAATCTCGTCGATCGAAGCCGCGAGCGCGGTGTTGAACTCCGCATCCGACATCGACTTCTGCAAATCCTCGGCAAGCGCGCGCGAAAAACTGGCGATCATGCCGTGGTTTTCCGCGAGCAGCTTGCAAGCCTCGGTGCGCGAATAGCCGCCGGAGAGCGCGACGACCCGCAACACCTTGGGATGCGCGATCAGCGGCGCATAAAAGTCCGGCTTGGTGGGGATCGTCAGTTTCAGCATCACCTCGCCGCCGGCAGGCAGCGCGTCGAGGCGCTTCACGATCGCGTCGCGCAACAGCGCCTCGCATTCCGCCTTGTCCGGCGCCTTGATGGAAACCTCGGGCTCGATGATCGGGACCAAGCCATGCTTGGCGATCTGCGCGCCCAACTCGAATTGCTGCGCTACGATCGCGTCGATCCCGGTCGGCGAGCCGCGATGGATGACCGAGCGCATCTTGGTGCCGAAAATCCCCTTGGCGACGCCGCGATCCAGCAGCTTGTCCAAATCCGGGATCGGCTTCATCAGCGCGACGCCGTCGTTTTCCGCCGCCAGCCCTTTGTCGACCTTCAGGATCGGCACGACCTGGCGGTCCTTCCAGAGATATTCGGGCACGGGCTTGCCATGCGCTTGCCCGTCCATCGTCGCCTCGAACAGGATCGCCGCGATCACCTTGTCGCCCGTGAAGGCCGGCGCCGACATGATGCGCACGCGCATTTCATGGACCTGCGCGAACATCTCCGCGTCGCCCTTGTAGGCGGTTTCGGGAACGCCATACAGCTTGAGCGCGCCGGGGTCGAGCCGCCGCTCTGGTCCAGCGCCGCGATGAAGCCGTTTCCCTTGGACATTCGCGTCCGCATATTCGCCTCGGCCATCGTCCTTCTCCCTTTGAGGTCGTCGCGCCCCGCGGTGCCTATTGCCGCGAGCGGCGCGCGCGGGCAAGGTATAGTTTGGGACCCGCGGAGAAATTTGGCATGGCGCAGGCGGCGAACCAGATATTTCTGTTCGATGTCGACAATACCATGCTCGACAATGATCAGCGTGCAGGCCGACATGGGCGCGCATCTCGTCGAATTTCACGGCGAAAAAGTGCGCGATCGCTATTGGGCGATCTTCGAGGAGATCCGCTCCGAACTCGGCTACGCCGACTACCTGGGCGCCCTCGAGCGCTATCGCCTGGAGGCGATGCACGACCCGACGATCCTGCGGATGGCGAACTGGCTGGTCGACTATCCCTTCCCCGACCGGCTCTACCCCAACGCCATCGATACGGTGCGGCAGATCAGCGCCAAAGGACCGACCGTCATTCTCTCCGACGGCGACGCGGTTTTCCAGCCGCGAAAAATCTGGCGCTCCGGACTCTGGGCGCGCGTTCGAGGAGCGGGTGCTGATCTACGTGCACAAGGAGCAGATGCTTGATGATGTCGAGCGCCTCTACCCCGCCGCGCACTACGTGATGATTGACGACAAGCTGCGCATCCTGACGGCGATGAAACATATTTGGGGCGACAAGCTGACGACCGTGTTCGTGCGGCAGGGCCATTACGCGCATGACAAAGTCGCGCTCGCGACCTTTCCGCCTGCAGACGATCTCGATTGACGCCATCGCCGACCTTCGCCATGTCGATTTCGGCTAAAGACTGACAGGGAGCGAAACACGTGAAACTCGATTCCTCCATCGCCGCCGTCGTCACCGGCGCCGCCTCCGGCCTGGGCGAGGCAACGGCGCGAAAGCTCGCGAGTTTTGGGGTCAAGGTCGCCCTGTTCGATCTCAATGCGGAGAAGGGCGAGGCGGTCGCCAAAGAGATCGGCGGCGTATTCTGCAAGGCCAACGTCACCTCGGAGGAGAGCGTCGACGCGGCTTTCGCCGCCGCCCGCGCCGCGATCGGGCAGGAGCGCATTCTCGTCAATTGCGCGGGCACGGGGATTGGCGTGAAGGCCGCGAGCCGCGACAAAGTAACCGGCGCGCCGAAGGCGCATCCGACCGCCGATTTCCAGCGCATCATCGAGATCAACCTGATCGGCACGTTCCGCTGCCTGGCCAAGAGCGCGGCGGGGATGATGACGCTGGAGCCGATCGGAGATCACGGCCAGCGCGGCGCGATCGTCAGCACCGCTTCGGTGGCGGCGGTCGACGGGCAGATCGGCCAAGCCGCCTATTCCGCTTCGAAGGCCGGCATCGTCGGCATGACCTTGCCGATCGCGCGCGATCTGATGAGCGAGGGCATCCGCGTCAATACGATCCTGCCGGGGCTGTTCAACACGCCGCTGCTGCACGGGCTTCCCGACAACGTCAAGGCGTCGCTGGCGGCGTCGGTGCCGTTTCCGAAGCGGCTCGGCGATCCCGAGGAATATGCGTCGCTGGCGATCGAGATGATCCGCAACGATTATTTCAATGGCGAGCACGTTCGGTTGGACGGCGCGATCCGCATGGCGCCGCGCTAACCTTCGGAGCGTCGGCGTCCATGCCGACGTCGTGGGGCGCAACGTCGGCGTGGACGCCGACGCTCCGTCAGTCGCCGAGGCCCGCGATGCGGGCGAGGATTTCGCGGTCGCAGAACAGACGATCTTGCGTGCGCTTGATCGCGTTGGCGTCTTCCAGCGCCCCTAGCGCGGCGTTGATCTTCTGCCGGCTCGCGCCCAGCAGCGCCGCCAGTTCACTCTGACTGTAAGGCAGTTCCAACGCCATCCGGCCGCGTCCCGCCTCGCGTCCGCGCAGGGCGGCGAACAGGAAGCGCGCGACGCGGGTCTCCAGCGGGTAAAGCGCGATCGCCTCCAGCTTGTCGCTGACCTCGCGCAGGCGCCGGCAAAGGAAAGCGATGGCGGCGTCGGTGATGGCTGGCCGCGCGGCGCGCAGGCTCTGAAGGTCGCGCCGCTCCAGCGTGAGACACGACGACATGGGTCAAGCGCGACCGCTTCCGCGCTGCGCGGGCGTCCGTCGAGCACGGCGATCTCGCCAAACATGTCGCCGGGCCCCGCGACCTGGAAATTCAGCTCCTTGCCTTCCGCCGTGGCGACGGCGAGCCGGATCTGGCCCTCGCGCACAACGAAGATTCGCTCACCCGGATCGCCGCGCGCGAACAGCATTTCCCCTTTAGGGAAGCGACGCTCGCGGCAATGTTCGGCGATCGCCGCGACATCGGCGCGATCGAGCCCGGCGAACAAAGGCGTCGCGGCGATGAGGTCGAGGGTAGCGGTGAGTTCGGCCAAGGCGAAGGAATGCATCCGACGCGACAAACGCGCCGCGCAGATGTTTATCCTGTTCGCCAGCCGGGCGCGAGCACAGTTTCGCTCGCTTTCCCGAGGCTCAGGTTTTCACGTTTGGCTCCGCAGCCGGCTCGATCTCATGGGCGAAGTAGCTGAGCCCTTGGCCGCGAAAAGCCCTGGGATGCCCGGCAAAACCTTCGCGCAGGCTGATCGCGGCGCTGTTCACCGTTCCCGCCTGAATGACCAGCGGCCCATCGGCGGCGATCTGCTCGGCGCTGCGCGCAGCGGGCCTGACGATGGCGATATGGCCGGGCGTATCGGGGCGGCGGCTAAGGTAGCTCGCGACCACCAGTTCGCCGTCGTTCGCCGCGGCTTGCGCGGCGGTGGCGTCGGGCAACTCGCGCCAGCCCTGGTCGGCGCCGTCTTCGTGCAGCCACGCGTTCTGCGCATTGGCGAGAAGAACCGAGGAGTGCTCCGGCGGGCGCAGGATGTAGACGCCGACCTTTTCGGCGGCCGCGGCGACGAAAGCGCTGCAGTGGGTGTGGCGGCCGGGGCGGGTCAGCGGCTTGCCGTTAGGGAGTCCGCTGCGCCAATCGACGCGTTGGCCGGCGATCCATTTCGTCTCGACGCCCATCGTATCAAGCGAAGCGGCGAGCGCCTGACCTTTGGCGGAGACGGTTTCGGTTGATGGTCCGGCAACGGCGCCGCTCACGGCGGCCGCAAGCGCGGCGGCGAGGAGGAGGGTACGCATTTCAAGCTCCTTAGACATAGTCCTTGGCCTTGAACGTAACGCGGGGCTCAACGCTCGGCTGTCACCGCGGTGACAGCCACTCTCTCATTCCCGCGAACTTGGCGAATTCATCGCGTCCAACGAGTGTGCGGTAACATTCGCGTCAAAATAGCGTCGCGGTTGATGAAATGATGTTTCAGCGCCGCGCAAGAGTGAAGAAACACCAGCGCCGCCAGTCCCCAAACGGATAGGAAATGCAGCGATTGGGCATTCCCGAATTGTGCGACGCCGACACCGGGGAGGTTGGGTATGACGAATAGATCGAAGAAACGGCTCGGCACGGCGACGATGGCGGTTGATACGACGAACCAGCCTGAAATGATTGAGATCAACGAGAGCAGATACAGTCCGAGATGCGCTCCTTTCGCCGAGCGCTGCTCCCACACCCGCATCGGCGCGGATTTTGGCGAGTTTGTCGTCGCTCTCACAACCCCGCGCGCCACAAACAGCGCCAACGCCAGGAACCCTAGGGATTTGTGCAGCTGATACATATCGAAGCGCGCCGCCGCGTCATATTGGGCATGCACCATAAGCCAACCGAGCGCCAACAAGACGAGCAGCAAAAATCCGCATAACCAATGCAGAGCAATCATCGGAGCGCTCCACCGCGAGCCGTGAGCCCCGCCTTGATCTTTTGCTTGGCTCAAGATTGGTACGCCTCGCTGGAGATAGTGAGATCGACATCCCTGGAAATGACCGGATAACCAGAGGTCATTCCGAAATCGAGACGGTCTATCCTCGCTTTGGCAATGAAACCCAAACGTTTGCGAGAGCCATCGGCGCCGGCTTGGACATCCACCTCGACGTCGAGCGGGCGCATCACTCCGAGCATAGTCAGGTTGCCGGTCACGCGGACGGTCCGCTCGTCGAGCTTTTTAACCGAGGTGGAGACGAACTCGATGCTTGGAAAGCGCGGCGCGTTGAGCAGCGCCTCGCTGCGAACATAGGAGCTGAACGAGAGCGAGCCGACTTCAGCCGATCCGGCGTCGACGTGAAATTCGACACGACTGCGTTCGGGATGGTCAAAGTCGACGGCGATGCCGCCGCTGAATTTTTTAAACTCGCCATGAGTTCGCGGAAAGGCGACTGCATCGATTTCGAAATCGATATGGGTTCGCGCGGGATCGATAGCCCAGTGCGAAGCCGCGGTTGAATCAGCAATCGTAGATAGTAGCGTCCAGGAGAGGGCAATTGTTTGTAGAATACGGACGCGAGCAGTCCTGCGAACATGCATACGGGAAACTCCGATCGGCGCCATTTCGGGGAGAGAAACGCGGCGTGCGTCAGCCTGTTGGCTCAAGCCGCGCCGCGCGAAGCACGGCCCGCAATCGCGATGCGACGCAGAGATCTGGCGGGAGGCGATGCAAAAGTCGGTAACATTGACAACTTCTCATTTGGTTGGATTCGGCCGGCGCGTAAGCGAACGGTCGCCTGGGGCCGAACACGTTGGTAAACAGGTCATGGGTGATGATTATTCGATCGCTTTGTTTGAAAAACTTGGTCTGGCGGTCAACGGATTGTGAGCTCGACAATGCGCATGCACCATCTGCCGGCCACGCGTGAGGCGCGACAGTTGCGGACTCCCCTCTCCCCGCGTGTCGCACGATGTAGCGCGCCGCATCAACGTACGAGCGGGGAGAGGGTGGGGTGAGGGGCGAGTTGCTTGGACGCGCGTCTGCAGCCAGTGCGCGCCGTGTCAAATTAAATGATTTGAGGCAAACGATCGCGGGCCTTCGTACAATCAAATTGAGCCGATCGGCTGTGCGGGGGAAGCGCAGGTCTAAATGGCGCGCCCCTCACCCAAACCTCTCCCCGCTGCCGGCCTGATGCGGCGCGCTACATCGTGGGACACGCGGGGAGAGGGGTCCCCAGCCTTCGTGATACCCAATGCGGCGGCCAGATGAATGCATCCTATAGATCTGGCTACACGTCCTCGCGGCCCTTTATTTGCTGGGCGGCGAGGTCAGCCGCTTATCCAATATCACGTCGTCGCCAGTGGCGTAGAGCAGACAGGGGCCGTCGCCGTCTCGCGTCGCCTTATCGTCGTTGCAGAGCTTCAGCGCACGCGATTTGGCGAGCGCCTGCGTCGGCGCGCCTACGCTGATCGCCAGCACGCCGCGCGGGTGGATCGCCGCCGCCTTCGGTCCTTGGGCCCTGATATAACCAGCTACATCCGGTCGCGTGGCGGCGGTTCGGCGGATGCCAGGGATTTGCTCGGGGTCGAACTTGCCGGAATAACGGACGCGCGCCATGTCGTGCACGCCGCTGTCGGCGGTGGGCGTCAGCCTCAATTCGACCGCCACGAGCCGGCAAGGTTCGCCGAACCGCATCTGGCAGCGCTCAAGCACTTTCTCTTCGGCTGTCTGAGGGCCCGACCATTCCTGTGTCCACCAGTGCGCGCCGGCGACGGGCGCGAAGGCGATGGCCCGATGCGGGGCCGAACCCAGATAATTGGCGACCAGATTGGAGCGTTTGCGCTCGTCCAAGCCCGGCTCCAACGACGCCAGCGCTTTGCCGAGTTCGTCGGCAAATTCGGATGGATTTGCGCGCGGGTAGAGATAATAGGCGGCTCCGCCCGCGAGTGCGATCGCGATTGCGCCGACGATCGCCCATGCGCGCCAAGACCGAGCGGGGCGGCGTCGGGGCGGACGAGGCGCGCTCCGGCAACTGCGCGATCGCCTCCGGCGACAGCGCAAACGCCTCAATCGGGCGAGAAATATTCTTGACGGTTTGCGGCCCGAGGTCGTCGAAGGCGGCGTCGATCTTGCCGTGGATCTGATCGACGGCGGCGCGCGACAGGCAGAGACCGCCGGGGACTGCAAGCGCTTGCAGGCGCGCGGCGACATTGACCCCATCGCCGAACAAAGCCCGCTCCTGAACGATGACGTCGCCGATATTGACGCCGATGCGGTATTCGAGCCGCTTTTCCGGCGCTAGCGCGGAATTGGCCTTCGCGAGCGTCTGCTGCATGCCGATTGCGGCCTCGACGGCGTCGACGACGCTGGAGAATTCGATCAGCAGACTGTCGCCGGTGGCGTCGACGATACGGCCTCCCCGCAGAGCGACGAGGGGCGCGAAGTGCTGAACGCGATAGCTGTTGAGCCGGCGCAATGTACCGGGTTCGTCTTCGCCCATGAGGCGGCTGTATCCGACGACGTCAGCCATCACGATCGCGGCCAGCGAGCGCTTGACGCTGTCGTCCTTCATCCGCCCCCTCAAGGCGCCGCTTGGCGCCGTAAACATCCTAACGCGCGGCGACGGCGGCGTCACCGCTGGCCGACGGCTCCTGGGACCGCCCGCGGTCCCAGGATCGGCGCTTTAGCAGCTTAGTGCGAGCTGCAATAATGCCAGCTGCAATAGTCGTTGCTGTAGTCGTAGGAGGGATAGCTGTAGCTCGAGTAGTTCCAGTACCCGCCGTGGCCATAACCGTGGCCGTAGCCTCGGTCGCCGCCATAGCCGCCGCCGTAGCCGCCGCCATGGCCAAATCCGCCGCCGCCGTTATGAAATCCGTGCGCCGAAGCGGGGACCGCGGCGATGGCGGCGAAACCGAGAGCGGCGACTGTGATGAGAGTGCGAAGCGTGTTCATTTGAGGTCTCCATGAGTTCGCAGGGGGGTTGGGGTCCGGCGATGAGAAGACCCTAGAGAGGCGGCGCTGCGCGCGCTGTTCCCCAGGGAACAGGCGCTATTGACGCTTGCGCTTCCCCGGTCATGATGCCGCGGTTCATTTCTCAGGGAAGCCCTTGTTTTCTGACGATCCCGACGCGGCGCTTGCCGCCTTCGCGCAACGCTTCGCGCCGGCGGAACGCACGTTGCCTGCGATGCTCGCGCGAGGCGCCGCGCGCACGCCGGAACGGGCGGTGCTGAGAACCGGCGACACGGACTGGAGCTTCGCCGAGGCGCTGAATATCGCCGGAGGGATGGCGGCGCGGCTCACGCAAGCTGGCGTCAAAGCCGGCGACCGGGTCGCGCTGATGTGCGGCAACGGTCCGGCGATCCTGGCGGCCTATCTCGGCTGCGCGTGGATGGGCGCGATCGCCGACGCCGATCAACACCGCCTCGCGCGGCGCGCAGCTCGAACATATCCTGATCAATTGCGGCGCCCGGCTCGCCGTCGTCGACGCAGACTGCGCGTCCAACCTGATCGCCGCCGCCGCGCGCGCGCCGCTCAGACATCTCTGGTCGGTCGGCGACGACGCGCCGCGCGCGGCTGGCTTCGAGATCGCGCCGCTGCCTGGGCCGGATTCGCCGGTTGCCGCGGCCCCGGTTCGACCCGGCGACACGGTCGCGATCCTCTACACCTCCGGCACGACGGGTCCGTCGAAGGGCGTATGCTGCCCGCAGGCGCAATATTTCTGGTGGGCCGCGCACACCGCGGCGCTGCTCGGATTGCAGCGAAGGCGAGCGGCTGCTGACGACGCTGCCGCTGTTTCACACCAACGCGCTCAACGCCTTCTATCAGGCGCTGCTGACCGGCTCGACGCTTGATTGTCGAGAAGCGCTTTTCCGTCTCCGACTTCCTGCCTTCGCTGAAGCGCGCGGACGCGACCGCGACCTATCTGCTCGGCGCGATGGTTCCGATGCTGCTGTCGCGCCCCGAAATTCCCGAGGAGCGCGAGCACGGCGTGCGCGTCGCGCTCGCCCCGGGCGTGCCCGCCGAACATCACGAGGCGTTCACGCGCCGCTTCGGCATCGCCTTGGTTGACGGCTACGGCTCGACCGAGACCAATTTCGTCATCGGCGATCGCGCGCGCGATCAGCGGCCGGGCACGATGGGACGTCTGCGTCCCGGTTTTTCAGCGCGCGTCGTCGACGCCGAGGACAATGTTTTGGCCGACGGTGAGGCCGGCGAATTGGCGTTGCGCGCCGACGAACCTTTCGCTTTCGCCACCGGCTATTTCGCGCATGGCCGACAAGACGGTCGAGGCCTGGCGCAATCTCTGGTTCCATACCGGCGATCGCGTCGTGCGCGAGGCGGACGGACGTTTCCGCTTCCTCGATCGCATGAAGGACGCGATCCGCCGGCGCGGCGAGAACATCTCCTCTTATGAGGTCGAGCAGGTGTTGCTCGCCCATCCCGCGGTCGCGCAAGCCGCGGCGTTTCCGGTGCGCTCCGAGCTGGCGGAAGACGAGGTGATGGCGGCGATCGTGCTGCGCGCCGGGGAGACTGTCGCTGCGCTGGAGCTGATTGACTATTGCGCGCCGCGGATGCCGTATTTCGCCGTGCCGCGCTACCTCGAATTCGTCGAGGCGCTGCCGGTCACCGAGAACGGCAAGGTGCAGAAATTCAAGCTGCGCGAGCGTGGGGTCACGCCCGCGACGTTTGATTGTAACGCCGCCGGCTACAAGGTCGCGCGGTGAAGCGCGCGCCGTACGAGGGCGTCGCGCTGGCCGCGCCTGTCACCGTGCCTTACGAGCGATATTCGATCAAGTCGGCGCAATGGTGGATCGGCCGGGCGCTGAGAATGTTGATTGAGGCCTCGGGGGTAGCCAAACAAGATATCGACGGCTTGATTGTTTCAAGCTTCACCTTGGCGCCCGACACGGCCGTCGGGTTGACGCAGCATTATGGGCTGAGCCCGCGCTGGTTGGATCATGTGCCGATGGGCGGCGCGTCGGCGGTTGTCGCGCTGCGCCGCGCCGCGCGCGCCGTGCAGGCAGGCGACGCTTCGATGGTCGCGGTGGTGGCGGGCGACGCCAACGGGCCGACCTCGTTTCAGGACATGCTGCCGGCGTTCTCGCGTTTCGCGCAAGACGCGGTCTATCCGTATGGCGCCGGGGGGCCGAACGCGAGCTTTGCCCTCATCACTGATAACTACATGCGAAGCTTTGGCGCGCGGCGCGAGGATTTTGGCGCGATCTGCGTCGCGCAGCGCGCCAACGCGCTCGAATATCCGCACGCGCTGATGAAAAAGCCGCTGACCCTGGAGCAATATCTGGCGGGGCGGCCGATCAGCGATCCGGTCACGCTGTTTGATTGTGTGATGCCTTGCGCCGGCGCCGAGGCGTTCCTCGTGCTGCGCGAGGACGACGCGCGGGCGGCGGGGATCAAACATGCGCTGCTGCGTTCGACGATCGAGCGCCACAACGCCTTTCCCGACGATCCCGTGCAATATCGCGGCGGCTGGGCGCTGGAGGCCGAGGAATTCTGGGCGATGGCCGGCCGCCAGGCCTGATGACGTGGACGTGCTCGAAACCTATGACGATTATCCGGTGATCGTGATGATGCAGATCGAGGATCTCGGGTTCTGCAAGAAGGGCGAAGCGCCGGCGTTCGTGCGCTCGCACGATCTGCGGGCGCGCGGCGATTTCCCGCATAACACGAGCGGGGGGCAATTGTCGGTTGGGCAGGCAGGCGCGGCGGGCGGGCATCTCGGCATGGTCGAGGCGATCCGGCAGGTGACGGGCCAGGCGATCGGCGCGCAGGTCCCGGGGGCGAGGCGCGCGGTGGTTTCGGGGTTTGGGATGATCAACTACGATCGCGGGCTCTGCTCGGGCGCGGCGTTTCTGGAGGGAGCATGAGCTCCGCAAAGGCCGAAGAGATCGACGATCCGCTGGCCCCCTCCCCCCTTGTGGAGGAGGGTAGGGGAGGGGGGCGGCCCCGCTTGGTCGTATGTCCCTAGAAAGCGCGGCGCCTGCGGCTACCCCCCACCCCGGCCCTCCCCCACAAGGGGGGAGGGAGAGCGCCCCGCCGTCGCGGCGCAATCCCCTCCTTCCTGCGCGGGCGCCAAAGCCGCTGCCCGCGGCGCGGAGCCGAGCGGCGCTGGGGCTCGCGGTGCAAGCTGCGGAGGGGCGGTTTGCTTTGCAGGTCTGTGCGGAATGCGGCGCGGCGCAATACCCGCCACGCGATGTCTGTGGCGTCTGCCTGGGCGCGTCTCTGAAATGGCGCGACGTCGATCCGCGCGGGACCCTGCTTGCGGAAACAACCACGCGGATCACCAGCGAGCCTTACTTTCGCGAGCGCGCGCCGTGGCGCTCGGGGCTGGTCGCGCTCGATGCGGGGCCGCGTTTGGTTGCTCATCTCGACGCCGCATGCGCGGCGGGCGCGCGCGTGCGGCTCTCGCTCAAGCTGGACGCCGCCGGGCGCGGCGCCGTCCACGCCGCGCCCGACGAGGCCGGCGCCCGAGCCTGGACCCAGCAGAGGAGCCGTTACGCGCGGCCGCAACGCGCTCATCGTCGACGGACGCGCCTCCACCGCGGGGCCGCTCGTCAAAGCCTTGCGAGACGGAGGCGCAGCGCGAATCTTGGTTGGTCTTGCCGAGCGCTGGCGGCCGACCGCGGCGATCGAAAGCGAGCCGGGCGTAGAGATCGTCGCGCTCGATTTGACTGATGCGAAGTCCGTCGAGGAACTCGCGAAACTCTATGGCGACAAGGTCGATATCCTCATCGCCAACGCCGACCGCTTTCGCCCTGAGGACCCCTCCGCGCGGGAAAACTTCGAGCTGCATGCGCTCGGCTTGCTGCGGTTGATGGACGCGTTCGGGCCGGTCATGCGGGCGCGAACCGCCGAGACGGGGCGCAGCAGCGCGGCGTTCGTCACCATCCTGTCGGCGCTTTGTTTGACGGGCTCGTCCGAACATCCCGCCTACGCCGCCTCGCAAGCCGCGGCGCGGGCGCTGAGCGCCGGCTTTCGCGCGCAGTCGCGCGCCAGCGGCTTGCGGGTCGTCGATGTTTTGACGGGGCCGATCGACGATGTTTGGCGGCAATCCGTCCGGCCGCCGAAAGTCACGCCGGCGGCGCTGGCGGCGGCGGTGGTTGAAGGCCTTCGCGCGGGTCTGGAGGAAATCGTCGTCGGCGATGTCGCCCGGGAGTTGCACGCGAAATGGGCCGAGGATCCGCGCTTGTTGCGGCAGGAGGCGCCATGAGCGATTTACTCGCTGGCTTCGCTGCCGCGCTCGCTGCGGGGCGCTTGAAGATCGTCGATCTCACGCAGACGCTGGAGCCGGATTTTCCAACCATCGTGCTGCCGCCGGAATTCGGGCAAGCCCAACCGTTCCGCATCGAGGAGATCAGCCGCTACGACGCGCGCGGGCCCGCCTGGTATTGGAACAATATCTCGATGGGCGAACATACAGGCACGCATTTCGACGCACCCGCGCATTGGGTCACCGGACGAGACTTGCCGAACGGAACGGTGGACGCGATCGACCCGCAAAAATTCCTTGCGCCCGCCTGCGTGGTTGATTGCTCGCAAGCTTGCGTCGCAGATCCGGATTATCTGCTCGCTCCCGAGGACATCGAGGCTTTCGAGGCCGCGCACGGGCGCATTGCCGCGGGCGCGTGGGTGCTGATGCGCTCTGACTGGTCGAAGCGGCGCGGCGCGGCTTACGCCAATCTCGCCGACGACGGGGCGCATACGCCGGGGGTCTCGGCCGACGCGATCCGCTTGCTGGTGGAGCAGCGCGGCGTGCTCGGGTTCGGGACGGAGACGATCGGGACCGACGCCGGCCAAGCGCATCATCTTGCGCCGCCCTATCCCGCGCACACGTTGCTGCACGGCGCCGGGCGATTCGGCCTGCAGTGCCTGTGCAACCTCGATCTTCTGCCGCCGACCGGCGCGCTCGTGTTCGCCGCGCCGCTGAAGATCGTACGTGGTTCGGGGAGCCCCTTGCGCGTCGTCGCGATCTGCGCTGATGGGGGCGCCCGGGAAAAGGGAGACACGCCATGACGACCATCGCATTCATCGGCCTCGGCAACATGGGTGGCCCGATGGCCGCCAATCTCGTGACGGCCGGGCATAATGTGCTCGGCGTCGATCTGGTCGCCGAACTGCGCGAAGCGGCCGCGGCGGCGGGCGTGACGATCGCCGACGGCGCGCGCGAGGCGGCGGCGAAGGCTGACGTGATCGTCACCATGTTGCCGGCCGGCAAGCATGTGCTCGCCGTCTGGAGCGAGATCGCCAGCGCGGCGAAGCCCGGCGCGCTGATGATTGATTCCTCCACCATCGACGTCGAGAGCGCGCGCAAGGCGCATGCGCTGGCGGAGGCCAAGGGCGCGCTGTCGATCGATGCGCCGGTGTCCGGCGGGGTCGGCGGCGCCAAAGGCGCGACGCTGACCTTCATGTGCGGCGGGATCGGAGGCCGCCTTCGCCGCCGCCAAGCCGATCCTCGAAAAGATGGGCAAGCGCATCGTCCATTGCGGCGCGGCGGGCGCGGGGCAGGCGGCGAAGATCTGCAACAACATGATCCTCGGCGCGACGATGATCGCGACCTGCGAAGCCTTCGTGCTGGCGGAGAAGCTCGGCCTGTCCGCGCAGGCGCTGTTCGATGTGGCCTCGACATCGTCCGGCCAGAGCTGGTCGCTGACCAGCTACTGCCCCGTGCCCGGCCCGGTGCCGGCCTCGCCCGCCAACAATGGCTACAAGCCGGGCTTCGCGGCGGCGCTGATGCTGAAGGATCTGAAGCTCGCGCAGGAAGCCGCGCTCGCGAGCGGCGCCAACACACCGCTCGGCGCGGCGGCCGCGCAGCTCTACGCCCTGTACAACGCGGCCGGCGGGGCGGGCTCGGATTTTTCGGGGATGATCGAGTTCCTGCGGGGCGGGACAGGGCGATAGGCGGCGGGGCGGTCAATGGATCATTTTAACGTAAGATGGAAGATGGTTGTTTTAAAATACACTCCCGGAATGTGACTTCTTATATTAGATTGATTTAATTGCCATTATCCAGATTTAACGCGGTCGCTGGAATAATTTTAACGGTAACCGCGTCATTTCAGTGTGTTACCGAATTAGATGCCATTTATGCGCTTGACAGTCACTAAAATTTGAAGGAAAGTGTACGCGTTGCAAGTGCAATATTGTCGCCGCATCGTTCTTATATTTCTTTCAAACCCGGCTTCACCGACCTTGAAGCCGGGTAATTTATTTTCCGATTTAATTTGCGATGCTGCAACGACTTGGGTCTACCGGCTACGGGTTTGAGGATTGGCTCATTAGTGTAGCCAACGCGCGTCCGGTCTGACGCAACGGCGCGCTCGTATCTGTCGCGGCTGCTCAATCCTGCAATGCGTATCCTGTCTCGCTAAGCGTTCTATCGCTTGCGTGCGCGTATGTGCAGGAACAGCGGGACCGCGGCCGCTTCGGCCATGCCAGGCGCCGCGCGCACGAGATCGTCGTCAGCTCGAGGTTCGCCGAGGGCTTCGATCGCCAGTCCCGCTACCCCGATCATTTCGATCCAATCGCCCAGCGTGCGATGGAATTGCGGCGTCCGAAAACCCTCCGCCTTATCGTTCGCTGTCTTCGGCGACGCCGCAATCCACCAGGTGTCCTTTTCGACGCGGTCGAAATACTCGCCGACCAAGACCCCGAGAATGGCGCCGGCTTGATCACGCAGCACCTGTCGCCGAGGCGGCATGAAACAAGGATGCAGGATGGAGAATTGCACGAAGCCGCCGGGTCGTAGCACGCGAGCGGCTTCGCCGAGCGCCCGGTCCGGCTGCGGCATATCCATGAATGACATGAAGGCTGTCACAAAATCGAAGGCCGAGTTGGCAAACGGCAGCGCCATGCCATCGCCGACCTCATAGACAACCTCCAATCGATCGGCTTCCTCCGCCGCCTGCGCGTGCCGTATGAAGCTCGGAGCAATGTCGATGGCGCGCATGTGCGCGCCGAGTTGAGCCAGCCTGCGCGTATTCGAGCCCTCGCCACAACCCACATCGAGCCCTCGGAGGCCATCGATCGGCGGAAGCATGTTGAGAAACGCGGGTGTGTTCAGAAGCTCGCGGTAGGGGTCCAGACCTCCGCGCGCCTGCTCCGTCCAGGCATCCGCGTTCTTCTCCCATTGTCTCGCGATCTCGCCGGGCTCCATGTTGTCTCCATTTGGGCGTGAGACGAGCTGTACCGAACCCTCATCCGCAAAAACAATGCAGTTTAAAGCTGTCTCCGCTTAAATTGAAACGTTCGGTGACATCCCCGCGAGAGCGGGGGTTTGAAGCTGCTGCACGTCGTGTGGCCTCTGGATCCCCGCATTCGCGAGGATGACAGTAAAGCGGGCGATCCAATCTGATCGGGGAACTGCTTCGGTTTATGTCGGAGCGTCCAACTTGATTGCACGCCGTAATTTGGAGCAAAAACACACTCTGAAAATCAGCGCAACTTCTTTCCGCCCTACTGAACGACCAAGAAGCCCTCCGTGGTGTCTTCGTGATAGTCGTCGAAGAAGCGGTATCGGCCAGGAGTTAGAGCGCGGATTTGCAGCGAAATGGTTCCTCCGCCCTGCACGACTTTTTCGACGCGCAGAGTCTTGCTTTCAAATTCCGACGGGGTTGAGTCCTGGTTGGTTACGACAATCGTAAACGGCGTATTGGCCGGCGCGACCGGCTCCGCCGGCATGAAGCGATGGTCCTTGAGCGCAATCTTCACCGCCGGAGCGGCGTCGGCTGGGGCGACGCCAAATACAACCAAAGCCATGGCCGCAAAAAGCGCAGAACGTCTATTGATGAAATTCATCGTAGCCTCTTATCTCAGTTGTGAGAGCGAACGGTCAGAACTCGAATTCGACCTTCAGATTGCCGTGGTTGCGACTGAAGTTGGTAAGGTCGAGCGGGCGCGAATCTCCAACGGCGTGACCGGCAACCTGCGTCGAGAAGGCCGCCGACATCATTATCTTGCCAGTGAATTGAATATGCAGGGTGGGGCCGACATACAGCGACTCGCCCTCAAATTGTTTGAACGCGAGGCCATCGAACGCGCTGTAATACTCGACCTCTCCGCCTAGAGTGACTTTGGGGGCCACGCGATAGGCGAGCGCAGCCGTGGCGCCGAGTTCCGATGATTGCTCCCACGCCTCGCCGGGCGACTTGGCTATGTCTGGTGTGTAGAGCAGGTTGATCGCGCCGTAGAGACGGTTGGGGATCAGCTCCGTATCAACGATCCCTTTGAACGTCGTGCTGAAGTCGGTAACCGGCTGGCCGCCATCATCGATCCGCGCCCATTCCGGCTCCGCCACCAACGTGAGTCCATAAGGAGAACCGGGGCCGCGCCCAATCACGAGATAGCGAAGCTCGGCGGAAAGCCCGCTGAAATTGGCGCCCTGGGCGTCATCGAGGCCCTCGATGTTGTGGATCGAATAGGCTAGGCCGTGCGCGCTGAGCTCGTAGCCGAAATTTTGCGTTGGGACGTTTTCATACTCGACCTCCTGCTCGAGGACATTGTAGCCCCAGCCACGTTTTCCAGACGATGTGGTCGTTTCGTATTCAATCGATTGCTCGCCCTCCGCCCCGATATCCGCTCCTTCGGTGAAGCCAAACAGATATTTGGTCTCAAGCTCGTGATACGGGTCCGGAGTGGAGGGCGCGACGGGAGCAAGCTTGCCATAAGGCGATGGAGCTGGCGCCGTCTGTGCTGAAGCCGTTCCCGTATGGACGCCTGCTGCGATCGCGACGGCGTATAATAGACAACGAACGTGCGCCTGCTGATAACTCTTAGTAGTCTGCAACATGAGCCCCTCCGCCCAAGCTTGGTTCAACCAGCCTGTTTGGAGAGCTACGGACCGAGGTCTGACAGCGCAATCCTGTGAGCCGACGATTGGAATGTTTATAAATTGGCAAGGCCCATGTGCAGACAGCCAATTTAGAATGCTTCTAAATTGGTTCGGCCTGTTTTTTCGAGATTTGACCTTGTGAGAAGGCGATTTGCAGCGGGATTGGTGCGCGCCGCTGGGTCATGCGCGTTTGGGGGCTAGGTAACACCCTGGCAATGAAATTATTCGGTCGTCACTGGATGATCACAACGTCGTGAGGTCGTCCCGGCGCGATCGCCCGCTTGAGAGGGGCGCGCGAGTGCACCTTTCGACAAGGCGTGAGCTTCAGCGCAGACAAAGACTGCGTCTTGCCCTACCTCCGCCTGCACACCTCGACAACAAGTCCCCTCAACCACCGATGCGCGGCATCCGCATCCATCCGCGGGTGCCAGATCTCAGACACCGTGATCTCCGGCGTGGCGACGGGCAGCGCAAAGCTCGCCAGCCCCGCGCCGCCGTCGGCGGCAAGCCGCGCCTCGACATAGGAGCGCGTCGCAAGCCCGATCAGATCCGAGGTCGCGGCGATCGTCAGCACGGCGGGAAAGTTCGGGACCAATACGGCGATGTCTCGCCGGAGCCCCAACCCGGCCAGCGCCTCGTCAACCGGGCCAGTCAGCACGCCGCGGCGGGTCGCGACCACGTGGCCGTAGCCTGCGAAGGCGGCGGGCGTGATCGCGGCCTCGCTGAGCAATGGATGCCCCACCCGCGCCACGCCGACAAAACAGTCGCGGAACAAGGCCCGCGCTTTCAGCTCTGGACCCTGCTCGCCGAGCACGCCGATGTCGATGTCGACAACGCCGTCGCGCAGCGGCCGGGGATTTTTGTCCGGCTTGGGGGCGAAGCGCAGCCGGGCGCGGGGCGCCGCCGCGCGCGCGGCCGCCGCCAGCCGCGCCGCGAAAATCTCGACAAACCCTTCGTTGGCGCGGATCGTGAACATGCGGTCGATGGTTTTGATGTCGAGGCTTGCGGCGGGTCGCAGCGCGGCGAGCGCCGCTTCGGCGGCGGCCGCCACTGGCTCGCGCAAGGCTTCGGCGCGCGGCGTGAGCGCCATGCCGCGTCCGGCGCGCGCCAGAAGCGGATCGCCGGTCGAGGCGCGAAGCCGCGTCAGGGTGCGGCTCATCGCCGACGGGCTCAGCTGCAGACGCCGGGCGGCGCCGACGACGCTGCCTTCGGAGAGCAGGGCGTCGAGGGCGGTCAGCAGGTTCAGGTCGGGCCTTAAGGGGCGTGGCATGCACGAATGACTTAACACTCGTGCGTCTTTCGCCATAGCCCGGCGTTGGCTAGATCAGCGCGCGAGACGTCGCCTGGGACCGCGCGCGTCCCGGCGCCTCTGCCGTAACTGTGGAGCCTGCTCATGTACGAAGGCCACGCGATCGACGCCTCCGGCGCCGCCGCGAGCGCGCCGCCGCTGCGCGAAGACGACGGGCTGCCGATCGGGCGGCGGCGATGGGCGCTGACGGCGATCTACTCGGCGCTGGTGCTGGTCGTCATCGATAGCGCCGTCGTCAACGTCGCATTGCCGACGATCGGCGAGACGCTGCGCGTCGGTTCGGCAGCGAGCGTTGCGGTGGCGACCAGCTATCAGCTCGCCGTAGTGATCTCGCTGCTGCCATTTTCCGCCCTCGGCGAGAGCGTCGGACCACGGCGGGTCTTTGTGAGCGGCGCAGCCGTCTTCATCGCCGCCTCGGCGTTGTGTGCGCTGTCGCCGTCGCTCGGGTTCCTCGTTGCGGCGCGGTTTCTGCAAGGGCTCGGCGGCGGCGCGATCATGGCGCTGAACGCGATGCTGTTGCGCTACGCCATGCCGAGGGATCGGCTGGCCTCGGCGATCGGCTGGAACGCGGTGATCGTCGCGCTATCCGGCGCCGCCGGGCCGTCGATCGGCGCATTCATTCTTTCCATTGCGTCCTGGCGGTGGATCTTCGCGGTCAACCTGCCGATCGGCGTGCTGGCGTTGCTCGTGGCGCGCGCGCTTCCCGCGGTCCCCGGCAGTGGGAAACGCGTCGACCCGATCAGCGCTGCGATTTCGGCGGGGCTGTTCATGCTGTTCTTTGTCGGCGCGGGGCGGATCGCGGAGGAGCCGGCGCTCGGCTTTAGCCTGATCGTCGCGGCGGCGATCTGCCTGATCGGCTTGATCCGCCGCGAGCGCGGCCGCGCGGCGCCGCTCGTGCCTGTCGATCTGTTCGCCGATCTGGCGTTTCGGCGCACCGTGCTCGCCTCCGGGGCGACCTTCTGCGCGCAGATGATGAGCGGGATCGCGCTGCCGTTTCATTTGCAGCGCGCGCTCGGCGCCAGCGTGCTGGCGACGGGCGCGTATATGTCGGCGTGGCCGATCGCGATCGTCGCGTCAGCGTCGTTCGCCGGGCGGCTGGCCGGTCGGATGCCGGCATCGAAACTGTGTTCCATCGGGACGAGCGTGCTCGCTTTGGCGCTTGCCGCCGCCGGCTTGGCGCCGAGCGCGGGAGGCGTCGCGCCGATCCTCGCGCTGATGGCGCTCGCCGGCTTCGGGTTCGGGATCTTTCAGCCCGCCAACAACCGGCTGCTGCTGCTGTCGGCGCCGAAGGCGCGCAGCGGCGCCGCGGGCGGCGTGCAGGGAACGACGCGGCTTGTCGGGCAGACGCTTGGGGCGACGATCTTGACGGCGCTGTTTCAGCTGATCGCTGGCGATATGGCGCCGCGGGTCGGCCTTGTCGTTGCCGCGGGATTTGCGCTGCTGGCGGCGATGATCGGAGCCGTCAACGCCAGGCGCGGATGAGCGCCCCTGGGACCGCGCGCGTCCCGCGCGCTCTTTGTGTGCACGCCGGCAAAGAGCGCGCGGTCCCGGGGAGGCGTCCCAAGGGTATGGTCACGCGGCCCGAGTCTTGCTAATCCCTGCCTAAACTTTGGGCGGGCGGATAGCGAGCATGCGTAAGGGGGCGGTGAGCCGCAAAACCAACGAGACGGAAATCGTCGTCGAGGTCGATCTCGATGGCGCGGGCTTGGGCAAGATCGCCACCGGCGTCGGCTTCTTCGATCACATGCTCGACCAGCTCGCCCGCCATTCGCTGGTGGATATGACCGTCTCGGCCAAGGGCGATCTGCAGATCGATGATCATCACACCGTCGAGGACGTCGGCATCGCGCTCGGGCAGGCGCTCAAGCAGGCGCTTGGCGATAAGCGCGGGCTGACCCGCTACGCCGACTGCCTGCTGCCGATGGACGAGACCCTCACGCGGGTTGCGCTCGATGTCTCGGGCCGGCCGTTCCTGGTGTTTCGCACCGAGTTTCCGACCCCGAAGATCGGGACGTTCGACACCGAGCTGGTGCGCGAGTTCTTCCAGGCGTTGGCGATCAATGCCGGGCTGACGTTGCACATCGAAACGCTCTACGGCGCCAATAGCCATCACATCGCCGAATCCTGTTTCAAGGGCGTTGCTCGCGCGCTTGGCGCGGCGCTTGCAATCGATGCGCGACAAGCCTCACGAATACCTTCCACGAAGGGCGCGCTCTGAGAGCTGCGACGATAGGAACATGAAACTATTTGCCATTCACGCCCCGATCGGGCCGGCGGTTCTGTCCGGACTGGAGAGCGCGCGGGCGGCGCGGACCGGGTTTTCCTTCGCCGCGCTGCTGTTCGGGCCGCTTTGGTTGCTGGCGCGCGGGCTCTGGCTGGCGCTGGTCGTCTACGTCGTCGCTGCGGCGCTGATTGTGTTCGCTGCCCGCTCCGGCGGGCTATCGCCGGGCGCAACGATCGCGCTCATCGCCCTGGCCCATCTCTATATCGGCGTCGAGGGGCGCGCGATCGCTGTCGGCGCCCGCGCCCGCGCGGGCCGTCCGCTTGTCGACGTGATCTATGCGCGTAGCGCGCTGGAGGCCGAGAAGTTGTATTTCGAACGGGCGCTGGCCGCGGCGCCGTCTGCCGCGCCGGTCGGGTTTGCGCGCGGCGACGAAGGCGTGATCGGCTCGTTCCCCGAGCCCAGGCGATGAAGGTCGCCATTGTCGACTATGGGTCGGGCAATCTGCATTCCGCGCACAAGGCCTTCGAGCGGGCCGTGCGCGAGGCGGGACTGGACGCCAGCGTCAAGGTGACAGCCGATCCCGACGACGTGCGGCGCGCCGACCATATCGTGTTGCCCGGCGTCGGCGCGTTTGCGGATTGCCGGCGCGGCCTGGATGCGGTCCCCGGCATGGTCGAGGCTCTGGAAGAGGTCGTCGGGAAGCAGGGCCGGCCCTTTCTCGGCATCTGCGTCGGGCATGCAGTTGCTCGCCACGCGCGGGCTGGAGCACGAGGTCGTCGCGGGGCTGAACTGGCTTCCCGGCGACGTCGCGGTCATCCGCCCGACCGACGCCACCCTGAAGATCCCGCACATGGGCTGGAACACGCTGGAAGTGAGGCGGCCACATCCGTTGCTGGACGGCGTTCGACCAGGATTGCACGCCTATTTCGTGCACTCCTACCAGCTTTACGCGCAGTCGCCCGACGACGTCGTCGCGGTCGCCGACTACGCCGGTCCGATCACGGCGATCGTGGCGCGGGACAATGTCGCGGGCACGCAGTTTCATCCCGAAAAGAGCCAGACTCTCGGGCTGGCGCTGATCGCCAATTTCCTGAAGTGGCGCCCGTGATTCTATTTCCCGCGATTGACCTGAAGAACGGCGAATGCGTGCGCCTGCTGCGCGGCGACATGGAACAGGCGACCGTCTTCAACGCCGACCCCACGGCGCAGGCGCAGAAGTTCGAGGCGCAGGGATTTGGCTATCTGCACGTCGTCGATCTCGACGGCGCCTTTGCGGGAACGCCGATGAACGCGCAGGCGGTCGAGCGCATTCTCAGCGTTACGGGCATGAAGGTGCAACTCGGCGGCGGCGTGCGCGATATGCGCACGGTCGCGGGCTGGCTGGATAAGGGCGTCTCGCGCGTCATCATCGGGACGGCGGCGCTGAAGGACCCGGATTTCGTGCGGGAAGCCGCGCGGCTCTATCCCGGCCGGGTGGCGGTCGGCATCGATGCACGCGATGGGCGCGTGGCCGTGGAGGGCTGGGCGATGCAGTCCGACGTGTCGGCGCTCGATCTCGGCCGGATATTTGAGGATTCCGGGGTTGCGGCGATCATCTACACCGATATCGCGCGGGATGGGGCCTTGCAGGGCCTCAATATCATGCAGACCGTGGCGCTGGCTGAGGCGCTGTCGATCCCGGTGATCGCCTCTGGAGGGTTGGCTTCGATCGAGGACGTCAAGCGGCTGTTGGAGCCGGATTGCGCCAAGCTCGCGGGGGCGATTTCGGGGCGGGCGCTGTATGACGGGAGGCTGGACGCGGCGGAGGCGCTGGCGTTGCTGGGGGAGCGGAGTTCGTCCGCTTGAGCATAGGCGATCCTGATCCGCGCGGCGTCTGCGCGAGTCGATGCCGTGCGCGTTGTCAGCAGTGCGCTCAATCCGTTACTGTGGTGCGGGTCTTGTGGACGCCATCTTTCGCTGATCTTCGCCTATTTGGCTTGACCGATGACGCATGGAAGAGCGTTGTTTTCTTCGTCTTGGCTGCGTTGCCGCCGATATTGACTGCGATTGGTTTTCGCTTATTTCGTGATTAGTGACCCTGACAGGCTGCAGTCCGAAGAGTTTTCGACTTCGCCAGCGGGCGTTGAAAGTGATGAATAAGACGTGGAGCGAACACCGAGGTCGTGGATGCCGCAACGGACATAGCTCGCGATCGGAAAAGCTGCGAAAATGCCGCCGTCGACGGGAGTAACGAACTATGAAGCGACATCTCTTGGTATTCGACGACGGTAACGGAGATGAGGTCGACCTTCAGTTTTGTCGAGACGCTTGGACGAACGGCGCGCAAGATGCTATGCGCTGGATGATCATGTTTGCTTTCGTAAAGAGCGCCCTTAGTTCAGAGACGATCTCAGATCGCTTCATGAAATTTGCCGGCTCAAGCCTGTTTTTCGTCGCAGATGTCAGTGCGTCCGACTGCTCGGGCCGGATGCCTGGTTCATTTTGGGATTATCTTAAGAACGTCGCCTGCCTCAAAACCGCCGCCGAGTAATGCTGAAATCCCGCGTCATCCCCTGCCTCGACGTCAAGGACGGCCGCGTCGTCAAGGGCGTCAATTTCGTCAACCTGCGCGACGCCGGCGATCCCGTCGAATGCGCGATCGCCTATGACAAGGCGGGCGCCGACGAGCTTTGCTTTCTCGACATCACCGCCAGCCACGAGGCTCGCGGCATCCTGCTCGACGTCGTGCGCCGCACGGCCGAGGTTTGTTTCATGCCGCTCACCGTCGGCGGCGGCGTCAGGACGACAGAGGATATCCGGCAATTGCTGCTCGCCGGCGCCGACAAGGCGTCGATCAACTCGGCCGCGGTCGCGGATCGCCGCTTCGTGCGCGCGGCGGCGGAGAAATTCGGCAGCCAGTGCGTTGTCGTCGCCATCGACGCCAAGCGGGTCTCCAAGCCGGGCGAGCCCTTGCGCTGGGAGATCTTCACCCACGGCGGCCGGCGATCGACCGGAATCGACGCCATCGGCTTCGCCCGCGAAGTCGCCGAGCTCGGCGCCGGCGAAATCCTTCTGACCTCGATGGATCGCGACGGCGCGAAGATCGGCTTCGATATCGAGCTTACGCGCGCCGTGGCGGACGCGGTGCCAATCCCCGTCATCGCCTCCGGCGGCGTCGGCAATCTCGACCATCTCGTGGACGGCGTGCGCGAGGGTCACGCCAGCGCGGTGCTCGCGGCCTCGATCTTCCATTTCGGCGAATACACGATCCGTCAGGCGAAACAGCGGATGGCGGAGGCCGGAATTCCGATCCGATTGGATTGAGCGACCGAGGCGCGTACAACGGCCTAAGCGCGGAACGCTCGCGCACGTCGGCCGTTGTTCCCAGCCGCCTGAGGACACTCAGGGCTCACCAAGGAGATTGCATGTCCAATTTTACGCGCCGCGCCGCCTTTGTCGCCGCATTCGCGCTCGCCGGATTGGCCAGCGCAGGCGCTCAGGAGGTCGGCTACACCGCCAAACTCGATGGTGCGTCGGAAACGCCGCCGAATATGACCAAGGGCGCCGGCGATGTCCAAGCGCAATATGATTCCGCCAGTAAGAAGCTAAGCTGGACGATCAACTACTCCGGCCTGACGGGCCCCGCGACGGCCGCGCATTTCCACGGGCCTGCCCCGGTCGGCACGGCCGCTGGCGTCATGGTCCCCATTACCGGATCGCTGGATAGCCCCATCAAAGGTTCCGCGACCTTGACCGACGAGCAGGCGAAAGCGCTGACCGGCGGCATGATGTATTTCAACATTCACACGGCCGAACACAAACCCGGAGAAATCCGCGGCCAGCTGATGAAGGGCATGTAAAGCCCGCCTCCGTCGTAATCGGGCTGATGTTTCTTTAGCTCTCCCGTATCCGAAGCGCCCAAAGCTTCGGATACTAACATGCCCACTGCCCAGCGCCCGATGACAGTTTCCGAATGGGGACTGCTGCTGTTTCTTTCGCTCCTATGGGGCGGCTCGTTTTTCTTCGTCGGCGTTGCGGTCAAGGCGCTGCCGCCATTCACAATCGTCGCTGCGCGTGTTGGCATCGCCGCCATGTTGTTGTGGTCGACGGCGCGCTTGACCGGAATGTCGCCTCGAGCTGTTTTGCGACATGCGCCCGCGTTGGGGTTGCTTGGGCTGCTCAACAATGCGCTGCCTTTTGTGTTGATCGTCTGGGGGCAGACGCGGCTTGCCAGCGGCTTGGCGGCGATCCTCAACGCGTCGACGCCGATCTTCACCGTGCTCCTCGCGCATTTCGTCACCACCACGGAGCGGCTGACCTGGCCGCGTTTCTGCGGGGCGGCGCTCGGACTTGTGGGCGTCGCGGCGATGATGGACGGCGGCTCCCTCGGGGCCAACTCCACCTTGTGGGCGGAAATCGCCGTACTCGGCGCCGCCGTCTCTTACGCTTGCGCCAGCCTCTATGGGCGCGGTTTTCAAGCTCGCGGCCTCGCGCCGATCGACATCGCGACCGGACAGGTGACCGCCGCCGCCTTGATGCTGCTCCCGGTTGCCGTGTTGGTCGATCGCCCCTGGACCCTTCCGGCGCCGGGTATTGCGCCCATAGCGGCCCTCCTGGCGATCGGCGCCTTTTCGACCGCGCTCGCCTACTTCGTCTATTTCCGCATTCTCGCCGTCGCGGGTGCGACGAATGTGGTGCTGGTCACGCTGCTGGCGCCGGTGACGTCGATCCTCCTGGGCGCTCTCGCGCTCGGCGAACGGCTCAAAACCCGCCATTTCCTGGGATTGGCGCTGATCGCGGGCGGCCTCGCCTTGATCGACGGACGTGTGTGGAACTGGGTCCGAAGGAGCGTGGCGAGCGCCGCGCCTGTGACGGATCGGTGAATTTTTTCGAAAAAGGGTTTGACAGGGAGGGGAGGCTTCCCCTATATCCGCGCCACTGACGGCGACGCCGCTGGTTAGCGGGTCGGTTAGCTATGACCTTTATTCGATGTCTTGATCTCCCTTTCTGAGAGGAGGGGGCGGGAAGGTGTCGGCCGTTTTTGCTTTCTGGTGACAGAGGGCAGGGGTGAGGGGTCTGAGATTGGGTTCGGGCTGTTTGGCTGAGCGCGTGGCGCGTGGCGGGGCGGGTTGGACCTGGGGGTTTTGGCCCTCGAAAGCTGTTTGACAATTTCATCGGAAGAAAGAGAGACGTGGACGGCGGCGTCCTTGCGGGGTTCTCAGGCGAACTGGGGACCGGAAGAGACAAGCTGACGGTCACGTTTCAGACAACCATTCCGGTTGGAGCTGATCTTGTTCAACGTCGTGAGACGGTGGGCGAGGCGGCGCTTGAGCTAGGAAGTGTTTGGAACTCGTCAAATGGGGTCTTCGGACCCCGACATAGGTCGAGGGATTTCCTGCAAAGGGAGCCTCTTGAGCCAGTTGACCGGTCAGTGATCAGATCTCATGGGGTTTAGTTTCTTTAGGGAAGCGAAATCTCCTTCAACTTGAGAGTTTGATCCTGGCTCAGAACGAACGCTGGCGGCAGGCTTAACACATGCAAGTCGAGCGCCCCGCAAGGGGAGCGGCAGACGGGTGAGTAACGCGTGGGAACATACCCTCCGGTTCGGAATAACTCAGGGAAACTTGAGCTAATACCGTATACGGCTGAAAGGCGAAAGATTTATCGCCGGAGGATTGGCCCGCGTCCGATTAGCTAGTTGGTGAGGTAATGGCGCACCAAGGCGACGATCGGTAGCTGGTCTGAGAGGATGATCAGCCACATTGGGACTGAGACACGGCCCAAACTCCTACGGGAGGCAGCAGTGGGGAATATTGGACAATGGGCGAAAGCCTGATCCAGCCATGCCGCGTGAGTGATGAAGGCCTTAGGGTTGTAAAGCTCTTTCACCCACGACGATAATGACGGTAGTGGGAGAAGAAGCCCCGGCTAACTTCGTGCCAGCAGCCGCGGTAATACGAAGGGGGCTAGCGTTGTTCGGAATTACTGGGCGTAAAGCGCGTGTAGGCGGGCGTTTAAGTCAGGGGTGAAATGCCAAGGCTCAACCTTGGAACTGCCTTTGATACTGGAGTCTTGAGTCCGGGAGAGGTGAGTGGAACTGCGAGTGTAGAGGTGAAATTCGTAGATATTCGCAAGAACACCAGTGGCGAAGGCGGCTCACTGGCCCGGAACTGACGCTGAGACGCGAAAGCGTGGGGAGCAAACAGGATTAGATACCCTGGTAGTCCACGCTGTAAACTATGGATGCTAGCCGTTGGGGAGCTTGCTCTTCAGTGGCGCAGCTAACGCTTTAAGCATCCCGCCTGGGGAGTACGGTCGCAAGATTAAAACTCAAAGGAATTGACGGGGGCCCGCACAAGCGGTGGAGCATGTGGTTTAATTCGAAGCAACGCGCAGAACCTTACCAGCTTTTGACATGTCCTGGACGGATTGCAGAGATGCGATCTTCTCTTCGGAGCCGGGAACACAGGTGCTGCATGGCTGTCGTCAGCTCGTGTCGTGAGATGTTGGGTTAAGTCCCGCAACGAGCGCAACCCTCGCCTTTAGTTGCCATCATTCAGTTGGGCACTCTAGAGGGACTGCCGGTGATAAGCCGGAGGAAGGTGGGGATGACGTCAAGTCCTCATGGCCCTTACAGGCTGGGCTACACACGTGCTACAATGGCGGTGACAGAGGGACGCGAATGGGCAACCATAAGCAAATCTCAAAAAGCCGTCTCAGTTCGGATTGCACTCTGCAACTCGAGTGCATGAAGTTGGAATCGCTAGTAATCGCGGATCAGCACGCCGCGGTGAATACGTTCCCGGGCCTTGTACACACCGCCCGTCACACCATGGGAGTTGGTTTTACCCGAAGGCGTTCTGCTAACCGCAAGGAGGCGGACGACCACGGTAGGGTCAGCGACTGGGGTGAAGTCGTAACAAGGTAGCCGTAGGGGAACCTGCGGCTGGATCACCTCCTTTCTGGATCGGAAGACAGAGGACAGAAGACGGAGAACGGAAAGCGCGAGCTTTGCGTTCGTTGATGTCGCTATGTCCTGTCCTCCCTTCAAGAAATCAGCGGTCTCAGGTCAGAGACCGCATATGCGGGACCCGCCGTCTTCGTCTCTCTTTCTGTCGGAATACGGACGACAGAGTACGGAAGACGGATATCTGTTTTCTGTTCTCCGTCCTCTGTCCTCCGCCACGGGCTTGTAGCTCAGTTGGTTAGAGCGCGCGCTTGATAAGCGTGAGGTCGGAGGTTCGAGTCCTCCCAGGCCCACCAGGGTCAGAATACGGAAAACAGAACACGGAAGACGGAGGTCGACCGGGGCCTAGCTCAGTTGGGAGAGCGCGTGCTTTGCAAGCATGAGGCCGTCGGTTCGATCCCGTCCAGCTCCACCATCTCAGCGGGCGTTCTGTGCTCCGTTTTCTGTATTCTGTATTCTGAAACGGAGCGCGTGCTTTGCAAGCATGAGGCCGTCGGTTCGATCCCGTCCAGCTCCACCAGTTTCGGAGGACAGAAGACGGAGTACGGAAGACGGAAAAGCGGCTCTGACGTTCCGATGAAATATAGAGTTTGAAGATCGTGGTTTTCGCGCGAGGGCTGTATGGCTCAGCGTGAGGCGCGGTCTTCGAGAGAGACGGTCGCGGGACCGAGAACTATCCGTTCTCTGTTTTCCGTTCTCCGTCTTCTGACAACTTGACATCGTAAAGAGGAAGCGCATCCGGTAGTTCGGACTACGGAACACGGAACGCGGAAAACGGAAGGGCAAGCCTTTCTGTATTCCGCATTCTGTATTCTGTTTTCCGACAAGCATACCAGTCGTGATCTGAGCCTGACCGCAAAGATCCCGGATGTGTTTGAAGCAAAACTGGTCTTTTCAGATCGGAAAACAGATGACGGAAAACGGAAGACGGAAGTGAAAAGCTTCTGTTTTTGGTATTCTGCATCAGGTTTTCTGATCCTATTCGGATCAGACGATAGATGACGAACGACGGTTGGCGGAAGATCAATTCTTCCGTCTTCTGTTTTCCGTCCTCCGTTTTCTGATTCCGAGCAACAATCAAGTGCCTAAAGGGTATCCGGCGGATGCCTTGGCGCTGAGAGGCGATGAAGGACGTGGTACGCTGCGATAAGTTTCGGGGAGCTGCGAACAGGCTTTGATCCGGAAATTTCCGAATGGGGAAACCCAATTCCAGTGATCAGTTATCAGTGGACAGTGAACGGAGGAAACTCCGGGCGCTGATCATTGGTAACTGGTTGCTTTTGGAATTACTTATTTTCTGAATCCATAGGGGAATAAGAGCGAACCCGGGGAACTGAAACATCTAAGTACCCGGAGGAAAGGACATCAACGAGACTCCGTTAGTAGTGGCGAGCGAACGCGGATCAGGCCAATGCTCATGCAATTTTTTATCAGAACCGATTGGAAAGTCGGGCCGTAGCGGGTGACAGCCCCGTATGAAGCGAAGCTTGCGAGAGATTCGAGTAGGGCGGGACACGTGAAATCCTGCCTGAACACGGGGGGACCACCCTCCAAGCCTAAGTACTCCTCAGCGACCGATAGCGAACAAGTACCGTGAGGGAAAGGTGAAAAGCACCCCGACGAGGGGAGTGAAACAGCACCTGAAACCGGATACCTACAAACAGTCGGAGCCCGCTCACCTTAGTCGGAATACAGAATACGGAGAACAGAACACGGATGGGTACATCCGTTCTCCGTATTCCGTTTTCAGTATTCCGTTTAAGGCGAGCGGGTGACCGCGTACCTTTTGTATTATGGGTCAGCGACTTAAAGTAACGAGCAAGCTTAAGCCGATAGGCGAAGGCGCAGCGAAAGCGAGTCTGAATAGGGCGTTCAGTTCGTTGCTTTAGACCCGAAACCGAGTGATCTAGTTATGAGCAGGTTGAAGGTAGGGTAACACCTACTGGAGGACCGAACCGGTGTCTGTTGAAAAAGACTCGGATGACTTGTGATTAGGGGTGAAAGGCCAACCAAACTCGGAAATAGCTGGTTCTCCGCGAAATATATTTAGGTATAGCCTCGAGATGAGGCTCCAGGGGGTAGAGCACTGGATGGACTAGGGGGGCTAAAACCCTACCAAATCTAACCAAACTCCGAATACCTGGAAGTCATTCTCGGGAGCCACACAGTGGGTGCTAACGTCCATTGTGGAGAGGGAAACAACCCAGACCAACAGCTAAGGCCCCCAATTCGTGGCTAAGTGGGAAAGGATGTGGAAATCCCAAAACAACCAGGAGGTTGGCTTAGAAGCAGCCATCCTTTAAAGAAAGCGTAACAGCTCACTGGTCTAAATAAGGGTTTCTGCGCCGAAGATGTAACGGGGCTCAAGCCACGAGCCGAAGCTTTGGGTGGCGGAGAACAGAATACAGACGACAGAGAACAGATGAGCCAGCCTGACGAGCGGTCGCCGTTTTCGTTTGAGGATCTTGAGGTCTTCAAGCGGGCGTACCGCGTGTCGTTGGAGGTTCATCGGTCAAGCCTGGAAATGCCGAAGATCGAGCAGCATGCGCTGGCCGATCAGATGCGCCGGGCTTCGAAGTCGATATGCGCGAATGTCGCAGAAGGTTTTGGCCGACAGCATCGATCGAAAGCGGAATTCAAACGCTTTCTATGGATGGCGGTCGGATCGTCGGATGAAATGCGGGTTTGGGCGCGCTATGCGCTCGATCTTGGTTACATCGATGAAAAAACCTGGCGAATATGGCGAGACGAATATCAGATCATCTCAAAACAGCTGCAGGCCTTGGCCGGCAGGTCGTGAGAATATCTGTATTCCGTCGTCTGTACTCTGTTCTCCGACCACGGTAGCGGAGCGTTCCGTAGGCTTATGAAGGGACAGCCGTGAGGCATCCTGGAGGCATCGGAAGTGCGAATGCTGACATGAGTAACGATAAACACTGTGAAAGACAGTGTCGCCGAAAGTCCAAGGGTTCCTGCGTAAAGTTAATCTTCGCAGGGTTAGCCGGTCCCTAAGGCGAGGCCGAAAGGCGTAGTCGATGGGAATCACGTTAATATTCGTGAGCCAGGGATGAGTGACGGATGGGATAAGTTGTGAGGGATTACTGGATTTCCCTTGCAGCGAACCTGTTCCAGGAAATAGCTCTCCCATCAGACCGTACCCGAAACCGACACAGGTGGACAGGTAGAGCATACCAAGGCGCTTGAGAGAATGACGTTGAAGGAACTCGGCAATATTGCCTCCGTAACTTCGGGATAAGGGGGCCCTCGTCTCACGCAAGTGGGGCGGGGGGGCACAGACCAGGGGGTGGCAACTGTTTAACAAAAACACAGGGCTCTGCGAAATCGTAAGATGACGTATAGGGTCTGACGCCTGCCCGGTGCCGGAAGGTTAAAAGGAGAGGTGCAAGCCTTGAATTGAAGCCCCGGTAAACGGCGGCCGTAACTATAACGGTCCTAAGGTAGCGAAATTCCTTGTCGGGTAAGTTCCGACCTGCACGAATGGCGTAATGACTTCCCCGCTGTCTCCAACGTCAGCTCAGTGAAATTGAAGTCCCCGTGAAGATGCGGGGTACCTGCGGTCAGACGGAAAGACCCCGTGCACCTTTACTATAACTTTGCGTTGGCGTTCGTTAAGCCATGTGTAGGATAGGTGGTAGGCTATGAAGCTTGGGCGCTAGCTCGAGTGGAGCCATCCTTGAAATACCACCCTTGGCTTGATGGACGTCTAACCGCGACCCCTTATCGGGGCCCGGGACAACGCATGGCGGGTAGTTTGACTGGGGCGGTCGCCTCCCAAAGAGTAACGGAGGCGCGCAATGGTTGGCTCAGAGCGGTCGGAAATCGCTCGTTGAGTGCAATGGCATAAGCCAGCCTGACTGCGAGACATACAAGTCGAGCAGAGACGAAAGTCGGTCATAGTGATCCGGTGGTCCCGCGTGGGTGGGCCATCGCTCAACGGATAAAAGGTACGCCGGGGATAACAGGCTGATACTCCCCAAGAGTCCATATCGACGGGAGTGTTTGGCACCTCGATGTCGGCTCATCACATCCTGGGGCTGGAGAAGGTCCCAAGGGTTCGGCTGTTCGCCGATTAAAGTGGTACGTGAGCTGGGTTCAAAACGTCGTGAGACAGTTTGGTCCCTATCTGCCGTGGGTGTTGGAGATTTGAGAGGATTTGCCCCTAGTACGAGAGGACCGGGGTGAACGTACCTCTGGTGGACCTGTTGTGGCGCCAGCCGCAGTGCAGGGTAGCTATGTACGGAATGGATAACCGCTGAAGGCATCTAAGCGGGAAACCAGCCTCAAGACCAGATCTCCCTGAAGGGCCGTGGAAGACGACCACGTCGATAGGCCGGATGTGTAAGCGCGGCAACGCGTTCAGCTTACCGGTACTAATCGCCCGTTCGGCTTGATTGCTGCTCGGAATCAGAAAACGGATAGACGGAAGACAGAAGTCGGAAATCAGAAGCCGGAAACGGTGAGCTGATCTCGGATCTCTGCGATTCTCTTCCGGACCGTTTTCGGATCCAAAAAGACCAGTTTTGCTTCAAATCGGAGACCAGATAGCCGAAGTCTTTCGTGACTTCCGTCTTCTGTCCTCCGACTTCTGATCAACTGCTCTTTGCCGGCCTGGTGGCTTTTGCGAGGCGATAAGACCCGATCCCATCCCGAACTCGGCCGTCAAACGCCTCAGCGCCAATGGTACTTTGTCTCAAGACACGGGAGAGTAGGTCGCCGCCAGGCCCGCTAAAGGCAGTTATCAGAAGACGGAAAACAGAATACCGAAGACGGACGCCAGCGGCGTTCAACACCTGTATTCGCCGTCTCCAAACAGCTTCCTCTTTCACACAGAGCGCCAAAACATGCCGGACACTCCTCGTCCGTTCTCTGTTTTCCGTCCTCTGTATTCCGACACCATCACCGCGGGGTGGAGCAGCCCGGTAGCTCGTCAGGCTCATAACCTGAAGGCCGCAGGTTCAAATCCTGCCCCCGCAACCAAGTTCACAAAAAAGCCCCCGAGCTTCCCGCTCGGGGGCTTTTTTTCGTTTGGCGATCTGCGCTTGCCGGCTTGGCTATGCGAGACTCGCTATGAACTTCCGCCAGCCGCCGAATTCCGAAATGTCCCGGGCGCCGACCACGCCCTCCGGCTCGACAATGAACCCTTTGGGCGTCGTGCCGTCCGCCAGGCGCGTCGTTCCAATCCCCAGCGGCGCGGGGACGCCGGCGAGAAAGCTGCCGAGGCCCTCCGGCGAAATCGCCCAAACCTCCGTCGCAATCGCAAAGCCTGAGCCGGCGGCGACGCGCAGCAGTCCGGGGCGTTGCGGCGGGCCACCCGCCAGCGCGTAGAGCTTGTAGTCTGGCGTCGTCGTCGCCGTGCGCAAAAAACGGGCATCGCGGCTGGTCAGCTCGTGATTGAGCGCCATCCCCGAGAGATGCGCGCCAACAACCGCCAATTCGATCTCGCCGGGAGCGGCGGTTGCAAGTCCGGAAGGGGCGGGTGGGGTCGGTGTTTGGGTGGCGCCGATCTTCAGGCCGGCGGCGGCGTGCAAACGGGCGCCGATGGCCGCGAGCAACCCGTCGCGTCCGCGCGGCGCGATGAACGTAACTCCGGAGGGGAAACCGTCGGTGCGGAAACGGCTCGGTGTGGCCAGCGCACAAAGATCGAGCAGGTTGACGAAATTCGTGTAGGCGCCGAGTTCGCTGTTCGGGCCGATCGGATCGGCTTCGAGCTCGGCGAGCGTGCGCGGCCTCGGATAGGTCGGCACGACGAGGACGTCGATGTGGCGCCAGATCGCCTCGGCAACGCGGCGCAGGTCCGCGAGTCGATAAAGTCCCGCGAACGCGTCGGCCGCGCTCATGCCGCTGGCGCCGGAGATGATTTTCCGCGTGGTGGGGTGCAGCGCGTTTGGCGTCTTTTCGATGAACGCGCGGATCGCTTGATAGCGCTCGGCGACCCAGGGGCCGTTGTAGAGCAGGTTCGCGACATCGAAGAGCGGCGTCATGTCGACGGCGACCGGCTTTGTGGCGACGATCCCGGCGAGATCAACCAGCGCGCTCTCGAAGGCGGCCTCGGAGAGGGCGTCGCCACCGAATCGGCGGCTTGCCGCATCGGGAACGCCCACGCGAAGACCTGGCGGCAGCGCGCCCGGGCCAGACGGAATCGGCGAAGCTTTCGAGAACGCGTCCTGGGGATCGAAACCCGCCATGACCCGAAACGCCCGATCGGCGTCCTCCACCGAACCCGCGAAGACCGAGACGGTGTCGAGCGTTCGGCAGGCCGGTACGACGCCGCTTGTCGAGACGCTGCCAAGCGAAGGTTTCAGGCCGACGATATTGTTGAGTGCCGCCGGCACGCGGCCCGACCCCGCGGTGTCGGTGCCGAGTGCGAAGGTCACCAAGCCATGCGACACCGCCACTGCCGAGCCGCTGCTCGAGCCGCCGGGGACGTATCTGGGATCGATGGCGTTTCGCGGGATCGGGTAGGGCGAGCGCACGCCGACGAGACCAGTTGCGAACTGGTCGAGGTTGGTCTTGCCGATCAGGATGGCGCCGGCGTCGAGCAGTTTTTGTACTGAAAACGCCGACTTGTCGGGTGTATAGGCGAACTCGGCGCAGGCCGCGGTGGTAGGCATGCCCGCGACATCGATGTTGTCCTTTACGGCGAAGGGAACGCCCCAGAGCGGATGGGTTTTCGGGTCGAAGGGCGGAAGGCGGCGAGCGGCCGCTAGGACGGACGCGGGCTCGACAAGCGTTATGAATATGCCGGGATCGCTGATTTCTGCGATGCGGCGATGGACTTCGGCGACGACGGCTTCGGGGGATGTACCCCGCGCGTAGTCGGCGTGCAGCGCCGCAATGGTTGGAAACTCAAACGGCATGCCTGTCCCCTCGAACCCTTTGCAGCGACGCGCTTGCACTAATGGCGCCGTCTCGGTCCCGCCCCCAGGGGCCGAGCGTCGTCTAACATTTTCTCGTTGATGACGTTAAGCTAGGCGCACCGCGCGCCTGGGACCGCGCGCGTCCCGCGCGCTTGGGTGAGCGCCGCGACTCTCCTGCCACAGGCATACGCCGATGGCGTCCATAGACGCCCCCGGGCGGCTTGTCGGCAAGGAGCGGGCGGGACGCCCGCGGTCCCAGGGGCGCGCGCAGCTACGCGATGTGCTGGCCGCCGTTGGCGCTCAGGGTCGAGCCGGTGATGAAGCCGGCTTCGTCGGAGGCCAGGAACACCACGGCGCGGCCGATCTCCTCGGGCTCGCCGAGGCGGCCGACCGGGATTAGCGGCAGAATGTTCTTCGCCAGCACGTCTTGCGGGATCGCCTTAACCATGTCGGTGGCGATGTAGCCGGGGCAGATCGCGTTGACCGTAATCCCGACGCGCGCGCCCTCCTGCGCCAGCGCCTTGACGAAGCCGAGATCGCCGGCCTTGGCCGCGGAATAATTGACCTGCCCGGCTTGGCCCTTTTGCCCATTGATCGAGGAAATGCAGATCACCCGGCCGAATTTGCGGGTGCGCATGCCCTCCCACACCGGCCGGGTCATGTTGAACAGCGAATTGAGGTTGGTGTTGATGACGCCGTACCACTGCTCGGGCGTCATCTTATGAAAGAAGCCGTCCTTGGTGATGCCTGCGTTGTTGACGAGCACGTCGACCGGGCCGAGTTCAGCCTCGACCTTGGCGAGACCCGTCACGCAGGCCTCGTAGTTGCCGACGTCCCACTTGTAGACGTTGACGCCGGTCTCGGCCTTGAACTTGGCGGCGGCTTCGTCGTTGCCGTGATAAGTGGCGGCGACCTTGGCGCCCGTCGCCAACAGCGCCTTCGAGATCGCAGCGCCAATGCCGCGCGTGCCTCCGGTAACGACCGCAACCCTGCTCATCTCAGGCTCCTTGTGTTTCGTTTCCTCGTTGGGGCGGCGTTCTGCGACGCCGCGCCCAGATGCTATCTGACGACGATCAGCGTTCGACCGTCAAGGCAATGCCCATGCCGCCGCCGATGCACAGCGTCGCAAGTCCCTTCTTCGCGTTGCGGCGCGCCATTTCATGCAGCAGCGTGACCAACACGCGGGCGCCCGAGGCGCCGATCGGATGGCCGATCGCGATCGCCCCGCCATTGACGTTGACGATGTCGGGGTTCCAGCCGAGGTCCTTGTTGACCGCAAGCGCCTGCGCCGCAAAAGCCTCGTTGGCTTCGACGAGATCGAGGTCCTTCACCGACCAGCCGGCCTTCTGCAGCGCCTTGCGCGACGCCGGGATCGGCCCGGTGCCCATGATCGCGGGATCAACGCCGGCCGTCGCCCAGGACGCGATGCGCGCGATCGGCGTGACGCCGCGCTTCTCCGCCTCGGCCGCCGTCATCAGCACCAACGCCGCGGCGCCGTCGTTGATGCCGGAAGCATTGCCGGCCGTCACCGAACCTTCCTTCGAAAAGGCGGGCCGCAGCTTCGCCAGCGCCTCGTAGGTCGTGCCTGGACGGATGAACTCGTCGTCGGCGACGATGTCGTCGCCTTTCTTGGTCGAGATCGTGAAGGGGGCGATCTCGTCCTTGAACTTGCCGGCCTTCTGCGCGGCCTCGGCCTTGTTCTGCGAATGGGTGGCGAAGCGGTCCTGCTCCTCACGGCTGATCTGCCACTTGGCGGCGATATTCTCGGCCGTGTTGCCCATGTGGTAGCCGTGGAAGGCGTCCATCAGGCCGTCCTTGATCATCGTGTCGATGTACTTGAAATCGCCCATCTTGACGCCGTTGCGCAGATGCGCGGCGTGCGGCGCCATCGACATGGACTCCATGCCGCCGGCGACGATGATGTCGGCGTCGCCGTTGGCGATCTGCTGCAGGCCGAGCGCCACCGCGCGCAGGCCGCTGCCGCAGAGCTGATTGAGGCCGAATGCGGTCTTCTCCTGCGGCACGCCGGCCTTCATCGCCGCCTGGCGCGCCGGGTTCTGGCCCTGCGCCGCGCCGAGAATCTGGCCGAGGATCACTTCGTCGACGTCGGCCGCCGGCAACCTTCGCCGCTGCGAGCGCGGCGGTGATGGCGGTCGCGGCGAGGTCATGCGCGGGGGTGTTGGCGAACTTTCCGTTGAACGATCCGACCGCAGTGCGCTTAGCGCTGGCGATGACGATATCCTTGGCCGACATGAGCGTCTCCACGTGCAGTGCTTTGGGCCCTTGGGATCAAGGGCGCGCGCGCCTTCGTTGCCTGCGCTATACACGAATAAGCCGACGATCGCCACTAGCCGTTAGAGCACGAAGGACGTTCGACTTCCCTCTTAACCCTTTGAAGCCTGCAAGCGCCACCAATTCTGCGAGCAACGCCTTCGCAATTGCGAAAAAGACTTTTGCCCGTGCGAAAAATCTGCTTATTTTCGGCATGAACTCGCAATATTGCCGCAGGCGCCGCTGTCATGTCCAACGCCGAAAACCCAATTACGATCAAGAAATATGCAAATCGGCGGCTCTACAATACCGCTTCGAGCGCATACGTTACGCTTGCCGACCTCGCCAAGATGGTCAAATCCGGCGAGGACTTCGTGGTCTTCGACGCCAAGACCAACGAGGAGATCACGCGCTCGGTGCTGACGCAGATCATTTTCGAGCAGGAGGGCGTCGAGGGGCAATCGCTGCTGCCGATCGCCTTTCTCAGGCAAGTCATCCGCTTTTACGGCGACAGCGTGCAGTCGCTGCTGCCGAGCTACCTGGAATTTTCGATCGACCGGTTTTCCGGCGAGCAGCACAAGATGCGCGAGTCGCTGTCGCGCGTGCTCGACCCGAGCGGCTATTCCTCGGCGTCTTTCAGTGCGTTGCAGGAACTGACACGGCAAAATTTGGCGTCCTTCAACAAGGCGCTCGGCATGTTCTCGCCGTTTACCCCAAAGACCAACGCGCCGCCGACCGCGCCCGGGGACACCGCGCATGAACTCAGCGACTTGCGCGAGCAGGTGACCGAGATGAAGCGCCGTCTCGACGAGATTTCCGAGAAGAAGTAACGCGGAGCGTTCGGCCTCCAGGCCGACGAATGGGTGATTCCCAAGGTACTCCGAAGCGCGCGAAAAAGGTCGGCGTGGACGCCGACCCTCCGGGTTGCCTCAGGCGCTCGCCCGCATCGCGGCGAGCGCGCGCGCTTCGGCGGTGAGGTCGGTTTCCGCCCGGCCGATATAATGGCCTTGCAGATAGTCGACGCCCCAATCGCCGAGCAGCCGGCAGGTTTCCTCGTCCTCGACCCATTCCGCGACCGTCGCGATGCCGAGGTGATGCGCGAGCCCGGCGAGCGTGCGCACGAAGAAGCGGTCGTCGATCGAGGACGCCAGGTTTTGCACGAAGGCGCCGTCGATCTTCACCATGTCGACGCCGAGCAGGCGCAGGTTGCGGAACGAGGTGTAGCCGGCGCCGAAATCGTCCATGGCGATCCGCACGCCCAGCGTCTTTATGCGCTGAAGCATGCGCGTGGCCTCAGTCGGGTCCGCGATCGCCTGAGTTTCCACGATTTCCAGAATGAGCCGCTGCGCCGCGCCCGGAGCTGCGGCGAGTTGGTCGCGCAACCGTTCGAACCAGCCGACCTCACGCAACGTGCTCATCGAGATGTTGACCGAAATCCGCCGGCGCGGATCGGCCGCCAGGCATTGAACGGCGAGCTCCAGCACCCGGTTATCGATCAGTTCGATCAGGCCTAGTTTCTCGGCCGCCGGGATCAGCGCATCCGGACACAACAGCGTCCCGTCGTCCATTCGCAACCGCAGCAACGCCTCCTCGAAGGGCGGAGGCCCGGGGTTGGTCGGCGCAATCGGCTGAAAGGCAAGCAGAATGCGGCGATCATTGAGCGCCGCGACGATCTCGTCGGCGATCCAGGCGTCGCGACGGCGGCTTTCGGCGAGCGCCTCGTTGGCGGCATAGACGACGACCGGCTCGCTCGAGAGCGAGGTCTGCGCGAGCGCTTCGTCGGCGCGCTGCAGCAGAAGATGGGCAGTGCGGGCATGCCGCGGCGCGAGCGCGACGCCGACGCGGACGTCTGCGCGCATCGGACCGGCGGAAGTCGGGTAGGGTTCGCTGACGACGCGCCCGCGGATGCGAGCCGCGGCCACCGCGGGTTGATCGTTCGGGCCGAGGGCGACGAACAGCGCGAACTTGCCGCCGGCATAGCGCACCAGCCTGTCGCCGCCGCGTAGGCTTTGCGCGAGCCGGCGCCCGACCGCAAGGATGAGTTCGTCAGCGACGTCGTAGCCCTCCCGGCCATTGATGGCCGTGAGATCGGCAAGCCCGAACACCATCAGCGCATGGGCGCGGTCGCGCGACGGCGGCGCCGCGCACGCCGCGTCGACCCAATTGTTGAAGGCGCGGCGCGAACACAGCGTGTTTTCCGCCATCTCCCCGGGCGCTTCGTTGTCAGCGGTGACGGGCGCCCGAGACAGGACGCGGACTAGGCCATGCACCCGGCGCGGCCGGCCATCGACGTCGGCGAACCAACGTCCGAAATCCTCGATCTCGATGGCGGAGCCGCCGGCGCCGGCGAGGCCATACTGGACACGGAACGCGACGCCGTGGCCTTCGTCGATCGTCAAACTGTTGAAAACCGCGAGATAGCGCGACGCTTCGGAATTGGCGGTCACGAAGCCAGCAAACGCCTCGCCTGAGCCTAGCGCGGCCTCGGGGACGCTGCGCAGTGTTCTCGCGACGTTCGGCCCCCAAGTGAGGCGGTCGGTCGCGATATCCCAGTCGTAGACGACGGCGTCCAATGCGCCGAGGATCGACGAGGCGCTCTCGGCGTCCGCGAGCGGGGCTTCGTTCATCGGTTTGAGTTCGGACACGCCCCGCCGCCCATTTTCGCTCCGGCGCGGCTGTCGCCGGATGCGCTCGCGTTCAGCGAGCAATCCTGGGACGAAAGGGTTAATGAAAAGTTGCCGGGAGAGAGGCGAACTTGTCGGTTGTCACGGCTGCGAGAGTGGGAACCCAGGCCACGGCCAAACCCGGCGCGCGCTCATGGCGGCGCATCCTCGAGAGCAGGCTCCATAGCGGGAACGCTTAGCACCGGCCAGCGGGCGTCTTCCAGGATTTGTGCGCTGACGCTGTTGCGAAACGCCGCAAGCAACCCGCGCTTGCCAGCCGTAGGCATAACGATCAGGTCGGCGCCGAAAGCTGCTGCCGACCTCAGGATCGCTTCCGCGACGGGACCTTGCGCGAGGGTCAGGGGAATGTCCGCCGGCGCGCCCGCCGGCGGCGCATCGCCGACATACAGCAGGCGCTTCTCGACCTTGGCGCCGAGCCGGTCGATCAGCACTCGGGCGCGAGAAATGGCGACGTTGGCGGGAAGGCTTCCGTCGATCGGGATCAGCGCCTTGGCGAGCCGGATTTCACCGGTCTTGGGATCAACGATGCCGCGCTGACCCTCGCGCACGAACAAGATCATCGTATCGGCCTGCCGCAGCGCGCGACGACTGACCGAGCCGGCAAACCAATAGCTTAGTCCGGAGCGCGCGTTGGTCGTCAGCACGGCAAGTTCGACCGGATGGTCCTCGAAATGTCCAAGCACGCCCGCGGTGACGCTGCGCGCGGGCACATCCAGGCAGACGGCGGCGAAGCCGAGTTTCTGGCGCAGGTCGGCGAACCGTTCTTCGGCCGAGAGTTTTCCCCAGCGGACGAGCAGGTCCGTGACGGGGACGAGGCCGTTGCGCGTCGGACCGGCCTCGTCGGCGCCGCGAACATGCAAAAGGCTCAGTTTGCCGTGCGTTTTCAGGGCCAGGGCCACGGCGTGTGCGAGCGCAAGCCGGCTCGACGGGCCGAAGTCCGTCGGATGCAAGATATCCGGCCCGGTCAACAAGGGTCGTGCGGCGCGGATTTCGGTAATGGAGTTCATGCGGCCTCGACGATGCCCCCTCGCGTCTCCGGGTCGCGGGCGGAGCGCTGCAGAGCATGGTTCAGCGAGTTGGCGCGAGGCTGGAGCGCGCGCCGCATTCCCTCGCTTCGCGAAATGCTTTATTCGCGAGCCATGAGCGAGCGCTTCTACATCACGACCGCCATTCCCTACGCCAACGGCGCGCCGCACATCGGCCACGCCTATGAGCGGATTGCGACGGACGCGATCCAGCGCTTCATGCGGCTCGACGGACGCGACGTGCTGTTTGTCACGGGCATGGACGAGCACGGCCTCAAGGTGCAGCAAACCGCCGCCAGGGCCGGCGTAACCCCGCAGGTCTTCGTCGACAACGTGGCCGCCGAATTCGCGGCGATGGGCGAACTGCTCGACGCGTCGACCGACGATGTCGTGCGAACCACCCAGGCCCGCCATCGCCGAGCCTCTCAATCAATCTGGGAGCGCATGGCCGCGAACGACGACATCTATCTCGACAAATATTCCGGGTGGTACTCCGTCCGCGACGAGGCCTATTTTGAGGAAGGCGAACTGAGTCCCGCGCCCGACGGCGGCAAACTCGCGCCGACCGGCGCGCCGGTGACTTGGGTCGAGGAGGAGAGCTATTTCTTCAAGCTTTCCGAATACGCGGGAAAACTGCTCGCGCACTACGAAGCCAATCCCGACTTCATCACGCCGGAAAAATACCGCAACGAGATCGTCGCCTTCGTCAAACGCGGCCTCACCGATTTGTCGATCAGCCGCACGACGTTTGCCTGGGGCATACCTGTGCCTAATGACCCCAGGCACGTGATGTATGTCTGGGTCGATGCGCTGATCAACTACATCACCGCCACAGGTTTTCCCGACGACAGCCCGCGCGCAAAATATTGGCCGGCGGACGCGCATGTCATCGGCAAGGACATCACCCGCTTCCACTCCATCTACTGGCCGGCGATATTGATGTCGGCCGGTGTGCCGCTGCCGAAGCAGATCGTCGTGCACGGCTTTCTCTTCAATCGCGGAGAGAAGATGTCGAAGTCGGTCGGCAATGTCGTGAGCCCCGCCGATCTTGTTTCGGCCTACGGGCTCGATCCGGTCCGCTATTTCTTCCTGCGCGAGACGCCATGGGGACAGGACGGCAACTACTCCCACGAGGCGATCGTCGCCCGCAACGACGCCGACCTCGCCAATGATCTCGGAAATCTTGCACAGCGCTCGCTGTCGATCGTCGCCCGCAACGGGGCGATGGTTCCGGATTGGCGTAACGCCGCGCCCTCGCCGGCCGACCTCGAGATGCTTGCGGCTGCCGACGCTGTGTTGGCGCTCGCCCGAGCGCAGATGAAGACTTTCCAGCTGCACCTCTACATCGGCGCCGCGATGGATGTGGTCAGCGCGGCTAACCGCTATTTCACCGCCGCCGAGCCCTGGAGGCTTGCGAAGAGCGACCCTGCCCGCATGAGTCTGGTCCTGTTCACGACCCTGGAGACGCTGCGGATCGTGGCCATTCTGCTACAGCCGGTGATGCCGGGATCGATGTCGAAGCTGCTCGATCTGCTCGCCGTTCCCAATGAACGGCGGCGGTTCGAGGATATCTCTGGCCTCGACGGTCGCTTCGACGCCGCGGCGCGGCTATCGACCGGCGCTCCGTTGCCGGCGCCCGCTGCGATCTTTCCGCGCTACGTGGCCCCCTGAACGGAGGCGGCCGGGCTGATCGCGCCGCTGACAACGCCGTCCAACTGCTCCATCAGCTCCGGCTGCGCCTTGCGCACGGCCGTGCGGCCGAGCTCGATGAGCTCCGCCGCGCGATGAAAATCAAACAGGCCAATCGTCTTCGACTTCATCACGATCATATGGTCGGGCGGGTCGCCGGCCAGCCGCGAGCGCATGATGCGGTCTTGCGTGATGTTGAATGTGTCGATCATCACCGTGGCGATGCCCGGCGCCGCAGGCGTGGGCGGCGCCGACGCGCCGCGTTTCAGCCACCAGAACCGTCCAGCCGGTTGCGGGACGGGCTCCGGTGCGGACCCTTCGTCTTCGTCCGGCGAGCCATAGATTGTCGCCCCGTTCGGCACGTCGCTGGCGATCGACAAAGCCAGGACCCAATCCGCGCCGAACGCTCGCGCGACGTTGACGGGAACGGGGTTGATGATCGCGCCGTCGTAAAGCCAGCGGCCGCCGATCTTGACCGGCTCGAATATGCCCGGCAGCGCGTAGGACGCGCGCATGGCGTCGACGATCAGCCCGCTCTTCAGCCAGACCTCGTGTCCGGTCCGCATTTCCGTCGCCACGGCGACGAAACGGGTCGGCAGGTTCTCGATTCGCTGCTGGCCCATCGCGCCTTCGAGCTTGGCCCGCAGCCGATCGCCGCCCATCAAGCCGCCGCCGCGAAACGACACGTCGACCAGATTGAACACACTGCGGCGGGTCAGCGAGAGCGCGAATTCCTCAAGACCATCGAGGCGCCCCGCCGCGAAGCAGCCGCCGACCACCGCTCCGATCGAGGCGCCGACGATGACATCAGGGACAATGCCGAGATCGGCCAATTCGCGCAACGCCCCGATATGCGCCCAGCCGCGCGCAACGCCCGCGCCAAGCACCAAGCCGATCCGCGGCCGCGATCGCCTAGGTTGACCGCCCGATGCCTGTTCGGCTTGGCTCCTGCGAAAAATCGTAAGCGTCATAACGCACCTTACCCAACCGGGGCGGCGTGGTGATCGGTAGATCGATCAGATTTCCCCGAATTCCTCAACGAAATGTATATCGTTTGGTTTCCGGCCGCCGGGAAGGATTCGCGCGTTCAAATGTGATTTACGTTTTGAGAATAACCTGCCCGCCTTGGAGCTCGACGCGGCGATAGAAGCAGGATCGGCGGCCGGTGTGACATGCGCCGCCGTCGCCGCCGACCTGCACGCGCGCCAGCAGCGCGTCCTGGTCGCAGTCAACCCGCAGCTCGACCAGCCGTTGGATCTGGCCCGAAGTATCGCCCTTGCGCCAGAGCGCGCCCCGCGAGCGCGACCAATAATGCACGATGCCGGTCTCGATCGTCTTGGCTAACGCCTCGGCGTTCATATGCGCCAGCATCAGGACCGCGCCGTCGCCTGCATCGACGGTCACGCAGGTCAGCAGCCCATCCGGGGAGAAACGGGGCGCGAACTCGGCCCCGTTCTCTATGTCATCCGTCGAGTCTCGCCAAAGCGAGGTCAACGCGCGGCCCGCAGCAGATCGTAGAACCGCTGCTGCTCCTCGCGGTCGTTGCGAAACACCCCGGTGAACTGGGTCGTCGCCGTCGACACGCCAGCCTTCTTCACGCCCCGCATCGACATGCAGGTATGCTCGGCTTCCAGCATGACAGCGACGCCGCGCGGCTTAAGGCCGCGCTCGATGGCATTGGCGATCTGCACGGTCATCGATTCCTGGGTTTGCAGGCGCCGTGCGAACATCTCGACTACGCGGGCCAGCTTCGACAGGCCGACTGCGCCGCCGCGCGGATAATAGCCGATGTGGGCCTTGCCGAAGAACGGCGCGATATGGTGCTCGCAATGCGAAACGAAGGGAATGTCGCGCACGACCACAATGTCGGCGTAGCCCTCGACGTCGTCGAACACGCGAGCGAGCGCCTCGTTGGGGTCGCCCTGATAGCCCGCGAACAGTTCCTCGTAAGCCTCGACGACGCGGCGCGGCGTATCGATAAGACCTTCACGGCCTGGATCGTCGCCGGCCCACGCAAGCAGCGTCCGCACCGCCGCTTCCGCTTCTTCGCGCGACGGCCTGACCTCAACCTCGGTCGCCAACGCGCGCTTGACTATATCGTCCATACGAGAACTCCCCGAACGCTCACAAAGCGAGGCCCGGCGTGTTCGCGTAGCCCTCCACATCGTCAGCGGCTGAGCCTATATATGGTCGATGCTGCAGTGCGCTAGCGGGCTACTCCAGGCACATAATGTTGAACGACATTTATAATCACCGCGTCCTGCAATTGGCCGCGGATATTCCCAAACAGGGAAGGCTTGCTGCTCCGCAGGCGACCGCGAAGGCGCACTCAAAGCTCTGTGGCTCGACGGTGACGATCGATCTCAGCGTCGCGGATGGCAAAGTGAGCGACTTCGCGCACGACGTTCGCGCCTGCGCGCTCGGGCAGGCTTCGTCCTCGTTGATGGCGCGCCACGTGATCGGCGCCACGCCCGCGGAGTTGCGGGAGCTGCGCGACACGATGCTCGCTATGCTGAAAGCGAACGGGCCGCCACCGGCGGGAAAATTTGCTGATTTCGCCGTGCTGGAGCCGGTGCGTGAATATAAAGCGCGTCACGCCTCGACGATGCTGACGTTTGACGCGGTGGTCGATGCGCTAGGACAGATCGCGGCGAAGTCGCCAGTCGAGGCGGCGTGAGCGGCCGCCGCGCGGCGCGCGCGCTGCTGCGCGGCTATCAGCTTACACTGTCCGGGTTGATCGGCCGGCAGTGCCGCTACCTTCCGACCTGTTCGGCTTACACGGACGAGGCAATTGCACGCCATGGCGTGTGGGCGGGCGCGTGCATGGGCGCGGCGCGGATCTGCCGCTGCCATCCGCTCGGCGGATCGGGCTACGACCCGCCACCGACGGCGCTGCCGGAAGGCGCTTCGTGGTTTCGACCCTGGACTTACGGAGTATGGCGGTACAAGATGCGCTCTGAACACTTGCAACTGTAGATGTTTGCCTAGTGCTACAGTTGAATTGAGGCCAAGCCCACGGGAGGCCGTCCGGGAATGTCATCGAGTTTGCAGGGGAGCGTCGGTGACCGTCGCGTTTGACACCCTCAAATTCGCTCGCGCATTGCGCGATAAGGCGAATATGACCGCTGAGCAGGCGGAAGGTGTCGCCGAGGCTTTCAGTGAAGCTACGACGGAACAGCTGGCGACCAAGGCCGACCTCGCGGCTTTAGGCGCCGATCTCCGCGCCGACAAATTTCGGACCAAGGCGCCAGTCTCCGCGCCGAAATCGCCGCCGGAAGAGCGGACGGCCTATTGCTGAAGTGGATGGTGGGTTTCGTTTTGACGTTGGTCGTCGCCGTTCTATTCCTGCAGATCCACCGCTAACCGCGGCAGCCATCGCGCGCGCGACGGCAGCGAAGGGGTTGCATCCGCCGTTCATTTCTCGTTAACCAAAAAATGCTTTCGTCCGCCCGTACGGGCGGATTTTTTGTGGGACACCCATGTCGATCCGAAATTGGCTGATTTCTGTTGCCGCTATTGGTCTTGCCCGCCTCGGCTTACGCCGAAGACGGCCGCGTAATCGGCGATTCGATCGGGGTCGGCGTCTCCTGGGCCGCGAAGATTCCCTCCACCGCCAAGAACAGCGTCTCGATCTATAGCGGCGCGATCATGGAGCAGCTCAGCCAGGCTCAAGAAAGGCGAGACCGTCTTCATGAGCCTGGGCACCAATGACGCCGTCGGCGGCGCGCTTGACGTCAAAGCCAAGGTCGCCGCCATCGTCGCGGAAGCCGACAAGCTGGGCGTCAAGCTGGTCTGGATCGGCCCGCCCTGTGTTCTCAAGCCGTGGGAAGAATACGCCAAGAAACTCGACGGCATTCTCGCCGCTCAGCTCTCCGGCACGTCTGCGACTTACGTGAGCACGCAAGGCGCGGAATTCTGCGACGCCAAAGTGCACGCTCCCGAGGGCGTGCATTTTGATATGGCGGGCTATACCCGCATATGGCAGAAGGCCGCCGCGGCCGCAGGGTTCTCGACGGCCGTGGCCTCGGCGGCCCCTATGCATGTCGCCGAGGCGTCGGAGCCGCGTGCGCGTAGAACATCAAGCGCCACAAGCACAGGAGCCACGCGCAGCGGCAGGCCGAAACGACCGAGACGCCGCAGAACACCGAGGCCGCGCCGCAATGAACCAAACCCATGAGCCGAGGCGTCTCTCAGCTAAACTGACCCGCCGCCGGCTCGCCGCGGTTCTCTCCGCCGCCATCGCTTTCGCCGCCGTCGGGCCCGTGCGCGCCGAGCCGGCGCCCCGGTGCATGTCGCCTTTGTCGGCGACTCCATGGCCGACGGGCTCTGGGGCGCGATGTTCCGACGCCTTGGAAAAGACAAATGTCTGGCGGAAAAAATCAAGTTGATCCGAAAGGCCAAGAACGGAACGGGGCTTACGCGTCTTGACCAGTTCAATTGGGTGGACGAGATCGGCAAGATCGGTGACGAGTTTCATCCCGATCTCTATGTCGGCTCGTTCGGCGTCAATGATCGGCAGGGGATCGTCGAGAAGGACAAGCGCGCCGTCGCTTATCCCTCGCCGGCTTTCGACACGCGCTACACTGACATCGTCGAGGACGTTTTGCGCGCGGCGGTTGCGCAGGGCGCGCTCGATGCTCGTGCTCGGGCTGCCGATCATGCTGAAGGAAGTCGCCAACACCGACGCGCTGGCGAAGAACAAGCTGTTCGAGGCGGCGGTGAAGGAGGTCGGCTCCGACAAGGTCACCTATGCGCAGCCTTGGACCTCCGGCGCGAATCCGGAGAAATTTGAACCTTATCTGCCCAACGCCAGAGAACAGCATGGTGCTGGTTCGCGCGCCCGACGGCGTGCACTTTACCTCTGTCGGCTACGACATGGTGCTGGAGACGATTCTATCCCTCGATCCTCGCCAGCCTGAAGGCGCGCGGACGCGATTTCGCGGCGGAATGCCCGTCGCGAGCCGAGGTGAGGTAGACGTTGCGCGCGCGGCGCGAGATCGTGGTCTGGGCGCTGATCGTCGCGACCGGCGCCCTCGCGACGTATCAGGCGCGCCGGTTCGACGCCGCTTTCGCCGTCGCCCACACTGCAGGCCCGCTCGCAGACCTCGCCGAACTGGTCACTCGCGCCCGTGTCGGCCTCGACCTCGCTCGGCCCCGCCTCGCAACGCGCTCTGACGCTCGCCACCCGGCTCACCGCCGAGCGATCCGCTGCGCGGCGCCGTTCGCGGACGCGCCCGTCGATCGACAGAGCCCTCCCGTCGCCTCGATCGCCGCGCCGCAGCAGCGCGGCGCAACTGCTGGCGCGAGGCGATGACGCGTCCCGCGCCGCACGGACCGCACGCGGCGACGGCGCTCGCCGCTTTGACGGCGGCGACCCGTTCGCTCGGCGCCAGAGGCCCGGTATCAACGCCTATGGCGAACTCGCGCCCGACCTTTTCGCCGATCGGCGTTTGACCATCCTGCAGACTCGGCGACAGCCACACCGCCGCGGATTTCTTCACCGGACACGTGCGCGACCGGCTGCAGCAGGCGTTCGGCTCGGGCGGCGACGCGTTCATCGTGCCGGGCAAGCCGCATGTCGGCGTGCGCTCGGCGCTGTTCTCCAGCGACGCCACCGACGATTGGAACTACGAGGCGCTGCAGCGCTCCGACGATCACAAGCGCTTCCATCTCTCCGGCTTCAACGCGCTCGCGCATCACGCCTAGGCGACCTTGACGATGCGCTCGCGCAACGGGCGCTCCTATGATCACGCCGATGTCGCGTTTCTTGCGCAACCCGGCGGCGGCAAGGCCGAAGTGCTGCTCGATGGCTTCTCGGCCGGCGAGGTCGATCTCGACGGCGGGACCGGCCGCACGTCACCTTCGAGGCGCGGGCAAAGAACGGCCAGGGTTTCAAGGAACTCGAGGTCCGCGCGGTCGACGACTCCCCGGTCGCGGTGACCGGCGTCGAAGTCGGACGCGAGGGCGACGGCGTCTCCTATCTCAGCATCGGCTATCCCGGCGCTACCGTGCAGCTGTTGCAGAAGCTCGACAGCGCCAACGTGACCGAGGATTTCCGGCTGCTCGCGCCCGATGTCGTCGTGCTCGCCTTCGGCACCAACGAAGGCTTCAACGACAATCTCGATGTGAACGCCTACATCTCGCAGTACGAGCAGATCGTGCGCCGGCTGCAATCCCTCGGCCGGGGCTGAAGATCGTCATGGTCGGCCCGGCGGACGCCGCGCGGCCAACCGGGCAATGCCACGCCGAGGGCGTCGGACAACATTGCACGTCGAGCCCGACCGTGCAGGCCGCCTCGGCCGACGGCGCGAGCAATTGCCGCTTCCCGGTGCCGCCCAAACTCAATCTGGTGCGCGAGGCGCAGCGCAAGCTGGCGGCGCGGATCGGCGCGGCGTTCTGGGACTGGTCTTCGGCGCAGCCCGGCCCCTGCGGCGCGCAGGTCTGGGCGGCCGCCAATCCCCCGCTGATGGCGCGTGACTACGTGCACATGACCCTCGACGGCTATAAACAGAGCGCGGACCGATTCGCAGATTTCCTCATTCCGCTGGATCGAAGGACGGCAGCCCGCGACCCATGTTGTTTCCAACGATTGAATTTGCGCTTTTCTTTGCATTCGCGCTTCCCCTCGTCTGGAGCCTCAATTCACAGAACCTGCTGAAGAAGTGGGTGCTGCTGGGCTTAAGCCTGTCTTTCTACGCCTCCTGGGACTGGCGCTTTCTGCTGTTGTTGTTTGCGAGCGGCGCGATCAGCTATCTGGTCGGGCTCTATGTCGAAGGCGATCGGCCAGGCCGCAAAGCCGTGCTGGCGCTGGGGGTAGCGCTTGATCTGGGCATACTCGGCTATTTCAAATATCTGGATTTCTTCATCGCCCAGGCGCTGACGCTCGCGCACAGCTTTGGGCTCGATCCGCCGCTCGGCTTCTTCAACGTGACCTTGCCGGTGGCGATCTCGTTCCTCACCTTCCACGCGATCTCCTACATCGTCGACGTCTATCGCGGCCGCATCGTCGCCTCGCGATCGCCGCTCGACATCCTGCTCTACATCAGCTTCTTCCCGCATCTGGTGGCCGGGCCGATCGTGCGCGCCCACGAATTCCTGCCGCAGCTCGCCTCGCCGCGAAATCCCGCCGACTTCTCGTTCGGCGAGAACATGCTGCTGATCCTCGGCGGCCTGTTGAAGAAGATGGTGATCGCCAATTATCTGGCGGTGCGTTTCGTCGATCCGGTCTTCACCGACCCTACGCAGTTCTCGCGCTTCGATCTGGTGATGGCGGTCTACGCCTATGCGATCCAGATCTACGCCGACTTCTCCGCCTACACCGACATCGCGATCGGCATCGCCGCGCTGCTCGGCTATCGCTTCCCGCAGAATTTCAATCAGCCCTATCGCGCGCTCGGCATCGGCGATTTCTGGCGGCGCTGGCACATGACGCTGTCGACCTGGCTGCGCGACTATCTCTACATCCCGCTCGGCGGCAATCGCGGCGGCAAGCTGTTCACGGCGCGCAACCTGCTGCTGACCATGCTGCTCGGCGGCCTCTGGCACGGCGCCAACTGGACGTTCCTCATCTGGGGCGCGCTGCATGGCGCGGCGCTGGTGGTCGATCACGCCTATCGGCGCAGCGGTTTCTTCAAACGCTACGGCGAAAAGCCCTGGGCCATCGTTCTTGATTGGGCGGTGACGCTGCATTTCGTGTGTTTCTGCTGGTTGTTCTTCCGCGCGCCGTCGCTTGACGCGGCGACGCAATATCTGGCGGGGATTTGGGCCGACAACGGCGCGGCAAACACCATGCCCTCCGTGGTCTGGCCGCTGCTCGCCGCCGGCGCCCTCACCCAGTTCATGCCGCCGGATGCGCGGAGACGCTTCGGCGCCTGGCTCGACGCGAGGGGCGGCGCAGCGGAAGTGGCTTTCGCAACGTTCGCGCTTTATCTGATCGTCGTGATGGCGCCCTCGGCGGCGGCGCCGTTCATCTACTTCCAGTTCTGACCGCCATGCTCGCGCTCCGACGCATTCTTTGGGTCTACGCGGCGCTCGCGCTGATCGTGTTTGCGTTTCCCGGCGGCTTGGTGAGCTGGCTCGACGACCGCAACGGCTCCGGTTGGCTTGATGCGCCGCTCGCTGTCATGCGCGGCGTCGACGCGGCTGTCGGAGGCGGTCGGCGTCAAGCCGATTGGGCAACGACTGCGGAAGTCGTTTGCGGCCGCGGTGGGCGAAGACGACGGATGAGCTCAGCGGGCGTTGATTGATAAGCGCCGCCCGCGCCGAGATCTCCCTCCCCCCTTGTGGGGGAGGGCCGGGGTGGGGGGTAGCCGCAAGCGGCGCCCTTTCCGGAGAGCGCCGTCCAAGCGGAACCGACCCCCCTCCCTAACCCTCCCCCACAAGGGGGGAGGGAACGCCGTCGATCACCCCCCTCACTCCTCCTCATCAAACAACCCGACCGGCTCCGCCGGTCTCGCCGGCGCCTTCATCCCAAGATGCGCGAACGCATGCGGCGTCAGCAGCCGCCCGCGCGGCGTGCGCTGCACGAAGCCTAGCTGTATGAGATAAGGCTCGATGATCTCCTCGATTGCATCGCGCGGCTCCGACAGCGCCGCCGCGATCGTCTCCACCCCAACCGGACCGCCGCCGAAACTGATGGCGATCGCGTCGAGATACCGCCGGTCCATCATATCGAGCCCGATAATGTCGACATCGAGCAACTTCAGCGCCGCGTCGGCGAGCTCTCGCGTGACGACCGGCTGCGCCCTCAACCACAGCGAAATCCCGCACCCGCCGGAGCAACCGCCCCGCAATGCGCGGTGTGCCGCGCGAGCGCCGCGCGATTTCGTTGGCGCCATCTTCCGCCAGCGCGAGCCCGATCACCCGCGCCGCACGCCCGACGATCCCCTGTAGTTCGGGCACGGTATAGAAGTTGAGCCGGATCGGAATACCGAACCGATCGCGCAACGGCGTGGTGAGCAGTCCGGCCCGCGTCGTCGCGCCAACAAGCGTGAACGGCGCGAGGTCGATCTTGACCGAGCGCGCCGCCGGTCCGGCGCCGATGATCAGATCGAGCTGAAAATCCTCCATCGCGGGATAGAGGATTTCCTCGACCGCGGGATTGAGGCGGTGAATTTCATCGATGAACAGCACGTCGCGCGGCTCGAGATTGGTGAGCTGCGCGGCGAGGTCGCCCGCCTTGGCGATGACCGGGCCGGAGGTCGAGCGGAAGTTGACGCCGAGCTCGCGCGCGACGATCTGCGCCAAGGTCGTTTTGCCGAGGCCAGGGGGCCCGACGAACAGCACATGATCCAGCGCCTCGCCGCGCGATTTGGCCGACTCGATGAAGACCTTCAGGTTTTTCCGCGCCGCTTCCTGGCCGGTGAAATCGGCCAGCACCTGCGGCCGCAACGCGGCGTCATCCTCGGGCCGCTTCTCGGCGGAGACCAGGCGACGGGGCGGGGTGGTCATTGGCGCGGGGTAGCTGAGGCGAGGGGGTCTGTCTAGCGGGGAGCGTCGCGTGAAACGACGTTACTTCTTGGCCGCCGCCCTCTCGTACAGCACCAGGAACAGCCCCGCGCCGACAACCAGGGCTGCGCCGACGAAGGTCGCGGCTGGCGGCCAATCACCGAAAATGAAAAACCCGGAGGCGATCATCCACAGTAGCTGTGTGTAGCCGAACGGCGCCAGCGTCGAAGCGGGCGCGAGCTGATGCGCCTTGATCAGCAGGCCGTGACCAATCGCGCCCCACGCGCCAAGCCCGATCAATAGCGCCCAGCCGAGCGCACTCGAAGGCGTTATCCAGAACCACGGTAGCAGCGGGGTCACCGCGACCACGCCGGCGAGCTGGGTCCAGAGCAACGTGGTGGCGGCGCGGTCGTGCGCCGCAAGGCCGCGAGTCGCCAGCGAATAGCCGGCGTTGCAGAGGGCGCCGGCGATCGCCACGAGAACGATCGGCCGGAAGGTTCCCGCGCCGGGCTGCGCCGCGACGACGACGCCGACAAAGCCAAGCGCGATCGCCGCCATCCGCGCAGGACCGGGGCGCTCGCCGAGCAACGGGCCGGAAAGCAGCGCGATGAAGATCGGCGACAGGAAGGCGATCGTCGATGTCTCCGCAAGCTGAAGCTGCCGCAGCGCCAGCCAATTTCCGACCGTCGAGCCGAGCAGCAGCAAGGAGCGCAGGCTTTGCAACCCCGGACGGGCGGACTTCAGCAGACGCGGTTTGGTGACGACACGGGTCGCGGCGATCGCGACCAGCGCCGCGCCGAGATAGCGCGCCCAGACGATTTCGACCGCCGGCAGTTCGCGGCTCAGATATTTGGCTGAGCTGTCGAGAACCGTGAAGAAGACGAGCGTCAGACACATCAGGCCGATCGCCACGATTCGCTCGCGCGGCGCCCGAACAGGGGGGCGCGCAGCCGTCGAGGGTAAAGCGATCGTCAAGGGTTTTCCGGGCGCGATTGCACGGAGACAGCAGTGCTGAGCTCCGAGTTTGGCGGGGGTTCGACGCTTGATACGAGCGTTTTGACGAATGCGCAAATGCGGGCTTCCGGAAGCTCCGGCGGTCCGTCGGGGCCGGACTTGTTCGCAACGGCGATTGGGTGGATGATTGGAGAACCGCTGGCGCCGCGAACTCCCTCCCCCCTTGTGGGGGAGGGCCGGGGTGGGGGTTGCACCCGCGAGAGCCGCTATTTTCTGAGAAGAACGTCCAAGCCGAACCCCCCTCCCTGACCTCCCCCACAAGGGGGGAGGGGACGGCAAGCCGTTGATCACACCGAGGCCCAAGTTAGCGCGATGGGACCTAGTGCGAATGTCTAGCTGGCGCTGACCAGGACCTTGCGGCCGCGCAGTACAAGCGCCAGCACGAGAACGCCGCCCGTGATCGCCATCGCAATCGGCAGCCCGTAGCCCAAACCGCGCTCCTCGGCGAAAAGATCACCGGCGGGCGTGCCCGCCGTGCGCTCGATCAACACCACGACCCAGTATCCAAGCAGCCCCGCCGGCGCGAGCGCAGCGCGCGCCAATACCGCGACGACCAGCAACGCCGCTAGTCCCGCTGCGGCCACAGGGAGACCCACGGCGTGCGAGGCGAAATCTCCGGCGATCGTACCGAAGGCGCCGCCGAAAAACATTGCCAGCCAATAACGCGCGTCGATCCGCGGTGTCCCTGAACCGAGCGTCAACCAGCCCGCCGCCAAGGTCGCCACGCACAGGATCGCGCCGGAGATCGGACGGGCTATTGCGAGATCGTCAGTGAGAAAGTCACCGACATTGGTCGCCATCGCGCGGAACACGACAATCGCCACCCAAAAGCAGAGCTCCGTCGTCACCCCGAAGCGCCGATCGACAGCGATGAGAAGCGCGCTGATGACCGCGAGCGACACAAACGAAGCCGCCAACCCTAAGGACAATGCGTCGGCCCAATAATCGCCGAGGTTGGTGCCGAGCGCGCTTGCCGCGTACATCGCAAACCAGAACGAAGCCGTCGGCTCAAACGCGCGCGCGGGCGGCCAAGTCGCTGAGGCGGACGGTGTCAACGCTTGGTTGCTCATCGCGGCGTACTCCAGGGTCGCGAAGCCCTTAGGGCCGCTATGTGACAGTTTGGTTTCATCGCTCGGGGGCCGTGTTCAGCCCGGTTTGCAACCTGTCGCGAAGGTGAAGAACGAATAGATCGACGTTGTGCCGCAGATGTAAAGGCGATTTCGCTTGGTTCCGCCGAAAGTCAGGTTGCCGACGGTTTCGGGAATCAGGATTTTGCCGAGCAATGTGCCTTCATTGTCGTAGACATACACGCCGTCGCCGGCGCTGGTCCAAATGCGCCCGTCCGTGTCGACGCGGAAGCCGTCAAACAAGCCCTCCCGGCAGTCCGCGAAGACGCCTTCGCCGCCGGACAACGATTTTCCGTCCGCGCTCACTGTGAATTTGCGGATATGCTTCGGTCCGCCATCGACATGCGTCTTACCGGTGTCGGCGATGTAGAGATATTTTTCGTCGGGCGAAAAAGCGAGACCATTGGGTCTAACCATGTCGGTCACGACCGCCGTCACCTCGATGGTGTTCGGGTCGATGCGGTAGACGTAGCAGCCGCCGATTTCCTGATCCTGCTTGTCGCCTTCGTAGTCCGCGTCGATGCCGTAGGCCGGATCGGTGAACCAGACCGACCCGTCGGACTTCACGACGGCGTCGTTCGGCGAATTGAAGCGCTTGCCCTGGTATTGCGCGGCCAGCACGACGATGCGGCCATCGTGATTGGTCATCGTGACCCTGCGGGTCAGATGTTCACAGGTGATCAGACGGCCGGAAAAGTCGACGGTATTGCCGTTGGAGTTGTTGGAGTTCTCGCGGAACACCGAGACCTCGTGGCTCGGCTCGACGAGCCGCATCATGCGGTTGTTGGGAATGTCGGACCAGACGAGATAGCGCCCCGCGGCGAACCACGCCGGGCCCTCACTCCAGCGCGCGCCTGTCCACAGTCGCTCGACGCGCGCGTGGCCGGCGTAGAGCTGACCGAAGCGGTTGTCGTATTTGACAAAGCCCGTCCCCTCGAGCTGTCCGTAGTCCATAGCGCCCTCCCCACTGTGTTTGAGGCGATTTACGGGGTCGGCGCGCAGCGGGCAAGGGAGACGTGGGTGAACAAGGTCGGCGTGGACGCCGACCCTCCGGAGGGTCGGCGTCCACGCCGACCTTTACAGCCCAAAGGCCTGCTTGCATCGCATCTAACAAACAAGTCGTAATGACGGCCGCGTCATATTGCTTTTAGCTGCTTTAATAATACCGCAACGTCACGTATACCTCTGCGCCATGCCTACACCCCCGCGCTCTTCGGCTGGCGCCATCGCCGCGGGTTGGGCTCGCGCCTCGGAATGGGCGCCTAACGCGCGGTCGGCTTTATCGGCGGCGATTGTTCGCGAGAGCGAGCAGCGACGGTTCTTTCTTTGGATCCCGATCGCCGCCATCGGCGGCGTCGCGCTCAATCTCGCCGCCGATCGCGAGCCGGCGCTCTGGCTCCCTGCGAGTTCTCGCCGCCGTCTTCGTCGCGCTCGCCTTCGCGTTGCGCCGACGGCCGCTGGCGCGGGGCCTTTGGATCGGCCTCGCGGCGCTGATGACCGGCTTTCTGTCGATGGGCTTGCGCACCGAGCGCGTGCAGACGCCGATGCTCGACCACATTCGCATTCTCTCGATAAAAGGTTTTGTCGAGGAGGTCGATTTCCGCGACGTCGGCGCCCGCTTCGTGATGCGTGTCGTCGATCCCGGCGATATGCCGGCCTCGCTCGCGCCACGCCGCGTACGCCTGACGACGCGCAAGACGCCTGACATCGCCGCCGGCGATTTCGTGGCGACCAAGGTGCGGTTGCTGCCGCCGTCCCGCGCCGTGCTGCCCGGCGGTTACGATTTTTCGCGTGACGCCTATTTTCAGGGAGTTGGCGCGGTCGGCTCCGCGCTCGGCGCGGTCGCGCGCGTCGCGCCGACGGTTGAAACAAGTCGGCTTCAGAGATTTCTCGCGGCCGTCGATCGCGCGCGAAACCAACTGGCGATGCGCGCCGACGCCGTCATCGGCGGCGACGAGGGCGCCATCGCGGCGGCGATGGTGACGGGAAAACGCGACTTTCTGTCCGCCAACGCCAAGGACCTCATCCGGGAAGCGGGCATATTTCATATCATCACGATCTCCGGCGTGCAGATGACGCTGGTCGCCGGGATCTTTTTCGTCGTCACGCGCCGGCTGCTCGCTCTTTCCTCGAGGCTTGCCCTGCAGTTTCCGATCAAGAAACTCGCAGCGGTCGTGGCGATGATCGGCTCGGTTTTCTACGACATCGCCACCGGTTCGCGGGTCGGCACGGAGCGCGCCCTGATCATGACCCTCGTGGTGCTCGCCGCGGTCGTTCTCGATCGCCGTGCGCTGACGATGCGCAATCTGGCCTTGGCCATCCTGGTCGTCGTCGCCCTGGAGCCCGAGGCGGTGATGGGCGTCAGCTTCCAGCTCTCGTTCGCCGCGGTCGCGGCGCTCGTCGCCGTGATGGAGGCGCGCATCGCGGCCCGATCGGAAGGGCTCGACCCGTTCCTACCCGAGAAGCCCAGGGAGAAACCTCGCCCGGTTCCGTACCTTGCGCTCGAAAAAGCCGGCGAACTGCTGTTTGCGACGTTTTGCGCGACCAGCGCGACCGCCTCCTTCATGGCCTATCACTTTCATGACCTCAGCCCCTACGTGCTGATCGGCAATCCGCTGACCTTGACCATCATAGAATTCTTCGCCGTGCCCGGCGCGCTGATCGGGACGGCGCTGTACCCGCTTGGCCTCGACGCCTGGGTCTGGACCTATGTCGGGCTTGGCATCAAGCTCATCTTGTTCGTCGCGCGGCTCATCGCCGCCGCCCCGGGTTCGTCGCTTCATGTGCGCGCCTTCGCGCCCTGGTCGCTGCCGTTCTTCTGCCTTGCGGTCGCGAGCGCCGTGATCTGGCGCAGCTGGATTCTGCGTGCGAGCGCGATCGCGTTTTTCGCTCTCGGCGTCCTCGGCGGCTTCTTTGGCGCGCGCTACGATGTCATCGTGCCGCCGTCGGCCGACGAAGTGGCGCTGCGCGACGCCGACGGCCGCCTCGTGCTGCTCGGCAAGCGCTACAACGCCTTCGCCGCCGAGCAGTGGCTCGCCGCCGACGGCGATGACCGCGATCCCGCCGGCGCGCGCGTGGTTGATCCGGCTTGCGACCGTTTTGGATGCGTTGGCGACCTGCCCGAGGGACAGTCGCTGAGCCTGGTGCTCGACCGCTCCGCGTTTGCCGAGGATTGCGCGCGCGCGGCGATCGTCGTCAGCCCGCTAACGGCGCCGTCCACCTGCAAACCGCCGCGCTTGTTCGACGAGCGCCGGCTTGCCGAGACAGGAGCGGTGGGGCTCGATTGGAACGGCGCCGAATTCGTCGTTTTCACCGATCGCAGCGCGGGCGAGGATCGGCCCTGGTCGCCAGCGCCGCGCCATTCGCAGCAAGAGCGCGTCCGTCGCCCGGCGACCGGCGCCTCCAAGGGCGCCGATCCCGCCGACGAAGCCGAACCGGAGACGCCGTAAACATTTCTGTTCCTATTTGACGGCGCAGGCTGTTCAATAGCGCGCAACAACGTATTCTGCCGTTACGCAAACGAATTGGCGAGGGCCCATGCTGCAATTCGCAGCGAATATTTCTTTGATGTTCATGGAGTGGCCGTTCCTCGATCGCTTTGCCGCAGCGGCGGAGCATCGGATTCCAGGCGGTCGAGTTCCAATTTCCTTACGAATACTCTGCGGAAGCGATCGCAAAGCGGATCGAAGACGCGGGTTTGACGCTTGCGCTGTTCAATGCGCCGCCCGGCGACTTGGCCGCGGGCGATCGCGGCCTCGCGGCGCTGCCGGATCGATTCCCGGAATTTCGCCAGCAGATCGCGCAAGCGCGACTCTACGCGGCGGCGACCGGCGCGAAGCGCGTGCATGTCATGGCGGGCGTGGCGGACGCGAAGAACGGCAAGGCGCGCGAAGCTTACAAGAAGGCGCTGCGTCACGCCGTCGAGACTTTGGTTGATGTCGAGGTGCTGATCGAGCCGTTGAACCTGCGCGACAACCCCGGCTATTTCCTTTCCAACTTTGATGTCGCGGCGCAGATTATCGCTGAACTCAATCTGCCGCGTCTGAGATTGCAGTATGACATCTACCATCGCCAGATCCTGCACGGCGACGTACTGACGAACCTCGAAACGCTGCTGCCGATCATCGGCCATGTTCAGATCGCCTCGGTTCCTGCACGCCACGAGCCTGGGACTGGGGAACTCGACGATGCTCTAGTGCTGAGGCGGCTCGAGGCGCTGGGATATCAGGGGTACGTTGGTTGTGAGTATCGGCCGGCGCAGGGAACCGTGGCGGGCCTTGGTTGGCTGGAAGAGTGGCGTAAAGCGCACGAGGGTGAGATTGCGCTGAAGTCGACGTGGCGGGAGCGGCTCTGAACTTTGCAGCGAATTCTAGAGCCTTTGGCATTCAGATCGACGCGGGTTGTAGCCGCGATCTCCAGATCGCGGGTTCTCCGTGATCGGCGCTCTCTCGGCAAGGTGCGATCTCACGGCGACCGCGATCTGGAGATCGCGGCTACAGGCGCGCGTCTTCGTTTCCACGAAAGCCGGCTGCTCTAGCCTGCGAGAATGGGCGCGCTGCCTGATGCGGCCACGCGCCGCGCCTTCATCGCCTTGGCCGCCATCGTATAGCCGCCGCCCGCGCCGTCGATGAAGTGCACATGGCCGCGCCCCGCGGAGAACGGCGAGTAGCAGGTGATCTGCGCCTCAGCCTGCCGAAACGCGCCCCATTCCACGAACGGCGCAGCGGCAAGTTTGGCCTCCATCGCATCCGCGAAAGCGGGCGAGCAGTCGAGGGTCATTCTGAGTCCGTCATCGAATTTGCGGTAGTCGGCGTTGGAGATCAGATCGCGTTTGTAGAGCGCCATGTCGAAATCACCGGCCTTCAGATTGAACGTTTTGAACAGCCAGCCGAGTCCGTAGATGAGCCCCGCCTTGACGCGTGAGGCGACGCCGGAGGCGCCGCCCGCGCGATAGACGGCCGACTTCAACGAAATCGCCGGCCCCGCGCTGCCGCCAATCAGCGTATCGATTGTCACGGGTCGGCCGCCGTCTTCCGCCGCCAGCATTTCGCGCACGATTTCGCTCAGGAACGGCGCGAAGCGCGGATCATCGCCGCGCGGCGAAACAATCAACGAGAGAATGACGCCGTGTTTGGCCGGCGTGACGCCCCAGCGACAGGAGAGATCGGTCAGGTCAGGCCGCGTTCCCGCGGGCGCCGGTGGCAGCGCGAAGCGTCCAGATTTCACCTGCTCATCGATCCAGGCCAGGCCGCCGCCGGCGAACATCGCGTAGGCGCAGTGCGGCGACGGCCCGTAACGCACGACGCTCACGTCGCGCCCGGCGGCGCGAATTTCGGCGACCGAGGCCATCGCGATGCGCAACTCGAAATCGAACTCTTCGCGCGCGAAGGTCGCCAAAGCCTGCAGCGCTTGTTCGGCGGCCGGGGAATTCTGCTGGCGACACCGCGAAGCTCGCGCCGTCGCCGCCGAACACGAACGGAAACGGTTTTCGCGCCAGCGCGTTGGAGACGGCCGCAACAGCGCCGGCGCCAATCATGTTGATCGCTTTGTAGCGGCCCGCGGCCGCCGCCGCTGTCGAGCCTTTCACATCGGCGAAGCCGATGCGCCAATCCGCCGGCAGTGGGCGATAGGCGTCCAGCGCAATGGCCCGGGCGAAATCCTCGGTAACGGGCAGCGACGCGTAGAAGTCGGCTTCCTCGGACATCACGCCCTCCCTTGTGTTACGGCGCGGGCATCAACGGCCCCGGCCCGCCTCCCAGTCTGAGTCGTTGCCCATTCTCGATCGCGCGTCGCGTAAAGGCTTTCGCGTCGGCGACCGCCGCCACCAGATCATGCCCTAAAGCGATGTTAGCCGCGATAGCACTGGATAATACGCAGCCGGTGCCATGCAAGTTTCGCGAATTTATGCGTGACGCGGCGAAGCGATGCAGGTTTTGCGCGGTCACCAGAAGGTCGACGGCGTCGCCGTCAAGGTGGCCGCCCTTCATCAGCACCGCGCGCGCGCCTTTGTCGAGAAGCGCGCGCCCTTGTGCTGCCATTTCCGCTTCACTGCGCGCCTGCGGCGTCCGGGTCAGCGCGGCCGCCTCGGCGAGATTGGGCGTCAACAGGTCAAGCTTGGGGATGAGCCGCTCGATGGCGTCGGCGAAGCCTTCACCGGAAAGCGCATCGCCGGAAGACGCCGCCATAACGGGATCCAACACGACGAAGCGCGGGGCGGGATGGAGCGCCGCCGCGACGGCTCTCGCTATGTCGGCGCTCGCCAGCATCCCAATTTTCACCGCTGCGATGTCGAAATCTTCGCACACGGCGGCGATCTGAGCGGTGACGACGTCGGGAGAGAGGGTATGCACGAGGCGGACGCCGAGCGTGTTCTGCGCCGTGATCGCGGTGATCGCGCTGGTCCCGAATACGCCGAGGGCAGCGAATGTCTTCAGGTCAGCCTGAATGCCCGCGCCGCCGCCGGAATCCGAACCGGCGATCGTCAGGGCGACAGGGATCACGCGCGCGTCGCCGCGATCCATTCGCGCGCGCGGGCCTCCGGGTCGGCGTTGAGCGTGATGTCGGTGACGACCGAGACGATATCCGCCCCTGCGGCGAGGCAGGCGCGCCCGCGCTCGACGTTCAAGCCGCCGATCGCGACGAGCGGGATGTTTCCGATCCGCCGCTTCCAATCGCCGATGCGGTCGAGGCCTTGTGGGCCGAAGCGCATGGCTTTGAGGATCGTTGGGTAGATCGGTCCCAGCGCGATGTAGTCCGGCTCGAGTTTCATCGCCCGGGCGAGTTCGGCCTCATCATGCGTGCTGATCCCGACTCGGATTCCCTTCGCCCGGATAGCCGGCATGTCCGCCGTGTCGAGATCCTCCTGGCCGAGGTGGATGTAATCGGCGCCGATGTCGATCGCGACGCGCCAGTAATCGTTGAGGATGAGCTGCGCGCCCGCCTTTTGACAGACGGCCAAGGCCTCTCGCGCTTCGCGCTCAAGCGCCGCCGCCGTCCTTGTCCTTCATGCGCAACTGGATGAGCTTCGCGCCGACGCCGGTAAGCCGCGCCACCCACGCAGCGCTGTCAACGATGGGGTAGAACGGATCGAGGCTCATCTACAGGCTCGCCTTGCCAAGCACCGGCGTCGATGGCGCGGCCATGTCGCGCGGCGCCATAGGGCCGGCCAGATAGGCCGTGCGGCCCGCTTCGATGGCGAGCGCCATCGCGCGCGCCATCCCGACGGGATCGCCAGCTTTGGCAACCGCCGTGTTGAGCAGGATCGCGTCGTAGCCGAGCTCCATCGCTTCCGCGGCGTGGCTGGGCAGACCTATGCCGGCGTCGACGACGAGCGGCGTATCGGGGAAATGCGCGCGCAGCGCCCTGAGCCCGAATGGATTGTTGAGCCCTTGCCCCGAGCCGATCGGCGCGCCCCAGGGCATCAGCACCTGGCAGCCGGCCTCCAACAACCGTTCGGCGACGACTAGGTCTTCGGTGGTGTAGGGGAAAACCTCGAAGCCATCGGCGCTGAGAATGCGTGCGGCTTCCACAAGGCCGAACACGTCAGGCTGCAGCGTGTCGGCTTCGCCGATCACCTCCAATTTGATCCACGGCGTGTCGAAGATTTCCCGCGCCATTTGCGCCGTCGTAACCGCCTCTTTGACGGAATGGCAGCCTGCGGTGTTTGGGAGCACGCGAACTCCGAGTTCGCGCACGAGCCCCCAGAATGCCTGACCTTCCTTGATGCGGGCCGCCTCGCGCCTGAGCGAAACCGTGACGATACCAGCGGCGCTCGCGCGAACGGCGTCGGCGAGAATCTTTGGCGAGGGATATTGTGAAGTTCCGAGCAGCAGGCGGGAGGCTGAAGGTTTGCCCGTAGACACTCAATGTTTGTTTGGACATTCAACCTCCTTGCCGCGGCGCGACGATCTCGATCCGATCGCCCTCGGCGAGCGGAGTATCGGCGCGCTTGCGCTTCGGCACGAAATCGCCGTTGAGAGCGGTGGCGACGACGGCGTCGGCGTAGTCGAGGGCGGCGAGCGCTTCTGCGAGCGTCGCGGCGGCGATTTCGCGGGGCTCGCCGTTGACGACGACTGACTTCGGCCGCATCGCGTTCAGTATTTCCACGGGTCCACCAGATCGATGCCCAGGGATTGGAAATCCTTGATATTGCGCGTGGCGAGTTTCGCGCCAACGTAAACCGCGCTCGCCCCAATAAGCGAGTCCATCGGCTTCAAATCGCGGCCCAGGCTTTGCGCGAGCGCGCGCAGCTCGCCGGACAACCGAGCGACCTCGTAGTTGATCAGTATAATTCGCTTCTCATAGCGTCGGTGAAATGCATCGATCTCTGTAGTCATTCGCGACTTACGTTTGCCCTCTGGAAGTCGAGCGACGCCGTAGCCCAATTCATGGAAGACTGCTGCGCTCACAAGGGGATCGTCGAGCTCGGCCACGAAGCGAACTACTTTTGCGTCCGGCTGAGCCAACATGATCTCAGACAGTACGTTTGTGTCGAGCGTGACGGGATCCTGGATCACTTCGGCCAGTCCTTATCCGTCCAATCGGCGAAGGGACTCGGTCGGTCCTCGTCCCGGGACGGCAATTCGATCTCGCCTAGTCCCGCGAGATGTTTGACCAACCATCTACCAGGATGCGTCTCGTCCTCCTCCAATGCTTTAAGGCGCGCATATTCCGCGCGCGAGATCACAACTCCGGTTTGCCCCACGAACTGCGGCTCTCCCGCTTCGGCGCGTTGGAGAACCTCCTGGAGCTTGTCTCTAGCTTCCTGTTCCGTCCACATCGTCGCCTCCTTGTTTGCGAGACGCCATTTCAATGCCGCGCTACATATTCCGCGGCCTTCGCCGCTAAATAGGGCGCGAGCAGATAGCCGTGCCTATAAGCCCCATTCAGAAAAACGCGCCCGTCGCGCTCAACCATCCGCGGCTTATTGTCAGCAAAAGCCGGCCGCACGTCCGCGCTCATCTCCAAAATCTCCGCCTCGCCGAACGCCGGGTGCAGCGTGAACGCCGCGTTCAACAACTCGATCGCCGAACGCACGCTCATGCCGGCCTTTTCGGCGCTTTCAATCATCGTCGCGCCGATCATGAACACGCCGTCCGCGCGCGGAACCACGTAGAGCGGGATGCGCGGATGCAGGAGCCGAACTGGACGTGAGAGCCGCACCTCGCCCGTCCGCACCAGCAGCATCTCACCACGTACGCCTCGGAGGTCGGCGAGCGCATCGCGCGCCGACCAGCCGCGGCAGTCGATGAGAACCGCCGGCCCCGTGCTCTCCCTCCCCCCTTGTGGGGGAGGGCCGGGGTGGGGGGTAGCCGCAAGAGCTGCCCTTGCCGGGGTCGCGGGTCCAAGCCGAACCGCCCCCCCTCCCTTACCCTCCCCCACGAGGGGGGAGGGGACCGGCGGGCAGTCGTGCGCACCTTCATACGGGTGCGCGAACCTCAGTTCCGCGCCTTTAGCGATGAGCCCCTGACACAGCGCGCTCATCGCCTTGCGCGGATCGACGTGGCCCTCAGTCGGATAAAACAAACCCTTGCGGAAGCGCCCGCCAAGATCCGGCTCCAGCGCAGCGATCGCCTCCGCGTCGACAGTCTCAAACCCTTTTGTCCGCGCGGCGAACCGATCCAAGTCCGGCGCGTCGCGCGGCGGAGCGACAACCAGCGTCCCGTTGCGTGCGACATCGGGAACGCGACGCGCCCACCAATCAACCGCCATCAACCCGCGCTCGACAACGCTCCAAGGCGCGCTCTCGCCCTCGCAATAGGGCGCGAGCATGCCGCCGGCGAGCCAGGAAGCGTTGCCGCCGAGACCCGGATTGCGCTCGTAAAGTGTCACCGCGAAACCGCGCTCGGCGAGCTCGGTTGCAGCCGCCAGCCCGAGCACGCCCGCCCCGACGACCGTTGCGCGCATTACTCCGCGGCGTCGACGTAGAGCTTGCCGCCCTGGTCGACGAACTCCTTCGACTTCGCCTGCATCCCCGCCATCGCCTCGGCTTCGGCGCGCAAATCCCGGGTGATCTGCATCGAGCAGAATTTCGGGCCGCACATCGAGCAGAAATGCGCGACCTTGTGGTTGTCCTTCGGCAGCGTCTCGTCGTGATAAGCGCAGGCCGTGTCTGGATCGAGCGACAGGTTGAACTGATCCTCCCAGCGGAAGTCGAACCTCGCGCGCGAGATCGCGTCGTCGCGAATTTTCGCCGCCGGGTGGCCCTTGGCGAGGTCGGCGGCGTGCGCGGCGATGCGATAGGTGATGACGCCGGTCTTCACGTCGTTGCGGTCGGGCAATCCGAGATGCTCCTTCGGCGTCACGTAGCAGAGCATCGCGGTGCCGAACCAACCAATCATCGCCGCGCCGATGCCTGACGTGATATGATCGTAGCCCGGCGCAATGTCGGTCGTCAGCGGCCCGAGCGTGTAGAACGGCGCCTCGCCGCATTCCTTGAGCTGTTTGGTCATGTTGACTTTGATCTTGTGCATCGGCACGTGGCCGGGGCCTTCGATCATCACCTGACAACCCTTGTTCCAGGCCACTTTGGTCAGTTCGCCGAGCGTCTCCAACTCCGCGAATTGCGCGGCGTCATTGGCGTCAGCGATAGAGCCGGGGCGCAGGCCGTCGCCGAGCGAGAATGAGACATCGTATTTGCGCATGATGTCGCAGATCTCGTCGAAGCGCTCGTAGAGGAAGCTCTCGCGATGGCCGGCGAGGCACCAGCGCGCCATGATCGAGCCGCCGCGGCTCGACGATGCCTGTCACGCGCTTGGCGGTCAGCGGCACATGCGCGAGCCGCACGCCGGCGTGGATGGTGAAATAGTCGACGCCCTGCTCGGCCTGCTCGATCAACGTGTCCTTGAACACTTCCCAATCCAGTTTGAGCGGATCGCCGTCGACCTTCTCCAGGGCCTGGTAGATCGGCACCGTGCCGATCGGCACCGGCGAATTGCGCAGGATCCAGGAGCGGATGTTGTGGATGTTGCGGCCGGTCGAGAGGTCCATCACGGTGTCGGCGCCCCAGCGGATCGCCCACACCATCTTCTCGACTTCCTCCGCGACGCCGGAGGACACCGCGCTGTTGCCGATGTTGGCGTTGACCTTGACCAGGAAATTGCGGCCGATCGCCATCGGCTCCAGTTCGACATGGTTGATGTTGGCGGGAATGATCGCGCGGCCGAGCGCGATCTCCGACGCGCACGAACTCGGGCGTGACGAATTCGGGGATTTCGGCGCCAAAACTTTCGCCGTCGGCGAGGCGCTCGGCCGCGCCAGCCATTGCCTGCTCGCGCGCGAGGTTCTCGCGATGCGCGACGTAGATCATTTCTTCAGTGATGATCCCGGCCTTGGCGAATTCGTACTGCGTGACGAGTTGGCCGTGGGCGCCGGCGCGCAGCGTCCGCGTCGCCGGACAATGTGGCGCTAGGCGGTCGGCGGCGACATTGCCGTTATCCTCCGGCTTGATAGCGCGGCCTGGGATCGTGGCATAGCCGCGCGAGGCGATCCACGCTTCGCGAACGCTGGGCAACCCTGCAGTGAGGTCGGGGACGAAGCCCGTCTCGGTATAGGGGCCGGAGGGGTCGTAGACGCGGACGGGCGGCTCGAGGGGATCAGTCAGCGTGATCTCGCGGAACGGGACGCGGACATCTGGGCGCGCCTTCAGGCGCCGCGTACACCTTGCCCGACCCGCGGATCGGGCCGGTCGTCACGCTGGTGGGCGCGGCGTTCTTGATTTTGGCGTGTTGGTTCATGTGCGCGCCTCCTCATCGTCCGGGCGCTCATGAAAGGATAAGGGCGGGGCTTTTCGGAAAGCGCCTCGTCCCTACGCCGGCACGACCCGGATCAGGTTCAAAGGGTCCGGCGTTGCGCCGTCTCAGCCTGGGAAGGCTCCCCTCGAGATGTCCGCAACTTGGGCCTGGGGGCGCGAAAAGTCAAACGCGCTACGCCGTTGCACGCCGCCTGCCGTGAGCGCCTTGACTTCCCGATCGCTCCGGCTATGTAGGGCGCTCGCGCGCGCCGGGGTCCCCGGGGCGCTCTCTTTTTTGGTCCCACGCGCTCGCAACGGAATTCGTCATGGCCAAGGCCGCCACGCTCAAGATCAAGATGCTCTCGACCGCCGACACCGGCTACTTCTACGTGACCAAGAAGAACGCGCGTACGAAGACCGAGAAGTATACGTTCACGAAATACGACCCGGTCGCGCGCAAGCACGTCGAGTTCAAGGAAACCAAGATCAAGTGAATCGGCGACGGCGCCGAGTTGAAAAAAGGCGCCTTCGGGCGCCTTTTTTGTTTCTATAGGGAGCGATCATGACGGCAGACACGCCGCTCCACGACAAGCTGCTCATTATCGATTTCGGCAGCCAGGTTACGCAGTTGATCGCGCGCCGGGTGCGCGAAAGCGGCGTCTATTGCGAGATCGCGCCGTTCCAGCGCGCCGAGCAGGCCTTCGCGGAGCTGCAGCCGAAGGCGGTGATCCTCTCCGGCGGCCCGGCTTCCGTGCCCGACGAGGGCAGCCCCCGCGCGCCCGGACGTGGTGTTCAGCTCCGGCGTTCCGGTGCTCGGCATCTGCTACGGGCAGATGACGATGGCGGCGCAACTCGGCGGCCACGTCGAGAGCGGCCACAACCGTGAATTCGGCCGCGCCGAGGTCGAGGTTCTCGACGCCAGCCCGCTCTTTGCAGGCTGCTGGGCGCCGGCCGAGAAACACGTCGTCTGGATGAGCCACGGCGACAGAATAACGGAGCTACCGCAAGGCTTTCGCCGCATCGGCGTCTCGGAGAACGCGCCCTACGCCGTGATCGCCGACGAGGAGCGGCGCTACTACGGCCTGATGTTCCACCCCGAGGTGGTCCACACGCCCGACGGCGCCAAGCTGATCGAGAATTTCGTGCATTCCGTCGCCGGGCTGAAGCGCGACTGGACCATGGCGGCGTTCCGCCGCGAGGCGGAAGCGGCCATCCGCGCCAAGGTCGGCACGTCTAGGGTGATCTGCGGCCTCTCCGGCGGCGTCGATTCCGCGGTCGCGGCCGTGCTGATCCACGAGGCGATCGGGCCGCAGCTGACCTGCGTGTTCGTCGACCACGGCCTGATGCGGGCGAACGAGGGCGCGGAAGTGGTGCGGCTGTTCCGCGACCATTTCAATATCCCGCTCGTCCATGTCGACGCGGGCGAGACCTTTTTGGGCGCGCTCGACGGCGTCAGCGATCCCGAGACGAAGCGCAAGACGATCGGCCGGCTGTTCATCGAGACGTTTGAGCGCGAGGCGGGGAAGATCGCAAGCGACGGTCGCGGGCCGGTGGCGTTTCTCGCGCAGGGCACGCTGTATCCAGACGTGATTGAATCGGTGTCGTTCACCGGCGGCCCGTCGGTGACGATCAAGTCGCACCACAATGTCGGCGGCTTGCCCGAGCGGATGAACATGCAACTGGTCGAGCCGCTGCGCGAGCTGTTCAAGGATGAGGTGCGCGCGCTCGGACGCGAATTGGGGCTGCCGGAGGCGTTCGTCGGCCGGCATCCGTTCCCTGGGCCGGGGTTGGCGATCCGCATTCCCGGCGAGATCACGCACGAGAAGCTTGACGTGCTGCGCAAGGCCGACGCGATCTACCTGGAGGAAATCCGCGCCGCGGGTCTCTATGACCGCATCTGGCAGGCGTTCGCGGTGCTGTTGCCGGTGCGCACGGTTGGCGTGATGGGCGATGGTCGCACCTACGACAACGTCTGCGCGCTAAGGGCGGTGACGTCGAGCGACGGCATGACTGCGGATTTCTTCCCGTTCGAGATGAACTTCCTCGGTCGCGCGGCGACGCGGATCATCAACGAAGTGAAGGGGATCAACCGAGTGGTGTACGACGTGACGTCGAAGCCGCCGGGGACGATCGAGTGGGAGTAAGCAGTGAGGCTGCTGTTCGACTGGGATCAGCGAAAAGCCGACGCCAATCGCCGGAAACATAAAGTCACGTTTGAGGATGCGATGGCTGTTTTCCGCGATCGCAACTCGATCACGGTTCCGGCGACCTAGCCGCGGGGAAGTGGGGCAATACCGGTCTAGGTCAACGCTATGAAGAATGAATACGACTTCTCCAAAGGGCAGCGCGGAAAATACTTTTGCGAGGACGCTGAATTGGTTCCTCCGGTGCACTTAGATGCGGATATATTGCGATATTTGTCAGCGCTTGCGTCCGAGCGCGAGGAGCCGCTGAACGCGCTTGTCAATCGATTGCTGAAAAAAGACATCGAATTAATTGAGGCCATGAAGTAGGCCCGTCAGCAGGAGGCCTCGCGGAGGTTGGACGTCAGCCGATGCCAAACGAAGCGTTGACGATTCAGAGCGTTTTCCGGCTGACTGAAGCCGTCATTGCGAGCGAAGCGAAGCAATCCAGCGTGTGATCGTCGATGTGCCGGATAGAGCCGCTGCGGCGGCGCCGTGGATTGCCGCGTCGCTTCGCTCCTCGCAATGACAATTCTACTCGTCCGCGGAAGGCTCTAGGCCGCAAGCTGAGCGGGAATGTCCCGCACCACCTCGGTCAACTTGCCTGAACTGATTTCGTAGAAAAATCCGTAGAGCTTCGACGCCCCTCGGCACCGCCGGGCTCGAACGAAGCAACTTGACGTCATAGTTGAGCGACTCCTCGAAATCCATGATGGCGAGGCTATCGTGATCAAACAGCGTCGAGATATCAGCGTGATGATGATCGTGAAACTCCTCGACCATCAGCTCCGGCGTCAGCGTCGTCGTGCCGCAGAACGAGTGATGAACTACGACGACCTTTTTGACATCAAATATGTAATCCATCGCCGCCACGGACTCTAAAGCGAAGGCGGCGCGTCCGCCCGCGTTGGTCTCGGTAAACAGTGTCCGTGTGTGGCCGACCCGATTGCCGGCTTCGTCGAGGATGTTTTCGCCGGGATAAACCTCGTCGCCAAAATACTTGGCGACCGCCTGGGGGATCTCGGCCGCGCGCGGGTCGAAGCAGTAGATCACCAGGGTCTTCATCGGGATGGCTTGGTTCGCGCCGGCGAAGGTGGCCATGTCGAAACCAGGTTGTTTCCTGTACTCGTAGTTGCTGAACTTGCCCATTTTCGTCCTCCAGCAGCGCCAGTGTAGCTCCCGGAGCGCGGGCGCGATTGTAGGATTTGGGCGGCGGTTGGAGAAAATAACCCCAACTGAGGGCTCCCGGCGCGAAAGCACCGGGAGCCCTATCGTCACTCCGCGAGCGCGGCCTCTTCGATGACCGCGGCGACTTCCTTCGCATGGACGACGAGGGAGGCATGGCTGCCGGCGACCTCCGTCGTCTGGGCCTTGATCCTGGCTGCGAACATCTTCTGGGCCTCGGGTGCGATCACCTTGTCCTTCGTGCTGATCACATAGAATGTCGGTTTGTCGTGCCAGGCGGCCGTATCGACCGGAGCCTCGAACGCCGTGTGGTTCAACGGAAGCTGGGAGTTTGCCAGGGATTCGGCGATCTTCGGAGGAAGGTCGGCCGCGACCGCCGAAGGAAACACCTTGGGATCGATGTAGAGATTGCCCTTGGCGTCAGGATGAATTGCCGCTGCGCCTTCGGTTGCCGGACCGCCTTTGGCCAGGGACGCCAGAGATTCTCCGACGTCGGGCGCGAATGCGGAGACGTAGACGAGCGCCGAGACCTTGGGATCGTCGCCCGCTTCCGTGATGACCACGCCGGCCCAGGAGTGGCCAACGAGAACGGTCCTGCCGTCCTGCTTCGCCAGCGCCTGTTTGGTGGCGTCGACATCCGCGGCGAGGGAGGTGAGCGGATTTTCGACGAGCGTTACGTTGTAGCCCTTCTTCGTGAGAATATCGGCAACGGGCTTCCAACTCGTCTGGTCGACGAAAGCGCCGTGGACGAGCACGATATTGTGCGCCGCGCCCGCGGGCAGCTGAGCCGATTGGGCGGCGGCGGCGATAGGCGGTTCCGGCCATGAGGACGGTGGCCGCTGAGAGTAGAAGATTTCGCATTGATTGCTCCTGATGGGATGCCGGACGACGCCGGTCCAGGGAATGAGACAGGCGTCTCTGCAAATTCGCGCTTCTTCCATCCGCAGTTGCGAAATGGATGGCCGCGCGATGCGTCGGCCCGCCGCGACATGAAGTAGTAGTGGGAGTTCCTGGACGTTAGGGCCCAATCGTCCGAATATTGTGTCCGACCGTCCGCAGGATTAATATCAGGGTCATGGACATTCTCGCCGAAGTGCTCGATCGCGTTCGCCTTGGCGGGACCCTGCTGTTCCACTTTGAGCTCGGCCATCCCTGGAGCCTGGCGTTGCCGGCGCGCCCCTACGCCCTGTTCCATTATCTCAGTCGTGGCTCGGCTACCCTCGTGCTCGAACAGGGACGGGAGCTCCGCATGACCACAGGCGACTTTGTCGTCGTCACACGCGGCGAGCCGCATTTGATTTATTCGGATCGCCGGACGAAGCCGCTCCAGATTCGTGGATCTCGATCGATCCGCGCGGACATCTTGAGCTCCGTTCGTCACGGAGGCAGTGCGGCAGCCGCACTCGAAGATGATCTGCGGCAATTTCACTGTGTCGCGGCCCTCGCGCGGCAGCGTGTTGGAATTGCTTCCGCCCGTGCTTCTGCTGCAACCCGGCGGCGGACCGTGATTGGCTCGGATTGATTCTGGAACGCATGGCGAGCGAGTCGGCGCTTGAGCGTCCCGGCCAGAGCGTCGCGCTCTCGCGACTGACGGAAGTGCTTTTTCGTCGAGGTGCTGCGAAGCTGGATCAACTCGCTTCGCCCCGGCGAAGGCGGGTGGCTCGGGGCGATGGCGGACCCGCATATTGGACCGGCGCTTCAGTTGATCCACGAACGACCGGATCGGCCCTGGACCCTTCGCGACCTCGGGCAACGCGTGGGGCTCGGTCGCTCGGCGTTTTCGGCTCGCTTCACCAAGTTCGTCGGCCAGTCCATGTACCGCTATCTGATCGCACGCCGGATGGCGGAGGCGGCGTTTCTGCTCGAATCAAGCGACGAGGGGATCGCGCGGATCGCGACCCGTGTCGGCTACGAGACCGCGACTGCGTTTTCGAAGCTGTTCCATCGCCATCACGGCGTATCGCCTGGCCGTTACCGCGCCGTCCGCCGCTCGGACGGCGGCCGAACGCAAGCGGACGTTCGGGAGGCGGAAGTCGTTGATTGATCGGCGCTTGGAACTGGGAATACCACCAGCAGCCTTTATAGACGCCGCGCGCAAATGCTTATTGCTCTCGTCAATCGTTTGTTGAACGATTATCGGTCGAACGGAGCCGCCAAGTTGCGGCCTTTCTGGCGAGCCTCTCACATGAGCGAATATCAGTACTACGAATTCCTGGCGGTCGATCGCCCCCTCGACAAAGCCGCCCAGCAGGCGCTGCGAGAAATCTCCTCGCGCGCCAAGATCACCGCAACGAGCTTCACCAACCACTACGACTTTGGCGAACTCCACGGAGAGCCGCTTGAGTTCATGGAGCAGTGGTTCGATCTGCATCTCTATCTCGCAAACTGGGGCACCCGGCGTCTGATGATCCGGGCGCCCCGGCGCTTGCTGAATGAAGCGGAGATTGAGCCTTTTGTTCGCGAGCTCGACTGGGTGAACGTCCAAACCTCGGGCGACAACGTGATCATCGATATTCTTCGCGACGAGGAGCCAGCGGACGAAGACTGGGACGATGGCTCCGGCCGGCTCGCCACGATGGCGCCGCTTCGCGCTGACGTGCTTTCGGGCGACCTTCGGCTGTTCTACCTTCTGTGGCTGACCGCGGTGCAGGAGGAGCGGCTCTCCGACGACGCCGTCGAGCCGTTGCCCGGCATTGGTCCGCTGACGGACGCGCTCGAATCCTTCGCGGATTTCTTCAGCATCGATAACGACCTTGTGCAAGCGGCTGCGGAGCAGGGCGAGGACGACGCGGCGGGGTCCAAAGATACGCTGCGCGAAAGTGTGGCGGCTATCGCTGAGGACGAAAAGACGTCAATCCTGGTTCGTCTGGTTGAAGGCGACAGCCATGTCGTGGACGAACTCAGGCTCCGCATCCGCAATAAGCGTCCCGCGGCGACGCCATCCGCAGCGCGGCGCACTGTCGGTGAGTTACGCGCGCGGGCGCAGGCGATTGGGGATGAGCAAGACAAAGCCGAGGCGGAGCGCCAAGAGGCTGAACGGCGCCGCCAGGCCGAGGCAACCGAAAAAGCGCGACGCGCCCGGCTCGATAACCTCAGACGGCGCGGCGAGCGCGCTTGGAGCGATGTCGAGTTGGAGATCGCGCGCCGCAATGCGAATGGCTATGACCAGGCGGCAAGTCTGCTCTCAGACCTGCAGGCGTTAGCCGTAGAAGAGGGAACCGGGAGCGAATTCGCCCACCGCCTCGACGCCATTCGCGCGCGACATGAGAGCAAGCGGAAGTTTATCGAGCGACTGAGCAAGCTTGGGGTTACTGCGTCACGCTGATGCTCACTTTTTCCGCGCCCTCGTGCTGGCCGCCTTCTTCGCGGCCGCCGAGCGCACAGTGGCGCCCTTCGTCCGGCTTGCCTTCTTGGCCGCAGCCGATCGCTCTGTCGCCGTGCGCCGCGACGACGCATCGCGAGTCTGCTTCGACATCGCCTCGTGAGAGACCGTATTGCGCGGCTCCTTCTTGAGCGTCTTGGTCACCGCCGCCGACACCCGTGGACGGCGCGTGGGTTTGCGCTGGCCCTGGCCGACCTCGTGGGCGTATTCGGCGCTCTTTCGCGTGCTTTCGCTGGCCTTGCCGCGTTTGGGCGGCGGCAGGTCGACCCCGGCGCGGCGCGCCTCCGAGAGACCGATCGCAATCGCCTGCTTTGCCGAGCGGACGCCGTGCTCGCCGTGGCGGATCTTCTCGATTTCGGCGTGGATGAACTCGCCCGCTTGGGTCGAGGCCGACTTGCCCTGCGCGTTTGTCCTGCGCGCGCTTTCTCGATGGTTTGTTTGTCCGGCATGACCGCTTCCTCCTCCGGGAAATTATCGCACTAACGCTTTTGCGAAGCGATTGTTCATCCGCGGGCGCCCTGTAGCCGCGGTCGCTGACCGCGGCCGCGCCGTGATCGAATGGCTCCAGGAGAACGGCGATCTCACAACCACCGCGGTCAACGACCGCGGCTACAGGCGGCGCTGGATGATAATCAACAGGAAAACTTGCAAGGTTTTCTGGTTATCTCTACATATTGCGCATGCGCAACTCTCCCCCCTTGGAAACCCTCGTCGCCGAGCTATCCCTGGCGGTCGGGCAGTTGCTGCGGCGGCTGCGAGCGGAAACGAACCCGGACGAACTGACCTGGTCGCAAACCGTCGCGCTGGCGCGGCTTGAGGGCGGTCCAACGACCACGGCCGATCTCGCGCGCGCGGAATCGGTGAAGCCGCAGTCGATGGGCGCGACGCTCGCGGAGCTGGAGCGCGAGGGCCTGGTTGAGCGGCGCCCGCATCCCTCGGATGGGCGTCAGGTCCTGTTCGCGCTGACGCGCGCCGGCGTCGAGGCGCGGCGAAAGCGAAGCGCCGCGAAGCAGCAATGGCTGTTGGCTGCCGTCGCCAAGCTCGATCGCCGCGAACAGCAGACGCTGATGTCAGCCGTCGCCTTGCTCAAGCGCCTCGCCGAAACAAACCCGAAGTCTTGAGGGGAAGACGCAATGTCCGCGGCCCCTTTGATCCGAAAACCGCGCTCACCGTTATCGATCTTCAGAGGTATCGTTTCCCGGACGAAGCGGGAGGATCATTGACCTCATGGGCAGGAGATGACCATGGATTGGTTGCACGACGTATCCTACTTTTTCGGCGGCGCCTTCCTGGCGAACGCCATCCCGCATTTTGTCAGCGGCATGATGGGGCGGCCGTTTCAGAGCCCGTTCGCCAAGCCGCCGGGCGAAGGTCTTTCCTCCTCGACCGTGAACGCGCTCTGGGGATTCGCGAATTTCGTCATCGCTTACGTGCTCGTCGTCGTCGTCGGAAATTTCGATCTCCGCGCGGCGGATAACGTGATCGCCTCAGGCGCGGGCGTTCTGCTGATGAGTGTCATGGCCGCGCGCATGTTCGGTCGGTTTCACGGCGGCAATTCGCCTGAGAACAGTTTTCCCGAAGCGTTCAAGGAAGCTCGCGGCAAAGTCGACGGGGAATTGCCACTTGGCTTTTGAAGGGGTGATACCGACGCGTCGAGCTGCGGTATCGCCTTAAGGCGCCTCGCCGGACAGGAAGCGCTCCACCGGCGGAAGCGAGTTCACCGGATCCTCCTCGAACGGCAGATGGCCGAGGTTCGGCAGGCGCACCAGCGTCGCATGGGGCAGCAGCTCGCAGGTAGTCGGCCGCATTGCTGATGGGGATCATGCCGTCCTTTTCGCCCCAAAGCAGGAGGGTCGGCGTCTGGATGCGGGCGAGCGTTGGGGCGGGGTCGCGCAGGATCGTCTGGCCCATGCGCGTCAGCAACGCGGACCGCACGCCGGGCGCCAGCATCATGTCGCGATAGCGGGTCAGGGTCGTTTCGCTCAAGGCTTCCGGGCGCCCATAGGCGAAGGCCAGATTGGATTTCAGCAGGCCGCGCGGCGCGATGTAGGGCAGCGCCTGCATGATGAACGGGATATCGGGCGGTGTGTCATAGGCGAAGCCCGGACTGGCGAAGCCGTCCGGGGAGACCAGCACGAGCCGCGCGACACGGTCGGGATGGAGCGCCGCGAAGTTCCAGGCAATGCGCCCGCCCAGCGAATTGCCGATCAAGCTGGCGCGGGCGACGCTCAACTGGTCCATCAGGCCGATCAGGAGGTTCATTTCGCGGGCGTCGCTGTAGTCGCCCGTAGGGTCGGGGCCGGTCAGGCCAAAGCCCGGCAGGTCGAAACGAACCACCCGGTAGTGAGCCGATAACGCCTGCGCCCAGGGCTCCCAGGTGTCCAGGCTGGCGCCGAAGCCGTGCAGCAGGATCACCGCCGGCGCGTCGCGGGGGCCGGTATCGCGCAGGCGCAGACGCACCCCGTCGACGATGCGATAGTCGCCGGGATAGGCGGCCTCCAGCGCGGCGCGGGGTTTGTCGGGGGCGTAGAGCCAAAACGCCAGGGCGACGAGGCCGAGGACGGCTATCCCCACCACCCAGGCGAAGATCATCTTGGTCGTCTTCCCTATTCCGGCCAAAGCGACTCCGACTGGGCTTTCCGCTGGGCATAGGTCTTTAGAGGCTTATGACGTATCCGGGGCAAATTCCTGAGCGGCGGCGTCCTGTAGACGCGGTCGCCGACCGCGTTCGTGGGTTTAGGCGCCTCATTCTGCAAGCGTTCTCCACGTCGATCCACCGCGGTCAGCGACCGCGGCTACATGACGCCGGGAATCGCCCCGCAACCGCCAATCAGAAGACGGCGTGGTCTCCGCGCTCCGGTGAAATTTCGCCGGCCAGGACCGAGCGGTAGAAGTCAAACAAGGTTTCTGTTCCCGTCGAAGGCGTCGCGGCCGCATCGTATCGGCCGGTTTGCGGGTCGAGCACCAGCATGGACTCGGTGGCGTAATAGCGGCCGATCCGGGCCAGTTCCGCCTTTATCGGACAGGGAAGGGGCGATATGCGGCCAGAGCGCCTAATCCCCCAATAATCGCATCGAGCAGCGCCACGGGAACGGATCGAAACTTGGGCGGGCGCCCCAGCATCGCGAACAGGGCTTCGCCTTGCTGGCGGGGCGTGATCGCCTCGCCCGGGCCGCCGATCGGCAGGATGCGGTTCCATCGGCTCTCGTCGTCCAGGCAGCCGGCGATGTAATGGGCCAGATCGGCGTCGCTGATCGGCTTGCAGGCCGTCAAGGCGCCGTCGCCGAAGATCAGGAAGGGCCGGCCCTTGCGTACGCGCTCGATCTGGCCCGACAGCGATTTGAAGAAGGCGGTCGGCCGCACGATCGAATAGCGCAGGCCCGACTCGATCAGCGCCGCCTCGAAGGCCAGCTTAGCGTGTTGAAAGGCGAGCAGCGGCTTTTGCACGCAAATGGCGGACAACAGCACGAAGTGGGGGACGCCAGCCTCCCGCGCCGCCTCCAACGCGTTGAGCTGCGCGCGATGGTCGATGGCCCAGGCGTCTTTGGGCGCGCCGGTGCGCGAGGCCATGCAGGACACCACGGCATCGAACCGCTCGCCTGCAAACCCGTCGCGGGCCAGCGACACGGGATCGGCGGCATCCACGACCTTGACCGCTGGCGCCCGTCAAACAACCGGGCGCTGTCCGCTGGCGTAAGCGAGCCGCCGACGCCGGCGCGGGCGCGGACGAAACAGACCACGTCATGTCCACGCCGCACGAGCGCAACGGCCGTCGCCCGGCCGATGGTGCCGGTGGCGCCGAGCAGGCAGACGCGCTGACGCGCCTTCGAGCTAAGCGCATCCCGCGCCGCTGCATCCGCGCCCGTCAAAGGGTACTCCATCTGTCATGTGTCCGCGCGGTTGAAATGACTTATACGAGCTAGATAGCGCGTCGCGGAGCGTCGCGCGTCCACGCCGACGTCGTGGCCCCACCACGTCGGCGTGGACGCCGACGCTCCGAGGGGGCAAATTTGCCACGAAATGTTCTTAATTTGTTCAAACGCCCTGCCGTGCTATTTTCCGCTCACGAATTAAAACCCCAATAAGGCCGCATGACCGATGACCTGTTCGGCGCCGATGAGCCGCGCCGCAAGCCAAAGACCCCGCAAAAGTCAGGAACGCCGAGCGAGGCCGATTACAACGCCGATTCGATCGAGGTGCTGGAGGGCCTGGAGCCCGTCCGGCGCCGCCCCGGCATGTACATCGGCGGCACCGACGCCAACGCGCATGCATCACCTGTTCGCCGAGGTGATCGACAATGCGATGGACGAGGCGGTCGCCGGCCACGCCAAGACGATCGAGGTGGCGGTCGAGGAGGGCAACTGGATCAGCGTCACCGACAACGGGCGCGGCATGCCTGTCGATCCGCACCCGAAGTTCAAAAACAAGTCCGCGCTTGAAGTGATCATGACGGTGCTGCACGCGGGCGGCAAATTCGACAGCGGGGCGTACGAGACTTCCGGCGGCCTGCATGGCGTGGGCGTCTCCGTGGTCAATGCGCTGTCCGACCGCACCGAGGTCGAGGTCGCGCGCGCGCAGACGCTGTATCGACAGGTGTTCGAGCGCGGCAAGCCGGTGACCAAACTAGAGGTCGTCGGCCGCGCGCCGAACCGCCGCGGCACCAAGGTGCGCTTCCACCCGGACGCGCAGATTTTTGGAGCGAGCGCGAAGTTCGATCCGGCGCGGCTGTTCAAGATGACGCGCTCGAAGGCCTATCTGTTCGGCGGCGTCGAGATCCGCTGGCGCTGCGCGCCCTCGCTGGTTGGCGAGGACGGCAAGACGCCGGCCGAGGCGGTGTTCCATTTCCCGGGCGGCCTGAAGGATTATCTCGCCGCCGACATCGAGGGGCAGGACACCGTCGTCGACGCCGCCTTCGTCGGCAACGTGCAGAAGAGCGGCAAGCACGGTTCGGTCGAGTGGGCGCTGACCTGGCTCACCGTCGAGGACGGATTCGTGCATTCCTATTGCAACACGATCCCGACGCCGGACGGCGGTACGCACGAGACGGGCCTGCGCGCCGCGATCCTGCGAGGCTTGCGCGATCACGCCGAGCGCATCGGCCAAGTGAAGCGCGCGGCGGTGCTGACCAGCGACGACGTTATGTCCGGCTGCGCGGCGCTGATCTCCGTGTTCATCCGCGAGCCGGAGTTTCAGGGCCAGAACAAAGGCCGGCTGCAAACGGTGGAGGCGGCCCGCATCGTCGAAAGTACGGTGCGCGACACCTTCGATCATTGGCTCGCCGACGCCCCGAGCCAGGCGACCAAACTGCTCGATTTCGCTGTCGAGCGGGCCGAGGAGCGACTTCGCCGGCGCGCGGAAAAAGACGTCGCGCGAAAGGCGGCCACCCGCAAACTGCGGCTGCCGGGCAAACTTGCCGATTGCAGCAACGCGTCGGCGCAAGGGTCGGAGATCTTCATCGTCGAGGGTGACTCGGCGGGCGGCTCCGCCAAGCAGGCGCGGGATCGGGCGTCGCAAGCCGTGCTGCCGTTGCGCGGCAAAATCCTCAACGTCGCCTCGGCGACCCGCGAAAAACTCGCGGCCAATCAGCAGCTCACCGATCTCATGCAGGCGCTCGGCGTCGGCCTGGGGTCGGCGTATCGCTCCGAGGACTTGCGGTACGACAAGGTCATCATCATGACCGACGCCGACGTCGACGGGGCGCATATCGCCTCGCTGCTGATCACGTTCTTCTACCGCCAGACGCCAAAACTGATCGCCGAAGGCCACCTCTACATCGCCGCGCCGCCACTCTATCGCCTGACCCAAGGCGCGAAATCGATCTATGCCCGCGATGACGCGGACAAGGACCGGTTGATGAAGGCGGGTTTCACCGGCAAGGGCGCGATCGAGGTCAGCCGCTTCAAAGGTCTCGGCGAAATGCCGATGCGGGATTTGCGCGACACCACGATGGACCCGGCGCGGCGAAGCTTGTTGCGCGTGGCGGTGGTCAGCGATCCCGAGGGGACGGCCGACTCGGTCGAGCGGCTGATGGGGACCAAGCCCGAGGCGCGCTTCGCCTTCATCCAGGAGCGGGCGCCGCGGGCTCGGGAATTGGTCGACGTTTAAAGCGCAGTGCAACGGCCTTTTAACGATAAATGACTAAAGCTCAGTTCGGGCTGAAAAAAGGGCGTTGCATGGACGAGGAAGTGGAGACGCGCGCACGGCGGCGGCGGCTCGAATTTGCAGGAGCCGCGGCGCTGGCCATTTCGGTGGCCTGCTTATTTGTCGGGCAATCGGTAGAGCTGTTCGCCGATCGGATCACGACGCCTCCGGTCGAAACCGCGAAAGCGCCGCCACATTTCAATGCGATAGACTATGCCACGACCGCCACGATAAAGGGCGGAACAGTGGTCATCGGGCCGTGCGATACTCAGCCGCGTTAGCTTCACACGAATTGGCCACAATAACCGTTGTGTCCCAAAAATACGCGACGGAACGCACTAGCGACATATTTCAAAATGCGTTAATATAGTGATGGCCCAAGTGGCGATCGACGTGATCGTCGGGGCGGGTCTAGACGATGCGGGTAAAAAAATTTGTTGTTTTCCCGACGTTTAGTCGGGCGTCGGCGGCCTCGGCCGCTGCAATGCGGGCGTCTGCGCCGCGATCGCCTGGGGGCGTTCGAGCGCGAACGGGATCGCGTGGCAATCCTTTTCCATTCCGATATGGTGCAGCTTCAGCGGCGCGCTCAGCGTGTGGCTCGATTCGGCGACCGTCGTGCGAAAGGTCTGCGCGGAGCGTCGAATTAGGAAATGGTCGGAGACTTGGTTTCACATGAGCAAGGGTAAGGATTTTCGGGCGCCTCGCAAGCGCGGGTTCGACGACGACGGGCCGATGCCCTACGAGCCGCGACCGCGCGGATCGCGCGGGTTTGGCGGAGGGCCGGATGCGGCCTTCGGCGCTGCGCCCGTGGACTCGGGCTTCCGCGCGGCGCCGGCGGTTACCGGTCCGACGGTCGACGCCGTCGTCAAATGGTTCAAGGCCGACAAGGGCTACGGCTTCGTCGAGCTGGCGAATGGGGCAGGCGACGCCTTCCTTCACGCCAACGCGCTGCAGGCCTCGGGTCACGAGAGCGTCCCCGCGGGCGCCAAGCTCAAAGTGATCGTTGGCGCCGGCGCCAAGGGCGCCCAGGTGACACGCGTAGTGGAAGTCGATTCCACCGGCGTCGTCGAGCGGCCGATGCGGCCTCATACCGGCGGCGGCGGCAGCGATAGCCCACGTCCGCGGCGCGTCGCGCCAGATCCGGCGACCGCGGTGTCGATCAGTGGCCGGGTGAAGTGGTTCGACGACGCCAAGGGTTTTGGTTTCGTCGCCAGCGACGATGGCGGCAAGGACGTGTTCGTGCATATTTCCGTGCTCGGCCCGTCGGGGATTTCGCATCTCGCCGAGGGACAAGCCGTCAATATGCGGGTCGTCGATACGCCGAAGGGGCGCGAGGCGATTTCGCTGTCGATCTGAGGTTTCGCGCCCTCTTTCGAGGTCGCTGATCCGCCGCGCGGGGAAATTGTGACGCCTTCGCGCGACATCGGACGCCTGCTGGAAATCATGACCGCGCTGCGGACTCCGGGAACGGGTTGTCCGTGGGACTTGCAGCAATCGTTCGCAACTATCGCCCCCTACACGATCGAGGAAGCTTACGAGGTCGCCGACGCCATCGAGCGCGGCGATCTCGAACATCTGCGCGAAGAGCTCGGCGATCTGTTGTTGCAGGTCGTTTTTCACGCGCGGATGGCCGAGGAAAGCGGCGCTTTCGACTTTGGCGGCGTGGTTCAAGCCATCACCGAGAAGATGATCCGCCGCCATCCGCATGTCTTCGGCGATGCGCGCGATCTCTCGCCGGATGAGGTCAAAGCGCTATGGGGCCAGATCAAGGCTGAGGAAAAGCGCGCTAAACCCACGCCGGAGGCGGAAGGCGCGCTCGGAGGAGTTCCCGCAGGGCTGCCGGCGCTGGCCCGCGCCCTGAAGCTGCAGCAGAAGGCCGGCAAAGTCGGCTTCGATTGGAACGACGCGCGCGCCGTGCTTGCTAAAATCCGCGAGGAGATCGACGAGGTCGAGGCCGAGATCGACGCGGGCGAACAGACGGCGGCGGCGGAGGAAGTCGGCGATCTGTTGTTCGTGGTCGTCAACCTCGCACGTCACCTGAAGGCGGACCCTGAGACGGCGCTGCGCGGCGCGAACCTCAAGTTCGAGCGCCGGTTCGGCTATATCGAAGGCGCGCTTTCCGCGCAGGGGCGTCGACCCGAACAGGCGACGCTCGCGGAAATGGATGCGCTCTGGAACGAGGCCAAGGCTCGCGAGAAGCGCTGAGCCTTGCAATTCTACACAGCGCGCCCTCTATAACGCCATGACCGACATCTCGCTTCCCGCCGCGGTCGGCGCGGGCCTGCTTTCGTTTCTTAGCCCCTGCGTGCTGCCGCTGGCGCCGCCCTATCTCTGCTATCTCGCGGGGACGACGGTCGAGGCGCTCGCGGACGAAAGCGAAGTGCGCGCGCGGCGCGATATTTTCGTTGCCTCACTCTTGTTTGTTGCGGGTTTTTCGACCGTGTTCGTCGCGCTCGGTGCGACCGCCTCGGTATTCGGGACGCTGCTGAGGCAATGGAGCCATCCGCTTTCAATCATCGCCGGACTTGGCATCATGGCGATGGGGGCGCATTTCCTGGGGCTCTTTCGGCTTTCGTGGCTCTATCGCGAGAAGCGGGTCGAGGTTGCCAAGCCGCCGGGTTTGTGGAGCGCCTATCTGATGGGCCTCGCCTTCGCCTTTGGCTGGACGCCGTGCATCGGGCCGATCCTGGCGGCGATCCTCGCCGTGGCGGGCGCGGAGGAGACGGTGGCCAAGGGCGCGCTGCTGCTGGGCGCCTACGCCTTCGGGCTCGGCATCCCCTTCGTTATCGCGGCGCTGGCGATGGAGAGGTTTTTGGGGTTCGCGCGGGGGTTTCGCAGCCAGTTCGCGCGGCTCGAAAAGGCGGTGGGCGTCGCGCTGGTGCTGACAGGCGTGGCGTTTCTAACAGGCGGGGTGCAGGCAGCGTCGGGTTGGTTGATCGAGCTGTTCCCGAAGGCGGGATTGCTCGGCTGAAGCTCGGGTCGTCGCGGAGCGTCGGCCTCCAGACCGACGACGTAGTGGCGTTTTTTTGTATCGACAATTAGATTGACCAGGCCGCGCTTTAGGCTATCCTGCTCGTTCGATGGTCATAACCTGGGACGAGCGGAAGCGGCTTACCAACATCGACAAGCATGGGCTGGATTTCGCGAAATTGGTTCCCGAGTTCTTCGAACGCGCGCATGTGGGCCCGGCGAAAAAGGGGCGGCTTTACGCGCTTGGTCGGCTTGGCGACGACGTTGTCGTTGTGTTTTTTACAGCCCTCGGGGCCGAAGCCGTTTCCGTCGTCTCGATGCGGGTCGCGAGCAAGAAGGAGCGACAAGATGCCCGGTAAGCTAAAAGAATTCACGCCGGGCCGCGGCTACACCAAAGAAGATTGGGATGAAGTCAGCGACGTGCCAGAACTCACGGACGAAGAGCTCGCGCAAGCCAAACCCTTCGCCGAGATGTTCCCGGAACTCGCCGCCAGCATCAAGCGCGCGCGCGGCAAGCAGAAGGCGCCAACGAAGGAGCTCATCAGTTTACGGGTCGACCGCGACGTTGCGGCCGCCTATCGCGCGACCGGCGCCAATTGGCAGTCGCGCATGAACGCCGCTTTGAAAGCCGCCATCGCCAAGCCACGAAAAGCCGCGGGAAAGTAGAGAAGCGGTCACTCCCCGCGCTCGCGCATCTCCTGCCGCCGCATCGGCATAGCGTCGATCACACGAAATAGTTCAGCCGCGTCGAGCGGACGCGATGCGCGCAGCTTTGCGCCGCCGTCCTTCCCAACCAACACCGCCGCAAATCCGCGCCCGGCGATCCCGAGCGCCTCTCGCAGCGCTCGCGCGTTCGCCCCATCGCCCACCGCCTCCACCAAAATGAGGTCGCGCGCTTTCGCCTCGGCGGCGAGCCTCCCGAAAATCGCTCGCTGTCGCGCCAGCGCGGGATCATCGGCACTTTCCGCCGAAGCGACGACGATGCGCGCCGACCAGCGGTAGGCGGCGAGCGGGTTATTCGCGGCGAACGCGGCGGATGCGGCGAGGACGCTGGCGGCGACGAGAGGCAATCGCATGTTTGGCTCCGTTCCCACCTAAACGCGCTTCATCGCAACTCGATCCGATACGGGGAGCAGGCGCCGACTGCGGCCACAGCCGGCTTCAACCGGTTCCAGGGCGGAATTGACAGGAATTGAGAATCACCGTCTTTTAAATGGCAACAGCGCGGTCGGAAACAGTCGCTGAATTGGAGGAGATATGCGCCACCTTTTTATCAGTCAATCTCCGCAAAGTTACGCGTTTGAGACCCGCTCCATTCGACTCAACGGGCAGAGCGCCAGCATTCGCTTGGAGAAAATCTTCTGGGAAATCCTCGATCAGATTGCCGAGCGCGAGAACATGCCGACGTCGCTGTTTATCTCGACTCTGCACGGCGAAATACTGCTCGTGCAGGGCGAAATCGCAAATTTCACTTCGCATCTCAGATGCATATGCGTGGCGGCGGCGGAAGACGGTCGCGCCCGCGGAAGCGCTGACCAGGCTCGGGCCGCTTGATCAAATCTTCCTCGGCGCGCTGGCGCAAAGGATCCATCAAATGGCGAAATCGATCCATTCCATGATCCGCGTCCTCGACGAGGCGCGCTCGTTGATTTTTTACGAAAAGGCGTTCGGCCTGAAGATCGAGGACCGCCTGGATTTTCCCGACTTCACGCTCGTCTATCTCTCGAACGCGGAAAGCCCGTTCGAGCTAGAGCTGACCATCAACAAAGGCCGTACGGATCCCTATGATCTTGGGACCGGCTACGGACACATCGCCTTCGTCGTCGAGGATCTTGAGGCCGAACACACGCGGTTCGAGACAGCGGGCTTGAGCCCGCGCAAGATCGTAGCCTTCGAGCGCGACGGACATCTGATTGCGCGCTTCTTCTTCGTCGAAGACCCCGACGGCTACAAAATCGAGGTGTTGCAGCGACACGGTCGCTACCACTGAACCAGCAGCCGCTCACCCTCGCGCCACCGAAATAACGAGCCGCGCGAGGCGTTATCAACAAGCGTTGGGCGGCGTCGCTGGTCGAACGACATTCATTTCGACGAAATCGCCACGCCCCAGGGAAACGAACCGACGGCGATGGATTTGATGACCTTCAGCGACGCAATGTCGATCACCGAAATATCGTTGGTGACGCCGTTGGTCGAAACAAGCGTCTTGCCGTCGGGCGTCAACTCCAATTGCCAGACACGTTGGCCGACAAGCAAATATTTGGTCGGCTTCTTCGTCGTCACGTCGACGACCGCGACTCGGTTGGCCGGGCCGAGCGCCACGAAGCCCAGCTTGCCATCCTGAGAGAAGCGGATGCCAACCGGCTGTATCTGCTCTTTGGCGAGCCCCGGCACGTCGAAAGCGATCTTCGTCGTGACAACGTGTTTCTCCGGATCGATGACGCTGACGCCGCCTCCAACCTCCGACGTCACCCAAAGCTCCTTGCCGTCGGGCGTGTATTCGGCGTAGCGAGGGCGAGCGCCGACCAGCACGTTGGCGACCACCTTCTTGGCGCGCCAATCAATGAAATGCGCCATGCTGGTCGTCTCGGACGTGTTGATGACGATGGAGCCGTCCTTAGAGACCGCCACGCCTTCCGGCTCCACGCCGACAGGCACCTCGGCGATCGCGGCCTTAGTCGCGAGGTCGATCGCCGTGAGCAACGCATCATTCTCGTTGGCGATGAAGATAAGTTTGCCGTCGGGGCTCAGTCTGATCTGTTCGGGATCTGGACCAGACGGCAATTCGCCGACGCGGTCCAGCGTGGTCGCATCTAGAACAGCGATCGTGTCATCGTCGCCGAGGCAGACATAGACCAGCTTCTCGTCCCTCGACAGCGCAATGCCGCGCGGCCGCTGGCCGACTTCGACCGTCTTGACCACCGCGAGCTTGTCGAGATCGACGACGGTGATCGAATTGCCCTTCTCGTTGCTGATGTAGGCGGTCGCCGCGGCGGCGGGCGCGACAGTCAGCAGGCTGGCGAGCGCCAGCGGGATCAGGGAAGCTTGCATTTCGTCTCCGGCTGATCGAGGCCGAGCGTGTCGAGCTCGGTGACTTGGTGCAGATAACCCTCCTGCGGCGAAACCGACACGGTCGTACGGCCGTCGGTGAGGAGAATCGGCTGGCGCAATTGTTGATTCCAGAGCCGAAGCGTCAGCCGCGTGCCCTTGAAATCTGCGACGTCGAAGTCGGGTCCGCGCATGTAGTCGCGCACGGCCTTCGCGTCGGCGGCCTTGGTGCGCGCGATCGCTTCGCCAATCATGCGCGTCGCGGTCCAGGCCTGGTTGTCGCGCGCGTTCATGCCGCGCCTGAACAATTTGAAGAAACGGTTCTGCAGTTGGACGGCGCCCCAGGCTTCGTGTGAGGCGTCCCAACTCGTCGGCATGAGACCACTCGATCCCGCCACCGGCCGCGCGTCCCAGATGCGATACGGCAGATAGCCGGCGAACACGTCGCTTTCATCCGCCGCGATCAGCACATCATAGTCGGGCGCTTTCTGGGTGAACACCGGCATCTGCCGTTGTACCTGCACGACGCCGGTATCGGAGCGCCGCCCGCCGCCAGCGTCCTCGTAGGTGCGCTGTTCAACGATCTTCGCCCCGAATTTTCGCGCCGCCCGCACATAGGCCTCGCCGAGCGCCTTGTCTTGGGGATGCGACCCTACGACGAGCAGCCAACGTTTCCATTGTTTCCACATCAAATATTCCGCAAGCCCGTCGGCGAGCATCGTACGGGTCGGCGCCGTGTGGAACAGGTTGGCGCGGCAATCCTGCTCGCGCAGGTTGTCGTCGACCGCGCTGGCGTTGAAGATAAGCGCATCCTTGGCGCGGTCCGCGACCGCCAGCACTTCCGCCGAAGGCAGATCGACCACAAACAACTTTACGCCCTGAGCGAGCATCGCGTCGAGCTTCTTTGCCGGATCTTCGTTGGGGCCGACTTTCGCCTCGACCAGCGAATAGCTCTGATCGATGAAGCGGCCGGTCGTATTGTTGTCCTCGAGCGCCATCTTGACGCCGGCGACGAAATCGTCGGCCGCGGGAATGTCGAGGATGGAAATCGTCTCGCGACTATGGGTCTGCCGCAGCACGCCGATCTTGACTTCGAGCGTATCCGCCACCGCGGGCGCGCCCACCAGCGCGAGACCGGCCAAGGCGCATTGCGCGATGCGCGGCGCCTGTGCGATTGTTTGAACCAAGCGGCGAACGCCGGAGCGCAGGGGAGGGGTGAGCATGGCTTTCAGGATTTTGGCGGCGACGGCGATCTTGTGGGCTGTGGGCGCGATCGCGGCGGAGAAGCCGACGCAATTCTGGAACCTGACGTCAGCGACTGTCGTCGGCTTCAAGCTGTCGCATGCGGGTTCCGGCGAATACGGCGAAAACCTTAGCGCCAGCGACGCCGATGGCGTGGACCATGATGAGCGCCTGAAGGTCAACGACATTCCCTCGGGACGATACGACGCCGAATTGAAGTACAAGAACGGCCGCACCTGCTTCGCGCGCAACATCGAGATCGTCGCGGGAAAAGTGTTTTCAATCGAGGACAAAGCGCTCACGGCGTGCTCGAAGAAATAGGGGGCGCGCGCTCAATCGATGCAACTGGCCTCACCTTGCTCCAACTCCCATTGTCAGCTCGGCGACGCGGTGACGGGCTAACACCTCCTGCGTCGTGCGTCGACGCCTTCGGCGTCTTGCCTGATGGGGCAGGGAAAGTTTCCCGCGCGACCTATAGCCGCGATCTCCAGATCTAATACATGCACGAATCTCGCGGCTGCACCCGAGAACGAAGGCTGGGGACCCCCTCGCCCCGCGTGTCTCACGACGGAGCGCGCCGCCATCAGCGAAAGAGCGGGGAGAGGGTTTGGGGTGAGGGGCTGGCCGCTTGGACGTACAGTTGCAATCACTACGCGCCGCGTCAAAGACCTCAGGCAAACATCGCGTCAATTATCGTGCTCGAGAATTGGGTCGCTGCGGTACTGTGGAACCGTGCGTCCAAGCGGCCAGCCCCTCACCCCAAACCCTCGCCCCACTGCCTCCCTGATGCGGCGCGCTCCGTCTTGCGTCACGTGGGGAGAGGGGGTCCCGGCGGTCGTGCTTTACCGCCCCGGATACCAATATTGCGCCTGCGGCTTCGTGCGATCAATCACCACGAACTGGTTGGCGAAGGCGCGATAGGGATAGCTCCATTCACCATCCGGCCATCGCACGCGAATTTCCGCGCGCTCGGCTGTGCCGAGGCCGACATGCGTCCAACCGAGATGACCCGAAGCATCGCCGCCGCCGATCTGAATGTTGCGCATCTGCGTGCGCGTGCCCGCCTTCACCGCGATATGCGCGCCGACGGCGTCCCGGTTCGGGGTCGGCTCGACCAGCTTGATCTCCATCCAATTGCCGGAGGGAAGCGCGCTGCCTGAACCATCGTTGGCGCCGAGATTGCGGAACAGCGAGGTTGGCGCCGCGCGGTGCATCACAAACAAATCGAGATTTCCGTCGAGATTGAAATCGGCGATCAGGGCGCCGCGGCTCTGTTTGTTCTCGACGATTCCCGCCTTGTCACCGGCTTCGACAAACTTGCCGCTCCATTGCCCAATCAACAGATTGTTGGGATCATAGGCCGCGAAGTCGGGCATCGCCGCGACATTGCCCTTAGCGATGAACAGATCGAGCACGCCATCGTTGTTGAAGTCAGCAAATTCCGAGTGCCAGCCGGTCGAGGGCCGCTTGTCGCCGCCGGTATAGGGAATATGGGCCGTCGCGCCCAACTCCATGGCGATGTCGCGATAGACGGGAAAGGCGCCGCGCTCGCTTTGTTCCGAATCGAGGCGCTGGATCTTCGTATCGCCCATCGAGGTCAGCGCGTAATCCGGAAAGCCCGAGCCGTCGAGATCCCCCTCGGCGATTCCCATGCCGTAGATCGAGACATGGCGCCAACCCTCGGCGGGCGTGTAGAGTTTCGGCGTCTTGTCAGGTTCGACGCGCCAGAGCTGCTCCTCGCCGCCGCGATAATATTGCCGGTCGTTAGAGACCCGGAGGCTCGGCGTGCCCGAACGGTTCCAATCAGTGAACAGCATCGACAGCGCGCAATAGCCTGGTGTCAGCGGCGTGCGTACGGAATAGTCGGGCTTGTCGCCGGGCTGCGGGCGAAAGAGCGAGTTCTCCTCACAAGTCCCATAAGGCGAGCCGGGCGCGTAACGATCGACGTAATGGCCGATCGCGAGCGTCGGGAATTTCTGGCCCTTTTCCCATGTCGCGGCGAAGGATGTCGTCCAACCACCGTCGCCGCTGAAGTTGAAGTCTTGGTTGGCGAGCTTGAACGTGCAGTCCGGACCGCCCTTGAGAATCAGGTTCTCGCCGACGCGCAATACAAACAGATCGGTGTGGCCGTCGCCGGAGATGTCGAGCGGGTAGGCGCCGATCACGCCTTCCAGCAGATGCGGGTCGGCGCCGATGTCGAGCGGCTTCTCCTCGAATTTAAGTGGACCGCCGCGCGTCGATTTGTTGACGAACAGCTTTGCCGGATTCTTGCCGCCCGCGAGGAACACGCTCGGGAAGCCTGAGCCGTCGCAGTCCAACGCCGCGCCGCCGCCGCCGACGAAGTGTTCCCAGGGGCCGTCGTAGGTTTGGTTGATGCCGGCGGCGGCGGCTTCCTCGTGCATGACGGGGATGTCGGCGAGGGGGGCGGGATCGGCGAGGGCGGGGGACGAAAGGGCAGCGACCCAACATGTCATCCCCGCGAAAGCGGGGATCCAGGGGCTAACCCACGTCGCTCTCCGGTCCCCTCTCCCCTTGTGGGGGAGGGTCAGGGAGGGGGGGCGGTTCGGCTTGGACGCCGTCTTCAAGATTGCGCGGCGCTTGAGGCTACCCCCCACCCCGGCCCTCCCCCACAAGGGGGGAGGGAGTTCTCGACGGCGGAGCGCGGTGTCAAACAAACGGTGCGCGTATGAAAACATCCAATCCATCACGGCGCCTCGATGATCAGCGAGCGCAGGAACGCGATCACCGTATCGCGGCTCTCCTTCGGCAGCCCGAGATAAGCGTCGCGCGCAAACCTAGCGTCGCCGCCGTGCGCGGCGATGATTTCTGAGAGCATTCGGAAATCGCCGCGATGGCCGTAGGGCGCGGTGGAGCCGACCCCCCAAAGCCGCGGCGTCAGAAACACGTCGCGTTCGACGAAACGCTGCGCCTGAAGTTCGTTGCCGAGCGAGGCGACTTCGGCGTCAACCACGAGATGGCGTTTCAGATCGCTGAACAGTGGGATCAACCACTCGCCCTTGTCATTGCGCTTCAACTTGGCGGCAAACGGAAACTGAGCGAGATCGATGGAAATGCCTTGTTTGACCTCGCCGGCGCGCAAGGTTCCCGCCATGTCGTAGGGCGCGGGATCGGTGAAGACCAGCGACTTCAGCGGCAAGCTCTGGCGATGGCAGGAAGCACATCCGACCTCGTCGAAATGTTTCTCCCCTTCGACGGCCGCGGCCCGCCAATCCTCGGGCATGTCCGGCTTGACGGTCGGCGGCGGCAGGGTTGCCTGGAAGGCGACGAGCGCGGAGACGTCGCCTGCTGTCACCGCGTCGGCGACGCCGCTGCCGGCGAAATCATGCGTTCCCGTCCAGCGCACGCCGAACCGCTCCGACGCCTCCATGCCGTGATGGACGTTCAGCGCGTTGATGGTGAACTGGCGCAATGATGTGAACACGCCCTTGCGGCTAAATGGGCGCACGATGAGATCGGCGTCGACGCCGTCCAGTCTGTCGAGTTCGACGAGGCCGTTGGGATGCGCCGTGAGCGTCCCGAAACGAACCCCCTTGGTCACAAGGTCAGCGTCGACGTCTTGTCCCGTGGCGCAAGCCTGTTTCACCGCCGCCGCCCGTTCCGCCTGCAAGTCGGCGGTCATTTCGCGAGCCAGCAACTCGACGAGCCCCGAACCGAGCAACGGCGTCGTATGCCGTTCGCTGGAAAACGAGGGGTCGGTGGAATCAAAGGCGGCGCTCTCGAAGCCCTCCGAGACGAAAACGTTGGCGACGAAGTCGCCAGCGCCGCCGACGACGGGATCGTTATGACATCCGGAGCAGGCGTTGGAGTCGGGGCCGCTCAGCCTGGAAAAGGCGGGATTGACGCCGAACTTGCGCTTGGTTGGCACGATCGCCTGCGTCGCCTTTGGCCGCCCGGCCCCATCAGCGGTCGTGAACTTGGCTTTGAACAACTCGCGCCCGCGCGCGATGAGTCCAGGCAGAGCCGAAGGTCCGGCGGCGGCGACCGCATCGAAATCGACATGGCTCGAGAAGACGCGCTCGTCCCAACTCGCGGCAAAGGCGCCGGCGGATATAACAACCAACGCGGCCGCCGCCGCGCAGCGCCGCAAGCTTCGTTTCAACGCCGTCCCCCCTCGTCCGCGCGTACGCTTTCCGGTCTTTTGTCATGCGCCGCGTTGCGGCTGCAAGTGGTAGGGCGCCGCTGCGTTAACAACGGCGCCAGATCGCAGGCGTAGCGTGGGCGGAGATGCGTTGACTTTGCGGCGATTTGAAGATTAATGCGGCCAACCCGCGCGCACCGGCGCGAGGCTGGAATTAAAACCCGGTCGGGCGTCGGAATGTCCGGTAAATGTCTTGGGAGGAAACATTGAAGCTCATTCGCACCTCTATCGCCGCGCTCGCCACGGGCGCCTTTTTGTTCGGCGCCGCCGACGCCGCCCTTGCCAAGGGCCACAAGATCGCCGTGTCCTGGAAGACCTTCCAGGAAGAGCGCTGGAAGACCGACGAAAAGGCAATCAAGACCGTCGTCGAAGCCAACGGCGATACCTACATCTCCGCCGACGCGCAGCTTTCGCCGGCCAAACAGGCGTCCGACATCGAGTCTCTTATCTCGCAAAAGGTCGACGTGATCTTGATCGTCGCCTTCGATTCCGACGCCATCCTGCCGTCAATCAAGGCCGCCAATGACGCTGGCGTCAAACTGATCGCCTACGACGTGCTGTTCGAAGATCCGAAGTCGCTCTACATCACCTTCGACAACATCGGCGTCGGCAAGCTGATGGCGCAGGAGATTTTTAAGGCGAAACCCGCCGGCAACTACGCCTTCATCAAGGGCGACAAGGGCGATCCGAACGCGACGTTCCTGTTCTCCGGCATCACCGAAGTGCTGAAGCCCGGCATGGATTCCGGCAAGATCAAGAACGTCTGCGAGACGTTCACCGACGGCTGGAAGCCCGACAACGCCCAGAAGGAAATGGAGCAGTGCCTGACCAAACAGAAGAACAAGGTCGACGCTGTGGTCTCCGAGAATGACGGCATGGCTTCCGGTGTCGTTGTCTGCGCTGAAGGCGCAGGGCATGGCGGGCTCGGTGCCGGTCTCCGGCCAGGACGGCGATCTGGCCGCGATCAATCGCGTCGCGCTCGGCACGCAGACCGTGTCGATCTGGAAGGACTCGCGCGCCCTCGGCAAGGCCGCCGGCGAGGCTGCCGTCGCCATCGCCGATGGCAAGAGTGTCGAGAGCCTGCCGGGCGTCGCTAAGTTCAACAAGGGCAAGAAGGGCGTGGAGATGAACGCGGTCCTGCTGCCGCCGACGCCGATCACCAAGGACACGCTGAACCTCGTCATCGACGCCGGCTGGATCACCAAGGACAAGGCCTGCGCCGGCGTGAAGAAGGGCACCGTCAAAGCCTGCAGCTGATCTTCACTAGGCCGGGCCGACGCCCGGCCTCTTCCAAGTCCATAACGGTCATTGCGAGCGAAGCGAAGCAATCCAGCGCTGGGGTAGAACGCCGGCGGATCGGGCGAAACCACGCAGGGCGACGCCGACCCAGGTCGTCGCGGAGGGGGCTGGATTGCTTCGCTTCGCTCGCAATGACGTGTAGCAACCAAGCCAGAGGACGCGATGTCGGAAGCGGCTGAGGCCACGACGGCTCACTTAGTGGCCACGGAAAGTCCGGCCAAACGATTTTTCCGCGCCACCGAAATCGACACCCGATTGCTCGGCATGGTCGGCGCGCTGGTCCTCATCTGGGTCGGCTTCCAGATCTTCGGCCAGATTTTCACTGGCGAAGGCGTGTTTCTCACGCCGCGCAACCTCTGGAACCTGTTAGTTCAAACGTCAGCCATCGCCGTGATGAGCACTGGCATGGTGCTCATCATCGTCATGCGCCATATCGATCTTTCGGTCGGATCGATGTTGAGCTTCATTGGCGTCGTCACCGCCGTCGCCCAGGTCTATTGGCTTTCGCCTTGGCTGGGCTCCGACAATCCCGTCATTTGGATCATCGGCGTCCTTATCGCCTTGGGCGCGGGCGGCCTGCTCGGCGCCTTGAACGGCTTCCTGGTTGCTTACGCAGGCATCCCTTCCTTCATCGTCACGCTCGGCGGGTTGATCGTCTACAATGGCGCCGCGTGGTGGGTGATCCGCGGCGAGACGGTCGCGCCGATGGATTCCACTTTCGAGCTGATCGGCGGCACGCCGCCAGGCGCATGGATCGGGGGAACCGCGAGCTGGGTGCTCGGCGCAATCCTCTGCGTGGCGATCGTCGTCGGCATTATCTTGAATCGTAACGCGCGGGCCCGATTCAAATTCCCGCAGCGTCCGATGTGGGCGGAGATTTTTCTGATCGTGCTCGGCTGCGCCGTCACGCTCGGGACGGTGTGGGTGGTCAACGCCTATCCCTGGCCGCCCAAGGTCGTGGAAAATTATGCGGCCGACCACAACATCACGCTGCCGCCGGAAGGCGCGGAAGGCCTGTACTTCGCGCACGGCTTCGCGTTCCCGATGCTGATCGCGCTGGCCGTTGGCGCCATCATGACCTTCCTCGCGACACGCACCCGCTTCGGCCGCTACGTCTACGCTATCGGCGGCAACCCCGAGGCCGCCGAGCTCGCGGGCGTCAACACCCGGCTCATCACGCTGTTGATGTTCATGACGATGGGGATTTTGGCGGGCGTTTCGGCTTGCATCACCGCGGCGCGGCTCGACGCGGCGTCCAACTCGTTAGGGCAGTTCGACGAACTCTATGTGATCGCGGCGACCGTCATCGGCGGCACCTCGCTCGCCGGCGGCGTTGGCACGATCTACGGCGCGATGCTCGGCGCGCTGGTCATGCAGTCGCTGCAGTCCGGCATGACCTTGCTCAACTTCGACAGCGCGGTGAAGGACGTGATCGTCGGCTCGGTGCTGGTGTTCGCTGTCTGGATCGACCAGATCTACCGCCGCCGCCAGGCCTGAGGTTCGCCGATGGACGCCGCAACACCCGCTCCGCTCGTCGAAATGCGCGACGTCTCGATCGCCTTCGGCGGCATCAAGGCGGTCGATCACGCCTCGATTGATCTGCATCCAGGCGAGGTTGTGGGGCTGCTCGGCCACAATGGCGCGGGCAAGTCGACGCTGATCAAGGTGCTGTCGGGCGCCTACAAGCGCGACAGTGGAGATATTCTCATCAACGGCGAGGCAGCGCACATCGCCAATCCGCGCGACGCCAAGAAGTACGGTATCGAGACGATCTACCAGACACTGGCGCTCGCCGACAATGTCGACGCGGCGGCCAACCTGTTCCTGGGCCGCGAATTGCGCACGCGCTGGGGCACGCTCGACGATGCCGCGATGGAGGCGCAGGCGCGCAGCGTGATGGGACGCCTCAACCCGAATTTCCGGCGCTTCAAGGACGCCGTGAAATCGCTGTCGGGCGGCCAGCGGCAATCGGTGGCGATCGCGCGGGCGATCCACTTCAATGCGCGCATCCTGATCATGGACGAGCCGACGGCGGCGCTCGGACCGCAGGAGACCAAGCAGGTCGGGGATCTTATCAAACAGCTGAAGGCCGAGGGGATCGGCATCTTCCTGATCAGCCACGATATCCACGACGTGTTCGATCTGGCTGACAGGGTCACGGTGATGAAGAATGGCCGCGTCGTCGGCACCGGGCCGGTGACGGCGATGACCAAGGATGAGGTGCTGGGGATGATCATCCTGGGCAAGTGCCCGCCTGGGGCGACGCCAGGGCCGGGAGCGATGGCGGCGTGAGGGTTGGCGATTAGGGGGAGCGGCATATGATGTGCGCCGACTCCGGAGCCCTTCTATGAAAATTTCCGTTGCGGAAGCGCAAGGCCAATTGCTGGAGCTCGTTCGCCTAGCAGAGGCGGGCGAAGAAGTCGTGCTGACCCACGAGGGGCGCATCGTCGCGAAGCTCGGGGCTGTGGCTTCGCCGGCGCGAAGTTGGGCTGAGCTGACCCCTGAGGCTCGGCTAAGCCTCATCCGCGAGGTCGTCGCCAACGCCCCGCCCAAACCAAAGCATTGGCCGGACGCCGCGCATAGCCAGGATTTTCTCTACGATGATTACGGCCTGCCGGCATGATCGTCGTCGATACGTCGGCGATCTTCGCGGTGCTCTACGATGAGGAACAGGGGCCGGCTTGCGCGGCCGCTCTCGCCGCCAACACTCAGCTGCTGATCTCGGCCGGGACGCTTGCCGAAGCCTATGTGGCGGCTGGGCGAAGTGGTTTTACGCCGGCGCTCGAAAGCTTCCTTTCGCGCGTAACTTTGGAAGTTATCCCGATCGACGCCGAAGCCGCCGCCGCCGTAGGGCAAGGCTAGGCCTGCACGCGGCTTCGCTCAATTTCGGCGACGGCTTCGCCTATGCGCTGGCCAAGGAGCGAAACTGCCCGTTGCTATTCATTGGCAATGACTTCTCCCTGACCGACGTCGCCTCCGCCCTGCAATAGCCCGCCGCCTCGCGTCGCGCTAAACTCATCCCCATGACCCAATCCCACCGTCCCCTCGGCGCCGGCGATCGCGTATTTCTCGTCGACGGCTCCTCCTTCGTCTTTCGCGCTTATTTCCAGTCGATCCGCCAGGATCAGAAATACAACTACCGCTCCGATCGCCTGCCTAACGGCGCGGTGCGGCTGTTTGCGACGAAAATCCTGCAATTCCTGCGCGATGGCGCCGCCGACGTCATGCCGACGCATATCGCCATCATTTTCGACAAATCGGAGCACTCGTTCCGCCGCGATATCTATCCCCCTTACAAGGGTCACCGCCCTGATCCGCCCGAAGACCTGATCCCGCAATTCCCGCTGATGCGCGACACGGTCCGCGCCTTCGGGCTGACGCCGATCGAACAGGACAAATACGAGGCCGACGATCTCATCGCGACCTACGCGCGCCAAGCGCGTGAGCACGGCGCCGAGGTGCTGATCGTCTCCGCCGACAAGGACCTGATGCAACTCATCGAGCCCGGCGTCTCGATGTACGATCCGGCTTCTGGCTCCGGCGACAGCCGGCGCGAGGAGCGCCGCATCGCAGAGGCGGAAGTGCTCGAATATTTCGGCGTGCCGCCGTCGAAAGTGGTCGACGTCCAGGCGCTGGCCGGCGATTCCACCGACAACGTGCCGGGCGCGCCGGGCATCGGCGTCAAGACCGCCGCGCAGCTTATCAACGAATATGGCGATCTCGACACGCTGCTTGCGCGCGCGGGCGAGATCAAACAACCGAAGCGTCGCGAGACGTTGACCAACCCCGAAACAGTCAAGCTGATCCAGATCTCCAAACAACTCGTCACGCTTATCCGCGATGTCGAGGTCGAATCTCCCCTGGAATCGCTGGGCCTGCCGAAGCTTGAGGGTCAGCGGCTGATAGCCTTTCTGAAGGCGATGGAGTTTACGGCGATCACGCGGCGGGTCGGTGAGATCTGCGGCGTCGATCCCTCGGGTATTGAGCCGGATGCCGCGTTCGTCGGACCGGCCGGCTGGCGCAGCCGCAACGGCGACGCTGCGACCCCCTCGCCCGCGCCGGCTGCCGAGGCGCCTCCGGCGCCCGTTCCGTTGACGCACGAACCCACCCCGAAAACCCTCGCCGATGCCCGCGCGGCCGAGGCGCGCGGGCATCGGTTTGAGGTCGAGAAATATCCCGCGGTGCGCACGCTCGCCGACCTCGACGCCTGGATTGCTCGCGCGCGCGACGTGGGCGTCGTCGCGTTCGATACCGAAACGACGTCGCTTGATCCGATCCGCGCCGACCTGGTCGGCGTTTCGCTTGCGGTCGCGCCGGGCGAGGCCTGCTACATCCCGATCAACCATCGCGGCGGCGAAGATCTGTTCGGCGAAGGCCTGCTGCCTGACCAACTCGCCGAAGCCGACGTGCTCGCGCGGCTGAAGCCGCTGCTCGAGGCGCGCGACGTCATTAAGATAGGGCAGAACGTCAAGTTTGATTGGCACATCTTCAAGCAGCGTGGCATTGAGGTCGCGCCGTTCGACGACACCATGCTGATGTCCTACGCGCTCGATTCCGGCGCGAACAACGAAGGCCACGGCATGGATGGCCTAGCCGAGCGCTGGCTTGGCCACAAGCCGATCGCCTTCGCTGAGGTCGCGGGATCGGGCCGCAGTTTCCAGGGATTTGCGCGCGCGCCGATCGACAAGGCGACCGCCTACGCCGCCGAGGACGCTGACGTCACGCTCCGGCTCTGGCGCGCGCTCAAGCCGCGGTTGGTCGCCGAAGGCATGACAACCGTCTATGAAACGCTGGAGCGGCCGCTGATTGCCACGCTCGCCCGCATGGAGGCGCGCGGCATTTCAATTGATCGCTCGATTCTCTCCCGCCTTTCGGGCGAATTCGCGCAAGGCATGGGGCGCGTCGAGGCGGAAATACAGGCCCTCGTCGGGGTCTCGCTCAACATCGGTTCGCCCAAGCAGATCGGCGACGTGCTGTTCGGGCAGATGGGACTTCCTGGCGGCAAGAAGACCGCAACCGGCGCCTGGTCCACGGCCGCGGGCGTCTTGGAGGATCTGGCTGAAGAGGGCCACGAACTGCCGCGCAAGATCCTGGATTGGCGACAGCTCTCCAAGTTGAAGTCGACCTACACCGATGCGCTGCCCGGCTACGTCAACCCGACGACGCATCGCGTGCACACGAGCTTCGCGCTGGCTTCGACGACGACAGGGCGACTGTCCTCATCCGAACCAAACCTGCAAAACATTCCCATCCGCAACGAGGAAGGCCGGCGCATCCGCCGCGCGTTCGTCGCCGACGCCGGTCACAAGTTGATCAGCGCCGACTACAGTCAGATTGAGCTGCGCATACTTGCGCATATCGCCGATCTGCCCGCGCTGAAAAAAGCCTTTGCCGAAGGACTGGATATTCACGCGATGACGGCTTCCGAGATGTTTGGCGTGCCGATCGCGGGCATGCCGAGCGAAGTCCGACGTCGCGCCAAGGCGATCAATTTCGGCATCATCTACGGCATTTCCGCCTTTGGTCTCGCCAACCAACTCGGTATCCCGCGCGAGGAGGCGGGCGCTTACATCCGCAAATATTTCGAGCGCTTTCCCGGCATCCGCGATTACATGGAGGCGACGAAGAAGCGCGCCCGAGCGGACGGCTACGTGACGACGATCTTCGGGCGCAAATGCCACTTCCCACGCATCAACGCCTCGAACCCGAGCGAGCGCGCATTCAACGAACGCGCTTCCATCAACGCGCCGATCCAAGGGTCGGCCGCCGACATCATCCGCCGCGCGATGACGCGCATGGACGCGGCGCTCGACCAGGCGAAACTTCATGCGCGTATGCTGCTGCAGGTGCACGACGAACTGGTGTTCGAGGCGCCGGACGATGAGGTCGAGCCCACGATCGCGCTGGTCTCGAAGATCATGACGCAAGCGCCGGCGCCGGCGCTCAGCCTCGATGTGCCGCTGCTGGTTGACGCGCGCGCGGCGCAGAATTGGGACGAGGCGCATTGAGGTTGGGACCGGTCGGCTTGGATTGCAGATCGTTGTCGCCAAGCGAAGCAAATGCAGGTTGCTTTTTGTATCCGATAAGATACAACGGTCGCAATGTTTGTCATTCTTCGATCGTTAGAGTTCGACGCGTGGTTATCGTCACTAATAGACGCTACGGGCAAAGCGCGAATCCTGGCGCGTGTACGAAGCGCGGAATTCGGAAATTTCAGCGACTGTAAGCCCGTCGGTGAAGGTGTCTCGGAAATGCGCGTCCATATAGGACCGGGCTACCGCGTCTATTTCATGCGCAAAGGACGAACCGTCTATTTGTTACTGACCGGGGGCGACAAATCCACTCAAGCCAAGGACATTGCCCGCGCCAAGGCCATGGCGCGCACCATCGGCAAGGACAAGCCATGACACACGCCTACGCGAAATTCGATGCTGCGGCTTACCTCGATGACGACAACGTCATCGCCGAATATCTGGCCGCGGCGGCGGAGGACTCCAATCCCGACGTGTTCCTGGCCGCGCTAGGTGACGTCGCCAAGGCGCGTGGCATGGCGCAGATTGCGAAAGAAGCAGGGCTTGGTCGTGAAAGCCTCTACAAAGCTTTAAGCCCGGGCGCACACCCTCGCTTTGAGACGGTGAACGCGGTCCTGCGAGCACTCGGCGTCAAATTCGCGGTCGTCGCAGCAGAGTAAAGACGTCGGCGCCGGCCTCAAACGCCCTTGGGACCGCGCGCGTCTCGCGCGCTCTTGCCGACAGAACGCCGGCCGGCGAGAGCGCGCGGGATCCCAGGGGCCCTACTCGACCCCGCGCAGGCGCCCCACCACGGCCCCGGCGGCAATCGTGATCCAGGCGGCCGCCAGGAACAGCGCGCCGTAGCCGAACCGATCAATCAACACACCGGACAGCAGCGGCGCGATGAACTGCGCGGTGGCGCCGGCCATGACGAGCATCGCGAGATCACGGCCTTGGGAATGCGGGTTTGGCAGCACGCGCGACATCAGCGTCAGGTCGATGACCGCGTAGACGCCCATCGCTACGCCGCCCAGGCCGGCGAAAACCAACATGCCGGGCCAACTCGGCCAAAGCAACGGGACAATCATCGCCAGCGCCATCAGCGCGGCGTAGGCTTGCGCAAAGACGCGGCGGCGGGAGGTGCGTACGGCGACGGCATGGCCAGCGAGAATTGCCGCGAGCGTGGTCGCCACCCGAAGCGCGCCAAGGATGCCAGTCGCGCCGCGCGCGTCATGGCCAGGCAGCGCCGCCTCGCCGATATAGTCGCGCAAGACGTAGAGCAGATAGTTGTTGATCGAGAACTGCGCTGAGAACATCAGCAGGCGAAACAGGAAGGCGAGTGAGAAATCGCGCGAGGCGAAGCTGGCGAGTGCGCCGAACCCGGGCCGCGCCACGGGCCGTCCCCCAGCCACAGCAGAGGGGAACGGCGCCTCGCGAGCGAGCGGTAGGAAAAGCGCCGTCATCGCCGCCAGCGCAGAGAGCAGGACCAGATAGCCGATCGGCAGCGAAACCCAGGCGGCGAGATTGATCCCGATCAGCGCGCCGACAGGACCCGCGATCGCGAAAAAAGTTGAGGCGGCGCCTTTCAGACGGTCGGGCACGCGGTCGGGCGCGACCGCCAACAACGCCGCCTGAAAGCCGTTCAGGCTGAACCAAAGCGCCCCGTACCAGACCGCGATGCCGGCGACCGTGCCCTGTCGCGACAGCAAGGCGGCGAAGACGACCGACAACACCGCCATGAGCGTGAGCCAAGGCGCTCGCCGGCCGAATCGTCCGGTCGTCGCGTCGGAGGCGGCGCCGACCCACATCAGTCCCGCCACGCCCGTTCCGGCGCAAATCGCAGTCAGCCAGGCGAGGTCGGCGATCCGGCCTTGCGGATCGAGCGCGGCGATTCGATCGGGGACGAGAATTGCCTGTATGCCGTTGAAACTGGCGTAGAGCGCGATGGCTGTGGGGATAAGCAGGCTGAGGACGCGTTCGGGGGAGGTCACGCGGCGGATTTACAACGCCGCGGCGCGCGACGACATGCTCTTCGCGCCATTCGGAGAAAAATGTTGCGCCGTCTGTTCGTCCCGACGGTCTAACAACGGTCCCAGGCATCGTCGGTCACGAATTGCTTGGCTTCAATGCCTTGCGCAAGCTCGCTAGAATCCAGAATCTCTGGGTAACTCCGGCGCGTCCGCTGCTGAATCGCCCATTTCGCAGGCGATTCCGGGCGCCCACGCGCCGGAAACCCAGCTTTTTCCATGCAAGCCGGTCCGTCCGACTTGAGCGCTGGAGCATTATTCTTTACCTTCGGAGCGCCAAGCGGAAGGAAACGTCCCCTGCAACACCCCCTGAGAGATCGCCCCGCATGAAGTTTCTCTCTCGTCGCGTCGCTCAGCTTTGGTTTGCGGCGACCGCGTTCCTGTTCACCGGCGCCGCCTCGGCGACCGAGCCCTATCTGATCGCCGATGCTGAGACAGGCGACGTTCTCATGCAGTCCGACGCGACCGAACCCTGGTTCCCCGCGTCCACGACCAAGCTGATGACCACCTATGTCGCGCTGAGCGCCGTGCGCGACGGGCGGCTGACGATGGATACGCCGCTCACCATGTCGCTGCGTGCGGCGCGCAATCCGCCGACCAAGATGGGGTTCAGGCCGGGAACGCTGGTGACGCTCGACAATGCGCTGAAGATGCTGATGGTCAAGTCGCCGAATGATGTCGCGGTGATGATCGCGGAGAGCATCGGCGGCTCCGTGGAAAGTTTCGCGGACCAAATGAATGCGGCGGCGGCCAAGCTCGGGATGCACGAATCGCATTTCGTCAATCCGAACGGCCTGCATAGTCCCGATCACTATTCGTCGGCGCGAGACATGGCCATTCTGGCGCGCGCCCTGCTCAAGGAGTTTCCGGAGCACCTCGATCTCTACGACATCGGCGCTCTACAATTCGGCCGCCAGATCATTCGCAACCATAACGGGCTGATCGGGCGCTATCCCGGCGCTGATGGCATGAAGACGGGCTTTACTTGTCCGGCGGGCTTCAATGTCGTCGCGACCGCCGAGCGTGACGGACGCCGCCTGATCGTCGTCATCTTTGGGTCGACCTCGGCGCGCCAGCGCACCGACGAAGCCGCCATGCTGTTTGACCGCGGCTTCACGATGACGGCAGCCGGGACCAAGCTCGACGCGCTGCCGGCGTCCAGCATCACCACCCCGCCGGACATGCGCGATGAGATCTGCCGCGGCCGGGGGCGCGGAACCACGCTCGCCATGCAGGAGGATTTCGTCTCTTCCGCAATGGCGGATGCGCCGAACGCGCTCGCCTTGGCGCGCGGCGGCGTCCCGATGATGGGCGGCGCCGCGCCAATGATGCCGGTCGCTATGGCGGCGCCTCCGGCGCCGAGATCAGTCGCCAATCTGCCCGTCTCCTTCCAGACCGTCCCTGTGTTTGTCGGACCCAAAGCGGGATGGACGGGGCCTGTCCTCGCGGCCAAGGACGACGCCGACGATAAGGAAGGCCCGAAGGTCACGGCCTACGCCCCGGACAAGGAAGCCAAGCCGAACGAGAACGCCGAGGCGCCGCTTGCCCTGAAAACCGCGGTTAAGCCGCCGGCATTGCTGAAGCGCGCCGTCCGGACCCCCGCAAGGGTCTCGCGACTCGAGGTGACGCCCGAGGCGAGGGCGCGCATGGCGGCCGCGGCCCAGCGCGAACACGCCGTGGCGCGAAAGACGCGGCAACCCTAAATTTCGGCAACGCTCACGTTAGCGTTACGGTTGCCTTGAGAATGCCGCATTTGCGTCAACGGCGCGCCCAACGCTCCCGCCATACAGAGGGGGAGCCGCGACGGTGCGGTTTGTGATGTGTCCGGCGATTTTGCCCCCCAGCCCCCGGACGCTGTCGCGAACCCGACCAAGCCACGCAGGCCGGCGGATCGACGGGCCCCCTCCCAGTCGGTCCGCCTTTTTTTTGCCCAAGCGCACCGATGTAGCCGCGGTCGTCGACCCATAGGCGCTAACCTAAAGCAATTTCCGATAATATTGAATAACTTGCCGGAATGTCATCCCCGCGAAAGCGGGGATCCAGGGGCCACACGACGTGCGCTTCAACGTGTTGGCCACACGACGTGCGGCAGCCCTGGATCCCCGCTTTCGCGGGGATGACATCAAGTCTTTGAAATAAATCGGCAATCTATAAGTTAGCGCCTATGGGTCGTCGACCGCGGGGGTTCTGCTTGGAAAGAACTAGCAGAACGAAGCGCTTGTACGAGGCAATGCGGTGAGCGACCGCGTCTACAATTCGCGGCTGAGGGCCTGTTACGCTTTCGCCTTGAAACCTGCGGCCTTGCGCGCGATATGAGCGCGCGTCCGCGGTTTTGTGGGCGAGAAGCAACCTTCATGAGGCAACCTTGAGTAACGACGCCGCAACGACGCCCGAGTCCGGGCCCGCCGCCGCGAAAACCCAGAGTTTTGAAGCCGACGTTTCGCGGTTGCTGCACCTCATGGTGCATTCCGTCTATTCCGAGCGCGACATTTTCGTCCGCGAACTCGTCTCCAACGCCGCCGACGCGTGCGAGAAGTTGCGCTACGAGTTGATCGCCAAGCCGGAGTTGATCAGCGACGGCGCGCCGTTCGCCATTCAGATCTCGCTCGATCCGGACGCCAAGACGCTCACCTTCGCCGACAACGGCGTCGGCATGAGCCGCGAGGATCTCACGGATGCACTCGGCACGATCGCCCGCTCCGGCACCAAAGCCTTTCTCGACAAACTGACAGCCGACGGGCCGGACAAGGCCAATGCAGAGGCTTCGAGCCTGATCGGGCAGTTCGGCATCGGTTTTTATTCTTCGTTCATGGTCGCCGACGAGGTCACGGTGGACACGCGTCGCGCCGGCGGCGACACGGCTTGGCGTTGGACCTCCGACGGCAAGGGCTCGTACACGATCGCCCCGCTCGCCCTTGAGGAGGCGCCCGCGCGCGGAACGCGCGTGACGCTGAAACTCAACGCGGAATCCGGGGAATACGTCGAGCCGTTCAAGATCGAGCGCATCGTCAAGGAGCACTCCGGCGCGGTCGCGGTGCCGATCGAGATCATCGAGAAACCCGGCGCGGAGCTGAAACGGCTGACCGACGGCGCCGCCATCTGGGCGAAATCGAAGTCCGACGTGAAGCCGGAAGAGTACACCGAGTACTACCGCTCGCTCGCCGGCCAGTATGACGAACCGGCGCTGACCATCCATTGGCGCGCCGAAGGGCGGCACGAATATACCGTGCTCGCCTTCGTGCCTGGCTCGCGGCCGTTTGATTTGTTTGATCCGACCCGCAAATCGAAGGGCAAGCTCTATGTGCGGCGGGTCCTGATCAACGCCGACGCTGATCTGCTGCCGGGTTGGTTGCGTTTCGTGCGCCTGGTTGTCGACAGCGCCGATCTGCCGCTCAATGTTTCGCGCGAAATGATCCAGGAAAGCGCGGTGTTCACGGCGATCCGCAAGGGCGTCGCCAACCGCGTCGTGCAGGAATTGACCAAGCTCGCCGAGAGCGACGCGGAAAAATACGCGAAGACCTGGGAGCATTTCGGGGCCGTCATCAAGGAGGGCCTCTACGAGGATCCTGAACGGCGCGACGCGCTGTACAAGCTCGCGCGGTTCACCACCACCAAACACGCCGATGGCGGGCGGACGCTCGAGGACTATGTCAAAGAGCTGCGCGAGAACCAGACCGCGATCTACTATCTGACCGGCGATGACGCCAAGCGGCTGGCGGCGAGCCCGCAGCTAGAGGGTTTTCGCGCCCGCGGCGTCGAGGTTTTGCTGCTGGCCGATCCTGTCGACGCGTTTTGGGTGTCGTCGGCGGCCGGATACGAAGGCAAGCCGTTCAAGTCGATCAGCCAGGGCGCGGCGGACATCAAGTCGATCGCGCTGGTTGAAGGCGCTGCCGCGCCCGCGGAGGCGACCGCGGAGGTCGCCACTCTGATCGCGCACATCAAGCAGACCCTGGAGGGTGAGATCGAGGACGCGCGCGCGTCTGATCGTCTGACCGACAGCGTCGCCTGTCTGGTTGCGCCGGAGTTCGGTCCTGACCGGCAGCTTGAGAAGATGCTCGCTCAGCACGGCCGCTTGCAGGATCGGGTCAAGCCGGTGCTGGAGGTCAACGCGACGCATCCGCTCACCTCGGCGCTGGCGAAGCGCTTCAAGGAAGGCGCGGATCGGGAGTTGGTTGACGATGCGGCTTGGTTGCTGCTCGATGAAGCGCGGCTGGTTGACGGCGAGACGCTGAAGGACGCGCCCGCCTTCGCGGCTCGGCTGCGTCGCGTGATGGAGCGGGCCCTAGGCTAGCGTATGCTGCCTTATGGTTGAATTGTCACGACGGGCGAAGTGAGGATCAGGCGCCTTGCGGAGCGTCGGCCTCCAGGCCGACGTCGGGGTTGATACGTGAGCCGGCCAAGTGCGAGCCCTAGAGGTCGGCGTGGACGCCGACCCTCCGCCAGAACGGCTCTACCCGCTCGACCGAGCTTTGCTCGCAATCTGGGACCGCCCGCGGTCCCAGGGGCGCCTTTTAGGCCATAGCGGGGGCGCCGGCCGGCATCGCCGTCCGCTTCGTCGAGACTTTCTTGGCGGGCGAGGCTTTCGCCTTCGTCTGGGCTGCCGCTTTCGGCGCAGCCGCACGCGCCAGCTCCTTCCGAGCCGCCTCTTCTGATTGCAGCCAATGCTCGGCGTCGCGGCCGAGCGGCCGCCCTTCGCTTTCCCACAAGGCGTAGGCGCGGGTGCGCACGATCTCGTCAAAGCCCGCTGTCATCATCGTCTCGCTCATATTCGCGCTCCTCGTCTGCAAGAGGGGGCCGCATTTCGCCGCCCTATCCTCGAGAGGTCGCAGGTCTTCGATCAGGATCGTCGACCGGCAAGCCGTCGGCTCAAGGGCTGATCACCCTCGACCCGACGCTGCGGTTGAACCATTTCGTGCTTAACAAGAGGTTAATCTGCCGGCGCTTTATGTTGCGCCGCAATGCTCGCCTTTGGCGCCGCAATGGACTAAACCCTGGCAACCCGCAGAGAACGGAGGCCGAGATGCCACTCGTCAAACGCCGCGCCCTCGTGACAGGATCGACCAGCGGCATCGGCCTCGCCATCGCGCGCGCGCTCGCCGCGCAAGGCGCGGATGTCGTTATCAACGGATTCGGCCAAGCCGACGAGATCGAGAAAACGCGCGCGGCGATCGAAGCCGAATTCGGGGTGAAAGCCCTCTACGACGGCGCCGACATGACTAAGCCGGAAGAGATCGCGGCGATGGTCAGACACGCCGAGGAAGGGCTCGGCGGCGTCGACATTCTCGTCAACAACGCCGGCATTCAGTTCGTATCGCCGATCGAGGACTTCCCGGTCGACAAATGGAACGCCATCCTCGCGGTCAATCTGTCCTCGGCTTTTCATACCATCCGCGCGGCGACGCCCGGTATGAAGAAGCGCAAGTGGGGACGCATCGTCAACACAGCGTCGGCGCATAGCCTCGTCGCTTCGCCCTTCAAGTCGGCTTACGTCGCCGCCAAGCACGGTCTCGCCGGCCTCACCAAGACCGTCGCGCTGGAGCTTGCGACCTCGGGCGTCACCGCCAATTGCGTGTCGCCCGGTTATGTCTGGACGCCGCTGGTCGAGAACCAGATCCCTGACACCATGCGCGCGCGCGGACTGACGCATGAGCAGGTCATCAACGACGTCATGCTCGCCTCGCAGCCGACCAAGCAATTCGTGACCGTCGAGCAGGTCGCTTCACTGGTCTGCTATCTCTGCTCGGACGCGGCGTCGCAGATCACCGGCGCCAACCTCTCGATTGACGGCGGCTGGACGGCGGCATGAACGCCGCCAAGCGCATCAGTCTGGCGCTGCAAGGCGGCGGCTCGCACGGCGCCTACACCTGGGGCGCGCTCGACGCGATCCTCGCGGACGAGCGGCTGGAGATCGCCGGCGTCAGCGGCACCAGCGCCGGCGCGATGAACGCCGTCGTTATGGCCGCGGGTCTGCTCAAAGACCGCGCGGCTGGCGCGAGAAAAGCTGGAGCGCTTTTGGCGGGCGGTTGCCGAGGCGGCCGCGCCGGGCTCGACACTTCCCGGCATCGGCGGGTGGCTTTCGCTGATGAGAAATGTTTTGGCGCCGCCGAGCCTGGAGGCGACGGTAGCTGACGCAAGCTCGCCCTATGTCTTCAATCCACCGAACTACAATCCGCTCTACCGCATTCTCTGCGACGTCGTCAGCTTTCCCGAGTTGCGCGCGGGCTCGGCGCCGAAATTGTTCATCGCGGCGACGAACGTGCGCACCGGGAAGCGCGCCGTGTTCACGCGCGACAAGCTGACGCCGAAGCACGTCATGGCCTCGGCGACGTTGCCTCATCTTTTTCAGACCGTCCGCATTGACGACAACTACTATTGGGACGGCGGCTATTCCGGCAACCCTCCACTGGCCCCGCTGGTTGATGGCGGCGACGCGGGGGATGTCGTCATTGTGCAGATCAATCCGATTCACCGCGACCAGATCCCGGTGACGCCGCTAGAGATCAACAATCGGGTCAACGAAATTACCTTCAACGCCAGTCTTCTTGCGGAGCTGGAACAGTTGCGCGCCGTCGCGAAGATCGCCGAAGCGGGCGGATCGGCGGATGCGCATCGTCTTCACCGCATTGGCGGGGACGGCCGCCTGGATCGCCTTCCCGCGGACACCAAGTTCGACGCGTCCTGGGGTTTTCTGCAGGAGCTCCGCGACCTTGGCCGCGCCAGTGCGAAGCACTGGCTCGCGGCAAATTTCGACGCTATCGGCGTGCACTCGACTCTCGATGTGTCCGCCGCTTTGCACAGGACCGCGGAAGGTTGATCAGGAGGCGTTGCCTATCGCCTCGATCAATCATGACGGCCGCCGTCCCCCTTCCCCGCGCGTCACACGACGTGAGAGCGGGGAGGGGGTCCCCAGCCGTCTGCCCGGCGGCTACCCCTTACCGCGCCACGGCTGCGCCGAGGCGAGCGCCGATCTGGCGATGGCGTTCGGCGTAGGAGGCGCGGTTCAGCGCTTCCGCGCTCAATTTTGGCGCCTGACGCACCCCTTCCAGCAGCCGCTGCGCCAACAGCGGGACCAGGATCTCGCGGCCCTCGGGCGTATGGAATCCGCCGTTGAACTGCGATGTGCTCTTCAGGAAGGCGACAAACCCCTTCACCAGTCGCGGCGGCGGCCGAACCGCCTCATGCCAGAAGCGCGACAACGGACCGGCGCAGGTGAGGCCCGGAATGTTGTAGAACGCGCGTCCCACGCAAAGCACCGGTTTCTCTTCGATGATCGCCGCAAGGCCGGCCGTACTGTTGATCGTGACGACCGCATGCGCGCTCGCCATGACCTTGTCGATGCTGGTCTTGCGCAGGAAGAAAACTCGATCGGCGAGATTGTGGCGGGCGATCAAGGCCGCGACCCGGATCGGCGTGCGCTCGACGCCGTAGTCGAGCGGATGTTGTTTGACGATGAGGATGGCGTCGTCGGGCGCGTTCGATGCGAAGGAGGTGATCAACTCATCGATGAAGGCGGCGTTGCCGCCATGGCGGGAATGAACGACAAGCTGAGCGTCGCCCGGCTTTTGCAACAACGCGAGAAACAGCTTGCGGCCTTTGCCGGCCAGATCGAGCACCCGCGAAAGCGCGCCGCTCTCGTCGTGGGTCAGGCGCCAGAGATATTCCTTCACATAGCCATAGGCTTGTCTGTAGACGGAATCGCCATAGTAATTGGCGTCGAAGCCAAGCACCGGCTTGAACGCGATCGCCGCGAAGAAATGCGTCATGGTGTGAATGACGTGGGGCCGCAAACCCGCGGGGAAGTTCCTGTCTTTAGGTGGATCGTTGGGGCCAAGGCGGGTTTTCAGATAAACCTCGGGATCGCGCGGAAGTCGGGAGAATCCATTCACCCCGTCGCGCTCCAGCGTCACCCAATGCGGGCGAAGATAGCCGTTCTCTAAAACGAAACTGTGTAACGCCATTTCCTCAGCGACTTCCAGCGCGGCGCGATTGCGCGGCAACGTGTCGTTGAAGGTGATGACGGCATCGATTTTATTGCGGCGCATCACGCCGCGGATGAAACGTTTCCAATCGCCATCGCGGTGGCGATAGATGATTCGGCAGTGACTGGGCGTTTCAAGGTACTCGCCGCCCTCGCAAACCGTGCGAAAGACGGAGCTTCCGGTAAACTCGATTTCACGCGCAAGCCGCGAGAAAAACGGGCCGAACGGCGCTCCTACGAATAGAAGAACGGACATGCTCTCTGGCGCTCGATGCGTTCGCACTGCAAACTAACCGAATCCGCCAGATCGAGCAAGCTTCGTAAACAAGCTCAGAAAATGCAGGGCGAAAACTAGCGCAAGCCAATAGACGCCGTTAACTGCATGCGGATTGTGGAAGAAGACCGCCTGGGACCGCGGGCGTCCCGCACGCTCTTTACGGGGGTAACCTGTGTTTCGTGCACAGAGCGCGCGAGACGCGCGCGGTCCCCAGGCGAGTTGGCTTGGCGAATGAGTTTACAAACGCCGGCCGATCCACGAAGACGGATCGCCGCAACGCGCGGACCGCGTGCGATGCGAGAATTTCCCCTTCACCACGGGGATGCCGGGGGTTGCGTCAGGGGATTTGCGGGCCGCGATGAAGACTTTTCTCGACGTCACGCGCCTCGCCACCCGCATCTTCCGGAGCGGCCCAACCGGTATTGACCGCGTCGAATACGCCTACGCCAAACAGATGATCGACGATCCCGGAACCGTATGCGTATTCACTGCCCCGGTGTTTTCCGGCGCAATCCGCGCTTCACGTGCGCGCGACGTGCTGTCTCGCGTCGAGCGGGCCTGGCGGCTCGACGCCAAGGCCGAGGCCGACGGGGTCTATCGCGCCTTACGCGGTTGGCTCGATCAGCCGGTCGATAGCAACGCCAGCAAGCCCAAGCGTTTTCGTCACAAGAAAACTTGGAGCGAGCGGCTGCGAGACGCCGACTTCTTTCCGCTACGCGACATCGTGCGCGCCGAGGCGCGCCTTGAGCGGCGGATCGCGCGCAACGGCAACGAGCCGACCATGTTTTTCCATTGCTCGCATGCGCAGTTGGACAAGGCGGAGCGTTTCCAATGGCTTAAGGACGCCGGCCTGCGTTCGACATTCTTCGTCCACGACGCCATCCCCATTGAATTTCCCGAGTTCTGCTCACCGGGCGCTTTCGATCGGCATGTCGGGCGGCTCGGCACGGTTTCGCAACATGCCTCGCTGGTGATCGTCAATTCCCGGGATTCGCAGCGGGCGATCGAGGCGGCGCTCGGCGAGCGCGGCGCGCGCGTGCCCGATATCGCGATCGTGCCGCTCGCCGTCGATGAAGCCTTCGCCGAAGCGAGAGCGGCGGAGGCGCCGAAGCCGCGAACCCCTTATTTCGTCTACGTCGGGACCATCGAGCCGCGCAAAAACCTGCAGTTTCTGCTCGCTGTCTGGCGCAGGCTGGTCGAGCGGCACGAGGCGAATGCGCCAAAGCTTGTCATCGCCGGCCGCCGCGGCTGGGAGAACGAGAACATCGTCGACGTGCTCGAACGCTCGCGCCGGCTCGCCCCGTTTCTTGCCGAAGCCTCCGATCTCACCGACGCCGGGCTCGCCCGGCTGATGGCGGATTCGGCTGGGCTGGTCGCCCCGTCCTTCACCGAAGGCTTTGGGCTGCCCGTGGTCGAATGCCTTGCCGCGGGGGCGCCGGTCGTCGTTTCCGACATTGCCGCGCATCGCGAGGTCGGCGAGGGCTACGCGATCTTCGCCGACGCGATCGACGGGCCGGCCTGGGTCGGGGCGCTCGAAGCCTTGATGGACGAGAATTCGGACTTTCGCCGCCAACAGTTGAACACGATCGCCGGTTATCGCCCGCTGGACTGGACCACCCATGTGTCGCGCGCGCGCGAGTTGATGGCGCGAGCGGCGGCTTGATTTGGCGCGCTTCCGGCGAGCGAATTAAAGAGGCGGCCATGCGCCTTTCCGATGAAGCGCGCGCCGGCCCTGACGCCGAGCCCGCGCCGACCTACGATCTGATCGAACTGTTCTACTTCGCCTATCGCGATTTCGTCGGCGACGCCGACCGGCTGCTCGAGATTTACGGCTTTGGGCGCGCGCATCACCGCGTGCTGCATTTCGTTGCGCGTCACCCCGGATTGACGATTGCGGAGTTGCTCGACATTCTCGCCATCACCAAGCAAAGCCTCAATCGTGTGCTGAAGGAGTTGATCGCGGAAGCTTTCATCGAAGTCCGCGCTGGCGCCGAGGATCGCCGCCAGCGCCGGCTCTACGTGACATCCAAGGGCAGCGACCTGGCGATGAAACTCGCGCGGTCGCAGTCGCGGCGGTTCGCCTCCGCCATGCAAACGCTCGGGCCGGCGGCGAAAGCCGACGCCGCGGCCTTTCTGCTGGCGATGATCGACCGCGAAGCGCGCGAGCGCATTCTCGCGCTGATCGGCGCGCCGGCGATGGAGGGGAGCTGATGTCCGCCGCCGCCCTCGCCGACGACGCCCCACATGTCCTAGTCGTGGATGACGATCGTCGGCTCCGGCTGCTCGTCGCGTCCTATCTCGGCAAGAACGGCTACCGCGTCACCGCCGTCGCCTCGGCCGAGGAGGCGCGCGCGCGGCTCGGGGCGCTGTCGTTCGAAATTATCGTACTCGACGTGATGATGCCGGGCGAGGATGGCGTGACCTTCGCCGAATCGTTGCGGGAAACCTCCGACATTCCGATCCTGATGCTGACCGCGCGATCGGAAGCCGACCGATCGCGTGCGGGGGTTCGAAGCCGGGGTCGATGACTATCTGGTCAAACCCTACGAGCCGAAAGAGCTTTTGCTGCGTATCGGCTCGATCCTGCGCCGCACCCGCTCGACGCCGCCGCCGCGCTTCGACGAGGCCGCGCTGCGGTTCGGCCCCTTCCTGTTTTTCGCCGAGCGCGGCGAATTGCGTCGCGGCGACGATGTCGTGCGCCTGACTGAGCGCGAGCGCGAGATCCTTCGGTTGCTCGGGGCGACACCTGGGATCACAGTATCGCGCGAGGCGCTGGCCGGCCCCGCCGCGGGCGCGCAAGAACGCACGATCGACGTCCAGATCAATCGCCTGCGCCGCAAGCTGGAGCGCGACCCCGCCAATCCTTTGTATCTGCAGACCGCGCGCGGCGCGGGCTACAAGCTCGTCGCTGATTCATGACCGTCATCGGACATACCCGACTGCAAGGCGCGGTTGGCTTCAGCCGATCGCTATGGCGTAACAGCGCGCGATCGCTCGCCGATCTGTTTCCTAAAGGGCTCTACGCTCGATCGTTGTTGATCGTCATTCTGCCGATGGTGCTGCTGCAAGTCGGTGTCGCCTATCTGTTCATGCAGCGCCATTGGGACTTGGTCACGCATCGGCTTTCCAATGCGGTGGCGCGCGATGTCGGCGCGATCGTCGACCTCTATCGCGCCCTGCCGATCGGCGAGGACGACAAGCGGCTGCGCGAGATCGCCGCCGACCGTTTTCGCATCAACGTAGAGATGCTGCCGGCGCAACCCCTGCCGCCCGCGCCGCCGCGCCGTTTCTTCGACTTTCTCGATCCGCTCACCCGCGCGCTGCCGAAGGAGCTCGCCAACCAGATCAGATATCCGCTCTGGATCGATACGGTCGGCAAATCCGGGTTGATGGAGATCCGCATCGATCTCGGATTCGGGGTCGTGCGGCTGATCACCAAACGCACGCTCGGCTACGACGCCAACGTGCACATCTTCATTTTCTGGATGCTCGGCGCGTCGGTGGTGCTGATCGCGGTGGCGATCCTGTTCCTGCGCAATCAGATCCGGCCGATTCTCCGGCTCGCCAAGGCGGCCGAGGATTTCGGCAAGGGGCGCTATCGCGAGTTCCAGCCGCGCGGCGCGCGCGAGGTCAGGCAGGCGGGTTACGCCTTCGTCGAGATGAAGCGCCGCATCGACCGCGCCAACGAACAGCGCACCGCGATGCTGAGTGGCGTCAGCCACGACCTGCGCACGATCCTCACGCGCTTTCGCCTGTCGCTGGCTATGTTCGACGAGGGCGCGGAGACGCAGGATCTGCAGAAAGACGTCGACGAGATGCACGCGATGCTCGAGGGCTATCTTGCCTTCGCGCGCGGCGACAGTGGCGAGACGGCGGAGTTGACCGATATTGGCGCTTTGCTTGAGGAATTGCGGCAGGAGAGCGAGCGGCATGGGGCGCGGGTTTTCGTCTCGGCCAAAGGCGATCTTAACGTCACGGTGCGGCCGCTGGCGATCAAGCGCTGCCTTGGAAATCTGGTTGGCAACGCCCAGCGCTATGCCCGGCGCGTCGAGGTTTGGGCGATGCGCGAAGGCCGCTTCGTGTTGGTGCATGTCGACGATGACGGACCAGGAATCGCGCCGGCGTTCCGCGAAGAGGTGTTCCGGCCTTTCTATCGGCTCGATGAGGCGCGCAATCAGGACCAGAGCGGATCGGGACTCGGCCTGTCGATCGCCCGCGACATCGCCCGCTCGCATGGAGGTGACGTGCAACTCGCTGACGGGCCGCTCGGGGGGTTGCGGGCGAGCTTACGGATACCGGTGTGAGAGTGATTTCACCGTGGACCCGGAGTGCTGTAAGAGCCGGGCTACCTAAAAATATACGATGAAAGATCGGGCGTACGCGATGTCTGGCTCCGCGAGGATTATGCAGGCGACCAACAAAGGCCGAAGCGAGGCTCAACCGAACCACCGCCTGCTCGACATTCCCGTCAGCGAGCAGGCCGACTACCAGACTTGGCTTGCGAGCCAATTTCCCTCACGCGGCGACTTGCAGGAAATGCGCGGCGCGGCGGCCGCGCTGCCGACGAAGATGCTATTGAGCGTCGTCGTTCCTGTTTACGATCCGCCAATTGCGTTTCTCGAGGAGGCGATCGATTGGTGCTAGACCAGATTTATCTGGATTGGGAACTTTGTCTGGTTGACGATGGCTCGAGCAACGAGGCCGTCGCGGCGACGCTGGCTCGCTACGCGGCGGCCGACAGCCGTATTCGGACGCAGAGATTGCCTGAAAACCGAGGTATCGTGGCCGCCTCCAACGCGGGCCTCGAAATGAGCCGCGGCGAATTCGTGGTGCTACTCGATCACGACGATCTCATCACACCTGACGCGCTTTATGAGATCGCGCGGACGCTGAACGAGGCGCCGCAAACCGACATGATCTACAGCGACGAGGACAAGGTCGACATCGAGGGTAAGCTCTCGGGGCCGATATTCAAACCGGACTGGTGCCCGGATTCGCTGCTTTCGCGGATGTACACCTGCCATCTCTCCGCGTACCGGCGCGAACTCGTCGCGGACCTCGGCGGTTTTCGCGCCGAATATGAAGGCGGGCAGGGCTACGATCTGCGTTGCGGGTTAGCGAACGCGCGCGAGCGATCAAACACATACCGAAGATCCTCTATCATTGGCGCATACATTCGGGCTCGACCGCCGCCAATTCCGGGCAGAAGATATACGTCTATGAGGCGGACCAACGGGCGATCGAGGATGCGCTTGCGCGTCGCGGCGAGCCCGCGCGGGTCGAGCGCGTCCCGGGCGAACTCGGATTCTATCTTATTCGCTATGCGCTGCTGCGCCATCCTCGCATCAGCGTGATCATTCCGAGTCGCGACTATGGCGCCATGCTGCATAGGGCGCTCGAGTCGATCTTCACCCGCACCGAATATCCCGACTACGAGGTGATCGTCGTCGACAACGGATCAACTGAGGCGCGTGCGATCCAGACCCTCGGGGACTGGTCGAAGCGCGAGCCGCTGCGATTTCGCGTCGCGCGCCTCGATATCCCCTTTAACTTCTCGACGCTCTGCAACCACGGGGTGGACGTCGCTACCGGCGAAATCCTGTTGTTCCTCAACAACGATACCGAGGTCATCACCGGCGACTGGCTCTCGGCCATGCTCGAACAGGCGCAGCGGCCCACGATCGGCGCGGTAGGCGCGTTGCTGCTCTACGCCGACGGCTCCATTCAGCATGCAGGCGCCATTCTAGGTCTTGGCGGTCTCGCCGCGCACAGCCATCGCGCCTTGCCTGGAATTTCTCCGGGCTACATGTATCAGGTCTTTACGATCAACAATTATTCGTCCGTCGCGGGCGCCTGCCTGATGTGCCGTCGCGCAGTCTTTGAAGAGATGGGTCGTTTCGATGAACAATTGCCCGGCGACTACGAGGATGTCGATTTCTGTCTGAAGCTCATCCGCGCGGGGTACCACAACGTTTATCTTCCGCATGTGCGGCTGTATCACTATGAAGGCGCCACGCGCGGTAAGGATTATGTCGAGCGCGACCCGGTGGGCCGGCGGCATGCGATGGAGCTTATGCGGGCGCGCTGGCCGGACTTCATCGAACACGATCCCTGCTACAGTCCAAACCTGACCCGCGATCGCGAGGACTACGGGCTGAGAATTGAGGGCGTCGATGTCGTGGAGACGCGCTTGGAGCCGGGTCTTTCGCGCTTCATCGCATGCCTTGATCGCGCAGCGGTGATCGATCAGCGAACGCTGTTGCTGCGCGGCTGGGCGCTCACCAACTATGGCGCTGCGCCCGCGCGCATCGAAGTCGCGGTGAACGGTGCGCCTTGCGGCGAAGCCGCCATCGGCTACGCCCGCGACGACGTACGCGACGCGCACTCTTTCGCTCACCATCAATTCCTCGCCTTTTATTATACGCACAAGTTCAACGAACCGCTGCCCTCGCGTGTTGCGATCCGCGTGACCCTGCATGATCCGCGTGGGGGCGAGGAAACATTCGCTTTAGGCCTCGAGACCTCTTACGAAGACCATTCGGACGATGCGAGCCGTCTGCGGCGCACCGCCTCTCGGCTTTCAACCAGCGCAATGCGGAGAGCCGTATTTGCGATCGCGGCTAGCGTCGCCGGAGCGCCCACGACGCCCAAACAAAATGTGCGGCGCAGCGCCGGCGAAATCATCAAACATGTGAGCGCCCGGTTCGGCGCCTACGAGAGTCTTCGACGCCAGGACGGGCTTGTGAGCGGCTTGGTCGACCGTCTGGGCTTAGATATTCCCCCTACGCGCGATATCGCCTATGCCGCCTGGCTCTGGCGGCAGTATCCCCGCCGCGACCTCGACTCGATGCGCCGGCACGCCGAGCTTTTTCCCTTTCGACCGACCATCAGCATACTGATGCCGGTCTACAACATCGAGCGACGTTATCTGGTCGAGGCGATCAGATTCCGTGCTTGCGCAGACCTATCCGAATTTCGAGCTCTGCATCGCTGACGATGCTTCTCCGTTGCCGCATGTCCGGCGGTTGCTGACGAGCTACGCTCGGCGCGACAGTCGAATAAAAGTCGATTTTCGTCCAACCAACGGTGGAATCTCGCAAGCTTCGAATTCCGCGCTTTCGCTGGCGAGCGGCGAATTCGTCGCTCAGCTCGATCACGACGACATCCTGGCGCCGCACGCCTTGCATGAGGTCGTAAGCCTGCTCAACCAGCATCCCGACGCTGATTTCATTTATTCGGACGAAGACAAGATTGATCTCGGCGGCGTGCGCAGCGACCCGTTTTTCAAGCCGGATTGGAGCCCGGATACATTTCTGACGAAAATGTATACCTGCCACTTTGCCGTCTACCGACGCGCACTCGTCGACAAGATCGGTGGCTTTCGCAGGGAATTCGACGGCGCCGAGGACTACGACCTCGCGCTGCGCCTGACCGAGCGCACTCACCGTATCTTTCATATCGCCGACATCCTCTATTCCTGGCGCATGCATCCGCTTTCGACCGCGACCGGCGGACACGATGTGAAGACCTGGGCTTACGACGCCAGCCAGCGCGCGCTGGAAGATGCACTGAAGCGGCGCGGCGAGTCGGGCAGCGTGGAGCGGGTGCAGGGTTGCCTCGGCTATTATCGGGTCCGATACGACATTGCCGCCTCCGAACTCGTCAGCATTGTCATTCCGACGCGCGACAGCCCGCGGAATCTCGATCGCTGTCTGCTCTCGATTTTCGAACGCAGCCGCTATTCTGGTTTCGACGTCGTTGTGGTCGACAACGGCAGCCGCGAGCCGGAGGTCGTGCGCGTGCTCGACAAATGGCAACGCCGCGAACCGCGACGGTTTCGCACGATCCGGGACGACGCGCCTTTCAACTATTCCCGCTTGGTCAATGCCGGCGCCGCCGCGAGCGCGGGCGCGTATCTGCTCTTGCTCAATGACGACACCGAGGTGATCGCTTCAGATTGGCTCGAAAGAATGGTTGCTCAAGCGCAGAGGCCGTCGATCGGCGCGGTTGGCGCGCAGCTTCTCTATCGCGACAATACCATCCAGCATGCGGGCATCGTCATCGGCATGATGGGAACCGCGGGTCACGCCGAGCGGCGCGCTCCGGCGGACTATCCCGGTTATTTCGGACGCATCGCGACCGTGCACAACGTGGCGGCGGTGACGGGGGCTTGTTTGATGTGCCGGCGCGGCGTCTATGATGCCGTCAGCGGCTCGACGAAGCGCTGGACAATGCCTACAAGACGTCGATTTCTGCTTGCGTCTTCACGATCTTGGCCTTCGAAACGTTTACGTTCCCGAGGCCAAACTCTATCACGCCGAATCTTAAGTTTCAGGCGGCTCCGATCGGCAGCGCTGGCCGAACGTATACGAAAGGGCCAGGCGTTGCTGATGGAGCGTTGGCCTGCCTTTGTCGCGCGCGACCCATACTACAACGTCAATCTAACCAGACGCGGCGAGCGTTTGCAGGTCGATTGAACGCGGCGGGAGGACGCCGTGTCTCAGACCGCGGATGACGTGACAGATCGCTTCCACGTCCTCGACGCGGACCTTCGCATGCATCGGCAGCATTAAATAGCGGCCGTCGATGGCGTCCATTGTCGGGAAGTCCGCGCGACTTTCGGCGAATATGCTGGAGCGGTCGTTTCGTTGATGCATGGCGCCCGACTCGATGCCATGTTCGGCCAAGCGCCGGCGCAGGTCGGTCGCGTCATGGACGCGGATTGGGACATTGCAGACTGCGTGCTCGCGGTCATTGCACTGGCGACCGCCAATCAAGCTCGACCCCGGCTGTGCGCTCGAGACTATGCCGATAAGCGTCTGAACAGCCTGCGGCGATGCGCCAGCCGCTCGTCGAGCGAGCGCAGCGAGGCGAGTCCAAGCGCCGCAACGATGTCGGTCATCTGATATTTGTAGCCGATCTCAGTAATGTCGTTGAGCCAACGTTCCTCGGCACGCACGGTGCGATCAATCCCAAACCAACGCAAACGGCGAACCAGCGCCGCTTTGTCGGCGTCCTGAACCATCAGCATGCCGCCGTCGCCAGTGGTCAGATGCTTGACGGCTTGAAACGAGAAAATCGTATAATCGGCTTGATTGCCGAGGCGCTCGCCGCGGTACACACCGCCAAGCGCCTGCGCGGCGTCCTCGATGAGCGGGATGCCTCGGGCTTGCGCGATGTCGCGGAGCTCAGCGAGATCACAGGGCAGCCCGGCGAAGTCGACACAAACAATGGCCTTCGTGCGATCGGTGACGAGAGCGCGTACGTGTTTGGGATCGATGTTGAACGTGTCGACCTGAATGTCCGCAAAGCGGACGCGCGCGCGTTGATAGAGCAGGGGGATATTCGTCGCCGCGCAGGTCAGCACTGGCGTGATGACCTCGTCGTCTGGACCAACGCCGGCAGCGATATAGGCCAGGTGCAAGGCGTCAGTTCCAGTCCCGACGGCTATAGCGGCGTGGCGAGTTGAGAGATATTCGCGAAACGCCGCCTCGAACGCATCGACACGCGGTCCCTGGCCTATCCAGCGCCAAACGCAATACCTCGGCGACGGCCTCGATTGCGGCATCAGGAACGTCCGGATAGCAAAGAGGAATTGAGATTTCGGGCGCCATAAGACAACCAAGCCACGGTTTCTAAAGTTGCATCGTACATGTAGCTGCGGAACATCTTGCGCGACGCATCCGACAAAAACAAGTGGTCCGCTACCATGACTGAAGCGCACGAAAGTATCCCCAACTCCGGGCGGATGGTTGGAGAAATTATGGCCCAAATCGTGGCGCTGGGCTCGGAGAGTAAGCTGTCACGCCAAGTGCACTGAAGTCTTTCCTAAAACAAGAAATACCTCTGCGCCATGCTGAGCCGCTCCGACGGTTCGCACGTCAGCAACGCGCCATCGGCCGTCACCGCGTAAGTCTCGGGATCAACCGTGATCTTCGGAGTGGCGCCGTTGTGGATCAGGCTTTTCTTGCCGATCTTGCGCGTGTTCTCCACGGCAACGAGCGGCTTGGCGACTTTGAGCTTTCGCGCGAGCCCGCCTTCGACCGCAGCGCCGGAAACAAAGGTCAGCGACGAACCGCGTCCGCGCGCGCCCATAGGCGCCAAACATCGGCCGGTAGTGGATCGGCTGCGGCGTCGGGATCGACGCGTTGGGGTCGCCCATCGCGGCTGCGGCGATGACGCCGCCCTTCAGCACCAGATCCGGCTTCACTCCGAAGAACGCCGGCGTCCACAGAACGAGATCGGCGAGCTTGCCCTTTTCAACCGAGCCGATGTGCTTGGAAACGCCATGCGCGATCGCAGGGTTGATCGTGTATTTGGCGATGTAGCGCTTGACGCGAAAATTGTCGGCTCGCGTGTCGCCCTCGATCGGTCCGCGCTGACGCCGCATTTTGTCGGCGGTCTGCCAGGTGCGGATGATCACTTCGCCGACCCGGCCCATCGCTTGGCTGTCGCTCGACATCATCGAGAGCGCGCCGATGTCGTGCAGGATGTCTTCGGCCGCGATCGTCTCTTTGCGGATGCGGCTCTCGGCGAAAGCCAGGTCCTCGGGGATCGAGGAATCGAGGTGGTGGCAAACCATCAGCATGTCGAGATGTTCGTCGAGCGTATTCTTGGTGAACGGCCGCGTCGGGTTGGTTGACGACGGCAGCACGTTGGGCAGCTCCGCCACGCGGATGATGTCGGGCGCATGCCCGCCGCCCGCGCCCTCGGTGTGGAAGGCGTGGATCGTGCGGCCCTTGAAGGCCTTGATTGTGTCTTCGACGAAGCCCGATTCGTTGAGCGTGTCGGTGTGGATCATCACCTGAATGTCGTAGTCGTCGGCGACAGACAAACAGCAATCGATCGCCGCCGGCGTGGTGCCCCAATCCTCGTGCAGTTTTAATGCGCAGGCGCCCGCCTCGACCTGCTCGACAAGCGCGGCGGGTTTGGAGGCGTTGCCCTTGCCGGCGAAACCAAGGTTCATAGGAAAATCGTCGGCGGCCTCGATCATGCGTGCGAGATGCCACGGGCCCGGCGTGCAGGTGGTGGCGAAGGTGCCAGTTGCCGGCCCCGTGCCGCCGCCGAGCATCGAAGTGATGCCCGACATCAGGGCTTCCTCGATCTGCTGCGGGCAGATGAAATGGATGTGCGTGTCGAAGCCGCCCGCCGTGAGAATCTTGCCTTCGCCCGCGATGATTTCGGTGCCGGGGCCGATGATGATGTTGACGTTTGGTTGAATGTCCGGATTGCCCGCTTTGCCGATGGCGGCGATCAGCCCGTCTTTGATCGCGACGTCGGCTTTGACGATGCCCCAATGATCGATGATGACGGCGTTGGTGATGACGGTGTCGACGGCGCCGCGAGCCCGGGTGACCTGGCTCTGCCCCATGCCGTCGCGGATCACCTTGCCGCCGCCGAATTTGACCTCCTCGCCATAGGTGGTGAAATCCTTCTCGATTTCGATGAACAGCTCGGTGTCGGCGAGCCGCACGCGGTCGCCTTTGGTTGGACCGAACATGTCGGCGTAGGCGGCGCGGGGGAGGGTAGTGGTGGAGTTGCGGGGCATGGGGGGCTCGTGCGTTAGTTGGGAACGGGGACGAACGGGTCCCCCGATTTGATGGCGTCAGTATCGAAACTCGCCGTGGCCGAGCAATCTCGCGATCGGTTGATTTCAGCAATCAGATAGTCTGGGAAGTCGGCGGGACCGCGACGATATCGAAGCAACGCCCGCTCGGTCTCGGACGCGTCTGCGACGGCAAACTCTGGAGAATCAAGGATGATGGCAATGCGGTTGGCAATCTCATTGCGAGGCAATTTGTAGTGGCGCCGAAGGGTCCAAGCAAACTCCGCCAGAACGATTGAACCCACGAAGGCGTTGCCCAGACCCAAGCTGGCCACGAAAGTGCGCGCGCGCTGCTGCTGCGCGGGTTCGGCGTCGTCGCCCAGTCTCAACAGCACGTTTGTGTCGAGCCCAACTTTCACCCGCCCCGTGACCTTTCGTCCTGTTCGGCCATCGCCTCGGCAACGGCGTCATCAATATCCTCCTGCTCAAGCGGCCGGCCAAGCGACGGCAGTTTGAATTCGTCAAGCCGATCAAAAAAGCTTCGTTTGCGGTGCGGTTCAATTGTAGAGGACTGGCCGTCGACATCAACGAAGGCGATCTGATCGCCGGGTTTCAAGCCCCAAGCCTCGATCAACTCAGCCGGGAGAGCTATGGCGCCGTCGCTGTTCAACGTAGTCAGCCATTTTTCATTCATCTTTGCCTCCGCGCTCTTTCGTTGCGCGATCGTTCGACCTATCACACCTTCCCCATCACCTCGCCCCGGAACCCGATCGCCTGCCGTTTCCCCGCAATGGCCACGAGCCGCACCGTGCGCGTCTGCCCCGGCTCGAAGCGCGTCGCCGTGCCGGCGGGAATATCGAGCCGGAAACCCTTGGTCTTGCGGCGCTCGAATTTCAGCGCCGGGTTGGTCTCGAAGAAATGGTAATGCGAGCCGACCTGGATCGGCCGATCGCCGCTGTTGGCGACGTCGAGCGTGATCGTCTCGCGGCCTTCGTTCATTAGGATTTCGCCGGGCTCGGCGAGCACCTCTCCGGGTATTATCTTGTCATCGGCGCCGCGCACCGGGTTATGCACGGTGACCAGCTTGGTGCCGTCGGGAAACGTCGCCTCGACCTGGATATCGTGGATCATCGAGGCGATGCCTTCCATCACCTGATCGGCGGAGACCACATGCGCCCCGGCCTCCATCAGCTCGGCGACCGAGCGCCCATCGCGCGCGCCCTCGACGACGAAGTCGGTAATAAGCGCGATCGTTTCGGGGTGATTGAGCTTGACGCCGCGCTCCAATCGCCGTCGCGCCACGATCGCCGCCATCGCGATCAGCAGCTTGTCTTTTTCTCGCGGTGTCAGATTCATGCGTTCCCCCGATGCGCCCAAGCGGCCATGCAAACAGCATGCAAGGCGCGGATCACAGGCGCAAGACCTTCTCAGCCGCCTTCCGTAGCGCCGGCGTCGGGAAACCGCTATGCACAGCGTGACGCTTTCGTGACGGTTTGCCGCTTTGTCTGCCCTTGTCCTGAGCGCGGTGATGACCGCCGCGCTGATGCATGCTGTTTGGAACGCGCTGGTCAAAAGCGCGCCCGACAAGTTCATGACCTCGTCCAGGGTGTGCCTCTGGTGCGGGGTCATCGCGTTTGTCGTCGCTGCGATGACGCCGATGCCGGCTGTCGCTTCGTTTCCGTTCGTGGTGGCGAGCGCGATCATCCACGTCGTCTATTTCGTGCTCGTCGGACGGCTCTACCGCACCGCCGATCTCTCCGTCGCCTATCCGCTGATGCGCGGCCTGGCGCCGCTGATCGCGACCGCGATCGCGGCGGCGACGCTCGGCGAGCGGCCTTCGGGCATTGCGCTGATCGGCGTGCTGACGCTGGTCGTCGGCGTTCTCGGCATGGGATCGAGTGGGCTGGCGCAGGGGCGGATCGATGCGCCGACGGTGCGGATCGCGCTGATCAATGCGGCGATCATCGCCGTCCTATTCGGTCATCGACGGCGAGGGCGCCCGGCTTTCGGGGCCGACCACGGCGTATGCCTTTGCCTATAACGCGTGGGCCGACGGCATTACCGCGGTCATCTACGCGCCGGCGCTGGTGGCGTGGCGCGGCCGTGGGGTGATCCGCGAATTCGCGCAAGAGCCGGCGCGCGCGGCTTTCGGCGGCCTGGCGGCTTTCACAGGCTATGCGCTGGTGGTCTGGGCGATGACCCGCGCGGCTATAGGCGAGGTCGCGGCGTTGCGCGAATGCTCGGTGGTGTTTGCGGCGATCATCGGTGTGGTGGCGCTAGGCGAGCCGTTCCGGCGCGCCCGCGCCGCGGCGACGCTGCTGATCCTGGCCGGCGTGGCGGCGCTGAAATTCGCTTGAGAGCAGGCGCCGCGCCTTACTCGCGCGCTTTCAGCCCAATCAATCCCGCCGCGGCGGCGCAGGCCAGGCCCGCGGCTGCCCCGCTCGTCAGCAGCGCCCGATAGAGGCCGCTGTCGAATTCGCCCGCCGCCCAATCCTGGATGAATCCCCCGGCCGAGGACCCGAAGTCGACGCTGATCCAATCCTCGATCGCCGCGCCCGCCCACATCAGCCACAGATAGAGCCCGTGCGCGAACACGGCGCCTAGCGCTGCGGCGCCGATGATGCGCGGAAAACCACGCGGCGCCCAGGCGTCGTAAACGGCATAAGCGAGGCCGGTGAAGGTCGCGGGAACCAAGCCCAGGACGTAAGCCGGGATCAGCGCGAAGGCGTGCCCGACCAAGGTCGCAATCCAGCCGATATGCGCGATCGCCTGCGATTGCGCTTCCGCATAAAGCGCGAGCGGCAGGAACACGGCTCCGCCAACCGCCGGCCCCAGCGCGGCGAACAAAATCATCAGCCCGAGCGCCGGCAGAAAGAACGGAGGCGCTCGCCGCGGCGGCGGAGCCAGCGCCGTCATTGCGCGAGCTCCTTCAGGCCGGCGCGGATCAGCGCCGCAGTCGCCGCTTCGGCGCCCAGCGCGCTAAAAGCTTTCGCAACCGCAGCGGAAGCTTGCGGACGCGCGTAGCCGAGGCCAGTCAAAGCAAGCACAGCGTCCTCCGCGGTTTTTGGCAACGACGAAGCCGCCGGCGCCGTGGAGGCGCCGAAATCTCCGGCCCCAAGCACCGGCGCCTTATCCTTCAGCTCCAGCACCAGCCGCGCCGCAAGTTTCGGCCCGACGCCCGGCGCGCGCGCCATCATCGCCTTGTCCTGCCGCGCGATGGCCGAGGCGAGCGCGTCGCCGGGCAGTGCGCCGAGGATCCCCAGCGCCACCTTGGCGCCGACGCCCTGCACGCTCTGCAGCAGACGGAACCAGTCGCGTTCGGCGTTGGTCAGAAACCCGAACAGGCGGATCGCGTCTTCGCGCACCTGCGTCTCGATGAACAGCGACACTGTCTCGCCGAGCCCCGGCAGCGCGCGCAAAGTCCGCGCCGAGGCCGCCACCAGATAGCCGACGCCGCCGACATCGACGATCAGCCCCTCTTCGTCGAGGCTGTCGACCTGGCCCTTAAGCTTGCCGATCAAGCGGCGCCCCGAAGCCGCGCGTTGCGGTGCTGAGCGTGGCAGATCGCAACGGCAAGCGCGTCGGCCGCGTCGGGCGTCCGCGCCTCGGAGAGTGGCAGCAGCATTCTGACCATCATCGCCACCTGCGGTTTTTCCGCGTGGCCGACGCCGACCACGGTCTTCTTCACCAGATTGGCGGCGTATTCGGCGACGTTCAAGCCGGCCAGCGCCAGCGCCGCCAACGCCACGCCGCGCGCCTGGCCGAGTTTCAGCGCCGAGCGGGGATCGCGATTGACGAAGGTCTCCTCGATGGCGCCTTCGTCCGGCGCATGTTCGCCGATGCGCGCGACAAGTTCGCGGTGAATGAAGGCGAGCCGCTGGCTCATCGGCGTATCGGCGGTGGTCGAGATCGATCCGCAGGCGCGAAAGGCAAGCCGCGAACCCACCGTCTCGATGACGCCCCACCCGGTGGCGGTGAGGCCGGGATCGATGCCGAGAATGCGAATCGGGCGCGGCGTCATCGCGCCGGTTCTACCCGCCGCGAGCGCGCGTGGGAACGCTTCATTCGGGACGAACTGCGGCGGCGCATCCGCCTGCGCGGATCATTAAAATTTAGCGCAATAGAGAAAGCCTGCGCGAGCAAGTTCGTGGGTATAAAGCGGCGCCGCGTATCCCCCTCGCCGGTCGCCAATTCGGGGTATTATGTATGAGCCCGTTGCAGCCCTTTCTCAACGCTTCGATGTGCGGGTCGATCGCCTCCGCGACGCTGTCCTCGCCGGCGCCTGCGGCTCCCGAGCCGCCTGTCGCTGCACTCAAAGTTTTGCAGCTTCCGCACGTCGAGGCGTCGCAGCCGACGCCAGCTGCTTCGAGAAGCTGGAGGGGTAGCCTAACTACGATTGTGAGCCTCGCCGGCGCCTTGGCCGCGGGGCCGCGCGCCGTTGGCCAAGTCTGACGGCTGCATAATCCGCCGGGCGCCCTTTTCGCCACATTCTTATTTGACGCTATCAAACTAACCGGCGCTACGCTCGGCGCAGTTCTGTCGGTTTGCGCATTCCCGCCCAGAAATCCAAGAATTGACCGTCAGGCCCGCAGTCGCAGCGTCAGTTCCGCGATGTAACCGGACCGGGTCTTTCCGGCAGCCTTGGCCTGAGCGTCGAGCCGAGCGAGCACACGACGCGGCAGAGATACGTTCACCCGAGCAAGTTGATCGTCGAGTACATAGTCCGGCACGTTGACGAAGCCGAATGACCAGCCGGCAAATCGCGGATTTTCGCGCAAGGCGTCGAGCGAGGACGGCGCCGGAATCGGATCGCCATCGTCGAGAGCAGAGTCAATCCAGGCGGCTACAGCCTCCTCGGTGTTGCTTAACGCATCGTCCAAGGTGTCACCCGCAGAAAAACAGCCGGGCAGGTCGGGGACCACGACGCCGAAGGCGTGTTCGTTCGTTCCGATTTCGATGGCGAGGGGAAAGCGCATAGTTATTCTCGAGCCTGGCGAAGGATGGCTGCTAGAAGTCCTCTTCCCAAGTCGGCTTTAGGATGGGGGACCACGATTTGGCCCCGCCGCTGGGGATGTTTGAAGATATGATGTGAGCCGCGAACTCGGACGAGCCTCCAACCTTGCTTTTCGAGCTCACGAATAAGGTCCGCGCTCTTCATCTTGCACATCATACACACAAATCGACGATCAATCCATACTCCTTCCGCCACAAACTCCAGCATGCTAAGCGCGCTGAAGATCATCCCGCAAGGTGAGCCATGAACGCAGCGCCCATCCGCTCGAATTCGTTCTTCTCCGCCGATCTCGCCGCCGCCGATCCCGAGATCGCGCGCGCGATCGAACTCGAACTTGGTCGCCAGCGCGACGAGATCGAGCTGATCGCCTCGGAGAACATCGTCTCCAAGGCGGTGCTGGAGGCGCAGGGCTCGGTGATGACCAACAAATACGCCGAGGGCTATGTCGGCCGGCGTTATTATGGCGGCTGCCAGTTCGTCGACATCGCCGAAAAGCTCGCGATCGAGCGCGCCACCAAATTGTTTGACTGCCGCTTCGCCAACGTCCAGCCGAATTCGGGCAGTCAGGCCAACCAGGCCGTGTTCCTCGCGCTGTTGCAGCCGGGCGATACGTTCATGGGGCTCGATCTCGCGGCGGGCGGCCATCTCACGCATGGCTCGCCGGTCAACGTATCCGGCAAATGGTTCAAGTGCGTATCCTACGGCGTCGATCGCGACGACCCATCGCATCGACATGGATCAGGTCGAAGCGCTCGCCAAGCAGCACAAGCCGAAGCTGATCCTCGCCGGCGGCTCGGCCTATGCGCGGCATTGGGATTTCGAGCGTTTCCGCGCGATCTGCGACGAGGTCGGGGCGTATTTCATGTGCGACATCGCGCATTTCGCCGGGCTGGTCGCCGGCGGCGCGCATCCCTCGGCGTTCCCGCATGCGCATGTCGTGACGACCACGACGCACAAGACGCTGCGCGGCCCGCGCGGCGGCATGATCATGACCAACGACGAGGACATCGCCAAGAAGATCAACTCGGCGGTGTTCCCCGGCATGCAAGGCGGTCCGCTGATGCATGTGATCGCCGCCAAGGCGGTCGCGTTCCACGAGGCGCTGACGCCGGAATTCGGCAACTACGCACACGCCGTCGTCGCCAACGCCAAGGCGCTTGCCGAGAAGGTGTTGGCGGGCGGCTATAAGCTTGTCACCGGCGGCACCGACAACCATTTGATGCTGGTCGACCTCACGCCGAAGAAGCTGACCGGCAAGGCGGCCGAGGTGGCGTTGGGCCGTGCGCACATCACCACCAACAAGAACGGCATTCCCTTCGATCCGGAAAAGCCGATGGTGACCTCCGGCGTCCGCCTCGGCTCGCCGGCCTGCACTTCGAGGGGTTTTGGCGCGGAAGAATTCGCCCGCGTCGGCGAATTGCTGGTCGAGGTGCTCGACGGCTTGGCGGCGGACGGCGAATTGGGCAACGCTGCCACCGAAGCGCGCGTCCGCGAGGGCGTGGCCGAGCTGACACGCCGGTTCCCGATCTACTGAACGGCGCGCGGCGCGCCAAGGAGCGTGCATGCGCTGTCCCTACTGCGGCGGCCTCGATACCCAGGTGAAGGATTTCGCGGCCGACGGAGGACAACGCGTCCATCCGCCGCCGCCGCGCCTGCCCGGATTGCGGCGGCCGCTTCACCACTTTTGAGCGCGTGCAGCTTCGTGAGTTGACGGTCGTCAAAAAGAACGGCCGGCGGGCGCCGTTCGATCGCGACAAACTGCAACGGTCAGTGGATGTGGCGCTGCGTAAGCGCGATATCGCGCCCGAGCGCATCGAGCGCATGATCAACGGCGTCGTCCGCCAACTCGAAGCGCAGGGCGACACGGATATCGCCACCGACCGGATCGGCGAGCTGGTTATGGAGGGGCTGAAGACCCTCGACGAGATCGCCTACGTGCGTTTCGCTTCGGTCTACCGCAATTTCCGCGAGGCGCGGGATTTCAACACGATTGTCGGCGAACTCGCCGCGGAGCCCGAGCCTGAGAAGACTGGGAAATGAGCGATGACGCACGCTTCATGGCGGCGGCGTTGGCGCTCGGGCGGCGTAACCTCGGCCGCACCGCGCCGAACCCAAGCGTCGGCGCGCTGATCGTCAGTGAGGGGCGTGTCATCGGCGGCGCGGCCACCGCGCCGGGTGGACGGCCACATGCGGAAACGCAGGCGCTGGCGGAGGCGGGCGAGGCGCGCGCGCGGCGCGACGATGTACGTGACGCTGGAGCCTTGGCGCATCACGGCGTGACGCCGCCCTGCGCCGACGCCCTCGTCGCAGCCGGCGTTGCGCGCGTTGTCTGCGCACTGCGGGATCCGGACGCGCGGACGGCTGGCCAGGGGTTCGCGCGGCTAACGGCGGCCGGCGTCGAGCTCGTGGTCGGCCTCGGCGCGGAGGCGGCGCGGCGGGACCATCTCGGCCACATCCTGCGGGTTACCGAAGGCCGGCCGATGGTGACGCTGAAAATGGCGCGCACCGCGGATGGCTATGCGGCAGGCGACGAGCACGACCCGCGGCTCAACATTACCGGCGAAATCGCCAACCGCCGCACGCACTCGCTTCGCGCGACGCATGAGGCGGTGATGATTGGCGTCGGGACCGTGATCGGCGACGATCCGCTGCTGACGGTGCGACAACCAGGGCTCGACCTGCGCCCGTTCCGCGTCGTGCTCGACAGCCGATTGCGGCTGCCACTCGACTCTCGTGTTTGCGCCACGGCGCAGGACTACCCGACAATTGTCATCGCTGGGGCTAAGGCGCCGGCGAACCTGGAGGCGCAACTCGCCGAGCGCGGAATTGAGGTCGGCCGTGTTGGGGAGGTCGCCGAGGGACGGCTCGATTTACGCGAAGCGCTGGTGTGGCTGGCGCGGCGTGGTGTGACACGAGTGTTCAGCGAGGGCGGCCCGACGGTCGGCTCGGCGCTGATCCGGCTAGGGCTGGCGGATGAGGTAATCTTGCTGACCGCGGAGAAGCCGCTTGGCCGGCCGGGGCGCGCGGCGCTGGAGCCGGATGCGTTGGCGGCGCTGAAGGATGCGGCGCGGTACACGGAAGCGGCCGGGGCGACTTACGGGCCGGACGCTATGCGCCGCTGGGAGCGCAGGGTCTCGGGTTAGCCGCCGGTGATCCGGGCGCCGCTGTAGCCGCGGTCGTTGACCGCGGACTTTCCGTGATCGCCCCTTTCCGACAGAGGCGATCACACGAAGACCGCGGTCAACGACCGCGGCTACATCCGGCGTCCGGTCAGTGCGCCAGGATCGCCAGCAGCAGAAGCGCCACGATGTTGGTGATCTTGATCGCCGGGTTCACGGCGGGACCCGCGGTGTCCTTGTAGGGATCGCCGACGGTGTCGCCGGTCACCGACGCCTTGTGCGCGTCGGAACCCTTGAAGTGCTTGACGCCGTCCTTGTCGGTGAACCCGTCCTCGAACGACTTCTTCGCATTGTCCCAGGCGCCGCCGCCGGAGGTCATCGAGATCGCGACGAACAGCCCGTTGACGATGACGCCGAGCAGCGAGGCGCCGAGCGCGGCGAACGCATTGCCCTTGTCGCCGGAGATCAGCAGCACGCCGAAGTACACGACGAACGGCGCCAGCACCGGCAGCAGCGAGGGAATCACCATTTCCCGGATCGCGGCCTTAGTCAGCAAGTCGACCGCGCGGGCATAGTCCGGTTTCTGCGTGCCCTGCATGATCCCGGGCATTTCCCTGAACTGCCGCCGCACCTCGACAACGACGGAGCCGGCCGCGCGGCCGACGGCGGTCATCGCGATGCCGCCGAACAGGTAGGGGATCATGCCGCCGAAGATCAGCCCGGCGACCACGTAGGGGTTCAACAGGTCGAACGAGACGTGGATGTCCTTGAAGTAGGGGAACTTGTCCGGATTCGCGGAGAAGTAGGTCAGATCGTTCGAATAGGCGGCGAACAGCACCAGCGCGCCGAGGCCCGCCGAGCCGATCGCATAGCCCTTGGTGACCGCCTTGGTCGTGTTGCCGACCGCGTCGAGCGCGTCGGTGGAGTGGCGCACTTCCTTCGGCAGGCCCGCCATTTCCGCGATGCCGCCGGCGTTGTCGGTGACCGGGCCGAAAGCGTCGAGCGCAACGATCATGCCGGCGAGCCCGAGCATCGTCGTCACGGCGATCGCCGTGCCGTAGAGGCCGGCGAGCTGGAAGGTCGCGATGATGCCGATGACGATGACCAAGGCGGGCAGCGCGGTCGATTCGAGCGACACCGCGAGGCCCTGGATCACATTGGTGCCGTGCCCCGTCACCGAGGCCTGTGCGATCGACACCACCGGGCGCTTACCGGTGCCGGTGTAAAACTCGGTGATGACGACGATCAGGCCGGTGATGATCAGCCCGACGATGCCGCAGGCGAACAGGCTGGTTCCGGTGATCGACTTGCCGGCGACGACGCCGATCTCGCCCCAGCCGATCATGAGCGAGGTGGCGATGGCGAGCCCGACGATCGAGAGCAGGCCGGTCATGATCAGGCCCTTGTAGAGCGCGCCCATGATCGAGTTGTCGGCGCCGAGCTTGACGAAATAAGCCCCCGCAATCGAGGTGAGGATGCAAACCGCGCAGATCGCCAGCGGATAAGCCATCGCCTTGAACAGGAAGTCGCCGCCGGCGAAGAAGATCGAGCCGAGCACCATAGTGGCGACGACGGTCACCGCGTAGGTCTCGAACAGGTCGGCGGCCATGCCCGCGCAGTCGCCGACATTGTCGCCGACGTTGTCGGCGATGGTGGCGGGGTTGCGCGGATCGTCCTCGGGGATGCCCGCCTCGACTTTGCCGACGAGGTCGGCGCCGACGTCAGCGCCCTTGGTGAAGATGCCGCCGCCGAGACGCGCGAAGATCGAGATAAGCGAGGCGCCGAAGCCGAGCGCGACGAGCGCGTCAATCACCACGCGGTCGCCCGGCGCATAACCCAACGGTCCCGTCAGCACATAGAAATAGCCGGCGACGCCGATGAGAGCGAGGCCCGCCACCAGCATGCCCGTCACCGCGCCCGATTTGAAGGCGATGTCGAGGCCGGCGGCCAACGACTCGCTGGCGGCCTGAGCGGTGCGGACGTTGGCGCGCACCGAGACGTTCATACCGATGAACCCTGCCGCGCCGGAGAGAATGGCGCCGATGGCGAAGCCGATCGCGACGTCCTGCGAAAGCAGATAGAAAAGTCCGGCAAAAACGATGATGCCGACGACGCCGATGGTCGCATACTGGCGTTTTAGGTAGGCCTGCGCGCCTTCCCGCACGGCGCCGGAGATTTCCTGCATCCTCTCGGAGCCGGCCGAGGCCGCCATGACTTGGTTGACGGTAACGACGCCATAGACCAGCGCCAGAATTCCACACAATATAATCAGCGCTAATGCCATAGCGTTCGGCCCCCGGCAGACTTTGGTTTCGGCGCTGTTTTTTTGCGCCGGTATGTTGGATCGGGCGCCCTATTGCCAGAATACCGCCGCCGCCGCAACGCACACAAAGCCCCGAGCGGGGCTTATCCGACCAAAGTCAGCGCCGCTTTGTCGCAGAGTTAAAAGCGCGGGGCTTCGAGCCCGTGGGCCCGTGCGGCCGCGACGACAGTGTTGGCCATCAGCATCGCGATGGTCATCTTGCCGACGCCGCCGGGCACCGGGGTGATCGCGCCGGCGATTTCGGCGGCCTCGGCGAAGGCGACATCGCCGACCAGCCGGGTCTTACCCTCGCCCTTCTCGGGCGCGGCGATGCGATTGATGCCGACGTCGATGACGATGGCGCCAGGTTTTACCCAGTCGCCGCGGACCATTTCCGGCCGCCCGACCGCGGCGACGAGAACGTCAGCGCGGCGCGCGACTTGCGGCAGATCGCGCGTGCGCGAATGGGCGATCGTCACCGTGCAATTGCGGGCGAGGAGGAGTTGCGCCATCGGCTTGCCGACGATGTTGGAGCGTCCGACGACGACAGCCTCGGCGCCGTCGAGGCTGAGCCCGAGCGCCTCGCAAGCCCGGTCGATCAGAATCATCGAGCCGGCCGGCGTGCAGGGGATCAGCGCGCGGGCGAAGTTTCCGCTGGCGGCGAGGCCGACGTTGATGGGATGGAAGCCATCGACGTCCTTGGCGGGATCGACGGACTCCAGCACGCGGGCGGAGTTGATGGATTTGGGCAAGGGGAGTTGCACGAGGATGCCGTGCACGGCGGCGTCTTTGTTGAGGCGATCGACGAGAGCGAGGAGGTCGGCTTCGGAGGTGGAGTCCGGCAGATCGAATTGAAGGGAGTGGAAGCCGCACTGCTTGGCGGCCTTGCCCTTGGCGCCGACATAGACCTGGCTCGCAGGATCGGAGCCTACCAGTACAACCGCGAGGCCCGGCGTCACGCCTTTGTCGATGAACCCGCGAGCGGCCTCCTCAACCCGCGCCAGTGTGGCGGCGGCGATCGCGGCGCCGTCGAGAATTTTCGCCGACAATCGAAACCCCTTGTTTCAGAGCTGATGCCGCACGGGCCCTGTAGCCGCGGTCGTTGACCCATAGGCGCTAACCTAGGGCAATTTCCGATAATATTGAATAACTTGCCAGCATGTCATCCCCGCGAAAGCGGGGATCCAGGGGCCACACGACGTGCGCTTCAACGTGTTGGCCACACGACGTGCGGCAGCCTCTGGATCCCCGCTTTCGCGGGGATGACATCAAACCTTTGAAATACATCGGCAATCTATAAGTTAGCGCCTATGGGTCGTTGACCGCGGCCGTCGTGTGAGCGCGGCTATCGTCCGATCACGGCGCGGCCGCGGTCAACGACCGCGGCTACAGGCGCGGCTTACGCCACCGACGAGTTGATCCAGCGCTGCAATTCGCTCTTCGGCCCCGCGCCGGTCTTCATGGCGACCTGCTGGCCGCCCTTGAACACCATCAGGGTCGGAATCGAGCGGATGCCAAGCTGCGCGGAAATCTTCGGATTCTCGTCGACATTGAGCTTGGCGACCTTGACCTTGCCCTTCAGCTCCGTGGCGATTTCTTCGAGCGCAGGGGCGATCATCCGGCAGGGTCCGCACCATTCCGCCCAGAAGTCGACGACAACGGGCTCGGCGGACTCGAGCACATCGTGGCTCCAGGTGGCGTCGGTAACCTTGGCGGTGGGCGAATCGGCGGCAGCCATGTTTTCCTCGGAAGTTACGAAGGAGGGTACGATCAGCGACTGAAGTTAAGAACGCCTCACCCCTTGGTCAAGGCGCTCAGAATAGCCGGCCGCCGTTCGGCGTGTCGAGCGAAGGGCCGATCAGCACCACTTCGCCGTCGGCGTCGGGGAAGCCGAGCGTCAGGACCTCCGACATGAAGGGGCCGATCTGGCGCGGGGCGAAATTGACCACCGCCGCCACCTGCCGCCCGACCAACGTCTCCGGCGCATAGTGCTTTGTGATCTGCGCCGAGGATTTTTTCACGCCAATCTCCGGGCCGAAGTCGATCGTAAGCTTGTAGGCGGGTTTTCGCGCCTGTGGGAAAGGGTCGGCGGTGACGATCGTGCCGACGCGGATGTCCACCTTGAGGAAATCGTCGAAAGTAATGCGGGGGGCGACGGGCAAGGAGATCTCCGGAATGAGCGTGGCTCGAGGCCGCGGCCTTTAGAGTATTCGACGGCGACGCGGAACTGCGAGCAGGGTAAGCCGGGCTCGCGGGGCGGATCGGCGCCGCCCCCGCGAACCGCTGCGTCATTGACGCGCCAGCCCCACAGATACACAAAAGTTTATGTGTGAATGGGTGCGTATTGGATAAAGGACTTTAGGGCCGTCGGACCCAATGGCGGGACTTGTGAGTGGAGCTATCTTCTCGGTTTGACGCGAACGGAATCGGCGGCCTCCAGGTCTTGTGGGAGGACAGCGCGCTCGTCTTCTGCAGAGGCTGGCGAGACGGCGCCGACGGTCAGCGACAAGGCGTGCTGCTCCTATTCCCCTCTTCGGAGCCGCCGCTGCAAAGCGCCCTCGATCGGCTTGCTCACGAATACGCCCTTGAGGGTGAGCTCGACAGCGCATGGGCGGCGGCGCCGCTTGAGCTTTCGCATGACCGCGGCCGGACCGCTTTGGTGCTCGAGGACCCTGGCGGCGAGCCGCTCAGCGGGCTCGTCGGCGCGCCGATGGACGTCGAGCGTTTCCTCCGCCTTGCCGTTGGCGCGGCGGACGCGGTCGCCAAGGCGCATCAGCGCGGCCTCATCCACAAAGACATCAAGCCTGCCCACATCCTGGTGAACCGAGCCGAAGACGCAATCAGGCTCACGGGTTTCGGCGCGGCCTCGCGGTTCGCGCGCGAGCGACAGGCGCCTGATCCTCTCGAAGTCATCGCCGGGACGCTGGCCTATATGGCGCCTGAGCAGACGGGACGCATGAATCGCTCCCTCGATTCGCGCAGCGACCTCTATTCCCTCGGCGTCACATTTTACGAAATGCTGACCGGAGGTTTGCCGTTCACCGCTTCCGACCCGATGGAGTGGGTCCACTGCCATATCGCGCGGCAGCCCGAGAGGCCGGGCGATCGGGTGGCCGGAATTCCCGATGCGCTCTCCTCAATCGTGATGAAGCTGCTCGCGAAGACCGCCGAGCAGCGCTATCAGACCGCCGCCGGTCTCGAGGCGGACCTGCGTCGTTGCCTTGACGCATGGCGGTCGAGCGGAAGCATTGGCCCTTTTGCGCTCGGCGCGCATGACGCCTCGAACCGATTGCTGATCGCCGAGACGCTTTACGGGCGAGAACGCGAAGTCGACGCTCTGCTGGCGTCCTTTGATCGGGTGGTGACCCAAGGGACGCCAGAATTCGTACTGGTGTCCGGCTACTCCGGGGTGGGCAAATCCTCGGTGGTCAGTGAATTGCACAAAGCGCTGGTTTCGGAGCGCGGGCTGTTCGCGGCGGGCAAGTTCGACCAGTACAAGCGCGACATTCCCTATGCGACCCTCGCCGAAGCCTTCCAGGCCCTGGTCCGCCAGATCCTCGTCAAGAGCGAATGGGAAGTGGCGCAGTGGCGGCGCGCTTTGGCCGAGGCGCTCGGCGCCCACGGGCAGCTGATCGTCAATCTCGTTCCCGAACTGGAGTTCATAGTCGGCAAACAGCCGGCGATTCCTGACCTGCCGCCGCAAGAAGCGCAGAACCGGTTCAAGCTTGTGTTGCGGCGCTTCATCGGCGAATTCGCCAGGCCGGAGCATCCGCTCGCGCTGTTTCTCGACGATTTGCAATGGTTGGACGCCGGTACGCTCGACCTTATCGAGGATATGGCGACACAGGCGGAGGCGGGGCGCCTGCTGCTCGTCGGGGCGTATCGGGACAATGAGGTCGGGCCGACGCATCCGCTCTTGCGAATGCGGGATGCGATCAAGTCGGCGGGCGCGAGGGTCACCGAGATCGTGTTGGCGCCGCTCGCGCTCGAGGATGTTGGCCGGCTTGCCGCGAGCGCCCTGCATTGTGAGGTCGAGCGCGCTTACCCTTTGGCGCAGCTGGTTCACGAGAGAACAGGCGGCAATCCCTTCTTCGCGATCCAGTTCCTCATGGAGCTAGCCGAGGAAGGACTGCTGGCCTTCGACCCCGTGGCGCCCGGTTGGCGATGGGACGTCGATCGCATCGGCGCCAAAAATTATACCGGCAATGTCGTGGAGCTTATGGCCGGCAAACTGAAGCGATTGTCCGCGCCGACCCAGGAGGTCTTGAAACAATTCGCCTGTCTGGGCAGCGCCACGGAAATCTTCATTTTGATACTGGTCCAGGGGGACAGGGCGCACACGGCGTTTCGCGAGGCCATACACGCCGGGCTCGTCGTCCAACAGGAGCGCGCCTACAAATTTCTTCATGATCGCATTCAGCAAGCCGCCTACTCGCTAATTCCCGCCGACGGCGCCGCGGACTTCCACCTGCGCATCGGTCGCGCGTTGCTGGCGAGCCTGACGCCGGACCAACTCGAAGAGCATGTGTTCGACGTCGCCAATCAGATCAATCGAGGTGCGACGTCGCTGGTCGAGGCGGACGAGATAGCGCAGGCGGCTGAAATCAACCTGCGCGCCGGCCGTAAGGCGAAGGCGTCCTCCGCCTACGTGTCCGCATGCGCGTATCTGGAAGCGGGCATGAAGCTGCTGGACAACAGCGATTGGCAGCGCCGCCATCGGCTGGCGTTCAGCCTGTGGTTGGAGCGCGCGGAATGCGAGTTCTTGAGCGGCAATCTCGAAGAGGCCGAGGGTCTGATCGAGATATTGCTGCAACGAGGGGCGTCGAACGTCGATCTAGCGTCCGTCTATCACCTGAAAATTCTGCTGCATCACGTGAAGTCCGAGAACGCCGATGCGGTCGCCAGCGCGCTCGCCTGCCTGCGCCTTTTTGGTGTCGAGCTGTCTGCTCACCCGACCAACGATGAGGTTCAGGCCGAGTTTCGAACGTTCTGGCAAAACCTCGGGGATCGCGCGATCGGTGAGCTGATCGATCTACCCTTGATGAGCGATCCAGAACTTCTGGCGGCCATGCGCATCTTGTCCGTGCTGTCCGATTCCACCAACAACTTTGACGGCAACCTCCACAGCCTACAACTGTGCAGAGCCGTGAACCTCGGATTGCAGCACGGCGTCAGCGGCCCCTTCGCCCACCTATGCAGCTATCTGGCGCGGCCGCTGACGGCTATCTTTCGGCGATATTCCGACGCGTTCCTCGTCGCCAAGCTGGGACATGATTTGGTTGAGAGGCACGCCTTCCTTCCCTATCGATGCAAAATCCAGGATGCGTTGGGGATCGCGGCCGTTTGGACCCAACCGATGGCGACGTCGCTCGACTTCTTCCGTGCGTCGTTTCGCACGGCGGTCGAGACCGGAGATTTTACTTACGCTTGTTACGCCATGCACCACACGGTGGCGCTGCTTCTGTTGCAAAACGAATCGCTCGACCTGGTGCGACGCGAAGGGGAAATCGCCATTGATTTTGTTCGGAAGGCGAAGTTCCGCGACATGGAGGACATCATCGTCCCGCTGCAGCAATTCACTGCGGCGATGCAGGGACGGACCTTGAGTCTTTCGACGCTCAGCGACGATCGTTTTATCGAGGAGGAATTTGAGAAGGAGCTGGTGAGCTTACTCGGCGGTCGGATGACCGCTATGATCTGCTGGTACTATTTCACCAAGGCGAAGGCGAGATTTTTGGGGGGCGTCTACGCCGAAGCGCTGGCAGCTGTCGATAAAGCGACGACGCTGCTGTGGGCTTCGGCGGGCCATTTCCCGCTGATCGACTACTACTATTTCGCCGCCCTGACGTTGGCGTCGCTGCATGACGCCGCTCAAGCGGTCGAGACGCCGCGATGGGACGAACTGCTGAAATTGCACGGTCAGCTACGCGAGTGGGCCGAGGTCAATCCATCGAGTTTTGGCGACAAGGAGGCGCTCGTTTCCGCTGAGATCGCACGACTGGAAGGCCGCGATATGGACGCCATGCGCCTCTACGACGCGGCGATCAAGCTCGCGCGTGACAATGGGTTTGTGCAGAACGAGGGTTTGGCTGATGAATTGGCGGCGCGCTTTTACGCCGAGCGCGGCTTCGAGACGATCGCCGGCGCTTATCTGCGCAACGCCAGGGATTGTTATGTGCGCTGGCGCGCCGACGGCAAGGTCCGACAGCTCGACCAGCTCTATCCGCATTTGTTGGCTTCGGCTGAGCGGCGTCCCGCTGCGATCATTGGCGCCTCGCTCCAGCAGCTCGATGTAGAGGCCGTGGTGAGGGCCTCGCAGGCGTTGTCCAGCGAGATCGTGCTGCCCGAGTTGATCGAGCGGTTGATGACGATCGCCGTCGAGAACGCAGGCGCCGAGCGTGGACTGTTGCTGCTGCCGTCGGTCGATGGATATCTGATTCACGCCGAGGCGCGGGCGGTCGGCGATCACATCGAAGTCACGATGCGCGAAGAGCCGATGAGCGGGAGCGCCTGTCCCGAGTCGCTTGTGCGCTATGTCATCCGCACGCGGGAAAGCGTGATTCTCGATGACGCCTCCAAGTCCGAGCTGTTCTCGGCGGACGAGTATCTCCGCGCCAGGCAATCCAAATCGATCCTCTGCTTACCCCTCATCAAGCAACAGCAATTGACTGGAATTCTGCTGCTCGAAAACGCGCTGACTTCCCACGCGTTTGCGCCGGCTCGTATTGCGGTGCTGGAGCTGGTCGCGGCGCAAGCTGCGATTTCACTGGAGAACACGCGCCTTTATGGCGATCTTCAGGGAACGGGAGGCGAAAGTCAGGCGCCTTGTCGACTCGAATATAATCGGAATCTTGATTGGGGATCTTGTTGGCCAAATTCGAGAAGCCAATCAGGCGTTTCTCGAAATCGTCGGCTATGAGCAGGCGGACGTTGCGGCCGGCCTGTTGCGCCGCTCGGAGCTGACGCCGGTCGAGTGGCGCGACCGGGACGCGCGGGCGATGGTTGAACTCGCCGAGACCGGAAGCTGCCAGCCTTACGAGAAGGAGTACCTGCGCAAGGACGGCAGTCGCGTGCCGGTGCTGATGGGCTCGGCAACCTTCGGCGAGCGACGACACGACGTCGTCGCCTTCGTCGTCGACCTCAGTGAGCGAAAGCGAGTCGAAGCCGAGTTGGCGCACGCGAACCGGGTCGCGACCATGGGTCAGCTCGCGGCCTCGATCGCCCACGAGGTCAACCAACCTATCGCAGCCTTGCTCACTAACGCCGGAGCCGCCGTGCGCTGGCTCGACGTCAAACCGCCCAATCTGGACAAGGCGAGGCTGTCGATTGATCGCATCATCAGCGACGGCAGGCGGACCGCGGATATTGTGAGCCGGATTCGTGAATTCGCCAAAAATGCGCCGGCGCGCAATGGGCCTTTGGAAATCAATGAGGCCATTTTGGAGATCATGATTTTGACCCGCGCGGCCATATCGGAGCATGGGGTTTTGGCGAGGATGCAACTGTCAGAGGGGTTGCCGCGGGTTTGGGGAGACCGAGTGCAATTGCAACAGGTGATACTGAACCTGACCATGAACGCTATCGAAGCGATGAGCGAGGTCAGTGAAGGGCCGCGTGACCTTTCGATTCGCACCCGCAAGGCGGAGTTGGACGGCCTGCTTGTGGAGGTGAGCGATTCAGGCGCCGGGCTGGCTCAGGCGAGCCTCGCGCGCATCTTCGAAGCTTTCTATACAACCAAGCCCAATGGCTTGGGCATGGGGCTGTCGATCTGCCGCTCCATCGTTCACGCGCATGGCGGGCGGCTATGGGCCATTCCGAACGAACCTCGCGGCGCCGTGTTTTGCATGATGCTGCCGGCCGGTGAAAAATCGCTTGAGCGGCTGGAGGCGCCCGAGGGTTAGTGCGTCGTCAGACTACGCAACAGCCGCCACGTATAAATCCCCGTGTCGTGCCCATCATTGAACCCGATCCGCACGGCGTAATTGCCCATCTGCTCCACCTCTACGATCGCCAGCGTCTTGCCAGCGGGCGGCGCGCCCCGCGTCTTGTCCGCGCTCGGGCTGGCGTCGCGCAGCCGCTCGGCCGAGATGCTGCCGACGACCCCGTCGGCGAACGTCACCTTGAACAACGCGCCGTTTTCCTGCACGCGAAGCTCTTCGGGCCACGGCTCACCGGGCGCCAGCGGCGAGGGATCGCTCATCCCCAAAACCTCAGCTCATCAAGATCCGCGGTAGAATGCGCTGGTTCGCCGCCTCGAACAAGGCCGAACGCACTCTTTCGGCGATGTCGATATAGGCCTTAGCCTGCGGGCTTTCCGGCGCGCTGGCGACGACGGGCTGGCCGCCATCCGAGGTTTCCCGGATCAGCATGTGCAGCGGCGCTTCGCCGAGGAACGGCACGCCCTGCGCCTCCGCCTCATGGTGAGCGCCGCCATGCGCGAACACGTCACTGCGGCCGCCGCAATGTGGGCAGATGAAATAGCTCATATTCTCGACGATGCCGAGGATCGGCGTTTCGACTTGCCGGAACATCGCGATCGCGCGCCGCGCGTCGATCAGCGAGAGGTCCTGGGGCGTCGAAACAATGACCGCGCCGGACAGCGGCGCGTTCTGGGCGATCGTCAGTTGCACGTCGCCGGTGCCTGGCGGCATGTCGATCACCAGCACGTCGAGCACGCCCCAATCGACGTCGCGCAGGAACTGGTTGAGCGCCGAGGTGACCATCGGCCCGCGCCAGACGATCGCGGAATTGTCCTCGACCAGAAAGCCGATCGACATCACCTTGACGCCGAATTTCACGATCGGCAGCAGCTTCTGGCCGTCCGGCGCCAGCGAAGGTTTCTCCTTGACACCGAATAGGCGTGGCATCGAGGGACCGAACACGTCGGCGTCCAACACGCCGATCTTCAGCCCAAGCTTAGCGAGGCCAAGCGCGAGGTTGACCGCGGTCGTGGACTTGCCGACCCCACCCTTGCCCGAGGCGACGGCGATGATCTTGCCGACGCCCTCGATCGGCCGGCCGCGCGCCGGGCGCGGCGCCGGGGCGGGCGCGGGTTTCGCGGCGGGGGCGGCTTGAGCGGTCAGCGTCACCAGCACGGAGGCGACGCCGGGCAGCGCCTTGATCGCCTGTTCCGCCGCGGCCTTCATCGGTCCGAGCGCCGCAGCCTGCGCCGGATCGACGCGAATGGCGAGGAACACCTTGCCGTCGCGCTGGGTGAGGCCGTCGATCGCGCCAGAGTCGGGCAGCGGCGTCCGCCCGTCCGGCCCATGCACGCTTGCAAGCGCGGATTTGATTTCGCTATCGCTGGGCATGGCGGCGAGGCTCGACGGCTGGATTAAAAACTCGCGCACGATATAGAGCGCCGGGACGAGGATGTCTCGGCGCCCCTGCAAGTTACGTTATGAACCTTCACCTCGACGTGTTTCTCGCCCTCATCCTGTTTTGCATTGTCGCCGGTGTCACGCCCGGCCCCAACAACATGATGCTGATGGCGTCCGGCGTGAATTTCGGCGTGCGGCGGACGCTGCCGCATCTCGCCGGCGTCTGCGGCGGGTTCGCGCTGATGGTCGCGCTGGTCGGATTCGGGCTCGACGCGCTGTTTCGCGTGGCGCCCTGGCTTTCGCCGGCAATGCGTTGGGCCGGCGCCGCCTATCTGCTGTGGCTGGCCTGGCGGATCGCCAATTCCGGCGCCGTTAAGCCGGGCGCCGCGGGAAGTCGGCCTCTGGGAACGCTCGCCGCGGCCGCATTCCAGTGGATCAATCCGAAGGGATGGGTGTTCGCGCTGAGCGCGTTGACCACCTACGCGGTCAGTCCGGACTACGCGACGGCCGTCGTTGTCGTGGCGCTTACCTGTCTGATCGTCAGCGTTCCCACCAGCGGGGTGTGGGTGCTGTTCGGTGCGGGATTGCGCCGGTTCCTCGCCGATCCGCGCCGTGCGCGGCCGTTCAACTGGGTCATGGCCGCGCTGCTCGTCGCCTCGATAGCACCGGTGCTTTGGGAGTGAAGGCGGTGGGCTCCCGAAGCGGTATCCGCACGTGATCTTTCCATTCGGCGCGCAATCGTGTATTGCGCCGCACAAATCTCACCGTCCGGGCCGCGCTGGGCGATTGTAGCCATTCCGTCACGTTTAGATCGTTGATCGGCGCCGCCCACGCCGCCGATTCGGTCGCCCGTCGAAAGCCGCCCTATGAAACTGCGCAACATCGCCATTATCGCCCACGTCGACCACGGCAAGACCACGCTCGTCGACCGCCTGCTGCAGCAGTCCGGCGCCTTCCGCGAGAACCAGCGCGTCGCCGAGCGCGTGATGGATTCCAACGATCTCGAAAAAGAGCGCGGCATCACCATTCTCGCCAAGGCGACCTCGGTGGTCTGGAAGGACTACCGCATCAACATCGTCGACACCCCCGGCCACGCCGATTTCGGCGGCGAGGTCGAGCGCATCCTGTCGATGGTCGACGGCGCGATCGTGCTGGTCGACGCGTCCGAAGGGCCGATGCCGCAGACCAAGTTCGTGGTCGGCAAGGCGCTGAAGATCGGGCTGAAGCCGATCGTCTGCATCAACAAGGTCGACAAGCCCGACGCGCGCGTCACCGAAGTCGCCAACGAGTGCTTCGACCTGTTCGCCGCGCTCGACGCCACCGACGAGCAGCTCGACTTCCCGATCATCTACGGCTCGGCCAAGCAGGGCTGGATGGCCGACAAGCCGGACGGCCCGAAGGACGGCATGGCGCCGCTGTTCGACATCGTGCTGAAGCACGTCGAGCCGCCGAAGGTCGGCGCCGGCGGCTTCCGCATGCTCGGCACGCTGCTGGAGGCCAACCCCTATCTCGGCCGCATCGTCACCGGCCGCGTGTTCTCCGGCTCGATCAAGCCGAATGCGCCGGTGCAGGTGCTCGACCACTCCGGCAATCTGCGTCGAGACCGGCCGCGTGTCGAAAATCCTCGCCTTCCGCGGCATCGAGCGCACGCCGATCGAAGAGGCGGACGCCGGCGACATCGTCGCCATCGCGGGCCTGCCGAAGTTCAACGTCGCCGACACGCTTGTGCGCGCCAGAGGAAGTCGAGCCGCTGCAGGCGCAGCCGATCGATCCGCCGACCCTGTCGATGACGTTCTCGGTCAACGACAGCCCGCTCGCCGGCACCGAAGGCGACAAGGTGACCAGCCGCGTCATCCGCGACCGCCTGTTCAAGGAAGCCGAAGGCAATGTCGCGCTGAAGGTCGAGGCCGGCGCCGAATTCCGACGCCTATATCGTCTCCGGCCGCGGCGAATTGCAGCTCGCCATCCTGATCGAGACCATGCGCCGCGAAGGCTTTGAGCTCGGCGTGTCGCGTCCGAAGGTCGTCTGTTCCGGCGCGACGAGAGCGGCGAGATCGCTGGAGCCGATCGAGGAAGTCGTGATCGACGTCGACGAGGAGCATTCCGGCGTCGTCGTGCAGAAGATGAGCGAGCGCAAAGGCGAGATGGTCGAGATGCGCCCGTCCGGCGGCGATCGGCTGCGCCTGGTGTTCCTGGCGCCGACGCGCGGCCTGATCGGCTATCTCGGCGAGTTGCTGACCGACACCCGCGGCACTGCGATCATGAACCGCCTGTTCCACAACTGGGGCGCCTGGAAGGGCGAGATCGCCGGCCGCCGCAACGGCGTGCTGATCTCCAACGAATCCGGCGAGGCGGTCGCCTATGCGATGTGGAACCTGGAGGATCGCGGCCCGATGATGATCGAGCCGGGCTGGAAGGTCTATCAGGGCATGATCGTCGGCCAGCACACGCGCGACAACGATCTCGAAGTGAACGTGCTGAAGGGCAAGAAGCTCACCAACATCCGCACGCATTCCAAGGACGAAGCGGTGCGCCTGACGCCGCCGATCCAGATGACGCTGGAAAAGGCGCTGGCCTATATCGAGGACGACGAACTGGTCGAGGTGACGCCGAAGTCGATCCGGCTGCGGAAGGGCGTCCTCGATCCGAACGATCGCAAGCGCGCCGAGCGGGCGCGGGTGTCGGAAGGGGTGGCGTAGAGGCTACCTTTCAGGTGAATGAGGCGCCGCCGGTTAGCGTTCCTCCGGCGGCATGTCCCTGATGCGCGCCGCATGCGCGACTATATCGTCAAGCGCGTAAGAAAGATGGACGCGCTTGGTTGAAGCCGGATGCGCGGCCAACGAAACGCCGGGACGCCATTCCCTCGATGGGCGAATTGGACGCGGCGCGAAACCGCCGCCGCAGTTCGGGCAAACATTCTGCAACCGCGTCTCCACGCAATCCGCGCAGAACGTGCATTCGTAGGAGCAAATCCGAGCGAGGGTGGAATTCGGCGGCAGGTCTCGATCGCAAGACTCGCAATTGGGTCGAAGCTGCAAAGCCATCCCGCGCCGCCTTTCTCTTGCGACAAATCGAACCGTTTCTCTCATAGCCCGAGCGCCCAGCGCAACATCAGCGCGGCGCCATCCGCGTCATGGCCGGACTTGTTCCGGCCATCCACGTCGGGACGCGGCTTGTCGGCTTCAGAACTCGAACGCTCGTGTGTGCAGCAGACGCTGCTTTGTTCTGAAACCTGTAGTGCGCGTGACGGCGTGGATGGCCGGAACAAAGCCCGGCCATGACGGAACCGGCGCGGTTTCGATGCCAAACGTCGCGTCGTTGAGCCTATCTTAGCGCCTATGCGCGAAAGCGGGGATGACAGTGCGGCGGGCGATCCAATCTGATCGGAAACCGCGCTAGCCATATTTCCAAAACAAATTGTATACCTCTTCGCTGAAACAGGAGGCCAGAAATGCCTGTGCAAAGGGCCGATTCGCGGGCGCACAGTTGATCGCCGACGCGCCGCCGTGGTTCGTTGGCGTCGACGCTGGCGCGACCCGATGCCGCGCGAAATTGCGGGACGTTTCTGGCGCCTTGCGCGCGGAAGCGGAGGGGCCGGCGGCGAACGCTTATGTCGACTTCGCGCGGGCGACCAACGTTGTGCGCGACGTGATCACGCAGGTGCTTGGCGCCGAGATTGATACCCATTTGGTGCGCGTAGGCCTTGGCGTCGCGGGAATAGGAAGCGACGAGGAAGCGGCGCGGTTCGCCTCGACGCTGAGCTGGCTTTGCGTCCGTTGCGGTTGTCAACGATGCGGTGAACGCTTGCATCGGCGCGCACGGCAACCGCGACGGTGGTCTGGTCATCATCGGCACCGGATCGGCCGGCGTCGCGCGCATCGGAGGAAAGAACACGTTCGTCGGAGGGCGCGGCTTCCACCTCGGCGACGATGGCTCGGCGTCGCGGCTTGGGCTCGAAAGCGCGCGGGCGGCGATGCGAGCGGCGGACGGTCTCGGGCCGGAGAGTGAGCTGACCAGGCAAATCCGCGCGCGCTTTCAGAATGACGCGCTTGCAATGCTGCACTGGGCGGCGAAGGCGACGCCTGGCGACTACGGCGCGCTGGCGCCGCTGGTGTTGGAGGCGGCGCACGCGGGGGATCTGGTCGCCAAGCCCTTGGTGACGGCGGCGGCTGCGGCCGCTGCGGCGCTTATTCGCAGGGTCGAAGCGCTCGGAGCGCCGCGCGTGACGACGATCGGCGGCTTGAGTGAAGCGCTGCGGCCGTTTCTCGACGCCGACGTCGCGGGCCGTCTGACGCCAGCGTTGTTTGATCCGACGGACGGCGCCATTCTTCTCGCCGGCGGCGCCGTGTCGTGAAAGCCGCCGTCGCAGAGAGTCGAACATGACCACCTTCATGGCCCGCGAAATCGCGGAATGCGGCGATGTCGTCGCGCGCTGTCTGACTGAGAACGAAGCTGCCTTCGCTGCGGCGGCCGGCGAACTGCGCGCGCGCGATCCCGCAGTCGTGGTGACCAACGCGCGTGGCAGCTCCGACCATTGCGCGCTCTACCTCAAATATCTGATCGAGATCATGGTGGGCTTGCCGTGCGCGTCGATCGGCCCATCGATTGCGTCGCTGTATCGCGCGCAGCTGCGGTTGGAGCGCGCGATCGCCGTCTCGATTTCGCAATCCGGACGCAGCCCGGACATCGTCGCGGCGCAGCGCGCGGCGCGCGAGGGCGGCGCTCTAACGCTGGCGCTGGTCAACGACGAGAGTTCGCCGCTTGCCGGCGAAGCCGCGCGTTTGATTGGACTGCGCGCTGGCGAGGAGCGCTCCGTCGCCGCCACCAAGTCGATGATTGCCGGCATGACCGCCGGCGCGGCGCTCGCCGCCGGATGGGCGCGTGACGATTCAGTCGGCGCGGCGCTGCGCCGACTGCCAGACATGTTGACCCTAACCGCGCCGCCGCCCGAATCTATTCTCGCGGCGGTTGCCGAATCGACTTCGGCGTTCGTGCTGGGACGCGGGTCGACCTTTGCCGCCGCCGCGGAGGCGGCGCTGAAGCTGAAGGAAACCTGCGCCATTCACGCGGAAGCGTTTTCCGCGGCCGAGGTGCTACACGGTCCCGCTGAAATCGTTCGCCCGGGATTCCTCGTGCTGGCGTTTCCGCCGCGCGATGAGGCGGCCGAAGGGTTCGGCGCGACTTTGGCGCGCTTCCGCGCCCTCGGGGCGCGCGTCGTGACCATCGAATCCGGCGCCACGGACGGCGTGGATCGTCTCGGCGCGGCGGACGCCGGCCATCCGCTGCTGGCGCCGATCACGATGATCCACCGTTTCTACGCGCTTGCGGAAGCCGTCGCGCGTAGGCTAGGGCGGGATCCCGATCATCCCCAGAATCTTCGCAAAATCACGGAGACGCGTTGATGCAGGTTTTCGTGGGCGCGCGTTTGTTTGACGGCGACCGTTGGCGTGACGACAGCGCGCTCGTCGTCGAGGGCGGTCAAGTCCGCGCAATCGTCGCCATCGACCAGAAACCTGTGGCGCCGGTCGTCGATCTCGGCGGCGGCATCGTTTCGCCGGGCTTCGTTGATTGGCAGGTCAACGGCGGAGGCGGCTATTTCTTCAACGCCGCGCCGACGCCGGAAACGATCCGCGGCATCATCGCGGCGCACCGTCGCTTCGGGACCACTGCGCTGGCGCCGACGGTCGTGACCGATGCGCCCGAGGTGCTCGCGAACGCGCTCGAAGCCGGCCGCCAAGACATCCCTGGATCGCTCGGGGTGCATGTCGAGGGTCCGTTCATCGATCCGCGTCGCAAGGGCGCGCATCCAGAGCGCCATATCCGAGCGATGACCGACGCCGACGCGCGCCTTCTGGTCGAGGCGCGGGCGCGCGTGGTGACGTTGGCGCCTGCATCGGTGTCGCTTGAAGCTCATAGAGTGGCTCGCCGTGAACGGCGTCGTCGTCAGCCTCGGCCATTCCGATGCGAGCGCAGAGCAGGCGCGCGCGTGCTTCGATGCAGGCGTGCGCACCGTCACGCATCTTTATAACGCGATGAGCCAGCTCAATTCTCGCGCGCCGGGCATCGTCGGCGCCGCACTGGAAGACCCGCGTATTTACGCGGGCTTCATCGCTGACGGGTTGCACGCGCACGAGACCGCGGGGCGGCTCGCCTACCGATTGAAAGGTCCGTCGCGGCTGGCGCTGATTTCGGACGCCATGCCGCCCGCGGCGGGCGGCCCGGACAGCTTTGATTTGAGCGGACGCATCGTACGGCGCGAGGGACTGCGCCTGACCTTGGAGGATGGCACGCTGGCCGGCGCCGCCATCACGATGCTCGATGCGGTGCGCTTCGCCACGCGGCGCCTCGGCGCCTCGCTGGAGGATGCGTTGCGGATGGCGACTTCGACGCCGGCGCGATTGCTGCGCGTGGAGTTGCAGCACGGCGTCCTCGCGCCTGGCGCGGAGGCCAATTTCGTGCACCTCGGCGAGGATCTCGAATTGCGCGGCGTTTGGTTCTCAGGCGAGCGCGTGGAGGCGTAAGCCCGCGCCGGATGTAGCCGCGGTCGTTGACCGCGGTCGCGGTGTGAGCATCCCTATCTGGTAAGCATTCGATCGCGGCGCGCTCCGCGGTCAGCGACCGCGGCTACATGCGCGCCGGTTGCAGCGGGCGATGCGAAATCCATCGGGACGGGGCCCTTATGCCCGCCTTATGCCGTCGGCCGCGATTTCCTCTCGATGCTTTACGCGGATTCCGCGCATAAACCCGGCGGCCGCAGTCAAGGCGGCGAGAGGTTCGAGGAGCGATCCGTATGTCGAATGCTTGGCCGAAATTTCCTGCTGCGCAGCGGTGGCGCGGCGCCGCGGAACCTTTCAGCCTGGTTGCGCGCGTTGGTTTGTTGGCCGCGATGGCGCTCCTCATCGGGTTTGGCGCGCGCCTATGGATCGGCGCGGCCGTGCTTTGACATAAGGAGAGGCTCGAGAGGGTCGTTACGCCAGTGCAACACAACTCAGCAGTTTTGATGCGTCACTTCTTGATTGGACCGGACGGCGGCGGCCACTGGCTCGTTTGCGACGCCGAGGGTTCGTGCGGCGCGGTGTTCGTCAACCGTGAAGAAGCCCTGCATTTCGCGAGGTCCGAGTGTGAGGCGGCGCGGCCGGCGGGCGCCGAATTGCAGTTCGTCGCCCTGCTGGACTGGCGCACAATGTTTGCACCGCCGGCGCGTAAGTTTGCTTGATCCGGCGATTTGCCGTCATTGCGAGCGAAGCGAAGCAATCTAGCGCCGGCCGCGAGAGCTAACGTGTACGGTGAAGCGGCGAGATTGCCGCCAACGCGTGGCGGGACCAGACCGAGGCAGGGCCGAGGGGCTGGATTGCTTCGCCTCGCTCGCAATGACGGGAGGGCGCTGGCCGCCCGTTGATGATGAAGTCGTTCCCTTTTCGCACCGCACACGCGGCGGCTGAACTTTGGGCTTGCCCTCGCGCGGTAAATCCAGGAAAACTAGCATGTCAGCGCGGCCAGGCGGGACTACCGTCGGCGGAGCGCTATGGGGAGGAGTTGCGTTGCCGATCCTGGAATTGCGCGCGGTATCGAAACACTTCGGCGCCATCCATGCGCTGAACGAAGTGGATCTGTCTCTCGAGGCCGGCGAAGTCCTGGGCCTGATGGGCGACAACGGCGCCGGCAAGTCGACGCTGGTGCGGGTCATTTCCGGCAATTATCCGCCAACCCATGGCGAAATCCGCATCGCCGACGAACCGGTGCACTTCTCCAAACCCGCTGAGTCGCGAGCGAAAGGCATTGAGGTCGTTTATCAGGACCTCGCGCTCTGCAACAATCTCACCGCCGCCGCCAATGTCTTCCTCGGCCGTGAAATCAAGCGCGGCGTCGCGCCGTTTCGCTGGCTCGATCACGCCGCCATGGCCAAGCGCGCCGGCGAATTGTTCGCTGAGCTGAAATCAGAGACGCGCCCGCGCGATCTCGTGCGGCAGATGTCGGGCGGGCAGCGGCAGGCGGTCGCGATCGCGCGCACCCGCCTATCCAAGGCGCAGATGGTGCTGATGGACGAGCCGACGGCGGCGATCTCCGTGCGCCAAGTGGCCGAGGTGCTGGATCTGATCAAGCGGCTGCGCGATTCCGGCATGGCGATCATCCTCATCAGCCATCGCATGCCCGACGTGTTTACCGTCTGCGATCGCGTCGCCGTGCTGCGGCGCGGGACCAAGGTCGCCGACAAACCGATCAAACAATCGAGCCCCGAAGAGGTCACGGGGCTCATCACCGGCGCCATCGCCACGGCGTAAGGAGGACGCGATGTCGCAGAACGCTTCAGCGTCCGGTGGGGCGAATGTCGGCATCGAGGCGGTGCTCGGCCTGCAGACGCAATCGCCGTGGCAAAGGCTGCTCGGCGCGCAATCGTTCTGGGTGACGATCGCGCTGCTGATCATGTGCGTGATCATGGCCTATCTGCAGCCGGACTCGTTCGCGACGTCGGAGAATTTCTACAACATCACCCGCAATTTCTCGTTCATCGGCATCATGGCGCTGGGCATGACCGTGGTGATCGCAACCGGCGGCATCGATCTGTCGGTTGGATCAATCATGGGCCTGACGGCCGTCTCTTGCGGTCTGGTGCTGGAGGCGGGATATCCCTGGTGGCTCGCGGTGATCATCGGCATGTTCGCCGGTTTCGTCACAGGCCTGATCAATGGGCTCATCATCGCCTATGTCGGCCTGTCTTCTTTCGTGACGACGCTCGGCATGCTGGCGATCGCGCGCTCGGTCGCGGTCGTGCTGTCGGGCAACCGCATGCTCTACAAATTTGGGCCGAGCGGGCCGGCCTTCAAATATCTCGGCGGCGGCTCACTTCCGATCGGGAACGGAATAGAGATTTCGTTCCCGCTGATCTTTCTTGTCATTCTGACTTTGATCCTCGCTGTGATCTACAAGATGACCGCATGGGGACGGCATGTGCTGGCGATCGGCGGCAACGAACAGGCCGCGCTGCTGACCGGCGTGCCGGTGAAGGTCGTCAAGGTGCAGGCCTATGTGGTCTCGGGCATGGCGGCTTCGTTCGCGGCGATCCTCAGTGTCGGCTGGGCGGGATCGGCGATCAACGCGCTCGGCACGAGCTACGAATTGCTGGCGATCTCCGCCGCCGTGATTGGCGGCGCCAACCTGATGGGCGGCGAGGCTAGCGCCTATGGCGCCTTGATCGGCGCGGCGCTCATCTTCACGATCCGCAACGCTCTCCTGATGGAGGGCGTCGATTCGAATTGGCAGGGAACGTTCGTTGGAGCGTTCCTGATTGCCGCGGTCTACCTCGGAAAGATCCGGGGAGCGCGACGCGAATAGGTTTCGCGTCGTTTTGTAAGGGAGGAGAAACCATGTTGAAAGCTTTGCTCGCCGGCGCGGTCGCCGCCGGCGCTCTTTGTAGCGGCGTATCGATCGCGTCCGCCGCCAATCCTTATACCTTCGCGCTGGTGCCGAAGAACACCAACAATCCGTTCTTCGATCAGGCGCTCGCCGGCTGCAAGAAGGCGGAAGCGGAGCTGAAGGGCGCCGTCAAATGCCTCTACATCGGCCCCGGCGAACACGGCGGCGGCGATGAGGAAGCGCAGATCGTGGCTGACCTCATCACCAAGGGCGTCGACGGCATCGCCGTCTCGCCGGCGAACGCTCCGGCGATGGCGAATGCTCTGCAAGGGGCGGCGGCCAAGAAGATCCCCGTGCTGACCTGGGACTCCGATCTGCTGCCGGCGGACAAGGCTGAGCGCACGGCTTATGTCGGCACGCACAACTACGAAATCGGCGTCAATATCGCCAAGCTGGTTGCGCAGATCAAGCCGAAGGGCGGGACGATCTGCATCCAGTCCGGCGGCGCGGCGGCGGCCAACCACAACGAGCGCATGCAGGGCATTCGCGACACGCTGGCCGGCAAGGCGAGCGCCGAGGCGCCCGGCGAGCGTCTGACCGGCCAGAATGGTTGGAAGGAGGCCGACGGCTGCCCGCTCTACACCGACGACGATTTCGCCCGCGCCAATCAGCAGATGGAGGATATTCTCGCCAAATATCCGAACCTCGACGCGTTCACGCCGACCGGCGGCTTCCCGCAGTTCCTGCCCGACGCCTACGAGAAGATCGCGACGAAGTACAAGGACAAGATCGCCTCCGGCGCGCTCGCATTGGTGGTCGCGGATACGCTGCCGGTGCAGATCGATTTGATGAAGAAGGGGCTGTCGGCCGGTCAGGTCGGTCAGCGGCCGTTCGAGATGGGGTACAAGGCGATGTACTTCCTGAAGGACATGAAGGACGGCAAGGCCGCGCCGAAGGACCCGACCTACACCGGCCTCGACGTCTGCACGCCGAAGACTGCGGATACCTGCATCGGCGGGTGAGTTGATGCGCTGCGGCGCATTTGGTTGATGAAAGGCCCAGAGTCTCCCAGCGAGGCTCTGGGCATCAGTCAAACAAACAAATTTGTCATCCCCGCGAACGCGGGGACCCAGGAGCTACGCGACGTGCGCTTCCACGTGTTGGCCACACGACGTGCGGCAGCCCCTGGATCCCCGCATTCGCGGGGATGACAGTGGTCACCTGCGCTCGCGCCGCAACCTCACATAAAGCGCGCCCGCGCCGCCATGCGCCCGCGCCCGGCTTCCTCAAAGCCCAGCACAACCCCGCGCAAATCCGGCGCCTGCAGCCAATGCGGCGCGAGGCGCCGCAGCACGCCCGGCTCGTCGATCCAGGATGAAGACCCCGCGCGCCCTTTGCCGGTGACGACGATCACCAGCCTGTTGCCGCGCGCCTGAGCTCCAACCAAGTAAGCGCGGAGCGCATGATGCGCCTCGGCTTGGTTGAGGCCATGCAGGTCAAGCGCGCCGTCGACGGCGTCTCGTCCGCGTGCGAGAGCGCGCTTCAACTTGCGCTCGATCGGCGCCAGCGGCGGCGGCGCCGGGCGAGGCGCAGGCGTCGTGGCGGCAGGGCGAGTCGGCTCGGCGACGGCCGCTCGCGGCGGCGCCGTCGGCGGCTCGATCGGGGGTGAAGCCCCCGCGCGACGGCGCACCGATCGCGCGACCTCGGCCCACACCGCGATGTCTTCCTCGGTGAGCCCGCGTGCGCGCCGTCGCGGCGGGTCGATGAAAACCTTCACGCCGCGACCTCCCGCGGCCAAAGCACAAACATCTCGGCTTCGTGCCGGATCGACCCGGCGCGCTCACCCGCCGCTTCGCCGCCGCCAAAGAACAGATCGGCGCGCGCCGGTCCAACGATTGCTGATCCCGTGTCTTCGGCAATCATCAGCCGCGCGAACGATGTTGGCGTCTCGCCGGCCCAGGGTAACGTCGCGACCGGATAAAACGGCAGACCGTAGAACCAAAGCGACCGATCCACGGCGATCGAGCGGAGCGGCGTGAGCGGCCGGCCTGCGCCGCCGATTGGGCCTTCTCCCGCGTCATCGGCAAGCCGAAAGAAGATGTAGGAACTCGTTGCGCTGCATCAGCTCGCGCCCGCGCTCGCCGGGCTTGAGTCCCGCCGCGCGAAGCCAGGATTTGAGGCGCGCGAGCGACATCTCGCCTGGGTCGATTTCGCCGGCTTCAATCAGCAACTTTCCAATCGAAGTGTAGGGTCGGCCGTTGCGTCCGTCGTAGATCAACCGCCGCCAACTCCCGTCGGGCAATCGCGCCCGCGCGGAGCCCTGCACCTGGATCAGGTAGGCCTCGACCGCGTCCCCCAGCCAAACGACGGGATCGCGAGCTTCGATTTCAATCTCTCGGCGAGCGGGGTAGGGCGCCAATGCTCCGCCTGGCTCGCGCCGCGCAGCGGCAAAGCCTGACGGGCCTTCGCCGAGCGGGAAACCAACGAGATCGTCGGGACGGCGCAGCAGTGCCGCTGAAAAAGCGGATGAGGGCGTCAGCGAAGCTTCGATCCAAGGCTCATAGTATCCGGTGAGAAAGCCGGCGCCGATCCGCCGCGGCTCGAAATGCGCGACGAAGAACGCGCGCGCGGCCTCCGGGTCGCGGGGATCGTTGGCGAGTGCGGCGCGAGCCGCTGCGCCTAGCGCCGCCGACGCGGGTTGGGCCGCGCGCAGCGGCGCGGCGCCGCTGAGCCAAGTGCTCGCAAAGCCCTTGAATACAGAGAACGCCGCCAGCGCGTCGTCCGCGGCAAAGCCTGGGAGGCGCTCGTAGGCAACCGGCGTCATGGCGTCGTCAGTGCGTCGCCTCGGTCGCCGTCAGCAGCCAATTCGGATCGCGCGACGCAAAGGCGCGAGCAAAGGTCCAGAGTTCGATATGATCGGCGACTTCCGTCGGCGAGCCTTCGACCACGGCGCCGGCCGCGTCGGTGGTCACCGAGTTGAGCTTGGCGGCAAATTTGACGGTGACCAGCGCGGTGTCGTTTTGCACCGTCGCCTCTGTGATTTCAGCCCGATCGAGCGACACCAAGGTGCTTGTCATTTTCTGTCGAGCGGCGTTGCGAGCCTCGATCGCGTTGGTGAAATTGGCCAGCGCCTCGGGCGCGACGAGCCGGCGCAGGCTCGCGACATCGCCGGCCGCGAAAGCCGTTATGATCATTTCGTACGCGCCGCGCGCGCCGCCGAGAAAGCCTTGCGGATCGAAGGACGGATCGCCTGCGGCCACCGCGTCCAGTCCGCGCGCCAGCGGGGCGCCGGGCGCCGCCACGCCGGCCCATCGATCCGCAGGCGGCGGCGTGGGCGCTGCGGCGCGGGGCATGTCAATCACTTCGCCGCTGACGCGCGTCGGCCGGCGCGGGTCGACGGGCGGACGCTCCGCGCCGGTTCGCGCGCCGAGCACCGACCACAACCTCCAGCCCACGAAAATCGCGACGAGGGCGAAAAAGATCGTCATCGGGTCTATGGAGGACATCGGTGAGCGCCTTGTTTCGACAACATCATTCTAGTTAGGCGTTCGGCTGCGATTTGGCTAGGAAAGGCTTCGCCGGCCGAGGGCCATCGAATGAAGGAACAGGAATCTCTCAGGATAGGGCAATTCCGCTCCCCCCTTGTGGGGGAGGGTTAGGGAGGGGGCGGTCCGGCTTGCAAGCACCTTTCCCGGTTAGCCAGTTTGTTGGGGCGACCCCCCACCCCGGCCCTCCCCCACAAGGGGGGAGGGAGGACCGCACGCGCCACTGCGCCCCGGTTCCCCACTCTTCTTTTGCCTTATCGCCAGCCCCATGACGTCAACCTCGAAGATTGGCGTCGTCGGCGCAGGCGCGTGGGGCCTTGCGCTCGCCATCGCCGCAGTGCGGGCGGGCCGCAACGTGAAAGTCTGGGGTCGGGCGCTCGACGATCTCAAGGCGACCCGCCGGTCGCCACGGCTCCCCGAGGTTGATCTCCCCCTGGAAATTGCGCTGGTCGACGACCTCGCGGGCCTCGAGCCGTGCGACGCGCTCATCGTCGCAACGCCCGCGCAGACGCTTCGCGAGGTGTGCCAGCGAATTGTTTTGGCCAAGGGCGCGCCGCGACCGCTGATCGTCTGCGCCAAAGGCATCGAGGCGACGAGCGGGCAATTCATGAGCGAGGTCGTCGCCGAATTCAGCGCCCGGCTTTCGCTACGCCGTCCTCTCCGGTCCGAGCTTCGCCGCCGACGTCGCGCGCGGGCTGCCCACGGCGGTGACGCTCGCCTGCGAAGATGCGGGGCTCGCCGTGCAACTCGCCAACGCCCTGCAAGGGCCAAACTTCCGGCTTTACGACGGCGACGATCCGCGTGGCGTAGAGATCGGCGGCGCCGCCAAGAACGTGCTCGCCATCGCCTGCGGCGCCGCGGCGGGGCTCGGACTTGGCGCGAGCGCGAGTGCGGCGTTGGTCGCGCGGGGCTTTGCCGAGCTCGCCCGATTTGGCGAAGCCTATGGGGCGAAGGCGGCAACCTTGATGGGCCTATCTGGCCTCGGCGATCTCGTCCTCACCTGCGCATCGCCACAATCGCGCAACTTCGCTTTCGGCTTTCAGCTCGGCCGTGGACGGACACCCGCGGACGCCGGCGGAGGCAAGCTCGCCGAAGGCGCTCTGACCGCCGCGGCGTTAGTTAAGTTGGCCCGCGCGCGCGGCGTGGAAATGCCAATCGCGGAAGCGGTCGATGCGGTGATTTGCGGTGACGGAACGGCAGCCAAAGCGGTGGAAATGTTGCTGTCGCGCCCGCGAAGGCGTGAAAATTGACACCTATCAACTTCGTTCATGTGCGGTTCACGCAGCCAGGACTCTGATGAGCGCGGCCTCAACCTGAGGTCATCAACTAGGGACTTATCAGTATGGTTAAGAACCTACTTGCCCTGGCCGTGGTCGTCGCCGCGATGGTGATGGTGTCCGCGACCGGCGCGGAAGCCTACTGGCATCATTGGCACCACTGGGGATATTATCACCCTTGGCACCACTGGGGATATTACCATCCTTGGCACCACTGGGGTTATTACCATCCTTGGCACCACTGGGGTTATTACCACCATTGGCACCACTGGCATCACTGGTACTGAGCAGATTTTTTGAGGGTTGGGGGCCCCCGGGGGGCCCCTTTTTTTGAGTTCAGGGCGACTGCGCCATGTCGTGCATCAGGGCCCGTGCGAACACAATGTGGCGCGCGACGTTAGGCGCGTCGATTAGAGTGCGAGGTTGGAGTAGATTGATCGGAACCTCGCCGGTAAAAACACAACCTTAGTGGTCATCTCCCAGCCGGAACGCCAGCGCCTGAACTTTAGAGCGCCCGGCGTCGTTTCAGGGGTGAGCAACCGGTGCATCCTACCACGCTTTAACCATCTCACCCGGAAGCGCACGCCAGCCTCCGTGTTCTTTCCAGCGGCGCGCCGCGGGCCGGTACAATGGTTGGACGGAAGGGAACGCCGAAACCCGCAGGGGCCGGCGGCGGATCATCGTCATTGTCATTTCGCGGCGGCTTGGGCCTGCGTAACCATTTTAAAATCACGCTACGCCGGCGAGGCGACGGCGGTTGGAAACCAGTTCGCAAGCTCGGCCTCATCTGATCGAGCGACGCTAGCACTCGCAAGATCGCGTCGACCTCAATGAGGGCGCCGCTGTCGAGTTGGCGCAAGGCCGGCGCGTTCTCGATTGCCCGGGCGTCTGAGCTCCACGACGCCAAGATTTCCCTTTTCTCCGCAAGAGTGAGTTTCGGATCGTTCGCGACATCGTCAGGATGTGTGTAGATCGCTGCGTCAGGCGAGAATGCCGACGCAGGTGGGCTAGATCGATCTGGCAGGGTTACGTTCTGGGTCATCTCCGTTCTCCGCAATCAATACCCCCCGGCTCAGAGGCCGGGAGGCCGGACCGCAGTTGTTGGTTGGCGCGAATTAGGCGGCTTTGTCCGCCTGGATCCGCTCCTGCTGGTTGTTCGGAGTGGCGATCGATGAGGAGCCGATCGCGATACGGCGGGGTTTCAACTGCTCCGGCACCTCGCGCACCAGGTTGATTGTGAGCAGGCCGTTTTCGACGTTGGCCGCGACGACCTTGACATGGTCGGCCAGATTGAAGCTCTGTTTAAAGCTGGTTGAGGAAATGCCCTGGTGAAGCATCAACGCGCCTTTCTGCTCGCCCTTTTGGCCCGTAACCAGAAGCGTAGCGCCGTGCTGCACCAATTCGATCTCATTTTGACCGAAGCCGGCAATCGCCATGGTGATGCGGTACTGGTCGTCGCCCGTCTTCTCGATGTTGTAGGGTGGCCAGTCGGAGCGAGTGGTGTTGTCCAGCAGATCGAACAGCCGGTCGAAACCGACGGTCGCGCGATAGTAGGGGGTGAAGTCGAAAGTTCGCATATCCATATCCTCCTTGAAGCAACATGGTATGAACGCCGGTCTTACCCGGCCCCTTGCCGAGCCTTGGGGGCCTCGACGCGCAGCGATTTGGGAAGCGAAAAAGGGGCTTCAAGAGGGGGCGCCGAAAAAATTTTGAGGGGGGGGGGGAAACCCTGGTGTTTCCCAATCGCTTTTAACGATCGCCGGCGCTTCCCCGCCCTCGGCCAAAAGCAGATAACCTCCGCGGGCAAACTCCAACGAGGTTCTTTTCCAGACTGTCCTTCAGGCATTGCGCTTTTCGGTCGACCTGCCCCGCCCACTTGCTTGAGGTCGTTAACGCCGACCTCTTGTCGGATCGTCCGGCGCGGCGCCAGAGCCGCGATCTGCAGATCGCGAAGTTGGTGAGATCGCGCCTTGCCCGCTTCGATCTAATTGCCGATGGCCTTAGCAATAACGGTTCAGTGCGTGGATGACGTCCAGCGCGATCAAGCCTCGGCGGCCAGCACCCGTTTCACGCTAGCGCGTTCGTTCATGCGGCGGTGATGGTCCGCGATCACGGGAAACTCCGCGATGTCGACGCTGTCGCCCTCCAACCAACCGGAGAGAGTGAACAAGTAAGGATCAATCACCGAATAGCGCTCGCCCATCGCCCAGGGTCCACGAAACAAGTGACGTTGGATCAGCTCAAAGCAAGCCCGCATATTGCCCGGCGTCTTGCGCTTCATGTCGTCCAACGAGGTGGATTCGTCGGCCCATCGAGCGCCTCGCGGGCGGTGGGCGTGAGCGACATGCACGGTTGAGGCGAGATAGCTCGCGAAAGCCTGCAATTCAGCGAAAGCGTAGGGATCGTCGAGCGGCGCCAAGCCGGCTTGGTGATGGGTCTGCGCGATATAGATCAGCAGCGCCGGCGTTTCGGTGATGACGCCGCGCGGCGTCACAAGCGCCGGCACGCGGCCCTTGGGATTGACCGCAAGATAGGCCGGGGACACTTGCTCGGCCTTGGCGAAATCGATGCGCTTGGCGACATAGTCCGCGCCCGCATCCTCCAGGGCGATATGGGTCGCCAGCGCGCAAGTGCCCGGTGCGAAATAGAACGTCAGCATGTCAGCGCGCCGCTTTCAGAGCTTCGGCGGCGCGGGGGGCGAAGTAGGTCAGCACGCCGTCGGCGCCGGCGCGTTTGAAGGCGATCAGGCTCTCCATCATCACCTTGTCGCCGTCGAGCCAGCCGTTGGCGGCCGCGGCCATCAGCATCGCGTATTCGCCGCTCACCTGATAGGCGAAGGTCGGCGCGCCGAACTCGTCCTTCACGCGGCGGATGATGTCGAGATAGGGCATGCCTGGCTTGACCATCACCATGTCGGCGCCTTCTTCGAGATCGAGCTCCACCTCGCGCAGCGCTTCGTCGGAGTTGGCGGGGTCCATCTGATAGGTGCGCTTGTCGCCCCTCAGCGCGGCCTTCGAGCCGATGGCGTCGCGGAACGGCCCGTAAAAGGCGGAGGCGTATTTGGCGGCGTAGGCGAGGATCTGCACGTCGAGGAAGCCCTCGTCGTCGAGCGCTTCGCGAATCGCGGCGACGCGGCCGTCCATCATGTCCGACGGCGCCATCACGTCGGCGCCGGCCCGCGCCTGGACCAGCGCCTGCCTGACCAGCGCCTCCACGGACGCGTCATTGACGATCACGTCGCCGACCAACACGCCGTCGTGGCCGTGGCTGGTGTAGGGGTCGAGCGCGACATCGGTGATCAGGCCGAGCTGCGGGAATTCCTTCTTGATGGCGCGGCAGGCCTTGCAAACGAGATTGCCTTCGTTGAACGCCTCGCTGCCGCCCTCGTCCTTCAGGCTTGCCTCGGTATAGGGAAAGAAGGCGAGCGCGGGGACGCCAAGCTCGACGGCGCGGGCGGCGTCGCGCACAGCCTCGTCGACGCTGAGCCGCTCCACACCCGGCATGGTCGAGACCGGGACGCGGGCTTTCGCGCCTTCGATAAGGAACAGGGGCCAGATCAGATCGTCAGCGGTCAGAACGTTCTCGCGCACCAACCGACGCGTCCAATCCGCCTTGCGATTGCGGCGCGGGCGATGGACGAGATCGAGGCGCGCGGCGGGACGACGGGGCTCGTGCATGTCTTTTCCTCCGCGACCGTCTTTACACCCCTGTAGCCGCGATCTCTAGATCGCGGTCGCAGCGGAGCGGCGGCCTCCAGGCCGCCGTGTTTCTCAACGGGTCAGTCGCCTTTAATGGCGGCGTGGACGCCGCCGCTCCGCCCTAAATCCCCGCCTCGTGGAACGCGCGCGCCCACATCGCGCAGATTTCCGAGCGCACGATATCGGCATGCGTGAACTCGATCACCGGGACCGGTAGCCCGGAGCGCTGGATGAGATCCAACACGACGCGTAGCCCCGAGGTCTCGAGGATATCGCTCTGACCGGTGTCGCCGTTGACGACCACCTGACAATCCTCGCCGATGCGCGTCAGAAACATCTTCATCTGCGCCGCCGTCGCGTTCTGCGCTTCATCCAACAGCACGAAGGCGTCGCGCCACGAGCGTCCGCGCATCACCTCGAACGGGGCCAGTTCGATGTCGCCGTTCTTGCGGGCGATGTCGAACGCCGCTGCGCCCATGCGCTCGCGCAAGGCGTCGAGCACAGGCGCGGCCCAGGGGGCGAATTTGTCGTCGAGCGAGCCGGGAAAAAAGCCTAGCGATCGGCCGCAGGGCGCGTTGGGTCTTGTCAGAATGATGCGGGATATTTGGCCGGCGCGGAAGAGATCGGCGGCGTAGGCGGCGGCGATCCAGGTCTTGCCTGATCCCGCGGGGCCGAGGGCCACGACTTGCGGGCTGGAGCGCAGAGCATCGAGATATTCGGCTTGGGCGACGTTGAGCGGTCGGATGGGCGGCGGGTTGCGGTTGACGAGATGTTTGAGTTTCGGAAGTGGAATGATTTCGGCGGTTTGTCCGAAACGGCCGTTGCGACGCTTCATCTTCGCGCTTCGCTTGGTCAAAGGCTTCATCCCCCAGGATCAGGTTCGGGCGCGCGAAAATACCGAGCGCCGCGCCCGCGCGCTCGTGAAAGCAAAGCTTCGATGTGAGAGGAAAAGGAGAACGCCGCGCGCGAGGGGACGCCAAGATCGTCGAGAATTTGTATTCCCGGCCCAAGGCCCATCGCGACTGTTTCTCCGGCCTGCCCTTATGTCGCCTGATTTGCGCGATTTGCGCAACAGTTTTGTGGCTCAAGTGGTTACCTGTCACTGGGTTCCCGCAAGTTTGGCGCCGAGGACCCACCGTTCAACGCATGCAGGGAGCGTCGGCCTCCAGGCCGACGAGGCCGCGATGACGTCGGCCTGGAGGCCGACGCTCCACGGGCGCTGTCTGATGACATCCCGCCGCCCAGTAGGCGCCGTAAACTTTCACTTTTTGTTCAGATGCAATTCATCGCGGGGGCTCTATGCCAGAGACGCCTACAATCGGGAGGCGATCGTCAAGGGGTTCCTCATGTTGCGAAAATGGCTGTTTGGCCTGGCGCTTGTCGCCGGAGCCGCCGCATCGCCCGCCCGCGCGGGGATGATTGCCGACGCGATTGATCCAGGCGCCAGCGTCCCGCCCTTGGTTCAGTTGGCGCAGCTGCCGTTCCCGGTGGATCTGTTCCTATTCGGCGGCCATGATTATTGCTGGTACGACGACGGCTGGCACGGCGGCGGCTGGTACTGGTGCGGCTACGCCTACCGCGAAGGTTACGGCTACGGCGGCGGAGAAGGCTTCAACGGTTGGCGCGAACATCGCTATGAGCGTGATTGGCACGGCCATGGCGATCACGGCGATCACATGGGTCATGGCGATCACGATCACATGGATCATGGCGATCACATGGACCACATGGATCACGGCGGCGAGCACATGGATCACGGCGGCGGCCACATGGATCACGGCGGTGGCCATATGGATCATGGCGGCGGCCATATGGATCACGGTGGCGGCCACATGGATCACGGCGGCGGTGGCGGCGGCGGCGGGCACGGTGGTGGTGGCGGCGGTGGCGGTGGCCACGGCCACGACGAGCACCACGGCTAACGCGTGACCTAAGCTCGGCAAGAGTTCGCCGCGTTCGCCTAGAGCGAACGCGGCGAAATCATAGAAGGCGCTAGCTACTCTCCTACGCTGAGGATCAGCGCACCCTGCTCGACGGTGTCGCCGACTTTGGGACCCGCAAGCTTGGCGCGACCAGCGCGCGGCGCGGTCAGCGCGTGCTCCATCTTCATCGCTTCGACAACCGCGAGCCGCTGCCCCGCCTCGACGGTTTGACCGTCCTCGACGGCGAGCGCGATCAGCCTGCCGTGCATCGGCGCCTTGACCGCACCGCCGACCTCGCCCGCGCCGACCTCTGCGCCCTCTAGCGGATCGGCGAGCGCGACATGGGTCTGCCGGCCGCCATTCAGCACCAGCGCGCCATCCCCAGTCATCAGCACGGTCGGCGGCGTCGTGGCTTCCAGCGCTTTGCGCCCGTCGCGAAAGGCGATTTCGCGTCCGTGCGCGCTCTCAATCGCCACGAAGCGCTCGACTTCGCCGTCGATCAGCGCCTCGAAAGGAACGCGGCGCGGGCCCATCAGCTCGAAGGAATCGGCGAGCGACCACGGATCTGAATCCCGAGCCGTCCCCTTCGGCGCCGCCGCGTCGATCGCCTGCACCCCGGCGAGGGCGGCGCGCTCATCGATACCGTGCGGCGTCGCGCCCAGCTCTTGCAAATGCTCATCGATGTAGCCGGTGTCGTGCTTGCCCTCCCTGAAATCCGGCGCCGCGAGAAGCGCGCGGAGGAAGCCCAAGTTGGTCTTCGGTCCCATCGCCACCGCGCGTCCGAGCGCCGCGTCGAGTTTTTCGATCGCGGCTTCGCGCGTGTCGGCGTGCACGATCAGCTTGGCGATCAGCGAATTGTAGTGCGGCGACACCTCGTCGCCCGCCTCGACGCCGGTATCGACGCGCGCGCCGAGATCGTCGAGCTTCAGCGCCAGCAGTCGCCCTGGCGAGGGCAGGAATTCGTGCTCGGGGTCCTCGGCGTTGAGCCGCGCCTCGATCGCCGCGCCGCGGGGAATAATCTCGTCCTGAGCGAGCGGCAGCTTTTCGCCGGCGGCGATGCGGAACTGCCACTCGACCAGATCGACGCCGACCAGCGCCTCGGTGACGGGGTGCTCGACCTGCAGCCGGGTATTCATCTCGAGGAAATAGAAGCTGTCGCGGCCGAGCCCGCGGGAGGCGTCGACGATGAACTCGACAGTACCCGCCCCGACATAGCCGACGGCCTTGGCCGCCGCGACCGCTGCATCGGTCATAGCGCGCCGCGTGGCCGCTGGAAGCCCCGGCGCCGGGTCTCCTCGATCAGTTTCTGCCGCCGGCGCTGAAGCGAGCAATCGCGCTCGAAGAGATGCACGACATTGCCGTGCGTGTCGCCGAACACCTGCACCTCGATGTGGCGCGGCGCGAGGATGAACTTCTCGATCAGCACGCGCGGATCGCCGAACGCCGCCTTGGCTTCGCGCTGCGCGCTTTCCAATGCGGCTTCGAATTCGACATGCGTATCGACTCGACGGATGCCGCGCCCGCCGCCGCCGGCGATCGCCTTGATCAGCACGGGATAGCCGATCTCGTAGGCTTTCTCCTTCAGGAACCGCGCGGCCTGGTTCTCGCCGTGATAGCCGGGCGCGACGGGCGCGCCCGCGCGCGCCATCAGCGATTTCGCGGTGCTCTTCAGTCCCATCTTGCGCATCGCCTCGGGCGGCGGCCCGACGAAGACGATGCGCCTGTGGCCGCAGATCTCCGCGAAGTCGGCGTTCTCGCTGAGGAAGCCGTAGCCGGGATGCAGGCACTCGGCGCCGACGCGCTTCGCCGCAGCGACGATCGCCTCGGCGTCGAGATAGCTCTCGACTTCGACGGTCTCGTCGGCGAGCCGCGTGAACACGCGCGCCGCGATCGGCGGGCGTATGCAGCGCGATGGTCTTGAACCCCATTCGCCGCGCGGTCGCGATGATGCGGCAGGCGATCTCGCCGCGATTGGCGATCAGCACATTGGCGAACAGACGAGCCTCCTTCAGCCAATTCGGCAGCGCAATCGAGTAACCGATGAACGAGGCGCGGCGGTTGCGGTCCTCCCTCCCCCCTTGTGGGGGAGGGCCGGGGCGGGGGGTAGCCCCAGGCTGAGCGCTATCCGGATCGAGCTTAAGTCCAAGCCGAACCGACCCCCCTCCCTAACCCTCCCCCACAAGGGGGGAGGGAACCCGCCTCGTCCCGCGCCTTGGCGTTCCTTCGCCCGATTGCGCGGGCGAAACGGTCGACGCTTATAGGGCGGGGCGCGGCAAGGCTATAGCGTTGGCGCAATGCGAAAACCGCTCTGCGCGGGCGAGGGGCCGCGGTCGACGATCCGCAATTCGCTGACCCGCGCATGTGGCGGCCCGCGGCGCAAGTCTTCGATGAGCGCGACGAGCGCCTCGGCCGACGCCACGAGCTGCGCCTCGACGGTTCCGTCGGCGCGATTGCGCACGAAGCCCGCAGCGCCACGTCCCTCGGCCGCGCGCCGCGTGAATTCGCGAAAGCCCACGCCCTGCACTCGGCCCGCGACAATCACGTGAGCGAATTCAAAGCCGGTCGGCATTTCGCCCCTTAAGTTTCGAGCCGCCGTCGGAGGGTCGGCGTCCACGCCGACCGCTTGCGGCTAGGTCGTCGGCCTGGAGGCCGACGCTCCGAGGGCGCTGTGAGAGCCAGCTTGATCAACGCCGGATTAGCGCGGAAGGTCAAGCGACGCCCGATTCGCTGGTTGGAGAAAGCTGCTTCTTAAATGGCGACGCACCCTTACGAGATGCTTCCCGCCCATTGTTTCCAGGGCGAGGCCGTCGCCCTCGATCCGGTCGCGCGCGCCAAGTTCAAGATCGGACCGCGCGACAAGGTCGCCACCGCCGGCAGTGACTTCGCCAAGCATATTGCGCGGCATCCCGGCCTGCAACATCTCGTCACCGAGGCTGCGCCTTCGCACATAACGCCGGCCGAGGCGACGCGGCTCGGCTACGGCGTCTACACAGCGCGCTACGGCGACATCTACACGAGCCGACATTTGCTGCAATTGTTGCTGCGCGCCTACGGTTCGCTGGTCCCCGACGAGTTGGCGTGGACCGACGACAACGATCGGTTGCTCGACCCGTTCCGGCCAAACATCCAGCCCGGCGGATTCGGCAGCTTCGAGGAGCTCGAAGCCGACCGTGCCCATCATTTCGCCTGCGTACGCGGCGCCATCGAAACCATGGACGCGCTCGTCTTCACGCTGGGTCGGACGGAGACTTGGGCCTCGCGCAACGACGGCGCCGTTTTCCCGGTTTGTCCGGGGGTCGCGGGCGGCGAGTTCGACGAGGCGCACTATCAATTCGTCAATCTGACGGTGGCCGATGTCGTCGCTGATCTGGAGACCGCGATCTGGTTCATCAGAGCGAAAAACCCTGGCGCGAAACTCATTCTCACGGTTTCGCCGCTTCCCCTAGAGGCGACCGCGATAGATCGCAGCGTCATCGTCTCGACCGCCTATTCGAAATCCGTGCTGCGGGTCGCTGCTGAGCAGGTGTCGGACGCCCACCGCAACGTCGCCTATTTCCCCGCCTACGAAATCATCGCCGGCCCACAAGCCCGCGGTCGCTTCTACGACGAGAGCTTGCGCGATGTGACCGCCGAAGGCGTGGATCACATGATGCGACTGTTCATGGATCACTACGCCGAGGGAAACCTCGCCGCGAAGTTGAAACCGCCGGGCGCCTCGCGTAAGTCCTGAAGACGCCGATCCACTCCCTGGCCGTCCTGCTCCCAAGCGATCGGCGGCGCGACGATGCTGGCGCTGACGTTGAATTGCCAGAGCGTCTCGCCGGTCTTGTCGTTTGTTTTTTCACGCACTCGCTGGCGATAAAAAGGGGCGATTCTCAGTTCGCGTATCCGGCAATTGGCGACTTACATTCGCTTTCGATGGCGAGGACGCCATCGAGTTAGACCTGGAGGACTACCACTAATGAGCGCCAATCTAGCGGGCCTTCGGCCGATGCATCCCGGCGAAATGCTGCGCGAAGACATTCTTCCGGCTCTCGGGCGACCGAAGACGGAAATCGCTAAACTGCTCGGCGTGTCGCGACAGACCCTCTATGATATTCTCGACGAGAAGCAGCCTGTTACTGTGAACATGGCGCTGCGATTGGGTAAGCTCTGCGGTGACGGGCCTCGCATTTGGCTTGCCATGCAGCAAGCCTATGACATGCAGATCGCCGAGCGCGAGATGGCGTCCGAAATTGAGAAAATCCCTACACTGCGGGCGGCCTGACGGGGCCCTCAGAACGTCACCCTCACCCCGCCGTAGAACGCCTGCGGCCTGGCCGGCGTAAGCGAGCGCGGATCGGTGAAAGGATTGCCGCCGTTGGCGAAGTTCGGCACGTCGGTCGTGTCGAAGAACGTGCCATAGGTATAGTAGCGATTGTTGAACACGTTGTCGGCTTTTGCGTAGACCTGGATGTTTTTGGTTATCTGATAAGACGCGTCGAGGTTGGCGACCCAATAGCCCGGCAATTGCTGATACTGGTTGGAGGCGTCGCCGTCGAAGAAACGTGAGCTCACGATGTTGACATCGCCGCCGATCGTGAATTGCGGGGTAACTGCATAATCGGCGGCGAACTTGATGCGGTGATGTGGCGTCATCGGAATTTGGTTGCCCGGCGAAACTTGAATATTGCCGTTCGCGTCAGCGAAGGGTGAGTTGGAGCCAAGCTGGAACGAATTCAGGAAGGTCGCATCGACATAGGCGTAGTTGGCGGAGAGCGAGAGCTTGTCGTTGCGATAGTCGACGTGGGCCTCGATGCCCTGGCGACGAGTAGAGCCGACGTTCTGGAAATAGCCGTAGCCCGGTTGATCGGGATCGGGCACGTTGAGGATGTCGTTGGAATTCTCGGTGCGCCAGACGCCGAGCTGCCAACCGACGTGGCCGTATTCCCCAAGACTGTGCGAGCCGCGCAGGCCCACCTCCTCGGTTCGCGAGATGACTTGTTGCAGCGACGGATCCGCCACCAGGAACGTCGCGAGGATGCAGGGATGTAGGGGATCGGCGCAGCCGAGCTCCAACGGGACCGGCGCCCGGTTGGCCTCGGAATAGCCGGCGTAGGCCGAGATTTCCGGCGTGATCTTGTAGGTCGCGCCAATCATGGGATTGAAACGCGTAAAATCGCCGCCGCCGTTGAGCGCGGTTCCAATCTGATCGGACAAGGTAATGTTGGCGACGTTGTAGCGACCGCCGGCGCTGACGGTCAGCCTGTCGGTCACATCGAAGGCGTCGATCGCATAGAGGCCGGTGTAGGCGTTGGTCGTTTTCAGCGACACCGGGCCGATCGTTGGGACACCGTCGTTGAAACCGGAGTTGCCGATGAATATGCCCGAGGGGCTGACCGTATAGTCCGGATTGATCGTCCCCAGCTCCGCATTCGAACCGAAATGCGTGACGCTGTAATCGAAGCTGGCGCCCAACACGAAATGGTTGTTATGACCAAACAGCTTGTCCGTGTTGGTCCCCTGCAATGTCGCCCCGACCGTGGTGGACTGGGTATAAGTCCGATCGTTCTCGCCGAGCGTAGCGTCGGAGGGGAATGTGTTGGCGAGTTGCTGACCGTTCAGACCGTTTGCAGGCGTGACCGGGTCGTTGAAGCACAAATATCCTGCGGCGCCGCCCTGTGAGGGATCGCAGGGTTGCACGTCGGTCGGATTGCCGTCCTGTGTCGCCTGATAGAACGAGCGAACATGGGCGTTCCCCTGAATACTCCAGGTCGGCGTCACACTGACGTTGGCCGTCGCGTTGACATAGCCGACCTGATTGGTCGACGTCTGCGGCGTCGTGTAGACGTTGGACCAGCTGGATTGCAGCAATTCGAACGGCGAGGTTCCCGCGGCGCCGAAATTGTTGCTGGCGCCGCCGGCGCTGATGTGGAACTCGCTCTGCTCGGCCTTGTAGCCGATGTCGCCGTAGATGCGGCGCAGGTCCGAGCCGCCGAATTGACGGTAGCCGCTATCGTGCGCGCCGTCGATTTCGATGTAGGCGCCCCAGGGACCTATCTGCTTGCCCGATTGCAGCGAGCCTTGCGCGCGTCCGTACGATCCGCCCATCAGGTCGAGCGTCGTCCCCTGAAAGTTGAAGCCATCCTTCATCTGCATGACGATCGCGCCGCCGAGGGCGTTGAGGCCGAAGGCGGGGTTGTTGCTGATGACCTCCATCGACTTCACCGCTTCGGGCGGAATCAAGTCCCAGTTGACGGTGTCGCCGAAGGCTTCGTTGATGCGCATGCCGTTCTGATAGACGGCGAGGCCCTGCGGCGTGCCCTGGACCGGGGAGGCGTCAAAGCCGCGGAACTCAACGTCGGGCTGCAGATCGTTGCCGGTGATCGTCTGAAGTTCGATGCTCGGAACCTGCTGGGAGAGCGATCGAACAACGCTCGGCGCCTTTTCGCGATCGATTTGCGCGGCGTCGATCTTAGTGATCGCGGCGGGAATTTTGGTGGCGTCAATGCCAGTCCCGGAAATCGGCGTCGTAGAAATGATGTCGAGCGTCGGAAGTTCGACAACCGGAGGGGCCGCGCCCGCTGCGTACGCCGCCGGAACAGCTAAGAGTAATCCAACGACAGCGCCTGCCGTCCGTCGCTGATCCATCCTATTTCCCCCTAGGCGAAACCAGCAAGTCTCCGCCTCGCCGTGATTATTGCCCGTCACGGCATGTTTCGTCAGGTCGCAAAACGGTCAATTAGAAGGTTTCTGGGCGGATCGGGAGAAAATCCCAACGAATGTTGATGCCGCCTGATTCGCTCGTGTTTTGGCTGGCAAGACGCGACAGTGACTTATTGGCAACGCGCGGCAACATAAGCACTGGCGTGGCTGGGGGCCGCATTTTCGCGCCGGCTAGACGTGGCGCGGGCGTAAGATTAGATTTGATGCAGTGCGAGATGTGCTTCGGGCAACAAGATCGTCCGCATCGCCGCCCGCAGGATGACTACAAGAAGGAAAAAACCGCGATGTTGAAAACAGCCCTTGTCATGCTTGCCCTTACCGCCGCGTCCCCGGCTTTCGCCGCCTCGACGCTGGCCATGGTCGACACTGACAAGGACGGCACGATCGACATGAGCGAAGCCACGACCGCCGCCGGCGCGGCTTTCGACAAGCTCGATGTCGACCACGACGGCACGCTCGACGCCAAGGAGCTGAAGGGCCGCATCTCCAAGAAGGATTGGGCAGCCGCTGATCCCGACAAGGACGGGACAGTGAGCAAAGACGAGTACCTCGCCTACGTCGGGACGCTGTTCAAGTCGGCCGATAAGGATTCGGAAGGCACCGTCGACAAGAAGGAATTGCGCTCGGCCGGCGGCCGCAAGCTCGATCGCTTGTTGAAATAAGATCGTCGCGGAGGGTCCGCGCCGCTGCAGCGCGCGGGCCCTCCGAAACGTGCGAGCAGCCGTGGGGAGACACGGGGCTCTTAGCCGCCAACCGCCTTGGGGATGCGCCAAGCCAGCGTAAGCTATTGCAAGCTAGCGCAGGCGCACTTGACCGACGACTTCATTGTTTCTGGTTCTTGCGGGGAACGCGCCGAGAAAGTCGGGACGAGTTCCCAAACACGCAGGGCGCCTGTAGCCGCGGTCGTTGACCCATAGGCGCTAACCTAGGGCAATTTCCGATAATATTGAATAACTTGCCAGCATGTCATCCCCGCGAAAGCGGGGATCCAGGGGCCACACGACGTGCGCTTCAACGTGTTGGCCACACGACGTGCGGCAGCCCTGGATCCCCGCTTTCGCGGGGATGACATCAAGTCTTTGAAATAAATCGGTAATCTATAAGTTAGCGCCTATGGGTCGTTGACCGCGGTCTTTCCTGGGCGCCCATTTTTAGAAAGAGTCGATCGCCCGCCGAACGCGGTCAACGACCGCGGCTACAGAGCGCGCGTGCCGGGAATTTGCGCTGCTTATAACTTATAGAAGAAGCCGGGGCGGATCGTCGGCCGCTACGGAGGCTACGTTTTCATGTGGAGGAAGACGCCGCTACGCCGCCGGCTCAATCTGGTGTTCGCTGCGCTTATCGCACTGTGGCTTGTCGGCGATATCGCGCGGATTCTCATGCAGGCGCAGCCGCGGATTGCGGCGGAAGCGCGCGCCGTGACCCGGCTGACGCAGGAATTCCTGGTCTCCTCGCTCGACCGTGTCCAAACTGCGCCGGACCCTCAGGAAGCTGTGCTTTCGCTGGTGTCGAGCCTTCGCTACCTCCGTCACGTGCGGGTCGCCGTCGGCGAGGGCGCGCTGGCGGCCAGCATGGCGCCGGCGCCGGATCAGGAGGCCGCCGCGCCCGCTTGGTTTCGAGCCCTTGTCGGGGCGCCGGTGATGTCCACGACATTGCCGGTGATGCTCGGGCCCCGCCGGCTGAATTTCATCGTCATCCAACCGGACCCGACAGAGATCGTCGCCGAAGTTTGGAGCGAAGCGAAGGGTCAGCTCGCCGCAGGCGCGGCGCTTGCGGCGGCGGTGGTTCTCGTCACCAACTTGTTGGTGCGCGTGGCGCTGAAACCGCTGGCGGCCGCCGGCGAGACGCTGGCGCGGCTCGAGGCCGGCGACTACGCCGCTCGCGCGAGGATCGAGGGTTCGCCGGAAATTTCATCGATCGCCGCGCGTATCAACCGCCTCGGCCAAGCGCTCGGCGATCTCAGCGCTGATGTTCGGCATCTGCTCGAGCGTGTCGTCGATGCGCACGATGAAGAGCGGCGCGCCATTGCCCGCGAATTGCACGACGAGACGGGACCGCACCTGTTCGCGTTGCGCGCCAATGCAGTGGCGATCGCGGGCCGACTCGGCGCCAGCGAGTCTGGCGCGGCAACGATGGCGCGCGACATCGCCGAGGCGGTCGAGAGTTTGCAAAAACAGAACCGCCGCATCCTCGCCAACCTTCGGCCCGCCGCGCTTGACGAACTGGGGCTGGGGGACGCCCTGCAAGCGCTCGTCGAGCAGTGGCGTCGGCTTGAGCCAAGCGTCGTCATCGGGCTCGCCGCAGATCCGCGTCTGGCGGACCTCGGACCGCGGGCGAGCCTGACCCTGTATCGCTTCGTGCAGGAAGCCTTGACCAACGCCTTCCGACACGCGCGCGCGAAAAACATCGCCATTCGCATCCATTTCGAAGCGCCGTCCGCGACGGCCCCGCCCGCCGATCCGGAATTGGCGGGGTTGCGTGCGCGGGTCGAGGACGATGGACAGGGCGTGGCCGAGGGGCAGGCGCCAGGCATGGGGCTATCGGGCCTGCGTGATCGCGTCCGCGCGCTCGGCGGCGAATTCGAGTTCGGGCCGGGAAAGCCGAAAGGGGCGTTCGTAGAAGCGAGGTTCGGGCTGGCGGGGTAACTGCTGCGCGGCGCTGTGGCCAAGGTCGCCGGCTGGGCTTGCGGAAAACTTACGAAACGAGGCGCTTGACCGAACCTACGCGGTCGGCGACCGCGTCTACAGTTCGCGTCTGCACCCCCGGAGTTCGGATTTTGACTTTGCAAAGTTTTCTCTACGCCCTGATGGCCGTCTGCGCGGGTGTCCTATTCCCTGTGCAGGCCGCCGTGAACGCTTGGCTGGCGCGCGGCGTCGGCGGCCCGATTGCTGCGACCATCATCTCGTTCGCCACCGGCCTCATCGTGCTGGTCATCCTCAACGTGGCGGTGTTTCGTCAGTTTCCCCAAGTCGCGGATTTGCGCGCGCAGCCGCTGCCGCTGCTTTGGATTGGCGGAATGCTCGGCGCGACCTACGTGAGCGCCAACGTGTTTCTGGCGCCCAGGCTCGGCGCGGCGGCGACCTTGTGCTTCGTTATCGCCGGCCAGCTGGTCGCGGCGATGACGATCGACCGGCTTGGCCTATTTGGCTTCAGCGTCCGCGAACTTTCGCTCGGGCGGGTCGGCGGCGTTCTGCTTGTGCTGGTCGGCGCGGTCGTTGTGCGGCTCGGCTGAATGCGGCCTGATGTGGGCGGCGCCGGCTCGCGTGTGCTAAAGCGCCTGTCGCCGAAGCGAGAGGGGACGCCGCGTGCCGAAGACAACGTTCGAGAGATTGCTGTTCGCCTGCCGCTGGCTGCTGACCCCGTTCTATATCGCGCTGGTGGTCGTGCTGATTGCGCTGCTCGTCAAGGTCGTGACGCACGCCTATTCCATGGCGACGCAATTCTCGACCATGTCGGAAGAGGACATGATTCTCGGCGCGTTCGGCGTCATCGACCTGACCCTGTGCGCCTGTTTGATCATCCTGGTGGTGTTCTCGACCTACGCCAATTTCGTCGCGCGTATCGACATCTCCGAACATGAGGACTGGCCGCGCTGGATCATCGGCATCGACTTTTCCGAACTCAAGCTGAAACTGATCGCCTCGATCGTCGCCATATCCGCGATCAAGCTGCTCGAGGCCTACATGAACATCGAACACGAGAGCAATCGCGATCTTGGCTGGCAGACGGGCATCTTTGGCGCCTTCGTCGGCGCCGCGTTGTTGCTCGGGATCGCGGAAGCCGTAGGACATGCCTACGGCGAACACGAGAAGTAACTACGAAGATGGACGCGGCAATACTTTCGACCTTTTCCGCGCTCGCCGGCACGGCGATCGGCGCGCTGTCGTCGCTGGGCTCGACCTGGATGACGACGCAGGCGCAAGCCCGCGCCAACCGACTCGCCGCCGAACGGGCCAAGCGCGAGGACATTTATGGGCGATATATGGACGAACTGGCGCGGCTGTTTGCGGGCGCGCTGAACAATGTCGGCGTCGATTATGACCAGTTGACGAGCGCCTATGCGCTGAGTGGCCGCATCGCCCTTTACGCCACGCCGCCGGTTCTGGAATCGGCCAATCGGGCGATGCGCATCATCGTCGACATCGCGCTCGGGCCCAAGCGAACGCCGGAGGAAGTGCGGGTGATGATGGACCAGCGAGAGGTGGATGTGATCGGCGCTTTCGCTGAGAATTGCCGTGTGGAGTTGCTGGCGATTCGCTAGAGCGTGCGGATCACGCGCCTTGCGGAGCGTCGGCCTCCAGGCCGACGTCGGGGTTGATCCGTAAGCCGGCCAAGCTGCGCACAAGAAGGTCGGCGTGGACGCCGACCCTCCGTAAGGAGGCTCGCCCGCCGCGCAATTCTCCAATCAAGTGAGAATTGCCAATCAAGATGGGGTCTGCCTAGCGCGGCAAGGGTAATTCATACCCCGTTGTGGTTTCAAACAGCGCGTCGGAGTCTCGCGGAGGCATGGCGAAATCGGCGTCGCTCGCCGACGGCGGCCCGGGCGCGAAATAACGCTCCGGGATCTCGCCGATGACGAAATCCGGCTTTTCGCTTTCGATCAGCTCGTAGTGGCAGTTGATAGTCGCCACCGCCGTTATGCGGGAAAAGTGGCGCATCAAATAGGTTAGCAGATGGCTCGAATTCGACGTGCGGAACATCACCAGCCGCGGCAGGTCGGTATATTCAGAACTCCAGCACGTCGACTTGATTGGAGCGATATGATGTTCCTTTGACGAGCGCCTTGATTCGCGGGTGCGGCGCGTCGTGGTATTCGACGCGCCGACCGGGCAGGCCGGCGCCGCGGGCGACATCGCCGGCGATGAACGTCTCTCGCGCCTGCAGGTCGGTCTCCTCGGCGAGATGCGTCACATCGATATTCGGCAGCGACTTTATGAGCTCGCGGTAGCACAGGAAGTAGCCGTAGCCGGTGCAATGCACGTCGTGCGGATGCGAGGTTTCGAATTTCGCGCGGCCGGCGATCATGGCGTCGAGCGGATAAACCATGTGCTGGCTGACTCGTGCGCCGCCCGCATGCAGGATTTGCATGAGCGGACGCTGTTCGCTGAGTTTTGGCGCGAACGGGATGGCGTCTGCATAGACCGCGTGAGCGTCGGGTATGATAAGCTGGCGATAGGTAATTCCGCGCGCCTCACAGAAGTCGATGCGCTTCTCGAGCGCGTCGATCCAGCGCTGCAGCCCGCGCGGGCCAAGGACGCCGCCCTCAAACAATTGTTCGCAGATCGATTCCGTGATGTGAAACAGGCGATCGTCGTGGCCCTGCATAACGGAGGCGGGGCTGAACCCGGGGTAGGAGCGGTGTCGCCGGCGCCCGCGCAGCGCCCACAGCATCGGGCTCCATTCGATCTCGGAGGCGCCACCGACGTCTCCGGGGGCGACGATTTCAACCTGCGAGCCACCGCGGGCGCGCACCAGCACCAGGGGGTGGTGAAACGCCGTCTCGACGCCGCGCTCGCCCAGCCGTGGATGTCCCCAGGGCGTCCAGTCCGGCGTCTTCGCGACAGTTTCCCAAGGTCTCGTGGTTCGTGTCAAAATCTGCTAACCGGCGCAAATGTCCGGCGGCTTGTAAGCTCCGTTGGCGACGGCGGCTATAGTGAACAGGCGCCTTGTCTCTCAGCGGCATATTCGCCTTTGGAGGATGTTGAGTGAAGGTCGTCTTTTTGGGCGGCAGGCAGGCGAACATCCTCTGCGAGGCCTACCGGTCGCTCTCGACGACCGCCGAGGTTTTCTGGCTCGACGGCTCCATAGAGCTTTCGCGCGCGCAGGAGGAAGTTCTAGCGAACGCCGACGTCATGGCGCTGCAGGCGCGGGGCGCGCCGCTGTCTTTTGATCTCGAAGATATCGAGGCCAAAGGCGAGCCAATCTGGTTTCCCGAGTTGTCGTTGGATTTCCTGTGGCCCTTCGCGGGGCAGCCGCATATCTGCAACTCCTGGGACAGCTTGTTTGCGGAGGGGCCCTTCCCGGTCGAGTTGGGCGATGCTTACCTCAATCGGCGTTTGCAGGGGGGCGATGCTCTCGAGGCGATCGAAGCGGCCTATCTCGCGCTCGACGTCGCCGCGATCCTCGATCTCGACGCCTATAAGCAATTGGTTCTCGAGCGGCAGGGCGAAATCGACGCCCTGTGTGGTTCTGATTTCGTTTCGTTGTTTGCGTCCGAGTTTCGCTCAAGGCCGTTGTTTGCGAACTCGCTCGCGCCAGCGCCAGAGCTTTTGCGCGCCGTCGCCGGACCTTTGTTCGCACGCCTGCCTGGCGGCGCCGCGCTGAGCCAGGACTGGCATCCGCCTGGCGGCTTTCCGCCCGAAGCGCCGATCCATCCTAGCGTCGCCGCGCATTTCGGTCTCGGCTGGACCAACTACCGACAGTATCGGACCTGGACCGGGGAGGGCATCGACTTTCCCGAATATGTACGCCGCTATCTCGCTTTCGCCGAGGGCCCCGAACTTGAGCACGGACTGCGGCTCGCGGCGCGAACCCGAAACGAAGAGGCGCTCGTCCAGCTCGAAGCCGCGGTTGCGCGTCCGATGGGAAAGCGCTCGTCGTCGGCTTGGGGCGCCCTGGCTCTTCTGAAGGGGGGCGATGACGCGGGAGACGATGAGCACAGCCTTTCGCGCGCCGCAGAATGGCTTGGACTTGACCGCGACGAAGAGGCGGAAGCGGATACGCTCGCCCATATCGCGCGCAACCCCAGGTCGGGCAAGGCTTGGCTGTTGTTGGCGGAGATCCGCGAGAAGCGAGGCGATGGAGGCGGGCGGATCGAGGCGCTGCGGCAGGCGGTTTCGCTTCGGTCTAACGACGCCGCTGTACACGCGCGCCTGACGCTCGCCTTGGCGGCGATGTCGGATTGGCGCGGCGCGGTGGCGTCCGCCGAAAACGAAGCGAAGCTCGAACCCGGCAATCCGCACGTGCGCGCCTTCCTCGCGGCCGTGTTCGAGCGGCTCGGCGAACCGGAACGCGCCAAGATGCACGTTCGGCGCGTCGTCGAGATTATTTCCGCGGATCCGCAATATGCCGAATTGCGCGGCGAATTGGCGAGGCGATGGGTCAGTAAAACGGGTGACGCGCCATCGGCCTAACTGGCCGCGGCGGTTCCGGGTCCGTCAAATTGCAGCCCGAAACGGCCGCCGACGCGCCAGGCGATATGCGCCGGCGTGCGCAGCGTCTTCGAGGGGATCAACAGATCGAAATTCCCGGGCGCTTCGGGATGCGGGAGTTCAATCAGGGCGCCCGTTTCGGTGAGATCTCGAACCAGGCAGTCCTTGCTCAGATTCCCATTACTGTACGCCAAGACGCCCTTCAAGAAGGTGCGTCGTCTCGAAACGGTGCGCCGCTCTTGCATGGCTGTGCCCTCCTGGAACACGCGATGCCGCATTCCAGGAGCGAGGCAAGCCAAGGGCCAAATCGGGTCAGGCCGCTTCGGCCTCGGTGTTCGCCTTCTCGATCACGGGGCCGGAATCCTTGCCCTTCGCCTCGACGTCGCGGTCGACGAATTCAATCACCGCCATCGCGGCGTTGTCGCCCTGGCGGAAGCCGGCCTTCATGATGCGCGTGTAGCCGCCATGGCGGTCTTTGTAGCGCGGGCCGAGCACCTCGATCAGCTTCTTCACGAGATCGGCGTCGCGCAGGCGCGAGATCGCCAGCCGGCGCGCATGCAGATCGCCCTGTTTGCCGAGCGTCACCAGTTTCTCCACGACGGGGCGGAGATCCTTGGCCTTCGGCAGCGTGGTGACGATCTGTTCGTGCTTGATGAGCGCCTGCGCCATATTGGCGAACATGGCTTTGCGGTGCTCGGCGGTGCGGTTGAAGCGGCGCTTGGCGCGACCGTGATACATGGCGGTTCTCCTTTAAAGGGATTTTGCGGCCGCCGTGCCAAGGTACGGCCGCGCTCTTTAGCGTCGCGTCGCGACGCCTGTAGCCGCGGTCGTTGACCGCGGCCTCGGGGTCAACGACCCCGGCTACAGCTCAGTAGTGTTCCTCGAAGCGCTTCGCGAGCTCCTCGATATTTTCCGGCGGCCAGCCCGTGACCTCCATGCCGAGGTGCAGGCCCATCTGCGCCAGCACTTCCTTGATCTCGTTCAGCGACTTGCGCCCAAAATTCGGCGTGCGGAGCATTTCGCTCTCGCTCTTCTGGATCAGGTCGCCGATGTAGACGATGTTGTCGTTCTTCAGGCAGTTGGCCGAGCGGACCGAAAGCTCCAGCTCGTCGACCTTCTTGAGCAGCGCCGGGTTGAACGCCAGCTCGGGGATCGCGTGATGCGCCTCTTCGCGGCGCGGCTCCTCGAAGTTGACGAATACGCCAAGCTGATCCTGCAGGATGCGGGCGGCGTAGGCGAGCGAATCCTCCGGCGACATGGCGCCGTTGGTTTCGATCGTCATCGTCAGCTTGTCCTTGTCGAGATCCTGGCCCTCGCGAGTGTTCTCGACGCGGTAGGACACTTTGCGCACCGGCGAGAACAGGCTGTCGATCGGCATCAGGCCGATCGGCGAATCCTCAGCGCGATTGCGGTCGGCCGGGACGTAGCCCTTGCCCGTCTGCACGGTAAACTCGATGCGCAAGTCCGCGCCATCGTCGAGCGTGCAGATCGGCAGATGCGGGTTGAGCACCTGGATGTCGCCGGAGGTCTGGATATCGCCCGCCGTGACGACGCCGGGGCCGCGACGCTTCAGCACCAGGCGCTTGACGCCCTCGCCCTGCATCTTGATCGCGATGTCTTTCACGTTGAGGATGATGTCGACCACATCCTCGCGCACGCCGGGGATCGACGAGAACTCGTGCAGAACGCCGTCGATGTGGATCGAGGTGATCGCCGCGCCTTGCAGCGAGGACAAAAGGATGCGGCGCAGCGAATTGCCGAGGGTCTGGCCGAAGCCCCGCTCCAGCGGTTCGGCGATGACGGTCGCCACGCGGCGCGGATCATCGCCGTAGGAGACTTCGAGCTTCTTCGGCTTGATGAGTTCTTGCCAGTTCTTCTGGATCACGGGCGTTGGCCCTCCTGCAAACATGGTGTCCACCTCAGACGCGCCGACGCTTGCGGGGGCGGCAGCCGTTATGCGGAATCGGCGTCACGTCGCGGATCGAGGTGACGGAAAACCCGGCCGCTTGAATGGCGCGCAGCGCTGATTCGCGCCCCGAGCCGGGGCCGGAAACTTCGACTTCGAGGGTGCGAAGCCCGTGCTCGCCAGCTTTGCGGACGGCGTCCTCGGCCGCCATTTGCGCGGCGAACGGGGTCGACTTGCGCGAACCCTTGAAGCCCATCGTGCCGGCGGACGACCAGGAAATCGTGTTTCCCTGCGCGTCGGTGATGGTGATCATCGTATTGTTGAACGTAGACGCCACATGCGCGACGCCAGAGACGATATTCTTGCGCTCCTTGCGGCGAACGCGGTTAGCTTCCTTGGCCATGGATCGTTCCTTTTTGCGCGGTTCCGCGCAGACAAAATGATTTCGCCCGAGGGCGGATTACTTCTTCTTGCCGGGAATGGCCTTGGCCTTGCCCTTGCGGGTGCGTGCGTTGGTATGGGTGCGCTGACCGCGAACCGGAAGCTGCTTGCGGTGACGCAAGCCCCGGTACGCGCCGAGATCCATCAGGCGCTTGATGTTGATCGACACCTCGCGGCGCAGATCGCCCTCGACCATGTAATCGCGATCGATGGTCTCGCGGATTTGCAGCACATCCGCGTCCGATAGTTGAGAGACGCGGCGCTCGGCGGGAATATGCACTTTCTCGCAGATCTCCTCGGCCCGCTTGGGGCCGATTCCGTGAATATACTGAAGCGCGATGATGACGCGCTTGTTGGTCGGGATGTTAACGCCCGCGATACGAGCCATCGGCTCATCTCTCCATGTGATGCGGCTTGCCGCCGCGGTTTAAAAAAACCCCGCGTCCGGTGGAGGCCGGCCCGTGCGGAGCGCCCGAAACGCAAAAGATCCCGCGCGGGAACAAACGCCGCTCAGGACCCAGCTGTGCTGTGGGATGGCGCGCATATAGAGAGCCGCGCCAGCCCCGTCAACAGGGGAAGCGCGGGAAAGCGGCGCAGGTGGGGAGGCTAGCGCGGAAGCGATGGGTTGGCAAACGGACGTTCAGGTCTCCGAACGCTCACGCCGCAGCAAGGGCTCTCCTGATGCCCTCTGGGTCGGCCTTGATCGCGCGCAACAGCGTGCGCGCCGGACCGCTGGGCTTCTTGGCTCCTCTCTCCCACTCCTGCACCGTTCGGATGCTGAATTCGTAAGTTTCGGCAAACTGTGCCTGCGTCATAGCCGCGGAATGACGTATGGCCCGCACGTCAATCTCCGGCGCCATGTCCGGCGCAGCGTCGGGATTGGACGCGATCTGCCGGGCGATGTCTTCGTCGGTCATCGCATCGACGCGACGCCAATCCGTCCTCGCCAACGCCTCGCGGGCAGCTTTACTTAAGCTTTTCGCCATACCGCCTAACCTCTCGCCTATTTGCCTTCCTGAGCGAGATTACTCGCCGCTCATCCGCGCGGTCCGTGTGCACACACACATAGAGACGTTCCTTGATACGACCGAACGCCACTTCGCGAACTTCGCCATATTCGAAGCGGTCGTCCTTCAGTGACGTATGCGACCCCGCAAACAGAACTTCGGCCAATGCGAGGGAAACGCCATGCTTTTCCAGGTTGGCCTTGTCTTTGTCGGGATCAAAGACATACTTCACAGCAAACTCTTATACGCCTCTGGCGTATAAGATGCAATGTCATCGCGTCTCTCCCGATCGCTGCGGACGCAGTCAAAACAATCTTGTGGCGCCGCACTAAACTTCATGCGCTTCAAACTCGTCCCGTGATATTTGCCATACATTAACGATGCATCTTGACTTTTTAGCCCGATCGGACCGATCTGGCGCGCGAAAACAAGGCGAGGCGCCGCATCCGTAGGCAGGCGCCCGGGTGAGAAACGCGTGAATAACACCGATATTGAAGACCCCGATTATTTCCATCGGGTGGTCGATTGCCAGTGGGCCTGTCCCGCGCATACGCCGGTCCCCGAGTACATCAGGCAGATCGCAGCCGGCGACTATGTCGGCGCGTACATGATCAACTGGCGCTCCAACGTTTTTCCAGGAATTCTCGGCCGCACCTGTGATCGTCCCTGCGAGCCCGCCTGCCGGCGCGGACGCGTCGAAGAGCAGCCAGTCGCGATCTGCCGCCTCAAACGCGTCGCCGCCGACTACAAGGGCGACGTCGCCGGGTTGATGCCGCCCGTGCCCGCAACGCGCAACGGCAAGCGAATCGCCTGCATCGGCGCCGGTCCCGCCTCGCTGACGGTCGCGCGCGATCTGAGCCCGCTTGGCTACGAAGTCACCGTGTTTGACGCCGAGGCGAAGGCCGGCGGCTTCATGCGCAGCCAGATCCCGAAATTTCGCCTGCCCGATGAGGTGATCGACGAGGAAGTCGGCTACGCGCTTTCGAGCGGCGCGGCTTTCGTCGCCGACCGTCGCGTCGACAGCCTGAAGGGGTTGCTCGCCGAGGGCTACGACGCGGTGTTCGTCGGTTGCGGCGCGCCGCGCGGGCGAGACCTCGACGTTCCCGGTCGGCGCGAGGCGGCAGCGAACATTGGCATCGGCATTGATTGGCTCGCCAGCGTCGCCTTCGGCCACGTCACGACAATTGGCGCGCGGGTCATCGTGCTCGGCGGCGGCAATACCGCGATGGACTGCTGCCGCACTTCGCTCAGGCTCGGCGGCGCTGACGTCAAGGTGATCGTCCGCTCCGGCTTCGAGGAGATGAAGGCCTCTCCTTGGGAGAAAGAGGACGCGATGCACGAAGGCGTCACGATCCTCAACTATCTGGTGCCGAAAGCCTTCCTGCACGACAACGGCAAGCTGACCGGCATGTCGTTCGAGAAGGTTGCGGCGAAGCGCGACGAAAAGGGAAGGCGCCAGTTGATCCCGACCGGCGAGCCCGACGTGATCGTTGAGTGCGACGATGTGCTGATCGCCGTCGGACAGGAGAACGCGTTTCCCTGGATCGAAGGCGAATGCGGCGTCGAGTTTGGTCGCGACGGTCTGCCGAAGCTGGATCCAAAGACTTTCCAATCAAGTCGCGCGGATGTTTTCTTCGGCGGCGATTCGGCGTTCGGACCAAAGAACATCATCACCGCGGTCGCGCACGGACACGACGCGGCGATCTCGATCGACGCCTTCTGCCGTGGGGCGAGCCTGAGCGACCGGCCGCCGCCGATGGTCAATCTCATCAGCCAAAAGATGGGCATTCACGAGTGGTCTTACGATAACGCGATCGCCAATGATCTACGATACAAGGTGCCGACGACTGAGAACGCGATCGCGCTAAAAAGTCTGCGCACCGAAGTCGAGCTCGGCTTCGACCTGCAACTTGCTTTCGCCGAAGCGCAGCGCTGCCTGAATTGCGACGTCGAGACGATATTCAGCCCTCCCGCTTGCATCGAATGTGACGCGTGCGTCGATATCTGCCCGATTGATTGCATCTCCTTCGTCGCCAACGGCTCGGAAGACGAGGTGCGCGGCTCGCTCAATGCGCCACGGCTGCATGCTGATCAGCCGATTTATATCGCGGGTCCCCTGAAGACCGGCCGCATCATGGTGAAGGACGAGGACCTTTGCCTGCATTGCGGCCTCTGCGCGGAACGCTGCCCGACCGGCGCATGGGACATGCAGAAATTCACGATCAATATTGCTCAGGCTGAACACGCATGCCGATCAAGGCCGTAAACGATTTCGTACTGCGCTTTGCCAACGTCAACGGCTCAGGTTCAGCCAGCGCCAACCTGACGTTTGCGCGCTCGATCCTGCGCATGGGCGTGCCGATCGCGCCGCGCAATATCTTCCCATCAAACATCCAGGGCCTGCCGACCTGGTACGAAGTGCGCGTCTCCGGCGCCGGATGGCTCGGCGCCCGCGGCGGCGCGGATTTCGTGGTGGCGATGAACCCGCAAAGTTTCGATCGCGACATCGCTGGCATCGAGCCGGGCGGTTATCTGTTCTACGATTCCTCGCGCCACATCCCGGCCTCGCGTTTTCGCGACGACATCGTCGTCCTGGGGATGCCGCTCACGGATATCTGCAACGCGCAATACACCGACCCGCGTCAGCGCCAGCTGTTCAAGAACATCATCTATGTAGGCGCGCTGGCCGCGCTTTTCGATATCGAGCTTTCCGTGCTGGAGACGCTGATCTCCGAGCAGTTCAAGTCAAAGCCCAAGTTGATCGAACCGAATCTGCGCGCCCTGCGTCTTGGGCACGAAGATGCGCGCGCGCGGTTTGATTGCCCGATCGGCCTGCGCATCGCCCGCGCCGACGCGGTGGGCGAGCGAATCCTCGTCGAAGGCAACCAGGCCGCCGGCCTTGGCGCGGTCTATGGCGGCGCGACGGTTTGCGCCTGGTATCCGATCACGCCCTCGACCTCGCTCGCCGAGGCCTATGAAAATTACGCTTCGCGCTATCGCGTCGACCGCACGACCGGCGAGAAACGCTTCGCGTTCGTGCAGGCCGAAGACGAGATCGCCGCGATCGGCATGGTGATCGGCGCGGGTTGGAACGGCGCCCGCGCCTTCACCGCGACCTCGGGGCCAGGCATCTCGTTGATGCAGGAATTCTTCGGGCTCGCTTATTTCGCCGAAATTCCCGCTGTGATCTTCGACGTGCAGCGCGGCGGCCCCTCGACGGGCATGCCGACGCGAACGCAGCAATCAGATCTGTTGTGCGCCGCCTTCGCCTCGCATGGCGACACCAAGCATGTGCTGCTGCTGCCTGAGGGTCCGGGCGAGTGTTTCGAGTTCGGCGCGCTCAGCTTTGATCTCGCGGAGCGATTGCAGACGCCGATCTTCGTTATGCTCGATCTCGACATCGGCATGAACTCGCACCTCGCCGAGCCCTTCCAGTGGGACGATGCGCGCCGATACGACCGCGGCAAGTTGATGACGGCGACGGAGCTCGAAGCGGGCCGCGATTTCGCGCGCTATCTCGACGTCGATGGCGACGGCGTGCCGTTCCGCACGCTGCCGGGTGGACATCCCAACAAGGGCGCCTATTTCACCCGAGGAACTAGCCGTGACAAATTCGCGCGCTATACCGAAGAGGGTAACCCCTACGTCGAGAACATGGAGCGGTTGCTGCGCAAGTGGGACACCGCCAAGTCGCTGGTTCCCGCCGCCGTGATCCGCAAAGCGCGCGAGCCCGCAGACGTTGGCGTCATCTATTACGGCTCGACCGGCCCTTCGATGAATGAGGCCTTGGCGATGCTCGCCGTCGAAGGTCTCGAATACGACGCGATGCGGCTGCGCGCTTATCCGTTTGGACCGGAAGTAGCGGAATTCCTCGCCAACCACGATCGCATTCTCATCGTCGAGCAGAACCGCGATGCGCAGATGCGCACGCTGCTGATGATCGATTTCCCACAAGAGGCGGCGAAATTCGTTTCGATCCTCAACTACAGCGGTTCGCCGATCACCGCCCGTTTCATCGCGCGCGAGTTGCGCACGAAAGAGGGCGTCGGGCGCCGCATTCAGGAGGCCGCCGAGTGACCTTTATCGTCAAGCCGAAATTTGCTCATCCCGCCCTCGAAGCCAACGCACTAGGCTTCACGCATCGCGACTATGAAGGCGCGATGTCGACGCTCTGCGCCGGGTGTGGACATGACGCCATCAGCGCGTCGATCATCCACGCCTGCTACGAGCTGAGCCTGCCGCCGCATCGGATCGCCAAGCTTTCGGGTATTGGTTGCTCGTCAAAGACGCCGACCTACATGCTCGGCCAGAGCCACGGCTTCAATTCCGTGCACGGCCGCATGCCCTCGGTGCTGACCGGGGCGAGCCTCGCCAATCGCGAGCTGATCTATCTCGGTATATCCGGCGACGGCGACACCGCGTCGATTGGCCTTGGTCAGTTCGCGCATGCGATGCGGCGCGGCGTCGATATGGTCTACATCTGCGAGAACAACGGGGTCTATGGCCTGACCAAAGGCCAGTTCTCGGCGACCTCTGACGCCGGCAGCAAATCGAAGAAGGGCGTCGCCAACAAGGATACGCCGATTGATCTCGTCGCGCTGGCGATGGAGCTCGGCGCGACCTTCGCGGCGCGCAGCTTTTCCGGCGACCGCAAGCAGCTGATCCCGCTGGTCAAGGCGGCCTTCGAGCACCGCGGCGCGGCGTTCATCGACGTGATCTCGCCGTGTGTGACCTTCAACAATCACGAGGGCTCGACCAAAAGTTTCGATTACGTGCGCGAGCACAATCTGGCGCTGAACTCGCTGGACTTCATCACCCCGCGCGACCAGATCGAGATCGACGCGGCGCCCGGCTCGACCGAGCTTGTGCGGATGCACGACGGCTCGACAGTCGCGCTGAAGAAGCTCGATGACAACCACGATATCCACGACAAGGCCGCTGCGCTGGCGACACTGCAGCGGCACCACAGTGACGGGCAGTTCATTACCGGGCTGGTTTATCTCGATCCGGAAGTCCGTGACGCTCCACGATCGCCTCGGCGTGGCGGCAAAGCCGCTCAACGCGATGGGGGAGGCGGAGCTTTGCCCCGGCTCGAAGGCGCTCGACGCGATCAACGCGGCGTTGCGGTAGAGCCCCCTGGGACCGCGGACGTCCCGTCCGCTCTTGGGGTTGGGGAAGAGCGCGCGGGACGCGCGCGGTCCCAAGAGAGGTTCTTCAGCTGGACGGTTGTGTCGGATTCGGCTCCAACGCCCGCCGCACCAAGTCCGGCTCGCGGGCGATGACGGCGAGATAGGCTTGCACCGCCGCATCCGGCTCGATCGAGCCCTCCTCCCAGTCTCGCAGCGTACGCACCGGGATATGATAGCGAAGCGCAAATTCTTCCTGGCTGAGGCCCAGCGCGCGGCGGACGGTCTTGGCGCGCGGGACCCGACGCATCTTCGCTAAACGCTCGGGCGTCAGCGGCTGTGCGTCAGGATCGGCGAGCGCGGCGGCCTCAACCTCTTCGTCGCTCATGGCTTCTAGCCGAGCCCAATCGGTTACGCCGACAAGCGGTTGGCTCGATCCGTCTGGACCGATTTGCGCCCAGTCGCCGTTCTCATCTCGTTTGACTACGATGGTACTCTCGTTGCTCATGTTTCGTAGCCTTCCGGGCCGATATGAGGCGTATGCGCTCGCCCCTTTCTGTGTAGATGACAACTAACAGCATGCCGTTCGCGATGCCGATCACTCTCATCCGCTGTTCGCCATATACGGCGTCGATCTCGAAACGGTAGTCAGCAAAAGCATCACCGAAAACGCGTATGGCGTCGGCGAAATCAACCCCGTGCTTGCGGAGATTGCTCGCGGCTTTCACGTCGTCCCATTCGAATTCCTGGCTTTCCATTTGGCCAGACCGCCCGCGACGCGAACACAATAACACAACGACAGACTGCACGGCGCGATAAACGATTGGCAAGCCCGCGGCGTGTGAGTGGCCCGCTGGGACCGCGGACGTCCCGTCCGCTCTTGGCGGGGTGCAGCGTCGGCAAAGAGCGCGCGGTCCCAGGGTTTGCAAACCCGCCCTCCCGCCTTTATAGGCGGCCTCGCATGTGCCGCGCCGTCAAGGCTCCGCCGACGATCGAGGCGAAAACGCCCGACCGGCGGACGTTAGGTAGCCTTTTGGTAAACATTTAGACAAAGGCTGCGCGCGCTGCGCCCGCGCCCGCCGCCAACCGGGAACCCGTATGAATAAGCCTATCGACGCCGCCGCCTTCACGCCCGCGGTGGCGCCGTCCGAAGACCTCGAGTTGAATTCTCGCGGCCGGCTGGCGCTCTATCTCGCGGTGGCGCTCGGCGCGGGGTCGGTGATCGCGCTGCAGATCGACATCATGCGCGTGTTCGCGGTCGGCAATTGGACGCATTTCGGCTCGCTGGTCGTCAGCCTCGCCATGCTCGGCTTCGGGCTCACCAGCGCCGTGATGGCGTCGGCGAAATCCTGGTTTTCGCGGCACTGGCAGGGCGCGGCGACCGCCGGCCTCGGCCTGATGGGCCCGCTGGCGGTGGCGGCGAACCTCTATATCCAGCAGCTCAAGTTCAATCCGATCTATCTGGTCTCCGATCCCAACCAGAAGTGGAAGCTGCTGGCGATCTTCCTCGCCTCGCTCACCCCGTTCCTCGGCGGCGCGGTGTTCCTGGGTTGCGTATTCCTGAAGAGCAACAAGACCTTTGGGCGCGTCTATTTCGCCGACTTGGCGGGCTCCGGCCTCAGCGGCCTCGTCTTTCTCGGCGCGATGTATCTGCTCAACCCAGTCAACCTGATCGCCGCGCCGCTCGCGCTGTGGCTCGCGGCGTGTCTGGCCTGGACCTTCATCCCCGGCGCCAAGGGCGCGCGCATCTTCTTCGCGCTGGCCGGCCTCGTTGCCTTCGGCGGACACTTCCTGCTCGCTCCGGCGCTCGATCTGCCCCGCCTCGCCGTCAACGACTACAAAGGCGCTTCCTACGCCCGCCGCCTGCCCGAGGCGAAGAAGGTCTACGAGAGCGCCTCGCCGTTCGGGTTCCTGGAAGCCTACACGACCTCCTATCTCCACTTCGCGCCGGGTCTCTCCGACAACGCCGGCTTCAATCTGCCGGAGATGCCGGCCAACGCCTACATGGGCCTCTACATCGATAGCGACGGCCCGATCGGCGTCATGCGCCATCTGAGCGCGAAGGACGCGGCCTACTTCCGCTTCCTGCCGATGTATTACCCCTATGTGGTCAAGAAGGACCCGGCGAAGGTCTTCGTCACCCAGTTCGGCGGCGGCATCTCCACCGAAGTGGCGCTCGCCGAGGGCGCCAAGGATGTCACCGTCGCCGAAGGCAATCGCGCGATCTTGCAGGCCTTCCAAGGCGACGTGTTCAAGGATTTCACCGACAACATTCTCGGCAAGGTCGCACGTCATCGACTACGAGGGCCGCCACTATCTCGCGCAGACCTCAGAGAAGTTCGATGTCATCGACCTGAGCCTGGCCAACTCCACCGGCCTCTCCAATCCCGGCGGCTTCGCGGTCGTGGAAAAATTCCCGTACACGCAGCAGGCGATGGAAACCTACATGGGCGCGCTCGCCGATGGCGGCGTGCTCTCAGTCACGATCTGGAACAAGGAGGAGCCGCCGAAATCGGTGCTGCGGCTCTATCGCACGATGGCTGAGGCGTCGCGGAAACTCGACGGCGACGCGATGGCGAAGTCCTTCTTCGTCTCCTCGTCCTATCTCTCGACCGCGACGGTTCTCTACAAGCGCGGCGGCTTCACTGATGAAGAAGTCGCCGCCTTGCGCAAGCACACGCACGACATGTCGTTCGACGAGATCTACTCGCCCGGCTTCGTCTACGACGGCCTCGAAAACGACCGCGTGCTGAAAGACTACGTCGCGCAGTTCTTCTCCGCGCCGCAGAATGGCCCGCCGTCGGCGAAGCAGGCCGCCGACGATCCGACGGCGCCAGTCGACGATGGGACTGAGCCTGCGCCAGCTTCAGGCAAACCAGATGAGGGCGTGCTGCCATCCACCTTGATGGGACGGATGCTTTGGAGTGCGCTCACCCGGGGAGACGCGGCCAATATCGCCGATCGCTATGTCTTCGACATCCGCGGGCTCACCAACGACCATCCCTATTTCACCGGCTATGTGAAGTCCAAGGATCTGCCGTCGATCCTGTCGGATCCCGACCGGCTGGAGCCCTTGCAGGACGAGTGGGGCTATCTGCTGATCTGGGCGACGCTCGGCATCGCCTGCCTGACGGCCGCCGTGCTGCTGGTCATCCCGTTGATCTTTGGCTGGCGCGCGATTTTCTCCAAGACCCCGGGCAAGGCGCGGACCGTGGCTTATTTTGCCTGCCTCGGCGCCGGATACATCATGGTCGAGGTTGGCCTGATCGCGCATTTCGTGATGGCGCTCGGCAACCCGACCGTGTCGGCAACGATCCTGATCACCGGCATGCTGGTGTTCTCCGGCCTCGGCGCTCTGCTCTCGGAGCGCGTACTGCCAATCATGCGCGGCTTCATGCCCGTGCTGTTCATCGTCGTGGCGGCGATGCTGTTGGGCTACGCGCTGTTCCTGAACCAGGCGCTGGATGCGATCGGCGCCTACCCCTACGCGGAGCGGCTGGGCTTCTGCTTCCTGTTCATCGCGCCGCCGGCTTTCCTGATGGGCTTCCCGATGTCGGTGGCGATGACGACGCTCGGCCGGCTCGGCAAGGAGCACATGTTCATCTGGGCCTGGGGCGTCAACGGCTGTTTCTCGGTTATCGGCGCCGCCGCGGCGCCGGTGTTGGCGACCAGCTTTGGGCTCGGCGCGGTGATCGAGGTTGCCGCGGCGGCATACTTCTTGGCGTGGCCGGCGTTTGGCGGCATAATGTCGCGCCGGGCGGCTTGAGCCGCCTTGGAGCGGGGGTTTGGCGTTGGGGGCGGGGCATGCAGCTGACTGCGACCATTCGCGCGTTGTTGGGAGTGATCGGTTTGAGTGCGGCCTTGTCCGGCTGCGCCTCTCCGCCTAACGCGCCGTCCGTGTCGACCGGCGCGCCAGCGCAGCTTTCCGACGCCGGCGGCGTGCAGGTCGCCTATGTCGAGTTCAAGAACTCGGCTTTCCCGTACCACGGGACCATCCCCGCTTCCGAGGAAGGCGACGGCGGCAAGCCGTTCCTCAACGTCGACGAGAATGGCCGGCTCGGCCACCAGTCGCCGCGCGGCGGGGTCTATTGGGAAGACGAGACCTACAACGATCGCCACGTGCTGGTGGCCGCCTCGCCGAATTTCGACCCGAAGGCGGCGGGCGTCATCGTCGTCTATTTCCACGGCAACCACGCCACGCTGTCGCGCGACGTAGTCGGTCGCCAGGGCGCGCCGCGCCAAGTCGCGAACTCCAAGCTCAACGCCGTGCTAGTCGCGCCGCAGATGGCGGTGGACGCGCGCAACTCCAGCGCCGGCAATTTCTGGCGCGAGGGCGGATTCGCGGCCTTCCTCGACGAGGCGGAGACCAAGATCGCGCGGTACTATCCCAATGCAACGCGCTCGGATTTCGCGCGGATGCCGGTGGTCATCGTCGCCTACAGCGGCGGCTATCTGCCGGCGGCGTTTTCGCTCGCGCATGGCGGTGCGGGTGGGCGCATCAAAGGGGTCGTGTTGCTCGATGCGCTGTTCGGAGAACCGGACAAGTTCGCGCGCTGGATCGAGCAGGAGCGTAGTCGGGCGTTCTTCGTTTCCGCCTATTCCTCGTCCTCCAAGTCGGAAAACAAGGCGTTGCGTGATCGGCTCGAGCACGACGGTGTCGCAACGGAGAGCGCCGTGCCAGCGACGCTGGGGCCGGGGACGGTCGTGTTTGTGGATTCGGGCGACGTGAGCCACGAGGATTTCGTCAACTTCGCGTGGACGAGCGATCCGATTACCGACGTGCTGATGCGGGTCAGTCAGTAGACCTTCTGAGTTTCGTCAGAATCGTCATTGGGAGGAGCGAAGCGACAAAGCGCCCTTTCCGGTTGACCGACGATCTCACGACGCTGGATTGCTTCGCTTTGCTCGCAATGACGGGTCAGCATGACTTCGGAATGCTCTGGTCCTTGCTTCGCTCCAGCCTGAGCGCTGCCCTTCAAACATGCAGCACATACTGCCCGAGCGCCGTTCGCGCCTGCCATCCTTCGCGTTCGAGCTCCGGCGTGTCGTCCTCGGCCTCCGGCCAACCAATGCACAAATAGGCGATGAACTTGTACCGGCTCGGCGCCCCTAGATCGGCGACGATCCGCTCGGGATCGAGGATCGACACCCATCCCAAGCCGAGCCCGTTCGCGCGCGCGGCGAGCCAGAGCACGGAGATCATCAACACAACCGAGTAATCGAGCGTCTCAGGCATCGACTTGGCGCCGAGGCCATGTCCCTGCGCCGTGCCGCGATCGCAGAAGATCGCCAGTTGCACGGGCGCGGCGTCCAGCCCCTCTAGCTTCAGCCGCGCATATTCGGCCGCGCGCGAGGCTTGGCCGGCAAGCGCCGCGCGATTGCTGTCGCGGAAGTTGCATTTGACCGCCTCCCGCTTCGCTGCGGAGGCGACGTTGACGAGCCGCCAAGGCTGGCTGTTGCCGACGGACGGCGACATTTGCGCGAGTTCGAAAACCGAGCGCATCACCTCGCGCGGCACCGGATCGCGCAGGAACCGTCGCACATCGCGCCGCCAGGCCACGAGCTCGGCGAACTTGTCGTGAAACGGGTCGTCGAAATGGGGTGGGGCGCTCATCTCACAGCGGCGATTACGTTAGCACGCGAGGCGCTGGCAAGGGTCGCTTGTTCGGACGGCGCTGTAGCCGCGGTCGTCGACCGCGGTCCTTCGGTGTTCGCCCGCTTCCGAAAGAGACGATCGCACGACGAACGCGGTCAACGACCCATAGGCGCTAACTTATAGATTACCGATTTATTTCAAAGACTTGATGTCATCCCCGCGAAAGCGGGGATCCAGGGCTGCCGCACGTCGTGTGGCCAACACGTTGAAGCGCACGTCGTGTGGCCCCTGGATCCCCGCTTTCGCGGGGATGACATGCTGGCAAGTTATTCAATATTATCGGAAATTGCCTAGGTTAGCGCCTATGGGTCAACGACCGCGGCTACATGATCGCGCCGCTTCCGCAACGTTAGCCAAGCGTTCACGACGTCGACAGCTTCGCCGGATTGATTAAAATTGCTCGTATTCTCGCGAGTCGCTCGCAACCCGCGAGGGCGCACCTTGGGTCTGTATCGAGACCTGGGGAACAGCATGGTCATCGCAAGGGGCCGAATCCCGCTTATGCCTATCGCCTTCGCGGGCATGCTGATCTTTCCCTGTACGTTCCTCCATCCGGCCGCGGCATCGGATCTCGCCCCAGCTGTCGCGCGCGCCCTCGAAGCTGCCCGCTGCGCCACACTTTCCCCCCGTTTCGAATCGCCGGCGTCTCGGAGTTCGACGCCTGATCTCGTTTCCGACCGCATGCCCGGCGGCGCCAAGCTGCGTTCGTTGGTCGGTGAACCCTGTCCGAGCCGCGCTCACCCGCGCGACATTTGATTCCGTTCCGAGCGGACCAGCTCCCTCGTCCGCTTTGACTGCGGGCCGCTCCTCAGCAGAAGGGGCGGCCCTTTTTTATCCGATCGCCTTCAGCCCGCGCGCGAATCGGCGCCAATTTTCGACATAGTGCTTCGCTGACTGTTTCAGCGCCTCGATAGCGGCGGCGTCGAGCGATCGCACCGCCTTGGCGGGCGAACCGACGATCAGCGAGCCGTCGGCAAAGATCTTATTCTCGGTGATCAGCGCGCCGGCGCCGACCAGGCAATTGCGGCCGATCACCGCCCCGTTCAGCACGATCGCGCCCATGCCGATCAGCGAATTGTCGCCGATGCGACAGGAGTGCAGGATGGCGTTATGACCGACCGTACAGCCCTCGCCGATCCATAGCGGGAAGCCGGCGTCGGTATGCATCGTGACGCCTTCCTGGATGTTGCTGCGCGCTCCCACAGATATCCGCTCGTTGTCGCCGCGCAGCACCGCGCCGAACCAGATGCCGACATCCTCGTGCAGCACGACGTTGCCAATGACGGTAGCGTTGGGCGCGATCCAGTAGCGCCCTTCGGGAGGCAGTTCGGGCTTGACGTCGTCGAGCGCATAGATCGGCAAAGTTCGCCTCCCGTTGTTCGACGACGGCTCAATTTTCCTCGAGATCGATGTCGAGGATCGCCATTTCCAAGGTGAAACTTTCCGCCTTGGCGTCGTCCACCGTCAAGATGCCGATGTGGTCGGGTCCGTTGTCGAGCTCGACCGAATCCGTCTTCTTTCCCCGCGCTTTGATCGTCAGCTTTTCGTTCTCGAAGAGCTTGCGCAGATAGCCCTGCAGCGCCGCGCGGCCGACGGGAACCTTCATCTCGAAAAAGAAAGAGCGATCGCCGTCCTCGTCGTCGACGACGATCTCGCCGAGCTTGGCTTCGCCCAGTGTCACTTGCGCCGCATCCTGCTCGCGCGAATGCGGCTGCACGTTGATACCCGCGCTGCCAAACGAGCGACGCAGATATTCGCGCAGTTTCGTCAGTTCCGCCTTGTCCATAGGCCCCTCGCCGCTACCGCCATTTCCGGCGTTTGCCACGGATCGAGGCAGAGCGGCAAGCGCTCAGGCGTCGAGCGCTTTTTCCGCGAGGATCTGGTTCATGTCGCGCGCCGGCTCCGCGCAGCCCGCCTCGCCGACGATCCGCGCGGGCACGCCCGCGACCGTCTTGTTGTGCGGCACCGGCGAAAGCACCACCGAGCCCGCGGCCACCCGCGCGCAATGGCCGATCTCGATATTGCCGAGGATCTTGGCGCCCGCGCCGATCAGCACGCCGTGGCGGATTTTCGGATGGCGATCGCCGATCTCCTTGCCGGTCCCGCCGAGGGTCACGCCTTGCAGGATCGAAACATTGTCCTCGATGACGCAGGTTTCGCCGACGACCAGGCTGGTCGCATGGTCGAGGAACACGCCCTTGCCGATGCGCGCCGCCGGATTGATGTCGACGCCGAACACCGCCGAAGCGCGGCTCTGCAGCAGCAGCGCGAAATCACGCCGGCCCGCCTTCAGCATCGCGTGCGCCAGCCGATGTGTCTGCAGCGCGTGGAAACCCTTGAAATAGAGCAGCGGCTCCATCATCCGCAGGCACGCCGGATCGCGGTCGGCGACCGCCAGCAGATCGGCGCGAAACGCGTCGCCTAGCGAGGAGTCGCGCCCGATCAGTTCGTCGTAGGCTTGGCGGATCACCACGCTGGGAAGGTCGGGATGCGAAAGCCGTTCGGCGATGCGATGCGAAATCGCGTGCTCGAGGATGTCGTGGTTGAGGATCGCCGTCATCAGGAACGAGGACAGCGCGGGATCGCGGGCCATCGCCTCCTGCGCCTCGATGCGGACGCGGGCGAATAGCGGATCGTTGTGGCCGAGCCCGACGAGCTTGGCGGTGGCGTGCAGCATAGAAAACTCCGTTCCAGGGCCGTCTACCACGCCACGCCCGCGCCGCGAAGCGCAGCGGGCTTCTGTGTGACTTAGGTCGATTTGTGGTTTTTCAAGGGGGGCGCAACGACCCGCCTGTAGCCGCGATCTCCAGATCGCGGTCGCCGTGAGAACGCGCCTCTCCGACTATAGCGGCGATCACCATAGGACCGCGGTCTGGAGACCACGGCTACAGCCGCCCGCTCACCGAAATCGCACCGCCAACATTTTCTTACCGAAGTGTGAACCTCCCACGCGGTCGCGGCGACATACGGTTGTGGGGAACGGAATTCTCGAAAACCTCCGCCTTCCGAAGCCAACGGCTCGGTCGAATGGAAACCAACCCGGAGCCAAGGCTCCAACCCAGGAGTGAAGACCATGTTCAACGTTACCAAGAAGACCGTCGCCGCTGGCTTTGGCGCTCTCGCGATCGCCGCCTCCCTCTCGCCGGCCTTTGCCGACACCGTAATTCGCCAGACGGTGGTTAAGATCGACGCGTTCGGCGACAAGATCGTCAAGCAGCGGTTCCTCAAGACCGACGACGAGGGAAATCAGGTGCGGGGCTTCAAGATCACCAAGATCGACGCCTTCGGCGATCGCATCTCCAAGTCACGGGTTGTGGATATCGACGCGCTGGGCGACAAAGTCGTGAAGACGAAGGTGGTCGTCAATACCGCGAACTGAAGTGGCTTGGTTGAGCTGCGCGGGTTTCTGGTTTCCCATGCTGGAAACCCGCGCAGTAGGAAATCGGCCAACGCTTGCCCGGTGGCCGCAAAAGCCCTCTGGCGCAGCGATAGAGCAGGAGGGTTCGGCCGGCAGCTGGGCAGAATACGCGACGCGGCCCGCCAACGACCGCCGGCGGCAATTTCGCCAATTCGGCAAATTCCAATCATGGATATATTGTTGCAAAAGGACGCCGCGTCGCCGGCTTGCGGCGATGTGTTTCTGGATCGACGAATTGGTAGGTTGACGCATGTCGGACACAACGGCGACGCCGAGCCCCCCGCCCGGGAGGTCGTGGCGCTGGCTTTTCGCGTCCCTGCGCGTGGCGTTCCTCGTCGCGGTGGCGTGGTTGGTCTGGTACGTCGCCGGAAACTATAACCGTTGGACCGGCGCTGCGCGGTTCGAGACGACCGACGACGCCAACATCGCCGGCGATGTCACCCCGCTTTCCGCCCAGGTTTCCGGCTATATCGAGAGCGTCGAGGTCAACGACTACCAGACGGTGCACAAGGGCGACCTGATCGCCGTCATCGACCCGTCGCAATACCAGGCCCAACTCGCCCTTGCCGAGGCGACGCTCGAAGGCGCCCAAGCCGCGTTGGCGCAACTCGCCAATCAGCGCGACGTGCAGCGCGCCTTGATCCGGCAGGCGGAGGCGACGATCGACGCCACCAAGGCGGACGTGACGCGCTATGATCTCGAAGCCAAGCGGCAACACGATCTCCTGAAAAACAGCTCTGCCGGCACCCTGCAGCTGGTTGAACAGGCCGACGACAATGACCGGCGCTCGACGGCTCAACTCAAGTTGAACGAGGCGCAGCTCGATCAACAGAAGGCGCTGCTGTTGGAGCTCGACGTTCAGGAGAAACAAATCCAGGCGCAGGTTCGCGCGGCCGAGGCGCAGGTCGCCACGGCGACCGACAACCTGCGCTACACGCGCGTCGAATCGCCGGCCGACGGCATGGTTGGGCAGCGGCAGGTGCGGCCGGGCCAGTTCGTCAACGTCGGCTCGCAGATCATCGCCGTGGTCCCGCTGCCAAAACTCTGGGTGATCGCCAACTACAAAGAGACGCAGATGACGTCTGTGCGTATCGGCCAGCCGGCCAGCGTCACCGTCAATTCGTTTCCCGACGTCGTGTTCACCGGCTCGGTCGACAGTTGGTCGCCCGGCACCGGAAGCACGTTTGCGCTGCTGCCGCCCGATAACGCGACCGGCAACTTTACCAAGGTCGTCCAGCGCGTGCCCGTGAAGATCACGCTCGACTACAATCCCGAGATCGGCTCGCTCGTGAGGCCGGGGATGTCGGTCGAGGCGACGATCGACACCGGCGCGCCCTCCGCCCCGGACGCACGCCAGCCGTGAGCGCGGGGCTCGCGCCGATCACGGCGGCCGGCGCCGCGCTGCATCGGATCGCCGAGGCGCCCGCGCGGTTGCGAAGCGACACACTGCGCCCCTACGTGGGCATTTTGGGCGTGTTGCTCGGCTCGTTGATGTCGACCCTCGGCAGCCGGGTCACCACCTTCGGCCTCGCCGATCTGCGCGGCGGCCTTCACGTCGGCTTCGATGAAGGCGCGTGGATAACAACCAGCTTCGGCGTCGGGCAAATGCTGGTTGGCGTCTGCTGTCCCTATCTTGGCGCGATATTCGGCGCCCGCCGAGTTCTGCTGTGGGGCATCGCCGTCTTCTTCGTCGCCAGCCTGCTCGCCCCGCTGTCCCCCAATTTGAACGCGTTTTTGGCCGCCAATTTTCTCGCTGGCGTCGGAAGCGGCACCTTCATTCCGCTCACCATAAGCTTTGTGGCGCGCAGCCTGCCGCCCCGTCTCGTGATCTACGGGCTCGCCGTCTACGCCATGAATTCCGAGCTTTCCCAGAATATCGGCGCCTCGCTCGAGGGTTGGTACACCGATCAATGGTCGTGGCGATGGATCGCCTGGCAATACTGCTTCGCGCTGCCGCTGATGTATGTCTGCATCTTGTACGGGACGCCGCGCGAGAACATCAACACGAGCCTGCTGAAAGGGCTCGACTGGCCGGGGCTCGCCTACTCCGGACTTGGCTTTGGCTTGCTGTATGCGGGCCTCGATCAGGGCAACCGGCTGGATTGGACGCACAACGGCCTGGTCACCGGCTTGCTGATAGCTGGCGGACTGGTGACGGCGGCGTTCGTCCTGCGCGAATTCGTCGCCACGAAACCTTTCCTGAATATGCGCCTGCTGGCGAAACAGCACATCCTGCTCATCCTGCTGCTGCTCGCCGGCTTTCGCTTCATCATCCTCTCGACCGCCTATATCATTCCCACCTATCTCCAATCGGTGCAGAACTTTCGCGAATTGCAGGTCGGCCCGGTGCTGCTTTGGATCGCGCTGCCGCAATTGCTGATTGTCTTGCCGCTCGGAGCGCTGCTCACCCGCGTTGATGCGCGATGGGTGCTGGCGTTCGGCGCAGCCTTGATCGGCGTCGCGTGTCTGCTGGCGACCAATCTGACCTCTGATTGGGCGACCGATGATTTCCTCGCCTCGCAGATCCTCCAGGCGCTCGGCCAGTGCTTTGCCTTGACCGCGGTCGTGGTGCTTGCCGTTCAAGCCGTCAATCCAACCGACGCGCTGACCATCGGCGCGCTGCTTCAAGTGGGTCGGCTGTTTGGCGGCGAGATCGGCACGGCATTCATGCAGACATTTGTCCGTGTGCGCGAGCAGATACACTCGAACCTGATCGGGTTGCACATCGATAGCCTCGCCCCGGTCACGGCCAGCCGGCTCACGCTCTATCGCGGCGTCGTGGCGACGCATGGCAGCGATCTCGCCGCGGCGGCGGCGCGCGCCAACGGTCTGCTCGCGGCGGCCGTCGCCAAACAGGCGGCGGTGCTGTCGTTCATCGACGGATTTCTCGCCGCGGCCGCTGGCGCTTACGCCTGCCTGCTGCTCACCGCGATGTTGCCGCCGAAGGCGGCGAAAAAGTAGGCGAGGGCCTCGCCGCCCTGTAGCCGCGGTCGTCGACCGCGGTCTCTCCGAGATCGTCTTTATCAAGATTGCGACGAGCGCACGACGACCGCGGTCAACGACCGCGGCTACATCGGGCGCCTGTCCGGAAATTGACCCATCAACCTTGAAGCGCCCGGTCGAACATCGCAAACATCCAGCTCATGGCCTGGAGAAACAGCGCTGGATCGTAGCGCGGCCCTTCATCCCTGAGGAACGCATGGGCAGCATTGACTTCGTGCCATTCGTAGCGAGCTTCGACCTCCTCCAGGCGCGCTCGGATCAGTTGACGTCCGGCAAAAGGGACGTGTGGGTCTTGCCGGCCCCAAACAAACAAGGTCTCGGCCCGCAATTCGTTCATGCGCGCCAGGCTATCGTCCGCCTTTCCGGCGCCCAGCGTCCCCGAATGAATGTCCGTCGCGTAAAAACAGGCCGCCGCGGAGACGGAGGGATTGAGCGCGGCGCGGTATGCGAGGTGGCCGCCTAGGCACACGCCCATCGTCGCGAGACGGCCGCTGCAGGCGGAGTTGCGGCCCAGAGCTGCAAGACCAAGCTTCGCGTCCGCATCGAAGGCCGCGATGGACTTCGTCGTCTTCAGTGCGTTGCCGCGATCTGTGCCGGCCTGATCGTAGCGCAGCGCTGTGCCGGGCGCCTCGTACTCATGATAGACCTCCGGCATCGCGACCAGATAGCCGTGTCCAGCAACCACGGCCGCCAACCGACGGATCGGTGCGGTCACCTGGAAAATCTCGGAGAAAAACAGCACCCCGGGAAATCGCCCCGCCTCCGCCGGCCGGACGATGTGCAATCGCATCACCCCGCCGTCCGCCGCGGGGAGATCTTCGATCTCGTCACTTCGAATAATCACCGGATGGCCTCCGCGCGCGCCTAGCAGGGTGTTGGCGGCGACAACCTATCGAGATTTGGAGCGGTTTCCAATCAGATCGCATTCTTGTCATCTGCGTGAACGCGCATTGCCAGTGTTTCAAGGATCAGCGCGATCCGCGAGAAACACCTCGTCGACCGGCACCCCGAGCGCGGTCACGAGCTTGTTGGTCTCCGCAGCCATGCCGACGATTGCGATAAGCTCGGCATATTCCTGCTCCGTCATCCCCTTGGCTCTGGCGGCCGCCGTGTGAGAGTGAATGCAGTAGCTACAGCCATGCGCCACAGACACGGCGATGTACAACAGCTCCTTGGTCTTCGGATCGAGCGCGCCGGGCCCCATCACCTCCTGGACGCTGTTCCAGGTCCGCTTGAGCGTCTTCGGATCGTGGGCGAGGGCTCGCCAGAAATTGTTGACGAAGTCGGTTTTCCGTGTGGCGCGAATCTCGTCGAAGACGGCCTTGGCTTCCGGCGATAGTTCATCGTCTGCAAGCAGCTTTACCGTGGCCATCATCGTCCCCAATTGTTTTATCGTTTCAGGACGCCGCGCCGGTCTCCAACTTGGCGGTCGCTCCCGAGGCAGACGACGCATAGAGCTTGTCGATGATCTCGATCACATGGCGCTGACGCGACGAACTCGCGCCGTCAGGCGCCTGACCGCCGCGGATCTGCGTCGCGAAGGCTTGCATGATCACGCGATCGCCGTCGAACTCTGGCAGGCTCGGCTTGTACCAATTGGCGGCGCCATTGAACTCGATCGGAGTGGCGCCCTCGATCGGCTTGTCCGGCGAGTAGACGACGATCGGATTCACTTTCGACGAGGGACTGATGTGGATGAGACCCTCCGTCCCGTATATCCGCGTTTCGTTGATCACGTTCCGGTGGTCGGACGGAGAGCCCCAATTGACTCGAATGGTTGCGAGAATTCTTGTTGGGCCACTCGATCACGGCCGCCACATTGTCGTCCACGGTCGCTTTGATTGTCTCGCCGGAGAGAGCCACCCGCTCAGGAAATACGGTATTCACTCGGCCACATACGCTCGCGGCGGCGCCAAACAGGTAAGTTAGCTGGCTCGCCAGATAAATGCCGAGATCGGCGGCCACTCCCCATTCCGCTTTGTCCCGATCGAAGAACCAAGGCGCATGTTTCGGTCCCCGATGCGCCAGCACGGAGTCCGCCGAACTGACCCGACCGATCGCGCCGGCGTTCAGTAAGCGCTTTGCCTCCACGACGGGCGGGCTGGCGTCGAACGGCAGCGCCATGAACACACGTTGCGAACGTTCGGCGGCCTCCAACATGCGACTGGCGTCCACCAAAGACGTCGCGATCGGCTTTTCACACAGCACATGTTTGCCGGCCAACAGGCATTGCACCGCGATGTCCGCGTGACTGGGATGCGGTGTAGCGACAATCACGGCCTCGATTTCAGGCGCTCGTAGCAGGCTCTCCAGGTCCGCAAAAATCTTACCGCCGAATTGCGCTGCGAACGGCTCGCAGGCGGACTGCGTTCGCGACTGCATGCCCCGCAGCTCAAACTCGGGCAATGCCGCTATCGCCGGAAAATAACGCGCGCGCGAAATATCGCCGCAGCCGATCACGCCGATGCCGATCCTGGACAACTCGTCCTCCCCCTCGCGTTTCTTCAGCTCACCTGAACAACCGCCTGCGCGGCGCCGGCGTCCGCCGATCGAATCCCCGCGTCCAATATCGCCATGGCCGCGAGATTGATCGGATAATCCAGCGTCGGGTGCAAGGGTTCGCCGGTCTCGAGGTGATGAATGAATTCCTCAGCGATGGTTGACCGTCCCGGCGGGAGGTTGTCGCCCTTTTCCACCGAAGTCGGCGTCTTCGCGCCGCGCTCGCGGTAGATTTTGATCTCGGCGCCGTCGAGCACGATCGTTCCGTGCGTCCCATAAATGATGGGACCATTGGGCACACCGATGTGAAAGGTCGTCCAGCTTGCCTCCAGCACCGCGAGCGCGGAGGGAAAGCGCACCAGCATTGCCGCATTGTCCTCGGCGTTTCCAAACCCGCTCATCAAGTTGGCTTTGAGGCACTGCACGGACTGCGCTGCATCCGGCAGCAACCACGCAGCGAGGCAAGCGCCGTAGCAACAATAATCCAGCAACGCGCCGCCGCCCGTCTCTGTCTGATGCCACCATTCGCTGCCCTTCTCGGCGGCAGACACCAACCCGACGACGGTAGCGCCGGGATGGTTGCTGCCATGCGCGAGCGGACCCAGCGAATTGCCGTTGCGCCACTTGAGCTCCCATACGTCGCCGATCGCGCCTTCCGCCAGCAGTTGCTTGAGCCTGCGAAAAGCCGGATGCCAGGTGATCGGCCAATTCACCGCCAGCGCGACGCCGGCCTTCTCGGCGGCCGCTTTCATGCGCAGCGCCTCGTCGAGACGCGCGGCCATTGGCTTTTCTGTCACCATGGCGACCCCGTGGCGGGCGATGGCCTCAGCCACCTCCGCGTGCCGCGCATTTTCGGGACAAAAAATCGCGATGTCGAGTTGCTCCCTGCGCAGCAGTTCCTCGTAGTCGTCGTATGCGCGCGGACTGCCCGGAGATTGCAGGGCCCGCTGCATGTTTGCGCGGCGGCTGCCCTCGACGGTTGTTAGCGAAGGCGTGCGTGGCGCGGTGTCCGCGCAGGCAACGATGTCCGCGCGGCCGGAGGCGATGAAACGGGCCACCAGTTCGTTCACGTGCATGTGCGCGAAACCGATGACTCCGACACGGTATCGCTTCGCCGATCCTTCGCTCAAAAGCGTCCTCCAAACACTGAACTCTTATTTCGGCGACCGCGCGCCGGCGAGCATCTTGCGCCAGATCGTTTTGCAAGTCGACCCTCGTTTCAGCGTGGGCGGCGCGCCCAGGGGCGGATGACGGACGTCGAGCTTATGGGTAAGGTGCAAACCAGGGTGGAGCGCAAGGCAAAGAAAACCATGGGGCGATTGGCGGGCAAATGCGCCGTGATAACCGGCATCGGGCCGGGCAACGGCAGCGCCATCGCGCGAGCTTTTGCGCGCGAAGGCGCGGATCTCGTGCTGCTCAGCTTCGCAACGGCCGCGCTCGAAGAAACATCTGCTGCGGTCAAGCAACTCGGACGCAAGGTGCTTATTGTCGTTGGCGATGTCGGCTTGCGCGCGACATGGGAGCAGGCGAATGAGGTCGTAAAGGCCAACTATGGACGGCTCGACGTGGTCGTCAACAACGCCGCACATGGGCAATGGTCGAACGTGCTCGAAGTTTCCGAGGAGGTATTCGACCAAACGTTGCGAACCAATCTCAAATCGGTGTTTTTCAGCTGCCAGACTTTCATTCCCTTGATGATCGAAGGTGGCGGCGGCGCGTTTGTCAATATATCGTCGGTCAACGGCCTGGTCGCCAACCCAAGTTTCGTTGATTACTCCACCAGCAAAGCGGCGTTGCACGGCCTGACGCGAAGCGTTGCATTGGACTTTGGCGCCCATGGCGTGCGCGCCAACTGCATCGCGCCGGGCGCGGTGTTCACGCCCGCGGCGGCCGCAGCGCTCGATGTGGAAGAGGCGCGCTCGATCCGCGACAACTACGTGCTCGGACGCTGGTGCGCGCCGGAAGATGTCGCCAACGCCGCCGTGTTTCTTGCCTCCGACGAGGCTTCGTTCATAACCGGCGTCGTGCTGCCGGTCGACGGAGGCTTGACGATCCAGACCCCCGAAGCGGCGGTGCGAAAATCGTTTCGCGCCCGCTGGCGCAAGGATAGCGTGAAGATCCAAGATGCCTGACTCTCTCGAAGCGCAAACTCTGTTGCTCGACACGATTGACGCCACGGGCGGATCCGCCCGCGCTGTCGGTCTCGCGCGGCAGACCATGGCCGCCGATCTCATCACCCGCGGCGATGGCTGGGAGCGCGGCGTTCGCAGTGTGCTGCTGCAGAACGATCGCATCGCCATCGAGGTCGTGGTTGACCGCGCCCTCGATGTAGCGAGTGCGCGCATCCGTCAAATTCCGATCGGCTGGCGCTCGCCAACCGACATTGTCGCGCCGTGGTTCGTGGAGAATGCCGGCTTTGGCCCACATCGCGGCTTCTTCGGCGGCTTGCTGACGACCTGCGGGCTCGATCATATCGGCCGACCGACGGAGCGCTCCGCGCAGCCCTTTGGCTACGCCGCCCGTTCAACCGACAGTTTCCCGATGCACGGGCGCATCAGCGGAACGCCCGCGCGCCTATCCGGCTATGGAGTGCGCGAGCGGGATGGCAAGCTGGAGGCTTTCGTTGAAGGGCTGGTCACGCAAGTCGCAGTTTTCGGTGAGCATCTCACGCTCAGACGACGCATCAGCATCACCTATGCGAGCGCTTTGATCCGCATTGAAGACGAGGTCGAAAACAACGGCTACGCGAGCAGCCCGCTTGCAGTGATGTATCACGTCAACATTGGCTGGCCCGTCGTTGCCCCAGGGGCGCGTGTTAAGGTTGGAGGACGTCTGCTGCGAGGCGACGAAGATTTTGCGGCGGTCCGCGGCCCGTTGGCGGGGCGGCCGGAACGGGTTTGGTTCTTTGAAGCGGGCGCCGGCGCCGCCGGCATCGCCAACCCGAATCGTCGACGCCTCGCAAGCCGCCGGTCTCAGGCTGAATTGGGATGCGGCAGCGCTGCCGACCCTGGTCAAATGGGAGATCGCCAATGTCGCCGGGCACTACGCGATTGGGCTCGAGCCCTCGACGATGCGCATATCTGACGCGGCGCAAGAACCGAGTTTTCCAACTCTGGAGCCGGGCCAATCAAAGACGCTCGGCGTAACGATCGAGCTTCTGCACGGCGCGGCCGGCCAAGACCTGTTGAGCGAAACCTGACCAGCAATCGACCCTATCTGCAACACATCGAGGTAACGACGGGATGAGCGAGAAGATCTTGCGGATGGCGGTGGCGGGCGCTGGGGGGATCGGCAAACATCACGCCGAAGCCATCGCCGGCCTGCGCGGCGCCGCTCTGACCGCCATATGCGACCTCGACGCCGATCGAGCCCGCGCTCTCGCTCAAGCCAACGGCGCCCCCCGCCACGGCGTCGATCTCGCAAGAATGCTGGCGGAGGGCGGGATCGACGCCGTCAGCATTTGTTCGGATCACGGATCGCACGGCAGGCTCGTTGAGACCTGCGCGGCGGCCGGCGTGCATTGCATCGTCGAGAAGCCGCTATCGATCCGCTTGAGCGAAGCGATCCGCATGGTGGAGGTCGCCGCGGCGGCTCGAATTACCATGGGCGCCATCTTCCAACGACGGTTTTTCCCGGCCGCGCAGCGCATGAAGGCGGCGATCGTGGCGGGGCGCATAGGGCCGGTAACGGCGGCCGAATGTCTCGCGCATCTCGGGCGCGACAAGGCCTATTTCGACCAGGCGGACTGGCGCGGAACCTGGAAGGGCGAAGGCGGCGGCGCGCTGATGAACCAAGCGATCCATATGGTTGACATGCTGCAATGGATGGTCGGCGAACCCAAGGAGATATACGGCCGTTGGGCGACCTTGAAGCATGGCGACTACGCGAATGTCGAGGACACGACGGCGGCGGTCGTCACCTTCGCCAACGGCGCCATCGCGACGATCCAGGCTTTGACGACGCTCGAACCGCCATACGGCTTCCGGCTTACCGTGCATGGGCTGAACGGCGCCACGTTGGGCTTGCGCGAATGGCCGGAGTTGACCGAGGCGATGACCGATCTTTGGACGCTGACTGACCAGCCTGATCCCCGCGAGGCGTGGGAATTCGGCGAAGAGCGGCGCTCAGGCTTTCCGGAGTTCCACAAACTACAGCTTCAAGATTTCGTCGATGCGATCCTTGAAGGACGGGAGCCGGCCGTGACTGGCGCCGAAGGCCTGAAAGCGCTGCACCTCATCAAAGGTATTTATCTGTCGCAGCTTCGCCGCCGGCCCGTTCGGTTGCCCTTGACCGCGGAGGACATCGCCGAGGTTGAGCAGTACGACACCCGGGGCTGGCCGACCGTCGAGCCCTGATCAACTGGACGATCTTCAAGAGGCGAGACGCGATGCGTTTGGGTTACAACACATGGTCGATGCCGACGCTCAGCATCGACGCGGCCGCAGCTCATCTGGCGAAGCTCGGCTACGACAGTCTGGAGCTGACGATATGTCCGGGCTGGCCAACCGAGGCGACAGGGCTCGATCGCGCGGAGCGCCGACGCATAAAGAGTTTGATTGCCGATCTCGGCCTGCATCTGACGGGCTGCACGGGAAACACGCCCGTTCTCGTTGACGCCGATGGGTGGCCTTCCGCGCGCGCGCGGCTCGAAGCTTATCTCGATTTCATAGCGGAAATACAGGCGCCGGGCGAGCGGATCTACCTCGCCACGACCAGCGGGCTGCCTGCGGGAAGCGACCCCGCGAGCGCATGGGAGGGAGCTCGCAATCTGCTAGTCGACCGCTTCGGTCAATTGGCGGCCTATGCGGGCGAACGCGGCGTGAATATGCATCTGGAGCCGCATGTGATGACGGCGGTGCGGCGCGCGGAGGACGCGCTGTGGTTGCTTGATCAGGTGGCGCTGCCGTCGCTGCGCCTCAGCCTCGACATCAGCCACTTCGAAGTGCAAGGCATCGACTTCCGCGAAGTGGTGCCACAACTCATCGAGCGGACAGGTGCGGTTGAGGTCAAGGACGAGCGCGGGATCTATCCGGATTTCGAGTTCCTGATACCCGGCGAGGGCGACATGGACTATGCCGGTTTCCTGGCGACGCTGGCCCAGCACGGTTACGACGGAAGCGTGTCGGTTGAAGTGAGCGTGTTTCGTCAGGCAATCGAGGGCTACGATCCGCTGGCCGCGGCCGAAATGTCTTATCGCGTGCTCGCCGCGGCTTTCGGGGAGGCGGGCGTCACGCGCGGCTAAGCTGCGCATTAGCCGAAGGAGACGACCAGTGCCGCCAAATCTGCTGTTCATCGGGACCTATACCGACAGCATCCACACGTTGCGACTCGACGCCGAAGCGGGGACGATTTCGGAGGTGGCTGTGACCCATGGGGTCGCCAACCCTTCGTATCTGTGTCTTCATCCAACCGGCGATTGGCTCTACGCCGTCAACGAACTGACGGAGTATGAAGGAGGGTTTGGCGGCGCCGTCAGCGCTTACCGAATGGATGCATCCGGAAATCTGACTTTGCTGAATACCGAACCGACGCACGGCTCGGACCCCTGCCATTTACTGGCGGATCCTTCAGGCCGTTTCCTCATAGTCGCCAACTATACAAGTGGCCACGTGACCGTTCTGCCGATCCTGGCGGACGGCCGGCTTGCGGCCGCGCAGCAGGTCATCGCGCATTCGGGCGCCAGCGTCCATCCGACGCGGCAGACATCGCCGCATGCGCATCACATCAGCTTCGATGCGGGCCGGCGCCAGGTTTATGTCACCGACCTCGGGCTCGATCAGGTCATCAGCTACCGCTTCGATGCTGCAACCGGGCGGCTTGAGCAAGCGGGCGCGCTCGCGGTGGCGGCGCCGGGAGCAGGGCCGCGCCAAGCGCTTCAGCATCCCGCCGCAGCGCGCATCTATGTGCTGAACGAGCTCACATCGAGCATCACGATTTATGATCGAGACACCGTCTCCGGGCGCATGACGGCGGGAGCTAGTTTGTCGACCCTGCCATCAGGCGTCGATCGCGAAAACAGTGGCGCCGAATTGCAATTCGCCCCGTCAAGTCGATTTCTCTATGCGTCCAACCGCGGGCACGACAGCATCGCGATCTTTGCAGTGGACCCGCGAACCGGCGACCTCACGCCGCGCGACCACGTTTCCACACTGGGCAAAACTCCGCGCCACTTCGAGATCAGCCCCGACGGCCGTTTTCTTGCGGCGGCCAATCAAGAGAGCGGCAATGTCGTGCTGTTCCGGATTGATCCAGACACTGGCGCGCTCGCTGCGACGGGCTCGACTGCCGCCGTCCCGCGTCCCGTATGCGTGAAGTTCACGCCAAACGTCAAAACCATCTCCTGAAGACTGGACGTCGCCGTCAGGACGGCAGCGCGCTCACGGGGTTCAACGCAATAGCCCGAGCGTGCGGCGCTGCTTCGCCGCAAGCGCGGCGGTGTCGACGATGCGCTGCGCGGTGCGGCACAGCGTCGGATCGAGCGGCCCCTCGATGGCTCCGCCCGTCGCCTTCGCGTGGAGCACGTATTCGACCGGTCCGCGGAACGGCGCCTGCGGCGCGTCGACGGGAATGTTTCGAACGACGGGATGATCGCGCGTCTGCAAACCGATTGTCGGCTCGAAATCGTAGCTGGAGATTGTCCCCGCTGCGCCGACAATCACGAAGCCGCATTTGGGCTGCGGCTGGGTGATCCAGGGATCCGTGAAGGCGCCCCAGCGCGTCTCGAACTTGGAAATACCCTTCGCGTATCGGCAGATCGTGATCGAGTGTTCGTCGACCTCCAGGCCGGTTGGATGGTCGACCACCGAAGTAACCTCGATAGGCGCCTGGCCGTTGAAGAACCAAGTTCCGAGCGTCGCGCCATAACCGAGATAGTCGAGCAGGCTGCCGCCGCCGTCGGCTGCGCTATACCACCAGGACGTCGGCTTCGCCGCCTGCACCTCCGCTTCGGTGACCACCACCTTGTCGGCTCGATGGAACAGCGGGCCGCGGTTGCCGTCATAGAAATGCACCTCGATCACTTCGCCGACGACGCCTTCATCAATCAAACGTTTTGCGGTCATGTGGGCGGGATACCAGCGAAGCGGCCAGTTGATCGCGAGATGAATGCCGGCCTCGGCGACCGCCGCAAGGATGCGGTCGGCGTCGGCGAGCGAAGCCGCGAAGGGCTTCTCTAGCAGGATGTCGACGCGATGCCGCGCGACGGCCTCGACGACTTCGGCGTGGCGCGCGGTCGCCGGGCAAAGCAGCACGAGATCCGGACGCGCGTTTTCCAGGCAAGCGTCAATATCGCGAAAGACCCGCTCGGGCGGGATCTGAAACGTCGCGATCGCGTCGGCCATGCGCGCGGGATCGGGATCGCATATGCCGACGATCTCCGCATCCGGATGCTGATAGGCCTCTCTGAGGAGATCGCCCATGTGCATGTGCTCGAAGCTGACGCCGGCAACGCGCCATTTCCGCATGGCTTCCTCCCTCTCTTGAGTTCGCGCCGCCTCGGCTTCAGTCAGGGTAGCCCGCCGTACGCAGGCGCTTCCGCGTCCGATAACGTGGGGCGTTAGCTATCGCGCAACTCTGAATCATTGTTTGCAAATGTCAAATGCTGGCAACGAACGAGCCTGGTCGCCGCATTCACATCACGCTCTCAAGCGACTTCGCTGCGCTGCAAGAGGAAGCGGCGCCGAGGCTCGCGCCTCAATTGACAAACGGAAAATAATTGCCATCATCGAGTTAACAGAAAAAATAGTCTCGCCGCTCCAAAGCGAGAATATTTAAATGACTTGTATTGTGGGAGGAGGCTCATGCGGACCATCAAGGGGCCCGGGCTGTTTCTGGCGCAGTTCGCGCAGGACACGCCGCCGCACAACACTTTGCCGGACATCGCCCGATGGGCGAAGAACTATGGCTATAAAGCCATTCAGATCCCGAGCTGGGATCAGCGGTTTTTCGATCTCGACCGCGCCTACGACAGCGAGACCTATTGCGACGAGATCAAAGGCAAGCTCGCCGACATCGGTATCGCGATCAGCGAGCTTTCCACGCACTTTCAAGGCCAGATGGTTTCTGTTCATCCCGCCTATGACGCGCTGTTTGATGGCCAGTGTCCGGCGCCGGTCCGCGGCGATCCCGAAAAGCGTCGTCTTTGGGCCGCCGATCAGGTGCGCAAAGCCGCGAAAGTTTCGCGCCGACTTGGCCTCACGGAACATGTGAGTTTCACCGGCTCGCTCGCGTGGCCCTATTTCTATCCCTATCCGCAGCGCCCCGCGGGCCTCATCGAGGATTGCTTCGCCGAACAAGCTCGACGTTGGAAGCCGATCCTCGACGCCTACGACGAGAACGGCGTCGACCTCTGCTTCGAGATTCATCCAACCGAGGACGTATTCGACGGAGAAACATTCGAGATGTTTCTGGCCGCCGTGGGCAACCATCCGCGCTGCCATATCAACTATGATGCAAGCCACTTCATCAAGCAATGCATGGACTATCTTGGCTTCATCGATGTTTATCACGAACGCATCAAGATGTTTCACGTCAAGGACGCCGAGTTCAATCCGACAGCCAAGCAAGGCGTCTATGGCGGGTATCAAGGTTGGTTGCAGCGCGCTGGCCGCGATCGCTCGCTCGGCGACGGTCAGGTCGATTTCAAGGCGATATTCTCGAAGCTCGCGGGCTATGATTTCGCCGGCTGGGCGGTCTACGAATGGGAATGCTGCCTGCAGCATCCCGAAGTCGCCGCGCGGAAAGGCGCTCAGTTCATCGCCGATCACATCATCGAAGTGACGGACCGGGTATTTGACGATTTTGCTTCGACGGGAAGCGATCGAAAGACCAACCTCAAGCTGCTTGGCGTGGAGAGCTGATGGTTTACGCGACAGCGGTCGAAGGCGGGACGAGCGGCCGACTGCGCGTCGGCATGGTTGGCGGCGGTCGCAACGCGTTCATCGGGGCCGTGCATCGGATGGCGATGCGTCTCGACGACAAGATCTCGCTGGTCGCCGGCGCCCTGTCGGCCGATGCCGAGAATGCGCGCCTTTCCGGCGCCGATCTCGGTCTCGCCCCTGATCGGATTTATACCAGCTACCTGGAAATGGCGGTTCGCGAAGCGGCGCGGCCCGATGGAATCGAGGCCGTCGTCATCGTCACGCCCAACCATTTGCACTACCCCGTCGCCAAGGCATTCTTGCAAGCGGGGATCGATATCATCTGCGACAAGCCGCTTTCGACCTCACTCGCGGAGGCGAAAGAGCTGGTCGAGCTCACACGCGCCAAGGGTTTGGTGTTTGCCGTGACGCTCAACAACACCGGCTATCCGATGGTGCGCCAAGCGCGCGACATGATCGCGGCCGGAGAACTCGGCGAGTTGCGCGTTGTGCATGCGTCCTACATTCAGGAGTGGTTGACCGAGCCGATCGACGCCGACGGTCACAAGCAGGCGGAATGGCGCACCGATCCCGCGCGGGCGGGCGCATCGGCATGTCTCGCCGATATCGGCGTGCACGCCCACAACCTCGCGCTATTCGTCACGGGATTGCAGCTCGATGCGGTCAGCGCCGATCTCACAACATTCGTGCCGGGGCGGCGGCTCGACGACAATGCGCATGTGCTGTTGCGCTTTGCCGGCGGCGCGCGCGGCGTGCTCACCGCAAGCCAGATCGCCGTCGGCAACCTCAACAATCTGAGCCTGAAAGTTTATGGAACGCGCGGCGGCATCGAATGGCAAGGCGAGAGCCCGGAGACGCTCTGCTTTTCTCGTTACGGCGAGCCGCCGCGGGTGTTGCGTCGCGGCGGCCACGGCAACTCGGAATCAGCCAAGCAAAGCTCGCGCATGCCGGGCGGTCATCCCGAAGGTTACATAGAGGGGTTTGCCAATCTCTATCGCGACGCGGCCGAGGCGATTGCCGCCCGACGCGGGCGCGGCGGCGCTGCCGCGACGGTTGCGCCAATCCCGGATGTGCTGGATGGCGCGCGGGGCGTCGCGTTCGTCGAAGCCTCGGTAGAGTTCGAACCGCGCCAACGGCGCCTGGACATCTGCGCGAATTTGATGCGGCGCCGCTCGGCTTTACTACGCGAATGTAGCGGGACTATCGCGGATCGATTGAATCGTGCATGATCGTGGGCACCCGCCCCGTTGGTGGTCATGACGAAAATCGCGGGACGAAAAACAAGTTCAATAAGCAAAGGGAGGAAGACATGCGAAAGGTAAGTGCACTGGGATTGCTGGCGCTAGCGGCGATGGCCGCGGGCGGCGCAGGCCGCGCGGCGGCGGAGGACAAATATGTCGTCGGCGTCTCCAACACGCTGATCGGCAATGGTTGGCGCGAGGAAATGGTCTGCTCTGTGAAAGCCGAAGCGTTGGCGTCGGGCAAGGTTTCCAAGGTCATCCTGGCCAACCGCAATGGCGGCCCCTCCGAGCAGATCGCGGATTTGCGCAACCTGATCTCCGCTGGCGCCAACATCATCATCATCAATCCGTCCGATCGCAAGGCGCTCGATCCCGTCATCAAACAAGCGGCTGATCGCAAGATCATCGTCGTCGCGGTCGATCAGGCCGTCACCGCGCCGAGCGCTTATATCCTCACCAACGATCAGACGGCCTACGGTCGCGTCGGCGCCGAGGCGCTGTTCAAGAAGCTGGGCGGTAAGGGCAATGTCGTGGAGTTGCGAGGCATCGACGGCGTGCCGGCCGACGCCGACCGCCACGCGGGCTTCACCGAGGCGCTGAAGAAATATCCCGATATCAAAGTCGTCGCGTCGGTCTTCACCAACTGGTCGCCGGACAAGGCGGCGCAGCAGATGAAGGATCTGATCGGCTCCGGCAAACAAATCGATGGCGTTTGGACCTCCGGGACCGACAAACAGGTCGTCGACGCCTACAAGACCGCCAACAAGAAATACGTGCCTGTTGTCGGCGCCGACAACGACGGCTTCATGGGCCAGGAGATCGAGCTCAAGGACGCTGGCGTGGTCGGCATCAACGTGACCAATCCGCCTGCGGTCGGTGGCGCGGGCCTGTCTGTCGCGCTCGATGTGCTCGCGGGGAAAGAGCAGCCGCACGAGATCCATCTGACGCCCGAGGTCTATGACAGCAGCACGCCGGAAGGTCAGGAATGGTTGAAGACCTACTATGATCCGAAAGCCGATCCGAACAACGCGGTCTACAGCCCGGTCAAGCCCTACACGCACTATACCATCGAGCAGGAAAAAGCCTGCAAGGGCCCAGGAGAATCGTGAACGCGGCGCCCGCCCGGGCGCCTCGAGCTCGTCGCCGCCGCGCCGACACGACGCGGCGGCGACGCCTTTTCGATAACATGGGAACGTCGCCAGGACAGCGCAACATTTCATGAGCGAGCCCGCCTTCCTGTTTGAAGCCAAGGACGTGGCGAAAACGTTCGGCTCGGTGGTCGCGCTTCGCGCGGCCTCGCGTTCAAGTGCGGCCCGGCGAAGTGCATGGGTTGATGGGATCGAATGGCGCCGGCAAAAGCACGCTGGTCAAGATCATCACCGGCGTGTTTCACGCCGATGCCGGACAGACCTATGTCAAGGGCGAGCCGAAAACCTTCCGCTCCCCAGCGCAGGCTCGCAACGCCGGCATAGTCTCGGTCTATCAGGACCCGGCCCTGGTGCCGGATTTGACGGTCGCGCAAAACATGCGGCTCGCCGGCGCCGAGCTTGACGCAGTGCAAAAGTGGCTTGGCGAATTGGGCGTGAGCCGGCTCGATTTCAGTTTGTTTGTGCGCGATCTGCCCTATCCTACGTTGCGGCTTATTGATCTGGCGCGCGCCCTCGCCTCCGAACCCTCGGTGTTGTTGCTCGACGAAATCACCGCCTCGCTTCCCGTCGATTTATCCGAGCGCATCTATACAATGGTGCGCCGCTGGCGCGAACGCGGCAACGCCGTGATCTTCATCTCCCATCGCATGGCGGAAGTATCCGATCTCTGCGACCGCGCGACGGTGCTCCGCGACGGGGTCACCGTCGGCGTAACCGAGCGTGCACACGACAGCAACGAACGGATCGTCTCGCTCATGCTGGGCGCAGAGACCGCACGCGCCATCGCGACGGCGCCCGCGGCGCGGGCTGCAGCGGGCGCGAAGCGCGCGACTAGTCCGGTGCTGGAAGTGCGGAACCTGCGCCGCGCTCCCCTGCTCAATGAGGTGTCGTTCCAGCTCTATCCCGGCGAGGTTCTTGGAGTCGCTGCGCTTGAGGGGCAAGGACAGGAGGAACTGTTCGATTGCATCGCCGGCGGCCGTCGCTACGACGAAGGCGCGGTGATTGCGAACGGAAAGCAGCTGACTCTCCGACATCCCGCCGACGCGATCCGCGCCGGCGTGGTCCTGGTGCCCGCGAACCGTCTGCTGGCGCTGCTGCAGCAACGGTCGATCCGCGAAAACATCGCGCTGCCCTCTTTTGGCGGCCTCAGTGAGTGGGGGCCGATCCGGATGCGCTCCGAGCGGGCGCGGGTGGATTCCGCGATCCAGCGCCTGCAGATCGACACCCGCGCCGGCTCGCAATTGAGTCAGCTAAGCGGCGGCAATCAGCAGAAGGTGGTGATCGCGCGCTGGCTCGCACAGGGCTTCACCACCTTGCTGTGCTTCGATCCGACCCGCGGCATCGACATCGGCACCAAACGACAGATCTACGCATTGTTGCGTGAACTGGCGGCGTCGGGGGCGGCCGTGCTGCTGTTTACCTCCGAGCTCCCGGAGATCGCGCTCGCCTGCGACCGCGCCATAGTCATGTTTGGCGGCCGGATCGTTGCCGAGATGCCGGTCGAGGAAGCCGATGAGGCGACATTGCTGCGCGCCGCGCACGGTCTTGCGCCCGTTTCGAAGGCGGCGTCGTGACCGCGCCGGTTGGGACTAAGTCGGTAACCCCCGCGGTTGACGCCGATCCCGGCCGATCGTTCAGCGCTCAGCTGCAACGCGCCGTGCGACGTCACCCAAGTCTTTTCGGATTGCCGGCGCTGTTGATCGCCTCGCTTGCGATGACAGTGCTCATTCATCCGGCGTTCTCGGATTTCGATCTGCAATCGCTGGCGATGGGCGCACTTCCGCTCGCCTTCGCCGCCGCGGCTCAGACCGTGGTCGTGATCTCCGGCGGCATCGATCTTTCGATCGGCTCGACCATGGCCGTCGCCAATGTGCTTGCGGCCAGCACCATGGAGAATGCGAGTTTTGGCCAATCGCTGGCGCTGGCGGCGATGGTGCTGATTGTAGGCGCGGTGATTGGCGCGCTTAATGGTCTCATCGTGATTGTTTCGCGCATTCCTGACGTCGTGGCGACGCTGACTTCCGGCTTTATCTGGGGCGGCGTCGCGCTGATCATCATGGAGAAGCCCGGCGGTGGCGCGCCGCCGGAATTTCTCAACCTCGGCGCCGGAACGCTGTTCACGACCTGGCTGCCGACTGCGCTGATCCTGCTGGCCGTCTCTGTCGCCATCATCTGGATTCCGCTGCGACGTTCGTTGCTCGGCTTGCGGCTCTATGCGGTCGGCAGCGACCGGGTCGCGGCCTTCCGCAGTGGCGTCAACGTCGACCGCACGCGTTTTGCCGCCTATATTTTTTCGGGGCTATTCAGCGCGGTGGGAGGCCTCGGGTTGACCATGACGACAGGCATCGGCGCGCCGCTCGCTGGAGTTTACTATACACTCAGCGGGCTTGCCGCCGTCGTCGTCGGGGGCGTCAGTCTGGCGGGGGGCAGGGGCGGCATGGTGGGGCCGGTGTTGGCGGCCTTCGTATTGACGCTGATTCCGACCGATCTGATCTTTCTCAACATCGACCCGAACTTCGGCCAGGTCATTCAAGGCACGTTGATCGTCGTGATCGTGATGATTGGAGGCTTCGTCGACATGGCGCGCGCCCGCAAATGACCCAACCATCGCTCGCCGTTCGGACGCCCGCGCGCGTACTCGCGATGTTGCGCAAGTATACGATCGTCGCGCTGCTGCTGCTGCTCGTCGTGTTTGTCGCCGGCATCGAATTGAGCCGACCCGGCACCGTCACCCCGCTCTGGGTGTCCAACATGCTGCTGTTTGCGGCGCCGCTCGGCATTGTCGCGGCCGGCCAGACGCTTGTCATGCTGACGGGCGGCATCGACCTGTCTGTTGCGAGCGTAGCGACGGCCTCCGCCTATCTGATGGCGACCCATTCCGCGCTCGGCGGCGTCACCGCCGTGTGCTGGGGGCTGGGCGTGGGTCTGATTGTCGGCCTCATAAATGGCGTGGGCATCGCGCTGCTTCGTGTTCAGCCGTTGGTGATGACGCTTGGCGCCGGGTTGATGACCGAGGGCATGCTGGTCGTATACAGCCAGAAGATGTTGGCCGACGCGCCGCGCGTGCCGACATTCATCGAGAGTCTCGGCGCGGGAAAGCTGCTGGGGACGATCCCGAACGATTTTCTGCTGTGGGCGCCGATCGCGCTCGTCGTCGTCTATATTTTGCGATGGACGGGATTCGGCCGGCTGCTCTATGCGGTTGGCGATAACAATGAGGCCTGCCGGCTCGCGGGTATCCGGGTCTGGCGGGTGTTGCTCGTCAACTATGTGCTTTGCAGTCTCCTCGCCGCGACGGCGGGCCTGGTGATCGTCGGCAGCACCGACGCAGCCGATCTGAGTCTGGCCGACGTCTATTTGTTGCCCTCGGTCGCAGCCGTCATCATCGGGGGGACGTCCATATTCGGCGGCCGCGGCGGTTATGGCGGCACAATCATCGGTGCGCTGATATTGACGGTTCTCAACAGCATCCTCACCCTGCTCGATGCGCCGGAGCCGGTCCGCCAGATTCTGTACGGCGCGATCATCCTCGTGCTTGCGGCCACCTACACCCGGCTTACCGAGTGAGCTCGGCACTGGGCGACGGCGGAGCCGCCGGGGAAAAGCTTTATTTCTGCGTCGATGGCGGAGGCACACGCAGTCGCGGGCGTTTGTTTGATAGGGACGGGCGGGTCCTCGCTGACGCGGAAGAAGGCGCTTGCAATCCGGCGACGGATTTTGAGCTGGCGCTCGCGAGCGTCTCCGGCTTGTGGCGACAATGTTGCGCCGTAATCGGCCGCCCGACCGACGACTTTGCAGACGTCGCCTTTTCGGCGGGTTCCGCCGGAACTTATCTGGAGGTGGGCGCCCAATTCCTGGCCGCGCTTCCTGCATTTTCCCGAGCTAGCCTGATGAGCGACGGATATGCGGCGCTGATTGGAGCGGGTTTCGGCGCCCCGAGCAGCCTGATCATCATCGGAACCGGAGTGGCTGGCCATCGACTGTTCGCCAACGGGCTTTCGATCCAACGCGACGCCTGGGGCTGGCTCGCCGGGGATCGCGGCAGCGGCAGCTGGATCGGGCAGAAGGCGGTGCGTCATTGTTTCGCCGCGCTCGATGGCGTGGCGGCTCGCGATGAGCTGAGCGAAGCGGTGTTCAGCGCATTTGGCGGCGCTGAAGCCATACGCGCCGGCGCCATGCGCGACCTCGGGCCTCGCCGTTTTGCGTCGTTCGCGCCGCTGGTGCTCGAGCAGGCCGACGCCGGCGTCGCCGTGGCGAAGCGCATTCGCGACCGCGCGGCGGACCATTTGGCGGCCACAATCGGTGTGGTCGCCAGTACTGAAGCGCCGTTGTACGCGGCGGGCGGCCTGGTCGCGCCTTTGCGACCACATCTCGCCTCGCGCCTAGCATTCCCTATTCTAGATCCGCAAGCCGACGCGCTGACCGGATGTTTTCTAGTCGCCACCGGGCGAGCGCCTGCTGAGCGCGCGCTGCTGTTTGGCGAAACCGCGGAGACAAGCTCATGACTGCGAACTCACAACCAAAACTGGAGGGCGCGATACTGACGCCGGCAGGCTGGTTGACCGGCAAGGTGGATATCGACGGCGGCAGGATCTCAGCGGTCCGCGGCGAGTCGTCGGCGGGGCGCCCGAGCGGTCCGTACATCGCGCCGGGCTTCATCGACCTGCACGTGCATGGCGGCGGCGGCTTCGACTGGCAGAGCGGCGAAGAGGGTATTCGCGCCTTCGTACGCTATCACACCGCCTTTGGAACAACAGCCATCGCGCCGACATCAGCAGTCGGCCCGCTTCCCGCCATCGAGACGTCGCTCGCCGCGATCACTGCAATAGCGGCCGAACGTCGATCGGGCGAAGCGGTCGTGCTCGGTGCGCACCTGGAGGGGCCGTTCGTCAATCCAAAAAAACCCGGCGCCATGGACGTGTCGCTGATCCGCGAAGGCGATCCCGCGCTGGCCAAACGCTGGGCTGAGAAGTACCGCATTGTCGTTGCGACGGTTGCGCCGGAAATTCCCGGCGGTCTTGATGTCATGCGGACCCTGGCCGCCGCGGGCTGCCGCGTCCAAGTTGGGCACAGCTTGGCGACCCCGGCGATCATGGAGGAGGCGTTTCGCAACGGTTGTGTCGGCTTCACCCATCTCTTCAACGCCATGTCGCAGATGGAGCATCGTTCGCCGGGCGTCGCCGCCTACGCGCTGGCGAAAGGACATTTCGCGGAGATCATCAGCGATCTGGTTCATGTCGACGGAACGATTCTGCTCGCCGCCTATCGCGCTATTCCCAAGCTGTATGCGATCACTGACGCCAGCGCGGCGGGCGCGCCGGACGGCGTATTTGAATGGGGCGGTCGCCGCGTCATCAAGAAGGGGCAGCGCATCACGCTGGAGAATGGAACAACCTTGGCGGGCAGCGCGATCACGATGCTCGACGCCTTCCACAATCTCATAGGCCTGGGCCTGACATTCGAGCAGGCGGTCGACATGACCTCAACCCGGCAGGCCGAATATCTCGGCCTCGCCGATCTTGGCCGCGTCGAAGCCGGCGCGAGAGCGTGCCTCATCAAACTTGACGATGATCTGAAGCTGTTGGGCGTCTGGGTTGATGGGGAATATGTCGCGACTTCAGCATAGGCGGATGGTGAGCAACCGGGGCAGATTTCCGGGCGGCGGCGCCTGTAGACGCGGTCGCTGACCGCGTTCGTGGGTTTAGGCGCCTAATTCTGCAAGCGTGCTCCAAGCCGATCCCACCGCGGTCAGCGACCGCGGCTACATGGGCGCTTACGATGGTGGCGGGCTTTCGCGCTCGCAAAGCAACGAAGCCTGGTTGGCTTCGCTGCTTGCTAGGGCGTCAATCAAGCCTACCGATTCTCGCGCTTAGCCGCAGGAAGGTCCCGCTGCCTTGCAGGCGTCAGTCAATTCCGGCGGCGGCGCTTTCTTGAACACCGTCTTGAAAAACTCCAGCACGTTCGACTGCGTAACCGGTAGCGATTGAACGCCGACCCAGGCCGGCGTGTCCTTGCCCAAGAGCGCATTCAACATCGCCATCGCCTCAGCAACGCCCTGATCGTAAGGCCGCTGCGAGCCGGTGGCCTTTAACGGGCCGCCCTTTGCGATTTCGATCGCGGATTGGAGCCCAAGGTCCACCGTGGTCACGGGGATGTCGATGTTCTGCGCGCGCATCGACGAAAGCGTATCGAGCGCTGGCTGGTCCCATACGGCGTACACGCCCTTCACGTCGGGATTGGCGGTCAGGAAGTCGCCGGCGATCTGCGAGACCTTGGCCGGATCCGTGAAATCGACCTGCTTCATCTTGATGTCCGGCCTGTTCTTCTGCATCCACTCGCGCACACCCTTGGTGCGCTCGTTGGTGCTGAAATAATCGACGCCGAAATTGACCAACCCGATCGTCCCACCCTGTGCGACGCAGGAGGCGAGGATCTGTGCCGCGATCTGGCCGTTGCCTTGGCTGTCGGCCGAAATCATCGCCGCATATTCTTGCGGGTGATTGAGGCCGGTCGGGATGCTGTCCATGAACACCAGTTTGATGCCGGCCTGCGAGACCTTCTTGTAGGTCGGCGCGGTGGCCGTGAAATCGACGGGGATTGAAATGATACCGTCAGGATGCTGCTGTATGGTGTTCTCGATGTCGGCAATCTGCTTGTCGACCTGATATTCCGCCGACGCCACGCCGGTTACCGTCGCGCCATATTTGGTCAGCGTATCGGTGATGCCCTGAACCTGCAACTGCGACCAATCCAGGTTCACTGTTTGCATGGATATGCCGATCTTGAAATGCTTCTCCTTGATCTTAGCGACGTCGGCGTCAGAGAGCGCGAGCGCGTCGGCCGAAGCGGCCTTCTCGCCATGCGGGCCCTGTCCGACGATCGATTTCGATCCCAGAGTTGCGGTGTCGACCCCTTTTACGCAAGACGCTGGCGTCTCCGCGCGCGCTGCAGCGAGCCCGAGCGCCGACGCGGCAATCAAGCCGAGCAACGGAAGCTTTCTATTCACCTTCATGACGTTTCCTCCATTTGGCCGTCTCTATGAGCGGACGGCTGCGCCCTTCTCGCACCTTACAGTGCGTAACTCTATCTTTTCGTGAACGCGACCGCCGCGACGATGATCGCGCCCTTGATGACGAGCTGCATCGGCGAACTGACGCCGAGCAGCACCAGGCCGTTGTTGAGCGTGCCGATGATGAGGCTGCCGAATAACGTCCCGATGATGAACCCGCGCCCGCCAAACAAGCTGCATCCGCCCAGAATGACGGCGGCGATGACGTCGAGCTCCATGCCTTGCACAACGTCGGGCCGCGCGGCGTGGGATCGCGCCGACAGCACCAGCGCGGCGAGGCCCGCGAGCGCGCCGGTAATGACAAAGGCCCAGGTCGTCACCGTCTTGGTGTCGACCCCGGAATAGAGCGCCGCCGTCGGATTGCCGCCAACCGCATAGATGCGGCGTCCAAATATATTGAAGTGCAAGCAGCAGAATGCCGGCGATCGTGGCGGCGAGCGTCCAGGCGATCGGAACCGGCATGCCAAGCAGCACGCCTTCGCCGAAGATCTTGAAATAGGTCTCGTTGGTGATGATGACCGGCTTGGTGTTGGTGATCATCATCGCCAACCCGCGCGCCACGCTGAGCGAGCCTAGGGTGACTAGAAAAGAAGGTATCGAAAGCTGCGTAGCGACGACGCCATTGATCAGACCGACGATTGCGCCGGTGGCGAGCCCCGCCGCGGCGCCGACAAACCAGCCGTTGTAGATATGCGCCATCGCCAGCGCGGCGGCCATGCCCGAAAGCGCCAGTGTCGAGGCGACTGATAGATCAATCTGGCGCGCGACAATCACGAAGGTCATGCCGACCGCGATGATTGACACCAGTGTCGTCTGGCGACCGATGTTGAGGAAGTTGTCGAGCGAGAGAAACCACGGCGACGACAGGCTGAACACCACCAGCAAGATGACGAAGGCGATATAAAGCATGTACGGCCGCTCGCCGCGCAGCAGTGTTTGCGCCCATTGGCGCCGCGTCTCCGCCGGCGCCGGGGTTGATCCGGAGGCAGCGAGTTCGGTCATGCGGGCAACTCGTGAGCGGCGACGGCGTCGTTTGATTGAAAGACCTGCAAAAGATGGTGCAGGCCCTCGGCGTCCTTGATTTCGCCGCGCGAAAGCACTTTCACCACGCGCCCGGCCACAATCACCGAGATGCGGTCGCAAAGTTCGATCAGTTCAGCGAGGTCGGAGGAAACCAGCAGGGCGCCCGCGCCTTGCGCCACGACTTCGCGGATGGCGCCGTAGATCTCCTCGCGCGCGCGCACGTCGACCCCGACAGTCGGTTCATCAAGCAGCAGAAGCCGCGGCGTCGGCTCTCGCCATTTCGCGAAGACGACTTTCTGTTGGTTGCCGCCGGACAGGGTTCGCGTCAAGGTTAGCGGCCCGCGCGCTTTGACCGACAATTTCTGCATCGCCGCCGCTGCGCGTTGCTTGGCGAGCCGAAACTGCGTCCAACTCCACCTTGCGAGATGGGGAAGCCGGGGCAGGGTGATGTTGCGCTCGATCGAGTGGTCGAGCACGAGCCCTTGGGCGTGACGATCTTCGGGCACGAGGGCAATGCCCTTATCAATCGCATCCTCCGGGCGCTTCGGTTGATAAGGTTCGCCATATAGCGAAAGCGCGCCACTTCGAACCTTGCGAAGGCCAAATATCGTCTCCAAAATCTCGGTGCGGCCACTGCCAATCAAACCGGCAAGTCCATGAATCTCTCCAGCGCCAACGGCAAGGTCTATGTCAGCCAGTCGATCGTTGCTCACGTTAGCCAGCGAAAGGATCGCCGCCGCCCCGCCCGCGCGGGCGGTCGCTGGCCCCGCGCGCGAATTCGCGACATCAGCGCCGACGATCGCCCTCACCAGGCGCTTCATATCTGTTTCGGCTGTGACAAAAACCCCGGCATTGGCCCCGTCGCGCAACACCGTCACGCGATCTGAGATCTCGAACACCTCAATCAGACGATGCGTAACATAAATCACCCCGACGCCGCGACCCGTCGCTCTTCTAATCGCAGCGAACAGAATGCGCGTCTCGTCGGCGGTCAGCGAGGACGTCGGCTCGTCGAGGATCAGTAGGCGCGCGTCTCCCATCAGAGCTTTGGCGATTTCAATCATCTGACGATAGGCGAACGGTAACGAAGCGACCGTCGCCTTCGGATCGAGCGGGACGCCGACCTCAGCAAGAAAGGCTTTCGCTCGCGCCAGCAACTCGCCTCGTCTGATAAAGCCGAAGGCGGCGAGCGGTTCCCGCCCCAACATCAGGTTGTCGGCAACGTTCAGGGATTCGACGAGACTGAGATCCTGATAGACGACGGCGATCCCCGCTCCGCGCGACTGCGCGGGACTGAGAAACGAAAGCGAGCGTCCATCGAGCGCGATCGCGCCGGCATCGAAGGCATGAACCCCACTCAGAATTTTAATAAGCGTCGATTTGCCGGCGCCGTTCTCCCCAAGCAGCGCGTGGACTTCGCCGGCCCTGACTTCCAGATCGACGTTGCGCAAGGCTTGCACGCCGCCGAAACTCTTGCTGACGCCGCGGACGCTCAGCAGCGCAGGCTGGGGCAATTCACTTACCAAGACTTCGTTGTCCTCCCTCCCGCAGCCCTGAGGCGGTCAATGACGACGGCCGCGGTTGGCGGGAGGCTCCGCCACTTTCGTAAGCCTGTCAATTCTCGCGTTTCTGAAGGCCGCTAGAGCGATTTCAGATTTGTCATCCCCGCGAAAGCGGGGATCCAGGGGCTGCCGCACGTCGTGTGGCCGACACGTTGAAGCGCACGTCGTGTAGCCCCTGGATCCCCGACTTCGCGGGGATGACAGGAACCAGATGATTCATCCGGTCGGAGGTCGCGCTAGCTGTCCAAGGAACGCTCAAATGCTTCGAACTCCGCTTCCGTCGCATAGGCCTTCTGCGTGCCCGGACGCCGCACCGAATCCGCGGCGTAGCGCGCCGCTTTGGCGAGGGCTGGCTCGAGGTCGAGACCGCCCGCGTGATAACGCGCGAAGCTTCCAACAAACGCGTCGCCGGCGCCCGTCGTATCAACCGGCTCGACGCGGGTAGGCGCGATGCGTTTGATGCCATCAGCTGTCGCGAGCAACGCGCCGCGACCGCCAAGCGTCACGATCACCGCCCGCATGCCTTGCCCGAGTAGGCTCCGCGCCGCAGCCTCGATGTTGGCCTCGGTTTCGGTTGGCATGCCGGTGAGCAGCGCAAGCTCGGTTTCATTGGGAACCAGATAACTGACGTCGCGCACATGAGCGAGGTCGAGATTGGGCGCGGCCGGCGCCGGATTGAGCACGGTCCTCACCCCGTGACGCTTACCGAAGGCGATCGCTGCATAGACCGTCTCTAACGGCACTTCGAGCTGCAACAGAATGAGGTCGCATTGCTTGAGCGCTTCGCCGGCGCGCTCGACGTCGGCAGCGGAGAGATCGGCGTTGGCGCCCTTGACGATGAGGATCGAATTCTCGCCGTTCGGCTCGACCATGATTGGCGCGACGCCGCTGGCAAGACCTTGCACGCGCCGCACATAAGTTGTGTCGATGCCGACGCGCTCGAGATTGCGGATTGTGCCCTCACCAAACATGTCGTCGCCCACCGCCGTCACCATCACGACCGAGGCGCCGAGCTTTGCGGCGGCGACCGCCTGGTTGGCGCCCTTGCCGCCATGACCCATCTCGAAACGCGGCGCCTCGATCGTCTCGCCCTTCACGGGCATGCGATTCACGTAGGTGACGAGATCAACCATGTTGCTGCCGACGACGGCGATGCGCGGCGCGCGTGACGTGCTCATGATCGGGACCCTTCGATGGCTCGGGCGACGGAGGCGGCGCGTGCGGGTTCTACATATTCGATGATTGTTCGGAAGTCTGCACTCTCGCCGGCGGCGAGCGAGCGCACGTGGCCCTTGCGCTTCTCCGCGCTATACCCCTCGGGTTCGCAGGTTCCGGGCATCGCGAAGGCGGCGACGCTCTGGTCGGCGTTGAAGAGCACCCAGCGCATCGTATGCGGCATGGTTGAGGGATCCCACGCGATTGCGAAGGCGTCGCCCTCGCGACGCAACATCGCGTGCCGCGCGAGCCCATCGGCGCCCGGCTTCGCGCCTTTCAGGTAGAAGACCAACTCAGGGTCGTAAAGCGCCGGTTCGTCGAGCCGCTCCAGCCGCCCTGGGTTCGCGGCAAAATCGGCGATCAGAGCGCGATACGCCTCACTCGCAACGATGTGCGCGGGAATGGCGGTGCGGGCGACGACATTTTGCGGGGTGAACGGCACGGGTTGGACGATGCGGGCCCCTGCTGAGAACGCGAAATTGACGTGGGCCATGTACATGAGGTCCATCGGCGCCGCCGAGAGGTTGCGAACATCCATGATGAATTCGATGGTGGTCTCGCTTTCCCGCAAGATCACGCGAGGCCGCGCCATATAGTGTGCGCCAAAACCCATGGCGTATTCGCGCGCGCCGGTTACCGCGATGTAGCGGCCGCGATCGTCGCTGCCGCAGGCAATCCCCGCTTCGTCCATCGGCGCGCAAGGCGCTTCACCGTGCGGTGCATGAGAATCCTCAGGACCAGGCACGCCATTGCGAAGCAATCCGCTATGATAGGCCAGGCAGCCATACGTCTCGACGATCGTGTTTGCGGGGCGCGGTTCAGCAAACATACTGTGCATTGCCAGATTGACGCGGTCGAAGCGCGCGCTCCAGATCATCTGCCCGAGGTAGGGCAGCACGACGACTTCGCCGCGCGGGTTCTTCAATCTCAGCGCTTCGATGCCTGTATCATAGCGGAAGCCCGTGGCGGCGAGATCCCCGTAGCGCGCCATCTCGCGCTCTCGCTCGCCAAAAGAACGTCGGCGCAGCGCAAAGTTCGCGACCTCGCTATCCCCTGGCATATTCCTCCTCCTTATCCCATCGCTTGGACGTCGCGATCTCAGGGACGTTGTTCATTGAGCTTGCGAGCCGGTACAAGGCTCGTGATGGGTTATCTGTGGAGCCGGAAGGCGCCGCGCAGTCGAGCGGTCTGAAACGCCAATCAAAGTGGCTAGATGGTGCCCAGGAAAGGACTTCGAACCTTCACGGCTTGCACCGCTGGTACCTGAAACCAGTGCGTCTACCAATTCCGCCACCTGGGCCCTGGCCGGCTCATATGTCGGCGAGGCGGGCCGTGTCAATGCGCCAGTCGATGGTTGGCCATCCGCGCGGCCCTCAAGAATAGGATCGACCTTTTCTCGCTCCAGCGCGTTCCGACAATGACCGCAGAGCATTTTTCACTTGGCGAGCCCTCTCAATCCACTCGACGTGTCGCCACGGGATCGACTCATTGCTCGGCTACTTGGTATTTGAACTTGCCAAGTCCTCGTTCGGTCCAAGGGCGGTTGCGGGCAACGATTACTCATCTACGCAAGCTTTACACGCTCACCGAAACTTGATTGCAGCCCGAACGCGCTGTTTGTCGCACTGCACAATCGTCGCGACATGAACAAATCTTCGCGCTGCGAGCAAAAGCTTGGCAAAACGGCCCTTTTTCGCTCGGCTTTAAGAAATATTATATTCACGATGTCTTGCATTTTTGTCACATCTTCGTCTATCTTCGCGTCTAATACCGAAAACGAGGCAACAGCAGAGGAGCGTTCAAGATGATCTATCGTGAGATCGTTCACACCTGCTCCAATTCCTATGTCGCTGACGCGGCGCTGATTTCGATTGGCGGCGATATCGCGCAAGCGGTCGCGAGCGACGCGAATCGGCACGCGATGTCGCGCGGCGCCTACGCTGCGAAATTGGTGCGCGAATTCGCGAGCCACGCTGATGACGGCGACCACCGCGGGGTGCTGGCGGCGGTTCAAGGCTCTCAGCAGCCTATTCTCAGCGGTCTGCGCTACATACTCGCGCGCGGCGTGGGCATGGAGACGCCGCCGGCCTGGATGATCGCGTCGCGCATTCAAGCTGCATAATACCTAGGCGCCGCGTAAGGTTTGCCGCACAATGCAGGTATGACCTTTCTCGGCGTCGATTGTGGAACCTCCGCACTAAAAGCCGCGCTCGTCGACGACGACCAGCGCATAGTGGCGGTCGCCACGCGCGCCTATTCGCCTGATCGTCCGAAGCCCTCCTGGTCCGAGCAAAATCCGGAAGTTTGGCGCGCGGCGATGTTTGCGGCGCTCGCGGAACTCAGAGCCTCCGAGCCAGAAGCGTGGCGCGCGGTGGGCGCTATCGGCTTCTCCGGGCAAATGCATGGTTTGATTGCGCTCGGACCGGACGATCAACCGTTGCGCCCCGCCATCCTGCACAATGATGGCCGCGCCCACGCGGAAGCCGCGGAACTTCACCAGAGTCACGGCGAGCTCGAAAGCGCTGTCGGCGTCAAGGCGATGTCGAGTTTCCCCGCCGCAAAGATGCTGTGGTTGCAGCGGCACGAGCCAAAGCTGCACGCGCGCATCGCCTGTGTGCTGGCGCCGAAGGATTGGCTGCGCTTTGTACTGACCGGCGATAAGGCCACGGATATGAGCGACGCGGCGGGCGCTTGGTGGCTCGACGAAGCGGCGCGCGCGTGGTCGAAGCCGGCGCTCGCGGCCAGCGCGACGTTACCCGAGCAGGTCCCCACGCTTCTCGAAGGCGCCGCTCCGGCGGGGCGGCTGCGCGCCGCCATCGCCGAGGAACTCGGCCTGTCGCGCAATGTCGTCGTGGCCGCCGGCGGCGGCGACGCTGCGGTCGGGGCCGTCGCGCTTGGCGCGGTGCGGCCAGGGGCCGGGTTCATCTCGCTCGGCACCGCCAGCCAATGGGTGATTGCGTCCGACGTCTATCGCGCCGCGCCGGAAAAGCTGGTGCACAGCTTTGCCCACGCCTTGCCCGGCCGCTGGTACCAGATGGCGGCGATGCTGAACGGCGCCGGCGCGTTGGCCTTCACCGGCCGGCTGCTCCGGGCCGAGGTTGCCGAACTGGAAGCCGAGGCCGCCGCGGATTATCGCGGGCCGGCGGATTTGATTTTCCTGCCCTACCTTTCCGGAGAACGCACGCCGCACGACGATCCCTACGCAAGAGGGGTCGCCTTCGGCCTCGCCGAGACGCACACGCGCGCGGACCTTACCCGCGCGGTCATGGAGGGCGTGGCGTTCACGCTGGCCGACGCGCGCGATTGTCTCGCCGAGACGACGCACATCGCCGACCGTGTCGGCGTCATCGGCGGCGGCGCGAAGAGCCGGCTGTGGGCGCGCATGATTGCCTCGGCTTGCGGCGTCGAAGTGATTCGCTATCGCGGCGGCGAGGCGGGGCCCGCGTTTGGCGCGGCGCGGCTTGCGCGGCTCGCGGCGACCGGCGAATCGCCAGAAGACGTCTGCCGGCCGCCGGAGACGCTCGACGCGACCCCGCCGGAACCCGCGCTCGTCGAAGCCTTCGCGAACCGACGCGAGCGGTTCCAGGGGCTCTATCGCGCGCTCAAGCCGGAATTTGCAAAGGCGGCGCGGTGAACGAAGACGCCGCTCGGGCGATCGAAACGCTGCGCTGGTGGGCCGCCGCCGGCGTTGATTTCGCGATCGACGAAACGCCGCGCGATCGCTTCGCGGAATCCGCCGCGTCCTCCGCCGCCTCGTCCTCCGCCGGCTGCGCTTGCGCGGTCGCCCGCGGCGCTTTCGCCCGCGGTTGCGGCGCCGCCTGACGCTGCGGCGCGCTCGGCGACGGAGATCGCGGCTGAGGCGAGGACGCTCGACGAATTGCGCGAGGCGATGGACCGGTTCGATGGCTGCGCGCTGAAGCGGACCGCCACCCAGCTCGCGTTCGCCGACGGCGCGCCGGGGGCGTCGATCATGATTGTCGGCGAGGCGCCGGGCGGCGAGGAGGACCGTGTCGGCCGCCCGTTCGTCGGCCGCGCCGGGCAATTGCTCGATCGCATGCTGGGTTCGATCGGGCTCGACCGCACGCAAGGTCTATATCGCCAATGTCGTGCCTTGGCGCCCTCCGGGGAACCGCACGCCGACGCCTCAGGAGACGGCGATCTGTCTGCCTTTCATCCGCAGGCAGATCCAGCTCTGCGCGCCGCGCTGGTTGGTGACGATGGGCAATCCGTCAACCCAAACCCTGTTGGGCGTCAAAGACGGCATCACGCGGGTTCGGGGAACATGGCGCGTCTACGAGATCACGCCCGGCGAGACCGTGCCGGCGCTGCCGACGCTCCATCCCGCCTATCTGCTGCGCACGCCCGCCGCTAAGCGCTGGGCGTGGCTCGACTTGCGCGCGCTGCGGAAAGCCATCGACGCTGCGTAGCCGCGGTCGTTGACCTAAAGCCTGCGTACCCAGGTGAAACACGACGGCTGGGGACTCCCTCTCCCCGCGCGTCGCACGACGTAGCGCGCCGCATCAACGTACAAGCGGGGAGAGGGATCGGGTGAGGGGCGCGCTCCTTGGACGCACGGTTCCAACCATCGCGCACCGCGTCAAGCTAGAAGACTTAAGACCAACGCTCGCTCATTTCGTGCAAATCAAATTTGGCTCACCTCGTGCGTCGAGCGGGGAAGCGCAGGTCCAAGTCGCAGGCCCCTCACCCAAACCTCTCCCCGCTGCCGGACTGATGCGGCGCGCTACGTCTTGTGACACGCGGGGCGAGGGGTCCCCAGCCGTCGTGCTACGCAATGCGGCGACTAGACATGTGCGTCCCTTGGAGTTGGCGACCGCGGACGCTGTGTGATCGTCTCTCACTGAGGAAGAGCCGATCGCGGCAAAACCTCGGCCGGCGGCTGCGGCTACAGCGGCGCGTCTTGGCGCCGGTCATACCCGCGCCCATATCGTCGACATGTTAAACGATCCTTCCCCCACCTTCGTGCTCGACCCGGACGCTACGCCGTCCAGCGCGAGCTCTATTCCGCCTCGCGTCGACGATGCCGAGGCGCTCGATGCCTATTCGCGCGCCGTCACCGAGGCCGTCGACACGGTCGGCCCCAGCGTGGTGCGCATCGACATACGCCGTGAAGGCCGCGGCGGCGGTTCGGGTTCGGGCGTGATCGTTTCGCCCGACGGGCTGGCGCTTACCAACAGCCACGTCGTCCAAGGCGCGCGCGTCGTCGCGTTGACGACGCTGGAGGGCCGCGAGCTCTCGGCGCGCGTGCTCGGCGACGATCCCGACACCGACCTGGCGCTGCTGCGGGTCGACGAGCCGCGTCACCCTGCCGGCCGCCAGGCTCGGCGACTGCGGCCAGGTTGAAGCGCGGCCAGATCGCGATCGCGATCGGCAATCCGCTCGGCTTCGACGCGACCGTGACGGCGGGCGTCGTCTCGGCGCTCGGCCGCTCGCTGCGCTCGCAGCACCGGCCGCATGATCGAGGACGTCGTGCAGACCGACGCCGCGCTCAATCCCGGCAATTCCGGCGGCCCGCTCGTTTCGTCGGCGGGCGAGGTGATCGGCATCAACACCGCGATCATCATGGGCGCGCAGGGCATCTGCTTCGCGGTCGCCTCCAACACCGCGCATTTCGTCGCCGGCGAGATCGCGCGGCACGGCCGGGTGCGGCGCGCCTATATCGGCGTCGGCGCCGCAACGACGCCGATCCCGCGCCGCATCGCGCTGGCGCAAGGGCTCGCGCAAACCCATGCGGCCCAGCTGATCGAGATCGATCAGGAGGGGCCGGCGGCGCAGGCCGGGCTGTTGACCGGCGATCTCGTCATTGCGCTCGACGGAAAGACGGTGACGGGCGTCGCCGATCTCATTCGGGCGCTCGATGCGGAGAAGATCAACCGCGCCGTGAGCATCGATTTCCTGCGCCGCTCGCAGCAGCAAAGGCTGTGGGTCGGGCCGACCGAGCGGCGGTAGACGCGGCGCCTGTAGACGCGGTCGCTGACCTAAAGGATGCACACATCTGCGTTTGCGCATGAGGCACGACGGCCGCGACCCCTCTGCCCGCGTGTCGCACGACGTGGCGCGCCACATCAACCGAGCAGCGGGGAGAGGGTTGGGGTGAGGGGCGGGCCGCTTGGACGCGAGTCACCCGCCAGCGGGCTCCGCGTTGAGCTCGAAGACTCAGGGCAAACGTTCGCTTATTTCGTGCAATCAAAATATGGCTGAGCCAGGCGTCGTGCGCGGGAAGCGCAGGTCCAAGAAGCTCGCCCCTCACCCCAAACCCTCTCCCCGCTCTTTCGTTTATGCGGCGCGCTCCGTCGTGAGACACGCGGGGAGAGGGGGTCCCCGGCCTTCGTTCTCGCGTGCGGCCGCAAGATGTGTGCATCCCCTAGGTCGCTGACCGCGTGGGTTGGGTCAAGCGTCTCGTTTTGCGGGAGTCTTGCAAGCTGAGCCACCGCGGTCAGCGACCCATAGGCGCTACCTTGACGATTTATTTCAAAGGTTTGATGTCATCCCCGCGAAAGCGGGGATCCAGGGGCTACCGCACGTCGTGTGGCCAACACGTTGAAGCGCACGTCGTGTGGCCCCTGGATCCCCGCTTTCGCGGGGATGACATGCTGACAAGTTATTCAATATTTTCGGAAACTTGCCCTAGTTAGCGCCTATGGGTCAACGGCCGCGGCTACACCGGAGGGTCGGCGTCCACGCCGACCTTTCGTCGGCGTGGACGCCGACGCTCCAAGACGGTCAGTTCAGCCGGTGCGGGAGCGCCGGCTGCTCGTTTATCGCAGCGGCTTCGACGGCGTGCAGGCTCTGAACTCGCTCGCGCAAATTCTTCAGCACCGGATCAACCAGACTGTGGGCGAGCGCTACTCCCGCCGCGGTCGCCTCTGTCGAGACGCCCTCGACATTGGCGAAAAGCTTTGCGCGCACGCAGCTCTCGAAGACGTCGATGTCTTCGCGATATTTTCCGACCAGAAGTTCGGCGCCGATGAGATTGATCAGCTTGACCAGTGAGGCAAATGCGACCCGCACTTCGCCGACATCGGAATTCATTCCATCCTCCGCGCCACCGCCGCCCAGAGGTGCGCGGCCAACGGTTAATCGAAAGTTATTCCCCGTTTGGCCATACCCTTGATGGTAAACGGCGAATCAACGCTGCCCTGACGATAACCTTCCTGAGTTGAAATGCAACCAAAAGTTGTATTCATGATCTCTACAACTCTCCTACCTCAGGGTGTTTTTCGCCGATCCATTCCCCGGACGCGCGTCCTGGGCTAGGACGCGGCCGCAACCACAGGGAAATGGCTCCTTGAACTATCTCTCGACGCGAGGCCAAGCGCCCCGCCAGACGTTTATCGAAGCGATGCTCGCCGGCCTCGCCCGCGACGGCGGACTCTATACCCCCGAGGCCGTTCCCAACCTTTCGCGCGAGGGTATGAAAGCCTTGCGTGGTCAGTCCTATGCCCAGTCGGCGGCAAAGCTGATGGCGCCCTACATCGGCGACGGCTGGAGCGAGGCCGAACTGCTGGCGATGGCCGAAGACGCCTATCGCGACTTCCGCCACGCCGCCCGCGCCCCGCTGGTCCAGCTCGACGACAATCTGTTCCTGCTCGAACTCTTCCACGGCCCGACGCTCGCCTTCAAGGATTTCGCAATGCGTTTCCTCGGGCGCGCCATGAACCGCGCGCTCGCCGAGCGCGACCGGCGCGGCGTCATCCTCGGCGCGACTTCCGGCGACACCGGGGCCGCGGCGATTGAGGCATTCGGCGGCGGCGATCGAACGGACGTGTTCATCCTCTATCCTGATGGGCGGGTGTCGGAGGTGCAGCGCCGGCAAATGACGACCGTCGACCGGCCGGGGGTGCACGCGCTCGCCATCGACGGCTCGTTCGACGATTGCCAGGACATCGTGAAGAGCCTGTTCGGCGATCTCGAATTCCGCGACGAGATGTCGCTCTCTGGAGTCAATTCGATCAACTGGGCGCGGATCCTCGCGCAGATCGTCTATTACTTCACGTCTGCGGTCGCCCTCGGCGCGCCAGATCGCGCGGTATCGTTCGCTGTTCCCACGGGCAATTTCGGCGACGTCCTGGCTGGCTGGTACGCCAAGCGCATGGGGCTCCCGATCGAGCGGCTGATTGTCGCCACCAACGAGAATGACATTCTCGCACGAGCCCTGGCGACGGGAGAATATCGACCTGCCGGCGTGAGGCCGACGCAATCGCCCTCGATGGACATTCAGGTGTCCTCCAACTTCGAGCGGCTTTTGTTTGAGCGTCTCGGCCGCGACGGCGACCGCGTGCGCGCGCTGATGGGCGCGCTCAAACAATCCGGCGGGTTCGACCTTCCCGGCGACGCGCTCGCCGCCATCCGCGCGGAGTTCGACGCCGAGCGCTGCGCCGAGGATGAATGCGCCGAGGAGATGGCGCGCGCCTGGCGAGAGAGCGAAGTGCTGATTGATCCGCACACCGCCGTCGGCGTGCATGCGGCCCGCGCCGCGCTCGCTCGCGATCCGAAAACGCCAGTCATCGCGCTCGCCACCGCCCATCCCGCCAAATTTCCCGACGCCGTCGAGCAGGCAACGGGCGTACGACCGCCGTTGCCGCCGCATCTCGATGATCTGATGCAACGCCCCGAGGGAATCACGCGGCTGCCGAACGACCCGCGCGCCGTCGCCGCCTATTTGCGCAAACACGCGAGGCCGCGTCCTTGAGCGTTCGTCTGACCACCCTGCCGTCGGGTCTGCGCATCGTCACCGACGCCAGCCCGCATTTGCGCACCGCCGCGCTCGGCCTGTTTGTGAACACCGGCTCCCGCAACGAACGCGGCGAGGAGCATGGGCTTTCGCACCTGCTTGAGCATATGGCGTTCAAGGGAACAGCTAAGCGCAATGCGCGCGAAATCGCCGAGGCGATCGAGAATGTCGGCGGCGACCTTAACGCGGAGACCGGCGTCGAACAGACCGGCTATTTCGCACATGTGTTGAAAGAGGATTGCGGCCTGGCGCTCGACGTGCTCGCCGACATCTACTGCGACAGCCGCTTCGACGCGCAGGAGCTCGAGCGCGAGAAGAACGTGATCGTGCAGGAGATCGGCGCGGTCGAGGATACGCCGGATGATCTGGTGTTTGATCAACTGAGCGCCGCCGCTTTCGCCGATCAACCGATCGGCCGCCCGATCCTCGGTACGCGCGAAACCGTCGGCGGCTTCGATCGGTCAGCGATCGGGGCTTATCTGAAGCGGCATTATCGCGCAGGCGCGACGCTCGTGGTCGGCACAGGCGCGATCAACCACGACGAAATCGTCGCCCGCAGCGAGGCCGCCCTCGCGCCGCTCGCCTCGAAATCGGGTCCCGCGCCGACACCGGCGCGCTACACCGGCGGCGAGGTTCTCACCAAGAAGGCGCTTGAGCAGACGCACATCGTCGTCGCCTTCCCCGGTCGGGCGATTGGCGAAGACGATCACGACGCGGCGCAAGTGTTTGCGACGGCGGTAGGCGGCGGCATGTCTTCGCCGCTGTTCCAGGAGGTGCGGGAGAAGCGCGGGCTCGCCTACGCGATCCACGCGTTTCACTGGGCGTTTGCAGACACGGGCCTGTTTGGCTTCTACGCCGGCTGCGCCGCCAAGGACGCGGGCCAACTGATGGCCGCCGCGCTTGATTGCCTGAGCGAGGCCGACCGAACGGCTCGACGAGGCGGCGATTGCCCGGGCGAAAGCGCAGATGAAGGTGGGAACGCTGAGCGCGCTCGAGCACCCGAGCGCCCGCGCCCAGCAGCTGGCGCGGCAGATGTTCGCCTATGGGCGCCCGTTGACCCTGGAGGAGACAATCGCTCGGATAGACCGCATCGACGCTACGGCAACCCGCAGCGCCGGCGCGGGCCATTCTCGCCGCGCCGCCGACGGTGGCGGCGATTGGCCGCATCGGCAAGGTTTTTCCTGCGGAAAAAGTCGCCCGCCGGCTTTCGACTGGCGTAAGATGACACGATGTCGCTGTTTCGCCTGACCCGCAATCCGGAGACGGAGCCGCTCGTGCGCGGCGACGGACTCTATCTGCGTCCGGCCGTGGCCGCGGACTATTCAGCCTGGGCGCATCTTGCGCGCCGAGAGCCGCGATTTCCTGACGCCTTGGGAGCCGACCTGGCCCGAGGACGATCTCACCCGTGCGGCGTTCCGCCGGCGTCTTCGCCGTCAAGTCGAGGATATGGCCCGCGACGAATCCTTCACCTTCCTGATCTTCGATTCGGTCACCGACGCGCTGCTCGGCGGCCTGACGCTCGGCGGTATCCGCCGCGGCGTTTCGCAGGCGGCGACGCTCGGCTATTGGATGGGCGCGCCGCATGCGGGCAAGGGGCGGATGACGCGCGCGGTTTCGGCGGCGACGCGCTACGGGTTTTCGACGCTACGCCTGCATCGGGTCGAGGCCGCGTGCCTACCCGAGAACGTCGCCTCGATGACGCTGCTCGAACACAACGGCGTTCAAACGCGAAGGGCTCGCCCGGGCCTATCTGAAAATCGACGGCGCCTGGCGCGATCATGTGCTGTACGCGCTTCTGGAGCATGAGGCGCCGCGTGGGTTTTAAGGCGTTCTGGAGGGGGGGAGATCGAAGGGCGCCATCTGCCTCTCCTCGCTTGCGGGAAGAGGGTCCGGAGGAGGGGCCGTGCGGCGTGTCGGAGCGCCGGCGTCACGCGGCATTCGATTGGATCAAATGGCCGGCTTTCTTGTCATCCCCGCGAAAGCGGGGATCCAGGGGCTACGCCACGTGCGCGTCACCGTGTCGGCCACACGACGTGCGGCGGCCCCTGGATCCCCGCTTTCGCGGGGACGACGAAGGACCCGCGCGCCGCGCATTAGCGCTCGCCATGCTCGCTATCTTCGTTGTCTTCGCCGCGCTTCACGGCCCCGGCGCGCAGCGCCGTCAACAAAATCGTTCGCGTCTCCGCTGACGATGACGCCATCGATCTGGCGACCGCCATCGAATACCCCAAAGGCGAAGGCGACCGCATTCCCGTGCCGACCGCGCCTGGCCCCGACGGCATCGTCCGCCGCATGGAGGTCAGCGCGCTGGAGGCCGGCAGCCATCCCTATTGGATGGTGTTCGCGCTGACCAACGACACCGATGAGCAACTGACCCGCCTGTTGGTCGCGCCACACTTTCGTTTCGTCGGCTCCGGCGTGGTCTGGCCCGACCTCGGCTCCGCGCGCATCGCCACCATCACCGCCAGCCAAGGCAATCCGCCGGAGCGCGAGGACGTCGCCGACGCCGACGCGTTTCGATTGACGCTCGACCCCGGCACGACCGTCACCTATGTCGCCGAAATCAAAACCCCGACCTTACCCCAGATCTATCTCTGGGAGCCCGACGCCTACAAAGACAACCTCGCAAGCCTCACGCTCTACCGCGGCATTGTCATCGGCATCGCCGGCCTGCTCGCCTTGTTCATGACGATCGTATTCGTGGTGCGCGGCGTGTTGGTGTTTCCCGCCGCCGCCGCGATGGCCTGGGCGGTGTTCGCCTATGTCTGCATCGACTTCGGCTTCTGGCGCAAGATTTTCGGGTTCGACGACGCTACCGAGCGCATCTGGCGCGCCGGCGTCGAGGCGGCGATCGGGGCGACGCTGATCGTCTTCATGTTCACTTATCTGAACCTCAGGCGCTGGCACGCGCGCTTCCTGCACATCGGCCTCGCCTGGATCCTGGCGATGGCGATCGTTGTCGGGCTCTCGGTCTACAATCCGCCGGTCGCGGCCGGGGTGGCGCGGATCTCCATCGCCAGCGTCGCCGCGATCGGCCTGCTGTTGATCCTGATGCTCGCCGCGCGCGGCTCGGACCGCGCGATCCTGCTGATCCCGACTTGGTTCCTGCTCGGCGTCTGGGTCTGCGCCGCGGGCGCGGCGGCGATGGGCGTTGGTCACCAACGATCTCGCGTCGCCCGGCTTGATTGGCGGCCTCGTGCTGATCGTGATGCTGATCGGCTTCACCATCATGCAGACCGCGTTCTCCGGCGGCAGCGCCTTGCGCGCGCTCGGCGACGACGCCGAGCGGCGGGCGCTGGCGATGACCGGCGCCGGCGATCCGATCTTTGATTGGGACGTCACCGCCGACGCCATTTCCGTCAGCGCCGACGCGGAGAGCCGTCTCGGCCTCGGCCGCGGTGCGCTTGAAGGACCGGCGGCCGGCTGGCTCGAAGTGCTGCACCCGCTCGACCGCGATCGCTATTCCGCGGCGCTCGACGGCCTGCTGCTGCAGCGCTCGGGTCGCATCCGCCACGACCTGCGCCTGCGCGGCGCGGACGGTCACTACACTTGGTTCCTGCTGAAGGCGCGGCCGATCCTGGACGCCAGCGGCGATGTCATCCGTGTGATCGGCACGATCGAAGACGTCACCGAGAGCCGCGCGGCGGCCGAACGCATCCTGCACGACGCCATCCACGACAACCTGACAGGCCTGCCCAACCGCGAGTTGTTCTTCGACCGGCTAGAGTCCGCCGTCGTCGCCGCGCGCCGGCCGGGGAGCCCTGGTTTGGCGGTGGCGCTGTTCGATATCGATCGGCTGGCGGCGATCAACGCTGCGCACGGCCTCTCCTTCGGCGATTCCGCGTTGCTGACAATTGCGCGTCGCGCCGCGCGCGATCTGAAACCCGGCGACACGCTGGCGCGGCTCGGCGGCGACCAGTTCGGCGTGATCATGCCGCGCGAGGCCGGCTTCGATGCCGCCGCCTTCGGCGACAATCTCCGCAAGCAGCTCGCCAATCCGATCCGTTTCGGCGACCGCGAGGTGTCGGTCACGACAAGCGTCGGACTGGCGGTGTTTGATCCCGCCATGCACGCCAAGGCCCCCGACATATTTGGCGAGGCCGAGATCGCGCTTGCCAATGCGAAGGCCGGCGGCGGCGACCGTTCCGTGGTGTTTCAAAAGATCCTGCGCAACGCCCGCGAGTCGCGCACATCGCTCGGCGCCGAGTTGCGGCACGCGCTGGCGCGGAACGAGATCTTCGTGCTGTTCCAACCGATCGTGCGCCTGGAAGACCGCACCGTCGCGGGCTTCGAGGCGAGCCCGCGCTGGCGCCATCCGCGCCTCGGCGTGATGAGCCCCGCCGAATTCTTGCGCGATCCCGAGGGCGCCGTCGCCATGGCGGAGATCGGCGCCTTCGTGCTCGACTATCGCCGCGCGCGAACTGGCGGCCTGGCAGAAAGCGCTCGACGTCAATCCGCCGATCTTCACACTGCTTGGTTTGTTCTCGCGACAGATGCTCGCCCACGATCTGCTTGGCGACCTGCGCTCGGCGCTCGGCCGCCACGCGATCGCGCGCGGCTCGCTCAAGCTCGGCGTCGGCGAAAGCCTGGTGATGGAAAATCCCGGAATTCGTCGCGCAATTGCTGCCGCGGGCGCGCGAGCTCGGGGCAGGGCTGGCGCTAGACGATTTCGGCTCTGGCTACACCTCGCTCGGCGAGATCGAACGCTACCAGTTCGATACGCTGCAGATCGGCGCCGCGCTCGCCAAACCGCGCGGAGGGAGCGGACGCTCACCGGCGCTGCGGGCGTTGGTTCGCATGGCGCACGATCTCGGCATGGATGTCATCGCCGACGCGGCGGACAACGAGTCCGATGCGGTCGAACTCGCGCAAATCGGCGCGGAATTCGCGGAAGGGCTCGCCTTCGGCCTGCCGATGACCGCCGCGCAGGCGCGCAAGCTGATGGGCGCGGCGGCGGATTGAGCGAAGTGCGGGGGGCGGGGAAAGTAAGGGCGTCTCGTTCAAGACGACGGCCTTCGAGGGGCCTTCAGCAATCTCCAAATCGCACTTTTCAGTTCAGCGCTCTTCAGCCAGTTGCGAATTGCTCGGGGGCGCCGACTTCGCCATCCATCTCCTGCGTCCGAGAAGAAAGACGATGGCTCCAATAGGCAAAGAAAACTGCAGAAACACCGGCGAGTAAGGGCCGCCGGAGTAAAAGCCGGCGCCGAGCAGTCTCGCGGTAATGGGATCGATGGTAACGCTACCGTCCATCCAGTTTAATGTCCCACCGATAAATCCGAACAAGATAAATAAAATCCAGAGCCATTTTCTTTTCGGCATCGGTGTCCTGATACACACGATTAACGCGAATATAATAAATATGGGAATAATGCATGTAACGGCCAAAGCAATATAGCTGGTCATGCTCTTTCCCAGGAAAGTAAATTTGGTTATTTCCTCAAGCGGTCCCCGCAGCGAAGTGACGGTAAGGCCAGTAATAGAAATATTGGATTTATCTCCCTTCAGCACGACGTCTGCCTGATACCATTTACCAGAGAAGTCATACTCGTAATCAAGTTGGGTCGTTGAAAACTCGGCTCCGTTCAAGATCTCATTATGATAGAGGCCTATGAGTTTCACATCGGTCGGATCGCCGGATGGAAAGAAGGAAGCCACCTTTTCGAGATTATCATGCAGCTTGTCGCTTTTCAGGCTTGCGTCGATGTGTTGCTCAATGTCGGCAAAGTCGTGCGCCTTGAGCATGGACAGATAGTGTTTCGACAGCGCAACCTCGTTCGCGTACTGCGCCGCGTACTTGTTGAGCGTTTCGTTGTAATCGGCGCCGCCGAGACAACCAGCCAGCGCGAAAAGCAAGGGAATCAGGAAGCCAAGCCACTTTTTCATGCGAGCCCCCTAACGCCACATCAGCCGCGTGCGCTAAGATAGTTGCAGTCTCGTTACGGTCTGCCGAGGCGCCTCATCGGAGCGTCGGCGTCCACGCCGACGTTATCGGGCTAGGGCGTCAGCGTGAACGCTTCGCGTTCGTCAACCAAACTTATCTGACGCGAGCCGCGTCCAGCGATCTCCGGCGAAGCCCCCGAGAAAAGCCGAGCCCGCCTCGATTGCGCGGCGAATGTCGGGCCGGTTCGAGTAAACCATCGTGCCATATGCGTAGTAGAAGAATACGCCCTTCACGCTGTAAGCGTGCGCCATCATCGGCGTGCGAAGCGCGCCGTGAATGCCTACCGCGCCCGCCTCCCGCGCGGTCTCGCGCATCTTGTCGAACAGTTTGCCCCAGGCGTGCGGCGCCGCGGCGGCGTGAAATACCCTCGTGACGTCCCCCTTGCCGCCAAACGAAGCATAGCAGGCGGCCGGCGCGCCACTGGGATCGTAGACAACACGTAGGTTGAGCGGGCCGGCGCTGCGCCGCTGGCGCGCCATGTCGATCAACCAAAGAAACTCCTCGCGCGAAAAATTCGGTCGAAGCTGGAATGTTTCAAGAAAGCGCGGCGCGACGTCGACGAATGTCTCAGCGTCCACCGCTTCGTCGCGCCATTCGCAGCGTCTGGAGGCGCCGACCGCGGCTTGCAGCACCGCGCGGGCGCCGAGATCGGCGGCCGTGGCGGCCGGCTTCAGCGTCGCGAGCCACGGCGCGCGAAACCGCTGTCTGAGCTTGTGCAGCGCCACGGCCGCGGGGTCAAACACATAGGCCCATTCCAAACTGTCGGGCGAAACAACCTGGTAGTTCATCGCCTGGCACATGGCGAGCGAGGCGCGATTGGCGCTGTCGGTGATGATCAGATCATAGTCGAGTTTGCGGCTCTCTCTGAGCAGATGTACGGCGGCGAGCGAATGCCCGGGCGCCTCGGAGGCCATCAGGGTGCCAGACACGCAGACATCCAAAGGCGAGCCCTGAAAACAAAGCCGGCGCGGATGCCGCCAACGAAGGCGCCGATCGCGCCCGCAGGATCAACCCAGACCAACGAACCCGGCGCGCCTTGGCGCGTGGGATAATCGAGGTAGAGCGATTTCATATAGGCGGCGATTTCCGCTCGCGAGCGCGGGCTGCGCCGCGATTTGCGAAAGCGCTGCATGAACAGGTCGGCGAGCGGCTCGAGGTCGCGCGCCTCCAAGGGACGGACGCTGGCGTTCGCTGTCGCCGGCCGCTTGCGGACGTGCACACCGGCCTCGGCGTCTCGCCGCTGCGGCGTCGGCTGCAAACTGACAATGTTGTTCATGCGAGAGGCTCCGTCTCGAAGGCCTTCTCATGCGCCGCGCTGACGCGTGGCGCGCCTCGCCTCGACCCGCGGCCGCTCGGCGCGGGCTGAGCCGCCTGCCACCACGTGGCGCCCGCGACAACGGCTTCGCCGAGCACCGCGCCAACGATCGAATAACCGGGGGCGGCCGTGGCGAGAAGCAAAGCAGTCGCGCCGAGGCCGACCACTGCGCCGACCGTCGTGCTCGCTGCAATTTCGCGAAATCGCATGCGCGACTCCAAATAGATCCGCGGCAACAGATAGGCGAGCACGATGGCGAGCAGCACCCAGGCGAAGACCGCGATGAACATTACCGGCTGACCTTGAACACTTCGCAAATGTAGATGCGGAATTACGACGAGAGCCACGTCGCCATAGAACAGCGCCAGCGCCATCGCGCGCAGCGTCCAGGTCTTTCTCAACGCGCGCCAACCCGCTTCGTCGCCTCTTGCCGACAGCCGTGAAATCTCGGGCTGCAGCATGTTGCCAAGCGACAGCGCGAAAATGCGCAGAGGCGCGAAAAACGCGACCATGGCGGCGATCGGCGCATAGGCGGCGGGTCCTGCGAATCCAACCACCAGGAAAGCCAGGCCCTGACCTTGCAGAATCGCGGCGGTGACGCTGAACAACGACCAACCGAGCCGCGGCGCAAGGCCTGTGTAAAACACCCGCGCCCGCCGTCCGAAGTCGAAATGCGGGCTCGCGCCGCGCGCCAGCAGGGCGGTCAACGCGCCGGCGAGATTGGCGAAGGCGAGCGACAGCAGCACGCCTTGCAGCCGGTCCGGGGCGAAACGCAACGCCGCCGCGCTTGCAAGCGAGCCGGTCACTGCGAAAACCGCGTCGCCGAGCGTGACGGCGCCGAGGCGTTTGCGCGCAATGCCGACGGTGCGAATATGCGATCGCAGGCCCCACAAGCCGACGACCGCGGCGCCGCTCCAGGCCGAGGCGGGGTCCGACCACGTCGACAGAATCGCTGCGGCGATCAGCGCCATGACAATACAAACAACCAACGCGGCGGCCCGGAACGCGCCCTCGTAGAACAAGGCGAACACTTCGCGTCGCGAGCGGCCGATGTAGATGCTGGCGGGCATCGCGGTCAGCGAACGGATGTAGACGAGCCCGACGCCGCCTAGCACCAAGGTGAAGGCGAACGTGCCGTAGTCTTTCGCGGGCAGCAGCGCGATCAACGCAAGATTGAGCGCGAAATGCAGGCCGCTTTGCATGCCCTCGCCGCCGAGCAGCAGCGCGAGTCGGCGTATTTCACGCAGGCCTGATTGAATGCTCATGAGGCCTTGGCCGCGCTCGCCATCGCCAGCCGCAAGCGCCGCCACGCGCCAGGCTCGAGCTGAGCCGCCACCGTTGCCGCCAACGCGGAGGCCGCGGCGCGTCGGCTGAACAGATCCTCGTAGCGCGCCCGCGCCCGCCTGCCGAAATCGCGCCAGTCCTCCGGGCGCGCCAGTATATCGGCGAGCTTCCGGGCGAGCGCAGCCGCGTCCCCTGGAGGGACCCGCCAGCCGGTCTCGCCGTCCGCCACGACTTCGGTCAAGCCGCCGATCGCCGAGACAAGCGCCGGGCGGCCGAAAGACATCGCCTCGATCGCCGTGCGACCGAGCGACTCCGGCAGCTTCGATGGCGCGACGACAACGTCGGCCCAGCGGTAGATCGGCGCGGTGTCCGCAGCGAAGGGCTCGACCGAAACCCGCGCAGCAAAACCTTCGCGGGCGACGCTTTCGCGGAGCTCGGTTTCGAGCGCCGGATTCTCGAAGGCGCCGCCGACCATCCGCACCTGCAAACGCGCCCGCTCGCTTTCGGTTAGTTGTTTGAGCGCTTGCAGCAGGACGTCCTGACCTTTGATGCGATTGATGCGCCCGATCAGCGCGACGCGTAAGGGGCGGGTCGCCGTCATAGGTCGTTGGCTCGGCCTGCGGCGGTCCCTCGAGGCCGTTGTAGATCACCTCGAATGGGCGACGCGGCGGCGGCGCGAAGCTGTCGCGCGTAGCGCGCGAATTGAAGATAAGCCGCGCGCCGCTCCAGAGCGCCAGCGCACGCAGTCCCGCGCGGACCGCGCCGGTGGGAATTTCATGAATGTGCAGCACCGCCTTGCCGCGAAACAAGCGCGCGACGATCTGATAATCGAGCACGACGGAGGTGTTGATGTAGACGAGGTCGGCGCGACGGAAGCGTCGCGCGGCGCGCGCCAGCGCGGCCGGCAGAACGAAGATCCCCGTCAGCGCGAGCCGCGCCAGCGCCTTTCGGCGGAGCACGAGCAGCGGCTCGAAAACGATTGTACTCGCCATCGGCTGCAGCGCTTCGACGATCGGCCCGGGGCGCGGCAGCACGATCTCGATATCGGCGTACGGGAACGCCTCGCGAATCGCGGCGACGCTTTCGACGAAACAACGATCCGAGCCATAGAGCTCGTAGCCTTGGTGCACACAGGCGATCCGCATCCCTAACCTTCGCATCGCGCTCGACAGCGTCAGGAGAGCAATCCCTGCGCCAGGCCTGCCCATTGCTGCTTTGTCGCCGAAGTAGCTGAACGTGGCCCTAACCGGCCCGCTTCCGGACAGAGGACGCGCCGAAATGGAACAGTCCGCGAAATCGATTCTCATCTTGGGAACGCGGGGGCTCCCCGCCAACCACGGCGGTTTCGAAACTTTCGCCGAGCGCTATGCACTCTATCTCGTCGAGCGCGGCTGGAGCGTCAGCGTCTATTGCCAGGAGGACGTCGAGACCGTCACTGTCCCCATCCGGACAGACATATGGCGCGGCATCACGCGAATCTTCATTCAAACCGCGCGCAAAGGCGGCTTCGGCGCGCTTGATTTCGATTGGAAATGCGTGCGCGACGCGGTGCGGCGCCCGGGCGTTTGTCTGGTGCTCGGCTACAATGGCGCGGCGTTTCTTCCCTACCTGCGCGTGTTTGGTAAGAAAGTATTTACCAACATGGACGGTATCGAGTGGAAGCGTCCGAAATGGAGTCTTCCCGTCCGCGCCTGGTTCTTCGTCAACGAGTGGATCGCGGCTTGGACTTCACAACGCCTCGTCGCCGATCATCCCGCGATTGCCGACCACATTGCGACGCGCCGCCCGCGTTCGGCGACCGTCGTCATTCCCTACGGCGGCGACCCCATTGCATCGGCGCCCGTCGCGCCTCTGGCCGCACTTGGGCTGGAGGCGGGCCGATATATGGTCTCGATCGCCCGCATCGAGCCTGACAACAATATCGCGACGTTGGTCAGCGCCTTCTCGGCGCAGCCGCGAGGCATGAAGCTCGTGGTGCTGGGCAAGCTCGAAGATGGCAATCCCTACCACGCGAAAGTGCGCGCGGCGGCGGGGCCGGAAGTCGTGTTCCCCGGCCCGATCTACGATTCCGCAATCGTGCGGGCGCTGCGATCGCACGCGCGGGCCTACCTGCATGGGCATACGGTCGGCGGCACCAACCCCTCGCTGGTCGAGGCGCTATGGGCCGGCAACGCGGTGATCGCACACGACAATGTCTTCAACCGCTGGACGGCCGGCGCCGCAGCGCTGTTCTTCAAGGAGGGCGAGACGTGCGAGCAGGCGATTTCGCGGCTTGTGCGCGACGACGTGCTCGTCGCACGTTTGGGCGCCGCGGCCCGCGCGCGCGCGGTCGCCGCGTTTGATTGGCGCGACGTGCTACTGGCCTATGAGCGCGAATGTCAGGCGCTCGCGGCGCCGCGCGGCGAGCGGCTGCCCAGCGCAGCCGAACCTGCAACTCCGCGATGGGTCTGACGCGCCGCGCGGCGCTTCAGGGCGCGGCCGCCACGCTCGGCTCGGTGATGGCGCCGGCCGCGGCCACAACGGCGCCGCTGATACTGAAGCGCGGCGTCAACGCCTTCCCGTGGTTTTCGCTGACGCGCGAGTTTCCGGCGCCGCGCAAGGATTATGACTGGCCGCCATTTCAACCAGAGCGTCCGACGCCTAGCGCACGCGACCTATCGCGGCTGCGCGCAATCGGCTTCGATTTCCTTCGCATTCCCGTCGATCCGGGGCCGTATCTCGCGGCTTCCCGGGATCAGCGGCGCAAGCTGATCGACGAGCTGATAAGCGCCGTCGAGCTTTGCGTGAAACAAGAGCTGGCTATCGTCTTAAATGTCCAGGCCAATGGCGGCACGCATTACTGGACGCCAGCGCGCATGACAGCCTCGACGCAGGCGCCGGAGTTTCCCGCCTATCTCGAGTTCGTCGCAGACATAGCTGCGCGACTGCCACCCCGGCGAGCCGCGCTGGAGCCAATCAACGAGCCGATCGGCGCCTGCGCTTCAGCAGATACGCGCGCGGTTCGACAGGCTCTGCTGGCGCGTGCGCGCAAAGCCGCGCCCGACCTGACGCTGATCGCCTCTGGCGGCTGCGGCAGTCTGATCCAGGGGCTTGCCGATTTCGATCCGGTTGACGTGGCGGCGTTCGCCCCGGTCATCCCGACATTCCATTTCTATGAGCCGTATCTGTTCTCGCATCAAAGCGCGACGTGGATGGGCGAGCGGTTCTATCGCACGCTGACCGGAGTGCCTTGGCCGGCTTCACAAGGATCTTATGAGCAGACGATGCGTGAGACGCGCGCGCAAATCGCCGCCGATGTCTCGTTGTCCGCCGAGGACCGCCGGGCGGTGGAAGCGCAGACCGAGAAGGTGATCAAGGTTTATTTCGACGCAGACCCGGGGCGGCCTTTCATTGACGGCTATCTGCGCGTCGCCGCCGATTGGACCAAGCGCCACGGCTTGACGCCTGACCGTGTGCTGTTGGGCGAGTTCGGAGCGCAACGGAAGGACGCAAGCTTTGCCGGAGCGCGTGCGCCTGATCGCGCGCGCTATGTGAGGGACGTGCGCGAAAGCGCCGAGCAATTCGGGTTTGCTTGGGCGTTCTGGTGTTTGTTCGAAAGCATGGGTCTGATGGCGGATTCAGACCACGCGCTCGATCCGGCGATGATCGAGGCGCTGGGGCTGAAGGGGCGCTGACCCCGACCGATTGTTTTATCCCGCCGCCAGCAACGTCGGCTTGTCGCTGTAGCGCGCGGGAAACAAGCGCTTCAGGTTCTTGATCTTCGGCGCGACATAGTAGGCCACGTAAGGCTCCTGCGCGTGCAGCGCCGCGTAGTTCTGATGATAGCTCTCCGCGGGATAGAAGTTCGCCAGCGGCTCGACCTTGGTGGCAATCGGCCGGACGAACGTCCGTTTCGCATCCAACTCGCCGATGTACGCCTTGGCGTACTGCGCCTCGTCGGCGTCCGGCGCGAAAATCTCCGACCGATACTGCGCGCCCACGTCCGAGCCCTGCTGGTCCAGCTGGGTGGGATCATGCGCGACCGAGAAATAGATCTGCAAGATGTCGCCAAGGCTCACCCTGCGCGGATCGAACCTCACCTCGACAGCTTCGGCATGACCTGTCTTGCCGCCGACCACCTGGCCGTAGCTGGGGTTGGCGATCTGTCCGCCGGCGTAGCCCGCGACAACGCCTTCGACGCCGTCGACATGCTGGAACACCGCCTGCATCCCCCAGAATCCACCGCCAGCGAGCACGATCGTCTCGGTCGCCGCCGAACTTTCCGGCGCTTGCGCAGAGGGGGGCGGCAGCGCGACGGGCGCCTCGCTGCAAACGGAGATCGTCGCCGCGGCGACGAGGGCCGCCGCGGTGGCGAACGCTAAACTCGGCATCAATCTAGGCTTACGCATATTAGCTCCAACGGGCCGAGGCGCTTCACGCTCCGGCCGCGTCCTTTAGATATCGCAGCGCAACACGGCTTCAAGGTTCATGAAACGTTCATTTTCGCGACCTTTTGCCGCCGGCCTCGCGAAGATGGCGTCAGCGGCCGCGACACCCTAAATAAGACCAACTCTCGCCTCGCAGGATTCCCGTGCCCGATCTCCATTCCGCCTTTTCGCGCCTGCCCACGACCCCGCGTCTGCCGGCGCTGTTCGTCGGGCACGGCAACCCCATGAACGCCATCGAGGACAACCAATACAGCCGCGCCTGGGCTTCTCTGGGCGAGCGGCTGCCGAAGCCGCACGCGATCCTCTGCGTATCCGCGCATTGGATGACCCGCGGCGGCTCGCTTGCCCATGTCGGCGCGAAGCCGAAGACGATCCACGATTTCGGCGGCTTCCCGCGCGAGCTGTTTCAGCAGCAGTACCCAGCCCCGGGGGCGCCGGACGTTGCCAAGGCGACGATCGATCTGGTGCGCGGCACGCATCTCGAGCCCGACGAGCAGTGGGGGCTCGACCACGGCGCCTGGTCGGTGCTGATCCGCATGTTCCCGGACGCTGACATTCCGGTTTTTCAGCTTTCGCTGGATTTGGGCCGGGGGCCGCAAGCCCATCTTGATCTGGCGCGCGAGCTGAAACCGCTGCGCGAGAAGGGCGTGCTGGTCATCGGCAGCGGCAATCTCGTGCACAATCTGGGGGCGCTGAACCCAGGCGGCCCACCCTATGATTGGGCTCAAGAGTTTGATGCGCTGATGAAGGACCGGATCGAAGCGAGAGACGCCAAGGGCGTCGCCGGCGCGCTCGACGCTTCGCGGATGGCGAAGCTATCGCACCCCTCGGCCGAGCATTTTTTGCCCGTTCTGTACCCGCTCGGCGTCGCGGACGAGACGGATAAGTTGAGTTTCTTCAGCGAGTTGTTCGACCTTGGGTCGATTTCGATGCGATCGTTCCTGCTGTCGTGAGCGCGACAGCGCTGGTGATCGGCGCCGGCCCGGCGGGGCTGATGGCGGCCGAGACGCTGGCGCGGAGCGGGCTTCGCGTAGAGATCGTCGACGCGGCGCCAAGCCCGGCGAGAAAATTCCTGTTGGCGGGGCGTGGCGGGTTGAACCTGACCCACGCCGAACCGCTGGACGCGTTGCTCGATCGATACGGCGAGGCGCGGGAGCGGCTGGCGCCGGCGATCACGGCGTTCCCGCCGGAGGCTTTGCGGGCCTGGGCCGCCGACCTCGGCGAGCCGACTTTCATTGGCAGCAGCGGGCGCGTGTTTCCGCAGGGCTTCAAGTCGACCCGCTTGCTGCGCGCTTGGCTGCGGCGGCTGGCGGAGCTTGGGGTGAGCTACCAACCGCGGTCCAAATTCGTCGGCTTCGCGCCTGACGGCGCGGTTCGCCTGGCCGGGCCGGACGGGGAGACAGACAAGCGGGCCGATGTCTACGTGCTGGCGCTCGGCGGCGCCTCTTGGCCGAGGCTTGGCGGTGATGGAAGCTGGGTGGCGCCGCTCGCCCGAGCCGGGGTCGAGATCGCGGCGCTGGCCCCGGCGAACATGGGGCTTAGGGTTGATTGGTCGGAGACGTTCCATTCGCGATTCGCCGGGCAGCCGATCAAGGCCGCGCGCTGGTCGCTAGGCGAGATCGCCTCGCGCGCGGAGGCGATCGTCACGGCGACTGGCCTCGAAGGCGGGGCGATCTACGCGCTGTCGGCGGCTGCGCGCGGCGCGGTCGAACGCGCGGGCGCTGCAGAGCTTAAGGTCGATCTCGCGCCAGATCGCAGCGAAGCGGCCCTGGTCGAGCGGCTCTCGCGAAGCCCGCGCGCTTCGCGCTCGACCAAACTTGCGAAAGCCGGGATTTCGCCCGTCGGCGCCGGGCTGATGCGCGAGGCGGGCGAGCTGCCGTCGGATCCGCACGCCCTGGCGGCCCTCGCAAAAGCCTGTCCGGTCCGCGTGGCCGGTGTCGCGGGACTGGAGCGCGCGATCTCCAGCGCGGGCGGGGTGCGTTGGGCAGCGATTGACGAGCGCTTCATGCTGAAGGCGCTGCCCGGCGTGTTCGTCGCCGGCGAAATGATCGACTGGGAAGCGCCGACTGGCGGCTATCTGTTGCAGGCGTGCTTTTCGACGGGCGTTGCGGCCGCGCGCGGCGCGCTGGGGTATTTGTAGCGCGCCCCTGGGACCGCGCGCTCTTGGGCACGAAAGAGCGTGCGGGACGCCCGCGGTCCCAGGGGGCGCTGCTTCCGAAGTAGGCGGCAAATATAATCTTGCGATATTCCCGCAGGTCGATTGCAATGGCCTTCGCGCGCCAAACAAACAACCTCCGAGGAGACCGCCCATGCCCGCAACCATCGGTCCCGGTTCGACAGGCGACGACGTCAAGCGCCTTCAGCGCGTCCTCGCTCGCCACCTGCTTTGGAACCCGTTCGGCCCCATCACCGGCGTGTTCGACGCCTCGCTGGAGACCAGCGTCAAAGCCTTCCAGCAAAGCAATGGCCTCACGCAAGACGGCGTCGTCGGACCGGCGACGTGGGCGAAGTTGCCCGCCTATCGCGAAGCTTCACCGACCTTGGAGAGTGGCTCGACCGGCCCGGGCGTCGCCTTCTTGCAGCGGGTGCTGAACGGCTCGGCGATCGTGATCGAATTCGCCGCCTACACGGGCGCGGTCGACGGCGTCATGGGGCCTCAGACCGTCGCAGCGCTTAAGCGCTTGCAAACTTGGGGAGGCGCGCCCGCCACGGGCGTCGCCGATGACGCGACCTGGTTCATCTGGCTCACCCCCGGCACCGCGCAGCAGCTCACCGTGGAAGGCGCCTGCGGGTTTACCGACAAACTATTGTGAGGGCGCCATGTAGCCGCGGTCGTTGACCCATAGGCGCTAACTTATAGATTGCCGATTTATTTCAAAGACTTGATGTCATCCCCGCGAAAGCGGGGATCCAGGGCTACCGCACGTCGTGTGGCCAACACGTTGAAGCGCACGTCGTGTGGCCCCTGGATCCCCGCTTTCGCGGGGATGACATGCTGGCAAGTTATTCAATATTATCGGAAATTGCCCTGGGTTAGCGCCTATGGGTCGTTGACCGCGGTCGTCGTGCGCTCGTCGCAATCTCGATAAGGACGATCTCGGCGGGACCGCGGTCGGCGACCGCGGCTACAGGGGCGCCTGCGCGGAAATCTCACTCCGGCTCCGCCGGCGTGGAAAAGTACGCCTCGACCTCGCCGGTCAACCTGACCGTCAGCAAATTGCCCTTGCGATCGCGCGTCTTGCCGACGGGGGCGCGGATCCAGTTTTCGCTGAGGCAATATTCCTCGACGTCGAACCGCTCCTTGCCCTTGAAGCGGATGCCGACGCCGCGCCGCAGCGCCGCTTCGTCGTAATATTGGCTGGTAGGATCGACCGAGAGCCGATCCGGCGGTGTCTCGGACATCTCAGCCGGCGAGCGACTTGACCCGCTTGGTCAGGCGCGAAATCTTCCGCGAGGCCGCATTGCGATGGACGATGCCCTTCTGCGCGGCGCGGGCGAGCAACGGCTCGGCGGTCTTCAGCGCTTCGGCGGCGCCGGCGGCGTCCTTGGCCTCGATGGCGGCCTCGACCTTGCGCACATAGGTGCGCATCTGGCTGCGGCGCGACTTGTTGACGGCCGTGCGGCGCTCGATCTTGCGGACAGCCTTTTGCGCCGACTTCGTATTCGCCATAAATAGATGTCCTCTCAAAGCGACGATGCGAATAAGTCGACACGGCGCCAAAATACATCAGGCCGGGACGCGCCCAGCCTGTTTCCGCGGGGCTTATAGCGCGATTTCCGTCGCCGTCAACCAGCGCGGGTTGACAGTTTTGCGCGCGCGGTGTTTGAGCCGCGCCCACAATCAAGAGGGCCGGGGTTCGCCGGCTCAGGGAGTTTTGGGCTTGAAGACCGCCCTTGTGTTTCCGGGCCAAGGCTCGCAGGCCGTCGGCATGGGCAAGGCGCTCGCCGAGGCTTTCCCCGCCTCTCGCGCCGTATTCGCGGAGGTCGATGCGGCGCTCGGCGAGAATTTCTCGAAACTCGTGTTCGAAGGCCCCGAAGCGGAGCTGACGCTGACCGCCAACGCGCAGCCGGCGCTGATGGCGACCAGCATAGCGGCGCTGCGGGCGTTGGAAAGCGAAGCCGGGCTTGATGTCGCCAGCATGGCTTTCGTGGCCGGTCACTCCCTCGGCGAATATTCCGCACTCTGCGCCGCCGGGTCACTGACGCTCGCCGACACGGCGCGGCTGTTGCGGTTGCGCGGGCAGGCGATGCAGCAGGCGGTTCCCGCGGGCGAAGGCGCGATGGCGGCGATCCTCGGGCTGGACTTCGAGAAAGTCTCGCTGATTGCGCATACCGCCGCGCGCGACCTCTATCTCACCGGCGCGATCTGCGAGGCGGCCAACGACAATGGCGGCGGCCAGGTCGTGATCTCCGGCACGAAGGCGGCGGTCGAGCGGGCGATGGAGCTCGCCAAACAAGCCGGCGCCAAACGCGCGCTGCCGCTCGCGGTCTCCGCGCCTTTCCATTGCGCGCTGATGACGCCCGCCGCCGAAGTTATGGCGAAGGCGCTCGCGGAGACGCGAATCGTCGCCCCGAAAGCGCCGCTGGTGGCCAATGTCAGCGCGACGGCGCTGACGGATCCGGACGCGATCCGCGAGAGCCTGGTCGCGCAAGTCACGGGAACCGTTCGCTGGCGGGAGAGCGTGGCCTATATGGCGCGCGAAGGTGTTCAGCGATTCGTCGAGGTCGGCGCGGGCAAGGTGCTGGCTGGACTGGTCAAGCGAATCGCGGAAGGGACCAGCGCAATCAGCGTCGGCACGCCTGCCGACGTCGAAGCGTTCAAGGCGGCGCGCTGATCGGAGCGTCGGCCTCCAGGCCGACGAGCTTCGGGCGCACGACGCGTCGTCGGCGTGGACGCCGACGCTCCAACTGCTTAGGAGCCATATGTTCGATCTCACCGGCAAATCCGCGCTCGTTACCGGCGCCTCGGGCGGCCTCGGCGGAGCGATCGCCCGGGCGCTGCACGGCCAGGGCGCGACCGTCGCGCTTTCCGGCACGCGCCGCGAGGCGCTCGAGCAGCTGGCCGCCGAGCTGGGCGAGCGCACTCACGTTCTCCCCTGCGACCTCGGCGACTCCGCCGCCGTCGAAGCTCTCATTCCCTCGGCCGAAGCCGCCATGGGTGGGCTGGACATTCTCGTCAACAACGCCGGCGTCACCCGCGACAACCTGTTCATGCGCATGAAGGACTCCGAGTGGGACGCCGTCATCGCCGTCAATCTGACCGCCGCTTTCCGACTGTCCCGCGCGTGCCTCAAGGGTATGATGAAGCGCCGTCACGGGCGAATCATCGGCATAACCTCGATCGTCGGGGTCACCGGCAACCCCGGCCAGGGCAACTATGCGGCGGCCAAGGCCGGCATGATCGGCATGTCGAAGGCGCTGGCGCAGGAAGTCGCGAGCCGGGGCATCACCGTCAACTGCATCGCGCCGGGCTTCATCACCAGCCCGATGACCGACGCCCTCAACGACAAGCAGCGGGAGGCGATTCTCGCCAATGTGCCCGTTGGAAAGCTGGGATCGGGCGCCGACATCGGCGCCGCGGCGGTCTACCTCGCCAGCGCCGAGGCGGCCTATGTCACCGGCCAAACGCTACACATCAATGGCGGCATGGCGATGATCTGAGCGCAAGGGGCCGCCCCTCGCATTATCGTAACCAATATGCTATCGAGCCGCCTCGATAACGACCGGCCGCGGAATTCCTGGGGGTTCAGCCGCTCGGCGGGTTGCAGATCGGAGCGTATTCTTCGGCGTAACCTGGGCGTCGTTCATCTTCGCCCGAGCGTATAAACAGCAAACATGGCCGAGGGATGACTTGGCCACATCGGGGATTAAGATATGAGCGATGTCGCAGAACGCGTGAAAAAGATCGTCGTCGAGCACCTCGGCGTCGATGCGGACAAGGTAGTGGAATCCGCCAATTTCATCGACGATCTCGGCGCTGACTCGCTTGATACGGTCGAGCTCGTGATGGCCTTCGAAGAGGAGTTCGGCGTCGAAATCCCCGACGATCAGGCCGAGACGATCACGACCGTCGGCGACGCGGTAAAATTCCTCGAGAAGGCGTCTACCGCGGCTAAGTGACGCGCTTGCGAAGGGCCGGCAAATGTCCGGCCCGCGTTGCATAGGCCGCGCAACGATGCGTCGCGACTCCGGAGGAGAGCGAAGCGGCCGGGATCGAGGGTTTTAGATGAAGCGGGTCGTGGTGACAGGCATCGGCATGGTTTCGCCGTTGGCCTGCGGCGCCGAAGCCACCTGGAAGCGGTTGGTCGGCGGCGAAGCGGCGGCGTCGCGGATCGAGACCTTCGATGTCTCCGATCTACCTTGCAAGATCGCGGCCACTGTGCCGCGCGGCGGCGCCCCCGATGCTTTCCATCCTGACGATTGGATGGAGCCGAAAGAGCAGCGGCGGGTCGACGACTTCATCATCTACGCCATGTCGGCCGCCACCCAGGCGCTCGCCGATGCGAATTGGGCGCCGAAAACCTACGAGGAGCAGATCTCCACCGGCGTGCTGATCGGCTCGGGGATCGGCGGCCTGCAGGGCATCGCGGAGACCGCGGTGACGCTGCATGAGAAGGGCCCGCGCCGCGTCTCGCCGTTCTTCATCCCCGGCAGCCTGATCAATCTGGCGGGCGGCCACGTTTCGATTCGCCACGGCCTCAAAGGCCCGAACCACGCGGTGGTGACCGCCTGTTCGACCGGCGCGCACGCCATCGGCGACGCCGCGAGGCTGATCGCGCTCGACGACGCCGAGGTGATGGTCGCCGGCGGCGCCGAATCGCCGGTCAATCGGCTGGCGCTCGCCGGCTTCTGCTCCTGCAAAGCGCTTTCCACAGGTTTCAACGAGACGCCGAAGCGCGCTTCGCGCCCGTACGACCGCGACCGCGACGGTTTTGTGATGGGCGAAGGCGCCGGCTGCGTGGTGCTGGAGAGCTACGAACACGCCCGCGCGCGCGGCGCGAAGATCTATGCCGAAATCATCGGCTACGGGCTTTCCGGCGACGCCTACCACATCACGGCGCCCTCGCCGGACGGCGACGGCGCCTATCGCGCGATGGCGGCGGCGCTGAAGCGGGCCGGGCTGACACCCAAGGACATAGACTACGTCAACGCGCACGGCACTTCGACGCCGATGGGCGACGAGATCGAATTGCGCGCGATCGAGCGGCTGGTCGGCAATGCCGCGGCGACGATTTCGATGTCTTCGACCAAATCCGCGATAGGTCATCTCCTCGGCGCGGCTGGCGCGGTGGAGGCGATCTTCTCGATCCTGGCGATTCGCGACGGCGTCGCGCCGCCGACCCTGAATCTGGAAAACCCCTCGGTCGAGACCGCGATGGATCTGGTGCCGCTGGTCGCCAAGCATCGCCAGATCGATACTGCACTATCCAATTCGTTCGGTTTCGGCGGCACCAATGCTTCCGTGATCTTCCGCAGGGCGGAGTGACGCGCTCGCGCGGCGGACGACATAATTTCGCCGCGCGTGGTTTCGATGCTGCGGCGACTGGGGCAGCCCCGCTTGTCACGCGGGCGGACTGAGTGAATGGACGATAAAGCGCACCCCCCTGGCGACAGCGAGCCCGTGCGGGCGAGCCTGTTTTCGCGTGCACGGAAGCCGGCCACCCCTACGCCGCCGCGCGAGCCGAAAAAGAAGCGCCCCCGCCGCCCCGGCCTGGCGAGCCTTAGCGGCGTGCTGTCGTTCGTGCTGGTCGGCGTATTTGTCGGCTTGGCCGGGTTTGTCGGGGTGCTGGTCGCGGAGCGCAAAACCGGGCCGCTGACGGAGGACAAGACCGTCTTGCTCACCCGCGAAGACGACGACGGGCCTATCGCCGATCAGCTCGAAAAAGCCGGCGTGATCGAGAATTCGACGCTGTTCTATCTGATGACCGTGCTCGACGGCCAACGGAGCGCGCTGAAGCGCGGCGAATATGCGTTCAAGGCTGGCCTCAGCATGCGCGAAGTCGAGGACATGCTCGCGCACCACAGGGTGGTGCGCCACAAGCTTTCGGTGCCCGAAGGCCTGACCAGCGAACAGATCGTGCAGCGGCTGCGCGACGACGAGCTGCTTTCCGGCGACATCAAGGAGACGCCGCGCGAAGGGTCGCTATTCCCGGACACGTATGTGTTTGAGCGCGGCGAATCGCGGCAGGCGCTGCTCGATCACATGGGCGTCGAGCAAAAGCGGATCGTCAACGAAATCTGGCAGAAGCGGTCGTCCGACCTGCCGATCAAATCGTCAGGCGAATTGGTGACGCTCGCTTCGATCGTCGAGAAGGAAACTGGCAAGGCCGAAGAGCGCTTCAAGGTCGCCGGCGTTTTCGTCAACCGGCTGCAGAAGCACATGCGGCTGCAGTCGGATCCGACGATCGTCTACGGCTTGATGTTCGGCAAGGGGACGCTTGGGCACTCGATCACCAAGGCGGAGTTGCAGGAGGCGACGCCCTACAACACCTATTCGATCGACGGCCTGCCGCCGGGACCGATCTGCAATCCCGGTCGCGCGGCGATGGAGGCGGTCGCCAATCCCGCGCGCACCAAGGATCTGTTTTTCGTAGCTGATGGGACCGGCGGCCATGCGTTCGCCGAGACGATCGATCAGCACGCCAAGAACGTCGCCCACTGGCGGCAGATCGAAAAGGACGCGAAAGACGCGAAGGACCGGGTCAGCCCTGATATCGCGCCTCCTGCAAATATCCGCGGCGAGAATTACCGCGACAATTCCTCTCTTTACGGCGATCTGGGTCCAGCCGGGCCGGCGGCGGCCACGGATCCGGCGCTCGCCGCTAAACTCACCAAGATCGCCAATTCTAAGCGGCAGATGGATGCGCTGGTGGGAGTTGGCGGCAGTCTTTCGGCGGCCAAGCTGAGCGTCGCCAAGTCGATCGAAGAGATCGCCGTAGTGGAAGGGGTCAACGATCCTTCGCCGGGGTCGGACGACGCCCTGCCGCCGTCGGCCGAGGCATACGCAGGCGCCGCGCCGGCGTCGCCTGGCCCAGCAGGTTCGGCGCCGCTGTCTTCCGCCGCGCTCGCCGATTTGCGCGCGCGCGAGGCCCGTTACGGCAACGGAATGTTCGTCGACGCGACGGTCGCCTCTGCCGCTCAGCCGCCGCAGGGGCGGACGACAGTGCTGAACGGCCGTCCGCGCGCGTTCGACGCATCCGAGGGCACTCGGCTCGACCCGCTGCTCAACAAGACCTACGACCTCAACTATCCCAAGGACGTCCCGACCGCGTTCAAGTAGTCGGCGCGGTCATCTCCGGCGCCTGTAGCCGCGGTCGTTGACCCATATGCGCTAATCTAGTAGCAAATTTCCTAATAATATTCAATAACTTGCCAGCATGTCATCCCCGCGAAAGCGGGGATCCAGGGGCCACACGACGTGCGCTTCAACGTGTGGGCCACACGACGTGCGGCAGCCCTGGATCCCCGCTTTCGCGGGGATGACATCAAACCTTTGAAATAAATCGGCAATCTATAAGGTATCGCCTATGGGTCGTTGACCGCGGTGGTCAAGCGATCGCGCCTTGCCGGGAAAGAGCCGATCACGGGGAGACCGCGGTCAGCGACCCATATGCGCTACTCTAGTACAAATTTCCTAAAATATTGAATAACTTGCAAGCATGTCATCCCCGCGAAAGCGGGGATCCAGGGGCCACACGACGTGCGCTTCAACGTGTTGGCCACACGACGTGCGGCAGCCCTGGATCCCCGCTTTCGCGGGGATGACATCAAACCTTTGAAATAAATCGGCAATCTATAAGGTAGCGCCTATGGGTCGTTGACCGCGGTGGTCAAGCGATCGCGCCTTGCCGGAAAGAGCCGATCACGGGGAGACCGCGGTCAGCGACCACGGCTACAGCGCCTACTTGGCGGTTACAGCCAGCGCTTTGCTCGTCAGCGCCAGCGCGATCGCGCAAGCGTTGGAGACGTTGAGGCTTTTGATGGCGCCGGGGAGATCGAGCCGCGCCAGCTGGTCGCAGTTTTCCCGCGTCAGCCGTCGGAGCCCTTTGTCCTCCGCGCCCAGCACGAGCGCCAAGGGCCGGCTAAGCGGCTGCTCGCCCAAAACGGCCGGCGCCTCGCTATCGAGGCCGACGCGCCAGTAACCGAGATCGCCGAGTTGCTCCATGGCGCGTGCTAGGTTGGTGACCGAGCAAAGCGGCACGTGCTCCAGGCCGCCACTCGCGGACTTGGCGAGCGCGAGGGAAAATTCTGGAGAATGCCGCTCCGTCGTCACCAGCGCGTCCACGGCGAAAGCCGCTGAACTGCGCAGGATCGCGCCAACGTTGTGCGGGTCGGTGATCTGGTCGAGCACCACGACTAGCCCCTTCGCAGGCAGGTCGCTGATGTCTAGCGGCGCGAGCGGCTCGGCCTCCAGCAGCAGCCCTTGGTGAACCGCGTCTCGGGGGAGCCGCGCGGCAATGTCCTCGGCGGGGACGACGCGCATCTCCACTCCGCGCCGCTTGATGGCTTCTGACAAACGTTCCGCGGCCGCCGGCGTCGCGTAGAGGCGCACCAGTGTCCGACGTGGGGCGTTCAACGCTGCCGAGACAGCGTGGAAGCCGTAGATTCGGACGACAGATCCTCCTCCCGATGGCCCGCGCCGTGGTGCGCTGTCGCGCGCGTGTCCCGTTTTCATGCCGTGCCCATAAATCTCGTGCGAGTCCAGGAGGGCGGTGTAGCCCGGACATGCGATTGGCGCCATGCGCCCGTTACGGCGTCGGCAGAGCTGTTCAGGCGCGAGACGGAGCCGCCGCAACTCGGATGGCAGTCCCTTGATCTGAACGTCGCCGCGACTTGAGCTGCGCCGCGACGATCCCGTGCGTGATCAGATAAAATGGAACCAACACGGTCGGCACGAGGGAGAACGGGAGCTGCTGCATCGCGGCGGAGCCCGGCGCCGACATGAAAGATCTGCAACGGGCCTCCCGCAGCGGAGGTCAAGCCAAAGCCGATGGCGGCGATTAGGTCGAGCGCGCCGAAAATGTTCCATGCCCGTATCGAAGGCTCAAGACCGTGGCGCCCCCGCGCCAGCGCAAGAGCGAGTGGCGCGGCGGCAATGCCGGTGATGATGTCGCCCAGGCCGGCTGAATAGGGGAACGGTCCGCTGAGACGGCCGACCGCGGCCAACCCAAGGAACAGAACGCCGAGGACGCGCATGCTGTTTAGGCCGATGAGTAACGACGTCGGAATCGCCAACAGCGCGTTCCGAAACTTCACGGATGAAAACCAGAGCGCGGCGGTGGCCGCTAGGGGAAGCACGGCAAAGAGCGCGAGTAGCGGAATCGGCTGCTCTGGCGCGAAGCGCAGCGCGCCTTCAGCGCCCGCGAATGTCGCCAGGCCCACCCAGGCGCCGACGCCTCCCGCGAGCGCGATGCGCCCGCGCATCGAGAGCGATAGCGCGGAACTGAACGCGACAAAGCAGATCATGATCGCCATCGAGTCAACGACAGTGTCGATAATATCCAACATGGCCATTCTCCTTTCTGTGTATATGCACTTATTTGGACGCGATCTGAAACGTACGCGGACTTCAAGCTCGGAACTTTGACCGCGATACCCTGCGGACGGCCGCGACGCCGGCTTCGCCGAGCGTCGAAGCGACGCGCCGCTGCGCGTCCTTCCAGGCGCCGAACGCCTCATGCACGATGCGCTCGCCCGCCGATGTCACGGAGATAATGTGAGATCGCGGAATCTGATGCATCGACATCCTCGCGGGTAAAACCTCTGTTGGCGAGGACCGCCACGTTGCGGGTCAGTGTTGTGCGCTCCAACTCCAGCAGTTTCGCCAGCACGCCGATCGCGGTCGGCCCGCGCAACATCAGGTTGACCAGCAGAGTGAACTGCGTCGTCCGCAGGCCATGCGGCCTAAGGCTTCGATCAAATACCGCCGTTATGCTGCGCGCCGCGCTACGCGAGGCTGCGCATAGGCAGTCCTGGCATTGGGCGAGCTCTGAGGAGGACGTCATTGGATATGTGTATCTACACTTTTCTTCAAGATCAAGGGCCTAGTTTTGTGCGTAAAACGCACCCTGAACGCGGGGGCCGCCCTTAGGCGCTAACGAAGGGTTTGGCGAAGACTTTGTGTGATCGACCGCCTGCGGTCCCCCCCTTGTGGGGGAGGTTTGGGAGGGGGCGGTCCGCCTTGGACGTTCTTCTCAGGAAACGCGGCTCTCGCGGCTACCCCCCACCCCGGCCCACCACCACAAGGGGGGAGGGAGTTCGCGGCGCCGGCGGTTCATCAATCAGGACGCGCGATTACTCCGCCCTAGCCACCTAAGTTAGCGAACGTTTATTGAAACAACGGCGGCTTTACGATCGTGTGGACTGGCGCGCGAAACTGCGGTGGCCTGGAGGCCGCCGCTCCGACCGCGGTCGGGCGACGCTTAGCGTTATTTTTTCGCCTTGCCTCGCCGCTGTTGCCCGAGGCCCATGTCCTTGGCCATGCGCGAGCGGGTCTGCGCATATCCCGGCGCCACCATGGGATAATCGGGCGGCAATTGCCATTTCGCGCGATATTGTTCAGGCGTCAGATTGTATCGGGTGCGTAAATGCCGTTTCAGGGATTTGAACTTGCGACCGTCTTCAAGGCAAATAAGATATTCTTCGGTAATCGATTTCTTGACCGAAACAGCCGGTTTCGCCGGTTCGGTCGGCATCACCTGCATGGGATTATCTACCAACTTGACCACGGCGGCGTGTACCTCGCCGATTAGGCTCCCCAGATCGGTCGAGGGCAATGAATTGTTCGAAACATAAGCCGAAACAATCTCCGCAACCAACCCAACGGTGTTGTTCGATCCGCTCGTTGCCATATGACTTCTATTCCCGCTCAAAATTGTTAACTCGATATGCCTCGGGCTCAATGTTAACGCGCTTGGCGGACGCAATTCGCGTCCCGCCAGAAGCTGCCTCACAAGCTGTATTTATACCCCCAACGGTGCAAGACATTTTTTGCATAGCTTCACTTCCGCCGCAATTCAATATTGCGGTGCGTGCGAAACATTGCACACTCCACTCTGCTTGGGCGGCAGCGATCGATTGCCGGAGCGTCGATATAGGGTATCTCGTCGCAACGTCGATCCGACATGCGAACTGCGTCAACCGCGTCCCGGACGGGTGAACCTCGCGCCTTCGAGATCTCCGCCACGCCGGCCCATCGACGGCGTTCAAAGCGGCTGTTATTCGGGTCGGACAAGCTTATATGCGGCGAGCACGCTACCGACCTGTGCGAAATGTCATGGCTGAAGAAAAAAGTTGGATGGCGGATAAAAGTAAGACGCTCGAACAGCAGGGCACTTTTCTCGGCGTCGTAGCATTATTGGCCCCCTACATTTGGCCTAGGGATCGGGCAGACCTTAAGTTTAGGGTGGCCTTGGCGATCGTGATGATGATCGCCTCGAAGTTCATCACCATCGCGATCCCCTACGCGTTCAAATGGGCGACCGATGCTCTCGCGGGAGCGCCCTCGGCCAAGCATATCCCGCTGCCCGACGCGCTCGCGGGCATGGCCTCGCTCACCGTGATTTACGGCGCCTTGCGCATTCTCATGTCGCTGACCCAGCAAGGGCGTGATGCGCTGTTTGCAGCGGTTGCGATGAACGCGGTGCGGCGGCTGGCGATCGAAGTCTTCGTGCACCTGCACCAGTTGTCGCTGCGCTTCCATCTCGAACGCAAGACCGGCGGCCTCACGCGGGTGCTGGAGCGCGGGCGCGCGGCTATCGAGACCATCGTGCGCACCTCCATGCTGACGGCCGCGCCGACTGCGGTGGAGTTCGCGCTGATCCTCGGCGCCTTCTTCTTCACCTTCGATTGGCGCTACGTCGCCGTACTCGTCGCGACTGTGGCGTTCTATCTGACCTTCACGACGATCGCGACCAACTGGCGCATTTCGATCCGCCGCTCGATGAACGAGAGCGACACCGACGCCAACACCAAGGCGATCGATTCGCTGTTGAACTTCGAGACCGTCAAGTATTTCGGCGCCGAGGGGCGCGAAGCGGCGCGCTACGAGAAGTCGATGGCGAGATATGAGCGCATGAGCGTGCGCACTTATGTTTCGCTCGCCGTGCTCAACGCGGGCCAGGCGGTGATCTTCACTGTCGGCATGGTCGCCGTATTGCTGATGTGTGTCGCGGGCGTGCGTTCGGGGCGCAATACGGTCGGCGATTTCGCGTTGCTTAACGTCATGATGCTGCAGCTTTATCTGCCGTTGAACTTCATGGGCATGGTCTACCGCGACATCCGGCAGGCGATCATCGACATCGGCGCGATGTTCGACATTCTCTCGCAGAACCCCGAGATCAAAGACGTTCCTGGCGCGCGCGATCTGGTCGTTTCCAAGGGCGTGGTGAAGTTCGAAAACGTCGTCTTCGCCTACGACGCGCAGCGGCCGATTTTGAAGGGCGTCTCGTTCGAGGCGCCGGCGGGTAGTACGATCGCCATCGTCGGACCGTCGGGCGCCGGCAAGTCTACGATCTCGCGGCTGCTGTTTCGTTTCTATGAGCCTTCCGAGGGGCGCATCACCATCGACGGGCAGGACATCGGCAAGATCACGCAGACTTCGCTGCGCGCGGCGATCGGGATGGTGCCGCAGGATACGGTGCTGTTCAACGACACCGTTGCCTACAACGTCGGCTACGGCCGCGACGGCGCGACCGACACCGAGGTGCGCGAGGCGGCCGAGCGCGCGCGCATCGACGGCTTCATCAATTCGCTGCCGATGGGCTACGATTCTCAGGTAGGCGAGCGCGGCCTGAAACTGTCCGGCGGCGAGAAGCAGCGCGCCGCGATCGCCCGCACCATCCTGAAGGCGCCGCCGATCCTGGTGCTCGATGAGGCGACGTCGGCGCTCGACAGCCATACCGAACGCGAAATCCAGGACGCGCTGGAGAGCGTCGCGCGCGGACGCACCACCTTGGTCATCGCGCACAGGCTCTCGACGGTGGTGAACGCCGACGAGATCCTGGTGCTCGAAAAGGGCGTGATCGCCGAGCGCGGCCGCCACGAGGCGCTGCTCGCCAGAGACGGCCTTTACGCGGCCCTGTGGAACCGCCAGCGCCAAGTCGACGAAGCGCAGCAGAAGCTGCGCGAGGCGGACCGCGCCGAGCACGACTTCGACGAGAGCGCGGAGGCGGCGGAGTGACTTTGACGGCGCGCTGCGCCACAACGCGCCGCCCGACTCCGAGGTCCGCATGGCGGTAATGAAATCGATCCGCGATCAGCTCGCGCCCCTGCATCCCGCGGGCTACCCGTTCGTCGGCGGCTTCGCGCTGGCGACCCTCGTGTTCTGGTGGTTATGGACGCCGCTCGGCTGGATCGCCTTCGTCGCGACGCTGTGGTGCGCCTACTTCTTCCGCGATCCGTTGCGCGTGACCCCGATTCGCAGCGATCTCATCGTCGCGCCGGCCGACGGCCGGATCTGCTTCGTCGGCCGCGCGGTTCCCCCGCCGGACCTCGGCCTCGGCGGTGCGCCGATGAGCAAGGTCTCGATCTTCATGAACGTGTTCGACTGCCATGTGAACCGTTCACCCGTCGAAGGCCGGATTACCCGCATCTCCTATCGCCCGGGCCTCTTCCTTAGCGCCGATCTCGACAAGGCCAGCGAAGACAACGAGCGCAACGGACTGGTTATTGAATCCGACGCAGGGACCTTTGGCGTCGTGCAGATCGCCGGGCTGGTCGCGCGCCGCATCATCTGCTTCGTCCAGGAGGGCGGCCGCCTTGGCGCCGGCGACCGCTTCGGCCTGATCCGATTCGGCTCGCGCGTCGACGTCTATCTGCCGGATCAGGCGAGCGTCATCGTCGGGCTCGACAGCCGCACCGTCGCTGGCGAGACCGTGATCGGGCTCGCCAAAGCGGTGGAGCCGCCGCGCCTTTTCAGTCGCGGATGAAGTCGATGGGGCCCGAACCCCGCTCCCGCTTCGTCGGCGTGCCGCTGCGGCTGCTGATACCGAACGTGGTTACGCTGATGGCGCTGAGCGCGGGCGTCACCGCGATCCGCTTCACCTTCGAGGGTTCGCTGGAATGGGCGGTGATGGCGGTCGCCGCCGCCGCCGTGCTCGATGGGCTCGATGGACGTATCGCCCGCGCGCTCAAGGGCACGTCGCGTTTCGGGGCAGAACTCGATTCGCTCGCCGATTTCGTGGATTTCGGCGTCGCTCCCGCGATCATGCTGTATTTCTCGACGCTATCGCAGCTGCACGGGCTCGGCTGGCTGATCTGCCTGGTGTTCTGCATCGCCGCCGCGCTGCGGCTGGCGCGGTTCAACGTGATGATCGACGATCCCGACATTCCCATCTGGCGCAAAGGTTTCTTCGTCGGCATGCCGGCGCCAGCGGGCGCGGTGGTCGGGCTGCTGCCCGTCTATGTCAGGGTGCTCAGCGCCGCGCCGAACGAGCCCGTTTCCCGCGCCTTCGTGGCCATCGAGGCGGTCTACGTGCTCGCCGTTGCTATTCTCATGGCGAGCCGGGTGCCGCACTTCTCAGGCAAGTCGATCGGTCGAATCCCCAGGGAATATGTCGCTGTCGCCTTGATCGGCGTTGTTGCGGCGCTGCTGTCGATTGCCTATTTCCCGCTGGAGGCGCTAGTGGCGCTGGCGGCCTTTTATCTCGGCAGCATTCCCTTCGCGATTCGGCGGTTCTGGCGACTGGAGGCCGAGCATCGGCGGGAGCTTGCCAAAGCCTCCGGCTGAAAGCGGTTTCCTGCGAAAGCGAATTCCGATAGGGTCCGCGCGCCTCGCGCCAGAGAGGCCGCAAGAAAGGTTCAGATGTCGAAAGAAGAATTATTGGAGTTTCCGGGTTTTGTCGTCGAATTGCTGCCGAACGCGACCTTTCGGGTCAAACTCGAGAACGAGCATGAGATTATCGCGCACACCGCGGGCAAAATGCGCAAGAACCGCATCCGCGTGCTCGCCGGCGACAAGGTGCTCGTCGAGATGACGCCCTATGACCTGACCAAGGGTCGCATCACCTATCGTTTCAAGTAAGGCCCGCCCTTGAGCGAGCCCCTGCGCCTGGTGCTTGCCTCCGCATCGCCGCGCCGGGTCGCGCTGCTGCGCCAGATCGGCGTCGAGCCCGACGCGATTATCCCCTGCGATCTCGACGAAACGCCGCGCCGCGGCGAAGCGCCGAAGGCGCTCGCCCAGCGGCTTGCGACTGAGAAAGCGGAGACCTCGGCCGTCGTCGCGCGCTCGCGCGCGGAGCTTGCCGGAGCGATGATCCTGGCCGCCGACACGGTGGTGTGCGTCGGGCGGCGCGTGCTGCCGAAGGCTGAGATTCTCGATGAAGCCGAGGATTGCCTGCGGCTGTTGTCGGGGCGCGCGCACCGGGTCTACACGGGGTTGACGCTGCTCACCGACGATGGGGCCAAGCGCACGCGGCTGGTTGAGAGCCGGGTTCGTTTCAAGCGACTGTCGCGCGCCGAATTGACCGCCTATCTCGGCAGCGGCGAATGGCGCGGAAAGGCGGGCGGCTACGCCATCCAGGGTCTGGCCGGCGCTTTCGTCATCCGCCTGATCGGCTCGTATACGAACGTCGTCGGCTTGCCGCTCGCCGAGGCGGCCGCGCTGCTGGCGGGCGAGGGCTACCCGCTTCTCGAGCGCTGGCAGCCGCAATGAGCGAGGCGCCGGTCCCCCCGAAGGCCAAACCGTGCCCGATCTGCGGCAAGCCGCGCGATTCGAAATACGCCCCGTTCTGCTCGGCGCGCTGCGCCGATATCGATCTAGGGAAGTGGCTCAAGGGGGCGTACGTGATTCCCGGCCGCCCGCCGAGCGAGGACGGCGAAGAAGAACCGGGCGACGGGAAGAGCTGAGACGGAGCGTCGGCGTCCACGCCGACGTGCTGCGGCGACGTCGGCCTGGAGGCCGACCCTCCGATGCGCTTAGACCACGACCTGCCGCTGCGACCCCAAAATTCCGCCTTCCAGCTCCATCACGTCGCCGCGCTTCAGGAACACCGGCGGCTTCATGCCGAGGCCGACGCCCTCGGGCGTGCCCGTGACGATCACGTCGCCGGGCAGCAGGGTCATGAACAGGCTCAGATGCGCGACGATCTCGGCGACCGAGAAGATCATGTCGCTGGTGTTGCTGTTCTGCCGAACCACGCCGTTGACCTTCAGCGAAACCGGCAGCTTTTGCGGGTCGGGAATTTCGTCGGCGGTCACGAGCACAGGCCCGATCGGGCCGAACGTATCAAAGCTCTTGCCCTTCACCCACTGGCCGCCGCGATGAATCTGCCAATGCCGCTCGGAGACATCGTTGGCGAGGCAATAGCCGGCGACGTGGCTCAGCGCCTTATCCTTGGGAACGCTGCGGGCCGTCGTCCCGATGATCACGCCGAGCTCGACTTCCCAATCCATCTGGGTCGAGCCCTCGGGCCATTTGACGTCGTCGTTCGGCCCTTGCAGCGAGGTGATCGCCTTGTTGAACAGGATCGGCTCCTTCGGCGGCTCGGCGCCGGTCTCGGCGGCGTGCTTGCCGTAGTTGAGCCCGATGGCGAGGAACTGCCGAGAACCGCCTACCGGCGTCCCGATGCGCGCGTCCGTCGGCGACTAGGGGGAACTTCTCCAGATCAATCGCGGCAAGCGCGGCGAGCTTTTGCGGGCTCAGCCAATCCGGCGTGATGTCGGGCACGAGCAGCGAAATATCGCGTCGGCCGCCATTGCGATCGACCGCGCCCGCCCGCTCCGCGCCCACCGCGCCATGCCGGAACAATTTCATCCGTAGTCCTCCCGTTTGTCGGCGCCCCCCTAGCATGTCAGAGTGTCGATGCAAACGGAGCGCCCGACTTTCGTAGGGGTTTGCAACGCGCAGTCGGGCTGATGTTCTCCCGGCGCGAAATTGGGGAGGGGGCATGGGAGCCGCGCCGAAAAGCGCGAATTCCGACGATACGTTCGGCAAGCTCATGCGCATCAACGCCAGGGTGCGCGGCGAGCGCCCGGCGTTTCGCCTGAAGGAATATGGCGTCTGGCGCACCTGGACCTGGGGGGAGGCCTACCAGGAGACGCGCGCGCTCGCGCAAGGCCTGCTCGAACTCGGGATCAACCCCGGCGATCGCATCGCCATCGCCGGCGTCAACCGTCCCAAGCTGTATTGGGCGATCACCGCCGCGCAGATGCTGGGGGCGATCCCCGTCCCGCTCTACGCCGACGCCGTGGCAGATGAACTCGGCGGCGTGCTCGAACACGCAGGCGCGCGGCTCATCATCGCCGAAGACCAGGAGCAGGTCGATAAGGCGCTGTCGATCCTGGAGCGCCTGCCGCGGGTCGAGCGCGTGCTCTACGAGAAGCCGCGCGGCCTCGCCGGCTACGACGATCCGCGGCTCGGCGCGCTCGATGCGGTCATCGCCGCGGGTCGCGAACGATTGGCTGATCCGGCTATCGCTCAGGCCATGGACGCTCGCATCGATGCGGGGCGCGGCGCCGATCCCTCGGTGATCCTGTTCACCTCCGGCACGACCGGCCGCTCCAAGGGCGTCGTGCTGACCGGCGAGCGCTGCATCGCCGCCGCGCGCGACACTGTCGTGTTCGACAATCTCACTGATCGCGACGAGGTGCTCGCCTCGCTGCCGCTCGCCTGGGCCGGCGATCATTATTTGAACTACGCGCAAGGCTACGTCGCCGGCTTCTGCATGGCCTGCCCGGAAAGCGCCGCGACCGCCGCGGAAGATTTGCGCGAGATCGGCCCGACGTTTCATTTCGCGCCGCCGCGCGTGTTCGAACAACTGCTGACGCGCGTGACGATCCGGATGGAGGACGCCAGCCGCTTCAAGCGTTGGTTGTTTCGCTCATTTCATGGATGTGGCGAAACGCTGGGGCGAGAAGATCATCAATCGCGAGCCTGTCCCGATCGGCGCGCGGCTGCACTATGCGCTGGGGCGGTTGCTGATCTACGAGCCGCTGAAGAACACGCTCGGCTTCACCCGCGTCCGCGTCGCCTATACCGCGGGCGAGGCGATCGGCGCGGATTTGTTCGCGTTCTACCGTTCGATCGGCCTGAACCTCAAACAACTCTACGGCCAAACCGAGGCCTTTCTCTATGTGACCGCGCAGGCCGACGGCGCCGTGCGCTCCGACACTGTCGGGCCGCCTGCGCCGCACGTCGAGATCAGGCTTTCGCCCGAAGGCGAAGTGCAATTCAAATCGCCCGGCATGTTCGTCGGTTATTTCGAAGAGCCCGAGAAGACGAGGGAAGCCCTGACTGAGGACGGCTTCGTCAGGACGGGCGACGCGGGCATTTTCGAGCCCGACGGGCAGTTGAAGATCGTTGATCGCGCCAACGATGTAGGCCGGCTCGCCAGCGGGCAATTGTTCGCGCCGAAGTATATCGAGAACAAGCTGAAGTTTTTCGCCGACATCCGCGAAGCGGTCGCGATCGGCCATGGGCGCGACCATGTCGCGGTCATGCTCAATATCGAGCTGGCCTCGGTCGGCAATTGGGCCGAGCGCAACGGCGTCGCCTACGGCTCCTATCAGGAGCTGGCGGCTCATCCCGACGTCGCTGCGCTGATCATGAAACATGTCGAGGCTGTCAACCAAGCGCTGGCTCGCGAGCCGGCGATGGCGGGAGCGCAGATCCGGCGCTTTCTCATTCTGCCGAAGGAGCTCGACGCCGACGACGGCGAATTGACGCGGACGCAAAAGGTCAGGCGCCGGTTCATCGCCGAGCGCTATGCGCCCTTGGTTGACGGCCTCTACAATGGCGCGCACGAGGCCGCGATTTCCGCGGAAATCACCTATGAGGACGGGCGCAAGGGTCGGCTCGAAGGGCGCTCGCGCATCCATGAGATGAAAACGTTTGGGCTCGAGGCGCCGCGCCCGAGGGTAGCCGCATGAGCGAAACGCTGCTGTCGCTCGACCATGTTTCGCTGTCGTTCGGCGGCGTGCGCGCGATCTCCGATGTTTCATTCGATATCAGGCGCGGCGAGATCCGCGCCATCATCGGTCCGAATGGCGCCGGCAAGACATCGATGCTGAACGTCATCAACGGCTTCTATCACCCGCAGGCGGGAACCATCACCTTTGAGGGCAGGGCGCGCAAGCGCATGCGGCCGTATGAGGCGGCGTCGCAGGGGATCGCGCGCACCTTCCAAAACGTCGCGTTGTTCAAGGGCATGACTACGCTCGACAACATCATGACCGGTCGCGGCCTGAAAATGCACAAGGGGCTGATCTGGCAGGCGCTGCGACACGGCCCTGCGCTTGAAGAAGAGATCAAACATCGCGAGTTCTGTGAGGAGATCATCGACTTTCTTGAGATCGAGGCGATCCGCAAGACGCCCGTCGGCAAGCTGCCCTATGGCTTGCAGAAGCGCGTCGAGCTCGGCCGCGCGCTGGCGATGGAGCCGCGGCTGCTGCTGCTCGACGAGCCGATGGCCGGGCATGAACCGCGAGGAGAAGGAGGACATGAGCCGCTTCATCATCGAGGCGAACCGAAGGCTCGGCGCGACGATCGCGTTGATTGAGCATGACATCGGCGTGGTGATGGATCTGTCTGATCGGGTCGTGGTGCTGGAGTATGGGCGCAAGATCGCCGATGGGCCGCCGGAGGAGATCAAGGCGGACCCGCAGGTGATCGCGGCTTATCTCGGCGTGGCGCATTGATGATGCGCTTCGGTCAAACAATCCCCTTCTCGTCATGGCCGGGCTTGTCCCGGCCATCCACGCCGCGACGCGCAGCGCCGCTTGCCAAGCGCCCGGCGCCGGCGCGGCTTGCCTCGGTGCCCAACGCAACCGACCGCGCATCTCACGCCGGCGTGGATGGCCGGGACAAGCCCGGCCATGACGGGGGGAGTTTCGTGTGCTCACCAGGAGCGCGCGGATGAACCCGCTCTATGCCGTCTTCATCGATCCCTTCGCGCAGATGCTCTCCGCGCCCGATCTGTTCGCACAAACAATTTGGGAAGGCTTCGTCGGCGGCGTGCTCTATTCGCTCATCGCGCTCGGTTTCGTACTCATCTACAAAGCCTCGGGCGTGTTCAATTTCGCGCAGGGCATCATGATGGTGTTCGCGGCGCTGACGCTCGTCGGATTGCACGAAAAGGGCCTGCCGGCGTGGATCGCGCTTGGCGTCACGGTCGCCGTCATGTACGGCCTCGCTGTCGGCGTCGAACGGCTGGTGCTGCGCCCACTCGTCAACCAAGCCGACATCATATTGTTGATGGCGACTTTCGGCCTCACCTATTTCCTCATTGGCTTCGGACAGTTCGTCTTCGGCGGCAACCCGAAACAGATGATCACGACCGAGCTGGGACTGCCCAGCGGCGCGATTGATCTACATATTCTCGGCGGCACGGTCACGCTGCAAAAGCTCGACATTGCCGCGGCGGCGATCGCGCTTCTCATGGTGGCGGGGCTCGGCGTGTTCTTCCAAAAGACCCGCATCGGGCGGGCGCTCCGAGCCGTGGCCGACGATCATCAGGCGGCGCTGTCGGTCGGCATTTCGCTGGAGCAGATATGGGTCGTCGTCTGGTTCGCCGCCGGCGTCGTCGCGCTGGCGACAGGCATCATGTGGGGCGCGCGCTCCGATGTTTCCTTCGCCCTGCAAGTCGTCGCGCTGAAGGCGCTGCCGGTGCTGATCCTTGGCGGCCTCACCTCGATCCCCGGCGCCATTGTCGGCGGGCTCATCATCGGCATCGGCGAGAAGCTGGGCGAATTCTACTGGGGGCCGTTGTTTGGCGGCGGCATCGAGCGCTGGCTCGCCTACGCCATCGCGCTCGCCTTCCTGTTGTTCCGTCCGCAGGGTTTGTTTGGCGAGAAGATCATCGAGCGGATCTAGCGAACCCGTCATTGCGAGCGAAGCCATCCAGCGCTGGAGTCCAATGGCGCCACCGCGAGCAGAGCAGCGCCAGTCGCGCCAGTCCGTGGTCAAGCCAAACCTGGGCATCACGGAGAGGCTGGATTGCTTCGCTTCGCTCGCAATGACGGGTGATAGGACGTGTTCGCCTAGCCCAATTCCTTTACCCACGCGCGGTTGAGCGAAACGGGGCGGAAGCCGAGTTTCTCGTAAAGGCGCTTGGCGCGCTCCTCCGCCAGGGCGCCGATGAAGACGACGCCGCAGCCCTGCTCGCGCAAGCGGCCGACCAGCGTCGCGATCGTCGCGCTCGCGACCCCTAGGCCTCGATGCGGGATCGACGTGAACACATCCTCGATCATGCCGAGCCCGTTCGGCGCGGCGGCGCACGCGGCATAAGCTATCGCGGTTCCGTCTTCGTAGACGAGATGAAACCGGCAAGCCGGCGTCTTCGCGCGATAGCCGGCGATCAACCCGGCGCTGACTTCTGGTTCGATCCCTAGGCCTCCGGTCGCAAGACCCTCCGCGTGGTTGGCGAGAACCAGTTCCGCCAGCACCGCCCAATCCTGCATCCGTTTCGACGAGGCGCAAGTCCCGGCGGCGGCCCGCGAAAGTCTATCTCGCCCTCCAGCGCCATCTGGATCGTCACCGGCCGCTCGCGAAAATCCGCGAAAGCGAGGCGCGCGAGAAACGGGTCCGGCGTGAACCCATCGGTATGCACGACCCGCCAGCGCGTGTGGGCGAGATGCTGGTCCATCGCTTCGAACGCCAAGTCGATCTCGGCGGGCCTTATCGCCGACACGGCGTCGGCATGATTGTAGTCCCAGACGTCCGGCTTCGAGGGATCGGCGACGATGTGGCAATACGGCGTCTCGATCACGCGCGCGCCGAGCCGCCGCTGCCAGCGGTAGGCTTCGGCGATGCGCCGCGGCAGATCGGTTTCTCCCATTAGGCGCTCCCGACGGCGGCAACTTTCGCGCGCGGCGGCATCGACGATCGCCTGGCCGCGAACACGCAAGCTAGCACAGCGCCCGCAACCGCGAAGGTCGCAGGGCTCACATACTCGCGCAGCACGAGCGCGGAGATGACGAGCCCGAAGAACGGTTGCAACAACTGCAATTGTCCAACCGCCGCGATGCCGCCGAGCGCCAGCCCACGATACCAGAACACGAAGCCGATCCACATGCTGAACAGCGAGACATAAGCCAGCCCCAACCATCCGGCTGAGTTGAACGGCGGCCAGGCCGCCGGCCGGAACACAAAAGCGAGCGAGAGGCTGAACGGCAGCGACAGGATCAGCGCCCAGCTTATGACCTGCCAGCCGCCGAGTCTTCGCGACAACATCGCCCCCTCCGCGTAGCCGACGCCCGCCGAAAGCACAGCGGCCGCCATCAGCGCGTCGCCTGTCGCCTCGCCCCCTGATGATCGCGCCGCTGCGAAACCGACCACACAAGCCGCGCCCAGCGCCGCGAAGATCCAGAAGCGCAACGGCAGCCGTTCGCCGGCCAGCACTACGCCGCTGAGCGCGGTCGCCAACGGCAGCAGCCCCAGCCAGATCAGCGAATGCGCCGAGGTGATGTAAGTCAGCGCCAATGCGCTGAGCAGCGGGAATCCGAGCACGACACCGACGGCGACTACGACAAGTCGCACCCAATCCCTTGGGGATGGCCAGGGAGCTCTCCACAGGCTGAGCGCGGCGATCGAAAGTACGCCGGCAATGGCGGCGCGGGCGGCGGTGAGAAACATCGGGTCGAAGGCGAGCACGCCGGCGCGCGTCGCGGGCATCGAGGCGCTGAAAATCGCCATGCCGATGAAGCCGTAAACCCAAGCGTCGCTCGTACGCCGCATCGCCGTCTCCTCATCCGTGACGCGCCTTATGACTTCAGCGCGGGAAGGGAAACGGACACTCTCGCGGCTTTCGGACGGACAGTACGGGGCGGCATGGGCCTATTCGGGTTTGAAAGTCGCGGCGTACGCCTCCGCCACGGTTTCATCGAGTCGCCGCCCTTCGCGATAGCCAGCGATCCCCTCCGGCCTCGCGACGCCGGCGACGAGCCGCGCGCAAGGCTCCGGCGCGCCGAGCACGGTGCGCACGGGAATGCGCTCGGCATAGATCGGCAGCGCGTAATCCTCCTCGTCGTCGCCGATGCCCTTGGCGCGGATTTTTGCGGAAGCCTGCTCGATCTCCATGCCGATGAAGCGGGTCGCCTTGATCTCCTGCGCCGTCGGCGCTCGCAACAGGTCCGTACGGCCCGGGTAGAAGCGATCGACCATGGCGCGGATGCCGCGCAGCTTCTCCGCCTCGTCCTCGATCAGCTTCGCATGCCCGAACGCCATCACCGCGCGGTAGTCGACGGAATGGTTGAAGGCGCTGCGCGCCAGCACCAGGCTGTCGAGATGGGCGACCGTCAGGCAGACCGGCTCGCCCTCGGATTGGCTGCGCAGCATGCGGCTGGCGCTGCTGCCGTGCCAATAGAGCCTGGTTCCCTCGCGCCAGAACAGGGTCGGCGTGCAGTAGGGGCGGCCGTCGACCACGTAGGCGATGTGGCAGAGCATCGAGGCGTCGAGCAGCGCGTGGATCGTCGCGTGGTCGTAAGCGGCGCGCTCGTGCAGCCGCTTGGCTCGGTTGATCGGCGTGACGGGGTAGGTGTCTCTCATTCTCTGGAACGCTCCTTGTCATAGGAAATAGCTTCGAAGATGAAGGATATGCCCTTGAAAATGCGCCCGTTCCGTCATGGCCGGGCTTGTCCCGGCCATCCACGCCGTGACGCGCGCTACCGGATTCAGAATAAAGCAGCGTCTGCTGCAAACGCGAGCGTTCGAGTTCTGAAGCCGACAAGCCGCGTCACGGCGTGGATAGCCGGAACAAGTCCGGCCATGACGGGGAGAGCGTTGATCAAACGAGCGTTTTCTCTCGCTTGGAATTGACCCTCTCCTTTGACACAATCCTTCCGCTCCCCTCCGCCAATCGGCCGCGCCCAAGCCTTTACGCGACCTTAATCCGCCGCTCTTAAGTTTCGTCATCGAGGCCAGGCGTCGGGGATGGCTCCGCGGTTTTCGTTCGCGGGAATGTAGCATGTTCGGGTCACGCGGCAGAAAGGCGAGCCGACGGATCGAGCCGCGTTTCGACGATGGCTCGGACCATTCCGATTCCGATCTGCGCGCCGACCCCGAGGACCGCCCGACGTCCCGTCGCCGCCCCGATAGCCGAAAAGACAAGAAGCGCCCGCGCCGCCGCAGCCGTTCGATCTTAGGGACGCTTTTCTATTGGGGCGTCGTGCTCGGCGTTTGGGGCGTCGTCACCCTTGGCGGCCTGTTCGCCTATTACGCCAGCCAGTTGCCGCCGATCGACCAGCTCGCGCTGCCGAAGCGGCCGCCCGACATCCAAATCCTCGGCGTCGACGGCAGCGTGCTCGCCGATCGCGGCGATACCGGCGGCGCCGCGGTGCGGCTTGGCGATCTGCCGCCCTATCTGCCAAAGGCCTTCATCGCGATCGAGGATCGGCGCTTCTACGAACATTTCGGCATCGACCCCGTGGGCATCGCGCGGGCGGTGTTTCGCGACGTCACCGGAAGCGGCGGCATGCAGGGCGGCTCGACGCTGACGCAGCAGCTCGCGAAGAATCTGTTTCTCACTCAAGAGCGCACGATCTCGCGAAAATTCCAGGAGGCGATCCTGGCGCTGTGGATGGAGCGCAAATATTCGAAGGATCAGATCCTCGAACTCTATCTCAATCGCGTCTACTTCGGTTCCGGCGCCTACGGTGTAGAGGCGGCGGCGCACAAATATTTCGGCAAGGACGCCAAGGACGTCACGCTTTCCGAGGCCGCGTTGTTGGCGGGACTGATGAAGTCTCCAACCAAACTGGCGCCCAACCATAATCTCAAAGGCGCGAACGAGCGGGCGGCGCAAGTCGTCACCGCAATGGCCGAGCAGGGCTATGTGACGCAGGCCATGGCCAAGATCGCGCTCGGCGCGCCTGCGCAGGTCGCGAACGTCAAGGGCGCCGGCTCCATCAACTACGCCGCCGACTATGTGATGGACGCGCTCGACGACACGGTCGGCGCGATTGACGAGGACATCGTCGTCATGACGACGATCGACCCCAAGATGCAGTCGGAGGCCGAGCGCGCGCTGACCGGCGAACTCGACGCCAAGGGCGCGAAGTTCGACGTGGGCCAAGGCGCGGTGGTGGCGCTGGATCCAGACGGCGGCGTGAAAGCGCTGGTTGGCGGCCGCAATTACGCCGACAGCCAGTTCAACCGCGCCATCGCCGCCAAGCGGCAGCCGGGCTCGTCATTCAAACCGTTTGTCTATCTCGCAGCGTTGGAGAAGGGCGTCCGGCCCGACGACGTCCGCCAGGACGCGCCGATCACCGTCAAGGGCTGGTCGCCGGAAAACTACAGCCACGAATATTTCGGCTCGGTGACGCTCACCAAGGCGCTCGCCATGTCGCTCAACACGGTGGCTGTCAGACTGGGGTTGGAAGTTGGCCCGAAAGCTGTGGTGCGGGTCGCCCATCGCCTCGGCATCCTCTCTGACTTGGAGCCGAACGCCTCAATTGCGCTCGGCACCTCGGAGGTGACGCCGCTGGAAATGGTCTCTGCCTACGCAGCTTTCGCCAACGGCGGGATTGGCGTGCGGCCTTACGTCATCATGAGCGTGCGCACGGCGAACGGCCGCTCGCTTTACCGGCGTCATCCCTACAACTACGGGCGCGTCATCGAGCCGCGCTATGTCGCGATGATGAACGGGATGATGGCGGAGACGCTGACCATCGGCACCGCGAAGAAGGCCGATCTGCCGGGTTGGCAGGCCGCGGGCAAGACCGGGACGACTCAGGATTATCGCGACGCCTGGTTCATCGGTTACACGTCGCATCTCGTCGCCGGCGTCTGGCTCGGCAACGATGATGGAGCGTCGACCAAGAAGGTCGCCGGCGGGGGGCTGCCTGTGGAGATTTGGAGCCGCTTCATGCGCGACGCACATCAGGGCGCGCCGGTGGTCGGCCTGCCGCTGGGCGATTGGCGCGGCGAAGAGCCGGATCAGGCTGCCCCGACACCGCCAGCGCCAGTCGCCAGCGCGGGCGCGCCGCTCGCTATCAACAAGATTGGGCAGGATATGGCGAGCGCGTCCCAAGGTCGTGGCGGCCGGCCGCCGATCCCTCCCGCATCGATCCCGCAGGGGGCGACACCGCGCGAGAAAAACCTACTGGAAAAACTGCTCGGGCAGCTTTAATTCCGGCTTGGCTTGTGAAACCGCACGGCGCGGGCCAGCGTAATCTCAGCGTCAGACCGGAGGTTCGCCATGCCTAAACGTCCTATCGAGATCCACGGCTACGCCATCGTCTCTGACGACGACAAGATTGCCGATGCAGAGGGCCAGATTCCGGCGGCGCTGCGTAACGATAAGGATTGGCAGCAATATCAGGCGGCGCTCGCGCATAGCGATCTCGTCGTTTTCGCGCGTGTGAGCCATGAGAACGAGCCGGAAACGCACGGCGTTCCCCGGATCGTCGTATCCCGCGAGGCAAAGGCTTTGGAGAGCCGCGAAGGTATCTGGTGGTGGAACCCGGCGGAGATCGCTTGGCCTGAAGTCGTGGCGAAAGTCCTCCCCGACGGCGGCGAGGTCGCGGCGCCGGGAGGGAGGGCCGTCTTCGATCTATTCTTGAAGATCGGTTACGACGTTTTTCACCTCGCGCGGGCGAAGGGGGTCAAGCTGCCGGGAGGACATCCTGTATTCTCGGAATGTCGGGATGGCGTTCATGCGGAGGCGGTGCTGGAGAAGTATGGGCTACGGCATGCCGAGCGAATCGAACTCGATGCCGTTCAGAATGTAGAGATGAACATTTTTCGCCGGTCGAAGTAATCGCGGTTGCCAACGACAACCGTGCTAACCTTACCGGGCGCCTTGTAGCCGCGGTCGCTGACCCATAGGCGCTAACTTATAGTTGCCGATTTATTCAAAGACTTGATGTCATCCCCGCGAAAGCGGGGATCCAGGGCTGCCGCACGTCGTGTGGCCAACACGTTGAAGCGCACGTCGTGTGGCCCCTGGATCCCCGCTTTCGCGGGGATGACATGCTGGCAAGTTATTCAATTTTATCGGAAATTGCTCTAGGTTAGTGCCTATGGGTCGCTGACCGCGGTGGATCGGCTTGGAAAAATCTCGCAGAACGAGGCGCTTGAGCCTAAGAACGCGGTCAGCGACCGCGTCTACAGAGCGCGCCGCACGGGCCCTCACATGTTGACTTTTTGGCTGGGCTCAAACTTGGGCCTGGAGCCGGTCGCGACGGCCGCAACCATTTTCGCGGCACAAGCGACAAAGCCCGGTCCCTCCCAGAACTCACCGCGGTCAGGGGTCACCCTTATCACTCGGATGCGTTGATCCTGCGCATCGGTCCAGAAAGCCTTGTCCGCCGCGGACCAGACCCGCGCCACAATTTCGGGATCGGCGCGAACCTCCGCCGTTCCGGTCACCGACACGTAGCGTTGGGACTTTGGGTCCGAAAACGACAGGCAGACTTCCGCATTGTCGGCGATTTCCTGATCTTTCGGCGCGCCTACGTCTGTGAGGAAATAGATCGCGTTGTCGTCCTCTTCGGGGCGGGCCGCCATCGGCCGCGCCCGGAGCGCATCGCCATCGCCGGAATGGGTAACCACCATCGCCATGCGGACTTCCTGCATGACTTCCCAGATGCGGTCATATGGATCTTTGTCGGCCATGTTCGCGTCCCTCAGGTGGATTTCGTCTCTGGGAAACGTCGGCCTGAGGCCCATGTTCCGGACCGGCGCGCGGGCATTTTCAGGCGCCCGCTCGGCGCCAATCGCGAGGTCGCTGCGTTTGACTTCGCCCGCTCCGTACGAGATTGGGAAAAAAGCGTCATCAGATAAATCCGAGGACATTTCCCGTGCCGCACGATGAATTCGATGTGGTTGTCGTCGGCGCCGGCGCCGCCGGCGTCGCCGCCGCGGATCGCCTCGCGTCGACCGGCCTTTCCTTCGTCGTCTTAGAGGCCCGCGAGCGGCCCGGTGGGCGGGCCTGGACTGTAACTCCGGTAGACGGCTTGCCCCTCGATCTGGGCTGCGGCTGGCTGCATTCGGCGGAAACCAACCCCTGGGCGGAAATCGCGGTGCGTCAGGGGCGAAAACTCGACAAATCGCCACCGCCTTGGGCACGGGCCGGATCGCAGATCGGGCCCAACCGCGAGGCGATGGCCGGCTTCAACGCGGCCATCGGACGTTTCCGCGAGAGGGTCGCGGCGTTTCCGCCTGACGGCCCCGATGCGGCCTTGGACACGCTGCTCACGCCGGGCGATCCCTTCAACCCGATGATCGATGCGGTCAGCACCTATTACAGCGGCGCGGAACTGGAGAAGGTTTCCGTGCACGATCTCGCCGCTTACGAGGACTCCGGAGTGAACTGGCGGGTCCCTGATGGATATGGCGCCGTCGTCGCGGCTTTGGCCGCGACCGCCCCTGTGCGCTACCGTTGCCCGGTGCGCGCTATCGATCACAGCGGCCGGCAAGTGATGCTGGAAACCGATCTCGGCGCCGTTCGTTGCCGCGCGGTCATCGTGACGCTGTCGACGGGGGTGCTGGCGCGAGCGCCCGACCTGTTCCGTCCGGCTTTGCCTGATAAGACCGAAGCGGCCGAGGGTTTGCCGCTGGGACTCGCTGATAAGGTGTACTTCCGGCTTGAGGGCGCGGAAGCTTTCGAGCCGGACTCGCGTGCGTTCGGCAACATCAACGCTCGCGCCACCGCAGCCTATCACATTCGTCCGCGCGGGCGGCCGATCGTAGAATGCTACTTTGGCGGCGAACTCGCGGAGGGCCTGGAGGCGGGAGGCATGGACGCGACTGCGGCTTTCGCCTCGGATGAACTCGCTGGCTTGTTCGGGGCGGCTGTTCGTAAATCACTGCGGCCTTTGTGCTATCACGGATGGCGCACCGACCCCTGGTCCGCCGGGGCCTATTCGTACGCTCGTCCCGGTTTTGTGGCCTGCCGCGCCAGCCTTGCCGAATCCGTGGACGGGCGGATCTTCTTCGCCGGCGAAGCGTGTTCGCCCTCGAGTTATTCGACCGCGCATGGCGCCTACGAAACCGGTATCAGCGCCGCCGAAAGCGTTGCCCGCACACTCGGCGCCCGCTAGCGCCGTTGGCCGTCGGCTCCAAGATGACTCAGGCGGCGGGCGTTTGTTTCCGCCTCGACCCGAGCCATAGATAGTAGATAGACAAGCAAGTCGAAGCCGGCTAGCCGCGACATCGATTCGAGTTGCCCGATCATGTCGCCGATATATTCCGCAACGGCCCGCGTTTGATCCACAGGGTTCAACGCTTCGGTCTCGCCTAGCGCGCTGTCGGATTCGGAAGCTGGAGGATAGATAAGCGGCTCGCTCAACGGCGCCTCGCTGCGATACCTTGCATTGTGTTGCGCGGAATCATTGGGAAAACAAGCCTAAAATATGATCGATTGACCCGCCGGCGCTGGGTCTGGCTGTCGCGTTTACGTTCGCTCGAACGGGGACAAACGACCGAGCCGGTCGAGCGCGCCTTGCAAAATATAGGCGGCCGCCATCTTGTCGATGACTTCGGCGCGGCGCGCACGCGAAACATCGTTGGCGATCAGGTCGCGCTCGACGGCGGCGGTCGACATGCGCTCGTCCCAGAACGCCAGCGGGACAGGATAGAGGCGCTGGTACTCGCGGGCGAAGGCGCGCGTCGCCTGGGCGCGCGGTGTATCCTTTCCGTCGAGACCGATCGGCATTCCAAAGACCAGCGCGACGACTTCGAACTGCTTGACCTGGGCGGCGAGCGCCTCCGCATCACGTGCAAACTTGGTCCGCTTCAGGGTCGTGAGCGGGGTCGCGATGCGGCGTTCGACATCGGAGAGGGCGAGGCCGACGGTCTTCGCGCCCAAGTCGACGCCGATGAGCCGCGCCTTCGTCGGCAATAGCAACGCGAGCGCTTCGACGGTGAGAGGGGTTGCTGACATCGGCCCTGCCTATCTTGACCGACGGGCCGGCGCTACCGCGGCTGCATTGGCCCCGCCTGCTCGCTTTGCTAATAGGCGGCAACGCGGAGCCCGATATGACCTTTTGTGATCTCGACGCCTTGGAGCGCACGCCGCTGCAGCGCGACCCGTACGAATATATCGTCGTCCCTGGCTTTCTTCGCAGCGAGCGCTTCGCCGACATCATCGCCGACTATCCCAAAGTGCCGGGTCCCGGCTCGCATCCGCCTTCCGAACTCGACATACGCGGCCATTTCGCAGGGCTGATAGACGAGCTGCGCGGCCCGGAATTTCAGCGCGCTATCGAACGCAAGTTCCAAATCGATCTGACCGGCCGACCGACGATGTACACCGTCCGCGGCTACATTCGCGAGAAAGACGGTTCAATCCACACCAACTCCGAAACAAAGATCATTACGGTGCTGCTTTACATGAACGAGAACTGGCAAGAGGATGCCGGCCGGCTCCGCCTGCTACGTTCAGCGACCAACCTTGAGGACTATGCGGCCGAGGTGCCGCCGAACGGCGGTACGTTGCTGGTCTTTCGCCGCTCCGACCGATCCTGGCATGGACATAAGCCGACGTCTGGGCCCCGGCGAGTGATCCAATTGAACTGGGTGACTGACCAGGCGGTCGTCGATCATGAGCAGGGGCGGCATCGCATCTCGACAAAGCTCAAGAAATTCCGCAATTTGTTCATTCCCAGTTCAGCGGCGTAAGTCCAAGAACGGGCGTGCCGCGGCGCTTCGCGGCGACGCCGTCTTGACCAGAGGCCCGAGGCGGCGAAACAGCGTCAAGGGGGAGTTCCTATGTCAAAGATGACGATGTCGGCCGGTCTGGCCGCCGTGCTCGCAGCGGGCGCATTTGCTTTTCTGATCAGCGCCCCGGCTCAGGCCGAGAGCGTGATGAAAGAATGCGGCGCCGAGTGGAAGACCGCGAAAGCCAACAACACGACGAACGGCGGGAGCTGGCAGGACTTCCTGAAGGACTGCAAGGCGCGCCACGGTTCGGCGAGCGCTTCCGCCGCGCCCGCAGCCGCTCCTGCGGCGGCGCCAGCTCCCCCGCCGCCACCGCCGGTTGCTTCGGCGCCCGAGCCGAAGCCCACGCCGACGAAAGTCGCCAAGGTCATGCCCGCCGCCACCGGCGCCGGCCAGTTCACCAGCGAAGGCGAGGCCAAGGGCCATTGCCCGACCGACACGGTCGTCTGGGTCAACACCAAGTCGCACAAGTATCACTACGCCGGGCATAAGAGCTACGGCACGACCAAACAAGGCGCCTATATGTGCGAAGCTGACGCCAAATCTGGCGGCGACGTCGCCGCCAAGGGCGAGAAGGTTAAGAGCTGAAGCTTTTCCGCCCGCGCTGAGCGCAGGATCGTCATTGCGAGGAGCGAAGAGACGAAGCAATCCATGCGGCGGCCGGCGCCCTGTCTAACCGGCCGCCGATCTCACGACGCTGGATTGTTTCGCTTCGCTCGCAATGACGGTTCACTCTTACCCCAGCAGATCAACCAAATACGGAATCAGCGGCGCGTCCGCCGGCGGCATGGGATAATCGCGCAGCGCCTTAGCCGCCACCCATTTCAGCGCTTGCCCTTCCTTAGCGTGCACAAAGCCCTCCCACTTGCGGCAGATGTAGAGCGGCATCAGCAAATGAAAATCGTCGTAGGCGTGGCTCGCGAAGGTCAGCGGCGCCAGACACGGCGCTTTGACTTCGATGCCGAGCTCCTCACGCAATTCGCGGATCAACGCATCCTCGGGGCGCTCGCCGGGCTCCATCTTGCCGCCAGGAAACTCCCAAAGCCCCGCTAGCGCCTTGCCTTCGGGACGCTGCGCGATCAGCACGCGATCGTCGACATCGACCAGCGCAACCGCGACGACGAGAACCAGTCTCACGAGCGATAGTCGCCGTTGATGGCGACATACTCCTTTGTGAGATCGCAGGTCCAAACTTTCGCCCGCGCCGCGCCGATGCCAAGCTTGGCGGTGATGATGATCGATTGTTGCTTCATGTAAGCCGAGGTCTCGGCTTCGCTGTAATCGGGATCGCGCAGGCCGGCGTGAGCGACGCGGATGTCGCCGAAAAAGATTTCGAGCTTGTCCCGGTCGGCCTTTTCGCCGGCCTTGCCGACCGCCATCACCACCCGTCCCCAATTGGCGTCCTCGCCGGCGACGGCTGTCTTGACCAGCGGCGAATTCGCGATCGAAAGCGCGATGCGTTTGGCGGCTTTGCGCGAAGCTGCGCCCTCGACGCGCACCTCGACGAATTTGCGCGCGCCCTCGCCGTCGCGAACCACCTGATGCGCGAGATCGAGCAGCACTTTGTCGAGCGCGCGTTTGAAGGGGCCGAGGCGCGGGTCGCTGGCTTCGCTGATCTCAGGCGCGCCGTGTTTCGCCGCGGCGCCGGTGGCGAACAGCAGCAGCGTGTCGGAGGTGGAGGTGTCGCTATCAACCGTGATTGCGTTGAACGAGCCTTGCACCGATTTCGACAGCAGCGCCTGCAGCACCGGGGCGGCGATCGGCGCGTCGGTGAACACGAACGAAAGCATGGTCGCCATATCCGGCGCGATCATGCCCGCGCCCTTCGCCATGCCGCTGATGGTCACGTCCGCGTCGCCGAGTTTGGCGCCGCGCGTCGAAACCTTGGGATAGGTGTCGGTCGTCATGATCGCGCGCGCGGCGTCCATCATCGCGTCGGGCTTCGCGTCGGCGACCAAGGCTTTGAGGGCGTGGGTGATGCGGGAGGGCTCCAGCGGCTCGCCGATCACGCCCGTGGAGGCCATGTACACCTGGTCGGCCTTGGCGCTAGTCGCCGTGGCGACCGCTGCGCCGATCTCAGCGACGGCGCTCAAGCCGCGATGCCCCGTAAAAGCGTTGGCGTTGCCGGAGTTGACGACCAGCGCGCGGGCCACGCCGCCTTTCAGCTTCTCGCGGCACCAGTCGACCGGCGCCGACGGGCACTTCGATTTGGTGAACACGCCGGCGACCGCGGCCGGGGCGTCGAAAAGCGCCATCATGAGATCGGTTCGGCCGGCGTAACGGACGCCCGCGGCGATGCTGGCGAAGCGAACGCCCTCGATGATCGGAAGCGTCGGATATGTCTTCGGGGCGAGCGGCGAAAGCGGGGCGGGCGCGGCCATGCGTCGGTCCTGGTGTCGAGGAGAGGAACGGCGGCTACATAGAGGGGGAGGCGGACATTGGGAAGGCGGGTCAAAGCGCACCGGACATAGCTTGTTGACGACAGTGAACTAAGGGAACCTCTTTGCGGAAGACCCCGCACGTAGGGTTACGCCCTGTCGCGTGCCGCTCGTCGACGCCGCGGGAAGTGCTATTCTCGCGCAATGGACTATCGCAGCGTCATCACCCTCGAGCCCGGCAAGCGTGGCGGGCGGCCTTGCATCCGCCACATGCGCATCGCGGTCGCCGATGTGTTAGGCTGGCTCGCTTCCGGCATGACGCCGCAACAGATCATTGCCGACTTTCCCGAACTCGCCGAGGACGACATACGCGCCGCTCTTGCTTATGCGGCCGACCGCGAGCGGCGGTTGGTTACGGCGGCCGAATGAAGACTAACGCCATCGCCGCTCTACTTCGCATCCACGCAGGTCCAATCATCCATTTCGCGCAAGATATTGGCTCGGCCTGCTTGGAATTGTATTAGGCTGGACCGCCAGCGCCGCATCACCCCAACGCCGTCGAAATATCCTCGATCAAATCCTCGACGTCCTCCAGCCCAACCGACAGCCTCAGCAACCCCGGCCCGATGCCAAGCGCCGCGCGCTGCTCGGGCTTCAACCGTTGGTGCGTCGTCGTCTCGGGGTGGGTGATGAGGCTCTTGGCGTCGCCGAGGTTGTTGGAAATGCCAATGATCGACAGCGCATTGGCGAACGCAAAAGCCTCTTTCTTGGCCCCGTCGATCTCAAAGGCGACGAGCGTGCCGCCGCCCGACATTTGCTTGCGCGCGATCTGATACTGCGGATGGTCGGGTCGGCCCGGATAGAACACGCGCTTCACGCGGCGGTGTTGGCTTAGGAACTCGGCGATTCGCTCCGCTGAACGGGTCTGCGCGGCGATCCGCACAGGCATAGTCTCCAGCGACTTCAGCATGACCCAGGCGTTGAACGGCGATAGGCTCGGCCCGGTCTGGCGCAGGAAATTGTGGATGTGCGTCGCCACGAATTTCTCGCTCGCCAGAATGATCCCGCCGAGCGTGCGGCCCTGTCCGTCGATATGTTTGGTTGCGGAATAAACCACGCAGTCGGCGCCGAGCTCCAGCGGATGCTGCAGCAAGGGCGAGGCGAATACGTTGTCGACAACCAGCGTCGCGCCCGCGGCATGCGCGATCTCGGCGACGCCGGCGATGTCGATGACCTCCAGGGTCGGGTTGGTCGGGCTTTCCAGGAACGTCGTCTTGGTGTTCGGCCGCATCGCGCCGCGCCATGCGTCGAGGTCCGTCCCCTCAACCAACGTCGTCTCGACCCCGAAACGCGGCAGCAGCTCTTCGACAACATATAAACACGAGCCGAACAGCGCCCTCGCCGCGACCACATGGTCGCCCGCCTTGACCTGCCCCATCAGCGACGCGGTGACGGCCGCCATACCGCTGGCGGTAGCGCGCGCGGCCTCCGCGCGTTCGAGCAGCGCCATGCGCTTCTCGAACATCGCCACCGTCGGATTGGAGAAGCGTGAATAGATGAAGCCCGGCTCGTCGCCCTTGAACCGCGCCTCGGCGACCTCCATCGTGTCGTAGAGATACCCTTGCGTCAGGAACAGCGCCTCGGAGGTCTCGTCAAACTGCGAGCGGACGGAGGCGCCGTGGACCAAGAGGGTGGCGGGTCTCAGCGTCTTTGGGTCACGGGATTTTCGAGGGCTGACCATCTTGGCTCCTGACGCAATGCGCGCGGGCCTCAATCTGGATTTTTGGAAAATCCCGATCTTTTAGCCCTTTGTTTAACGTGGCGGCAAGCCGACCGGCTCAAATAACCACGGTTCCGCTGCCCCATAAGCTCGCGGATTGCCGTCGTCAACGGCTTGGTCGGGTCGTATAGCGTCGCTTGACGCTATACGACATGTCGCCTATGCTTGCGTATGAGGATCCGAAACGTCGTCCACAAAGGGCTGCGACGGTTCATCGAGGAAGAGGATTTCCTCGGGACTCCCGGCCGTCGCCGCGCCAAAGCTGCGCCGAATGATTTCCTTCCTGCAGGACATGGCGCGAGAAGAGGAACTGCGGACAATACCCCACTGGAAAGCCCATCAGCTTGCTGGGGACCGAAAGGGCATTTGGAGTCTGACGGTCACCAAGAACTGGCGGCTTACCTTCCGCATCAATCAAACTGACATCGAGATCGTCGACCTCGGATTTGAGGATTACCACTAGGAGCATCACATGACGACGACGCAGGGCATTCGTATGAAGGCGCCCGCGCATCCCGGCGGCTTTATCGGCAGCGAAATCATTGAGCCGCTGGGGTTGACCGTGACCAAGGCGGCCGAAGCGCTCGGCGTTACGCGCGCGGCGCTCTCCGCGCTGCTCAACGAGCGCGCGAACTTGTCACCGGAGATGGCGTTGCGAATTCGAAAAGGCGTTCGGCGTGTCCATGGACACGCTCATGCGCATGCAGAACAGTTTCGATATTGCGCAAACGCGGAAGCGCGCGGCGGCCATCGTCGTCCGCCCTACGCCGGAGCTCCGTCCAAAAATATGGGCTAGCGTGAGCTTCGGGCAGACGGTATCGCAAAAACAACGAACAGGGGGAGGACATCTTGAACCTGACGCCGCAACAAACGAAATCCGTGGTCGCCGCCTATCTCGGCTGGGCGCTCGATGCGTTCGATTTCTTCCTGCTGACGTTCCTCATCAAGGATATCGCGAAGGAGTTCGGCGTCGATATCCCGCAAGTCGCCTACGCCCTCTTCCTGACGCTCGCCATGCGTTTCGTCGGCGCGTTCATCTTCGGCCGGATCGGCGACAAGTTCGGGCGCAAGCCCGCGCTGATGATCGACATTCTCAGCTACTCTGTCCTCGGCGCCGCCGCGGCCTTTTCGCCGAATCTCACGGTCTTCCTGATCCTGCGCACGCTGTTTGGCGTCGCCATGGGCGGCGAGTGGGGTCTCGGCAGTTCGTTGGTCATGGAATCGATCCCGCCGAGCGCGCGCGGGCCGGTCAGCGGGATTTTGCAGGCGGGCTATCCCAGCGGCTTCCTGCTCGCCTCGGTCGTCTACGGTTTGTTTTATGGACGCAATATCGGCGGCTATGAGATTGGCTGGCGCGCGTTGTTCCTGTTCAGCGTGCTGCCGGCATTCGTAGTGCTGTTCATCCGCTCCAACGTCGAGGAATTGCCGGCCTTCATCGAAGCCCAGCATGTCGCCAAGCCGAGCTTATGGGAGTTGATTGTCAACAATTGGCGGCTGGTCATCTATTCGATCGTGATGATGATGCTGTTCAACTTTTTCAGCCACGGCACGCAGGATCTTTACCCGACCTTCCTGCAGAAGCAGCACCAGTTCGATACGACGACGGTCAGTTGGATCAACATCGTCGCCAACGTCGGCGCGATGAGCGGCGGCATCATCTTCGGCGCGCTTTCCGAACGCATCGGCCGCGTCAACGCGATAACCCTCGCCGCGCTCATCGCGCTGCCCGCGCTGCCGCTCTGGGCCTATTCCTCGACGCCGTTCATGCTGGCGGTCGGCGCCTTCATCATGCAGATCGCAGTGCAGGGCGCCTGGGGCGTCGTGCCAGCGCATCTCAACGAATTGTCGCCGGGCGCGGTCCGCGCGACGCTGCCGGCGTTCATCTATCAGGCCGGCAACTTCCTGGCCTCGTTCAATGGGCCGTTCCAGGCCAAGCTCGCCGAAGCCAACGGCGGCAACTATTCCTACGCGCTGGCGCTGGTCGGCGGGACCGTGGCGGTCGCGCTCATCATTGTCATCCGGTTCAGCCCGGAGAAGCGCGGAGAAACGTTGGTCGCGCACTAGCCCCTGTGGAGCGTCGGCCTCCAGGCCGACGAGGGTTTCCCTTCAACGCCGGCCGCGCGGGGATCTCAAAAAGGTCGGCGTGGACGCCGACCCTCCGCCTGGGGTAGACGCGCCAATGCGCCTTCGAGCAGCAGCCTAGCGGTCGCGTCGGCGCCAAAGTGCGCCTCGTAGCGGCGGCGTCCGGCCTGTCCCATCCTCGCCCGCAGCTCCCGGCCATCGCCGAGCCGCATCATCGCGGCGGCGAGTTGGTCGGCGTCGCCGGGGGCGACGAGCAGGCCGGTGACGCCCTCCTCGATCACCTCCGGGCCGCCGCCCCCCTGCCCACCAATCACGGGTTTTCCAAACATCATCCCCTCCAGATAGACGAGGCCGAACGACTCATACCGCGAGGGGGCAACCAGCACGTCGCAGTCGCGGTAGAAGCGTCGCAACTTGTCCTCCTCGACGCGGCCGTGAAAGACGATGCGACTCTGAACGTCGCGCGCCTCGGGCGACGCGCGAAATGCGTCTTTGTAAGTTCCCCCTTCAGCGCGCTCGATCCCGTCGTTGCCAACGATGTCCAGCCGGGCGTGCGGAAAGCACCGCAAGACCTCCGGCGCGGCGCGCAATAGGACGTCGATCCCTTTGCGACTTTCGAGACGACCAACGAACAGGAAGCGCACGGCGTCGGGCATCACTGTAGCCGGGGTCGCCGACCCCGGCCGGCCGAGGTCAGCGATATCGGCTACAGCGGCCCAGTCTGACATTCCGTGCGGCGCAACGACAACTCGCGTGTCCGGGATTCGCATCGCATATCGTTCCTCAATGTCGGCGAGGATCGCATGGCTATTGGCGTGCAGGCATGGCGCGCGCTCAAGGATCCAACTCTCGAGCGCCAGCACCGGCGAGCCGCGATCGCGCATCCACTCGGGATCGAGGCGCCGCTCGGGCTGCGAGTTCGAGCCAGAAGTCGAGCGTCGTCTGCAGCGCAACGACCAGCGGAAATCGGGGTTCTTGCAGGAACGCAATCGGCTCGCAATCCCAAAGCGGCGCATAAACCAGATCGACCTTGCGCCTCGCGTCGAGCTCGGCAATCGCCTTAAACATGGCGCAAGAGTAGTCCCAAAGCGGGCGCGGGATCGCGTGCGGCGCGATGAGATCAGGCGGCGGGATCGCGCTGGCTTCGATTGCCATGCGATGCACCCAGACGCCTTCCTCGAACGCGACGCTAGCCTCTAGCCTCGCTCGGGTAAAAACGTGGACATGATGGCCGAGCCGCGCCCAGGCCGCGCCGACCTCCTGCACGTTGCGCGCGATCCCGCCGTTCTGCCTGGGGGGATAATCCTGCGAGATGAGGCACAGGCAGAGCCGCTGGTCGGCCTTTAGAGCTTGCGCGAATGGTAGCAAAGGCGGTGGCGCAGCGGCGCGAGCCGGCGCGGTCATCAGCTTTCGGCTCGGCTCACGCGCCGCGGCGAGCCCGGCGACGATCGCCGACTCCGCTTCGCGTTGAAACTTATCTAGATCGCCCCGCTCGAGATCGCCGGCGGCAACGTGTCGCTCGACATCGCGTTGCCACGACGCGGCATCGTCAACCGTCGCACGCAAAACTTCCCACGGCGTGTGGTGGGCGAGACCGTTGCGATAGCCGAAATAGAGCCGGTTCTTGATCACCGGCCGCCAGTGTCGCATCACACGCGACGATTGCCTCAGTGGGCTCGGCGCGGTCTTATGATGAACGGGTGCGCCATCGAGTTGTGCGATGAGGCCGCCGGAGTCGACGACGCGGCAAATCATGTCGGTCTCGTCGAGGAAATATTCGTATTCCTCATCGAAGCCGCCGAGTTCAATCAACGTCGTACGGCGAAACGAGCAGTTGGCGCCTAGCAGATGCGGAAATTCCGGCGAGAACGGAAAGTTGAGGCGCGGCGTCGGGCCGGCGTGTGCGTCATGCGGGTAGCCCAAACGATCGATCGTGACGAACCGCGCTTGGAAGCTGATCCCCGACCCGTCGTAGACAAGGCCACCAGCAGCGAGGACATCTGGGTCATCATAGGCTTGATTGAGATCGGCGAGCCAGCGCGGCTCGGGCGTGGCGTCATCGTCGAGGAAGGCGATGATCTCACCCGCCGCCAGCTGAATGCCTGAGTTGCGTGCGCGCGAAAGATTGCGCTCAGCTATCGCCGCTATTTTCAATCGAGGCTGATAGGCTTCGACCAATGTGCGCGTCCCGTCAGCGCTTGGCCCGCAGACGACACAGACTTCGAAGGCTTCGTAGTCCAGATAGTGCAGGCTTTGCAGCGTGGACCTCAGATAGTCGCGGCGTGCGTCGGTGCAGATGACGACAGAGAACGCGCGTTCACTCACGGTGCTGCTGTCCGCGCGATCATCCGCATCGTCATGGTCTCGGCGTCGCGGCTCGCCAGCTCGATCTCAGCGAAGCCCGCCGCGAGCAAGGCGCTGCGCAAACTCGCTTCGTCGAACACATTGCGCGGCGCCGCCCGGACGCCGTCGGCGCCGAGACGGACGCGAAAACATTCGAAGTCGGCGGCGTGGCTCGCGAGATCCGCAGCCCAGGCGGGACCGTCGAGTGTGAGGACAACCAGTTCGCCACCGGGCGCGAGGCGCTCGCGCCAATGTGGCAGGATGTTCTCTGTCAATTCGTAGGCGGGCGCCCGCTCGACGATGTGGCCGGCGACAAGCTTCTCCGCGGCTCCAGGGAGGATGGGTAGATTGGCGAGATCGAAGAGAAATGTGTCTTCGCGTTCCTGGCGAAGCTCCAGGTTCAGGCAGCCGGGCGAGTCTTCCTCGGATGAGCCGATCAGATAAGCTCGAACCGCGGACGCGGCGAGCCTGTTGGGCTCTGGCAGGCGGACCGGCGGGGCCTCGCGTGAAAGTTCGGCGACGCGGCGGCCGAGTGCGCGTAACGCGGCTTCGTGCTGTATGAGGCCGCCTTCGGCGAAAGCGATCGCCTCGCGCGCGGCGAGCTGTATGCGTTCCTCTACGGCCTCAACCATCCGCGTGCGCGCTCCGAGGGTGATCGCCCGAATCATGTCTTCCTGCGCTTGCGCGCGCAGTTCGACGAACGCGCGCAGGCGTTCGATCTCCGCGCGCAACGCGGCGACCTCACTGTCGGTTCGCACGCCCCGATCAAACATCTTCGGCGGCGCCCCTGGGACCGCCCTCATACGCTAACTTAAGGCAGAGCGATTTCGCGGATGATTGGAGAACCGCCGGCGACGCGGACTCCCTCCCCCCTTGTGGGGGAGGGCCGGGGTGGGGGGTAGCGGCAAGAGCCGCCATTTCCTGTGAGGAACGTCCAAGCCGAACCGCCCCCCTCCCTAACCTCCCCCACAAGGGGGGAGGGGACGGCAAACTGGCGATCACACCACAGACATAGCGAAAACCTAAGTTATCGCCAGCGGACGAGACGCTCCCGGTCCCAGGCCGGCGCCTCTCCCCGATCAACGAAACCCCCAATCGGAAACATCGCGGCGGAACAATACCGCCTCAGCAACCTCGATGCGAACTAGGGCGGGAACGGACAACCGGATCTCACAGGCGCGCTCCACGGCGTCCACCACAAAGTCCAGCCATACGAGCCCTGCTACGGATGAGAACAGGTCCTTCACCGGCGTCGAGCGGCTCGCGAAGACCCGCCCGCCGTGTTCGGCGCAGGCCTCCAACTCGATCTCACCCTCGATGTCGGCGGCGTCGCGTTGCAGGTAGAAGCCCGCCGTATATCGGCCAGGTCCCAGCGTGATGTAGGGCCCGTGACAAATATGGCCCGCCCGCCCATCCGATCTGCGACGGCCGCCAGCCCAGTCCAGGCCAACCGCCTTGGGCAGATCGCTCGCTCGAAAGCGCGCGTAGGCAACCATCCTGACGCCTCCTTGTCGAGACTTGTATATCTGTTGTTTTAGTTTAATTCGCAAGTAGAAGAAATATTCTTAGACGCACCGCGGGGTTGCGCGCATGATGCGAGGTGGCGCCGTGAGTCGGCGGCACGCTACTGTGTGAAGCGACGTCGACCCTAAGTCGAAGCGTGCGCGCCCGCGAAGGACGCGGCGCGGCCCAAGGCCAGCCAGGGCGCGGGGTCCCATTTCCAGGTCGCGGCCGGGGAGGGCGATGGCAAAAGCCAGATTGCGGTTTCGCCGATCGTTTCCGGCTGCGGGCCATAGCCGGCGTCGCCGCGTCCCAGATAGCGCCGGCCGGCGGTGAGGCTGGTGAAAGCCAGTATCCGCGGCGCCGCGAGCGCGATTTTGGCAAACAGCGCGTCGCAGGGCGCGCGCCCTAGCGACCCTCGTGGCAGTTGACTGTCCATGCCGCTGACGAATTTGGCGATGTCGGTCAGTCCGAGGCCAAGCCCAGGGAGCAGCGCGTACTCGGTTGGCGCGAGCCGCCGCGGCGTCAGTCCGGCCTCGTGCAAGACGCGCCAGAAACGGTTCTGCGGATGCGCGTAATAGGCGCGCTGCCTCGCCGACTCCGTCCCCGCCGCTGTGCCGCAGAAGACGATGCGAAGGCCTGGCGCGAGCACGTCGGGCAGCACGTGGTCTTCGCTCACGGCGTCAGCATAAGATTCGAGGTTTGGTTGCGCTCGCGTCACTTTGCTGCGGGTTCGCTCGTCGCCTCGAAACTGTTCAGCCAAACAGTCCACGACACGGCGCCGATCCGCGCGCTGACTGGCGCGTCGAGGCGGCCGTGCAACACCACCTCATCGATCTTGATGTTGCCGACAAGACCGGTCGCCACCAGGTCGATGGGCTTGGCCGTCTTCTCGATGACGACGACGTTTTCGTATAGCGTCTTGTCCTTCGGCGAGAGGCCGACGGTTATTTCCCCATCGGCCGGTTGCATTTCGCCGAATTTGCCGAGGCGGGCGGGGCCGAGAGTCACGTTGCCGTCCGCGAGTGTCGCGGCGAAGGTCAGCGCTTGCCCGGCTTTCAGTTCGAGGCGGATCGGCTTCATGGCGGCGGCGAGAACGGGCGCCGAGGCCAGGCAAGCAGAGAGGGACATCAAACAAATGAGCAGTTCAGCGCGCATCGGCGCTCCGTTGGCGTTGGCGGTTCCAACCATCGTCATTGCGAGCGAAGCGAAGCAATCCACGGTTCCGCCGCAGCGTCTCTATCCGGCGAAACTCCGATCTCACAACGATGGATTGCTTCGCTTCGCTCGCAATGACGGGTCACCGGTAGATTAGGAGGAATGCGGCTATTGCGCAATTCCTCTCGATAGTTCGCTTCAAACAAACAAAAAGGGCCGCCCTTCCTCAGGGCGGCCCCATTCGCGCAAATCCAGGCGCTTACTTCACATCAAACCGGTCCAGGTTCATCACCTTGGTCCAAGCCGCGACGAAGGCGTCTAGGAACGTCTTCCCGCCGTCGTTGGCCGCATACACCTCCGCGGTCGCGCGCAACTGCGAGTTCGATCCAAACACCAGATCGACACGGGTCGCCGTCCACTTGACCTCGCCGGACTTACGGTCACGCGCTTCGTAGACGCCCTTCTCCTTGCCCGACGGCGCCCAGGTGACGCCCATGTCCATCAGATTGACGAACACATCGTTGGTCAGCGCGCCCGGCTTCGATGTCAGCACACCATGCTTGGTGTTCTTGGCGTTGGCGCCGATGGCGCGCAGACCGCCAATCAGCGCAGTCGTTTCCGGGATCGTCAGCGTCAACAGTTGCGCGCGGTCGATCAGCGACTCGTCCGGCGGCGTGCCGGCCTTCTCCGGGTACCAGTTGCGGAAGCCGTCGGCCTTCGGTTGCAGCCATTTGAAGGAGTTGGCGTCGGTCTGCTCCTGGGTCGCGTCGGTGCGGCCGGGCGTGAAAGCCACCTTCACGTCGTGACCGCCAGCCTTCGCCGCCAACTCAACGCCGACGCCGCCGGCCAGCACAATGAGGTCGGCTAGCGAGATTTTTTTGGCGCTAGCCTTCTGGATCTCCTCGAGCTTGCCGAGCACCTTGGCGAGTTCGGCCGGGTCATTGACCTCCCAGTCCTTCTGCGGCGCCAGGCGAATGCGCGCGCCATTGGCGCCGCCGCGTTTGTCGGAGCCGCGGAAGGTCGAGGCCGAGGCCCACGCCGTCTTCACGAGCTCGGCCGCGGTGAGACCAGAGGCGGCGATCTTTGTCTTCAGTCCAGCGACGTCCGCCTCGTCAACCAAGGGATGATCGACTGCCGGCACCGGGTCCTGCCAGATCAGCTCTTCCTTCGGAACGAGCTTGCCGAGGTAGCGGGACAGCGGCCCCATGTCGCGGTGAGTCAGCTTGTACCAGGCGCGCGCGAAGGCGTCGGCGAGCTCTTCGGGGTGCTTCAACCAGCGCTGCGTGATCTCCGCATATTTCGGATCGAAGCGCAGCGCGAGGTCGGTTGTCAGCATCTGCGGCTGGTGCTTTTGCGAGGGATCGTGCGCATCCGGCACGGTTCCCGCGCCACCGTCGTTCTTCGGCTTCCATTGATGGGCGCCGGCGGGGCTCTTGGTCAGCTCCCACTCGTATTTGTAGAGGTTTTCAAGAAAACTGTTGCTCCACTTGGCCGGCGTCGAGGTCCATGTCACCTCGAGTCCCGAGCCGATCGTGTGTACGCCGAAACCGGTGCCGTGCTTGTTCTTCCAACCGAGCCCCAGCTCTTCGACGTCAGCGCCTTCCGGCTCCTTGCCGACATGCACCTTCGGGTCGGCGGCGCCGTGCGTCTTGCCGAACGTGTGGCCGCCGGCGATCAGCGCGACTGTCTCTTCATCGTTCATCGCCATGCGCATGAACGTCTCGCGGATGTCGTGCGCGGCCTTGAGGGGGTCGGGATTGCCGTTCGGACCTTCCGGGTTGACGTAGATCAGACCCATCTGAACGGCGCCAAGATCGCCGTGAAGTTCACGTTCGCCACTGTAGCGCTCGTCGGCCAGCCATTCGCCTTCCGGGCCCCAGAAAATGTCCATCTCCGGCTCCCAGACGTCCTCGCGGCCGCCGGCGAACCCAAAAGTCTTGAAGCCCATCGATTCCAGCGCGACGTTGCCGCAGAGAATCATCAGATCGGCCCAGGAAATGCTTCTGGCCGTATTTCTGCTTGATCGGCCACAGCAAGCGGCGCGCCTTGTCGAGGTTGACGTTGTCCGGCCAGGAATTGAGCGGCGCGAAGCGCTGCGAACCCGACGAGGCGCCGCCGCGGCCGTCGCCGACGCGATAGGTGCCGGCGCTATGCCAGGCCATGCGGATGAAGAAGGGGCCGTAATGGCCGAAATCCGCCGGCCACCAGGGCTGCGAGTCGGTCATCAGCGCGTGCAGATCCTTCACCACGGCGTCGAGATCGAGCTTCTTGAACGCCTCGGCGTAGTTGAAGGTTTTGGGCAGCGGGTTGGTCAGCTCGGAGTGCTGCGCGAGCATCGCGAGGTTGAGCTGGTTCGGCCACCACTGCGAATTGTTCTTGCCGGTGCGGCCGCCGTGGGCGACCGGGCATTTGCCGGCGCTGTCTGTGTTCTCGCTCATTGAATTCTCCTGATCGCGCGGCCTCGCCGGGGCGGCGAACCGCAAAACGGGCCGGGGTCGGCTCGACCTAGCACGGGGCGGCCATCGCCATAAGTTGCATTTTTCGATCGCAACGATAGGCTCAGCCTATGCTAAATCTCTCGCTGCGTCAGCTGCGCTACTTCGACGCGCTGGCGCGCCACCGCCATTTCGGCCGCGCGGCCGAGGCTTGCGCGATCTCGCAACCCGCTTTGTCCGAGCAGATCAAGGATCTCGAAGAGACCTTTGGGGCCGCCTTGTTCGAGCGCGGCGCGCGACAAGTTCGCGTGACCAGCCTCGGCGAGGCGCTTGCCGAGCGGGTCGGTCACATTCTCGGCGCGATCGATGAGCTCGACGGGCTGGCCGCCTCGCATCGCCCGTTGCGAAGGCTGCGTCTCGGCGTGATCCCGACAGTTGCGCCCTATTTGCTGCCGCGGGTGATGCGCGGTTTGAGCCAGGCCTATCCCGATCTCGAAGTCCACGTGCGCGAAACGATCACCGACCGGCTGACCCAGGAATTGGCGCAGGGGCGGATCGACGCGGCGATCGTGGCGCTTCCGGTCGCCGGCGCCGGTCTGGAGGAGACGCCGCTGTTCTCCGAAGAATTCCTGCTCGTGCGTCCGCGCTCACAAGCGAATGAGCCGGCGCCCGACCTCGAGGCCTTGCGCGATGCGAAGTTGCTGCTGCTCGAGGAGGGCCATTGCTTTCGTGATCAGGCGCTTGCGGTCTGCGGGATGAATCCTCTTCGTCCGCGCGAGGCGCTGGAGGCGAGTTCGTTGTCGACGCTGGTGCAGATGGTCGGGGCCGGCATCGGCGTGACGCTGATCCCGGAAATGGCCGCGGCGGTGGAGGCTCGCTCCGCGCCGGTGACGGTGACGAGGTTTGCCGCGCCGCAACCGTCGCGCGCGATTGGCATGATCTGGCGCAAGACCAGTCCTCTGATCAAACAGTTGCACGAGGTGTGCGAGATCGTGCGCCGCGCCGGCGAGGCGACGCGCCCCCCTGGGACCGCGCGCGTCCCGCGCGCCGTTGCGGGCGAGACACCCGCGGTCCCAGCGAGGCGCACGGGAACGGTTTGATTGTTTTCAGGCGCCGCTTGAGGCATCCTACGGCATGACCGCTCCGATCGCCGGCGTCGTCTTCGACGCGTATGGCACCTTGTTTGACGTCTACGCCGTCGAGGCGCGGCTAGAGGCGCTGTTTCCGGGCAAAGGCCGCGCGATCTCATTGCGCTGGCGCGAAAAGCAGATCGAATACACGCGGCTGCGCACTTTGAGCGACCGCTACGTCGATTTCTGGACGATCACGGCGGACGCGCTGGACTACGCCTGCGAAGCCGAGAAGACGACGCTTGATGCTGCGCGTCGCGACGAAATGTTGGCGATCTACGAGCGGCTGCCAACACATCCGGAAGTTCCCGCTGCGTTGCGCGGGCTGCATGCACAAGGCCTTCCGCTTGCCGTGCTCTCCAACGGCAACGAGACGATGTTACGGAAAGCGCTCGCCGCCGCTGACATCGCGGATCTGTTCGCGCATGTGCTGAGCGTCGAGCGCGTGCGCAAATTCAAGACGGCGCCGGAGGCCTATCAGCTTGGCCCCGACGCGTTTGGCGCGCCGGTTGAGAGACTGGCGTTTGTGTCCTCGAACGGTTGGGATGCAGCGGGCGCGGCGTGGTTCGGCTACCGCGCGTTCTGGGTCAACCGGGCCGGCGCGCCGCTGGAGCGGCTTGGGGTTGAGCCCGAAGGGGTAGGACGGACGATGGGGGATTTGGCGGAGTTTCTGCGACCTTCGCGGTTCTAGTCTTTGATAGGGTCGCCACGAGGCTATGCTTGAGAGAAAGCAGGGGGAAACGGATGGAAGAATATACCGGGGAACTTGCGGCGCTGGAGGCGAGGCGCACGGCTGCGCTCGAGAAGTTGCGCACCGCGTCGGATCCTGCTGAGATTAAGCGGCTGCAAGATGAGCTTCGCGAAATCGACCTCGCGACGAGAGAGCTTGGAGAGGAAGACGAGTAAACTTGCGATGCGCTCAGCCGGGCCTCGAAGCCAGGCTGCGCGACACGCCCTCAGGGTCGGCTGCGATGACTTTGAGGTAGGCTCGCGCCGGTTGATCGGGCTCTGTGCGTCCCTGTTCCCAATCCCTTAGCGTTCCCAGCGGAATGTGATAGCGCGTCGCGAATTCGTCTTGGGTTAGGCCGAGCGCGCGCCGCAAGGTTTTAATGCGGGGAATGCGCTTCGCCTTCGCCAATTGCTCGACGGTCATCGGACGCGCGTCGGGGTCAGCCGCTGCGGCCGCTGATATTTCTTCTTCAGCTCATAGGACGCATTGGCGTTTCGGAAAACGGCCTTTCCTTGCCGTCATCCAGTATCTCCACGATAGCGCCGTCAGGCCGAATTCTCGCGGAAGTAATGGTCTTTCTCATGTCGCTCCGCCCGTCGGGCTGATATGATCCGAATGCGCTCGCCGCGCTCTGTGTAGGTCACGTGCAAGAGCGCGCCTTTGCATATAACAGCGAAACTAATGCCCTCTTCGGAGGGTCGGCGTCCACGCCGACGCTTTTTGACCACGCGCCGCCAGCCTCGGAGACCGGAGCGCCGTTGTCGGCCTGGAGGCCGATCGCTCCGATGGGCGACTTTTCTGAGGGCAGTACGATACGCCGCTCCATACCCAGAGCCTCGTTTGCTTTCGGACGCCCCTTCTTTAAACTACGTTTTCGAGGAAACCCGAGGCGGCGGCATGACCCTGTTCGATCTCACCGGCAAAGTCGCCGTCGTCACCGGCTCGTCGCGCGGCATTGGCAAGGCGATCGTAGAGCGGCTTGCCGAGCACGGCGCCAAGGTCGTCGTCTCCTCCCGCAAGGCGACCGCCTGCGAGGAAGTCGCCGCCTCGATCAACGCCAAACACGGCGCGGGCGCGGCGCTGGCGATCCCCGCCAACATCTCCTCGAAAGACGAGCTGCAAAACCTCGTCAACGAAACCGTGCGCGTCAACGGCCAGATCGACATCCTCGTCTGCAACGCCGCGAGCAACCCCTACTATGGCCCGCTCGGCGGCATTGCGGACGATCAGTTCCGCAAAATCCTCGACAACAACATCATCTCCAATCATTGGCTGATCAGCATGGTCGCGCCGGCGATGCGGTCGCGCAAGGATGGCGCGATCGTCATCGTCTCCTCGATCGGCGGCCTGAAGGGCACCGCGATCATCGGCGCCTACGACATCTCCAAGGCCGCCGATTTCAGCCTCGCGCGCAATCTCGCCGTCGAGTTCGGCGCCGACAACGTGCGCGTCAATTGCATCGCGCCGGGGCTGATCAAGACCGACTTCGCCCGCGCACTGTGGGAGAACCCGAAGACTCTGCGCCTCCGCCAATGCGCGCACGCCCCTCGCCCGCATCGGCGATCCCGACGAGATCGCCGGCGCCGCCGTGTTCCTCGCCTCGCGCGCGGGCGCCTACATGACCGGCCAGACCATCGTCATCGACGGCGGCCAGACCATCACCTGATCCGGAGTTTTCAGATGAAAGCCGTTCTCAGCCGGGCCGTCGGCGGCCCCCAAAGTCTCCAACTGGAGGAGATCGCCGATCCCGCGCCCGCCAAAGGCGAGGCGCTCATTCGCATCGCCGCCTGCGGCGTCAATTTTCCGGACGCGCTGATCATCGAGGACAAATATCAATTCAAGCCGGCGCGCCCGTTCTCGCCGGGCGGCGAGGTCGCGGAAGTCATTGAGGCGGTGGGCGAGGGCGTGACGGGTCTGCGGGTCGGGCAGCGGGTGCTGGCTTCGACTGGCTGGGGCGGTATGGCGGAGAAGGTCGCGGTGGAAAGCCGCCGCATCATGCCGATCCCGGACGCGATGCCGTTCGAGGAAGCCGCGGCGTTTTTGATGACCTATGGGACGTCCTACTACGCGCTGAAGGATCGCGGCGCGCTGAAGAGCGGCGAGACGCTGCTGGTTCTGGGCGCGGCGGGCGGCGTCGGCTCAGCGGCGGTGGAGCTCGGCAAGGCGATGGGGGCGCGCGTGATTGCCGCGGCGTCGTCCGAGGAAAAGGTCGCGGCGGCGAAGCAATGGGGGGCGGACGAAGGTGTCGTCTATCCTTCCGGGCCCTTTGACGCCGACGGGCGCAAGGCGCTTGCAGCTGTGTTCAAGAGCGGCGTGCGGCGAAAAGGGCGCCGATGTGATCTACGACGGCGTCGGCGGCGACTATACCGAGGCCTCGCTGCGGGCGATCGCCTGGGAAGGCAGATTTCTGGTCGTGGCTTTCCCCAGGGCATCGCCAAGCTGCCGCTCAATCTGACGCTGCTGAAATCCTGCCAGGTCGTCGGCGTGTTCTGGGGCGGGTTTGCCGCGCGCGATCCCAAGGCGAATGCAGCGAACACGCGCGAGCTGTTTGCGCTTTATGAGAAGGGCGCGATCCGGCCCCGCATATCGAAGACGTTTTCGCTTGAGCAGGCCGGCGATGCGATCTCCTGGATCGCCGAGCGGAAGGCGATGGGCAAGGTCGTCGTCACGATTTGAGGCGGAGCGGCGGCGTCCACGCCGCCGACAACGTTCGGCTCGTGCAGGACGGCAGCCTGGAGGCCGCCGCTCCGATGGCGCCTACTCCGCCGCCCGCGCGCCGCGTAGCGCGGCGGCGCCTGTCTCAAACTGCAAACGCGCCAGTCGCGCGTAAAGCCCACCCGCAGCCAGCAGCGTTGCGTGATCACCCTGCTCGACGATCTCGCCGCCGTCGAGCACGAGAATCCGGCTCGCCCCGACGATCGTCGCCAGACGATGCGCGATCACCAGCGTCGTGCGCCCCTTCATCAGCTCGGCGAGCGCCGTCTGCACCAGCGTTTCGTTGGCGGCGTCCAACGCTGAGGTCGCCTCGTCGAGCAGCAGCACGGGGGCGTCTTTCAGGATCGCGCGGGCGATCGCGAGCCGCTGGCGCTCGCCGCCGGACAAAGTCACGCCACGCTCGCCGAGCGGTGTGTCGTAGCCCTGCGGCAACGCCGTGACGAAGCCGTGCGCCGCCGCTCTCGCCGCCGCGGCTTCGATCTCCGACCGCGAAGCGCTCGGGCGGCCGTAGGCGATGTTGTCGGCGACCGTCGCGCCGAAAATGAAAGGCTCCTGCGGCACGAGCGCGATTTCCGCCCGCAACGCCTTGGGATCCAGCGTCGAGATGTCCACGCCGTCGAGCCGGACGGCGCCGCGGCCGGGTCGTAGAAACGCTCGATGAGTTGAAACAGCGTCGATTTGCCCGCGCCCGAGGGGCCGACGATGGCGACCGTCTCGCCCGGCGCCACAGAGAAGTCGACGCCGCGCAGCACCGGCTCTTCGAGGCGCGTCGGATAGGCGAAGGTCACGCGGTCGAAATGCACGGCCCCGCGGACGGGGGCGGGCAAAGCCGCCGGAGACGGCGGGGCGACGATGCTCGGTTGGGTCCCCAAAAGCTCGCCAATCCGCGCGGCGGCGCCGGCGGCCTGGCTCATCTCGTTCCAAACCTCAGACAACTGCCCGAGCGCGCTCGCGCCCAGCACCGCGTAGAGCAGGAACTGCAGCAGGACCCCCGCCGTCATGCGCTGCTCGATCACGTCGCGCGCGCCGAGCCACAGCACGACGACCACGCTGGAAAAAGCCAGGAAAATCGCGATGGCGGTGACGACCGATCGCGCCTTGGTCATCACCCGCGGCGCCTCGTAAGCTTCATCCGCCGCAGCCTGATAGCGCTGCGCGGTAAACTCCTCGGCGACGAACGACTGCATGACGCGGGCAGCGTCGAGATTCTCGGAGGCGAACGCGGTTGCGTCAGCGAGCCTGGCTTGGGCGCGGCGCGAGCGTTCGCGCACCGAACGGCCCGCCGCGTAGAGCGGCAGCACGATCAGCGGGATCGCGATCAGCACATAGCTCGACAGCTTCAGGCTGGTCGCCGTCATCATCGCGATCGCGCCGGCGAACAGGAAGATGTTGCGCAACGCCAGCGAGGCCGACGAGCCGAAGGTCGCCTTCAGCTGCGTGGTGTCGGCGGAGAGGCGCGAAACGATCTCGCCGGTCTTTTCGGCGTCGAAAAAGCTCTGGTCGAGCGTCGTCAGATGGCGGAAGAAGTCGCCGCGCAAATCCGCGACGATCCGCTCGCCGATCGTCATCACCAGATAGTAGCGGGCGCCCGAGGCGAGCGCGAGCACGGCGACGACGCCGATCAACAGCCCGAAATAGACATGCACCCTCCCGGCGCCGCCGCCGTGGAAGCCGTGATCGACCATCTCACGGATCGCGTAGGGGACGATGAGCGTGGCGAACGAGGCGACGGCGAGCGCCACCAGCGCGGCGGCGATGCGGCCGGCGCGGCGGCGGGCGTAAGGCACGATCGGGCGCAGCGCGGAAAGCCGCGGGTTTCTTCCGGGGCCGTCGGACGGCATGGGTTCGCTCTCACCTCCACTGGGGCGCTGACCTTGTTCAGAGGGCGTCCGGCAAATCAAGCGCCGCTTCGTCGCAGCGATGCTTGTATCGCACGCCCGGCTGCAGTATAGCGGCGTCACGTTTAGAGCCGCCCGGACCTCCTGGCGGCTCTCTTTTCTGCGCTCGGGGTTGACGATGAAGGCCGATATCCATCCGACTTACCACATGATCAAGGTCGTCATGACCAACGGTACGGAATTCATGACCCGTTCGACCTGGGGCGAGGAGGGGCAGACGCTGAACCTCGACATCGACCCGAACACGCATCCCGCCTGGACCGGTGGTTCGGCGCAGCTGACCGACCGCGGCGGACGCCTGTCGCGCTTCAACACGCGTTTCGCCGGCATCGGGGCCGTCAGCAAGAAATAATCTGGACCTATCATCCCCGTTCTCCGCGGGAATGACGCAGGATCAGCCGCTCGATCGCGCCCACGCCCGGCTCGCCGCCACGCGTTGACCGAACCGAGGCCACGCGCCGCTTGCCATCAGGCGGCGCGACAAACCCCACCGCAGATAGGCCTGGGCCGCGCCCGCGGCTGTGATGGCGATCAGGCAACCGCCGATGACGTCGGTGAGATTGTGGCCGCCCTCGGTGAGCGTGCCCAGCACGACGAGAACGTTGAAGACCAGGAATAGCGGCCACAGCCAGCGTATTCCGCGCATCGCGGTCGCCAGCAACACCGCCGCCCCGGCGTGAAACGACGGGAAACAGACAAGACCGACGAGGCGGGCGAAATCGAGTGTGTGATCCCGGCCCTGCCGAAGTCCGTCAGCTTTGTCGAAAACTTCGTGGGTAAAGCCGGTCGGCAGATGCGCGCCTGGGGTCGAATAGGCGACGAGCGCGTCGTAGGATTGTGAGTACAGAAGTCCGCTCACCGTAATCGCCGCCATGCCGGTAAAGATATAGGCGACGCTCAGTTCTTTCAGTCGGTCAAACCTCCTGAAATAGGTAAGAACCATCATCACGACGAATATCTCTCGGATCCAATTCTTGTAGCAGAACCCGAGCGTCTCCGAGAGATAAGGCACACTGTGGACAATCTCGGAGAATTTGATCCACTCAAATCCAACCAGCGCGTCCCCGTTGTGAATAAGGTCGGAAACAGCATAGCCCGGCAGCAGCGCCATTGCGTATTGATAGACCAGGAAGATGAATGAGGTCGTGAAATACAACATCAGGATGTTCAGCATGAAGATCAGCCGCTTGTTGTCCGGCATCCTCACGCCCTGATAGAGATTCAGCAGACCGAAAACAGCGACGATCCCGCCGACGGGCTCCAAAAACGAACTCGAATGGTTGAAACGCAAGCCGGAGGCGGCGGCGGATACGAGCGCGACGATTGCGGACAACCCGACTAGCAGGGTGACATCCATCACGCTCGCATCGGCGGCGGGCGCGCGCTCCCCTAAGGTTCGGTGAATCATTAACGAAATTCCCTAGAGTTATTGGCCCTGCGGCCAATAATCCTAGGTCGAATAATCCAGTTAAAGATTTAGAGAGACGTAAAGGAAGGTAGCTAACATCAGGCTTTACGTAATCCAGAAGATTCTTAACCGGCGGTGGGAGATTCAAGCGTAAATGGCTTGGAGCCGCCGGCGTTTTCATAAGACTTCAAACGCGGTCGGAGCGTCGGCGTCCACGCCGACGTGATGGGGCCAGCACGTCGGCCTGGAGGCCGACGCTCCACTCACCGGCTTGTGCTCGCGTCGCGAAATCACTCCTGCGCGTGTTCGCTGCGATATTCCTTCCAGCGCAACCGGTGGGCGACGTCCGCCAGTTCGTCGCTGATCTGCGCGCGCGCATCGGGCGGCAGGTCGCCGTCGTTGCGATCCCGGATGTTAGCCTCCTGATGCGTAATGTCGGACACCCGGCGGAACAACCCCTGGGTCTCGCGCGGCGAGAGCCAGCCGTCACGGTCCAGCCTCTCGATGCGATGGCGCAGGAAGACGATGCGCTCACGCAGGCTAACCGGCGCATCGTACCAAAAATCCTCGCGCGCGACCGGGATAGGGCCGCCGTCGTCCGGCGGCGCGACGGCGCGATAGGCATAGCCGTCGGGGCAGCGTACGCCGCCGCCCGTGCTTCCGCCGATCGCCGCGCCGGCCGCGGCGCCCGCGACGCCCCCGAAGATCGTGCCGCCCGCCTTGTGGCGACCGGAAGCGGCGTTGCCGAGCAGCGCCCCGGCGACGCCGCCGAGCAGCGCGCCTGCCGCGGCGCCGTTGGGATTACCGGTGGAGATACACCCTGGCGGGACATCCTGCGCCATTGCGCAGCTCGCGCCTAACCCAAGGGAAAGCGTGGCGCCCAAAGCGACCGCCCGCCACCCGTTATTCATTGATCGCATCGTTCTTCCCCCGAATCGCTGGCAAAACTGACGTTTGACCTAGCGACAGACAAAGCGGCAAATGCTTGACGGGTTCGGGGTCGCAGCGTGTCCTCGGCAGCGCCGCGCAAGCTTCAGGCGCCGGCCCGGAACTCGCACGCAAACGCCGTCAGCGCCTTCAGCGCCAACTCGCAATCCTCCCCCGTGATCGACTCGGCGGGATTGTGGCTGACGCCGCCCTTGCAGCGCACGAACAGCATGCCGGCGGGGACCATCTGGCCCATCACCATCGTGTCGTGTCCCGCTCCCGAGGGCAGATGGAAGGCCGGCAGGCCGAGCGCCTGAAGCGCGCGGTCGAAGCCTGTCGACAATGCGCGCGTCGCAGACGTAAGCCGGCGCCTCGTGAATGGGCTGCATCACCGTCTGCGACGTGGCGGCGCTCGGCGATCTCCATCAACCGCGCATGAATGTCGCTGACCGCGCGGCGGCGCCACTCGTCGCGGGGGCTTCTGATGTCGAGCGAGAAGCGGGCGAGACCGGGAATGACGTTGACCGCGCCGGGCTCGACTTCGAGCCGCCCGACGGTCGCGACCAGGTCGGGCTCGGCTTTAGCGCGCGCTTCGATGGCGAGAATCATTTCCGCCGCTGCGGCGACGGCGTCGCGGCGCAGGTCCATCGGCACGCAGCCGGCATGGCCTGCGAGGCCGGTCACCGTCACCAGCATGCGCGTCGCGCCGTTGATCGCCGCCACCACGCCGAGCGCCAGATTCTTGGCCTCCAGCACCGGCCCTTGCTCGATGTGCAACTCGGCGAAGGCGCCGACGCCACGTGCGGGGGCCGCGTAAGCCCGCTCCGGGTCGCCGCCAAACGTGGTCAACGCTTGCGCTAAGGTAATGCCGTCTCGGTCTTTGCTCTCCATCGCGGTGGCCGATAGTTGGCCAGCGAGCGCGCGCGAGCCGGTCATGGCGGAGGAAAAGCGAACGCCCTCCTCATCGCCGAACGCCACGACTTCGATCGGATGCTCCAATCGGATTTCGCTCGCCGCGAGTTGCTCCACCACAGTGAGCGCCGCGAGCGCGCCGAGGTTGCCATCGTAGCGCCCGGCGTCGCGCACCGTGTCGATGTGCGAGCCGAGCATCAGCGAGGGCGCGTTGGGGTTTTTGCCTTCATAGCGGGCGCGCACGTTGCCGACCGCGTCGATTCGCGCGCTCAGGCCGGCTTCCGTCGCCCATTGCGCGAATTGCTCGCAGGCGGAGCGATAGGAAGGCGCTGAGATAGAGGCGGGTGAGTTTTCCGGGTTCGTCGGTGAAGGCGGCGAAGGCGTCGAGTCGCGCCATCAGCCGGCGCGCGGCGCCGGCGTCGTCGAGAAGCATGGCTAAGCTTTCAGTTGCCGAGCCAGCGCGCGAGAATCGCCCGCTCTTCGCCCGTGATCTCCGTCAGATTGTTCGGCGGCATAGCATGGGTCAACACGGCTTGCATGCGGATCGCGGGCGCGAAGCGGGCGATATGTTCGGGCGTGTCAAGCCAGCACGCCCTTCGGCGCCTCGCCGATGCCTTCCCACGCAGGCTCTGGCGAGTGGCACATCGAACATCGGGTGGTGACAACCTCGACGACGTCCGTCGGCGCCTTGGGCTCATCCGCCGCCGCGGCTTTGATCACCGGCGGGTCCATGCCGAGCACCGGCTGCACGCCCGGCGAGCCAGAGGTCGCGATCCAGAAGGCGCCCCACAACGCCGCCGCCGCCGCGAGCCACGCCCACCACGGCCCGCGCCGAATGATCGGCGTGATAGTTGTTGTAGAAATAGCGGATCAGCGCGCCCGCGACGATGACGCAGACGACCAGCAGCGGAATCGTCCGCGAATTGGCGTAGAGCGCGGGATAGTGGTTCGACAGCATCATGAACAGCACGGGCAGCGTGATGTAATTGTTGTGCGTCGAACGCTGCTTGGCCTCCTTGCCCCATTTCGGATCGGGCTGTTCGCCGGCGACCAGCCGGGCGATCGACTTGCGCTGATTGGGCATGATGATCATGGCGACATTGGCGGTCATCATCGTCGCCATCAGCGCGCCGGTGTGGATCAGCGCGCCGCGCGGCGAGAACAGCAGCGAGATAGACGTAGGTCGTCAGCACGACATAGCCGAAGCCGACGGCGCCAAGCGTGACGTCGTTTTTGGCGATCGGCGATTTGCAGATGAGATCGTAGACGATCCAGCCCAGGATCAACGAGCCGATCCCGATCAGCGCCGCCTGCCAGGGCTGCAGCGCCAGCACGGCGGGGTCGATCAGGAAGAAGCTCGACTGGCCGTAATAGACCCAGCAGAGCAGGGTGAAGCCGGAGATCCAGGTCCAGTAGGACTGCCATTTGTGCCAGATCAGATCGTCGGGCAGCGACGGCGGGGCGAGCGTATATTTGCTCATTTCGTAGAAGCCGCCGCCGTGCACCTGCCAGGATATCCCGGAGACGCCTTCCGCCATGCGGGCGCGCTTACGCAGCGAGGCGTCGAGATGCATGAAGAAGAAGGAGCCGCCGATCCAGGCGATGGCGGCGGTCACATGCAGCCATCTGAGCAGGATCGAGCCCCATTCCCAGACATACGGCCCCCACGCGCCCATACGATGACCCCTCAGCGATGCGCTCCGGATAAAGCATAGTCGGCGCCATGCCGAGCGCCAAACCGGTCGCTTTAGCGAGGGCGATCGGAGAGATCGCAAGCTTTCAGGACGTAGCGCGTTCCCTCCCCCCTTGTGGGGGAGGGTTAGGGAGGGGGGCGGTTCGGCTTGGAGGCAGCCATCCGAATAGCGCGGCGCTTGCGGCTACCCCCCACCCCGGCCCTCCCCCACAAGGGGGGAGGGAGACCTCAAGCCGCCGCTCCGCTTCCCGTCACGAAGTTGAATTCACCCCCCGTTATGTGCAACTTGCGCGGCTCGGTCGCCGGCGGCAACGCGCTTGGCCGAGGCCTGATTCGCGTTGCGCGCGAGGGAACCCCATGAGCCTTTCCGTCTATCAATCCAGCGTTGGCGCCTTCCAGGTGACGATCACCGCCTTCTCGCTGATCCTCGACAAGGCGATCGCGCACGCCGAGCAGTCCAAATTCGATCCTTCCGTCTATATGACCCTGCGGCTTCGCCCGAACATGATGCCATTCCCGCGCCAAGTGCAGAGCTTTTGCGATCAGGCCAAGAACAGCTCGGCGCGGCTCGCCGGGATGGATCCGCCGCGCTTCGAGGACACCGAGAAGACGCTCGACGAACTGAAGGCGCGCATGGAAAAGACCCTCGCGTTCATCGCGACGATCGACAAGGCGGCGCTCGAAGCCGGCGCGGAGCGCGAAATCCTGCTTCCCATCGGACCGCAGAAAGCCAAGATGCGCGGCGACAATTATCTGCTGCATTTCGTGCTGCCGAACTACTATTTCCATCTGACGACGGCCTACGATCTCCTGCGCTACGCCGGCGTCGATGTCGGCAAGCGCGATTATCTCGGGGCCGTGCCCGGGTTCGCATTCGTCTAAGGGGAGCAGCATGACCATTCAACGCATCGGCGTCGGACCGCGCATGTCGGCCGCGGTTGTCCACGGCGATACGATCTATCTGGCCGGTCAGGTCGCCAACAAGGCGGCCGGCGGCTCGGTCACCGAGCAGACGCGGGACATTCTCGGCATCATCGACGGCCTGTTGGCGCAGGCCGGCTCCGACAAGACGCAGTCTGCTGTCGACGACGATCTATCTCACCGACATCTCGACCTTCGCCGAGATGAACGCAGCCTGGGAAGCCTGGGTCGCGCCGGGGCATACGCCGGCGCGCGCGACGGTCGAAGCCAAACTCGCCGCGCCGCAATTCACGGTCGAGATCGTCTGCATCGCCGCCAAACCCTGAGGAGAGCCGCCTTTGACCGCCACGGTGGACAAACCCGCGACGCCGGCCGAGGCGGTCGACATGCTGGCCAGGCGCTACGACGACGCCGTCGTCGTCGCTGCGCGAATGCGGTCGAGCGGTTTCTGCGCAGCGGCGTCGCGCCGTCGCCGGACGAGCGGGCGCGGTTCCGCTATCCGCGGCTGCGCGTAACCTATCGCCCCGAGGGACCGCCGCCGTCGAACGCACGCGCTTTCGCCAAATTCTCGACGGCTGGGGTCTATTCGACGACGGTCACGCAGCCCGCCGAATTCCGCGCCTATCTGCTGGAGCAACTCGAGCCACTGGTCTCCGAATTCGGCGCCGAGATGGAAGTCGGGACCGGCGGCCAGGAGATCGCCTATCCTTACGTGTTCGAGAGCGGCGACGAACTCGGGCGCGGCGGCGCCACCGCCGCCGATCTGGCGCGGCATTTTCCGACGCCGTCGCTCGCGGTGATCGGCGACGAAATCGCCGACGGGCATTTCGAAATCCGCCCCGGCGCCGAGCGGCCGCTGGCGCTGTTCGACGCCGCGCGCGTCGACTATTCGCTGCGGCGGCTGGTGCACTATACCGGCTCCGATTGGCGCGAGATGCAGCGCTGGGTGCTGCTGACCAACTATCATCGCTATGTCGATCAGTTCGTGCGCTGGGGGCTGGAGCAACTGCGCAGCGACCCTGATGTGGTCAAGCTGGTGATGCCGGGCAACGTGTCGATCGACGCCACCGCCCAGCCCGCGGAGATCGAGGCGCGGCTTGCGGGCGTCGTCTGGCACCGCTTCCAGATGCCGGCCTATCATGTCGTGCGCAAGGACGGGAACGGCGTCAGCCTGGTCAATATCGGCGTCGGACCGGCGAACGCGAAGAACATCACCGACCATATCGCGGTGCTGCGGCCGCATTGCTGGTTGATGGTCGGGCATTGCGCGGGGCTCCGGCAGTCGCAGATGATCGGCGATTACGTGCTCGCGCACGCCTATCTGCGGCAGGACCACATCCTCGACGAAGCCGTGCCGCCCGATGTGCCGATCCCCGCGCTCGCCGAAGTGCAGGTCGCGTTGCAGGAAGCGGTTGCGAACGTCACCGGCGATCGGGGCGAGGCGCTGAAGCGGCGGGTGCGCACCGGCACCGTGGTCACCTACGACGATCGCAATTGGGAGCTGCGCTGGACGCAAGAGCGACGGCGGTTCAATCTGTCGCGCGCGATCGCCGTCGACATGGAGTCGGCGACGATCGCGACGCAAGGGTTTCCGCATGCGCGTGCCCTACGGGACGCTGCTGTGCGTTTCCGACAAGCCGCTGCATGGCGAGATCAAACTGCCGGGCGCGGCGAATGCCTTCTATGAGCGGGCGATCGGCGAGCATCTGCAGATCGGCATCGCGGCGCTGCAGTTGCTGCAGCGAAGCGACGCGGCGCTGCATTCGCGCAAGCTGCGCAGTTTTGATGAGCCGCCGTTCCGGTGACCCCGTCATTGCGAGCGAAGCGAAGCAATCCAGCGCTGGGGCCAGACTCCTCGGGCGCCGGGTGGGTAGAAGGTTCAAGCCGCCACCGGTGCGAACGCGCCCAGCCGAGCATCGCCGAGAGCGCTGGATTGCTTCGCTTCGCTCGCAATGACGATTGATTGGTTGGAGAGAGGAATTGATGACCCCAAAGCCCAACCCCCGCTCGACCCGCTGGTTCGATCCCGACGATTTCCGCTCCTTCGGCCAGCGTTCGCGCATGGCGCAGATGGGCTACGAAAGGAGCGAGTATCAGGGCCGCCCGGTCATCGGCATCATCAACACCTGGTCCGACATCAACCAATGTCACGCGCATTTCAAGACGCGCGTCGAAGACGTCAAACGCGGCGTGTTGCAGGCGGGCGGCTTTCCGATCGAATTGCCGGCGATCTCGCTGTCCGAGGTCGAGGTCAAGCCGACGACGATGCTCTACCGCAATTTCCTCGCGATGGAGACCGAGGAGCTGATCCGCTCGCATCCGGTCGACGGCGCGGTGCTGATGGGCGGTTGCGACAAGACGACGCCGGGCCTGCTGTTGGGCGCGACCAGCGCGGGCGTTCCTTCGATCTACGTCCCCGCCGGCCCGATGCTGCGCGGCAATTGGAAGGGCCGCGTGCTGGGCTCGGGGTCGGACACGATCAAATATTGGGAAGAGCGCCGCGCCGGGACCGTCACGGAGCGCGATACGCAGGAGATCGAGGAGGGCATCGCCCGCTCCTACGGCGTCTGCATGACGATGGGCACCGCCTCGACCATGACGGCGCTCGCCGACGTGATCGGCATGTCGCTGCCGGGCGCTTCGTCGATCCTGGCCGCCGACTCCAATCACATCCGCATGTGCTCGGCGTCGGGCCGGCGCATCGTCGAGATGGTGCGCGAGGGGATGACGCCCGACAAGATCCAGACCGAACGGGCCTTTCACAACGCCATCACCGTCGCGATGGCGATGGGTTGCTCGACGAATGCCGTGATCCACATCATCGCGATGGCGCGGCGCGCGGGATGGGCGATCGACCTCGATCATTTCGACGCGGCGAGCCGCAAAATCCCGGTGCTCGCCAACATCCGCCCAAGCGGCGACAAATATCTGATGGAGGATTTCTACTACGCCGGCGGTTTGCTCGGGCTGATGTCGCGGCTGAAACCTTTTCTGCACCTGAGCCTTACGAATGTCTCCGGACAGACCTGGGCGGAGACGCTGGAGCACGCCGAAGTCTACAACGACGACGTGATCCGCCCGCTCGACAAGCCGATCTACGCCGAAGGCGCGCTGGCGGTGCTGCGCGGCAACCTGGCGCCGAACGGCTGTGTGATCAAACCGTCGGCCGCCGCGCCGCATTTGCTGACGCACTCGGGGCCGGCGCTGGTGTTCGACAATTATCCGGCGCTGAAGGCGGCGATTGATCGTGAGGATCTCGACGTGACGCCGGACCATGTGCTGGTGTTGCGCGAGGCGGGGCCGCTCGGCGGTCCGGGCATGCCGGAATGGGGGGCGCTGCCGATCCCGAAAAAGCTGATCAAACAAGGCGTGCGCGATATGCTGCGCATCTCGGATGCGCGGATGAGCGGCACGGCTTACGGCGCCTGTGTGCTGCATGTCTCGCCGGAGTCGCATATCGGCGGGCCGCTGGCGTTGGTGAAAACGGGCGACCGGATTTCGTTGGACGTGCCGGCGCGGACGCTCAATCTGGAGGTCAGCGAAGAGGAGCTCGCCGCCCGCCGCGCCGCCTGGACGCCGCCGAAGCCGCGCTATGAGCGCGGATATGGCTGGATGTTCTCGCAGCATATCGAGCAGGCGGACCAGGGCTGCGACCTGGATTTCCTGCGCACCGATTTCGGAGCGGCCGTGCCGGAGCCGGAGATTTTCTGACCGGGCTGCTTTGTGTTCTTTGTGTCTCCTTTGTGCCTTGGTGGTGAAAGCCTTTCACCACCAAGGCACAAAGGAGACACAAAGGACACGAGGACAGTCACCTCGCCTAACCGCAAGCTCGCCCACCCTTCCAGGTCGATCCGCTCCCTCAGATAAAACCCCTGCGCGCGCCAAGCCGCGAGCACGCCGGGAACGTCAGCTAGCAGCAGCCCCGACACGATCGCCTCGCCCTCGCCGCTCATTACGCGCGCCAGCGATGGCGCCAGCAAGCGCAGCGGTTTGGCGAGGATATTGGCGAACACGAGATCGTAAGGCGCCCCCTCGCGCAGCGCCCGGTTCTCGACGCCGCGCGAAACCAGCGCCTTCGTCCAGGCCCGCGCCCCGTTGAGCGACGCGTTTTCGTTGGCGACCTGCACCGCCACCGGATCGATGTCGCCGAGCCAAACCTTGCTTCGCAACACACGTGCGGCGGCGATCGCCAGCACGCCAGCGCCGCAGCCGACATCGAGCACGCGCACGGGGCGGCGGCGTTTCAGCAGGCGGTCGAGATGGAGCAGGCAGCCGCGCGTGGTCCCGTGATGGCCCGTGCCGAAGGCGAGCCCCGCCTCGATCTCGATACCGACATCGCTCGCGCCAACTTTGTCGCGATCGTGGGCGCCGTGGACGACGAAGCGGCCGGCGCGCACGGGCTTCAATCCGGCCAGCGCGTTCGCGACCCAATCCTGCTTGGCTGTGAGACCGAATTCCGCAGCCGCGGCGGCTTCATCCCCCGCAGCGGCGGCTACGAGTTCACGCAGGCCCTCCTCGTCGGGCTCGAAGCCGAAATAGACCTCCACCGCCCAGGCCTTCCCGCCGCCTGGCCACGGCGTCTCGGTCTCAAAGGCGGTGGACGCCGCCTCGGCCGGCTCGAAACTCTCGACCATCAGGTCAGCGACGGCGCGGGCGCGCGCCTCGTCGAGGGTCAAGCGCATCACATGCGCGGCATTGTTCGGCGGCAGGCCTTCGAGCATGTCAGTTTTTTCTCGCGCGCAGCGAGAACGCCAGGGGCATGCGCGGAAAACCTTCAGGCAATTTCCAGAACCTCTCTGGGCCGGGTACGAGGCTCGGCAGACCCTGCCAGGGCAGAATTTCGTGCTCGCGAAACATAGTGATCGTCATCCCCGCGGACATCAGCGCGCCCAAAATCGAAGAGAGCGAATGAATCCAATTCCGCGTCGCCTGATGGACCATGATCTGCGGATCGCCCGTGTAGGTCGTCGCTTCCGTGAACGCCAGCGGTCGGTCCGCCGGCGTCTGGAAATCATAGGTGAGCGCCATTCGGCCTTCGATTTCCTCAAACGCCAAGAAGCCGGGATGCGCGTCGGCAAAATAAAGCTCGCCGCCGGGCCGCAAGACCGAGGCTATAACCTTCGCCCACGCGAAAATGTCCGGCAGCCAGCAGATCGTTCCCCAAGTGGTGAAGACGAGATCGAAGGGACCCGGGGTCAGCTCGGGCGCTTGATCGACAGGGCCTTCCACAAACGTCGCGTTCAACCCGGTCTCGCTCGCCAACCGCCGCGCCACGTCGAGCGCTGCGCTTGAGAAATCGAGACCTGTCGCGATCGCGCCTCGCCGGACGAGGCAAAGGGTGTCGCGCCCAATGTGGCACTGCAAATGCAGCACGCGCATTCCCGCAATGTCGCCAAGTTCGGCGGCCTCGAGGGAATGCAGCGCATCCTCGCCGGCGCGGAAGCGATCGAGCTGATAGGCGCCTGTGGTGTCGCGCGCGTGGATGATCGCGCGTTCGTCCCAATTGAGCCGATTGAGTTCGAGCGCGTCGATCATGGGCAATCCTGACAGGCTGCTGCGACGAGCCGACGAAGTCAGCGGCGCCGCAGCCTTACCCTGAAGGCCGCCGAATGTCGTCCATCACGACGGCGGAAAAAGACAGCCCTGCGTGCATCGATAGCGCTTACCCGCAGGTTTCTCTGTAGCGCCGGCAGGTCCCGGCGCCCTCCAAACCCAGTTCATCCTTGTGCTCGCAAGCATAACGCAACTCGTCGCATCGGTTATGTTCGTGACCGCCGCATTCCTCACGATATCTCCGGCAGGTGCCTGCCCCCTCCAGACCGAGTTCTCCCTTGTTTTCGCAGGCCCAACGCAACGCTCTACAGTTTTGCGCATAGCCGTCCGATGGAAGCGCCATCGAACCCGCGATGATCGCCAATACCGCCACGATTGCTGTTTTCATGCGCATGGCGCCCTCCCTGGATGACGTCCGAGCCGTCGACGTGGCCTCCCCGATCTCGTGGGCTTTCACATGGCAACGTGGTCGAACGTGTCAACGACGTTAACATCTAGTTGACTGTACAAGCGTGTGCAAGGTCGTTCGTCGATGGGCCGCGAGCGCGTGGCGGAATCGGATGCTGGCGCGCTATGCCAGGTGCAGCGGGCGCCAAATCGGTTGACTTCGGCGCGTTGATTTTTATTCAGAGGACTGACATGCGCCGGCCTACGGCGTATGCGCCCTCCGGTTTTCAAGGACACTTCATGTTCGACCCCGCGCTTCGCGCTGCAGCCGAGGCGTCAAAGGCCTGGCCGTTCGAGGAGGCCAGAAAGCTCGTTGCGCGCGTCGAACGCACCGGGCAGAGCGAGGTATTGTTCGAGACCGGCTACGGTCCCTCGGGCCTGCCGCATATCGGCACGTTCGGCGAGGTCGCGCGCACGACCATGGTGCGCCACGCCTTCCGCGTGCTGACCAACGATAGCGTCAAGACGCGGCTGCTGGCTTTCTCCGACGACATGGACGGCCTTCGTAAGGCGCCTGACAATATCCCGAACCGCGAACTCGTCTTGCAAAACCTCGGCAAGCCGCTGACCGAGGTTCCCGACCCGTTCGGCGAATACGAAAGTTTCGCCGCGCACAACAACGCGATGCTGCGCCGTTTCCTCGATGGATTCGGCTTCGACTACGAGTTCGCCTCCTCGACCGATTATTATAAGGCCGGCCGCTTCGACACGGCGCTGTTGCACATGCTGCGGCATTTTGAGCAGGTCCAGCAGATAATGCTGCCGTCGCTTCGCGAGGAGCGCGCGGCGACCTATTCGCCGTTCCTGCCGATCCATCCGGTCACCCGCGTGGTCATGCAGGTTCCGCTGACCGGCATGGACGCGGACAAGGGCGTCATCCGCTGGCGCGATCCACAAACAAGCGAAGAGTTCGAGACGCCCGTCACCGGCGGCCACGCCAAGCTGCAATGGAAGCCGGATTGGGCGATGCGCTGGTATGCGCTGAAGGTCGATTATGAGATGGCGGGCAAGGATCTGATCGATTCGGTCAAACTCTCGTCGCGCATCGTGCGCGCGCTCGGCGCCGAGCCGCCCGAGGGGTTCAACTACGAACTGTTCCTCGACGAGAAGGGCGAGAAGATTTCGAAGTCGAAGGGCAACGGCCTGACGATCGACGAATGGCTGACCTACGCGAGCCCCGAGAGCCTGGCGCTGTTCATGTTCCCGAGCCCGCTGGCGGCGAAGAAGCTGCATTTCGACGTCATTCCGCGCGCGGTCGACGACTATCTGCGCTTCCTCGACGCCTATCCCCGCCAGGAATGGAAGGAGCGGCTCGGCAATCCGGTCTGGCACATCCATTCCGGCGAGCCGCCGGCGCCGGAGACGCTGGCGCATGGCAGCGAGGCCGGCGACGAGCGTTCCCTTCAGCATGCTGCTCAATCTGGCGGCGGTGGCCAATAGCGACAATCCGGCGGTGCTCTGGGGCTTTTTGAAGCGCTACGCGCCAACGGCCTCCCCGGAAACATATCCGCGTCTCGACAAGCTCGTTGGCTACGCCTGCGCCTATTTCCGCGACTTCGTGGCGCCGAAGAAGCGCTATCGAGCGGCCGACGATGTCGAGCGGGCGGCGCTTGAACAGATTTCGTCGCTGCTCGCTGCGTTGCCGGCGGACGCGAGCGCGGAAGCGATCCAACACGCTTTATATGATGTCGCGCGTCCGATGCCGCGCTATCAGGACATGAAAGCCAAAGGCGCGACGCCGGAGCGGCCGGGGGTTTCGAACGAGTTCTTCAACATGATCTACGCCGTGCTGCTTGGCGAGGAGCGCGGGCCGCGGCTTGGCTCGTTCATCCAGCTTTACGGGGTGGCCGAGACGCGCGCGCTCATCGCCAGGGCGCTCAATGGCGAATTGGTCAAAGCCGCGTGAGCGCTAGAGCGTCGGCCTCCAGGCCGACGTGGCCCAGCCATCGTCGGCCTGGAGGCCGACGCGCCACGGCCGATGCTCCACGGCGCTTTCCCGCGGCGCCGGCTCGGGGTAAGCTTGGCGAATGCCCTCTATCTCCGGCTCCATCGTCGGCGTCGCCACGCTGCTCGTTCTGGTCGCGCTTGTCGCGGGGCTCGTCAATATGATGCGCGGCGGCTCGCCGAGCCGCTCGCAGATGCTGATGCGCTGGCGCGTCGGGCTGCAATTCGCGGCGATCGTCGCCATCATGCTCGCGCTCTACATTCGGAGGCATTGAGGGTGGTTCGTCTCAACAAGATCTACACCCGCACCGGCGACGCCGGCGACACCGGCCTTGGCGACGGCAAACGTCGGCCCAAACACGACGCGCGCATCGCCGCCTATGGCGAGGTCGATGAGCTCAATTGCGTGATCGGCCTGGCGCGGCTGCACACGCTTGCCGACGACGAGGATCTGAAGCGCATCGATGCGACGCTGGCGCGCGCGCAGAACGATCTGTTCGATCTCGGCGCCGACCTCTGTTTTCCGGAGGAGCAGTCAACGACGCAAGCGCTGCGGATGGTTCCGACCCAAGTTGAGGCGCTGGAGCGCGCGATCGACGATTTGAACGCCGAGTTGGAGCCGCTCAAATCCTTCGTGCTGCCGGGCGGCGCGCCCGCGGCCGCGGCGCTGCATCAGGCGCGCACTGTTTGCCGTCGCGCCGAGCGGGCGATCACGTTGCTGGCGAGCCAGGAGAGCATCGGCGCGCCGGCCTTGGCCTATATCAACCGGCTCTCCGATTATCTGTTCGTCGCCGCCCGCTTCGCCAACAATCGCGGCGCCAGCGACGTGTTGTGGGTTCCCGGCGCCAATCGCGGCGCCGCGTAGTTTTTCAGCAAAAAGGTCCGCCATGAGCGATTATCTGTTTCCGCCGCAACCTCTCGCCTCGCTTCCGGTGCTGGGCGAGTCCAGGCGCTACCCGGTCGCGCGCATCTTCTGCGTCGGGCGCAACTACGAAGAACACGCGAAAGAGATGGGTCACACCGTCGATCGAGAAAAGCCCTTCTATTTCTGCAAAAGCACGACAGCGCTGCGGCAGGACGGCGATACGATCGGCTATCCTCCGGGAACAACCAACTATCACTTCGAGGTCGAGCTCGTCGTCGCGCTCGGCGCGCCGGCTTACAAGATCAACAAAAACTCCGCGCTGGAGGCCGTTTACGGCTACGCCTGCGGCCTCGACATGACGCGCCGCGACTTGCAGATTTCCGAGCGCTCCAAACAACGGCCCTGGGCGCTTGGCAAGGATGTCGAGGCGAGCGCGCCGGTCTCGACGATCGCGCCGGCGGCGAAGATCGGACATATTACCAACGCCGCGATCACGCTGAGTCAGAACGGCGCGATCAAGCAAAACGACAACATTTCCGGCCTTGTCTGGTCCGTGCCGGAGATCATCGCGCATCTCTCGGGCTTCTATCATCTGGGGCCCGGCGATCTCATCTTCACCGGCACGCCGGCCGGCGTCGGGCCCGTCGCGCCCGGCGATTTGCTGGAATGCGCAATCGCGGGCGTGGCGACGCTGACGACGCGGATCGGCGCGGCGGAATGACTCGCGCGATCGGCGTCATCAGCGGCACGTCGATGGACGGCATCGACGTCGCGCTGCTCGACGGCGACGGCGAGACGATCGCGAAGGTCGGACCGGGCGGGACTTATGATTATCCCGCGGCGGTCACCGCGCGCTTGCGCGAGGTTGTCGCCGATCCTGAACTCGGGCGAAGCCCGCTTGCCGAGCTAGAGCGCGACGTGACGGATGCGCATGTCGCGGCGGTTGAAGCGTTTCTCGTCGATCATGGGATTGCGCGAGATTCCATCGCGCTTGTTGGCCTGCATGGCCAGACCGTGCTGCATCGGCCCCAGGAGCGCTTCACCCGCCAGCTCTGTGACGGGGCCCGCGCGGCGGCTCGCCTCGGGATCGACGTGGTCTGCGATTTCCGTAGCGCCGATGTGGCGGCGGGAGGGGAGGGCGCGCCGCTAGTTCCGCTTTATCACGCCGCGCTCGCCGCCAATCTCGAACGCCCGTTGATGTTTCTCAATTGGGGCGGCGTCGGAAACGTTACCTACCTCGGCGCGAACGGCGAGATTATCGCGTTCGACACGGGGCCGGCGAACGCGCCCATCGACGATTTCGTTCGCCGAAGGCGGGGGTACAGCCACGACCAGAATGGCGCGCTCGCAGCTTCGGGGCAGGTCGATCAGGAGACGCTGGCGGTGTGGATGCAGGATCCCTACTTCACTCGCCCTGCGCCAAAATCCCTCGATCGAAACCACTTTCAGTCGATGCTGGCGGGAGCAGACGCTTTCTCAGACTCGGATGGCGCCGCCACTCTTACAGCATTCACAGTCGAGGCCACCGCAGCGGCCCTAGATCAGGCGCCGGAACCGCCGAAGCGCTGGCTTGTCTGCGGCGGCGGCCGAAAGAACAGCACCTTGATGAGCAGATTATCCGCGCGTCTTGGCGTTAGTGTCGAACCGGTTGAGGTGATCGGAGAGAATGGCGACTATCTGGAAGCCGCCTGTTTCGCGCATCTCGCTTTGCGTTCGCGACGGGGCCTACCGCTTTCCCTGCCTACGACAACGGGCGCGCCCGCCCCGATGCTAGGCGGCGTATTTTGGCCGCGCTCATAAACGAAAGGCCCCGCCGAAGCGGGGCCCTTCACGCCTGACGCGAGGGGAGGAGTTCGCGTTAGGCGTTATTCGTTAGCAAACCGGCTGACGGCCAAGGTAGTTGCCAGCGCGGTCGTAAACCGGACGGGTCGGGCAACCGCCGCCCCCGTACGGAGCGTCGTAGCCGTAGTCGTAGCCGCCGTCATAGTAGGGATACCCGTAGCCGCCGTAGTAGGCCCCGCTGGCTAAGGCGCCCGCCGCCAAGCCAAGGCCTAAACCGCCCCAGCCCCAACCGCCGTATCCACCCCCGTAGCCGCCGCCGCCATGCCAGTGGCCGCCACCGCCACCCCAATGACCGCCGCCACCGCCGCCGCCCCAATGACCGCCGCCACCGCCGCCGCCCCAGTGGCCGCCGCCACCGCCGCCGCCAAAGTGGCCACCGCCGCCACCACCGCCCATGCGCATCGCGGATGCGGGCGACGCCGCGGCCAAGCCAAGGGTCAGGGCCGCCAGCGAAGCTATGAGAGTGCTCTTCAAGTTCATGACGATACTCCTAGTCTCGAATGCCTCTTAGGGATTTCCCGCGCTGGGCTTCAGCCCGCGCTGACACCCCTTCGCCAAACCAACGTGGCGATGCGAAACAGGTTCCAAAAGATCAAAACGCCGGTAACCTTACGGCGGCCGGTAAATTTAATCGTGATCAAGCTGTTCAAATGAATGTTCGTTCAGACTCCTGGGCGCTTCTACCAGGCCCGAAATAAAAAGGCCCCGCAGAAGCGGGGCCAGCAGCGCAGTCCCGAGGGACGAATTCGCTCTCTTCAGCAGACGTTTACAGTGTGGCTGCCCATGTAGTTGCCATACTCGTCGTAGTATGGCTGATTGCGATAGCAGTTGCCGTAGTAGGCGCCGCCAGCGACCGCGCCGGCAACGAGGCCCAAGCCCAGCGCCGGGCCCCAGCCGCCGTAGCCCCAACCGCCGCCGCCGTATCCGCCGTGCCAGCCGCCGCCGTGCCAGTGGCCACCACCGCCGCCCCAGTGACCGCCGCCGCCGCCCCAATGACCACCGCCGCCGCCCCAGTGACCGCCGCCGCCGCCGCCGCCGTGGAAGTGCGGGCCGGCGGACGCCGTCGTGGAAGCCGCGGCCAACCCGATGGTCAACGCGGCGACTGTAGCTATCATTTTGCTCTTGAGGTTCATGCCGAAGCTCCTGTCCTTGAGGCACCTCTCGGGAGTGCATGCGCTGCCCGGCGTTTCGACGCGAGCCGCCCCTTCCCGTCGTCGATTGGACCGTGGGAAACGGGTTCCATCGCGTCGAAAAAGGGGCGGATTGACGGCGGTCAAAAAAAATCGCTTGGGATTATAGGGCTTTATGAATTTCCGTTCAGGATCAAGCCTTAAAGCGCGGGATAGCGCGCGCCGTCCATGCCAATAGTCACCCCTGTGATATAGGCCGCGCGATCCGAGCCAAGAAACGCGACGACCTCGGCGATCTCCTCGGGGGTGGCCGCCCGGCCGAGCGGAATCGCGGCGACCTCGCGCCGCCGCGCTTCCTCGATATCGACGCCCAACGCCCGCGCGGTGGCGGCCAGACCCTCGGCGACACGCCCGGTAGCTGTGAGGCCGGGGTTGACGCCGACGACCCGCACGCCTTTGTCGGCATAGGCGTTGGCCAGCCCGGCGGTGGCGAGCATCAGCGCGGCGTTCGCCGAGCCGCCCGGGAGATGTGTGGGCGACGCGACCTTGCCGCCGATGCCGATGACGTTGACGATCACGCCCCGCCCGCGTGCGGCCATGCGCTTGACCAGCGGATCGAAGGCGTTGACGTAGGAGAAGAACTTGGCGTCGAAGCCGGCCCGCCATGCGGCGGGCGTCAGTTCGTCGACCGGAGTGCGTTTCGCGGCGCCCGCGGAATTCACCAGGAGATCGATAGGGCCGAGGCGGGCTTCGACCTCGTCGATGGCGGCGAGCGCGGCGGCGGCGTCGACGAAATCCGCCGCGACGCCCATCGCCCCGGGAAGTTTGGCGAGCGCCGCGTCGATGTTGGCGCGGTTACGCGAGGCGATGGCGACGCGAGCGCCCTCCCGCAGCAGGATCTCAGCGCAGGCGAAGCCAATGCCTTTCGAACCGCCCGTGATGAGGGCGATGCGTCCGTTGAGATCAAGGTTCATCGGGCATTGGCTCCGGTTGGGTGTTGGCCAAGAGTAGCCGCGTCGTTTGGATACGCCAGCTTCGGCTTAGGCGCGCGCGATAAGTTGACTGTCCCGCGTCGTGGCCCGGCCCACATGTGGCCAACCGAAGTCGGGCTAATCCGTGGGTGGGTTGAGGGAGAAATACATGCGTCGCATTCCGCTGTCCCTCGCCATCGCGCTGGGGCTCGCTACAACGGCGCGCGCGGCCTCGCCGGAAGATGCCTATTGGGCTGAGCGCGACAAGGGCATCGCCACTGTCAAGGTGCTCGACGCCAGCAAGCATGAGGACGAAAAAGCGCGCGCGGCGGACGAGGCGGCGCTTGCCGGTTTGCAAAAGCGTCTGATCGAGATTGTCGGCCCTGTGCGCGTCGAGGGCTTCGCCAAGACGCCGAAGATCAATCTTGAGAACTCTGAGCCAGGAAGGCATGGGGGTCGACATGCTCGACGGGCTGGCCTTCGCCCCGACCGCGGGCGCTGAGGACGGATCGGTGCTCGTCGTGACGACCAAGCCGCTGCTCGAAGGATGGTTGAAGCAGCGCGCCGCCGAACCCGACGCGGCCTTTCGCACCCCGGGCAAAGTTGAAGACGCTCTGCGATCGGACAATTTCTATACCTTCGCTTTCGGCTCGGATTCGGCCTTTGGTTGGGCGGGCGAGATCGGCATCGCCAAGCCCGTGGGCGTGGAGTTCGTATTCGCGGGGATCGGTCGGCGCGCGCAGGTCGACGATCCGACGCCGGTCGATCGGTTGGTGGTTGCCGTTATAAAGGGCGAGCGGGCGCTGATCGCCGAAGTGACGGCGGGGGTGAAAATTCCCGAATACCCAGTCTGCAAGACCATCTGGACGCGGGCGCAGGCCAAATCGGCGGCGCTCGCGAAAGCCTATGCGGCGGGCGGCTCGAAGGACGAGGCGCTGGACAAAGCCAGCAACGCGGCGACGTCCGAAGGCGCGCGCGCGTGGCTTGCCTGCGTCGGCGAGAGGGTCAAACAGGCGCCTTTCTATTCGGCGCTGAAGCGGCAGGCGCAGGATTTGGCGGGGCGCATGGCGGGTGGGTAAGTACTTTAGTTGGCGTCGCCGAGCTGGTGTAGTTCCGCTTCTGTGACTGCGCGCAAATGCGGCAAGTCGTTTTGCAGCGTATCCCAGACGTAATTGGCGGCAACGTCCTCGTAGTCGTGCCGGTACACATTGCCGGCGCCGGCCATGCGTTTCCAGGGGATCGACGGGTTACGGTCCTTCAACGATTGCGGTAATCGCCGCGACGCTTCAGAAATGATTTCGAGGCAACGCGTTACGGCGAAAATCGTGCGCAAGTCTCGAGGGAATGTCGCGCTGTCGAGGCCTGCGGCGAAGGATTGCGCAAGATCGATGTGGTAGAGAATGTCGCGTAGCGGAGTGAAGGCGGGGTCAGAATGCATAGACCGCGTCGGCGATCGCCGCGGGACGAACCCAAGGCTTCAGGCCGTTACGGCTTACGACGTCGACGGGACCGTCGAATAGAGCCGCTATATATTCCTTCAGGCCCACGTAGTCATAGACCGAGATGTGCGCAGCCGGATCGACATCGATCATGATGTCAGTGTCGCTGCCCGGACGATTATCGCCACGCGCGCGCGAACCGAACACGGCGGCATGAGTTACGCCGAGCTCGCGTAGCGCGCTTTCATTCGCGCGAAGCCGGTCGAGGATTTCGTGCCTTTCCATTGTGAAAAGATATCACAAGCGGCGTCTTCGCGTCATAAGAAAAGCGGAGGTTACTTACCTCAAGCGCCAAATCGGAGCGTCGGCGTCCACGCCGACGTCGCGGGGCGCGCCGGCGTGGACGCCACGCTCCGCGGTTCACTTCAGCGTCACCGCCACGATCCAGTGGCTTCCCCGCGCCCAGTCAAGCTGCAACGTGCGCCCATCGCGCAACCGAGCGCATCTCCCAGCGAAGTCCACCTCGATGTCCTCGTATTCCAGCGTCGTCCCGTCGAACGGGTTGACCGCTTTGTAAACCGCCTCCTTGGCCGCGAAGATCGCCCGACCCAGCGGCGCATCGGCGGCGGCGGCGCGGCGCTCGACTGGCAGCAGCGCGATTTCCGCGACATCCTCTGGCAGCGGCTCGCAAGGTTCGACATCGACGCCCAAGGCGGCGAAGCGGGTGGCTGGGGCGACCAGGGCCACCGCGAGCGCCTCGTCGTGCGCTAACGAGCCGACAAAGCCCGAAGGCCAGAGCGGATAGCCCCCTGGCGAGCGCGCCAGCGGCGCCGCGTCGTCGCCCCCGAGCGTCGCAAGCGCCGTCCGCGCGGCAATCCTCGCCGCTCCGCTGGCGCGGCGGCGACCCAGCGGCTCGGACAAATCGAGAAAGGCGTGTTCGTCGCCTTCAGCAATGCGACGGGCTAGCAAGATGGCGCCGCGGGCCGCTAGCCGCGCGGCCAGATCAATCACTCCGCCGCCATCGCGAACACGCGCCGCCCAATCAACCGCGCGGGGTTGCCTCGCCAGCGGGAGCCGACGGGCGTCACCTCGCCCTTCATCAAGAACGCGTCGGGATCGAGCCGCGTGCGTTCGCCCATCGTCACGCCGTAATGGACGAAAGCGCCGACGCCGAGCGTCGAGCCCGCGCCGATGCGGATGAAATCGGACTTGTAGGCGCCCTCTTCCAGCGAGTGTGATTGCAACATCACGCCTTGGTTGAGAACCGCGCCGTCGCCAATTTCCACCAACGAACGCTCGCTCATGTTGACGCCGTCGTCGTACACGCAGCGGCCGACTTTCGCGCCGACGAGGCGCATGATCATCGGCCGGAACGGCGTGCCGGCGAAGAACGTCGCATGCGCTCCCGCGCCCGACAGCTTCCAATAGCGCTCGACCTCCCAGAAGGCGCGATCGAAGCTCGTCACGACGAGCGGCCGCATGCGCCGGAAAGCGTAGGCGGCGCGCTCGACGAGAATGTCGAAGCCGATGACGAAGAACGCGAGCCCCGCGAGCGCCGCCGACATCGCCGGCAGGCTACGCCAGCCCCAATACTCGACGGTCAGCGCCAGCACATACAGGCCGACAAACGCCTTGAAGACGTCGGCGCCGAGCACCATCGACATGGTCGCGAGGTTGTGGCGCGTCTTCGCGGCCAACCGACGGCCGCGTTCCTCGGCGCTGACTTTTCCAACCAGCTCCAAGTCGCGCGCGGCCGCTCGCGGTATTTCGAAGCACGGTGAGCCGAGCAGGCCGACGTTCTCGCGCAACGGCCCGTCGATCGGCGCCATCACCTTGGTGCCCAGCATGCAATTGTCGCCGATGCGCGCGCCCGGCGGCACGAACACGTCGGTGCCGAGGAAATTGTCGGCGCCGACGCGCGCCGCGCCGATCTTGAAGGCGTGGCTCGACAGGCTGACGTTGCCCATCACCAGCCCGTCGGAGGCGACCGTCCCGGCGCCGATGAAACAGAAGAACGGATTCTCGAAGGATTGCTCGGTGCCGAAGTTCGATCCCGTCGCCGGCGATCGAGCGAGCTTCACGCCGATGAAGCGCAGGAACCTGTCGATGAAGACGCTGTCGCCAAGCAGCAATTGAAAGAACGGAGCGCTGGAGAAGCCTCCGACGTTGCGCTGCAGGAAGTGATGCGCGCCATAAAGACGATAGTGTCGACCTTCCCGCAGCAAACAATTGAGGACCCGCGGGATGACGTAGATCACCGCTAGACCCAGAGCCAGCGAGCCCGCCAACAGGGCGATCGCGCCGATCAGGGCGAGCGGCAGAATGCGCAACGCTGTGTCGGGACCGTTCGCGAAGACGCTGGCGCCGTTGGGCGCCAAGGTGAGCGCGGTGGTGACGGCCACCTCCGCGATCGGTCCGACAAACACGAGCGCGAGCAGGAGTTGCCCAGCCGTGAACAGCGCGCGACGCCACGAGCCGGTGGTGAGTTCATCAACGAGGCGGAAGTTGGTGACCGTCTCTTCCGCCGGCGAGCCGTGATAGCGCTTGCCGTCAGGCACACGCTGGCCGCTTTGCAGCGAAGAGACATGGCCGAGCTGCGCGAAATCGCCGAGCTCGACGCCGATGTCGAGCACGCTGCCCTCGCCGACAAAGGCGCCCTTGCCGACGCGTATCGGCCCAAATTGCAGGCTCTGCCCGCTGGCGCCATAGCCCGGCGCCATCACGCGACGCGCGATCACGGCGTCCTCGCCAACATCGAACAAGTCGGCCGCGACAGGCACGACAGCGGTGGCGATCAACGCCCGCGCGCCGATCTTCGCGCCAAGGCAACGCAGGAACAGATTGAACAGCGGTTCGCCGACGAAGAAATAAGCCGGGGCGAGCATGATCAGCCGGCGCGCGACCCAGAAGCGGAAATAGGCGACGCTCCAGAGTTTGATTGTCATCGGCTTGGCGCGCCCAATCAACAGCCATTTTGCTGCGATGGCGAGCGCGTTGAGGCCGACGAACCACGCCGAGACGATGATTTCCGCGCGTGCAATCAACGCGAGCGGCGAGCCGACGACAGCGTAGGTGAAAGCGAGGCTCTGCTGTATCGCCGCCACGCCGAGGAGGCCGGCGACAACATAGTAGGCGAGTTGGGCGGCGCCGGTCATCGCATAGGCGAGCCGGCTCGGCTGCTCGGCCTCCGCCTCCGTATAGCTTTCGATGGTTGGTTTCGCGGCCTGCAGGGCGGCGGCGAGCCGGCGCACGGTGGTGTGCGCGTAAATGTCGCGCATGGCGATTTGCATCAGCGGCGCGACCTGGCGGATGCGCGCGCAGAAGCGCGCCATCAGCAGCGAATGCGCGCCGTATTCCTTGAAAAAATCGCCGTCGATGGAGACGACGTCGAGCGCCAACGACGACTGCAGCGCCTCGCATAGCAGCCGCTGCAACGCGGTCTCCGGCTCGGCGTGGCTGGCGCTGATGCGGATCGGCGCGGATTTCGGGGCCGGCAGCTTGCCGCGGTCGGCCTTGTTGCTGACCAGCGTAGGAATGAAAGGCAGACGCTCCAGATAAGCCGGCGTCATGTAGGCCGGCAGCCGGGAGCGCAGATGCCCGAGGATATTCGCGGGGTCTGGCGCCTTGGCGCCGTGCTTGACCGAGTAGTAGGCGACCAGCTCGGGCGCATCCGGCGCCGGCTCGAAGGTCGTGACCGCGACCTGCGAGATTTCGGGGATCTCCAGCAGCACCGATTCGATCTCGGTCAGCTCGATCCGATAGCCGCGGAGCTTCACCTGTGTGTCGATGCGGCCGAGATATTCGATCTCGCCATCGCCAGTGATGCGGCCGAGATCGCCGGTGCGATAGATTCGACCCGAGGGATTGTTGGGGATCGCGAGGAAATCGGGGATGAACTTGACGTCGGTGAGTTCGGGCCGGTTCAGATAACCCTCGGCGACACCGATGCCGGCGATGCCGATTTCCCCTGATTTGCCGAGCGGCAACGCCTCGGCGCGCTTGGCGTCGAGAATGACGATCGAATAGGTCGGCAGTGGCCGGCCGATGGTGACGGGTTTTTCCGGCGACATGCGCGCCAGCGTCGCCGTGACGGTGGCTTCGGTTGGGCCGTAGCTATTCAGCAGGGCGCGGCCGGGCCGGCTCCAGCGCTTGACCAGCGCTGGCGGGCAGGCCTCGCCGCCGATCAGCAACACCCTCAACTGCGGCAGGTCGCGCTCGATCGATGCGAGCAGCGTCGGCACGCAGCAGAGGCAGGATACGTTCCGCGATTCCAGGAATTCAGCGAGCTCGTCGCCAAACAAGCTCGTCGCCGAAGCGTTCGGGACCAGCGTTGCCCCGGCGACCAGCGGAACCCACAGCTCTTCAATCGAGAAGTCGAACGCGATCGACATGCCCTGATAGACGCGGTCGCTCGGACCGAAGCCGTAGCTTTCCGCAGCGACCCGGACGAAATTGCAGATCGAGGGATGCGCCACCGCCACGCCCTTCGGGCGTCCGGTCGTGCCTGACGTGTAGAGCACGTAGCACAGCGCGTCCGCCGCCTCGCCGCGCTCGTCGTCGGTGAGCGGGCCATCATCGAGCGCGGCGAATTCGTAGCGCGCGTGGTCAATCACCATCAGCGGCGTATCGGCGAACCGGTCAGCGAAGCGCTGATGCGTGATCGGTGAGTTTCGCGCGCGAATCTTCGAGGATGTAGGCGATACGGTCGGCGGGATGGTTGGCGTCCAGCGGCGCGAAGACGGCGCGCGCTTTCATCAGGCCGAGCAGCGTCACATAGCAATCAAGTCCGCGGTCCAACAGAACGGCGACCCGGTCGCCGGGCGCAACGCCCCGTAGGCGAAGATAGCGCGCCATCTGATTGGCGCGTGCGTCCAACTCGGAGTAGCTAACGTCGTGTCCGTCGAGAGAAACCGCTATCGCCGCGCTGTTGCGCCTGCAGGTTTCCTCAAGCACGTCCTCAAGGCGCTCGCCGTAGCGCCAGCGCAGCATGTCTCCGTCGGAGAGGATCGAAAGCGGAGCGCATGCGTCGCCGTGACCCGCAAGCGGGGGGCTCGCAAGCTTCTTTCCGTCCTTGAACAGGGCTTCGGATCTGACGGAAACAATAGACACGGGCGCGGTTCCAACGACGGGCCTTCTGGCGACGAGATGGACGCGCGCAAACGGCGGCGCTTAAGCCGCGTGAAGTGCCCCCGGTCGTCGCCGCCGGTTGGCCCGGACTGATCGACGAAATACAATTGCGATTTCCAAGCTGAACGCACACTGAACATCGCCGAACCCTTAGCCAACTTTAGCAATAAGCAGGCTTTCTTTGGGTCGCCGAGGCGGCGTTAATCCGAGGTTAACCTTCCGTTCATCAGGCGTTCAGCGGTGCGAAGACATCAAAGCCTATGCGGCCCGCATTCGGCAGCCGACTTAAAGGATATTCGCCTTGCTCAAGACCCTCGCAGCTGCCGCTGTCGCCTCGCTGGCGATAGCTTTCAGCCCTGTCGCCGCTTTCGCGGCTCAGCACCATCATCATCATCATCATCATCACCACCACCATCAGCATCACCACCACCATCATCATCACCATCATCATCACCATAAGATGCATCACATGATGCACCCCATGCACGCGATGCATCCCATGCACACGATGCACCCCATGCACGCGATGCACCCCATGCACGCGATGCACCCCATGCACACGATGCACCCCATGCACACGATGCACCCCATGCACATGATGCACCCGATGCACACGATGCATCCCATGCACACGATGCACCCGATGCACACGATGCATCCCATGCACACGATGCATCCCGTACACACGATGCATCCCGTGCATAAGGCGCACCCCATGCACAAGATGTGATTGGTCAAACGCCGCTCCTGTTTCAGGAGCGGCGTGTTCTAATGATTGGAGTTGGGGTTCAGATCACGCAGTCAGATTTTGACGCGGATCGTATGGCTTATGGTCTCGCCACTCGCGCATCAGATCAGATAAGGCGCTGTCTTCGGTGGTGGGAAGCGCGATCCTCAACGCGATAAGCATGTCTCCGGCGGGCGCTTCTCCTACGCCAGGCAAACCCTTTCCACGCAATCGCATCACACGTCCGCTGCTGGTTCCCGGCGGCACGGCGATTTCGACCGCGCCCACCAGCGTCGGCGCTCGCACCTTGGCGCCGAGAACGGCCTCATAGAGCGCGATCGGCAAATCGAGCCTCAAGTTGCGGCCCTCGACCTTGAAGAACGGATGCGGCGCATAGTGGACAGTGACGATTGCGTCGCCGGCGGGACCGCTGCGGGCCCCCGGCTGCCCTTGACCGCGAAGCCGGATCGCCTTGCCGTCCTCAAACCCGACGGGGATCGCCACATCGAGCGCCTTGCCGGTCGGCAGGGTGACGCGCACTTCGCCGCCGCTCGCAACTTGCGCCAGGGGCACGGTGACCGACACCGCAACGTCTTCGCCTTTTGCGGGCCCGCGCGCACGCCTGCCGCCCCCGAGCATCTCCGAGAGGATGTCGGCGTCAAAACCACGACTGCCGCCCGCATCGGCGCCGCCGAAGTCGAAGTGAAAGTTGCGGAAGTCGCCTCCGCCGGGCCCGGCGCCAAATCCTTCGAACTGCGGCGCGCGCGGCTTGCCCTCGGCGTCGATCTCGCCCCGGTCAAACGACCCGCGCTTCTTCTCGTCGCCTAGGATTTCATAGGCTTGGCCGATTTCGGCGAAACGCTCCTTCGCCTTCGGCTCCTTGCTCTGGTCCGGATGATATTTCTTGGCGAGCTTGCGAAACGCCGACTTGATCTCAGCGGCGCTGGCGGTCTTCGCCAACCCGAGAATGGTATAGGGATCGCGCATATCGTGCCTTCAAACCCTGTCGCGCCCGCTTAGGCAGCACGCGATGACTTGCCGATTATGTGGGTCAAAGGGCCCCGCGGCGCAAGGGCGAGGAAGCGATCCGTCGCCCAACGGAGGGTCGGCGTCCACGCCGACCTTTTTGGCTACGCGCGGCCGGCCTTGTGGATAACCCTCGTCGGCCTGGAGACCGACGCTCCGCGGGAGAGCGTTAAGAGCGCGCGGTCCCCGGAGACGTTACAGCCCCTTGAACGGCGCGGCGTCCGACACGGTCACCTCGCCCGACTTTTCGCAGGCCGCACCTTGCACCGCGTGCGCGTCACCCTCACCGCTGATCCGCGCGACGAAGACGCGGCAGGTGGCGCCGCTGCGCTGGAACCGCGCCCCGAGTCCGGCCACCGCACCGCGACGGCCGCTGGCGGAATTGCTCCATTGGGCGGCATCGTCGCCGTTGTCGGCGCGAATCGCGGTGATCAGCGCGGCCTCGGCCTTCGACCAGTCCTCTTCCGCGAACGGATAGGTTTTGGTTTTGACAGCGCCGGTCGGCGAGGCGTCGACGAAGCCGGGAATCGGCATTGAACAGCCGGAAAGCCAGAGCATGGCGGCGACTGCGGCGCTGTAGCGCAACAGCGTGGCGCTGCGCCCCTCGCGTCGTGAAGCGAAAGCCTCTATCTTTTGCAACGGCAAGCCTTCCCTAAGAGTTCCGCCATTGTGAACGAACGAACCTTAACCCCCGGTAACCTGGACGCCTGCGAAGACCCTTTCTCGCTGTTTTTGCTATGGTTCGAGGAGGCGCGGGCGAGCGAAGTCAACGATCCCGAGGCGATGTCGCTGGCGACCGTCGACGACGAGGGCCTGCCCGACGTCCGCACGGTGCTTTGCAAAGGCGTCGGACCCGAAAGCCTCGTGTTCTACACGAATGCGGAAAGCGCGAAGGGACGACAGATCGAGCGCCATCCCAAAGCGGCGGCGCTGTTCCATTGGAAATCGCTCCGCCGGCAGGCGCGGTTTCGCGGCGAGGTGCGGATGCTCGACGAGGCCGACGCCGACGCCTACTTTCATTCGCGTCATCCGCAGTCGCGGCTTGGCGCCTGGGCCAGCCAGCAGTCGCGCCCGCTCGAATCGCGCGCGGTGTTGGAGCGCCGCGTCGCCGAATATGCCGCGAAATTCGGGACGGACGAGATTCCGCGGCCCCCTTATTGGCGCGGCTTTCGCCTGACGCCGTCGGAGGTCGAGCTCTGGGCCGACGGCGCCTTCCGGCTGCACGACCGCGTGCGGTTTACCAGGACCGCATCCGGCTGGGCGCGGCAACGGCTGTTCCCTTGAGCGAACGGAGCGATCGCCTCTATCCCGCGCGGCCGATCCTGGCGGTATCGACTGCTGTGTTCCGCGAGGGCAGGGTGTTGATCGCGCAGCGCGCACAGGCGCCATGGAAGGGCGCCTTCTCGCTGCCGGGCGGGGTGGTTGAGATCGGCGAAACCCTGGAAGCCGCCGCCGCGCGCGAACTCTATGAGGAAGTCGGGGTCGAGGCGGACATCACCCGTTTCGTCGAGCATATCGAGCCGATTTCGCACGACGGCGGGCGGGTGCGCGCGCATTTCGTCATCGCCGTGTTTGCGGCGCGCTGGCGACGCGGCGAGCCGCGAACGAGCGATGAGGTCGACGCCGTTTTGTGGGCCGATCCGCTGGCGATCGACAATCTTTCGACCACCCCGGAGCTGCCGCGAATTCTTGCCAAGGCGGCGGCCCTCGTTGAGCTCGCTCGATGACTTTGCCGGCTATGCTTGCGATTGTGTTGGCCCTCGCCCAAGGCGCGGCCGCCGTAACCGCCAAGCCTACGCCGAGCCCGACGCCGACGCCCAGCCCAACTCGGCCCGAGGCCGCGCCCTATGAGGCCGATCTGCTGCGGCTGGCGGAGTTGATGGGCGCGCTGACCTACCTTCGTGATCTCTGCCACGACGGCGACGGCCAAAAATTTGCAATTCCTTGGCAAGGCTGATCGAGGCCGACACGCGCGCCGCAGAGGCTAAGGAGCAAATGGCCGGGGCCTTCAATCGCGGTCTTGAGAGCTACCGTCTCACCTACCGGCTCTGCACGTCGAACGCCCGCGCGGCGATTGACGCCTATCTCGAAGAAACACAGCGGATCGCGAAGGACATTGCGGCCCGCTACGGCGGTTAAAGCGTCGATCCTGGGACCGCGGAAGGGACGTCCATGGTCCCACGGAGCCTATCGGCTCGGTCTGGAGGGGATCAACGCCGTTATTCCGGATCGTTCAGGTCCGACCGCGGCATAGGCGAAATCATTTTCCGCGCCAGCGACCAGCACTTCATCGCCGGCCCGCTTGCCCAGCGGGGGCAGATCAGGCAGCGCGTCGGTCGGCTCCAGCAGCAACCCAGCGCGGGCCCCCTTGGCGTCCTCGAACAATACGAGCGCCGCCGCCGACTCTAGCCCAGGCACGATTCGAACGCCGAGCAACGTCAAGCCAGGCATCGCCAGTTCCTCCGGCGGCAATCGCGCGAAATGCGGCGCGAGCCAAGCGGAGACGGCGCGTGGATCCTCCGAAGCGAAATCAAGCCGGGTATCGGCGTAAGGCTCGGCCGCGCGAAGCGCCGTCGCCGCGCGTTGCATGAGCGGCTCGCGCGGATCCGGCGGGCCGCCGCAAAACCAAAGCATCGGGATGAGGAAGGCTGCCGCGCCGATCGCCGCCGTCACTCCGGGTATGGCGCCCCTTCGCGACGCAGCAACCCCTGACGTGGCCAACGCACCGTTTTCTCGCGTCTGCGCGCTCTTCGCGCGCACCGCCCCCGCCTTTGCAGGCGGATTGTTCTCGTTGGAAGGCCCTTCCAAACGACGGTCGCGCTTCGCGGTTTCGGGCGCCGCCGAAGGCCAGCCGGATCGCCTCGTTCTGCGCCTGCCACGCCTCTACGCGCGCCCGCAGCTTGCTATCCCTTCGCAGAGCCGCCTCGAACGTGGAGCGTATCGGTTGGCGTCAGACTGTTATCCACATAAGCGTGCGCATCGGGGCTCGCATAGCCTTCATTCATTTAATGATCCGTAGGTGCGAACTGGCCCCCCAGCCAGCGCCGCGTGCGGCGTCAACGTCCACCCCCATGTGTCCCGCGAGGCGACAGCGCGCCCGTTCAACCGTTCGATCAGGCGCGAAAGCGGAATGTCGAGCGCCTGCGCCGCCTCGGCATGTGTGAACCGGGCGAGCGCAACGAGCAGCAGCGCCTCGCGCAGTTCAAGCGGCAGCCCGCGCACACCGTTGACGATGTTCGGTCCGCGAGTAGCCTCACTCCACGCCATTCCTCGTCCACCGACATTCGGCGCACGTGACGACGGTAAAGCTGGATGAACCGCGAATAGGCGCCCGCGGGCGCCTGCGGGACGACGCCGCGGGCGACCGGGGCAACGCAAGTCTGACGAATCAGCTTGTCGACCAATCGGGCGGCCGCCGAATCATCAAGTACAAATCGCTCGTCGCGAACCAGCGCCAAACCAAAGCGGCGTAAGCCGTTAGCCTCATCAGCCCACTCTCGATTGTTTGGCACGTCGGGAGACCTACGCGGTAAATGAGCCGTTAAGCAGTTTATGCTGATCCGACTCTCCCTCCAAGCGGATAATGCGCCTCGAGCCGATTAAATGTTGCGCCAGTTTCTCGCGCCTTCCCATCCGCTGTCGCCGGGGCTATGCAAACCAAGGCCGGGTTGCGAGGTTGGGCAGGTTCATGACGAGCACGATGGCGAGCGAAGGCGCAATGCGCGGATTGAAGGGCGTAGTGTTCGGCGTCGCCAACAACCGCTCGATCGCCTGGGGCATCGCCAAGGCGGCGCGGGCGGCGGGCGCCGAAATTGCGTTCACTTTCCAGGGCGATGCGCTGGAGAAGCGCGTACGTCCACTTGCGGCGGAGATCGGCGCGCACGTGCTCGGGCATTGCGACGTCACCGACAGCGCGACCATCGACGCCGCCTTCGCCGAAGCCGAAAAACTATGGGGCGGGCTCGACTTCCTCGTCCACTGCGTCGCCTTCTCGGATAAAGACCAGCTCACCGGCCGATATATCGAAACCACTGAGGATAATTTTGCTAAGTCCCTATTGATTTCGTGCTATTCATTTACCGCCATTGCTCAGCGCGCCGAGAAGCTGATGAAGAACGGCGGGTCGATGCTGACCTTGACCTACTACGGCGCTGAGAAATGGATGCCGCATTACAATGTGATGGGGGTGGCCAAGGCGGCGCTGGAGGCGAGCGTCCGCTATCTCGCCGCCGATCTCGGCGACCAGAATATCCGGGTCAACGCGATCTCGGCGGGGCCGATCAAGACCTTGGCGGCCTCGGGCATCGGCGATTTTCGCTATATCCTGCGCTGGAACGAGTTCAATTCGCCGCTGCGGCGCACCGTGACGATCGAGGAGGTCGGCCAGTCCGCGGTCTACCTGCTCTCGCCGATGGCGCTCGGCGTCACCGGCGAAATCCTGCATGTCGACGCGGGATACCATGTGGTCGGCATGAAGCACCCTGACGCGCCCGACGTTACCGTAGGTAGCGCGTAGCATTTAGCCGCGGTCTCCAGATCGCGGTCGTTGCGATCTGGAGATCGCGGCTACAATGCGCGCGTAGCGGCATAGAGAAATTCGCGCGCGCCTTCGCCGCCAAGGATTGGCGACGGGATCAGCCCTAAGCTGCGCCAGCCCAGTCCCTCCACGACAGCGCGCACAGT
>CAWADL010000023.1:0-414113 GCA_963780825.1 uncultured Pseudomonadota bacterium | reverse complement strand
GGCCGCGCATGGCGGCGAGCTGGCGCATCTGCGTCGGCGAACCGCGCGCTCCCGAGTGCGACATCATATAGATCGAGTTGATCGGCAGGTCGCGGCCGTGCTCGTCCTTACGCACCGCGGAGATGCCTTGCATCATCTCCTCGGCGAGCTTGTCGGAGCACTTCGCCCAGGCGTCGACCACCTTGTTGTACTTCTCGCCCTGGGTGATCAGGCCGTCGTTGTACTGCTGCTCATATTCCTTGGCGAGCGCGGTGGTGTCGGCGATGCGCTTCGGCTTGGTGTCCGGCACGACCATGTCGTCCTTGCCGAATGAAATGCCAGCCTTGAACGCTTCGCTGAAGCCGAGCGACATGATGCGATCGCAGAAGATCACCGATTCCTTCTGACCGCAGTTGCGGTAGACGGTGTCGATCATCGCCGAGATGTTCTTCTTCGTCATCAGATTGTTGGCGACGTCGAACGGGATCTTGACGTGGTTCTGCGGCAGCAACCGGCCAAGGATCAACCGGCCGGGCGTCGTATCAAACACCTTGGATACGCGCTTGCCGTTCTCATCAAAGCCCCAGGCGCGGCCTTTGATCTTGGCGTGCAAGGTCACCGCCTTGGCGGCGAGCGCGTGCTCGATCTCGCCCATGTCGGCGAACATCATGCCCTGGCCGGGCTCGCCGTCGCGCATCAAGGTCAGATAGTACAAGCCGAGCACGATGTCCTGGCTCGGCACGATGATCGGCTGACCGTTGGCGGGGTGCAGGATGTTGTTGGTCGACATCATCAAGACGCGCGCTTCCAACTGCGCTTCGAGCGACAGCGGGACGTGCACGGCCATCTGGTCGCCGTCGAAGTCGGCGTTGAACGCCGAGCAGACGAGCGGATGCAGCTGGATCGCCTTGCCTTCAATCAACACCGGCTCGAACGCCTGAATGCCGAGACGATGCAGGGTTGGGGCGCGGTTGAGCAGGATCGGGTGTTCGCGGATCACCTCGTCGAGGATGTCCCAAACCTCCGGCTTCTCCTTCTCAACCAGCTTCTTGGCCTGCTTGACGGTCGCGGAAAGACCCTTCGCGTCGAGGCGCGAATAGATGAACGGCTTGAACAGTTCCAGCGCCATCTTCTTCGGCAGGCCGCACTGATGCAGCTTCAGCTCCGGGCCGACGACGATGACCGAGCGGCCAGAATAGTCGACGCGCTTGCCGAGCAGGTTCTGGCGGAACCGGCCCTGCTTGCCCTTCAGCATGTCGGCCAGCGACTTCAGCGGCCGCTTGTTGGCGCCGGTGATGACGCGGCCGCGGCGGCCGTTGTCAAACAACGCGTCGACCGCTTCCTGCAGCATGCGCTTTTCGTTGCGGATGATGATGTCCGGCGCGCGCAGCTCCATCAGCCGCTTCAGGCGGTTGTTGCGGTTGATGACGCGGCGATAGAGATCGTTGAGGTCGGAGGTCGCGAAGCGGCCGCCATCGAGCGGCACCAGCGGGCGCAGGTCCGGCGGGATGACCGGCACTTCGGTCAAGATCATCCACTCCGGCTTGTTGCCGGAATGCATGAACGCCTCGATGATCTTCAGGCGCTTGGCGAGCCGCTTCGGCTTCAGCTCGGACTTCGACTGGGCGATCTCCACCTTGAGGTCATCAGCGATCTTCTGAAGGTTCATGCCCTTCAGCATTTCGCGGATCGCCTCGGCGCCAATCAACGCGGTGAAATTGTCCTGGCCGTATTCGTCCTGCGCGCGCAGGTAGTCGTCCTCGGAGAGGAGCTGGCGCTCCTTCATCGGGGTCAGGCCTGGATCGAGCAAGATGTAGGATTCGAAATAAAGGACGCGCTCGAGGTCCTTCAAGGTCATGTCGAGCAGCAGGCCGATGCGGCTCGGCAGCGACTTCAGGAACCAGATGTGCGCGACCGGCGCGGCCAACGAGATATGGCCCATGCGCTCGCGGCGCACACGGCTCAGCGTGACCTCGACACCGCACTTCTCGCAGATGACGCCCTTGTACTTCATGCGCTTGTACTTGCCGCACAAGCACTCGTAATCCTTGATCGGCCCAAAAATGCGCGCGCAGAACAGGCCGTCGCGCTCGGGCTTGAAAGTGCGGTAGTTGATCGTCTCCGGCTTCTTGATCTCGCCGAACGACCAGGAGAGAATTTTTTCCGGGCTCGCGATCGCGATCTGGATCTGGTCGAAAGCCACGGGCGCCACTGCTGGCGCAAACGGATTGATGACTTCCTGATTCATGCCTTGGTCTCCCGCGCGAAACGGCCAAACCGCCCCGCCCGAATTGAGGAACCGCAGGGGTTTTGGGCCCCCGCACTCACGCTATTTCGTCTTCAACTATATCTGTTGGTGGGCGCCGCCGGCGCCGTGAACTCCCTCCCCCCTTGTGGGGGAGGGCCGGGGTGGGGGGTAGCGGCAAGCGCCGCCCTTTCCGAGAGCTTCAACCAAGCCGAACCGCCCCCCTCCCTAACCTCCCCCACAAGGGGGGAGGGGACGGCAGGACGGCGATCACACCCATAAGGCCTCACTCCGCCGCTTCCGCGGGCGGTTGCTGGCTCTCGTCGGTCAACTGCTTCTTCAGCGAAGCGAGTTCGACGTTGAGGCCGAGCGAACGCATTTCCTTGACCAACACGTTGAAGCTCTCGGGAATACCCGACTCGAACGTATCGTCGCCGCGCACGATCGCTTCGTACACCTTCGTGCGGCCCGCCACGTCGTCCGACTTCACCGTCAGCATCTCCTGCAAGGTGTAGGCCGCGCCGTAGGCTTCCAGCGCCCAGACCTCCATCTCGCCGAAGCGCTGGCCGCCGAACTGCGCCTTGCCGCCCAGTGGTTGCTGCGTGACCAGCGAGTACGGACCAATCGAACGGGCGTGGATCTTGTCGTCCACCAGATGGTGCAGCTTCAGCATATAGATGTAGCCGACCGTCACCTTACGGTCGAACGGATTGCCCGTGCGGCCGTCAAACAAGGTCACCTGACCTGACGAGTTGTAGCCCGCCATGTCGAGCATCTCGACGATGTCCTTCTCGCGCGCCCCGTCGAAGACGGGGGTTGCGATCGGCACGCCGCGGCGCAGGTTGTTGCCAAGCTGCACCAGCCCGTGATCGTCGAGCCCCTTGATGGTTTCGTTGTCGCCGTAGATCTGCTGCAGCTTACTCTTCAGCGGCTTCATATCCTGCGCGCGCATGTAGGCGTCGACCGCCTCGCCGACCTGCTTGCCCAATCCGGCGCAAGCCCAACCGAGATGCGTCTCCAGGATCTGGCCGACGTTCATGCGGCTCGGCACGCCGAGCGGGTTCAGCACGATGTCGACCGGCGTGCCGTCCTCGAGGAACGGCATGTCCTCCGACGGCACGATGCGCGAGACCACGCCCTTGTTGCCGTGGCGTCCCGCCATCTTGTCGCCGGGCTGGATCTTGCGCTTCACCGCGATGAAGACTTTGACCATCTTCATCACGCCGGGCGGCAGTTCGTCGCCGCGCTGCAGCTTCTCGACCTTGTCGAGGAAGCGGCTTTCCAGGCTCTTCTTCGACTCGTCGTACTGCTTCCGCATCGCCTCGATTTCGGTCATCGACGCGTCGAGTTCGAGCGCGAACGTCCACCACTGCGAGCGCGGGAACTCGTCGATCATCGCCTTGTCGAGGATCTGATCCTTCTTGAAGCCCTTCGGCCCCGACAACGCGCGCTTGCCCATCAGCATGTCGGAAAGACGCGCGTAGACGTTACGGTCGAGGATCGCTTGCTCGTCGTCGCGGTCCTTCGCCAGACGCTCGATCTCCTCGCGCTCGATCGCCTGGGCGCGCTCGTCCTTCTCGACGCCATGTCGATTGAACACGCGCACTTCAACCACCGTGCCCTGCACGCCCGGGGGCACGCGGAGCGAGGTGTCGCGAACATCAGAGGCCTTCTCGCCGAAGATGGCGCGGAGCAGCTTCTCTTCCGGCGTCATCGGGCTTTCGCCCTTCGGCGTGATCTTGCCGACGAGAATGTCGCCCGCCACCACTTCCGCGCCGATGTAGACGATGCCGGCTTCGTCGAGGTTTTTCAGCGCTTCTTCCGAGACGTTCGGAATGTCGCGCGTGATTTCCTCCGGCCCGAGCTTGGTGTCTCGCGCCATCGCCTCGAACTCCTCGATGTGGATCGAGGTGAAGACGTCATCCTTGACGATCTTCTCGTTGAGAAGGATCGAAGTCCTCAAAGTTGTAGCCGTTCCAGGGCATGAACGCGACCAGCACGTTACGCCCGAGCGCCAGATCGCCGAGATCGGTCGAGGGACCGTCCGCGATGATGTCGCCCTTCTCCACGCGATCGCCGACTTCAACCAGAGGCTTCTGGTTGATGCAGGTCGATTGGTTGGAGCGCTGGAACTTCATCAACCGATAGATGTCGACCGCCGGCTTGGTCGGATCGGTCTCATCCGTTGCGCGGATAACGATACGTGTCGCGTCGACCTGATCGATCACGCCGGCGCGGCGCGCCGAGATCGCGGCGCCCGAGTCGCGCGCCACCACCGCCTCCATGCCGGTGCCCACCAGCGGCGCGTCGGAGCGCACCAGCGGCACGGCCTGGCGCTGCATGTTGGAGCCCATCAGCGCGCGGTTGGCGTCGTCGTTCTCCAGGAACGGGATCAGCGCCGCGGCGACCGAGACCAGCTGCTTCGGCGACACGTCCATGTATTCGACGCGATCGGCCGGCAGGAACACGACGTCGCCGGCCTGACGGCAGACGATCAGGTCGCCGTTGATGTGACCGTTGCCGTCGATCGGCGTGTCGGCCTGGGCGACCGCGTATTTCTGCTCCTCCATCGCGGAGAGATACTGCACGTCCTCAGTCACGAAGCCGTCGCGCACCTTGCGATACGGGCTCTCGATGAAGCCGTATTTGTTGACGCGCGCGAACGTCGCCAGCGAGTTGATCAGGCCGATGTTCGGGCCTTCCGGCGTCTCGATCGGGCAGATGCGGCCGTAGTGCGTCGGGTGCACGTCGCGCACCTCGAAGCCGGCGCGCTCGCGCGTCAGACCGCCCGGGCCAAGCGCCGAGAGACGGCGCTTGTGGGTGATCTCGGACAGCGGATTGGTCTGGTCCATGAACTGCGAGAGCTGCGACGAGCCAAAGAACTCGCGCACCGCCGCGGCCGCCGGCTTGGCGTTGATCAGGTCCTGCGGCATGATCGTGTCGATCTCGACCGAACTCATGCGCTCCTTGATCGCGCGCTCCATGCGCAACAGGCCGACGCGATACTGATTCTCCATCAGCTCGCCAACCGAACGCACGCGGCGATTGCCGAGATGGTCGATGTCGTCGATCTCGCCGCGACCATCGCGCAGATCAACCAACGCCTTGACGACGGCGAGGATGTCTTCCTTGCGCAGCGTGCGCTGCGTGTCGGGAGCGTCGAGGTCGAGACGCATGTTCATCTTGACGCGGCCGACCGCGGAGAGGTCGTAGCGCTCGCTGTCGAAGAACAGCGATTGGAACATCGCTTCCGCCGACTCGATCGTCGGCGGCTCGCCGGGACGCATGACGCGATAAATGTCGAACAGCGCCTCTTCGCGCGTAGAATTCTTGTCGACCTTCAGCGTGCTGCGGATGTACGGCCCGACATTGACATGGTCGATGTCGAGGATCGGCAGTTCGTTGAAGCCTTTTTCGAGCAGCACCACGAGCAGTTTCTCGGTGATCTCGTCGCCGGCTTCCGAGAAAATCTCACCGGTCTGATGGTCGTAGAGATCCTCGGCCAGATACTGGCCGTTGAGATCGGAGTCAGAGGCGCGCAGCGACTTCAGGCCCTTCTCGGCGAGTTGCTTGGCCGAGCGCGCGGTCAGCTTGCGACCGGCCTCGATCGCCACCTCGCCGGTGTCGGCGTCAATCAGTTCGTTGACGACCTTGACGCCCTTCATCCGCTCGGGATCGTAGGGCACGCGCCAACCTTCCTTGTCGCGCGTGTAGAGCGAGTGCTTGTAGAAGATCCGCAGGATTTCCTCGCCGTCGAGGCCGAGCGCGAACAGCAGCGACGTCACCGGAATCTTGCGGCGACGGTCGATGCGCGCGTGCACGACGTCCTTGGCGTCGAACTCGATGTCGAGCCAGGAGCCGCGATACGGGATGATGCGGGCGGCGAACAACAGCTTGCCCGAGGAATGGCTCTTGCCCTTGTCGTGATCGAAGAACACGCCGGGCGAGCGATGCATCTGGCTGACGATGACGCGCTCGGTGCCGTTGACGATGAACGTGCCGTTCGACGTCATCAGCGGCATGTCGCCCATATAGACGTCCTGCTCCTTGATGTCCTTGACGGAGCGGGCCTGGGTCTCGGGATCGACATCGAATACGATCAGGCGCAGCGTCACCTTCAAGGGCGCGGCGAAGGTCATGCCGCGCTGGCGGCACTCGTCGACGTCGTACTTCGGCTGCTCATACTCGTATTTGACGAACTCGAGCTGCGCGGTCTGCGCGAAATCCGAGATCGGGAACACCGACTTGAACACGGACTGCAGGCCTTCGTTGGCGCGCCCGGCTTTCGGGGCGTCCATAAGAAGGAATTGGTCGTAGGAAGCCTTCTGCACCTCGATGAGGTTCGGCATTTCGCCGACCTCGCGGACGTGCCCGAAGACTTTTCTGACGCGCTTGCGGCCTGTGAATGTCTGCGCCATGTCGCTCCTCAATCAGCTTCGCTCGAGTGCATCTGCACGTCCGGCCGAGCGATGGGACCCCCGAGGGGCCGGCGCCGTCCGGTCCGGCGCCAAAACACGGAACGCTTAAGTCCCGCTACGTACGCAGCGCGCAAAGGACGCGCCGCTTAACTAAAAAAAACGACCAAACGGCCCAAGGCGCGAGCCCGGGCCGTCAGTGGCGATTTAGGCTCCGACGAGGAGCCGCACGCGCTTACTTGAGCTCGACCTTGGCGCCGGCCTTCTCCAATTGGGCCTTGAGCTTCTCGGCCTCTTCCTTGTTGACGCCTTCCTTGACGGCCTTCGGCGCGCCTTCGACGAGATCCTTGGCTTCCTTGAGGCCGAGCGCGGTGATCGCGCGGACTTCCTTGATGACCTCGATCTTCTTGTCGCCCGCGGCGGTGAGCATGACGGTGAACTCGGTCTTCTCTTCGACCGGCGCCGCAGCGGCCGCAGCCGGACCCGCCGCTACCGCGACAGCCGCCGCAGCGGAAACGCCCCATTTTTCTTCGAGCAGTTTGGAGAGCTCAGCGGCCTCGAGAATGGTGAGGCTGGAGAGGTCTTCGACGATCTTTTCGAGATTAGCCATGCGAGTACGTTCCTATATGGTTCGAATTTTGGAGTTTTGAAGAGCCTTGCGTCAGGCTGCATCTTTCGAGGCATAGGCCGAGATGACGCGCGCGACCTTGGCGGCCGGCGCGTTGACGAGTTGAGCGATCTTGGTCGCCGGAGCTACGATGAGCCCGATGAGTTTCGCGCGCAGTTCGTCGAGCGACGGCAGCGTCGCCAGCGCCTGGACCCCTTTGAGGTCGAGCGCCGTCGTGCCCATGGCGCCGCCGAGGACCACGAATTTCTCGTGATCCTTAGCAAACGCCACGGCGGCCTTGGCCGCCGCCACCGGATCGCTTGAATAAGCGAGCAGGGTCGGTCCCTTGAGCAAGGGGCCGATCGAGGCGACGTCCGTTCCTTTCAGAGCAATCTGGGCGAGGCGGTTCTTGGCGACCTGAACCTGCGCGCCGGCCTGCTTCATCTGCTTGCGCAGACGCTGCATCTGGGCGACGGTCAAGCCGGAGTACTGCGCCACGACCACCACCGACGTCTTCGCAAAGATGTCGTGAAGGTCCGCGACGGCCTCCTTTTTTTCCGCTCTATCCACGTTGCTGTCTCCGGTTGGCGGGGCAACCCCGCCTCCTGCGTAATGCCGCGCTCAAGCCCATGAGGCGGTGAACGCGACGCTTTGCGCCTGTCCCCGGAGCAGCCTCTTGCGAAGCCAACGCCGGACAGATGGTTCGAACCTCTTCGGCCCCGCCGCCACAAAGGCGTCGAGGAAATTCGGTCTTCCCCGTCTATGCAGGCCCCCGCCGATCTGGTTAGATCGCCTCGGGAATTAAGCCGCCTCTGGGTTTCCCCTCGGGCGGCGCCGGCAGTCTCGGACAGGACATGGCCGGACGAGACACAGGGTTTCCCCCGGGTCCTCCGGCCTATCCACCGCTCCCCATACATCACCGCCTGTGAGAGCGGGTGAGGTAGAAGGGCGGAAGCCATGTATGATCATTGGGGCACGCGCTGTTTAGCCCCGCATCGGCGGCGTTTAGCGGGTCACGCGGCGGAGGGCAAGAGGGGGTGTTGCGTTTTTCAGGGGGGAACTTTCTGGCGGCGCCCTCCTGTAGACGCGGTCGCTGACCGCGTTCTTCGGTTGAGGCGCGAAGTTCTGCAAGGGATTTCCAAGCCGAACCACCGCGGTCAGCGACCGCGGCTACATCGGCGCCGGGGAATCGCCCCGCTCAAGGGCGGAGGTAGGCGAAACCCTTCTGCTGCAATTCCGCAAGCTTCACGACGCCGCCCTTCTCGGCGACCTGGAAACCTTGCGGCAGATCGGCGAGCGCGATCTTCAGCCATTCCATGGTGTTTATGCAAGCGTATGGCGTCAGGCCTTTCTCGACGAGGCCGCGCAGATGCTCGGTGAAGCGTTCGTTCTCCGCGATTTTGCGAAAGGCGCCAAGCGGCTCGCCGTGCACGACCAGCGCAATCGTCACCTCGCCGGGCGCGAAGGCCTTGTAGTGGTTCTCGATATTGCCGAGCACGAACAGAACCCGCTCCCGATCGGAGAGGTGGTAGACGACCTTGTTGTCGGAGGTCAGCGGCGAGCGCGGCGCCCGTCGCGCCCGTCGCCGCGATCAAACCGGCCGCTTTCAGGAACGCGCGTCGAATCATGATCGCCTCACTTGTCGAACGCACAATCGGCGTCGCTCGCCCGGTAGATTCGGAACACACTGTCGTCGAGTTTCGCCTGCTGCTTTGGGTCGGCGCCGGGGCCGTCGAGGTCGGGATGAACCAGGTCCAGCTTGTTCGCGAGCAGCGCCTTCTTGCCGTCGGTGTCGACGTAGAGGTCATCGCCAGCGTCGCAAGCCGCGTTGCAACGGACTTTGAAGGAAGGCCCGCGAGGCACATCCTTACTGATCGCGCCCGCTGAGCAGCTGCCATCGTCGAGAAACGTCTTCGGCTTGCCGTCTCTGAGGCGGGTGTGGATCGCATAGCCCCAGTGCGACCCCGCCGCAGCCTCCGCCGTCGCCGCCTTCACGATCGGATTGTAGTGCACGGAAATGCGGATCTCGACGACCTTCTGGTGCGGATGCGCCTTCAGATGCGCGGCATCGTAAAGACGCGTGAAGCAGGCTCGGGTGCGAGCCTTTGGCGCCTCGTTGCCAAACAGCGTCTTCATGAACTGGGCCTGCCCCTCGCGTTCGACGCGCTCCATCTCGCGCTGCTCCGCGCTGGGCTCGTCCGCCTTCGCGAGGACGCCGCCGCTGACCGCAGCCATGACCGCCAGCGCCAAGGGAGCAAGTCGAACGGCGAGGGTGCGTCTGTAGCCGCGGTCGTCGACCGCGGTCTCGCCGTGATCGGATCTTTGCCGGATAGAGACGCGCGCCCGCCGACCGCGGTCAACGACCGCGGCTACATTCGGCGCCTGCCTGCAATCCGCCCCGCTTTCGTCCACTCTTCCCTCCCCGCGCTTCATAGCGCGCGCCACGCGGCCCGGAATGCTGCGGCGTTCGCGCGGGCGACCGCAACCGAATCGCCCGGCTTGTAGAGCGCGGAGCCCAGACCGAAGCCAGAGGCGCCCGCCTTTACATATGGCCCCATGTTGTCGGGCGTAATGCCGCCGACTGGCAGGATTGGCGCGGTCTTCGGCAGCACGGCGCGCCAAGCCTTCACCACCACCGGCAAGATCATTTCCGCAGGAAACGCCTTCACCCCATCCGCCCCGGCCGCCAGTGCGGCAAAGGCTTCGCTCGGCGTCGCGGCGCCAGGCAGGCAAACAAGCCCGAGCGCCTTCGCCCGGGCGATGACATCGACGTTCGTATTGGGCGTCACGATCAGATCCCCGCCAGCCTTCGCCACGGCCTCGACGTCGGCGACCGTAAGCACGGTGCCCGCGCCGACGAGCGCACGCGCGGGCGCCAGCCGCCGCACCGTGGTTATGCTCACCAGCGGATCGGGCGAATTGAGCGGGATTTCGATAAGGTCGAAGTCTTCGGCGAGCAGCGCCTCGGCTATCCCGGGCGCCTCCTCCGGCGTGACGCCGCGCAGAATCGCCACCAGCGGCAGTTTCGCCATTGCGGCGGCGAGACGGTCGTTCATGTGAGGCTCCCAGACAGTCCCGCGAACTTGGCGTCGAGCGCCGCAGCTCTGCTGCGCTTCCTCGCCTTGCCGCGCGACGACGCGAGCCCTAGTTTACTCGGAAGCGCATCCAGGGACAGTCCCATGCTGCAAATTCGCAATAATCGAGTCGATGAGCTGGCGACCCGGATCGCCACCCTGCGCGGACGCAGCAAGACGGAAATCGTCCTCGACGCGTTGGAGCGCGAATGGGAACGGCTGCAAAAAGAGACCACGCTGGAGGAGCGCTTACGCCCGCTACAGGATTTCGTCGCTTCCCACCCCAAGACCGGCGACGTTGCGGACAAAGCGTTCTTCGACGACCTAAGTGAAGAAGAATGATCGTCGTCGATGGATCCGCCATCGTAGCCATACTGCAGCGCGAGCCCAGCTGGGAGGCATTGCTCGACGCCTTGAAACGAAGCGACAAGGCCGTGACTTCCGCCATCGCCGTGTTCGAAGCCACGCTGGCGATCCGCCGGATTCTGGGATGCCCAACCATAACTGCGGAACGGGTCATCCTCGATTTTCTTGCGGCCAGCGGGATCGAGGTTACGATATTGCCCGGCGGCGTCGAGCATGAGGCGTTGGTCGCGTTCGATCGTTACGGCAAGGGGACGGGACATCGCGCCAAGCTCAATCTCGGCGATTGTTTCGCGTACGCGTTGGCCACACGCCTGGGGGCGGCTTTGCTCTACAAAGGCGACGATTTCGTTCATACCGATGTAGCGCCAGCCGCGATCCGTCACTAAATCACACTCCTTCGCCGTCCAATACTCCGGCTTGTGCTTCCCCGCCGCTTGCCCCATATGCGCCCGTCGCAGAAGGACAGGCTGGGAATGAAGGTCGTCATTGTCGAATCGCCAGCTAAGGCGAAGACCATCAACAAGTATCTTGGCAAGGATTACGACGTTTACGCCTCGTTCGGCCACGTCCGCGACCTCGAAGCCAAGGACGGCTCCGTCGATACCGAGAACGACTTCGCCATGAAATGGGAAGTCGACGGCAAGGCGCAAAAGCGCCTCTCCGACATCGGCAGCGCGGTGAAGAACGCCGACCGCGTCATCCTCGCCACCGACCCCGATCGCGAGGGCGAGGCGATCTCCTGGCACATCTACGAAATTCTCAAGGGCAAGAAGCTCCTGAAGGACAAGCGGGTCGACCGCGTCGTGTTCAACGCCGTCACCAAGGACGCGGTGCAGGAGGCGATGCGCAACCCGCGCGAGATCGACCAGGCGCTCGTCGACGCCTATCTCGCCCGCCGCGCGCTCGACTACCTCGTCGGCTTCAACCTGTCGCCGGTGCTGTGGCGCAAGCTCCCAGGCGCGCGCTCGGCGGGGCGGGTGCAGTCTGTCGCGCTGCGCATCGTCTGCGACCGCGAGCTGGAGATCGAGAAGTTCGTCGCCCGCGAATACTGGACAATCCTCGCCCATCTGAAGACCCCCGCCGACGCCGCCTTCACCGCGCGGCTCGTAGGCGCGGACGGCAAGAAGATCGGCCGGCTTGACGTCGGCTCCGGCGACGAGGCGCGGGCTTTTGAAGCCGCGCTGGCGAGCGCCCGCTTCACCGTGGCCTCGGTCGAAGCAAAGCCGGTCAAGCGCCACCCGCACCCGCCGTTCACCACCTCCACCTTGCAGCAGGAAGCCTCGCGCAAATATGGGCTCGCGCCGGCGCGCACGATGCAAATCGCGCAGCGGCTTTATGAGGGCATCGACATCGGCGATGGGCCGGTCGGACTCATTACTTATATGCGCACGGACGGCGTCGACCTCGCCCCTGAGGCGGTCACCGCCGCGCGCGGCGTGATCGCCAAAACCTTCGGCGACCAATACGTCCCCTCGGCGCCGCGAAAATACACCGTGAAAGCCAAGAACGCGCAGGAAGCGCACGAGGCGATCCGCCCGACCGAGCTGACCCGCCGCCCGAAAGACGTCGCCCGCCACCTGGAGCCGGAACAGGCAAAGCTCTACGAGCTGATCTGGAACCGCACCATCGCCTGCCAGATGGAAAGCGCCGAGATCGAGCGCACTACCGTCGAAATTCTCGCCGACGCGGGCGGGCGAAAACTCGATTTCCGCGCCACCGGCCAAGTCATCCGCTTCCCCGGCTTCCTCGCGCTCTATCAAGAGAGCCGCGACGACGAGGAGGACGAGGATTCGGCCAAACTGCCGCCGATGAAGGCCAACGACCCGCTGAAGAAAGAGCGGATCGATACCAGCCAGCACTTCACCGAGCCGCCGCCGCGCTACACCGAAGCCTCACTGATCAAGCGCATGGAGGAGCTCGGCATCGGCCGGCCCTCGACCTATTCCTCCACGGTCGCCGTGCTGCAGGACCGCGATTACGTGCGGAAAGAGAAGAACCGCCTCGTGCCGGAGGATAAGGGCCGGCTGGTCACCGCGTTCCTGGAGGCGTTTTTCCGGCGCTACGTCGAATATGATTTCACCGCGGACCTCGAGGAGCGGCTCGACAAGGTCTCCAACAGCGAGATCGACTGGAAGGATCTCTTGCGCGATTTCTGGCGCGCCTTCTCCGGCTCGCTCGCCGACATCAAGGATCTGCGCACGACTCAAGTGCTCGACAGCCTCAACGAGCTGCTCGGACCACACATCTTCCCGCCTCGCGAGGGCGGCGGCGATCCGCGGCTATGTCCGAACTGCGGACGCGGCCAGCTTTCGCTGAAACTCGGCAAGTTCGGCGCCTTCATCGGCTGCGCGAACTATCCGGAGTGCAACTACACCCGCGTGCTGTCACCGAACGGCGACACTGAGGCGCCGGGCGTTCGTGAGCTCGGCGTCGATCCCGAGACGGGCGAGCAGGTGACGCTGCGCAATGGCCGGTTCGGCGAATATGTGCAGCTCGGCGAGGGCGAGAAGCCGAAGCGCAGTTCGCTGCCCAAGGGGTTGGCGGCGGACGATGTGACCTTGGAGAAGGCGCTCAAGCTGCTGTCGATGCCGCGCGAGGTCGGCGCGCCACCCGACGTCCGGCGAGCCGATCGTCGCCGGCATCGGCCGCTACGGGTCTTACGTGCAGCACGGCAAGACCTACGCCAATCTGGGCAAGGACGACGACGTGCTGGAGATTGGCGGCAATCGCGCGATCGACTTGATTGTCGCCAAGGAGAGCGGAGCGAGCTCCCGTTTCGGCTCCAGCCCGGGCCGCGCGCTCGGGGATCATCCCGAAGGCGGGCGCGGTGTCGGTGAAGCAGGGGCGCTTCGGGGCGTACGTCAATCACGGCAAGGTCAACGCGACCTTGCCGAAGGGGGTCAACACCGAAGAGCTCACGCTCGAACAGGCGCTGGAGGCGCTGAAGTCTAAAGCCGCGGGCGTGGTTCCCGGCGGACGGCTGCTCGGCGAGCACCCGGAAGGCGGCCCGATCAACGTGCTGGCCGGCCGCTTCGGGCCTTACGTGAAATGGGCCAAGGTCAACGCGACCATCCCGAAATCGAAGTCGCCGGAGACGATCACGCTCGAAGAGGCGGTGGAGCTGATCGCCGACCGTGAGGGCCGGCCAGCGAAGCCTGCGCGCAAGGCGGCTCCAGCGAAGAAGGCGCCCGCCAAAGCCGCAGCGCCAAAGAAAGCTCCCGCCAAGCCCGCAGCACGTGCAGCGAAGGGCCGTGGGGCCGCCTGAGAAGCGGCCTTGTGTCCTTTGTGCCTCCTTCGCGCCTTGGTGGTGAAAGGGTTTCACCACCAAGGCGCGAAGGAGGCACAAAGAGCACAAAGGTTGCGCGGGCCCTGAAAACGCGCTTTCCTGCCCTCTCGTCAAGGAGGGGTTTTGCATGAAAGCGTCGGTTTGGGTCGGCCTCGGACTTGCGGCTCTCTTGGCCAGCGGCGCCAGCGCCAAAACCCTGGTCTACTGCTCCGAAGGCAGCCCGGAAAACTTCCAGCCAGCGATCAACACCACCGGCACCAGCTTCGACGCCGCCCGCCCCGTCTACAACCGCCTGACCGAATTCAAGCGCGGCACCACCGAAGTCGGCCCGGCCTCGCGGAAAGCTGGGACATCGCCGACGGCGGCAAGACCATCACCTTCCACCTGCGCAAGGGCGTCAAATGGCACTCCAACAAGGAGTTCAAGCCGACGCGCGAGTTCAACGCCGACGACGTGCTGTTCTCGTTCAACCGGCAGTGGAAGACCGACAACCCCTATTACAAAGTCTCCGGCGGCAAATACGATTATTTCAACGATATGGACATGCCGACCTTGCTCGACACGATCGAGAAGAAGGACGACTACACCCTCATCTTTCATCTGAAATCGCCGAACGTCGCCATCCTCGCCAATCTGGCGATGGATTTCGCCTCGATCAGCTCCGCCGAATACGCGGATTATCTGCTGAAGGCGGGCAAGCCCGAGATGCTCGATCAGGCGCCGATCGGCACCGGCCCGTTCTCGTTCGTCTCCTATCAGAAGGACGCGGTGATCCGCTTCAAGAAGAACCCGGACTATTTCGGCGAGAAGGCTTTGGTTGACGATCTCGTCTACGCCATCACGCCCGACGCGACCGCCCGCTACGCCAAGCTGAAAGCCGGCGAGTGCCACATCAACGCCTATCCCCGCCCCGCCGACCTGCCGGAGATGCAGAAGGACGCCTCGCTGAAGGTCATCAGCATGTCCGGCCTCAACGTCGCCTATTGGGCGTTCAACGCGCAAAAGCCGCCGCTCGACAAGAAGGAGGTGCGGCAGGCGCTGGCGATGTCGATCGACCGCGACGCGATCCTCAAGGACGTCTATCTCGGCGCCGGCGAGAAAGCCTCGACGCTGATCCCGAAAACCATGTGGGCCTACAACGATAAGGTCGAACAGATCCCGTTCGACCCCGAGAAGGCCAAACAGATGCTCGCCGCCGCCGGCGTCAAGACGCCGCTCGATATCGATCTCTGGTACATGCCGGTGCAGCGGCCCTACAACCCGAACGGCAAGCGCATCGGCGAGATGATGCAGGCCGATCTCGCCAAGGTCGGCGTCAACGCCAAGCTGCAGACCTACGAATGGGGCGAATACCGCAAGCGCCTGGCGGCCGGCGAGCAGATCACCGGCCAGTATGGTTGGACCGGCGACAACGGCGACCCCGACAATTTCTTCTTCCTGCGCGGCTGCCCTGGCGGCAAACCCGGCAACAGCAACGCCACCAAATGGTGCAACGCCGAGTTCGACGATCTGCTGGTCAAGGCGCGGCTGACCTCCGATCAGGCCGAGCGCACCAAATATTATCAGCGCATGCAGGAGATCCAGCACGACGAAGTCCCGGATCTGCTGCTCGCGCATTCCACCGTGTTTGAATCGATGCGCGCCAATGTCGAGGGCTACAAACAAAGCCCGCTCGGCACGCACACGTTCGAGGGCGTCGATTTGAAGTGAGGCGGCATGCGACCTGAGGTCGTAACGCGGCGCCCGCGCCGTGCTCCCCCCGCTTGCGGGGAGAGAGTCAAGAGCCGAGGTCTCCGCGCCCCTGTAGCCGCGGTCGTTGACCGCGGTCTTCGGTGATCGCCCCCATCCGAAAGAGACGATCACACAAAGACCGCGGTCAACGACCGCGGCTACATTGGGCGCTTGCGCCGCTTGCGTCCTCATGCTGACCTATCTCCTCCGCCGGGTCGCGCTGACCGTCCCGACCTTCCTCGCGCTGATGTTCCTCACCTTCGTCGCCATCCGGCTGGTCCCCGGCGACCCCGTCGAAGTCCGCGTCGGCGAGCGCGGCATCGCGCCGGAGCGGCTGGCGCAGCTCCGCCACGAACTCGGCCTCGATCAACCGATCTGGCGACAGTTCCTCGACTATGTCGGGCACATCGCGCACGGCGATTTCGGCGTCTCGCTCGCCACGCAGCAAAAGGTGCTGACCGAGTTCTTCACGCTCTTCCCCGCGACCCTCGAACTTTCCTTCTTCGCCATGCTGTTCGCCATCGCCATCGGCGTGCCCTGCGGGCGTGATCGCCGCGGTAAAACGCGGCGGCGTGTTCGACCAAACCCTGATGACGATCTCGCTATTCGGCTATTCGATGCCGATCTTCTGGTGGGGCCTCATCCTCATCTTCTTCTTCTCGGTGACGCTCGGCTGGACCCCGGTCTCCGGCCGCATCGATCTCATCAAATACGATTTCGACCAACCGACCGGCTTCATGCTGATCGACTCCCTGCTCTCCGGCGAGGAGGGCGCATTCCTCGACGCGGTCAGACATCTGATCCTGCCGGCGATCGTGCTCGGCACCGTGCCGCTCGGCGTCATCGCGCGCATGACCCGCTCGGCCATGCTCGAGGTGCTGAGCGAGGACTACGTACGCACGGCGCGCGCGAAGGGCCTGTCGCCGTTCCGCGTGATCGGCCTGCACGCGCTGCGCAACGCGCTGCTGCCGGTCGTCACCGTCATCGGCCTTTCGGTCTCCGGCCTGTTGGCCGGCGCCGTGCTGACCGAGACGATCTTCTCCTGGCCCGGCGTCGGCAAATGGTTGATCGAATCGATCTTCCGCCGCGACTACCCTGCCCTGCAAGGCGGTGTGCTGCTGGTCTCCGCCGCCGTCATCCTGGTCAACCTGTTGGTTGACCTGATCTACGGCCTCGTCAATCCGCGCATCCGCCATGCCCGCTGATATCGCGCTCGCCCCCGAAGCCGCCGAGGTCCTCGCCCAACCCGCGCCGCTGTCGGCCTTCGCGGCGGCCTTCCGCGAGAACCGCGGCGCGATGATTGGTCTCGCCGTGCTCGCCATCGTGGTGTTTGCCGCGCTGTTTGCCGATGTGCTGGCGCCGCATTCCCCCTATGAGCAATTCCGCGACTTCGTGCGCGCCAAGCCGATCTGGGCGGGCGGCGCCTGGAGCTTCCCACTCGGTACTGACGGCGACGGGCGCGATATGCTGTCGCGCATCATCTACGGCGCGCGCATATCGTTGTTCATCGGGTTGTCGGTCATGAGCGTCGCCTTCCTGATCGGCGTCGCTCTAGGACTGCTCGCCGCGATGACAGGCTCGATCATCGACACGGTCGTCACCCGGCTGATGGACGTGATCCTCGCAACGCCGAGCCTTGTGCTGGCCGTGGTGATCGTCGCCATCCTCGGCCCCAGCCTCACCAACACGATCGTCGCCGTCACCGTGGTTGGTTTGCCGCGCTACGTCAGGATCGTGCGCGCCTCCGCGCTCGGCGAATTGCCGAAGGATTATGTCATGGCCGCTCGCGTTGTCGGTGTCGGGCCAATCCGGCTCGCGCTGACGACGGTGCTACCGAACTGCATCGCGCCACTGATCGTGCAAGCCGCGCTCGGCGTCTCCGACGCGATCCTGGAAGCGGCGGGCTTGGGTTTCCTCGGCCTCGGCGCGCAGCCGCCGACCCCGGAATGGGGCGCGATGCTGGCGGATTCCCGCGAGTTCATCCAATCGGATCCCTGGATCGTCGCGCTGCCGGGACTGGCCATTCTGATCACCGTCGTCGCCATCAACCTGACCGGCGACGGACTGCGCGACGCGCTCGATCCAAAGATGCGGAGGGCGTGATGCCGCGAATTCCGTCATGGCCGGGCTTGTCCCGGCCATCCACGCCGTGACGCGCACGAAAGGTTTCAGAACAAAGCAGCGTCGGCTGCAAACAAGAGCGTTCGAGTCTCTGGCGCCGGCGCGCCGTGTCACGGCGTGGATGGCCGGGACAAGCCCGGCCATGACGCTGAGGGCGGACTCTGATGCCTCTGCTCGAAGTCCGCAATCTCACCGTGCGGTTCCCCTCAAGGACGGGCGCCTTCACCGCGGTCGACGGCGTCGATGTGACGGTCGATCGCGACGAAGCGCTCGCCATCGTCGGCGAGTCCGGCTCAGGCAAATCCGTCGCGATGCTCGCCGTAATGGGCCTGCTGCCGCGCCAAGCCGAAGTCACCGCCGATCTCATGAGTTTCGACGGCCGCGATCTGAAAACCATGAGCGTCCGCGCCCGCCGCGAAATGGCCGGCCGCGACATCGCGATGATCTTTCAAGAGCCGATGTCTTCGCTCAACCCCTGTTTCACCGTCGGCTTCCAGATCGGCGAGACGCTGAACACGCATCTGAAACTGCCGCGCCCACAGCGCAAAGCCCGCACGATCGAGCTTCTCCGCGACGTCGGCATCCCTGACCCCGAGCGGCGCTTACGCGCCTTTCCGCATCAACTCTCCGGCGGCATGAGCCAGCGCGTGATGATCGCGATGGCGCTCGCTTGCGCACCAAAACTGCTGATCGCCGACGAACCCACCACGGCGCTCGACGTGACGATGCAGGCGCAAATCCTCGATCTCCTGCTGGCCTTGAAACAGCGAAACGGCATGGCGCTGGTGCTGATCACCCATGACATGGGGGTGGTCGCGGAGACCGCCGATCGCGTCATCGTGCAATATGCGGGGCAGCAGGTCGAAACAAACAGCACGCGCGCCTTGTTCGCTGACCCGCACCATCCCTACACCGCAGCCCTGCTCGCCGCACTCCCCGAACGCGCGACGCAGCGGCGGCTGCCAGCCATCCCCGGCGTAGTGCCCGGCCAGTTCGATCGCCCGCGCGGTTGTTTGTTTGCGCCGCGCTGCGAGTTCGTCTTCGCCGCCTGCCGCACGGCGCCACCGCCGCCCGCTTCAACCCAACTCGGCCGCGCGCGCTGCTACGCGCCGCTCACCAACGCAAGCGAGGCGGCGTGACAGTACGTGCTTTTGTGATCGCCGGCCGGCCGTCCCCTCCCCCCTTGTGGGGGAGGGTTAGGGAGGGGGGCGGTTCGGCCTGGCCGCCGGTCTCTGGAGCGCAATCCGAGCGGATCGAATCCCCCGCCTTCCTGTCATCCCCGCGAAAGCGGGGATCCAGGGGCTATACGACGTGCGCTTCAGCGCGTTGGCCACACGACGTGCGGCCGCCTCTGGATCCCCGCTTTCGCGGGGATGACAGCACGCGATCCAATTTGATCGGCAGTTACTCCGGAAAGCGCGGCCCTCGCGGCTACCCCCCTCCCCGGCCCTCCCCCACAAGGGGGGAGGGAGAGCGGCGGCGTCGGGGCATCTTATCAATCAAGCCGCCGGCATGAGCGCGCTCCTGGAAGCGCGCGGCCTGAGCCGCGAATATCCGATCTCACGCGGCTTGTTTGGCGCGCATGCGAGCGTCAAGGCGTTGCAGGATGTTTCCTTCTCGCTGGAGCCCGGCCGCACTCTGGCCGTCGTCGGCGAATCCGGCTCCGGCAAATCGACGCTCGCGCGGCTCTTGACCCTCATCGAAACGCCAACCCGCGGCGAGCTACACATCGAGGGTGAGGACGTAGCCAAAGTCGACGCCACCCGCCGCCGCGCCCTGCGCCGCGACATCCAAATCGTGTTCCAGAACCCCTACGGCTCGCTCAACCCGCGCCAGAAGATCGGCAAGGCGCTCGAAGAGCCGCTGCTGGTCAACACCAACCTGAGCGCCCCGCAGCGCAAGGACGCCGCGATCGCCGCGATGCGCGAGGTAGGCCTGCGCGAGGAATTCTACCAACGCTATCCTCACATGTTCTCCGGCGGCCAGCGCCAACGCATCGCCGTGGCGCGCGCGCTGATGTTGAAACCAAAAATCCTCGTGCTCGACGAGCCAGTCTCCGCGCTCGACATCTCCATCCGCGCGCAAGTTCTGAACCTGCTCGCTGAACTCCAGGAAACTTTGCAGCTCGCCTATGTCTTCGTCTCGCACGATCTATCGGTGGTGCGACACATCGCCGACGAGGTGATGGTGATCTATCTCGGCCGAGTCGTCGAGATCGGCGACAAAGCGGCCATATTTGAAGACCCGCAACACCCGTACACGCGCGCCTTGATGGCGGCGACGCCGATCGCGGACCCGAACGCGGTCAAGACGCGGGCGCCTGTAATTGGCGAGCCGCCCTCCCCCATCGACCCGCCCCCGGGCTGCGCGTTCCATCCGCGCTGCCCGCTGGTGCGCGATATTTGCCGGCGCGAGGCGCCGGCGCTTACCCTCAAACAAAGTCGCGAGGTTGCGTGCTGGGCGGTCGAGGGATGAGCGAGAGCTACGATTACATCGTCGTCGGAGCGGGGTCCGCAGGTTGTCTGATGGCCAATCGCCTCAGCGCCAACCCCGCCAACAAGGTGCTCTTGTTGGAAGCCGGCGGTAAGGACAACTGGATCTGGTTGCACGTCCCCGTCGGCTATCTCTACGCGATCGGCAACCCGCGGGCAGACTGGCGCTTTCGAACCGCGCCGCAGCCTGGCCTCAATGGGCGCGACATCGCCTATCCACGAGGCCGCGTCATCGGCGGCTGCTCCGCCATCAACGGTATGATCTACATGCGCGGCCAGGCGCGCGACTATGACGGCTGGCGCCAGCTCGGCCTCGAAGGCTGGGGCTGGGACGACGTGCTGCCGTTCTTTCGCAAGCACGAGGATCATTGGGCGGGCGAGCGCGACTTACATGGCGCCGGCGGCGAGTGGCGCATCGAGCGGCCGCGCATCGCCTGGGACATTCTCGATGCCGTGCGCGACGCGGCGGCGGAAGTCGGCATCCCCAAGATCAACGACTTCAATCTCGGCGACAACGAAGGCTCCGACTATTTCGAGGTCAATCAAAGACGCGGCCTTCGCGTCAGCGCCGCGAAGGCGTTCCTGAAGCCGGTGTTGCGCCGCCCCAACCTGCGGCTGGTCACCGGCGCGCACGCACGTCGCCTATTATTTGAGGGCGGCAAAGTCGTCGGCGTCGAATACGAGGCTGGCGGCGCGGTCGTCGCGGCCAAAGCGCGAGAAACCGTGATGACGGCCGGCGCGATCGGCACCCCGCATTTGCTCGAACTCTCCGGCGTCGGCCGGCCGGAGATCCTCACAAATATCGGCGTCGATGTTCAGCACGCGCTCGCCGGCGTCGGCGAGAATTTGCAGGATCATCTGCAACTGCGCACCATCTTCCGGATAGAAGGCGCGCGCACGCTCAACGTCGAGTTCCAATCCTTGCGCAAACGCGCCTGGATGGGGATCGACTACGCGCTCAACCGTCGCGGGCCGCTCACCATGGCGCCCTCGCAACTCGGCATCTTCGCCAAATCCTCAACCGACTATGAGACGGCCAACCTCGAATTCCACGTGCAGCCGCTTTCGTTGGACAAGTTCGGCGATCCCGCTGCACATCTTTCCCGCCATCACGCTCAGCGTCTGCAACCTGCGGCCGGCGAGCCGCGGCTTCGTCCACGCGGCCAGTCGCGATCCGCTCGAGCCGCCCGATCATCCAACCAAACTATCTCAGCGAGGAGGAGGACCGCCGCGTCGCCGCCGATTTCGATCCGCCTCGCCCGCCGCATCGCCGCCGCGCCTTCGCTGGCGCGCTACGGCCCGCACGAATATCTGCCGGGCGCGGAGAAGGCCAGCGAAGCCGAGCTCGCGCAGGCCGCCGGCGACATCGGCACGACGATCTTCCACCCCGTCGCCACCTGCCAGATGGGCCGCGCCGACGATCCGCAGGCCGTCGTCGACGGGCGCCTGCGCGTGCGCGGCCTGGCGGGCTTGCGGATCGCCGATGCTTCGGTCATGCCGCGCATCACCTCGGGCAACACCAACTCGCCGACCCTGATGATCGCGGAGAAGGCGGCGGCGATGATTTTGGAGGACGCGAAAGCGGCGTGAACGGAACGCTGATCGACGGCCGGCAATCGGAAACCGCGCTCGCCATCGCCCGCGGCGCGCGGCGGCTTTTGCGCGCGCTCGGCTATTCGACCGTCACCGAACTGCCGCTAGGGGACGGCCGGCGCGCCGATCTCGTCGCGCTCGGGCCGCGACGGCTCGATCCTGATCGTCGAGATCAAATCCTCGATCGCCGATTTCCGCGCCGACCGAAAGTGGCGCGATTACGCCGCCCATTGCGACCGGCTGTATTTCGCGATCTCCGAGGATACGCCGGTCGACATTATGCCGGAGGAGGCGGGGCTGATCCTGGCGGATCGGTTCGGCGCGGCGATCCTGCGCGAGCCCGAGCCGAGAGCTTTGGCGCCGGCGACGCGGCGCGCGGTGCTGCTGCGCTTTGCCTGCGCGGCGGCCGACCGGCTGCATCGGCTGGTTGACCCTGAGGTAGAGTTTTGAGCGGCGCGCTGCGGGTGCGCGTCAATGCAATGTCTTGAACCGACACACCTTGGTCCGCGAGCCGTCGTCATTCGCTCGCCAGGCGCATCCCGCCGGGTGCGGCTGCTGGTTGTAAAGATAAAACGCCCCGCGGCGATGGCGGTTGAACGTTTGATGAGAAACGTCGTGCCCGCCGACATAGACATTGTGCCCGAAACGCACCTCGGCCTCGGCCGCAGGAGCAATAAAACCAGCCGCGAATACGCAGACGAGCAAAGTTTTCGGGGACATATGAACCAGATCCTTCAGTAATTCTGAGTTTACCGCCAAGTTTTCAAAATATTGTCAATTGCCATTAGTACACAAACCGTCATAGGCGGATGTTAACGGACGGTTAACGTCTATTGAGGTGGGTCTTGGCGAATTTTGAGTTCACTCCTGGCGATCTGGTGCTCAGCGTCTACGGAGATGGCGCCCCGGGCGACTCCACCACCTACACCGACAATCAAGGCTCGCCGATCACCCTCGAAGAGGTCACTACGTCGGGCGCCGTGGTCGGCGACCTGGTCCTGCCGCAGACCGCCACGACCGTCAACGGCGTCACCGAGAACATCATCTCCGGCGAATACGGGTCGTCATCGGAAGGGACGCTGGAGCTGTCAGCCGACGGCCAGTCGCTGACCATCGCCGGCTACGGGATCAACGCAGCAACCTACAACGCCGCCGAGGCCGGACTCGGCGTCAAGCAGCCCGGCGGCATCTACGGTAACTCTGCGCTCGCGCAAACCTATTCTGTGCCGACCGGCGGCGCCAATGGCGCGCCCGCCGGGGACACGGCCGTGGCGCGCGTCATTGCCGACATCCGCTTCGACGGCACGGTCGACACCTCGACCGCTCTCTTCAACATCGACAACGAGAATAACCCGCGCAGCGTCGCCACGGTCGACGGATCGTCCTTCTATGTCGCCGGCCAGGGCGCATCGAATGGAGACCCGACGGAGGGCCTATACTACGTCCAGGACGGCGCCACCCAGGCAACCGCCATCAACACGACCACCGCCAATCGCTCCGCGGAGATATACAACGGAAATCTGTATGTATCTACCGATGCGGGCGGCAACCAGACCGACAACATCTCCGAGTACAACGGCGAACCGACCTCCGCCGCGACCCCGACAATCCTCGCCAACATCACCCAGGACATCGCGTCACTAACAGCGGCGCAGGCAAACGGCGTCAATGATTCGCGGATCGGTAACAACGTCTATCTCAGCCCCGAGAACTATTTCTTCGCCAACTCCACTACGCTCTACGTCGCTGACGGAGGGCAGCCGAAGGGCGGGAAGGCTGAAAAAGCGGGGCTTGGCGACGGCGGCCTGCAGAAATGGACCCTTAGCGGTGGGACCTGGAATCTGGACTATACCGTATCGGCTGGGTTGAACCTGGTCGACAACTCGTCCGCCAGTGGCAGCACCGGCCTGGTTGGGCTGACCGGTAAGGTCAACACGGACGGGACCGTAACCCTCTACGCCACCAACTCCACGATCGGGGATCTCGACCAAACCTACCTGTACGGAATCAACGACACCCTGGCCGCAACCACGAAGGCGGTTGGCGAGTCCTTCACCACGCTGATGACCGCAGCGCCCGACACCAACATCCGCGGCGTCGCCTTCGCGCCTTCCGCCGTGTGCTACGCCTCAGGCACGCTCATTCGCACCGTGCGCGGGGATATCGCGGTCGAGCATCTCGCGATCGGCGATCTCGTCGTCGTCGCCTCTGGCGAGCGCCGCCCGATCAAGTGGATCGGTCATCGCACGCTCGACCCGCGCCGCCATCCGCGCTCGAGCGAAGTCATGCCGGTGCGGATCGCGGCGCAGGCGCTGGGTGAGAACAAGCCGGCGCGCGATCTCTGGGTCTCGCCCGGCCATGCGATCTGTCTCGACATGCTCGGCGAGGTGCTGATCCCCGCATCGAGCTTGATCAACGGATCGACCATTCGGCAGATGGATGTCGACACGGTGACGTACTGGCATGTCGAGCTCGACAGCCACGACGTTCTGCTCGCCGAGAACCTGCCCGCCGAGAGCTATTTCGAGTGGAACAACCGAAGCTTCTTCGTCGAAAGCGGCATCGTGAAGTTCGACGCCGTGCCGGACGGCAAGCCTGATCACGCCGATTTTTGCCGCCCCTTCCACGCTGACGGCGTGCTTGTCGAAGTCGCGCGGTCGCAAATCAGCGCGCGCGCGAAATCGTTGGGTTGGAGGCTCGAAACGCGCGATCCGATCGCGGACTTGCATCTTGTCGTCGATGGCGTGCGGATTGACCCGGCGATCAGCGACCTGACCGTTCAGTTTTCGGTTCCCGGCGGCGCGCGCGATGTTCGCCTTGTGTCTGATGCCGTACGGCCGATCGATGTCGGCGGTGCGCCGGACATCCGCCGTCTTGGGGTTTGTCTGGAGGGGTTGTTTGTAGACGACGGAGCGGGTTCGGTTCAGGCGATCGCGCTCGACGATCCGCGGCTTGGCGTCGGCTTCCATGACGTCGAGCGGAACAGCCACAGGTATTGGCGCTGGACTTCCGGCCGGGCTCCTCTGCCCGACACTTTGTGGGGGCAACGCCCTGGTGGCTTCTCTCTCCGCATCACGTTGAGCAGTCCAGCTCTGCCGCGGTGGACCGGACCGAGCGCGACAGAGCAGAGCGCCGAAGAGGGCGTCCGTTTGGCGCGGGCTTCCGCGGCTTAGTTCAGCAATCGAGCGTAGGGCAACGAGGTTGCTGGCTTTGCTCGCTGCAGATCAAGGGAGCGAGTGATCAGCGTACGTACCGCGTCGCGGGGTGTAGTCATTTGAGGCCGCTCAACACCTGCCCCCGCGATTAGTATCGGCCTCCCATATCAAGCCAGCGTCGATGCCAATGTTGGCGCCGCCTACATTGACCAGCCTTTCTCTATTTTTGGCATAATCGACTTTATTGAGCACATTGTCAGCCAAAAACGACATATGAGACAACTCCAATGCCAAAGCTGTCCATTGCGAACGCACTTCATGATGGTCATTTTCCAACAAGGACACTTGCGTCTGCAAACCCATCAAGCCCGTTATTTCCTTAATATTTACGACGGTTCTGCGAAGACTGCCGAGGCGCGATATCAATTCTTCATTGTGGCGCATCTTTTATCCCAAAAGGGCAACAAGCCGCAGTGTGATTGTACGATAAAATCGGGTTAACTTAAAGTTAACATATGTTAACATTCGCCGCTGGGGCGCCGGGAGCCGCAGAGCGCCGCTCGTTCTGGGGCCGAGTCGGGCCACGGTTAGAAAGCCTACTTCAGCAGCTTCTGTCCCGTGCCCTTCACGACGGGCACAAACCGCTTCGCCAGCAGCCGGATCATCAGGGGTAGCTGCGCTCTAAGCTCGACAAAGCTCTCTTCGACGTCAACACTGCCCTGCACCGTCTGCGCAAGCGCCGTCACGCGGAAGTTCATACGATTGGCGTCCCACTCGGTATCCGCCGTGCGCAAATAATGTCCGTATTGGCTCTTCGCCGTGTCGACGCCGGAGGCGATGCGCCGTTTGGCTTCGGCGGCGCCAAGGCCGTGGGGGATGCGCATAACAAGGTCGTTGTCAGACATGGGCGGCCGCCGTGAGTTCGTCTCGCATATAAAGAAACGGGATCGACAAAAGGTCCGACCCGGCGTCAATCGGATGGTGGAGCGTCGGCCGTTTCTTCTGGACCTCTTCGCCCCTTCAAACGATGTTGTCTTCGTTAATATGCAGGCTTCAAACACACTCGCGCTGGGCTATAACAGCGTTTCGGGCTCCTAGGGAGGTCGCCGTGCTCGAGGGTCAATTTAGCCGTACCGCCATTTCCGCAGCGGGGCTTCGCGCCGCTCATCAGCTTGTGGATGGCGCCAGCGTGTTCGTTGATCCGCTCGCGGTGCGCATCCTCGGTAAGGACTTTGGCGCGATCCTCGCCGACACCGGCCATGCCGTGCTGCTGCCATTGCGCCTGTTCGTCGCGCTGCGCAGCCGCATCGCCGAAGACGCGGCCCGGCGCGCGATCGACGAGGGCGCGCGGCAAATTGTCGTGCTGGGGGCCGGCCTGGACACGCTGGGGTATCGCCTCGCGCCGCTCGAAGGCCTGCGCGTTTTCGAACTCGACCATCCCGCAACCCAGGACGAAAAGCGGCGAAGGCTCGCGGCGACCGGGATCGCGATCCCCGCGCATCTCATCTTTGCGCCGTGCGACTTCGAGGCGGAGACGCTTACCGGGGCGCTCAGCGCGGCGGGGTTCGACGAAAACCGGCGCGCGGTATTCGTATGCCTCGGCGTGACCCCGTACCTTACGCCCGAGGTGGCGGACAGCCTGCTGCGCTATGTGGCGGGCCTCAGCGGCGGCGCCGAAATCGTCTTCGACTATGCCAATCCGCCGCACTCGATCGACCACCCGACGCGCGTTTTTCATGAGCAGATGGCCGCGCGCGCCGCGACGCTTGGCGAAAACTTTCGCTGCTATTTCGACACGGAGGATCTGCATAGACGTCTGGCCGAGCTCGGTTTCGACGATATCGACGACTGGGGCCCGCGCCGTATCCGCGAGCGTTTCGCGCCGAGTTCGCCGCCGGCCGCCGAAAACGGCGGCCATATTCTGCGACGCCGCCCGAACCTCTTGCCCGTCGCCCGCCCTTCAATTATAGACCCGCCTCCCGCCGTTTCCGACACCCCTGGAGGCGAGGCGGGACAACTTAAGGAACACACGACATGGCGGCGATCAAGCAGCTCGCGGTCGTGACGCGTAGCGGGACAGGCAAGGGGGCCGCCCGCTCCGTTCGTCGCGAGGCCCGCGTACCCGGCGTTATCTACGGCGGCGGCGAAAAACCGGAACCTATTTCGGTCGACTTCAAGGAACTCAACAAGCACATCTACGCCGGGCACTTCCTGACGTCGATCTTCGAGCTCGAAATCGAAGGCCGCAAGGAGCGCGTGCTGCCGCGCGACTATCAGCTCGACGTCGTCACCGACCGGCCCGTGCATGTCGACTTCCTGCGGCTGCGCGCCGGTTCGCGCGTGCGCACCGCGGTGCCGATCCATGTCACCAACCGCGACGCGGCGCCCGGCGTGAAGAAGGGCGGCACGGTCAATATCGTGCGCCACACTCTGGAACTGCTCGTGCCGGCTGAAAATATTCCCGAGGCGATCGAGATCGATCTGACCGGCCTGGACTTCCATGACGCCGTGCACATTTCGCATCTGAAGCTGCCCGAGGGCTGCCGTCCGGTCGATACGCGGACGGATGCGACCATCGTGACCATCGTGCCGCCGAGCGTCATGCCAGAGGAGAAGGCGGCCGAAGGCGCGGCCGCGCGCCGGCGACTTCCGGCGGCCCCGCCAAGGCCGCGCCCGCCGCTGCTGCAGCGGCGCCCGCCAAGGGTGGCGCCGCGCCGGCGAAGGGCGGCGCTGCCGCTCCGGCCAAGGGCGGCGCTGCGCCGGCCAAGCCCGCCGCGAAGAAGTAAGCCGCCGATCCAGAGGCGTCGGCCCGCGCGGGCCGACGTTAAGCTCATGCTGCTGATCGCCGGCCTCGGCAATCCCGGCGCGCGCTACGCCGGCAATCGCCATAACATCGGCTTCATGGCGGTCGAGGCGATTGCGCGCGAGCATCGCTATCCGGCGTTCCGCGCGCGCTTCCAGGGCGTGGTCTCTGACGCGACGATCGGCGGCGTCCGCGCGGCGCTGCTGATGCCGCACACCTTCATGAACGATTCCGGCCAGAGCGTCGGCGAGGCGATGCGGTTCTTCAAGCTCGACCTCAAGGCGGTCGTCGTGCTGCACGACGAGCTCGACCTCGCGCCTGGAAAATGCCGCGTGAAAATCGGCGGCGGCAACGCCGGGCATAATGGCCTGCGCTCGATCACCGCGCATATCGGCAACGACTATAAGCGCATCCGGCTAGGCATCGGCCATCCCGGGGCGAAGGAGCTGGTCTACCCTTACGTGCTCGGCGACTTCGCGAAGGCGGAGCGGGGCTGGGTCGAGGCGCTCTGCGACGCGATCGCTCGCAACGCCGAACTGCTGGCTCGCGGCGAGGACGCGAGCTTTCAGAACAAAGTGCATCTGACGATGGACGCGGCGGGGTTCGCAGAGCCGGAGTAGAGCGCCGCGCGAACTGTAGACGCGATCTCCGATCGCGTTCGTCGTGAAGTTGCCCGCCATGGAGCCGATCGCGGAGGACCGCGATCTGTAGATCGCGGCTACAAATCGGCGTCATCACAGGTTCACATCACCCCGGTGTCGCAGGAGTCCACCTGCCCGCTCTGCAGCCCGGTCGTCAGCCATTTCTGCCGCATCGCCGCGGAGCCGTGGGTGAAGCTGTCCGGCACGGCGTATCCGCGCGCGGCTTTCTGCAGCGTATCGTCGCCGATCGCCTGCGCGGTCGCCAGCGCCTGCTGGACGTCGCCCTGGTCGATCAGCTTCCATTTCTTGTTGGCGTTGGCGGCCCAGACGCCGGCGAGACAATCCGCCATCAACTCGATGCGCACGGAGATCGCGTTCGCCTGCGTGCGCGAGACGTTCTGCTTCTGCTCATCCGTCTTGTCGAGAATGCCCAGCAGATCCTGCACGTGATGGCCGATCTCGTGCGAGATCACGTAGGCATAGGCGAAGTCGCCGCCGCCGCCGTATTTGGCGCGCATCTCGTCAAAGAAGGACATGTCGAGATAGACCTTCTTGTCGACCGGACAATAGAACGGCCCCATCGCCGCGCGCGCGCCGCCGCAGCCGGACTGGGTCGCGCCGCGATACAGCACCAGCGTCGCCGGCACATAGCGCACGCCCTTCTGCGCCGGCAGCACCTCGGCCCACACTGCCTCGGTCTCGCCGAGCACGTGCTTCACCAAGCTCAGCGTCCGGTCATCGCCCGCCGCCGGCGCGTTCATCCGCTGCGGCTGCGCTTGCGGTGACATAGCGATCTGCTGATGGCCATTGCCGGTGACGACCTGCGCGCCCTGGAGCAGCACGGCCGGGTTGATGCCGGTGAAATAGCTGATGATCAGCACGATGAGGATGACGCCGATGCCCATCCCGCCGGTGCCGAAGCCGCCGCCTCCCCCGCCGCCGCCCATGCTGGCGCCCACTTCGCCCCGGCGATCCTCGATATTCGAGGGATTCAGGAGTGTTTTGCCATTCCATGCGCGCCGCCTTCGTCGCCGACCGATCGCTCGCGTTTTAACAGAGGCTTTTCCGCCCCGATAGGCCGTCGGCCGGGAATACGCTGGGTTGACAGCGCGCCCCTGTCGCGCTTTCGCCTTCGCGCTTCCCTCGAACTTTGGCGAAACGATGCGACGTCCTCTCGGCCGCTGGCGAATGCGGCTTCAAAACAAGATGTGGCGTCTGTTCAGCCCGCGCATCCCGCGCTTCTCCGCCTTTTCCGCCGACCCGACCGACGAGATCAGGTCAGCGACCCCCGGCCGCGCCGCCGAGATTTTCTTTTCAACCGAAGACGTCACAGCTCACAAATGGCTTCACTACCTGCCCATCTACGATGATCTGTTCGCGCCCTTGGTTGGCTCGAACGTAAAGTTCCTGGAAATAGGCGTTTCGAAGGGCGGATCGCTGCGGATGTGGCGAGACTTCTTGGGGCCGGAGGCGCTGATCTACGGGATCGATGTCAACCCGGATTGCGCCGCCTTCGACGGCAAGTCGGCTCGCGTACGCATAGGGTCACAAGACGATCCGGCGTTCCTGTCGAGCGTGGTTGATGAGATGGGCGGGCTGGATGTCGTGTTGGACGATGGCTCGCATATCGCCAGCCACCAGCGCGCGAGTTTCGAAGTCCTCTTTCCGCGTCTGAGCGAGGGCGGGTTGTATGTCATCGAGGATACGCATTCCGCCTACTGGCCGCACATGGAGGGTGGCTTGCGCAGACCGGGCACGGCGATCGAATATCTGAAGGGCAAGATCGACGAGATGCACCGGCACTATTATCAGCGCGGCCGGAATACGCCCGACACGATGACCGACATCGAAAGCCTGCAGTTTTTCGACTCGATCTGCGTCGTCAGAAAACGCAAGCAGGCGCCGCGCCACCACGTCGTCGTCCCGCAGGCCGGCGGCTCCAAATAAAGACCGTGATTGACGCGGCGCGGAGCAACGAAACAATCAAGCCGGTCGTTGTCATCCCCGCGAAAGCGGGGATCCAGGGGCTGCCGCACGTCGTGTGGCCAACACGTTGAAGCGCACGTCGTGTAGCCCCTGGATCCCCGCTTTCGCGGGGATGACACGAAGCTTCCGCCGCGCCACTTCAGCGCCTATATCGCACGACAAGCCAACGCGGAGCCGAACATGGCCAACGGGTATTACAACGTCAGGGTCGACGGCGCGAAATATGGCGTAGGCTTCGGATCCGCGCTCGCGATCGCGATCTCCTACGTCAACAACCATTCGATTCTGTGGGCGATCATCGACGGCGTGCTCGGCTGGATTTACGTCGTCTATTTCGCCCTGTTCCACGCCTGACGCCCTCAGGCGCGGAGCCGCGCCAGGCTCTCAACCTCGGCCGCCGTCGGCGGGTTCTGCCCTCGGCGGGTCAGACACAGCGGCGCGCGGATCGTCACGGGCCGAGAAAACCCCTGCGTCGAATAATAGAACTCGCCGACCTTCAGCCGCGCCAGATCGCCAGCGGCGCCGCCCTTGGCGGCCATCAGCGCATCCACCGCCTCGATCGAGGTCGCCGAGCCGACGCGGCCATAAAAATGGGTCAACGCGTTGGAGAGTATCGCCGGATCGAGCGCCGCGCGGCTCGGCGGTAGCGAAGATCATGCCGAGACCGTATTTGCGCGCCTGTTTGATCAACGCCAACGCGCTTCGCTTGCAAGCGGGCGTCTCCCGCGCCGGCGCATAGGCTTGCGATTCGGTTAGCACGAACAACCGCCCGGTCGGCGCGGGATTGGCCTTGATCCAACCAAACAGCGCCATCTGCAACTGATTGACGAACGCCCGACGCTCGGCCTCGCCCCCGAGGCCCGAGAGATTGACCACGGAAACCCGTGTCTTGCCGCGCCGGCTCTCGAACAGCTGGCCGGGATCGAACGGCGCCGCCTCGCCGCGCAGCATCGGCTCACCCGCCATAGCGGCCGCGAGCTGATCGGCGAGCTCCTCGGCCAGGCTCGCCGCCTCGGCGATCCGGCTCACGCCGTCCGGCAGCGATGCGAGCATCCCAACCAGCCCATCAAGCGAACCGCCGCCGCGCTGCGCGAAGGCGCGTAGCGTATCGGCGAGCACGCCTCGCAGTTTGATCGCCGCAGCGCCTCGGCCGGAAAGATAGGGTTCGAGCGTGGCGACCGCCATTTCGACCGCCGCCTCGCGCTCGCCGAGACTTTCGGCGTCTACGCCGCCGCCGAGCGCAGCGAAATCCGGAAGCGGCTTCAGGTTCAGCGGCCGGCCGCCGATGACGCCCGGCGTCCAGACCGTGACTTCCGTCCGCTCGAAATAGGCTTTGGCCTTACGCGCGTCCTCGTCGGAGAATTCGGTCGGGCGCGACGGCCAGGGTTGCGCCAGACGCGCAAAATCATTGCCGGCGTCGAGCACGACCGAGGGCACGCCCAACAGCGCCGCCTCTTCAACCAGCCGGCTGAGCAGCACGCTCTTGCCGGCGCCGGAATCGCCGAGAATGGCGATATGGCGCGACAGCATATCCAGCGGCAGCGCCACCGGCCCGAGCATGCCGCCGCGATCGACAGCGCGGCCGACAGGGATCGCCCGAAGCGGCGGCGGCCGCCACACGGAAGCCTCCTCGCGCAATTCGGCGAGCGCGGGCCGCGGCGCCGTCGTCAGCAACGCCGCCAGCGCGCGCGCCTGCCGGACGGCAGGGGCGGGTTTGGGCGGCGCGGTGAAAACCGGCGCGGCCGGCGTAGGCGCCTCGATAACGCGTGCAGCCGGCGGCGCCAGTTTCGGCGGCGCGATGAAAACAGGCGGGGCGGGCGGCTCCGTCCTCACCGGCGCCTCGGCGACCCTCGGCGCCGCTGGCTGCGCAAAACCCATGCGCTCCCACGGCAGGAATTCCGGCGGCGCGAGTCCCCGCGAGATAGAACAGGCGTGTCGCGAACAGAGGCTTGCGCAGCTTCAGCCAGGCGTCGAACCCCGGCGGCGCGTCCTTGGCCAGCTGGCTGAGCGCGCTGAAAATCTCAAAATCCTCGGGCGCCGGATCGACGAAATCGCCGCCCGCATCGAGAAACTCCTTCGCGACTTCCGCCGATTTCGGTCCGGGCGGAGGCGGACAGGTCCTGAGAACGAGCATCCGCCGCCACTTCAGATTGGCGTCGACGCCCGAGGCGGTCATCGCCGCCCGCAGCCGCGACTGGAACGCAATCGGATTGTCCTGCTCGATCGCCCGGAACCCCCAGCGCCGTTGCCGGTCGTCCTCATCGTGAAACACGAACACGAGCTTCGCGTGCAGCGCCGGGCTTCGCGGGTTGGGGTCGGGGCTCGATTCGCCGTCGATCGTCTCGGGCAGCGACAGATGCCGCAAATAAAGTTCGCAAGCCTGCGACACCAGCGCGCCGACGGTCTCCTCGTCGTCGAACGCGACCGGCGCCGCTTCGGCGCGGGCGCGCGCAAAAGCCTCGTCCAGGGCCGCGGTTTCCCCCGACGGCGCAGCGGTAGCGCTCACGCGCGGCGGCGCAATCGCCAGCGAGCCGCATTCGCGCAGGCGAGCCTCGGCGAGGCAGGCTTCTTGATGTTCGTGGCAGCGCATCAGGATCGCTCGCGGCCGCAACCCGACCGCGCTCTCGACCGCGCCGCGCGTGAACGGATAGGTCGCGTAAGGCGGCAAGTAGCCTTTCTCCGCGTAGACCGGGGCCAGCCGCCGCGCGATGAGCCGCTCGACCACGGCCGCGTTTTCGACGGCCGGCAGCACGGGCAGTTCGCGGAAGCGATCGCCGACGCTGGCGACTGTCTTTTCTTTGAGGACGGGCCAGGTCGCCTCCAGGCAGGACACCAGCGTCATCGCCCGCCGCTTGAGATCGTGCAGATGCATCAGGCCGCCGGCGAGCGACTGCAGGATCGAATTGGCCCGACGCGCGCCCGCCTCCTCCGCCGCCAGCGCATTGGCCTCGCTGACGATGGCGTCGAACTGATCGATCGCGATGATCGTCGGACCGGCGTGCCCCATGATCCACAGCAGCCCGCGCACGATTTCCGCCGGCGCCGGGGGTCCAGAGACAAAGCCGAGTTCGCGCCGCCGCGGCTCCTCGACTTCGTGGCCGAGCAGCCACGTCGCCGCGTAGGTGCCAATCGCCATGTCCGGCAACTCCAGCAGCGCCATGGCGCGCACGACGTCCTGGTGCTTCCGCGTCTCGGCGGGCTCGATAGCGCCGAGCATCGCGATCAGCAGATCGACCGCCCGCGTCTTGGTGAGGGTCGGCATGACCAGACCGGCAACCGCCCGACGCGCCAATTCGTCAGCATTGAGGCCGCGCAGCACGGCGCTCAGGATCGCGCTCGCCTGGGTCTGCCCCCCGGCGTCACCCGCGACAGCGATTGCAGGAAGCCGAGCGCCGCGGTGCGCCAGAAATCGTTGATGCCGATCATGTCGATCAGCACGAACCATCCGCGCCCCTCCCAGACTCGCCGGCGCAGCGCGCCGAGCAGATGCGTCTTGCCGGCGCCGGCGCGTCCGGTCAGCACTTGCCCGACGGGGTTCGAACTCGGGGGCCCGCGTGCGCGCAAAGAATTCCGCGGCGATCCGGTCGACGACATCGCCGTTCAGGTCCTCGACGTGAAACGGCGGGTCGGACCACACGTCGCGCAAACCGCGCGTCCACTGAAAATCGACCGACGCAAACGCCGGCAGCGCCGTCGTCATCGCGCAATCCCGGGAAATCGTATGCGTCGGCGGCTCACCTCGAGCTCCGGCCCGCCATCCGAGGAGGACGGCGGTCTCCGAAGGCCCCTAAACGTGGCCGGGCGTCCTTCCAAATCGCCGACTTTCGCAAATTGATAACCATTGTATGCACCCGTCGTCATCGCAGACATTCACGAGGCCGTCGAATTTTGCCAGCGCATTTTCGCCATCTATCGACGCTTAGACGTTGGGGAACCGAAGCAACTCGAATCACCACGCTTTTGCCGGACCTTAAGAGCCAGCGGCCGAGTGTCCAGCGCTTGCCGCCGAAACCGGCGGCGCAGCGAACGATTTGAGCGAAGTGTTGCACAAACATGTCAGCGCGGACTTGATTTTACCTTGGCGGAATGAGTTTACGCGTTAGGTGAGGCGCGAAGGTTCCCTAGGCCCGCGCGGCCAACTACATTGCCGCATAATTTCCGGAGCCCGCGCGTGCCCACCCTGATTCGCTTCGTTGTCATCGTCGGAGCCTTGGCCGCGCTCGTCTACGGCGGAATTTTCTACATGGCCACGATGGTCAAAATCACCCCGCACGAAATCACCGAGACGATAGAGCTGCCGAAAGCGCCGAAATGAGCGCGCTCAATCTCGTCGAGGATTTCCTCGACGCGATCGCCGCCGAGCGGGGCGCGGCGAAAAACACGATCGAAGCCTATCGCCGCGATCTCCAAGCCTATGTCGATTTTCTCGGCGGCCGAAGCCAGACGCCGCTCGATGCGGGCGACGTCGACATCCGCGCCTTCCAGGCCGCCGGCGCGGCCCGCGGGCTGAAAGCCGCGTCGGTGGCGCGCGCGCTGTCGGCGATCAAGCAATGGCACAAGCATCTGTTCGTCGAGGGTCTGCGCACCGATGACCCGACGCTGGCGCTAGAAGGTCCGCGCCGCCGCCGGCCGCTGCCGAAGGTGCTGGGCGTCGCCGAGGTCGAAAAGCTGATCAATGTCGCGCGCGAGGGCCTCGACGACCCCGCCCGCGCGCCCCGCGAGCGGCTCGCCACCGCGCGCATGGCCTGCCTGATCGAGCTGCTCTACGCCTCGGGCCTGCGCGTCTCCGAACTGATCGCCCTGCCCCGCTCGGTGGCGCGAACGAAGGAGATGCTGATCACGGTGCGCGGCAAGGGCGACAAGGATCGGTTGGCGCCGCTTTCGGCGCCCGCGCGCGCGGCGATCAAGCACTATCGCGCTCTGATGGAGGAGGTCGCGCCCGGCCTCGCTTCGAGCCCGTGGTTGTTTCCTTCCGACAGCGAAAGCGGGCATCTGACGCGCCAGGCGTTCGCGCGCGATCTGAAGACGGCGGCGGCCGCGGCGGGGATCGCGACGGCGAGGATTAGCCCGCACGTGTTGCGCCACGCCTTCGCCAGTCATCTGCTGCAGAACGGCGCGGATTTGCGCGTGGTCCAGGATCTGCTCGGCCACGCCGACATCTCCACCACACAGATTTACACCCACGTACTCGACGAGCGCGCCAAGGCGATGGTGCGCGACCTGCACCCGCTCGCCGATCCGGAGACTTGAAATGCAGTTCAATTTCTCGCTGACTTACGTGGTGATTGCCATCGCGATCATACTGTTCCTGATGACGGTGCGCGTCTGCAATCAATATCAGCGCGCGGTCGTCTTCTTCCTCGGCCGCTATTCCCGCACCGCCGGTCCCGGCGCTCTATTTCATGCTGCCGTTCCTGGAATGGCGCACCGTGGTCGATGTGAGAACCACGACCACCGCGGTCGAGCAGCAGGAGACGATCACCAAGGACAACGTGCCGGTGAAGATCAACGCCGTCATCTGGCGCCGTGTCATGCAGCCGGAGAAATCGCTGATCGAGGTCGCCAATGTCGAGGACGCGGTCACCCAAGCCGCCGTCACCGCGCTACGCGCGACGATCGGCCGGCACACGCTCGACGACGTGCTGAAGGATCAGGAATCCGTCGCCTTACAGTTGCGGACCTCGCTCGACGCGATCACCGAGCCCTGGGGCGTGAAGGTCGAGCAGGTGCAGATGAAGAACATCGAGATCCCCGCGACCATGCAGCGTGCGATGGCGCAGGAGGCGGAGGCGCTGCGCGAAAAACGCTCGCGCCAGATCAAGGCCGAGGCCGAGCGCGAGGCCGCGGAGCTGTTGCGTCAGGCCGCCGACATCATCGCCTCGTCGCCGGGCTCGTTGGAGCTGCGCCGCATGCAGATGCTGACCGAGGTCGGGGCCGAGCAAAACACGATGACGATCGTGATGATGCCGAGCGAGTTCGTGACGCTCGCCGGGGCGCTGGCGAAGGCTGCGAGCAAACAATGATCCCAGAGGAATCGTCATTGCGAGGAGCGAAGCGACGCGGCAATCCAAACGGCGGCAGGCGCCCTTTCCGGTTGGCCAGCGATCTCACGACGCTGGATTGCTTCGCTTCGCTCGCAACGACGGGTCAATCACACCCCATGCCCCTTCAACCAAGCCGCCGCCTCTTTCCATGAAGCCTCCGCGTCGGCTTTGACATAGCTCGGCCGGTAGTCTGCATAGAACGCGTGGCCGGCGTCCTCATAAACGATGATCTTCGAAGCGCCGCCCGCCGCGACAAGCTTTGCCTGCATCGCGGCAACCTGATCTTTCGTGATGCCCTTATCCTGTCCGCCATAAAGCCCGAGCACGGGAACCTTCAGCTCGCCAACGATATCCGGCGGGTTCTTCGGCGCCAAATCAGTTTGAGGCCGCGCAAGCGGGCCATACCAGGCAACGCCCGCTTTCAGCTTTGGATTGTGCGCCGCGTAGAGCCACACCTCCCGTCCGCCCCAGCAGAAGCCGGTAACCGCCGCGCGGGAGACGTCGGCTGTTTTCTCGGCTTCAGCGAACGCCAGCGTCGCGTCGAGGTCGGCGATCACGTCCGCATCCGGCGTTTTCGCCACGATGCCCGACATCAGCTTCTGCATATCCTTCTCGGCCGAGGCGTCGCCCTGGCGAGCAAACAAATCCGGCGCGATCGCGTAGTAGCCGAGCTTGGCCCAGCGACGGCAGACGTCCTTGATGTGCTCGTGCACGCCGAAAATCTCGTGCACGACGAGCACTGTCGGAAATGGCCCCGTCCCCTCCGGCGCCGCGCGATAGGCGGGGACTTCGACGCCCGCGGAGGGCACCTTGACTTCCCCGGCCACCAGCCCATTCGCTGGCGTCGTAACCGTCTGCGCGAACACAGGCGAGATCGCCGCGCAGAAGCCGACGCCGAGCGTGGCTTTGATCAGCGTGCGGCGATCGAGGGGCGAAATTCCGTCCATTGGCGTCCTCCTGGCTCGGCGCCTTATACTGCACCGGTAGCGACGCGGCCGGCGCTGACGCGGAATTGACCTGTGTCAACGCGCCGCGTGGTCCAAGCCTTATCGCTGATACAGCAGTCCGGAGCCCGCCATGTTCAAGCATATCCTGATCCCGACCGACGGTTCGGATCTCTCGCGCAAGGCGCTGCTCTATGGCGTGGAACTCGCCAGAGAGAGCGGCGCGAAGGTGACAGCGCTAACCGTTCGCGCGCCTTACTTGGTGGGGTCTGTGGACCTGATCGGCGCCGTCGGCGGCCAGGACGTGTTCGAAGCCGAAACGCAGCGCTACGCCGAACATGCGCTGACCCAGGCGAAAATGGCGGCCGATGCGGCGAGCGTAAAGATCGAGGCCTTGCAAGAGATCGGCGATCAGCCCTACCGCGCCATCATCGAATGCGCGACTTCAAACAAATGCGATCTGATCGTGATGGCCTCGCACGGCCGACGCGGCGTCTCGGCGCTGCTGTTGGGCAGCGAGACGTCCAAGGTGCTGACCCACTCGACGATCCCCGTGCTGGTCTTTCGCTGACGGAAGCGTCGGCGTCCACGCCGACGTTGCGCCCCCCGACGTCGGCGTGGACGCCGACGCTCCGAGTCAGCCGAGCATCATCGCCATTGCGATGGCGTCGACGTAGTCGCCGTCGATGAACACGGCCCGGCGCACAACGCCTTCCGTGACGAAGCCAAATTTCTTGTAGAGAGCGATGGCTCGCGCATTATCTCCGCGCACTTCAAACTCCACCCGTGCAATACCCGCTTCGCCCGCTTTATCTAAGGTCGCAGCCAGCAATCGAGCTCCAATGCCACGGCCGCGATAGGATGGAATTATCCCCATGCCCAGCGCGCCACGATGCGCGACCGAGGCAAAAGGCTGCCGTCGGATATCGCACCATCCAATCACGTTACCTTCGGCCAGCGCTACAAAATGAGCATTCCCGCTGGCGAGCGATCCCAGAACAAACTCGCGGGTGGCCTCTAGCGGCGGGGCTTCCAACAGAAGCAAATAGCGCCGCTCTCGGGCGACTACGTCGAGCGCGCTATGAAAGCTCTCGATGTGCTTCGCGGCGAGCGGGGCGATCGCCACGTCTCCAGCCAATTGCGGCGTAAGCGCGATGTCCATGCCCGCCTTTTAGAACCATCAGCAATCAGATCGAAGCGGAATTGTAGCCGCGATCTCCAGATCTAAAGCATGCACACATCTGGCGGACGCGGGTGAAACACAACGGCTGCGGACTCCCTCTCCCCGCGTGTCGCACGACGCAGCTCGCCCCATCCACGCAACAGCGGGGAGAGGGTTGGGGTGAGGGGCGAGTTGCTTGGACGCTCGTTTCCAACCACAGCGCACCGCGTGAAGCTAGAAGGACTGAGGCAAACGCTCGCTTATTTTGTGCAAGCAAATTTGGCCGGGCGTCAAAAGCGCACGCCCAAGCGGCTCGCCCCTCACCCAAACCTCTCCCCGCTGCTTATCTGATGCGGAGCGCTACGTCGTGGGGACGCGGGGAGAGGGGTCCCCAGCCGTTGTGCTACGCAGTGCGCCGGCCAGATGTGTGCATCCCCTAGATCTCCAGATCGCGGCCCCTCCGTGATCGGCGCTTCCCGAGCAAGGCGCGATCCCGCTCCCCTCCGCGATCTGGAAATCGCGGCCACAGACGCCGCACACGTTCACATAAAGCCTTGACGCCGCGGCGCCGTCGCGTTCACTCCTCGCCGGGGGGCGCGCATGATCCACTTTTCCGATGCCGAGATGAGCACGCGCAAACAGCGACTGCTCGCGGCGCTGGCTGACGCCAAGCTCGACGGCGCGCTGCTGTTCGCGCCCGAGAGCCACTATTGGCTGACCGGCTACGACACTTTCGGCTTCTGCTTCTTCCAATGCCTGTATGTCGGCGCGGACGGTCGCGTCGCGTTGCTCACGCGTTCGGCGGACTTGAGGCAGGCGCAGCACACGTCCAATATCAAGGACGTTCGCATCTGGAGAGATAGCGGCGCCGCTGAGCCAACGCGCGACCTACGCGCGATGCTCGACGAGCTCAAAGCCGGCCCGCGGCTTGGCGTCGAGTTCAACACGCAAGGGCTGACCCACTTCCACGGCCGCCGCCTCGAAACCGCGCTCGAAGGTCGCCAACTCACGGATATCTCCGACCTCATTCCGCGGCTGCGCCTACGAAAATCCCCTGCTGAGCTCGCCCACGTGCGCGAGGCGGCCAAGCTCTCCGATCTCGCCGACACGGCGGGGATCGACGCGACACGCGCGGGGGCGGACGAAGGCGAAATCCTCGCCGCGATGCATCATGCGATCTTCGCCGACGGCGGGGATTATCCGGGCAACGAATTCATCATCGGCTCCGGCGCTGACGCGCTACTCTGCCGCTACAAGAGCGGACGCCGGCGGCTCGATACGGACGACCAGATCACGCTCGAATTCGCCGGCGTCAGCCGCCATTATCACGCCGCGGCCATGCGCACGCACGTCATCGGACAACCGAAGCCGTTGCACGCGGCCTACCATGCGGCGGCGCGCGAGGCCCTCGACGCCTGCGCGGGCGAACTCCGCTCCGGCCGCACCGCGGGCGACGTGTTCGCCGCGCATGCGCGGGTCCTGGACGCGCATGGCCTTTCCCAGCATCGGCTCAATGCCTGCGGCTACGCGCTCGGCGCGCGGTTCACGCCCTCCTGGATGGATGCGCCGATGTTCTATGAAGCCAATCCCCACCAGATCGGCCCGGACGAAGTCTATTTCCTGCACATGATCCTGATGGACAGCGAGACCGAAACGGCCATGTGCCTCGGCCGCACCTACGTCACGACGACTGAAGCCGCGATCGCCCTCAACGTCCCCGATCTGGACCTGCAACGGAAATAGGCTTAACAACCCCTTAACGGGGGTTGTGCATGGCGAAGACGAAGCCATCGCTGCGACGTTTATTCGGCGTGGCGGTCGTGGCGCTAGGGTGCCTGGAGCTGGCGTCCTGTGTGGAAGCCTCTAGCGACGCCGCGCCGGAAACGGCTCTCGCGCAGGCGCCGATTGCGAAGCGCGAAGGTGTGAGCCTCGCGGCGGCGACGGTAGCGATCGTCTCGCTCGACGGCGCGCCCGCCGTGGCGCGCGACGATTTCCGCCAAGCGCTCGCGAGCCAATTCGCTTCGCACGAGATCGTCGCGGCGGATGCGAAAAAGGCGCGTTATCTGCTGCGCGTCTATCTCGCCGCCACCTCCGCCGAGAGCGGCGCCAACCTCGAATATGTCGTTGACGTCTACGACTCGCGCCGCCAGCGGGCGGCGCGACTTGAGGACGGCCTCGGCGTCAGCGGTTCAGGCGACGCCTGGAGCCTGATGTCGACATCAGTCATCGAGAGCGTCGCGGGCAAATGCGCCGACGATATCGGCGCGTTCCTCTCAAATACGCCAGAGGCCGGCCCCGTCGCCGCGCAGGCTCTGAGCTACGCACAGTAATCTAGCGGCTGTAGACGCGGTCGCTGACCGCGTTCGTTGGTTCAAGTGCGTCGTTCGCTAGTGATTTCAAAGACTTGATGTCATCCCCGCGAAAGCGGGGATCCAGGGCTGCCGCACGTCGTGTGGCCAACACGTTGAGCGCACGTCGTGTGGCCCCTGGATCCCCGCTTTCGCGGGGATGACATGCTGGCAAGTTATTCAATATTATCGGAAATTGCCCTAGGTTAGCGCCTATGGGTCGACCACCGCGGCTACAATCGCTTTAGCTCATCGCGCCCTTCACAATCTCAATCAACTGCTTCAGCGTGAACGGCTTCTGCAGGAACTGGAACTCCTGGCCCTCCGGCAAGCTGCGGGCGAACGCATCGTCCGCGTAGCCTGAAACGAACACGATCTTCGCCGTGAGGCCGCGATTGCGCAGCTCCATCAGCATGGTCGGGCCGTCCATCTCCGGCATGATGACGTCGGAGACGATCAGGTCGATCTTGCCGTCCACCTCCTCGAAAACCCGTAGGGCGTCGACGCCGGACTCGGCCTCCAGCACCGTGTAGCCGCGCGAGGCGAGCGCGCGCGAGGCGAAGGCGCGCACCGCCTCCTCGTCTTCAACCAGCAGGATCGCGCCGCGCCCCGTGAGATCCGCCGCAGGCTTCGCCTCGACCTTCTTCTGCGGCTCCACGACGAGTTCGGGAATATGGCGCGGCAGCAGAATGCGGAATGTCGCGCCCTGGCCAGGCTCACTGAAGCAGAACACATAACCGCCGGTCTGCTTGACGATGCCATAAACCATCGACAGCCCGAGCCCGGTGCCCTTGCCGACCTCCTTGGTGGTGAAGAATGGCTCAAAAATCTTGTCGCGCACGTCGGCGGGAATGCCGTGGCCGGTGTCCTGCACTTCGAGCAGCACATACTCCCCTGCTGTCAGCGATTTCTCGCCGAAGGCCGCGCATTCCTCAGGCGCGACATTGTGGGTGCGCAGCATGATGCGGCCACCTTCGTGCATCGCGTCGCGCGCGTTGACCACGAGGTTCACTACGACCTGCTCGAACTGGTTGATATCAGCCTTGACCAGCCACAGGTCGCGCCCGTGCGTGACTTCGAGCTCCACCTTTTCGCCAACCAATCGGCGCAGCATCATCTGCAATTCCGACAGCACATCGGCGAGCTGCAAGACTTGCGGGCGCAAGGTCTGCCGACGTGAGAACGCCAGCAGCTGACGCACCAGACCCGCCGCCCGATTGGCGTTCTGGCGGATCTGCATGATGTCCTGGAACGACGGGTCAGTCGGACGGTGGTTGACCAGCAGCAGATCGGAATAGCCGATGATCGCGGTCAGCACGTTGTTGAAGTCGTGCGCGATGCCGCCGGCCAATTGACCGACCGCCTGCATCTTCTGGCTCTGCGCGAAGTTCTCCTGCAAGGTGCGCTGCTCGGTGGTGTCGAGCGCAATGACATTGGCGCCTGCGCCGTCGCCGCGATGCGCTTCCGCCGCGGAGACAAAGAAACGCACCGCGCGCTCGCCCTTGCCCGCGACCGTAGCCTCGACCGGCTCGATCTCCGCCTTGCCCTCCGTCGCCTCGGCAATCGCCGCGCGCAGCGCGGCGTGGTCGCGTTCGACGATCGCGCTGTAGAGCGTCGCCTCGCCGCCCTGCATCGCCGCCGGCGCGAGCCGCGCGAAAGCGCCGTTGGCGCGCCGCACGGCGCCATTCGGGGCGAGCGCGGCGAGTGGCAGCGGCGTCGTGTTGAACATGCGCGAGAGACGCGCCTCGGCGGCCTCGCCTTCCTCGCGCGGCGCCTCGGCGCCCGCCTCCAGCACCAGCGTGCGCGACGGGGCGGCCTTGCCTTCGGGGCCGAAGGTCACGCGGTGGATGAGCCGCGCGGGTTTGGAAACGCCGAGCCGACGCTTCAGATCAACGATCGTGTCGACCGTCTTGACCTCGCCCGGCGCGCCGGGCGCGACCGCCAACAGCGCGGCGCCGTCGGCGGCGACGATATCCGAGAGCGACATCCGCCCCGGCGTGAACTCCGCGATATCGTAGTCCAACCAATTGGCGAGCGTTGCATTCATATACGCGATGGCGCCGTCCGCCTCGGCCGAGAAGAACCCGGCCGGCGCATGGTCCAGAAAATCGATCGCGTGCTGCAAATCCTGAAAGAAGGTTTCGTGCCGCTCGCGTTCGCGGGTGATGTCGGCGACGACCCACAGCGCCGCCTGCCCTTGCGCCGGCCCGTCGAGCGGGCGCACGCGGATGCGATACCAGGCCGCCGCGCCCGTGCCGGAAAGCGGCGGCGACAGGCGCAGTTCCTCGACGCCGGTTTCGCCCTTACGGGCGGCCTGCGCCAGCCGGTAGACCGCCTCGGAGGTTTCCTGCGCGCCGGAAAACAGGCGCTCGACATTGCGAAGACCGGCGATTTCGTCCCCGACAAAGCGCGGTACGCGTCGTTGGCGTAGAGCACGCTCGCCGCATTGGACGTTACGACCAGCGCATCCTCGGCCGTCTCGACGATCGCGTAGGCGAGATCGAACTCGCTGGCCCTGCCGATGAACCGCGCAAGCCCGAACGCGTACATGAGAATGCTGAACGCGCCGAACACCGCCAGCGCGGCGATCGTGAACGAGACCGCGCGGCGGCCGAGATCGCCCGGCAGAAAGATCAGCGCCGCCGTCGAGGCGACGATGGCGAGCAGCATGATCGCCATCAGGCCGGGGCGCGCGATTCGCTCGAGGCCTTTGGCCGCCGGCGGAGTGGAAATAATGGACGTCATGGGCGCGCTTCGTCTCCCCTGGCGCCGCCCGGCGCGCGCGCGGAATGATTCTCGCGCGGCGTGAACATGCGTCCGGCGAGCGCGCTTGGCAACGTTTCCTGGCGTCAGCCTGGCCCGCGCCGCGCCCTCCTCAACCGCTTTATGGCGCCGCTTACGCAGCGAGCGACACTATTGCGCCAAACTTCATGTTTTCATGGGAGGTTCGATTTGCTACTCCAACGCTGGGCGAAGTTCGCTTGGCGCGCGGGGTCCTGGGTTCACCGTGCGTGTCGGGGGCTGGCGGAGCGCCCGACACGCTCTCCTCGGTCGAGGCGTGTTAGATGTTGCAGTCCTTGAGTGGTCTTCTGAACGACGACGGCCGCGCGATTCAGATCGTGCTTGTCCTGGTCGTAGCTCGTTGTCCTGATCGGTCTTCTTTACGTGCTTTATCGTGTGCTTTTCGCGCATCGTTTGCGCGCGCCGAGCGGTACGCGCGCGCGCGGGTCGCGGCTCGGCGTGGTCGACGTGTACGGGCTCGACGGGCAGCGACAACTCGTCATCGTCAGGCGCGACAACGTCGAGCACCTGTTGATGATCGGCGGTCCTAACGATGTCGTCGTCGAAGGCAATATCGTGCGCTCTGCAACCAATGGCGCCGCGCGCGAAGCCGCGAAGCCCGCCGCGGCCCCGCCGCCGCAAAACGAACCGGCCGGGGAACTGCCGCCCGCGCCGTTCCCGCGACCGGCGGCGCCCGCGGCGGTGGCGAATGTGATGAAGCGCGCGTTTTCTCTGCGGAGCGAGCCGCCGCTCGCGACGCCTGCCGAACAGCCGCCCGTGCGCCAGGAAGAGGCTGCCGTCGCGGAGCCGAGCGTAAAGCCGGAGCCGCCGAGGCGAGCGCCGGAGCCTGCGAACCGCAGGCAATACGGTCATTCCGCTGACGTCGCGGCGCCAGCTGATCGCGGCGCCCGCGCCCAAACCCGCGAGCGAGCGCGAAGCCCGCGCCGGCGCCCGTCGAACCGCCCCCGCCCCCCAAAGCCGCGCCCGAGCCGCCGCCGCGACGCGCGCCGCCGCCGAAGCCCGCCGAGCCGCCTGCGCCGCGGCCCGCGCTCCCTCGCCGATTGCGCCGCTGCGCCCGCGCCCGCTGCCCGCCGAGGCCGCTCGACCCAACCCGCCGACGCCTCCGGTCGAGCCGCCGCCGAAGCCGACCGAAGCGCCGCCGCCCGCGCCGGTCGCTCCGGCCCCGGTTGCAACCGTTGCGGCCGAGGCCGCGCCGGCCGACAAGCCGGCTCAGCGCAAGGAAGAAGCGTTCTACGATCTCGAATCGCTAGAGGCGGAAATGGCGCGCCTGCTCGGGCGTGACGGCTGAAGCGCCCCTGGGACCTTCGGAGCGTCGGCCTCCAGGCCGACGTCGTGCAGCCACGTCGGCCTGGAGGCCGACGCTCCAAGAGGCGGCGGCGCTTACTCTTCGCGGTAGACGCGCTCGCGGCGCTCGTGGCGCTCTTGCGCTTCAATCGAAAGCGTCGCGATCGGGCGAGCATCCAGGCGGCGCAGCGAGATCGGCTCACCCGTATCGACGCAGTACCCGTAGGATCCATCCTCCAACCGCGCCAGCGCGGAGTCGATCTTGGAGATCAGCTTGCGTTGCCGATCGCGCGCGCGCAGCTCGATGGCGCGGTCGCTTTCCGAAGAGGCGCGGTCGGCGATGTCAGGATGATTCTCGCTCTCGTTCTGTAACGCCGCCAGTGTTTCCTTGCTTTCCACGATAATCGATTCGCGCCACGCCAGAAGCTTTCTTCGGAAGTAATCCTTCTGCCGATCGTTCATGAAGGGCTCGGCGTCTGACGGCTTGTAATCGTCTGGAATTACGGTGTTCACGCCCATAACGTCGCGTCCCCTGATCGAAATCGCGGCCCTTATAACGACAAGCTGGTATAGGAACAATGACTGCCGCGCCGCGGCCAAATCGTTGACCGCGAAGGCGGTTGACGCAACGCAGATGCGGCGGCGGATTGGACAGTTTCGCCACGGAGGATGGCTCATGTTTCGACGCATTTTGCTTGCCGTGGATCTCGCCGACGAAGCAGAAACGCCCAGAGGCTTGCCCGAGGCGTTGGAGTTGGTGACGGCGGGCGGAGGAGATCTTCGGCTGGTCAACGTGCAGCCGCTGCTGCCGGCGACGTTCATGGAATACGTGCCGGCCGATTTCGACACCGAACAGGAGCGCCGCGCGCAGGAAGCGCTGCAGGCGATCGCCGCCAAGATCGCGCTGCCGCCGGAGCGGGTTTCGATCGCGGCGGCGAGCGGCGGGATCTACCACGAGCTGCTGCGCGAAGCGCTCGGACTGGAGCGCCGACCTGATCGTCGTCGGCTCGCATCGTCCGGTGATGTCGGATTATCTGCTCGGCTCCAACGCCAAGACGATCGTGCGCCACGCGGAATGTTCGGTGCTGGTCGTGCGTGCGTGAGGCCTCCCTCGGAGCGTCGGCCTCCAGGCCGACGTGGCTGCGGCCTCGTCGGCCTGGAGGCCGACGCTCCTCCCCGGAAGCGCCTACCACGCGAGCCAGCGACGTCCCGCTAGCGCGCCGGCCAACACCACGACGCCGGTCGCGATCGGATACCAAGTCACAACAAACAGCGGCGAATCGTCAGGGCAACTGGTGGCGTAGATCGTGGCCGCGAGCCCCGCCGACGCCGCGCCCGCCAGTGCCCCGGTCAGCGCGGGGTAGCGTGGCGCGCCTTCGCGCAAGGCGAAGATCAACGCCGCCAGCGGCGGTATCGAAAGGATAGGGATCACCGACAGGCAGTGCATGGAGTTGCTGCCCACCAGCTTCGCGCCCCATTCCGCGCTCGGCACCATCGCAAGCTCCATGGCCACCGCGGCGCCGAGAATCGACGACCGGCGCCAGCAGCCAGGCCAATATCGCGCCGGGCGCAGCCTCGGGCCGCGAAAGCCTGAGGCAGAGGAAGAACGCCGGCGCCAGCACCGCGAGCGTGTCCACGAATTTGAGATCGAAGCGCATCGTGTGCGCCGCCCCCGCGAAATCCGGACGCGGCCCGATCACGCTCATGAACGCCACCACGCTCACGAAGGCGCCGAATATCAAACCCAAGCACGACGCGCCGCCGCAGCGGGGCGCCGCGCGGCGCGGCGTCGGCGCTGAGCGCCAGGATCAGATCGTCAGTCTTCATGACTGCGTCGCCTTCCACGCATCGGCGAGCGACTTCAGCGCCCGATGCAGCGCGACACGCACCGCGACCTCCGTCATCCCGAGCCGCGCGGCCGTCGCGGTAATCGTCTGCTCCTCCAGCGAAATCGAGCGCACGATGTCACGCGCCCTGCGGACGTGAGCTGCTCCATCATGCGCTCGACATCGGATCGGGTGTGCGGGTCCTGCTGCTCCGGCGCGGCGATGAACGCCTCGAAATCCTCGATCGGCTCGACCCTGCGGGCGCCGCGGCGGCGCATGGCGTCGATCGCCTTGTGGCGCGCGATGGCGTTGATCCACGGCGTCAGCTTCTGGCTCTGATCCCAGGTCTGCCGTTTCAGGTGGATCGCCAACAAGGTTTCCTGCACAACATCCTCGGTATCCGCATCGCTGAGGCGCGCCCGCGCGAACGCGCCGCGGATAAAAGGTCGAACCACGCGGCCGATCTCGCTGAGCAGACGCCGATAGGCCTGCTCATCTCCGGCCAACGCCGACCGCATCAGCGCGGCCCAAACTTCCTCTCGCGCTTCGCTGCTTTCACGCGTCATGCGGTTTTCGCCAGCGCCGGGGGATTGTTACGAGCAAATGACAAAATTCCATCACCGACGGCTCGGGCGGCGCGTGTAACATGCCGCCGCGAAATGTCGAATACGGTGGCATGTTGGTTTCGAGAGAACGCTCATGACCTCAGCCCCTCGCGTCGCCGCGCCGCTGCCGCCCCGCGCCGGCGTCGGCTTCAAGCCCGAGCACTTCGATGACGATCATGGACGAGCGTCCGGACGTCGGCTTCTTCGAAATCCACGCCGAGAATTACATGGGCGACGGCGGTCCGCCGCATCGGCGGCTAGAGGCGCTGCGGGCTCGCTATCCGCTGTCGCTGCATGGCGTCGGCCTTTCCATCGGCGGCCCGCGCCCGCTCGACCGCGCGCATCTGGCGCGCCTCGCCGCGCTCAACAGCCGCTACGAGCCGGGCCTGTTCTCCGAACATCTGGCCTGGTCGAGCCACGATGTCGGCTTTCTCGACGACCTGCTGCCCGTGCCGCTGACCGCGGAGACGCTCGCGATCGTCTGCCGCCATATCGACGAGACGCAGGAGGCGGTCGGGCGCAGAATGCTGCTCGAAAATCCCTCGACCTACGTGCGCTTCGCCGAGTCCGACATCCCCGAGACCGAATTTTTGCGCGAGGTCGCCAATCGCACCGGCTGCGGGCTGCTGCTCGACGTCAACAACGTCGAGGTCCAGGCGGGCAATCATGGCTTCGATCCTGTCAGCCTACCTGGAGGCGTTCCCGCTCGACTTGGTCGGGGAAATTCATCTCGCCGGCTATGCCGAAGCCGCGCGACGACGCAGGCCACGAGCTGCGCATCGACGCGCACGACTCCCCAGTTCGCCCCCGGGTTTGGGCGCTCTACCGTCGGGTGATCTCGCGCATCGGCGCGACCCCGACGCTTGATCGAATGGGACAACGACGTGCCTGACTGGCCGACGCTTTACGCCGAGGTCCGCCGCGCCGAGGACGCCGCGAAGGTCGCATTGCGCCGCGAGCTCGCCGATGTCGTTTGAGACCACGATCGCCAGCGTTCGTCGCGGCGCTGACCGATCCGTCCGCGCCGGCGCCCGCGATGACGATGGGCCGCGAGGGCCGCCCCGACGCGCGCCGCTTCGCGGTCTACCGCAACAACGTCGCGGTCGGCCTCATCAAGTCGCTCGAAGCGCGCTTTCCGGTGACGCGCCGGCTGGTTGGCGACGATTTCTTCCGCGGCATGGCGGGCGCGTATGTCGCGCGCGAACAAGCCGAAATCGGCGGTGCTGATCGTCTACGGCGCCGACTTCGCGGACTTCGTGCGCGGCTTCGAACCCGCGGCGAGATCTGCCTTATCTGCCCGACGTCGCCGCGTTGGAAAACGCCTGGGTAGAGGCCTACCACGCGGCGGAAGCCGAGCCATGGCCGCTGACCGCGCTCGCGCGACATCGCGCCCGAGCGGCTGGAGAGCCTTCGTTTCGCAATCCACCCCGCCGCGCGGCTGGCTGCGCTTCGCCACTCCCGCCGCCAGCATCTGGGCGGCCCATCAAGGCGAGGGAGATCCCGCGCCGCCTGAGCGGTGGGGGAGCGAGGACGTGCTCATCACGCGGCCCCATGCAGAGGTCTCCGTGCGGGTGCTGCCCGACGGGGGGCACGACTTTCTGTCGGCGCTCCGCGCCGGCGCCGCACTTGGCGAGGCGGCCCTGCCGCTGATCGAAGCGGGCGCGGATCCCGGGCCGCATCTGGTCGGGCTGATTGAAGCCGGGGCCATCGCCGGGCTCGCCTGATCATCGCCCTCGCCGTCATTGCGAGCGAAGCGAAGCAATCCAGCGCGTGCGGCGGAAAATTCGGCGCCGACCTATTCGCCGATGGTTCCGCATAGCGCCTTCAACCAAAGCATCGCCGAAAGCTGGATGGCTTCGCTTTGCTCGCAATGACGATTGAAACCTTCTCGGAGCTCACACCATGTCTACAATCAGCTTGCCTTTTGCATCGCCGCTTTCCCGTCTCACCTCGGGTCTATTCGGCCTGTGGCCGCAATCGCTCACGCTGCTTGTGCTGCGCCTGACGCTCGCGCTGCCGTTCTGGAAATCCGGTCTGACCAAATGGGACGGCTGGTTCACGCTATCCTTCGGCGCGACCGCGTTGTTCACCGACGAGTACAAGCTCCACTTGTTCGGCGCCGAATATCCGTTCCCTTTTCCGGAATGGATGGCGCTCGCCTCCGGGATCGGCGAGGTTGTTCTCCCGGTGTTGCTGGTGCTGGGCCTGTTCACCCGCTACGCCGCTTTCGGCATTCTCGTCATGACGGCAATCATCCAGCTCACCTATCCCGACGGCTGGCAGAATTTTCATCTGCCCTGGGCGGCGATGGCGATGGCGATCTTCACCTTTGGCGGCGGCAAGGTCGCGCTTGATGGGTGGCTCGGGCTCGATCGCGAGCCGCACCGCTAGAGCCGTTCGATCAAGCTGAAACCCTTCTTGTCATCCCCGCGAACGCGGGGATCCAGGGGCTGCCGCACGTCGTGTGGCCAACACGTTGAAGCGCACGTCGTGTAGCCCCTGGATCTCCGCGTTCGCGGGATGACAACAAGGCGTGCGCGATTCCATCTGATCGAAAATCGCTCTACAGCGCGAGGTCGACGGTGGGGTCGGTCTCATGTAAAGATGTTTCACATGAGCTTTGGCAAGGACGAGCCGCGGGGCTACCACCACGGCAATCTGCGCGAAGCGCTGATCCGCGCTGCGCTGGACCTGATTGCGAAGAAAGGCCCGGCGGGCTTCACCTTCGCGGAAGCGGCGCGTTTCGCTGGCGTCAGTCCAGCCGCGCCCTATCGCCACTTCCGCGACCGCGACGACCTGATGACCAGCGTGGCGCTGCGCGGTTTCGAACAGTTCGCCGCGGCGCTGGCGAAAGCGTGGGACGACGGCAAACCAAACACCTTCGCTGCCCTGGATCGGCTCGGCAAAGCCTATCTCGAATTTGCCCGCGCCGAGCCGGCGCTCTACGCGGCGATGTTCGAAGCCGCCATTCCCGTGACCGCCCACCCGCCGCTGCGCGAAGCGAGCGACCGCGCGTTTTCCGTGCTGCGCGCGGCGGCGGAAAAGCTATGCGCCGCCATGCCCGCCGCGGGTCGGCCGCCGGCGCTGATGGTGGCGCTGCATATCTGGACAATGGCGCACGGCGTCGCCTCGCTGTTCGGCCGGGGCGACGGCGGACACCGGGCGCTGCCGATGACGCCAGCAGAGTTGTTGGAGGCGCAGACGCTGGTCTACCTGCGCGGCCTCGGCGTCGACGGCGCCTGATTTTATTTGACCGGCTTCTCCACCTCTCGCTTGACAGGGTCGCAGCTCCCCATGTAAATGTTCATTACATTCACACGGAGGTCCGGTGATGGCAATAGTGCTGATGATCTTGAGCTTCATTTGGTGGTGGCCGCTAGGGCTCGCGGTCCTGGCCTTCCTCGTCTTGCGACGGCGTTGGGAATGGCGACGTCATCTGGAATATGCAGGAGAAGGACACATGTTCGGACATCACGGAATCGATCGGTGGGAGCGTAAGGTCGCCCGGGCGCAGGAGCGGGTAGAGCGCGTGCGCGGCCGGATGGAGCGTTTCGCCGGCCGCGGCGGCTGGATGAGCGCGGGTTCGAGCGGCAACAGCGCGTTCGACGACTATCGCACCGAGACGCTGCGGCGGCTCGAGGATGAGCAGCGCGAGTTCAAGGATTTCCTGTCGCGGCTGCGCTTCGCCAAGGATCGGGCCGAGTTCGACCAGTTCATGACCCAGCGCCGCGAGCGGCCGGTCGAGCCGAACGAGCCGCCGCCGGCCGGCCCGCAAAGCTAACGGAGCGGCGGCGTCCACGCCGCCGACCTCGCTGCACCAATAACGGCGGCCTGGAGGCCGCCGCTCCGCGGTTGATCAAGCCCTCGAAAGGCGCGATGTAGCGGACGCGGGCGTCGGTTGGGCGTCATCGCCACCCCGAGGTCTGCATGCGCTTTGCCGGAACCGCCACCTATATCGCCAGCGATGAACTGACGACGGCCGTCAACGCGGCGATCGCGCTGGAGCGTCCGCTGCTCATCAAGGGCGAGCCAGGCACGGGCAAGACGCTGCTCGCCGAGGAGATCGCCGGCGCGATCGACGCGCCGCTGATCTCCTGGCACATCAAATCGACCACCCGCGCTCAACAGGGCCTCTACGAATACGACGCCGTCTCGCGGCTTCGCGACAGCCAGCTCGGCGACGCGCGGGTCTCCGACATCCGCAACTACATCAAGCGCGGCAAATTGTGGGACGCCTTCACCCACGAGCGCCGGCCTGTGCTGCTGATCGACGAGATCGACAAGGCCGACATCGAATTTCCGAACGATCTCTTGCTCGAACTCGACCGCATGGAGTTCCATGTCTACGAGACCGGCGAGACGGTGAAAGCGGAACGGCGGCCGATCGTTGTCATCACCTCCAACAATGAGAAGGAGCTGCCGGACGCGTTTTTGCGCCGCTGCTTCTTCCACTACATCCGCTTTCCCGACACCGAGACGATGCAGCGGATCGTCGATTCGCATTTCCCGAGCCTGAAGCCGCGGCTGATTGAGGAAGCGCTGCGGCAGTTTTTTGCGGTGCGCGAGACGCCAGGGTTGAAGAAGAAGCCGACGACATCGGAGCTGCTCGATTGGATCAAGCTGCTGGTGGCGGAGGATATTTCGCCGGAGGTTTTGCGCGAGCGCGATCCCGCGAAAACTGATCCCGCCGCTGCACGGCGCGCTGTTGAAGAACGAGCAGGACGTGCATCTGTTCGAGCGGCTGGCGTTCTTGAACCGGCGCGAGCGGGGGTAAGTCAGCGCCTGACGAGCGAACGATCTCAAACGAGGTGTGCCATGCAAATTTCCCTCACGCCTGAACAAGAGGCCTGGTTGAGAACGCACTACTCCGCGATTGACGCCGCTTCGCTCGAGACGGCCGCGCGCAAAATTATCGACGATCGGATCACTGAATCCGAGTTGGAGACAGACGACCTCGCGTGGGCGAAGCCGCTTGTCGATGAAGGTCTTGCCGCAATCGAACGTGGCGATTTCATCACCCTGGAGGAGTTTAAAACGCGCAATGCGGCTCGCTTAGCCGCATTGAAGGATTGATGGCCCGCGTTATTGTCTCGGAAGTCGCCGACGAGGACATGTCGCGAATTTCTGCGCGTCTCGCCCACGAAGCTGGCTCAAGAGTTGCCCGGAAATACGGGCTCCGTTTCGAAAGATTGTTTGAGCTTATCGCTCAGCGCCCGGATATGTACGCCGCGCGACCCCGTCTGGGCCCGTTTATTCGGGTAGGGATTGTCTCCCCTTACGTTGTCATCTATCGCCACATCGCGGGTGAAAATATAGCAAGCGTGCTTCGCGTCGTTGATGGCCGCCGCAACATAGTTCGAAGTCTTCTGCCGTAAGCGGATCGGCGCACCTACGGACGCGCTATCCAGCGCAGGGAGGATAACTTTGCATCTCGGAACCTTCACGATCGGCATCGCCCACATTCAACCTATCGCCGCGCTCGTCGCGGGCGTCCTCATTCTCATCATGCCGCGGCTGCTGAACTACATCGTCGCGATATTCCTGATCCTGTCCGGTCTGCTAGGCCTCGGCATTTTGCGTTAAGCAAGGCCGCGCCCCTCGGTGTCCTTTGTGCCTTTGTGTTGAACCCTTTCACCACCAAGGCGCAAAGGAGGCGCCAAGAACACAAGGCCCAGCGCGCTCCCGCCTTCCCGTTCCGCTCCCAATCTGGCATAGCTCCGCGCCATGAACGCCATGCCCCCGACCGCCAATTTCGACGCTGCGCTTAGCGCCAGCGCCCGCGCGGCGGCGGATTGGCTGATAGCCAACCAGAAACCCGACGGCCACTGGGTCGGCCGCGACGACAGCAACGCCTGCATGGAGGCGCAATGGTGCCTCGCGCTATGGTTCCTCGGCCTCGAAGACCACCCCCTGCGCCGCCGCCTCGGCGCTGCGATCCTGAAGACCCAGCGCCCCGACGGCGCCTGGCAGATCTACCACGACGCCCCCAACGGCGACATCAACACGACAGTCGAAGCCTACGCCGCGCTGCGCTCGCTCGGACATCGCGACGAGGAGCCGGCGCTTCAAAGAGCCCGCGCCTGGATCGAGTCCAAGGGCGGCTTAAGAAACATCCGCGTCTTTACACGCTACTGGCTCGCGCTGATCGGCGAATGGCCGTGGGAGAAGACGCCGAACCTGCCGCCGGAAGTCATCTGGTTCCCGCTCTGGTTCCCCTTCTCGATCTACAATTTCGCACAATGGGCGCGCGCGACCCTGATGCCGATCGCGCTGCTTTCCGCGCGCCGCCCGAGCCGCCCGCTGCCCTCGCAAAATCGCCTCGACGCGTTGTTTCCCGGCGGCCGCGACAAGTTCAACTACGAGCTGCCAAAGAAGGCCGGCGCCGGCGGCTGGGACCGTTTCTTTCGCGGCGCCGATAAGGTTTTGCATGCGCTGCAGAACCTTGGACATCGCCTGAACCTCGGGCTTTGGCGCCCCGCGGCGGTGGCGCGCGCGACGGAATGGGTCGTTCGTCATCAGGATTCCGACGGCGCCTGGGGCGGCATTCAGCCACCGTGGATTTATAGCCTGATGGCGCTTTACGTGGAGGGCTATGCGCTCGACCATCCCGTCGCTCGCCAAATCGCTGGACGGGCTCAACGCCCCGGCATGGCGGTGGGACGAGGGCGACGCCACTTTCATCGGCGCCACCAACTCGCCGGTGTGGGACACGATGCTCGTGTTGCTCGCCTTCGACGACGCGGGTCTGATAGGCGAATATCCCGAACAGATAGAGAAGACCGCGGATTGGTTGCTGGCGCGCCAAGTCAGGGTCAAGGGCGATTGGTCGATGAAGCTGCCGAACGTCGAGCCAGGCGGCTGGGCGTTCGAATACGCCAACAACTACTACCCCGACATTGACGATACGGCGGTGGCGCTTATTGCGCTGGCGCCCTTCCGCAACGACCCGAAGTTCAAAGCCAAGGGCATCGACGAAGCGTTCGCGCGCGCGATTGATTGGTTGATCGCCATGCAGAGCCGCGGCGGCGGTTGGGGCGCGTTCGACAAGGACAATGATAAGAAGATCCTCACCAAGATCCCGTTCTGCGACTTCGGCGAGGCGCTCGATCCGCCCTCGGTCGACGTCACCGCGCATGTCGTCGAGGCGTTCGCCAAGCTTGGGCTTTCGCGCGAGCATCCCTCCATGCTCCGCGCCCTCGATTATTTGAAGCGTGAGCAGGAAGCGGACGGTCCATGGTTCGGCCGTTGGGGCGTCAACTATGTCTACGGCACGGCGGCGGCGCTGCCGGCGCTTGCGGCGATCGGCGAGGACATGGGCGCGCCCTATATCGGCCGGGCCTGCGATTGGTTGATCGGGCGCCAGCAATCCGACGGCGGCTGGGGCGAGAGCTGCGCCTCTTATATGAACCACGCCTCCGCCGGCCGCGGCGCGACGACCGCCTCGCAGACCGCCTGGGCGCTGATGGGGCTACTGGCCGCCAATCGCGAAAAGGATCGCGATGCGATCGAGCGCGGCTGTCTTTACCTGATCGAGACGCAAAAGCAGGGGACCTGGGACGAGCCCTATTATACGGGCACGGGCTTCCCCGGCTACGGGGTCGGGCAGACAATCAGGCTGACCGATCCGAACCTGCCAAAGAAGCTGATGCAGGGGCCAGAGCTTAGCCGCGCCTTTATGCTGCGCTACGGCATGTATCGCCATTACTTTCCGTTGATGGCGCTCGGGCGCGCGTTGCGCAGCCGCGCCAGCGAGTAGACGCCGGCCGGCGGCTAGATTGTTTGGCCGAGCGCGGCGATTTTGCCGCGCAGCGACTTTGTCAACGCCGCTTCCATATCCGGCAGCGTTTTGGCGCCTTCGGCCCAGCGCATCACCCGTTTCTCCAACCCGTGCCAGCTCAACCAGCCGCAAGCGCAGGCCAAAAGAAAAGTCGCGATCCCAGCAAACCATAGCGACACGTTGGGCCAGCGCCAGAGCAGCAGATTTTCGATCGGCCACGCATACAAATAGACGCCGTAGGAAATATCGGACGTATTGTTGACGCGCGCTATTCGCCACGTTGCGCCGAGCCGCGCAAATGCAAACAATAGGTACGCGCCGAATACCGCCAACGCAGGCTCGGCGAGCGGTTTCGCAAACAGCAAACCCAGCAGCATGATCGACGCGAACCCGATGCGAATTTTCGTGAAACGGATGTGATCGCGCCAGCAGAAAAACAATCCCCCCGCGAGATATATGCCGGTGAACCGCATCAGGCTGTTGGAGTTGTGTCCGCAAGCCAGCAGAATTTCGTTCCCCATCAAACAGGCGACGGCGACGCAGAAGATCGCAAGCGGCCTTCCAATAAGACCTGTCATTCCGAGTATGAGGACGAGGACATAGCAATGAAATTCGTGGAAGATGGTCCACATCGCCTGATCGAGCGCGGGGTACGGCGCGCCTTTGAAGACGTTCGCAACCACGGGAACCGACAGGCTGAGCATCTTATAAGCGGAAGGAGCAATTGCGGATCGAATATCCTCCACGCCGGCGCCGGCCATCGGCGCCACAACAAATACACAAACAAGACTCGCCACGATGAAAGCAGGATAGATCCGCGCGATCCGTTTTATCAGGAACGCGGTTGCTGATGGTGTTTTGTAGAAGCTGCCGAAAATCAGATAGCCGCTCACAATGAAAAACCCGTCGACGGCGACCTCGCCGAAGGACATCGTTCCAAAAACCCGTGTCAGTAGTTCGCGCGAACGGTTTCCGTCCATCAACTCAGGCGTATGCGAAACAATGACAAGCGCTGCGAGCACCAGTCTGATCAATCCGAACGCATTCCCGTGATTGCCAAACCTGCTGATCTGCGGGATGCTTTCCGTCGCAGCTAACGCATGCATCTATAACGTATCCTGCGCTGACCCCTCACAGTATTATCATGTATCATAATGCAGGTTTACGCAACGTGCCGTCCCCGACCGGAAGCGGACCGGAGACGCCCCTTCCGCGCCTTTGCGCGCGCCAAGTCGCCCGACGCGCGCTATAAAAGTTCCGGCAGGGGCCAGGAGACGCTGAAGTGACCGCCGACATCGCAAAACCTTTCGCCAAGCGCGCGCTCGGCGTCCGCACGGGCGTCCATGTCACCGAGCTCGGCCTCGGCACCGCGCCGCTCGGTGAAACCTTCGACATCATTGAAGAGGACGAAGCGCGCGGCCTGCTCGCCTCGGCCTGGGACGGCGGGGTGCGCTATTTCGACACGTCGCCCTGGTACGGCAAAGGCCAGGCCGAGCATCGACTGGGCCGCTCGCTGTATCGCAAGCCGCGGGAGGATTTCGTCATCTCCTCAAAGATCGGCCGCGTGCTGCGCCGGCCCTCGAAACCCGGTCCGTTCCAGCGCGATTCCGATTGGATCGGCGGTCTCGAGTTCGCGCATGACATGGACTACAGCTACGACGGCGTGATGCGCTCGTTCGAGGACAGCCTGCAGCGGCTCGGCATCAACCGTATCGACGTTCTGCTGATCCACGACCTCGACACCTGGCATTTCAAGAGCGAGGCCAAGGTCGCGCCGTACTGGAATCAGCTAACCACCGGCGGCTGGCGCGCGCTGGAGAGCTTACGTGATCAGGGCGTCATCAAGGGTATCGGCGCTGGCTTCAACACGATGGGGACGATCCCGCGCTATCTCGATTTCTTCGACATGGATTTCTTCCTGATCGCGATGCGCTACACACTTCTGGAGCAGGACGTGCTTGACGAGGAGTTCCCGCGCTGCGCCGAGCGCGGCGTCGGCATCGTGATTGGCGGCACCTACAATTCCGGGATTCTCGCCACCGGCGCCGTCCCGCACGCCCGGTACAATTATTCACCCGCCGGCCCGGAAATCCTTGCGCGGGTCGCGAAGATGGAGTCGGTTTGCAAGCGTCATGGCGTGCCGTTGGCCGCCGCCGCGCTGCAATTCCCGCTCGGCCATCCGATCGTCGCCTCGGTCATCCCCGGCGCGATCGCGGCCAGAGAGGTCGCGCAGAACCTCGCCTCGTTCCGTCACCCAATCCCCGCGGACCTCTGGGCCGAACTCAAACACGAGAAGCTCATCCGTGCAGATGCGCCGGTCCCTAACGCCATGGCGTAGCTCACGTTAGCAGTTTTACCCGCAGGCCCGAGTCTTGCGCCTTGTCGAGCACGACGCGTGGTTCTTATTTGGCCGCCCCTTACCTCACAAGATCAATCCCGAGGCGTCAACCGCACCTTACTGCTGCGATTCCAAGCGCGGAACGCATCGAGTATTTGAGCGAAGAGCCGCGGGGGTAGGAAGCCGTAGTCATAGCGATCGGCGCCCGGTCTCTTGCGAAGGTCGTAGCCAGGCCAAACAAATTGATCGCCTTCGGTAATTATGACCCAAGAGCGGCTGTCGTCCAGACCGAGATGCCGCTTGACCGCGATCGGGATTTCAACTGCAGTTGCGGCCTTGTCCGGCGGCCGATGGGTCACCGGCAGGACGGTGACTAGAGTTTCCCCGTCCGGCTGACGCTCGACGCTGAGGGCGATAACGCAGGGACGGTCCTTGCGTCCTTCCTCCTGGCCGCTCTCTGCTTCGTGGCCCCATAGATACGCATAGGAAATCACCAAGCCCGGCTCGGGTGTTGGTATCGCCATCCGTGCGCACTATTCATCCAGCAGGCTGTCGAGATGATCGTGGCGCGGGTCCATGCGCACCGAAGCTATCCGCTCGACCTCCGCATCCGAAAGCTCGGACGTGAGGAAGCGGTGGCGCATAGCTTTCAGTTTGGCCATTTCCTCATACTCGTGGGGCGCGACGAAATAGCCCGCAAGGGTCCCGTTGCTGGATACCGGGACCGCCTCGCGCTGCGCCTGTAATTTGTAGCGTCCGAAGTTGCGCGCGAACTCGGCGGCAGGGACGGGTCGCGCCATGTCCATTGGCCCTTAGTTGTTGTATTGCAACTTACGCGCTTTGCGCGAAGTGCGCAATATCTCTGTTCCCGGTAATCCGGCAACGCCGCGCCACGGCGCAGGAAAACGCGGCCGGCTCGATGGGCGCGGGGCACGAGCCTTGCCCCAGCCCGTCACACCTCCTAGATGAGCACAATGCGGCGCTCTGTCGCGATTCCCAGCGATATGCCCCGTAAATCCACAAAATCCCGGTCCCGCGCGTCCCCCGACGGCGCCCCCTCACGCGAGCAGGTGCTCGCCTTCATTTCCGGCGAGGCTTCGCCGACCGGCGCAAAACCCCCTGCCCGCATCACCAAGCGCGAAGTCGCCCGCGCCTTCCGCGTCAAGGGCGGCGCCAAGGGCGAACTGAAAACGATGATCCGCGAGCTCGAATCCGAGGGCGCGGTCCGGCGCGGCCGGAAAATTCTTTCACGCCAGGGCCGGCTGCCGCCGATGCTGGTCGCCGACATCGTCGAGCGCGGCGCTGACGGCGGTTTCGTCGCGGCCCCCGCCGACGAAGAAAACGCCGCGATCCGCATCCGCATCGCTAAGCCTAAATCTCGCGACCGCGCGCCCAGCGCCCGGGTCGGCGCGCGCGTGCTGCTGCGCACGGCGTTCGACGAAGGCAGCGGCGCCTATTCCGGACGGGTCGTCAAAATCCTCGACAAGGCCGCGGGCCGGCCGCTCGGCGTCTACCGGGCGTTGGAAACCGGCGGCGGCCGCGTCCAGCCGGTCGAGAAGCGCGCCGTGGGCAAAGACTTCTTCGTGCCCGTGGGCCTCGATGGTGGAGCGGTCGACGGCGAACTCGTCGCCATCGCCCCGCTGCGCGACGGGCGGCTCGGCGCCCCTGGCGCGCGCGTGGTCGAGCGGCTGGGCCCGGTCGACACCGAGCGCGCGATCAGCCGCATCGCCATCGCCACGCATGGCCTGCCCGACGCCTTCTCGCCGGCCGCGCTCGCGGAGGCGGAAGCGGCGCGGCCCGCGACGATGGCGCATCGCGAGGATTGGCGCGCCCTGCCGCTGGTCACCATCGACCCGCCGGACGCCAAGGACCACGACGACGCCGTCCACGCCGAGCCCGACGAGGCCGGCGGTTTCATCGTCACCGTCGCCATCGCCGATGTTGCTTCCTACGTAACGGCGGGCTCGACGCTCGACCGGGAGGCGCTGGAGCGCGGCAATTCCGTGTACTTCCCCGACCGCGTCGTGCCGATGCTGCCGGAGCGGATCTCCAACGATCTCTGCTCGCTTCGCCCGAACGAGGACAGGCCGGCGTTGGCGGTGCGGTTGCACATCAACGCGAGCGGGCAAAAGACCCGGCATACGTTCCACCGCATCATGATGCGCTCGGCAGCGAAACTGTCCTACGAACAGGCGCAAGCCGCCGTCGACGGCCGGCCCGATGAGACAACCACCCCGCTGTTAGAAAACGTGCTGCGCCCGCTCTGGGCGGCGTATCGCGCGGTCAAATTGGAGCGCGACATCCGCGACCCGCTCGATCTCGACCTGCCTGAGCGCAAGCTGGTGCTCGACAAGGACGGAAGGCTCGATCTCGTGCGCTGGCCGGAGCGGCTCGATGCGCATCGGCTGATCGAGGAGTTCATGATCCTCGCCAACGTCGCCGCCGCGGAAACTCTGGAAGCCGCGCAATCGCCGTTGATCTATCGCGCCCACGACACCCCGAGCGCCGAGAAACTCGTCAATCTCGGAGAGTTTCTTAAGCACCCTCGGCGTCAAGCTCGCCAAGTCCGAGCAACTGAAGCCGACGCACTTCAACAAAGTGCTGGCGAAGGTGAAGGGTCAACCGCACGAGCCGCTGGTCAACGAAGTGGTTTTGCGCGCGCAGAGCCAGGCCGAGTACACGCATCAGAACTACGGCCACTTCGGGCTCAACTTGCGCCGCTATGCGCACTTCACCTCGCCGATCCGCCGCTACGCCGATCTCATCGTGCATCGCGCGTTGATCCGCGCGCAGAAGCTTGGGCCCGATGGTCTGAGTGAGAAAGAGGCGGCCGGGCTTTCGGAAGTCGCGGAGCGCATTTCTGCTGCAGAGCGGCGCGCGATGGCGGCCGAGCGCGAGACGGCGGATCGCCTGATCGCGGCGCATCTGGCTCAGCATATAGGCGCGCGGTTCCGCGCCCGCATCGCTGGGGTGGTCAAGGTTGGACTGTTCGTCAAGCTCGCCGACACTGGCGCCGACGGGTTCATTCCCGCGGGCTCGCTGGGCGGCGAATATTTTCGCTTCGACGAAGCCGCGCGGGCGCTGGTGGGAACGCGAACCGGCGAAACCTATCGGCTCGGCGACAGTGTCGAGGTTCGCTTGTTGGAGGCCGCGCCCTTCGCAGGGGCGCTGCGCTTCGAGATGCTTTCGAGCGGCGCGCGCGCGCCGCGACCAAGAAAGGCCCGCAAATGAGTGATGCACACGCATCCGCACTGACGATCGAAAAGCGCCGGCCGCTCGGTCTCGCGATGGGGCGAGGCTTCTCGTGCCGCTGCCCCAACTGCGGCAAGGGCAAGCTTTTTCGCGCCTATCTGAAAGTCGTTGACCGTTGCGAGAGCTGCGGCGAGGATCTGCATCATCAGCGCGCCGACGACGCCCCGGCTTATTTCACGATCGTCATCGTCGGGCATTTCATTATTTCTGGCGTGCTGGCGACGGAGTACATCGCGCCGGATGCGCCGTTCTGGATCCCGACGCTGATCTGGTGCGTGCTGACGCTGGCCGCCAGCCTTTGGTTGCTGCCGCGCATCAAAGGCGCGCTGGTTGGCCTGCAATGGGCCAATCGCATGCATGGGTTTGGCGGCGCGGTGGACGACAAGGCGTAGCGAGGGAACAACCAACTAACCGAATTGAGCAGCTTCCCTCCCCCCTTGTGGGGGAGGGTTAGGGAGGGGGGTTGGTTCGGCTTGGACGTCGGCGGCCGGATAATGCGGCGCTTGCGGCTACCCCCCTCCCCGACCCTCCCCCACAAGGGGGGAGGGAGGACTGCAACCGCAGCGCTCAACAAGTCAACGCGCTTCGATTTCCAATCAGGGGAGACGAGATGTCACTAGCCGCGTATCTAGCCTTCGTTATCGCGACCATCGTGCTGGTGATCATTCCCGGCCCCACCGTGACGCTGACCATCGCCAACAGCCTGCGCCACGGCCGCCGCGCCGGCCTGTTGAATGTCGCGGGCACGCAGATCGCTTTGGCGTTGACGGTCGGCATTGTGCTGCTGGGCCTGGCTTCGTTGATCGAAGCGATGGGCGCGTGGTTCTTCTGGTTTCGCCTCGCTGGCGCCGCTTATCTCGTCTGGCTCGGTTGCAAGTTGCTGATGGCTTCAGGCGAACTGCCGCCGGGCGTTGCGCCTCGCGAACCGCGCGGGGGGTTTCTGTTGCAAGGGCTTGCGGTCGGGCTCAGCAATCCGAAGACGCTGCTGTTCTTCGGCGCCTTCTTTCCACAGTTCATCGACCCGAACCGCAGCTTTACCGAGCAGGTGTTGATCATGGGCGCCACCGCGATGACGGTCGCGGCAATTTCCGACACGGTTTACGCGCTGGCCGCGTCAAGCGCGCGAGCCGCTTTGTCCCGCCGCCGCACGCGACTGCTGAGCCAAGCCAGCGGCGGCATGCTGATTGGCGGCGGCGTTTGGCTGGCCTTGGCGCGAACCAAATAATGCCACGCAATCCCTACTACAGCGGCCCCGTCTCCGATCATTTCGACGGCCTGCGATTCTTCCCGCCCGGCGGCGCGCGTGACAAGTCGCTCGGCGATCTCTTCAAGTTTCTGCGCGAGGCGCGGAGCCAGCGCGTCCCGTGGCCGAAAAACCCGCCGACCCTGCCCTGCCGCGCCCCGCCGGCGCGCGTAGAAGGCGCCACGATCCGAGCCACCTCGATCGGCCACTCGACATTCCTGGTGCAGACCGAGGGCGTCAACCTGCTGACCGATCCTGTCTGGTCGGAGCACGCCGGCCCTTGGGGCGTACTTGGACCGAAGCGCGCCACGCCGCCTGCTTTGCGCATCGAGGACCTGCCGCCGCTCGACGCGATCCTGCTCAGCCACAACCACTATGACCATATGGATTTGTCGACGCTATCGAAGCTGGCGCGCACGCGGCCATGCCCGGTGCTGACGCCGCTCGGCAACGACGCGATCTTGAAGAAGCATGATAGCCAAATCGACGCGCGCGCGCTTGATTGGGGCCAGAGCGCCGCAGCCGGCGGCTTGGCGGTGACGCTGGCGCCGGCGCTTCATTGGTCGGCGCGAGGTCGCGGCGATCGGCGCATGGCGTTGTGGGGTTCGTTTATGATTGGCGCCAAGGCCGGCCCAATCTTCTACGCCGGCGACACCGGCTACGGCGATGGTTCGCTATTTCCTGAGATCGCGCGACGCTATGGCCAGCCGCGCCTTGCGCTGCTGCCGATCGGCGCCTACGCGCCTCGCTGGTTCATGAGTGATCAGCACTGCGATCCTGATGAAGCGGTGGCGATCTTTCAGGCGCTCGGCGCGGAGCGCGCGATCGGCTGCCACTGGGGGACGTTTCGGTTGACCGACGAGCCCTACGACGAGCCGCCGCTGCGGCTGGTGGTGGCGATCGAAAAGGCGGGGATCGAGCCGGAGCGTTTCCTCGCGCCGCCGCCTGGGGGCGTGGTGGAGATTGCGCCTCCGCAAAGCTGACCATCAGTCGCGTGAAACAGCGTTGCCTTGACCGCGATTCCAGATTGATCGAAAGCGCTCGAGAACGGCGTCGAAATATCTCGGAGGAAGAAAACCATACGCGAAGCTCGATTTCGCGCCACGGATCGGTCTTAGATCAAAACCCGGCCATAGAAAACGATTGCCCTCATTCACTATCACCCATGACCGGGAGTCGTCCAAACCCAATGTCGCTTAACGGACAAAGGAATTTCAATCCCGATCTCAGGATCCGCCGGCGGCGAGTGCGTAACCGGAGCGACGGTCACCATGGTCCCCATCGGGGATTTCTCAACGCTGAGGACAACAACGCAAGGGCGGTCCTTACGTCCTTCTGAGCGGCCTCTTTCGTGTTCATGACGCCAAAGATACCCGTAAGAAACAACCATCCCGAGACGTGGGACAGGTAACGTCATGTCTCAATTCGAATCCAGCAGCACATTGAGATGATCGTGCTCGGATGACATGCGGCCGCTGGTAATCGCCTCGACTTCCTCAGCCGTGAGATCGATCGTTGCAAAGGACGTTCCCGCGAAAGCCTTGTAGCGCTGGAGCGTCTCGAACTCGCTGGGCGAGACAAGATAGGCCATGGGCTCGCCACCGCCGGTTACCGCTACCGGTTCGCGCTGAGCGATCTCGCGGTATTTTGCAAAATGTTGCGCTAAGTCTGCGGCAGTCGTTTCTATCATCGAAGTGGTCCTACAGGGCGTCGAGGGGCATCGATCCTCGAGCCTATTCTAGCCCAACTTCTTCAAAAACGCTGCGAGTTTCAGCAACCCATCCGGCCAAGGCCCAAAGCCGCCGTCCGCGTCGATCCGGCCCGCCTCGCCGGCATCGACGAATTCGGCGCCCCAGGTCTCGGCAAGCGATTGCGATCGGCGGTGCGACGCCCAGGGATCGGTGCGGCTCGCCACCAGCACCGAGGGCCAGGGCAACGGCGCGCGCGGGCTTGCAGGCCAGGCGCCGCCGTCGAGCGTGGCAAGCGTCTCTTCGTCCGGTGGCGCGACGAGGAAGGCGCCGCGGACGTCGGCGTGCGCCAAACTTGGCGCGGCGAGCGCAACCGCGATCGCGCCGGTGGAATAGCCAATCAGGAACGTCGGTCGCGACGGGCGAGCGGCGGCGACCAGCCGTCGCCGCGTCTCTTGCGGCTCGCCGGCGTCGACGAGCCGCGCCGTCGAGAGTTTCGCGCTCCAGCGCGAAATCCAATGCTCGGGCGAAACCGGCCCTGTCTCAGGCACGAAGATCAGATCGAGGTCGGCGGCGCGCATGCCCGCGTTCTAACCGATCTCACGCGCGGCTGCATCCGCCCCCTCGCGAAAGCATGTTTACAAATGTTGCGATCACCGCTTCTATGAGATGGGAGGCGGCCGCGGTGCGCCGCCGCAGTCAAGAAGGGTCAAGGCGCCATGAAACAAAGCAAGACGCTCACAATTGCGGCGTTCGCGCTGGGTCTTGGGCTGAGCGGCGCGACGGCCAAGGACTGGAAGACCGTCGTCATCGGCATGGAGGGCGCCTACGAGCCCTACAATCTCACCGACCCCAGCGGGAAGATCATCGGCTTCGAGCCCGACGTCGTCATGGATTTGTGCGGGCGCATGAAGGTCGAATGCAAGATCATCGCGCAGGATTGGGACGGCATGATCCCCGGCCTGCAGGCGGGAAAATTCGACGTCATCATGGACGGCATGTCGATCACCGACGAGCGCAAGAAGCAGATCGACTTCAGCGATCCCTATTCCGCGACGCCGGCCGCCTTCGCCACCGCCAAGTCGAGCCCGCTCGCCAAGCTGCCTGATAACGGCAAGGTCATCAATCTGACGAAGGACAGCTGCGGCGGGAGACGCGGCGATCAAGGCGTTGAAAGAGGCGCTGAAGGGCAAGACGATCGGCGTGCAGGTCTCCACCACGCACGCGACCTTCGCCACCGACACGTTCAAGGACGTCGCGACGATCAAAGAGTATAAGACCACCGACGAGCGCGACCTCGACCTGAAGTCAGGCCGCATCGACGCCGAGCTCGACGATCAACCGACGATCGTCGCGATGCTCGCCAAGCCCGACTCCGCCGATTTCACGACCTTTGGCCCGCAGTTCACCGGCGGCGGTTTTGGCGTCGGCGCCGGCATGGGCATCCGCAAGTCCGACGCCGATCTCACAGCCAAATTCGACGAAGCGCTGAAAGCCGCCTTCGCCGACGGCTCGATGAAGAAATATTCGATGAAGTGGTTCAAGATCGACACGACGCCATGATTGACGCATGAACGCCTTCGAGGCGCTCGGATTCGGGCCCCGCGGCTGGGGCCTCGCCCTGCTGGAGGGCGCGCTGATGACAGTGGCGGTGTCGTTCGCCGGCCTCGTCATCGGCGCGGCGATCGGCGGCCTCGTCGCCTGGGCCAAACTTTCCGGCGCACGAGTCGTGGGCGCGCTGGGCGACGCTTACGCCGCGATTTTCCGCGGCGTGCCGGAATTGCTGGTGGTCTATTTCGTCTATTTTGGTTCTTCCGCGCTGCTGACCAGCCTCGGCCACGCTGTCGGCTATTCCGGCTTTCTCGGCGTGCCCGCCTTTCTCGCCGGCGCGCTGGCGGTCGGCGTCATCTCCGGCGCCTATCAGGCGGAAGTGTTTCGCGGCGCGTTTCTTGCGGTGGCCAAGGGGGAACTCGAGGCGGCGCGGGCGGTCGGCATGGGGCGTTGGTTGATGTTTCGTCGCATCATCGCGCCGCAGGTGCTGCGTTTCGCGCTTCCCGGGCTCGGCAATCTCTGGCAGGTCGCGCTGAAGGATTCCTCTCTGATCTCGGTGACCGGCCTCGCCGAACTGATGCGCGTCTCGCAGGTCGCCTCCGGCTCGACCCGCCAACCCTTCGTCTTCTATCTCGCCGGCGGCGCGCTTTATCTGGTGGTGACGGTGATCTCCAATCGCGTGTTCAATCAGGCGGAAGCGCGCGCGACCCGCGGCCTCCGGCGCGCTTAGCAAATGGATCCCGACTTCGTCGTCCACACGTTCTGGCGGCTGATTGGCGCGCTGCCGGTGACGCTGGAGGTCTGGGCGCTCTCGGTGATCTTCGGCGGTCTCATCGCCATTGGCGTAACCTGGATGCGCGCGAGCGAGATTATGCCGTTGCAACTCTTCGCCCGCGCGTACATCTTCGTGTTTCGCGGCGCCCCGCTGCTGGTGCAATTGTTCGCCATCTACTACGGCCTCGCCTCGTTCCCCGCCGTGCGCGCAAGTCTTTTCTGGCCGCTATTGCGCGACGCTTTCTTCTGCGCAACTTTTGCGATGGCGCTCAACACTGCGGCTTATCAGAGCGAGATTTTTCGCGGCGCGCTTGCCGCTGTTCCGCGGGGGCAAATCGAGGCCGCTCGGGCCTGCGGCATGTCGGGGCTCACTTTGTTTCGTCGCGTCATCTTGCCAATCGCCGTGCGACAGGCGCTGCCGGCCTATTCGAACGAAGTGATCGCGATGACCAAGGCGACAGCGCTCGTCTCGCTGGTCACGCTCTGGGACGTCATGAGCGTCGCGCTGAAAATCCGCAACGACACGCTGGTGACTTACACGCCGCTCATCGTCGCCGGCGCGATCTATTTCGTGATGAACTGGTTGATCGCCCGCGCTTTCGCCGCCATCGAGCATTGGCTCTCGCCGCACCTGCGCGCCCGCCCGATGCTGATGAGGACCGCCGATGCGCTCGCCTGAGACCCCCGCGCTGGTCGTCGACAACATGCGCAAGCGCTTTGGCGCGCTGGAGGTTCTCAAGGGGATTTCGCTGACCGCGCATGAGGGCGACGTCATCTCGATCCTCGGCTCGTCGGGATCAGGCAAGAGCACGTTCCTGCGCTGCATCAACCTGCTCGAAGACGCCCGACGACGGCGTCGTGACGGTCGCCGGCGAGACGATCAAGATGCGCGTCGCCCGCGGCGGCCGGCGCGAGCCAGCCGACCGCGCGCAGGTCGACCGCATCCGCTCCGAGCTCGGCATGGTGTTCCAGAACTTCAATCTCTGGTCGCACATGACGATCCTCGAAAACCTGATCGAGGCGCCGATCCACGTGCAGAAGCGCCCGCGCCGCGAGGTGTGTCGAGGAGGCGCGCGCGCTGCTCGCCAAGGTCGGCATCGCCGACAAGGCCGACCACTATCCGGCGCACCTCTCCGGCGGCCAGCAGCAGCGCGCGGCGATCGCGCGCGCGCTGGCGATGCGCCCGAAGGTGATGCTGTTCGACGAACCGACCTCGGCGCTCGACCCGGAGTTGGTCGGCGAAGTGCTGCGCGTCATGCGCGCCCTCGCGGACGAGGGCCGCACGATGCTGGTCGTTACCCACGAGATGGGTTTCGCGCGCGACGTCTCCAGCCGGGTGGTGTTTTTGCATCAGGGGCTGGTGGAGGCGGAGGGGCCGCCTGGGGAGTTGTTTGCTGGCGCGAGCTCCGAGCGATTTGCGCGGTTTATCGCCAAGGATGGGCGGTAAGCGCAGCGCCTGTAGCCGCGATCTCCAGATCGCGGTCGTCGTGAGATCGCGTCTTGCCGGGAAAGCGCCGATCTCTTGGAAACCGCGATCTGGAGATCGCGGCTACAAGCGTTGATGATTGAACGCGCTATCTAAATCTGATCACCCGTGCGGCGCCAACAGCATCGGTTGCTCTGGCAGAGAAAGCGCGGTCGCCGGCCTCGTCAGCGAGGCCGACGCCATCTCCGGCGCGAACAGCGAAAGCCCCGGGAACGAAGGCGCTGAACCAAAGATGTTATTCCCCGGCCCGCCGTCGATAACGTCGGTCCCTCCTCCGCCGATCAGAATGTCGTCGCCGGGGCCGCCGAGCAGGACGTCGTCGCCGGGGCTGCCAATCAGAACATCATCGCCGTCGCCGCCGTTTTCGGTAAGCTGCATCGCTGTTCCGAGCCCTGTCGCCGTGATGACGTCGTCGCCGCCGAGGCCGTTGATGATGAGGCGATCGGTTGCCTCGAAGTTGGAGATGCTCACCTCGGCGGAGAGACCGGTCACCGTGACGACGCCATTGTTCTCGGCGACGGTGATGGCGTCATTGCCGCCGGTCGCGTTGATGGTGACCGTGTCCGACCTGGCCGTCGTTGCCGAGATCGAGCGCGACTTGCTGTACGTCGGTTCCCGTCAAATCATTGACGGTGATGTTGTCCGCGCCGCCGAGAGCTGCGAAATCTATGCGTTCGACGCCGTTGAGGTCCATCGTGACGTTGCCGACGTCGCGGGTCAATCTGACCCGCCCGCCATTGGCGGAGATGTCGATATTTTCGGTGACGTTCGCGCCGTTGAACAGCAGCGTGTCGAATGCCGGCCTGACCCTCGACGGTGTCGCTGCCATCGCCAGGGTTCCAGACAAACGTGTCGTCGCCGCCGCCCAGCAGCGCCGTATCCGCGCCGCGACCGCCGATCACCGTGTCGTCGCCAGCGCTTCCGAACAGCAGATCATCGCCGTCGCCGCCGTTGATCGTGAGATTGATCTGGCCGGCCGCCAGCGCCGAGGCGTCGATCGTATCGGCCCCGGCAAGCCCGTTGACGACGAGCGAGTCCAACCCCGCTTCGGCGTGTGCGATCGTCGTCTGCGCGGCCAGACCGTTCACGCTGATCACGCCGCCGGTCTCAGTGATCGTGATGGAGTCATCGCCGGCGGAGGCGTTGACGATCACTTGATCGGCCGCGCCGTCGCCGCTGGTTGAGCCCGTCGCCGCGAGATCGACGGCGACCAGCTTTGTGTCGGTCCCGGTGAGATCGTTGACCGTGATCGTGTCCGCGCCGCCCGCGGCGGCGACGTTGATATGATCGACGCCGTTGAGGTCCATCGTGACATTGCCGACGTCGCGAAACAATCTGACCCGCGAGCCATTGGCCGAAATAGTCGATGTTCTCGCTGGCGTTGGAGCCGTTGAACTGCAGCGTGTCGACGCCCGCCTGACCCTCAACGACGTCGCTGCCGTCGCCGGGGTTCCAGATGAACGTGTCGTCGCCGTCACCCAGCAGGGCGACGTCATCGCCGCGGCCGCCGGTGACGATGTCGTCATCGGCGCCGCCGATCAGCGTGTCCGCGCCCTGGCTGCCGATGATCGTATCTGCCCCATCGCCGCCGTCGATGGTGAGCCCGATCACACCGGCCGGGAGAGCGGAGGCGTCGATGGTGTCGTCGCCGCCGAGCGCATCGATCACCAACCTGTCGTTGGCCCCCTCGGCGCCGTCGATCGTCACCTGCCAGGGCAAGCCGTTCACGACGATCGAACTCGCCGCTATCGCGAGGCTGATGTTGATCGCTGCTCGCCGTTCCCTCGACGGTCACGGTGTCGGCGGCGCCATCTCCAGTCCCGCTACCCGCCGGCGACGCAAGGTCGACGGCGACCTGCTGCACACCGGTGCCAGCGAGATTGTGGACCGTGATGTTGTCGGCGCCCCCGAGGGCGGCAAAATCGATGTTCTCGATCTGCGACAGGTCCATGACGACATTGCCGACATCGCGGGTGAAGCGGACCCGGCCCCCATTGTCGGAGATATCGATATTCTCCGCGACGTTCGCGCCATTGAACTGAAGCGTGTCGATCCCGGGCCCGCCGTCGACCGTGTCGCTGCCGTCGCCGGGGTTCCAGATGAACGTATCGTCGCCGGCGCCAAGGATCGCCGTGTCGGCGCCGCGGCCGCCGGTGACTGTGTCGTTGCCGTCGCCGCCAAGCAGCGAGTCGTTGCCGTCGCCGCCGATGATCGTGTCGTCGCCGGCGCCGCCATAGATGGTAAGTTGGATCAGCGTGGAGAGCCCGTTCCCGGCGGTGATGACATCGTTTCCGCTGCCGCCCTTCAGCACAAGATTTTCGGTGGTGCCTATGTCGAGGCTGAAGGCCGTCGGGTCTACGCCGGCGACGCGCACGCGGGCGCCATTGGCGGAAATCGTGTACGTGTGGCCGCCGTCGCCGCCATTGACCACGGCGGTGTCGTTCCCGTCGCCGCCCTCGAAAACATCGCTGCCGTCGCCGGAATTCCAGACCATTCGGTCATCACCCGCCTGACCGAATACCTGGTCGTCGCCGGCGCCCCCGACCAGATTGTCATTGCCGTCGCCGCCGAACAGCAGGTCCGCGCCGCCGTTGCCTCTCAGGACATCGTTGCCGTCGTCTCCGGAGAGTTGATCCGCCCCGGCGCCGCCGATAAGCCGGTCGTCACCCTCGCCGCCGAACAGTGCGGCGGGGGGCAGCGGCCCGTTGGCTTCGTTGACCCTAATGGTATCGTTTCCATTCTTGCCGAAGAGCTCAATGAGGCTCGTATTGAGGATTGTCGGGACGCCGCCCACAATCGGGGCGCCGGCGAGATTGCCGAAAATATTCCCGAACGCATCGCGCCTCACCGCAACAGTATCGTCGTCGGCGTCGCCAAACACGGACAGAAGACCCGCAATGGGGTCGAAGGTTGCGGAATTGGGCATGAGGAAATCTCCTTAAAGAAGCTACGCCGCGGACCGCGCGCGATGGCTAAAGGCAATCGAAGGGGATGGGGAACGAGCTGCAGCGACGCGTTTGGCGGCCATTCTGCAAACCGCTCCCGGAAAGCGTTCGGGACCTCCCCTATGCTCCTGCGCCGCCCGCGCCACCGTTTAGGCGCGCACAGTCGGCGCCGAGTTGGACGTAAAGGTAACGTTGTTAGCTTTTTTACCTACGTTGCGTCAACATGGTTTGGGCTGCCGGAGAAATCAGGCGCTGAAATCGGCCCCGGCCCATTGACGCCCAAAAGTTCAACTCGTCAGCGGCGCAAGATGGCTCGGCTTAGGCAGGCTTACGCCCGAAAGACGACATATCGAGATGAGCATGTTAAGCGGCTTGATCGCTGCCCGGCATTTCCTACGTATCACGATGGCTGCCCCTTTCGATTACCGTTTGGAATATCGTTTTGCTGCGGCAAAATGTGCTGCGGCCGGTGAGGCGCAGGGCATGATCCGACTTTTCAAGAAACACGACGATGCGAGGATGCCAGTCAATCCTGCTTCGACAGGGATTGGCGGACGAACCCGTGACCACGACTGAAGCCCACGCCGCGCCGACCGTCGAAGCCGAGGCGCAGCGTCTCGCCGCGCTCATCAGCTACAATATTCTCGACACCATCCCCGAACAGGGCTTCGACGATATCGTGCTGCTGGCGACGCAGATTTGCGAAACGCCGGTTGCGCTTGTCAGCCTCGTCACCAGCGAGCGCCAGTGGTTCAAGGCAAGGATCGGCTTTGACCCCTGCGAGACGCCGCTATCGCAATCCGTTTGCGCCCATGCCCTCTGGCGGCCTGGCCTGCTGATCATTCCCGATCTGACCCTCGATCCCCGGACACGAAACAACACGCTCGTTACCGAGGACCCTCACATCCGCTTTTATGCGGGGGCCAGACTGGAAACGCCCAGAGGCGAAGTGCTCGGCACGCTTTGCGTCATCGATGGCAAGCCAAGGCCGGAAGGCCTGACGGCGGGGCAGACAATCGCGCTGGAAGCGCTTGCCCGCCAGGTCATGACCCAGCTCGAACTGCGCCGCACGGCCGCCGAGCGCCAACGCGCCGAAGAGCAGTTGCGGGAGTTGGCCGCATCCCTCGAACAGCGCGTCGAAGAAAGGACGCAAGCGCTTGCGCACAGTGAAGCGCGGCTACAGGCGTATTTCGACGCATCGCCGGAATATCTGTCCGTGCTGCGGGTCACCAAGAACGGCGATCTGGTCTATGACGACCTGAATGCGGCTTGCGCCCGCCTGTTTGGCCTCACCCGCGCCGAAGTGATCGGCCGATCGCCAGCCGAGGTGCTCAGCCCGGAATCCACCGACAGCGTTGAGACCCAGGCCCGCGCCTGCCTCGCAGCGGGAAAGGCCGTTCACTACGAAGTCCAGCGCACGTTCAAATCACCGGGGCTCATCACGGCCAACGTCGTCGCCACGCCAATCGATGGACCCAATCAAGGCGAAACGCTCATTCTGTTCTGTGGTCGCGACATGACCGAGCAGCGCACGACCGAGGATGCGCTACGTCAGTCGCAGAAGATGGAAGCCGTGGGCCAGCTTACCGGAGGCCTGGCGCATGACTTCAACAACCTCCTGGCCGTCATATCCGGCAGTCTCGAGTTGCTGGCCTCGCGTGTCAGCCAAGGCAGGATCAACGATATCGACCGCTTCGTGAATGCAGCGCAGACCGCAACCCAACGCGCCGCATCCCTGACCCATCGCCTGCTCGCCTTCTCGCGCCGGCAGACGCTCGACCCACGGTTGACGGAAATCAACCAGATCGTGACCGGCATGAAGGAACTGATCGATCGCACCGCCGGCCCCGCGATCGGCGTCGAGATTGTACTGGCCCAGGATCTTTGGAAAACGCGGGTGGATCCGAACCAGCTCGAAAACGCTCTGCTCAATCTCTGCATCAACGCCAAGGACGCCATGCCCGACGGCGGGAAGATGACGGTCGAAACCAGCAACCGGGACTTGAGCCACGCGATCTCGGCCACGCGCGACATGCCCGCCGGCGACTACGTCGCCCTGTCCGTGAGCGATACGGGATGCGGCATGACGCCCGAGGTCATCGCACGCGCCTTCGAACCGTTCTATACAACCAAGCCGACCGGTCACGGCACCGGTCTCGGCCTCTCCATGATCTACGGATTTGCCCACCAGTCGGATGGCCAGGTGCGCATTCACTCCGAAGTCGGACGCGGCAGCAATGTCACCATTTTTCTCCCGCGTGCGGATGGCGACGCGGAAGAGGACAGTGACCGCCTCAAGCTCGAAAAACCTGGATCCGCCGAGCGTGGTCAGACGGTCTTGGTGGTCGACGACGAAGCCAACATCCGCATGCTGATTACGGAAGTGCTGATGGAGTTGGGATACAATGCGATCGAGGCGCATGACGGTCCGTCCGCGCTCAAGGTGCTACAGTCCGATCTTCGCATCGATCTTCTCGTGACCGATGTCGGCATGCCCGGCGGCATGAACGGCCGCCAGCTTTCGGATGCCGGCAGGATCGTTCGGCCGGACCTGAAAGTCCTCTTCATCACCGGCTATGCCGAGACAGCCGCCTTCACCCACGACCATATCGAGCCAGGCATGGCCGTCATCGTGAAGCCGTTTTCCATGGACGTTCTGGCTAACCGGATAAAGGAGATGATCTCCGCGAAGTAGCGCGTAGCGCTCGCGGGGGTCACGGGCGCATTCGGCAATTGTGACTTGACAATGCGGCCCCTTAAAAAGGGCTATGCCTTGCGGAGCGTCGGCCTCCAGGCCGATGTCGGGGTTGATACGTAATCGGCAAGTTGAAGCCCAAAAGGTCGGCGTGGACGCCGACCCTCCGCGAGAACGGCTCTACCCACTCAACCTCGCTTTGCTCGCAATGCCGGTTCTATCTAATTGCCGACGGCTCAAGTCTGCTAGCGCATGCGTTTGACGGTGGGGAAGGTAGTTTGCATAGATTAGAGGCAGCTACACGCAGCGTGAAGCAGGGGCGAATGGGGCGGAAATGTCTGGACGCACAACTGTCAACATTACTTCGCAGACTACGATTACGAAATCAGATGAAAGCGACGACCTGTTCAATATCTTCGCAGGCGTCTCACTGCTGCTCGGGAACGACATTTTTACAGACGACGCCCTTGCGGGCTCGGGGTTCGCAAGGTTCAGGGCGCCGATCACGATCAACGATGGGCTGACGCTCGACGACACGGTAACAGTGACCAATGCGTCCGCCCTGACGCAGAACGGCGATCTTGTCTTGGGGACGTCCCCTTCCGACACGGCAACGGTTCGTAACATCGTTGGCGCGACCTGGACCCTGGCAAATGACGCCGAAATAACCGGCGAAGGCGCGTCTGAATTTGTGAACTTAGGCACGCTCGATTTGGCCTCCGGCTCTTCGACTATCGACGCGAATTTCTATGATCGCGGCGGGACGATCGAAACGAGCGGGACGCTGGATTTTGCGTCGGCGGGCAAGGCCAATCGGTTCGTCGACGATACGATCACCGGTGCGGGCCGTTTGAGGTTGACGACGGAGGGGTGTTGGACGGCTCGACGGTCTCGGCGGCCGGCGTCGATCTTCAGAACGCGCGGATCGTCGGGAATGTTACGATCAGCCCCGAGTTTTTCACCTCGAACTATCTCAATCTCGGCGCAGGCTCAGTTCTAACATTCTCGAATTCATGGGAAGAATTGTTCTTCGGCGATGAAATCATCGGCGCTGGAACGATCGAGCTCCACGCTCCAAGTCCGTACGGCCTTCTTGCCCTCCCGAAGTTTATTGTCGGAGACGTCGACTTCATCATCAAAGATGGCGCTGTCTCAACTTACGCCGTGAGCATCACCGCCGAGCCCTGGGCCGATGGTACGGTGATCATCGAGAACGATGGCGGCTGGACCGATGGCAACGGCAGTTATGGAGGTTTCAGCCTTTCGGCCTCCGGCTCCGCCGGCGCCAGCCTCTTTCTTAACGACGGAACGTTCACTGAGAGGTCGCCCGGCGCTATTTTCGACCTCCCCGTCGAGAACAACGGAACGATGGTGGTCGGAATTTGGTCGCCGGCTATCACACCGACCCCCTCGAGCTTTGATTTCGGCGACGCTGTGACCGGAAGCGGGACGATCGATGTCGGCTGGGGGTCGGTAACTTTCGCGGGCTCGGTCGCCAGCGGCCAAACCGTCGACTTCAATGGAGGCATCCCGCAATACTCACCAACCCTGATCATTAATGACCTGGCCGGCTTTGCGGGAACGGTCGCCAACTTCGCCCATGACGGGGCTCTCACCGACCAGATCGAGGTCGGCGCCGCTTGGAGCTATCAGGATTTCGTGCCGAACGGGGATAACAGCGGCGGCTCGCTGATGTTCACAAACGGAAGCGCAGAGGCGGCCGTGAACCTGACAGGAACGTACATTGCCGCGGACTTCCACGCCTCCGGCAACACCATCACATATTCGGGCTGAGCCGAACGTCGAATAGCTGCGCGTCCAACGAAATCGCGCTATAAGAGCGCCAGGCTTTCCCGGCGTCGAAACCGCGACGCCTGTAGCCGCGATCTATAGATCGCGGTCGTCGTGAGATCGCCCCCTTCTGGGATGCGCCGGTCACGGCGAGACCGCGATCTGTAGATCGCGGCTACAAGTCGCGGCGCCGCCCCCTGGGGGCGGCCTCACATTTCACACTTAAGCCTCTGAAATCTCTGGTGAAAATAGAGCCATGCGACACGTTTTTCACGGCTAAACCATTGATTCTGCGGCGCGCAACCCCGCGTTTTCGCGCTTTTTCAGTCGCGTTCGCGCCGGCCGCCGCCATTTTCCGGAGCGAACGCCCTTTGGGCTGAGCGCCGCACGTTTCCACTTGCCCGTGCCCGCCATCCGTCGCATCAGACCTCGGCGGGAGGGCAGCCTCATGCCGAGCCAGAACGTCGCCGACCTCAAAGCCGACGCGCTGCATTTCCACAGCGAGCCGCGTCCGGGCAAACTCGAAATCGCCGCGACAAAACCGCTCGCCAACCAGCGCGACCTCGCGCTCGCCTATTCCCCCGGCGTCGCCTTCGCCTGCGAGGCGATTGCCGCCGATCCGGAACAGGCCGCCAATCTAACCATCCGGCAAAACCTCGTCGCCGTGCTGACCAACGGCACGGCGGTCCTCGGCCTCGGCGCCATCGGGCCGCTCGCCAGCAAGCCGGTGATGGAAGGCAAGGCGGTGCTGTTCAAGAAATTCGCCGGCATCGACGTGTTCGACATCGAGGTCGCCGAGAATGACGTCGATCGCCTGGTCGACGTCATCGTCGCGCTGGAGCCGACCTTTGGCGGCATCAACCTCGAGGACATCAAGGGTCCCGAGTGCTTCGAGGTCGAGGAGAAGGCGAAGGCCCGCATGGGCATTCCCGTCTTCCACGACGATCAGCACGGCACGGCGATCATCGTCAGCGCCGCCGTCACCAACGCCCTGGAAATCGCCGGCAAGCGCATCGCGGACGTCAAAATCGTCTGCTCGGGCGCAGGCGCCGCGGCGCTCGCCTCGCTCAATCTGCTGGTCTCGCTCGGCGCGCAGCGCCAGAACATCACCGTCTGCGACATCGAGGGCGTCGTCTACACGCGGCCGCGAAAAACTGATGGACCGCTGGAAATCGGCCTTCGCGCAAGAGACGTCGGCGCGAACGCTCGCCGACGTGATCGACGGCGCCGACATCTTCCTTGGCCTCTCGGCGGGCGGCGTGTTGAAGCCGGAGCTGCTCGCCAAGATGGCGCGCGATCCGCTCATTCTGGCGCTCGCCAATCCAACGCCGGAGATCATGCCGGAACTCGCGGTCGCCGCCCGTCCCGACGCCATGATCTGCACCGGCCGCTCTGACTATCCGAACCAGGTCAACAACGTCCTTTGCTTCCCCTACATCTTCCGCGGCGCGCTCGATGTCGCCGCCTCGACGATCAACGAGGAGATGAAGAAGGCCGCCGTCACCGCGATCGCCGCGCTCGCCCGCGAGGCGCCCTCGGAGGTCGTGGCGCGCGCCTATGGCGGCGAGGCCTCGCTGTTCGGCCGCGCCTCGCTGATCCCGAGCCCGTTTGATCCGCGGCTGATGCTGCGCATCGCGCCGGCCGTGGCGCGGGCGGCGATGGCGAGCGGGGTGGCGCGGCGGCCGATCGCCGATTTCGGCGCCTACGAAGACAAACTCGGCCGCTTCGTCTTCCGCTCGGGCTTCATGATGAAGCCGATCTTCGCCAAGGCGCGCGAGTCGCTGAAACGCGTGCTCTATTCCGAAGGCGAGGACGAGCGGGTGCTGCGCGCGACCCAGGTCGTGCTGGAGGAAAAGATCGCGACGCCGGTGCTGGTCGGTCGGCCCGAGGTGATCGAGGAGCGCATCAAGCGCTACGGCCTGGCGCTGAAAGCGGGATCCGATTTCGAGATCATCGATCCGCGCAGCGACCCGCGCTATCGCGACTACGTCGCCGATTACCTGAAGGTCGCCGGGCGCAAGGGCGTCACGCCGGATGTCGCCAAGACGGTCGTGCGCACTTCGCCTTCGGTGATCGGGGCGCTGGCGCTGCTATCGCGGCGACGTCGACGCGCTGCTCTGCGGCCTGGAGGGGCGCTTCGAGTCGCGGCTGAAGCATATCAAAGACATCGTCGGCCTCGCGCCGGGCGCCAAGGATTTCGCGGCGCTATCCCTGGTGATCGCCGCGACTGGCGCCTATTTCCTCGCCGACACCCATGTGCGCTACGATCCCAGCGCCGAGGAGATCGCCGACATGGCGATCGCCATCGCGCATCACGTGCGCCGCTTCGGCGTCACGCCGAAGATCGCGCTGATCTCGCATTCGGATTTCGGCTCGGCCAACACCCCGTCGGCGCTGAAGATGCGCGCCGCGCTAGCGCTGCTCAGGGCCCGCGCGCCGGCGCTCGAAGTCGACGGCGAAATGCAGGCCGACACCGCGCTTTCCACGATGGCGCGGCAGCGGGTCAGCGCCGATTGCCGGCTCGATGGCGAAGCCAACGTGCTGATCTTCCCCAATCTCGACGCCGGCAACACCGCGCTGCAGCTCACGCGGGTGATCGCGAATGCGCTGCCGGTCGGCCCGATCTTGATCGGCCCCGCCAAGCCCGCGCATGTGCTGACTCCCTCGGTGACCGCCCGAGGGATCGTCAATATGACGGCTATTGCGGCGGTCGAAGCAGCTCGCGACTGATTTCACGTAGTGGCAGTAAGGTTCGCTTCACCGCAGATGTCAGTGGATTACGTAAAGGAGCCGATTCTCCAACGAATCTGGCAATAATTCCTAAATAAGCCGCCCGTATCCTGTAGGAGGAGCAGGATGGCAATAATGCGGACCCAACGCAGGCGATTGCATGAGTTCGCGGACGGAGAGACCGGTATGAGACAGGCAATTCGGTCATTCCTCCGCACCGAGGACGGCGCCACCGCCATCGAATACGTACTGATCGCCAGCTTCCTGGCCCTGGCCGTCATTACCGCGGTGACAGGCATCGGCACCAAGCTCAGCACGTATTTCTCCGAGGTGAGCTCCGCAATGAAGTGACCGCGCCAAGTAGCGGTAGCCAGTACCTCCCCAAATATTCCGTCTTTTCTATCGCGCCGCCTCGCCCCCCGAGAGCGGCGCGATGCTTTTGGTGTTAAATTTCGTAATCACAGAGATGTATTCTCAAAAATTTACAGCTCTTTAAGTTTTCCACGGGCTCACGAATCGTAAATCATAGTTCCCGTTACCTCGGTCGGATCGCAAGCTTGTACTTGTCTTTGGATCGTCCCTACGGCATCATCTATTGGTCGGGACGCAATGTCGAGCAAGACTGAGCGAAGGCTCGACAGAGCAGTAAGTCCTTGGTAACCAACTTCGGAGCAAAAACATGCTGGCTAAATTCAAGTCTTTCGTCGCCAACAAGTCCGGCGCCACCGCGATCGAGTACGCCCTGATCGCTTCTTTGATCGCGATCGCCCTCGTGACGATCCTGACCGCCCTCGGCACCCGCCTCTCGGCCGAGTTCTCGGAAATCAGCTCCGCCCTCAAGTAAGCGCCGCGCGCTCGAAAGGAGCGCGATACGCTGAAGCAGGAGCCTGAATAAGCGCCCTCTCCGCAAGGAGGGGGCGTTTTTCGTTGAGCAATGCGAGGATTGAGCGCGTACCGCCTATCCGTGGGGTCGGCTTGCGACACGACCGCGCCGGGCGCCTGTAGCCGCGGTCGCTGACGCTATGGCGCCGCGATCGAATGTTTGCCTGATAATGGCGCTCACACAACGACCGCGATCAACGATCGCGGCTACATCGGCGTGCGCTACGCCGCCCGCTTACCCGTCGCTCTCGCGGGAAGCTCCTCGATCGGCGCCTCGAATGACGCGCCTGCGGTCTGCAACCATCGACGTCGCCGGCCAAGAATGCCATTTTCCGTCGTCATCACCTCGAACATGGCGCGCGGCGGCCAGAGCTTTACGTTTGCCGCCTTCCCTTTGGACAGGCGGTAGACCTGCGCGTAAAACCAATAGATGGCGGCAAAATTCGTCAGCATGCCGATCAGCGGGATTGGCGAGTTCGAGCTGAACAAGCCTTTCTCGCGCTTTATGTTTTCCTCCCAGGAATCGAGCCTGTCGACCTCGCCGGAAAGCAGCGCTTTCACGCATCTCTGGTCGACGCAAACCGGGCGCGCCAATCCAAGAAGGTCGATGCCCTCGTCGAGCGCGGCTTTCATGCCTGCCCGGCTGCGAAAACCGCCGGTCAACATGATCGGCATTCGCAACTCTTCGCGCATGGCGCGGGCAAAATCGAAGAAATAGGCCTCACGCGCCGCCGTCGACGCCTTGCGCGGCGGCCGCTCGCAATCCGCGCTGATGCCCAATGCGCCGAGCATGACCGGGCTTTCGTAAGTTCCCCCTGAGATTTCCAGGAGATCGACGCCAGCTGCCTCCAGCCATTTGCCGACGGCGAGACTGTCGCGTTCGTCGAACCCGCCGCGCTGGAAATCGGCGGAATTGAGCTTCACCGCGATTGGAAACTGACGCCCGACGCGCTTTCGCACCGCCACAATGACGTCGAGTAAAAGCCGGGCGCGGTTCTCGAGCGATCCGCCCCATCGGTCTTTGCGGTTGTTGACCTTCGGCGTCAGAAACGAGCCAAGCAAGTAGCCGTGCGCGGCATGGATCTGGACGCCTGTGAAGCCGACCGATTTGCAGACCGCGGCGGCGGTCGCGAACTTTTCGACGAGCAGATGCAGTTCACCGGGCGTCATCGCGCGCGGCTTGCCAAACAACCCGCCCGGCAACCCGACCTTCAAGTCCGAGACGGAAAGCGGATGCGGATTGACCGTCTTCGGGGTCTGGCGGCCGGAATGGGAGAGCTGCGCCCAGAAATGCGCTCCCCCCTGCGTCGCCCTAGCGGTCCATTTGCGCAGCGCCTGCGCTTGCAGCGCGCATTCGCGATCGATGATGATATTTCCAGGCCGCTCCAGATGGTCGCCGTCGACCAGGATGTTGCCGGAGATCAGCAGCCCGAATCCGCCGTCCGACCAGCCCCGATACAGCCGTTCGAGGCCGGCTGTCGGCCATCCGCGCTCGTCGGCCAGTCCTTCCGTTATCGCCGCTTTCGCGATGCGGTTCGGCAGCCGCGCCCCGCACGGCAGATGCAGCGCATCGGAAATGTCCGGCATGGGTCCCCGCCTACACAAAAAACGTCGTCCCGCGTTTGCGAGGACCCGCCGCCAGGCAAAGCTCGCAAAGTCCCTCCGACACGTGTAAATCTCACTACATGAATTTTCTTAATGAGTTACGCGCCGGCCCGGCTGACGGGGTCTCCTTGCGCGATACTCCCCGAAACAGCATCCGCGAACCCAAGAACAGTAATGACATGCTGAAGCGTTCGATAATGAACTCTGGTGATTTGGTAATGTAGGATCGGAGAGACAATTGGCGTCCGTTCCAGCAAGTCACCGAAATCTTACGCGGGGATTGCATCGGGACGCGTTGGCGGGGTCGATTAAAAGCCTCGATCCCAATGTAAGCGCTGCTAATTTCGTCTATGAGCTTGCGCGCACCGCGATGCGGCGATCAAAAACATAATTGCATGTTTGAACTTCTGATAATCGCCCTCGGGCTTTACCTCGTCGCGCTCATAGTTCTCTACTTGGCTCAGCGTCGACTGCTCTACTTCCCGAACGCCAAGGAGATATCGCCCACCGCCGTTGGGCTGCGGGAGGTGGAGCGGTTGCATCTCGACACCGAAGACGGCGAGCGGCTGCTCGCCTGGCGCATTCCGCCGCAGCCGGACGCCCCGATGATCATTTATCTTCATGGCAACGGCGGCGGGGTCGGGCTGCGCGCGAACCGCTACGCCGCCTTCGCCGCCGCAGGCTTCGGCGTGCTCGCTCTCGAATATCGGGGATATGGCGGCTCGACGGGCGCCCCAAGCGAAGCGGGGCTGACGCTCGACGCGGAGGCGGCCTACAGCGCGGCGCTGCAAGACGCTGGGCCGGAGCGCATCGTGTTGCTCGGAGAGTCGCTCGGCTCCGGATTGGCGGTGAAACTAGCGGCGCGTCATGCCGTCGGCGCGGTTGTGCTCGAATTCGCCCTACACCTCGATCGCCGAGGTCGCGGCGTCGAAATTCTGGATGTTTCCGGTCCGCTGGTTGATGCAAGATGTCTACGATAGCCTGGGCCGAATAGCCGACGTGAAGGGGCCCTTGTTGATTGTACACGGGACGCGCGATCCCATCGTTCCGATACGGTTCGGCAAAAGGTTGTTCGAGCGCGCTACGGCGCAGAAAACCTTCATCGCCGTCGACGGCGCCGGCCATCTCGCGCTGGACGCAAAGCTCGACGAAACGATTGCGTGGATTGCCGAGAAATTGCGATGCGGCTGTAGCCCAGCCTGGGACCGAGGCGTCCGCACGCTCTTTGCCAAGCTCACCCGGCGGGACGCTCGCACCCCCAGCAGAGCCGCTTCAGCCCAGCCGCCTCAGGCCTTCTCGCGCCAAGGCGTTTTGCGGGTCGACTTCCATCGCGCGATTGTAGGACTCCATCGCCTTGACTTTGTTGCCCTGCTTTTCGTAGGCGACCCCGAGATAGGCCCAGCCATCCGCGTTGCGATTGTCGACGTTGAGAACCGCGTTGAAATCCTCGACCGCCGCATCGAATTTTCCCGCCGCGATCAAGCATTGCCCGCGCGCCTGATAGGGCGCGCCGACGAACGGGTCGCGATCGATAGCGTTGTTGAAATCGGTGATCGCGTGCACGCAATCGCCCTGGCGCTGATAGATCAGCCCGCGCGCGTGATAGGCCTGAGCGCCCTCAGGATTTAGTCGGATCGCCGAATTGAGGTCGGCCATCGCATCGTCGAAATGCCCTTCGGCGCGCAGGAGATTGCCGCGGCCGAGATAAGCGGCCGCATTGTTGGGGCTGGCGACGATGGCGTTGTTGAAGTCGGCCAGCGCCAAATCGTTATTATCGAGTTCGCGATAGGCCAGGGCGCGGTTGGTGTAGGCGCCGGCGAACTTCGGATCGATCTTGATCGCGTGCGAAAAGTCCGCGACCGCATCCTTGTAGCGACCGTTCTTTGCGTAGGCGATGCCACGCTGGTTGAACGCCGCGGGATCGTTCGGCCTGCGCTCGATCACATCGCTGAGCGAGGCGATGTTGGCGCTGGCGGTTTGCGGATTGTCGGGATTGAGCTCGGCCACCTTCGGCGCCGAAGGCGAGATCGAATCGAAAGCTTCGCAGCCCGCCAGCCCCACGCCGAGCATCACGAGCGTCGCTAGCCATACCCTGGGCATGCTGCGTCCCTTGCTGACGGCGTCGAGTTTCGAAGGCGAAGTACGCGCGAAACTCAAGACCCGGCGGATCACCCCGCGGCGCGTGTCGGCGTCGGGGTCGGCTTGGGCTTCATCGGCAACAGGCCCTCGCGTTGCAGCTTCTTGCGGGCCAGTTTTCGCGCACGGCGGACGGCCTCGGCCTTCTCCCGAGCGCGCTTCTCCGAAGGCTTCTCGTAGTGGCCACGCAACTTCATCTCGCGAAAGATGCCCTCACGCTGCATCTTCTTTTTCAACGCCTTGAGAGCCTGATCGACATTGTTGTCGCGAACGAGAACTTGCACGGGCTATCCTGTGTTTCGAGGCGCAGCCTCGAGTTGTCCAAAGGCGAATGCAAAAAGGCGACGCCGTCCTACGGCTCGCCTTCTTGGGCGCGCGGGATAACAGAGTGATCCGGGCTTGTCCAGATAGCGCCCCTGCATCTTCTTTCACCAGTTCGTCCCGACGTAGCGCCGCGGAATAGCGTTGCAACGACGCAACAGGTTGAACGGCGCTTTACCCGAAAAGTCGTCGTGACGAACGGCTATATTCGGTCGAAGTCGTTCCGGAGTGTAAGCTAACTTTAGTGAAAAGGTTGCGATAATAAATCTGGAGCGCTTTCCCATGGGCTTGAGCGGTGGTAATTTTCGCCGAATATCGGCGTAAAAAATTTCGCGGTCCGTAAGGGGACGGCGGCGGGGGCGAATGTGCCGAATTTAGTTTCGTTTCCCTGGACGGTCGCGACGCTTCTCATTTTTTTGATAAAACACCTCGTCGCGGATTTCTTTCTACAAACCTCGTGGATGGCGAACGGGAAAGAGCAACCGCACGGCTGGCTGAAGCCGCTGCTGGCTCATGTTGCAGTGCACGCGGTGGCGACGGAACTTATATTTCTGACGCTGGCGCCGGTCTATTGGTGGATGGGGTTGGTCGATTTCGCCATCCATTTCGCGATCGACCGCTGCAAGGGCTTGCTGAACCGGGCTTTTGACACTGACCCGACGAAAACCGGCTTCTGGTGGCTCATCGGCATCGACCAGACCCTGCATCATCTTACGCACATTGCGTTTGCACTGATTATTGCCGTCGCCAAGACGTCCTAGCCGGCGCCTTAGCCGCGGTCTCTAGACCGCGGTCGCCCCGAGATCGGCTCTGTCCCGGCAAGGCGCGATCTCTTGACCACCGCGGACTGGAGTCCGCGGCTACAGATGCCCGGAGGTCTGAGCGGTTTCTTGAACGGCAACTTGCCCGCCGCCCTCAGATTTGCGAAACAGCCTGTTCCCTGCATTCAGCGGAAAGACCGTCATGCCCGCCTATCGATCTCGCACGTCCACCCACGGCCGCAACATGGCCGGCGCCCGGGGACTGTGGCGCGCCACCGGCATGAAAGAGGGCGATTTCGGCAAGCCGATCATCGCCATCGCCAATTCCTTCACGCAATTCGTGCCGGGGCACGTGCACCTGAAGGATCTCGGTCAGCTGGTCGCCCGTGAGGTCGAAGCCGCCGGCGGCGTGGCGAAGGAGTTCAACACGATCGCGGTCGACGACGGCATCGCCATGGGCCACGACGGCATGCTCTATTCGCTGCCCTCGCGCGAAATCATCGCCGACAGCGTCGAGTACATGGCCAACGCGCATTGCGCCGACGCGCTGGTCTGCATCTCCAACTGCGACAAGATCACGCCCGGCATGCTGATGGCGGCGATGCGGCTCAACATCCCCGCGGTGTTCGTCTCCGGCGGCCCGATGGAGGCCGGCAAGGTCCAAATCCACGGCAAGGTGAAGAAGGTCGATCTCATCGACGCCATGGTCGCCGCCGCCGACGAGCATTATTCCGAGGAGGAAGTGAAAGCCATTGAGCGCGCGGCCTGCCCGACCTGCGGCTCCTGTTCCGGCATGTTCACCGCCAATTCGATGAACTGCCTGACCGAGGCGCTCGGCCTTTCCCTGCCTGGCAACGGCACGATCGTGGCGACGCATGCGGATCGCAAGCGACTGTTCGTCGAGGCCGGCCATCTCATCGTCGACCTCGCCCGCCGCTATTATGAGGAAGGCGACGAAAGCGCCCTGCCCCGCAATATCGCCAGCTTCAAAGCGTTCGAGAACGCGATGACGCTCGACATCTCCATGGGCGGTTCAACCAACACCGTGCTGCATCTGCTCGCCGCCGCGCACGAGGCGGAAATCGATTTCACCATGTCCGACATCGACCGGCTGTCGCGGCGCGTGCCGGTGCTGTGCAAGGTCGCGCCCGCGGTGGCCGACGTGCATGTCGAGGACGTGCATCGCGCCGGCGGCATTCCCGGCATCCTCGGCGAGCTCGATCGCGCCAACCTGCTCAACCGCGACGTCGCGATGGTGCACGCGCCCTCGCTGGAGCACGCGCTGTCCCGCAACGACATCAAGCGCTCGACCAGCAACGCGACGCGCGAGTTCTTCGCCGCGGCGCCGGGCGGCGTGCCGACGCAGGTCGCCTTCAGTCAGGATTCCCGTTACGAAAGCCTCGACGAGGACCGCGCGAAGGGCGTCATCCGCGACAACGAACACGCCTTCTCCAAGGACGGCGGGCTTGCGGTGCTCTACGGCAATCTCGCGCTCGACGGCTCCATCGTGAAGACCGCCGGGGTGGACGAGAGCAGTCTCAAGTTTGAAGGCCCGGTCAAGATCTTCGAGAGCCAGGACGACGCCGTGCACGGCATCCTCAACGGCGGCGTGGTCGCCGGCGACGTGGTCGTCATCCGCTACGAGGGCCCGCGCGGCGGCCCCGGCATGCAGGAGATGCTCTATCCGACGAGCTATCTGAAATCGAAGGGGCTCGGGTAAGGCTTGCGCGCTGATCACCGACGGCCGCTTCTCCGGCGGCACCTCGGGGCTTTCGATCGGCCATGTTTCGCCGGAGGCGGCGGAAGGCGGGGTGATCGCGCTTGGTTGAAGCCGGCGACCGCATCGCCATCGACATTCCCGGCCGCACAATCAAACTGCTGGTGTCTGATGAAGTCCTGTCGCATCGGCGCACGGCGATAGAGGCGAAAGGCAAGGCGGCCTGGAAGCCGGAAAAGCCGCGCAAGCGGCAGGTCACGACAGCGCTGCGCGCCTATGCGGCCTTCGCTACCAGCGCGGCGCGGGGAGCCGTGCGCGAAGTGCCGTAAACGCGCTGGCAGATTGTAGCCGCGGTCGTTGACCGCGGTCGACGTGTGCGCGTCGTTACCCGGCAAGGATTCAATCACGGCGCGGCCGCGGTCAACGACCGCGGCTACAGGGCCCCTACTTCCGCGGCGACCTGTCCAAACCGGGCGCGAGGCCCGGGGCCAGTTGCGTTGCGCTCTCTGTCGGCGGCGCCACCGGCGTCGGCAGCGTCGAGACGACCCCGCTGGCCTTGCTGATAGCGGGAATGCATGAGGCCTGGGGCTGAGGACGGTTGAAGACCTCACCGACCCGTTCGGTCAGCGCCCTCCATCGCCGAGCAAACCCGTCCTCACCCTGCCGCGCTTCGGCGTCGCGGATGGTGACGGTGGCGGTCAGGCCGGAAACCAGGGGCACGCCGGGCGGAACGTCAGTGATGATGATGCGAACCGGCACGCGCTGGGCGAGCCGCACCCAGGTATAGACGGGATCGACGGTTGGCAGCCCTTGCGCGCCCGCCGTCGCGTCCAAGACGCTGATGCCGCGAGTCACCGTATCGACACGTCCGAGGATCGGCTGCGCAAAGCCCATCAGTTGCGCTTCGGCGCGGTCGCCGACACAGACATGCGCCAGTTTAGTCTCCTCGAAATAGCCGTCGATCCAATAGCTGTCGGCGTCGATCACCGAGATGTTGCTCGTGCCTATGTGGGCGTAGTCGCCAACCCGCATCAAGAGGTTGGTCACGTATCCGTTGACTGGGCTCATCACCTGCGTGCGTTGCAGGTTGATGTCGGCCTGCGAGACCTGCGATTGCGCGGCCTCGAAGGCCGCCTGCGCCTGGACGGCGGAGCCGGCGTATTGCTGCTGTTCTTCCGCCGTGGTGGCGAGGTCGCTCAACTTCTTGCGACGATCCGCCTCCACTTTCTTGACGTCAAAATCCGCGGCTTTCATCGCGAGTTGCTGCTTGGCCTGGTCGAGCGCCACCTGAAAGTCGAACGGATCGATCACGTACAGCACGTCTCCCTTGTGAACGTACTGATTGTCCCCCACCCGGAGCTGCGTGATCTGGCCCGACACCTGCGGCGCGACGCTCGCGACCTGCACGCGAATGCGTCCATCGCGAGTCCAGGGCGCGGTGATGTAGCTATTCCAAATGATCAGCGCCGCGAGGATCGCCACGCCGAATATCGCCAGCGTCGCGAGCGTTTTTGCCAGCGATTGCAGGAAATGCCCAACGCGCTTGCGTAGCGGATGCGCCGGCGCGGGTCCTCGCGTCGCCGGCGCCGCGCGGCTGGACGGGGAACGTTCGGCGGCGATTGGGTTGGAGCTGTCGGCGGCGCTCACGGCGGCTCCCCTCAAAACAACACGATCAGCGCGGCCAGGATCGTCACGTAGACGCAGAGCAGCGCGACCGGCGGGTTGCTGAACAGGTCCTCGAACCGAACCAGCCTCAGCACCGGCAGCAATAGCAGAAACACGACGAGCGCGGCGGCCGCATAGGTCACGAAAGGCGCGACCAGCACGCCGCCGATCACAAGTTCCGGAAAGGTATGGATCATCGCGACGGCTCCGGGCTGAGTTCGGCGATCTCCCGCGGGCTGCATTCGACGAGCGTCGCCATCCAGGCCATCGCCGTGGCGGCCAACCGGCGCGAATCTCGCTCCGACCCGTTTGAGCCCGCCGCCAACAATCGAGTGGCCGCGCCTCGCAGCGCCTCGGGATCGTTGGCCGCCAGCGCCTCGCGCCCCTCTGGATTGACCCACTGCGGTAGCCTTGGATCCGCGATTGCCGCCCGCACACGCCAAGCCGCCAAGGTAAGCTCCGCCCAGCGCAATCCGTTGCGATGGTCGACCGTGCGATCATCCGGCGCTGCCGGCGGCAAAGCGCCGAGTTGGCCGACAAGGTCCGCATACCGGAAGGCGTACTCGTCGGGCGTGTGACGCGGCCGGGATTGCGTGCGGGCGCGGCTGAAGTCGAGGCGAAGCGCGCGGAGCATCCAGGCGCGTCTCTGATCGTCGCTGGTGGGAAGCACCGTCGCCAAGACGATGAACAGTATGATTGTCGATACGTTCGCCAGGAAGCCGTTGATCAGATAGGTCCGTGGATCGTAGCTCTGCGGATTGCCGATCGACATCAGCGTCGGCGTGAACACCATCACAAGCGTGCCGATCGGCGCCAGCTGGGGATTTGCGCTGGCCGCGAGCAGCGCGCCTCCGATGATGGCCGGCGCGATGCCGATCATCAGGAGCGGGAAGGCGTCAACCCCATCCAGGACGAGGAATTCGATGATTCCGGCGAACGCGAAGGAGAGAAACATCGCGATCAAGCCGCCGATCGCGAACTGCCGCGAATTGGGCGCATTGGCGCTGATGGCCACCAGCGCCCCGAGTTGTACCATGGCGTACGACGTGGCCGGCCAGCCGGTCGCGATGAAGAAGACCGCCCCCGCCAGCATCACCAGAAACACACGCAGCCCGTTGCGAAACGCGACTTGCGGGGCTCGGAACAACCCCAACCGCGAGCTGGGCATGGTGGCTCGCCCTTGGCGCAGATCTTCAAGCGCGGCCAAAGTTTTCCCGGTCGTGTTCAACCAGAATGTGCGCGGCGCTGGCCGCGACGAACAGCGGGCTGGCGGCGTCCTGGCTGTCGAGAACGAAGTCGATTGTCTGATTGAGCGCATCCGCTTCCGGCCCGAACGGATCGTCAAGCAAACTCGATAGAGCGGCGAGCAGTTCACGGGCCTCCTCGCCGAGTTCGCACATGACCGCCGCGACGGCTCGCGACGCCGCGACTTCGCGCGCCATGGCGGCGACGACGGTTCGCGCCGCGGAAGCGCGCGCGCCGCCGAAGATGGACTCGGTTGGCAAGGCGGTGATTTCGGCGCGGAAGGCGACAATCGTCCGCAGGAGGTCGGCGGCGACTTGGGGCTCCGCTTGCTGTTTGTGAAGCGCGCTGTGAGCAAACGCGATGACGCGGCGGTGCGTCTCTTCGAGGCGCCCCAGCAGGCTGGAAAAAACATTGGGCGCGGCGAACAGATCGCTGAACAGCATCACCGCTACGACGCCGATTATGATCGCCGCGCCGCGATTGACGCCGGCGGACCACACAGCTTGCGGCGTATCGATGTTGGCCACGGCCACGATGGCGACTGTAAAGCCGGTCAGCACGGCGCCGTACGAGCGGTTTCCCTCCACCAAACTGGCGACATACACGCAAGCCGCCAACCAAAGCGAAACTGCCAGAACGAAGAGATCGCGTATGCCGCCAAACAGGCCGGCGATCACGATCGAAGCGACGACGCCAATGACGGTGCCGCCGATCCGGTACAGCGCTTTCTCGTAGGCCAGCCCTCGCGTCGGCAAGGCGAGCGTCCCGACGCAGACGGCGGCCGAGGACGCGCTCTCGAGCTGCAACCAGAAGGCCGCAAAGAGAGCCGCCATCATCGCGATCCAAATCCGCAGCGCGTAGAGCCAAGTGCTCGGCGGGAATCCGGCAAAGAGGAATGGGGGTTGGTCGCTCTTGAGTTCAGACGATAGCGCCGTGAGGACCTCCCCTTGGGGCGTGCAGCCGACACATTCTCCAACCCCTAGGGAACCCGCAAGCCCTTGCCGGCGCGAAGGTCGGTCCGGCGTCCGCAATTCCCCGAGGCTTTTGGTTTCTCTGCGGCGCGGGTTTGCGCCATTCCGAACAGACTTGTCGCGGGGGGAGCTACTTTCCGCCTCGATTTAATCCGAAATCGCGCCTAGCCCCGAGACGGGCAAGAAATACTGATTCTCCATAAGGGGCGTCCATGCGAATTTGGAAAATAATAAGCGCCGCGCTTTCCGGCGGCGCGCTGTTCGTCTGGACCATCACCGCCGAGGCCGCCAATCCACGCATCGCGCTGGTGATCGGCGAACAGAACTACGCTGACGCGCAACTGCCGACCGCCGCCAATGACGCTGGGCTCGTCGCCGAAGGTCCTGCAAGCCGCCGGCTTCGACGTGGTCGGCGCGCGCGACCTCGACCAGAAGTCGGTGCGCGAAGCGTTGCGCGACTTCCTGGATAAGGCGAACGCCGCCGGCCCCGACATGCAGGCCTTCGTCTATTTCTCCGGGCGCGGCCTGCAATACGCCGGCGACAATTACCTCGTGCCGATCGACGCGCGGATCGCGCGCGCCAGCGACGCGCCGATCGAGGCGGTAAAGCTTTCCGATTTCACGCACGCGCTCGCGGCCGCCCCCGGCCTTGCCCGCGTCATCGTGGTCGACGGAGCGCGCGCCAACCCTTACGCGCAGCAGGGCGAACCGCTGGCGGGCGGCCTGGCGCTGATCGAACCCGAAGCCAACTCGATCATCGCCTTCAACGCCGCGCCCGGCGCGATCGGCGTCGACGAGACCGGAGGCTATGGCGTCTACGCCAAAACGCTGGCCGGACTGATGCGCCAGGGCGGCGTCGATGTTCGCGACGTGCTGGGCAGACGCGCCTCGCGGTGAACGAGAAGACGCAGGGCGCGCAAATCCCCTGGAGCGCCGGCAAACTCGACGCGCCCTATTTCCTGTTCGAGCGCGCCGCCGACGCGCCGCCGGTCGTCGTCGCGGCCGCCGGCGAAGAAGCCGCTGAAGGAGCTTTCCGCCGAAGACGCCTACGAGGTCGCGGTCGATCGCGACACGCTCGAAGGCTACGAGGATTTCCTGCGCGCGTCATGCGCGCTCGCAGCAGGCCAAGCGGATCGAGGCGATCATCGCCGCCCGGCGCGAGGCGCTGTTCTGGCGGCGCACGCTCGAGCAGAACACGTCCGCGCGCCTATTGGACCTATCTGCGTCGCTATCCGCACGGGCCGCACGCCAACGACGCCGGCTGGCGTCTCGACGCGCTCGCCGCCCGACGCGCAGCCGCCGCCGGATTTCGAGGTCCTGGAATACGAGGATCTGCCGCCGCCGCCGCGCGAGGAAATGATCTACGCCGATCGCCCGGTCTATTACTTCGGCGGCGACGATTTCGGGCCGCCGCCGCCGCGTCCGACCGCGCGAGTACTACGTCGAGGACGACGACGACTGGCGCGACCTGCCGCCGCCGCCGCCGCCGACCGCTCGCGGGATTCTGCCGGCGCTGCCAGTCGCGATCCCGCTGCTTTGACCGCCCGCGCCTATCAGCGATCGTCCGCGTGCGCGACGGCCGTGCGCCGGCCTCGGCCCCGCCGCCCCCGCCGCGTCCGTTCGCGCCGCCGCCGCTGCCGCGCGGCGTGCAGGTGCAGACGCGCGCCCGCGCCCGCTCAGGGCGGGAAGCCGCCGGCGCCGGCGCTCGCTCCGCCCGCAACGCCCGCTGACGGGAAGCCGGCTACGCCCGCGCCCACAGCCCCGCCGGCGCCGACCGGTGGGAAACCGTTGACGCCGCTCCCCTCACCGTCGCCCACCCCTCCGGCGCCACCCGCGCCGGCGGCGGGAAACCGCTACGCCGCCGCCCTCGCCGACGCCCACACCTCCGGCGCCGCCCGCGCCGGCTGGTGGGAAACCGCTGACGCCGCTGCCCTCGCCGTCGCCCACACCCCCGGCGCCGCCCGCCCGGCTGGCGGAAACCGCTGACGCCGCTGCCCTCGCCGACGCCCACCCCTCCGGCGCCGCCTGCGCCGGCTGGCGGCAAGGCGTTGGCGACGCCGCAGCCGACGCCAACATTGGCGCCAAACCCGGCGCCGACGGCTTCCCCCACGGCGGCGCCGACTGAAAACGCCGCCGGAAACGCCGGACGGCAAGCCGCGCGGGACAAGCACAGGCCCAAGCCGGCGCCCGCCGACGACCGACCAGCGCGCCGAAGACGCCGCCAGCCGAAAAGCCCGCGCCGCCGGCTTCGCCGGTCGCGACGCCCGAACTGAAGACGCTTCCGGAAACACCGGACGGCAAGCCCGCCCGCGATAAGCACGGCCGAAGACAGCGCCCGGCGACGACGCGCCGAGCGCGCCGAAGACGCCGCCGGCTTTGCCGAAGCCTGATGCGGACGTGAAGCCGGCGCTGAGGCCGACCACCGACGCGGTCAAACCCCCGCCGCCGCCGAAACCGGCCATGGAGGCGCCGAAGGCAACGGAGACGCCAAGGCCGGCCCGAAGGCGCCGAAGCGCCAAAGCCGCCGCCCCCGGCCCCGAGCGCCAAGCCGCCGCCGAAGGCGCGAAGCGCCGAAGCCGCCTCCGCCGCGCCGGAGGCGCCCAAGCCGCCGCCGCCGAAAGCGCCGGCCGCCGAAGGCCCGACCTCCACCGCCGAGGGACCCGCCAAAGCGGCCTGCGGACACCCAGGGCAACCGCCGCTGCCAGAGCCAGATCGAAGCGCGTTGTAGCCGCGGTCTCCAGACCGCGGCTCCCCGCAGATCGGCGCTTCCCCGGCCAGCGCGCGACCTCACCACCACCGCGATCTGGAGATCGCGGCTACAGAACGTCCTGCTGCTCCAATCAGCCGTTGAGGCGCGCGATGAGGCTGGAAGTGTCCCATCGCGCGCCGCCCAGCTTCTGCACGTCGGCGTAGAACTGGTCGACCAGCGCCGCCACCGGCAGGCGCGCGCCATTGCGGCGCGCCTCGTCGAGACAGATCGCACAGGTCCTTGCGCATCCAATCGACCGCGAAGCCGAAGTCGAATTTGCCCGGCGATCATCGTCTTGTAGCGGTTCTCCATCTGCCAGCTCTGCGCCGCGCCCTTGGAGATCACCTCGATCACCAGCGCGCGGTCGAGCCCGGCGCTGCTTGGCGAAATGCAGGCCTTCCGACAGCGCCTGCACCAGCCCGGCGATGCAGATCTGGTTGACCATCTTGGTCAGTTGTCCCGCCCCGACCTCGCCCATCCGCCGGCAGGATTTCGCGTAGGCCGTCGACGATCGGCTCGATCTTGCCGTAGTGCCGCCGCCGCGCCGCCGCACATGATGGTGAGCTGCCCGTTCTCCGCGCCCGCCTGCCCGCCCGAGACCGGCGCATCGACGAAGCCGAGCCCAAGCCGCTCCGCCTCCGCGTGCAGCTCGCGCGCGACATTGGCCGAGGCGGTGGTGTGATCGACGAAGATCGCGCCCTTCTTCATGCCGGCGAAGGCGCCGTCGTCGCCGAGCGTGACCGACCGCAGATCGTCGTCGTTGCCGACGCAGGCGAGCACGACGTCGCGATCGGCCGCCGCCTCGCGCGGCGTCGGCGCGGATGCGCCGCCGTGTTTGCCGACCCAGGCGGCCGCCTTCGGCGCGGTCCGGTTGTAGACGACGACGTCGTGGCCGCCCTTCGCGGCGAGATGGCCGGCCATGGGAAAGCCCATCACGCCGAGCCCGATGAACGCGACTTTGCTCAAGTTCCGTCTCCATGCCTTGTCCCGGCCAGCGCCGGCTGATCCGCTTCTAGCAAATCCTCGCGGGCCAGCGCTTCCGCGGCGGCGAATTCTTCGCGGTGTATTGAGATTGGCGAATGGATCGCGCCCATCGACGGACGGAAACACCACGCGAGTCGCGGCGAGTGCCTCCAACACGGAGCGCGGCGAGGCGCGCCCAGCCTCAAGCGCCGCCTCGACCGCGGCCAAGCGCATCGACGGGCCAAAGCGCGAACATCGGCTCCACCCCAAAGGCGGATTGCGCAACCGCCGCTCGCGCGCCCGCGCCGATCGGCCGCATAAGCTCAGCGACAAGGTCCAACGGAAGAAACGGCGCATCGCAGGGCGCGGTCGCGACGTACGCAAAGCCGTCAACTTCGGCGCGCCGAAGCGCGGCGGCGACGCCGGCGAGCGGCCCAGCGCCACGCCACTGCGGAGGGTCGGGGATCAGCGGCGCGCCAAGCGATGCGAGAACCGGATCATGCTCACGCACATTCAGATAGACAACGCCGGCCTGCGGCCGCAACCGCGCCAGCGCGCGCGCGGCGAGCGGCTGGCCCGCGAATGGCAACAACGCCTTCGAAGCACCCATTCGCGACGACGCCCCACCGGCCAGCACCACAGCGGCGATTCGCTTTATTTGATTTTCCGCCATCCGCGCTCCGCGCTGCCGCCGCAATCGCAACGATGTTATAGACGGGTGCGGTAAAATCCGCTTGGGCTTGCATAGAGGGGCGCATGATCAACGGGCGGCGACGCTTTCTTACAGGTATCGGCGTTGGCGCCGTCGCGGCCGGGTTCAGCGCCCCGGCCCTCGCTGATCCGGCGCCGGACGTCGAATGGCGGGTCACCTCCAGCTTCACGCCCTCTCTCGATCTCATCTGGGGCGGCGGGGATACGCTCTCCAAGGTGCTTGCTGACCTCACCGACGGCCATTTCAAGTTGAAGTTCGCACCGGCCGGCGAAATCGCGCCGGCGGGCGAAGCGCTCGACGCGGTCGCCGACGGCAAGGCCGAGTGCGCCCATACCGCGCTCTCCTACGCCTGGAACAAGGAGCCAGGGCTGATCTTCGCCACCTCGGCGCCCTTCGGCATGAATGCGCGCCAGCATGCGGCCTGGCTGGCGGAAGGCGGCGGCGGCGCGCTGATCGACGACCTGCTCGCCGAACGCAAGGCTTTCGCCATTCCCGCCGGCAACACCGGCGGCCAGATGGCCGGTTGGTGCCGTAAAGAAATCAAGAACGCGCAGGATTTGCAGGGCCTGAAGGTGCGGATCGGCGGCTTTGCCGGCAAGGTATTCCAGACACTCGGCGCCGAACCGGTCTCGATGCCGCGCGACGCCGTCTACGGCGCCTTGCAGAGCGGCTCGCTCGACATGTTCGAGTGGGTTGGACCTTACGACGACGAGAAATTCGGCGACCATCAATCGATCGCCAAGGTCGCGCCCAACTATTATTATCCTGGTTGGTGGAAGGGCGGCATGCAACTGCATCTCGTCGTCAACAAGGACAAATACGAGGCGCTGCCGAAGCCGTATCAAGCGGCGCTGCGCGCTGCATGCGCACAAGCCGAAGCTTCGATGCTCGCCAAATACGACGCCGCCAATCCAGCGGCGGTCAAGCGCCTGGTCGTCGGCGGCGCTTCGCTAAAACTGTTCCCGCAGGACGTGATGGAGGCTTGCTACAAGACGGCGAGCGATCTCTACGACCAGCTCGGCGCCGACGATCCGAAGTTCAAGAAACTCGCGGATTCGTTCCTCGCGTTTCGATCGGACCAGTATCTCTGGTGGCAGGTGGCGGAATATTCGTTCGACAATTTCATGATCCGCCAGCGCCACGCGAAGACGTGACAAACAGGCGCCGCATGTAGCCGCGGTCGTTGACCGCGGTTGCGGTGCGAGCGTCCCTATCCGGCATATATTCGATCACGGCGCCGCCGCGGTCAGCGACCGCGGCTACAGCGCAGCCTCAGTCCTGACACTCGCCATCGATCGGCGCCCAGCGAGAGCTCGCGGGCGCAACCAATTCTTGCCGCTCGCGCGTCGCGTAAACGGCGGGGATCGTGTGGGTCACCGTGTGCGCAGGCTCAATAACTTCCGTGCGTAGCCGCGTGGCGGTCTCGGCGGGGATCGTCTGGCTCACTTCCTGCGCCGCGCGCACGATGACCCGATGGGTTACCGGGCCGTAGATCGGGGGCACATTGACCCAGCAGCCGATGGTCTGGCCCTCTTCGTTGCGCGTGCGCCATTCGCGGTGCGCGGGGCTCAGTTGGACCGTCGCCTGCTCCAGGCCGTATTCGGCGGGAATGACGCGCGTTAGGGTTTGCTCGGGGCGCACGACGACCGTCTCCTCGACCTGCCGCGTCACCGCCGGCGTGAAATCGGCGACCTCGCGCGCGGGCGATACCAGCACCTGCTCCTCGACCGTGCGAAATTGCGCGGGCGCGGCGGTGAGGCGGTAGCATTGCCGAGCTTGAGCGGAAGCCACGACGCCTAGCGAAACCAAGGCCGCCAATCCGATTACAATCTTGCGCATGGCGCCCTCCGAGCGGCGCGTTCCGCGCGCCCCGAGCGCGTTTTGGGCCGCGCGACTTGAAAAGAACAAGCCGTTTTGGAATTTAACGTAAATTTAAGCCTGATCGGCCTTGGCCCAAGGGAGTCGACGGCGCGTACCGGCATGCTAAGCTCGCCGCGCCTGCAAAAAGAAAGGATAAGCGTCATGCGTTGGGGGGTTCTGGGGTTTTTGGCCGCTTTGGCGGCTACGGGAGGCGCGGCGCCTGCTTTCGCGCTGGACAAGGTCACATTCGGCACCAACTGGCTCGCTGATCCCGAAGCCGGCGGCTACTATCAGGCGCTGGTCGACGGCACGTTTGAGAAATACGGGCTCGACGTCAAAATCCTGCCAGGCGGACCGATGTCGAACGGCGGCCTGCTGCTGATCTCCGGCAAGATCGAATTCTATATGGGCGGCGACATCCTCGGCGACTTCTATAACGTCGAGCACGATCTGCCGGTCATCACCGTCGCCGCGCATTTCCAGAAGAACCCGCTGATCATGATGTCGCATCCTGGCGCCGGCTTCGACAAATGGGAGGATTTGCCAAAGGCCACCGCCATCGTCAGCAAGGGCGCGGTCGCCACCTTCTATAGCTGGATGCGAACCGCCTACGGCTTCAAGGACGAGAACGTCAAACCCTACAACTACAATTCCGCGACCTTCATCTCCGATCCGCATTCGATCCAGCAGGGCTACGTGACCTCCGAGCCGTTCTCGGTCGAGCAGCAGGGCCATTTCAAGCCCAACATCTTCCTGCTCTCGGACTACGGCTATTCCAGCTACGCGACCACCATCATCGCGCGCAAGGATCTGGTCGAGAAGAACCCCGACCTCGTGCAGCGCTTCGTCGACGCCTCGACGATTGGTTGGTACCATTATCTCTACGGCGACAACAAGAAAGCCAACGACGCCATCAAACGCGACAATCCCGAGATGACCGACGAGCAGATCGACTATTCGATCGCGAAGCTGAAGGAGTATCGGCATCATCGATTCCGGCGACACGCTCACCATGGGCATCGGCGCGATGACCGACGCGCATATGAAGGACTTCTTCGACAAGATGGTGAAGGCGGGCCTCGTCAAAGCGGACCTCGACTTCAAGAAGGGCTACACGCTCAAATTCGTCAATCACGGCGTTGGGCTCGATCTGCGCCCGAAGTAACATGCGGCTTTGGTTGAAGTCCCCGCTCGCCATCCTCGCCGACGGCGCGGACGGCGGCGTCGTCGTCGAGGACTCGAGGATAGTAGAACTGGTGGCGCGGGGCGGCGCTCCCGCGACGCCCGTCGATCAGATCTTCGACGCGTCCCGGCACGTCATCCTGCCGGGCCTCGTCAACACGCACCATCATTTCTACCAAACCCTGGTCCGCGCCCATCCCGCAGGACTGAAGGAAGAGTTGGTCCCTTGGCTGGTGGCGCTCTATCCGATCTGGTCGCGCACCAACGAGCGCGACCTCAGGCTCGCCACGCGCGTGGCGCTGGTCGAGCTCATGCTATCGGGCTGCACGACTTCGGCTGATCATCACAACCTGTTTCCTCCAGGCCTCGAACACGCCATCGACATCGAAGTCGAGGAGGCGCGCGCGCTCGGAGCGCGCATGACGGTCACGCGCGGCGCGATGAGTTTCTCGGTCAAGGACGGCGGACTGCCGCCCGACAATGTCGTGCAGAGCGACGATGCGGTGCTTCGCGATTGCGAGCGGGTCGCGAAGCTCTATCACGACCCTCAACCGGGCGCGATGATGCGCATCGCTTTCGCGCCGTGCTCGCCCTACGCCGTGAACAAGCCGCTGATGCCGGACCTCGCCGCTCTCGCCGAGCAACTCGATGTCAGGCTTCACACGCACATCATGCAGGTCGAGGACGAGGAGCGTTACTCGGTTGAGGCGCATGGGCTCAGGCCGGTCGATTTCCTGGAGAGCGTCGGGTGGTTGAACTCCCGGGTCTGGCTCGCGCACGCCGTGCATTTCAACGCCGATGACATCGCGCGGCTGGGTAAGGCGGGCGTCGGCGTCTGCCATCTCGCCGCCGCCGACATGCTGCTGGCCGCGGGGATTTGTCCGGTGAAGGATTTCGAGGCGGCGGGCTCGCCAATCGGGCTCGGCGTCGACGGGTCATCGTCGAACGACTCCTCCAACATGATGGAGGCGGTGCGCCATTCCCTGATGCTGCAGCGGCTGAAATACGGCGCCTCGCGCGTGACGCATCTCGATGCGCTGCGCTGGGCGACGGAAGGCGGCGCGAAGTGTCTGGGGCGCGACGACATCGGCCGCATCGCGATCGGCGGCATGGCCGATCTTGCGCTATTCACGCTCGAAGGTCCGCGCTTTTCCGGAGCGCATGATCCGCTCGCCGCGCTGGTGCTGTGCGGCGCGCACCGCGCCGACCGGGTCATGATCAACGGCGACTGGCGGGTCATCGACGGTCAGCCGGTCGGGATCGACCTTGCAGCCCTGCTCGCCGAGCATTCGGAGGCCGCCCGGCGGTTTTCGTGAAACTTCACGTTAGCCGTCGGGGCAGATTCCCAGGCGCCTGTAGCCGCGGTCTCCAGACCGCGGTCTCCCCGAGATCGGCTCTTTCTCGGCAAGGCTCGATCTCTAAATCACCGCGGACTGGAGTCCCGCGGCTTCAGCGCGCCGAGGCTATTGAATTGCATCGGCGGCCCGGCTCGTCTAATTTCGCGGAATCGGTTACGAGCGGGCTTCATGGGCGCTGATCTCATTCGGTACGATCTTCTCGTTCAGGACGCGTTGCGCTCGGTCGTCAAAAAAGTGCTGTCCGACGCGGCGCGCGGCGGGCTGCCCGGCGAGCATCATTTCAATATTTCCTTCAAGACGCGCGCGCCGGGCGTCAACATTCCCTCGTCGATCAAGCAACGCTATCCGGAGGAGATGGCGATCATCCTCCAGCATGAGTTCTGGGATCTGACGGTCGGGACGGAGCAGTTCGAGGTCAGCCTCAACTTTTCGCGAAAGCCCGAACGTTTGACCATTCCGTTCGACGCCATCACCGGCTTCAGCGATCCTTCGGTGCCTTTCGGCTTCAAGCTCGAGCCGCGCGGCATCCCCGAGGCTTCCGCGGAGACGAAAGAGGCGCCGCAGGCGCCCGAGCGCGAGCCGAGCATCAAGCCGCCGAAGCCCGCGGCGAAAGCCGAGGCGGCGCCAAAACTGGTTGCGCCGCCAAGAGCGGTCGAAAAAACCGAGAGGTCGGTCGAGGGCGACGCAGCCGCCAAAGTCGTCTCGATCAATTCCTTCCGCAAGAAATAGGCGTCTCGCGTGAGCGAGCTCGTCAACCTCCGTCTCGCCCGTAAACGCAAAGCGCGCGAGGAGGCCGATCGGCAGGCCGCCGAACGCCGCGCCAAGTTTGGGCGCCCGAAAGCGGAAACTGAGGCGCAGGCGCTCCGTGAGGAAATCGCGAAGCGCGCGCTCGATGGCCATAAGCGCGCGCCGATCGATGAATCCTGATCTGGACGGGCAGAGTTTCGTCAAGCGCTCGCTGACCATTTCCGGACACCGCACCAGCCTGGCGCTTGAGGCCGCGTTTTGGCGCAAGCTCGAAGCGCTGGCGCTGGCGCGTGGGCTCTCGCTGAGCGCGCTCGTCGCGGAAATCGACGCCGCGCGGGGCGAGGCGAACCTGTCGTCGGCGCTGCGCGTGCATGCGCTGGAGGCGAGCGCCGATTAAACACTTGCCGGAGCGTCGGCCTCCAGGCCGACGTCTTGGTTGACACGTAAGCCGGCTGAGCTGCGCCCAAAAAGGTCGGCGTGGACGCCGACCCTCCGTCATCGCTTTGCCGCCACCATTGTTTGCTGAAGCCTCTAGAGGCCCGACGCGGCGGCGTCTTTGCCGCCGGAGCGATTTTGCCCGTTGTCGAGTTCGCGCCGAGGGCGCTGGCGAAGCCCCCTCCCGCCGCGACGCGGCCCAGGCCGAGTAAGGCTCCAAATAATAATCCATCAGCCGCTGGCGCTCGCGTCCATCCTCGAACGCCGCAATCTCGGCTTCTCGCCTGGCAAGGAACTTTTCGGCTTTCAGGCGGCGATTGAAAGCGGCGCGCTCGCGCACGTCCGCCTCGAAATTGGCGATACGATCACTCTCGCGCGCAAGCGCCTCCGCCGCCAGTCCTGCAAACAGCGGCGAGACGTCGATCTTGCGCGACACCGAATCCAGCGTGCCTTTTGTCGCTATGGTGACAGTCGGCGGCGGCCCGCTCCAGAAAGGACCGGTCTTGGTATGTGTCAGGGTCGTCTCCAACCCGATCGAGAGATCGGCCAGCGCTAGAGCGCCCGACACACTCGCTGAACCATCGCGAGCGGTGGCGGCGAATGGTCCGAACCGCAAGGCCCCTGCGCTGGAGGCAAGCGCGCTGGACGCGTCCGCGATCGTCAGTGGCGCGCGATCGAGCTCCGCGCCGATCGCCGCGACAAGGTGTGGCTCATCGGCCGGCGCCACGCCTGAATGGTCGATCCGCAGCCATGGCGCGGCCGAGTCCGTCCGGATCGAGATGGGCGACCTTGGCCTCGGCAACCGAAGCGCGTCCGGTCGCGGCAAGTCCGCCGACCAGCCCCGCCGCTGTTTCCCCAGAGCCGGCGAACTCGAGATCAGCGTCAAACTTGGCGTGTAGGACCGAGCGGTCGACGCTGACGCCCATCAAGGCCAGCGAGCCGCTCGCCGTGGCGGTCGCCCGATTTCGCCTCAAGCTCAGCTTTCCGCTCGCGACGCCCCCGTTGAGCGACATGGTTGCGTCTTCGAGCGCGAGCCGGTCTCTGTCGACCTCCAATCGGGTTGAAAGCGCCTTGCCGACGCCCACGCCGAAATCAAAAGCGCCGATCTTCATCGCAATCTCGGCCGAGGGCGGCGAGAGTAGAGGCGGCCCGAACCTTGACTGTGACCAAATATCGCCGGGACGCACCGGGCCGGAGCGTCCAGACAGCAGCGAAAGCAACGCGCCTGCGGAGGCGTGATCAAATTCGAGCGCACCGGTTATGGAAGGCCGCGGCGGCGCCGGTGTGGCCGCGGTATCAGCGTCGCGTTTCGCCAAAGCGAGAAGTTGATCGAGCGAGAGCACCTCGCGCGCCGGCGCCGCGAAGGCCAACTCGCCACTCACCCGCGACCCAGCAAGCGCGCCGGCGAGTCCAGAGAGCCGCGCGCCGTCCGTGTTGACGCTCAAACCTCCGGAAAGATCGGCCGGCGCCGTCACCCCGGTTCCCGCGGCCGCGAAGCCGAATGCGGACAGCGGTTGAAGCAGGTCCGCGCTCTTGATCGTCAGGGGCCCGTCCATGAGAGAAGCCTGGCCCTCGGCGCCGGGATGGATGTCGCCATTCCAATCGATTTCCGCGCCGGCCAAATTCAGTTTGGCCTTAGCCGAAAAGCCCTGATCGATACGTCCCGAGCCGCTCAGGGATAGCTGCGCCCGGCCAGGCGGCCCGGCGGCGACCTTCGCGCCGAGGCGACGCAGCAGTCCGCCCATGTCCGGGGCGTCGATCTTGACGTCGGCGGAGAAGGCGTCGGCCGGCGACGGCGCCCGGGTCAGGACAATCCCATAGCGGCTCTCGGCGATATCTCCGTCGGCTTTCAAGAAATCCAGCGGAAACCCGCCCGAGAGGGGCGGCCCGTCGCGGCGCGCTTCGACGGTCGCTTTGGCCGAACCGAGATCGCCGGCGTGCTGCAGCAGCCAGCGCGTAAGCGGGTTCGGCGCCGCGCGCGTCAGCAGGAGCGCCAAATCATTCAAGCGCCCCGCGTCCAGCTTGAGCCGGGTCCATCGTCCCGCCGGCGAGGTCTCGCCTTCGACCTCGATCGAGGCGCCGCCGAGGTCGGCGAGCGAAAGCCGCTCCAGTGCGAATTTCGCGCCGTCTTTCTTGGCGCGGATGGCGAGCGACCCGCTTTGCAAGGAGGCGAGGCCGACGCGCGCCACGCGCAGGGTCTTGGCGGCCAGGTTGAAGTCGAGATCGGTCTCGCCGAGCCAATCCAGGCCAGCCTGGATATTCGGCGCCACCTCGATGTCGAGCGCATCGCTGGCGATGTCGAGAAACAGACGGCCGCGACTACCTGAAACAGGAAATCGATAGACGACGTCACCCTGCAAGCGCGACGTCGCCACGTCGAGTTTGAGGCCGCGCCCGGAAAAACCCTCGGGCGAGATTTCGACGTCGCCCTTCGCCGCGAAAGCCCCGTTCGGCAGCGCCGCCTGCAGACCTTCGAGCCGTTGCGCCAGATCAGGCTGGCCCTCGGCAAGCCAGGTGGCGAGTGGCTCGAAATCGCTGACGGCGCCCTGGGCGGCGCCCCGAAAGATCGGGGCGGCGCCCAGCTCCAACGTCCCGTCCAGGCTCAACCGTCCTTGACCGGGCAGCCCCGTCCGCAACGACAATTGCAGCGGGGCGCCCGGCGAGCCGGAGACGGCGAGTTTTGGCGCCTCTAATTGTCGGGCGCCGAGATAGGCGACGCCGCCTGCGATCTTGATTGAAAACTCCGATAGCGGGCCGTCGCGCCCCAGCGCGTGCGCCGCGACGGCGGTGAAAGCGTCGGTCAGCCGCGACGGCGGTGCGAAGGCTTCTTTGTCGCGCCGGAGAACGGAATCAAAGTTCAGCGTTTTCGCCTGGAGATCTGCGTAAAGCGCGGGTTGGTCGCCAAACCGAAGCGTCATCCCGCCTGCGGCTTCGAGGGCGCGCGGCTCGGTCCCGAGCCGCACCGCCGCATCCGTCATTCCAACCTGGTCGCCGCTGGCCGTAACGGCGCCCTCGACATGCACCGGCCAGATCCCGCCATCGGGAGACGGCGCCTCGCCGAGGATCGTCGCGTTGCCTTCAAAAGACGGCGCTGCGCCGAGCCTCACCCCGCCATTGAAATCAACGCGCGTCGCGCCGGCTGTAATTTCGGCTTGCAGCGGTAGGCGCTCGGCTTCGAACAACTCGGTGGCGAACTGAAAATTCGCCCGGGCCCCTGCTTTGAGCGCGAAATCGCCGCCGCCGCGAAACGGCCCGCGAGGCGAGGCCGCGTCGCCATCGAAGTTCAGGTCGGTGAGGACGATCGGCGACGCGCCCTCCCGCTCGACGTGGACATCCGCGTGGCGGGCGATGATTTTCGCGAACTCCAGCGGCGCGTCCGCCGGAGCGGCGAACTTCGGACCGATCCGAACGCTGGGATGCTCGAAGACGACGTCTTCGACGCGTATCTTGCCGCCGAACAGGCTGAAGAGATTGAATTCGAAGCGGGCGCTTTGCGCCTTCAACCAACCGGCGCCGCGGGGCCCGATCTCGAGATTGCTGACTTCGAGAAAAGCCTGGGGCAACAGCCGCAGCTTGACCGGACCCGAAATCTGCACGGGCGAGTCAATACGGACAGCGATCGCATGCGCCACCATTTCGCCGCGCGCCGACCAATCAATCAGCGGCGGCGCGACCAGCGCCACCGTGAGCGCGGTCACCAGCGCGACGGCGACAAAGGTGAGTATGTTTCGCAATGGACCGGGGTGACCGAGCTCTAAATCCGCCGGCTCCGGCCTAGGCCGAGATATGGGCGGATGCGTGACGCGGAGATTAGTGTCCGGCCCCGAACATCGCCGGCGCCGCCGCGCAATGGATGCCGCCGTCGAGCGGCAGGATCGCCCCGGTCGTGTAAGCGCCGGCGCGGCCGGCCAGATAGAGGATCGTTCCCGCCAGATCGGCCGGCTCGCCGACGCGCCCGATCGGCACCGCGCTTGCGGCATGCGCCTTGCCCTCTTCGGAGCCCATCGCGTATTTCGTCATTTTGCTGGGAAATGGCCCCGGCGCGATGGCGTTGACGGTGACGTGTCGGGCCGCGAGTTCGGCGGCGAGAATCCTTGTCAGATGATGCACGGCCGCCTTGGAGGCGGAATAGGCGTAGCTGTTCTCGGCTTGCGTGACCGTCCCCATGACCGAGCCGAGATTGATGACGCTCGCCGGCCGCTCGGGGCTTGCCGCTTTCGTCATGAGCGGCGTCAGCTCGCGCGTGAGTTGGAACAGCCCGGTGACATTGACCGACAGCACGCGGTCGAAGGCTTTCCAGGGATAGTTCTCGTAGGGCTCGCCCCAGGTGACGCCGGCGTTGTTGACGAGGATATGCAGCGTGTCGGTGCGTTTGCGCACCTCATCCGCGAGCGCCGCGACGCCCGCCTCGCTTTGCACCGTTCCGCCAAAACCTTCGCAGGGGCCGAGCGCGGAAAGCTCTTTCGCCGCTGCCTCACAAGTCTCGGCCTTGCGCGAGGCGATCAGCACCCGCGCGCCGGCCGAAAGCAGCGCCTCGGCGCAAACCCGGCCAAGCCCCGAGCCGCCGCCCGTCACCAGCGCGACGCGGCCTTTGACGGAGAACAGATCGGTGAGTGCAAACATTTGGCGATCCCTCGGACGGCGAGGGTGAGGCTATATCAGGGTGGGGTCGCTGGGGAAAAGGTTTGGCGGCGAGTTCGGAGAGTGGGCGCATGTTGAGGCGCGCGCCCGGCTCGGCTGTTTCCAGCTGACAATGGCGCAGACCGCCGACGTTCGCTCATCGCCGCCGGGGTCGCGCCACGCGGGGGTCGCTGCTTGATATTTCCGCATTCTCTACTTGGATTTCGTTTGTAAGCGACTTATGTTACAATATTGTGCAATTCATCTTACATTAATGTGCTTGCAAAGCCGATCCAGGTCGCGCATCAATTCTGCAGCGTTGAGTGGTTTTCCTTGCGAATATCTTGATGGGAGCCCTATCATGACAAATCGCGTTGAACTTGAGACCTCGCTGTCGCATCCGCACAGTGAGTATGCAGGCGTCTCCTATCGCGTGGGCGTCGCCGTTCTATTGGCGCTGGCTTGGGTTCTGGCGATAGGGCTTCTCGACCGTATGTCCCCATCGGCCCGGGATGCAGAAGCACCGACCTTTTACGGCCCGTGACGAGGCGCCGCGCCTGAGCGTGCGGCCGAGCACACGAAATCGAAGGCTCACCTCTGAGGTTCCCCATGAACGACGAGACGTCCTACTGGAATGCGCTGAAGGTGCAGGCGACGTTTGAAACGCTGACGCCGGACGACGCCCCCAAACTCACCGCTTTGATGTCGGTCGCCGATCGCGCTCAGCGACGCGCTCGCTTCGGCGCGGCGCTATGCGAAGCCGCCATTCGTCGCCATTACGAAAGCCTCGACTGGACGCGCTACTTCGCCGTAGGCGCCTTCATCCGCCGACGTATGGAGGCGGTCATCGAATTCTACCCCTTGGATGCGGAAGGTCGGCGCGCGGAAATCGCAGCGCTGGGAATGCGGGCGGTCGCGCAACGCCTGGGTCAAGGCCTCGCGACCGCGGCGGCCCACCACGCCAAGCAGCGCGGGCTCGCCGAGCTTATCTGGGTCGAACCGGATTCGAGCGACCCCTGGCGCACCACTTTGCTGAGCCTGGGAACGGCGCGCGCGCTTGGAGATCACATCGTCCTGCGGCTTTAGAGCCGCGGCCTTGTAGCCGCGATCTCCAGATCGCGGTCTCCCCAAGATCGGCGCTTCCCGGCAAGGCTCGATCTCACCACCGCCGCGATCTGGAGATCACGGCTACAGGCGCCGCGCCATGCGCTGATTGACGCCGTCACGCGCCCGCCCGCCCGAGCGCCCTCAGATCACGGCTCTCCAACACGCGTTTGGTTAAATCGCCGCGCGCAGCGCGAATCATGGCGCGGCCGAGTTCCTCGCTGGTGATGACGCTGTCCGGCCAGAAGCGCTGGGCCAGCGGCCAAAGCGGCGCCGCCAATTTGAGCAGCACGCCGGCGCCGGGGGCTTTCGATTGTTCGCCGTGCATGGGCCGCAACGCGGCCAGGCGAATCATGATCGCTCCCGGCAGCAGGGCGAGCAGATCGCTCTCTGTCCGGCCCTTCACCTGGGCCCACATCGATTTGCCGCCGGTCCCCATGCCGGAGACGTAGAGAAATCGCATATCGGGATTGGCGCGCGCCAACGTGCGCGCCCAACCAAGCGTGAGGTCATAAGTCAGGCGCGTGTAATCGGCCTCGCTCACCCCAACCGAGGACATGCCGAGACAGAAGAAACACGCGTCGTAGCCGGCGAGTTCGCTCGGCTCGACGTCGAAAGCAAACATGTCCGGGCGAACGAGATCGCGCAGCTTTGGATGCGAGACGCCGCAAGCGGCGCGCCCGATCGCGAGAACGGACCCGATTTGCGGGTCTAGCAGGCACTGGCGAAGCACGCTCTTGCCCACCATGCCCGTCGCGCCGAAGAGGATGACTTTCATTTTCATTGCCTCGGATTGCGAGACAAATATGCTTTTTGGACATCGCGGTTATTGTCAAGAAGCTGACGCTCGAATCAGGACCGGATCGGGAATCGGCTCATTCGACAGTCACCATCGCCTTGATCAAGCCGTGTTTGTCCCGCGCCCAGCGCGGCAAATCCGTTACGACCGTGTCCAAGGTGGTGCGGTGCGTGATCAACTTCTCGATAGCTACGCCGCCGGTTTTGATCGACCCGATCACGGTCGAAAAGTCCGCGAGCGTTGCGTTGCGGCTCGCGAGCACCGTCATCTCGCGTTTGTGAAATTCGGGATCGACAAAAGAGATCGCCTCCTTCACCAATCCAACCAACACATAGCGGCCGCCGTGTGCGGCATAAGCAAAGCTTGCCTCCATCGAAGTCTTTGCTTCCCGTCGCGTCAAACACGACGTCGAAACCATCGCCTTGCGTCTCCTGAGCAATCAACCCGCCCACATCGCCCTCGGCTAGCAACGTCTGGTCGACACTCGCCGCGCTGACCGCGAAAGCGAGCCGCAAAGCGTCGCGATCGAGCAATGTCACGTTGCCGCCGGCGATCTTAGCAAACAGCGCCACCCCGAGGCCAATGGGTCCAGCGCCGACGACGAGAACGCGCTCACCCAATTTAAGCTGGCTTCGCCGCACCGCGTGGGCGCCAATAGCGAGAAATTCGACGCTTGCCGCCTCGTCAGGCGAAAGGCCATCCGCGGCGACGAGATTCTCCTCCGGCAGGCAGATTTCCTCGCACATTCCGCCGTCGCGGTGCACGCCAAGCACGCCAATTCGCATGCAAGCGTTGGTCAGGCCTTTCTGACAGGCATGGCAGCGTCCGCAAGCGACGTAAGGGTTCACTATGACCAATTCGCCGCTGGCGAAGCGGCTCTTGTCCGGCGCCTCGATGACTTGGGCCGCGAGTTCGTGGCCGATCACGCGGGGGTACTGCAGAAAAGGCTGGCGCCCTTCAAAGATGTGGTAGTCGGTGCCGCAGATGCCGACGCGTAGGATTTTCAACCGCGCTTCGCCTTGGCCGCGAACGACGGGCGCCCGCAGTTCCTGCGCCAAATCGTGCGGTTGGCGGCAGACGATGGCCTTGTTCGTTTCCGCCATTTCCTCTCCTTTGCGCGTGCCGCGCTCAGTCCCCGCTTAGCCGCTTTTTTTGCAGGTTGTCCAAATAAACAACAAGCGCGATCAACAGGCCCTCCAAAACCATTTCCCAAAACGGATCGATGTCGAGAAGCACCGCCCCGTTGCCCATGGTCGTGAACAGCACCGCCCCCGCGACCGCCCCCAGCACCGTCCCGCGTCCGCCAAAAAGACTGGCCCCGCCGACGACAGCGGCGGCAATCGCCTGCAATTCGTAGGCGTTGGCCATTGACGGCGAGGCGACGCTGAGACGCGCGACGAGCAAGACGCCGCCAAGCGTCGCCAAGCCGGCGCTGAGCATGTAAGCGGTAGCGACGATGCGGAAGACCGGAATGCCCTGTCGCCGCGCCGCTTCCGCGTTCGAGCCCAAGGCGTAGAGATAACGCCCGGTTCGCGTATAGCCGAGGACGTAGTGCACGGTGACGGCGACGGCGAGCATCGTCAGAAACAGGTTCGGCAAGCCGAAAAGCGACCCGCGCGCGAAATCCTTGATTGATCGTGGGACCCCGGCGACTGTCATGCCCCCGGAGATCAGCAGCGCAAATCCACGATAGACCTGTAGCCCGGCTAGGGTGACGATGAAGGCGGGAATGCCGAGTTTGTCGACCGCCGAAGCATTGACGAGCCCAACCAAGGCGCCGACGGCGAAGGTTATCGCAATGGCGGGCGCCAGGCCGAAACCGTGGGAAAACAATTGTGCGACCAGCACACCGCAGAACGCTGCGACGGATCCAACCGAAAGGTCGATGCCGGCGATGACGATGGTGCACAGCACGCCGATCGCGATGATCGCCGACACCGACACTTGCCGCATCATGTTGGTGATGTTGCCCTCGGTGAGGAAGTTGGGCGCGAGCAACGCCAACGCCAACCAAAGCAGAAGCGTGAAGGCGATCACATAGCTTTCAACGGGCAAGCGTTGGAAAAACGCGCCCACGGCGGACGGTGTCATTCAGCGTCTCTTTGAGGGTCGGGCGGCCGAAACCGGGGTCCTTGACTGCAGGACCCCGGCGACGCCCAGCTTCAGTGGCCCGTGAACGGCGCGAGCTTGCGTTTGGTGACGTCAAGCAGGCCTGCGAATGCAGGGTCTGTCATGTTCGCCTTGGTCACCGCGCCGACGCCGGTATCGACGAACTTGGGCAGACGTGCGCCATGCGCGGCCGCATAGCCATACCAAACGCCGGCGTAGCCCATCATGTAGGGGTCCTGGATGATCAGGGCGTAGATCGATCCGTCCTTCAGGTGCTCAAGCTCGCCGGCGTCCGCGTCGAACGCGACCAGGCAGAATTTCGACCCGAGCTTCTTTTCAACGATCGCCGCGCCGGCGCCCGTTCCCATTTGGGCGTTGTCGGCGAACGCCCCCGCGAGATCGGAGTTTTTCGTCAACATGTCGGCCGTGAGGCTCATGCCTTGGGCTTCCTCGTTGTTGGCGACCCGGTTGCCGACGACCTTCAAGTCCGGATAGGCGGCGATGCCTTGTTTGAAGCCGTTGTCGCGGGAATCCGAAATTCATGCCCGGCCATGGCGGTGATGTAGGCAACCTTGCCTGCGGCCTTGCCGCTGCGCTCTTTGATGCATTGCGCCATCGCATCCGCCGCAGCCTTGCCGCCAGCCTCGTTGTTGGTGGTCAGGAAGGAGGCGTATTTGTCGGTCTTGGCGCCGAATCGATGACAATCACCGGAACGCCCGAGTCCGATACACTCGCGATAGGATCACCTAACGCTTCGAAGATCGTCGGCGCGATGACAATGGCCGCAGGTTTCTTGCCCGCAGCGCCTTCGAGGATCGAGATTTGCGCCGCGGCGTCGTCCTTTGGTGAGCCGAGCTCTTCGATCTTCACGCCGAGTTCCTTGCCTGCGGCTTCAGCCCCTTTGAAAGCCCATTGCCAATACTCTGATGTCGTCGCCTTGACGATCACAGCGACGCTTTCGGTCGCGCGCGCAGGCGCGGCGGTCAACGCAAACAGCGCGGCTCCCGCCAATAGAACGGCTTTCTTCACCATGGCTTCTCTCCCTGTTCCCGCCGTCACGCGGCGTTTCGTCGATCGGCGTAACCGGTCATGTATTTGATGAGCGTTTCCTGATTGGTGTCCTTGGCCGCCGTGACGTGCACGACCGTCCCGCGAAACATGACGGCAATTCGGTCGGCGACCTCCAGGATTTCGACGAGGTTGTGGCCGACGTAGATGACGCCCGCGCCCGACGCGGCGAGTTGGCGCGCATGCTGCACGACCTTCTCGCGCTCCATGACCGCAAGGGCGGCCGTCGGCTCATCCATGATGACGACTTTCGCCTTCCAATAAATCGCGCGGGCGATGGCGACCGCCTGACGTTGTCCCCCAGACAACCGTGCGACCGTCTTCACGTTGTTGGGGATCTGGCTGTGCAGGCGCTGAAGCAGAGCCGCCGTCTCGGTGCGGATGTGCCGCTCATCGACATAGGGCAAAAGTCCGAGCAGACGGCGCATCGGTTCACGACCCAGAAACACGTTGGCGCCGACGGAGAGATCGTCGGCGAGCGCCAGTCTTGATAGACAGTCTCGATGCCGCGTTCGCGCGCCTGCCGCGGCGAGAGGCCATCGATGCGATCGCCTCCGAGCTCGATCCGGCCAAAATCGGCGCGGTATACGCCCGCCACGTGTTTGATCAGGGTCGTTTTGCCGGCGCCGTTGTCGCCCACCAGCGCCAGCACTTCGCCCGGCATCAGCGTCAGATCGACGCCACGGAGCACCTCGACCGGGCCGAAGCTTTTTCGCAGGCCTTGAATGGTGAGCGCCCCTTGCATCTGTTTTTTGGTCTCAAAAGACGAATGTCTCTTGCGGATAAAGAGCAATAGGTGAGCGTCTCGTCAATATGTTTTTTATCGATAATATGAAAGGATAAAGGACGCGACCTTCGCCTGGTTGAGACGAGGCTAGAGGCGCAAACGATTGTCTCTTGACGATAAAGAGCGTTCGATTGCAGATTGGCGAGCCTGTTCCTTGGCAAACGAGGAAACGCATGCGAGGCGAATCGGTTTACAAGCTGGCGTTCAACGCCACACTTGAGATCTTGAGCAGCGAAAGAAATTTGGCCGCTTTGCCGACCGAGACCGCTTTGTCCCAGCGGCTAGGCGCAAGTCGAACGACGGTGCGCAAGGTGATTGCTGAGTTGCGCGAGCGGAAGTTGGTCAAAAACGTCGAGGGGGCCTGGCGCGTTGCCCGGCGGCCCAGGAAACCCGACTATTTTCCGGCGGCGGAGACTGTTGCGACCTATGCGCGCGTGGAGAAGAAGTTCATGGAGTGGATGCTCCGCGCCGACCGCCAGCCCGGCGACATCGTAAACGGGCTGGAGTTGGCGCGCCAGTTCAAGGTCTCGACTGGCGTGATCCGCGAATACCTCAGCCGCTTTAGTCGGTTTGGCCTGATTGAACGACGCCCGAATTCGAGCTGGATTATCCGCGGGTTCACCCGCGATTTTGCCCTCGAAATTTTCGAGGTGCGAGAACTCTTCGAAGCGCGCTCGGCGACCGCCTTCGCCACGTTGCCGCAAAACGCCCCGCAATGGGAGGCGCTGAAAGCGCTCGAGGCGGAGCACCGCGACCTACTGAAGCGGATAAACGCCGACTATCACGATTTTTCCGACCTTGACGAACGATTTCATCGCCTCATCAACGATGTGTCGCAAAATCGCTTCATCGTCGATTTTTACAATATCATTTCGCTGATCTTTCACTACCATTATCAGTGGAACAAGGTCGATGAACGCGCGCGTAATCGCGCCGCCATTCTCGAGCACCTGGACTATATCGAGGCGCTCTTCAGCCGACATCCTAAGCGAATTCAGTTGGCCTGCATGGCCCATCTCAATTCGGCGCGAAAAACCCTTCTCGCTTCGATTGGAACGACCGCGTCGATTGGAACGGCTTAGCGCAAAAGCGGGCCGGAGAACGGGCGGCCTGACGGTCCTGCGATCCGCCGTTCGCGAAGCTGTCAGTGCCATCGTTCGCGCGTGATTGGTATCGGCCACCGTCACGCTTTGATATGCTGGCTGCAACCCGCTACGAACCTTTGGCCTCGCTCGCGAGAACAGCGTTCGTTTTGCGACATTTCCCGCGTTTGCCGCCGTAACCTGAAAGTCCAGACATGTCCGACTACGACCTCTACTACTGGTCCGTGCCGTTCCGCGGCCAGTTCGTGCGCGCCGTCCTGGCCTATGCCGGCAAGACCTGGACCGAGGGCGGCGACGACGCGATCGCGAAGCTGATGGGCGGGCCGGTGAAGGACATGCCGGTCCCGTTCATGGGCCCGCCGCTGCTGATCGACAAAAAGGCGGACTTCGCCATCGCCCAGATGCCGGCCATCGTCCTCTATCTCGGCGAGACGCTGGACCTGCTGCCCGCCGACCCCGCCCTGCGCGCCCTGACGATGAAGATCGTCAACGACGCCAACGACGTGATCGACGAGATCACCCTGGATGGCGGCCGCCAGATGTGGACGCGAGAAGCGCTGGCGAGGAGTTCGTCCCGCGCCTGAAGAAGTGGATGTCGTTCTGGGAGGAGACCGGCCGCCGCCACGGCCTGAAGGCGCGATCCGGCTTCCTGCTGGGCGGCGAGGCGCCGGGCATCGCCGACGTCGTGACCGCCACGCTGTGGTCGACCATGACCGACCGCTTCCCCGCGATCGACGCGATCCTCGAAGGAGACCGCGCCGCATGACGGCCGCGCTGACGCGCCGGGTCGCCGACGCTGCCGCCGCTGGCCAAGCTGGCCGCCAAGGCGCGGCAAGACTATGGCGACGCCTATTGCGGCGGCCAGATCGAGGCCTCGCTGCGCAAGGTGCTGAAGGCCTGAGTTAGGCTTGACGGCCCGGCCCGAGGCGGGGAGAATCAGCGGAATCGGCGAGGCGCTCATGAAAATCTCCCTCATCCAGATGAACTCGATCAACGACAAGGCGGCCAATATCGCCGCGGCGCAAGGCATCTGATCGAGCGCGCCGTCGGCGAGGAGGGGCCGGACTGGATTCTGCTGCCCGAACAGTTTGATTGGGCGGGCGGCGATCAAGGGCGACAAGGCGCGCAACGCCGAGGCGCTGCCCGGCGGCCCCGCCTATTCGATGGCGCAGGAGCTTGCCGCCAAACACCGCGTCTTCATTCACGCCGGCTCGCTGATGGAGCGGATCGAGGGCGACGAGCGCATCCACAACACGACCGTCGTGTTCGACCGCAAGGGCGACGAGATCGCGCGCTACCGCAAGATCCATCTGTTCGACGTGACGACGCCGGATGGCGCTGGCCTATCGCGAAAGCGCCACGGTGAAGGCGGGCGACGCTCGTCGTCACCTACGACTGCGAGGGCGTCAAAATCGGCTGCACGATCTGCTACGATCTGCGCTTTCCCGCGCTTTTCCAGGCGCTTGCCGACAAAGGCGTCGAGCTGATCGCGCTGCCCGCGGCCTTCACGCTGCAAACCGGCAAGGATCATTGGGAAGTGCTGCTGCGCGCCCGCGCGATCGAGACGCAGACCTACGTCTGCGCCGCGGCGCAGACGGGCGCGTTCAAGGTCAACAACGAGACGCGGCAGACCTACGGGCATTCGCTGGTCGCCGACCCCTGGGGCCTGGTGGTCGCCAAGGCGTCGGACGGGGTCGGTGTGGTCTCGGCTCGGCTCGACAGGGCGCAGATCAAGCGTGCGCGCGGTTTGATCCCGGTCGCGCAACATAAGCGCGCGCTTGTACGCCCGCCGTTCAGAGCGTCGGCCTCCAGGCCGACGTCGTCTGTCCCGAGAGCTCGGCGCTCGTCGGCGTGGACGCCGACGCTCCGCCCCGCCATAACGCAAAAATCGTGGTCGGCGCGCGATAATTGCGCTTTCTGTTTAGCCGTTTCGCCTGAATATATCGACCCGACGAACTCCGGCCGCCCGCCTCGACGAGATTTGACCCATGGCCGACGACGAACTCGACCTCGCGACGCTTTCCGACGACGACCTCGTCGCGCAGATGCACGACGACCTCTACGACGGGCTCAAGGAGGAGATCGAGCAGGCCGTCCGCATCCTGCTCGGGCGCGACTGGGCGCCCTACAAAGTGCTGACCGAGGCGCTGGTCGAGGGCATGCGGATCGTCGGCGTCGATTTCCGCGACGGCATCCTGTTCGTGCCGGAAGTGCTGATGTCCGCCAACGCCATGAAGGCCGGCATGGCGATCCTCCGGCCGCTGCTGGCCGCCACCGGCGCGCCGCGCATGGGCAAGATGGTGATCGGCACGGTGAAGGGCGATATCCACGACATCGGCAAGAACCTGGTCTGCATGATGATGGAGGGCGCCGGCTTCGAGGTGATCGATCTCGGCATCAACAACGGCGTCGAGAAATATCTCGACGCGATCGAGAAGCATCAGCCGGAAATCCTCGGCATGTCGGCGCTGCTGACCACCACCATGCCCTACATGAAGGTCGTCATCGACACCCTGAAGGAGAAGGGCATCCGCAACGACCACATCGTGCTGGTCGGCGGCGCGCCGCTCAACGAGGCGTTCGCCGAGGCGATCGGCGCCGACGCCTATTGCCGCGACGCCGCGGTGGCGGTCGAGACCGCCAGGGCGATGCTGGCGCGCCGCCAGGGCTCGGCGCAGTGACGCGGGTAGTTGGCTTGATGAGCGCCGACGTCGCGAGCGACGAGACCGAGAGCGAGCGGCACTATCCCGGCCGCCCGGGCGCGTTGCGGCGCGTGCTGGTGATCGCCTGCGGCGCGCTGGCGCGCGAGATCCTTTCGTTGCGCGGCGGACCGCTCGGCGCCTTCGACGTGACCTGCCTGCCGGCCAAGCTGCACAATCGGCCGCGAGCAGATCGCCGAGGCGGTGCGCGGCAAAATCCGTCGCCATCGCGCCGACTACGACGAAATCCTCTGCCTTTACGGCGACTGCGGCACCGGCGGCGAACTCGATCGCGTGCTCGCCGAGGAGGGCGTCGCGCGTATCGAAGGGCCGCATTGCTACGCGTTCTACGCTGGCGAGGCGGCGTTCTCGGCGATGATGGATGAGGAGCTCGGCACGTTCTTTCTCACCGATTTCCTCGCCCGGCATTTTGACAGGCTGGTCATCGAGGGGCTCGGGCTCGACCGCTATCCGCAGCTGCGCGACGACTATTTTGGCCACTACAAGAAGCTGGTCTATCTCGCGCAGACCGATGATCCCGCGATCTCCGAGCGAGCCGAGCAGGCGGCGCAAGCGGCTCGGCCTCGCCTACGAGCGGCGATTCACCGGGCTTGGCGGGCTTGCGGGCTTTGTCACGCGGCGCACGTCGGAAGGCGAGGCTGCATGGCGAGCCTGATCGTTCTCTACTGGCGCGACATCCCCTCGCAGGTGATCGTCAAAGCCGGCCGCAAAAGCGCCAAGCGCGAGCTCACCGAGCGCTTCATCCGCGCGATTGACGCGGCGGCGATGCGCAGCGGCGCCGAAAGCGCGGACGCCTACCTCGCGGACTGGCGGCGCGCCGATCCGATTGATTGCGGCGACGATCTCGAAGCCGAGGCCGATGCAGCTGCGGCGAAGCTCGAGGCCGAATACGACAGCCAGCGGCTCGCCGATCTCTCGGCGCGGGAGGGGCGCGAGGCGGTATGATCAGCGAGCGCCCGTGGAGCGGCGGCGTCCACGCCGCCGAGGGAGATCGGCGCGTGATGGGGACGCACGGCGGCCTGGAGGCCGCCGCTCCGGCGGTGGCTCAGGGTTTCTTGGGCCGGATCAGCAGGACCGGGACGGATGTGGCGCCGACCCAAGCGGCGTCGGCGGTGACCGCGGTAAGCCCGCGCTCCTGCGCCAAGGCCAAGACAGGCCCGATCGCCGAGCGAGAGGCCGCGAGATCGGGTCGTGCGCCGCAACTCGCCGCAGAGGCGAGCTTGGGTCTCGGTGAAAGGGACGATTTCGACTTTCGCCTCGCTGAGTATCTGCTCCAGCGGCTCATTGCCGAGCTCGAGTTCAATCCACGAGTTTGGTCGTGACCTCCGCGATGTTGACTGCTGAAATGCGGACCCGGCGGCAGCGTCAGACCATGACGACCTCGGCGCCGGCTCTGCTTTATCAGGGCAATGATGGCGGAACTGTCGAGCGCGAAACTACTCACGCGCCGCTTCGGCGCGACGCTCGGCGATCAATTCGTCAACCAGCGATACATCTTCCGGAATGAATTGCGTCGAAATTCGGCCTGCATGCGTCTTGACTGCGGCATCGAGCGTGTCGACGACGAACTCGCCTTCTAACAACGACGCGCTGACGCGCTCGCGGCTCGCGACGCCGAGTTCGCTCAAAGCCTGCGCAGGGATAATGATCCGTCCATCCTCGGTGACATTGAGAACGACCGAAACGGCGCGGGGCGGAGACGTGTTCCATGACGCACAAGTATACCGCTGCATGTCGACCGCAAATCCGGCTTTTACCGAAAGCAACGTTCCAGGTGCGTAGACGCCATGGATTTCATTGCCGATACGCCGCTCGCGCTCGCACGCCGGGCGTTGGATCGAGGCGTAGCGCGGCCAGGTGCGATCACTGGCGGACGCACCCGCTGGCTGACGCCTTTGACCAAACACCGCATCGTCTTCACCCCCTCCGGCCAGCGCGGCGAATTCGAGGACGGGATTTCCCTGCTCGAAGCCGCGCGAAAAATCGGCGTCGATCTCGACTCCGTCTGCGGCGGCCGCGGTATTTGCGCGCGCTGCCAGATTGAAATCGCCGACGGCGATTTCGCCAAACACGCGATCCTCTCCCGCGCGGATCACGCATCGCCCTGGAACGCGGTTGAGCAGCGTTACGCCGACAAGCGCGGCGCCTTCAAACAAGGTCGCCGGCTCGGCTGTCAGGCCAGGCTCTGTGGCGATCTCGTGGTTGATGTTCCCCCCGAAAGCCAGGTGCATCGGCAGGTCGTGCGCAAACGCCTCGACACGCACCCGATCGAAATCGATCCGGTCGTCCGGCTGCACTACATCGAGGTCGCCGAGCCGGACATGCACGATCCCTCAAGCGATTTCCGACGGCTGCAAATGGCGCTCGCCGCGCAGTGGGACCTACGCGATACGCGATGCTCGCTTCCGGTGCTCGCAGGCTTGCAGAAAACCTTGCGGGCCGGCGAATGGAAAGTCACCGCCGCCGTGCGCAAGGGCGAGGAAATCGTCGCGGTATATCCCGGCTTCGTTGATCGAGCCTTCGGCGTCGCCTTCGACATCGGCTCGACAACGATTGCCGCGCATCTCTGCGATCTGGAAACCGGCGACGTGCTCGCATCGCACGGTTTGATGAACCCGCAGATCCGCTTCGGCGAAGATCTGATGAGCCGCGTCTCCTATGTGATGATGAACCCCGGCGGTGAAAAGGAGCTGACGAGCACGGTGCGCGCGGCCGTGGAGTCTCTGATTGGTGAGACCGCGAGCGAGGCCGGCATAGCCCGCGAGCGGATCGTTGAAGTCACGGTCGCCGGCAATCCCATCATGCATCATCTGTTCCTCGGCCTCGATCCAACCGAGCTCGGCGGCGCGCCGTTCGCGTTGGCGATTGACGGAGGATTTCGACGCGCGGGCCGGCGAAGTTGGATTGAACATCGCGCCCGGCGCTTATATCTACGCCCTCCCCTGCATCGCCGGCCATGTCGGCGCCGACGCCGCCGGCGTCGCGCTCGCCGAGGCGCCCTATCTCAGCGAAGAGCTGACCTTGATCGCCGACGTCGGCACCAACGCGGAAATCCTGTTCGGCAACAAAGACCGCGTGCTTGCCTGCTCTTCGCCGACCGGACCTGCCTTCGAAGGCGCGCAAATCTCCTGCGGCCAGCGCGCCGCGCCGGGCGCTATCGAGCGCGTGCGCATCGACCGCGAAACGCTGGAGCCGCGCTTCAAGGTGATCGGCTGCGATCTCTGGTCGGACGAGCCGGGGTTCGCGGAGGCGACCGCTTCGCTGCGCATCACCGGGGTTTGCGGGTCCGGCATCATCGAGATGATCGCCGAGATGTTCCTTGCCGGCATCATCGCGCAGGATGGTTTGTTCGCGGGCGCGCTTGCGGAGAAGACCAAGCGCATCGAGCCCGTAGGACGCTCATATGCTTATGTATTGCATGAGGGCGAGCCGCGACTGTTGATCTATCAGACCGACGTGCGGGCGATCCAACTCGCGAAGGCTGCGCTCTACGCGGGCGCCAAACTGTTGATTGACAAACGCGGCGCGGGGCCACCGAAGCGCGTGACCTTGGTTGGCGCGTTCGGCAGCCATATCGACACGACCTACGCGATGGCGCTGGGCCTGATCCCCGATTGCGACCTCGCGCACGTCGTCAACGGCGGCAATTCCGCCGGCGCCGGGGCGCGCATAGCCCTGTTGAATCTGGCCTCGCGGGCCGAGATCGAGGATGTCGTGCGGCGCATCGAGAAGATCGAGACGGCGATCGAGCCGAATTTCCAGGCCGAGTTCGTCGCCGCTATGGCGTTTCCGCACGCGAGCGATTCTTTTGAGAACCTGGCGCGCGCAATCACACTCCCGGAGCGCAAGGCCGCGGAGGGACCGCGAAGGCGCAGGCGGACATAAGGCCGCGCGCCGACGGTTGGGCTTTCCTCCGTCATTGCGAGCGAAGCGAAGCAATCCAGCCCCTCCGCGAGGCTTCGGCTTGGCGTTGACACCGACTCGCGCGGCCGGCGTGGCCGTGATTGATGCTGCGGCGCCCTGCCCCGACGCTGGATTGCTTCGCTTCGCTCGCAATGACGGCTTGGCGGGTGTAGCCGCGGTCGTTGACCGCGGTCGCCGTACGAGCTTCCTGATCGGCAAAGATTTCGATCGCGGCGCTACCGCGGTCAACGACCGCGGCTACAAAGTTGGCGTTGACCTATAGCTCCAGCGTAAACGGAACCCCTTCCAAACATTCCTGCCCGCGCCCGATCGCTTCGATCGCCGCCACCATGCGCCCGCCGCGGCCAAGCCTCTCATCAGCCAGCGCGACGAACCGCAGGTTCGGCGTCGCGGTCGGCGAAGCGGCGCGAAGCTTCTGCGCGATCTCGTGCTCGTCGCGATGCGGCGAGAGCTGACAGACCGCGATATAGGCCGAGGCCGTCGAGCGGGAGACGCCCGCAAAGCAATGGATCAGCATCGGTTCGCGGCGATCCCAGCCGGAAACGAAATCGCAAAACGCATCGAGATGATGCCGTTCCGGCCGCACTTGTCCCGGCAGATGATCGAGAATGTCGGACATCGCGACATTGAGATGGCGATGCTCGGCGATGGCGTCCGGCCGCACCACAGGCGTGCCGGGGCTCAGCAGAGTCACTAGCGAACGCGCGCCCGTGCGATCGACCTCCGCCGCGATCAGATTGAGCGAACAAACATGCAGCCTCGGCATGAGGTCTCCGGCTTCAGGCGTCGAGCTCGGCGAAGCGGGCGAGAAACTTCGCCTGCGCCTCTTCCGGCCGCCAGGGTTCGAGATAACCGGCGATATCGTCGCGCGCAACACCCGGCGCGCCGAAGAATTTTCGCGCCTCGCTGTCGGTGAAGCCCGCGAGCGCCGTCGCTTCATAGAACGCGCAGCCGCGATCGGCCTGTTTGATCGCCTTCGCCAGTTCAGGCGCCATCGCCGCCTTCAACCCGAAGCGAATGAGGATCGCAGCCAACAGCCGCCGCTCGACCTCCTTATACTCACCGCCCATCACCGCCTTGAACGGCGAGATCATATCGCCAATCACGTATTCCGGCGCATCGTGCAGCAACGCCGCCAGCTTATGCTCGCGCGTCGCATCCGGATTGAGCCGCGAGAATACCGCTTCGACGAGCAACGAATGCTGCGCCACCGAAAAGCTCTCTGGCCCGTGCGTCTGCCCGTTCCAGCGCGCCACGCGCGCCAGTCCGTGCGCGATGTCGACGATTTCGATGTCGAGCGGCGAGGGTTCAATCAGATCGAGCCGCCGTCCCGACAGCATGCGCTGCCACGCGCGCGCCCGCGGCGGCTTCACCACGGCGTCTGTTTTCCGAGCGCTACACATGCGCCGTGGCGGTGGCAGGCGCCGAGATGATCATTGACCATGCCAACCGCTTGCATGAAGGCGTAGACAATCGTTGGACCAACAAAGTTGCCGCCGCGCTGGCGCAGATCTTTCGAAAGCGCCTCGCTTTGCATGGTTTGCGCGGGAATGTCGGCCAGTGTCTTGCGAGGTGCGACGAGTGGACGCCCGTCAACAAAACTCCAAACATGCCGCGCAAAGCCGCCCTTGGCTTGAAGATCGAGGTAGATGCGCGCCAACGCCGGCGCAGCCTTGATCTTCGCGCGGTTGCGCACGATGCCGGGATCGGCCATCAGCTTGTCGAGTTTCTTTTCACTGTAGCGGGCAATCTTCGCGGGTTCGAAGCCATCGAAAGCGGCGCGGAAGGCCTCGCGTTTGCGAAGGATCGTGATCCACGACAGGCCAGCCTGAAAGCCGTCGAGGATCAGCTTTTCAAACAACTGGCGATCGTTCCACTCGGGAACTCCCCACTCCTCGTCGTGATAGGCGACATAAAGCGGATCGGCGCCGGCCCAGGGGCATCGGCAAATCCCGTCAGCGTGAACGATGGCCTCTCGAGGACGTGGAGCTTTCTCGGGCATGCTCAGTTCGCCTCGATCACCACAAACGCCTGGGCGAGCGGATATTCGTCGGTAATCGTCAGGTGGATGGTTGTTTGGCGCCCGGGCGGCGTTATCGCCGCCAAACGCTCAGCGGCGCCGCCGGTCAATCGCATCGTCGGCGCCCCGCTCGGCAAATTCACGACGCCCATGTCCCGCCAAAATACGCCGTGGCGCAAGCCGGTGCCGAGCGCCTTGGCGCAAGCCTCCTTGGCCGCAAAGCGCTTGGCGTAGGAGGCGGCGCGCTCAGCGCGTCGGTCGCTCTTGGCGCGCTCGATTGCCGTGAAACAGCGCGCGATGAATTTGTCGCCGAAGCGCTCGAGTGTTTGCTCGATGCGGTGGATGTCGCAGAGGTCGCTGCCGATGCCGATGATCACGCGCGGCCCTCGTCCATCGCCTTGCGCATCAGGCGGAGGCTTTCGGCAAGCCCAACGAAGATTGCTTCGCCAATCAGGAAATGGCCGATGTTGAGCTCAAAGATCTGCGGCAGTGCGGAGATTTGCCGCGCCGTATCGTAGTCGAGGCCGTGGCCGGCATGGCATTCGAGCCCTAGCCGCGTGGTTTCCGCGGCCGCGGCGCGGATGCGCGCGAACTCGCCGGTGGCCTTCTCGGTGTCGCCATGCGCCACCGCATCGCACCAGGCGCCCGTGTGCAGTTCAACCACCGGCGCCTTTAACGAAACCGCCGCCTTCAGCGATTCCAACGAAGGCTCGATGAACAGCGAGACCCGAATGCCTGCGCGCCCGAGCTCGGCGACGAAAGGCTTCAGATAATCATGCTGCCCGACGACATCGAGACCGCCCTCGGTCGTGCGCTCGGTGCGCTTCTCCGGCACCAGACAACAGGCGTGCGGTTGCGTCTGTAGCGCGATGTCGAGCATCTGCTCGGTGGCGGCCATCTCGAAGTTGAGCGGTTTGCTGATCGACGCCTTCAGCGCGCCGCATGTCCTCGTCGCGGATGTGGCGGCGATCCTCGCGCAGATGCGCGGTAATCCCGTCAGCGCCGGCTTCGATCGCCAGCAGCGCGGCGCGCACCGGATCAGGCGCCGCGCCGCCGCGGGCGTTGCGCACGGTCGCGACATGATCGACGTTGACGCCCAGCCGCAATTTACTCATGGCAAGACCCTCCTCAGGCTTTCGGCGCGGTCCGGCTTCCCGGCTTCACCGCCGGCAGTGCGGCAAGCTCCGGCGGCAGCGCGTCGGCGGCGTAATCGGGAATGTCGAGCGTGCACAGGCTGACCCGGGGGTAGCCGATATCGGCCTTGCCGCCCGAGCGATCAATCAGGCAAGCCGCGCCGACGATCTCGCCGGGATGCTCGGCGAGCGCGGCGAGGCACTCGCGCGAGGACAGCCCGGTGGTGATGATGTCCTCCACCATGAGAACGCGCGCGCGTGCCGGGATCGTGAAGCCGCGCCGCAGCTTGAACACGCCGTCCTCGCGTTCGACGAAGATCGCCTTGGCGTCGAGCCAACGCGCGGTCTCATAGCCCGGCACGATCCCGCCGAGCGCCGGCGAGGCGACGATGTCGATCGGTCCGAATTTTTCGCGCGCTTTGACCGCCAGCGCCCGGCAGAGCTTTTCGGTGCGCTTCGGGTCCTGGAAGATGAACATCTTCTGCAGGAAGATCGGCGAATGTCGGCCGGAGCTGAGCACGAAATGCCCCTCCAACAGCGCACCGGCGGCGCGGAATTCCGCCAGGGTTTCGTCGGGGGTGAGGTCGAAAGAGCCGGTCATACGCGTGATCTAGCGCAAACCGCAGCGGGAATGAACCGGGTTGTAGCCGCGGTCGTCGACCCATAGGCGCTAACCCAGAGCAATTTCCGATAATATTGAATAACTTGCCAGCATGTCATCCCCGCGAAAGCGGGGATCCAGGGGCCACACGACGTGCGCTTCAGCGTGTTGGCCACACGAGGTGCGGTAGCCCCTGGATCCCCGCTTTCGCGGGGATGACATCAAGTCTTTGAAATAAATCGGCAATCTATTAGTTAGCGCCTATGGGTCGTCGACCGCGGTGTTTCCGCTTGCAAAAACCTTCAGAGCGAAGCGCTTGCCGCGAGAACGCGATCAGCGACCGCGTCTACAGAGGGCGGCTGCCCTCTAATTCCGCGCCCACTTCCGCTCGAACGCCCAGACATCCTCGAAGCCGATCAGGCTCTGGAACTCGCGGAAATCGAACAGCGGCAGGTTCGGCGAATTCGACGTGCCCTCGGCCTTGAACACCCGGAAGGCGTTCTCGATCGCCGCGCTCGCCGCAAGCCCGGTGATCGAGGGATAGATCGCCAGCGCATAGCCGATCTCTGCGAGCTCGGTCTTCGACCGGATCGGCGTCTTGCCGCCGTCGGCCATGTTGGCCATCATCGGCTTGGCGATGCGCTTGCACGCCTCGCGCATTTCCGCCTCGCTTTCGAGCGCCTCGAGAAACACGATGTCGGCGCCCGCCTCGGCATAGGCGAGGCCCCGCTTCATGGCGCCCTCAAAACCTTCGGGTTGGCGCGCGTCGGTGCGGGCGATCACCAGCATGCCGTCCGGGTTGCGCCGCGCTTCGCAGGCGACCTTGACCTTCTCCACCATGTCCAGGATCGGCACCACGCGCTTGAACGGCGTATGCCCGCATTTCTTCGGGAATTCCTGATCCTCGATCTGGATCGCGGCGACGCCCGCCTCTTCATAACCGCGCACGGTATGATGCACGTTGAGCAGGCCGCCATAGCCGGTGTCGGCGTCGGCGATCACGCTGGCGTCAACCAGGCGCGTCAGCGTCGCCACGCGATCGAGCATCTGCGTGTAGGTGGCGATCCCTGCGTCAGGCAGCCCGTAGCCGGAGGCGGTGAGCCAGAAGCCTGAGGCGTAGACGAAATCGAAGCCGATCTTGTTGGCGATAACCGCCGCCATCATGTCGTGCAGGCCCGGCGCGGCCACGAACTCGCCGGCGCGCAGCGCCTCGCCGAGATTGCGCTTACTCATTGTATCCTCCCTGACCGTCATTGCGAGCGCAGCGAAGCAATCCAGCCGCGCCGTGATGCGTCGATTTGAATTCGCCAGGCGCCGGCGGCGCGCGACGTTGCTCGATTTGATGCGGTGGCGTCCTGCCGCGGCGCTGGATGGCTTCGCTTCGCTCGCAATGACGGCTCTCCTTTACAGCTAGTCCATCGCCTGTCGTTTACGCACGAGTTGCGAGATCGACACCGCGACGACCAGCCCGCCGCCGTAGAACAGGTTCTGCACGAAGGAGTCGGCGCCCAGGAAGTTGAGGCCGAGGATGCCGGTCGACAGGAAATAGACCGCGACGAAAGCGCCCCAGGCGTTGAACCGCCCGGGAAAGATCGCCGTCGAGCCGAGGAACGCCGCCGCGAACGCGGGCAGCAGGAACTGCAGCCCGGAGCTTGGATCGGCCGAGCCGCGCATCCCCGTGTAGAGCACGCCGCCGAAAGCGGCGATCAGGCCGGAGACGATCAGCGAGATCGCGCGCACTCGCTCAACCTTGACCCCGCTGAGCCTGGCCACCTCACGGCCGCGCCCGACAAACAGCAGGCGCCGGCCGGCGGCGGTGTATTCGAAAACGTACCAGAGAACCACCGTCAGGATCAGCGCGTACCAGAACTGCAACGCGACCCCGAGGAACTTGGTTGAGAAGACGACCTTGATCAGCGGCGTGAGCGAGATGCCAAACACCACCGCCGAGTTGGACACCCACAACACGACGCCATTGAGGAAATAGCCGACGCCGAGCGTGACGATCAACGAATGGATGCGGAAGTAGAGTATGAAAAACGCGTTCACCGCGCCGACAGCGACACCAGCGGCGAGCGCGACGGCCACGGCAACGGGGATCGGCGCGCCGAATTTGACGTTCAATATCGCCACCAGCATCGCCGACAGCGTCAGCGTGCTCGCGACCGACAAGTCGAAGTCGCCGGCCGTCAGCGGCACTGTCAGGCCGAGCGTCAGCACGACGATGATTGCATTGAGGCCGAGCATCGCCGCATAAGGCGGCCAAGTGAACATGGTCGGCGCAAACAGGCCAAAACCAACGATAAGCACGGCCCAGGCGCCAATCAACCCATATTTCTCGCTCAAAGTTCTGATGCTGACCCGCTCCGCCGTCGCGGCGCGATCAACCACCTGATTTTCGAGCGTCTGCAGTTTCGCTTCGAGCGAGGCGATGCGCTGTTCGTAGGCGGCGAGATCGTCGGGGACGCGCATATTCATCGATCGCTCCGCCGGCTCATGCGATGCGCGCCATGGAGTGGTAGCAGCGTTCGGCGATCGTCTCTTTGATCACATCGCCGCCAACCAGTTCTGCGACGATCTGACCGCGCGCGAACACCAGCACGCGGTGGCAGATCTGCGCGAGCTGCTCGAAATCGGTGGAGGCGACGACGATCCCTGCGCCTTCCCGGCTCGCCGCGTCGAGCGCGGCGAACACCTGCTGGCGCGCGCCCACGTCCACCCCCTGCGTCGGCTCGTCGAGCAGAATCAAAGCCGGCGACGTCTGCAGCCATTTGCCAATCAGCGCCTTCTGCTGATTGCCCCCCGAGAGCGCGGAAAGCGGCAGCGTCGGCATGTTGGGTTTGACATTATAATCCTGACAGAGTTTTCGCGCCGTCGCGGCCATGCGGGTTTTGTCGAGCCCGAGGCGGCGCCGCATCGCGCCGAGCACCGGCAGCAGCACGTTGTCGGCGACCGGCAGGGCGCCGATGACGCCGGCGCGCAGGCGGTCGGCCGGCAGATAGACCACGCCCGCGGCGAGCGCAGTCGGCGGATCGAGGCTCGCCAAATCAAAACTGTCTTCCTGCCGCACAATCAAACGGCCCGCCGTCGCCCGCTCGGCGCCGTATAGCGCGGCGCAGACGCGGTCGAAGCCTGAGCCAATCAGCCCCGTAAGTCCGAGGATTTCGCCCTTGCCGATCTCCAGCGAAAGCGGACCGAGGCCCGCCGCGGTCACGCCATCCACCCGCGCGACGGGATCGCGTCGCGTCGCGGGAAGCGCGTGCACCTGAAACGGCTTGATGGCGCGGCCGACGATGCGCTCGACGAAATCGCTGGCGGCGGCGTGTTTGGTGTCGAGCACGCCAACCACGACGCCGTCGCGCAGGATGGTCGCGCGGTCGGTGATTTCCATCACCTCGTCGATGTCGTGACTGACGAATACGACGCTGGCGCCCTCCGCGACAATGCGGCGCACCAGGGCAAACAACCGATCGACGCCGACGCGCGGCAGGAACGGCGTCGGCTCATCGAGCACCAGAAGACGCCCTCGCCCGGTCTCGGCGGGCCCCAGGTCCTCGACCGCGCGCACGATGGCGAAGAGCGCTTGTTCAGCGGCCGACAGCGTTGCGACCGTCGCGCGTGGATCGAGATCAAGCCCGTAACGCGCGAGGGTGCTTGCGACTTCGGCATGCTCGCGCCGCCAGGCGACGCGCCAATTCGGTTCGGTCGACAGGCGGGTCAGACGGAAGTTCTCGGTCAGCGAGAGCGTGGGGATCAGCGCGAGATTTTGATGAACAAACGCCAGGCCGCGCGCCTTCGCAGCCTCGGCGTGGACGGGCAAGCTCCAACTCATGACCAAACAACGCAATCCGACCGCCCGACTCCGGGCGCGTGGAAGCCGGCGAGAATCTTGATGAGCGTCGATTTGCCGGACCCGTTGCTGCCCAACAGGCCGTGCACCTCGCCGCGACGCACGGCGAGGCTGACATTGTCGAGCGCGAGCGCCCCGCCGAAGCGCTTGGACAAGCCCTCGACAAAAAGCGCCTCTGTAGCCGGGGTCGCCGACCCCGGCCCGCCGCGGTCAACGACCGCGGCTACAGGCATGTTCACTTGACGCCCCAGAGCGCCTTGAAGCCGGCGATATGCGCGTCGCCGTAACCGTCGTTGAAGGTGGCGGGCTTCCCGGCGGTCGCGACGTTGGACTTGTCGAAGATATAAGCCGGCGTATTGAGCTGTGTGACCGGCGGCTTCAGGCCGCAGGCGAGCCGCATATCGGCGTCGACGCCGGCAAAGCCCACCCAACCCAGCGACTCCCCGACATCCATCTCGACGATGTCGCCGTCGCGGATCATATCGAGCACGAACGGCGTGCCGTTATAGGTGGCGATCTTCGCCTTCGAGCCGGTGGCGACGATGGCGGGCGCCGCGAACTGCGATTCCGAATCGTAGATCGGCAACACATAGTTGATGTTGGGGTCGGCGAGCAGTGCGCCCTGCACCGCCGGTTGGATCTTCGTCGCCCATTCGGCCGCGGGCGTGTTGATATAGGTCGTCTTGCAGGACGGGCAGTTGGTCTTGAAATAGTCGAGGATCGCCGTCTTCAGGGGAATCGTCGGCGTGATTTCGTCAGGACCAAACACCACGGCATCGACTTTGCCGTCGGTCTTGGCGATCGCCCAGGCGGCGATCAACTTGCCGACAGTCACGTAGTCCGTCTTGGCCGAACCGTCGAGGAAGTCCGGCGGGGTCTGGGTGAAATCGTAATCGTGCGTGGTGGTGACCTTGACGCCCTTGGCCTTCACCTCGGCAATCTGCGGCGCGATGAATTCCGGCGGCAGGCCGCCGACGAGATCGACGACATTGAACTTCTCGTCCGCCGCCTTGTTGAGGCCTTGCGTCCATTGATCTGGAGACAGACTGGTCTGCCAGGCGCGGAACTCGAACCCGGCCGTCTTGGCCGCCTGTTGCATGCCGCCGATGATTGCGACCTCAAACGGATTGTCATCGGTCAGGGGAATGGCGAACAGTTTCTTGCCCTTCATGCAGGCCGCCGCGTCGAAAGGCGGCCCCGGCGGCTCGAAGGCCGGAAGCTTCGAATATTTGGCGATCAGCGCCTTGGCGTCGCTGACGCCGTCGGCCCAGGCCGGCGTTGTGAGCAAAGCCATCCCCGCCGCCAAACAATATAACAAGCTTTTCTTCATGACGCTCCTCCTCCTATAAAATCCCGGCGCCCTGTAGCCGCGGTCGCCGACCGCGGCAGCTCGGCTTGGAGAAAACCAGCCGACTAAGGCGCTTGTCCCAACCAACGCGGTCGACGACCGCGTCTACAAAGCGCGCGTGCGCCAATTCGCGTTCTCCCGGAAGTAGCCGGCGATCCGATCCTCTGAGACGACGTCGGCGTATTTTGCGCTCATGTCGTAGAGATTGGCCTCGTGCGGACGCGTGTCACGATCGCCGACGCCCTCGCGCGCGACGATCGTGATGAAGCCGTGGCTCATGCTGTCGACGCAGGTCGCGCGCACGCAGCCCGAGGTGGTCAAGCCGGTGAGCACCAGCGTGTCGACGCCGGCGGCGGTCAGGGACGCGGAAAGGCTCGTGCCGAAGAACGAGCTCGGATATTGTTTGGTGATGATCAGTTCGTCGTCGCGCGGCGTCAACCCTTCAGCGAAGGCCTGCGTCGGTTCACCCGCAACGAAGCAGGAGAGCGGCGGCGCCTTGCGGAAGAATATGCCGCCATCCGCGCCGCCCTTGCGATATTTGACCTCCGTAAGCACCACCGGCAGCCCGCTGGCGTGGGCGACCTCGCGCAGTCGCAGCGCGGATTGGAGCGCGGTTTTGCAGCCCTCGCCGCCAAACAGGGGGGCGGCGGGATCGTAATAGGCGTGAGCGAAATCGATGAGGATCAGCGCGGGGCGGCGGCCCCAAACCTGGCTCGAGTGATAGCCGGCGCGGGCGTAGTTGGTGTCGAGGGTTTCACCCGCCATGAGGTCCTCCTGCTCGGCTCGCCGCTCTTCCGTCATTGCGAGCGAAGCGAAGCAACCCAGTTTCTCGGCGATGCGTCGGGTCGACGTTGGCCGTGAACGGCGCCGCAGTGCCCGAGGCCGCAGTGTCCCGCCGCGGGGCTGGATGGCTTCGCTTCGCTCGCAATGACGGAGGGCGTGCGTTGAGATTCATCGCCTACTCCGCCGCCGCGCGGTAATGCGTGAGAAACCGTGGCGCCTTCGGCGGATCGAAGCCGGTCTCGGCGCGGCAGCGACTGCGCAGCTCGTCGATCGACTTGAAGCCGCGATCAAACAAGGCCGTCGGCCCGCGCGAGGCGGAGAGATCGCGGCGCAATCGCTCGGTTGCGACCTGATCGAGCCGGCCGTCAGCGGCGACGACGACGCCGTAACGCCGCGCTCCTTCCGCCGTCACCAACCCCCGTGCGACGTCGGCGGCGACTTTCTCGGCGGGTCGCTTGAGCGGATCGCCCCAGCCGCCGCCGCCCCAAGTGTTGAAATGCAGCACGTCGCCGGCCTCGACATGAATGCGGTCGCATTTGCTCGCGATGTTCTCGACCACGCCGTTCTTGCGCACCAGCTTCTTGGTTGAGCGCATACCCGGTTCGCCGCCGTTGACGCCCCAGGGATAGGTGAACCAGCGGTCGTCGTGGATGGAGATCTCGCCGGGCTCCAGCAGTTCATAAGCAATCGTGATGCCGTTGCCGCCGCGATGCAGGCCCGCGCCGCCGGAATCCGGGATCGTGGCGTATACGAGGATTCGCAGCGGGAAATAGGCTTCCAGGAATTCGTTGGGCACGTTGGTGAAGGCCGGCCACAGCGAGTGCCCGTCCGGGCCGTCGCCGACCGGTCGACCGGGAATGCCGCCGAAACCGATCTGGAACAGCTGATACCATTCGCCCTTGGCGCCGAAGCCGGAATACATGAAATGCGGGCTGTCGGAGAAGCCGGCGGCGTTGAGCGCCTCCGGCGCGCCCTGCCCCAGCAAGCCGCCCATCAGATCGAAGATGCGGCCGAGCATGTGCGTACGGCAGGACAGCGCGGCGGGTTTCTTGGGCTTCAGGATGCAGCCGGTCGGGGATGCGCACCTCGAGCAGATCGTAGAACCCGTCGTTGAACAGGATCTGCGGATCAAACAGATTGATGGTGAACGCGCCGAAGAACATCTTGAACATCTCTTCGTTCAACAGGAAGTTGATCGAGGAGGAGGATTGCGGATCGCAGCCGTCGAAATCGAAGATCGCCTTGTCGCCCTCGCGCCACAGCGTGCAGGCGATCTTGAACGGGCCGTTGCCCATGCCGTCGTCGTCGATCCAATCCTCGAAATGGGCGCGCTTGCCGCTTTCGGGGATGATCATCTGGATGATCGCCGACATCGCGCGCTTGTTGCGCTCCAGCATCTCCCACATCGCCGAGATGTAGGTGTCGATGCCGAACCGCGCGATGTTCTCGCGCACGCGCCGTTCCGCCAGGCGCAGCGCGGCGATGATGGCGAAGAAATCCGAGCGGTTCCAATGCGGCATGCGGCTGTTGCTGAGCAGGATGCGCAGGATGTCGCTATTGAGCTCGCCGTTGCGATAGATCTTCACCGGCGGGATGATCGTGCCTTCCTCGTAGATCATCTTCGCGTCGGTCGGCAGCGAGCCCGGCACCTTGCCGCCGACGTCGGTCATATGGCCGAACATCGCCGCCCAGGAGACCAGCCGGCCGTCGAGGAAGATCGGCATCATCAGCAACCAGTCGTTGAGATGGCTGATCGCGCCGCCGCAGGAATAGGGATCGTTGGTGAGGAAGATGTCGCCGTCCTCGATCGTCCCTTCGTAGCCGCTGATGAACCCCCACAGAAACGAGCCGAACTGGCCGACCACCATCTTGCCTTCTTGATTGGCGATCAGCGGAAAGGCGTCGTGCTGCTCGCGAATCCCGGGGCTCATGGCGGTTCGGAACAGCACCGCATCCATCTCGACGCGCGCGTTGCGCAACGCGTTCTCGACGATGTCGAGCGTGATGGGATCGACGGCCGTACGCTTGAACGGCGCGGGGTTCTTCTCGATGATCTTCGCGGGCATGCAGCTCTCAGCCGTTCGGGCGAATCAGGATATTGCCGTAATCGTCGACGACGCCGGCGCAATCGGGCAGGATCAGCGTCGTTGCGTCCATTTCGACCACGATCGCGGGGCCGGCGATGCGATTGCCAGCTTCCAGCTTGGCGCGATCGTAGATCGCAGCGTCGCGCCAACCATCGCCGACAAACACTTTTGTGTGGGCGGTTGCCGCCGCGCTGGCGTCGCTCGTCCCGCGCTTCACCGCGCCGCCGATGAATGGCTTTTGCGGCCCCAGCGCCACCGCGCGCAAGGCGACGAGTTCATGCCCAGCGTCGAGCGCGAAGGTGAACAGCTGCTCGTGCATCTTGTCGAACCGCTTGGCGACGCCGGCCAAACCCTCGGCGCGGAATTCGCTTGGCGACAGATTCACGGTCAGCTTCATGCCCTGTCCGGCGTAGCGCATGTCGATCTGATACATCGTCTCTTGCCCCGAGAGTTCACCGCCCTCGGAGGCCAACGCCTTGTGCGCCTCCGCCTCCAGATCGGCGAGCGTCGCGCGGATCTGGCTGTCGGTCAAGCGCGTCGAAACGCTGCACCAAAGTGCGCGAAGCTTCGTTGCGCAGCCGCGTCGTCGCATCGCCGTAGGCGCACAGCACGCCGGGCCCAGGCGGCACGATCACCGGCCATGAGTTGATCAGCTTGGCGAGCGCATTGGCATGCAGCGGCCCCGCGCCGCCGAAGGCGATCAGCGCGAAATCGCGCGGGTCATAGCCTTGTTCGACCGAGACGAGGCGCAACGCGCCGCACATGTTCTCGTTGACGATATTGACGATGCCCTCGGCCGCCTTCTCCAGCCCGAGCCCGAGCGCGTCGGCGATTTTGCGCACCGCCTTTTCCGCCAGCGCGCGGTCGATCTTCATGTCGCCGCCGAGCTTGGAATTGGCGGGCAGATAGCCGAGCACGACATTGGCGTCGGTCACCGTCGGCGCCTCGCCGCCCTTGCGCGTAGGCGGCCGGGCCCGGCGCGGCGCCCGCCGATTGCGGGCCGACGCGCAGCGCTTTGGTCAGTTCCGGCACATAGGCGATCGAGCCGCCGCCCGCGCCGACGGTGCGCACGTCGATCGAGGGCGCGCGCACGGTCACGTCGCCGACGCGGGTCTCGCGCCGCGTCTGCGCGGTTCCGTTCTCGATCAGCGCGACGTCGGTCGAGGTGCCGCCCATGTCGAAGGTCAGCAGCTTGTTGAAACCCGCGCGCGCGGCGATCCCGAGCGCGCCCGGCGACGCCGCCGGCGGGACCCGACATCAGCAGATTGACCGGCCTGTCCATGGCCGCGCGCGCCGAGGAAAGCCCGCCGTCGGAGCGCAGGATATGCAGCTTGACGCCCGCGCATCCTGGCGGCGAGTTCGCGCTCGAGATTCTGCACATATTTGGAGACGACCGGGCGGATGTAGGAATTGACGACGGTCGTCTCGGCGCGCTCGTATTCGTACATCTCCGGGATCACGTCCGAGGAGATCGAGACCGGGATAGACGGCATCACCTCGCGGGCGATCTCGGCGATGCGGCGTTCGTGCTTGCCGTCGACATAGGCGTTGAACAACGAGACCGTCAGCGCCTCGACGCCCTTCTCAGACAATCCGCGAAGGTCGCGGCGCGAGCGCGGCTTCATCGAGCGGGATCAGCACGGCGCCGTCCGCGGCGAGGCGCTCCTTGGCCTCGATGGTCAGTTCCAGCGGGGCGAGCGGCGGCGGTTTGTTGTAGATCACCCAGCCGCCGAGGCCGCCCGGCACGTAGGAGCGCGCGATCTGCAGCACGTCGCGAAAGCCCTTGGTGGTCACCAGCCCGACGCGCGCGCCGGATTTGGTCAGCACCGTGTTGGTGGCGACCGTCGTGCCGTGCATGACGTCGTCGATGTCGGAAGCGTCGATGCCGGCCTCGCGGCAGATCTTCTCGATGCCGTTCGAGCACGCCAATCGACGAATCCTGCGGCGTCGAAGGCACCTTCGCCATGAACGCGCGCGACCGCGCTCGTCGAGCAACAACAGATCGGTGAAGGTGCCGCCGACGTCGACGCCGAGCCGATAGCCGCTTGAGGCGCGGGCGCGCTCGCTTGCGGCGCCGCTCAGCGCCGGCGCGCGCCGCGCTCGATGGCGGCGAGGCGGGCTTCGAATTCGGCGAGGCGACGCTCGTAGACCCGGATCAGATCGTCCGTCGACGCCATGCGCTACGCCCTTTCCCCCGATTGCATACAATAGACCGCCCGGCCGCGAGGGAGTCAACGGCTTTCTCGGCGCGGCGGCGCCCAACAAACGGTCAGCGCGCCGCCCACCTATGCGGCAACGTCAACTTTTCGGACGGCGGCCGCGCAGGCGGTCGAACCAGCCGCGCGGGGTTTGCGGGCTGAGCCTGTCGAGGCTCGCGCGCGCGATCTCGAAGACGCGGTCGAGCAGCGCGCGCTGCTTTTCCGAGGTCTCGCGCTGTCGCGCGACTTCGGCGTCGAGGCCGGCGACCGTATCGAGCGCGCGCTGCATCAGGCCGCTCATCTGTTGCAGCGCCGCTCGCGCTGCTCCAACGAGGCGACAGCGCCGTCGAGCAGCGCATGCGAACGCTCGTTGAGCGCTGCAAGGCGCTGGAGATCGTCAGAGGGGCGCGCGGATTCGGCGATGGCGAGCGCGCGGTCGAGCAGCGCCTGCTGGCGCGTCCGCCACCGCGCCGAGCCGTTCGACCTCCTGGCGCCGCTCGTCGAGCGCGCCCGTCAGTTCCTCGATCTCGTCGAACATGATTTCGAGCAGCTTGTCGGGGGCGACGCGGACGTCGCCGAGATCGCTGCGCCCGTCCGCGTAGACGCGCCAGAAGCCGCGATTGTCGCGCTGCGCGCGCAACGCGCCGGCGGCGATCGCTTCGCGAACCCGCAGGCGCGAAACGCCCCAGCGCGCCGCCGCCTCGTCCAGCGACAGCCAGGCGTCGCGCGGTGGTGAGTCATTTCAGGTCTCCGATTGGCGGCGGGGCTATTAATGTATACAATCGCGAATGAGTAAAGTGGACGCGCCGGGGGCGTGGCGGTCGCTTTACACAGGAAAGGCCGAGTCTTGCGGGACGACATTTCCAGACCGCACGCCGACGCCTCCGCCGGAAGCGCCGCCGAGCGGGCGCACGGGGAGCTGAGCCGGCGCATTCTCGACGGGCGGCTGCCGCCCGGCCATCGGCTGAAGGAGGCCGAGCTTGCCGCCGAACTCGGCTTCAGCCGAACGCCGGTGCGCGACGCGCTGAGCCGGCTGACCGTCGAGGGCCTGCTCGATTTTCGCGCCAATGTCGGGGCGACCGTCGCGGTCTGGTCGGAGCGGCAGATCGAGCTGATGTTCAGGATCCGCGCGCTGCTGGAGCCGTTCGCGGCCGAAGTCGCCGCGCCGCAGATCACCGACGCCGAGGTCGAGGACATGCGGCGGGCTCTGCGCGGTGATGGAGGAGGCGGCGCGGCGCGAGACGGCCGCCGACCTCACCCGCCTGGCCGAGGCCAACGGCCGGCTGCATCGCATGATCATCGACGCGACGCGCTCGGATCATCTCATCAAGCTCGCCGACATTGGCGCTCGACGCGCCGCTGTCGCTGCGGCATCTTCAGCCGCTACACGACGGCGAGATCGAGCGCAGCATGCGCCATCATCGCGAGATCGTCGATGCGCTGAGCACCGCGATCCGGCCTGGGCCGCGAGCGCGATGCGCACCCATATCCTCGCTTCCATCGGCGTCGCGAGCGGCTCGAAGATCGCCTCGGGTTAAGCGCCGCACCTGGGACCGCGCGCGGTCCCAGGTGCGCTCAGTCCCCGACCGGCTTCAACTTCGTCACCGACGTTGGCGCGATCTCCGCTAGGTAGATCGCGCCGTCCGAACTCACCGCAATCCCGTGCGCGCCGTTCGGCGAGGGCCGTCCGCGATCGATGCGCCGCCCGTCGGGCGCGAACGCCGTCACGCTGGGAACCTGATCGGTGACGAGGATCACGCCGTCGGGGCGCTGACAGATATCCATCGGGCGGCAGAGCCCGCGCCATTCCGCAAGCCACCGGCCGCCGCGATCAAACACCTGCACACGATCGTTCTCGCGATCCGCAATCAGCAACCGATCGTCGCGATCAACAATCACAGTATGCGGCGTGATGAATTCGCCAGCGCCTGCTCCGACGTCGCCAAAGCCGCCGAGATAGGCGCCGTCTGCGGAAAAGCGATGCACGCGCGCATTGCCATAGCCGTCGGCAACGAAGATTTCGCCATCAGGCGCGACGGCTGCGCGCGTCGGATGATTGAACGGTTCGCGCCAGCGCGGCGCGTGACGCGAACCCAGGCTCGATGAGCCGCTCGCCCTCGCGCGAGAAGGCGATGATCTGATGCGCATCGCGGTCGGCGACGAAGACGCGGTCGTGCGCGTCGATGGAGATCCCATGCGAATCGAAGATGTCGCCGTCGCCATAGGCGTAGGCGAAAGCGCCGTCGGGCGTGAAAACCGCGACCGGCGGCGGCCCGCGCCGCAGAACGTGCACGAAACCCAGGGAATCCACGGCGACCTGGCTGATCTGCGCAGGCGCCAGCGCCGCAGCCTGGCCGAAGAACCGCTCGACCTCATAGCGCCGGCCGCCGAGCACGACGCGCGCGTATTCCGGGGTCTCAGACATGGCCTCGCCTCAGATGCTGGGTTAGCGCGGCAGTCAGGCCGGTCGTCTCCTTCGGCGCGCCCCGCGCGAATGAACCAGCCTTTGCTTTGACAGGCCGCAGGGCGACGAGCGCCTCGGCGAGCTTAACCGCCGCCGCAACAGGATCAACGACCGGCCAATCAAGATTTCCGCGAGCCCGCGCCGCCAGGCCCGCCAACGGCGCCCGGCAAAGATGATGCAGGCGGCGTCCTTCGCGCGCGCCTCCGCGCGTGCGAAATCGATGAGCGCCTCGCCCTGTTCGCCCTGCACGTCCTCCAAGGCGGCAAAGGGCAGATCGAGTGCGACCACCCCGGCGCAACGCGCCTCCAGCCCGTGCATGGCGACGCAGTCGCGATACCAACCAAGCATCGCGGAGGTGAAGCTCACGATCAGGAACTTACCGCCGAGCATACAGGCGGCGAGCATCGCCGCTTCCGATACGCCGATGATAGGAAAGTCGAGGGCTTCGCGCAGCGCGAACAGGCCCGGATCTCCGAACGCCGCGAGGATCGCCGCATCCGGCGCGGGCGCAACTTCGGCCAGCGTCTCCAGCGCGATCGCCCCGCCGATCAACGCCTCGGCGCGGCTCGAAATATAGGGCAAGCCGCGCGAGGCGGTCATCGCGGAAAGCTCCACTCCCGGCGAGACAACGGCCGTCGCGGAACGCATCATCAGATCGGTGACGGCTTGCGTCGTGTTGGGGTTGAGGATGAGCAACCGGGTCATGGCGTGAACCGACGAAACAACCAGGCCGCGGCGCGAGTCAACTCGAATCGGCGCCCGGCGCGGCGACGGCTTGCACGCCGATCGGCAGGCCGTTCGGCCCAGAAAGCAGGGGCAGGCTGTAAGCAGGCGCGCCGATCAACGACCAGAGCGTGGCGAAGATCGGGTCGCCCGTGCCCTGCGTGCGCAGCGGCGCCTCGCCGGCTGCGGCGAAGGTCAGCACAGCGTCGAACGGCGCGAGCTGGGCCTTGGCGAGCGCCAGCAGCCGGTTGCGCTTTTCGAGCGCGGTGATGAACTCGGTCGCCGCGAGGCCGCGGCCGTAGCGAAGCGTCGCGCGCAAAAGCTCGGCGGCCGCCTCGCCCTCCGCGTCGATCTCGGCGCCGAGCGACTGTGCGAACCCCGCGCTCATCAGCACGCGCATGATGGCCTCCGCTTCCGCGAATTCGGGGGAAAGCTCTAACCGTTCGACGACCGAGCTCGCTTGCGAACGCTTCGAGCGCGGCGTGCGTTGCGGGCTCGGCCCGATCGACGAACGGATCGACAAGCCAAGCCAGCTTGGGCGGCGCTTCGTCCCGTGCCGCAGCTTGCAGCGAGCCCTCTAAACTGTACGACGCCGGGTCCTCGGCATCGGCGCCGGTGAGCGCATCAACCAACAGAGCCGCATCCTCGACGTCGCGGGCGAACACGCCGGGGTGGTCGACGATCGCGCAGTGCCGCAGCACACCTGTGCGCGGCAGCACGCCGAGGCTCGGCTTGAAGCCGACGACGCCGCAATAGGAGGCCGGCCGCACGATCGAGCCGTTGGTCTGCGTGCCAAGCGCGACCGGCGCGAAGCCCGCCGCGACCGCCGCCGCCGAGCCGCTCGAAGAACCGCCCGGCGTGCGCATGACGTCGCGCGGGTTGGTTGTCGGCCCTGCAACAAACAACGCATATTGCGACGTCACCGCCTTGCCGATGACGAAGGCGCCTGCCGCCTTCAGTCGCGCGACCAAGGTTGCGTCCCGCCGAGGCTGTCGATCGGCCAGGCGCGAGGCGCCCCAGGCGGTCGGCATATCCGCGGTATCGATGATGTCCTTCACCGCGACCGGCAGGCCGCGCAGCGGGCCAACCCCGTGCTCTGCCGCCTCGAACGCCCGCGCCTCGTCTAGATAAGCAAAGGCGCGAACCCGCGGCTCATCCCCCGCGATGCGCGCCAGATAGGCGCGCGCGACGTCGTGGGGGGAGAAGGCGCCGGCCGCGACGCCGGCAACTATTGCGCGCGCCGATTGATCGGAGATCGCCCTCATCACGCCCTCGCCGACGGCGGCGCCCAGGCCAGCCAATGAGCAAACAATTTTTGCACGACAAAGAAACTGGCCGAGGTGCAAACAACGAAGACCAGCGACACTAGAAACATGCGATCGAGAAAAGCGAATTGCTGCGCGTAGACGATGATGTAGCCGAGCCCCGCCTGCGCGCCGAGATATTCAGCGCCGAGCACCGCGCCCCATCCGGCGCCGAGGCACAACAACGTCACCGACCGCATCGCCGGCAGGATCGCGGGCAGGATCACTGTCCGATAGATGGTCGACGCGCGAGGCGCCGAACAGGCGGGCGTTGTCGATGTAGATCTGCGGAACGTTGCGCACCGCGTTGACCGTTCCCGCAAACACGATGACGCCAACTCCGTAGGCGGCGAACAACAGATTGCCCTAGAAACGTCGCGCCGAACCAGAGCTGAAACAGCGGCACCATCGCCAGCAGCGGCAGCGCGCGCAGGAACTGCACCGGCCATTCAACGAGACCGCGGCTGAAGCGCGACCAGGAAACCGCGAGCCCGAGCGCGAAACCGACGCTGCCGCCGAGCGCAAGCCCAACGGCGAGCCGCGCAAGCGTGTATATGAGATGCGAAACAACCGACAGCGCGGCGGCGAGATAGCTGCGCTCGGCGCCGTCGGCGACCGTCGGCACGCCGAAGCCGCCGCCCCAGTAATCAGCCAGGCTCAGGAACGTGCGCGTGAACAGCACCTGCCAGCCCGCGACCATCGGCTCGCCCGGCTGCGCCTCGGCGGTGTAGATTATCGACAGGACCTGCCATAGCGCCGCGAGCGCGGCGAAGACGGCGAGCGAGACCAGGCGGCCGCCCCATTTGTTCGCGCCGCTCATGCGCTATGCCCCGCTGACTTCGAGCCCGAGGTGGGCGAGCAGCTTGTGTTTGATCGCGACCATCTCGGGCGCGAGCAGGCTATCGTCGTTGCGCGGGCGCACGGCGCCGACGGGGATGTCGTCGACGATGACGGCCCTCGCGCATCGCGATGATGCGGTCGGCGAGCGTCTGCGCTTCGTCGACGTCGTGGGTGACGAACAACACCGTGCGCCGCTTCGCGCCCGGCGCGTCCCAGAGCGCGAGCAGCACCTGATGCAATTGGCGCCGCGTCACATAGTCGAGCGCGCCGAACGGTTCGTCCAATAACAGCACCTCGCCGCCGTTGGCGAATACCGCCGCGATGGCGACGCGCTTCAGCATGCCGCCCGAGAGCTCGCGCGGCCACGCGCGCTCGACATGCGAGAGGCCGACGCGGGCCAGATAGTCGCGGGCGATCGCGCGTCGCTCCGCGGCGCCGACCCCGCGGCATTTGAGGCCGTATTCGACATTGTCGATCACACGCATCCAGGGAAACACGCTGTCGCGCTGGAAGACCATGCCGCGTTCGGCGCCCGGTCCCTCGATCTCCCTGCCCTTCAGCACGATCGAGCCTGAAGAAGGCGGCGTGAGGCCGGCGACGAGTTGCAACAGCGTGCTCTTGCCGCAGCCGGAGGGGCCGATCAGACAAACGAACTCGCCCTCGGATACGAGCAACGAAACGTCGTCGATAGCAGAAACGCGCTGACCGTCGCCGCGGGTGTACTCGCGCCCGACGTGGACGAACTCGATGGCGCGGGCGTCAGTCATCGGCATCGCCATGTGAGATCGCCGGCGCTCTTGGTTCACTCATAGCCGCCGCGCCCCTGCCGTACTCCACGCAGCGAAGCGGGCGATGAGCGCCGCCGCGATCGCGTCGGCGACAATCGCCGTGAACCCGAGCGCCAGCAGCGTCGCCATAATCCCCTGCGCATCGGTGGCGCCGGCGAGCACCTCCAGCACCTTGCCCATGCCCGATTGCGATCCCAGCAGCTCCGACACCGCCTCCAGTCCCCAGGCCCCGGCGAGCGCGATGCGGAAGCCGCCGAGCATTTCCGGCACCGTCGCCGGGATCAGAATGTCGCGCAATGTCCGCCGCTGCGAGGCGCCCAGCGTCAGCGCATATTGCTCGTAGATCGGATCGACGTTGCGCGCCGCCCGCTCGGCGAACAGATAAAGGATCGTCGCCACGTAGAACGCGACGAGGCTGACGGCGCTCGCGCGGCCGACGCCGAACCAGATCAGCAGGAACGGCGCGGCGATCAGGATCGGCACGGTGCCGGCCGTCATCATGATGGGATCGACGATCGCCCGCACCAACCAGACCCGCGCCGCCACGAGCCCGATCACGGCGCCCAGCCCGGCGCCGACGATCACCGCGATGAAGACATTTTCCGTGGTGTAAAGCAGATTAGCGTAGAGACTCGCCTGCTCAACGCCGTAGTACGCCAGCGAAGGCGCGCGACCAGAAGTCGGCGCTCAGACGTTTCAGCACGGACAGGGGGCCCGGCATCAGGATCGGCGCCATCGACGACGCTGCGACCTGCCAGAGGCCAATAAACAGCGCCGCGCCGACCAGCCGTAGCGGGTCGAACGCGGCGCCGAGCTTCGTCAATGCGACGCCGCCAGCGCAAGCCGGTAGGAGTTGAGATAGTCGAAATTGGCGTAAAACGCCTTGGCCTTCTCAACCAACGCCTTCTTGTCGTCGGCGAGCGTCGCGCCTCCCAGCGTCTTCATCAGCTCGTCGGTCTTGGCGCGATAATCAACCATCTGCTTCCAGATCGGGCCGCCCCAAACGAAGTCGTCGGCGGTCACTTTGCCAGCCGGGAGGATGCCGTGCTCCTCATAGTTCTTGATCATCGCATTGTAGATATTGACGTAGTAGGTCGTGCTCTTCGTATCCTCGAAATATTGCTTGTCATCCTCGAAGGTCGAGAAAGGATGCAGCACCGCCACCGAATCGGCGACGCCCTTGCCGTCGAGACTGGTGCCGGCCATCGAGTTGAGGATACGGCGCCTGGAGGTCGTAGAGCGACGGTATCCGTCTTGGTCGTCGCCAGTGTGCGCCAGACGACCGACAGGAAGCGCAGCACCGTGTTCTGGTGCGTGTTGACGTAGTCGCCGTTGGCGCCGATGCCGACGATGCCGATCAGCGGCTCGAGCGGCGAATTCGACGCCGCCCGGCCCGTATTTGATGAGATCGCCGATATCGACGAGATCGGTCCAGCCGGCCTGGCGCAGCGTATAGACGATCGGCGCGCCCTCGGGATTGACGAAATCCTCGCGGCCCGCCTTGGCGAGCACCAGCGATTTGGCGTCGTCGAGCACCTGGAGCTTGAACTCGGCGCCCGAGGTCTTGTTGGCATATTCCTCGAACGGCGCGGTCGCTGAGCTCCGGCGCGCCGACCAGCGTCTTGCCCTTCATCGGCGCCAGCGCGAGCTTCAGCGCCTCCTCGTAAGGCTTGCCCTCGGCGACATAGTCCTTGAACGTCTTCAGCTTCAGCGCGGGATTGGCGAGGATCGCGTTGGCGAGGAAATTGTCGGTGAAGGCGATGCATTTCAGCTTGTCGGCGTCCTTGTAGGTCGGCAGCATCAGCGGGCAGAATTCCGAGATGATGTCGAGCTGACCGTTCAGCAGCAGCGTCGTCACGTTGGAATCGTTGGCCTTCAGCCCGTACGGCGGCGGATCGAAGCTGATGCCGACCTCCTTGAACCAGCCCTTCTTCATGCCGATCACATAGAAGGTATTGTCGGCGTAGGGCCGCATGCCAAATTTGATTGTCGCAGCGGGAATGTCGGCGCCGGGCTCAGGCGCCGCGGGAGTATAGCCACCCGCCGCGGCGGCGCCGGTGGTGAGCGCCACCGTCATCAGCGCGGCGCCGCCAAACGTTTTCCAACCAGACCAGGTCTCCGCCAACGCTTTTAGCATTTGTCACGCCTCCACATGTGGACTTCGCCGCGCCTCAGCGCGGACGGTCCAACCAAAATACGCGAACGGCGGGCGCCGTGAGCGCTTCCGGCGCAGATTTTGCAAGGCTCGTGCCAGCCGATGCGACGCGTGAAGCATATGACAACATTAGGTTTGATGAAAGGCGCGGCATGCTCTTTTTGCATGCAAAATGCAAAACTGCCGCTTTTCTGGGCGGCGCTCATGAGCCCCGTTGATATGTCTGAAGCGACTTCCGATCAGATTGAGGCGCGCACGCCTTCCTGTCATCCCCGCGAACGCGGGGATCCAGGGGCTGCCGAACGTCGTGTGGCCAACACGTGGAAGCGCACATCGTGTAGCCTCTGGATCCCCGCGTTCGCGGGGATGACAACGAAGGCTTCAGCTTGATCGGAAACCGCTCCAGGGTCAGCCAATCTCCCAAAACCTCCGCCGCTATCGCGCGGCCGAAGCCGCTGCACGAAGCGGCGATCGAACGTTTGCGTGACATGATCGTCGAGGGCGATTTGGCGGCCGGGGAGCGGCTCAACGATGCGAAACTCGCCGCGTTGCTGCAGGTATCGCGGACCCCGATCCGCGAAGCCATCAAGCTGCTGGCCAACGAAGGTCTTGTCGAGTTGCTGCCCGGCCGGGGGGCGCGGGTCGCCGGGCTAGCGCTGGAAACGATCGGCGACATGTTCGAGGTGATCGCGGGGCTTGAACGGCACGCCTGTGAGCTCGCAGCGGAGCGCATGAGCCCAGTCACTTTCGACGCGCTTCAGCGCAAGCACGAGCGGATGGTGCGGTGTTTTTCAAACGGCGAGCGCCGCGCCTATTTCAAGCTCAATCATGAGATCCACCTCGGCCTCGTCGCGGCGTCCGAAAACACCATCCTGCAAGGCCTGCACGCCACGCTCATCGCTCGCGCCCGCCGCGCGCGCTACGCCGCTCTGGAGTTGCCCGCCCGCTGGGCCGAGGCGATGGGCGAACACGAGGCGCTGATGACGGCGCTTCGCGCGCGCGACGCCCGGCGCGCGGGCGACATCATGCAAGCGCACGATCGACGGACCGCGAAAGCGATTCTGGAGCGGCTCGGGCGGCAGAACGCCGGGGCAGTTCTCGACGCCGCCCCTGGGACCGCGAGCGTCCCGCACGCTCTCGGCTGACGGCACTAAGGCAAGAGCGCGCGGTCCCAGAGGGCGGCATGAAGATTGCAACCAGCCTCGCCGTCACGGAGTTTCGTATGCGCATCGGCGTTCATAAATTGGCGATGAACAACCCCGGCGATGTCTCTGCGCTCGAGCGTCTGATCGCCGACGGCGGCGTGAACCCCGAGGACATCGTCGCCCTCATCGGCAAGACCGAGGGCAACGGCGGCGCCAATGATTTCACCCGCGGCTTCGCGACGCTCTCCTATTCGCTGGCGATCGGCAAACATCTGAGCCTTCCCCCCGACGAGGTGACGCATCGCATCGCCTTTGTCTGGTCGGGCGGCACCGAGGGCGTGCTGAGCCCGCATGCGACGCTGTTCACCAGGGTCGAGGCGCCGCCGGCGCCTCGGCAAGCGGTTGGCGTTCGGCGTCGCCGTCACGCGCGATTTCCTGCCCGAGGAAGTCGGCACGATGGCGGAGGTGCGCGAAGTCGCGGCGGCGGTCAAGCGCGCGCAGGACGCAAGCCGGCATATCTCGACGCCGGCGACGTCCATTATGTCCAGGTGAAGGGCCCGCTGCTGACGCCGGCCGCCGTCGCCGACGCCGACCGGCGCGGCGCGAAGCTCGTCACCCGCGATCCCAACGGCTCGAAACCCTACGCGCGCGGCGCGACCGCGCTCGGCGTCGCGCTGGCGCTCGGCGAAGTGAAAGAGGCGGATCTGTCCGACGCCGTCATCGCGCAGCGGATGGACCTCTATTCCTCCGTCGCCAACACCTCGGCCGGCGGCGAACTGAAGAACTGCGAAATCCTGCTGTTCGGCAATTCCGCGGAGGCCGGCGGCGATCTCAGCATCGGCCACGCGGTTCTGACCGACGTCTGCGACGCCGACGCCGTGCGCCGGGCCGCGCGAAGCGCGTTCGGCGATCCGAAGGCGGACGTCGCGCCGAACGACATTGTCGCGATCTTCGCCAAGGCGGAGGCGCCGCCGGATGGGCGCCTGCGCGGCCGGCGCACGACCATGCTCTCCGACGCCGACATCAACTACGAACGCCACGCGCGCGCCGCGCTCGGCGCCGTCATCGCCTCGGTGACCGGCGATTCCGCGATCTTCGTCTCGGGCGGCACCGAGCATCAGTGCAAGCCGGGCGAGGCGCCGATCGCCGCGATCGTGCGCGTCTGAAATCACGCTTCGAGGAAGAGCCTCGTCGAAACCGCGGCGAGGCATGTTTGAGAGAGGTGCATGCATGAGTGAAACATCGAAGACCCATAGTTGGAGCGCGTCGGTCGCCGCGATGGCGATCTGCGCGGCGCTCTTGGCGGCAACAGCCGCGAAGGCCGAGGACAAGGCGGCGATCCTGCTGCCCGGCAGCGCCAACGATCAGAGCTGGAACGCGCTCGGCTATTCGATCCTGAAGAGCCTGGAGCCGCACGGCTTCAAGACCGCCTATTCGGAGAATGTCACCGACGCCGACGAGGCCGAGGCGATGCGCGACTACGCCAGCCACGGCTATGGGATCGTGATGGGCCATTCCGGCCGCTTCGTCTCGGCGATGGAGCAGGTCGCGCCGGAGTTTCCGAAGACCCAGTTCATCGCGGTCAGCGGCAACGAAGGCAAGGCGCCCAACGTGATGTCGATCGACTGGAACAACGCGCAGTTCGGCTGCCAGCTCGGCGTGCTCGCCGCGCGCATGAGCAAGACCCACAAGGTCGCCGGCGTCTACGGCTTGCAGGGCGTGCCCAACATCACCGCGCAGGCCGGCGGCTTCCGCATCTGCGCGACCAAGGCGGGCGCGCAAGTGTCGATCCTCTATATCAAGGACATGGAGGACGCGGCGGAAGCCAAGGAGGCCGCGCTGTCGCTGATCGCGCAGGGCGCCGACTTCGTCACCGGCAAGCTCAACGCCGCCGAGGCGGGGCTCATCCAGGCGGCGAAGGAGAAGAACGTCTACGCTTCCGGCCGCGGCTTCGATCAGACGAAGATCGCGCCGGATCTGGTGCTGACCAACATCCTTGAAGACTGGCCGGGCATGTTCGGCTCGACCGCCGATCAGGTGAAGGCCGGCAAGCTGTTCGGGACCTTCGTGCAATATGGCTACGACACGGCGCCGGTGACCGGCGGCAGCCTGCAATATGCGGAGGGCAAGGCGTTCAATCCGATCGTGCCCGCTGCCGTCGTCAAGGAGCTCGACGACATGGCGGCCGATTTCAAGAGCGGCAAGCTGAAGGTCGTCCCGACCGAGAACGACGCGCGTCCCGGCGCCTGATGTAGCCGCGGTCGTTGATCGCGGTCGATGTGTGATCGCACCTATCCAGCAAAGTTTCGATCACGGCGAGACCGCGGTCAGCGACCGCGGCTACAGTCGCAGCTCGCTATCGGAGAAACAAATATCGAAATGGCCGCGCTGCTCGAAATGCGAGGCATCGTACGGCGCTTCGGCGCCGTGCGCGCCAACGACGGCGTCGATCTCGATGTCGCGGAAGGCGAGATCGTCGGCCTGCTCGGCGAGAACGGCTCGGGCAAGAGCACGCTGATGAAAGTGCTGTTCGGCATGACGCGCGCCGGACGCGGGAACGATCCGCTTTCGCGGCCGCGCGCTCGTCCCGCCACGGGCCGGCGCAGGCGATGGCCGCGGGCATCGCGATGATCCATCAGCATTTCATGCTGGTTGAAGCGATGACCGTGCTCGAAAATGTCATGCTCGGCTGGAGCGCGGCCGGACGCATGCTCAAGCGCGCCGAGATCGCGGCGCGCATCGTCGAGGCGAGCCGCCGCTTCGGGCTCGATCTCGACCCCGACGCGCTGCATCGGCGATCTGTCGCTCGGCCGCCGCCAGCGCGTCGAAATCCTCAAGGCGGTGCTGCGCGACGCCGAACTGCTGATCCTCGACGAACCGACCTCCAATCTCGCGCCAAGCGAGGTCGGCGAGTTGCTGGCGATCCTGCGGCAGATGGCGCGCCGAGGGCAAGGCGGTCGTGTTCATCACCCACAAGCTGCCGGAAGTGCTTGAGGTCTGCGATCGCGTCGTCGTGCTGCGCGCCGGCCGCGTATCCGGGCAGGCGCCGATCGGCGGCGTGACCAAGGCGGCGCTCGCGGAGATGATGGTTGGGCGCGACACGACGGTCTCGCGCGACGCCCGGCGCGGAGCGATCGGACAGCCGCGGCTGATTGTCGAGAACCTGCGCGGCGCCGGTCTCGGGCCGCTCTCGTTCACCGTGCATGCCGGCGAGGTGCTCGGGGATCGCCGGCGTCGACGGCAATGGCCAGATCGAGCTGGTCGAGACGCTGGCCGGGCTTCGTGTCGCCAGCGCGGGCGCGATCAGGCTCGACGGCAAGGACATCACAGGCGCCGGCGTCGCCGGTCGGATCACCGCGGGCATTGGCGTATATGCCGGCCGACCGCGCCTCCACCGCACTGGTCAAACGATTTTCCATCGCCGACAACCTGATGCTGCGCGACAGCGCCCGCGCGCCCTATGCGCGGCGCGGACTTATCTCCGCCGCAGGCCGCGAGGCGAAATCGCGCGCGCTGATGCGCGACTACGACATCCGCGCGCCGCGCCCGGAAACGCCCGCCGCGCGGCTGTCCGGCGGCAACCAACAAAAGATCGTGGTGGCGCGCGAACTCGACCGCAAGCCAGCGGTTTTGATCGCTCATCAGGCGGCCTGGGGGCTCGACCCTGGCGCGACGCGCTTCGTTATCGACGAACTGCTCGCCTTGCGCGACGCCGGCGCCGCGATCCTCTACATCTCCAGCGAGCTTGAAGAGGTGCTCGACGTCGCCGACCGCGTCGCGGTGATCGCCGATGGCCGCTTCGCGGGCGTTGTCGAGCGGGGCGCGGTCGATCTCGCGGAGATCGGACTTTGGATGTCAGGGCGCGCGGCTTGAGCGACGCCGCGCCCTTATCGCCGGCGCCTCGCGCAGCGCGCACTGCGGCTCGGAATTGGCCACGGCGTCGCTGCCGCGCGTGCTGGCGGCGATTGCGCTTTCGATCGGCGAGCGCCGCCGCGTTGGTTGCTCTGTCGGGCCACAACCCGCTCGAAGCCTTCGCTGCGATCGCCGAAGGCGCGGCGGGATCGCCGCATCAGATCGGCGTCGCGCTGAACCGCGCGACGCCTTATCTGCTCGCCGGCGCGCGGCGTCGCGCTGTGCTTCCGCGCCGGCGTCATCAATATCGGCGCCGAGGGGCAGATCGCCCTCGGCGGCGCCGGGGCCGCGGCGGTCGCGCTGGTCTGGCCAGCGTCGGCGGCGCCGCTGACGACTGTCGCTGCGCTGGCCGGCGCGAGCCTCTGCGGCGCGGCCTGGGCGGCGCGTCGCGACCGCGATCCATCTCGGCCGCCGCGTCCATGAAGTGCTGGCGACGCTGCTGCTGAATTTCGTCGCGGTGCTGCTCGTGCAGCAGGCGCTCGCCGGGCCGCTGGGCCAGAGCGGCGCCGGCTTCCTGCAATCCCGCGGAGATGCCGGCGGCGGCGTGGCTTTGGAAGGCGCCGGAGCTCGGCGCCCATTCCGGCTTCGCGCTCGCGCTCGTCGGCGTCGGCCGCGCTGTCGCTCGCTGATGTGGCGCACGCCGTTCGGCTTCGCGCTGCGCGTCGCCGGCGCCTCGCGTCCGCGCCGCGGCCTATGCCGGTTTTTCGATCACGCGATCACCTGGAGCGTGATGGCGCTCGCTGGCGCGCTGGCGGGCCTGGCGGGCGGCGTCGAGGTGCTCGGCGTGCATCATCGGCTGATCGAGGGCTTCTCGACCGGCTTCGGCTTCAAGGCGGTCACGGTGGCGCTGCTCGGCGCGCTGGAGCCGCTCGCTGTTGTCCCCGCGGCGCTGTTCGTCGGTTTGTTGGAGGCGGGCGCGCAATCCATGCAGAGGCAGATCGGCGTGCCCTCCGCGCTGGTCGTCGTCATCGAAGGTCTGACGATGCTGTTCGTGCTCGCCGCGACCGCGAGGCGCGCATGATCGACTTCCTTGCCGCCGCGATCCGCATCGCCACGCCGCTGCCGTTCGCCGCGCTTGGCGGCATCCTTTCGCGAGCGCGCCGGTGTGTTCGCGGTCGGGCTGGAGGGCATGATGCTGATGGGCGCCTTCGCCGCCGCGGCGGGCGCCTGGGCCACGGGCTCCGCGCTCGCGGGCGTCGGGCTGGCGCTGGTCGGCGGCGCCGCGATGGGGCTGATCGTCGCGCTCATCGCGGTGCGCTATCGCGCCGACCATATGGTCACCGGGCTCACCGCCAACATCCTCGCCGGCGGCCTGACCAGCTATCTTTTGCGCGCGCTATCTGGAGGAGGGCGGCCGATCGCGATCCATCTGACGCCGCTGGCGGCCCTGGCCGATCCCGGGTCTTGCCGACATCCCGTGGCTCGGGCCGCTGCTGTTCTCGCTGCCGCCGCTGACCTATCTCGCCATCGCGCTGAGCCTTGGGCTGTGGTGGTTGCTGTTCCGCACGCAATGGGGGCTTGCTTTGCGCGCGACCGGCGAGAATCCGGAAGCGGTGTTTGCCGCCGGGGCTCAACCCCATGCGCGTGCGCATGCTCGCGGTCGTTGCAGGCGGCGCGATCGCGGGGCTCGGCGGCGCCGTGCTTTCGCTGCAGCAGGTCGGCACCTTCACCGACAATATGACGGGCGGGCGCGGCTATCTCGCGCTCGCCTCGCTGATCGTCGCGCGCTGGAGCCCGCTCGGCGCGGTCGCGGCGTGCCTGGTGTTCGGCGCGGCGGAAGCGTTCGAGCTGCGGCTTGCAGACTTTTGGCGTCCCCGTCAGCTCCTATGTGATACAGATGGCGCCCTATCTGATCGCGCTCGCCGTGCTGGCCGGACTCGGCCGATCCTCGCGCCTGCCGGCCGCGATTGGACACGCGCTGCCTTGGGAGCGGTGAATGGCGCGAGCCGGAAACGCTGGTCGAAATCGCCGCGGCGCTCGCCGCTGGCGAGGTCACCGCGCGCGAGCTCGCCGAGCGCAGCCTGGCGCGAATCCGCCGCTACGACGCGCGCTTCAACGCCTTCGTTGCTCTCGATGAGCGCGGCGCGCTGGCGGCGGCTGAGGAAAGCGATCGGCGCCGCAAGCTCGGACAGGTTCGCTCGCCGCTCGACGGCGCGCCGATCTCAATCAAAGACAATCTGCACGTCGGCGGCCTCGCCTCGACCTGGGGCAGCCGCGGGCTCGCGGAGTTTGTCCCCGAGGGCGACGAACTGCCGGTCGCGCGGCTGCGCGCGGCCGGCGCCGTCATCATCGGCAAGACCAACGTTCCCGAGTTCACGCTCGAAGGCTACACGCGCAACGATCTGTTCGGCGTCACGCGCAACCCGTGGAACCCCGAGCTGACGCCCGGCGGCTCCAGCGGCGGCGCGGCGGCCAGCGTCGCGGCGGGCTTCGTCGCGGCGGCGCTGGGAACCGATGGCGGCGGCTCGATCCGCAGGCCGGCGTCTCATACCGGCCTCGTCGGATTCAAACCATCGGTTGGACGCTGGCCGCGCATCAACGGTTTCCCCGCGATCCTCGGCGATTTCGAGACGGCGGGGACGTTGACCCGCTCCGTCGCAGGATGCGCGGCTGTTGGACACGCTGCTCAAGGGCGCCGATCCGCGCGACCGCCGCTCGCTATATGCCGAAGCGCCGCCGTGGAGCGAGAGCAGGCGGCGTATTCTCTATGTCTCCCGATTTGGAGCGTCTCCCGTCGATCCGGAAGTCGCCGCCGCGACCGACGCGTTGGCGCAAAAGCTCACCCAGGCAGGACATATCGTCGAGGCGGGAGAAGTCTTCTTCGATCTCGACGAAGCCGCGCAAATCTGGCGCGTCGTTTCGCGCGCGGGCGTCGCTTGGTTGATGCGCGAGAACCCTGGCTTTGAAGCTAAGGCCGGCGCCGCCGCGCGGGCGATGGCCGAAGACGGACGCACGATCAGCGGCGCCGACTATCTCGACGCGCTCGAAAAGAGTCGCGGCGCTGCGCCGCCGCGTCGCCGAGTTGTTTGATCGCTTCGATCTGGTGCTGACGCCGACCGCCGCCGCTTTGCCCTGGCCCGCAGCAACCCCCTATCCCGACCGAATCGACGGAAAGCCGGCGGGCCCGCGCGATCACGCGATCTTCACCGGCTGGGTCAATATCGCCGGCCTGCCCGCGATCAGCCTGCCCGTCGGGGTATCACGAAGCAGGCCTGCCGATCGGCGCGCAATTCGTCGCCGGTTTTGGCGCCGACGCTTCGCTTCTCGCCTTTTCCGCCGGGCTCGAAGCGGCTATGCCGCCGCCCGCGCTCCCTAAGTTGGACGATTGACATGCGCGCGCCCGGTCGCCATTTCCTGCAAATTCCCGGCCCAACCAACGTCCCGGGCCGCATCTTGCGCGCGATCTCGGAGCCGACGATCGATCATCGCGGCCCTGATTTCGCCGATCTCGGCCGCTCGGTGCTTACCGGTCTGAAACGCGTCTTCAAGACCACGCAGCCTGTCGTCATCTTCCCCGCGTCAGGCACCGGCGCGTGGGAGGCGGCGCTCGTCAACACGCTTTCGCCCGGCGACAAAATCGTCATGTCGCGCACCGGTTGGTTCGCGACGCTATGGAGTGAGATGGCGACCCGCCTCGGGCTCGAACCCGTCATCATCGAGACGGATTGGCGGCGCGGCGCCGACCCCGCCGCGATTGGAGATGTCCTCAGCGCCGACAAGGATCATCGCATTCGCGCGGTCTGTGTCGTTCACAACGAAACGTCGACGGCTGCGAAAAGCCCGATCGCCGGCGTTCGGCTCGCTATCGACGCCGTCAACCATCCTGCGTTGTTGATGGTTGATACGATCTCGTCGCTCGGCTCGATGGATTATCAGCATGACGCCTGGGGCGTCGACGTGACCGTGGCCGGCAGCCAGAAAGGTCTGATGCTGCCGCCCGGGCTTTCGTTCAACGCGATCAGCGCCAAGGCGATCGAGTCCTCCGCACACTCAAAACTGCCGCGCGCCTACTGGGACTGGAAGCCGATGCTCGACGCCAACGCGGGCTTCTATTTTCCCTACACGCCCGCCACCAATCTGCTGCGCGGATTGCAGGAGGCGCTCGCGATGCTGGAGGAGGAAGGTCTCTCCAACGTCTTCACCCGTCACGACCGCCACGCCGCCGCGACCCGCGCCGCCGTCGAGGTCTGGGCTCTGAGAAGGCGCGGTGGAGCTGCAATGTCAGGCGCCGGCGGATTACTCCTCGTCGCTGACGGCGGTGCGGCTCGCGGAGGGTTTTGGCGCCGACGCGTTGCGCGCGCTGATCCTCTCGCGTTTCGACATGAGCCTTGGCAACGGGCTCGGTCGATTGAAAGACCGAGTCTTCCGCATCGGCCACCTCGGCGACTTCAACGACCTGTCGTTGCTCGGCGCCCTGGCCGGCGTCGAGATGGGGCTGAAGCTTGCAAGCATTCCGCACCGGAGCGGCGGAGTTGATGCGGCGATGGCCGTACTGACTTCGGCGGCGGAGGCGGCGACCGTTTGAGAAACGGCCGAACTGGGCCAAACGAAAAAAGCCCCGGAGCGGGAAGCTCGGGGGCTTTTTTGTGAACTTGGTTGCGGGGGCAGGATTTGAACCTGCGGCCTTCAGGTTATGAGCCTGACGAGCTACCGGGCTGCTCCACCCCGCGGTGATGGTATCGGAATACAGAGGACGGAAAACAGAGAACGGACGAGGAGTGTCCGGCATGTTTTGGCGCTCTGTGTGAAAGAGGAAGCTGTTTGGAGACGGCGAATACAGGTGTCGAACGCCGCTGGCGTCCGTCTTCGGTATTCTGTTTTCCGTATTCTGATAACTGCCTTTAGCGGGCCTGGCGGCGACCTACTCTCCCGTGTCTTGAGACAAAGTACCATTGGCGCTGAGGCGTTTGACGGCCGAGTTCGGGATGGGATCGGGTCTTATCGCCTCGCAAAAGCCACCAGGCCGGCGAAAGGCAGTTATCAGAAGTCGGAGGACAGAAGACGGAAGTCACGAAAGACTTCGGATATCTGGTCTCCATTTGAAGCAAAACTGGTCTTTTTGGATCCGAAAACGGTCCGGAAGAGAAACACAGAGATCCGAGATCAGTTCACCGTTTCCGGCTTCTGATTTCCGAGTTCTGTCTTCCGTTTTCCGTCATCCGTTTTCTGATTCCGAGCAGCAATCAAGCCGAACGGGCGATTAGTACCGGTAAGCTGAACGCGTTGCCGCGCTTACACATCCGGCCTATCGACGTGGTCGTCTTCCACGGCCCTTCAGGGAGATCTGGTCTTGAGGCTGGTTTCCCGCTTAGATGCCTTCAGCGGTTATCCATTCCGTACATAGCTACCCTGCACTGCGGCTGGCGCCACAACAGGTCCACCAGAGGTACGTTCACCCCGGTCCTCTCGTACTAGGGGCAAATCCTCTCAAATCTCCAACACCCACGGCAGATAGGGACCAAACTGTCTCACGACGTTTTGAACCCAGCTCACGTACCACTTTAATCGGCGAACAGCCGAACCCTTGGGACCTTCTCCAGCCCCAGGATGTGATGAGCCGACATCGAGGTGCCAAACACTCCCGTCGATATGGACTCTTGGGGAGTATCAGCCTGTTATCCCCGGCGTACCTTTTATCCGTTGAGCGATGGCCCACCCACGCGGGACCACCGGATCACTATGACCGACTTTCGTCTCTGCTCGACTTGTATGTCTCGCAGTCAGGCTGGCTTATGCCATTGCACTCAACGAGCGATTTCCGACCGCTCTGAGCCAACCATTGCGCGCCTCCGTTACTCTTTGGGAGGCGACCGCCCCAGTCAAACTACCCGCCATGCGTTGTCCCGGGCCCCGATAAGGGGTCGCGGTTAGACGTCCATCAAGCCAAGGGTGGTATTTCAAGGATGGCTCCACTCGAGCTAGCGCCCAAGCTTCAAAGCCTACCACCTATCCTACACATGGCTTAACGAACGCCAACGCAAAGTTATAGTAAAGGTGCACGGGGTCTTTCCGTCTGACCGCAGGTACCCCGCATCTTCACGGGGACTTCAATTTCACTGAGCTGACGTTGGAGACAGCGGGGAAGTCATTACGCCATTCGTGCAGGTCGGAACTTACCCGACAAGGAATTTCGCTACCTTAGGACCGTTATAGTTACGGCCGCCGTTTACCGGGGCTTCAATTCAAGGCTTGCACCTCTCCTTTTAACCTTCCGGCACCGGGCAGGCGTCAGACCCTATACGTCATCTTACGATTTCGCAGAGCCCTGTGTTTTTGTTAAACAGTTGCCACCCCCTGGTCTGTGCCCCCCCGCCCCACTTGCGTGAGACGAGGGCCCCCTTATCCCGAAGTTACGGAGGCAATATTGCCGAGTTCCTTCAACGTCATTCTCTCAAGCGCCTTGGTATACTCTACCTGTCCACCTGTGTCGGTTTCGGGTACGGTCTGATGGGAGAGCTATTTCCTGGAACAGGTTCGCTGCAAGGGAAATCCAGTAATCCCTCACAACTTATCCCATCCGTCACTCATCCCTGGCTCACGAATATTAACGTGATTCCCATCGACTACGCCTTTCGGCCTCGCCTTAGGGACCGGCTAACCCTGCGAAGATTAACTTTACGCAGGAACCCTTGGACTTTCGGCGACACTGTCTTTCACAGTGTTTATCGTTACTCATGTCAGCATTCGCACTTCCGATGCCTCCAGGATGCCTCACGGCTGTCCCTTCATAAGCCTACGGAACGCTCCGCTACCGTGGTCGGAGAACAGAGTACAGACGACGGAATACAGATATTCTCACGACCTGCCGGCCAAGGCCTGCAGCTGTTTTGAGATGATCTGATATTCGTCTCGCCATATTCGCCAGGTTTTTTCATCGATGTAACCAAGATCGAGCGCATAGCGCGCCCAAACCCGCATTTCATCCGACGATCCGACCGCCATCCAAAGAAAGCGTTTGAATTCCGCTTTCGATCGATGCTGTCGGCCAAAACCTTCTGCGACATTCGCGCATATCGACTTCGAAGCCCGGCGCATCTGATCGGCCAGCGCATGCTGCTCGATCTTCGGCATTTCCAGGCTTGACCGATGAACCTCCAACGACACGCGGTACGCCCGCTTGAAGACCTCAAGATCCTCAAACGAAAACGGCGACCGCTCGTCAGGCTGGCTCATCTGTTCTCTGTCGTCTGTATTCTGTTCTCCGCCACCCAAAGCTTCGGCTCGTGGCTTGAGCCCCGTTACATCTTCGGCGCAGAAACCCTTATTTAGACCAGTGAGCTGTTACGCTTTCTTTAAAGGATGGCTGCTTCTAAGCCAACCTCCTGGTTGTTTTGGGATTTCCACATCCTTTCCCACTTAGCCACGAATTGGGGGCCTTAGCTGTTGGTCTGGGTTGTTTCCCTCTCCACAATGGACGTTAGCACCCACTGTGTGGCTCCCGAGAATGACTTCCAGGTATTCGGAGTTTGGTTAGATTTGGTAGGGTTTTAGCCCCCCTAGTCCATCCAGTGCTCTACCCCCTGGAGCCTCATCTCGAGGCTATACCTAAATATATTTCGCGGAGAACCAGCTATTTCCGAGTTTGGTTGGCCTTTCACCCCTAATCACAAGTCATCCGAGTCTTTTTCAACAGACACCGGTTCGGTCCTCCAGTAGGTGTTACCCTACCTTCAACCTGCTCATAACTAGATCACTCGGTTTCGGGTCTAAAGCAACGAACTGAACGCCCTATTCAGACTCGCTTTCGCTGCGCCTTCGCCTATCGGCTTAAGCTTGCTCGTTACTTTAAGTCGCTGACCCATAATACAAAAGGTACGCGGTCACCCGCTCGCCTTAAACGGAATACTGAAAACGGAATACGGAGAACGGATGTAGCCATCCGTGTTCTGTTCTCCGTATTCTGTATTCCGACTAAGGTGAGCGGGCTCCCACTGTTTGTAGGTATCCGGTTTCAGGTGCTGTTTCACTCCCCTCGTCGGGGTGCTTTTCACCTTTCCCTCACGGTACTAGTTCGCTATCGGTCGCTGAGGAGTACTTAGGCTTGGAGGGTGGTCCCCCCGTGTTCAGGCAGGATTTCACGTGTCCCGCCCTACTCGAATCTCTCGCAAGCTTCGCTTCATACGGGGCTGTCACCCGCTACGGCCCGACTTTCCAATCGGTTCTGATAAAAACTTGCATGAGCATTGGCCTGATCCGCGTTCGCTCGCCACTACTAACGGAGTCTCGTTGATGTCCTTTCCTCCGGGTACTTAGATGTTTCAGTTCCCCGGGTTCGCTCTTATTCCCCTATGGATTCAGGAAATAAGTAATTCCAAAAGCAACCAGTTACCAATGATCAGCGCCCGGAGTTTCCTCCGTTCACTGTCCACTGATAACTGATCACTGGAATTGGGTTTCCCCATTCGGAAATTTCCGGATCAAAGCCTGTTCGCAGCTCCCCGAAACTTATCGCAGCGTACCACGTCCTTCATCGCCTCTCAGCGCCAAGGCATCCGCCGGATACCCTTTAGGCACTTGATTGTTGCTCGGAATCAGAAAACGGAGGACGGAAAACAGAAGACGGAAGAATTGATCTTCCGCCAACCGTCGTTCGTCATCTATCGTCTGATCCGAATAAGATCAGAAAACCTGATGCAGAATACCAAAAACAGAAGCTTATCACTTCCGTCTTCCGTTTTCCGTCATCTGTTTTCTGACCAGAAAAGACCAGTTTTGCTTCAAACACATCCGGGATCTTTGCGGTCAGGCTCAGATCACGACTGGTATGCTTGTCGGAAAACAGAATACAGAATGCGGAATACAGAAAGGCTTGCCCTTCCGTTTTCCGCGTTCCGTGTTCCGTAGTCCGAACTACCGGATGCGCTTCCTCTTTACGATGTCAAGTTGTCAGAAGACGGAGAACGGAAAACAGAGAACGGATAGTTCTCGGTCCCGCGACCGTCTCTCTCGAAGACCGCGCCTCACGCTGAGCCATACAGCCCTCGCGCGAAAACCACGATCTTCAAACTCTATATTTCATCGGAACGTCAGAGCCGCTTTTCCGTCTTCCGTACTCCGTCTTCTGTCCTCCGAAACTGGTGGAGCTGGACGGGATCGAACCGACGGCCTCATGCTTGCAAAGCACGCGCTCTCCCAACTGAGCTATAGCCCCGTCGGAGAACGGAATACAGAAAACGGAACAACCATCCGTATTCCGTCATCTGTTTCCGTCTTCCGAACCTGGTGGGCCTGGGAGGACTTGAACCTCCGACCTCACGCTTATCAAGCGCGCGCTCTAACCAACTGAGCTACAAGCCCGTGTCGGAGAACAGAGGACGGAGACACAGAAAACAGATATCCGTCTTCCGTACTCCGTCGTCCGTATTCCGACAGAAAGAGAGACGAAGACGGCGGGTCCCGCATATGCGGTCTCTGACCTGAGACCGCTGATTTCTTGAAGGGAGGACAGGACATAGCGACATCAACGAACGCAAAGCTCGCGCTTTCCGTTCTCCGTCTTCTGTCCTCTGTCTTCCGATCCAGAAAGGAGGTGATCCAGCCGCAGGTTCCCCTACGGCTACCTTGTTACGACTTCACCCCAGTCGCTGACCCTACCGTGGTCGTCCGCCTCCTTGCGGTTAGCAGAACGCCTTCGGGTAAAACCAACTCCCATGGTGTGACGGGCGGTGTGTACAAGGCCCGGGAACGTATTCACCGCGGCGTGCTGATCCGCGATTACTAGCGATTCCAACTTCATGCACCCGAGTTGCAGAGTGCAATCCGAACTGAGACGGCTTTTTGAGATTTGCTTATGGTTGCCCATTCGCGTCCCTCTGTCACCGCCATTGTAGCACGTGTGTAGCCCAGCCTGTAAGGGCCATGAGGACTTGACGTCATCCCCACCTTCCTCCGGCTTATCACCGGCAGTCCCTCTAGAGTGCCCAACTGAATGATGGCAACTAAAGGCGAGGGTTGCGCTCGTTGCGGGACTTAACCCAACATCTCACGACACGAGCTGACGACAGCCATGCAGCACCTGTGTTCCCGGCTCCGAAGAGAAGATCGCATCTCTGCAATCCGTCCAGGACATGTCAAAAGCTGGTAAGGTTCTGCGCGTTGCTTCGAATTAAACCACATGCTCCACCGCTTGTGCGGGCCCCCGTCAATTCCTTTGAGTTTTAATCTTGCGACCGTACTCCCCAGGCGGGATGCTTAAAGCGTTAGCTGCGCCACTGAAGAGCAAGCTCCCCAACGGCTAGCATCCATAGTTTACAGCGTGGACTACCAGGGTATCTAATCCTGTTTGCTCCCCACGCTTTCGCGTCTCAGCGTCAGTTCCGGGCCAGTGAGCCGCCTTCGCCACTGGTGTTCTTGCGAATATCTACGAATTTCACCTCTACACTCGCAGTTCCACTCACCTCTCCCGGACTCAAGACATTCAGTATCAAAGGCAGTTCCAAGGTTGAGCCTTGGCATTTCACCCCTGACTTAAACGCCCGCCTACACGCGCTTTACGCCCAGTAATTCCGAACAACGCTAGCCCCCTTCGTATTACCGCGGCTGCTGGCACGAAGTTAGCCGGGGCTTCTTCTCCCACTACCGTCATTATCGTCGTGGGTGAAAGAGCTTTACAACCCTAAGGCCTTCATCACTCACGCGGCATGGCTGGATCAGGCTTTCGCCCATTGTCCAATATTCCCCACTGCTGCCTCCCGTAGGAGTTTGGGCCGTGTCTCAGTCCCAATGTGGCTGATCATCCTCTCAGACCAGCTACCGATCGTCGCCTTGGTGGGCCATTACCTCACCAACTAGCTAATCGGACGCGGGCCAATCCTCCGGCGATAAATCTTTCGCCTTTCAGCCGTATACGGTATTAGCACAAGTTTCCCTGAGTTATTCCGTACCGGAGGGTATGTTCCCACGCGTTACTCACCCGTCTGCCGCTCCCCTTGCGGGGCGCTCGACTTGCATGTGTTAAGCCTGCCGCCAGCGTTCGTTCTGAGCCAGGATCAAACTCTCAAGTTGAAGGAGTTTTCGCTTCCCTAAAGAAACTAAACCCCATGAGATCTGATCACTGACCGGTCAACTGGCTCAAGAGGCTCCCTTTGCAGGAAATCCCTCGACCTATGTCGGGGTCCTAAGACCCCATTTGACGAGTTCCAAACACTTCCTAGCTGAAGCGCCGCCTCGCCCACCGTCTCACGACGTTGAACAAGATCAGCTCCAACCGGAATGGTTGTTTGAAACGTGACCGTCAGCTTGTCTCTTCCGGGTCCCCAGTTGCCTGAGAACCCCGCAAGGACGCCGCCGTCCACGTCTCTCTTTCTTCCGATGAAATTGTCAAACAGCTTTCGAGGGCCAAAACCCCCAGGTCCAACCCGCCCCGCCTCAGCGCCACGCGCTCAGCCAAACAGTCCGAACCCAATCTCAGACCCTTCACCCCTGCCCTCTGTCACCAGAAAGCAAAAACGGCCGACACCTTCCCGCCCCCTCCTCTCAGAAAGGGAGATCAAGACATCGAATAAAGGTCATAACCAACCAAACGCGCTAACCAGCGGCGTCACCGTCGGCGAGGCGCGGGTATTAGGCGCGTCGGCCGGCGGTGTCAAATGGTTTTTGCGAACTTTTTGCGTCGCCGCCGCTGCGAACATTTCGGCGCCGCGAAAAGGCCGCGCTTGCTGTCGATTTGAGCGCGGAGATTTGGAGTTTCGCAGCCATCCGGCTACGAGGACTCCCAAGCGAGACTGATTTGATGGTCGCATACGGGGCGCGGATATGATTTCGGGAGCGGCGGCGCTGCGGCGCGGCGATCGGCTCCGGGTCGATCTCGGCCACGAGCCGGCGATCCAACTCGGCGGCGGCGATGAGGACGACGCGGCGCGGACGCCTTGGCGATGGGTGGCCGGGGTCAGCCTCTCTGGTCTGTTTGGCCTCGCGCTGATTGGCTCCGCGCTTTATCTGGACCTCGATCGGCAATCCTACTTCGCCTCGAAGCCTGAATACGCGACCCCGGCGCGCAGCGCGGACGCGGAGGCTGCACGCGTCAACACAGGCAAGGGCGACCGCCTGGTTCGGCCCGTCGACATCGTTGCCGCCAAGCAAAGCTTTTCCGTCACGACGCCGGTCAAAATCGGCGACAAGGAAGTCATCAAGGCCCGCGCCTACACGATGCTCTCCACGACCTTGACGACGACGGCCACCAGCTTCGCCGCCGCCGTGCCGCCGTTCGATCCGTTGAAAACCGTCGGCGATCATGCCGGAAAGAGCGAGCCGCCGCCCGACCAACCGCCGCCTCAGGACGACACCGAAGTCGCCTTCACCAGCCAAAACCTCGCCGCCGCCGATATCGCCGCCGTCAGCGGCGAATTGACGCTTGGGCAGGCCTCCGCGCAGGTCGGCGAATTCGTACGCAGCGAAGCCGCCGGCGAACGTCGTTTCGGGCTGGCGCCGCAGCTTTTGCTGATGCGCACCTCCGGCACCGGCATCGATCCGCTCGGCGCGCTTTCTTATGCGCCCACCGGCGATCTCACGCCGGGCGTATTCCCCTCGCTCGGCGTGCGGCTGGTGGCGGAGAACGTCACCAACGTGCCTCGCAGCGTCGAGCCGGGAGGCGAAAACGCCGGCGAGCGGCTGATTCGACCGAAACACGGGCAGCCGTTCGACCAGATGTTGCGCGATAACGGCGCCTCGCCCGAAGTCGCCGCCGCGATCCTGGCGGCGTTCTCGGTCAAGCGCGGCGAATCGCCGGCGGCGGATGGGCAGAAGGTGATCCTTCAGTTCGCCGATAGCGACGACCCGGATCTCGGCCGCCGCATCGCGCGGGTCGAAATCTACAGCGACGACCAATTGCGCTCGGCCGTCGCGGTGAAGGACGACGGGCAATACGTCGACGTCTCGAAGCCCACAACCGCGACCGTCAGGCGTGGCCCCAGCGACACCGAAGGCGGCCTCAGCCTCTACGAAAGCCTCTATCAGACGTCGCTGAAGCAAGGGCTGCCAAAGCCGGCGATCGAGGAGTTCGTCCACGCTTTCGTCAACGACGTCGATTTCCAGCGGTCCGTGCAGCCCGGCGATTCGATGACGGCCTTCCTCGCCGAGGGCGACGAACCCGACGCGCATAGCACCCTGCTCTATGCGACGATGACCGTGCGCGATCAGTCCTACCGCTACTATCGGTTCCAAACGCCCGACGACAATCTCGTCGATTTCTATGACGAGAACGGCCGATCGACCCGCAAATTCCTGATCCGAAAGCCAATCGCCGATGGTGAGATGACCTCGGGCTTCGGCATGCGCTATCACCCGATTCTGCATTTCGCGCGCATGCACACCGGCATCGACTGGGCGGCGCCAATTGGCACGCCGATCCTCGCCGCCGGCAATGGCATGATCATCAAAGCGGGCTGGGATTCCGGCTATGGCCGACGCGTCGAAATCCAGCACGCCAACGGCTATGTGACGACGTACAATCATATGTCCGGGTTTGGCCGTGGGATAACCGAGGGCGTCCGGGTGACCCAGGGGCAGGTCGTCGGCTATCTCGGCCAGACCGGGCTCGCGACCGGGCCGCACCTGCACTACGAGGTGATCATCAACGGCAACTTCGTTGATCCGATGGCGATCAAGCTGGCGCGCACGCGCGAGTTCGACGGCAAGATGCTGGGGCTGTTCAAGAAGGAGCGCGAGCGGATCGACGGGCTGATGGGCCAGGCGCCGGGCGCCAGCGCGTCGGCCCCGGGGCCGACGGCGAAGCTCAACTGAGGACGACGTCGAAGGGTTGGGCGGCGCCTGAGCCAAAGCCCAGCGCTGAGCGGACTTCGGCGGCGGTCACGCCCTGCGCGCGCAACGCAGCCAGGCTTTCGGACTTCGCGCTCTTCGACAGTTTCGCGCCGTCGGCGCCGAGGACAAGTCGGTGATGGCGATAGCGCGGGGTCGGGAGCCGGAGCAGCGCCTGCAGCAACCGATGTAGCGATGTCGACGGCTCGAGATCGCGGCCGCGCACCACGTCGGTGACGCCCTGCAACGCATCGTCGACGACGACGGCGAGATGGTACACAGCCGGACGGTCCTTGCCTCTGAGCAGGATGTCGCCCCAAACCTGCGGCTCGGCGCGAGTTATGACTTCGGAGTCGCCCTCGCCGTACTCGGGCCAGAACATCGCGCCCGGCGCTTCCGCCGCCGCGCGCGCGAGATCGAGCCGCCACGCCGCGGGCTCGCTGCGCGCCAGACGGGACTGCGTCTCTTCCGGCGAGACGGCGACACAGCGGCCGCGATGCAACGCCGCGCCGTCCGGGTCGCGTTCGTCACTTACGGCGGCGAGTTGTCCGCGGGTGCAGTAGCAGGGATAAACCAGGTCCCGCTCGCGCAGGCTTTCGAACGCTGCGGCGTAGTCGGGGAGGTGTTCGCTTTGGCGGCGCGGGTAAGGCTCGCATGCGACGCCGAGCCAGCTTAAGTCTTCGAGAATGCCAGCCTCGTATTCGGGTCGACTTCGCGCGGCGTCGGTGTCCTCGAAGCGCAGCAGCAATCGGCCGCCGATTCGCGTGGCGAGATCGGCGTTGCGAAGCGCGGAATAGGCGTGGCCGAGATGCAGGCGGCCGTTGGGCGTCGGCGCGAAACGAAGGACAGGCATGGCGAAACGCTTAACGCGCAAATCCGCGGCAAAAAAGCCGGTGCGGAAGACGCGCAAACCTTCAGCCAAAGCTGCGATCACCGAGCTGCGCTACATCGCTGGACGGCTCATCGACGGCGAAGCGGCGCTGACCGAAGCCGCCGCGGCGCTTCTGGCGCTTGACCGTGAGACGATCGCCCATTTGGTCGAGGTAGGCGGCCCGCCGCCGCTGCGCCTGCGCGAACCGGGGTTCGCGGGCCTCGCGGCGATCATCGTTTCGCAGCAGGTCTCGGTAGCGAGCGCGAGCGCGATCTTCGGCCGGCTCGAAGCGGCCTTCGCGCCGCTCTCGGCCGCCACAGTGCTGGCCGCCGAGGAGGCGGCGCTGCTGGGGGTCGGGCTGTCCAATGCCAAGGTGCGCGCGATAACTGCCGTGGCGAATGCGGTCGCGCGCGAGGGCCTCGATCTCGCCGCGCTGGCGCGACTGCCGGCGGCCGACGCGCATCGAACGTTGGTCGCGGTGAAGGGCATCGGGCCGTGGACCGCCGATATTTTCCTGCTGTTCTGCCTCGGCCATCCCGATGCGTTCCCGGCGGGCGACATCGCTTTGCAGGAGGCCGCGCGGCTGGCGCTCAGCCTGAAGACGCGGCCGACGCACCGGGAGCTGGAGCAGATCGCCGAGCGCTGGCGGCCCTATCGCGGGGTCGCCGCGCGGATGCTGTGGGCCTATTACCGCGCGGTCAAATCCCGCGCCGGTGTCGTCGATCTTGGCGCGACGGCCAAGGACGGAGTAGACGAGGCCAAGTCCCAGCCAAAGAGAGCCCATGACCGCGAAACTGACCGGACCGCGCCTGGAAGCCAAAAGCGGCCGCGCCAAGCAGCTCGTCGTGTTCCTGCACGGCTACGGGGCAGACGGAAATGACCTGATCGAACTCGGCCAGCAATTCCGCGCGCTGCTGCCCGACGCGGCCTTCGTCTCGCCGCACGCGCACGAGCGCTGCGCGGGGCGCCGATGGGCCGGCAGTGGTTCGCGCTGAGCGCCTCGCGGGCGGTCGACGACGCGCGCGCTGCGGACGACCGCTGGAAGGGCGCGGAAGCCGCCAAGCCGGTGATCGACGAGTTTCTCGACGAGGAGCTTGCCAAATACGGGCTCGACGAGAGCCGGCTCGCGCTCTGCGGCTTCAGCCAGGGCGCGATGATGTCGCTGCATGTGGGCTTGCGGCGGAAGCGCGCCCCGGCGGCGATCATCGGATTTTCCGGAATGCTGATCGGACCGGAGCGGTTGAGCGAAGCGACGGCGCGCGACGCGAAGGGGCGCGCCGCCGCCGATCCTGCTGATCCACGGCGACCAGGATCCGATGATCCCGGTCGATGCGATGTTCATCGCCGGCAACGATCTGGCGGAAGCGAACTTTCCCACGCAATGGCACATGTCGCTCGGCGTCGGTCACGGCATCGATGGGGGCGCTCTCCGGCACGCGGGGCTGTTCCTGGCCAAGGCGTTCGGCGTTCCGCCGCCGCGGCGGTGACGACGCCCCCTGGGACCGCCCGCGTCCCGCACGCTCTTTGCGGCGCCACGTCGGCAAAGAGCGCGCGGGACGCGCGCAGTCCCAGGGGCGGCGCTCTTGTCGGCCAAATGCCGCCCGTCTAGGGTCCGCGCATGGGCCCCGACCTCGCCACGCGTGTCTACAACCACACGTTCCGCATCGATCCGATCGTGCGGACGCTGCTCGACACGGATTTCTACAAGCTGCTCATGCTGCAGATGATCTGGCGTCTGCATCGTCAGCGTCGTGTGACCTTCCAGCTGATCAACCGCACCCACACTGTGCGGCTCGCCGATATCGTCGAGGAGCGCGAGCTGATCGATCAGCTCGAACACGCGCGCTCGCTGCGGCTGGCCAAGAACGAACTCATCTGGCTCGCCGGCAACTCGTTCTACGGCACCAAACAAATATTTGAGCCGCAGTTCATGGAATGGCTCGCCGATTTCCGCCTGCCCGAATACGAACTGACCCGCTCAGATGGTCAATATGAGCTGAGGTTCGAAGGCCGCTGGTGCGAGACCACGATGTGGGAAATCCCCGCGCTCGCCATCATCAACGAACTGCGCGCGCGCGCGGCGATGCGCGGCATGAGCCGGTTCGATCTCGACGTGCTTTATGCGCGGGCGAAGGCGAAACTCTGGAGCAAGGTCGAGCGGCTGCGCGCGCTGAAGCGCGAGGGACCGCTGCGCATTTCCGATTTCGGCACGCGCAGGCGGCACAGCTTTCTCTGGCAGCGCTGGTGTGTGGAGGCGATGCAGGAGGGATTGGGCGAGACCTTCATCGGCACGTCGAATATCAAACACGCGATGGATACCGGGCTCGAGGCGATCGGCACCAACGCCCATGAACTGCCTATGGTCTACGCCGCTCTGACCGATACCGACGAAGACTTGCGCGAGGCGCCCTATCGGGTGCTGCGCGATTGGGCGAATATGTATGGCGGCAATCTGCTTGTCGTGCTGCCCGATTGTTTCGGCACCACATCGTTCCTGGCGCGCGCGCCGGACTGGGTGGCCGATTGGAAAGGCGCCCGGCCCGACTCGAAGTCGCCGATCGACGCCGCCCGCGAACTCATCGCTTGGTGGCGCGCGCGCGGGCGCGATCCGCAGGACAAACTGCTTGTGCTTTCCGATGCGATGGATGTGGATACGATAGAGATCGCGGCGCGGGCGTTGCGCGGCCAAACCAATCTGTCCATCGGCTGGGGCACCAACCTGACCAATGATTTCAAGGATTGCGCGCCGGCCGGCGTCGACGGCGAGTTGCGCGCGATCTCGCTGGTCTGCAAGGTTGTCGAGGCGGATGGGCGGCCGGCCGTTAAACTCTCCGACAATCCAAACAAGCTGATGGGACCGCCGGCGGAGATCGAGCGATACATCAGGGTGTTCGGCGAGGCGGGCATGAGCGCGAGCCCTGTGACTGTTTAGTCCACCCGTCATTGCGAGCGAAGCGAAGCAATCCAGCGTTGGTGAGATCGTCGGCCAACTGGAAAGGTCGGCGCCGGCGGCATGGATTGCTTCGTCGCTTCGCTCCTCGCAATGACGATTCCCCTTGAACAAAAATTACTCTAGGTTGCCCGCGACGATGAAAGCGCCGCCCATGTCCGACGCCAACGAAACCCTCGACGCCCTCTGTCGCCGCGCAGTGACCGAACGCCGGCTCGACGCGTTCGACAATGTCGACGTCGACCGGCTTCTCGCCGGCGAAATCGATACGAACCGCGCGCTTTGGATCGGGCGTCATCTGATGCGCAACGGACGCGGGCTCGATAGTTTTACGCTAGGTCAGGAGATTGTGCGGCGTTGCGAGGCCGCGCCCGCTAAGGTTGCCGACTGAGCCAACACGCCTCCGTCATTGCGAGCGAAGCGAAGCAATCCAGCGTTGTGAGATCGTCGGCCAACCGCTTGAGGGCCGACGCATGGTGAGTCCTCGCCGTGGCATTGCCGAGAGGCTGGATTGCTTCGCTTCGCTCGCAATGACAGCTTGTCTCAAATCGCCGCCGTCCACTCATATCGCACATCCGGCTCGCGCTCCTCATTGCGCGACCCGTCGTTCCAATCAACCGCGCGAAACCCGTGAACCTCGTAGAAGGCGCGGGCGCGTTCGTTCTTTTGAAACGTGAACAGACGAAGCCGACCAGGGCTTTCGGCTTTGGCGATCTCCAGCAGAGTTGAGCCAACGCCCGTCCGGTAATGACCCGGCAGCACGTAGAGCTGTTCCAGTTCATCCTGGTTGAGCGCCAGAAAGCCGACAATGCGTTGATCGCGCCGCGCGACCCACACGCGACATTGCGTCAACAGGACATCGGAGATCCACGCCCGGACCTGCTCGTCGGAATGAACGCGCCGCAGGAAGGACAACGCATCGTCACGCGCAACCAAATAAAGAGCGCTTATCTCCCTTGCGTCAGCCGCGACTGCGGAGCTGATACAGACCTGATCCATTTCACGGCGCTTTCCCCGTCATTGCGAGCGCAGCGAAGCAATCCAGCGCCCGGGCGGGACGCCGCCGCATCAAGCACAGCCTCGCCGGCGCCGCCTGCTCGGGTCAACCAACCGCGGCATCGGGGGAGAGGCTGGATGGCTTCGCTTCGCTCGCAATGACGGCATGCCTCAATGCGCGCGCGCTTCACGGCGCCTAACAATCATCTTCATCCCGTGCTTCGGTCGCAGCGTCACGCGTTGTTGCAGCTCGACGGGATGGCCCGGGAAAAGATCGAGTCGCACCCTTCGCAGCAGATGCGCCAGCACGATCAGCGCCTCCTGAATCGCGAACGCCTGGCCGATACACACGCGCGGTCCCGCGCCGAACGGAATGTAAGCGTAGCGATCGATCTTCTCCCGTTCGCCGGGCAGGAACCGGCTCGGGTCGAAATCGTCGGGGTTCTTCCACAGCGTGCGGTGCCGGTGCAGCGACGTAGGGCGGGATCGAGACCACCGTTCCCGCGGGAATGCGATGTCCGCCGAGCCAATCCTCGGCGATCGCCTCGCGCCCGAGATGCGCGGCGGGCGGATAGAGCCGCATCGCTTCCTCAAACACCGCTTTGGTGATCGGCAGACGATCGGTCGGGTCGGTCTCGTCGGCCGGATCAAACTTCTCGTCGATCTCTTCTTCGACGCGCGCTCGCCAAGCAGGCGGACTGCGACAACAGATAGAGCGTCCAGGTCAGCGCGTTGGCGGTCGTCTCGTGGCCGGCGTTGATGAAGGTGACGATGTTGGCGCGCACGTCATCTTCCGACATCCCGCGCCCGGTTTCAGGATCGCCCGCGCTTCAGCAGCAGCGTCAGCAAGTCCGGCGGCGGCGTGGCGCCGGAGGCGATCAGCGCGCGCCGCGACGCGATGATGTCGCTCACCGCGTCGGCGAAAAACGCCAGCGAATCCTTGCCGCGCATACGGTTGATCCGCGGCAGGAAGTCCGGCGCGCCGAGCACGTCGAGCGGATCGATGCGGCCGACCGTGTCGAAGTAGCGCGACACCGCTTGTTGGAACTGCGTCGCCTCGCGACCGAGGCCTTGGCTGAACAGCGTCTGCTCCAGCACCTTCAGCGTGACGACGCCCATTTCCTCATGCGCGGCAACGACAGCGCCGTCGCGGCGACTCGGCGATCGCCCTCGGCCATAGTGCGCGCGACCAGATGCATCGGCGGGCGCGAAAGCTGCGACTTGGCGCGGCGAAAACAGCGGCGCGAGCGAACGGCGCTGCACCTTCCAAGCTTCGCCTTCTACCGTCAGCAGGCCGCTGCCGAGACCAGGGCGCAGAATGCGCATCTGAACCGCGTCTTTGCGGTAGTTGGCGACGTTGTCGAGGAAAACGCGCCGAACCGCGGCCGGATCGCTGACCACAGCGCGCCAACCAAACATCGTCTTGCCAACCAGCACCGGGTGCTGGAAGTGCATCTCCGACCAGATTTCGACGGGATTGCGGGCGAGCGCGGCGAGGATGCCGAGCGAGCCGAGCGGCTTGACCCGTCGCGGCGCGGACGGGCGGTCGGAACTGAGAAGGCGCCACTGCGACGTTCATGCCTCGCCTCCTCTTCGTGTCCTTTGTGCCTCCTTCGAGTCTTGGTGGTGAAATCTTTCACCACCAAGACTCGAAGGAGGCACAAAGGACACAAGCTTCAGAACACTGTTCGCTGGCGCATCGCCGCCGACAAGGTCCCGTCGTCGAGATAGTCCAACTCGCCGCCGACCGGCACGCCGTGCGCGAGCCGGGTTATCTTGACCGAATAAGGCGCCAGCAAGTCGGTGATGTAATGCGCCGTCGTCTGCCCGTCGACGGTGGCGTTGACTGCAAGCACGACCTCCGCGACCCCGCCCGCCGCCACGCGCGCGACCAGCCGATCGAGCGACAGATCCTCCGGCCCGACGCCGTCGAGCGGCGACAAGGCGCCGCCGAGCACGTGATAAAGCCCGCGCGTCGCGTTGGCGCGCTCCAGCGCCCAGAGGTCGCCGACGGTCTCGACAACTATGAGCATCCGCGCGTCGCGACGACGCGTCGCCGCAGATCGTGCAAGGGTCGCGCGTGTCGACGTTGCCGCAGTTGGAGCAAGTGCGCACGCGCTCCTCGGCGATCCGCATCGCCTCGGCGAGCGGGCCCAGCAATTGCTCGCGCTTGCGGATCAGATGCAGCGCCGCCCGTCGCGCCGAGCGCGGCCCGAGGCCTGGCAGCCGCGCGAGCAGCTGGATGAGCCGTTCGATCTCCGGTCCGGCGACTTGGGCGGCCATCAGCAGACGCCGTCCCCTCCCCCCTTGTGGGGGAGGGCTAGGGAGGGGGGTAGCCGCATCCCGGAAAGCGCGGCGCTTTTCACCCCCCTCCCCAGCCCTCCCCCATCAAGGGGGAGGGAGTCCGGCGCGCGTACATCCTCAACCCCTCAGAACGGCAGCTTCATGCCTGGCGGCAGCGGCAGGCCCGCCGTCACCTCCTGCATCTTCTCCGCAGCCGCGCGCTCGGCCTTCGCTCTCGCATCGTTGAAGGCGGCGACGATCAGATCCTCGGCCATCTCGACCTCGTCCGGCTTCATCAGCGAGGGATCAAGCTTGATCGACCTTCATCTCGCCCTTGCCCGACAGCGTCACCTTGACCATGCCGCCGCCGGACTGGCCCTCGACCTCGATCCGGCCGAGCTCCTCCTGCGTCTCGGCGAGCTTGGACTGCATCGCCTGCGCCTTCTTCATGATGCCCATGATGTCCATGACGGCTCCTCTCAGAATATCGTTGTCGTCGTCCGGCGGCTCGGCGTAGCCGACGTCCTCGTCCGGCGGCTTCGGTCGGCGGCGGCGCCTCGGGCGCTATCGACCTCCGGCGCCCGGATCGCAACGATTTGCGCGCCGGGAAACTGCTCGAGCACTTTGCGCACCACGGGATGCGCGGCGGCGCCCTCGCGCTTCTCGCCTTCCTTCGCGGCTCGCCGTCTCGCGCAGCGTCGGCGCGGTCGCGCCTTGCGCGATCGCGATCATCCAGCGCTCGCCGGTCCACTCGCCGAGTTTCTTCGCCAGCGTCGGCGCCAGCGTCGGCGAAGCGGTCGGCGTCGGCGTGAATTCGATGCGGCCCGGTTCGAAGCGGGCGATGCGCATGTCGTGTTCGAGCGCGCGCGTCAGCGCGACGTCGCGCTTCGCGCGAGCGAGCGCGACCACGTCCTCAAACTTGAGAAGCCGCGGCGCGGCGCTCGGCGCGGCGGCAACCGCCGGCGCCGTGGGCATAGGCGCCACCGCCAAAGCGCGCGGTCCCGCGGTCGGCGCAGACCATTGCAGGCGCCGGCCGCGGCGCCGCGACCGCGCCGCCCTCGGCAAGTTTGCGCAGCGCATCTTCCGGGCTCGGCAAATCGGCCGCGTAGCCGATGCGGATCAGCGCCATCTCCGCAGAGGCGAGCGGACGCGGCAAATCCTTCACGTCCTCATAGCCATTCATGATCAGCGTCCAGGCGCGGGTCAGCGCGCCCATCGACAGCGTTTTCGCGATCTCCGCGCCGCGCTGGCGCTCGAACTCCGAAATCGCGGGATCCTCCAGCGCCCGCTCGCTGATCTTCACCCGCGTGACATAGTGGCAGAATTCGCTGAGCTCGAGCAGCAACTCGCTGGGGTCGGCGCCGGCGCGATACAGCCGCCCGGCGATCTCCAGCGCCTCGGCGATCTTGCCGCGCATCGCCAGTTCGAACAATTCGACGATGTCGCCGCGATCGGAAAGGCCGAGCATCGTCGCTGAGATCGACGACGCGCACGCCGTCCGCGCCGCCGTGCGCGATCGCCTGATCGAGCAGCGAAAGCACTGTCGCGCACGGAGCCCTCCGCCACGCGGGCAATCAGCGCCAGCGCCTCCGGCTCGGCTTGCACATGCTCCAGCTCGCAGATCTTGGACAGGTGCCGGACCAGCAGCGACGCATCGATCCGCTTCAGATCGAAGCGGATGCAGCGCGAGCGCACCGTGATCGGCACCTTGTCGATCTCGGTGGTGGCGAACAGGAATTTGACGTGCTCGGGCGGCTCTTCCAGCGTCTTCAACAGGCCGTTGAACGCGGCCTTGGAGAGCATGTGCACTTCGTCGATGATGTAGACCTTGGTGCGCGCGCTGATCGGCCGGTAGCGGGCGTTCTCGATGATCTCGCGCACGTCGTCGATGCCGGTGTGCGAGGCGGCGTCCATCTCGATGACGTCGACATGGCGCGATTCGATGATCGCCTCGCAATGCAGGCCGAGCTCCGGCATGTCGATGCTCGGGCCGCTGACCTTGCCGGGCAGCTCGTAGTTGAACGCGCGGGCGAGAATGCGCGCGGTCGTCGTCTTGCCGACGCCGCGCACGCCGGTGAGGATATAGGCCTGATGGATGCGCTCGGCGGCGAAGGAGTTCGCCAGCGTGCGCACCATCGCGTCCTGGCCGATCAGATCATCGAAGGTCGAGGGCCGGTATTTGCGCGCGAGCACCCGATAGGGGGTCGCCGCGCGGCGCTGGGCTTCGTCGGGAAACAGTTCGTCCATTCGGCCTCAGGTCGAGCGGCCGTCATAGTGCTTGGAGGACAAAGCGCGCGGATCGACCCCGTCGAGGCAATTGACGTTCACGGCGACCATCGGCGTTCCGTCTTTGCCTGAGGCGTAGGCGAAAGGCTCGATGCCGCAGACCGTGCAGAATTGATGGCGGATGCGATGCTGGTTGAACAGATATTCCGTTGTGGCGCCTTCGCCCTTGGACAGTTCGAACTTTTGCCGCGGCGTGAACGCCAGAACCGAGCCGAGCCGCTGGCAGCGCGAGCAGTTGCAGGAAATCGCATGGTCGAGGTCCAACGGCGCCTCGAATTGCACCGCCTGGCACTGGCAGGAGCCGCGATAGATCTGCTCGGTCATCGTCGACCTCGTTTTTCTCCGGAAAGGCGCTGAGGTAGGAGGTTGGACAAAGACCCGCCCTGGCTCGTTAGGGCTGCTTCCTTCCGGACCTGACCCGGTTGGCGAGCGGTACGTCCTTCGCCAACCTCCCGCCGCGTATGTGGACTATGGGGCGGGGGAGCGCAAGGGGAGCGTCGTCGCTGGGACCCGTCATCGCGAGCAAAGCGAAGCAATCCAGCGCTGGGGCAGATGCTGCCGCGTCAAGTTTAGGCGCTGGCGCCCAGGCCGAACCCTCGGCATCGCCGCGAGGCTGGATTGCTTCGCTTCGCTCGCAATGACGGTGGAGAGGTTCGAGTTTTGGTTTCAAAGCGTTGCCGGACATGACAGGAGCCGTAAAATGAACGAGCCCATCGCATTCACGAAAATCACGCCGATCCTGCGGATCTTCGACATCGCCAAGGCGGATGAATTCTACCTCGGTTTCCTTGGCTTTAGCGTGGACTGGGACCACCGCTTCCACGACAACGCCCCGCTCTACCGCCAGATATCCCGCAGCGGCTTGGTTCTGCACCTTAGCGAGCACCACGGCGATGGCTCCCCCGGCGCGCGATTGCGGATTTTGACCCGCGGCGTCCGCGCCTATCAGGCCGAGCTTTCGCAGAAGCGATACCGCTACATGAACCCCGGCCTCGAAACCACGGAGTGGGGCACGATCGAGACCGGCGTCATCGATCCGTTCGGCAATCAGATCCGGTTCTATGAGCCGGTGGACGCAACAGAAGAAAACGCCTTGCAAGGTTAGTCCATTCGACGTACACTTCGACGATGCACACTCATGCAAAACCTGATCGGCGGCTTCGAGACGAGCGTTTGGGCTTCCGTGTCGACGAGCCGACCAAGGCGCTGATCGAGCGCGCCGCCCAGCTTGAAAGGCGCAAGCTAACCGACTTTTGCATGACCGCCCTGACCGAGGCCGCTCGCCGCACGATCGCGGAACACGAATCTATTGTCCTCTCGGCCCGCGACCGCGCGGTGTTTTTCGATACGCTTGTCAATCCACCCAAACCGAATGAGCGCCTAGAACGCGCGTTCAAGGAGCATGAGCGCCGGGTCTCACGGTGAATGCCGCACCGCACGGATCTTCGTGTCACATTGCTTGGCGCGCTGCACGATCGTGCAGCTTTCACTTGCGGCGTTGAAAGCCTGGATCGCTATCTCAAGACCCAGGCCGGGCAGGACGTTCGTCGGAAGGCGAACGCCGTATTCGTGCTGAGCGCGGCGGATGCGCCGGATCGCGTACTCGGCTATTACACGCTGTGCGCGACATCGATCTCCCACAGCGACGCGCCCGAGGAAGCTCGAAAGCATATCCCTCGCTATCCGCTGGTCAGTTGCACGCTGATAGGTCGCCTAGCCGTAGCGAAGGCAAGCCAAGGCCACGGTATGGGTTCCATATTGCTTGCCGATGCGCTCCGACGCGCGTTCGAGAGCGCGAGCAGCGTCGGCTCTTGCATGGTGGTCGTCGATGCGCTCGATGAGACGGCGGCGGACTTCTATACCGCCCATAGCTTCGTGCGGCTCCCCAATTCACTTCGGCTGGTTCTGCCCATGCTCCAGGTTCGCGCCAAGCCCGAATAGCGAAAACTCGGCGCCGATTGTAACCGCAGCGGACATAATTTGGCGGTAAGCGGCGCCTAGAGGTGGCCAACCACTACGAAGGGCGCTGGGCGACTTACTATGAAGCAATCTGGAGCGGGCGAAGGGATTCGAACCCTCGACCCCAACCTTGGCAAGGTTGTGCTCTACCCCTGAGCTACACCCGCGTCCTGCCGGCCGAAGCCAGCGGCGGGCTTATGGCGCCGCGGGAAACAAAATGCAACTCCCCCTTCCCTGAACTATAAACTAAGGGGGCGTAGCGAGAGGATTGAACCGGCGGACGCCTTCGTCCGACGTTGAATTGGGTTGGCGCGCGCGAGGCACTGCAATGAACGAGACCGTGTCCCCGCCCACGCTCCGCGAAGCGCGGCCGGCGGCCCCTTTCCAACCGACCGTCGCGCCGCCCGTCAGGAAGCGCCGCCGCGGACTGCGGCTCGGCGTGGCGCTCGTTCTCGCGGTCATCGCCATTCTCGCATGGGCGCGTTGGGAGCAGATCGCGCCGGGCACAGTCGAGACCCCCAAGCCGGCCGAAAAATCCGGCCCGCCGCCGCAGACGATCCGCGCCGCCAACGCCGAGCGCGGCAACATGCCGATCACTATCGATGCGCTGGGAACCGTCACACCGCTCGCCACCGTCACCGTGCACACGCAAATTTCCGGCCGGCTGATGAGTGTCGGCTTCCAGGAAGGCCAGCTCGTCAAGGTCGGCGATTTCCTCGACCAGATCGATCCGCGTCCCTACGAGGCCGCGCTGTCGCAAGCGCAGGGGCAGCTCGCCAAGGACACCGCCCTCATGCAGCAGGCGCAAGCCGATCTGGTCCGCTATCAGACGTTGAACCGCCAGGATTCGATCGCCAAGCAGCAGGTCGATGACCAGCAGTTCCTGGTCGCGCAGGACAAGGCGGCGATCCAATCCGACCAAGCGCAGATCGACACCGCCAAACTCAACATCGGCTACACCCGCATCGTCTCGCCGATCACTGGTCGGGTCGGGCTGCGGCTCGTCGACGCCGGCAATTATATCCAGCCGAGCGACTCGACCGGGCTGGTCGTCATCACCCAGCTCGACCCGATCTCCGTGGTGTTCACGACGCCCGAGGACAATCTCCCGCGCATCACCGCGCGGTTGAACGCCGGCGCGAAGCTGCAAACAACCGCGTTCGATCGCGCCAACGTCAAACAGCTCGCCGTCGGCGAGCTCGCCTCGTTCGACAACGAGATCGACACCAGCACCGGCACGTTCAAGATCCGCGCGAATTTCGCCAACCCTGATAACGTCCTGTTCCCGAGCCAGTTCGTCAACATCAAGCTGCTCGTCGAGACCCTGACCAATGTCGTGCTCGTGCCCAACGCCGCGGTGCAGCTCGGGCAAAGCGGATCGTTCGTCTACGTCGTCAAGGACGGCGCCAAGGTTGAAGTGCGCCAAGTGAAGACCAGCGCCTCGGACGCCACGCATACCGTGATCGACACCGGCCTGGAGGCCGGCGAGAGCGTGGTGATCGACGGCGTCGATCGCTTGCGTGACGGGGCCGCCATTCGCATGGTTGACGCCAAGGCCCCCGCTGGTGACGGCGCCGCTGGACAACGAGAACACAAAGGCGGCGGCGATGGCTCCGGCCAGCATCGCCACCGCAAGGGCGACGGCGGTAACGCGTCGCCATGAACCCTTCCCGGCTGTTTATCGAGCGGCCGGTCGCGACTTCACTCTTGATGTTCGCGATCCTGCTGGTCGGCATCGTCGCCTACAAATTCCTGCCGCTGTCGGCGCTGCCTGAGGTCGATTACCCGACCATTCAGGTGCAGACCTTCTATCCCGGCGCCAGCCCGGATGTGATGGCCTCCTCGGTCACCGCGCCGCTGGAGCGGCAGTTCGGGCAGATGGCCAACCTCTCGCAGATGATGTCGGCGAGCTCCGGCGGCGCCTCGCTGATCACCTTGCGCTTCGGCCTCGATCTCGGCATCGACATCGCCGAGCAGGAGGTGCAGGCGGCGATCAACGCGGCCGGCAATCTGTTGCCCTCCGACCTGCCCGCGCCGCCGATCTACGCCAAGGTCAATCCGGCCGACGCGCCCATTCTCACGCTCGGCGTCACGTCGAAGACGATGAAGCTGACCGAGATGGAGGATCTGATCGAGAGCCGGCTCGTGCCAAAGCTCTCGCAGCTTCCCGGCGTCGGGCTGGTGTCCATCTCGGGCGGACAGCGCCCGTCTGTGCGCATCCACGCCAACCCGCTGGCGCTTGCCGCCTATTCGATCAATCTCGACGACCTGCGCACCACGATCTCCAATCTCAATGTCAACACCCCGAAAGGCAGCTTCGACGGGCCGGCACAATCCTATTCGGTCAACGCCAACGATCAGATCCGCGATCCCGCCGATTATCTGAAAGCCGTCGTCGCCTATCGCAACAACGCGCCGGTCAAGCTCAGCGACGTCGCCACCGTCGAGATTGGCGCGGAAAACAACCGGCTCTCCGCCTGGAGCAACCGAGACGCCGGACTGATCGTCAACATCCAGCGCCAGCCAGGCGCCAACGTCATCCAGGTGGTCGACGGCATCAAGAAGCTGCTGCCGCAATTGACCTCCACGCTGCCCGCCTCGATCGACATCTCAGCCCTGACCGACCGCACAGTGACCATCCGCGCCTCGGTCGAGGACGTCGAGTTCGAGCTTTCGCTGGCTGTCGGGCTCGTCGTGCTGGTGATCTTCCTGTTCCTGCGCAACATCCCCGCGACGATCATTCCGAGCCTGTCGGTGCCGCTGTCGTTGGTGGGCGCGCTCGCCATCATGTACGAGTTCAACTTCAGCCTCGACAATCTTTCGCTGATGGCGCTGACCATTGCGACCGGTTTCGTCGTCGACGACGCCATCGTGGTCATCGAGAACATCGCGCGCTTCCTCGAGGAGGGCATGTCGCCGAAAGAGGCGGCGCTGAAAGGCTCCGAGCAGATTGGCTTCACCATCATCTCTCTGACGATCTCGCTGATCGCCGTGCTGATCCCGCTGCTATTCATGGGCGACGTCGTCGGGCGACTGTTCCATGAATTCGCGATTACCCTCGCCGCGACCATCATCATCTCGGCCCTGGTGTCGCTGACCCTGGTGCCGATGCTCTGCGCCAAGTTGCTGAAACCCGCCCGGCCGGGCAAACACGGCGATCACGCGACCGGCGGTTTTGTGTTTCGTGCGATCTCACGGCTCTACGCCTCGACCCTGAGCTTCTGTCTCGACTACAGTTTCCTCACGCTGCTGGTCGCGCTCGGCACATTCGCGCTGACCGGCTATCTGTATGTGACGATTCCTAAGGGCTTCTTTCCCGTTCAGGACACCGGCGTCATCCAGGGCGTCACGCAGGCCAACCAGGCCATCTCGTTCGACAAGATGGGGCGGCTGCAACAACAGCTCGCCGACGTCATCCTGCACGACGCCGACGTCGAGAGCCTCTCCTCGTTTATCGGCGTCGACGGCTCCAACGTGACGCTCAATTCCGGCCGGTTGCTGATCAACCTGAAGCCGCATGACAAGCGCAGCGCGTCGGCGAGCGAAATCATCCGCAGGCTGCTGAAGGAAACCGAGGACGTCGCCGGCATTTCGCTGTTCATGCAGCCTGTGCAGGATCTGTCGATCGACACCGCCGTCAGCGCCGCGCAATACCAATTCACCTTGCAGAACCAGGATCTCGCGCTGCTCCAGGAGTGGACGCCGAAGGTGCTGGATCGGCTCTCCAAGGTCTCCGAAATCGCCGACGTCGCCAGCGACCTGCAATCAGACGGCCGCGCGGTTTCCGTCGACATCGATCGCGCCACCGCGGCGCGTTTCGGGGTGACGCCGGCCTCGATCGACAACGCGCTCTACGACGCGTTCGGCCAACGCATCATCTCGACGATCTTCACGCAGACCACGCAGTATCGCGTCATCCTCGACATCGATCCGGCGATGCGCGCTTCCGTGAAGGCGATGGGCTCGATCTACCTGCCTTCGGCCGCCTCAACCACCGGACAAGTGCCGCTCGACGCCGTCTCCACGCTGACCGTCAAACGCGCGCCGCTGCAGATCTCGCATCTGAAACAATTCCCGGTCACGACGATCTCGTTCAATCTGGCGCCCGGCGCCTCGCTCGGCGGCGGTGTCGACGCCATCAACGCCGCGCTGGCCGAACTCGCCATCCCCCCAAGTTTCCAGGTCGCCTTCCAGGGCGCCGCGCAAGCCTTCCAAGCCTCGCTGTCGAACGAGTTGTTCCTGCTCGCGGCCGCGGTGCTCACCATGTATATTGTGCTCGGCGTGCTCTATGAGAGCTTCATCCATCCGATCACGATCCTCTCCACCCTGCCCTCCGCCGGCATCGGCGCCCTGCTCAGCCTCAACGCCGCCGGCGCGGGCCTCGACATCATCGGGATCATCGGCATCGTGTTGCTGATCGGCATCGTCAAGAAGAACGCGATCATGATGATCGACTTCGCGCTGGAGGGCCAGCGCGTGCAGGGTCTGCCGGCGCGCGAGGCGATCTACCAGGCGTGTCTGCTTCGCCTGCGCCCGATCCTGATGACGACGATGGCGGCGATGTTTGGCGCGCTGCCGCTGATGCTCGGCCACGGCGTCGGATCGGAGCTACGCCAACCGCTCGGCCTCGCCATCGTCGGCGGCCTCGCGGTCAGCCAGGTGCTGACGCTTTATACGACGCCGGTGATCTATCTCTATTTCGAGCGCCTCGGCGCCGCGCTCGGCTTCTCGGCGTCGGGCGGACAGCTCGCGACGGAGACCCCATGAACGGTGGGTTCTCCGCGATTTTCATCCGGCGGCCGGTTGCAACTATTCTGTTGACGATCGGCATTGCGCTCGCCGGCTTGCTCGCCTTCGGACAATTGCCTGTATCGCCGCTGCCGCAGATCGATTTCGCGACGATCTCGGTTCAGGCGAACATGCCGGGCGCGAGCCCCGACAATATGGCGACCAACGTCGCCGCGCCGCTCGAACGTCATCTCGGCCAGATCGCCGATGTCGCCGAGATGACCTCGCAGAGCTCGCTCGGCTCGACGCGCATCACCCTGCAATTCGGGCTCGACCGCGACATCGACGGCGCCGCGCGCGATGTGCAGGCCGCCATCAACGCGTCCCGCGCCGACCTGCCGACCAGCCTCAGGCAAAATCCGAGCTATCACAAGGTCAATCCCGCCGACGCGCCGATCATGGTGCTGGCGCTGACGTCGACCAGCCGGCCGGCCGGCCAGCTCTACGACGCGGCGTCGAACATTCTGCAACAGCGGCTTTCGCAGCTGTCAGGCATCGGCGAGGTCGACGTCACGGGGAGCGCGCTGCCGGCGGTGCGGGTCGAGTTGAACCCGACCGCGCTCTACAATTACGGAATCGGCCTGGAGGACGTGCGCGCGGCGCTGGCCTCGGCCAACGCCAATTCGCCGAAGGGTCAAATCGAAGACGCCGACTTCAACTATCAGATCTACGCCAACGATCAGGCGACCAAGGCGGCGCAATACCGCGATCTGGTCATCGCCTATCGCAACAATGCGGCGGTGAAGCTCAGCGACGTCGCCGACGTGCTCGACTCGGTGGAGGATCTGCGCAACGCCGGGCTCGCCAACGGCAAGCCGGCGATCGGCATCGTGCTGTCGCGCGAGCCCGGCGCCAACATCATCCAAGCCGTCGACAACGTGAAAGCCGAACTGCCGCGGCTGATCGCCTCGCTGCCGGGCGACGTCGATCTCAATGTCGTCGTCGACCGCTCGATCACCATCCGAGGCTCGCTCAACGATACGATCAAAACCCTGATCACCGCCGTCTGTCTGGTCATTCTGGTCGTCTTCGTCTTCCTTCGCGATGTGCGCGCCGCCGCGGTGCCGAGCGTCGCGGTGCCAGTGTCGATCATCGGTTCGTTCGCGGCGATGTATCTGCTCGGCTTCAGCCTCAACAACCTGTCGCTGATGGCGCTGACCATCTCGACCGGCTTCGTGGTCGATGACGCCATCGTCGTGCTGGAGAACGTCACCCGCCATCTGGAGCAAGGCAAGACGCGTCTCGAAGCCGCGATGCTCGGCGCCAAGGAGGTCGGCTTCACCGTGCTTTCGATCAGCCTCTCGCTGGTCGCGGTGTTCCTGCCGCTCTTGCTGATGGGCGGGCTGGTCGGCCGGCTGTTCAAGGAATTTACCGTCACGCTGTCGATGGCGGTGCTGATCTCGATGGTGGTCTCGCTGACCACGACGCCGATGATGTGCGCGTTGATCCTGCCTCGGCATGCGAAGACGACGCACGGCCGGCTCTATAATTTCACCGAGGCGATATTCGACGGCATGTTGTCCTTTTACGGCCGAACGCTGAGGGTCGCGCTCAACCATCGCTTCATCACCCTCGCCGTGTTCTGCGCGACGATCTGGCTCAACGTCACTTTGTTTCGCGAGGCGCGCTACAGCCTGTTTCCCGTGCAGGACACCGGGCTGATGATCGGCTCCATTCAGGGCGATCAGAGCATTTCTTTCCAGGCGATGCGCAAGAAACTCGCCCAATTGCAGGAGATCGTGCAGGAGGACCCCGCGGTGGCGACCGTGGTCGGCGTCACCGGCGGACGGCAAGTCAATTCCGGCTTCGTCTATATTTCGTTGAAGCCTTTCGAGCAGCGCAAGATCACCGCTGACGACGTGGTCAATCGCCTTCGCGGAAAACTCGCGACCGTCGCCGGCGCGCGGCTGTTCCTGGTCGCGGTCTCCGATCTGCGCACCGGCGGCCGGCAGACCAGCGCGACCTATCAATACACCCTGCTCTCCGACGAGACGGCGGAGCTTTACAAATGGTCGCCGCAACTGACGCGCGCGCTGATGGCGATCGGACGTCCTCAAGGACGTGAATTCCGATCAGCAACAAGGCGGCCTGGAGGCCGACGTCGACATCGACCGCTCGACCACGCAAAAACTCGGCCTCACGCTGAGCGCGATCGACAATACGCTCTACGACGCCTACGGCCAGCGACAGGTGTCGACCATCTACAACGCGCTCAACCAATATCACGTGGTGATGGAAGTGGCGCCGCGCTATTGGCAGAACCCCGAGACGATGCAAGGCGTCTATGTTTCGACCGCCGGCGCCAACCCCAATGGTACGCAATCCACCAATATCAATTCGGCAAGCTTTGCGGTGTCGACCACCGGCTCGACCAGTTCGACGGCCGCGACAGTCGCCGCTGATTCGGCGCGCAATCTCGCCACCAATTCGCTGGCCGCGAGCGGCCATTCCTCGGCTTCCGCGGGCGCCGCGGTCACGACCTCGAAAGAGACGATGATCCCGCTCTCCGCGGTCGCCTTCTTCCACAATGGCCACACGCCGCTCGGCGTCAATCATCAGGGCCAATTCGCCGCGGCGACGATCTCGTTCAACCTGGCGCCGGGCAAGGCGATCAGCGACGCGCAGACCGCGATCGCGGCGGCGATCCAGCAGATCGGCATGCCGTCAACCGTGCGCGGCAATTTCGCCGGCACCGCGCTCGCTTCGCAGCAGGCGCAGTCCGGGCAGATCTTGTTGATCGGTGCGGCGCTGCTGACCGTCTATCTGGTGCTCGGCATTCTCTACGAGAGCTACATTCATCCGATCACCATCATCTCCACCCTGCCCTCGGCCGGCGTCGGCGCCCTGCTGGCGTTGAAGGCGTTCGATATGGAGGTGACGATCATCGCCTTCATCGGCATCATTCTCCTGGTCGGCATCGTCAAGAAGAACGCGATCATGATGATCGACTTCGCGCTGCACGCCGAGCGTCAGGGCCTTGACACGCGCGAGGCGATCACGCAGGCGTGCCTCTTGCGTTTCCGGCCGATCATGATGACGACGATGGCCGCGCTGTTCGGCGCGCTGCCGCTTGCCTTCGGGACCGGCGAAGGCTCGGAGCTGCGACATCCGCTGGGGATAACCATCGTCGGCGGCCTGCTCGTCAGCCAACTGCTGACTCTATATACGACGCCGGTGATTTTTCTGTTCCTGGATCGATTCGGCAAGGCGGCGGGGCGAGGGTGGAGGCGTCTGTATCTGAACGAACGGCCCCCGCGCCCGGCCGGCGCGTGAGATTTGCGCGGGTTCTCGCTGCTGCTGGGTCGGTGACCGCTCTCGCCGGCTGCAATGCGGTCGGCCCCGATTATCTGAAGCCGAATGCGATCGTTCCCGTCGCCTACAAAGAGATCAAGGGCTGGAAGCTTGCGACCCCGCGCGAGGATTATCCCAAGGGCCAATGGTGGCGCATCTATCACGACGCTGAGCTCAATCGGCTCGAAGAAACCGTCGCTGTCTCCAATCAGACCTTGAAGTCTGACGAGGCCGCTTACGCGCAGGCGTTGGCAATGATCGCCGAGCAACGCTCAGGTTTGTTTCCGACCGTCAATTTTGATCCCACGATTACCCGGTCATCGGGAGCGCCGCCCACGACCCAAGTGCAGGCGCAGATCTCCGGCAGTTGGACGATCGACGTGTGGGGGCGCATCCGCCGACAGATCGAGCAGTTCGGGGCCGCCGCGCAGGTCAGCAAAGCCGACCTCGACAACGCGACTCTGTCCGCGCAGTCGGCGCTTGCGCTCGCCTATGTACAGGTGCGTGAGGCCGACGAGTTGCACGATCTGCTGCTCGACACCGTCAAGGAATATCAGCGCTCGCTAGCCATTACCCAGAACCAGTACGACGCCGGCACCACCGCGAAATCCGACGTCATCACCGCGCAGGCGCAAGTGCTCGCCACCCAGGCGCGAGCCATCGACACCGACGTCGCGCGCAAGCAGAACGAACACGCGATCGCGGTGCTGATGGGCAAGCCTCCGGCGGAAGTTTCGGTCTCGCATCGCCATCTGCCGAACAGCGTGCCGCATCCGCCAATCAGGCTGCCCTCGGCTTTGCTGGAGCGCCGGCCCGACATCGCCGCAGCCGAGCGCACGATGAAGGAGCAGAACGCCGCGATCGGCGTGGCGGTCGCCGCCTATTATCCCGATTTTTCGCTGTCCGGCGCCTTTGGCTACATCGGCGACCCTTTCATCAGGGAGCTCGGCGTCGTCAATCCGGCATGGTCGTACGGCCTGTCGATCGCGCAGACGCTGTTCAATGGCGGCCTGACGGCGTCGCAAGTCGAGGCCGCCAAGGACGCCTATCAGGCGAGCGTGGCGACCTATCGCCAGACCGTGCTGAGCGCCTTCCAGCAAGTCGAGGACCAGCTAGCCGCCATCCTGGTCTACGACCGCGAGTTGAAGGTCGAGATCGAAACGGTGAAGATCGCCAAGCAGGCGGTCGCGATCGCGCTCAACGAATACCGGGCGGGGACGCAGAATTTCACGACGGTCGTCACTGCCGAAGCGACCGAGCTGGTCGACGAAGAGTCGCTGCTCTCAACCAAGGCGTCGCGGTTGACGGCCGACATATCGTTGATTGTGGCGCTCGGCGGCGGCTGGGACGAAAGCAAGCTACCGATAGTCGCCGCCGACGGCCCCCCCGACGCCGCGCCGCCGCCGTGATGTAGCCGCGGTCGTTGACCGCGGCGCCGCCGAGATCGAAGCTTTAGCTGCATAAGCACGTGCGCACGGCGACCGCGGTCAACGACCGCGGCTACATGTGGCGCGGCTTGCGACTGAGCGACAAGGGTGATCTCCGCCGGCGCGTAACTGCCAGCATTTCGTCGTCACCCACCCTAACTAAGAACGCGCCGGTCGGGTCCGCGCCTATGGAGATCGCGGCTAAAAGCCCGCCTCGATTTAATTGCCGAAGGCTCTAATCACATACGATCCGGGTCCCGTTCCCGTGGTTGGCGCGATGACAATTGCCGGAAGCATCTGAGGAGTGCGGTTGTGCGTCCGATTTGGAGGTAGCCTCATCGTTGTTTTTCTGATGTTTCCTTTCTGTCGCAAGGCCAGCGCTTCCCATTATGATCAAAGCTGCGATTGAAAGCGTTGCGGCGATCATTTTTATATTGACCATATCGTGATCTCACAATTTGCCGCTAAATCTGGCAAGTGGGGGACGAGGCGCTTAGTATCGCTGCATCTATATAACATCCCATTTTTGGGATGTCTCGCAATTTTCGCTCTACCTCGGGAGTGGCGGCCTCACGGTAACAACGAATAATTTTGCCGCTTGCCGTGTTCTCCCCTGCGGGCGTCGGCCCGGGTGGGGGACTTCCGCCTTTTTCCAGGCGGGCCTTCGCTCACGGATTAAAGAGACCGGAAGGGAGTCGAAATGGGTGTAGCGGCCACCGCATCGATCATCGGCGTTTCGATCGGGAACGGACAGTTCCAATATACCGCGACCCTGACCGATACAGGGACGACACCGATCGGCACGTATTGGTTCGGCTGGGTGCCGGGCGAGGATTTTATGGACAGCATTCCGCTGACCGTCACCCCGCCTGCGGGTTGGAGTGATGTCGTTACCCACGGAGGCGTTGGGGACGGGTACGCGATCGAATTCATCGCTGGGAGTTCCGCGCTACAGATCGGCGACTCGCTCAACTTCAGTTTCACAAGCGCAGTGACACCGTCTGAGTTGGCGGGAAATTCTCCGTTCTATACGACGACGCCGGAAACGACGTCATATGTCTACTCCGGCGGGGCGTTCGCCAGCCCCTTCGACCAGATTACCGCTACAGTATCGGCTGCCTGCTATGGCGCCGGCACGTTCATCTTGACCGAGCGCGGCGAGATCGCGATCGAAGCTTTGGCGATCGGCGACAACGTTGTCACCGCATCGGGCGCATTGCGGCCCATTCGCTGGCTTGGCCATCGGCGCATCGACATCTCCCGCCACCCCGACCCTGCCGCCGTTTGGCCGGTCCGGGTCATGGCGGATGCCTTCGGCGACGGCCTGCCGCGTCGCGACCTATGGCTCAGCCCAGGCCACAATATCGCTATCGACGGCATGCTCACGCCCATCTCGGCCCTGATCAACGGCCGCTCGATCGCCCAGGTCAAACGCGCGCAAGTCGAATATTGGCATGTGGAGTTGGATACGCATGACATCGTGCTCGCCGAGGGTCTGCCGGCGGAAACCTATCTCGACTGCGGCAACCGCACGGCTTTCACCAACGGCGGCGCGTTCGTGGAGGCGCACCCCGACTTCAAGCCCAAGCACTGGGCCGAGACCTGTCTGCCGCTGATCAAACAAGGACCGCAGATCGCCACGGCGAAGGCCCGGCTGCTGGCGCGTCTGTTCAACCAAGGCTATTCGTTGGACCAAGACGCCGATGCGCACGTGCTCGTCGATGGGCGCAGGATCGAGCCTCTCCGTCTCTCCGATAATCGGCTTGCTTTTCTGCTGCCCGTGGGTGGACGCCGGATACGGCTTTGCTCAAAAGTGCACGTCCCCGCGCATGCGTTCGCCGAGAGCCGTGATGGGCGCGAACTCGGGCTCGCCGTCGGCCGATTGCACGTCGATGGCCAAGCGTTGGCGATCGACGCGGATGAGGCCTGCGGACCGGGATGGCATGCGGCTGAATATGAGGGCGACGGTTTCGCGCGGCGGTGGACGCGGGGCGCCGCGGCGCTGCCAGATGGCGCGCGTTTTGTGATCGTCGAACTCGCCGGCGTTGGGCAATATTGGCGCCATCCGCGGGACAACGCCTCAGAGGCAACTTCAGCTTACGCCCGCTTGCGATCGATCCCGTAATTGTGACGCCGCTTTCCGTGTCATCCCCGCGAACGCGGGGATCCAGGGGCTGCACGACGTGCGCTTCAACGTGTTGGCCACACGACGTGCGGCGGCCCCTGGATCCCCGCTTTCGCGGGGACGACAGGAGGCGGCTTTGGTTGCAAGTCAGTCGCGGCAGACCGTGCTTCGCTTTTCGCCGCGGAAATTGCCGGCGTCGTCATAGTAGTCGCTGGTGCGTGTCCGGCACTCGGGCTCGCTTCGCTCGTGCGAGATAATTTCCGCGCCGACCGCCGCGCCGATGACCCCGATCGCAAGCGCCGCCAATCCAAACCCATGGCCGCCGTGACGGGGCTGCTGCGCCGAAGCGGGCGCTGCAACCAAGGTGAGAGCGGTGAAGACGGCGACGGTGGAGAGAAGAACTTTGCGCATGTTGTTTGCCCCTTGAGCTGCCGGAGGACCGGGGATCGGCCTTCCGTGCCAGGGAGAATGCGCCGAACTCCACCCGGCCGCTGTTCCCGAGGGAACAGGCGCGAGACGCTATTGCAAATCGATCGCGCCGGACATGACCGGCTTGCACCCGCCGCCAATGTAGGTGTCGCAAACTATGCCATCGCGCTTTTCCGCCGTCGCGCGCAACAGGCTCGGCCGCCCCAAATCAACGCCCTGCCCTATCAGGAGGTGAAGTCGCAGCGACGGCTCGGGTCGCAGATCGGCCAGCAATCCAATCAACGCGACATTGGCGCTGCCGGTCGCCGGGTCTTCGAACACGCCGTGCAGGGGCGCAAACATCCGCGACTGAATCTCAGCCCCTGCCTCCTCATGTTTGACGTACAGATGAATCCCCGTCGCCTCCTCGCGAGGAAGCCGCTCCATGAAGACGTCGGTCCGCGGTTGCGCTCGACGCAGCGCCTCCCTGTCGCGGACTTCGGCGAGGACGAATGGCGCCCCGCAGCTTGCCAGGCGCGGCGCGTGGCGGGTGGTCTCTATGTCCGCTCGTTCGAGCGAGCAGGCTTGGGCGACGAGCGCCGCATCGACGTCGCGAATGGCTTTGAATCGCTGGGGCGCCGCCAGGGAGGCCCCCACGACGGCGCCGTCAACGACATCGATCGTCATCGGCACCAAGCCGGCGATTTCCTCGAACACCATCTTGTCGCGATCGAAACGGGCGCCGCAAACCGTCGATAGGTGAGCCAGCACGAAGGCCGTGCCGACATTCGGATGTCCGGCGAACGGCATCTCGGCGCGGGGCGTGAAAATGCGCACCTGGGCGGTATGTGAGGCATCGGTTGGCGGCAGGACGAACGTGGTCTCAGCGAGATTGAACTCGTTGGCGATAGCTTGCATCTGCGTTTCGCTGAGGCCGCGGGCGTCCGGGATCACCGCGACAGGATTGCCGCCGAATTGGCGATCCGTGAACACGTCGACGGTCTGGAATTCCACCTTCGCCAATGCAGCCTCCCCTTTGATTATCCGACGCGAACAACAAGCCTACTCGTGTGGGCGGACGCCGATGTTTTCGCCCGCCGGGTCTACAGCAACGAACTTCATCATCTGCGCCGCGATTTGCGCGGAGTTGCGCGCCGCCAAGGCGCGCTGGGTTTCGAATCCGTATGGACGGGGATGAATTGACCATTTTGCGTTCATCGCAATCCCGTTGCGCGCCAACAGCGTTTCGAACGTCAGCCGCTGGATGTGGCCGCTACCGTCCCAGAACGGATGGATATAGCCGAACGCCGCGATCAATCGCGCCGCGCCTCGCACGCAGTCATCGAGGCCAAGCGGGTATGTGGCGAGGAAGCTTCGGATCAGGCCGCCATACGCAAACATCAGCTCCTGCACCTTCGGCGGCAGCGCGAGAACATCCGTTCCTTCGCTCTCGTTGAAGGCGAAGGCGACGGTCAGATGGGCGAGGTCGGGATGGGCCGAGCCGCGATAGGCGCCGGCGAGGTGCCGGCGGTTGTCGGGCAAGACCGCCGCGTATAACCGCCGATGCAGCGCTCTCGGATCGCCGAGCCGCGCCGCCACGTCCCTCGCCGGCGCCGCGCGCAATTCCCTCGCCGCCTGCACGCAAAGCGACCGGAAGAAATCAGCCTGCGGACCGAAGGCCGACGGCCAGGGCGTCAAGGCTAAGGGCACAAAGGCGGCCGTTCAGGCGAGCACGGTGCGAGAAGACCAGTCATCATCATTCAGGCGCAGCCGGCACGAGGGGAGCCTATTTTTTTCAAACGTCCTGCCGCCGCGTTATCGCGATCCAGCGCGCGTTGTCATCCTATCTCGAAAACGATCCTCTTTTCAAAAGATCTGCCTCGCTCCGTTGGGGGATGCGGAGCGAGGCTTTTGGCGGCGATGGTTCAGATCCCGGCGTGACGCACGACCTTGAACAAGCGGATCGTCTTGTCGCCGAAGGCGTCGGTGCGCACGACGTCGCCCTTGACGACCTTGTCGCCGAACGCATCGGTCTTCGAGATCCGGAAGCCGCTGACGCGGTCGCCGAAGCCATCAGTCTTGACGAAACGCTGGGCGACGGTCTTGTCGCCGAACGCGTCCGTATGGATGACCGTCTGCGATATTTTGGTGCTGGCAGAGGCGGCCGAAGCGCTGACGGCGCCGATCGTGAGTACGGTCAGGCCGGCGAGCAGGGTCTTGGACATAGCATTCAACATTTTCAGTCTCCGTTGGGTTTGGAACTCTCGGCTCCGGTTGGCAACGGGTTCAAACTAGGCGAACGCTGTTATGCGCGCTGTCACTGTAGTGACAGGGACAAAGGCAGAGATTGAATTGGCGCCGCAGGACGGCAGCGTGCCTTGTCCAGCGCGAGAAATCCTCTTAGCTAGTGAGATGTCTGAGCAAAATCCGGCGAACGGCGATGCTTTCTACGGCGCGCAATACACGCGCCTCTACGGCCGTCTGGCGTCCGAAATTCGAACCGAGGCTTTCGGCGAGGATTTGGGGCAGGAAAGTTGGCGCAAGGCCAGCGAGCAGACGGAAATAGCCGAGCTTCTGCAGCTAGGTCCCGAGGCTCGCGCGCTCGATGTCGCGTGCGGAGCTGGCGGCCCCTCGCTGGCTTTCGTTGGCCGCACAGGCTGCCGCCTCGTCGGCGTCGACATCGCCCCGGAAGGCGTGGCCTCCGCGAACGCGGAGGCTCAGAAGCGCGGGCTTGCTGATCGGGCCCAGTTCATCGTCGTTGCTGCTGACCAACAGCTCCCGTTCGACGACGGCGCGTTCGATGCCGTGATGTGCATCGACTCCATCTGTCATTTCCCCGATCGGCATTCCGCGCTTCGAGATTGGGCGCGGCTTTTAAAACCACACGGGCGCCTGATTTTCACCGACCCCTTCGTCGTCACCGGGCCGCTCACAAAGCCGGAGATTGATGGACGTTGCGCGCTCTACTCCAATTTGTCCTTCGTACCGCCCGGCTTCAATGAAAGCGCGGCGTCCGAGGCAGGCCTTCAATTGATGCGCAGCGAGGATCGCGCCGCGGCGGCCGCGGAAATCTCCGGCCGCTGGCGAGACGCACGGGCAAAGCGCGCGCAGGCTTTGATTGATGAAGAAGGCGAAGATTGGTTCCAACGCCGGCAGCTGATGCTCGACACGACGTGTCGTCTGGCTACAGAGCGGCGGTTGACGCGGTTTTTCTATCTCGCGGAGAAGCCGGAGATTTCGCAAAGCTCGATCAAAACCTGATCGCTCTCTCTCTCCGCGACAAGGCGCCGACCTTGCTGTTCAACAAAAATAACCTCGCTCCGTCACGAAAGATCGGGAGCGAGGCTTCGAGCCGACACAGCGATCAAATTCCGATCGTGTGAACGATCTTGAACTTGCGGATCGTCTTGTCCCCGAAAGCGTCGGTGCGCACGATCTTACCCTTCACGACCCTGTCGCCGAACGCATCGGTCTTCGAGATCCGCACGCCGCTGACGCGGTTGCCGAAATCATCGGTCCTGACGAAGCGCTTGGCGACGGAGCGGTCGCCGAACGCGTCGGTGTGAATAACCGTCTGCGAGATCTTCGTGCTGGCGAAGGCGGAGGGTGCACTGACGGCGCCGATCGTGAGAACGGTTAGGCCGGCGAGGAGGGTCTTGGACATAGCATTCAACATTTTCATTCTCCGTTGGGTTTGGAGCTCTCGGCTCCGGTTGGCAACGGGTTCAAACTAGGCGAACGCCCGACGGCGCGCTGTCACCGGAGTGACAGGGATTGGCGCTGGGAAGCGACGTTGCTGGCTATCGCAACGCATGACGGCGGGCGATATAGAGATGCGTTTCGTAGTCGACGTCAAACCGCCCCCCGTGATCGTCAACGGCTTGAGCAATTTCACCCAGCAATGCGTCGAGCTTGGCTGGCGCCATCATCCGATGGTCCGACCGGGTGCGTAAGAAATCCACGTAGCTCGAGGCCGTGTGCGGCCACGTCCAAGAATAGCGCCTGTGCTCCACGGCATCAAACAATCCTGACTCGATAAACCAACCTTCGAAGGGACCGTTTGGCAAATACCAAGCTTCCGGCGGCTGGCCCCAAGTGTTGGTTCGCCGCAAATAAATCTCTTTGAACCGTTCGAGCAACGGCGCTGGCAGCCCAACCGGAACATGGCCGAAAACCGCCAGCGAACCGTCGCGCGAAAGCGCTTCGGCCGCTTTTGCAAACCGCACCTCCGGCGACACCCAGTGCCAGGATTGCGCGGCGATGATCAACCGAAACGCGGCACGGTCGACAGGCCACGCTTCGAAAGTGGTCTCCAGGAACTCGACATTACTGAAACCCGCCAAGCGCTCGCGCGCGCCTCGGAGCATTTCCGAACCGGGGTCAGTCGCCAGGATGGAAAAGCCTCGCGCAGCAAAACTTTTCGTCGCTTGACCTGTGCCACAACCGACTTCAAAAATCCGATCGTTTGGCTTCAGATCGGCATAAGATACAACGTCATCGACAAGCGCTTCAGGATAGTCAGGACGCGCCCTGCCGTAGGCGCTCGCGACGGTATCAAATACAAACCGCTGCTCCATGAAATCCCCCAACTGAGTAACCGGGGCAGATACCCGGGCACCCTGTAGCCGCGGTCGCCGACCGCGGTGGATCGGCTTGCAAAACGTTTGCAGAGTTAGGCGCCTGAACCCACGAACGCGGTCGGCGACCGCGTCTACAGGCGCCCCGCCCCGGTTACCCAACTGACTCGAAAGACGATCTCTCTTAAAGCGATTGCGTCGCACGATCCCTGCACAGCGAGGATCATCATTTCGGCGTATGGAGCTATACCCTTGAGGCTGGAAGAAAAAGATGGGTTGGAGAGCCGAGCGGAGGTCGGGCCTCTTTCCGCCGCTCTATCCCCCGGAGGTTCTAAAAACGATCGTGTGGCGGGATGTCGTGTCGGCGCGCGCGACCCATCGCATATTGGTCTACGATGGCGCGACCCTTGTTTCGGCTGCGGGTATTCTGTTTCGTGACGCGACAGTTGGCGGCGTCACCACTCCGTATCGCCGGGATTGGCGGTGTGATGACGCTTCCGGCCGCACAGCGAAAAGGCTTCGGTAGAGCCGCAATGCGGGCAGCCCATGAAGCGATCGCGCGAGGCAAAACATCGTCGTTCGGGCTACTCTTTTGCGAGCCGAAGAACATCGCCTTCTATCAGTCCCTGGGATGGCGCGATTTCAACGGGACCGTGATCGCCGAGCAACCCGGCGCCGTCGGGCCCTACTATGTGATGCCAGCTCTGGTGCGCTCGTTCGCGAGCGTGGCCCCTGCCGAGGGAACCATCGATCTGTGTGGTCTACCTTGGTAGAGGGCTTTTAAGGGAGGCCCCGCTCAATGAAGCGCTGTCATCACCATTGCGATTGGGGCAAGTCTCCATACGATCCACGGCCACTTCGGCCTGACGTCCGCTATCTTGGGACCCAGTAAACGGCGACCGACGCCGGAGATCGGAGCGTCGGCGTCCACGCCGACGACGCTGCTGCACCGCGTCGTCGGCGTGGACGCCGACGCTTCTCGAACACGGCCTGACTCGCGTTCGGTTGCGGCGGCTCACCGCGATAAACAACGCCTTCCGATTATCATCCGCCCTAAACTGACTGCAATTTCCAGGTAGAACGCTGTCGTACCCGGCTGAGACGATGCTTGAGGTTCAGCATATTCCACCCGCAAACCCCGGCGGCGATCGACCGTGCAAAGCGCTTTTTCGCCCAATTTCGACACAAGCTGGCCATCGGCGACCGATAGACGCCGAAAATGCACAAAAATCGGACGCCTTAGACAAGTTAGCGCATTGAAAACACGGGAATCGAGGTCGCGTATGAGCCTCGCCCGCCGGCCGGGTCGGACCCAGCAAGGGCCCCTTGCGCCATTTGCCCGGCGTCGTCATAACGCCGCCCACCCTTTCGACAATCTTATCTAGAGCCATGGCCAAATTCACCGAACGCGTCTTTTCCGGCGTGCAGCCAACCGGCAACCTGCACCTCGGCAACTATCTCGGCGCGCTGAAGCGCTTCGTCGAAATGCAGGCGACGCACCCCTGCATCTATTGCGTGGTCGATCTGCACGCGATGACCTTGCCGCACGATCCGGCCGCGCTGGCGCAATCCACCCGTGAGGTCACCGCGGCGTTCCTGGCCTGCGGCATCGATCCGAAGAAGAACATCGTGTTCAACCAGAGCCGCGTCGCGCAGCACGCCGAGCTCGCCTGGGTGCTCGACTGCGTCGCGCGCATGGGCTGGCTCAGCCGCATGACCCAATTCAAGGAGAAGGCGGGCAAGGATCGCGAGGCCGCCTCGGTCGGCCTGTTCAACTATCCCGTGCTGATGGCCGCCGACATCCTGATCTATCGCGCGACCCACGTGCCGGTCGGCGACGACCAGAAACAGCACTTGGAGCTGGCGCGCGACATCGCGCAGAAGTTCAACAACGACTACGCCGAGAGCATCGCCGCGCACGGCCACGGCGACGGCTTCTTCCCGCTGCCCGAGCCGCTCATTCAGGGACCGGCGACGCGGGTGATGAGCCTGCGCGATGGCACCAAGAAAATGTCGAAGTCGGACGCCTCCGAGTTCTCCTACGTCGCCATCACCGACGACGCCGACACCGTGGCGCAGAAGATCCGCAAGGCCAAGACTGATCCCGAGCCTTTGCCGAGCGAACTCGAGGGTCTGGCGGGCCGCCCGGAGGCCGACAATCTCGTCGGTATCTTCGCCGGGCTCGCCGATCAGACCAAGGTTGACGTCCTGCAGCAGTTCGGCGGCGCGCAGTTCTCGGCCTTCAAGCCGGCGTTGACCGAGCTGATCATCGAAAAACTCGCGCCGATCCGATCCGAGATGCTGAAGCTCGCCTCGGCCGCCGACCACGTCGACGCGGTGCTCGCCGCCGGCGCCGAGAAAGCGCGCGCGATCGCCGGTCCGGTGATGGACGGGGTCAAGGACGTGATGGGACTGGTGCGCTGAGGTTTTGCAGGCTTGGTTCGCACAAGGCGCCGAATGTAGCCGCGGTCGTTGACCGCGGTCGTAGTGTGATCGTCGTTTTCCCAAAGCCTTCGATCACCGCGCCGCCGCGGTCATCGACCGCGGCCACACGGCGCCGCGGCCGTGACGGAAACGCGCCGCCAAAAAAAAGCTCGCGCTCCAATTGCCGACATCTAGCGTGGGACGCGCCAAACAAGTCTAGATATAGATTTGTCGCCTCCCTCACGCCTCATTGATTGAAACATCGTTAACGACTTTCTTGCCGGCTTTGCGTAAATCTGATTCGTCTGATTCGCGGGCTCGGGCGGAGAGCGCGAACAGGCGTTCGGGGGTGCGCCGCGCGCTTTTCGCCGCGAGCGTTCCGCCGTAGCGCGGGGGGCGCAAAGCTTGGGATCGTCGATTAGGACGAGTGCGCGCAGGCGAGGCCACGCCGTCGCGCGAAGCGGACTCTTGGCGGCCCCTCTCGCAGGGTTCGCCGTATCGCCAGCGCGCGCGATCGAGCTCGACATGCTCGACGCCGAGATCGCGCCAGTCATGCTGGCCGCACTCATCGTCTTCGCCGCGCTCGGCGGCATCACCATGTACGCCCTGCGCCGGCGCTACGCGGCCCGCGAGCGCGAGCTCTCCGGCGACCTGGAGCGCGCCCGCGCGGAGCTCGATCGCCTCCGGCATTTCATCGAGGTCGAGCCGCAAATCGTCGTCGTCTGGGATCGCGCCGATGCCGAGCCGCGCGTCGAGGGCGAATTCTCACTCGTCTCCGACGCGATGAACCCGCACGCGCATTCTGTCCTTCGGCGCCTGGTTGGAGCCGGAGGTCGCGGCCAAGCTGGAGGACGCGACCGCCAAGCTGCTGGCCCGCGGCGAGAGCTTCGCGTTCACCGAGGCGAGCCTTCAGCGGCCGGCATCTCGAAATCGTCGGCCGGGCGATCGCCGGCAACGCCGTGATGCGCATCCGCGACGTGTCCGGCGATCGTCTGGAGCGCGTCCGCCTGCAGCGAGAGTTATCCCGAGGCGCTTGGCCGCACTTGTCGGCTTTCGCAAGCTGCACGACCTGCTGCCGCATCCTGCCTGGACGCGCGGCCGCGACGGAAGTTTAAGCTGGCGCAACGAAGCCTTTGCCCGCGCCCTCGATGCCGAAGGAGCGGCGTCAGACCGAGCCGGCGCCGGAAATGTTCGATCGCGCGGCGCTTCGGCAATCCGAGGAGGCGCGCGGCTCTGCCGGCGTCTGGCGCGCCAACCTGCACGCCACGGTCAACGGCCAGCGTCGTCCGTTCGAGGCCTCGGAGGTCGCCAACGAGGGTGGCTCAGTCGGCATTGCCTTCGACCTCTCGGAGACCGAAGCGCTGAAGAACGACAACGACCGCCGCAGCGGCGCCTACAAGAACCTGCTCGACCGGCTCACGACCGCCGTGGCGATCTTCGATCGCGCCAAGCGGCTCGATCTTCTACAACGCCGCCTATCGGCAGATCTGGTCGCTCGATCAGCGCCTTCCTCGAGCAACGGCCGACCGACAGCGAAATTCTCGACCATTTGCGCGCCAGACGGCAGCTTGCCGGAGCAGGCCGATTTCCGCGCCTGGAAGGCGCAGACGCTTTCAGCCTATCAGGCGATGGACACGGTCGAGAGCGTCTGGCATCTGCCGGATGGCCGCGCGTTGCGCGTCGTCGCCAGCCCCAACGCCGAGGGCGGCGTGACCTATCTGTTCGACGACGCCACCCAGAGCTTCGCGCTCGCCTCGCAACTCAACGCGCTGACGCGGCTGCAGGGCGAGACGCTCGACGCGCTGAAGGAAGGCGTCGCCGTGTTCGGCGCCGACGGGCGGCTGAAGCTCGTCAATCCCGCCTTCGCGGCGATCTGGCGGATGCCGAGCCGACGCGCGCGGCGACAAGCCGCATTTCGACGAAATCGCCGCCGCCTGCCTGCCGCTGCTGCCGGATCCGGCGCAATGGGACGGTCTGCGCGGCGCCGTCGCTCGGGCTTCCCGAGCGGCGCGTCGCCGTGGCTCGAGGCGCGATCGAACGCACCGACGGCGTCAGTCCTGGAATGCGCGGCGCTGCCGCTGCCGGACGGCGGCGACGCTGATGACCTTCCTCGACGTGACCGACGAGCGCCAATGTCGAGCGCGCGCTCACCGAGCGCAATCGAGGCGCTGGTCAGCGCCGAAAAGCTGCGCAACGATTTCGTCAAACACGTCTCCTACGAGTTGCGCACGCCGCTGACCAACATCATCGGCTTCACGCAGCTGCTCGCCGACGGCGGCGCCGGCGCGCTCAACCGCCAAGCAGATCGAATACGCCGGCTACATCAAATCCTCGTCGGCGGCGCTGCTCGCCATCATCAACGACATTCTCGATCTCGCCTCGATCGACGCCGGCGCGCTGGAGCTGCGGCTCGAGGACGTCGACGTCGCCGAAGCGATGAAGGCCGCGGCCGAAGGCGTGCAGGACCGGCTGAGCGAGTGCCGATATCGACCTGCGCATCGTCGCCACCGACGGCGTCGGCCTGCTGCGCGCCGACGGGCGGCGCGTGCGACAGGTCTTGTTCAATCTGCTTTCCAATGCGATCGGCTTCTCCGAGGCGGGCCAGACGGTGACCTTGGCGGCGATGCGCCGCCGGCGACGAGATCGTGTTCAAGGTCACCGATCGGGGCCGCGGCATCGCGCCCGGAGGCGCTCGAACGCGTGTTCGACCGGTTCGAAAGCCAACAACGCCGGCTCGCGCCATCGCGGCCCCGGCCTCGGCCTATCGATCGTGCGCGCGCTGGTCGAGTTGCACGGCGGGCAGGTGCACGATCGATTCGGCGCTCGGGGAGGGCACGACCGTCACCTGCTTTTTTCCCGTACGGAGGCCGCCCGCCGGCGGCCCTGGCGGTCGCGCTGAGATGACTGCGGACGACACACCGCTCGATCGAGCCGCTCGAGATCGATCGATCTGCCGAGGACGAGCGCGGCCACGGCGGCGCTGGCGCGCTGGCTCGCGCGATTCGCCCGCGCCGGCGACTTCATCGTGCTCGCCGGCGATCTCGGCGCCGGCAAGACCACTTTCGCGCGGGCGTTATCTGCGCGAGTTGACGGGCGACCCGGATCTGGAGGCGCCGAGCCCGACCTTCACGCTGCTGCAGAGTCTACGAGGGCCCGAGACTTTCCCGTCGTGCACGCCGATTTCTATCGGCTGCGCGGCGCCCGAGGATCTGACGCAACTCGGTTGGAGCGAGACGATCGAGGGCGCCGTCGCGCTGGTCGAATGGGCCGAGCGCGCCGCCGCGGCGCTGCCGCCCGACCGTCTCGACATCACGCTGGAGTTCGATCGCCGAGCGCGGCCCCGACTACCGCCTGCGCGATGTTGCGCGGCCCGCGGCGCCTGATGGCTGGCCCGCTTCAAGCGCGCGCGCGCGGTCGAGACGCTGCTGGAGCGCGCCGGCTGGGCGGAAGCCGCGGCGCGACCTCATGCACGGCGACGCCTCCACGCGCGCCTATGAGCGGCTGACCGACGCCCGCGGGCGCAGACCGCGATCCTGATGATCTCGCCGCCGCGCGCGCCGCGGGCCGGCGCTGCGCTTCGGCAAGATCCTACGCGGAGATCGCGCGGCTCTCGGCCGACATCCGCGCCTTTCTCGCGATGGGCGAGGGGCTGCGCGCGCTAGGGCTTTCGGCGCCGCGCATTCTACGCGCACAGCGTCGCCGACGGGCTGGCGCTGATCGAGGATTTCGGCGCGGAGACGGTCGCCGACGCCAACGGCCCGAACGCCGTCGCGCTATGCCGAGGCGACGGCGCTGCTCGCCGACCTGCACGCGCGCGCACTGCCCGCGCGAACTGCGCGTTCGACGGCGAGCCCTACGCGCTGCCGATCTACGATCTCGAGGCGATGCTGATCGAGGTCGAGCTGGCGCTCGACTGGTATGCGCCGGCGGTCGCGCGCGGCGCGCCGTCGTCGGGCGCGCGCATGCAGTTCCTCGCGCTCTGGCGCGAGATTCTGGCGCCGGTCCTCGCGCGAGCCGACGACCTGGACGCTGCGCGACTTTCATTCGCCCAATCTGCATTGGCTCGCCGAGCGCGAGGGGCTGACAGCGCCTCGGCCTGATCGATTTCCAGGATGCGGTGCTCGGCCCGCCCGCCTATGACGTCGCCTCGCTGTTGCAGGACGCGCGGCAGGAGGTTCGCGGAGGACACTCGAACTGCGGCTGCTGGCGCTCTACATGCGCAGGCGCGCGCAGATCGACCCCGCGTTCGACGCGCCCGCCTTCACCGCCGCCTATGCGGTGATGGGCGCGCAGCGCGCGACCAAAATCCTCGGCCTGTTCACCCGGCTCGACCGGCGCGACGGCAAGCCGCAATATCTGCGCCTGCTGCCGCGCATCGAGCAGACGCTCGCCAAGAATCTCGCCCATCCCGTGCTCGAATCCGCTGCGACGCTGGTTCGAAACCCATCTGCCGCGCGCGCTCGGCCTGCCGCCGGCAGGATCCTGAGTTATGGCGGCGATGCCGAAGACCGCGATGGTGTTCGCCGCCGGGCTCGGCGCAGCGCATGCGGCCGATGACGGAGACCCTCCCGAAGCCGCTGATCGAGGTCGGCGGGAAGTCCGCTGATCGATCATTGCCTCGACCGCTTCGCCGAGAATGGCGTCGAGAAGGCGGTCGTCAACGTGCATTGGCTGGCCGACCAGATCGAGGCGCATCTGAGCGTCGCGCGCCGCGCCGAAAATCGTCATCTCCGACGAGCGCGAGAAACTGCTCGACCAGGGCGGCGGCATCAAGCGCGCGCTGCGCGCGACTCGGCGACGAGCCGTTCTTTCTCTGCAACACCGACGCCTTCTGGATCGAAGGTCCGCGCTCCAATCTGGAGCGGCTGGCCGAGGCGTTCGATCCCGATTCGATGGACGCCATCCTGCTGGTCGCGGCCGGAGCGCGACGCGGTCGGCGTCGACTGGCCGGGCGATTTTCAAATGGACGCCGACGGGCGTCTGTCGCGGCGGGAGCCCCACCTTGTCGCGCCGTTCGTCTATACCGGCGTCGGCATCATCAAACCGCAGCTGTTCGACGGGATCGAAGACGAGGTGTTCCGCCTGGCGCCGTTCTTCTTTCGCGCCGCCGAGAAGGGACGGCTGTTCGGGCTGCGGCTCGACGGGCTGTGGCTGCATGTCGGCCGGCCGGAAGCGATCGCGGAGGCCGAGGAGGCGATTCAGCGTTCGGTCTTGTGAGGCCCTTCGCTGGGACCACAGGCCCCAACCTTCATTGCGAGCGAAGCGAAGCAATCCAGCCCGTCGGGCGCAGGCCCCGTCGCCGGATCATGACCAGCGGCTTCCGGTTAGAGCGGTCGGAAATTAAATAGAACCGGCATTGCGAGCAAAGCGAGATTGTAAGTAGAGCCGTTCTGGCGGAGGGTCGGCGTCCACGCCGACCTTTTTGTGCGCTGCTCGGCCTGCCTACGTATCAACCTGACGTCGGCCTGGAGGCCGACGCTCCGCAAGGCGCCTGATCCTACCTTCGTTCGGCGTGACGATTCAACTATAAGGCAGCATGCTCTAGCTAGAGCGTTATGTGTGCACGTAGAACCGTCATTTTGAGCGAAGCGAAGCGGCTCAGCGATGCTTGGTTGAGGCCGTTAGGCCGAGCCCTTGGCTGGTAGTGCGGCGCCGAACCTGCGCCCCGCCGCTGGATTGCGTCGCTTCGCTCGCAATGACGATCCTCTGCGCCCATCAAACATCGACGGGTCCGACCGGCACGATGCCAGTCGGATTGATGAAGCGCAGACTCTCGTAGTAGTGCCGCTTGATATGCGCCAGGTTGTTTGTTTCCTCAACGCCTGGCCAGGCGCGCAGCTCATCACGATAGCGGCGTAGATTTCGATAGTCGCCGATGCGGCGAATGTTGCACTTGAAAAGCCCGACATACACCGGATCGAACCGCAGCAGCGTCACAAACAGCCGCCAATCCGCCTCCGTCAAGGCATCGCCGCAAAGAAAGCGGCGTGTCTCCAACCTGGCTTCAAGATCATCAAGCGTGGCGAACAGGCCCGCGACCGCCTCCTCATAAGCGCCTTGCGACGCGGCGAACCCGCAGCGGTAGACGCCATTGTTGACGGTCTCGTAGATGCGCGCATTCAGCGCGTCGATTTCCGCGCGCAACGGCGTGGGGTAATAATCGTCCGGCGTCGCGCCGAGACCATCGAAAGCGGAATTGAACATGCGGATGATGTCGGCGCTTTCGTTGCTGACGATGGTCTGCCGCTGCTTGTCCCATAGCACCGGCACCGTGACGCGGCCGGTGTAGTTGGCGTCGGCGCGCACATAGAGCTCGTAAAGCTTCTCCGCGTGGTTGACGGTGTCAGCAACCACGCCGGGCCCTGGCGAAAACGTCCAGCCTTCGTCGCCCATCAACCAATTCACGACGGACAGCCCAATCAAAGACTCCAGCCCCTTCAGTTTGCGGAAGATCAGCGTCCGGTGCGCCCACGGGCAGGCGTATGAAATGTAGAGATGATAACGCCCCGCCTGCGCCGCGAAACCGCCTTCCCCTGTTGGCCCGGGCGCGCCATCCGGCGTGATCCACGAGCGAAACGTCGTGCTTTTGCGCGTGAAGCCGCCGCGGGCGTCAGTGGTTGCAGGCCCCCGCCCCGTCTCCCAACGGCCGTCGACGAGTTGTCCGGGCATGTGTCGTTCCTTCTGTGCGGGCGGCGAATCTTACGCCTGGGCGCGGAAGCGGTCTATCCGCCCGGAGCGGCGGCCTCCGGCGGCGTGGACGCCGCCGCTCCCGGAGTACCCCGCGGAATTTCTGGCCTTGGACTTGCGGAACCAAAAAAGAACATATAAGGACCGTTCGTGAATTGTTTACGTCTTGCCCCGATCCTGCGGCGACTCGCGCGGCGCACGGCCCGACGGAGAAATCGATGCTGACCAGGAAACAGAGCGAATTGCTGCGCTTCATTCACGAGCGTCTGCAGGCCGAGGGCGTGCCGCCGAGCTTCGATGAAATGAAAGAGGCGCTCGATTTGCGCTCGAAGTCGGGGATTCATCGGCTGATCATGGCGCTGGAGGAGCGCGGCTTCATCAAACGGCTGGCCAACCGGGCCCGGGCGATCGAAGTGCTGCGCCTGCCGGAATTGGCGACCGTGCAGACGCCGGCCCGGCCGCGCGCCTTCTCGCCGAGCGTCATCGCCGGCAATCTCGGGCGGGCGCGACCCGCTTCAAGCGCGCCTGTCAACGACAACCCGGCCGTGATGGTGCCGGTGATGGGCCGGATCGCCGCCGGCACGCCGATCGAGGCGATCCAGACCCGCACCCAGACGATCCCGATGCCCGCCGAGTTTCTCGGCGCCGGTGATCATTTCGCGCTGGAGGTTCGCGGCGATTCGATGATCGAGGCCGGCATCCACGAGAATGACACGGTCGTCATCCGCAAGCAGGATTCGGCGGAAACCGGGGATATCGTGGTCGCGCTGATCGACGGCGAGGAGGCGACGCTGAAGCGGCTGCGCAAGCGCGGCGCTTCGGTTGCGCTCGAAGCCGCCAACCCCGCCTATGAAACCCGGATCTTCGGACCCGACAGGGTCAAGATCCAAGGCAAGCTCGTCAGCTTGCTGCGTCGATACTGAGAGCCTCCGGCGCCTGTAGACGCGGTCGCCGACCGCGTTCGTGGGTTGAGGCGCATCGTTCTGAAAGGGGCATCCAAGCCGCACCACCGCGTTCGGCAACCGCGCCTACATCGGTGTTGTCCAAAAGAAAGTGGCCGGTCCAGAACAATCATTGAGGAGGCCACTCCTAGACTGCTCGGACCGGCCGACCTCATGGACTCTGGGAGATGCGGCGGACCCGAGCGCCCCATGAGGTTTTCCGTAGATTTTGCGAAGTCGAGGTCTTGCAGTTCGTCTTCGCGATCGGCCTCGATCTGTTGAGAATACTTTAGCGCGGCCGCCTCGCATGGCAATCGAAACCTTCCGAATGGCTTTGACAAGCCTTTGTTTACCTTTACGTTCAAGGTTAAGGGGGAAGCGATATCAGTTGAGGCGCTCGCGCGGAGCGCTGGGGACGCCGCGGCGTGCGCCTTGCGTAAGCGAAAAGCTCGCGCCAAGGTCGAAAGATGCGAATTGGTCGCGCAGATACAGGCACGGCGCGCTCGGACGTCGCCGATCGGCGACGGCTTTGAAGCCGAGCGCGCGCTCAGCGATCCCGCCTTCACCGTCGACGTCGCGGGTTTCGAGGGTCCGCTCGACCTGCTGCTCGAGCTCGCGCGACGGCAGAAGGTCGACCTCGCGGCGATCTCGATCCTTCAGCTCGCCGATCAATATCTCGCCTTCGTCGAGGCGGCGCGCAAAGGCCGACTGGAGCTAGCCGCCGACTATCTGGTGATGGCGGCTTGGCTCGCCTATCTCAAATCCCGCCTGCTGCTGCCGTCGCCGCCCAAGGAGATTGCCGAGGACGCGGCCGATCTCGCCGAACGCCTGGCCGATCGCTTGCGGCGTCTCGAAGTGATCCGGCGCGCGGCGGACCTGTTGATGAAGCGGCCGCAACTCGGGCGCGACGTATTCGCCCGCGGCGCGCCGGAATCGATCGACATGCCGGCGGCCGCGAACTACTCGGCGACGCTCTACGATCTGATCTCCGCTTACGCGCGCCAGTCGCAGAAGCGCGCGCGCACGCACGTGCGGATGAAGCCGCGCGAGGTCTGGTCGCTTGCCGAGGCGCGCGAAGCGCTCGGCCGGCTGATTGGCGGCGCCGCCGATTGGACGAGCCTTGATGGTTGGCTGATCGAATTCTGCGTCGACCCGAAAACTGCGGCGCAGCGCCCGCGCCTCGTCGTTTTCCGCCTCGCTCGAACTTGTGCGCGAAGGGCGGATCGAATTGCGGCAGGACGCAGCATTTCGCGCCGCTCTATCTGCGCAAGCGCGAGCCGGACGACGGCCGGGCCGCAGCTCGCGCTCGTCGAAACCTGAGTTTTGCTACATGACCGTCGTCACGCGTCTGTTCGAATCGCCGGAAATCCGCTTCACGCCGGAGGATCTTGCGCGTGATCGAGGCGCTGCTGTTCGCCTCCGCCGAGCCGTTGGAGGAGGCGACGCTCGCCGCGCGGCTGCCGCACGGCTGCGACGTCAAGCGCGCGCTCGCCGAGTTGCAGCGCCAATATGCGGGGCGCGGCGTGCAGGTCGTGCGGCTCGCCGGGCGCTGGATGTTCCGCACCGCGCCCGACATGGCGTGGCTGCTGGCGCGCGAGGAGGCGGAGAAGAAGAAGCTGTCGCGCGCGGCGATCGAAACCTTGGCGATCGTCGCCTATCACCAGCCGGTCACCCGCGCCGAAATCGAGGACATTCGCGGCGTCGCGGTCTCCAAGGGCGCGCTCGACGTGCTGATGGAGGCGGGCTGGGTGCGAATGCGCGGGCGACGCAAGGCGCCGGGCCGGCCGATCACCTATGGCACGACCCACAAGTTCCTCATCCATTTCGGCCTGGAGCAGGTCGGCGACCTGCCCGGGCTCGACGAGTTGCAGGGCGCCGGGCTGTTCGAGGGCAAGCTGCCGCCCGGCTATGGCGTGCCGCGGCCCGACGACAGCGAGGCGCTTGCGGCCGGACGAGGAGCCGCTCGACCCCTCCGACACCCTCGCCGAGGCCTGGACGCCGCTACGCCCCGACGGCAAGGATTGATCGGTCACGAAACCGACGAAAACCCGCTGGGAAAGGTGCTATGGCTGAAAAAATTCGCCAAGACGGAGCCAGGACATGCGGAAGGGTCTTCGGTTGGCGGGGCTGATGGCGCGCTATGCGTCGTTTCGACCGGCCTACGCCGACAGCAGGGCCGCCGCTGGCGTCGCATCGCGCCGGCTATGAAATTTCGCTCGGAGACGTCAATTCCGACCACTCGATGAACGCCGACGCGCCGATCGCCGCCGCCGGGCCTGATCGCCTACGAATTCCGCGGCTCGACTTGCGAGGGCTACGCCTCGAATTTCCGGCAACTGACGGAATTGCAGCGCTCCGAAGGCGGCGCGGTCGCCTCCGACATCAACGCCGTCTCCTTCGAGGACGGCGAGGCGAAATCGCTGCATTTCGAGATTTCGACGCAGACCGGCGGCGCCGCGCAACCGCTCGATCTCCGGCTCCGCGGCGCGCGAGGACAACGGCTCGATCGACGTCGATCTCGTCAAGCCCGGCAAGGAGAAAGTCGACATCGGGCGCGACATCCTGTTCCCGACCCAGCATGTCGAGCGCATCATCTCCACCGCCAAGGGAGGCGGCCGCGTGCTCGAGGCGCGGGTGTTCGACGGTTCCGACACCGGCAAGAAAGTCTATTCGACGCTGACGATCATCGGCCCGCAGCACAAAGGCGAAAGCCTGGATTCCGCGGTTGCGGCCAAGCTCGCCGAAGTCGCCGCGCTGGCCGGTGACGATCTCCTACTTCAACGAGATCAACAAGGATTCCGCGCCCGACTACACGATGTCGTTCGACCTCTACGAGAACGGCGTTTCCGGTTCGCTGAAGCTCGACTACGGCGCGTTTGCGCTGACCGCGAAGCTGAAGAAGCTGGAGTGGCTGCCGGATTCCAGCTGCGGAAAGTGAGCGCCGCAGGCCTAATATAGCGTAGCTGACCGCGGGGGTTCAGCTTGGAAAAACAGCGAATAACGAGGCGCTTGGCCCAAGACCGCGGTCAACGACCGCGGCTACAGGGGCGCCGCGCTAGAGACCAATGCGGGTCCGCCCCAAAATCGACCCCTCGACTTAACGCTTCCTGCACGGCGCATCAGGTAAGCCTCGCCCGGCGCCGAGTGGGCAAGGCCCGCGGCGCCGCGAGGGTCGGCTCGATGGAAGCGTTGCGTTGGTTGGTGCGGGACGAGTGGACACGGCTCGTCGGGACGTTCGGGGCGGGCTCGCCTTATGGCGCGCCCGCGTTGTGCGGCGCGCTCATCTTCACGCTGGTCTGGTTCTTCCTGCGCCGGCGCGCGCGCGGGCGCGCGATCGACCCTGAAAATCTTTGCCCGCGCGGTGTTTCCACGCCGGATCCTGCTGCATCCCTCCTCGCTGGTCGACATGCGGCTGTGGGCGCTCAACACGCTTGTGTTCGCATCCGGCTACGGACTGCTCGTCGTCGGCGCGTTCTTCTGGCGCGATCATGCGATCGGCGCACTGACGCAGGCGTTCGGCGCCCACGCCGCCCGGCGCCTGCCGCCGGGCCTGATCATGCTTGACCGCCACGCTCGCGGAATTGCTGGCCTATGAGTTCGGCTATTGGGCATCGCACTACGCCTTTCATCGCATCCCCGCGCTGTGGGAGTTCCACAAGGTCCACCATTCCGCGGAGGTAATGACCACCTTTACCGAGATGCGTCAGCATCCTGTAGAGATCATCTTTTTCATGAACGTCATTGCCATGACGACGGGCCTGACATTCGGATTGATGACCTGGATCTTTCGGGCCGGGCGTTGGCCATCTGACTCTGCTGAACGGCAACATCGTGCTGGCGATCTTCATGCTGACTTGGGGTCATCTGCGCCACAGCCACCTCTGGATTACATTCCAGGGCGTGGCGGGCAAGCTGTTCCAGAGCCCGGCGCATCATCAGGTGCATCACTCGACCGACCCCCGGCATTTCGACAAGAACCTCGGCTTCGCGCTGGCGGTGTGGGACTGGGCGTTCGGCACGCTGCATGTCCCATCGCGGCAACGCGAGGTGAGCGAATACGGCGTCGGCGAGCGACCGCGACGACTACGCGACCGCCGCTCGCTCGCTCACGCGCCCCTTCGCGCGTGCGGGCGCAACGCTGACCGGCCCGCGCCCGCGCCGCTGGCGGACGAACGCTAAGGGACGCGCGGACGCTCAGCTCAGCGTGTTCTCCATAACTTTGTCTACGATCTCGCGCGTCGAAAGATCGCGCGCATCGATGCCGTTCAAGTGCGACAAAAGCTTCGGTATCGACGCATCGCCAAGCAAAATGGGCGTCGCTTTGACGCCGCCCGCCCGAGTGCGCGCAGCCCAGTATCCGATCTCGAATTGAGCCCATTTGGAGTCGAGGTATTCTGGACTCACGCAAAGCAGCGCTATGTCGGAGCGATCCATGGCGTCTTCGATCTGATCCTGCCAGTTCTCGCCGCCGTGGAGGTCCTGATCGGTCGCGACACTGACGCCGCGACTGGCGAGCGCGCGCGCGATCTCCCAAGCGACCGGCGCGTCCTTACGGGCGTAGGAAATGAAAACCGATTTCACGCTGGACCCCGCTTACGCAAGCGCCCTCTGAGTTGCCGAAAATAGGCGTCGATCTCATTAATGTCGACCCACTGCAGGCGTTTCAGGGTCACAGGAAGCTGCGGATCGCCGCGAAGATCCTCAGGTTCAACCCCGTAAAGCACCGACACGACACGCTTTCGCGCGCCGACAAACATCCCGATCTCCATCCAAATATACTTTCGCTCAAGCGCCGTCGGGGTCAGCAAAACAAGCAATTCGTCGCACTGACGAGCCGCGACGATAAGCTTTTCTTCGAAATCATCGCCGCTATCGATATTCTCATTGTCGAGGAATGTGCCGCATCCCATTTGCTCCAAGTGCGACTTTATTTGCTTGGCTACCCACGTATCGCATGACGCGTGCGAAATGAAGATTTTGAGCTTCGAGAGCCGAGCCAATTCAAGCCTCCCCACCGGGACGCGCCGTTTATCGCTTTATGGTATCAGCGACCTTGCGCGCGGCGGGAATTAATGTGGCAGGCTTTTTCGCCCCTTTGTCAAACCTTAGTTCGTCGCAGCTGCTTACGCCTCCTTGAATCCGTATTCCGGCAGGCCCTGCTCGGCGCCGTAATATTTGTAGGGCAGGAATTTGCCGGACATGGCGATCCGCACCCGATCGCCCTTCGGGTTGGGCTCGCGCGAAATCTCCATGTCGAAGTCGATCGCCGACATGATGCCGTCGCCGAACTCCTCCTCGATCAGCGCTTTCCAGGCCGGGCCGTTGACCATCACCAGCTCGTAGAAGCGATAGATCAGCGGATCGGTCGGCGGCATCGGGCGCCGCGATAAGGGGTCTCGTTGAGCATTCGCTGCTCCGCCTCGTCGAGGCCGAACAGTGTCGGCCGCCTTGGCGGCGAGCGGCTTGACGAGCTTCATCTGGCCGAGCAGCGCGCCGACGATCAGCACCGGCGAGACGCCGCCGATCTCCGCGCAGATATGCGCCCAGCTCCAGCCGCGGGCGCGTTTGATGTCGAGGATCTTTTCGGTCAGCTGTTCGCGGCGCAAGCGACGCTCTCCCGGTAGCGCGGCGCACGAACCGCCGCCCAGCGGGTTTGCTAGCAGGAGATATGCCGGGAGCGGCCCACGCTCGCCCCCGCGCTTTCACGATGACTTTACGCGGATCTCATTTCGGGCAATTCGGCGCGCCGGGCGGGCACTTCGGACCCCCCTCGCGATGTTCCGCGCCCCGCTGCGGCTCCGGCCTCGGGCCAGGACCGGGACCCGGGCCCGGCCGCGGACGCTCCATCTCGGTTCGCGCCCTTTCGGGCTCGACCGGACGCTGACGCTCCATCATCTCGTTTCGCGGCCGGTCAGCATGCGGCTCAAGTCCGGGTGGGCGCTGCCGCTCCATCATCTCATTTCGCGGCCTGTCGGCATGCGGCTCGAGGTCCGACGGTCGCTGACGCTCCATTTCGTTCCGCGGCCTTTCCGCGCGTGGGTCGGGCCTCTGGCGCTCGAGTTCGGTCTTCGGCCGCTCGGGCTTGCCCTCGGCATCCTCCGACTTGCGGCGTTCGCGCTCGATCTTCGGCTTGTCGCCCTTCCGCTCGTCCGGATTGATCTGATCGGGCTCCGATTTCGTGTCGCGAAGCTCCGGCTTGGCGTCGCCGGGCTTTCGATGCTCCCGCTCGTTCTTCGGCGCGTTCGCGTCCGGCTCGATTTTCCCGGACTTCTCGTCCCGCTTCCGCTCGGCGTCGCCGCCGGGTCCGGACGGCTCGCCCTTGGGGCCCGTATCCAACAGCGGCTTGCCGCCCTCTGTCTTCCCGGGCAGCGGCGTCTCTGGTCTCTTCTCGTGCAACGGCCCGCCGGCGGCCTTGGCGGGCACGACCGATGCACCCTTCAGCTCGCCGGGTTTGGCGGTCGCTGCGACCGGCGGCTTGCCTTGGTTGGTGGAGACGAACGCCGACTCCGTGCGGCTCGCCACCTTCGCGTTCTGCCGCTGGTCCGCGGTCGGCGGCAGATGCGACTGCCTTGCAGCCGCGAGTTCTCCGGGGGTCGGCTTGGCGTGAATGCCTTCAGGGCCACCGTTGAAGCTTGCGCGTTCGCTCACCCGCGGCGCCGGCTGCTCGTAGACATTGGTGATGTTGACCGAGCCGAAATTGTTGGTGGTGCTGTTGTAGTAATAGTGGTCGCCGTCCCATCGGCCGCCGACGAATCCAGCGCCGTAATATCCAAAGCCGTAGGACACGCCGCCGTAAAAGCCGACATGCTCGCCCCAGTAGCCGCGATGGTACAGATACGAGCCGTCGGAATAGCCCCAATAGCCAGGCGTCCATAGATAGCCGGGCCGCGGCGGCTCGACCCAGGTGCCCGGCACCCAATAGTATTCGTAGTTGTTCCAGGCCCAATATCCGGGCGTCCAAAGGTATCCCTCCGCGGGCAGCGGCGGCTGCTCATAGTCGGGCAACGGAGGCGGCGCCTCGTCGGCGATAGATCTCCGCCCGCGAAGCGCGCGGCGCGGCGCCCTCTTCGCAGCTGCAGCTCTGCGCCGAAGCGACGCTGGCGCCGAGAGTTGGGATCGCTGCCGCGATCAGCACTGATGTGAGCAATGTTTTCAGGCTTTGCATGATGAACCATCCCAATTGCGGCGGCGGCGCTGCATCGGCGCCGATCTCAGCCTGGTTTCGATAAAAATACGACGAGCTTCGAACTCGTCATCTGCCCCGAATTCTTCGGCGTACGCGCCGCCCGCGACCTGGAATCGCCGTAGGCGACCGTCTTGCCTGACAATGAGCCGATATGAAGGCGCTGCTGCGCCGAGTTGCGGTCGAATGCCTCGCCGCAAACTTGCCTCTGTGTCAATTTAGTAACCCTCTTTGAGGTAGGAATTTGCTACCTTCCCCACAGGGAAACGGCGGGCTCGCATGATTGGGTCGAAGCATTTGGCGCTCAGCGCGGCGGCCATCGCGCTGACGATTGGCGCGGCTTTAGCCGAGGTCGGGCCTGCGCCCTCGCCTTCGCCGAGCGCTGCCCCGGGCGGCGACGCCGCAAATCGTGGCGCCGAAACCCGCCGCGTCGACGCCGCCGGCTTCGCCCGCGCCGGCGCCTTCCCCCGTGCAAACCACGGCGCCTGCGACGACGCCCGCCCCTACGGCTACACCGGCCGCGGCGACGCCTGGCGAGACGCCCGCTCCGGCGCCGATTCCCGTGGAGGTCGCCCCCAAGCCGAAGCCGAAACCGCGCCCGGTCGTGCCGGCTTTGGAGACCGCGCTCTCCACCGACCCGCATCCGACGCTGACGGCGGAGACTTTCTTTTCGACGCAGAAGGCCGCCGAGCGCTACGCGCGAATCGTCGCCGACGGCGGCTGGCCGACCAACATCTCGGCGCTGCACCCAGGCGCCAGCGGCGAGGCGGTGGCGAAGCTGCGCAAGCGGCTCGCCATCGAGGACGATCTCGAAAGCGCCGGCTCAGGCGCCGCCGCGCGCAAGTGGGATTCGGGTCTCACCGCGGCGGTCAAACATTTCCAGGCGCGCATGGGATTGCGCCAGACCGGAGTCGTCGCGGGGGCGACGTTGAAGGCGATCAACGTGCCCGCTGAGACGAGGGCCCAAGAACTCTCAGCCAGCGCCGCGCGGCTCTCCAACGAGCACGTCGAGTTCGAGCACCGCTACGTCGTGGTCAACCTGCCCTCGACCTCGGTCGAGGCGGTGCAGGACGGGAAGGTCGCGCACCGCTATGTCGCCATCGTCGGCGATCCGGATCATCCCTCGCCAGAGATTTCCGCGCACATCTCGGTCATCAATCTCAACCCGACCTGGACGGTGCCCGTCTCGATCATCAAGAAAGAAATCATCCCGCACATGCAGCGGGATCCGAGCTATCTCGCGCGCGAAAAGATCCGCATCCTCGACGGACAGGGCAACGAACTCGAGCCGCGCTCGATTGATTGGAACACCGAGCGCGCGGCCAACTATACGCTGCGTCAGGATTCCGGCGCCGGCAATTCGCTGGGCTCGATCCGCATCGGCATGCCGAACAAGCTTGCGGTGTACATGCACGACACGCCCGGCAAGGCGCTGTTCGGCCGCGACTTCCGTTTCCTGAGCCACGGCTGCGTGCGCGTGCAAGGGGTCTACGACTACGCGGCGTGGTTGCTTGAGGAGACGCCGGGCGGTCCGAGCGGCGTTTGGGACAAGCAGGCGATGCTTGAAAAGGAGAAGTCGAAGGAGCGTTTCGACATCAAGCTCACGCATCCGGTGCCGGTGATCTGGGTCTATCTGACCGGCTGGGCCAACGAAGACGGCGTCGTCAACTTCCGCAACGACGTCTATGGCATCGATCCCTCTGCCGAGGCGACCGCCAAGGCGGACCTTCCCGCCGAAAACGCCGAGACGGCCTCCGCCGCCCGAACCAGTTGCGGTCTCGACGCCGACGCCTATCTCGCCGATCCTCAATTTCCTTCGCAATCATTGAAGGCGCCGCGGCCGCTGCAAAATCGCGTCGATCCGTTCGGCGAGATTCGCGCGGTGGCCGATCGCGGCCGGTTGATGGGCAATCGCGGCGGGCGTTTCCACAACGACGATCAAACGATCGGACGCCGGCGTTGGGCGAACCAACAATGGATCGCGTGTGTGTGCGAGTTCAAGGGGCGGCGGCGCGAGGTGTTTGGGCGCTTCTATACCGAGCTATTCTTTCGCGATGAGCCGACGGCGCTGGCGGCCGGGCACCGGCCCTGCTTCGAATGCCGGCGCGCGGAGGCGAAGGCTTTTCAGGCGGCGTTTCCCGGTGGCCCGATGCGAGCGCCGGAGATGGACCTGAGGCTGGACGCCGAGCGGCGCGATCCGGACAGGCTGAAGCGGAGCGTAGCGCTAGAGGGGCTTCCTGACGGCGCGATGATTGTTTGGCGCGAAGGCCCGCATCTGGTGGCGAGCGGACGGCTGTGGCCGTGGAGCTTTGGAGCCTATGGAGAGCCGGCGGCGAGGCCAGAGGGCGCCGACGTCGTTGCGTTGACACCGCCGTCGATTATAGCGGCGTTGAAAGCCGGATATCAGCCACGCCGGGACGGGATGCCGCTGGGAGGGGTGTGAAGCCTTCGGCCCGTCATTGCGAGCGAAGCGAAGCAATCCAGCCTCTCCGCGATGCTGCGGATCAAGGTCGCCATGTGACGGCGGCACGCAACGTTGCTGAACTTGATGCCGCTGCGTCTGGCCCCAACGCTGGATTGCTTCGCTTCGCTCGCAATGACGGTTCAACCAGGGGATCTAGGAGAGGGTTTACACCAGCCGCTATTTGATACCGTTGCGCACTCTAGGATCGGATTGTCTGTTCTATCTTCTCGATAAAACCGCGAGCGGCGGCAATCGCCAAAGCCCCGTCCCCGTGCGAGACCTGCGCGCCAGGCCCCACCTCATAATCAGCGATGGTCTTTAGATTGTAGGTGTGCCCGAGAAAGGCGCGATCGTCGATATCGAACCGAGGGTCATCTTTCACAAGCCGCGAAAACTCACTGTGTACGCCCTTGTGTGTTTTGAACACGCGGCTGAGGCGCTCAAATAAGAGGGCTTGCGCAGCGTGAAAACCCGCCAGATATGCGCCACGGCCAGCCGCATCAGCGTAACCGATAACCAGCACGGCGTCCGCCTGCTCCAGAAGCTCCCGCGCCTTCGCGAGAAAAGCTTCGGACTGAGGCTTCACAACTCTCGGCCTTCCCGTCGGATTTCATGCATCAACGGCATGCGAGGATCATCGTAGGCGCCTGCCAAATACGGCATGGCGTGAACCCATTCGCCCGTATCTTCAAGAATGTCGGTGGACAAATACGCAAGGCGTCTAAGCTCAACTCCGCGATCGGGCATATCATGAAGGAAAACGGCGATATCGTAGTCAGAATCTGGTCCCGCGTCGCCGCGGGCGCGAGAACCATAGAGCACCGCGCGCTCCAGCCGTGACCCGTAAGCCACGTCGAGCGCGGCTCGAAAACGCGTCAATATGGGATCTTTAATCGCGAGTGCCTGCATCCTGCGATCCTAGCACGAGACGTTTGTCCCGAGGGACTGACCGCCTCCAGATCCTCGGGTCGATAATCTTTCTACCCCAATGCCGCCTTCTGCAGCTTCACCAGCTCGCCAACGCCCTTCCGCGCCAACCCAAGCATGCCTAAGAGTTGCGCCTCGGAAAATGGCGCGCCTTCGGCCGAGCCTTGCACTTCAACCAGCCCACCCGACCCGGTGATGACGAAATTCGCGTCCGTCTCAGCGGCGCTATCCTCCGCATAGTCGAGGTCGAGCACCGTCTCCCCCTGATAGACGCCGCACGACACCGCCGCCACGTGATCCTTCAGCGGAATGTCCTTCAGGATCGAGCGCTGCGCCATCCAAGCCAGGCAATCGCGCAGCGCCAGATACGCGCCCGTGATCGAGGCCGTGCGCGTGCCGCCGTCAGCCTGCAGCACATCGCAGTCGATGGTGATCTGCCGCTCGCCGAGCTTTGGCAGGTCGACAACGGCGCGCAGCGACCGCCCGATCAGCCGCTGGATTTCCTGAGTGCGGCCGGAAACTTTGCCGCTCACCGACTCGCGCCGCGTGCGCGTCGAGGTCGCGCGCGGCAGCATCGCGTATTCCGCGGTCACCCAGCCGCGCCCCTGCCCTCGCAGCCACGGCGGCGGCTTGTCTTCGAGCGAGGCGGCGCAGAGCACATGGGTCTCGCCGAACCGGACCAGGCAAGAGCCCTCGGCATAGCGCGCGACGCCGCGCTCGAAACTCACCTTGCGCATCTCGTCGAGGGCGCGTTTGGACGGACGCATAGGCTCTTCCTTGAAAAAGAGCGCCCCTCTAGCCCTCGCCGCGCGTCCTGTCCATGTTCACGCACGCTTAAGCGAAATGCCGCGCCCGGCCTGCGGCGGGAAGCTGAGCTCGCGATGCGCCAGCGCCATCGCCTCCAGCAGCGCTCGCGACTCCTCGCGCCACGGCGCCGAGCGCGTCTCCTCGGCCTGGCGCACGGAGAGGTACAGCTGCTCGGTGGCGGCGATCGCCGGGCCGTCAAGCGGCGAGCGTATCTCCATCCAGAGCCGCGCCCGCTTCGCGTCGTGCTCGAGCAACTGGCCGACGACGCGCAATGGCGCGCCGAGCTTGGCCTCGCTGAAATAGTGCAGCATGATTTGTAGGGTGTAGAGCGTGTAGCCGGTCGATTGGCGCACGTCGGCGCCGAGGCCGATGTGCTCCATCCAGCGATCGCCGGCGCGGCTGAATACCAGCGCGTAGGCCGCATCGTTCATGTGGCCGTTGTAGTCGACCCAATCGGGCGCGACTTCGAGGTCCCAGAGAACCAGCGGCGCCGCGGGATCGCTCACCAGCGGCGATGGTAGTAGTAGCCGTAGCCGAACGCCGGCCCGAAAATGACCGGGCCAATAAAGACCGGCGGACGCGGCCTGGGCGGCCCGAAGAGCGGCGCGTCATTGGGCGCGACCGCCTCGACCCGGACGTATCCATCCATGTTGCGCCAGGAGGCCGCGCACCAGCGCTCGCCGCACTCGCCGAGGTCGATCTGCGCGTGCGGCGGAATTTCCTGCACGACGCGGGCGTGTGAGCTCGGCGCCGCGACCATGGTGGTTGGATCGCCGGTCATGGCGGGATGGGCGAAGGCCGCGTGGGCAGTGAGGCAGATTGCGGAGGCGAGCGTCAGCCGAATCATTCGTGTGGAACCCCATTCGAATTTTGGCGCAGATTGGCGCGCGTCTCTTGACGTTTCGTTTACGCTTCAGCGCGGTCGTACCGCGGGGCGGGAAAGGCGTCCACAGTCGCGGCGGTTCGTCGCGCGGCACGCCGCGCCGATCTTGGGTCGTAGCTACTCGCCCTGTTCGCCATCAACGGAGACTTCTCGGCCGTCCTCGTCCGTGCGGCGAAGATTGAGCTTCACGCCGTTGAAGGACAGCAGATACTTGCGCTGTGCGCCGTATCCCACATCCTGCGAGTCGATTCTGAATGTCTGCCCGTCCAACCATGTTCCTTTTGCGATCGGGATGCGGCGCACCTTGTCATTGGAGATCACCGGCGGCCCCGCGCGATAGAGCCCGTCAAGTCCGATGCGACTATTGTATTTGACCAGAGGGCTGTCTGGATTTTGCGTCTGTATTTCGTATTCAACATGCGGATCAGGAACGTTCAAGAACAGAGTAAGCGATTTCAACCCGAGCGCGTTATCCAGAAATTTGTAGGCCTTTCCCGAGAGAGATGCCGCCATTTCCGGCGTTAGGCCGACAGGGGTGGGTTTTTCGATCGCAGCGTCCTTGACTGCATTGGCAAGCCGCACGGCGGCGCTCGGGTTTGGCGGGAGCGCCGACTCGGATTTAACCGCTGCGTAAATGCCTTCGATCAGGGCGAATTGCGAGACGTACTTGCGGGCCGTCACCGCCACCACAATATCGAGCTCAGGAAACACTGCTATATTCTGGCCGCGCAGGCCGTTCGCCATGAAAGTGCGTCCGCCGGGAAAGACCCAAAATAGATCGGAGTAGCGCTGGTTGGGATCATATGTGGCGCGCATGTTGATTGTTGCGTGGTTCATGACATCCGCCCAACCAACCGGAAGAAGACGTTTTCCCTCCCATTCGCCGTGGCGCAAATACAGGTAGCCGAACTTCGCCATATCCCGCGTCAGCAAGCTCAGGAATTCGGCTCCCCTGGTAAAACCCTGGGGATCGCGGCCCCATGTCCAAGTCGTGATTCCCAGCGGATCAAACAGCTTTTCCTTGGCATAGTCTTCGGCGGCTTTGCCTGTAAGCTTGGTGATGATGGCTGAGAGCAGGTGCGGGTCGCCGTTGCTGTAGTTGTAGACCTCGCCTGGCGCGTGCGCCATCGGGCGATCGAGGATAAATTGCGTCCAGTTGGCGCTGTGATCCATCTCGACCCGCGTCTTCTCCTTGCCGCCTTCGAATCCTTGCGACCAGTCAAAACCAGAGGTCATGTCCAGAAGGTTCTGAACGGTGATGGCTTTCTTTCGTTCATCGACATCAGCGATTTGGCGATCGGCGAAAAAGTCCAGCATGGGGTGATCGAGGCGGTCGAGCAGGCCGTCCTTATAGGCCATTCCAACCAAAGTACCCGTAAAGGACTTGGTGGCGGAATAGATCTCGTGAGGAACATCCGCCGTGAAGGGCGCGTAATATGCCTCAGTGACAATTCGACCGTGACGAACCACGAGCAGACTGTCGAAGCTGTGTGTTTCTCCGAAAGCAACTAAAGAAGCGAGTTCCGATGCATCCATGCCCTGTTCTTCGGGTATAGACGTCTGCCATTGTTTGGTGGGCCAAACGGGCTGATCCGGGCTCTCCGCGTGCGCGTAGTTAAACCAAACAAAGAAAAGCAAAGCGCCGAGGTTCAACGCCACGATTGCGACGAGAGGTTTTTGGCCGCGCATCAACGTCACTTTCCACACGCGCTAGGGTTCGGTGATCGACGGCCCGCCGTCCCCTCCCCGCCTTGTGGGGGAGGGCAAGGGAGGGGGCGGTTCAGCTTGGATGAAGCTTATCAGAAAGGGCGCCGCTTGCGACTACCCCCCTCCCCGGCCCTCCCCCACAAGGGGGGAGGGAGTTCGCGGCGCGGGCGGTTCTCTCTAAAATACGACGGGACACGGGAACGCACGCAAGGTGTTGAAAACGGCTCCATGCGACCTGTCCGAACCTAAGCCGTCGCGCCTTGCCGCCACAGGCTCTTCCCCGCTATGAAAAGGCAACGCAGATCAGGGAGCGAACGCATGGGTGAGGCTTATATCGTCGCCGCGGCGCGCACGGCGGGCGGCAAGCGCAACGGCAAAGTCTCCGGCTGGCATCCCGTCGATCTCGCGGGTGTCATTCTCGACGATCTCGTCGCCCGCGTCGGCGCCGACCCGGCGCTGGTCGAGGACGTCATCATGGGCTGCGTCATCCAGGCCGGCGAGCAATCGCAAAACATCGCCCGCGGCGCGGTGCTAGCCTCGAAACTGCCGCAGCACATCCCCGGTGTGTCGGTCGACCGGCAGTGCGGCTCCTCGCAGCAAGCGCTGCATTTCGCCGCCGCGACCGTCATGGCGGGCGTCATGGACGTGGTAATCGCCGCCGGCGTCGAGAGCATGACGCGCGCGCCGATGGGGCTTTCCTCGGAAGTGCTGGCGAAGAACGGCTACGGCCGCGCCAAGAGCCCGCGCATGGAGGCGCGCTATCCCGACATCGTGTTCAGCCAGTTCACCGGCGCGGAGATGATGGCGGAGAAGCACGGCTTCTCTAAGGACGAGATCGACGCTTACGGCTTCGAGAGCCAGCAGCGAGGCCGCCGCCGCGACGAAGGCCGGGCGCTTCGAGAAGGAGATCTGCCCGATCGAGGTCGTCGGCCGCGACGGGACGCGCGAGCGCCACAGCGTCGATGAAGGCATCCGCTTCGACGCGACGCTCGAAGGCGTGAAGGGCGTCCGGCTCATCAAGGAAGGCGGCCGCATCACCGCCGCCACGTCGAGCCAGATCTGCGACGGGGCGTCCGGCGTGATGATCGTCAACGAGCGTGGGTTGAAGGCGCTCGGCGTCGAGCCGCTGGCGCGGGTGCACTCGATGACGATGTCCGCGGGCGATCCCGTCATCATGCTGGAGGAGCCGCTGTTTGCCACCGACAAGGCGTTGAGGCGGGCCGGGATGAAGATCGAGGACATCGACCTCTACGAAGTCAACGAAGCCTTTGCGCCGGTGCCGATGGCGTGGTTGAGGCATGTCGGCGGCGATCCGTCGCGGCTGAACGTGAACGGCGGCGCGATCGCGCTCGGCCATCCGCTCGGCGCGTCGGGGACCAAGCTGATGACGACGCTCGTGCATGCGCTGCGCGCGCACGGCAAGCGCTACGGCCTGCAGACCATGTGCGAAGGCGGCGGCATGGCGAACGTGACGATCGTCGAGCGGCTATGACCTTGTGCCTTAGTGACTCCCTTTGTGTCTTGGTGGTGAAAAGCTTCACCACAAAGGCGCGAAGGTTTTCACGACGACACTAAGGAAGACGACCGCGCCGCTTTTGTTCTGGCGCCCGCGCCCGCCGCCGCCTAAAAGCGCGCCTCCGCAAGCCCCCGCGAGGTCTAGTGTCCACCGCCGCCGCGCGTCATCACGCGCCCCTGTTCACGCAAGGCAATCTGATGCGCCACGTCGCGGTGATGACCGCGACCGGCTCGATCGGCCTGATCGCGATCTTCGCCGTCGACGTGCTGTCGCTGTTCTGGGTCTCGCGGCTCGGCGTCGACAGCTACAAGGCCGCGGTTGGCTATGCGAGCCAGCTCTCCTTCGTCCTCATGTCGGTCAATATCGGGCTGACGATCTCGATTTCCGCCATGGTTTCCCGCGCGCTCGGCGCCGGCGACCGACCGCGAGCGCGCCGCATCGCCGCTTCCGGATTGTTGCTGACGACGCTCACGACGCTAGTGCTATCCGCGATCCTGTGGTGGTATCGCGACGCCGCGCTCGACCGCTTCATGCACGCCAGGGGCGACGCCCGCGTGGTGGCCAGCGGCCTGTTGGCGATCATCATTCCCGCCAACATCCCGATGGGTCTCGGCATGGCCTGTTCCGGCATCCTGCGCGCCTGCGGCGACGCCCGCCGCGCTATGTATGTCACCCTTTCCGGCGGGATCATCACCGCCTTCACCGACCCGCTGCTCATTTTCGGCCTCGGCCTCGGCGTCTACGGCGCGGCCTGGGCGACGCTCATTTCGCGCCTGGTCTTCCTCGCCGTCGGCCTCAACGGCGCCGTGCGCGTGCATGATCTCGTGGGGCGGCCGAGCTTCGCCGCGCTCGGCCGCGATTTTCGTCCGCTGATGGGCATCGGCCTGCCCTCAATCCTCGCCAATCTCGCGACGCCGGTATCGGCGATCTATGTCACCCGCGTCTGGTCCGATCTCGGGGAAGCCACCGTGGCCGGCGGCGCCATTGTCGACCGGGTCATTCCCCTGGCCTTCGGCGTCATCTTCGCGCTCACAGGCTCGATCGGTCCGATCATCGGCCAGAACTACGGCGCGCGCCTGATGCCGCGCGTGCGGCGCGCGCTGACCAATTCTTTCATCCTGGCGGTCGGCTACTCGCTGGTCGCCTGGGCGGCGCTGGCGCTGGCGGCGCCGCTCGTCGTCAGCGCGTTCGCGGCCACCGGCGACAGCGCGAATTTCGTGATGTTGTTTTGTAGATATGGCGCGATCGCCTGGGTGTTCATCACCTGCCTGTTCGTCGCCAACACCGCGTTCAACAATCTGGGCTTCGCCCTGATGGCGATGCTGTTCAATTGGGGACGCGCGACGCTCGGCACGATTCCGTTTGTGCTGATCGGCGCAAAGCTCGCCGGCGTGCCCGGCGCCATGACCGGCATCGTCTGCGGCTCGATGATCTTCGGCCTCGGCAGCGTGGCGACGGCTTATTTCCTCGTCGGCCGTCTCGCCAGGGACGCAAAACCCGCCCTGTAGCCGCGGTCGCTGACCGCGGAGGGCGCCGAGATCGAAGCCTTGCCGGATAGCCGCGATCTCACTTCGACCGCGGTCAACGACTGCGGCCACACCCGGCGCCTGTCTGGTAATTTGCCCCGCTTAACGAAAGCGGGCTAAGTCCCAACGGAAACGGGAGGTCCGGACTATGACGCTGAACGACATCATCCAAAGTGCGCAGGGCGGCGGCGCGCTGCAAAATCTCGCCAACCAGTTCGGGCTGTCGCCCGAGCAGACACAAAGCGCTCTGCAGGCGATCATCCCCGCGCTTTCGCATGGATTGCAGCGCGCGGCGCAAAACCCTGGCTCGCTCGGCAATGTGGTCTCGGAGATCGGCAGCGGCGCCCATACCGGCTCCTACGCCGACCCCTCGCAGACGGGCGCCGCCGTGGACGCCGGCGGCGGCGCACTTGGCCAGATTTTTGGGGGCCCCGGAGTCACCGCGCAGATCGGGCAGCAGATTTCCCGCGTCTCCGGCATCGATCCGCAGATCATCGCCAGCCTGTTGCCGGCGGTCGCCTCGATCGCGATGGGCGGATTGTCCCACGCCATGCAGACGCAGGGGCAAGGGGCCGTGCTCAATCAGGGCGGGGCCGCGCCTAGCGGCGGCGGCGGCCTGTTTGGGTCCATCGTATCCGCCGTAGAGGGGGCGCTGAGCGGCCAGAGCGGCGATGGGCAATCCGGCCTGTCCTCGCTGATCAACATGTTCCAGCCGGGCGTCCCCGTATCGGCGGGCCATCAGCAGGCGCTGGACGAAATCTTGCCGAAATAGCGCCTGTCGGGCGGCTTCATTGCGTTGTCGGCGCCTCGCCCCTATCTAGGGCCGTCCGCCGGGAGGGCGGTGAGCGGGACTTTGCATGGCGAGGGATGTCACCGACGCGGAACCGGTCAACGACCGGCGAGACCTCGTCGATTGGTTCGAGGCGGGCGCCAAAGCGCCCGCGGACTTCAAGGTCGGATCCGAACACGAAAAGATCCCGTTCTACGTGGCCGACCATGCGCCGGTCCCCTACGAAGGCGAGCGCGGCATCCGCGCGCTCCTTGAGGGGATGCGAACCCGGCTGGGCTGGGAGGCGATCGAGGATGACGGCCGGCTGATTGGGCTGTTCGACGCGAAGGGTGGCGGCGCGATTTCGCTGGAGCCCGGCGGCCAGTACGAACTCTCCGGCGCCCAACACGGCGATATTCATGCGCTGGTCGACGAGCTTCGCGCGCATCTCGACGCCGCGCACGCCGTCGCGGAGCCCCTGGGCATCGGCTTTCTCTCGCTCGGCATGAGCCCGCAGTGGCGGCTCTCCGAAACGCCGCGGATGCCGAAAAGCCGCTATCGCATCATGACCGACTACATGCCGAAGGTCGGCTCGCGCGGGCTCGACATGATGTATCGGACCGCGACATCGCAGGCGAACCTCGATTACGCGAGCGAAGCCGACATGGTCGTCAAGCTGCGCGTCGGGCTGGCGTTGCAGCCGGTGATGACCGGCCTGTTCGCCAATTCGCCCTTCACCGACGGCGCGCCGAATGGGATGTTATCCGCGCGCTCCGAGATTTGGCGCGACACCGACCGCAATCGCACCGGCATGTTGCCGTTCGCATTCGAGCCCGGAATGGGGTTCGAGCGGTACACCGACTTTGCGCTCGACGTGCCCATGTATTTCGTCAAGCGCGGCTCGACCTATCACGACGTCGCCGGCGCCAGCTTCCGCGATCTGATGCAAGGTAAGCTCGCAGCGCTGCCCGGCGAAAAGGCGACCGTGTCCGATTGGGCCAATCACCTCTCGACGATCTTTCCCGAGGTGCGCCTGAAGCGCTACCTGGAGATGCGCGGCGCCGATGTCGGGCCGCCGGACCGCATTGTCGCACAATCCGCGCTGCTGACGGGGCTCTACTACGACGCGGCCGCGCTCGAGGGCGCGAGCGAACTCATCCGCGGCTGGACGCCCGAAGAGCGGCAAGCGTTGCGCGACACGGCGCCCCGGCTTGGACTCGCGGCGCGGGTTGGGGGCCGAGCGGCGCGCGAGATCGCGCGCGACATGCTGGATTTGGCGCGAGCCGGCCTGGCGCGGCGCGCCCGCCGCAATGCGGCGGGACGCGACGAAACGCAGTATCTCGACCCGCTCTATCGGATTGTCGAAACCGGGCGCGAACCAGCTCGCGCGTGGCTCGATCTTTTCGAAGGACCGTGGAAGCGCTCGGTCGCGCCGGTGTTTGACGAGGCGCGTATTTGATCGCGCCGGTCGGCCATCGTCATTGCGAGGAGCGAAGCGACGCGGCAATCCAGGCGGCTGCAGGCGCCCTTTCCGGCTGGCAGACGATCTCACGACGCTGGATTGCCGCGCTTCGCTCGCAATGACGGAGGGCGGCTAGGACGCGACAGAGATAAGCTCCGCCGCCGCGACAGCCTCCAAACAAACGTTGATCTTCTGCAACAGCCGCCGCATGTCGACAGGCTTGGTGTCGAAATCGGCGCAGCCGACCTCAACGCTCTTGGCCCGATCGCTTTGCAGCGCATGCGCGGTCAGCGCGATCACCGGAATGCTGGCGGTCTGCGGCGCCTCTTTGATAAGCCGCGTCGCCTCCCATCCGTCCATCGCCCCGAGCGCGACGTCCATCAGGATGATATCAGGCAACTCCCGCAACGCCGCCGCGACTCCCGCCGGACCATCGACCGCGCACACGACCTCAAAATCATGGCGCATCAGACGGCGGCTGAGCATGTCCCTATTGGCTTCGTTGTCCTCAACCAACAGCACTTTGCGCATGACCGCCGGCCCCTTCATCTAGTTGTTTGGCCTGTTTGACGCGCTCGGCGACAGCACTGAGCTGGCGGCGACCATCTTCGGCGCGCTCCAGCGCCTCGACCTCTTCGGCTCTACCGGGAAGCGTGATCGTAAAGCTCGTGCCCCGGCCCTGCACGCTCTCGAGCGTGAGCGTTGAACCAATAAGCTCGCAGAGCCGCTTGCAAAGCAGCAGCCCGACTCCGGCGCCCGCCGGCCGCTGGTCGGCCTCCTCCACCGTTTCCAGCCGTTCGAAAAAGCCGTCCAATCGCTCCGGCGCAATGCCGCATCCTGTATCCGTAACGGTCACGCAAACGTCGCCGTCCTTGCGCAGAGCCGAAATCGTGACCCGACCGTCCTTGGTGAAGGCGATCGCATTCTCGATGATTTCCTCCAGCACCTGCCGCAGTTTTGCGACATCGACGATCAGGGCGCCGGACGCGCTTTCGGCCTCGACCAGAATTTGGTTGCCGTTCTCATGCGCCGCCGTTTCATAACGAAGCGCAATCGATCGCAACAGATCGCCGCAGTCGGCGAGCTCTTCCGAGATCTCCATTCTGCCGGCTTCAATGCGCGACAAATCGAGAATTTCGTTAACCAGCTTGAGCAAATGGACGCCCGCTTGGCGGATACGGCCGAGATCCTCGGCGCTTTGCACATCCCTGTCGCCCTCGGCTTCTTCGAGCAGAATCTCGCTGTAGCCAATGACGGCGTTCAGCGGCGTGCGCAGTTCGTGGCTCATCTTGGCGATGAACTCGCTCTTGGCGGCGCTGGAGCGTCGCGCCGATTCTGTCGCCGCCAGCAATTCCGAGGTGGTTCGAAGATGGCCGTCGATTTCCGTCTTCAGTTCAACCTGCGAGGCCAGGGCTGTGGCGTAGAACAGCGCCATCATCCCCACGTAAACCGACGCGGCCGTTGTAGAAACGAGCCCCAGCAACTCGGTGGCGACCAACGACATGGTCTGCTGCGGAGGCGGAAACAGCATATGCGCCCAGTAGAATATGATCGCGTTGGCCGCGAACTGTCCGATCAGCGCCAACCGCATCCGCCTCGATGGTCCGACGTAAAGGAAGGACAGCAAAGGAATCGTCAGCAACCATGCCAACATGGGTGACCTGACGCCGCCATAGAAATAGCAACCCACGAGAATACAGGAGATGAGATTCTGAATGGACAGGGTGGAAAGCGTCTTATAAGCCCCTGTATATTTCAGTAAAAATGGGAAAATCCAAAAACACAGAATGGATGCGAGTATAAGGAACTCGCGATAATCGGGCCGTGTATCCAAGGCGTAGATCGCCAACGGCACCGTCACGCCGATGAACGGCCCAAAAATATGACTGTACAGAAATATTCTCGCAAGCTTCTTGGCTTCACGATCCGCTGCTATGCTAGCCGGAATGAAATAGTCGGCTAGGCGGGTCGAGTAATCCACGAATTTTGAGAATGCCATGACCCGCTCGCCGCGTAGGAGTCGCCCTCAAGCTTATTCGCCTGTGAACATTGCAAAATCGTCAACTTTCGCCGTCTTTCCCGCCGCGAACCTCTCCCGCCGCGCGCATTTTCGGCCCAACGCATCCCCGTGGCCGTTTTACAGGATACGCTGCGTTAATATTTTGACTTTACTAGCTAACGGTTGGGATTAGGCGTTTTAAGTCGCCTGAGGGGCTTCTCATGCTAGAGGCGATATTGCGGGGGATCGACTGGTTCATCCCAGCCGAGATCCAGCGCGACAAGACCGAAATGCCGGTCTGGCGCAACTTTGTTTTCACTCATATCGCCGGCCCGCTGCTTTCCCAGTCCATCAGCATTTATCTGTGGCGCGCCGATCCGAGCCACGGGGTCGCGTGCTGTACGTTGGTGTTCGCGATCCTCGCCTTCCTGACGCTGCCGTTGGTTCTCAAATACACGCGCCGTCTCGATGTCGCCGCGCTGTTGTCGGTGCAGTTGCTGTCTTTCGCCGCGTTGTTCGGCGCTTTCAACTATGGCGGCGCGAGCTCGCCGTTCCTGCCGTGGCTGCTGGTCGCCGTGCTGCTCGGCTACTTCTACCTCTCTGATCGCCCTCGCCTCGTCACCCTGGTGGTCAGCGCGAATATCGGCGCCTTTGCGATCGCCTATTGGTTGATCGGCTTTCCCGAGATCGTTCCCACCGAAAAACTGGCGCAGGTTGGTTGGATTTCGGTGCTCGGCGGCTTCATCTACATGTCGTGGATGGCGAACTTCTACGCCACCATTATGTCGAAGCGCTCGCAGCTCGAGCAGGAGATGGAGCGGCATCGCAGCACCGCTGAGGAGCTACGCTGGGCCAGTGAAGTCGCTGAGCGCGCCAGCCGCGGCAAGTCGGCCTTTCTGGCGCGCATGAGCCACGAGCTTCGCACCCCGCTCAACGCCGTCATCGGCTACAGCGAACTGTTGCTCGAGGATCTCGAGGCGAGCCAGGAAAACGACGTCAAGCGCTCCGATCTGACGCGCATCAACAATGCCGGAAAACATCTGCTGTCGCTGGTGACGGACGTGATCGACGTCGCGAAGATCGAAAGCGATACGGTCGATCTGCACCGGGATCGGCTCAACGTCGACGACCTGCTGAGCGAACTTATGGAGACCTCAGCAGCGCTGGTCAAAGTGAAGAAAAACCGTCTCACCTTGCAAAAACACGGGCGGATCGGCGAAGCCGTGGGCGACGCCGTCAAGCTCCGCCAGATCCTCCTCAACCTCATCGGCAACGCGGCGAAATTCACCAGCAATGGCCTGATCACCGTAGCGGCGGCGCGGCGCACGACCCCCAACGGCGATTGGTTGGACTTTGCCGTTTCCGACACCGGCATCGGCATTTCGAAGTTGGAGCAGACGCGGCTGTTCGAGAACTTCAGTCAAGCCTCGGTGGAAACCGCCAAACTGTTCGGCGGGTCTGGGCTGGGCCTTGCCATATGCGCCCGGTTTTGTGGACTGATGGGGGGGACGATAACCGTCGAGAGCGAACCCGGCAAAGGCGCCCGTTTCCTCGTTTCGCTTCCCCTCGAATTACCCGCCGCCCACGCCGAGCCGATCGCGGCTTGAGCTGATATCGAACGCTGAGAACAGGATACAGGACGTCAGGCATGCCCGAGCCGAGTCACAAAATCCAGGCGGACACGGGGTCGACAAACCACGAAGCCGCGGCGCGCATCCTCGTCGTCGACGACATCGCCGACAACCGCGCCGTGTTGTCTCGCCGCCTGCAACGCCGGGGATTCTCGGTTACTGAAGCCTCGAATGGGCACGATGCGCTGGACCTGGTCGCACGCTCTTCCTTCGATTTGATGCTGCTCGACATTTGGATGCCCGATATCGACGGGCTCGAGGTTTTGCGGCGGATCCGCAAGGACAAGTCGCTGACCGCCCTGCCGATCATCATGTGCACCGCCAACAATAGCAGCACGGATGTCGTCGACGCGCTGGAGGCCGGCGCCAATGACTATGTATCGAAGCCAGTCGATTTCCCGGTGGTCCTGGCGCGCGTAAACGCGCAGGTCGAGCGGAAGCTGGCGAGCGAACGGCTGGCCGAAGCCAATCGCGCGCTCAACGATTCCAATCACGATCTCGAACGCCGCGTCGCCGAACGCACCAACGAGCTACGGGCGATCAACGAACGGTTGCAGCGCGAGATTACCCAGCGCCAACAATCGGACGCGCGCACGCTCTACCTGGCCTATCACGACGCGCTCACCGGTCTTGGCAACCGGGTGATGTTTCGCGAGGCGGCGCAACGCGCGCTGGAAGTTTCGCGCGTGACCCGCTCGCCATTCGCGGTCTATTTCATCGATCTCGACGGGTTCAAGGGCGTCAACGACACGCTGGGGCACTCGATCGGCGATGGATTGCTCAAGGCGCTGGCGGCGAGATTGCGCGACAATCTGCCGGACGGCGTCCAACTGGCGAGACTGGGCGGCGACGAGTTCGGCGTCCTGTTGACGGAATGCCCGAATGTGGATTCGGCCATCCGGCTCGCCAACCTGATCATCGACACCGTCGGCGCTCCGGTCCAAGTCGAGACCCATCCGTTGGCGGTGGCCGCCAGCGTCGGCGTCGCCGTCTCGCAGGGCGACGAAGAGACCATCGACGAAATGCTGAAGGCCGCCGACCTCGCTATGTATCGCGCGAAGGAGGACGGCCGCGGGGCGACGGGGCCGGGAACCTATCGCATATTTGATCCGGCGATGGACGAAGCCGCGCAAAGCACGTTGCGCCTGAAGAGCGATCTTCGCCGCGCGCTCGGGCAGAATGAATTCGAGCTGCACTACCAACCCATCGTTTCCTCGGAAAACAATCAGATCAAGTCGTTTGAAGCGCTGCTACGCTGGCGTCACCCGAAGCTGGGCCTGCTCGGCCCCAATGTTTTCCTGCCGATCGCGGAAAGCACCGGCCTGATCGTGCAGATCGGCGATTGGATCATTCGCGACGCGTGCCGCCAGGCGAAGAGCTGGCCGTCCGACATCAAGGTCGCCGTCAACCTTTCGCCGATTCAGTTCCAGCGCGGCGCCATCGTCGCCACCGTGGTCAGCGCGCTCGCCGAGGCCGGGCTGCCGCCCGACAGGCTCGAACTCGAAATCACGGAATCGGTGCTGCTGGATAAGACCGAGCGCAATCTACGGACGCTCGAAAACCTCCGCGAGCTTGGCGTCAAGATTTCGATGGACGACTTCGGCACGGGATATTCGAGCCTCAGCTATCTGCGCAATTTTCCGTTCGACAAGATCAAGATTGATCAATCGTTTGTTCGCAGCCTTTCCCAGGATGGCCGCAGCATGACGATCGTCAGCGCCATCGCCGGCCTCGGACAGAGTTTCGGCATCACGACCGTGGCTGAGGGCGTCGAGACCGAAGACCAGATTGAATGTTTGACGATGAAGGGCTGCACGGAGCTGCAGGGCCGCTATTACTCGATGCCGGTGCCGGCGAACGAGATCCCCGACCTGATCATCAAGATCACCAACGGCGTGTAGCGCCGCGCGCTGTAGCCGCGGTCGCCGACCGCGGAGGGCGCCGTGATCGAATATTTACCCGATAGCGACGCTCGTCGCGCCGACGGCGGCCAACGAGCCGTCAATCGAACTTTGTGTCAACGTCGCGAGCTCTGGATGCGCGGCCGGCTCCGAAGTCCGGCCTCTCGCGATCCGTAAAATTTGATCGAACCAACAAAAGCAAAAGCGACAATATTCCGAGTTCAACCCGCTAATAATGCCGCTGCGGAGCGCGGCCAACCGCGCCGGCAAATTTTAATTAAGGTCGCGCGATCACATCCTAGGGGCGTCAAAACTGTCCTGTGAGTGCGGTGAGTTCGACATGAGTACGATTAAGTTTCAGCCGGCTTCGATTGCGTCCCTCTCCGGCAGCGTCAAGGATTTTCGAGCGCCGAAGGGCAATCATCTGCTGGAGCGCGTCAACGGGTTTTTTGAGTGGCAGGACGAAAGACGTTCGCATGGCCTGTGGCCGTATTCCCGCGCCACTGTCACCGGCCCTCGCGCGACCGTGATGGCACAGGACGATACCGGCCGCGTGATGACCGGCGTCAATTTCGCTTCGCAAGACTATCTGAGCCTTTCCGGCCATCCCGAGATCAAGGCGACCGCGATCGAGACCGCGGAGAAGTTTGGCGTGCATAGCGCAGGATCGCCGGCGCTGGTTGGCAACAGCGGCCTGACGCTCGCGCTGGAGCGCAGGATCGCCGAGTTCATCGCCATGGAGCACGTGGTGCTTTATCCGACGGGCTGGGCGGCGGGCTACGGCGCCATTCGCGGGCTTGTGCGCTCCGCTGACCACATCGTCATCGATGCGCTGGCGCACGCCTGTCTGCAGGAGGGCGCGAACGCCGCCACGCGCAACATCTACATGCATCGCCATCTCGACGTCGAACATTGCCGGCACTGGCTGAAAGCCATTCGCGGCAAGGACACCGAAAACGCGATCCTGGTTGTGACCGAAGCTTTGTTCTCGATGGACTCCGACACCCCGGATCTGGTGGCGCTGCAAGCGGTTTGCCGCGAGTACAACGCGACCTTGATGGTCGATGTCGCTCACGATCTCGGCGCACTCGGGCCGGGCGGGCGCGGCCATATCGCGACCGCGGGGCTGCTGGGTCAGGTCGATCTGGTGATGGGCAGCTTTTCCAAGACGTTCGCCTCGAACGGCGGGTTCGTCGCCAGCAACTCGCGCGCGGTCAAGGAATACCTCAAATACTATAGCCCGACGACCACCTTCTCCAACGCGCTTTCGCAAGTGCAGGCGGCGACGGTGCTGAAGGCTTTCGAGATCGTCGACTCGGCCGAAGGCGACGGGCTTCGCGAAGAACTGATGTCGAACATCGTGCATCTTCGCGGCGAGCTCGCCGCGCGCGGGCTGCAGGTCTACGGGGATCCCTCCGCCATCGTCGCGGTCAAGATGGGTTCGGAGCCGCTGGCGCGGCTCGTCAGCCGTCGTTTGCACGACGAAGGGCTGCTTGCCAATCTCGTCGAATATCCCGCCGTCGGCAAAGGCGCCGCGCGGTTCCGCATGCAAGTCATGGCCAAGCATTCGCGCGACAACATCGAGAGGTCCGCAGAAATCATGGCGCGATGCCTCGATGAAGCGTTGCAAGATCTGGGCAAACAGGATTTGACCCCGCGTCGCCAGGTCGCATAGTCCGCGATTGGCGCTATTGCGCCGCGCTTCCAATTTAGCGAAGGATAGAGCTCGCCGCTGAGGGGAGCCTTGACGAAACGTGTCCTTCCAAGGTTTCGGCCCCCAGGCGCTCCCGTTCCTGAAAGCATTAGCTTTTCATCAGACCAAGGAATGGTTCGAGGCCAACCGAGCCACCTATGAGTCCGATCTCAGGACGCCGATGGGCGAACTGGTCGAGCAACTCTCGGCCGGGTTCGCCAAGGCGAAGATCCCGCTGAAGGGCGACCGGAAATCGTCTTTGTTCCGCATCCACCGCGACGTGCGTTTCGCCAAGGACAAGAGCCCGTACAAGACCAATGTCGGCGCCGTGATGACCCGCTTCGGCAAGAAGAACGAACCAGGGTTGCTCTACGTGCACGTCGCGCATGACGGTTGTTTCACCGCCGCAGGCTTTTATGACCCCGACCCTGAGGCGCTGGCGCGGCTGCGTGGTGCGATGGTGCGGGCGCCCAAGTCCTGGAAACAAACACTCGCCAAACTCGACAAGAAGGGATTGGCGCCCTCGGACGCCTACGCGATGAAACGCAATCCGCGCGGCTTCGAGGATATCGAAGACACGGAGGTCGCCGCGAGCGTGCGTTTGAAGTCGATCATCGTGCGACGCCCCCTGCCCGACAAGCGCCTCGCCGAGGTCGGGTTGGCCGAGGATCTCTTAGGCTTCGCGAAAGACGCGCTACCGCTGCTGGCGTGGGGCTGGGACGCGTTGACCGATACCCGATAAGCCGTCGTTTTCGGGTGGAAACCTAGGCGAGATCGCCCAAATAGGCCTCACGTGAATAATACAGAGGGCGCCATGCTCGATCTCCCCACACCGCCCGCCGGCGATTACACCACGGTCCGGCACGCGCTCGAATTCGTGACCAAGCGCTGGCGCGAGCAACCCTCAGTCGAGGCGATCGCCGACCACGTCGGGCTCTCGGCCTCGCACCTGCAATTCGTCTTCAAGCGCTGGGCGGGCCTGACGCCGAAAGCTTTCTTGCAGGCGATCACCATCGAGCGCGCCCGCGAACTGCTGCGCGATTCCGCAACAGTACTCGACACGTCATACGAGGTTGGGCTCTCCGGCCCTAGCCGCTTGCACGACCTGTTTGTCAGCCACGAGCGGCTGACCCCCGGCGACTACACCCGTGAAGACCTCACGCTGCGCTACGGTTTTCACGGTTCCCCGTTCGGCGAGGCGATCGTCGTCGCCGCGCCGCGCGGGCTGGCCGGGCTCGGCTTCGTCGATGACGGCGACCGGACAGCCGCCCTCGAGGATATGCGGCGGCGCTGGCCGCGCGCGGGTTTCGAGCCGGACGACGAAGGCACGGCGCCGCTCGCCCGCCGCGCCTTCGACCCAGAACTCTGGCGGCCCGACGCACCGTTGCGGCTGGTCTTTATCGGCAGCGATTTCGAGCTGCGCGTATGGGAGACGCTGCTCCGCGTGCCGATGGGCTGCGCCACGACCTATTCCGACATTGCCGCTCGCATCGGCAAGCCGAAGGCCGCGCGGGCGGTCGGGGCGGCAGTCGGGCGCAACCCGATCTCCTTCGTCGTTCCCTGCCACCGCGTGCTCGGCCGGTCAGGGGCGCTGACGGGCTACCATTGGGGGCTCGCCCGTAAGCAGGCGATTATCGGCTGGGAGGCGGGGAAGAACTGAACGTTATTTTGACGCTTCTGCGCGAGATGCGCGCCGAAATCGGGACCAAGGTCGCTCGGAGGTGCGTGGGCTGCTAGCCGACCTCGCATCCGGTTGGCCACGATCAAAAAGCGCCTCGGCGCGATCTGACCCCTAAGCGCAATCCCCTCGGACTGCGGGAGCCCCGTCGGCGATCCGTTCAGACAAATTTGAACACGCTGCCTGCGGATTGAATCAGCGCCGTTGTGGTCTCTCCAGCAAGGGTAATCGTCTCGCCACGTTTGTCTGTGATGGTTACCGCAGACCCCGACTGGGCCATTGCGCCGCTGGATAGCAGTATCGCGGCGTCCTGCGCCACAGTGTTCAAGATGCTCAAACCGCTGAACATCGCGAGCCCGAGCGAGAGCGTGTCGCCGCCGATGGCCGCGGCATCGAAGCCGTTTATCGTTTGGTGGCCGAATCCGAACGCGTAGTTGAAGTCCACGGAGCCGGCACCAGCGGCGTTGATCGTTTCGCGCCGATGGAAATCGAGCGCGAATGTATCGGCCCCGACCGTGACGTCCAGAGAGTTCCCCGCTTCGGAAATCGTCAAACCGCCGGCGAACAGCGTTAGGGCGCCTCCGCCGGTAGATTTGTTGTCGGCGTTGGCGACCAGTGCGCCAGCCGAGTTGTAAACAGATTCCCTCGAAGTGAACGTCCGGCCTGTTACCCCGAGCCAAAGTAGGCTCGAGACGCCGCCGTTGACGCCGTAAGTCACGTCTTCCGTTGTACCGCCGGAGTGTGGCTGCAGAACGGAGATCGCGTCGGCGGCCAAGGCCTGCCGCTGAGCGAGCGACAGCGACAGGTCGGCATCCATTGCGTGCAACTCGGTTACGCCCTCGCCCGACAATTGCGCGATCTGCGTTGGGGAAAGGGCGTCGAGATTGGCGGCGCTGTCGTTGATGACGATCCCGTAAGTAGAGTTGGTGATGACGCTCAGAGCGCGCGTATCCCCAAGCGCTTGCGCGACCGTTAAATCGAGTTCAACTGTGCCGAGGAGCGTAATCGCCGAGACGTGGGTATCGGCGTTCAGAGTGGCAATCGCCGAGGCGACGTTAGCGGCCGTATCCGCAATCGCGATATTGCCTGACGCGTCGAGGGTAGACTGGTTGGCAATATAATAAGCCACCGTGTCCAAGGCGCCAGTATTGCCGCTGACAGTGTCGCCGGTCGATTGATTGAGGAAAATCTCGGAGTGGGCCAAAGATTGAACGTTTTCCGTGTTGTCGCCATAAAGCGTATTGTCCGTGATGACCGCGTTGTTCGTCAAATAAGCCTCGATACCGGTGCTGCCGTTGTTATGAACCGTGTTGCCGCTTACCAGGATTTCGCTGGTATAGTTGGGGTTGGTGTCCAGGATGATGCCTTCACCGTCGGTGATCAGGCTCCCGCCGACCGTCGCAACCTCTTGAGCATTACCGTAAACCGTGTTGCCGTTTACGATGATGTGGGCGCCCGCGGCCGTGTCCAGGTTTACCGAGGTGCTAATCGAGATGCCGCTGTTACCATAAGCTGACCAATGCGCATTGTCGTGAACGACATTGTTCAGGATCTGCACGTAGTCGGAACCTTCGGTATAGATGCCGCCACCGGGCTCGTTGTAAACGGTGTTGTTCTCGATGGTGTCATGATTGGGGAGCGTAGTGCTTCCCCCTGGGACGATGGCTATCCCGTTCCCGTCATAATACGGGTTACCTGTGCCATAATTTGTGATTGCCTCCGCGAGCGTGATCTTGGCCGCATCACCTACAACCGTAAATCCCTCGATGACGTTATAGGACGCCATAAGCTTTATGGCGTTCCAGCCGCCGGTGCTGTCGATGACCGGGGTCGCTCCGGGCGCTGCCTCGAAGGTAATGGGGGCGCTCGCCGTTCCGCTGGTGGTGATGTCCAGCGTGTCGCCGCCGTAAGGCGCGCCGCCGGTATAAGTGCCGTTCATGACCTCGACGGTGTCGCCGGGTTTGACCAGCGCCTCAGCTGCCTGCAAGGACGCCAGCGGATCGCTCGCAGCGGTACCTGCGTTCGAATTGTTCCCGGAGATAGAGCTTACGAAGTAGGTGGTCATGAGTCTTCCCCCAATCAAGCTAGGATTTACGCCGGCCGCGGGCCTGCTGCTCGCGGCGGCGAGTTGTTTTTAGTACGCCCTATCGCGAAGGCGGCGCTGCTGGCTGGTGATGCGACCGACGATGTTTGTGTGAGGCGTTGGGCCAAGGCCGCCATCGAGACGGATCCCACAAAGCGCCCGCAAGCTGCGTTGCGTTTACCCGCAATTGCGCTCCGATGCTCCCCGAACAACGCTGCGTCAGGCCACGCAACACTTTGCCTAATCCTGACCGCGAGGGGAGCCGCGCCCTCGCGCCCGTTTTCTTATCTGGACATTGCTCGATCCAACGACCGTCTCGCCGCTCCACGTAAGTTCGTCTGAAAAAGCGGTCAGCGGAGTTACAGAGCCTCTAGTTTGCAAAACAGCGAGCGTCAGGGGCGGCGCCGTTTCGGCGGTGACGTCCTCCGACAGCAAATACGTCGAGTCCCAAAGTTGATCTTGGTCTGCCACGGTTTCCCCCTTACCCAACAGAGACTATAATTCGTCGACCTAACAACTCCCCAAGTTTTGTAAAAATAAATCGCTAAAACTTTAAATGCCCCCGAGACAAATATTCTTTCACCTTCGCCGAATCATTTCGACCTACCTTAGTAATCTAGTGTCGACAAATGAAATTAACCATAAATGTGGCCATATCATGAATGGCAGCCCTTTAACGTGGGTACGCACGGGCGCCACATTTGGAGTTGAAGCCGCGTCCAACTTTCAATCCAGCCAACCTCGTCAATAAATATTTGATCGTTAATAGCTATATTTCGATTTTGGTATTCGGACCAGACGTCCGATATTGGCCTGACGTCATGGTTGCAGCTAAGAAAAATAGGAAATTCCGGAAGAAGCGCAGGGCTCCGGCGTCTGCAGTCCCGGAATCCTGTCCGCGGTAATCAAGAGATCGCGCGGCGCCGATCACGGCGAGACCGCGGACTGGAGTCCGCGGCTACAAGCGCCCGAGTATTCGGAGCGTCGGCGTCCACGCCGACGTTGGCTTCACGAACGTCGGCGTGGACGCCGACGCTCCGACGCCCCGTTCACGCCTCCGGCAGCCGCCGCAAATACGCCCCGTAATCCCCCCTGTATGCGTCCGCCAGCTTCAGCAACTGCTCGCTGGTAATCCACCCGCTGTGGAACGCGATCTCCTCCGGACAGGCGACCTTGACTCCCTGCCGCTTCTCCAGCGCCCGAATGAACTCCGCCGCCTCCACCAGCGAATCCGGCGTGCCGGTGTCCAACCAGGCAAAGCCGCGGCCGAGCTTTTCGACCGAAAGCTCGCCGCGCTCCAGATAGACGCGGTTGAGGTCGGTGATCTCCAGCTCGCCTCGCGGCGAAGGTTTTAGGGATTTTGCGAAACTGCAGACCCGTTCGTCGTAGAAATAAAGCCCGGTCACCGCCCAAGGCGACTTCGGCGCCTTCGGCTTCTCCTCAATCGACGTCGCCCTGCCCCGTTCATCGAACGCCACCACGCCGTAACGCTCGGGATCCTTCACGTGATACGCGAATACCGTGGCGCCCGGTTCCGGTTTTTGCCCCGCGGCGACCATCAGCTCCGAGAGCCCGTGACCGTAGAAAAGGTTGTCGCCGAGCACCAGGGCGCTGCGTTGGCCGGCGATGAACGACTCGCCGATGATGAACGCCTGCGCCAGCCCGTCCGGGTTTGGCTGCTCCGCGAATTGCAGCGACAGCCCCCATTGCGACCCGTCGCCCAATAGGGTTCGGAACATCGGCAGGTCGCGCGGCGTCGAGATGACGAGAATTTCGCGTATGCCCGCCAGCATCAGCGCCGCCAGCGGATAATAGATCATCGGCTTGTCATAGACCGGCAGCATCTGTTTGGAGACGACTTGCGTCATCGGATGCAGCCGGGTGCCGGCGCCGCCGGCGAGGATGATTCCGCGCATGAATTCCCTCAGGTTGGCGAGTCGGTCAGCAGGCGGGCGACCACAGGTTTCAGCGACTGGCGCCACGGCGGCAGGGTGATGCCGTAATCCCGCGCGAGCCGGCCGCCGTCGAGCCGGGAATTGGCGGGGCGCCGCGCCGGCGTCGGATATTCGGTGGTGGCGATCGGCGTCACTTTGACCGGCGCGCGGCCGAAATGCGTCGCCTCTTCGAAGACGGCCGCGGCGAACTCCGCCCATGTGGCCTCGTCGCCGCCGGTCATGTGGAACACGCCAAATTTGCGCGGCGATGGCTCGGCGACGATCTGCCGCGCCACCTCGAACACTGTGTCGGCGATGTCGATCGCGCTGGTTGGCGCGCCGTGCTGGTCGCCGACCACCCGCACCTCGCTGCGCGTCTCGCCAAGCCGCAGCATGGTCTTGACGAAATTGGCGCCGAACGGGCTGTACACCCAGGCCGTGCGCAGGATCGCGTGACGGGGATTGGCGTCCGCCACCGCAAACTCGCCCGCGAGCTTCGAGCGGCCGTAGGCGCCGATCGGGTTGGTCGGATCCTCCTCGCGATACGGCCGGTCGAGCGAGCCGTCGAACACGTAGTCCGTCGAGAGTTGAATGACCGCCGCGCCGAGCCGCCGCGCCGCAGCCGCGACATGGCCCGCCCCCTCGCCGTTGACGCGGGTGGCGAGCTCCTCGTCGGCTTCCGCCTTGTCCACCGCGGTGTAGGCCGCCGCGTTGACGACGACGTCGGCGACCTCGTCGTCGAACGCGCGCGTGATCGAATGGGGATCGGCGAGGTCGAGCTCTGGACGCCCCAGCGCGGCGACCTCGATATCGTCAGGCGCCCGCTCCAGCATCGCGGTGACGACCTGGCCCTGGCTGCCCGTGACGAGGAGGCGTATCCGCGTCATGGGAACATGGCTCCGAGCTCGGCGAGGCGCGGTTGTTTTCTGTCCTTGTCCGAAAGCACCGCCTTCGAGAGGTCGATCCGCCAGTCGATGCCGAGCGCGGGATCGTCGAAGGCGAGGCCCCTGTCGTTCGCCGGCGAATAGACGTTCGTCGTCTTGTAGAGCACCTCGGTATCCGGCTCGAGCGTACAAAACCCGTGCGCGAAGCCGATCGGCACCAGCAGCTGGCGCCAGTTGGCCGCCGACAACTCGACCGCGACGTGCTTGCCGAAGGTTGGCGAACTCCGGCGCAAATCGACAGCTACGTCGAGCACGCGGCCTTTGGCGACGCGCACCAGCTTATCCTGGGCGAACGGCGCGGTTTGGAAATGCAACCCCCTGATGACGCCGACTTCCACCGAAAAGGAATGATTGTCCTGCACGAATTCCAGATCGAGCCCAGCCTCCGCCCAAGCCTTGCGGCTGTAGACTTCCGAAAAGAAGCCCCGGTGATCGCCGAACTTCTTCGGCGTGATGATCTTTACGGCCTCGATCGCGGTATTTTCGACCTGCATGAACCCTCTCTCAGACCGTGACGCCAAGCCGCTCGCCGCGATAGGCGCCCGAGCGGATCGCCGCCCACCACGGCTCGTTGTTGAGATACCAGGTTACCGTCTCGCGCAAGCCGGTCTCGAAATCGCGCTTCGGCCGCCAGCCGAGTTCGCGCTCGATCTTGCTCGCGTCGATGGCGTAGCGCAGGTCATGCCCCGGGCGATCGACGACATAAGAGATGAGGTCCCGCCGCGAGCCTTTTGCGGGCGCCAATTCGTCGACGAGATCGCAGATCGTATGCACCACCTGGATGTTTTGCCGTTCGGCGTTACCGCCGATGTTGTAGCTCTCGCCCGGCTTGCCGCGCTCGACGGCCGTCAGCAGCGCCTCGGCGTGATCCTCGACGTGTAGCCAGTCGCGGATGTTCTCGCCCTTGCCGTAGACCGGCAGCTTTTTGCCTTCCAGCGCATTGAGGATCATCAGCGGGATGAGCTTTTCCGGAAAGTGATACGGCCCATAATTGTTGGAGCAATTCGTCTGCACGGTCGGCAGCTTGTAGGTGTGATGCCACGCGCGCACCAGATGGTCGGACGCCGCCTTCGAGGCCGAATAGGGCGAGTTCGGCGCGTAAGCCGTGTCCTCGCGGAAATGCCCCGTGGCGCCCAGTGAGCCGAACACTTCGTCGGTGGAGATGTGGTGGAACCGGAAAGCCTCTCGGACTTCCGCCTCCGCCTCGCGCCAATAAGCCAGCGCCGCTTCGAGTATCACCCCCGTGCCGACGACATTGGTGTGGATGAACTCGGCGGGCCCGTCGATCGAGCGATCGACATGGCTCTCGGCGGCCAGGTTCATGATCCAGTGCGGACGGAACGATTTCAGCGCCTTATCGACCGCGGCTCGGTCGCAGATATCGCCCTGCACGAAGGAAAATCGCGGATCGTTGGCCACGGGGGCCAGCGAGGCGAGGTTCCCCGCGTAGGTCAGCTTGTCAAACACAAGCGCCTGGTGCGGCGTATCCTCGATGATGCGTCGGGCGACCGCCGAACCGATGAACCCGGCGCCGCCGGTCACGAAGATGCGCATGCCAATCCGTTCCTAATTTCCGCCCTCCTAACCCAGACGGAGCGGCGCCGCAAAGCCGCAATCCGGGGCGGCTGTTTCGTACAAGAAAATAGGCCTCGCGGTCGTCCACAATCCCTAAACCGGAGAGGCGCGGGCCTGTTGTTTCAGCCGCAATCCCACTGCCGACGACAAAGGGAGCAAATCAAGATGAAGCGAAACCGCATCGCGTCGTCCCTTGCGATTGCAGCGCTGGTCGCCGCGCTCGGCGGCATCGCGATTGCGGCGCAGGATAGGTACTCTTTGCAGGTTCCGGGCGGTCTCGCCTTCGCGGACTTCAAAGGATACGAAGACTGGCAAGTTATCTCCATCAGTCACAATGGCGACAAGCTCGCTTTGATCGTCGGCAATCCCGAGATGATCGAGGCTTACAAATCGGGCATTCCCGGCAATGGCAAGCCTTTCCCGGACGGCGCCCGAATGGCGAAGACGCATTGGACCGCGAAGGCGAATGACGCCCAGCCCGGCGAGCCGACAGTGCCGACGGCGTTGCATGACGTGGACTTCATGGTGAAGGACAGCAAGCAATTCTCTGACAGCGGCGGATGGGGATACGCCCAGTTTGAATATGACACCACTTCCGAGACGTTCCGCCCCGGCGACGAGCATGATTCCCCGCCACAGGAGCATGACGCCAAGTGCGGCGCCGCCTGCCACACGATCGTGGCCGACAAGGACTATGTCTTCACGGCCTATCCGAAGCGGTAGGGCGAATTCCCGGGCGCTGTAGCCGCGGACTCCAGTCCGCGGTCTCCCCGAGATCGGCTCTTTCTCGGCAAGGCTGGATCTCTTGACCACCGCGGACTGGAGTCCGCAGCTACAGGGCGCCCGCGGATCTGCCCCGGTAACAGAGCAGCGTCGCCTCACGGGCAAGGGTTTTTAGTGATGTCACATATCTGCCGACATGAATGCGTGGCGTCTTTACGGCGAACACAGTAGCTCCAGGTGAAACAGCAGCATTCGCTCGAAAGATTTATCGTATATCGCCCGCATCTGGCGAGGACGACTTGCTTAACGGCGCTATAGTTTGGAACTCCAGGATCAGTTGGCCCGAAAATCATTGGCTGGACAAGCGGATCGGCGGAGGCCGACACTACAAATGCTATGAGAGAAACCACGTAAAGAGCGACCACCCGCATCGACCTACCCCCGCTTAGCGTTGCCCGCCGGAACAGCTTCCCGGCGCTGTTTGATGCTGCCTGAAGGCGCCTTCGCGGCCGCATCCGCCGTCCGCCGCGGACCCGCGCACCGCGACCTTGCCGATCGGTCCCGTGTACACTGCAAAAATAAGCTCGACGCCCTCTTCGACCAGCGGCAAAGTCCCGCCCGCAACTGGGAGGACCGCCATGCGCGCTAGCCTGTTCGCTCTCGCCACCCTTGCCCTGACCCCCTCGATCGCGATGGCAGGGCAAACCTCTGGCCCCTACGCGTTGGCGCTCGCCGGCGTCGTCGCCCCGCACAATCCCTTCCTTGCTCCGACCGACCGCCTCGTCGTGGCGGCGCTGTTCGCTGGCAATGAGCATGTCTACTACCCCGCCGGGCGGCATATCGTCGTGCGCGCCGACCATGTCGTCTGCAGGGTCAGCAACGTGCAGATCACCGCCCGCTCCTGCCAGCTGACATTCCACACTCACGTCGCGAATTTAACCGGCCCGGCCGCGAACGCGGTGTTCGCCACGATCGCCGCGACCGGGGTGCCTGGCGATGGCGCCGCCGGAACCATCTTCGAAGCCATCCACGCCCTCACTTGCACGCTGACACCGAGCGTTATCAAGCAAAACGCAGGCGGCGGCGCCAACTGCGTCTTCACAGCCGGCCCCTGACCGCCGCGGTTTCGGTCCGCCGCACAAACCTGCTAGAAGCCGAACCGACTGATTTGGATCGGACCGGCGCGGCGGCCATGGCCTCTGAAACCCACGAAGCGAGACATCTGACCTCGCCGAGGATCTTCCTCGTCGGCATGACGTCGTTCCTGGCGATCGTCGCCTTCGTCGTGCTGATTCTCTACAAGGCGATCGCCATCGCCTTCGACGCCAACCCCGGCCTCAACAGCCTGATCTTCGGCGTGCTGGCGCTGGGCGCGGTGTTCGCCTACCGCCAAGTGTTCCGGCTGTTCCGGGAAATCTCCTGGGTCAATTCGCTGGTTTCCGTGACCGGGGGCCAGATACGCCCGCCGATCCTGCTGGCGCCGATGGCGACGCTGCTCAACGCGGGCGCCGGCGCGCGCGGGCTCTCCACGCTGACGACCCGCGCTATTCTCGATTCGGTCGGCACGCGGCTCGACGAAGGTCGCGAACTCAACCGCTATCTCATTGGCCTGCTGGTGTTTCTCGGCCTGCTCGGCACCTTCTGGGGCCTGCTCCAGACCGTGCATTCGATCAGCGGCGTGATCGACAGCATGAAGACGGGCGCCAACTCCTCGTCGATGTTCGACGACCTGAAGAGCGGCCTTTCGGCGCCGATCGCGGGCATGAGCGTATCGTTCACCTCCTCGCTGTTCGGCCTGGCGGGCTCGCTGATCCTCGGCTTCCTCGATCTGCAGGCCGGCCAGGCGCAGAACCGCTTCTACACCGAGCTCGAGGATTTTCTGGCGGCGCACGTCGAGACCAATGCTCCGGCCGATACGAAGACACCCGGCGCGTCGCCGACCCCGCGGACGCGCGCCGCAGCGCGGCGGCGATGGCCAATCTCGCCGAGGGCATCCAGGGCCTCGTGGCCATATGCGCGAGGAGCAGCAGCAGATCCGCGACTGGGTCGAGCGCCAGGCCGCGGAGCAGGAGGACATGCGCCGGCTGCTGCGCCGGCTGTCGGATCAACGCGAGAAGCAGCTCTAGCTCATGGCGCTCGCACGCGGACGGCGGCTCGAACCCGTCAACTACTGGCCGGGCTTCGTCGATGCGCTGTCGACGATGCTGCTGGTCATCATCTTCCTGTTGTCGGTGTTCATGCTCGCGCAGTTCTTCCTGTCGCGCGAGGTCACCGGCAAGGACACGGCGCTGGAGAAGCTCAACCGGCAGATCGAGGAGCTGACCTCGCTGCTGGCGATGGAGCGCGGTCAGTCCGGCGCCGACGAGGACAAGTCACCAAGCTGAACGCAACGCTGCAACAGGCGCAAAAGGACAAGAACGAACTTGAAGCCGCGACCGCGTCCGGCGGCGCCAGCGCCGCGGCGGCCGGCGCTCGCGCCGACGCGGCGGTCGACGCGCTCGACTCGCAGAAGCAGATCTCCGAGCGCGCTCTGGCGCAGGTCGACGTGCTCAACCAGCAGATCGCCGCGCTGCGCAAGCAGCTCGCCGCGATCCAGGACGCGCTCGACGTCTCGAAAACCTCGGAGAAGGAAAGCCAAGCGAAAATCTCCGACCTCGGCCAGCGGCTCAATGTCGCGCTGGCGCAGAAGGTGCAGGAGCTGGCGCGCTACCGCTCCGACTTCTTCGGCCGCCTGCGCCAGATTCTCGGCAACCGGCCGGACATCCAGGTCGTCGGCGACCGCTTCGTGTTCCAGTCGTCGGTGCTGTTCGATGCCGGCAAGGCCGACCTCAGCGGCGCCGGCAAGCAATCGCTCGACCAGCTCGCCGACGCCGCGCTCGACCTCGAGCGCGAAATCCCGCCCGACATTCCCTGGGTCCTGCGCGTCGACGGCCATACCGACGCGCGTCCGATCAGCGGCGGCGCGTTCAAGTCGAACTGGGAGCTTTCCGCCGCGCGCGCGATCGCGGTGGTGCAATATCTGGTCACGAAGGGCGTCGACCCGCACTATCTCGCCGCCGCCGGCTTCGGCGAGTTCCAGCCGCTCGACCCGGGAACGACGGACGAAGCCTATCAGCGCAACCGCCGCATCGAGCTGAAGCTCACCGAGCGGTAGCCCTGCGGAGCGTCGGCGTCCACGCCGACGAGGGGGTGATTCCCCGCATCGAGGAAGCGACGTCAAAAGGTCGGCGTGGACGCCGACCCTCCGCTCATTCTTCGAAACGAACCGCCGTCGTGTTCCCCCCGCAAACCAGCACCGCGACGCGCTCTCCCGGCGCGGGCCGGTAGCGGCCGGCGAGAAGCGCGGCAAACGCCGCGGCGCCGCCCGGCTCCGTCACGATCCGCAGCTCCGACCATAGCGCCGCCTGCGCCCGCCGGATGTCATCGTCAGTCACCAGCGCCACGTCGGGCGATACGTATGCGCGGGCCAACGGAAACATCAGTCCGCCGACGCGTTTGGGAGCGAGGCTATCTCTGGCGATTCCGCCCGCGGGAGCATCGACCGGTTCGCCCGCGGCAAACGCGTCACGCAAGGTCGGCGCGCCGTCCGATTCCACGGCAACGATCTTCGTTCGTCCCGCATACCAAGCCGCGATGCCGCCGATCAGGCCGCCGCCGCCGGTCGCGACCAACAGGCTATCCACGTCAGGGGCCTCCGCCTCCAGCTCCAGCCCGACCGTGCCTTGTCCTAGCAGGGTCTCGGCCTGATCATAGGCGTGCACCCGCATGGCGCCGGTGGCGGCGGCGCGGGCTTCGCTGGCGGCGAGCGCGTCGGAGTAGGTGTCTCCACCCACGATCAGCTCGGCGCCGTAGCTTCGGATCCGATCGAGCTTGGCGGGCGAGGAGATGCTCGGGACGAAGATGCTGGCGGGCAGGCCCAGTCGCCGGGCCGCGTAAGCCACGGCCGCGCCGTGATTGCCGCCGGAAGCCGCGACGACGCCGGCTTTCGGCGCGTCGCGCAGCAGCAGATTGGCGAAGGCGCCGCGCGCTTTGAAGGAGCCGGTGTGCTGCAGCAGCTCCAGCTTCAACAGCAAACGCATGTCAGCGAGGCCAAAATCGGCGGCGTCGACCTCAATCAATGGCGTGCGGCGGATGTAGGGACGAATCGCGCGCTCTGTTTCGGCGATGCGCTCTCGGTTGATGTGGGCGTTCGGGGATGAGGTGATGGGCATGGCAACCGCTAGCATGACATGCACCTTCAGATTGGACAATCGCCGAACTGCGCTCGGTCTGGAAACCTGGCCGCGCGATTGGGTCGCTCGGGAGCGGCCCCGCGCGGGACCGCGCCCCTGTCAGGCGTTGCCGAGTTGTTCGCCGCCGCGCCTCCCCAGGTAAGGCCGAACAAACAAATAAAGCCCGCTGAAAAGGAGCAGAAAGAGCGGCGCGAGCGGGGAATAGGTAACCCACGCCGGCGGCTCGCCAAACGCCCTCACTGCAAAATTTGCGATGACGGTCATTGTGAAGACAATGCCGAGCCAGCGGTGGGTTTGCCGAATCCATTTTGCGACCTGCAAGAGAGCCTCCCATTCAACCGAAGATACAGACAAGGTTATTGCGGCCGCGCCAGAACTTGCTCCAATTTCCCGAAAAACTGCTCCCAGCCAGCTCTTGCGCCGCCGTAGGCTTGTTTCTGATCCGGTCGGAACCCCGCCTGCTCCATCCGCAGATGCGTTCCTGTGCTGGTCGGCGTGAGCGTGAAAGTCACGACGCTTTGCAGGTTGAACGCCGCATCGTCGTGTTGAAAATTCCAGGTGTAAGATAGCGACTTTTGGGTCTCGATTTCGAGCACCTCGCAATCCAATACGCCGCCCCATTCGCCGCGAAGATGGAAGCGATGGCCAACCACCGGCTTGAAGTCGTTCTTCATCAGCCACTCCTCGATCAGATGCGGTTGCGTGAGCGCGCGCCAGAGCTTTTCCGGCGCGTGAGGAAACTCGCGTTCAACAACTACGGAGCGAGACTCGTTCATTGATCCATCCTTTTGAGCAAGTCCTCGAGGTCGTCGAAACGGCCATTCCAGAAGCGGGTCATTTGGTGCGCCCAGCCGATCAGCGGCGCGAGCGCCTTGACCTCGGCGCTGTAGCGGGTGTGGCGGCCTTCGTGCCGCCCGCGCACCAGCCCGGCCTGTTTGAGCAGGGCAAGATGCTTGGACACGGCGGGTTGCGAGACCCCGGATTGCGCCGTCAGCTCCCCGACGGTCTGGGCGCCGGCCTCGCACAGCCTTTCAAAGAGGGCTCGCCGAGTGGAATCGGCAAGGGTCCGGAACAGCTCATTTTGGGCGCTCGTCATCTGGCTCGCATAACTATTCAGTTATGCGTCAATCCATAGCTGAACGGTTATGCGTTGGTCAAGCGAAAGATTTCTGCGCTTGGCGACATGTAGGATAGCCAGCCGTGACTTTTTCAACTTGGCCCGAGCCTCCAGGGCCGTTACTCCGTTGAGATCGCAGGGGCAGCCGACAAATTCGTTCGGAGGCTGCCCGCGAAACGAAACGCATTGGAGGCGCTTATGAAACTCAAAGTCATCGCCCTGGCCGCCGCGTTGGCCGCCCTCTCAACCACCGCGTTCGCCGACACCTGCGCCACCAAGGCGGTCGACAAGAACGGCAAGCCGCTCGCCGGCGCCGCCAAGACCTCGTCGATCGACAAATGCAAGAAGGACGCGCAGGCGGATTGCGAGACCAAGGCCATCGACAAGAACGGTAAGCCGCTCGCCGGCGCGGCGAAGACCGCGAGCGTGAAGAAATGCGTCAGCGACGCGACGGGGATGTGAGGTTCACTACGCCACCGTCATTGCGAGCGAAGCGAAGCAATCCATCGCGCCACGCAGCCCCGGTTGCAAACAACCAGCCGACGTGCGCGGCATGGATTACTTCGTCGCTGCGCTCCTAGCAATGACGGCAAATGACTGAACGTTGCTGTTTCGCGCGTCGTTCAACTCATCCAGTTGCCGCCGTCCACGTTCAAACACTGCGCAACGACGTAATCGGAATCCGAACTCGCCAGGAACACGGCCGGCCCCTGATAATCCTCTGGCCGCCCCATGCGCCCGAACGGCACGCTTTCACCGACGAGCCTTTTCTTCTCGCCGATCGGCCGGTTCTCATATTTGGCGAACAGCGAGTCGACGGTATCCCACATCGGCGTGTCGACCACGCCGGGCGCGATCGCGTTGACGTTGATGCGCTTCTTGATCAGTTCCAGCCCCATCGACTGTGTCAGGCTGATGACCGCCGCCTTGCTCGCGCAGTAGATCGCGATATAGGCCTCGCCGCGCCGGCCCGCCTGGGATGAAAGGTTGATGATCTTGCCGCCGCGCCCCTGTTTCTCCATCTGAGCGGCGACGGCCTGCGTCATGAATAGAAGCCCGCGCACGTTGATGCCGAACTGACGGTCGAAATCCGCCTCCGTCACCTCGGAGAGCAGGCTCATGTTGAACACGCCCGCATTGTTGACGAGGATATCGACGCCGCCAAACGTTTCCACCGCCTTGGCTACAGCCGCGTCAATTTGCGCCTTGTCGCGCACGTCCAACTTCACCGCGATCGCCGCCGCGCCGAGGTCCTTGGCGAGTTCCTCAGCTTTCGCCGTCTCGACGTCGGCGATGACGACCTTGGCGCCCTCTTTCGCGTAGGCGCGCACGATTGCCTCGCCGATGCCGCGCGCGCCGCCGGTGACGATGGCGACCTTGTCCTTCAGCTTCATGGATTGGACCCTCTAGCGTAGCTCCAAATGTAAGCCCCGCAAAAGCGAGGATCTAGAGCACTCCGCCTTATAACCGATCCGTCATTGCGAGCGAAGCGAAGCAATCCAGCCGCGGGGTGCAGGTGTGTCGCCGAACAATCCGCTGAGCGCTCGGCTTAACGGCCCCAACCAAGCATCGCCGAAACGTGGATCGCTTCGCTTCGCTCGCAATGACGGTCCGACCTGATGCCGAACGCTCTCGGGCCCACACGACGGGCGGCGGCCCCTGGATCCCCGATTTCGCGGGGATGACACGATCAGACAGTTCTCGTTCTCAGAGCCTGCCGTTGACGTAATCGTCGAGCGTCGCCGCGCACGCCCTTCGACCACAGCGACCTCAGCGCCTTCTTGAACGCCGCGACATAGCCGGCGTCGCTGGCGAGCGCCGCCGAAGATGTCGGTCATTTCCAGATAGGCCTCTGGCGTCTCCTTGGCGCGCTTGGCGTGCGCCTGCAGGCGTTCCCAGTTCTCGTCGTTCGGCGCGATCGTCTTGCCGCTCTCGCTGACGCCGTAGCAATAGCGGCACCACAGCGCCGAGACCAGCGCCAGACCCGTGACATCCTGGCCGCCCTGCCGAGCGCGCGCAGCGCCGTCGGCAGGATGAACTTCGGCTGGCGGTTCGAGCCGTCGAAACAGAGCCGCGTGATCGTGTCGCCGATCTTCGGATTGGCGAAGCGGCGAGCGATCAACTGGCGATATTCCTCGAGGTCGGTCGCGGGCGGCGGCGGCACGGTCGGCATGATCTCGGTCTTGGTCAGTTTCTCCAGGAACGCGGAGATCTGCGCATCCTCCATCGCCTCGTGCACGAAATGGATGTCGAGCAGCGCGGCGGGATAGGCGATCGTCGCATGGCCGCCGTTGAGGATGCGGATCTTCATCAGCTCATAGGGCGCGACGTCCGCGGTGAAGGTCACGCCGACCTTCTCCAAGCTCCGGCCGGCCGTCGGAGAAATGGTCCTCGATCACCCATTGCCTGAACTCTTCGCAGAACACCGGCCAAGCGTCCTCGACGCCCCATTGCTCGTTGAGCAGTTTGCGCTCGCGGTCCGAGGTCGCGGGCGTGATGCGGTCGACCATCGAATTGGGGAACGCGACGTTGCCGCTGATCCAGGCGGCGAGCTCGGGATCGAGCAGTTCGGCGAGGCCGGCGACCGCGTTCTCGGTGACATGGCCGTTGCCGGGGATGTTGTCGCAGGACATCACCGTGAACGGCTTCACGCCCGCGTCGCGGCGGCGCTTCAGCGCGGCGGCGATCAGGCCGAACGCGGTCTTCGGCGCGTCGAGCGCGTTGGCGTCGGCGACGATGTCGGGATGCGCCGGATCGAACGTCTGCGTCGCCGGCGAAATGTAATAGCCGCCCTCGGTGATGGTCAGCGAGACGATGCGGATCTCCGGCTTGGTCATCTCGCGCCAGCGCCGCAGCGGAGTCGCCGGGCGCGACGAAATCGATCATCGAGCCGGTGACGCGCGCGCTCGCTCAGCATGCGCCTCCTGCTCGACGACGGTCGTGTACCAATCCTGCGCCTGCAGCGCAGCTCGCATCGCGGCGTCGGCCGGGCGCACGCCCGTGCCGATCGAGCGCCCAATCGCGGCTGGCGCCGAGATTGAACAGATCGTCGAGATAGACGGCCTGATGCGCGCGATGGAAATTGCCGACGCCGATGTGAAAGATGCCCGGCTTCAGTTCGGCGCGCGCATATTTGGGAGCGGCGACGCTCGTCGGCAGCGAGCCAAGCGTGGCGGCGGAGAGTTTGACGCTCATGGACTTCGTCCTCTGGAGACGATCAGGCGGCGATGCGCTGCCCAACGGCGTTGAACCTGTGCAGCCGCGGCTCGCGCGGCGTGAGAAACACGCGGTCGCCGGCTGTGCAACGGCGCCTCGCCGTCGACGCGAATGGTGAATCTGCCCGACGCCGTCGACGTCGACGTAGACGAAGGTCTCGGAGCCGAGATGCTCGGCGAGACGCACCTTGCCCGGCCATTCGCCCTCGGTCGTCGAGATATCGATATGCTCCGGACGGATGCCGATCGTGTCGGCGCCGCGCTTGGCGGCCGAGGCGCCCGTGACGGTGTTCATCGTCGGCGAGCCGATGAACTTCGCCACGAACAGATTGTCCGGCTTGTTGTAGAGGTCGAGCGGCGAGCCGACCTGGCTGATCGTGCCGAGGTCGAGCACGACGATCTTGTCGGCCATCGTCATCGCCTCGACCTGATCGTGCGTGACGTAGACCATCGTGGTCTTCAGCGTGTTGTGCAGTTCGCCGATCTCGACGCGCATCTGCACGCGCAGCGCCGCGTCGAGGTTGGAGAGCGGCTCGTCGAACAGGAAGGCCTTGGGCTCGCGCACGATCGCGCGGCCGATCGCGACGCGCTGGCGCTGGCCGCCGGAGAGCTGGCCGCGGCCGGCGGTCGAGATAGTCGGTCGAGGTTCAGCGTCTTCGCCGCGTCGCGCGACCTTCTGGTCGATGACGTCCTGCGACGCCTTCGCCATCTTTAGCGGGAAGGCGATGTTGTTGCGCACGGTCATATGCGGATAGAGCGCGTAGGACTGGAACACCATCGCCAGCCCGCGCTGCGCCGGCCCGAGGTCGGTCGCGTCCTTGCCGTCGATGATGATCTTGCCGCTCGTGATGTCTTCGAGCCCGGAGATCAGGCGCAGCAAGGTCGACTTGCCGCAGCCCGATGGGCCGACGAACACGACGAACTCGCCGTTCTTGATATCGAGATCGACCCCCTTGATGATCGAGACGGGGCCGAACTCCTTGCGGACCTGTTCTAGTTGAATGCTGCCCATCGGTTCCGCCCCTTGATTACTTGACCGCGCCGAATGTGAGACCGCGCACCAGCTGGCGTTGCGAGAACCAGCCTAGCACCATAATCGGGGCAATCGCCATCAGCGAAGCCGCCGACAGTTTGGCCCAGAACTGCCCCTCAGGTGAAGAATATTCCGAGATGAAGAAGCTGAGCGGCGCGGCGTATTTGTTGGTGAGGTTCAGCGTCCAGAACGCTTCGTTCCACGAGAGGATCACGTTGAGCAGCAGGGTCGAGGCAATGCCCGGCACCGCCATCGGCGCCAGCACATTGGCAAGCTCCTGCCACAGATTAGCGCCGTCCATACGCGCGGCCTCCAGGATGCCGAACGGGATTTCCTTGAAGTAGGTATAGAGCATCCAGATCACGATCGGCAGATTGAGCAGCATCATAAGCGGGATCATGCCGGCGAACGTGTCGATCAGGTTCCAGTCGCTGAGATCCACCCAACCCCAGTCCTTGAAGATAAGGCCGTTACGGTTGAAGATCAGATAGATCGGGATCAGCGCGCCGGCCGGCGGCATCATCTTGGTCGACAGCATCCAGAGCAGCTTGTCGCCCGTCCGCCGCGTCCATACCCAGGCGACGATCGGCGCGCCAAACAGGATGATCAGCCCGACGCCGAGCAACGGGCGATCGGCCATGCGCCAGCCGACCGAATAGCCGATCGCGCCTGCGGCGGCGAAAGCGCCGAGCACGATGATGATCCAGATATAGCCCGGCCACGATACGCTCGATCGCGCCTCCGGCTGGAACGCCATCGACCAAGCCGCGGGAATGGCGAAAACCAGGCCGAGCAGGGTCGACACAACCGCGATGATCGTCGTGTTGAGCACGTAGCGCAGATAGTTGGAGCGCTCCTGGACGATGCCGAAATTCTCGGTCGTCCAGGGCGTCGACCACCAGTTCTCCGGCAGCGAGTAAGCGTCGGTCTCGGTCTTGAAGGCGGCCAGCGCCGTCCACAGGATCGGGAAGAACATGATCAAGCCGATGGCCCAGGCGATGAGCGTCGAGATCGCCATCTGGCCGGTGGTGGTTTTGCGGGCCATGGTCTCAGGCCTCCAGGTTCTTGCCGATGAGCCGGACGAGGAACGCGGCGACGATATTGGCGATCACCACCGCGATCAGTCCGCCCGCAGCCGCTTCGCCGACGTCGTTGGAGTCGTTGAGCTGCGAGAACACCAGATAAGTGAGGTTGCCCGCGAGGCCGCCGACGGAGGTGACCTTAATTTCGGCGAACACGTTCAACAGGAAGATCGTCTCGATCAGCACCACGACCGTGATCGGCCGCGTCAGATGCGGCAGCATGATGTAACGGAAGAAATCAAGTTTGCCCGCACCGTCCATTTCAGCGGCGTCTCTCTGCTCGAGATCCAGCGATTGCAGGGCGGTGAGCAGGATCAAGGTCGCGAAGGGCAGCCATTGCCACCCGACGATGATGGCGACCGAGAGCAGGGGAATCTGGTCGAACCAATCGATGGGCGTCAGGCCGACCATTCGACTGAGGTGAGCGAAGAACCCATAGACGGGATGCATCATCAGGTTCTTCCACACCAGCGCGGAAACCGTCGGCATGATGAAGAACGGCGAGATCACCATCACGCGGACGATGCCTTGGCCCCAGAACGGCCGGTCAAGCAGAATGGCCAGCCCGATGCCGCCGACGATGCTGATGAAGAGAACCAGGAAGACCAGCGCGACCGTATTGAACAGGTCTTTGGCGAAGAACGGATCGCTGATGAAATAATAGAAATTCGAGAAGCCGGCGAAGAACGTATTGTCGGGGTCGTCAAGCCGGTAATGCAGGAAGGCGTAATAGAACGCCAGCGCCAAAGGGATGATCGACCAGGCCGCGAGCGCCGCCACCGCAGGCGCGACTGCAAGCCTACCAAGAGCCTGTCCCTGCCGTGTCGCCATGGCCGCCCCTCCTATGTTTTTTGAACAATGTTTACCCGCTGCGCCTTCGCGTCAAGCGACGGCGTAGAGTCAATCACGCTTAGTTGCTGAGAAAGAAAGGTGGGCCGCCCGCCGGGAGGAGGAGACGGGCGGCCCTGAAGGTCCGGTTACTTGATGTAACCGGCCTTCGTCATTTCGGCCTTGGTGTAGTCCTGAGCCTGCTTCAGCGCATCGTCGGCGCTTATCTGACCCGCCAAGGCGTTCGAGAAGATTTCGCCCACCTTGGTGCCGATGCCCTGGAACTCGGGGATCGCTACGAACTGCACGCCAGTGTAGGGAACCGGCTTGACAGTCGGGTGGTTCGGATCGGCCGCGTTCATTGATTCGAGCGTCATCTTGGCGAACGAGACTTTCTGATACTCAGGGTTCGCGTAGAGCGAGGAGCGCGTGCCCGGGGGCACGTCCGACCAGCTTCCCTTCGACGCAACCAGTTCGCCATAGTGCTTGGATGTCGCCCAGCCGATGAACTTCTCAGCGGCGTCGATCTTGTGCGAGCCGGCGGGAACCGCCAGCGCCCAAGCCCACAACCAGTTCGAATGTTTGCCGAGACCCTTGTCGGGGGCGACCGCGAAGCCGGCCTGATCGGCGACCTTGCTCGCCTTCGGATCGGTCACGAATTGCCCGGCCGAGGTGGCGTCGACCCACATGCCGCACTTGCCGGACTGGAACAGCGCCAGATTCTCGGAGAAGCCGTTTCCGGAGGCGCCCGGCGGTCCGGCTTCCTTCATGATGTTGAGGTAGTCGGTGAGAACGGCCTTCCACTCAGGCGTATCGAATTGCGGGTTCCACTTCTCGTCGAACCAGCGCGCGCCGTAGGAGTTGGCCATCGAATCGAGGAAGGCCATGTTCTCGCCCCAACCGGCCTTGCCGCGCAGGCAGATGCCGTTCACGCCCGCGGCGCGATCCGTCATCTTCTTGGCGGCGTCCATGATGAAGTCCCAGTTCGGCGTATCGGTGAACTTCAGACCCGCCTTCTCAGCGAGATCCTTGCGATACATGACGAACGAGCTCTCGCCATAGAACGGCGCGGCGTAGAGGGTATCCTTGTAGGAGAGGCCGCCGGCGACCGACGGCAGGATGTCACTCGGGTCGTCCACGCCCTTCAGCGGAACCAACCAACCCTTCTTGCCCCAGATCGGCGTCTCATACATGCCGATCGTCAGCACGTCGTACTGACCGCCCTTGGTCGCAATGTCCTTGGTGACCTTCTGGCGCAGGTCGTTCTCTTCCAGCGTCACCCAATTCAGCTTGATGTCGGGATTGGCCTTGGTGAAATCGTCCGTCAGCTTCTGCATCTGGATCATCTGACCGTTGTTGACGGTCGCGATGGTCAGCGTGGTCTCGGCGGCTTGAGCGGCGAAAGCGAGTGTCGAAAGGGCGCAGGCCCCAAGCAGACTCTTCATAAGAGTCGTCATACGTGTTTCCTCCCATATGGCGTTCGAGGCAAGCTCAGCGCTGAGCATTTGCCTGCCGTGCGGGCGGATATTCGACAAACTGCGCTGCAGAGTCAACTGAAATTCGTTGCTGCACTGCAGCAAAAGCGACGCCGGGTTATCATCAGCCTCAGCGTCGCAACAAATGTTCCGCGGTCGCCTCGTCGGTAATGAGGCCGGTGACCAACCGTCCGGTCAGTGCGGCGCGGATCGCCGCGCGCCGCGACACGCCCATCGCCACGCCAATCATCGGCCGTTTGGCGGGCTGGCGCAAGGGGGCCGAAGCGACACGTTCATTGAGATGCCCCTGGATCAACCGACCTTGCGAATCGAATGACCAGGCCGTGATTTCGCCTACGGCGCCGGCTTTGCGCACGGCTTCGTTTTCTTCCGTCGTCATGAACCCGTCCTTCATCAGCGCCGAGCCTTCGCCGATCGAGCCGATGCCGACGAAGGAAACATCGGCCTGTTCGATCAGCGCCAGCAGGCTGCGCGTCGAAGGCAGGTTGGTCAGCAGCTCGCGCTCTTCGTGCGAGCGCGTGAAGACCGGCAGCGGCATCGGATAGTGCGGCGCGCGCACCGTGTCCGACAGGCGGATGATCACGTCGTAGAACGAGGCTGAGCCATCGGTTTTGCCGGTGCCGACGAGGGCGACCAGCCGGTGCTGCGGACATTGCATCTGCGGCATCTGATCGGCCACGGCGCGCATGGTGCGGCCGGTGCCGATGCCGATGACGACAGGATCGGGCCGGCGCAGCCAGCGCTCCATCTCCGCGGCGGCGAGCTGAGCGATGCCGAGGGTCGTGGATGTAGAGGAAGGATCGCTCGGCGCCACTTCACAGAGGAACAAATCGTAGCGCTGCCGCAGCGCCGCCGCCAGCTCCAGGCAGCGCGCGATCGGATGATCGAGCCGCACCTTGATCAGCCGCTCGCTCATTGCGAGCGAGACCAGGCGCTGCGCGGTCTGGCGCGACACGCCGAGTTTGCGCGCAATCTCGTCCTGCGTGTTGCCCGCGACGTAGTAGAGCCAGCCCGCGCGGGCGGCGTCGTCCAGACGCGTGGTTTCGTTCTCGCCGTTCTTGGCCATCGCGTCAGATTTTGTTCATTCGTTGGACGAGCTCCGGCAGCTTGCGCATGTCGTCGAAGATCAGCGCGGCGCCCTCGGCCTGCAAACGCTGCGCGTAGTCGCCGCCGCTGTGATGCGATCCGCCAACGAAGCCGAATACCGTCATGCCGGCGCGCCGCGCCGCTGTCACGCCGGCCGCGCTATCCTCGATGACCAGACAATCCGAGGGCGCGACAGCCTGCCGTTCGGCGGCGAGCAACAGCAGATCCGGCGCGGGCTTGCCGTTGGCGACGTCGTGCGCGGAATAAATGCGCGGACCAAACAAATCCGCGTAGCCGGCGATTTTCAGGCTCGCGCGAATGCGCTCGGGCGAACTGGAGGAGGCGACGCAGATAGGGCGTCCGAGTCCCGCTACCGCTTCGCGCACGAACGGCACGCCCTTCAACTCGCGACCAAATTGCTCAATCACCGCGCGCGCATGATCGGCCTCGAACGCCTCAGGCAGCTTCGCGCCAAACCTTGTCTCAGCGACTTTTCGCGCGGAGGATGCGCTAATGCCGAGAAACAGATCTCGCGCTTCCGCGTCATCGATCTCGTAGCCAAGCGCGGCCAGCATTTTCCGGGAAAGCGCCATCGAGATCGGCTCGCTATCGACCAGCACGCCGTCGCAATCGAAGATCACGAGCTTCGGCCAGGTCGCGACAGCGTTGCCGCGAATTTCCCGTTCGGCGCGTTGCAGGGTTTCGAAGGCGATGCGCTTCTGCGCGTGCAGTGCGGCGATCTCACCGTTGGCGGGCGTGGTGATCTCGCCGAGCCGCGACATCGCGCGCATTGCGCCGACGGTGTCGTAGCGCCCGGCTGCGACCGCGCCGAGCATCGCCGAGCCCAGCAGCACCGGCTCCTCCGTCTCGGCGGTCACGACGCGCCGGCCGCAGACGTCGGCGACGATCTGGCGCACCAGCGCGCCCCGCGCCGCGCCGCCGCTGGCGACCAACGTGTCGAATGCGTAGCCGCCAGCCTCCAGCGCACGGACGACCTGCGCCAGGCCCTGCGCGAGGCCGCAGAGGCCCGCCACATAAAGCGACTGCAGGCTCGCCTCATCCTCGTCGAGATCGAGCCCCAGCACCGCGCCGCGCGCGCTCGGGTCGGCGAAAGGCGAGCGGTTGCCGAGGAAATCGGGCAGCACATGCAGATCCCGGGCCAGCCATGCCGCCGCCGAAGCGTTGCCGCAGCGCGCGAGAATATCGCGCTCCAGCGCCCCGAAGCCGCGTCCGCCGTGCGCGGGATGCATCCGCAGCATTCGGTCGATGGCGGCCCCAAACGCGCTCTGGCCGCCCTCGGTCAACCATTGGCCGGGAACCAGCCCGTCGTAGAGCGGCCCCCAGACGCCGGGAATGAAACGCGCCTCGGCGCTCAGCGCCATGCAGCAGGAGGAGGTGCCGAGGATCAGCGCGAGCCGCTTCAGCGGATCGGCCGCCTCGTCCTTTAGCGCACCGCCGATCGTCCCCAGCGCGCCGGCGTGCGCGTCGATGAGCCCGGCGGCGACGGGAATTCCCGGGCCGAAGCCCCATCGCCGCCGCGGCCTCCACGGTGAGCCCGTTCGCCGAGCGGGACGCCCGGCTCGACGATTTCAGAGCCGATGCGCTGCGCGTCGTTTTCGAGCAGAGCGCCGAGGCCGAGCGCTTGAAACGTCTCGGCCGGCCAGCGGCGTTCGCGGCCCTGATACAGCCACTTGCAGACGACGGTGCAGGTCGAGCGCGCCTTCGATCCGCTCGCCTTGAAAGTCAGGAAATCGGTGAGGTCGAAGAACTGCGCGCGCGCAAACGTATCGGGGAGGTGGCGGGCGAGCCACATCAGCTTCGGCGGCTCCATCTCCGGCGAGATCACGCCGCCGACGTAGCGCAGCGGATCGTAGCCGCCGGCGTTGATCGCCGCGGCCTCCTTTACCGCGCGATGGTCCATCCAGACGATCGTGTCGCGCTCGGGACGGCCGGTCGGCGAGACGGTGAGCGAGCCGCCGGCCTCGTCCAACGCGACCAGCGAGCAAGTGGCGTCGAAACCGAGGCCAGCGATGTCGCCCGGACCCAGCTTCGCCCCTTCGACCGCCTCCCGCACCGCGGCGCAGGCGGCGGACCAGATGTCGACGGAGGAATGCTCGACGACCTCGCCGGCTTCGCGGAACACGGCGATCGGCCGCCGGGCGCTGGCGAGCAGCCGGCCGACTTCGTCGAACACGCCGGCCCGCGCGCTCGCCGTTCCGACATCGACGCCGATATAGGCCCCGCCCATGCGCTCCCCTTCTTGCCCCGCTGCGGATTGTCCGGCGCCGCCGCCCGGCTGGCAAGCGACCGGCTTGGGTCTGGCGCCGCGATGGTTTACCTAAGCGGGCCGCGAATGCTCCAGGGGTCGTCATGCGCTGTTTCGGTATCGTTGTCTGCCTGTTTGTCGCGTTCGCCGCGCCCGCGCTCGCCGCGCCGTTCCAGAGCAAGGCGCCTTACGCGCTGCTGGTCGACATCAGCGACGGCAAGACGCTGTACGACAAGCGCGGCGACGCCTCGATGGCGCCAGCCTCGACGACGAAGATTCTGACCGCGGAAGTCGTGTTCACCCGCCTCGCCGCGGGCCAATTGACGCTCGAAGACACGTTCCCGATTTCAGCGCACGCCGCGACCGAGGGCGACGCCGAGTCGGGCGGCTCCAGCATGTTTTTGCAGGCGGGCGCCAAGGTGAAGCTCGACGATCTGCTGCAAGGCCTGCTCGTGGAGTCCGGCAATGATGCGGCGATCGCGATCGCCGAGGGCATCGCCGGCAGCGAGAAGGGTTTTGCGGCTCTGATGAACGCGCGGGCGCGAGCGATCGGCATGAGCCATTCGAGCTTCACCAACCCCTGGGGCCGCGCTGGCAACCGCGTGACGCCGCGCGACATGGTCAAGCTCGCGGCGCATGTCATCTCGACCTATCCGCAGTACTACAAATATTTCAGCGAGAGCGAATTCACCTGGAACGGCATCCGCCAGGAGAACCGCAATCCGCTGCTCGCCGACGGCGCCGACGGGCTGAAGACCGGGCATCTGGCGGCGAGCGGGTTTGGGCTGGTGGGTTCAGCCGTGCACGGCGGCCACCGGTTGGTCCTGGTGATCAATGGTTGCAAGTCGGAGCGCGAGCGGGCGAGCGAAGGGAAAAGGCTGCTGGAGTATGGGTTCCAGCAAGTCGGCGGCGGTTGACGGGGAGGCGTCCTGTGTAGCCGCGGTCGTCGACCGCGGTCGAAGGGTGAGCGTCACTCTCAAGCAAACATTCGATCACGGCGCCACCGCGGTCAACGACCGCGGCTACACAGGGCTAATCCTGCTCGCCAATTGTTTGGGCGTAGGTCTTCCCGTAGGGATAGAACAGCTCCTTCCGGCCTTCTTTCCAGGCCGCCTTGAGCTCTGGCGTCGTGATGTCCCAATCAGGGCGACATTTCTTCGTCACGGCGCGAAGGTCCTGATGAAGTTCGTCCACGGTCGGGCGGCCGAAGAACCAGTAGCCGTGGTAGATCTTATAGATGACAAGCCCCGGTTCGAGCACGATCGTATATGGAATCATCGGATTGTGGCCGGGGTCCGTATACTCCGCGATGTCCAGATCCTTCTGCACGGTGCGACGCGGGTCCGACAGAAAAGGCCAATGCGCGCCCACGCCACTTCGAAACTCGTTGGTCTCGGTGATGTTGTCCGTGCTGATCGTCACCATCCGGCAATAGCCGACCTCGATCTCACGATGCAATTGAACCAGCCCTTCGTGCTGGCGACGGTCCTTCGGGCAGAACCCTCCCGCGGCTCAGCACCAGCACCATCGGGTTCTGTCCTTGCAGCTCCGAGAGCTTTCGGTGTTTGCCCGTCTGGTCGGACAGCTCATAGTCAGGGAACGCGGCCCCAGGAATCATATCAGATCGCATCTACGGCCTCCCGTCATTCATTCCGGCAGCGGCTTGCCTGTCTGCTCGGCGAGCAAATAGTCGGCGTACCACTCCGGCCAGTTCTCGTCACGCTCGCCACCAGCGCGCTTCTCATGCTCGCCGTGTGCGGCCGACGCGCGCCGCAGCGCCGCCGCAAGCTCGCCGGTTGAGCCGAAACTGGCGGTGTTCGCGTCGACCCTTCCGGGCAGGCGCGTGGTGACTTGTTGAAGCAGCCAGGCGTTGCCGTCCGGATCGCTGAACGTCGCAAGCGACCCGTAGCTCGGCAAGTCCGGCGAGGGTCCGCTGATCCTGCCTTCTTTACCCAGATGGAAGGTCTCGCTGACGTCAGCGCCATGTTCGATTAGCTCCGCTCGCGCGGCGGAAATGTCGGACACTATGAGGTAATAAAGCGGCTTCTCGCCCAGATGGATCGACGCCGGCGAACCCCGAGGCGTCAGTTGAACGGCCCGCGAGCCATCGCTTCTGACAAAGTCAGCGTCGAGCCGCCAACCAAGCTTCTGATAGAACCGTTTCGCCCGATCGACATCCGCAACAGGCAGCACGGCGACCTCGAGCTTCATATCGACGGCGCCCTGATTGCGCTGATTGTCACTGTCCACTTCCGGACCCTCGCATTTGCACGAACTGGCGAACTTCTCGGCAGGACAATGCGTTTCCCCAACGCGTCGCCGCTAGGACGAAATGATCGCAATCCCAAGGCCTATTCGCCAAAGCGCCGGCGAAATGCTCTAGCTATTCAAAGTTCGCGCGTCCTATCCCTTTGGATTAACGGAGATTTCCCGTGCAAGAATTCCCCCGGCACGTCGAGGAGACCGTGCAGACGCTTGCGGAAATCCATCGTGTGCACCACAGCCATACCCAGCCCAGCGACAAATTCGTCGCCAAGCTGACCGGCCGGATGTCACAACCCGGCTTCCTGATTTTCATCACCGCCGTGTGCCTCGCCTGGGTCATCGCCAATTTGTTTCTGTGGGCGTTGTCAGCCAAAGCGCCTGATCCGCCGCCGTTCAATTGGATGTTTCAAGGCGCATCGTTGTTCAGCGTGTATATCACCTTGCTCATCCTGATCTCGCAGCGAAGAGAGCGGGATTGGGCGCATCAAAGAGACCAGCTCACCCTGGAACTGGCGATGCTGTCGGAGCGGAAGACCGCCAAGATCATCCAGCTGCTCGAAGAATTTCGCCGCGATCACCCTGACATGTTCGATCGCGAGGATCACGAAGCGAACGCGATGTCCGAGCCCGCCAACACGCGCGCGGTGGGCGAGGCGCTGCTTCAGCCGGATCGGGATCAGCGTGACGCCGCCCGCCCGCGTTGAAGCGCTTCTGGGACCGCGGGCAGCCGCAAGAGCGTGCGGGACGCCCGCGGTCCCAGAGGCCGACGCCTTCGTGTGCAACTGGCAACAAATCGCCGCGCTGGCGGTTGTTTACCCACACGCAGAGGGAGGACCCCCAAAATGACCAAGCATTTGCCCGACGTCCCGCCCGCCAATCGCAGCCCCAAGGGTCCCGACGATCCGCACGCCGCCGACAAGGCCGCGGCGCCGCCCAAAGCCCATGCGGATGTGCACATCTCCGAGCAGGGAGAGACGGCTAACATCATGCAAAACACGACAAACAAAGGATATTTCCAAGGTCGGCGGATGAAATAATCGAGTCGCTGCCCCGGCTTGACCCCAGGCGCGGCGCCCGCCTAGCGTTCTCAGACGATTCGCTGGGAGCCGCGTCATGAAGCGTTTTGCTCTGTTGCCGTTCTTGCTCGTATCCTCGCACGCGTTCGCGCAAGTGCAGGTCACGCCACCGAGCTTTCAAATGCCGGGCGGGTCCGGTTGTGCGGGAGAAATCGCTCGCTACCGGGCTGTGCAGGACAACGATCTCGCGATGGGCCATGTCGCAAAGTCGATTTATCTGCAGATCAAGCGGGAGATCGACGCGGCCGAAAAAGTCTGCAGCGCCGGCCAGGACGCCAAGGCGACAGCGCTGATCCACGCCTCCGAAGCGCGCCACGGATATCCCACGTCTATTTGAGCGCAGGGCAACCTCGGTCCATAGTCGTCTCGCCGCTCGCCTTTCGAACGACGCCCGGCGCAGGAGAGCCCGTTGGATCAGCCCTTTGCCGCCCTTCGCGCGGACGTCTTCGCCCCGACCGGACTTCGCGCCGAGATCGCCGCCGCACATCGGCGTCCCGAACCGGAATGCATCGCCGCGCTGATCGACAAGGCCAGCGCGACGCCCGCCGAGGCTGAGCGCATCCGCGCCGCCGCCTCAGGTCTTGCGGAGAAACTGCGGAGCAAATCCCGCTCCCGCTCGTCCGGTGTCGAAGGTCTGATCCACGAATATTCGCTCTCCAGCCAAGAGGGCGTCGCGCTGATGTGCCTCGCCGAGGCGCTGCTGCGCATTCCCGATGCCGCGACCCGCGACGCGCTGATCCGCGACAAACTCGCGCCGGGCGACTGGCGCGCGCACGTCGGCCAAAGCCCATCGTTGTTCGTCAACGCCGCGACCTGGGGGCTTGTGTTGACTGGCAAGCTGGTGACGACAACCAGCGAGCAAAACCTCACCGCCGCGCTGACCCGCCTCATCGCGCGATCCGGCGAGCCAATCATTCGCGCCGGCGTCGATGTCGCCATGCGGCTGATGGGCGAGCAGTTTGTCACCGGCCGCACCATTGAGGAGGCCCTAGCCTCGAGTCGCGAGCGCGAAGCGCGCGGCTTCTCGTTTTCCTATGACATGCTGGGCGAAGCGGCGACGACGGCCGACGACGCCGCCCGCTACTACGCCGACTACGAGCACGCGATCCACGCCATCGGCAAAGCCGCCGCCGGCCGCGGCATCTACGAAGGGCCAGGCATTTCGATAAAACTCTCCGCGCTTCATCCCCGGTACCAACGCGCCAAGCGGGCGCGGGTAATGTCTGAGCTGCTGCCGCGCGTGAAGACGCTCGCGGTTCTGGCGCGGTCTCATGACATCGGCTTCAACATTGACGCCGAAGAGGCGGATCGGCTGGAGATCTCGCTCGACCTCCTGGAGGCGCTGAGCCTCGATAAGGATCTTGCGGGTTGGAACGGCCTGGGCTTCGTCATCCAGGCCTACGGCAAGCGCTGCCCGGCCGTGATCGATTGGTTGATCGATCTTGGGCGTCGCGCCCAGCGTCGGTTGATGATCAGGCTGGTCAAGGGCGCCTATTGGGACAGCGAGATCAAACGCGCTCAGTTGGACGGGCTCACCGACTTCCCGGTCTACACGCGCAAAGTTCACACCGATGTCTGCTATCTCGTCTGCGCCCGCAAATTGCTCGCCGCGCCCGACGCGATCTATCCGCAATTCGCCACCCACAACGCGCAGACGCTGGCCTCCGTGCTCGTGTTCGCTGGCCCGAACTACTATCGCGGGCAGTACGAGTTCCAATGCCTGCACGGCATGGGCGAGCCGCTATATGAGGAGGTCGTCGGCCGTGACAAGCTCGACCGTCCCGCCCGCGTTTATGCGCCGGTCGGGTCGCATGAGACGCTGCTCGCTTATCTGGTGCGCCGGCTGCTGGAGAATGGGGCCAACACTTCGTTCGTCAACCGCGTCGCCGACGAGACCATTTCGATTTCCGCGCTGACCACCGATCCGGTCGAGGCGGCGCGGGCCATCCAACCGCTCGGCGCGCCGCACGAACGCATAGCCGCCCCTATCGCGCTCTATGGGGAGGCGCGGCCGAATTCCCAGGGAATCGACCTTTCCAGCGAGACCGAGCTGGCGCGGCTTGCTGATGGCGTCGAAGCCAGCGCGCTGGCGGACTGGATCGCCGCGCCGCCGCACGGCGCGGCGGCGGGCGCGCCGGTGACCAACCCCGCCGATCGCAGCGACGTCGTCGGTCGCGCGACTTTCGCGAGCGCTTCCGAGATCCAGACCGCGTTTGCCCGCGCCGAAGCAGCGGCGCCCATCTGGGCCGCCACAGGCGTCAACGAACGGGCGCGCATCCTGCGCGCGGCCGCCGACGCCTATGAGAGCAACCAAGAAAGGCTCATCGGCCTCATCGTCCGCGAGGCCGGAAAATCTTACGCCAACGCCGTCGCGGAAATCCGCGAGGCCGTCGATTTCCTGCGCTATTACGCGGATGAGGCCGTGCGTCTCCTCGGCCCCGGCGCGCCGGCGCCGCTCGGCCCGGTTGTTTGCATCAGTCCCTGGAATTTCCCGCTCGCCATCTTCACCGGTCAGATCGCCGCCGCGCTCGCCGCTGGAAATGTCGTGCTGGCGAAGCCCGCCGAAGAGACCCCGCTGATCGCCGCCGAGGGCGTCAGGCTGATGCACGATGCGGGAGCGCCGGCCGACGCGCTGCAACTTTTGCCGGGCGCGGGCGAGGTCGGCGCCGCACTTGTCTCTGACGCCCGCACGATGGGCGTCATGTTCACCGGCTCGACGCCGGTCGCGGTCCTCATTTCACGCCAACTCGCGGGCCGTCTCACCCGCGCGGGGCAGCCGGTTCCGCTGATCGCCGAAACCGGCGGTCTCAATGCGATGATCGTTGATTCCTCGGCGTTGTCTGAACAGGTCGTCGGTGATGTCATCGCCTCCGCCTTCGACTCCGCCGGCCAGCGCTGCTCGGCGCTACGCATTCTTTGCTTGCAGGAGGATGTGGCCGCCCGCGTGCTCGCCATGCTGAAGGGCGCGATGGCGGAACTGGAGGTCGGCGATCCCCGTGCGCTGTCGGTCGACGTCGGCCCTGTCATCAGCGAAGAGGCGCGGCAATCGATCGCCGCCCATATCGAGGCGATGCGCGCGCGCGGTTTCAAGATCACGCAGGCGCCGCTCGGGTCGGAGGCGGGCCGCGGAACCTTTATTGCGCCGACGCTGATCGAAGTCGGCCGCGTCGCCGATGTCGAGCGGGAGATCTTCGGCCCGGTCTTGCACGTGGTGCGCTACCGGCGCCGCGATCTCGAAGCGCTGATCGATCAGATAAACGCCTCCGGCTTTGGCCTCACCTTCGGCCTGCACACGCGGATCGATGAGACGATTGCGCGCGTCGTCGAGCGCATCGAGGCCGGCAACGTCTATATCAATCGCAACATCATTGGCGCGACCGTCGGCGTGCAGCCGTTCGGCGGCGCGGGCCTTTCGGGCACGGGGCCGAAGGCCGGCGGCCCGCTCTATCTCAGCCGCCTGGTTTGCGCGTCGCCCTCGAATGCGCTCGATGGATTGGAGGGCGCGCCGGCGGCGCGCGACGCCTTGCGGACCTTCGCCGATTGGCTCCGCGCCGGCGGCGAGGATGCCGAGGCCGAGCGCTGCGTTGGAATGGGGTCGCGCTCGCCGCTCGGCGCGCGCGTCGAGCTGGCCGGGCCGGTCGGCGAGCGCAATGTCTACGCGCTACGGCGACGCGGCCTCGTGGCCGCCGCTGCGACGAGCCCCGGCGGTCTTCGGTTGCAGATTGCCGCCATCCTCGCGACCGGCAACGACGCCGCCGCGCCCGCTAAACTCGCGGAGACCGCGTTGCGCGGCCTGCCCGCCGAGTTGCAGCGCCGCGTGACGCGCGTCGACGATCCGCTGGCGGCGGCGGATTTGCGCGGCGCGCTGGTGGAGGGCGAGGATGGGGCGGTCGCCGACGCCGCGCGGCGGCTCGCGGCGCGATCCGGGCCTATTGTGCGGATGCAAGCGCTCTCTACGGCGCGGCTTGCGGCCGGCGAGGACTACAATCTCGCCGATCTCGTCGAGGAATGCTCGATTTCCACCAACATCGCCGCCGCCGGCGGGAACGCGAGCTTGATGGCGATCGGTTGAACGGCTCGGTAAAGAAATTCGTTCAACCAAAACGTCAAGCGCGCGTCGTCCAGGGACGTATTGGACAACTCAGGAACGAATCGGGCGCGAATGTGGATGCGAAAGTTGGCGCCGCCTCAGCAAGTCCAAACGCGCGGTAGGGTTGACGAATTGGAGGTTCGGCGGTTTGATCCGGCGCCTCGTATCGAGACCGGAACAACGCGTCGTGAACGAATCGCGCGCGAATTGGTTTTGCGGTTCGCGGCTTGTGGTCGGCGCTCCAGCTAGCTAGGCTTGCGTCGCGCCGATAGTTGTCGGCGCCAACTTCAGGGAGAAAACGCGCGTGGCCACTTTGCTTGTTCTGTATAAGACCCCGAAAGACCCTGCGGCCTTCGACCGACACTATGCCGAGACGCACATCGCTCTCGCCAAGAAATTGCCCGGCCTGAAAAGCTACCGGATCAGCAAGGGCGGCGTCAGCACCCCCGCCGGTCCCTCAGGCATTCATCTGGTCGCGACCTTGACCTTCGACAGCGTGGCGGCGGTGCAAGCCGCTTTCGCTAGCCCGGAGGGCGCGGCGGCGGGAGGCGACGTGGCGAACTTCGCCACTGGCGGCGCGGATTTGTTGATCTTCGAAGACGCGCCGGCGTAGTTCGTCATGCGCGCGGGCGGCGGTAGAACAGGTCTGACGGAGGGTCGGCGTCCACGCCGACCTTTTTGTGCGCCGCTCGGCTGGCTTACGTATCAACCCCGACGTCGGCCTGGAGGCCGACGCTCCGCAAGCAGCATGTTCTAAGCCTCCCGCGGCAGATCCATTGCATCAGACAACCACGGCGCGCGCGACTCCCAACATGTGTCGACCGTAGGCGACACACCCGGATCCTCACGAAGCGATCCCGCGGGAACAATCATCTCTCTTCCGCTTCTCGTCGTGTGAGGCAGCGGCGAGCCGCAGTTTCGGCAAAACGAAGTCGAGAAACTGCGCGCGCTCGGCAAATCAAAGCGAACGACATCCGCCTCGCCGACCAACCAACGAAAGGCTTGCGGGGAAACATACACGTTTGCTGCGAAGGCGCTTCCTGTCGCGCTGCGACACCTCGAACAATAACACTTCACAAACTTGCCGAAGGGCGGCTCCACTTCGAATTCAACCCGCCCACAAAGACATCCGCCGCGGATGGCCATCGCGCCCCCTATCGGTTCGTTGCGTCGCCAACCCTTATCACAGAAGGTTCCATATAGACCCGTCATTGCGAGCGAAGCGAGCAATCCACGTTTGGGCGATGCTTGGTCGAGGCCATTAAGCTGAGTGCTTGGCGGATTGTCCGGCGTCGAATCCTGCGCCCTGCGGCTGGATTGCTTCGCTTCGCTCGCAATGACGATATTTGACTAACCTGACCGCGCCGCATCCTCATGTCCAATCAGCGGCCGCCGAATTGCTGCTTCGCAGCGTCGCTGACGGGCGTATACAGGCCGACCAGCGTCCCTTCCGGATCCCGAAACTGCGCCGCGCGATTGCCCCAGGGCATCATCTTCGGCGCGTGCACGACCTCCACCTGATCCTTCAACCGAGCGAATTCGGCTTCGACGTCTTCAACCTGGAACTCGACGATGGCGGTTCGATTGGAGGCGGGCTCCGCGCTGCCCTCCTTGAACAAGGCCACGGTCTCCGCAGCGCCGATCGCGAGCGTCGCCCCCGGCGTGACGATTTCGGCAAACACCGGCGCGAGCCATTCCGCCTCCTGGCCCGTCACTTTCTCGTAGAAGCTGACGAGCGTTTTGATATCGCGGGCGACCAGACGCGTTGATGCGAATTTCATGGCGGCATCCTTTGGCAAAATCGTAGGAAGGGCATTGCCCTGGAACATGCGATACGCTACGGTATCGTATCGAAAACGTCAACTCAAATCTCGGTCCCATGCCGAAAAAGATCGCATCGAACGAATTGGCCCCGCAGCTCGACGGCCGGGTCCGCCGCTCGCGGGAGAAAGTGCTGGCGATTACAGCCGAGCTGCTGTTCGAGCGCGGTTTCGGCGGCGCGAGCGTCGATGAAATCTCGCGGCGCTCGGGGGTTGCGAAGACCACAATCTATCGGCACTGGCCGAGCCGAGCCGACTTGTTGCGGGACGCCTGCTCGACGATCAGCACGCCTCAAAAGATTCCCGACAACGGCAACCTGCAGATGGATGCAACGGAGTTGATGACCAATCTCGCCCGCATATTGCGATCGGCCCGATGGACCTCAGTTCTACCATCGGTCATCGATGCGGCCGAACGCGAGCCAGACATCGCCGACATGTACGCCACTCTGCAGCAGGGATATTCGGCGCCCTTCGAGACAGTGATACGGAGAGCAATACAGCGCGGCGAATTGCCCGGGGAAACCGATGTGCCGATACTGATTGCGGCGCTCATCGGCCCGCTATTTTATCGACGCTGGTTTTCGAGAGAGCCTCTGTCGGAGGCCTTCGCTGCGCACATCGTCAAACAATTGATCCCGTAAAGCTTCGGCTTCGCGTCTTCGTGAGACCCTTTGTGTCTTGGTGGTGAAAAGCTTCACCACAAAGGCGCGAAGGGTTTCACGAAGGCGCAAAGCGAGGCCGTTGCGCCTCGCTCGCGACGCGCCTGCAAAAGCGATAAGATGCACATCCAAAGGAGGGCCGCCATGTGGACCTATTCTCCAATCCCGATCGTGCAAGCGCCGATGGCCGGTTCGCAGGACGCTGAGCTTTGCATAACCGTCTGCCAAGCCGGCGGCCTCGGCTCGATCCCAGCGGCGATGCTGACGCCGACGACGCTGCGCGATCAAATTCTCCAGATACGCGCGGCAACGACGGCGCCGTTCAACGTCAACTTCTTCGCGCATACGACCCCCGAGCCCGACCCGGCGGCGGACGCGCGGTGGCGCGACCGGCTCGCCACCTATTACCTCGAACATGGGCTCGAAGCCGGCCCCTCCCCCGGCCCGACGCGCGCTCCGTTCGATGCCGCGATGTGTGAAGTGGTCGAGGCGTTGAAGCCGGCCATCGTCAGCTTCCATTTCGGCCTGCCGGCGCCGGAACTGCTCGCGCGGGTCAAGGCGGCGGGCGTCAAAGTGTTCTCCTCCGCGACCACGGTGGAGGAGGCGCGATGGCTCGACGCGCGCGGCGTCGACGCGGTCATTGCGCAGGGCCGCGAGGCCGGTGGCCACCGCGGCATGTTCCTCTCAAACGACCCCGATGCGCAGCCCGGGCTGTTCGCGCTTCTGCCGCAGGTGGTCGACGCAGTCCGCGTCCCCGTCATCGCGACCGGCGGGATCGGCGACGGACGCGGCGTCGCCGCGGCCTTTGCGCTCGGCGCTTCCGCCGCGCAGATCGGCACCGCCTATATGCGCACCCCGCAAGCCAGGACCACGCCTGTGCATCGCGCAGCGCTCGCGCAGGCGCGCGACGACGCGACGCGGCTGACCAACCTGTTCAGCGGACGCCCCGCCCGCGGCCTGATGAACCGGTTGATGCGCGAGGTCGGTCCAACGAGCGCCGATCTGCCGGCGTTCCCGCTCGCCGCCGTCGCGGTCGCTCCGCTGCGGGCTGCGGCGGAAAAACAGGGCCGCGGCGATTTCTCGCCGCTCTGGTCGGGCGAGGCCGGCGCCCTGGCGAGGGAGGAGGACGCCGGCGAGGCGACGCGCCGTTTTTGGCGCGAGGCGCAGGCGGCGATGCGCGGCCTTGCCGAGATCGGCGCGTGACGCTGTCGGCGCTGCTCATCTACGCGGCCGTCTACTTCGCCGCGGTCGCGACGCCTGGGCCGGGCATCGCGGCGCTGGTGGCGCGCGTGATCGCGTGGGGCTTGGTTGGCGTCGCTCCGTTCATCCTGGGCTTCGTGGTTGGCGATCTCATCTGGTTGACGGTGGCGGCGACAGGTCTCGCGCTGGTGGCGCGCACTTATGCGACGCTGTTTTCAGCAATCAAGATCGCCGGCGCCGTTTATCTGATTTACGTGGCGTGGGGTCTCGCCCGGACTCACACCGCGACCGAAGCGAGCACCCCTCCTCGCCCGGCGCCCGGCTCGGGACGCGCCTTTTTCGGCGCGCTGGCGCTGACCCTCGGCAATCCGAAAGTGATCGTGTTCTTCCTCTCGATCATGCCGCTCGCTGTCGATCTGGCCCAACTGACCCTGTCAAGATTCGCGCTGCTCGCGGTCGCTCAGTGTGGTCATTCTCAGCGCGACGCTGTCCGCCTACGCGCTGGCGGCCAATCAAGCGCGGGCGTGGATGCGTTCGAGCCGCGCGATGGGCATCGCGCGGAAGACCGCGGCCGGCGTGATGGCGGGCGTGGCGTTGGCCATCGTCACCCGCTGAGGGGCTCCTCTGGGACCGCGCGCGTCTCGCGCGCTCTTGCGGGCAGCGCATTGTGTCAGGAGCCGTGGCGCTCAAACATCGACGGGCGTAAGATGCCGGCTCGCCAGGAGCCGCCCGTTGTAGCCGCGGTCGTTGACCGCGGTCTGTGTGTGATCGTCGTTATCAGGAAACACTCGATCACGGGACCACCGCGGTCAGCGACCGCGGCTACAGGGCGCTTGCTGCTTCACCCTTTCGCCATCAGCGCCTCGCTGACGTCCCACAACTGCTTCGCCGCCGCCATGTCGCGGCCGGCGGCGGACGTGGCTACGACCTTGCGCTTGGCAAAATATTCGCCGCTGACGCCAGCGACCTCCGGCGACGACGCGAGATAGACGATCGTCTCGGCGCCCTGCTCCGGCGAGATCATCATCCATTTGAAAAGTCCGATGACCGGCGAAACCCAGCCGCCGGCCTCGTTGGCGAACCGCGAAGCGACCACGCCGGGATGCAGGCAATTCGCCGTCACGGTCTCTCCCTGCAGGCGGCGGGCAAGCTCACGCGTGAACAAAACATTCGCGAGTTTCGAGCGCTGATACGCCCGGAGCCCGCCATAGGACTTCGCGCTTTGCAGATCCGCAAAGTCTAACGTGGCGCCCTGATGCGCGCTCGAGGCGGTCGAGACGATGCGTCCCGCCGGCGCCGCCTTCACGTTGTCGAGCAGCCGCTTCGTCAGAATGAAATAGGACATGTGGTTGAGCGCGAAGGTCCGCTCCAGCCCTTCCGCCGTCACCCTGCGATCGGAGAAAATCGCGCCCGCATTGTTGACGAGCACGTCGATGCGCGGCGTGGACACCGCGATCTCCTCGGCGACCCGGCTCGTCTCGCGCATCAGCGAGAGATCGGCGAGATGCGACTGGTGGCCGAGCCCCGGCCCAGCCGTTTCCAGCCGGCGCAGGGTTGCATTCGGCGCGCTCACGATCGCGGGCGACGAAAATGACCCGGGCGCCCATCCGCGCCAAAGCCTCCACAGCTTTTTCGCCGATGCCGGACGTTGCGCCGGTGGCGACCACGATCTTCCCATTCATTTTCGCCGTTTCCTTCGCTAACGAGATTCCCGCGAATCCGCTGCGGCATATATGGGAGCATCGTGGGCTATTTTCGCGATATCGCGATGGGAATTGTCGGCCTCGCCGGTTTTGCCGGGGCCGAGCTTGCCTTGGCCGGCCCGGCGGAAGACGGCTATGTCGCCTACCGCAACGGCGATTATGCCAAGGCTTTGCAGGTCTGGCGGCCTAACGCCGAAAATGGCGACGTCGCCGCGCAGGCCTTCCTTGGCGATCTCTATTTTCTCGGCCAGGGGACGCCGCAAGACTACAAGCAAGCCGTTTTCTGGTACCAAAAGGCTGCGGAAAAGGGCAATCCGGCGGCCCAGTACAATCTCGGCGTCGCCGCCGAAAAGGGGCTCGGCGCCTCGAAATCGCCGCAGCAGGCGCTGTCCTGGTACCGCAAGGCGGCGGACGCCGGAAATGCGCACGCCGCGCTCTCGCTCGGCCGCCTCTACCGAATGGGCTTCGGGACCAAACAGGATTTCGAGGCCGCCGCGCGCTGGACGAAGCAGGCCGCCAGCGCGGGCGATGCGGAGGCGGAAGACGAACTCGGCGCGCTCTATCGCCTCGGCCAGGGCGTCGAGCCCGATCTGGCGCAGGCGCGCGAGTGGTATCGCAAGGCCGCCGATCAGGCTTATGGTCCGGCGGAAAACAACCTCGGCATGATGTATCGGCTGGGCGCGGGCGGCCCGGTTGACTATGAGCGGGCGTTCGGTTGGCTGCACCGCGCCGCCGACCACGGCGTCGCCGCCGCCAAATACAACCTCGGCTCGATGTATGCGCTCGGCCAGGGCGCGCCGAAGGACCTCATCCAGGCCTATGACTGGTACGACGCGGCGATCGCCGACAGCGATCCCGCCATTCGCGGCCAAGCGGAAAAGTCATTGTCGCTCCTGAAAGCGGAGATGACGCCCGAAGACATCGCCGAAGCCCAGCGGCTGACGGCTCATTGAGGCGGCACACCCTCCCCTTCCCGCCAATCCTTCAACAGCGCGGCGCGCCGGCGCGGATAGCGCGCCTCCTCGATGTCCAGCGCGACGATCCGATCGATGCGAAAGTGCCGGAAGCCGACGCGCAATTCGCACCAGGCGGCGAGCATGTGCAGGCGATCGAAATAGGCGAGCGCGATCGGCCAGACCGTCCGTCGGCTCGCCGCGCCCATCTTGTCCTCGTAGGCGATCGTCAGCTTGCGCTCGCGCCGGATCGCCTCGCGAACCCGGCCGACATCGATGCGGGCGTCGACGGGTTCGGCGGGGCCGACCATCAGCCCGGCGGCATCGGCTTCGTTTCGCAGATCTTCCGGTAGCACGGTCTTGATTTTCGACAGCGCATTGGCGGCGGCAGCGGCGAGTTCTGGGTCGCCGCGCTTGGCGACCCAGCGTGATCCAAGCACCAACGCCTCGATTTCCGCGCGCGAAAACATCAGCGGCGGCAGCAGGAAGCCGGGCTTCAGAACATAGCCGAAACCGGCCTCGCCTTCGATCTCGGCGCCGCGTCCACGCAAGACATCGATGTCGCGATAGAGCGAACGCAGGCTGACGCCGAGCTCCTCCGCCAGCCGCGCGCCGGTTACCGGCCCGCGATGGCGGCGCAGGATGTCGAGCAGTTCGAGCAGGCGATCGGCGCGGGGCATGGAGGGGATATAAAGCAATCAAAGTTTTCATGAAATCAACGGCGGATTTGTAGCTGCGATCTATAGATCGCGGTGGTGGTGAGATCGCGCCTCGCCGGGGAAGCGCCGATCACCGAGAACCCGCGATCTGGAGATCGCGGCTACAGGCGCCGCGGCTAAAACCGCTCCATCGCCGCGCGCACCCTTCTGACAAAACCCTCGCGCTGCGAAAGGCTGGCGACATTGAGATGATAGAGCGCGTGATATTCGGCCTTCGCGCCACGCCCGGCGAACCAGCGCACATAGCGCGTGACGATCTTGCGCGGCGGGTCGCCCATCCATAGCGCCATCAGCCGCGGACGGCCGTAGGTGACGACGCCGGCGATCTTGCGAATGTTGCCGAGCCTCGGCTTCGCATGCGCGGGATCGCTGAGATCGAACGCGACGCCAGGCATGAAGACGCGATCGAAAAATCCCTTGAGCATCGCCGGCGGCCCAAAACACCAGGTCGGAAATTGCAGCACGATCGCCTCGGCGCGTTGCAACCGCGCGACGATCGGCCCGAGCCCAGTTTGATTGATCGCCTCGTCATGATATTGCCGCCGGCCTTCTTCGCTGAGCACCGGATCGAAACGCTCTGCGTAAAGATCAAACAGATCGACCTCATGACCCGCCGCTCTCAATCCGGCGAGCGCCTCGATGCGGATCGCCGCATGAAAGCTTTCCGGCAGCGGATGGCAATAAACATACAACACCCTCATGTGCGGGCGCGCGTCTTGCCGGGGTTGAGCAGGCCGAACGGATCGACCTTTGCCTTCGAGCTGCATATCGCCGAGATCGTCAATCCATGCGGCAAGACGCATCTCGCTCATCGCGGGATCTCGGCCTCGCCGTGTTGTTTCAACAGCGCGAGCAACCGATTGCGCATGATCATGCCGGGGCGATCGGAGGGCATATGCATCTCGATCTTGCGGCTCATATCGACGATCGCGTCGGGGCTGGTCGATTCGAGAATATCTCGATCCTCCTCGATGATCGCCTTGTCCCAGGCGATCAGCTCCGCCGTCGAGCAATCCTCCTCTTTGTCATTGCGAAACAGGATTTGTGTGAGCTGAATGGCGCCATCGTCGATCGGCGAGGCGCAGTTGAAGATGACGTGCCGCAAGCCAGAGGGGTAGGTCATGTCCATCGTGCGGCAGAACGGCAGATACCAGTGGTTGCGCATGATGCGTTTGGTCGTCGGCTCGGTCGAACCGGTGATGCGCGCGGCGTTTGGCGGATTGCGCACGGTCACGATCGTCTCCGCCACGAAACCGTAGTCGGTTTCGGTGATCTCGTATTTCTCCGGCTTCGGTTGGCTGATGTCGCCGAACGTGCCCTTATGCACGAAAGCGAAATGCGCGTTGTCGAACGAGTTCTCCATCAGGCGCAACGAAGAGGTGTTCCAGCGATCGTAGAACTGATGGATGCGGCGGAAGCTCGGGTCGCTGTCATAGGTAAGCTCTGGTACGTCGGAAATCGGCTCGCCAAGGCAGACCCAGACATAACCGTAACGCTCCTTGGCGAGATAGTTCTTGGCGCGCGCCTCGGGCACGGGTTGTTCGAACGGGAACTGCGGGATCATCACCAGCTTGCCGTCGCGGTCGTATTCCCAACCGTGATAGCCGCAGACGATATTGCCGTTGTTGATCCAACCCTTCGAGAGCTTCGCCGTACGATGGCAGCAGCGGTCCTCCAGCGCGGCCGGCGCGCCGTCCTTGTCGAGGAAAAGCACAAGCTCCTGCCCGAGAAGTTTGAACGGCTTCGGGCCGTCGGCGAGGCTTTCGATCGGAACGGTCGTGTACCAGAAATCGCGTAAGACTTTCTGCCGCGTGTTGAGCATGGCTGTGGTCTCCTCATAAGCCCGAACGCCCGACGCAACTTGCGCGCCAACCAACAAAGCGCCGCGCTTGCGATCTCCCTCCCCCCTTCTGGGGGAGGGCCGGGGTGGGGGGTAGCCGCAAGAGCTGCTCTATCTGGTTACGCGCATTCCAAGCCGAACCAACCCCCCTCCCTAACCCTCCCCCACAAGGGGGGAGGGAACGCGCCTCGTTCTGCTTGCTATTGTTAACTCAACCCCTCGCCCGCGCGTGCGCCGCCCGCCAGCGCTTCGTCGGCCGCAGCGCGGCGCGCTCGGCGAGCAGCGCTCGCGTGAGGTTCTTCTCGCCGGCGCGTTCGGCGGCGGCGATCAGCGTGAGATCGACGATGTCACGCTGCGCATGGCTGCCGCCGATCCGCACGGCTTCGTAGCGCAGCGGCAATATCGTCTCGATAGCTTCGAGATAGCGATTGTCCGCGAAGTCGAGCACGGCGTCGATCAGCGGGCGTCCGACTTGCCGCATCACCAGGGCGTTGTCGCCCTCGCCCTCTTGCGAGAAGGCGTCGAGCGAATCACGGAACATATCGATCAGCCGCCGATCGCCAGAGCGCGCCACAGCGAACGCCATATGCAGATCGTTGAAGGCGAGCACGTGATCGTGCACGTGCGGCGCCCATTGTTTGGCGACCGCCGCCCAGCGGGCGCCGACGTCGACGCCCTCCAACTCCAAGCGCCACAACAAGGACGCCGCGTCGATGCGATCGAGCGTCATGTCATTGGCGAGTTTCGGATGCATATGCTGGTCGAAACCCGCCAAAACGTCGTCGATGCGGCCGAGTTCGATCAGATAAAGCGCGAGGTGCCAGCCGTTGTGGCCAACCATGAAATGCGCGTCGCTCCAATCCGAGCGCGAGGCTGTGACGAAGGCTACGCCTTCTTCCGGCCGCGAGGTCATCTCGAAAACATGCGCGAGCGCATGCGCGGCCCAGGCGTCGCCGGGGTTGCGCCGGAGCGCTTCGCGGGCCCGCGCCTCGGCGGCGGCGTAGTCGCCCGTCTCCTCGAGGCCAAAGGCGTACGCGCCGAGGACGAAGCTTGTCAGCGGGTTATCGTCCGGCCATTCCGGCAACACGCGCGCGACGGAATCGCGCATCGCGGCGGAAGCGCCGAGGAAGAAATAGGCGTCCTGCGCCAGCCGTAGCGCGAGCGCGTCCATCGGATGCTCGACGAGAATTTCCTCGTACACGGCGGCCGCGTCCTTGAGGCGGCCCTCGGCCCAGGTTTCGACCGCCTCCAGATGCAGTTTTTCTCGCGAACTGGCGCGCCGGATCGCCGCCCGCGCAGCTTTCAGCGCGCCTTTGATCTCGGCGTGATCCGGGCGGAAGCCGCCGACCAGAAACAGCGCCGCAATCGCCGTAGCGCCGAGCGCAAAGCCCGGGTCGCGGGTCAGCGCTTGCTTCAGCTTGCCGACGGGATCGCCGCCGAGCGCGTAATAGTCGGCGAGGGCGCGATCGAAGTGTTCGACCGAATCGGCCGATCCCGTGACTTCGAGGCCCTGTGCGTCGAGCGGCATGCTGGTCCCCTGCGGCGCCGGCGAGGTTACGCGCCGCGCGCACGCCCGTCCAGAAACGCGGAGCGGCGGCGTCCACTCCGCCGACAAGTCACATGGTCGTCAAAAAAACGGCGGCCTGGAGGCCGCCGCTCCGAAGTCAGACCGGCGCCAACGAGCCTTTGTGGCCGTCTACATTCATCTTGGCGCAGGTCCCGGCCGGAACGTATTTGAAATCCTTGCCGCTGTAGTCGGCGCTGGACTCGCCCGCGCAGCTATGGCCGCCGGCGGCGCAATCGTTCTGGCCCTTCAGCGAGACGCCGTAGCAAGTTTCCTTGCCGCCCGCTGCGCCGGCCTCGGTTGAGAACGGAACAGCGGCGATCGCTGCGGCGACGGCCCCGGCCAGCGTCAGGGTTTTTGCATTCATGGGCATTCTCCAGGGCTACGCGCTGTTTTATGGCGATCCAGCTTGCCAACCCAATGCGGCGAAAGCCAGCGCGAGAACGGCGAGCGCAGCGAATTCGAGGGCGGCGGCGCGGCGAAACATACCGATCGCGAGGCGGACATAGGCGGGATCGTCGCGCTCCGGGTCGCCGATGGCGGCGAGCATCGCGGCCTCGGCGGGGCCCGTCGGCGTCAAGGTCGGCTGCATTACCGCGTCGAAGACATTGCCGCGCCGCGCGAGCCATGCCGCGGCGGCGATCCAGCAGGCGGCGATCCGCCCCGCCGGCGCCAGCGTCCAGCCCTCGATGCTCCCCACGATGCGGCCGAGCGCAGATGTGTCTCGGCGATCGCGGCAGGCGCGGCCAACCACGCCGAGCCCGCGGCAGAAGGCGGCCCCCGTCAGTCCCCCGATCAGGATGAAGATGGTCGGCGCCACGACCTCATCGGCGAAGCGCGCGGCGATCGCCGCCGCGCTCGCGCGGGTGAGCCGCACCTCCGTCTCGCTCGGTCCGAGCGCTTCGGCGACTTCGAGCGCCTCGTAGGCGCCGTCATTCTCCCAGCTCAGCGCGAGGGCGCGGGCTCGTTTATCGAGGGACTGACGTCCGCAAAGCGTCGAGGCCAGCAACGCCGTGACCGCGAATCCCAGGGGACCCGAGGGCAGAACCAGGGAAACGACCGCGGCCGCGATGACGATCGGCGCAAGATAGATCGCCAGCGCCCGCGAGCCGCCCTTTCGTTCGGTAGCGCCTTCGACGATGGCGAGCCAGTTCGCCATCCAGGTAGCCGGGCTGCCGATCGCGCGCGCCAGCGCCGCCGGATAGCCGATCGTCGCGTCGAGGATCGCCGCGGCGAGCGCGAGCGCGGGAAGATGGAGGAAGGACATGACCGCTCGCTGGTGACGGCGTGTCCTACGCTATTCGGACCGGCCTGCGGATAGCGGCGGCGGCCGGCTCCACAGCGATCTTCTCGCAGTGTGCAAGCACCGCTCGTCAACCCGGTTTGGGACGCCCGGCTTTTGTACGGCGAGCGGGCGTATTGCGGGCGCCCGAGCGCTGCTCCATCCAGCTGCGGGTCCCAAACACCCCGGCGATCAGCGCGGGAATAAACAGATCTGCGTCCAGGCGTGGGAAGCTCAAGTTGAGGCCGGCGCCGTCAACTATGATGTCTTGAAAATCGCTTGCGTCGGCGCCGGCAAGATCCTGCGCGAGCGCCGGTGGAAAAGCATAGACGCGACCGTCTATCAGCTCGACGACAATTCGTCCGGTCAATGGGTCGAACCTCGCGGAGCGCGCCACTGGCGCCAACGCCAAGAGGGCTCGTCCCCGCTCTTCCGCTTTTACGATCTCGTCATCCATGAATACCCTCAAAACTTCCGCCACACCGCAAGCAGCGCCCCATACTCGCTGTTCGTATTGCGCCTATAAAGCGTTCCGAAGCCGCCCAACTGCACCGACCAGTATTTGTCGAGTGCATAGACCACGCTGAGCTGCCCCTTGTGGCTTTCCCACTGCAGAAAACCTGGCGCCCCGGCGCCATTGGAGACCACGTTGAAGCTCTGCATCAAGATTTGCGAGCGGGCGTTCCAGGCGACGCCGAGTGTCAGGTCGGCCCGCCATTCCCCCGGCGGTCCCTGGGCGCGGAAGCGGTAGCCCGCCTCGGCGTCGACAAAGGTCGGCGCGCCGAACAGCGTCAGGTTTCGTCCGAGCAGCGCTCGTACGTCCTCCTCTGGTGCGGTATTGCCGTCTTGCGCCGGCCGCGTCGCGTTCCGCGCGCCGGAGATGTAACCGCTGGCCTCGAGCGAAAACACCCAGACGTCGTCCGACCATAGCCGCGCGCGCAAGCCCCCGCCGGAATAGTCAAATCCGGTAAAGCGATCGGCGGAGGGCGCGCCCAGTTCGTAACGCATCGCAGAGACATCGCCGACCAGGGTCAGTCGATCCCAGAGGCCGTATTCAAAGTAGGTCTGCGTCTCGATCTTGTACTCGCGCGGCGCCCCCGAGCCGCCATAGGGGTTGCCATCGCCGAGCCAACCGAACAGGGTTTGAATGATCTGGCCCTGCCCCGGCGGCTCGGTCCAGGCGCCGGCATGCGCCGCCGAGGGCCCCAGCGCGCATGCCGCCAGCGTGAAGCCGCGCCAGAATCGCCAGTTGGAGTTGCATCGAAAGTACGGCACGATCCCGTCTTTGCCGTCCTGAGAACGAAGAGTTGCATAACGTTGCGATCAAAAACTTCAACGATAATCTTTACCTTGCGTCAAGTTGGCGTTTCGCTTTTGGCGCCGCCATAAACAGGAACCTTACGGACCCCTCATGGCTTCGCGCACTTTCTTTCCCCATCCGGGATCGCCGCCGGTCGAATGGATCGTCTCGCCCCTAACGGTGGGCTACGAGCAGGCTTTGGCGGAAATGGAGGCGCGTGCGGCGGCGATCGCGACCGGCGAGGCGGCCGAGAGGGTCTGGCTGATCGAGCACCCCTCGATCTACACTGCGGGAACCAGCGCCAAGCCAGAGGATCTCATCGAGGCGCGCTGGCCCGTATTCAAGACAGGGCGAGGCGGTCAGTTCACCTATCATGGCCCCGGCCAACGGGTGGCCTACGTGATGCTGGATCTCAAGCGCCGCCAACAGGACGTGCGCGCCTATGTCTGTGCGTTGGAGGCGTGGCTGATCGCCACTTTGGCGACATTCGGCGTCACGGGAGTGACCCGCAACGGTCGCGTCGGCGTCTGGGTGGCGCGGCCCGATAAGCCGGGCGGAATCGCCGAGGACAAGATCGCCGCGCTCGGGGTGCGGATCAGGCGCTGGGCGACGTTCCACGGTGTCGCGCTCAACGTCGCGCCGGACCTCGATCAGTTTCAGGGCATCGTGCCCTGCGGGATCGCGGAGCCGCAGTACGGCGTCACCAGCCTCGCTGACCTCGGGATCGCGACGACCTTCGCGGATGTCGACGCGGCGCTGCGTACTACATTTGCGGCGATATTTGGGGCGACGGTCGACGTCCAGTGAAGGTATGGTGTTTGATTGGCGCCGTCGACGTCATGCCCGGCCTTGTGCCGGGTATCCACGCCGTGACGCGGCGCTGCTGTTTCAGAACTCCAACGCTACTGTTTGCAGCCAACGCTGCTTGATTATCAAACCTGTAATGCGCATCACGGCGTGGTTGGCCGGGACAAGCCCGGCCATGACGAAACTGTCAGTTCCAATTCGGTTCGGAGGTGTTTGCCTCACCCTGCTCGCGCGATCCGCGAATAACGGCTTTGGCTCGCCGCGATCAGCGCAGCTTCTCGCATGAATTGCACGTTTTCCAACCTCACGCCGATCGTCTCCGACCTGAACGCGCCCTTCCTCGCAAACGTCGTCAAACAATCCGTCGGACCTGTCTTCGTCCAATCAATCACCTCCTGAACCAACACTTCGCCGCCGTTCGCCTCAATCAGCGCCGCCACTCGTGCGCCGGAGACGGTCACCCCGCGCCAATGCTTGTTGTCGGAGCTGTCGCCGAGCGCCGCGACGTTGGAGTGATGCAGAAACGCCGCGCCACCCGGGGCCAGCCGTTCCAGGATTTGCGGAACGTAGCGCTCGAAAACATCGATCTCCGCATGCACCAGCAAATTGAACGAGAACACGAAATCCAACGGCGCCTCGACGCCCTCCAGCGAAAGTCCGTCATTGACCCTGAACTCGGCGTGCGGGACATCCGCGAAACGTCGGCGGCACGTGTCGATGCAATCCGCGGCGAGATCGACGCCGACAAATTCCTGGCACAGCGGCAGCAGGAAGCGCGTCCAGCGCCCGTGCCCCGGCGCGATCTCCAGGATGCGCCGCGCCGGCAGCAGCCGATGCAGCCGCGGGTAGAGCGCACCGAACCATTGCGCTTCGCTACCGCCCCAGGCGGCGCTCCATTCCTCGCCGGCTTGCGGCCAATCGTATTCGCCGCCCCAAAAGCCGGCGTTCCAGGAAAGGTCCGGCATCCCGCCTCCCGCTCAGATCACGTTCCGCTCCAGCAGCGGCCGGCCGGCGGCGATGCGCTCGTAGGCGAAATCCGAGAGATCGAGCGTCAGATAGCGCCCGTGCGCGATCAATTCCGCCGAGCCCGCGCCCGACCGCCGGCGATTGCTGCACGCCGTGGCCGGAAAAACCCGCCGCGAGATAGGCGTTGTCGATAGCCCGGCAGCCGGCCGACGATCGCGTTGTGATCGAAGATGTTGAGGTCGTAGTGGCCGGCCCAGGCGCGGACCAGCTTCAGCTCCTCGAACGCGGGGATTCGCGCGGCGAGCGCCGGCCACAGCGTCTCCTCGAATTGCTCCCAGATCACCTCGAAATCGTCGCTGTCGGGATCCGGCTCCGGCGGCGAGCCGCCGATCGACGTAGTGCCGGCCCTCGGGCCGGAAATAGACGCCGCTCGTATCGATGACGAGCGGGCATTCGTCGCAGACGCGCCGCGCCTCGAACACGAAGACGCAGCGCTTGCGCGACTCCACGGGGATCTCGACGCCGCAGCGCGCGCGCCATCTTCGCCGCGCCCGACGCGCCGGCCGGTGTCGAGGAAAGCGCCGCAGCCGATGCGCTCGCCGCTGGCCAGCTTGCACCGCCGGTGACGCGGGCGCCCTCGCGCTCGACCCCGACGACCTCGTCCTGCACGTATTTGACACCCGAGGCTCCGCGCCTTGCGGCGAAACGCCTGCAGCAGCTGAGTAGCTGTCGAACCAGCCTTCGCCGGAGAGGCCGAGCGAGGCGAGCACGACGCCGTCGTATCGATGAAAGGGAAACCGCGCCTTCGTCTCCTCAGGCGTCAGCAGCGCGACGTCGGCGCCTTCCGCGATCTGCGTCGCGTGATTGGCCGCGCAAGGCGCTCGGCGCCGGCTTCGGTTGCAAGATAGAGATAGCCGTTCTCCGTGATCGGCAGGTCCGGCCCCTCGCCGTCGACCGCGAGCGTTTCCTTGGCCGCCTTGAGGAAGGCGACGCCCGCGAGCCCGACGCGAATGTTGATCGGGCTCGAAAACTGCTGTCGAATCGAGCTCAGCGATAGCGAGGTCGCGGAGCGAGCGTAGCTCAGGTCCTTTTCCACCACGAGCACGCGGCCTGAAAAGCTCGGGTCGGCGGCGAGATGATAGGCGGTCGACGATCCCATCGCCGCGCCGCCCGCGATCACGACGTCATAGCTTTCCGACATTCCGCTGCCCTCGTGCGGCGCCGGTTTCGCTGGAAACGATCGTCAGTGCAACTTGAGTTTCTGGCAAATGGTTGGCGTGACCGAGCGCGATCAGCGCCAGCCCCTTCGCTCAGCCAAGCGAGCAAGCGCCATCCGGATGTAGCCGCGGTCGTTGACCGCGGTCGCCGTGTGAGCGTCCCTATCAAGCATGCATTCGATCTCGGCGCCCTCCGCGGTCAACGACCGCGGCTACAGAGCGTCTCACCGCCACGGGGTCGTAAAGGGAAGCGTGCTCGACAGCCCGCCGTCGACCGCAAACGCCTGGCCGTTGACATAGGACGACTCGTCGCTGGCCAAGAACACCGCCATCGCCGCGATCTCGGGCGGCCGGCCGGCGCGCTGCAGCGGATTGAGCTGCCCGATCTTCCCCTCCGATCCCTTGGCGCGCGCCCGGTCGAAGATCGGCTTGGTCATGCCCGTCTCGATCAGCCCCGGGCAGATCGCATTGACGCGCACGCCCGTCCCGGAAAGCGAATTCGCCGCCGTCTGCGCAAGGCTCACGACGCCCGCCTTGCTCGCAGCATACGGGCTGCCGCCGGCGCTCGCCCGCAACCCCGCCACCGACGCCGTCAACACGATCGAGCCGCCGCCGTTGGCAATCATCCGCGGCGCGGCGTGCTTGATCGCCAGGAACGGCCCGATCAAGTTGACGCGCAGCACCTCGGTCCACAGCTCGACCGGCTGCTCCAGCAGCGGCGTCAGGCCGCCGCTGATCCCGGCGTTGGCGTAGACCACGTCGAGCCCGCCGAAAGTCTCCACCGCCAGGGCGACATAGGCGCTGACCTGGGTTTCGTCGCCGACGTCGGCGGGCCGCGCCAGCGCCTCACCGCCCTGCGCCTTGATCTCAGCGACGGTGACCGCCAGTCCGGCGGCCTCGCGGTCGACGACGAGCACCTTCGCGCCCTCGCGGGCAAAGGCGATCGCGCTGGCGCGTCCGATGCCGCTCGCCGCGCCCGTGACGATCGCAACCTTGCCCTCGAGCCTGCCCATCCGCCCTTCCCCCCACGCCGCGGCGTTTCGTCGCGCTTTCCGCGCGGATTTGCAATCTTGCGCTGGATCAAAGCGCTGCGCCGTGGCTTTTCGCCAAGAGTGAAGGGAAAGACTTCTCTAACTCGGTTGCAATTGTGGACTCGCGCCGGCCCGCGCTTTTGGACTATAGCGAACGCAGCCGAACGGGATTCCGCGAGCCCTCGCAAGGGGCTGACGCAGGGACAAGGACTGATGGATTACACGCAGCGGTTCGAGGCGGCCATCGCCACCCTCAAGCGGCGAAGACCGCTATCGCATCTTCGCCGACATCGAGCGCGACGCCGCGCGTTTTCCGCACGCGCTCTGGCGACCGCCGGTGAGGGCCGCTCCGCGCGAGGTCACTGTCTGGTGCTCCAACGACTACCTCGGCATGGGCGGCCATGAGGCAGTGATCGAAGCGAGCGTCCGCGCGGCCCGAGCTCATGGCGCGGGCGCCGGCGGCACCCGCAACATCTCCGGCACGCATCATCCCATCGTCGAGTTGGAGCTGGAGCTCGCCGACTTGCACGGCAAGGAGGCGGCGCTGGTCTTCACCTCCGGCTGGATCTCCAATCTCGCCGGCATTTCGACGATCGCCAGCCTGCTGCCGGATTGCCTGATCATCTCCGACGCCTTGAACCACAATTCGATGATCGAGGGCGTGCGCCGCTCGGGTTGCGAGAAGCAGATGTTCCGCCACAACGACGTCGCTCATCTCGAAGAGCTGTTGCAGGCGCAGGAGCCGGCGCGGGCAAAGCTGATCGTGTTCGAAAGCCTTTATTCGATGGACGGCGACATCTCGCCGATCGCCGAGATCGTGCGGCTCGCCAAGCGCTATGGCGCGATGACCTACATCGATGAGGTGCATGCGGTCGGCATGTATGGCCCGCGCGGCGGCGGCGTCGCCGAGCGCGAAGGCCTGATGGCCGAGATCGACGTGATCGAGGGCACGCTCGCCAAGGGATTTGGCGCGATGGGCGGCTATATCGCAGGCGGCGCCCCGCTGATCGACGCGGTGCGCAGCTACGCGCCGCAGTTCATCTTCACCACCACGCTGCCGCCGAGCGTGGCGGCGAGCGCCTGCGCGGCCGTGCGCCACTTGAAGACGTCGCGCGTCGAGCGCGAGCGCCATCAGGCGAATGCGCGGCTGGTCAAGCACGCGTTGCAGGCGGCCGGCTTGCCGGTGCTGGAGAACCCCTCGCATATCGTACCCGTGATGGTGCGCGACGCCGCCAAATGCCGACAGGCGAGCGAATTGCTGCTGGATCGCCACGGCATCTACATCCAGCCGATCAACTATCCGACCGTGGCGCGAGGAACGGAGCGCCTGCGCATAACGCCCACGCCGCGTCACAGCGAGGCGCAGGTAGCTTCGCTGGTCGAGGCGCTGGTTGACGTTTGGACGACGCTGGGGCTGCCCTTCGAGGCGCCGAAAGTCGTGCCGTTCCGCCGACCCGCGCTGGATGCGAACTGCACGTATCCGGAATTGAAAAAGGCGGCGGAGTAGCAGACGCCTCTTTGCGCGGATGATTGGAGAACCTCCGGCGCCACGAACTCCCTCCCCCCTTGTGGGGGAGGGCCGGGGTGGGGGGTAGCCGCAAGCGCCGCCATTCCCTGAGAAGAAGATCCAAGCCGCCCCCCTCCCGCACCCCCACCACAAGGGGGGGACCCCATAGGCTAACCTAGGGCAATTTCCGATAATATTGAATAACTTGCCAGCGCGTCATCCCCGCGAAAGCGGGATCCAGGGGCCACACGACGTGCGCTTCAACGCGTTGGCCACACGACGTGCGGCAGCCCTGGATCCCCGCTTTCGCGGGGATGACATCAAGTCTTTGAAATAAATCGGTAATCTATAAGTTAGCGCCTATGGGGAGGGGACCGCAGGCCTTTGATCACTCCAAAGCCATTTTCCCGAGGCCTGGTCACCGCAGCCCGCGGTCCCCACGGACTGCCGCAAAAAGACGCGATTTGCCAATATTACTTGCATCGTTTTCGTCTTTCCTGAAAATACAAGTCTCGCACGATAATGATTCGCTACGGGAGGCGCGCAATGCCGTTCCGCTTCGCCACTTGGCCAATTCTAGGCGGGATGCTTTTTGCCGCCGCGGGCGCTGCCGCGCAGGAGGTCGACACCAGCAAAGCGGCCAAGCCGGCGTCGACACAGGTACAGCCGCCGCCGCAGGAGACCCTGACCGGCGACTGGGGCGGCATTCGCACTCAGCTTCACAATATGGGCATCGACGTCACCGGCGGCTTCAAGGGTGAGCTCCTGGGCAACATTTCCGGGGACATGCCGCGGGAGCTGACGCAGTCCGGCGAATTGGACGCCGCCGCCACCATCGACGCCGCCAAACTGTGGGGCCTCCATGGCGGCACGTTCCAGACGACCCTGACGCTTCGCGAAGGCGAGCCGCCGCCCGGCAATCTGCTGCAGCAGTCCGAGGAAGTTTACGGGCGCGGCAATATCCTGCGCCTGACGGAATTCTGGTGGCGTCAAAAGCTTCTCGACGACAAGCTGACGATCAAATTCGGCCGCCTGCCGCAAGGCGACTTCAACGGCTTCACCTGCGACTTCATGAATCTGACGTTCTGCGGCGCACCCGCCGGCAACCTGGTCGGCAGTTACTGGTACAACTGGCCGATCGCGCAATGGGCGGCCTGGGCGCGCTACGACATTGGCGATTTTGACGTCGCGGCCGGCGTGTATGAGGTCAACCCGCAGGATCTCAATCTGCAATTCTCGCCCGGCTGGTTCAACGGCTCGACCGGCGCGATGGGACACTTCGAGCTTGGTTGGACACCGAAGTTCGGCCCGCAAGGGCTCGTCGGCCATTACCAGGTCGGCGTATGGGACGACACCGCAGGGAATCCCGACGTTTTGGTCGGCGTCGATGGCCGGCCGTTCGCTTTGACCAAGTTGCCGGCCTTGCATCGCGCCGATAGCTACGGCGTCTACGTGCAGGGGTTCCAGCAGCTCACCGGCGTCGGCGCCTACGATCGGGACTCTGGCTGGAAAGACAAACAAGGCTTGAGCCTGTTCTTCAACTTCACCCAGGCTGATCGTCAGACATCGACGCTGGACAATCAGTTCACGGTGGGCGTGACCTACGCCGGCTTCTATCCGCTGCGTCCCGACGACGCGGTCGGCTTCGCCGTTGGGCGCACCGACTACAACAGCCGCGCCGCTCTGGCGACGTTGCTGGCGACCCCCGGCGTGGAAGTCCCGACCGCGGAATATCCAATCGAGGCGTTCTACAGCGCGCAACTGACGCCGTGGTGGGACCTACGGCCGGACGTGCAATATGTCGTCCATCCCGGGGGCTTCGCCAAAGCGCCCGATGAAGCGCTGATAGGCTTTCGGACGGACGTCAAATTCTGAACAAGGGACGCCGTTCGCCGCCTCGGACCGCCAGTCGGCTTATCGGCAAACAAAACTCTCGGCCTTTTCCACGTCGCCGCTCGTGTAGCGAGCGACCTTCGGCCAGGGGCAAAGCGGGCGGCTGCGTGTGGCACTCCAATTGGCTGGCAGCTCTTTGTTATCCGCCCGCACGTGCGCGATCAGCACGCTCGGCGCCTTGCCCTTCTCGGCCCAATCCACGATGGCGCCGAGCGCATCGAATGCGTCCGTCGCGGGGCCGCCCGCGCAATGGTTCATGCCGGGTACAGCAAACAACCGAGCGACCTCGGCCCCCTTGCCGCCGAGATTGGCGTCAAGCTTCTCCCACCAACGCGCGCTCGAATTGAAGGAAAACACGCCGTCGCTCTGGCCGTGATAGAGGATCAGCTTATGTCCGGCTTGCCTGAGCCGCTCGAGCTTCGGGTCGTCCGCGTCGGGCGGAGTCATGAACTCCCAGGCTAACTCCGCATAATCGTATGTCTGGTTGCTGACCATGAACTTGCCGTGCGCGTAAATTTTCGGCGCATCGCGGTCGAAGTCGAAATGCGCGAGGAAATCGATCAACGAATCCGGATCGCCTTTGGTGATCGTCGGCGGCGTGGTGAATATTTCCGCGAGCGAGGCCGCGCCCATGGTGGCGATCAGCGGATTACCGTTCCAGGGCGGAATGCCGGAGAACACCTTCCAGAACCGCCAGTTCGTCGCGCCCATGCCGGCGTCGAACGGCCAATCGGAATAAAGTTGTTCGCCTTGAGAGTTGTGTGGCCCCTGGAAGGCGCGGTTCAGCGCCTTCACTTGCGTCGCGCTGAGGCAATCGGCCGCCTTGTCCCCCCTGCATGTGAGATCGGCGAGATGAAACGCTTTCTGGCAAGCGCGGATGTCGGCGACGATGCCGTCCTTCACCCCGTCGAACCCGTCGCAAACCTCGAGCACTTTTGATGCAACGAGGGCCATGTCGGCCGCGGAGAACGACTTCTTGATGTCAGGATCGATCGTCAGGAAACTCTGCACATCCCAGGCGTGCTGAACCGCCGCGCGCGGCAGCTCGAAACCGGGATCGCCGGCGACGAAACCGTCGTAGGCCTCACCCATTCGGGAGGCGGCGACCATCGCGTGGCGGCCGCCGTTGGAGCAACCCAGCATGTATGAACGGGCGGGCGCCACACCGTAATATTCGGCGACGAGCGCCTTGCCGACCTCACCCATCTTCACATCGCCGGTGTAGCCGTAGTCGTCGCGCGCTTGCGGATCGATCCCGAAAGCCGCGCCGGCGCCGAGGCCGAACGAGGCGTTGGCGGGATCCTTGCCGTTATGGCCTTCGTCGCTCGAAAGCACCGCAAACCCGCGGGCAAGCCCAGGCTTGCCATCGACCGCGTTCGCCTCGCCGGGAACGCCGGTGGCGGGGAGGATTTCGCCGTCGTTGCCGCCGTTGACCTGGTGCAGGAACCGGCCGTTCCAAGCCTCCGGCAGCCGCATTTCGAACCCGATGGCGTAGGCCTTGCCGTCGCCGCCGACGCGCTTGTTGGCATAACCTTTGACGACGCAGGCGGCGGGCAAGCCGTCGCCTGCGGGCGCCGCGGTGGCGGAGGTGAGTTTCGTGTCGGCGACACTGAGCGACGAAGTCATCAGATCGGCGCACGCCATCGGCTTGGCCGCGCGCGCCGCGTCCTCCGGGGAGGAGCGAGCTGCGGCCGCGGCCACGCTGGCGAGGAGGGTAGCTACAAACAAGCCTGATCGCATCGGCTTTCCCTCTGTTGGCCCGGCGCCCTGTAGCCGCGGTCGCTGACCGCGGCCGCGCCGTGATCGAACTCCTGCCGGAAAACGACGCTCACACGCAAACCGCGGTCAACGACCGCGGCTACATCCGGCGTTCAACCAAGTCCCAATACGTCCGCCATCGCATAAAGCCCAGGCTTGCGCCCCTTGGCCCACAGCGCGGCCTTCAGCGCGCCGCGCGCGAACAGCGCCCGGTCCTCAGCTTGATGCGACAGCGTAATGCGTTCGCCATCGCCCGCGAACACGACGCTGTGGTCGCCGATCACCCCACCGCCGCGCAGCGACGCAAAGCCGATGGCGCCGGCCTGACGCGAGCCGGTGATTCCGTCGCGACCACGCTCCGAATGGCTCTTCAACTCGACCCCGCGCCCCTCGGCCGCCGCTTCCCCCAACAGCAGCGCCGTACCCGACGGCGCGTCGACCTTGCTGCGATGATGCATCTCCAGGATCTCGACGTCGAACTCCTCGCCGAGCGCGCGCGCCGCTATCCGCACCAAGGACGCGAGCAGATTGACGCCCAGGCTCATGTTCCCAGAGCGGACGATCGGCGCGTGCCACGCCGCCGCCGCAAGCTTGGCGAGGTCTGGCTCCGAGAGCCCGGTCGTGCCGATCACATGCGCAATGCGCGCCTGCGCGGCGAGCGCAGACAACTCGACGGTCGACGCAGGCGTCGAAAAATCGACGATGCCGTCCGTATCGATCAGCAGCGGCAGCGGGTCGTCGGTGATCGCGACCCCGAGCGGCGACACTCCGGCGAGAACCCCAGCATCCTGCCCCAACGCCGGCGCGCCGGTCCGTTCAAGCGCGCCGCTCAAGGTAACGCCGGGCGTCTCGTCAATCAACTTGACCAGCGTCCGCCCCATGCGCCCCGCGGCCCCGGCGACAACTAGCCGCATGTCGGACATCTTTGGTTTCCTCAGTAGGTCAGGTTGGACCGCCGTAGCCAGGGTAGATTCCCCGGGCGCCTTGTAGCCGCGGACTCCAGTCCGCGGTGGTTAAGAGATCGAGCCTTGCCGAGAAAGAGCCAATCACGGGGAGACCGCGGTCTAGAACCGCGGCTACAGGCGCCCTGCGATCCGCCCCGGTTACGGACCGCCGCGATGTAGCCGCGGTCGTTGACCGCGGTCGCAGTGTGAGCGTCCTTATCCGGCATGTATTCGATCACGGCGCGGCCGCGGTCAGCGACCGCGGCTACAGGGGGCGCGAGCATCCGAGCGGGTCTCATGGCCGCGGCTGCGCCCCGTCATAGCCCTCGGCAATGACGAGATCGGCTTCGCTGGCGGAATCGCGCAGTCGCTTCGCCGCCTGGTATTCCGACGAGCGATAGCAGGCGAGCGCCGCTTCATAGTCGGGAAACTCGATCACCACCTGCCGCTTCCGCGACGCGCCTTCGGCGACCGTATGCGCCCCCGCGCGTACGAGAAACCGTGCGCCGTATTTGGCGAAAGCGACGGCGTTCGCCGCGACATAGGCCTGGTAAGCCTGCGCGTCGGAGACATCGACATGCGCGATCCAATAGCCCTTCGCCATGATCAAACACCCTCGACGAGAACGATCTGCATATCCGCCGCGCCCTCGCGGGCGCCGACCCTAGCGCTTCGACGGACGAGATCAAGCCTGCTTCGCCGAGCCGCCGCCTGTAGCCGCGGTCGCCGACCGCGGTCTTTGTGTGATCGCCCGTTCGGTGGGAATAACGATCACGGCGCGACCGCGGTCGAGCGGCTACACAGCCGCACTACCTCGTCTGCGGCCCCGGCCCCGCTTGGGCCACCAGCGGCGGCTGGTCGCCGCGGCCGTTCAGCGCGCCGGGCGCCCAATACAGGCCAGGCCGCATGGCGTAGAAAATGTGCAGCCCGATGCGATCGAGCCGCTTCAATGTCGAGGCCCAGAACGGACGCACATAAGCGGCGTGATAGTTGATCGCCGAGGCGAGCTTGGGATCGTAGTTCGTCCCCTTGACGACGGCGTCGGCGATCCGTGTTGCCGTGGCCCAGCAGGCGGGCTCCTCGACGCGTAGCGACTTGCCTTCGCAAGCGAATGAGAACTGGCAGGCGAACGGCCGCTCGCGATCCTGGTAGACGACGCCGCAGACGGTGGTCGGGTAGATGCCGCTGCGCACGCGGTTCAGCACGACCTGCGCGACGGCGGCCTGCCCCTGCTCAGGCTCGCTACGCGCCTCGAAATAGATCGCCTCGGCCAGACACCGCATCTGCCGCGCGCTGTCCTTCGGCTCGACGAGCGTGGAATAGGCCGGCCGGTCGGAGAGATCGGTGTTGGCGACAACGGTGCTCGTATTCGCAAGGCTTGCGGGCGCGGCTTTCGGTCCGGCGACGAGGAGCCGTGCGTCGCCTGGGCTTGGCGAAACCGAGGCCAGTGCAAAGACGAGCGGCGCAGACGGCGTGGCGCCGTCGCTGAAGGCCAGGCGCACGGGAACAGATGTGTTGCCTTCCGGGCTCATCGAGTCCTCGGCAATATCGCGCTTCGGCTTTCCTTTCGCCTCGAACCCCGGGCGCAGCGCGACGAAAGGGTCGCCCTTGCGGTCGCGGTTGATGCTGGGCGCAGCGACCCGGATCGCCTTGCTGGCGATGCGCGGCTCGATTTCGTCGGGAATGGCCGAGAGGTCGTCGGTTTCGCCCACCGCGTAGCGCGCTTCGATGATCGGAGCGCCCACCGAAAAGCTCGCATCGCGCACGGGTTTGGAAAGGCCGCCGATATCGGGATCCGGGTCGGCGCGGGCCGTGATCGAGACGACCATGCCGAACCCGAGAACCCAAGGCGCGAAGGTCGCAGCCGCCCAACCGATACGCGAACAACCCATACGCAACCTTTGGTGTGCGAAGTCACGCTCGATGCGACGGTCCGGGAACTCAGACAATTCGACGCAATATCTTGATAGGGGTGCAAGGTTGCGGCGGTGTTGACGGCGGTGCGCCGCGATCGTCCCGATTTGGGGCGGGTGACGCGTTGTAGCCGCGGTCGCCGACCGCGATGCGCGGTGATCGATTCTTTGCCTGATAAGGACGCTCACACGTCGACCGCGGTCAACGACCGCGGCTACATTCGGCGCCTGCAACCCATTCTAAATGTGGCCGATGTCGCAGCCCGGCGCCGAACGCGTCGGCTATTTCGGCGAAGATGCAAGAGGCCCGGTCTCAAGATATGCCCAGCAAGCTTTCACCGAACGTTTTTTATCGACGCGGCGTCCTCTACGGCGCGGGGGCCATGCTTTTCGATTGGCTGATTGGCGCAGGGCTCGGGCTGGACCGCGCCTTCGCCGACGAAGCCGCAAAATCTCACTCACCGACGTTCGAAAAATTCCGGTTCAGCTTCTTCGAGGATCCATACTCCGCGCAAGATCAACTGGTGACGGCGCCGCTGCTCGAACTTCGCGGCGAGGAGCGGGACCTCGCCGAGCAAATGCTGCTGGACTTCCTGCCCGACGGGCGCGCCATCATCGGCCTCGGCTTGTTGAAATCTCGGCGCGCTCAACCGACGGCTCGTCGAAATCCTCGCGGCGGAGCGTATCCGGGCCGTCGGATTCTATGCGACGCGAGAGTCCGAGGTGACGCTGCTCGATTTGATCTGGTCGGCCCAGGCGCTGTGGCGCATTCAGCCAAACCCCAGCTACGCGCAGCCGCTCATCGAAAACCTACGCGCTTCAGCCAACGAGACGGACCGCAGCGATGCGGCTGCGGCGTTAGGAGAAATGCCGATCCCGGAGGTCGACTCAGCGCTGTTGGGAGCGCTCGACGATCCCGACACGCTGGTGCGCTATCACGTTGCGCGGTCGCTGCTCATGATCCACGGGCAGACGCCGAACGATCTCGACGTAAATTCCGTGATGGCGCGCATCGCTTCAAACAACCCGACGCGGCGGGCGGCAGGCAAGCGGGATCTGCTTGCGGCGGTTGCCAACAAACCGCTCAGCGCGGTTCGCGACTAGCTAGCGATGGCTCGCCGGGACACGACCCATGAGAGGCTGGCGCGGAGCGCCGGCGTCTACGCCGAGCAGGAAACGCTGGCGCGGGTAGACAGCCTAGTTGCGCGGCGTATGTTTCCCAACCGCAGCCGACCGCCCGCCGCCCCCTACCCCGGCGACGCATCGCCAACCGGCGCCGGCAACGCTCCTCGCGCCGGCGCGATCCAGCGAGCGCAGACAAAGCTCCCGACTCCCCCCACCGCGATGATCGCAGCCATCGGCCATGGCGTCCCGTCGGCGAGCGCGCCGACCAGCGCGGAGCTCAGCACGCCGCTGCCGAAGTGGATCGACCCAACCAATGCCGACGCGGCGCCCGCTCGATGCGGAAAGGCGGCCAGCGCGCCCGCCACCGAATTGGCGACGATGAAGCCGGACGAGGCGCCATAGACCACCATCGCCGCGACCAGCCCGAAAAGCCCTCCGAAGCCGAGGCGCGTTTCCGCCGCAGCAACCAAGCCGGCGAGCGCAGCCGTCCCGGTTCCGATCCGGCAGAGCCGGTCGCCGCCGAACCGCATCACTAGCCGGGTGTTGGCGAGATTGAGCGCCATGATGCCGAGGATCGGCAGCGCAAACACGAAACCGTACATCTGCGACGGCACGTGGAAATAGTCGATATAGGCGAAAGGCGAGGCGGCGATATAGGCGAAGATCCCGGCATAGAAAAAGCCGCCGGTGGCCGCGTACAGCATCAACCGGGGGTCGCGGGCGAGCGTCACATAATCCAGGAGCGAAGCCACCAGCGGCTGGCGCAGGCGGCGCGACGGCGCCAGCGTTTCCGGCAGAACGACAAGCGCAGCGAGCGCGAGGAAACCGAGCCCGCAAAGCGTGAAGAAAATCGCGCGCCAAGAGGCAAACCAAAGGATCTGGCCGCCGATGAGCGGCGCGGCGAGCGGGGCAATCGCCATCACCATCATCAGCGTCGACAGCATTTGCGCCGAGCGCTCTTTCTCGTAGAGATCGCGCACCATGGCGCGGGCGAGAACAGGCCCGGCCGCGGCGCCAACCGACTGGACGACGCGCCAGCCAATCAACTGCCCCGCGCTCGTCGCCGCGCCGCAGCCGGCCGAGCCCAGGACAAACAGCGCGAGCCCGACGGCAATCGGCGCGCGACGGCCATAGCGGTCGCCGATCGGACCCCAAAGCAACTGCCCGAGACTGAAGCCGACAAAATAGCTCGACAGCGTCAGCTCGATCTGGTCCTGGCCCGCCCGCAGGACACGCGCGAGCGTCGGCAGCGCGGGCAGATAGAGATCGGTCGCCAGCGGACCCACCGCCATCAGCAGGCTGAGGATCAGCAGCGTGCGGACAGTGGTCCGTTCTGGGCCTTCGCTCAACGGCCGACGCGCTGCTGGAACACAGCGGGATAGCGGTCGCCCTGCACGTTGATTTCCGCCAGTGCGGCGGCGATCTCGGCGAGATCTGCTTTCGTCAGTTCGAGCGACGCGGCCCCGAGGTTCTCGTCCAGCCGATGCAGTTTGGTGGTGCCGGGGATCGGGACAATCCACGGCCTTTGCGCGAGCAACCAGGCGATGGCGACTTGCGCATTCGTCGCCTTCAGCCGTTTGGCGATGTCGGCGATGGTTTCGATCAGACCCTGATTGGCGCGACGGTTCTCCTCGGAGAAGCGTGGCACAACGCTGCGGAAATCGGACTTGTCGAAAGTCGTGGCCGCGTCGATCGCGCCGGTGAGGAAACCCTTGCCGAGCGGGCTGAAGGGCACAAAACCGATGCCGAGTTCCTCAACCAGCGGCAGGATCGCCTTTTCCGGCTCGCGCCACCACAGGGAATATTCGCTCTGCAGCGCCGTGACCGGCTGCACGGCGTGGGCGCGGCGGATCGATTCGGGGCCGGCCTCAGACATGCCGAAATGCTTGACCTTGCCGGCGGCGATCAGCTCTTTGACGACGCCCGCGACCTCCTCCATCGGCACGTCGGGGTCGACGCGGTGCTGGTAGAAAAGATCGATGCGATCGGTCTTCAGCCGCTTCAACGAAGCTTCCGCCACCTCGCGGATATGCTCGGGACGGCTATCGACGCCCGTCAGCGGATTGGCGTCCTTGAAGCCGAATTTCGTGGCGATGACGACGTGGTCGCGGAACGGCGCGACCGCCTCGCCGACCACCTCCTCGTTGACGAACGGGCCGTAAGCCTCGGCGGTGTCGAACAGCGTGACGCCGCGTTCGTAGGCGTCGCGGATCAGTCGAATGGCGGCCTGCTTTTCGGTCGCCGGCCCGAGGCCGAAACTGAGACCCATGCAGCCAAAGCCGATAGCGGAGACTTCGAGGCCGCCGCGGCCAAGTTTTCGAGTTTTCATTGGGGTGTCTCCTTCGCGCGGAATCTCCGGCGGCGTCAATCTAGGCCGATGCGGATTGCGCGATTAGACGGATAATACCGCATGTGGTTATGATCCTCATTCATGTATTCGACCGAAGCCAAGGCGCTGCGCCGCGAGGATCTGGGCGACCTCATGAACCTGCTGGCGCTCGCCCAAGAGGGCAATTTCACCCGCGCCGCCGCCGGGCTCGGCGTCTCGCAATCCGCGCTCAGCCACGCGATCCGACGGCTCGAAGAGCGGCTCGGGGTAAGGCTCGTCGCCCGCACCACCCGCGCCGTCGCGTTGACTGGGGCTGGCGAGCGGCTCATCGCAGCGATCGGTCCGGCCTATGCGGAAATCGCCGGCGGACTGCTCGCGCTGAGTTCGGCGCGCGAAAAGCCGGCGGGAGCGCTGCGGCTCACCAGCTCCGAACACGCTGCGCAGACCGTCGTCTGGCCGGCCGTCGAGCGAATAGTCGCCGCCTATCCCGACATCGCCATCGAACTGACGGTCGAGTCGGGCCTCACCGACATCGTCGCCGAAAAGTTCGACGCCGGCGTGCGGCTTGGCGAACATCTCGCCAAGGACATGATCGCGGTGCGCATCGGGCCGCCGCTGCGAATGGCCGCAGTGGCCGCGCCATCGTATTTCGCGACCCGGCCGAAGCCGCTGACGCCGCACGATCTCTCCAGCCATGATTGCATCAATCTGCGCCTGGCGAGCGCCGGAGGGCTCTACACTTGGGAGTTCAGCAAAGACGGCCGCGAGGTGAACGTGCGAGTCGCGGGCCAGTTGACGTTCAACCGCACGAGCTTTTCATTGCAAGCCGCCCGCGAGGGGCGCGGCCTTGGCTTCGTGATGGAGGATATGGCGGCGCGCGATCTCGCGGAGGGTTCGTTGGTGCGCGTGCTGGAGGATTGGTGCGAGCCGTTCGAGGGCTACCACCTGTACTATCCGAGCCGCCGGCATCAGTCGCCGGCGCTGGCGTTGCTGATCGAGGCGCTGAGGTGGCGGGAGGGGTGAGGTTGATCGACACCGCATGTGGCCGCGATCTCCAGATCGCGGGTCGTGAGATCTCGCCTCGCCGAGGGAGAGCCGATCACGGAGAGACCGCGGTCTGGAGCCCGCGGCTGCAAAAGGACGGTTCGCCGACCTCTTCCGGCTGCAAGAGCGCGTTGCGATCGAAATTGTGCTAGTCTTGCGCGCATGAGCGACGCCGCAACCAAGACTATGACCGTCGACGAGTTCCTCGTCTGGGCCGACGGCCGCGACGGCAAGTGGGAATTGCACGACGGCCAGCCGGTCGCGATGGCGCCGGAGCGCGCTCGGCATACGTTTGGTAAAAACTTTTGCCGCAGGCGTGTTTGTCGAAGCCGTCCGGCGCGCGGGCGCGCAATGCGCCGCCTTCGCTGAAGGGATGACTGTTCGGGCAAGTTCGAGGCGCGCGTTCGTGCCGGACGCGTCGATCATATGTCCACCGCCGCACGACGATGACATAGAGACGTCGTCTCCGGTCGTGGTCTTGGAAGTTCTGTCACCTTCAACGGCCGCATTCGATCATGGGCCGAAGCTCGAAGGCTATTTCAGCCTCCCAAGCCTCGCGCACTATCTGCTCCTAGACCCCGACAGGCGCGTAGTCATCCAGCACAGCCGAGGCCGAGACGGCGTGATCGAAACCCGCATCTGGCGCGAAGGCGCGATGCGGCTCGACCCTCCAGGAATTGTCGTCGATGTCGCGGAGTTTTTTGGGCGAGACCCAAGCTAGGAGCCTGCGCGATTCACCGCCTCCTCCCCGCCGCCAACCGCCTCTCCACCCCCGCAGAATACCGGGACATCGCGTAGCAAAACACGAAATAGAACAACGCCGCGAACGCATAGCCAGTCGGAAATATCGTCGGCCCCGCCCACAGCGGGTCTTTCATCGCGTGGTCGAGCGCTTCCAGGAAATCGTTGATCCCAACAATCGACACGAGCGTCGTGTCCTTGAACAGGCCGATGAAATTGTTGACGATGCCGGGAATGACCAGCGTCAGCGCCTGCGGCAGTACAACCAGCCCCATCATCCGCCAATAGTCGAACCCGAGCGCCATCGCGCCTTCGTATTGACCGCGCGGCAGCGTCTGCAGGCCGCCGCGCACTTCCTCGGCCATGTAGGCCGCGGAGAACAGGGCGATGCCCACCAGCGGTCGCAGGAAACGGTCGGACTCCACACCCGGCGGCAGAAACAGCGGCAGCATGTTGTTGGCCATGAACAGCACGGTGATGAACGGCACGCCGCGCACGAACTCGATGAACACGATGCTGGCCGCGCGCACGAACGGCATCGCCGAGCGGCGGCCGAGCGCCAGCAAAACGCCGAGCGGCAGCGAGACGACGATGCCGACCAGCGCCGTCAACAACGAAACAAACACCCCGCCCCAGAGGATCGTGTCGACGCGCGGCAAGCCCAGCGTCGGCGCGCCAACCAACAGGATAAAGGCGACGACGGGGTAGATGACGAAGAACAGCAGCGAACCAAATCCTCGTCGCGGCGCGCCCGGCCACAGCAGCCAAACAATCAGCACGGCGCCAATCGCCTCCGTCAGGTCGACGCGCCAGCGCTGGTCTTCGGGGTAAGACCCGTAAAGCAGATAACCCATCTTCTGCGCGACAAACGCCCAGCAGGCGCCGTCCTGATGCGTCCGGCAGAGCGCGCCGTCCGGCGCGCTCCAAACCGCGTTCACTGTCGCCCATGCGATGAGAGGCGGCGCGAGCCACAGCACGAGCCCGACGATCAGGATCGTCGCGATGGAATTGGCCGGCGAGGAGAACAGGTTCGCCCGCATCCAGGCGAGCGCGCCGCTCACCATCAGGGGCGGCGGCAGTTCGGGCTCGGAGGTCTCGCGGACGAAGGCGGCGCTCATGTCAGCGCTCCTTCAGCGCGAGGCGCGCGTTGAAGCCGTTGAGCGCCAGCGAGATGATCAGCGAGATCGCCAGATAGACCGCCATCGTCACCGCCATCACCTGCAACGCGGCATGAGTTTGGTTGAGCACGGTGCCGGCGAAGACGAGCACGAGGTCGGGGTAGCCGATGAACACCGCCAGCGAGGAGTTCTTCACGATATTGAGCCACTGGCTGGTCAACGGCGGAATGATCAGCCGCATCGCCTGCGGCGCGACGACCAGACGCAGGATGCGCCGGCTCGGCAACCCTAGCGCCGCCGCGGCCTCGGTCTGCCCGTGCGAGACCGCAGCGACGCCAGCGCGCACGATCTCGGCGATGAAGCCGGCGGTATAGGTGACGAGGCCGAAAACCAGCGCGACAAACTCGGGATACAGATGCGCGCCGCCGCTGAGGTTGAAGCCTTTCAACTGCGCGTAGCTGAAAGCGATGGGGCGGCCGAGCGCGAAATAAGCAACCAGCGGGGGCGCAAGGATCGCCAACGTGGCAACCCGACCAACCGGGAAAATCGCGCCCGTGCGCGTCTGGCGCACACGGGCGTAACCCGCATAAACCGCTGCCGCCGCGATACCCGCGACGACCGCCGCCGCGACGCCCCACGCGAGTTCGCCGAATTCGGTGGCTGGCAGATAAAGGCCGCGGTTGTTGAGGAACACGTCGCCGCGAAACGACAGCGATTGTCGGGGGCCGGGCAGCGATTTCAACACCGCGTTGTACCAGAACAGCAGCTGCAGCAGCAGCGGCGTGTTGCGCATCAGTTCGACATAGACGAGCGCGATCCGGGAAAGCAGCCAGTTCGGCGACAATCGGGCGACGCCGACGAAGAAGCCGAGCGGCGTCGCCAGCGCAATCGAGATGGCGCCAACCATCACGGTGTTGACGAGGCCGACCCAGAAGGCGCGGCCATAGGTCGAGAGCGCGGAATAGTCGATCAGCGATTGGTTGATGTCGAAGCCGGCGGTGTCGTTCCAGAACCCAAACCCCATGGGGATGCCGCGCGCGGCCATATTGGCGACCACGTTGCGCCAGGCAAACGCCAGCAGCGCGGCGAGCGCGGCGAATAGCGCGGCTTGATAGAGGAGGCCGCGCGTTCGCGGGTCGCTGATGGTCATTCGTGTTCGGCGCCTCGTTTGTCGTGACGCCGAGCTTCGCAGCCGCGCAGCGACCGCGCAAGCCGATGGCGCGCCCGAGGACAATCGAGTGAAGCAACAGCGAGCCGACAAGATGAGGCGCGTTCCCTCCCCCCTTGTGGGGGAGGGTTAGGGAGGGGGGTCGGTTCGGCTTGGTTGAAGCCACCCGGATAGCGCAGCGTTTGCAGCTACCCCCCACCCCGGCCCTCCCCCACAAGGGGGGAGGGAGCGTCGGCTGCTTACGTCGGGTCCTCATACGAGAACGCCTGCGCGTTCTCGTCGTAGGCGAACAGCTCCCCGTAGCGGCCGAGCGTGATGATCGCGCGCAGCGTCCGTTCGGCGTAGTCCTCGGACATGAAGTCCTCGAGCTCCTCGCGAAAGCGTGTCACCGGCGCGCGGTGGCTCGGGCGTTCGTCCAGCACCCGCTTGATGTGCGCGGCGAGCGGAATGTTGACGAGGAGTTGCTCGCCAACCAGCTTCTTGCGCTGGTCGACGTCCATGTCGACAAAGCGCCGCCCAAGCGGCGTCAGCTTGATGTCGGCGTCGGCGAACTCCACGAGTTTCAGCAGTTGCAGCGTTTCGCCGATCGGGAACAGATCGTCGATTTCGAGCTGCAGCGAATCCGCGAGATGCGGCAGATCGGCCTGCCCATGGTAGGGCGGCGCGGCGATTTCCTCCAGCATGCCCGCGATCGAGTTCGTGGAGACGCGCGGCAGCGCGATGCCGAGATTGGGTCCGGTGATGCCGACCGGCATCGGCTTTGGCTCCGGACGTTGCGTCATAAGCGCATAGATCCGCTCGACCATGTTGCGAAATTCGGGATCGAGCCGATCGCGCGGGTGCACAAGGGGCACGGCGATCTCCGCCGAGACGCGACCCGGATGCGAGGCGAGCACCAGGACGCGATCGCACATCAGCACCGCCTCCTCGATGTTGTGCGTCACCATCAGGATCGATTCGATATTGACGCGCCGCTCCTGCCAGAGTTCGAGCAGATCGGTGCGCAGCGTCTCCGCGGTCAGCACATCGAGCGCGGAGAACGGCTCGTCCATCAGCAGGATTTTCGGCTGCACGACCAGCGCGCGCGCGAAGCCGACGCGCTGACGCATGCCGCCGGAGAGCTCTTTGGGGTAAGCGGATTCGAAGCCGTCGAGACCGATCGTGTCGATCGCCTTCAGCGCGCGCTTGCGGGTTTCGATCGGATTGACGCCGATGGCGCGCGGTCCGATCTCCACATTGTCGAGCACGTTGAGCCAGGGAAACAGCGCGAAGCTCTGGAACACCATGGCGACGCCCTCGGCCGGCCCCTCCACCGGCTTACCCGAGAGCTTGACCGAGCCTTCGGTTGGACGCGTCAGGCCCGAGATCAGCCTCAGCAGCGTCGACTTGCCGCAGCCGGAGCGCCCGAGCAGACCGACGATCTCACCGGATCGAAGCGTCAGCGAAACGTCCTTCAGGATCGGGGCGCCCTGTTCGCCCGAGCCCTTGGCGAAACTCTGGCTGACGTGGCTGACTTCGAGCAGCGGCGGCGAGGCGAGATCGAGCATGGCGATTCTCTAGAGACCGAGGCGACGTTCGGCGTAAGCGTAGAGCCTGCGCCAGAACAGACGATTGAACAGAGTGACGACCAGCGACATGACGGCGACGCCGAGCACGATGCGCGGAAAATCGCCCTTGTCGGTGGCTTCCGCGATATAGGCGCCGACGCCGTGCGCCGTAACCAGCTGGTCTTTCCATTTGACATATTCGGCGACAATGGACGCGTTCCAGGAGCCGCCGGAGGCGGTGATCGCGCCGGTCAGATAGTAAGGGGCGACGCCAGGCAGCATCACGTCGCGCCACCAGGCCCAGCCGTGGATATGCAGATTGGCGCTGGCCTCGCGCAGATCGTTGGGAAAGGCCGACGCGCCGCCGATCGTGTTGAACACGATGTACCATTGCGTGCCGAAGACGATCAGCAAGCTGAGCCAGATGTCCGGGTTGAGATGGAACGTCAGCACCAGGCTGACCGCGGCGCCGAACAGGAGATTCACCGGGAAGGCCGCGAGAAATTGGGCGAACGGCTGCACGGCCTCGGCGAGCCGCGGGCGCAAGCCGACCCAGACGCTGATCGGCACCCAGATCACGCTGGCCAGCGCCATCAGCACCACCACGCGCAGCAGCGTGTACAACGTCAACAGAAACACTTGACCGACGTCGGACCAACCAAGCTCGGTCGCGATGAAGGCAACCGAGCTATAGATCGCCCATACCGCCGCCGCCGCGATCGCGAGATACCAGATTGCGTCGAGGATACGCGACGTCGCGCCGCGGCCGGCGAAGGCTTTTACCCGCGCCGCGGGCGGTAGGCCGATGCGCAGCAACGAGAGGGTGCGAAGCGCATTGAAAACCGGATAGGCGGCGGCGCGCACCCAGCGCGTGCGGTTCAGCAATCGCAGCACCCAGGAGCGTTCGATCTCCTGGCCGGCGGAAAGCTCGACCCGGAACTTCACCGCCCAGGCGATCACCGGCCGAAACAGCAATTGATCGTAAAGCAGGATGACGACCGCCATCGTCAGCACCGCCATGCCGACCGCCTTCCAGTCGCCGGCGTCGTTGGCCTTGGCGATGAACGAGCCGACGCCCGGCAATGTTATCGTAGTGTCGCCGACCGTAATCGCCTCGGAGGCGACGACGAAGAACCAGCCGCCGGACATCGACATCATCGTGTTCCAGATCAGGCCCGGCACGGCGTAGGGCGCCTCCAACTGCCAGAACTTCTGCCAGCCCGTGAAGCGATAGCCGCGCGCGACCTCGTTCAGGTCTTTCGGCACGGTGCGCAGCGATTGGTAGAACGAGAAGGCCATGTTCCAGGCTTGGCTGGTGAAGATGGCGAACACCGCCGCGCATTCGGCGCCCAGAACGTTGCCGGGGAACAGGCCGAGAAAGAATGTCACGGTAAACGACAGAAAGCCGAGAATCGGCACCGATTGCAGAATGTCGAGCACGGGAACCAGCACCATCTCCCAGCGGCGGCTTTTGGCCGCCAGCGTGGCGTAGGTGAAGGTGAAGATCAGCGAGAAAAACAGCGCGGCGAACATCCGCAAAGTCGTGCGTAGCGCGTAATATGGCAACTCCCAATAGTCGAGCGAGACGACGGCCTGATTGGCAGCCGGCAGGGGCGCGGAGATGCCGTGATAGGCGCGAGCGATCGCGACGAAGCCGGCGAGAATGGCGGCGAGCGCCACCAAATCCCAATGGTTCGGCAGCGCGCGGCGCCCTTGCGCGGCCAACGCGTGGATCGGCGACATTTGACTACCCCCCGGCGCCTGACGGAGCCGTGAGGGCGCATCGGTCGACCCAATCGGCAAGTCCATGCGAAACCATGCGAACGGAGGTTTGGCAAACGAAAAAGCGCGCACCCCGCGTCTTTCGCGCACGGTCCTCGCGGACCAGCCGCTACGCCCATGCCCACCCCACATGACGGCGGAACGAAGCTTTTGTGACGGTCTTGTAATCGAGGCGGGCAAGCGATTGTGGACGCAGGTGTCAGGGGTCGACCGTCGCTAAAGCGGGCGGTCGCCGAAAGACCACGATAGGTGCGTGCACACATCTCGCAGCCACACGCGAGAACGAAGGCTGGGGACCCCCTCTCTCCGCGCGTCTCACGACGGAGCGCGCCGCATCAGCGAAACAGCGGGGAGAGGGTTTGGGGTGAGGGGCAAGCCGGGTATGAAACCCATTGCGGCGGCCAGATGTCCGCATCCCTCAGATCGGCGGCTACGGATTAGGCTGACAGGCTTGCGGCGGCAGCTTCGAGCTTACGCCAATACATCCGAAACCTGCAAGATCGACGATGACAATCCGCGTGTTCGGCGGCAGCGGCGTGGCGACGGTTGTCCAACGATCGAGGAAGCGACCTTCGGCGAATTCCGCCTCACGCCAGCCCGTTGCGCAATTCGCGTCATCTTTCAGCGCGAGCGCCAGGCCATCGATCTCCAAACGACCGCCGCTAAAGACCGAACTCGCGCGAATCCGCGCTTTCGGCCATAGTCGTTGAAACCACTAGTCTACGGACTCCGCGACGTCGCCGCGGCTCAGTTGTTCGAGCTCTTCGAGCATCGGCGCCAAGTGTTTCTCCAAGTGTTTCTCAAAGCGTTTCCAGCGTCCGAGTCCCCGCGCGTTGAGGGGTTGCCGCACCTGGCCTGCGCTCGCCGTCCGCACGCGCCGCGTCTGCGGATAAAATGTTTCACACGCGCTGTCGTATTGAAGGCCGAGAAACCCAAGCACACGCTCCAGCGTCGCGCGGAAATCGCGCACCCAATCCTCAAGCGACACATCGAGCATCGACAACGACGAAGCCTCGCGCCCATGCGCCATCAACCGTTCATGCTCGCGCATGTACCAACCGAGATCGCCGAGGAGCGCCAGGATCGCCGAGGAAAGATTGATCCACGCCGCCGTGCTTTTCGGGTCCAGCATGGCCGCGCGTCGAAACAGAGCCGCGGCGCGAACCGGCCGTCGCAAGGCGAACAACGCCACGCCGTAGTGCAGATGGGTCAGCGGGTTTTGCGGCTGAAACCGCCGCGCGCGGCGCAGATAAACCAGGGCGCCCTCGGCTTGACCGGTCCGCACCATGGAGAGTCCCGAAAAGACGCAAACCATCCGCATTATCCGGGTCCGTCTCGACAGCGGCTGCGAACGCCGCCCGCGCCGCCGCGAAACGTCCGGCGGCATAGAGGTCAAGACCGGTTTGAAACGGGCGTTCATCCAAGGCCGCGCCGCCCTGCGACCGTGGGCGAACCGTTCGGTTGTTGGTTAGTGCATTGCGCAGTCGAGTCGACCCCATTGCGAGCGGCCCATCGTACAAGTAGCCGTCAATCAATCAGCCCCTCGGTTCAAGCCGACAGCTCCGCGGCGTCGTTCTCAGGATCGCGCCAGTACTGTCCGGCGCCCACGAGGTCGACGATCACCACCCGCGCGCCAGCCGGCAAGGCTGCAGCGCCGCGCGTCCAGCGCCGCGCGAAACGCCCACCTTCGAACTCGGCGGGATGCCAGCCGAGCCCACAGGCCTCGTCGCAATCAATCGAAACCGTCTCGCCGTCGATCTGCAACCGGCCAATCGCGAGCCCGAGGCCGCGCCCATCCGAGCTATCAGCGCAACCCTGGGCCGGAACAAACACTTTCGAGCAGAGCGCGATCTCCCGCCCCTGGACCGGCAGCAGGAACGCCAGCCTCGAGGCGATGCGAAGCGGATCGACCCTCAGACCGTCGACAAGGATATGCGCGTCCTCCTCTTGATTGAGCGAATGGCCGCCTTCGAACAGGTGCCCCAGCAGCCGCGCCTTCGCCGCGACGACAGCCGGACCTTCCTTCACCAGCGGCAAGCAGGTGTCGGCCCAATATTTGGGCCGGAAGTCAGGATGCGCCTCGACGAACGCGCCGCCGTTGGCGAAGGCGGTCCGGTTGCCGCAATCGAGATAGGATTCCGCCGACAGGCCTTCGGCGATGACGATGTCGTGCCGATCGAGCTCCACGTGCCAATATTCGACGTGGCTCGCATCCATCTGGGTGACGGAAACGCCGTTGATCAGGCAGGAGATCGGCATCAGCGCACCCTCAAACGCCACATTATGGCCGGGCGACAGCCAGAGATCCGCATGCGGCAGACCCGCGCCAAAGGCGTTCGCCGACACGCGCACCGGCCGCACGGCGAGAGGATCGGGGTGGCGCGAAACATCTATCCGGCGATGGCCGATCCAGACGACCGGACGCGAGCCGCCGTCGGCGGTGATCGCCAGATCACCGATCCGCAAAGCCTCGATCTCGACCTCGCCGCGCGCGGTGAGAATGCGGGTCCCTCGGCAATAGCAGGCGGCCGCGAAGGTCACGCTCTCCGTTACCGGCGCGCTCAGATTGTTGCTCGCGCCGCCATCGTCGAGAGTGAAGGTCACCTCACGTGATGGGTCCGCGCCGGCGTTGGTTGGATCGTCGGCCGTCGAATAATACGCGACGGATTCGACCAGCAGCTGATAGTTGGCGACCGAACTCGCGCCGCTAAACGTCAGCACACCGTTGGCATAACTCTCCGTGACGCCGGCAACATCGGTTTCCGCTGTCAGCACATCGCCGGCGAGATAGGTGGCGCCGAGCGACATGGTCGCGCCAACCAGGTTGGCGCTGTCGGGGTCGGTGATCGTCGAGTACTGCGCGAGCGTTTGCACTGTCGCGGCGTTCGGCGCCCCCGGATGCACGATGCTGGTTGGCGCGCCTGTCAGCGTGGGCGGCGCATTGGGCTGCGGCGCCCGCAGCGAGACGATCGATCCGGTTCCGGAGTCCGGGCTGACGTAGAAGGGAACGTTAATGAGGTCGAGACTGTAAGCGAAGTTTATGACGTCGGTCTTGGCGCCGTCAGTTACGACAAGCGCGGGGCCAAAGGTGTCGACGAATTTCACGTGCGTCGTCGTCGGATTGAAACCGGCGAAGTCGAAGCTGTTCGACGAGTTCGAAGCTGTTGACCGTTGCATAGACCGAGCCGAGGCCGCCGCCGCCGATGCTGGCGTCGACCAGCAGCGTGCCGCCGCCCTTCGCCGCGAAGTACAGATTCCCGCGCACCGCCCCGGAGGCGCCGATCTCCAGCGTCCCCTGGTCGATCGTCTCGCCGCCGTAGAAATTATCGTCGACGGCGAGATCCAACGTGCCGGGGCCGTTGAGCGTGATCGAACCTTTGCCTAAACCGCTGCTCTGGTTGTTGTTCTTCGCGCCGTACTCGTCGGTTATCGTGTCGGAAATGACGGTTGTCTGCCCCGCCGCCGGCGCGAAGGCGATATTCTCGTCGCCTTGCAGGAAAATCCCGGCGCCATAAGCCGAGCCGGGATTGGCGCCGGCGGCGCCGCCAGCGCCTTTGGTGACCTTTCCACCCGCCAGCGAGCCGCCGTTGATCGTCAGCGTCGCGCCGTATTGGACGAAGACGTCGCCGCCGGCGCCGAGGCCGCCGCCGCCGCCGCTTGCATAGCCGCCGCCGCCGCCAAAGCCTGCCGATCCCGCATGCAACCCGCCGCCGCCACCGCCGCCGTAGCCGCCAGGCCCGCTGGAGGCGCCGTTCTCTTCGGCCGCGCCCTCACCGCCGCCGCCGCCGCCAAAACCCCCGGCGCCGCCGTTGCCGATGCCAAAGGAATTAAAGCCGTTGACCTGGACGCCGCCGCCACCGCCGCCGCCGAAACCGCCGACACCGCCGCTCGCATTGTAACCCTGATGGCCGCCGCCTTGGATGCCGCCCCCCTCGCCGCCGCCGCCGGCCGCGCCATAGGACCCGCCCCCAGCGCCGCCGCCGCCGCCCCCGCCGCCGCCGCCATCGCTGCCAGCCGCGCCGCCGGCGCCGCCCAAGACGGGATAGGTGTGGCCCTGACTGTCGCTGTCGGTCAGGCCACTGCCGGAGTATCCGAACAGACCGGGTCCGAGGCCGGGTATCAACCCCGTCATTCCGCCGTCGCCGCCCCCGCCCGGCAATCCGTGCGTGGTCTGCGTCTGACCGGCGCCGCCTGTGCCGCCGACGCCGGCGGCGCCAAATCCTGCGCCTTGGCCTATGCCGCCCCCGCCCCCGCCGCCACCGCCCCCACCGCGGCCGCCGGTGACTATGTTACCGACGCCATACGCGCCCGCCGCCGCGCCATCGCCGCCCAGGCCGCCGCCACCGCCGCCGCCGACGTAAAATCCGCCGTCGACGCTTAATGCGCCGGCGCCGCCGACAGCGCCGTCGTTGGTGAACACGACATCGTTCAACGTCACTTGCGAGGAGGCGGCGCCGTGCGCCGTGTCGCTGGCGACGAACAGCCCGCCGCCGAGCCCGGCGCCGCCGCCGCCGCCGCCGTAGCCGCCATCGCCCCCCTTCGCCACGGCGTTGGCGATCGTCAGGTTGTCGATCGTCACCTGGCCGGAATAGACGAACAGCCCACGTCCCTGGCCGGCCCCGTCGAGCGTCGCGCCCTGGCCGTCGATCGTCAGTGTGTCGTCGCCTTTGAGATTGATAGCGAAGATTTCGGACGTTTCGGTCAGCGTCGCATTCGCCGTCAGCGTGATGAGATAATGGGTCCCGTCGCCCTTCGAAGCCAGATCGAACTTCTTGATGTCGTCGGAAAGATCAGCGGCGCTCGAGGCCGTCTGGACGGGCGTATTGAAGCCAAGCGCGTCCAGTTGCAGGAGGTCGACAGTCGAGAGAAACTGATTGGTGCTCGCGTTGTAAAACTCGTTGAACGAATCCGTCTTCCCCTGGACGCCGCTGTTGAGAAAGTCCGAGGGGTCGGAGGTCGTGCCGTAGTCGCCCAGTTTCGTGACCCCGCCGTCCAACGAAAAGTAGGAGGTCGGCGCGGGACTTGTCGCCGTGGGATTGCTGGTTCCGTCGAAGACCATCGTCCCTGCGCTGGAGAAACGAAACAGATCAAATATGTCCGGTATCGGCCCGTTCGGCGAGCGACCCAAGGCGTGACTCAATTCATGCAGGGCAACTCCAACCAATTGGTCATCGGGTATGTCGGTGCTGAAAGTTGCGTTTCCGTCGTCCGAGGTTGTGTCGTTGGCGTCCATGAGACCGAACGCCTTCAACTGAGCGTTCCACACCGCCACCTTGGACTGCCCTTGGATCTCCGTCCCCGCCGGCAAGACGCTCGCAAACGTCGATGCGGAGCTGTTGATCAAGTCCTGCCGGACCGTTGCGTAGCTTTCGAACTTGCCGTTATCAGGCGCCGCACTCGCTCCGCCGCCCGTGCCGCTGTAATCGATCTTCAGATTGACCGTGATCTGATCTTTGATCTCCTGCGACAACAGCAACGCCGCCGCCTCAATTCCCTTGCGAAAACTGGCCGGCGCGGCGTCCGCTGCGGCGTCGTAAATGAGATGGAGCGTCATGCCACCGGGGGCGGTCACATAAACTTCGGACATTGCATCCCCGCTCGTTGCCAAGACGCTTTCGACCGCTGCGGCCAGACAGCCGTCGCGACCTCGGCGTCTGGCCGGCGTTTTCACGGTTCCCGAATGGAAACTCGTCGCAAAAATCGCTTAATAACAATTAACATTTCAATATAGAGTCAAAGTCAATAGCTAACTTCCTTAGCTCCCGTGCAAAATGTGCTTGTATTCTTAAGTTCAGAGAGAGTTATAGGTAGAAATACCTACGTCCACGCCGAAGCTCACTATTCAGTTGTTACAAAAATGCTGTCGTCGAGAAGCTATGCCGGCCGCATCGGAGCGTCGGCGTCCACGCCGACGTGGCCGCACGCACGTCGGCGTGGACGCCGACGCTCCCAGGCAACATGCGGCGCAATTTTGCGCTCGCGAGGCGCGGCGCCGGCCGCTATTCAAGCCAACGACAGGATCGCGTGACGGCGAGGCCGCCCAGGGACGTCCATGCTGGATAAGGCGAAGGAAAGCGCTGCCCACCGCGAACGCGTCGCGCGGCGACAGCGCATGCGCCGAACTCGGCGCGCGGCTCTCCTATTGGGTTGTCGTCGCGATGGCGATCGTCGTGACCGCGCCGTGGACCTTCATCGACTTCACCGCGCACACCGGCGTGCAGAACCTGCTGTTCGACGGCTATCAGCGCTGGCGCCCGCGCACCGACGCGCAGGCGCCGCCGATTCGCGTCGTCGAGATCGACGACGACTTCGATCGCCAAGCTCGGCCGCTGGCCGTGGCCGCGCGCCCGGCTCGGCGAAATGATCGAGAAGATTACCGGCGCCGGCGCGGCGGTCGTCGCGCTCGACATCCTGCTCTATGACCCCGGCGACCCCGAGGACGACGCCAAGCTCGCCAAGGCGATGGAAGGCCGCCCGGTCGTGCTCGGGCAGTTCCTGACCAACGAAGGCGGCGCGACCGCGTTGCCCGACAAGGCCGGCTTCGCCTATGCCGGCGATGATCCGAGCCAGTTCGCCAATGGCTTCCGCGGCGTGATGACGCCGCTACCGGCCCTCCTGCAAGCCGCCGCGGGCGTCGGCTTTCTCAACTGGCTGCCTGACAACGATCGCGTCGTGCGCCGGGTGCCGCTGGTTCTCACGGTCGACGGAAAATTGACGCCGAGCTTCGCCATGGAGGCGCTGCGGGTCGCGCAGGGCGCGTCGACCTACACAATCAAGTCGTCGAACGCGAGCGGCGAATACGGCTTCGGCGCCCGCACCGGCATGGTGGCGATTCAGAACGGCGACGCGATCATCCCCAGCGGTTCGCGCGGCGACTTTCGCATCCATTTCGCCGGCGACGCTGAAAATGCGCGCATGCGGGTCCCCGCCTGGAAGTTGCTAGAGCCCGGCGCCGATCTCTCCGCCTTTGCCGGAGCGGTGGTGTTGATTGGAGTCAGCGCGCAGCTGCAATACGACATCGTCGCGACCCCGCTCTCGCCGAACGCCGCGGGCGTGGAGCAGCACGCTGAGATCATCGGCCAGGTTCTCGCCAATGATCACCTGACGCGGCCGGATTGGGCCAAAGGCGCCGAGTTTCTCTACACCGTCGCGCTGTCGACGACGCTCGCCGTCGCGCTGCCGTTCCTTTCGACTTTGGGCGGCGCGTTGATTGGCTTCGTCGCCACCACCGCATCGCTGGCCGGAAGCTTATGGGCCTACCGTTCGCAAGGCGTGTTGTTCGATCCGATCCTGCCGTCGCTCGGCTCCGGCATCGTGTTCATCAGCGGCGTGCTGGCGCTTTACGGGCGCAAGCGCGGCGAGGAGCGCGAAATCCGCTCGGCCTTTGGCCGCTACGTTTCGCCGGCGGTCGTGGCCCGGCTTGCCGCCGATCCGAGCGTGCTGCAGCTCGGCGGCGAGGAGCGCCGGCTGACGCTGATGTTCTCCGACCTCCGCGGCTTCACCACGATCTCCGAGGGCAAGAGCGCTACCGAGCTGACCCGTTTCCTCAACGAATATCTGACGCCGATGACCGACGTCGTGCTCAGACAACTCGGCACCGTCGACAAATATATCGGCGACGCGATCATGGCGTTCTGGAACGCGCCGCTCGACGACGACCAGCACGCCGAGCACGCGGTGCTCGCCTCGCTCGGCATGCGCGACGCGCTCGCCACGCTCAACGGGCGCTGGGCGCGCGAAGCGGCGGCCGCGGGCCGACATTATAGCGCCGGTCAAATTCGGCGTCGGGCTGAACACCGGCGAGGTCTGCGTCGGCAATCTCGGCTCATTGCAGCGCTTCGACTATTCGGTGATCGGCGACGAGGTCAACATCGCCTCCCGGTTGGAGAGCGCCAGCAAGAATTTCGGCGTCGACATCATCGCCAGCGAAGCGACGCGGGCCGAGACGCCGGGCTACGCATGGCTCGAAGTCGATGCGGTGGTGTTCAAGAACAAGACGCGGCCGGTCGGAGTCTACGCCCTGATGGGCGACGAGGAATACGCCGTGAGCCGCGACTTCACCGCCCTCGCCGGCGCGCACGACCGCATGATGGCGCTCTACCGCGACCGCGAATTCGCCGGGGCGCTGGAGATTGCGGAGGAGCTGGTGCGCACCGCGCCTGAAGGCGCGCGCGGCCTCTACGGCTTCCACGCCCGCCGCTTCGGCTCGCTGTCGGCAAGCAAGCTGCCGACCAACTGGCGCGCCGTGCTGGTGCTCGACGAGAAGTAGCCCCCTGGGACCGCGGACGTCTCGTCCGCTCTTTGGGGCAGGACGGCGGCATCTCGTCAAACAAGAGGGTGCCCTCCGGCAAAAAGCGCGCGGGACGCGCGGTCCCAGGGGCTCCTGGCCTGGCCCTTGCTGAACTCTCCGCGGCGCCGCCTGACGGCGCCGCCGGAGCCCGTTTTCCATGCCCTTCGCAAGGTTCCTCGCGCCCTTAACCCTCGCCGCGCTCGCCGCTTCGCTGCTTGTTTCCACCGCACCGGCTGCCGAAAAAATACGCTTCGGTCTGAGCTGGCTGCCCGAGGCGGAGCACTGCGGCTTCTTCCAGGCCAAAGCCGCCGGCCTCTACGACAAAGCCGGACTCGACGTGGAGATCGCGCCCGGCGGCCCCGCGACCAACAATCCGCTATTGCTCGCCGCCGGCAAGCTCGACCTGGCGATGGGGTCCAGCTTCACCACGCTCAACATGCAGAACGGCGGCGTCGACGGCGTCACCGTCGCCGCCTTCTTCCAGAAAGACCCGCAGACCTTGGTCGCGCACGCCGATCAGGGCGTCTCCACGCTCGCCGACCTCAAGGGCCGGCCGATCATGGTGGCGAAATTCTCGATCAACGAATTCTGGCAGTTCCTCAAACAGAAATACGGCTTCACCGACGAGCAGCTGCGCCCCTACACCTACAACGCCGGACCGTTCCTCGCCGATCCCAAGGCGGTGCAGCAGGGCTATGTCACCGAGGACGCGATGCTGCTCGGCGAGCATCTGCCGAAGCCGCCGGTCGTCCTGCTGCTGGCCGACTACGGCTACGACGTCTACGCCACGACGGTCTACGGCATGCGGCCGTGGATCGAGGCGCACAAGGACGCGGTGAAGAAATTCCTCGCCGCCTCCGCCGAGGGTTACAAACAATGCGACGCCGGCGAGGCGCCGGAAGGCATGAAGCTGATGCTGGAGACCAACCCCGAGCACACCGAGGCGCTGTATCACTTCAAACTCGGCGAGGTGCGCAAGCGCAAGATGGTGACTGGCGGCGACGCCGAGACACTCGGGATCGGCGCCATGACCGATGCGCGCTGGAAGGGTTTCTTCGAGACGATGAGCAACGCCGGCGTCTATCCCAAGACGCTCGACTATACCAAGGCCTATACGCTGGCCTTCGTTGGCGGCTGAGGAGGCTTCCGTGGTTGAACTCGCCAAACTCGTCGACATCGCGCCGTTCCTGACCGGCGACCAGGCGGCGCGGGCGCGCGTTGCCAAGGCCTTTGGCGAAGCCTTCGAGACGACGGGCTTTGCAATGATCGTCGGCCATGGCGTCGACGAGGAGCTTGCGCGCAATGTCTACGCCGCGACGAGCGCGTTCTTCGCGCTGCCGCTGGAGACCAAACTGGCCTCCTCCGCGCCGGAAAAGACAAAGGGCCGCGGCTATCTACCGATCGGCATCGAAAGCGTCGCCGCCACGCTGTCGGGCGAGACGCCGCCCGATCTTTGCGAGGCGCTGGTCTTCCGTTCGCTGAAGCGCGAGCGCGCCGGCGCGACGACCAACATCTGGCCGTCCGCGCCTGCGACCTTGGCGCCGCTCGTCTCGGCCTGGTTCGATCAGATTTTATCGCTCACGCAAACGCTGATGCGCATGTCGGCCTTGGCGCTCGATCTGCCGGAAGATTATTTCGCCGCGAACTATGCCGACCCGTCGATAGCGTTGCGATTCGTCAGCTATCCTGACCAGGAAACACCGCCGCATCCCGGCCAGCTGCGCTACGGCGCGCATCACGACTACGGCGGCCTCACCATTCTCCGCCAGGATCAGGCGCCGGGCGGTTTGCAGATCGCCGATCCGGAGGGCAATTGGAGCGACGCGACCCCGGTCGCCGGCAGCTTCGTCGTCAACGTCGGCGATCTCATGTCGCGCTGGACCAACGGCCGCTGGCGCTCGACGTTGCATCGTGTCGTCAATCCGCCGCGCGAGCTGACTGGCTCGACCCGGCGATTGTCGCTGGTCGCCTTCACCGGCCCGCACGAGGACACCGAGGTGACCTGTCTGCCGACCTGCGCGCGCGCCGATCGCCCGCCGCCCCCGCCCGTTCGGGCGGGCGCCTACGTGATGGCCAAGCTGACGGCGTCGATGGACCTGCACGGCAAGGCGCAAGCGTGAGGGAGCCGCCGACGCCTGTAGCCGCGGTCGCTGACCGCGGCGGCGCCGAGATCGTATTTTGCAGGATAGCAACGCTCACACCACGACCGCGGTCAACGACCGCGGCTACAGCGGCGGCTTGGTAGCCGCTCCATTGCGGAGGCGGCGCGGCGGCGGTATCTCCTGGCAATGAAAACCTACCGAATTGCAGCCATACCCGGCGATGGCATCGGCGCGGAAGTCATCGACGCCGGCGTCGAGGTTTTGCGCGCGCTGGCGCTTCGCGAAGGCGGCTTCGCGTTGCATTTCGATCGGTTCGATTGGGGCGGCGAATATTACAAAATACACGGCCGCATGATGCCCGCAGATGGGCGCGAGCAAATCCGCGCACATGACGCGATCCTGTTCGGCTCCGCCGGCCATCCCGACATTCCCGATCACATCACGCTCTGGGGCCTGCGGCTCGCGATCTGCCAGCCGTTCGATCAATACGCCAACGTAAGGCCGACCCGCATCCTGCCCGGCATAACCTCGCCGCTGCGCAACGTGTCGGGCCCGGAGCTTGATTGGGTGATCGTGCGCGAGAATTCGGAGGGCGAGTACGCCGGCGTCGGCGGCCGCGTGCATCAGGGTTTTCCGGAAGAGGCCGCCACCGACGTTTCGATGATGACCCGCGCCGGTGTGGCGCGCATCATGCGCTTCGCGTTTGCGCTCGCGCGGAGCCGGCCGCGCAAATTCTTGACCGTCGTCACCAAGTCGAACGCGCAGCGGCACGCGATGGTGATGTGGGACGAGATCGCCGCCGAGATCGCGAAGGAATTTCCCGACGTGCGATCAGACAAGATGCTGGTCGACGCGATGACGATGCGCATGACTTTGAAGCCGGAAACGCTGGATACAATCGTCGCGACGAACCTGCATGCCGACATCCTCTCCGATCTCGCCGCGGCGCTGGCGGGCTCGCTCGGGATCGCGCCGACCGCCAACCTCAACCCGGAGCGCCAATTCCCCTCGATGTTCGAGCCGATCCATGGCTCAGCCTTCGACATCATGGGTAAGGGGATCGCCAATCCGATCGGGACGTTCTGGTCGAGTTCGATGATGCTGGAGCATCTCGGCGAACCGGCCGCGGCCGCGCGACTGATGCGGGCGATCGAGCGGGTGACGGCGGATAAGGCGCTGCACACGCCGGACCTCGGCGGCCAGGCGACGACGCGGATCGTGACCGACGCGGTGATTGAGGCGGTGCGGGCGGACAATGGTTGAGGGCGCGAGGGACACCGCCGAATCCGTCATTGCGAGCGCAGCGAAGCAATCCAGCGTCGTGAGATCGACGTCCAACCGGAAAGGGCGCCTGCCGCCGCATGGATTGCCGCGTCGCTTCGCTCCTCGCAATGACGAACCTGTCTGTTTATGACCTCATCGCCGGCGCCGCCGTCGGCTTGGTTGGCGGCTTCACCTCCGGTCTGCTCGGCGTCAGCCCAGGCGGCGGACTGGTTGTCGCCTCAAATCTGTTGCTCGGCGCTGAACAGCACGTCGCGCAAAGCATTTCGCTTTTCGCCCAAATCCCACCAACCGGATTGTCCGGAATCAAACGATATTGGGAAAAAGGCAACCGGGCGCCCGTTGATTGGTTGATTCTGATAGCTGTAGGTTTCCTATTCGGCAGTATTGCCGGGGCACTGGCCGCCGACGCCGTTTCCGACGCCTTTCTGAGATGGACCTATGTTCTCTATCTGATTGCCTTGGGCGCGTTGTTGGTGGCGCGTCGGGCGGGTGCAAACACCGATCCGCCGAGCGAAAACTTCGACGGACAAATTCACTGGGCTGCGTTGCTCGGCGTGGGCCTGATTGCAGGTTTTTCATCCGGCTTCCTGGGGATCGGCGGCGGCTTGGCGATTACGGTCGGGCTTAGCGCCGGATTGAACGTTCCGCAGCGCCAAGCGCAATTGGTCAGCCTGATGTTTTCGATCATTCCCTCGACGATCCCCGCCGCGTGGGTCTACTGGCGACAAGGATGGTTGGCTTCGTGGCCTGTGATTGGCGGCGTCGTCGTCGGGCTGTGGGTGGGAACCGACCTGGGCGCGCGCTTGGCCAACCGGTTCGACGCGAGCAAACTGCACCGCGTTCTCGTCGGTTTTGTTTCCGCGATGGCGATCTACATGGCCTACCGCGCGCTGACGTGAGGAAAGATGGGCGCGCCCATCGAGCGTCGCGAGTCCGGAGGGTTCGCGCAAGCCTCGGGCTCTAGCGATTGTGCCGACAATATCGGCTTGTTTCAGTCGGGCCGATCCGCTAGCTCTATTGCAACGCACAATCGCCCTCCCTGGGATGGCCGTAAGGAGCGATCAGATGGCTAACACCCCCGCAATTCTCTCCGTCGGCGACAAGAAAACCGAGCTTACGGTCAAATCAGGCTCGATCGGGCCCGATGTGATCGACATCGGCAAGCTCTACGCGCAGACCGGCATGTTCACTTTCGACCCCGGCTTCACGTCCACAGCGAGCACGGAATCGAAGATCACCTACATCGACGGCGACGAAGGCGTGCTGCTCTATCGCGGCTATCCCATCGATCAGCTCGCCGAGCACGGCGACTTCCTGGAGACCTGCTACGTGCTGCTGCACGGCGAACTGCCGACCTCAGCGCAGAAGGCCGAATTCGACAATCTGGTCACCCGTCACACGATGGTGAACGAGCAGATGTCGCGGTTTTTCCAAGGTTTCCGCCGCGACGCTCACCCGATGTCGGTCATGGTCGCCAACGTCGGCGCGCTCGCCGCGTTCTATCACGACTCGACCGATATCACCGATCCCAAGCAGCGCGAGATCGCCTCGATCCGCATGGTCGCCAAAGTGCCGACCCTGGCGGCGATGGCGTACAAATATTCGATCGGGCAGCCGTTCGTGTATCCGAAGAATTCGCTCGACTACACGAGCAATTTCCTGCGCATGTGCTTCGCGGTGCCGTGCGAGGACTATGAGGTCAACCCGGTGCTGTCGCGCGCGCTCGACCGCATCTTCATTCTGCACGCCGATCACGAGCAGAACGCCTCGACCTCCACCGTGCGACTGGCGGGCTCGTCAGGCGCCAATCCGTTCGCCTGCATCGCCGCGGGCATCGCCTGCCTGTGGGGCCCGGCGCATGGCGGCGCCAACGAGGCGGCGCTGAAGATGCTCGGCGAGATCGGCTCGGTCGACCGCATCCCGGAGTTCATCAAGCGCGCCAAGGACAAGAACGATCCATTCCGCCTGATGGGCTTTGGTCACCGCGTCTACAAGAACTACGATCCCCGCGCCAAGATCATGCAGCGCACAACGCATGAGGTGTTGAGCGAACTCGGCGTCAAGGACGATCCGTTGCTCGATGTCGCGATGGAGCTGGAGCGCATCGCGCTGCACGACGATTATTTCATCGAGAAGAAGCTGTATCCGAACATCGACTTCTATTCCGGCATCACATTGAAGGCGATGGGCTTCCCGACCTCGATGTTTACGGCGCTGTTCGCCGTGGCGCGCACCGTCGGCTGGATCGCGCAGTGGAAGGAGATGATCGACGATCCCGCGCAGAAGATCGGCCGACCGCGCCAGCTCTATACCGGCTCGCCGCAGCGCGAATATCTGCCGATGGGCAATCGGTGAACATCTATCGGATCCTAACCGGTCCGGATGACGCGAGCTTCTGCCACCGCGTTACGGAAGCGCTCAACAAGGGATGGAGCCTCTACGGCTCGCCCACGCTGACGTTTGATCCCGAAACCAAACGCGTCGTTTGCGGCCAGGCGATCGTGAAGGAAGTGCGGGGGACCGAGTACTCGCCGGAGATGAAGTTGGCGGAGCAGTAGGGCTTCCCAGCGAACGGATTTGACGCGCCGCTTGCGCCGGAGACAAAGGCGCGCCATCTTGACGCGGTTGAACGCTAAGCACGCCAGAACGCTCGATGCGGTATTCTCGGAACCGACGCCAAGTGGGTTGGCTTGGCGTGAACTCGAGGCTCTGCTGATCGCCGTGGGATGTCAGATCGTTGAGGGCCGGGGCTCGCGTGTCCGCTTTGCCAAGGACGGGAACATCGAGACCTTTCACCGACCACACCCTGCGAAAGAAGCGAAACAGTATCAAGTCCGTGCTGCGCGGGCTTTCCTTCAGCGATTGGGTATCAAACCGTGAATACGCTGTCTTACCGAGGCTATCTGGCGCGTGTCGACTTCGACGATCAAGATAACCTGCTGGTCGGCAAGATCGTCGGCATCGAAGACGGCGTCACCTTTCATTCTGACAATGTCGCGGAACTGGAGGCGGCGTTTCGCGACGCGGTGGAGGACTACCTGGAGACTTGCGCCAAGATCGGCAAAACGCCGGAGCTCTCGTACTCTGGGAGACTGACGCTTGATGTCGATCCCGAGCTCCATCGCCGCGCCGCGAAAGCCGCCGAAAAGGCGGGCCTCGATTTGACGCAATGGGCGAGGGTGGCGTTGGAGAACGCTGTAGGGGAAGGTTTGAGGAAGCGGACAGGCTAGCTACACGCTTTCCCGCTTTAAGATCGGCGCGACAGGCAGCGCATCCCTCTCCGAAGACGGCGCCGCGATCCCAGCAAACGCGACCTGCTGCAGCCGCCTCACCCAGGCATCCAGCGCGCGTTCTCGGGGAAACTCGTTCTCGATCATCAGGCGCGCATTGCGCCCCTGCCGCTCGCGCTGCGCGCGATCGTCGCTCAGCCCCAGCACCGCCGCGGCGAACGCCGCCGCATCGCCCGGCGGCGCGACCAACCCGCAATCGTGACGCCGCACCAGTTCGGCGAGCTCGCCGCGTTCGTCAACCGCGGCGAGGATCGGCCGCCCAGCCGCGGCGGCCGCGTAAAACTTGCTCGGGACGATCAGACCCTCCATCTCCGGCCGGAGCGATATCCAATGCGCGTCGGCCGCCGACAAGGTCGCGGCGAGCCGCTCACCGGGCTGATAGGGCTCAAACCGGAAGGCGCCGCCAAGGCCGCGCCGATTGACTTCAGCCTGCAGTTTCGGCGTGAGATAGCCGCCGCCAACAAACAGGAAGACGATGTCTTCGCGATCGCGAAGCCGCTCCGCGGCCCCCAGCAGCGTTTCGAATTCGTGCGCGCGGCCGAGATTACCGCAATAGCCAAGCACGAACTTACCCTGCAATCCCCACTGCGCGCGCAGGGCTTGCGCCGCCTCGTCCGCGCCGGCAAGGCGGATTTCGTCGCACCAGTTGGGGATGCAGGCGATGCGATCGCGGCTGACCCGCCGGCGCGCGAGGCGCTCCGCCATCCCTTCGCCGACCGTGACGTTATAGGCGCCCGCCAAGCTCCAATCGCGCAAGGCGAACAGCAGCGGCGCCAGCGGCCGCAACGCGTCGAGGCCGAGACCCAGCGCGACCTCCGGATAGAGATCCTGCAACCAGTTGACTTGCGTCAACCCGCGCAGCCGCGCGACCGGCGCGATCGCGGCGCCGAGCATCGGCGGATCGGTCTTACCAACGACGATGTCCCCGCGCCGCGCGCGCCTCGCCAGCGCCGCGGCGAAACCCGCGTACATGGCCAGATAGTCAACGGCCCGGCCCAAAAGTCGCGCGCGCCCAAATCGCGGCTGGACCACTCGATGTATATCGACGCCGTTGTAGCGCTCGAACGCCGGCAGACGCGCTTGCGGATGGTCGTATCCATCGCGGCTGCAAATAACGCCAACCTCGACGCCTTCACTCGCCAGTCGAAACGCCAGATCGGTCAGCAGTTGACTGGTCGCGGAGTAGTCGGGCCAGAAAAATCGATTGACGAACCAGATTTTCGGCAGCCGCTGACCTCGCCGGATCGGCGAACGGACATGAGCATTGTCCAAGTTAACCCCCGCATCTGGCCCATACGCCCAGACAAACGCGCCATCGCAACGAAACTTAAACCCGTGTTTGCGGCGGCCCCGCGCCCGCGACGATTTACTTCGCCACGCGAGGAATAGTTCAGCTATATATTGGAAAGATTGGATTTTACCGCCATATGACCATAACGTGACGTAATGCGCATTGCAAGTCCAAATATAAAAAAGGTTACAGTCGACTCACATGCGTTGCAATTACGTCACCTTGCGGACGCGCGACTTGCGCTTCTGGGACCGCGCGCGTGCCGCGCGCTCTTGGCCGACCCTGAAACCGCGGTCCCAGGGGCGCCGCCTCGACAGGCCAAGCTCTCCTGTGGCATCTACCGTTGGCGGAGTAGGAATGACTGAACGATTCTGTCTTTATCTCATCAAGCCGTCGCACTACGACGACGACGGCTATGTGATCCAATGGCTCCGCTCGGCGATCCCCTCCAACTCGCTCGCGGTCGTGCACGGCCTCGCCGAGGATTGCCGCGTGCGCCACGTGCTCGGCCCCGATGTCGAATTCGAGATCATCGCGCTCGACGAAACCAACACGCGGGTCAGGCCAGAGAAGATCGCGGCCGACATCGCGCGAGCAGGACACGGGCTTGTTTGTCTGATCGGTGTGCAGAGCAACCAGTTCCCGCGCGCCATCGATATCTCGCGAAGGCTCCGCGCCGCAGGCGCGCAGGTCGCGATCGGCGGGTTCCATGTGTCCGGCTCGATCTCCATGCTCTCGGAGACGCAGCCTGATCTCGTCGAGGCGCAGTCGCTCGGCGTCAGCCTGTTCGCCGGCGAGGCCGAAGGCCGGTTGGAGACGGTGCTGCGCGACGCCTACGCTGGCCAGTTGAAGCCGCTCTACAATTTCATGCACGATCTGCCGGGCATCGAGGGCGCGCCGATCCCTATCCTTGATGCTTCGCTGGTCAAGCGCACGGCGGGTCTGGTCACCAGCTTTGACGCCGGGCGCGGCTGCCCGTTCCAATGTTCGTTCTGCACGATCATCAACGTGCAGGGCCGCAAATCGCGCTATCGCACGCCCGATGACGTCGAGGCGATCATCCGCGCCAATCTCGCCAACGGCATCGATCATTTCTTCATCACCGACGACAATCTCGCCCGCAACAAGAACTGGGAGCCGATCTTCGATCGCCTCATCGCCATAAAGCGAGACGAGAAGCTGGCGTTTCATTTCGTCATTCAGGTCGACACGCTGGTGCACCGCATTCCGCGCTTCATCGAGAAGGCCGCGGCGGCCGGCGTGCGGCGGGTGTTTCTCGGCCTGGAAAGCATCAACCCGGAAAGCCTGCTGAGCGCCAAGAAGAAACAGAACCGCATCGCCGAATACCGGGAGATGCTGCTCGCCTGGAAGGCGGTTGGTTGTTTCACCTACGCCGGCTACATCCTCGGCTTTCCCGGCGACACGCCGGAGACGATCGTCCGCGACATCGAGATCATCAAGCGCGAGCTGCCGCTGGATCTGCTGGAGTTCTTCTGCCTGACGCCGCTGCCGGGCTCTGAGGATCACAAGCGCCTGACCCTCGCCGGGACGGCGATGGACCCAGACATGAACAAATACGACCTGGAGCACGTCGTCACCGGCCATCCGCTCATGTCGAAGGCCGAGTGGGAGCGCGCCTACCGGCTCGCCTGGGAGACCTACTATACGCCGGCGCATATGGAGACCGTGATGCGGCGCGCCGTCGCGACCCGCATCAGCCCAGGCAAGATGATGTTCCTGCTCATCTGGTTCTACGGCTGCGTGACGATCGAGAAGATCCATCCGCTGGAGGGCGGCTATCTGAGGCGGAAGGTGCGGCGCGATCGGCGGCCGGGGTTCGCGATCGAGAACCCGCTGATCTTCTATCCGCGATATGCGGCGGAGCTGATCGCCAAACATCTGACGATTGGTCGCTTCATCTGGCGGATGGGCAAGGTGCGGCGCCAATTGAAGCGAGACCCGCAGGCGCGCGACTATCGCGATGAGGCGCTGACGCCGGTTGCGGCGTCCGATCTCGATGAGCTGGAAATGTTCAACGTGTCCCCCGCCGCACGCGCCGCCGGCGACAAGGCGAAGCGGAAGTTGGCGCCGGTATAGAAAACGGCCCACTGCAGCGGGACCTCCCTCCCCGCTTGTGGGGGGGGGCCGGGGTGGGGGGTAGCCGCAAGCGGCGCCCTTTCCGGAGAGCGCCGGCCAAGCCGAACCGACCCCCCTCCCTAACCCTCCCCCACAAGGGGGGAGGGAACGCGCTCGTTCCTGATGCCTTGCAGGTGCTTGAATCTATCGCCAAGCCCACCCAACATAACTCAACATAAATTTAACCGACGCCCGCGCGAACACATGTAAACTTCGCGAGTTTGCAAATCCCGGGTAGCTTGCAACCCGCAATCATTTCAGGAGAGCGCCATGGCGTCGGGCTCGTCATGGACTAAGGGGCTAGCTTGGATTGTCGTCCTGGCGGTCGTGGGCGGCGGGGGCTATTGGGCCTACGTTCATTTCTCCTCGACGACGACCACGGCGAAAGCCCAGGTCAAAACCGCACCCGTCCCCGTCACCACCGCGCTGGTCCGCAAGGCCGACTTTCCCGTCTATCTGACCGGCCTCGGCACGGTGGAGCCCTACGACACCGTGACCGTCAACAGCCGGGTCGACGGCGAGATCACCAAGGTGTTCTTCCGCCAAGGACAGATGGTCAAGGAGGGCGACACGCTGGCGAAGATCGATCCGCGCCCCTACCAGGCCGCGCTCGATCAGGCGCTGGCCAAGAAGGCCGCCGACGAGGCGACGCTGAAGAACGCGACGCTCAATCTCGCGCGCTACAAAACGCTCGGCGAAAAAGAATTCGCCTCGCAGCAGCAGCTCGACACGCAGCAGGCGAGCGTCGATCAACTACAGGCGCAGATCAAAGGCGACCAGGCGGCGATCGACAACGCGCAGACGCAGGTCTCCTACACGACGATCAAAGCGCCGCTCTCCGGCAAGACCGGTTTCCGCATCGTCGACCCCGGCAACATCGTCCACGCCAGCGGCACCGACGGGCATCGTGACCATCGTCAAGCTGCAGCCGATCTCGGTCGTGTTCACCGCGCCGGAGGAGGACGTGCCGCGCATCAACGACGCGCTCGCCGCGGGGAGCGTGCCGGTCGAGGCGTTGAGCTCGGACGGCAAGACGCTGCTCTCGAAGGGTCATCTCGCGCTCGTCAACAACACGGTCGACCAAGCGAGCGGCGACATCCGCATGAAGGCGACCTTCGACAACGTCGACAACCGCCTGTGGCCCGGGCCTGTCGGTGTCGACGCGGCTGCTGGTGCAGACTTTCAAGGACGTCGATCGTCGTGCCCGTCGACGCCGTGCAGCGCGGGTCCGGAAGGGCTGTTCGTCTATGTCGTCGACGGCGACAAGGCAAAATTACAGAGGTGAAGGTCGATCAGGAGGGCGACCGAGCTTTCGCGGATCGAGAGCGGGCTCAACGAGGGCCAGACCGTCGTCGTCGCCGGCCAGTCGCGGCTCGCCGACGGATCGACTGTGCAAGCGACAGCCGACGCCAACGCCCTCACCGACCGCAACGCCGGACCAAGCGAAGGAAACGCCGCCTACTCCCGACTCCGAAGCAGACGCCCGCCAACACCGCCGCGAAGGCGCCCTGACATGGCGATCAACATCTCCGCCCCGTTCATCCGGGCGCCGATCGCCACTTCGCTGCTGATGGTGGCGGTGCTGTTCGTCGGCCTCGTCGCCTATCCGAACCTGCCTGTCGCGCCGCTGCCGCAAGTCGATTTCCCGACGCTGCAGGTCTCGGCCACGTTGCCCGGCGCCAGCCCGGAGACCATGGCCTCCGTCCGTCGCGCAGCCGCTGGAGACCCAGTTCGCGCAGATCCCCGGCGTCTCGCAGATGACCTCGGTCTCGACGCTCGGGACCGACCTCGATCACCCTGCAGTTCAATCTCGACCGCAACCTCGACGGCGCGGCGAGCGACGTGCTGGAAGCGATCAACGCCGCCGGCGGCCAGTTGCCGAAGAACCTGCCGAGCCCGCCGACCTTCCGAAAGGTCAATCCCGCCGACTCGCCCGATCCTGCTGCTCGCCGCGTCGTCGAACGCGCTGCCGCTGACCGAAGTCAACGATCAGGTGCAGACCAAGCTGGTGCAGCAGATCAGCCAGATCCCCGGCGTCGCGCAGGTGCTGATCGGCGGCCAGCAGACGCCCTCGATCCGCATCCAGCTCGACCCCGCCAAACTCGTCGCCAAGAACCTGTCGCTCGAAGAGGTGCGACCGGCGCTCACCGCCGCGACCACCGACGATCCCAAGGGCACGATCTACAGCGGCGCCCGCGCGTTCACGATCTACGCCAACGACCAGATCACGCGCGCGGAGAAATGGAACGACGTGATCGTCGCCTATCGCAACGACGGCGCGCTGCGGGTGCGCGACATCGGCCGGGCCGTCGCGGGGCCGCAGGACACGACGCAGGCGGGCTGGGCCGACGGCAAGCGCGCCGTCTTCCTGGTGATCTTCAAGCAGCCCGGCGCCAATGTGATCGACACCGTCGACAAGATCCTGGCCGAGCTGCCGCGCATCAAGGCGTCGATGCCGCCTTCGATCGACGTCGCGGTGCTCAGCGACCGCACGCAGACGATCCGCGCCGCGGTCGACGACGTGCGCGACACGCTTCTCCTGACGATCGCGCTCGTCGTGGCGGTGATCTTCGTGTTCCTGCGCAGCGTCTGGGCGACGCTCATCCCGAGCGTGACGGTGCCGCTCGCGCTGCTCGGCGCCTTCGCGCTGATGTGGGTCGGCCGGCTACACGCTCGACAACCTTTCGCTGATGGCGCTGACGATCTCGGTCGGCTTCGTCGTCGACGACGCCATCGTGATGCTCGAAAACATCACGCGCTACATCGAGGAGGGCATGTCGCCGCGCGAGGCGGCGCTGAAGGGCTCCGGCGAAATCGGCTTCACCATTCTCTCGATCAGCATTTCGCTGGTCGCGGTGCTGATCCCGCTGTTGCTGATGAGCGGCATCATCGGCCGCCTGTTCCGCGAATTCTCGATCACGCTGTCGATGACGATCCTGGTGTCCGGCATCGTCTCGCTGACGCTGACGCCGATGATGGCGTCGCGCTTCCTCAAGCCGCACGAGAACGTCAAGCACGGGCGGCTCTACAACTTCAGCGAGCGCGCCTTCGACGGCCTGCTGAAAGGCTACGAGCGCGGGCTCGATGTCGTGCTGGCGCATCGCTTCATCACGCTGCTGGTGTTCCTCGGCACGGTCGGCGCTGACCGTCTATCTGTTCATGATCATCCCGAAGGGCTTCTTCCCGCAGCAGGACACCGGGCTCGTCACCGGCATTTCGCAGGGCGCGCAGGACATCTCCGTCAAGGACATGATGCAGCTGCAGGAGGCGCTCGGCGCGATCGTGCAGAAGGATCCCGGCGTCGCGCATGTCGCGATGGCGATCGGCGGCACCGGCAATCCCTCCAATACCGGCCGCATGTTCATCACGCTGAAGCCGCGCGACCAGCGCGACGCGACCGCCGATCAGGTCATCGCGCGGCTGCAGCCGCAACTCGACAAGGTCGAAGGCGGCAAGCTGTTCCTGCAGGCGGCGCAGGACGTGACCGTCGGCGGCCGCGCCGCGCGCACGCAGTATCAGTACACGCTGCAGGACTCCGATTTCGACGAGCTCAACGCCTGGGCGCCGAAGCTGCTCGCGAAGCTCCGCACCCTGCCGGAACTCACAGACGTCGCCTCCGACCAGGAGACCGACGGAACGACGCTTACCCTGCACATCGACCGCAACCAGGCCTCGCGCTACGGGATCTAGCGCGCAGACCATCGACGACACGCTCGACGACGCCTTCGGGCAGCGCGAGATCACCCAATATTTCACCCAGCTCGCCAGCTACGAGGTGATCCTGGAGGTGCTGCCGGAGTTGCAGGACGATCTCAACTCGCTCGACAAGATCTTCCTGAAGTCGAGCCAGGGCGGCGAGGTGCCGCTGTCCAGCATCGCCAAATGGACGACGACGCCGATCCAGCCGCTTTCGATCAGCCATCAGAGCCAATTCCCGGCGACGACGATCAGCTTCAACCTCGCGCCCGGCGCCGCGCTCAGCCAGGCGACCGACGCGATCCAGAAGGCGCAGGCCGAACTGAAGGCGCCGCCGACCTTGATCACGACCTTCCAGGGCAATGCGCAGGCGTTCCAGGAATTCGCTGACCTCCGTGCCCCTGCTGATCGTCGCCGCGCTGTTCGTCGTCTATCTGATCCTCGGCATCCTCTATGAGAGCTACATCCATCCGCTGACGATCCTCTCGACCCTGCCCTCGGCCGGCGTCGGCGCGCTGGCGACGCTGATGCTGTTCCACTTCGACTTCAGCCTGATCGCGCTGATCGGCGTCATCCTGCTGATCGGCATCGTCAAGAAGAACGGCATCATGCTGGTCGATTTCGCGATGAAAGCGGAGCGCGAGCAGAACCTGTCTTCGCATGACGCGATCCGGCAAGCGGCGCTGCTGCGTTTCCGGCCGATCCTGATGACGACTTTCGCCGCAATCCTCGGCGGCGTCCCGCTGATGCTCGGACACGGCACAGGTTCGGAGATCCGCCAGCCGCTCGGCTATTCGATGGTCGGCGGGTTGATCGTCAGCCAGGCGCTGACGTTGTTCACCACGCCGGTGATCTATCTTTATCTCGATCGCCTTCAGCAATGGCTGAGCGGCGACAAGCCTGAGGCGGCCCGGAAACCGTCTCCCGAAGGACGCCGGCAGCAGCCGGAGGCCATCGCCGCGCCCGCGGGGGAATGAAGGGACCGCGGAACGCGGGTCGCCTGGAGACGTTAGCTCCTCGAATCGAGGAGCCCGCCATGACCAAACTCGTTGAACAAGACGCGACGCACATCGTCGAAGAAGACAACATCCAGCAGCCGCCGCTGTATCGCGGCGACGGAGAGCCGCAGATCGTGACCGCGGACACCGCCCGCCAGGGACCCTTAGGCACGCCAGTGCTCTGGGTGCTCATCGGCGCCCTGGTGTTGGCGGGCGTAGCGTGGATGGTCGTGAGGATGTTTGTTTGATCGAGCACGTAGTGTAGCCGCGGTCGTTGACCTAGGGGATGCACACATCTTGCGGCCGCACGCGAGAACGAAGGCTGGGGACCCCCTCTCCCCGCGTGTCTCACGACGGAGCGCGCCGCATAAACTAAAGAGCGGGGAGAGGGTTTGGGGTGAGGGGCGAGCCACTTGGACCTGCGCTTCCCGCGCACGACGCCTGGCTCAGCCATATTTTGATTGCACGAAATAAGCGAACGTTTGCCCTAAGCCTTCTAGCGTGACGCGGCTCCGCTGGCGGGTGACTTGCGTCCAAGCGGCCCGCCCCTCACCCCAACCCTCTCCCCGCTGCTTGGTTGAAGTGGCGCGCCACGTCGTGCGACACGCGGGGAGAGGGAGTCCGCAGCCGTCGTGCCTCATGCGCAACGCCAGATGTGTGCATCCTTTAGGTCGTTGACCTCGGTTTCCCCGTGATCGGCGCTCGCTCGGCGAGCCACGCGCTCCCAACCACCGCGGTCAACGACCGCGGCTACATCAAGGGATCGTCGGTAACTTTTGCATTTCCCTAGCATCGCCAGTATTTCGATAAATAACTCGTGATGACCAATCGCTACGTTCTGAAACTCCATTCATCGCACGTTCATCCGTTTCTGCAGAAAACGCGCCTGCATAGGGAGTGAACGGCATGTACAGGAAGTTACTCGTCTCATTAGTATTAGGCGCGGGACTGATGTTGAATGCGGCGAGCCCTTCCGCGGCCGCAATCAGCAATGGCCTTTCCGTGGTGCGGGATTCTGTCGCTCAAGACGACGCGATCGTCGATGCCCAGTTTCTCTTCGGCGGCCGTCAGTACTGCTGGTATGATGAAGGTTGGCGCGGACCGGGCTGGTACTGGTGCGGGTATCAGCTGCGTAGAGGCTTCGGCTGGGGCGGCGGCATCGGCTGGAACAATTGGCATCACCGCGGAGGCCACGGGCGTCCAGGGCACGGCGGCCATCGCCCCGGTCACGGACATCGCCCCGGTCATGGCGGCGGACATCGCCCAGGCCACGGCGGTGGCGGGCATCGGCCGGGCCACGGCGGCGGTGGACATCGCCCGGGACACGGTGGCGGTGGAGGTGGCGGACATCGTCCGGGCGGCGGCGGCGGAGGACATCGTGGCGGCGGCGGTGGCGGACATCGCGGCGGTGGCGGTGGTCACAAGCGCTAAGCTCTCCTAACGAAAACGCGGCGGGTGGTCCCAGAAGCGCAGCGTCGGCGTCCACGCCGACGTCTTTACGCATGGACGTTCGTTCTCGAACATCGTCGGCCTGGAGGCCGACGCTCCGATGCCGCTGAATCCGCCAGCGCAATGCGGATCCTCTGGACATTTTCCTGCCCTAATCCCACCGTTTCAGCTTGACCTTTTCCATGTTCGAAGCCAACGCCGGGGCTGGCGTCTAAAATTTGCCGCGCGGCCTCGACAAAGCCCGCTTGCCGCGACACATTCGCCTCCGAGAAAAACGCTACTCGCGTAAACATAAGGAATAAGTCGGCCATGCGCGCACTCAAGCCACGTCGCGGCGTCCTCGCGCTCGCGCTGATTACCAGCCTCGCCGCCGCTCCCGTCCCCTCGCTGGCGCAAACGCGGCCCGCGGGACTAGCCGATCTCGTCGCCGAAGTTGCCGAGGCGGTGGTCAACATCTCCGCCACCCAGACGATCGAAGAGAAGGGCGCCGAGGCCGCCCCCGATCTGCCGAAGGGCACGCCGTTCGACGATATGTTCGAGCAGTTCTTTAAAAACCACGGGATGAACGGCGCGCCGGCGCGGCCGCGGAAATCCTCCTCGCTCGGCTCCGGCTTCGTCATCGACGCCTCTGGCATCGTCATCACCAACAACCACGTCGTCGGCGACGCCAACGACATCGTCGTCATCTTCACCGACGGCCGCAAGCTGAAAGCCAAGGTGATCGGCAAGGATCCGAAGGTCGACGTGGCGGTGCTCAAGGTCGAAAGCGACAAGCCACTGAAGACGGTCAAATTCGGCGATAGCGACAAGGCCCGCGTCGGCGACGGCGTGATGGCGGTGGGCAATCCCTTCGGCCTCGGCGAGACCGTGACCGCCGGCATTCTCTCCGCCCGCAACCGCAACATCGAAAGCGGCCCCTACGACGACTTCCTGCAGACCGACGCCGCGATCAACAAGGGCAATTCGGGCGGCCCGCTGTTCAATCTGGACGGCGAGGTGATCGGCATCAACACCGCGATCCTGTCCCCGAGCGGCGGCTCGATCGGCATCGGCTTCGCGACACCCTCCGACACAGTGTTACCGGTGATTTCGCAGTTGCAGAAGTTCGGCGAAACTCGCCGCGGCTGGCTCGGCGTGCGCATTCAGCCGGTCGATGACAACATTGCCGATTCGCTCGGCCTCGGCGAGGCGCATGGCGCGCTGGTCGCGGGCGTCGATCCGAAGGGTCCGGCCAAGCCCGCGGGCATCGAAGCCGGCGACGTGATCATCAAGTTTGACGGCAAGCCGATCAAGGAATCGCGCGATCTGCCGCGCCTCGTCGCGGGCGTGGCGGTCGGCACCAAGGCGGACGTCACCGTGCTGCGCAAGGGCAAGGAAGTCTCGATCCCCGTCACGCTCGGCCGGCTAGAGGACGGCGAAAAGCAAATGGCCAAGGCCGAGGAGTCCAGCGACGACAACGACGCGCCCAAGGAAAGCGCCACAGCCAAGGCGCTCGGCCTCACGCTGTCGACGCTCGGCGACGACGCGCGCAAATCCTTCAAGCTGAAGGACAGCGTCAAGGGCGTGCTGGTGAGCGGCGTCGAGCCCAATTCGCCGGCCGCCGAGAAGGGTCTGCGCGCTGGCGACGTGATCGAGGAGGTCAACCAGCAGGCGGTCGAGAAGCCGGCTGATGTTTCCTCGGCGATCGACACGTTGAAGAAGGCGGGCAAGAAGTCAGCGCTATTGTTGGTCGGCAACGGCGCCGGCGACGTGCGTTTCATCGCGCTGGGCCTGAACTGAGTAGTCGGGGCCAATTCCCGGGCGCCTGTAGCCGCGGTCTGGAGAGCCAGGGGATGCACACATCTGGCCTCCGCACGGCTAGCACAACGGCTGGGGACCCCTCTCCCCGCGTCCCCACGACGTAGCGCTCCGCATCAAGTAAGTAGCGGGGAGAGGTTTGGGTGAGGGGCGAGCCGCTTGGGCGCGCGCTTTTCACGCCCGGCCAAATTTGCTTGCACAAAATAAGCGAGCGTTTGCCTCAGTCCTTCTAGCTTCACGCAGTGCGCTGTGGTTGGAAACGTGCGTCCGAGCGGCTCACCCCTCACCCCAACCCTCTCCCCGCTGCTTGGTTGAGGCGGCGCGCTGCGTCGTGCGACACGCGGGGAGAGGGAGTCCGCAGCCGTTGTGTTTCACCCGCGTCCGCCAGATGTTTGCATGCTTTAGGTCTCCAGACCGCGGTCTCCCCGTGATCGGCTCTCCCTCGGCGAGGCGCGATCTCTTGACCCCCGCGGACTGGAGTCCGCGGCTACAGCTATGACGCCCCTGCGAGGCGCCATCACCGTTTCGTGATCGCCCCCGCGGTAACCCCCGCCTCACCGTCACGAATTCCCCTGTGCGAGCCGGTCGGCTTTGCAGCTGAAAACAAGGGAATTCTCATATGAAAGCCACCACCGCCCTCTCCGCCGTTCTCGCCGGTTCGTTTGCGCTGGCGCTCGCCAGCGCGGCCAAGGCGGGCCCGGCGCCTGCGCAGCCCGGCGCCGACAAGTGCTACGGCATTTCGCTCGCCGGCAAGAATGATTGCGCCGCGGGCGCGGGCACGTCCTGCGCCGGCACCTCGACTGTCGACTACGACGCGCACGCCTGGAAGTACGTCAAGAAAGGCAGCTGCGAGATGATGACCACCCCGAAGGGCAAGGGCTCGCTGACCCAGATGTAATTCAGGGAATCGCGTAGACATCCAGGCCCGCGGCGCCGCCGAGACGCACGAGGCCAATATCGGTGATATTTGATCGGCAACCCCCGTGCACGTCGATCACATGCGTAAACCGCCGCCGCCAGTCCAAGAAAGCGCCCGCCCAGGGCGCTTTCGTATGAGCGGGGTCGAGCTCCGATCGTCCGGCCTCGGTCAACCAACGCTCATCCATCACGATCGTCGGGCCGCCATCCAGCGCGGCGTCCGCAGCCGCGATCGGTTGCAAGCCGCTCTGTGCGAAAATCGTGTTGGCGTAGGAGCGCCGATCGGTGAGCGCGAACGCGGTCAATCCGCCAAGCTCGCCCAGCGCCCGATCCGAGCAGCCCAACGGCTTTACGACGAGCGCTCGCGATCCCCTGGGAAGCGCCTCGAGCCCGTGCCGGACCGAACCGGCGAGATCCTGGAACTGCGCCCACGCGGGCTCGACCGTCCAGAAGCGCAACCCGAGCAGGCCAATCGCCGCGCTGGCTTCGAGCGGACGCCAACCTTCCGGCCGCTTCAGCGAGGTCGAGGCGAAGGCGAAATACCACCAGAACACCACCAGGCGCGCATCAATCAGGTTCGCCGCGCCATGCGCCGAGGGCGCGAGAAACGCCGCGAGCCCGAAGCCGATCAGCGCCAGCCGCGCCGCCGGCGCGACGCCGAGACCGCGGACGACCGCGAAAGCCACCAGCCCCAGGAGAACCACGAGCGCCGGTTCATCCGCGTCGGTCATCGTCAGCACCGGCGCGAGCAGCGTCAGCAGCTTGGTTCCGTTGAGCGCGTAGGTCACGGGCGTCGTCGTGCGCAACGCCGCGAGCGCGAGCGGGACCGCGAGCGCCGGCGCGGCGCACGCTGCGCGCCAGGCCAGGCCGAGCAGCCAATCGCGCGGCTTGCCGGCCAGGGGCGCTGAGCCCATGCGCATCAGCACAAACAACAATGCAAATCCCGCCAGGGCGATCAGATGGCAGAAGAACAGCCCGGCGCCGATCAGATTGAGCAGCGCGTAGTCGCGAAGCCTCAAGCGCTCGCCGCATTGGGCGACGAAGGCCAGCGCCAGCAGCGCCAGCCCCATGCCGAGCGCATAATTGACCAGCCCGACATAGGTGACGAGGTTGTAGCCGATAAGCGGGGCGAACCAGATGGTCGGCGACGGCTTTGCAAACAGCGCGCGATGCAGCCGCCACGCGCCCCAGGCCGGCAGCACGATCGACAGCGCCAGCGCCAGCCTGGCCACCGACTGCGCCGAAAGCAGCGGCGACAGCATCAGATAAAGCACGTCGATCCCGAGATTGGGGATCAGGCCGAAAGCGATTTTGTAGAGCGCCCGCAGCGGATCATCGGGCGACATGCCGTAGAGCGTGAGCCGCGCCCAATGATTGACGAGATCGGTGCCGCGCGGGATCGGCCAAAGCAGCGCAGGCGCCGCCATTACCGCGGTCAAAGCCGCATAGAGGGCGCCCGCGACGCGTGGCGTCGCCAGCGCTTCGTCCAAGGCGGGGGAACGCGCCGGCGCGAGGTCTATGGACGTCATGAGGTGTTCCGCGGGCTTCGAACCCACGATTACCCGCGTCAGGTAAAGAAACCTGCCTCGGAACGTCGGACTGGGAGCGTCGCCTCGGAGCGTCGGCCTCCAGGCCGACGAGCTCACACCGTCGGCCTGGAGGCCGACGCTCCGAGGCTCAATCCTGCCCGACCGCCAGGCTTTCCTCCAGCATCAGCCGAGCCCGCGCCCGCACGCGCTGCGTGTCACTCTTCAACTGCCCGCAAGCCGCGAGAATATCCCGCCCGCGCGGCGTGCGCACCGGGCTCGCGTAACCCGCGTTGAACACAATTTCAGAAAACCGCTCGATCGTCTCCCAATCCGAGCACTCATAGGGCGAGCCCGGCCAGGGGTTGAACGGGATCAGATTGATCTTCGCCGGCAGCCCCTTCAGCAGTTTGACCAGCGCCCGCGCCTCCGCGGGGGAATCGTTGATCCCCTTCAGCATTACATACTCGAAGGTGATGCGCCGCGCGTTCGAGGCGCCGGGATAATCCCGGCAAGCCTGTATCAGCTCAGCGATCGGATATTTGCGGTTCAGCGGCACCAGCTTGTCGCGTAAGCGATCGTTGGTCGCGTGCAGCGACACCGCGAGCATCGTCCCGCATTCCTCGCCGAGCCGCGCCATGTCCGGAACGACGCCGGAGGTCGAGACGGTGATCCGCCGCTTCGACAGCGAAAGCCCCTCCCCGTCGGTCAGCACGCCGATCGCGTCGCGCACCTGATCGAAATTATAGAGCGGCTCGCCCATCCCCATGAACACGATATTGGAGACCGCGCGCACGCCCTCCCCCGACGGCACGAGCCCATCGGTTGGCGCGACGCCGCCGGGGAAATCGCCGAGCCGATCGCGTGCGACCATCACCTGCCCGACGATCTCCGCCGTGGTCAGGTTGCGCGCCCACCCTTGCGTGCCGGTATGGCAGAACGTGCAGTTCAGCGTGCAGCCGACCTGGCTGGAGACGCAGAGCGTGCCGCGGTCGTTCTCGGGGATATAGACGCACTCGATCTCGGCGCCCTTGTCGTGCGGCCCGGTCGGGGGCATCCGCAGCAGCCATTTACGCGTGCCGTCGGCGGAAACCTGCTCGGCGGCGATGCTCGGGCCGCGCGAGCGTGTAGTGCTCGGCGAGCTTGTCCAGCAGCGGCCGCGCGATGTTGCGCATGGCGGAAAACTCACCGACGCCGCGGTGGTAGATCCAGTGCCAGAGCTGGCCCGCGCGCATGCGGATCTCCCGCGCGGGCACGCCGATATCAGCGAGGGCTGCCGCGATTTCGGCGCGAGTCGCGCCGGCGAGACTTGGATTGGCGGTCGGGGTCATGGCGTGTGCGAAGGCGGCGGGGTTGATCATGTCTCTATATGACGAGAGCGTCCGCAGAAAGCGACTGGCGTTGCCCGTTTTTTGACGACCCTGCTCACGAGCGCCCTGTAGCCGCGTTCTACAGAACGCGGTCTCCCCGTGATCGGCTCTCCTCGGGAAAACAACGATCTCACGACCACCGCGGTCTGTAGACCGCGGCTACAATCAAGCGCGTTTACCAACCAGGCGGAATTTGCGCGGACCAACTCCTATCCGTCCAAACCGGCGTTGACGTCGTTAACATTCTGTTATAACAGCACTAACGGCCGCAGCCTCCCGCCACCGCGACCCTCATCCGCCTATCAGACCGCATACATCATCAACCGCGTAGGAAACTCAGGAATGCTCAAATACGCCATAGCCGGTACGGCTTTCTTCCTTCTAGCCTCCAGCATCCCATCGCAAGCTATCCTTTCTCGTCCGCCGGCGGTGACTTGCAGCGCTTGCCGACCTTGCGCCGAGCGCGAACGGAATGCGGCGGGAGTCATGTATTGCACCAAGTGTGCAACCATGGCGGAGGACCCAGGTCTTATTCCAAGGGCCTGCAAGTTCAGGGTGCCGCCCTTCTGGAGCCACCGCCTGTAAGCGGGAACTGCCGCGGCGCAGGCTTCGTCACTGGCAATATTGCTGGTTCTGGAACGGCACGTAGGGATTGTAGTACCTGCAGTCCCAACGTTTCCCGCTTGAAGCGGGACCCGTCGCTCGGTACCCGCCCGCGCCCTGGCTATACGGATAGCTGTCGAAAGACCCGCTGGTGGCTCGATCCGGTCCGCTCGCAAGCGGCGGACCTCCACCGCCCATGGCCAAGGCCGGCCCCGTGGCGACGGTGAACGCGAGGACGCCGCACAGCAAAAGCCCTCGCGTTTGTCGATATTTAGAACTACGCATTGGTTTTTCCCTCTCGCATCGAGCAGGATGTAAGGGCGCGCCGGTCTCAATGAGAGTGGCCCTGACGTTCAATTTGCAGTGACACGAAGCGAATTGGGGAATTGCGCTCGCGCTCGCCGCCCGCCTTGGCCGCGCGGACGCGTCCGTGCGATGATCCCAGGGTCCGCCGGAGGAGCCCGCCCTGATCATCGCCACTTGGAACGTCAACTCCGTGCGCCAGCGCCTGCCGCACCTGCTCGACTATCTGAAGGAAGTCGCGCCGGATGCGATCTGTCTGCAGGAGATCAAATGCCTCGACGAGCAGTTCCCGCGCGAGGAAATCGAGGCGCTCGGCTACAATATCGCGATCCACGGCCAAAAATCCTTCAACGGCGTCGCGATCCTCTCCAAGCATCCCCTAGAGGTTGAGCGCGGCCTTCCCGGCGACGAGAGCGACGTCCAGTCGCGCTATCTGGAGGCCGTGATCCCCTTCGGCACGCGGGCCCTCCGGCTCGCGAGCCTCTATCTGCCGAACGGCAACCCGATTGGCACTGAGAAATACGACTACAAGCTCGCCTTCATGGACCGCCTCATTCGCCACGCGCGAAAACTGCTGGCCTACGAAGAGCCGCTGGTCATCGCCGGCGACTACAACGTGCTTCCCGAACCGCACGACGCCGCCCATCCCGAGCTATGGGTCAACGACGCGCTGTTCCTGCCGCAGACGCGATCGAAATTCCGGGAGCTGATGTCGCTCGGCTTCACTGACGCGCTGCGTGCGACGTCCGACGCGGGCGGCCTCTACACGTTCTGGGACTATCAGGCGGGCGCCTGGCAGCGGAACAACGGCATCCGCATCGACCATCTGCTGCTGTCGCCGCAAGCGGCCGATCTGCTGCACACCGTGACCGTCGACAAGGCGATGCGGGCGAAGGAGAAGGCCGTCGGATCATGTGCCGGTGCGGGTCGAGTTGCGCGGATGAATACGCGCCAAGGCCAGTCGTGCTAATAGCCGATGCCCTAAGGATTTGTTCGCGATGAAACTGACTTTGGAGACCGAACAGGAAACCGACGGTCGATGGCTGGCCGAAATTCCCGAAGTCGCAGGCGCGATGGCCTACGGCGCGACGCGCGCCGCGGCGATGGCGAAGGCGGAGGCGCTTGCCCTGCGCGCCATCGCTGAACGCCTGGAGAATGACGAGATGGCGCCGATGCCGATACAATTGTCCGTCGCTGCGGAATGAGCCGGTTCGGCTCGGCAAAAGCCCGCCGAGTTTTCGACGCTCTGCAACGCATCGGCTGGCGACAGAAACGTCGGACCGGCTCCCACGCCACGCTGCAAGGAATGGATGGCCAGATCTTATATTCGCATTTCACGATTTTGATGAGATCGGGCCGAAGATGCTGGAGCGAATTGCGAAACGCTCTGGTCTGACCCCTGAGGATCTCTGACGATACCTTTGTTCTAAGCCGGCGCATCTGCTAGACGCGCGCTTTGTTTTTTTGGGTCCTCCATGTCCGACATCGTCACCCGTTTCGCGCCCTCCCCCACCGGCTTCCTGCACATCGGCGGCGCGCGCACCGCGCTGTTCAACTGGCTCTACGCCAAGCGCACCGGCGGCAAATTCCTGCTGCGCATCGAGGACACCGACCGCGAGCGCTCCACCGCCCGGCGATCGACGCGATCATCGACGGGCTGCACTGGCTCGGGCTCGAATGGGACGGCGAGGCGGTCCGGCAGTTCGAGCGCGTCGAGCGCCACCGCGAGGTCGCCGATGCAGTTGCTGGCGCCAGCGGCAACGCCTATCGCTGCTACTGCATCGCCGCAGGAACTCGACGAGATGCGCGAGCGCAGAAGAAGGCCGGCAAGCCGATGCGCTACGACGGCCGCTGGCGCGACCGCGATCCGTCCGAGGCGCCCGCCGGCGTCGCGCCGACGATCCGGCTGCGCGCCCGCCAGGACGGCGAGACCGTCATCGACGACAAGGTGCAGGGCAAGGTCACCTTCCACAACAAGGATCTCGACGATCTCGTCCTGCTGCGCTCCGACGGCAACCCGACCTACATGCTGGCGGTCGTGGTCGACGATCACGACATGGGCGTCACGCACGTGATCCGCGGCGACGATCATCTCAACAACGCCGCGCGCCAGCCGCAGATCTATCAGGGTTCGGCTGGGACGTGCCCGTCTAGGCGCACATCCCGCTGATCCATGGCCCCGACGGCGCCAAGCTGTCGAAGCGCCATGGCGCGCTCGGCGTCGACGCCTATCGCGCGATGGGCTATCTGCCCGAGGCGTTGCGCAACTATCTGGTCCGGCTCGGCTGGAGCCACGGCGACAAGGAGTTGTTCTCGACGCGACGAGATGATCGCCGCCTTCGATCTCGGCGGTCGGCCGCTCCGCCGTCGCGCTTCGACTTCAAGAAGCTCGAAAACGTCAACGCGCATTTCATGCGTTCAACCGACAGCGACGCGCTGTTCGAGCTCTTCGTCAAGACCCTACCCTACCTGCCCGGCGGGCCCGAGTTGGCGGCGGCGCTTGACGAGCACAAGTCGGCCCAGCTTCGCGCCGCTATGCCCGGCCTGAAGGCGCGCGCGGAGACGCTCGCCAAGCTGGTCGATGACGCGCAACTATATTTTCGTCAAGCGGCCTCTGCCGATCGACGCCAAGGCCGAGGAGATTCTCGCCAAGGGCGGCCGCGCTGCATCTGAAGATCCTGCTGCCGCGCCTTCAGGCGCTCGAGGAGTGGAGCGCGGCCTCAACCGAGGCCGCGGTGCAGGGCATCCGAGGAGACCGGCGCCAAGCTCGGCGTCGTCGCGCAGCCGATGCGCGCGGCTCTGACCGGTCGCTCAATGTCGCCGGGGATTTTCGACGTGCTAGCCGTGCTCGGGCGCGAGGAAAGCCTCGGGCGGATCGAGGACCAGGCGAACGTCTGATACCCCGTCATGGCGAGCGAAGCCACTAAGCGCCGCGCCTGTAGCCGCGGTCGCTGACCCATAGGCGCTAACCTAGGGCAATTTCCGATAATATTGAATAACTTGCCAGCATGTCATCCCCGCGAAAGCGGGGATCCAGGGGCCACACGACGTGCGCTTCAACGTGTTGGCCACACGACGTGCGGCAGCCCTGGATCCCCGCTTTCGCGGGGATGACATCAAGTCTTTGAAATAAATCGGCAATCTATAAGTTAGCGCCTATGGGTCGCTGACCGCGACGGCGCCGTGATCGAAGGTTGATCCGATAAGCACGATCAGACGGAGACCGCGGTCGACGACCGCGGCTACAAGTTCCCGATGGCTCTAAGCGCCAGACAGCTGCGGCTGCTCCGCCCGTCTCGCCACGCCCTCGCGCACGCTCTCCCGCCGCGCCGCCGCCGCCAGACCAAACAAACATCCGACCAGCATGAACAGATGCCGCCAGTGGCTGGTGTCGATCTGCACGCCCTGCAGGATCTGCGGCAGCAAGCCCGACCAGACGCCGATGATCTCCGTCCGCACTTTCGAGCGCCGGAACGCGAACACCCATCCGACATAAAGCGTGACCGCAATAAACACCGCAAACGCGATGCCGCCGACCCAGCCAAACGACGCAAACGCGCTGAGGAACACCTCATGCGGATCGGCCGGGAAATATTTGGAGAACCGATACGGCCCGAACCCGAGCGGCAGATCGAGCAGCAGCGGGATCGATCGAATCTGATTGCCGAACCGCCCCTGTTCGCCGACGTCATAATCCTCGGTAAGAGTCGCGCGCTCCAACGCGAGATCGCGGATCGCCGGGATCGTCATGGCGATCGCCACCATCGCCGCCACCGCCACGACGCAACCAACCGCCGTGGCGACGACGCGCTTCTTCAGCGCTGTCGAACCCGTGGTGAGCCACGTCAACCCCAGCATCAAAAGCAGCGCGAATAGCGCGTCGATCACCGCGCCGCGCGAAAAACTGAGCAGCAGCGCGAGCATCATCACCGCCAGCATCAGCGCTTTCCAGATCGCCGCGCCCCGCCGCAACAGCAGATCCTGGCAGACCCAGGCGATCGGCGCGACCAGGAACGGCGCGAACACGTTCGGGTCCTTGAACGGCCCGGAGGCGCGCTGGTTGTCGTAGAGCGTGAAATAGGCGCCGAGCCCGGCGATGTCGAAATAGCCGAGAATGCCGAGGATCGCCGCGAGCATCCCGGCGAAACCATAGCCTGAGCGAATCGCCCGCATCCGCCCGAGCGGATCGCCGGCGACGATCGAGGCGAACAGAATCGTGGTGAACGAAATGTAAACGCTGATGCCGGTGAACGAGACGCTCTCGGGTTCGTCGCGTGTAGGGGATCAGCGCGATGACCGCCGCCGCATTGAACGCCATCAGACAGACAATCAACGGCGCAAACGTCGCGTCGAACGACAGGCCGCCGCGCCCGAAAGCAACCAGGGTGACGAAAAACATCGCCTCGTAGGGCGACGGCTCGATCGCGGCGAAGGCGCTGACGGCGAGAAACAGCCAAAGAAGCTTCAGGCGCAGCGGCTCGCTGAGCGGCATAGGACCCTCGCGCGCTCGGGCATGGCCGGCGTCGTTAAGGACTTAGCCGCCTTATGGTTAACCGGACGTTAGCAAAACCTCGGGCTTTCGAGTGGCGTGTAAGCCCGACCTTAAGGATCGTCGGCTATCAGCGGAGAGGGTCGCCACATATGCTCTTCGCCATCTCATTCTTCCTGAACGCGGCCACGAATTTCGCCTTCGGCCTGACGCTGAGCGCGATTTTCGGCCCGGCGGAATTCGGCCGCTATTCCACGGTGCAATTGGCCTCGATCACGCTCGCCGGCGGCACGCTCGACTGGCTGCGCTATTCGACCCTGCGCTTTTCCGGCGACGATGAGGCCAAAGCGACCGTCGCCTCCTCACTGGAAGCCGGTTATCTCGGACTGACGCTGCTGGTTTATCTCATCGTTCTCGGGCTAGCCGGCTGCGGCGTGACGTTCGGCCTCGGCGCGCCGCTGTTGTTGCTAACGCCGCTGCTCGGCGTCGCCGCGCACCGCGTCGATTTCACCGGCGCCAGGTTCCGCGCCCGCGACGAAAGCAAACCTTTTGCCGCGATCTACGGCGCCCGTCAGCTGCTCTGTTTCACTGTCGTCGTCGCGGTCGCCTATGCGACGCGCAACGCTGTGTTCACCGTGGCCGTGCTCGCGGCCGCCAACCTGATCCCCGCACTCGCCTTCGCGCCCCGTTCGCGCGTCGCCGGCGCGGCGCTCAACAAAGCGAGCGCCGAGCGGCTGAAACAATTCTTCCTGTACGCCAAGCCCATCGTATTCTCGCTCGTCGTCTATCAGCTCGTAGGCCTGGTTAACCGCCACATGGCGATGGCGCATCTCGGGGCGGAAGCGACAGGCAAGTTCTCGCTCGCCTCCGACCTTGGTCAACGCCTGTTCGGCGCCGCCAATTCTCTGCCGGAGCTGATGCTGTTCCAGTATGTGCTGAAGATCGACCGGACCGACGGTCGCGCCGCGGCGGAGCGGCAACAGTCACGCAACATTTCGCTCGCGGTCGGCTTCCTCGCGCCTCTCGCCGTTGGCTACGCGATCATGGCGCCGACCTTCGAGTTGCTCATGGCGCCTGCCGCCTACCGCGGGCCGTTCGCAAGCCTGAGCGCGGAGCTCGCGCCGGGCTATTTCGCGTTGTTCGCGATCATTTCCGCGGTCAGCCCGCTGTTTCAACTGCAAGGGCTCACCTGGCAATTGAGTCGGCGTCGCTGATCGCGCTGGTTGTCGATCTGGTGTTGATTGAATTCACGCCACTTGCCGCGAGCATCGATGGTCTCGCCATCGCTTACTCCGTAAGCCTTGTGACGGCCCTGCTGGCGACGACGATCGTCGCCTTCCGCGCCTCGAAGGTGCGCCCGTCGCCGCGCGATCTCATCGTCATCACGTCGGCGACCTGTTTCATGGCGCTCGCCATCAAGCCGCTCAATGCCCTGCCCTCGCACGCCATCGCCGCGGGTCTGTCCGTCGTCATCGCGGGCGCGGTGCTCGCCGGCGCCTATCTCGCGTTCGACGTCGGCGGCGTACGAAGCTTCCTGTTTGGCGCATCTCCGGGTTGGCCGAGACGCTCCGCCGGGCCTGCGACGCCAGAGCCGGCGGCGGGGAGTTGATTGGTGACGACGGCATTCAGTTTAGGCGACGCGTAAGGTGACAATGATGGACGGATTGGCGCTGAACCATACGTTGACGGACACCCGCGCAGGGCGGGTGGAAGCGCGGCTATCGCAGTCGGCCTTCCTCGGCGCGCCGCTGCGCCGGCTCGGCTATGACAGCGGCGAGCTCTGGCACTGGAACAATTACAAGCCGACGGTGCTCGCCTTCGTCGAGGCCTTGCGCCAAGCCGGCCGCCACGACGGCGCCGGCCGCGTGCGCCTGCTGGAGATCGGCGGCGGACGCGGCCCGCAAATCACGCCGGAAGAGGCGGACAGGCTCAGCATCGATCTGACCGTCAACGATATCGACGCGCGCGAGCTTTCGCTGGCCCCGAAAGGTTTCGCAACCGCCTGCTTCGACGTCGCCAGCGATGTCGATCCCTCGCTTCACGGCAAGTTCGATCTGATATTCTCCCGCATGGTCTTCGAGCACGTGAAAGGCGCACCGCGCGCCTGGCGCAACGTCGCATCGTTGCTCGCTCCCGGCGGCGTCGCGCTCGCCTACCATCCCACGCTCTATTCGCCGCCCTTCATCGTTAATTGGTTGACCCCCGAGGCGTTCAGCGCACGCGTGCTGCGGATGTTCTTTCCCGGACGCCACGATGGCGGCTATCCGAAATTTCCTGCGCGATACGAGATGTGCGTCGCTGAGCCCAGCGTCGTAGCTCCAAAGCTGCGCGAGTGCGGCTTCTCCGAGGTTCTTATCGCCCCATTCTTCGGCCACGGCTATCTGCGATCGGTGCCGGTCGCGAGGGAGATCGAAGGCGCGCTGCATACGTTGGCTGAACGCCGCGACTGGCGGGCGCTGTCCTCCTACGCATTCACGCTAGTTCGCAAATAATCGAGAACAACCACTCCACTCGTTTGTTTGAAAGCTGTCCGATCCGCGAGGCGAATTCGATGAACCGTTCCGCAGCCCTCGCCGCAGCTCCGAGACCGAGGCCCGCGCGCCCGCCGTCGCCAGAACAGCGCGCGCCCGCTCCCGCTGTAACACCTGGCGTCGTGATGTTTGGCTCCGCGCGTCCCGTCACCTGCGCGGTTATGGATTACGCACATAGACTCCACCAGGCGATCGAGGCGCAACGCCCTGGGTTCGTGCGCCTGGAAACGATCGAACCCGATCGTCCGCTTGCCTTTGTCAGCGCCATCGCGGAAGCGCTGCGCGCCGGGAAAATTGCGCATATGCAGCTGCCGATCGAAGGTTGGGGCAACAGCGTCGTCCCCGGCTCGGCGCTGTTCGGCGCCCGCGCGCTGACGCGTACGCGGCCGGCTCGCCGTCACCCTGCACGAATGGACCTCGCTCAATTCGTTGCGCTATCTCTCGATGATCCCGGATCTCATTGCAGCCGATGGTTTCGTGTTTGTTTCACCGCGGCAACGGGACGCGTTTCAGCACACGCCCTGGGTATCCGCGGCGCGACGGGCCGCTTCACCGGTAATCCCGATCGGTCCAAATATCATGCCGGCGTGGATTGATCCGACAAAGGTTGAAGCGGAGAGAGTGCAGCTGAAGGGCGCCGGGGCGACGCGAGCGGATCTGATCGTCGGTTTCTTCGGCGTGCTTTATGCGAGCAAGCGGCCCGACCTGTTGCTCCGCACGACGCGCGCGCTGCATGACCAGGGCGTCAAGGCGCGCCTTCTCGTCTGCGGCGATTTTCTCTGGGACAAGCCACGTGATCGTGAGGCGTTCCTCGCGCTGGCGCGCGACCTCGGGCTCGTCGATTGGTTGGATTTTCGCGGTCGGATCGACGACGAAGGCGATCTGATGGCGACGCTGTCCGCGTCAGACGTGTTCCTGCTTCCCTATTCCGATGGCGTCAGCCTGAGACGGGGAAGCTTTCAGGCGGTAAGCCAAGTCGCCATTCCCTTGGTGACGACGACGCCCGAACAGGCCGACGAATTCGCGGACTGTCCCCCGCTGAAGCGCAAGATCGAGAGCGCGGCGACGGCGCTTTGCGCGGCCGACGCGGCGCCGGAGGTGTTCGCCGAGGCGATCATGCGCGTCGCGGCGCGACGCGATGTGGCTTTCGGCGTGTCGTTGGATGCGATCTGGGGCGAAGCGGCAAGCGAGCATCTGGCGTTCTACGATCGGTTGGCCGGAGGCTAACGCTCTGCCTTGTCGCGCCTTGATTGAACTACAAAGCGAAGACCATTGCTGCAGGGAAGCGAAGCCAGCCAGCCGCCGCCGCGATGCTCTGGTTCGGCTTCACTCGGCACGTGTGAACCACGAAGGCATCGGACTCCCTCTCCCCGCGTGTCACACGACGTAGTGCGCCGCATCTCCGAACCAGCGGGGAGAGGGTTTGGGGTGAGGGGCGAGCCGCTTGGACGCGCGTTTCCAACCGTCGCGCACCGCATCACATTATATTAGAAAATCTCCAGGCAAACGTTCGCATTTTTTCGTGCAATCAGATTCGGCAGCGCCGTTACGTCGCGCGTGGGAAGCGCTGCTTCCAAGCGGCTCGCCCCTCACCCCACCCTCTCCCCGCTATTGCGGGGATGCGGCGCGCTACATCGTGTAACACGCGGGGAGAGGGAGCCCTGCGGTCGTGCTATTCGATTGCTGGATTGCTTCGCTTCGCTCGCAATGACGACTAGTACGCGTTCTGCGTCTTCACCAACGACAACGGCGTGACCGCGAGAATGTAGAGGTCGAGCCACAGCGACCAGTTCTCGATGTAGTAGAGGTCGTGATCGACACGCGCCTGGATCTTCTCCTGTGTGTCGGTCTCGCCTCGCCAACCATGGATCTGCGCCCATCCCGTGATCCCGGGCTTCACGCGGTGACGCGCGAAATAACCTTCGACGACCTCGTCATATTGCCGGTCCGCCGCCTTGGCGTGGATCGCGTGCGGGCGCGGCCCAACCAACGAAAGATCGCCCTTCAACACCACATTGAATAGCTGCGGGAATTCGTCGATCGACGTCTTGCGAATGAAGCGCCCGACCTTTGGTCACCCGCGGATCGTCGCGTGTGACCAGCTTCGCGGCCGTCGCATCGAGCTTGTCGACATACATCGATCGAAACTTATAAACCTCGACGAGCTCATTGTTGAAGCCGTAGCGCTTCTGCTTGAACAGAATCGGCCCCTTCGAATCCAACCGGATCGCAAGCGCGGTCAACAGCAGCACCGGCGAGATCGCAACCAACGCCAGCACGCCAATCATTTTATCAAACACCATCTTGACCAGCACGTCCCGATCGCCGAGCGGCTTGTCGAACACATCGAGCATCGGCGCTGCGCCGAGATAGGAATAGGAGCGCGGGCGGAAGCGGATGCGGTTGGCGTGGGCGGCGAGGCGCACGTCGATCGGCAGCACCCAGAGCTTGCGCAGCATCTGCAGGATGCGCTGCTCGGCGGTGATCGGCAGCGCGAATACCGCCAGATCGATCGGGGTTATCCGCGCGAACTCGACGAGGTCGTCGACATTGCCAAGTTTGGCGAAGCCCTCGACCGTCATTGGCGAGCGCGCGTCGCCGCGGTCATCAAACACGCCAAGCAGTTTGAACTCCGCGGGATCGGCCTTGGCCAGGTCGCGGATCAAGTCGCGTCCGATATCGCCACCGCCGACCAGCACGACCCGTTTCTGGAATCGCCCGGAGGCGGCCAGCTTGTCGACGACATAGGCCAGCGCAAAACGCCAGATCGCCAAAACGTTGAAGCCCAGGAAAAACCAGCCGCCGAGCCAGAAACGCGAGATTACGCTGTCGAGTTTGGCGAAGAACACGAGCGCGATCAGTCCGGCGAAGGTGATCGTCCAGGCGCCGCTCATGCGAAACAATTGATTGATCGGCCGCCGCAAGGCGGGGATGCTGTAGCTGTGTATCAGATGAAAAACGAAGACATCGAGCAGCGCGACCGCCATCGTCACGGAATAGTAGAGCGGCTGCGGGCCGATCTGCTGTACGACGTGCGCTTCGTAGATCGCCAGCCCGCTGCCGGCGATCATCAGGAATTCGAGCGCCTGGGCGGCCAGCAGAAGCAGGATGCGCGCATAGCCCGGGCCTGAGTCTGCCTGAGGCCGCAGGCGCGCCGCCGACCCGTTCGGATCGCTGGGGCTGCCGCGCAATTGTCCGGCGGAAAACAGGCTCATGTCACGCCTCACTGACCACGCGCGCGCCGCCGGCGACGCCACGCCCGGGATTGCGAGCATCGAGGTCGCGTCGCGCGAGCGCCTCGTGGTAGGCCGAGATCACCGTGTCGGCCATCTGTTCGAGCGAGAACCGCGCTTTGACGAAATCCGAGAGCTCGCCAGCGCGGCGTTCGGTTTCGCCGGGCTCGCGCCGCAACTCCTCGATCATCCGCTTGGCGAGATCGGCCGGATCGTCGGATGGCCCGAGGCGGTCGCGATAGGGTCCGAATATCTCCGGGATGCCGCCGACGTCGGTGGCAATCAACGGCGCCGCGGCCGCCGCCGCTTCCAGCACGACATAAGGCATGGATTCGGCGCGCGAGGGAACAACCATGATGCGGCCCAGCGCAAAAGCTTGGCGCACAGGCAGCGGACCAGGAAACCGAACGGACGCAGCCAGACCGAGGCGGCCCGCGCGTGCGATAAGCGCGTCCCGATCCGGCCCTGAGCCAACCAGCACCGCCGAGGGCGGTTTCGAAGTTTCCCGACCAACCAGAACCAAAGCGTCGAGCAGCGTGTCGATCCCCTTGGCGGCGCGCAACTCTCCGACGTACAGGAAATCCGCGGCCTCCTCAGAGGCTTCCACCGGCGCGAACTCCGCCACCCCGAGGCCATTGACGATGACGCGGCGCACGCCGTGCTCGATGCCGACGAAAACGTCGTACCTCTCGCGGATGTGATCGCTCTCAAACAAGAACAGATCGGTGCGCCGGGCAAGCGCGCGCTCAACCCACATGAAGGCGGCGTGCACCCGGCTGCCGGCTCGGTAGTTGAAGCTGCCGCCGTGCGGCGTATAGGCGCGGATCGGCCGATTGGCGCCGCCGACGAGGCGCGCGTAGACGCCGCCCTTCGAACCATGTCCGTGCACGACGTCAGGACGCGCGCGCTTCAGATAGCGCGCGAAGGCGCGCATCGCAGTGAGATCGGTGACATGCGGGTTGCGGCGGATCGGCGTCATCTCGACGCCCAGCTTTGTCCCGCCGGGAATGCGCGCGATCGCGTCGCGCACGCGCGCGCAATCGCCGTCGCGATCGAAGAACAAGCCGACAGCGTGGCCGCGTGCGGCCTGCTCGACGGCGAGATCGATGACATGACGGAACAGACCGCCTAGCGGCGCACGAAACACGTGGACGATCCGCAGGGAACTCGAACTCGACACTAAAGGCTCCGCCTCGACGCCTCGTATTCTACGCGCGGCGTCAACGAAGTCTTAGGGTGGCTTCCTAAAAGAAGCGTTCCCGCACGGTGACCGTATCGCCCGGCCGGATCGGAAACGTCAGCGGCACATAAGCCGTCGTCGGTTGGCCGTCGATGATGCGCGTGAGATCGACGCCCGTCTGGTCGCCCCGCGGCGAAAAGCCGCCGGCGATGGCGATCGCCGTCTGCGCCGTCATACCGTTAACAAATGGATACTGACCTGAGGCGCCGACCTCGCCGAGCACGAAGAACGGCCGAAACGCCTCGACTTCGACGGAAACTTTCGGATCGCGCAGATAGCCGCCGCGCAGCCGCTCAGCGATGGTCGAGGTGAGCCCCGCGGTCGTCTGCCCCTGTGCGCGCACCGACCCGATCAGCGGCATCGATATGTTGCCGGCGCCGTCGACGGAGAACGAGTTGGTCAGATTGTCCTGGCCGAAAACAATCACCCGAAGCCGGTCGCCGCTCGCCAATTTATAAGGGGCGTCGAGCGAGGCGCGCATCTCGTCATCGCCATATCGCGGCCCCGAGCAGCCGCCGAGCGCGAACACGCCGAGCGCGAGAACCAAGATCATTCGCATCATCGACATACGGGAGCGCCACTCAAACCAACAACAGCATTTTTACCGTCGCATAGTTAATGAAAGGCTGACGCGCGGCGAATTAACCTGAAGGCAACTATGCTCATTCAGAGATCATTCACCAGGACGGCTCGCGCCGGGAGCAGCGCTCGATGGAGTTTGAAGACGAGGCTCAGCCGAAAGGCCTCGACCTGCCGCGCCTCGCGGCGGCTGTGTATGCGCACAAGCGTTGGATCGTGTGGCCGACGCTGGCGGCATTCGCAGGCGCGCTGGTTTTCGTGGCCGTCGTCAAGCCGAAATATACCGCGACCGCGAAAGTTCTGCTGGAGAATGGCGAGAGCTATTTCACCCGGCCGGAAAAGGCGCAGCCTGACGTCGCTGAAGTCATCGACGACCTGACCGTTCAGAGCGAGGCGGAAGCCGCAAAATCGACTGAGGTCGAGCGTCTCGCGCTGAAGAAAATGAGCGCCGAGGACACAGCGGAGTTCGGCGGCGGCGGCGGTTGGCTTTCGATGTTCGCCGACCGCAGCGATGACAATCCCGAAGCGCGTCGCGTCGAGGCGTTCAACAAAAGGGTCGACGTCTACCCGCAAACCAAGACGCGCGTGCTGCTGTTCGAGTACACCTCCAACAATCGCGAGCGCGCCGCCCGCGGCGCCAACGCGCTGGCCGAAGCGTTCCTCGAGTCGCAGCGCAACGCCAAGGACAACGAAGCGAAATCCGCTTCCAAATGGCTGTCCGAACAGATTGATACGCTGCGCGAGCGCGTCGCCACGGCGGAAAGCCGCATCGAGGCGTTGCGCGCGCAATCCGGCCTGCTGGCCGGCCCGAACGGTCTCGCCGTGCCCTCGCAGCAATTGTCGGAGATCAGCGCGCAGATCGCGACCGCGCGAGCCGCGGAGGGCGCAGCGACCGCCAAGGCGAATGCGCTGAAAGAGTTGGTTCGCAACGGTCGTCTCGACGACGTCGGCTCAGTGGGGACTGACGACTCGATGCGCCGCTATGCGGAGTTGCGCGTCGCGCTGAAGTCACAGATCGCGGAACTCAGCCGCACATTGTTGCCTGGTCATCCGCGGATGAAGGAGCTTGCGGGCCAACTCGCCGGCCTCGACGATGAGATCCGCAAGGCGGCGATCAAGCGGGTATACGGTTTCGAGCAGGATGCGCGCATCGCCGCAACCCAAGTGAAGAGCCTCGAACAAGCCGTCACCAACCAAGCCAAAACCGTCACCTCCAGCGATGCCGATCAGGTCAAGCTCAGAGAGCTTGAGATCGACGCCAAACAAGCGCGCGATCAGTTGGAATCCTATCTGACCAAATATCGCGAGGCGATCGCGCGCGACGCCGAGAACGCGACGCCCGCCAACGGCCGCATCATCGCCGCCGCGCTAGCGCCGTCGACGCCGACCTTCCCAAAGACCGGCCCGACATTGTTGCTCGCGCCGCTCGCCGCGTTCTTCGTCAGTCTCGGTCTGACGGTTGCGAAAATATTGTTGACCGACGCGGGCGCGACGCCGCCGCCAAAGCGCCAGATCCGCCGCGTCGAGCCCGCGCTGCCGTTCGGCATCGACCCGCCGCCGCCGCGGCCGCGCATGGAAAGCGTCCACGAGCCGCTTGCCTGGGTAGCGACGGCGGAGACCTTCGTCGACAAGCTGGTTGAGGCGAGCGAGGGCGAGAGCCTGCCGATCATGGTCACGGCCGAGGGCGACGCCGGCGCGCTGCCGGTCGCGCTCGCGGCCGCGCGGCGTCTGACGCGGCGCGGCGCCACCGTGCTGGTTGATCTCGGCCCGAGCCCGACCTGGCTGCCCGACATGTTTGATCGCGGCGAGGATCACGGCGACGCCAATGCCGGCCTCAGCGATCTCGTGGCGCTGGAGGGCGATTTCGAGGGCGCCGTGCATCGCGATCTCTCGACGACGCTCGACATCATTCCCTCAGGGACGGGCGAGGTCGATCCTGGCGTGCTGAGCGCCGTCTTCGAGGCGCTTTCGCACGACTACGCCTTCATCATCGTCCACGCGCCGGATTGGCGCGCCGAGGCGGCCAAGCAGGCGGCGGCGGACATGGCGGCTTTGATTGTTTCGGCGCCCTCGGACGACATCAGCAGTCTCGAAATCCGCGTGCGCGCGGCGTTCCGCGATGAGCCGCTGGCCATCAAAGCCATCGGGATCGGGGCGCCTGTAGAGGCGCGGGATCGGGCGGCGTAGGCGAGCTTCCCGACATAAGCGGGGCCCTGCAGCCTCGCCATCGGCTCAACTACCCGGCGTTTCCAATCAAAATGCCTGTGGCCAGCACAAGACCGCCGCCGAGCATGACCTTTGCGGCGGCGGAAACAGGCGGCGTATCCATGTATTTCCACTGAACGAAGGCGATGGCGAGTAGCTCGAACACGACCACAATGGCCGCGACGACGGTCGCTGCGAAGAAGTCCGGGATCAAGTACGGGAGGGTATGACCAATGCCGCCCGCTATGGTCATGAGCCCGCAGACGAGCCCGCGCAGATAAGGGGTTCCGCGTCCCGATATCTTTCCATCATCGGCCAAGCGCTTCAGCGAAGCCCATCGAAATGCCGGCGCCAAGCGACGCCGCCATCCCCACCAGAAATGCGTTCCAAGGCTTGTGCGTTGCGAAGGCCGCAGCAAACACCGGAGCCAGCGTCGAGACGGAGCCGTCCATCAGCCCGACGAGGCCCGGCTGAATGACCTGAAGCACAAAGCGTCGCCCTGCGTCCTCGTCCTCTTCCCCGCGCTTTTCGGTCGTCAGCCTTTCGTCTTCGATGGTGGCGGCCCGGCGCTCGTGGTTGGCCTCCGTGTCGGCGAGGTCGCCCAACAGCTTCCGCACGCGCGCGTCGCTGGTTCGGCTGGCGGCCAGGCGGTAGAACCTTTCCGCGCTGCGCTCCATTTCAGCCGCGTGCCGGCGCACGGCGTCGACTCCGGCCGCTCGCACCTGCCAATGCGGTTTGCGCGCCAAATTCCCGCGCACGTCTTGTCGGCGGAAAAGCGGAATATGATCGCCGAAGCGCTCGGTGAAAATGTCGATCAGCTGTCGCCTATGCTCGCCTTCCTCGGCGGCCATGTCGGCGAACATGTTGGCGGTCGAGGGATATTCCTCGCGCAGCGAATGAGAAAAATCCGCATATACGCGCGAATCTTCCTCCTCATTGCTGATGGCGAGCGCCAAAAGCTCGGGTTCGCTCAGATCGTCAAATCGCTTCATGAGGGCAATTTAGAATCATTCTAAATTAGAATCATTCTAAAAATGGGACGCGGCTAGATCCGTAACTACATCCCATACACGTAATACATAGGCACAGCGCGCTGCTTCCCAAGCTAATCCCCCTCACCCAAAACAATATCTACGCCGTGCGTTTTTCGCGGAAATTCCGGGACTTTCGAGAGACGAAGAGGACTAGCCAGACCGCAAGCAAAACATTGATCGCGGCGGCGGTCGCAAGTACCCCGAGCGTTCCGCGCACCCCGATCGCGCTCATAAGCACCGCGCCAATCCAAGGCGCCGTGGCTTGGGCGAGCAGGCTTGGCATGGCGAGCCGTCCCATAAGAGACGCGTAGCCAACCGAACCGAACAGCGCCAGCGGCAATGTCCCGCGCGCGATGGATTCCAAGCCTATGCCCGCGCCATAGAAGCCGAGCGCGACTGGTATAATCGGCAGCCCGGTCCAAAGTGTCGAAAGGCCGATCGCGACGCAGCTTGCCGAGACAAGTTTCGTCCAGACCGGGTGATGGTAGCGCGCAATCGCCAGCTCGACCGCGCGCGCCGCAACCTGCGAAGGGCCAACGAGCGCGCCGAGCGAGACGGCCGCAGCGAGCGTCAGGCCGCCGGTTTGAAGGAAGGCCAGCAGATGCACCGATACCAGTGAGGACAGTGACGAAGCGAGCGTAAGCGCGGCGGCGAGAAGGACTAAAAGCAATGCCGAGGGGCGAAGCAGGGGCGGCGCATCGACGCCCGGCGCTGGCCCGGAACGGCTTGCCGGCGGCGCACCGCGCGGGATCACGAAGAGATACAGGGGGAGAGCGCCCGCGAGCTGAATGATCGCATAGACGAGGCAGGCGCCCCGCCAGCCAAGGGTCTCGACCAAGACGGCCGAGAGAGGCCAGCAAATGGTGCTCGCAAAGCCGCCGAACAGGGTCAGCGTCGTGATGGCCGCGCGGGCGTCGCGGCCGTAGAGCCATCCGAGTGTCGCGAAAGCGGCATCGTATAGGCCCGCGCCCATTCCGACGCCGATCACAAGCCACGCCAGAACGAACACGGCCAAATTCGGCGCGGCCGCGAGGCCGAGCTGCCCGACTCCGATCGCGACCGCGCTGGCGGCGAGCATGCCGCCGCCGCCGTGTTTCTCGATCGTTCGGCCGACACGCGGCGAAATCAGCGCCGCAACGAGAAGGCCGAGCGAGAGACCGCCGACAATCCACGTCAGCGGCCAATGCGTGTCCCGCGCGATCGGTTCGGCAAGCACGGCCGGCAGATAGTAGGTCGACCCCCACGCGAAAATTTGCGTCACACCGAGCGCGGCGATGACGGCGCGTCGGTTCATCCCGATTGCGGGCCGGATGCCGGGACAACCTCGCCGTCCTCTTTGACGAAGCGGCCGATCGCGTTCGGCAGGATCGAGAGCACGACTTCAGAAGGCCGACAAAGCTTGACGCCCTTCGACGTGACGACGATCGGTCGGTTGATCAAGATCGGATGCGCCATCATGAAATCGAGCAATTCATCGTCCGACCATTTGGGATCGCCTAGACCCAGCTCCGCGTAAGGCGTCCCTTTTTCGCGAAGCAGCGCCCGCACCGGAATGCCCATTGCAGCAATCAACTCCTTGAGGCGTTCGCGTGATGGCGGCGTTTTCAGATATTCGATCACCTCCGGCGCTTCGCCGCTTTGCCGGATCATGGCGAGGGTGTTGCGCGACGTGCCGCAGTCCGGGTTGTGATAGATCGTAATCGTCACGTGCGGGCCTCTTCGCTCTTCAGGGTTGCCTCGTGAGTTGCCGGCGCGCGCAGGAGCCACCCGGCAAAGGCCATGGCGCACAGCGCGCCGAGAAATTCCGCCGCGATAAACCCGGGCAGATCGACCGGCCGTATTCCCGAAAAGCTATTCGTGAAGGCCCGCGCCACGGCCACGGCGGGATTGGCGAACGAGGTGGACGCCGTGAACCAATAGGCGGCCGTGATGTAGAGGCCGACCAGCCACGCGACCGAGGTGCGCGCGTAGCGGATGCCGGCAAGGATCGTCAGGACCAGGCCGAATGTCGCCACCCATTCGGCGAACCATTGCGCGCCGCCCGTGCGAACTTTCAGCGACGCGGTGACGATCGGCAGCGCAAACATCAGATGCGCGATGATCGTGCCGGCGACGCCGCCGGCGATCTGCGCGGCGACGTACAGCGCCGCGTCCCGCGTCGCCAGCTCGCGCCGGAGCGCGAAGACGAGCGAGACGGCCGGGTTGAAATGCGCGCCCGAAATCGGGCCAAGGATCGTAATCAGCACGACCAGCATGGCGCCGGTCGGCAAGCGTGTTGCCGAGTAGCGCAAGGCGCCACGTCTTTGGTCAGCGTCTCCGCCATGATACCGGAGCCGACCACGGTCGCGACGAGCAGCGCCGTCCCGAGCGCTTCGGCCGCCAGCCGTTGCGGCAGCGCGCTCGCGTGCATCAACTGGCCTTCGCGTCGATTGAGGTTGAGCCCTCCATCCGGCCGATCTCGCGCAGACGCATGCCGAGCGCGAGCGTGTCGATGCTCGCGACCGGCAGGCTCGTGAAAACCGAAATCCGGTTTTTCAGATAGCGGAAGGCGGCGTTGAAGGCGGTTTCCTTCTCGATGTCGGAGCCCTCGACGGCGGCCGGGTCTTCAATGCCCCAATGCGCGGTCATCGGCTGACCCGGCCAAACCGGGCAGGACTCGCCAGCGGCGCTGTCGCAGACGGTGAAAACAAAATCCATCACCGGCGCGCCCGCTTCCGCGAACTCGTCCCAGCTCTTTGAACGAAAGCCCTCATGCGGATAGCCGAAGGCTTCGAGCACCTTCGGCGCAAGAGGATGGATCGCGCCCTTCGGATGGCTTCCGGCCGAGAAGGCGTTGAAGCGCCCGGCGCCGTCCTTTTGCAGGATCGACTCGGCGAGGATCGAACGGGCGGAATTGCCGGTGCAGAGGAAGAGGACGTTGTAGACTCGCGACATGGACGCTCCTTTCAGGCGCAGCAGGAAGACAGCGCGGCGACCGCCGGGGCGCAGACTTCCGGCCGTCCCTTGCAGCAGTCGCGCATCAGAAAGGCGATGAGGCCGCCGAGCGCCGGATAGGCGGCGCTGTAGATGATCGAGCGCGCTTCACGGCGGGATTCGATGAGCCCTGCCCGCTCCAAATGGCTCAGGTGAAACGAGACGTTGGAGGACGACGCCTTGACCGCTTCACCGATCGCGCCGGCCGGCATGCCGTCAGGGCCCGCCTCGACCAGCAGCCGCACGATGCGAAGCCGCGTTTCCTGCGAGAGCGCCGCGAACGCGTCGAGGGCTTGCTTTTCTCTCATCGGTTGTTCAATATCTCAAGAGTCATTGAAATGAAGTAACCGACCATGAACGCGCACGCAAGCCTGCCAATAGAATTTCGGCGCGATCCGCTATTTGCAAGCCGAGACACCGCGCCGCACATATGGCCTCCGTTGCCTCTGTGGGCCTTGGGCGAAGAGCGAGGACTGCTGCGGCTAGCAATCGTCGTAACGCCGCGGGAACGTCGGATCCGTTATCTCGCCGTGACCCAGCTCATGACCTTGTCGCGATTTTTCGGACTGGCTGGGCGACGCCAACCCGGTCACGATTGAAGCCCACCTGACGATTGGGCTTTGCATCGCGCCCTGAAATTCCAACGGGCTTGGTCGTGCAGGCCTAGAGCGTCGGCTTGTTGCGAACAAGACGCAGCGGAATTCTGCAATTTGCAACCCGCCCGGAAATTCCAGCGCGCTTGATCATGCAGGTGCAGATCGTCAGCTTGTTGCGAACAAGATTCGGCGACTTGTTGGCGATCCTGAACAGCGGGTGGGGTTGTCTCGACCGCCTGAACTCGGGCGTAGCCAGCCAAAAGAACGACGAGAGCGACGGCAATGCGATACGCATGACGGTCATAGGAAAGATAGTCGGCCACGTTTTTGTCTCCCGCTAAGGTTCTCTATCGACGGCTTACGGGATGATGGACCGCCCTTTTCGGGCCTACATCTGGGATGGTTGCTCGCTCGAGTACAACGCGGCAACGACTATGGCGGCCACCCGCTTGGGCCCTCAATCGCATGCCCATCTGATCAAGATTTCCGCTTGACAGTTAAAAGCCGACTGGTCATATATAAATCATGTCCAGGCCTGCTAATCCCAAAACCCGCTCAAGACTCCTCGAAAGAGGTGCGGACCTCATCTGCAGCCGGGGCTTCAATGCAACCGGTCTACAGGAAATCACTGACGCTGCAGGCGTTCCGAAGGGCTCGTTCTACAATTACTTCAACAGCAAAGAGGCGTTCGCGGTCGAAATCCTCAAAGAGTATTGGGACTCAGTCGTTCGAGTCTTACGGACCGATCCTGCGCGAAACAGATACCCCTCCCTTGTCTCGCATCGCCCGCTATTTCCAAGGTCTGGCCGAATTCCACGAGCGCCGGCGCTTCACCGTCGGATGCCTGATCGGCAACATGGCCCTCGAAGTGACGCCTTCCAGCGAGGAGGTGCGCTCCAAACTGGCGATGATCTACCGGGAATGGTCGGCCGCCCTGGCGGAGTGTCTGAGAGAGGCTCAGGCGAGCAAGAGACTCGCCCGAGGAAAGGACCCGAAGCAAATCGCCGACGCGCTGATCGACGCCTTTGAAGGCGCGGTCATGCGCGCGAAGGTCGAACGAGGACGCGGGCCGTTTCAGCGTTTTGAGGAGTGCGTGTTGCCGCATCTCATCGAGTGATTTTCGGTCACTTTAATAGCCGACTGGTCATCTATAATGAATTCACACGCTGGAGGACCGCGCCAGCGCGCGATCAGAGTCAACCGCGGCTCAACCAAGAGGAGAACGACTATGTCCAACCAAGCCAAGCCGACCATCGCTTTCTGCCACGGCCTCTGGGCTGACGGCTCATGCTTCAGCAAGGTAATCCCCGCGCTCCAGGCCGACGGTCATGAGGTGATCGCCGTCCAGTACGGCCTCGACAGCTACGAAGAAGACCTCGCGACCGTGAAGCGCACGCTGAACCGCGTCAGCAGCCCGGTCATTCTCGTTGGCCACTCCTACGGCGGCGCGACCATCACCGGCGCGGGAACCGACGACCGCGTCGTCGGCCTCGTCTATATTGCGGCCGTTGCGCCGGATGCAGGCGAGACCGTGCAGGACCAACTCAGCAAATACCCCTCGGACATCTTCGGCTCCGTCGAGATCGCGGACAACCGCGCCTGGCTGAAACCGGACGGGATCCGTTTCTTTTGCGGCGACCTTTCAGAGGCGGAACAGAAGCTGGTTTGGGCGACACACTTCGCGCCTGACGCTGACCTGCTCAACCAGCAGAAGCTCACGGCCGGTCAGGTCGCCTGGAGGACCAAGCCGAGCTGGTACGTGCTCACGACCGAGGACCACACCGTACATCCCGACCTGCAACGCTGGGTCTCGAAGCGGATGGGCGCGACCGTGACCGAAGTGGAGAGCAGCCACGTGCCGATGCTCTCTCAGCCGGCCCTAGTCATCGACGTCATTCGGAAGGCCGCTGCTTCGGTTCAGAACGGCTGACAAGCGAAAATTCACGGACTGAACACCAGGGCATCACGTTTGGCCTCGAAGGCAAGTTCGGAAGCCCTTACGTTTGAACAGAGCGATCTGCGTGCGTTGAGTTTCGCCGATGCGAGTTTTGACGTTATCTGGTCTCGGTTCGTCCTTTACTTTCTTCCGAGTTCAGAGGACTCGCTCAAAGAGTCCCGTCGGGTTCTCCGACCCGGCGGCGAGGTTGTTGTTGCTCTCCAACCCTGAAAACGCAAGGTTTCGTCATGGCCGGACCTGTTCCGCCGCGATCAGTCACGGCGTGGATGCCCGGAACAGGTCCGGGCATGACGGGGATGGCGACAATCAAATAACCAACCTAGCGCCGATGGGATGAGCACGCCCGCCGCGTCTCACGCCCGCGAAACGCCGCCTCAACCGATCTTGAAGTTCGCCGCGCTCAGGCTCGTATCCCCAGCGAAGTCGATGGAGCCATTCGCTCCCAGCGACAGCATCAGCCCGCCCGCGCCGTCGCTCGCCAACGCATTGAAGGCGTCCGAAGACGACTGATATCCACCGACGCCGTTGAGCAGCTCCACGATCCCACCGGGGTCGGCGCCGAACGTCTTGATCGTCGTGGCGCCGACATTGCCGCCGGCCTGGAATGTCGAGCCCGATCCGCCATCGGTAATCACGTCATTCTGCCCCAACAAGACCTGATTGGAGTCGCCCCAGAGAATCGAGATCGTGTCTGAATTGCCGGCGTGGACCGAATTGTTCGCCCGCTCCAACGAGAGCGCCACGTTGTCGGCCAGCGTCGCGGTTGCGCCTAATGTATCGAGCTCGACATTCGCGGAGTTCGCGACAGTCACGCCAAAATTGGCGCCGCTCAACGTGTCGAGCGCGCCGCCCTCGCCTTTGCCGTTGATTGTGATGTTCGCGTTGGCGGCGACATGGGCAGTGAGACCCACGCCGGTGAAATCAAGATGCGATCCCTGGCGAACCATCACAGTGTCGTCATCGCCGTTCAGGATGATGTTCGAATTCGCGGCGATCTCGATGCTTGTATTCGACGCCGTCACGGTGTCCGCAACGCCGGTTGCGCCGTTGCGGCCGATCAACAACTGTGAGCCGCTGCTCGCGCTCACGGCGAAGCCGGCGCCGAACACCCCTTCGCCGGTTCCCGTCAACCCGATCGACGCCCCTGGACGCGCGCGCACGGTGTCGCCGTTGCCGTCTATGGTGAGGTTGGCGTTATGGCCTGCGGTGATGTGGTCGTCGTTGCCGTTCACCGTCTCGGTCGCATTGGCGGCGACGGCGATGTTGCCGTTGGATTGGGTGGTCGACGTGTCGAGCGCAGCGACAAAATCGAACCCGGCGTCGCTGAACGGCGCGCCGGTATATGTGAATGACGTCAATTCCGGCGTTGATGAGAAAAACGGAGAATTCCCGGACAACTGAGCGGGAGTTTCCGAGCTCGTGAAGCCGAAGCCGCTCAAAGAGGCGCCCGACTGCAAATCGGACGCGGAACTCGTTGCCTTCCACTGGATCGCGAACCCGTCGCCGGCGCCAGAGTGGGTGACCACCGCCGTCCAACCCGCAGGGGAGACGATGTTTGTCGGACTGACGTCGAGAAAATCCTCGCCCGGCACCCAGGCAAACCAGAAAGTTCCGATTGACGTCGACCCGGTATCGTTCAAGGTCGCCGTATATTGAGAAGATCCCGTCGTCGCGAAGATTGTCGCCGAGGCCGCCTCACTCATTTCGACTCCCCTTTCGTCCGACCGTGAGCCGCGGCTTACTGAGGAGTGCCAGTTCCGGCCCCCGCCGTCGCTCGGCAAGGAGAACACGCGAGGCGGCGACATTATTCATTCGCCGCCGCAGGTCCGCTCGGAGCGTCGGCGTCCACGCCGACGATAGGCCGTCATATCGTCGGCCTGGAGACCGACGCTCCGCAAGGCCCGTGCCGGAAGTTTGCACGAGACCTCGGACGATTTGCCACTCATAAATCTGCCGCTTATCGAACCGTCGCAAATGCGGTAAGATGGCTCGCCAAGCACAGCCGGGCAGAGACGCACAAATCATGGTCATGACGAAAGTTGCAGGCGGTCGCCCGAAGTCGATCAGGAAGCCCAAGGTGATTCTGACGTCGCATGCCAGTCAGATGTTGAAAGCGCGCGGCATCAGTCAGGCGACCCTGCTCAAGGCATTGTCTTCAGGTACCTCCAATGTGGACGCCAAAACAGGCCGTGAGGTCGTCCGCGCCGGTGACCTTAGGTTGGTCGTGAAGCGCGAAGCAAATACAATTACGGTCGTCACGGTCGTGAACGCCAAGGATTTGGCAGCATAGGTGTGTCGCCGTGCTGCTCGACTGTCGGATAAATCATGCCCGCGCCGCACTTCAATTAGATGAATTCAAATTGTGGTTAGACAATCATGATGAATTTATCGAACGAGACGTTGTCGCCGAACTGAAATCCCGTCTAGATTTATGTTTGCTGATTCAACTAGCGGTTGGAAAGGGGCCTCCTGACCGCTATAAACATTGGGAGGCGCACGCCGCGGTGATGGCGGAGATGATCGAGCGCCCATCGGCTCTGCGGAGTTTTTAGAAAAAGTCATCGTCTGCCTCGGAGGGTCGGCGTCCACGCCGACCCTTTGCGCGCCACGCGGCCGGCTCAGGTATCAACCCCAACGTCGGCCTGGAGGCCGACGCTCCACGGTGCGCCTCATCCTTGTCATGACGATCCGCCAGCACGCTGTAACGCCGGGGCTGCCTTATGCCGACAGGGCGATAAAGCTATCACTCATATCGCGCACGTACTCTCCAACTCCCGCCAACTCCACGATCACAATGCGGGCGCCGGCGGGAAGCGGCGTTGCGCCGTTTGTCCAACGGTACATGAAAGATCCGTTGGCGAACTCGGCCTCATGCCAACCCGACGCGCAGCAACCATCGCTATCGAGCGCGACAACCGAGCCATCGATCGCCAAACGGCCGACGCAAAGACCAAGCTCGGCGAGTATCCGCGCTTTCGGCGACGGTGTAAGCGGGGATGAACACGTTCGAACGAAGCGCGATGTCACGCCCCCCCGGCGGCAGCGCAAAGGCGAGCCGCGTCTCGGAGAGACGGATCGGCTCGACGCGCGCGCCATCAACCACAACATGCGCACCGGCTTCGGCGCAAACGTCATCGCCAAGACGCGCAAGCAGCCGCGCCTTGGTTCGCGCGACCGCCGGCCCTTGTTTGACCAGCGGCAGGCAGGTGGCCGCCCAAGGCTTGGGCTCGAAATCGGGATGCGCTTCGACAAAGGCGGCGCCATTGGAGAAGGCGGCCCGATTGCCGCAGTCGAGGTAGGATTCCGCCGGCAGCCCCTCGGCGAGAATGACGTCGTGGGCGTCCAGTTCGACGTGCCAGTATTCAACCGTGCCCTGTTTGATTTGAGCGACAGAGCGTCCATTGATCAAACAGGAGATCGGCATCAGCGCGCCCTCCGCAGCAATGTTATGACCGGGCGAGAGCCACAGATCGCGGCGCGGCAGACCCTCGCCGAAAGCCCCGGCGGCGACCCTGACTGGCCACACGTCGCGCGGCGCGGGGTGTCTCGAAATGTCCACCCGGCGATGGCCGATCCAGACGATCTCCCGAAGCCGCCCCGAGGCGGTCAAAACCTTTTCGCCGACCCGTAAGTTCTCGATCTCGACTTCGCCGCGCGCGGCAGCGATCCGCGAGCCGCGGGCGTAGCAGGCCGCCGCAAACTCGATCGTGACCAAGCCGTCGCCGCTGTGGGTCCCGCCGGTCTTTACGACGTTGTTAGCGTCCGGGTTAACGAAGGAACCGCCGCCGCCGCCATAAGAATTTCCGCCGCCTCCGCCGCCGCCGTACCCGCCGCCGCCGCCCGCGCCGCCGAGCACGGGGCCTCCGCCGCCGCCGCCGCCAAATCCGCCGTCGCCGCTGGTGCGTGCGCCCTGGCCGCCGGCGAAGGTCACGCCCGTCACGCTTCCGGCTTCTCCGGCGGCTCCGCCGGTGAACCCGCCGCCGCCGCCGCCGCTGGGGGCGCCGAATGCACCGTTATAACCGGACAGGCCGGGCTGGCCCGCTTTGCCATTGGTTCCGCCGGCCCCACCAACGCCGCCGCTTTGAACGCTACCTTGGCCATTGCCGCCCGTCGCTGACGTTTGGCCGCCGCCGCCGTAGGAGACGCCAAATTCGCCGCCGCCGCCGCCGGCAATCACTTCGTTGATGTCGACAGGGCCCGACCCGTCATTGAGCTCGATCACGAAGCTGCCGCCGCCACCCCCGCCGGCCCCGAAACTCGAGTCTCCACCCTTACCGCCGACGACGACCTCGAGTTGCGCGCCGGCGGAGAGATAGACGTCGCCGCTGGCCATCGCGCCAAGGCCGCCTCTCCCGAGGGTGAAGGCGCCGCCTCCCTGCGCGCCGTCCGCCTCGATATTGTAATAGCCGGAGGTCGCGATCGTGAGGGTCTCGATTTTGCCGGTATAGCCAAAGGTTTTGGTGGCGTTGGGCCCGAGAATTTTTGCGGCGATCGAAGCCGTCGCGTTCGCGGTCGAATTCGTGCTGGACGAGTCGGAAAGTGAGAAGGTCAGCGTCTCAGTGTCATTGACGGCGCCGGTGAGGGTTGTTGGCGCATTGAGCGTCAGCGCGTCGAGTTCGCTGGTGACGTCGGCCGCCAAACCAACCAAGTTATAGACGCCGCCGCCGGCGTTGCTGAACGTGACGCCCGCGGGTTGCGAGGCGCCGAGGACGAGCGATGCGTTCGCATCGCTCAGCGTGATCCTCAGCGTGTCGGTCGGGTCGTTCGGATTCGTGTCGCCGATAGTGACCCCGGCAAACGGCGTATCCGTCGTCGAGCCTTGGTTGGCGCTCGTGGTGGAGCCGCCTGTGATGGTCGGAAGCGCCGGGCTGATGTCGGCGGTGAGCGAGGCCGTCGCGGTTGTGAAGGCATTGGCGCTGGACTGGTCGATGAGCGAGAAGTTCAACGCCTCGACGTAATTCACTGCGCCGGTGAGGGTCGAGGGCGCGTTGAGCTTCAGCGCATCGACTTCAGCGGTGAGGTCGATCGCCGAACCCGTCAAGGTGTAGACGCCGCTGCCGGCGCTGGCGAACGTAACGCCCGCGGGATGCACGGCGCCGACGACTAGCGATGCGTTGGCGTCGCTTAGCGTGATCGTCAGCGTGTCGGTCGCGCCTAGATTGAGGTCGCCGAGGGTTAGGCCGGCGAACGGGGTGTCCGTCGTCGATCCGAGAGTCGCGTCCGTAGTCGCGCCGCCCGTGATTGTCGGCGCCGCCGGGCTGATTTTGGCCGTCAGCGTTTTCGTGGCGGGCGCCGTCGGATCGGCGCTGGCCGAATCGGAGAGCCGAGAACGTCAAAGTCTCCACGCCGTTGACGGCGCCAGTCAGGGTCGAGGGGGCGTTGAGCGTCAGGGCGTCGAGTTCGCTGGTGACGTCGACCGCCGAACCGGTGAGATGGTAGACGCCGCCGCCGGCGCTCACGAACGTGACGCCCGCGGGTTGCGCGGCGCCGAGGCTGAGCGATGCGTTGGCGTCGCTCAGCGTGAGGGTCAGCGTGTCGGTCGGGTTGTTCGGATTCGTGTCGCCGATCGTGACTCCGGCGAAGGGCGTGTCCGTCGTCGAGCCTGGCAGGGCGTTCGTGGTCGAGCCGCCCGAAATCGTCGGCGCGACGGCCGGCGTGATCGAAATGAAGCCGGCGCCGCTTTGGGTCGCAGCGGTTTTCGACGCGTCGACCACGTTCGCATTAACGAAAGATCCGCCGCCGCCGCCGAGCGACGTCCCGCCGCCGCCGCCGCCGCCGTACCCGCCGCCGCCGCCACCACCGCCTTGCGCCGCGGCGCCCGCGCCGCCGCCGCCAAATCCACCGTCGCCGCCGAGGCCGGAGTTTTGGATGGGATCGAAAATCGACTTGGCGCCCTTGCCGCCGGCAAAGGTCGCGCCCGTCACCTTTCCGCTCTGTCCGGCCGCGCCGCCGGTAAAGCCGCCGCCGCCGCCCCCGCCTGAGAACTCCTCGCCGTAGATGCTGGTCCCGGGCTGGCCCGCGCCGCCGTTGGCGCCCCCGGCGCCGCCGGCGCTGCCGAGATGGATTCCGCCGCCGCTGCCGCCGGCCGCCTGAGTCCGGCCGCCGCCGCCCCCGGCGGAGCTATACCCGCCGCCGCCCCCGCCCGCGATCAGTTCGTTGATGTCGACCGCGCCCGAGCCGTCGTTGATCTCGATGACGAAGCTGCCGCCGCCGCCGCCGCCGCCAGCGGAGAAGCCTCCGGTCCCGCCCGCGCCGCCGGCGACGATCTCGAGCGTCGCGCCGGCCTGCAAATAGACATCGCCACTGACCGTCGCGCCGAGGCCCCCGGCGCCGTTCGGACTTCTAAAACTACCGCCGCCCTGCCCTCCCGCGGCGGTGATTTCGTAATAGCCGGAGGTCAGGACGTTGAAGGTGTCGGTATGGCCGCTGTAGCCATAGGTCTTGCTGAAATTCGGCGTGAGGATGTCGGTCGTGACCGAGGCGGTCGCGCCCGCCGCTGAAATCGGCGTTGGACTTGTCGGAAAGGGAGAAGTTCAGCGCTTCGACGCCGTTGACGGCGCCGGCGAGGGTCGCGGGCGCTTTGAGCGTCAGCGCATCGAGTTCGCTGGTGACGTTGGTCGCGGAACCGGTCAGCGTATAGACGCCGTTGCTGCCGCTGAAGGTGACGCCAGAAGGATGCGACGCGCCGACGCTGAGCGACGCCCTCGTGTCGCTCAGCGTGATCGTCAGGGTCTCGGTTGCGCCCGGGTTGATGTCGCCGATCGTGACGCCGGCGAAAGGCTTGACTGTTGTCGAGCCGGGGCTCGCGTCCGTGGTCGAACCGCCCGTGATCGTCGGCGGGATCTGGATCGCCTGGATGGATATGAGGCCATTGCCGCTGTGCGTGGCGGCGGTTTTTGACACGTCGAGCGTCGAATTGACCAGCGAGCCGCCGCCGCCGCCTCCCCCTCCGCCGCCGCCGAAACCGCCGCCGCCCCCGCCGCCGCCCTCGGACGCGCCACCGCCGCCGCCGCCGCCAAACCCGCCGCCGCCGCCGATGCTTGCCCCAATGGCATAGCCGCCGCCGGAGTATCGGCCCTGGGCGGCGCCGGCCGCGCCGCCGGCGAACGTCTTGCCCGCCACGCTACCGCTCTGTCCAGCGCCGCCGCCAGTAAAGCCACCGCCGCCGCCGCCGGGCCCGAGCCAGCCGGTTGAGCCTGCGCCCGCGGCGCCATTGACGCCTCCGGCGCGCCCCGAGCTTCCGCCGGTAGCCTGGGTGCGGCCGCCGTCGGAGCCGCCGCCGCCCGCGATCACCTCATTGATGTCGACGGCGCCCGATCCGTCGTTGGTCTCAATTACAAAGCTGCCGCCGCCGCCCCCGCCGCCGCCCTGAGAGTGCCCGTTCTGGCCCTGGCCGCCGACGACGATCTCGAGCGTCGCGCCCGCCTTCAGATAGATGTCGCCGCTTACCGCCGCGCCGAGGCCGCCGGTCTTGACGCCGAAGCCGCTGCCTCCCTGCGCGCCGTCAGCGGCAATGTCATAGTAGCCTGAGGTCTGGACTGTGAAGGTCTCGATCTGGCCGGTATAGCCGAAAGTCTTCTTGAAGCTCGCTCCGAGAACGTCGGCCGTGACCGTATCCGTCGCCGCCGTCGCGTTGACGCTGGACTTGTCGGACAGGGAGAAGGTCAGCGCCTCAACGTTGTTGACGGCGCCCGTGAGGGTGGTTGGTGCGGTCAGCGTGAGCGCATCGAGTTCGCTGGTGACGTTGGCGGCCGAACCGGTCAGCGTGTAGACGCCGTTGCTGCCGCTGAACGTGACCCCGGAAGGGTGCGAGACGCCGACGTGAAGCGAAGCTTTGGCGTCGCTGAGCGTGATGGTCAGCGTCTCGGTCGGGTTGTTCACATTGATGTCGCCGACCGTAACGCCGGCGAAAGGCGTGTCCGTCGTCGAGCCCGGAGTTGCGTAAGTGGTCGAACCGCCGGTGACCGTCGAGGGCAGCGTCACGTAGGCGATGGTGATCTGGCCATTGCCAGTGTGGGTCGCGGCGGTCTGCGAGACGTCGAGCGCGCTGGCGCTGACGAACGACCCGCCGCCGCCGCCGCCGCCAATCAGAAGGCTGGTCGTATTGGTGCTGGGATTGTAGACGCTCTCTTCCGACCCGCCGCCGCCGCCGCCATACCCGCCGCCGCCGCCGCCCGCGCCGAGCGTCGGACCCGCGCCGCCACCGCCGCCGCCGAATCCGCCTGCGGCTGTGCCGCTGCCGCCAGCGAAGGTTGTCCCCGCATCGCTGCCGTTGTGTTCGGTTTGACCGGCGGCGCCGCCGGTAAAGCCGCCGCCACCACCGGCGCTGGCGAGGGATGTGTTGCTTGTCCCGCCATCGCCGGCGGCCCCGTTGACGCCGCCGGCGCCGACGACCCCGGAGGCGTTGCCGCCATTGCCGCCGGTCGCCTGGGTTCGCCCGCCGCCCCCGCCGCCGCCACCCGCGATTCCCGAGCCGCCGCCCCCGCCGGCAATTACTTCTTTGACGTCGACGGCGCTGTGCCCGTCATAAGTCTCGATGACGAAGCTGCCGCCGCCGCCGCCGCCGCTGCCGTATCGCGAAGCTGCGCCCTGTCCGCCGACGACGATCTCGAGTTTCGCGCCCGCCGCCAGATAGATGTCGCCGCCCGCCGCGGCGCCGAGACCCGCGGCGGAGCCTCCTCCCTCCGCGCCCAAGGCGGTAATGTCGTAATATCCGGCCGCGCCGACGGTGACGGTCTCGATTACGCCTGCATATCCGAAGCTGTTGGTTTGCGTGGTCGACAGTGTTGTCATCGCGGGGAGGTTTCTCCTACGGATTGAAAGGGCGCGTTATCGAGATTTCAGATCGCGGCCGACGGGGCGTGATCGGCTTTTCGCCAGCCGTCAGGGCGCGGCCGCTCGTGGTCATCATCAGCGGTGACAGCTCGATGGCGAAATAGCGCCAGCGGCGCGCCTCGGCGACAGTCCGCCGCCCACGGCGCGGACGGGATGAAGCCAGGTCGCGAAGACGTCGGACTGCTCGCCCTCTGCGGCGGAATTCGCCGGCGTTTTCCTCAACATAACCCCAATCGGCGCGGCATCGGCGGCCGTCGCGACGCCATATGTTAGGGGCGTTATTAGGCATTGTAAATATCGGGCCGTGGCCGCGCGCGGAGCAACCAAGCTAGCCATTGCGGCCTGTTTCGCGCGTCGAGGGCGCCCGCGAAAGCCGCGGACTCCATCTGGTGAGGCTGGGTACGGAGGCGTTTGCATGGCTCACATAAATAAAGTTGTTCGATCAATTAATAACGAGGATGCGTCCTTGTGCGTCGATATTTTTCGACGGCCTGACAATACGTTTGGCTTTGAAGAATATCGGCGTGAAATGGAAGATGGGCGCGGGTGGTTTCCTATCGGCGGTCACTCATCACTCTCTTTCGATAACGACTCAGCCGCGCTTCGCTCCGCGAGAGAGAATGTCGTTTGGCTGAGCCGCAGGCTCGATTGAATGTCGGCGCAGCGGAGAAGAGCTGCTATTCGATGAGCCAGGGCGAAGGGAAGCGAGCGGCGCTTCCCTTCGCCGTTCGCTATTCGCCGCTCGCCAACGTCGCCAAGAACGCCATCACCCGCTGCACTCTTTGCGGCGTCGCTCGCGCGGAGGGGCGGACGAGCCATAGGGGCTCCTCGGGCACGCGCCACGGCGCCAGCACTTCAACCAGACGGCCGTCGCGCAACGCCTGCGCGACGATCCACGCCGGAGCCCAGCCGATCCCGAACCCCTGCGCGACCAATTCCACGGAAGCGTGCGCGTCGTCGCAGATGTGCGTTGGAGCGGGGGCGACGCGCACGACGGCGCCGCTGCGGGGATCAGCGAAGCGCCATGTGAGAATCTGCCCGGTGGCGGGATTGCGGAAGCCGACATGCGCGTGGTCCGCGAGCGCCGGCGGGTCCTTCGGCGCGGCGTGCGCCTTCACGTAGGCCGGCGCGGCGCAGGCGATCCACGCGAATGTGCAGAGCCGCTTCGCCTGATGGCCGGGTACGCGATCGAGCGCGCCGGAGCGGATGGCGATGTCGACGCCTTCCGCCGCGAGGTCGAGAATCTCATTGCGGAATTTGATCTCGATCTGAATCTCCGGATGCGCGCGCAGGAAGTCCGGCAGGCGCGGCAGGATGCAGGCGCGCGCGAACGACGCCGGCGCCGTCACCCGCACCCGCCCGCCGCCCTTGCCGTGCGCGACTTCGCCGAGCGCCGCCTCCACCCGCTCCAGACTTTCGTTGAAGCCCTGCGCCGCCGCCATCAGCCGATCGCCTTCCTCCGTCAGCGTCAGCGAGTGCGTCGTTCTGTGCAGCAACCGCACGCCGCGGCTGCGCTCCAACCGGGCGATGGCCTTGGACATGGCCGAGGTCGTCGCCCCCGCCCGCCGCGCGGCCTCGGCAAACGAGCCGGCCTCGACGACGCGCAGGAACGCCATCAGCCGCGCGAGATCGTTGGGCAATGGCGGTGTGGACATACGGTCAACACTGTCATGGTCGGGCGGCGGCTACAAGCAGGGCCGCGCGGGGGCCAGTTTGGGGGCGCAACAGGAGCAGCCCCATGTTTGAGATCACTTCCGAAACCCTCGACGCCTCCGAGCGCCTCGTTGCGCCGGGCCGGCCGATCTACATGCTCAACATGCTGCGCTACCGCTCACAGGCGCTCTATGAAAACGACGAGCCGCCGTGCACCGGCCGCGAGGCGTTCCACGGCCGCTATGTCCCGGCCTTCCGCCGCCTCGCCGCCGGGAAACAGGTCACACGCCGGTTCGCGGGCGCGTTGCTCGCCAACATCGTCGCGCCGGAGCGCGCCCGCTGGGACGACGTGGCGCTCAACGAATACGCCGATTTCGCGACGTTCCGCGCCATCGTCGACACGGATGCCTACCGCCGCGAGGCGCAGCCGCATCGGATCGCGGCGCTGGAGGAATTCCGGTTGTTTGTGGTGGCGGGCGAATAGGGGATCCATCCGCCATTGCGAGGAGCGGAGCGACGCGGCAATCCACGCCTCCGCTTCTCGTCCGCAAGACGTTCGATCACGGAACGGCTGGATGGCGTCGCTCCGCTCGCAATGACATCATGACTGCTGCACCCTGAGCGACATCACGCGATTGGAGCTAAGTCCAGTCGAACTACGTCGCCTTGACCCGGCACACCGGGGAAGCGCATCAGCAATAGCGGATCGTGGCCGGGAATGATGTGATCTGGCCCGCCCGCGAGGGACTCTACGATCTGATAGCCTTCCAGCATTTTGGCCAAGTCCACCACGATAGGAAAGGGACTGCGCGTGCGGATGTTCGCCCAGAAGTGCGTTGCATCCGAAGCTAGGACAACCCAGCCGCGTTTGGTCGGCACCCTCACGACCTGCAAACCACCAGAATGGCCGCCGATCAGATGCAGGGTGATCCCCGGCGCGATCTCAGCCGTTCCGTTATGGAAGCACATGCGGCCATCATGGACGCGCCGAACAGCCGCGATGACATGGTCGACTTCGAATGTATCGCGAAGCACCGGGTGACACATGCACCTACCGGTGCAAAACGCCATTTCGGAATCTTGAATATGAAAGGTGGCGGCCGGAAAAAGATCGATGCAGCCGGCATGGTCGAAATGCATGTGCAGTCAGCACGACATCGCGGACGGCGGCAGGATCGACGCTCACCCGGCGGAGCATGGCTTCAACAGGAGTCAATATCATGCGGCCCGGACGACGCGCCGCCGCTTGAGCGTCCATCCCGGTGTCCACCACAATGGTTCTTTGTAAAGTTGCGTCGGTCGGGCCACGGATCACCCATACGAAATAGTCCAGTGGCATAGGAGCATCGTGGGTATCAACCGCGATGAAGTTCGCACGCGCCGTCCGATCTTGGTGGGTGGCGTAGCGCAGCGCAAGCACTTCGTAGGTAGGTCCGTCCATTGCGAGTTCCTCCGATCACCGGCAGCTTTGTCAGGGTTGATGACAGTTCCTTGCAAGCGTTTTTGGTAAGAGCGGAGCTTTGGCCAACTCGTCGCGTCTTTCGCGCAGTTTACGGCCCAGAACTTTCTTATGTGCAAAATCATGACTGCTGCACCAACGATTTTTAGGCTTAAAATCGAGGGCTTTGAGAGGGTGTAATTTACTGCGCTTTTGACGGAGATCTGAAAAAGCGAGAAGGAGGCTTCCGCAAGCAGGAGGATCGTATGGCTAAGTTCGCTATCGTTGCCACTGCGGAAATAGCATCGGGTCGCATGGATGAAGTTCTGCCCCTCTTGTTGGCGCATCGCGAGCGGTGCCTACAGAACGAGTTCCGGCACCTTGCAATTTGAGGTACTGAAGCCGCTCGATGAGGAGGGCAAGGTTCTATTTTACGAGGTTTACAGTGATGAAGCCGCGTTCAAGGCTCACTGGGACGGACCGTTTGTAGAGCGTGTGCGGGCTGAGACAAAGGATATGATTGTCGCGCTCTCCGGAACACGGTGCATCATCCAGCAGTAAAGGCGTTGATGCGAGGGCGCAGACTTATCCTGCGCGAATGCGGACGAGGCGACTAGAGAAACGCCGAGCGCGAGGGCGCGCGGCCAACCAAAAAGATCAGTTGCGGCGGTTGCGGTTCCAGCGTGGCGCCGTCGAAGTCCGGTTCATCGATGAAATCTCCGGATATCAGTTGGCGGGTTCGACTTCCGGAAGTGCATACCGGCCGGTCAGCACCTCTGCGCTCGGCTGATAGAGCCTAAGGATCATATAGAAAGGCCCGGCAGGCGTCGGCAACCAGTTGGCGGCGAATTCGCCCTCGGGCTTCGAACTCTGGAGTAATACGTCGAAGGAGCCGTCGGCCCGCGTCTTGAGACCTTTGGTGTCCGTGCCGAGCTTGTAACGTTGGATCGGATTGTCGATCAGCATCTTGTCGGTCGCATTGTAGATCGTGAGCGACCAGAACGCATCGACGGGCGGGGCCTTGGCGAAGCGGATGACATAGCTCTTGCTTCCAACCAGTTGTTCGCCCCTGGCGTCGGACGATCGCAGCGGATACATCGCCTCCTTCTCGCCCTGACCGCCGAGATAGGGGCCAGATACCAAGGCTCGCAGCGGGAAGTTATCGCCGAAATTGTCGAGACCCGTCGCCCAGCTCCAACCATTGCGCTCGATGGCCGCCGTCGCCAGTGCGGAGATCGCAACCTTCGGACCGTCCTTCAAGGCGCGCATGAGGCCCTGTTTTTGCGGGGGCGTGAGCTTCGTCTCGTCGAAGCCCTCCTTGGTCAGACCGAAGCGCGCGAATTGGCCGAAGAGCGCCTGATCGCGTGGGGGCACTTCGTTGTATTGCAGCGCCGCTGCGAGGTGATGATAGAAGCCGAGCGGGGAGTCCCCGATATCCGGAAACGGCGGCAAACTGGTCGATTCCGGCTTGTAATTCGTGTCGGTCATCCGGCTGAGAGGACGCAGCGTGAACTGGCGTTCGAGCGCAATCAGCGGCGTGACATCCTCGCCTTGATTGACACGCAGCCTGCCCCACAGCCAAACCTTGCTGGTGTTGACATCGAGGCGCGCGACTCCCACTGGAAGCGAGCCCTGCCAGCCCGGCGGGACCAGCGCGTAATCACCCGCCTTGGTGCCGGTGGCGCGGCGGCCGACATAGTGTTGCAGGTTCTGCCACATATCGAAGACGTCGACGACATAGTAGCGGTCCTGAGTGTCCGGGACATGCAGGACGAACGGTTCCTTGCCGAGGTCGACGACGGCGCTCATATAGAACGTGTCGTTGTTGGCCGTCGGCATGTCCTTGGCGGCCGGCGTGGCGAGCGAGGTCGCCCAGCCGATCTGGTTGAGCGGCGCGCGATAGCTGGTTGGCGGCTTCGGGTCGGGCGCGTCGATATATTCGCGCATCACCCGTTCCATTCGCACGACCGGGTAGCCCCAAATATAAGCGGATAGACCCATCGCGTAAGCGTCGGCCTCCAGACCCGCTACGATGTTCTCCTTGGTCGTCGGGGTGGTGAGCAATTCATCGGGGTACGAGGCCGCGAGCGATGACCCAGTCGCCTGGGCCATCGATATCAGTCCTCCAAGTAAGACTGCGCCCCACCTGCGCGTGATGATGGACACGATGAGGCTCCCTTCTTTTTGACGTGCGCCTTGGAGGCTTGTCGCTCCGAGGCGCCTAATCGTCGGCGCCCTTGTCCTTCAGAGCGCCAAGTATGGCCTCAGCGCCGATGCCTGAACCCTTCTGTGAGGGCGGAAAGTCGTGCATGCTTTTGACGAAAGCGATGATGTGCGGCGCGAGGATCGGCAAAATCCACGACTTTTCCTTCATCCACAGGAATTGGCCGCCGGTGTCGGGGGTGCGTTCAAACGGATCGGCCTTGATGTCGACCACTAGGCCGCCGGGTATCTTGGTGGTCGCGTCCAGCCACTTGTCCTTGGTCGCGATATGAATTTTCCACTTGTCGACACGGATTGCGTTGAGGTCGGACTCGCCGAAAAAGAAGAACTCGTGGCGTTTCGATTTACCGTCCGGCTTCGTCAGCATGTCGGTTTGATCGTAGCCATCCAGGTGAACCTTGTAGCTGCGCTCGCCGATCTTCTCGCCTTCGAGCAACTTCTCTTTGACATTGGCGTCGCCGGCGGCTGCGGCGAGGGTAGGCAGCCAATCTTCGCTGGTCATGAACTCGCCGGTCCACGCGTTCGCGGGTATCTTGCCGGGCCAGCGGACCAGCATCGGAACCCGGAAGCCACCATCCCAGGTCGTGCCTTTCTCGCCACGAAACGACGGCGTCCCCGCCATCGGCCAATGCGCGAGATTGATGCCGTTGTCGGATGTGAGAAGGACGATGGTGTTGTTGGTCAGCCCTTCCTGGTCAAGCGTATCCAGCAGTTTGCCGACGAGGGAATTGAGCTGGAGGACCGCGTCGAAATACGGGGTGTGTCCACTCTTGCCGAGCCATTCCTTGCTCACATGAATCTGCTGATGCATGCGTGAAGGGCAATACCAAAGGAAGAACGGTTTGCCCGCCGCCTTCTGCTTCTTGATGTAGTCGATTGAGTCGGCGGTGAACTTGTCGTCGATCGTCTCCATCAGCGTGCTCGACAGCGGGCCGATATCCTCGATCTTCTGTTTGCCGACGCGTCCCCAACGCGGATCTACGGTCGAGTCGTCCGTCCCTGTCGCGAAGGTGTGGATCATGTTGCGCGGCCGGCCGCCGAAGTTCGGATCGTTCGGGAAGTCCGGCTCCTCCGGCATCTCCATCATGTTGAGGTGATAGAGAAAGCCCTCAAATTCATCGAAGCCGTGAACGGTCGGCAGGAACTCGTTGCGATCGCCGATGTGGCTCTTTCCGAACAGCGCCGTCGCGTAGCCCTGAGTTTTCAGCACTTCCGCGAGCGTCACATCCTGATCTTGAATGCCGACTTTGGCGCCAGGCTGCCCCACCGACGTGAGCCCCGTGCGGATCGGGTATTGCCCGGTGATGAAAGCGGCTCGGCCTGCCGTGCAACTCGGCTGGGCGTAATAGTCTGAGATCATCAGGCCCTCTTTGGCCAACCGATCCATGTTCGGCGTCGCCACCGCGCCCAGGCCCCGATGATAGGCCGAGAGGTCCATCGGGCTCATATCGTCGATCATGATCGCGACGATATTGGGCTTGGCCTGTTGCGCGTAGGCCGGCGCAGCAAGGAGGCTGGTCAGCACGTAAGCGATGACGGGCAGGAATGGAGTTCTCTTTCGCATTTATGCCTCCCTCTCGACACGATCGAGACTGTCCGAAAAGTTCGACACAACAGATCGAATATGCCTCCTTGGTCGCATCCCTGGCCCTTTCACAACTTCCCTGCTGATAGCGATATTGAAACGCGCCATCGCTGCACCGCTCTTCGGCCTCGGCTGACTTGAATAAGAGTGACATCGCCCGGCTAGTCAACAATGCAACGGTTACGGCCTGATCGCGGCCGTCCTGCGGTTTGTGCAGATTGCGCCATTCGCTGGAGGCGAGATTTGCAGGCACAGGATTTTGAGAGAAGGCCGCCGTCTGGCGCGCATCGCGACCTGGAAAACGCGCCGTCCGTTCGAGGTTACGTCGGCGCGCCCAGCCGGCGGCGCGAGTGAGCCTCGCATCTTGGGAAACGGCGTAAAGCGTCTCTCGAAACTCAATCTCGATTGCTGCCTCTCGACTAAACCGAAAACGTCGTCAGTCGCGTCGAAAGAAGCGGCGGCGCGAAATTCATGACTGCGGCGCCGGCGATCCGGGTCGAAAATCAAGGCGTTTTGGTGCGCCATCGCAACAATGAAAGCCGCCCGAAGGCGGCTTCCGTACTGGTACAAGATTTCGCGCCCCGCAGACTGAAAGTCGCGGTGACCGGCTTGCACATGGAAGCGCAGCGCCGTCGCAGGCATTCCGCTGGGACGACGGTCAGAATTGCGATCCGACCAAATCCGCCGTCGATTTTGCGGACTGCTCGTCGTCGCTGGTCGACATCACCACGACAGTGAAATGTCCCGGCCCCGTCGTTTGAACGCAAGTGATGGAAACGAGACTCTGTTGCCGCGTCCCAAGCACGTCAACATCGCTTCGTCTGATACTCGAGAATCCCAACTGATTCATCGCCCTCACGCCAAGGGTAAGACAGTCATTTGGGGAACTTGTAAGGTCGATTGAATGGGTGTTGAAGAACAAGGCAACGGCGCTTGCCGGCTGTGCGGCGCAAACGCCGACCACTGCAGCAAACATCAACCCGTAAAAGTGAGATCGTTTCACAGTAACCTCCCAATCTAAACATAAGCCAATCGAATTCAAGCAGATCCGATCCACGACACCGCTCATGCAATGAGTGTGGCTATGATCGTGTATCCGAATTGAGTAAGCATGCGCTCCTCATGCGAGGAGCTCTGTTGCTTGACGCTTGCGTTCGACTGGCGCCACATCACAATAACACACCAGTTCTTGCTGGTTGTCACGAACATTAGTGTCGCCCACTTTCCTTCATGACTTTGGATCTCTCCAACCCATTGACTTTGTTAATGATGCAAACATGCTTGGGCGAAACGGAATCGGCGCTCAGCGTGGAAATGCCATGTTTTATTTGCAAATTCAGAAAATATCACTACAATGATCCTATTTTACGGAATTAGAGAAAGCCACGCCCATGCAACCCACCACCCGCGCCGAGCGCGAAGAGCAGCGCAAAGCCGCCAGCGAGCGGCGGAACGCGCGGCGGCTTTGGCGGCGGGAAATTCTCGCGCGCGCCGCCGCCGGCGAAAGCCGGGTGGAGATCGCCGCCGAGAAGGGGGTCTCGATCCGCGCGGTGCAGCGCGCGCTCACCCGCGCCGCCGCGGAACGGCCGCGCGAGAACCGGCAAATCTACGCCGCCTTGCAGATGGAACGCCTGCAACGCGCCTTACGGCTCGCCGACGCGCGCATTGCCCAGGGCGACCTCAACGGCGTCTACGCCATGACCAAGCTGCTGCCGCTCGTCCTGACTTACGAAAAGTTCGAGCGCGAAACCCTGGAAACGATGAAGGAGGAGTACTGACCCCCGGCGCGACGCTTTTTCGCTGCAACCCATTGGACTTACAGGTGAAATACATGCGTCGAGCGCGTTTGTCAGCTGCAAGCCCTTGAAACAATAGCGCGGGAACGCCGCAAAAGTCTGCTTTTCGGCTCGATTGCGCATCGAAACCGCCCATTTCACGCTGCGCCCCCGCTCCGATTTGACGCGCCGCCGCCCGCCCTCCACATTCGCCGCCGACGCCTTGGAGACCCCATGCGCGATTCGGAAACGGGCGGCGCGACGCTCGATCCCGCGGATTGGGACAGCTTCCGCAAGGTCGCGCACGAAATGCTCGACGCCATGATCGACCGGCTGCGCGACGCGCGCGAAGGCCCGGTCTGGCGCCCCATGCCCGAGGCCGTGCGCACCGCCCTCGCCGAGCCCTCTCCCATCGAGCCCACGCCGCTCGCCGAGCTTCGCGGGGAGATCGAGCAACGCATCCTGCCCTACGCGGTCGGCAACACCCATCCGCGCTTCTGGGGCTGGGTGCATGGGACGGGCACGCCCGGCGGCATGCTGGCGGAAATGATCGCCGCCGCGCTCAACGCCAACTGCGGCGGTCGAGACCACGTCGGCGTTTATCTCGAGCGCGTCGTCGTTGGTTGGACGCGCGATTGGTTTGGTTGGCCTGAGACCACGGGCGGGCTGCTGGTCAGCGGTTCGTCGATGGCGAACCTCCTAGGGCTCGCCGTCGCGCGTCACCAGCACGGCGGCGGCGAGGCGCTTCGCGAGAAGGGTCTTGGCGGCCAAGCGCTGGTTGCTTACACGTCGACCCAAGCTCATTCCTCGGTCGCAAAAGCGATGGAGGTATTGGGGCTCGGCCGCGAAGCGTTGCGCGCGATCGCCGTCGACGCGCGCCATCGCTTGGACATCGAGCCACTCCGCAAGCGGATCGCCGAGGATCGCGCGCAGCGGCAAGCGCCCGTTCGCCGTCGTGGCGACAGCCGGGTCAGTCAACACAGGCGCCTTCGACGATCTCGACGCGCTCGCCGACCTCTGCGCGCGCGAGCAACTTTGGTTGCATGTCGACGGCGCCTTCGGCGCGCTGGTTCGGCTTGCGCCCGAGCTGGCGCCGCTCGCGCGCGGCGATCGAGCGGGCGGAATTCGCTGGCGTTCGATTTCCACAAATGGCTGCACGTTCCCTATGACGCCGGCTGCATCCTGGTGCGCGACGAGGCGCTGCTGCGGGCGACGTTCGGCGGCCGCCCGGATTATCTGGCCAACGTCGGTGGGCTCTCCGGCGGCGAGCCGTGGCCGAGCGATCTTGGCATCGAGCTGTCGCGCGGCTTCCGCGCGCTGAAAATCTGGTGGACAATCAAGGAGCATGGCGCGCGCAAGCTCGGAGAGGCCATCGCCGGGAACTGTGCGCAGGCGCGTCGGCTCGCCGACCTGCTGCAACGTAACCGCTCGGATCGAAATCGCGGCGCCCGTGATGCTCAACATTGTCTGCTTCCGCTGGGTCGATCCGCTGCGAGACGGCGCCGCGCAGGACGCGATGAACGCCGAGATCACGGTCGCCCTGCAGATGAGCGGAACCGCCGTCGCCTCGACGACGCGGTTGAACGGCCGGCTGTGTCTGCGTGTCTGCATCACCAACCATCGCAGCCGCGACGCGGATTTCGATCTGTTCGCCGAGGCGGTCGATGAACTCGGAGCGCGCCTCGAAGCCGCCCCGTCGTGAGCCCGCCGCCGATCAGGCAGCGATCATCGACGCCCTGCTGAGCCGTCTGCTTCGCGCCTGCGCGCCCGCTGAGACGACGCCCGAGCGAACGCGTCTTCAACCCCGCGCTTGCGCGCGCGCTGGCGCTGGACCCCGCGGCGAGCGCGCTGGTTCAGGACATGCCCGCGCCGATCGCGGTCGACGCGGCGGGCCCTGATCTGTTCCGTCTCACCGAGCGCGGCACGCTGCTGGTGTCCCCTGCCCTGCTGGCGCGGCCCGCTGCTCGCCGGTGCGGTGACCGGTGGGCGCAGGAGACGGCGTTCCTCACGCAATCCGCAGGCGCCGACGGGGCTCGCGCCTTCGCCGCGCGGCCGCCCACGGCGCCGCGCTGATCGCGCGATTGCCGATCGCGGATCGCGCCGCGCTTCGTCGCTGGCTGCCCGATCCGCTCTGGCGCGGCGACCGGCTCGAAGGCAGGGCGCGAAACCGCGCAATGGCTCGCTGGTCGGTTCCGCAGGACGGCGGCGCCTGCCGGTTCGTCCGCCCGAGCCATGCGAACTCGCGCTGCCTGTTGAAGCGTTGCTGGAGGCCGGCGGCGACGATCGCATTGTCACTTCGCCGCGAATCCGGCATGAACCGCTACGGCGCGACCTCCAGGCCTCGCCCGGAAGCCGTGCATTTTTCCTCCTCCACCGCGTCGAGCGTCAGCGATTACGCCTTCGCCGCGCTGGATCGGCTGCGGCGCGTGCTTCTGGTTGAGACGCTGTTTCGCGGCCGATTTCGCCCGACGCCGCGTTCAGCGGCTTCGCCCACTCCATCGCGCGCGAATTGCTCGCGACGCACGGCCTCGACGCCCGAGGAGGCCGACGTCGTGTTCGCCCCTTCCGGAACCGACGCCGAACTGCTCGCCGTACTGATCGCGCTCGGCGCGGACGAAAAACTCGCCAATATCCTCATCGCGCCCGAGGAGACGGGGCGCTCGGTGAAAGTCGCCGCAGCGGGCATCGCGTTCCACGACGGCGGCGCCTTCGCCAAAGGCGCGCCGCTGTGGCCCGACGCCGACATCGCCGTCGCCAGCGTTAGCGTTCGCGACACGGGAGCGGCGCCGCGACCTCGCGCCGATATCGAGAGCGCAGTGAAGGCCGCCGTTGACGAAGGCCTCGGCGCGGGCCGGCGCGTTCTGCTCCATGTTCTCCTCGGCTCCAAGACCGGCGTCAGCGCGCCCTCGCCGGATTTCGTCTCAGCGATCGGCGCGCCCGGCGAGCGAGTGGACGTGGTCGCCAACTCCTGCCAAGGCCGCATCTCCGGTCCGACTTTCGGCGGCTACGTCCGCGCCGGCTGGATGGTGCAAATCTCAGGCTCGAAGTTCTTCACCGGCCCGCCGTTCTCCGGCGCGCTGCTGATCCCCGCGCGCCTGCGCGCGCGGCGAGCGGAAGTCGCGCGCCGGCTGGCGCAGGCGCCGAAGCTGGCGCCGACGAGCTTCTGGTCGGCGCCCTGGCGTGGCGCGTTTACCGACATCCCGAGCGCGGTCCGCAAGCTTTGGTCCGCTGTTTCGTTGGACGGGCGCGCTCATCGAGGCGGCGTTGTTTCGCGAGGCCTCGTTGCAGATCGCAACGCGCGCGTTCGAGACGTTTTGCGCCGCCTTGCGCCAACGCCTCTCGGACTGCCGCTATCTGATCGAACTCGATCCCCCGCATGTCGACGACGACAATCCCGGCGCGCGCGATTTCCAGCGCTTTGCGGGAAGCTCGATCATCTGCTTCGCGCCGTTCGCGAGCGACGGCGCGGGCGCTCTACGAAGGCTCGACGCGGCCGAATCCGAGCGGCTGTTTCGTTGTTTGAACGCGGACTTGACGGATAGGCTCGGAGCCCTGGATCCGGTCGAACAGGCGCTCGCGGCGCAGCCGTTCCACATCGGCCAGCCCGTCGATCTGACGCCCGGGACGAAACCGCCGAACGTCATCCTGCGCCTGGTGATCGGCGCGCGTTTCTTCTCCGCCATCGCCATGGCCGGCGAGCGAGCCGACGCGGCGCTCGACGCGGAGATCGCGGACGCGATCCGCGCGCTCGATAAGGCGGAGCTTATCCTGTCGCGATGGGCCGCGATCGGGGAGGGGTGATAGGAAGTTCGGTTAGCTACCGAGGTGAGAGTTTCGCAATTCGTTCGAGCGCAATATGATAGACCGACTGTTGGTCGCCGGGCACGATCACAACCGTTCAAGGAGCCGAGCCCATGAATGTCGTCGTTCCCCCTCGCTCGACCCGCGCCGCAGATGGACTGTGGCGCAGACGCTTCAAGGTGACCGAGATCGAGGCGATGGTGCACGCGGGCATCCTCGACGAGGACGAGCGCATCGAACTCATCCATGGGGAGTTGGTCCCGATGTCGCCGAAGGGCAGCCGACACGAAATCCTCAAGATCGCGCTGATGCGTCGGTGGACTAAGCTGTGTCCGGATGATCTGCAAATCGCGCAGGAGACCACGTTCCGCCTTTCGGAGGACACGTATTTGGAGCCCGACTTCGTCTTCTATCCAAGCGAGGTCGGGATCGTCGGCATCGCCGGCGAAAACGTGTTGCTCGTTGTCGAGGTGGCGGACACTTCGACACGCTACGACCGCGGCCGCAAGGCCCAATTCTATGCGGAGTTCGGTGTTCGGGAATTTTGGGCGATCGACGCGGTGAAGATGACGACACGAGTCTTTCGAGCGCCTTCAGCGGAAGGCTACTCGGATAAGCGGGACTTCAAGGCATCTGAGAGCTTGGCGCCGTTGTTGGCGCCGCAGGTTTTCGCCTTGAGACTGGATGAGCTGAAGCTCGTCTGATCAGCGGACGTTAAATCACCTCTTCGCTCGATCAATCTTCTTCGCTGAACGTGATCGTGCGAAGGCTTCGCTGCGTCGTTGAATCGTCATGGCGGGAATTGGGCGCCTCGCGGAGCGTCGGGGTTGATACGTAAGCCGGCTGAGCGGCGCCCCAAAAGGTCGGCGTGGACGCCGACCCTCCGTTAGCGTGGTTCGATTTAATCGCCGATAGCTCTGGCGCCTACGCCGTCTGCTTCAGCTTCACCACATTGTGCAACGTCTCGTCCGCGCTTTCGAAGAACCGCCGGATCCCCCGCGCGGCCTGGCGGATGCGCTGCTCATTCTCGACCAGCGCCAGCCGCACGTATTCATCGCCGTGCTCGCCAAAGCCGATCCCCGGCGCCACGGCCACATCCGCCTTCTCGATCAGCAACTTCGAGAACTCCAGCGAACCGAGATGGCGGAATTTCTCCGGCACCGGCGTCCAGGCAAACATGGACGCGCGCGGGCTATCGATCGGCCAGCCCGCCGCAGCGAAGCTCTCGACCATCACATCGCGCCGGCGCTTGTAGGTCGCGCGCATCTCCTGGATGCACGCCTCCGGGCCGTTGAGCGCAGCCGCCGCCGCGACCTGGATCGGCGTAAAGGCCCCATAGTCGAGATAGGATTTGACCCGCGCCAGCGCCGTCAGCAGCCGCTCGTTGCCGACCGCGAAGCCCATGCGCCAACCGGCCATAGAGAACGTCTTCGACATCGAGGTGAACTCGACCGCCACATCGAACGCGCCCGGCGCCTGCAGCACGGACGGCGGCTGCTCGCCGTCGAAATAGACTTCGCCATAGGCCAGGTCCGAAAGCACAAAAATCTCATGCTTCTTCGCGAAGATGACGAGGTCCTTGTAGAAATCGAGCGAGGCGACCATCGCCGTCGGGTTTGACGGATAGCAGACGACGACCGCGATCGGCTTCGGGATCGAATGCTGGATGGCGCGCTCCAGCGCGACGAAATACTGCGGGCTCGGCTCGGCCGGCACCGAACGGATCACGCCGCCCGCCATCAGGAAGCCGAAGGCGTGGATCGGATAGGAGGGGTTCGGCACCAGCACGACGTCGCCAGGCGCGGTAATCGCCTGCGCCATATTGGCGAAACCTTCCTTGGAGCCGAGGGTCGCCACGACCTGCGTCTCCGGGTTCAGCTTCACCCCGAAACGGCGCGCGTAGTAGCCAGCCTGCGCGCGGCGCAAGCCGGGAATACCCTTGGAGGCGGAATAGCGGTCGGTGCGCGGTTTGCCGACCGTCTCGACGAGCTTGTCGATGACGTGCTTCGGCGCGGCGAGATCGGGATTGCCCATGCCGAGGTCGATGATGTCGGCGCCGCCGGCGCGGGCCTTCGCCTTGAGCTTATTGACCTGCTCGAAGACATAAGGCGGCAGCCGCCGCGTGTTGTGAAAGTCCGACATCGCCCTCAATTCCCTCGATCGCAACGGCCGAAGGCCGCCCGCGGCGCGACGCGCGCGATCCCGCTTCTAATCCGAGCCGCGGCGCAGGGAAACCACTGTTTCGTCAAGTTGCGCCGCAAACCTACAGCCGCAAGCTGAATCACTTGGTCTCCAGCGCAAGTCAGTCTTTCGCGGGATTTTTTGCCGTAGGCTTTCCTGAGAGCCGGTTGCCCTTGGCTTTCGGCCGCGACCCATCCTGAGAGCGTGAAGCCCGCTCAAGATCATCATTCATCGCCTTCAATTCCTTCGCCGACTTAACCTTCGAAGTCGGCTCATCGGGCGCGGCGAATACCGGAATGGACGTCGGCTCTTCTTTCGGACGCGTCGCTTTGACGAAATCCGGGGGATCGGGCGGCGTGGCCATCAGACCAGCCGATTTGGCGAGCGAATCAAAAAACGAATCTTCGGCCGTTGCTGTGCCGACAGCGAGCACCAGCGCCAGTATCGCAACGCACCCCGTCTTGCCGAAGACCGTCACACGCTCTCCCTATTGTCGCCGCCGCATGATCGTCGAAAGACCCCCTGGCGCCGCGAAGCGCTGACAGACTATTATGACGAAAAAGCGGACTATCGCGAACCGCGTCCTGTGAGGAAAGCCCATGACCGACGTGTCTCGCAACAAGCCGAAACGCACCGGCGCGGCGCCAAACCCGCCGCTGCTTTGGCAGGCGCAGGGTTAGCCAACAAGCCAGGCGCAACAAAGGCTGGTCCCGCTGGGATATCGGCGAAGCGAGCGGTCGGCGATCGCGTCGTCGCCCCGAAAGCCGCCAGCCCGGCCGCGCTGCTGGCGAGCACGGCGTTGTCGAGCAAACAGGTGGAGAAGCCAGCCGTCGTTAAGCCGATCGCAACGCGAGCGGCCGCGAAGCCGGAAATCGTTCCAAGCGTCGCGGCGGCAAAAACCGCTAGCACGGCGGCAGTGCCGGCGAGCGCGCCAACTTCGAGCAAACAGGCCCCATCGCGAGCGGCGACCAAGTCCGCGGTCGGCGGCGGCCCCGCTGCGCCGAAAACGGCCAGTGTAGATATCGCTCCGCAGCCTGCGAAAATGCCGGAAGGAAAGCTCACAAATCCGATTGTCGCCTCATCGCAGCCGCAGACGGTCAAAGCGCCGGCGTCCGCGCCGATCTCCATAGCGCCGCCGGCCCCTTCAACAGAGCCGCCCAAAACGCCGCCTCCGCGCGAAACCCCGCTCCCCGATTTCGAAAAGCTCTCACGCAACGTCGCGCGATTTGTCGAAGAAGGCGGGCGAGCGCTGGCCGCCATGCTGAAGCCGATCGAGACACGCCAGGCCACGCCGCAGGTCGGCCCGAACCCCGAGATCGCCGAGGTGTTCACGACCCTCGGCCGGGTCGCCGAATATTACGCGACCGATGCGCGCCGCGCGCTGGAGGCGCAGACCGCGCTGTCGAAAAAGTTCATCGAATTGTGGGGTTCATCGCTGAAGAAATTTACCGGCGAGAAGGCGCCCGACGTCGCGAGCCCCGAGCCCGGCGACAAACGCTTTGCCGATCCCGAGTGGCGGGACAACCCCTATTTCGACTTCATCAAACAAGCCTATGTGCTGACCTCGCGCTGGGCCGACGATCTGGTGCGTCGCGCCGACGAGTTGGATCCGCATACGCGCGAGAAGGCCGCCTTCTATCTCAAGCAAGTGACGAGTGCACTCTCCCCCACCAATTTTCTGCCAACCAACCCTGAACTGTTGCGCACCACCATCTCCGAAAGCGGCGAGAACCTGGTGCGCGGGATGCGCATGATGGCCGAGGATATCGAAGCCGGCCACGGACATTTGCGCATCCGCCAGGCGGACACGGCGAAGTTCAAGCTCGGCGTCAATCTCGCGGCGACGCCCGGCAAGGTCGTGTTTCGCAACGAGCTCATCGAACTCATTCAATATGCGCCTTCGACGCCGACGGTGTATAAACGCCCGCTGCTGATCGTGCCGCCGTGGATCAACAAGTTCTACGTGCTCGATCTCAATCCGGAAAAATCCTTCATCCGCTGGGCAGTCGCGCAAGGGTTGACGGTGTTTGTCGTCTCATGGGTAAACCCCGACGAGCGCCACATCGACAAGGGATTCGACGCCTACATGCGCGAGGGAATCTTCGCCGCCGTCGAGGCGATCGAGGCGGCGACAGGCGAAAGCGATATCGCCGCGATAGGCTATTGCGTCGGCGGCACGCTGCTCGCCGTGACGCTCGCCTTCATGGCCGAAATCGGCGACAAACGCATCTCCAGCGCGACCTTCTTCACCACCCAGGTCGACTTCGCCGATCCCGGCGACCTGAAAATCTTTGTCGACGCCGAGCAGTTGCGGCTGACCGAGAAGAAGATGGCGGAGGCTGGCTATCTCGACGGCGCGCAGATGGCGAACGCCTTCAATATGCTGAGGCCTAACGACCTCATCTGGTCCTACTGGATCAACAATTATCTGAAGGGCAAGGAGCCGATGGCGTTCGACTTGCTCGTGTGGAACTCCGATTCGACGCGAATGCCGGCCGCCAACCACCGCTTCTATCTCAGGCATTGCTATCTGCAGAACGATCTGACCAACGATCGCATGACGATCGAAGGGCGCGTGGTCAGCCTGCACAAGATCACCATCCCGATCTACGATCTCGCCGCGCGCGAAGACCACATCGCGCCGGCCCGCTCGGTGTTCAACGGCGCGAAATACTTTAGTGGGCCGGTGCGGTATGTGATGTCGGGCTCTGGGCACATCGCGGGCGTGGTCAATCCCGCGGACAAGCCGAAATATCAGTTCTGGACCGGCGGGCCCGCCGGAAGGGCGCTTTGAGGATTGGGTGGCCGTGGCGAAGGAGACGCCAGGATCGTGGTGGGTCGACTGGATCGCCTGGCTCATCGCTCAAGCGCCAGCGCGGGTTCCCGCCCGCGAGGTCGGCGCCGGCAAGCTGAAGCCGATCTGCGATGCGCCGGGCGAATATGTGCGGGTGAAGGCGTAGGCGCCTGTAGCCGCGATCTCCAGATCGCGGCCGCCGCAATCAAACAAATGAAGGCTAAAGCACGCCCCGCTTCGCGAGGTTGCGCATCAGCGCGGAGACCCCGAACTCCCAGCGTGGGCAATCGTGCGCGAATTTCATGCGATTGACGAGCCGCCCAAGCTTCTCCGATCCGACCGTGACGATATCTCCGACCTTGTGCGTAAAGCCCTTTCCAGGCGCGTCGCGGTCTTTCACCGGCGCGAACATGGTTCCGAGATAGAGCGCGGCGCCGTCGGGATAGTCGTGGTGCGGCCCAATCAGTTGCGCGGCAAGGTCGGCGGGGTCGCGGCTGATCTCGCGCATGGACGAGCGCGCCCTCCAAACGGAAGCCGTCCTCGCCCTGGACGTCGAGCGAAATCTCCATGGTCCTGACGTCGTCGAGCGAAAAGGTCGCGTCGAAGAAGCGCACGAACGGCCCGAGCGCTGCGCTCGCATTCTGATCCTTGGCCTTGCCGAGCAGCAGCGCGCTGCGGCCCTCGAAATCGCGCAGGTTCACGTCGTTGCCGAGCGTCGCCCCGACAATCCTCCCGTCGGAGGCGACGATCAGCACGGCCTCGGGCTCGGGATTGCTCCATTGGGAAGCCGCGTGAAAGCCCGCATCCGCGCCGCAGCCGACCGCGGACATCGGTTGCGCCTTGGTGAAAATCTCGGCGTCGGGGCCTATCCCGACCTCCAGATATTGCGACCAAACGCCCTCTTCGATCAGCGCCGCTTTCAGCCGCTCGGCTTCCGGAGACCCCGGCTTGAGCGCCCGCAAATCCGCGCCGACCAGGCGCCCCATTTCCGCGCGAATGCGCGACGGCGCTTTCGGGATTGCCGCGCGCCCGCTCCTCGATGACGCGCTCCAGCATCGACGTCGACGAAGGTGACGCCGGCGGCCTTGATCGCCTGCAGATCGACGGGCGCCAGCAACCAGGGTTTCTTGGCGTCGCGTACGTCCGGCGGCGTATTGGCGACGATTTCGCCAAGAGCGCCGATTCGCTCGCCGGACGCGGCCCGCAGCGCCGCCGCGGGGTCTTTGCTTTCCGCAAGATCGCGCAGGGTCGGGAACGTCGGCGGTTATGTCGAAAACGCCATCCGCGCGGATCGCCGCGACCGCGGGGCCACCGACATCGGGGCGGAACACCCGCGCCGCGAGCGCGCCGGAAAAACCGTCGCGAGGCAAGACTTCGGTTTCCGTGAGAAGAGGGTAAGGCAAATGCGCTTCTCCTTCCTGAGCGCAGTCGATCGGCGCAGGCCGCGAGCGCGTGAGTTGGACCGTTTATATACCCGCAGCCTTTTTGGCGATCGGTCCCCGCGACCGCCGCCCTCCCCGAGGCGTAATCGACGGCACTTTTCTATTGACATACCCTAGAGCGGCGAAACATATGCCGCCACGCCCCGGAGGTCCCCGGGGCGTTTTCGTCCCCGGGTTCCGGGGCGGCGGGGGAGTGTCCCGAGCGGCAAAGGGGGCGGACTGTAAATCCGCTGGCTACGCCTTCGTAGGTTCGAGTCCTACCTCCCCCACCAACCACTTCGTCCGAAATCCCGGAATTCTCACCGCCTGGAATAGATTAAATATATCAGTAATTTACCGGCGTCGGCGGAAGATTGGGCGTCCTAAAAACCTAGAGACGCGACGCTTTGGGCAGAACCTTGCGGCCAGTCTCCGAAGGCGCGCTTCACGACCGAGACGAGTTCGCCCAGACTCTCGCTTTGCCGATCGCTGTTAGAAGTCGTCCACGGGTATCAAAACTCATGGTCCCCGCGAGCGTGGACCCGGTACAGACTAGCGGGAAGGCCCCCAACGTATCGGAAAGATATCTCGCGGCAATCAAGTCATCGATCTGGGAAAAAAAAATTTCTGCGGCCCCATACGGTTGGGCGATGAAGCGGCCGTCATCGAGAATCTCGGCGGATTGCGGTCGCATTCCACCAGACGTGTGCGCATCGACGCAGATCTTTGCCCCCTCGCCTGCCAGAACGCGATGCCTAACGGCTCACAGCGAAGGCTTGTCAGTTTCAACAGGCTTTAACGGGTTTTAGCTCGCGTCAGCGACGGCCGACTTGATCGTTTCCCGAAGCCAGAGCAGGCCGGCGTCCTGTGCCCGATATCTGTGCCATTGCATAGCCTGCTGCATTTTCGGGAGCCGATAAGGCAGCTCCAGTATGCATATCGGCAGGTGACGCGCGGCTTGCTCCGCGAGACGTCGGTGGACGGTAGCGATCCTGTCGGTGTCGACGACCAGCAAGGGCAGACTCATGAAACTGTAGGTGACGACGTCTGTCCTGCGTACGACGTCATATTGGCGGAACAGCACCGATTCTGAGCGGCTGCGCTCCGGCAGGCGGCTGCGTCGCGACATGCGAGGCGTTCCGGAACGCCTCTCGAGTGAGTTTGCCTTTCGCGAGTTTTCCCTGCGCCCAGACCACGCCCACGAAATCCTCTTCCAGCAGCACCTCATAGGGATGCCGGCGCGAGCGAAAATCGGTGGGGATGACGAGAATATCTACGTCACCCCTCTCAAGCAGGCGCTCTGGCGATTCCACCTGATGCATGAAGTTGAAACGAACGGCCGGCGCCACGCGACGGCAATAGGCGAGCACCAGCGGGACGAGCGTTGCTAGTGTGTAGTCCGACACGAGTACGTGAAACTGTCGGTCAGATTGGGTTGGATCAAATTCCGAGGCGGTCGCGACTGTCCACTCAACCCGCACCAGTACGTCGCGCACAGCGTCTTTCAGCGCCTCCGCGCGCGGCGTCAGCTCCATGGAGCGGCCGATCTTTACCAGCAGGTCGTCGCCGAAATAATCGCGCAAGCGGGCCAGCGCATTGCTCATGGCGGACTGCGTGATGTTCATCCGCGCCGCTGCGGTGCTCACGCTGCGAAGGTGAAGGAGATGGTCGAGGGCGACCAGGAGGTTCAGGTCGAGCTTATTGAAGCGCATCTCGCCATCATAAGCGCCGATCCATTCATGGAATCAATATCAAGAATTGAAACAATCCATTTCCATGAGGTCCGAACCCGGGCTAATCGCTGAAGCAAGAGAGGAACGCCGAGACCCCCCTGCTGCACGCAGCCAGGGGCGCGGTCCGAACTCAGCGAGGGCTGCACTTGTTCAAGTATTTTCCGACGAACTACGTCTGGAACCTCTCGGTCGATCTCGCCATCGAAATGGGCGCGCGGATCGGCGAAATCGAGGAGATGTGCGCACCCCTGCAGGAGGCCGCCACGCAGCCGGACGCAGCCGGCACAAAGGCCTTCCGCGAAACCTGGTCAAGGATGGCCGACAAGCTCTGCGCTCTGGCCGAGGAGGACGAGGCGCGCGGGCGGATGATTTCCGCCGGCGACAAGTACGCTCGCGCGGCCGCCTACTACCTGACCTGCGAGCGCTTGCAGGCGCACGACGCGCCGGGTCGGCTCGACCTCTATCGGCGGATGCGGGCGATCTTCGACCGCGGCGTGAAACTCGCCGGCGAGAACTGCGAGCGAGTTGAGATCCCTTACGAAGGAACTCATCTTTCCGCGCTCTATGTGCGCGCCGAGGGCGTGACGGGCCGGGCGCCAATACTCGTTCAACTCAACGGCCTCGATTCGACCAAGGAGATGAAATACCGCGTTGGCCTGCCCGCGTGGCTCGCCAAGCGCGGCGTCGCTTCGCTAGTTGTAGACCAGCCTGGCACGGGCGAAGCCCTCCGCCTTCAAGGTCTTCATGCGGTCTACAACTGCGAGGTCTGGGCCAGGAAAATCGTCGACTGGTTGGAGACGCGCGAAGGTGTCGACCCGAAGCGGATCGGCTGCGAGGGCGTTTCGCTCGGCGGATACTATTGTCCGCGCGCGGTCGCCTTCGAGCCGCGGTTTGCGTGCGGCGTCGTCATGGGCGCCAATCATGATTGGCGCGACGTGCAGAAGCGCCGTCTGGAGCGCGAAGGCAACTTCCCGGTGCCGCATTACTGGGCGCATGTGCGCTGGGTCTGGGGCGCGAAGGATCAAGACGACTTCATGCGGATCGCCGAGAACGTCCACCTCGACGGTGTGCTCGACCGCATTCGTGTCCCGTTCCTGGTGACGCATGGCGAGAAGGATTCGCAGATTCCGCTAAAGTGGGCGCAGCGCACCTACGAGCAACTCGTCAATAGCCCGAAGCGGGAGCTCAAGATTTTCACGGATCGCGAAGGCGGTGTGCAGCACGCCTGTTTCGACAATTCCGCCAACGCCGGCGCCTACATCGTCGATTGGGTCGCCGAGACGCTCGGCGGCCGCACCGCCGTTCAGAATTAGGAGACGCCTCATGAACATTATTGGACCCGACTCGCTCGCCTTCGGCGTCGACGACGTCGAAGCCTGCAAGGAGTATCTTATCAACTTCGGCCTAGCTCCGGTCGATGTCGACTCGACCGGCGGTTTCTTTGAGGCGCTCGACGGGACAGGGGTTGTGATCCGCGCGCGCGCTGACTCGCGCCTGCCTGCGCCTTTGGCCACCGCCAACATGCTTCGCCAGACCGTCTACGGCTGCGCTGATCAGGCAACGGTCGACGCGGTCGCCGACGAGCTCGCCAAAGATCGGCAGGTCAAGCGGCTTGAGGACGGCGCCGTCGAGGCGGCCGATGATCAGGGGTTTGCGCTGAAGTTTCAGGTCACGAAGCGTCGCCAGCTTGTGCTGCCCGGCGAGAAGATCAACGCGCCCGGCGACACGCCGCAACGCGGCCTCAACAAGATTGGCGTCTGGCAGGAAATGCCGGCGAAGCCGCGGACACTTTCGCACGTTGTCTGTTTCGTGCCTGACATTCGCCCCGCGGAGGCTTTCTATGTCAGCCGCCTTGGCTTTAAAGTCACCGATCGGTTCAACAATGCAGGTCCGTTCCTGCGGCCGGCCGGGACGCAGGACCATCACACGTTGTTCTTCATTCAGACGCCGCCCTATATGCAGGGTTGCGAGCATTTTGCCTTTCATATGGGCGGCCCGACGGAATTGATGTTGGCAGGGTCCCGGTTCGTGAAATCGGGCTATCAGTCGTTCTGGGGACCGGGTCGTCACAAGTTTGGCTCCAATTGGTTTTGGTATTTCAACAGCCCGCTTGGTTGTCATGTCGAATATGACGCCGACATGGACCTGCACGACGGCGAGTGGTCGCCGCGCGAGGCGCAGGCCAGTCCCGAGACGTCCCAGGCTTTTCTGTTCGAGAATGTCGAAAAATGGTTTCCGATGGGAGGCCCGCCGCCGGGCGCCAAGGCCGGCGGTCACTGAGGATGCGCCTGATTGGCCGGCTCGATGATCTCCGCGAAGGAGAGGCGCGCGCTTTCGGACCGTTCGGCGGCTTACGAAAGAAGGCTTTTGTGGTCCGCAAGAACGGATGTTCATATGCCTGGTGGGACGCCTGCCCTCATCACGGCGGCACGCCTATGGCTTGGAAGACCCATGCCTATCTGAACGCCGCGGCCGACCGGATCGTCTGCGCTTCACACGGCGCCGAATTCGAGATCGAGACCGGGCTTTGCATCCACGGCGCGGCGCTTGGGCAGAAGCTCGAACCCGCACCGATCGAAACAACCGCGGATGGCGAGTTGATCTTCAACGACTAAAAACTCTTGGAGGAAACGATGTCGGCGTCGGGCGCGCGCATTCTCATCATTGGCGGTGGATTTTCCGGGATGTCGGCCGCTATCCAGCTTCGCAAGGCCGGGGCACACGTAGAAGTCGTCGAGCTTGATCCCGGCTGGCGCTCCTACGGCGCCGGCATCAGCCTCGGTCCCGCAACGCTCCGGGCCTTCGGCGCGCTTGGGATCCTCGATGAATTCCTGAAGCGGGGCGCTGCGCATGACGATGTTGAACTGTTTACGCCCAACGGTCATCGGATAGCTGCGATGCCCGCGCCGCGCCTCGCGCGGCCGGATGTGCCGAGCGGAGGCGCGATCATGCGGCCAACGCTAGCGGCAATCCTCGCCGAGGCGACGCGCGCTTCCGGCGCCAATGTGAAGCTTGGCGCGAGTTTCGCTGCGATCGACGACCAGGGCGATAGGGTTGCAGTCGAGCTGACCGACGGCTCGCGCGGCGAATACGATCTCGTCATCGGCGCTGACGGTCTCTATTCGAAGACGCGTCAGGCGATCTTTCCCGACGCGCAAAAGCCTCGCTATGTCGGCCAATGCGTCTGGCGGGCCGTCCTGCCTCGTCCCTCCGGGGTCAATGGCGCGATGATGTGGCTCGGGCCGAATGTGAAGCCCGGGGTCAATCCGGTTTCATCAGACACGATGTACCTGTTCGTCACCGAAAATCGAGCCAACAACGATCGCATCGATCCGTCCCGATTCCTCGGGCTGTTGCGCGATCTGATCGCGCCTTTCACAGCGCCGGTCATGGAGTTTGTCAAACAGCGGCTCTCTGAGGACTCGCAGATCGTCTACCGACCGCTCGAATCCTTGTTGCTGCCGCGACCCTGGTCGAGGGGACGCGTCGTATTGATTGGCGACGCCGCGCACGCCACGACCCCGCATCTCGCCTCTGGCGCCTGCATCGGGTTTGAGGACGCGATCGTGCTGGCGGAGGAACTGGACCGACAGAGCTCGGTCACCGCAGCGCTTGCCGCTTTCGAAGAGAGGCGCTGGGAGCGGTGCCGCATGGTCGTGGAGAATTCGGGTCGCGTCGCCGAAATCGAGACGACCGGAGGCAATCCGCAAGAGGCTGCAAAGATCATGGGCCAGTCGATGGCGATGCTCGCGGCGCCTGTCTGAGCGACGCTGGGTGTCGGGGAGGAGAGCTTCATGCGCGGGGATACGGAAAGCTGGAGCGGCCGCGGGGCGCTGATGGTCGCGCATTGCGCCGGTATGGTTGATCTTGTCGCGCTTCCCGTCTGGGTCGGCGCGCTGATTGGGCGATATCAGTTCTCGCCGCCGCAGGCGGGCGCGCTCGCAACCCTGTTTCTCGTCGGCGCGGTGGTCAGCAGTCTTGTCCTCGCGCCGCGTTTCAACAGGATTGATGCGCGACTGATGGCGATCGTGGGTTTCGCTATAGCGGCGGTGGCCTTCTACTTCGCCTCGCTGTCGTCGGGCTTCGCGGCGATGGCGTTATGCCATTTCGTCGCAGGCGCCGCGGTCGGCTGCGCATTGAGCTTTACCCATGGAACAATTGCCCATAGCGGCCATCCGCATCGCCTGTTTGCAGTCGTTGGCTTTGCGCTCGGTGTGTTTGCGATTGTCTTCCTCGGCGCGACCCCGAACCTTATCGTCGCCTTTGGCGGCCCCGCGTTGTTCCAGACGTTCAGCGGAGTCATGCTTGTCGCGGCGTTTGCTTCTCTGGCAGGTTTCCCACGAGCGACGGGCAGCCGCGACAAAAACATCATCGAGCCGGCGACGGATCTCAACCCGCAGGTCTGGTTTGGAGTTGCGGGCGTGAGTTGCATGGCGCTGACTCAGGCCATGATGTTCAGCTTCGTCGAGCGGATAGGACTCGATCAGGGCTTCAGCCGCGAAGCGGTAACCGGTGTTCTGATCGCCTTGGGATTCGTCAATTTGTTCCCCGCTCCGCTAGCCGGCGTGCTGGAGAAACGCGTCTCTCCCGGCGCCGTATTGAAAGCCGGACCGATCGCACAAGCGCTGGTCGCCGTCGCGATCGCTTTCAGCGCGAGCTTGCCTAGTTACGCGATTCCCACGGCTCTGTTCGCGGCGGTAATGATCTTCACGCACACTTTCGCCTTCGGCGTTCTCGCCAAACTCGATCCGAGCTCGCGCGCGCTTGCCGGCACGCCGGCCATGCTGATGACCGGTTCGGCGATAGGCCCGATCCTTGGCGGGGTGCTTGTCCAGACGTTCGGCTATCACGCGCTCGGCATCGCGGCGATCATCATCGCCGCTGTGGCCTTCACGCTGTTCTCGAAGGTCCACCCGCTGCACACGCCGATCATCACGGTTCGCGATCAAACAAAAGTGGCCTGACTGGTTCGCTCGTATCGAGGAGAAACTATGCCCCGTCGTTTCGTTGATATTTCCGTCGCGCTGAAGGCCGGTATCGCCTCCGACCCGCCTCCGCTGCTCCCCAAAATCGAGTATATGGAGCATGACGAGGGCGCCAAGGAATTCGAGCAAATGGCTGGCGTACCCGTCGACAAACAGCTCGAAGGCAAGGGTTGCGCCAGCGAGCGCTGTCAGATCACCACGCATTCCGGTACGCATCTGGACGCGCCCTGGCACTATCATCCAACGATGAACGGCGGCGAGCGCGCCTGGACGATCGACGAGGTGCCGCTCGAATGGTGTTTTGGTCGCGGCGTGAAGCTCGACTTCCGCGAGAAGCCAGACGGTTATGTCTGCAGCGCCGCCGACGTCGAGGCGGAATTGAAACGCATCGGCCATGAGATCCAGCCGTACGATATCGTGCTCGTCAACACCGCCGCCGGCAAACGATATGGTCAGCAGGATTTTGTCGGGCGCGGCTGCGGCATGGGCCGCGAGGCGACCCTCTACCTGACCGAGCGCGGCGTGAAGGTGACGGGCATAGACGGCTGGAGTTGGGACGCGCCGTTCTCCTACACCGCCAAGCGCATCAAGGAGACCGGCGACTATTCGCTGTTCTGGGAAGGCCACAAGGCGGGGGCGACGCGCGCCTATTGCCACATCGAGAAGCTCTCCAATCTTGAGGTACTGCCGCCAACGGGCTTCATGGTGTCGTGCTTCCCGGTGAAGGTTGAGCGAGCCTCCGCAGGTTGGTGCCGAGCTGTCGCGATCTTCGAGGACTAAAATAAAGACCGTCATGGCCGGGCTTGTCCCGGCCATCCACGTCGACGTGCGCGTCGAAGGTTTCAGAAAATGGCCCGGGCGGCTTCAAACAAGACTGTTCGAGTTCTGACGCCGACGAGTGATGTCACGGCGTGGATGGCCGGGACAAGCCCGGCCATGACGCGCGAAGAGCTTCGATCAAATATCGCCTAAGGGTCCCCGAGAGCGCGCTTACATTTTCCCGTTCGTATGTTGTCTCAACCGCCGTCTCCTACCAACGTTCCGCCATCGACGACTATCGTCTGTCCTGTTGTAAACGCGCCGCCGGCGGAGACCAACCACAAGGCGGTGGCCGCAATTTCATGCGGCTGGCCGACCCGACGCAATGGCGTCGCAGCCAGCCGGCGTTGCATGAACTCCCCGTCGCTCATCAGCCCGCGCGAAAACGGCGTCTCGATCAATCCGGGCGCAATTGCGTTGACGCGAATGTTGTGCGGGCCGAGTTCGACGGCCAAGTTGCGCGCCATCTGCGCCAACGCGGCCTTGGACATGGCATAGGGTCCAATCATCCGATTGCCGCGCAGCGCGGCAAGGCTCGCCATCATCACGATCGCGCCCCCGCCCGCTTCCCGCATCCCCGACGCCAGCGCCGCGGCGAGCCAGTAGGCGCTGTGCAGATTGACGTCGAACACTTTGAGGTAATCCCTTTCCTCCGCCGCGCCTGTGCCGCCCACCGGCCCTTCAATCCCCGCATTGGAGACGAGGACATCGATAGAACCGCCGAGCTGCGCGCGCGCCACTTCCGCGAGGCTATCTGCGCTCGCCTTTCCCGTGAGGCTGACGCAGAGCGTCTCCAACGCCAGTCCCTTGTCGCGCAGCTGATTGACCGCGGTCTCGCAGTCCGCCTGTCGATCGGACGCCGCGAGCACTCTGGCGCCCGCGCTGGCGAACGCCTCTGCGATGGCGAGTCCGATGCCGGAGGTTCCGCCCGTGACCAGCGCACGCTTGCCTGAAAGACCAAACAAATTCTCAAGACTCATGACCACGCTCCCGCAACGCTCGACATGGCGGACCTCGATCTTTTCAGGACAGGGCGTTGCGCGACGAGCGCATCGGCGTCCGCGTCGCGCGCGAACCCGAGCTGATCAGCGATTGATGTTTCAAGCCCCGGATAGCCGCCAAACAGCGCGACGATCTCGGGATCAGGCGCAAAGGCGATACGTGAACGACTTTCGGGGAAGCGGCGTTGCAGCGCCGCAACCAGCTCACCAAACGTCAATGAAAGCGCCGGCAGCGTAAATGCTCGCGTGACGCCAATCTCCGTCAGTCGTGCGGCGTGGATGAAATTGCGAGCAACCTTCTCGACCGAACACATCCAGGTTCGGCTTTCCGGCGCGACCGGGAGCGTGATGTCCTCGCCGCGTCTCACGCACCAGAACAGCCGCGACATGAAAGCAGTGCGCAGCGCCGCATCGGCGCCGTCGCGCGCCATCACGCCGGAGGGCCGCAAGCTCACGCCATCGAGCCACCCTCGCGCGGCGAAGTTTGATAGCGCCACCTCCATCATCAGCTTTTGCGCGCCATAGACCATGGTCGGCCCAAGCGGGGTCGCATCAGTAACGGGGTCGGGCAAGGGCTTGGAGAAAACCGCGATGGTCGAAGCAAACACGAGCCGCGTCTTCGGCGCCCGAGCGCGAAGGCGCTCGAAGAGATCGAGGGTCGCATCGACATTCACCCGGCGCGCCAGCCGATAGTCGGCCTCCGCCTGGCCGCCGAGAACAGCGGCGAGAAGAATGACGGCGTCGGCGCCGTCGAGCGTGGCGTCGCAGATGGCCGAGTCCGCAAAATCTCCGGCATGAATAGAAACGCGGGCGTCCTGCGGCGCCGTGAAGGGCTGACGGTCCAGCAGCGAGATCGCTTCGATGTCGGGCGTTTCCGCGAGTCGCTGCGCGACGCGGCCGCCGACAAAGCCCCCGGCTCCGATCACTGCAACTTTCATTCACTCCCGTTTCCGGTTATTACTTAGTCGTTCGTTCAATCAATAATGAACGAGGGAAGCCTTGGCAAGCGCCGGATCGCCAAGCAGATAAAACTGGGGCTGGGCATGTCGCGACGGGAGGATTTCATGGCCGCCGAAAGGAACCGCGAGACTGCGTCAGCGCCGGCGCGGCCGAAACCCACCCAACTCAACGGCGATCAAACTCGCGAAAAGATCCTCAACGCCGCCGAAGCTCTGTTCGCCGATAACTCCTTCGATTCGGTGTCGCTGCGCGACATTACGTTCAAGGCCGGCGTCACATTGGCGCTCGCCTCCTACCACTTCGGCTCCAAGGAGGCGCTGTTCGAGGGCGTGGTCGCGCGTCGAGCCGATGTGCTGCGAGCCGAGCGGGAAGCCCGTCTCGACGCGCTGGTCAACGCTGACGTGCGCGCGCTGCTCGACGCCTTCATCGCCCCACTGTTTGAGATGGCTCACGCGGACGATCCCGGCTGGCGGGCCTATCTCCGAGTGCTCTCGCGGCTCGGCGAGCAGGATCGCTGGATTGAGATCTTTTCCCGCCGCTTCGACGCGACAGCCCGCAAATTTCTCGAAGCGCTTCAGCGCGCCCTGCCCGCCGCCGATCCAGGCGAAGTGGCTCGCGCGTTTTTGCTGGTGCTCGAATCCATGTTGCGAACTGTCTCGCAACACGGCCGCTTGGACAGCCTCACCGGCGGCGCGGCGAGCGCCCGCGATCTGACGCAGGCTTATCCGACCTTGCTGACCTTCGCGACGGCCGGAATGGAGGCCGTCGGCCTTGCCCAACGCGGCTGACGACGCGGGGTGGCTTGCGCGCAACGGTCCGCTCTGTTAATTATACGGTCGACCAATCAATGGGAGGAGACATGGCGAGGGATATTCGTCGCGTTGTGACCGGTCACGACAACGCGGGGCGCGCGATCGTGCTCGCCGATGGCGCTCTACCGCATGTCACGCGGCCGCCGCAGCAGCCTGGCCTCGCCTTCCACGAAATCTGGAACACCCGTGGCGCTCCGACGACGGTGACGGAGGCCGAGCCGGAGCCGACCGAACGCCACAGAGACACGGCGCCGCCGAAACACGGCACGGTCATCCGGATTGTCGACATTCCGCCTGAGGGCAGGAACGGTCCAAGCTTCGACAAGGAAACCGCACGCGCCCTGTTCGAGAAAGTCGGCCTTGGCGAAAACGCCGAACACACGATTCCTGGCCGCCACCCGCTCATGCATCGAACCGAGTCGATTGACTATGGCGTGGTGCTTGAAGGCGAGATCGTGCTTCTGCTCGATGACGAGGAGGTGCCGCTGACCGCAGGCGACGTCGTGATTCAGCGCGGCACGATCCACGCCTGGGCCAATCGGTCTGATCGGACGACGCGCATCTTGTTTGTGCTCACCGACGGCAAGTTCGATCCGGAGCTCGCGCGCAAACAAGCCGAGCATGACGCGCGGGTAAAGTCCGCCGCCGCAGCTTGACCCGAGGCGGTCTGCGGCGTGATGTCTCATCGGGCTCGGGCGGCATGGTCATGGCGCGACGCGCTGGCGGCTGAAGCAAGGGAGGACGGCATGGCGCTGGTAAATGCGCTCGCGAAACCGGACTCGACATCTGCGTTGCCGAGCCGGACGCCGCTCGTCTGCTTCCAATCGGTATCGCAGCGCTACGGCGACGTCGAAATACTGCGCGACATCAATCTGACCATCGAGGAAGGCGAGATTGTTTGTGTTGTCGGCCCTTCCGGCTGCGGAAAGACCACGCTCCTTCGCCTGATCGCCGGCCTGCTCACCGCTTCCTCGGGCGCCGTGACGTACAAAGGCCGCCCGCACAACCAACCCGCCAGCGACATCGCCGTCGTGTTTCAGGACTACACCAACGCCCTGCTGCCGTGGCGCACGGCGGAGGGCAACGTCTCGCTGGCGCTGGAGGCGGCCGCACGACCGCGCAGCGAACGACCGGCGCGCATCGCGGAGCTTTTGCGCAAAGTCGGACTGGAGAAACACGCTCGTCATTTCCCCTCGGAAATGTCGGGCGGCATGCAGCAACGGTTGCAGATCGCGCGCTGCCTTGCGCAGGACCCGACAGTTTTGTTGATGGACGAACCCTTCGGCGCGCTCGACGCCATGACTCGGCAGAAGCTGCAGGATGAGTTGCTGACCATCGTTGCGCAGTCGCACGTCACCACGTTCTTCGTTACCCACGATCTGGAGGAGGCGATCTATCTCGGCGACAGGGTCGTCGCACTCGCGCCTCACCCGGGTCGCGTCGCGCGGATATTCGACGTGCCGCTGCCAAGGCCGCGCGATCAGCTCTCGACGCGAGAGACGCGCGAGTTTTTGAACCTTCGCCATCAGCTGTTCACTTTCATCCGCGAGGTCGAGGGATGAAGGCGATAAAGGGCTTCGTGGCGCCGATCGTGCTTCTGGTTGTGTGGGAGATTGCGGCGACTGTCTCTGCAATGAATAGCGACACGCTTTCGAAACCGTCCGACATTCTCATCGCGCTCGCTCACGGTCTGGCCGACGGCTCGTTGCTTGCGGCAACCGGGCGCACCCTCGCGGCCGGCGGCGCCGGGCTCCTGTTAGGCGCCGCGCTCGGCGCTATCACCGGCCTCCTCTTCGGCCTGATCCCCAGAGTTTGGCTGCTGATGCGCATCACCGTCGAAATTCTGCGGCCGATTCCCGCCATCGCTGTGACCCCGATCGCGCTGCTGTTTTTCGGTTTCGGCTACGCGCTCGAAATCGCCATCGTAGCCTTTGCGGTGTTCTTCCCGATGACGATCCTGACCGAAGCCGCCATTCGACAAATCGCGCCGCGCCTCATGGAGGTCAGCAAGGTCTTGCGGCTCAGCGCGGCGCAGCGCGTCGCCAAGATCGTGCTTCCCGCCGCCCTGCCGCGCATCTTCGTCGCCCTGCGGCTCGCATCGGGCATCGCCCTGGTCGTCGCCGTCACGGTCGAGATCGCCGCAAATCCGATGGGGCTCGGCTACCAGCTGATGCTCGCGGCCCAATCGCTTCGCCCGGCGGACATGTTCGCGACGCTGGTCTGGGTAGGCCTGATTGGCTGGGCGCTCAATCTTGCGCTGTTGCGCGCCGAGTTCAAGTTGTTCACGCCGACCACCCGCAAGCGAGATCTGTCGTGAGCGCCGCCGCCCGCACCTCGTGGTTTCTCGGAGGGTTGGCCGTATTGGCGCTGGTTATTTTCTGCTGGGCGCGCGTGACCAGCGCTGGCCTTGTGTCACCGGTGTTTTTGCCGAGCCCCGAGCGCACCTGGGCCGCGATCGCAAAAGGCTTTCAGCGTGGCGATCTGTTCGCGCAGACGGCGCAGACCGTCCGGCGGATGATTTACGGATGGGGGCTTGCCTCACTGATCGGCGTCGCGCTCGGCGCCGTGATCGGCGCCTCACAAACGGCGCGCACCTGGTTCGCCCCAACATTGGAGCTTATCCGCCCGCTGCCGGCTTCAGCGGTGGCGCCGGTCGCCGTCGTATTTCTCGGACTGACCGATCAGATGGTGCTCGCGCTGATCGCCTTCGGGTCGGTCTGGCCCATGCTGCTGACGACCATCCACGGGTTCGCCCATGTCCATCCGCGGCTGCGGGAAGTGAGCCGTAGTTTAGGCTTCGGTCCGCTTTCCTTCATTTTCAAGATCGCATTGCCGGCCGCCCTGCCCGACATTCTCAGCGGCTTGAGGCTCGGCCTAACCGTCGCGCTGATCCTCGCCGTAGTCGGCGAAATGATCACCGCGCAAGGCGGCCTGGGTGCGCGTATCCTGCTCGCGGCGCGGGGGTTCCGCTCGGCGGAAATATTCGCCGGGGTCGCCTTGCTCGGAATGATTGGACTGGTCAGCAACGGACTTCTGGCCCTTGTCGAGGCGCGCGCGCTTCGTTGGAAACCAAGATGAAAGACCGAGCGGGCGCCATCCCGCCATGGGAGGAAAGATGAAGATTGGATTGATAACCGGCGCGCTGCTTGCGCTTTCCACCAGCGTCGCCGGCGCGGCGACGAAAGTGACGCTGATGTATACCGCGTCCGCGCCTTATGTCGCAGCCTTCGTCGCCAAAGACCAGGGCTTCTTCGAAAAGCACGGGGTGGATGTCGAGCTTCAATTGAATCCAAACACCTCGCTGGTGGCGACGGCTGTTGCGTCCGGCTCCGCGCAAGCCGGCATCACGACACCCCCGGTTGCCTTGCAGGCCGTCGACAACGGCATCGCGCTCGTAGCTTTCGCCAGCACCAACGTATTTCCCGACCCCTCCGCCGCTGGTTTGGTTGTCAGTCCGAGCAGCGGCATCTCCGGCCCCAAGGACCTCGCAGGCAAGAAAATCGGCGTACCCGGCATTGGCGGCTTGCTGGACGTCGTCATGCGCGATTGGGCCAAGATCAACGGCGTGGATCCAGCCAAGATCAACATTGTGGAAATCTCGCTGCCGCAAACCGCTGATGTCCTCAAATCGGGACAGGTCGACGGTGTCGCGGGCGTCGATCCCTTTCTCTCGCGCGCCGTGGATCTCGGCGTCGGCAAATTCGCGGGAGATTTCATGACCGTCGTTACGCCTGGGAGCGTTGGCGGCGTATTTGTCGCGATGAAGCCCTGGGCAGACGCCCACAAGGACGCTGTCACCGGCATGCAGGCCGCGCTCGATGACGCGCTCGCCTATATCAAGACCAATGAGAGCTCCGCTCGCGCGAGTCTCGCCAAATACACGACGCTGCCCCCTAAGGTGATCGCCGGTCTCAAATGGCCGAACCTTTCCACGCATCTTTCGATCGATACGAGCTTTAAGTTCTGGAACGAACTCGCGGCGAGCGAGGGGCTTATCAACGCGCCCATCGATCTCAATACTTTCGTCATTCCGTATCCCAACGACTGATCTTGCCCCACGCGGGCCCCATTCCCGGAGGCGTCAAACAAATGAAATTCGCTTCGCTGCCCAACGGAACGCCAGATGGACGATTGCATGTCGTCTCCCGCGATCTCACGCGCTGCGCCCCTGCGAAAGCCGCCGACACGCTGCAGGCCGCGCTTGAACGGTGGACGAATGTCGCGCAGTTGCTCGGCGCCGAATATGAGGCCCTCAATGCCGGCGCAGGGCAACCCTTCGACCCAGCGAAAGCACTCGCCCCTCTACCTCGCGCCTGGCAGTGGCTCGATGGTTCGGCCTTCGAGAGCCATGGCGATCTCATGGACAAAGTCTTCGGAATGGAGAAGAAGGCGCCCAATCCAAAGCCGCTCATGTATCAAGGCGTTTCCGACACGTTCTACCCCCCGGTTTCCAACATTCCGTTCGTCTCGACTGAAGACGGGATCGACTTCGAGGGCGAATTTGGGATTATCACGGATGCAGTGGCGATGAACACCGGGCAGGCGGAGGCGGCAAAACATATTCGGCTTATTGTGCAGATCAATGATTGGAGTCTGAGGAAACTGGCGCCGATCGAGATGAAAACCGGCTTTGGTTGGGTTCAAGCCAAACCGCCGTGCGGTCTCGCGCCCGTCGCCGTGACGCCGGACGAGTTGGGGGCTCACTGGAGGGACTGCCGCGTTGATCTTCCACTCAACGTGAAATGGAACGACAAACAATTCGGCGCGGCGAACGGCTACGCGATGAAGTTTGGCTTCGACGATCTGGTGGCTCACGCGGCCTACTCGCGCGCGCTGACCGCGGGCACCGTGATCGGATCGGGCACCGTCTCCAACGAAAACTATCGCGAGATCGGGTCGAGTTGCATCGCCGAACGACGTGGGATCGAAACGGTAGACCTTGGCGCCGCGAAGACAAACTACATGGCGTTCGGCGACACTGTTGCCATGGAGGTGCGGCTGCCGGATGGAACGCCGGTGTTCGGCGAACTGCTTCAGAAGGTCACAAGCGCGTAGAGTAGCGGACGCTTGGCGGAACCGAAACTGCGGAGCCTGCAGCGCGAGCTCGAGATCCTGGAGGTCGTGAGATCGCGCCTCGCCGAAGAATTGGGCGTGGGATTGATTGCTTATGGAAGAGTATCTGCGTTTGATGTGATCAATGCTTACTGTCTCGCGGACGCCGGCTACGTCCAGCACATGAGATTGTTAATTTCCGCGTCAGATTGACCCGCTTTTTTCGTCTCGCTCTGACCCGGGTCGTGCTTGAGCGAGCGCCAGCCTGTTCGTTGAGCCTGCAGGTGGGTATGCCGGGACAGGAAAGCAGCGTAGCGCCGTGGTTTCGTCCGATGTCTGATATGAGATCTCATCCTGTGAGATCTCATGCTGTGGTTGCTGTGGTACGACGGACGTAATCCAAAAGGTCGCCGACGAGCACAAAACGTTCCAGGTCTTCATCCGGTATGGCAATCCCGAAGCGGTCTTCGGCTGCGACGGCCAGGTCGATTTTGGAGAGCGAGTTCCAAACGGATCTTGTTGAGGTGAAGGTCGCGGTCAATTCGAGCCAGTTTAGTTCCAGTGATGTTTTCAACCAGTTCGGCGAACGTCGTATCGATCTCGGTTTGCTGCATACTGTCCTCCTCAGGCGTGCGGGGGAGCGGGGTCGCGCTGTGTGAGGATTCCTTCGGTTGAGCCGCCCGGGGGGCAGGAATATCTCACGGGGACGATCGAGCGGAACGCATAGCGGCCATCGACATCCGTATAGATCGTCCGACGCAGGTTGAAGTCGCCCTGCGACTTGTCGAAATGGCTGTAATTGCCGAGTGTGTTGCAATACCAGACCTCGACCTTGGCGCCGGCTAACGGCTTTCCCGCGACGTCGCGGACCTGGCCGTACATGAGGAGCACTTCGCCGTTTCCGTCGTCGCTGCCGTCGTCAAGCCTCGCGAACCCCTGAGCCTCGGGAGCGCCCACTACATAGAGCGGTCCTTCGATCGTGCGGGGCGTACCACCGGCGACGCCTTTTTCAGCGTCGACTGCGTCGGCGCGGATGTCGAGAAAGCGCTCAACCCCAAGCCCGGCGGCCCAGCGGCCGAACTCCCTTGAACCAGCCGAGGCATAATTCATGGCCGCCCAAAACTCGTCGTCGGTTACGTTGAATTCATTGATGACAGAGAACAGATGTACGCGTCCGGGAACACCCTTCGGCGCCATTGAAAGATTTTGAGTTTAGCTACGCAGCGGCGGCGAGAGCTTCTGCGCGGCGCCGCCTTCCAAGCCCAAGGCAGCAATTCGGCGATGCGGTGAGCCGGATGATCAGGTAGCTTCGCGAGAATGTCAGTGAGCCAGGCGTAAGGATCGACTTCGTTGAGCTGACACGTCTCGATCAGCGAGTAGATCGCGGCCGCGCGGCGCCCTCCCTCGTCGGATCCGGCGAAGGTCCAATTGCGGCGCCCGACAGCGACACGGCGCAAAGCTCGCTCAGCGGCGTTGTTGCTGAGGCATATCCGCCCATCGTCGAGGAAACGCGTGAAGGCGCCCCAGCGGGTCAGCATGTAACGGATCGCTTTGGCGACATCGTTCTTCGCAGAGAGCCGGCGAAGCTGTTCAGCGAGATCAATGGAGCCTGACGTCGATACGCGGCTGGCGGTCCGGCAGGAGCGCTCGAAGCCGCTCGTCGCTGGTCTCGAAGTCTACGTGCGTAGCTGCTCGACGAGAAGCTTGCCGCGTTCAGAGGATTGGCCGAAACGCTCATGGCGCGCCTTGGCCAGTTGCATCTTCAGCCGCTCGATCTCCAGCGCGCGGACCTTGGATTGCCTGACGGCTTCGCTCAGCGCCGTTTCCTTCTGCGCCAACTGCTCGCGTTGGGCGAGGATCATGGCGTGCGCGCTCGCCAGATCGCTGGGAAGCGCGTCCAGTGAACTGTTTGCTTCATGTCCGGAAGGAGCCGTCACAACGGCGACATCAGCAGATTCGACGCAAAAAGTCGCCGACAAATCACCTGATGAGTCAATTGGTCGCAGTCATCCCGCCGCTGTGGGACGCCAGGTTTTCTGCGGCGCTCGCCAATCTATCCCGGAAAGCAGATAAGACATTTGCGCCGCCGAGATCGTCACCGCTTCGCCGCTCACGGACGGCCACAAAAATCGCCCCTTCTCCAGACGTTTTATGAAGAGACACGCCCCGTCGCCGTCGTGCCAGAGCACTTTGATGAGATCGCCTCTGCGTCCGCGAAAAACCCAGACATCGCCGGTGTGCGGATCGCGTTTGAACGTCTCCTGCACAAGCAATGCGAGCGAACCGAACCCTTTCCTCATATCGGTGTGGCCGGTCGCCAACCAAACCCGCACGCCGCTCGGAACCGAAATCATCGCCAGCGACCGCCCGACGTCAGCGCGCCGATCACATTCGCCAGCGTCGCCGCGTCCGGCGCGCCCTCCACCGTCACCCGCACCTGCTCGCCGAAGGAAATGGCGATGGAGCCCGACGGCGCCGGCGCGCAGGCTGGCGACGGTCAACGCCGCCTCGTTCTCTTCAGCCACTCGAACGGGCACAAACGCCGCAACTTGCGGCTCTGCTGCAAATTGCCGCCGCCAGCGATATAGAAGGCTCGTCTCTACGCCGGAGGCGCGCGCAATCTCCGTCACCACCGCGCCCGGTTCGGCCATCGCCGCAACGAGGCGAACCTTTTCCTCGTCGCTCCAACGCCGCCGCCGCTCCACCGACGTGATGACTTCAACGCGGTTCATGGCCATGTGTCTAACCTCAGGCTAGACACACCTCCTACGCCCAGGTTCGCGCCCTACAAGGCGGCCGCCTCAGCCGTACGAATAATGAGCCTCGTGGAGACCGGAGAACGCGATCCATTTGGCAAAACCCGGTGGCCCATCTGACGGCAAATAAGCGCCCGCAGATCATCCAGGCCGCCGGCCTCGGCGGCGATGACCCCTTGAAGTTAACGACGGCTGTAGGCTGTCCAGATCAACAAGCCGAGCACAAGCGCGAGAAGCAGCGTCATCAGACCGACGACAGCGCCGGTTAGGTCTTTGGGGCCGCCGCTCGTGTAGCTTTCAGGCAGCGCGTGCTGCAGTTCCAGTCCGGTCAGGCCGCCCGTCAAAACGAACGCGAACACGATGGACGCCAAAGTCAACGATGCCATCGCCCCTCCCAACGGTCGCGCTCGCCAGTCGTTACAATACTGCGATAGGAAGTAAATTCATTTGAGCGCGACCGCCGCCGGCTCAGTAGCTATGGAGGGTGCGCGCAGAGTTCCTATCAAACAATCCGGCTGACCGAAGCCGAGCCCACATCCTCGCCATTCCCCCATATGACGGCGCTTGGTTGATTTCCGCGGGCAGGCGAGCCGTCGTATTCCATAACCGCCACTTGCAGCACATGCGGTCCAAACTCGCCCAGCGTCTCGAGCTGACCCTAACATCGGCGGGTTAGAGCCGGGACTGTAACTGTTACGACCTTGAGCCGCGAGACCGTCTCGACTTCACTGTGTCGGAAAGCTTTGGCCCACGAACGCCGCCCAGCCGCGCAACGGATCGCGGGCTGGAGTTCCCGCCGTGTTTCCTCGGCAGCGTTCGCGAACGCGAGAGTTCGAGACCAAATTTAGCCTTGGCGGCGACCTGCTCGGTTACAGGAGACTCGAATGTCAATCAAATCCTCGTTGGCGCTCATTGCGACGCTGTCGCTCTCTCTGCTGCAGATGACAGACGCGCAGGCCGCCATAGGGAGCGGTATCGGCAGCCTGCGGACAGAGCTATCTGAGACGGCGCCCATTGAGAGCGTCCAGTACGTCTATGGGGGTCAGAACTACTGCTACTACACGAATGGTTGGCGTGGCCCCGGTTGGTATTGGTGCGGGTACGCCTGGAGAAGCGGTTTGGGCTGGGGCGGAGGTTACGGTTGGCGCGGTTGGGCTTGGCGCGGGGCCGGCGCCGGCTGGCGTGGGGGCGGATGGCGCGGCGGCGCGGTGGGCTGGCGTGGCGGCGGATGGCATGGCGGCGGTGGTGGTTGGCGCGGAGGCGGCGGCGGTTGGCGCGGAGGCGGCGGTGGCTTCCATGGCGGCGGAGGTTTCCGTGGCGGCGGCGGGCATCGGCGGCGGTGAAACTCGATTTCGCGAGTAGCGCGCGCTGGCTTCGCCGCGCGCGAAGCCGGTTGGTCCGGGGATCTTAGTTGATCACCGGGAACTTATTTGATGCAAATAGCGAAACCCCCGCAGCGGGCGCCGAATCGCGCCCGCGGCGGAATTGCGAAGGCAAGCCTGTTACAGTTACCGTCCTGAAGTCGCTCGGTTCGGCATCGCGAAAGACGAAAAATGCGGCTTTGGGCCAAAGGGTCAAAATCCGCGATAGGACGGACCCATGGGCGTGGATGCGACCATTTCTGCGCGACAGGCGGTCGCCGACCTCCAGCACCGGATGAATGGCGACATCATCGGGCAAGAGCGCGTCGTTGAGCGGATTGTCATCGCGTTGCTGGCCGGCGGAAACGTACTGCTCGAAGGACTTCCCGGGCTCGCCAAGACCCGCGCGGTCAAGAGCCTTGCAAGACATCTCGACGCGGAGTTTCGGCGCATTCAGTTCACCCCGGATTTGCTGCCGTCCGACGTGACAGGCGGCGAGATATTGCGCGGCGACGGGAAATTCGAGTTCCGCAAAGGACCCATTTTCGGCAACCTCATCCTTGCCGACGAGATCAATCGCGCGCCCGCCAAAGTGCAGTCGGCGTTGTTGGAGGCGATGGAGGAGCGCCACGTCACTGTCGCCGGTACAAGGTACGAGCTTCCGCCCTTGTTCATGGTGCTGGCGACGCAGAACCCGATCGAACAGGAAGGCACCTATCCCTTGCCTGAAGCGCAGATGGATCGGTTCCTGATCCATGTCCGGATCGACTATCCTTCGGACGCTGACGAGATCAAGGTCTTGCAGCTCGTCAGGACTGAGAATGCGCCGCAGACGCCAGGAAGCGCTAAACCACAGGAGCGAATCCCGGAAGACGTGATATTTCGGGCGCGGGCGGAGATCGACGGTGTAACAACCAAGGACTTCGTTGAGACTTATATCGTCTCGCTGATCGCGGCGTCGCGACGACCTCAGCAGTTTGGCGACAAGCTGAAGGGGTGGATTTCGATCGGCGCTAGTCCGCGCGGCTCCATCGGCCTCGACCGCTGCTCGCGCGTCAATGCCTGGTTGCGGGGTCGCGACTATGTGACGCCGGAGGACGTCCAGGCCGTCGCCCACGATTGCCTGAGACACCGCATCTCCCTGACGTACGAGGCGACCGCCGAGGGAATTACGACCGACGACGTCGTCGATGAGATCGTAAAGCAAGTCGCGGTTGCAGCCTGAGGGGCGCCGATGGCCATCACTATAAGCGAAGCGGCGCGCGCGAACTCGGCGGGCGCTGCGCGCGCCCACGTCAGTCTCGACGAACTCATGCGCCTGAAACGGCGCGCCAAAGGCTTCAGCTTTCTTCCCCGACAACCCGTTCACAGCCTGCTGTCCGGTCGCTTTGCCTCGCGGCTGCGCGGACGCGGTCTGAATTTCGAAGAGCTTCGGCGCTATGTCGTCGGCGATGATACGCGAGCGATCGACTGGCTCGCGACCGCGCGGCTCGGGACCCCGCACATCCGCGTTTACTCCGAGGAAAGGGATCGGCCGCTTTTGCTGATCGTTGATCAGCGCAATTCGATGTTCTTCGGCAGCCGCCGCGCCATGAAGTCGGTCGTCGCCGCCGAGGCGGCGGCGCTCGCCGCTTGGCGAGCGGCCTCGCTCGGCGATCGGGTGGGGGCGATCGTCTTTGGCGACCGCGCCATCGTCGAGGTTCCTGTGCGCAGCCGCGAGATCGGCGCCGTGCGAGTTGTCTCGGAAATCGTGCGGCAGAATCAGGATTTGCCAGCCAAACAGCGCGCCTCGGCCGGCCCGTTGCTCAATCAGGTGCTGCGCCGGGCGATCCATCTGGCGACGCATGACTGGCTCGTCTGTCTGATCACCGATGCGGCCGGCGCGGACGAAGCGACCCTTTCTCTCGTGACGAGGATCATGGAGCACAATGACTTCATGCTGATTTTCGTCGAAGACCCATTGGAGAGCGCATTGCCCAATGTCGGCGCCGCGATCTTCAGTTCTGGCGATCGGCAAATCGAGGTTGACACGTCCTCGCATGGTCTTCGCCAAAGGTTCTCAGACGAAAGCGCGGCGCGGCGAGACCGCCTCACGGCTCTCTCGATAAAGCGCGCCGTTCCCGTGCTGCCAATCTCCACTGAGCGCGATGTTGCGACGCAACTGCGGGAATTGATTGGCCAGCGCGCCGCACGCAGGACCGCGAGCCTTGTTGCGAGGCCATCGCGATGAGCGACGATCCCGCCAGCCTCGCCAATCTCCGGGATATCGCGATGCCGCCGCTGCCGGCATATTGGCCCCCTGCGGCAGGTGCAACGATCCTGGCCGCATGCGCTCTCGCGTTCCTCGCAATCTACATCACTTATCTGGTGCGAACAGCCCGGGCGAACGCCTATCGACGAATAGCGGTGGCTGAGATCGATCGGATTTGCGGGCAAGCGTCTGAGGATGCCGGGGCCGTTGCGGCGATTTCGGCGGTGTTGAAGCGAGCGGCTCTAGTTGCTTATCCCCGCGTAGCCGTCGCCTCGCTGAGCGGCGTTGAATGGGCCACCTTCCTCGAACACAGCAACGGAGCGAGATTGGGGATTGACGCGCTGAAGGAATTCCTCGTTCGCGTCTCCGACGGCGCGTTGCGTTTACAGCCGGGCGATCTCAACAGGCTTGGGGAGCAGGCCAAGGCTTGGGCGAGAAAGCATCAGCCCGACTCCAGCGGCGTCTGATATGCTGACCTTCGCCTATCCCTGGCTTGCCCTTCTCGCACCCTTGCCTCTGGCGGCCTGGATTTTGCTGCCTCCTCATGTCGACCACCGCGCCGGTTTGCGTGTTCCGTTCCTCGATCGTCTCGCTGCCTTGACCAGCCAGACGCCCCATGCAGGGGGCATCGTCGCGCCGCGTGGTTGGTTCCGTCTCGCTGCGCTCGGACTATGCTGGCTTCTGACCGTGGTCGCGTTGATGGCGCCGCAGTGGATCGAGCCGCCGCTTCATCGCGACAAACCAACGCGCGATCTTCTTCTCCTGGTCGACCTCTCCGGCTCAATGCAAACCAAGGACTTCGCCAACGCATCTGGCGAGCTCGTCGAGCGTCTCACAGCAGTCAAGCAGGTCTTGAGTGAGTTCCTCTCGCGGCGAAAGGGGGATCGGGTCGGCATTGTGGTGTTTGGCGACGCGCCCTTCACGCTCGTGCCCTTCACCGCCGACCTGGAGCTCTGCCGCTCGCTGCTAGCCGACATGGAGGTCGGCATGGCCGGTCCGAAGACCGCCTTCGGCGACGCGATCGGATTGGGCATCGGCCTGTTCGACCGCAGCGTCGTCAAGACGAAGACGATGATCGCGCTGACCGACGGCAATGACACGGGTAGCAAGGTTCCCCCGCGAGAGGCCGCGGCGATCGCCAAAGACAAGGGTATCGTCATCCACACCGTGGCGATTGGCGATCCGACGGCGGTCGGCGAGGACAAACTCGACGAACAGGCTCTGAAGGACGTGTCCGCCACCACCGGCGGCGGATTTCTTCCGCGCGCTCGACAGAAAACAGCTCAACGAGATCTATGCCCGGCTCGACGCGATCGAAACCCGAAAGCTCGATAGCGTCACGTTCCGGCCGAAGCGCGACCTCTATTGGCTTCCGCTCGCCGCTGCGCTCGTGCTTTCCATGATCGCGCAGGCCGTTCGATTGCTTTCCAATCGGTTTCGTCATCGGACGGAAGCCTCGACTGAAGCGGCGGCGCTTGCATGATCGACGCCCTGACCGCGTTTCACTTCGAGCGCCCGCTGTGGCTGTTGTGTTTGGTCCCGGCAGTGGCGCTTTGGTGGCTAGAGCGTAGGTTTTCGGATCCCGCTGACAAATGGCGGCGGATCATTGACCCTGAGCTGCTGCGGCGCCTTCTGGTTGGTAACGAAGGCGCTTCTCGCATAACGCCGAACGGATTGTTGTTCGCAGGCTGGATCGTCGGTTCGATTGCAATCGCGGGTCCCGTCTGGCAACGGCGCCCGTCGCCCTTCGCCGACGCCCCGCCGCCGGTCGTGGTCGTGCTGAAGGTCGCGACCTCCATGACCGCGACTGACTTGGCGCCGACGAGGCTGGATCGCGCCCGGCAAAAACTGTCAGATCTGCTCGCCCTGCGCGAAGGCGCCGCCACCGGCCTCATCGCCTATGCGGGCTCGACACACCTCGTGCTGCCGCCGACGGCCGACAGCCGCGTCGTGCTGTCGATGGCCGAGGCCTTGGCGCCGGATGTCATGCCGGAACCAGGCGATGACCTCGCGGCCGCCCTTTTCGAGGCCGATCATGTCCTGGCAGGCGAACCGCGCGGCGGCTCGATTCTCGTCCTGGCCGACGCCGTTGCTGGCGAGCAAATCGGGGAGATTGCGAGACGCGATGCGGGCCTTGCTCATGAGGTCACGCTGCTCGCACTGGTTCCTCCGGATGAAAGCCCTGGCGCGCTCGAGGATGCGGCGAGGAGCATTGGCGGCGAATTGGTCAGGACGACGATCGATTCCTCTGACGTCGTCTCGATCGCGAATCGTCTTGACCGCGTCGGGCGAAGCGGGGACGTCTCAGGCGAAGGCCAACAATGGGAGCAGGAGGGTTACTGGTTGACGCCAGTCCTGGCGATACTTGCGTTCGGCTGGTTTCGCCGCGGATGGGTGCTTCGTTGACGGGCTCCAAGACAAGGACGTGGCTGCCCTACGCAATCGCTGCCGGCCTGACGGCTCTGGCGCTGGTTGTCGCGGCTGAGCGAACCGGATGGCGCAATCTTTGGTTGACTCCGGATCAGCGCGGCCGGGTCTTGATGAGCCAGGGACGGCCTGCCGACGCGGCTGAGGCGTTCCGTGATCCGCTTTGGCGCGGCATAGCGCTGTTCCGAGCCGGCGATTTCAAGGCGGCGGCCGAAGTTCTTTCGCGGGCTGGCGCCGCCGAAGGCGTCTACGATCGCGGCAACGCGCTCGTCATGCTCGGCAAATATGAGGAGGCGGTCAGCGAGTACGACCGCGCGCTGCAAATACATCCTGACTGGCCGGATGCGCGGGCCAATCGCGAAATCGCGCGGGCGCGCGCTGCGATGCTGAAAGCGACCGGCGGCGACATCGACGACACGGAGTTCGGCGCGAGCCAGATCGTGTTCGACAAGACGAAAAAGGGCGGGACCGATTCGACCGTCGAAGGGGCGCAACCTGAAATGACCGATGAGGCGATCCGCGCGATCTGGCTGAAACGGGTGCAGACCCGGCCTGCCGACTTTCTGCGGGCGAGGTTTGCTTACCAGCTTCATTTGGGTTCGGCCGTCGACGCGCCGGGCAAGCAAGCGATGAGAGTCTTGGCGGTCTTGCTGTTGCTGGCGCTTGCGACGATCGGCGTGGCGCGCGCCGAAGCGCAGGACGTCATCGTGCGAAGCAAGCTCGATCCAGCAACCGGGGCGGTTCCCGGCCAACCCGTGAAGCTTTTCGTAGATGTCCTGTTTGCAGGGGCGATGTTGCGTCCGCCGTTGGTTGATGTCGGCGCGGCGTCCGGCGCGCAAATCCTCCGATTTGAAACTCAGGCGGTGACAATTCGAGAGAATACCGATGGCAAGGACTACGTCGGGCCAACGTTTCGAATTTGCGGTGTTTGCTCGTCGCAGCGGTCAAATCACAATTCCGCCTGCGAATGTGACGGTGCTCGACCGATCCGGCGATACGGTGGGTTCTGCTAAAGGTCAAAGTTTGACGCTCGGCGTCGTCGTCCCACCAGGACTCGATATGTCAGGCCCCGTGCTGGCCGCAACGAAGCTGACGGCCTCTGAAAAATGGACGCCGGATCCGGCGACGGCTTCATTCAAGCCGGGCGGGGCGGTGACGCGTGTGATCACGCGCCACGCCGACGGGGTGCCCGCGCTCGGCATGGCGGATTTCGTCTTCGCCGCGCCGCCCGGCGTGCGGGTCTACGCCGACGCGCCGCAGTCGGACGATCACGTCAATCGCGGCGCAGTCGAGGGATCGCGAACCGACAAGGTCACTTATGTTTTCGCCCAACCAGGAACCTACGACCTTCCGGCCCTGGTTCAACCCTGGTGGGACCTCGAAGCGAAACAGGCGCGGTCCGAGACGCTCTCGGGGATCCACGTCTTGGTTCCGGAAGCGGCGAATAACAAAGGCGCGGCAGGCGGCCAGATATTTCGTCTCGGATACGCGATACTCGCGGTTGCCGTGGTCGGAATTTCGGCGTTCGCGTTCTATCTGCTGGCGGTTCCCCGGCTTGCCTCGGTATGGCGCGAACAGCGCGAGCGATACGAGACATCGGAAGGATCGGCGCGGCGCGCCTTGCGGAGGATCGCCAAGAGCGGCGACGCGCTTGCAACGTACCGTGCGCTCGAAGTCTGGCTTCGTCGCCTGCCGCTCGCCGCAAAAGAGGAGGCGCGCAGCGACATTCGCTTCGCGTCGCTGAAGCAGGATCTTGAGCGAACGCTTTTCGGCGCGGGCGCCGAGTGGAATTGAGAAAAAGGCATTGAACTCGGCTCGCGCGCTGACGTCCTGCGCCCCGCTTCGCGTAGGCTCCCTCTAGCGCGACGAGGAGAGATCCTGCCGCCGCTCAACCCTTCGGCTTCATGAAGCGGTTGATCAGTAACGTCGGATGTGCCGCCTGGGCGCGACCACTACCGTGCGGCGAACAGGCGCCACCACGACGGGGCGCACGGCCGGACGGACTACGCAACCTGCGTGGTAGACGCCAGCCGCGCAATACACGACGGCGTCCGCTTCCGTAATGGAGAACGCCATCAACAAGGCTACGATTGCGTATTTCATCGGCGCACCCTTTGGGGAAAAAGTTCCCGACGGCATACAGTTATCTCATGTCAATCGAAATTACAAAGGCGGACAACTATGTTTTGCGAGATAAGCAGGAGAAAGATGAAGCTGCACTGAGGCTCGTCGCTTGCATTTGCTAGCAGCCGGAGATTTCGCGGAATTGAAGGCGCAGCGCCTGTAGCCGCGATCTCCAGATCCCGGCCGTTGTGAGATCGCACCTTGCTGGGAAAGCGCCGATCGCGCAAAGACCGCGATCTGGAGATCGCGGCTACAGCTCAGCGCAAGACACAGCGAAAGCCGACGTGACTGGTGGATGTGTCTACGGGCTCGGCGTGCCGTGCCGCAGGGCGGTAGCGGCGGCAATAGTTGGGCGCGCAGAGATGAGAGCCGCCCTTGAGAACCTTTCGCGGGATTTTGATCATCGGCTGGCGTGGGTCGTAGCTCGCCTGCTCCAAGCCACCGCGCGGATTTTGCGGCACACAGCATGCCTTCGGCGCATCGGCTGCATGGGCCGTCGACCAGAAATCCGTCGTCCATTCCCAGACATTGCCGATCATGTCGTAAACGCCATAACCGTTCGGCGGAAACGCCGTGACCGGCGAGGTGCGCGGATAGCCGTCGGCCTTCGTATTCTCCAGCGGGAACTCGCCCTGCCAGGTATTCGCCATATGACGTCCATCAGGCGTGAACTCGTCGCCCCAGGCGTATTCCGCTTCCTGCAATCCGCCACGCGCGGCGAACTCCCACTCGGCCTCGGTCGGTAGTTGTTTGCCCGCCCAAGCCGCGTAAGCCTCAGCGTCGCGATAGGCGATGTGCACGACGGGGTAGTCGTCGAGGCCTTTGATGGAACTGCCCGATCCATAGGGTTTGCGCCAATTGGCGCCGAACTGGAATTTCCACCATTGCGACCAATCGCGAAGGTCGAGCACTTTCGAGGGCGGGTTGAAGACCAGCGAACCTGCACGCAGCATGTGCGGCAGCGCGCCGGGATAGTCCTTGGCGTCGGGCGGAATCTCGGCGAACGTTATGTGGCCGGTCGCCTCGACGAAGGCGCGGAACTCGGCGTTGGTGACGGGCGCGCTGTCGATCCAGAACGGGTCGACCGAGACCTGATGGGCCGGCGCCTCCTCCGGATAGTGCCGATCGGAGCCCATCCGGAACGCGCCGCCGGGGACGCGGATCATGCCCGCGACGGCCCTGGGTTTCTGCAGCACTGCATCATCCGCCAGCATCTCATTCTCCCGCAAGACCGACGCGCGTTCACTTATCCGGCGGAAACACTGTCTTCCAATCCGCCTTCATGTCGACGACGGTCCAGCCTTTTGCATTCGCCTCGTCAAGCGCTTTATCCAGCTTTCCGATCTTCGATTGCCGATCATAGGCCCATTCCCGCTCCGCGTCTGTATGGTGGAGCAGCAGCGCCAGTCTGGGTCCGGACCCGGCCGCGACATATTCGAGCATTTGCTGGTCGCCATCGGAATTGCCGAAGGCCAGGATGGGTCGGCGACCAATAATGCGGTTGATGCCGACGGGCTTGCCCGGCCCGTCGTCGACGAATTCGATCTTCGGCTCCTTGATCAATTCCGGCTTGCCCTCGGCGTCGAGCTGGAATTTCACCACCCCCGAGGAGCCGATCACTTGCTCCGGCGGAACGCCATAGGCTCGGTCCGCAAAGACCCGCATGAACTCGACGCCGCCGCCGGAGACGATGAAGGTCTTGAACCCGTTGGCTCTGAGATAGGCGAGTAGTTCGAGTTGAGGCACATAGACCAGTTGGTCATAGGGCCGCTTCTTGGTTGGATGTCGCGCCGTCGCGAACCAATCGGCGGCCGTCTTGTTGAACGCCTCCGTCGTCATTCCGGAATGAGTGACCGCCATGATTTCAATCAAGCCTTTTTCGCCGAAAGCCATGACGCCTTTCAGATCATTGGCGATCACGGACCGGTACGGCTCCTTTTCCGACCATTCCGGATGTTGGGGCGCCATGCGCTTCAGTTCGTCAAAGGCGAATTCCAACTGGAAGTAGATCGGCTGCTCAGCCCAGAGCGTGCCGTCGTTGTCGAATGCGGCGATGCGTTCGGCGGGAGCGACATAGTCGGGGCCGCCTTCCTTGATCACCCTTGCGACGAAGTCTACGAGCGCTGCTTTGCTCTTGCCTTCATTCCACGAGGGCAGCGGATCGGACTGGGCGAAGCTGGACGGCGTCGCGAGCAGAGAGACGAGCGCGCCGCCTGCGAGGAGAATTCGACGGCGATTAATATGCATGGAGCAGCTCCTTACTCGGATCCTGGCGCGAAAGCGATCCAACCAAGAAACGATCTAAGCATGACCTCATCCGCGCGGACTCAAAACGGGTTGACATAGTTGGTGATCGCGATCTGACGCAGCAGCACTTTGCGGATCACATGCGCCGCCTTGACGTGGTCGGTGAAGATCGCGGCGTCGCCCGTGCTCCCCGCGGGCAGCCGATCAGCGAAATCGGCGTCGTCGAGCTTCACCCGAACTACCAACGGCGCCGTCTCGATCGCCCTCGGCGCCACGGCGGCGCCGGAGACCTGGACTTGGCCGGTGGCGATCGCCTGCAGCACAAGCTCGACTTTGCCTGTGTAGATGGCGCCCGGCGCAAACTTGAATGTGAGTTCGACGGGCTGGCCGGGCGCGACGTAGCGGGCGTCGATCTGCGGAATTTGGACCCCGACGAGGGTATGCGAAGTATCGATGAACGCCATCGCCGGCGCGAGCGGCAGGCTGGTTACTCGCGCGCCTTTGCGCAACCCGATATTGGTGACGTAGCCGTCGGTCGGCGCCCGGACGGTTGTCTGGTCAAGCTCCCACTGCGCGTTACCGAGCTGAGCGGTGAGCTGGACGACTTCGGTATTGACGCCGTCGATCTGCGAGGCCAGCGCGAGCCGCGCGCTGCTTTCCTGAGCCTTGGCGGCGTCGAGTTGGGCGTGCAGCGTGTCGACCTGCTTCTCCTCGTCCTGAAGCCGGAACTGGGTCGCCGTGCTGTTGCGTGCGAGCTGCGCCACGTCGTCGCGGCGTTTCTCGGCGAAGCCGACCTGCGCCACCAGCGCCGCCACGCTGGCCACCGAGGCGTCGACCTGCGTCTTGAGCTGTTCAGCCTTCTGCTTGGCCGCGACGACCTGCGCCTCGAGCTCCTTGACCTTGTATGCGAAGGGCGCGGGATCGATGCGGAACAGCACGTCGCCCGCCTTAAGCGGCGTGTTGGCCTCAACCGGAACGTCGACGACCTGGCCGGAGACGTTGGGCACGATCGCGACCGAATTGCGAACAACGAGCGCTGTGCCCTGCGGCGCGCCCCAGCCCATCGGGATGAACAGGCCGAACATGAGAAGCAACAGGACGATCAGCGGCGAGCATTTCCAGAACAGGTTGAAGCGGACAAGCTTGAGCCTGACCAGCAGGAAGAGGATGACGAGATAGACATTGAGGAGGACGACGATCATGGCGCCGCCTCCTGTTTACGGGGCGTGGGAACGTCGACGTAGGCCCAGATCAGCACGACCGGCCACAGCGCGAAGCCGCAGATCAGCGTGACCCAGCCAGCCACGGTCACCGCCTGCGCCCACGGATGGTTGCGGCTTTTGGCGATGTACCCGGGCAGCGAGCCGGCGATGAAGAACATCGCGAGGCCGCTGGCGATCAGGACGATCAGCACGATCCACGCGAAGATGTCGATGACGGACATCAGGGCTCCTGAACGGACCCGATAGCGGAATTTCGGCTCACCTCAGTCGGGTCGTCGCCGCGGTTGAACGAGCGGTTCGGCGGAAGGATGTTGCGGTTACGCTCGATGACCCTCACCCACCTGTTTCTCGCGGGCAAGGTTCGCGCGCTCGCGCCTTCACCCGTCCCCGTCCGAGCGCTTATTGCCCGCCCTTGGCCGCCTTCGCCTTGATTGCCTCCTCCACGCCCTTCTCGATCTGGTCGATCGTAAAGCTCGCAGGCGTCTGGCTCGGCGGATACTCGACGAAAGTCTGCAAAAACTCGGCGGCGTGGAACGTCATCCAGCCCATCATATACGCATTCTGGACGCGCCAGTCGTCGTATTGGTCGGAGACGACATCCGCGCGCTCGAACGGGTCCATTCGCAGGTTGAAGAGCTTCGGAATACGCAGGCAGGTGAAGGGCTCGTACCATACCCGGAAGCCGCCCTGCGGCCTCATTTCGCAGAAAACGGCCTTCCAGTTATCGTGGCGAAACGCGACAAGTGCGCCATCGTCGTTGAAATAGGCGAACTCGTGCCGTTCGCCCTTAGGCTGCTGCCCGGTCAGGTAAGGGAGTTCGTTGTAACCGTCGAGATGGACTTTGAACTTGTGAGGGCCGATCATGTCGCCCTTGAGCAGGCGCTCTTTGATCGTCGCGTCGCCGGCCGCGGCGACAAGGGTCGGAAACCAGTCGAGGCCGGAGAACATTTCGTTCGAGACTTCTCCCGCTTTGATATGACCGGGCCACCGGATCATGGCGGGAACTCGGAAAGCGCCCTCCCAGTTCGTGTCCTTCTCTGATCGGAACGGCGTAGTGGCCGCGTCCGGCCAGGAGAACTGATTCGGGCCGTTGTCGGTCGTGTAAATCACGATCGTATTGTTGGCGATTCCAAGTTCGTCAAGCGACTTGAGCAGTTTGCCGACGTCGCCGTCGTGTTCAATCATGCCGTCGGCATATTCGTTGCCGGGCATGCCGCTCTGTCCCTTCATCGACTCGCGCACGTGCGTGAAGACATGCATGCGAGTCGTATTCATCCAGGTGAAGAAGGGCTTCTTCGCCTTGACCTGGCGCCCCATGAAATCGATTGCCGCCGCCGTGGTCTCGTCGTCGATGGTCTCCATGCGTTTCTTATCGAGGGGACCGGTGTCTTCGATCTTTCCGTCGGCGGAGGTGTGTAGGACGCCCCGGGGCGAGTTCGCCTTGACGTAAGGTTCGTCATCCTTCGGCCAATAGGGACGCTCGGGTTCTTCCTCGGCGTTCAGATGATATAGATTGCCGAAAAACTCATCGAAGCCGTGGTTGGTCGGCAGGAATTCATCCCGGTCGCCAAGATGGTTCTTGCCGAACTGACCGGTGGCGTAGCCGAGCGGCTTCAGCGCCTGCGCGATCGTTATGTCGCGATCCTGGAGGCCGGCGGTTGCGCCTGGAATGCCCACTTTAGAGAGGCCCGTCCGTTTGGGCGTTTGACCAGTGATGAAAGATGAGCGGCCCGCCGTACAGCTGTTCTCGGCGTAGTAATCCGTGAACATCATGCCCGCTTTCGCGATGCTGTCGATGTTGGGTGTCCGGTAGCCGACGAGGCCATGAGTGTAGGCGCTGATATTCGATTGGCCGATGTCGTCGCCAAATATCACCAGGATGTTGGGCTTCTCAGCATCCTGCGCGTGTGTCGGAGCCGACGTGAAGGCCAGCAACGCCGCGGCGGCGACCGCGGGCAATAAACCTTTGTGCGCCATCGTCTCCTCCGGTCGGTCAATCGCGACGGCGAGGCGGACTACCGCCTGGGCCGCGGTCACACGAACGGCTGGGACTTGACACCGGATCGGCGAGCACGGGAGTCTGTAACCGTAACATCGAAGCGCGTATGCGGCGCTCGCTTGTCAGCGAATACTCGCGCGAGGCCAGCGCCGTTGCCAGAGCCACACTGGCCGCGAGTGATGTGCATTCCGCCACAAGAGAACGCTTTTCCAACCGAATTATCGATATGAAACAAGGCCTCTAGCCGAATCGGAGGAATGGACGAATTCCGCGGATTTTGGAGCAGGTTAGGCTACCCGATCCACGACGACACGATCGGCGCCGGGTCCAGCAACTGCAGGCAAGCTTATCAATATCGCGTTGTGAGGTTTTTCTGCACTAGATTGGTTTCGCGAACTGAGTCTATCAGCGACGAGTGACCTGGAGGGGCGATCAATGCTGGGCCATACCAGAAGGTTCCGCAGCCTAAGCGAGTTCAGAGGGCTTGCACGTCGCAACTCCGCGCTCGCGCTGCTGGGGATGATCGGGGTCGCGACGCTTACGTCGGCGCCCGCCGCAGCCGACGAAAGCGGCATCAGCTTTTGGCTTCCGGGCATCTTCGGAAGCTTCTCCTCTGTGCCGCTGCAGCCTGGAATGTCCTTCTCCACGACCAACTACTATGCATCGGTCAGTGGCGGGAAAAGCACCGACTTTCAGATCGGCGGACGCGTCGTGGCCGGCGTGAACGGCCGTGCGGATGTCGAGTACTCCACTCTCGCCTATGCGTTTCCCGCTCCGGTGATCGGCGGAGAGGCGATCGTCAGCATGAGCAGCATCGTCGCTCAGAGCAACGTGTCGATTTTCGGGACCTTGACGGGACCTCTCGGCCGAACGATCTCGGGCAGCCGCGAACAGACGACTACGGGCTTCGGCGACCTTTATCCGCAGGCGTCGTTGCGCTGGAATCAGGGCGTGAACAATTTCATGACCTACCTTACCGGCGATATTCCGGTCGGCGACTACAGCTCGGATAATCTCGCCAATATCGGTATCGGACACAGCGCAATCGACGCCGGGGGCGGCTATACCTACTTCAACCCGCAGACCGGCAACGAACTCTCCGCCGTAATTGGCGCCACGTACAATTTCATCAATCCGAGCACGAATTACCAGAGCGGCATCGACGGCCATTTCGACTGGGGCGCGTCGCACTTCCTTACGCCAAATGTCTCGTTCGGCGCCGTCGGTTACGTCTACCAGCAGATCACAGCCGACGGAGGATCAGGCGACAAGGTCGGCCCGTTCAAGTCGCGTGTCATCGGCGTCGGGCCGCAAGTGACCTTGCTGTTCCCCGTCGCGGGCATGCAGGGGTCTCTCGGCGTCAAGCAATACACCGAATTCAACGGATTTGACCGACCCTCAGGCTACAATGTCTGGTTGACGTTTTCGATATCGCCGGAAGCGCCGACGACGCCGAAACCTGTCATGGCGAAGTACTGACGCGGTTCGCCTGGCGAGATGCCGACACGCCTTGCGGGCTCCCTCGGGGCTGCTCCTCGCGCAGGGCCCTCCCAAGCTCGCTCGTTTGAGCCGCGCCCGGCCGGACCCTCGACGCCGACGCATCTGGAGGTCCTGCAGCCGGGTGCGCGGAACGCCCCTGTTTGGTGACCACTTCGCTGACGTCGGTTCTTTCCCGCGACTTCATCAGTCAAACGTTTCTACGAAGTTCGGTGAGTCGCGTTGAACACATTGCCCTGGCGCTCCAACCGGCCACCTTCGTCACCCCAACGCCTCTAAAATATCTTGTTCCGTTGCTGTCGCCAGGGCGCGGTATTCCTGCGCGCGCGTGGGAGCGACATCGGCATTCGAGCGACTCCAATAGTCTGCGGCCGTACAGGCCGTCTCGTAGGCCTCGCATAGCTCGGCTAGGCGGGTATCGCTCTCGATCCGCGCCCCGAGTTTTGTTCGAGCTTCCGGCCAGCGCAAGACTACTCGCGCCGCGCCCCGGCGGCACGCATCGACCACGTCAATCTCCCATCGGAGCTACCGCATTCGGATCGAGCCGCTATGATCATGCACCGAATGGGAGGCGGCGAAACTAGTAACCGTAACGACTCGCTGCGGCTGCGGAGGCCCTCACATTCGTTCCCATTCTGAACGACACGTTACATTTGATCAGATAAAGTAAAAGTGCGGCTCTCACACAAGACTATCGTCGTCGATAACATCAGCGCAACGGCGGATCGAAAGTGATTTCCGATCTGAGACATAGAGCGAGGCCGTATTCGACCGATCATGGTGCATTGACGCATTTCGCGCGCGACGATCCCTCGGGTGCACCCGGGAGAGACTGTCCTCTCGTCACACGGTGGAACTGGGAATCGCAAGTCTCGGAGCGCGGGCCCCTCTCTGCGTAGACAAACGCAGGTGGCGCAATGTATTCCATGTTAACATGGGTCGATTTCGCGATCCGATAATGTTAAATCATCTTCCCTCGTCTTAAACGATTATTCGAAGATCTTACATATAGAGCCACTAACAGTGATCTCTACTACAGCAATAACGCCCAGCAGTGCGAGCAAGACAAAGCGACGCAATTCTATTCCATCGAATTAGGCATACTCGCACTAAGCATCTGATGGCACAAATTGCACAAGACAGCGTGGTCACGGCCGGCTACGATTGACGCGACGGTAGGCCTATCGCTGTTCACCGCAACGAGTAACCTCGTTGCGACAATGAGATATAAAAGGTCAGATCGATAGGCCAAGCCGGTCCAGGCGAGGACGCGACCATGGACGCGCGGGCATACGTGGCGAGCAACTCCGGCGCTCCGCCGGTCGCCTTGATCAAAGGCGCACTTGAGCGGTTGCTTTCCGGGGGAAAGCTCAAACTTTCGGAACGCAACCGGCGGTTTCTATCATTTGTCGTTTCAGAAGCGCTCGCTGGTCGAGGCGATCGAATCAAAGCCTATACGATTGCCGTGGACGTGTTCGGGCGCGGCGCCGATTTCGATCCAACCAACGATCCGATTGTCAGGATCGAAGCCACGCGCCTGCGATCGGCTCTGTCCGCCTATTACGAGCACGTGGCCCCTGACGAAGACGTGCGGATCCTGATTCCTCCGGGCGCCTATGTCCCCCAATTTTCATTCGTCGACCAAGGGTCTGCACAAGACGACAGGCACAGTGATCTCGAGCCCTGCGTCATCCTCGACACGCAGACGGACAAGACCGATTGCCTCGTGACCACGCGCATCTCGCTACTCTTGGCCTCGATTGTCGCGCGGCTCAAGAACAGCCGATTGAGACTGTTTCTCGCTCCGTCCCGGGAGGGCAACGCCGCGATGAAGGCGATGAACCGCATCATGAATGGTTCGCAGGCGGTATATGCATGCGACATTTCCGTGCATGCGGTATCAGACAGCTTTCGCTATTGCTGGGTCTTCACTGATGTAGGGACCGGTGAGATCATCGGATCAGAGGTCATGGATAGGCCCGAGCTTGCGATCGATCTCCCCGCGATGGATCAGGTCGCAGAGCGCCTCGCGAGCATGATCAGGTCGGTCCTTAATTGATCCCCCTGACGCGCGTGACTAGATTCTTATGATCCGCCCGCCCACGGGCGTTCTTTCGCGCGACTTCCTAAGTGTTTCCGAGGGATTCTCGCCGAAGAGCTTTCTGTAGTAGTGGGCAAAGCGGCCAAGCTCGAAGAAACCGTTCTCCATCGCGACATCCGAAACGTTCGTCTCCACGGGATCGCTCCGGGCGAGAACCGTATGAATCACGGACAGTCGTTTTCGCCTGAGATACTCGATCGGTCCTATGCCCAGCCGGTCCGAAAACGCGCGATGCAGGGTCCGCCTCGGCACGTTCAGCGCCGCACATATCTCTGAGATATGGACGGCGCGTTCACCGGCGGAACAAACGTAGTCTTCGGTATCGCGCACGAGGCCGGAGGCATTGTGCGTCTGCCGCTCCGGATCGTGAGGTAGTGAGCTGAGGATACACGTCAAATAGGTCTCCAGCAGCGAGCGGGTCAAAAAATCGATCGCGGCAGGCGCCGCCGTCGCAGCGACTTCTATTTGTGAGACGATCGAAGCGACCCGCTGGCGGATCTCTCGGCTGGTTGACGAAGGCGCAGAATAGACCTTGGCGCGAGCGACGACCGAATGCACTCCGAACGCCGCGGCTTCCTGGCTAAAGTGAGAAGCGGCGTCCTCTGGCCTAAGATAGACCGTCGCGAAGGCCGCTCCGCCCCTATAGACGGCTTCGTGATCCTGATTTTTTGGATATACGACAACGTCGCCGGGCGCCATGGCGCAACCCCATTGTGAGGTTTCCTGGGCGCTGCCCAAAAGCATGCCGAAAGCGACGCAATGGGAGCTCACGACGCCCCGCGCGCGGAGTCCATGTGAAAATCGTCCGAAGCTCACACCGATTCCGTCAGCTTTGATGTGGGTAAGGGCGCCGAGGAGCCGTCCTCGTTCGAGTTGCACCACTTCGAAATCCGCGCCCGCGATAGCGCCTCGGAGCGCCTCGATACCGCCGATCGACAGACTACGAATCTCTGTTCGATGTCGAGGCAAGTTCACACCCGCGCCGGGGCCGATTTTCCGCACTGATCGTCAGTTATGGGACTCGCTAACTTTGATTGAAACGGCCCGAAGTCTCTGAAAGCCGGGGTCACGACACACTTATCTAGTGTAAACCGTAGGCCCCAAGTCTGTGGGCGCCAGTCTGTCACTGTCAAGTCCGTCGACTTTGGCTGGCGCGAGAGCGTCTTTCGATCGTCGGAGCTGAAGCGTGGCGGATGTTCGCGGGTCTCATCCGTAACAGTTACATTCTACTTCGCCGCCCCACGACGTGTTGGACTGCGTTGACCCACTTGAGGGCCCGTCCAGGGTCTTTGAACTAAGGGAGGGCGAAGTGAAAAAGCGATTTACGATCGCAATGGTTCTTTCCTTGTGCGCGCCGATGGCTTGGTCGCCGGTCGAAGCAATGTCTCTTCCCTCGGTCGAACTCGGCGGACAGGCGGATCCTCTGGTCCAGAAAGTGGCGCGCTTTGTCAGAAGAGGCGTTGCGGTAGGCCCAGGTGGCGGCGTCGCCTATCGACGCACAACCGTCGCGCGTCCGGGTTGGCGCGGTGGTGGCGTGTACCGGGGAGGCGGCGCGCGATGGGGAGGATGGGTGCGCCCCGGTTCATATCGGTGGGGCCCCGGCGGCGCGATCGCTGCAGGCGCCGCGATCGGTCTCGTGAGCGCCGCCGCGGCTGCCTCCTGGGCGGGCGCTGCGCCCGGTCCCGGACTTTGCTGGTACTATACCGATCCAAGCCGTACCCAGGGCTTCTGGGACGCTTGTCCCTGAGCGAGCGCCTCACGGATCGGTCTTAGTTGTCGCGTGTCCGGCCCGGATCGCCGGGTGACGTCTGACGACTCTCCGGGCGCCGGTCAGCGAAGCGCTAAGGAGACCATGTTTGGTGACGGCGGGTTTGGCGTCCACGCTGCCCGCCGTTCGCCGCCCACGTGCTTCAGACGACATCGGTTTATCGAACTGCGGGTCGGATCGGTCTCGGCCGCGCGAGCTTGTGAGAGCCTGGCCGACGACTTTGCCTCTCGAACCGCAGCGCAATCCGATCTCGACGGCGCCCGGTTGCACACGCGTCAAACTATCGACGGTCGGTGAGCAATTTTAGCAGTTTCCCTTCGCCCAGCGCGCCCGAAATCTCTCGAAACGCGAAGTAGGGGATCATGATCAGAAGGATCAAGAAGCTCGTCGCCAGGAGCTCGGGCAGCGTCCCGCCGGCGATCTCTTTCAGCGTTTCCTGAACCTGTCGCCCTTTGAAGAAACCAACGATCAACTCCTCGATAAAGGCGAGAGTGATAAGCAGCAGGGCGAAAACTACAGACTTGAAGAGAATGGCAAGCGCCAGCCGGCGCGGATTGTTCCGATCGCCGATCCCGAGCGCGTGCGCGAACAGAATGAATTTGCCGAGGATCAGGGCTTTTCCAAGCGCCAAGCCATAAGCCACAAACTCGACGCCTTGGCTGTGAAGGATAGACGCCTTGTAGAAGATCAGGGCGCCGAAACAGACGTAGAGATATGCGGAAATGACGAGAAGTTCGGTAAACTCGCGCCACGCCTTATGGGCTAAGCTTTCGCGGGGATCCTGCGTCTTCGCTTCCATGCGGATTGTCCCTGTAGCGTTGCGCCCGGCACGCACTCGCCCGGCGCCGAGCTTAGCAGATAAAACACGATCGCGCCGGCCCGCTCGCGAGTGGCGATAAGTCTTTGCCGATCGACGCGTCCCAATAATTTTGACATTATCGCTCCCACCGCTGTCAAATCTATGATAGTTGTGTCGCCTACAGCGCAAGTCGCTAGGGAGGTTTGACATTGACCGGGCAACCGCGGCGCCCTGACCCTTGCTTGAGACACGCATCTCAACTCTAACTTTAAATTCGTCGTCTGAAAGACGTCCACTCGGAATGATTTCCGTTCTCTGTGTCCAACTCGAGGGGCTCGTCTCTGATGCCTGATAACATCGACAGAAAGATAACGAAGCCCAACATTTTGCTGATCGTCGCCGACGACGTCGGTTGGTTCGACGTGGGCGCCTATCATCGCGGGATGATGGGCGCAAAGACCCCGAATATCGACCGCATCGCGCGCGACGGCGCGATGATGACCGATTGCTACGCTCAGGCAAGTTGCACGGCCGGCCGCGCGGCCTTCATCACCGGACAGATTCCGTTGCGCACTGGTTTGACCGCCGTCGGCTTGCCGGGAGCGGCCCAGGGTCTGCGTCACGAAGACCCGACGCTCGCTGAATTGCTCAAACCGCAGGGTTATATGACGGCGCAAATCGGCAAGAACCATCTTGGCGATCGCAATGAATTTCTACCCACCGTGCACGGTTTCGATGAATTCTATGGCAACCTCTATCATCTCAACGCCGAGGAAGAGCCGGAGCAAGCCGACTACCCCAGGGATCATCCGGCCTTTAAGCAATTCTTCAAGCCGCGTGGTGTGTTGGACTGCAAAGCCTCGGAGATCGACGATCCAACCGAGGACGCCCGCTTCGGCCGGGTCGGCAAGCAGACAATCAAGGATACGGGTCCGCTGACGCGAAAGCGGATGGAGACCGTCGAGGACGATTTGCTTGCCCATTCGTTCGACTTCATCGATCGGGCGCATGCCGCGGAGAAGCCTTTCCTGCTTTGGCACAACACGACGCGCATGCACGTGTGGACGCGACTTTCCGAGCGCTGGAAAGACAAGACCAAATTCGGCGTCTACGCCGACGGAATGCAGGAATTGGATTGGGTCGTCGGGGAACTTTTGGGCAAGCTCGACAAACTCGGCATTGCCGACAACACGATCGTGATTTTTACCACTGATAACGGCGCCGAAAAGTTCACATGGCCCGACGGCGGCACCTCGCCATTTCGCGGCGAGAAAGGGCTCGGTTGGGAAGGCGGCTTCCGGGCGCCGTTCTTGATCCGATGGCCGGGGAGCATCCCCGCCGGACAGGTGCTCAATGGCATTTTCTCTCTGGAGGACGTTGTCCCGACCCTGATGGCCGCCGTCGGCGTGTCCGACATCAAGGCGCAGCTGCTGAACGGCTACCAGGCGGGCGCCAAGCATTTCAAGGTGCATCTCGACGGCTACAACCAGCTACCCTACCTCACCGGCGAGGTTTCTGAATCGCTGCGCGACGAGTTCTTTTACTACGGCGAGCACGAACTGTTCGCCGTTCGATATCGCAATTGGAAGCTGCACTTCCAGATCAAAGACGATTGGTTCAAGGGCCAATCGATCCGGCCGACGGTTCCGATGCCGGTCAACTTGCGGGTTGATCCGTTCGAGCAACATATGGATGCGCCGTATTATGCCTTATACGTCGGGGAAAAGCTGTGGACGGTGATGCCGGCGGCTTTCATCCTCAAGCAACACTGGGAGACGTTTACGCAATTTCCGCCTCGCCAGTCGCCGGCGAGCTTCAATGTCGGGGACATGCTCGAGCATGTGATCAAAACGGCCGCCTATGGGGTTTGACTGCGACCGCAACATCAACAGCGCGTGACCAATCTCGTGGATTTGAGGCCCGCGATAAATGTCAGACAGGTTTGAGGTCAAGCCAACAACGTCAGATCATTTCGCGTGGCTGCGCACCCGGCTGGCGCTAGAGCGAACGCTGTTGGCATGGGCGCGCACCTCGGTCTCGCTGATAGGTTTCGGCTTCACGATTGTTCAGTTTTTTGATCGCCTGGGAACATTGCCAGGCGCGGCGCCCGCTCGATTTCCTGATGCACCGCGATATCTAGGGCTGCTACTTATTTTATGTGGCATACTCGGACTTGCCGTCTCGCTCTGGCAATACCGTAAAATCATGCTCTACATGCGTAGCGGAAGTTTCGCCGTCATCGCTGGAGTTCCTGGGGAAGGCTCATACACCCCCGGCGTCGCGGTGGTCGTTGCCCTCCTGCTAGTCGGCGTCTTCGCCTTCTCTTCGGTGGTGTTTCGTCTCGCATAGCCCTTTCATCGAGAGCCATGCGCGCGGTTTGTTCTAGTGCGGAGTGATCAATCAAGGGAGGTAGAAATGCCGGATCAGAAAAAGCCAAACATTCTCATCCTATGGGGCGACGACATCGGTTGGTGGAACATCAGCTATAATAGTAGAGGGCAGATGGGATACCGCACCCCGAACATCGATCGCGTCGCCAACGAAGGCGTCGCCTTCACCGACTATTACGGCCAGCAGAGCTGCACCGCCGGGCGAGCCGCGTTCATTACCGGCCAGAACCCGATCCGCACGGGCCTGACGAAGGTCGGCATGCCAGGCGCCGACGTCGGTCTAAGCGCCGAAGATCCTACGATCGCGGAACTGCTGAAGCCGCACGGCTACGCGACCGGTCAATTCGGAAAGAACCATCTCGGAGACAAGGACCAATTCCTGCCAACCGTGCATGGCTTCGATGAGTTCTTCGGCAACCTTTACCATCTCAACGCCGAGGAGGAGCCGGAGGATCCCGATTATCCGAAGGACCCAGAGTTCAGAAAACATTTCGGGCCCAGAGGCGTCCTGCACTGCTGGGCCGACGGTAAGGGCGGTCAAAAGATTGAAGACACCGGACCGCTGACCAAGAAACGGATGGAAACCATCGATGATGAAGTCACGGAACACGCGCTACGTTTCATCGACGACGCGCACAAGGCGGAGAAGCCGTTCTTCCTCTGGTACAACACCACCGCCATGCATTTCCGGACCCATTGCGCCGAGAAGCACAAGGGCAAAAGCGGGGGTCAAGGCGACTACAACGACGTGATGGTCGCCCACGACGAGCACATCGGCACGATGCTGAACAAGCTCGATGAGCTAGGCATCGCCGAGAACACCATCGTCATGTATTCCACCGACAACGGCGTGCACTACAACAGCTGGCCTGATGCGGGAATTACCCCGTATCGGTCCGAAAAGAACACCAACTGGGAAGGCGGTTGGCGCGTGCCCGCATTCGTGCGTTGGCCCGGCAAGGTCAAACCGGGGACCGTGCTCAATGGCATCGTCACCCATCAGGATTGGATGGCGACATTTCTCGCCGCCGCCGGAGAGCCCGACATCGCCGGAAAGCTGCGATCAGGCCATCAGATCGGCGACAAGACCTACAAGGTCCACGTCGACGGTTACAACATGCTGCCCTACCTCAGTGGGGAAGTGAACGAGAGCCCGAGGCAGTTCTTCTTCTACATCAGCGACGATGGCGATATTCTGGCCATACGCATGAAGGACTACAAAGTGGTGTTGATGGAGCAGCGCGCGAAAACGCTCGCCTGCTGGTTCGAACCCTTCGTCCATCTTCGCGCGCCGAAAATGTTCAACCTGCGCCGCGATCCGTTCGAGCGCGCCGACGAGAATTCGAACACCTACTGGGATTGGGTAATTTCGCATGCCTTCCTGGTGTACGGGATGCAATCGCTGGTAGCGCAGCAGATTGCCGACTTCCAGAAGTACCCGCCCCGGCAAAAGCCGGCCTCGTTCAACCTTGATGCGGTCATGAGGACGCTGCAAGACGCCCACAGCAGCGCCGGTCGCTGAAGCTGCCGAGATCGTGCGCAAAGGGATAAGCGGCGCTTGAGAAGGAATCGGGACGGCGCGCCCCTTTTCCGTACATCGGTAGCGGGGCCGGCCGGACCTGAAAGAGTTCGCAAGCGCCGTGCGTTCAGCATAGACGCGCGCGCTGTCCGTCGCTAGTTGTGCGGACAGGTTGGGGCGACGAATGTCATTGGGGTTGGGCGATGCGAAGGCTCTGATGGTCGTCGCTATGAAGTCCGATTGGGTCAAGGTTTTCCCGGTGGGAAGCAGGTGATGACGCGATTAGTTAGTTCGCGAACCACGATATAGGGTACGAGCGCAACAATTTGTGCGAGGACTAGCGCCTCGCCGATATAGATCCAACCCAGTTGCAGTAATTGATAAATAACATCTGCAAAAAGCGCCACACAAAACACGGTTCGAATCGATTTCCAGCCCTCTCTAAGCCGAAGTCCGCGGCGTCGGGAGTCTCGAAAAGCGAAAGCCCGTAGGGCGGTTGGTGCTGTCTGACGTCGCGCACACCGTCGCGCAATGCAAAAGCGCTCGCGATAATTGGCTGGACGGCCAAACGAATAGCCATCGGTCCGTCGATGCGGCCTAACAAGTTGTCAATCGCTCGCTGGAAAATTTCGACCATCAATGTTAAGCCCCGAAGCTCCAAGCGCGGGCTGGTGGGTGGTCACCTGCAGCTATCCTGAAATCGCAATAGGCCAAGCCGTCCCGTTCTCGTCTCATAATCGTTCATCCGTCCGGTTCCAGTTCGCGCGAGTGGCTGCCCACGACGGAACCGGGTCGGTGACCGCTTGAATGGTCAAACTGTTACTGCACCCCGGCAACGCCGGGGGATCTCCTCAGTATTTTAGGCGCGCATTCTCGCGCTGGCGCTCACAAAAATCCTGTCACCGGAATTACAAAGCGCTCCGACCAGAGCAGACGTTTCCAAGCCCCCCGTTTATTGTGCTGGCTTTCCGCTTTGCGCTTTTAAGTAGTCCCGCATGGTAGAATAAATCGCCCGCGGCCGCCAGTGCAGAGGGGAATTCAGGCGCGGCGGCGAATCTCGTCCCAACTCCTTCATCAGCGCGCCGAGACCGGACGAGGAGGGAGCCAACGCCCCGATAAAGGGATGGG
>CAWADL010000022.1:0-20841 GCA_963780825.1 uncultured Pseudomonadota bacterium | reverse complement strand
AGAACCGTGTTGCCGGAGCGCGGAGCGGATGATCCTGCGGCAGCGGTTCCTTATCGTAGACGTCCAGCGCCGCGATGATATGGCCCGCCTTGACTGCGGCGACGAGAGCGCCCTCGTCGATCAGAGGCCCGCGCGACGTGTTGATCAAGATCGCGCCCTTTTTCATTCGGCGAATGTCTTCGGCCCCTATGACGCCGGGACTTCGCGGCGAGAGGACCATGTGAAGGGAGATAGCGTCGGATTGGTCATCAGGTCGGTCTTCCCGACGAGACGCGCACCGGCTTCTTGCGCCTTGGCTTCAGTGAGATTCGGACTTCAGGCGATCACTTTCATATCGAGTGCGGCGCCGTAGCGAGCCATGCGGCTCCGAGCCGACCGAGACCGACGATCCCGAGCGTCTTGCCGGCAAGACTCAGCCCGACCGGGAGACCCCGTTGGAAGCCAGCGGCGCGCATGGTCGCGTCGGCAGAGGGGATTGCGCGTGCGGCTGATATCAGCAGCCCCTAGAGTATCTTTGCGCCGACTTGGCCCACGGCCAGATATGGGTAGAGGGCGGGGACGCTTACCCGCCGTCACGCTCCCCCTCGGAAAATCGCTTCGTCGCTTTAGCTGCCTCGTCCGTGGCCTCTTTCTCAGTGGCGTAGGAGCGAGGTGACCGCAGGCGGATTTGCGTCCCTTCGCGAACCGTCCAGCGATATCGGGCGTCCCGCAGAGGGTCGGGCTCCACGTTGAACGTGTACGAAGGGGCTTTGAACATTCTACCATTATGAGCCGTTGTCGTCTCAGTTGCCAGGATGATTCAAGTGACGCTGGTGTCCCGCAATGCTTGCGCACCGAGCCGCGCCTGCTTCTCCCTCCGACCAGCCAGGCATAAATTCAACGACGCCGACTGCCGCGACATTGGGAGGAGGCGATGGTTATTGCTCGGGCATCCCCGCCTTTCGCAGGCCGTCTATTGCGCGGTCCCAGAATTCAAGATAGCGCGGATCGCTATGATCATTGGTGAAGGCAGCCTTGTACGCCGTCCACGCCGTTATCGTACGCGGTCCTGTGGCAGGTAGGGCAAGGTAACGCTGGAGCGCTTCGCCGGCCTCTGTTTCGCGCCCCGCCAAAATCAATGCGGCGATAAGGTCCGCATGCGCATACGGAATATTGTTCGGGTCGACCGCGATAGCCCTACGGGCCAATTCAATCGCCATATCGTACTGCTTCAGCGCGAGATAGTTGTTCGCTTTGATGCCAAATCTCGTATTGAGTATTGGATCGCGCGAACTCAGACGAATCGCCTTGTCAAGATATTCGGAGCTTTTTTCAAATTGCCCGAGGATCTGGTAATTTACGGCCAAGCCGACAACAGCGTCGATAAAGGCCGGGTCCAATGCGATTGCGCGTTCCTCTTCCGCTATGGCTTCGTCATAGCGGTGCCGAATAAAGAAAATCCAGGACTTTTCGTCGTGAGCATTGGGAAAATTTGGATCGAGAGCCAGCCCCCGTGAAATCAATTCGTCCGCCTTGGCGAGGTCGCCCTTGAGGCCGAGATTGATGGGCAGATAGTATTTGACGGCCAAAAAGACCATGGCGCGAACATTGTTGGGATCGATGGCGAGCGCCTGTTCGCAAAGACGATAACCCACATCCGCTTCCTTGCCGAAATATGAGTTTTTCAGCACAATCCCCCAGCATTGGAGGGCCAAATCCTCGGCGTCGGGGTTTGTCGCCGGCGCCCGACTTGCTCGAGCCGCCTCGGCCTCAGGGAGCTGATGCTCGAGGGCGCGCGCCAGACGGGTGACGATTTCGTCCTGCATCTGCAGCAAATCCGAACGCGGCGTGTCGAATTGATCGGCCCAAATGTGCGCACCGCTGTCGGCTTCGATGAGCTGGGCGTTGACCCTCACCTGGCCGCCGCTCGGTTGCACCGAGCCTTCCAGCACATAGCGCACGCCCAATTCCTTGCCGATCGCTTTGGCGTCGATCGGCTTGCCCTTGTAGGTGAACGCGGTGCTGCGCGCGATCACGAAGCTGCCGGGGAGGCGCGCGACGCCGGTGGTCAATTCGTCGGTAAGCGCATCGGCGAGGTAGTCTTGGCCGGCGTCACCCGAGAGATTGGACAAAGGCAGGACTACGATCGACAGCTTCGGCGCTTCGACCTCGGGCATTCCCGCCTTGCGCAACCCCTCAATTTGCCGGTCCCAAAGTTCGAGATAGCGCCGGTCGGACTGTGGGCCGGTGAACTGTGCCTTGAACGCTTTCCACGCCGCGATCGTCTTGAATGGAGCAGCGGGCAGCGCAAGGTAACGCTGGAGCGCTTCGTGGGCCTCCGTCTCATGCCCGGCGAACGCGAGCGCGGCAATAAGGTCCTTATACGCCAAGTGAAAATCTGGACGGATCGCAATCGACTTCCGCGCCGATTCTATCGCCTGATCGTACTGCTTCAACCCGAAATAGAGCACTGATTTTGTCTCATAAAATGCAAACAGAGCTGGATCGTGCGGACTGAGCAGGAACGCCTTGTCGTAATACTCTAGCGCCTTTTCAAATTGTCCGAGTTCCGCATAACCCCAACCTAGCGTCGCTATGGCGTCCACTCGCGATGGATCCAAAGCGAGAGCGCGTTCTTCTTCCGCGATTGATTCGTCTAAGCGTCCCTGGATATGGCGTATGAAACCCGAAAACTGATGAAGACCGGCGAAGTTTGGATCAAGGGCGAGCGCCTGCGTGTTCAATTCGTCGCCGCGCTTGAGGTCGGACTTCGGGTCGGCGCTAAGGCCGAATATGACGGGCTAAGCGAACTTGACCGCCAAAAAGCCCAAAGCAAGGACGTTCTTGGGATCGATCGCGAGCGCCCGTTCGCAGAGACGGTAACCCGCTTCCGCTTCCTTGCCGAGATAATCCGCCTTCTGTGCGGCCGCCTGGCACTGAAGCGCCAAATCCTCGGCGTTGGGATTTGCCGCCGGCGCTCGTTTGAGACGAGCGGCCTCGACCTCGGGGAGTTGATACTCACATCGCCCTCGCAAGATGGTTGACGATCTCGTCCTGCATCTGCAGCAAATCGGCGCGCGCGGTGTCGAATTGTTCGGCCCAAAGGCGCGCGCCGCTGTCGGCGTCGATGAGCTGGGCGTTGACCCTCACTCGATTGCCGCTGGGTTGCACCGAGCCTTCGAGCACATAGCGCACACCCAATTCCTTGCCGATCGCCTTGGCGTCGACGGACTTGCCTTTGTAGGTGAAGGCCGTGTTGCGCGCGATCACGAAGCTGTCGCGAAGCGCGCGCAAGTCCAGTCGTTAATTCATCGGTCAGAGCGTCGGCGAGGTAGTCCTGCGCCGGATCGCCGGAGAGATTGGCGAAAGGCATGACGACGATGGAAAGATGCTTGCCCGCCCAGGCGGCCCTGTGGCGTTTGAGGCGACGGGCGCGTTCTGTTGGCGTCGAGGAAATACCAGCCTCCCGCCGCATCAGGATTGAAAGCGCAACGATCGCGACGACCAGAGCCGCGAGCAGCGAGCGCTTTTCGAGTCGACGGCTTCGCTCGCCCGGCGCGGACTTCGCTTCGGCGGGGACGCCCACTTGCAAGCGAATAAACTCTGATCGGCCTTCGATGTTCTTAAGCTGAGTGGGGCCGAGGTCGGTGACCTGCATTTCGAGCCTGCCGCTCACTTGGCGATAGGCGTCCTCGGAAAGACAAATCGTGCCGGGCTTGGCGACGCCTTCTAGCCGCGCGGCGATATTGACGCCGTCGCCCATGAGATCTCCGTCGCTCTCTTCGACTATGTCGCCGATGTGGATGCCGATACGAAAGACAATACGTCGGTCTTCCGGGACCCCGGCGTTGCGCTCGACCATCGCGTTCTGCACTTCGATTGCGCAACGTACGGCGTCGACGACGCTGCGAAACTCGACGATGCTGCCGTCGCCTGTGCGCTTGACGATGCGTCCGTTGATGCATGGCGATGGTCGGATCGATCAGGTCGCTGCGCAGCGTTCGCATTCGCGCGAGGATGCGATCCTCGTCCGCGCCGGCGAGTCGGCTGTAGCCGACGACGTCTGAGCACAGAATCGCGGCGAGTTTCCGGGTTTCGCTCATCGCGCTCGTCCTCCGTCGCGAGACTAGCACAAAGACGCGGCCGATGCGGCGATGCTCACTCGACGAAACGCACCCCCGTTACTGACTAGCTAATTCGGGGAGTTGCCGCCGCGCGGCGTTATGTCAAATGTCTGCCACAAATTTTCGATCGCCAAAGCCGCAAACCGCCGCCGACCAGACCTCGCCTAAAGCCACCAAAAGAATTTGCGCGGCAATTCCAACGATCACACAGAGCAGCCTGCCAGGTATGCGAGGGGGATCGCGAGTCATCTTCTTGGACCGCGGTTCCCACGATCATTGTGTGAGAGCGTGACCGCAACGTAACCGCCGATTATTATTCCGGCACTCCGGATATTCGCAGGCCGTCAAGAATTGGCTCAAGTGTGCTCAGATACATTGGATCGTCGGACATGGCAGTCCAAGCGTCGCGGGCCTGGGATACGGTGAAGGCAGGGTTGAGGGCCAGGCCGCCTCGACAGCGGCGCGCGCCTCGCCAAGTCGGCCGAGATGAGCGAGGGCAACACCCAACTCAAAATGCGCGTGCGGGATATTCCGGTTGGCGTCGATCGCTCGCCGGTACCATGACATTGCCTGCTCGTAGCAGCCAAGCTGGAGTTTCGCCGCGCCGGCGACCGTCATCCTCGGTAAACGTGAGCCCGCGCATCTCGGGGATTGACCGCAGGGCGTCGTGAATGTGAGTCTCTGTTTCGTCGAAGCGGCCGATAAAGAGCTTTCCAATAGCAATCGCTGCATGCGCACTGGCAAAACTTCGTTCCAGCGCCAACGCATGTTCGCATTCAGAGATGCCCTCCGCCGCGCGCTTGGTGAGAATTTTGACAAGTCCCAAGCACAAATGGCCGCGCGCATGGTCTGGGACCGCGGACAGAGCCTTGGTCACTTTCGCTTCGGCGGCGGCGAACGCCGCCATACGATCGGTCACGAATATGTTGAATCCTCCGATCACGTCCGCGGTCGCCGATCCGACGAGCGCGTCGACATTGTCGGAGATCGGCGACAAATGCGCGATCGAAAAGGCTTCGGGCTTGCGCCGACATTGTCCGGGGTAATACCCTTGTTGAACCAAGCCATGCCCTTGAAAATAGAAGTCCATTGAGTTGGGGGTCGGAGCCCGTTCGGCGCGCTCGCGCCTCGGCGGCGACGAGTTGCGTGTTCAACGCGCCCGCCAGCCTCGCCGACGATTTCGTCCTGCATGTCGAAGAGATCCGCGAGCGGCTTGTCGAACCGCTCCGCCCAGAGATGATTGCCGCTTTCGGCGTCGATGAGCTGAACGTTGACGCGCATGCGATTCCCGCCGCGCTGGACGCTGCCCTCCAGCACATAGCGGACATTCAGCTCGCGCCCGATCTGCTTTCAGATCGACAGCCTTGCCCTTGTAGGTGAAGGCGGTGTTGCGGCCGATCACGAACGAGCCGCGTATTCGCGAAAGGTCGGTCGTCAGGCTCTCCGTGACGCCGTCGACGAAATAGCTCCTGCTCCGCGCCGCCGCCGATATTGGCGAACGGCAGCACGACGATCGAGAGGCGCGGCGGACCCTGCCTGTTCGGCGCGCAGGCGGGCGGCGCGGCGCGCGCTTCCGAGCCGTTCTGAGCGCATAGACCCGCACCGGCCGCGCGATGTTCTTCAGCGCCTTCTCGCCGAGATCGACGAATTCCGCCTCGATCTTGCCGCGCACATGCTCGTACGCCGTAGCCGGAAATCATCACCCCGCCCGGCTCGCAGATCCCTTCCAGCCGCGCCGCGATGTTGACGCCGTCGCCGAGAATGTCGTCGCCTTCGATCAGCACGTCGCCGAGATTGACGCCGATGCGATAGACGATGCGCTTGGCCTCGGGCGTCGTCCGCGTTGCGCTCGACCATCAGCTTCTGGATCGCGATCGCGCATTCGACGGCGGCGACGACGGAGGGAAACTCCAGCAGCAGCCCGTCGCCCATCGTCTTGACGATGCGGCCGCCCCGCTCGCCACGAGCGGCCGCGCCGCCTCGCGATGCTCGCGCACCGCCCGCGCCGTCCCGGCCTCGTCCTCGCCCATCAGGCGGGAATAGCCGACGACGTCGATGGCCATGATCGCGGCGAGTTTGCGGGTTTCAGCCATTGCGCACCCCGGAGCGATGCCCAGCCTAGACATGACTCGACGCAGGGCGAACGGCCGCTTCCGGCCGGGAGCCGCCCATCCGCTCCGGCCACAGCTTCCCCCGAACCAAATGTTCGGTTTCGCTGGCCTGACGCCGAAAGGCTTACGGTCGGGTTTGGACGAGCCGCCAACGAACCAGACATCTTCAAATTCCGGTGCGCCGGTCAGTGAGAGCGAAAGAGATCCTCGGCGTTTGAATGGCCCCCAAGAGACCGCCTAACCAGCGACATCTCGCTTGCCCTGGACCGACCATTCCAATTCGGCGATGATCCGGGGGCGCGGCCCTGGGGGCGTGGGATGGACGTTGCAGTCTGGCTGGAAGGTTTGGGTCTGGGCCGATACGCCCGAACCTTCGCGGATAATGACATCGACTTCGACCTGCTGGGAACGCTCAACGACGCGGACCTGAAGGAGATCGGCGTCGCGTCGCTTGGTCATCGCCGCAAGATCCTCACCGCGGCTTCGGCCCGCGGCTCCATACCACCGGCGCCGACGCCGTCTCCCGCTCCCGTGCCGCGTGGAAAGACGAGGCGGAGCGGCGGCCGATCACGGTGATGTTCTGCGACCTCGTCGGCTCGACGAGCCTCGCGGCGAAGCTCGATGCCGAGGACTGGCGCGACCTCGTCGGCGGCTATCTCGACGCCGCCTCCGCCGCGGTGACTTCGCTCGGCGGCCATGTGCTGAAGAAGCTCGGCGACGGGCTGATGGCCCTGTTCGGCTATCCGCAGGCGCAGGAGAACGACGCCGAGCGCGCCGCGCGCGCCGCGCTCGCGATCTTGCGCGCGCTCGACGACCTAAACGCCAGAGAGCGCGGCGCGGCCCGCCGGCGCTCGCCGCCCGCATCGGGCTCGAAAGCGGACCCGTCGTGGTCGATCGACCGGCGAAGTTTTCGGCGAGGCGCCCAACGTCGCCGCGCGCGTGCAGTGCGCCGCGGCGCCGGGAAAGATCCTGGTCACGGAGGGCGTACAGCGGCAGGTCGCCGGCCTGTTCGTGGCCGAGGACAAGGGCCCGCATGACTTGAAAGGCGTGGCGGGAAGCCCAGCTCTACCGCATCGTGCGCGCGAGCGGCGGCGGACGGCGCATCGGCGCGCGCGCGCCGACCCCGGCCGCGCCCAAGAATGCGGTGGCCAAATTCGACGTCGGACGGCTGTCGTCGGACGGCTGCGGCGGGTTTGTTGATCGCCTTTCCGCCTTCGCGGCGCGCCGAAGCGAGGTCATCCGCTCGGTCGGATACGGTCGGGTATTTCGGAACTCATGGCGTTGTCCTCAAGCTATATTGAGTTGAGAACTGTATGATGAGTTGAAAAATGCGGAACGAAGCTCGGAGTTCCGGGCGCATTGGCGCTCAGGGCAAACCGCCGTCCCAATCGGCGACGTAGACATGTCCCGCTGGCTCGATCTGGCGACGCCGGAGACCTGCAGCGGCGTCCAAATCGGGCGGGCGCCACGCCATTTACGCGAATGTCTTTCCGGGCCAGCCGTTTGGCGAGCGAGTGGAAATTGTTGTCGTCGCGCATTCGCGTGCGCATACTCTTGCATTAGCATGTAAGCCCCACGACGCGTCTCGGCCCGCCTCGCCGGCGGTGAGGCGGCACCCTTGGCGGCGCTCTCCTCGCACAGCCGGTCGCCGAGCGTCGGCCGTCGCTGCGCTGCTGGAGGGGGCGCCGCGCCTTCCACAAACGAAAACCTCCTGTTGTCTCTACCGCAGGCGACGCCGGCGAGTTGCTCGATCGAGATAAACCCCCTTCTTACTGCGGGCAAGGCGAGGGACGCACTCGTCGCCGTAGGGTAGCCGACGAATTGTCCCAACCTGTATCACTGCGCCGCTCTGCATCTTCGACAAGTATTTTCTGACGTCGCCCGGCAAGCGATTCTCTTTTGCAAGTTCAATGCTAAATCCTCGCGGCGCGCGGAGCCGGCGTTCGTCCCTTCGTAGACAACAACGCCTCTTGGCGTCATGACGGCATCACCCTTGCGCAGTGTGTGATCACGCAACAACATCGCCGAATAGCTGACCCTGTTACGATGGCACGTACATGTACTGTCCAACACAGTTCGATACCGTCCCGCCACGGGCAAATCCGAGTAAAGCGCGCCACTCGCCGAAACTGCATCTTCTATCCCGCCGCCGGGTCGTTCGACGTAGAGCGCCGTCGGCGCATCCGGACACTGCCGGGGCCCCTCCTTCGTCGTATCGATCGCCGCACCGAGAGCATGGCGATGAGCCTGCCAGACGATGTCGTTCGCGCCATGAAAGGGTCACCCGGGGCGAACGGAGATGGGGCTGCTGCCGGCCTGGCGCGAACGGGAACGCGCCACGTGATGACGTTCCGCAAGCTGGCCGCCGAGTCCGCCGGCAAGCTGATCCGCGCCTACTTCACCGAGAACACCCCCCAGCCCGACCATGACTTCCGGACCGATCCTGGCAGCGGCTGGACAGCGGCGGCCGGCTCACCTCGTACTACACAGGGCGAGACAGCCGGGCGACCTGGCGGCCCGATATCCCTGCCGATGCGGCGCAAGCGCTGGGCATCGATCCCGAACCATGCCCAAGGATGCCGATCTCGACCGGCTGTTCGAGGCCAAGCGCGCCGATACGGGCGCGGCCTGGTCGGAGCATAAGCGCAAGGTCAGCGCCTACGACCTGACCCTCGCACCGCACAAGTCAGTCACGCTGGCGGCCGAGTTCGCCGCGACGGCGGCCGAGAGCGCGATGATCTGGCACGCCATCGACCGGGCCAACGACGCCACCATGCGCTACGTCGCCCGGGAGATCGGCTGGGCGCGCAAGGGAAAGGGCGGCGAGGACGGCGCCGAGCCCGGGCGAGGTGGGCTGGGTCAGCTTCCGGCACCATACCGCCCGGCCGACCCTGCCGGTGCAGGATGGCGCGCATGGCGCCACCTACCTGGCGCAATCGCCGATCGGTGGCGATCCGCACGCCCACATCCACAACGCCCTGTTCAACATGGTCGTCACCGAGGACGGCCGGGTCGGCTCGCTCGACACCCAGCGCCTTCACAGCCGGGTTCATGAGTTCGGCGCCTTCTTCCAGGCCCAGCTGGCCGACGAGCTGCGGCCGCTCGGCGCCCGCATCGGCTACGACAAGAACGAACAAGCCGTGGTGCTCGAGGCCATCCCGCAGGAGGCCGTGGATCTGTTCAGCAAAGGCCGGCGGCAGGTGCTGGGAGCGGCGAAGGCCTACGCCAGTCGCAGGGGCTGGACTGGGACGCGCTGTCGGCCGAGGGCAAGTTCAAGATCCTGTCCACGGCCGGCCTGGCGTCACGGCTGAAGAAGCATGGCGACAAGAACGACCGCGAGATCTGGCGGGAGCAGGCCGCCGCGATCGGCTGGCATCACCAGACGATCCTCGGCGAGACTGCAGCACGAAGCCCTGCCGGCCGCCGAGCGCTTCGACCGCGCCTATGCCTTCGCCGCCCGCCATCTTGCCGAGGAGTTCCACACCGCCGCCGTCATCGACCACGACAAGCTCCGGATGTATGCGGCGCGCGGCCTGATCGGCGCCGGCATCGCCGGCGGCGTCGCGGACATCGACCGGGTGGTGGCGCTCATCGAGCAGCGCGGCATCACGCTGCAAGGGCGAGCACGTGGCGCTCGTCCTTGGCCTGTCCGGCGACAAGGTCCGCGTGACCAACACCGCCCAGGTCCGGATCGAGGAGAGCCTCGCCGCGCAGGCGACGCGCGCGGCCGCCGACAAGACCGGCGCTCTTCGCCCGCCGCCATCCGGCGGCGATCGCCGCCTCCGGCCTGGATTTCACCTCCGAGCCGGAACACGGGCCGCCCAGAGCGCCGCCATCCACGCGCTCGGCCAGGGCGGAGCCCTGACGCTGCTGACCGGCGTGGCGGGCGCCGGGCAAGACCACGCTGCTGAAGCCCCTGGTCGCCGCCTGGAAGGCCGACACCCGCTTCGATGCGGGCGGCCGGGAGGTGATCGGCCTGGCGACGGGCTGGCGGCAGGCCGACGCGCTGAAGGACGCCGGCGTCGACCGAACGCTCGCCATGGACCCGCTGCTGCGCTCCATCGAGAACGGCGAGTTCCAGGCCAGCCGCAACACCGTGCTGGTGATCGACGAGATCAGCCAGGTCGCGCCCCGGCCATGCTGCACTGCTCGCAGCTGCAGCGCACGACCGGCCTGACCATCAAGGCGCTGGGCGACCGGGAGCAGGCCCAGGCGGTCGAGGCCGGCGACACGATCGAGATCCTGCGGCGGGCGCTGCCCAAGGAGGCACAGGCCGAGCTGCTCAGCACCGTGCGCCAGGGGGCGCAACGCACCGAGACGCGCGCCTCGCAGATCGCCGGCCTGTTCCGAGGCGCGGAGCCGGACCTGGACGCCCTGGCCGACTTGCCCAGAACGCCAACGCGGCCGGAAGATCAACGGTCCGCGCCTCGCTAATGGCAGCCGAGCCGGAAGCGGCGGAGCGACGCAGAACCACCACCTTGGCGAGGTGCAGCAGGCGCTCGCCATGAAGCGCGAGGACGGCACGGCGCGCTTCGTGGGCGGCGACCAGGATCAGGTGCTCGGCCGGATCGCCGACTTCTACATGGAGCGTCGGGACGCCCTCACGGCAGCGGGCTCCAAGCGGGGCATCACCGTCTCGGCGCTGACCAACGCCGACGCCGCCGACATCAGCCGCGCCGTCCGCGACCGGATCAAGGCGCGCGGCGAGCTCGGCAACGACGAGCCGGTCCACGACGCGATCGACCAGCGCGGCGAACAATACGCCATGCCGATCGCCACCGGCGACAAGCTGCGGCTGTTCCGGCGGACCTGGGCGAAGATCGACGGCAAGGGCGGCTCGATCGGCAACAACGGCGACATCGTCGAGGTGGTCGGCCGCATGGCGAACGGCCTGATCCTGCGCGACAAGGACGGCCGCGTGGGCGAGGTCGAGTGGAAGCGCCTCGAGGCACAAGGCGACCGGCCGGCTGCTGGTCGGCTTCGGGCACGCCATGACGATCGACGCCGCCCAGGGCATCACCTCCGACGAGCACATCAACGCCCTGCCCCGCGGCACGGCCGGCATGACCGGCTTCACCGCCTACGTGGCGGAGAGCCGGGCGCGCGGAACGACCTGGACGATGATCTCGGACGAGGCGACCTTCGACGCCGTTCGCAGCCGGCGCGCCTTGGGCGACCTGACGCCGATCAAGGCCGAGGACATGTGGTCCAAGGTGGCCGAGGACATGGCGGCCAAACCCTACAAGGCGCTCGGCATGGACCTGCTGCAGGCGGCTCGAGAGGACCGCGAGTTGGCAGTGCGGTCCTTCATGGCGGCTGGACATCGCGTGGAGACGATGGAGCTTCAAGGTCGCAGCATTGGCCGGGAGGCGCGCGACCGGATACAGGCCGAGGCGGTGCACAAGAGCATCCCGGCACTCATTGCCTCGCTGGACCGCGCGATCGTGGCGGCCGAGACAACCCTCACCGGACCCTTGTCCGACCGGGAGGCGCATCTCCGTAGCCTCCGGATTGACGCGGAGCTGTCTCGGCGCGAGATGGATCACGTAGCAGCCCGACGATCTTCCTCGCCGTCGCCAGGTATGTAAGTTCGCCGCATCGCCCGACGGGAATACTCGGAGGACGTTTATTGTTGAGGAAATCAAACCCGGCGACATGATCGATATGGTCGCCGCTCGTTTTGAGATGGTCGCGCCAACGGGCATCACGCCATGCGACACTGTTCTCTTTGGGACGCGCATGGCGCCGAGCAAACTTGTTCCCCTGCACAGTCATATCGATCCCGAGTGCTTCTATGTTCTCGAGGGTCGCCTCGAGGTGTTTCTTATGGACGATGCCCCGAAATGGAATGTGTCAGCTGGCCGGAGTTTGCTGGTCACCGACGGCATCAAGCATGCGGTCCGCAACTCGGCCGAGACAGCCGCAGACCTCGTGTTGGCCACGAACAGCCGCTTCGTTAATTTTCTCGGTCAGGCTGGTCGCCTCGTGGCGGCGAATGGGCCTTTCGCCGCGCCATCATCCGACGATATTCAGCGCATGCTTCAATCGTCACAAGCATACGGATATTGGAATGCATCTTCGCGCCGAATGGGCCGAAAAGAGATGCGTGGATCTCAGGATGAGGACGTTCGCGGTGACGCCCGCCCTTGATGCTGAAGTTGGATCTGCCTCCAGCCGCTCTCAACTAGTCTAGCCAACCGTCGGGCGCCTGCGCGCCCTCGGATTGGAGCGCGCACTTTCCTTCCGGAGAGGGACAGTCACTGACGTTCGATGGTGAAAGACAATCTCCGCGCGGATCACCCGCCAATGTGATTTCGGATGCCTTTACTTGCCAGGTGAATTGCGCTCTCGGTGGAGGGGATGTTCCGCAACGCGTTGAGCAGGACGAAATCGTGGATCGTGCCGTTGTAGCGGACAGCGTTCACGTCGACCCCGGCCTCCTTCAGCTTGCGGGCATAGGCCTCGCCCTCGTCACGCAGCGGATCGTTCTCGGCGGTTATGACCAGTGCCGGCGGAAGCCCGGCCAGTTCCTTGTTGCTGGCGCGCAGCGGCGAGACATAGGGATTGTTGCGCGTCGTCTCGTCGGGCGCGTAGCGGTCCCAGCCGTATTTCATGAAGTCGCGGGAGAGAAAGCGACCGGTGGCGAAATCCTGATAGGAGTCGGTGTCGACGCTTGCGTCGGTCGCCGGGATGAACAGCACCTGATAGCTGATCTTCGGGCCGTTGCGGTCCTTGGCCATCAGCGTCAGCGCCGCCGTCATGTTGCCGCCGACCGAATTGCCCGCCACCGCGATGCGGCTGCCGTCGGCGCCGAATTCGCCGGCATGCGCGGCGACCCACTTCAGCGCGGCATAGCATTCCTCCAGCTGGGTCGGAAATCTCGCCTCGGGCAGCGAGGTGTATTCGACGAACACGCCGACCTGGCCGGAGCCCACCACCAGGTCGCGCAGCAGCCGCTGATGGTTCTCGAAATTGCCGACGATCCAGACGCCGCCATGAATGAAGAGCAGGACGCCGGGCTTGCCGGTCACCTGCTCCGGCTTCATGATGTAGAGCTTCACCGTCCGGCCGTCCTGGGTGATCGTCTTCTCGACCGTGGTGACGCCCGACATGTCGACAGGCGTCTGGTTCTGCAGCGCGGTGAGAATCTCCTGAGGCTTGGGTTGCGGTAACTCCCAGAACGGGCTCGGATCCTTGTCGATCTGACAAGGAACGACCTGATCTGCGGATCGATATTGGGGTCGGTTGCAACATTGGGACTGGCGCTCGCGGTCATCATCGTCGCTCCGAGGAAAATCGTTGTAAGGAGTGTCATTGTGCGCATCGGTATCGCTCCGGCTTTCAGAGAAGTCTTGGAAGCGTCGCCCTAAGGCGGTTATACGAGGGAAGCGTATTTCTCCAGTCCGTGGCGAGCCTCGTATTTCAGTATCGCGTCAATCAGTTTTTGCACTCCTTCTGTATGAGGCGTGCCGAGCGGCTCTCTTGAGAGTATTCTTAGTTCCTCTAGTGCGGCATGATATTCGTCTATATTGCCAATCTTCTGGCGTGAAGGGCGTGCTGATGTCCTCCTTTGCTTCGACATTGACAACCATCACCCTCTGATTGCTTGGAAAGCCTATCTATATACCCTGGGTGCTGCTTGATGAAATTCCGCAGCGTTGTTGGAAAACCCGCAAATTTGGCAACATACTCCATCGAAAGTGATGACTTGATTCTCGGTGGCAGATACGACAGTTGAAATGACCGGCGACGGCCACGGCGGCCAGCCGGGCGCAGGCGAGAGCATGGTTTTTTTACCAGACGGCCTGGATCTCGAAGGGTGGGTGGCCGGATGGAAATCGAGACGCTCGGTTCATCGCAGGAGGCGCCGGACGTGACGAACCCGCATATGTTCACATTTATCTGTGACAGCGTCGGGATTGTGCACCTCAAGGGCGCTCGGGAACGCTGGATCGCGCCTGCGGCCATGCACATTTGTTCGGCGGGGATCGAAGATCCTCGTGGACGACCGCGCCCGAGACGGTAATAGGTCTTCGCTTGAACGGTGCGGCCGTTGAGGATCACAACCGGACTGAGACCCGCACCAGCGGTCCTGGCCGGGATTTTTCGCTTCAGCCAAGAGGCACTCCGACGCGCTATCTCGCCTATAGCAGCATCACGTTTGGCCAAGTGTTCTTGCCCGACAGATTGCTCGACAGAGCATCCGACGTGGATAATCTTCCCGCCCTCAGCGGCCGTCTCCGCGACGATCTCTCATTCGTTCCAGAAAAGATGCTGCAGACCCTGACGTTCGACTACCTGCGGCGGGCCTTCGATCCGAACCTCCCCGCCACTTCGCTCGAGATGGAGGGCCGCGCCCTTCTGCTGGTCGACTGGCTGCAACGGTTACATCAATTGCCGAACCTCGGTGCGGCGCCACAGCTGGGTGGGCTATCGCCTCGACATCTACGCCGCGCCCGCGACTTCATCCTCGACCATCTTGCCGAAGACATCTGTCTGGATGAATTGGCGGAGTTGACTGGCCTGACCCCGAAGCATTTCGCCCGTGCGTTCAAGCAATCGACGGGACTGCCGCCGCACCAATATTTGATTATGCAGCGCATCGAAGCGGCCAAGCGCTGCCTCCCCAATGCGAGGGCAAACCTCGCCGACATCGCGCTTTTATGTGGCTTCGCTGATCAGAGCCATTTTACCGCGACCTTCCGAAAGGTTGTCGGCGTTCCGCCTGGCGTCTGGCGCCGCCAAGCGAAGTGACGGCCCCTTGATTGAGCATGCTCAGCTACCACGCTCAGCCAAAACTGTGAGCTGCGGTGCGCCGTACCCTCGGTGATCAAACGGTAGCCTCGTGCCGCGTGACCTTTTGTGCGGTTCGTAGCGTCCCGGGGGGCCGATAGCATCGATAACCGCACGGAGCCGGCTCTCGTAGCGATCCTCTACGTCCGCCGGGTCATACTTGCCCGTCTGGCGGTCGATTAGCTGGGTGGCGAGCTGGACCATGTCGGGGTCCGGCTTCGCCGACGGCAGGTGATCGAAAAGGTCGGAATAGTCATTCAATTCACGCTCCTCATGAAGCGTGTGCACAACCAACCCTTTTCCCATTGGCATGATAGCAATGGGATGCTCTCTGCGCGCAATGACAACGCGTGAAAGGGCGACTTTGCCCGTGCTCGCGATCGCATCCCGCAAGACGACGTAAACATCCTCGCCCGCTGACCCATCCGGAGCCACGTAATAGCTCGCATCGAAGTAGATTGGATCGATAGAGTTCGCGTCGACAAACTTCTCGATTTTCACCGTGGTCGAGCTCTCGATCCGGGCGCTTTCGAAATCCTCATCGGTCATGATGAGGTAGGTATTCTTCTTGAACTCATAGCCCTTGACCAAGTCACCGCGTGAGAGCGGCTCCTCGGTTTCCGCATCCTGCGTGATCATCCGGATCCGATTGCCGGTCTTCGGATTGATCAAGTTGAAATGAAGCGAGCCGCGATCATGGTTGGCGCTGTAGAGGGCGATCGGACAGGAAACCAGAGCGAGACGAAGATGCCCTCGCCAGATGGGACGCTGCGGCATCGGCTATCTCCTTATCGGTTCTTGAGCAACGGCTTCGGCTTTTGGGCAACAACTATACGGGCACCCCCCGGAGGCGGCTTGGCATGCGCGGCGGGGGTCTTGGCTACGGAGATGCGCTCTGCTTTCAGATTTGGAAGCCCTTGATCGACCTTGACCCAGTCCAACCACGGGTCCCGCTTCTGCTTCTCGAGACGCTTAGGCACGGTGCGAACTGTGAACGCGCCGGGATCCAGCTGCGGTTTGACCTCTGACCAGGTCAATGGCGTAGCGACTCCCGCCCCAGGTCGCGCGCGGGGGCAGTAGGAGGACACCGCAGTCGCGCCCAGGCCGTTCCGCAACCAGTCGACAAGGATGCGCCCCGTCCGATCAGCAATTTTGAGATGCGCGAGATAACGATCCGGCGCGTCCTGAGCCATCGTTTCGGCAAAAGCGCGGCAGAAGAGCTTGACTGGCTCCCAAGCAGCCTCAGGCCGCAGCGGGACGACCACATGAAGTCCCTTACCCCCGGTCGTCCGGCAGAAGCTTGTCAGCTTCAGCTTTTTGAGCCGTTCTCTGACCTCGACAGCCGCCGTCACGACGTCAGCAAAGGGCACGCCTTCACCGGGATCGAGATCGAAGACGATCCGATCGGGGCGTAACGGGTCCGTTTCTGCGGCGCCCCAGGGATGCAGCTCGATCGCTGATATCTGTGTCAGCGCGATCAGACCCTGCGCATCGTCAATCGCCAGGTATGGCTGGCCTCCGCCGTGACCCTCGCGGATCTGCGTGGGCATATAGCCGTGCCCGCTCTTCTGATAGAATTTCTGTTTACCTTCAATGCCGTCTGGGCAGCGGACGATTGAAAGGGGACGCTTGATCAGGCCAGGCAGGGCCATTGGTGCGACTGCCAGCCAGTAGGCCGCCAAGTCGCGCTTTGAGATGCCAGGCCAAAGCTGGCGGTCTGGGTGGGTCAGCTCGACATCCCCGACAGATGTCACCGCCTTGCGTGGCGCTCGTGCTACCACAACGGTTGGTAAACGATTGTCTCGCGCCGGCGGAGCCTGCGGAGTTTGGGCCGCTTTCTCGGCTCGAGCAGCCGAGTTTGGTTTCGCCGAGGTTTTGCGGCCGCGGCCTTTGCGCGCAGGCGTCTCCTGCTCGAGTTCAAGGGTGCCTATGCCGTCCCGAGCATGCTCATCGTGGCCTTTGATGAGGAACCAGGCTTCCTGTTTGCGAGGATCGTGCCGCTTCAGCCGCGCGAGTGTAAAACGGCCCGACAGCCGCTGGCCGTGAAGAACGAAGCGGATGCTTCCCTTACGCATTCCCGTTTCCGGGTCATCCAATGGCTCCCACGTGCCGCGGTCCCAGGTTTCGACTGAGCCGCCTCCATACTCCCCAGCCGGTATCTCACCCTGGAAGTCGGCGTAGGTGATGGGATGGTCCTCAACGTGCACCGCAACCCGCCTTTCAGCGGGATCGAGCGAGGGCCCCTTTGGCACCGCCCAGCTCCAGAGAACCCCTCCATGTTCGAGACGGAAGTCCCAGTGCAATCCGGCACGATGGGCCGCATGTTTCTGGACGACGTAGAGTCTGGAAGATGCGTCCGCATCCAGGTCGGGCGCCGGTTCCGCAGTCTTCTTGAAGTTCCTCTTGGACGAATAGGACCGGAGCGAAACCTCGGCCGTGGTCGCCCGTTCGACTGGATCCGCCATACGCGCTCACCCTGACGTCATCTTCTTGCAATATGGGATGAACCGCCGCTGCTCGCTGTTCAATTTGGTGAGTTGGTCGAGGGGCCTCTATGAGAGGCCGCACGGCAAGGGGCACGTCCGACTATGTTTCTCTTTTTCTTTGTTAAGCCATGCACACGCCGGGCCAGCGGGGTCGATGCCCGGAGGGCGCGTCCGCGTCCCCAGCCTTGCGTAGCAGCAGCATGAGTGACACGCCGGCACCCACAAGGGCCTTTTCGCCCGCGGAGCGCGACTACATCCGGCGCGAGCTCGACATGTTCTTCTCGACATATCCAACCGTGGCCGAAGGTTTTCACCTCAGGACCTGGCGCGGCGGCTCCCAGGCCGGACAGCCCAAGCTGCCTCCGGCAGCCAAGAGCCTCCTGGAGCGTGGCCTGATGCAGCTCGACGCCACCACCAGCATCCCCCGGCTGTTCTTCACTGAAGAAGGAATCGAGGAGCTGCGAGTGATGATGGCCGACCGGCGGCTGGCCAACCCTGAGAAGTTTGCCCATGTCAGGCGTGAGCTTGGCCTCGACGGCTGAGCGCGAGTTTCGGCTCAGTGTCGAGTAAAATGCATGCGTTCTAAATCTACAAGCTCAGCGAAGAACGCCTGGTCGTGGTCCGAAAACCGTCGTGCGGAAAAGACCACGCGCTGCGGAGAAGTTCGTGATCCTTGACTGCGGCAACAATCGCTCACTCGATTGAGTTCACTTTTCACAGGGCGCGAGTTCAGCTTGCTCGACGACCGACGCACTCTCATGAATGTTGCCCATACGGGCTACTGCGTGTCAGGTTGACGTATCAGACCCGAGCTTCGTCGTTATCCAAACGGAAAGCGTGTCGAGCATGTCCGTTAAGACGTCCGTGTCCGTGCGGCCAGATCGCGCTGGCACATGAAAGGAATGATCCGCTCCGCTCACCTCTGCGAGCGTCGCCTTTGCGCCGAGCACGTTGATGATTTGAGCCAGCAGCGCCATCTCGGCCAACGCGTCCCGCGTGCCCTGTAGAAAGAGCATCGGAATTTGAATTTGGCTGAGGTGCTCCGCGCGTGTGACTGAGGGTATGTTGGCTGGATGCAGCGGAAAGCCAAAAAAGGCCAGACCCTCGACCTTGGGAAGCGGCGCCTCGGCTTGGGCTTGCGAGGTCATGCGACCACCAAATGACTTACCGCCGGCGATGAGAGGCAGTGCTGGCAATTGCCGCGCCGCCTCGATGACAGCCGCTCGAACCGTTCGATGTGCCAGAGCCGGGCTATCAGGCCGCCGCGAGCCTCGCTCCATGTAAGGGAATTGGTAGCGAAGCGTCGCGATGTTCCGCTCAGCGAGACCGTCGGCAACCGCCGCCATAAACGAATGGTTCATGCCTGCCCCGGCGCCATGCGCCATGACGTAGCAGGCCCGCGCATTGGAGGGCGCCTGCAGGATGCCCGAGACGGTGCAGCTCTCGTCTACTGCGATTGTCAAAGCGGTTGCCCGCGTCATCGCCTTCATCCTCTTGCCGGAGCCATGCACTCGAATTCTTTACCATTCCCTTGGGAATGCACCGTATCGCGCCGAGACGGCGGTTGAGGCGATTGAATCTGCGGGATTCGATGTCCGCGTGCCTGAAGCCTCGTCCCGGGCGACCGCCGGCAGGCATAGCGCTACCATCGCGTCAATCGATTCTTGTTCTTGTTTCGTTCTCCTTCGCCGCCTAGCTTGCCCGCATGCCCGACGACCATCAGCCAGACCCTGACGCTGCCGATCTCACCGCCGCCACCGCGGAGGAGATCGCGGCCGTCCTGTCCTATGCGCTGCGTTACGATGAGCGCGGCAAGCCGCGTCGCAGCGGCTGGGATTTCGCCGCCGGGATGGCGGCAGAGCGCCTGACGGAGCACCTGCGTCGATCCGGCTACATCGTGATGCGCGCCCGCCCCGGCCGCCCCCACTCCGCTGGCTAGGCGGATGGCATGGCAGACCTCGCACTTCGAATAGATCATCAAGCGGCCCTCATAGAACTTCGGAGCGCCGTCGCGCGCCTGGAGCGCGGGACGGTTGTGACGGAGGGCGAGACCATCTCCCTCTGCCCACCCATCGACCGGCTACTGCCTGCCGGGGGCTTGGCCCGCGGGGCTTTCCACGAGGTATTGGCTGCGGACACCGGCGCCGCCACGGGCTTTTGCGCGTTTGTCCTCGGCAAGGCGGCGGGACCAGTCATCTGGATTGGCGCCGAGCCGGACATCTGGCCTGCAGGTGTTGCGGAACTTGGTCTCTCGCAGAGGGATCTCATTTTCATTGCCGCCAAGCGCGCCAAGGACGCCCTTTGGGCCTTCGAAGAAGCGCTGAGATCACCGGGCGTGGCGGGCGCCGCCCTCGTTCTCGAGGGGCCGGCACCCGACCTGATCGCTGCCCGGCGACTTCAGCTCGCGGCTGAACTCGGTGGCGGCATCGGCTTGCTCATCTTGCCCGACACGGATCTCGTGCCGCCTTCCGCCGCCAGGAGCCGTTGGCGGGTCGGAGCCGCTAAAGCCGATCCGTCCGACAACCCCTCCTGGCGTCTCGATCTCTTGCGGGCCTCCGGCGGACGACCCGCGGCTTGGACGGTCGTCTGGGATCGGCAAAAGCAGGCGCTCGTCTTGGCGTGCGACTTAGGCCAAGAGCCAGAGCCGGCTGGGCTTGGCGCCGCATGAAGCGCCGACGCTTTCTCGTTCTGTATCTGCCGCAAGTTGCGACCGACCGCATCCGGCAGAAGGAGCCGGAGCTTGCCGGCGTCCCCATTGCGGCCTGGAACACCCAGGGCAACCGTCGCTTGCTGACGTGTTCGATGTGCCCAGCACGACGTCGGACGTGGGATAAGCCCTCGCGGACGCGCAGGCGATGCATCCCGAATTGGTGCTGCGCCCAGCCGATCCTGACGCAGACAGGGCGTTTCTGGAGCGTCTGGCTCTTTGGGCTGTCCGGTTCACGCCGATCGTCGCAGTCGATCCTCCGGACGGTCTGGTGCTGGACCGCGACGGGCTCAACCGAGCTCTTTGGTGGCGAAGCGGCCTGTTGTGCGAAGTCAGCGACAGCCTCCAGCGTGGTGGGATCGCTGCCCAAGCCGTCATCGCGGGCATTGCGGAGGCCGCCGCCGCCTCTGGTGCGCGCCGGGCATCACGCCCGGCTTGTCGCGGCCGGAGATGAGATCGCCGCCGTCGTGCCCTCGCCACTCGGCGCGCTGCGGCTGTCGCAGGACTGGGCATCACCAGCCTGCACCGTCTCGGCTTGCAGCAGATCGGCGAACTCCTGCGCCAGCCCCGCGGCCCGCTGTCGCGCCGCTTCGGCCGCCCTTTGATGGATGTGCTCGACGGGCTGACGGGTGATCGCCCCC
>CAWADL010000021.1:0-24165 GCA_963780825.1 uncultured Pseudomonadota bacterium | reverse complement strand
ACCGTCTCCTCCGACATCAGGGATCTGGCCCGCCAATCGGCCGGCAGCGCCGACCGGGTCAAGGACATCGTGCGCGGCCTGCAGCGGCAAGTCGGCGTCGTGCGTGACGAACTGCTGCGGGTCATTGCGGCGGCGGAGGGCGAGACTACGCGGCTGCAAGGGCTGTTCGAGCGGATCGCCGGCGCGGAACGGGACATGCAGGCGGTGGTCGCGGGCGCAAGCGAGATCAGCGAAGGGGCGGAGACGATTCGCATCGCCACACGCGAGGTGGCGGTCGGCGCGCAGCAGATCTCCGCCGCCGCCGAGGAAGCCGCCCGATCGGCGCAGCAATCGGGTGCCGCGGCGCGTCAGCAGGCGCAAGCCGCGGAAACCCTCGCCGCGGTGGTCGAGGAAATCGCCCTGCTGGCCGAAGAGATTAAAGCCTCGGCGGCAAAATGACTTCGCCGGACGCCGCGAAGCGGACGGCTTTGGTGTTTCGTGTCGTCGCAGGATTTTGGCCGCGGACGTGGCCGACGTGATCGCGGTGGCGCGCCGCCCGGCCTTGACCCGCGTGCCGCAAGCGCCCGCCGCGCTTGCGGGATTGGGCGCGCTGAAAGGGCGCGCGACGCCGGTGATCGAGCTTGCAGCATTGCTTGGCGAGGGCAGCGGGGGCGGCCAGTTGTTGGTGCTTCGCGGCGAAAATCCTGTGGCCGTGGCGGTCGACCGGATCGAGGGCATCCGCGAACGCGATGACGCCGCGGCCGAATGGCTCGATTTGCGCGAGACGATCGCGCATGTCTTCGAGAGAGGCGGCGTGCGAGAGCCAAGCGAGCTCCCGGCGTCACCCGCCACGAAGACGCAGGCGGACGAGGGCGAACGCGAGCTGGGCTTTGTTCAATTCACGCTCTCCGGACAGAGCTTCGCCTTTCCGATCGCCGAAGTGCAGGCGGTTATTCGGGCCCCTGCCGAGTTGACCGAGATCCCGGAGGCGGATGCAGTCGTGCGCGGTCTCACGACCTACGGCGAGGCGGTGCTGCCGGTCGTGGAATTGGCGGACCTTCTGGGATTGCCGCAGCCCATTGCGAGCACGCAGGGCCGGCTATTCCTGGTGAAGATTGCAGGTGCGCTCGTTGGACTAAAAGTGGAGCGGACTTTGGGCGCCTTGCGGGTCAAGAGCCGCGCTGTAAGTCCCGCGCCAAGGGTGCTCAATCGGGGCGCGGGCGAGGCGCGCGTGAGCGCGATCGCGCGGACGCCCTCGGGCCTGACCGCGATACTGGCGGTCGATCGATTGTTTGATGACCCAACCATGCAGCGGTTGAACGCGCTGGCCGAGGTCGCGCCAGTGCGCGAGGCGCCGGAGGCAGGGAGCGGCGGCGCCGAGCCTATCGTGGTGTTCCGGATCGGGGATGAGCGCTACGGCCTGCGCGCCACCGCCGTCGAGGCGGTAGGGCAAGCGCCGGCCGATCTCGCGCCGCCGCCGAACGCGCCGCTTTTTCTGGCCGGCGTGATGTCGCATCGCGGCGAAGCGATACCGGTGATCGATGCGCGATCCCGCCTCGGCGCGCCGCCTGCGCGGAGCGTCGGCCTCCGGGCCGACGAGGCGGCGATTCCCAGGGTCGGGCGTTCGGCGGCAAAAAGGTCGGCGTGGACGCCGACCCTCCGCGGAACGGCTGGCGCAGTGATATTTGTTCGCCGCGACGCCATTGCGGCAGGTTTGTGGGTCGACGCAGTGGAACGCCTTGCCCACCTTCCGCGTAGCAAGCTGGATCGCGCGCCTTCCCTGGCCGGCGACGCCGGCGCATTGTTCGCCAGCGTCTCGACCGCGGAACTCGACGGGCGGCCCCTGCTTATCGTTGAGGCGGACATATTGCTGAGCTTGGCCCAACGAGATCTCTCCATTTGGGCCGCCGGACGCCGGCCCAAGCAACTCCGATGATCCGGCTTTTGATCGCCGATGATTCAGCGCTGATGCGGCGGCTGTTCAACCAGCTATTCGCCGATGAGGGAGACTTCGAGATCGCTGTGGCGCACGATGGCCTGGAGGCGTTGCAGCGGCTGGCCTCCTTTCAGCCCGACGTGATCGTACTCGATGTCCATATGCCGAAGTTGGACGGCATCGCCTGCCTCGACCGCATCATGGTCGAGCGGCCGACGCCGGTGGTGATGGTCTCGGCGCTGACTCAAGAAGGCGCCGACGAGACCCTCCGCGCGCTTGAGCTAGGCGCGGTCGACGTCGTCGCCAAGCCGTCGGGCGCGCTATCGCTGAAGATGGACTTGTTCGGTCCGAAACTCGTAAAGGCGGTCCGCGCGGCCGCCGCCGGCACGTATTCCCTGGGCGCGACGTCTTGCGGAGCGCGTGCGCGGCCGCGCTGGCCCGATCGCTCAGACGCCGCCGCGCCGGCCGGCGTTCCAAACCGAGTCGCCGCGGCGTCCCTACTCGAAGGCAGAAGGCGTCGTGGTGATCGGCTGCTCCACCGGCGGACCGGCGGCGCTCGATGCCGTGCTGTCCGCGCTTCCCGCGAATTTCCCCTGGCCGCTGGTGGTCGCCCAGCACATGCCGGCGACCTTCACCGGCGCGCTGGCGCGTCGGCTCGACGCTCTCTGCGCGCTCACGGTCAGGGAGGTGATCGCGGCGCGACGCCGCTGCGAGCGGGCGAAGTCTATATCGGCCGCGGCGACGCCGATCTTCTGGTGGCCGCGCGCTCGGGCGGCCTGGTCGCGATCGCCGCGCCGCAGAGCGATGAGTTTCGCTGGCACCCGAGCGTCGACCGGTTGACCGACAGCGTCATGGCGCATGCGACGGCGTCGCAGCATCGTCGGCGTGCTGATGACCGGCATGGGCAACGACGGCGCGGCGGCGATGGCGCGGTTTCGCGCCGCCGGCGGCCGGACCATCGCGGAGGCGGAAGAGACGGCGGTCGTCTGGGGCATGCCGGGCGAACTGGTGCGCGCCGGCGGCGCCGAATGCGTCGAGCCGCTGGAGCGCATCGGCCGGCGGCTCGCCGAGATTGGTCGTACGAGCGTGAGCCGCGCGGATACAGCCGGCAACGCGCGCTGACAGCGGAGGAGCTCGAGCGCTTCTGCGAATATCTCTATCGTCGCACCGGCATGATCTTCGACGAGAGCAAGCGCTACTATATCGATCGCCGCCTCGCCGATCGCATGAGGGCGACGGGCGATCTCGAGCTTCCGCGACTATTTCGGGCGTCTGCGCAGCGAGCCGGGCGAGCTCGAGCATGTGATCAACGCCTTCACGGTCAACGAGACCTATTTCTACCGCGAGGAGCATCAGTTCGCGTGCATGAGCCGCGAGCTGCTGCCGGCGCTCGTGCGCGGTCGGGAGGCGGGCAGCCGGGTCAGAATCCTCTGCGATCCCTGTGCGACGCGGCGAGGAACCCTATTCCATCGCGCTCTGGTTGCTGGAAAACTGGCCGCTGGTCGACGCTTACAACATCGAGATCGTCGGCGCCGATATCGACACCGCCGCATTAGGCAAGCGAGAGAGGGCTGGTACGAGCGGCGCTCGTTGTCTCGGCTGCCCGCCGCGAGTTGGTCGACGCCTATTTCGAGCCGGCCGACGGCGAGCGGCGCCGGATCATCGCAGATCTGCGGGAATCGGTGAGTTTTGCCACCGCCAATCTTATCGAGGCGGCGAGCATGCGCGCGCTCGGCGAGTTCGACGTGGCCTTCTGCCGCAACGTCCTGATCTATTTTGACGACGCGGCGCGACGCACCGCAGCCGAACATCTTTACGATGCGCTGATTCCCGGCGGATTCCTGCTTCTCGGCCACGGCGAGTCGATGGGACAGATCGACGATCGTTTCGCCGTGCGCCGGTTTGAGGACGCCGTGGTCTACCAGCGGCCGACGACGACATGAGCGAAGATCTGCTGCCCTATTTCCTGGCGGAGGGGCGCGAGCTTATCGAGCGCGTCGCCGAGGCGCTCTTCGATCTCGACCGCAGCGTCGGACCTGCGGCGGCGGTCGAGCGCGCCTTCCGCGCGATCCATACCCTGAAGGGATCCACGGGGCTGTTCGACATGAGCGAACTCGGCTCATTGCTGCATGCCGCCGAGACCGAACTCGAAGCAGCGCGGGGCCGTGGCGGCGTGATGTCGGCGGAGCAGATGTCCGCCTTGAACGAATGCGTCGCCGAGACGGAGCGCTGGATTGAGGCGCTCGAAGCGGAGGGAAGCGTCCCGCCGCCGCGCCGCTGCGCCGCCAAGGCGCTGGAAGCGAGGCTAGGCGGTTCGGCGGCTTCCACGCCCGAGGCCAGGGCCACGTGGCGCGCCGCCGCGGGCTGGGCACTGGAGTTGGCGCGCGTGGCCGGCCTAAATAACGCGCGTGCGGCGGTGCAATACAATCCAGACGCGGAGGCCTATTTCCGCGGCGAGGACCCGCTGGCGCTGATTGGAAAAATTCCCGGCCTGCTTTGGCTCGAACTCGACCGGCGATTGTTGGACGCCGATACGCCATTCGCCTGCGACCTGGTATTGCGGGCGCTGAGCAGCGCCCCGCTCGATGCCGTCGCCGCGGCCTTACGGCTGGCCGGAGATCAGGCGGAAGTGGTCGCACTCGATGTGGCCGCGCCGGCGCAGAGCCCGGCGCCGGTCGCGTCGCGAACCGTTCGGGTCGAAGCCGCAAGTCTGGACGCCGCGTCCGACCTGCTCGATCAGCTGATCATCGCCAAGAACGCGCTCGCCCACGAGACGGCGACGGCGCTGGGCGAACGGGCCAGTGGCGCGAGGGGAATGGCCGGCGCGCAGCTTGCCCTCGATCGGGCCGTCACCGAATTGCACGGCGCCGTCGGGCGCATGCGGCTCGCGCCCCTGCGGCGGCTGTTCGCGCCGCTGCAGCGGCAAGTGCGGGAGATGGCCGACGCGCTCAGTAAACAAGTCGAGCTGACGATTTCAGGCGAGGAGGTGGCCGTCGACAAGGCGATCATGGACGGCCTCTACGAACCGCTGATCCATGTCCTGCGCAACGCCGTGGATCACGGCGTCGAGCCGCCCTCCGTGCGGCTCGCGGCCGGCAAGCCGGAGCATGCGGCGATCCGGCTCGCGGCTGCGCCGCGGGGTGATGTCGCCGTAATCGAGGTGAGCGACGACGGCGCCGGTCTCGACCTCGCGCGCATCAGGCAAATCGCCGTTGAGCGCACGCTGATCTCGCCGACGGCCGCCGAGGCGTTGAGCGATCGCCAGGCGGCGGAGTTGATCTTCATGCCGGGCTTCTCAACGGCGCGAACGGTCACCGGCCTTTCCGGGCGCGGGGTCGGCCTCGATGCGGTGCGTGCGGCGCTGGCGAGGATCGGTGGCCGCGTCGAGGTGGAGAGCCGCCCGGGCCAGGGCGCCCTTGTGCGCATGACCGCGCCGCTTCGCTCGTTGCTGATGCGGGTCGCGGTGCTGTGCGTGGGTGAGGAACGCTTCGGCGCGGCGTTAGAAATGATCGGCGAGGTCGTGCGCGTCCCACGCGCGGCGGTAACCGCGGTGCGATCGGGCGAGGCCGTGGTTGTGCGCGACGAGATTATTCCACTTATGCATCTCGGCGAACTGCTCGGCGGAGATAAGAGCCGCGCCGATCCGCTGATAGTCGCGGTCATTCAGCAGGCTGAGGGACGCGTCGGCCTCGCCGTGGATCGAGTCGCGGAGAGCCTCGAAGCGCCGGTCCAGACGGCTTCGCCGTTGCTCGCTGGGCTTCCTGGCGTAAGCGGCTCGGTGTTGCAGGCGGATGGGCGTATTCTACTTTTGCTTGATATAAGAGCCTTGACCCAATGACTCTTCGCATCAAAGACGGTATCGCTTGGCTGGAAGGCGCCTGCGGCGTTGCCGACGCCGAGCCTCTGTTCGCGGCCTTCCGCGCCGGCAGGGTTACGACGATCGACGTGTCATCCTGCCAGGGCGTCCACGCGGCGGTGGCGCAGACACTGATGCGGTTCGGCGTTTCCCTCTCGGGCGTCGCGCCGGATCGGTTCGTAAGGGATTTCGTGGCGCCGGCTTTGGAAAGGCATCGCGCGGGAGTTCGGACAAGTCCGAAGGGCGCTCCCGTCTGAGCCTTCTCATGGTTTGCGGCAGCAAGCGGAGGTAAGCGGGTGGCGACATCCATATTGATTGTTGACGATAGCAAACTCGCCCGCATCGTTGTCGGCAAAGCTGTTGCAGCGGTATGCCCGGATTGGGAGCGTGTTGAAGCCAGCAGCGCCGCCGAGGCGCTCGAATTGCTCGCGAGCCGCGATATCAATGTGGTTGTCGTCGACTACAATATGCCTGGACAGAACGGTCTCGAATTCATTGAGGAGTTGCGCCGTAGCCGGCCCGATCTGCCAATTGCCATCGCCACTGCCAACGTCCAGGACGAAGTGATCGCGCGCGCACGGGCGGCGAACGCCGCCTTCGTCGCCAAACCGATCTCCGAAGCCACGTTGCGGCCGTTCCTCGAAGGCGCGTCGCTGAAGTTGCGACCTTCCGCATGAGCGCTTCCTCCGTCGCCTTGGACGATCTGGAGCGGGACGCAATGACCGAGTTGGTCAACATTGGCGTCAGTCGCGCCGCGGCGAGCCTGAGGAACATGGTTGGACAACAGGTCATGCTGTCTGTGCCGTCATTGGAGGTGGTGAGCCGCGCAACCGCTGCGGTGTTGGTGCGCGAGCGCGAGCCAGACAGCCTGGTGGTGGTGCGGCAGGATTTTAGCGGCGCCTTTTACGGCCAGGCGCTGCTCATCTTCCCCGAAACCAACAGTCTCGAATTGGTCCGCGCCGTGACCGGCGGCCTTCTGACCGCCGACGAGGCGGCGGGGATGGAGGACGAGGCGCTGGCGGAAACGGCGAACGTGGTGCTCAGCAATTGCCTCGCCACGCTGGCCAACATGCTCGAACGGCCGCTCGAAATGTCGCTTCCGCAAGTCATGCGCGGCGAAGCGGCGCGACTATTTGAAGTCAGCCCGTCCCTCGCGGCCGACGCCGTGGTGCTGTTTCTGTATATCAACTTTGCCATCGACGATCGCAACATCCGCGGCTACATCGCCATGCTGCTCGACCTTCCGTCGCTGGAGGCGCTGCGTACGTTGATCCGCAATTTCATCAGCCGCATCGTCGGCGAGGGTCCTGCTCCGTCATGACGTCGCCGGACGCGGGCCGCTCGCCGAAGACGCAGTTGGCCGGCGGCGCATGGACCTGGGACATTGCGTCCGACGTGCTCTGCGCCGACGCGCGTTACGCCAGCCTAGCCGGCCTTGATCCCATCGCCGCCGCAGCAGGCGTTCCCGGCGCGCGGTTCTTTGAAGGCGTGGTTCCCGAGGATCTTTTGCGCGTGAAGATCGCGGTTGCCGCGGTCATGCGCGGCGCCGAGTCTTTCGCACGCACCTACCGCGTCCGCGACGCCGAGGGGGTGGTGCGCTGGGTAAGCGCGCTCGGCCGCGGCGAGAGCGACGCCGCCGGCAACGTGCTGCGCTTCAGCGGCGAATTGGCTGATGTCACCGAGCTGAAGCGCATCGAGCAGCAACTCCGCATCGCGCAAAACGCCGGCGGCATCGGCACGTTCGAGCATGTCGACGGATTCGGCACGGCCTCGGTTTCCGATCAGTTTTGTCGATTACTCGGGTTGCAGCCGGCTAGCGCCCTGCCGATGCGCACCATCAATTCGGTTGTCCGTCCGAATAGTCCACCCATCATACAAGGCGCGGGATACAGCGGCGCGGGAAGCGGCGGTTATTCGGAATTGCGCATTCGGCGCGCCGACACCGGCGAGGACCGGTGGATCGCCCGACGAGGCGAGCACCGGGCCGACAACGTGTTTGGCGGCCCGAGTTTTATCGGCGTGATCTATGACATCACCGAAACAAAGCGCACCGAGGAGAAACTTCAAGAGCTGACGCGAACGCTCGAAGCCCGTGTGCAGGAGCGCACCCGTGAGCGCGATCGCATCTGGAATCTGTCACTGGATTTGATTGCCGTCGTCGGGCGTGATGGCGCGTTGCGCTCGGTAAATCCAGCCTGGCCAGCGTTGCTTGGCTACCAGGAGGATGCTCTGCTGGGTCGTCCCCTCGCCGAGTTCGTGCATCCCGAAGATCATCTCGTTGTTTCCCGGGCGCTCGCCGCGCATAGGCCGGCCGAGCATGTCGACCTGCGCTTGCGCGATGCGAAGGGCGCGTGGCGGCAGATTGATTGGACCTTCGTGCCTGAAGGCGACGCGCTCTATGCTACGGGCCGAGACGTGACCGAGCGTCGCCAATTGGAGGATCAACTCAGACAAAGCCAGAAGATGGAGGCGGTGGGACAGCTGACGGGCGGCATCGCGCATGACTTTAACAACATGCTCACCGGGATCATGGCCGGCCTGGAGTTGGCGCGGCGACGGATCGACGCGGGCCGGACGCCCGAGGCCTACCGTTTCATGGACGGAGCGATCGCTTCGGCTGAGCGCGCCGCCGCTCTGACCCACCGGCTGCTCGCCTTCTCGCGCAGGCAGACGCTCGATCCGCAATCCGTCGACGTCGGCGAGCTTGTGCTCTCAATGGAGGATCTGTTGCGCCGGACGCTCGGTGAGCGGGTTACGCTCGCGGTCGCGTCCAGCCCTGAGTTGTGGCCCGCCCGATGCGACGCCAATCAATTGGAAAGCGCGTTGCTGAACCTTGCGATCAACGCGCGCGACGCCATGCCCGACGGCGGCAAGCTGTCGATCGAGTGTATCACCCAATCCATGAAGGAGCCTCACCCAAGCCAGCCTGAACCGATCCAGCCCGGCGACTATGTGGTCGTGAGCGTGGCCGACACAGGTGTGGGAATGCCCGACAGCGTGAAGGCTAAAGTCTTCGACCCGTTCTTCACCACCAAGCCGATCGGAAAAGGCACGGGCCTTGGCCTGTCCATGGTCTACGGTTTCGTTCGCCAATCCGGCGGCCACGTCGGGATCTCCAGCGAACCTGGGATCGGAACCACGGTTAAACTTTATCTGCCCAAGCTTGTCGGGCGGTCGCCGGGGCAGGTTGCTTCGCCCGACAACGGGGGCATGGTGGCGCCGGCGGCAGGTGAGGGTGTGCTGGTTGTTGAGGACGATGTTCAGGTCAAGCTTATGATCGGCGCCGTACTAGCGGACATTGGTTATCGCGTTCTGGAGGCTGTCGACGCGAACGCCGCGCTCGCGATCCTGAAAGGCGGCGATACGTTCGATTTGCTGATTACAGATGTCGGTCTGCCAGGGATGAACGGTCGCCAACTCGCCGAACTGGCGCGCCAGTTGAGGCCCAAACTGCCCGTGTTGTTCGTAACCGGCTACGCAGCCAATGCGTCGGTTCGCGCGGACTTCCTCGACGCGGGCATGCACATGATTTCCAAACCCTTTAGCGTGGAGGCTTTGGCGACCGCGGTGCGCGATGCGCTCCAACCTTTGGCTTGAGCATTTCGGCGCTTATTTGGTGCCGACGACATACGAACCGATTTAGCCGAAAACGTGGTTCGCATCGCAAGAACTCCATGCCTTCAAGGAAGGACAAACTCCCGATCTGCCATCGCGGTAGCCCACGCCGCTATCTCGCGATCGGCCAAAACGGAGCTGGTACGAATGTCCGTTTCTGCTGTACCGCCTCCGATTGCGGACAGGCTACTCCCGCCGTTCCGCGACGTTCATGGCCGGCGGACGGCGACCTCAGTCGCGGCTCCCCTCCGACCTCGCCGTGCCGGTTCCACGCGCGGCAGCGACCTACCCAGTTAGGTCATGGCGCGGCCCCTCTGCCCGTCACGAAAGCGGACATTGAGGCCCTCCGGGCGCTGACCGGATCGTGCCCATAGCGACGCTTTAGTTCGATCATGCCGGGATGGACTCCGCTCTGGGCGCGACACCGTTCAAGCGAGCCACTTCCTCCGCTGTGAACGCGTCGCTGGCGATCGCATTGAAAGCGCGCGCCGCCGCTTTCGCGCGCGTTTGCGCTTCAGGATCCGTATCGGCGCCGACTAAGCGGAAAGAGGCGGGCGACAGGGGGCCGAACCACAGCGCGCGTTCAAGCGCAGGCCATTCGGCCGGACGAGGCTCGACCCCCGCATTGTTGGCGAAGAGGACGGCCAGCACGTGCATGGGGATATCGCGCGGACCGCCGCGGCGCGAGCGCGCGAGCGCGACCCCGCCTCGCATGGCCTCGACGGGCGGCGTCGGTCGCAGCCCAGCCCAGAGATAAGCGAGCCAACGCGCCTGCAGTTCGAGCGCAGGGAAATAGGGTCCGATCAGCGAATAGAGCCCGACGAAGCCAAGTCCCTCGAGGTCTGGGTGGAGGGTATGATCGTGCAGGTCCACTCCCTGGCCGTCCAGACCAAGCTTCGCTGCGATCTCATCGCTAACGAAAGGCAGCGCGAGCTTGTAGCCCGTGCCCAGAATGACGCCATCGAAATTGTCGCTCGACCCGTCCGCGAAGCGCACGGCTCCGCCGTTGATCGCCTCGATCCACGGGCGAGGACCGATCCGCCCCTCCGCCACGAGAGCCAGGTAGTTTTGCGATTGCGTCAGGCCCGCCGCGAAGATGTTGTCGTCGGGTTTTGGCGCGCCGAATTGCTCGGGGCTGCCGCAGGTTGACAAAACCATCTGTTTCATACCCGCCGCAATCGCTTCGGGGGGAAGCATCATGCCCGCCTGCGCGGCGAAGCGGGTGAAGGCGACGTGATCTGTGGGGACGCCGGCGAGCAGCTTTTGCAGCACGTAGCGTTGCCGGCGCATCGCAACCGATACGGTCGCGCCGGACGCCGCCAACTCGCTAGCGATCTCCAGCGCGCTGATCGAGCAGCCGGCGACCAGCACCGAGCGGCCACGATACGGCTCTGGACCCTTGTAGCGGGAGCTGTGGATGATGCCGGCGGATCCGGCGAAGCTCTCCAGCCCGGCGATCGCAGGCGCGTCGGGCGTCCTGCAATATCCCGTCGCGATGACGACGCGGGGATAGATCTCCGCCGATACGCTGCCGCCACGCCGCGCGCGAACGGTCCAACCCTGGCCGGGCGCGCGTTCGACCGCCTCGACCATCGTCGAAAGGCGGATCGTCTGGCCGTCGAGTCCCGCCAGTTCGACGTAACGCTTCAGGTAAGCTTGCATGTCGGTCTGGCTTGGATAGACGTTCGTTCCCTCGGCGTGGTCGAGATCGCTGAAGGCCGTCAGTATGCGGCTGGTGTTGGTGCGCATGCCGGGCCAGACCCCGCTTGATGGCGAGGCGACGTTCCACTGGCCGCCGATCTCCGACGAGGCCTCGAAAACAACCGGAAAAAAGCCGTGCTTCTTCAGATACCGGGCCGAGACAAGGCCGGCCGGCCCACCGCCGATGACGGCGACCGCCTTCTCGAGCATGCGGATTGGTTCGGGGGAGGTGGTCATGTCCGGGCTCCTCTGGATGGAAGCCGAACTATGCCTCTTTTTGCAACTTTCTGATCCTAAATGCTTCCTAAGCGGGCGTTTGCTAATCCTAATATATTGCTAAGCTTGAAGCATGAACACGCTACTCCGATGGTGATCGACGCGGAACTCGCGCGCTTCATGGAAAGCGCCGTGATGATCATCGTCGGCACGTGCGACGACGCTCTCAGGCCTCAGATCGGCCGAGCCGCGGGCGCAATCGTCGATACGGCTGCAGGCGGCGTCGACCTGATCGTTTCGAACTGGCAATGGCCGGAGACGATCGCCAATGCTCGTCGGAACGGCCGGGTCGCGGTGACCTTCGCCCGGCCGTCCGACTACGTCTCCTATCAGGTCAAAGGTCGCGCCACGGTCGTCCCGGCGTCGGACGCCCACCGCGAGCGCGCGGCGCGCTATGTCGAAGCGATGACTGCGATCCTCGTTGGGAACGGACTCGACGCCCGAGTCACGACGCCCTGGCTCGTGGACCGCGAGCCGGCGGCGCTCCGTCTGGTGGCTGAGATGATCTTCGTCCAGACCCCCGGCGACAAGGCTGGCCGGAGGCTGGAGGCGTCGCGATGACGATTCGCTTGCGTGACCTCGGGGCCTGCTTCGAAGGCGTCATTCCGTCGATCCTGGCGACCGCCTCAGCGGACGGCGTTCCCAACATTTCCTACCTCTCGCACGTCGAATTCGTCGATGACGCGCATGTGGCGGTGTCGAACCAGTTCTTCTCGAAGACGGCCGCAAATCTACAGGCCAATAACCAGGCCACCCTCTTGCTCGTCGACCCGCGCGACGGGGACCAATACAGGCTGAATGTCACGTTCGACCGGTCGCTCGACGCCGGCGCGCTGTTCGACGCCATGGCGGCCCAGCTTAGCGCCAGCAGCGCGCAAATCGGCATGCAGGGCGTCATGCGACTCCGCGGCGTCGATCTCTATCGCGTGGATCGGGTGGAGGCCGTTCAGTCGCCGACGATCGCCATAGCCAACCGACCGTCCGCGGCGGACCGGCATCTCGCCGCGGCCGCCACGCTCGCCGCCCGGATCGCCGAAGCGAGCGACATAGCGACGATCATCGACGCGGTCCTCGATGGTGTGCGGGATGGCTTCGGCTTCGCCAACACGATGCTGTTGCTAAAGGAGCCATCGGGCGCCCGTCTGGTGACTGTAGGCAGCCGCGGCTACGCCTGGAGCGGGGTCGGCTCGGAAGTGGCGGTTGGCGAGGCGGTGATCGGGACAGCCGCCGCGGAACGATGCGCTGTTCGGATCAGTGACATGAGCCGGATCCGGCGCTTCGGTTCGGCGATCCGCCCGACCTCCGCAGACGAGAACCGCACCCGCACGATCGCGCTGCCCGGATTGGCTGACGCGATGAGCCAACTGGCGCTGCCGATGATAGCTGGAGGAAGCTTGCGGGGCGTGCTGTTCCTGGAAAGCGCGGAACGACTTGCGTTTTCAAGAGATGTCGAAGCCGTGCTGTCGATGGTCGCAAGTCATGCGGCGGCAGTTCTTACCCTCGCGGTCAGTCTCGGAAATGAAGCTTCACTCGTCACCTCGGAAGGTAACGGCGCATTGTCGGGGCGGCCCTTCAACATCGTTCACCACACGTTCGACGATAGCGTTTTCATCGACAATGAATACGTGATCAAGGGCGTGCCCGGCCGCCTGCTTGTCCATCTGCTTCGGTTGCATCTGCGAGAGGGACGCGCAGACTTCACCAATCGGGAGATGCGGCTCTCCGACGAACTACGCCTTCCAGATCTCAAGGACAACTTGGAGACTCGGCTGCTCCTGCTCCGGCGACGGCTCGAGGAAAAGGCTGCGCCGATCCGTTTGCTCCAGACAGGTCGGGGGAAGCTGAGACTGCAACTCTCCGGACCCCCCATTTTGACGTTCGCCACGGGAAAAAGTTTTTCGACCCCTTAACGCGATGCACGTTCGGACGGACAACGTAAATCGTCGTACGCGTTTTGGGCCGGGCTGTATTGATGCTTGAGATCGTACGCTTACCCGCCGATGGTTCTAAAGCTGCCAACGCCTTTCGGCCAGATCCAATTTAAACCGAATGTCGGGTTGCGTTACGGCGACCTCGAAAGCAGACGGGCAGCTCTCCGCCCAATCTAGACATTCCATCGCGCTCTCCGCTTTGGCAACGGCGAGCATCCCGCCTCGGCGTCTCTGTACTTTTCATATGCATGTGGAATTAGAAGAGCTCGACGGTGAACCGATTTGGCCCGGCGAGATTGAGTCCGCGTTTTGAGAGTGTGGCGTCATGGGTACTGTGAAGCGTTCGGTTCGCATGTTCGCTAGGGACGTGATTGCGGAACTCCCTCTCCCGCCGTCCTGGGTCGAGCCTCAACTGAGCAAACTTGTCGCGCAAGTGCCGGCCGGCGACGCGTGGGCGCATGAGATCAAATTCGACGGCTATCGCATGCACGCCCGGGTCGTGGCGAAGCAGGCGACGCTGCCGACCCGGAACGGTCTCGACTGGACGGACAAGTACCCCGCGGTCGTCGCGGCGCTCGCCGCCCTCAAATGCAGGCAGGCCGATATGGACGGCGAACTCTGCGCCGTGCGTCCGGACGGAACGACCACGTTCGCCGGCCTGCAGGGGCACCGGGTTACGCCGGCATCTACTTCGCGTTTGATCTGCCTCATCTCGATGGCGAGGATCTGACGCGGCTGCCGCTGCTCGAGCGCAAGGGCAAGCTCGAAACTGTTCTAAGCCACGTGCCGCCAGGCGTGAGTTTCAGCAGCCACGTGATCGGCAACGGCGCGCGCGTTTACGAGGAAGCAGCAAAACAAGGTCTCGAAGGGATCGTCTCCAAGGCGATCGACGCGCCCTACAGGCCAGGTAATCGCGGCATATGGGTCAAAACCAAAGCCCTCAACCGTCAGGAATTCGTGATTGTCGGCTGGACAAACCCCGAAGGTTCGCGCCCGGCGCTTGGGTCATTGTTGCTCGGCTACTATGGCGACGACGGCAAACTTGTCTACGCCGGCCGTGCCGGTACCGGCATGACAGATTCCGAGTTGCATGCGCTCCTCAAAAAACTTCGCCCTGCACGCGACGTCCGGCGGGTCGGCTAGGAGTTGTCGCGCTTCTCTGATCAGGCCGCTACCGGCCAAGCGCCGCTTCGTTCACCGACAGCTTCAGGAACACCTCTAAGCTAAGGCCGCACCTATTAACGCGAGGGAATAATTCAGTTGTAATAGGTGCGACCACCTGACGGCGCGTCGCAGAACCACCCGTCTGGGGATGGGTGGTAGACCTCGCCCGGGGGGCAATACCGGTTCGTCTGTGCCAAGTTGGGCTGGCAGTTGCCCTGGTGATCCAAGTGATAGCTAGGGGCGCAGGCGCGGCTGTAAGAATGGCCGTTAGCCGCCAGTGCCGGCGCGTTTCCGATCGCGAATCCAGAGCTAACGAGCGCCGCCGTAAGACGGAAAAAATTCATGAGACGTCTCCAGTGCGCCGACGTGATGGCTCGTGTCGATCCATTGCGGCACTAACGAACGTCAGCGCGTTTAGTTTCCGCGCCGGAGTCTTCCTGCTACCATAAGGAGGTTGAGCAGCGGAGACTAGGCCAGACGTCGTCTCCTCTGCCGAGACTTCGCTCGTAATGGCTACGGGAGACTTCAGTAAGGCATCGGCGCGGCGAGTTAGCAGAAACTGCCTCTGCTTATTGCCTTGGTTAGAAGCAGGCATTCCCGACCCCAGTTGCCGCGACCCTCCGCCACGTTGACGCCGATGGCTTGGCGTAGAGAGCCGATGCGTTGTCCCCTTCACGTCGTTCTCAGAACGAGACCCAGCCCGACGGCTCACCCGCCCGTGTGGCTCGCGCGGCTGCCCTTACGCCCCGTAGGTAATCGTCGTCGCGCTGCCAGAGATAGCGGCGTGGAAGTCAGCCGCGTTGTATGATCCAGCGAGGGAGATGGACGCCGTCGCGGTCCCGTTGGTGAACATCAGGCCGTCCGCCCCGAAGCCTTGAAACTGCCAGGCCGCGCCGCTCGTCGAGTTGAGCTCGATCCTATCGTCAGCGCCAGCGCCCCGATCGAACCCGGCGATGGTGGCGGCAAAGTCCGAGGGGTCGTTGAGGAAAAGCGTGGGCGTGAGGTCCGTGGCGCCGGTGTTGAAGTTCAGCGTCTGGTTCGCCCCGGCGGCCCCGTCGAGCGTGACGTTGTTCGGCCCTACCTCGGCGACGCCTACGCCCGTCAGTGCGCCGCCGAACACCAAGTCGACGGGCGCCCCGCTGGATGCACGGTCGTCGAATGCCTCGATCACGCCGTTGTTGTGGACGGCGCCGAGGGTCACTTGCGCGGCCGGGTTTGTGAAGTTGAGGGTTGCGCCCGCCGCTACGTTGAGGGTAGCGCTCTCAACGGCAGAGGACGACACCGTGACGTTTCCGACGATGCGCGCGGTTGCCAGATCGGCCGTCGCGACCGAGATGGTTGAGCCGACGAGGACGCCGCCGTTCGTATCGAAGGTTCCACTCCCGTCTATTGTGTCGTTCACGAAGCGGGCGGTGTAGTCGTCGCCGTCGAACGCTAGCGCGCCGTTAACGTCGATCGTCCCTTCGCGATCATAGAAGTTCGCAGCGATAGAGCTGACGCCGCTGTCCTGCTCGAGTGTGCCAAGATTGACGAATTCGGACGAGCCGGCGCCCGTAATCCCAGCGCCAACGCCCAAGGTCCACTTCGCATCGACGATGTTGCGTGCGGTTACGGCATCCGAAGTGGACTGGCCGAGAATGAGATCGCCGCTCTGCGTCATGCCCGCCATGTTGACGAAAAGCGCTGACCCGCTCAGCGTCAGGCCGTCGTCGATCGTTGTCGACGCGCGATTACGGACAAGTCCCGCGCCTTCGATAGCATCGTCTACGAGCGCGTCAGTGCCGAGCAAAACCAGCGTCGCGCCCAGAGAAATGTAGAATAGATCGTCGCTCAACGTGACGTCGTCTTCGACTGTATAGCCGCTGATGTTTACAGTTGTTAGCCCCGCCGTTCCAGCTTGCGCGTTGATGACGTTCTGCACGAGCGAACTGGTTGCTCCGAGAGCGTCTCCCGTTGTGGGATCGAAAAGCTCGAGGGTGAACGACTCGTTGCGCGGCGCTGAGGCGTCGCCCTCCAGTTCAAGGAAAATGTTCTTCGTCAGGAAGTTGCCGGACTGGTTGGCGTCGAAGTTGAGCGTGCCACTTGTAGGTCCGACGAAATCCAACAGCGGCGGCCCGCTTGCGCCCGTCACGACCTGCCACTGCACCGAACCCGCTTTGTCGTACCCACTGGTGAAGCCGCCGAACTCTTCGACCGAGTAAGACATCGCCACCGGCGCGTTGCCGCCCTCGCCGACAACCACCGGCAAGGGTTGTTGCACGTCTACGAAGTCGTAGAGATAGCCACTGATCGTGAAGGTCCCGTTGGTCTTTCCCTTGTCGAGGTAGTCGGTCGTCTCGGTGCCGGTGACCCCGGAAGGGCCGACGGCTCCCTCGTCGCCGTCCGTTCCGTTTCCGTCGCCCGCTCCGCCCGACCCGGCGAGGCCGCCATCGCCGCCGCCGCCGGCTTTGCCGGCATCGGCGCTATCTTCATAAAGGATCGCGGCGCCTACGACGGTGACGGTCCCCGTGTTGACCATGCCGCCGACGGCCGAGCCGCCGTTTCCGCCGCCGCCGCCGTCTCCGCCCGATCCGCCGTTCCCGCCCTTGCCGGCCGTAGCGGGCGGGTCGGCGCCGCCGCCAGCCCCCCCGGCGCCGCCAGCGCCTCCGGCGCCGCCGTTTCCGCCGTCGCCGGCTGTAGCGAAGCCGTGGATGACGCTGTCTTCGAGAGTCAACGTACCCGTGTTGATGACGCCACCGACCGCATTGCCGCCGTCCGTGCCATCGCTGCCGGTCCCGCCGTCACCGCCGATGCCACCGGGCCCGCCATTGCCCGGCGCGACGTTTTTGTCACCGGCGCCGCCGGCGCCCCCGAGCCGCCTTCGCCTCCACCGCCACCGTCATGGCCGTCCGCGCCCGTCGCACCATTGCCGTTGCCGCCATCGATCTCCGTTCGGATGAGCGTCAGGGTGCCGTCATTCTCGAGCGCGGGCGCGGGCCCGATCGCCTTTCCGTTTGACATGGTAGCCGACCCGCCCGCGTCGCCGTCGCCGCCCTTCGCTCCGGCTTGGCCTTCCGTTCCACTTTGCCCGGTGGGGCCATCTGCGCCGTCGTCGCCGTCCGCGCCGTTGTCTGGGGCGTCTGTTCCGCTGTCGAAATTGTCGATGTTCAAGTTGATGAAGGTCGCCGTGACGCCGGCCTCCACCACGACGGCGCTGCCCGAGTTCAGGCCCTCACTGAGACTGAAGGGCGGGAGCGACGGCTCACGCTCGATCGTCAGGTTCTTGTCGATAATCAGGGAAGAGTCGGTTTGAACGTAGCTGGCGTCGAGTTCGATTGTGTCGCCACTGGCGGCTTCGGCGATAGCTTCCCGAAGCGAACCGGCGCCGCTATCGGCGTAGCTGGTGACCGTTATCGTGCTCATGACGACGTCTTTCTATGCCGGCTCGGAAGTTAGCAGCTTAGCTCGATCTGTAACGCAAAATAAGGGGTCCAAGGGCCTGGCTCCGTATCTCGCGATCCTCTTATCAGCTACGCTAAATTGACGGGGTCTAGCCACGCCCATCGATAAAGCCTCAAAGCGTTGAGCCGAGGAAATCGGCCGGATCGCTGTCGCTCCTCTCGCAATTGTGGGGCGGGAATGTATTTGGCTCGGGGGGGAGGCCTGCGCGGTATGCTCAGGCGCTTCAGAGAGGGCTACGCCGCCCTCGATTGGTGAGGGCAATCAGGCCCCGGCGGTGGCGCAGGTCGCGTAACGATACGGCCTCAACGCCAATATGCTTTTCATTTGGCGCAGGCAGTTTCAACCGACATTGTCGGCGAGCGTGGATGCGGCGCAACTCGTGTCGATATCGATTTCGCCTGAGCCATCGTCGAGCAACGGCCGCATGGAGATCGTGCTCGTCGGCGGAGAGCGGATCTGTTTCGGCGGCGACGTGGATGTGGCGGCTCTCGCGCGGGTCGTGAAGGCGTTGTCGCGCCGATGACGCTGTTGCCGAGTGGAGCGCGAGTTTGGTTGGCGACCGGGCATACCGACATGCGCAAGGGCTTTGATGGCTTGGCGCTGATTGTTCCGGAACGCTGAAACGCGATCCGCATTCCGGCCATTTTTCGGGGGGGGTCGCCGTGGCCATCTGATCAAATGCCTTTGGTGGGACGGCCAAGGGCTTTGCAACTCCGTTCCACAGTGCCTCTCCATAGTAGCCGCCCGAGTCGGCAGCGCGGACTTACCCAGCGTCGTTTTGGCGTCGGCGCCGATGGTGTTGGAGGCGGTCAATCGCATTGACGTGATCTTCGATGTCGAGCGCGACATCAACGGGTTGAGCGCCGACAAGCGGCTGCATGCGCGGCGCGAGACGGTCACTCCCCTGCTTGCCACTTTGGAAACTTAGTTGCGCGCCGGACGGGCAAGGCTCTCGCGTCACGCCGCCGTCGCTAAAGCCATCGACTACATGCTGAGCCGTTGGCGCGCGTTCGTCCGCTTCCTCAAGGACGGTCGGATTGCCTGACCAACAACGCCGCTGAACGAGCGCTGCGCGGTTTGGCTCTCGGCAGAAAATCGTGGCTTCTCGCGGGTTCCGGCAGCGCGCTGAACGGGCTGTTCCCGAACCGAGTGGCTGGTATCGGGTCGATCCCCGCCTATGCTAGCCTTGCGATGGCGCGCATGGACTTCGTCTAATCTTCGGTTCCGGCCTCAAATGCCCGTTCTTCGGCGGACAGACAGCGCCCATGGTCATCGACGGCGGCGTCGTCGACCTCCTGATCTTCGCCTGGGATGATCTCTACGCCTCGATATGCTTTCAGCGCATGCTCGGTGTATTTGCCGGGCTGAACCACCCAGTGGCGGGTCACAGGGTCCCAAATCTTGGTCTTAAACACTCGCGCCAAGCCCGCACCTGCCTTTCGTCAATAATACGACGGATCTGGGAAAATGATCCCAATGCCGAACCTCCGCTGCGTCATCCGACGAACTTGCAGCGGCGCGGGCGCAAGGGCGACGCACACGCATTCCCCTGGATTTGGGGGAAAGTTGCAATCTCAAGGACATAGCGTCAAACGGCTGGGCATGCGCACCGGATGGCTGCACAACCCTCGCGGCGACCAGCGCTAGCGCGGCGCTGCTTCCTCGCTCGGGCCTACGGTCTTACGCGCAGTTCTTATGAGGGCTTGCAGCTGGCGGAAGAGGGTCCGGCCTTCTAGCGAATGACCCGCGTAGCCCTCGCTGTTAAGAGCCCGCTTCAGGTCGATCACGCTTGAAACCGTCCCGGAGCGGGCGATCTGAAAGGCACGCTCAGTTATCGATACGCCGCTATGCATACGGGCAAATTAGCAAGCTGCGTGCCGGCACTCCAGGCCTCTTTTTCGGAGCCTCACTGCCAAGCTCCGACGAACTGCGCAATGAGTTCTGAGGCGGCGGCGCCCGCTGCCGCAGCGCTCCCCACGAAAAGCAGCACGTAGACGGTGGCTACAATGCGCCGCCGCTTTTGCCGATTCGGGAACGGTCGGTTCGCCATATGAGGGTTCCGGGGTGTCACGCGTTGGACTATCGTAACACGGGCCAGCGCGGGGCGCGCGCCTAACCCGGTCGAGCCGCCAGCCGCTTGATATACTCCGGATCCGTGATCGCTTGCTGTTTGACGACGGCTGCCACGGCTCCCACGGCATCCTTCGCGCGCACCGTTGCGATCCCCTCGGCCCAGGCTCCTCTAATGGCGCAGACGATCCAGAGGGGCAGCTCGGTCTTGTCGGCGGGAACGTCGGCGCGGCGCTCGCTTTTTTTAGGATGGCGAGGCAATTCGCTTATCCAGTTCGGCTTTGGCGGCCTGTAGCCTCTGCCGAAGCCTTGACTCGCTATCGTCGAAGACCTTTCCGCCGGGGGCACTCAGGGCAAATTCCATCGCTGCAATTTCGCTGCGAAGTTCTGCGTCCGTGAAGCCCGAGAAATCCATTTAAGTTGTCCGTGTTTCGCGTCAGCCTACGTTCAAGATCTTCGAGAGGATCGTGGCTGCATCGACGCCCACCGGCGTAGCGCCCGCATTGAAACGATGAAGCGAGCCGCGCCTACTCGCGGGAGCTTGGGGCCAATTTCGGAAGAGGCGTTCAACATATCAGGTCCTGCGCCAGCGCGCGGGTCTGATATGACGCCGCGCTCAAAACTGCCGGGCCCCAGGCCGCTATCGTCGTCGCTAGTGACCGCTCCTACGATAGCGGCGTGCTCAACTTGTCGAGGAGACGTCAAAGGCGTGTGGGAACCTATGTTTATTGCTGCTGGTTCGGCTCTCGAAAGCGGTGAGCCCAATGGATTCCCTTAGACGAAACATCTTGTTCGGCGCAGCGGCCGCCGGAGCAACCCTGACGACCGGTCGCGCGAGCGCGCTTGAGGTGCAAACCGACACGACATCTCATGAATACGAAGGCGCAGCCGTACCAGAGCCGAGCAACGATAAGTCCGCCGGGCCCGTCTCTCCCGGTCGCGGAAGCGCCCTGGCCGGGAAGGTTGCCCTTGTCACCGGTGCTGCGCGCGGAATCGGCCGCGCTATCGCCGTCGAACTTGCCGCAAACGGTGCTGATGTCATAGCCCTCGATATCGCCGGCTTTGTCTCGACGGCGTCCAATGCCGCGCCCGCGACACCTGCGGAGCTCGACGACACCGTGAGTTTCATCAAACAGTACGGCCGCAGGAGCGAAGCGATCCGCGCGGACATACGTGAAATTGCCACCTTACGCAGAATAGCCGACAAGGTCGTTGCCGACTATGGCAAAATTGATATCGTCGTCGCGAATGCTGCGATCCAGCGATGGAAGCCCTTGCTCGAAATGGATGACGACGATTGGCGCGACGTCATCGACAACAACCTCAACGGTACGGCGAATACGATCCGCGCTTTCGCACCAAAGATGGTCGAGCAGAACAAAGGCCGGATCATTGTGCTGTCGTCAATGCAAGGCAAGCACGGAACGAAGGATGCAGCCAGCTACTCTGCGTCGAAATGGGGGATTCTGGGACTGATGAAGTCGGCGGCGATGGAGTTCGGCAAGCACAACATCACGGTAAATGCAATCTTGCCTGGGCTCGTCGACACGGCGCTCACTCGCTACGACAAGCGTCTCAGCGAAAGCATCGGCGAGACCGGCCGCAAGCCGCCGGAGCACCCGAGCGCGCAGGAGGCCTGGGAAACGCGCGCGCCAACCGTGCCGATGAACGTCGGCTGGCTACAGCCCGACGACATATCCCCAGTCGCTGTATTCCTTGCATCGGACGCGGCAAACATGGTGACCGGCGCAGATTATGAAGTCACAGGCGGTGACAGCGCGAAGGATGTGTAGATCTCTTTTACGACAATGGGCGTATCGCGCAGCTGGCCTAACGCGACAGTTTTCCCGGGGAAGAACCGCGCCTTGGGGTGACGCTGGGATCACAGATCCGGCGGTCGCCGACCGTGGCCTGAGCAAAGTCCGGCGCGTTATTGGCCGCGACCGCGGCGATCCGCCGCGCCAACTTATTTGATCAGTGTTTGACAGTCCATCACCAAACCAGACGCCCTGCTAAGCTCTCGTTTCTGGACATTTGGCTCAATGACATCAACATGACGCAATGAAAAGACGCAACCAGCCTGCGGCGGCTGCGCCTCACGACCCGCAGCGCCCGGCCGCCTGCTTCGTCAGGCCGCAGGGCGTCGCAGACGCCGAGGAGCCGTTTTAGTACGCAGTCGGCGAGGGAGCGGGCAAGCCCGCGATCTCAGACGAGCCGCGTTGCCCGAAATGTCCGACGACGTCGCAAAGGACTATGACGGCTCGGCGATGTAAACGGCGCGGGCGTGGCCGAGGAGGGCTCGATAGCAGGTTGCGCTTCTAGCCAGCTTCGGACCGCAGCCCTACGAATTTCTCGACAAGGCTGAGGCCAGAGTTGAAAGTCTTTTGGCTCTGGCTCGCCAAATTCGCAGTGAGCATCGGATCGCCTGAAAACCAGCTGGACATCATGTCTCCCGGCACGCCGCGGTGCGCCCCTGCCCCTGTCTCTCGCTCGGGGTTGTGGCGCCCGTCCACGGCGAGCGCTCGCGTCAGGCAATCCAAGTTATTCACGTCATCTTCGAGCATTCTTGCTAGAGGCCCGAGCTGCCGCCCCGACCGATCTTCACGTGTTCTAAAGGATGGTAGCCGCGAGGTGATGCGGCCAATGATGCGCATCATGGCAATGCTCCCTGCTCCGACCTTTCTGGTTAAGCTTTCGCCGATGCGACGTGGCAAAACTCACAAGCGGCGCTTAGTTGGCGCGATGGCGCGCAATTTTGCGCGTGCTGACGACGTCTGAGCCATTGAGCGTTCGAGGATCGGAGCACCGCGACCATCGTTGAACCGATTGATGGATGCCGGCTGGGCGCTTTCATTTCGCGGAGCAGTCGCCAGTCTGGCGCTCGCTTGGCGTTCGACAACGAGTGCGCGCAGCGTTCACTGGAATTTCACGTTCGTTGCCGACAGCTCTGCAACCTGCGTGTTCACTAGCGTCAGCATATCTGTCGCACTGATTTCGATGATCGTGTTTGCCCCGACGGAATATGTCGTGGCTCGCCTGCAGCGCCGCGAAGTTCGTCCAATCGGCGGCGCTCGACGCAGCCGCTCGTTCGTCGCGAACCCCGTGATTGAGGAGACGCCAAGCGCCGCGCCGAAGACGAACGCATCGGCTTGGCCGTTTGCGGTCACCGATCCGATCCCGCGAAACGGACTGTGTCTGATGTCCGTTCACCGTCGTTTCCGCATTGTTGAGAACGAGCACATCGTTGGAGCCGCCGAATATGTCATCGTCGGTTCCGGTGTTGGCGAGCCTCACCGAGGAGCCCGCGGTCGCCGTCACCGTGTCCGAGCGGCCAATGACCGAGACCTGCGCGGCATTTACGAAGACTGGTCGTGCGAACCGTGGAACGTGTCCTGATCGCCGTTCGTGTTGGAGAGACTTGCCGACGAGCGTCTGCCAGAATTGATCGTGTCTCCACCGCCGGAGACGTTGACGTCGGCGAGGTTGAGATCGACTGTCCCCTCCGATCCTATCACATTGCCCCATTGGCCCAACGCGTTGTTGAATTCAACGAAGTCGCCCAAGCTGCCTGGCGCGAAGTTTACAGGCCCCGACCCGCCGCGCAAATTAAGAGCGGCGACCTGCTTGCAAGAGATTGCGGAATGCGGTGATTTGTTACAAATCACCTTTCCTAGCTTTCGGCCGCCTCGGTGAGCGCTCTGGCGAGTTCTTCAAGATAGGGGGCGGAGATCGACGGTCAAGTCGGCTGTCGTTCTTGCTCCGCTTCGCTCCGAAGAGGCGGGTCAACTTCTCCACCACGATCACGAGTAGCGCGCACAAGACGGTCATCGGTGAGAGCAGAGCCCCAATCGCAGCGGATCCGACGATGAAGCCGCAAATAGCTAGTGAATCGCGCGGCTCGAGTCCGCGCTCGCGGCGTAGCTCAGCACCGCCAATGCGTCGCTCGGACACATTGATTTGCGCGAGACCGAAATCGACGCGCTTATTAGGCGCAATCTCTTGCCGGCGGATTGTCACAGCAATCGACCGAAAATCCGCGAGGCGCTGTATGCGTTCCTCGAGCAGACGCTCGGCGGAGTAAGCTCGGCTTAGTTGCGCGTAACGGTGTCATGCGTGACGCGTAACGGGGTGATGGTCGCAAGGAATTTTGTCAGGTCCCAATAAGGCAGACATTCATCTGCCCTAGGTTGTGTGAG
>CAWADL010000020.1:0-420555 GCA_963780825.1 uncultured Pseudomonadota bacterium | reverse complement strand
ATCGACCTTAAGGAGAGATCTACGTCTTTGCCCGCCGTGCCCCTGAGCTGATCCTTCAGCGCGGCGACTTGGTCATCCGCCAGCGGCGCGGCGCTGGTGACTTCGGCGCGGGTAACGCCACGCGCGGCGTCATAGAGCTTGTTGTAGTCGCGGATCATGTCGCTAAGCGCGAAAAGACGTCGCTTCGCGGCGACGAGGCGGATGAAATTCCCAGCAATTCCCGACACGCCGGCGCGGTCGAGTAGAGCGCCCAGCGCTTTCGTCTGGTCGGCGGCCGAGTACACGGGGCTGCGAACCAGGCGCTGCAGGTCAGGGCTTTCGGCAATCATTGCCGCAACGGTCCCGAGCGCGCCGGCGACCTCGCCCGTCTGCCGCTGCTCCTGCGCAAGCGAGAACAGCGCAGAGGCGTAGCGTCCAGCCACCCCCGAAACGAAATCGTTCTCTTCGGCCAAGTTTCAGCCCTTGTAGGGAGGAGAATGTCGTCGCTGGCTCACGCCAGGCGCCCTTGCGCTCCCCCGCGAAATTCCGCCACGCGCCGAGCGTTTCCCGTCTCGCGGCGGCGGTCAGGTACCACGCGGTTTTCAGGCGTGCAACGCGGGGCTGGGCGATTTTTTTCGCGGCGAATCGCGCATACCATCTCAAGTAATTCGGTAACAAAATCATCACGATATTTCAATCTGCAGCAATGCTGGGGCTCCCCGCAAACGGCTCGGTGGTCCGTGATCCCGCAACCGGTTCGGGTTGATATGTCGGAAATCTCCGACATATTGGCGATCGTGGATGGGAGCCGGGCCTGTGGCCGTCACCGAGAACACTTCGGATGCTTTTGCGGCGCTCGCGCACCCCATGCGCCGTCGCCTGCTGATGGAGTTGCGAACCGGCGCCCGCTCGGCCTCGGAGCTCGCAGCCGACATGCCGATCGGACGTCCAGCGGTCGCCGAGCATCTGCAGGTGTTGCGCCTGGCGGGTCTCGTGCGGATCGAACGGCGCGGCCGTGAGCGCCATTATCACTTCGACCCTCGGCCGCTGACCGACGTCGGCTCATGGTTGAATGTAATGCTGGCTTTCTGGGCTCGCCGCCTGGAGGACATCGACGCCTTGTCCAAACGCGAGGGGCCGCCCTGATTGGCGATCGGCGCCGAGATAATCCGTCGCGATTTGTATCAAAAAGAGAACTGTAACCGCCTTGTTAACCCAGCGCTAACGATTGTCGCGTCATGAACGTTAACGAGCGGTCACCGGGTAGAAACAAACATGAACGCGCATGTCGGGCGAAGTTCGGCGATCAGTTTAGGCGCTCGTTCGCTCCTGGCCTTCGTGCTCGAGCCCAAGGCGCCTTTGAAAGATTGGTACGCCGCGCTCGACGAGTGGCTCGCCCGCACGCCCAATTTCTTTTCCGCAAAGCCTGTCATTCTGCAAATGGGCGGTCTGACGATCTCGCTGAAAGAGTACCGCACTCTGCTGAGCCAATTGGCCTTGCGTCATATCCGCGTGATGGCGGTCGAGAACACAAGCCCGACCTTGATCGGCCCGCATCTCCCGCCGATCGTGAACGGCGGGCGCGAGGCTAATGTCGACAAACTTCTCGGCGAAGAGACCGTTGAGATCCCCGAGAAAGCTTCCGAGTCAGCCATCAGCGACGACGCGGTCGAGCAGCCTGAGCCCGCGAAAGCCGAGAAGGCCCCTGACGAAACAGCGCCGGAGGCCCCCGAGCCGACCACTGCGAATGCCCCGCCGCGCGGCAATCATTATCACGATGGCAATCTGCGGTCCGGCCAGAAGATCATGCATCTCGACGGCGATGTCACCGTGATGGGCCGGGTTGCCTCGGGCGCCGAAATCGTCGCGGGCGGCACGGTGCACATCTATGGCGCCTTGCAGGGCCGGGTATTCGCTGGCGTCGCAGGCGCCCTGGATGCCCGCATATTCTGCCGCGAGGCCCGGGCGGAGCTTTTGTGTATCGGGGAAGCGTTCGTGACGGCGGAAGACTTGGATCCGAAATTCGAGGGCGCCGCGATCGAGGCGAGCCTCGAAAACGGCCGGATCAAAATTCGCGTCCTGAACTGAGAAAGGGATTCAGCGCATGGGCGAGGTCATCGTTGTAACATCTGGTAAGGGCGGGGTCGGCAAGACGACTTCGACCGCCGCTCTCGGCGCCGCGCTCGCCGAACACGGCAAACGCGTCTGCGTCGTCGATTTCGACGTTGGGCTACGCAATCTCGACCTCGTGCTCGGCGCCGAGCGGCGTGTCGTCTACGACTTTATCAATGTCGCGCAGGGCGACGCCAAGCTCAGCCAGGCGTTGATCCGCGACAAGCGGGTCGAGACGCTCTATCTGCTCGCCGCCTCGCAGACACGCGACAAGGACGCGCTGACCGACGAAGGCGTCGAGCGGGTGATCAACGATCTCCGCCAAACCTTCGATTGGGTGGTCTGCGACAGCCCCGCCGGCATCGAGCGCGGCGCGCTGCTCGCCATGCGCTTTGCTGACAAGGCCGTCGTCGTCTGCAATCCGGAGGTCTCCTCGGTGCGCGACTTCGACCGCATCATCGGTCTGCTCGATTCGCGCACGCATCGCGCTGAAAACGGCCAGCAGATCGACAAGCATCTGTTGCTCACCCGCTTCGACGCGCAGCGCTCTGCGCGCGGCGAGATGCTCAGCGTCGCCGACGTCCTGGAGATTCTCTCGGTGCCGCTGATCGGCATCATCCCCGAAAGCGAAGATATCCTGCGCGCCTCCAACATCGGCGCGCCGATCACGATGAACGGTGGCGTCAGTGTTGCGGCCAAGGCCTACAAGGATGCGGCGCGTCGGCTTGCCGGCGAAGCGTTGCCGCTCGTACTGCCCGTGGAGAAGCGGCCGTTCCTCAGCCGCTTGTTCAACCGGAGGGCTGCATGAAGCTCTTCCAATTGTTCAAGGCGCGCGGTTCCGCGCCGGTGGCGCGCGAGCGCTTGCAAATCCTGCTCGCGCACGAGCGCGTGGCGCTCGGGCCGGAGGATCTGCTGGGCAAGCTGCGCGGCGAGATCATTGCCACCGTGCTGCGCCACATCCAGGTCGATCCCGGTAAGATCATGGTCAAGATGGATCACGACGCTGCGGTGTCGACGCTCGAGATTGACGTGGAAATCCCGAAGGAGAGCATCGTCGGCGACGGCAAGCGGCGCGCCCCGGCGAAGTCGGCGCCGATGACATCGGCGGCGTAAGCCGCGCCTGTAGCTGCGCTCGTTGACCGCGGTGTTTCGATGATCGAAACTCGGCTGCGCTTGGACGTCCGCGGTCAGCGACCGCGGCTACAGTACGCCGCTGCTGACAGTCAAAAACCGATCCTTGTCCTGATTGTCTGCCCATTTCGCGCGATCGTCAGATCCCAGGAGCGCGCGTGCTGCGCGGTCGCATCCACAAGTCCAGTGGTGTCGTGGATCGCCGCGCCGTTGACGTCGACGATGACGTCACCCTTCTTCAACCCGAAGTCCGCCGCCGGCGTGTTGGCGGCGACATCCGTTACAATGACGCCCTCGGTCGCCTGAAGCTTCTCCGAATCCACCGAGAGTTCGTCGAGCACCGCCGGCGAAAGGTTGGCCACCAGCGCCCCCTGCAACGGCGAACGGCTCTTCAGCCGCACAGCCGCGCGCGGCGTCGTCTCCGGCGCCGAGCGAAGCGTCAGCGGGATGAGGATGGTTTTGCCCTCGCGCGAAACCGAAAGCGAAGCGACGCCGCCGATCGGGCGGACGCCAAGCCGGAAATCCACCCCGCCCGCGTCCTCCACCGGTCGCCCGTCGACCTGCAGAATGACATCCCCGCGCTTCAATCCGGCGTCCGCCGCAGGCGATTTGGGTTCGATGCTGGCGACGACAGCCCCGATCGGACGGTCCAGCCCGAGGGTATCCGCGATGTCCTTGGTCACGTTCTGCAATTTGGCGCCGAGATAGGGCCGCTTGACGACCGTTCCCCCGGATTTCGCCGTGGCCACAACGCTCTTGACCATATTAACGGGGATCGCGAAGCCGATGCCCATGCTGCCGCCGGATCGCGAGTAGATCGCCGAGTTGATGCCAACGAGCCGCCCATAAGTATCGACCAGCGCGCCCCCCGAGTTGCCGGGATTGATGGCGGCGTCGGTTTGAATGAAGAAGCCATAGTCGTTGACGCCGACCTGCGTGCGGGCGAGCGCGGAGACGATCCCCTGCGTCACCGTCTGCCCCACGCCGAACGGATTGCCGATCGCGATCACGAAATCGCCCACCTCGATCGCGTCAGAATTGCCGAGATCGAGAACCGGAAAGTTCTCGCCGCCCTTCATTTTGAGCACCGCCAGATCGGTGCGCGGGTCGCGCAACACGATATCGGCCTCGTATTCGCGGCGATCCGAAAGCGCCACCTTCACCTCGGTCATCCCCTCAATGACATGGTGGTTGGTCACGACCAGACCGCTCGAGTCGACGATGACGCCGGAGCCCAGCGATTGGGCCACGCGATGATTCTGCTCCTGGCCGGGCTCGCCGAAGAAATGGCGGAAAAACGGGTCATCGAACAAGGGGTTGCGCGGCATCGTATCGACCCGCGAGGCATAGACGTTGACGACGCCCGGGCGCACCTTCGAGACAATGGGGGCGAAGGAGAGATGGACTTGCGCCGGGTTATCCGGGACCGTGCGTTCGTCCGCGAACGCCGCGGCGCTGAAGAAAGCCAAAACGGCTACGGCGATGCGAAGCAAGCTAATCCTCCTTATGAGTCGCGCGCATATAATTCGCGATGTCGTTTTCGCAAAGGCGACCCGCCGGGCGAATACCGCGCGAAATTAATGTTGGCGTCCTCTTGCGGGGCAGCCGCGGCGGGACGATCTTGAGGTGGCTGGCTTCGCGCCGTCACATCGGCCGAGCCGTTCTTTGGGAGGCTCTTTCATGAGCACTACGCAAGGCGCATTCGAAAACTCGAACTCCGGCGGCGGCTTCGGCTCAGGCCCCTGGTCGATGGGATGCGCGGGCAGCCGGTGGACGCCGGTCGAGCTCATCGCCATGGTTCTTGGTTTCATGATCTTCTGGCCGATCGGGCTGGCGATTCTCGGTTTCAAATACTGGCAGCGCAAAACCAACGGACCGGACCTGCAGACGGTCGCCGCGGGGGCCTATGGCAAAGCGCGGTCGGCGATGGGCGGCTTTTCCAGCGGGTCGCCGAAGTCGTGGACCACGACATGGCCGCGCGGTTTCGCCTCCTCCACGGGCAATCACGCCTTCGATCAATGGAAGAGCGCCGAACTCGACCGCCTCGAAGAGGAGCGCCGTCGGCTCGACAACGCGCACCGTGAATTCGCGGAGTGGCTGGACACGGTACGCAAAGCAAAGGACCGCGAGGAGTTCGATCGGTTCATGAGCGAGCGTCGCGGAAAGACTGGGGCTTAAGCGGCTCGCTTCTTGGGAACGAGCTAAGGTTCTACAAATCAGCCTCCGTTGGGTCTGCGCCCAACGGAGGCTTTCTGTTTTCTAGAGTGTGCAACGTAGGTCGTCGCGACCGCTTGCGAAACGCGCGCGCTTCACGCAAACGCTCACGTTGGAAATCACAGGGGGAAACGGATGCGGCTCGCACAAATCATCGGTGAAGACGGCAAGCGCGCGTTGGTCGTCACTGCCCGCGGCGAGAGTCGCCTCGTCAAGGGCGCCCGCACCACGCTGCAAATTGCCGAGCAGGCAATCGAAGCCCAAGCCGGCTTGCGCAAGCTCATCGCCGACCGCGGCGTCGGCAAGGCGGTCGATCTCGCCGCGGCCTACAAAGAAAAACGCGTGCTCGCGCCCGTCGATCATCCCGATCCCGCCCATGTCTACGTGACCGGCACCGGGCTCACCCATCTCGGCTCGGCTGAAGGCCGCGACAAGATGCACAAGAATCTGGAGGACCCGTCCACGCTGACCGACTCGATGAAGATGTTCAAGCTCGGCCTGGAAAACGGCAAGCCGGCGAAGGGCAAAGAAGGCGTGCAGCCGGAATGGTTCTACAAAGGCGACGGCTCGACCATCGTCCCCCCCGGCGGCGACTTGCCGAGCCCCGCTTTCGCGCTCGATGGCGGCGAAGAGCCGGAGATCGTCGGCGTCTATCTCATCGACAAAGCCGGCGCGCCGCGCCGGATTGGTTTTGCGCTCGGCAACGAGTTCTCCGACCACGTCACCGAACGCCAGAACTATCTCTATCTCGCGCATTCAAAGCTTCGTCATTCGAGCTTCGGCCCCGAGTTGTTGACCGGCGACCTGCCGCTCGACGTGCAGGGCGTGTCGCGCATCCGTCGCGGCAAGACGGTGGCGTGGGAGAAGCCGTTTCTCTCCGGCGAACAGAACATGTCGCACACGATCGCCAACCTGGAGGCGCATCACTTCAAATACGAGCTGTTTCGCCGCCCCGGCGACGTGCACGTTCATTACTTCGGCACGGCGACGCTCTCGTTTTCCGATGGGATCAAGCCGGAGAAGGGCGACGTCTTCGAGATCGAATCCGAAGCCTTCGGCTTGCCGCTTCGCAACAAGCTGACAATCGCGCGTGCGGCGAAGACGCGCGTGGCGGCGCTCTGACCCATGCGGGTGTTGCTGACCGGCGCGGCGGGTTGGCTCGGCCGGTTCCTCGCGCCGCGCCTGCGCGAGAAAGGCCACGACGTCGTCGGTCTCGACATTGCGCCGTCGCCGCGCACCGATGTGGTCGGCTCAGTTGCCGACAGTGCGCTTATCAAACAAGTCTTCGGCGATTTCGCCATCGATGCGGTCGTGCATGCCGGCGCTTTGCACAAGCCCGACATTGCGCGCTTCCCCTCACAAAGCTTCATCGACGCCAACGTCACGGGCACGCTCAACCTGCTCGAAGCCGCCTCGGCGGTCGGCGCACGCTTCGTTTTCACCTCGACCACCTCGCTGATGATCTCCCAGGCCATTCGCGACGAGACGGGCGCCGCCGCCGTTTTTCTCGACGAAACCGCCGGCCCGTTGGAGCCTCGCAACATCTACGGCGTCACCAAGCTCGCGGCTGAAGGCCTGTGCCGGATGCATCATCTGGAGCGCCGGCTCGCCTGCGTGATCCTGCGCACGGCCCGCTTCTTTCCTGAGGACGATGACACGCATCGCGACATCAGCGGCGCGAACCTGAAAGCCAACGAGTTTCTCTATCGCCGGTTGGCCGCCGAGGATTGCGCGGACGCACATGCGCTGGCGCTTGAGCGCGCGATCGAGATCGGCTTCGGCCTGTTCGTCATCTCAGCGCCAACGCCGTTCCGTCCCGCTGATGCCGAGGCGCTGAAACGCGACGCAGCCAGCGTCATCGCGCGCCTCTACCCCGAGGCGCCGGCGCTCTACGCGCGACAAGGTTGGCATTTGCCAACGCGGATTGGACGCGTCTACGACGCGGGCCTGGCGGAGCGCGTTCTGGGCTTTCGCGCCCGGGTCGATTTCGCCGCCGTACTCGACGCCCTGCGCGAGAACAGGCCGCCGCCCTTCGCGCATGATCCGGACTTCGTTTCGCCTTCGGCGGCGTTGGCCTGAGGCAGCCGATGTAGCCGCGGTCGTCGACCCGGTCTTTCGATAATCGCCGCTTTCCCGACGATCACCCGCCGAACGCGGTCGACGACCGCATCTACAGACGTTGCGTGTTCCCGCGTGCGCACCCTATATGAATGCAACCCCAACCCGCGAGGAAACCCCATGGCGCTCGCCGATGACGACATCCTCACCGCCGCCGAGACCTGGCGAGCCGAAGGTCGCGATGTCGCGATCGCGACGGTCATCGAAACTTGGGGTTCGGCGCCGCGCCCCGTCGGCTCGCATCTCGCCATCGACTCCGAAGGTCGCTTTCTCGGTTCTGTTTCCGGCGGCTGCGTCGAGGGCGCCGTCGTCGAGGAGGCCCTCGATGTGATCGCCTCCGGTCAATCGAAGACGCTTGAATTCGGCGTCGCCGACGAGACTGCCTGGAAGGTCGGACTTTCCTGCGGCGGCCGCATCAAAGTCTACGTCGAGCGGGTCGAGGGATGAAGCTCGCGCTTCTCAAACAGATGAACGAAGCGCGGCGCGAGCGTCGCGCATGCGTGTTGGCGACCAAGCTTTCCGATGGGTCGCAGCGCTTCGTCGCAGCCGAACGCGCCGGCGACGATCCCTTGGCGGAGGAGCTCGAAACAGCCCTGCGCGCCGGCAAAAGCACGACCGTCGAGCGCGACGGCGAAAGCTATTTCCTGACCGTGCAGGTCCCGCCGGTTCGGTTGGTGATGATTGGCGCCGTGCATATCTCACAAGCGCTCTCGCCGGTCGCACGCATCGCGGGCCTTGATCCGATCGTCATCGATCCGCGCACCGCCTTTGCCAGCCCTGAGCGCTTTCCCGATACGCCGGTCCTCGCCCAATGGCCCGACGAAGCGCTCGAGGAGCGCCCGCTCGATCGCTTCACCGCGATCTGTCTGCTGACGCACGATCCCAAGATCGACGACCGGGCGCTCACGCGCGCGCTGAAGGCCGAGTGCTTCTACATCGGCGCCCTCGGCTCGCGAAAAACCCACGCTAAACGGTTGGAGCGGATGCGCGCCGAGGGTTTTGGCGAAGACGCGCTCGCCCGCATCCACGCACCGATCGGCCTAGACATCGGCGCCGTCAGCCCGGCGGAGATTGCCGTCTCGATCGCCGGCGAGGTCGTCGCGGCTTTGCGCAAGAAACCGCTCAGGTCGGAGCGGCCGGCGGCATGAAATTCGGTCCCGTCTCGGTATCCGACGCGCGCGGCGCGATTTCCGCGCACGCTGTGCGCCGGGGCGAGGTGAAGCTGAAAAAAGGTCAGCTGATCGGACCGGCGGAGCAGGCCGCGCTACGCGGCGCCGGCGTCGAGGCAGTGATCGCCGCGCAATTGGAGCCGGGAGATATTTCCGAAGACGCCGCGGCGCAGCGCCTTGCAGAGGCCATCGCCGGTTCGCATTTACGGCTCGATCCCCCTTTCACCGGTCGCGTCAATCTGTTCGCCTCAACCAACGGCCTGTTGCGGGTGTCGCGGTCGCGGATCGACAGCGTGAACCGCGTCGACGACGCGATCACCGTCGCGACGCTCGCCGAATTTCATCCGGTTGTCGTCGGCGACATGGCGGCGACGGTCAAGATCATTCCGTTCGCGACTTCGATTGAAGCGTTGGAGGCGGCTTGCGCCGTCGCGGGCAAAGCGGCGGTCTCTGTAGCGCCCTATCGCCCGCTGCGGTTCGCGGTCGTCTCGACACTGTTGCCTGGCCTGAAGCTGAGCGTGGTGCAAAAGACGCTTGGCGTGCTTGAGGCGCGTCTCGCGCCGGCACACGCGCGTATTGTGGAGGATCGCCAGACTCCGCACGAAACCGCGCCGCTTGCCGAAATGCTCGCCACGCTCACCGAGCGCGCAGATGCGCTCATCGTGTTTGGCGCCTCCGCGATCACCGATCGTCGCGACGTGATTCCCGCCGCGATCGAGCGCGCCGGCGGCCGGATCGAACATTTCGGCATGCCCGTCGATCCCGGCAACCTGCTGCTTTACGGCGATCTCCAAGGTCGCCCCATCATTGGCGCGCCAGGCTGTGCGCGATCGCCGAAGGAGAATGGGTTTGATTGGGTGCTCGGCCGCTTGCTCGCCGACATCCCCGTTACCCGCGCCGACATCCAAAGCATGGGGGTTGGCGGACTGCTGATGGAAATCGAGAGCCGGCCGCAGCCGCGCGAGCGCGATGGTTGAGGTCGCGGCGGTGGTGCTCGCGGCCGGCCGCGCGTCGCGGTACCGCGCGGCGGGCGGGGCGGAAGCAAACCAAACTCGTGGCCGATTTTCGTGGCGAACCGCTGATCCGTTGGGCCGCGCGCGCGGCGCTCGCTTCTAGGGCGCGCCCGGTGGTTGTCGTCACGGGGCACGCAAGGGCTGAAGTCGAAACTGCGCTGGCGGGACTCGACGTTCGTTTCACACACAATCCCGATTTCGCAACCGGCCTTGCCTCCTCGCTGCGAGCCGGGTTGGCGGCGCTGCCGGCCGAGGCCGTGGGAGCGGTTGTGTTGCTCGGCGACATGCCGGAGGCGAACGCCTCAGTAGTCGACGCTTTGATTGATAGCTTTCTTTCAGCGCCGGACGCATACGCGGCGACGCCGCTCTTCGGCGGGAAGCGCGGCAACCCCGTGCTGCTTGGGCGCGCTTTATTCAGCGAGGTTGCGCGGCTCCAGGGCGACGAAGGCGCCCGCAGCCTTTTGCGAGAAATTCCCCCGGAGCGGATTATCGCCGTCGAGGTCGCCAACGCCGGAGTGATGCGAGACATCGATACACCGGCCGATCTCGTCGAGGCTTTTGTAGTGCGAGACGCCGGACCGCAGGATCGCCCCGACATTGTCGCGGCCATCGTGGCATTGCAGGACGCTGAAAGGAAGCTTTCCGACACGCGTCTGCCAGGCGCAGAGGTGGCGGAAGCGTACTATGATCTTCTCGTCGAACAACTCGCGAATGGCGCGATGTTGGTGGCGGAGGCGGACGGCGCCTTCGCGGGCTTCATCATTGGCTGGATCGAGCAGGCCAACGAGATCTGCGAGACGCCGGATAGCAATCGCTTCGGCTATGTCTCCGACATCTGCGTACTCGAGCCGTTCCGAGGCCGCGGCGCGGCCGCTGTGTTGCTGCGCGCGCTGGAGCAGCGTCTCGCCCGATACGGCGTCACGCGGTTGCGGCTCAACTTTCTCGCCGACAACGCACCCGCCCGGACGGCCTATGAGCGGGCAGGGTACTCGCCATACGAGGTTCGTTACGAGAAGCGCCTCGCAGCGCAAGATAGCCCAGGGCCGCGAGACGGACTATATGGCGGCTAGCTTGTCACACACGGGGCGTCTCATGGCCGATCTTCACAAGAACTACATCGCCGGCGAATGGGTGGAAGGGGCGTCGATCGGGCGCAACATCAATCCCTCCAACACCGCTGATGTCATCGGCGAATATGCTTACGCCAGCGCGGATCAAGTGAATGAAGCCGTCAAGGCGGCTCGGGCCGCGCTCCCCGCCTGGGCCCGCTCGACGCCGCAGGAGCGTCACGACGTCCTGCTGAAGATTTCTTTGGAGATCGCCGCACGCAAGGAGGAACTTGGGCGGCTACTGGCGCGCGAAGAAGGCAAGACGCTGCCGGAGGGTATCGGCGAGGTCGCGCGCGCGAGCCAGATCTTCGATTTCTTCGCCGGCGAAGTGCTGCGTATCCCCGGCGAGAAATTTGCCAGCGTCCGGCCCGGCGTCGACATCGAGGTGACCCGCGAACCGGTCGGCGTGATCGGGATCATCGCCCCGTGGAACTTCCCGATCGCCATCCCGGCCTGGAAGATCGCCCCGGCCCTCGCTTACGGCAACGCCGTCGTCTTCAAGCCTGCCGATCTTGTTCCGGGCTCGGCGCATGCGCTTGCCGAGATCATCGTTCGCGCGGGGTGTCCGAAGGGTGTCTTCAACCTCGTGATGGGGCGCGGCTCGGTAGTGGGGCAAGCGATGCTCGACCATCCCAAGATCGACGCGATCTCCTTCACCGGGTCGGTTTCTACCGGCAAGCGCGTGGCCGCCGCCTGCACGGAGCACATGCGCAAATTTCAGTTGGAGATGGGCGGCAAAAATCCACTCGTCATCCTCGACGACGCCGATCTGAAAGTAGCGGTGGAGAGCGCCGTCAACGGCGCCTATTTCTCGACTGGCCAGCGCTGCACGGCGTCATCTCGATTGATTGTAACCGAGGGGCTCTACAATCGCTTCGCCGATGCGCTCGCCGAACGTATGCAGGGCCTCGTCGTCGACGATGCGGTGAAGCCCGGCGTGCATGTCGGCCCGGTGGTCGATCAGAACCAGCTTGATCAGGATCTGAGCTATATCGCGATCGGCAAGCAGGACGGGGCGACACTGAAGCTCGGCGGCGAGCGTCTAAATCGCGAGACGCCCGGCTTCTTCATGGCGCCGGCGTTGTTTGTCGACGCCTCCAATGACATGCGGATTTCGCGCGAAGAAATATTTGGCCCCGTCGCGGCGATGATCCCCGCCAAATCTTATGAGCACGCGCTTGAGCTCGCCAACGACACCGAATTCGGGCTTTGCGCCGGCATTTGCACGACGAGCCTCAAACACGCTGCCCATTTCAAGCGCAACATCGAGGCGGGCATGGCGATGGTCAATCTGCCGACCGCCGGTGTCGACTATCACGCTCCGTTTGGTGGCCGGAAGGGATCGAGCCTCGGCGCGCGGGAGCAGGGGCGCTATGCGGTCGAGTTCTACACGACCGTCAAGACGGCTTACATTTCGGCCTGAGAATTGAAGCTTTCGCCGCTCGTTTCATACGAGCGGCGTTTCTTTCTCCTCGTCAGCATGGCCCGCCGCTTCCGCGGAAGCCCGAGTTTTCCGTCGCATTGCTTTGTCATCAACGGAATGTAAGATTTGCGTCGGTCGCGCCCCCATGATGTACGAGTTGGGCTGCGAGTTCTGGGAGGCAAGCGCGTATGGGTATCGATCTCAAGGGTCTGATCGCGCAGGTCCTTACGCCCGATGTCGCCAGACAGTTGGCGTCGACCGTCGGCATGGACGACCGCCAGGGCAAGACCTTCGTCGACGCCGCTATTCCGGCGCTGGTCGCCGCATTCGCTGGCGCGCTTGAGCATCCAGACGGCGCGAAGGCGCTCAGCGACGCGGTCTCCAACTCCGATCCGAATGGCGTCGAAAAACTGAGGCGCGCGCTCGTCAACCGTGATCTGCAGCCTTTGAGCGACGGCGCCAATGCGTTGAGCCCGGTGCTCGGGCAAGGCGTGCGCGATAAGCTCGCCAATGACTTGGCGAACCTCGTCGATTCCCCCGTCGAAGCGACGATGCCGGCGCTTGGCGCCGTCGAGCAAGTCGCGGTCGCGGTCATCGGCCAGCAGGACCCGTCGCTTTGGTCGGACGCGGGTTCAATCAGAAGTCTTTTGGGAGGCCAGACGAGCGCAAGCCCAGCGGCGATGGCGCCTAGCGTCCCGGAACCACCCGCGGCCGCTCCGCCGCCACCACCACCGCCCCCTCCGCCGGCTCCTCCTCCAATCGCGCGCCCAGCGGAGAGCGCGGCGCCGACGCCCGTGCGAAGGGCGCCGCCGCCTCCGCCGCCGCCTCCTCCGTCGGGCAGTTATACGTGGCTCATCGTTCTGATCATCGTCATCATCCTGGCGGTGGGCGGCTACTATTATTGGAAGAGCACGCAGCCGGCCGCGGCGGGATTCCTGACGCCATCGACGGAATACACGCTGGGCGAGTTTTCGCGGGCGCCCGTTTAGAGCGATCGGCAATTAAATAGAACCGGCGGCGTGAGGCTGCTCGGAGGGTCGGCGTCCACGCCGACCTGTTTGGGCGCGCTTGGCCAGCTTACGTATCAACCCCAACGTCGGCCTGGAGGCCGACGCTCCGCAAGGCGCTTGGTCGTCCCTTCGAGCTAACCGGGGCTGGACGTTCCTGTCAGCAGCAACCGCACGAGCTGAGCTTGGCGTCGCGTGTCGGTTTTTTCGAAGATCCGCGCCAGGTGGGTCCGCGCTGTGGAGAGCGATACTCCCAGTCGGTCAGCTGACGCCTGAAGCCCATCCCCCTTCGCGATCTCCAGCGCGAAGGCGGCTTCCGCCTTCGTCAGTCCGAATCGCCGGCGCAATTGCGCCTCGAAACTTGCGGGGCTACGCTTCGGGTCGGAAAGGAATACAATCGCGACCGGCCGCGGAGACAGAAAGAAGGCGGGCGCCTCGCCGCGCAACGGTACGACGAGCGCAGAGACGGTTCGACCATCGCCTTCGCATGGCAGGGGCAGGGCGCCGCCGGCTTCCTCTTCGTGCGGCGCTCCACATCCCGCAATCAGCGCCTTGAGCTTCGCGGACAGCGACGGGGAACGCGCCTCCAGCGCGCCGGTCTCGATCCGCAGGCAACCAAACGGCCCGGTCAGACGCTCGGCTTCCCGATTGGCGAACAGTACGTGAGCGTTTGCGTCGACGACGATCGCGCCCTGCGACAGTCGGTCGAGCGCATCGGCGGAAGCCGCCAATCCTCCCTCGAACACGGACAGCCGAGCATTGAGTTGAACGGCGCGAGCCAAGTGCGGCGCCAGACGGCGTTGAAACATAATGTCGCGCTCGCCGAAGGCGGGCCTTCGCTGCACGGCGATGGCGCAGTAGAGCCCCTGCTCGGAAACCACCGTCGCGCCGAGCATCGATCCCGCGTCCAACGGCGTGAGAAAGTCGTTGAAGAATTCGGTGCGCGCAAACTCCCGCTTCTCTAGCATCATCTCGTCCGTCAGAACGGATCCGACTTTGCTGGGCAGAGCGATCGGAATGATGGGATTGATGCGGTGGTAATAGGCGGCGTAACTTTCGTGGTATTGAGAATCCACGCCAGGCGCGATCTGCCACAGCAACTGGTTGTTCGACCCCACGGCGCCGAATACGACCGTCGGAGCGTTATACGCGTTTGCAATCCCGCGTAGAGCCTCTGGCCAGCGACTGAAATCACCCGCCGCTTCGTAGATCTGCGCAAGCAGCCCTGAGAATCTGCGTTCGCTTATCATGGGTGGCAATCCCCAGATATTTGCGTTGGGAACAGCGCTGGCGCCTAAAATTGCGGCGTTTTTTGAAGCGAGCTTTCCTGAACGCAACTCGTCTATACGCTGGTTCTTCCCGCGCCGGGCGGAATTACGCAATAGCTGTCAATTTTGTTCGGGCTTTTGGCCTGTGCGCGCAAAAACATCAGCCGTTCGGCTGATTTGGCCCCGCCGATGGCCGCTTAAGCTCCTTTGTGGAGGCGCCAACCGAGCTATCGCAAACACGAGGCGCACGGGGCGGCGATTTCAGAGCTCGCGGAGGACGATATGGTCGACGAGGCGAAACTCAACGCGTTTATTGGCAAGATGCTTGGCGATCTCGGCGGCGCGTTCAGCGTTCCGTTGGTACGGATCGGCGACCGATTGGGACTTTATAAAGCGTTGAAAGAAAGCGGGCCGCTTACATCGATTGAACTGGCGGCGAAGGCGAGTGTCGCTGAGCGCTATGCGCGCGAGTGGCTCAGTCACCAGGCCGCGTCTGGCTATCTCGAATACGCAGCGGAAACAGGAAAGTTCACACTGCCGCCCGAACAGGCGATGGTTTTTGCCGACGTGGATAGCCCGGTTTATTTGCAAGGCGCTTTCGACCTCGCGGCGGATCTGTTGGCCAACCAGGCTTTGGTTGAGCCCGCTTTCCGCACGGGAGCCGGGGTGGGCTGGGGCGACCAGTCGCAGTGCATGTTCTGCTCGGTTGGCCGCTTCTTCCGTCCCGGCTATCACAACAACCTCGTGGCGTCCTGGTTGCCGGCGCTCGACGGGGTCGTATCCAAATTAGAGCGTGGCGCGACGGTGGCCGATGTCGGCTGCGGCCATGGCTTCTCGACGATCATCATGGCCAAGGCGTTTCCGAAATCGACCTTTATCGGCTACGATTTTCATCCGGACTCGATTGCGCAGGCGAAAAAACACGCCGCGCAAGACGGGGTTTCAAACACGCGGTTTGAAGTGGCGCTCGCCGCCGACTATCCGCAAAAAGACCTCGACCTCGTCACGTTCTTTGATTGCTTGCATGACATGGGCGATCCGATCAGCGCGTCGCGGCACGTCCGGCAGTCGTTGAAGGCCGATGGTTCTTGGATGATTGTGGAGCCTGCGGCCGGGGATCGGTTGGAGGATAATTTGAACCCGATAAGCCGGATGTTTTACGCGGGCTCGACTTTGATCTGCGTGCCGACGTCGCTTGACCAGCCGGTGGGCGCGGCGTTCGGCGCGCAGGCAGGCTTGGCGAAGCTTTCTGAAGCCATCACCAAAGGTGGCTTTGGTCAGCGTGCGGAAGGCGACCGAGACGCCCTTCAACATGATCCTCGAAGCGCGGCCTTAGAGCGTGTCGCCTTATCGTCGAATCGTCTTGCCGGAATTAGGCGCAGGTGGAGCGTCGGCCTCCAGGCCGACGTCGGGGTTGATACGTAAGCCGGCTGCGCGGCGCCCCAAAAGGTCGGCGTGGACGCCGACCCTCCGTAAGATCGCGGCCGTTGTGAGCTTGCGGGTATTCAATCAAAGAGCCGATCACCGGGGAGACCGCGATCTGGAGATCGCGGCTACAGGCGAGCCGCGTCCTCAGTGCAATATCTGACTGAGGAAAGCCCGCGTTCGCTCGTGCTTGGGGTCGGCGAAGAACGGCTCGGGAGCGTTGACTTCGACGATCTCGCCGCGGTCCATGAACACAACCCGGTCGGCGACCTGACGCGCGAACCCCATCTCGTGCGTGACGACCAGCATCGTCATGCCCTCGCGCGCGAGCGAGACCATCGTTTCCAGCACCTCCTTGACCATCTCTGGATCAAGCGCCGAGGTCGGCTCGTCGAACAGCATGATTTTCGGGCTCATGCATAGCGCCCGCGCGATCGCCACACGCTGCTGCTGACCGCCGGAAAGCTGGCCCGGATATTTGTTCGCCTGTTCCGGTATCTTGACCTTCTCCAACAGACGCATCGCCAGCGCCTCCGCATCGCGCTTCGGCAGTTTGCGCACCCAGATTGGCGCCAGCGTGCAATTCTCGAGGATCGTCAGGTGCGGGAACAGATTGAAGTTCTGAAACACCATGCCGACTTCGCTGCGCACTTCGTGAATGCGACGGATGTCGGCCGATAGTTCGATCCCGTCGACGCGGATGGTCCCACGCTGATGCTCCTCCAGCGCGTTGATGCAGCGAATCAGCGTCGACTTGCCTGATCCCGAAGGCCCGCAGATGACGATCCGCTCACCGCGCGCGACGAGTCAGCTCGATGTTGCGCAGCACATGGAACGCGCCGAACCATTTGTGTACGCCGCGCATCTCGACCGCCAAATCCGCCATACGCCCCTCCGAATGGCGCGATATTGGCAGGGCTTTCAAGCGGAAGCGAGAGCCCCGGAGCGGGGGCGTGGACGCCGCCGCTCCGCGGCTTAGCCGACCGGGGCGAGCCGAGCGTGGTCGGCTACAGTGACATAGCGCCGCGGCGCGTCCTCGGTGATCGGCGCGAAGGGCGCCAAGGCGGGCAGGAAATAATTGTCAGTGAGGTCGTCGTTGACCAGCGACACTTCGCCGGCGAGAGTCGGGCCGCCTTCGGCCCAGAAGGCGTGCGCGACGAACGGCTCCAAGGTCAAACTCTCGCCCGGCTCCAACGTAACCCGATCGCCGGGGCCGAGGTCGATCGTCGTCACGTCCTTCAACACGCGGAATCGCTCTTTCAGCGCCGCCCCGGCGCGATCGACCTTGAACAACTCCACGACGAACTTCGCGCCACCCCGGTTGACGATGTCCTCGGTCTTGACGATGTGATAGTGATGCGGCGCGCGCTGCCCGTCCTCAGTGAAGAGCACTTTTTCTGCATACAGACGACCGCGTCCGTGGCTCAAGTGGCGCCAGTCGCCCATCCGCAGTGTGAACGCGCTCAGGCCATGGGTGGCGAACTTGCCCGGCACAAATTCGACGACATTCCAGCCGAGCCCGCTTTCCAAGATACGTGCGGCGGCGGCGGGGTCGGCGCGATAGTCGCTCTCGCTCCAAACCGCGAATGGCGGCAACCGGACGCCGTGACGTGCGCAGAATTCGAGCGTCATTTGGATCCGCGCGTCGATGAACGAACGCAGCATGTTTCCTCCGCGCCTAAACGCGCCGTTTTTTCAGACTTTGGCTTTCGCAGCCTTCGCGCGCTCGATACCCGTCACGATATGCTTGTGCGCCTCCGCGGCGTCGCCCCAACGCAGGATGCGCACCCACTTGTTCGGCTCGAGATCCTTGTAGTGAGCGAAAAAGTGCTCGATCTGCTTCAGCGTGATCTCGGGTAGGTCGGTATAGTTGGTGATCTTGGCGTAGCGCTGTGTCAGCTTCGTTGCGGGAACCGCGATCAGCTTTTCATCGCCGCCCGCCTCGTCCTCCATGACCAGCACGCCGACAATTCGGCATTTCATCACTGCGCCGGGGATGATCGCGCGCGTATTGGCGACAATGACGTCACAAGGATCGCCGTCGTCGGACAGCGTGTGCGGGATGAAACCGTAATTCCCGGGATAGCGCATCGATGTGTAGAGAAAGCGATCGACGAACAGGGCGCCGCTGGCCTTGTCCATCTCATATTTGATCGGCTCACCGCCAATCGGCACCTCGATGACGACGTTCACCTCGTCGGGCGCCTTGTCGCCGTAGCTGATAGCGTCCAGGTTCACTTCGCCGATCCTCCCGGTATGGAACGCAGGTTACTCGAAGCCGAAGGCTACGCGCTCCCGCGTCTCGTCGCCAAACCGTTCTCGCGCACGGCGCACGACGGCGCCACCCCTACGCTGGTAGAACTTCATCGCGCGATCATTTTCGCCGAGCGCCCAGACGACGAACGACCCGAATCCGTGGGTCGCCAGATCGTTGCGCGCCGCCTTGAACATGCGCGCGCCGAGCCCGACGCCCTGATATTCCGGCAAAAGATAAAGTTCGAAAATCTCGCCGCCGTAACCGAGCGCCGGCATGCGGTTGCGCCCATAGCTGGAGTATCCGGCGATGGTGTCGGCAAAATCCAATACGATGAGCCGCGTGCCCGCCCGGATCGCGTGGCGCCACCACAGCGGCCCGCGCCGCTGCACCATGCGCTCCAGCTCTTTGCCGGGAATGACGCCGCGATACGCGTCGCGCCACGCCTCGTCATGGACGCGCGCTATGCCCTCTTCGTCGCCAGGGCGCGCCATTCGCACCGATATAACCGTCTCGACCATGCGATGAAGTTACGTCCGGCTGCACGCGCCCCGCAAGGCCTTGACAGACTCGCCGAGGGGAAATTTTTCGCGTTCCTCCACTTCGGCTCTTTGCCGCCGCGATGCTATGCGGAAAGGTCGGCCGAATCACGGGAGCGTTCGGATGAGTTCGGGTATGCGCGCGGCGCTGGCGACGCTTGTGTTCGTCGCGGCGGCGACGTCGCCGGCGAGATCGGAAAAGCTGCGTGCGTCTTACGATATCTCGTTGTTAGGCCTGCCGATTGGTACGGGCGGGGTCAACGCGGAGGTCAGTGCAAATAGCTACGCTATCGACGCCCAGGCGAAACTGAACGCGCTGGCGAGCCTCGTCGTCAATTCGCGCGGCGCTTCGCACGGCCGGGGTGAGATCGTCGGCGGTCGGGTGTCGCCCGCGAGCTTCGCCACCACCGCGGCGAGCTCAAAGATGACCCGCACCATTCGCATGGCGATGAAAGGCAACTCCGTCGTCGCCGTCGACATCGATCCGCCTTTCGAGGACAAGCCTGATCGCGTACCCGTGCGGCCCGATGACCGACGCAACGTGATCGATCCCACCGGCGCCTTCATATTGCCAGCGCCGAAGGGCGAGCCGCCCATCTCGCCAGCCGCATGTAACCGTACCCTGTCGATCTTCGACGGCTGGACGCGGTTCGACCTGAAGTTGAGTTGGACAGGCGAACGCAAAGTGGAGGCAAAAGGTTACAACGGACAGGTCGCCGTCTGCGCGGTGCGTTATGTGCCGATCGCGGGCTATCGCCCGGATCGACCGGCGACGAAATTCATGCAGGAGAACAAGGATCTCGAGGTTTGGCTGGCGCCAGTCGGCGCCTCCGGCGTGCTGATGCCGTTTCGCATTTCGGTAAAGACGATGGTCGGCACGGTGGTCATCGAAGCCAGCGAATTTGAAGCTACGAAATAGAGCTGTCGATCAGGAAGCGCCGGCAAACCTTAAAGGGCATTAAGCGCGGTCCCCACATCGACTGAGAACTTCGTCAGCCATGACTCGCGCGAAGTAAGAACCCGTAACCAACCATTAGTAGTGTCCGGGCATTAATCTTTTTAATGGCGCGAGGTGGCGTCACGACGCGGCTGGCGGCGCGCGAAGCTTTGATCGCTTCGTGAAAGCCCTGAAAAGTCGCGTTTTTACGTCGAAGGCGCGCGTGGCCGGCACGTTCAGAGGCTTGCAGCGGTATTTGGGTGCGAAATGGGCAGGTTCACGCAATGGCCAAGCCGTCATGGCGCTTAGCTCGCGCCGCATGCGATTGCGACGGCGCCGCGGCTGTGGAGTTCGCTTTGGTGGCGCCGGCGATGTTGCTGCTGTTTGCGGGCATCGTCGCCTTCAGCTTCGTACTCAGCACCTACAGCGCTCTGCAAGAGGTGGCGTCGGATGCCGCTCGCGCCGCGATCGCGGGGCTCACCGCAAGCCAACAGGCTCAATACGCCTCGCAATACGTATTCAGCGCGATCGGCAGCTATTCCTTCATCGACGCTACCCAGGTGACGGTCGCGACCAGCGCGACCGCCTCTACGTTTCAGGTGACGGTGTCTTACAACGCGAGCAACAGCTTCTTCAGCAACTTGCCGTCCGCGTTGATTTCAAGCCCGGTGATCATCACGCGTAGTGCGACCGTGCAACTCAGTGGTTTCTGACCCCTCGCGGAGGGTGACATGCGTAAAGAGTTTCTGCGAAGTCGCGAAGGCTTTGTCAGCATGATGTTCGCGCTGATGATGCCGGTATTCCTGATGTGCGCGGCGGTATCCGTCGACGTCGGCACGTTTTATCTGCAGAAGCGGGCGCTCCAGGGCGCTACCGACCTCGCCGCTATCGCCGCGGCGGCGAATGCTTCGCACGCGCTGACTGCAGCACAGCAGAACCTTGTTCTGAACGGCTTCTCCGCCGCCGCGGTGCAAACCGTGACGTTTGGCAACTATACGGCCAATGCCGCACTTTCGCCCGCGCAGCAATTCACGCCTGCGGCGACTGGAACCGCCGTTCAGGTGACCACGACGATCCAGGCGCGCTATTATTTCGCGACCATCCTCAACATGATCAGCCACTCGGCCGCCTCGACCGACAGCACGACAATCAATGCCCAGGCTACCGCCGCCCTCACCCAGCAGGCGGCTATCGGCATCGGCTCCGGATTGGCGAGCCTCAACAACGGCGTCCTGAACGGCCTGCTCGGCGGGCTGCTCGGATCGAACTTGTCCCTCTCGTTGATGGACTACCAGTCGCTGGCCAACGCCAACATCGATCTGTTCGCCTTCGGCAAGGCGCTTGGGCAAGAGCTCAATATATCCGCGCTCACATACAACGACGTCGCGAACCTTCAGGCGCCCGCATCGGCAGTCTTTCAAGCCTTAGCCACCGCGGCCAACCATAGTTCGGGAGTGCCGCTCTCCGTTGTCGACGATCTCACCACGCTCGCCAATCTCGCTCCCAGCACCAAAATTTCGGTTGGGCAACTTGTGAGCTATGGCGAAGATGGCGCGCTGGCGCTCAACTCCGCGGTGCCGCTCAGCGCGACGACGGACGCGCTAGACATGGTGTCGGCGATAGCCCAGCTCGCCAACGGCACCAATCAGATGCAGGTTGCGCTTGGCGCCAACCTTTCTCCCGTCGCCTCGGCGACGGTCGCGCTGGCGATCGGCCAACCGCCGGTCAACTCAGGCTACGTGGCGGTCGGTCCGATCGGAACCACCGTTCACACCGCGCAAACCCGGCTGCTGATAACGTTGCAAATCGCGCAAAGCGGCTCGGCCTCGCTCATCAACTTGCCGATCTACATCGAGCTGGCGTCGGCCACGGCGACCCTCTCGTCGATCTCTTGCCCCTCTAATTCCTCTGCACAAGCCTCCGCCGTGCTTTCGGTGACGCCGGCCGTCGTCAGCGCCTGGATCGGCTCGGTGAATAGCTCCGCAATGACGAATTTTACATCTGAGCCGTCGCCGGGCCCCATAACCTTAGTGAACATTCTCGGCCTCGGGGCCATCACCGCGTCTGCGCACGCGCAAATCAGCAATCTGACGGCGACCTCGGTCTCGTTCTCCCCCAGCGACATCGCCAACCAGGTGCGCCACACGACATCGACGACCGACTATATCTCATCGTTGCTCTCCAGCCTGTTTGGCAATCTGCAGATGACGGTGAACATCGCCGGCTTGAACGTGCCTGTCCCCTCGTTGGTCTCGTCGGCGCTGGGCGCAACTCTGGCGGCGGCGACGGCGCCGATCGATCAGGTTTTGTCGCAGGTTTTGCAGGCGCTCGGCATCAGCCTCGGCAATGCCTACACCTGGGTCAGCGGCGTCCAGTGCGGCATGCCGGCGATTACAATGTAGCCGATGGCGGTCGGAGCGGCGCGGGGTTATAAATGCCTCGCTCGTCGATCGAAGGTTTCATCATTGTCCGCCAATCTCTACGACATCCTGCGCACGCACGCGAAAAACCCGGCGAAGGTCGCGATCGAAACGCCGGATGGCGTGCGCATCTCCTACGAAGACTTATTCGCCCGCGCCGGCCGGACCGCCCGCGCGCTGGTCGATCTCGGCGTGGAGACCGGCGACCGCGTCGCCGCGCAGATCGACAAATCGCCTGACGCCATTGTGCTGGCGCTCGCTTGCTTCCGCGCCGGCGCGGCGCTGTTGCCGCTCAATACGGCCTACACCCTCGCCGAACTCGAATATTTCCTCACCGACGCAGAACCCGCGCTGACCCTATGCCGCCCGGCGCAGTTGGAGGCGGTTCGCGCATTGGGTGAGCGCCTTTCGCTTCGCGCGGTCGAAAGCCTCGGAGACACGGGCGACGGGAGCTTTGCCGAACGGGTCGCGGCAACGCGCGACGAGCTTCCGCCGACGCCCCGCGCTTCCGACGATCTGGCCGCCATCCTTTATACTTCCGGCACGACAGGGCGCTCCAAGGGCGCGATGCTGACCCACGAAAACCTGTCCTCCAACGCCGAGGCGCTGGTCGACCTGTGGCGGTTCACGGCCGACGATGTGCTGATCCACGCGCTGCCCGTCTATCACACGCATGGCCTGTTTGTGGCGACGAACGTGGCCTTGATGGCGGGCGCAACGATGATCTTTCAACCAAAGTTCGACGCCGACGCGGTCATGGCGGCGATGCCGCGCGCGACATCACTGATGGGCGTGCCGACTTTCTATACGCGGCTGCTCGAACACCCCGGCCTCACGCTTGAGACGACCAAACATATGCGCTTGTTCGTCAGCGGTTCGGCGCCATTGCTTGCCGAGACGCACCAACGCTGGCGCGAGCAGACCGGTCACGCCATCCTCGAACGCTACGGCATGACGGAAACAAACATGATCACGTCGAACCCTTACGAGGGCGAGCGTATCGCGGGTACGGTCGGATTTCCTCTTCCGGGTGTCGCTCTACGCATCGCCGCGGCGGAGACCGGCGCGGCAATTCCGCAGGGTGAGGTAGGCGTCATCGAGGTCAAGGGCCCGAATGTGTTCAAAGGCTACTGGCGTATGCCGGAAAAGACAGCCGCCGAGTTCAGGCAGGACGGATTTTTCATCACCGGTGATCTCGGGAAGATCGACGAGCGCGGCTACGTTCATATTGTGGGCCGCGCCAAGGATCTCGTGATTTCCGGCGGCTTCAACGTCTACCCTAAAGAGGTTGAAAGCGAGATCGATGAGTTGCCGGGCGTGATGGAAAGCGCAGTGATTGGTCTGCCGCATCCTGATCTGGGTGAGGGCGTCACCGCGGTTGTCGTACGCGAGTCCGGCGCTACAATCGACGAGCGCGCCGTGCGCGAGGCGCTCGAAGGACGGCTCGCCAAGTTCAAGACGCCAAAGCGGGTGTTCTTCGTCGAGGCGCTGCCGCGCAATGCCATGGGCAAGGTGCAGAAGGCGGCGTTGCGGGAGGTTTACAAACAAACCTACCAGAAATAGCGCCCGGAGCGTCGGCGTCCACGCCGACGTTGCGGCCCCAACACGTCGGCGTGGACGCCGACGCTCCGTTCGTTGCCTCTCGCTTGGCCGCGCCCTATAGCCGCCCTCGACGCACGCTCGGGTCTTTGAATGCAAACGGTCGTCTGCATGCGATGGGGCGATCGTTTCCCCGTTGACTACGTCAATCGCCTCTATCGCGGCGTGATGCGCAATGTCGTCCGCCCGACCCGCTTCATCGCTTTCACCGACGATCCGCTCGGCCTCGACGACGGGATCGAGCCCCGCGAAATTCCACCGATCCGGCTGCCGGACACGGGTCTGGGCGGCAGTCCGTGGCGCAAACTGGCGTTGTGGTCGCCGCAGATCGGGCTCGATGGCGATCTGCTGTTTCTCGATCTCGACGTCGTCGTCGTCGGCTCTCTCGACCCGTTCTTCGATTTCGAGCCGGGAAAGCTCGCCATCATCCGCGACTGGGGCGCGAAAGACACCGGCAATTCCTCGGTCATGCGGCTACCGGCCAACGGCGCGCCGCATCTCGTCGAAAGTTTCGAGCGCGATCCCTCTGGAGAAGCGCCGGCTCTATTCTAACGAGCAAGTCTACCTCTGCCGCGAGTCCGGACTTCCGCTCGCTTTCTGGCCCAGCGCTTGGTGTCCAGGTTTCAAGGCCATGATGTTGCCCCGTTTTCCGTTCAATCTTGTCAAATCTGTGGAGTTGCCCGAGGGGGCTCGGGTCGTCGTTTTCACGGGCCATCCGCGTCCGCATGAGGCGCTCAGGGGCGAATGGCCGGCATCCGGGTGGAAAAAGATCTACAAGCGGGTTCGACCCGTCACGTGGCTCGACGCCCATTGGCGTTGACGCGCGCGCGGGTTAGGGCTTTGGAAAGAATGCAAGGCGAAAAAGGCGTCGATAACGATAGTTCGGCCGTGTTCCGAATATCTTATCGCAATCGCGAAGCCGGGGTTGGTTCGCGCTTGGCGGGGGCGGTGAGCGCGTTGGTCGAAGCGTCAGATAGATCGGGGCGGGCAAGCCTTCGCACGGCGGGCGCGTTGCTGCTTGCGGGATTTGCGCTCTCTAGCTGCGCGCAGCAGCCGACCAGCGGTCCGACAGCCTCCGGCCACTATCATGGCCACGAACATTTCGCCGAAGGAAAATACGGCAAAGCCAGTCCGCGGATGGTGGCCGACGGCGAGGCGATTCCCCGCGGCGGCGGCCAGTACCTGGTCGGGCACCCGTATACCGTCAACGGCCGCATGTACTACCCCACCGAAAACGAGCACTATGTCGGCGTCGGTATGGCGTCCTGGTACGGCGACGCCTTCCACGGCCGCAAGACCGCGAATGGCGAGATCTACGACAAGAACGCGCTCTCAGCCGCGCATCCGACCATGCCGCTGCCGAGTTATGCGCGCGTGACCAACCTCGGCAACGGCTACTCGGTCATCGTGCGCGTCAACGACCGCGGCCCCTATGCTTCGGGCCGCGTGATGGACGTCTCCTCGCGCGTTGCCGATGTTCTCGACTTCAAGCGGATGGGCACGGCGCATGTGAAGGTCGAATATGTGAGCAGGGCGCCGCTCGAGGGCTCCGACGACAACGAACTGCTTTCGAGCCTTCGGACGGATGGCGGCGCGGCCGATTTCAACGGCGGTTCGTCCTTGGTAGCCGAGGCGACCTCGCCGCTGGTGTCGCTATTTGGGGGCAAGTCTGAGCCCCCGCCGCCGTCCGCCGCCTCCGCCCGCCCCGCCCCCTGCGCGCGCCAGCTACACCGAAGAGGCCGCGCCGTCGCCCCCGCCGCGCATCGAAAAAGTTGACGCTGATGAGGATAGGAGAGGCGACGACATCCGCGAATCGACAGCGCCGCCCCGCGCCGTGCACGCGCCGCTGCCCCCGGTGCGTCCGTACGACCTCGGCGGCGTTCGCGAGGCGGCGTTCATTCCTAAGCCGCCGGCCCGCCGTTCGGACTCGAACCGCGCCCTCTATTACGCAGCCGGCCGTCCGGCGCACCAGGATCCGCTCGCCCGGTTGCTCAGCCACACCAAGTCGCATTCACTATTGGACGACGACGACCGCTGAGGCCCGTTGCTTTGTGATGCGGACGGCGCAAAATGGAATCCGCCCGCTTTAGGGCTTGAGGGTGGGCCGAAAGTGTCGCCGAGCGTCCGTCTTTTCACGGCTGTGATAGCAACAGTCCTATCAGGCGCCGTCTCGGCCCAGACCATTACGACATCGGCCAAATACGCCTTGCTGGAGGACTACGACACCGGCGCGGCGCTTTTCGATAAGGCCTCCGACGAATCGATGGCGCCGGCCTCGACCAGCAAACTGCTGCTCGCCGAAATGGTGTTTCGCGAGCTCAAGGAAGGGCGCCTCAAGCTCGACGACAAATTCCACGTCTCGGAATACGCTTGGCGCACCGGCGGCGCGCACGCGCACGGCTCGGCGATGTTTCTCGATGTGCGAAGCGACGTCCGCGTCGAGGATCTGCTTCGCGGGCTAATTATCCAGTCCGGCAATGACGCTGCGATCGTTTTGGCCGAAGGGCTCGGCGGCTCGGAGGACGCTTTCGTTGGTCTGATGAACAAGCGCGCGGCCGAACTTGGTCTGACCCATTCGCATTTCACCAACGCCTGGGGCCGCAGCGATCCCGACGAGCGGGTCACCGCCCGCGACATGGCCAAGCTCACCCACCACATCATCAGCGACTATCCCGACTACTATCATTATTTTGGGGAGAAGGATTTCACCTGGAACAAGATCCATCAGATGAACCGCAATCCGCTGCTGACGATGAACTTGGGCGCCGACGGCCTTAAGACCGGCGATACCGCGGAGAGCGGCTTTGGTCTGGTCGGATCGGCCGTGCAGGATGGGCAACGGCTCATTCTCATCATCAACGGTTTGAAGACCGCCGCCGAGCGCGGGGAAGAATCCCGTAAATTGCTCAACTGGGGCTTTCGCGCTTTTGACGCGCGCACTTTTTTTCAACCCGGAGATACCGTCGGCAAGGCGCGGGTTTACGGCGGCGCCGAGGAGTCGGTGGAACTGACGACCGACGCGGTGATCAAAGGCTTCGTGCCGAAGGTCGGGACCGACAAATTGACCGCGAAGGTCGTTTATCAAGGACCGGCCCCTGCGCCGATTGAAGCCGGGCAGGCGCTGGGCGAAGTCAGAATATATCGCAACGACGCTCTGATGATGACGGCGCCGTTGAAGACGAAGACGGCGGTGGCCGCCGGCGGCCTCGTTCACCGCGCCTTCGACGCGGCGCTGCAACTCGGAGAAGACTGGCTGCGCCAGGCTGCGCATCGGCCTTGAGCGGGCGCGGACGCTTTATCACCTTCGAGGGAGGAGAGGGGGCAGGCAAGTCCGCGCAATCGCGCCGGCTGGTGGCCAAGCTCGCCGAACTCGGCGTCGAGACCATCGCGACACGCGAGCCGGGCGGCACCCCCCACGCTGAACGCTTGCGCGAATTGATCCTGTCCGGCGGCTTGCGCGCGCTGGGCCCCGCGGCGGAGGCCCTCGCCTTCTCCGCCGCGCGTATCGACCACATCGACGGGCTGATCGCGCCCGCGCTCGATCGCGGCGCCTGGGTGGTGTCAGACCGTTTCCTGGATTCGACGCGCGCCTATCAGGGCGTCGCGGGGGATCTCAATCCCGATTTCATCACGCGGCTCGAACAGGTTGCGGTCGGGGAACGCCGGCCGGACCTGACATTGGTGCTCGATCTGCCCGCGGAACAGGGCCTCGCCCGCGCCGCCGCCCGACGCGGCGCCACGGATAGCGCCGACCGTTTCGAGGGCGAAGGGCTGCAGTTTCACCGCACGCTCCGCGCGGCTTTCCTTGCGCTCGCCCGCCACGAACCCTTGCGCTGCGTCGTCATCGACGCCGCTGCTGATGAGGCGACTGTCAGCCAAGCCGTGTGGGCGGCGGTGCGTGAACGGCTCGGCGACTATCTGCCGGAGAGCCGCGCATGAAGCGCGCGGCGGACGACGATACGCCCGAGAGTGACGTTTATCCTGGCGCCCGCGCCCCGCGCTTCGCGCCGGCGCTCATCGGCCACGCCAGGGCGGAAGCGGAAATGCTGGAGGGCTACCGGAGCGGTCGCCTTGCCCACGCTTGGCTCATCTCGGGGCCAGAAGGGGTCGGCAAGGCGACGCTGGCGTGGCGTTTCGCCCGGTTCGTTCTCTGCTTTGGCGATCCCGGCGCCCGTGCCGTCGTTGAAGCGCGCGACCTTTCTACACCGGAGAACCATCCCGCGGCCCGCCAGTTGGCCGCGCTTGCCCATCCTGATTTCGCTTTGATCCGGCGAGCCTGGAATACGAAATCGAAAACCTTTTTCACGGAAATCAGGGTCGACGATGTGCGCGAAGGGCAGGGCGTGTTCCGGCTGGCTTCGGCCTCCGGCGGCTGGCGGGTGCTGCTTGTCGACGCCGCCGATGATCTCAACCGCGCGGGCGCCAACGCGCTGTTGAAGACGATCGAAGAGCCGCCGAGCCGCGCCTTGATCCTCATAGTCGCCCACCGACCGGCGCGATTGCCGCCGACGATCCGCTCGCGCTGTCGTCGCCTGACGCTGGAGCCGCTCTCAGCCTCTGAGGTGAACACCATTGTACGCGGGCAGGGCGCGCCCTGGAGCGATCTGCCCGATGCAGCCATCGACCGAGCCGTTGCTGCATCCGAGGGTTCGGTGCGTGAGGCGCTGCGGCGGCTCGATCCGGAAACCCAGGGCATCGGCAGCCTCATCGAGTTCGTGATCGGCAGATTGCCGACGATCGAGTGGCGGGCGGCGCTGAAACTCGCCGACGGTTTTGCAGGCGCCGCCGGGCGCCGAGAATCACGAGCGCTTCCTGCTCGCCTTCTATGATTGGATCGCGGCGCGAGCGCGAGCTACGGCCGAGCCCCCGCGCCTGGAGGCGATCACCGAGCTGTGGAGCAAAGTTCGCCAGACCACCCGCGACGTCGAGGCGCTCAACATCGATCGCAAGACACACACGTTGGCGTGCCTACAGGAGGTGGCCGAACGCGCGGCTCGCTTGTGAGAAACGACGCTGGGACCGCGGGCGTCCCGCACGCTCTTACGGCCGCAGCGCCCGCCTCAAGAGCGGGCGGGACGCCCGCGGTCCCAGGGGGGCGGCTCACCAGGTCGTGTAGCCGGCGTCAGCGGCGACGATGGCGCCGGTCATCACACTGGAGGCCGGCGCGGCGAGGAACAACGCAATCGCCGCGATCTCCTCGGGCTGGCCGACGCGCCCCATTGGCGTGAACTCCATCCAGGTCGGGAACATCGACAGGTCGGCCATGGCGGCGCGGGTCATCGCGGTCTCGATGTAGGTCGGCGCGATCGAGTTGATGCGCACGCCCCGAGGCGCCCATTCCGCCGCGAGACTGCGCGTCATGTGGTGAACGGCAGCTTTTGATACGTTGTAGTGGGTCTGCCGCTGCGGCTTATTCGCGATAAATCCGGACATCGAGCCGATTGTGACGATCGCGCCTTTGCCCCTGGAAAGCATGGCGCGCCCGAAGGCGCGGCAGGTCCAAAACATCCCATTGACGTTGACGTCCATCATCTTCAACCAATCCGCATCCGAGGTCGACTCGCCGGGCGAGTTGGGCATGGCGATGCCGGCGTTAGCAACAAGGATGTCGATCGGCGCCTCGGCGTTCAACGACGCGGCGAGCTTTTCGACGTCTTCGGATTTGGTGATGTCGAGCCGGCGCGACTCCGCACGTACGCCCTTCTTGGCCAGCGCAGCGCAGCCTTCGGCAAGCACCGCCTCGTTGATGTCGCAGATGACGATCGCCGCGCCATGCTCCGCCAGCGCTTCGGCGGTGGCCAGCCCGATGCCCCGGCCGCCGCCGGTAACGACTGCGCGCGAACCGGTGAGATCGAACTTTTCCCGATACATGTTTGCTCCCAAAAATCGTTTGGCTCAGCGTCCGCCCGAGACGTCGAGGATTGCGCCGGTCACATAGGACGCCGCCTGCTCGTCGAGCAACCAGCAGATCGCAGCCGCAACTTCCTCGGGGCGCCCCGGCCGGCGCATCGGCGACGTAGCGCCGAGCGTGTAGGCGCGGTCGGGCTCGCCGCCGCTGGCGTGGATATCGGTGACGATCAAGCCTGGCCGCACGCCGTTGACGCGCACGCCTTCGTCGCCGAGTTCGATCGACAGCCCCTTCACCAGCGTATCGAGCGCCGCCTTCGCGCCGGCATAGTCAACATAGAGATTGGGCGATCCAAGCCTGGCGGCGGCGGAGGAGACCACGACGATTGACCCGCCTGGTCCGCCGAGCCGTGTCGAAAGCCGCCGCGCCGCCTCGCGCGTCGTGAGATATGAACCCAGCACGTTGATGTCGAACACGCGCCGCATGCGCTCGCCGGACATCTCGACCAGCCTCGCTGTCGGCGCGATAACCCCGGCGTTGACCACGACGCCGCCGAGCGGCCCGAGCCCGCTGGCCGCCTCGAACATCGCCATGACCTCTGCCTCAACCGAGACGTCGCCCTTCACGGCGATCGCGGTCCCGCCGGCGTCTTGGATTTCAGCTACCGTCTCTCGCGCGGCGCTTTCGCTCTGTGCGTAATTGACGGCGATTTTCCATCCCGCTTTCGCTGCGGCGAGCGCGGTGGCGCGGCCGATGCCACGCGATCCGCCGGTCACGAGTAACGCTTTTTTGTCCATGCGCGATCCCCAGACTAAATTTTGATGATGCAAGTCGCGGCTATCCGCAAGGAGAACCCCTTGATCGCCGCCGCGCAAGAGCGCATCGTGCGCCAATAACGGTCACGGAGGAAGGCCGGTTCGCAGGGAGGTCTAAGATGAACGTCGCCCAGATTCTCAAGCAAAAGGGCCGTGACGTACTGACGATCCAGCCCCACCTCGCGCTACGGCACGCTGCCGAACAATTGGGCCAGAGAAGGGTCGGCGCGGTCGTGGTGGCCGACGCCGCCGGTCATGTGCTTGGCATTCTCTCCGAGCGCGACATTGTGCGCGCGATCGGGGTGAAGGGCGGCAACGCCTTGGAAGACCCCGTCTCGAAGCATATGACCGCGAACCCGACAACGGTCGGAGAAGAAGCCGACATCGACGAACTGATGCGCGCCATGACCGAGGGGCGTTTCCGCCACCTTCCCATCGTTGAAGGCGGCCGTCTCGTCGGCATCGTTTCGATCGGCGATGTGGTCAAGTATCACGTTGATGCGCTGCATCATGAGCGCGACTCGCTGCGCGAGTATATCGCTTCGGCGTGACGTCGCGAGAAGCGAAGACTTAACCGGTCCGGCGTAGGGGTGGCGAATTGCCCCTTCGTCGGAGTTCGCGATTGTCATCGGAGTCCGCAGAACGCGTTTCCAGCGTCGACGGATTGCGCGGCCTGCTCGCCGGCTTCGTCATGTTCGCGCACTTCGTCAACTCATTGGGAGACGGCCGTTTCATCGGCCTCGCCAATCTCTGCGTCATCATGTTTTTCGTCATTTCCGGCTACGTTCTGACGCGAGGTTGGCGGGGAACGTACGTCGGATTTCTGGTGCGCCGCTTCGTGCGTCTATGGCCGCTCTATGCGCTCTGCATAACGGTCGGCGGCTGGCTTTCGATGAACATGCCGACGCTATCGCTGTATTTCTGGTATCCGCTGATGGGCATCAACGCCCAGCTGCCTCAAGATCCTCCGACCTGGTCGCTGTTCATCGAGGCCTGGGCGATGCCGTTGATGCCGCTCATCATCTATGTGGCGCGAAGGCCCGCCGTTATGTTTCCTCTCCTCGTCGCATTGGTCGCGGCGCAGTTCTGGAGCAAGGATCTTTACTACGCGGCGTTCTTCATCATCGGCAGCTCTTTTGCGGATCGCACGACGACATCAAATTTCCTCAACAGCGCACCGGTGCAGTGGTTGGGACGCATATCTTACAGTCTCTACCTCTCGCATGTGATCATCATCGGCGTGCTGAAGCATCACTTCCCGACGTTCTGGATGTTTCTCGCCATCCCCGTTTGCCTCGCCGTCGCCTCGGCTCTTTGCCTGCTTGTCGAGCGGCCGAGCATCTATCTGTCGCGTCGCGCCGGCCGCTTCGTCGACCGCGCCGTCGCGGGCGCCGGACGTCCAGCGCAAATCGCGCCCGCTTAAGCGCCGCTCTGAGCGGACGAGATGATTGAACGCTAACTTAGGGCGACGCGATTGCGTGGATGATTGGAGAACCGCGGGCGCCGCGAACTCCCCTCCCCCCTTGTGGGGGAGGGCCGGGGTGGGGGGTAGCCGCGGTATGAACCGGGTAGATCCCTGACAGAATGAACCGGGTTGATGGCTGACACGGGTAGATAGCGATCGGGAGTAGTTCCGATGGCTTTTCGAAAGACCTGTGTGATGGAAGAACGGATGGCGATGCTGCGGGATTACGACAGCGGAGCGTTCAGCGTCAGGGAGCTGAGTGCGCGCTATGGCGTCAGCCGGGAGACGTTTTATGTCTGGCGATCGCGTCGCGCGAGCGGCGATCCGAATTGGTTTCAGGATCGCTCTCATGCGCCGGCGAACTGTCCGTTTCGCACCGACGCGGAGCTCGTCGATCGGATCGTCGCGATACGTCGGCGGTTCGTGCATTTTGGTCCCAAGAAGATACGCGCGCGCTTGCTGCAGGACGGTTCGGACGAGACTTGGCCCGCGATCTCGACGATCGGCGACATTCTGAAGCGGAAGGGACTGGTGGAGCCGGTCCGGCGGCGACGTCGCCCGGTCGAGCAAGGCCGACCAGTATCGGCGCCGCTGACGGTCAACAGCGAATGGTGCGTGGACTTCAAGGGTTGGTTCCGCACGCGCGACGGACAGCGGGTCGATCCGCTGACGGTGACGGACAATGCGAGCCGCTATCTGCTCGGCATCCAGATCGTGCGGCCGACCCACGAAGAGGTCAAGCGTAGTCTCGATCGTCTTTTCAACGATTTCGGCCTTCCGATGTCGTTGCGTTCCGACAATGGGCCGCCGTTCGGTTCGGTGGGCGCGGGCGGACTTTCGCGCCTGTCGGTATGGCTGCTCAAGCTCGGCGTCGAGCCTCGTTTCGGTCGCCCTTCCTCGCCGCAAGACAACGGACGGCATGAACGTATGCATCGCACGCTGAAGGCGCAGACGGCGCGGCCGGCGGCGCAGACCGCCGGCGAACAACAAGAGCGTTTCGACGCGTTTCGCTGGCACTTCAACGAAGAGCGTCCGCACGAGGCGCTGGAGCAGACGCCACCCGCCAAAGGCTGGCGCCCCTCGGGTCGGCCGATGCCCGCTCAGATCGACGATCCCTGGTATGACGCCGACCATGAAGTGCGGCGGGTGCGTCCGAACGGCGAAATCAAGTGGCGCGGCGAACACCTGTTCCTTGGCGAGGCGCTTGCGGGCGAAATGGTCGGCATCGCCGAGCGTGAGGCGGGCAACTACCTCGTGCGCTTCAGTCATCACGACCTCGGCCAGATCGATCCCGGAAAAATTTTCCGCCGTTTCGCCCCGCCGCGCGCGCGGCGGGGCGAAACGGCGGAAACAAAACAAGAATAGTGTCAGCAATCATGCCGGTCCAAAATGTCAGGAATCATTCCGGTTGCACCCGCGAAAACCGCTCTTTCCTAAGAAGAACATGCAAGCCGAGCCGCCCCCCTCCCTAACTCCCCCACAAGGGGGGAGGGGACCGCAGGCTGTCGATCACACCAAAGACGCCCGCGGTCCCAGGTGAAACCCCTGGCGACTCAGAGGGAATTCGTACTAGCCTGCGAATCGCATGCTTTCCCTATTCGAACGAACGGCCTCCTCGCCTTCGGTCGCGGAAATCGCAGTCTCACACGACGGCGAGGTCTATCGCGTCGCGCTGAAGCGGGTGGCGACCTCGCGGCGCTACACGCTTCGCGTACGCGCGGCGTCGCGCGACGTGCTGCTGACCATGCCGGCGCGCGGCACGCTGAAGGCGGCCCGCGAGTTCGCCGAGCGCCATGCCGCCTGGATCGGCGTGCGCCTGGCTCGGCTGCCAAAGCCCGTCGCCTTCGCGCCCGGCGCGATCGCGCCATTGCGCGGACATGACCATCTCATCGTTCATCGCCCTGATGCGCGGGGCGTGGTCTGGGTGGAGACCGGGGACGACGGACCGCTCATCTGTGTCGCCGGCGATGAGCGACACGTACCGCGCCGCGTCGCGGACTTTCTCAAGCGCGAGGCGCGGCGCGACCTCGAAGCCGCAGTGGCTCGCCACGCGGGAACGCTGAATGTCAAACCGCGCCGTATCGCCTTGCGTGACACCTCCAGCCGCTGGGGCTCCTGCTCCACGACGGGGTCACTCAATTTCTCCTGGCGGCTCATTTTCGCGCCGCCTTTCGTGCTGGATTACCTGGCGGCGCACGAGGTCTCGCACATCGTGCACATGAATCATTCGCCGATGTTCTGGAAGCTGACGCACAGGCTGTTCCCGGAAACCGAGCGCGCCGAAGCCTGGCTTCGCGCGCATGGCGCGGCGCTGCATAGATTCGGGGCCGCCTAGGCGGGGCGCCGGGTCACTTGCTCCAGCGGCGGCTCCCAACCAAAGACGCTGCGACCACCGTACTCGTGCGAACGCGCCCGCTCCTCGGCGAATAGCGCCTGCGTCGATGGCCCCGTCGCCGTCGCCTCCACCCGCCGCGTCTCCGCGTCGAGCCGGCGGATGGCGGCGAGTTCCTCCGTTGCCCCAAGCCGCGCCTTGACGACCGCACTCTTCATGACCGCGATCGTCCGATCGAACACTTTTATCGGCACCGGATAGGGATGCCGGTCCTTGCCGCCGTGCGCCACCGAGAAGCGGGCGGGATCAGAGAAGCGATAGGGCGCGCCGTGCACGATCTCCGCGACTTGCGCGAGCGCTCGGACGGTCCGCGCGCCGACCCCGGGGGTTTTCAACAGCTCGATGAAATCTTTCGGCCCGCGATCGGCGGCGGCGGCGAGATTGGCGTGCAGGCGGCGCGTGATGATGTCCTCGGGCCGCACCTCGTGATGGGCGGGCATGACCAGATACGGCAGCATAGGTTGCTGATCGTCGGCGGGGCGCGCCTCGCCAAGCGCTCGGGCGATGCCGTCGGGACCGAGCTCCGCGAGCACGTCGATCTGCCGCTGTCGCGAAGCGTCGGCGCGGCGGTCGGTGAGATTGACGATGACGCCCTGTTGCGGCCCGTCGATCGCCGCGTGCGGCGCGTCGACGAAATTGGTCAGCCCCGCCGAAAGCCAGTGGTAGCGACGCGCCTGCCGCGAATCGCCGTTCATGCCCTGCTGCACGACGACCCATTTGCCGTCGTCGGCGACGATGAACCCATGCAGATAGAGGTCAAAGCCGTCCTGCACGGCGGCGCTGTCGACCTTGGCGACGAGGCGGCTCACGTCGGCGAGCCGCGCGCCATCGAAGCCGACCTGGCCGCCGATCGCGACCAACTCGTCCGGCGTCTTCCGCGAATGCGCGCCGCGGCCGCCGCAGACGTGCAGGCCGAGTTCGCCGGCGCGCGGCGCCAAGCCGCGCTTCAGCGCGCCGAGCACGGACGTGGTGATCCCCGAGGAATGCCAATCCATGCCCATCACGGCGCCAAAACATTGGAACCAATGGGGATGCGCGAGCCGCGCCAGGAATTCGTCGCGGCCGTATTCGAGCACGATCGCCTCGGTGATGACCGCGCCGAGCTTGGTCATGCGTTCGCCGAGCCAGCGCGGTACGCGGCCTCCGTGTAACGGCAGATCGGCGCTTCCTGATCTTGCGGCCATCGTCAGCGCGGCTTCGCGCTTTGCGCGCGGGCGAACAAGGCTTTCTCCATTTTCTCGGCAGTCTCGCGAAGATAAGGGTTGCGCGATTCGCGGCCGGCTCGGCCTGAGTCGAGATCCGCCTGAAACCCATCGCGCTGCGGCCAGTGTTCGGACAAAAGCTCGAAGCCCGACGCCTCGATGGTTTCGACCGCCTTCTGCAACTGAACCTCGGAGCGGCCGATCTTCGAGAGCACGACGACGACCCGCCCCTCGGCGCCGTTCTTGGCGAGTTTTCGGGCGAGCGCGAGTGTCGGTCGCAGGTCGTCGCCGGAGACGCCGGTCGGCAGAAAAACGACGTCGCTGTCCTCGGCGACCTCCTGCGCGAGTTCGTCAGCGAGCCCGCGCGTGTCAACGACGACGATCCCCGCGCGCTCCTCGCTCTTGCGCAGCTTCTTCAGACTCTTGAAGGCGCGGGCGTCGATGTCGGGTTCGACCGCATGCTGAAGCCGGATGGCGCTCCACTCCACACACGTCAGTTGGTCGAGATCGAAATCGGCGAGCAGCGGCTTTAAGCCGCGATGCGCGGCGCCGACGGCGAACAAACGCGCCAGCGTGCTCTTGCCGACGCCCCCTTTCTGACTGACGAAACTGACGGTCAGCGGCGCCTTGGTGGCGGACGCGCCGGCGCCCCAGACCTGAGCATGGGCGGCGAGTCGCGAAGACGGTTTCATGATGATTCTCGCACGCGAGCATGTCCTATCGTAAAGGGCGCTAGGTCCTTGGCAAGCGTGGCAGCCAAGGCAGTCTTCGATTCCGTCCGACCACCGTCTATGACGACCACGCGAAGCGCGAGGCGAAAATGACGCTCTATACCGGTCCGGTCTTCGAGATGGCGCGAAAGCAGTTCCATATCATCGCGGACCACCTCGATATTCCCATCGACGAGCGTGACCGGCTCCTGCTCCCCAAGCGCGCCATCGCGGTGTCCTGTCCGATCCACATGGATGACGGGCGGACCGCGGTGTTCCAGGGTTTCCGCGTTCAGCATCACCTGACGCTCGGCCCCGCGAAAGGCGGGACCCGCTTTGCGCCGCAGGTGGACCTCAGCGAGGTCGCGGCGCTGGCGATCTGGATGAGCTGGAAATGCGCGCTGGCCGAACTCCCTTACGGCGGCGGCAAAGGCGGGGTCGCGGTCGACCCTTCGGCGCTGTCGAAGCGCGAGTTGGAAAATCTCTCGCGCCGCTACATGCAGGAGATGATCCCGTTCGTCGGACCGCGCGTCGACGTGATGGCGCCCGATATGGGCACCGATGAGCAGGTTATGGCCTGGTTCATGGACACCTACTCGATGTACCAGGGCATCACCGTGCCGGAGATCGTCACCGGCAAACCCGTCGGATCCGGCGGGACGCTCGGGCGGCGCGAGGCGACGGGTCATGGCGTCGCGTTCCTCGCGTTTCGCGCGCTCGACAGACTCAACATCGAGCCAACCAAAGCGACGGCGATCGTACAAGGCTTCGGCAATGTCGGCACACACGCCGCGCTGGGCCTGGCCGCGCGCGGCGTGCGGGTAACGGGGATCAGCGATCACACGATCGCGCTGCACGACGCCAAAGGGTTCGATGTGAAAGCGGCGGTGGCGTATGCTGAGCGCCACAGGGTGTTGAAGGGTTTCGCTGATGCTGCGGCGGTCAGTCCGCGAGAGGCGTTGACGCTTCCCTGTGACATACTCGCGCCCTGCGCAGTGGAGCGCGTGATCGACGCCGAGATCGCTTCGAAGCTCCAATGCCGGATCATCGCCGAGGGCGCCAACGGCCCGACCACGCCCGACGCGGACGAGGTGCTCGCACAACGCAATCGCGAAGTGTTCATCGTGCCGGACATTCTCTGCAACGCCGGCGGGGTGATCGTCAGCTATTTCGAGTGGGTGCAGGATTTGCAGCAATATTTCTGGTCGCGCGATGAGGTGATGGATCGGTTGGAGCGGGCCTTGGAGCGTTCGTGGAACAAGGTGGTTGAGCGCTCGGAAACGGATGGCGTCTCGACACGTACCGCGGCGATGGCGATCGGCGTCGAGCGCGTGCGCGCCGCCAAGCTCGCTCGCGGACTGTTTCCCTGAAGCGGCGACTCTTGTAGCCGCGATCTCCAGATCGCGGTCGTCGTGAGATCGCAGCTCTCCAAATAAACAGCCGATCGCGGGGAGACCGCGATCTGGAGATCGCGGCTACAGGCCGGGTCGCCGGAGGGTCGGCGTCCACGCCGACCTTTCGGGCGCAGCCCGGCCGGCTTACGTATCAACCCCAAAGTCGGCCTGGAGGCCGACGCTCCGCGGGGCGCCTGATCAGCAGGCTTTGAACCTCATCGACCTTGCGCGCTCTCTCTGCCGTAGAGCAGCAGCATTGCCGCGATCACAAGCCCGTAGACGATCTGTCGCCCGGCTTCCGGCATCTGCATCACGGATAGGATCGACTGCAGCAGGGTAACGAGAATGGCGCCTGCAACCATGCCGAGATACGAGCCGCGCCCGCCCAGGATCGACGCGCCGCCGAGCACAACTGCCGCAATGGACGGCAACAGATACGCGTCGCCCATCGCCTGCGCGGCCTTGCTGGCGTAGCCGGCTAGCAGCACGCCGCCGAAGGCGGACAGGCCGCCGGAGATCCCGAAGGCGATCATCACGACAACGCGTGTGTCGACGCCGGAGAGATAGGCCGCCCGCTCCCGATTGCCGATCGCGTAAACATATCGGCCATAGGTGGTCCGGTTGAGCAGAAACACCGCGGCGGCGCCGACCAGCGCCCAGACGATGAGCGCATTGGGCAGACCAAACACCGTCTCTCCGGTCGCGATGAAACGCATGGCCGGGGACGCGGAATCCTGCGGCGAAAAGCCGCCGGTGTGGACAACCATCAACCCCTGCGCGACCGCATTCGTCGCCAGCGTAATGATCATCGAGGGGATGCGCAGATAGGCGACGCCGACGCCATTGACGAGCCCCATCGCCACGCCGCAGGCGATGCCGAACGGAATCGCCAGCACTTGGCCGGCGGTCCCGTGAGCAGTCATCGCCGCCGACATCATGCCGCCCATCGCCACCACCCAAGGCGCCGAAAGATCGATCTGCCCGAGCAAGATCACGATGAACATGCCGGTCGCGATCACGCCGAGAAACGAGGCGACCTTGAGCTGCTGCAACAAATATTCCGGCGATAGGAAATTCGGCGAATAGATCGAGCCGACCACCAGGATCAGCACGATCATCGCAAACGCGGTCGCGATCGCCGGATCAACCCGGGCGAGCGTCCGCGACACGAACGGTCGCGCTTTCGCGGCGTCTTGTGCGCTCATCGGTCCGTCATCCGAAAAGCTCCAGGCGATTGCGGACCTGGAACAGCCGCACCGAGCCCAGGCAAACCGCTGCAAACAGCACGACGCCTTGAAACAGTGGCTGATACAGTGGGTCGAGATCGAAGACGAACAGCAGGTCGCCAATGGTGCGGAAGATCAGCGCGCCGAAGATCGCGCCGACCGCGCTGCCGACGCCGCCGAACAGCGATACACCGCCGAGAACAACCGAGGCGATCGAGAACAGCGTGTAATTGCCGCCGCTCGCCGCGGACGCCTCACCCGAATAGGTGATGAAGGTCAGGAACAAGCCGCCGATCGAGGCAAGCAATCCGGCGAGCGTATAGGCCGCGAATTTTGCCCGCCGCACCGGCGACGCCGGACATGTAGGCGGCGACCTCCGCCGAGCCGACGGCGTAGGCGTCGCGGCCGATGACCGAGCGACGGTAGGGGATCCAAACAAACACCACCACGCCGAGCAACGCGACGAGGCTTGCCGGCACGGTCGAGAACAGCTTGCCGGTGAAGGCGTCGGCGAGATCGGAATTGAACGCGTCGCTGCCGGCGGGCTGCGGACGTAGCCAGAGCGCGATGCCGAAGTAGACCGCGCCCGTGGCGATCGTCGTGACGATGGGTTGCAGCCGCCCGAAGATGACGATCAGTCCGTTGATCGCGCCGCAGAGGAGGCCTGAAGCGAGCACGCCGAGAACGCCGAGCGCGGTGGTCAACGGTGAACCGACGACGATCGCCGAGGCGATGCAGTTGGTCAGAACGAAGATCATGCCGACGGAGAGATCTATGCCAGAGGTGACGACGACGAGTGTTTGCGCCATCGCGACAAAGGCGAGCAGGACGCCCTTGTTGGCCGCAGTCGTCACGACGTTGGAGTTGAAACCGGCGGGATGGTTCGATCCATAGGCGACAAACAAGAGAACAAATACGATGAAGGCGAGCAAGGTTCCGCGGCGCTCGGCCAGAAAATAGCGCCACTCGCTCATGCGTCGACCGTGGCGGGCGCCGGCGCAGCAGGCGCGCCGATATCGAGGGCGGCGGCGACAAGCGAGCGCTCGTTGATGTCGGCGCCGATCAGTTCGCGCCTGACGGCGCCGTCGAACAGCACCAGCACGCGATCGCAGCAGCCGATCAACTCGTCGTAGTCGGTCGAATAGAAGATCACCGTCGCGCCGGAATCGGCGAGCTTGCGAAGCAGCTGATAGAGCTCCTGTTTGGTGCCGACGTCGATGCCGCGCGTCGGATCATTCAAGAGGAGGATGCGCGGCTTCAAGGTCAGCCATTTGGCGATGACGACCTTCTGCTGATTGCCGCCTGACAGCGCGCCGACCGGAATCTCCGGGCTCGCCGCGCGGATCGCCAGCATAGCAAACATTTCGTCGATCGCCGCCCGCTCCTTGGGCCGGTCGATGACGCCGCCGCGCGACATGCGGGACAGGCCGGCGAGCGTCAGATTGGCGCCGACCGACATCGCCAGCATCAGCCCCTCGGTCTTGCGGTCCTCGGGGATCAACGCCATGCCGATCTCGGGGCTCTTGGCGACGCGCGGACTGGGGATGTTGGTCTTCTTGCCGTCGATCAGAATTTCGCCGCTGACGCCGCTGAGCACGCCGAACATCGCCAACAACAGTTCGCGCTGGCCTTGCCCGTCGAGACCGCCGAGGCCGACGACCTCGCCTGCGCGGGCGGTCAGCGAAATGTTGTTGAGACGCCGCGACCACGAGATATTGCGCAGCTCGATCACCGGCTGCGCCTCGCTGGAGCGCTCAGGCTTCGCGGGAAACACATGCCGATATTCGCGGCCGATCATCATCTCGACCACGTCATCGTCGGTCTTCTCGCCGGCCTTGTAGCTGGAGACCCGCCGCCCGTTGCGAAACACCGTGCAATCATCGGCGAGTTCGGTGATTTCATGCATGCGGTGCGAGATATAGAGCAGCGCCAGGCCCTCGCCACGCAACCGCTTCAGCACCGAAAATACCTTGATGACATCGGCGGCTGTCAAAGCCGAGGTCGCCTCGTCGAGAATCAGCAAGCGCGGCTTCATGACCAGCGCCTTGGCGATCTCCACCATCTGCCGGCGTGAAAGCGGCAGGTCTTTGACTGGGGCGAGCGGCGAAATGTCTTCAGCGCCCGCGCGGGCCAGCGCTGCTTCCGCGATGGCGCGTTGTTGGCGGCGATCAATCATGCCGAAGCGGCGCGGCGGATCGGCGAGCGCGATATTGTCGGCGACCGACAGATCGGGGATCAGCGAAAGCTCTTGGAACACGCAGGCGACGCCTGCCGCTTTCGCCGCGGCGGGTGAGGGAAAACGCACCTCGCGTCCATCGATCCGGATCGCGCCTTCATCGGGCGTAACGACCCCGGCGATGATCTTGATCAAGGTGGATTTGCCTGCGCCGTTCTCGCCGAGAATGGCGTGTACGCGCCCCGCCACGACGGTAAGGTCCGCTTGCTCCAGAGCGCGAACGCCGCCGTAGCGCTTGGAGACGCCTTCGAGGCGCAGCAGCGGTTCAGCGCTGGGAGGCATGCGGGGCTCCCATGCCGCGCACATCGTCATGCCCAGGCTTGTCCCGGGCATCCACGTCGGCGTGCAACCAACCAAGCTTGCCTATTTCATCGCGCGGCTTGTGCAACACTCGGTTGAAGTCCTGCTAGCGAAGTTTATGCGTCACCGCGTGGATGGCCGGGACAAGCCCGGCCATGACGGAGAGGGCGGCGCCTCTCCCTCGCTTAATGACGCTCGCGAAGCGCGGCGCCTCTTCGCCCCAGATCAGTCGTTCTTCTCGGACTGGCCCATGATCTGCTGCGCGGTGAAGTTGATGCCGCAGGTCGGGAAAGCGTTGCCGACAAAGAAGTTGTCAGACTGATTGGAGTAAAAGTTCTCGCCGTCCTTGAAGCCGGGATCCTCGACGATCGACAGCGGCAATTTCACCGACTGCGGGACGACCTGTCCCTCCAGCGCGGCGATCGCGGTCTTGATGGCGACCGCCACCTGCCCCGGGCCGGTTCCCGCTGAGGAGCATTTCAGTCCTTCGGCGCCAAGTTTCGAACAGAACTTGCGGAAGCCGTTCTCCGTCTCGCCGCCGAACGGAACCATCGGATGCTTGGCGTCGAGCATCGCCTGCACCACGCCTGTGTCGCCGCCCTGCGCGGTGAAGCCGTCGAAATGCTTCTGCACCGCGATCGCGTCGGCGGTGGCCTTCTGCGCGGTCGGATCGTCCCACTTGCCAACCACCTCGACCACGTCCCACTTCTTGCCCGACTTGCCGAGAGCTTCGTGGATGCCGTCGTGGCGATCGGTGTCGACCGAGGTGCCGGCGACGCCGCGAATTTCGAGCACCTTGCCGCCGTTCGGGACATTCTTGACCAGCCAGTCGCCCCAGAGCACGCCGAGGCCTTTCTGGTCGACGTCGACGTCGATCGCGTCTTCCGTGTCGAGAATGTTGTCGAACGCGACGAGCACGACGCCGGCGGCCTTCGCCCGCTTGATGACGGGCCCGAACGCCTTCGGGTTCTGAGCGTTGACGACGATCGCGTCATAGCCGGAATTGATGAAGTTGTTGATCGCGGCGATCTGGGCGGCGACATCCTCGCCGGTCGAGACAACCTTGAACTCTTTCAGCTTGGCGGCGACTTCAGGCAAGGCGGCATAGGCCTTGGCGGTCTTGATCATCTGAATGCGCCAGGTGTTGGCGATGAAGCCGTTGGCCAGCGCGATGCGATACGGGCCGGGCTTCTTCTCCCATTGTAGGAACTTCGTGTTTGCCGCCCATGGCGCGAAACATTGCGGATCGGCCGATGGGCCGGCGACGACTTTGAAGGGGCCCGCGAGCGCGGCGCCCGATGCGGCGCAGAGCGCAGCGGCCAGACCCGCCGATAATGCATATTTCAAGAGTGACTTGGACATTGCTTCCTCCCACTTCGTTTCTTGGCGCTGCCTTGCGGAAACGCCTGTTCTCTTATGACGACGTAAACTCGTCGTTCACACGGCGCATTCGGATTGGAGGCCGGAGGCAAGCTCCGAGCGGCCCTGCAATGGTTGTTTCCATTGTCCCGACCGCGCCGTCGAGCCCGACCCGTTTCCTAAGGCGACGGCGCTAACATGCCAGAGGACGACGACGCCCGCAAGGCGTTCACGCGCCCGTGACGCGCCAGATGACATCGCCGACGTCGTCGGCGACCAGCAGCGAGCGGTCCGGGCCGATGACGACGCCGACCGGACGGCCGTAGGAATGCTTCTCGTCCGGCGCGAGGAAGCCGGAGAGAATGTCTCGCGGCGGGCCGGAAGGCTTACCATTGACGAAGGGAACGAACACCACGCGATAGCCCGAGAGCTTGCTGCGGTTCCACGAGCCGTGCTGGCCGATAACCATGCCATCGGGAAAGCCCGGCAGCGTTCCCGCCGGCATCCAACAGAGTCCGAGCGAAGCGGTGTGTCCGCCGAGTGCGTAATCTGGCTGGATCGCCTTGGCGACCATCTCCGGGTTGGCCGGCACGCGGTCGTCGACAATGCGGCTCCAGTAGCAATAGGGCCAGCCGTAGAAGCCGCCGTCCACGACAGACGTCAGGTAATCCGGCGGTGTCTCGTCGCCGAGACCGTCGCGTTCGTTGACGACTGTCCACAGCACGCCGGTCGTCGGTTCGAAGGCTACGCCCACGGGATTGCGTAGGCCCGAGGCGAAGATGCTGGTCTGTGCCCGAGGCGACGTCGTGGCGGTGGATCGCGGCGCGGCCCTCTTCGACCGCGAGTCCCTGGTCGGCGATGTTGGTCAGCGAGCCGACGCCGATATAGATCGAGGCGCCGTCGGGGCTTGCGAGCAGACTGCGCGTCCAATGACCAGCAGGCTTGAAGTTCGCCAGCGTCTTCCCCGCGCCCGAAAGCTTGGTTGCTCCCGGCTCATAGGGAAATACGACCAGGGCGTCGGTGTTGCCGACGTAGAATTTGTCGCCGACTAGCGCCATGCCGAAGGGTTGATTGAGTCCCTCCAGATAGACATGGCGAGTTTCCGCGACACCGTCTCCGTCGGAGTCGCGCAACAGCGTGATGCGGTTTGGGCTGACCCCAAGCGCGGCGGCGCGGCGCATCGTCGCGGTCATCGCATAATCGAAGATCGAGGCGACCGGCTGTTCCTGGGTTAGCGCCTCGGCGACGAGCACGCCGCCGTCGGGCATTGGGTAAATCCAGCGCGGATGTTTCAAGCCTGCGGCGAAAGAGTTGACCTTCAGACCGGGCGCCGCAGTTGGCTTCTGGCCGGCGTCCCAGCCGCGAGCGGTCGGCATCTTCAGTGTCGGCAGCGGACCCTGCGGTTTGGCGGCGGGGATGGCGGGCTCGACTCCGACGGCCTGCGCGCCCGGTACGCCACTGAGGCGACGCCAGACGATCGTTGCCGCCCCGATGCCCGCGACGACACGGGCGAATGCGCTTGAATGGTCCATCTACCGCCTCTGCGTTTGATTGATCTAGGCCGTTTCTTGGAGGGCCGATTGGCTTGGCGCGACCGTGCGTCGCTCAACCTCGAGTACCGCCTCTATCACGGCTTCCGGCGCGGAAAAGTGCGGCGAGTGGCCGACGCCATCGAGCACGCGCAACGTCGCGCCGGGGATTTCATGCGCGCAGCGGCGGGCGTGGATCTCGGCGCTGACCAGTCTGTCGGCCCCGCCCATCACGATCGACGTCGGCGAGGAAATCTCCGCATAGCGCGGCGAGAGCGCGACCGTCGCGGCGTGCAGATCGACGAAGTCCTCGGCATTGGCGCGAAACTGAGAGGGCCGGAAAAGCAGCGGCAATCGTGTGCGGTTGATGTAGTCGTCGGGAACCGCGTTCGGCGCAAACACATCGCGCACAGCGCCGCGCATCGTCGCAAGGCCCGCGAGAGGAACGATCAACCAGCGAAACAGGACGCCGAGGATGGGCGCCGCGCTGACGGGGTAATACCAGGTGACGCCGCCTTTCCAGGGATGGCTAACGGGGGCGAGCAACACGAGGCCGCGGGTGAACCTCGGCGCATCGAGCGCCATGGCGAGGCCCAACACGCCCGATAGCGAGTGCACGACGACGATCGCCTCCCGAACGCCCAATCGCTCCATCGCTTCGCGAATGGATTGGGCTTGCCGTTGAGGCGAAGCCTCCGACTTGCCGCCCAAGCGATCGCTGTAGCCGTGACCGGGGCGGTCGACGGCGAATACGCGAAACCCGAGCGCCGACAGCGGCTCGGCGAGCGCTACGTGCGGATCGGCGAAGTTTCCAGAGCCGCCGTGAACCAGCACTACGGCCGCGCGCTCCGCGCCGGCGGGCGCGGTTTCGACCACGTGCAGACGGCCGCCCTCCAGCGCGACGCGCTGACCGACAGGGGGATAGTGCGCCTCGGTCCAGCGAGACATCGCAAAGGTGAAAACGAGGGACGCCGCAACAAGACCGATCAGCGCCGCGACCGCCTGCATCAAGGCGTGCGGCTCCACATCATTGTCTGCGCGCGGATGCGCGCCTCTTTGAGCGGCTCGTAGGCGGGCGCCAGCGCCAGCGCTCGATCATAGGCGCGCAGCGCCTCGTCCGGCTTGCCGGCGTCGAGCATGACGGCGCCGAGCCCCGCGAGCGCGCCGATATCGCGCGGTTCGCGCTTCAAGGTCTGCGCGAGATCGCCGACCGCGCCGTCGAGGTCGCCGGCCTGAAAACGCGTCGTCGCCCGTTCGCTCCAGCTTTCCGACCAATCGGGATAGAGCCCGACAACCGTGTCGAACAACTTCAGCGCCAGCTGAAGGTCGGCTGAGGAGCGCGCCTGCAGCGCGCGGGTCATCAGCAGATCGCCGGTATCCGACCCGGACTGCATCCGCACGCTATCGATAGCTTGCAGAATGCCTGCGGCCTCGTCGGGAAACTGGGTTTTGGCCAGGCGGGCGTAAAGCTGCTCGATCGCCTGAGCGCCCGTCTGTTCGGGCGGCTCGGAGGGCTGATCCGCTGGCGGCGACGCGGCAAAGCCCGCTTGCGCCAAGCCAAGCGAGAGACCGAAGACGAGGGTCGCTAAAAGTCGCATGCGGAGCAGCCTACCGCTCCGCACAAAAACCGTCAAAGCGGGGCGTCAGCCCTGGCGCGCCTTGAACCGCTTCTGCGTCTTGTTGATGATGTAGACCCGCCCCTTGCGGCGCACGAGACGGTTGTCCCGATGACGGTTGCGGAGCGACTTGAGAGAATTGCGGACTTTCATGGTTCACCCGAAATTAGACGCTGCGGGATGAACCCACGGTCGGCAGTTAAGCCGGTCCTATGACCGATTGCGCGGCGCGGATCAAGAGTCGGCCGTGATTTTCGCCCGCGCTGCTGCGAAGCCATTGTCAACCATCGGTTACGTCCGCGCCTTGACTTGCTCGCGCCCCGAGGCCATGTCCCGCGCCCTCGGGGGCGGCAAGTCAGCACGATAGCATGCGTTCCTATCTCAGTTTCGAGCAGCCGGTCGCCGACGTCGATGCGCGCATCGACGAATTGAAGGCGGTCGCCGCCAATGGCGAGTCGCCGGCGATCGCCGAGGAGATCGCCAAGCTCGAAGCCCGCTCCGCCAAGATGCTGGCCGACCTCTACGCCGCGCTGACCCCGTGGCAGAAGACCATGGTCGCCCGCACGCAGGGGCGGCCGCATTTCGCAGACTACGTGAAATCGCTGATCGAGGATTTCACGCCGCTCGCCGGCGACCGGCAGTATGGCGAGGACGCGGCGATCGTCGGTGGGCTCGGGCGCTTTCGGGGAAGCGCAGTCTGCGTGATGGGCCATGAGAAGGGCGACGATACCTCGAGCCGGCTCGCCCACAATTTCGGCATGGCGCGTCCGGAAGGTTACCGGAAGGCTGCGCGCCTGATGGAGCTCGCGGACCGCTTCGGGCTGCCGGTGATCTCGCTGATCGACACCCCCGGCGCCTGGCCGGGCATCGACGCCGAGGAGCGTGGCCAGGCCGAGGCGATCGCCCGCGCTACCGACGCCGGCCTGTCGCTGGGTTCGCCGAGCGTCGCGGTGGTGGTGGGGGAGGGCGGATCGGGCGGCGCGCTGGCGATCGCCACCTCCAACAAAGTGCTGATGCTGGAGCACTCGATCTATACCGTCGCGTCGCCGGAAGCGGCGGCTTCGATCCTATGGAGGGGATTCGTCGCGTGCGCAGGACGCGGCGACCAGCATGAAGATAACGGCCACGGATCTGCTGAAATTCGGCATCATCGACGGCATTGTCCCGGAGCCGCTCGGCGGCGCGCACAGGGACCCGCCCGCGGCGATCGAAGCGGCGGGCAAGGCGATCGAGGGCGCGCTGGAGGCGCTCGGCAACATGTCGCGGGAGGAGCTTCGCGAGGCGCGCGCGGCGAAGTTTTTGGGGATCGGGCGGAAGATTTGAGGCGATTTGCGTGGCGCCAGTGACAGGTCGACTGCGGGACTTTTCAGTGGCTTAAGTGGTAATTCGTGTCACTCCGATCGGCGATTGCGCCCGATCAAGGCCATCGGCGATCCCTGAAATATTTCCGGTTTCCCGTCGCCGACGATCTCGGCGGGGACGCTATCGAAGCGCTCCGAGACTTTCTTCGCTGCGTCGTCCTCCGAAGCAATCGCGGAGGCGTCGAATATTCTGTCCTACGAAAAACATGCCTCGAGGATACGTCGAAAAATCCGAAAACGCAAGGTTTTTAAATCGGCCGGGTCGTCGACGCCTGTTGCCTTGCCACGGCTATCGAACTGCGCTTTATCAGCGCAATAACTGACATATATCAACGCCCGTCGTCTCCCTGGATGTTCAGACCGAAGTTTCGCATCACGCCAAAAATTACGTCGGCGCTTATGCAGATCGAAGCCTGCCGACAGGCCATCGACGAGATGCCAATCGACGTGACGGTGCTAGCGCGCCTGCGCGAGACAGCCGCGTTGGCGACGACGCACTTTTCGACCCAGATCGAAGGCAACCGCCTGACGCTTCCCGAAGTGCTCGCGGCTATCCGAGGCGCACGCATGCCGGGTCGCGAACGCGACGAGCGCGAGGTTCGCAACCACTACCTTGCGCTCGGACGAATGGAGCAAATCGCTGGGGAATCAACGGGCCTCTCGGAGAACAACTTACAGCGGTTGCACGGCCTCGTGCTTAGTGGTCGCGACAAACCGTCGCCCTACCGAGCCGTCCAGAATGTCATCCGCGACGTGGGGTCGGGAAGCATCGTTTACCTGCCCCCAGAGGCGCATGACGTGGCTCGCTTGATGCGTGAGCTTGTCGCGTGGATCAACGGCGAATTGACTGAAGGAGAATTGCCAGCGCCAATCGTCGCGGCGCTTGCTCATTACCAGTTCGCGACGATCCACCCTTACCTCGACGGCAATGGCCGCACCGCGCGCTTGCTTGCGACACTGATTCTTCGCAAGGCCGGGTACGGGCTCAAGGGCATTTATTCGCTCGATGAGCATTATGCGAAGAACCTTTCCTCCTATTACTCCGCGCTCACCGTCGGATCGCACAATTACTATGAGGGTCGAGCCGAGGGAGACGTGACGCCGTTCGTTGCGTATTTTTGCGAGGGGATGGCGGACGCATTCACCAAAGTGAGGGGCGCCGCGTCGAGCGCCGGGAGCGCGGCGACGGTCGACCGCTCGGCGCTATTGCGCGAGCTCGATCCACGGCAGCGAAGGCTGCTGGAGCTGTTTCGCCTCCAGGGCGCCGCGACCTCGTCGGACATGGCGATGCATCTCAAGATGAGCCCGCGCACGCTTGTCCAGCTCTGTCGGGAATGGATGAGCAGCGGATTTCTCGAATATCAGAATGCATCGCGCAAAAACCGTTCGTATCGTTTGGGGGAGCGGTTCCTGCGGCTTTCCTCCTGACGGTGTTTGCTTCCGTTGCGGGCGGTCGCGCTGGGCGCCTCACCTCATCTTCGCCGCCACCGCCTCGATCTCCACCTTGAACTCCGGCCGCGAAAACCCGCTGACCACCATCAGCGTCGAGGCCGGCGGTGGACTGCTCACGAATTCATCGCGCACTTTCATGTAGCCGCTCAAATATTCGGCGTTGCTAACGTAAGCGTTGAGCCGCACCACGTCCGTCAGCGCCATCCCAGCCTCGCCGAGAATCGCGATAATCGCGCGAAAGCAGAGCCGCGCCTGCGCATCGACAGCCTCGGGCACGGCGCCGTCGCGGCCGACGCCGAGTTGGCCCGAGCAGAACACGTACGTCGCCCCAGGGTCGATCTCGACGCCGTGTGCGTAGCGCGCGAACGGCGGATGGATCGAGCTCGGGTTCAACCTTCGCAACGGGCGGTCCTTCTCAATGAACGGGGCGCCGTTGGGTTACCCCTTGCCAGCCGGCGGCGCAATCATGATGATGGCGCCCGGTTTGCAGGCAGTTTCGTCGGCAGAACTGGCCATGGAGCGTCGTGATGAAATGGACGGGCGTATGGCTTTGCGCGGGCCTCGGCTTTGCCGCCTCTTCGGCGGGAGCAGCCGACAAGGTGCGGTTCGGCACCAATTGGCTCGCCGAGGCGGAGCATGGCGGATATTATCAGGCGGTCGCCGACGGCACCTTCGCCAAATACGGACTTGACGTCGAGATCGTGCAGGGCGGCCCGCAGGCGGCGAACGGCATCCTGCTGATTTCCGGCAAGCTCGACTTCTACATGGGCTCGAGCCTGATCGAGGCGTTCGACGCGGTCAAACAGAATGCGCCGATGGTCGTCGTCGCCGCGCATTTCCAGAAAGACCCGCAGATGGTGATGTCGCACCCGGGCGTTGGGCTCGACAAATTCGCCGATCTCGTCCATTCGCCGGCCTATATCGCCAAGGGCGCGCCGTTCTATGATTGGATGGTGTCGGCCTATGGCTTCAATTATGACAACGTGAAGCCCTACACGTTCAACCCGCAGCCGTTCATCGCCGACAAGAAGTCGATCCAGCAGGGCTACATCACCTCCGAGCCTTATGCGGTGGAGAAGATGGGCGGGTTCAAGCCGAATATCTTCCTGTTCGCCGATCTCGGCTTCTCGACCTACGCCACCACCGTCGAAACGCGGCCCGAATTGGTCGCTAAGAAACCTGACTTGGTGCAGCGTTTCGTCGACGCCTCGACGATTGGTTGGTACCATTATCTCTATGGCGACAACAAAGCCGCCAATGAGCTCATCAAGAAAGACAATCCGGAGATGACCGACGATCAGATCGCTTTCTCGGTCGCGAAGATGAAGGAATATGGCCTGGTTGATTCCGGGGAGACGCTGACCAAGGGCGTCGGCGCGATGAACGATGAACGCGTCAAGGATTTCTACGACATCATGGTGAAGGCGGGTGTCGAGCCGGCCAACCTTGACTACAAGAAGGTGTACACGCTGCAATTCGTCAACAAGGGCGTGGGGCTAGACCAGAAGCCGAAATGACGATGAGCTTCCGTCATGGCCGCGCTTATCCCGGCGGCCTGCCGTCCCCTCCCCCCTTGTGGGGGAGGTTAGGGAGGGGGGCGGTCCGGCTTGGACGTTCCTCGCAGGAAATGGCGGCTCTTGCAGCTACCCCCCACCCCGGCCCTCCCCCACAAGGGGGGAGGGGGTTCGCCGCGCGGGCGGTTCTCCGATCATCCACACAATCGCCTCGCCTTGAATTAGCGCATAGGGGGACAAGCCCGGCGATGACGCGGAGGGCGGCAGGCGTGTCTGCGCCAAAATCAGAAACCGAACTAAGGCGCGTCTCATGAGCGCGACACTTACCGAAAACGTGAGCGACGCCGCACTGGCGTCAGCTCCCGCCCGCCTCGTGCGGCTTGAGGGCGTTTGCAAAACCTTCGCCAATGGCACCGTCGCGCTGACCGGCGTCGACTTGGAAGTCCGGCGCGGCGAGTTTCTCTCGCTGCTTGGGCCCTCCGGCTGCGGCAAATCGACGATCCTGCGATTGCTGTCGAGCCTGACCTCCCCGACCAGCGGATGGATCAACTGGCGCGAGCAGGAGCACGAACTCGGATTCGTGTTCCAAGAGCCGACGTTGATGCCTTGGGCGAACGTGTTCGACAATGTCTGGTTGCCGCTGCGCCTGAAGGGCCAATCTCGAAACGTCGCGCGCGGCGCGGTCATCGACGCGTTGGCCAAAGTCGGGCTTTCCGGCTTCGAGAAGTCGTATCCCCGCGAGCTTTCCGGCGGCATGAAGATGCGCGTGTCGATCGCGCGCGCCCTGGTCACACGACCCGCGCTGTTGCTGATGGATGAGCCGTTTGCAGCGCTGGACGAGATCACGCGCAACAAGCTCAACGACGACCTGATCGCGCTGAAGTGCGAGCTCGACGCCACTGTCGTGTTTGTCACCCATTCCGTCTACGAGAGCGTCTATCTATCCGATCGGATCGTCGTGATGGCGCCGCGGCCGGGGCGGATCGTCGCGGAGATCGAGGTTCCCGAGCCGTTGCCGCGGGACGAGGATTTCCGCTTGAGCCAGCTCTACGGCCAGCGTTGCCGTGAGACGTCGGCCGCGCTGCACAGCGCGATGAACATGGAGCCGCGGAGCGCCAAAGCGTGAACTCTGAGAAAATCAGAAGATATCTGCTCCCCACGCTCGCGCTGGTCGTCGCGCTGCTCGGCTGGGAAGCCGTCGTCCGGGTCAATCACATCGAACCGGTCATCCTGCCGCCGCCTAGTCTTGTGCTGACGACGCTGATCCAGGATTGGACGGTGTTGTTTCACTCGTTGGTGGTTACGCTGACGATTACGCTGCAGGCGCTGATCGCGGCGACCGTCGGGGGCACGATACTGGCGCTGATATTCGCGCGGTTTCGGGCGGTGGAGCAGGCTTTTTTCCCGTTCGCCGTCATCCTTCAGGTCACTCCGGTGATCTCGATCGCGCCGCTGTTGCTGGTCTATCTGAGTTCCGGCGGGGCGGTGCTTGTCTGCTCGTTCCTCGTCGCCTTCTTCCCGATCCTCTCCAACACGGCGCTCGGACTGTCGTCGGTTGATCATAACTTGCTCGACCTTTTCCAGATGTATCGCGCCTCGGGCGGCAAGCAATTGCTGATGTTGCGGGCGCCGGCGGCGCTTCCGTATTTTCTCGGCGGGTTGCGCATCGGCGGCGGTCTTGCGTTGATCGGGGCGATCGTGGCGGAGATCGCCGCGGGTTCGGCGGGGCAGGGGTCGGGCCTGGCGTTCCGCATCATCGAGAGTGGCTATCGGCTCAACATCCCCCGCATGTTTGCCGCGCTCGTGTTGATCTCGCTGACCGGCATCTTCATATATTTGATCCTGAGTGCGTTCTCTTATTTACTGCTGCATCGCTGGCACGATTCCGCGCGAGGCCGGGAGTTCTTGACGGGACTGTTCAGGGTCGCGAAAGCGAGGCGTTGGGTCGTCGCGGACGCGCGCGTGCTCGGGGCAGATGCGCCGCGGATGGATGCCCAGGGCTTTGGGCGCGTCGATATTCTCGTCGATGAGGGCCGGTTCGCAGCGATCGCGCCGGCGGGCGCGGATTTTGGGGATACGCCGCGGCTACCGCTTGGCGGACGCATTGTGCTGCCGGTCTTCGTCGACGCGCACACCCATCTCGACAAGGGCCATATCTGGGGACGGGCGCCAAACCCTACCGGCGATTTCCCTGGCGCGCTTCAGACGGTCCTCGCGGATCGCAAGGCGCACTGGAGCGCGACGGATGTAGCGGCGCGCCTCGAGTTTTCGCTGAACTGCGCTTACGCCTATGGATCGCGCGCGATCCGCACGCATCTCGACAGCCAGGGTCCGCAATCCGAGATCTCGTTTCCCGTCTTCGCGGCGGCGCGCGAGCGATGGCGGGGTCGCATCGAGCTGCAGGCCTCGCCGCTGTTCGGCGTCGATGTCATGTTTGAGCCCGGCCATTTGGAAACGATTGAGCGGATGGTTGAAACGTATGGCTCGGGGATTCTCGGCGCCGTGACCTACATGATCCCTCGCCTGCAAGAAGCGCTCGATGCCTTGTTTGCTCTGGCCGAGCGCAAACAGTGGGACCTGGATTTCCATGTCGACGAGAGCGCTGATCCTGCCGCGCGCACGCTCGGGATCATTGCGGACACGGCGATTGCGCGAAAATTTGGGGGCAAGATTCTCGTCGGCCATTGCTGTTCGCTTGCGCGTCAGGACGACGATGAGCGCGCTGCCGTCGTCGAGAAGGTCGCACGGGCGGGCATCAGCGTCGTGTCGCTGCCGATGTGCAACATGTTCCTGCAAGACCGCCATGCTGGCCGGACTCCGCGCTGGCGCGGCGTCACCGCGTTGCATGAACTGAGAGCGGCTGGCGTGGAAACGATGATCGCCAGCGACAATACGCGCGACCCGTTCTATGCCTATGGCGATCTCGATATGCTCGAAGTCTGGCGCGAGGGCGTGCGCATCCTGCATCTGGACTATCCTTATGGCCAGTGGGCGGATGTTGTCGGGGCCGCGCCGGCGCGAGCGATGCGCGTGGATCCGCCGCGCATTGCCGTTGGCGAACCCGCGGATTTCATCCTGACCGCCGCGCGCGAGTTCACAGAACTGTTCTCGCGACCTCAAGCTGACAGGGTAGTGGTGCGCAACGGCGTGGCGCTCGACGCAATCGCGCCACCTTACAGCAAACTCGACGCTCTCGAAGGTTTGGCGCCATGACCGAAACTTATGACATCGCCACATTCCGCGCTGCGATCGGCGACATCAAATGCGAGGACAACCCAACCCTCGTCAAACAAAAGAGCCGCGATTTCTATTGGTATTCGCCGGTTCTGAAGCGCCAGCTCGAAGCTGTGACGGCCGACGTGATGGTCTCGCCGAAAAGCGAAGACGAGGTGCGTCGTGTCCTCTCCGCCGCTTATCGGCTTGGCATTCCCGTCACGCCGCGCGGCGCCGGTACGGGCAACTACGGTCAGGCGATGCCGCTGAATGGCGGCGTGTTGCTCAATCTCATCGAGATGAACGCCGTCAAATCGATTGCCCACGGCCGCGTCGTTTGCGAGCCTGGCGCGATCCTAATTGAGATCGATAAGGCGCTATCAGGCAGCGGACAGGAGCTGCGCATGTTTCCCTCGACGCGCGCGACCGCGTCGGTAGCCGGATTCGTCGCCGGCGGCTCAGGCGGGGTCGGCTCGATCACTTGGGGCGGATTGCGCGATTTCGGCAACGTCATCCGGCTGCGCTTGTTGACGATGGAGGAGAACCCGCGCGCGCTCGAACTTACCGGCGCCGACCTGCATAAGGCCGTGCACGCCTATGGCACCAACGGGATTATCACCGAAGTCGAGATGCCGCTGGCGCCCCGCTACGACTGGGTTGACGTGATTGTCGGCTTTGGTTCGTTCACGGCTGCCGCCGCCTACGGCGCGGCTTTGGGTGCGCAAGACGGCATACTGAAGAAGCTCATCACCGCCGTCGCGGCGCCAGCGCCGCAATCTTATTTCCTGCGGCATCGCGGGTTGATCCCCGAGGGCGCGAGCGTCGTGCTGGCGATGGTGGCGCCGCATGCGCTGGATGCATTTTACGCCTTCACAAAACCCTGGAACGCTGACGTGCTGCTCGATTCCAGCACCGCCGCGCCGGAAGTTATGAAGGGTTTGCCGCCCAACTACGAGCTGAGCTGGAATCATACAACGCTCAGGGGCTTGCGGGTCGACCCTGCGATCACCTACTTGCAAGTCCGCTACGGAGATGAACTGCCGCTCGACAGGCTGCACCGGATCCACGAAAAATTCCGCGACGAGTTGATCCCTCATCTGGAATTCATCCGCTTCAACGGCCGGATCGAGTTCGCCGGGCCTGCCGCTTATTCGTTTCAGCACTGAGGAGCGGCTGGAGGAGATCATTCGCGAGCACGAGGCGATGGGCGCTTTTGTGTTCAATCCGCATCGCTACACGCTGGAGGAGGGCGGCATGAAACAGACGGATGCCGTCCAACTCGCGTTCAAGCGCGAGACCGATCCGCAGGGCCTGCTCAATCCCGGAAAGATGATTGCCTTCGAGAACCCGAGTTTCGATTTCGCCTCCGGCCAGACTTATCTGTTCCAGGGCCTCGAAGCGCGCGCAGCGGCCGCGAGGGCCTGATGCGGATTCTCGTTCTCTATGCGCATCCCGTGGAAACAAGTTTTGGGGCGGCGGTTCACAAGACGCTGGTTGAGACGTTGCAGCGTCGCGGTCACGAAATCGATGACTGCGATCTCAACGCCGAAAAGTTCGATCCGGTGATGTCGCGGCAGGATCGGATTGAATATCACAACGTCGCCGTCAACCAGACTCGCGTCAAGCCTTATGTCGACCGCCTGCTCAAGGCGGAAGCGTTGGCATTCTCTTTTCCGGTCTGGAACATGGGCTTTCCCGCGATCCTCAAGGGATTCATCGACAAGGTTTTCTTGCCCGGCGTCAGCTTTTATTTGAAGGAAAACGGCGACTATGTGCCGTCTTTGACGAATGTACGGAAGCTCGGCGTCGCCTGCACCTATGGCGGCACGCGGCTGCGCACCTTTCTCGCCGGCGATCCGTGCCGACGCTTTATCACCCGATCGCTACGCGTCACCTGCGCGGCCGGCGCGAGCTGCGACTATGTCGCGCTGCACGACATGAACCATACGCAGCCCGCCCGGCGAGCCGCGTTTCTCAAGCAAGTCGAGTCGCGGTTCTCTGGTTGGTGAGTTGTAACCGGGGCGCATCGCCCCTGTAGCCGCGGTCGCTGACCCCGGTGGCTCGGCTTGGAAATTCTAGCTAAATTGGGTGCCGGACGAACGTGGTCGGCGACCGCGTCTACAGGCCGCGCCGATGGTTGGCAGGGCGGCGCTGCGCCGCCCTGCTCACTCGTTATGAGAAAAGCGCCGCCGCGCCATTGATGCCATTCGGGAAGAACAACCCTCTGGCGGCGCCGACAGAGCCGTAGACGATGTTCGCCACCTGCCGTGGCGACCTATCGTAGGCGATCGCATTGTTGCCCGGGCCAGGAGACGGAGCGTTTCGCGGGTCGGTGGCAAGCACGATATGCGGGAGCGACGTCGTCCCGACGCCCTGATCGTCAATATTAGCGGTCCCAACGGTGCCGTCGAGTTTTGCGCGTAACATTGAGATCGCCTGGGTCTGTTGCGCGTAACCGTTGGCGAACAACACAGTGCGTACCAATCCCGCGTGGTAGGCCTCAACCGCCAGAATTCCCGCCGCTGCGTCGAGATAGTTTAAGTTCGTGATCAGCCGCGCGGCGCCGTGGTAGGCGGTGACCCCCACGTCCTCAAAAATGTAAGCGGCCAGCAAGAAGCTGAAGGGGTCCGCGAACGGATCGAAGTTTGTGCTCAAGCCGGTATAATTACCTAGCGTAATAAAACTGTTCGTGAAGTCGATGGCGGGCTCGTTGACGCCCGATGGGCCAAGCGCGGCGCGCAGGAACAGAACGTGCTTGCGCTCTTCCTGAGCGATTTCGTTGGCATAGGCCCCGATCAGTGGCTGTGAGCTGAAGTCGACTTGGCGGCCGCCGACGACCGTCGAAGTCGGATTTCCCGTAACGCTGGGCCCGAGACCGCTTCCGGACGCCGCGCGCAGATAGAATTCGGCCTCCAAATATTCGAGGTTCAGCGCGAACTGCAGGATCGCGATGTCGAGGTTGGCGGCTTGGGCCTTATTAAAGCCGGTTCCGTCGCTGCCCAGAGCCGTAACGGCCGCAGCGCCAGCCGCTGCGGCGCCAAAGCCGCGGATAAAGCCTCGACGCCCGCTGTCGCTCGGCGCGTTTAATGACATGGCGGCTTTGCGGGCGCGACGGCGCGCAATGAGGTCTGCAAGCATGTGAGCATTTCCCCCGTTCTGAAATGATCCTGCGCCCCTGAACGGACTGTGGCGCCGAAAAGGCCACCCGGCGGCCCTAGTGTGACTACGCGTGGGGAGGGGTCGGGTTTCGAATAAAGGTTAATTATCTTTCACGTGTTCGTGACTTTGAAGACTCCCGGCGCAAATGGAAGTCTTCGGCTGTCGCCAGACGAAACTCCCACTTCGGACAAGGACTTATTATGCGGCGCTTGCGAAGCGTCGCGGCGGTGGTTAACGTTGGGGCGCTGATGTTGCCGGCTTGACGTCGCCAAGCCCAACGATCGCTGCGGGGGGCGCTCGGTGTCTGTTTCCGCGGATTATTTGATCGATCGCCGGCGGCTTTCGCGCCAGGTGACGATTTGGCGCGCCATTGCCTTCGGAGTGGCCGCCATCGCCCTGATTGTTCTGGGCCTGCGGTTCTCCGGCATCGGTCCCGGCGCCCTCGGAGATCATATCGCCAAGCTGCACATCTCCGGCGTCATTACCGGCGATGAGGCAACGATCTCTGCACTGCGCGCCATCGGCAAATCCCGCGCGCGCGGCGTTGTCCTCGCCATCGACAGTCCAGGCGGCACTACCGAAGGGTCGGAGCGGCTCTACGAAGAAATCCGCCGCGTGGCCGCGGACAAGCCGACGGTCGCTGTGGTCGGCGCTGTCGGCGCGTCCGGGGCCTATATCGCAGCGCTCGCGGCCGACCGCATTTTCGTGCGTCAAACTTCGATCGTCGGCTCGATCGGCGTGCTGGCGCAATATCCGAATGTCTCGGGCTTGTTGGACAAGCTCGGCGTCAAATACGAGTCGATCAAGTCGTCGCCTTTGAAAGCCGCGCCCAACGGATTTGAGCCCACCAGCGACGCCGCCCGCGCCGCGATCGCCGCGCTGATCGATGACTCGTTTGCTTGGTTCAAAGACCTCGTCCGCGAGCGCCGGCAAATGAGTGCGGACGAACTGGCGCGTGTCGATGATGGGCGCGTGTTCACAGGTAGGCAGAGCATTCCCCTTAAACTCGCGGACGCGTTGGGCGGGGAGCGCGAGGCGATCGATTGGCTGAACAGCGCCAAATCCGTGCCAAAGAACCTGCCGCTCCGCGATTATTCTCCGGGGGCCGGATTCACGGGTTTCAGGCTGCGAAGTATGGTTTCGGGGCTTTCGCGGCTTCTCTCAGACAGCGGTTTCGGCGAGTCGGGGTCGGTTGACGGTCTTGTCTCCATTTGGCAGATGACGGCGGGAAATTGACGCGCGGGCGGAGCGCGGCAAGTTCGGTAAAGGGGCGGCGGCGTGATCAAGTCGGAACTGGTTCAGCGTTTGGCGGCGCGTAATCCGCATCTCTATCAGCGCGACCTGGAGAATATCGTCGATGCGATCCTCGGCGAGATCACCGGCGCGCTGGCGCGCGGCGATCGCGTGGAGTTGAGGGGGTTCGGCGCTTTCTCAACCAAGCAGCGCCAGGCGCGCACCGGGCGCAATCCGCGAACCGGCGACAAAGTGCCGGTGCAGGAGAAGTTCGTGCCGTTCTTCAAGACCGGCAAGGAAATGCGCGAGCGGCTGAACAAATAACAGCTGAAGGCTGCTGTAGCGGGCGTCGTTTGTAGCCGCGGTCGTTGACCGCGGTCGCTGTGCGCACGCTCGTCATCCAGCAAGGATTCGATCACGGCGAGACCGCGGTCGACGACCGCGGCTACAGTGTGCACCCCGACGATCAGTCGAGCGTGCCGACCGGAAGATCGTTGAGCTTCTTGCGTTGGCTCTCAGACTTCTGCGTCGCCGGCGCGGGCTTCACCACTTCGACCGCCGCGGGTTTTTCGGTTTCCGCGGTTGTCTGCTTCGGCGAAGGCGTGGGCGCAACGGCTTCCGGCGTCGGCTTCACGACATCAGGCGTCGACACCGGCTTCGAAGGCTCGACCGCAGACTTTTCCGGCGCGCTGGGCGCGACCGCGGCCACGGACGGCGACGGCGTGGCCGAGGGCTGTGCGACGGGCGCAGTCGCATCGCTGGGCGCCGCCCTGGCTACCGAAGGCGAGGAATCGCGATGCTTCTTCAGCGCATGATGCTTTGGCTTGGGCGCGTCGACACTGTCCGACGTCGGCGAGGGCGCCGGCGTCGGCCGCGGCGCGAACATGCTGTCGTTGCCGTAAACCCGGGAGGGGCCGCCGAACAGGTCACCAAGCGCGAACTGGTCGCGCGGTTGTGCGGGCGCGGGTCGGGTGTCATCCTGGTTCGCGTAGCGCTGCTGTCTCGACCAACCCCAATCGTTGTCGGGTCGCGACCTCCAGTCGTTGTTGTCTTCACCGTAACGGCGCCGCTCATCGGTCGCGTAGCGGTCGATCACATGGCCGTCCCGGGTGCTGACAATGAGCCGGACCGAGCGCCCGGAAACCGAGACCGCGTCGCAAACATAAACATCGCCGCGCCGCATGAGCGGCCCGCGCAACTGGTAGCCGTCGTCAGAAAGCACGCCGGCAATCTGCCGCGGCGACAACTCATAAGAGCTGAAAAAGCCTTGCGCCTTGCTCGCGCCCGTCGCCAGCAGCGCGACCGCCAAAGCCAATCCCGCCGTCGTCGCAAACCGAAAAGCCATGGTCGTCAGCTCCCGTAACGCAAAGTCCACAAAACCGTTGCACGCAAATTAAGGCTTCGTTGGGACATTTTATTTGCCCCTGTTATATTCTACCGGTCAGCGCGCGCCAAGGCTAGCAGGCCGTCGATTTCCGCGTCGGTAGTTTCGAACGAGGTTACCAGCCGGCACAGCGTTTCGCCCGATCGCGGCGCATCCTCCGGCGCGATCGCCCGGGTCGGCCAATCGTAGAACTTCGCGCCGGCGGCGCGCCATCGCTCCAGCCGCTCGCTCGCAGCAATTATAAACACCTCGTTGGCCTCGCATGGCCACGCGGCGCGGACGCCCGATGTGGCGACAAGTCCGTCTAACAGGCGGCGCGCCGCGGCGTTGGACCGCGTTGCCAACTCCAGCCAGAGGCCGGCCTCGAGGTATGCGGTCATCTGCGCGCCCAAGAGCCGGCCTTTCGACACCGTGTGTCCGCCCCGCTTGCGAAGGTAAGGGAACGCCTCCGCCTTGCGCTTGTCGAAAAACACCACCGCTTCGCAGGCCAGCGCGCCGTTCTTGGTGGCCCCGAAAGAGAGCGCGTCGATCCCCGCCTTCCAAGTCATTTCCGCCGGGGTGCAGCCGAGCGAAAGCAGCGCATTGCCGAAGCGGGCGCCGTCCATGTGGACAGACACCCCGACCTCATGCGCGATCTCGGTGAGCGCGCGGATTTCATCGAGCTTGTAGACCGTGCCCGCCTCAGTGACCTGGCTGAGGGTCAGCGCCGCAGGTTGGACGGATTTGACCAGCCCACGGGGATATCGCGACAGCGTTTCCTTCAGCGCATCCGGCGTGATCTTGCCGGCATAGCCGGGAATTCCCACGAGCTTCGCGCCCCCGGCGAAGAATTCGGGCGCGCCGCATTCATCGTCGTGCACATGGCTCTCTTCGTGACAGAATATCGCCTCCCACGGCCGGGCGAGCGCCGACAAAGCCAGCGCATTGGCGGCCGTGCCGGTGGCGACGAGATAGGCCGCAAGCTCGGTCTCAAAGATCTCGGCCAGTTGCTGCGAGGCGCGCTGCGACCAGTCGTCGGCGCCGTAAGCCGCCGCCCCGCCTGAGCCCGCTGCCGTAATCGCTTGCAGAATTCGCGGGTCGACGCCCGCGGTATTGTCGCTAGCAAAATTCACGCGTCCCGCCTCCATTGCGGCGCCCTTCATGCATCGCGCGGACCCAGGAGGAAAGTCGCCTGCCGAGCCCCATCCGTGCCTTGAGAAAAATATCGCCGAGGCGCCTTGTGCCGCAATTGGCTTTCTGGCAATGTGAACCAAATAGGACAGTCTTGCTGACCCATTTGCGCGCCCTCGGCGCCGGCGGCAAGACAATCAGGGCACAGTGTCATGTCGGACGCCATCGAGTACGACAAACGCGGGAAACCCCGCGCCTGATTTGCCAGCGACAGCGCTGTCCCCGTCATAGCATTTGCGACAATATCCTAGAAATCCATCGCGGCGACCGTCCAACGTGCGCCGCAGGTCCGAAGGGAGTGAGGAGATGAACGTGAGACCCGCCCCCGCCGCGCTCGGCGCCGACCCTTTCATGCCCCGCGCCGTCGGTCTTTACGACCCAGCCAAGGAGCACGATTCCTGCGGCGTCGGCTTCGTCGCCGACATGCATAATCGCAGGTCGCATTCGATCCTGGAGAAGGGTCTGCACATCCTGGTCCACCTTGACCATCGCGGCGCCACCGGCGCGGACGCGACGCTCGGCGACGGCTGCGGCGTGCTCACGCAAATCCCGCACATCTTTTTTGATCGAGGAATGCGCGAAGCTCGGTTTCAAGCTGCCCGAGCCCGGCCACTACGCCATCGGCCAATTCTTCATGCCGCGCGATCCGGAAGCGCGCGCGATTGTGGAAAAAATCGTCGAGGAGACGATCGCCGAGGAAGGCCAGAAGGTGCTGGGTTGGCGCGACGTTCCCGTCGACAATGCGAGCCTCGGCCCCCGCGTGAAGGCGGTCGAACCCGTGCATCGTCAGGTGTTCGTCGCGCGCGGCGCGCATGTCGAGGACGAGGACACATTCGAGCGGCGTATATTCGTCATCCGCAAGGCGGTCTCCAACAAGACCTATGCGATGCGCGACGAGCGCATCGCGGAATATTACCCGGTGTCGATGTCGTGCCGCACCATCGTCTACAAGGGCATGGTGCTCGTGCAGCAGCTCGGGCCGTACTACAAGGATTTGCTCGACCCGCGCTTCGAGACGGCGCTGGCGCTGGTGCATCAGCGCTTCGCCACCAATACGTTCCCGTCCTGGCGGCTCGCGCATCCCTATCGGTTGGTCGCGCATAACGGCGAGATCAACACGCTGCGCGGCAACGTCAACTGGATGGCGGCGCGGCAGGCCAATGTCGATTCCGAGTTGTTTGGCAACGACATCTCGAAATTGTGGCCGATCTCCTACGAAGGTCAATCAGACACCGCCTGTTTCGACAACGCGCTCGAGTTCCTCGTGCGCGGCGGCTATTCGCTGACCCACGCGATGATGATGCTGATCCCGGAGGCGTGGTCGGGCAATCCTCTAATGGACGAAGAGCGCCGCGCCTTCTACGAATATCACGCCGCGATCATGGAGCCGTGGGACGGCCCGGCGGCGATGGCGTTCACCGATGGCCGCCAGATCGGCGCGACGCTGGATCGCAACGGCCTGCGTCCCGCGCGCTATTTCGTCACTGACGATGGGCTGGTCGTGCTCGCCTCGGAAATGGGCGTGCTGCCTGTCCCCGAGGAATCGATCGTCAAGAAGTGGCGGCTGCAGCCGGGCAAGATGCTGCTCGTCGACCTGACTGAGCATCGCATCATCTCCGACGATGAACTGAAGGCGTCACTGGCCAAGGCGCACCCTTATAGGGAATGGCTCGATCGCACGCAGATTGTGCTGGAGGAGCTGAACCCGGTCGAGCCGCGCGCGGCGCGGACCGATGTTTCGTTGCTCGATCGCCAGCAGGCGTTTGGCTACAGCCAGGAAGACCTCGCCATCCTGATGGCGCCGATGGCGGCGACCGGCCAGGAGGCGGTCGGCTCGATGGGCACCGACACGCCGATCTCGGCGATGTCGGAGAAGTCGAAGTCGCTCTACACCTATTTCAAGCAGAACTTTGCGCAGGTCACCAATCCGCCGATCGACCCGATCCGCGAAGAATTGGTGATGAGCCTAGTCTCGTTCATCGGACCGCGGCCGAACCTGCTCGACCTCGAAGGCAATGCACGGCTCAAGCGCCTGGAAGTGCGCCAACCGATCCTCACCAACGAGGACCTCGAAAAGATCCGTTGCATCGGTCATTTCGAGGACACGTTCGATACCCGCACGATCGACATCACTTATGATGTCGAGCGCGGTCCCTGCGGGCATGGAAGACGCATTGTTGCGCGTCTGCGAGCGCGCCGAGGCGGCCGTTGTCGGGCGCTACAACATCATCATATTGAGCGACCGTATGGTTGGGGCTGACCGCATCCCGATCCCGACGCTGCTCGCCACCGCCGCTGTGCATCACCATCTGATCCGAAAGGGCCTGCGCACCTCCGTGGGGCTCGTCGTCGAGACCGGCGACGCGCGCGAAGTGCATCATTTCGCCTGTCTCGCCGGCTACGGCGCGGAGGCGATCAATCCCTATCTGGCGTTCGAGACGCTGGCCGCGATGGCCGGGGATCTGCCGGAGAAGATCAGTGCGCATGAAGTGGTCAAGCGCTTCATCAAGTCGATCGACAAGGGCTTGTTGAAGGTCATGTCCAAGATGGGCATCTCGACCTATCAATCCTATTGCGGCGCGCAGATCTTTGATGCGATCGGCCTGTCGAAGGCGTTCGTCGAGAAGTTCTTCTTCGGCACCGCCACGATGATTGAAGGGGTCGGTCTCGACGAGGTCGCGGAGGAGACGGTGCGCCGGCATCGCGAAGCCTTCGGCGATTATCCGGTGTTGCGCGGCGCGCTCGAAGTCGGCGGCGAATACGCCTATCGGCTGCGCGGCGAGGCGCATAGTTGGACGCCGCAGACGGTTTCGTTGTTGCAACACGCGGTGCGCAGCAACGCGCGCGAGAAATATGACGCCTACGCGAAGTTGCTCAACGATCAGTCCGAGCATTTGCTGACGATCCGCGGCCTGTTCCGCATCAAGAGCGCTGAACAGGATGGGCGCGCGCCGGTTCCGATCGAAGAGGTCGAGTCGGCGGCCAAGATCGTTCGGCGCTTCTCGACCGGCGCCATGTCGTATGGCTCGATCTCGCGCGAGGCGCACACGACGCTGGCGATCGCGATGAACCGCATCGGCGGCAAGTCGAACACCGGCGAGGGCGGCGAGGAAAGCGATCGGTACAAGAAGCTGCCGAATGGCGACTGGATGCGCAGCGCCATCAAACAAGTCGCGTCCGGCCGGTTCGGCGTGACGGCGGAATATCTCGTCAACTCCGACATGATGCAGATCAAGATGGCGCAGGGCGCGAAGCCCGGCGAAGGCGGCCAATTGCCCGGCCATAAGGTCGACGCCGTGATCGCCAAGGTGCGGCATTCGACGCAAGGCGTCGGCCTGATCTCGCCGCCGCCGCATCATGACATCTATTCGATCGAGGACTTGAAGCAGCTCGTCTACGATCTGAAGAACGTCAACCCTGAGGGGCTCGTCTCCGTCAAGCTCGTCTCCGAAGTCGGCGTCGGCACGGTCGCCGCGGGCGTCGCCAAGTGCAAGTCGGACCACGTGACGATCTCCGGCTACGAAGGGGGCACCGGCGCTTCGCCGCTGACCTCGATCAAACATGCCGGCTCGCCGTGGGAGATCGGTCTTGCCGAGACGCATCAGACGCTGGTCATGAACGGCCTGCGCGCGCGCATCGCGGTGCAGGTCGACGGCGGCGTGCGGACGGGGCGCGACGTGGTGATTGGCGCGCTGCTCGGCGCCGACGAGTTCGGCTTCGCCACCGCGCCGTTGATCGCCGCGGGCTGCATCATGATGCGCAAGTGTCATCTGAACACCTGCCCGGTCGGCGTCGCCACGCAGGACCCGGTGTTGCGCAAGCGCTTCGTTGGTCAGCCCGAGCACGTCATCAACTTCTTCTTCTTCGTCGCTGAGGAAGTGCGCGAGCTGATGGCGTCGCTCGGCTATCGGAACTTTGACGAGATGGTTGGGCAGCGACAGATGCTCGACAAGACCGATCTCGTCAGGCAGGCCAAGTCGAAAGGGCTCGACTTCACCAACCTGTTCTACAAGCCCGAGCCCTGGCCGACCGATGCGATCTACCACGCGCAGACGCAGGACCACGGGCTCGACAAGGTGCTTGATCGCACGTTCATCGCGCAATCCAAGGATGCGCTTGAGCACGGCAAGCATGTGCGGCTCGACCTCAGCATCGCCAATTCCGACCGCTCCGCCGGCGCCATGCTGTCGGGCGAGGTGGCGCGCCGATACGGCCAAGCCGGCCTGCGCGACGGCGCGATCCACATCAAGCTGAAGGGCACGGCCGGTCAGAGTTTTGGGGCGTTCCTGGCGAAGGGCGTGACGCTGGAGCTTGAAGGCGACGGCAACGACTATGTCGGCAAGGGCCTGTCAGGCGGCCGCATCATCGTCTATCCGCCGACAGAGGCGACGCAAGCTGACGCCGGAGCAATCCATCATCGTCGGCAACACCGTGCTCTACGGCGCGATCGCCGGCGAGTGCTATTTCCGCGGCGTAGCCGGCGAACGTTTCGGCGTGCGCAACTCCGGCGCGATCGCGGTGGTTGAAGGCGCGGGCGATCACGGCTGCGAGTATATGACCGGCGGCGTGGTGGTCGTCATCGGCGAGACGGGGCGCAATTTCGCGGCCGGCATGTCCGGCGGCATCGCCTATGTGCTCGACGAGGCGGGCACGTTCGCCGCGCGCTGCAACTTGTCGATGGTTGAGCTGGAGCCGGTCGCGGCGGAGGAGGAGGTGATGCAACGCCACCTCCATTCCGGCGGTGACCTGGCGGGCCATGGCCGCGTCGATGTGATGGGCGATATGACGCGACATGATGCCGAGCGGCTGCACCAGTTGATCAGCAACCATGCGCGCTATACCGGCTCGACGCGGGCGCGGCATATTCTGGAGAACTGGGAGGCGTTCCTGCCGAAGTTCCGGAAGGTGATGCCGGTGGAGTATCGCCGCGCGTTGGCGGAGCTTGCCGCGCAGGGCGGGGCGGCGGTGGCGGCGGAGTAGCGCGAGGGAGGAGCAGCGGCGAAGCCCTCGGTCCCTGCACAACGGCGCCTGCAGGATCGCTTTGGGGCCGTACGAAGAGCGCCTAACTCATATAGGCGCGCTTACGCATAGGCGCGCTTACGCAGAGCTCGGATCTCCTCCGACGTAGACGGATTGGCTGTGGGCACCTTCGCGGCGTGGCCAAGATGTCGCAACGTGATCTTCTCACGGGTCAGCTCGTCCATCACACCGCTCGCGCGCATGTCGTCCGCCATTTCGAGGAGCTCTTGCGTCAGCCGGGCGTTGGGTTTGGAGCTACTCATTTCGTCCCGTCTCGATAAACTTACTTACCGCTTCATCGCCTGCTTCAGCGTCGCGTTGATCCGCGTCTGCCAGCCCGGTCCGGCGGACTTAAAGCGTTCGACCAAGTCGCGATCGAGCCGCAAGGTGACCGAAACCTTAGGGTCCGATTTCAGCGGTCGCCCCGGTCTTCGCACGATGCCCGCGACCGGCGTCGAGAGGTCGGGCGCGGCATCGGGATCTCTTGCGATGCCGCGAGCGATTTCAGCGTCTTCCTCAGGGGTGGGGCGAAGCAGTTTGCTTTTCATACAATGCGACCTCTCGGCTGTTCGCTTTTCGCGCCGATATGTAGCGGCGCTCGCCGTTGCGTTCGACGAAAACGACCACATGCAGACGGCGTCCCAGCTTCGCCATCGCAATCATCCGCGTCTCGCCGTAATCGCGTCGCCGGTCCTCGAAAATGAGCGCATCAGCCCAATGCAAACCTTCGAGATCGCGGAAGTCGATCTTGTGATTGGCGAGATTGACGATACGCTTCCGCTCGTCCCACGTCGGCATGTATTTATGTAACTACAAAAACTGAATTCGTCAAATCCATTCCGACGCGGATAACCGACGCTACCCCTTCTTCCCCGCGATCCGCGCAATCTCCCGCATCGTCCCCAGCGCCCCGTCCAACCGATCCTTCAGCTCCTCGAAATCCCCGCTCACCACGATTCGCATATCCGGCCGCACCCGCGCCAGCGGGTGCGCTGTAACCCACTTCACCAGCCCGGTCGGGTTGGCGAAGGAATTGTCGCGGAACGCGATCGTCATGCCCTTCGCGCCGGCATCGAACTTCTCCACGTGCGAACGCCGGCACAGCGCCTTGATGTGCACGAGCTTCAGCAGCAGATCGACCTCCGGCGGCGGCGGGCCGAAGCGGTCGACGATCTCGGCGCCCATCGCCTCGATCTCCGGCTCTTCAGACAGAGACGACAGCCGCCGGTAGAGCGAGAGCCGCGTCGTCAGATCAGAGATGTAGGCTTCGGGGATCGTCACCGGGCTGCCCAGCGAGATCGTCGGCGACCAGACGTCCTGCTCGGGCGTCGCGTCGTCGCCGGATTTCAGCCGCTCCACGGCGTCTTTCACCATGCTCTGATACAGCTCGTAGCCGACCTCCTTGATGTGGCCGGACTGTTCTTCGCCGAGCAGATTGCCGCGCGCCGCGCAGGTCGAGATCGTGGCTCGCCAGTTGGAAGCCGGCGCCGAGCGTGTCGAGCGATTGCAGTGCGGCGAGCCGCTTCTCCGCCTGCGGCGTGATCTCTTTGTTGGCGGGCGTGGTGAAGATCGCATAGGCGCGGGTCTTTGAGCGGCCCGACACGCCCGCGCAGCTGGTAGAGTTGGCCGAGACCAAACATGTCGGCGCGATGCACGATCAGCGTGTTGGCGCGGGGAATGTCGAGCCCGGACTCGACGATCGAAGTCGACAGCAGCACGTCGTATTTGCCGTCGTAGAAGGCGCCGATCTTGTCCTCGAGCTCGCCCATAGCGAGTTGCCCGTGCGCGGTGACGAACTTGCACTCCGGCGCGTTCTGGCGAAGGAACGCCGCGCATTCGTCGAGGTCTTCGATGCGCGGGCAGACATAGAAGGATTGGCCGCCGCGATAGCGCTCGCGCAGCAACGCCTCGCGAACAATCAAGGGATCGAAGGGCGAAACGAAGCTGCGCACCGCCAGGCGATCGACCGGCGGCGTCGCGATGATCGATAGGTCCCGCACGCCGGCCATGGCGAGTTGCAGGGTGCGCGGGATCGGCGTGGCCGACAGCGTCAGCACATGCACTTCGGCGCGCAAATCCTTTAGCCGCTCTTTGTGAGCGACGCCGAAATGCTGTTCTTCGTCAATGACGACGAGCCCGAGGTCCTTGAAGCTGATCGCCTTGCCGAGCACGGCGTGCGTGCCGATGACGATGTCCAACGAGCCATCAGCCAGGGCTTTCTTGGTTTCGCGCTGCTCGGCGGCGCCGACCATGCGCGACAGCTGGCCGATGCGCACAGGCAGACCCTGAAAGCGCTGCGTGAAGTTCTGGAAATGCTGGCGGGCGAGCAGCGTCGTCGGCACGACGACCGCTGTCTGCTTGCCGTTGATCGCTGAAGCGAAGGCCGCGCGCAGCGCGACCTCCGTCTTGCCGAAGCCGACGTCGCCGCAGATCAGCCGGTCCATCGGGCGGCCCGCGGCGAGATCGTCGATCGTCGCCTCGATCGCGCGCGCCTGATCCTCCGTTTCCTCATAGGGGAAGCGCGCGCAGAATTCGTCGTAGAGCCCTTCGGCGGGCACGAGCCGCGGCGCGGCCGCGTGAGACGCTGCGCCGCGACGCGCACGAGTTCGGCGGCCATGTCGCGCACGCGCTTCTTCAGCCGCGCCTTGCGCGTCTGCCAGCCCGTCGCGCCGAGCCGGTCGAGTTCGCCCGTCTCCGAGCCGTAGCGCGATAAGCAGCTCCAGGTTCTCGACGGGCAGGAACAGCCGGTCGCCGCCGGCGTAGTGGATCTCCAGACAATCATGCGGCGCGCCGGCCGCCTCGATTGTTTGGAGGCCAATGAAGCGGCCGACGCCGTGGTCGATATGCACGACGAGATCGCCCGCGCTCAGCGCCGACGCCTCGGCCAGCACGTTCTCGACGCGGCGCTTGCGCTTGACCTGGCGGACCAGGCGGTCGCCCAGAATATCCTGCTCGCCGATGACGGCGAGCGCATCGGATTCAAACCCGTGCTCCAACGCCACCACGGCCAACGGCAGTGCGCCGGCGCGGGCGGTCTTCACTTGCGCGTAGGAGGAAACAAGCTCCAGCGATTTGAGACCGTGGTCGGCGAGCACGTGGCTCAGCCGCTCGCGCGAGCCATCCGACCAACCAGCGACCACAACCAGGCGGCCGGCCTCGCGCAACGCGCGGATATGCGTGGCGGCGGCTTCAAACACATTGATGTTCTCGTCCTGCCGCTCGGGCGCGAAATCGCGCCCGACACGGCCGCCGCAATCGATGACATCGAGCGCATCCGGCGCCGCTTCGAAGGGCGTCAAGTCGCGCCAACGGCCGGGCGGCGAGCGCGGCCGCGAATTGCTCCGGCGCGAGATAGAGGCGATCAGGCTTCAGCGGTTGATAGTCGTTGGTGACCGGGTCCTGTTCGCGCGCGTGCTTGCGGGCGGAATAGTAGTCCTCGATCTGCGAGAAGCGGTTCTTCGCCACCGCCTCGGCGCGAGCGTCGAGGATCACCGGCGCATCGCCGAGATAATCAAACAAAGTGTCGAGCTTTTCGTAGAACAGCGGCAGCCAGTGTTCGAGGCCGATGGCCCGGCGGCCCTCGCTGACCGCCTCGTAGACGGTCTCGCCGCGCCGCGCCGCGCCGAACTCGGCGGCGTAGCCCTGGCGGAAGCGGCGGATCGTGTCGGTCGTCAGTTGCGCTTCGCTCATCGGCGTGAGGTCGAGCGAGCGCAGTTGCCCGGTGCTGCGTTGCGATCTCGGGATCGAAGGGGCGGATCGACTCCAGCGTGTCGCCGAAAAAGTCCAGGCGCAGCGGCTGGGCGAGCGCGGGCGGATAGAGATCGAGGATGCCGCCGCGCTGCGCGTAGTCGCCGACATCGCGCACCAGGCTGGCGCGGGAAAAACCGTTCGACTCCAACCAGACGACGAGATCGCTCATGCTCAGCGCGTTGCCGGGCGCGATCGAGAGCGCGACTTTCGCGACATAGGCTCGCGGCGGAACGCGCTGGGTCATCGCATTGACCGTCGCCACCAGCACGCGCGGACGCTCCTGCGCGCCGCGGGTCAGCGCGAGCCGGGCGAGCGCGGTCATTCGGGCTGAGGCTATGGCGGCGGTGGGCGAGACGCGGTCGTAGGGCTGGCAATCCCAGGCCGGCAGGTTGAGCGCCTCGATCTCCGGCGCGGCGAAGGCGAGCGCGTCGACGAAATTCTGCGCGCGGATCGAGTCGCGGGCGACGAAGGTCAGCGCGACGGCGCGGTTTTCCGCTTCGCGGGCGAGCGCGCGCACGAGGTCGGCGACGACGAAGGCGTCGTAGCCCTCGGGCGCTCGCGCGAGGGTGATCGCGGTGCGTTGGCGCAGTCGCGTCGCGGCGGCGACGGGGGCGTTCATCTCGGCGCGGCCTCGCGTGGGGCGTTGGCCAGCTTGGCGAATAGCGGCGTGTCGAAGCGGGCGGGCAACGGCGCCTCGCCGGTCAGCCAGGAGAGGATGTCGGGGTCGGGCAAGTCGAGCCACGCCTCGACTTCGGCAAGCTCGGTTTCGGTAAGGGCCGCCAGATGCTGGTCGGCGAAGGCGTCGAGCGCGATGTCCATTTCGCGCAGGCCCCGCCTTCGCGCGCGAAACAGAATGCGACGCCGTCTCGGGTCGAGCCCGGCGCTGGAGAGGGTCATGGGTCGGTCTCGGAATGGGCGTTGGCGAGGCGCTGATATAGTGCGGGCGGAAGGGATTGTCAGCGCGAGAATTGTTACCCGTTCAGGGCGGCGCGGAGAAGTGGAAGCAGCTTGGGGATTTCCTCCGTCGCGGTTTTCCAAATGATATTGAAGTTGATGTCGAAATAGGCGTGAACGAGGCGGTTGCGCATTCCGACAATGGGCTCCCAAGGAATTTGGGCCAGTGATTGACGCGTGTCCGCCGTGATCTTCGAGGCGGCCTCGCCCAAAATTTCAATCGCTCTCGTCAGAGCGAGCGCAAGGAGACGGTCGCTCTCCAAATCCTCACGTTTTCGGTTCTCGATGAAGCGCAGCGCATCTTGAGCAGCTTCGATCATATGCTGGATACGGACTGCGTCGTCAGGCCGCATATTGGAGCGCCGCAGTGCGAACCACCTCGTCACGGAAATATTTACTCAGGTCTTCCGCCGTGCGCAGGTCCACTTTCGCGCCGCCGACGAGGTTCGACAACTCCAGCTCCAATTGGGAAAGGCCAATAAGCCCCGGCTCGCCGCCCGGCTCGAACTCGATTAACAAATCGACGTCACTGTCGGTCCGCACCTGACCTCTCAGACGGGAACCGAACAAGGAAAGCCGCTTCACACGCCACGCGCGGCAAATGGCGTCCAAACGCTCATGGTCCGAAAAGAGAGGCGTGATCATCGCGACCTGCAGAACTTCGACCGGCACTCATCATACAGGCGGCGATGTTCGATGTCTCGCCGTCAGCGCGGCCCGTGGGTTGATTCATCGGTCGACGAGGAATATGTAGCAACATATCTACATTGCTGAGCGCGCTATGCCTCCCATCACCATCTCCAGCCGCGAGTTCAACCAGGACGTGGGTCGCGCGAAGCGAGCGGCCAGGTCGGGACCGGTGGTCATCACCGATCGCGGACGTCCCGCGCATGTGTTGCTCAGCTTCGAGGAGTATCGCGCGTCTGACGAATACGAAGCTGTCGCTTGGCGAGGCCTTGGCGGAGGATGGGCCTGCGGACTTTGATTTCGATCCGCCGCGCCTCGATTTGAAATTGAAGATTCCCGATCTATCGTGACGTATTTGCTCGACACCAACGCGCTTTCCGAACTTCGGTGGCGCGATCGAGCACATCCCAAATTCCGGAATTGGTTCGACTCAGTCCCCGCTGACGCCTGTTACCTCTCCGTCATCTCAATTCTGGAGATCGAACTCGGCGTTCTGAAGGTTGAGAGAAAAGACAAAGCCCAGGCGGCCGCGTTGCGAGACTTGGTTGGAGCGTCGCGTGCTGACCCAGTTCAAAGACCGAATACTTGCGGTCGACATCACGATCGCGCGTCGCTGTGCGCAACTACATGTTCCGGATCGCCGACCTGAGCGCGACGCGCTCATCGCCGCGACCGCATTGATCCACGGCCTTGTAGTCGTCACGCGTAACGTCCGCGATTTCGAACCCACAGGCGCAATGCTCTTAAACCCGCTGGAGCCTGATGCAGCTACTCCGCCGCCGTCGGCACGATCGCCCCGTGCCCCGGCCGCAGAGGCTCCGCAACCGGCGGCCTCTCCTCGTGCTCCCGCTCGCGCGGCGCGAGCAGCCACTTGAACAGCCACCACATGCCGCGCCCGAGATCGTCGAGCACCGTGAACACCGCCGGCACGAACACCAGCGACAGCACCGTCGAAACAATCAGGCCGCCGATCACCGCGATCGCCATCGGCGAGCGGAAGCCGCCGCCGTCGCCCATGCCGAGCGCCGAAGGCAGCATGCCCGCGGCCATGGCGATCGTCGTCATCACGATCGGGCGCGCGCGCTTGCGGCCGGCCTCGACCAGCGCCTCAGCCGCGGCGTGCCGTGCGCGATCTCCTCGACCGCGAAATCGACCAGCATGATCGCGTTCTTGGTGACGATGCCCATCAGCATCAGGATGCCGATGACCACCGGCATCGACATCGCCTTGTGCGTGATCAAGCAGCGCCATGATCGAGCCGCCGATCGACAGCGGCAGCGAGATCAGGATGGTGATCGGCTGCAGGAAGCTGCCAAACAGCAGCACCAGCAGGCCGTAGACCATCATCAGGCCCGCGCCCATCGCCAGCGCGAAGGACTGGAACACCTCGCTCATGATCTCGACGTCGCCGGTCTCGCGGATCTCGACGCCCGGCGGCAGGTTTTTCGCCGTCGGCAGCGCCTTGATGGCCGCGACCGCCTGGCCCAAGCGCCGCGTCGCCCGCGAGATCGGCCTCGATCGTCACGCGGCGCGAGCGATCGTAGCGGTTGATGGCGGTCGGGCCGTGGCCGACGACGAAATCGGCGACGCTGGCGAGCGGCGTCTCGCCGCCCATGCCCGTCGGCACGCGCAGGTTCTGCAGCACGCCCATGCGCTCGCGCGCGGCCTCGTCGAGCTCGACGCGGATCGGGATCAACCGGCCGTCGACCTTGAACTTCGCCAGATTGGCGTCGATGTCGCCGAGCGTCGCGACGCGGATCGTCGTCGACAGCGCTTCGGTGGAGACGCCGAGATCGGCGGCGACCTGGCGGCGCGGCGCGATCTGCAATTCCGGCCGATCGAGTTCGGCGGTGGAGATCGGGTTCTCCAGCGACGGCAGCGTGCGCATCTCGCTGGCGATCTGATTGGCCGTGTCGTTGATCTGATCGATGTCGTGGCCGGCGACGATCAGCTGAAGGTCGCGCTGGCCGTTATCCTTGAGGAACCAGAAGCGGACGTCGGGCACATCAGCCATGAAGGCGGAGATGCGCGTCTGCAGATCCTTCTGCGACGCCTCGCGCTTGGATTTGTGCACGAAGTTGATGACGAAGCTGGCCTTGCGCGGCTCCGAGGCGCCGCCGAGAATCTGGCCGCCGAACACCATCACCGAGCGCACTTCAGGCATCGCCTTCAGTTTGTCGGCGATCGCCCGCGTCACGCGATCGGTGTCTTCGAGCCGCGAGCCCGGCGGCAACTCGACCGCCAGCAGCGAGCGGCGCGATGTCGTCGGCGGGCAGGAAGCCCGACGGCAGCAGCCGCGTCGACCAGATCGAGCCTGCGAAGATCAGCGCGCCGACAAACAAAGTGACCCAGCGCCAGCGCACCGAGCCGCGCACCAGGCGCGTGTAGAAGCGCATGATCGCGCCGTCCTCGTGCTCGACGTGGCGCGGCGCGCGCATGAAATAAGCGGCGAGCACCGGCGTGATGAAGCGCGCGACGCCGAGCGAGAACAGCACGGAGATCGCGACGGTGAGGCCGAACTGCCGGAAATACTGGCCGGCGATGCCGGCCATGAAGCTGACCGGCGAGAAGATCGCCGCGATCGACAGCGAGATCGCGATGACCGCGAGGCCGATCTCGTCGGCCGCTTCGAGCGCGGCGCGATAGGCGGATTTGCCCATCCGCATGTGGCGCACGATGTTCTCGATCTCGACGATCGCGTCGTCGACGAGAATGCCGGTCACCAGCGTGATGCCGAGCAGGCTCACGAGGTTCAGCGAAAAGCCGATCGCGCTCATCGCCCAGAAGGTCGGCATCACCGAGAGCGGCAGGGTGAGCGCCGTGACGATCGTCGCGCGCAGGTCGCGCAGGAAGATGAACACCACGATGATCGCGAGCAGCGCGCCCTCGATCAGCGTCTCCATCGTCGAATGATAATTGCCGAGTTCGTTGTCGACCTGCGTGTCGACCTTGGTGAACTTCACGTCCGGGTGCTGCGCCTCGACGCGCTTCAACCTTTCGGCGACGTCGCGATCGACCGTCACATCGCTCGCGCCTTTGGCGCGGGTGATGGCGAAGGCGACGATGGGTTGATCAAACAGGCGCGTGAAGGTGCGCGGCTCGGCGGCGGCGTCGGTGACGGTTCCGAGTTCATCGAGCCGCACGCGCCGACCGCCGGACAGCGCGATCGGCAGCGCCTTCAATTCGTCGAGCTTGTTGGCGCCGGCGAGGGTGCGGATCGCCTGCTCCTGGCCCGCGACTTCGCCGCGGCCGCCGCCGAGATCGACGTTGTCCTGACGGACCTGTTCGTTGACCTGCGCGGCGGTGACGCCGAGCGCCAGCAGCTTTTGCGGGTCGAGCGACACGCGGATTTCGCGATCGACGCCGCCGTAGCGCGAGACGTCGCCGACGCCCTTCAGGCTTTGCAACTCGCGCGCGACGGTATCGTCGACGAACCACGAGAGTTGCTCGACCGTCATGCCCGGCGCGGAAGCCGCGTAGGTGACGATCGGCAGGCCTTCGATGTTGATGCGGTTGATGATCGGCTCGTCGATCGTGCGCGGCAGGTCGCTGCGGATCTTGCTGATCTGATCCTTCACGTCGTTGAGCGCGCGGTCGATGTCGGTCGAGCCGACATAGAACTGAATGATGGTCTGCGAGGAGCCGTCGCTGATCTGCGAGGCGATGTGCCAGACGCCGTTGAGGCTCGCGACGGCGTCCTCAACCTTCTTCGTCACCTGCGCTTCGAGTTCCGACGGCGCGGCGCCGGACTGAGTGACCAGCACCTGAACGATCGGGATATCGATGTTCGGGAAACGGCTGATCGGCATCGAGCGGAAGCTGATGATCCCGAGGATCATCAGCACCGAGAAGGCGACGATCGCGGGGATCGGCTTGCGGATCGACCAGGCGGAGACGTTGAGACGCATGGCTAGTACACCGTCCAATCAAGACCGATCAGCGACTGATCGTCATCCCCGCGAAAGCGGGGACCCAGAGGGACCGAGACGCATGTTGGCCCCTGGATCCCCGCTTTCGCGGGGATGACAGGAGGGCGCGGCACGAACGGGCAGCTCAGCCTCCCGCGCCGACGATCGTCGGCATGGCGCACCTTTCGCCGGGGCGCAGGAACGAGCGGCGCGAGCCACCAATGTCTCGCCGGCGGAAACGCCGGAGAGGATTTCGACGTCGTCGCCCTCGACGATGCCGAGCTTCACCTTGCGCTCCTCGACCTTGCCGTCGCGCACGACCAGCGCCAAGCCGTCGTCGCCATCGCGTTTCACCGCCGTCGTCGGCGCGCGAGACGCCGTCGCGGGTGACGAGATCGACTTCGCCGGAGGCGAAGGCGCCGAGATGGGCGTGCGACGGATCGGACAGCGCGATGCGCGCTTTGCCGGTGCGGCTGGCCTTGTCGACTTCCTGATCGACCAGTCGGACTTTGCCCATGACGGGCGTGTCGAGGCCCGGCAGTCTCAGCGTTGCCGGCATGCCGACTTTCAGCTGCGGCAGCCATTGCTCGGGAACCTCGGCGTCGAGGTCGACGGCGCCGTCGGAGATGATGCGATAGAGCGGCTCGCCGGCCAGTGCGGCCGTGGCGCCGAGTTTGGCCGTGCGGCGGCTGACGACGCCCGACACCGGAGCGCGCACTTCCGTGCGGCCGATGCGCACCATCAGCTCCTGCCGATCAGCGTCGCGTGCGAGACGATCGGCCTGGGCCACCGCCAGCGCGTTCTTGGCGGCGGCGAGCGCGCCCTGCGCGGTCTTCATCGTGGTTTCGCGCTGCTCGACGGTGGCGACGGCCATGATGCCGGCGCCGAGTTTCTTCGCGCGGTCGTAGTCATTCGCGGCGAATTCCTGCTGGCTTTCCGCCTGCGCGATCATGCTCTTTGCCTGATCGATGGCCGCGTCGGCGCGGGCGCGGGCGGCGTCGTTCTGCGACAGCAGCGCGTCGAGTTGCGAGCGGTCGAGCCGGGCGAGCAACTGACCTTTCTTAACAATGTCGCCGTCCTCGGCGTCGATCTCAAGCACGGTGAGGTCGGCGATCTTCGGGGCGACCATGATCTCCTCGCGCGCGACGAGCGTGCCGGAGACGAACAGGCGGTCGGTGAAGCGGCGAACTTCGGCCTGCGCGACCGTCACCGCCGGCGGCTCGACTTCGCGCGGCGCGTCGGCGTCGGCTTTTTGCGGCGGGGCGGTGCAGGCGGGGCGCGGCGGCACATGCCACTTGTCCAGCGGCAGCAGCTTGTCGAGCGCCAGCAGCGGCGGATCGCAGGGCCGGAAGCGCCATTGCGCGTAGACGCCGCCGGCGCCGAGTACGGCGACGAGGAGCGCGGTGAACAGAAAGCGTCCCATCTCAAACCTCCGCGCTGGGGGCTATCCGGCCTGCGAACAGGGCCTCCAGCACGCCGAACGCCATTTTCGATTCAAGTTCGACGTCGAACGCGGGTTCGACCGCGACGCGCCGGAAAATTCCTGAGATCAGCGAGAACAGCACGCTGGCCGCGAAGCGCGCGTCGAGCGTTTCGGCCGCGACGCCCGCGCGACTTGGCGAGTTCGACGAGCTCCTCCATGCCCTGGAGGACATCGGCGTCGAGTTGGTGGGTGAATTCGGCGACGCGGGGATTGCGGCCGGACTCGGCCCAGATCTCGACGACCATCCGCGCCTTTTCGCGCGGCGCGCCGCAGCACGTGCTCGCGCAAGGCCGCGCGCATCGCCGCCTTCAAATCGCGGGCGCTGGCGAGCGCGGCAAAATTGTCCGACCGCTTGACCTGATCGGCCAGGCAAAGCCCCTCGACGATCGCCTCCTTGGACGGGAAATAGCGGTAGAGGTTGCCCGCGCTCATTCCCGCCTCGTCCGCGACCTGCGACATCGTTGCGGCGTGGAAGCCGTAGCGCACGAAGGCGCGCTCCGCGGAGGAGAGGATATGCGAGCGGCGCTCGTCTTCAGTGCGGCGGGCGGGGGCGAGTTCGGCGAGGGTCATGTGAACAGGGGTGAGAATGAACGTTCATTCTCATTGATCGCGATTATGGCGTTTCGGAGGCGCTTCGCATTCCTGGCTCAGCTATGTATAGGGAAACGCTTGCGCGGACTTGGAGAGCGGGATGGTCGGGTCGAAGGCGATCGGAGCGGTTTGTCTGGCTCTGGTTTTGGGAATGACGACGGCGCCGGCGAGGGCGTGGTTATTCGATCAGCAGCCGGATCAGAACACGCAGCACACGCCGAAGGGCGATCTGCCCGCGGACGCCGACCCCTATTATTCGACGCCCGAGGCGAACGATAAGGACGTCGATTTCAAGACGACGACGAAGAAGACGATCGCCGACCCGACCCACGAAGAGGCCGGCACGCTCACGATCAATACCAAGCAGCGGATGCTTTATCTATCGCAGGCTGGTGGCGAGGCGATCGCTTATCGCATCGCGGTCGGGCGGCAGGGCTTTTCCTGGAAGGGCAGGGCGGAGATCGGTCGCAAGGCTTACTGGCCCGGCTGGACGCCCCCGCCGGAGATGATCGCGCGGCAGTCCGACTTGCCGCCGCATGTCGACGGGGGGCCGTCGAACCCGCTGGGGGCGCGGGCGCTGTATCTGTTTCAGGACAAGAAGGACACGCTGTTCCGCATCCACGGCACCAATGAGCCGAAGAGCATTGGCAAGGCGGTGTCGTCGGGGTGCATTCGGATGCTGAATGCGGACGTGATTGATCTTTACGGACGCGTGGGGAAGGGGACGAAGGTGGTTGTGGAGTGAGAGGCGTCTCACGCGGCTGTTTCGAGCGTCTTGATCCCTGATACGTCGATTTCCTTTCGCGCGCGCCAAAGATCGTGTTCGATCTGCATGCGCAACCAACTCGGGGCCGTCGCCGAACAGCTTGCCGATCCGGACCGCAGTCGCAGGCGTTACACCCTGTCTGCGCGATAGAATGTCGTAAAGCGTCTGCCTGGATATGCCGAGCAGGCGGGCGATCTCGGCTTTGCTCTTCCGGTGGCGGGGATCGAAATCTCAGACAGGATTTCGCCGGGGTGAGCGGGCTCGATCGATTCGTGTCGCAATGTCTTACCCATGATAGTCCTCCAAATCGTGACAGTCGTCGCAGCGGTTGCCAACGCCTGCGGGTCGTTTGCTATCGCGAGCGCGATCTTTCTGATCATCGAGTTCAGCGAGCCGTATTCCGGCATTTTCTGTATCAGTCCGGAAGCGATTGATAAGGTCATCGCTGAACTGGAGACCAACGCGCCGAAGGTTTGAACCCCGTCCGTTCAACTAAACCCGTCATTGCGAGCGAAGCGAAGCAATCCAACCTCTCCGAGATCGAGGTTTTGCCTGAACGGCCGGCTCTCTACGCCCCTGGATTGCTTCGCTTCGCTCGCAATGACGGGTGCGCATTATTGGCGGCCTGCACACCGCCGCCGCGGTCAATGCGACAGCGCGCGCATCGCCGCTTCGATCCCGTCCGGCGTCAACGCGAACATGCGTTCGCCAAACAGCGTCGAGATCATCCGCGTCGATGCGGAGAAATTCCAGTTCTCCTGCGGGCTCGGGTTGATCCAGGCGCTGCGCGGCCAGGCCGTCACGCGCGCGCTTCAACCAAACCTCGCCGGGCTCGGGATTGAGATGCTCGACCGAGCCGCCGGGGCTTGAGATCTCATAAGGGCTCATCGCCGCGTCGCCGACGAAGATCGCGCGGTGATCGCGGCCGAACGAGTTGAACAAATCCGCCGTATTCGAGCCGCTCCTCGAAGCGGCGGCGGTTGTTCTTCCACACCGTCTCGTAGAGGCAGTTGTGGAAGTAATAGTGCTCCAGCCGTTTGAACTGCAGCCGCGCGGCGGAGAACAGCGCCTCCGCAGCCTCCACGTGCCAGTCCATCGAACCACCGACGTCGAGAAACAGCAGCACTTTGACCGCATTGCGCCGTTCTGGCCGGAGCTTCACATCGATGTAGCCCTTGTCGGCGGTGGAGCGGATCGTACCGTCGAGGTCGAGCTCCTCCTCCGCGCCCTCACGCGCGAACCGTCGGAGCCGCCGGAGCGCGATGCGGATGTTGCGCGGCCCGAGCGCCTCATCGCCGGCGAAATCCTTGAACTCGCGCTTGTCCCACACTTTGACCGCGCTGCCGCGCCGACTCTTGTCCTGGCCGATACGCACGCCCTCGGGATGATCGCCATGGGCGCCGAAGGGCGAGGTTCCCCCGGTCCCGATCCATTTCGAGCCGCCCTGGTGGCGGCCTTTCTGCTCGGCCAGGCGCTGGCGCAGCGTGTCCATCAGCTTGTCGAAGCCGAGCTTCTCGATTTCCGCCCGCTCCTCCGGCGAGAGGTATTTCTCGATCAGCTTGCGCAGCCACTCCTCTGGGATACCCGTCGTCTCGACGGCGGCCGAGAGCGTCAGCGCGCCTTTGAAAACGCTGGCGAACACCACGTCGAAGGCGTCGAGGTTGCGCTCGTCCTTGACCAGCACCGCGCGCGACAGGCGGTAGAAATCCTCCTGCGTGCGGTCGGCGACGTCTTGTTCGAGCGCGCGCATCAGGTCGAGGAACTCGCGCGGGGTGACGGGCACGCGCGCCTTGCGCAGTTCGGCGAAGAATTCGAGAAACATGGCGCGTAAAGTAGCCGCGCGCGCGGCTTGCCGCAATCGCCTCGCGGGCGCCGCGAAGTCCGGCTAAATGGGCGGCGATGCGCATCAAACGCGAAGTCCTCAAGCTGCCCCGTGCGGTCGAGCCGGATTGCGAAATCTTCGCGATCGGCGACATCCACGGCCGTTCCGATCTGCTCGATGCGCTCTTGCAGGAGGCCGCACGCGAGCCGCATCGCGCCTCGCGGCGGCTCGTGTTCACCGGTGATCTCATCGATCGCGGCCAGGATTCTCTGGGCGCGCTGGCGCTTGCAGCGGAGGGGAACGCGCGCATCGGCGCGGACGAGACCATCGCGCTGATGGGCAATCATGAGATCCTCATGCGGCTCGCGCTCGATCCGTCGACGCCGCCGAAGGCCGCAATCGATGCGCTCTCGGTCTGGGTCGGCAATGGAGGCGAAGCGGTAATCGAGGAACTGCTCGGCCCGGCCGCGCCTTGGCGAAACGCGAGCCGGATGTTGCAGGCCTTGCGCACGGCGGTGGCGCCGCCTGTTCTGGATTGGCTGGCGGCGCTTAAGCCGCACACGTTCTCGGGCGGAGCCCTGTTTGTGCATGCCGGCGTCAATCCGTCCATTCCGCTCGAAGATTTCCTGGCCGAACCCTGGGACACGCCGCTGGCGACGCTCGACGAGGATGCGCATTGGGCTTGGTTGCGCGCGCCGTTCCTCGATTATGAACCCGGCGACCGAGGATTTTCCGGCTATTTCGTCGTCCACGGCCACACGCCGCTCGACCGCGGCCACACCCGCAGCCACGCCGAGCAGGTTGAAAGGTTCCGGATAAACCTCGACGGCGGCTCGGCGATGACGGGCATCGCGAAAATGGCGATCCTGCGCGGCCATCTGGCGGAAATCGTCACCGCCGAGGCGAACTAACGTCTATAGCCTAAGGGCTGGACGGGCCAACGAAAACAAGGCAATCATGACCTGGGATCAAGGACGTGCAGCCGTCGAACGCGGCGCGCGGCCAGGGAGGAAATGCAGATGAAGATGGGTTCGATCGTCGTGGCGCTGTTGGCTCTCACGACGCCGGCGTTGGCTGAAGACACGATCAAGATCGCCTACCTCGATCCGCTCTCCGGCGGCGGCGCCTCGATCGGCGAAGTCGGTCTGAAGACCTTCAAATATCTCGCCGACGAGATCAACGCCGGAGGCGGTCTGAATGGAAAGAAGGTCGAGATCGTCGGGCTCGACAATAAGACTAACCCGCAGGAAACGCTGATCCAGGCGCAGAAAGCCGCCGATCAGGGCATCCGCATCTTTACGCAGGGCAATGGCTCCGCCGTCGGCGCGGCGCTGGAGGGCTGGGTCGCCAAATACAACGATCGCAATCCCGGCAAGGAAATCGTCTATCTCAACTATGCCGCCGTCGACCCGGTACTCACCAACGAAAAGTGCAGCTATTGGCATTTCCGCTTCGACGCCAACTCCGACATCAAGATGGCGGCGCTCACGACCTTCATGAAAGACCGCCCGAACATCAAGAAGGTCTATCTGATCAACCAGGACTATTCCTTCGGCCAATCCGTGCGCACGCAGGCGCGGGCGATGTTGAAGGAGAAGCGTCCGGACATCGAGATCGTCGGCGACGAATTGCATCCGCTGCTCAAGGTGACGGATTTCGCGCCCTATGTCGCCAAGATCAAAGCCTCGGGCGCGGATACCGTAATCACCGGCAATTGGGGCCAGGATATCGCGTTGTTGTTGAAAGCCGCGGCGGACGCTGGACTGCAGACCGACTGGTACACCTATTATGCCGGCGGCGCCGGCGGACCGACGGCGATCCGGCAAACCAATCTCTCGCACCGGGTCTTCGCGATCACCGAAGGCGTGCCGAACTCGGCGATCCCGGCCGCGCAAAAATGGGAGGCCGACTTTCGCGCCAAGGAGGGCGTGTCGCTGTTCTATCCGCGCGCGGTCAACGAGATGCGCATGCTCGCCAAGGCGGTCACGGCGGCCAAGGCGGATGACGCCAAGTCGATCGCCGCTCAGCTCGAAGGCATGAAGTCAGAGGCGTTCGACGGCGGTGAGGTCTTCATGCGCAAGGAAGACCATTCCCTGTTCCAGGACATGTATATCGCCAGCTTCGGGCCGCTCGATCCGGGCGCGAAGTTCGATGAAGAGGGCACGGGCTGGGGATGGAAAACGGCGGGTACCGTCAAGGGGGCGGACACCGTGCTGCCGACCACGTGCAAGATGGAGCGTCCCTGAGCGTCTGCCACCGCCTTACTGTACGGGCTTGACGAAGCCATCGTGAAGTCGGATGCGCGGCCTCAGAAGCGCGCGGAACGTGTTGGAGGTGGGCGAATGAAAACGGGTTTGATCGCCGCGGCTCTGTTCATGCTCGCCGCGCCGGCGCTTGCCGAGGACACCATCAAGATCGCCAATATCGATGCGTTTTCTGGCGGCGGCTCGTTGGTTGGCGAGGTCGGTTTCAAGCATTTCAAATTTATCGCCGACAAGATCAACGCGGCGGGCGGGCTCAACGGCAAGAAAATTGAGATGCTCGCGTTCGACGGCAAGGCCAATCCGCAGGAGAGCTTGATCCAGGCGCAGAAGGCCGCCGATCAGGGCATTCGCATCTTCACGGAGGGCAACGGCTCGGCCGTCGCCGCGGCGATCTCGGGTTGGGTGACCAAATACAACGAGCGCAACCCGGGCAAGGAGATTGTCTTCCTGAACTATGGCGCGATCGACCCGGCGCTGACCAACGACAAATGCGCCTATTGGCATTTCCGTTTCGACGCCAACACGGACATGAAGTTGGCGGCGCTCACCACCTTCATGAAAGATCGCCCCTCCATCAAGAAGGTCTATCTCATCAACCAGGATTATTCGTTCGGCCAGTCCGTGCAACGTGACGCCCATGCGATGCTGAAGGAGAAGCGGCCGGACATCGAGATCGTCGGCGACGAACTGGTTCCGCTGTTCAAGGTGACGGACTTCTCGCCGTATATCGCCAAGATCAAAGCGTCCGGCGCCGATTCCGTCATCACCGGCAATTGGGGGCAGGATTTCGCCCTGCTGGTCAAGGCCGCGGCCGATGCGGGGCTGCAAACGGATTGGTACACGACCTACGCCGGCCTCGTTGGCGGTCCGACGGCGATCCGTCAGACCGGGCTGGCGCACCGCGTCTTCCAAGTCAGTGTCGTCGCGCCGAACTCGGCCTCGGCCGAGGCGCAGGCCATGGACGCGGATTTTCGCGCCAAGTTCAATACGGCGCTGCTCTCGACCTATGTCAACGACCTCAACATGCTCGCCAAGGCCATCAAAGATGCGAAGGCCGATGACGCCAAGTCGATCGCCGCGCAGCTCGACGGCATGAAGGACGCCTCCTACGAAGGCGGCGACCTCGATATGCGCAAGGACGATCACCAGTTGTTCCAGAACGTATATGTCGCGAGCTTCGGTCCGCTCGATCCGGGCGCCAAGTTCGATGAGGAGGGCACAGGCTGGGGCTGGAAGACGGTCGGGACCGTCAAAGGCGCCGACACGATGTTGCCGACCACCTGTAAGATGGAGCGGCCCTAAGCGCCGGCCAGCGCGCGGAGACCCCGATGCTCGAACTGGTCAGCCTCTCGCTTCTCAATGGCGTGCTGTTCGGCATGCTGTTGTTCATGATGGCGAGCGGGCTGACGCTGATCTTCAGCATGATGGGCGTGCTGAACTTCGCGCACGCCAGCTTCTATATGCTCGGCGCCTATTTCGGCTATGAGATAAGCCGCCGTCTCGGCTTCTGGACTGGTCTGGTCGTAGCGCCGCTGATCGTCGGCGTGCTCGGCGCGTTGGTTGAGCGCTATGGCCTGCGCAAGGTGCACCGGCTCGGCCACCTCTCTGAACTGCTGTTCACCTTCGGCCTGGCTTATGTCATCGAAGAGCTGGTCGGCATGTTTTGGGGCAAGCTGCCGGTCGACTATCGGCCGCCGCCCGCGCTCGACTTCGTCGCGTTCCGCATTTTTGGCACCAACTATCCCGCCTACCGCATGTTCATCCTGGTTATTGCGGCGGCGATGTTCGTGTTTCTCATTGTGGCGCTCAGACGCACGCGCGTCGGCCTCGTCATCCGCGCCTCGCTGACCCATCCCGACATGGCCGCGATGCTTGGGCACGATGTGCCGGGCGTGTTCATGACAGTGTTCGGCGTCGGTTCGGCGTTGGCGGGGCTGGCGGGCGTCATCGCTGGCCCCGCGCTGGTCACGCAGCCGACCATGGCGGGTTTGCTTGGCCCGATCCTGTTCGTTGTCGTCATCGTTGGCGGCTTGGGCTCGTTGGCCGGCGCCTTCATCGCCTCGCTGCTGGTCGGGATCATCCAGACCTTTGCGGTAGCGGTCAACGCATCGCTCGGAAGCCTGTTTGGAACGGCGGCGCCGCCGGGATTGGGCGATCTCTGGCAGGTGTCGGTGGCCGAACTCGCGCCAATCGTACCCTACATTCTCATGGTCGGCATGCTGATCTTCCGTCCCCGCGGACTGCTCGGGACGCGCGAGTCGTGACGCCGCTCGCGCGCACGCTGTCTGCCCTGGTTGATCATTGCGGCGGCGTTCGCGTCGGCGCCCCTCGTTTTCTCGTCCGACTTCGCGCTGACGACGATGAGCCTTATTTGCATCAATGCGATCTTCGCACTGTCGTTCAACATTCTGCTCGGGCAGACGGGCCTGCTGTCATTCGGCCACGCCGTCTATTTCGGACTTGGCGGCTATGTCACGATCCATGTGCTGAACGCTGCGCGCGGCAGCCTGCCGCTGCCGTTGTTTCCGTTGATCGGCGGCCTCGGCGGCCTGTTCTTCGGTGTGTTGTTCGGGCTTGTCGCCAGCCGGCGCGGCGGCATCGTGTTTTCGATGATCTCGCTGGGCCTGGGCGAGCTGGTTTCGTCGAGCAGTTTTATCCTCCGCACGTTCTTCGGTGGCGAAGAGGGGATCACCGCCAACCGGACCAAGGCGGCGGCGTTTTTCGGCTTGAAGTTCGGGCCGCAGATCGAGGTCTATTATCTCACCGCGGCCTGGTGCCTTCTCGCGATGATCGCGATCCGGGCGCTGACCGCCACCCCGCTCGGCAAGATCTGGAACGCTGCCCGCGAAAACCCGGAGCGCGTGGAGTTCATCGGCTACCGGCCGGAGACGCTGCGCTTTTACGCCTTCGTTTTCGCCGCAGGCTTTGCGGGCGTTGCGGGCGGCCTGTCGGTCGTGAATTTTGAAATCATGAACGCGCAGCAGCTTGGCGCGCAGCAATCCGGGCTCGTCCTGTTGATGGCTTATGTCGGCGGCGTCGGTCATTTCTTTGGTCCGGCGCTCGGCGCGGCGATCATCACCTATATGCAGGCGCGGCTCAGCGATTTGACGGATGTCTGGCAGCTCTATTTCGGCATCCTGTTCATCGGCGTCGTCATGCTCGCCCCCGGCGGCCTCGCGGGATGGATCGCGATGCATACCGAGGCGGCGCGGCGCGGCGAACTCGGCCGCCTCGCGCCCTCTTACGCCGCGGTTGTGCCCGCGATCGCGCTCGTCTGCATCGGCGCTATGTTGACGATCGAACTCGCGCATCGCCTGTTCGGGCGTTCGCCGGGCGACCCCGCCGTGCTTTCGCTCGGCTCGCTCGATCTGGACGCGACGACCGTCGCGCCGTGGCTTGCCGCCCTCGCGCTTCTCGTCGCCGGCTTGGCTGGGCTTGGTTGGGCTTGGCCGAGGGTGCGCATGGCCTGGGGCGCCGCCGCGCCGGCCTCGCCAGGCGAGAAAGCAGCCGCCGAAACAGTCGCAAAGGCGCCCGCGGCATGACGACCTCGGCGCTCGAACTCGCGGACCTTCACAAGAGCTTCGGCCGCACCGACATCATCCGCGGCGTCACGCTGGCGATCGGCGCCGGCGAGCGTCACGCGATCATCGGCCCGAACGGCGCCGGCAAAACCACGCTGTTCAACCTGATCAGTGGGCGTCTTGCGCCATCCAGCGGGGAGATACGGCTTGGCGGGCGCCGCGTCGACGGGAAGCGCCCCTACGACATCAACCGGCTCGGGCTTTCGCGCAGCTTTCAGGTGACGAACGTGTTCCCGCGCCTCTCCGTCATCGACAATCTCAAGTGCGGAACGCTGTGGCGGCTCGGCTGCCGCTATTCTTTCCTGAGCCGCCTCGCCGGCCGCCGCGACGTCAGCGAGCGCGCGCGTGAACTCGCCGAGCGCATCGGCTTGGCCTCGCGGCTCAACACGCCCGCGGGCGTTCTCACCTACGCCGAGCAGCGAGCGCTGGAAATCGGCGTGGCGCTGGGGCCCGACCCCGACGTGCTGCTGCTCGACGAGCCGACCGCGGGCATGAGCCACGGCGAGGCGGCCGCAACCGTGGAGTTGATCCGCAACGCCACCGCGGGCAAGGCGCTGGTGATGGTCGAGCACGACATGAGCGTGGTGTTCGGCCTCGCCGACCGGATCTCCGTGCTGGTCTACGGAAAGATTTTGGCGACCGGGGCGCCGGAGGACATCCGCGCCAACGCCGCCGTTCAGGAAGCCTATCTCGGCCAGGTCTGCGGCGGCATGAGCGCGGATTTGCTCGAAGTCGAGGATCTGCACGCCTATTACGGCAAGAGCCACATCCTGCAGGGCGTTTCGCTGCGCGTCGGCGCGGGCGAGATCGCGAGCCTGCTCGGGCGCAACGGGGTAGGGCGCACGACCACAGTCAAGGCGCTGATGGGGGTCGTGGCGCCGAAGGGCTCGATCCGTTTCAAAGGCGAGCAGATTGCCGGTCTCGCGCCGCATACGATCGCGCTGAAGGGCCTAGGCTGCGTGCCGGAGACGCGCGACATATTTCCCGCGCTGACGGTGCGCGAGAACCTGCTGTTGGGTTTCAAGCGCGCGGGCAAGGCGGGGCGATGGACGGTCGCCGACGCCTACACGCTGTTCCCTGTCCTTCGCCAGCGCGAGGATGCGCCGGCCGGCGCGCTCTCCGGCGGCGAACAGCAGATGCTGACGATCTGCCGCACCATGATGGGTGACCCCGATCTGGTGCTGATCGACGAGCCGACGGAGGGTCTGTCGCCGATGATGACGGCGAAGGTCGGCGAACTGATCGAGGAGATCGCCCGTCGCGGCGCCGCGGTGCTTTTGATCGAGCAGAAGCTGGCGTTGGCGATGAAGCTGAGCCGCCGCGTCTATGTGATGGGCCACGGGCGCATCGTGTTCGAAGGCGCCCCGGCCGAACTCGCCGCCGACGCTGGCGTCCGCAAGGCCTGGCTGGAGGTCTAGGAGCGTCGGCGTCCAGCCGACGCTCCGCCGGATGTAGCCGCGGTCGTTGACCGCGGTCGCTGTGTGAGCGCCGCTTTCGGGCAAACATTCGATCACGGCGCCGCCGCGGTCGGCGACCGCGGCTACAGGAGGCGCCTGCACGGCCCGGTTTCCCTCGCCGCGTCCGCATGCTAACCGGGCGCGCTATGACGACCCGTATTGAGTCCCGCTTCGCGGCCCTCGCCGAATCCCGCCGCGCCGCGCTGGTCACCTTCGTGATGGCCGGCGATCCCGGCTATGAAGCTTCGCTGGCGATCGTGAAGGCGCTTCCGGGCGCGGGCGCGGATGTCATCGAGCTCGGCATGCCGTTCACCGACCCGATGGCCGACGGCCCGGCGATCCAGGCGGCGGGCCTGCGCGCCCTGAAGGGCGGCCAGACCCTGGTCAAGACGCTGCAACTCGTCAGCGACTTCCGCAAGACCGATGACGCGACGCCGATCGTGCTGATGGGCTACTACAATCCGATCTACGTTCACGGCGTCGAGAAATTCCTGGTTGAGGCGAAGACCGCTGGCGTCGATGGCCTTATCGTCGTCGACCTGCCGCCGGAGGAGGACGAGGAGCTCTGCCTGCCGGCGCTGCAGGCGGGCCTAAACTTCATCCGGCTGGCGACGCCGACAACCGACGACGCCCGCCTGCCCGCGGTGCTCGCCAACACCTCGGGCTTTGTCTACTACGTCTCGATCACCGGGATCACCGGCGCCGCGACGCCTGACGCCGACGTGGTCGGGCCGGCCGTTGCGCGGATCAAGCGCCACACCCATCTCCCGGTTGCCGTCGGTTTTGGCGTGCGCAATGCGGAGACGGCGCGATCGATCGCCAGCCGAGCGGATGGCGTGGTTGTCGGCAGCGCGCTGGTCGAGGCGGTTCGCAACTCCCTCGTCGACGGCCGCGCCGGGCCGGGCACGACGGAAGCGGTGGCGAAACTGGTCGGCGAGCTCAGCCAGGGCGTCGCGCAGGCGACGCGTTGAGGCGAGATGTAGCCGCGGTCGTTGACCGCGGTCTCAGCGTGATCGTCTCTTTCTGAAAGGGGCGATCGTCGAAAGGCCGCGGTCAACGACCGCGGCTGCAGCGGCGCTCGGTTATGGACTAAGGACGTAAACCATGAACTGGATGTCGAACGTCGTCCCGCCGAAGATTCGCTCGCTGCTTCGACGCGACACGCCGGAAAATCTCTGGGTGAAATGCCCCGAGAGTGGCCAACTCGTCTTCCACAAGGACCTTGAGGCCAACCTGATGGTCGTGCCGGGCTCCGGCTACCACATGGCGATCGCGCCGCGCCCGCGCCTGGAGGCGCTGTACGACAACGGCGAATACGAAACGCTGCAGGTGCCGGAAGTGCCCGTCGATCCCCTGAAATTTCGCGACATCAAACGCTATGCCGACCGCCTCAAGGAGCATCGCGCCAAGACCGGTTCGAACGAGGCCGTGCTCGCCGCCATCGGCAAGCTGGAGGGACAGGAAACCGTCACGGCGGTGCACGATTTCGGATTCCAGGGCGGCACGCTGGGCATGGCCGCCGGCGAAGCGATCGTCACTGGAATGACGGTGGCGCTGGAGAAACGCGCGCCGTTCGTGATTTTCACCGCCTCCGGTGGCGCGCGCATGCAGGAAGGCATGTTCTCGCTGATGCAGATGGCGCGCACCACCGTTGCGCTGCAGCGGCTGCGCGCGGCGCGGCTGCCCTATATCGTTGTGCTCACCAACCCGACCACCGGCGGCGTCACCGCGTCTTACGCGATGCTCGGCGACGTGCAGATCGCCGAGCCCGGCGCCGTCATCGGCTTCGCCGGCGCGCGGGTGATTGAACAGACCGTCAGGCAGCGCCTGCCGGAGGGTTTTCAACGCGCCGAGTTCTTGAAGGAGCATGGCATGGTCGACATGGTCACGCCGCGCACGCAGATGCGCGCGACCCTGGCGCGGCTTTGCCGCCTGCTGACCAGGTCGCCGGCGGCCGCCGCAACGGCCGCGTGATCGCAGCGTCGGCGGGATGCGAGCTGTGAACGAAACCGACGAAATCATGCGCAGGCTGAGCGGGCTGCATCCGCGGCTGCTCGATCTGTCGCTCGGACGCATCGAGCGATTGCTGAAGGAGCTCGGATCGCCGCAGGAGCGGCTGCCGCCAGTCATTCACGTCGCGGGCACGAACGGCAAGGGATCCACAGTCGCCTTCCTGCGCGCCATCCTCGAAGCCGCGGGCAAGCGCGTGCATGTCGATACATCGCCGCATCTCGTGCGCTTCAACGAACGTATCCGGCTAGCGGGCCGGCTGGTTGACGATGACACGCTAAATGCGACGCTGGACGAATGCGAGCGCGTCAACGGCGGTCAGTCGATCTCGATCTGGGAAATCCTGACGGCTTCGGCTTTTCTGTTGTTCAGCCGCGTTCCCGCCGACTACGTGTTGGTTGAAGTCGGCCTCGGCGGACGGTTCGATGCAACCAATGTGATTCCGCACCCGCTGGCGACCGTCATCACGCCGATTTCGATCGATCATCCGGAATTTCTTGGCGCGACGGTCGACAAAATCGCGTTTGAGAAGGCGGGCATTCTGAAGCCGGGCGCACCGGTCATTGTAGCTGAGCAAGTCGAGGCGGCGCTGGAGGTGATCGAAAAGCGCGCGCTGCAGCTTGGCGTGCCCCGGCGCGTCGCGGATCGTGATTTCTTCATGCGGGCGGAGAACGGCCGGCTGGTCTACGAGGATGAGCACGGGTTGCTCGACCTGCCGAAGCCGCGGCTGGTGGGACGGCATCAGTACGGAAACGCCGCGACGGCGATCGCGACGCTGCGGACCGTCGCGCCCGATTTGCCCGCTCACGCCTTCGAGCGCGGCTTGCTTGAGGCGCAGTGGCCGGCGCGTCTGCAGCGTTTGCGATCCGGGCCGCTGGTCGACCGCGCGCCGGCGGGCGCCGAGATCTGGCTCGACGGCGCGCACAACGAAGCCGGAGGCCGGGTCGTCGCGGAGGCGATGGCGGATTTCGAGGAGGCGACGTCGCGCCCGCTCGTGTTGATCTGCGGCACGCTTTCGACCAAGGACACGGGCGCGTTTCTCGCGCATTTCAAGGGCCTCGTTCGCGAGGCGATCGCGGTGCCGATACCCGGCGAGCACGTCGCGCGCACCGCAGCGGAGGTCGCCGAGTTCGCGCGTCGCGCCGGGCTCGCCGCGAGCATCGCGGACAGCGTCGGCGACGCGCTCGATCGGCTCGCCGCCGCGAACTGGCCGAAGCCGCCGCGGATTCTCATCGCGGGCTCGCTGTATCTCGCCGGCGCGATGCTGGAGGCGAACGGCAACGCGCCGACGTGAAGGGCCGCCGCGTAGGGCATTTGGCGGTTTCCTGCAGCCGCGATCTATAGATCGCGGTGGTGGCGAGATCGCGACGTATCGGGGAAGCGCCGATCACTTCGAGACCGCGATCTATAGATCGCGGCTACACGAACGCTTCGACTTGCCGCGAAGCGCGGCGTCTCAGTGCAGGCTGTCGTAGACCGCCGTCTCGAAGCCGTAGTAGAGCGGCACCGCTTCCTTGTCGGCGAACGGAAAGATCTGCGTCAGGAACACCCCGCCGACGCCGCTCGCGAAATCGATCCAGTAGAACGAATTGGCGAGGCCTGCCCACATCAGGCCGCCGGCGGGGCGGCCGGTGGGGGCGGGCGCTTCGTTGATCTGGAACGCGAGGCTCCATGATTTCTCCAGGCCGGGGAAGAACTCCGCATCGTTGGTCAGCGGAATCGCCGCCTTCAGCAGGGATACGCGGTTCTCGCCCATGTGATTGAGGCGAAGCGATTGCACCGTTTCCGGCTTTAGCACGCGCTCGCCGCCCAATTGGCCGCCGTTGAGGATCGCCCGCACGAATTTGAGATAGTCGCCCATCGTGCCGTAGAGCCCGCCGCCGCCCATCTCGAACTCGGGCTCCTGCGGGATCTCGAACGGGAACACGTCGAGTTTGCCTTCCGCCCCGCGCAGATGCACGCCCGCGAGGCGGCTGCGCATGTCGGGCGTGATCTTGAAAGCCGTGCTCGACATGCCGAGCGGATCGAACAGGTTCTGCTTCAGATACTGGCCGAGCGAGAGGCCTGACACCGCCTCGACCATCTTGCCGGCCCAATCGATGCTAAGGCCATATTCCCAGCGCTCGCCGGGATCGGCGACCAGCGCCAGCGTCATCGCCTTTTTCTGACACGAGGTGACTCCAGGGATGTCGAAGGCCGCCTGAACCTTCTGCATGTCGGTGTTCCAGATTTCGTAGCTGCAGCCGGAGGTGTGGGTCAGCAGATGGCGCAGCGTGATCGGCCGTTTGACTGGCCGCAGCTGCGGAGCGCCGGCCGCGTCGAAACCCGTCAGCACTTTCAATTCGGCGATGTCTGGGACGACCTTCGCCGCCGGGGCGTCGAGATCGAGTTTTCCGCGCTCGACGAGTTGCACGGCCGCCACCGACGTCAAGGCTTTGGTCATCGAGGCGATCCAGCCGACGGTGTCGACCGTCATGTTGACGCCGCCGCCGAGCGTGCGCTCGCCAAAAGCGCCCTCGTAGATGACGCCGTTGCGATCCGCGGCCATCGCGACGACGCCTGGCACGCGGCCGGACGAGCAGGCGTCGGAGAGCAGACGGTTGGCGTGGGTTGTCAGGGTCATGTGTGTCCTCCCGGTTGTTTTTTGCGGCCGCTTGTTGGCTGGCCGTGTTCTGAAAGTATCCTGTCCCGCAATAGCGCGCCACATGGCTGTCCCGCCGCCGCTCACGTCATGAGAACGTGGGCGGATGCGTGGCTGCTGCGAGAAGCCAACCAATCACAGCGCCGCCTCACGTCCGGAGTCGGGAGCGCGTTCGAGATCAAGTCCAGGGGCGTAAATACTCTCGAGAAAATCGACCAGCGGCAACGGCGCCTTCTCCTTTGGCAGCAGGCGTTCGAGCTCCTCGGCTTTTATTACGGCGACAGCCTTTTTGCCGTTCATCTCCGTGACATGAAATATGCAGTACGTCGAATTGATCGCTGCCCACTTCGTCGATCGCCATCTTGAAGTGATTTTTATCAAGAGCGTACCGCAACTTCGTCTCGATCTGCAGAAGATTTAGTAGCTGATGGGTGAAAACACCGTCCAACATCCCCGAGTAAAAATCTTTCGGATAGTTAGAGTCGACGACGAATACCCTCACGTAGGTAGGCCTCCTAGTTTAGCAGCCGGAAACCATCCTTTCCGTTCAATGCATCCTCGGCTGTTTCGGCGCTTCGCGCTTCAGCGGATGCACGGTTGCGACGATTTCCGGCTCGCGCTCGCGGGCCTGGGCGAGATCGTAGGCGAGTTGCAGGCGCAACCAGGTCTCAGCACTCGATCCGAACACCTTCTCAAAGCGGATAGCCATTTCCGGGGTCACGCTGCCCCGGCTGTTGACAATCTTGTCGAGCGTCTGGCGACTGACGCCCAAAGCCTCGGCCGCCGCGCCGGTCGTCAGGCCCAGTTCAGGCATGCAATCCTCGCGGACGATGCGGCCGGGATGGGGCGGGTTCTTTATTCTCACGTTCGGTCTTCCTAGTGGTAGTCCAAATGGTCCAGGTCGAAGGCGTCGCCATCCTCGAAGCGAAAGACGATGCGCCAGTTACCGGTGATCCACACGGCATGAAAGCCGGCGTAGTCGCCCTTCAGCGAATGCAGCCTGAAGCCGGCCACGTCGATGTCCTCGATCCGCCGGGCCTCGTTGATGACGGAAAGCCGGTTTTCAATGCGGCCGATCTGGTCGGGCGGCAGTCCGCGCCCGTCTCCGTCCTCGAACAACCTCCGCAGTCTCTTGCTCTTGAACGATCTAATCATGCTTTCAAAGCTCTGTATGCTGACAATTGTCAGTTGTCAAGAGTTCTTCCTGCGCCCGAAGTTGCGGAATTCGGCGCCTAAAACGCGGAAAGCGCTTGCTCGCCCACCTCGATTGCAGCCCCCAAAAACCTCCCTCGTCCAACCGCCCTCGCGAAACCCTCGACATCCCCCAAATATCCCGTATTCCGCTGCCCGTGCCCAAAACCCGCGCCTCCTACGTCTGCCAAAACTGCGGCGCGATCTCGCAGCGCTGGCAGGGCAAGTGCGAAGCCTGCGGCGAATGGAACACGATCATCGAGGAGGCCGCCGCGCTCGGCGTCGGCGGCGCGGCCGTCCGGCGCGGCGTCACGGGCCGGCCATTCCCGCTTGAAGACCTCGCCGGATCCTCGAAACCTGTCGAGCGCATCGTCACCGGGATTGGCGAACTCGATCGGGTGGCGGGCGGCGGTTTCGTGCCGGGGTCGGCGACGTTGATCGGCGGCGAGCCCGGTATCGGCAAATCGACCCTGCTGATCCAGGCTTGCGCATCGCTCGCCCGTCGCGGCGGCCGGGTTGTCTATGTCTCCGGCGAAGAATCGACGGAGCAGATCCGGCTGCGCGCCGCACGCCTCGGACTTACGAGTGCGCCGGTGCAGTTGGCCGCGCAGACCCTGGTCGAAGACATTGTCGCCACACTTAGCTCGGGAGACACGCCCAAGTTCGTCATCCTCAATTCGATCCAGACGCTTTGGAGCGACGCCGTCGAATCCTCGCCGGGCACCGTCTCCCAGGTCCGGACCGCCTCGCAGGCGCTCATTCGAATTCGCTAAGTTGAGCGGCGCCGCGGTGGTCCTGGTCGGACATGTGACCAAGGACGGACAGATCGCCGGCCCCCGGGTGGTCGAACACATGGTCGACGCCGTCATGTCGTTCGAGGGCGAGGGCGCGCACGCCTTCCGCATCCTGCGCGCCGCAAAGAACCGCTTCGGCGCCACCGACGAGATCGGCGTGTTTGAGATGACCGGCGCGGGGCTCGCCGAAGTCGCCAACCCCTCGGCACTGTTTCTGGCCGGACGCGACGTCGCGGCGCCGGGCGCGGCGGTGTTTGCGGGCGTAGAGGGCGCACGGCCGGTGCTGGTGGAGATCCAGGCGCTTGTCGCCCCCACCACACTGGGCACCGCGCGCCGCGCCGTCGTCGGCTGGGATTCGAGCCGGCTTTCCATGGTGCTCGCCGTGTTGGAGGCGCACGCCGGCCTCAAACTCGCCGCGCACGACGTCTACCTCAATGTAGCCGGCGGCTTGCGCATCAATGAGCCCGCCGCCGATCTCGCCGCCGCCGCGGCGCTGGTCTCCTCGTTGGTTGGGGTCGCTTTGCCACGGGAAGCTGTCTATTTCGGAGAAATCGCACTCTCCGGCGCCGTCCGTGCGGTTGGACATGCGGAATTGCGGATGAAGGAAGCCGCCAAGCTCGGCTTTTCCAAAGCTTTCGCGCCGGGCGCCAAGGGCGACGACGCCTCCCGACTGCCCTTATCGCCGATCACGACGGTTGCGACCCTCGTCGCCGACATCGCCGCGGCAGGTGTGGCCGCTCGACCACAGAAAGCTGCGGATAGGCCGAAGGGAACGTGACGAACCCAATACCCTTGGCTATAAGCCGCCGCGTCGCGCAGCCCCTTATCGCGCGTCCCAACGAGGCTGATTGATGCCGTCTTATCTCGATCTCGGCGTTCTCGGCGTCGTGTTCGTATCCGCCTTGCTGTCGATGATGCGCGGTTTTACCCGGGAAGTGCTGGCGATCGGCTCCTGGGTCGCGGCGGCCGCGGCCGCCTACTACTTCAACCCCTATATATTGCCGTACCTCTCGCCCTATATCCACAAGCCCGTGGTTCTGCAGGCGGTGGCCGCGGCGATCGTGTTTTTCGCCACGCTGATCGTGGTGTCGTTGTTCACCGTGCGGCTGTCCGACGCGATTCTCGATAGCAAGATCGGCGCGCTCGACCGTTCGCTGGGTTTTCTGTTCGGCGCCGTGCGCGGCTTTCTGCTGGCGGTGGTGGCGTTCGCAATTTTCAACTGGCTGGTCGGCGACAAACAGCAGCCGGGCTGGGTGCAAACCGCCAAGACGCGTCCCATATTGGTCGATACCGCGGACCGCATCGTGGCCCTGCTTCCAGAGGACGCCGCTTCCACCTTGGAAACCTGGATCAAATCGAAGTCGGGTGCGACCGGCGCGGATCTTCCCGCCGACGAGGCGAAACCCGGCGCCGTCGAGCCGGGGCCGGCGCCCGCCCCCGCGCCGCCAGGCAAGAGCGGAGCTTCGGATCGCGACAAACTTGACGCGCTGATCAACAGCAAGGTGGCGTTGCCGCCGCCTGCGCCAGCCCCCTCAAAACCTTGAGCGCCGAGCCGACATTCGACCTCGACGCCGATCGGCTCCGTGAGGAGTGTGGCGTCTTCGGCATTTTCGGTCATCCCGAAGCTGCCGCGATCACCGCGCTCGGCCTGCACGCCTTGCAGCATCGCGGTCAGGAAGCGGCGGGCATAACCTCCTACGATGGCGAACGATTCTACTCGGAGCGGCGTCTCGGCCTGGTCGGCGATCACTTCTCCAGCGCCCGAACCATCGAACGGCTGCCGGGAAACGCGGCCATCGGGCATGTCCGCTACGCCACGACGGGCGCGACGATTCTCCGCAACGTGCAGCCGTTGTTCGCGGAATTGGCGTCGGGCGGCCTCGCGGTGGCCCACAACGGCAATCTCACCAATGGTTTGACGCTACGCCGCGAGCTCATCGCCGACGGCGCCATCTGCCAATCGACTTCGGACACCGAAGTCGTGCTGCTGCTCACCGCCCGCTCGCGCAAGGCGAAGATCGTCGATCGCTTTGTCGAGGCGCTTTGGCGCATCGAGGGGGCGTACGCGCTGGTGGCGCTGACCAACAAGAAGATCATCGGCGCGCGCGATCCGCTCGGCATCCGGCCGCTGGTCTTGGGCGAACTGGACGGCTATCCGATCCTGACCTCGGAAACCTGCGCGCTGGACATCATCGGCGCGAATTTCGTGCGCGACGTCGAAAACGGCGAAGTCATCGTGCTCGACGAAAAGGGCATCACCACCTTCAAGCCGTTCCCGCCGCGGGCCGCGAGGCCCTGTATCTTCGAATACGTCTACTTTGCCCGCCCCGATTCCGTCGTGCACGGTCGCTCGGTTTACGATGCTCGCAAGGCGATGGGCGCGGTGTTGGCGCGCGAGGCGCCCGCCGACGCGGACGTTGTGGTGCCGGTGCCCGATTCGGGCGTGCCGGCCGCGCTTGGCTATGCGCAGACGCTCGGGCTGCCGTTCGAACTCGGGATCATCCGCAATCACTATGTCGGCCGGACGTTCATCCAGCCGACCCAGGCGATTCGGGAGAGCGGCGTCAAGCTCAAGCACAACGCCAATCGCGCGGTCGTCGAGGGCAAGCGGATCGTGCTGATCGATGATTCGATCGTGCGAGGCACGACCAGCGTGAAGATCGTCGCCATGATGCGCGAAGCCGGCGCGCGCGAGGTGCATTTCCGCATTTCCTCGCCGCCGATCGCCCACCCGGACTTCTACGGCATCGATACGCCGGAGCGCGATAAGCTGTTGGCGGCGCGCATGTCCTTGGAGGAAATGCGCGATTTCATCGGCGCCGACAGCTTGGCTTTTCTGTCGGTGGACGGCATCTACCGCGCGATGGGACTTCCCGGGCGCGACCCGAACGCGCCGCGCTTCACCGACCATTGCTTTACCGGCGATTATCCGACCGCGCTGGCCGATTTGGAGCTCGAACGCCGCGGCGCGGGACTGCTCGCCGAGAGTGTGTAACTCCGGAGCGTCGGCCTCCAGGCCGACGTCATCGGCGTGGACGCCGACGCTCCGACGGGCAGTTCAAATAGTTAACGGCGTGTGAATAACCTTACTCGAAACCGACACGTCTTATTCCGCTAAGTTTAGATCAAATCCGGCTAAGCTTACCCAGGGTTTTTCCCGGCGGTGTGCGTAATGACGAAGATCTCCTCCCCTCTCCCTGACGATATTGATCCTCGCCTCATCAGCGAGGCTTTTCGGCGCGCGCGCGAAACAGCGGCGAACGACGCGATGGACTCGGATGAGATCTTGTCGTCCATTCTTGCCGAAGCGCGCAGGGGAACACGCGACATGTTCGGGCTGGTCAGAGCCGCGCAATTACGCGGAGTTTCCGACTGAGCTGACGCGCCGATATCCGCGTCCGGCTTGACGGATTGTCAATGACTTTGCGTAATATCCTCAGCGAATTAAAGGCCGCGTCACCTGACGCTTGGTTATTGAACGGAACCAACTTTGGGTCGCCTTTTTAAACTCGTACGGTCTCCGAGCCGTCGTCGCGGGCCGCGGGGCCTGGACGGCGCCGAGACCCTGCGAGGGCTGGAGGAGGCGCTTGGCGACCGTCGCATGCGTCCGTTGCCGAAATGGCTGGAGGCGCAGTTTCAATCCGACACGGCCGAAGACCAGGCGCGCGGCCTGTTTCGCGCCTGTCTGGCCGCCGCCTTCGTCTACAACATCCAGTTGCTCGCGGAGTGGTCGCTGACGCCGGATGTGATTGGGCTTGCCGCCGCCATTCACTACGGGGTCGTGACGCCGTGCCTGTTGCTGATCGCGCAGCAAGCGCGAGTCGCGCTCACGCCGCTGCGGCGCGATCTCTTAGGCGGCGCGATCGCCATTCTCATCGCCTTACAGGTCACGTTGACCTATTTCGCGAGCTCGGCGCCGAGTGCGCCGCAATATTTTATATTTCTCGCCGTCATCCCGATTCTCAGCAATTCGACGCTTCCCCTGAGTTCTCGCGCCTCGCTTTGGGTGACCGCGATCTGTCTGGCGCTGCTAGCGATTGTCATGCGGGCGCCCCACGTGGGGCAGCCCGACATGTTTGTCGGCGAGATGATTCCGCTGTCGCTTTGCGTGTGCATCACTTTACATTCAGCGTTTCAGCGCAATCGCGAAGCCCGCCGCACTTACCTGCTCGACCGTCGCAACCGCCTGCGTGTGGCGGAAGTCGGACTGGAGGCGCGGCACGATCCGCTCACGGGGCTCGCCAACCGCCGCCGGCTCGAGGAGGCGGCCGCCGCGCTCTGGGCCAAAGAGAGCGCGTTCGTGTCGCCGATCTCCGTCGTGCTCTATGACGTCGATCGGTTCAAAGCCTTCAACGATCTCTATGGTCACCAGGCCGGGGATGAATGTCTGAGGCGCATCGCCGCCTGCGCGCTCGACGAGATCGGCGCCGAGGACGACGTCGCCGCGCGCTACGGCGGCGAGGAGTTCCTTCTGCTGCTGCCGCGCACGCCGCTCGACGAGGCGCGCCGCGTCGCCGAGCGTCTGCGTTCGGCCGTGGTGGCGCTTCGGATTCCGCATTCCGGGGCCGAAGAACTTGGCGTGGCGACGGCGAGTTTTGGCGTCGCCTGCGCCGACAGCGCGCTTTGCAGCTTCGAGGCGCTGACCGCCGCGGCGGACGCGGCGCTTTATACGGCCAAGCGCAACGGCCGTAATCGTGTGTTCGCCTCCGGCGTCGGCTTCCCCCGAGGACCAAAAGCCGCCTGAAGCGGAGCGTCGGCGTCCACGCCGACGTCGTGCCGCAGCCTCGTTTACGTGGACGCCGACGCTCCGATCGCTTGCGCGACCGTCCGACGATTGTCATGTTCGGCGGAGGAGGCCCGATCATGGCGCGTCATCGTTTCGAACCGCAGATCTTTCACAATGTCCTGGGTTGGCTCGAGCCCGTCGCGCGAGTCGCGGACGGTGATACGGTCGTGACCGAAACTGTCGACGCCTGGGGCTTCGACAAGACGCAGACTCGGCGCAACCCCCCGCCAAATCCGATGACCGGTCCGTTCTTCGTCGAAGGCGCCGAGCCCGGCGATTGCCTCAGCGTGCGGATTGATCGCATGACGACCAATCGCGACGAGGGTTGGACGTTCGGTCCCCTCGCAGCGAATGTCGTGGACCCCGCGGCGTTGGAGACCTTTCCCAAAAAAGGCAGGGTCCTGTGGCGTCTCGATCGCGAGCGCAACGTCGCGAAGCTGATTGATCCGCCGCCGGCGCTCGAACGTTACGAGGCGCCCTTCGCGCCGATGCTCGGCTGTTTTGGTGTCGCGCCGCCGATCGGCCAGGCGTTTTCCACCGCGACCAGCGGTCCGAACGGCGGCAATATGGATTATCGCCGCTTTGGCCCTGGGACGACCGCCTATTTTCCCGTCTTCGCCCCGGGCGCTTTGTTTTTTCTCGGCGATGGGCACTTCTGCCAGGGTGACGGGGAAATCGTCGGAACAGGCATCGAGACGTCGTTTGAAGTCGAATTCACGGTTAGCGTGCTGAAGCAGCGCCCGATGTCGTGGCCGCGGGGGGAAACCGCGCAATTCATTTTCACGGTGGGCAACGCAAGGCCGCTGGATCAGGCGCTGCAACACGCGACGACCGAAATGATCGCTTGGCTTGGGCAGGACTATGACCTTGGGCCGCTCGAAGCCAGCCACCTGCTTGGCCAGAGCGTGCGCTACGACATCGCCAATGTTTTCAACCCCGCCTATTCCGTGGCTTGCCGGTTGGACAAGCGCGTGCTGGCCGCGCTGAAGGCATGACGCTTCGCGTTCGGCCGGCGGCGCCTGAGCCGGTCGAAAGCAGGCTTCTCAACATCGCCGCCGACCATGTGCGCAAGTTCGGCGCGGCGCGCGCGACGATCGTCGGCATCGCCGCCGACGCGGGCATGACCCACGCCAATGTCTACCGCTACTTCCCCTCAAAGACGGCGCTGTTCGAGGAGATCACCTCGAGCTGGTTGCAGCCGCTCGAAGCCAAGCTGCGCGAGGCCGCCGACGGAGCCGACCCCGCTTATGACAAGCTCGAGCGTATGCTGTTGGCCATACATCGCGCCTACCGCGAGAAGCTGGACGCCGACCCGGCGCTGTTTGATCTGCTGATCGACTCGCTGAGCAAAGAAAGACCCGCCGCGCGCAAACATCGCGCCCGCGTGCAATCGGAAATCCAACGCGTCATCGAAGAAGGCGTGGCCTCCGGCGCATTCGCCATGGCTGACCGAAGGCGGGCGCTGGCGCTGGTGTTTGACGCCAGCCATCGGTTCATTCACCCGCTGGCGCTGAGGCTGGATCGGGAAGCGCCGACGGCGGCGCTTGCCGCGCGATGCGAGCGCGTGGTGTCGATGACGTTGCGCGCGCTGCGCACGGGACGGACGTGAAGCCCTGTAGACGCGGTCGTTGACCGCGTTGGTTGTGAGATCGCAACTTTCGTACCCGGGCGATCATCGAAAGACCGCGGTCGACGACCGCGGCTACATGACGCGTCACTCCGCCGGCTGGCTGGCGCCTTCGGACCAACCCGATGTCTCGGCGTGCGGCGTCTCGGGCTTGCGGGCCTTCTTCTTCGCGCCGGACAGCCATTTCGAGAACCGGTCCAGATACAGGTAGATCACCGGCGTCGTGAACAGCGTCAGCGCCTGACTGACAAGCAGACCGCCAACCATCGCGTAACCCAGCGGCTGGCGCAGCTCCGAACCGGTGCCGTGGCTGATCATCAGCGGCACGCCGCCGAGCATCGCCGCCATCGTCGTCATCATGATCGGGCGGAACCGCATCAGCGCCGCCTTGCGGATCGCCTCCGCGCTGGACAGATGCTCGTCGCGCTCGACCGCGATGGCGAAGTCAACCATCATGATGCCGTTCTTCTTGACGATGCCAATCAACAAAATGACGCCGATCAGCGCGATCAGGCTGAACTCGAAGCCGTTCATCATCAGGATCGCCAGCGCGCCGAATCCGGCGGAGGGCAGCGTCGAGAGAATTGTCAGCGGGTGGATGAAGCTCTCATAGAGCACGCCGAGGATGATGTAGACCGCCACCAGCGCCGCCAGGATCAGCAGCGGCACCGTCGCCAGCGAATCCTGGAACGCCTGGGCGTTACCCTGGAACGCGGTCTGCAACGCGAGCGGAAGTTGGAGATTTTGTTCGGCGCGTTGGATCGCCGCCGTCGCCTCGCCAAGCGCAACGCCGGGGGCAAGGTTGAAGCTGAGCGTCACCGCGGGGAACTGGCCCTGGTGGCTGATCGACAGCGGCGCAACTGGCACGGTCGTCCACTTCGCGAAGGCGCTGAGCGGAACCAACTGCCCGTTGTTGGGCGAGCGGATGTAGAGCTTCTCCAGCGTATGCGGGTCTTTCTGCAGATCGGGCGTGATCTCTTCGACGACATAGTAGGTGTTGATCTGCGTGAAGAACTGCGTCACCTCTCTCTGGCCGAAGGCGTCGTAGAGCGTGTCGTCGATCACCTGCGGCTGGATGCCGAAGCGCGCGGCCATGTCGCGGTCGATTTTCAGTTGCAAAGTCGTGCCGGAAGATTGCTGGTCAGTGCCGACGTCGCGCAACTCCGGCAATCCTTGCATCATCGCGAGGATTTTCGGCGCCCAGACGTTCAGCTCGTCGTAGTTGGCGTCTTGCAGGGTGTACTGAAATTGCGTCAGCGCGGCGCGCGCGCCGACCGTCACGTCCTGCGCGGCCTGCAAGAAAAGACGGACGCCGACGATCCCGGCGGTCTTGGCGCGAAGCCGGTTGATCACCTGGAAGGCGTCGACGTCGCGATCCTCGCGCGGCGTCAGGGTGATAAACAGGCGGCCGTAGTTCTGCGAGGCGTTGCCGGTGCCCGTGCCGAGGCCCATCGCCATGCTGGCCACGGCGGGATCGGCCTGGACGATTTTGCCGATTTGTTCCTGCAGCTTGTACATCGCGGGGAATGACACGTCCTGCGCAGCGACGGTGGTGCCGAAGATGATGCCGGTATCCTGCTGTGGGAAGAAGCCTTTGGGGATCTTGACGAACAGATAACCCGTCGCCGCGACGGTGCCCAAGAAAATCATGATGGTGATGAAGCTGTGCCGCAGCGCGACGTCGAGGCCCCTCGCGTAGCCATTCGCCATCGCGTTGAAGCCGCGCTCACTGATCTTGTACAGGCGCCCGTGCTTCTCTTCGTCGTGCGGTTGGAGGAAGCGCGAGGCCATCATTGGCGTGAGGGTCAGCGCCACCAGCGCCGAGACCCCGATGGTCATCGCAATGGTGACAGAAAACTCGCGGAACAGGCGGCCGATGATGCCGCTCATCAGCAGCAGCGGGATCAACACGGCGATCAGCGAGATTGAAATTGAAATGACGGTGAAACCAATTTCGCTCGCGCCCTTGATCGCCGCCGCGTAAGGCTTCATTCCAGCTTCGACGTGGCGCTGAATATTTTCGAGCACCACGATCGCGTCGTCGACCACGAAACCGACGGCGATGGTCAGCGCCATCAGCGAGAGATTGTCGAGCGAGTAGCCGACGCCCCACATCAGCGCGCAGGCGCCGAGCAGCGCCAACGGCACGGTAATGCTGGGAATGATCGTCGCCCAGATGTTGCGCAGGAATACGAAGATAACCATTACTACGAGGCCGATGGTCAGCATCAGCGTGAACTGAACATCCTTGACAGAGGCGCGGATCGTGGTGGTGCGGTCGGACAAAATGCCAACGCTGATGTCAGGAGGTATGGCGGCGGTCAGTTTGACCAGCTGTTTCTTGATGCTGTCGACCGTCGCAATGACGTTGGCGCCGGGCTGCTTGAACACAACGAGAAAGATGCCGCGTTTGCCATTGCTCCAGCCGGCCTGCGTCGTGTCCGCGGGGCCGGAAACCGCCTTGCCGATGTCGCGCACTCTGACCGGCGCGCCGTTGCGATAGGCGACGACAACGTCGTTCCAATCCTTGGCCAGCGTCAATTGGTCGTTGTCGTAGATCGTGAACGACTGTTTGTCGCCGATGATCGAGCCCTTCGGATTGTCGACCGTCGCGGCCATGATCTGGGCGCGAACGTCTTCGAGCTGAAGATTCTTCTCGACCAGCTTGGCTGGATCGATTTGGACGCGGACCGCCTTCTGCTGCTGACCGCCGATGCGCACCAGCGACACGCCGTCGATCTGGCTGATGCGCTGCGCCAGAATATTCTCGCCCACGTCGTCGACCTCGACGATAGGCTCGACATCGGAGGTGACGGAAAGGATCAGGATCGGCGTGTCGGACGGGTTGGTCTTGCGATAGGTCGGCGGCGACGGCATGTTCTTGGGCAATTGCCCGGAGGCGGCGTTGATCGCGCCCTGCACATCGTTCGCGGCGGCGTCGATATTGCGATCAAGCACGAACTGGATGGTGATCGCGGTCGCGCCAAGCGAACTCGTCGAGGTCATCTGTGCAACGCCGGCGATCTGCGCGAACTGCCGTTCGAGCGGCTGGGCGACGGCGGAAGCCATCGTTTCCGGCGAGGCGCCGGGCAACTGCGCGCTGACCGTAATGGTCGGGAAGTCGATTTGCGGCAGCGGCGCGACGGGGAGTAGCGGGTAGGCGACGAGGCCGACCAGCAACAGCGCCAGCATCAGCAGCGTGGTCGCGACGGGTCGGCGGATGAAACGCTCGGAAAACCCTCCGGACATGTCGCTCAGCTCCGCTGATCGGCGGTTTGGACGGCGACCAGCGCCCCCGGCCGCAGCAGCGCTTGGCCCGCGGTGACGATCCGTTCGCCCTCCTTCAGGCCGGAGGCGATAGAGGCCTCCTGCTCGTTCTCATGCGCGATCTTGATTGGCCGCGATTCCACTTTGTTGTCGGCGCCGACCACATAGACGAAAAGGCCCTTCTGACTATGCTGCACGGCCGCGGTCGGCATAACGACGGCCTGTTTGTCGACGCCGAGCGTCAATTCGGCGATCACCGCCAGGCCCGGCCACAGCTTGTTATCGTCGTTGGCGAAGCGGGCCTTCAACCTGACCGTGCCGGTCGCGGGATCGATCTGATTGTCGACGACCTCCAGCACGCCGGTCGCCAGCGCGACGCCATCGGTCGATTTGGCCACGACCTTGGCTTTGCCGGCGCGCATCAGATCATTGATCTCGCCGACCTGCTCCTCCGGCGCGGTGAACATGACGGAGATCGGCTGCAATTGGGCGATGACGACGATGCCGGTCTGCTGGCTCGCCGCCACCATGTTGCCTTCGTCGACAAGCCGGAAGCCGACCCGGCCCGTCAAAGGCGCCGTGATACGCGTATAGCTGAGGTTCACCTTTGCGGAGTTGATCGCGGCGGTGTCGGCTGCGATCTGCGCCGTGAGTTGGTTGACCATCGAATTCTGGGTGTCAACCTGCTGTTGCGAAGCAAAGCTCTGCTTCACCAGAGTCGAATAGCGGGCGAGGTCCAACTTCGCGTTGGTTAGATTGGCCTCGTCCTGCTGTTTCTTCGCCTGCGCCTGATCGAGCACAGCTTGGAACGGGCGCGCGTCGATTTCGGCGAGCAGATCGCCCTGGCGCACCATCTGGCCTTCCGTGAAGCCGATCTTGGTGATCTGGCCATCGATGCGCGCCTTCACCGTCACCGTATTATAGGCGGTCACCTGCCCGAGGCTATTCAGCACGACGGGGAAGTCCTTACGCTGTACCGCCAGCGCTTCGACCGGCACAGGCGGGTTCGCCGGCTGCGCCTGCGGCTTGGCCGCGTCAGCGGTTTTGGCGCCTTCCGCGCCGAGCGGTAGCTTCTCGCGCGCCATCCGCATGTAAATCTCGGCGTTCTGGCGCGCGGTGCGCGCGTAGGCGGCCGCCCGCGGCGAGAACTCTTCGATCCGCTCCGGCGAATAGATCGCGAAACCTACGCAGGCGCAGCCGAGAACAAGTATTGTCCAGAATCCGGACTTCAACGACATGCGGTTCTCGCGAGTGCGGAGCTCGGCGTCAGCCCGAACTCGAGTTGGAAATCTCACACGACATCCGGTGACCTTGGCGTCAAAATTAGTGCGATTAGCGGCGAAATGCGTGCGAACGAACATTTTTTAATGTGAAAGTTGCAATGTTCCGTCATCTACGAGCGGTGTCGTTGTTCATCTTGCGCTCATCTTCGCTGTCGCATAGCGCAGCGTCATTGGAGGATCCACAATTGGGTTTGGCGAATTCCCGTTTTGGGTCCAGACCTAAACATTGGTTGGGCGCGGCGTCGGCGGTGCTGCTCGGCGCGATCGGGCTTTTCGGCTTCGAGAAGGCGCAGTCGATCCAGATTCCCGACTGGTGCAGCGGCATCCGTCCCTGTCCGCCGCCATGCCTAGGCGCCCCCGAAGTCGCCAGCGATCCGCAAGATTTTGTGCAACTGGCGAACTACCAACTGGGGAAACCTCGCCCCGCGGCGCGGGTCTGGGCGCCTCCGCATCGGGGGGGCTACCTGCCCCCGCATCGACTGAGCTATGCGCCTGTGCGCCGGCCGATCTATCACCCCCGCTGGGTTCCCTTCGCGCCGCCGGTGGTCGAACTGCCGCCGTCGAACCTGACAATGCCGGCGCTGCCGGATCCGAAGAACGTCTATTCCGAGATCGGCGCCGACAAGATGAGCCCCGCCACGGCGGGTCAATTGGCGCGGGTCTACGTTCCCAATCTGACGCTCGGACGGGTCGACGTCATCGATCCCGCGACCTTCAAGGTCGTCGACAGCTACACCGCCATTCCGAGCGCTGAGCACATCGTGCCGTCGTGGGATTTGCAGACGCTCTGGATTTCCGGTGACGTCAGCTACACCGGCGGCCATGCGAGCGTGGCGCCTATCGATCCGAAGACCGGCAAGATGGGCAAGCCGATCATCGTGCCCGATTCCTACAACATGTATTTCACGCCGGACGGCCGCTCGGCGATCGTCGTCGCCGAGGCGATGCGGAGGCTCGAATTCCGCGATCCGAAGACGATGGCGTTGCAGACCTACATCGTCGCGCCGGAATGCGCCGGCATCAACCACGCCGACTTCGCGCCCGATGGCTCGTATGCGATTTTCACCTGCGAATTCAACAATAAGCTCGCCAAGATCGACCTTGTTCATCACAAGCTCGCGGGCATGTTGCAGCTGTCCTCCAAGCACATTCCCCAGGACATCCGCATCGCGCCGGACGGCTCCGCCTGGTTCGTCGCCGATATGCTGGGCGACGGGCTGATCGTCGTCGACGGCGACGCCTTCAAGGAGACGGGCCTCATCAAGACCGGCGTCGGCACGCACGGGCTCTATCCAAGCCGCGACGGCAAGAAGCTGTACATCTCCAATCGTGGCACCCACAATCTCGGCGGCGTCCCGAAAGGCGCGGGAAGCGTCTCGGTGATGGATTTCGCCACGCGCAAGATCGAGGCGAACTGGACCATCCCCGGCGGCGGTAGCCCGGACATGGGCAATGTCAGCGCGGACGGGAAATATCTGTGGCTGTCGGGGCGTTACGACGGGGTGGTCTACGCGTTCAACACCGACGATGGCTCGGTGAAGACGATTACCGTCGGCGGCATGCCGCATGGGCTGACGGTCTGGCCGCAGCCGGGGCGGTATTCCCTCGGGCATACGGGGAATTTGCGTTAGACGACCTCAGCTAAAGTCTCCACCGGCAAGAAAAGCGTCCGGCTTTCAGCGGGATATTCAAGAAACTCCGCAGCCCCGAGATAGAACGCTCGCGCACGCTCATCCTTCGCCTGCACGAGCACGGCGGCGACGCCTAAAGTGCGTGAGGCGAGCGCTGTGCGCCGGAAGGCGTCGGCTAGCAGGTCGCGTCCTAGACCTCGGCCCGCGCGGGAGCGGGTTACCGCCAGACGGCCGATCACGATAACAGGAATGGGATCGGGGGCGTTGCGTCGCATCTTTGGCGGCGCCAAGGCGCGTTGGATGGACCCAGCCAATAGGCAATAATAACCGACAACCCGATTTTCTTCGGTCACGACGAAAGTACGGGAGAAACGGCTTTCATTCGCCAGAGCCCGCCGTTGCAACCATGTGTCCAAAGCCGGCGCGCCGCTGTCGAACGCGGCGAGATCATGCGAAGGGTTGATCGGCGCCGGCGCGCTCAGCTGCGCCCGCTGGACGTCGCTCAGGGAGCGATCTCCCAAATGGGCTTGCGTCGCATTAGCGCCCGGAGCTTAGGCCCGGCAGGGGGCGGGTTTTCGAGCGCCGTCTTGAACGCGTCGTAGCTCGCTTCGTCCAGATCAAACAATTGTTGGTCTAGCAATACGTCGATCGCGGCTTGGCGCGCGAAGTCGAGCATGAACTCGGTTCGGGATTTTCCAAGCATAGCTGCGGCGCTGTCGATAAGCCGGCGCGTCTCCGCGCCGATCCGAAGATTGATGCTCTCTTTCCGCTCGCCGACTGGAGGCTGCGCCGGAAGTGTTCGATCGACTGCGCCAAAAGGCCGGGAGGTCGCCATGAACGGAATCTGGCACTGCGTATAGACAATGTCAATACATCGAGTTGGTCGTCCATCTTCGACCCTTTTAGGTTGGGAGGGATGGCGACAAACGGGCGCCAGAGATGGTATCCGTTCAGCCTCTATACCGAGGACGAAACGATGTTCGAAATGCTCGAGCCCCAGCCCGCTGACGCCTTGCTGGCGCTGATCGGCGCCTTCAGGGCGGATCAGCGGGCGCATAAAATCGATCTCGGCGTCGGCGTCTATCGCGACGCGCACGGCGTGACGCCGGTGATGCGGGCGGTCAAAGCCGCCGAGCAGATCCTGCACGAAACCCAGGCCAGCAAGTCCTATCTCGGCCCCGAAGGCGACCTCGGCTTCGTATCGCTGTTGCGACCGTATATATTCGGCGAGGCCGACACGCTCGGCGAGCGGATCGTAGGCCTGCAAACGCCTGGCGGGACCGGCGCGTTGCGCCTCGGCGCCGAAATCATCCGCGCCGCCAATCCCAGCGCGACGGTCTGGCTGGGGACGCCGACCTGGCCCAACCACGCGCCGATCTTCCACGCCGCCGGCCTGGCGATGCAGACCTACAAGTTCGCCGATCTCGCTACACAGCAGGTCGACTTCGAAAGCCTGCGCGGCGCCCTCGCACGCGCCAAGGCCGGCGACGTCGTGTTGTTGCACGCCTGCTGCCACAACCCGACCGGTATCGATTTCTCGCGCGAGCAGTGGAAGGAGATCGCCGCTACCGTCGCCGCGCGCCGGCTCATTCCCTTCGTCGATCTCGCCTATCAGGGGCTCGGCGACGGCCTGGATGAGGACGCCGCGGCAATGCGGCTGATTCTGGGCTCGGTCGAAGAGGCGCTGGTCGCCTACTCCTGCGACAAGAACTTTGGGCTCTATCGCGATCGCGTAGGCGCGCTCTACGCGCTGACGCGCGGCGGCCAGGAAGAAACAAACAACCTGATGAGCAACCTGACCGCGCATGCGCGCGTGAATTGGTCGATGCCGCCGGATCATGGCGCGGCGCTGGTTCGCACGATCCTCGAACGCCCGGACTTGGTTTCGCAATGGCGCGCCGAGCTCGACGAAATGCGCGGCCGCATCAACGAGAACCGCGTCCTGCTCGCCGCCGCCGATCCCGCGCTCGGCTTCATCCGCGAGCAGCGCGGCCTGTTCTCGAACCTATCGATGAGCAAGCCGCAGGCGCAGGCGATGCGCGCGCGCCACGCGATCTATATGCCGGACTCGGGGCGGCTCAACATGGCGGGCATGCAGCCGCGCGACGCATCGGCAATCGTCGCGGCGTTGAAGGCCGAAGGCTGGCCCGAAGCGTTGGCGGCCTGAAGCGTTGAGCGAGGTCGAGACAACCGGCCAGGCCATGGCGCGCTCGCTGGTCGAGCACGGGGTCGAAGTCGTGTTCGGGGTGCCTGGAGCGCATCTCTACGACTTCATCGACGCGCTGCATGGCGTGCGCGATAAGATCCGGTTCATCCATACAAGGCATGAACAGGGCGCGGCCTATATGGCCTACGGCTACGCCAAATCGACGGGCCGGCTTGGCGTCTTCACGGTGGTGCCGGGACCCGGGGTGCTCAACGCAGGCGCCGCGCTTTGCACAGCCTATGGCGCTAACGCGCCGGTGCTCTGCCTGACTGGCAACATCATGTCGCATCTGATCGGGCGCGGTCGCGGGCAATTGCATGAGTTGCCCGACCAACTCGCGACGCTGCGCAGCTTCACCAAGGTGGCGGAGCGGATCAACCATGTTTCGGAAGCCGGCGCGACGATGGCCGCGGTGATCGGCAAAGTGCTTTCCGGGCGGCAGGGGCCGGGCGTGGTTGAAGCGCCCTGGGACGTGTTCGGGCAAAAAGGCCCGCGCCGCAGAAGTCCTCTTGCAGAGCCCGCGGCTCGGCCTCCGGTTGATCCGGAGGCTATCGCGGCGGCGGCGGCTGCGATCCGTGCGGCCAAACGTCCGCTGATCATGGTCGGCGGCGGCGCTGTCGATGCGCCGCATGAAATCGCGCGGCTCGCCGAACTCACGGGCGCGCCCGTGACCTCGCATCGCTCGGGCAAGGGCATCCTTCCCGACGATCATCGTCAGGCCATGAATTTCGTCGCGGCCTACGATTATTGGCGCGAGGTCGATCTGCTGATCGGCGTCGGCAGCCGGCTCGAATTGCAGTTCATGCGTTGGCGCTGGGCGCCGAAGGGGCTGAAGACGATCCGCATCGATATCGATCCGACGGAGATGGTGCGGCTGAAGCCGGACGTCGCGATCGTCGCGGACGCTCGCGACGGCGCCGCTGCACTGTCGGCGGCGTTGGCGAATTCACCGAAGGAAGGCGACGCGAAGGCCTTCGCCAAACTCAACGCCGAGGCGCGCGAACGTTTCTCGGCGGTCCAGCCGCAGGTCGAATACCTCGCCGCCATCCGCGAGGCGCTGCCGCGCGACGGCCTCCTCGTCGAGGAAATAACGCAAATGGGATTCACAGCGCGCTTCGCCTTTCCCGTCTACGCGCCGCGCCGGTACATCCCCTGTGGCTATCAGGACAATCTCGGGTTCGGCTTCAACACGGCGCTTGGCGTAAAGGTCGCGCATCCCGATAAGCCCGTCGTTTCGATTTCCGGCGATGGCGGATTCCTATATGGCGCTCAGGAACTGGCGACGGCCGCGCAACATCGCATTCCCCTGGTGTCTGTGGTCTTCAACAATAGTGCGTACGGCAACGTGCTGCGCGACCAGAAGGAAGTCTACGGTGGGCGCTATGTGGGCGCGGAATTAAAGAACCCAGATTTCGTTCGCTTCGCCGAGAGTTTTGGGGTGCGAAGCCGACGCGTCGAAACGCCGGCGGCGCTGAAGGACGCGCTGACGGAAGCTTTTCGCGCGGACGAGCCGGCGTTGATTGAAGTTCCTCTTGCGACCGGCGTGGAGGCAAGCCCCTGGCCGTTCTTGCACCCGGCGCCTTACAGCCAGTGACTGCACGGGCAGTCGCCGATGTAGCCGCGGTCGTTGACCGCGGCCGTCGTGTGAGCGACGCTATCCAGCAAATATTCGATCACGGCGCCCCGCGGTCAGCGACCGCGGCTACAGGGCGAAGGAGCGTCATGACGGCGGCGGTTGAAAATACACTTGGCGAATTCCTGAAGGGCCGGCGCGCCAAGCTCGATCCCGCCGCTTTCGGCCTGCCGCTCGCGCGACGACGCACGCCCGGTTTGCGCCGCGAGGAGGTCGCGCAGCGCGCTCACGTCAGCGCAACCTGGTACACTTGGTTGGAGCAGGGGCGCGGCGGCGCGCCATCGGCGGACGTGTTGGACCGCATTGCGCGCGCGCTGCTGTTGACGGAGATCGAGCGCGAGCATCTGTTCCTCATCGCGCTCGGCCGTACGCCACAGGTGCGCTATCAACCACCGGCGGGCGTGGCGCCCCATCTGCAGAGGGTGCTCGATGCGCTCGAATTCAGCCCAGCCTACATTCGCACCTCGATCTGGGACATCGCCGCCTGGAACCGAGCCGCAACGGTGGTGCTGGCCGACTACGAGGATGTTCCGGCCGCCGAACGCAATCTGCTGCGCATATTCTTTCTGAGATCGAACGCCCGGCGGGCGCAGACGGATTGGCGGCGCGTCGCGCGGTTCCTGGTGGCGGCTTTCCGTGCGGACGTGGCGCGTGCGGGCGCGTTCAACGCGGCGCAGGCGCTGGTTGATGAGCTGCTGCGTTTGAGCCCGGATTTCGCGGAGATGTGGCGTGAGAACGACGTGAGTGGCGCCCACGCCGACGTCGCCAAGCGAATCCATCATCCGACCGCCGGATGGATTGGTCTCGAATATTCCGCCTTCGCGGTGGACGGGCGGCCGGATCTGGATCTGGTAATCCTCAACCCGGCGACGCCGGAAGACGCGGAGCGCATCCGCGCGTTGGTGAGGGCCGAGGCCACGGTTGCGGCTTAAGTACTCTGTGTGTTTCCGAGGACCGTCATTGCGAGGAGCGAAGCGACGCGGCAATCCATGCGGTGGCAGGCGCCCTTCGGATGGCCGCCGATCTCACGACGCTGGATTCGCTTCGCTCGCAATGACGGGTTAACTGCTCTGAGCCGGCGCTTGGGCTCGCCACTTCGGCGTCGGCGGGACGCTGAGCCACCCTTCGCCGTCGAGCACCACCGTCTCCCCGACGCGACATTCACAGTGCAGCCGCACGCGCCGCCCTTTTTCAATCAACTCTGCGACCTCGACGGAAACATCGACGACGTCGCCGATCTTCACCGGCCCCCGAAAGTTGAGCGTTTGCGATATATAGACCGCGCCCGGACCGGGCAGCCGCATGCCGATGACGGCGGAGATCAGGCTCGCAGTATAAAGCCCGTGCACGATGCGGGCGCCGAAGCGGGTCTTGCGCGCGAAATGCTCGGAGAGGTGGATCGGATTGTGATCGCCGGAGAGTTCGGCGAAGCCGATGACGTCTTCGTTCTCGACCGTCTTCGAGGCGGTTTCGCGCATACCGATCGAGAGGTCTTCGAAGTAGTAGGTCTGAAACGGCGCTCGATCCACCATGCGTCCCCCTCCGCTTCATCGTAGGAGGGGACGGGCGCCGCGTAAATGCGACCAAGGTCAGGCCCAGCCGGCCCTGGGACCGCGGGCTCTTTCTCCACGCCCAACCCAAAGAGCGCGCAGGACGCGCGCTGTCCCAGGGGGAAGCTAGTTGCGGCGCTTGTCGCCCTGACCGTCGCTTTCGAGCAGCCCGTTTTCGTTGGACTTGCAGCCGTAGGCGTGCCGCTCGTCGCGCGCGTAAGGATAGGATTCGGTATGCGCGTCAGGGCCGCAGCGGCCGTAGTGCAGCGGCCCCGGCAGCGGGTAGTTGGCGAACAGGCCTTCGAACCAATGCTCGCTATTGCAGCCCGCCAGCGGCGCCGTCAGCATCAATAAAGCCAGGCCAGCCGCGCATCTGCGTAACATCATGGTGAATCCCCGCGCCCGTCTGCTAGCACGCGCGGCCGGGCGCGCCAAGCGCAAGCTCAGACCGGCGCGAGCAGCGTGTAGAGCGCGCGCGCTTCGCTGGCCGGGCCGCGGCGCTCGCCCAAAGCCTCGACGCGCAGTGCGGTGCGGCGGCCACTGAATTCCAGGGTCAGCGCATCGCCCGGGCGCACCATCCGGCTCGGCTTATCGACAACGATCTCTTCGCCGCGCTTGGACATCCGCACCTCGCCCTCGGCGATGCGCTTGGCCGCAAGTCCGCGGGTTTTGCAGAACCGGGCGCGCCACAGCCAGACATCGATTCGGCATGGTTCTCCCGACACGGTCGCCTCGGCCGTCGCAGGCAGCGTAGCCGCGCGCGCGGGCTCCGCGGAGCGCGGGCCGCGCCGCCGCCAGCGCGCGACGGCGCCGTTGGCGATCTTTCGCGGCGGGAATGAAGCCGAGCCCGCGCAACAGGCGCTCGCCGTCGGCGGCGCTGCAGCCAAAGCTCGCCAGGGCGTCGCCATCGAGAACAAACCCGGTGTCGTCCACGCCGCGCGCGATCTCGCCGATCCGCTCCAAAGCTTCGATCGGCGCGGCGAAAGACTGCAACGCGCGCAAGCCCCGATAAGACAGCGCTGGCTTAGGCAAAGCCTCGCGTGGCAGCGGGGTCAGCGCGCCTCTGAGGCCGCCAATGCGGCGCGGCGAGTTCGGCGAACATCTCGCGGATCCACGTCGTCTCCGGAGCGACGATATCCTCGACGAAGATCGTGAAGGCGCCGAAGCGCACGCCGAGATCGCGCAGCGCCTTGCGCTCGGAACGATAGAGCGCGCGCACATATTCGTCCGCCTCGCGCCGATCGAGCGCGCCCGCCGCCTCGACCAGCTGATACGCCAAGCCTCGCGCCAGCCCCGTCAAAGCGTCGCCCTCGGCGGCTTCTTTCAACCGCGCGAGGCTCGAGAATGCCGGACGCGCGGCCTCGGCGACGAAACGTTCGAGCCGCCGATTGGCCCGCTCCCGGGCCGGCCCCGCGCCGAGTTCGCCATCGAGCTGCGTCTTGGGTGCGAACGGCGAGCCGCCGACGATGCGCCCCACCGCATGGCCGCGCCAAAGCACGGCGCCGCCCGGCGCGAGCGAGAACGCTTCATCTTCGGCGGCCGCGATGTCGGCGAGGCGGCGCGAAATTTCAGGCGTCACCGCCCGCTCCATCGCGCCGCGCAGCGCGCGCGTCTCCAGCGGCGAGCCGCCGCGCTCGGGCTCAAAATGCAGACCAATCAACCGCCCGACGGCATGGCCCTCGACGATGACAGAGCCATCCGCGGCGATGCCGCCCAGCGCGGGGCCCGACGCCTGTTCGAGCCCGCGCATCAGCGCGCTGGTGCGCCGGTCGACGAAGCGCTGCATCAACCGTTCGTGCAGGGTGTCGGAGAGCCGGTCCTCCAAAGCTCGCGCCCGGCCCTGCCAGCCCGCGTGGTCCTCCAACCAGTCGGCGCGATGCGCAACGTAAGCCAGCGTGCGCACGCGGGCGAGCCGCGCCGACAGGGTGTCGATGTCGCCGTCGAGCCGGTCGAGCGCATCGAACTGGTTGGCCGCCCAATCCTCGGGGATTCGCCGTCGGCCTTCGGTCAGATGCTCGAACAGTTTTCCAACCAGCCGCGTGTGTTCTTCCTGCGTGGTCTTGCGGAAGTCCGGCGTCTGGCAGACCTCCCAGAGCCGGCGCAGGTTGGCGCGATCGCGGCAGCGCTTGACGACGAGTTCGTCGCCGCTGAGCTGACGCAGCGTCGTCTCGTCCTGCGCCTCCTCGGCGAGTTGCAAGCCCGGCGCGGGCGGAGCGGCCAGCAGCGAGCCCATGAGCGCGTTCAGCGAATCGAAGTCGAGCCGCGCGTTGCGCCATTGCAGATGCGCGACTGGCGCGAAGGCGTGGCTCTCGACGGCGGCGACGACATCGGGATCGAGGTCGGGCGCCTCGCCTGTCACCCCGAAGGCGCCGTCACGGCGATAGCGCCCGGCGCGGCCGGCGATCTGGCCGATTTCCTGCGGTTGCAGCCAGCGCGAGCGCCGCCCATCGAACTTTCGAAGCCCGGCGAAGGCGACGTGATCGAGGTCCATGTTGAGGCCCATGCCGATCGCGTCGGTGGCAACCAGGAAGTCGACCTCGCCGGACTGGAACAGCTCGACCTGCGCGTTGCGGGTGCGCGGGCTGAGCGAGCCCATGACGACAGCCGCGCCGCCGCGCTGACGGCGGATCAACTCGGCCGCGGCGTAGACGGCCTCAGCCGAGAAGGCGACGACGGCGGTGCGCTTCGGCAGCTTTGTGAGTTTCGACGGCCCGACATAGGAAAGCTGCGAGAGCCGCTCGCGCGTCTCGATATGCGCGTGCGGGACCAGCTGGCGGATCAGCGGCGCCATGGTCGCCGCGCCCATGAACATGGTCTCGGAGAGGCCGCGGGCCCGCAGCAGCCGGTCGGTGAAGACGTGGCCGCGCTCACGGTCGGCGGCAAGCTGGATTTCATCCACCGCGAGGAAATCCACATCGCGCTCGAGCGGCATCGCCTCGACGGTGCAGACCCAATAGCGCGGGTTCTGCGGGATGATCTTCTCCTCGCCGGTGACCAGCGCCACCGAGCGCTCGCCGCGGGTCTTGACGATGCGATCGTAGATTTCGCGCGCCAGCAGCCGCAGCGGCAGGCCGATCATGCCGGAGGCGTGGGCGAGCATCCGCTCGATGGCGAGATGGGTTTTGCCGGTATTGGTCGGGCCCAGCGCCGCGACGATCCGGGAGATGCGATCGTCGCCGCGCACCCTCGCGGGCAGGGGGTCGCTCAGGGAGGACGCGGGCGGCCGGAACATCGCGAGTCACTAGGTAGGGACGGGCGGGGCGGGTGTCAAAGGGCGGGTGTGTAGAAGGTTGAACTGAGGAGGGATTACAGTCAGATGGGTGTTGGATTTTGCAACGCGGCGGCAGGCGTGAGGCATTTCCTGCACGCGCAGAAAATAACAATTTATCAGCGTTAAATTGGTGTTTCGTTTTCGGCCACACAATTCAATGTTACGCGAGAATCATTCTGCCGCCGCTGATTGCAATGCGCCCGCCTTGCGCATTTCGGCGTAGAGCGCCGAGGGCGCGTAGTCATAACCGTTCGGCCAAGTCGGTACGCCTGCCTCGATGAACACGCGGTTGAAGAAATCCGCGTCCTTCAACGGCGCGACCATCGGACCAGTCCGCGCCACTAGCCCGCTCAAATCTGCGATGCCCTCGCGCCCGTCGCTAAATTGCACCCAGAGGCGGTACGTGTCCATCGGCCTTAGTTTCACGACATCGACCATGGGATACTTAGTTGTCATCGGGGCCGGGAATCCTTTCGAGCGGTTGGTCAGCGCGGGCGCGCGTCCAATTGTTTTCCAGTTCGCGCCTATGCGCCAGCGCCCATTCGCTGACCAAGCGCAATGCCGTCGGCGGCAGCGAGCCCGCGATGATCCGTCCGTTTGCGATGCTGATCGCAGCTTTTGACTGGCCGTATTGCGCATGGAAATGCGGCGGGGTGTGGTCGTTGTAGTACATCGCAATCGCAATGCCGTAGAACCATGAGACCGTCGGCATCAAAGCGATCCCGAAAAGCTGTGTAAGACCTCGAATTCCGGTGTCGGCGATCCGTGATGACACGCCCATCGGTTTAAAAATTTTGCAACGCGCAACATCGTCGATCTCTCAACAAGCGCATCCCGCGCCTATTCCCTTCTGACAGAAACTGCCAGGCCAAATTCGCGTGGCCCGATTGGCGGCCTCCCGCAACTTTGCTTACAACACCCGAAACGCCACATCGCGCAGGGAGGCCCCATGAGCGGCGCCAGGATGAAATGGTACGGCTGGGGCCGCGAAGGCGAGGGCATGACGGAGGCCGAGCGGGCCTTCGTGCTTGGCCGGTACCGGGAGAAATTCGGCGCCCCCCAGAGCCTCGGCCTACCGACGCTCGAAAGCCTGCGCCTTCCTGCGCCGCGCGTGGCCCCGCCGTCCGCCCTTGACGCGTTCTGCACGAGCGAGCCTTACGACCGCGCGGCGCATACCTACGGAAAGTCCTATCCCGATTACGTTCGCGCGATGCTCGGCGATTTCGCCTGTGCGCCGGATGTCGTCGCTTACCCGCGCGACGAGAACGATATCGCCGCCGTCATGGATTGGGCGGGCGACGTCGGCGCTTCGCTCGCCCCGTTCGGCGGTGGATCGAGCGTTTGCGGCGGCGTCGAGCATCGGCCGGACAGCAACTACAAGGCGGCGATCACGCTGGACCTGCGGAACCTCGGCCGGGTGAAGGAGGTCGACAAAACCTCGCGCGCGGCGCGGATTGAGGCCGGCGCTTATGGGCCGGCGCTGGAAGGCCAATTGAAGCCGCACGGGCTTACTCTTCGGCACTTCCCGCAGAGCTTCGAATATTCGACGCTCGGCGGTTGGATCGCGACGCGCTCGGGCGGACATTTCGCCAGCCTTTATACCCATATCGACGATCTCGTTGAGTTGGTTCGCGTGGTCACGCCGAGCGGGGTCATCGAGAGCCGGCGGCTGCCGGGATCTGGCGCCGGGCCAAGCCCGGACCGCATGTTTTTGGGCTCCGAGGGCATCCTCGGCGTCATCACCGAGGCTTGGATGCGCTTGCAGGCCAAGCCCACTTTTCGCGCGGGAGGGAGCCTGAGCTTCCCCTCCTTCTTCGCCGCCGCGCGTGCGGTGCGCGCGCTGTCGCAGGCCGGGCTCTATCCCTCCAACTGCCGGATCCTCGATCCGCAGGAGGCCTACAACACCGGGGCCGGCGACGGCGCATCGGCGATCATGGTGCTGGCTTTCGAATCCGCCGATCATCCGCTCGACGCCTGGATGCAACGGGCGTTGCAATGCTGCGCCGATCACGGCGGCGCGCTGGAGGGACAGGGCGGCGATGCGCATCTCGAGGGCGCTGCGGGGCTGTGGCGCAACGCCTTCATCCGCATGCCCTACTCGCGGGAGTTTCTGGCGCCGGCCGGCTATATCGTCGATACGTTCGAGACGGCGATCACCTGGGAGCGGTTCGAGGCGTTTCATGACGCGGTCAAGGCGGCGACCGAGCAGGCGATCGTCGATGCGACGGGCGTCAAGGGCGAGGTGACGTGCCGGTTCACGCATGTTTATCCCGACGGGCCGGCGCCGTATTTCTCGTTTCATGCGTTGGGGCGTCACGGCGCGCTGATCGAGCAGTGGCGGGCGATCAAGAACGCGGCGAGCGACGCGTTGATTGAGGCCGGCGGAACAATCACGCATCATCATGCGGTCGGCCGCGATCATCGGCCCTGGTACGATAAGCAGCGGCCCGAGCTGTTTGCCACGGCGCTGCGAGCCGCCAAGCGCGCGCTCGATCCGAAGGGGGTGATGAACCCCGGCGTGCTGATTGATCCATGAGGTTTTGCGGGATGCGGGCAACCTGTAGACGCGGTCGTCGACCGCGTTCGTTGCGTGATCGTCTTTTTCGGAAAGGGGCGATCATCGAAAGACCGCGGTCGACGACCGCGGCTACATCGGCGGTGGTTTTGATATTGGCTTCGCTGCTCTGCTTTCCCGCGGTCGCGGAGGACAGCAGCTACGGCACGCTCGACTTCTCCAAACTCACAAAGTCGCAGGCGGATTTTTTCTGGACGCGCCTGAAGAGCCTCGCTGTCGAGGAGGCCGTGCTCGGCTACTGCAACCAATCCGACGATTTCGAACTAGCAGCCAAGCAAGGCATTCGCGCCTGCGTGACTGAAGAGGCGCTCAACAAGGCGGCGGCTTATTTCAAAGCCGAAGGTAAGGAGGCGACGAACGCGCTGCACAAGCGCAAGGCTTCCTGCCAGGGCAAGCCGAAGGCCGACCATGGCTGGCTTGGCGTCGAACTCGAACCGGCCGGCGACAAGGGAGCGCTGGTGACAGGGGCGGTGGACGGATCGCCGGCGGCTTCCGCCGACCTCAAGGCGGGCGATGTGATCACGGCCGTGAATGGCGACGCGATTGCGGGACCCAAAGAGCTTTCCGCAAAGATACGCGGGCTCAGCCCGGGCGCCGCCGTCAACCTCGGCGTCTCGCGCGCGGACGCGGCGCGGACAGTGAGCCTGAAACTCGGGGCGATGGCGTTCGACGCCGACGGCCGAACGGCTCTCGACATGCCGGCGATGGTCGTGGCCTCCAAACAAGATCTCAAAGCGGTCGCCGATGAGGTGACGTCGATGTGCCAGAAGTGCAAGACGTCGATCTGGGCGGTGTTCTGCCGCTGAGGAGCGACGCCCAACCCGTCATTGCGAGCGAAGCGAAGCAATCCAGCCTCTCCGCGGTACCTAGGTTTGGCATCGCCACGTGAAGGCGGCGCCCACGTGGCCGCGCCCGATGCGTCGGCGTCCGGCCCCGACGCTGGATTGCTTCGCTTCGATCGCAATGACGGGTTTGCTTCAGCGAAGGCGGCTGCACGTGCTATCGGTCTTCCCCTGTATAGCGCGGATCAAGCGCATCGTAGAACGGAAAGTAGTGGAAGAACGGGCGCGCCTCTTCGATCACGCGCCGAGACGCGGCGCGATCTACCAACCTGTGGAAATACGCCGCGAGCGCGGGATGTTTGGGCGTAAACGGATGAACCGCCTCGGCATAGAATAGCGCCGGCATGGCGGAGCAGTCGGCCATCGTGAAGCTGCCGCCAACCGCCCACGTCTGCGACACCGCGCGCGCCTCCAGCATGCCGTAGGCGGTATCGAGCGTTTCCTTGGCGTCTCTGACGCCGACTGGGTCCCTGTCTGCATCCGCACGCAGGCGATCGGCGACGATCTTCTGCATCGGCGTGTGCACGTAGAGATCGAAAAATCGATCCCAAAGACGAACTTCGAGCAGGCGCAAGGGATCGTCGGGCAGCAGCCTCGCCGACCCCGGATAATGCAATTGCAGATACTCGATGATGATGCTGGTTTCCGGCGTCGCGTGTTGACGCGCCGCGTCGTAGAGCACCGGCATCTTGGCGATCGGCCAGAAGGCGGAAAGCTTCGCATCGGCCTTCGGCGGACCCTCGACGAGCGCGGGCTCGAATGGCGTCCCCGTCTCGTACAAAGCGAGCAGAACCTTCCAGCAGTAAGACGCGAGCGGATGCGAAAAGAGCGTCAGGGTTGCCTGGCTGTCGTTCATCGCTTCCTCTCTGCTGCGGCGATCCGTCGCGGCGAGGGGAATACCCGAGGCGGCAGCGCCCGACAACGCGCTCGGCCGCCGTCTTGCCCTCGCGGCCATGATCTGCCACGGGAGCCGCCGCGCCGAAACCCTAAGGGGATAGATCCTACGCATGACCGACGCCGTCTCGCCCGCCGTTTCCGCGACACGGGATTGGTTTCAGCCGCGCCCGCTCACCCTAGTGCTTATCGGCGTCGCGATCTTCCTCGTCTCGCTCGCCGCCTTTGCTCCCGGCTTCAGTGCGGCGAAAGACGTGTACTTCGACGAGACCTGGTACATCCCGACCGCGCGGCAGTGGCTCGCCGACGGCCAGATGCTGCATCCCGAACATCCCCCGCTGGCCAAAATGCTGATCGCGGTCGGCGTCAAGATGTTTGGCGACAATCCGTTTGGCTGGCGCTTCATGTCGCTGATCTTCGGCGCGCTGACGGTGACGGCGGTTTGGTTGTGGGCGCTCGCGCTCGGCCTCGACATCGCGCTCTCGTTGTACGCCGTCGCGATCACCCTGCTCGACGCGATCGTATTCGTGCAGGCGCGCATCGCGATGCTCGACATCTTCCTCATCTGTTTCTGCACCTTGGCGCTCGCCGCGTTCAGCGCGGGCGAAAGGGCCAAGACCAGCGGCGACGCGACGGGCTGGCACATGCTCGCCGGCTATTGTCTCGGCCTCGCCGGCGCCTGCAAATGGTCGGGCTTCTTCCTGGCCTTCGGGCTCGTCGGGCTGAAGCTCATCATCGCGCTGCTGCGCTATTGGCGCACCCGTTTCGAGGACGCGCGCGCAGGCGATTTCTATGCGCCCGAGGGGCCTGCAATCGGCGTGCTCGGCGGCGCGGCCGCCTATCTGGTCGCGCCGTTCCTCGCCTATTTCCTCTGCTACGCGCCGCAGATGATCCGCGCGCACAGTCTCTATGAGTTCATCGCCACCCACCAGAATATGATCTCGATCATGACCGGCAAGTCCGCCGATCATCCCTATAAGTCGCTGTGGTGGACGTGGCCGGCGCTGTATCGGCCGGTTTGGTATCTGTTCGATGCGCCGGCGAAGGACGTCGGCGGTTGGAGCGAGACGGGCAAGGCCGCCGCGGTGGTTGGCCTGCCCAATCCCTTCGTGCTGTTTGCGGGCGAGGCGGCGATCGTGTGGAGCGCTCTTCGCCGGCGTGGTGCGCCGGGCGCGAGCGCCGCTCATCGTGGTTGTCGCGTTTTTCGCGCAATGGCTGCCCTGGGCGATCAATCCGAAGGGGCTCGAATTCTACTACTATTTCTTCCCCTCGATCATCTGTCTGGGGCCGGCGCTGGCGCTGGTCGCGGCGACGCTGCGCCGACCTTGGCGCGACGTGTTCGCCTGGGGCACGCTCGCGGCGTCGCGGCGTTCTTCGTCTTTTTCCTGCCGATTCTCGTTTCCTCGATCGGCGTCGGACCCAACGCGTTCGAGCTGCGCGTCTGGATACCCTCCTGGCGATGAGCGGTACAAAGCTTCGCCGCGGCGGGCCGGGATATGTCAGGGTCGTCGCCGCCTTCTTGATTGGTGGCTTTGCGATCTTCGAGCTGCTCTATTGCGTGCAGCCGTTGCTGCCGGAATTCGTGCGGGAGTTTCATCTGACGGCGGCGTCCGCAAGCCTGGCGGTCTCGGTGTCGACCGTGGCGATGGCCTGTACGCTATTTCTCGCGGGGATCGCGGCCGACAAATTCGGACGCAAGCCCGTCATGGTCGCCTCGCTGGTTGTCTCCTCGCTGGCCACGCTCGCGGCGGCGGCAAGCCCGAGTTGGCCGGTTCTGCTGGCGTTGCGCGGATTGATGGGGCTTGCGCTGGCGGGGCTGCCGTCCTTGGCGATGGCCTATCTCGCCGAAGAGGTCGACGGACCGTCGCTCGGCTTCTCGATGGGTGTTTATATCGCCGGCTCGACGCTCGGCGGCATGTTTGGGCGCCTCATCGTCGGCTTTCTCGCCGATCACGGCGGCTGGCGTTTCGCGCTTGCGGGGATCGGCGCCAATTCGCTGGTCGGCGCGGTGGTCTTCACGCTTGCGCTGCCGGCGGAGCGTAAACCGCTCTCGGGCGCCGCGAGCCTGGCCGGTTTTGCGCGCATTCTTCGCGGCCATTTCGCCGACGAAGGGCTGCCTTGGTTGTTCGCGGTCGCCTATCTGGTGATGGGCGCCTTCGTCTGCACGTACAACTATGTCGGCTTCCGGCTGGGCGCGCCGCCGTTTGGCTACGATCAGACGCGCATCGGCCTGATCTTCACGCTCTATCTGATCGGCGCGGCGAGTTCGGCGATCATGGGCGATCTCGCGGCCCGGCTGGGGCGGCGGCGCGTGCTTTGGGTTTCGTTGGCGATCGGCGTCGTGGGGACGCTCGTGACGCTGCCGGACAATATCTGGACCGTCGTGCTCGGCGTCGCGCTGGTGACCTGGAGTTTCTTCGGCGCGCATTCGATCGCCTCGAGCTGGGTGTCGCTGCGAGCGAACGAGGGACGGGCGCAGGCGGCGGCGCTTTATCTGTTCTTCTACTATGTCGGGTCGAGCTTTAATGGCTGGATGGGCGGGCTCGCCTACCAGCATTTCGGCTGGAGCGGCGTCGCGACGCTGATCGGCGTCCTTTTGGGCCTGGCGCTGCTGGCCGCGCTTAAACTTGCGCGCGTGCCGCCGCCGCGCCATCTCAGAAGCTCCTAGGGGAGCGGCGATGGAGTGGCGCGACGAAGGCGTCGTGATCGGCCTCAAACGGCTCGGCGAATCCTCCTCCGTGCTGGAGGCGATGACGCGCGCGCACGGACGCCATCTCGGCCTGGTGCGTGGCGCGCGATCGAGCCGGTTCGCGGCCGCGTTGCAGCCTGGCAATACGGTAGGCTTGGTCTGGCGGGCGCGGCTCGACGAGCATCTCGGCGCCTTCGCCGTAGAGCCGCTGCTGGTGCGCGCCGGCCGCTTTCTGCCGAGCGCGATGGCGCTCGCCGGGCTCAATCTAATCGGCGCGCTGCTTCGGCTGTTGCCGGAGCGCGATCCGCACGAGAGCCTGTTCGAGACGCTGACCATCGTCGTCGAGGCGCTCGACGACCCCGCGCTGGCGCCGACGCTGCTCGCGCGCTTCGAGGCGCGGATGCTGGAGGAATGCGGCTTCGCGCTCGATCTGAGTGAGTGCGCGGCGACGGGCGCGCGCGATGAGCTGATCTACGTCTCGCCGAAATCCGGCCGCGCGGTCAGCGCGGTCGGCGGGCGCGCCGTATCGCGAACGCTTGCTGCGGCTGCCGGCGTTTCTGCGCGTGAGCGAGGTCGCGCCGACGCCCGGCGACATCGTCGACGCTTTCAGACTGACCGGGCACTTCCTGGAGCGCGAGCTGTTTGCGCCGCGAGGGCTCAAACTGCCGGATGCGCGGGAGACGCTGGTGGCGGCGATATTGCGATCGTATGGCTGAAGCGCTGTAGCCGCGATCTCCAGATCGCGGTCTCCCCACGATCGGCTCTTTCTTTGGAGAGCCACGATCTCACGACGACCGCGATCTTGAGATCGCGGCTACAAGGACCGCTGCTCGATTCGATGAAACGCCGACGCTCCGTCAGGTCTCTGGCGCCGCCAGTTCGGCGGGGCGCGCGACCGGCAGCGATTTTCCGGTCAGATACATCGCCCATTCGTAGCCGCCCTGAGCGCGGCCCGGCCTCCACGAGAAAGAGACGCGGATCTCGCGCACGACGAAGCCGCGCTCGCGCAGCAACCACATTTCGAATTTGATTGGTGATCGCAATCGGCTCACGGTCCAAATCCCTGTCGCCGCGCAAGCGGCCGCGATTGTCTTGAAGCCCAGCACCGGGTACGCGTTCATGACCCACTCCTACGCGGGGCGGCGCCGAATACAGCACTTCGCGAGGGACACCGCCTGTAGGATTGAACTTACAACAGCGCTAACGATCTGTGAAGAGAACGTTGCGAAAACACGGCCAAAAATTTACCTTGGCTTAAACATCTGGGAAATTTTGCGGCGGCGCGTTGAGTTGGGCCGGGATCCGTAGTAGGTTTTTTACAATTGTTGTTGGCGTTGTGTTTCAAGTGTTGGGGGCGCGGGCATGGCCTCGAGGGAATCCGGCGATCGCACCGCGATTGTTCGTCTAAAACAAGAACTTAGCCAGGCCGTCGACCGCGCCTACGCGGTCGCCTGGGCGATCGTGCGGCTGGACGGCAAGGACGAAGGCGGCGAGGCGGAGCGGGCCGCGCGCGAGTTGCTGATCGAGGCGATCGCGCCGCAGGGCGGCGATGTTGAAACCAACGTTGTAAGTTTCAACCGCAGCGATGTAAGGACCTCGGAAACGCCTCGCAGCGAGGGGGTTTTAAGCGCGCAGGAGATGCTGCTCGCCGTCCTGAAGGAAAACGACGCGACGGTGCGCGAGCTGCAGACCGCGCTGGAGGATTCCGGGATTGCGATCTCGCCGGGCAATCTGTCGGTAATCCTGTCGCGGATGAACCAGGCGGGGTTTATTCAACGCACCGGCCGGGGAATGTACCGCTACGCGCGGTGAGGGCGCCGTTGCAAAAGTATCCGTCATTGCGAGCGAAGCGCGGCAATCCTTCGTCGCGAGATCGCCGGCCGACCGGAAAGGGCGCCGGCCGCGGCATGGATTGCTTCGTAGCTTCGCTCCTCGCAATGACGGTGATGCGGAAGCCACAAAATCCTTAAGTGTCCTCCGTCGTCGTGTCAGGCGCCGCGAGATACGGCGCGACGACCTTTTGCGTATCCCGACTTGGCACGACGGGAATGAACTCAAAGGTGACGCCGGCGCCGCGCCATTGAAGACACCATTCCTGCAATAGCCGCGGATCGTCGCAGCGCATCAGTTGGAAGCAGCGGCTGAAGTTGGGCTCCACCCAGCTATCGAGATATTCCAACCCTTCGGGAAGCGCGCGCCCGCCCTAAGCGCCGCGAGCCGGCTCCGGATCGGCATTCAACGTTTCGACCTCGGCATCGGTGAACACGCGGCTGCGCGTCAAGAACCGCACGCCCTCCGGCGCTTCGAGCGAGAAGCCCGCGCCGCGTCCTTTTACAACGTCGATGATGAGCTGCGTGTGGCGCCAGTACTCAAACTGAGCGGCGCCGATGTAAAATTTACAATCGGCAATCTCACCCATGAACACATCCTGGCCGCCGACTTTGAATTCGCCCGCCGGGTAGCACATCGGCGCCGAGCCGTCGCAGCAGCCGCCGGACTGATGAAACATCAGCGGTCCGTGCATCGCCTTCAGCCGCGCGACCATGTCGGCGGCCTCTTGGGTGATGAGAACTCTGGGAACCATTCGCTGCGTCCTGTTCACCCGTCATTGCGAGCGAAGCGAAGCAATCCATCGTCGTGAGATCGACGCTGTGCCGGAGAGGGGCGCTGCGGCGGAACCGTGGATTGCTTCGCTTCGCTCGCAATGACGAGAGTTGCCGAAGAAATCCCTCCCCACAAAGCGGGAGAGAAATCTTTGTTATCTCAGAAGAAGCCGAGCGCCTTCGCGCGAATAGCTGACCAGCAGGTTCTTCGTCTGCTGATAATGATCCAGCATCATCTTGTGCGTCTCACGCCCGATGCCGGACTGCTTGTAGCCGCCGAACGCCGCATGCGCGGGATAGGCGTGGTAGCAGTTGGTCCACACGCGGCCGGCCTGGATCGCGCGGCCGAAGCGATAGGCGCGCGTGCCGTTGCGGGTCCAAACGCCGGCGCCGAGGCCGTAGAGCGTGTCGTTGGCGATCGCCAGCGCCTCGGCCTCGTCCTTGAATTTCGCGACCGAAACCACCGGCCCGAAGATCTCTTCCTGGAAGACGCGCATCTTGTTGTGGCCGGCGAAGATCGTCGGCTCGACGTAGTAGCCGTCGGCGAGTTCGCCTTCGAGATTGGCCTGCTTGCCGCCGGTCAGCACCTTCGCGCCTTCCTGCTTGCCGATGTCGAAATACGACAGGATCTTCTCGAGCTGATCGTTCGAGGCCTGCGCGCCGATCATCGTCGTCATGTCGAGCGGATGGCCCTGCTTGATCTTCTTCACGCGGGCGACGGCGCGCTCCATGAACTTGTCGTAGATCGACTCCTGCACCAGCGCGCGGCTCGGGCAGGTGCAGACCTCGCCCTGGTTGAGCGCGAACATCGCAAAGCCTTCGAGCGCCTTGTCGAAGAACTCGTCGTCCTGATCCATCACGTCGGCGAAGAAGATGTTCGGCGACTTGCCGCCGAGCTCCAGCGTGACCGGGATCAGGTTCTCGGTCGCGTACTGCATGATCAGCCGGCCCGTCGTCGTCTCGCCGGTGAAGGCGATCTTGGCGATGCGCTTGTTCTGCGCCAGCGGCTTGCCGGCCTCGACGCCGAAACCGTTGACGACGTTGAGGACGCCTTCGGGCAGCAGGTCGCCGATGATTTCCATCAGCACGAGAATGCTGAGCGGAGTCTGCTCGGCCGGCTTGAGGACCACGCAATTGCCGGCGGCGAGCGCGGGGGCGAGCTTCCATACGGCCATGAGTAGCGGGAAGTTCCAGGGAATGATCTGCCCGACGACGCCGAGCGGCTCATGGAAATGATAGGCGACGGTGTCATCGTCGATCTGGGAGATCGTGCCTTCTTGTGCGCGGAGCGCGCCGGCGTAATAGCGCCAGTGGTCGATACAGAGCGGCACGTCGGCGAAGGTGGTCTCGCGGATCGGCTTGCCGTTGTCGAGTGTCTCGACCAGCGCCAGCAACTCGGCTTTGGCCTCCATGCGATCGGCGATCTTGAGCAGAACCCGCGAGCGATCGGCGGCCGGAGTCTTGCCCCAGGCGTCCTTCGCCTTGTGCGCGGCGTCGAGCGCGAGCTCGATGTCGGCGGCGCTGGAGCGGGCGATTTCGCAGAGCTTGGCGCCTGTCACCGGGCTCGGGTTGTCGAAGTAGCGGCCGTCGACGGGATCGACAAATTTGCCGCCGATGAAATTGCCGTAGCGCGGCTTGATCAGAACTTGTTTGGAAACGGATTCGAGGGCTTGCTGATACATGTGTATCCTCCCATTGGGTCGCCGTTCGGCGGGCGCCTGCGTTAGACAAGCGTGACGACGGGGTCGCCGCGTCCGTTATGCTTGGCCGGAGATAACGGCAAGCGTGCTTTCGGACGAGACGCCGCGACGATCGGCTGGCGGGCGCTATGATAGCGGGTATATAGCGCAAGGCAAGCTGACGCTGCGATGTAGCCGCGGTCGTTGACCGCGGGGGCGCCGAGATCGAATGCGAGCTAATTAGCCGTCGATCACACGGCGACCGCGGTCAACGACCGCGGCTACAAGGGCGCCATGTCACGAAAGCTTTATGGCGAAAGCCTGCTGAACCGGCCGGGGCGATTGCGAACAACGCATCCGTTATATATGACTGAGCACAGCGAAGCCGCGGTGATGTCCGGCGACGGCGTCTCCTACCGCTATAATTTTAACCGTGCGCGAGCGGCGTAAGCGCGCCAGGGAGGATCAAATGTCTGACTACAAGCTGTTGATCAATGGAAAGCTCGTCGAGGGCGCCTCGACGATGCCGGTACTCAATCCGGCGACCGAGGAAGTGGTCGCGCAATGCCCGCGCGGCTCGCTCGCGCAACTCGACGAAGCCGTCGCCGCGGCAAAGGCGGCGTTCCCCGCTTGGGCCGCGACCCCGATCGAACATCGCCGCGCCGCGGTCATGAAAGCCGCCGACATTATCGATGCGCATGCGGCTGAATTGTCCCGCCTGTTGACGACCGAGCAGGGCAAGCCGCTCGCGGAAGCGACGGCCGAAGTCGGCGGGATGAGTGCGTTCTGGCGTCACATCGGCAGTCTCGACCTGCCGATGACCGTCATCGAAGATAGCGGCGATCGCCGGGTCGAGGCGCATCGGAAGCCCCTCGGCGTGATCGGCGCGATTTTGCCGTGGAACTTCCCGATGCTGCTGCTGTCGTTCAAGATGCCGACGGCCTTGATCGCGGGCAACACGATGGTCATCAAACCCGCGCCGACGACCCCGCTCGGCACGTTGCGGTTGGCCGAGCTGTTGAAGGACGTGTTCCCGCCGGGGGTGGTCAATGTCATCGCCGACGCCAACGACCTCGGCGACCGGCTGACCCATCACCCCGACGTGCGGAAAATATCGTTCACCGGTTCGACGGCGACCGGCAAGAAGGTGATGTCCGCTGCTGCGGAGATGCTGAAGCGCATCACGCTCGAACTCGGCGGCAACGACGCCGCGATCGTCCTCGAAGACGCCGATGTGAAGTCGACGGCGGCGGGTGTGTTCGGGGCAGCGTTCAACAATGCGGGGCAAGTCTGCCTGGCGGTCAAGCGCGCCTATGTCCACGAGAATATCTACGACGAGGTCTGCAACGAGCTTGCCTCGCTCGCGAAGTCCGCTGTGGTCGACGACGGCATCAAGCAGGGCACGACGGTCGGACCACTGCAGAACAAGATGCAGTACGAGAAGGTCAAGGTGTTCCTCGAAGACGCCAAGAAGAACGGCAACATCATCGCCGGCGGCGAAGCGCTGGATCGGGCGGGCTACTTCATCGCGCCGACCATCGTGCGCGATATCAAAGAAGGCTCGCGGATCGTCGACGAGGAGCAGTTCGGCCCTGTGCTGCCTGTGATCAAGTACGCCGATACGGCTGACGCCGTGCGACGCGCCAACGCCACGACCTATGGCCTCGGCGGCTCCGTATGGGGTTCCGATGTGAAGGCCGCCTATGAGGTCGCCAAGCAATTGGAGGCCGGCACGGTGTGGGTGAACAAGCACTTGGAAATCCTGCCGCATATCCCGTTCGGCGGCGCCAAGCAGTCCGGCCTCGGCGCCGAACTCGCCGCGGAAGGGCTGCACGAGTTCACCCAGCTGCAGATCATCAACGCGCCGCCGGCGGCGTGACACGGGGTGGGCGTTGCGGCTAAAAGGCCGGCTTCCTAAGTTTGGAGGCCTGTCATGAAGCTCAGCGCGCGTAATCAGATCAAGGGCACGATCAAGACCGTGACCAAGGGTCAAACTACCGCCCATGTCGAGATCGACGTGGGCGGTACGCTTTTGACCGCCTCGATCACCAACGAGGCGGTCGACGCGCTGAAGCTCAAGGTCGGCCAGGAGGCCTACGCGGTTGTCAAGGCGTCCGACGTGATGATCGGCGTGGATTGAACCCGATGAAAAGCAGTGCCGCTGTAGCCGCGGTCGTTGACCGCGGACTTGCCGTGATCGTCCCTATCCGAACGCGACGATCGCACGTGGACCGCGGTCAGCGACCGCGGCTACATAGGGTCGCCGCTGGCCCGCTAATTATCCTCATTGGATCGCTGATCGCCGTGGCGCCTGCGCGCGCCGATTGCGATCATTTCAAATGGAGCGTCGCGCGGGAGGTCGGCTGGTTCAAGGGTTCGCCGACGCCCATGCCGGCGGAAAGCGGCGAGGCCACCCCAGGAACGGCCTACGCGCTGACGCTCGCCAAGGACATAAAGCTTCCGTATCCGCCAGAGCGCGCGCCGGGAAAGGACACCTACGCCGCGGTGATCAAGGCGCCAAAGCTGGAGCCTGGCGTCTATCAGGTGACCCTCTCCGGCGAGGCCTGGATAGACGTCGCCGAGAATGACCTGCTGGTGAAGTCGAGCGATTTCTCGGGCCAGAAGGATTGTCCGGGAGTGCGCAAGACGGTGCGGTTCAACCTCGGCTCCGGCCCGGCGACAATCCAGATCAGCAACGCGGCGGCGAATGCGCTGAATTTCGCGATTTCACCATCTCCATAAAGCGCTCGGCGCGTAGGGAACCTCCCGCAGTGCACACCGTTCTCCCATAGAACGAAAAACGCCGAGAACGTATGTGAATCGCCGCCAGCTCCTGCAGGGTTCCTTTGCCGCGTCCATAGCGGCGTCAATTCCCAGTGCGGATGGCGCCCCCACGCCGCAAGCGCCGCCCGCCGCGGACGCGCCGTTTTCGCCGGCGAACGTGCGCGACATGGCCCGCGCCCTGGCCGCCAAGCCCTACGTTGCGCCAGATGAATCCCTCCCCGATGCTCTGACGAAACTTACCTACGATCAGTATCGCTCCATCCGCTTCCGTCCCGACCACGCGCTATGGCATGGCGAGAACCGTGGTTTCGAGGCGCAGTTCTTCCATCGCGGATTTTTCTACAAGCCCAAGGTCGATATTTTCGAAGTCGCGGATGGCCTCGCGCGGCCGATCAAATATCAGCGCGATGACTTCACCATCGGCGAGGGCATCGGGACGTGGCCGGGGGATGACCTCGGCTTCGCCGGCTTCCGTTTGCATGCGCCGATCAACAAGCCCGACTACTATGACGAAGTCTGCGTATTCCTCGGCGCCAGCTATTTTCGCGCCGTCGCCAAGGACGAGGTCTACGGCCTGTCCGCGCGCGGCCTGGCCGTCGATACCGGCGACAGCAAGGGCGAAGAGTTCCCGCTATTCAAGGCGTTCTGGTTGGAGCGGCCGGCGCAGGGCGCGACCTCGATCGTCATCAATGCTCTGCTCGACAGCAAGAGCGCGTCGGGAAGCTTTCGCTTCACGGTTCGCCCGGGCGCGACGACGATATTCGATGTCGAAATGGCGCTTTACCCGCGCGTGGACATGCCGCACGGCGGCCTGGCGCCGCTGACCAGCATGTATTTCTTTGGCCCCAACGAACGCGCCGAGGCGCAGGATTTCCGGCCGGAGGTACACGATTCCGACGGGTTGGCGATGCGCAACGGCAAGGGCGAGGAGCTTTGGCGGGCGCTCGGCAATCCCCATGACTTGCAGGTCAGCGCCTTCGCGGACGTGAACCCGCGCGCTTTCGGTCTCATGCAACGCCAGAAGAGCTACGCGGCCTATCAGGATTTGGAGTCGCATTTCGAGCGGCGCCCAAGCCTCTCCATCGAGCCGATCGGCGATTGGGGCGAAGGGGCGGTCGTACTGTTCGAAATCCCCACCAAAGAAGAGGTGCACGACAACATCGTCGCCTTCTGGCGGCCGAAAGAGCCTGCGGTCGCCAAACGCGAATATGTCTACACCTACCGTATGCACTGGGGTCCTGACATCCCCAAGACCGACGAAGTCGCCCGCTTCGTGCGGACCGGCGTCAGCGCGCTTGCGGACGACAACAAACAATTCGTGCTGGAGATCGCCGGCGATAAGCTGAAGTCGGTTGATCCGAAGGTGGTCAAGGGTGTCGTCAGCGCAGACAAATCGACCATCAGCAATATCGTCACCCAACCAAACCCGGAAACCGGCGGCTGGCGCCTGAGCTTTCAACTCGCCACCAAAGATCAGAACGCGATCGAATTGCGCGCGTCGCTGATGGACGATGTGACGCCGCTGTCGGAAGTTTGGATTTACCGATGGACGCCGTGACGGAGCTCGTCGCGGCGTCAACCGAGGCTTGGCTTCCCGCCGAGGCCCATCTGCCTATGGCGCCGGCGCGCCTGGGGCGCCCGGCCGACCGATCTCTCACACAGCGAGCCGTTTCGCTTGGCGTGAAGCGAGCGTTTGTGCTGTTGGCGACGGCCGCGATGACCGCAGGCGGCGCGTATGAGATGTACAACGTCGTCGACGTCGGGGGCGTCACGGCGCTGGAATGGGCGATGCTCGTCTTCTTTGTCGCGCTGTTTGCCTGGGTGGCGTTTTCGTTTGTTTCCGCGCTGATCGGGTTTTTCGTTCTGTTGGCCAGAGCGCCTGCGGGACTGACGATTGATGCGGTCGAGCCGCTACCCGACCTCGCCTCGCGCACGGCGATGCTGCTGCCGACCTATAACGAAGATCCGCATCAGGTGACGGCGCGCTTGAGCGCGATGGTCGAGGCGGTCGCAGCGACAGGGCAGGGCGAACATTTCGACTGGTTCCTGTTGAGCGACACCACCGACCCGGACATTTGGTTGGAGGAGGAGGCGACATTTCTGGCGCTGCAGGCGCACGCCGGCGGGCGGCTCTACTACCGGCATCGCCAAGATAATTTCGCCCGAAAATCCGGCAATATCGCGGAGTGGGTCGAACGCTTCGGCGCGGCCTACGAGCATTTCCTGATCCTAGACGCGGACAGCCTGATGAGCGGCGACACGATCGTTCGGCTGGCGCACGCGATGGAGACCCATACAGAGGCGGCGCTCATTCAAACAGCGCCGATCTCGGTCAATGCGCGCAGCCTGTTCGCGCGGTTGCAGCAATTCGCCGGGCGCCTGTACGGGCCGATGGTGATCGCGGGGAACGCCTGGTGGAACGGCCCTGACGGCAATTATTGGGGCCATAACGCGATCATCCGCACGCGCGCCTTCGCCGAACAAGCCGCGCTTCCCGAGCTACCCGGCCGCAAGCCGTTCGGCGGCCATGTTCTCAGCCACGATTTCATCGAAGCCGCGTTCATGCGGCGCGGCGGTTGGGCGATCTACGCGGCGCCCGCGCTCGGCGGCAGCTATGAGGAGGCGCCGCCTTCGCTGATTGATTTTGCCGCGCGCGACCGCAGATGGTGCCAAGGCAATCTACAACATCTCGCCATCCTACCAACTCGGGGTTTGCGTTGGATATCCAGGCTGCATCTCGCGGTGGGCATCGGATCTTATCTGACGGCGCCGATGTGGTTCGCGTTCCTGATCCTCGGCCTGATGATCTCGCTGCAGGCTGCCTATGTGCGGCCGGAATATTTTCCGAAAGGCTTTTCGCTGTTCCCCGCGTGGCCTCGGCAGGACCCGGTGTTGGCGGCCTGGGTGTTCTCAGGCACGATGGGCTTGCTGATCCTGCCGAAGCTGATGGCGTTTGCCGCGCTCGTGGCTTCGCCCGCTGAGCGGCGCGCGTTTGGAGGCTCGGCGCGGGTATTTGCCGGGTTGCTTGCGGAAACCGTGCTGGCCGCGCTCGCCGCGCCCGCTATGATGGTGTTCCAGTCGCGCGCGGTGACGGAGATTTTGCTGGGCCGCGATGCCGGCTGGCAGGTGCAGCGTCGCGACGACGGGGCGGTGCCAAAGGCGGAAGTGGCGCGCAAGCTCGTCGCGCCGACTTTGGTTGGGGTCGTGATGGGGCTCGCCGCCTACAGCATCTCGCTGCCCTTGCTGCTGTGGATGTCGCCGGTCGTCACTGGGCTGGTGCTGGCGATTCCGATCGGGTTGTTGACCAGCGCGCGGCTCGCCGGCCCCGGCGTGTTCGCGACGCCGGAAGATCGCCTTCCGCCGCCGGTTGTTGCTCGCGCGCGAGAGCTGGCCGCGGTTACGCGGCCGAGCACAGGGGATGCGCTGAAGCGCCTGCGGGATGATGCGGCGCTGCGGCAAAGCCATGTGTCGGCGTTGCCTGGGATGGCGCCGCGTAAATCCGGCAAGATCGACGTCGCACTGGCGACGGCGCGGGCCAAGATCGAAGCTTGCGAGACTTTCGCCGAGATTGTCGGTTGGTTGGATAAGAAAGAGACACGGGCGCTGCTGGGAGATCGGCGGTTGTTAGAGCGCGCGCTGCGGGCGCCTTAGCCCGCTCGGAGCGTCGGCGTCTACGCCGACGACGTGCGCACGACGACGTCGGCGTGGACGCCGACGCTCCGAAGAACCTTTTGCGCGGGCGCCGTTTGCGGATATGATCGCGCTGCCTTGAAGAACGCAAATGCCCGAGCCGCTTGAACGCCCCTGGACCTTAGATGAATTCTTCGCGTGGCAGGAACGCCAAGCGGAGCGCTACGAGCTTGTAAACGGCCGTCCCTTGAGGATGATGGCGGGAGCGAAGAATGTTCATGACGATATTGTCGTGAATATTATTTTGGAGCTCGGCCCCAAGCTACGCGGGAGCGGCTGTAGACCATTTACGGATGATGGCGCTGTAGAGACGTACCCTGGTCAAATTCGTCGGCCCGACGTCGGCGTCGACTGCGGGAATCGCGATCCCAACGGTTATAAGGCCGGTGACCCGCACCTTGTTGTGGAAGTCCTCTCGCCAACGACGCGCGACTTCGATTCCATCCGCAAGCTCGAGGAATACAAATCAGTCGCCGGTCTCGGATACATTTTGTTTGTCGAACCGAACGAGCCCTCTGTTACGATCTGGTCGCGCGGAGACGGCCCCTGGAGCGAAGCGCTCGTCGTCGGGTTGGAAGCGAAAGTTGAGTTGCCTAAGCTCGGCATCGACCTGGCCATGCGCGCGATCTACGAAGACGTCGAATTCCCGCCCGCGCCCCGCCTCTTCGCAGTCGACGAGCCGCGCTGACGGGGCGGCGCTTTCGACGCGCCGTGAAACGTCTCGCCGCGCTCCAGCATGGCGATGAACTCCGCGATGCGGCGCTCCCGAACCGCCGGCTTTGCGTGGTGCAGCCGATACAGCAGCGCGTAGCGGTTGGCGCCATCGAGCGTGGCGAAAAAAGCCTCGGCCTTGGCGCTCGCCGCCAAAGCGGCAGCGAAATCCGCAGGGGTTTTCGCCGCGGTGGCGGAGGGGTAAGCCGCTTCCCAGCGGCCGTCCGCTTTCGCGGCTTCGATCTCGGCGAGTCCGCGCGGCCGCATGCGCCCTGCGCGACAAGCTCGGCAGCGCGTTTGCAGTTGTTCGCAGACCACCGCCCGCCCGCCTTGCGCGGCGTGAACCGCGTGAGGAAATAGTCATCGTCGAGCGGCCCGAGCTGTCCGTCGATCCAGCCGTGACAAAGCGCGCAATCGATCGCGTCGGCCTTTGCCAGATCGCGGCGCGGCCACCTTTCTTTGCGAATTTAAGCCATGCGCCGGCCGCGCGTCGGGTTGGCGCCGAGCCAACGATCGAAAGCCTCGACGTCGGCGAAGGTAAGCAGAGGCAGGCCGTCTTTCATCTCGGTCAAAGAGATCGCGCTCGCGGTTCACGAGGTTTAGACTTGTCCATCATGACCCGCACAACGCAACATAGGCAACGCGCCGAGCGCCGAGGACCCGCATGAACGACGGCCAAAATCCGCTGCGCACAAGCTCCTCGCCCTATCTGCTGCAGCACGCCGAGAACCCCGTGCATTGGCGCCTGTGGGGCCGCGAAGCCTTCGCGGACGCCCGCGAGCGCGATGTGCCCGTCATTCTCTCGATCGGCTACGCGGCTTGTCACTGGTGCCACGTGATGGCGCACGAATCGTTCGAGAACGCGGAGACCGCGGCGCAGATGAACCGCGATTTCGTCTGCATCAAGGTTGATCGCGAGGAGCGGCCAGACGTCGATCATCATTATATGAGCGCGCTGCATGCGCTCGGCGAACAGGGCGGCTGGCCGCTGACGATGTTCCTGACGCCGGACGCCGAGCCGTTCTACGGCGGAACCTACTGGCCGCCGACGCCGCGCTTCGGTCGGCCGTCGTTTCCGCAGGTGCTCGGCTCGGTCACACAGGCTTGGCGGACGAAACGCGACGGCGTCTTGCAGAATGGCGCCGCGCTCACCGCACATCTCAGAAACACCGCCGCGCCGCGCGCGCCGGGCGAGCTTGGCGACGATCAACTCGACACGGCCGGCGCGGCGCTGCTGCGGATCCTTGATCCCGAGAACGGCGGGATCGGTCGCGCGCCGAAATTCCCGAACGCGCCGATCTTCCGGTTTTTCTGGAGCGAGTATTTCCGCCGCGGCGACCCCTCGTATCGCGACGCCGTGCGCGACCTGCTCGATGCGCTGAGCGCCGGCGGAATCTACGATCATCTCGGCGGCGGCTTCGCGCGTTATTCCGTCGACGCGGAATGGCATGTGCCGCATTTCGAGAAGATGCTCTACGACAATGCGCAAATCCTGGAGTTGCTGGCGCTCGCTCACGCGGACACGCCATCGCCGGTCTACGCCGCGCGGGCGCGCGATACGTTTGGTTGGTTGCAGCGGGAGATGAAAGTCGGCGACGCCTACGCGGCCTCGCTCGACGCCGATCAGGACGGCGAGGAAGGGCCTGTTCTATGTCTGGTCAGCCGACGAGATCGACGCGGCGCTCGGTCAGGAGGCCGAGGCTTTCAAGGCGGCTTATGATGTTCGGCCTGAAGGCAACTGGGAAGGCCGCAACGTGCTGCGGATGGCCAAGCCGGTCGACATCGCGCTTGAACGCGGGCTCGCCGGCGCGCGGGCCCGGCTGTTCGCGTTGCGCGAGCGACGCACTCGCCCGGGCCTCGACGACAAGATACTGACGGATTGGAACGGCCTGATGATTGCCGCGCTTGCCCGCGCGGCCGCGGTATTCGAGGCGCCGGAGATGCTCGCCGCCGCCAGCGCCGCCTTCGACTTTCTCGACAAAACATTGCGCGACGATCAAGGACGGCTTGCCCACGCGTGGCGAGAGGGCCGTATCGGCGCGGAGGGAATGCTCGACGATTGCGCGAGCTTTGCGCGCGCGGCGCTGGCGTTGTTCGAGGCGACAGGCGAGCCCCGCTATCTGCAGATCGCGGAGCGAGAGGCGGGCGCTGCGCGGACGCGCTTCGGCGCCGAGGACGGCGGCCTTTATCTGACAGCCGCGGACGCTGCGGATGCGCCTGCGGTGCGCGCGCGCATCGCGCATGATGGCGCTACGCCATCGGGGGTCGGGCTGATGGCCGAGGTTTTCGTGCGGCTCTATCATCTGACGGATGCGTCGGATTGGCGCGAAGCCGCGGAGCGGTTGATTGGTTCTTTTGCGGGCGTGGATCCGCGCGAACTCACGCAATCGCCGCTGTTGCTGAGCGCCTGGGATTTTCTTACCCGAGGAGGATGCGTCGTCGTTGAGGGCGCGCGCGACGAGGATCGCGCCTCGGCGCTAATCGCGGCTGCGCGTCGCGCGCCCGATCCGGCGCTGGTTGTTTGGCCGCTCGACCGTTTATTGTGGCCCGAGGGCGTTCCCGGCGGGCGGCCGGCGCCGCCGCAAATTCCCGCGGCGATGATCTGCCGCGGGCAGGTCTGCGGCTTGCCGGAGCGGGAGCCGGCGGCGCTCGCCGCCGCGCTCAGGACGGTGCGCGTGGGAACAAAAGTCGCCATAGCGCGACGACGACGATCGCCGAGATGAGGCCGCCGATCAGCACATCGGAGAGGAAGTGGCCGCCGAAGGCGAGACGTAGCGCGCTCGTCGCGACGCCGTAGACGATCGATGCGGCGATCGCGAGCGCGCGCCAGGGCGGCGGCGCGAGCAGAGCCGGGGCCAGCATCCAGAAGCCGGACGCCGCCTCGCCGGAGGCGAAGGCGCAGTTCTTCTTGCAGGCGCCGTCGAACGTGTACCAGGGGCGGAACTCCATTTCGCCGCCGAACTCGCTGACATGCACCGGGCGAGGGCGATGCGAGTGATCCTTGAGGCCGAGATTGACGATGAGGCCCGAGCCGATGGTGAGGCTCGCGATGAGGAAAATGATCGCACGGCCGGAAGGAGCGGCGAGGTTCGTCGCGCCCAGCCGCCGGGCGAGCCACAGTACGGTCAGAGCCGCCGAGCAACCAATAGGGCGCGAGCCGCAGTGTATCGCGCGCGTGGCGCGCGGCGTCGCTCGCGCCCCAGAAGCCGCCGTTGTCATAGACGGACCGCGTGACGGCGAGGTCGAAGTTTGGCCAGAAGGCGAAGAGCGCGCCGACGAGGACTAGCGCGACGATGAGGGCGACGAGGACGCGTTTGGCTGACAACAAGGGCTCCGGCGAAGGGTGCGTCGACCCCGCCTAGAACAACTTCCGTCGAGAGGGAACCACAAAGTCTGACGACTCAAGGCCGCATGCGCGCCAATCAAGGGCAGGGCGCTCGTAGCGCGGCCGTTGACCGCGGCGGCGGCGCGATCGAATGTTTGCCAGATAAGGTCGATCACACGCCGACCGCGGTCAACGACCGCGGCTACATTGGGCCAGGCGCTCGCTCTCAATCAATCTCGCGCCCGCGCGTTTCAGGCAGCGCGAGCATCGGCGGCGATCGTGATGAGGCTGGTCGCGATCACATAAAAGGCGGGCGCGACGGGGTTCTTGGTGACATCGATCAGCCAGGTGATCAGCGAATTGCGTCGAGCCGCCGAAAATGGTGACGCCGATCGCGTAGGAGAGCGCGAAGCCGGTCGCGCGAATGCGCTTCGGCAACAGTTCGGGCATGACGACGAGGCTGATCCCGGCCGAGAACGCCGTCAGGCCCGAGACCACGATCGCGCAAGCCAAAGCGTGACCGGCGCTCGGCGCCGCGGAGAGCCAAAGAAACACCGGCCAGATCAGCACGGCCAGCGCGATCCGCGGCCACGAGCACAACCACCTTGCGCCCATAGCGATCGCCGAGCCAGCCGCCGACCAGCGCAAAGACGAAGGTCGACGCGCCGCTCACCAGCGTCGCCGAAAGACTGAGCGTTGCCGGCAGTTTCAGCGTGTTGATCGCATAGGTCGACATGTAGTTGCCGACATAGGTTGAAACCGTGCCGCCGATGATGAGCAGCACGCCGAGCGCGATATATCCGATGCTCCCAGCGAGCTTTGCGTCGGACTCGCGCCCCGGTTTGCGATGCTCGTCCAGCGTTTCCGGCATGTCGCTGCGCAGGTAGAACGCGAGCGGGATCAGCACCAGGCAGATGAGGAAGGGCATCGCGCCAGCCCCAGTCCGACAGTTGCTGTTTGGTCAGCAGATAAGAGAGCAGCGTGCCGAGCGAGCCGCCGGCCATCACCGCGAGGCCTTGGCTGGCGATCTGCCAGCTCACATAGAATCCGCGCGCGCCCGGCGGCGCGGCCTCGGCGAGAAACACGCTCGCCGGCCCGACCTCGCCGCCGAGCGCGAAACCCTGCACGATGCGGCAGAGCGACGAGCAGCACCGGCGCCGCGACGCCGATCGTCGCGTAGGACGGGATCGCCGCCAGACCCATGGTGCCGATCGTGATGAGCGCGATCGTCAGCATCATGGCGCGGGCGGCGGCCGGCGCGGTCGGCGAAGGCGCCGATGACGACGCCGCCGAGCGGCCGGAACAGAAAGCCCGACCAGAAGATCGCCAGCGTCTTCAGCAGATTGGCGAATCGTCGCCGGCGGGAAAGAACGCGCCGGCGATATAGACGGCGAAGAAGCCGAAACAGAGAAAGTCGTAGAATTCGATCGCATTGCCGGCGACCGTCGCCGCGACCACGCTCGCGCTCGGCGATGCGGGGCGGCGCTTGCGCCGGTAGGCTTGACCGTGGTCGCCGACATCGTCTGACCCCGTTGGTTGTTAGGCCGGCGGAAGCACGCGGCGCGCCAGTTCGCTCCAGTAGGCGACGCCGTGGGGAAGCGCCTCGTCGTTGAAATCGTAGGCGGGATGATGCAGCGGCGCGCTGTCGCCGTTGCCGATGAAGATGTAGGCGCCGGGCACCCGCTTCAGCATGAAGGAGAAATCCTCCGAGCCCATCACCGGCTTCACGCCGTCGTCGACATTCTCCGCGTCCCGCGACGGCGCGCATCGCTTCGATGGCGATGTCGGTTTCCTCGAGGATGATTGACGGTCGCGGGGTAGGCCTTGATCGGCGCCGCGGCGCGCATCACCTCGACGCTGACGCCGTGCGCCGCGGCGACCCCTGCGCAGATGCGGCGCAGCTCCGTCTCGATCTGCTCCGCGACCGCATCCGAGAAGGCGCGGAAGCCGACCCGCATCTCCACCTTGTCGGGAATGATGTTGTAGGCCTCGCCGGCGTGGATCGAGGTGATCGACACCACCGCCGGCTCGCAGCGGATCGATGACGCGCGACACGATGGTCTGCGCCGCGAGCACGATTTCGGCGGCGGCGACGATCGGATCGTTCACGCGATGCGGCATGGCGGCGTGGCCGCCGAAGCCCTTGACGACGATGTCGAGCCGGTCCGCCGAAGCCATCGCCGGGCCGCGCGCCACGGCGAACTTGCCGACGTCGAGCCCCGGCCAATTGTGCAGGCCGTAGACGCCCTTGACCGGGAAGCGCTCGAACAAACCGTCCTCGATCATCGCCTCCGCGCCCGCGCCGCCTTCCTCGGCCGGCTGGAAGCAGAACACCAGCGATCCCGTCGAATTCGCGCGCGCTCGGCGAGATGTTTGGCCGCGCCGAGCAGCAACGTGGTGTGGCCGTCGTGGCCGCAGGCGTGCATCGTGCCGGGGCTTGCGAGGCATAGTTCGGCGCCGGTCGCCTCGACGATCGGCAGCGCGTCCATGTCGGCGCGGAACAGCACGCGCTTGCTCGCGCTCATCGCGGGGCCGCTCGCGCCATGCAGCAGGCCGACGACGCCGGTGCGGCCGACGCCTTCGTGCACCTCGTCGAAGCCGAATTCGCGCAAGCCGCTCGGCGACCAGCTTCGCGGTGCGGCGGCATTCGTAGAGCAGTTCGGGATGACGGTGAAAATCGCGCCGCCATTCCGTGAGTTCGGGGACGAGCGCGGCGATCGAGTTCTTGACCGGCGCGTTCATGTTTCGGGCCTCTCTCCGGGCCGCTGCTCGGGGGCAGATCGGCGAGCCAATAAGCGGTGTCGTCGCGCAGGACCGCGCTCGCGCTTCGCAGATCGTCGCGCGCCATCGCCGTCCAAAAGCGGCGCAGCACGTCGGTGATGCGCGCGACGCGCTCCGCGTCGTCCCCGGCGTCGACGACGAGCGAGACGATGTAGAATTTGCGGTAGAGCACCGTCATCAGATCGGCGAGGAAACGGTTGCTGAGCCGCGCGATGACGCGGGCGCGGAAGTCGAACAGATTTTGGGTGAAAGCGAGCCGGTCGGAGCGGTCGAGCGCGTCGATCTCGGCGAGTATTTCGCGCCGCTCGGGGATTGTCAGGCTGCGCGCGAGATCGGCGACGAAAGCCGTCTCCAAGCCAGTCCTTGGCTTCGTAGACGTCGCGGATCGCCTGCGCGTCGAAATCGACGACGTAGAAGCCTTGATTGGGGCGGCTAACGAGGAAACCCTGGCCCTCGAGCTCGCGCGCGGCCTCGCGGACCGGGCCGCGGCTGACGCCGAGCGTTTGCGCCATCTGCGCTTCGTTGAGGCGGGCGCCGGGCTTGAGATCACCACGCGCGATCGCGCGCATCAGGCGTTCGCGCACCGCTTCAGAAAGTGAGGTGATCCTGAGCGCCTCGACGCTCGAAATACTAAGATGTTGAACTCCTGCGCCGGTTTGATGGCAGACGGCGAGGGAAGGAGTTCAACTGTCAACAATCTGCGGACATATGCGATCAGCTCGAAGCAGGACTTGTAGCTGCGATCTCCAGATCGCGGTCCCTCCTCGATCGGCTCCCTACCGGCGAGCGGTCATCTCACCTACAACGCGATCTGGAGATTGCGGCTGCAGGCGCCGCGGCGCCGATCTAGGAGACGCCGGCTGCTGACGGTAATGCTGACGGAGGGTCGGCGTCCACGCCGACCTCTTGGGCGCAGCTCAGCTGGCTTGCGTGTCAACGTCGGCCTGGAGGCCGACGCTCCGCCGGTCCTCCAATCCCGCTGCATCGAAATGACGACAGAATTTTAATGCAACGCGCTACAACGGTGACCGCGCGATTCGACGACTTGCACGAGGATTGCTAGTATGTTCCCTTGGGAAAGGGAGGTTATTTTGCGTTTTATCTATCTTGTTGCGATGATTTTGCTGATTTCGTCCTGCGCCTCGCAAGGCCCTGTCGCCACAGCCGAGGCCCCCAAAAAGAATTGCGGGGATGTGGAGCAGGACATTGGGCCGGTGAAAGGGGTCCGTCCGTCGGAGTTCCTGAGATCGGTCGAGCAACTAGCTTGCCTCTATGGACAATCCGTCGCTCGCGCGAGCGCAAATTGCCCACCTGAGATGCATGCGCCGGAATATCTCGCGAATGACACCAACGAGACCTACGGGTTGAAAGAACCCACTCGCGTCGCGCTTCTTAAAAGCTACGGTCACGGGCAGCAGATCGAAATGGATTTCGATATCTCGTTGATAAAGTCGGGCTGGGAAGGCGATCGGACCGCTTGCCGGAGTGAGGTCGACCGGTTTCCCAGTGAATTCGTCAGTTTGGTCAGCGCCTCCAAGGCGCTCGCGCTGAAGGGGTACTAGACTGCGGCGCCGCCGCCCCAGAGGCGTGCGGGTCACTCCCAGGCGCCCATTCCGATCTCCTCGCCCGCCGCCGGCGACGTCCAGACAAAATTCGGCAGCTGATGCCGCGCCCAGGTGAACTGCCGTTTAGCATACGCCTTCGTATCGCGAACGCCGCCTGCGGCCGCCTCGTCGAGCGAAATCTCGCCGCGCAGGTGGGCCATCAGGTGCGGCGCGCCATGCGCCCGCATGATCGGCAGCGCGGGGTCCAATCGACGCTCGGCGAGCCGCGCCACTTCCTCCAGCGCGCCGTTCGCCAGCATCGTCGAGAACCGCGTCTCGATGCGGCGCTTCAGCTCGTCGCGATCAGGCGCGAGGAACAGCCCGCGCCATTCGCCAGGGCCGAGCGCCGGCGCGGCGCGCTGGTTCTGATAGCTGGTCAAAGAGCGACCGGCCGCGTGGAAGACTTCGAGCGCCCTCAGCAAGCGCTGCCGATCGCTCGGCCTGAGCCTTGCGGCCGCCGCGGGATCGACGCGCTGAAGCTCGTCGTGAAGTTCGCGGGTCTCGCGGCCCTCGGCGGAGGCGCGCACTTCGGCGCGCACCCGCTCGGGAATATTGGGCATTTCCGAAAGGCCCTGGGTCAGCGCGCGGAAATAAAGCCCCGTGCCGCCGACGAACACCAGCGGCGCCTTGGCGTTCGCCAGGATCGCCCGGGCGCGGGCCTCATAGAGGCCGACCGAGAAAGTGACGGCGCCGTCGATCTCGCCAAACAGCCGATGCGGCGCCTGGCGCTCCTCTTCCAGGGTCGGCCGCGCGGTCAGAACGCGGAGGTCGGCGTAGACCTGCATCGAATTGGCGTTGACGATGGTCGCGCCGAAGCGCTGGGCTATCGCCGACGCCAGCGCCGACTTGCCGCTGGCGGTCGGGCCTGCAATGAGGAGCGCCCTCGGTTTCGTCTCGGATCGTTCCATGCCTGCCTATGTCGCCACGCTCGTCGCCAATCCCGCCGAGACGGAGTTGAGCGATGCGGCGATCGGGCGCGTCGCGCAAGAGCTGGCGGGCGATGTCGAGACGCGATGGCTCGCGCCGGGCGAGGCGGTCGATCTGGTTTTCGCGGGGCCCGCCCTGGCGCCAGAGCTTCGCGCGGCGGCTGACGAACTCGGCGCCGATCTCATCGTTCAGCCGCTCGAAGGTCGCGACAAGAAGCTGCTGATCGCCGACATGGATTCGACGCTGATCGGGCAGGAGTGCATCGACGAACTCGCCGACGTCGCCGGGATCGGGGCGCGGGTGGCGGCGATTACGGAGAGGGCGATGCGCGGCGAACTCGAATTCGCCGCAGCGCTGCGTGAGCGGGTGGGGCTGCTTGCCGGGTTGCCGGTCTCAGTCATCGAAAAACTGCTGGCTGAGCGCATCACGCTCAACGCCGGAGCGCGGACCCTGGCCGCGACGTTTCGGGCGCGCGGCGGGTATTTTGCGATCGTCTCGGGCGGGTTTGTGCCGTTCACCGGCGCGGTGGCGGCTTGGCTGGCGCCGACGAGCATCGCGCCAACAGCCTGGAGGTCAGCGATGGCCGCCTCACGGGGCGCGTGCTGCCGCCGATACAGGGCGCGGACGCCAAGCTCAGCGCGTTGCGCGAACTGCGCGAGCGGTTCGGTTTGCCTGCTTCCGCGACTATGGCGGTCGGCGACGGGGCCAACGATCTGCCGATGCTCGGTGAGGCGGGGCTTGGGCTGGCCTATCGGGCGAAGCCGAAAGTCGCCGCGTCGGCGCATGCGCGGGTCGAGCAAGGGGACCTGACGGCTTTGCTGTACGCAATGGGAGTGAAGAGGGTGGAATTCGTGGGGCATGAATTGCCGAGCCGAAAATCTCAGCAGACAATCACGTCCAAATAGCCATCGGTTGCGAGTTCGCGCAGGGCTGCGTCGCGGGTGATGATCGGAATATTCCGCAGTCGCGCCGTCGCAATGAGGTAGCAATCACCTGGGTCCCTGTGGCCTGTCGTGACAACAACCTGCGCAGCTTCAATCGCGATTGTTTGCCCAATAGGTATGATCTTCGCCGAGGTCGCGCGTACGGCCGCACGAAACCACTTCGATATGGTTGAATCCAGTCGCGGGGGATCCCTATGAGGAGGTTTCTGCGCGGCAATCGCCAATTCCCACGCCGTTATCGGGGACACGAAAAGCCGCCTTAACGCCTGGCTCTCGCCAATGGCTCTTAGAGCGACTTGCGAGAGTGGTTTCGCGCCAGTGACTAGCCAATAGAGCGCGTGCGTATCGAGCAGCGCGCCCGGCAAGGGCTATCGGGCCTTGCGCTCTTTGGAGCGGCGGCCGAGAACCTGTTTGGCAATTGGTTTGAGAAGGCTCACGCCCTTCTTGATTTTTAGATCATAGCCCCGAAGCGCGCCAACGCCCTTGACGGTCACTGACTGTCCGGACTTGACTGACGCCCTCTTCGAGGCGAGAGGCGAGCTTTTCACCACGTGCTTTTCCGATGACACTTGGGATGTTTTCGTCATAACGCCAATGTAGCACGTTTTGGATTGGGGTTCGAGCAGTTCGCCTACCCCCTCCGCAGCCTCGCCGCATAAAACCCGTCGAGCCCCGACTGTCGCGGCGTATCTCTCTGCAGATGGCACGGCAGCGTGCGCAAATCGCCCGGCCGGCGTGATGCATTCCGACAACCCGCCGATCTCGCTGGCCTCAATCGGCAGCCGCGTCACTTCGGGATGGCGTCGCAGCAGCGCGGCAATCTGCGCTTCGCCCTCCTCCGGCTCAAGCGAGCACACGCAATAGACGATCGTCCCGCCGCGCCGGGTCAGCGCGATCGCGCGATTGAGCAACTCGGTCTGCGTCTTGGCGAGCGTGACGATGTCGCTCGAGCGCTTCGTCCACGCGACATCGGGATGGCGGCGGATCGTGCCGGTCGCCGTGCAGGGCGCGTCGACCAGCGCGGCGTCGAAGGGCGGCGCGTCATAGGCGGAGGCGTTGGCGATGACGAGCTCCGCCTCCAGTTTCAGCCGCTCCAGATTGGCGCCGAGGCGTTTCAGGCGCTGCGCCGAGCGGTCGAGCGCCGAGACGCGCGCGCCGCGCAGCGCGAGCTGCGCCGTCTTGCCGCCAGGCGCGGCGCAGAAGTCGACCACCCGATCGCCCGGCGAAATCGGCAACAGCGTCGCCGGCAAAGCGGCGGCGGCGTCCTGCACCCACCATTCGCCGTCGCCGAAGCCAGCCAGCTCCGTGATCGGCGCATGCGTGTCGAGCCTCACTGAACCTGTCGGCAGCACGGCGCCGCCGAGTTTTTGCGCCCAGCTTTCCGGGTCGCTTTTGGTGGTCAGGTCGAGCGTCGGCTCCCGCAGATGCGCGGCGGCGATCGCCAGCGCTGTGGCTTCGCCGTAGTTGGTCTTCCAGCGGGCGGCGAGCCAAGCGGGGACGTCGTCGAACGGCTGAGCGTCGCCAATCACCTCTTCTTTGCCGCGGGCGAGATTGCGCAGCACGGCGTTGGCCAGCGCGGCATAGGGGGCGCTCGCGGGATCGGCGCGCACGGCGCGCACGGCGAGATCGACCGCGGCATGATCCGAGGTGTCGAGAAACAGCAGCTGCGCGGCGGCGGCAATCAGCGTCGCCTCGAACGGGCCGGCCTTTCGCGGCATGCCTTTCTCGAGATAGCGCGACAGGCCTTTGCGGATGGTGCCGAACCGCCGCATCGCCACGACCGCGATCGAACGCGCCAGCGCCCGGTCGCGCGCGTCGAGGATTTGCGGCGGCGGTTCGCCGTCGTGACCGGGAAAGCGGTCGTCGAGCGCCCGGGCGTAGGTCAGCGCTTCGCTGATCGCCTGTGCGGCGACCCAGCGCGGCATATATCCAGGCGTCGCTTCGGGCGGCGGCGGGCGTTGTGCGCCCGCGCTCTTTCGCATCGCGGGCTTTGACGGACTCAAACCTCAACCCTCTGCGATTCGGACATTCTCCGACCTTAACACGCCGACTCTGGCGCGGGAGTGTCCAAAGCTCTATCTGGAGCATTATGAACGAAGAACTTTCCGAAATACCGGAACTTTCCCGGCATTCCCCAGCGGCGATGAGGGCGCTCGAAGAGGCCAAAGCACGGCGTGAAGCCGAGAAGGCGGCGGCGCCGAAAGAGCTCGGCGGGCGTGGGGGGCTGGATCCCGCGCGCTATGGCGATTGGGAAGTGAAGGGCCTCGCCTGCGACTTTTGAGCGCCGCGATCCTGGGACCGAGCGCTCTAGACGCCGGTTGTCCGGTAGCGACGCTTCAGCCCGCAGGCTTTAGCCTGCGGCTTGCGGACGGGACGTCCGCGGTCCCAGGGGGGACGCTTTACGGAACCATCATGACGTCGGCGCCGACGCTGACGCGGTCGTAAAGATCGAGCACGTCCTCGTTCAACATGCGTATGCAGCCATAGGAGGCCGCGGTGCCGACGGAAGCGCGCATCGCGCGCGTCGTGCCGTGAATGGCCACTTCGTCGCGATCGAGCGTGATCGCGCGAACGCCCATCGGATTGTGCGGCGAGCCGCCGGGAATCACATCCGGCAACTCGGGATGGTCGCGCTTGACCGAATCGGGCGGTGACCAGGCGGGCTCGACATATTTACCCTCGACGTGGGCGGCGCCGCTCCATTCCTTACCACGCTTGGCGACGGCGACCGGGTAGGCAACCGCGCGACCGCCGTCGAGGACGAAATAGAGCTTGCGCTGATGCTGGCTGATCACGATCGTGCCGGGACGATAGCCCGCATCGAAGCCGATTACCGCGGCGGCGCCGGCCGGCCCTGTGAGACAGACGAGGGCCGCGAGACTGGCCGACACTATATTCCGCATGGACAACCTCACGCCGAAACCCGTTGACGAAAATCTTAGCAAAAAATGCGAGGCCGCGTCGGGTCGGGATGATTTTGCGGTAAACCGGGACCTCAGTCTCGTTAAGGAATAGAAAGACTATGCTCACCAACAAGGGCAAGTATGGGCTGAAGGCGATGACGCATCTTGCGGGCATGCCGCCGGGGCAACCCGCGCTGGTGGCCGATATCGCGGCCGCCAACTCGATCCCGAAGAAGTTTCTCGACGCCATTCTCGGTGAATTGCGCACGGCCGGGTTCGTTCACTCCAAGAAGGGGCGCGGCGGTGGATACACCTTGGCGCGGTCGGCCGACGAAATTCGCATCGGCGATATCGTGCGCGCGCTAGACGGCATGCTCGCGCCGATCGGCTGCGCAAGCCGCAATTTCTACCGCCGTTGCGAGGATTGCGATCGGACGAAAGCTTGCGGCGTGCGGATCGTGATGGCGCAAGCGCGCGATGCGATCTCCTCGGTGCTCGATGCGCGCACGCTGAGCGATATGCGCGAGCTGTCGCTGGAACCCGCTGCGGTCGCCTAAGGGAAGCGTTTCAAGATAAAGCGCCCACTGGGACCGCTGATATCCCGCACGCTCTTTCTTGCCGTCACGAAAGAGCGTGCGGGATATCCGCGGTCCCAGGCGCGGCGGGATATGGATTGGGATGAGCATCGACGGGGAAGCGGAAAATCCAGCGCGCGCGGACATGGCGGCGTTCGTCGAGCGCAATCATCGGCGGTTCATGCCGCACTATGACGCGCTCATCTCGGGCCAGCGCGTCGCGCCGTTCTGCTGGCCGGGGTTGCTGGCGCCGCAGGCGTGGTTCCTCTACCGCAAGATGTACGTGTGGGCCGCGCTGGTCTCCGCCGGCCCGCTGCTGCTGGCCTATATCCCGCGGCTTGGTTGGTTGAACTGGGGTGGGTCGCTGATTGGCGCGTTCGGCTTACGCCTTTACCTCGCCTACGCCCGGCGCACGATCGCGCGGATCCGTGAGACGACCGACGATGAGGCTGAAGTGCAGGCGCTGATCACGCGCGCGGGCGGCGTCTCTCGGATCGGCGCCGTGATCGGCCTAACGTTCGCGTTCTCGGCTTTCATCTTGTCGTTGAAGGCCAGCGGGTCGCACGTGTTCTCGCTGCGATGACGTCGCTGGCATGGCTCGCCTGGGCGACGGCGCCGGCGTCGATCGCGCTCTTGGCTTATTTGTTGTGGCGCGGCGGCCTTTCGGGCCGTCTGCTGCTCGAAGCCCTCGCCATTGGCGCGACATTGGGTTCGGCGATCGGCTTCGCCGAAGCGCCGTTCGAATTGAAAACCAATCCGCTGCACTTTGCGCCGCAGACGATCGCCTTCCTGTTCGCAGGGCTTCCTGAGGAAGGCATCAAAATGCTGGGCGTCGCCGCGTTTCTGCGCAGGCACTGGCTGGCGCGCGACCGTCGCGATGTCGTGCTCGCCGCCGGCGCGTTGTCGCTTGGATTCTCCGCGCTGGAAAACATCTTTTATCTCGCCGGCGCGCAATCCGGTTGGGCGACGCTGGCGCTGGAGCGCGCGCTGACCGCGACGCCGTTTCATGTGTTCGAGGGTTTGGTGGGCGGCTTCGTCGTCGCCAGCGTCAGGCCGGGAGCGCTCGGGTTTGCGCTGGCGCTTGCGGCTTGGATCGGGCTCGCCGCCATCCATGGCGTCTATGATTTCGCGGTGTTCTCCGGCGCGGCGGGCGCACATCCGCCGATTTCCTGGTTGCGTCTCCTCAGCTCGCTCGGGCTTGATCCCCGGATGACGATGAAGGCGGCGCTCACCGGGGCGCAGGTGCTGTCGGCGCTGCTCGCCGGCGCCGCGCTGGTCAGGCTGCGACGCGCGCCGACGCCAGTCGGCCAAAGCCGCCTCGCCCGGATCGGACGCTCACGCGGCGCCGGGTGGGCGTTGGGTCTGCTGCTCGGGATCGGCGCCGGCGCCTCGCTCGTCGGCGGCGCTTTCGCCAGCCTGATGCTGGAATCGAGCGACGCTTTCTTCGCCGTGGCGCTGCTCGCTGTGTCGCCGCTGGCGCTCGGCGCGCTGTTCATGGTCTTTCCTGCGCAAGCGAGGCCGAGGCCGGTGTCGCCGCGCTGGCGGTGGGCGCTGGCGGGGTCCGGAGCGCTGGCGGCTCTGGTTCTCGCCGGAGCGACGATTGTCTGGGGCCCTGGGGAATGGCGCACGTTGACCGCGCTGCGCTTCGAGGCGCGCGGCGCGCGTTTCGCCGCTCTCGGCGACAATGCGCGCGCCATCGAGGCTTACAGTCAGGCGCTGGCGGCGGCGCCTGAGCGTATCAACGCACTATCGCGGCGCGCGGCCGCCTACGCCGCCTCGGGACAATATGCGCCAGCGCTGACCGACGTCGACAGCGCGCTGCGCGCGGCGCCCGAAGTGATCGGGCTCTATGTGCAGCGCGCCGAAATCGACCGCGCCCGCAGCGATCCCGCCGCCAGCCTTGCCGATCTCGCCCCGGCCCTGCAGCGCAAGCCGGGCGACCCTGAACTGCTGGCGATGCGCGGACAGTCGCGGCTGGAGGCCGGCGACAGCGTCGGCGCCTATGCCGACCTCAGCGCGGCCAGCCGCGCGGCGCCCGACAATCCTGCGGTGCGGCGTTCCTTCGCGGCCTGGGACGTCGACGCGGGTGATTTCGACGCGGCGATCCGCGATCTCAACGCGCGCCTGCACGACGATCCCGGCGACGCCGTCGCCGCGTTCCAACGCGGCCGGGTGTGGCTCTACAAAGGCGACGCCGCGAGCGCGGTTGCGGATCTGACCCGCGCGGATCGCGATCCGGGAGTTCTCTATCCGGCGCTCTGGCGCTTTCTCGCGAGGGCGGCTCTGAAACAGGACGGCGCGGCGGAGCTCGGCGAGCGGCTGGTCGCCGCCAACGAGAAGTGGCCGGCGCCGGTGGCGCGGATGTTTCTCGGCCGCATCGACTACGCCACCGCCAAGGCGGCCGCGGCCGACGACGGCGAGCGCTGCGAGGCGGATTTTTACCATGCGGCTTCGAAGATCGGCAGCGTGGCAGCGGACGAAATCGCGCCGCTTCTGCAGGCCGCGGTAAAGGAATGCCCGACGGGGTTCATCGAGTATGAGGGGGCTAAGGCGGAGCTAAGGCGGCTTGGGCGGTAGGGGTTGTCCCAATGTCGTTCCCGCGAAAGCGTTAAGTGGATAGGGCGCGTTTTGATTGATAAACTGCCGCCGCCGCGAACCCCCTCCCCCCTTGTGGGGGAGGGCCGGGGAGGGGGGTACCCACGGGAGCCGCCCTTTCCGGGGAGTTTTTCCAAGCCTAACCGACCCCCCTCCCTAACCTCCCCCACAAGGGGGGAGGGGACTGCAGGCGTTCGATCACACCCCTACATGGCGCTGGCTGCTGCACACGGGATGGTTGGAGTTCTGGAATTGACGGGCCCTGTCTCGGCGTGGATGGCCGGGACAAGCCCGGCCATGACGATGTTTGGTTGATTCGACCCTTCGCCTCACCGCAACGCCGTCGCCTCGCTCTCCGTCAGGAACGCCAATATCTCGTCGAAGAACTGTTTCCTGTTCTTCTCGAGCATGACGGTATGCGTGCCCTCGCCAAGTTCAACGAAGCGTTTGTAGGGCGCGTGCGTCAGACGCGCGAACACGTTGCGCGCCATATAGCTCGGTAGATCCGCATCCCATTCGGCGTGGATCAGCAACGTCGGGACGGTGATGTCGGCGGGATCATAGAACGGTTTGCCGGCGCGCCAATATTGCGTGAATTCGGCGATCACACCGTTGGGCGCTCGGAGCTTCGGAGGGTCCATCTTCGAGCCGACAGGATCGGTGGCGAGCACCGCGTCCCACCAGCGATCAAATACGCCCTCGGGAATCAGCGCTTCGCGCTTATCTTCAGCGACGCCGGCATACCAACGTTTCTTTGCGGATTCCTTATCGACCAGACGATAGGCAGGCAATGCCTGATTGGGTGGATCAACCGGGGGTTCGAGCGTCCAGGCGGGAGCATAAAGCACGAGGCGTTCAATCTTGTCGTTGTGATGCGCGGCATAATTGCCGGCGATCGAAGTGCCCCATGACCAGCCCATGAGGTCGAGTTTGGGGACGTGACGCAGCTCGCGAATATAGTCGACGGCCGAGCCGAGATCCGCGCCCGCCTGCTCGGAGTTCGCCACCGGCGAGCCTTGGTCCGCGGGCTTGTCCATCTCGGGCGGCCGAGTTGAGCGACCGTAACCTCTCACGTCGACAAGAAACACGTCGAAGCCGGCGCGCGCGAACATGTCCATCATCGATTTGCCGTCGATCGGCAAATCGAAACTGGGCTCGGAGGGATAGGTCGCGCCGTGGATGAACAGCAGCGTGCGATCGGCCGTCCCTGCCGGCAACTTCGTCGCATGTTTGTTGCGCACGAACAATTCGATGCCCGGCGTCGACGATTTTATGAGATGATCTTCCGATAGGATTGGGTTTGGCTCAGCCAACGCACTCCCCGAGATGGCCACGCCGAGTGACAAAGCAAACAATCCGCTCGCAGCGCGCATTTCGTCCTCCCTTGCGGAGTGGTCGCGCTATGCGCGACTTATTCCGCCAATACGTAAAGCGACAGCCAGTCGGCGATCAGCGCCGGCTTCGCCTCGCCTTCGATCTCCACCGTCACGGCCGTGCGGCTCTGATACTCGCGCGCCGATCGCGGCGTGAGGGCCTCCAGCCGGAGCCGGCCGCGGATGCGTCTGCCCGCGCGGACCGGCGCGATGAAACGCACCTTGTCGAAGCCGTAGTTGACGCCCATCGCGAGCCCGGAAACTTTGGGGAGCGCGTCGTAGGCGATCGCTGACAGCATCGACAGGGTCAGGAAACCGTGGGCGATCGTCCCGCCGAATGGCGTGGCCTTTGCGGCTTCCGGATCGACATGGATGAATTGCCAATCCTCAGTGGCGTCCGCGAAGGCGTCGATGCGTTTCTGGTCGATCAGCAGCCAGCGCGAGACGCCGACCTCCGAGCCGACGAGGCGGCCGAGTTCATCGAGCGTCAACGAAGGCTTTGTTTCCTCAGTCAAGCTCATCTTGTGTCTCTCAATAGCCGAGCATCGTTGCGACACGATCGGCGTGGTAGGCCGCGTCGCCGAACAACACGCCATCGACGCGGGCGCGCTTCAGGTAAAGGCCGATGTCGAACGCGTCGGTCATGCCGATGCCGCCGTGCATTTGCAGACATTCCGCGGTGACGTCCTCGGCCGCCCGGCTCGCCTTCGATTTGGCCACGGCGACGTCGAAGGCGGCGTTGTTCGCTCGCGCATCGAGCGCCTTCAAGGCCTTCAGCGTCGCCGACCAGGCATTCTCGACCGCGATGTGAGCTAGCGCTGCCCGATGCTGCAAGGCTTGGAAGGAGCCGATGCGGCGGTCGAATTGCCGGCGCTCCTTCAGATAATCGAGCGTCCTGCGCAGCGCTTCCTCCGCGACGCCGCAGAGCGCGGCGGAGACGACGGTGCGGCCAATGTCGAGCGTGCGCTCGAGGGCTGCGCCACCTGGTAGGCGCGCGCTGTCAGGAAGCTCGACGGCGTCGAATTTGATGGTGGCGACGCGCCGGCCGTCGACGAGAATGCGGGTTTGGCGCGTGAGGCCACGTGAGTTTGCTGGCGCTAGAAACAACGCCGGCGCGTCGTCGTAGTTTGCTGCGACGATCAGCGCGTCGGCGACGTGCCCGTCGATGACAAAGTGCTTCTCGCCATCGAGACGAAAGCCGCCCGCGCGTTTCGCTGTTGTCGTGTAGGTTGATGCGGGGTGCGCGCCCTCATCAACCGCCAGCGCGACGATCGCCTCAGAGGCGGCGATGCGTGGCAGCCATTCCGCCTTCTGCGCCTCCGATCCGCCCTCGGCGAGCGCGGACGCGGCCAGCACCGCGGTCGACAGGAACGGTGACAGCGCTAGCGTGCGCGCCATTTCGCGCGCGATCAGGCCGGCGCCGAAGACGCCAAATCCCGCGCCGCCAAAGCTTTCGGGGACGAGTACGCCGCTCCAGCCCATTTCCGCGGCGCGCTTCCAAAAGCTGCGCGCAAAGCCCTCGCCGGCGGGCTCGCGCAGCTTACGGTATTCGCTGATTGGCGCCTCGCTGGCCACCGCGGCGCGCGCGCTGTCCATCAGCATGGTCTGGTCTTCGTCGAGCGTCAGCATGCGGATCGTTGGTTCGTGGCAGACAAATATGCCGGGTGCAGCCGCAGGCGCCGCGAACTCCCTCCCCCCTTGTGGGGGAGGGCCGGGGAGGGGGGTAGCCGCAAGAGCCGCGCGTTCCGGACGAGTACGCCCAAGCCGAACCGACCCCCCTCCCTAACCCTCCCCCACAAGGGGGGAGGGGATGGCTGGCTGTCGATCATTGCAACATCTTCGCTGAGCTCAATCATCAATCAATCCGCCGGCAGCTCAAGCACGCGCTTGGCGACGATTTCCAGCATCACCTCCGACGTGCCGCCCTCGATTGAATTGCCCTTCGAGCGCAGCCAACCCTCAGCGACGTCTTGCGAAGGATCGCGATTGCCGTCGAAATACAGACCGTCCGCGCCGGCCAGCGCCATCGTCAGTTCGTGGCGGCGCTTGTTGAGCTCCGTGCCGTCATATTTGAGCTGCGCCGAGCGCGCGCCGAGCTCACCGCCGCCGGCGATCTCGTCGAGATAGCGCTGGCGCGTCGCGTCTGACGCGTAGGTGTCGACCGCGGCCTCGGCGATCTTAGCGCGCAGGATCGGGTCGGCGATGCGTCCGCCTTTCGCGGCTTTCGCGGCGGCCTTATCGAGCGCGTGCGAGTCGAACAGGTTCGAGCCGCCGCCGGCGATCATCTCGCGCTCATGCGTGAGCAGATATTTGGCGACGTCCCAGCCACGATCCAGCTTGCCAACCAGGTTCTGCTTCGGCGCCACGACGTTATCGAAGAAAGTCTCGCAGAACGGCGACTTGCCGGAGATCAGTACGATCGGCTTCGTCGATACGCCCGGCGTCGCCATATCGATCAGCAGGAACGAGATGCCGAGTTGCTTCTTGGCGTCCCGGTTGGTGCGCACCAGACAGAAGATCCAATCGGCCTTATCGGCGTAGGAGGTCCAGATCTTCTGGCCATTGACCAGGAAATGATCGCCCTGATCCTCGGCTTTGGTGCGCAACGAGGCGAGATCGGAGCCGGCGCCGGGCTCGGAATAGCCCTGGCACCAGCGGATTTCGCCGCGCGCGATGCGCGGCAGGTGTGTCGCCTTTTGTTCCGGCGTCCCGAAAGCGAGCAGGGCGGGCCCGAGCATGGAGATGCCGAAGCTGGTCAGCGGCGCCCGCGCGCCGATGCGGCGCATTTCCTCGTTGAGCAGGTTCGCGTCATCGCGCGAGAGCCCCGCGCCGCCGTACTCCTTGGGCCACGCCGGAACCGTGAAGCCGCGCGCGAGGCAGCGTTCGAACCAGAGCTTTTGGGCAGGCGAGTGGAACACCCAGCGCCGTCCGCCCCAGCAGATGTCCTCATCGCCGCGCGAGGGCGCGCGCATTTCAGCCGGACAGTTCGCCTCGAGCCAGCCTCGGATTTCGTCCCTGTCGAGCGCCATGTCCGGCCCGTCGCGATGAGTTGCGGCGGAGGTTCTGGACTGTTCGCGCGCAAGAGTTCGATAGGGAGCGCGACAGCAAGCAGGGCCGTCGGGGGAAGGGACAACAGCGAAGCCGGACGTGGCAGATTCCCTCCCCCCTTGTGGGGGAGGGTTAGGGAGGGGGGTTGGTTCGGCTGAGACGTGGCCAACCGGAGAGTTCGCCGCTTGCGGCTACCCCCCTCCCCAACCCTCCCCCACAAGGGGGGAGGGAGCCCTTCGCGTCTTCTTTGCCCGACTGCCCGCTACAGGAGGCGCGCATGGGAAATGAAACGATCGGCTTCATCGGGCTTGGCCTGATGGGCCACGGCATGGCGAAGAACATCGTCGAGAAAGGCTATCCGCTCGTCGTGGCGGGGCGGCGCAATCGCAAGCCGATCGAGGATCTCGTCGCGCGCGGCGCCGTAGAGGCCGCCAACCCGCGCGAGGTTGGCGAAAAGGCGACGGTCGTGTTTCTGTGCGTCACCGGCTCGCCTGAAGTCGAGGCGGTTGTCCGCGGCCCAGACGGCCTGAAGGCCGGCATGAAGCCGGGCTCGGTGATCGTCGATTGCTCGACCTCCGATCCGGTCTCGACCGTGGCTTTATACGAAGAGTTGAAAGCGGCGGGAATCGAGTTGGTTGACGCGCCGCTGAGCCGCACGCCGAAGGAGGCGTGGGAAGGCAAGCTCGACACGATGGTTGGCGCCAGCGAGCAGGTGTTCGCGCGCCTCAAGCCTGTGCTGGACACCTGGGCGGGGAAGGTCGTCCATATCGGCGGCCCGGGCGACGGTCACCGGATGAAGCTGCTCAACAACTTCATCTCGCTTGGCTACGCGGCCATCTATGCCGAGGCGCTGACGCTTTCGCGCAAAGTCGGCATCTCGCCGGAGCGCTTCGACAGCGTCATCCGCGGCGGCCGGATGGATTGCGGGTTCTACCAGACGTTTTCGCGCTGGACGCTGGAAGGCGACCCGGATGCGCACAAGTTCAGCATCGCCAACGCCTATAAGGACCTGCGCTATCTCGCCTCGATGGCCAACGCCGCCGGGGTGACAGGCGGGGTGTCGGATGCGGTGAAGAACGCGTTCGCGCTGGCGCACGGCGCCGGCGGCGACACGGATTTCGTGCCGATGCTTGCCAGCCACACCGCGCACGCCAGCGGCGTCGACGACGGGCTTTTCGCCACGCTACCGTCGCAAAGGGCAAAGGCGTGAGCGAAGCGGCAATCGCTTGCCGGACCGTGCTGGTTCTCGGCGGCGCGCGCTCGGGAAAAAGCCGCTACGCTCTGGCGCTAGCGGAAGCCGCCGCGCCCGAGCGGCTGATGATCGCGACCGCCGAAGCGCTCGACGAAGAGATGGCGGCGCGCATCGCCCGTCATCGCGCCGAACGCGGCGCGGGGTGGACGACGCGGGAGGCGCCGCTCGAACTCGCCGCCGCCCTGCGCGAGGAGGCGCGGCCGGGCCGAACGGTGGTGGTCGATTGCGTGACGCTGTGGCTCAGCAACGTCCTGCTCGCCGGCCGCGATGTCGAGACGGCAATCGCGGAGCTTGCCGCGCTCGCCGCGGCGCTGGCGGGGCCGGTCATCTTCGTCTCCAACGAAGTTGGCGGCGGCGTCACTCCGCCGAGCGAACTTGGGCGGGCGTTCCAGGATTGGCAGGGCCGCGCCAATCAAGCGCTGGCGAGCGCGTGTGAGGCGGTGGTCGCCGTTACTGCCGGGCTGCCCCGGTTGCTGAAGCCCGCGCGGGCGCCAGCGTTGAAATTGCGCTGAATACGCCCAACTAGGAGCTCCGAGCGGCGATCTTAACTCGGAACGCCGCAATGGCCGGTTCGAGTCCTTGCACGATAATCTTTGCAGCATCGATTGCAGGCGCGGCTCTCGGTGCTTCGAAATCGTCGTATCCTCTCCGAGCGACGTGGCGAAAACGGCGCGTCTCATCGATCGCTCTAACCAGGTCTCCCTCAATAATCGCGGGCCTTTCATCGGGAATTGCGCGTGCGATGCGACGGACGAGTTGGGCGTGGTAGTCGCGACTGCCAGTTGGTTTTGTTTCTCCGAGCACCTCCAGCATTCGCTCGAAGGCGGTTTCCATCGAAGTGTAGCCAGCTTGCATCGCCTGCATGAAGGCCATCCGTCCCTTGTAGGCAGGTAAGCTATCGTCGTCGGCCAAGCCTTCCTGATAGATCGCGATCGCATTGCGAAAATGCTTCGTCGAAGAGGCGACGTCGTCCTCGATGTCGAGCCAGCGTGCGTCAGTCATGGTATCGTGATGACATGGGCGAGCGCACGCTCGAGAAAGCGAGCGCGCGCCCACCCAAGCGGGAGAATGTCGCAATCCAGATCGAGCGCCCAGCAGGCCTCCTCGGCGTGGCCCCACGCCTCCGCGCGCGCTTCTTCGGGGAAATCGAGGAGGATATCGACGTCACTGTCGAGCCGCGCTTCGCCTCGCGCGAGCGATCCGTAGATCAAATAGCGCCCACCGGCCTGTCTAGCGAAAGCCTCAAGTCGCGCGCGTAGCGCCTCCGGCGCCGCGGCTCGTCGCTCGACCTGCTCCCGATCGCGCTGTTCAAGGGTCTTATACATGATGGTGTGTCTATCATGTTCGCGGCCAGCGGACGACCATCACCTTCCCCCGCCCAGCTCGTAGATATGCGCCAACAAGTCCGCCGGGTCCTCATAAACCCTCAGCGCCGACGCTTGCTGCAACTCGCGCTCGCCGTAGCCGCCGCTGAGCAGCCCGATGCCAAGCGCCCGGCACCGGGCCGCCGCCAGCATGTCCCAGATGGAATCGCCGACGACATAGGCCGTCTCGATCGGCGCGCCGAGGCGCGCGGCGGCGGCGAGGAAGAGATCGGGATCGGGCTTGGCGTGCGCGACCTGGTCGCGGGTGACGACGACGGATTTTTCCGGATCGACGCCGAGCGCGGCGAGATTGACGGCGGCCGTCTCCATCCGTCCGCTGGTCGCGATCGCCCAGGCAATGCCGCGACGCGTGAGATGGTCGAGCAATTCGCGCGCGCCGGGCAGCGGCCTGATCGTTCCCAGCGCGCGGTAGGCGGTCGCGTGCGCCGCGCTGAGCCGGGCGAGCCGCGCTTCGTCGAGCTCGACGCCGGTTTCGCGCGACAACTGATTGGTGAACAATCCACCGCTCATCCCGATCTTGCGATGGATCCGCCAAATCGAAAGTTCGAGCCCCTCCGCATCGAGCGCCTGTTTCCAGGCAAGGACATGCTCGTAGACGCTGTCGACCAGCGTGCCGTCGAGGTCGAACAGGAAGACGGGATCGATGCGCATGGGTAAGCTCCAAGAGCGGTCGAGCATAGCATGGGCGGACGAAGGGATGTCACGTCCGTAGCCGGAAAGCCCAAGCAGGGCTATATAGAGGTGTAAAGGGCTGAACATGACGACAATTACGATCACCCTGCCTGCGCCGCTGCACCCTTTTGTCGAGAGGGAGTTGGCTGGCCGTGGCCTGACTGACGTTGGCGAGTATCTCATCGAACTCGTTCGTGAGGCGCACGCGTGCGAGCAACTGGAAGCGACGCTCGTCGATGGACTAGACTCGGCCGACCACGCCTACGATGACGCCTTTCGCGCTGGGTTGGACGCTGATGTCGAGAGAATACTCGGTTCAGCTGCCGGATTTCGATGATGTCCACCGTCCTCACCACTGAGCCCGACGTTGCCGCCGCCATGCGCGAGATCGGCGCGCGCGCCCGCGCGGCCGCACGTGTGGTCGCCAACGCGCCGGCCGAGCAGAAGACCCGGGCGCTTGACTGCCACCGCGCGCCTGTTGCGGGAGCGCTCGCGAGCCATCCTTACCGCTAACGCCCGCGATCTTGCCGAAGCGCGCGCGCGGGGTCTCGCTGCATCGTTCGTCGACCGCCTGACGCTCGACCCGAAGCGCGTCGAGGCGATGGCGAGCGCCGTGGAGGACATCGCGGCGCTGCCCGACCCGGTCGGCCGGGTGCTCGCGACCTTCGAGCGTCCGAACGGCCTGAAGATCGAGCGGGTGGCGACGCCGCTCGGCGTCGTCGGCGTGATTTACGAGAGCCGGCCGAACGTGACCGCCGACGCGGGGGCGCTTTGTCTCAAAAGTGGCAATGCGGTGGTGCTGCGCGGCGGCTCCGATAGTTTCCACTCCTCCGCCGCGATCCACGCCTGTCTGACAGCCGGCCTCGCCGAGGCGGGCCTGCCGGAGGCGGCCATCTCGCGCGCGCCCTTCGCCTCGCGCGAGGTGGTAGGAGCGATGCTCTCCGGCCTAGACGGCGCGCTCGATGTGATCGTGCCGCGCGGCGGCAAGAGCCTTGTCGATCGCGTGCAGCGAGAGGCCCGGGTGCCGGTGTTCGCTCACCTCGAGGGCGTCGTCCATATCTACGTCGACGAGACCGCGGACCTCGACATGGCGCGGGCGATCCTCGTCAATTCGAAGATGCGGCGCACCGGCGTTTGCGGCGCGGCGGAGACGCTGCTGATCGCTCGCGCCGCCGTTCCGCGTCTAGCGCGACCGCTGCTCGACGCACTAATCGCGGCAGGCTGCGCGATCCGTGGCGATGCGGAGATTTGCGCGATACTGCCGGATACGGTTCCGGCGACCGAGGACGATTGGCGCGCCGAATATCTCGACGCGATCATTTCCGTGCGGGTCGTTTCAGGGCTCGACGAGGCGATCCAACACATCGAGACCTACGGCTCACATCACACCGACTGCATCCTTACCGAGGATAAAGCGGCGGCGCAGCGGTTTCTGGCCGAGGTGGACTCGGCGATCGTACTGCACAATGCCTCGACACAGTTCGCCGACGGCGGCGAGTTCGGCTTCGGCGCGGAGATCGGCATTGCGACGGGGCGCATGCACGCCCGCGGGCCCGTCGGCGTCGAGCAGCTCTGCACGTTCAAGTATCGGGTGCTGGGACAGGGTCAGACGCGGGCGTAATGCCCTCTGGGACCGCGGACGTCCCGTCCGCCCTTTGTCCCAGCGGTGCACCGGCGTCTTACGCCCACGAAGCGCGCGGTCCCGGGAGATTCGTTTCCAACTCGTTAATTCCTGCGCCGAAATCTTCGGAACTGGTAAAAATACTAGCTAGTGGCGCCGGCGCAACAGTGAGCGTAATTCCGCCGTTGCGGCGCCACAAAGACCCCATCTGGACCCTGCGCGAATTGCTGCCGACGCAAGGAGGCGATACAATTTCATTAGCTGTTTAACGGTTTTATCCCGAATAATTATATTCCTTCCTGCAATGGGGCCACCGCTTCGTGTCGTTGAAACACGATCATAAGGCTTGCCTGTCCGGCGGTCTGCGACGCGCGCCGCTCTGGCGCCGGCTCGCTATTGCTGCGATTGGCCTGGTTGGAATTTCCTGCGTCGCCACTGGCCCATCGTTCGCGCAAAGCGCGACCCCGTCCGATGCGGACCTCAAGGTTGAAGCCGATATCCTGTTCAAGCGGACGCTGTTGAGGCCGGACGATCTCGACGCCGCCTTCCGCTATTCGCAGATCGAAACGAAACTCGGCGATTACGAAGCCGCAATCGGCGCCCTGGAGCGCATGCTGTTCTTCAACCCGGGCTTGCCGCGGGTGAAGCTCGAACTCGGCGTGTTGTATTTCCGGCTGCGTTCCTACGAAATGGCGCGCAGCTATTTTACCGCCGCGATCTCCGGCAAGGACACGCCGCAGGACGTGCGCGACGAAGTCGCGAATTTTCTCGCGCAGATCGACCACAGCATCACGCCGAGCCAACTGAGCGTCTTCGCGCAGACGGGTCTGCGCTATCAGACAAACGCCAACGCCGGCCCCAACAACCCGGTTGTGCAGGCGCTCGGCCAGAATGCGCTGCTCTCCAGCGAATTCCAGCGCAAGGCCGACTGGAACGCCTTCGGTTTGGTGACCGCGCACCATTTCTACGATTTCGGCGACCAGAATTCGGATGGCTGGGAGTCCGATGCCACCGCCTACTACGCCAAGCAATTCACGGTGACGCGGCTCGATCTCGGCTTGATCGAAGCCTCGACCGGACCGCGGCTCGGCCTTGGCGCCAGCGGCGCTTCGATACATCCTTACGTGCTCGGCAACGTCGTGAGCCTCGGCGACACCGGCTATCTCGGCACGGTGGGCGGAGGCGTGTCCGGGCGCGTCGTTTTCCCTGCGAACGTTACCCTCGATCCGGGCGTGGAGTATCGCCGCCGCCAGTTCGATAATTCGAGCAACTATCCAAATGCCGCCGGACAAACCGGCGACCAGTGGATCGGCTACCTCAACGGGTTTGGGCCGCTGATCAGCGCGGCCAACGTTTCCTGGCAAGGACGCCTGGCGGTCACCAGCGCGTCGGCGACTTATGAGCCCTACGCCTACAACGACTTGTCGGTCGATCTCGCGTTGCCCTACAGCTTCACCGCGCCGGCCTTCGCAAAAACCGGGAGGCCTTGGACGTTCGCTCCGATGATTGGCTATTCCTGGACCGACTATCGAGAGCCGGATCCGATCGTCAATCCCACCATCACCAGGCAGGACCGGCAGCTCCGGGTCGGGGCGACCTTGGATATGTCGTTCCTGCAGAATCGCCGGCCTGCAAGCGCAGGTCGAATATTTCGACACGCGATCGACGCTCGCCAACTTCCGGAACAACGATTTCGTCATCAGCGCCGGACCGACGGCGCGGTTTTGATGGACCGCGCGGAGACCAAGATGCGGATTTCCTCGTCACGCCTGTTGCAAGCGGCGACCGCGATCGCGGTTGTGCTCGCCGCGCCGGCTCAGGCGCAGAACGTCGGCAACGCCAGCGCCGTCAACACCAAATCTCTCAGCACGCCGCCTGGGGGCGCCACGCGCGTCATCGAAATCGGCAACCAAGTGGTGCGCAACGAGAAGATCGAGACGTCCGGCTCCGGCAGCGTCCAACTGTTGTTCATCGACAAGACGACGCTGAACATCGGCGTCAATTCGCGGATCGTGATCGACAAGTTCGTCTTCAATCCCGCCACCAACGAGGGCGAGGTCGCGCTCAATCTGACGAAGGGGTTGTTGCGCGTCGTCGGCGGCCAGGCGACCCACACCGGCGGCGCCACCATCGCAACGCCGGCGGCGGCGATCGGCGTGCGCGGCGGCATAGTGACGATCTCCCACTCCAAGGAGAAGGGCACGCTGGCGATCCTCGGCTACGGCATGATGACGGTGACCAACTACTGCAGCGCGACGACGACCGCAATCGAGTGGTTGTACGCCGCACACCGTCACCGTGAGCCGCCCGGGCTTTGCGGTGCAAGTGGACGGGCCCAACGCCACGCCGACCGAGCCTGCGCGGGTGTCTGCCGCCCAGCTCGACTCCGCCAGCTTGCAGCTGACGAGCCGCCCCGGCCAGTCAGGCGGCGCCTCGAGCATTCCCAACGATCCGCTCGCCGCCAACTACAATGTAGGCACACCGAACTCCGCCTCGGCTCCCGCGGTCGCGATCGCCAACAATGCGCGAGGCAGCAATCTCACGGCGATCGCAGCCTCGACGCAACAGCTTGTGCAGCAGATTGTTCAGCAGGGCGTGCCGAATGCGGCGGCGGTCGCGACCTCCAAGGCGGTCACTCCGACGCCCGCGCCGGTCGCCGCCTACGCGATCGTCACTCAGGGCCCGTACAGCACCAGCGCGGGGACGAGCTCAATTCCGTATCTGACGGCGAGCTACGCCGGGACAGGGAGCTTCACCGTTTCGCCGATCCTCGGCTACCAGGCCGGCGGATTGACCGCGAGCGGCGCGACCAATGTCGTCTCCCGGCAGTTCCAGGCGGGGCTCAGCGTTGCGGGGCAGGGCGCCGCGCAGACCTCGACGCTTTTCGTGATGACGTCGGAACTCAACAAGGCGCCCAACATCGGTTTTGCGCAGGCGGGTGGCGTCAGCGTCGCTACCTATCAGCCGGCGATCAACAGCGTCGGCTTCCACAACGCGCTGTCGCTTGGCTCCGCGACGCCGACGCTCGGCCGCAAATTCGGTTCCCACCGATGATTTCGGCGCGCCGAACGGATCCTACACGATCAACAACACCAACATCAATCTGACGTCCGGAGCTGTCACCAACTCCACCTCTAACGACTTTCCATCCGGGACCTATACCTTCAATCCGATCACGACGGGAACGCCCACTCAATTGACGGTGAACCATCCGGCGCTCAATTTGCAGGGCTACGTCGGCGGCTTGATGCAATCGGCCTATGTCAATCCCATCAACTCCACCAACTTTGCGACCTATTCCGCGCCCTATATCGTAACCAACGCGACCGGCAATCCAGGCGACGTTAGCATCACCCTGCCCGCGACGGAGTCTCGCAGATGGGCGCCACGCTCAACATCGCGAGCCTCCACGCGCCCGCTAGCGGGCTGGCCTCGGCGTCGTATCAGTTCGGCAGCTACAGTGCGTCCGATCCAACCAATACGGTCGGCCGAAACACCGCGCGCGGGACTTATGTCGATCCCGCCAATTTCGCAGCGCGCGGAACCGTGGTCTTCAACAACGGCGCGGACACGCCACTTTCCACGCGCAACGGCCAATCGTCTGGCTGGCACGGGAAGCTTTGACGACTCCCTGCTCGTCACCGCAACGCCGGTCGGCGCGAACACCACCGCTTTCCTCTCCTCGATCTCCTCGACGACCGTTACGCCTTGCGCCTGCGAATTCACGCAATGGGGTTTCTGGTCGTCGCTGACCGGGCAATCGCTCGACAATGGGACGTCGAGGTTCGTCGACGGTACGTCCATTCCCGCGCTTTGGGTCGCTGGCGTTCCCACCACCGCCGCGAACCTGCCGACGACGGGCACGGCAACCTACACCGGCCATGCGGTCGCCGACATCAGCACGAACGGCGCGCAATATCTGGCGGCTGGAACGTTCGCCAACACCGTCAATTTCGGGACGGCGACGGGCGCTGTGACAATCAACGGCCTCGATGGAACCAACTACGCCGGCAATGTGTCGCTGACGCCGTCGAGCACGCTGTTCGCCGGCAATCTGACAGGAAATATCGGCGGTCGAACGGCGGCGCTCAATGGCTCGTTCTTCCAGGGCGGGGCGACCAATACGACGCCACTGTATGGTGAGATGGGCGGCAATCTGACGCTAACGGGCGCGAACTATCTCGGCAGCGGGATTTTCGTGGGTCGCAAGCCCTGAGCTTGCGCGCCGAGCGAGGCTAGCAAGAGTGCGCAGGGAGGGAGCGTGACGACAATCAGCGTTCCGCTGGACATCGATCCATTCGACGACGTCTTCCTCGACAATCCGTATCCCTTCCATGAGCAGATTCGCGAAGCGGGCGCGGTGGTGTATCTGGAGCCGTACGGCGTCTATGCCTCGGCGCGGCATGCAGAGGTCGTCGCAGGGCTTTCGAACTGGGAGGTTTTTTCCTCCGCCGCCGGCGTCGGGCTCGACGATTTTCGCCGCGCCAAGCCGTGGCGACCGCCGAGCCTCATCCTGGAAGCTGATCCTCCCCTGCACACGCGCAGCCGCACCGTGCTCAACCGCGCGCTTTCGGCCAAGGCGATGGCGGGCCTACGCGCGCGCTTCGAAGCAGCGGCCGAGAGGCTTGCCGAGGGGCTCATCGGCCGCGGTGAAATCGACGCCATCACCGACATCGCGGAAGCCTATCCGCTCTCGGTATTTCCCGGCGCGATCGGGCTTGGTTCGGAGGGGCTCGAGAATCTGCTGCCCTACGGGTCGATGGCTTTCAACGCCTTTGGGCCGCGCAACAAGCATTTTGAGGCTTCCATGCGCGACGCTTCGCGCGTCGTCGGTTGGATCAACGCGCAATGCGCGCGCGAGGCGTTAGCGCCCGAGGGGCTCGGGGCCATCGTCTGGGCGGCCGTCGATACCGGCGAGATCAGCGCCGAGGAGGCGCCGCTGCTGGTGCGTTCGATGCTGACGGCTGGGCTCGACACGACGATCATCGCCATCGGCAACGCGCTGTATGCGCTCGCCGCTAATCCTGCGGAGTGGGCGAAGCTGCGTGACAATCCGGCGCTCGTGCGGCCGGCGTTTGACGAGATGTTGCGGTTTGAATTGCCGGTGCAGACGTTCTTCCGCACAACGACGCGAGCGACGGAACTCGGCGGCGTCGAGCTGCCGCAGGACGCGAAGGTCCTGCTGTTTCTCGCCGGCGCGAACCGCGATCCGCGACGATGGCAAGAGCCGGACCGGTTCGATGTGACGCGGAAGTCGGGGGAGCATACGGCTTTCGGCGCCGGCATTCACAAATGCGTCGGGCAGATGCTGGCGAGGCTTGAGACAGAAATGATCCTGAGTGCGCTGCTTCGGCGTTTCGCGAAGATCGAGATCGCCGGCGAGCCGACGCGTAAGCTCAACAACACACTACGGCAATTTGCGCGGCTGCCGATCCGGTTTGGGCAGGGCTGACGCCGCTGCTGCCCGGTGCTCGTCGCGGTGTAAGTTGCGAGCCAGCCGGATCCCGCCTTACTCTGCCCGCGCTAAGACTAGAGTACAAACCTATGCACGATACGGCGAGCAAGATCGGCCAACTTTTTTTCAAACACTACGTAGACGCTGGCGCCCGAATGGTGGTCGAAGTTGGCTCGAAGGACGTCAACGGAAGTTTGAGGCAATTTTGCCCAGCTGAGTCCGTCTACTTGGGGATCGACTACGAGCACGGAAAATCCGTCGACATGATTGTCAAGCCAGAAGAGCCTCTAGCGATTCGGGACGAGTTTGCTGACATTGTCATTTCGTCTTCGCAATTGGAGCATGATACTTTCTTCTGGCTCACTTTTTGTGAATACGCGCGCATCCTGAAAAAGGGTGGATACATATATATCAACGCGCCAAGCAACGGGTGGTATCATCGATATCCAGAAGATAGTTGGCGCTTTTTCCCCGACTCAGGAAAAGCACTGGCTCGGTGGGCTCGCAAGAATAACTATGAAATTTCCTTGATCGAGTCCTTTGTAGCCGATCGAGAGGCCGATGTTTGGAACGATTTCGTCGCAAGATAGTTGAAAGATCCCGAAGCACAAAACCGGATATCTATCGGATCACATCAACATGTCGTAATATTTGGAAATAACGGACGCCGAAGTTCCTGAGCATGTTAATCCGTCTTTCTCGGGGATCGGAGATTAGACGGGGATTTCGATGCATCTGTCAACGTCTTACGCAGGCGAGATCGCGTCAATGCTGCTTAAAAGAGCCCGCGCGAAAGAGAGGTTGAAGTCGTAAGTTTCGACCGCTTTTGATATTTGAGCATCTGGCGATATGAGCGTCGCCGGCGGAATGGTGGCCGTAAATCAGCTGGCGACCAGTCGCAGACGAAAGATGAGAATCGATCTTGGGCGGCGCGCCCGGCAGCCTGGCGGATGTTGCCCGCGCCCTGACCACGCCCGGCGCCGTGAAAGGCGCATAGCGTCCGCTTGTCCGGCATCCGCTCCCCTGCTATCCCCCGCGCCAAATCCTGACAACCCGAGGACAGCTCATGGCCGCGCGCCAATTCGTTTATCACATGCGGGGCCTGACCAAGGCCTATGCCGGCGGCAAGAAGGTGCTGGAGAACATCAACCTCTCCTTCTACCCGGAGGCCAAGATCGGCGTGCTCGGCATCAACGGCTCCGGCAAGTCGACGCTGATGCGCATCATGGCCGGCCTCGACACCGAATATGTCGGCGAAGGCTGGGTCGCCGAGGGCGCCCGCGTCGGCTATCTGCCGCAGGAGCCGCCGCTCGATCCCGCGCTCGGCGTGCGCGGCAATGTGATGCTCGGCGTCAAGGATAAGCAGGACATCCTCGACCGCTACAACGAACTCGCGATGAACTATACCGACGAGACCGCCGATGAAATGACGAAGCTGCAGGACGAGATCGAGGCCAAGGGCCTGTGGGACCTGGACAGCCAGGTCGAGCAGGCTATGGACGCGCTTGGCTGCCCGCCGGACGACGCCGATGTCGCCAAGCTGTCGGGCGGCGAGCGGCGACGCATCGCGCTCTGCCGGCTGTTGTTGGAGCAACCTGAGCTGTTGCTGCTTGACGAGCCGACCAACCATCTCGACGCCGAAACGGTCAACTGGCTCGAAGGGCATCTGCGCAGCTATCCCGGCGCGATCCTGATCGTGACCCACGATCGATATTTTCTCGACAACGTGACGGGCTGGATTCTCGAACTCGATCGCGGCAAGGGTATCCCCTATGAAGGCAACTACTCCGCCTGGTTGAAGAACAAGCAGAAGCGGATCGAGCAGGAAAAGAGCGAGGAAGCCTCGCGCGCGCGCGCCATCGCCGAGGAGGCGGAGTGGATCTCCGCTTCGCCCAAGGCGCGGCAGGCCAAGAACAAGGCGCGCATCACGCGCTACGAGGAACTCGTCAACAAACAGAACGACAAGGTGGCGAGCGGCGCGCAGATCGTCATTCCCGTCGCCGAGCGGCTCGGCAACAACGTCATCGATTTCGAGAAGCTGTCGAAAGGGTTTGGCGACGAGCTGTTGATCGACAATCTCTCGTTCAAGCTTCCGCCGGGCGGCATCGTCGGCGTCATCGGGCCGAACGGCGCCGGCAAGACCACGCTGTTCCGCATGATCGCGGGGCAGGACAAGCCGGATTCCGGCGCGATCAAGATCGGCGAGTCGGTGCAACTCGGCTATGTCGACCAGTCGCGCGACTCGCTCGCCGCCAACAAGACCGTCTGGGAGGAGATCTCCGGCGGCATGGACATCATCTATCTCGGCAAGCGCGAGATCAACAGCCGCGCCTATTGCGGGGCGTTCAACTTCAAGGGCGGCGACCAGCAGAAGAAGGTCGGCATGCTCTCGGGCGGTGAGCGCAACCGCGTGCATCTGGCGAAGATGCTGAAGAGCGGCGCCAACCTGCTGCTGCTCGACGAGCCGACCAACGATCTCGACGTCGAGACGCTGCGGGCTCTGGAGGAGGCGCTGGTCGATTATGCGGGCTGCGCGGTGGTCATCAGCCATGATCGCTTCTTCCTCGATCGCATCGCCACCCACATGCTGGCCTTCGAAGGGGACAGCCATGTCGAATGGTTCGAGGGCAATTTCGCCGATTATGAGGAAGACAAGAAGCGGCGGCTCGGGATCGACAGCGTCATTCCGCATCGGTTGAAGTACAAGAAGTTCTCGCGGTGAGATTGATGCTCCCTCGGACCGTGGGCAGCCTGCCCATAGGCGCTAACTTAGGCGATTACCGATTAAATTCAAAGGCTTGCTGTCATCCCCGCGAAAGCGGGGATCCAGGGGCCGCTGCACGTCGTGTGGCCAACACGCCGAAGCGCACGTCGTGTAGCCCCTGGATCCCCGCTTTCGCGGGGATGACATCACCCATGATCGTCATTGCGAGCGAAGCGAAGCAATCCAGCGCTGGCGCCGGGCGCCGATGCATCGGTCGCCAACGTTGGCGCCGCCAGCGAGTGGCGCGGCCAAACCGAAGCATCGCGGCGAGGCTGGATTGCTTCGCTTCGCTCGCAATGACGGATGAGAGGTTGCCGCGGTTACGTCGACGCGGCGCGGGACCGCATCGCTCATTCCGAGGGACTTAGCTTGCCCGCGTCGAAGATCGTCTTCTTCCCCGCCGTCGCCTCCGCGACGCTGCGCGAGATCGCCGCCTGGACAGGCGCGGCGCTCGGCGACGACGCGCGCGGCGACGAACGCATCGCCGACGTCGCGGCGCTCGAGGCCGCCGGCCCCGGCGATCTCACCTTCCTCGACAACCCGCGCTATCTCCCGCAACTGCGAGCATCCCGCGCGGCGGCGGTTTTCCTGCTGGAGAAGCACCGCGCCGATGCCCCGCCAGGCTGCGCCGCGCTGGTGACGCCGCAGCCCTATCGAGCGATGGCGGCGGCGATGGCGAAGCTGTTTCCATCCGCCTCGCGGCCAAGCTCCGGCTTCGACGAGCGCGGCGTCTCTCACGCGGCGCATGTGCACGCCACGGCGCGGTTGGAGCCGGGCGTGATCGTCGATCCCGGCGCAGTGATTGGTCCGCGCGTGGAGATTGGCGTCGGAACAACCATCGGCGCCAACGCGGTGATCGGCCCCGACGTGCGCATCGGCCGCAATGGCGCCATCGGACCTACCGCGACGATCGCCTGCGCTTTGATTGGCGATCGGGTGATCATCCATCCGGGCGCGCATATCGGCCAGGATGGGTTCGGCTTTGCCCTTGGCGCCCGCGGCCATCTCAAGGTGCCGCAGATCGGCCGCGTCATCATTCAGGACGACGTGGAGATCGGCGCCGGATCAACCATCGACCGCGGCGCCAATCGCGACACAATCATCGGAGAGGGAACGAAGATCGATAACCTCGTGCAGATCGGCCACAACGTCGTCATCGGCCGCCACTGCGTGATCGTGTCTCAGGTCGGCATATCCGGCTCGTGCGTGATTGACGATTTCGCCGCGCTCGCCGGACAGGCCGGGCTCGCCGGTCATCTGCATATCGGGCAGGGCGCGCAGATTGGCGCGCAGTCCGGCGTGATGAACGACATCCCCGCGGGGCAGCGCTGGTTCGGCTACCCCGCGCAGCCCGCGCGCGAACATTTTCGCGACATCGCCGCGCTGCGGAAGCTTTCACGCAGCGGGAAAGGCGCCCCGGGCAAAACGCCTACTCAGGATGGTAGCTGAGAAGGCCGCCGGACAGGGAGCCGCGCCTCAGAGATTGAATGTGCATTTCTTTGGCGTGCCCGGCAATGGATCGCCGAAAACCGAATTGTCGCATGGCAGCCCTCCCCGCGGGCTGCGGCGATGGAAAAAGGCGCCGCGGTTGCCGTAATTGATCCAGGCGCCGGTGGGTGCGTGACAAAAGCCATGTTCGTTGGCGCAAAACGTCGCCGAATCCGCTGAGGCTTCCGCGGACCAACCCATCGTCACGGCGACAACCAAAATCGCAACAAGACTCTTCATAGTTCACCCCCCTTTATTTGTGCATCGATTATTGCGCGCTAAGCCTAGCGCCGTTCCCCTCAACAAGCCATTGCTGCGCGATTGCTTCAATTCGCCAGAAACGGATTGAGCCCCTCGCGCATCACCGCACGCCGAAGCGGCGCGAGATTCGCTAGCGCCGCCAGTCCAAGTCCGCGCGCCAAGTCGACCGGCGCGAACGGCGCCAATAGCGACATGTTGACCGCCCCGATCGCAAGGGTGCGCATCGCGATATCCGGCCGTCGCGAAGCGGCGTAGCCCCGCAACGTCGCCTCACCGCCGATGTCCGCGCCTTCGTCCCGCGCCTGCTTGACGGTTGCGACGATGGCTTTCACGTCGCGAAGCCCGAGGTTCAGCCCCTGCGCGCCGATCGGCGGAAACGCGTGCGCGGCGTCGCCGACCAGGGCGACGCGCGGCGCGGTCAGCTGGGCGACGCGCTGAACGGTCATCGGGAACAGGCCGCGTCCGCCCTCGATCTCGACTTCGCCGAGCATCGCCTGGCTCTGGGCGCGGATCTCAGCGGCGAGCGCTTCATCACTCAGGGCGCGACGCCGATCGGCGTTAGCATTGCGCATCAACCAGACCAGGCTGGAGCGGTGCGGCGCGTTGCCCGCGCCCGGCAGCGGGACCAGCGTGAACGGTCCCTCGCGGGTGTGAAACTCCGTCGAGGCGTCGTCGTGCGGGCGGCTGTGGCGCAGCAGAAGCGTCAACGCGCTCTGGGCAAATCGCGATTGCGTCATGTCGATGCCCGCCGCCTTCCGCGTCGGCGAGGCGCGCCCGTCGGCGCCGACGACGAGTTTTGCCGATAGGCTTCGTCCGTCGGCCGCGCGCAGCGTCGCGCGCTCGGGCGCGAAATCGAAATCCACGACCTCGCTTGTCCACAGCGCCGCCTCCGGCAACGCTTCGGCGAGGATCGCAGCCAGGATCGCGTTCTCGACATTCAGGCCAAAAGCGTCGCGCCCGATCTCGGAGGCCCGGAACGCCAGGGGCCGCGGCGCGAACAATGAGCCCGTCGCATCGACGATGCGCAAGGTCCGCATCGGCGCCGCGGCCGCCTCGACGCGCCCGAGAACGCCGAGCGATTCGAGAAAGTCGAGCGAAGCGCCAAATAGGGCGACGGTCCGCCCGGGCGGCGCGCGCTCGGCGCCGCCGATGCAGATGACGGAAAACCCCGCGCGTACGAAGCCGAGCGCCGCAGCGAGGCCGGCAAGACCGGCGCCTACGACCGCGATGTCGACGGTGTCAGCCGGGGAGGAGGGAGCGGCGGCCATTGCGACCCTTTCGCACGCATGCTTTTAAGCGTCCATACGGCGTCCCGTCACACGGGCGTCATCGGAGGCGGGATGGGCATCGAGGGGCGCGCGCCGGCGCGCGCGCATGTGAGGCGCGCGGCGGGTTTTTCCGTGCATCTGTTCACCGCCTCCGGCAGCGCCGTGGCGTTGCTCGCGCTTTATGCGGCGATCGACCGCGACTTTTCCACGTGCTTCGCGTGGCTCGGTCTTGGACTGGTGATCGACGGCGTCGACGGCACGCTGGCGCGCGTCGCCCGCGTGACGGAAACGGCGAGCGCGATCGACGGCGTGGTGCTTGATCTCGTCATCGACTTTCTCACCTATGTGCTGGTGCCGATCGTGGCGATCTGGCGCTCCGACCTGATGCCGATCCAGCTCTCCTTCTGGCTCAGCGTCATCGTGGTGTTCGCTTCCGGCTTGTATTTCGCCGACACGCGTATGAAGACCCGGGATTACTGGTTCCGCGGCTTTCCCGCGCTGTGGAACGTTGTGGCGCTTTATCTATTCGTGCTGCGCCCGCCGGTGATTATCAGCGCCGTGATTATTCTGGCCGGCGTCGCGGCGATGTTCGCGCCCGTCGTCTTCGTGCATCCGATGCGGGTCAAGAAGCTACGCACCCTCAATATCGTGGCATCGATCGTCTTCTTTCTCTTGTCGGCGATAGCCATCATGGATGGTTTTGCCGCGAGTGTCGGCGTGAAGCTCGGCTTCGTCGTTATCGCGGCTTATTTCCTCAGCCTTCCCTTGCTGCGCCATTCGCCCTGGGCCGACGACTAGGCGGCCGCCATTTGTAGCCGCGGTCGTTGACCGCGGGGGTCGCGGAGATCGCGCCTCGATGAGTTAAGAGCCGATCACGGGGAGACCGCGGTCAACGACCGCGGCTACACGGGCGCCCGCGGCGTTTACCTTCGCCGCGGCGTTTACCTTCGGCCGCGGCCACAACATCCCGCCGTTGCCAGCCGCAGACCTGACATGTTAGTTTGTCACGCAGCACGCACGGCGAGCCCACGATTCAGAGGCTCGCCGGCGCCGCTTTAGGGAGGAACGCATAATGGGAATCGACAAATCGGTCCGCGGCTCGCGGCGCGATATGATGAAGGCCGCCGCGCTGGGCGCCGGCGCGCTGTTCGGCGGCATGGGCATGAGCCCGATGATGGCCTCGGCCATTGCGAAGGAAGCCGGCCGCTCGTCCAAGCCGCTGAAAGCCGCCTTCTCCAACGCGGGCCTGCAGGCGACCTGGTGCGCGCAGGGCAAGCAGGCGGCGGAATATTGGGGCAGCCTGTTCAACGTCGAAGTCACCTGGTTCGACGGCCAACTCGACGCCGTCAAGCAGCGCTCGGCGATCGACAACATGGCCTCGCAGAAGTGGGATTTCGTCGCGATCCAGGCGTTCGGCATCGGCACGCTGACCGCGCCGGTCAACAAGATGATCGACGCCGGCATTCCCGTGATCGACATGGACACGCTGATTGCGCCGCTGGATACGATCAACGTGCACACGCTGCTCGCGCCCGACAACGAGTTCATGGGCGCTTCCGTCACTCAGGCGCTGGTCAACGCCATCAATGGCGAGGGCACGATCGTGATGACGCAGGGCGCGCTCGGCCATACAGGCGCGCAGGGCCGTGCGAGGGGCTTCAAGTCGGTCATCTCGAAATTCCCGAAGGTCCAGGTGCTCGACGAGCAGCCCGCCGATTGGGACGTGACCAAGGTCGCGCGCATCTGGGAGGCGTTGCTCACCAAATATCCGAAGATCGACGCCGCCTTCTTCCATAACGACGACATGGCGCTGGCCGCCTCGAAGGTGATGCAGGCCAAGGGGCGCACCGAGACCAAGATCGGCGGCGTCGACGCCATGCCGCCGGCGATCAAGGCGGTGCAGGAAGGGGCGATGTACGCCACGGTCCGCAACCCCTCGTGCCGTATCCACGGCGGCTCGATCATCGCCGGCGTCTCGGCGGTGGTGAACGGGGCGAAGTCCGGCACGGATATCCCGAAGAACATCGTCACCGACGGACCGGTCGTCACCAAGGCGAACGCCGACGGCATGCTTTGGATGGAGGAACAGTTCCTCATCTGAGCGCGGAACCGCTTGGTTGAACAAACGGCCCAAGCCGTCATGCCCGGGCTTGTCCCGGGCATCCACGTCGTGAGGCCTCAGGCCGCTGTGGGATTTGATTCGAAATGAACGTGTCAATCGACGAGGGAGGCGCAACGTCCCGACCTGCATGGCCGGGACAAGCCCGGCCATGACGCGCAGGGTCTCGCTCACTGTTACGTTAAAGTCATGACGCTGCTGATCGAGCTCACAAACGTCGTCAAGACGTTCGGCGGCGTGCAGGCGCTGCGCGGCGTCGATTTCGCGCTTTCGCCAGGCAGCATTCACGGCCTTGCCGGCGAGAATGGCGCCGGCAAGAGCACGCTGATGAAAATCATCGCTGGCGTGCATGGCGCGGATTCCGGGGAATTCCGGGTGGAAGGCCAGCCGGTGCATTTCCGCTCGGCGCGCGAAGCGCGGGCGCGCGGCATCGGCATGGTGCATCAGGAGCTCAGCGTCGCGCCTGACCTCAGCGTAGCAGAGAACGTGTTTCTCGGAGCACAACCAACCAATCAGCTCGGGGTCATTGCCTGGGCGCAAATGGCGCGAGAGGCCAAGAAGCAGCTCGAAAATCTCGGCCTCGACATCGACCCGCGCGCCCGGCTCGGCGATTTCCCGATCGGCGTGCAGCAACTCGTCGAACTCGCCCGCGTGCTGTTCTCTGGCGCGCGCATCATCATCCTCGACGAGCCGACCTCAGCGCTGTCGCCGCCTGAGATAGCTCGACTGTTCGCGGTGCTGCGCAAGGTGCGCGAGAGCGGGCGCGGGCTCGTATTCATCTCGCACTTTCTCGACGACATTCTGACCATCTCCGATGAGATCTCAGTGTTCCGCAATGGCCGCCGCGTCGCCCATACAGAGGCGGCGGCGGGCGTTGATAAAGCCTGGATCATCGAGAACATGATCGGCGCCGGGCGGGACGAACTCGGCGAGAGCTATCTGCACGACATCACGCTTGAAGCCGCACGCTAACGGGCCGGTCGTGCTGGAAGCCGAAGGCGTGACGCTCGAACCGTTCCTGCGCAACATTTCCTTCAAGGCGCACGCCGGCGAGGTTTTGGGCGTCTACGGGTTCATGGGCTGTGGGCAGATCGAGCTTGCGCGCTTGTTGTTTGGCAAGATGAAGCCGCAGCAAGGCGTGTTGAAAATCGCTGGCGCGGTCGCCCGGCTCGGCGACACGACGCAGGCCAAGAACGCTGGCGTTGGTTTCGTGCCGGAGAGCCGGCGGATGATGCTGTTCCGCGAGGAGCCGATCTATCGCAACGTCTCGATCGCGTTCCTCGAGCAATTCTCGAAATGGCTGGTGCGCCCGGCCGCGGAGCGCGCAGCGGCGCGGACCCACACCGAGCGGCTCGGCGTGCGGCCGCCGGGCGTGGAGGCGAACCTCGGCGCGCTTGTCCGGCGGCAATCAACAAAAGGTCGCGCTCGCCAAATGGCTGACGCGGCCGCCGAAAGTGCTCGTGCTGGTCGAGCCGACGCGCGGGATGGACGTCGGCGCCAAGGAGGACGTCGTGCATATCGTGAAGTCGCTCGCCGCGGAGGGCATGGCGGTGATCGTGCTGTCGACCGAGCCCGAGACGGTGCTGTCGCTCAGCGATCGCGTGCTGGTGATGCGCAAAGGTGAGCTGACCAGCGAATTCGCGGATTGCGCGATCAGCAAAGACAAGCTGTTGGCGGCGGCGTGAGAGACGATAGCCGCATGTTGGAAAACGGCCGGCGCCGCGAACTCCCTCCCCCCTTGTGGGGGAGGGCCGGGGAGGGGGGTAGCCGAGAGAGCCGCTCTATCTGTTTAAGCGCGTCCAAGTCGAACGGACCCCCCTCCCTAACCCTCCCCCACAAGGGGGGAGGGAAACGCCTCCGATCTCACGATCACTCTCTTCTCCGCTCTTCGGTCTCGATGGATCGCGAGCCTCGTTCCGGAGCAAACAAACATGGCCGATAGCGAGGCGAGCGCGAAAGCTCGCAACTTCGATCTCGGCCGGCTGTTGCGCGATCAGCTTCGCAACATCGCGCCGTTCGCGACGCTGATCATTCTCGTCGGATTCTTCAGCTTCGCCGCCCCCGCTTTCGCGACGCTCGGCAATCTCCAGAATATTCTGCAGCAGGTCTCCGTCACCGGGATGATCGCGGTCGGCCTGACCTTCGTTATCCTCACCGCCGAGATCGATCTCAGCGTCGGCGCGATAGCCAACGCCACCGCGATCGTGCTGACCTTCTTCACCGCCCAGCCGGATTACGTGAATATCGCCAACCTGCCGCTGCCGGGTATCCTCGCCATTCCGCTCGCGCTCGCCGCCTGTGGTCTGCTTGGCCTGCTCACCGCGTTTGGCGTGACCAAGATCGGCATCCCCTCCTTCATCATGACGCTCGCCATGATGCAGATCGGCGCCGGCGTCTCGGCCGTGCTGGTGCGCGGCCAGATCGCCTACAGCGTTCCGCCGCTGATCACGACGCTCGGCTCGAAATCGCTGTTTGGCGTGCCGTGGATCGTCATCTTCACGGCGGCGATGCTGCTGATCGCGCATCTGGTGCTGAGCTACACCCGGTTCGGACGCTACGTCTACATGGTCGGCGGCAACCGCGAGGCGGCGGAATATTCGGGCGTCAACGTGCGCTTCGTCACCGGCGCCGTCATGACGATCTCTGCGGTGTGCTCGGGGATCGCCGGCATGTTGGGCGTCGCCTATTTCGGCAGCGCGCAGCAGAATGAATTCGACACCTTCCTGCTCGACGCCATCGCCGCAGTGGTGGTCGGCGGCACCAGTTTGTTCGGAGGGCGCGGCGGCATCGGCAACACGATCGTCGGCTTGTTTGTTCTGGGGGTGCTCAACAACGGCCTCGACTATGTGAAGATCGACAGCTTCCTCAAAATCCTCATCCGAGGCTTGATCCTGCTCGCCGCGCTGATCATCAACGTCTATGCCGAGCGGCTGCGCTCGACCCGCGACGTCGGCTCCTGAATTTGTGTTGTTTGTGTCCTTTGTGGTGAATTCGTTTCAGCACAAAGAACACAAGGTACACAAATGACCACGACGCCGACCCTGTTTCTCGTTTGGGGTGAATTGCCTCCGCTGATCGATGCGGTTCGCGACGTGCTTATTTCGCATCGAGGCCTTCTCCGCGCACTCGCCTTCCTTGGCGCAGAGCCAGCGCCCGACGGCCATTTCGCCGCCGACGGAGCCGGGCCGCCGTTGACGCTTGAACTCGGGTTCGCCGATCTGCCCTCGCTCGAAAACGCAGCCGCGATTTGGGAGCGCGAGAGGGCGCTGGGCGCGACCTTCACAGCCCAGGCGATGCTCGGGCGTCGCTTCGCCACGCCGGACCCGGTCTTTCGTCTCGGCGCCGGTGAGCGACCCTGCACCCTTCTCGTCGCCTATCCCGGGACATGTGATGACCTGGAGGCATGGCTAGATCATTACGACATCTACCATCCGCCGATCATGGTCCGTTTCCCCGCCATCCGGGACGTCGCGACATTTCGCCCTCTGCCGGAAGCGCGCCTCCCAGCGAACTGGGCGAGGGGAACGGCCATGCAGCGAAATAAGGTCGTTTTCGACTCGCAAGCGGCGCTGGAAGCCGCGCTCGCCTCGCCCGTCCGCCAGGAGATGCGCGCCGACTTCCAGGTGTTTCCATCGTTCACTGGCCGCCCCACCCATTTTCCGACTACGACGTTCAATCTCCTCGACGCCGGCCGTTGACTTAGGCCGCGGACGCCTTAGCCTTCGAACACGCTCTGAGGAGGAATTCATGCGACGCTGTACGCGCCAGATCATCAGCGTATTCGCGGCCTTTTGGTCCTCGGCGGCGCTCGCAGACTACAAGGTCGGCTTCGTCACCTCGATGACCGGCCCGGCCGCGACGATCGGAGTGCCCTATAGCCGCGGCGTCGCGGCGGCGCGTGAAATGTTCCCGAGCATCGGCGGCGAGCCGGTGACGGTGATCCAACTCGACGACGGTTCCGACCCCAGCGCGGCGACGCGCGACGCGCGAAAACTTGTTGAGGAAGACAAGGTCGATCTGTTGATTGGAACGGGCACGTCGTCGTCATCGATGGCGATGGCCGCGGTCGCCAACGAACTGAAGGTGCCGTTCATCGCGCTCTCGCCCATCAAAGCCTCGCGCGCCGACGACGGCGCCTTTTGGGCGCTGACTGTTCCGCAACCGCCGCCGCTGATGGTGAAGGTGGTGGCGGATCGCATCGCCCGCGATGGCGTCAAGCGGCTCGCCTACATTGGCTATTCCGAGGCCTGGGGCGATTTCGTCTACAACGGCGCCAAGGCTGCGGAAAAGCCGGACGGCCTGCAACTCGTCGCCGCCGAGCGCTATGCGCGCACCGACACCACCGTCACCGCGCAGGCGCTGAAGATCAGCGCCGCCCGACCCGAGGGCGTGATCGACGGCGGCTCGGGCACGCAAGGCGCGCTGCCGCTGCTGGCGCTCGCCGATCGCGGCTTCAAGGGCAAGCTTTATGGCACGCCGGCGCTGGTCAATGCGGATTTCATCCGCGTCGGCGGCAAGTCGGTGGAGGGCATTCTCTGCTCCGGCGGCCCGGTGGTCGTCGCCGATCAACTGCCTGATGATCACTACGCCAAGAAGATCGCGCTGGCGTTTCGCGAGGCGCATCAGAAGGCGAACGGAACGCCCAGCACCGATTCCTTTCGCGCCCTACGCGTTCGACGCCTGGTTGATCTTCGCCGACGCCGCGCCGCGCGCGGAGAAGAAGGCGAAGCCCGGCACGCCGGAGTTTCACGCCGCGCTGCACGAGGCGCTGTTCTCGGTGAAGAACCTCGCGGGGACGCAGGGGCTCTATAACTTCACGCCGGAGTTCGAGCTACGGGGTCGGGGAAAATGCGCTGGTGTTGATGCGCTTGGTTGATGGCAAGTGGAAATATGAGCCGTGAGGATGGCCGCCAATGACGGGCATTTGGTGGAGAGCGGCCGGCGCCGCGAACTCCCTCCCCCCTTGTGGGGGAGGGCCGGGGAGGGGGGTAGCCCCGAGAGCCGCGCTCTCCAGACGATTCCGACCAAGCCGCGCCGACCCCCCTCCCTAACCCTCCCCCACAAGGGGGAGGGAACACGGCGCCCTTCGGCCAGACTTCGACCCCCTCGTTCTTCCCCGCGAATGACCCCCGACATCGCCGCGATCCTCGCGGTCGACGGGATCGCCGCCGGCGCCATTTATGTGCTGGTGGCGCTCGGTCTGGTCCTCATCTTCACTGTCACGCGCGTAATCTTCGTACCCTTCGGCGATATCGCCGCCTTCACCGCGCTGACGCTCGCCGCGCTCAACGAGAAGCGCCTGCCCGGCACGGCCGGTCTCGTGGCGGCGCTCGCCGTCATCGCGACCTTGGTTGAACTCGGCACACTGATCCGTACCGGCCGGTGGGCCGCCACACCGCGCGCGCTTTACTATTTGATCCCGCCGCTCGCCCTGGTTGCCGTGGTTTGGTTGGCGCTGAGGCTCGACCCGCCGACTTCGGTGCGCGCGTTGCTCGCGATCCTTCTCGTGCTGCCGATCGCGCCGCTGCTCGATCGCATCGTGTTTCGCCCGATCGCCGACGCGTCGGTACTCTTGCTTTTGATCGTAGCCGTCGCGTTGCATTTCGCCTTGGCTGGGCTTGGGCTCCTGTTCTTCGGTCCCGAGGGCGTTCGCACCGATCCGTTCATCGACGGCGGGTTCGAGATCGCCGGCGTCGCCATTTCCGGCCAAAGCGCCCTCATCGTCGCCAGCGCGATCGTCTTCTGCGTGGCGCTATTCGTTCTGTTCGGTTTCACGCTGACCGGCAAGGCGCTGCGCGCGACCGCGATCAACCGAACCGGCGCGCGGCTGATGGGCATCCGCCCGGCCCGCGCGGGTCTCGATCGCCTATCTCACGGGCTCGCTGATGGCGGCGGTCTCCGGCGTGCTGATCGCGCCGGTCGACACGATCTTTTACGATTCCGGCTTTCTCATCGGCCTGAAGGCGTTCGTCGGCGCCATCATCGGCGGGCTGGTCAGCTATCCCTTTGACTGCGCTCGGCGCCGTGCTCGTCGGTCTGCTTGAAAGTTTTGCGGCGTTCGAGAGCAGCGCGTTAAAGGATGTCATCGTGTTTTGCAGCCCTGATCCCGGTGCTGATCTGGCGCTCGGCGCTGACGCGCGAGACCGAGGACGACGTCGAGGAATGACGCGCGTGCTCAGCCTGGCCGCGCTCGCGCTGGCGCTCGCCGCGCCTTGGCTGTTCGGGGCCTATGCGGTGACGCTGATGGACTATATCGGCGTCTACGCTCTGGTCGCGATCGGTCTGACGTTGCTGACCGGCGTCGCCGGCGTCGTCTCCTTTGGACAGGCTGCGTTTGTCGGCGTTTCCGCCTATGCCACCGCCTGGTTGACGACGACCGGTGGTTTTTCGCCCTGGCTAGGTCTGGCTTTCGGCCTTGCGCTGACCTGTGGGGTCGCCGCGTTGATTGGCGCCGTCACCTTGCGGCTGAAAGGACATCTGCTCTCGCTCAGCACGCTTGCGTGGGGGCTGGCGATTTTCTTCCTGTTTGGAAACATTGACGGCCTCGGCAATTTCACGGGCATTGCCGACATTCCGCCGATTTTCATCGGACCGCTGTCACTCGCGCGCAACGACCGCCTCTATTATCTGATCCTCGCCGCCGTCGTCGCCGCGATACTGCTGACGAGCAACCTGCTCAACTCGCGCATCGGGCGCGCGATCCGCGCGCTACGGGGCGGCGCTTTGCTGGTCGAGAGCGTCGGCGCCGATATGTTTCATGTCCGGCTGGTTGCTTTTGTCTGGGCGGCGGGACTGGCGGCGGTTTCCGGTTGGCTCTATGCGCATCTTGGCCGCTTCGTCAGCCCGACGCCGTTCGGCGCCGACCAGGGCATCGAATATCTGATGATGGCGATGATTGGCGGCGCGGCGAGCCCGATCGGCGGCCTCGTCGGCGCCGGCGTCGTCGCGGTGCTGAAGAACGCGATCCAGGATTATCTGCCGCTGATCACGCATGGCGCCGTTGGACAGCTGGAGATCGTGGTGTTCTCGGTGCTGTTCATTTTGTTTTTGCAACGCGCGCGGGATGGGTTGACGCCGTTTGTCGCGGAGTTGATTGGGCGCGCTGACGCCAAGCACCGCCGCTTGCCGTCCCCCTCCCCCCTTGTGGGGGAGGGCCGGGGAGGGGGGGCGGTTCGGCTTGGAGGTTCTCCTCAGGAAAGCGCGGCGTTTGCAGCTACCCCCCACCCCGGCCCTCCCCCACAAGGGGGGAGGGAGGCTCCGCGGCGAAGCGCGTCGCCTCCGCAAACGTCCGCAACCGACAGCGGCACGATGCTTCTCAAACTTGAGCACGTGAGCCGAAGCTTCAAAGGCCTCGTCGCCGTCAACGATCTGAGCTTTGACCTGAACGTAGGCGAGATCCTTGGCCTCATCGGTCCGAATGGCGCCGGCAAATCAACGACCTTCAATCTCCTCACCGGCGCGCTGCCGGCGAGCGCAGGCGAGATCGTCTTCAACGGCGCCAATGTTGCGCGCCGTCGACAGTTCCGCATCGCGCGGCTTGGGATCGCGCGTACGTTTCAGCACGTCAAACTTCGGCCGCGAATGAGCGCGCTCGACAACACGCTGATCGGCGCCTACGACCGCCTCGCGTCCGGCGTCTTTCGCGGCGCGCTCGGCCTCAATCGCGTCGAGGAGGCCGCCGCGCGAAGCGAGGCGCTGCTCTGGCTGCGAGCGCGTGGGATTGGATGGCCGCGCTGACGATCTCGCCGGCCATCTGTCGCTTGGCGAGCAACGCTTGCTGGAGATCGCACGCGCGCTGATGGCCGATCCGATCCTGCTCGTGCTGGACGAGCCCGCGGCGGGATTGCGGCGAGGAGAGAAAAAGGCGCTCGCTGACCTCTTGCGCGCCTTGCGCGCCGAAGGTCTCACCATCCTGATCGTCGAGCACGACATGGAGTTCGTGATGAACCTCGTTGATCGGCTTGTCGTGATGGATTTCGGCATCAAACTTTGTGAGGGCGCGCCGGCGGCGGTCCGCGCCGACGCGAGGGTTCGCGAGGCCTATCTCGGCGGCGTCGCGTGAGCGCGGCGCTGGCGTTGGAAGGCGTGACGTGTCCGCTACGGCAAGGCGGAGGCGGTGCGCGACGTCTCGCTGCAACTGGGCGAGGGGCAGATCGTCGCGGTCATCGGCCCAAACGGCGCCGGCAAGACGACCTTGCTGACCGCCGCGATGGGCTTCCTGCCGTGTTCGGGCCGTGTTTGGTTGGGCGGACGCGACGTCTCGCGACTCGAAGTCGAAGAACGCGCTGAACGCGGCCTGTGCCTGGCGCCGGAAAAGCGCGAGCTGTTCGGCGAGATGTCGGTCATCGACAATCTGCGCCTTGGCGCCTGGCTGCGCCGCGACGGCCAAATCGACAGCGACCTCGCGGCGGTGTTTGATCGCTTCCCTCGCCTGTTGGAGCGCCGCAAGCAACGCGCGAGCACGCTATCGGGCGGCGAGCGGCAGATGCTGACCCTCGCCCGGGCGATCATGATGCGACCGCGCGTGCTGATGCTCGACGAGCCGAGCCTTGGCCTGGCGCCGCTGATCGTTCGCGAGATTTTCAGGGCTATCGCAGGCTTGCGCGAGACGGGGGTTTCGATCCTGCTCGTCGAGCAGAACGCGCGGGCGGCGCTGGAGACGGCGGATTACGGCTATGTGCTGGAGACCGGCGAGATCTCGGCGGAGGGTGAGGCGCGGGCGCTGCTCGACGATCCGAGATTGATCGCGACATATCTCGGCCAGGGCGGGTGAGGCGCTCCCTGGGACCGCGCGCGTCCCGCGCGCTGTAGACGAGATCGTCGATTGCGCGGCTAGCGAGGGGAAAGTTTGTGCGAATTGGGCGTTGGCGTCAGCGACGACGGTTGGTCGGCGCGCGAGGCGCGCGGCACGCGCGCGGTCCCAGGGGGCGGCGCTTTGACAGCGTCGCTGGGTTCGCGCAAAGCAACCGCGATGTCGACAAGCGTCAAAATTTGCGGCCTCTCGACGCCGGAAACCCTTGCCGCCGCGCTCGCGGCCGAGGCCGACATGGTCGGCTTCGTCTTCTTCGAGAAGAGCCCGCGCCACGTGTCGCTGGACGCCGCCAAGGCCCTGGCCGCCCGCGCTCGGAACCGCGCCGAGATCGTGGCGCTGACGGTCGATGTGACCGACGCGGAGCTGGAGGCCATCGTTAAGGCGACCGAGCCCGACTATCTGCAGTTGCACGGCGCCGAAAGCCCCGAACGCGTCGCCGAAATCCAACGCAAATTCGGGATTTCCGCGATCAAGGCGATCGGCGTCGCCAGCGCCGCGGACCTTGCTCTCGCCGATGCCTACAGGGACGCCGCCGACGCGCTGCTGATCGACGCCAAGCCGCCAAAGGGGGCCGTGCTGCCGGGCGGCAACGGAGTCGCCTTCGATTGGCGGATCGCGCGGGAATTCCATCCGCGAAAGCCGTGGTTTCTCTCGGGCGGCCTCGATCCGGGCAATGTCGAGCGGGCGATCCGCGAGAGCCTGGCGCGCTCGGTCGACGTATCCTCGGGCGTCGAGAGCGCGCCGGGCGTGAAGGACGCCAACAAGATCAAGGCTTTTGTCGCGGCGGCGCGGGAGGCGTTCGCGGCGGTCGACCGGGAATGATTGCGAGCGGGGCAGGGCGGCGGTAAGGGACGCGAAGCTGACGGAGCCTGCCTTGACCAAGATCGACAAGCCCAATTCCTTTCGCAACGGCCCGGACGAGCGCGGCCACTTCGGCATTTTCGGCGGACGCTTTGTCGCGGAAACGCTGATGCCGCTGATCCTCTCGCTGGAGAAAGCCTACAACGAAGCCAAGAACGATCCGGCGTTCCATAAGGAGCTTGGCGGCTACCTGACGCATTACGTCGGCCGCCCGAGCCCGCTCTATTTCGCCGAGCGGATGACCGAGCATCTCGGCGGCGCGAAGATCTACTTCAAGCGCGACGAGCTCAATCACACCGGCGCGCACAAGATCAACAACGTGATGGGGCAGATCCTGCTGGCGCGGCGCATGGGCAAGCCGCGCATCATCGCCGAGACGGGCGCCGGCCAGCACGGCGTCGCCACCGCCACGGCTTGCGCGCGCTTCGGCCTCAAATGCGTAGTCTACATGGGTGAGGTCGACGTCGAGCGGCAGAAGCCCAATGTGTTCCGCATGAAGATGCTGGGCGCGGAAGTCGTGCCGGTGAAGTCCGGCGCGCGCACGCTGAAGGACGCGATGAACGAAGCGCTGCGCGATTGGGTCACCAACGTCGCCGACACGTTCTACTGCATCGGCACCGCGGCGGGGCCGCATCCCTATCCGTCGATGGTGCGCGATTTCCAGAGCGTCATCGGCAATGAGACGCGCGAGCAGATGATGTCGGCGGAAGGCCGATTGCCGGACAGCCTCGTCGCCTGCATCGGCGGCGGCTCCAACGCGATCGGGTTGTTTCATCCCTTCCTTGATGACCAGGGCATCGAGATTTTCGGGGTCGAGGCGGCCGGGCACGGGCTCGATGTGCCGGATGGCCACGCGGCGTCGCTGGCGGGCGGGCGTCCTGGCGTGCTGCACGGCAACCGCACTTATTTGCTGATGAACGAGGACGGCCAGATCAATGAAGGTCATTCGATCTCCGCCGGCCTCGACTATCCCGGCATCGGGCCTGAGCACGCCTGGTTGAAGGAGACTGGCCGCGTCACCTATATGTCCGCGACCGACAAGGAGGCGCTCGACGCGTTCCAACTGTGCTCGAAGCTTGAAGGGATCATTCCTGCGTTGGAGCCGGCGCACGCGCTCGCCAAGGTGATGGAGCTGGCGCCGAAGAAGCCGCGCGATCATCTGATGGTGATGAATATGTGTGGCCGCGGCGACAAGGACATCTTCTCCGTCGCCGAACATCTCGGCGGGATGTGACCTACGAGGAGTTCGATCGCTTCTGCGCCTCGCTTCCCGCGACGACTTACGTCGAGCAATGGGGCGGGGCGCATGTTTGGAAAGTCGGCGGCAAAGTGTTTGCGATCGGCGGTTGGGAGGAAGCCCCGGCCTTCACGTTCAAGGCGACGAGGCTGGCGTTCGAGATGATGAAGTCGGCCCCGGGCCTTCGTCCGGCGCCTTATCTGGCCTCGCGCGGACTTAGCTGGCTGCAACGAGTTGACGATTCGAGTTTGTCAGACAACGAACTGCGCGGCTATCTGCGAAAGTCGCACGAGCTTGTCAGCGCGGGTCTGACGCGCTCGGCTCGCCGGGAGCTTGGGCTCGAAATACCGCCTGCGGCCGCCAAAGCAGCACGTCGCTGAGCCCGATTCGGCAAAGCATTTATTGACGATCGCGCTGTAAAACCACTGCGCGGGGTCCGAGAGCGTCTGCGACCTTTCGCGGAGATGCTTGGCATGAAACCGGAAATGGTGAGCCTTTCCTTCGATTTGCCGGGCTATCGCATCGCGCGCAACATCGGCGTGGTGCGCGGCATCGTCGTTCGCTCCCGGTCCATAGTCGGCAATATCGCGGGCGCGTTCCAGACCCTGTTCGGCGGCAACATCACAGTCTATACCAATCTCTGCGAGCAGGCGCGCATGCAGGCTTACCGGATGATGTGCGATCAGGCCGAAGCCAACGGCGCCAATGCGGTGGTGATGATGCGCTACGACGCGACCGAAATCATGAGCGGAGTCACGGAAGTCATCTGCTACGGCTCGAGCGTGATCGTGGAGGCGACGCGTTCATGAGCCCGGCTGTAATCTCGGGTTTTGCGCTGTTCCTGATCGGCGCCGCGCTGTTTCTCGCGCAGCTCTGGGCGCAGCCGTGGTCGCCGGAGACGTTCCTGAAGCTGATGGCGACGGATGGCTGTGCTGCTGGTGATCGTTGTCGTGGGAGGTTTTGTGCTGCGCGAGCGGCGCGCGACGGAGCAGTTGCAGAAGCGTAAGGGTCTTGATTGAGCGCGGTGTGATCGTCGGCGATTCCCTCTCCCCGCACGGATGAGCAGACGCCGGTTGCTGTAACAATCGACGTGCGGGGAGAGGGCTAGGGTGAGGGGCGAGGCGGTTGAACAGAGCACGCCCCTCACCCCGACCCTCTCCCCGCTGTTTGGCTGCACTGCGCCCGGCGTCGTGGGACGCGCGGGGAGAGGGAGAGCGCTCCACTATCACGCCTTCGCGATGCTTGGACGCGCCTTAAAACTTTAGCAGTTCAAGACTCGTCAGCGTCGTCTTCGCCGCGACCGCGGGCGCATGGGTCATGTGCCAGGCGACATATTGCTCGGCGTAGAGCTCGGTCGAAGACATGCCATCGACGGGCACGACCACGTTCATGCCATGAAACGCGGCGTCCGCCGCCGTGTTGAGCACCGCCCCTTCAGAGGCCGTGCCGGTGACGATCACGCGCTTGATGCCCTTTGCCTCCAGCAACTCGCGCAGGTTGGTGTTGATGAATTTATTGGGTCCCGACTTGACCACGGGATCGCCGGCGGCCGGGGCGACCTCCGGCCAAATATCGTCGACTGCGCCGTTCCCGCCCAACGTATAGACGACGAACACGCCCGCCGCGCGGGCTTTGTCGAGCGCCGCGCGAACCTTTGGCAACGATGCGATGCAGCGCGGTTTCGTCGCCTTGTTGCAGGGGCCGCTATCGGCGGCGTCATGACCGTTGAAGTCCAACAACAGCAGGGCGTCGGTCTTAGGGTCGATGGCGACCGCTTTGAGTTCTGGCGGCGGCGGCGTCTTCACCTGCGCCCAGTCGTCGATGATCGTCTCTGCGCGGGCGCCGCTCAACGAAATGGCGATCGCTGCAAAGATAAGGAAATGTCGGCGCACCAAGCTCTCCTCAGACAAGCTCGGCAATCCTGCAGGGTGCTCAAGGCGGGCGCGCGGCGCGGCGGGAAAACTCCGGACACTATTGCGTGAGGCTTACGCCTCTTTCCCCGCCACGCCAGCTTCCGCAAAAGTCGCCATCCCCGTATGGCAGGCGACGGCGGCCTTGACGACGCCGACCGCGAGCGCTGCGCCAGAGCCTTCGCCAAGCCGCATGCCGAGGTTTAGCAGCGGCGCCTTGTTGAGCTCTCGCAACGCGCGAACGTGTCCCTGTTCGGCGGAGACGTGGCCGGCGAGGCAATGATCTAGCGCGCTCGGATCGAGCGCGTGCAGCACCGCCGCCGCCGAGCCAACGACGAAACCGTCGAGTAGCACCGGCGTGCGCTGATGCCGCGCGCCCAAAATGGCGCCGGCCATAGCGGCGATCTCGCGGCCGCCAAGACGGCGCAGAACTTCGAGCGGATCGTCGAGATGACCCTCGTGCGTCTTCAGCGCCGCGCGGACGGCGTCGGCTTTCCGCTTCAGGCCTTCGTCGTCGACGCCGGTGCCGCGGCCAACCCAATCTTCCGGCTCGCCGCCAAACAACGCGCAATATACCGCTGCGGCGATCGTCGTATTGCCGATGCCCATCTCGCCGAGCACGAGCAGATCGGGTCCGCTGGCGAGCGCCTCCATGCCGAAGGCCATCGTCGCCGCGCAAGCGCGCTCGTCGAGCGCCGGTCCGATCGTGATGTCGCCCGTCGGCTGCGACAGCGCGAGTTCGTAAACCTTCAAGGAAATGTCGAACGTCTTGCAGATTTGATTGATCGCCGCCCCGCCGGCCTGGAAGTTGGCGACCATCGCCTCGGTGACGGAGGGTGGGAAGGGAGAGACGCCCTGCGCGACGACGCCGTGATTGCCAGCGAAGACGGCGACTAGGGGAGAGTTGACATGCGGCTTGCCGCCCTGCCAAGCCGCCATGAACTCGGCAATCTCCTCGAGCCGCCCGAGCGAACCTGCGGGCTTTGTTAGCTGTGACTTGCGCTCCCGGGCGGCGGCAAGCGCCACGGCGTCCACCGTCGGCATGTTGGTAAGTAGCGCGCGGATATCGTCGAAAGGACTGGGCATGGGTTCGACTTCCTCGGGGTCGCAGCGGTTTGGCGGAGGCGGCGCGCCCGCGCAAGCTTTGTTTCTTAAGCGCCAGGTGGACGTGAACGCCTCGGGGAGGCTAGGTTAGCGGCCAAGCCCGCGAAGCAGGGCCAGGAGGAAACGAATGCTCACCAGACGCGAGCTTTTGGCTGGAACCGCCGCGGCGGTGGCGGCCTACGCTTTACCCGTTCGTGCGGACGATCTACCGCCGATCGTGTTCGTTCACGGCGACAGCGATCAGGCGGCGATCTGGCAGACCACGTTCTGGCGCTTCGAGAGCAACGGCTATCCCCGGGAAAAACTGTTCGCGATCAGTTTCACCAATCCGCAGGCGCGCTCGGACAACGGTGTGGAAGAGGCGAACCGCTCCTCAACTGACGACGAGCGCAAGGAGCTTGCGGCTTTCGTCGAGGCAGCGCTCGCCAAAACCGGGGCGGCGAAGGTCGCGCTGGTCGCCAACTCGCGCGGCTGCAACACGACGCGAAACTACCTGCGCCACGGCGGCGCCGACAAGGCAAGCTGCGCGGTACTTTGTGGCGGCGTCAACCACGGCGTATTCGCCATGCCGGCGCTGCTGGGTAGCGAATACAACGGTCAAGGGCCGTTCCTCGGCGACCTCAACAGCGGCCCTGATGAAACAACCGCCGGGGTTAAATTCCTGACGCTGCGCAGCGATGGATTCGATCTCTACGCCCAGCCAGATGGCGCCTATATTGGCCAGCCAGGCCTGAAGACCAACGTGACCGCCGAAGGTCCCGCGCTCAAGGGCGCGACCAATCTGTCGTTGGACCATGTCGATCACCGGGAGACCGCGTTCAGCCCGCGGGCCTTTGCGGAGATGTATGCTTTTATTGTCGGGCGCGCGCCCGCGCGCATCGCGATTGTGCCGGAAGCGAAGGTGACCTTGAACGGCGCCGTGACCGGGGTTGCCGGCGACACGCCAACCAACAAGCCGGTCGCAGGCGCCAAGGTTGAGATCTTTGCGGTCGATCCCGAGTTCAGGCGCGCGCAAGGGCGACGCGCTCGTCACTAAGACCACAGGGGAGGACGGGGTCTGGGGACCGCTGGAGACGGACAGCGCGACCGGGCTCGAATTCGTCGTGAGCGCGCCGGATCAACTCGTCACCCACATCTACCGGTCGCCGTTCCCGCGCTCCTTTGGCCTGCTCAACCTGCGCCCTGCGATCGCCAGCGAAGGCAAGGGCGACGCGGCGGCGATCGTGACCATGAACCGCCCGCGCGGCTATTTCGGCGCCCCGCGCGACGTGATTTTGATTGATGGCAAGACCCCGGAGGGTATTCCCCCGGGCGTTCCCGCGGTGTGGCGCCTACCGGTGAAATTCCCGACGCTCGAGGATCGTCCGATCGTCTGCGAGTTCAACCAAGAGCGCATCGTCGCGCGCGAATGGCCGCTGAAAGACAGGCGCATCAGCATCGCCGAGCTGACTTATTGAGGCGCCCGGGCGACTTGGCGAACCTTTGTGAGGCGCCAATTTCGCCGGCGCGCAGGGCCGCGACTCTGCACATAACGGGGCTCGCCCTCGCCGGCGTCGCGATACTTTTTTCAGGCCGTTCCGCGGTCGTAGCGGCCGAACCCAAATCCGTGGCGTTTCTCGGCGCGCAACTCCTTAATGACCACGAAAGTCTGGAGCCGACGACGGATGCGGAGCGGGCTCGGCTTGCGGCTATTGAAGCGCTGTTCAAACAAAAGCTTGAAGCATCGGGCCGCTATGCGTTCGTTTCCCTGCCCGCGACCACGGCCGCCAAAATTGCCGAAGGACCTTCGTATGGAACGTGCGGCGGTTGCGAGTTCAAGTACGGCGCCGAGGCGCACGCCGATCTCGCGGCATGGATAGTTGTTCAGAAGGTTTCTGATCTCATTCTCAACATCAACGTTTACATAGTGGATGTCGCTACGCGAAAACCGACGTTCGTGCACAGCGTCGACATTCGCGGCAATACCGACGAATCCTGGACGCGCGGCATGACTTATCTGATAAAGAACTATCTGCTGCGTTGAGTGGCCGAGCGCTCTATCTGCTGGCGATGAAGTTTGTCAGTTTTCGAATATCCTCGGCGGCTTGCATTTTGTTTGGCGCCGTCACTACCGACGTGCCAGATGCGAACGTTCGGACATAGTCGATATCGTGACGCACGGGAGGGGCCACTTCTTCATCCAACTCCCTCAATGCGCCCGAGATCTGCTGTCCCTCTTCGGTCGCCAGATCGACCCGATTGGGCGCGAGGACAATCCTGAGCGCTCGCGAGCGCGCTTCATTGCCTCGCAGTTCACGCGACTTCTTTATGGTTTTGGCAGCCGAATCGATGTCCAGGCTCGAGGGCCCACAGGGAATAACCAGCACGTCCGCGATCAAAGCCGCAACTTCGAAGGTGAAGCCGAGCCCCGCCGGCGTATCCACCACAACATGCTGGGTCGTCGATTTCAACACATCGCGAACCCAAATCAAAGAATTATGCCGCAATAGCACTTCGTGGCGAACAGGAAATAAAAGTTTGTGCGGCGCTGCCCACTGTGCTGAATTTCCTTGCGGATCTGCATCGACCAATGTTGTTGACTGGTTGCGAATTGACAGTTCATCCGCGAAATTGATCGCCAGGGTCGTCTTTCCCACTCCGCCCTTTGATTGTGAAAAAACAAAAATAGCCATCGTGACTCCAACGCTCGCCAAAAACTGCCGGTCGCTTGCGATGCTATTCATATCGCGGCAAAATCCGCAAGCAAGCCCGATGTAACTTATGAAATAAACTTTGCGTCCGCTTGGGCTGCGTCGGCGGAATTGGGCGGCTTTGAAATGGCAGGTGGAAGATGCGCAGCAAGAAATAAGCCGCTTGGCGCCGCCTTGTAGCCGCAGTCGTTGACCGCGGCGGCGCCGTGATCGAATACTCCGGGATAACGACGCTCTCACGCCGACCGCGGTCAACGACCGCGGCTACATCCGCCCCGCCTGGAAATTGGCTAACCGACTGGCATCGCTGCGCTAGGCCCACCTTTGCAGACAAAGAAAGCTTCGATCGGCATTGACACCCCGGAAGCGGGGCCGTATGGAGCCGTCGCCTTAACGTGCGTGGCGGTTGCCGCGCACGCTGTTTTTTGTGCGCCTCGTGCGCGCAAGCGGGCCTAACTGCATAAGAAGCCGGCCGCGGGATCCCCGTAGAGCCGGGATCGGACACGGGAATAGAAAGATGTTCGCAGTCATCAAGACCGGCGGCAAGCAATACAAGGTTGCCGCACAAGACAAGATTACCGTCATGTTGCTCGAGGGCGATGCGGGCGCGCATATCACCTTCTCTGAAGTGCTCGCGCTGTTCGACGGCGAAGCCCACCACGTGGGCGCGCCACGCGTCGAGGGCGCGTCGGTGACGGCGGAGATTATCGAGCAGGCGCGCGGGCCGAAGGTTTACGCCTTTAAGAAGCGCCGCCGCAAGAATTCCAAGCGCAAGCGCGGGCATAAGCAGGACCTGACGATCGTTCGCATCGTGGAGATCGTCGGCGCGGACGGCAAGCGTTCGGCCCAGCGAACAGCGCCTGCCGAGGCCCAGGCTGAGGCTACCCATTCGGCGCCGGTCGAGGCGCATGCCGAGGCCGTCGAGGCCTAACGCTTCCCGTATACGGCGCCGAGTTCGAGTTTCGGCGCGAACCTTTAGGAGATGGACAGATGGCCCACAAGAAAGCAGGCGGTTCGTCGCGCAACGGCCGCGACTCCGACGGCCGCCGCCTAGGCGTGAAGAAATTCGGCGGCGAACACGTGATTGGCGGCAATATCATCGTCCGCCAGCGTGGCACCAAGTTTCACGCCGGCCCGAATGTCGGCATGGGCACCGACCATACGCTTTTCGCCACGGCCGCGGGCACCGTGCTCTTCGAACAGAAACAGACGCGGCAGTACGTATCGGTAGTGGCCCAACAGGCGGCCGAATAGCGGCGGGTACGACGAGACCCGCCGCGGCGCTCAACCCCCGCGGACGGTCTCGAGGCGAAGCCCCGAGAAATCGGGAAAGGGAAACCTTCCGAAAGTCCGGTAGACCAGCAAAAGGTCTGAAAGGGGATGCGAGGCGCGCATCCCCTTTCTCGTTTTCGGCCCGAATCTTGATTCTGAGCCGTTCGACCGGAGCGATCATGTTTCCCGATATCGCCAAAGACGACGTTTTTACCTTGGAGACCGCGCGGCTCTGGCTGCGTTGGCCGCGCGCCAGCGACGCTGCCGCGATCGAACGCTACTGTTCGCGATGGGAGGTGGCGCGCTATACGGCGCGCATACCGCATCCCTATCCGAAGGGCAGCGCCGAACGCTTCATCTACGCGACGCGCGAGGCGAACGCTTTGGGGCGGGACCTCACGCTTGTGCTGACGCCGACCAACACGCCGCGGCTGGTCGTCGGCGCGGTCAGCCTGGAGCGGCGCGGGACCGATCGACTGACGCTCGGCTATGCGCTGGCCCCCGAGGTCTGGGGCAAGGGATTGGCGACGGAAAGCGTGCGCGCGATGATCGATGCGGCGTTCTCATTATCGGAGGTTTCGGTTATCGAAGCGAGCGTGCAGGTCGGCAATCCCGCGTCGCGGCGAGTGCTGGAGAAGGTCGGGTTCGTCCATGTAGGCTGCGGCCTGCGGGGCGCGCCGGCGCGTGGCGCGATGGTCGAATGCGAGGCGTTCGAATTCAAGCGCGGCGACTGGAAGGCGCGCGATTGCGCCGAAGTGGCGTGAGGCGACAATGAAATTCCTGGATCAAGCCCGCGTCTATGTGCGCTCCGGCGACGGCGGGGCGGGCTCTGTCTCGTTCCGGCGGGAGAAGTTCATCGAGTTTGGCGGCCCGGACGGCGGCGACGGCGGGCGCGGCGGCGACGTCGTGGTCGAATGCGCCGACGGCCTCAACACGCTGATCGATTTTCGCTTTCAGCAGCATTTCAAGGCCAAGACCGGCATGCACGGCATGGGCCGGAACCGCGCGGGCGGACGCGGCGCCGATGCGGTCTTGAAGGCGCCGCAAGGCACGCAGGTGTTTGACGAAGAGACTGGCGATCTGCTGGCGGATCTGACGGAGCCGGGTCAGCGTGCGGTGATCGCCAAGGGCGGCAATGGCGGTTTCGGCAACGCGCATTTCGCGACGTCGACCAACCGCGCGCCGCGCCGCGCCAACCCCGGCCAGGTCGGGCATCGAGAAGACGATCGTGCTGCGGCTGAAGCTGATCGCCGACGTCGGGCTGGTTGGCTTGCCTAACGCCGGCAAGTCGACGCTGCTCGCTGCGGTTTCCGCAGCGCGGCCGAAAATCGCAGACTATCCATTCACGACGCTGCATCCGGGGCTCGGGGTCGTGAAAATTGACGATCGTGATTTCGTGCTCGCCGACATTCCCGGCCTCATCGAGGGCGCGCACGATGGACGCGGCCTCGGCGATCGTTTCCTTGGCCATGTCGAGCGCTGCGGCGCGATCCTGCATCTCATCGACGCGACTGGCGAGCACGCCGGAACCGCGTACCGGACGGTGCGGCGCGAGTTGGACGCCTACGGCGAAGGGCTGGCGGATAAGGCCGAGATCGTCGCGCTTTCAAAGATCGACGCGGTCGATGAGGAAACGCTGAAGCAGCAGCGGGATCGGCTCAAGCGGGCGATGCGGTCCTACGGGCCGGCGGTCGAGGACGGGAGCCGGCGGCGGTTGTTGGAGCTGTCCGGGGTTTCGGGCGCGGGGGTGCGCGAAGCGCTGCGCGCGGCGCTGGTGGAAGTGGACCGGACGCGGGCGAAGGAGACGGAGTTGGTTTAAGCGCAGGGCATGGGCTTGACGTCGCTCGTATTGGCGCCAAACTCAGTGGTGTTCTGTTCTACAAAGCCCAGCGGCGCCTTGTTGAATCGTCCAGGAGCATGCATGAGCGCCTTAGCCTTCGACACCCTCAAATTCGTCGAAAAATTGGAATCCGGGGGCTTCAGCCGCGAGCAAGCCAAGGCGGCAGCGCAAGCATTCGCGGATGCAACTGGGGAGCAACTCGCGACTAAGACGGATCTTCAGCAGTTATCGCTGCAGCTCGACACAAAATTCGAAAGTACGAAGACCGATATACTCCGCTGGATGTTTGTCTCCCAACTCGCGCTAGGCGGCTTCATGTTCGCAGCCGTCAGGTTGATTCACTGAGGGCGAGCGCGAGGGTCATGCCAAATCCGATCCTCGACGTCGCCAATATCGAGGTCGTCTACAATAGCGTCGCGCTCGTCCTGAAAGGCGTCTCCCTCAACGTGCGCGACGGCGGGATCGTCGCGCTGCTTGGGGCCAACGGCGCCGGCAAGACGACGACCCTCAAAGCCATCTCCAACCTGCTCCGCGCCGAGCGCGGCGAAGTGACCAAGGGCGAGATCCGCTTCAAGGGCGAACGCGTCGACCGCGCGACGCCCAACGAACTGGTGCGGCGCGGCGCGATCCAGGTGATGGAGGGCCGGCACTGCTTCGGCCATCTCACCATCGAGGAAAACCTGCTGACCGGCGCCTTCACCCGTCGCGACGGGCGCGCCGCCATCCACCGCGATCTGGAGGCGATCTACGGCTATTTCCCGCGCCTTAGACAACGACGCACATCGCTCGCCGGCTATGTCTCGGGCGGCGAGCAGCAGATGTGCGCGATCGGGCGCGCGATGATGGCCAAGCCCTCGCTAGTGCTGCTCGACGAGCCGTCCATGGGCCTCGCGCCGCAGGTGGTGGAGGAAATCTTCGAGATCGTTCGCGATCTCAACGCGCGTGAAAAAGTGTCTTTCCTGCTCGCCGAGCAGAACACCAATCTGGCGCTGCGTTATGCCGAGTTCGGCTATATTCTCGAGAATGGTCGCGTCGTGCTCGACGGCGAGGCGAAAGCGCTGCGCGACAACGAGGACGTGCGCGAGTTCTATCTCGGCGTTGCCGGCGGCGAACGGCGCTCGTTCAAGGAGGGGAAGAGCTACCGTCGCCGCAAGCGATGGCTTGGTTGATCCTTACCTGGGACCGCGCGCGTCTCGCGCGGTCCCAGGAGGGCCCGATCAGAACATCTGGCGGAACAGCGCGTACAACACGCCCGACAGGATCATCGCCGCCGGCAGCGTGAGGATCCAGGCCAGCGCGATATTGCGCAGCGTCCCCCATTGCATGCCCGACCCGTTGGCGGCCATCGTCCCGGCGACGCCCGACGACAGCACGTGCGTGGTCGAAACCGGCAGCCCAAAGCCGTCGGCGGCGCCGATGGTGGCGGCGGCGACCAGTTCGGCCGCGGCGCCCTGGCCGTAGGTCAGATGGGTCTTGCCGATCTTCTCGCCGACCGTGACGACGATCCGCTTCCAACCAATCATCGTGCCGAGGCCGAGCGCGATGGCGACGCAAATCTTCACCCAGGTCGGGATGAACTTGGTCGAGTTGTCGAGCTCTTTCTTGAAGCCCGTCAGCGTGGCCTTCTCTTCTGGCTTCAACTCGGAGTCCTTGTCCTTGGCGAGAATGCGGATCGCCTCGGAGGTCAGGTACATGTCGTTGCGGACGTTCTGCACCTTGTCGTTCGGCGTCCGGTCCAACGCCCCGTAGTGCTGCACTTCGTCGGCGATTCCCTTCACCAGCACAGCCAGTGCGGGATAAGCGGCATCGGAGTTGGCATGCGTGTGCACGTAGGCCGTCACGGCGGGGCGGGGATCGCCGGTCGTGTTGAAGCCGGCGGCATGCGCCGCGATCACCTGGGAGGCGGCCTCGGCCGAAGCGACGAAGGCCGGCGTGTGCGACTCGGGAACGGCTCGGTTGAGCGCGTAGGCCGTCGGCGCGACACCGATCAGGATCAGCATGATGAGACCCATGCCCTTCTGACCGTCGTTGGAGCCATGGAAGAACGACACCAGCGTGCAGGTCAGCGTCAGCAGGCCGCGGATCCACAACGGCGGCGGCTTGTCGGAAGTGGGCGCGGTGTAGAGCTCGGGCTTGCGAATGATGAACTTCATCAGGAGCAGCAGAAGAGCGGACAACGCGAAGCCGAACAGCGGCGACAGCAGCAGCGCCTCGCCGATCTTGGTGACCTGGTCCCAATCAACGCCGGAGGTGCCGTCCTGGCCGCGCAGCAGCGCATTGGTCACGCCGACGCCAACGATCGAACCGATCAGCGTATGCGAGCTCGAAGCGGGCAGGCCGAACCACCAGGTGCCGAGGTTCCAGATGATCGCGGCGATCAACAGTGCGAACACCATCGCAAAACCGGCGCTCGAACCCACCTGCAGGATCAACTCCACCGGCAGCAGCGAGACGATGCCGAAGGCGACGGCGCCGCTGGAAGCCAGCACGCCGAGCAGGTTGAAACAGCCGGACCACACAACGGCCACCTGCGGCGGCAGCGAATGTGTGTAGATGACGGTGGCGACCGCGTTGGCGGTATCGTGAAAACCATTGACGAACTCGAAGGCGAGCGCAATCAACATCGCCAAGCCGAGCAGAACATACGGCAACGCCGTTTGCGGTATGGCGCCGGCCGCGGACATGTCGCGGTAGATAGAATAAGCCATGAAGAACAAGGCGCCCGCGATCACCGCGAGAAACACGAGGATAAACCTCATATCCATCGGCTTATCGAGCGCCCGGCGCATCGGCGACGCGCTCGGAATTACAGCGGAATCGGTTATCGCGGACATGGTAACAGCACCCCTACGCCCATTGACGCGGCATGCGGTATCTCCGGCTCGTGTGACAGAGGTGTGAAGGCGCAAGACGGCGCGTAACAGCACCGCCTGTAGCCGCGGTCGTTGACCGCGGTCGACGTGCGAGCGTTGTTATCCCGGAGTATTCGATCACGGCGCCACTGCGGTCAACGACCGCGGCTACAGGCGCTCTCGGTCAATGACCGCGCTGCAGAACCCGGTTCATCGACGCTTCCGGCGAGGCATAGGCCTCCTGCAGATCAACGCTCCAGTAGCGCAGTTCCTCCAGCGGGATGGGCAGACCGGTCACCGCGCAAGTGACGAACAGGCCGGGGCGCAACACGCGATACTCGCCGTCCAAATACTGCACCCGCGCTTCGCTTCCGTTGGCGGGCCTTTCGTGCCGGTTCATCGCGATCATGTTCCCTCGAGGCGGGGCGCGTTATAGCAAATCGCCCCGTCGGATAAAGCGCGCGCCTATCAGGCGAAGCGGTTGGACTCGAACTGCCCGGTCTTGCGGTAACGGGTCAGATAAGATGGCAAAATCGCCTCGGCGCCGCGTGGCGCGATGCCAAGCCCCTCGAACGTGCGTCCCTCCGCGAACGCTGTTGGAGAAACGACATTGTCGTAGCGCAGAAGATCGACCTGATCGCGCGTCGTCATCAGCATGGCCGGGAAAAGGCCGAGCGAAACTGAGCTGGCGATTTCGGTCGCCCGTGCGATCAATCGCGAGATCCCATAGGGCGCTGGCACAATGGTGCGGCGGCGCTCCGAGACCCGCAGGGCGAGTTGCATCGCCTCAATTAGCGTCATCTTTTCAGGGCCGCCGAGTTCGTAGATCGTCCCGGGCCTCAGGCCGCCGTCGATGGCTTTCGCCGCCGCGACCGCGATGTCGGCAACGTAAACGGGCTGAAGCTTCGCGGTCCCCTCCGCGAAAGCCGGCAAGACCGGCATGAACCGGGCGAGATTGGCGAAACGGTTGAAGAAGTCATCTTCCGGTCCGAACACCACGGAAGGCCGCAAGATCACCGCCTCGGGAAACGCGGCGCGCACAGCCTGCTCCGCTCGGCCCTTGCTCGCGACATAGGCATTGGACGACGCCGGGTCCGAACCCAGGCCGGAGATATGGACCAGCGTGTGAGCGCCGCCGGCCTTCGCCGCGCGCGCGATCGTATCTGCGCCATAGGCGTGGACCGCTTCGAAATTCTGGCGAGCGGTTTCGCGCTTGACGCCGGAGGCGTTGATCACGATCTCGCTGCCATACACGGCTGCCGCAATCGACTCGGGAAAACGAACGTTGGCCTGCACCGGCTCGACCTGACCAACCGCGCCATAGGGTCTCAGGAACCAGGCGAGATCAGGCCGGCGAACAGCCACGCGGACACGCCAGCCGGCTTGGGCGAGGCGATCGCACGATATATCGGCCGACGAATCCCGAACCGCCGATTACGGTCGCCAGACGATCGCCGGCAGCGGGAAACTCGGCCATGCGCTTGATCCTGATGGGGTCGCCAATGCCGGCCTGATAGGCGAAACCCCGCGCGCTGTACAGGCGCCGCAATGTCGCGCGAAATCGCTTGCGAAGATACCAACCGGTCGGTATAAGTTGACAACACTAACGGGGAGGCGCGCTTGCAGGCAGGGCAAAACGGCGACATCAGAATATGCCTCTGGTTTGATGGCCAAGCCGAGGCGGCGGTCGAGCATTATCTCGGCATCTTCAAAGACGGGCGGCGCTCCGATAGCTACAAGCGCGGCGACAAGCCGGCGATGACCGTGGGTTTCGAACTACGCGGCCGCACGTTTCTCGCGTTGAACGGCGGGCCGATGTTCAAATTCACGCCCGCCGTCTCGCTGATAGTTGATTGCGCTGATCAGCAGGAAATCGACTACTATTGGGAGCGGCTGTCCGAAGGCGGCGCCAAAAGCCGTTGCGGTTGGTTGCAAGACAAGTTCGGCCTGAGTTGGCAGATCATTCCCCGGGACCTGCCGCGCTTGTTATCGCGCGGGCCGGCTGTCATGGAAGCGCTGATGAAGATGGATAAGCTCGATATCGCGCTGTTGCAGCGCGCGGGATCCACAACGGAGGAGATAAAGCCATGAGCGACAATACCGGCAAATTTGTTTGGTACGAATATATCGGCGCCAATCTCCCCGCGGCGGTCGAGTTCTACAAGAAAGTCGTGGGATGGGATATCGCCGAGAACAACATGGCGGGGTTCTCCTATCAGATCGCCTCGGTCAGCGGCTATGGAGTCGCGGGCATGATGACGATCCCTGACGACGCGAAAGCCGGCGGCGTTCCTTCGTGCTGGACGGCGTACATTTGGGTCGAGAATGTCGACGCCGCCCTTGAAAAAGTGAAGGCCGCGGGCGGACAATTGATGAAAGGTCCGTTCGACATTCCCAACGTTGGGCGCTGCGCCTTTGTCACGGATACCCAGGGCGCCGTCTTCGCACTGTTTCGCGACGCCGGCGGCAATCCGCCCCCGGAGCCGGCACAGGGCACGCCCGGGTTGGTTGGTTGGCGCGAACTGCATGCCGCCGATGGCGAAAAGGCGCTCGCCTTCTACGCGGGCCAGTTCGGTTGGAAGGAAGACCGACAGCACGACATGGGGCCGATGGGCATATACCGCATCTTCGACGTCGCCGGACAGCAGGGCGGCATCATGACCAAAATGGCGAACGGCCCGGGCCCGTGCTGGCTTTACTATATCAATGTCGATGGCGCCGACGCCGCGGCGGGTCGTGTGACAGCGGCGGGAGGCAAAGTGCTCAATGGCCCGCATCAGGTGCCCGGCGATTTGTGGGTAATTCAGGCCGTCGATCGTGAAGGCGCGATGTTTGGTCTGGTCGCGCCGAAGAAGTGAGGGCTTCATGCGCGTCATGGTGATTGTAAAAGCGACCGCGGATTCCGAGGCCGGCGCGTTGCCGCCCCCGGAGTTGCTCGCAGCGATGGGCGCGTTCAATCAAAAACTGATCGCCGCGGGCGTCATGCTCGACGGCGGCGGGCTGAAGAAAAGCGCGCTCGGCGCCCGCGTCGCTTTCGACGGCGCGAGCCGGAGGGTCATCCCTGGCCCCTTCTCGGCGACGAGCGAACTCGTCGCCGGCTACTGGATCTGGAAGGTGGCAAGCCTCGAAGAGGCGATCGATTGGGTCAAACAATGCCCCAATCCGATGCCAGGCCCCTCGGAGATTGAAATTCGCCCGTTTTATGAGATGGAGGATTTTGCCTGAGGGATTACGCGGCAATTCAGCTAACCGGTGCAGAGTCCCAGGTAGGGTGCCGGACGTAGCCGCGGTCGGCGTGTGAGCGTCCTTATCCCGGACTGTTCGATCACGGCGCCACCGCGGTTATCAACCGTGGCAACCAAGCGCCTGGGACAGGGCGCTTAGGCCGGCCTCGAGAGCATTGTTGAGCGTCAGCGGAAAACGATTTGCTGATGCAGTCTGGATACCTGTATAGTCATAGGTGTTGGGAAGGATCCGTATGCGTCAATATTCAACTGTCGAGCTTGTCGAGCATATCGACGACATCACATTGGCCGCAATTGAATCGCCCATAGCCATCACCGTTCGTCGAAAGAGGCGATTGGTAATGATGAGCCTAGAGCGTTACGAGGCGCTGCGTGCCGAGCACGACTCCCGTCGCGCGTTTGGTCCGGGCGAACTGCCATTGGAGGAATCTGCGGAGGTTGTCGCCGCGCTCGAGCGTTCTATCGCCGAGTTGGAGATGCGCCAGTAGGAGACTAGGCTTGACTGCGGCGAGTTTGACGCCCGGCGCTGTTATTCGCTATCCTTATCTATGGAAACGCGAAAGCGACAAAGGGGAAGACTCCGGGCGAAAGGATCGTCCTGCGTGTCTGGTCATCGCGGTTCCGATTCATGGTCTGACATATCTTTATCTCCTGCCTATTTCCAGTCAGCCCCCGTCACCCACTCAGACCGCTTTGGAAATTCCAGAGGGAGAGTTGCGTCGCATCGGCCTGAAGGCTTACAAACGCGGATGGATCACGGTGTCCGAACATAATCGCGACATCGCGGAACGCTCGTTTTATCTTGACCTCAGCGCCGATCCGCTTGGGACTTTCAGCGATGCTTTCCTGCTGAAGGTTCAGCGCGCCGCTTTGCCCTTCTTCAAATCGGGAGCAGCGCGCGTGACGCGCCGCTAGCTGAATTCGATAGTTGCGGGCGCGAGATCAGGTGATCACCGGCCGCGTCTTCCCGCCCATCGCTCAATCAAGCAGCCGAGCGCGAAGACCAGCGTCAGCACCGCCCAGCTAGCGGCGCCCCACTGCGACTGCCAGGTTGGCGGCAGCGCGCCGGGAAGCACGCCGTCGATCACGGCTTCAACCCCGAGCGGCGTCTCTTCGATCGGCTTGCCGCGCGCGTCGAGGATGGCGGAAATGCCGGTGTTGGCGATGCGAAGCATCGGCAGGCCGAGTTCGATCGCCCGCAGCCGCGCCTGCGCGTAATGCTGATAGGGGCCGGCGGTGCGGCCAAACCACGCATCATCAGTCAAATTAAGGATGAAGCCGACATGCGCTGCAGCCCCGTCACGGGCGCGCGTTTCGTTGGGAAAAATCGCCTCGTAGCAGATCATCGCCAGCGCATCAGGCAAGCCGGAGACTTTCAGGACGTGCGCGCCGACGCCCGGTTCGAAGCCGCCCGGCACATGCACGAATTGCGTGACGTGGAGCTTGTCGAACAACGCGCGCAGCGGCAGATATTCGCCGAACGGCACGAGCCGATGTTTGTCGTAGCGCTCCGCCGCCAGGCCGCTGCGATCGACGATTTCGATCGAGTTGAAGTAGCGGTCGCGGCCGTCCTCGTCCTCCAGGCGCGCGGCGCCGGTGACCAGGGTTGCCCCGCCGCGCAGGAAATCGGCGATCCGCGCCAGGGCACCTCGATCGCGCGACAGCAGGAACGGAAACGGCGACTCCGGCCAGAAAACATGCGTGGCGTCGGCGACGCCGCTGCGCTCGGGCGAGGTCGCGCGATCCGACAGCTTCAGGTAGCCGCCAAGGATTGCCGCGCCATTTTCGGGCGAGAAGTCCGCGCCCTGGCTGATGTTGGGTTGAACGATCCGCAATTTCGGCCCCGGAACTGGGGACGGCGCCGGCTCCGCGAGCCGCCAGGCGCCGAAGCCGAACAGGCCCGCAAGCGCCAGCGCCGCGATCAGCGTCGGCGCCCGCCTGGCGCTGCTCAGCGTGGCGGGGGCGGCGAAGATCGCGACGCCGATCAAGGTCAGGCCGTGCACGCCGATATAGGCTGCGGCTTGGGCCGGCATCAGGCTTTGCCCGAGCGCCATGCCGAACTCGTTCCAGGGAAAGCCGGTCAGGACGTTGGCGCGCAACACCTCGCGAGCAGGAGAGGCCGACGGCGAGCGCCAGCGGCCGAGCGGCGTCGCGCGGCCAGAGGGCGCGGGCGATGACAAAGCCGAGCGCGGGGAAGAGCCCGAGAAACAGCGGCAGACCGACCACGCCGAGCGGCAGCGCCCACAGGAACTGGTCGGCGTCGACCAGGAAGGCTGCGCCGAGCCACCAGAACCCCGCCAGGAAATAGCCGAAGCCCCACCACCAGCCGACACCGAAGGTGGCGCTGAGCGTCGCCCAGCGCGTCGCCCCGGAGGGCGAGGCGTCCGCCGCGCCGTCGATCAGCCAGACCGCGAGGGTCATGGCGATGAACGAGGCCGGCCAGAAGCCGAAGGGCGGCAACGCCAGGGCGCCGCTCGCGCCCGCCGCGAGCGCGATCAGCCGCCGCGGCCAGCCCCAGGAGAGCGTGACGGCGCCGGCGAACCCCTCGAAGCGCCCTTCGTGCGCCATGACCGAACTGCTCAAAAGCGGTGTCCTAAAGCCCGCGAATCGGTCTGGCGAGCATGACAGTCGGGGGGAGGGGAACTCAAGTCGTTTCCCGCGCGGCAGCGGCGGCTGGACGGGCGGGGCGAAGGCCCGCGCCTCCGCTGGCGGGGATGGTTTGTTTTCAAGGCGTTAACTGGTCTTAACGCGTCTAATTTGGGCTTGTTTCGGCTTATCGCGGTCATCGATTGCCGAGTTTCGGACTGTTTCGCGCAAGCACGGGCGGAAATCGTCCGGTTTGCGCGGCGCCTCGAATTTTTGAGGCCGGAGCGGTCGTGACGGCTGCGGACTACGTCGTGTCGACGATCCGAAATAACAAGGTCGAAGCGGTTTAATTACCGGAGCGCCGGCCTCCAGGCCGACGTCTTGATCGTCAGACGCCGACGACGCTCATTAAGAGCGCGCGGTCCCAGGGGGCCGGCGCTTCAAAGCAACTCTCTTTTAACCCTAGCGATTCTTCCGCGGAACATCGCGCTAACCTTAATTGTTTTCGCGCCAACAATCGAGGACAAGACTATGAACAAACTCTTAATACTTTCGAGCGTGGCTGTCTTTATGCTTGGAGCTTCGTCTCCGCTCCAAGCAAGCGCGCGCCCCGCCGGCGCCCAACGCGCGGCGAGAGTCACGATGGAGCGACAGGCTGCGCAATCGCACGCGGCTGACCGTGATAGTGATGCGTCGTGCACGGTCAGAATTTTCACGATGACAAAGAGCGATGGAAGTCAAGCTCTACGCAAGTCCATAGATTGTGAAGAGTAGGCGTATCATATCAGAGCTTGAAAAATCGCGATTTCGCGTTTCTTGCCGATATGACGTCAGCAAATATGCTATATAGATACTTATAAATATTTTCGCCGCGGCGCCAGCGATCCGTTCGTTGGCTTTCGGCCAAGTCGCGCCTGCCTAGGCGCCTTCAGAGGCGAATTTCGTGCAGGGGTCCGAAGTGTGTGTTGTAGATTTCGCTTACGAGTTGCGACGTCCGCTGCGCCGACGATCTGCTGACCGTCGCGCCGCCGGGGCCGGACGCGGAGGTTCTGCCGGTTGTTTACGGGCCTTATCTGAAGCTGCCGGAAGGGCGCTACTGCGTGGAGATCGACGCTTCGGTGCGCGAGGGCGCGCCTCGGGCGCTGGTTGGTGAGGTCGCGGCGTTTGGGGAGCGCGTCTATCAACAATGCGAGTCGCTCGGCGGGGCGGCGCCGCTGCGGATGTCGTTCACGCACGAGAATGCGGAGACGCCGGTTGAGTTTCGGGTGTTCGTGGAGGATTTCTCAGATAGCGTGACGCTGGCGTTTCGGGGGGCGACGTTGTTCAGGATCGATTGATCTCGCGGAGCGTGGCGGCCGGACGAAGGTCGGCGTGAACGCCGACCCAACGCATCTCCGGGAGTAGGTCGTCAAATCTAGATTTACCTTCAGTAATTTATTTTTGAATATTTAACACGAAGCTTTTGCACTTACGGCAGATCATTTACAGTTACGTCGGCTTGAAAACGCCTTTGACCGCCCTGGTTACAAGTTTTGTTATACAAATCGAAAAAAATCTCTAAGCATCTAATCGTTGCGGCTACCCGCTTTGCTTCTAGAAGGCTTACGTATGACAACGCAAAACACATCGCTCCAAGCAGGTCAATTCGACACCGACGATCAAGCTTATGACTGGAGCGTGGACGACAATTGGTCGAACGGCGTTCCTGAAAACGGCGCGGACGTCATCGTAAGCATAGGGCCGGCAACGGCGGATAACGTCGCCAACTTGGCGCTCGCCACGCTCGATCTCGAGGCTGGGACATTTGCGCTCGACACGGCCGCGCTGACGGTCGGGATGCTGACGCTGAGCGACCAGCAGGGATTGATTGTCGTCAACGACGGAGACACGCTCACGGTTCAGGACTTCGACGACGCTAACGCCAACGCTGAATTTGTCGCGGAAGCCGGATCACAAATCGATTTTGCGGCGGCGAGCGCAACGCCAACAATCCACACGTCGATCTTCATAGATGGCGATTCCGGTAACCTTGCGGGCGGCGCCGTCAGCATCGGCGCCGGATTTACCGTGGACTCCGGCGTCACCATCGGCGGTTCTGGCGCGACCCTCAGCCTTGATGACCAGACCACCGCCGTCAACGTCTTTGGCGATGCCGGCACAATCAATCTGAGTGGCTCGCTTGCCAATGTTTTTGGCGGCGCCGAGATCGTCAATTTCTCCAGCGGCACAAATACCGTCGATCTTTCGAACACCAACGGGCATTGGGATACGGTGTTCGGCGCGGGCGGCAAAGTTATAGTCCCCGGCGGCATCGACGTTTCGATCGTCGGCGCCACCGACAACATCTCGGCCAACGGCGGAAGCTGGGTCAGTCTGTATAACGGCAGTTCGACCTTCAACTACACAGGTTCGAGCGCCAACATCATTTTGAACGACGCCCTGGCCTCGATTTCCGGCACGGACGACGCCATCAATGCGACAGAAGGCAGTCACGCGGACCTTCAGTTTACGGGCGACGGCTGGGACACCGTATCGGGAACAGGCGTCCAGGTTTCCCTCGAGAACGTTTCCGGTCACTTGCTCAACGGCGGCGCGGTGGTCGTCGGCGGCGGCGATACGATATCGAGCGACGCGTCGTCTACGGTGAGCCTATGGAGCACCGACGGCGCCAACGACACCGCCGAACTCGACGACTCGACGATCGTCTTGAACAACGCCAGTTCCACGATCGACGGCAGCGGCAATATCGTTTGGGCGTATGGAGCGTCATCAATGACGTTGACGGGCGCGAATGCGGCCTGGGACGAGGTAAATGGCGTGAACATAAGCGTTTCGGTCTATGATAACGGCGCGGCGGGCTTGGCGTCCGTTCTCGGCGGCGGCGATACGATTTCGACGAACGGCCAAACGCAACTGAGCCTTTACGACACTGACGGCGACGATGACACGGTGAGCGGCTCCAACGACCTCGTCATCCTGAACGACGCCCAAGCTTCGCTGAGTGGAAACGACGACGTGATTGATTTCGCCGGCGGAAGTTCGATCACGGCCAGCGGTTCAGCAGAAACCTTCCAATTCGCGAGCGTGATAGGAACGGCCTCGATAACGGGGTTTGATTTGAGCGACACCGTCCATCTGAACGCTGCCGACTGGACCGACTTCACGCAACTGCAGATCAGCGGCGACCTGACGCAGTTCGACGGAAATACGGTCATCGCTTTGGGCGACGATTCGCTCACCTTGGTTGGCGTGCAGGCGTCCACGCTGACCTCGGCGCAATTCGTGTTTAAGAGCGCGGCCTACACGTAGGAGCGCCTGTAGCCGCGGTCTCCAGACGTCTGGAGACCGCATTTACAAAAGCGCGCGGCTTCACTGCGCTATCGGCGCGAATTTTCCGGCATGCCATTGGTTGATGTCGTAACGCGGATCTCTGATGTCGCCCTTGGCGTCGAACTTCACGTCCCCGAGCACGGTCGGGATCGACTCGCCGCTTTCCAGCGCCTTGGCGACCTGCTTCGGATCATCAGAGCCGGCGCGTTTCACGCCTTCCGCGATCGCCTGCACGACGCCGTAGCTGAACAGCGTAAAACCTTCCGGCTCGAAATTCTCCGCCTTGAACTGTTCGAGCGCCTTCTGCGCGGCGGGCGAACGGCGCGGGTCGGTGGGGAAGGTGAACAGCGTGCCGTCGCCGGCGGGGCCTGAAACCGCCCAGAATTCGGGGGTCGCAATGCTGTCGCCGACCATCAGATGAAGTTTCATCCCTGCGTCCGCGGCCTGGCGCGCGATCAGGCCGGCTTCGGTGTGATAGCCGCCGAAATAGACGAGGTCGGCGCCTGAGGCTTTCAACTTGGTGACGATGGCGCTGTAGTCCTTCTCGCCCGCGTTGATCCCCTCGTTTAGGATTTCCTTCAGCCCAGCCTTGTTCATGCCCGCGGCGACGGCATCCGCGAGGCCTTTGCCGTATTGCGACTTGTCGTTCAGGATCGCGACCTTCTGACCCTTATATTTGTTGGCGATCCAGGGGCCGACAAACTCTCCCTGCGCGTCGTCCCGACCGTAAAGGCGCAGGACCGTCGGGTGGCCCTTTTCGGTCAGGGTCGGATTGGAGGAGGCGGGAGTCATCATCAGCACGTTGTTTTCGGCATAGACCTCGGAAGCCGGAATCGAGGAACCGGAACAGGCGTGGCCATCAACGAACTTGATCTGCTGGCCGACAATCAAATTGGCGACCGCCACCGCCTGCTTCGGATCGCAGGCGTCGTCCTCGATGACCAGCTTGATCTTGCGGCCGTTGACGCCGCCGTCTTGGTTGATCGCAGCGGCGGCCGCTTCGGCGCCGCGCTTCATCTGTTCGCCAATCGACGCCACTGGGCCGGTCATCGGGCCCGCGACCGCGATTGTCAGATCGTCGGCGAGAGCGGGCGTTACGGCGAGTGCGAGCGCAGCTAGCGATATGCTTATGGATTTTTTCATGTTGGACTCCTCCCTGGTTATAGTTTCTACACGAAACGATCCGCGCGGAAGCGGCTGATGTCATGCGGCGTACGGCCGTCGAGCGCCAGGTCCGCGACAATCTCGCCGATGACGCTGGCGAACTTGAACCCATGGCCGGAACATGGCGAGGCGAGAATGACGCGCGGGCTGGCGGCGGCGCGGTCGATCACGAAAAAATCGTCGGGAGTGCGCGTGTAGATGCAGGTCTGCATGCGTGTGAGGGGCCCGTCCGCGGCGGGAATATAGCGCAAACCGCCGCGGATTTGCGCCTCATCTCGCTCGTCGCCGTCCTGCCGCAACGCCTCGGGATGGGCGAGCACCCTTCCTTTGATGTGCGAGGCGGCCTTCATGCCCGTTCCCGCGAAATCAGGGAAGCCGTACACATTGTCCTCTTCGGTCTGGAGCACGAAAACAGGAAAACGGTCCGGCGTCACCAGGGTGGGGTTGGGCGGCTTGAACCATCCCAGGACCTGTCGGGTCAACGTCAGGTGTGGCGCGAGCTCCGGCGCAAGCGCGCCGATCCAAGGGCCCGCGGCCACGATGACCTGTCCCGCCTCGACGGGACCGCGATCCGTCTCGATGGCGACGGAAACGGGACCCGGATGGATGGCGCCGACGCGGGTATGCGTCCAGACCTCCGCGCCGCGGCGTTTTGCGCTGCTGACAAAGTTCGCGATGGCGCGTTCCGGGCGCAGAAAGCCGCCGTCCGGCTGGAACATGGCGGTCCAGGTTCTCGGGCAGACGGAACGCGGGATAACGGCGCGCGATTTCGGCGGCGTCGAGGGTTTCATGCGCAAGACCATGTTCGCGCGAAGCGAGCAACGAACCCAGAACAACGGTTGATCCAGGATAGCCGGCTTCGAGAATACCGGTGACGGTGAGGATCGTTTCGCCGCACTCGGCCTCCAACGCCCGCCATTTGGCGTAGGCGCGGTGAAGCAACGGGACATAAGAGGGGTGCTCGAAATAGGAGAGGCGGATCGCGCGGCTCTCACCATGCGACGATCCGCGATCGTGGCCCGGCTCGAACTGCTCGATGCCGAGCGCGCGCACACCGCGCGCGGCGAGTTCGTAGAGCGCGGCGCTGCCCATGGCGCCAAGGCCGATGACCGCTACGTCTACAGTTACCGTCATTTGCCTCCCTCGCCGACAGGGCTGTGTAGCCGCGGTCGTTGACCCATAGGCGCTAACTTTTATTTTCAAAGACTTGATGTCATCCCCGCGAAAGCGGGGATCCAGGGCTGCCGCACGTCGTGTGGCCAACACGTTGAAGCGCACGTCGTGTGGCCCCTGGATCCCCGCTTTCGCGGGGATGACATGCTGGCAAGTTATTTAATATTATCCGGAAATTGCCCTAGGTTAGCGAGTATGGGTCGTTGACCGCGGTGGCGCCGCGATCGGCTCTTTGCTGGATAAGGACGATCTCACAACCACCGCGGTCAACGACCGCGGCTACATCCGGCGCCTGTCCATAACCACTCGCGGCTAACCGTCCCGTGCAACTGCTGAAGAGACATCCGCTGCTTCAGCGGAGGGCGCTGGTTCGGCCGAGAGAGCGGCGGGCGAATGGATGCGCAGCCGCTTCAGCTTGCGCGGGTCGGCGTCCAGCACCTCGAACTCGAAGCCATCCGGTCCGGCCACCACCTCGCCGCGCGCGGGCACGCGGCCGGCGATGGCGGTCACCAAGCCGCCGATCGTGTCGACGTCCTCGGCCTCCGGCAGATCGCCGACGTCGAGGCCGACCGCCTGGGCGACTTCCTCGAGCGATGCGCGCGCTTCGACGGTGTATTTGCCGTCGGGGCCCTTGGCGATCGGCTCGCCCTCGGCCTCGTCGTGCTCGTCCTCGATGTTGCCGACGATCGTCTCGACGATGTCCTCCATCGAGACCAGGCCGTCGGTGCCGCCGTACTCATCAATCACCAGCGCGATATGCATGCGCGAGGCCTGCATCCGCGCCAGCAAGTCGAGCGCCGGCATCGAGGGCGGCGCGAACAGCACCGGGCGGATCAGCGGCGTCTCCGAGAGCGGGGTGCTCATGTCGAAGGTCTTCTTCGGCGCCCTCCGGTGAAGCGGGGTCGGCGGCGACGAGGCCGAAGACGGGATTGGCGGCGAGAAAATCGAGGAAGTCGCGGATGTGGATCATGCCGCGTGGGTCGTCGAGCGTCTCGTGATAGATCGGCAGCCGCGAATGGCCGGCGGTGCGGAAGCTCGCCAGCGCCTCGGCGATGGTCGCCTCCAGCGGCAGGGCGATCATGTCGGCGCGGGGCGCCATCACGTCGGCGACGCGCACGTCGTGCAGCGACAGCACGTTCTTGAGGATCGTCCGCTCTTTGGCGGTGAAGTCGGCGCCGGCGTCGGCTTCGGCGAGCGCCTCCTCGATATCCTCGCGCACCGAGCCGGCGCTCAGGCCCAGCAGGCCGCGCAGACGTTCGAACAGACCGGCGCCAGTGCGTTTGTCGTCCTCGCTCACGGCGCGTCCGCCAGCTCCGCGCCCGCGTAAGGATCGGGCACGCCGAGCCGCGCGAGCGCGCGCGTCTCCAGCGCCTCCATCGCCTCGGCTTCGGCGGGGGTCTCGTGGTCGTAGCCTAGGAGATGCAGGAAGCCGTGCAAGACGAGATGGCGGAAATGATCGGCGAGCAGCTTGTCCTCGGTCGCGGCCTCGCGCTGTAGCGTTTGCAGCGCGACGAAGATGTCGCCGAGCAGCAGCGCGCTGGCGATCTTCGCCGCAGGCGCGGCGGGAAATGACAGCACGTTGGTGGGGGCGTCCTTGTTGCGCCAGCGGGCGTTGATTTCTTGGATATCGGCGTCGCCGACGAGGTGGACCGTCGCCTCGGCGCCGCGCGCGAAGACGACGCCCGATTCCTCAACGGCGGACTTGATCGCGTCGCGGGCCAGCTTGCGCGCGGAGAGCACGCGCCGCCATCCCGGCTTCCGTCTCGACGAATTCTATGCGCGGACTCATTCAGGCTTTCACGGGGGTGGCCGATGACTTCTCGTAGGCCTCGACGATCATCCGGACGAGATCGTGGCGCACGACGTCGGCGGCCTCGAAGCGCACGTGGCCGACGCGGTCGATGTCGCGCAGCAGTTCGACCGCTTGCGCCAGGCCCGATTTCTGCCCGGGCGCGAGGTCGACCTGCGTCGGATCGCCGTTGACCATCATGCGCGAGCCTTCGCCGAGACGGGTCAGGAACATCTTCATCTGCATGGCGGTGGCGTTCTGCGCCTCGTCGAGCAGGATGGCGGCTTTGGCGAGGGTGCGGCCGCGCATGAAGGCGAGCGGGGCGATCTCGATCATGCCGGTCTGCAGGCCGCGCTCGACCATGCGGCCGTCCATGAAGTCGTAGAGCGCGTCGTAGATCGGGCGGAGGTAGGGATCGACCTTGTCCTTCATGTCGCCGGGCAGGAAGCCGAGCCGCTCGCCGGCCTCGACCGCCGGGCGCGACAGGATGAGGCGCTCGACGGCGCCTTGCTCCAGCAGCGAGACGGCGTGGCCGACGGCGAGCCAGGTCTTGCCGGTGCCGGCCGGACCTTCGGCGAAGACGAGTTCGTGCTGGCGCAGCGCGCGCAGGTAGCGATCCTGCGCGGCGTTGCGGGCGCGCACGACGCCGCGGCGGCGGGTGCGCAGTTCGCCGAAGGTCTCGCGCGATCCGTCGACCTCGGAGGGGAAAAGCGTCTTCTGATAGGCGGTTTCCTCGAGCGCGCTGTCGACGTCGCCCTCGTCAGGGGCCTGGCCGAGCCGGGCGCGCTGGTAGAGCGTCTGCAAGACGCGGCGGGCCTGCTCGCAGGCTTCGCGGGGGCCGCGCAGGACGACCTGGTTGCCGTTGGCGTTCGCGGACACCCCGAGGCGGCGCTCGATGCGCGCGAGGTTCTGGTCGTATTGCCCGAAAACGATCGAGGCGAGGCGGTTGTCGTCGAAAGCGAAGGAGACTTCCTGCGAAGGGGAAGCGCCCTTTTCATTGTCCCGCTTGAAGGGGGCGATGCGCGCCAGCGTCGGTTCCGGGTTCTTCAATTAGCACTCCTTGGTTTGTGTCCTTGGGGCCTGCTTTGTGCCTTGGTGGTGAAAGATTTCAACACCAAGGCGCAAAGGAGACACGAAGGACACAAGGATCTCAGGCAACGAGCCGGCCTTTCAGCGAATTCGGGCGGACGTCGGTGATCTCGACTTCACTGAGACGCCCAACGCATGCTTCCGGCGCCTCGGCGAACACTGCCTGCATGTAAGGCGAGCGGCCGATCAACTGCCCCGCGTGGCGGCCGGGCTTGTCGAAGATGACGCTGAGCCGGCGCCCGACCGTCGCGCGATTGAACGCCTGGCGTTGGCTCTCCAGGACCGCGAACAACCGCGCCAGCCTGTCTTCCTTGACGGCGCTGGGAACCTGGTCGCCAGCCTCAGCGGCCGGCGTGCCGGGCCGCTGCGAATATTTGAAGGCGAAGGCCGAGGCGAAGCTGACTTCACGCACCAGCGTCAAGGTCGCCTCGAAGTCCGCCTCCGTCTCACCGGGAAAGCCGACGATGAAGTCCGAGGAGAAAGCGATGTCGGGCCGGGCGCGCCTGACCCGCGCGATAATCTCGAGATAGGCCGCCGCATCGTGCTTACGGTTCATCGCGCGCAGGATCTTGTCCGATCCCGACTGAACGGGAAGATGCAAGTAAGGCGCGAGCGCAGCAAGCTCCGCGTGCGCGGCGATCAGCGCCGCGTCCATGTCGTTGGGATGCGACGTCGAGTAGCGCAGGCGGACGACGCCCGACAGTCGCGCGGCACGGGCCAACAGCTCGGCCAGCCCGCAACCCTCCACGTCGCGGTAGGCATTGACGTTCTGCCCGAGCAGCGTGAATTCGCGCGCGCCCGCCGCGGCCAAGCGCTCGATCTCGGCGAGGATTTTCGTCGCGGGCCGCGAGACTTCCGCGCCACGCGTGTAGGGCACGACACAGAACGCGCAGAATTTGTCGCAGCCCTCCTGCACCGTGACAAAGGCTGTCACCCCGCGCGCGCGGACCACGTCTACCGAAGGCGCCGGCAGCCGATCGAACTTGTCTTCGACGGCGAAATCGGTGTCGACCACGGCGCGGTCGGCGCGAAGCAACTCAGGAAGCCGATGATAGTTCTGCGGGCCGACGACGACATCGACGGCAGGCTGGCGGCGAAGAACTTCGCGGCCTTCAGCCTGCGCGACGCAGCCCGCGACGACGAGTTTGGTTGCGAGGCCCTGGCCGGCGCGCGCCTCTTTGACTTCGCGAACCTTGCCGAGTTCGGAATACAGCTTTTGCGCGGCCCGCTCGCGGATGTGGCAGGTGTTGAAAACGACGAGGTCTGCGGCGGCTATTTCCGATGTTTCTTCGTAGCCTTCCGCGAGCGCGAGGTCCGTCATGCGCTGCGAATCGTAGACATTCATCTGGCAGCCGAAGGATTTGACGTAAACGCGCTTGCCCGGCGCTCCGGCGTAAGCGGAAATCGCCTCGGCCACGGACGCAGCGGTATCAGACAAAAAAGACCTCTCGGCGGGTTTCGCTAAGTCTATCTATAGCGAAAAGCCCTTGGCAGGAAGGGGCGCTTTGTAGCCGCCGTCGCCCGGTTAGCGGCACTATCGGAGACGATCACGGAGCGACCGCGGTCGACGACCGCGGCTACAATGAGCGCTCGCGCCCTCAATTCACAGTGTAGGTGAACGTCATGCCGACGGGCGCGCCGCGCGGGGGTGGCGGGAAGGTGTGCGAGGCTTCGCCGACCGCTTGCATGGCCGCTTCGTCGAGCTCCATCGAGCCGCTGCCGGAGGAGATGAAGCGCTGCCGCAGCCGCCCGCGGCCGTCGACCGAGAAGCTTACCGCGCCGGTGAGCTTGCGCCCGTAGGCGTGCGCGACCGCCGGGACATGCAGCCGCGGCACGATGAGGCCGTAGAGCTTTGTCAAATAGGTCGATTTGGCGTTGCCGCCGGTGATCGGAGAATTGATGGCCTGGCCGCCGTATTCCACGTCGGGGGGCGGCTCCATCGCCTTGGCCAACACCTCGGCGACCGTCGGCGATTTGGCCGGCGCGGGCTTCTCGGGCGCTTCGGTCTTGACCGGGGTGGGCAGCTCCGCCTCAGCCGCCTTCGGCGCTTCGGGCGCGGGCGCTTCGGCCGGCGAAGGCTCCGGCGTTGGCGTCTCGGGGGCAGGGGGCGGCGGCGCGGCGGCGGGCTTCTCTTTCTCGGCGACGGTGTCGTCGTCGTGGTCGCTCTTGCCCGCGCGCGGGGCGTCCGTCGCCGGCTTTTCCATTTCCTCGGATTTCAATTCCGGGGCGGGCTGCTGCTGCGGGGGTGGCGACGGAGGAGGAGGCTCGGGCGGCGGCTCCGAGACGATCTCGACGGGAATTTCCTGCTGCGGCGGCGGGATCGCCGGGTTGAAGTAGGACTCCTTCCACACGATCGCGATCACGCCGAGATCGATCGCCAGCGCCGCGAAAGTCGCCAGTAGAAGGCGTGCGGTCCGGCGATCTTTTCCCTGCGGCTTGTCGAGCCGCAGGTCGAGATCGGCGATAACGGGCTCGCTCTGCGGCAGCGGGTCGAGATTGGCGAGAACGCGCGCGCGCTCTGCCCGCGGCGCGTCGAGCCGCAGGTCGAGATCGGCGACCAAGGCGAATTCGTTTTCGGACATCAGTGACGAGCAATCATACAGCCAAGCTTGCCGCGCCGCAAAGCCGCGTTAATAAAATGAGATTGGGAAATATTTGCGATAGATTTCCGCGTATTGGCCTTTTGCCCAAATTCGCGCCAGCGCCCAATCCAAGGCATGGCGCAACGCGGCGTCCTCCTTGCGCACCACGATCGAGACGCCCTCGCCGAAGAATTTGCTCTCCAGGAACGGGCCGCCGCGGAAGGCGCAGCAATCCGCCGCGTCCTCGCCGCCGAGCCAGACGGCCAATGTCACGCCGTCGGCGAAGATGAAGTCGACGTCGCCCTGTTTGAGCGCTTTGTGCAGGGCCGCGAAGTCGTCGTAGGACTTGCTTTTGACCTTGGGGAAGAAGGTCGTGAGATAGGCCTCATGAGCGCCGCCCTTGACGACGCCAACCGTCTTGCCGGCGATCGAGGCCGGATCGATTTCGAGGTCTTTGACGTCCTTGCGGGCGACGAAGCGGGCGGGCGTCAGATAGTACGGGGCGGTAAAATCGAGCCGGCTGCGCAGATCCGCGCTGGTGCGCATGGAGGCGATCATCGCGTCGCCCTTGGCGGTCTCCAGCGCCTCGACCAGCGTGTCCCAGCGGCGGGCCTGGATGGTGCAGGGCAGCCGCAACTCCTCGCAGAGCGCGCGCGCGATTTCGACGTTGAAGCCGGCGAGGGCGCCATCGGCGAGCGCGAAGTCGAGCGGGGGATAGTCGTCGGCGGTGAGGAAGCGGATCGCCTTGAGGCCGGTGAGATCCGGCTTGTCGAGATGCAGCGCGGGGTCCCAGAGGCTGGGGACGGGGTCGGCGAGGGCCGGGGCGGCGAGCAGTATCGCCAGGGCCGAAAGCCATGCGGTTAGGCGGAGCGACCGCCTGTTTCGAGATGTTTGGGTTGTCACTTACGCGGCCGTGCGGAGGTCCGGAAAGTTGGCGCTGGCGTCGGCCTCCCGACCGACGCTGTTTAATCTGCGCAAGCGCGAGGCCACGATCGCTTCCAAAGTCGTGGCGCCAACGGCGTTCTGAAGCCTCTCTACGGTGAAGAAGGCCTCGTATTCGCGCTTGTCCTTCGTGCTCATGGCGCGAGCTTCATCGAGGCCAGGAAACACGCGTTCGTAGACGGCGAGATCGCGTGCGAGATAGAGCGCGTTGCGCTCTTTGCGCGCCCACTCCACTTCCGATCCAGTCCAGCGAAAATCCTGCGGCCGCTGCGAGTGTCCTGGTGAACTCGCGCAATGTTCGGCTGTTGCCCTCATAGAAGGCATGGCCGTGATCGAGATCGCCGTAGAGCTTCGCCAAGCGACGCGCCGCGCCATCGGATGCGAGGCTGACTAAGGATGCAGGGCCGCCGAACTGGCGCAAGATTTTGCTTATGTGCTTGGCGACGCCGTTGCTGACGTAAGGCACGTCGTACCGGTCCGGCTTATCTTCCAGCGCGCGCCGCTTAGTCCAATTGTTCGTGTTCGCGCGAGTCATGCCCGGGCGATGATGTGGCAGATCCTGGAAAATGTACGCGTGAACTGCCTTCAGATGCTTTAGGTCGAAGTCTCCAATAATCGGGCTTTCGCGCAGTTCCTCAATACGGTTCCTGACCAGATCGGCTTCGCGCCGCACCGGGTCCGTTGCCTCAGTGGTTTCTTTGCTCTTACGCCGGCTCATTGCCGGTAATGCGCGAGAAGCGCGGCCGTCTTCTCGGCTCGCGTAATTTCACCGGCGATATATCGACGATCAAGCTCCTTAGCGAATTCGGAAGGCTCAAATCCCTCGAGCCTGACACTGCCGATGGCATATTCGACAGCGGCCCTTCGCCGCGCCCGCTCGGCCTCATCGATCGTTTTCGGCTTTCCGGTTTCCGGCTCCGGCTTTACGCGAACATTCATGCGCGCCTCCTGCTTGCTTCTACCACATACCCAGCCTTCCGCCCATCCTTACCGTCCCGCCGCCGCATACCGATCCCGCAGCAACCGCTTCAACAGCTTGCCCGTCGGCGTGCGCGGCAGCTCGCGGTCGAAGTCCACACTGCGCGGGCATTTGATCGCGGAGAGCCGCTCGCGGGCGTAAGCGATCAGCTCGCCCTTCAGCGCCTCACTCGCCCGCGCGTGATCGCGAAGCTGCACGACCGCCTTCACCTCCTCGCCCATATCCTCATTCGCGACGCCGAACACCGCCACATCGAGCACCTCGGGATGCCCAATCAAAACGTCCTCGGTCTCCTGCGGATAGACGTTGACGCCGCCGCAGATGATCATGTGCGCCTTGCGGTCCGTCAGGTACAAATAGTCTTGTTCGTCGAGATAGCCGATGTCGCCGAGCGTCGACCAGCCTTCCTTTGCGTAGGCGCTGCGGGTTTTCGCCTCGTCGTTGTGGTAGGCGAAGGGCGGACCGCCGGCGAAATAGACGACGCCGTTGACGCGCGGCGGCAGCGGCTCGCCGGTCTGCTCGTCGACGATCTTCAACTGACCGACATAGGCGCGTCCGACCGAGCCGCGATGTTCGAGCCACTCCCTCGAATTGATGATCGTAACGCCGTTGCCCTCGGTGCCGGCGTAATATTCGATGAGAATCGGCCCCCACCAATCAATCATCTGCTGCTTGACGTCGACCGGGCAGGGCGCCGCCGCGTGGATGGCGCCCTTCAGTGACGTGATGTCGTATTTCGCACGCGCTTCGCTCGGCAGCTTCAAAAGGCGAACGAACATCGTCGGCACGAGCTGCGTCTGCGTCGCGCGAAATCTCTCGACAGCTTGCAGATAGGCCTCGGCGTCGAAATTCTTCATGATGACCACGGTGGCGCCGACGGCGGCCGCGGTCATCGTGAACCCCATCGGCGCGGCGTGGTAGAGAGGCGCCGGCGACAGATAGATGCTGTCCGGACCGATGCCGCACATGTCGCAGCACAACACTTTCAGGAGAGGACGCAGAACGCCGAACGGAGTCGGCGTCAGCGACGTTTCGACACCCTTGGGCCGTCCGGTCGTGCCTGAGGAGTAGAGCATGGATCGGCCGGCGAATTCATTGGCGACGGGCGTATCGGGCTCGGCGGCGACCTCGGCGTCCCAGGCGCGGAAGCCCGGCGTCGCTTCGCCGGTCATGAACAGGGCAGGGCCGGAAAGGCCGCGCGTTTGCGCTTCGCAGGCGGGCGACGTCACAAACACCTTGGCCCCGCAATCGCCGACGATATAGGCGATCTCGCCGTGCGTGAGATAGCGGCTGATCGCGGTGAAGATCAGTCCGGCGCGCTCCGCAGCCCAGCAGATTTCAACGAAGCGCAGTCCGTTCTCCAGCAACAGGGCGACGTGATCGCCCGGTCTAAGGCCGAGCTTGAAGAACAATTGAGCACCCTGATTGCTGCGGCGGTCGAGTTCACCGTAGGACAGCGCTTCGCCGGTCTCGGCCATGACATAGGCCGGCTTGTCCGGCGTTATCCTCGCGTGAAACGACGGGTGATGCATGAACGTTTCCCCTCGCTCGCGACGTCGCGCGTTGTTTGCGGCAATCTGATCCGCGCGAGGACGTTGCGCAAGAGCGACTGTGGATGCGGTCGTCGACCGCGTTCTCCGTGTGATCGGCTCTTCCGGAAGCGGGCGATCGCGTCACGACCGCGATCAGCGATCGCGGCTACAGCTGGCCGCCTTACCGCGGCTTCACCCACCAGGCGTCGAGATACGGGCCGAACAGCGGCGTCTTCTCGGGATGGGCGAGCCGCGACGAATAGGCGATCCACTGCGATCTCGCGTGGTAGAATGGAACCATGTAGAACCCCGACAGCAGCACCCGGTCGAGCGCGCGCACTGCGGCGATGAACTCGGCTTTGTCCTTCGCCGCCAGCAACGCGGCGATCATCGCGTCGATCGCGGGAGATCGTGCGCCGGCGACATTGTAGGCGCCCTCCATGTCCGCTGCGAATGAACCCCACCGCGTGCGCTGCTCGGCGCCTGGCGAGGGAGAAGCGGAGAAGCTCGCGGGGATCATGTCGAAATCGAAGCGTCCGCGTCGGCGCTGAAACTGCGTCTCGTCAACCAGCCGCACCCGCGCGGCAACGCCAATGCGCGCAAGCATTCGCGCATAGGTCATCGCCAAGCGCTCTTCGGTCCGGGTTTTCACCAGGATTTCGAAGCTGAGCGGCGTCCCGCCGCGATCGCTGCAGCACACCGCCGCGAAGCGCGTAGCCGGCAAGGCTTAGCTCAGCGAGCGCCCGGCGGGCTATCTCGCGGTCGCGCCCGGTCCCGTCGGAGACAGGCGGCCGCCAACGCCCATCCAGGACATCCGCGCGTACGGCGTCGGGGAAAGGGGCGAGCAGCGCCCGCTCAGCCGCATCCGCCGGTCTGCCAGCGCCTGAAAGTTCGCTGTCGTCGAAATAGCTCATGGTGCGCGCGAAGGCGCCGGCGAACATCGTCGCGTTGATCCATTCGAAGTCGAACATCGAGGCGAGCGCCTCGCGAACGCGAACGTCGCCGAATACGGCGCGCCGTGTGTTGAAGGCGAAGCCGGACATGCCTCGCGGTAGGCCGATCGGCAGCTCCTCGACGACCACCTCGCCGCGCCGGCGCGCCGGAAAATCGTAGCCGTCGCGCCAGCGCGTCGCGTCGTCCTCGATGCGCACATCGTAGAGGCCGGCCGTGAACGCGGTGAACAGTGACGTTTCGTCCTGGAAATAGTCGATGTCGATCTCGTCGAAATTATAGAGCCCGCGCGAGATCGGCAGGTCCTTCGCCCAATAGTTGGGGTCGCGGCGAAACGTCAGGCCGCGGCCGGGGTCGACGTTGGCGACGACATAGGGGCCGGAGCCGATGGGAATGGCCAGCGTCTGATCCTCGAAATGTTCGGCGTCGGTGTGTCGGCGCGACAGCACGGGCATGAGAGCCAGGATCAGCGGCAGTTCGCGGTCTCCGACGCCGCCGAGATCGAAGCGGATGGTTAGCGGGTCCGGCGTCTCGACGGATTTGACGAGGCCGAAAGCCGCGCGCTGCTGCGGCCGCCCCTTCGAGCGCAGCAATTCGAAGCTGAAGCGAATGTCTTCGGCGGTGATCGGCGAACCGTCGGAGAAATGCGCGCGAGGGTCGAGCCGGAACGTCGCGTAATCACGGGAAGCGTCGGTTTCGATGGATTGCGCGATGAGGCCGTAGAGGGTGAACGGCTCGTCGCGCGAACGCGCCATCAGGGTCTGGAAAACGTGGTCGTCGAGGCCTTCGGCGGTGGAGAGCGCTTTGACGTTGAACGGGTTGAGGCTGTCGTAAGTGCCGAGGTAGGCAAGGCGAAGACGACCGCCCTTCGGCGCGTTTCTGTCGACGTAGGGGAGCGCCGCGAAATCGGGCGGCAAGCGCCGGTGCGCCGTGCATGGCGATGGCGGGCGCCGGCGGGTCGGCGAGGCTCGCCTCGGCGCCGGCGAGGGCGAGCATCGCGATGACGAGGATTGCGCGCATGGCTAGCGTAATGACACATCTTGGGGCGTGAGCGGCGCCCTGGGACCGCGCGCGTCTCGCGCGCTCTTGCGGCGGCAGGTCTGGCGGCGAGAGCGCGCGAGACGCGCGCGGTCCCAGGGCGCGCCGCCTCGCAGCATGCGGTCGGCGTGGACGCCGACCCTCCGCTGCGGAACCCGCACGAAAAATGAGTTGGATTGCGGGCGTGGATATGAAAAGAGGGCGCGCTTTCCGTTGGAGGACGGATCGGCTCGCGCGGCCCGCGGCGTCGCTCTCCAATTTGGCAAACCGAAAGGACCACGGATGAAATTCCGGCTCACGCGCTTCGGCGCCTTGGCCCTCGCGACCGCTTTCGGGGTCTCCCTGGCGCTCGCCCAAACGCCCAAGCCATCGCCCTCGGCCGCCGCGGCGCCGGCCGGCCCGCAGCCGATCAAGCTCGACCTCATTCCCATGCAGGCGCCATGGACCAAGGTGTGCCAGAAGGACCCGACCGGCGCCAAGGAGTTCTGCCGCACCATCCGCGCCTTCGGACAAGCCGCCGACCAGCCGCCGACGTTGGCGATGGCGATCAACTCGCTGAGCGGTGAGGATAAGCGCGTCGTGCGCATGCAGTTGCCCGAGGGCTTGCTGATCCGGCCCGGCTTTCGGTTGATGCTGGAAAAGATGGAACCGATCGATGGGCGCTATTCGATCTGCGCCGGCGGTTCGTGTTTCGCGGAAGCGGACGTCACCGGGTCGGCGATCGCCGCGTTGAAGAAGGTGTCGATCGCGGCCATCGTGGTGCGCAATCAAGTCGGCGCGGAAGTGACGTTCAACGTGCCGATGCACGATTTCGCCGCCGCCTTCGACGGCCCTCCGGTTGATCCGAAGAAGATCGAGGAGCAGAACAAGGCGCTGCAAGAGCAATTGGAGAAGAAGGGCAAGGATCTGCGCGAGCAGATCGAGAAGCAGCAACCGTCCGCCGCCGCCTCGCCGACACCGAGCGGGGCGCCGGCGCCGAAGGCGACGAAGTAAGTCTTTCCTGGGACGCCTTCTAACTCAGGGCGAAGCGAAGACTCCGGTGTGATCGACCGCCTGCAGTCCCCTCCCCCTTGTGGGGGAGGTTAGGGACGGGGCGGTTCGGCTTGGATGAAACCCCCGGAAAGGGCGGCTCTCGGGGCTACCCCCCGCCCCGGCCCTCCCCCACAAGGGGGGAGGGAGTTCGCGGCGGCGGCGGTTCATCAATCAAAACGCCCGATTATTTCGCCAGGGGGGCCGCGCTCAATTCGAGCTGTTGACCTTGCGGCGATAAAAGCCCTTCTCGCCCGGCTCGAACATCTCATCGACTTGCGGATGGCTGATCGGCGCGCCGGAATCGTCGGGCAGCAGGTTCTGCTCGGAAACGTAGGCGGTGTATTGGGTCTGCGCGTTCTCCGCGTAGAGATGGTAGAACGGCTGGTCCTTGGACGGCCGCACCTCCGCGGGGATCGCCCGGTACCATTGCTCGGTGTTGTTGAACGTCGGGTCGACGTCGTAGATCACGCCGCGGAACGGATAGACGCGGTGTTTGACGACCTGGCCGATGGTGAACTTTGCGGAACGGGAAATCATGGCCCTGATCGAACTTTGGCGCGCACGTAGCGCCGCCCCGGCGCCGCTGTCAATTTAGGAAGCGCGCGCTCTCGCGACAACCGAGGCGCCCGGCTCAAAACCCGTAGACCGCGGCGAAATCCTTATCCTTCGCGGCGACCTGACGGGCGAGATCGACGATCACCCGCGCCTGTTTCCAGGTGGCGTCGTCCTGCATCTTGCCGTCGATCATCACCGCGCCCGAGCCGTCGGGCATCGCTTCGAGAATCCGCTTGGCGAAGGCGACCTCGCCCGGATCGGGCGAGAACACCCGCTTGGCGATGGCGATCTGGCTCGGGTGCAGCGACCAGGCGCCCGCGCAGCCGAGCAGGAAAGCGTTGCGGAATTGGGCTTCGCAGGCGGCCGCGTCGGAGAAGTCGCCGAAGGGTCCGTAGAACGGTTTCAGCCCATGCGCCGCGCAGGCGTCGACCATGCGCGCGATCGTGTAGTGCCAGGGGTCCTGTTGCGCGCTGACGCGTTCCGGTCCGTCGCCATCACCGAGCACGCGATAATCGGGATGGCCGCCGCCAACCCGCGTGGTTTTCATCGCGCGCGAAGCGGCGAGATCGGCCGGGCCCAGGCTCATGCCCTGCATGCGCGGCGAGGCGGCGGCGATCGCGGCGACATTGTTGACGCCCTGTGCGGTCTCCAGGATCGCGTGCACGAGAATAGGCTTGGCGATTCTGTGCCGGGCCTCCAGCAAGGCGAGATACTGGTCGATGAAGTGAATGTCCCAGGGGCCCTCGACCTTGGGGACCATCACGACATCGAGCTTGTCGCCGACTTCGCCGACGATGCGCGTCAGGTCGTCGAGAAGCCAGGGCGAGTTCAGCGCGTTGATCCGCACCCAGAGGCCGGTCGCGCCGAAATCGACGGCCTTCGCCATCGCGATGAACCCTTCGCGCGCGGCCTCCTTAGACTCCACGGGGATCGCGTCTTCGAGATTGCCGAGCACGACGTCGACTTGGTGTGCGAGTTCGCCGACCTTGGCGCGAACCTTCTCGTTGTGCGGCGGCACGAAATGGATCATGCGCTCCAGCCGGGCGGGGAGGTCCCGCAGCGGCGCAGGCGCGCCTATCGCCAGCGGCTCGAAGTATTTGCGCGGCGCTTTCATGCCTGTTTCCTCATCACGACCCTTCGGAGCGTCGGCCTCCAGGCCGACGTTGGCCCCGAGAACGAAACGTTCGAGCTTCGAATAACGTCGGCGTGGACGCCGACGCTCCGCAGCTCCGGTCAATCCGCCGGCGGCGACAGCGGCGCGAGCACCGGCGCGCCCCACGGCCCCTCCAGCGCGAAATCCATATGCGCGCCGTCCGGTGACGGCTCGCCGTCGACAGAGGTCTGCCGCGCTTCCAGACGCGCCCGCCACGCCCGATAAATGAGGTCGAGCGCGCCAGTCAGCGCCAGCGAGACGCCCGGCGCCTGCGTTCCCGCGTCGATGAAACGGGCCTCGCCGTGACTGATCTCGATGCGCCCGCGCGCCGAAGCGAAACGCGTCGCGCCGGCGTTCATGTCGCGCGCCACGTCGAGCGGTCTGCGCTGCCCGCGCCGCAACGCTTCCTCGAAATTGACGCTGCCGAGCGCGCCCTCGCCCAACTGCAACTCGCCATCGCCGTCCGCCGTCGCGACGATCTCGGCGGCGGAGCGGCCCCGCGCTCGGATCGACGCTTTCACCGAACCTTGGCCGGAAAAGTCAGGCGCCCCGAACTCCGCGAGCAGCGCGCCAAAATCGGCGTTGTCGAGCGCTATCGCGAAATGGGTCTCGCAAACCCCCTGCTTGTCTTCGACTGAAATCTCGCCGCTGGCCGAGCCATGTGCATAGCCGGCTTCGAGCAGCTTGAGGCTATAGCGGCCCGCGCGTTGTGAAACTGACACGGCCGCGTTTTCGATCGCATGACCGCTCCACGTCACCCGGGTCGCGGAGACGCGCAGATCCAAATCGAGCTTACGGCTTGGCGCCGGCAACGTCGCCTGGTTCGACCACGATCCGAACTCGTCATAGAGCGTCGGCGGCGGCCCGATCAGCGGCTCTAGGTCGAGCGTGTCGGCGGCCAGCGAACCCAGGACGGAAAGCGTTCCCGGCGTCTTCGTCAGATCGAGCGCGCCCTCGAAGGTTTGTCCGCCGAGAACGAAGCGCGCGTCGGCGAGCTGAAGCGATTTCGCGTCGCCGCTGGCCCGCGCCTCGAATTCGAGCGTCGAGGGCGCTCGCCCGGGATCGCGGCCGAGCCAGTGCGCGAAGCGGTCGACGGAGGGAATCAGCGCCGACACCTGTCCGAGAAAGACGCGCGCATCCGCCAGGCCGCCGTCGGGCGACCAATCGCCGGCAAAGCGGAATTGTCCGAGCGGCGCGTCGATGGCAATGCGCGCGGGGCTGGCGCCGCCCTTCGCGCTTTCGAGCGGCGCGTCGAGTTCGAGCGTGGCGCCGACGGGCTGCGAGCGCCAGTGACCGTTGAGGTTCAGGCGCAAACCGCTGTCGGCGGAAGGCCAACTCAGCAGGGCGTCGCTGATGTCGAGCCGCGTCGACCAATGGTTGGCCGGAGAGACGAGTTCGACATCTCCGCCTTGCAGGGAGAGCCTGGGAAACGGCGGGCGCGCCAGCGTTTTGAGCTCCGCGCGCGCCGCGTCGAGATTGAGGCTCACGCTGGCGCCTCGCAAGGAAAGTTGTACGGGCGAGAATTGACCAATCAACAGCCGATCGAAGCGCAGCGTCGCCTCGCCGCTCTGCGCGGCGATCGACGCGGCGCCGCCGGCGTCGCGGAATTTGAGGTTGCTCATCCGCACCGTCGGGCGGGGCAGCAAGGTGAGGGTCGCGGTGGCGGGCGATGCGACAATCGGCGCATCGACGGCGCCCAAGGCCAAGGCGAAATCCGCTGCAACGTGGCCGGGGTCGACCGGCCAGTCAACGAAGCCCAGGGTAAGTCCGAGCGCGGCGCCGAGGGCAACCCCGGCCGCGACAGGCCATCGACGCATCAAGCAAACCCTCGCCGCGTCGGAGAATCGTCCGACGCGACGGAAGCGCTATAGCCTGTTTTTGTGGACAATAGTTAATCGACGCCGGCGCCGCGCCAGACGAGCAAGTGAATCTTACCGTCGTCGACTGCAGCGTGCTTCTCGGGCGTCTTGCCCGACTTCGCCAGCGGCGTCGCGGCTTGCGACACGAGCCAATCCTTCAGGCTTGGATGGTGGTCCGCCATGCTGATCCGCTCCAGGGATTGCAAGGCGCCGCGCTGCGCCGCCGGCATTGCGGCCTTGGTCAGCGCGGTGAAGTCGCCCGCGCCGTGCGGCGCGCCCGCCACGCCGTTGAAGACCACGAAGCCCGCGGGAGTCATGATCGCATCGCCACGCCGCAGCGTCCCGTCACTGAGCGGCGCGTAGGCGACGACGTCGCGATGACAGGAGCAGGTGTTGTCGGCCGTCGTGCGGTAGCGCAGCGACACCGGCAGCGCGGAATAGAGCTGGCCCTTCTCCGAAACCGAATCCTCGATGCGGTCGGAGCCGCTCCGATAGTAAACCTCGGTCGGTGCGTCGGGGCAGAGGCTGTTGCAAGCCGCGGACTGCGAGGCCGTGTCGTAGCTCGCGCCGGTCAGCGGGAAGAAGAAGCCGTCACACAGGCGCACGCAAACCGGCTCGTGGCCGCCATAGTTGAGGTGGGTCGAGACGTTCGCATGGCTGGAAACCGTGGTCGCGCGATGCGCGCGTCTTCGGCGCCGCGGCTCGTCGTCATCGTATTCATCTGAGGCGCGCAGGCGGACGTGCTGATAACCGCGGGTAGGGCGTTGCTCGTCGCGGTCGTAATAGTTGTATTCGCGTGAATAGTAGTGGCGCGAGGACGCATAAGGGTCGAGCTGCACGACCGAATAGGTTGCCTGATAGCCACCGTAGCCGCCGCCGTAATTCGCGCCGCCCCAGGCGGCCCCCGCTCCGGCGAACGGACCATGAGCAGCCGCGCCGCTCGCGACCAGCCCCGCCAATCCTAGCGCGGACAGGGCCGCGCCTAGCGCGAACGCTGCAACGGCCCGACGGCCTCTTGTGGATTTACCGCCGAAGCGGTTCAGTTCAAACGGCGGCCAAGCCCGCTCACGGCGCAGCGCCATGTGCATCCCCCAAGTTCGTGAAGACCGAGGACCAGCGGCCGCCACCGCCTTTCCCTAACGATTTCTTAAGAGCAAAAGCCGAGGAGGCGCAATGGGAAAATAGTCATTTGGTAAGCGGGCCGTAGCGCCATCGCACAGACGCGCCTTGCAAACATTTGCCGGGGTTTGCAAAGTCGGGTCAACATGACGAAATGACAAACTTCGTTTACTGCGCGGCGACGGCGGCGCCCTGTAGCCGCGGTCTCCAGACCGCGGTCTCTCGATGATCGGCGCTTTTGTCGTATAGCCTCGATGGCGCGACGGCCGCGGTCAACGACCGCGGCTACAGAGCGGTCAGGCGACCGCGGCGCGCGCGCGGCCTGAAAGAGCCGTCTCCAACGTTGCGGCGTACCAATCGACGAACTGGATCACGCCGCCCTCGTGCTTGGCGTTGTACGGACCCGGCTCGAAAGCCGGCGAGGCCACGCCGAGTTGATTCTCTTCGATGATGCGCCGATCCTGATCGTTGGTGGCGACCCAGACCTCGGTTAACTCGTCGAGCGAATAGTCGACGCCCTCGACCGCTTCCGCGTTGACCAGCCAACGCGTCGTCACCATTGTTTGTTTCGGGCCGAGCGGCAGCACGCGGAAAGTCACCGCGTGATCACCGAGCACATGGCTCCAGATCGAAGGATAGTGGAACGTCAGCAACGCGCCGATCGATGGCGTCGTGAGGCTAGGCGACAACGGCCGCGCGACCGCGTCCTTGCCCGACATCGTGTAGCTCGTGGCGTCATCCAGCAGCGGCATCCGCGTCATGCGATATTGCCCGTCGTCGGCAATCTTGAACCCGCTCGCCAATCCCGCCTGTTCCAGGCGCGCCCAATGTTCGCCGATCAGCGGGTCTTCCGCGGCCCCGGTGACGCCGGAGATCGCAGCGGCTTCGGGGAAAGTGCGGCAGAGCTCGGGATGGTTCGGCGAGCAATGGTAGCACTCGCGATTGTTCTCCCAGGTCAGCTTCCAATTGCCGTTCTCGACGATCGTGCTTTCGAAGGCGACTTTGGCGTTGGCGATACCATGCGGGGCGTAATAGGGCGTCATCGCCGCACGGAACGCTTCGAAGTCCGGCGGCTCGGCGGCAAGACAAATCCAGACGTAGCCCCCCGCGGTCTCGCAGGCGATCGGCTTCAGGCCGAGCAGCTTGGGATCGAATGGCTTCGCCATATCGCGTGCGAACAACAGGCGCCCGTCGAGATCGTAGCTCCAGTTGTGATACGGGCAGACGAGCCGCACCGCCGAACCCTTCGCTGCCGAGCAGATGCGCGAGCCGCGATGCCGGCAGCTGTTGTGGAAAGCGCGTATTCTTTCCTGGCGATCGCGAACCACGATGATCGGGTATTCGCCGACCTTGAGCGTGATATAGTCGCCGGGCTTCTGCAATTCGCAATCGTGGCCGACGAACAGCCATTGCGAATAGAAGATGTGGTCGAGATCGAGTTGGTAGATGTCCGGGTCGACATAGAACTCGCGCGGCAGCGTGAACCCCTGCCGCCGGCCCTTCAACGCCGTGATGGTCTTCTCCGCCAAGCGCATGGTGGTCCTCTCGATCGAAATTGGGGATCGGGCCGAGCGCGCCGGCTCATCGCCAACGTCGTTCGCCTCCCGACCGCCCACCGCGGCAACTCAGGCTTCCTCGACAAGGCTGGTTCCGGGCTTGAGAGCTACCCTTAAGGGGATCTCTCCTACCGTTGCGGGGGCAGCGCCGGATTGACGACCGGCTTCCCATTTTCCTTCGCAAACGAATTCCGCGTCGGCGCCTCGCCGGCCTAGAATAGGCGGAGGACCCTTGTCTGACAATCACCTAGGCCAGATGTAAAGGCGCGCCGGCCGCCTGATTTCGGCATAGGCGCCCCTGTAGACGCGGTCGTTGACCGCGTTCGCCGTGTGATCGCTGCTTTCAGACGGGCGATCTTCGAAAGCCCGCGACCGGCGAAGCGGCTACAGGATCCCCAGCGAAAGCGCGCGGAAATGCGCTGTGCGCCGCGGGCGGCGGATGTTAACGTCGCCACGGTGAGGGGCGCTTTCGGAGTCATAAATGGCCATTACGCGACAAGTCATTACCGCGCTGAACCGCGACGGCTCCGACATGCTCGGAACCAAGAACGTCGCCGTCAAGCTGATGGATGAAAGCATCGTCTCGGGATCGCTGCTGACGGTCGAGAGCAATCATTTCTGCGTGCTGAAGTCGCGCGGCGCGGTGCTCAACGTCTACGAGACCGGCCAATATGCGTTGACGACGCCGGACAAGCCGCTGGTCGGCTCGATCGTACAGGGTTTCTTCGGCGGCAATTCGCCGTGGGTCTATGAGGTCATCTACATCAACCGATCGAAGCTGCTGGTCAGCAATCGCGGCATCGCGACCTCCTCGGAGATGGCGGAGGTCTCCTATCAGGTCGACTATTATATCCACGTCGACACGCAGCAGGCCGCGCTCGACCTGATCACGCATCTGCCGTTCAACGGGGCGCTGATCGACACCAAGGAGGTTGCGGACTACGCCGGTCCGGCGATCGAGCAGGCGATCAACCAGGTCATACAGGTGACCAAACTGGAAAACATCAACGCTCACATCAGCGAGTTGCGCGAGGGGGTCAAATCGCATTTGACCGACTTCCTGCGGGTCTACGGCATCATGCTGAACGACCTCAAGGTGCTGGTGCTGCCGCGCGACGAACGCATGCGCGAGCTGATCTCGTTGCAGGCGATCGGGCTCACGCCGATGGAGTCGGTGCGCTACTATCTGGCGTTCAAGATGGCGGAGAAGGGCCTCATTTCCGCGCCGAACGCCGCGATCGGCGCGCCGTTCCAGATCGGCGGCCAGCCGCCGGTCGGCTTCTACAACATCGGCGACGAGACGGGCCTAGGTAAGTGACGACGATATTCGACGATATCGAGGCGCTGGAGAAAATCGCCGTCAACCTGTTCTATGGTTGGGGTTATAATTTCTATCGGCTCGAAAATCATTTGCGTGCTGACGACCTGACGGTTCGCGCGAAGATCGGCGCGTTGTTGGGGAATGCGCACGAGGCGGTAGAGCGCGCGGAAAGCGCCTGGCGGCGCGCCAACCTGCCCGCGCCGACGCGCGAAAAGCCGCGACCCGATGCTGCGGCTGTTGAAACAGCGCAGCGGTTGGAGGGACTGTCTCGCGAGATCGGCGCGCTTGAAGGTCAGGTGCGCGCGCAGCCGGTGCCGGAAGCGGATCATATGACCAACCGCTACCGCCGCGAGGCGGAAACCCTGCACGCGCTGCTGCAATGTGACATCGCGCTCATCGGCCGCGCGGAGGTGCTGCGCACGATGATTGCTGATGCGGATGCGGCGGGGATGCTGGAGCGGGAAAACGAGATTCAGGTTGGGCTGAAAGCGATTGCGAGGTCGCTGCGCGACCGGCAGGCGATCCTGCAGGCGTGATTGGCCGCCTGTCCTGAGCTCACACCAATCACTCAGCGTCATGGCCGGGCTTGTCCCGGCCATCCACGCCGGGGTGTGCAGCTAAGGTGTCAAAATAGAGCGCCGGCGACCGCCCGGCGCCGGCTTATAGTTCTGATATCGCTGCGCCGCCTCACAGCGTGGATGCCCGGCCCAAGGCCGGGCGTGACGATTTGCAGTTTGATTGGTAACTGTCGCGCCTTCACTTCCGCGTCAGTTCAACAATCGCCTCAACAACCTCAGGCCAAACCGCGCGCGGCAGCGTGTGGCCCATGCGGTTGAGCACCAGCAGCTTCGCGCCGGGAATGGCGCTCGCGGTGGCGCGACCGCCGGCGACCGGCACGAGCGGGTCGTCGGCGCCGTGGATGACCAGCGTCGGCGCCTTCACGCCCGCCAGCGCGTCCCTGCGACTGCCGGAGGCAAGGATCGCCGCCATCTGCCGCGCCCCGCCCGGCGGATTCAGGCCGCGAGCCGCCACCCGCGCCGCGCGCACCCGGTCGTTCGCCTCCTCGGCGGGATCGCTGTGATTCCTCAACAGGCGCCAGACGCGGACGTTGGCCTCGATGAACGCGTCGGCGGTCAGCGGCGGCGGCGCCATCATCGCCGCCATCACGTCGGGCTGCGGCGGCGGCAGGCCGGGCTCGCCCGTCGTCGACATGATCGAGGTCAACGTCTTCACCCGCTCGGGAAATTTGATCGCGACGATTTGCGCGATCATGCCGCCCATCGAGGCGCCGACGATATGCGCCTGTTTGATGCCGAGCGCGTCCATCAGCCCGACCGTGTCGAGCGCCATATCGTCGAGCGTGTAAGGGGCTTTCAGCGGCTCGAGCCCGGAGAACACCTTCATCAAATCCGGCGGCGGCGCGGAGACTTTTGAGGATTTGCCGACGTCGCGATTGTCGAACCGCACGACGTAAAAACCGCGCGCCGCCAAGGACTCGCAGAACCCGTCGTCCCACAACACCATCTGCGCGCCGAGGCCCATGATCAGCACGAGCGGCGTGGCGTCCTTATCCCCGAAAGTCTGGTAGCAAAGCGTCAACCCGTTCGCCTCGGCGAGTTTTTCGCCCTCGGCGAGCTGCGTGATGGACATGGATGGGCTCCTGTCGGATGATGGTTTGCCTATGAACCGTCCCGAGGGGCAAGGTCAAATCTGGGGGAAGCGATGAGCAGCGATCCGATTGCCCGCTGGAAGGCGGTCGCCAAAGCCCAGGACGTCGCGGCGCTAGAGGACCTGCTGGCGGAGGACGTCGTTTTCCATTCGCCCGTGGTGCATACGCCGCAGCGGGGCCGGGCGATCACGGTCAAGTATCTCTCGGCTGCGCTTCACGTGCTGTACAACGAGACGTTCCGCTATGTGGGGGAATGGCGCGCGTCCGGTACGGCGGTGCTGGAGTTTGTGACTGTCATCGACGGGATCGAGATCGACGGCGTCGACATTGTTGATTGGAGCGAGGATGGGCGGATCACGCAGTTCAAGGTGATGGCGCGGCCGTTGAAGGCGATCAACCTGCTGCATCGATTGATGGGGGAGCGGCTGGCGGGGTAGGGGCCCGTCATTGCGAGCGAAGCGAAGCCATCCAGCGTCGTGAGATCGTCGTCTAACCGGAAAGGGCGCCAGCCGCCGCATGGATTGCCACGTCGCTTCGCTCCTCGCAATGACGGAGGCTGCATGGCCTCGCCATGGCTCCCCACGCGCAACGCCCGTCATTGCGAGCGAAGCGAAGCCATCCAGCGTCGTGAGATCGTCGTCCAACCGGATAGGGCGCCAGCCGCCGCATGGATTGCCGCGTCGCTTCGCTCCTCGCAATGACGGAGGGCGCTTCACACCCTCGCCACAGCCTGCCGCTCCAACCGTTTGTGCAGCCGCGCCATCAGGGCGGCGGCGAATAACGGCGTGGCGAGATTGAGGATCGGCACAGCGACGAAGCCGGCGATGATCAGCCCCGCCATGAACACCGTGCCCCCGTAGTAGCGCCGCATCGCGCGCGCCTCTGGCGCCGGATGAAACCGCATCGCTGCGAGCTCGAAATATTCGCGTCCGAGCAAATAAGCGTTGGCCGCATACCAAGCGACAAAGCCTATGCCCGGCACAAACAACAACACCAACGCGGCCAGCATCACCGCGAGCGTCAGCGCCGCGAAACGCACCGAAGCAAGCAGGTTCTCCAGCGTCGGCGCGGCGCGGCCCGCTGGGCCGGTGGGATCGACCTCGCGCTCGACGATCGCCGCGATCTCATCGAAGAAAAAGCTCGCCACCAGCGACGTCGTCGGCGCGACAAGCAACACGAGCCCCGCGGTAACGCCGAGGCCGATCGCCACGGACAGCACAGTCGCCAGCCACCCGTGCGCCGTAACCACCAAGCCGACCGCGAGCTTGTCGAGCAACAAGCCGGCGATCGCCAGCACCGCGAGCGTCAGCGCAATGGATTTGACCATCACGCTGCGAAACGGCGGCGAAAGGATGTCGTTGAACGAGTCGATCGCGTCCTGCAGCATAGCGTCCGGCATGTGGGCGCGCGGGTAGCGAATGTCCAGCCGGGGCGCGGCGGCGCTGTAGCCGCGGTCGCCGACCGCGGTCTTTGTGAGATCGTCGCTGTTCGGGAAACCTACGATCACGGCGCCGCCGCGGTCAGCGACCGCGGCTACACGCGCGGCGCCTTCGCCCGGCCTAATCGATCCGGATCAGCGCCGAATCCGCCGCACCCTGCGCGTCGATCACGGTCACGCGGGCGAACCCGGCGCCGTCCGGCTTCCACGCGGACTGCCGGCGGAAATCGCCTTGCTGCGATCGGGGCGCCGTTGACGAACCAGGCGAGCGGCAGCCGCCCGCCGAGCGCTTTCATGTTCAACGTCTGCGCGCCGCCGTCGAGATCGACCTTCGCGCCGTCGGGAGGGAACGCAATCTTCAGCGCCGCGCGCTCGGTGGCCGCGATCGTCTTGGGCGCATCCTGCCGCAGATGGCGCAGCGGCGGCGGCAATTCGGCCGTGCGGGCGACCTGCAACACGCCCTTCGGCGCGCGGATGCGCTCGACGTCGCGGCCAAGCCGCGCGAATGCGTCGAACAGGATCGGCGCGGCGGTCTCGCGGCCGATCAGGCCGGGGGTGGCTGAATTGTCGGGCCGTCCAACCCAGACGCCGATCGTGGTTTGTTTGTCGAAGCCGATCGCCAGCGCATCGCGAAAGCCGTAGGACGTGCCGGTCTTGAACGCGATGCGGCCGGAGAGCGCATTGGCCGGCGCCGGGGCGCCGCGCAGGATGTCCTCGACATAGTAAGCGGCGACGGGGTCGGTCACGCGTCGCGCGGAGATGATTGGCGGCGCGCCGTCGAGCCGTTCGTAGAGCGCCGGCGCCTCGCCGCCGCGGGCGAGGCCCGCGTAGAGCCGCGTGATGTCGACGAGTGAGATGCCCAAACCGCCGAGGCCGATCGCCAGCCCGATCGGCGTGTCCTTCGGCAAAGCGATGTCCGCGCCGGCGCCGTGCAGCCGCGCGAGAAAACTCGACGGGCCGACGTCGGCGAGCACCTCGATGGCGGGCAGGTTGAGCGACATCTGCAGCGCGTGCCGCGCCGTCACCGTGCCCTGAAAACCGAGGTCGAAATTCTCCGGCGCATAGGCGCCGTAGCGCGCCGCCCGATCGAACAGGATCGTCTCGGGATGCGCCAGGCCCTGCTCGAAGGCGAGCGCGTAGATGAAAGGTTTGAGCGCCGAGCCCGGCGAACGCGGCGCGCGCGACATGTCGATCGCGCCGTCGCGCGTCGCGTCGGCATAATCCGCCGCGCCGACGCGGGCGCGGATCTCGCCGCTGCGATTGTCGATCGCGACGATGGCGACCGACAGTTTGGGGCCGAGCCGCGCGGCGTGCTCTTTCGCGAGCAACTCCAACTTTGATTGCAAGCGCGCGTCGATCGAGAGCCTTATTTGTTTGGCGCCTCTGTCCGCCGCGATCGCCTCTTCCGCCGCATGCGCGGCGAGCGCGGGAAATTCGCGGCGTCTCTGCGGTATCGGCTCGGCCTTGGCTACCTCGGCCTCGCGCCCGGAAATGACCCCGCGCGCGACGGCTCGATCCAGCACATGCGCGCGCGCCGCGACCGCGGCCTCGGGATGGCGATCGGGGCGGCGCGCTTCGGGCGCTTGCGGAAGCGCGACCAGCAGCGCCGCTTCGCCGATCGTCAGCCGGCGCGGCTCCTTGCCGAAATAGGCGAGCGAAGCCGCGCGCACGCCTTCGAGATTGCCGCCGAACGGCGCCAGCGTCAGATAGCGATCGAGCACGCCGTCCTTGCTGACGCTCGCCTCGATTTGCCACGCGCGGGCGGCCTGGCGCAGTTTGGCGGCGAGGCTGCGTTCGCGCGGCTCGATCAATCGCGCGACCTGCATGGTGAGCGTCGAGCCGCCGGAGACGATATGGCCGCGCGCGCCCCACTGCGCGCTCGCGCGCAACAAGGCCAACCCATCAACGCCGCTGTGCGTTGAGAAGCGCGTGTCTTCGTAGGCGATCAGCATCGCGAGATAGCGGGGATCGACCTCGGTATGGGTGACGGGCAAGCGCCAACGGCCGTTTGCCATGGCGAAGGGTCGAAGCAGCCGGCCGTCGCGATCGAGCACAACGGCCGAACTGTTGCGGTAGCTCATGAGATCGAGCGGACCGAGGGAGTTCAGATAAGAGCTGATTGCGGGGGGAACGGCGAAGGCGAGCGCGGCGAGGACGCCGAAGACCACAAGGATCCGCGGCCGTATACGTTGACCAACCGCCGGCGCCGAGCACTCCCTCCCCCCTTGTGGGGAAGGGCCGGGGAGGGGGGTAGCCGCAAGCGCCGCGCTTTCCGTCGAGTTACGGCCAAGCGGAGCCGACCCCCCTCCCTTACCCTCCCCCACAAGGGGGGAGGGGATCGGTAGGCCGTCGGTCTCGTCCCGCTTCACTTCGCCTTCACTTCAATCTCGCCGAAGCCGGTGCGGCCGAAGCGGTCGGGGCGATACATGTCCTCCGCTGTCGCGGCCGGATAGACGTAGTGGCCCGGCGTCGTCGCGCGCACGATATAGGCGAGCGAGAAGAACGCCGACTGCCCGGAGTCGCGATCCACCGCCGCAACAAACCGATCGTCGCGATATTCGACATGCGTCGGCTCGATGTCGCGCTTCAACCAGGAAAACGCGTCTGTCGAACCGGAGTCGAACAAGGCCGGATTGTCGATCTCCAGCCCGGCCGGCAGCCGATCGACCACGAGCAGTTTCGCGTAGAGCGCCTCCGGCTCGGTGATCTTCAGCACAACGACGACGCGCTCGTTCTGTGTGATCTCGTTGAGATCAATCTTCGTTCCGTCGAGGCGATAGAACTCGCGCGATATCTCATAGCCATGCGCTGCGGCCGGCTCAGGCTCCAGCGGCGCGCCGGAGATGGTCGTCACGATTTTAAGCGGCGCCGGGCTATTGTTGCCGACCGCCGCGAGGTTCGCCCCCACCGCATAGGCGGTGAAGCGGCGGTAGAGCGCGCCGTTCACCGGCTTGCCGTCGAGCGTCAGAGCGTTCTTTGGCTGGCGCTCGGCGAGCGCCTCGGCGGCGAGCGCGAGCCAGTTGTTCTCCTGCGTCGAGGTATAGTTGGTCGCCGAGCGCGCCGTGTCGACGACCGCCGCTGCCCGCGCGAACCAATCCGCGGAGGCTTCGCCGACGCTCAACTTCGATTCGCCGAGCAGCGCCAGCACGCCGGCCGCATCGCGCAGCTTCGAGCCATAGTCCGGCCGCGATACGTTGGAGTCCTTGGCGGCCTCCAGCGTCGCCAGCGCGGCGGTGAACACGCGGCCCGCGCGCGCCGTGTCGCCCAGCATCGCCAGCGCGGCGGCGATCTGCGCGCGCGCGAGCGGGGATTTGAACGCGTCGAGCTTGGTGTCGGCGAGATAGCGCAGATCACCAATCACCGGGCGGCCGTTTCGGGCCAAGACATAGAGCGCATAAGCGAGCGGTTCGCCGGCGCCCTCGCCGGGATCGGCGGCGTTGACCGCGGTGTTGCGCAGATGATCGAGCGCGTTGTCGAAACCGATTTGCGGAACAACGAAGTTACGCTCGCGGGCGCGGGTGAGAAAGTCGGTGACGAAAGCGTCCAACCAGACATCGTCGCTCTCGGAGTCCGCGGCCCAAAGGCCGAAGGCCCCGTTGGAGCCTTCGCGCGTCATCTCCTTGTCGATCGCCGCCTTGATGCGGCCGTCGAGATCGGGGTCGATGGCGAGATGCTCGGCGCTGGCGAGCCGGTTGGCGTAGAGCAGCGGCATGGCGCGGCTCACCGTCTGCTCCGAGCAACCATAGGGGTAGCGGTCGAGCGCCTGCAGCACGGCGGGCGCATCGATCGCGCCGAATGGCGATACCGATAGCGACAGCGCGCCGGTGCCGGGCACGAAGGGTTGCAGCACTCCGTCGGTCAGCGTGGTTGTCGCGCCCGCGGCAAGATCGCTGAAGCTGCGGGCGTAAACGTCGGGCGTGCCAGATTCGACGCCGAGCGCAAAACTTTGCGGGCCGGAGAAGCCGGGGCCGGTCACGTCGAGCGTCAGCGTCGCGGTCCCGACGCCGTTGGCGTTGATGGGAATGCTGACGCTGGTCTTTTGATGCGCGGCGAGCTTGATTGTTTTGGTCAGCGCGTCGGCGTCGGCGGAGATCGGTCCGCGGATGTCGAGCGCGAGCTTGTAGTCGCCGGCCTGGCCGTCGACATTGTCGATATCGAACTGCAGCCGCGAATGATCGCCGATGTCGAGGAAGCGCGGCAGGCTGGCGTTGACCACCACGGGATCGCGGATGATCATGTCGACGGAGGCGGCGCCGACCCTTTGTTTGGTCCACGCCACCGCCATGATCCGCGCCGCGCCGTTGAACGCGGGCAGATCGAGCGGGATCTCTACCTTGCCGTCGGCGCCGACCTTGACGACGCCGGTGTAGAGCGCGAGCGGCGCCTGCGTCGGCAGATTGCCTTCGAGATTGCCTGAGCCGTCGCCGCCGACATGCAACGCGCCCGCGACGCCTTCCATGCCGTCAATCAAATAGCCGTAGAGGTCACGTAACTCCTGCGCCAGCTTTCGCTGACCGAAGAAAAACGCGGTCGGATCGGGTGTCTGGTAATGCGTGAGATTGAGAATGCCGATGTCGACCGCCGCGACCGTTAGCCGCGCCTCTTCGCCCTCTTTGAGGCCCGCAAGCTCAATCGGCAGCTTGACGGTCTGGCGGGGCCGCGTCGCCTCCGGCGCATGGATCGTCACGTCGAGTTTGTGCGCCGCTTCATTGATGCGGAACCAGGCGAGGCCGATGGCGCGGCCGGGCATGCGCTTCTGTTTGACGTCGAGCGGCCGTTGCGTGATCGCGACCGCATAGCCGCCCGCGCCCCAATCGGCGCCGACCTCGAACGGCGCGACATTGTCGCCCTCCTTCAGATCGATATCGAGCATGCGCTCCAGCTTGTCGCCGATCAGCGCAATCGAGGCCTTGCCGGCGAAGCGGGAGTTGATGTTGAGCTTGGCGGTCTCGCCGGGCGCGTAGGATTGTTTGTCGAGCGTGACGGTGGCGTTGTCAGGCGTGTCGGCGCTCGCCGAGCCTCCCCAACCGACGATCGAACGTGAAGCTTGTGGTTTCGCCCTCAGCTGATTTGATGTCGAGCCGATGCGTGCCCGAGCCGACATGCGCGGACAATCTAGCGGGCGCGTCAGCGTTTATGTCAACGACGCCGTCCGCGAGTTTCCGCGTGGATTTGACCGGCTCGAAATTCCATTTTCCGTCGACGTTGAACCATTGATAGTCGTTGTCGACCTTGTAGAGCGACCACGCGACGTTCTTGCGCGCCAAGCTCGCGCCGTCAGGCGCGATCGCGATCGCTTCGAACGCGGCGCTTTCGCCGGAGCTCAAGGATTTCATCGAAATCCTTCTTGACGCCGATCATCGCGCGCCTTGGCGCGCACCGGCAGCGTGGCGACGCGCTCGACCGTGCGCCCGCCGGATTCGGCGACGTCGACGATGATCCGCGCTTCCAGCGGCTTGATGGCGTCGCCTTCAGGCAGGTCGATCGAGAGGTCGGCGTGGCCCTTGTCGTCGGTCTGCGCCTTGTCGGGGAATTGCACCTCGACGGGATCGAACTGCTGGTCGACGAGCCCGGCGACAAAGCCGGGATGGCCGGGCAATTCAGCGCCGTCCACCGGCTTCAGGCGAATGGCGCCGGTGATGTCGAGGCCGGTGGCTGGTGCGCCATAGAGGAAGCGCGCGTCGAGCGAGACGGGGATCGGATCGCCGGAGGTTGCAAACGCGATGCCTGGTTTGAGCTGATAATCGAGCCGCTCGGGCACGTAGTCTTCGAGCAGGAACTGCGCGTGGCCGATCGCCGGCCCCTTCGGGTCGGCGTAGGCGTCAATCGACCATGTGCCCGCCGCTGAGCCTTCGCCGAGCGCAACCGCGAGGCTGCGGCCGCCGAGGCCCTGATCGTCAACAGTGGCGCGTTTGTATTCGACGCCGTCGGGACGCTTGACAACCAAGGTGAGCGGCGCGCCTTCGATCGCTACACCTTTGGCGTCGCGCAGCAGCGCGGCGGCGAATACGGTCTCGCCGGAGCGATAGACGCCGCGCTCGGTGTAGATGAATGCATCGAGCGCGGCCGGCGCGTCGCGGCCGGAAACGCCGCGATCCGTCAGATCGAATGCGGCTTGCGTGAGGCTCAGGAAACCATAGTCGTCGGCGAGCGTGGCGACCAACAATCCAGGGGCCGAGCCGCCGGTCGCCGCGCGACAGGCCGGGGTCGAAATCGACGCGGCCGTGCGCATCCGTCGTCTTGGTCGCCAGCACTTCGTTGTTGCGCGCGATCAGTCGCAACTCGACGCCGGCGAGCGGCTCGGCGGTCGCGAGCGAACGCGCCATGGCGTGGATGCCGTCGTCGCCGGACAGCGTCGTCAGGCCGAGATCGGAGACGACCATCCATTGCGTAGCGAGTTCATCGACGGCGTCCGAGTTCGGATCCTTCGGGTTTCGGCGCCGACCACGGTTTTGCGGTAACCAGATAAAGCCCTGGCTGCAACTTGCCGACCGCTTGGTTGAGCGGGAAATCGGTGACCACGTCCTTGTTGAGCTCAGACGCGACGTCCATCGCGCCGCTCCAGACCTTGGCGCCGTCCTGGTTCTCAATGTCGGTTGCGCGCGTGCTGGAGATCGGTTTTAGGAAATCGTCGTGCGCGATTTCCGAGAGCAGATTGCGATCGCCGACGCGATAGACATCAACCGATACCTTTGACGTGTTGACTGTCGTCAGCGGCGCGCCGAGCTGGCCGAGCCGCGGCAGCACGTAGGCGCGGCCGGCGAAATGCGCCTGCGGCGAGCGGTCCTTGACGTAGATCTCGTAATCGTTGTCCTTCAGCAGATTTTCGCCGACCGTCGAGGGCAGGCCCTGGCGCACGACGATCGCGTAGCGCTCGCCATGTCGGAGGCCTTCGACGCAAAGCTGCTGATCCTCGTTGGAGATCGCCGCGTTCGAAGCGCCGGCGACCGCGACGAACGGCGCGAAATCCGTCTTGCGCGCCAGCGGATCAGAGAAGTTGAAGCACACCCGGGGATTGGCGGCCTCGTTGTCGATCTTGTAATCGATAATGCGGAAGCCGTGCTTCTCGCGCAGGTCCTCATAAGTGGCGCGGATATCCGAGTCGTCCTTGCGATCGAGGCTCGCCTTGTAGGCGTCGAGCGAGATGCGCCAGGATTCGTTGCGCGCTTCGAGATTGCCAAGCGCCGCCAGCGCCTCGGCTTGCTGGGCGGGGCCCTTGGCTGTTTGATAGGCGGCATAAGCGGAGGTTGTCGCGCGCGTGACAATATCGTAGCGGCCGTCCGACTTCGCGTCGTCGGCCGCCTGTCCGAGTTTGGCGAAAGCCAGCCAGCCCGCCTCATCCTTCGGCGCCGCCGCGATCACTGCGCCAAGCCACAGCGCCGCGTCCTTGAAATTGGCGCCCGCTGTGGCCGATGCGGCGTCTTTCAGCAGTTGCGCGTTGGTGCGGCCTCTGATCCTGGCGCCGATCTTGGCCGTCTCCTTAGCGAAGTCGGTGGTCAGTCGCACGACGTCGCTCGCCATGTCGTCGCGCGCGAACGGTTTCACCTCCGCCCCTCGCGCGGCGAACACGCCGAACAAGGTCGCGATCGCCAACGCGACGCCAAGCATTTTCGCCATGTTTCCCCTCCGGACGTCGCGCAATGCGCGGCGCTGCTCTATCGTGCGGTTCGCTGCGCTGTTGCCGCGAATCTAAACGTTGGATGCGACGCTACCATGAGCTTTGCGGCGCAAGGGAGGACGAATTGAGGAAAACGCGAATGGCGTGCGTTTTTGCGTTGGCGTGTCTCGCTGCGTCGCCGGCCTTGCCGCAGCAATCAACCCAGCCTGACGCCAAACGCCCGGCCATCGGCGCCGCAAAGCAAAAAGCGCCGATTGCTGCCGATCCCTCGGTGGACGCGAAAGCGGCTTTCCTCGCGATGTCCGAGCCCGATCGCAAGGCGTTGCAGGAGGGGCTCGGCTGGCTTGGCTTTTACAATGGGGTTGTCGACGGCGCTTATGGCAAGCGAACTATTGAGTCGCTCAGCGCCTATCAATTAAGCCTCAACGCGACCGCAGATGGGGTGATCGCGCCTAAGCAACTGGACGCGTTGAAGGCCGCGGCCGAGAAGGCGAAGACCGCCGTTGGCTTCAAGCTGATCGACGATGCGTCAACGGGCATGCGGATTGGCGCGCCGACCAAGCTGCTCGAAAAACGCGAGGGCGGCGCCGGCTTCACCAGCCTTTCAAGCAACGACGGCGAGATCAAGCTCGATTTGAAGGTAGCGTCAGGCAAGCTTGCCGCGTTGTACAAATACCTGACCGCCGATGCGACGAACCACAAGTTCACCTACAAAGTGATCAAGCCGGACGTCTTCTTCGTCATCGCCGGCGAGGAGGGCGACAAGAAGTTCTATCGCCGCTACGTCGCGGCGCCCGCCGATGCGGCCGATCCCGACAAGCTGCGCGGGTTCATGTTCCTCTATCCGAAGGCGCGCGCGAAGGCGCTCGACCCCGTGGCGCTTGCGGTGGCGAATGCGTTCGATCCGTTCCCGACGACGGCGGCCACGAAGCCGGTGGCGAGCGCAACGCCGACGCCGGCGCCGAGCTCAGACGCGCCGAAGCTGACGGCGACAGCGCTCGTGGTAGCGCCGGGCGTGGCGGTGACCACGCTCGCGTCGGCGCAATGCAAATCGCCGACGATCGACGGGAAGGTCGTGCGATTTCTCGACAGCGGTGACGGGCTTGTCCGCCTCGGCGGCGACTTCGGCGCCGGCGCCGCGGCGCCCGCGGTCGCGGAGGGGGGCGACGATCTGGTCGCGTTGAGCCTTGTCGCGGTCGGCGATGCGAAAACCGCGTTGCAGGTAGCCGACGCTACGCCGGTACGGAGCGGCGGCGCGTTGAAGGTGGTGGCGGCGCTCGGCGGTTCGGCGACGGGCGCGCCGCTGTTTGATCGGCAGGGCCGCCTCGTGGCGTTCGTCGCGCCGATCGAAGCGGCCAAGCTGAGGGCTGGTGTGGTGCTGGCGGAGCCGCACGCGACCACGCCGGCTGCTTCGCTTGGGTCGAGCGGCGCGGCGCCGGAAGGGTCGCTGTCGGCGCCGGAGATTGCCAAGCTGATGCGGAGCGCGGTGGTCGGGGTGTTCTGCGGGGCGTAATATATATAATCTGGGCGTGGTTTTCACATAACAAGTCCAAGCAGGAGCTCCGCTTCGCGCCTTGGAATAGAGTCACACGTATGAGCATCACGTTTGCTCCGCGCCGCGGAGCTATCCTCATGTGTGATTTCGGCCCGGATCCTTCCGAGCCCGCGACATATCCGGTCGATGCTCCACCCTTGGCGATGTCGCCGGAAATTTGGAAACTGCGACGGGTCGTCGTCGTTTCGGCAAACGCCTTGAATCATCCACATGGCCGCGGACCCGGGCCATGCTCTGTTGTGCCGTTTAGCGCCACCCGCCCGCGCGAACTCGGGCCTTGGGACATATTCATTGCCGTTGGCTCCTACCGGAGTTTGACAGTGGACGTGTGGGCAAAGTGCGCGTCTGCCGTCCAGGTTTCCCACCGCCGATTGGATCGTGTTCTGGCAGGTCGAAGTTTTATTCAGGAAGCCATGACCGCAACCGACTTGGCTTTGATTGGGAAAGGGATAAGGGCAGCATTCAATATGTAAAACAGCTTTGTTTTGTGGGGGGCGGTGCACCTTGGTACAGGGTACGATTGTTGCATTTTTCCCTCAACGCGCCCATATTACGGGCGTCCCCGAAAAAGGGCTTTGGGAGCTTGCGCGGACACGCATAGGCCTTGCGTTTCCCGGCCCCTCGGGCGAGGAAAACCGTGCAAGCTTCAAGACACCTCGCCACTGGCTAAACCGGTGGCGGGGTTCTTTTTTTGTCGCAACGCGTCGGAGGGCCAAGCTGCGGGCGGGCGTGGTGCTCGCGGAGCCGCACGGAACGATGCCGGCGGCTCGCTTGGGTCGAGCGCCGCGGCGCCGGAGATTGCGAAGCTGATGCGGAGCGCCGTGGTTGGGGTATTTTGCGGCGCATGACGGAGCGTCGGCGTCCACGCCGACGTTGCTGCGGCCTCGTCGGCGTGGACGCCGACGCTCCGATGCCTGGGTTATCCGACCATCGCCCGAACGTGGTCCATGACCTGTTCGAGCCGGTAGGGTTTGCCGACGAACGTAGTTCCCAACGGCATATCCTCCGTTCGCGGCATGGCGAGACCTGAAGTGACGATCAACTTGACCGGAGGCCAGCGACCGCGCACGTAGTGGGCCAGCTTTAGACCGTCCATCGATCCTGGCATGTGGATGTCCGTGAAGACCACTTTGATGTCGTCATACCGTTCGAGCAGCGCGATGGCCTCGTCCGCATGGCTCGCTTCAAATATTGTGAAGCCGGCGTCCCTGAGGAAATCGACAGCGTCCATCCGGAGGAGCGCTTCGTCTTCTACGATCAAAACACTTGTCATGACCGGTCAACGCAGGGCGTTGTGAATCGTTCGATCTTATTCGGCATCGCAAAGCTTTATTTCCACAATCCCTGCGTAATGTTGCAATGTCGCGACGTGATATTAGAAAATAGCTGGTGCGCAAGTGAAGAGCTCGACGGAGCTATCCGGCCAGGATCGTTTCCTCAGAGGCGAAGTTCTCCGGGACGTGGTTTCGGCCTCCAAATCGCCGCTGAGGCGCCAAGGCGCGTAGGGTGCGCAGGTTGCCGCGCGCAAGGAAACGGCGACCGACGCCTGACTTTCGCAAAGCGGGTTTGTCGAGCTACTCTGCCCTCATGATCCCCGATGGCGCCCCGCGCGGCCCCCGCGTGCTGTTATTCGATTCCGGCCTTGGCGGCTTGACCGTGTTCGCCGCCGTCGCCGCGATACGCAAGGACGCCGACCTCGTCTATGTCGCCGACGACGCCTTCTTCCCCTACGGCGCGCTCGCCGAGCGCGCCCTGATCGCGCGCGTCGTCGCCTTGATGGAGCAACTCGTCGCCGAGCTGCGCCCCAACCTTGTCGTCATCGCCTGCAACACCGCATCGACGCTCGTCCTCGCCCCGTTACGCGAGCGCTTCCCCGACTCTCCCTTTCGTCGGCACAGTCCCCGCCATAAAGCCCGCCGCGCTCGCCTCGCGCACCAAGCTCATCACGGTGCTGGCGACCCCCGGCACCGTCGCGCGCGACTACACGCGCGCGCTCATCCACGAATTCGCCGTCGACTGCGAAGTGACCCTTGTCGGCGCGCCGCGCCTCGCCGGTCTCGCCGAGCAAGCTTTGCGCGGCGAGGCGGTGGCCGACGCCGACATCGCCGAGGAGATCGCGCCCGGCTTCGTCGAGCGCGGCGGGCGGCGTACCGACCAGATCGTGCTCGCCTGCACCCACTTCCCGCTGCTCGCCGATCGGCTCGCGGCGCTTTCGCCCTGGCCGGTCGCCTTCGTTGATCCGGCGCCGGCGATCGCGCGCCGCGTCGATACGCTGCTCGGGGCGCCCGGGTCCGGCGCGCAACGCCGGCCCCTTGCCGGCGATCTTTACCCGCGGCGGCGAGGCGTCCCCGGCGTTGCAAAAAACCTTGCTTCGGTTCGGCCTGACGGTTAGCTCCGCGCCAGTCCTCGCGCGCTAAGCGCGCGTCCGAATTCGAAAGGTCGACCCATGCGCAGTCCGGCCGGACAGCCCGTTCGCTTGGCGGAATACCGCGTCCCCGATTTCCTGATCGACACGGTCGAGATGGATATTTCGCTAGATCCGCAGGCGACGCGGGTGGTTGCCGAACTGTCGCTGCGAGCGAACCCGCGCGGTGACGCCGGCGCCGCGCTCCGGCTCGACGGCGACGAACTGTCGCTGGTGAGCCTCGCGATCGATGGCGTGACGGCGGCGCCGGACGCCTATGCCGCCAGCCCCGACGAGTTGCTGCTGCCCGATCCGCCGCGCCGCCCATTCAAGCTGAAGATCGAAACCCGGCTCGCGCCGGCCGCCAACACCAAGCTGATGGGGCTCTACCGCTCGGGCTCCGCCTATTGCACGCAATGCGAGGCCGAGGGGTTTCGGCGCATCACCTATTTCCTCGATCGGCCGGACGTGCTCTCGGTCTATCGGGTGCGGCTCGAGGCGGACAAGGCGGAGGCGCCGGTTCTGCTCGGCAACGGCAATCTCGAAAGCGCGGGCGAGGCGGGCAAGGGGCGGCATTACGCGGTCTGGTTCGATCCGTTCCCGAAGCCTTGTTATCTGTTCGCGCTGGTCGCGGGCGATCTGGCGAAATTTTCCGATCATTTCGTCACTGCGTCGGGGCGGCGCGTCGAGCTTGGCGTCTATACCGAGCCAGGGCGACAGACCCGCGCGGCCTACGCGATGGACTCGCTGAAACGCTCGATGGAATACGACGAGCGCGCCTTTGGCCGGGAATACGATCTCGACGTGTTCAACATCGTCGCCGTCTCCGACTTCAATATGGGCGCGATGGAGAACAAGGGGCTCAACGTTTTCAACGACAAATATGTGCTGGCCTCGGGCGAGACCGCGACCGACGACGATTACGCCGGCATCGAAGGCGTCATCGCGCACGAATATTTTCACAACTGGACGGGCAACCGCATCACTTGCCGCGATTGGTTTCAGCTTTGTTTGAAAGAAGGTTTGACCGTCTTTCGCGATCAGGAATTCACCGCCGACCAGCGCTCGGCGCCCGTCAAGCGCATCGCCGATGTACGCGCGCTGCGGAGCGCGCAGTTTCCTGAAGATGCGGGGCCGCTCGCGCACAATGTGCGGCCGGAGGTTTATCACGAGATCAACAATTTCTACACGGCGACCGTCTATCAGAAAGGCGCCGAAGTCATCCGCATGCTGAAGACGTTGATTGGCGATGCGGCGTTTCGAAAGGGCATGGATCTTTACTTCGAGCGCTTCGATGGGACGGCGGCGACGATCGAGGAGTTTTTGAGCGGCTTCGCCGAGGTCTCGGGCCGGGATCTGACGATTTTTACGCGCTGGTATTCGCAGGCGGGCACGCCGCGTCTGCGCATCGCCACCGAGCACGATCCGGCGACCGCGACATTCCGCGTCGACCTCTCCCAATCGCTGGCGCCGACGCCCGGGCAACCAGAGAAGCTGCCGACGACGCTTCCTGTCCGACTGGGCCTGGTTGATCCGGAACGTGGCGATCTGCCGCTCGGCAGCGACGACGCGAGCCCGCATGAACTGCGCCAGCGGCGTATTCGCGCTTGGAGAGCGCCAGCCGCAGCTTGACGTTCAAGAACGTGCCGCGGCGCCCGGCGCTGTCGGCGCTGCGCGGTTTCTCCGCGCCGGTGACGGTCGAGGACGATCTGACCGAAGCGGACTTGATCGTCCTGCTGTCGCGCGACAGCGATCCGTTCAATCGCTGGCAGGCCTTGCAGACCCTGGCCGTCAAACTGCTGAAGCGGGCGGTGACGGCGACCCGCGCGGGCCACCCGCCGGAAAACGACGACGCCTTCGTCGACGCCTACGGCGCGGTCGTCGCCGGACGCGAATCGGCGCGCGCATCGATCCCGCCTTCGCGGCGCTGGCGCTCAACTGCCGAGCGAAGCCGATCTCGCGCGCGAAATCGGGCGCGACGTCGATCCCGACGCGATCCGCGTCGTGCGCGAGCGCTTGCGCGGCCGACTTGGGCGCGCGCACGCGAATGCGCTACGGAAGCTGCACGCGGACATGCGCAACCCCGGGCCGTTCAGCCCTGACGCGGCCAGCGCCGGCCGGCGCGCGCTGCGCAACGGCGCGTTGGCGATGATCCTCGCCGGCGACGCGGTTGGCGGCGTCGCGCTGGCCTCGGAGCAATATCGCGGGCGCCGAGAACATGACTGAGAAATTCGGCGCGCTGGCCGCGCTTTCGATGCTCGCCGATCCCGCGCGCGAACATGCGCTCGAAAATTTCGGCCGCATCTACGCGGCCGAGCCGCTCATTCTCGACAAATGGTTTGCGCTGCAGGCGCAGATCGGCGAGGCGGAGACGCTCGAGCGGGTGCGCGGGTTGATGCGCCACCACGCCTTCTCGCTCGCCAATCCCAACCGCACGCGGGCGCTGGTTGGCGGCTTCACCGCCAATCAGACGCAGTTCAATCGCGCCGACGGCGGCGGCTACGATTTCCTTGCCGAGATCGTGCTGAAGCTCGATCCGTCCAACCCGCAGATCGCCGCGCGCTTGTTGACCGCGCTTCGCTCCTGGCGCTCGCTCGAAGCGGGCCGCCGCGCCAGGGCTGAAGCGGCGCTGACGCGGATCGCGACGCGCGACGCGCTGTCGGCGGATGTGCGCGACATCGTCACGCGCAGCTTGGAGCGCGAAGCGCAAGCCGGATAGCGGCGCCCCGGGACCGCGCGCGTCCCGCGCGCTCTTTGCCGACGAGACGGAACTCGATGAGCGCCAACTTAGTTGCTCAATCCGGAAGAGGCGCCTCGTCCGCTAAGAGCGGGCGGGACGCCCGCGGTCCCAAGTCACGTCCCGACAAAATTCTCGCGTTGCGTGAACAAAGCCCTGGACAAAGAATCCATCTAGGATTCATATGCCGTTGATTCGGTTACGCGTGCGAGTTGCGCCGAAGTCATCGATAAATGCGGGGGTCGTGCATGGCGCGCGTAAGCGCGGCAGCGGCAGAGTCGTGCGCGCGCGTCGGCTCACAACCATCGCGCGCTTTGAGAGTTTGGAGGCGATGGGCGGCAATGCGGGCGGTTGTGCGTCAGGCGATGGGGTACGCCGGGCCAATCACTGCCGCACTCATGCTGCTCTTGATGGCGGGAGGCGTCACTTGGCGGCTCGAGCGCTCGCGTCTGGCTTCGCTCGAAACGGCGCTGCGCTTTCTTGATTTGCGGGCGGGCGAGCTTTCGCGCCGGTTGGATGCGGCGCTAGCCGCCGCTCCTGCCGCCGATCCCGAATTGGTGCTGTCAGAGATCGCGACGCGGGACGTCGGGCGAGGCCAGGGAGATCCTGCTTGCTGATGCGGCGGGGCTCGTGCGCGCGGTCTGGCCGCGGCGGAGTTCGCGACCCGCCACGCTCGCCGACGCGCTCGGCGGCGACGCGCTGCTGCCGTTTTTTGCCGACAAGGCCGGGGCGATCAAAGTCGTCATCCCCGGCGTAGGCGAGACCTATGCCGCCTTGCGCAATCTCGCCGACGGCCGGCCAAGTGGTGCTGATGGCGCGCGAACGCGACCTGCTGGTCCGCTGGCGCGACGATGCGCGCGTGTTGACGCTGTTGATGTCGGCGACGGCGCTGATCCTCGCGGGTTGCGTGGTTGCCTTCTGGCTCGACGCCGAGCGCGCCCGCGAGAAGGCCAAGCTGGCGGCGCTGCGTCGCGCCAATCTCGATCTGGCGCTGCGCCACGGCCGCTGCGGTCTGTGGAGTTGGGACCTGGCGACCGGCCGCGTCCAGTGGTCGGCCTCGATGTTTGATCTGGTCGGCCAGCCGCAGCGCCGCCGCCGTGCTGCCGCTCGCCGCTCTCAGCCGTTTCATGCACCCCCGCGATCGCGCGCTGGAAGAAATCGCCGAGGAGGCGATGGCGGCGCCGCTTGGGCCGATGGAGTTCCGCTGCCGGCTGCGTCGCGGCGACGGCGAGTGGATCTGGGTGACCAAACGCGCCGACATCCTCGAGGACGAGGCGACCAAGCGCCGCCGTCTGGTCGGCATCGCGGTCGACGTGACGGAGCGCATGCACGAGGCGGAGATTTCGGCGACCGCCGAACACCGGCTTCGCGAGGCGATCGAGGCGATCTCCGAGGCCTTCGTGCTTTGGGACGCCGACAACCGCCTGGTGCTCTGCAACTCCAAATATCAGAGCCTGCATCAATTGCCTGCGGAGTCGACCCGCGTCGGGGCCTCCTACGCCGAGCTCGCGCGGTTGGGTCAGACGCCGATTGTGTCGAGCGAGATCGTCGCCAATCCCGGCGACGTCGTCGCCCCGCGACGGCCACTCGCGCACCTATCAGGCGCGGCTCTCGGACGGGCGTTGGTTGCAAGTCAACGAACGCCGCACGGGCGACGGTGGCTATGTCTCGGTCGGAACCGACATTACCGCCATCAAACAAAAGGAAGAAGAAGCGCAGAAGTCGGAGCGTCTGATGTCGCAGACGGTCGCCCAGCTCAACCAGTCCCGCCGCTCGTTGGAGGCGCAGGCTCAGCAAATGGCGGAGCTGGCCAAAGGCTATCACGAGGAGAAAGCCAAGGCCGAGACGGCTAACCGCGCCAAAGCCCAGTTCCTCGCCAACATGAGTCACGAGTTGCGTACGCCGCTCAACGCAATCATCGGCTTCTCCGACATCATGCGCAACGAGACGCTCGGACCGATCGCGCCCAAATATTCGGACTATGCGACCAATATTTTTGACAGCGGGCAATCTTTGCTGAAGGTCTTCGACGACGTGCTGGCGATGTCGAACCTCGAGTCTGGACGCATCGAGCTACGCTATCAGAAATTCACCGCGCAGGACGCCGTCGACGCGGCGGTGGAGGAAATCGCCGATATCGCCAGCGACAAACAAATCGACGTTCGGGTGGAGGTGGACTCGGGCGCGACCCTCAACGCGGATCGCGCAGCGGTGGCGCGTGTGCTGACGACGCTGATGCGCAACGCGGTCAAGTTCGCCCCGCAGGGCGGTTCGGTCAGCGTCGGCGCACAGGGGTTTCGCGATCACATCTATTTCTATGTCGAGGACGACGGGCCGGGCATCCCCGAGCCGGATCTCGCGCGACTGGGCCGCCCGTTCGAACAGGCGAGCAAGGCGCTGGCGAACGGCATGAAGGGCTCGGGGCTCGGGCTGGCGATCGCGCGGTCCTATGCGGAGCTGCATGGCGGCTCGCTCAACGTCTCCTCGCGATATGGGGAGGGGACGGTCGTGCTGGTGACGTTCCCGAAGACGGCGCCGGGGCCGCGCGCGATGGCTTTGGGGTCGGTGGCGTAACGCCTAGCGGTGAATTCGTTCGCCTCGGTCGCGCGCCGCCCGATACATTGACAAGCGCGGGCCTCTTGTATATACGAGATGTACATACGCGCAGCTGCAATGTTCGAGTGGGACGAAAATAAACGACTTCAGACATTCCAAGTCCGTGGTTTGGACTTCGCGACCGCGATGGCAATCTTTGACGGACGCGCAACGATGACAATCACGTCTCGTCAACCCGGCGAGGTGCGCTTTGTTACGACGGCTATCCTCGACGGAAAAATCTTCACGGTTGTTTGGACATGGCGCGGAAACATACGGCGCATCATATCTTTTCGGAGAGCGCGGAATGAAGAAGCAAGAGCGTATCGTTCGCTACACGGATGATGAACTGCGCGCGATGATCGCTCGTGGCGAGAGTCGCTCAGATTGGGAGCGGGCGGCTTCCGTCAGCGATGAGGAACTGGAAGCCTCTATCGCCGCCGATCCTGACGAGGCAGGGATGGTGCTCGATTGGTCGACGGTGAGCGCCAAGCTGCCTGAACCGAAGTCCGTACTGCACATGCGCGTCGACCGAGATGTGCTTGATTTCTTCCGAGGGCAGGGGAAGGGTTACCAGACCACGATCAACGCGGTCTTACGCTCCTATGTCGAGCAGAAGAAGAAACGGGCGACGAAATAAGACCGCTCACGCCCTGCCGAACACGTCGTTGGTCTGCGCCGTCACCATCACGAACGTAGTGCGCTTCGGCACCTCTTTGAGCTGCGTCGCGCCAATGTAGGTCATCATCGAGCGCACCCCGCCCATGATTTCATCCATCGTGTGCTCGACCGGCCCGCGATAGGGCGTCTCGACGCTCTTGCCCTCCGCCGCGCGGTACTTCGCCACGCCGCCCGCGTATTTGTTCATCGCCGCTTCCGACGACATGCCATAAAACCCCATGGCGACGGGCACGCGTTCGCCGTCGCGCTCCTCGTAGCGGATCTCGCCTTCACATTCGTCGTGACCGGCGAGCATGCCGCCGAGCATCACGAAATCCGCGCCGGCGCCGTAGGCCTTGGCGACATCGCCGGGCGAAACGCAGCCGCCGTCGGCGCACACTAGACCCTTCAGCCCGTGGGCAGCGTCGGCGCATTCGATGATCGCCGACAATTGCGGATAGCCGACCCCGGTCACGCGTCGCGTGGTGCACACCGAGCCGGGCCCGATGCCGATCTTGACGATATCCGCGCCGGCGAGAACCAGCGCCTCGGTCATGTCGCCGGTGACGACGTTGCCGGCCATGATCACGGACTGCGGGTTCTCCTCGCGCACGCGCTTGACCGTGTCGAGGAACTTCTCGGAATAGCCGTTGGCGACGTCGAGGCAGAGGTAGCGCAGCGGCGCGCGCTTCTTCACCGCTGCGAGCTTTTCGAGATCTCCCGCGCTGACGCCGAGCGAATAGAACGCGTGGGCGCCGCTCTCGCTCAGGAAAAACTCGGCGAGCGCGCCTTCAGGGTAATGTTTGTGCAGGGCGGTCATCGCGCCGTGGCGGCCGAGCGCCTTGGCCATCGCCATCGTGCCCGTCACATCCATGTTGGCCGCGATCAGCGGAAACCCCCGCCATTCCGCCCCCGTGTGGTAGAAGCGGAAGGAGCGGTGGATGTCGACCGCGTTGCGCGAGTTGAGGGTCGAACGCTTTGGACGGATCAAGACGTCCTTGAAGTCGAGCTTGACGTCGGTTTCGATACGCATGGGAAGAGCCGGGAAAAGGATTTGCACGCGACAGTATCATGAACGCACGCCGCTGACGAGGCGGGGCGCTCGGTGGGTTCGACTGCCGGATACGTTGCGAAAAAGAAATTAGCGGCTTTCCGCGCGCGCTATGATGCCGCCTCCCGTCAAGCGCCGCCGAGCGGCGGCCGGTCAGGAGGCGCTTATGCCGCAGACACACGACAACGCGGGTCCGAATGCGGTAAGCTACACGCTGGCGGCGCCCGGCGTCGATCAGGCGAACTTGCCCGCGCTTGCGCCCTACATGTTGGCGCTGATGTTGCGCAACGTCGCCAGCGACGGCTTTGTCTTCGAGGATCCGGTCCAACCCGGCCAGTTTTCGATACCCGGCTGCATCATCGCGGCGCCCAGCTATCCCGCCAACACTCCGGGAGTCGATCAGGACTACGTGTTCAACTGGACGCGCGACTCCGCGATCACGGCGATCGAAATCGCCGCCGCGCATCCGCCGCAAATGGTTGGCGGGCAAAAGACGCTGATCGACTATGTGAACTTCGCAAAGCTCTGCGCTGACAACGCTGTTCCCACCCTCGCCCACGCGTCCTTCACGATCGAGGGCATATCGCGTCCTTTGTGGAGCGATCAAAACGATGGGCCGGCGTTGCAGACGCTCGCGCTGCTCGCCGCCTACAACCAACTCGACGCGGCGACACAGGTCGTCGCGAAGGCGTTGATCCTCAAGAACCTCGAATTCCTGCTGAGCGTCTATCCGAACGCAACGACGAACCTTTGGGAGGAGCACTTCGGCCTTTCGTTCTTCGCGCGTGCGGCGCAACTGCGATGTTTTCGCGAGATCGCCTCGAATGCGATTGGCGTCTCGCCGCCTGCCGGACTGCAAGCAGCTATAGCCTGGTTGGAGACGGCTCTCGCCGGGCATTGGAATGGCGCGTTCTACGTCTCCGTGGCGGCGCCCGACGGACCGGCGACCACGCCGGTGGCGCCCGGCTACGATCCCAACATCGATATCGTCAGCGCCGCGCTCTACGGCGCCGCCTCGTGCACGGACACCAAGCTGCTCGCCACCGCTGCGCTGCTGCGCCAGCAATGGAGTGACGCCAATTCGCCGGTCTATTATCCGATCAACGGCGCCGATGCCGCGCGCGGGATGGGCCCCGTTCTCGGACGCTATCCGGGCGACGTCTACGACGGCGATGTGAAGAACCCCGTGCCGGGTGGGCATCCCTGGGCGGTTTGCACGGCCAATTTCGCCGAGCTCTACTATCGTCTCGCCGCCAGCATCGCGGCGAGCCATGCGATCCCGTTCGATGCGCTGTCCTCGCCGTTCTTCGCTCAAGTCGGTATCGCCGCGGCGACATCGCCTGACGCGGCTGCGAGCGCCTTGCGCGCGGCGGGCGACGCGATGATGCGGGCGATCATCTTCCACAGCGATTACTATGAACTCAGCGAGCAATACGACGGGACGACAGGCTTCGAAAAAAGCGTGCGCAATCTGACCTGGAGCTACGCGGCTTTTCTATCGGCGCTGCGGGCGCGAGGTTGAGCCCTTCGCAGCGTCGGCGTCCACGCCGACGAGGTGCGCACGACGACGTCGGCGGGAACGCCGATGCTCCGAAGGCTAGCTAGCCAAGAAAACCAGCGCCAAAGTCAGAGCTGCGAATTGGATAAAGCAGGCGCGGCGGTATAGCGCCAGCGCGGCGCGGATGTCCGCGGCCGTCGCCTCGCGTCGTCCTTCGCCCATGAACGCATCCTCGACTATGGCGCCGGAATAAACCCGCGGACCAGCGAGCCGCAGGCCCAGGGCGCCCGCCATCGCCGCCTCGGGCCAACCGGCATTCGGCGAGCGGTGGCGGGGCGCGTCGCGTACGACGCTGCGACACGCCGCGCCTGCGCCGCCCTGGGTCACGGCCGCCAACACGAGCCAAAGCGCCGCCAACCGCGAGGCTGGCAGATTGACGAGATCATCGAAGCGCGCCGCCGCCCAACCGAAATAACGGTAGCGTTCGTTCTTATGCCCGATCATCGAATCCGCGGTGTTAGCGGCCTTGTAGGCGAAGCCGCCGGGAAGGCCGGCGACAGCCAGCCAGAAGATCGGCGCCACGACGCCGTCGGCAAAATTTTCGGCGAGGCTTTCAATGGCCGCGCGCGCGACGCCGGCCACGTCGAGCGCAGCGGGGTCCCGTCCGACAATTTGCGACACCGCGCGGCGCCCGGCTTCCAACCCGTCGCTTTCGAGCGCTTCGGCGACGCGCCGGACATGATCGAAAAGGCTGCGTTGCGCCGGCAGCGTGGCCGCGAGGACGGCGAGCGCCGCGAAACCGAGCTCGGAGCGGTTCAAACAGGCCTGCAACAGCGCCGCGGGTATCGCCGACGCAGCGAGGAGTCCGACGAGCGTCAGAATTCCGCCGAGCCGGCGCCGCCGAGGCGCGCCGATATTCATCCACCCTTCGCAGGCGGAGATCACCCGCCCTTGCCACGTGACAGGGTGCCCTATCGCCTTGAACACCCCTTGCGGGTATCCCACGATGGCCTCCAGGACGAGCGCGGCCATCGCCAAGGCGAGGTTCAGCTCGGGATCGAAGGGCGAGAGGGTGGCCATGTGACGGACGAGCCTGATTCCAATTCCCGGCGGGCGGCGATCGAGCGCCTATTCGAGCATGGCGGCGACATCAATTCGGCGATCGCGGCTTTTCCCGACGCGCCGCGGCCGTGGATCGATCTTTCGACCGGCCTCAACCCGGTCGCCTATCCCGCGCCCGAATTGCCGCCGGAGGTGTGGACGCGCCTGCCGACGCCCGCGGCGCTGGAGGATCTACAGGCCGTCGCGGCGCGCGCCTATGGCGCGGCGCCGGAGCACGTGGCGGCGGCGGCGGGAACGCAGGCGATTTTGCAAATCTTGCCCCGTATTTTTCCCGCGCGACGGGTTTCGATCCTCGGCCCTACCTACGACGAGCACGCGCGGACCTGGAAAGACGGCGGCGCCGAGGTCGAGATCGTCGGCGATCTCGAAGCCGCGACGGCCGAGCAGGTTGTTATCGCCAACCCCAACAATCCCGACGGCCGGATTTTTTCGCGCACGCAGATGAGCGCCTATGCGCGGCGGCTTGCAGAGCAGGGCAGGCGGCTGATCGTCGACGAGGCGTTCATGGATTTCGAGCCGCACTCGGTGGCCGGCGAAGCTCTGCCGGCGACGATCGTGTTGCGCTCGTTCGGCAAGGCCTACGGATTGGCCGGACTGCGGCTCGGCTTCGCTGTCGCGCCGCCGCCCCTCGCCGCTCAGCTTCGCGCCGCGCTCGGCCCCTGGCCGGTCTCCGGCCCGGCGATCGCCATCGGCCGCGAGGCGCTCGCGGATGCGGACTGGCTTGCCGCCGCCCGCCGCCGCCTCGACAGCGACGCCGCTTGGTTGGACGATGCGCTTTCCCGCGCCGGGTTCGAGATCGTTGGCCGTACGCGATTGTTCCGCCTGGTTCGTCGGCCCGACGCCGCCGAGAGGTTTGCAGGGCTTTGCTCGCACGGCATCCTCACGCGGCCATTCCGCAGGGATTCTGCACTGCTGCGCTTCGCGATTCCGACCGAGGAGCAGCGGGCGAGGATTGCCGACGCGCTGAGGTGAGGGCCAGATGCCGGGTTTGATGTTTCAGGGAACCGGGTCGGACGTCGGCAAATCGGCGCTCGTCGCGGGCCTCTGCCGGGCGCTCGCCAATCGCGGGCTGACGGTGCGCCCGTTCAAGCCGCAGAACATGTCGAACAACGCCGCGGTGACCGCCGATGGCGGCGAGATCGGCCGCGCGCAGGCCATGCAGGCGATCGCCGCGCGGGTCGAGCCGCACACCGACATGAACCCGGTGCTGCTGAAGCCGCAGGCCGATCGCACCTCGCAGCTCGTCGTCCACGGCCGCGTGCGCGGGACGCTCGGCGCGGCCAATTACCGCGAGGCGCGGCGGGAGCTGCTGCCCGAGGTGATGGAGAGCTATCGGCGCCTTGAGGCGCAGTGCGACCTCGTCGTCATCGAGGGCGCGGGCTCCCCGGCCGAGATCAACCTGCGCGCCGGCGACATCGCCAACATGGGCTTCGCGCGCGCCGCACAGGTGTCCGGTTGTGCTGGTCGGCGACATCGATCGCGGCGGGGTGATCGCGGCGGTGGTGGGCACGCGCGCGGTGCTCGATCCCGGGGACGCCGCGATGATCCGCGGCTTCCTCATCAACAAGTTTCGCGGCGATCCCGCGCTGTTCGACGACGGCTACCAGGCGATCGAGAAGCTCTCGGGCTGGCGCGGCTTCGGCGTGGTGCCGTGGCTCGCCGCCGCGAGGCGCCTGCCGAGCGAAGATGCCGTGGTGCTGGAGCGGGGGAGCGCTGTGGCGTCGAATCGCGTGCTCGTCGCTTGCCCGATCCTGCCGCGCATCGCCAATTTCGACGACCTCGATCCGCTCAAACTGGAACCGGAGGTCGAGGTGGCTATCATACCGCCGGGCGCCGATCCCGGCGGAAGCGGCGCTCGTCGTCCTTCCCGGCTCGAAGGCGACGATCGCCGACCTCGCCGCTCTGCGCGAGTTCGGCTGGGACATCGATATCGCGGCGCATCGGCGCCGCGGCGGCGCGATCCTTGGCCTTTGCGGCGGCTATCAGATGCTCGGCCGGGTCGTCGCCGATCCGCTCGGCATCGAAGGGCCGCCCGGCGCAGTTGCTGGATTGGGTCTGCTCGATGTCGAGACTGAACTGAGGCCGCTGAAAGCCTTGCGGCGCGTCAGCGGCAGGGCGTGGGGCGCCGGGTTTCTTGGCTACGAGATGCATATGGGCGTAACCACCGGCCCCGACGCGGCTCGCCCGTTTGCTCGGCTCGACGACGGCGAGAACGACGGCGCGGTCAGCGCTGACGGTCGTGTGATCGCAACCTACTGCCACGGCTTGCTCGCCTCGACCGAATTGCGAGCCGCGCTGCTCGCGCGCGTCGGCGCCGCGAGCCGCGGCGAGGATTACGCGGCCGGGGTCGAGGCGGCGCTGGACGAGATCGCCGAGGAGGTGGAGCGCGACGTCGACGTGGACGGGCTGCTCGGGCTTGCGAGGACTGGAGGAAACTAAGTCGTCTCGGGCCGCCGGTGGCGGCCCCCGAGCCCGACATGCCGTCGTAAAATAGGCGACGCCATGTTATATGCCCAATAGGAGGGTCGCATCCATGTCCAACGAAACTCTCTCGCAACTCGACTTGGACGACCTCATAGTGTCCAACCCCGAAATTCTCGGCGGACGCCGCGTGTTTCGCAATACCCGCGTCCCTGTGGAGGCGTTGTTTGACAATTTGGCGGCCGGCATGTCGCTGGATCAGATCCTGGTGAGCTTCAAGACGCTCGACAAGGCGGACGTCGTGAGGGTTCTGGAGTTGATGTCGGCGCGACTGGCCGAGCCGAAAGCAGCGTGAAAGCCGTCCTCGACGAGGGCGTGCCTGACGACATCATTGCGCCGCTTCGGCGTCTTGGCGCCAGCGTAGAGCCTTTCAGGGACGAATGGCGCGCCTTCGCGAACGGCGTGCTGTTGAGGGCCATCGAGCAGGCGGGATACGATCTTCTGCTTACGAACGACAAGAACATGGGCTTTCAACTGAATTTGCGAAGTTTGCGGATCGCCATCGTCGCGTTGCCAGTCAACCGGGCTGATATCCTGATAGCTAGAATCGCAGATGTTTTGGACACGATGCGAAACGTGAAGGCGGGGCAGGCCGTCTGGATCGGCTTGGATGGTCGCAGGATCGTCCGCAGCGCCGACGATGCGGGGACGATCTTGACCGGAGAGCTTCCTCGTCTGCCGGTCTATAAACTCTGAGCCGCTTGCTGTGTCGATAATCGCCGCCGCCCCAGAGGTCGCGCGAATCGCCAACCCGCGCTACAAGCCCTTGAAGCCTCCCCCACGAGACCGCCCATGCGAATTCTGCTCACCAACGACGACGGCGTCCATGCCGCCGGGCTCAAGCTTCTTGAGCGCATCGCCAGCCAATTCTCCGACGACGTGTGGATCGTCGCCCCCGAGACCGACCAGTCCGGCGTGGCGCACTCGTTCTCGCTGTCGAGTCCGCTGCGGCTCAGGGAGATTGCCCCAAAACACTTCGCCGTGCAGGGCACGCCGACCGATTGCGTGCTGATGGCGGTCCGCCGCATACTCGGCGACAAAAAGCCGGATCTCGTGCTTTCCGGCGTCAACCGCGGCCAGAACGTTGCCGAGGACGTCACCTATTCCGGCACGATCGCCGCGGCGATCGAGGGCACTTTGCTCGGCGTGCCCTCGATCGCGCTATCGCAATCCTACGGCGGCCTCGAAGGCCGCGAGCGGCCGATCTGGGATGCGACGGAGGCATTCGCGCCGCGCGTTATCAAGAAAATCCTTGAGACCGGCATCCATCCGGGCCTGCTGGTCAACGTCAATTTCCCGCCTTGCACGGCGGAGGAGGTCAAGGGCGTATCGGTCACCACGCAGGGACGTCGTGACGCGGACCTGCTGCGCGTCGAGGAGCGGCACGACGGGCGCAACATTCCCTATTACTGGCTGATGTTCCAGCGCGCCGGTTTCACGCCGGGCGAGGGCACCGATCTGGAGGCGCTCGCCGCCCGCAAAGTCTCGGTGACGCCGCTGCGCATCGATCTTACTGACGAGGGCGAACGGTTGCGCTACGCCGAGGCGTTCATCGGAGAATGAGCGTGGCGAACGCGGCAGCGTTGGAGAAGGAGGCGGCCGAGCGGGCGCAGTTCACGCTGCGCATGCGCTCGCGCGGCCTCGGCGATCTGCGGGTGCTGCGCGCGCTCGAACGGACGCCGCGCTCGTTCTTCGTGCCGCAGCGCTATGCGGATATCGCCGCGCGCGACATCGCGCTGCCGATCGGCGCCGGGCAGACCGCCCCGCCGCCCTCCACCGTCGCCGCGATGATCGAGGCGTTGCGGCTCGATGGGTCGCACCGCGTGCTTGGAGATCGGCACCGGCTCGGGCTATGCCGCCGCGCTGCTGGGTCAGATCGCCGCAGAGGTGGTGTCGCTGGAGCGCTGTCCCTCACTCGCGGTGGAGGCCGCGTCGCGGCTTTCCGCCTTCGGGCTCAATAACGTCACGGTCCGTCACGCCGACGCGCTTGGGGAGGCGCCGGATGACGGCGACCAGTTCGACCGCATCCTCGTGCATGCGCTGATTGAACCGCCCGCGCCGAGGCTGACGCGCCGGCTGCGTCCCGGAGCTTCGCTGGTGGCGGCGATCGTCGATGAGGACATACAGCGCATCGTCAGGCTGACCCGCGAAGCCGATGGCGAGCTCTCGGGAGACGCGTTCGGCCAGGTGCGCACCCTCACGGGGTTGGTCGTGGGATTGATGCGCGCGCTGTAGCCGCGGTCGCCGACCGCGGTGTTTCGATGATCGAAGCCTGGCTGCGCTTGAGCACCGCGGTCAACGACCGCGGCTACAGGGGGTCAACGACCGCGGCTACAGGGCGGCCGCCGCAATTTTCCTCGTAAAAGATCAGAATAGATTCATCTTAAACCCGGTCTTAACTCCGGCGGCGCATTTTCGCCCTGACATTATGGCGTTGGGGTGGGTTGGAGCCGATGAGTGATCGCGTGGCTTTGGCTGTTCAGCGGAACGCATTTCGTTTCGCGCTGACCGGACTGTTGGGAATCTGGTTGTCGGGCTGCGCGGACGCGACCCGTTTCGGCGAGAGCGGAAATCCGTTCAGCAATCCCTTCGCGTCCAACGATAGCGCCCCGACCCCGAATGTCTCCGCCGCCCCGCTGGCGCAGACCAACGCGCCGCGCAACAATTACGCCGTCGCCGCGCATCCGAGCCCGGTGGCCGTCGCCTCGCTGCCCGCCCCGTCGACGGAATCGACCGGCGCCGTGCGCGGGCAGGTTGGTGGAAACGCCAATGGTTGGAGCGCCGTCGGCGGCTCGCCGATCATCGTCGGATCGACCGACGACGCCGGGGTGATTTCGCAGCGCTACGGCGTTCCGGAAGCTGCGCTGCTCAGCGCGAACGGTCTGCATTCGAAGTCCGATATCCATGCCGGGATGCGGATCGTCATCCCCGTCTACAACGCGCATGCGTCGACGCGCGTCGCCAAGGCGGAGGACGATCGCGACGTCGAAGACAAGCATCACAAGGTCGCCAAACACAGCCGCGAAGACGCCAACGACGATTCCGATAAGGACTCGCGCAAGGCCGACAGCGACCACAAGAAGCACAAGTCGGCCAAGAAGGACGACGACGACAAGGATGCCGAGGCCGACGACAAGCCCGAGAAGAAGCACGAGAAGACCGCCAAGGCCGAGAAGTCCGACAAGTCGGAGAAGGTCGCCAAGCACGAGGACGCGGCCAAGCCGGAGAAGCCGCAGAAACTCGCCGAGGCCGCCAAGCCGCACACCAAGGATCAGCCGAAGGTCGAGAAGGCCCCGGTCGTCGCCGCCGTCGAGCCGGCGAAGCCCGCCCACAAGAAGCCCGAGACCGACATGACGCCGACCGGCGACGTGGCGGCGGCCGCGCCGACAGGCGAGGGCAAGGCCTCGGAGAACGGCCAGTTCCGCTGGCCGGCGCGGGGTCGGATCATCCAGGGCTTCAAGTCCGGCGGCAACGACGGCATCAACATCGCGCTGCCCGAGGGCACCTCGGTGCGGGCGGCCGAGGACGGCAAGGTCGCCTACGCCGGCAGCGCGCTGAAAGGCTACGGCAACCTGGTGTTGATCCGCCACACCAACGGCTTCGTCACGGCTTACGCCAACAACGGCGAACTCAACGTGAAGAGCGGCGACGCGGTCAAGCGCGGTCAGGTGATCGCCAAGTCCGGCCAGACCGGCGACGTCGCCTCGCCGCAACTGCATTTCGAACTGCGCAAGGGCCAGACGCCCGTCGACCCGACGAACTATCTCGCGGGGCTCTGACGCCCCGACGAGCAGCTATCGCCTGGCTTTGCGGCCGGACGATCGGACCGTCGCGAACTCAGGCGCCACGAGACAAAGCGGCTTGCGCCACGCGACGCCGAAGCAAGGGGCGGGTCCCAAGAAAGGCCCGCCCCTTGGCGTTTTTGGGGGCCTACTAGAACAGCCACCAATCAAAAGGACTCGCGCTGTCATCCCCGCGAAAGCGGGGTTCCAGGGGCCACACGACGTGCTGCTGGGCCCGGTGGGGACACGACGTGCGGCGGCCCCTGGATTCCCGCTTTCGCGGGAATGACCAAGGTGGGTAGGCGATTCCACCGGAAAGCGCCCCCGGCTGATTTCGCAACGCTTTAGATGGCGCTAGGCTTCCGTTTTTCGTCTTGTTTTGTCTTCAGCGCGCTTCGGATTTCCAGATCTCGTTCGGATTTGCGCAAAAGGCGCCGGTTTTCGCCGAAAATGTCCCACGCTTCTGAGCTCGTATTGAGTGCGCCGAGCGCTTGGTCCATGCGGCGGCAGCGTCACCTGGCGGTGGCGTCGGGCGAATGGCAGCAAATCAATCATGGCGACGGCCTACGGAGCGCGAAGCTGCCAGTCTATCATGTATTCCGATATTCAGAAAATCAAATCTCACATTAGAAGGCTAAGTTATTGATATTAATCAATAAATTGCAAGTAGAAGCGCATCAAGTTCAGGGGTGTTGCGAGTCGCTGATATCCCAAGGCGGCGCCGGAGCGCCGGCGTCCACGCCGACGTGCGCCCCACGACGTTGGCGTAGTCGCCGACGCTCCGACTGCCGTAGGCATTCCAAAACCTGGCGCCGAGTAGGACGGGATTCGCAGGGACGCGTTATGCAGAAGCCCTTCACCGCTCCCTGACGGCGAAGTCAGGGAACTTGATGAGACTTTTTTCGCGCGGGCCAAGCGAGGGCCGCCGGCTCTGCCAGACGCGGCCAAGAAACGCCGCGTCAATCTCATGCTCGACCCCGATGTTGCCGCGCGTCTGGTGCCGGTAGAGCGGGTCTTACGGAGGGTCGGCGTCCACGCCGACCCTTTTGGTGCGCAACTCGGCCGGCTCAGGTATTAACCCCAACGTCGGCCTGGAGGCCGACGCTCCGCGAAATGCGCGTCGGTAGCCGACGCTCCCGTCGCATGGATCGCCTTCTCGCTATACGAAAGACGCAACGGTCGAACCCGCTTTGCGCCATAATTTTCCGGATACGTCTCCGCGATTCGCCTCTGGCTCGCGCCGCGCGGGGCGATCGGGAATGGGACGCAAGGGAAGGCCGACCGGCGCATCCGGTCGCGAATTTAGATCGAATGGCACAGCTCGCATCCGCGGTCGAAGCCTCCATCGCCGATGACGATTCCCTCAGAGGGCCGCGGGCCCATAGCCTGCTGCTGGCGTTGGCGATCGGCTTCGGTCTGGTCGCCTTCCTGATGGCGTTCGGCGATGTCGCCAAATCCTTCGATTTTTCCGAGCTGCTGCGGGTCGTCCGCCGGCTCCCGGCGTCTGCGCTTGCGCTCGCGCTGGCGGGAACCGCGATCAGCTTTGCCGGCTTCGTCGGCCGCGAAGCCACCGCGCTTCGCTATGTCGGCGTTCGCGCGCCTTGGCTGGCCGTCGTCCTGTGCGGCCTGGCGGCCCCGGCTTTGGGCAATGCCGCCGGTCTTGGCGTGTTTACGGCGGCCGCCGTTCGCTATCGCATCTATGGGGCCGTGGGTGTGGGCGCGCTCGAAGTCGCGGAGATCGTCGCATTTGTGATGATCGGCTTCGCGCTCGGCCTGGCGGTTGTGGGCGGCGGCGCGGCGATCGTTCGTGCGCATGAGGTCGCCGCTTTGTTTGGCTGGTCTCCCTGGATGGTGACCGCCGTTGGCGCGCTGGCGTTTGCCTCAGTTGCGATCCTGTTCGTGATCGAACCGCCGCGAGCCCTGAGCGCCGGCCGTCCGCGCGTCGCGCCGGAACGCGCAGTTATCGGCTTGCACGTGCTCTGGACGGCGGTGCGCCTGATCGGCGCGGCGACGGCCTTGTGGGCGCTGCTTCCGCGGGGGCTCGTCGGCTTCACCTCGTTCGTGCCGCTGTTTGCCGCGGCGACGGCGCTCGGCGCACTGTCGCACGTGCCCGCGGGCCTCGGCGTGTTCGAACTCGTCGTGCTGTGGGCGCTCAAAGGCCACGCGCCGCCGGAAACGGTGGCGGCCGCGCTGGTGGCCTATCGCGCGATCTACTTCGTCCTGCCGCTGACGCTGTCGGCGGTGACGTTCGGAGCGTTCGAGCTGCGCCTGGCGCTCGATCCCTCGATGCCGCGCGCCGACGCCAAGCTCGCCCGCGCCGCGGCGCGACTGACGCCGACCTTCATCGGCTTGCTGGCGTTCGTCATCGGCGTCGTGCTGATCGTCTCCGGCGCAACGCCGACGTTCGGCTGGCGGCTGTCCTCCCTCTCCCGCCACGTGCCGCTGTGGACACTGGAGATGTCGAGCTTCCTCGGCAGCATCCTCGGCGTCGCTCTTCCTGTTCCTGACGCGCGGGCTGTTCGACCGGCGCGACGGCGCGTGGCGGCTGGCCACGGCCGCCACGCTGATGAGCCTGGTGTTCTCCCTGCTGAAGGGCTTGGCGTTCGGCGAGATCGCCTTGCTGGCTTGTTTCCTGATGCTGCTGCTGGCGAGCCGGCGGCAGTTTGCGCGGCCGACCTCGCTGTTTGATCAGCCGTTCACCTGGGGCTGGTTCGCCGCCGTTGGCGCCATCCTCGCGGCGGCGATGGGCGTATTCTATCTCGCCTTCCACAATGGAGCGGCCACTTGGATCGGCGATTGGTGGTCGTTCGAATTTGATGCGCAAGCGCCGCGAGCGCTGCGCGCGGTCCTCGGCGCTGCGATCAGCGCCGGCGGCTTTGCGCTGTGGCATCTGCTGCGGCCGCCGTCCGGCCGCGTGGTTGCTCCCGATCCGGCAACGCTCGCCCGCGCCGTCGAAGCCATCGAGGCCAGCGAACGTCCCGAGGCGAACATGGCGCTGATGGGCGACAAGGCGTTGATGATCTCGGCTTCCGGCCGCGCCTTCCTGATGTATGGCAAGCGCGGACGCAGCTGGATCTCGCTCTATGATCCGATCGGCCCGCGCGAGGAATGGCGCGAACTGGTCGAGCGTTTCGTCCGCCTCGCCGCCGATCATGGCGGCCGCGCCAATTTCTATCAGACGCGCCCGGATAGTTTGCCGTTCTATCTCGACCTCGGCTTCGCCGCGACCAAACTTGGCGAAGAAGCGATCGTCGAACTCGACGGCTTCACGTTGAAGGGCGGGGCGTTTTCGGCGCTGCGTTATGCGCTGAAGCGCGGCGAGCGCGACGGGTTGGCCTTCGAGATGCTCGCCCCAGAGGCCGTGCTCGCTCGCTTCGACGAACTCGGCGCGATTTCCGACAGCTGGCTTGAAGCACGCCGCGCCGATGAGAAGGGCTTTTCAGTTGCCGCCTTCCATCGCGAATTTCTCGCGCGCCAGCACGTCGGTCTCCTGACTGAAGCTGGCCGCCCGATCGCTTTCGCTTCGGTGATGATCGCCGGCCGCGGAGCAACCTTGGGGTTGCTGCGGCATCGCGAGCTCAACAGCCCGGTGGCAATGGACTGCCTGATGACCCAGCTCGCGCTGGGCCTGCGCGAGCTGGGTTGTAGGAACTTCAGCCTCGGCATCGCTCCGCTCGCAGGCGTGACGCTTGCGCCGTTGCGCACCCGCTGGGGCCGCGTGGCGGCGCTGCTGTGGCGGCACGGCAATCGCTTCTACAATTTCCAGGGGCTGCGCGCCTTCAAGAACAAGCTGCATCCGACTTGGGAGCCGCGCTATCTGGTGTCCTCCGGCGCGATGGGTCCGTACATGGCGCTTGCGGATGCCGCGGCCTTGATTGGCGCGGCTTCGCCCAAGCCCAAGGAGAAGGCGCATGTTTAAGAAAGCCCTTGCGGCCGCCCTGCTCATGCTGGCGGCGACGTCCGCGGCCTTTGCGGAGGACGGCGGTCAGTACGGCGACGTCGAGGTCGTCGCGCCACCCTCTCCGGCGCGCGGCCTAGTCATCCTATTCTCCGATAGCGACGGACTGCAGACGCGCGACAGAACGCGTCTCGAAGCGATCGCCAACGCAGGCGCGATCGCCGTCGGCGTCAACACCCAGGCTTATTTGAAAAACCTCTCACACGCCGAGCCAGGGTGTTTGCTGTTGTTTCGCGACGCGGAGACCCTCGGGCGGCAATTGCAGCGCGAACATCCGACGACACAATATCGCGTGCCGATCGTTGCCGGCGAGGGACTCGGCGGCGCGCTCGCCAGCAAGATCGTCGCACAATCGCCGTTGCAAACAGTCAGCGGCGGCGTCGCCGTCGACCCGGCCGCGACTTGGCCGCTGGACCATGAAATCTGTACGCGTCCGATGGAGGCGGACGACCGCGAAGGATCAGGAACGCTCGAAGCGCCGGTGCTCAAGAATCCGTGGGTGGTCGCGTTGACCCCAGCGGCGTCGGCCGAGACCCGCGCCCGCTTCGCTGCGCTCGCCGGGCACACCAAGCTGATGACATTGCGCGATCTGCCGGACGCCGGCGATGCGCTCGCCTTCGCCGATCTGATCCGCCCGTTTCTCGCGCCCGAGCGCCCGGATACGGTTGCAGATCTGCCGCTCGTCGATTTGCCCGCCGCGAACCACACGCGGCGCATGGCGATATTTCTCTCTGGCGACGGCGGCTGGCGTGACCTCGACAAGCGCGTTTCGGAGCGGTTGCAGGAGCTCGGCGTCTCCGTGGTCGGTTGGGATTCGCTGCGCTATTTCTGGAGGCGCAAGACGCCCGATCAGGCAGCCGCCGATCTCGCCGCCGTCGTCGAAGCCTATCAACGGAAATGGAATTGCGACGAAGTGGCGCTGATTGGATTTTCCTTCGGCGCCGACGCGATGCCGTTCATCTACGGTCGGCTCGACGCGCCGATGCGCAAACGCATCACCATGATCTCCATTCTCAGTCCAGGTCAGGCGGCGGACTGGGAGATCAAGGTCGCTGGTTGGTTTGGCGCCGGCCCGAGCGCCGCGGCGACGCCGCTGGGGCCGGCGGTCGCGACCATGCCCGGAGATCGGGTGCAGTGTTTTTATGGCGACCAAGATGAAGGCAGGACTTGTGAGAAATTCGCCGAGCGCGGCGCCGAAATCCACGCGAAGAGCGGCGATCATCACATGGACGGCGATTACGACCTGATTGGCCGTGAGATCGCGGACGGATTCGACCGGCGGCTCCGCGCCGGCCTATGAGGCTGCGCTAGCGATCCGAGGTCTTTCAAGCGAACGGGTTCTTCTCGTTCGGCATCCTGATGTGATCGGGCGTCTTGCGCCGGTCCGCGTCCCGGAGGATCATCCACATCAGCGCGACAAACGGCAGCGCGATGATTAGAATTGCTGGCATGACATCATCTCCTCACGGTTGGCGCGAGAGTGGCGTGTGCGCTCTGGATCGCGACCACCGAGCTCTGAGGCTTCCGATCAGGAAACTTGATTGCTTCGACGCGAAGCCGCCGCGATACTGCGGATAGGCTAAGCGCCCTCACCTTGCGGGTATTTCGGCAGGTGGTTAAAGCTTCGTAACAATTCGCGTTCCATGGCGGCAGCGGCAGCCGAGATCGCGAGACGTGATACCGATTGCATCCATTCTCGTGGCTGAGGAGCGCGCGCCGAAGCCAGGGGACACCCTCCGGGAGCGTCTCTCCCTAAAGAACCTTGGCGACAAGTCCGAGAGACTTCGCCTCGTTCGCCTCGATATACCAATTGCCGGGCGCACGGCTGAGAACTTCTTCCATCTTGACCTTCGATCCACGGATGAGGTTCTCGAATCCCTCATTCTGAATCGCAATCGACGCCTCTATTTCGTGCAGAGTGGCGGTGACGGTGGCGATGCATGTCGTCAAAGGTCCGCTGATGGATAATTGCTTGTCTAATTTTCGTTCGTGAATCATCAGACGGGCGCCGCGTGTCAGATATCGATTTTCTATTGCGAAGAAACTCATGAAGGTTGTTCCAGCGGAATAGATCGCCGCTTTGCCCAAAAATACGAACCGGCATTTTGCGGAATTTTCGCTATGAAATCGGATGTCCTCTCCCATCATTCGGGCAACTTCCGGATCGCCTCCGAGAGTTGATAATTCAGTGACAATCAGTCCTTCTTTATTCAAATTGCCGAGCTGGCGCCGGAAGTCTTTGTACATGTCATAGTCAACCGGCCCCGCCAGCAAAATCGCGGGGGAGGCAAAGTCATGCGAATTCAGTTCGTCCACAGCGCGGCGCTCCTGCACAGAGGGAATTGTTTGTCGGCAACACATCACAACAAAAGAGCGGGTTCGAAAGAACCCGCCCTATTCAAGATCAACCTTCGGAAGAAGGAGTCTTAGTGATGCATAAACAAGGCTAACAGGATGATGACCGGAAGCGGTATACCTATCAGCCACAACAAAGCGCCTTTACCGAGACCCATAACGACCTCCACCTGCTGCTGTGACTTACAAACGCAGCAAGCGAAAAAATGTTCATCCTTCGCCGACGGTAAATTGTCGAAGTACGAAGCCATCGCAGGGCAGCGATAAACCGATTTCCGATAAAGCCATCCCCACGAACGCGATCCGGCCATGGCGCGCCGCGTTGGCACTCTCTTGCAATGAGTGCCAATCGCCTCTATCTAGAAGCTGCGCCGAAATGCGGCCGAGAGGCGGGCCTGTGTCCGTTGCGCGCTTTGCATAGCGGCCGGAAATGGGCCTCCATGAAATTTCGTCCCCTGCACGACCGCGTCGTTATCCGACGCATTGAACAAGAGGGAAAGACCAAGGGCGGGATCATCATTCCCGACAACGCCAAAGAGAAGCCGCAAGAGGGCGAAGTGATCGCGGTCGGGCCGGGCGCGCATGACGAGAAGGGGAAGCTCGTCGTCCTCGAGGTCAAGGCGGGCGACCGAGTGCTGTTTGGAAAGTGGTCCGGCTCGGAGGTCAAGATCGACGGCGAAGATCTGCTGATCATGAAAGAATCCGACATTATGGGCGTGATCGAGCACGAAGTCGCGGCCAAAAAGGCTGCCTGAAGCCGTCAAAGCCTGCTCTCAAGATTGGAAATCAAATCATGTCCGCCAAAGATGTTCGCTTCTCGATCGATGCTCGCACGCATATGCTGCGCGGCGTCGAAATACTGAATAACGCGGTCAAGGCGACGCTCGGTCCGAAGGGCCGCAACGTGCTGATCGACAAGTCCTACGGGGCGCCGCGGATCACCAAGGATGGGGTGACCGTCGCCAAGGAAATCGAACTGCAGAACAAGTTCGAAAACATGGGCGCGCAGCTGGTGCGCGAGGTCGCGTCGAAGACCAACGATCTCGCCGGCGACGGCACGACCACGGCGACGGTTCTGGCCGCCTCGATCATGCGCGAAGGCCTGAAGCTGGTGGCCGCCGGCGTCAATCCGATGGATCTGAAGCGCGGCGTCGACATCGCTGTCGCCGCCGTCGTGAAGGATATCGAGGCGCGCGCCAAGAAGGTGCAGTCCTCGGAGGAAATCGCGCAGGTGGGTACGGTCGCTTCGAATGGCGACAAGGCGATTGGCCAGATGATTGCTGACGCGATGAAGAAAGTCGGCAACGAGGGCGTGATCACGGTCGAGGAAGCCAAGACCGCCGAGACTGAACTCGACGTGGTCGAGGGCATGCAGTTCGATCGCGGCTATCTGTCGCCGTATTTCGTCACCAACGCGGAAAAGATGCTGGTCGAGCTGGAGGATCCCTACATCCTCGTCCACGAAAAGAAGCTTTCGTCGCTGCAGGGCATGCTGCCGATTCTCGAGGCGGTCGTGCAGACCGGCAAGCCATTGTTGATCATCGCCGAGGACATCGACGGCGAGGCGCTGGCGACTTTGGTTGTCAACAAACTGCGTGGCGGGTTGAAGGTGGCGGCGGTGAAGGCGCCGGGGTTCGGCGATCGGCGCAAGGCGATGCTCGAAGACATCGCGATTTTGAGCGCGGGGACGGCGGTGTCCGAGGATCTCGGGATCAAGCTCGAAAACGTCACGATCGAGATGCTCGGCCGCGCCAAGCGGGTGCGCATTGAAAAAGAGACCACGACGATCATCGACGGCGCCGGCAAGAAAGAAGACATCGAGGGCCGCATCGCCCAGATCAAGGCGCAGATCGAGGAGACCACCTCGGACTACGACAAGGAGAAGTTGCAGGAGCGACTGGCGAAGTTGGCGGGCGGCGTGGCGATCATTCGCGTCGGCGGTTCAACCGAGGTCGAAGTCAAGGAAAAGAAGGATCGCGTCGATGACGCGATGAACGCGACCAAAGCCGCGGTGCAGGAAGGTATCGTGCCCGGCGGCGGGGTGGCGTTGTTGCGGGCGAAAGTCGCGCTCGGCAAGCTGAAGGACGCAAACCCGGATGTGCAGTCCGGCATCAGCATCGTGCTGAAGGCGCTGGAGGCGCCGATCCGGCAGATTGTCGAGAACGCCGAAGTTGAGGGCTCGATCGTCGTCGGCGATATCCTCGCTCAGAAATCCGAGACGTATGGGTTTGACGCGCAGACCGAGAAATATGTGGATATGCTGACCGCGGGCATTCTCGATCCGGCGAAAGTCGTGCGGATCGCGCTGCAGGACGCGGCCTCTGTCGCGGGCCTGATGATCACCACCGAGGCGATGGTTTCGGAGAAGCCGCGCACCGAGGCGCCGGCGATGCCGGGCGGCGGCGGCATGGGTGGTATGGGCGGAATGGATTACTGATAGTCCACGATCGAAAACGCACTCGCGGCGCGCTTAATCAGCGCGCCGCTGGCGGCCCAGGCGCACTGTAGCCGCGATCTCCAGATCGCGGGGGCGGTGAGGTCGCGCCTTGCCTGGGGAAGCGCCAATCACGGGGAGAACGCGATCTGGAGATCGCGGCTACAGGCCCGCGGTTCTTAATGTGATCCGCGCCGCAACATCCGCTTGGGAGCGCGAGGCTCTGGTGACTTCCTTAAGCGTCCAACATCGAACGACCTACCGCTATCATCAGGCCGTCAGCCTCGGGCCGCATCGGCTCATGCTGCGCCCGCGGGAGAGCCGCGACCTCCGGTTGATATCGAGCCAACTGACGGTCACGCCGGCCGCGCAGGTCACCTGGGCGCACGACGTTTTCGGCAATTCCGTGGCGACGGTGGTTTTTCAGCAGGCAACCGATAGCCTAGTCATCGACAGTGTCGCTGAACTTGAACTGCGCGGCACGGCCTGGCCTGTGTTCGATATCGCGGCTTCGGCGATTGTCTATCCATTCCGCTACCCCGATGACGAATGGACCGATCTCGGCGCTACGACAGTTCAACAATATGCAGACCCGGCTGGTCAGTTGAAGGCCTGGGCGCGCGCTTTCGTGCGAGGCGAGCGGACCGATACGCTTGCGCTACTCAAGGATCTCTGCGCTGGCGTATCCGCTTGGATCAACTACCAGAGCCGTGAGGACGAGGGCACGCAATCGCCGATTGAGACGCTGAACCGCGGCTGGGGATCTTGCCGGGATTTCGCGGTGCTGTTCGTGGAGGCGGCGCGATGTCTTGGCTTCGGCGCGCGCATCGTTTCGGGATACCTGTTCAATCCCGACCAGAGTCTGATCGGCTCGGCGGATGCGGGCTCCACGCATGCGTGGGGCGAAGTGTTCGTGTCCGGTGCGGGTTGGATCAGCTTCGATCCGACCAACCGCAGCGTCGGGGGATCGAACCTGATCCCTGTTGCGGTCGTGCGCGACATCCGGCAAGCCGTGCCCGTGTCGGGTAGTTTTGTTGGAAACAGCAGCGCATTTGCGGGCATGGATGTCGAAGTTTCCGTAACCTCGAAGTGAGGCGCCGTGCGCAATCCGACGTGAGCGCCAATCGGCCTGTTATCCGGGCATTCCAGCCAGACGCAGGCATTCGGCAAGATGCTCGCTGTCCTGCGCCCGCGCAAAGACCACCCGGTCAACCAAGCCAGACAACGTAGCTTCCGGCTGGACGGCGAGGCAATCGGCCACCAAGGCTTTGGCGCGCTCGATGAGACCAAGCTTGGCGCAGCATCCCGCCATGATCGCAGAGGTGTCCGAAGTCGTCGGCGCCTGCCGTTCGAAGTCCAACAAAGCCTCCGGGTATCGGCGCAGCACGAACTGGGCCAACCCGAGCGCCTGCCAGAACCAACCAGGGCCGAAAAACGGGTCTGCGATTTGGGCCTCGCGCAGCCGTTCCAGCCCTTCTTCGGCGCGGCCAATTCGCGACAACAGCGAACCGAGATCAGCCTTGAGCGTCGGGTTGGCCGGATTGATCGCGATGGCGCGCTCGGTGTGGCTGAGCGCCAAGTCGAAGGATCGCCGTTGCCAATAGAGACGTCCGAGCGCGACGTGGCAGGTGCTGTCATTGTCGGCGAGTTCGACCCCACGCTTGGCCAGCGCGAACGCCCGATCCAGGATTTCCGGCGATTTCGCACAGTCGCGATAGTCAAACAGCAATGTGAGCGCCAGCAGGCTGTGCGGGAGCCCGTATCCAGGGTCGAGTTCGATCGCCCGCTCGAGGCAACGCTTCGCCTCGGCCCGCGTCGAGGGATCATTCCACTTCAACCAGTTGGCCCGCAGGGTCAGATCGTAAGCGGCCGGGTTGGTGGGCGGCCGGCGGGATAAATGCTCGGCCTCGTTCAGGTACATCCGGCCGACGAGGGTGCCGACAATCTTCCGCACCACCTCGTCTTGGAGGGCAGGCAAATCGTCGAACGGACGATCATAGCGCTCCGCCCACACGTGGTTGCCTGTCCGGGCGTCAACCAACTGCGCGGTGATCCTGAGGCGGCTCCCGAGCCGACGAACGCTGCCCTCGACCAGGAACGTCACACCGAGTTCGTGAGCCGCCGCCCGGATGTTGACTGGCTCGCCTTGCAAGCGAAGGCTGGCGTAGCGCGACGCGACGGTGATTGTGCGCCACTGCGACAGATCGGTTATGACGTCCTCGGTAATCCCGTTGGCGAAGTAATCCTGCTCGGGATCGGAAGACATGTTGGCGAACGGCAACACGGCAATATGCACCTTGGCGCGTTCGTCGAGATTTTCGGGCGGGGCGCTCGACGAAGCCTCGGCGAAGGCCAGATCGGCGGGCAAATCCAGCAGGTAGCCGCGCTTCGGCGCGGTCTTCAGCACGGCGCGGCCATCGTCCTGCAGCGCGCGGCGAATTTCGTGGATGCACTGTACGAGGCTGTCGTCGGTTACCACCAGCCCCGGCCAAACCGCATTCATCAGCTCGTCTTTGGTGACGAGCCGGCCCGCGCGCTCGGCCATGTAGCGCAATACCGAAAACGCCTGCGGCCGAAGCGCGACGGCGTGTCCGGATTCCGCGCGCAGGGTCTCGCCGCCGAAATCGACCGTTACGCCGTTGACCGCAAAGCTTTGCCCTCGAATATCCATCCAGCCTCCCGCGATCGGCAGGCGCAGCCGCATCGGAGCGCGTTGTTGACAGCGCTTTCTAGCACGTCTTGCCGCAGGGTTGGCGTGCGGCCGATCGGAAAAGTTTCGTAATTTTTTCGGCGGCGGCTCGTTACGCCGCAGCCCCGCCGCTCCACAATGCCTGTGCGAAGCGGGAGGCGCCGTTGAGCGGCTCTCTCGCGTAAGCGGCGAAATGGAGTGGAAAATGAGCTTTAATAGGTTGTTCCCCGCCGTCATACTTTCGATGATTTCTTTCCCAGTTCTTGCCGACACCGCGCCCGAGATGAACGGAATGCCGCGGTTGGCGATCGGCGGCTATGACACCGTGGCGTATTTCACGGTCGGAAAGGCCGTACCCGGAAAGCTCGACTATCAGACGGTTTGGCACGATGCGCGCTGGCAATTCGCCAGCAAAGAGGATCTCGATCTGTTCGCGGCGAACCCGGAGAAATACGCGGCGCAATACGACGGGCACTGCGCCATGGGCGTTTCCTGGGAGGGCGGCCACAAGGATACGGTTGATCCTGAGGCCTTCACGATCGTCAATGGCAAGTTGTATGTCAATCACACCAAATATTGGACGACGGAATGGCGCAAGAACGAGGCGGAAAATATCAGCCGCGCCGACAAGAATTGGTCGAGCGTAAAGGACACTCCTGAGCCTACGAAATAGGCGCCAAAATACGACTCCTGCGGCGACAAAGAGCCTGATCAACTGACCGCTTGGCCAGGGTCTATTCTCCCGCTTGCTGGAGCGTCCTGCTTTAAATCGTCATTGCGAGCGAAGCGAAGCAATCCAGCCCCGGTGCGCAGCTACGCCGCCGGTTTATCCGCGAGGTTTGGCTTAACCACCGCAACCCAGCATCGCCGAAACGTGGATTGCTTCGCTTCGCTCGCAATGACGGTTCTACGTAAACACAGAACGCGCTAAACTAAGGCCGCGTCGCAGTCACCATCATCGTGATGTCGGGGATCATGATTTCATCCCTGCAATCAACGAAGCCCGCGGCTTCCATCCAACCAGCGATGTCGCTGGCGGTGAACGATACCGCATCGGGGTTCGCGGAGAGGTAGGAGAGGAAGAACAGCGCCGCCGAGGACGGGCCGGAGCGCGTTTCGTCGAGCATGAAGTCATGCACGATCAGTTTGCCTCCTGGGCGCAGTGCGCCTCGCGCCCGCTGCAGCAGCGGGGCGATGTCCTCGCCGCGCACCGCGCTCAGCAGATAGGACATGAACACGACGTCCTGGCCGCCGGGCCAATCAGCTTCGCGCGCGTCGCCGGGGATCAGCGCGATGCTGTCGCCGAGGCCCGCGCGCTCGATGTAGCCGCGCGCGACTTCGATCACCGCCGGGAAATCCAATATCGCGGCCGAAAGGTCGGGATTGGCGCGACGGAAGGCGATCGAATAAGCGCCTGTGCCGCCGGCGACGTCGAGCAGCGAGCGGACCCCCGCGAGGTCCAGGCGCTTCGCCAACATGAGCGCGGGGCCCATCGAGCCGGCGTGCTGCGCGTCGGAAAACGTGCGCGCCTCCTCGGGATCGGAGAGCCAACCGCTCATCTCCTTATGCGCCAGCGCCGCGCGGTCGCCCGCCAGGCCGGCGTCGAGGCTCATCATGTCGCGATAGATCTGCCGGCCGATCTGCAAGCGGTAGTAGTCGCCGAAATAGGCGTGGGCGGCGGGATCGAGATAGGTCCCGACCGCCGGCGCGTTGAGGAGGCCGCCCGCGTCGCGGACGAGCGCGCCGACGCTGGTCAGCGCGGCGACCAGCGTCGCGATCCGGTGTTCCGGCGCGCCGGTGGCGGCGGAGAGAGCGGCAAGGTCGCGCGCGCCGGCGGCGATGTGTCCAAACAGGCGCAGTTCGAGCGCCGCGAAGAGCGCGCGCGAAGCCATGAAGCCGTAGGCGAGCTTCGATATTTCGCGAACGTCAGTGAGAGCCTTCGCCATCCCGTCCTCCCCAGCTTTGCTAGTCGATGCTGTAGCCGCCGAGCGGCGCCTTCGCTAGGCTGCAGCGTAGGCGTCGAACTGTAATTTGGAGAACGATGTGGTCGCTCAGACTTTCAAAACAAAACTGGTCGCTGGCGAAAGCAAGAATGTCACGGGAATCGTGGTGCCCGATAAGGTGATCGCGGCTCTGGGCGGCGGTCAGCGTCCGCGGCTCAAGATTGACGTCAACGGCTACGAATTTACCGCCGCGCCAGGACGGATGGCGGGGAAAACCATGATCAGCTTCAGCGCCGCGCATCGGGCGGCGTCCGGTTTTTCGGCGGGCCAGGAAATGACGGTTCGTCTGGAGCTGGCAACGGCCCCGGAAGCCATCGACGCGCCGGAGGACCTGAAGGCCGCTTTGGCCGAAGCAGGGATCGCCGACGCCTTTTCAAAAGCTGCGCCGTCGAAGCGCAAGGAATGGGTGCGCCAAGTCCTGGAAGCCAAAGCGGAGGACACCCGGCGCAGACGCATTCAGAAGGTCGTCGAGGCTGTGCGCGCCTGAGAAACAACGCTCCCGTCAGTTGAGACACTCTGTGCAGATACGGACGAAACGGCAAACTCGTCGAGGGCGATGGGGAAAACGGTTGCTACCCATCTCCTCGCACGACCTCTTCGTGACGATCGCGCCAATGCACGACGAACATTGATCGGCCCTGACGAACATCGTCGCTTGCGCTGCGGGGATGAAAGCCAGCAGACCGACCAGAACCAATCCGATTTTCGGGTAAATCATGAGCGCGCTTTCCTCTCGTAGCCACGGCTCAAAAGCCTAGGGTTTCGAGTTTGTGGCGTCAACTTCGGGTCCCGCGGACTTTAGATTCTAGAGCATGCCGTCGGGTGAAACACGAAGGCGGCGGACCCCCTCTCCCCGCGGGTGACACGACGTAGCGCGCTGCATCAACCTAGTAGCGGGGAGAGGGTTGGGGTGAGGGGCGAGCTGTTTGGACGCGTCCCTCCAAACATCGCGCACCGCATCAAACTAGAACATTTCCGGCACACGCTCACGCCTTTATCGCGCTCTCCAATCAGCGGCGCAATACGCGAGCTTTGGTCATCAGTTTTAGTTGGCCTGCTGCGCCGCACGTGGAAAGCGCACGTCCAAGCGGCTCGCCCTCATCCAACCGTCTCCCCGCTGGCGTGCAGATACGGCGCGCTACGTCGTGCGACACGCGGGGAGAGGGGCGCCGACCGTCGCGCCGCGCAATGCGGCGGCTAGATCCCCAGCCAGCCGTGAACCCTGTCACCCCGGTGACAGCGCGCGACCGCGCGTTCGCCTAGTTTGAACCCGTTGCCAACCGGAGCTTAGCTCCAAACCCAACGGAGAATGAAAATGTTGAATGCTATGTCCAAGACCCTCCTTGCCGGCCTGACCGTTCTCACGATCGGCGCCGTCAGCGCCCCGTCCGCTTTCGCCAGCACAAAGATCCAGCAGACGGTCATTCACACCGACGCCTTCGGCGACAAGTCCGTCAAACAGGTGTTCTTCAAGAACGACGGTCATGGCGACCGCACCTTCGGCGTGCGCGTCTCGAAGAGCGACGCGTTTGGCGATAAGGTCGTGAAGGGCAAGGTTGTTCGCACCGACGCCTTCGGCGACAAGACGATCCGCAAGTTCAAGGTCGTGCATCACGTTGGTATTTGATGCGCGCTTAGCCTTGTTCTCCAAGCGCCTCGCTCCAATTTCCTCTCGTGACGGAGCGAGGCGTTGGCCAGAGACCCTCAACTCGAGGTCCTCGACGCCACACGCGCACCCAGCCTTCGTCGACATCGAGGAGCGCCGCCTGCCAGATGACCAGATGCAGCGGGTTGGCGAGGAATTCTTGGCCTCCGTCGCGGAGTTCAAGTCGCCGGCGGGCCGATACTCGATGCCCGGCGAATTCGTGACCCTTGCGGAGAACGCCGCCTAGGAGCGTCGGCGTCCACGCCGACGAGGCTGCACACTGCAACGTCGGCGTGGACGCCGACGCTCCGATCGCGGACAATCCGTAAACCTCAGTAAAACAGAGGCCTAGCGTCTTCTTTCAAATTGAAACAATTCTAATCTGCCCCCCCTCGGCTTGACGCCGCTTTTGCGCTCCGACTAGCGTTTTCGCGACGATCCGGCGGTCTGGTATTCGGACGGGGGGTTGAAGGTTTGAACTCCTCTTTCGCTCGCGCCTTTCTTACGGCGATGTGCTTTTTAAGCGCAGGGCCGGTCTGTGCGCAGACTGTCCTCGTTTCTGTGAAGGCCGCTTCGTGCGACCCGGACGAGCTGGCGGTTCAGGCCGGTCGGGTGACGTTTTCGATCCACAACGCGACGTCGCAAGCGGTTGAATGGGAAATCCTGGACGGCGTGATGGTTGTCGAGGAGCGTGAAAATATTTCGCCCGGCGCAACGCAGCCGCTGACCGCGAACCTGACCGCCGGCGACTATGAAATCACTTGTGGCCTGCTCAGCAATCCCCGGGGAAAGCTGCACGTCAGCGCCAGCGACGGGGCGCCGGTCAAGGTCGCGCCAACGGACTTCATTGGTCCGCTGGCCGAATATCGCTTCTACGCCGGCAACGAGATTGACGGGCTGGTTGACGATATGCAGCGGCTGGCCGACGCGCTGAAGGCTGGAGATCTCGTGTCCGCGCGCCAGCTCTACGGCGCCGTTCACGCGCATTACGCCCGCATCACGCCGATCGCCCTGTTTTTCCCTGATCTCGATGGGATGGCGGGGCCGGAGCAGGACACTCGAAATCCGCCCGATCCGACGTCGGTCGGTTTCCGGCAACTGGAGTGGGAGCTTTCCGCCGCCGGGCCGCATAATTTCGGCCCCCTCGCAGACAAGCTGGTCGCCGATATCGCCGCGCTGCAGAGCCGCTTCGAAGCGCTGGCGCTTACGCCCCGGCCGACCTTCTCCGGCGCGGTGCAGACCATCGGCGGCAGCGCGGCGGCAGCGATCGGGCAAGCGTCCGCAGGGTTCAGCGGTTCGGACTTGGCTGATCTTCAGGGGTACATCGAAGGGACGCACAAGATCGTCGCGCTTTTCCAGCCGCTGATCCAGAAGACGGACAAATCCTTGAGCGTCGCGCTCGCCGACGATTTTACGACGCTCACGTCGACGTTGGCGAAATACCAACTTGCCGACAGTTCGTTGGAGCACAGCGTGAGCATCAGCTCTGATGATCGATCTTTGTTGCAGACAGTGGCAAAGCGTCTGACGTCAGAACTCGGCCAGATACCGTCCGCACTCGGAATCAGTTGACTCCCATGCGCAAGCCAAACCCTTTCACTACGGAGACGACGGATCGGCGCAGAGTTCTGCTTGGTTTGGGTCTCGCCGGCGGTTCGCTCGGGTTGCTTCCTCGTCACGCGGTTGCGGATACGGCGCCAAGCGTAGCGGCGGACTCCTCCGATGAAGATCTCGAACAGCGGCAACCGTTTTATGGTCGGCATCAATCGGGTGTGACGACCCCGCGTCAGTCTTCCGGTCTGGTTGTCGCCTTCGACGTGCTCGCAACGACGCGCGACGATCTGCAAGATTTGTTCAAGGGGCTGACCGAGCGCATCGCGTTCCTGACGCAGGGAGGACCCGCTCAGCAGATCGATCCCAAATATCCTCCCCCCGATTCCAACCTGTTAGGTCCGATCGTCACGCCCGCCAATCTGACCATGACCGTGGCGGTCGGCGCCTCCTTGTTTGACGACCGATTTTCGCTGCAAGCGCTGAAGCCCCGTCAATTGATCCGCATGCCGGAGTTTCCAAACGATGGGCTCGAAGAAGCATCGTGTCACGGCGACCTGCTGATTCAGATCTGTTCGGATACGCCCGATACGAATATCCATGCGCTGCGCGACATCATCAAGAATTTTCCCAGCCTTCTCTCGGTGCGTTGGCGGGTCGAGGGCTACAATGCCCCGCGACGGCCGGGGCGAACGGCGGCGACGCCGCGCAACCTGCTCGGCTTCAAGGACGGAACCGCCAATCCCGATATCGCTGATGAGTCCGCGATGGATCGCGTCGTTTGGATCGACGGCGAAGCGGGCGAGCCGGCGTGGGCGGTCGGCGGGACCTACAAAGTGGTCCGGATCGTCCGCATGTTTGTCGAACGTTGGGACCGAACGCCGCTGCAGGAACAACAGTCGATCATCGGGCGGCAGAAGATTGGCGGCGCGCCCTTGACGATGGCGGCGGAAACCGACGTTCCCGACTATGCAAATGACCCGAAGGGCGAGCGGATTCCCCTCAACGCGCATATCCGCCTCGCCAACCCGCGCCTCGCGACAACCAAGGGCGATCCGAACCTCATGCTGCGCCGCGGATACAATTACTCGCGCGGCGTCACCCGATCAGGCCAGCTCGACATGGGACTGCTGTTTGTTTGTTTCCAATCGAACCTGGAGACCGGCTTCCTTGCGGCCCAGACTCGTCTGAACGGCGAGCCGCTCGAAGAATACATCAAGCCGGTCGGCGGCGGCTTCTTTTCGTGCTTCCGGGAGTTCCCGCGAAAGGCGGTTATCTCGCGCAATCGCTTTTCGAGGGGATTGAGCGTCCCGGCTGAATGTCTCCCACTCAAACGCAAATGAGGATATGAAAATGAACCGGATCATCAAGCTTTTAACCCTATGCGCCTCCGGCTGTGTCTTGGCTTTGCCGCGCTTACGCGGCGCCCATGGACTTGGTCGCACCCGTCTCCAACTACAAGATATTCGTGACCAAGGGCGTCGATCGCCTGGCCGCAACGACGGCCGCCTTCACCGCTGCTGTCAAAGCCGGAGATCTGAAGAAGGCGCAGGAGCTCTATGCGCCGACCCGCGTCAACTACGAGACCATCGAGCCGATCGCCGAACTGTTCAACGATCTCGACAACAACATCGACTCGCGCGCCGACGATCACGAGAAGAAGGAGGACGACCCGGGCTTCGTCGGTTTCCACCGCATCGAGTTCGGCCTGTTCGAGAAGAAGAGCACCGAGGGTCTGGCGCCGCTGGCCGACAAGCTCAACAAGGACGTGGCGGACCTGCAGGGACGCATCAAGACGCTGACCATTCCGCCGGAGAAGATGGTGGGCGGCGCCGCCGCGCTTATCGAGGAAGTCGCCAAGACCAAGATCACGGGCGAAGAAGATCGCTACAGCCACACCGATCTCTACGATTTCCAGGCCAACGTCGACGGCGCCAAGAAGATCGTCGATCTGGTGCGGCCGCTGGCGGCCAAGGCCGATGCGAAGCTCGTCCAGGCGGTGGACAAGAACTTTGCCAAAGTCGACGCGATCCTCGCCAAATATAAGAAGGGGGATGGCTACGTCACGTATGACAATGTCACTGAGCAGGATCGGTTGACGTTGAAGGGTCCGGTGACAGAACTCGCGGAGGATCTGTCGAAGCTGCGCGGGACGCTGGGACTCAACTAAGTTGAACGGCAGGGAGCCGCCATGTCTCGTAGGCGGCTCCTGTTCATTATCAACCACAGATTGGCCCCGTAGGCGCAAACTTAGCACGAAGCGATTGCATCGATGATTGGAGAACCGCCGGCGCCGCGAACTCCCTCCCCCCTTGTGGGGGAGGGCCGGGGTGGGGGGTAGCCCCGAGAACCGCCATTTCCTGCGAAAAAGTCGTTGAGATTCCCGTTAACGGACGCGTCGTGATGGACGATCCGTCGGCGGCTCTGCGGGCTTTTCTCGAATTCGTTCGGCTCATTGCCGCGAACGCTAACGCCTAGTGTAGAAGCCAACCAAATTGGATCGTTTTTTCTGTCATTCCCGCGAAGCGGGGATCCAGGGCCGCCGCACGTCGTGTGGCCAACGCGTTGAAGCGCACGTCGTGTACCCCTGGATCCCCGCTTTCGCGGGGATGACAACGGAGTCGGCGAGCCTCGCCAATGTCTTGAATGGTGGCGTGAATGACCTGCCCCAAAGCTATCCGGCTCGATAATGTCGGGTGCGGTTCGCCGTTTCCTAGAAAGGTTTGCTTGTGATGGCTCGCCTTGACGCTTGGATCAGCCGAGCTCGTATCGCGGTCTTGGCCGTTGCCTGCTTCGCGACGAGTGCAGCCGGGCTTTCGCCGCGGCCCTTCGAATTGGCGCTTCCGCGCGCAGTTTCATCAGAGGAGTTGATCACCGTGTCAGATCAGAAAACCACGACAACCAATGCCGCGGAAATGGCCGCCGCAAAGAAATTGACGACAAAGGTGTTGGCGATCGGGTCCTGGACCGCGAAAGCAACGCCAGAGACGAGACCCGCGATCATGCCGGCCGAGGCGCGCGACACGATGAAGTTGATGCTGGCCGGCAAGATCGATCAATGGTTCGCCAAGATCGACGGTTCCGGCGCGGTCTTCCTGATGAACGTGACCGATCCCGCCGAGGCCCATGAGCTGCTGGAGAACTTGCCTTTGGGCCGCGCCGATATGATGCGGTTCGAGTTGATTCCGGTTGGACCGCTCTGGCCTTTGGGCCTGCTGCACGAATAGGAGGCTAAAGCGGTTTCCGATCAGATCGCATTCCTGTCATCCCCGCGAACGCGGGGATCCAGGGGCCGTCGCACGTCGTGCGGCCAACACGTTGAAGCGCACGTCGTGTAGCCCCTGGATCCCCGCTTTCGCGGGGATGACAACGCGAACTCTGCTTGATTGGCAAGCGCTCTAATCCACCGCTGCGACTTTTCTGCGCAAAGCCTCCGCGGAGACGCCGAAGGTTCTGAGGAACGCGCGACGCATGCGTTCGCGATCGCCAAAACCCGCCTCTCGCGCGACCTCGCTGACGGAGAGCCGCCCTTCCTCCATCATGAACCTGGCGGCCTCCAACCGGAGCTGTTCGACCGCTTTCGACGGCGACTGACCGGTTTCCTCCAGGAAGGCGCGGCTGAACTGACGAGGGCTGAGACTTGCGACGCCGGCGAGTTCAGCAATCGAAAGCTCGCCGCGCAGGTTGAGCCGTATGTGGTTCAGAACCCGTTCGATGCGACTGGACTTGGGCGACAAGTCGAGCAACGCGGTGAGCTGCTTCTGTCCGCCGATCCGCCGTTGACTGATGACGAGCAGACGCGCGACTTCCTGCGCGACCTGCGGACCCATGTCGCTATCAACCATCGCCAGAACGAGGTCGAAACCAGCGGTCATGCCGGCGGATGTCCAGATCGGACCGTCAATCATGAAGATCCGATCCTCCTCCATTTTCACTTTCGGAAATCGCGCCCGGAAACGCGACGCCTGAAGCCAATGGGTGGTCGCGGTTCGACCGTCGAGCAGACCGGCTTCGGCGAGAACGAACGCGCCGTTGCAGAATGAGGCGGCGCGCCTAGAGGTCTTGGCCACCTCTCGCACGAACGCGATCGTGTTCGCGTTTGAAGGCGGAGGGATCACGAACGAGGTGATCGCGCCGACGATGATGGTGTCGAAGGTCGGGTCGCCAAACGCCTCGGTTTCGACGGTCACGCCGCATGAAGACCTCAACAGGCCGCCGCGTTCCGACAGCAGATGAATGTCATAAGGCGGCGGATTTGGCGTCATCTCCGAAATTTCGAAGACTGTAAGCGGGGCCAGGTTCAACAACTGGAAGTCGTTTGGCAGTATGAGGCCGACCCGATGCATTGTTGCTCCTCGCGGCGACGGATGCGATGTCCTAAATCATGGCGAGAATGACATACGCGCGCAGAAGTTGAAACCATATAAATTTAGGCTTATCTAGTTGGCCAATCAGAGAAAGAACCAAATGCTTCAATTTCATGTCTTGATCAGTCTGGTAGCGATGATCGCCGGCGTCCTGCTGCTCTATCGTCTCCTTGCCGGCGGCCCGATCAAAACCGTAACGGCGGTGTTTCTTGCGACAATGATTCTCACCGACGTCACCGGCTATCCGCTGGCGCCGTTCGGCTTTGACCCGCCGCGCGTGGTCGGGACCCTCTCGTTGCTGCTGCTGGCGGGGTCGGTCGTCGCGTTCTACGGTTTCCATCTCGCCGGCGCCTGGCGCTGGATTTTCTGCGCAACGGCGGTTGCGGCTTTCTATCTCGATGTTTTCGTCGGCGTGGTTCAATCGTTCCAGAAGCTGCCGTTCCTGCAGGCCTTGGCGCCGACCCAATCGGAGCCGCCGTTCATCGTCGCGCAGGTGATTGTGCTCCTCGCCTTTGTCGCGCTTGGCGTGGCGACCGTGTGGAAATATCGTCCGACGCCCGCTGCGATGGCCTGAATCGAACACGCTGATTGAACGAAGTAGCGCGCGCGTCGACTTGCGCGCCGGGCGGCGATATGCCCCTAGTCGCAATATGCCGACGCCGATCAACCGCTTCGCGATTTTGACCGCACTGGCCGCTCGCGGCGCCATTGCCGGCGGCTCGAAGCGATGATCCCCGAGAACCTCGCGTTGCGGCGGCCGGCGCTGCAAAGCTCGACGTCGGAATGGTCGTCCGACCCGAGCCCGGCGGTGGACGCGGCGATCGCGACCAGCGGTGATGTCGAATCGTCGCGCTACTTCCACACCGGCGAGGATCTGTTTCCCTGGTGGCAGGTCGACCTCGGCCGCGACTGTGTCATCCATCGCGTCGAGATCCTGAATAGAGGGGATGCGCCGAACAGGCTCAATCGCTTTACGCTGCTTGGTTCGCTCGATGGCGAGACATGGCTGTCGCTTCAAGTCGTGCGCACCTCGGCGGCTGAGCGCTATGAGCTGCGGTTCGAGCCGCCGCGGCTCGCGCGCTTCCTTCGCGTCAGGCTCGATGCCCTCGAGATGTTGCACTTCCGCCAGTGCCTGGTGTTTGGCGAGCCGGGCGAGTCACGCGATGACCGCGCGGCTTACGAAGCCGCGGCCCTGAGTCGCGCTATCCCCAACGGCCGCAGGGGAGATATCGCGCGCATCGATGCGTTCGAGCTGTTTGTTGATCGGCGCTACGCGCCGGAAATAAAACGCGCGCTGCGGCGCGGCCACTATGAGAACCGCGAGCGCAAGCTGGTTGGCCGGTTGCTCGATCCCGCAAGCCGGGTGATCGAGGCCGGCACGGCGATCGGCCTCGTCGCCATGACCGCCGCGGCCGTCGTCGGGCCTGAGAACGTGCTGACCTTCGACGCCAACCCGGCCATGGTTGCTGACGCCGGCGGCAATTTTGCTCGTAATGGGATGGCGATCAGCGCCCGTTGCGGCGCGCTGGTGGCGCGCGAGCGCTATGTCGAGGGCCAGCATCTCGCTTTTCAAGTGGATCCCGCGTTCTGGGCTTCACGCCTTGGCGAAGAGGGCGATGCGGGAGCAATTCAAATTCCGACCTTCTGCTTGGAGGACGAAATCGCGAAGATGCGCGCCGATGTGATGATCTGCGACATCGAAGGCGGCGAGGTCGATCTGCTGACGCATGCCGATCTCCAGGGGATTCGGTTGCTCATTTTGGAGACGCACACCTGGGCCGTCGGCACGGAGCGGACCGATGCGATGGTGCGGAAGTTGATCCTCGATGGGTTTTCGTTGGACGTCGACGCTTCAGGGCAGGGGGTGTTGGCGCTGCTGCGGAGGTAGGCGGGCCGCCTTGTTTGGTTAGGGAAGGCGTCGGCTGCGCCGGCCATGACGCGGATAGTGTTGTTCAAACGTCCTTACCTAAGCGCCAATACGCGAAAGCAGGGACGACGATGCCTCAGGTCGGCTCCAGGCCCTCGCTGCGCAGCAGGCGGAGCCGCAGCAGCGCCGTCGTGCAGGCGTTGACGAGCGGATTGGACCAACCATTGATGACCGCAAAATCCTGCGTCAGCGTCGCGTGGTGTTTCTTGTGCGCGGATTCGGACATCAAAAGCCGAGCCCGGCGCATCGCGCGCACACCCCAGCTGACATCGCTGCGGTGTAGCGCGCCGTGAAACCCTTGCGACAAACTTGCGCCAAGAAGCAGCGTCACCACGCAGACGATCAACCAGCCCGGCGGGCTCGTCAGCCAGAACGACAAAATTGAACGCGAGCGAAAGCGGCAGCGTCACGAACATGACGGGCGCCTTCATCAGATACCAGATGCTGTGGCGGCCGAGCAGGTCAGGGAAGGGATGATGCTTCTTGAAGTCGTAGACGACGCGCTCGAATATCGAGATGCGGGCGTAGACGTCGCGTTGCTTGGCGAGAAACTCCGGGGAGTCGCGCGGGCCCTCCCAGAAATACAGGTCCCTCAGGCCCGTGCCGGGGACGCAGGGGCGGTAGTCCATGTACATGTGCACGAGGCCGGAGGCGAGATCGGCGAGATACCAGCCGGCGAGCGCCGCGGGGAGCATCAGCCAACTCGGATGCGCGCCGATCAGCGCGCCATCGAGGGCGAGCGATGCAAGGAATAACCAGATCAGCGCGTTGGCTTTCAAATCGACCTCTGCAGCTGTTGTTATGGTGTGCGCGGCGAAAGCTTCGAGCAGCGCGGAGGCGGATTAACGCGATTGAGCCTGCGAGACAAGCTGCGGTCCCAGGGGCGGCGTCCCAGGGGGCTAACCCTCCGTGCGCACGCCGAGCCTTCCGGCCAGATCCTGCACGAACTGCCACGCTGTGCGGCCCGAGCGCGAGCCGCGCGTCGTCGCCCATTCGAGCGCGGCGCGCTCGATTTCCTCGCGCGGCGCGGCGAGCTGGAAATGCTCGCAATAGCCGAACACCATCTCCAGGAATTCGTCCTGGCTGCATTTGTGGAAGCCGAGCCAGAGGCCGAACCGGTCGGAGAGCGACACCTTCTCCTCCACCGCCTCGCCGGGGTTGATGGCGGTCGAGCGCTCGTTGTCCATCATATCGCGCGGCAGCAGGTGTCGGCGGTTCGATGTGGCGTAGAACAGCACGTTCGGCGGCCGCCCCTCGACCCCGCCCTCCAGCGCCGCCTTCAGCGATTTGTAGGAAGCATCGCCGCCATCGAAGGAGAGATCGTCGCAGAACACCAGGAAGCGGTGCGGATCGGCGCGGAGCCGCGACATCAGCGCCGGCAGGCTCTCGATGTCCTCGCGGTGGATTTCGATCAGTTTCAGCGGCCGGTCCGTGTCGCGCACGGCGTTGACGGCGGCGTGCGCCGCCTTGACCAGCGAGGATTTGCCCATGCCGCGCGCGCCCCACAGCAGCGCGTTGTTGGCGGGAAACCCACGCGCGAAACGCGTGGTGTTTTCAAGCAGCTGATCGCGGGCGCGGTCGACGCCCTTCAGCAAAGCGATGTCGACGCGGTTGACCTTCGGCACCGGGATGGCCGTCTCGTCGGCGGCGCGCCAGACGAAGGCGTCGGCGGCGGCGAAGTCGGGCGCCGGCGGCGGTTTGGGGGCCAGCCGGTCGAGCGCGTCGGCGATGCGGGCGAGTAGGGGGAGCATGTCGGTCATCGCGGCCCCTTTGCCACATGGGAGCGTCGGCCTCCAGGCCGCCGCTCCGCTTGTCGAGGACCCTGGGAAAAAGCCGCGCGGGATGTTATATCTCTCGCCAGCGTCCCGGGCCTTGAACCCGGCGAACGGAGAATGTCGATGGCATCGCGACTTTCGCGGATGAAGGTGATGAGCTTGACCGAGGCGGCCGCCTCGCGCGTCAAGGAGATCATGGCGAATTCGGATAAACCCGCGACGGCGTTGCGGGTCGGCGTGCGCAACGGCGGCTGCGCCGGCATGTCCTACACGATGGAGCTCGCGGAGAGCATAGAGCCGCTCGATGAAGTGATCGAGGACAAGGGCGTCAAGGTGCTGATCGACCCCAAGGCCGTGCTGTTCCTGCTCGGCGCGCAGATGGATTTCAAATCCGACCGGCTGGGCGCTTCGTTTACCTTCCACAATCCGAACGAGACTTCGGCCTGCGGCTGCGGCGAGAGCGTCGCGATTACCCCGGCCGACCCGGCGGCGCTGCACGCGGGGTGATCGATAGCGAGGCGCTGAAGGAGCTGTTCGAGCCTTTCGGCGCCGTGACGGTCCGCCGCATGTTCGGCGGGGCGGGGATTTACGCGGACGGGCTCTGTTTCGCCATCGCGTCTCGCGGCGAGGTTTTCATCAAGGTTGATAACGAGACGCAGGCTACCTTTCAGGCGGCCGGCTCGGAAGCCTTTGTCTACGTGATGCAGGGCAAGCCGAAGTCGATGGCGTACTGGCGGCTGCTTGCCGAAGCTTACGACGATCCCGAGGAATTGAAGCGCTGGGCCGGGCTTGGACTTGCGGCCGCGCGACGCGCGGCAGCGGTCAAGGCGGCGAAGGCGAAGCGTAGCGGCGGAGCGCTGAGGTCGAACGGCCCTCCCGGCAGGCGCCGGATGTAGCCGCGGTCGTTGACCCATAGGCGCTAACCTAGCCAGCATGTCATCCCCGCGAAAGCGGGGATCCAGGGGCCACACGACGTGCGCTTCAACGTGTTGGCCACACGAGGTGCGGTAGCCCCTGGATCCCCGCTTTCGCGGGGATGACATCAAGTCTTTGAAATAAATCGGCAATCTATAAGTTAGCGCCTATGGGTCGTTGACCGCGGTCGCCGGGTGAGCGTCGCTATCCCGGAAGTTTCGATCACGGCGCCGACCGCGGTCAACGACCGCGGCTACATCCGAAGCCCTCCCGGCTTTGTCATGCATTCGTCGTCTTGCGCGTTCGGCCATTCCGCGCGAGCATGCGCCTTACGGCGCCCAAGCCGAGACGCGCCGTGAACGCGTGCGGGAGGGAAACATGGTCGATACGCCGCAGGGCGAACACCGGATCGCGGGGCCGCGCCTCATCGCCATCGTCGGGCCGTTCCAGGGCGGCAAGACCAGCCTGCTCGAAAGCCTGCTCGCGCGCGCCGGCGCCGTGGCGCGCCAGGGCGCGGTGCGCGAAGGCACGACCATCGGCGACTTCAGCCAGGAAGCGCGCGCGCATCAAATGAGCGTCGAGCCGAACGTCGCGCATGTCGATTACATGGGCGATCGCCTGACGTTCATCGATTGCCCGGGCTCGGTTGAATTCGCGCACGCCGCTCGCGCGGTGTTGTCGGTCTGCGACGCGGCTGTGGTTGTTTGTGAGGCCGATGCGCGAAAGATCCAGCCGCTGCGCATCATCTTGCGCGAACTCGAGGAGCTGAAACTTCCGCGTTTCCTGTTCCTCAACAAGATTGATCTCGCCGGCGGGGGTTTGCGCGAAGCGCTGGAGCTTTTGCAGCCGGCTTCGCGCACGCCGCTGTTGCTGCGCCAGATCCCCTTGTGGGAAAACGGCGTCGCCACCGGCTTTGTTGATCTCGCGCTGGAGCGCGCGTTCGTCTACCGAGAATCTGCGCCGTCAGAAGTGATCGAGATGCCGGCCGGCGTCGACGCCGACGAGAAACAGGCGCGCTACTCGATGCTGGAGCGGCTGGCGGATTACGACGACGAACTGATGGAGCAATTGCTCACCGACATCGAGCCGCCGCGCGACAGGGTGTTCGACGATCTCGCGCGCGAGTTGCGCGAGGGCCACGTCGTCCCGCTGCTGATGGGCTCGGCGACCGCCGGCCACGGCGTGACCCGTCTGCTGAAGGCGCTGCGACATGAAGCGCCGGGGATCGCGGCGACCCGCAAGCGGCTCGGCCTCGACGGCGCAGGGCCTGCGATCGCCGAGATCGTGCGCACCATTCATACCGCGCACGGCGGCAAATTGTCGCTCGCGCGCGTGCTGCGCGGCGGCTTCCCCGACGGCGCGATCGTCAACGCCGCGAAGGGCGGCGAGGCGCGCATTGCGGGACTGCAAAGGTTGCTTGGCGCCATGTCGGCAAAGATTCCCCGCGCCGACGAAGGCGACACCGCGGCGTTCCAGCGGCTGGAGACGTTCACCACCGGCGAGCGCTTTTCCGACGCCAAGTCGGCGCCCCGCTCGCGACGACGACCGCGCCGCCGCTGCCGACGCAGTCGATCGCGATCCGCGTCAAGGACCGCAAGGACGAGACGCGCCTGTCCGCTGCGCTCGCCAAGCTGACGGAGGAGGACCCGTCGCTGACCTTCGAGCACGATGCCGAGAGCAGCGAGCTGAAGCTGCACGGGCAGGGCGAGATGCATCTGCGGGTGACCGTCGAGCGGCTGGCGGCGCGTTTCGGCGTCGACATCGAGACGACGCGGCCTTCGGTCGCCTATCGCGAGACGATCCGGGAAACGGTGCAGGCGCGCGGACGGCTGAAGAAACAATCCGGCGGCCACGGGCAGTTCGGCGACGTCCTGGTCGAGGTGGCGCCGCGGGATCGCGGCGAGGGGTTTGCCTTCACCGAGAAGATCCACGGCGGCACGGTGCCGCGGCAGTATTTCCCAAGCGTCGAGATCGGCTCGAAGGAGGCGCTGCAGCGCGGTCCCCTGGGCTTTCCCGTGGTGGACGTCGGTGTGACGCTGCTCGACGGCTCGTATCACACGGTCAATTCCTCGGACATGGCGTTTCGCGCGGCGGCGAAGATCGCGCTGGGCGAGGCGTTGCCGAAAGCGAGGCCGGTGCTGCTTGAGCCTGTCCAGTCGGTCGACATCCACGTGCCGGCGGACGCGGTGGCGCGCGCCAGCGCGCTGGTTGCGGGGCGGCGTGGGCAGATCCTGGGTATCGAGCCGCGCCCGGGGTGGGACGGCTGGGAGACGGCGAAGGCGCTGATCCCGGAGGCGGAGATCGGCGATCTGATCATCGAGCTGCGATCGGCTACCGCGGGGGTTGGGGCGTTCGAGGCGAGGTTTGATCATCTCGCGGAACTATCGGGCAAGCCGGCGGAAGCGGTGATCGCCTCGCGAAGGCGGCCGGGATAGAGCCGCCCTTGGACCGCGGGCGTCCTGCACGCTCTTGCGGCTTGGAAGCAAAGAGCGTGCGGGACGCCCGCGGTCCCAGGGGGCGGCGCTTCACCCTTTTTAACAACTCGTCATGTAAGTCCTCCGCCAACCAGGGAGGGTTGCATGCCCGATGTCACGGATACTTGGACCGGCGCCGCCTCCGGCGACTGGTCAACCGCCGGCAATTGGAGCCTCAACGCCGCCCCGACGACCGGCGACGACGTCGTCATCGACACCGCCTCGCCGCTGACCGTCACCTTCGACGTTCCCGCACTTTCCATCGGATCCCTGCAACTCGTCGACGACACGTTGGACCTCGTCAGCGGCCCGCTGACGGTGACCGGCGCGGCCACGCTGACCCATGCGACGATCAACGGCGCTTGGCCGATCTATACCGAAGGCGCGACGGCGATCGACACCGCGGAGATCGGCGGCGACGACCGCTGGTACAACACCGGCGTGGTCACGCAATCCGGCGGACCGGTGACGATCGGCGACTCGAGCGGCCAGACGGCCTTGATCAACAACGAGGCCGGCGCAACTTGGACCATCACCGACGCCAGCGGCATGCTGCAAGGCACAGGCGCGGGCTCGCACTTCTACAATGCCGGGCTATTCCAAAAGACATCCGGCTCGGGGTTCGCCATGATCAAGGCGGACTTCATTTCGGTCGGTACGATCGCCTCGCAGGGCGGCGGCGACATCGTTTTCGACGGCGCGACGAGCCGGCTGTCGGGAACTTACATCGGCGCCGGCATGGTCGACTATGGCCCGGATGGCGTGGCGACGATCGGCAACGTGCAGGTGACGCAGGCGTCCTGCCAAAGCAACTTCGGCGTCGTTCGCCTGGTCGGCGTGATGACGATGTACGACGGCTCTACCCTGCAGAACGCGCAGGGGGCGAGCTGGAATTTCGCGGGCGATTCCTCGCTTGTGCTGGCGGCGGGACAGTCCGACGGACCTGACATCTACGGCCCGGGGACGATCGCCAAGACGGCGGGGACCGGAACGAGCGTCGTCAGCATCGACGCCGAGACGCAAGGCGCCATCATCGTCAATACGGGAACGCTGGAATTCGACGGCGCGGTCGCGACGTTTTCCGGTCCGATCAGCGGCGCGGGGGTGTTTGAACTGGATTCCGCTGCGGCGATGATTGCTCAAGGCGCTTCGCTTTCGGTTGCCGATTGGACGCTCGCTGGCGGGGTGACGACGCTTGGCCAGTCGCTCACCTATGCCGGAGCCTTCGAGGCTGAGGGAGGCGCAACGCTGGCGCTGCGCGGGCGGTCGCTGGCGCTGACGCAAGGCGCCGACTTGGCGGGATTGTCGACGCGCGGTTCGGGTACTCTGCGCCTTTTGGCGGGTGGCGAGGTTTCCGGCCTCAGGATTGGCGGCGCGACTGTGGTGATCGACAGCGGGCTGGTGACGCAAAGCGGCGGCACCGTGACGGTGGGCGATACGACGGCGACGGATGCGGCAACCTTGCGGATCGCGACGGGCGGGACTTGGGACATCGCCGACGCCAGCGGGATTCGTGCAGGCGCCGACCCTGCGTCGGGGATCGTCGTTGCGAGTGGGGCGCTGTTTGAAAAGACCGGCGGTGGAACGAGCGTCGTGGCGTCGCCAATCACCAACAATGCCGACAATTCGCCAACCGCGCTTGAGGGGATCGAGGTCAGCGCGGGGACGCTCGATCTGACCGGCCGCGTCGGCGGAAACGGGGCCGACAACATTGTCGGCGCGGCGACGCTGGAGTTCGACGGGGCCGTCGCGGCGGGCCAGACGGTGGACTTCGCGGGGAATGGAGGGACGTTGGAGTTGACCAACCTCGCGGGGTTCCATGGGGGTATCGCGGGCTTCGACACCGCCGGCTCCAACGACGCGCTGTTGATTGGCGGCGGTTGGGCGTTCGACGGCGCGACGCATACGTCGGCTTCCACGACGCTGAATTTTGCCAGGGGCGGCTCGGAGGAGAGCGTTACGCTGACCGGCAACTATCTGGACGGAAACTTCCTGGCGGAAAATCTAGGCGGCGGCGTGACGAAAGTGCTGTTCGTCTACGCGTAAATCGGAGCGGCGGCGTCCACGCCGCCGACAGCGTTGGCTAGCCGACGTGAACCCCCAACGGCGGCCTGGAGGCCGCCGCTCCGAAGTCAAGAACCTATCGTTGTCATCCCCGCGAACGCGGGGATCCAGGGGCTGCCGCATGTCGCGCGGCCAACACGTTGAAGCGCACGTCGTGTAGCCCTGGATCCCCGCGTTCGCGGGGATAACAGGAAAGCGTGCTGTTCAATCTGATCGAAAATCGCTCTAGCTTTCCGTGCAATCCTTGATGGCTTTGTCGATGGCCTGGCTGAAGCCGCTCAGCGAATAGCTGTCGGCGGTGTGTCCTCGTTTGAAGGGCGCCTTGATGACGAGCGTCACGCCTTTGCGCATCTCGTCGATCACCTTGCCCTCTTCGGCGGGGTTCTTGACGAACAGATCGGGGCCCTTGGCGATGAGATCGAATTCGGCCTCGCCGACCGCCGCCGTCGGCGCGGTGGACGCGCCCTCGTCGTCGTCCTTTTTCGACTTCTTTTCCTTTTTCTTTTCCTTTGGCTCCGATCCAGCCCCGACGTCGAACCCCATCACGAAAGAAATCTCGTTGCGCACGTGCTCGGCTGGGCGTTCGGAAATGAAGGCGTAGGCCTTCTCGCGCTTCGAATCGTCGGGGTCGCGGGCCTTCGGCTCCGCCAGCAGATAGCAAATGCGGCCCTTGCCGGCCCCGCTATGGTAAACCTTCCAATCGCCGTACGACCCGACGAGGGCGGGCTTGCCGCCCGAATCCTTATCTTTCTCTTTGTCTTTGTCTTTTTTCGCCGCAGAGGCGTCGACCGCGCCGGCGATCAACAAGGCGCAAGCCAGCAACGACGCAGCCAACCTCATCCGCGAGCTCCCCGACTGATTCATGGCGGACCCGTGCGCCGCGAAACGGGCGAAAATCCGAACGAAGCGACTTTCCGTCCGACCGGCGCGCCGTTAACCTGCGATAGGTTAATGAACATTGAGTAAAACTCGTGAACGCTCCCCTGGGACCGCGGACATCTCTCTCTTGAGGGAAAGAGCGCGTCGGACGCGCGCGGTCCCCGGAGGTGGCGCCTTCATCATGATTCGGTAAGGCCCCCGGGCTAGCCTTGATATTTATGCTGCAGTGCACAATATGCGGCGCGGGAGGCGCTCTGGAGCAACCTGGAAAGCGCAATGACCGTCAACACCGAATCGCCGAAACTTCGGTCCCCCGAGATCCGCCGGCTTTGGCCGTCCGACCTGCCGACGTTCCGCGACCATCTGCTGCGGCTCGACGACTACTCCCGTCACATGCGCTTTGGCGGCGGCGTGTCGGACGCTTTTCTGCGGCAGTACGCCGAGCATTGTTTCGGTAAGGGCGATCTCGTGTTTGGCGCCTTCGTCGATCGCGGCTTGCACGGCGCAGGCGAATTGCGATCGAGCGAGGCGATCTGGACCGAACAGGCGCCGTTCAACCGCCACATCCGCGCCGAGGCCGCTTTCAGCGTCGAGCCCGCCTTCCGGAAGCGCGGGATCGGCGAACGTTTGTTTGGGCGGATCGTCGAGGCGGCGCGCAATCACGGCGTCGAGACGATCGAGATCGTTTGTATGCCGGAAAACGCGGCCATGCTGCGGCTGGCGGCGAAGTTCAAGACGGAGTTCGCCTTCGACGCGTGCCAGCTGACCGGCAAGCTGACGGCGCGTCGTCCGACGGCGCTGTCGATGATGCGCGAGGTCGCCAACGATATGGCCGATCTCGGTCACGCCATATTCGACGCGCAGCTGCGCGCGTTCAAGGTTGGCGACGCGGCGTGAGATCGGCCTTCCTGTAGCCGCGGTCTCAAGACCGCGGGGGTTGTGAGATCGGCGCTTCAATCCGTAAAGCGCGATCCCACGAAAACCGCGATCTGGAGATCGCGGCTGCAGCGCCCTACAGCCTGCCCTTGCCATCCTCGCGCCGTGCGATCTTGGCGAATTTCTTGACGACCCGGTCGCGCTTCAGCTTCGACAAATAATCGATGAACAGCACGCCGTTGAGATGATCGATCTCATGCTGCAGCACCGTGGCGAGCAAGCCCTCGGCTTGCAGCTCATGCGGTTTGCCGTCGCGATCGAGATAGGCGACCCGCACGCTCGAAGGCCGTTCGATCTCCTCGTAATACTCGGGGATCGAAAGACAGCCCTCCTCATAAAGGCTGCGCTCTTCGGACGACCAGAGAATCTCGGGATTGATCAGCGCGATCGGCTCGCGCGGCCCCTCCTTCGGGGACACGTCCGCCACCAGCAAGCGAATCGGCTCGGCGATCTGGATCGCCGCGAGCCCGACGCCCGGCGCCTCGTACATCGTCGCCTGCATATCGTCGATCAACCGTCGCAGATCGTTGTCGACCCGTTCGATCGGTTTGCTGATGAGGCGCAGCTTGGGGTCGGGAAGCGTGATGATTTCGCGGATGGCCATGGAGGGTTTTGAGCTGGAGGCGCGCTCGAAATAGACGGCGCGCGGGCGGTGGTCAAACCTGTTCTTACTCTGTTCGCATCGGACGATTGATTGTGATATGAGCGTTTTCCGCGACTTTGCCCAGAGGCTCCTTGGTGAACGCTGCTCTGTTCGTGCTGGAAGGCTTTCCCGTCACGGTCGGCGAGACGCTGGCGGCGGCGTTTGCCGCCTGCCTGGCGCTCGCAATCGCGCTGATTCTCTCGCTCGCTCGCGGCGGCGCGTCGCGCGATATCGCCGAGCTTTCCGGCGGAGTGCGGTCGCTCGGCGAATGGCTCGGCGCACGCCAGACCGATCTCGCGGGGCTGATGGCGGAGCGCCTCGACGCGCAGACGCGCTCGACCGGGGAAACGCTCGGCCGGCTCAACGAGCGGCTCGCCGTCATCGACGCCGCCCAGACGCGACTGACCGGCGTCGCGGAGGAGATGGCGTCGCTGAAGGAAATCCTCGCCAACAAGCAGACCCGCGGCGCCTTCGGCCAGGGACGGATGGAGACCATTGTCCGCGACGGCCTGCCGCCGGGCGGCTACGCGTTCCAGTACACGCTCGCCAACAAGTCACGGCCGGATTGCGTGCTGCATCTGCCGGGCGACGTGCGCCCGCTGGTCGTCGACGCGAAGTTTCCGCTGGAGGCGATCTCCGAGTTTCGCCGCGCGCAAGGCGAGGAGGGGCGGAAGCTTGCGGCGCGAAAGGTGCGCAACGACGTCGGCCGGCATGTCGCCGATATCGAGGAGCGCTATCTGATCCCCGGCGAGACGCAGGACGTCGCGCTGATGTTCGTGCCTTCGGAATCGATCTACGCCGATCTGGTTGAGTATTTTGACGATGTCGTGCAACGCGCGCACCGGGCGCGCGTGGTCATCGTCTCGCCGTCGCTGATGATGATGGCGATCCAGGTCGCCCAATCGTTGCTGCGCGACGCGGCGGTGCGAGAGTCGGTGCATACGATCCAGGGCGAAGTCGGCAAGCTGGTCGCCGACGCCAAGCGCCTCGCCGAACGCGTCGCCAAGCTGGAGGCGCACTTCCGAGCGGCGCAGGAGGATCTCGGCGACCTTGCGGTATCAGCGGAGAAGGTGACGCGGCGGGCGCAGCGGATTGATGCGATGGATTTTTCGTCCGATGAGCGCCCGGCGTTGCGGGCGTGAGTTTGTTTGTGCTTTGTGGTTGAACGAATGACCACTGAGAACACGGGGAGGCGCGGTTGGTTGTTTCGCTCGTCATCGCATGTGTCGGTCCCGACCGCGCGGGCCTGGTCAGTGCGATCTCCGACACGATCGCCGCGCATGGCGGGACTTGGCTGGAGAGCCGGCTTGCGCGGCTAGCTGGCCAGTTCGCCGGCGTCGTGCGCGCCGATGCGCCGGAAGCGAACGCCGAGGCGCTGACCGCCGCGCTGGGGGCGCTGGCGGGTCTCAAGGTGACCGTCACGCGCGGGGCGGGGGAAGCCGAGCCGCCGAAGCGGCGCCTGCGCCTGGAGTTGCTCGGGCTCGACCGCCCCGGCATCGTGCGCGACGCGACGCGCGCGCTCGCGGCGCTCGGGGTCAATATCGTGGAGTTCGAGACCGAGCTGAGGCCCGCGCCGTTCAGCGGCGCGCCGATGTTTCATGCCGAGGCGATGTTGGAGACGCCGGCGGAGGTCGATGTGGAGCATGTGCGGGTGGCGCTCGAAAGCCTGGCGGGGGAACTGACGGCGGAATTTCCGGGAGGCGAAGATGCCCGCGGGGTGCGCGTCACCGCGCATTGAGGAGCGGCCCTTTTGTAGCCGCGGTCGTTGACCGCGGTTGCTCCGTGATCGAACATTTCAGGACAGGGACGCTCACACAGCGACCGCGGTCAACGACCGCGGCTACATTGCCGCCAGGGCGAGCGCCTTCGGGCGCTCACCCCGCGAGTTTGATCAGCCCAATCGAAAACGCCGCGATCCACAACGTCTCCGCCGCCATCAAGGCCACGGGCCGCCAACCATACGCGGCGAGGTCCTTGAACGAGGTCTTCATGCCGAGCGCGGCGATCGCCGTCACCAGGCACCAGCGGGACACGTCGTTGGCGAGGTCGGTCGTCACCTTCGGCAGCAGCGCAAAACTGTTGAGCACGACCAGCGCCGCGAAGCCGACGAGAAAAGCCGGCAGCCGCGCTTTGCCGCCCTCTCCGCCAGACCCGCGGCGCACGACCAGGGCGATGGTGAACACCACCGGCAGCAGCATCGTCACGCGCAAGAGCTTCACGTAGGTCGCGACATCACCCGTCTCCGGCGAGATCGAATAGCCGGCGCCCACGACCTGCGCGACGTCGTGGATCGTCGCGCCGAGAAAAACCCCGGCGTGGGCGTGATCAAAGCCAAGCGCGGTCGCCAACAGCGGGTAGAGGATCATCGCCACGGTCGACATCAGAGTGACGGTCACGACGGTCAAGATAGTGTCGCGCTCGCTGTCGCGATGGCGCGGCAGCACGGAGGCGATGGCGAGCGCGGCCGAGGCGCCGCAGATCGCCACCGCGCCCCCGGAGAGCACGCCAAAGCTGCGGCTCAGGCGCAAGCCGCGCGAAGCCCAAGCGCCGAGCCCGATCGTTGTCGCCATGCCGAGCAGCACGATGACGATCGGCGACACACCAAGCGCGAAGATCTGCGCCGCCGTGATGCGCGCGCCGAGCAGCGCGACGCCAAGCCGCAGCACCGCCTTCGAGGCGAATTCGATGCCGGCGATGCACCGGCCTTCCTCATAGAGGAAGTGAAACGTCATGCCGAACAGCAACGCAAACAGCATGACCGGCGAATTGTAGTGCTGCGAGAGCCAGGTCGCGGCGAGCGCGATCGTGCCGGCGATGAGCAGCCCGGGATAGATTGCCTGCGCCCATTCGCGCCATTTCGTCTCGGCGCGCGGCTGAAGCGCCGGGACGGCGACGCCCTCCATTCCGTCATAGGACTGAAACAGGGCGCGTACGGATGCGGCGTCGGTATCAGAGGCGTTCATCGCAACGCCCTTAGCGCGCCGCCGCCGCGTTGAAAACACGCGTCGTGAAAGCCCGGGAACCTAATTTCGTCCCCGCTCGCTCCCCGACTTGAAATAGGAGGGCGCCCTGTAGCCGCGGTCGTTGACCGCGGTCGCGCCGTGATCGTCGCTGTCGGATAGGGACGCTCGCACGCCGACCGCGGTCAACGACCGCGGCTACATCGCCTGATCTACATCAAACTCGGCAGCCAAAGCGCGATCTCCGGGGCCGCGATCAGAATGGCGAGCCGCAGCAAATCGGCGGCGATGAATGGCAGCACGCCGCGGAAGATCGTCGCGAAGCTGACATCTTCCACCGCGGTCTTGATGACGAACACGTTCATGCCGACCGGCGGATGAATGAGCCCGAGCTCGACCGTCATCACGATGATGATGCCGAACCAGATCGGATCGAAGCCCAGCGCCGTGATCGCGGGAAACACGATCGGCACGGTGAGGATGATCATCGCCATCGCATCCATCAGACAACCGAGCACCAGATACATGGCCATGATCAGGACGAGCACGCCATAGGGGCCGAGCCCGAGCCCGGTCAGGAACGTCGTCACCTTCTGTGGCGCGCCCGTGACCGTGAGGAAGTAACCGAACAGCAGCGCGCCGATCAGCACGGTGAACACAGCAGACGCCGTGCGGGTCGCGCGCAACAGCGCTTCGCGAAGCCCTCGCCAACCCAACTTGCCGCGCGCGACGCTGATCAGGAAGGCGCCGCAGGCGCCGACGCCGCCCGCCTCCGTCGGCGTGAACAGGCCGCCGTAGAGGCCGCCGATCACGAATATGAACAACACGAGCGACGCCCAGACTTGTGAAAGCGCCTGCGCGCGCTCGCGCCACGTGGCGCGCGGGCCGGCGGGGAGAAAGCCGGGCCGCCACCAGACGATGACGGCGATCGTCGCCATATACATCGCCACCGCCAGCACGCCGGGCAAAATGCCGGCGACGAACAGTTTGCCGATGTCTTGCTGCGTGATGAGGCCGTAGACCGCGAGCACCGTCGAAGGCGGAAAGATCGCGCCGAGCGTGCCGCCGGCGGCGATGACGCCGGTCGAGAACGATTTCGGATAATCGTGCCGGCGCATCTCAGGGTAGGCGACCGTCGCGAATGTCGCCGCGGTCGCGACCGAGGAGCCGGAGATCGCGGCAAAGCCAGCGCAAGCCGCGATGGTCGCCAAGCCCAAGCCGCCGCGACGATGGCCGATCATCGTGTTGGCGGCGCGGAACAACTCCGCGCTCATGCCGGATTGAGCGACGATCGCGCCCATCAGCATGAACATCGGGATGACGCCAAACGTGTAGTCAGTCACCGTGCGCATCGAGGTCAGGCCGACCATTTTCAGCGCCGGCGACAGGCCGACGACCGAGGCGTAGCCGGTGACGCCGACCAGGCCCATCGCCATGCCGACCGGCACGCGCAACAGGATGAGCGCGAACAGACAAACAAAGCCGGTGACGGCGATCGCGTCGGCGCTCATGGCGCGCCGCGGCCGGAAATGAAGGTCCAAGCGCGCACGGCGATGAGCACGACCGCCGCGAGATCGCCGCCCCAGGCGACGGCGAAGAAAGGCCAGGTCGGCAGGTGCAGATCGTAGGTCAGCACGTTGTCGAGATAGGTCGAATAGACCTTTTCGAACAGCATGAAAGAATGCACGACGACGACAAACAACAACACGAGCGTCGCGAACACGTCGATCGCGCGCTTGGCCTTGGGACCGCAGGCGCTCCACAGCAGATCGACGGTGATGTGCGCGCCGCGATAGCTGGTCGCGGCGATGCCCCAGAAGATGAGGATGCCGAGCAGCATGCGGCCGATGTCGTAGGAATCCGGGATCGAGGCGCCGAACGCGTAGCGCAGCACGACAGAAACAAACACGTCCGCCGCGACGATGCCCGATGAAGGCGGCGGCGGCCAATTCGATTCCGGCGATGACCCGATCCATGCCGCTCACGGCGCGGCGCCGGCCTCGGCGATGTCAGCCTGCAGTTTGGCGCGCGCGTCGTCCGGATCAAAGCCGGCCTTCTTGACCGCCTCCGCCCATTTGTCCTGCAACGGCTTTACGGCGTCCTTCCAGGCCGCCATTTCCTCCGGCGTCAGCTTATAGAAATGATGGCTCGGATCGGCGCGCGCCTTCTCGCGGCCCGCGGCCTCGAAATCGCCCCAGGCGCCGGCGAGCTTCACCGCCCATTCCGTCGTACAGTGCGAATCAACCACGGCGCGTTGCGCCGGTGACAGCGCGTTATATTTGTCCTTGTTGATATTGTAAGTGAACACGGTGGTGTAGAGCGGCGCGTCGATGTGATGTTTGACGACCTTGTCGATGCCAAACAGATAGAGCGAGCCCCAGGGAAAAGTAATTGCATCCGCAACGCCGCGGTCGAGCACCTCGCGCGCTTCTGGGGCCGAGGCCTGCACGTTGGTCCCGCCGAGTTGTTTGACGAGCTGGCCGATCGTGCCCTGCGCAGGGCGAACCTTCAGGCCTTTCATTTCCTCGGGTTCGGTGATTTTTTTCTTGGAGTGCAGCGAGCCGGGATCGTGGATGAAGGCCAGGCAGAAATGCGTGTCTTTCATCTCCTTGTCGGCATAGGCGCGATACCATTTGTCGAGCGCCTCGGTGCCTTTGCGCGCATCGTTGAAGGTGAAGGGGATTTCGCCGATCGCGATCAGCGGGAAGCGGCCGGGCTGATAGCCGGGGTTGACATAGGCGAGATCGACAATGCCGTCGCGCGCCATGTCGTAGTGGTCGAACGCTTTGCCGAGTTGCTCGGACGGGTAGATCGAGACGGTGAGCGGCGCCGTTGCTTTGTTTGGCGATGTCCTCGGCCCAGGCTTTCGTCGCGACGACGAGAGCATGGGCTGGGGGGACCCAGAAGGAGAAGCGGAGGTCGATGGGGGTGTCGGCTGCGCGGGCGGCGCTGACGCAGAGGATTGCGGAAAGGGTCGCGATAACGCGAAAAGACGCTAGGCGCCGCGGCATGCGCATGTTTCCTCCAACGCTCGTTCCAGTTTTTGTCGCAATGCCGGAAGGGGTGTGTCAAGCTCGGATGCGGTCGTCCAAGCCGAACGGACCCCCCTCCCTAAACCCTCCCCCACAAGGGGGGAGGGGAATGGCGGGCGGACGTGCCTAGAGTTGCAAACTGCGCGCTGCGGAGTTTTGTAATGGGCGCATCAAACGAACTGGCGAAATCGCTACGGCGCGACGCCACAAATGCTGAGCGCATATTGTGGTCGCGGCTTCGGCGACATGAAATCGAAGGGTTTCGATTTCGTCGTCAGGTTCCTCTGCAAAAGTACATCGTCGACTTCGCATGCTTCGAAGCGAGATTGGTTGTCGAGGTCGACGGAGCGACGCATTCCACGACGAATCGAGATCGCGCGCGACGAGCTTCGCGACCGCAACTTGAACGCCGACCATTTCACCGTGCTCAGAGTGACGAACGACGAGGTATTCAACAACATCGAAGGCGTCCTGGAGACCATCCGCGTGACGCTGCTCGAACTGCGCCGACGTGATCAATCAAAAGAGGCGCCGGCGCCGAGATCCCCCTCCCCCCTTGTGGGGGAGGGCCGGGGAGGGGGGTAGCCGCAGTCACGAAGGTCTGACGTTTGACCCTCACCCCCGCGCCATCATCCGCTGCGCCGCCGACAAAATCGCCTTCAGCGAAGCCGTCACGATGCTCGGGTCCATGCCGACGCCGAACACCACGCGCCCTTCCGCATCCTGGATTTCCACATAGCTCGCCGCCGTCGCATTCGCGCCTCGCCCAACCGCGTGCTCGTGATAATCGAGGAACGAGAAGCTCACGCCGAGCCCCTTCTGCAGCGCGTCGACGAAGGCGTCGATCGGCCCGTTGCCTTCGCCTTCGAGCGTCAGCATCGTCCCATCCGCCTTCCGCACCTTGGCGATCAGCTCTCGATTGTCGGGCCCGGTCGGCGCCAGCTGCTGTTTGACCAGCGTCATCGGCGCGTCAGTCAGATAGTAGGTCCTCTGGAACAGCTTCCAGATATCATCCGAGGTCAGCTCCTTGCCCTCCTCGTCCATCTTCGCCTGGGCGATCTTGGAGAACTCGACTTGCAGGCCGCGCGGCAGATCGAGCCCGCGGTCGGTCTTCAGCAAATAGGCGATGCCGCCCTTGCCGGACTGGCTGTTGATGCGGATCACCGCCTCGTAGGTTCGTCCGACGTCCTTCGGGTCGATCGGCAGGTAGGGCACCTGGAACACCGGTTCGTTGCGCTTCTCCTGCGCCTCAAACCCCTTCTTGATCGCGTCCTGATGCGAGCCGGAGAAGGCGGTGTAGACCAACTCGCCGACATAGGGGTGGCGCTGATGTACCGGCAATTGGTTGCAGTGCTCGACCGTCTCACGGATCGCGTTGATGTCGGTGAGGTCGAGCTTCGGGTCGACGCCTTGCGTGAACAGGTTGAGCGCCATCGTGACGATGTCGACGTTACCGGTGCGCTCGCCATTGCCAAACAGCGTGCCCTCGACGCGGTCGGCGCCGGCCATCAGCGCGAGTTCGGCGGCAGCCACCGCCGTGCCGCGATCGTTGTGCGGATGCACGGAGAGGATGACGGTCTCGCGGTTGGAGATCTTGCGGCCGAACCATTCAAACATGTCGGCATAGGTGTTTGGCGTCGCCATCTCCACAGTCGCTGGCAGATTGAGGATCAACCGGTTCTCGCGCGTCGGCTGGATCACGTCCTTCACCGCCTCGCAGATCTCCAACGCCACCTCCAACTCGGTGCCCGTAAAGCTCTCGGGCGAATATTCGAAGATCCATTCGGTCTCCGGCGCCTTTGCAGCTAGCGCTTTCACCTGCCGGGCGGCGCTGACGGCGATGTCCTTCACGCCTTTGGCGTCGGTGCGGAATACCACCTCGCGCTGCAAGGTCGAGGTCGAGTTGTAGAAGTGCAGGATGACCCGCTTCGCGCCTTTCACGGCCTCGAAGGTGCGCTCAATCAACTCCGGCCGGCATTGCGTCAGCACCTGGATGGCGACGCCGTCGGGGATCTTCTCGCCCTCGATGATCGAGCGGACGAAATCGAAATCGGTCTGCGAGGCCGAGGGAAACGCGACCTCGATCTCCTTGAAGCCCATGCCCACGAGCAGATCGAACATGCGGTTCTTGCGCTCGACGCCCATCGGCTCGATGAGCGCCTGATTGCCGTCGCGCAGGTCGACCGAACACCAGTAGGGGGCTTTCTCGATGATGCGCGACGGCCATTGCCGATCGGGCAGCGGGATCGCGGGATAGGCGCGATATTTCTCGATGGGCATCGTGTGCATGGCGGAGCCTTGAATGTGCCGCGCGGCCCTGAAGGGGTCTTCGCGCGAAATAGCAGAAAGGGGATTGCGAAGTCGAACGAAAGCGTCCCGGCGCTTCAGAGCGCCGGGCGGCTAAGTTGCAGGGTAAGGCTCAAGACCCACGTTCGCATCCTGTGACCAAACCAGAGATCGGGGGAAAAATCAACTATTGGACGCGCGGATCTGGTTGCGGCCGATAGATTTGGCGGCGACAGAAACTGGTCAAACCCCTCAACTTGGCGGGAAGGCTAACAGCACTTAAAAGTCCGTGGCGCGTGACTGCGCCACGAGCACGGCGGCCACCGTAAGGTCGCGTCCGAGAGGCGGGAATGTCCAAAGGCTGTCTATTCGCGATTCTCGGTTCGCTCGGCCTCTCGGCGATGCCCAGCGCCGCCACCGCGGAAACCGCAGCGCCCGCGAATTCAATCGTGGAAATGTTCACCGGGCTGAAACGCTGCCTCGCGCCGGTCGCGATGGCGGCGGGGACGGAGGTGACGGTCCAGTTCTCGGTGAATCGTCGCGGCGGGCTGATCGGCAAGCCGCGCATCACCTATGCCCGCTGGACTGGCGACGCGGCGGCGCGCAAGCAATCCGCCCAAGCCATCGCCGAGGGCTTCGACAAATGCCTGCCGATGTCGATTACGGATAAATTGGGCGGCGCGATCGCCGGGCGGCCGATGGCGTTTCGACTTCTTGGCGGCGCCGGGAAAGAGGAGACTGTCTGAGGACTGTCGCGACTTTGGCGCCGCGACCCGAGGCGGCCGCTCCGATTACGCCTCCTGCCGGGTCGCGCTCGCGTGCGCGGCGGCGAGCCCGAACAAGATCAGCGCGAAGGCCTGATGCAGCAGCGCGACGGGAAGCGGCGCGACCCAGACCAGCGTGATGATCCCGAGCGCGGCCTGCAGCAGCGCGGCGCCCGCGAGAACCGCCGCGCGGCGGGTCAAACCGCCGCCAAAACCTAGCGCGGCGAAGGCCTGCGCCAGCGCGAAGGCGACGACGATGTAGGCGACGATCCGATGATCGAACTGCACGGTCGTCACGTCATCCAACGCCGAGCGGATCGCCGGCTGCAGCGCGAACAGTCCGGTCGGGATCCATCGGCCATCCATCAGCGGCCAGGTGTTGTAGATGAGGCCCGCGCGCAGGCCGGCCACCAGCGCGCCAAGGCCGAGCTGAGCGAAAATCAGCGCCAGGAAAACATGCGCGGCGGCGACGAAGCGACGCGCGCCGGGCTTGGGTCTTCGGTCGGTCATGCCGACGGCGGCGTAAATCAGCGTTGCGAAAACGGCGGCGGCGATCAGCAGATGCAGCGCCAGCCGCTCTTGCGCGACCTCCGTGCGTTCGCTCAAGCCTGAGGCGACCATCCACCAGCCGACGATCGGCTCCAGCGCGAGCAACGCCGTGGCGAGTGCGACGCGGGCGCCGAGCGCGCCGCGAAGCCGTCCTGTCACCCAGAACGCCAAAGCCGGCAAAATGAACACCGCGCCGAGCACGCGTGCGAGCAGCCGGTGGCTCCATTCCCACCAGAAGATGGTCTTGAACCCCTCCAGCGTCATGTCCGCGTTCATTTTGGCGAACTGCGGGATCTCCTTGTAGCGCGCGAATTCCGCCTGCCAGTCGGCAAGGCTGAGCGGCGGAACGACGCCGGTAACCGGCTTCCATTGCGTGATCGACAGACCGGACTCGGTCAGCCGCGTCGCGCCGCCGACCATCACCATTGCGAACACCAGCGCCGCCGTCAGCAGCGCCCAGGCGCGCACCCGCCCGTCCGCCGCCGCGGCCAAAGCGCGCGGTTTCGCCAGGGCGTCTTGATAAATCATGCCGATGTCCGCAAAGAACGGCGCGCCACGGCCGCGGAGGGCGATTTAGGCCGCTGCGAGGCTTGGCGCAATTCTGGCCCCTGCGACGAAAGCTCGCGGGAGCGCAAGCGCAGCGAGATCGCGGATGAGCCCACGCGTGCGAAAACTTGTCGGCGGGATCGGCATGCTGACCTTCGTGCTGGTTTACGCGCTGGTCGCGATGGCGCTTGCGGATTCGCGGCCCGTCAACGAGGCGCCCGAGCTGGCGCGGACGGCGCTTTATGTCGTGCTTGGCCTCGTCTGGATCCTGCCATTGATGCCGCTCATCGTCTGGATGGAGCGCGGCGCGCTCAAGCGACGTTGAGCCGGCGGCCGCGGTTCCACAGCACGAACGGCGCGCCGGAAATCAGCACGTCGAGGTAGCCGAGATCCTGCCAGAGGCCGTTGAGCGAGACCCGGGGTAGGGCGTGCAAGTGCGCAGCATGCTCCGGGAAAAGCATGCCGGGGCGGGTCGTCACGGCGAGACGGAAGCCGGCTTCGCGCGCCAGCGCGAATTCGCGTGGACCGGCGCTGGTCGGGTCGCCGACCGGGTAGGCGAAGCTCGAAACCTCGCGACCGACTTGCGCCTCGAGCGCGGCTTTCGAACCCGCGATCTCCGCTCGCGCCACCTCGCTCCGGCCATTGTGAGAGCCGGCGATGGGTGAGGCTGTGCGCGCCGACTGTCACCAGGGGATGCGCGGCGAAGGCGCGGGCCTCTTCCCAGGTCATGAACTCTGGTTCGGCGAGCGCTGCGCTGGCGATGTGGGTCTGAGCCGCAAGCTTGGCGACCGCATCGAGCAGCTCCGCCTCCGGCCGCAACCGCAGCGTCCAATAGACCCGCTCGAAGGCGGCGGATTTTTCGCGCGAGGATCGGGCGGGGAGGCTCGGCAGCCCGCTGATCTCGACGGCGTCGAGCCGGCGGATCGCTTCCTCTAGCTCGAGCCACCACAGCCGGGCGGTGCGTTCGATCATACCCACCGCGAAAAACACGGTGGCCGGCGCGCCGTGGCGCTCGAGAACGGGCAGCGCGACGTCGCGCGTGTCGCGGTAGCCGTCGTCGAAGGTCAGCGCGGCGAACGGGGCGCCGCCTTGCGCGAGCCGCTGCGCCGCTTCGTCCAGGGTTACGAATTCGAAACCGCGCGAAGCGATGAGCGATAGCGCCTCATCCAGGAATTCCGGCGTCACCTCCAACAGGCGGTTCGGCGCGTAGCCGGGCGTGGCGGGGCGCCAGGGCCGCACCCGATGCAGGGTGAGGATGAAGCCTCGACCAGGCGACGGCGATGGCTTTGTGCAGGCCAGTGGCGCGCATCGCCGAAAAGCCGGCGCCGATCATGGCTCGCTTCAGGGACAAGATCGTCTCCGGGACGCCGACAGAGCCACATTATCCCGCCCGCGCTAAACAGTCCGTAATCCTCCGGCGCTATTTTCGCTCGGTCATGACCTTAATCGCCACGCGCGCCGACCTGCGGGGGGGACGCGCTTGACCATCGCCTCCCTCACGGACTCCGGCGCCGCCATTTCGGAGGCGATGGCCGCGCGCGCGCGGCCCTTCGCGGCGGTGGAGACGCACGACGACTTCGACCGCGCCCACGCGGCATGGGGCGAACTGGATGCGGTTGCCGGAGCCTATCAAACCCTGGCTTTCGCGCGCGCCTGGGGGGCGACGCTCGGAAGGCGGGCGAAGCCGCTGATCGTTGTCGCGCGAGACGCCGCCGGTCGGGTGGTCGCGTTGCTACCGCTTTACAGCTTCCGGCTGGGCCCCTTGAAAGTTGCGCGTTTCATTGGCGGCGCCTGGGCGAACTACCACTTCGGGCTGTTTCGCCCGGGGCCCGATTGGCGCGTGGACGATGTGACGGCGCTTCTCGAGGCGGCGGCGGCAGAGGCGAGGATCGACCTGTTCGCATTCTCCCATCAGCCGCTGCAATGGGAGGGCGTCGCCAATCCGCTGGCGTTGCTACCGAGCCGGCCGAGCCCAGACTCGGCGTTCGCTACGGCTTTGCGAGACCCGCATTCGGCGTGGATGGAGACGCATTTCTCGCGCGCCGCCCAGAAGAAAATGCGCAAGAAGACGCGCAAGCTCGAGGCCTTCGGCGCGCTGCGTCACCGCCGCGCCGAGAGCAAGGACGAAGCCGCCGCGTTCCTGACGGCCTTCCTCGCGCAACGCGCCGATCACGCCAAGGCGCGTGAGGAGCCGGATCCGTTTGCCCGGCCGGCGGTCGGCGATCTGCTGCGCCGGCTCGCCTTCGGCCCCGAGCCGATTCTCGAACTGCATGCTCTGCTGGCCGGGGAGCGGATCGCTGCGGTGTTTGGCGCCATGCCCGGCGGCCGGCGGCTGTCGGGCCTGATCATCTCCTACGACGCCGATCCGGAAATCGCCGCCGCAAGCCCGGGTGAACTGCTGTTGAGCGAGGTCGCGCGCGACGCGATCGCGCGTGGGCTGGAAACGCTCGATCTCGGCGCCGGCGCCAGTCGCTACAAGAGCTCAATCTGCGAGATCGAGGAGCCGCTGCTGGATTCAGCTGTCGGCGTCACAGCGCTCGGTAGGCTGGCGGCGCCCGTCTATCTGCTCTGGCGCTCCGCGCTCGGCGCCGTGAAGCGACGGCCACGGCTGCTGCGCATGGCCAAGCGGTTTCGTGGCTCGGTCAGCGGGTAGCGCGCCTTCAGAGCGGCGGCGTCCACGCCGCCGAAGTCGGCTCATCACGAAAAACGGCGCCCTGGAGGCCGCCGCTCCGGGGACGGCTTCGCTCAACCCGGCTTCGCGCGCTTCTTCGGCTTCTTGGCTTCCTTCGGAGCGGGTTTGCTCACGCTATGCGGCCCGCACCAGCCCGGCAAGTAATCCGCCGCGCCTTCCTTGGCGAGCCGCAACGCCTCCTGAACCGCGCCCTCGTAATCCCTTTCGATCGTCTTCGGCCTGATGCGCTTGCGGAAATAATCCGCCCAGACGAATTCGGAAAACGGCGTCGAATCCTTGGCGAATCCGCCTTGCTGGCGCAGCGCCCCGGAAAGGGCGCGGTAGGGGTCGTCCTTCAGCCCTTTGACCGTCTTCGGCAGCTGCTCATAGCCGCATCGCCGACCGTTTTCGTCGAAAGGATGCGTCCAACCGTGATAGTCCATGAGGTTCCAGAAATACTCAGGGTCGGCCTTGCTGAGATCTCCGACGATGGTCACGAATACGCTCTTCTGGCCGTCCTCCAGCAGGGCGCGCGCGAGATGATGATGATCAGTGATGAAGCGGCCGCCATCGGGCCCGAGGACGACCGGCACCATATGCTTTTCCAGCACGCGCTGTTTCCCGCCGGCCCCCTTGCCGCCCCAGGACCTGCGCTTGCGCTCGACTTCGCGCATGCCGACGGTCATCTGCGTTGGCCGCAAGTCCAGGATCGGCGTCGTGCGGATCACCGGATCTCGGCGCGAATAACTCATGCGAAAAGCCCTTGGTTTTCCAATGACGTCTTAAATCCGTCATAAAGACGCGGCCTGTCACAAAAAAGCATTTTCGCGTGGGAGAACCGCGATTTGACCCTCGCGGCAAATCATGATTGATCCGGCGCGCAACCCCCTGGAAGTTCGAAATATGCCGCGCCCTGAGCGTTACAACGTGCGCGAATCCGAGCCGAAATGGCAGAAGATTTGGGCCGATCGCGCCGTGTTCACGACGCCCAACGAGGATTCGCGGCAGCGCTACTACGTGCTCGAGATGTTTCCCTATCCTTCAGGGCGCATCCATATGGGCCATGTGCGCAACTACTCCATGGGCGATGTTGTAGCGCGCTACAAGCGCGCGCGCGGCTTCAACGTATTGCATCCCATGGGTTGGGACGCCTTCGGCCTGCCCGCCGATAACGCGGCCGCGCAGAACAAGACGCATCCCGCGACCTGGACCTACGCCAATATCGACGCGATGCGCCGGCAATTGAAGTCCATGGGTCTGTCGATCGATTGGTCGCGCGAGGTCGCCACCTGCGACGTCAGCTATTATGGGCATCAGCAAAAACTGTTTCTGGATTTCCTCGCCGCCGGTCTGGTTGCGCGCAAGAAATCCAAGGTCAACTGGGACCCGGTCGATCATACCGTGCTCGCCAACGAGCAGGTGATCGATGGGCGCGGCTGGCGTTCGGGCGCTGAGGTCGAGCAGCGCGAGCTGACGCAATGGTTCTTCAAGATCTCCGACTATTCGGAAGAGCTGCTGTCGGCGCTCGACACGCTCGACCGCTGGCCGGAAAAAGTGCGGCTGATGCAGCGCAACTGGATCGGCCGCTCGGAAGGCCTGATGGTGCGCTTCGCGGTTGATCCAGCTTCATTGGGCAAGCTCGCGGGCGCGGACGCGCCGACCGAGCTCGAAATCTACACGACCCGCCCCGACACGTTGTTTGGCGCTCGTTTCATGGCGATCGCGCCCGATCATCCGCTCGCCGCGCAGGCGGCGGCGCACGATCCGAAGCTGGCGGCGTTCATTGAGGAGACCCGGCGCATCGGCACGTCGCTCGCGGCCATCGAGACGGCGGAGAAGAAGGGTTACGACATCGGACTGCGCGTCAAACATCCGTTCGACGAGAATTGGACGCTGCCGGTCTACGTCGCCAACTTCATCCTGATGGATTATGGGACGGGCGCGATCTTCGGTTGCCCAGCGCATGATCAGCGCGACCTGGACTTCGTCAACGCGTACGGCTTGGGCGTTACGCCGGTGGTCTGTCCTCCCGGCGCCGATCCCGCGACCTTCACCGTGACCGACGTCGCCTATGACGGCGACGGGACGATGATCAACTCGTCGTTTCTCAACGGCATGACGCCCGCTGCGGCCTTCGCGGAGGTCGCCAAGCGTCTGGAGGGCCGGCCCTTGGGCAACCGCCCGCAGGGCAAGCGGCAGGTCAATTTCAAGCTCCGGGACTGGGGCATTTCGCGTCAGCGCTACTGGGGCTGTCCGATCCCGATCATCCATTGCGAGGCGTGCGGCGTGGTCCCGGTTCCCGCCGCCGATCTGCCGGTCAAACTGCCGGAGGACGTGACCTTCGATCGGCCGGGCAATCCGCTCGATCATCATCCGACCTGGAAGAACGTCGCTTGTCCGAATTGCGGCGCGCCGGCGCGGCGCGAGACCGATACGATGGACACGTTCGTCGACTCTTCGTGGTATTTCGCGCGCTTCACCGATCCCTGGAACAAGCAGCAACCGACCGATCCGAAGATCGCCAACGCATGGCTGCCGGTTGATCAGTACATTGGCGGCATCGAGCACGCGATCCTTCATCTGCTCTATTCGCGCTTCTTCGCGCGGGCGATGAGCAAGACCGGGCACATGGCGGTGTCGGAGCCGTTCGCCGGCCTGTTCACGCAAGGCATGGTCGTGCACGAAACCTATCGCGACGCCGAGGGACGCTGGATGGCGCCGGCGGAGGTGCGGATCGAGGGCGACGGTTTGGCCCGCCGGGCGTTCAAGCTTGACGGCGGCGCGCCGCTGGAAATCGGCTCGATCGAGAAGATGTCGAAGTCGAAACGCAACGCCATCGACCCCGACGAAATCATTTCGAGCTACGGCGCCGACACCGCGCGCTGGTTCATGCTGTCAGACAGCCCGCCCGAGCGCGACCTCATCTGCACGGAAGCGGGCGCGCAGGGCGCTTACAAGCAAACACAGCGGCTGTGGCGCCTCGCCTGTGAGATCGAGCGCGTGGTTGGAGAAACGCGGCCGGCCAAGCCCGCGACGTTTTCGGCCGCCGCGGCGGATATCCGGCGCGCCGCGCACGGCGCGCTCGCCAAGATCGAGGACGACATCGAGCGGCTGCGTTTCAATGTCGCCATCGCCACGATCTACGAATTCGCCAACACGCTGTCCTCGGCGATCGGCGCAATCGATGCGACGCCTATCCCTGACGATCTGCGCTACGCCTTCGCTGAGGCCGGCGACATGCTGGTGCAGGGTTTTGCGCCGATGATGCCGCATCTGGCGGAGGAGTGCTGGGAGACTTTAGGCCACGACACGCTGGTTTCGCAGAGCCCTTGGCCCGAGGTGGACCGCTCGCTGATCGTGGCGACGCATGTTACGTTGCCGGTGCAGATCAACGGCCGCAAGCGCGCCGACGTGACCGTGCCGCGCGATGCGGACTCGAAGGCTGTCGAGGCTGCGGCGTTGGCGCTCGACGCGGTGAAGCGGGCGATGGATAATAGGCCGGCCAAGAAAGTCGTCGTCGTGCCGAACAGGATCGTCAATGTCGTGGTCTGACCGCCTCCGGGTGTTCGCCGCCCTTGCGCTGGCGGCGACGACGGCCGGCTGTTTCCAGCCGCTCTACGGCGAGGCGGCGCATCCCGGGCTCGTGCAGGCGATGCGCGAGGTCGAGGTCGTGCCGATTCCCGAACGCATCGGGGCCTATCTCTCCGACGACCTCATCACCCGCATGAACGGCTCCGGCCAGACGCCGAAGCCAAAATATCGGCTCAAGGTGGAGCTGTCGAAGAGCACGCAGACGCCGACCGTCGAATCGCAAATCCAATTGGCCGACGCCGCGACCGTCACCGGCACTGCGATATTCGCGCTGATCCGGATCGACGGCGAAAAGATTGTCTATGCCGGCTCGGCGACGAGCTCGGCGGTCTACGACCGGACGCTGCAGAGCTACTCCGATTTGCGCGCGGCGCGCGACGCGGAAATCAGGATCGCCAAATCGCTCGCCGACGAGATCGAACTGCGCGTTGCTGGCGCGCTTTCGCCGACCCCATGACGCGCGCGACATGCCCCGTCTGTTCACCGCGCTTGAAGTCCCGCCGGATGTTCGCTTCGCGTTGGCGCTGAGTCGCGGGGGGTTGGTTGGAGCCCGCTGGGCGGACCCTGAGAACTATCACATCACGCTACGCTTCATCGGCGACATCGACGCCAGGCTCGCCGACGAGGTTGTCGAGTCGCTCGACGAGGTGTCGCGGCCGAGCGTCGCGATTTCCTTTGAGGGGCTGGCCTGGTTCGGCGGCGACAAGCCGCGCGCGATCGTTGCGAAGATAAATCCTACGGCGGAGCTCTCCGATCTCGCCGCTGACCACGAACGGCGTTTCCGCCGCCTGGGGCTGCCAGCGGAGACGCGCAATTTTACGCCGCACGTCACGCTCGCGCGGATGCGCGGAGGGTCGCCCGCAGCGGTGGCGGACTATCTGACCTCGCGCGGTCGGCTCGCCGCAGCGCCATTCGTGGCGGAGCGCTTCGTGCTGATGTCGGCGCGCGACGGGGTCGGCGGCGGGCCGTACGTGGTCGAGGCGGAGTTCCCGCTGGGCTGAGGCTTGTTTGGGAACTGCACCTGGGACCGCGCGCGAGACGCGCGCGGTCCCAGGGGCGCTTTACAAACGGGCGCTTCGGGTTCGATAAGCGTCGCGTTCCAAGGACCCGCCGACAATGAACGCCTATTGGAGCGCGCTCGCGCGCGAACTCAAACCCTACGTGCCCGGCGAGCAGCCGCGCATCGCCAATCTGGTCAAGCTCAACACCAACGAGAGCCCCTATCCCCCTTCGCCGCGGGCGCTGGCGGCGATCCGCACCGCCGCGTCCGACGATCTGCGGCTCTATCCCGATCCGGAAGCGCGCGCGTTGCGGGCGACGCTCGCCGCCTATCATGGCGTGGCGCCGGAAAACGTGTTTGTCGGCAACGGTTCCGACGAAGTGCTGGCGCATACTTTCGCAGCGTTGCTGAAACAGGAAAAGCCGCTGCTGTTTCCCGATGTCAGCTACAGCTTCTATCCCGTCTATGCGCAGCTGACCGGAGTTGGCTACGAAACGGTCGCGCTCGACGCGGCGATGCGCATCAACGTCGCTGATTATCGCCGGCCCTGCGGCGCGATCGTCATCGCCAATCCCAACGCGCCGACGGGCATTGCGCTGCCGCTCGCCGACGTTACAGCGCTGGTCGAACAGCATGCCGACGTTCCCGTCGTCATCGACGAGGCCTACGTCGATTTCGGCGCCGAGACGGCGCTGCCGCTGGTGAAGTCCCATCCCAATGTGCTGATCGTGCGCACCCTGTCGAAATCGCGGGCGCTCGCGGGTTTGCGAGTTGGCTATGCGATTGGCGACGCCGGACTCATCGAGGCGCTGGGGCGGGTCAAGGACAGTTTCAACTCCTATCCGCTTGGGACGACGGCGCAGGCGGGCGCGACCGCTTCGGTCGAAGACGAGGCGTACTTTCAGGCGCGGCTCGCCGACGTGATCCGAGATCGCGCGGAGATGACGGCGGGGCTGCAAGCGCTCGGGCTCGAGGTTCTGCCTTCGGCCACGAATTTTGTGTTCGCCCGCAAGCCGGGCTTTTCCGGCGGCGATCTCGCCGCGGGCTTGCGCGAGCGCGCGGTGCTGGTCAGACATTTCGCAAAACCACGCATTGCGGATTATCTGCGCATCACGGTCGGGACGCCGGAGCAGACGGCGCGGCTGCTCGCGGCGCTCGCGGAGGTGATCGTTGGCGGGCAATAACGCCATCCCTCGGACATGGACGTCTGCCCTCCAGGTCGACGCAAGGAGCTTTGCTTGACGGATAGCTCGCCGGCGCCGTTCTGGCGGACCAAGACGCTCGAGCAGATGAACCAAAGCGAGTGGGAAAGCCTCTGCGATGGTTGCGGGCGCTGCTGCCTTGTCAAGCTTGAGGACGAGGACAGCGGCGAAATCCACTACACCGACCTCGGTTGCCGCCTGCTCGATGGGCATTCCTGCCGCTGTCGGGACTATCAGCATCGGCAAAAAGAGGTGTGGGACTGCGTCAAACTCACGCCGAAAGCGGTGCGCGATCTGCCCTGGCTACCGGTGACTTGCGCGTATCGGCGGCTTGCGGAGGGCCGCGGTCTTGCGTGGTGGCATCCGCTGGTCTCGGGCCGACCCGAGAGCGTTCAAGAGGCCGGGGTTTCGGTGCGCGGGCGGATTTCCGCGAGTGAGACTGACGTGGCGCAGGAACGCTGGATCGAGCGGATCGTCAAATGGCCGAACAAGCCGCCGCGACGCAAGAAGAGCGGCGAGACCGAAATAGGCTAGGGCAGACGCGAGAGCCGATCTTGGATGACGGCATGGGCGCGCCTTAACGCCTACGGATGATTGTGCGCGCCTCTGATCTCGGCAATTCTGAGGTCTCAGGAGAACCATAATGCTTTACGGCCTAGCTTTAATTGTCGGGATCATCGCCGGCCTGCGCGCTTTCTCAGGCGTCGCCGCCGCCAGTTGGGCGGCGCGGCTCGGCGCCGGCCATCTCGACGACAGCTGGCTCGCGTTCATGGGCTATGCGTGGACACCGTGGATCTTCTCGGTCCTGGCCTTGGTGGAATTCGTCACCGATCAGTTGCCCTCGACGCCTAGCCGCAAGGTCCCCGCGCAGTTCGGGGCGCGTCTGGTCAGCGGCGCGCTCTCGGGCGCGACGATTGGCGCCATAGGGGGATTTTGGATCGGCGGCCTTGTGGCGGGCGTGATCGGCGCGGTGATCGGCACTTACGGCGGCGCCGAGGCCCGCGCCCGCTTGGCGGCGATGTTCGGGCGAGACCTGCCAGCGGCGGTGATCGAGGATGCGGTCGCGATCATCCTCGGCGTTCTCGTCGTGACGGCTGTGCGATGAGCGCCCGCCACTTCGATGCGATCGTCATCGGCGCCGGCCAGGCCGGTCCGTCGATGGCGGGACGGCTCACCGCGGCCGGCAAGTCGGTGGCGATGATCGAGCGAAAGCTGTTTGGCGGCACCTGCGTCAACACTGGGTGCACGCCCACCAAAGCGATGGTCGCGAGCGCCTATGCGGCCCATCTCGCCCGGCGCGCCGGCGAGTATGGCGTGACGATCGGCGGCCCGATCGCGGTCGACTTCGGGGCCGTCATGGCGCGCAAGGACGGGATCGTCCAAGGTTCGCGTGGCGGCGTTGAGGGGTGGCTGCGTGGGATGCCGAACTGCACGGTCATCCAAGGCCATGCGCGCTTCACCGCGCCCAAAACCATCGAGGTCGGCGGCGAGACGTTGAGCGCGGAGACTATCTTTCTCAATGTCGGCGGCCGGGCGGTGATTCCGGACCTGCCGGGGATCGGCGATGTGCCGTACCTGACCAATGTAAGCCTGTTGGAGCTCAACCAACTGCCAAGCCGCCTCGTCATCGTCGGCGGCAGCTATATCGGCCTCGAATTCGCGCAGGCTTTCCGGCGCTTCGGCTCCGAGGTGACGGTGATCGAGCGCGGGCCGCGGTTGATTGGACGTGAAGACCCGGACGTTTCCGACGCCATCAAGACCATCTTGGAGGCCGAAGGCATCGCTGTGCGCCTTGGCGCCGAGTGCATCCGCTTCGCACGGCGCGGCGCGGACGATCGCGGTCGGCGTTGATTGCACCGCGGGGCCGCCGGAGATCCTCGGCAGCCATGTGCTGATCGCGGTCGGCCGGCGCCCGAACACCGACGATCTCGGGCTCGCGGCGGCGGGCATCGCGACGGACGCCAAAGGGTATGTCGTGGTCGACGACGAGCTTCGTACATCGGCGTCGGGCGTATGGGCGCTCGGCGATTGCAATGGGCGCGGCGCCTTCACGCACACCGCCTACAACGATTTCGAGATCGCGGCCGCCAATCTGCTCGACGGCGCGGCGCGCAAGGTGAGCGCTCGCGTTCCCGGCTACGCGCTCTACATCGATCCGCCGCTCGGGCGCGTCGGCGTGACCGAGACCGAGGCGCGCCAGAAGGGCCATCGGGTGCGCATCGGCATGAGGCCGATGACGCGGGTTATGCGCGCGGTCGAAAAAGGCGAGGCCAAAGGTTTTATGAAGGTCGTTGTCGACGCCGATAACGATCGCATCCTCGGCGCCGCGATCCTCGGGCCGGGCGGCGACGAAGCGGTTCATGGCGTGCTGGAAGCCATGAACGCGGGCGTGACGGCCACGGCCTATACCCGCGCGGTCCCGATCCACCCGACTGTTTCTGAGCTGATTCCGACGATCTTCGGCGAATTGAAGCCCTAGCGCCGCCAAAAATGTCGCGCGCCTTCAACCCGCTAATCTCAGTTCTCGCCCAACAAAGCGTCAGAAGAAACGACGCCGCATTGACGGAAATCCAAGAACCGCGAAAAAGGGGGACCGAACCCGCAGAAAAGCCCGACGCTCCATATCGTGAAACCGGAAATTATGGGGCTCTGGTCATTGTGAAACAGTGGAGCTGAAGCGCCAATCGTCGACGCGCCACTTTGAGGACCGTCATGGATCTCGGCGTCTGGCTGAACAATCTGGGTCTGAAACGTTACGAAGCCGCGTTTCGCGACAATGCGATCGACTTGGACGTTCTCGCGGATCTGACCGAAGACGACATGGCGCAACTCGGCGTCGCGCTCGGCGACCGCAAGCGGCTGCGAAGGGCTATCGCCAACCTCGCGCTGCAGTCCGCGCCCAGCCTGGCGGCGCCGGCGCCGCGACCGGCGCGCGATGAGGCCGAGCGCCGTCTGGTCGCGGTCATGTTCTGCGACCTGGTCGGCTCGACCAAACTGGCGACGCATCTGGATGCTGAGGACTGGCGCGACCTGCTCGGCGCCTATGTCGACGAAGCCTCCAAGGCGGTCACGCATTTCGGCGGCCATGTTCTCAAAATTCTCGGCGACGGCGTCATGGCGCTGTTCGGCTACCCGACGGCGCAGGAAAACGACGCCGAGCGCGCGGCCCGTGCGGGCCTCGCCATCCATCGCGGGCTCGAAGAGCTCAGCGCGCGCAACCAGGAACGCGGCCTGCCGGAGCTGATCGCTCGCATCGGCATCGACCTCGGGCCGGTGGTGGTCGATTCCACAGGTGAGGTCTATGGCGATCCGCCCAATGTCGCCAACCGGGTGCAGACCGCCGCGGAGCCCGGCCAGTTGCTGGTCACGGCGGCCGTTCAGCGCCAGATCGCCGGCTTGTTCGTCGCGGAGGATAAGGGCCCGTACGATCTGAAAGGCGTTCCGGGCCGGCCGAGCCTCTACCGAGTCCTGCGGCGCGAGCGGGGGCGGCCGTCGCTCCAGCCAAAAAGAGCGCACCCCGCTGGTTGATCGGGAGGAAGAGAAAGCGGCGATGTTTGCCCGTTGGCGGAGCGCCCGCAGCGGCAGCGGTCAAATACTCTTGTTCATCGGCGAGCCCGGCATCGGCAAATCGCGCCTGGTTGATGAGTTTCATGAATGGCTGGCTGACACGCCGCACACTTGGGTGGAGTGGCGAGCTTCGCAGATCCTTCAGAACACGCCGCTGCAACCTGTCGTCGAATGGGCGCGAACGCGATTCGGAGGTGAAGAGGTGGCCGCCGAGCAGCGGCTGCTCGAACTCAAGACCTCGCTCGCCAATGTGCTCCTCGATCCGGAAGAATACGCGCCGCTGCTGGCGCCGATCATCGATCTTCAGCTTGTGTCGACGCGCGTGGCGAAGCTCGGGTCTGAAGAACTGCGGCGACGGCAGATGGAGGCGATCGTCGCGTGGATCTTGGGGGCGGCCCGGCCGCAGCCGATGGTCCTGGTGATCGAGGATCTGCATTGGACCGACCCGTCGACGCTTGAAGTGCTGGACCGGCTGGTTGAGCGCGCAGCGGAGGCCCGGCTGCTCGTTATCGCAACCGCGCGACCCGAGTACTCGAACTCATGGCAAGAGGGTCCGGGCCTCGCCGTCATGACCATTGCGCCGCTGCCGCGCAGTCAAATTCTGACGATGATCAGTGAGATCTCCGAGCGCTATGCTTTGTCGCGCGAGACCGCTGAAAATCTGGCCGAGCGCACAGGCGGGGTGCCGCTTTTCGTTGAAGAGGTGGTGCGGCTGCTGCGCGAGCGCGGCGCCGAGGGCGTCGAACAGGCGCTTCCGCCAACCTTGCGGCAATCGCTCGCCGCGCGCCTGGATCGGCTCGGCCCGGCGCGCGAAGTGGCGATGATCGGCTCGGTGCTCGGCCGCGAATTCTCTCACGCGCTGTTGGCCGACGTCGCCAACATCGACGAGGCCGAACTCGATGACGCCCTGGACAAACTGACTGAGGCCGGCATCCTTATTATCGACGGCCGGGCGGCCGAGGCCAACTATCGCTTCAAACATGCGCTGATCCAGGACAGCGCCTACGAGACATTGTTGAAGAGCCGGCGGCAGACCCTGCACCAGCGCGCCGCGGAGACGATGCGCGACCGGTTCGGCGCCCGCGCCGAGGCCGAACCCGAAGCGATCGCGCACCACTTTACGCGCGCTGGCTTGACTGATGAGGCGATCGATTGGTGGGGCAAGGCGGGCGATCAGGCGCTGCGCCGCTCCGCGTTCCGCGAGGCGATCGCTCATCTCGGAAAGGCGATCGAGATGGCCGATAAAGAGGCGGCGTCGAAGCCAAGCCGGCCCCCGGAATGGCAGTCCCGCCGCGTCAAGCTTCAGGCCGAATTCGGGACGGCGGTGGCATGGCTGCGCGGCTTTCGGCGCCGATGAGGCCAAGGCCGCGTTCGCCCGCGCTCGCGAACTCGCCGAAGAGGCCGGGCAAATCTCCGAGCGCGCCGCCTCCTACTATGGCGTCTGGGTTGGTCATCTGGTGCGCGCGGAGCTGTCCGCCGCCCGCGAACGCTCCGAGGCCTTTGTCGCGGAAATGCGGCCGGGCGGACCGTCCGCTCTGCTGGCGACCGCGCACCGCTGCGTCGGCATGACGGCATGGCTGCAGGGCGATTACGGCCCGTCGCGTGAGCATCTGGAAGCCGCGCTGGATATGAGCGACGAAGAGCGGGACCGCGAAGGCCGCGCGATTTTTGGGCAGGACACGTCGGTCATCGCGACGTCCTACCTTTCACACGCGATGTGGCTCACCGGGCACGTGGCGGCAGCCGGGGAATTGGTCACGCGGCAGCTTGCCATGGCGGAGGCCTCACAACATCTGCCGACGCAGGTGAACGCGATCGATCACGCCGCCATTCTCGCGGTCGCGAGGGGCGACCACGCCGCGGCTCGTCCCTTGGCGGTGCGCATGGGCGAATTATCAGAGGGGCCGGGGCTGACGCTCTATTCGTCCTCCGCCGCCTTGATCTTGGCCTGGTGCGATGGCTGCGACTACGGCGGGGCTGATGTGCTCGAGCGCATGCGCAATGCGATTGCCGTCTACATCGCGCCGGGCAGCGAAATCCTGCATCCGCTGTATACCGGCCTGCTCGCCGAGTTCGAGGCCGACGGTCCCGCCCCGGATGAGGCGCTGACGACGATCGGTAACGCGCTGGCGTTATCGCGCTCCTCGGGAGAGAACTGGACGGACCCGCTGCTGCATCGCATCCGCGGCGACATCTTGTTGAAGCGGGGAAAGCGCGCGGAAGCTGAGCGGGCTTACTTGGAAGCGATCGCCGTCGCCCGCGCCCAAAACGCGCGTTGTTTCGGTTTGCAGGCGGCGCTCCGGCTTGCGAAGCTCCGCGGTCCGTTACGCGCGCGCGAAGCTTGCGAACAGCTCGCCGCGGCGCTGGAGGATTTCCCCGCCGGCGCCGAAGGGCAGGAGATCGAGGACGCGCGGGCGGTCCTGGAGGCGCTCTCCCGCACCGCTTGAGGCGCCGATGTAGCCGCGGTCGCTGACCGCGGTGGCTCGGCTTGCGAATAAATTGCAGAATATGAGGCGCTTGAACCAAACAACGCGGTCAACGACCGCGTCTACAGGGGCGGCGCAGAGCCTCAGACGGGAAACCCCGGGAAGAGCATCGCCTGGAACGGGTCGGCGTAGCGAATGGAGCGGGGCTGGGCGTCGTCGAGCCCCAGCGCGTGCAAGCCTTTCGCCATCGGGTGGTTGGACGCTCCGACTTTCAACCGCAAGCCCGCGCCGTCGCCAGCCTGGAACGGCGTCAGCGCCTCAATCCGTGTTCTGAGGATGCGGCCTTCATGATGCGAATAAGTCGGCATGGTTGTCGGCGGCGAGGATCTCAGCGGCAGGAATCCGCCCTCCAAACTCGCGATGAGCGAACCGCCGAGATCACGCAGCGTGGTCTTGAACGCGCGCGCGTCGCCGCGGATGTCGATGTCGGCGACGAACTTGGGATATCCCCAGAGCGCACGGCCAATGCGATCGGTCTCGACGGTGTTGACCGGCAGGTGCGCCACGTAGAGCGCCGGCTCCGTATCTCCCGGCGCGACGGCGGCGATGCACAAGCCTACCTCGTTGTAGGGACCGAGGTCGGTGTCGCGATATTCGAAACAACCAAACTCCACGGTCACGTCCGCGCCATTTCCCGCAGGGAGGAGGCCAACAGCTTTCAGCGCGTCGCGCGCGCGCGATCGCTCGATTGAAAACGACGCGATCAGGCAGCGTGCGTCGAAATAGCGGATCGGCAGACTGCAGTGTGGACCGCCGGGAACCGGGCATCGTTGCAAGTTCAGGCGATCGGAGGGCGTGTCCGGATTTGACGCTCTTCCCTCCGCCAGAATGGACAAGGCGAGCGCGGGCAATTGGTGCGGATCGAGGTAGCCAGACCCGCGAGGGTTTGGTTGAAGCAATGCCGGCATCCCGCGAGGGGGCGAGACGCGGGGCGCTGAAGGGACTTGCAAGTCACGAAGATATTGCAGAGGGTCGGTCATGGGGCGCTGCTTTCTCCCGCACAGCTCTGAAGCAAAATCGCGCCATTGGATCTTGCTGAATCACGACGGCCGCGGACCCCCTCTCTCCGAGCGTCCCACGACGTAGCGCGCCGCATCCACGCAACAGCGGGGAGAGGGTTGGGGTGAGGGGCTAGCCGCTTCGCCGCACGATTTCCAACCATCGCGTATCTCGAAGGGCTAGAACACTTCGAGCTGTACATGGGAAGCTGACGTCCCAGCGGCTCGCCCCTCACCCCAACCCTCTCCCCGCTGCCGTCCGGGTGCGGTGGGCTACGTCGTGGGACGCGCGGGGAGAGGGGGTCCCCGGCCGTTGTGCTAGGCAATGCCGCCGCCAGATGTGAGCGGCGCCTGCTCCGCTGACTCACGCTTCCCGCCCCACTACAAAGTCGACGCAGCCGCGCAACCAATCCAGGTCCGCACTCGGCTTGACGCCTGCAAACGCGACCTCATCGAACTGCCGCGCGGCCGCTTCGGCGAAGATCCTCGCCGAGGTCTGCGCCCAAGCCAGACTGCCCGCGTCTTCGATGATTTTGTGCAAGCGAAACACCTCGCTCGGCAGCCGGCGCTCGCGCGGCCGTTCGAGAAACCCTGCGATCCAATTCCGCTCGCCGGCTGACGCATGCGCGAGCGCGTGGCTCAGCAACAGCGTACGCTTACCCTCCCAGAGATCGCCGTCGATCTCTTTGCCGTAGCGCGCAAGACTGCCGTTCAGGTTGAGCACATCGTCGGTGATCTGAAACGCCAAACCAATCAGGAAACCGAAGGCGTCGAAGCGGACCAGATTGCGATCCTCCGGGTTGGCGACGAGCGCGCCGATCCGCATCGGATGTATGAAGCTGTACCAAGCCGTCTTCTTCAGAACCAGCCGCATGTAGTCTTGCGGCCCGACGGTGAGGTCGTTGTCGCGCATCCAACCCAGCTCCATCGCCTGACCCTCGAGGGTCTCGACGATGAGATGGTCGACTTCGTCGAGGATGCGCAGCGCGCCAATCGGCCCCAACCGATCGCCGGCCTGCCGGAACAACCGCATGCTCAGAGCATTCATCGCATCGCCGGTATTGACCGCAATCGGTACGCCGGCGCGCCGGTGCATGGTTGGATAGCCGCGGCGCGTTTCGCTTTCGTCCTCGATATCGTCGTGCACGAGAAAGCCGTTGTGCAGCATTTCCAGGCCCGCCGCCGCGGGCACGGCGTTTTCGCCGCGTCCGCCGAGGGCGCGCGCGGTCGCAATGCACAGCGCTGGGCGCAGGCCCTTGCCGGATCGCCCGAGAAAATCATCAACCAGCGCGTAGAGATGGCGCTGCGGCTCCCATTTGGGCACGGCCTGTGTCAGCGAGTCCGCGATCATCTCGCGATACCAGATGATCCGGTCGACGAAACCGCCGGGACCGAGCGCCTCTTCATGTCCGGGCGCCACGCCGTAGAGACCGGCGATCTGGTCTTCGAGGGCGGGAACGGCGACCAGCAAATGCTCGAGCGGCGCCTCCGCTGGACTTGATTGCTCGACGGCGGCGATGGTGTCCGGCGACGGATCGAGCGCCGCGGCGACCGGCGCCAGGAAAGGCCTCGCCGCCTCGATCAGAGGTTTGAGATGGCCAAGTGCGCCCGATCCGCCAAGGGCGCGGCCGGCCACTTCGACGAGCGTCGCGTCCCACGGCAAGCCGGCCTTGTAGCGCTCGGCGTCGTAGAGCCGCCAGGGCGCGAGGACCTCCGGCTCGTGCAGCGGCCAGAGCTCGCAACGCGCGCCTTTGAAGCCGGCCTGGTCCAGCAGAGCGTTGACGGCGCGCCGCGCGGCTTCGTTGGCCCCCTCCATCGTGGCGAGATCGGTGTAAGTGCGCACATAGTCGGAGGCGAGGAACAGATTGGGCGCACCGGTCGACGCCTCGGGACGCAAGACCCAAGTGTCTTCGAGATTGACCAGCAACGGTTCCTGGTTGCTCAGGAAGCCGTGACGGTTTGCGTCTTTGACGATGTCAGGATCGAGAAACCAGGAATGCAGATCCTCGTCGCGCAGGATCTCTTTCTCGCCGTTGAGCGATCGCTTGAGCTGCGCCCAGGTCTCGCGGGCGACCTCTTCGCGCGAGCATTCCATCGCCGTCCGGCCGTTCAATCCGGGCGCCGTCCAATCCGAGACGTCAACCGACAGGACGCCTTTGACCTCGCGGTCGCCAAATCGCTCGGGCGAAAGCGCGCGCCAGAACTGAATTTGGCTGATGCTGGTCAGCGCCCATTCCGTGTCGATATGGATGGCGTGACCGTGGCAAATCGGCAGGTCCCGCGTCAGATAGAACTGGATGCCGTTCATCCATTCGACATTCTGCGCAAGGGTTCTGAGCGTTCCAAGCGCAGGATCGGCGGCGAGCAGCTTCGCATCAATCAGCGGCGCGATGCGCTCAATCGGCAACGCTGAAACATAATAGTCGCCGCGCCAAGTCTTGCGCGCGCCGTTCTGTCGCGCGACGATGCCCGAAATCTGGCCGCGCTCCGAGAGAATTTGCTCGACCTCGGTTTCCATCACGAATTCGACGCCGCGCATTTCCAGATAAGAGCGCCAAGGATCGATCCACGCGAGGTTGGTCGGTTCGTCGAGCACGCGATCCGTCGTCCCCGCGATCGGGTTGAGGATCGTCATCATCATCTGCACGAACATATCGCCGACGGTGCGCGCACTTGCCTTGTTGGCTTTCGCGGCGACCAGCGAGCGAGTGAAGCCGACGGCGAGGAATTTCTGGTAGGCCGGGGAGCGCTCTTCGGCGCCGATGTAGTCCCACCAGCTTATCAGCTCGTATTCGCCCAGGCGCCGCTCGGCGCAGCTGGTCAGCAACTGCCAAAACCTTGCGCCGAAGAATGCGAATTCCTCCGGGGAAATGTCGAGCGTCGGACCATACAACAGCAGGACATCGCGCAGCAGCGCGCCGGCGTCGCGCGTGGTGCGGGGAAACATCGCCGGCACTTCAAACATCGGCCGCCCATATTGGGTGATGCCGATGCGGGTGGTTGGAACCAGATGGTCGGCCACGGTGCGCCCATCGAACGAAGGCGTGCGGCGCATGGTGTCGATGACGTGTTTGTAGAAGCCGGGGAAGAAGCGGAAGCCGTGCTCGCCGGGGATCTTGTCTGTGATTGACGCAACGCCTGAATCAACGAGCTGGCGGCCCTCGCTGCCCGGCCCATCGTCCTCCACCGGCATGCTGCGCGCCTTGCCGCCGGCAATGTCGCGCCGTTCGAGGATGACGACCTCGAAGCCGCGCTCGATCAGCTCGTGTGCAGCACTCATGCCGGCGACGCCGCCGCCGAGAACGATGACCCGGGAGGGCATTATTTATCGATTTTATTGGTTGTCATTTGGTCCGATTTATTATTTGCGGTAGGCGCAGGATCAAATATTAGTGGGTCAAAGTCTGAGTTGGAGGGGATTAGGGGTAGGGGGCGGAGGCGGCGGAGGGCCGACGCGAGCCTTTAGCCTAATCGCGTCGGGCTCTTTGACGCGCAGAGCGATTTTCTCGTACACGCGGAAGATGTAAGCGGGCTCGGTGGTCACTTGCAGGAAACCCACCGATACGTCGGTTGCTATCACCAACTCGAAGGGCGCCGCGCCGAGCGCAACGATAAAGCCCTCTTCGTCAGGGAGAGTCGACGAGCGCAAAAGCGGGCCGCCGCCCAAAAATGGCATAATGCGGTCGGACGGCAACACCTAATTCGGGCTCGGATCCTGGGCCTCGCCGAACAGTCGCTTCCCGAGCACGACCGCGAACGGCCCATAGTGACCGAGGCCTTCGAGTTCGCCGATTTCGCGTGGTCACATTCTGAACGATTTGAAGACCTGCCGAACCCAACGGCGTCCGCTTGTTCAGCCCCCCGCGAGGTGCTCGGCGGCTGCGCGCGCCCGTCCCAGCAGCCCATTATTACGGCGTCCACCCGTCACCTTCCAGATCGCCGGGAAGCTTTTGGATTTCGAGCGCCGGCGGTCCTTCATCGACACTGCGGCTGGCCACGAAAAATGATGGCATCTTCCAGCCGCGCGAGCACATTGGCGGCGCGGCGAAACATTTCGAGCGCGCTCGTCGATGCTGGGGATCGGCGACCTGCGCGCCGCGAATCTGCACTCGAACCTGCAAAGTTGCCAGCAAGACGTTTTCTTGTCGTCCACCTCCATTGTCTGCCAATCCTTCGGCGCGTTGGCAGGCTTTCCTCAGTGTTCGACGGCTCTGTATTTCAACTCGCCGCCCTTGATGAAATCCGTGTCTGGAGGCAATGGCCCAACCAACGGCAGAAACGACGCCGCCACGCGCGACCGCGCCGCCTCTTTCTGCACGGCCTGCGTGATGCGGGCCCATTGCTCGTCAGTCCAAGGCACCTGCGGATCCGTACTCGCCATGACGCTCCCCTATTTGTTCTGCGGTGAAAATGGCTGAGAACCCGCGGCGCGACCGCCGACTTCAACAGCGTAGACGTCAAAAGCATAAGTCAGCGCGCGTGTATCGACCCGGCCAACGCCAACACAGCGCGCGCGATTGAGCCATTGCAGGCGCGCAGCGCCTGTTTCAAAGGTTGGCGTGACAACCAGCGGCGGCAGGCTCGCGAACTGCCCGCGTAGCGCATGCGAATAACCGTCGGGTCCGAGATCGATCGCGCCGCCGTAGGCCACGTAGACGCGGGCGCCGTCGGCAGTCTCCAGGCATGCGCGCACGTCGACAATCGCCAAACCGTCACGACGGATCCGCATGAAGTCGACGGCGCCGGGCAGGACCACAGCTTCGATATCCGGGCCAGCAAAACGCCCGTCCTCGATCAGCCAATCAATTCGCAAGCCCTCCGGCCCCTCGCCGACAGTCTGCATCGCGACCATCGCTGTCATGCTGGCGACGAATTTGGTTGACCAGTTCCAACTAGGGGAGGGGAGCGCCACGGCAGGTCGCGGCGTGGGAACGTCCTGTTTGTCAGACAATCGCGGCGAGATCGGTTGACCTGCAAAGCGCAGGACCGGCAGCACTTCCAGAGCGCCGATCAGGGCTTGCGGCAGATGCGCCTTGTAGACGCGCTCAGCGGACGCGGGGGCGCGCCATTCGGGCGTTGCCACCAGCTCGGTGATCGGTCCTCCATCGACTACAGAATTCGACGGTGACGCTATGCCCCGGCCGCACCGGCGCCACCGCGATCCGAACACAGGCCGGTAGGCCTTCATCGCGACGCCATGTGACCAGCGAGCCGTCGCTTGCGCGAAAGGATCCGAAGAGGTTGTCGAAGATTTGAGTAAAGACAGACGCGCCCTCCGGCGCTCGATCCAGCAAGGCCGGCGCTTTCACGCGCTCTACGAAACTCGCCGTCAAAATCGCAATCCACAACGATAACTCACTGCAACGTTATCGGAATTACGTAGCGAATGCCAATCCATCGCCGCAATGCAGCTGCTCGCCCTGTGGCGCGCCCGTGCGCCCGTGGATAACGTCGCAAAAAACCAAAACGCCTCAAGGATTCTGATGTTTATCAAAGTTTGCGCGTCGGTAATATAGCTGACGCCGTGCAAAATGGGTCGGATAAAACCGAAATTAGGCGCCAATTAAAAGCGTGGGGGCCGTGTGGAGCTGTTACGGTCTTTCCCCGAAGGCGGCAACTATGAAGGCGCCAACATAGCGGCTGATGCTATGGCTCTGCCCGCTTTCTTGGTAACATAGCCGCGATTTACTGCGTGCACTGGAGTTATTTGCCAAATGCGAGGCTACGCCCTAGCGGCCAGGGTCCTCATTGCCCCCATCGTTCACGCACCGACGCAATCCAATCCCTAACCGGCCCGACGCGCGCTCCCTGGGTCACCGCGCCACAACCGTGGCCGTTTTCGCCGTTCGTCCAGGCGACCACCGCCACGACGCGATCGTCCTCTGCAAACATCGGTCCTCCGGAATCGCCATGGCAACCCCCAAGCCCGCTGTGAGCAGGATCTCGCGCCCACAGGGTAACCTTCGATAGCGGCTCGCCGACGACGAGATCGGCCGCGCGGGCATGCCCATCGCTCGGCGGCCCGTTCTCGCTGCGGAGGCCGAACCCGACCACTGTCACAGGCTTGCCTAGAGCCGGCGGGTCGTCGGAGAGCCCGGAAACCCGAAAACCCTCCGGCAGCGGCTCGACCGTCTCCACGAGACCGACGTCGATGGAAATTTTCCGATCCCTCGGCGCCTGCGGGTCATAGCCGGGATGCCGCGCGACCGCCGCGATCCGAACTGGCTCGGTCTTGCCGTGGATGCGGACGGCGACGATCGTGTCCGAGGCGCCCGCAAGGCAATGCGCGGCCGTCAGCACAACGCGGGGTGCAATCGCGACGCCAGAGCAAACGCCCTCGCGGCCGCCATTGCGGGACAGCACCATGACGATTCGGTCGACGAACGCATCGCCGTCGCGTGACGCGCCGACGATCGCAGCCGCCGGCCCCGAGAGAGCGGCGATGACGGCGGCGACGACAAGGGGTCTGGCCAAGGGCATGGCTCGCGCTAACCCGTCCGCCGAACCCCACGCAAGCCCATTCATTGCCCATTCAGCTACGGGGGCAAAGGATCGAGAGATGCGGCGATTCTCAATCCTGTCTCCCGCCGCGGTCGTGGTCTTGGCGGCGTTGTCAGCGCCTTCGCTTGGCCTCGCCGCGGAGCAGGATACGCACGTGGTGGCGAAGGCTGTCGAGCCGGAGTCGCACGCCGCCGCCAAGAAAATCTGCCTCTCCGCCGCCGAGACGCGTGAGCAGATCAAGGCTTCGCATCTCATCGAGCCGTTCGCCGCGCTGAAATTTGCAGCGCAGCACTTCAAGTCCGAGGCGCTTTCGGCCAAACTTTGCCGCAATGATGACGACTACGTCTACGAGATCGCACTCCTGCATCGGGACGGGAAATTCTTCCGCGCGCACGTGAGCGCGCAGACCGGCAAGCTGGTCGAACTCAAGCGCCCAGCGCCGCCGAAGAACTGACGCCGGCCGCCCTCAAGAGATCCTCATGCGCCTCCTCGTTGTCGAAGACGATCGCGACCTCAACCGCCAGGTCGCCTCCGCGCTGGAGACGGCGGGCTACGCCGTCGACCGCGCCTTCGACGGCGAGGAGGGTTGGTTCCTCGGCGACACCGAACCCTATGACGCCATCGTGCTCGACATCGGGCTGCCCAAGCGCGACGGCGTCGCCGTGCTGGAGGCCTGGCGCAAGTCGGGACGGGTCATGCCCGTGCTGATCCTGACCGCACGCGACCGCTGGAGCGACAAGGTCGAGGGCTTTGACGCCGGCGCCGACGATTACGTTTCCAAGCCGTTCCACATGGAGGAACTGCTCGCCCGGCTTCGCGCGCTGCTGCGCCGCGCCTCGGGCCACGCCACCAGCGAGATCTCGGTCGGCCCGGTGCGGCTCGACGCGCGCGCCGGCCGCGTCACGGTCAACGGCGCGGCGGTGAAGCTGACGAGCCACGAGTACCGGCTGCTGAGCTATCTGATGCATCACGTCGGGCGCATCGTCTCGCGCACCGAGCTTGTCGAGCACCTCTACGACCAGGATTTCGACCGGGACTCCAATACGATCGAGGTGTTTGTCGGACGGCTTCGCAAAAAGCTCGGCGTCGATATCATCCAGACCGCGCGCGGGCTCGGCTACATCGTCGAGGGAGAGCCGGCGCCGGTGAAGGTTGATCGGTAGTGCATGCTGTGACTTATCGTCATTGCGAGCGCAGCGAAGCCATCCATGCGGTCGCCGGCGCCCTTTCCGGTTGGCCGACTGATCTCACCATGCTGGATGGCTTCGCTTCGCTCGCAGCAATGACGGGCCCGCCAAATATAGTAGGCTTCAGGATGGCATGCGCCTAGCCTTCAAGGCCCGCTCGATCGCTTCGCGGCTGTTTCTCGCCGCCGCGTTCTGGAGCGCCTCGATCCTCATCATCGCCGGCGTCGGCCTCGCCGCGCTCAACGCCGGCTCGACGGAAGCCGGTTTCGACGACACGCTCGAACTCTACCTGAAAGCGTTGGTGACCAACGTCGCGGTGACCGGCGAGGAGGGCCGCGCCGCGTCGACCGCCCGTGGTGGCGCCGCAGTTCGAGCTCGCCTTCTCCGGCTGGTATTGGCAGATCACTCGGCTCGATTCGGCGAAGCCCGACATCCGCACCTCGAAGTCGCTGTTCGGCTCGCAGCTGCCGCCGCTGCCCGCATCCGCGGTCCGTATTGACAACGTAGCGCGCGGCTATGTGACGGGCCCAGGCGACAAGCCGCTGCGCGTCATCGAGCGCGACATCGACGCAGGCGACGAGGGCCACTACCTGCTGCAGGTCGCCGCCAACGCCGACGTGATCCAGAACGAGCTGCTTCACTTCGAATATGCGCTGGGCGCGACCTTTCTGGCCCTCGCGGTGGCGCTGATCGGCTCGACGGCGCTTGGCCGTACGTTTCGGGCTTCGCCCGCTTCGGCGGCTTCGCGCAGGCCTCATTGCGATCCGGCGCGGCGAGGCGGTGCGCATCGTCGGCGATTTCCCCGACGATCTCGCGCCGCTCGCCTCCGATCTCAACCTGCTGCTCGACGCCAATCGCGAAGTGGTCCGGCGCGCCCGCACGCAGGTCGGCAATCTCGCGCACGCATTGAAGACGCCGCTCAGCGTGATCGTCAATGAAGCGGAGGCCGGCAGCCCGACCCTCGCCGAGAAGGTGCGCGAGCAGGCGGAAGTGATGAGCCGGCAGGTGACGTTCTACCTCGACCGCGCGCAGGCGGCGGCGCGGGCGACGTCGATCGGCACGGCGACGGAGTTTTCGCCGGTGCTGGAGGGCCTCGTCCGCACCTTCCAGAAGGTCTATCGCGAGCGGGGCGTTGCGTTCGAGGGGGCCGGGCCGCCGGGCCTGAAGTTTCGCGGCGAATCGCAGGATCTCGCCGACCTCGTCGGAAACCTGCTCGACAACGCGGGCAAGTGGGCGCATTCGCGGGTCGAGATCGCCGCCGACCGCGATCCGCAGCTCGACCCGACCGGGCGCAGCTATTTTCACGTGCATATCGACGACGATGGACCGGGGCTCGACGTGCAAGCGCGCGCGACAGCGCTCGAACGGGGGCGGCGGCTCGACGAATCGCGGCCGGGGTCGGGGCTCGGCCTGTCGATCGTGGTCGATCTCGCCGCCAACTACGGCGGCGCGCTGGAGCTCGGCGAAAGCCCGCTAGGCGGCCTACGCGCGACGCTGAGACTGCCAGGTTTTTGAAACGCCGCGCTCGGCGCTTTCTCGCCGGGTCGTTCGCCTCTATGCAGCCCGCCGAACAGATGGAAACGAGTTCGACGACATGGCGCCTCGACTGCAGTTACGCGACATCAACCTGAGCCTCGGCGTCACGCCGCTGCTGACCGGCGCGGAGTTGTCGATTTCGCCCGGCGAGCGCGTGGCGCTGGTCGGGCGCAACGGCTCGGGCAAGTCGACGCTGTTGCGGATAGCGGCGGGCGAGATCGCGCCCGATTCGGGCGAGCGCTTCGTCCAGCCTGGGCTGGCGATGGCCTATCTCGAACAGGCGCCCGCCTTCGAGGGATTTGCGACCGCGCTCGACTATGTCGCCGCCGGGCTCGACGAGAACGAGATTTATCGCGCCCGCGCTCTGCTGGAAGAGGCGCAACTCGACGCGGACGCTGATCCCAGAAACTTTTCGGGCGGCGAGGCGCGCCGCGCCGCGATCGCCCGCGCCCTGGCGCCGGACCCGGAAGTTTTGTTGCTCGACGAGCCGACCAATCATCTCGATATCGTCGCCATCGAATGGTTGGAGCGGCGGCTCGGGGACTCCCGCGCTGCTTTCGTGCTGATCAGCCACGACCGGCGGCTGTTGACCAACCTCACCACCTCCGTCGTCTGGCTCGACCGCGGCGTAACGCGGCGGCTCGATCGCGGCTTTTCCGCCTTTGAAGCCTGGCGCGACGAGACGTTGGAGGCCGAGGAGATCGAGCGTCACAAGCTCGGGCGAAAGATCGCCGCGGAAGAGCACTGGATGCGCTACGGCGTCACTGCGCGGCGCAAGCGCAACATGCGCAGGGTCGGCGAGTTGGCCGGACTTCGAGACGAGTTGAAGACCGCGCGCAAAACGCCGACCGACGTCGTGATGAGCGCGCAGAATCTGCAACCCTCCGGCGCCATGGTGGTCGAACTGACGAAAGTCAGCAAATCGCTCGGTGATCGCCTGCTGGTGAAAAACTTGTCATTCCGCCTGTTGCGCGGCGACCGGCTCGGCATTGTCGGCGCCAACGGAATCGGCAAGACGACGCTGCTGAAGTTGCTCACCGGCAAGCTTGCGCCCGACGAGGGCGAAATCGCCTTCGGATCGCGACTAGCCACGGTGACGCTCGACCAGTTCCGCGCCGAACTGCCGCCAACGACGACGGTCGTCGACGCGCTGACCGGCGGCGGCAGCGACTATCTCGACGTCGGCGGCGAGCGCAAACACGTCATCGGCTACATGCGCGATTTCCTGTTTCCACCGGAGCAGGCGCGCACGCCGATCGGCAAGCTCTCGGGCGGCGAGCGCGGCCGGTTGATGCTCGCCCGCGCCTTCGCTGCGCCCTCGAACGTGCTGGCGCTGGATGAGCCAACCAACGATCTCGACATCGAGACGCTCGAGGTGCTGCAGGAGATGCTGGCGACCTATCCCGGCGCCATCCTGATCGTCAGCCACGATCGCGACTTCCTCGACCGCATCGCGACTTCGACGCTGTTTGCGGAGGGCGATGGGACGTGGACGGAATACGCTGGCGGTTATTCGGACATGGTGCGTCAGCGCGGGGCCGGCATTGTGGCGGGGTCCGCGGCGCCGAAACCAAGCCAAGCGGAGACAAAGTCAGAGAGAGTTGCGACACCGAGGCGGAAGCTGTCATTCAAAGATCAACGCGCCCTCGACGGCCTGCCTGGCGCCATCGAAGGTTTTCGCGCAAAGCTTCGCGAACTCGAAGCTGTAATGGCGGACGCAACCACCGGCGGGCCCAAGCTCTTATCAATCCAGTCGCTAAGTCAACAATATGCGGAGGCCAAGGCAAAACTCGATGCCGCCGAGGAGGAATGGCTGCGATTGGAGATGCTGCGCGAGGAGCTTGAGGTTGAACGCTAGAGCCCTTGGCAATCAGATCGAAGCGGCCTGTAGCCGCGATCTCCAGATCGCGGTTTCCAAGTGATCGGCGTTTCCCCGGCAAGGCGCGACCTCACAACCAACGCGACCTGGAGGTCTAAAGCATGCACACATCTCGCTGCCGCGGGTGAAACACGACGGCCGTGGACCCCCTCTCCCCGCGCGTCGCACGACGTAGCGTTCCCCATCCACGCAACAGCGGGGAGAGGGCTGGGGTGAGGGGCGAGCCGCTTGGACGCGCGTTCCCAACCATAGCGCACCGCGTCAAGCTGACGACTTAAGGCAAACGGTCGAGTATTTCGTGCAATTAAACTGTAGCTGAGCCTGTACACCGTGCGGAAGCGCAAGTCCAAGTGGCGCGCCCCTCACCCAAACCTCTCCCCGCTGCCGGACTGATGCGGCGCGCTACGTCGCGCGACACGCGGGGAGAGGGGTCCCCAGCCGTTGTGCTGTGTGCGTCCCAGATCTGGAGATCGCCGCCGGCTACTCTAACCGCCGCGGCTAATGCTCACGTCCCACCACACTCTCACGCGAATGCCGCTCCAAGCCGGCGATATCGGTCGCAAGCGCTTCGATCTGCGAATATTCGTGCACCATAATAGGCGCAGACAACCGACCCTCCGCAACGACGTGAGCGCGGTCCGCCGCTTCGTAGACTTCCAGCGCCTCCGTAGCGAACATGATCACCACGTTGCCGGCGGCAGCGAAATCGCGCAGCAACCGATAGATTTCCTGCTTGCTCTGAATGTCCACTCCGCGCGTCGGCTCCTCCAACAACAGCAGACGGGGTTTGCAGGAGAGCGCCTGAGCGATCGCGACCTTCTGCTGGTTGCCGCCGGAGAGCGAACGGATAGGTTGTGTGGTCGTCCCTGTTTTGATGAAGAAACGCTGAACGGCCTCCGCTGCGAGCCGCTGCATGCGTCCTTTCTTCAGCGCCATCCCGAAACCGGCGATCTCAGGCTTGCCAAGTCGCACCAGGATATTCTCGCCAACCGAAAAGTTGCTATAGAGACTGAACTGGCGCGTGGCCGGGACATAGGCGCTCAATCGCCGCGCCGATGCACCGCTCTGGCCGGCGATATCGAGACGGCCGGAACAGGTCTCCAACCCGGCGAGAGATCGCAAAAGTTCGCGCGCTCCCGAGCCCTCGACACCAACCAACGCCACGATCTGGCCCCGCGCGACGCTGAGGTCGATGCCCTGGAAAGCCTCGCCGTGCGACCAACCTTCGAGGGTCAGGAGGGCGCCTTCCGTGGTTGGCCGCGTCGTTTCACGTTTGCCTAGGGAGTGGGCGCTGCTGTCGACGACGAGTTGTCGGGCGAGGCCGTCCTCGCTCAGGGCATCGCCTTCCAGGATCGAGCGAACCCGTCCATCGCGGACCACTGCGACGCGGGCGGCGTGCTCGCACAGATCGCCAAGGCGATGGGTCACGAGCACTACGATGCGGCCGTCGGCGGCGAGCTTGTGCATCTCACGAAACAGTTCGTCGGACTCCTCGTCGGTCAGCGCCGAGTTGGGTTCGTCGAACAGAAACACTTGCGCGTCGCGCGCCACCGCGCGCGCGATCTCGGTGCGTTGTTGTGTCGCGAGCGTGCAATCCTCGAGCAGGCGGTCGGCGAATTTGTCGATGCCGAAGGCATGCATCACTTTGGCGTCGGCCTCGCCGAGACGCGGCCGCGCCGCGCGAACCCCCTCGCGACCAACCAGCACATTTTCGGCGACGGTCAGATTGGGGAAGAGCTGCGGCTCCTGATGCACGACCGCGACCGCGCGCCAGTCGACGGTCGGCGACCAGGGCCGGTCTTCGAAAGTCAGTTCGCCGCCGTCGGCGCGCTCTTCGCCGGCGAGGATGCGCACCAGGGTGCTTTTGCCCGCTCCGTTGGGGCCGGCGATTCCCAGCACTTCGCCTGGCCGCAGGTCGAGATCGAGGCCGGCCAGCGCGATCGTCGCGCCGTATCGCTTGGTGAGGCCCCGCAGGCTGATGCCGGCGCTGTTCATGCCGCCCTGCGCTTGCGGATGTTGGTCAGAGCCAGATCGAGCGCAACGGCGCCGATGGTGACGAAGCCGAGGAACAGCTGCTGGACGTGCGGTCCGGGCGTCAGCAGCGCAAGGCCTTGCTGCAATTCCGCCAGCAGCAAAGCCCCGCTCATCGCGCCGATGACCGTGCCCTTGCCGCCCGAGAGGCTGGCGCCGCCGATGATCACCGCCGCGAACACCGGGAAGGTGAAGGAGAGACCGATGTTGGGTTGCGCTGTCTGGATGAACGAAAAGTCGAGAATGCCGGCGATCGCGGCGAGCACGCCGCGATATCACGAAGGCGAGGATCTTGTAGCGCGTCACCGGAAGCCGGGCGAGCTGCGCGGCAACCGGGTTGCCGCCGATCGCCATCAGCCGGAAGCCGAACAACGTGCGATGCAGCAGGATAGCCGACCACGATAGCGCGAGCCCAAACATCCAAACGACTTCCAGCGAGATCGGATGGGTTCCAAAGCTCGCCGTCAGGTTGGTGAAGAAATCCAGTTGTTGCGTCCGGGATCTCCAATCCCGGCGGCGGATAGACCGGATTGAAGGTCGAGGTTTTGGTGATCCAGAGCGAAACGCCATAGATCAGATTGTAGCTGCCGAGCGTGACGATGAACGACGGTATCCGCAACCCGGTAACGAGGACGCCGTTGAACAATCCAACCAAGCGCGCCGACCGCGATCGCCAGCGGCAACGCGGCATAAATCGGTATGCCGTATACGATCCACATCACGGCCAGCGAATTGGCGCCCAGGCCGTACATCGCGCCAAAAGAGAGATCGATCTCGCCGACCACGATGACCAGCGTCAGTCCGAGCGACATGATCGCTACCGAACTCATCGCGCGCAACACCGAGACGCCGACATCGAGGTTGAACGACTTCGGCTTCACGATGAACATGAACAGCGCGACGAGCAGGATGGCGAGGACCAGACCACCCATCCGCAGCCCGAGGTCGAACGTCGCCTGACCGGCGTTCGAGACGCTTGGGCTCGCGGCGGCTTCGCGGGAATCGGCGCTGGTCATGCATCCTCTAGGTTCAACAGGTGAACGCCGCCGGAACGGCGGCCTCCAGGCCGCCGTGTTTTTCACGACAGCTAGCCGAAGTTTAACGGCGGCGTGGACGCCGCCGCTCCGAAGCGCCTAGATCACTTCTGGCTCATGATCCGGTTGAGCTCTGCGCGGGCCGACGTGACTTGATCTTTCATCACCGGCAGCAGGGTCTGCGTATTCGGCAGCACCTCGCCGTTCTTCAGGAATTGCGCGCAGGCGGGGCCGCCGAACGCCGCCTGATCCGACCAGCGTTGATCGAGCGAAGCCACCTGGATGCCCTTTTCGATGCCGTCGAGTTGGCCCTTCGAGACGTTCCAGCCGATCGTGTAGACCTGACCAACCTTGTTCAAGCTGCTGATCGCGCGGTCGGCGTGCTCGGCGCCGATGTCGACGTTCTGGATGAACTGCACGTCGGGATTAGCCGAGAGGAACGTGCGATAGGTGTCGTAAGTCTGGCCTGGATCATAGCTGACATTCAGCCCGTTGGTCTCGGTCGTCACGAATTTCGCGTCTGGGATCGCCTTGGCGATCGCCTCGTGAAAGCCCTTCATGCGACCCTGCGCCCAGAATTGGGTCGGGATCGCCGCCGGAGACCGCGAACACTTTCAGGTCCTTGTTGTTGGCCTTCATCCAATCGAGCACGATCTTGCCCGCCGTTTCGCCTTCGAGCTGAGGCAACTGGGTGAAATTGGTGAACTCGTGCCCACGCGAGGTTACGCCGGCGGTAAAGACCGGGATGCCCTGATCCATCAACTTGTTGACGATCGCCGTGGTCGAGTCGGACGTCGTCGGCTCGATGGAGATGCAGTCGATCTCGCCGGCGGCGAGTTTCGCCTCGATCTGCGAGACTTGTTGATTGGGATCGTTCTGCACTGGCGCGATCGAGGCGCAATCCATGGGATAGATGGCGGCGCCGGCCTTGCAGCCCGTGGCGAAACCGGCGGCGTATTGCGGTGAGAACAGCGGGATGCCCGAGGCCTGGTAGGAGAAGACGTAGTTGATCTTCTCGCCCGCTTTCACCTTGGCCGCGATGCGGTCCGCGAGCTTGAAAGTTCCCCAATCGCGCTTAACCTCGAAGGGCGCGCCGGCGACCTTCTCGCCTGAAGTCGGAATTTGCGATTGGCTGTCTTCGGCCAGCGCAGTGGCTCCCGCCATCGCGAGCGCTATCGCCAACGACGCTGCGCCGGTATTCAAATAAGCTTTCATTGTTTCTTCCTCCCAAGTTTAACTTCTTTGACGTTTTGCAACTACCCAATCGCTCTCGACGTCATTGCGAGCGAAGCGAAGCAATCCAGCGCGCCGTGATTCGTGGTTGCAGAACGGGAACCCTGCGTGCGCACGAGGGCTGGATTGCTTCGCTTCGCTCGCAATGACGGAACGTTTCATGACACGTCACACTCGGCCTGGCAGCGCGTTGACCCAGCCGCGCGCGCCCTCATCGATTCAGGACCTTCTCGCTGCGAAATCCGTCGACGACGGATTCGATCACCTCGATCCCGAGCCCCGGCCCGGTCGGCGGATAGACCCAACCGTCTTCATGTTCGAACGGCTTGGTCACCAGATCGTGCTGCATCGGATTGCGCAGCGGCTTCAGCTCGAACAGCTTGCAGGCCGGCGAGTTGAACGAAATCGCCAGGCTCGCGGCCGAAACGATCGCCGACGACCAGGCATGCGCGTTGGCCTGACGGCGATAGAATTCGCAGCGCTGCGCGATCTGCTTGAAGCCGGTGATCCCCTCCGCGCGGCCGGGATCGACGCCGACCACATCGACGGTTCCCGTCGCCAGCACGCGCTCGAACTGCTCGAGCGTCCATTCCCTCTCGCCATAGGCGATGCGCGTCGTCGTCTTGGCGCGCAGATTGGCGTAGCCTTCGGGATCCCATGCGCCGAGCGGCTCCTCGATCCAGGCGAGATTGTATTCCTCCATCGCCTTGGCGCGGCGCACGGCGTCGGTGACGTCCCATTTGATCGCGATGCCGTTGTCGATCATCAGCATCTTGTCGCCGAGCACTTCGCGCATCGCCTTCACATAGGCGACGTCGCGGTCGTGGTCGTAGCCGAGCCGCGCGTTGCCGCGCTTGCCGAAGCCGGTCTTCAACCCTTGCAGGCCGGTCGAGACCCACTCCGCCGTTTCCTCGGCCATTTCGGGAATCGATTCGTAATGCGCGTGACACGAGGCGATCGCGGGCAGCCGCTCGTGAACAGGACCGCCGAGCAGGTCGAGCACGCTTTTGCCCAGCGCCTTGCCCTTCAGGTCCCATAGCGCGATGTCGATCGCGGCGACGGCGTAGGAGGCGATGCCGCCGTGATAGCCGTACCACCACGCCTGCTGCTTGTTCTGCCGCCACAGCGTTTCGGTTTGAACCGGGTCCTTGCCGATCAGGTTCGGCGCCATGCCCTCGATGATCGCCTTGGCGGCGAAATTGGCCTCGGGAAACTGCGTGATCGATTCGCCCCAGCCGACCTGCCCGTCGTCCGCGGTGATCTTGGCGAGGCACAGATGGCGAAGCGCGTTGAAATCGTTCGGCTCGGGATAACTGACAGGGATGGCCTCGACTTTGGCGATCTTCATGATTGTCCGTCCTTTTGCGATCGCGCCGCGGAACGGCGTCATGCCTTCGACGCCGACGTCGACCTTGATGAGCCGGCCGGTCATCGCGGCGCCTGTCACGTCGATATGGGCCCATGTCGCAGCAATAGAGCGCGCCGCCGCTTGCCGAACGCGCAATTGAGGATCGTGCCGCCGGTCTCAAGGAAATCGAGCGGCTTGCCATTCCTGTCGATGATGTCGACGCCGCCGGCCGCGACCGCCGTGATCCAGAAATTGCCCTCGGCGTCGATCTTCAGGCCGTCGGGAATATGACCCTTCGGCATCTCGTGGATGACCTGCTTGCGGCCATCGGGCGTGCGCCGGACGACCTTCAACGTATAGGATTCGACCCAGACGATCGAGCCGTCGGGCTCGGCGACGATGCCGTTGGGATAGACGTGCGCGAGTTCCTCGAGGATGTGCGCCTCGCCGTTCTTCTCGACGACGATGATGCGGCCGGGATGCGGCTTCGTCTCCGGCGCCCAATCGCCGGAATCGGTGAAATAGAGCCGGCCGTCCGGCCCGAAAGCCAGATCGTTGGGCCCGTCGAATTTCACGCCGTCCGCTTCGGTGACGAGGATCGACGACCGTCCCGGAGGGGCTGGTCTTCTGGATCGAAGGGGGACGGTGGATCGGCGCGACCCACGCGCCGACGTTGGGCGTTTGCGTCGAATAGACGCAGCCGTCGCTGCCGAGCACGCAGGCGTTCGGGCCGCCGCCGACCTTGGCGAACGTGCCCGCCTTCCCGGTCTTCGGGTCCCAGACGCCGATTTCGCTCGCATAAGTGTTCGCGTAGATGACGCGCCCGTCGTCGAGCTCGAAAGGGCCCTTCGGGATGGCCGAGGCCGGTCACGCAGACCTTGATTGGTTTCTTCAATCGTCTCCTCCCGCCATCGTCACCAGTTCACGAGGCCGCCGGTGAAATTTATCGCTTGTCCGGTCATGTAAGCAGCTTCCTCGGACAAAAGAAACCCGATCAGCCCCGCGCATTCCTCGGCCGACGATCCGCGCCCGAGCGGGATGGCGGCCGCATTGCGGGCCTCGCTCCATTGTCTCTGCCGAGAGGCCGCGCATCGGCGCCACCGTAGCAATCACCTCGTCCTGCATCGAGGTCTCGACAATGCCCGGCAGCACCGCGTTGACGCGCACGCGGCGCGCGCGAGCGCGTAAGCGAACGAGCGGGTGATCGAGAGGATCGTCGTCTTGGAGGCGGCATAGGCGGCGACTTCGATCGTGGTCGCGAGCTTGGCCGAACTCGACGACAGGTTGACGATCGCGCCGCCGGGCGCGAGCCGCGGGCCGACTTTCTGGCAGAGGAAGAACGTCGCCTCGGCGTTGACGGTCTGCGCGCGTCGCCAGTCCTCGACCGTCAGTTCGAAGATCGGCTTGATGACGATGACCCCGGCGGAATTGACGAGATAGCGGGCGCCGTCCGCCCAATCGGCGATTTCGCGCGCGCACCGTCGGGATCGGTGACGTCGCCGACCAGCGCTCTCGCAGTCTCGGCCCGCGATGTCGGCGAGGCCGTCGGACTTGGCGTCGACGGCGAGGACGCGCGCGCCCTCGCGCAACAGCCGGCGCACGACGGCTTTGCCGATGCCGCCGCCCGCGCCGGTCACGACGCCGCGCGGTTGTTGAGATGGCGCAACCATCCGAAGCTTGTTTCCCCCTTCGCGCGAGCGCTTGTCGCCGCTCGCTTGTAGCCGCGGTCGCTGACCGCGGTGGAGCCGTAGTAGAACTCGTTGCCGGATATCGACGCTCACACGCCGAACGCGGTCAACGACCGCGGCTACAAAAGCATAGGGAATCCGAGCCTCAGAGGCAAGCGCCTTTTGTGCGGCGATCGATCCGGCCTGTCGCCGACCCTGCTTGCGCGATCGCAGTCGGGCCCGATAATCAGAGGACAAAGGAATTGCGCAGCGCGCATTCCGGCAACAGCTTCAGGCGCAGCGCGCGCGAAAAAAGGGAGGGTTTCGACAACGGCTGCGGTCATGCGCCCTTGCTCGAAACAACGCCGAGATGGCCAAAATTCCTTTCGTCGACACCCACTTCCATCTGCACGACATGAAGCGCCCGGAGTTGCGCTATTCCTGGCTGGAGCGCGACGCGATCCATGGCTTTCTCGGCAACATCGACGCGCTGAAGGCGCAACACTATTGGATCGAGGACTATCTGGCCGAGATCCGCTTCGCCAACGTGATGAAGGCGATCCACGTTCAGGCCGCGCTCGGCACGCTCGATCCGGTGAACGAAACAAAATGGCTGCAGGCCTTCGCCGACAAGACCGGATTTCCCGCAAGGCATCGTCGCCGAGTGCCATCTGGCCCGACCCGACGCCGAGGCGGTGCTCGAACGGCACATGCAATACGCCAATGTGCGCGGCATCCGCGATTTCGGCGACGGCCGCTATCTCGTCGATCCCGCATGGCGCGCAGGCTTCGCGTTCATGCGAGCGCCACAACCTCGTCTCGTGCATCGACACGCGCATTCAGTTCTTCGACGATCTCCTCGACCTCGCCGGCGCGTTTCCCGACATCATGATCTGCGTCGATCATTGCGCGATCCCCGAGGCGCGCGACGACGCCTATTTCAAGCGCTGGCTCGCGGCGATGCGCGAGCTGGCGCGCGCCGACAACGTCGTGATGAAAATTTCCGGCCTCGGCATGATGGATCGGCTATGGACCGTCGAGTCGCTCCGGCCCTGGGTGCTCGGCAGCATCGAGGCGTTCGGCGTCGATCGCGTCGTGTTCGGCACCAACTGGCCGGTCGACCGCATGTTCAGCTCCTATCCCGACCTGATCAACGCCTATGCCGCGATCATCGCCGGTTTCACGAAGGACGAACAGACAAAGATGTTCTCGCGCAACGCCGAAAAGTTGTTTCGCATTTGATCCAGACCAGAAGTCTTCGAAGCGACAGGACGGCGAGGAAACAAGATGGCGGAGTTGAACGCTTCGGCAGTTCATCACATCGGCGTGAGCGTCGCCAATCTCGACGACGCGCTCGATTTCTGGGAGGCGTTTCTCGGCCGCCCCGCGACTTGGCGGACGATCCTGAACCGTCCCTATCTCGCCGAGATCATCGGCATTCCCGGCGTCAAGATCGATGGCGCGTTCATCGATCTTCCCGGCGGCGTCGATCCTCGAACTGCTCGAATATCAGTTACGCCGACGGCGCGCCGAACCCGCCGGCGACGGCCAATCCCGGCAATGTCCATATCTGCCTCGGCGTCGAGAACGCGGACGCGGCTTGGCGGCGCGCGGTCGAATGCGGCGCGACGCCGGTGCGCCGCGAAGGTCCGGTCGAGGTCGACGACGGCCCCAACCAGGGGCGCGCGCGTCGCCTATCTTCAGAATCCATGACGGCGTCACGCTGGAAGTCTACCAGGGCGCCTCGTCCGCGGGAGGCCGAGCATGATCCGCCGCGTCAGTTTCATCAAGCGCAAGGCCGGGCTCTCAGACCGACGAGTTCCTCGCACGCTGGATGGGGCGCCACGCCGAGCTTGTCCGCCAGCTGCCGGGCTTGCGCGGCTTGCGCTTCACGCGCGTCGATCGCTGCGCGCCGGAGGCGCCGGCTGGGACGGGCTCGGCGAGAGTTGGTTCGACAGCATCGCGGACTTTGATCGCGCCTTCGCGACCGAGCCGCTGCGCACGGCGCTGTTCGCGGACCGCGAGAAATGCATCGGCGATTCGCAGTCCTGCTATCGTCGAGGAGCCGGAGGGATTCACGCCGCCCGCCGGGACGCGCAAATGAGCTGGAATCTCGCCTCGGGCCTCGAGGGAAAGCGCGTCATGGTGACCGGCGCCGCCGGCGGCATCGGACGCGAAGTCGCGCTTGGCGTTCGGCGCGGCGGGCGCGCGGGTCGCGGTCGTCGATCTCGATCCTGAGAAGGCGAAGTCGGTCGTCGGCGAAATGGAGGGCGGCCCGCATCTGCCGCTGGCCGCCGATCTTCGCCCGGTCGCCGGCCACGCGCAGCTGCTCGAGACGATCGTCGGCGCGTTCGGCGGCCTCGACGTTCTCGTCTGCGCCGCCGCCGTGCTGGTGCGCCGCCACAGCGTCGACGAAGTCACCGAGGCCGATTGGGATCTGCAGCACGACGTCAATCTCAAGTCGACGTTCTTCCTCAACCAGGCGGTCGCGCGAATATTCCGAGCGCAGGGCGCGCGGCGGACGCATCATCAACTTCACTTCGCAGGGCTGGTGGAGCGGCGGCTTCGGCGGCTCCGTCGCCTATGCGGCGTCGAAAGGCGGCATCGTCTCGATGACCCGCGGCCTTGCGCGTTCGCTCGCCAAGGATGGAGTTACGGTCAACGCGGTCGCGCCGGGCGCCGCCGACACCGCGATGATGCGCAGCGGCATGACGGACGAGCAACTGGCGGCGACGGTATCGCCGCGATCCCGCTCGGCCGCATGGCGGCGCCTTCGGAGCTGGCGGGAACCGTGCTGTTCCTCGCTTCCGATCACGCCGCCTATATCACCGGCGCGACGATCAACGTGAGCGGCGGCTGGTTGATGTATTGAGGCCGTTGCCAATGTAATCGCTCCCCTCCGTCATGGCCGGGCTTGTCCCGGCCATCCACGCCGGGGTGCGCACCTCAGTTTCAAGTATATAGCACAGACTGCTGCACACGGGATGGTTGGAATTCTGAAACCGACGAGCCATGTCACGGCGTGGATGGCCGGGACGAGCCCGGCCATGACGTGCGGCGATGACAAAGAATGTGTCTGGTTGGAACGGCGAAGGTTGAAAACATGTCGAATTCGCTTCACGGCCGCGTCGCGGTTGTCTCCGGCGCGTCGCGCGGGATCGGCGACGCGATCGCCGAGCGGCTGCTTGCCGATGGCGCGCGGGTCTTCTCGCTCGACAAGCTCGCGCCCACGGAGCCGCGCGACGGCGTTGTCTATCTTGAGGCCGACATCACCGACCCCGCGAGCGTCGCGGCCGCCTTCAAGCAGATCGACGCGGATGCGGGACGTCTCGACATTCTCGTCAACAACGCCGGCATCCAGCGCGTCGGCCTCGTCGGCCAGATCTCGTTCGCCGATTGGTCGGCGGTGATCGCGACGCATCTCAACGGTTTCTTCCTATGCGCCTCGGAAGCCGTGCCGCGCATGGTCGCGCGGGGCAGCGGGTCGATCGTCAGCATCGCCTCGACCGCGGCGTTTGTCGGGTTGCCGGGGCGCGGGGCCTATTGCGCGGCGAAGGCGGGCATTCTCGGCCTCACCCGCGCGCTGTCGCTGGAGGTCGCGACGGCGGGCGTTCGCGTCAACGCCGTCGCTCCGGGCTTCACGCGCACCAAGCTGATCGAGCAGGGGCTGGCGGACGGCTCGCTGCAAGAGGATTGGATGGTCGCGCGCGTGCCGATGAAGCGATTGGCGGCGCCCCAGGAGATCGCCAACGCCGTGCGCTGGCTTGCTGGCGACGAGGCCTCCTATGTGACCGGGCAGACGATCGTGGTCGACGGCGGCTGGACGGTCCAGGGCCTGCCGCAGGCGCCGTCGTGGTTGCAAGCGGGGCAAGAGAAGGCTTGAGGCAACCCTAAATTGCCTCGAACCGTCATTGCGAGCCAAGCGAAGCAAGCCAGCGTCGTGCGCCCGTCGGTTGGTAAGTTCCAACGCGGGCTGCACGGCACACTGGGTTGCTTCGCTTCGCTCGCAATGACGGGGAGGGCGCGTGGTACGATAACTACGTCGCCAGATATTTGCTCTGCAAGCTCTTGATCAGCCAGACCATCGCGTCGTTGAGCGGCGTCGGGCACGGAATGCTTGCGGCCGGCTTCGACGATCGCGCCGTTGATGACGTCGATCTCGGTGCGCCGCCCCGCTTCCACGTCCTGCAGCATCGACGCGCGCGCTCCGACCGCCTTCTCGAGCAGCGCGACGATCGCGGCCCAACGCTCGGCCTCATCGAGGTTGATGCCCTGCGGTCGCGCGACGGCGGCGACCTCGCTCAGCAGTCCGCGCATCAGATCCAACATCTCCTGATGCTGGATCAGTTCATGCGCGGGGAAACGCAGCAGCGCGGCCGTCGGCAAGTGTGCAGACATTGAGCGCGAGCTTCTTCCAGATCTCGTCGACGATGCGAGGAGACGCCGTTCGTCTCGATGCCCGCGCGCCGAAACGCGGCGACCGCGGCCTCCAGTCGCGGCGAAGCCGCCCCGTCGAGTTCGCCGACGACGGTCAAGCCTATCCCTGAATGTTTGATGCGGCCGGGCGCGAGCAACGTGCCGGAGTTATAAGTCAGCCCGACCATGACGCGGTCTTTGCCGACGATCGCCGCGATGCGGTCGGCGTTGCCCCAGCCGTTTTGCAGCGTCAGTATCGCGGTTTTTTCGCCGATCAGCGGCGGGGCCGAGCGGATCGCGGCCTCGGTGCTATAGCATTTGACGAAATTGATGATGAGATCGACGGGTCCGATTGAGCCGGGATCGGACGAGGCCTTGATCGGAATGTTCGCGACCGAACCATCTTTCGCCTCGACGCCGACTCCGCGGGCGTTGATCGCTTCGACCGCTTCTTTGAAAACGTCGACGAGAACGACGTCTTCGCCGGCGCGCGCGAGATAGCCGCCGAACATGCCGCCCATCGCCCCGCCGCCGCCAAGCACCGCAATTTTCATGATGAACAATCCTCCTTCGGCGCCGGCCGTCTTGCCAGGTTGCGCTCTCATATCCCAAGCGTCGGTGATGGGAAACAGGTGTTGCCAAAGCCGGGAGAACCGGCCAATCTGCTTTTCTAGCCGCATTTCGGCGGACTGAGTCAGCAAATCGATCGCCGAGAGCGATCACGGGGAGGAAGACTTGAGTGCATCGGCCGGGCTCGGCGCCCGCTCCGTTCTCATCACTGGCGGCTCGCGCGGCATCGGCCGCGCCGCCTGTCTGCTCGCGGCCCGGCAAGGCTGGTCCGTCGGCGTCAACTATCTCAAGGACGAGGCCGCCGCGAATGCGGTGGTCGCCGAAATCGAAAAAGCAGGCGGCAAAGCGGTTGCGTTGCGCGGCGACGTCGCCCGCGAGGACGACGTCATCGCGATGTTCGAAGGCGCGACCAAGGCGTTCGGCTCGCTCGACGGTGTCGTGGTTAACGCCGGCATCGCGGCGACCAACTCGCGCCTGGTCGACATGAGCGTCGAGCGCATGCGCAACATTTTCGAGGTGAATATCCTCGGCGCCTTCATCGTCGCGCGCGAGGCCGCTCGGCGCATGAACAAGAGCCTCGGCGGACGCGGCGGCTCGATCGTGCTGATCTCGTCCGTGGCGGCGCGGATCGGCGCGCCGGACACTTATGTCGATTACGCCGCTTCGAAAGCGGCCGTCGACGCCATGGCGCTAGGCTTATCCAAGGAGCTTGGCCGCGAGGGCGTGCGCGTCAATTCGATCCGCCCCGGCGTGATTGAAACCGAAATCCACGCCACCTACGGCGACGCGGATCGACCCTATAAGATCGGCGCGACAGTTCCGCTTGGCCGGCCTGGAAAAGCCGAGGAGATCGCCGAGACGATTGTCTGGCTGCTGAGTGATGCGTCGTCCTACGTGACTGGCGCCATCATCGACGTGACGGGCGGCCGCTAACAGGATGATTGTGGATCGTCCTGTCGCAGGGATGCGGCGATGAGCGGGCAAGACCAGCCCGACACGCCGATCCTCGATATTCGCAGCATCGCCAAGCGATTCGACGCTACCCAGGCGCTCGAAGATGTTTCGCTCGCCCTCTATCCCGGCGAAATCCACGCTTTGCTTGGCGAGAACGGCGCCGGCAAGTCGACCTTGATCAAGATCATCACCGGCGTCCACCAGCCCGATCGCGGTGAGATCTGGTTGAACGGCAATCGCGTCACGATCGCGAGCGCGGCCGAGGCGCAGTTGATGGGCGTCGCGGCGATCTATCAAGAACCGTTGCTGTTTCCCGACCTCAACGTCGCCGAGAATATTTTCATCAGCCACCAGGATCGCGGCGCGGTCGTCAACTGGAAAAAGATGATTCGAGAGGCCGAAGCCATTCTCGCGAAGCTTGGCGTCGCGCTCGATGTGCGCAGCCCCGCGCGCGGTCTCACGCTAGCCGCGCAGCAGTCTGTGGAGATCGCCAAGGCGATATCGATGAACGTGCGGGTCCTCATCATGGATGAACCGACCGCATCGCTTTCCGCCCACGAGGCGCGCGAGCTGTTCCGCCTGGTTCACGATCTCAAGCGACAGGGCGTCGCGATCCTGTTCGTCAGCCATCGCATGGAGGAAGTGTTCGAGATCGCCGACAAGATCACCGTGTTTCGCGACGGCCGGTTGATCTCGACACGCGCGCGTTCGCAGGCGACGCCAAGCGGCGCCGTGGCCGATATGGTTGGCCGCGAAATCGATCTCTCCAAGCGTCGCGCCACGTCGGCAAAGCCCGAGCTTCTGCTGTCTGTCACCAATCTCGGTCGGCGCGGCGTATTCGAAGGCGTCAGTTTCGATCTGCATCGCGGCGAGGTGCTCGGCTTCGCCGGGCTGATTGGCGCGGGCCGCACCGATGTTGGCCTCGCGCTGTTCGGCATCGAACCGGCGACATCGGGGACCATCCGGATGGGCGGCAATCCCATCACGGTGCGCTCTCCGCGCGAGGGCATGCGGCTCGGCATCGCTTACGTTTCGGAGGACAGGCGGCAACTCGGGTTGGTGATGCCGATGTCGATCTTCGCCAACATCACATTGCCGGCCTTGCGTCGCTACCTCAATCGCTTTGGCCTGGTCCGCACCGGCCTTGAGCGCCAATCCGCCGAGGGTTTCCGCAAGCGGCTCGCGATCCGCGCGCCCTCGGTCGAACTCGCCGTCGCCAAGCTCTCGGGCGGCAATCAACAGAAGGTCATGTTGAGCAAGTGGCTCAACACCAATCCCTCGATCCTCATTCTCGACGAACCGACGCGCGGCGTCGATGTCGGCTCCAAGGCGGAGGTGCACGCGATCATCAGCGAGCTTGCCGCCGAGGGGATCGGCGTTATCGTCATTTCCTCGGATTTGCCCGAAGTGCTCGCCCTTTCCGATCGCGTGCTGGTGATGCGCGAGGGGCGGCAGACCGCAATCCTCGATCGCGCCGACGCCGATCAGGAATCGGTGATGAACGCGGCGATGGGCCAGACGTCCGCCAGTCCGACGGGGCAGGCGGCATGAATTGGCTGCGTCGCCATGTAAGGCCGGAACAGCTGCGCGAACTGAGCCTGTTCGTGTTGATCGTCATTGCGATCCTCATTTTCGGATCGCTGATCGACGGCTACTATTCGTTTCGCACCTTCAATCGCATCGCCTCCAGCGTCGCGATCATCACCGTGGTGGCGGTTGGTCAGACGCTCGTCGTACTGACGCGCAACATCGACTTGTCGGTCGGTTCGATCGTCGGTTTCACCGCCTATTTCGTGGGAACCCTGGTCGCCAACCACAATGGCATCAACCCGTTGCTGGCCGTCGCGATTTCGATCGCGATCGGCGCGGCGCTGGGCGTCGTCAATGGCGTGCTGGTCGCCTGGGGCAGAGTGCCCGCGGTCGTCGTGACGCTTGGGACGCTCGCCATCTACCGCGGCGTACTCGTCGACCTCTCAGGCGCCAAGACGGTGACCACCGATAGCTTGCCGCAATGGTTGGTCGATCTGCCGCGACTTAACATCGTCCCGATCGGCGATCTCGATATCCGCGTGCTGTTCGCCCTCGCCCTCGCGATCGTCGTCGTATTTCAGATTGTCACCGGCTATCTGAGTTTCGCGCGCCGCTTCTACGCGATCGGCTCCAATCCCGAGGCGGCGCAACTGATCGGACTGCCTCTGCAACGCGTCGTCTTTCTCGCTTTCGTCACCTCGGGCGCGCTCGCGGGTTTGGCGGGCTTCATGACGCTCGCCCGATTTGGCAACATCACGGTGGAGGCCGGCCGCGGTCTCGAACTCAATGTCGTCGCCGCGGTCGTCGTCGGCGGCGTCAACATCTTTGGCGGCTCCGGAAGAGTGACGGGGGCTATGCTCGGCGCGATCATGATCGGCACGCTGGAGCAGAGCCTGTTTCGGCTCGGCATCAGCGAATTCTGGCGCGACGCGCTATTGGGGCTTTTGATCCTGCTGGCGGTCGCGAGCGACGCCGTGATCCTTCAACGCCTCAACCAAATCTGGGCTCGAACCGAATTGAAGCGCGTAGACGGACCCGCGGAGCGCAGCCCATGAGCGCGCTCGATCGGTTCAAACGTTGGGAGACCCTGCTTTTCGTCGTGCTGCTGGCCGTCATAGCAATCAACGCGGCGGAGTCGCAATTTTATTTCGGCGTCGGGAACATCGTCAATCTGTTCCAGCTCTCCATCGAAAAGTGCATCGTCGCGCTGATCATGGCCTTCGTCATCATCGGCGCCGACATCGACCTTTCCGTCGCCTCCGTAATGGGTCTGGCCGCCTGCGTGATGGCGTTCTCGTTCCAACAAGGCGCTCCACTTCCGCTCGCCATTGTTCTGGCGCTCGTATCGGGCCTGCTGGCGGGCCTCAACAACGCGTTCTGGATCGCCTATGTCGGGCTGCCTTCGCTAGCCGTGACCCTGGCGGGTCTGATCGGCTATCGCGGCCTCGCCCGCATCCTGGTGGAGGACCGCGCCATCGGCAACTTCCCGCTATGGTTCAACGAACTCGGGCAGCAGGCGTTGATCGGACCGCTCACGCTGTCGATCTTGATCTTTCTCTTGCTGTTCGCGTTTTTTGCGGTCCTGCTGCATGCATCCGCGTTCGGCCGGTTGATCTATGTCGTCGGAAGCAACATCGAGGCGGCGCGCTATTCCGGCGTGCGCGTCGGGCTGATCAAGACCGCGACGTTCGTCGGCTCGGCGGTCGTGGCGGCGCTCGCCGGAATTCTATATGCTGCACGATTGGGATCCGTCCGCGGCGATATGGCGGACGGTTTCGAACTCGACGTCATCACAACCGTGCTATTGGGAGGGGTCAGCATTTTCGGGGGCAAGGGCAATCTTGTCGGCGTCGGCCTGTCGCTTCTTGTCATCTTGAATTTGCGCAATGGCATGGGTCTGGCCGACATCACCGGAAATACGCAAAATTATGTCATCGGCGGTCTCCTGATACTGTCGGTACTGATTCCAAATGTTTATCAGGATCTAAAAAACAAATGGCGAGGGAGAGAACGATGAACAAATATCTGATGGGTGTCGCGACGGCCGCATTGTTGGCTCTGTTGCCGCAAGTTGCGATGGCCGACGACGCGATGGCGACGCCAGGCAAAGATGTCAGCATGGTGCTGCTGCCGAAATTCCTGGGCATTCTGCCGTTCGATCAGGCGCACAAGGGCGCGGACGAAGCCGCAAAGGAGCTGAAAAATCCGGCGGCGCTGCAGTTCCTCGGACCGACGCCGCAGAACAGCGTTGCCGGGCAGATCGAGATCGTCACCAACGCGACGACCCAGGGCGTCAAGGCAATTCTGCTCTCGAACAATTCGGGCGATCAGATCGTGCCAGCGGCCAAGGCGGCGCAGGCGAAGGGGATCAAGGTCGTGACGTGGGACTCGCCGATTCCCTCCTCCGATGGTGAGGACGTGTTCGTCGCCCAGGTCGATTTCAGCGACATCGGCAAGGTGATGGCGGATATGACGCTCAACCTCACCGGCCCCGAGGGCGGCGAATTTGCCATCCTCTCGGCTTCGCCGGACGCCTCCAACCAGAACGCCTGGATCGCGGCGATGAAAGAGGCGCTGAAGGATCCGAAGTATGCCAAGCTCAAGCTGGACGACATCGTCTACGGCAACGACGAGTCGGAAAAGAGCTACAATCAGGCGCAGGCGTTGCTAGACAAATATCCCAAGATGAAAGTGATCATGTCGCCGACTTCGGTCGGCATCGTCGCCACCGCCAAAGCGGTGCAGGACGAAAAGCTGTGCGACAAGGTCAAGGTCAGCGGCCTCGGCCTGCCGAGCGAGATGCTGGCCTACGCGAAGAACGGCTGCGCACCGCAGTTCGCGCTATGGAGCTTCGTTGATCTCGGCTACCTCGCCTACTACACCGCCTACTCGCTCGCCACCGGCTCGCTCGAAGCCAAGGAAGGCGCGAAGTTCAAGGCCGGACGCATGGGCGAGTACACGATCACCAAAGATCCGACGCGCGCGAAAGGCTTGCGCGTGCTGATGGGTCCGTTCACGATCTATGACAAGAGCAACGTTGAGGCCGCTGCGAAGTAACCTCGGAGCGCTTTGTAGCCGCGGTCGTTGACCGCGGCGGCGCCGTGATCGAATGTTTGTCCGTTAGCGTCGATCACACATCGACCGCGGTCAACGACCGCGGCTACATGCGGCGCCTGCCTTGATTACGCCAGATAGTCGTAAATCACGCGACCCTCGACGAGCGTGAAATCCGCTCGCCAATGAAAGCCGTCGAGCATCTCGACCACCGGCAGACGGTGCACTGGCGCTTGGGCGTTCGGGCGGAGTTCAACCGTGCAAGGTCCGCTCCAACATTCGTGCACGACGACATCGGCCAACCGCCGCGCCGTCAACTGACGGATCGCCGGCGTTCCGTCGATATGATCGACCGCCTTCAGATTGATATTCTCCGCAAAATCGAAATGGCGCGAAAGGCTCGCGAGCGAGTCGCGACGCTGCTTGTAGGCCATCGTGCCGGTGACGACGTCGATCCCGTTCCTCGCCACCACGCCGACGACGAGATCGCCGCGATGATCGATCCGAGGGTCGCCAAGCTTCTTCGGTTGGCCGTGAACCTCGCGCCCGTGAACGACGCCGACGTCTGAGGATAAAAACAGATACGGTGAGTAGGAGCCGCTGAGGTTGGCGGGTTCGAAGCGCGCCCCGACCGAGATATTTGATTCTCGATAGGGCCCGAGCCAATCCGTGTCGTTCATTTGATAGACATGAGCAAGCACGACGTCGCTGGTTGGCTTCAGCGGCGGCGGCAGAATGCGCGCGACCGCCGCCTCAGTCGTCCGCCAAACCAGCGTCAGCACCTCGCAATTGCGAAAGCTGAACGGAAACGGCGGCACGGTTGGCGCGTCCCACGGCGTCGAAAAGCCCGGCGCGACGATGTCCTCGATCGTGAGCGCATCGAGCCCTCGATTGCGCAGATCCTTGCTCATGACGATTCTTCCCTTTCGCTCTGGCGAGACTCTGTCATCCCGTCAGGACCTTGTCACCTCGGTCGGCGCCGCATGTAGCCGCGGTCGTTGACCGCGGTCATCGTGTGGAGCGTCGCTATCCGGCAAACATTCGATCTCGGCGCCACCGCGGTCAACGACCGCGGCTACACGGCGCGCGGTTGCAGCCAACGCGCTCGCGTGCAAATAATTGCCGCATAGGTCCGCCTCCGTCGGACGCCTGGGAGGAAGACTATGGACCGGTACGACGTCATCGTTGTCGGCGCGGGGTCGAGCGGTGGTGTCATCGCCGCCAGGCTTGCCGAGAACCCTGACCGGCGCGTGCTGCTTCTCGAAGCCGGGCCTGATTTTCCCAACGAGGAAGCCGTGCCCCCGCTGTTCACCGTCAGCGGCGAGCATAGTTGGCGCGTCGCCGGCATTCCCGAGTTCGACTGGGATCTCGCCAACAGCGATGGCGCGGGCGCGTTGCGCGGGCGGAGCATCAGATTGCCGCGCGGCCGGTTGGTCGGCGGCACCTCTATGATCAACGCGACGATCGCGGCGCGCGGCGCGCCGTTCGATTTCGACCGATGGGCGGCGATGGGCTGCGCCGGCTGGGCGTGGTCCGATGTGGCGCCGTTGTTCAATGCGATCGAGACCGATCTCGACTTCGGCGATCAACCCAACCATGGCGACTCCGGCCCGATCGTGATCCAGCGCTACAAACCCGCGAGCTGGGCGCCCGTCAATCGCGTGATGTATGAGGCCTGCTTGGAGTTGGGCGTGCGCGAGGCGCCTGACCTCAACGCGGCGGACGCGCAAGCCGGCGTTATCGGGGCGATCCCGCATAATCGCTATAAAGAGGTGCGTCTCGGCACGCTGGTCACCTACTTGCGCGCCGCCCGACGCCGACCCAACCTGGAGATACGCGCCGACTGCCTGGTTGATCGCGTGTTGCTGTCTGGCGCGAAAGCAACGGGCGTCACCTATGTCGGCAGGGACCGCCGCGTCGAGACCGTCTTTGCGGACGAGATCGTGTTGAGCGCCGGGGTCTACAACAGCCCGGCCATCCTACAACGCTCTGGAATTGGCCCGGCCGAATGGCTGCGTGAGCTCGGAATCGAAGTCGCCGCCGACTTGCCGGTCGGGCGCAACCTGCTCGACCATCCAGGCTTCGGCATGCGCTTTCGCGCCGAAGGGTTAGGAGGCCAGACCGGGCGGCTATTCGCCGCCAATGTGCGCGGACCCGCCAACGCGGACGGCGAGCCGGAATGGCAGACGCACCCGTTTCCCATCGACGAAGAGGAGAACATCGCGGGCTTCTGGACTTATCTGACGCGTCAGGAAGCGGAGGGGTTCGTGCGCATCCAGGACGCCGATCCTCTGCGCACGCCGTTGATCGACCATCGCTACAACACACGCCCGCGAGACCGCGAGCGATTTGCGCGAGCGCGCGCGTTTTTCGGCGAGATGCTGGCCGCTCCGGCATTCCAGCGCCTCGGCGCGACATGGCTCGACGATATCTCCACGCCGATATCCGACGCGCTTGCCGAGGGAATGGGCGCCGCGCATCATCAGGCCGGCACGGCCCGGATGGGATCTGCCCGGGATCCGCGGGCCGTTGTCGGACCGGATCTCAGAGTACACGGCTTCGACAACTTGCGCGTTGCCGACACGAGCATCTATCCTGACAACGTGATGCACAACACCAACTTGACTGCAATGGTTGTCGGCGAGGTCGCAGCTCGCCTGATCGGCGGCCGCAACTCGACGACGCTCGACTCCTTGTAGGCGTTAAGCCGGCGGCGATTGACCCGCGGGATCGCAAGTGCCAGATTGACCACACGAAGCCGAAGCGCGTCCAGTTGGGGCGCGTTGTCGACCGAAATCAAACAGGCTTCGCAACGGGAGGAATTTTGGTATGCGCGCCATGAAATGGCTTTTCGCGGCTGCCTTGACCGGAGCGATCGCCGCCGCGACGCCGGCATCGGCAAAAGACTACAAGATCGGTTATTCGGTATTCTGGGGAACCAACCCGTTCCTGGTGACGATGGTTAATGGCGCCAAGAAGGCGGCCGACGAGTGGAAGGCCAAGGGCGTCAATATCGACCTCATCGTCACCAACGGTGGCGACAACGACAAGGCCAAGCAAGTCGCCGATCTCGAGGACATCAGCGCCCAGAAGGTCAACGGCGTTCTGATTTTCCCTGGCGATAGCGTGATGGTCGCCGAGCCGATCAAGACGATCTTCAACGCCCAGAACATTCCCGTCGTGATCACCGACATCGGTATCAGATCCGGAAAATACATCAGCCTGATCATCACCGATAATATGAAGGGCGGGCAGAGCGCCGGCGAATACATGGCCAAGCTGGTCCCCAAGGGCAGCAAGGTCATTACACTGGACCACGCGCCGACCAACGACAATGGCCAGACCCGTCGCAAGGGGTTTGAGACCAAGGCGGCGGAGCTCGGACTCAACGTGGTTCACGAGCAGCCTGTCGCACTATTGACGCTCGATTCCGCAAGACAGGCGATGGAGGACCTGTTGGTTTCGGAGCCCGATGTCAAAGGCGCGTTCGCCTTCAACCAACTGGTGTTGCAGGGCGCCTATCAGGCGCTTGAGCAGGCCGGAAAGGCGGGCCAAGTGAAACTCGTCGGGTTCGATCTGGATCCCGTCTCCTATCAGATGGTGAAAGACGGCAAGATCGACGCCCTTGTGGTCCAGGACCCGTTCAAGATGGGTTACGACGGGTTGAACACCGTGATCAGCAAGCTTGAAGGCGGAGAGGTCAAGGAATTCCAAGGCCTCGGCACCAAGTTGTTGACCAAAGACAATGCCGCGGAATTCGCGAGCGATCCGCAGGTCACGGGCAAGTAAGCTACTGGACAGGTTCGTGACCGAGGCGATACGCCGCGAAGAGTTGGCGGCCCCGAACGCGGGGCCGCCTTTGTTGCTTTGCCGCGGGCTCACGCGCAGCTTTGGCGCTGTGCGCGCGCTTCGCGGCGTCGATTTCTCTGTCGGCGCGGGCCGCACGCACGGTCTCGTCGGCGAGAACGGGGCCGGCAAATCCACGCTGGCCAAGATCATCGCGGGGGTGCACGCGCCGGACTCCGGAACCATGGCGATGGAGGCTTCTCCGGTTCGCTTCACCGGCGCCGAACAGGCGCTGGCGCGCGGCATCGTCACCGTCCATCAGGATATCAATCTAATTCAGACGATGAGCGTCGCAGAGAATTTGATGCTCAACAATGAACCAACCAACCGCATCGGAATCATACGCCGCAGGGAAATGCGGGCCGCTGCGAAGCGCTTGTTGGAGAAATACGAGATCGCCGTCGATCCGGACGATACCGTCGGTTCGCTTCCGAACGATTTGAAGAAGATGGTGCAAATCGCAAAGGCCGTGAACGCTGATCCGAAATTATTGATCCTGGACGAACCCACGTCCTCGCTGACCGAGACACAGGTTCGCGTCGCGCTGAAGCTGATCAGGCAGCTGGCCGCGCAAGGCGTCGGGCTCGTCCTGATCTCCCACTATCTCGGGGATATATTCGAAGTGTGCGATGACCTGACGGTCATGCGCGACGGCGAGGTTGTCCTGGATGGACCGATAGGCGCGACCACGCTGCCACGGGTCGTCGCCGCAATGGTTGGGCGAAATGTCGAAAGCTCGCGACGCGAAGCCCGGCGCGAAGAGTCGTCGCCGGCGCGCCCGTTGATGACTGTCGAAAACCTCAACGCGCCGGGTCTGCACGACATTGGGTTCACGCTCGGCCGCGGAGAGGTGTTGGGCGTTACCGGGCTTGCAGGTTCGGGGCTTAGCGAGCTCGCGCGGGCTGTGTTCGGCGCGTCGGCGCGGAAGGCGTCCGGCCGCGTGCTGATTGAAGGAGAGCCAGTCAAAGGCGGAGATCCCGCCGCTTCGTTAGCCTCGGGAATCGCTCTGCTCACCAGCGATCGACTGCGGGAAGGCATTCTTCCGGATTTCACGCTGATCGAAAATATCTGCTTACCCATACTGTCACGGTTCGGTCGGCTTGGCGCTTTGGATTCCGCAGCGATGCGGCAGACAACGGAGCGCAACATCGACCGCTTGGGCGTCCGGGCGCCAGGCCCGATGGCGCTGGCGCGCCAACTTTCCGGCGGCAATCAGCAGAAAGTGCTGTTTGCAAAATGGTTGGAGACGCGGCCCAAAGTCTTTGTGATGGACGAACCGACGATCGGCGTCGACGTCGGCGCGAAGGAGGAGATCCGCAAAATCATCGATGAGATCGCCGCCGCGGGGGTGGGCGTTCTGCTGATCACGACCGAGCTCGACGAACTCGTGCTGCTGTGCGACCGCGTGCTGGTGATGTTTCGCGGCGCGATCGTCGGCGAGCTTTCCGGCGAGGGCGTGAAGCGCGAAACGATCCTGCAAGCCTCGGCTTGCGGCGAGATTCAGGCGGCGGCATGACGACCGTTTCTACGCCAACGCCCGCGACCTCGCGCAGCCGCCTCGGGCCTGCTGACGAGCCTCAAGCGTTCGTACAGCCTTATTCAAGCGCTCGGCGTTCTGGCGATCCTGATTGTCGCGATGCAGATCGCCAACGACCGGTTTCTCTCACCGGCGAACGTCGGCAATCTGCTGGGGCAGATGACGATCATGCTGATCGTCGGCGCCGGCATGACCATCGTGATGATCGCCGGTGAATTCGATGTGTCCGTGGGCTCGGTGGTGGGATTGTCCGCCGCCGTGGCCGGCTGGATCATGGTGCGATGGATCCCCGCGAGCGCCGATGGCCATGCCTGGTGGGTGATTGCGCTCGGGCTGGTGACGCCGCTATTCGTCGGCCCCCTGCTTGGCGCCTTCGTAGGGTTCATCGTCACCAAGGCGAAGATCCCTTCGTTCATCGTGACCTTGGGAATGCTGATGATCGGCAGGAGCCTCACGCTCGTCGTGACTCAAGGACAGCCGATACCGGATATGCCGCATGGCATCAAATTGTTTGGTCAAGGCCGATGGGTGCAGCTGCCTTTGCCTGTCGGATTCAGCGCCTACTCGAGTTCGGGGTTGGCGTCCGATCTGTGGGTCTGGTTCCCGATCCAGAATATCGTCTGGGTCGCGGCGGTCGTCTATGCGGTCGGATGGTTCGTGTTGGAGCGGACGGCGTTCGGCAAAAAAGTTTATGCGGTCGGCGCCAATCGAACGGTGGCGATCCTGTCCGGAATTCGCGCCGACCGCGTCAAGACCCAATGTTTGATGATCGTTGGCTTCACGGCCTCGCTCGCCGGCATCGTCAGCGTGTCTCGCCTCGGGGCCGTTTCACCGAACACCGGCGAAGGTCTCGAATTCGAGGTCATCGCTGCCGTCGTGATCGGCGGCACCGGCCTGTACGGCGGACAAGGCAAGATCCTGCGCACGATCATCGGCGTGATCATCATCGCGCTGACCCGCAACTTCCTCAATCTCGCGCGGATCGAGATCTTCTGGCAGGGCTTCGCCACCGGCGCCATCATTCTCGGCGCGGTTCTGTTGGAGGCGCTGCAACGCCGCATCTCGGAACGGCGCTGACATCGCCGCAAGCAACCAAGGGACTTGCAATGAATCCGATCGAAACCCGAAAGCTCGGCAAGTCGGGTGTTTCTCTCACCCAGCTTGGCTTCGGAACTGCGCCGCTGGGGGAACTCTTCGTGCGCGTTGACGAGCCCACCGCCGCCGCGACCTTGCAGGCGGCGTGGGACGCGGGCGTCAGGTATTTCGACACGGCGCCCTGGTACGGCCGGGGCTTGAGTGAAATCCGAAACGGTCGTTTTCTCGACTCCAAGCCGCGGTCCGAGTTTGTGCTGTCGAGCAAAGTCGGCCGCTGGTTTTTCCCGCCCGTCAAGCCGGACGAGTTCCAGACAAACCCGCTTTGGGCGGGCGGCCTGCGCTTCGACCACGTGCATGACTACAGCTATGACGGCATCATGCGCTCCTATGAGCAGTCGCAAATGCGGCTCGGCATGAACCGCATCGATTTGCTGCTGATCCACGATCTCGATTTCTGGTTCCACACGACCGAAGCGAAGGTTGCTGCTTATCTCGGCCAGCTCTTCACGTCAGGATGGCGGGCGCTCGACGAGTTGCGTTCGCATGGTCTGGTGCGCGGCGTCGGCGCGGGGATAAATGAGCTGGGCATGATGCCTCGCTTTCTCGACGCGATCGGGCTGGATTTCTTCCTCGTGGCTCTCCGATATACGTTGATGGAGCAGGAGGTTCTCGAGGCGGAATTTCCCTATTGCGAGCGCTGCGGCGTCGGGATTGTCGTCGGTGGCGTTTACAATTCAGGCATCACGGCAACTGGACCTGTCCCCGGCGCGAAATACAACTATGCCGATGCAACGCCTGAAGTGATGCAACGTGTGGCTAAGATCGAGGCGGTCTGCAAGGCTCACGGTGTGCCCATGGCGGCGGCCGCGTTGCAATTCCCGCTTGGTCATCCGATTGTCGCTTCGGTCATTCCCGGCGCCATCAGCCCTGAGCAGGTCCGCCAGAACGTCGAAAACTTCCGACACCCTGTCCCGGCCTCTCTTTGGTCGGACTTGCAGCGCGAAGGGTTGCTCTCCGCGCGCGCGAAGGTGGCTTGACGTCGGATGTGAAAGACGGTTGTTAACGCGCGAAGCGGGGAGGAAAGAGCAAGTGCGGGGACTCAAGGGAAAAGTCGCTGCGGTCACGGGCGCCGGCTCCGGAATTGGCCGCGCGGCCGCGCAACGGCTCGCCGAGGAAGGCTGCCGGGTTGCCGTCCTTGATTGGAACGCGGCCGGCGCCGCCGCAACCGTCGAGCTCATTGTCGGGAATGGCGGGCAGGCTCTCGCGATCAACGTCGACGTGAGCAACGAAGCTCAGGTGGAAGCCGCGTTTCGCTCGATCCTCGAAAAATATGAGCGGCTCGATGTCTTGGTGTCTAACGCCGGCATCTTTTCCGGAGAGCGAGACGGCAAGGTCGACACCCTGCCGAAGTCGGTGTGGGACGAAATCGTCGGCGTGAATTTCACCGGAATGTATCTGGTCTGCAAACACGGGGTGGCTGCAATCAAGGCAACCGCCAAGAAGGGCGCTGTCGTGCTTACCGGGTCGCCGACGGGGGTCTCGGGATGTACGCCGGCGAGCGTCGCTTATAGCTCCAGCAAGGGCGGCGTGCATGGGCTCTGCCGTGTCATGGCGATTGACCATGCGCTCGAGGGAATACGCGTCAATGTGGTGGTGCCGGGCTTCACGCTGACGCCGATCGTTCGGGAACTGGTCGCCGATCCCAAAGTGTTGGAGTGGAACGTGCAGAACATTCCGCTCAAACGCGGCGCCGAGCCAGAAGAAATAGCCGGCGCGATCGCCTTCCTCGCTTCAGACGACGCATCTTATATGACAGGATCATTCATGTTCGTCGACGGCGGCCTCACCGCCGCCTAAACCGGGTCTATCAACCGAACAATCAACTCTGGGGGAAACAATGGCTAGATCAATCAAGTTTCGTAACGCGGTTGCCGTCAGCGCGCTGGCGCTAGGCCTTGGGTGGGCGTCGGCCAAGGCGGAGGACAAGATCACCATTGGCTTTGTCACGCATGCGCAAGGCAACCCCTTCGTTCAGCAGATCGTTGATGGCGCACAGGCCGCCGCCAATGATCTCGGGGTAACGCTCAGCACGGCCGCGCAATCCGGCGGCGCGCCCGAGGGGCAGTTCAAGTTGGTGCAGAATTTCGCCAACTCGGGCGTCCAGGGCGTTGCGACCTCCGTGCCAGGAGAATCTATGGCGAAGGGGCTGAACGACATCATCGCCAGCGGCGTGCCGGTCGCCCAATTCAACCTGCTCAGCACCGCGGTCAAGGCGCCCTATGTCGGTGAGAAATCCGTGGAGAGCGGACGCATTCTCGGCAAGATGATTGTGGAGAAACTCGGCGGCGCGTCCGCGAAAGGCACTGTCATCCTCGGCAACTGTTTCCCCGGATTTCCTGTGCTCGAAAATCGGGCGAAGGGTGTCGAGGAATCGCTGAAGGTCGCGAAGGACCTAAAGGTCCTTGGGCCGTTTGACGTAAAAGTCAGTGAAGTCGACAACTACAACCATTGGGAGCAGCTTTATGCCGCCAACCCAGACGCCGTGGCGCTAGTTGGACTGTGCGCACCGGATGTCGCGAGTCTCGGCAAGCTCAATGCCGCCAACGGCGACAAGTTCGTCGCCGGCGGCTATGATATGACCCCGCAAAACCTGAAGGCGATCAAAGACGGCCATGCCTACGTGACGCTCGGCCAGAGCGCCTTCGTTCAGGGCTATCTGCCGGTCGCGCTGCTCGTCAACGCGATCAAAACCAAGACGGCGATGGAACCCGGCTTCTTCAATTCAGGCACTCAGGTCGTGACCGCCAAGAGCGTGGATATGGCCAACGGCCTGCCGCCGGTTACGTTCGAGCAGGCGCAGGCGCTTGCGGCGGACCCGGCTGCGACGGCCAAGTATTACAAGCCGTGGATCGACTCCATCTCAGGCAAAGGGCTGACGGCGTCGATGAAGCCGATCGCCGCCGAGTCGGAGTGACCTGCTAGGCAAGCGGCGGCGGTCTCGAACCAGCAACAACAATGACCGCAACGCCGATCTTATCCGTACGCAACCTAGCCAAACGGTATGGCGGCGTCATCGCGCTCAAAGATATGAATTTGCGCGTAGAGCGCGGCGCCATTCACGCCGTCGTTGGTGAAAACGGCGCCGGCAAATCAACGCTGATGAAAGCGCTGGCGGGCGTCGTCAAGCCGGACAGCGGCGTCATCGAATTCGATGGCGCTGCGGTTGCGCTGGACTCGCCAAGCGCGGCGCGAAAGCTTGGCATTGGCATCGTCTATCAGGAGCTCAGCCTGTTCCCGCAGCGCTCAGTGTTGGCGAACCTTTTCGTCAACGCGGAGCCGACACGCCATGGGCTGGTTTCGCGCCGGGCGATGGAGGAGCGAAGCCGCGATCTGTTGGAGCGGCTTGGCCTGAAAGTTGATGGGCAATCGCCCGTGGGCCTTCTGAGCATTGGCGAGCAGCAACTGGTCGAGTTGTGTCGGGTGTTGCTGGAGGAGCCTCGCCTGCTCATTCTCGACGAACCGAACTCGGCGCTCAACAAGCAAGAGACCGAGCGGCTGTTTGAGGTTCTGCGTCAGTTGCGCGGACGCGGCATCACGATGCTTTACGTTTCGCACCGCCTTGAAGAGGTGTTCGCGATCTCCGACACGGTGACGATTACGCGCAACGGCGGTGACGTGCTCACAAAGGATCGAAACGCCCTGACGATCGGCGAAGTCATCGAAGGGATGATCGGTCGCCGCCCCGAGGCTTTGTTTCCTCCGCGGATTGAACCGGACGCCCAACGGTCGCCTTCGGAGATCATTGTCAAAGGATTGAGCGGAGGCGCGCTGCGCGACGTCAGCTTCACGGCTCGCTCTGGCGAGGTCATTGGCCTCGCCGGCCTGGAGGGATCCGGGGTCTCCCATCTGCTTGAGTTGTTATTTGGCTCGCGAAAGGCGCGCACGGGCGCGGCGGTCTATCCCGATGCGCGCGGATTGCCGCGCAATCCCACCGAGGCGGCGCGGCGAGGCGTATGCCTCGTTCCCGCCGATCGGCGACGCCAAGGGCTCATGCTCGAGAAGAGCGTTCTGTTCAATCTGGGGGCGGTGGTGGTCGGCGCGCGCCGCGACGGTTCGCCCTGGTACAGCCTGCGCGAGGCGCGCGAGCGGGCGGCGCGGCAGATTTCTCGGTTGTTGCTGAAGACACGGTCACCGGACAGCCTGGTCGGCGAACTCTCCGGCGGCAACCAACAAAAGGTCGTGGTCGGCAAATGGCTGGAGACGGCGCCGCAAGTCTTTCTGCTCGACGACCCCACGAGGGGCGTTGACGTAGGCGCCAAGCGCGAGATTTACGCGCTCATACGGCGGATGTCCGCGGACGGGGGGATCGTGGTGTTCTGTTCGACCGAATTGCCGGAGCTGATTGGTCTCTGCGACCGCATTCTAGTCATCTACAAAGGGAGAGTCGCCGGCGAATTGACGGGCGACGCCGTCGAACTCGGCAACGTGTTGCATCTCATCAATACTGGCGAACCGCCGCAATCCTCGAAAGCCGCGTCATGACGGAACAGCGCGTGGGGGGAAGGCGACAATTTCGCATTCCCAATGAAATAGGCGTCGTCGCGGCGCTGGTGGCGATGGTCGCGATCGTTGGCGTCGCCCGACCACGATTTCTCAATCCTATCAACCTGCTTTCGATTCTCGGCAACACCACGTTCCTCGGCATGCTTTCGATTGGCATGGTGTTCCTGCTTGCGATCCGGGAGATCGATCTATCGGTTGGTTGGATATTCAATTTCTCCGCGGTGTTTTCCGCGCTGCTGATGGTTGCTGGAATCAACCCGTGGTTGGCGGCGGTCGCGGGCGTGCTTTTCGGCGCCGCGCTCGGGCTGGTGAACGGCATCCTCGCGGTGGGCCTGCGCTTGCCCGCGATCATCGTGACGCTCGGCACGTTCTCGATGTTTCAAGGCCTGTCGCTGGTCATCAACAAGGGCCGCGCCGTGGTTCCCACGGACCAGGACGGCAGTTACTTCACTTTCGTTTCCACGAAAATCGCACACATCGTGCCCGCGCCGGCGGTGTTGTTTGTTGCGCTGGCAATCGTCATGCACGTCGTGCTGCATCACACGCGCTTTGGCTATCAGAGTTCAAGCGGTCGGCAGCAATCCCGAAGCCGCCGCGCTCGCGGGTATTCCGACCGCGCTCGTCAGGTTGCAGACTCTGGTGCTCATGGGCGCGATAAGCGGTCTTTCCGGCGCGACCTATGTGGGCTTTCGCGGCGCGATTGACCCCAACGAAGGTTCCGATTTCGCCCTCGTCGTCATCGCCGCGGTCATCATTGGCGGGACTCCCTTGTCAGGGGGCTCGGGCACGATCCTTGGCGCCGTGGTGGGCATGTTGATCATTCAGGTCATCAGCAGCGGCCTGATCTTTTTCGGCATCGAGGCGACTTGGAGCACCTTCGTCACCGGCGCGGTCATCGTGCTTGCGGTTTCGCTTGACCAGTTCATCCGACATCAACGCGCCCGGGCGCTGGCGCGCGTCAAAGACCCTTAAGGTCGTCAGCCAACCGAGACTTCGCGTTTCCGATAAGGTCGTGTAGCCTACGGTCTCTGGAGAACCCCGATGCGCGAAGGCCTTCCGACGTTTGCAGATCTGCGTGGGCTCGCTTCCCCCGTCGACAGCGATCCCGCGGAAACCCGCGAGTGGCTCGAATTGATCGAGTCGGTGTTTCGCCATTCCGGCGCCGACCGCGCCGAGTTCATCCTGTCCGCGCTGGAGCGCAAGGCCAAGGAAATTGGCGTTTTCTCCGATGTGCTGCCCTATTCGCCTTATCGCAACACCATACCGCTGGAGCGGCAACCGCCGTTCCCCGGCGACATCGAAATGGAAACGCGCCTCACCGCGCTGATGCGCTGGAATGCGCTTGCTATGGTCATGCGCGGCAATCGCGCTCACGGCGAGCTAGGCGGTCACGTCGCCAGTTACGCCTCGGTCGCAGAGATTTTCGAAGTCGGGTTCAACCATTTCTTCCAGGCCGGCGACGAGACTCGCAGCGGCGACCTTTTGTTCCTGCAACCGCATTCGGCGCCCGGGCGTCTACGCTCGCGCCTTCCTCGAAGGGCGGTTGAGCGAAGAGCAACTCAATCACTATCGCCAGGAGATCAGCGGTTCCGGCCTCAGCTCCTATCCGCATCCCTGGTTGATGCCGGATTTTTGGCAGACGCCGACAGGATCGATGGGCATCGGGCCGATCACCGCGGTCTATCAGGCGCGTTTCATGCGCTATCTCCGCGATCGCGGGCTAGCTGATACCGATGGAAGACGCGTCTGGGGTGTTTTCGGCGACGGGGAAATGGACGAGCCGGAATCGCTCGCGGGCCTTTCGCTCGCTGCGCGGGAAAAGCTCGACAATCTCACCTTCATCATCAACTGCAACCTGCAGCGGCTCGATGGTCCGGTGCGCGGCAACGGCCAGATCATCCAGGAACTGGAGATGGTGTTTCGCGGCGCCGGGTGGCGGGTGATCAAGGTGCTCTGGGGTTCGGAGTGGGACGTGCTGTTCGCCCGCGACGTCAACCATGCCTTGCTGCGCCGCTTCGCCGCCACCGTCGACGGCAAATATCAGAAGCTCGGCGCCAACGATGGCGCCTACAATCTCACGCATTTCTTCGAAGAAGACCCGGAGGTGCGCGCGCTCGTCGCCCATATGTCGGCGCGCGAGATCGATGCGCTGAAGCGGGGCGGTCACGATTTCCGCAAGTTGTTCGCCGCCTTCGAGCTCGCGCAGGCGACGAAGGGACAGCCGACCGTGATCCTCGCCAAGACCAAGAAGGGTTTTGGTATGGGCGGCGCCGGCGAATCGCGGATGACCGCGCATCAAACAAAGAAGCTCGATGTCGAGGCGCTGCGCGCGTTCCGCGACCGGTTTTCCCTGCCGCTCGACGGACGCTCAGGTCGAGAATGTCGACTTCTTTCGTCCGTCCGACAATAGCCCCGAACTGGCTTATTTGCAGGAGCGTAGGCGGGCGCTCGGCGGCTACTTGCCAGCCCGCAAGCGCTCGTCGCCCGCGGTCTCTGTGCCACCGCTCGCAAGCTACGCGGATATGGTGCTGCGCCTCGAACGGCAAGGCGATGTCGACGACCATGGCCGCCGTGCGTCTGTTCAGCAATCTGCTGAAGGATCGGACGCTGGGTCCGCGCATTGTTCCGATCGTCGCCGACGAAGCGCGCACCTTCGGAATGGACAATCTGTTCCGACAGGTCGGTATCTACTCGCCCTTCGGCCAAGCCTATGAGCCGGAGGATTCGGAGTCGATGCTGTTCTACAAGGAGGCGCTGGACGGCCAGTTGCTGGAGGAGGGCATCTCCGAAGCGGGAGCGATCTCCTCATGGGTCGCCGCGGCGACCTCCTACAGCGCGCATGGCGTCGCCATGCTGCCGTTCTTCATCTTCTACTCGATGTTCGGGTTCCAGCGTGTCGGCGACCTGATCTGGGCCGCAGCCGACCAGCGAGCGCGCGGATTTCTCATCGGCGCGACAGCGGGTCGCACAACGCTCGCCGGCGAAGGACTGCAACACCAGGACGGCTCCAGTCACGTTGTCGCAGCGACAATTCCGAACTGTCGGGCTTACGACCCAGCTTTCGCCTACGAACTCGCAGTCATCGTTGATCGCGGCGCCCGCTCGATGATGGAGGAGGGGAGGGACGAATTCTTTTACATCACCGCGATGAATGAGAGCTACGCTCAGCCCTCGATGCCCCCGGGAGTGGAGGACGACATTATCAAAGGGCTCTATCGCCTCGCTTCCCACACCGCCAAGGAGAGCCGCGGCTCAGTCCGATTGCTCGGTTCGGGCGCGATCCTTCCCGAAGTTATCGAGGCCGCGCGAATGCTGGCGGAGGATTGGAATGTTTCGAGCGAAGTGTGGAGCGCAACCAGCTATGCGGAGCTTGCTCGCGATGCGCGCGAAGTGGAGAGGCGCAACAGGCTAAATCCTCTCGAGGCGCCGGCTGCTCAGCCATCTCGCCGCCTGTCTGCCCGGCGACGCTCCAATCATTGCGGCGTCCGACTATGTGAGGGCCTACCCTCAGTTGATCGCATCTTACGTCGAGGCGAAATTTGTCGCGCTGGGAACCGACGGCTTTGGACGCAGCGACACGCGCGGAGCGCTGCGTTCGTTCTTTGAAGTCGACCGCCGCCATATCCTGATCGCCGCGCTCTCCAGTCTCGTCGATCGCGGGGAAATTCCGCGGGACACCGTCGCCGCTGCAATCCAGCGTTACGGCGTCGACGCCGCCGCGGCGGCGCCCTGGACGGTTTAACGCGGTCGAATCGTCATTGCGAGCGAAGCGTGGCAATCCAGCGCTCTCCGCAATGCTTTCGGGTTCGCGTCGCCAACCGCCGCCGCGGCCGTGTGCTCGTGATTGATGCCGCGGTGTCCCGCCGCAGCGCTGGATTGCTTCGCTTCGCTCGCAATGACGGGGTTTTGCTTCGTCACGTCACGAGCGACGCGGCGTTCTCACATCGCCATCGCGAACGACCGTCCCTGAACCAACCTCTGGTTCTCGAAGATCGAGCCTTGATGCGGCGACGGCGGGTAGGGCATGCGCACCGGCACGTCGCGCAGCCGCGGCTGCAAAGTTGGCTCGCCGCGCACCATCTGCGCATTGAAACTTTCCAGGTCCTTGAACCAATCAGAGCGCAGCGGCCAAGCGTCGGCCGCGCGATAGCCGAACAACAGCAGCGGCCGGTCGCGGTTGGAAAGGTTGGCTCTCGAACCATGCACCGTGCGCACGTGGTGCAAGGAAATGGCGCCCGCCTTGCCGACGACCGGCGCGGCTTTTGCGACGTCGAGCCCCGCCGCCACAGGATCCATCGCGCCGGCAAAGTAGCCCTGATAGTGATGATCGTGCACCGGACCCTTGTGCGATCCGGGAATCATCAGCATCGGGCCGTTCTCCAGCGTGCAGTCCTCGATCATGACGCCGACTTCGAGGATGTCATCGTTGGTGTGCGGATAGAAGGCCCAGTCCTGATGCCATTCCACCGGTTCGCCGCCGCGCGCCGGTTTGATGTTGAGCTTGCTGTGGTCCATCCGCAGATCAGGGCCTATCAGTTGCACGACCAGATCCATGATCCGCGGCGAGGTCAGCATCTCGCCGTAGATGGCGCCGTTGATGTGCGGGTCTTTAATTCGGCGAACTCGCGGATTCGACCGCGAATGGGCGTCCTCCAAATCATAGACGACGTTGCTCGCCGAGACATCGCGCGATCGTTCGAGCAGGTCTGCAAGCGTGTCCCGCGCGTTCGTCAACCAGGACTGCGGGATGACGTCGGGAACGACGACGTAGCCGTTCTCGTTGTAGGATTCGATCTGCGATGTGGTCAGCATGGTTTCCTCCATAGTGCTTATCAAATTCGCGGCTCAGGAAAGCTCGCCCGTCGATACGATTCGTCCGAGCTTCGCCGAGCGTAACATCGCCTCCACCACTTCGACCGAGCGTTGGCCGATGAGGGCGTCGGCGCAGTTCTCGACCGGCTTGCCGAGGCAGAGATCGACGAAGCGATGGACCGGCTCGACGCAGGCATAAGCTCCGCCGCCGTCAACAATCGCGAGGTCGACGTTATCTCCATCGAACCGGCGCAAGCTAACGCGCTCCCGTTCAACGTCCAACAACAACATGCCGGCGTCGCCAAAGATTCGAATGTCCACCTGGAACGGCGAGCCCTGCGGAACCGTAGCGGCGCCGGACAGCGCGGCGGTCACTCCGTCAGCAAAACGCACGACCGCCGCGTCGTAGAGATCCGCGCCGAGTTCCGACTTTCCGACAAACGCGAACACCTCTTTTGGAGCGAGATCAGTCAAGTAGAACAAGCCTCCCAGCATGTGGATGAGCTGTCCCCAACCATATCCGCCGGTCGCCGAATTCGACCAGGTTTGCGGGTCTGGCCGAAACATTTCATGCTCGGTCCCGGCGAGATCCGACCCCGACATCAAATCGCCGACCGGCGTCGCCATCTGGGCGCTGACGTGTCGAATGCGGCCTATGCGGCCCGCGCGCACGAGTGCGTGCGCCTCCGCGAAATAGGATGTGAAGTTCCAACCATAGGGGACGAGCACGTGAAGCGCTTTGGCCTCGCGCCAACGCCGCGATGGCTCGGGCCTCCGTCGCCAGGACGGTCATCGGCTTCTCGATCAGGACGTGGATGCCCCGCTGCATGGCGGCAATCGCATGGGCGCCATGGAGATTGTGCGGCGAGGCGACGACGAGAGCGTCCATCGGCGCTTCGTTCAACATCGCAGCAAAATCCTCGGCGCCGTAGGGGATGCCGAAAGCCGCCTGCACTCTGTGGAGCTCGGTCTGTCCAAGCCGGCAGACGGCAACCAGCTCCACATCGGCGCGCGCTTTCAGAACGGGCAGGTGGTTAGCGACCGCCCACCAACCCGCGCCCGCCACGCCAACGCGCAATTTTCCGCTCATGCGCCTTCTCCGACCGTCGCCTCCCACGGCGTCGCGATTGCTATGCAGCCTGTATAGGCCGGCTCATCTTCGCCGCGCAACGGCGCTCAGTGGTCGTGTCGGGCAGGCGGCTGCGATAACGGATAGTGCGTCATCGATCCGCAACGGCCGCTAGTTCCAGATGTCGAGCCGCGTCCGTCGTCGACAGGCTCGGCGACGCAGCAAGCTCCAATTGTTTTGCAAACCGACGCGCGATCCGATTGTAAGTTGTATCGACAGTTCGGACCCGGTTCGCATCGAGTTGCTTCACATGCTCCCAGGATTTCAATTCCCAAAGATGCAGCGAGTACGCTGCCGGATAGGCGCGATCTTCCAGGAAAAGCGCCGCGATGCCCGCATCGTCCCAACACGGCCACAAAAACGACGCGGCGGGTTCGATCTTCAACAGCTCAGGGTGTTGCTCGGCCAATTGCATAGGCAGCTGTACAGAGAAGCGGTTCCAGACGGTGAAATCGTCGTAGCTCTCCAACCATAGCCTGAGGAACTCCGCGCCCGGCGGCGCGATGATCGTCGCGCCGCCAAGTCCGACAGTTGGGCCATTCGAAATCTGTTCGAGCCCCATGACGACGGCGCCGTCGAGCAGCGGCGCGAAGGGCTTTTGGCAGATCGTATCCATATCGAGGTAGACGCCGCCGTGTTCGAGCAGGATTTGCAGGCGGGCGATGGCCGTTGCATGCGCGAAATGTTCAATCCGATGCCCGCAAAACTCTCTCGGCGCAACGATGCGAATGCAAACCACATGCGGCTTGATGAGGTCCCAGTAGGGACCGTCGGGTTCATGTTCATAATAGACGTGGGCGACGAAACCTTCGTTGACGCGCAGCGCTGAAAGGATCGCCATGGCGTGGATGAACGAGAAGCGCTTGCCGCCGAAGTTGCTGTCGAACCCGGTGATAAAATGAAAGATGCGCGGGATCGCCGAACGCGATGGTTGATATCGCTCCGGTAGCCGATCCGCCGCGAACTGTTTGTTCTTCAGCACGCGGCCCCGATGGTCTGCGGGCAAACGCGGCTCGGCGAGGAGCCGGTCGCAAGCGATGAGACACTCGGCGTAGCGACCGGTCCAGTAGGCGCAGATTGAAAGTTCGTCGAAAAGGCCAAAGTGATAGATCCATTCGGCCACGAACAGACCCGCGGCCGGCATGCCAATCGCCACGCCGCGCGCCGCGAACTGATAGCCGCGCTCGAAAAGCTGATTGTCTCGACAGAGGCGAGCGGCGGCGTGCAGGGCTTCCGCGCGCGTCGGACAGGCGGCGGTCGCCTGCTCAAAGGTTGCGAGCGCCTGTTCGGTGGACTCGCCGAGCGCAATCCCCAACTGGGCGGCGTTGAGCAGGCTGACGTAAACTTCCTCCTGCCAATGCCCGAGACGAGATCGCTCTAGATAGAGCTCGCGTGCGCCGGCGCGATCGCCGCCGTCCCGAAGACTGTTGGCCAGATAGAAAGTGTAGCGCGCCCGCAATCCGGCATCTGTTTCGGTCTCGAGAGCTTTCGACAGCAAGGCCGCGTCGCGGGCGAACTTGCCGGGGCGATTGGCGCCGGAGGCGTGATCGATGTAAGCGACAGTTTGCAACTGCTGCGTGTCCCCCGCGCCGAGCGCGAGGTATTCGTGGGTTACGCCGACATAACGGGCGTCGGCGTCGCGCCGCAGCAATCTGACGTTCCAATAGGCGAGTTCCGACGAGGTTTGCCGTAGTTGATAGGCGGCCGCCGTCAGGCCGTTGGCGAACTCAGGATCAGCGACGCTCAACTGCATATCGGCGTCAGCGAAGAGCAGATAATCATAGCTCAAGCTTGAGGCGCGCGCGAGATCGAGCGCGGCATTGCGGGCTTGACTGAAGTTTTCGAAGGGAGCGCTGTGGAGTTCGCCGGGAACGCCATGCGAGTCGAAGAAGCGGCGGATCAGGTCCGGGGTGTCGTCGGCTGAGCCGGTGTCGACGATGACCCAACAAGCTATCTGGCTGACAACCGAGCGGAGACAGCGCTCAAGGTTGGCGGTCTCGTTTTTCACAATCATGTTGAGGCAGAGTTTGTTCATCAATCAGTCCCTGATGTCGGGCGCCAGGTCGCAAGGCCGTTTCTCGGTTTCGGGGCCGATCGTGACGGGTCGTTGAATTGCCGTTTGGGCGCCTGCGGCGCCCCGTCGAGAAAGCTACGGGGCGGGAGTGAGCCTGATTCCGCGCATGTGCTCGCTGATTTCAACCAGCTGCCCCTATGACACCCTCTTGACGAGTGCTCCTTCATGACGTCTATCCTAGGTTGTAGAGGCTGGCTATCGTGAAAGTGGCGACTCACGCCCGAGCGGTTCGGTCAGCCAAACTCGCCCCACGCAGAGCGCGTCGGGCGTCTCGATATAATGGGGGACGTGACATGGCGACGCCGCAAGGTACAATTTCGATAGTCGGATCGACAAACAACGCCGCCGCCTATAGCGATATACAGTTCTATGACACGTCATTTTATGGTCCCCTTATAAATGGGTTGTCGGCCAGCAATTATCTCGGCCAGACTGCCGCAGTATATCCACCGTCCTTTCCGCCTCAAAATTCGCAGCTTTTTGCTTTTGACCCCTCACTGGCGACAGGGACTTACAACATCCGCGTCTATTTCGTGAATCCACAAGGGGGAAATATTTTGAACCCGGGGGCATCCATCACCCTCACGACTTCCGACGGGACGGCCTACTCTGTAAGCTCGAGCGGAACAGTGCCAGATGCGGACCAGAGCGGGGGGACGATCTACGACGATTTTTATTACGAGTTCGACAGTGTCGTTGTAACCTCTTCCTCGGGGTCAACCGGGGCGACGGGCCCCACTGGGGCGACGGGAGACACCGGCGCGACGGGCGCGACCGGACCAACAGGCGCCACGGGCGATACCGGCGCCACGGGCGCGACCGGAAGCACCGGAGCGGTCGGCTTGACCGGTGCGACGGGCCCTATCGGAGCTACGGGGGCGACAGGCACAACAGGCGCCACGGGTGATACCGGTGCAACGGGGGCGACGGGACCAATAGGCCTCCCTGGAGAGCCCGGCGATCCCGGTTCGACCGGCGCCACTGGTCCTGCCGGGTCTACGGGCGCAACAGGCGCGACCGGAGCAACAGGCGCCACTGGCAGTACTGGTTTAACCGGCGCAACAGGCCCGGCCGGGGCCACGGGTTCAACTGGCGCGACCGGAAGCACGGGCGCGACAGGGGCAACGGGCGCCACGGGCGCAACTGGCTCCACCGGGGCGACGGGTTCAACTGGCGCCACGGGAAGCACGGGCGCCACAGGCGATACGGGTTCAACTGGCGCTACGGGAAACACGGGCGCGACGGGAGCTACGGGTTCAACCGGCGCGACCGGAAGCACGGGCGCGACAGGGGCAACGGGCCCCACGGGCGCAACTGGCTCTACCGGGGCGACGGGTTCAACTGGCGCCACGGGAAGCACGGGCGCCACAGGCGATACGGGTTCAACTGGCGCTACGGGAAACACGGGCGCCACAGGAGATACGGGTTCAACCGGCGCGACCGGAAGCACGGGCGCGACAGGGGCAACGGGCCCCGCGGGCGCAACTGGCTCTACCGGGGCGACGGGTTCAACTGGCGCCACGGGAAGCACGGGCGCCACAGGCGATACGGGTTCAACTGGCGCCACCGGAAGCACGGGCGCGACCGGGGCTGCCGGTTCAACAGGGGCAACCGGAGCGACCGGTGCAACAGGGGCGACCGGTCCAACAGGCGCCACCGGGGCTACGGGCCCAACGGGCGCAACCGGAAGCACCGGCGCCACGGGGGCGACCGGCGCCACGGGCGGGGCTGAGTTTAACCTGATCACCTTGCTTCAGAGCACCGTCACTTCGGCAACCCTTGGGAATGTTCTTACCCAGCTTGTAGACAACGGCGAGCTCTCAACTATCATCACCAATCTGACCAATGTTCAGACGGTGCTCGGGCCTTCAAACGGTTCCTCGCTCCCTGACCAGACCATTGCGCTCCCGGGCAGCACTCAGCTGGCGCTGGTTGACCTACCGACGTCCACCGCCGACCCGGAGGCTGGCTACCCCTACCCAACGGTGGGCCCATCGGCGCCCACCTCAAACATCAATTTCCTATCGTCGGGCGGCGTGGTGATCGCCGCCGGCGACCAAGCCGTGAATGTCAGTGACTCCAACACCGGCAACACCGATACGCTCGTCGGCGGCGCCGGCTATGAAAAGTTGACGTCCAACTCGGGCAAGAACCTGCTGATTGCGGGAACAGGCGCCAACACACTGCAAGGAGGCAGCGGCCGAGATACTCTGGTTGGCGGCGGCGCCTCCCGCCTGGTGGCCGGCTCTGGAAACAATGTGTTGAAGGGCGGCTTCTCCCATAGCGCTCAAGACTCGCTCATCGGCGGCTCCGGCGCTGACAAACTGATGGTGAAGAAAGGCAACAATCGCCTGGTCGCCGGCGCGGGCGCCAATACGCTCTACGGTGGATCGGGAATGGATACGCTGGTTGGCGCTGCCGGCGCTTCCTTGGTCGCCGGCGCCGGGACGGCTCGCCTGATGGCGGGCGCCGGTTCGGAGACCCTCGTGGCTGGATCTGGAACGGACCTGTTGGTCGCACAGTCAGCGTCCAGCGCATTGCAGGTCTCGCTTGGATCAGGCGCCGCGCAGTTCACGAATCTTACAGGAGCGTCGGCGACGATCGCCGGCGGGTCGGGTTCGGCGAAACTTACGCTCGGTTCGACAGGCCAGGACTCGATCACAGGCAGCGTAGGCGCTATAGCTATAACGTCGACGCAGGCGAATGGCGCGCTTGTCAGCAACTCGAGCAGCACCGTGGGCGGAACGCACATCCTGACCTTCACGAACGGCCAGACGATTACAATCGTTGACGCTAGTTCAAACGTTACGATCCACTTCGCCGGCGGAGGCACGACGACAGTCTGATCCCCAATTGTGAATTGGGATTTCTAAAAGCATCAGCGCTTGCCTTGGTAAAGGAGCGCCGGCGGTTGACGCCGGCGCTCGCATATAAGCCTTCGTCACTTCTGCAGGCCGCAGGGTTTGTCAGCAGTTAATAGTAGCCCGCCGCGCGCATCACCTCGTCGGCCTGCAATTGGGCATTCTTCAACGCCTCGCGATCACTGACCTCGCGACGAAGCGCGCGATGAATTTCCTCCCCGAGAATGGCCTCCAGCGAGAGGTATTCCGGCACCGGCGGCCGCGGCCAGGCCTTGAGCAGGCTCTGCTTCGCCAACTTGTCGACCACACTGACGATCGGCGACGTCGCCGCCGCCTCGGGATCCGCCGACACGCTGAAACGCGGGGCGACCGGGAAACCGTTCTGCACGTTCGCTTTCATCGCTTCCGGCGACGTCATCCAAGCGATCGCCTCGAACGCGAGCTCGATCCGCTCGGGCGACAGGTTGGAGGGAATGCAGAGCAGGAAGCCGCCAATAGGATTGTTGGAGGCGCCGGAAGGCCCGCGTGGCTGCGGCAGATAGCTCACCTTGCGCTTCACCGCGGAGCTGACATCGGTTTCGAAACGCGCGGCGCGCACCGTCCAGCAATAGGCAAGCGCCGTCTGGCCCGAGAGGAACGATGTTGTGCGGCGATCCCAGTCCATCTCGAGAATGTCGGGCGGCGACACCTCTTTCAACCTGTGCAGATAATCGAGCACGCGAAGGCCCGCGTCGGACTCGATCTGCGGCCGAAGCTGCTCGCCGCGCGCCTCGTCGACGCCCATCGCGAGGCTGGCTTTCGGGATTCGCAGGATCGATTCGCCGCAGCAGCCCATCAGGAACATGAAAGTCGAGGCGATCGGCATCCCACGCCCGCCGTTCCAGGCGATCCCGTAGCGCTCCTTCGCGGGCGCGTGGAAATGCTTCGCGGCGGCAACCGTCTTGTCGAAGGTGGTGGGGTAGTCGACCTTGTCCTTGTCGAACAGATCACTCCGCGCGGCCAAGAGTTCGATGGTGCAATAGATCGGAACTCCGAATTGCTGGCCACGCCAAGTCCCCATCGACCAGACCGACGGATGAAAATCGAGCGGCGAGATCGCGGCGGCCTTGATGTGGAAATCCAGCGGGATCACCAGGTTTTTCTTCACGGCTTCGCCGAGCCAAGGCGCGTTGATGGCGACGATGTCGTATTCGGAGACCTCGCGCCTCGAATTTTCAATCAACCGCTCGTGCAGCGCCGGCAACTTTCGGAGATCGAAGTTGGTTCGCGAAGCCATATTGTTGCGGAAGTCCGCCCACATGTTCCGCATCGACAGAAAATAATTGTCGTCGTTGAGCAGGAACTTGATTTCTCGCTTGCCGCGAAACAGGCTCTCGATCAACCGCGGCGGCGGTATGATTTGCGCTGCGAAATAGGAGCCGCCGAAATAAAAATCCTCGTCGCTATCGGTCTTCGGGCGCAGGCCGAACGTTTCGGCGAGCAGAGATTTGATCTTGCGCGCGTACTGAATGAAGCTGTCAAGCAAAGCTTCGCTGGGCAGCAACAGGAATCTTTTCCCGGTATCGCTGGCGCTCTTTTGCACGATGTCGCCGCGATCCATCAGCTCATGAATACGCCGCATGGCGGTCGCATGCGGCACCTTGGCGACGGAGGCGAGCGTGGAGATCGCGACCGGCGTTCCGGTCAGGTGATTGCGGATCAGATAAAGCAGCATGTTCCAAGTCGCGTCTTCTTCCGCGATAGGAACCAGTTCCTGAAAAGGCAGGCGAACCCTTTCGAGGAACGCGATGATCCGCAGGAGTTCGTGCTCGGTCATGCGATGGCTGTTCGACCCGATGCAATCGGGCGCCCCCGACGTTTCCGGCCGCCGCCAAGGGTTAGGTCGCGAAAGCGCTTCTGTCGAGTCGGAAGGATTTCCCGGCCGCGGTTGGGTTAGGGAATGACCTTGTCCGCGCGCAATTCCGCAAACAGGCGGTGGAACGCCTCCTCCGTATTCTGATACGCGGTGAAGCCCAATTTTCGGCTCGCCGCCATGTCGGTCATCACCTCGATTGGCCGGCCGAGATCGAGATCGGTGTGCCAGGGCGAGGCGACCCGCGCGAGATCCGGCTCGACCAGCCCGTGTTTCTCGACAAGGCGCTTCCAGACGCTCGAAATCATCGGCCATCTGCGCCTCCAGCGGGGCGAGCTCGCCGCTAAAACCTTCCCACTCCACGCCAAACCACTGGGCGATTCGCGGCCACATCCAGTTCCAGCGAAAAATGTCGCCGTTGACGATGTTGTAGGCGTTGTTCTTCGCGACATCATGCGTACTCGCCCACCAAAGCTGCTTGGCGAGAATATGCGTGTCGGTCATGTCGGAGAGCCCGTTCCACTGCGCGGCGCTTCCCGGGAATTTGAACTTCCGGCCGGTGGCTTTGCAGATCGAGGCGTATGCAGCCAGGGTCGATCCCATGTTCATCGCATTGCCGATCGCCTTGCCGATGATCGTATGCGGGCGGTGCACGCTCCAGGTGAACCCATCGCGCGCGGCGGCGGCGTAAACCTCGTCCTCCTGCGCGTAGTAGAAGTTGGGGATGTCGAGCCGCGGCTGCTCCTCGCGAACCGGCATCAGCGGCATCGTTCCCGCTTTGACGTAGGCGTCGAACGGCCCGAGATAGTGTTTGAGGCCGGTCACCAGCGCGACATGAACAACCGAGCGAGCCGGCGCCACCGCCGCGAGAAGCGTACGGACCGCGCCGGCGTTGACCCTGATGTTCTCCTCTTCGTTGGCTTGGCGCGACCACGTCGTCAAATAGACGTGCGTCGGCTTCAACCCAGCGACGGCCTTCTTGACGCTCTCGGCGCTCAACAGGTCGGCGGCGACATGAGCGACGCCACGCGCCAGCCCCTCGGCTTTTCGCGAAAGCCCATGAACCTTGGCGCCGCGATCAATCAGCTCCTGAGAGACGCCGCGCCCGGCTATTCCGGTCGCTCCGACCACGAGGCCCACGATTTCCATGCTTCACTCCAACCGGCGGCTCACCGCGGCCCCTGGCCCGGTCAGCGCATATTGACCATGATCTTCATTTCGCTCCCCGCCGGGTTCAGCAGCGAGCGGAAACCTTTCTCGACGATGTCCTCCGGCGCGATGCGCCCCGTGATGATCTTCTCGACCGGCAACTTGCCGCTTGAAATCATCCGCACGACGCGCGGCCACATCGTCACTTCATAGCACCAAGTGGCTTCGATCGTGATGTCCTTGAGCGCCCATAGCGCGGGGTCAACGAGAGCCTTCTTCACGTGCAGTCCCGTCTGCACGACCGTTCCATGGTTGCGAACGGCTTCGACACAAGTGTTGAAGGCAAGCTCGATTCCAGAGCACTCGATCGCGGCGTCGACGCCGACATGCTCTTCGGTATTTTCTCTGATGTAGTCGACGACGTTGACCTCGCGCGGATCGAGCACCGCCGTGGCGACGCCAAGGCTTTCAATAAGCCTGCGTCGGTTCGCGTTGGGCTCGCTGACAAATATCTTCGAGGCGCCGACCGCGCCGCAGATCAGGATCACCAGCGCCCCGATCGGCCCCGCGCCGGTAATCAGCACGGTGTCGCCGCCCTTGATCTTGGCGCGGTCCACCCCGTAGAGCGCGACCGCGGCCGGCTCGACCATCGCGCCCTGTTCGTCGGTGACATTGTCGGGAATCGGGTTGGCGTTGTAGTCGTTGATGACCGCCAACTCCCCCATACCGCCCCACGCCCAACTGAGACCGATGCAGCCCATGCTCGGGCTCAGATGATTGAGGCCGCGACGGCTGTAGTAATCGTTGAGCGGCATCACCAGTGGCTGAATGGAGACCCTGTCGCCCTTGCGGACACGGGTTACCTGACGACCGGTCTCCACAACTTCGGCGGAGAATTCGTGACCGAGAATTTGCGGTAGCTCCGCGCCGGTGAATTTGTGCGCTGTCTTTGGCGTAACGATCGGGCCGCCGGCAAACTCATGCAGGTCTGTGCCGCAAATGCCGCAGGTGAGCGGCCGCACCAGCACCTGACTGTCGCCCACTCTATCAGGCGATGCAACGTCGTCGACGCGAACGTCTTCCTTGGCGTAAAACCTGATGGCCTTCATTTAGCTCTCCCAGGGAAGGGTTGGGCGCCGTTGCACGCGATCCGAAGCGAAGGCAGCGCTCGCCATTACCGTCACGACGTTCCCTCCCTCGTCCGGCGCGCTGAACCGCGACCTTCGCCGGCACCATAGTCCTCCGCAAGCGTAGCGGCCGCTTTACTTTTGTCCAAAATGATTTTTCTGCCTCTACCCCGCCTCGGCCGCCCAGGCCTAGGTTGGTCGCGCTCGCAAAGTCGCGGTGTGTCAGCGGCGCGGCGGTCCATGGTTCGGGTGCAGACGGTCGAGGGCGCGCCCGTCATTGCGAGCTCAGCGAAGCAACCCAGAGGGGCGTAGCGCACCGCGATTGGATTGCTTCGTCGCAAGGGCTCCTCGCAATGACGGATGACGGCGTTGAAAATATTCATTTTGAGAATGTTTCCAATTCAGCCGCCGCGACGATGTGGCAAGGTCGCGCCATAAAGGAAGCGGGTGGGAAGCTGCGAGATGGCATTCGAGCAAGGCGCCGCGGCGCTGTCGGAAGCGCCGCGAAACGACGACATCAGCGTTGAACAGAGACTAGAACTGTTCCGCCTGCAAATCGAAATCAGAGATTGCGAAAAGCGCGCTCACGATCTCTTCCTTCAGAATCTTGATCAAGGGCACGAGCCACCTTTCTCTCGGCCAAGAAGCCGTCGCCGCCGGATTTGGCGTCGCGATGCGCAAGGGCGACAAATCCTTTTGCACCTATCGCGGACACGCTCACACACTTGCGCGCGGCGTCCCGATGGAAGGCGTACTCGGCGAGTTGATGCTGAGAGATAACGGGCTGATGCGCGGCAAGGGCGGCTCGATGCATCTGACATCGGTCGAACACGATGTGCTCGGCTCCTACGCCATCATCGGCGCGCATCTGCCGATCGCCTGCGGCTCGGCCTGGCGCGCGCAATATCTTGGCGAGACCGATGTCTCCGTCTGTTTCTTCGGCGATGGGACAACCAACATCGGCGCCTTTCACGAGGCGCTCAATTTCGCCGCGGTCTGGAAGCTGCCGGTCCTCTTCGTCTGCGAGAATAATCTCTATATGGAATACACCCCCATCGGTGAGGTGACGGCGGTCAAACGTCCCGCCGCCGACCGTGCGGCGAGTTATGGGCTCGAACCCATCGTAGTTGACGGCAACGACGCTGACATCGTTTTCCGAACCGCGCGATCCGCGTTAGTGAAGGCGCGCGAGGGCGGCGGCCCCTCGTTGATCGAATGCCTGACCTATCGCCATTCCGGCCATTCTCGAGCCGATCCGGGCAAGTATCGTCCGCCCGGTGAACTCGAGGAATGGATGAAGCGCGATCCGCTGATCATCTATCGGCAGCGACTGAAAGAGTTTGGCGTCGGCGACCACACAATCGAGACCGTCGCGGCCGAGAGCCAGCGCAAGGTTGAAGCCGCGACCGCAGCTTGCAAGGCGTCGCCGCAGGCGCCGATCGAATTGTTGACAGCGGATGTCTATGCCGATGGGGGCTGGGCGTGGCGGAACTGAGCTATCGCGACGCCGTGGTGCGCGGCATTGCCCAGGAGATGCAGCGCGACGATCGCGTGGTCTTCCTGGGCGAGGACATCGGCAAGGCGGGCGGCGTGTTCAAGGCGACCGTCGGGCTCTACGAACAGTTCGGACCGTTGCGGGTTCGCGATACTCCCATTTCCGAACAGGCCATTCTTGGCGCTGCGATGGGCGCCGCGATGACCGGGCTGCGGCCGATCGCCGAAATCATGTTTGCTGACTTCCTCGCTGTTTGCTTCGACTATGTGGCCAACGAAATGTCGAAGCTGCGCTATATGTCGAACGGGCAACTGAAATGCCCGCTGGTTATCCGCACCGGCAATGGCGGCGGCGTCCGTTTCGGCGCGCAGCATTCGCAGTCCATCGAGAATTGGACGATGATGATCCCGGGGATCAAGGTCGTCGCGCCTTCCTCGCCAGTTGATGTGGTGGGCTTGATGGCGGCGGCGGTGCGCGATCAGGACCCGGTGATCTTTCACGAACACAAGGCGCTGTACGCGACGAAGGGCGAGGTGCCCGATGGCGAGATCGTCGACACATTGGGAACCGCCAAGATACTCCGGGCCGGCGGCGATTGCACGATCGTGGCGTTGGCGCTGATGGTGCCCCGCGCGCTCGAAGCCGCGGAGGTCCTCAAGCGCGAGCATGGCGTCGACGCGGAGGTGATCGACGTTCGTTGTTTGGTGCCGCTCGACACCAGGACGATCCTGGGTTCCGTCGCCAAGACCGGCCGCCTGTTCACGGTTGAAGAGAACCCCCGGCTTTGCGGATGGGGCGCGGAGATTGCTTCGATCGTCGCGGACGAGGCGTTCTGGGACCTGGATGGACCCATCGTCCGCATCACGACGCCCCATATTCCCCTACCGGCCGCGGACCATCTTGAAGACCTTGCGCTGCCGAGCACGGCGCGCATCGTCGACAAGGTTCGCCGCGTCATGAACGGTTGATCCGATGACCGAAACCGTGATCATGCCCCAGCTCGGCGAGACCGTCGCCGAGGGCAAAATCCTGGAGTGGTTCAAAGCCGTCGGCGACGAGGTCAAACAAGGCGACAACTTGTTTGAGGTCGAGACTGACAAGGTGACGCTTGAAGTCCAATCGATCGTCGCCGGCCGTCTCGAGGAGATTCGTGTCGGCGTCGGGACAGTCGCGAAGGTCGGCGACATCGTGGCTATTGTCGGAAGCGGCGCAGAGGCTATCCGTCCGAAAGCCACCGAGGCGCCGGCGCCTCCGCGCATCGCACCCTGGCGGTCGCCGTTTGAAGAGGTCTCGACGCCCATCGAGAATTTTGGGCGCGCCAAGGGGCCGGACGGTATCCGCGCGACACCACTAGCGCGCCGTCTAATCGTACAAAATGGCTTGGATGTCGATCAACTCGCGGCAAGTGCGCGGCAGGCAGGCGAGCCTCGGATCGACCAGCGCGCTGTCCACGCGGCGCTGGCGGAACAGGTCGCCAACCCAAAAGTCGCAACGCCTGCCTCCATCCAGGATGGCGACGTCATCACGCTGAACCCGGTGCGCGCGAGGACAGCGGAAAGGCTTGCGGAGAATTGGCGAACGATACCACATGTGTTTCAAGCGATCGAGGTCGACTTCACCGCGCTCGATCGCGCACGAAAGCAGCGTAAGGACACGTTCCGGAAGGTCGAGGGATTCTCCCTCACGTTTCTTCCCTTCATCGCGCGCGCAACCTGTCTCGCGATCCGCGCCTTCTCGCGCATCAACTCACGTTTCACCGGCGCTTCGTTGATCCTGTCGCGGGATATCCATCTCGGGATCGCTGTCGACCTCTCGCACAATGGCCTTGTCGTTCCCGTCGTGCGCAACGCCGGCGACCTGACGCTTGTCGGCCTCGCGAAGGCGATGAACAGTCAGATCGAAAAGGCGCGGGCAGGCAAACTGACGCCTGACGATCTCTCGGGCGGAACCTATTCCATCAGCAACAATGGCGCCTTCGGTACGACATTCACCGCGCCGATCATCAACGCGCCACAGGTCGCGATCCTCTCGACGGACGCGATCAAACTGAAGCCGGCCGTCGTCTCAACGCCGCAAGGCGATTTCATCGCCCCGCGATTGATTGGCATGGTCGGGCAGAGCTTCGATCACCGCGCCTTCGACGGCGCCTATTCGGCCGCGTTTCTCTCAGAGCTCAAACGGATCCTGGAAGAAAGCAACTGGGGCGACGAGCTCGGCGCCAATTCGTGACGAGGCCCTTTCCATTGATATCAAGAGGGACCGATGAAATATAGCAGCCCGCATTCGACCGCCGCCTATGGCGCGATGGCCAAGGACTGGGAGCAAGGCGTCGACTACAGCCGGCTTTCCAAGGAGCGTTTGGCGCGCGCGCAAGAGGCCATTCGCTACGCCGGCCTCGGCGCCGTTCTCTGTTTCAACTTCGACAACATTCGCTACGTTACGGCCACGCACATCGGCGAATGGGCGCGCGACAAGTTTTTCCGCTACGCGCTCTGCCCGGCCGAGGGCAAGCCCTTCCTTTGGGACCCGGCGCCGCCCGCCAAACGCATTTCCTCGCCCTGGATTTCCGACAACGTCGCGGCCCCGATCACCACGATGCAGGGCGCCATTCCGCCGTCGATGAACGTGCAGCATGATTTCGCCAAGCAGATCAAGAAAGCGCTGGTGCACTACGGCATCGACAAAGAGCCGCTCGGCATCGACATGATGGAAATCGGCATGCTTCGGGCGCTCGAGGCCGAGGGCGTCGAAGTGGTTGATGGTCAGCAGGCGCTGCTCGATGCGCGCGAAATCAAGACCGAGGACGAGATCGAGCTGCTGAAGATGGCGTCCGCCATGGTTGATGCGACCTACGTCGACATATGCAGAGCGATCCGCCCCGGTACGAAGGAAAATGAACTCGTGGCGATCGCCAATGATCGTCTGTTCCGCATGGGCTCGGAGCGCGTCGAATGCGTGAATTCGGTATCGGGGCGTCGTGGCCGCCCGCACTCGCACACATTCTCTGATCGCATGATCCAGCCGGGAGACATGATCTTCCTCGACATCATGCATTCCTACAACGGCTACCGCACGTGCTACTATCGCACCTTCATGTGTGGCGAGCCGAGCAAAGCGCAAATCGACGCTTATGAGACCGCCTCGAAGTGGATCAGCGCCTCGATCGACATGATCCGGCCCGGGGTCACCCCCGATGAGGTGGCCTCGGTGTGGCCCGACGCGAAGGATTTTGGCTACCGCGACGAGGAAGAGGCGTTCCTGCTACAATATGGCCACGGCGTCGGCCTATCGTTGTGGGAGCGCCCGATTTTCTCCAAGCGGTTCCGTGGGCAAAACAAGCCGCTCGCCGAAGGGATGGTATTTGCCCTGGAAACCTGGAAGGGTTCCGAGGATGGTTCGGGCGCGGCTCGCATCGAGGAAGAAGTCGTCGTGACGAAGGATGGCTGTGAGATCATCACCAACTTTCCGTCCGACCGACTGATCTCATGCGGACTTCCGGGCTGCGAGGTTTTCTGATCGGAGATCCGCATGGCGGAGGAAGGCCAGTCCATCGCTCCAGAGGGTAGGATCCCGGTGACTCTGGTCACCGGCTTTCTCGGCAGCGGCAAGACCACCTTGATCAATGCCGCACTCCGCTCGCCCGAATTGGCTAGGACGCTGGTGGTCGTCAACGAATTTGGTGAGGTTGGGCTCGACCAGAAGTTGTTTGCCAGAAGCTCGGACTCCGTGGTCGTACTGGAGAACGGCTGCCTCTGTTGCACCGTCCGCAGCGATCTCGTCGGCACGCTGAATTCGCTGTTTCATTCGCGTCGCGCCGGCGAAATCCCGTTCTTCGACAACGTCGTCATCGAGACGTCGGGATTGGCCGAGCCAGGGCCCGTACTGCAAGCCTTCCTGTCTGAGCCGACCTTGGACGGGCTCTACAGGGTCGCGAGCGTGCTGACGCTGGTTGACGCGGTCAATTGGCGCGATACATCCAGAGAACACGACGAGTCGGTTCGGCAGGTCGCCTTGGCGGAAACGATCCGCATCACCAAGATCGATCTCGCCAAGGGAGGCCGCGCCGAGGCGGAAACAACGATCCAGAGGGAACTTCGTCGCATCAATCCGTCGGCGGAGATCGACCTTGTCGATTGGACGCCGGCAGCCGTCGCCAAGTTGTTGACGTCGCGTGGGTTTGACGCGGCGGATCCCAAGTCGAATCCACGCCCGTGGTTGAACGTCGAAGCTCATCGCCACGACACAGACTCCGACCAGCATCACGGTCACGATCATACGAATCACCACCATGAGCCGCATTCTCACTTCGATCATCTCAGAGACAAGGCGATCGAGAGTTTCGTTCTGACGCGAGAGGCGCCGTTGTCGCGCGACGAGTTGCAGTTCCTGCTCGACGGCATATCGCAGAATCTCGGCTCAGGACTGTTGCGCGTGAAGGGGCTCGTCAACATCGCGGAGGAGCCGGGGCGACCGGCGGTCATCCAGGGCGCCCAGCATCTGCTGCATACGATGACATGGCTTGACCAGTGGCCGGATGAGGATCGTCGCACCCTGATCGTGTTTATTACCCAGGGCATCCCGCGCGCCAACCTGAAGGATGTGATCGATCTGCTGGATCGGGTCAGTTCGCGAACCTTCAAGGCGCGCGCGAAAGGTCGCCGGGCGATGGAACAGTCAAAGTCTGCGGCTCGCCAGCCATGAAATCCGCCGCCGACATTGCTGCGAACCCGTCGGAGCGTCGGCGGCCACGCCGACGAGGCCATCTCGCGCCGACGCGCCGATGCAACGCTTGGCGCAGTACAAGCCCCCTCAATGCCATCGAAAGGTAGGCGCCGATTGCAATCTGAGCGAAACCGGTGTGACTTCGCACTCCGCAACCTCTGATCGAGGGAAAATCGCTATGGCCGCAAAGAAACTGTCGCTCGCCGACCCCTCGCTTCTGAAAGACAAGTGTTACGTCGCCGGCGAATGGATTGGCGGCGCCGAGATGATCGACGTGACCAACCCTGTCGACGATAGCCTTGTTGGTCGCGTGCCCAAACTCGGCGCGGCGGAGGCGCGGCAGGCCATCGAGGCGGCGAGGAAGGCGCAGAAGCTGTGGGCGAAAAAGACGGCGAAAGAACGGGCCGGCATTTTGCGCAAATGGTTCGACTTGATGATGGAGAACCAGGAGGATCTCGCGCGCATCATGACAGCGGAGCAGGGCAAACCGCTTGCGGAATCGCGAGGGGAGATCGCCTACGGCGCATCCTTCATCGAGTTCTTCGCGGAGGAGGGCAAGCGCATCTACGGCGAGACCATTCCCTCGCCGTGGCCGAGCGCGCGGATGGTCGTCATCAAGCAACCGCTTGGCGTAGTCGCCGCAATCACGCCGTGGAACTTCCCGAACGCGATGATCACGCGAAAGGCCGGCCCGGCGCTGGCCGCGGGTTGCGCGTTTGTATGCAAGCCGGCAGGCGAAACGCCTTTGTCGGCCCTGGCTTTGGCCGAGTTGGGCGCGCGCGCAGGGATCCCTTCGGGCGTGTTCTCGGTGCTGACCGGATCGTCCCGCGAAATCGGCGCGGAAATGACATCAAACCCGATCGTTCGTGGCCTCACCTTTACCGGATCAACCGAGGTCGGTCGCGTGCTGATGGCGCAATGCGCGCCGACGATCAAGAAACTTGGATTGGAGCTCGGCGGCAACGCGCCGTTCATCGTGTTCGACGACGCCGATCTCGACGCAGCCGTCCAGGGCGCTATGGCCTCCAAATATCGCAACGCCGGCCAGACCTGCGTTTGCGCCAACCGCCTGCTCGTCCAAGACGGCGTCTACGACGCCTTCGCGACCAAGCTGGCCGAAGCCGTAAAGAGCTTGCGCGTCGGCGATGGGAGCGAGCCCGGCGTCACCACCGGGCCGCTCATCAACCGAGCGGCCGTCGCCAAAGTGGAAGAGCACATCAGCGATGCGCTCGCCAAGGGCGCGACTATCGTCGTCGGCGGCAAGGCGCTCGGCGGCAATTTCTTCGAGCCAACCCTGCTGCGCGACGTGACTTCGGCCATGATGGTCGCTCGCGAGGAAACCTTTGGGCCTGTGGCGCCGCTGTTTCGCTTCCACACGGAGGAGGAAGCGATCGAGATGGCGAACGCTACGGAGTTCGGTCTGGCCTGCTATTTCTACGCCCGCGATATCGGCCGTGTCTGGCGGGTGGCCGAAGGTCTGGAATACGGCATGGTTGGAATCAACGAGGGCATCATTTCAACCGCGGAGGCGCCGTTTGGCGGCGTCAAGGAGAGCGGGCTCGGGCGCGAGGGCTCTCATCACGGCGTCGAGGAGTATCTGGAAATGAAATACATGCTCATGGGCGGGCTCCAGGCTCGCACTTGAGAGCAAAAACTGACGGAGCGCGCGGACGATGACAGCAATCAAGGCTCCCGCCCGGATCGGTTGGATCGGGATGGGAAAGATGGGCCTTCCCATTTGCAGACGCCTGCAAGGCGCTGGATATCAGGTGCGCGTACTCTGCCGCAACCCTGGCGCCGAGTTGCTTGCGACTGCGAATTATTTTGAAATCGTCCGCTCGATCTCCGAGGTCGTGAACGGCGCCGATGTCATTGCCTCGGCCATCTCGGATGATCGCGCGCTTCTGGACATCACCCTCGCCGATGGCGGGCTGAGGGACAACCTTGCTCGCGACCAGATCTACTTCGACACCAGCACGGTGTCCCCGCAGGCCTCCGCCCGTGTTGCGGAGGCGCTTGCACCGATTGGTGGCGCCTATCTGAGAGCCCCCGTCTCCGGCTCGACGGCGACCGCGGCGCAAGGCGCCCTGACCGCGTTGGTCTCTGGGCCCGCAGATGCATTCGACGAGATGGCCGACGTGTTTGCGGCCTTTGCGAAAAAAGCATTTCTGGTCGGCGCCGGCGAGGAGGCGCGCTATCTGAAGCTCTCGATCAACGCCATGCTGGGCGCGACCTCGGCGCTGCTGGCGGAATTGCTCATGCTGGCTCGCAAGGGCGGAATGAGCATTCAGACGATCATCGACGTCGTGTCGGAAAGCGCGGTCGGGTCACCCTTAATTCAGTACAAGCGGGCCATGATCACGATGGGCGACTACACGGCGGCTTTCAGCGCCTCGCAAATGCTGAAGGACCTCGATTTGGTCGAGCAGGCGTCGGCGACCACGTATCGCGAGATGCCGCTCATTGCCGGCGTTCAAAGCGCGTATCGCGCCGCGGTTGCGCGAGGGCTCGGTGATCAAGATTTCTTTGTGCTTACGTCGCAGGACTCGGGGCCGATTGCGGACGCGAAATAGTTTCAGCCATTCTGTCGGGCGCGGTCGCCGCACGCCGGTCACCGGCCCGCGGTGAAATTCTCAAAATGAAGAAAATTCCCATGCTCGGCTGATCGCCGAGGGATAACGTACGACTATCGGAAGCAACGAAAATGCCGCGGACATTGCGGTTGCGTAATCGGATAGACGATGCGCAAGCGCTAAAGGCGCCGCGATGATCGGATATAGGGAGGGAATACGATGGCCATTTCTCGCCGTAGCGCGATGTCGCAACTGCCCTTGCTCATAGCTTCGAATTGACGGTCGCCGGGATGGACATGGCGGCGGAGCTTCTAGTTGTTCGTCAGTCTTGGCGAGCGGGGAAATCCAAATGAAGGGGCCCGTCAGAATCGCTCTGGTCGGCGTCGGTTGGTGGGGGCGCAAGATCCTCGACGTGCTGCAAGCCGCGCCCGAGGAGATTCGCGTCGTTCGCGCGGTCGAGCCGAATGTCGAATCGGTCAAGGCCGTCTGCGCCGAGAAGGACATTCCTCTGTCCGCCGACTACGCCGACGCGCTCCGCGATCGGAGCGTCGACGCCGTCGTGCTGGCGACGCCGCATTCGCTGCATGAAGCCCAGATTGAAGCTGCGGTTGGCGCCGGCAAGCATGTCTTTTGTGAAAAGCCGTTGGCGCTGACCAAGGCGGGAGCCGTGAGAGCGGTCGCCCTATGCCGCGATGCCGGCCTGGTGCTCGGCATGGGCCACGAACGGAGGTGGGAGCCGCCAATCGCCGAGTTGCTCGCGAAAGCCGACGCGGGTGTTTTGGGGCGCATTCATCAGATCGAGGCCAACTTCAGCCACAACAAATTTCTGTCGCTGGACCGAAACAACTGGCGATTGAAGCCCGATCAGGCGCCCGCCGGCGGCATGACGGCGACTGGCATTCACCTTCTCGACCTCTCCGTTCGGCTGCTTGGCCCTGCGGAAAGTGTTCTATGCCACTGCGAACAACTATCGTCCGATCTGCCGCAAGGCGACACCGTAGCGGCCTATATCAAGTTTCGCGGCGGCGGCACTTCATATGTCTCGGCTTCGCTGGCCAATCCCTTCATGTCGAGATTCACCGTCTACGGAGCGAAGGGTTGGGTCGACATCAGGGATAAGGCTCACGTCGAGTCGCCGGCGGGTTGGATCGTCACTTCGGCGATGCAGGGCGGCCCGATCGTCACGGCCGAGGTTCCGCCCGCCGAGCCGGTGAAAGACAATCTGGTGTCCTTCGCTCGCGCCGTCCGCGGCGCCGAGACCTATCCAATCACCGGCGCTCAGTTGATTGATAACATCGCATTGCTAGAAGCCGTCTTCGCCTCGGCCCTGAGTGGTCGGATCGAAGTTGTGGCCTGAGCGAACACACGCATTCGGGAGAGAGCGATGAAAGCGCTGATATTCGATGAGCCCAGAAAGCCGGTGGTCACGCAGGTGCAGAGCCCTCGCATCACCGAGAACGAAGTCCTTATTCGCTCACGCCGCGTTGGCATTTGCCACTCCGACTATGAGCTGCTCGCCGGTCAATACATCATCCCAATCTCCTACCCCGTCATACCCGGCCACGAGTGGGTGGGCGAGGTGATCGAGGTTGGCAAGAATGTCACCGCGCTCAATCCAGGCGACCGCGTGGTTGGCGAGTGCGTCATTAACACGCCGGAGCGCATCCACCATTTCGGGTTTTCGATGGATGGCGCCAATCGCGAGTTTTTCCCGGCGCGTCCCGAATGGTTGCACAAGCTGCCCGACGCCGTGAATGACGCGAAAGGCGCGCTGATCGAACCTTTCACCTGCGGCTACTATGCCGTGCTGCGCCACGGCGGCGTCAACGCCTCGGACACGGTGGTGATCTCCGGCGGCGGCACGATCGGTCTGGTTTCCGCGGCCGCGGCCATCGGCATGGGCGCGCGGGTCGATCGTGGTTGATCCGGTGCCCTTGCGCCGCGACATCGCCAAACGGCTGGGCGCCTCAGACACTGTCGATCCGTCGGCGGGCGATCCAATCGAGGCCGTCACGGAAATCACCAAGGGCGGCGCGGACCTGGTGATTGAAGCCTCGGGTCATGCCTCGTCATTGGCCAACGTCTTCGAATACGCCCGCCCCGAAGGCCGGGTCTCGATGGTCGGGATCAACATCGGCCAGAAGATCGCGGTCGACCTCGGCAAGATCCAGATGAAGAACTTGACCGTGCGCGGCTGCATCGGCTCGCCGGGAGTCTGGCCATCCGCGATCCGCTTCCTCGAACGGACTGGAATTGATCTGTCGCCGATCCAAACTCATCAATTCGCGCTCGACGATGCGCTGGCGGCGCTGGAATTGGGCAAGAACCCGCAAGCCGCCGTGAAGGTGACGTTGCAGATAGCGTAGGTCTCGCGGAAAGACCGATGCAGGATTCGTGGCTTCATGGAGGCGCAAACAGTTTCGATGAGCCCGGCTGTTCATACGATGAATGAGGCGAGCGAGCGGCGGGGTTTTCTTCCGTTTCCGGTGGCGCATGGCTTCGTGACGGTCTTGTTTTCGACGTTTGCGCTGATCGGCGCCTGTCTTGTCTTCGCTCCCTCCAGTCTGTCGTCCGGCGCCTTGGCGGGAAGCCTGCCGTTCGCGGCGGTGATCGCCATCGTTGGTCTGGGGCAGTTGTTGGTCGTCCAACAAGGGGGATTTGATCTTTCCGTGGCGGGCGGCGTGTCGCTCGCGGTCGTCATTTCCACCCATTTTCCCGACGGGAACAACGCCAAACTCTTGCCCGCGGTATTGATTGCCGCGGGTTGCGCGCTGGCGGCGGGTCTTTTGAATGGATTTCTCGTCGGCTTTATCCGGCTCAACGCGATCATCGCCACCATCGGCGTCAACGCTTTGCTCTACGGCGCAGTATTTGCCGTCTCCGGCGGCGTGCCGCGGATAACGACGCCTTGGCTCGCGGAAATCGCGGGCGGAGATACGTTTGGCGTTCCGCACTCCGTTTATTTCGCGATTGCGGCGTTGCTGGTGGTTTCGTTCGTGCTCAAGAAGACAGTCGTCGGACGACGGTTCGAGGCGATCGGCGCCAATCCGCTGGCCGCCCGAGCCGTCGGACTGCACGTGCGATTTCATCAGATGATGGCGTACGTCTACGCGCAGTTGCTGTGCTGTCTAGCCGGCATACTGCTGGCCGGCATCACGCGCGAGCCGACAGCGTTCCAGGGCGACTCATTGTTGCTGCCGTCCGTTGCTGTGGTTGTTCTGGGCAGCACGTCTCTGCTTGGAGGGCGAGGCTTTCCCGTCTCGACGGTGCTCGCGGCGTTCTTTCTCAATCAATTGAGCCAGTTTGCGCTCGCCGTCGGCGTTCCGTATTCGGCTCAAACCATCATCCAAGCCCTGGCTCTCGGGTTTGGTATCGGCGTTTACTCTGTCCGATGGACGAGAAACACAAAAAGACGCGCCAATATTTAACAAGGGAGGAAGATATGAACCATTCGTTGAATAAGAGCCTGACCCTCGCCGCGATGACCGCGATCGCGGCCCTCGGTTGCTCGACCCCCTCAGCACTCGCCGAGGATACGCCGTCTTGGTGCGGTCCGAAAAAGGCGACGATTGCCTTGCTGGATGGCTTCGGCGGCAACAGTTGGCGTCAGGTGACGACCGCAGCCGGGAAAGCAGGAAGCTGAAAAGTGCGCGAACATCACAAAATATGAATATGCCGACGGCCAGGGCAATACTCAAAAGGCGATTTCGGATATCAAGGGCTTTGCCGCCAAGGGCGTCGACGCCCTCGTGGTGTTTGGCGATGCCGGCCCCGCGGTATTGCCGGCGCTGACCAGCGCCTTCAAGGCCGGCAAGGTCGTGGTGCCGTACCGCGTTGTGGTCGGCGGCAAGGACGGCCAAAATTATACGAAATATGTCGGCGCGTCCTTCAAGGACGATGGCGCGAGTTGGGGCCAGTGGATAAAGAGCCTCCTGCCCAATGGCGGAAATCTGCTTTTCCTCAGTGGTCCGGCGGGCAACAGTCAAGGCCTCGACGAACTCGCGGGTCTGAAGACAGTGCTCGACGACAAATACAAGTTCCTCAACCCTGCGCCGTTCGACGTGACCAACTGGGATCCCTCGCTCACCCAGCAGGTGTTGACCGCGGAAATCTCCAAGAACCCGAAGATCGACGTGATCGTTTCCGACTTCGGCCCGTCGCTGGTCGGCGCGCTTCCGGAGTTCAAGAAATTCAACCGATCGGTTCCGGCGCTCGCCACGTCCGACGGCAACTCGCTTGGTTGCTTCTGGACCGACAACAACAAAGATAACCCCGACTTCAAACTGTTCACCGTTGCGACCGGCACCGACAACGTGCGTCTGGCCGTTCAATGGGCTGTCGCCGAGGCGACAGGCGGCAAAGCGCCGTCTGAACAAGTCTTCAAGGCGCCGACCTTCGAGGATTCCGTGTCGGGCAAGCCGAGCAGTGTTCAATGCCGCAAGGATCTCCCCGGAGCGATCTATTTGTCGTCAGGGGTTTCCGCGGACGATCAGGCAAAGGCGGTCAGCAAGTAAGCGCATCGGCATCCCCCGGAGTGAGACTTCGCTCCGGGGCGGCCCCGAACAAACGAAAGCGCAGCGCGGATCATGGACGTGATGTTGGAGCCGGCAGCCGCGAGAGACGTCGAAAGGAATGCGGACGCGCCCGCCGTTGTGACCATCAGCCTGTCCAATATCTCCAAATTTTATTCCGGCGTGCGAGCGCTCGAGGACGTCACCGTCGAGTTTTATGCCGGTGAAGTTCACGCGATCCTCGGCGAGAACGGTGCGGGCAAATCGACGCTCATGAATATCATTTCCGGCGCACTCCAGCCGGACCAGGGCGAGATCGAATTCGAGGGCCGTCGGGTTTCGCCGATGTCGCCGGAGATCGCCGCGTCGCTCGGCATCTCGATTTCCTTTCAACATCCGGCCATACTCGACGACCTCTCCGTCCTTGAGAATTTCCAGGTTGCGCTTCCCGCCGCTCTGTTTGCAGGCAAGTCGGCCCACGACGTAGCGCGATCCGCGTTGGACGCGGTTGGGTTGCACGCGCCGCTACGGATGCGCGCGGATGCGTTGTCGGTGGCTCAAAAGCACTTGCTGGAGATCGCCAAGGCGCTGGCGATCAAGCCGAAGGTGTTGATCCTCGACGAGCCCACCGCCTCGCTCGATCAGGAAGCCACCGATATGCTCTTCGGCCGCATTCGCGGGGTGGTCGAGCGTGGAACCTCGGTGATCTATATCACCCATCGTCTCGCCGAAGTCCGCCAGATCGCGCAGCGGGTGACGGTGCTTCGAGACGGGCGGGTTCGGGGCAGCGCGCTGGTGGACGAGATCAGCGACGCCAATCTGCTCAGTTTGATCGTTGGCCGAACGCTTGGCTCCGCCTTTCCGCCGAAGGCGCCAAACCCTTCACGCGACATCAACTTCGCGGTTCAGTCGCTCACTGGAAGAAAGTTCACGAACGTGAGCTTTGAAGTCTCGCGAGGGCAGATCATCGGCATTGCCGGAGTCGCCGGTAATGGCCAAGCCGAGTTGATGCGCGCGTTGGCGGGCCTGCAGAAATCCAACGGCGCTATCCGCCTCAACGGCCAGCCCCTCGATCAGGACGGCCTTTTGCGGAAAGCCGCGTTCATGCCTTCGGATCGGCATGCCGAGGGTTTGGCCAGCAGCCTGACAGTGCGCGAGAATGCGACATTCGCAGCGTTGGACAAATTTGCCGCTTACGGAATCCTCAACCGAAACGACGAGGTGAAACAAGTCTCAACCACCTTCAAGTCGCTTGCGGTCAAGGCGTCGAGCATCGAAGCTCCGATCCTGTCGCTCTCGGGCGGCAATCAGCAGAAAGTCGTGATGGCGCGCGCTCTATTGTCGGCGCCGGGTCTGATCGTCGCCGACGAACCCACCCAGGGCGTGGATGTCGGCGCCCGCGCGGAAATCTATCGCATCTTGCGCGATGTTTCGGGCTCGGGCACGCCCGTCATCGTGAATTCCTCCGACGCCGCCGAACTTGAGGGGCTATGCGACCGGGTTATCGTATTGTCGCGAGGGCGCGTCGTTGAGACACTGAGCGGCGATGATGTCAACGAAGCCAGGATCGTCGCCGCCGCCGTCAACGCCGCGGCCCATGTCGACGATTCCGCCTCGACGGCTCGCGGCTCCTTGACCGGCGCCGGTTGGCGGCATTTTCTCCAATCCGACAATGCGCCGGCGGTTCCGCTCACGCTGGTGACTGTTCTGCTCGCACTCTACATCTACGCACAAAATCCCAATTTCCTGTCGTTCTTCAATATTTCTAACATCCTTCAACTCGCGACGGCGTTGGGCTTCATAGCGCTTGGACAAACCGTCGCGCTGCTTGTGGCCGGCATCGATCTATCGGTCGGCCCACTCGCGGGATTTCTGGTCGTGATCGCCTCGTTCTTCGTGAACGACGACAAATCTCCAGCGATGATCGCCGGCGGCTTCTGCTTGATGTTCGTCGCGGCGTTCGTCGTCGGCGCAATCAATGGCTTCCTCATAAGGTTTGCCAATTTCACCGCGATCGCCGCCACGCTGGCAATGTATATCGGCATACAAGGCCTGAGTTTCCTGTTGCGGGACGGCCCCGGCGGATACATCAGCGGCGCGGTCGTCGACGTGGTCAATTGGCAAATCGGGCCAATCCCGATCGCCTTCGCAATTCTCGTCGCCTTCGCACTCGTCGGCGAATACGTCTTGCGGAATTCGCGGCCAGGCTGGCAGCTAAGGGCGATTGGCTCCGATCAGGAGTTGGCGCGGCGGGTCGGGGTGCGGATCGATCGCATGTTCGTCGCCGCTTATATCGCTTCATCGCTGTTGACCGCCTTCGGCGCCATCATGCTGATGGCTCAGATCGGGGTCGGCGATCCCAGGCAGGGCGCCAACTACACGCTATCGAGCATCACCGCAGTCGTGGTCGGCGGGACGAGCCTGCGCGGCGGTCGCGGCACTTTCATAGGCTCCGTGCTGGGCGCGCTGTTGTTGACCGAAGTTTTGAACGCCGTGGCGTTTCTTGGGCTCTCGGAAACCTACCAATACGTATTTCAGGGGACGCTCATCCTGATTGCCGCGCTGATTTATTCGACGGTGCGCGGGCGCGCGGACGCGTGAACAGTCCGACGACCGCTGGGAGCAAACTGACATGAATCCTGGATGCACGTTGATCGCGTTTCTCAAAGGCAGGCCCGAGAAGCGAGACGAACTGCTAGCCGTCCTGCGCGCGTTTGTGGTCCCAACGCGTGCGGAGGCCGGCTGCGTCGAGTACCATCTGCATGTCAGCGACGCCGACCCGTACATGTCGATGGACAGCGCTTATGACAAATAGGGCGCCGGGGAAGGCGCTCCCGGGCTTGCTGGGCGTCGAGCACATCGGTGTAACCGTTCCAGATATAGAGGCCGCGACGACGTTCTTCGTCGAAGTTCTCGGGGCCGAGGTGTTGTTTGAAGTCGGCCCCTTCTCATCCGAAGACGATTGGATGGAGACGCATCTCGGCGTCCATCCCCGCGCGGTCATTCGTCGATTGCGCATGCTGCGGTTGGCGGCGGGGCCTTCGGTCGAGTTGTTCGAATATTCCTCGCCGGATCAGGACCCCCACCGCCCGAAAAACAGCGACGCCGGCGGCCATCATCTGGCGTTCTACGTGACGGACATGGCCGTCGCGGTCGACCACCTCAAGCGCCACGGCGTGAAGATACTCGGCGAACCCACCACCCTAGGGGACGGCGCGAGCGCAGGCCTGACCTGGGTGTATTTTCTCGCTCCCTGGGGCTTGCAACTTGAGCTGGTGTCGGCCCCGAACGGCCTCGCCTACGAGAGAAGCGGCGGGCGCGCGATGTGGCGACCTGGCGCGGACGGCAACGCGTAGGCGGATGGAGCAATCATGATGAGAACGGGAACAGGCAATCCGAGGATTGCCTTTGTTGGGACGGGCGCCCAAGGCGCTTCGATTGGCGCCGACTTCGTCTTGGCGGGATACGACGTAACCTTCATCGAGCAGTGGCCGGCTCATGTCGAGGCCATACGTGCGAACGGCATCACGGTAAATCTGCCGGCGCGCACGATCAACGCCAAAGTCCCGGCGCTGCACTTCTGCCAGGTGGCGGAGATCAAACATAAGTTTGATCTCATCTTTCTCATCGTCAAGGCGTATGACACGAAATGGGTGACTCAGATGGTCGAGCCCATTCTTGCCGCGGATGGGTTTGTCATCGGCCTGCAGAACGGCATGACTCATCTGGACATTGCGTCTGTCGTTGGCGCCGAGAGAACGATCGGCGCCGTCATCGAGATCGCCTCGAACATGTTTATTCCCGGCGTGACCAATCGCCAAAACGATCAGGAAGAGTCCTGGTTCGCGCTCGGCGCGGTGGACCCGGGACAACAGCACAGAGTTGAGGATGTTGCGAAGCTTCTGCGGTGCTCCGGTCGGGTCGAGGTGACTGACGACATCAAATCTTGCAAGTGGATGAAGTTGGTCGTCAACGCGGCTGAATTGATTCCCTCCGCCATTTTGAATCTGCCTCTGGCCGACGCGGCTCGCACGCCGGGCTTCCTCGAAGTGATGCGGCAAGCGGGATATGAGGCCATGCAGGCGGCGCTGCTCGATGGCGCAACGATCGTGCCGATAATTGGATTGCCTCCGATAACGACAAATAACCCCGAACGCTATGTTGATCAGATATTTGACGAGGTGCTGAAAACGTTCTCCAGGCCCGACACCTTGACGACGTCCTTGCAGGACTGGCGCAAGGGACGCCGCGCTGAAATCCAAGAGGTCAACGGATACGTTATTGATGTTCTTCGCAGGTCTGGGCAAGAAGCGCCGGTCAACCAACGGGTTGTCGATATCGCGCTCGATATCGAAAGCGGTGTGCTTGAAGCGAGTCCGATCCGTGCGTCGGCGCTGATCGAAGCCCTGAGTTCTGTGCGATGAGAGAAAAAGGAGGGCGACACGATCGCCCTGGTTGACCGACTCTCCCCTAACATCGGGAACTACCCAGCAGGCGTGTCCGGGGCCGAACCTACTACCGTACGTTGGTTGAGGACGCTCAGGGTATGCCGCGCTATCATGGCCTCCTCATCCGTTGCGATGACGCGCACTTCGATCTGGCTGTCAGGCGCGCTGATGCAGGTCGCGTGCGCGGCGTTGGCGGAAACGTCAAGGCGGACACCAAGCCAAGCCAGCCGTGCACAAATCTCGGCGCGGATCGTCGGCGCGCGCTCGCCGATGCCGGCCGTGAACACCAGTCCGTCGAGGCCGCCGAGCGCGCCGGCCAACCCCGCGATCTCGATAGCGGCTCGATAGGTGAACAGGTCCAAAGCTTCGCGCGCGTGCGAGTGGTTGCTCGCGATCAGCGCGCGCATGTCGCCGCTGATCCCGGAAACGCCGAGCAGACCTGATTGGCGATAGAGCAGGGTCTCGATCTCCGCGAGGCTCTTGCCTGCCCGCAAGAGATAGAGAACGACGGCGGGGTCAAGCGCGCCGCAGCGCGTCGCCATCATCAAGCCGTCGAGCGGACTGAATGACATCGTCGTGGCTATGCTAGCGCCGTCTCGGATCGCGCATAGGCTGGCGCCCGAGCCGAGATGGGCGACCACGATCCTTCCCCTCGCCAACGCAGGCGCCGTCAGCTTCAATTGTTCGACAATGAACTCGTAGGAGAGGCCGTGAAAACCGTAGCGACGCACGCCCGCCTCGGTCAACGCGCGCGGTAGTGCGAAGTGCGAAGCTTCGCGCGGCATCGTGTGATGAAAGGCGGTGTCGAAACAGGCGACTTGCGCAAGGTCAGGACGCGCCGAGCCCAGCGCGCGTATGGGCGCGATGTTGCGCGGCAGATGCAACGGGGCGAGCGGTAAGAGCGCATCCAAGGCTTCGAGCAACGCGGGCGTGACGCGCTCGGGCGCGACATGTGCGCCCCCGCCGTGGACGACGCGATGCCCGACGGCGCAGAGCCGCGTCTCGCCGAGATATTGATCGACGAATTTCAACAAGCTTTGAAGCGTCGAAGCGAAGTCTGAACTTGCGTCCAGCGTCTCCGCCAATGTGGCGCCAGTCGCATCGCGTCCGACGAAATGCGGCGCCGTGTCGAGGTTCTCGATCTCGCCTTTCGCGATCAGAGCGAGCGAGGCGCTTATTTCAAACAGCGCGAATTTTAGGCTCGAGGAACCGGCGTTCAGCGCGAGAATCGCGCGACCCGTGCTCATGCGCCCGCTCGGTCGAAATCTCTGTCTTTCATCTCAACGTTTCCCCGGCGGATGGCCGCTGACACCCCTTGGCGAAGGCGACTGCCCGCGCCAACCCTCGGAAAACACTCACGCGCCGGGGCGGACAAAACATAGCTCTCTGTCGTCCGGACAGTGGACACTGACGTCACGCGATTCAGGCCCAGCGTGTCGGGCGTAGGTAATTTCCGAGTCTGCAAGAGTTGGTCCCACGGGCGCTAAGACAGTTTTCGAGATCTAAAGAGTCGCCGACGCGATGCGCCTGGCGCCGCCAAAGGCAGACACCATGAACGTTATCATATCCCCCCACGACCTGAAAATCGAAGCGGAAGCTGCGGCCCGCGCCAAGAGCCAGGCTAGTCTGGACACGAGGGAATTGCGCCTGATGGACGCCTATTGGCGCGCGGCCAACTATCTCTCGGTCGGCCAGATCTATCTGTACGATAATCCGATGTTGCGCGAGCCGCTGACGCTGGCCCATGTCAAACCGCTGGTAGTCGGACATTGGGGTACGACTCCCGGCCAGAATTTCATCTACGTTCATCTCAATCGCACAATCAAGCTGCACGATCTCGACATGATCTACATCGCCGGACCAGGGCACGGCGGTCCGGCCTTGGTCGCCAACACCTATCTTGAAGGCAGTTACAGCGAGATCTATCCCGACATCAGCCAGGACGAGGCGGGGATGAAACGTCTATTCAAACAGTTTTCATTCCCCGGCGGCATTTCGAGCCACGTCGCGCCCTCGACGCCGGGCTCGATCCACGAGGGCGGCGAACTCGGCTATTCGCTCAGCCACGCCTTCGGCGCTGCTTTCGACAATCCCGGCTTGATCGTCGCTTGCATCGTCGGCGACGGCGAGGCCGAAACCGGGCCGCTTGCGACGGCGTGGCAGTCCAACAAATTCCTCGATCCCGATCTCCGACGGCGCGGTGCTGCCGATCCTGCATCTCAACGGCTACAAGATCAGCAATCCGACGATTCTCGCCCGCATTTCGCACGACGAACTGGAAAAATTCTTCGAGGGTTGCGGCTGGACCCCGTTGTTTGTCGAAGGCGACGATCCCGAGGTCATGCACCAGCCTGATGGCGGCGACGCGTGGAAGACGCCATCCACCGGATTCACACCATCCAGAAACGCGCGAGAGACGATAAGGACGAAACGCGTCCGCTCTGGCCGATGATCGTGCTCCGCTCCCCGAAGGGATGGACCGGCCCCAAAGAGGTCGACGGCCTCAAGAACGAGGGCACGTTTCGCTCGCACCAGGTGCCCATTCTCGTCGACGCCAAGCATCCCGACCACGTGAAGCTGCTGGAAAGCTGGATGAAGAGCTATCGCGCCGAGGAACTGTTCGACGCCGAACGGGACGCTGAAGCCCGAACTCGCGGAGCTGGCGCCGAAAGGTGCGCGCCGCATGGGCGCCAATCCGCACGCCAACGGCGGCGTTCTGCTGCGCGACCTCAAGATGCCCGATTTCCGCAAGCACGCGGTCGAGGTCGCCTCACCTGGCGCCGTTGACGCGCAGGACACGCTGGTGCTCGGAAAATTCCTGCGCGAGGTCACGCGCGCGAACATGGATCAGCGCAACTTCCGCATCTTCGGCCCCGACGAGACGCTGTCGAACATGCTCGGCGATGTCTTCGAGGTCACCAATCGCCAGTGGGACGCCCGCAGGGTCGAGGGCGACGAGTTTCTCGCGCCCGCCGGCCGGGTGGTCGATTCCCAGCTCAGCGAGCATCAATGCGAGGGATGGCTCGAGGGCTATCTGCTGACCGGCCGGCACGGCCTCTTCAACAGCTACGAGGCCTTCATCCGCATCGTCAATTCCATGTTCAGCCAGCACGCGAAATGGCTGAAGGTCACGCTGGAGCTGCCTTGGCGGCGCAAGATCGCCTCGCTCAACTATCTGCTGGCCTCGCATGTCTGGCAGCAGGACCACAACGGCTTCACCCACCAGGACCCCGGCTTTCTCGATCACGTCATCAACAAGAAGGCGGACGTCGTGCGCGTCTATCTGCCGCCGGACGCCAATTGCCTGCTGTCGGTGTTCGACCATTGCCTGCGCAGCCGCCATTACGTCAATGTCGTCGTCGCGGGGAAGCACGCCCTGCCGCAATGGCTGACCATGGAGCAGGCGGTCGTTCATTGCACGCGAGGGCATCGGCATCTGGCAATGGGCGAGCAACGATCAGGGCTTCGAGCCTGACGTCGTCATGGCCTGCTGCGGCGACACGCCGACTCTGGAGGTGCTCGCCGCGGTTTCGATCCTGCGCGAGAACCTGCCCGACATCAAGATCCGGGTCGTCAACGTCGTCGATCTGATGCGGCTGCAGCCGCGCGGCCGAGCATCCGCATGGCCTGACCGACACCGACTACGACTCGCTGTTCACCAAAGACAAGCCGATCGTTTTCAACTTTCACGGCTACGCCTCGCTGGTGCATGGCCTGACCTACCGAAGGACCAACCGTCGCCTGCATGTTCGCGGCTACAAGGAGGAAGGCACGATCACCACCGCCTTCGACATGCGCGTGCAGAACGAAATCGACCGGTTCCATCTGGTCCGGGATGTCGTCGACAACCTGCGACCATCTCGGCGGCAAGGGCGCCTATCTCAAGCAGAAGATGCGCGACAAGCTGATCGAGCACAAGCATTTCATCGACGAGCACGGCGAGGATCTGCCGGAAATTCGCAATTGGAAATGGTCGCCGCGAGCTCTGGCGGAAACACGTCCTCGCTTTCTTGAGGCGGTCGGGATTGATGGGCACGTAGTTTTCAGAGTCTCGCTCATCGCGACGAAAGACGCTCAATCAAATACCCAGCCCCGCAGTCGCGCGCGCGCACCGCCGCGCCGCAAGGACCGATGAGCCCGACGAGGATCTCCCAAATGGCGCCCCACACGAAAGCGGTCGACGCGAAACCCGTCGCTAAGGACGACTTGCAGAAACTGCCGATGGCCGAGGTCGAGAACCGGCTCGGCGCGTCCTCAGACGGGCTCAGCGACGCGGAGGCCAAGAAGCGGCTTGCACAGTACGGCCCCAACGAGATCGCGGAGAAAAAGACCAACGCGCTGCTCAAGTTCCTCAGCTATTTCTGGGGTCCGATTCCCTGGATGATTGAAGTCGCGGTCGTGCTCTCCGGCGTGGTTCGCCACTGGCCCGATTTCTTCATCATCCTTGTTTTGCTGTTGGCTAACGGGATGATCGGCTTCTGGGAGGAGCGCCAGGCCGGCGACGCGATCGAAGCGCTGAAGGCGCGGCTGGCCATCAAAGCGCGCGTGAAGCGCGATGGAAAATGGATCACGCCGCCCGCCAAGGATCTCGTGCCCGGCGACGTGGTCCGTCTGCGGCTCGGCGACATCGTTCCCGCCGACGCGCGTTTGTTGGCGGGCGACGAAATCTCGGTCGATCAATCGGCGCTGACCGGCGAGTTGTTGCCGGCGACCCGCAAATCTGGCGACGCGGTCTTCTCCGGATCGATCATACGGCGCGGCGAGATCGACGCGCTCGTCTACGCGACCGGCGGCAAGACCTACTTCGGCAAGACGGCGGAGTTGGTGGAGACTGCGGTCACCGTTAGCCATTTCCAGAAGGCTGTGCTGAAGATCGGCGATTATCTCATCGTGCTTGCGGTCGGATTGGTGGCCGTAATCATCGGCTTCGTCGCTCTATCGGCACGACGCGATCCTCACGACGCTGCAATTTGCGCTCGTGCTCACCGTTGCCGCGATCCCCGTGGCGATGCCGACGGTCTTGTCGGTGACGATGGCGGTCGGCGCGCGCAAACTCGCGAAGAAACAGGCGATCGTCAGTAAGTTGGTCGCGATCGAGGAACTGGCGGGCGTCGATGTGCTGTGCGCCGACAAGACCGGCACGTTGACGCAGAACAAGCTGACGCTCGGAGCGCCTTACTGTCTCGACAAGGTCACGCCCGACGATCTGATCCTGGCCGGGGCGCTGGCGTCCCGCGAAGAGAACGACGATACGATCGATCGAGCAGTGATTGGCGGCTTGAAGGACAAGCAGGCGCTGAAACCTTATGAGGTCACGCATTTTACCCCGTTCGATCCCGTGCACAAGCGCACCGAGGCGACGGTAAAGGGCGCGGACGGCAAGTCATTCAAGGTGACCAAGGGGCGCCGCAGGTCATCCAAGGCCTGACGGCCAATAGCGGTGCCGTCAAGGAGGCCATCGACAATGCGGTGAACGACTTCGCCACGCGCGGCTTCCGCGCGCTAGGCGTCGCGCGGGCGGAGGGCGATGGCGAATGGCGATTTCTCGGCGTGCTGCCACTTTTCGATCCCCCGCGCGACGACGCCAAAGCTACGATCGCCACCGCCGCCGCGATGGGCGTGAGGATCAAGATGGTGACGGGCGACGCACTGGCAATCGCCCGGGAGACGGCCAAGACGCTCGGGATGGGCGCTGACATCCTCGATGGGGGAGCGCTGGGCGATTCCCATACTCAAGAAACGCCCGAAACCGCTCAGGCTGTCGAACGCGCCGACGGTTTTGCCCAGGTGTTTCCCGAACACAAATTCCATATCGTCGATGTACTGCAAAAACACGGCCATATCGTGGGAATGACGGGCGATGGCGTGAATGACGCGCCCGCGCTGAAGAAAGCCGACTGCGGGTTTGCCGTCTCCGGCGCCACCGACGCGGCGCGTGCGGCGGCCTCAATCGTGCTGGTGACGCCCGGCTTGTCCGTGATCATCGACGCCATCAAGGAGAGCCGCCGGATCTTTCAACGCATGAACAGCTACGCCATCTATCGCATCGCCGAAACGTTGCGCGTGCTGTTCTTCATGACGCTGGCGATACTGGTGTTCAATTTCTATCCGTTGACCGCCGTGATGATCGTGCTGCTGGCGCTGTTGAACGACGGGGCTATCTTATCGATCGCCTACGACAATGTACGCTATCGGGATAAGCCAGAATTCTGGGACATGAGGACGGTTCTGACCATCTCGACCGTGCTGGGCGTGATCGGGGTGGTCTCGGCGTTCGGACTTTTCTACCTCGGCGAGCGCGTGTTTCATCTCGACCGGGCGCACATCCAAACCCTGATGTATCTGAAACTTTCGGTGGCCGGACATCTCACGATATTCCTGACGCGAACGCGCGGACCGTTCTGGTCGATACGACCGGCTCGCATAGTGTGGATCGCGGTGCTCGGTACGCAGGCGCTAGCGACGCTGGTCGCCGTCCACGGCGCCTACATCATGACGCCGTTGGGCTGGGGCTGGGCGCTGTTTGTCTGGGGCTACGCCTTGGCGTGGTTTCTGGTGAATGATCGGCTGAAGCTGCTGGCCTATCGCTATCTCGACAACACGAAGCCGGCCACGTCGGAGCGGCGGGACGAGCCCACCATCTTCCTAGGCGGCGCTGACGAGCGCCGCGCCGGTCATGCCACGCGCCGCTGGATAGACGAGCCTACAAAGCCCGGCCGCCACAAAGCGGCGAACACCGCGCCATTTTCGCGAACGTAAGGCGCCGCATGAAATCACGGCTCGAGATCGAGGGTCGGATGGCGTAGTTTCCGATCCTACCCTCGCAGCGAGCGCGTTCTTATATGAAGACGACGGTTGAAACCGCGCCGTCCACTCCGTGTGACGCCGGATTTGACCAAACCTGCTTTCGAGCCAATAGGGCTGATGGTTCCCATGACCACCGCGACTTCCCGTTTCTTCCGCGATACCGCGTTCGACCCGTTTCTTTTCGCAGAGGTTGGCGAGGAGCGGAACGGGATGTTGCTCAGCGTGGTGTCCGCGCTTGCGCGGCTCGATCTTGATCCCTGGCGAGAGGCGGCGAGCCTGAGCCAATTGCCTGTGGCCGCCGCGACCGCGCGACTGTCCTCGCTGCTGTCCTCGTTGCCCCTTTCCCAACTCACAGTCCCGGCGCCCGCCGCGATCGCGCGGTTGGTTGGGCTCTTGCCGGGGGCGGCTCAGGATGTGGCTTGGTCCCCTAGCGCGGCGGACGTCACCAATTCAAATAAATGGAAGATATCCTCGCCCATGGTTGTTATCTTCGTCATCGCGTTGGCCATGCTTTGCGCGGCGCAATTTGCGGAGCGGCGCGAGATCATTGGGCCGGCCGCTGGCGGCGCTTCTCCAGCGGCGAGCGCGCCCGATCATGGGGCGGCAAAAGCGCGGGGCGAATAGCCGCGACTGCGGATCTCAGGTAGCTGCATCGCTCCGACCCATGAGATTGCGATATACGCCGGCGGGCCACGCCAGCGCGGCGGGAAGCGCTTGTGCGACGCTCGCGGAGAGTTCCGCCGCCGTACCCTCGTTCCACTTACCTCTGATCGTAGGAGCGAGCACGACCCCGATCCCAACGAGATAGACGATAACGATCAGAGCGATCAGCGCGCGCATTGAGTTGTTCTCCCGCGGGGATGACCGCGTCGTTCATTCCGGTCTTGGATGTTTGAGAATTCCGAACGCCGCGTCGTCGATGCGGTTCCCTGGCCGTCTCCGATCGACGGACTGTCACCAAAACAAGCCCCGACGGCGTCCCCAGCCGCCGCCCCAGCCGCGCTGGCCCGCGACGAGGCGAAAAAGGAAGAGGAGCAACAGCGCTCCGATGGTGGCGTCGATGATGGCGGCGACAAGACCTGCGCCAAGCAGGATACCCAAGCGTGGCAGCAACCAATCGCCGATATAGGCGCCGATGACGCCAATGACGAGATCGCCGACAATTCCGTAACCGGCGCCGCGCATGATTTGGCCGGCGAGCCAACCCGCGACTAGCCCTACCAGGAGGATCACTAAAAGGCTGTCATTGGACATCGCGTGGATCTCTGCTCTGGTGGACAGTGGGAGAGATGTCCTGCATGAGGACCGGTACTGGCGGTAGCCCCGGAATCTACGCACGCCGTGGAGCCTCGACGGTTCGAGGGCCCTCGCGGCGTACTGAGCTTTGTAGACGGCAAAGTCGGGGCTTCGAACCTCGACCGCGCCTTGCCGGTAACGATCTGAAAAGATAACGACAATTCGTGCCCTGATCCCGGATCCCCACCGGCGGCGCGCCGTTTTTGCCCCGGCGCACTCAATTGCCGTGCGAAAGCCTCGGTCGCGAACCTCTTCTCGTGGCCGTCGTTCACCCCAACCGCGCGAAAACCTCGTGACGTCGTCCGTCGTCCATCACCGGCACGCTGACGGGACGCTCAGCGAGTTCGACGCCGTCCACGGTCGCGAAGACCACGCCCCGATTGACGCCGCCGGGGTTTTCCACGCGGACGGCGTAGCTCGCGGATTTGTAGGCCAGCGTCGCCTCGAAATGACCCCAACTCTTGGGAATGCAGGGATCGACGCGCAGTGTCGCGCCCTGGAGCTTGAGGCCGAGCACGGCCTCAACGCCCGCGCGCTGCAACCATCCAGCGGAGCCCGTGTACCAAGTCCAGCCGCCGCGGCCGACATGCGGCGGCATCGAATAGACATCGGCGCAGACGACATAGGGCTCCACCTTGTAGCGATGGGCCTCGGCGCGGGTGCGCGCGTGGTTGATGGGGTTGAGCATGGCGAACAGCTCGGCCGCCTTGTCGCCCTGCCCAAGCGCGGCGAAGGCCATCACCGACCACGCCGCCGCGTGAGTATACTGGCCGCCGTTCTCGCGCACGCCCGGCGGATAGCCCTTGATGTAGCCGGGATCGTGCGGCGTTTTGTCGAACGGTGGGGCGAACAGCAAGGCCAGGCTCTCATCACGCCGGATCAATTCGCGATCGAGCGCGGCCATCGCCTGCGCCGCGTGCGCGTGCGGCGCCGCGCGGGACAGAACCGCCCAGGACTGCGCGATCGAATCGATCCGGCACTCGCGGTCGGCGGCGGCGCCCAGCATACTGCCGTCGTCGAAATAGGCCCTGACGTACCAATCACCGTCCCAGGCCTCGCGCTCCAGCGAGCATTTCAAGGCGTCGGCGTGAAGAAGCCACTTTCCGGCGCGCTCGGTCTCACCGCGCGCGAGCGCGAGGGGCGCGAAAGCCGTCAGCGTCGTATAGAGAAACCAACCAAGCCAGACGCTTTCGCCCTCGCCCTTCTCGCCGACGCGGTTCATGCCGTCGTTCCAGTCGCCGGTTCCCATCAACGGCAGACCGTGCGGGCCAAGCGCGAGGCTCTGCGTCCAGCGCGAGCGCGCAATGCTCGAACAGCGTAGCGCTGCTTGCGGATATCTTTGGCAGGAAGAAGTTGTCCGTCTCTTCAGGCTTCAGGGTTGCGCCCGTCGAGGAACGCGATGGGTTCGTCGAGCAGGCCCGTATCGCGGGTCGCCTCGACATATTGCGCGACCGTGTAGGCGAGCCAGGGCCGATCGTCGGAAATCCGCGTGCGCACGCCCTGGCCGGAATGCGGCAGCCACCAATGCTGGACGTCACCCTCGGCGAATTGCCGCGCGGCGGCGCGGAGCAGGTGTTCGCGCGTCAGGTCGGGCCGTGCGGCAACAAGGGCCATACCGTCCTGCAGCTGATCGCGGAAACCATAGGCGCCGCTGGCCTGATAGAAGGCCGAGCGCGCCCATACGCGACAGGCGAGCGTCTGGTAGAGCAACCAGCCATTGAGCATGAGATCCATCGAGCGGTCAGGCGTCTTGACCTCGATGGCGCCCAGCGTCTTGTCCCAGAAAGCTGCGATGTCAGCTTCGACAGCGTCGAGATTGGCGGCGCGCCAGGTTCGGATCGTCGCGCGAGCCTCCTCGCGCGTGGCCGCGTCGCCGAGGAAAAACACGATCTCGGCGACGCCTCCGATTGGCAATTCAACCAGAGTCCGCATCGCGGCGCAGGGGTCGAGCCCCGCGCCGACGGTCTTCGACAACGCCGCCCCACTCCGTAGCGCCGCAGGGTGAGCCATGGCGCCATTGCGGCCGATGAATTCGCGCCGGTCGCCGGTCCAATCGGTCTGGGCGCCCCGCATGTCGACGAAGGCCGCGCGGGAGCCGAAGCTCGTGTTCCAGGGGTTGCGCGCAAATAGCGCGCCCGTCTGCGTATCCATCTCGGTTTCGACGAAGGCGAGCGAGGCGGTTCGCGAGGCGGCCAACACCCATTCCACATAGGCGGTCACGGCGATAACACGAGCGCGTCCCGACCGGTTGATCAGTTTGAGGCGGGATATTTTGATTGATCCCTCGAGCGGGACGAACTGAACGAGGTCGCTCGCCACGCCGCTCGCCGTGTGCTCGAAGCGGCTGTAGCCCCGCCCGTGACGGGCGACATAGGTCCCTTGGGCGTCGCGGATCGGCAGCGCCGTGGGGCTCCAGACTTCACCGGTGACTTCGTCCCTCAGATAGAACGCTTCACCTGGAGGGTCGGCGACCGGATCGTTGGACCAGGGCGTGAGTTGGTTCTCGCGGCTGTTGGCGGACCAGGAATAACCGCCGCCTTCGGTCGACACCTGGAAGCCGAAGCCTGCGTTGGCGATCACGTTGATCCAAGGCGCCGGCGTCGATTGGCCGGGGCCGAGTATGGTGACATATTCCTTGCCGCCTGAGCCGAATCCGCCGAGCCCGTTGAAAAACTCGAGCTCCGGCGTTGCCGGCGGGACCACCGGCTTCGGGCGGGCGACCGCGGATTTGGCGGCCAAGCGGATCGGCGGGCGCGGCTCGATGGCGCGATCGAGTTGCTCCAGCAAGCTGCCTTGCTGCGCCGAGATCACGACCCGAGCCGAAGAGATGAGCAACGCCCGCGTCGAGGCCTCGATCAAGTCCGCGCGCAGCACGTAGACACGACCGGGGCGTCGCGCCACGCCTGGAGTGGGGCGCGCCTGACTGGCGCGAGCCAAAGTCTCCAGCGCGATCTGAAGGTCCTGGACATAGGAGGAGCGGCGCTCGTTGAGAATGACAAGGTCGACCGCGAGCTGCTTCATCAACCAATATTCGTGCGCTTGCAAAATCTGTTTGGCGACGCTGATGTTTTCGATCTCGGCGATCCTGAGCAGCACGATCGGCAAATCACCGGATATGCCTTGCGACCAAAGCCCGGACTGCGGTCCAGCGCCCTGCCGGATCGTGTCCGAGGAAGGGCGCAGCGAAGGGCTCGCAAAGACGACATGGCTGGCGAGCCTCTGAAACAAGGCGGCCTCGCCCGGCTTCACGCCGAGATGATGCTGTTGCACCTGCGCCTGGGTCCAGGCGAGCGTCGTCGCGCGATCGTAGGCCGCGGCGTCGCGATGCTTATCGATCTGGTCGAGCAAAGCAGAACGCGAGCCGGCGGCAAGCGTCCAGAACGCGACGCGGACACTGCCGCCGGGGGCTACCGTCACGCGGCGTCGCAACGCGAACACGGGATCGAGCACCGCGCCGACTGAGTTCGACAAGGGTCTGCGATCTTGCATCGCGATCGGCGCGCCGATGGTTTGGCCGCGCCCGAGGAAGCGCGCCCGGTCGGTTTCGAATTCCGGCTTGCCGACGGCTTCGCCAACGCTGAGATGCCCGGCCCAGATCTCCGGCTCGGTCGGCGTGCGTTTGCGACGCGTGGCGAGAATGGCGCCGAGGTCGGGGAGAAACTCGGTCTCGACGAACAACTTGGCGAACGCGGGATGCGCGACATCCGCGTCCTGAGGACCGAGCGCCAATTCGACGTAGGAGGTGATCTCGATTTCGCGCGCTCGAGCGCCTGCGTTGGCGATAGTGATCCGGCGCACCTCGGCGTCGTCCTCGGCCGAGACCAGCACGTCGAGCGTCGTCGTCAGGGCGCCGTCGCGTCGCGCGAACTCGGCGCGGTCTTCGTTGAACAGCACGGAATAATCTTCGGGCTCCGCGCCCGTCGGTTGGAAGCCCGCGGACCAGACCGCGCCGCTTCGCAATGTCACGCAAGAAAATGTAAGCGCCGCTGTCGTCGCGCGTCGCGTCCTCGCGCCATCGCGTGATCGCCATGTCTCCCCAGCGGCTGTAGCCGGCCCCGGCAGCGGTCAACATCACGGAGTAGCGGCCGTTGGAAAGCAGCAACGTGGAGGGAATCGATTGATGCGGCGAGGCGATCTTGCGCCCCCCTGAAGGGTCGGCTTCGGCGGAGCGAGCGCGCCGACTTGCTCTCCGGCTCCCAAGGCCGGATTGAAGCGACCTCGCGCGGTACGCGCTCCTGCAACAACAATTCGGTGGCTTGCACCATCGGCTCGGCGTGAAATCGCTCGTGCATCACGTTGTCGAACAGCGCGTTGGCGATCGCCACGATCGTCATGCCCTGGTGATGCGCCATGAAGGCGCGAACGATCGCTGAGGTTTCGCCCTCGCGGACCCGGGTAGGCGTAAAATCAACCGCCTCATAGAAACCATGGCGCCCTTCGGCGCCCATTTCAGCCAGACGCTTGTAATTCGCAGCGGCGGCCGAGGGATCAATCATGGTCGCCAGGCCGGTCGCGTAGGGCGCGACGACTTGGCTCTCGCCCAATCCCCGCTTCAGGCCGAGTCCGGGCACGCCAAAATTGGAATATTGATAGGTGAAATCGAGATCGCGCGCGTTGTAGGCGGATTCGGAGACGCCCCACGGCAATCCGAGACTTCCGACCGTATTCGATCTGACGGCGCACGACCAGGCGGTCTGTCTGCTCGAGCAGGCTTCCTGACGGCGCGCGCATCACCAGCGGCGGCATCAGATATTCAAACATCGAGCCGGACCAGGAGATCAGCGCAGACCCGCGCGTGACCGGTGTCGCCGCACGACCGAGCCGGAACCAGTGTCGGGCGGGCACGTCGCCTTTGGCGATCGCGAAGAAACTCGCCAACCGCGCCTCCGACGCCAATAGGTCGTAGCAATTGGGATCAAGCGCAAATTCGGGAATCGAATATCCGATCGACAGCAATTGCCGCTGCGCGTCGAACAGGAAGCCGAACTCCATCTCCATCGCCATCGCCCGGAACCCGTCTTCGAGCGCGACCAACCGAGCCTGAAGCCCCTCAATGTCGGCCGCGGACGACATGAGGTCCTCGCGATGCTCTGCGATGGCTGTCTGGATCGCGCGCGACCAATAGAGCAGGTCCGACTCCGGTTGGTCGCGGCTCTCCAGCGCGATCGCGTTGGCGATATCGATGAGATTGGCGCTCTCCTTCGCCAATTGCGCCCATTTGGCCGAAATCGCCGCGTCGTCGAGCGGCGTTTGCGCGAGCGTCTTGGAGATGGCAGCGAGCAAATCCTGGAGCTGCCGCGGCGTTACTGTCTGGGTTTTCAGGCTGGCGCCGAGGCGAGCGGCTTCCTCGGAAAGCAACGCGACCATGTCGCCGACGCCCGCGCTGCGCGTCCGAGCGCTCGAGCAACGATCCGCGCCATTCGTGGCAGGCGTTGGCGAGGGCGATCAGGTGTCCCGCGAGATTGCCGCTATCGACGGAGGACACATATCTGGGCGAAAGCACGCTGAGATCGCGGGTGTCGTACCAATTGAAGAAATGGCCATGGAAGCGCGCCATCCGGTCCATCGTCGTGCGCGTCGCTTCCAGGCGCTCGATCGCCCGGATCGCCCCGATCCAACCAAAATCGCGCGCGGCGACGACGCAGAGGAGATAGAGACCGATGTTGGTCGGCGACGTCCGATGCGCGACGACGGGGGCGGGATCCTCCTGGAAATTGTCCGGCGGCAGCCAATGGTCGAGCGGCGTGACGAAGGTCTCGAAAAACCGCCACGTGCGTCGCGCGATCCGCCGCAGAGCCTCGGTCTCGGCGTCAGAAAGTCCGGCTCGCTTATCGGGCGCCGGAGGTAGACTGATCCATCGTGCGATCGCGGGCGAGACGATCCAAAGCGCGATAAAAGGCGCCGCAACAGGCCATGCTTGGCGGCCGAACAACAGCACGACAATCAAGACTGCGACCGCCACGCCGAGCGCGCCAATCATGCGCAACGCAAAGCCGCCGAGATCCAGCCGCTTGCCTGCCGTCGCCCGCGCCGCCGGCGTCCATTCGAGCAGATGGCGCCGACTGACGAATATCCGCCACAGCGTGCGCGCGATGGCGTCGCTCAGCATCCAGGCCTGATCGGCAAGGAATGCGACGTTCAACGCTGTCAACGTCACCGCCAGCTGGAAATCCGTACCAAGAGCGCGGACGTGACTTGAGAGTGAAACGCCGGGTCGCCGGGTGGGAAGCGCGGAGATCACGGGAATCAGGTTGGGAACGAGAATCGTGACGAGCACGAATGTCGTCCAGACGAGCGCCGAGGGGAGGGGCAACGTCCAGCCCAGCGCGAGCGCGAGGACCGCGGTTGGCGCGGTCAGGGTGCGCCGCAGATTGTCGATCATCTTCCAGCGACCGATGCGGGGAAGCGCGTCGTGGGATCGACTTGCATCCGCGCCTTTTACCGCGAAGCCGAGAATCCACGGCAGCAACTGCCAATCGCCGCGCGCCCAGCGTTGATGCCGCAAGGCGCTCACGTCGTAGCGCGATGGGAATTCCTCAACCACCTCGATATCGGAGGCGAAGCCCGCCCGTGCGAACGTCCCCTCGAACAGATCGTGGCTCAGCAGGGTCGCGTCGGGCGCGCGGTCCGCCAGCGCCGCCTCGAACGCGTCGACTTCGTAGATGCCTTTGCCCGCGTAGGAACCCTCGCCGAACATATCCTGGTAGACGTCGGAAACGGCCGAGGAATAGGGATCGATGCCGCTGGAGCTCGAGAACACGCGTTGAAACAGCGAGCCTTCGCCGCCCTTGGGAAGCGACGGCGTAACCCTGGGCTGAAGCACGCCGTAGCCTTCGGCGACGGCGCCGAGCTTTGCATCGAAGCGCGGCCGATTGAGCGGATGGGCGATCTTGCCAATCAACCGCCGCACCGCTTCGCGCGGCAGCCGCGTGTCGGAGTCGAGGGTCAACACGTATTTAACGTTATGAGGAAGCGCCTCGACGCCGGGAAGCGCCACAAAAGTCGTGTCGGTAGCGCCGCGCAACAAGCGGTTCAGTTCGTGGAGCTTGCCGCGCTTGCGTTCCCAACCGATCCAGCGCCGTTCGCTTTCGCTCCAAACGCGTCGACGATGCAGCAGCAGGAAGCGCGAGCCCGCGGGCGAAGGGCCGTATCGTTTGTTGAGACGATCGACCCCTGCCTGGGCGAAGGCCAGCAGCGCCGCGTCGCCCGCTAGGCTCTCGGCGTCGGCGTCGGTCCAATCCGACAGCAGCGCGAAACTCAGGTGCCCGTCGGGGCTTGCCAGGTGATGGATTTCAAGGTGCTCGACGAGCTCGGCGATCTCTTCCTCATGGATCAGCATCGTCGGCATAACGACGATGGTGCGCAGCGCCTCGGGGACGCCGTCGAGCAACGCCAGCGCTGGGAGCGCGACGGCGCGCACAAACAGCGTGACGATGCGATTGACGAGGGCCACGGCGACGTCGATCGCCGACATTGCGCCCAGCGCGATCAGCAGACCGAGTTCGATGGCGCCGATGCCCAGTCGGGCCATGACGTACGCAGCGGCGAGCATCAGCAACAGCGACATGGCGAGGATCGATGTCGCGTAGGCGTCGAAATTCATCGTCGCCGTCACGCGCGCCGGCCAAAGCCGGAACCTGCGAAATCCGATCGAGGCCTCGAATTCCCGCCGGCCGCCCGCCAGCAGATAGTAGCCAGCGTCCGAGCGCCGGGCCTGCTCGGTCGGGGCAAGCTCGGGACGCGGCGCCGCTGCGGACGCGACCGCCAGACGGGCGATGTCGAGTTCGCCGTGCAGCGAGCCGCGCGCCAGTTCCTCGACCGCGCTGCGATAAAGCGTTCGGGTCGCGAAATCCATTTCCAGAAAGCGCCCCGCCTTCGCCAGTTCAGCGTCGACGAGAGAGAAACGCTCGAACAGCTCCTTCCAATCGACCTCGGCGATCACGCGAAGGCTGGTGATGATGTTGCGCACGGTGACGTTGGCCGCGCCCTGACTGCGATGAACTTCGCGCACGGCCGCGTCGGCGGTCAGGTTCTGTTTGGCCAGCCGCTCGTCGAGCCAGGCCAGCGCGGGGGTGAATTTCGGGTCCTGGTCGCGCAGCCGATGCACCAGTTGCACGGCGAACGCTTCTGGTAGCGGTCCGTCGGGGCGGCCCGCGAAGACGGTCGAGGCCGCCTCGGGCGCGCGGCCGCCGACGCCGAGCAACCGATCGGCGAGACCGTCGGCCTCGTGACGCGCGGCGCGATTGCCCTGGATCAGCTGCGCGAGGCGCCGCAAATTCTCGATCAGCACGATTTGCAGTGTGATCGAGGAGGCCCAGAGTTCGCCGATCGTCAGCGGTTGGATCTCCTGATACGCGTTGATGTAGGCGACGAGGATCTCGACATCGAAACTACTGTCGGTATGTGCGACGTAAGCCCACGCCATTCCGAAAGCGCGCGGATAGCCCGCGAACGGGCCGGAAATGAGTTTCGGCAGTTGCCGATAATAGCCCGGCGGCAGATCCGCGCCGATCTGACGCAGCTGCTTCTCCACGAGATGATAGTTGTCGATCAACCACTCCGCCGCCGGCGTGATCGCGCGTCCGTCGTCGGTCGCCGCGACGATCGATCTATAGGAGGACAGCAACACGGCGCCGTTGTCGGCGAGCCGCCCGGCCAAAGGCAGGCCTCGGGTCGGCTTATCCGCAACCTTCTGAGCGACGGCCAGGCTGCGCGCGTGCAACTGCAGTCGCTCGACGCCAAACAATTCCTCGCGAATGGGCGTTTCGTTGTCCCAGGGCGAGGGAGTCTTCGAGAATGCGGGCCGCCGGCGCGCCGCCCCGTCCAGTGCGCTCGATGTTTCGGCTGCTGGCAAGCGTGATCTCCGGCCAAATTGGAGCTAGCGGCTCCAGGCGCCCAACGCGGCCGGTCGGAGCGGGCGCGCGCGGAGAAGTCGAGGCCGCCTACCTCGCCAAGCGACGGGGGTCGCGCAGTTCAAAATAGCCGGCGGTCGTCTTGGCCAGCAGGCTCGGAAACTACGCACGCGTTCACGACACGCGACAGCGATCGCTTATCAGGATGTCCGCCCTTGAGTAGATTCCGATCCTCGCGCCCAAAGGCGTCCCGCGCCTAACTTCAAATCGTTCGCGCCAGGCCCGTGAAGGCGAGAAGGACCGCGGGGAAATGCCGGAATATTTCTTCGTGACCGCGATGGCGGCCCCGATCGGCACGGCGCGAAGCCGGCCTTGCGCAACGATCGACAATGCGCTCAGGGGCGCCAATTTCTTGTTGGGCAACGGCGCCGTCTCGGTTTGGATTGTCGATAGCGACGACAACCTGGTGCTAACCGCCGAACAGGTCAGACTTCGACTAAAGCAATCCGTATCGTCGCAAACATCGCCGACTACTTGACGACGATCGCAACGGCGCAAGCGATATTAGGGTAGGGGCCGGGGAGCAACGGTTTGCGGGGCCAAGCGGAGGCGGAGCGAGGCCGCCAGTTCATCCGCAAACTCCAATTCCGAGCGCAGCACCGCCGCTTCGTCGAGAACCGGAGACCCCAGCCTCTGGATCCCCATCGGAGATTCGATCCGCCCCTCGGGCGTATACGCGCAAACATTGAAGAGAAGCCGACCTTTCGCCTGCTCTTCGATTTTCGTCACTTCGATTGTTGTCGTCATGGCGTCGTCTTTGAAACATGGAATACGGCGAGCGCCGTTTCGTGCCTGTCGATATGAAAATCTCCGTTGGAGTCAGGAAGGGATCGACAGGAACCGGCGTCATCTCGACTTAGAGACACTGCGCTCCTCGCGTTCGCTGATCGATGCGCCGCTGCGCGGCCGATTCATCTTAGTTGTTCGCGATCGGAGGATGACAGTCTCGGAAACTACTCTACCAACGATCGCTCGAACTACTCGTTCTTTTCCATTGGCGCACTCAAGCGGAACCAGGCTCGTCACTTTTTAAATCGCCGTCGATCGCCCTTGCGATCGCGGCAACCAGATCTGAACTCCGATATGGCTTTTGAATCAGGACAGCTTCCGGTCCGAGCGGCAGGCCTCGGAGACGATCGCCGGTCACAAAGACATGCGGCACGAAGCCCTCTTTGAGGATTTGCTCGACGGCCGTTATTCCGCTCGCTTCACCCAAGCCGATGTCGACAATCATCAGGTCGGGATGGCATCGCCTCGCGGCGCTCACTGCGGCGGCGGCGTCGACCTCCACGGCGCATACGACATGGCCGAGCTGCTCGAGCGTCTCCGCCAGCAGCGGTCCAATTGTGAGATCGTCCTCGATGATCAGCACGCGCAGGGATTTTATCGTCGCCCCTGGCGCTCGGCTCTGATCCCGTGCTCGCGAGCCGATTTGATCCGTCGCTTGGCGGCCCCCATTTTCGGCGCCATGCTTTGGACCCGCCCTCAACACGCCGGCGTCGCTCCGAGAAGCTGCGGGATGGATCGGGACCGCGGCGAGGCCGGCCTCGACGTCGATCGCTATTGTCATCGCCGAACATCTCCATGCGACGCGGCGAGAATGCCTTGCGGGATCAAACGATGTTGCAAAGTTGAGCGATTGCCTAGGTGCGGAATCTACTCACGAGCGCGCGTCGGGTAAGCATCGTCTGTTTGCTCTGGATTAATCTCTCTTGCGGGTGTACCGACAATAAAGCCCCGCGACGTCTTGCCAGGGATCTCCTCCTCAGAAAGCATCGAAATGAGAGCAGCGCGCTCGCAGCCCGGCAGAGCGGCCCGATCGCGTTGGGTTGGCGCGCCCCTTAGCGCGACGAAGGGCGCCGACTTTTTGATCGTCGCGATCGGCGTCTCGGCTGGCGGCCTCGAGGCCTGCAAAAGACTGGTGGACGCGTTGCCGGCAGACAACGGGATGGCGTTCCTGGTCGTGCAGCACCTGGAGTCGAGCCACGAAAGCCTGTTGGTGGACTTGCTGAGCGCGCGGACCTCGATGCAGGTCGTGCAGGCGACCGAAGGCATGGAGATCGAGCGCGAGCGCGTGCACGTCATCCCGCCCGGCGCCTATCTCTCGGTCGATGGCGAGGGCGTCTTGCGACTTTCGAGACCGCCGGAGCGGCACGCGGCGCGACTTCCCTTCGACTTCCTGCTGAATTCACTCGCCAAGACCTTCGGCCGCCGCGTCGCTTGCGTGGTCATGTCGGGCACCGGGGCCGACGGCAGCTTGGGATTGAAGGCGGTGAAGGCGAATGGCGGGCTTGTCCTCGCGCAAGCGGCCGCCGAGGCCGACTACGACGGCATGCCGCGGAGCGCGATTGCCACAGGAGACGTTGACCATATTCTTTCGGCGGCGAACATCGCGGCGATCCTCGTCGAACGCGAGCGCAGCGCCTCGATAGCCCCGGCGAAGACGTCTCCGCGGCCGGTTCACGATCTTCTGCCTGACATCATCGACCTCCTGCGCAACAAGACAGGTCACGACTTCACGCCCTACAAACGCGGCACGTTGGAGCGCCATGTCGAGCGCCGAATGGCCATGGCGTCAATCAAGACTGCGGAATCATACTTCGCATGGTTGCGTCGGGACGAGGCCGAACTCGATCAACTCTCCCGGGAAATGCTCATCAACGTCACCAGCTTCTTTCGAGATCCCACGATTTTCGATTTCCTTGCTCGCGAAATTATTCCCGGTCTCGTGCAGGATCATCCGCTGGATCGGCCACTGCGAATCTGGGTCGCGGGGTGCAGTTCCGGTGAGGAGACCTATTCGCTGGCGATGTTGTTTCGCGAACAGATCGACAAATCCCGGCGCGAGATCAAACTGCAGATTTTCGCCAGCGACGTCGATGCGGACGCGGTCGCGACGGCTCGCGAAGGCCTCTATGCGCCCTCGATCGAGGCGGACGTCTCGCCGGAGCGTCTGGGGCTGTTCTTCACGCGGGAAGATCGCGGCTACCGGATCTCGCCTGAATTGCGCGCATGCGTCGTTTTCTCAGTACATGACCTGCTGGCCGATCCGCCGTTCGCGAGGCTCGACTTTGTTTCCTGCCGGAACCTGTTGATCTATCTGCTGCCCGAGGCTCAAGCTAGAGTCATCTCGCTGTTTCATTTCGCGTTGCAGAAGGGCGGCCTTCTGCTGGTCGGCAATGCCGAGGCGGTCGGATCAACCGAGGACGGGTTCGTGACTGTCTCCAAACCGGCGCGTCTCTACCGGCGTGTGGGCGGCGACCGTCCAGGCGAATTCGGCCTGCGGCTTCTTGCCGGCGACGGCCCGCGCTTGCGCCCGCCCTCCGGGCTGCCGCCGGCCCCGTCTCGGCAAGCCACGCTCTCCGAACTCTGTGGCTCGATGGTCTTGGAGTCCTATGGCCCGGCCGCGGTGTTGATCAACGCGAAACTCGAGTGCCTGTTCTTTCAAGGGCCCACTGATCGATACCTGAAGGTCGCTTCCGGCCGCGCTTCGCGGGACGTGATCGGGATGGCGCGTGAGGGGGTGCAGACGAAACTGAGGTCGGCGATACAGGGCGCGCTGCGGACACGGGCGCGCTTCGTCTCGTCAGTCGGGCGGATCAAGGGCGAAGCCGGCCCAGTCTCGTTCACTGTCGTCGCCGAACCCGCGGTGAACGCAGGCGAGGAGCTTCTGTTGGTGTGTTTCGTAGATGCGCCGATCAGGTCTGCGTCGAACTCCGAAACAGACACGCCCGCCAACGCCGCGCGCGTCGTTGAACTCGAACGGGAGTTCGAGGCAACCCGAGTCGAATTGCAGACCGCCGTCCGCACTTTGGAAACGACAAGCGCAGAGCAAGTGGCGATCTACGAAGAGGCCATATCCGTCAACGAGGAATATCAGTCAAAGAACGAGGAGTTGATGGCCTCGAAGGAGGAGCTGCAGTCCCTCAACGAGGAGCTGAGCGCCCTCAACAGTCAACTCCAAGAGACGCTGGAGCGCCAACGCACGACCGCCAACGATTTGCAGAACGTCCTCTACAGCACGGATGTCGCGACGATCTTCCTCGACGATCGTTTCAATATCCGGTTCTTCACGCCGGCGACGAAGGCGCTGTTCAATGTCATTCCCGCCGATGTCGGCCGGCCTCTCACAGACTTGAAATCGCTGGCGCCCGACAGTGATCTGTTGCCCGACGCTCGTCGCGTTCTAGAAACTCAGTCGCCGATCGAGCGGGAAGTCGCGGGACAGGGCGGCGCTTGGTACATGCGGCGAATATTGCCCTACCGAACGCGCGACAAGAAGACCGAGGGCGTGGTCATTACGTTTGCCGACATCACCGAGCGGAGGAGCACGGCGCAAGCGCTGACGGCCGCCAAGCGCCAGGCGGAACAGGCGAGCACCGCCAAATCGCGCTTCCTTGCTGCGGCGAGCCACGACCTTCGCCAGCCGTTGCAGACGCTCTCGCTGCTCCAAGGGCTGCTCGCCAACAAGGTCACCGGGGACCAACAGCAAAAGCTGGTTGGCCGGATCGACGAAGCGCTCGGCGCCATGACCAACATGTTGAATACGCTGCTCGACATCAATCAGATCGAAGTCGGAGCGGTCAAGGTCGAAACCGCCGAATTCCCGGTGAACGATCTCTTGGACCGACTCAGGAGCGAGTTGACGCTTCATGCGCAATCCGAGGGTTTGGCGCTGAAGGTGATGCCTTGCCGCCTTGTCATTCGCAGCGATCCGCGGCTGCTCGAACAGATGGTGCGCAATCTGCTGTCGAACGCTCTCAAATACACGCAGCGCGGGCGGGTTCTGATCGGCTGCCGCCGCCGCGCGGGAAAGTTGCGGATCGAGATCTGGGACACCGGGCTGGGCATCCCAGCGTCTGAGCTCGAGGCGATCTTCGAGGAGTATCATCAGGTCGACAATCCCGCGCGCGAGCGCAGCCGAGGCCTGGGTTTAGGGCTCTCGATCGTCAAGAGCCTTGGCGACCTGTTGGGGCATCAAATTCGCGTGCGCTCGCGGCCTGGCAAGGGCTCGGTATTCTCGATCGAGGTGCTCACGGCGTCAGATAGTGCGGCGAGCGCGCCTATCCCCCCCACGCTCGCTCCGCTGGCCACGGTCCGGACGCCGACGCGCTCGGCAACGATTCTGATCATCGAGGACGATCCTGAGGTCCGCGAATATCTTGCACTCTTCCTCAACGAAGAGGGCTACCACACCATGACCGCGATCGACGGTCCCGCGGCGCTGCCTTTGTTTGCTGACGCGAAGCAGCGCCCCGATCTTGTCCTCGCCGACTATAACCTGCCCAACGGCCTGACTGGCGTCGAGATTGCCGAGCGATTGCGAAGGGAATTCGATATCAAAATTCCGTTCGTCATTCTCACCGGCGACATATCGACGGACGCGCTCCGCGATATCGCGCTGCACGATTGCGTCCAGTTCAGCAAGCCGGTTAAGTTGCGCGACCTCACCCAGACCATCGCGAAGCTTCTTACGAAGCCGCTCGCGCCGCCCCTCGAAGTCCCGCCTGTTTCCAGAAAGTCCAGGGTTTTCGTCGTCGATGACGACGTTCAGGTTCGCGGAGCTATCAGCGCCGTTCTCGAGGACGAAGGCTACGCTGTCGCGGCCTTTGCGAGCTGCGAGGCTTTTCTGAAGGCCTTTCGTCCCGAGAAGGACTCGTGTCTTTTGATTGACGCTTATTTGCCGGGCATGTCCGGGCTTCAATTGCTGCAAAAGCTGCGCGCAGAAGGGCATCATCTGCCGGCGATCATGATTACCGGCGATAGCGACGTGGCCATCGCCGTGGAGGCGATGAAGGCGGGGGCGATCGATTTCATCGAGAAGCCGATCGGCCGTGAGGAGTTGATCGCGGGTCTCAATCGGGCGCTAGAACTCTCGCGGGACTCCAACAAATTCGTGGAGCGACGCGAGTCGGCCGCCACTCATCTCGAGGGTCTCACGCCGCGTCAGATCCAAGTCATGGAGATGGTGCTCGCGGGACAGCCCAGCAAGAACATCGCGGCGGATCTGGGCATCAGCCAGCGCACCGTCGAGAACCATCGTATGCGGATCATGAAGCGAACCGGATCGAGGTCGTTGCCCGCGCTTGCGCGATTGGCGCTAATTGCTTCCGGCGGCGAGGCGCCTCCGTCTGTGCCCCCGGAATTGGAGGTCGGGCCCCGGGGCCGCAGCGCGTGATCATTGCTGCAGGCTTCCCGCGCACATTCGAGGCCGCGAGGGATTGCGCGGTGGTGGCAGTGAAACTGGGGCTGGTCTAACCGCCACGTGGGGCGGCCTGACCCACGGCTTGCGTCTGTCGGTTTCCGCCGCGGCCGAAGGAAGAGGAGAGATCTCAGGAGTGGGACTCTTAGAGGCCTCGGCAGAATCGAGTGGGGGTCTCACTGGGCGAGCGGGAGCGAGGTTGATCTCGGGGGACGGGCGCGACTCTGCTGGCCCAATTCTCGCGGGCGCCTCAGAAGCCGCGGGTGACGGCGTGACCGAGGGGGCGAAATCGGAAGTGATGTCGGAAGACTGCGGCAACGGCGTTACCGCTGGTGTTGCGTTTGACGGGATTTCCGGTGGCGCGGGCGAGGGCTTGATCCTCAGATCTGGGTCGGAGGCCGAGTCGGGAGCAGGAGAAGACGGCGCGATCATCGGCGTCGGGCTCGGAGAGGCGCCCCCCATTTCGTCAGCCCCGCGCGTGATCGCGGGAGCTGCGCTTATCGACCGTCCCGCTACACCGTCCAGTGGCTGCAAACTCACTACGGCGCCGTTGCCATCGCGCCGGATGACAAGACTGACCAACAGAACCGCAGAAAGCGCCGCTCCGGTCAGAAAAGCTGCAACTACGCGCGACATCCAAACTCCAACGCAGGCGCCGCGACAATGGCTCGTTTCGAGAAACGCAGTCGCGGTCCGAGGGCGTTCGACCCTCGGAGACTTCTAGCGAAACTCTGCGTCGCAATGCGCTGACGCGAAGATAACGCCAAATTGTGGCCGTCGATCGCCGCGCCGCGCGTTCGACCGGTGCGCTATTCGTCAAGCTCGCCGCATCCGATCGGATCGGCGAGCGCCGCAACCTCATCATCGCCGGCTCGGGGCGCCCGAGCAAGTGCAGGCGCGGTTTCGCGCTTGTCCGCGAGGGTATCCGTCCTCCACGCGCCCGTCCCAGGCTAGCTAGCCGGTGATCCCGACGCGGATGAGGCAGGGATCGCTCATGCCGCCTTCGCCAACACAAAGTTCCATTCCACGGCCTTGAACGGATTAGGCATCCCCAGGGCCTTTGCCCGTTCAGGATCGTCGACATCGCGAAAGTCGGCGATAAGGCTCTCCTTCACGCCGAACACGGCGTCGTCTTTCAACCAGGGGCAATCGGGCGTGAATATATGCGTCGTCAGTTTCTCGTAGCCCGGCGCGGAGACGATGAAATGCAGATGCGCGGGTCGGTTGGGGTTGCGGTCGAGCGCCCTCAGCATGTCGCCCACCGCGCCATCGTAGGGGATCGGATAATAGCGGGGATAGGCGGAGCGGAAGAAATAGCGGCCGTCTTTGTCAGAGGTGAACAGGCCGCGCAGGTTCATGGACGGTTGAATGTCCTTCTGCTGCACGTCGTAGAAGCCTTCCTCGTTCGCCTGCCACACGTCGAGCGTGGCGCCCGCGATAGGGCGCCCCGCGGCGTCGGTCACACGGCCCTCGACCCAGACCGGCGGCCCCTTGCCGTCCAGGCAGATATTGGCGCCGTTCTCATAGTGCGGCGCGTTGGGGATGTAGAACGGCCCGAGCACCGTCGATTCCGTCTCGCCCGACATCTTGTCGTTGTTGATCGAACTCGACCAGCATCGAGATGCCCAGCGTGTCGGAGAGCAGGATGAATTCCTGGCGCCAATCGGTCGAGAGATGGCCAGTGCGCGTGAGAAACTGGATGCCGTACATCCATTCATCCATCGTCGGCTTCGCTTCTTTGATGAAGGCGTGCAGATGTTTGACCAGCGTGTCGACGACAAATTTCGCGCGGGGATCGGCGTTCGGGCCGGCGCGGTCCTGTACGACCTCGACGGAATCCTCGACGGTGAAAAAGTATTTCATGTCGTGTTCGGTCATGATCAGCGTCCCAGAATTTGGTTGAGGGCTTTCGAAAGATCGTGATAGGCGTCAGCGCTGGCCCTCGCCGCGCGCCAGCCGACATGATGGTCGGGACGCACGAGCAAGCAGCCGGAATCGCCGATCTCCCGCGCACGCGCCCAATCGCCAACGTGATCCTCGAAATCGCGCCGCGGGCCGATCACATGCGTGACGATGTCGAGCCCGAGTTCGCCGCCGAGCTTCTTGGCGGCCTCGACCCAGGCCTCGCCGCCGACCCCGGTCAGCACAGTGAATTTGCCGTGGCCGGTCAGATCGAGCGTCGAGTGCTGGGCGCCGTGGCGGTCAAACACAAACACATGCGGCAGCCGCGCGCCGGGCCAGCTGGTTGGCGCGTAGTGCATCTCCGGGTCTTTTTCGAAAGCGGGCTCCGGCGTTCCGTCGCCGACCACGGCGTCGGAGCGGTAGCGCTGGTTCATCTCGACGCCGTGGCAGTCGAATTCGTATTTCTTGAAGGCGATCGCCTTGCGCAGCGCGTCACGCTGCTTTTCGGCGGCTTCGGTCGCGTCGCAGCGCGCGTCCATGTTGCGCTGGATCTTGTCGTGATCGACGCCGCCGTCCATGCCGAGCGCCTCGAAGATCGGCCCGAATTCGGCGATCGATTGATTGGCGCGAGTGACGATCTGCTTGGCGATCGGCGCGCGCTCCGCCGAATAGGTCTCCAGCAGCTTCGGCGAGGCCTTGCCCTTGACCACAAGCGCGAGCTTCCAGGCGAGGTTGAACGAATCCTGGATCGACGTATTGGAGCCGAGACCGTTCGACGGCGGATGGCGATGCGCGGCGTCGCCGGCGATGAACACGCGCCCCTTCTGCATCTGGGTGGCGTACAGATTGTTGACGGTCCAGGTGCTGGCGGAGAGCAGCTCGATCTCCAGCTCGGGATCGCCGACCAACTGACGCGCGACGTGGGTTGCGTGCTCCTTGTCGATGACCGGCGCCGGCTGATTGATGTCGTAGCCCCAGATGATCAGCCATTCGTTCCAAGGCCGCACCATCCGCACGACGCCCATGCCGATGCCGCCGACGTCGGCGCCCGGCTGCATGACCCAATAGAGCACGGACGGGCGATGCGCGACGTAGCGCGAGAGGTCGGCGCGGAACAGGATGTTGATCGAACCACCCAGGCCCATCCGCCCCTCGAAGGGCGTCTCGATATGCTCGGCTACCAGCGAATTGCCGCCATCGCAGCCGATCAGATATTTGCAGCGCACCTCTAAGGTCTTGCCAGACAGGCGGTCGCGGCAGACGACGGTGACGCCGTCTTCGTCCTGAGTATGCGACAGATATTCCGTCGACATGCGCCCTTGAGCGCCTCGCGAGCAGGCGGTCTTGTAGAGCAGCGGCTCCATGAAGGTCTGCGGCAGATCGTTCATCAAGCAGGGGGAGGACAAAGCGTGTTCGGCGCGTGACAGCGGATGCTTGCCCCAGCTTTTCATGCGGCCGAGCTCCTCGCCGGCGAGGCTGACGCAGAACACGTTCTCGCCCATCAGATCCTGGTCGGTAGCGAACAGATAGGCTTCCTCCTCGACTTGCCTGCCGAGATCGCGCAGTACCTCCATGGCGCGTTGATTGGTGATATGCGCGCGCGGCGTGTTGGCGAGCCAGCGATAGCGGTTGATGACGAACGTCTCGACGCCGTAGCTCGCCAGCAACGCCGCCGCCGCCGACCCGGCCGGGCCGGTCCCGATAATCATAACCTCAGTCGTGATGTCGGCCATCGTTTCCTCCTATATTAGATCACGCCGCAATACGCTTTCCGTCATTGCGAGCGAAGCGAAGCAATCCAGCCTCTCCGCGATGCCGCGGTTCGGGGCCGGCACGGACCGGCGCGACCTGCGTGGCCGTACCCGAAACGGTAGTGTCGGGCGCCAGCATGGATTGCTTCGCTTCGCTCGCAATGACGGAGGGAGTTTCGCTTCATAGCCCCCTCACGCGGTAGCCCGTCGGGAAAAGCGACAGGCCGAAGCGGCGTTGGACAAAACCCCAAAGCCCCTGCGGGGCCGTGAGCATGACCAGGATCGCCAGCGCGCCGAGGATCATCAGATAAAGGCTTCCGAGTTCGGCCAGATATTCGCGCAAGGCGAAATAGATCAGCGCGCCGAGGATAGGCCCCTCGATCGTGCCGATGCCGCCGATCACGACGATGAAGATGACGAAGGCGGTCCAGTCGTTGACGCTGAAGGCGGCGTCGGGCGACATCCGCACCTTCTGCAATTCAACCAGCGCGCCAACCATGCCGGTGAGCCCCGCGACCAGCACATAGACTGCGAATTTGATGCGATCGATGCGAATGCCGAGGCTGTCGGAGGCGATCTCGCTGTCGCGGATCGCCGTCAAGGCGAGGCCGACGCGCGAGCGCAGCAGCGCATAGGCGACCGCGACCGCGCCGAGGCCGAGGCCGAGCGCAAGCCAGTAGATTGCGGCCTCGCGCGCGGGGCGGGTCGCGGCAACCAACTTCATTGCGGCGGGCGTGAGGCTGGTGCCGGAGCCGCCGCCGAGAACGGCGATCTGGGCGCAGACCAGGCGAAACACTTCCGCAATGACCCAGGTGCCGATGGCGAAATACGCGCCCTGCAGGCGGAACACGAGGCGCGCGACCGGCGCTGCGATCGCCGCCGCGCCGAGGCCTGCCACCGGCACGGCCCAGAGCGGACTCCAACCCGCGAGCGAGGCCAGCGAGATCAGCACATAGGCGCCGAAGCCGACATAGGCCTGCTGTCCAACCGAGACGAGGCCGGCATAGCCGGCGAGCAGGTTCCACAGCGTGGCGAGCGCCAGGTAGATCATGAACTCGCCAATCAACCGCTCGGTCGCGATGCTGGTCCACCAGGGCGCCGAGACGAGAACGGCGGCGAGGCCGAGCGCTGCGAGGCCGGCGACATAGGAAGCGCGCGTGGCGCGCGAGACCAGCGCGCTCATACGAGGCGCCTCGCGTCACTGTCATCCCCGCGAAAGCGGGGATCCAGGGCTGCACGACGTGCGGTTGGACCCCGTGGCGACACGACGTGCGGTGGCCCCTGGATCCCCGCTTTCGCGGGGATGACAACAAACCGAACGCGCCGCATCGCTAGGAAATCCTCGGGAATAGGCCGCGCGGCCGCACCGCGAGCACGAGGAGAAACGCGATGTGGCCGGCGAGCACCTGCCAGCCGGGATTGATCTCGGCGCCCACCCCTTGCGCGACGCCGAGGATCACGCCGCCGGCGAGCGTACCCCAGAGATTGCCGAGGCCGCCAATGATGACCGCCTCGAAGCCGAAGATCAGCCGACCCGGCCCCATGAAGGGATCGAAGTTGGAGCGGATCGCCAGGAAGACGCCGGCCACCGCGACTACCGCCAGCGACAGCGCCATCGCCGCGGCGTAGACGCGACGCTCGTCGACGCCCATCAACTCAGCGACCTCGCGATCATCGCTGACGGCGCGGAACTCGCGGCCCAGACCCGTCGAGTAGAACAGAAACTGCAGCGCCCCGATGACGACGACGGCGCTCGCAAACATCAACAGCGGCAGATAGCCGATATCGACGCCGGGCAGCAGGGCGAAACTGCCGGTCTCCAGCGCGCCCGCATCAAGCTTGCGCGTGTCGGCGGTGAAGATCTGTTGCAGGCCGTTCTGCAGAATGACGGAGAGGCCGAAGGTGACCAGCAGCGGCGGCAGAATGCCCTTGCCGAGCGTATGATTGAGGACGCCAAGTTGCAGCACGTAGCCGAAGCCCGCGGCGATGGGCGCGACGATGATGAGGCTCGCGAGCGGATGCAGGCCGGTCGCGTGGACGACGGTCCAGGCCAGATAAGACGCGGCGACGATGAGATCGCCGTGGCCGATGTTGACGAGCCGCATCACGCCGAAGATCAGCGAAAGCCCGGCGGCGAACATCGCATAGAGGCCGCCTACCAGCACGCCTTGAACGATCGCGTTGATCCAGGTCATGCCTCAGGTTCCGAAATAGGCGCGCGTGATGTCGTCGCGCGAATGCGCGGCGGGTTCGCCTTGGAGCGAGACATGGCCCTCCTGCAAACAAACAAACCGGCCCGCCGTGGCCAGCGCACGCGTGACATCCTGTTCGACCAGGATCGCGCCGACGCCGCCGCTGGCGATGCGCGGCAGCAACTCGTAGATGTCCTTGATGATGGCGGGCGAGAGCCCCAGGCTCAATTCGTCGAGCAGCAGCAGGTCGGGATTGGACATCAACGCGCGCCCGATCGCGCACATCTGCTGCTGGCCGCCGGACATCGCGGGCGCCGGTTGGCGGCGCCGCTCCTTCAGCACGGGGAACAGGGCGTAGACGCTATCGAGGCTCCATGGACCTGGGCGCCTCGCCTTGCCGCCGAGCACCAGATTCTCCTCGACCGACAGCGAAGGAAACAACCGCCGTCCCTCGGGAACCAGCGCTATTCCGAGCCGCACGATGCGGCTCGCGGGCCGGCGAGCGATGTCCTCGCCTTTGAACAGAATGCGGCCCTCGATCTGACCGACGAGGCCGCAGATCGATTTCAACAGCGTGCTCTTGCCGGCGCCGTTGGCGCCGATCAGCGCGAGCGTCTCGCCCTTTTCCAGTTCGAGCGAAACCCCGTGCAGCGCGCGCGCGTCGCCGTAGCTCGCGCGCAAGCCCTCCACGCGCAGCAGCGGTTCACCCATGCGCCGCCTCGCCGAGATAGACGCTGCGCACCTCGCGGCTGCCCATCACTTCGTCCGGCGGCCCTTCGGCGATCAGCTTGCCGAAGTTGAGCACGACCAATCGGCGCGCGACCGACAGCAGCGCATGGACGACATGCTCGATCCAGACGATCGTGACGCCCTCGGCGTGGACGTCGCGAATGGCGGCGAGCAGCGAGACGCATTCGCTGTCGGTCAGGCCGCCGGCGATTTCGTCGAGCAGCAGCAGGCGGGGATGGGCGGCGAGCGCGCGCGCCATTTCGAGCCGCTTGCGATCGAGCAGGGTCAGGCCGCCCGCGAGCGCGTTGGCCTTCGCCTTCATGCCGGTGATTTCGAGCGCTCGCAGCGCGCGCGCTTCGCTGTCTTTCGGCGCGCGGCCGAACGTCGCGCCAACCAGCGCGTTCTCGAACACGGTCATGCCGCCGAACGGGTTCGGAACCTGGAACGACCGCGAGATGCCGAGCCGGCAGCGCTCCGCCGCCGGCAGGCGGGTGACGTCGAGGCCGTCGAATGTCACGCGCCCGAGGTCCGGCCGCACCGTTCCGGTGATCAAGTTGAACAATGTCGTCTTGCCGGCGCCGTTGGGGCCGAGCACGCCGAGAATCTCGCCTTCCGGCACGTCGAGGCTCACCGCGTCGGTGACCACCAGCGCGCCGTAAGCCTTGGACAGCGTGTCGAGCGAGAGCAGAGCCATGGTTGAAGCGCTAGTGTCACGGGTTGTTTGGAGATTGTCATCCCCGCGAAAGCGGGGATCCAGGGGCCACGGCACGTCGTGTCCCCACCGTGCCCAACGGCGCGTCGTGTAGCCCTGGATCCCCGCTTTCGCGGGGATGACATTTGCTTGTTTGGTCCGCGGGCTCAGCCAAGCAGCTTCAACTTGCCGCCGACCGGAATTTGCGGCGAAAGCGGGTTGGCGACGATGACGAGATCGAACTTGCCGTTCTTCTTCGTCCACTGGCCGCCGGCGAGCGGCGTCTTGCAGACGTTCTTGACCGGCTTGCCTGTCCATTTGATCGGGCCGACAATCGTCTGCAGATCGGTCGCGGCGATGGCGTCAAGGATCGACTTCGGATCGCCGAGATCCTTGGCGCGCTGGACGACGTCGATCGCGACTTCGAGGATCGCGTGCGAGAAGCCGAGCGTGGCGGTCCATGTCTTGCCGGAGGCTTTCTCGTAGCTGGAGCACAGTTCGCCCGCGGAGACGCCAGTGAGGCTCGACTTGTAGGGATAGGTCGGCGCCCACCACACTTCCGTCGTCAGCCCATCGCCGCGGTCGCCGAACGAATCCAGCGTGGTCGGAAACAGCAGCGCCTTGCCGACGGTGACGACCTTCGGCTTGAAGCCTTGCTGCGCCGCCTGCGACCAGAAGGTCGCGAAGTCCGGCGGGATCATCACGCCGGTGACGATTTCCACGCCCGCCTTCTTGAAGGCAGCAATTTGCGCGGAGAAGTCGTTGTTGAGCGGCTGATAGCGGCCGGGATCAATCAGCTTGTAGCCGCGCGGCGGCGAGCGGTCCGGGCAGGCCGAGCTTCGGGTCGCCCCAGGCGTTGCCGTCGGCGTCGTTGGGGAACAGACCGCCGACCACTTTTTGCACGCCGGATTGATCCCAGATGCCGACATAGCTGCCGATGATGTCTTCGAGACCCCAGAAGAAGTGGTAGGTCCAATCAAACCCTTTGGCCGGGTCGCCCTTGCGGCCGAAGAACCAGGGCTGCCACGGACAGTTGGTGCTGATGCAGGGCACGCCGGCCAACTCCGCCTGATCGGACACTGGATTGGTCGTGTCGGGCGTATCCTTGGCCAAGAGCAGGTTGACTTGATCCTTGTTGATCAGTTCGCCCGCCACCTCCGACGCGCGATTGGGATTGGACTGAGAATCCTTGATGATCAGCTCGATCTTGACCGGCTTGCCGTTGTTGGCGGTCTTGGCGATGGCGTCCTTCACGCCAGCCAGGATCCAGTCCTGCGCCTCGCCGAAGGCCGCGAGCGGGCCGGTGAAAGGCGCCACCAGGCCGATCTTGAAGACGTCGCCGGCGGCGCGCGCGCGCGACGACAGCATCGCCGGCGCGGCGAGCGATGCGCCCGCGGACTTCACAAATGTTCTGCGGCTGATCTGATGTTTGCCCATGATTTTCCTCCCTAGTCGTTGTTGTTGGCGCCGCCCTCAGGCCACTGAGCCCTGCGGGCGCGCCGAAGTCGATCAAAATCCGCGCTTCAAACCTCGAAATTCGCGCTTTCCAGGCCGGCGACCATTTCGGCCCTGCGATCCTCGAACCACGGCGGGAATACCAGCGTGCGCCCGGTCATGCCCGGCGGTTCGTCCTTGGCCCACCCCTCCGGCACGGTCCAGGCGATCTCGAACATCGCCCCGCCGGGCGTTCGCACGTAGCAGGACTTGAAATAGTTGCGGTCCTTCTGCTCGGAGATGTCGGTGAAGCCGAGCCCCTCGATATGCGCGCGCAGCTTCAGTTGGTTGGCCTCGTCGCCGGTATTGAGCGCGATATGATGGATCGTCCCGCCGGCCAGCGTCCAGGTTCCCTGCGGCCGATTGGGCTCGTGCAGCACCTCCACCACCGAGGTCATGCCGTTGCGCTCCGGCACCGCGAAGGCCAAACCCTCGTGATTGTCGGCGAGCTTCTTCATCGGAATGGCGAGGGTGAGAAAATCGTCCATCGAGGTGCGGTCGGAGACGGCGATCGCGGCGCCGTAGATGCCTTTGATCCCGTGATCCTTGCCGATCGCCCTGCTTCTCATTGACGATCGGCTCCCGCGGATCGCCGGGGTTCTCGACGAGTTCGAAGGGGATGCCGCAGGGATGCTCGAAGCCCACGCGCGTCGGCGCCGAAGCGGTTGAACTTCCGCGCCTCGACGCCGCGCCCGTTGAGCCGGTTGACCCAGAAATCGGCGGCCCCGACGGGGATCGAGGCTTGGATGATTTTCGTCTGGTTCGTGCCGCGCCGGCCGAACACGCCGGGCTTGCGGAAGGGGAAGGTGGTGAAGATCGTCGAGGCGTCGCCGTTCTTGCCGCCGTAGTAGAGGTGGTAGACCGGCAGCACGCCGTCGAACAGCACCGTACGCTTGACCGAATGCAGACCGAGGTCTTTGGTGAAGAAATCGAAATCCTCCTGAGCGCCGTCGGTGCTCATGGTGAGGTGATGCCATCCGTTGATCAGGCTCATCCGCTATCCTCCCGTTGCCGCTTCAGCGTTTCGCCGCAGCTTGCCGCTGACGATAGCGCGAACTGTGCGCCGCGTTGATAAAAAGACGCAAGATAATTATACCGAAAGGCTATGAAACTCGACGAACGGCATCTCGCGCAGCTTGCGGCCGTGGTCGACGCCGGCGGCGTCACCGAAGGCGCGGCGTTGCTCGGCGCCGTCGCAGCCCGCGCTTTCGCGCACGCTGGCGCTGCTGGAGAAGCGCGTCGGCGAGCCGCTGTTCGTGGCCGGCCGCAAGCCCCTGCAACCGACCGCGATCGGCCGGCAGCTCGCGATCCACGGCCGCGCCATGCGCGCCGCCTGCGCGCAAAGCCGCGGAGACGATTTCGGGTTTCCGCCGCGGCGCGCAGGGCGCGATGCGGATCGCCGGCGTGCCGTTCTTCATGGACGCCGTCGTCTCCGGCTTCATCGCTTCGTTCCAGATGCAGGAGCCGGACATCCAGATCGACCAATCCTATGGCCACTTTAACGAGCTCGATGCGTCGCCTGCTGGGCGAAGACATCGATCTCGCGGTCACGCCGCTGGGGACGCATGACATCAGTCGCAGAGCTCATATTCGAACCGCTGATTCCCGCGCGCAACGTCGTAGGTTGTTCATCGAACCACCCGTTGCTGGCGAAGCCGCGATTGACCCGTGACGATCTGATGCGCTGTTCGTGGGTCGCGCCGCTGCCCGGCTCGCCGTTGATGCTCGATCTGACGAACATCCTGATGACGCTTGGCGTCGGCGAACTGGCGATCCGTTACTCCGGCGGATCGTTGCATTCGGTCGTCAACTATCTCGCCAACAGCCAGGCGTTGGCGATCATGCCGCTGTCGGTCATTCATTCGTTGCCTGGGGAACTCAACATCAGCGCTCTGCCGCTCAGCATTCCCCAGCCCGAGCGTATGCTCGGCGTCGCCTATCGCCAGTCTTCGGAGCGTGACCCGGTCAATCGCAAGTTTCTCGGCCACATACGCAGCAACATGAGCAACCTCAGCCGATTGGTCGCCAAGCGCGACGCTGCGATGTCATGGCAGGCCGGTCCGTTCATGCTGGCTTCGATCAGATAGCGCTTGGGTATCGC
>CAWADL010000019.1:0-8180 GCA_963780825.1 uncultured Pseudomonadota bacterium | reverse complement strand
GAAGCGCTGGCGAGGGACTCGCGCTGCGGGGTGGTCCAGTGCGAAGCGCGGGCGCGACCCCGGCATCGTCGCGGCGCGCTTTCAATCAAATCAGGCAATGAGATCAGCGCTTTAGTCGTCAATTGACCGAGAAACGCTTTTCGTTGCCCCAATCGGAGGGGAATTAGCGCCATTCGCGAGTGAAAACCGTTAGCGCAACTCGATCAGACGGCGTTCCCCGGATCACCCGCCACGGGTCCCTCCGCGTGACTTCGCCTCCAAAGCTTGAGCGCGACCTCGACTGGATCGACGCCGACGCCCGACCACCACGAGGCTTCGTCGCCGTAGCGGTGCAACTCGCCGTGGTGCGTGCGACAGATCGGCACGGTATATTCGTCGCTGACTTTGCGGCCGAGCGCGCGCGGCTGAGCGAAACGAATATGGTGCGCCTCCGACGGTGATCGGCCGCAGACCACGCACGGCTGGCCGGCGACGAACTTGCAGTGCTCCTTGTCACGCAGGCGAATGGGTCTTGGCGTGACCGGGCGACGCTTTGACGGCCGCCCTGCAGCCGAAATCGGCGGCTGAGTTGCGCCGTTGGGCGCCGCGAGGCTCTTTGACGGCGCCGGCGCGGCGAGGGTCGCCGCAGTCGAGCCATCGCGCTCTTCGAGATCCTCGGCGGACAGAAAAGGCGACCCAGCACGAGGGGCCGGTTCTATCTGCTCCGCGGCTTCATATGCGTAAGCGGTGTTCTCAGGCCACGGCCTTGAGCGGCCCGGCGGCTGCGTAGGCCCAGGGGAGCAGTTCGTCGATGGCGCTGTTGAGATGTCCATTGACGATTTTGGTCAGCACGTCGTTGAGGTAGGCGTGGGGTTCGACGCCGTTGAGTTTGCAGTTCTCAATCAGCGTGGCGATGACGGCCCAGTTGTCGCCGCCTCCATCGGAACCAGCGAAGAGCGCATTCTTGCGATTGAGGGCAAGCGGCCTGATCGAACGCTCGACCGTGTTGGAGTCGATCTCGATCCGCCCGTCGTCGAGGAAGCGGCAAAGACCTTCCCAGCGGGCGAGCGCGTAGCGGATCGCCTCGGCGAGCTTGCTCTTCTTGCTGATGAGCGCCAGCTTCGCGCGCAGCCAGGGTTCGAGTTCGGCGCCGATGGGATGCGATCGTTCCTGGCGAACGGCGCGGCGCTCGGCGGGCGCGCGCTCGCGAATGTCCTTCTCGATCGCATAGAGCTGCGCGATGCGTTGCAGCGCCTCATGGGCGATCGGCGAGGCTTCGGCGACGGCGCGGTCATAGAAACGGCGGCGCACATGCGACCAACAGAAGGCGAGGCTGACGTCGCCCTTCTGGGCCAGCGCGCGATAGCCGGCATAGCCATCGACCTGGAGGACGCCCTTGAAGCCTGCAAGGTGCGTGATCGGCTGCGACGCCGTCCGGTCAGCCGCATAGACGTAGGCGACCGCAGGCGGGTCCGCGCCGCCCCACGGACGGTCGTCTCTTGCGTAAGCCCAGAGCTGCCCGGTCTTCGTCCGCCCTCGGCCCGGATCGAGCACCGGCGCCGTCGTCTCGTCGGCGAAGAGTTTCGTCGAAGACCGAAGATGGGCGAGGATGCGCTCGCGGATCGGCCGCAGGTGAAACGCCGCTCGGCCGACCCAGTCGGCGAGCGTCGAGCGATCGAGATGAACGCCCTGCCGCTCGTAGATTTGCGCCTGACGGTATAGCGGCAGGTGATCGGCATACTTGGAGACCAGCACGTGGGCGAGCAGCGCCTCGGTCGGCAGGCCGCCCTCGATCACTCGCGCCGGCGCGGGCGCCTGGACCACCACGTCCTCGCAGGCCCGGCAGGCGTACTTGGGCCGCCGCACGACCAGCACGCGGAACTGGACAGGGACGATGTCGAGCTTCTTGCTGACCTCTTCGCCGATGCGATGCAGTTCGCCGCCGCAGCACGGGCAGGACCTGTACTCGACGTCGACGATCGTCTCGATCTCCGGCAGATGCGAAGGCAGGGACCCGCGATTGGCGCGGCGCTTGCGCCTGGCTTCTTCGCGCATCGGCGGCGACTTGGCTTCGGCCTCAGCCGCCGCCTCGGCTTCGTTCTGCTCCGCCTCTTCAAGGCCCAGCAACAGCTGATCTGCCGGCAGCGCCTCGGCGCGGCGTCCGAAGCGATGGCGGTTCATGTCCTTGATGATCTGGGCCAGACGATCCGACCGGATGCGCTCGGCGATCAACATCGCCTTCAGCGTTTCGGGGTCGTCGGGAAGCGCCTCGGCGGCCAGCGTCATGCTTGCAAAGGAACCATAAACTCCGCTTGTTTGCGAGGATTTTTGTCGCTGTTTCGCCGTCCTGATTCAATTCGTCGCAGGTCAGCCGGGCAGCAGCGGCGCCTGAACGTCTTTGGCCGGGCGCACACGTTTCCAATCCAGACCTTCGAGCAGCGCGGAAAGCTGCGCCGAGGTCAGCCGCATCACGCCGTCCTCAATCTTGGGCCAGCAAAACTCGTTTTCTTCAAGCCGCTTCGCCAGCAAACAAACGCCCGTTCCATCCCAGAACAAAAGCTTCAGCCTGTCCGCCCGCTTGGCCCTGAAGACGTAAATCGCGCCATCGAAGGGATCGGCGCGCATGATCTCGCGCACCAGCGCCGCCAGGCCGTCCGCGCCTTTGCGGAAGTCCACGGGTTTCGTCGCCACCATGACGCGCAACGCGCCCGTGGGTCCGATCATTTGGCCGCCTTCAGCGCGCCGATGATCGCGCTCACCATCGCCGGCTCCGCGCCGCGCCAGATGAAGACGCTTGTCCCCGCGACATCCAGTTCGATCGAATGCGGGCGCGTCGGCGTGGGCAAGCTCGACGGCTCCGGAATGGCGTCTCCCGCAGCCTCCGCTTGGACGACGACCGCAACGAAGCCTTCCGCTAGCGCGCCTTCCTGGGCTCTGCGCCGCGCCTCTCGACGCCAGGTGAACAATTGCTGCGGCGTGGCGCCATACTGCCGCGCCACGACCGACACCACGGCGCCGGGACACAACGACGCTTCCACGGCGCGCGCCTTCTCGTCATCGGACCAGCGCCGGCGCTTGCCGCCCGTAATCACCTCAATCCGGCGACCCTCCGACGGCTTCGGCTTAAGCACAAGATCAAGTCTAGACATAAGCCGATCCCCAAACCGGGGTCAGACTCGCCCATCACGCCGCCCAGAAAAAGGTGGTCGCAAAACACCGCTTACTCATATGCAGCCAGTTTCTCCGTAAATACCTGCTCGAGGGAAGCCGCGTCGGCGACGCTCAGCTGGTTCTTGACGGGCATCGTCTTCTGGACCCATTCCGCCGCCGCATCGGTGTTTGCGAGGGCCGCCACTTCCGCGATCAAGCGGTCTCGGAGGTCTGCCGAGGCGTCGGCGTCGAGTTGAACGTCGAGGATGACGAAGTCGGCGTAGCGCGCCGGCGGTTAGTCCGATTGTCGGTCCGGTCAGTCTGTCGAGAACCGCTCTTCCCGCGGCACGATGTGCATAGCTCGCAGCACCGCGGCATCCTGAATTCCGCGCCGCTTGATTTGGTATTCGATCATCCGCTCGCGGCGGCTTACAAAATTCGACATCTAGCAACCGCCATGTCCGCCACGGCAACGAACACCTGGTCAGCGGAGTATCCTTAACGCCAGCTGCCGTTGTTTACCTACGGGGCCCCCGCCATCGGCCAGATTGACGCCGGCGGGGAGGCGGATGCATTCCACATTATCACGGCGCCATTGAGTCGCGCCAGAGCAGACCGTGACTCCCGGCTCCACTGAAATCGCCGATTTACCAACCGGGGCTGATGAAGCGCGTTAGGCTATCGCGCGTTCGTCAAAACCGACGGGGACACGTGTGTCTTGAGGAATGCTTGGCCTTCCGAGCGATCAGAGCGGCTTCGACGCGCCGGCGGTAGCGGCGATTTCAACGAACGTTTCAGGCTGGCGGGACGATAGTTTCAAGGCTGGCGGGAACGAAATAAGCGCAAATTGTGTTAACCTGACGGCTACCTGACGAATGCCGGACAAACTGAGGAGACTTATATGGATAATGCCGCCCCCTATATGGGATTTATCAGCTGGATCGTGCTCGGGCTGATCGCGGGTTTCATAGCGAGCAAAATCGTTAATAAGCAGGGAGAAGGCTTAGTTCTCGACATTGTGCTTGGGATCATTGGTGCGGTGGTCGGCGGCTTTCTCTTTAGCACATTCGGCGCTGCCGGAGTGACCGGCTTTAACCTATGGAGCCTGTTGGTCGCCGTAATTGGCGCGATAGTGGTTCTCGCTGTCTACCATGCAGTCGTGGGCAGAGGCGCAGCTTTGGGTCGCTGAAAACGCTGGAAATGCGGTCCACGCGTTTCGCGGTCCTATTTGACTGCACAACCCGGCCTCGGGACTTCATTTGTAGAACACTTCCGCCTCAGTACTCGCGCGGCGTCAGGTTTCAGTGAGGCGACACGAGCCGCACAGAGGGCGATAACTCGCGCATTGGCTCTGATCATCGCCCAACAAGGCGGCTGATCTAGCGCGGAGCCTGACGCCCAACGCCCCTGCGGAGCAGGCGTGAGGGGCTTGGGGGCCGCCCAAGCCCGACCATAAAGGCGGAGTTCGCAATGGGCGGAAACACGGCGTACTTTGAGATTGCAGCGCGTCGTCATTGTTGCGCCACTTGGATCGAGCGCAGGCGAGGATCGCATCGCCTCCATCTCGGCCCGGAGACACGCGTGGCCCGCTTCGTCGACAAGCGCCATTACGCGCGCCACGGATTCGAATTTCAACCCAATGCGCCGCCAAGCCGAACTGACTGCCAAGTCGCGAATTCCGTCAACCGCTCCTCCGGGCGGAATAGCAGCAGTTGATCGGCCGGGGCACGTACCCGGGCAATCGCGCGCCTCGGCCAATGGTTAGGGAGACCACCGTTATCGAGGGGCGCGCACCTCTCGCCCGGCGTCGGTCGCGTTCGCCGGTCCGAGGGTGGCGTCGGCTTCGATCCGCTGCAGCGCGCAAACGTGGGTCGAGGACTCGCTATAGAAAACTGCTTTTTTGGGAGGCGAGCCCGCCAAGCGCGTCCTCCAGGCTGAGAAAAAAAAGTTTTACCTCGCCTCTTGAAGCCGTTTTTCAGCCAACCAAATCGTCGGGCGTCGAGGCCTCATCGGCTCGGCACAGGGCCGGTAGCGCCGGTCTTCGAACCCATGTTGCTTTACGGAGAATGTGGCTATGCGAACCTTCGATTTCACGCCCTACTACCGCGCTACCGTCGGCTTCGACCGCCTGTTCGACATGCTCGAAAACAGCGTCGCGTCCGATTGGCCGCCGTACGACATCGGGAAGACGGGCGAGGACCAATACCGCATCACCATTGCGATCGCCGGCTTCGCGCCGAACGAGGTCGAACTGGTCCAGCAGGGCGCGACGCTCCTGGTCTCCGGCCAGAGGGCCGAGCTTAAGGGCCAGCAGGCGCTGCACCGAGGCATTCCGAACGCCGACTTCAAGCTCAGCTTCAATCTCGCCGACCACGTGAAGGTCGCCGGCGCAAGCCTCGAGAACGGACTGCTCGCCATCGACCTCGTCCGCGAAGTGCCGGAGCAGATGAAGCCGCGCCGCATCGAGATCGGTTCCGGCGCGTCCGCCCCGAACGACCAGGCGAAGCAGATCGACTCCAAGGCCGCCTGATCCCCAACCCTATGCTGCGGTCCCGCCTCCCGGCCAACCACCGGGAGGTCGATTGCGGAGAACGAAGATGAGCGAAAACCTGATCCCCTTCCCAGCCTATACGCCCGCACGGCCCGACGTCGCGACTTACGCCGTCCCCGACGACGTCGTAGGCGATCCGAATCTGACGATCGCCGACAAGCGCGCGATGCTGGCCTCGTGGGTATCCGACGCGAGAGCCGTCGAAGGCGCGACGACGCTGTGCCGTCTGGACAGCCGGCGCGATCGTCGAAGTCGCCGCGGTCCCGCGGGCGTTGGCTGCGCTCGACCGGGCGGAAGACGCCAAGCTGATCGCCTTCATCCGCCGTCCGCGCAGCGTCGTGAGGACGTGGCTCAACCGCATCGGCCGCCACGGAAACGACGACGACGATCCGCCTCCGGCCCCGGCCGGCTTCGGCATCCCGTTCCGCCCGACCTTCGTCGCGGCGCATGGGAAGGTCGCGGCCGGCCTGACCACGAGAGATAGCCAAAGCAGGCCCTCCTCGTCCCGGTTCCAGGCATCTACCAACAAGCTTGGGGCCTGGTTCTTGCCTCCACCCCTGCTCAATTGAACATTCAGAGACCGGTTCAGCAAAAGGAGGCCAGGCGGAGCTCAAAGTAGCGGCGGACCCGCTTGGGCCGGCGCCATGATCAAACGAAAACCGGCCGCCTGAGGCGCCGGGCGGGATTTCGCCGTCGCAACTGTTTGCCTGGAAGCGCCGGCTGGCCCGGCGGCGATATCAGTGGTCGACGCTCTAAGCGTCAGTCGACGAATGTCGGGCGTGCGCCGACCGACATGCTGGCTGGCCGTCAAGCCCACTGCGCCACCTTCGGCCGGCGTGTACGAAGAAAGTCGGCTTGGCCGTCGTCAACAATCTGTTGGCGAAGCGGCGCCGACAATAAACGGCGCGGAAGCTGGCGCGCCTGGGCTGCGGCGAGGAGGCCCTTCTTCGCGCGCGTCATCTTGGTGAACATTCTGTGGCGCTCGTTTATGTGTCCGATGCCTGCTTGCGGGCCCTGCAACTGGAGGACGTGAACAGGTAAGAGGGAACGGGTCGAGCCGGCCCGTGTTGTCTCCTGGCGACAGGATGTCAGGAGGACACGACAATGAGGACAAGCAAACCAGCAAGACAAGGCGAAGAACCTGAGCTTAGCTGAACTGGTTAGTTGGGTGACGCCGGATGGTCGACACCGTGAAAAGTCTGTCGGTGATGCTTCGGAAAGTGCTGGATAAGCGCCTGCGAGCCAACGCTGAGACATTTGTCCAGATGTTTGCCGAAGACGGGGTCATGGAGTTTCCCTTCGCCTCGCCCAGCTCTTTACGCCTAGAGGGCCGCGACGCGATCGCTGCTCATCTGGAGAAAAACGCAGCGCGCATTGAGTTTCAAGATGTGGCTGATGTCGTCAAACATGAAACCGCCGACCCCGAAACTATCATCCTCGAGTTTGCCGGTTTTGGGCGGAGGGTGCCGTCCGGTGAGCCGTTTGAGCAGCGCTACATATCGGTGATTCGGATCCGAGAGGGCCAGATCGTACGTTACGTGGACTATTGGAACCCTCTGGCTATCCTCCGAACGCTTCTGGGACGAGATTTTGTAGAACTCCCTTTCTGTGTAAGCTCTCGCTCGCCGGTGGCGGCCGCGAAGCGTTCCAGCTCGGAGCTGACCATACTGTTGGCGGCGCGGGGGCATCAGCTCTGCGGCCAACAAGCCAGTGGATCGTACTCGAGCCTGGCGATAGATCAACTTTCCCTTGCGGGAAGATCAGGAACAAGGCGTCGCTGAGCGCATTTTTTTGCTGGAAAAGGCGCGCCAGTTGGGCGCATCGCCGCCGGTCCCTTCCGACAAGGCCGCCGTGGAGCACGATCATGTCTCGCAAGTACCCAAAGCCGCCGTTCCCCGATCAGAAGCAAGCGATGCCCGGCAGCAGCGCGGCCATGGACCCGCAGCCGGATTATGGCGAGGAGAGCTATAAGGGCTCGGGTCGGCTCGCCGACAAGAAGGCGATTATCACGGGCGGCGACAGCGGCATCGGCCGCGCGGTGGCGTTGGCTTATGCGCGCGAAGGCGCCGATGTGCTAATCAGCTACTACGACGAGCACGACGACGCCAAAGCCACGCAGCGGCTCGTCGAGTCCTGCTGGACGCAAAGCGGTGCTCTTGTCGGGCGACATCAAGGATCCCCTGCACTGCCGCGCCATCGTCGAGCTCGCGGTGAAGGAGTTCGGCCGTGTCGATATCCTGGTCAACAATGCGGCGCATCAGGCGACCTACACGAAAATCGAGGAGATAAGCGACGAGGAGTGGGACGTCACGTTTCGCACCAACATCTACGCCATGTTCTATCTGACCAAAGCGGCGGTCCCGCACATGCCTCCAGGCGGCGCGATCATCAACACGACCTCAGTCAACGCCGATTCGCCGAGCCCGCAACTGCTCGCCTATGCGACCACGAAAGGCGCGATCCAAAACTTTACCGGCGGGCTCGCGCAATTGTTGGCTGA
>CAWADL010000018.1:0-46157 GCA_963780825.1 uncultured Pseudomonadota bacterium | reverse complement strand
CGGGCTATACTGCAACGATCATCGCAAGCGGCGAACTCGGCGCGATCGGCGGCAGCGACGCGGTTTTCCTGCTCGCGGTCAACCGCGCCAGCGACATCTGCATCGGCATCGTCTCTGCCACCATCGTGCTCAGCTGGACCGATTTTGGCGCTGCAAACCGCCGTCTTTCGGCGCAGCTCGCCGCGATTTTGGCCGACGTTGCGGGAGGGATTGCAGGTGAGTTCACGCTCGGCGGGCTGGGCCTCCCGGCCAAGCCCGCGACCTCGCCGCGACCTCGCCGGACGCGTCGGCGCACTCGATCGCGCTATTGACGATGCGGTCGGGGAGTCTTGAGCCTGCGCCTTTCGCTCGCGATATTACAGGAAGCCGTCGGCGGTCTCTTTGCGGCACTTCCGGCTGGCGCGCGGCGGCCCTTCAACTCGAGCAACTGCCGGTCGACCTGCGCCGACTTGGCGCGGAAGCGATCCAAGGCGCCTTCCGACCGGGGCTGGGATCGACGGAGGCGACAGGTTGGATCGCTGGCCCGTTGCGCGTCCGCCGAAGCTTTGCCACTAGGGTGCGCGCGCTAACGGCCCAAAATACGAAACTCCATCGCTCCGATTGCTTGCCGACCGGACGGCGGAGGCGCTGATCGGCGTTCGTCGCGCGGTCGATGGCCTCCTGTCTGCTGGAGGATCCCTTCCCACTATTCGATGCACGGCACGGCCCGCTTCTCTATGTGCCCGACTGGCTTCCTTGCTTTCTGAATTCGGCCCGGATTTTCATCACCATCGGTGCGGTGGAGGTCTTCTGGGTCGCGACGGCCTGGCCGACCGGCGCCCAGGCTATCACTTTCGCGGAATTTACGTGCTTCTATTCACACTGCAAGGCGATCGGGCTCACTCCACCGCGACGGACTTCCTGATTGGCGTCTGCCTGACCATTGCTGTCGCCGCCGTCGTCAAGTTCGCGGTGCTGCCCCAGTCGGACTTTCGGCGGCTCAGCGTGGCGATTGGGGCGGTCCTCGTGCCGGCCGGCGCAGCGATAGCGTCGAATTGGCGGCCGGCGATCTTCGTCTTTGTGACGTTGTTTATTGTACCCTTGATCGGGCCCGAGAACCAGATGACCTACGATACCAGCAATTCTATAACTTGGCGCTGGCGATTGTGGTCGGATTGGGTTCTGCGACGCTCGCATTCTATTTGCTGCCGCCGTTGTCGCCGGCGTTTCGAACGCGCCGGCTTTTGGCGCTGACGCTGCGGGACCTGCGCCGTCTGACGAAGCGACCCGCTGCGTGGACGGCGAATAACTGGAAGGGCCGTGTTTACAGCCGCCTATCCGCACTGCCGGCGCAGGCGGATCCGTCGGAGGTCGCGCAACTCTTGACCGTCTTTCGGTGGGAACCGAGACTATCCGCCTTCGTCGCGTAGCCCGCCAATTCCACCTGCAGGGTGAGGTCGATGCGGCGCTGCAGGCGATGGCGCGGGGGGACAGGTCAGTTGCGATCGAGCGGCTTACGCGGCTCGACGCGATGTTGGCCGTCCCGGCTCGCGCGAGACCGGGGGCTTCAGCCAGATTGCGAGCGCGCGGCGGCATCCTTGCGATATCCGAGGCCTTCGCTCAGCAAGGCGTCTATTTCGATGCAGGAGCAGCGCGATGAGCTTTTCCGAAGTTGATCTGTTTGGCGTCTACGTTGCGCCCATGTCGCTGATGATGGCCGCGGCTTGGTTTATCCTTGTCGCGCTGCGTCGGCTGGCGGATCATTTTGGCGTTATGCATCGGATCTGGCATCCGGCGCTTTTCAAATCCGCCGTCTATGTGACGGTGCTCTCCAGTATCGTTCTGATCGTTGGACACTGAGGTGCGGTGATGTCGAATGTCGACTTGAGATCGGAGCACATCGCCAAAGCGGTGACTTCCAATGATGTTGGCCGCCGGGTAGCGGGTCCGCTCGTCGAGAGAAAGTCACGTCTCCCGCTGCCCTCAATGTTAGCCACGCTCGCCGCAGTTGCGATTGCGGTTGTGTTGGGTTGGGAGATGTGGGGCGCTTACATGGCCACACCTTGGACGCGGGACGGCGCCGTGCGCGTCTACGTCGTGACGATGGCGCCGGAGGTCGGGGGGCAAATCGTTACGTTGCCGGTCGCAGACAATCAGTTCGTGCACAAGGGCGACGAGCTTTTCGAAATCGATCCGGCTGACTATCGCATTGCGCTCGAGACGGCGGAGGCCCTAACGCAGCGTGACGGCGCGACACTCGACTATGCCCGCAAGAATGAGAAGCGGAAAGCGGTTCTTACGAAGGATGGGTGGGCGTCGACTGACGTCTACCAGCAAACAACGAGCACAGTCGGCCAGTCCGAGGGGGCGGTCGCCTTGGACAATGCGGCGGTGGCTAAGGCGGAGCTCGATCTCGAACGGACCGTCATTCGCTCGCCGGTCAACGGGTACGTGACCAATCTGCTGGTGCGGCTCGGCGACTATGCGACCGTCGGACAGAAGGTCGTTTCCGTCGTCGACACGGATTCCTTCTGGGTCGACGGCTACTTCGAGGAAACCACGCTTGGAGGATCCATGAGGGCGATCGCGCAACCATCGAGCTGATGGGCTACCGCCAGGTCGTTCGTGGCCACGTCGACAGCGTTGCGCGCGGCATCAATGTTCCGAACGCGCAGCCCGATCAGACGGGGCTCGCCTCGGTCAATCCGATCTTCACCTGGGTCCGGCTCGCACAGCGCGTGCCGGTGCGCATCCACATCGATCAGGTGCCGGATGGCGTTCGGCTGGTCAGCGGGATGACGGCGACCGTTCAGATTAGTCCAGAGCCGGAAAGATCCGAACGACGAACCCCGCCGGGTTGAAATGTTCCTCCAGGCGGCTCGTTGTGGCGTCCTGCATGACGCGGCACAATCACTCGACCGCGATCAGCAAGAATAAGGTCCGCCTCTGGACAAGGCCGACGCCGCGCGCCGGTTCGGGTCGCCAGGGGTCAACGTGCGCAGCGGCGATCTCGTCTATTTCGACACCGAGACCCAAGCGATCACGGCCGAGCAAGTGATGGCGAGCGGCGCGCTGCCGCCCGGCTTCCCGGCCTGAGATCGAGGGCGAGCACTATTGGGACGGCGGCCTCGCCTCGAACACGCCGCTGCAGTGGATCGTCACGAACCCGCGCGTGACAGGCGAGTGTTTGCTGACGATGATGCGCTCGTGTTTCAGGTCGATCTCTGGAGCGCGCGCGGTAAGTTCCCGCGCAACCTCGCGGAAGTGGCGACGCGACAGAAGGAGATCCAATCTCAAGTCGGACGCGCCTTCACCAATTTCATGAAGCGGCTGCACAAGGTTGAGTACTGCATCGCCAAGTTCCTGGACCAGTTGCCGGAGGCACTGGGCAAAGCGATGAAGGCAGGTTCCTGGCCTCGGTTGTACAACGCCAGCCCTATAAACCTCGTGCATCTCATCTGTCGCCTCGTGCGCGCGCCGCTGGTCGACAGGCAGATTCCCGAGCAAGCGAAGGCTCGGATCTCGGAAGGACACCGTCGACGGAGAGTTCACCACTGTCGAGGACGTCGCCGAGGCCACGCTATTTTTCGCCGGGTTCGAATCGAACGCGCTGAGCGGCCAGTCGATGGTCGTGAGCCACGGGTGGTTCATGCAGTGACGTAAGATCTTCCCCCACTCAGCCGATTGGATAGCAACGGGTTGCGGTGCGTGGGCGCGCTTCCGGGTCGAAGCGGACATCAATTCGTATGTCTGCTGGTTGATCGATAAGCTATGTTTTCGCTGGCCGCGCCAAAACACTATATGGGGCACTTTATCGAGATGCTGCATTTACGAAGGCCGTCACGCTCCGGAATCACCAACAAGCCGCATGATCGCCCGCGCCCCCGCCTCAGCGCGGTTGAGGCGGTCGTGGCAGCCACCGCACGGCAGGCCTTATTCGCCGAGGCCGGGCTCAAGACCGGCCAGCGCGTCCTCATCCTCGGCGCCGCGGGCAACGTCGGCGGCTTCGCGATGCAGTTGGCGCGCAACGCAGGCCTTGAGGCCATTGCGACCGCGAGCGAAGACGATCACGACTACGTCAGAATCCGCGGCGCGCAAAAAGTCCTGGGCGCGCCTTCGCCGAGGGTCGCGCGGCGCGCGTAGGCAAGGTCGTGTTGCGCGTCGCCGACGAGTGAGAGTTAGCGTCCGTTGTAGGCGGCCTGATGTCGCGCGGGCGAACCCCGGCAATCCCGCCTTCGCTCGCGGCCTTCAGACGCAGGCGTCGCGCTCCGGCGAAGCGCAACCCCGCTAACGCACAAATCAAACATCGACGCTACGTTCAGCCCTTCAGGGCCAGATCGAGACAGTGAACCAGGGCCGCCGAATCAAACGGCTTTCGGAGCAAGCATATGGCCCCGCTCGCCAGAGCCTTTGCCTCCAACTCGGAATCGGAGCGGGCGGTGATCATTATCACCGGCGTCTTTGAGCCCCGCGCTGAGAGCGCCAGCTTCAAGTCAATCCCGCTCATCCCGGGCATGTGAATGTCTGTAACGACGCAGTCCGACGACCTCTCTCCGTTGACGTTGACAAACTCGTCCGCCGACGCGTAGCCGCACGAAAGATACCCAAGCGAATTCGAGTGATTCAACGAGAGCGATACGGAAGGCGTCGTCGTCATCGATGACTGCAACCGAGTGCTTTGATGACACGCTTCGCCCCTCTTCACCCGGGGTGGTCCCAGTTAGCGGGCGCATAGAGCGCAATCTCGCGCTCGCACGAGGCCGCAGTAATTATACACAAGTGTTAATATGGACCTTCATGTGCGTGTCGGACTGAGCGCTTCGACCATCCGGACGAGATCCGGCAGGGTTCGCGCATTCATTTTCCGCATCGCCGCACCGCGATGAATTTTCACAGTTATTTCACTTATTCCCAGATCGCCCGCTACCTGCTTATTCATCTTCCCGGACGTCACCAGGAGCATGACTTGCCTTTCTCGGCCAGACAATGTTTCGAAACGCCGCCGCATCCGCGAAATCTCTTCTTCGACTTCCCGCCGATGGCGATCGCGTTCGATGGCGGTCAATACGGCGTCGAGCAAGTCCTGATCGTGGAACGGCTTGGGAAGAAAATCCACCGCGCCGCGCTTCATCGCTTGCACGGACATGGGAACGTCGCCGTATCCCGTCATTATCACCACAGGCACTCCCACGCCCAACTGTGTCAAACGGGCCTGGAAGTCCAATCCATTCATATCCGGCAAACGGATGTCGACAAGGATGCATCCAGGTCTGTCGAGAGGGGGCGCACTCAGAAAATCGTGCGCCGTAGCGTAGGTTCGACTGTCGAGACCGACCGACTCGAATAGACCCTCCAAAGCCTCACGGAGCGACGCATCGTCGTCGACGACATGGACGACTGCCTTCTCCCTCGTCTGCAACGGCATGGCGGAGCCTCACCTCACCCCCGTGCCTTAGCATAGCCAGAACTCACGAAGTGGATCAAACCTAAGTATGAGCGGACGATTCCGCCATCCAGCCAGTTGCCGAGCCCGAGACCGGTCGTTCGAATTGAAACGCGGGATTTGCTCATACATACGACCTAGCGCAGCAAACGCTCGTTCAATTGCAGCTGGGCGCGCTCACAAGTCATGTGTCAGCAGGAACGGGGTGGTCTGATGCGCATGGCAAACGCCTTGCGGCCACCAGCCGTCCAGCAAAGGCACAGGGGAGAATCATGGGAAGACTGCCTCTTACACTTGTGACGGCGCTTGCTCTGAGTTCACCCGGCTACGCCCAACCCACGCACAGGCATGCCCACCACGCCCGGGCCGCCTCGCGATACGAGCAACGCCCGGTCGACAGCGCTTGGGCCGCCCAGCAAGAATCGTTTCCCACGACGATATGGATGGGAAGAAACCGCGTCACCGTGCAGAGCCAGGGCCTGTGCGGACCCGACCCTCTCAATTGCAGCAACAGCGCGAATGGAGGCTGAGTGACCCGGCAAGGAGGTCGCTTCCGGCGCCGGTTCAACATCGTTGGCATGAGGGCTTCTTGAGTCGGGGTGGCAGGTTGACTGTCAAAGACGGCTTTGAGCGATGCGGGTCTTTGTGGTGAAACTCGGGGTCCTTTGACACCGATGGAAAGCAAGCGGGTGCGGGCTCAGCGCCTCGGCCGGACCATTTTCGCCAACCTTCGCTCAGGTCGGACAATCGTGGCGGCGCCGATAGCTGAGGACAGGAGCCGAACCAGGCCCCGTATCGGACTGCGCATTCCGTGATCGGGAATTCGTGGAGTTGGTGGACCTGCACGCAATCAAACGCCTGTGGAGAACGAAAATGGGCAAGTTCAGCGACTACGAGTACAGGAAACAACCCGGATTCGACATGAACGCCTTCGAGGGCGCCAACCAGGCGATCCCGATGAAGACACTCGTTATCTACTGCTTTGACCCTCGGGCGGTCGAAATCCCGCTGGCCGTCGCCGAGTATTTTGGCGACGAGGTCTACCCGGGCGAAAACATCCTCGACGACTCCGGCAATCGGGTCGGTCACACGCGGACGCTATTTACCCTGACAAACGCGGGCGGACGCGCCGCGTTCGCCTTAGAATCGGTGGCGTCCATGGATTACATATTCAGCGTGCAGAATGTCGTCGTGGTTCACCACTCGTTCTGCGGCACGACGACCCTGACGCCGGAGCTGCTCATAGAGGAGTTCCATGAGCATCATCACGCCGATATCGGGGCTATGTTTGATCACGATAGCCTTGCCATCATGGATTTTGAGGCGTCACTCAAACACGATGTCGCATTGCTTCGTTCGAGCCCGGCTGTGCCGAAGCACATCAAGCTCTATGGTTTCTTCTACGAAATCAGCTCCGGCAAGTTGACGGAAGTGACGCGGGACATTCCCGCATCGATCGCAGCGTAAACGAGTAAGTGCAGACCTCAAGCAAAGGAGAGCAGCGATGAAGGTATTGATTGTTCTGACGTCACACGATCAATTGGGAAACACAGGTCGAAAGACAGGATTCTGGCTCGAAGAGCTTGCTGCTCCCTACTACGCCTTTGAAGATGTCGGAGCCGAGATCACGCTCGCGTCGCCGAAGGGTGGACGGCCGCCGCTTGACCCCAAGAGTAACGAGCCGGAATTTCGCACCGACCTCACGTTGCGCTTCGAGAAGGACGCGGCCGCGGAAGCTCGGCTCGACAAGACCGTTCGCCTTGACACTCTCAGGCAAGAGGACTTCGACACCGTCTTCTATCCCGGTGGCCATGGGCCAATGTGGGATATTGCCGAAGACGCCCATTCCGTCAAACTCATCCAGTCGTTCCTCGCGGCCGGGAAGCCGATTGCCATTGTGTGCCATTCGACGGGCGCGCTGCGGCACGTCAAGACGGCTGACGGCAGGCCTCTTGTTCAGGGCAGAGAGGTGACCGGATTTACAAACGGCGAAGAGGAAGCGGTCGGCCTCACCCGCGTGGTGCCATTTCTCGTGGAAAACGAGATGCTGAAATTGGGCGCCATCTTCTCAAAGAAGGCCGACTGGGCGGTGCACGTGGTCACTGACGGCCTGCTGATCACGGGACAGAATCCGAGTTCCTCAGGACCCGCCGCGAAGACGCTGATCGCGGCGCTGAAACAAAAGGCCGGGTCGTCCACCGTGGCGCGGGCGTCATAGGTCGGATCGCCATCGAAGGACTGCCGAGGTTTTTGGCGGGCAAGGAGTCGAGCCGCCGCGGGAAGAGCGCGGCGGCGGGTCGGCGTCTCCGTGGGCGCCAGGAGAGTGGGCGGTCGCCCAATCATGCATGCCTTGGCCATACCCGTGGTTCGGGCACTTTATGCCGGTCGGCGGCCCGTAAGGTCATACCAATAGCTGATCGAGCAAAACCAACGTCCGGCTGCGCCGGCAGATGAAGTCTGTTTGACTGAGCTTCGGCGCTACAGCTCCTGATGAAGACCGCGAGCGAGAGTAGGTGCATCCGCCGATCGTGCGCGTTCGACAATAAGCAACGGACCTCAACCGACCGAAGTCTCAAACCCCTCAGGACGATTTCCATGGAAACTGCGCGTGCCCTTCGTTCTTCGTTGCAGCCGACCGTGCTCCGGAGCCTTTACGAGTCAGTACGCCAATCGACCGAGGGTCTCTGCGAATCCCTCTCGGACGCAGACGCGACCGTGCAGTCTATGGCGGACGCCAGTCCAGCGAAATGGCATCTGGCGCACACGACTTGGTTTTTCGAGACGATGGTGCTGAGCCCGCATCTGGCTGGCTATCGCGTATTCGACGAGTCCTTCAATTTCCTCTTCAACTCGTACTATGAAACGATCGGCGCTCGTCACCCGAGACCGAAGCGCGGCATGATCACCCGCCCCTCTCTCGAGGTGATTTTGGCCTATCGCGCGCACGTCGACGCGGGCGTCGAGAGGCTATTGGAGAGGGCGCCGTCGTCAGGGGTCGCCGAATTGTTGGAGCTCGGCTGCCATCATGAGCAGCAGCATCAGGAGCTTCTCCTGACGGACATCCTGCATCTGTTTTCGCAGAATCCGACGCAGCCGGCATACAGGGAGGCCACACGCACGCGAGGCGAAGCGAAGCCGCCGGGGCCGGCCGCGTTCATGCCGATTGTAGGTGGGATCGTGAAGATCGGACACAAGGCGGAAGGCTTCGCGTTCGACTGTGAGGGGCCCAGTCACCGCGTGTTCCTGGAATCGTTCCAACTTGCTGACAGGCTGGCGACCAACCAGGATTGGCTCGAATTCATGTCCGACGGAGGCTATCGCAATCCTCGACTGTGGTTATCCGAGGGATGGGCGAAAGTCCGCGCCGAAGGCTGGGCGGCGCCGCTCTATTGGGAGAAGAGAGACGACGAATTCTGGACGATGACGCTGCGCGGCGCGCAGAAGGTCGACCTCGCGGCGCCGGTCGTCCACGTGAGCTACTTCGAGGCCGACGCTTTCGCGACCTGGGCCGGACGGCGACTTCCGACCGAAGCGGAGTGGGAACACGCTGCGCAGCCGTTGCCTCAAACAGGCAATTTCGCCGATTCGGGTCATCTGCAGCCGAAGTCGCCGCCGCCGTCGGACTACGAATTGCGACAGATGTTCGGGGACGTCTGGGAATGGACGCGGAGTCCGTTCACGCCCTACCCGCGGTTCCGCGCCGCCAAAGGCGCCGTCGGAGAGTACAACGGCAAGTTCATGTCTGGCCAGTTTGTGCTGCGCGGCGGCTCCTGCGTGACGCCTGCGGGGCATATGCGGCCGAGCTATCGGAACTTCTTTCCCCCGGATGCACGGTGGCAATTCTCCGGGGTGCGGCTGGCGGGGGACATGTAAATGCTGGAGATTCTCAGCCAACAAGCGCGGCAGTTGGAAGCCTTTAGGGCGGATGTGGCCTCGGGTCTGTCTCAAGGCCAGAAGAGGCTGCCGAGCCGGTGGCTCTACGACGCCAGGGGCTGCGAGATCTTCGAAGAAATCACGCGGCTGGATGAATATTATCCGACTCGCACCGAAACAGGCTCTGCTGCGCGACAACGCTCGGGAGATCGCGGACTTCTGCGGCGAGCAGGCTGTCATATTGGAGTATGGCGCGGGCGCGGGGATCAAGACCGAAATCCTGATTGACGCTCTCGACAGGCCCCGATTGTATGTGCCCATCGATATCGCGGCGGACTTCCTCGAAGAAACCGCGGCGCGGATGCGGCGGCGGTTCCCTGACCTGCAGACCTTGCCCGTAGTCGCCGATTTCACGTCTGACTTCGAAATCCCGCGGGGAGTGCCGTGGGGGCGTCGCAGCGCCTTTTTTCCGGGCTCCACCCTGGGAAATCTGGACGGGCGCGAGACTGAGAGCTTCCTCCGCCAGGTTCGTAGACATGTGGGCGCCCGCGGCGTTGCGATCATCGGCGTTGACCTGAAGAAGGACCTTTCGATGCTCCTGCCGGCCTACGACGATCGGGAGGGCGTCACGGCGGCGTTCAACCTGAACCTTCTTACCCGGATCAATCGGGAGCTCGGCGGGGATTTCTCGCCTGAAGGATTTGCACACGAGGCGCGCTGGAACGAAGCCGAGTCCGCCGTGGAGATGCATCTGGTGAGCCTGCGCAAACAGGTGGTCACCGTCGACGGCCAATGCTTCGCGTTCGAGGCGGGAGAAACGGTCCACACCGAGAGTTCGCGAAAATACGACGTGCGCAGCTTCGTTGACTTCGTCGAGGATGGGCGGTGGCGTGTGAGCGCGATTTGGACCGACTCGGATCGGCGGTTCGCGATGTTTGGCCTTCAGGCGACGTGGTGAGAGCGGGCGGTCAGCGCCTTTCGAGCGGCCGCGACGCAGTACGATGCGGAGCCGTCCGGGCCTCGGGCATCGCGTCGCGATGGGTTGATCGAATGGGAAGACAAATTGCCCGCCGAAACTGGGCGGAGTGTTACGGGCAACCAAACTGGCTTTCCATCGGCGACGAGCGAAGCCGTTTCGGCCTCGCATGGTTCGTGCCCTTTTCGAGAGGCGCTCGACATGACCGTGCAAAGCGTCAAGCCAGAGTCGATCCCTGCGCAATCGACAGCGAATGGAGACGCCGGGCCCGCGCCCGAATCGAAATCGACGCAGGCGCCGCCGGAGGCCGGCGCCTTGCCGCAGGAGACCCGGAAGGGGACGTGGAGGCGGAGGGTTTTGGCCGGGGTGGTTGGCGTCGCCATCGTGGCGGCCGCCATCAAGTTCGGGATCCCGTTTGCCGAGGAGACGCTCAATACCGTCTCCACGGACGACGCTTACGTGAATGGTCACGTCACCTTTGTTGCGCCGCGCGTGGGCGGCCAGATTTCCCGTGTGCTGGTGGACGACAACAACCGAGTGCACAAGGGAGATCTGCTCGCCGAATTGGACAAGGAGCCGTACCGGGTCGTGGTTTCCGAGAAGCAGGCGGCCGTTGACACCGCGGAGGCGGACCTGCGGGCCGCGATGGCCGCCGTGCGTGGGGTCGAAGCCGAAGCAAGGAGCAAGCGGTGGAATCTGCAACGGGCCGTCGAGGATGTGGATAACCAGGTCGCTTTGCTGCGCGCGCGTGTCGCGGCCATCGACAAGAGCAAGGCCGCGTTGGCGCTGGCGCAGCTCGAGTTCGATCGGGCGCGGAAACTGGTCGCCAGCTCCGACGTGTCGCGCGAAGTCTATGACCAGCGACAAGCGGAACTGGCGTCGGCGGCCGCCCAACTCGCCGAAAGCGTGGCCGAAATGCACCAGGTTCGCGTCTCGCTCGGGCTTCCGGCGCAACCCAACGGGGGCGGCGATCCCGGCCAGGTGCCGCCCGATCTCGACGAGACCTTTTCGTCCGTGCTCGAGGCCCAGGCGGCGCTGATTCAGAGCGCCGCGCAACTTGGCGTCGTTCACTCGTTCGACCAGGGTCCGAAAGCGATGCTCGACCAATTCGAAAAACTGGGCGACATCGACAGCACCTTCGCCCGATACGAGGCAAATGCCCCTGCCGTCAAACAGGCCGAGGCGAAACTCGAAACCGCGCGGCGCGATCTCGCAGAGGCGGAGCTGAACCTGCGTTACTGTGACATCGTCGCAGAGATTGATGGCGTCGTCACGCGCCGCAACGTCAATCCGGGCAATTATGTGCAGGTCGGCCAGAACCTGATGGCGGTGCGTTCGCTTAACGAAATCTGGGTTGACGCCAACTTCAAGGAAACGCAGTTGCGCGACCTGCGCATCGGGCAACCGGTCGATCTCGACGTCGACATGTACGGCGGCAAGCAAACCTTCAAGGGGCGGATCTCCGGCTTCACCGAGGGAACCGGATCGACCCTGGCGTTGCTGCCGGCGGAGAACGCCACCGGCAATTTCATCAAGGTGGTGCAGCGGCTGCCGGTTCGCATCGATCTCGTCGACTACAACCCCGATCGGACGCCTCTGTTCATCGGCACGTCGGTGGTTCCTTACGTCTATTTCAACAAGCCGCCAACCGGACCGGATGCCGGGAAGTTTCTCCAGACCTCTGCGCCATCGTCTGCGAGCCAGGGGCCGACCGCCGGCGTCGGGAATATCAGGCCATGACCGACGCGGCATTGACGTCGGCGCCGGCGGAGTTCCGACCCCGCGCGGCGATAAACCCCTGGATCGTCGCCGCTGTCGTCGTGGTGCCGACCTTCATGGAGGTGCTCGACACCACGATCGCGGTGGTCGCGCTGCGCTATATCGCCGGCGGCCTGTCGGCGACAGTCGATGACGGGGAATGGGTCATCACCAGCTACCTCGCCGCCAACGCGATCATCCTGCCCATCACCGGCTGGTTGATAGCGCGTCTTGGACGCCGCAACTATTTCCTGCTCTCGATCGCCGTTTTCACTCTCGCGTCCGGGTTGTGTGGAATGGCCACAAGTCTTCCGGAACTGATCCTGTTCCGCGTGCTCCAGGGTCTGGCCGGCGGTGGTCTTCAACCGTCGAGCCAGGGCGTGCTGCTGGACGCTTTCCCGCCCGAGCGGCAAGGCATGGCCATGACGCTGTTCGGCCTGGCTGCGCTGATCGCGCCCATCGTCGGCCCGACGCTGGGCGGTTGGATAACCGACAGCTACTCCTGGCGGTGGGTGTTCCTGATCAACGTCCCCGTCGGCGTCCTGGCCTTGGGCGCCTGCGCCATGACGCTCCGGGATCCCGATTATCTCACGGCGCATCGGGCGGAGTTGCGAAAGCGACCCTTCAGCTTTGACGGCGTCGGACTGTCGCTGCTGGTCATCGTCATAGTCTGTTGGGAGGTGACGCTCAGCAAGGGCCAGGAATGGGATTGGCTGGGCGATCCGTTCTGGCGTGTGCAGACGCTGGTGATTTTGTTCGTCGTGGGCCTCGCCGCGCTGATCTTCTGGGAATTGCGGCATCCGAGTCCGGTGGTCAATTTCCGCCCGTTGCGCGAGCGGAATTTCGCCGCCTGCTGCCTCATCATTTTTTGCGCCTACGCGGTGCTGTATGCTTCCAGCACCGTTTTGCCCGCCCTGCTCCAGTCGCTGTTCGGCTACGACGCGCTGAGTGCGGGTCTGGTCATGTCGCCGGCCGGATTCTTCGCCATCGTCGCCATGCCGTTCGTGGGGCGGACGCTCGGTCGTGGAACCGATGCGCGCTGGGTGATCGCCGCCGGTCTCTTGACCATGGCCGCGGGCAGTTACTGGATGTCGCAAATGAACCTGGACATCAGTCCGGGGCAGGCCATCTGGCCGCGGGTGGTGCTGATCGTCGGGATCGCCATGTGCTTCGCCCCCGCAAACATGGCGGCTTACCTCTATACGCCGCTTGCGCTGCGCGGCGCCGCGGTCGGCTTGTTGAGTCTCCTGCGCAACGAGGGCGGCAGCGTAGGGACCTCTCTCGGCCAGACGATTCAGGAGCGCCGCGACCAGTTCCACAGCCTGCGTCTTGGCGAGTGGCTCGATCCCTTCAATCCGGCTGCGCGTTCCTTCCTTGATCAGGCTTCGGCGCGCCTCCTGCAACTGACCGGCGATCCTGTCGCGGCGCGACAGATGGCCTTGCAGGCGTTGGCGAAGCAGCGCGAGCAACAGGCGTCGTCGCTTGCCTACTTCGATGTGTTCTGGGTGCTGGCCGTTGTGATGGTTGGGCTCGTATTCGCCGTGCTGTTGATGAAGCGTTCCGTCGCCGAGAAGGGGGCCCGGATCGGGGGTGAGTAAGGCGAGCCCATGTTGCGTCGGCCGCGCGGATCACGCCAGCGGGTGTATAAGTGCGCAATCGCATCCGTGTCTCCCCGGGACGGGCCGCCCCAGTTCATTCCCGGGGATCGACGAACGCCAGGGCGTCTGCGGAGAAGGAGGCGAAAGTGGCCGGTCGTTTGCTTTCGGTCAATGTCGGCCTGCCGCGGGACATCGCATGGCAGGGACGGATCGTTCGCACGGCGGTATGGAAGGCGCCGGTTCAGGGCCCGCGCCTGGTGCGCCGGCTCAATGTCGACGGCGACGGCCAGGGGGACCTCGCCGGGCATGGCGGCGAACGCCGGGCGGTTTTCGTCTATCAGATGGATTCCTATCGTTACTGGCAGAGCGAGCTCGGTCGCAACGACTTCAGCTATGGACAGTTCGGAGAGAACTTCACGGTCGAGGGTCTGCTGGACCGTGAAGTTTGCGTTGGCGATCAATATCGGATCGGCGGCGCGTTGTTCGAGGTGACGCAGCCGCGGGTCACTTGCTACCGAGTGGGGATACGGTTGAACGAGCCGCGGATGCCCGCGCTGCTCGTCGAGCGACGGCGGCCGGGATTCTACCTCCGCGTTCTCGAGGAAGGCGAGGTCGAAGCCGGCGATGAGATCGTCCAGGTCGGGGAAGGTCCCGAGCGCATGACGGTCGCCGAAATCGATGCGCTATTGTATTTGCCTGGCGCCTCCCGCAGCCAGCTCGAGCGCGCACTGCGCATCCCCGCGCTGAGCGTCGGCTGGCGCGACTCCTTCCAGGCGCTTCTCGCGGAAGAGGCGGAAGGCGGGACCCAAGACGCGGCGCCCGGAATAACGCCGGCGTGGTCGGGATTCCGCAAGGTGCGGGTCTCGGACAAGCGCCGCGAAAGCGCCAGTGTGACCTCACTGGTGCTCGAGCCCATGGACGGGGCTCCCCTGACCGTGCCTCTGCCGGGCCAGTTTGTCGTGCTGCGCTTGAGTTCAGCGCCTGGCGCCCCAGCGCAAATGCGCAGCTATTCGTTGTCGGGCGAGCCCAGCTCCCTTCGCTATCGTATCAGCGTCAAGCGCGAGACACACGGCGCGGCCAGCACGTACATCGATAAAGCGGTGCAGGTCGGCGACACGCTGGAGATAAGCGCCCCACGAGGCGCCTTCACCCTTCAACCCGGCGATGACCCCGTCGTCCTTCTGAGCGCGGGGGTCGGCGCGACGCCCGTCCTCGCGATGCTCCATGCATTGGCGGCCGGAGCGTCGCGGCGAGAAATCTGGTGGCTTCATGGCGCCCGCAACGGCCACGAGCACCCGTTCGCCGAGGAAGTTCGAAACCTCCTCAAAGCCGTGACTCGCGGCCACTGTCACATATTCTTCAGCGCGCCTGATCCCGAAGACAGGCCAGGCGCAGATTTCGACGCTTCAGGACATTTGAACGCCGGAGTCCTGCGACAACTGGAGGCGCCGCGCAACGCCGATTTCTTTCTCTGTGGGCCGTCCGCCTTCATGAGTGAACTGACCGCCGGCCTTGCAGACTGGGGCGTCGATCGGCGCCGTGTCCACAGCGAAGTCTTCGGCCCGGGCGCTTCCCGCACCCCGGGAATCGCAGCTTCCCCGCACCGGCCGCCGCACCCGCCTGCGCGAACTTCGAGCACGGGCCCACTGGTTTCATTCGCTCGGAGCGGCGTGAATGTCCATTGGGGGGCGGAATATCAGAGCCTGCTCGAACTTGCCGAAGCCTGCGATGTGCCGACCAAATGGGCGTGCCGAACGGGAGTTTGCCACACCTGCGAGTTTGGCCTTGTGGCGGGGGCGGTCAGCTATGCGCCAGATCCAATAATGGCCCCAGCGCCCGGCAACGCCCTGATCTGCTGTGCGCGGCCTCAGGGGGAGGTTGTCCTCGATCTCTGAGGCCTAGGCGATGTGTTTCGCGCCAAAATACTACGTGGGAGCGCCTTCATGACAGATACGTACGATGCCCTCATCATCGGCGCCGGCCAAGCCGGGCCAGCATTGGCCGGGCGCCTGACCGCAGTCGGGATGTCGGTCGCTCTCGTCGAGCGCAAGCTCTTTGGCGGCACTTGCGTCAATACGGGCTGCACCCCCACCAAGACGCTAGTCGCCAGCGCCTATGCCGCGCACCTGGCGCGCCGCGCGGCGGACTATGGCGTCAGTATTGGGGGCGAGGTCGCCGTCGACATGAAAGCCGTGAAGGCGCGGAAGGAAATGGTCTCGAGGCGCTCAAGAGAGAGTGTCGAGTCCTGGCTGGGACACATGGAGCGTTGCACGGTCTACCGCGGCCACGCGCGCTTTGTTTCGCCAACCGACGTGCAGATCGGCGAGGATCGCATCGCGGCCAAACGCATTTTCGTCAACGTGGGCGGTCGCGCTCTCATACCCGACATGCCTGGAATTGACCGCGTCGCCGTCCTGACCAACACGTCGATTCTCGAGCTGGAAACGCTGCCGCAACATCTGATCGTCGTCGGCGGAAGCTACATCGGCCTTGAGTTCGCGCAGATGTACCGCCGCTTCGGCGCCGCGGTGACCATCGTGGAGAAATCGGCGCGGTTGCTCTCACGCGAGGACGAGGACGTCTCGACTTCGATCAGAGAGATTCTCCAAGCCGAGGGCGTCGCTATGCGTCTGAACGCGAAATGCATACATTTCGAACCCAGAGGCGGCGAAATCGCGGTGGGAGTTCGATTGCGCGTCCGGCGCGCCGGAACTCACGGGAACTCACGTGCTGTTGGCGGTCGGGCGCAGGCCCAATACCGACGATTTGGGGCTCGACAAGGCCGGAGTTGAAACAGACGCCCGCGGCTATATCGTCGTCGACGACGAACTGCGCACCAGCGCGCCGGGCGTCTGGGCGCTTGGCGACTGCAATGGCCGCGGCGCCTTCACGCACACCGCCTATAACGACTTTGAAATTGTCGCGGCAAACCTTCTCGATGGCGAGCGTAGGCGCGTGAGCGACCGCATCCCCGGATACGCGCTCTACATCGATCCGCCGCTCGGCCGCGTCGGCCTGACCTTAGCGCAGGCCCGCGCCACTGGACGTCCGCTGCTTGTCGGGCGCCGTCCGATGACCCGCGTGGCCCGAGCGATCGAGAGGGGCGAGACGCAGGGGTTCATGATGGCGATCGCTGACGCCGACACGCAACAGATCCTCGGCGCCGCCATTCTCGGAACCGGGGGCGACGAAGCGATCCACGGAATTCTCGATGCAATGAACGCCAAGACGCCGTACACCGCGCTACAACGCGCGGTGCCTATCCACCCCACCGTGTCGGAGCTCATTCCAACTCTTCTCGGCGAAATGACGCGGGACTCGGTCCACGATTGAAATGAGCCGCCGCCAACGGGCGCCGTGAGTCCAACCCGGCCGACCTCGGCGCTTTTGCCCCTGACGACAACATTCCGTTCCCTCGACGCCTGAAGAGATTCGCGGATACGATAAGCGCCAACCCCCGATGCGCGCCAACCGCTCATACCTTGATATGACCGGCATTCCCCGAAAGCTGAATAGCGTGGAAATGGGCGCAGAGACAATATGCGTCAACACTCGCGCGCATCCAGAGGCAGTTGTCTCGATGCTAGTCGACCAAACGGGGAGTGAGGGGCATGATTCCGCAAAATCGCCTGGGCTTCTTCGGTCGGCGAAGATTTCTTGAGGTTGCTGCGGGCGCCATAGGCGGCCTGCAATTTGGGGGAAGTCACGCCGCAAATGCGGCGCTGCCCGTTGAGAGGTCGATCGAGCTAGTCAAATTCGATGCGATCGATTCAGTTCAATCCTTGCAACAGGTCGACGCTGGTGTGCTCAGTGTCGCTTACGTCGAAGCAGGCCCCGCAGATGGACCGGCAGTTATTCTGCTGCATGGGTGGCCCTATGACGTTCACAGCTTCAGTGAAGTTGCTCCGCGCCTGGCGTCGGCGGGCTTTCACGTCATTGTTCCTTATGCGCGAGGTTACGGCGCGACGCGCTTCCGATCCAACGAAACGCCCCGAACCGGCCAGCCATCCGCATTGGCGGTGGACACGATTGCCTTGATGAACGCACTGAACATCAAGCAGGCGACGATTGCTGGCTTCGACTGGGGCGCTCGCACCGCAGATATTGTCGCCGCCCTGTGGCCCGATCGCGTAAAGGGAATCGTCTCGGTGAGCGGGTACCTTATTGGAGGCCAGGAGGCAGGGAAGGCGCCCTTGCCGCCAAAGGCCGAGCTCCAATGGTGGTACCAATTCTACTTCGCCACGGAGCGCGGCCGCGAGGGATACGAGAAATATCGCCGCGATTTCGCCGAGCTGATTTGGAGGCTTGCTTCGCCGAAATGGCAATTCGATGACGCGACGTTCGCGCGCAGCGCGGCAGCTTTCGACAATCCAGATCACGTCGATATCGTGATCCACAACTATAGATGGCGGCTCGGGCTGGCCAAAGGCGATCCAGGCTTGGACGAGTTGGAAGCAAAATTAGCCGCGGCGCCTGAGATCAACGTGCCGGCAATCACGCTCGAAGGCGATGAAAACGGCGCGCCGCATCCAGACCCGTCCAGCTACGCTCGAAAATTCTCCGGCAAGTATCTGCATCGCCTCGTGAAGGGGGGCATCGGTCACAACCTCCCTCAGGAGGCGCCGGAGGAATTTTCGCAAGCCGTGATCGACGTCAGCAGAGGCTGACAGGCGTGTACTTCTATTGGGAGCAGTGGTGATGAAAAGAACTCTTGTCGGGCCGTCAATTCAAACGAGCGTTGCGCCTAGCAGCCTGCCGGATCGGCGGGAGTTCCTGGCGACTGCCGGGATGGCGATAGTTTCCGCGGGCGCGGCCACCTCGCTGTTGCGACATTCGGCGTCTGCCGCCGAAAGCGATGAAATTCGTCCTTTCCGCATCAATATTCCCGACGAAAAGCTGATCGACCTGCGCGAACGTCTCAAGGCGACGCGATGGCCGGATCCGGAGCTGGTCGCCGATGAATCGCAGGGGGTGCGGCTGGCAACCATCCAGAAGCTCGTGCAATATTGGCGGACGGACTATGACTGGCGCAAGATCGAGACTCGTCTCAACGCCCTGCCGCAGTTCGTCACGGAGATTGACGGTGTCGATATTCATTTCATCCACGTGCGCTCGGAGCACCCCAACGCACTGCCGCTCATAGTCACGCACGGTTGGCCAGGCTCCGTCATCGAGCAGCTGAAAATTGTCGGGCCGCTGACGAACCCCACGGGAGATGGCGCGAGCGCATCGGACGCATTTCACTTGGTGATTCCCTCGATGCCGGGTCACGGGTTTTCGGGTAAGCCGACGGTGACGGGGTGGGATCCCGCGCGCATCGCGCGCACCTGGATCGCGCTGATGAAGCGCCTGGGATACACGCGCTACGCCGCGCAAGGGGGCGATTGGGGCAACTCCGTAACGGAGCAGATGGCGTTGCTGGCGCCGCCCGAGTTGCTCGGCATCCACACCAACATGCCGGCGACCGTTCCGGACGATATCGCAAAGGCCCTTCAGCCCGGGGGCTCGCCGCCATCCGGTCTTTCAAGCGACGAACAACACGCCTATGACCAACTGGACTACTTCTACAAGCACGGCCTCGGATACGCCATCGAGATGGCGAACCGTCCTCAGAGTCTCCAGGCGATTGTGGATTCTCCTTCGGGCTTGGCGGCCTGGATTCTGGATCATGACGAGCGCAGTCTCGAACTGATCGCACGGGTGTTCGACGGACAGACCGAAGGTTTAACTCGGGACGACATACTTGATAATGTCACGCTTTACTGGCTGACCAACACGGCGATTTCGTCGGCGCGCCTCTATTGGGAAAACAAACTGAACTTCTTTGAGCCCAAGCACGTCGCCATCCCGGTAGCCGTCAGCGTCTTTCCGGACGAAATCTATGCGGCGCCACAAAGCTGGACGCAGCGGGCCTATCCCAAGCTGATTTACTTCAACAAGGTCGACAGGGGCGGGCACTTCGCGGCCTGGGAGCAGCCCAAGCTGTTCAGCGCGGAAATCCGAGCCGCGTTCCACTCGCTGCGCCAATCGATTTGAGACAAACCGGCGCCCGGGGCGCCGTGACATCTGTTCCCGGAAATCAGGGAGTACAACATGAACCGTCCCGAGAGAACGTTCGCGAACCACGAAATTCGCATTGAACGGCGCTTGCCATCGTACTGGCGGGTCACATTCGATCTTCCGCCGGTGAACATCTTCGGTCCAAACGAGACCCTGCGACTGGGCGAGATCATCACGGCGATCGAGAGGGATAAGGAGCTGAAGGTCGTCGTTTTCGACAGCGCAGTCGACGGCTTCTTCCTAACCCACTACAATTTTCTGGCGCCGCTCGAGGACTCGGCAAATATACCGCCCGGACCGACCGGTCTTCAGGCGTTGCCGGACATGCTGGTGCGCCTCAGCCGCGCTCCGCTGGTGTCCATCGCCTCGATCCGAGGGCGCGCGACAGGAGTCGGAAGCGAGCTCGCGCTGGCCAGCGACATGCGTTTCGCGAGCCGCGAAAAGGCCATTCTGTCACAATGGGAAGTCGGCGCCGGTCTCGTGCCAGGCGGTGGACCGATGGCGCGCCTGCCGCGCCTGATCGGCAGAGGTCGCGCGCTGGAGGTATTGCTCGGGGCCGACGACATTTCCGGCGATCTCGCTGAGCGTTACGGATACGTCAATCGCTCCCTTCCGGACGCCGAACTCGATGGTTTCGTCGATGCGCTCGCGATGCGCATTGCGTCGTTCGACAAGGAGGCGATCGCGGAGACAAAGCGTCTGGTGGACGTCGCAAGCCTGCCGCCCGATGCGGAAATCGAGCCGGAGTGGGACGCTTTCTTGGCCTCGCTCGGGCGCCCGGCAAGCCAAAAGCGGATTGAGGCATTGATGGAACGGGGCTTTCATCGCGCTGGCGACGTCGAAAATCGGCTTGGCTTCTACGTGGGCCAACTTGGCGCCTAACGAAAATCCGTTGCCAGCGTGAACAAGGCGCACGTTCGACATTCGGAGCCGGAGCCCCCCTGAATGGAGAAGAAGCGGACGGCCGTTGGCCGAGCCGAGGATTGCGGATCAACGAACGACAGAATAAACTGCGAGAACCTGCAATCCTCTACAACTTGGGTCGCGACGTCATGAGGGCCTTACATTCATGAGCGTGCTGGCGGTCGATGTGGGTGGCACCCACGTCAAGATCCTTGCAAGCGGGGAAAGAGATAGCCGGAAATTCGATTCCGGCGCCGATATGACCGCGCAGCAGATGGTTGACGGCGTGAACAAGTCGGCGAAAGGCTGGAAATACGACCGGGTGACGGTTGGTTATCCGGGCCCGGTGCTGCACAACCGACCGGTTGCCGAACCGCACAACCTCGGCAAAGGCTGGGTCGGCTTGGATTTCGCGGCGGCGTTCGAGCGCCCGGTGAAAGTCATGAACGACGCGGCAATGCAGGCCCTCGGCAGCTACAAGGGGGGCAAGATGCTGTTCCTCGGCTTGGGGACAGGGCTCGGATCGGCGATGATCGTGGACGGCGTCGTCGAGCCGATGGAGCTCGGGCACCTGCCCTATCGCGATGGAACCTACGAGGATTACGTCGGCTTGCGCGGGCTGACCGCTCACGGCGAAAAGAAATGGCGAAAGCGCGTCGAAGACGTGGTCGAGCGTCTCGTTGCCGCGCTCCAGCCCGACGACGTGGTGCTCGGCGGAGGAAACGTTAAGCACCTCGACGAATTGCCGCCGGGATGCCGTGCCGGCGACAACGCGAATGCGTTTCTCGGCGGCTTTCGCGCCTGGGAGGCGGAAGACCGCCGGACCGGCAAAACGCCTCGCATATCCCGCAGCCCGCCGCATGAAGCTACGAATCGCGCAGGGCGCGCAAAATGAGGTCGAGCGTCTGGCGCCTCGCTTAGAAGGCATTGAGCGGCGCGACTTTCGGCGGCGGCATGGCGAAAGGAGAAAGTCATGCAACTCGGAATGATCGGCTTGGGGCGCATGGGCGCCAACATGGTGCGGCGGCTTATCAAGGGCGGCCATCGATTGCGTGGTGTTCGACATGTCGCCGAAGGCCGTCGAAGCCCTCGTGAAGGAGAACGCCACAGGCGCTGCCTCGTTCGCGGACTTCGTGAGCAAGCTGCAAAAACCGCGCGCGCTGTGGCTGATGGTGCCCGCCGGCGGTCGTGGACCAGACCATCGCCGACCTGCTGCCGCATCTGGAGCGCGGCGACGTGCTGATCGACGGCGGCAATTCCTACTACATCGACGACATCCGCCGGGCGAAGGAGCTGGCGCCGCAAGGGCATCCACTATGTCGACGTCGGCACCAGCGGCGGCGTGTGGGGGCTGGAGCGCGGCTACTGCATGATGATCGGCGGCGAGGCGGCAGCCGTGAAACATCTCGATCCGATCTTCGCCACGCCTCGCGCCCGGCGTCGGCGACATCGACCGCACGCCCGGCCGCGAGAACGTGGGCGGCACCGCCGAGCACGGCTACCTGCACTGCGGGCCGAACGGCGCCGGCCATTTCGTCAAGATGGTCCACAACGGCATCGAATACGGCTCATGGCCGCCTACGCCGAGGGGCTCGCCATTCTGCGCGCCGCCAACGTCGGCAAGAAAACAGGCGAGATCGACGCCGAGACGACGCCGCTGCGCGATCCCGAGCACTATCAGTACGACCTCAACCTGCCCGACATCGCCGAGGTGTGGCGGCGCGGCAGCGTGATCGCGTCGTGGCTGCTCGACCTCACGGCGTCGGCGCTGGTTGCCGATCCCGCGCTCAGCGAAGTTCGCCGGCCGCGTCTCCGACTCCGGCGAAGGCCGCTGGACCATCAAGGCGGCGATCGACGAGGCGGTGCCGGCGCCGGTTCTCGACCACGGCGCTCTATGAGCGCTTCAGCTCGCGCGGCGAGGCGGAGTTCCAGGACAAGCTGCTGTCGGCGATGCGCTTTGAGTTCGGCGGCCACCTGGAAAAGGCGGCCGGCAAGTAACGGCGCGACGAAGCGAGGCCGCATGAGCGAAACGCATTCCGACGCCCTGGTCTTCTTCGGCGCCACCGGCGATCTGGCCTACAAGAAGATCTTCCCGGCGCTGCAGGCGATGGTCAAGCGCGGGCATCTCAACGTGCCCGTCATCGGCGTGGCCAAGGCGGGCTGGAACCTCGACCAGTTCAAGGCGCGCGCCCGCGACAGCCTCGAGAAGCACGGCGGCCTCGATCCCGCGGCGTTCGACAAGCTGGCGGGCCTGCTGCGCTACGTCGACGGCGATTATGCGCGACCCCGCGACCTTCGACGCGCTCCGCAGAGGAACTCGGCGGCGCCGAGCACCCGGCGCACTACCTCGCGATTCCGCCGGCGTTGTTCGGCACGGTCGTCGAGCAACTCGGGCAGTCGGGCTGCGCGAAGGGCGCGCGCGTCATCGTCGAGAAGCCGTTCGGCCACGACCTCGCGTCGGCGCGCGAGCTCAACGCGATCCTGCTGCAGAGCTTCGACGAGGATCACATCTTCCGCATCGACCACTACCTCGGCAAGCGGCCGGTGCACAACATGGTCTTCTTCCGCTTCGCCAACGCGTTCCTGGAGCCGTTCTGGAACCGCAAGTACATCGAGAGCGTGCAGATCACCATGGCGGAGAACTTCGGCGTGCAGGGCCGCGGCGCGTTCTACGATCAGACCGGCACGATCCGCGACGTGGTGCAGAACCACCTGTTCCAGGTGCTCGCCAACCTGGCGATGGAGCCGCCGGCGCGCGCGGACAGCGAATCGCATGCGCGACGAGAAGGTCAAGGTGCTGAAGTCGATCGCCGCCGATCGAGGCGAAAAACCTCGTGCGCGGCCAGTTTCGCGGCTATCTCGAGCGAGCCCGGCGTCGCGCCGGATTCGCAGACCGAGACCTTCGCGGCGCTGAAGCTGGACATCGACTCGTGGCGCTGGCAGGGCGTGCCGTTCTACATCCGCGCCGGCAAATCGCTGCCTGTGACCTGCACGGAAGTCCTCGTGCGTCTGCGTCAGCCGCCGCGGCTCTTCCCCGGATGCCAACGCCGACGCGAACTACGTGCGCTTCCGCATCAGCCCCGACATCACGATCGCGATCGGCGCCAATGTGATGGACGCAGACGGACAAGTCGATCGGCGAGCCGATCGAGCTGATGGCGAGCCACCGCCCGGGCCCGACCGAGATGGACGCCTACGAGCGCGTGCTCGGCGACGCGATGGAGGGCGACAGGACGCTGTTCGCGCGCGAGGACTATGTCGAGGAGGCCTGGCGCATCGTCGACCCGGTGCTCAAGGCCGGGACGCCGCTGCACGACTACGACGCTGGCTCCTGGGGTCCCGAGCAAGCAAACACGGAGGTCGCGCCGCCAGGGGGTTGGCGCAACCCGACCGTCGATAGCAAGTCATGAGGATCGATGCCTCTGATGCGGCAAGATGACGAATGCAGCGCCTGCATCCGCCGAGCACGCCAGGCTCGCCGAGGCGTCTGTCGATCATCCCAGTGATTGGAAAGCGATCGGCCCCTACCTCAGCGAGCGCGCCTGGGGCACGGTGCGGGAGGATTACAGCGCCGACGGCGAGGCGTGGGGCTACTTTCCCTATGAGCACGCGTCGATCGCGCGCCTATCGTTGGAGCGAGGACGGCCTCGCCGGGATCTCGGACCTCAACCAATATCTGTGCTTCGCCATGTCGTTCTGGAACGGGCGCGACCCGTTCCTCAAAGAGCGCCTCTTCGGACTTTCGGGACCGGAGGGCAATCATGGCGAGGACGTCAAGGAATATTGGTGGTACGCCGATGCGACGCCGACCGCCTCATGGCTGAGTTGGCGCTATCACTATCCCGCAATCAGTTTTCCCGTACCAGCGTCTGCGCGAGGAGAACGCCCGCCGCGGCCGACATGATCCCGAATTCGAACTCATCGACACGGGCGTGTTCGACGAAAACAGGTACTGGCAGATCACCGTCGACTACGCGAAGGCGGAGCCGCGCGACCTGTGCGTGCGGATAAGATCCGCAACGCCGGCCCGGAGACGGCCGAGCTGCATGTGCTGCCGACGCTGTGGTTCCGCAACCGCTGGTCGTGGGGGGACGATGATCCGCGGCCCTCGATCAAGGCCGACGCCGAAGGTCCGAACGCGACGGCGATCGCGGAAGACGCCGGCATCGGGCAATGGCGCCTGACCGCGGGGCCCGATCCGACCGGACGCGTTCCGGAATTGCTGTTCTGCGAGAACGAAACAAATACGGCGCGCCTGTTTGGCGTCGCCGCGCGAACGCCCTACCCGAAGGATGGCGTCAACGATCACGTCGTCGCCGGCGCGGCGACGGTGAACCCCGCGCAGGTCGGAACCAAGATGGCGTGCTGGCACCGCGTCACGGTCGCGCCCGGCGAGCGCGTCGAGTTGCGGCTTCGCCTCGCGCGCGACGATGCGGCCCATGGCTCGGACCTCGGCGCCGACTTCGACCTGACGTTCGCCAAGCGCCGCCAGGAGGCGGACGAATATTACGCGACGCTCAGACCGGACGGCGCCACGGACGACGAAGCGGCTGTCATGCGCCAGGCTTTTTCGAGGCTTGATCTGGAGCCAGCAATTCTATCATTTCAACGTCCGGCGCTGGCTGGACGGCGATCCGACCGAGCCGCCCCCGCCCGCCGCTCGGCGCAGCATTCGCAACGCCGAATGGCGGCACTTGAACTGCCACGACATTCTCGTGATGCCGGACAAGTGGGAATACCCGTGGTTCGCCGCATGGGATCTCGCCTTCCAATGCGTGGCGCTCGCGCACGTCGACCCAGCGGCGGCGAAGCATCAACTTCGGCTGCTCACTCGCGAATGGTACATGCATCCGAACGGCCAGCTGCCGGCCTACGAATGGAATTTCGGCGACGTGAACCCACCCGTTCAGGCGTGGGCGGCGTTGGCGGTCTTCAATATCGACGGCGGCAAGGACTTCGATTTCCTCGCCCGCGCGTTCCACAAGCTGCTCATCACCTTCACCTGGTGGGTAAACCGCGAAGACGCTCTCGGCGACAACATTTTCGAGGGCGGCTTCCTCGGGCTCGACAACATCGGGCCGTTCAATCGCTCGTCGGCGCTCCCTGGCGGGGCGGTGCTCGAGCAGTCCGACGGCACGGCATGGATGGCGAAGCTCTGCCTCAACATGCTGGAGATGGCGGTTCGGCTCGCCAATCAAGATCCCGCCTACGAGGACGTGGCGCTGAAGTTCTTCGAGCACTTCGCGGATATCGCGCTCGCGATGGACGAGCTGTGGGACGAGAACGACGGTTTCTTTTATGATCGCGTACGCAAGCCGGACGGCCAGGTTGTCACGATCCGCGCGCGTTCGATGGTCGGACTGCTGCCGATCTTCGCCGCGGTTCAGATCAACGCTTCGCTTTGGGAGCGCCTGCCGAATTTTCGTGCGCGAGCGAAGTGGTTCGTCGAGCACAGGCCGCGCTTCAGGGAGCTTCTGCATTCCGCGAAAGACAACCGTCCGGAGCTCATATGTCTGGTGGGCGAACAGCGATTGCGTCGTATACTCGCGCGAATGCTCGACGAGACGGAGTTCCTTTCGCCCGTACGGCTTACGCTCGCTCTCGCGTCTTCCACCGCGATCATCCGCTCGTTCTCGACTTGGACGGCGGCGGCAGCGTGCGACTCGACTACGAACCGGGAGAATCTCAGACAGCGCTTTTCGGCGGCAATTCGAATTGGCGCGGGCCCATCTGGCTACCGCTCAACTTTCTCGCCGTGGGATCGCTCCGCAACCTGCACGCGAGCCTGGGCGAGGAATTCACCGTCGAGATGCCGACCGGCTCGGGCACGCAGGCGCATCTCGGCGCCGTCGCCGACGAGATCGAACGCCGTTTGCTGCGCTTGTTCCTGCGCGACGCCGACGGCCATCGTCCCGTGAATAGCGGCGCCCCGCGCTTCGACAGGCGATCCCGCGTGGAGCGACCAGGTCCTTTTCTACGAATATTTCCACGGCGAGACGGGTCAGGGGCTCGGCGCTTCTCACCAAACAGGCTGGACGGCGCTGATCGCGGCGCTCGTCGCGGAGCGGGGCAGTCGAGCGTAATTCGCTTATTTTCCGGTAGTCGCGAACATATTTCCGCCGCCGCGCGGTGATTGATGACTCGAACGCCCGGCGCCGCCCTCTCATGAGTGCGCAGCTTCCAGAGCATTCCGCGCGCAGTGGACCCGGCATCGCCAGCGAAGCGAAGCCGTCAGTCGTCGCGAGATCGGACGTTTGCCAAATCGACGGCTCCGGGCGCCTTGCAATGGCGGAGCTAACCTCTCACACAGCCGCCACGTCAAACAACAGCGGGATATCGATAACACCATCGTTCAATGGTTTTATGCCGAGCGCGCGGGCAATGTGAGATGCGATAAGCAAGTTCCAGAGTCCCCATGGGGCCATTTCCCTTGGCGGCTGGTTGGGGTTGAAGTCAATCGCACCGATGGTTTGGAAACGACCGAGGAGACGGTAAAATGAGCCTGATTGACCGAGCGATTGCGACCAACCGCAAGAGAGCAGAACGGCATGATCCGTCGCTGGCGCAGAAACCGGCGCCGAAAATCGCGATCCTCACGTGTATGGACCCGCGCCTGAACGAGCTGCTGCAATGGCTCGGCATCAAACCGGCGGACGCCGATGTCATCCGCAACGTGGGAACGGCGGCGACGGACGATGTCGTTCGCTCTCTTATGTTCTCGATACACGTTCTCGGCGTTCGGGAAATAATGATCGTCGGGCACACGGGTTGCGGGATGGAGATGTTCTCCGAAGAAGGCTTCGAGAACCACATCCATAAACAGTGCGGTACGTGGGCAGTGTCGCCCGCAAAATTCTTTTGCTATTCGGACGTGGATTTCACGACGCAAAAGCAGGTGCTGAAACTCAGGTCGCACCCTTGGATCCCATCCGACGTGGTCATTCGCGCGTTCGTGTTCGACCTGGAGACAGGCGGAATGAAGGAAGTGACGCCTGGCGAGGACAAGTGATCTTTGATATTTCAAACGGAGCAGACATGCGCGCGGAGTCCGTGAAGGCCGTTGAGGAGAAGGCGAGGCTGCTGAGCCTCTATTCGATGATGGCGACGACCGCCGCAGGTTCTGGGCATCCGACATCCTGCATGTCGGCCGCCGAACTGGTGGCGGGCGTGTTTTTTCACGCGATGATCTTCGATCCGAGACATCCGAACTCGAATGAGAACGATCGTTTCGTGCTTTCGAAAGGTCACGCGGCGCCTTTGCTCTACGCCGCCCTGGCGGAGGCCGGCGTGTTTCCGGTTTCCCGACTGATGACGCTGCGCAAGTTCAACAGCGAGCTCGAGGGACACCCGACGCCGAGGATCCCTGGCGTGGACGCGGCGACGGGCTCGTTAGGCCAGGGACTATCGGTAGGCGCCGGCCTCGCCATCGGCGCGCGGATGGATAAAGTCCGACGCGGGTGTACGTGCTCACGGGCGACGGCGAATTGGCGGAAGGGCAGATCTGGGAAGCTGCGGCGTTCGCCGGGCGTTATAGCCTCGATAATCTGACCGTGATTGCTGACATCAATCGCCTCGGGCAGAGCGAGCCGACGATGTATCAACACGACATGGAGCGCTATCGGCTGAAATTCGAGTCGGAAGGTTTCGACGTGCAGGTGATCGACGGACATGACGTCGCCGAGGTGCTGATAGCATTGGATCGCGCCAAGAGCGTCAGAGGGCGGCCGCAGGCCATTGTCGCGCAAACGACAAAAGGTCACGGCTTCAGCTTGGTCGCCGACAAACTAAACTGGCATGGCAAACCGTTCTCCAAGGAGCAGCTCGCCGCCGCGATTCGAGAAAAAGGCGGCGCGCCGACGGTTGGGCCCGATCCGGGGAAGTCTTTCGAACGTAAGTCGCTACCGAAGCCGCCGGAGTTCAGACCTCTTGCAGCGCCCGAATATGCGGCAGACGCAAGGGTGGCGACTCGGGAGGCTTACGGTTTCGCGCTGAAGAGGCTGGGGGCGGCAAACGCGGACGTCGTGGCGCTATCCGGCGACGTGAACAATTCGACGTTTTCTCAAGCGTTCGCGGACGCCTATCCCGATCGGTTCTGGCAAGGGTACATCGCCGAACAGAACATGGTGAGTCTTGCGGTCGGACTGCAGGCGCGCGGCAAGGTGCCGTTTGCAGACACGTTCGCCTGTTTCCTTTCGCGCGCCTACGACAATGTGCGCATGGCGGCCATCAGCCGAGCCAACATAAACCTATGCGGGTCGCATTGCGGCGTCTCGATTGGCGAAGACGGTCCCTCGCAGATGGCGCTTGAGGACATCGCGATGTTCCGCGCCGTGCATGGTTCTGCGGTCCTTTATCCCAGCGACGCCGTGTCGACCGAACGCCTCGTGGAAGCGATGGCCCGGCGGCCGGGCGTCAACTATATCCGCACTTCGCGGCCGAAAATGCCAATCCTCTACTCAAAGGACGAGGCGTTCCCGATTCCCGGCTTCAAGGTGCTGCGCAAGAGCGCGCACGACAGGGCGACCGTGATCGGCGCCGGCGTTACGCTGCACGAAGCGCTGAGGGCGGCGGATCAACTGACCAAGGCGGGAATCGCGATCCGAGTTGTCGATCTCTATTGCGTGAAGCCCCTGGACGGCCATGCGCTTGGCGCAGAAGTTGCCGCCGCCGGCGGCAGGCTGGTGACGGTTGAGGACCATTGGCCGGAGGGCGGTTTGGGCGAGGCGGCGCTGCACGCATTGGCGATTGCAGGGGCGGCGCCTGCGATGGTCAAACTGTTGGCTGTGAACGGATTGCCACATTCGGGCAAACCGGACGAACTCGTCGACGAGTGTGGAATTTCTGCGCGGCATATAGTTGAGGCTGTAATGGCCGTAGGCGGCTCGATCCTTGTTTGACAAGACGGGACGGCGATAGCTATTTCGACGGTTGTCGCGAGCGGCGCCTGGGACGGCCTCAGCCAGCGTATCGCGTAAGCCGCCTCGACGGGCGGCATGCCGTCGATGAACGCCGCAGCCGGTCGCCGTCGTCGGGGCCGGTAAGCTCGCGGCGAGGCCGCTGCAACGCGACGGGCAGCACCCAATGCCTGAACGGCGCGCTGTTGGAGGGGCCGCGGCTTGCCTCGCCAGCAACGGCGCGTAATGGGGTCGTAGATCGTCTCACTGCGCCCGTAGCCGCGAGGTCGTTCACCGACGACGCGCCCGTCCTGGCGCACGACGATGCGATTCGCGCAAGCGCATATATCCACTGGGCGCTCGACGGCGCTCGCGTGTCGAGATGCCAGCGTCGTCGCTCTTAAATCCAGGCTTCGCCACGAGGAGGCGGTCACGGACGAGCCGGACCTCGTTCTGCCTGGCGCGAAAGCTTTGATTTGCTCGCCGGATTGAAACCGCGCGCAATTGTGTGGAACAATGCTAACCTCGACATTGCCAAGGGGGTCTGGGGCGCTCCACTCAACGGCGAGGGTTGGAATTTTGGAGCTGACTTCCCGGTTCGGCGCCGTCGGACTCGGTGGCCTTCAGGTCCTCCGTGAGGAAGACGGGCTCGCTCTCTGCAGAGGGTGGCGAGACAGCACAGAAGGTAGGCGTGATCGCGTGCTGGCCGTGCTGCCGGCCTCGGAGCAACCGACGCCGGCCACCCTCGATCGTCTTGTCCACGAATCCTCCCTGAAGGAGGAGCTTGACAGCGCATGGGCCGTGCGGCCGCTGGAGCTTTTGCGAGATCGCGGTCGGACCGTTCTGGTGCTCGAAGATCCCGGTGGCGAACTGCTCGGCGGCTTGCTTGGAGCGCCGATGGAGGTGGGAGACTTCCTGAGCCTCGCCGTGGGCGTGACGGCGGCCCTCGGCAAGGCGCACAAGAATGGCCTCATTCACAAGGACATCAAGCCCGCCAATGTTCTGGTGAACAAGGCGACCGACGATGTGCGCCTTACTGGCTTCGGATTCGCATCCCGACTTCTGCGAGAACGGCAGGCGCCCTCTCCGCCCGAGCTCATCGCCGGGACGCTCCCCTATATGGCGCCGGAACAGACCGGGCGGATGAACCGCTCAATCGATTCTCGAAGCGATCTCTACTCCCTCGGCGTCACTTTCTACCAGATGCTGACGGGCGCGCTGCCCTTTCACCGCGCGCGATCCCATGGAATGGGTCCATTGCCACATCGCCAGAACGCCAATGCCGCCGCGGCAGCGGCTGGAGACGATCCCGGCGCCGATTTCCCGGCTGGTCATGAAGCTGCTCGCCAAGACCGCCGAGGAGCGCTACCAGACCGCGGCCGGCGTCGAGCGCGATCTCCGACATTGTTACGTCGAATGGCGAAGCCGCGGCCGCATCGACGAGTTTCCGCTCGCCGAGCACGATTTGCCGGATCGGCTGCTGATCCCCGAGAAGCTCTACGGGCGCTCGCGCGAGGTTGCCGCGCTGCTCGGCGCGTTCGACCGCGTCGTCGCCACGGGCGCGCCGGAACTTGTTCTCGTCTCCGGATATTCCGGCATCGGCAAGTCCTCGGTCGTGAATGAGCTCCACAAGGTCCTGGTTCCGCCGCGCGGCCTCTTCGCCTCCGGCAAGTTCGATCAGTACAAGCGCGACATCCCCTACGCCACAGTGGCGCAAGCCTTTCAGAGTCTTGTCCGGCAGATTTTGAGCAAGAGCGAGGCGGAGCTGCAAGCCTGGCGGGACGCGCTTCGCGAGGCGCTGGGTCCGAATGGCCAGCTGATGGTGGACCTCATTCCCGAACTGAAGCTCGTCATCGGCGAGCAGGCGCCGATCGCCGAACTATCACCGCAAGATGCACAGCGCCGATTCCAGGCGGTGCTGCGGCAATTCATCGGCGTCTTTGCGCGTCCCGAACACCCGCTGGCGCTGTTCCTCGACGATCTGCAATGGCTCGACGCCGCCACGCTCGACCTGCTCGAGGATATTCTCGCGCAACAAGATATCAGGCATCTGCTGCTGATCGGCGCCTATCGAGACAACGAGGTCGATGTTACGCACCCCCTCATGCGCAAGCTCGATGCGATCCGTGGGGCGGGCGTAAAGGTGCACGATATCGTCCTGGCGCCACTGAGTTACGGCGACCTCGGGCAACTTATTGCGGATTCCCTGCGCGGCGAACCGCAGCGCACGAGTCCGCTTGTGGCCTTGGTCCAAGAGAAGACCGGCGGCAATCCGTTTTTCGCCATTCAGTTTCTCTATGCGCTCGCGGATGAAGCGCTGCTGAGTTTTGACCCCGCGGATGCGCGCTGGACTTGGGACCTGAGTCGCATCCACGGTAAGCGTTATACTGACAACGTGGTCGATCTCATGGCCATCAAGCTCAATCGCTTGCCGGCCGAGACCCAAGCGGCGCTTTCCCAGCTTGCCTGCATCGGCTTCGGCGCCGAGTTCGCACTGCTGGGAACAGTGTGCCAGACGTCGCAGGAAGAAGTTCACAAAAGCCTCTGGGAAGCGGTTCGATCCGGGCTGGTGCTCCGCTCAGGCGGCGCCTACACGTTCCAGCATGATCGCATCCAGGAGGCCGCCTATTCGTTGATCCCGGAGGGATCACGGGCCGAGGCCCATCTCCGGATCGGACGGCTTCTCCTGAAGCACACGCCGCCGGACAAGCGCGAAGAGACGATTTTCGAGATCGTAAGCCAGTTCAACCGAAGCTCGGCGTTGATTACTTCGCAAGATGAACGCGAACAACTTGCGGAGCTCAATTTGATTGCCGGCAAGCGCGCCAAGGACGCGGCTGCCTATTCATCGGCGCTGACCTATCTCGCCGAGGGCCGCGCGCTGCTGGCGGAGGATTGTTGGACCCGGCGATACCAGTGCACCTTTGAACTTGAGTTCCACCGAAGCGAATGCGAGTTGCTGACCGGCGGAATAGCCAACGCGGAAGAGCGGCTATCAACGCTTGCGAGCCGCGCCAAAAGCCTCGTGGATCAAGCCGCCGTCGCCTCGCTGCGCGTCGATCTTTACGAGATGCTCGCTCGAATGGACCGCGCCATCGCCGTCTGCTTCGAATATCTCCGGCAGGTTGGGTTCGAGATATCGCCACATCCCACGGAAGAGGAGGTGCGGCAGGAATACGAGCGGCTATGGCGCCGGCTTGGCGCCCGCCCGATCGAGGATCTGATCGACTTGCCTCTGATGAGGGACGGAAATAGGCGCGCGACCATCGGCGTCCTTTACAAGCTCACGGTGTGCGCCACATACCACGACCAAAATCTGTACCACCTGCTGATCGCGCGCGTCGTGAACCTCAGCCTCGAGTATGGCAACAGCAACGCATCGTGCTTCAGCTATGTCTCGCTCGGCTCGATATTGGGCCCCAACTTCGGAGAATACGCGACGGCGCTGCGCTTTGCCCGGCTCAGCCTGGCTCTGGTCGAGAAGCGCGGGTTGGATGCCTTCAAAGCCCGCATTTACCTCAGATTCGGGATAGGCATCAGCCCCCTGACGCAGCACTTTCGAATTGGCCGGGCGTTCATTCTACGGGCACGTGATGAAGCAGATAAAATCGGCGACGTCCTCTATTCCGGTCATTGCCGCGCTCATGTCATCAAGAATTTAATCGCCTCTGGCGAGCCGCTTAACGAAGTGGAGCGGGAGGCCGCAAATGGCCTCGAGTTCGCGCGGAAGATTGGCTCCAGTTATATTTTCGTCACCTTCCTCAACAAGCTCCACCAGATTCGCAGGCTCAGGGGCCTGCAGCTCAATCTCAGATTATTCGATGATACAGAGGTCGATGAGGGCGAATACGAGCGGCGCCTCGAAGCAGACCCAAATCTGGCGTTTCCCGCTTGTGCATATTGGACCCGAAAACTGCAGACGTGTGTCTTTATAGGAGATTACGCGTCAGCGCTTGACGCGGCGGTCAAAGCGCAAAGCATGCTCCTGGGGCCGTCGTTCGTCGAGCGCGCCGAGTACCACTTTTATGCTGGACTGGCGCGAGCGGCGTCTGTCGATGGCGCGCAATCTGATCAACCGGCGCAACTGGAAGCCTTGACGGTCCACCACCGCCAACTCCAGATTTGGACGGAGCACTGCCCCGAGAATTTCGAGAACCGCGCCGCGCTGGTCGGCGCCGAGCTTGCGCGTCTGGAGGGCCGCGACCTCGACGCCGAGCGCCTGTACGAACAGGCCATCCGTTCGGCCCGCGCCAACGGCTTCGTCCACAACGAGGCGCTCGCCTGCGAGACAGCCGCGCGCTTCTACGCCGCGCGCGGCTTCGAGGACATCGCCGATATGTATCTCGGGAGAGCCCGCGACGGCTATTTGCGCTGGGGCGCCGATGGCAAGGTGCGGCAACTCGAGGCGCGCCATCCGCAACTGGCCGTGGCCGATCCGCAGCAGGCAATGCTGGCGACGTCGCCGGATCAGCAGCTCGACGTCGCCGCCGTCGTCAAGGCGTCACAAGCGCTGTCGAGCGAAATGCTGCTGCCGCACTTGATCGAGCGGCTCATGACGATCGCCCTGCAAAATGCCGGCGCCGATCGTGGCTTGCTGATCCTGCCACACGAGAGTGATTATCGCATTGAGGCCGAGGCGCGGGCGGATGGCGAGCAAATCGTCCTCCATTACGGCGCCTCTGCCGGTCCGGCGGTTCCCGAAAGCATCATCCGCTACGTCATGAGGACGCAGGAGAGCGTGATCCTTGACGACGCGGCCAAGCCAAATCTCTTCTCCGAAGATCCATATTTCGGTCTTCGGCGACAGCGATCGATCCTTTGCCTTCCGCTCATTCGTCAGGGGGCGCTGGTCGGATTGCTTTACCTGGAGAACGCACTGGCGTCGCACGTCTTCACGCCGGATCGCGCGAGGCTGCTTGAGCTTTTGGGGTCGCAGGCCGCGATTTCGCTGGAGAACACCCGCCTCTATGGCGATCTCCAGGAGCGGGAGGCGAAGATCCGACGCCTCGTCGACTCCAACATCATCGGGATATGCATCTTCGATCTTGACCGTCGTATCCTGGAGGCCAACGACGCGTTTCTCGGCATCGTCGGATATAGCCGCGATGACGTCGTCTCGGGTCGCTTGAGCTTTGCCGGCTTGACGCCTCCGGAATGGGCCGAATGCCGACGAACGGCGCTTGGCGGAGTTAGCTTCGACGGGAACCTGGAGCCCTTCGAGAAGGAGTTTTTTCGGAAAGACGGCAGCCGCGTGCCGGTGCTGGTCGGCGTCGGCGACCTTCGGCGAACCCGGCGCCAGGGCGTCGCCTTCGTCGTCGACCTGACCGAGCGAAAGCGCGCCGAAGCAGAGCTGGCGCATGCGAACCGGGTCGCGACGATGGGCCAACTCGCGGCCTCCATTGCCCACGAAGTCAACCAACCTATCGCTGCCGCGCTTGACCAATGCCGAAACCGCCGTGCGCTGGCTCGCCCGTCAGCCGCCAGATTTGGAAAGGACCAGGCAGTCGATCGACCGTATCATCAGACGACGGCAAGCGGGCCGCTGATATCGTGAGCCGGATTCGTGATTTCTCCAAAAAGGCGCCGGCGCGAAAGGAAGGCCTGGAAATCAACGAAGCCATTCTGGAGATCATGAGCCTGACCCGCGTCGCGATGTCGGAGCATGGCGTTTTGGTGAAGATGCAACTGTCAGAGGGGCTGCCGCCCATTTTGGGGGACAGAGTCCAATTGCAACAGGTGATCCTGAACTTGATCATGAACGCCATTGAAGCGATGAGCGAGGTCAGGGAGGGATCGCGCGAGTTGCTGATCAGCACCAGCGAGGCCGAGTCGGGCGGCGTGCTCGTCGCGGTGAGCGATACGGGTCCGGGGCTGCCTCCGGCGAATCTCGCGCGCATCTTCGAGGCGTTCTATACGACCAAGTCCAGCGGCTTGGGCATGGGGTTGTCGATCTGCCGCTCGATCGTCGAAGCGCATGGCGGCCGGCTCTGGGCAACGCCGAACGAGCCTCGCATGGCGCCGTCTTTCGCGTGATGCTGCCGGTCGGCGAAAAGTCGCATGGTTGAAACCTGGAGCTATCCTGAGCCATGATCGGCTGGAGAGGCGAATGCGGCCGGCGGCGTCCCGAGCTCCCAGACCGTCTTGAACGAATTTGACGCAGTCCCGAGTCGCGATCGGTGAACTGCTCCGGTCGCAGACCTTGGCGGCATTCATTTCGAAAACAGCGCTTCGCGGCCCACGGCTCCTTTCGAAGTCGTCGGGCGGCCGGAGAACGCTATTTCGCGACTGGGGCGGTCGCACCGACTGACGCAAGCAGGGTTTTCCGTGCCGAATTTAGATGAGTCATGCACGCCAGTTCGATCCGTTTCGGGTGTCGGCTGAACAGGGCCTCAATATAATCAAGATGCTCCAGGATGGCGATCCGATTGCGCGAGCGCTCGTCGGCCTTGTTCCATTGATAGTGGTAATGGAAAATCAGTGAAATGACGTCGTAAAAGTCAACGATGAACCGATTTCTGCGACGCGTCGTTGATGAGGCGGTGGAATCGCTCGTCGAGATCGGAAAAATCACGAAAGTTGGTTTTGATGCGTTTCAGCAGATCACGATGCTCCACTTCCAGCATCTTAAGCTTTTCCCATTCCGGCGCGTGCTCAGGCAACGTGGCGAAAGTTACCGCAGATCGAAATTCAAAAAGCTCGCGGACGGCGAATATTTCGAGGGCAAACTCGCGGGTGAACCCACGAATGGTCCAACTTGAGTTCGGACGACGTTCTATCAACCCGAATCGGCTAAAGCGGCTGAGATATTCGCGTATTACGCCCGTCGATACCTTGAACTGACGCGCGAGCTCCAATCCATTGACGACCTCGCCAGGCTGTCGGTCCGCCAGGAGCATCCACTCCATGAATTTCTTTTCCACCCGGGCGTAGGTCGCGACGGTCTCGGCCGCCGGAAAATGGTCGGACTTCCTCGGTCGCCTGACGACCCGCCATTTCCCCTCGACATTCTTGATCAACTTCCGGTCGCGCATTTCCGCGATCGCCTTGCGCACGGTCGTTCGGCTCGCGCCCAGCCGTCGCGCGAAGGCTGTCTCTGTTGGAAGGGGCGCGGCAATATTTTCAGCGCTCAAGATATCGAGCATGGCGTTGAAGGCCAATTTGTATACAGATTCGCTGCGCATTGCGCTCCTTCGTCACGGCCTGCCGCCGCTCGTCCTTTTCTCGACTTCTTACCAATAAAAAAACAGTGACGGACTCACGGCCAGATGATCTTAATTGTCAAGAGACAAGGGTACTTTGCCGTAAAAAAACATATCGGCCGAACTCAACTCGTCGAGTGGCGCGCCGTGCCTGCGAAGCGCCGCGTTGAAGCCTCGCAAGTCCACACGGCGGCCACGACATACGGCATGGGCATGGAACTCGACGTCATCGCCGCGGTGTTTGTAGGCGGAACGAATCTCGTCGGCGGCTCCGGCCGCCAATCGAATGGCAGCTGATTGTCAAGGGCCTCACTATTGTTGTGGCGCTTGGGCTCAGCGAGAGGCGGAAGTTGGCGTAGACGACCGGCGACGCGTCGAGGCCGAGTCTTTTACTGGTTTTCTTATCAATAAAAAACATATTGACGAAGGCGCAAGCAATTGCTCTTTGTCTTCAAGAGACATCCGTCTTTTGAGACTAATAAACAGATGCAATCAACGCTCGTCATTCAGGACCTGAGTAAGAGCTTCGGTCCGGTCGAAGTGCTGCGCGGCGTCGACCTCGCCTTGACGGGCGGCGAGGTGCTGGCGCTTGTGGGCGACAACGGCGCGGGCAAGTCGACCCTGATAAAGCACGTGGCCGGCGTATATCGCGCGGACTCCGGACGAATCGAGCTCGACGGCCAACGCATCGACGGCCTGTCGCCGCGCCAGGCGCGCGAGCGCGGCATCGAGACCGTGTATCAGGACCTCGCCTTGGCCGACGACCTCTCGATCGGCGCCAATGTGTTTCTCGGCCGCGAGCCGATGCGCCGCTTTTTGGGCCTGTTGCCCTATGTCGACGAGCGCCGCATCCGCACGGAAACGGCGGCCTTGCTCGATCGGCTGCAAACCCAAATTCCCGCCAAGGCGAAGACCGTCGCGCGGCTTTCGGGCGGTCAGCGCCAAGCCGTCGCCATCGCGCGCGCGATCTACTGGAAGGCGAAGGTGGTGATCATGGACGAGCCGACGGCCGCCCTGGCCGTGATGGAGCGCGAAAAGGTCGTGCAACACGCGCGGCAGCTCGCCGCCTCGGGCGCTTGCGTCATCTACGTCGGGCACAACCTCGTCGAAATCCTCGAAGTCGCCGACCGTATCGCCGTGATGTTTCGCGGCCGCATCGTCCACACCACCGCGGCGAAGCAGACCGACCAAGAAACACTCATCAAATACATGACCGGGTACGCCGATCGACGAAACGCCGCGTGACGGCGGGAACAGGGAGAGAGACTATGATGAAGAAAACAGTCCTGATGGCGGGAGCCGCGATGGTCGCGTTGGCCTTGGCGGCGCCCGCCCACGCCGCCGACAGCATCGCGGTGATCGTCAAAGCGACGACCTCCGAATATTGGCAATGGGTGTTCAAAGGGGCCGAGGCCGCCGGCAAGCAGCTCGGCGTGAAGGTCGAAGAGCTCGGCTCGCCCAAGGACGACGCGGCCGCCCAAATCTCGATCCTCGAAGGCGCGGCAGGGAAAAAGCCGGCGGCTATCGTCATTTCGCCGACGATCTTTGAGGCTTTGGGCGCGCCGATCGAAGCGGTCACCGCGTCGGGCATTCCCGTCATCATGATCGATTCCGGGGCCAAGACGGACAAGTACGCCTCCTTCCTCACAACCAACAACGAGGCTGGCGGCAAGGCGGCGGCCGACGCGATGGCGCAATGCATCAAGGAGCGCACCGGAAAGGCGGCCGGAAAGGTGGCGTTCATCACCGCGATGGCCGGGCATGAATCGCTGGACTCGCGCGACAAGGGCTTCAAAGAAGGCGCCGCGAATTATCCGGACCTTAAGATCGTCGGCAACCGGGTCGCCAACAACGAGGAGGCCCAAGGCATGAGCCTGACGGCCGACATGTTGACGAAGGACTCGGACCTCGCCGGCGTCTTTGCCGACAACGCGCAGATGGGCACCGGGGCGGGCGCGGCGATTGTCGAGAAGAAGCTCGGCGCGAAGTTCTGCCTCGTTGCTTTCGACGCGGACGCCGGCGAACTCGAGCACCTGAAGGACGGCTCGATCTACGCGCTGATCATTCAGGATCCCTACATGATGGGCTTCGCCGGCGTTTGGTACGGCTACGCCGCCGCTCATGGCGCGCGCCTGCCGAAGTTTGTCGACACCGGAGTCGGCGCGGTGACCAAGGCCAACATGGCCGACCCTGCTTTCGCAGGCCTGCTTGACGTGACCAAGCGTAAACTGGCGCCGTTCAGCGGCAATTGACGCGAAGCGAAGGGAGCCGGGATTCCTCCCCACCGGCTCCCGACGCGGTCATCCCCGAAGAGAAGCCAAATGAAGCCGTCCGCCTGGGGCGCGCTGTTCCAGCGCCTGCCCGTCGAGACCTATGTCATCGCCTTCACGCTGTTGCTCTGGCTCGGGCTGGCGGTCCTGGCGCCAAATTTCCTCACCGAAGGCAACATCGCCAACATGATGCGGCAGGTTTCGGTGTCGGCGATCATCGCCATAGGCGTGTTGTGCACCATCGTCATCGCCGGCATTGATCTCTCGGTTGGGTCGGTCGCCGCTTTTTGCGGCGTGCTCGCCGCGCAATTGCTTTCGCATGGCTACGGCCTGGCGCTCGGAATCGCGGTGACTTTCGCCGTCGGCGCGCTCATCGGCCTCGTCAATGCGGTGGCCGTCGACAAGCTCGGCATTCCCGCTTTCATCGTCACGCTGGCCGGCCTGCAGGTCTACCGGGGTTTTGCGCTGTTGATCTCAGGCGGCATGACCGTCGCCGGGGTCCCGCAACCGATAAAGGATTTCGCTCGGGGCGCGTCCTTGGGCCTGCCGAACCTGTTCCTTACGATGCTCGCCGTCGCGCTCATCGTGCATTACATTCTCGGTTACACCCGCACCGGCCGCTACCTCTACGCGCTGGGCTCGAACGCGGAGGCGGCGCGGCGGCAGGGCATTCCGGTCTTCCGCATCGTCGTCACCGCCTATGTCCTCAGCTCCTGCCTGGCGACGCTGGGCGGCGTGTTGCTGGTCGCCCGCCTCAGCGTCGCTTCGCCCTCGATGGCCAACGCCTATGAATTGCAGGCGATCGCAGCCGCGGTGGTCGGCGGCGCCAGCCTGTTCGGCGGCCGCGGCACGGTGCTCGGCGCACTTGCAGGAGCCGTGCTGTTCACCACAATGGGCAACGGCGCCGTCCTGCTCGATATCGACCCGTTTTGGGAGATGGTGTTAGAGGGTTTGCTGATCGCGCTGGTGGTCTACCTGGACAACCTGCAAAAAAAGCGGCTGAGCGGCGGCTAGGACCTGCGGTCGCACGGGGAGACGAAATGCCGGGTTCGAACAAAGCCATCGTTTGCCGCCAGCCCCACGATCTGGCGTTGGAGACGCGCGCGCCGGCGGGGCGGCGTCCGGGCGAGGCGCGGCTGAAAATCGTCCGCGTCGGCATTTGCGGGACCGACTATCACATCTACGAAGGGCGCCAGCCGTTCCTGGAATATCCGCGGGTGCTCGGCCATGAGCTCGCGGCGCGCGTCGTCGAGGAGGCCGAGGGGCGGCGCTTTGCCAATGGGCAGCTCGTCGTGGTGAACCCCTATGTCGCCTGCGGCCGCTGCCACGCCTGCCGCAAAGGCCTGCCCAATGCCTGCATGCGGATTGGCGTTCTGGGCGTGCACCGCGACGGCGGCATGTGCGAAGAGATCTGCCTGCCGGAGGAGAACCTCATCCCCGCCGACAACCTTTCGCCGGACGAAGCCGCAAGCGTCGAGTTCCTTGCCATCGGCGCCCACGCGGTGCGGCGCAGCGGCCTCAAATCCGGCGAGCGCGCGCTGATCGTCGGCGCTGGCCCGATCGGCCTCGGGACGGCGCTGTTCGCTAAGCTCGCGGGTGGCGAAGTCACTGTGCTCGACCGCGACGCTTCGCGGTTGGCATTCGCGACGGACGCGGCGAACGTCGACCAGACGCTGCTCGCAGATGGCGATGTCGATGCGCTGATCGCAAAAGCCACGCAGGGCGACGGTTTCGAGGTCGTGTTCGACGCCACGGGGAGCAGGTCTTCAATGGAAGCGAGCTTCGCCTATACCGCCCACGGCGGACGTTACGTGTTGGTCGGACTGGTAAAGGACGCGATCTCGTTTCTCGACCCGGAATTCCACAAGCGCGAAATGACGCTGCTCGCCAGCCGCAACGCCACGTTGGAAGATTTTTCCAGCAGTCATCGAGGCGATCACGACGAAGCGTGCGCCGATCGACAAGCTGATCACCCACCGCACCACCCTTGATGCGGTCGTCACCGACCTGCCGCGCTGGGCGCGCGACAAGCGGGGTCTGATCAAAGCCATGGTGACGGTGGAATGAACCGGCGCATTTTGCAATTCGGCACCAGCCGCTTCCTGCAGGCGCACGCCGATCTCTTCGTCCACGAAGCCCGTCAAGCGGGCCAGAACATCGGCCCCATCACGATCGTCAAGACGACGCAAGGCGGGGCCCGCGATGGGCGGGTGCGCGCGTTTGGCGGCTCCGACGGCTATCCCGTCCGCATTCGCGGCTTCGACAAGGGGCGCCTCGTCGACGAGACGCGACAAGTCACGAGCGTTGTCCGAGCGCTGGACGCCCACGCCGATTGGCTCGAGCTGACGGAGATTTTCTCGAATTCGACGGAAATCGTATTCTCCAATACCGGCGACAATGGTTACGGATTGGACCCGGAAGAGGCAATGCGCCGACCCGGCGCCGGTGAAGTTCCCCGTAGCTTTCCCGCCAAGCTTTTGGCGTTGCTCATCCGTCGCTACGAACGCAGCGGCGCGCCGTTGCTGGTTCTGCCTTGCGAACTCGTCAGCCGGAACGGCTGCGTGTTGCGCGAACTGCTAGGGCAAATCGCTGACCATTGGGGCGAGGGCGCGGACTTCAAGCTCTGGCTCGCACGCGAAGTAAGGATTTGCGACACGCTCGTTGATCGCATCGTCTCGGAAGCGATCGAGCCCATCGGCGCGGTCGCCGAACCCTATGCGCTCTGGGCGATCCAACGCGAGCGTGGCGTGGACGAGCCGCTGCAACATCCCGACGTCGTCTATACCGACGACCTGGAACCCTATTTGCGCCTCAAACTGCACATCCTCAACCTCAGCCACACTTACATCGCCGATATTTGGCGGAGGGAGGCGCGGCGTGAGCAAGAGACGGTGCGGGAAATTATGGCCGACGCAGACGTGCGCGCCCGTATCCTGTCTCTATTCGAGGAGGAGATTCTTGCCGGCTTTGCTGCCCGCCGCCTTGGCCCGCAAGCGCAGGCCTACTTCGTTTCGACGCTTGAACGCTTCGAGAATCCGTTCCTCAACCACAGGATCAGCGATATTTTTGAGGGCCATCCCGTGAAAGTGGAACGTCGGGCCAAAGCCTTTGTTGCCTGGGTTCATGCCATAGACCCAAATCTCCGATTGCCGCGACTTGTGGAGTTTGCAAAAGCGACGCTTTCAACTCCGTGAGCCAGTGCCGATCGCGGGCGGAGGTTTCTGCCGCTCGTGCGGAATGCAAAGCGGACAACGGCAATTAGGTTGGCTAGTCGAGGAATGCTCGGATCAACGGAGTGGGCGCAGTGAAGAAAATCCGCTTAGGACGAACCGACCTTATGGTGACCCCGATCTGCTTCGGGACCTCAGCGCTTGGCGATATGCCGGAAACCTACGGTTACGGCGTAGACGAAGAGCGCGCACGCGCCACCATCGAGGCCATCTTCAATGGACCGGTGAATTTTCTCGATACTTCCCGCATTTACGGCATGGGCCGCAGCGAGGAGCGGATCGGCGCCGTAATTCGCGAAAACGGCGGATTGCCGGAAGGTTTCGTCGTCTCCACAAAGCTCGACCGTGATCCGGAAACGAACGTGTTCGACGCCGCCCGCGCGCGCCGCTCCCTTGAACTCAGCCTGAAGGCGTTGGGCCTTGAGCGCATCGATCTCCTGAATCTGCACGATCCCGAGCACGCGCAATCGCTTGGCGAGGCCACCGGCCGCGACGGCGCCCTGGGCGAACTCTTTCGCTTCAAGGAGGAGGGGTTGGTCAAGGCCGTCGGGCTGGCGGCTGGCGACGTCGACATCATGACGCCCTTGCTGCGCGATTGGGACTTCGACGCGCTGATCACGCACAATCGATTTACCATCGCCAACCGCAACGCCGAAGCCATGATGGATCTCGCGTGCGAACGAGGAATCGCCGTGCTCAATGCGGCGCCTTACGCTGGCGGGATATTGGCCAAGGGCTCGCGCGAATACTCTCGTTACGTCTACCAGGAGGCGGGCGACGCGGTGCTGGACCCGATCCGCCGCATTGAGGCGATCTGCGCCCGTCACGGCGTTCCCCCAGGCGCCGCCGCTCTACAGTTCTCAATGCGCGAGTCCAGAATCGTGTCGACGGTTTGCGGGGTCAGCCGAGCCGGGCGCGTCCAGCAGACGCTTGATTGGGCGACTTATCCGATATCCGATGCGGTGTGGGACGACCTGAAGAGCGTGCCCTTTTCGACCGATGACCCGGAGGCTGCACGGGAGTATAAAGCAGGTTAGTTCAGAAACGCGGTCGGTTCGTATCCGTATATCTGAACAGCCTGTCGCGAATGACAATTGCGACCGACAGCGAGGAGAATTTCAAAACTCGGTCCGTGATGACATAGTTGGTGGACGAATACGCTCGGGCAATCTTCCGCGGCCTCGATCCGTCGGCAACGCCCGGGTTCGGCCGTTCACAATTGCCAGAATAGCGCACAAATAAGAAAGATCGTGCGATCGTGGCGAACAAGGCAAAGACGTGACAGGCGGCTTGAGCGGTGTATCATCTCCTGCACACCCGCGGAACTCGGATATGGCGGCAGACATGGGCGGAAAATTGCGCGTTGGCGTTGTTGGCGCCGGGTGGTGGGCGGTCGCCAACCATATGCCCATCCTGAAAGGCCGACCGGACGTGGAGCTCGTCGCGGTCTGTCGGCTAGGTGAGCGGGAACTCGCAAAGGTCCAAAGCGCATTCGACATTCCCTACGGGTCCCAGGATTTCGACGCGATGCTGGACGAGGCCCCGATGGACGCGCTTGTCGTCGCCTCGCCCCACAATCTGCACGGCGTGCATGCGATCGCGGCGTTGGAAAGAGGAATCCATGTTCTGATCGAGAAGCCGATGACGGTTTCCGCCGCCGAGGGGCGCGCCATCGCTTCGCTCGCCGGAAGCAGGGGACTTCACGTGCTCGTTCCCTTCGGCTGGAACTTCAAACCATTCTTCGCGGAGGCGCGCGCCATCGTGGAGACTGGACGGATCGGCCGCATTCGACACGTCAGCGCGCAAATGGCGACGCCGGTTGGCGACCTGATGACCGGTATGGGTCTCGCTGGCACGGAGAAGGAAATGTTCCGGCCGGATAGCGCGACTTGGGCGAACCCTGCGACGGGCGGTTACGGTTGGGGCCAACTCGTTCACATGCTCGGCGGCTTGTTCTATGTCACAGATCTCTCGCCTCGCGACGTGTTCGCGTTCGTTGGCCGCTCGGAGATGGGCGCCGACCTCTATGACGCGGCGGTCGTGCGTTTTGCGAATGGCGCGACGGCGACGGTGTCAGGCGCGGCGACCGTCCCCGCCGGCTCTCCGTTTCAGGTCGACATTCGCGTCTTCGGCGACGCCGGCATGCTGTTGCTGGACGTCGAACGCGAGCGCCTCAGCCTGCGCCGGCACGACGGCGACGATGCGGAGGCCGCTATCCCCGCTGGCGAGGGCGCCTATACCTGCGTCGAGCCGGTCCATCGCTTCGTCGATCTTTGTCTCGGAAAGCCCGTCGAGAATTGCGCGGACGCCAGTGTCGGGCAACGCTCGGTCGAGGTCGTAGAGGCGATGCTGCGCTCGGCGAAAAGCGGAAGGGTCGAGCCAACGTCTCCCTCGTGACGGCTCACTGAGGCGTTGGCGCGCGCTCGGAGAGCAGCCCTTTGCTCTTCAGGTCCGTCCAAAGCGCAGCGGGAATCGGATGGCGCAAATTCTCGACGTTCTGTCGCACCTGATTGGGGCTGACCGCGCCGGGAATGATCGAGGCGACAATCGGGTGCGCCAGCGGAAATTGCAGCGCCGCCGCCGCAAGCGGCGCGCCATGCGCCTTACACACCGCCTCTATCCGCCGCACGCGCTCCAACACGTCAGGGGTCGCGTCGGCATAATTGTACTTGGCGCCCGCGACTGGCCCAGTGGCGGTTATGCCGGAATTGTAGACGCCGCCAACCACCACGCCGACGCCCGCTCGCTCGCAATACGGGAATTCCGTTTCGAGAACCTCCTGCTCCATCAGCGTGTAGCGCAGCGCGACGAGGAAGAAATCCACGCCGACCATGTCGAGAAAGCGCGGCATCATGCCGACCTCGTTGATCCCGGCGCCGACGCCGCGAATCAGGCCGTGCGCGCGCAATTGATCGAGCGCACGCCATCCGGAGGCGAAAAGCTGGCCGAGATAGGCGGCAACCTTGGCCTCTGTCGTATGGAACCAGAAGTCGAGATCGTGGATCAGCAGCAGATCGATGCGGTTCATACCGAGCCGCATCTGGCTCTGCTCATAGGAGCGCATGATGCCGTCGTAGCTGTAATCGTGCACGTGATCGAATCGCAAGCCGCCCGCCCAGAAGCCGGTATCGAACTCATCCGGCCGCGCGGGCGGAAAGAACCAGCGCCCGACTTTGCTCGACAGCACGAACTCCGACCTCGGCTGGTTGTCGAGAAAGCGGCCGGTGCGGATCTCGCTCAAGCCTCGCCCGTAATACGGGGCCGTGTCGAAATACCTGACGCCTGCGTCCCAGGCCGCCTGCAGGGTCGCAGCGGCGGTCGCCTCATCGACGCGGACGAACAACTCGCCGAGCGGCGCGCCGCCGAATCCGAGTTGCGTCAACGAGACGTCCGTCTTGCCCAGCTTGCGGATGTCGGTCGGATTCATCGGCGGGGGTCCCTGTCGGCAGATGCAAACATCAGATGCGCTCGGAAATGCGACGCTGCAAAGCCTCGAGCAGAACGGCTGCGAGAATGATCGTGCCGGTCGCGAAGCCTTGCCAGAAGATCTCGATGCGAGCGAGGTTGAGAAAGTTGCGGGTCAACGCGATGATGATGACGCCGATGATCGTGCGCAGGATCTTGCCCTGCCCGCCATAGAGGCCCGTTCCGCCGATCACCACCGCGGCGATGACCTCGAATTCCAGCCCCTCGCCGGTGTTCGGGGACACCGCGCCAAGACGTGAGATGCTGACGACGCCGGCAAGCGAGGCCGTGAAACCGACGATCATCAGACATTGAATCTTGACGCGGTCTGCGCGAATGCCAGAGAGAATCGCCACTGTCCGGTTGGCGCCTACGGCGTAAACCCGCTTTCCGAATGTTGTTCGCTCCAACACGAACCAACCGGCCGCATAGACGACCGCCGCCACCCAGACGATGTTTTGGATAGGGAACCAGACCCACAGGTCCGACAGCGAACCTGAACTCGTGTA
>CAWADL010000017.1:0-12070 GCA_963780825.1 uncultured Pseudomonadota bacterium | reverse complement strand
TGCGGAGCAAAGCGGCCGTAAGCTTTTCGTAGCCGGCAATTGTCGGATGGTTCGTCTCGAGCGGATGCTTGTGCAGAGCCGTAACGACGACCACCGCCGCGCCAGCGGCCTCGGCTGCCTGAATGCCGGCGGGCACGTCTTCGAACACCAGGCAGTCTTCGATTTTTTGTCCCAACCGCTTTGCCGCCAGCAAGAAGCAATCGGGCGCAGGCTTGCCGTGCTCGATATCTTCGCCGGTCACCAACACCTTGGGCGGCGGCAGGCCAGCGGCTTCAAGACGGCGAAGGGCGAGCTTGAGCGGCGAAGACGTAACGATCGCCCATCGGTCGGGCGGCAGCGACGCAAGAAAGGTCGGAGCGCCCTCGATCGGTTCTATGCCTCCCACATCCTCGATCTCGGCGAGCAGGATGGCCTGAACCTCGGCTTCGGGATTGATGCCCGGCAGGCCAAGCCCGTTTATGACGTCGATGCCGCGCACGCCGTGTATTCGCGGAAGGAAGGAGGCGACGTCGAGACCATGGCGCTCAGCCCAAGCGCCCCATACGCGTTCGGCCGCCGCTACAGAACTGATAATCGTGCCGTCCATATCGAACAGCAGGGCGCCGAAAGCGCGGTTGGGGAAGATGCTCTGGCTCATGACCCGCTCGGTACCCCGAAGGCCGCGAGCGCGCAACTGAACGGGACGCAGACCGGGCGAGTTCCGCGACAAAGCGAAAATCGCGCGCCGAGCGCAAACCCGAGTTCGGAATGTTACGACGCGTTTGGTCAAATTAAACCTGAGCTGAGGCCTCCTCGGCTCATCATGAGGCTCCAGACCGCCATCGCCGCATGCAATAGAGACAGCGGGCCACAAAAGTATGCCGGTCATTCCCGAGACGCCGGCCATTGCGAGGACAGCCGCCGCGCCAAAATTGTAGAGCAGCATTGCGCCCACCACCGCGCTGGCCGCGCGACCACGCGAGGAAAGCCAGCAGGCCAGGCCAAGAGCGAGCAGAGCGAACCCCAGCGACGCGTCCGAGGGGAACCGCAGAGCCCGGGATGTCGGCTCCCAGCAACAGTTTCGCGGCGGCGTCAGGAAGCACGACCAAACCCAGCCCAGCGCCCGCTTCGATCGCTGCGGTCACCGCAGAAAGCAATTCATGCGCAACACGCTCGTCAAGAACGGCAAGGTTCGCGCTCGTCAGTTGTCGGTCTCTTCATGCCCTCATCGATCGCCGGTTTGTCCAATTCCTTAATCCCAAAGGCCCAAGATGGTCGGCTTGTCGATCGCGCCCGTGAAGCGGAACGGCACGTCGTAGCTGTCATCCACGGTCCGCGTGTCCGCGCCGACGTCGAACGTTTCGTCAATCGACATCGGCGATCAAAATGGTGCCTCTCCGATAGTCCTGGTCGACAATTCGTGGCCGTCGACCGAAAGCGCGCCCGTCCCACCCTTGGCCATGCCGGGGCCGTCATATTTGAAGTCGAAAACGGTATGATGCTTGCCCGGCGCAGGCGGACGGGTGAACAGGTTCTTCGCCAGTCACGCCGCCCCTCCCCCCCTTCCTACGCGCGGTCACAGCGATCCCGCGCCGAAGCCATTGGCAATTCATGTTTGCCCCTTTTTTGCCGTCGGCTCGTTACAGGAGCTGCAACGTGCAGAAGCAACATCCGAATTGACGGTGGGACTAAGTCTTATACCGGTCCCCCCCAAGCTAACACCGGGGCTTGCGGGTCAGCGCTGCTCGGCCGGCTCACTCTGAAATGCCGCCACCACGGCGCCGACCGCCAGGATGGCGACCGAAAGCCACAGGCCCGCCTTGAGGCCGTTCGGCCCATCGGCCAGCGCGCCGCTCAACACCGGGCCGATGCACTGGCCTATTCCGAACACGACGGTCAGCGTGCCGATCGCGCCCGTCACCGCATGCGGGTTGAGCGCGCGGCGCGCGAACGACGCGACGGCGGCGAGGACGGCGAGAAAGGAGCCGCCGAACAGGACGCGGAAAGATAGGCTCCCGCCGGCGCGCTCCATGCGAGCGGCGTCGCGGTGCCGACGTGAGAACGCCGAGCGTGGCCGCAGTTCCCCAGCCGCCCTTCAGCTGGGCGAGGACACGCCCCCAGGCGAACGCGGCCGCTACGAAGACAACCCGAATACCGACCAGAAACGGGTGATGTCTCCGCCGGAAAACCCCTCGGCGGCGCGCAGATAGGCGATGATGAAGGTCGCGTAGGCGATTAGCCTGCGCCGAAGAGACCATAGGCCACGAGGGTGCAAGCCATGACGCGCGGCGAGGCAGCCTGTGTGCGCATTGTTCGCCGAGGTGTAAGAGGGTTCTGGGGCGCGCCAAACCGCCAGCCAACCGAATGCGTGGACGCCGAGCGCAAGCGCGCCAAGGACAAGCCAGCCGCCGCGCCATCCAACCGCCGCCGAGCAAGGGGGCACCGCCAGAGCGGAGGCTGTGATGCCCATTCCGGCGCCCGCGAAATCGACCCCCAACGAGGTCGGCGCCCGATGTTTGAGCCGCCCACCGCGGCGGCAGAGGCCAACCCTGCTCCGCATATGAAGGCCGAGGGCCCCGGTGAAACCCGCGGCCACCCGAACGCCAACAGCAGCCACGTAATCAGCGGTGAGACCTGACGCGCCGACGGCGAGCGACGCGAGCACGAGACTAATCGCGAAGACCCCTCTTGTCGCCCATTCGCCTTCCGACCGGCGCCGCGACGACCGCGCCTATAAGATAACCCGCCGGCATTGGCGGTGTTCAGGGCGCCCGCTTGCGCGAAATTCCATCCTAGATCGGCGCGCATCGGCGGGAGCAGCAACGCTAGGCGAAGCGGCCGAGCCCAAGCGCCACCGCCGGCCCCATCGCGAGGCCGACGATGACCCATGCGGGCGTCAGGTCTGCAACTCGGTCGGCTGTGGATCGGCCGCGGATGCTCGACGAGGCGATGTCGGGGCCGACGGTCATGCGATTGGGGCGCTGGGGTCAGAGGCCGGGATTAGACTGGCAGAGAGACTGACATGACCGCCTAAGCTTGTTGGCCGCCGGAACGGCCCGTGGCCGGGCGAAAACGGTCGTGAAGGTCACCGGCAGAAGACGTCGGAGCGCCTCGCGCAGGCTGCGAGAACTCGATAGGGCTCCTCGCGAAGCGGATCAAGAGCGACGAATGGAGGTACGCGCCGGACGTGCGCGCCTGTCAGTGCGGCGTAGCCGCAGTTCGAGGACGAGCGCTTGCTCAACATAGGCGAGAAAGGCCTCGCCGCTGATCGGGCCGCCGAGGATCCGGGGCGCAGCGATTCCGTCGTGGCGCAGAGCCGAGGTCGCTCACCAGTCGAACGCCTGCTCGAACTCGGTCCGGAAATTCATTGCTCCTCTTTCCGTATCCCGCTCACCAATCTCGTCAACGAACGAAGCTTGGGAAAGGTCACGGCGAGACATCGGCGAATACTCCTCTCTGGGCTAAATCCAGAAAACCAAATCCGCCCGCTTCCGGCAAGCGCTCGTAATGATCTTCAGATTTTTTGAGGGCTTTTAGAGTCTCCCCTGATGGCAAGACAAAGTGGTTTTGTTTGCCTAATTCTGATCTTGCTTGAATTTATTCGGGCTGGCCGATCCCGTCGAGCCAGGCGATGAGGTCGCGCGTCACCTCGTCGCGGTTCGTCTCGTTCAGCGTCTCGTGCCGGGCGCCCGGATAGATCCGGGTCGTGAGCCGCGTGAAGCCGGCCGCCTTCAGGTCGGCGATGAGGCCCTTGATGTTCGCCCCGACCGGATCGCGCTCGCCGGAGAAGACATAAATCGGCAGATCCTTGCGGATCGCGGCGAGGCTCTTGCGGCTCGTGACCCGAGGCAGCGCGTCGAGCACGTCGATCGCGAGCTGGGTCGTGAACGGAAAGCCGCAGAAGCGGATCGGCGACGAAGGCGTCGACCTCCTTCTCGTCGCGGGAGAGCCAGTCGTAGGGGGTGCGCGCGGGCTTGAACGGCTTGTTGAACTCGCCGAACCACATCTGAAGGATCGGGTCGCTTTTGCCCCGCCTGCCGAGCCGCAGCCGCTCCTCGCGGGCGATCAGCCGGCCGAGCGTCGCCATCGCCGGCGGCTTGCCGTTCGAGCCCGACAAGCGCGACGCCGGCCAGCGCGTCCGAATGCCTGGGCGATGAACCCGCGCCCGAGGAACGAGCCCAGCGAATGGCCAAGGAAGACGATCGGAATCCCCGGCTGCTCGGCGGCGATCAGGCGGTTGAAGGTCCAGAGGTCGCCGACGACCTTGTCCCATCCGCCCTCGTCGGCGAAATGGCCGAGATCGGCGGCGGCGGCCTTGGGCCCATGGCCGCGATGATCGTTGGCGTAAGCCGCATAGCCGGCGGCGTTGAGCGCGGCGGCGAGACGGGCGTAGCGGGCGCTGTGCTCGGCGAGGCCATGGGCGATCTGCACAACCGCGCGCGGAGGCCCTTCCGGCAGCCAGCGCCGCCCCAGAAGGGTCTGGCCATCGTCGGCGCGAAAGTCGAATTCGCTCCCCAGCATCGCCGCTCCCCTCATCTTTGTCGTCGCGCCTGGTCACGGGAACGCCTTGAAATCTCGCCCTTATTCGCGGGCGACGTCAAGCCGGCGGGTCAACCGGGGAGATTCTCCTCGCAGAATCGGTTGGGATCCTTTAGGAGCAAAGTCCCATGGCGCGGTATATCTTCATCACCGGCGGCGTGGTCTCTTCGCTTGGCAAGGGTCTCGCTTCAGCGGCTTTAGGCGCGCTTCTGCAGGCGCGCGGCTATACCGTCCGCCTGCGCAAGCTCGATCCCTATCTCAACGTCGATCCGGGCACGATGAGCCCGACCCAGCACGGCGAAGTGTTCGTCACCGACGACGGCGCCGAGACCGACCTCGACCTTGGCCATTACGAGCGCTTCACCGGGCGCAGCGCCAATCGCCAGGACAACATCACCACCGGGCGCATCTATCAGGAGCTGATCGCCAAGGAGCGGCGGGGCGACTATCTCGGCGCGACGGTGCAGGTGATTCCGCACGTCACCAACGCGATCAAGGACTTCGTCCTCGAGGGCAACGACGGCGTCGATTTCGTGCTGGTCGAGATCGGCGGCACCGTCGGCGATATCGAGGGCCTGCCGTTCTTCGAGGCGATCCGCCAGCTCGGCAACGATCTGCCGCGCGGCCACGTCGTCTTCATCCACCTGACGCTTGCTGCCCTTCATTCCGACCGCCGGCGAACTCAAGACCAAGCCGACCCAGCACTCGGTCAAGGAATTGCGCTCGATCGGCGTCCAGCCGCACATCCTGCTCTGCCGCTGCGATCGCGAGATCCCGCGCGACGAGCGGCGCAAGCTCGGCCTCTTCTGCAACGTGCGCGAGAGCGCGGTGATCGAGGCGCGCGACGCGCGTTCGATCTACGACGTGCCGGCGCTCTATCACGCCGCCGGCCTCGACCGCGAAGTGCTGGCCGCCTTCGGCATCGAGCCTGCGCCAAAGCCCAACATGCGCCGCTGGGACAGCGTTTCCAGCGCCTACCACAATCCCGAAGGCGAGGTGTCGATCGCCGTGGTCGGCAAGTACACGGGCCTCAAGGACGCCTACAAGTCGCTGATCGAGGCGCTGAATCACGGCGGCATGGCGAACAAGGTTCGCGTCAAGCTCGACTGGATCGAGAGCGAGATCTTCGAGAGCGCCGACCCCGCGCCGCGGCTCGAAGGGGTGCACGGCATCCTCGTGCCCGGCGGCTTCGGCTCGCGCGGCGCTGAGGGCAAGATCCTGGCGGCGCGGTTCGCGCGCGAGCGCAAGGTGCCCTATTTCGGCATCTGCTTTGGCATGCAGATGGCGGTGATCGAGGCCACCCGTTCGCTCGCCGGATTGCCGGAGGCCAACTCGACCGAATTCGGCCCGACGCCGGAGCCGGTGGTCGGCCTCATGACCGAGTGGCTGCGCGGCAACGAACTTGAACGGCGCCAGGCGGCCGGCGATCTTGGCGGCACGATGCGGCTCGGCGCCTATCGCGCTGATCTCAAGCCTGGCTCGCGCATCGCCGCCATCTACGGCGACACCGAGATTTCCGAGCGCCACCGCCACCGCTACGAGGTCAACACCGCCTATCGCGCGCGCCTGGAAGAGAAGGGGCTTCTGTTCGCCGGCATGTCGCCAGACGGCCTTTTGCCCGAGACGATCGAGCTTGCCGACCACCCCTGGTTCATCGGCGTGCAATTCCATCCGGAGCTCAAGTCGAGGCCGTTCGACCCCCACCCGCTGTTTGCGAGCTTCATCGCCGCAGCGAAGGCGCAAAGCCGGCTGGTGTAGGGCGCACGAAACCCAGAGCGCCGCGACCGCCGGGACGCGGCGCACGGCACGTCGCGGGCGTTTTCACTCTCCGCCAAGCGGAAAGCGCGGCCGCGATCGAGGCCCCACCGGCGCCAATTCCGCGGCGGGCGCGCGCGCCCGCGCGCCAAGATAGGCGGCGCGCATCGGCTTCAGCATGAAGAGCGCCAGCAGGGCGGTCACGACGTCCATCGCCACGGCGACGCCGAAGACCGGCGTCCAGCTTCCCGTTGCGCCCCGCATCGCCGCCGCGACCGGGCCTCCAAGGATCGAGCCGACGCCTTGCGCGATGTAGAGGAAGCCGTAGTTGGTCGTGGCGTAGCGGCTTCCGAATGTGTCGGTGAGCGTTGAGGGGAAGAGCGAAAAGATCTCGCCCCAGCCGAAGAAAACGAGGCCCGAGAGGAGGATGAAAGCCGGCGCGTCCCCGCTGAAGACAAGCAACAGCAGGATCGCCGCCGCCTTCGAGCCCAAAGGCGAGGCCCATGGTGTTCTCGCGGCCGATCCGATCCGACAGCCAACCAAAGAAAGGCCGCGTGAATCCATTGAGCAGACGGTCAACGGTCAGCGCGAAAGGCAGGGCGGCAAGCCCGAGCACCAACACGTCGGCCACGCCGAAATCGCGCGCGAAATTGGCGAAGTTCGACGTCACCATGAGCCCGCCGGTCGACATCATGGTCATCATCGCGAACATCAGCCAGAAGATCGGGGTCTTCAACATGTTGGCCGGCGCGACATCGTCTCCATGCGCGCGCCTCGCCGCTGGAGCTGGCGCTTCGCCGGCGCGCGGCTCGCGCAGGCCGAGCGCCGCGAGAACGCCGATGCCGCCGAGAATGACGCCGAACACAATCAGGGTCATCGGCGCGCCCGAAGACGCCAGCATGGAGGAGATCGGCAAGGTCGTCAGCATGGCGCCCATTCCGTAGCCCGCGGCTACGATCCCGATCGCAAATCCGCGCCGATCCGGAAACCATCTCGCCATCAAGCCGACGACGCCGACATAGACGATGCCCGTGCCGACCCCGCACAAGAGCCCATAGGTCAGGAAAAGCATCCACACGCTGTCGACACGCGCGGAGGCGACCCACCCGAGGCCGGTGAGCGCCGCGCCAACGGCGACCAGCGCTTTTGGTCCGAACCGGTCGACGAGCCAGCCTTGCGCCGGCGAGAACAGCGTCTGCACGACGATCAGCACCGAGAATGTGATCTGCACGGTCGCCAGCCCCACGCCCGTCGCGGCCTGAAACGGCTTGACGAATAGCGTCCAGACATATTGCGGGCTCGACACCGCCATCATGACCACGAGGCCAAGCAGAAGCTGGACCCATCTTGAGTCGCTGAGACGCCAAGGCATCGATCGCTCCGAATGAAATTCGCGTCGGACGCGCCCATTGGATAAGCAAACCGCGTGCCCGCTGGTGGCCGAGGCGCTCCTGCGCTGGACGAGGGCCGGCCGATCTGGCAAAGCACCGGCCGGGGAAGGGTGGCCGAGTGGTTTAAGGCAGCGGTCTTGAAAACCGCCGTGGGCGCAAGTCCACCGTGAGTTCGATATCACCCCTTCCGCCAACTCGGTTAATCTCACCCTGCTGCCGTCGTTTACGAGTGGCTGGCGCAGGGTCGCTATCGGCTAGGTGGTTTTCGGTACGATGGTCGGATCGCACATCCGAAATGTGGGCGCCGGCGTCATCCTCTCCCGCTGCGACGGCTTCGGTGACGACGGCATTGATTGTGCCGTGAACAACCTCGCGATCACGCACAACACCATCGGTCCGACCCGGACGATCAAAACGCGATGCCCGCTGCGACGGCGTAGCAACCGACGACGATTAGTCGACACTACGCCATGCTAGGCTTTCGCTGCGGCCGCTGATTTGGGACTGGGTGGCTTGGAGCGTTTTGGGTTTTGGTCGCTGCAAGACTTGTTTCCGAGAGCGCTCGTAGTTCAGAAGAACCACGACAGCGAGCAGGGAAAACATCAGCATGTGATTTTCCTTCTGCGATAGAACGAGCCTGTTCGCACTGAATGCGAGAAAGCTGCAGGCCAAAGCGCCGGCCACGGCGGCGGACTCGACATGTCGGAGACATAACTCCGCAGGCCGTACCAAACCGGAAGCAGGCACAATCCAGTGAAAAAACAACAATCTGGGATACCTGTCTCACGACCTGAGCGACAGCGCGTAGCTGTCGATTGTCGTCGTCCTGGAATATGCCGCCGCCCAACGAAAAACCGTGCCCGGTGATGGGATTTGCAATGATAGCTGGGTCGCCATCGCCCATTGATCAAAACGCGCTTGCGTGCTGTTTTGCTGTCCTGGCACTGCCGATTACCCTATTTTGTGCGCACTATGGGAAAAGGTGATCAGTCCCATAATACACAGGAAGCCGATAATACCGGAGAGGCCGACGATTGCCGGAGCCAGACTTGCCTTCGTGAGCGTTGCTTTGCGAAACGACCAGAGGGCCACGAAATAAGGGCAAAGACACAAGGACGCCGAGCCACCCGCCGCGCGATCCAGAGGTGAAAATGCCAATTGCCCCCCCGATCACGACCGCCCAACCGAGGGCTTTTTCATACAGATCTTTCCGATGAAGAGCGAAGAATAATCCAATTGGGATGACGATGATTTCGAATTCTGAAAAAGATAGCGGACTTACGAAAAACTGATTCCGCTCGATATCGGCCGTTTCTGAAGTGATTAGGAACGGGTAGCAGGGCTTGTAGGGTAGGATTGTTTGAAATAAGCGTATCCAGCATACTCGTGGGAAAAATCTGTAAGAAGAAATTATGCGCTGGAGGACAAATTGCACCACAGCCGCGCCTGTAACGAATACGGCGCAGAAGCCAGAGGATCTTCAATATCAATATAATATCGGTTTTCCCTTCTTTGGCTATGTAGATCATGGCAAGGAACGGCACATAGCACGATAGGATCAGGTCGATTAGAGCCGAAAAGGATTCGCCTGTGTACTTATCTTACTAAAGAAGCGACAACGCCGCAAATGTAAGAAAGCCGGCCACGCAAATAAGAATTGGCAAGGAGGCCCAGAAGGCGTTCCGTGATCTGTCGTCGGACATCGGATGAAGCGGCGACCGCGATCAACGAATGGCGCGACGAAGAGCCCATTGTCGCGAGGCGGCGGAGCGGAGATCCAAGGCAGTGCCGGGGAACTGTATCGTATAATTAAAAGGGAATGATGAGGTCGACGATCAACATGACCCGAAGAACGCCTTCCGACTAATCTCGGCGACACAAGGGGCAAATACGCATCACCCAAAGCAACACCAGTCCAGCGGCCGCGACGATGCCAAAGGCCCCCATCGGCGGAAGGATAACAGCTGAAAGGCCGATAACGGCGCCCAAAGCGATCGACGCCACCCCCCATGCGATGATCGGCACAAGGTAGCGAATGACGTTGGGAACGGCCCTGCTAGCGAGCCTCGTCTCCGCCATTGCGACCGAAGCAATGTGAGAGGGGGCGAGCGGCTCCGGATCCGTAGCGCCATAACTGTCCAACTCCTGTTGTTCTGCAAGGGCGCGATGACGAGCCGGATTTACCCGAGCCCGAACGCCGTATTCGTTAAGCGCTTTCCCGGGGCTTTCGGAGCCTATCACAATTTTCTCTAACCGCTTCTGGTAAAGCGGACATCACTTTCGCTGGGGATCCAATGCCAGCTTCTACACAATCAGCAAGTTCTTGTACACCGCTAGCCAACGGAACCAAGAAACATTCTCCATCCCGAGTTCCGCAACTTTAACCCCATCCAAAATTACCGTTCGACGAGGCCCTTTTTTGACCGAGTTCAACGCTTTGCTTCCGATCCCGCGCTTGCAGACAAGATGCAATTCCTTGATCGCAAAGCGGTCCCTTGCACAAGCAACCCTCATGCAGCGAAACCAAACGGCTCTTTGCGGAGCGTATCGTCGCCTACGCGTCGTGACGCTATCGCTGATTGCACGAGAAGCTGCTGCAGGATCAGCAGGCTCGTATGTCTTTACCTTGGCGAAATCTGTCGAAAGCTTGGCGTTCAGGTTTACGCGACACCGTGTCAGCATTACTGACGACACCGGATAGCGATCCCTTTCACCACCAGCAAGAGCCCCGACTTCCCCTTCCTCCTTTGCGTGCCGCGCTTCGCGGCGCAACCCCGCCATCACCGTCGGCTGATTGATTTGAACCGGCGAACCTGCTCGGTCAGCGCGGTCTCGACCGGCAGCCGCTCCATGGACGAAGCGCCGATCGCATTCGCGCCACCATAGGCCAGGAGGCCGGCGAGCGAGCCTCACCCGGCCATCCGGTAGCGGCCGGAATTGTAGATGACGATCAGGTCGACGCCGCCCGCTTCCTCGCATTTGGCGGAAAGCCCGGTTCCGGCGCCCCGCCAACAATCGGTTCGCCGCGCGCGGCCATCGCACGAACCCTCTCCATCAAAGCCGATCGGCTCAATGCGCTCATTTGCGCCCACCAGCGCGGCGTCGTGTGTGCGTCTCACCCCGGGGCGCTCGCAGAGCGCCAACAATTGCAGCCGCGCTTTCGAGATCGTTGATTTGCTGTTTGACGTGGATCAGTCTGCAGCTGGGTCTGTCGTATCGTCCGCTCGAGCGCGCCGTCCGCCTGGGGATCGTGAAAAGCCTAACGGGGCTGATCCTGCGCCGTTACGGCGAGTTGGGCCAGGAGGAAGCGCAGAGGCCCGTCCACAAGGGTCGGCTTTTCGCCGAGCCCACGGCCGATCCTTCGTTCTCCGCGCGATCGTGCGCATTAGCGGGACCAACGGCAAAAAAGGAGGCCGCCATGTTGCCACGGCGGCCTTGAGTTTAGGGAGGAAACGCCCAAGGAGGGCATATGCGGCAGGTCATGCCGCACCGCAGCAATATCGTCGCTCACTGCCTCCCTTGCAAGATCTTTCTTCGTTAAAAACGCGATAGCTGATTTCCGATTTGTAGACGCCATTCGCTCCAAGCAGCGCATCGCCGGCGGCGAAGCCAGTATGCGCTTGGGCTCGAAACAGCGCCGTCAGAGGTCTTCGAGCGTCAGATCCTGCCTCATCAGGAGATTGCCCGCGGTTAATCCGCAGTCCACCGGCAGCGCCACGCCGGTGATCGCAGAGGCCGCGTCGGAGACCAAAACCGACGGCTTTCGCGACATCCGCAGGCTCGACGACGCGCCCAAGTGGGTACCAGCGCCGGAGCGTCTCCAGAACTTTGGGATCCTTGACGGCGCGCCTTTCCCAGGCTGGCGTGAGTTTTGGTGCCCGGCAACACGATGTTGGCGCGAATACCGTAAGGCCCATATTCCTGCGCCAGGGAGCGGGTGAGCGAGATCATCGCCGCCTTCCCGGCGCTGTAGGCTGGATCGCCAAGCGCGCTTAAGCCGTTGACCGAACCGATGTTGATGATGACGCCGGCGCGCTTGGCCACCATGCCGGGGATGACGGCCTGAGTGCAGAAATAGGCGGTGTCCGCATTGACCTTGAGTTCGTGGCGCCATCCCGCCGCATCGGTGCGAGCCAGGGTTCCGTGGGTCGAGCCGCCGGCGTTGTTGACGAGAATGTCGATGGGCCCCAATGCGCCGGTCAGCGATGCAAATGCGCGCTCGACCTCCGTGGGTTCGGTGATATCGGCGATTGCGGACGCGAACATCTTTGGGCTCGCTTTCAGCTCGGAAAGCAGGCCCTCGACCGCGTCCTTTTTGTCGATGGCGGCGATCTTGGCGCCCTCGTCGATGAAGTAGCGGCAGAGGCTCTGCCCGACGCCGCCGGCGGCGCCGGTGATCGCAACCA
>CAWADL010000016.1:0-14328 GCA_963780825.1 uncultured Pseudomonadota bacterium | reverse complement strand
GCGGTGACGGCGCTCAAGGGCGGGTGACGACGCGTGACGGAGGCGCCCCTCGTCTCCTCAACCGCTTGGCCTGCCACACAGCCTTGACCAGGATATCCGCCTCTCATCTCCTGGCGGGGTTGCTCGGCGCGTCACATTCGACGCTGCATCCGCGGCGGCAAGCAGCCGATCTCGCAAAGCGTCGATAAATGCCCGCACCCGGGCAGGCATGTGCGTGCGGGTCGGGAAAACGGCCCATATCCCGACTTCCAGCGGTTTGACGTCAGCGAGGACGATGCGCTTCAATTCTCCGCGCTCGATCTGCTCGTGCACGTCCCAGTAGGTCAGCATGGCGATGCCGACGCCCGCGATGCAGGCTGCTCGAACCGCGTCGACGGTGCTGGCCGACAAGGGACCACTAATCCGAACTCGGTGCATTTCGCCGTCACGCGTGAATGGCCAATGTGTCCATCGCATGAAGCTTGATGCAGGGGTGGCCCACCAGGTCTTCTGTCGTGGCGGGTTCTCCGAAGCGTGCGATGTAGCCCGGCGATGCGCATAGAGTAAATGGATTGTCGGCCACCCTCGTCGCGATCATGTCCGAAGGCTTCATCACCGCCACGCGAACGGCCACATCCAGTCCTGCCGTCGCAATGTCGATGACGCCGTCGCTCAGAGTCAAATCGACGCGTAGCGCGGGGTTGTCGGCGATCAACTCGGCCACGACAGGGACGACGACGGAGTGGCCGATGACGTTCGGCGCTGTAATCTTCAACACGCCTGAGAGGCCGGAGCCACCGGACGAGACCGAGTTCGAGCGCCGAATCGCGAGCTTCTATGAGGGTGACTGCGTGAGGCAGAAAGGCCTCTCCCTCGGGCGTCAGCGATAGGGACCGCGTCGTGCGGTGGAACAAGCGCGCGCCCAACTCGGCTTCGAGGCCCGCCAACCTGCGGCTGACCAACATCGGCGTCGTGCCCATCTGACGAGCCGCAGCCGACAGGCTGCCGACGGACGCAATGGCGCGAAACAGAGCCACATCTGCGAGATCCATATTTTAACGCTAATCGATATATTGCTTATCGTCCACCCCATCTTCCGCGCCCCACCCGCAAAAGCTAATTCTAGCTCCATCAAGCTTGTGATCCCTTGGCCTTGAGCTGAAAGCGCGCCGATTTGATGCTTCTGGAGGTCTGGACGATGGACATTGACACTAGCGCACTTTTCGCGCCGATCGTTATAAACGGCCATACCGTGAAGAACCGCCTCTCTGTCGCGCCGATGACGCGCATCTCGGCGACGCAGGATGGCCGGGCGACCGAGACGATGACCCGCTACTACGAGCGTTTCGCACGGGGTGGCTTCGGGACGGTCATCACCGAAGGCATTTACGCCGATCAGGCGTTTTCGCAGCTGCTAAGTCCGATTAACCCGGCATGACGGTCCGGATGTGATGCGCTCTGGATTCGGGATCGCTGCGGATGCGCGGCAAGCAGATAAATGGGAGCGATGACCGCGATGAATAGCGTCACAATATTCTGGATGCAGCTTCTTGCGAGTGTCTTCGTCTTCAGCATCGTCGCGGCGTGGTACGTTTGGCCGTCACCTGACCAAACTTTCTCGCAATTCCGCTCTAATTCCGCTGCTCTTCGTGCATGTGCCCCGCTATGTGGGAATGACTTTATTGGTTCCGGGTATGGTCGATCCGAAACTGCCCAGAGAGTTCCTTTCCAGTGCTGCTTACGGTGATCTCTTAGAAGCGGCGCTGGCCCTCGCTTCCATCTTTGCTCTGCGGAGCAACTGGCGTCTCGCCGTTCCTCTGGTGTGGGTGACCAACACGTGGGGATTTGTGGACCTGCTAAACGGAGTGCGCGGCGTCTTGCAGTTGAACGTGCCGAGCTTCAACCTGGCCACCTTTTGGTATGTCTATACGTTTTACGCTCCCTTGGTGATTGTTTCACATTTGATGATCTTTTGGATTTTGATCAAGTCTATCGAACAAATGATGATCTTGGGCGGCTCGGCTCGATGCACACGTCAGCCGCCCATCCCAGCGCACTCCCCGGAAGGAATCACAATGGTCATCGAATCATCCAAGCCGACTATCGTGCTTGTGCACGGGGCCGTCGAAGACTCGTCGCTCTGGACTCATGGAGTGATCCAGGGGCTCCAGCGCGACGGCTACCCGGTCAAGGTCTTCTCCAATCCCTTGCGGGGCGTGGCGCATCGACGCTGCCTACCTGCGTAGCCTGCTGGACACGATCGAGGGGCCCGTGATCCTCGTTTCCCACGCCTACGGCGGGGCCGTCATCACCCAGGCCGGGGACGACCCCAAGGTCAAGGGCCTTATCTACGCGGGCTCCCCTATGCCCGGGGTCGGGGAATCTACAAACGATTGTCTCGAACGGTTTCCCGGCGGCGACTTCGCCTCGTCCGTCGATCTGATCCCATACACCTTGCCCGACGGAACCAGCGGCACGAATCTCCTCGTCAAAGCCGACAAGTACGGCTACCTCCTCGCCGCCGACGTGCCTGAGAGCGTGCTCGCCCTGATGATCGCCACCCAACGCCCCATCGCCTTGGCAGCCCTCAACGAGCCACTGACATCGGCTGCATGGACGAGCAAGCCGAGCTGGCAAATCAGGCCCCTGCTGGATCCCGTCATCCCCCAGGAAGAATTTAAGTTCGAAGCCGATCGTGCCCACTCTCACGTCATTGAGCTGAACTCTTCGCACGCCATCCCCGTCACTTTCCCGGACGTCGTGGTCGATGTGATCGAACAGGCCGCCCGCGCAACCGCGAAGTAACGGCGGTCTGCGCCGCTCGGGCCGTTGCTGGCGCTTCGCTTCGAGGAAACGGCGATCGGAGTGCTGGCGGCCAGCTTTGTCTGGCCCATCCCGAGGCGACATCAGGTTCGTTGTCGCTGGTCCTGCTGAACGCGTGCCGCGTCGTAATGGGCCGCGCCCGGGCCGAAAGACCACTGACTGCACTGCTCGCCTGTGCCGCGCAAGCGAATTCTGGCGGGGTTGGCGCGCGCCGCCGCCTCGGGGGACCTCGCCGCGCTGCGAGCCTTGGCGGCGAACGTAGAGGCGCGGATCGCCGCGATGCTGTGGGAACGCCGCCTCGCGCCGAGTTTCCCGCCCCTGCCGGCGCGGGGCCGGCCGCGGATGCGCTGCGCCAGCTCGACCAGGCGCTCGCGATGTTGTCGGAGCGGTTGAAGGCCGACGTGATCGATGGGTTTGCCGCCGACTAGGGCAACGATTTCTTATCTCAACTCGTATTGCACGATGGGAGGCCGGACGCTTTCAAACCAACCTATCCATCATGACCGGGCTCCGTCCAAGGACCCGGCCATTCAGGTGGCGCCGTTCCCGAGCGCTCCGAGAGTTTCCGGCTGTTGGACGACGTGGATGACCGGGACAAGCCAGGGTTCGTGCTATAGTGCTGATATCGATTGTCGCGATGCCCGTTGCTAAGTGAATGCCCACTCCGGGGAGATTCACTCATGTTCGGCTTGCTTCGCTGGCTGTTTGGTCGGAACAAGGCCTCAGAGGAGGATTCCTGGAACGACGACTTCTGGGGAACCGATCCTGACGGGCCCTACATCCCCGGCTTTGAGGTTGTGGATACGAACGCTGAACTCAGCCACTCGAAGACCATTTCGGGAGTATTTTGCCGTTGGCATAACCGCGAATTGCTGCCGCCCGCGGCGCCTTTATGGCGGAGCTTTCTCGACGACGATCGCAAATGGGCTAGCCGGGGCAGGTTCGCTGGTCCCGAGAGGAATCGCTGGCATTATTTCGCGCTGAAGGAGCGCGTGGCGGACGGCGAAGCCAAGCACTACGGCATCGATATGAAGACAGTAAAGTTACTCGAGATCAGGGCCCGCATGGAAAAGGTCTTGGACCTGGCCACCAGTCCAGGCCGGCGCCTTGCTTTCGAGGCCGTTGTCGAAAATCCAAATCACTCCGACCCCTTCATCGCCGAGGAAATCATCGAAGAGATCAGCGGCGGCTCGATCCTCAACGACCGCATCGGTCTTTGGGCGATATATCAAGGATACGAAGCGATTCTCGATGTTGCGCCGCGAGCGATTTGGGAACCCGAGGTGAAGGCGAAGGACAATGTCAGGCCAAGAAAGCCATGGGACTACGATCTATTTGCAATTTTTGACGAACCCGCCTTTCGGAAGGACGTGCAGCTGAATCTGATCGTTTTCAGAGGCCGGCATTTGCTGTCACGTATTGAGGAATTCCGCATCGACAGGGGCGGATGGCAGAAAAACGAGTTCTTCGGCGTCAGTGAAGACGATATAGAAACCGCGCTGTCCGCCTTTCCGGAAATACGTCCTTTCAACGCCGAATACCAGCGGCGGCGCGCCGTTATTCCGCTTGGAAAGATCATCTATCGCGACACGCCAAGCCCTCCGACGGCGGTCTGAACGATTTTGCTGCAACGCAACGTGTCGCGAACTGCGAGACCCATCAAGAAAAGCCGACATGAGATGGCGCGATCAAGCTTTGCCTGGCTTCGGCCGCGGATACCTCGCTCCGCTCCATGTCCTCTCGGTCCATCGCCTTATAAGGTTACGATACTCAAACGGAGCCGGGTTAAACTTCAAACTGAGACGCTGCGAAGTCGAGGAGCTTCATGCCCGTCATCTGTGCAGACGAGTTGTTTTCGACGCCGAGGGTCCGCCTAGGTTCTCGCACTCCGAAGTTGCGCGGTGATGTGGACGATTGTCCCGACCACCACCATCGTGCACCCACTCAGTGGACGCTGCACACATTTGCGTCCAGGTGGGCTTGACGAACCGCACTAAATGGGCGTTGACGACGATCGGAAGCCCTGACGGGCTCTCCATTAGGGTGCAGAGGTGGCCGATCCATTAGCGCTGTCTTCCGGCTGAGAGGCTGGAGCGCGTGGGCGCGATCCCTCCCGTCAAGTCCCGGCCTGTCGTTTCGTTCCATCCTCCGCACCCCCTCGGCGGCACCGCTACGCTTCGAGAGGCGGAGGCCTCTATTTCCGCTGCGGCAGGCGTCCACGCCATTGACGGGGAGCCGACCGGCCCCTGCCGGATATCGGCGTCATTGGTATTATCGAAATTTGCGTAATTTTCTTTCTGAAAATATAAAGTTGCGGTATGGTCGTCGATTGCCTGTTCTGCTCAAGGAACCTGAAATGGCCCAGCGTACCGAAACCTCGGCCCCGGACGGAAGCACCGCCGAGGATGAAACAGGGCTCGCGTGCCAATCCTTGTCATTCCCGCGAACGCGGGAATCCAGGAGGCCACGTCGCTCGGGGAGATTCTTACCCTTTTCGTCGTCGACGACGAGGCGCCCGACTTGCGCCACCGCGTCGGGGCCCCTGGATGGCTTCGTCGCAAGGGCCCCTCGCAATGACGGTCAATAGCGGTGTTCGCGTCCCCAAGGGCTTCACCTAACCGCAATGCAAGTTCGCGCGGACGCAGCCGGTCGCCGTCGCCGAAGCCGGTTCGCCGACCGTCGCGTCGCTGGCGTCTCACGCGAGGGCGCGGAAATTTTCCTGCCTGCAACGCATTGAAAACCGCACGAAATGCGGAAATTTTCGTCCTCGCCCCCGCGTCGTTCCAGCGCCGTCCCGACGGAGCTCGCCGAGATTGACATCGATCTATCGAACCGAGGCTTTTCGGCCGGCGGGATCGCGGCGCGAGAGCCGGCCCAGAAATGGCGCCGTAACCGCTTGAAAAGATTGAATTCCGGCGCGGAAATCGTATGGGCTCGGAAGCCTCGAACCTACAAGCCCTAGTATTCGTCATCAGCCTAACGCCAGCGCGGCGACCCTTAGGCCGCCGCGCCCCTTCTTACGCCGCATGCGCGTCGAGAAAGCCGCCGGACTGGCGCCGCCACAGCGCGGCGTAGATGCCGTCGCGGGCCAGCAGCTCGCCGGTGCGTGCCGGTCTCGACGATCCGGCCTTGCTCGAGCACGATCAGCCGGTCCATCGCCGCGATCGTCGAAAGCCGGTGCGCGATCGCGATCACGGTCTTGCCCTGCATCAGCGTCGAGCAGGCTCTCCTGGATCGCCGCCTCGACCTCGCTAGTCGAGCGCCGAGGTCGCCTCGTCGAGCACCAGGATCGGCGCGTTCTTCAGCAGCACGCGCGCGATCGCGATGCGCTGGCGCTGGCCGCCGGACAGCTTGACGCCGCGCTCGCCGACCAGCGTATCGTAGCCGCTACGCCCGTCGGGATCGGTCAGGCCCGATCACGAAATCATGCGCGTGGGCCTGGCGCGCCGCCGCGATCATCGCGGCGTCCGGCGCATCGGGCCGGCCGTAGCGGATGTTCTCGCGCGATCGAGCGGTGCAGCAGCGAAGTGTCCTGCGTGACCATGCCGATCTGCCGGCGCAGGCTGTCCTGCGTCGCCCCGGCGATGTCCTGCCCGTCGATCAGGATGCGTCCGCCCTCGACGTCGTAGAAGCGCAGCAGCAGGTTGACGAGCGTCGACTTGCCGGCGCCGGAGCGGCCGACCAGCCCGACCTTTTCGCCCGGCGCGATCGAGAGCGACAGATTGTCGATCACGCCGCCGCCCTTGCCGTAGTGGAAGCGCACGTTCTCGAACCGGATCGCGCCGCGCGACGCGACCAGCGTGCGCGCGTCCGCGCGTGTCGACCAGAGCGCGCGGCCGCGCGATCGTCCGCATGCCTTCCTGCACTTGTGCCGACATTGTCGAAGATGCCGATCGACGTCCACATCACCCAAGCCCGACATCGCGACGACGCGATGCGCGAGGCCCGCCGCGAGCGCGACGTCGCCGAGCGTGACGCCGCCTCGCGACCAGAGCCAGACGGCGATGCTCCCGACGCCGAGACCAGCAGCAGGCTGTTGCTGGTCGAGACAGTCAGATTCATCAGCGTGATCAGCCGGGTCTGCCGGTGAAACGCCGCGGTATGATCGACCAGCGCCTCGCGCGCGTGCTGGTCCTCGCGTTCGAGATGGGCGAACAGCTTGACCGTCTGGATGTTGGTGTAGCTGTCGACGATGCGGCCGGTCAGCGTCGCGCGCATATGGGCGAGTTCCTGCGATCGCCGCCGAATCCGCGGAATGAAGTAGACGAGCGTCGCCACATAGTTCGCGATCCACAGCGCCAGCGGAAACGCCAGCCGCCAGTCGGTCTGCGCGAAGATGACCAGCGCGCTGATCGCGAAGACCGCGACGAACCAGAGCGCGTCGATCACCTGCACCACCGAGTCGCGCAGCGACGCGCCGGCCTGCATGATGTTCGAGGCGATCCGGCCGGCGAAGTCGTTGGCGAAATAGCTCAGCGACTGGCGCAAGACATAGCGATGCGTCTGCCAGCGAATGAGGTTGGTCATTCCCGGCGCGATCGCCTGCTGCGTCGACGAGATCATGAGTGAAGTTCGCGAGCGGACGACCGACGAGAACCAACAGCGCCATCGCCAGGAACTGGCGCGCCGTGCGTCCGCAGCAATGCGTCCGGGCTGGTCGACCGCAAGGTATCGACGAGCGACGCCGACGAAGCGCAGGATCGACACTTCGATCAACGAGACGACCAGGCCGATCGCCATCAGCGCGACCAGGAACGGCCAGACCTGACGGCAATAGCGCGCGTAAAAGCCGAACAGGTTTGCCGGCGGCATGCTTTCGTCGTGCGCGCGAAACGGATCGATGCGGGTTTCAAAGAAGCGGAACATGGGAAGTCGTCCTGCCGGATTCGCGGCCGAGGCCGGATTCCGTGTAAACGCGAGAGAGAGTGCACGCGACGGGCGGCGCGGGTCGGGAATAAGCAGACGCCTCTCGGGAACGCGGCGGCGCTGAAATTGCGCCCTTCAGAGTAACCCGTGCGGCGGGTCAGTGGGCGCGGACCAACGGCGGTATGCGCCTTGCATGCCGAAACCGGCGAGGGGGCGAGCCGGCGGAGAGGTTCGCAGGATCGTTTCGATGAAATTCATTCCCGCCTCCTCATGCTCGAGCTCGACTGACGTGCGCGGGCCGAAAGCCTCCGCGGACGCTGCGTCGTCTAGACTATTCCGGCGCTGAATTCAGCCCCGTCGACGCTTCGCGATGCATTTTGCCGGCAGGTGTTGCAACAAGGTGACAGTCGAGGCCAAACGGCGTTCGATCGCGCCCTCATCCAGGTCGCGACGCGCGCGCCCAATCCAGCCCTTGCTCGAGCCGATCGTTGCCCCAGAAGATCTCCGTGTCCGGCGTTACGAGGCAGGGCGCGCCGGGAAGTCCCAACGATCTGGCGATTGCGCATTCCGCCTTGAGCCGATCCTTGTTGGCGCCCTGTTCGGCGAGCGCGAGCGTCGCCTCGGGATCGGCGCCGATCGCCGCCAGCAGCGCCGCCATCGTGGCGCGGTCGGAGATCGTCGCGCCCTCGCCGAACTCGGCGCGATAGACCGCTTTCGAGAACGCCGCGCGCGCCTCGCCGTCCAGCGCGATCGCGATCCGGGCCGCGAGCAGGCTATTCTGCGGAAACGGTTCCGGAGGTCTGAGCGGCAGGTCGAGCGAATCGCATATCCGCCTCATGTCGCGCCACATGTAGCGGCCCTTGACGGGATAGATGTTGAACGGCGAATCCCGCCAACCAAAGTCGGCGAACAGCGGCCCGAGCAGGAACGGCCGCCAGCCGATCGTCAAGCCCCGAGCGGCGGCGAGCGCCTCGATGCGCATCGCGGCGGGATAGGAATAGGTGCTGGCGAACTCGTACCAAAAATCGACCTGGGCCATTGCGCGCTCCTGACCCGCCCAGCTTGCCGATAGCGAGCCCAGCGTCGGCCGTGCGCGATCGGGTGCGGCGACCGTCGGAGCTCGCTCCGCAACCGTCCCGCTGTCGATAGCAGGGATTGGAATCGCAAGCGACAAAAAACGACCGCTTCTCGCCGAGGCGGAAGCGGTCGAATAGTGGGATCGAGTAGACGTCGCGCCCGCCGACGGCTGTCGCCGCGACCGCGGCGCGAAGAAAGTCGATTACTTCGGCGGCTCGGCGTCCTTCTTCTCTTCCATCTTCTTCATCTTGTGCATCATGTGGTGCATCTTGTGCATCATGTGATGCATGTGGTGCATCGACATGATGATGATGATGGTGATGATGCATCATCGGCATCGGGCGTCAGGCGCCGGGGCGCCGGCGGCCGGAGGCGGTGGTGTCGACCGGGGCGGCCGCCTGGGCGAATACGGCGACCGGCGACAACACGAGAGCGGCGGTGAGGCCGAAAGCGGCGAGTTTCTTGATCATGCTAAATCTCCGTTGCGAGTCCAATGGAATCAGGTCGATTCGACTCGGGGCGATCAAATCACTCATTGAACATGAATTGCCGATGAACGGCCTTCCTCTCGACGCAGCGGCGCCGCAAAGTCGGCAGGCTCGACGTTCGGCGGGCGCGAAACGCGGATGTCGCCGACAGTCGCACGAGGTCAACTCCTCGACGAGAGGGGCGGGCGCTCGAGCGGGACAAAAAAGACCGCTTCTCGCCGAAGCGGAAGCGGTCGGATGAGAGGGCGTGGACGGGCGAACCCACGCCTGGACGACGTGCTGCCCTCCAGCCGCGAAATATTCGATTTACTTCGGGGGCTCGGCGTCGGCCGGAGGCGCCTCCTTTTTCATCATATGCTTCTTCTTCACATGCTTCTTCACGTGGTGCTTGGGCTTCATCGGTTTCTCCGCCGCCGGCTTGGCGTCGGCGGCCGGAGCGGTCGTGTCGGCCGGAGCGGCGGCCTGGGCGAACGCGGCCATCGGCGACAATGCGAGTGCGGCCGTGAGGCCGAGAGCGGCGAGTGTTTTGAGCATTGCTGAATCCCCCTTACGAGTTCAACGAATTGTGCGTGGCTTCGATCTCGATCGACGATTTGTCCAATCAACATGAATTGAGGATGAACGTCTAGGGTCCCGAGCCGCAACGCGCCTGCAGCGCGAACTGAGGTTTGACGCACATGCCCGCGCTCCGTATGAGACGGCGGAGACCGCTGCATGTCGCACAATAGTTTTGGTCATCTTTTTCGGGTCACGACCTTTGGCGAAAGTCATGGCGCAGGGATCGGCTGCGTCGTCGACGGTTGTCCGCCGATGCTTCCGCTGGACGCTGCCGATATCCAGGCGGACCTCGATCGCCGCCGGCCCGGCTCCTCGCGTTTCACCACCCAGCGGCGCGAGCCCGACGAAGCGCGCATACTGTCGGGCGTGATGGTCGACGAGCGCAGCGGCAGGCAGGTGACGACGGGCGCGCCGATAGCGATCTATATCGAGAACGTCGATCAGCGATCCAAGGACTACGGCGACATCAAGGAAAAGTATCGGCCCGGCCATGCCGATTACGTCTACGAGGCCAAGTACGGCATCCGCGATTACCGTGGCGGCGGACGCTCCTCGGCGCGCGAGACCGCCGCGCGGGTCGCCGCCGGCGCGATCGCGCGCAAGATCATTCCGACGGTGAGCATTCGCGGCGCGCTGGTGCGAATGGGCAAACTCGCGATCGAACGTCATCGCTGGGATTGGGACGAGGTCGCGCGAAATCCGTTCTTCTGCCCGGACGCCGAGGCTGCCGGTCGCTTCGCGCATTATCTCGACGCGGTGCGCAAGGCCGGGTCCTCCGTCGGCGCCGTCGTCGAAATCGTCGCCGAGGGCGTTCCCGTCGGTTGGGGCGCCCCGATCTACGGCAAGCTCGACGGCGAATTGGCGAGCGCGCTGATGAGCATCAACGCGGTCAAGGGCGTCGAGATCGGCGACGGCTTCGGCGCGGCGGAACTGACCGGCGAGGAGAACGCCGACGAGATGCGCGCGGGCAACGAGGGCGGGCCGATCTTCTTGTCGAACCATGCCGGCGGCGTGCTCGGCGGCATCTCGACCGGGCAGCCCATCGTCGCGCGCTTCGCGGTCAAGCCGACCTCGTCGATCCTGGCGCCGCGCCGCACCGTCACCCGCTCCGGCGAAGACACCGAGATCGTCACCAAGGGTCGGCACGACCCCTGTGTCGGCATTCGGGCGGTGCCGGTCGGCGAGGCGATGGTCGCCTGCGTATTGGCGGACGCGTTCTTGCGCCACCGCGGCCAAATCGGGGGCTGAGCAAGCCAGCGCCTCGCGCGGTCGCTCGCGATCCGGGGACCGCTCGGCCGGCCGAATCCGTCAGAAATGCACGGTCGCGCCGACGCGAAGCAGGTTCGTCGATGTCGTTGCGGATTGTGAGCCGCCCGGTGCGGCGTAGGTGGCGCCGTCGAAGTTGTAGCGCATCAGTTCCGCGCGCACGGAGACGTTGCGCGTCACCGCGAATTCGCCGCCCAGGCCATAGGCCACGCCCGGCAGGGTGCGGCTGCTCGTGTTGCCCAGCCGCATATAGTCGGTCGTCGACCAGGCGCCGCCAATCGTCCCATAGGCGAGAAAACTACCGAACGCGTAGCCGCCCTTGACCCGCGCCGAAGCCAAAGAATCCTGCGAGAAGGTTCCGCCGGTAAGGCCGCCCTGGATCGAGCCGAGCATGGCGTCCGCCTCCACGCCGCCGACGATTTGTCCGTTCTGCAGATTGTAGCCGACGTGCGCGCCGCCGATTCCGCCGGAGATGCTCGAGGCGCTGGCCGATCCGATCGCCGCTCCGGCATCGAGGCCGATGCCGAGGCCGGAAAAATCCGCGATTGTCGAGCCGGCGTTCGTCCCGGTGAGATCGGCCGCGCCGGGCGCCGGTCGCGGTGAACAACGCCGCGAGAATCAATATGCGAGGCAAGAGAATACGCATGAGCTAATCCTTGTTCCGCGCGGGGGCGTCGAACGATAGAAATTTAGCTTGTTTCTTTACCCCGTGTTGGCCAAACTCGAATCAGCGCAAATGAAGCGTTAACATGGTTATTCTTGCCCTAACTGCGCGGTTCGCGCATCGGCAAAGGGCCGCCGGGATCTATCGGAATAAAGGCCGACCCTATTTCTTGACGAGCGGGCAGGTCGAATCCGCCAGCTTGCCGTAAGCCTGATCGCCCGACATCTTCTTCACCACCTTATAGTAATCCCATGGATACTTCGATTCCGACGGCGTCTTGACCTGCATGATATACATCGAATGCTCCAGCAATCCGTCGGGGCGGATCGTCCCGTCGTCCGTGAACATGTCGTCGACCTTGGTCTTGCGCAGTTGCTCCATCACCTTGTCGGGATCGGTCGAGCCCACCGCCTTGACGGCGTTGAGATAGGTCAAGGTCGCGGAATAATAGGCGGCCTGGTTCCAGGTCGGCTCGGCTCCGGTCTTGTCGAAGAAGCGCTTGGCGAAGGCGCGGGTCTTGTCGTCGAGATCCCAATACCAGGCCGCCGTCAGATAGAGCCCTTGCGCCGTCTGCAAGCCGAGCGCGTGGATATCGGTGATGAAGGCGAGCAGCGCAGCCGGCTTCATCGTCTTGGTGATGCCGAATTCGGTGGCCGCCTTCAGCGAATTGGAGGTGTCGGCGCCGGCATTGGCGAGGCCGAGCACCTGCGCGCCCGAAGCCTGCGCCTGCAGTAGATAGGAGGAGAAATCCGAGGTGTTGAGCGGCACCCGCACCGCGCCGACGACCTTGCCGCCGTTGGCGTGACGACGCGCGCGGCCGAGTTCCTGCAACTGGGTGCCGAAGGCGTAGTCGGCGGTGAGGAAGAACCAGGTTTTGCCGCCCTGGTCGACGATCGTCGTCGCGGTGCCGTTGCCGAGCGCCGTGGTGTCGTAGCCGTAATGGACGGTGTAGGGCGTGCAGTCCTTGTTGGTCAGCGAGGCGCCCGCCGCGCCGATGGCGAAGAAGGGCATCTTCTTTTCCTTGGCGACGGGCGCCATGGCGAGGCTGACGCCGGTGTTGGAGCCGCCGAGCAGCATCGTCAGCCCGTCGCGGTCCGCCCATTCGCGGAACTTCTCGCCGCCGAGGGCGGGCTTGTTCTGGTGATCGAAGGTCAGGACCTCGATCGGCTTGCCGAGCACGGAGCCGCCGAAATCGGCGATCGCCATTTTGATGGCCTCGACCCCGTGGGGGCCGATCACGTCGGCGTAGAGCCCCGACATGTCGTCGATGTCGCCGATCACGACCTTGTCGGCGTCCGCCCGGGCGGCGAACGACCAGAGCGAGGCGAGGACCGATATCGGAACGAGCCAATTGCGCAATTTCATCTCGAACTCCTTACAGGGCGGCCGCTTTCATTTCTTGACCAGCGGGCATTGGCTCTCCGATAGCGGTCGGAACGCTTCGTCGGCGGGAATGGTCGCAATCAGCTTGTAATAGTCCCAAGGATATTTCGATTCGCGCCGGCGACTTGACTTCGAACAGATAGGCCGGATGGATCGTGCGGCCGTCGACCCGGATCACGCCCTTGCCGAACAAGGGATCGTCGGTCGGCAATTCCTTCATCTTGGCGACCACCTCGGCGCCGTCGTGCGGATTGCCGCCGAGCGCCTCGAGCGCCTTGAAGTAATGGATCAGCGAAGCATAGACGCCCGCCTGCACCATCGTCGGCTCCGCGTGGTTCTTCATGCGATCCGAGAATCGCTTCGAGAAGGCGCGCGTACCGTCGTTCATGTCCCAGTAGAAGGTTTCGGTGAACTGCAGGCCTTGCGCGATGTCCAGGCCCAGCGCGTTGACGTCGGAAATGAAAAGCAGCAGCGCCGCGAGCTTTTGACCGCCGCCGGCAACGCCGAATTCATGCGCCTGCTTGATCGAGTTGGTCGTATCGCCGCCGGCGTTCGCCAGACCGATGATCTTGGCTTTGGAGGCCTGCGCCTGCAGCAGAAACGACGAGAAATCCGGCGTGTTGAGCGGCACGTTGACGCTGCCGACCACTTTGCCGCCGTTGGCCTCGACGACGGCGGAGGTGTCGCGTTGCAGCGCATGGCCGAAGGCGTAGTCGGCGGTGAGGAAGAACCAGCTGTCGCCGCCCGCCTTGACCACCGCCTTGCCGGTGCCGTTGGCGAGCGCGTAGGTGTCGTAGGTCCAATGGATGGTGTTGGGCGTGCAGGCTTTGCCGGTCAGGTCCGAGGACGCGGCGCCCGAATTCATGTAGACGAAGTTCTTCTCCTTGGCGACGCCCGCGATCGCCAGGCCGACGCCGGAATTCGGCACGTCGACGATCACGTCGACCTTGTTTTCGTCGTACCATTTGCGCGCGATGCCGACGCCGATGTCCGGCTTGTTCTGGTGGTCGCCGGATATGACGTCGATCGTCCAGCCCTTTTTCGTCAGGCCGCTGTCTTCGACCGCCATTTGCGCCGCGAGAATCGAGCCGGGCCCGCCGAGATCGGCATAGAGGCTCGACAGATCGGTCAAGACGCCTATCTTTACGTTCTGATCGTTGGCCTGGGCGGCGGCCGTCATCCATAGGCTCGCGGCAAACACGCAAGCGATTTTCGACTTCACGC
>CAWADL010000015.1:0-15710 GCA_963780825.1 uncultured Pseudomonadota bacterium | reverse complement strand
CTCGCATGCCTCCGTCAACGCCGCTTCGTCCTTGACTAGCCCTTTGCTCAGTCTTGCCGGCCCCACCTCGAACTGCGGCTTGACGAGGCTGACGAGCCAAGCGCCTGGCGCCGCGAGCGCGAGCACGTGCGGCAGAACGAGGCGCTGCGAAATGAAGCTGACGTCGCAGACGATCGCTTGCGGCGGTTGGAACAGGTCCGCGGGCTCAAGCTGCCGGGCGTCGCGGCCCTCCAGCGCGCGGACGCGAGGATCGGCGGCGAGGCGCGCATCAAACTGGCCGTGACCGACATCCACCGCGACCACTGATTTCGCGCCGCGCGCCAGCAGAACGTCGGTGAAATCCGCCTGTCGAAGCGCCGACATCCAGGCAATCGAGGCCCTCAGGGTCCAGCCCGAAGGCGTCGAGCGCGGCGGCGAGTTTGACGCCGCCGCGCGAGGCCCAGGGGTGGGCCGGGCTCGCCTCGATCCGCGCCTCCGCCTCGATGGTCTGCGAGGCCTTGCGCACGACTTCGCCGTCGGCGCGCACGAGACCTGCCGCAATCGCCGCCTGCGCGCGCGCGCGGCTTGAAAACAGGCCGCGCTCCACCAGCAACAGGTCGGCGCGCTGCGCGCCATCTCAGCCGGCCTTGCGGGCGAGCACGAACAGGCGAGGGTAGACGAACAGCACCTTGCCGTCGGGCTCGACTCTCGTAGGCCTCGGCGAGATCGCGGCGATAGCGCTCGAGAAACGCCAATCGCTTCGCGGGCGACGAGCGGCGCCAGGAACGGGCGCAACGCCGAACCGCGGAACCAGTCGACGATCGCCTCGATGCCGTCGAGCGGATGGACGTAGGTCGTCAGCCAGATGTCGAGCGAGGCGGAGAGCGGCTTGCAGCCAGCGATAATAATCGGAGTGGGTCGCGATCACCGCGCGGGTCTTTGCGACCGGCACCAGCCGATCCGCCCAGGGACCGTCGGCGGCGATCAGCCGCATCAGCGCGTGGCTCGGCTCCTGACGATTGTCAGGCATTTGGACCGCGAGCGTTCCGCCCGGCGCAATCCAATCCATCAGGCGCGGAAACAGCCGCTCGTGCTCGTTGATCCATTGCAGCGAGCTGTCGGCGAAGACGAGATCGACGGGCGCCTTCGGGGCGCCAGTCGTGAAGATCGGCGCAGAGGAAAGAGGCGCCCGGCGCGCGCTGTCTGGCGGTCTCGATCATCGGCTCGGAAATGTCGACGCCGACGACTCTCGGCTTCGGGGAAACGCTGGACCAGCATGCGCGTGCTCGTGCCGGGTCCGCAGCCGAGATCGACGACGCGGCGCGGCGTGTAGGCAATGCGGCCCATGAGGTCGAGCACGACCTGCATGCGCTCCGCGTCGAAGCGCAGCAGCAGTTCGGCGTCCCAGTCGAGCGAGCTCGGCTCAATCATCTCGTCCTCCCAGGCTCCTCGGTCCGCGTTTCGCACGAGAAGTGAGTCGCGATTATGGAGCTTGAGTTCTTGGCCGGCCTGCAGGCGGCGACGCGACGCTGGAACTCGCGTGGGCGATACCACCGTGCGTGGGAAAATGCTATGATTTCGTCGAGAAGGAATGGGGAAGAAATGACGCAAGCTTCACATCTAGCCTGCGCGATCCAACATGCGTTCGAGGAGCCAGGCGCGCACATTCCGGCGGAAGCCGAGTTCAGCGCGCCCAGCGAAACCATTCGTAAGGACATCGTCGCTGGCGTAGCGTCCTTGCGCGTCGGTAAGGGCGTAGATGGCGAAGACCTCTTCCCGAAAATCCTCTCTGATCTGGACGTCAGAGACCGTTAAACGCCGGCGTGCCTGACTCCGTTACTCCACGTCCTCGACCTGCACCGTCCGCCCGACAGCTTCTGCGCGAGCGAAGCCTCCATGAACTCGTCGAGGCCGCCGTCGAGCACTTCCGAGGGCGTGCCGGAGGCGTGGCCCGTGCGAAGGTCCTTCACCATCTGATAGGGCTGCAGCACGTAGGAGCGGATCTGGTGGCCCCAGCCGATTTCGGTCTTCGAGGCGGCGTCGGCGGTCGCCGCCGCCTCGCGCTTCTCCAGCTCCTTCTCGTAGAGCCGGGCGCGCAGCATGTTCCAGGCGGTCGCGCGGTTCTTGTGCTGCGAGCGCTCCATCTGGCAGGCGACGACGATGCCGGTCGGCATATGCGTAATGCGCACCGCCGATTCGGTCTTGTTGACGTGCTGACCGCCCGCGCCTGAGGCGCGGTAGGTGTCGATCTTGCAGTCGCTCTCGTTGACGTCGATCTGGATGCGGTCGTCGACGACGGGATAGACCCAGATCGAGGCGAAACTGGTGTGCCGCCGCGCGTTGGAATCGAACGGCGAGATGCGGACGAGCCGGTGCACGCCGGACTCGGTCTTCAACCAGCCGTGCGCGTTGTGGCCCTTGACCACGATGGTGGCCGACTTGATGCCGGCCTCGTCGCCGGCCGTCTCCTCGATGATGTCGACCTCGAAGCCGCGCCGCTCGCCCCAGCGCACGTACATGCGCAGCAGCATCCGCGCCCAGTCGCAGCTTTCGGTGCCGCCGGCGCCGGAGTGGACTTCGACATAGCTGTCGTTGGCGTCCGCCTCGCCCGACAGCAGCGCCTCAAGCTGCCGCCGCTCGCCCTCGGCCTTGAGCGCGCGCAAGCCGGCGAGCCCCTCTTGCTCCGTCGCCTCGTCGCCCTCGGCTTCGCCGAGCTCGACCAGCGTCGTGGCATCGTCCAAGCTCGCGCTCGAATTTGGCCAGAGCGCGCCGAGCCGATCTTCCAGCAGAGTGCGCTCGCGCATCAGCTTCTGCGCGGCTTCGGCGTCGTTCCAGAAATCGGGATGTTCGGATTTGGCGTTCAGTTCGGCGAGGCGGCGCGTCGAAGTCTCGACGTCAAAGATGCCTCCTCAGCAGTCCCATGGACTGCTTGATGTCAGAGACGAGCGATTCGGCTTCGGCGCGCATGGGTTTTGTCCTCGGGGCGGATGTAGATGAGGGGGAGGGGGGCGGCAAGGGGGCGCGTAAGCGCGTGATTGTCGATCTGCGAGCCGCAGCGCGAAATGATATTAGCTAACTTGACTAAGTCGGAGACGCGCCCATGCAGGTGACGATACACGCAGCGAAGACAAACCTGTCCAAGCTCATCGAAGCCGCGCTGTCGGGCGAGGAGGTCGTCATAGCCAAAGGCAAGACCCCGGTCGTCAAGCTCGTCCCTGTTCCCAAGCGCGGCTTCAAATTCGACCTTCTCAAGGACAAGGTGAAGGGACCTATTCCCGACTTTCTGAGCCCATGGCGGAGGATGAATTGGCCCTGTGGGAAGGTCGCGATTGAGCGGCGTCCTGCTCGACACTCACGTCCTGGCATGGAGTGTTTTGGACAGCAAACGCCTCAGCGCCCTCGCGCGGCGAGAGATTGCGGGCTCGATGCGATTTGGGTCTGCGCGATATCGCTTCTACGAAATTGGCCAGAAAATTCATTCGGCAAATGGCCGGCGATGGCCCCGCACTTGCCCGCGCTGCGCGAACTCGTCCTGTCGAGGATCGGCCGGTGGAGGGCGACTGACGACGCCATCGCGCTACGAGCTGCGCTGCTCGATCTGGCCTCATCGCGACCCCTTCGATCGACTGATAGCCGCGACGGCGATCGAGCTAGACGTTCCGCTGATTTCAGTCGACGCGCAGTTCGACGGCCTACGTCAGATGTCTGGTTGGCGGGGGCGTATCTGGTAGATCGCGAGTAAGCCGAAGCCGACGCGTTTCATTGGCGCCGGCCCCTATCAAACCCCGAAAAGACGGACTCATCGCGTCGGCTGTCAGCATTCACGCATTGCGCCGCCCAATCGAAGTCGACCACTTCGTAAAACTCGCCGATCGTAAGCGGCGCGGCGCCGAGCATGGCGCAGCGCGCAGTACTGGTTACGCAAGCTGAAGCGAAACAACAAAAAAAGGCCCCCGCGACTCTTCGGGGGCCTTTTCCATCTCACTTCAGCTACGAGGCAAATCACGCCGACTTCTTCTTGTCGTCGTCGACCTCGCGGAAGTCCGCGTCGATCACGTCGTCCTTCGGACCCTCATGCCCCGGCGCGCCCGCCGCGCCTTCCGGCCCCGCCGCCTGGCTCGCCTTGTACATGGCTTCGCCCAGCTTCATCTGCGCCTGCATCAGATCGTTGGTGCGCGCCTTGATCGCCTCGACGTCGTCGCCTTCCAACGAAGTCTTCAGCGCCGCTATCGCCGCTTCGATCGCGCTCTTGTCCGCAGCTGAGACCTTGTCGCCATACTCCTTCAGCGACTTCTCCGCGTCATGGACCAGCGATTCGCCGTGGTTCTTGGCGTCGACCGCCTCGCGCCGCTTCTTGTCCTCGGCGGCGTGCTGCTCGGCGTCCTTCACCATCTTGTTGATGTCGGCCTCGCTGAGGCCGCCGGAGGCCTGGATGCGGATCTGCTGCTCCTTGTTGGTCGCCTTGTCCTTCGCCGTGACGTTGACGATGCCGTTGGCGTCGATGTCGAAGGTCACCTCGATCTGCGGCACGCCGCGCGGCGCCGAGGGAATGCCGACGAGATCGAACTGGCCGAGGATCTTGTTGTCGGCCGCCATCTCGCGTTCGCCCTGGAACACTCGGATCGTCACCGCGGTCTGGTTGTCCTCGGCGGTCGAGAACACCTGGCTCTTCTTGGTCGGGATCGTCGTGTTGCGGTCGATCAGCCGGGTGAACACGCCGCCCAGCGTCTCGATGCCGAGCGACAGCGGCGTCACGTCGAGCAGCAGCACGTCCTTGACGTCGCCCTGCAGCACGCCCGCCTGCACCGCCGCGCCGATGGCGACGACTTCGTCCGGGTTGACGCCCTTATGCGGCTCCTTGCCGAAGAACTTCTGGACGACTTCCTGCACCTTCGGCATGCGGGTCATGCCGCCGACCAGCACGACTTCGTCGATCTGGCCGGCGTCCAGGCCGGCGTCCTTCAACGCCTTCTTGCACGGCTCGACGGTGCGCTGGATCAGATCGTCGACCAGCGCCTCGAACTTGGCGCGGGACAGCTTCAGCGCCAGATGCTTCGGACCGGTAGCGTCGGCGGTGATGTAGGGCAGGTTGATGTCGGTCTGCGCCGCGGACGATAGCTCGATCTTGGCCTTCTCCGCCGCCTCTTTCAGGCGCTGGAGCGCGAGCTTGTCCTTGGTGAGGTCGATGCCCTGCTCCTTCTTGAACTCGGCCGCGAAATACTCGACGAGGCGCATGTCGAAATCCTCGCCGCCGAGGAAGGTGTCGCCGTTGGTCGACTTCACCTCGAACACGCCGTCGCCGATTTCGAGCATCGAAATATCGAAGGTGCCGCCGCCGAGGTCGTAGACCGCGATCGTGCCGGCCTTCTTCTTGTCGAGGCCGTAGGCGAGCGCCGCCGCGGTCGGCTCGTTGATGATGCGCAGCACCTCGAGGCCGGCGATCTTGCCGGCGTCCTTGGTCGCCTGACGCTGGGCGTCGTTGAAGTAGGCGGGAACCGTGATGACGGCCTGCGTGACCGGGCGTGCCGAGATAGGCCTCGGCCGTCTCCTTCATCTTCTGCAGGGTGAAGGCGGAGATCTGCGAAGGCGAATACGGCTTGCCGTCGGAATTGACCCAGGCGTCGCCGTTGGACGACTTGACGATCTTGTAGGGGACGAGGCCCATGTCCTTCTTGGTCATCGGGTCGTCGAACGGGCGGCCGATGAGGCGCTTGATGGCGAAGAAGGTGCGCTCGGGATTGGTGACCGCCTGGCGCTTGGCGGGCTGGCCGACGAGGCGCTCGCCGTCGTCGGTGAAGGCGACAATGGACGGCGTCGTGCGCGCGCCCTCGGAATTCTCGATGACCTTGGGTGTCGCGCCTTCCATGACCGCGACGCAGGAATTGGTCGTTCCCAGGTCAATGCCGATGACTTTAGCCATGTAATCCTATCCCCATGTTTCGCGAGACCGCGAGGCCCCGAAGCGGCCAGGCCATGGAGAGCTGCATCCACATGATGATGCGTCCCTCCGGTCCCCGATGGTTTCTAACGATTCGGCGTTCGCGAGGGCTTCCCATCGGTGCGCCGAAGTTGGTCGCTATATAGGAGGCGGTTTTTGGGGGCGCAAGGCGCGGCGCCGGCCGTTCCCTCGCGAATTCATGCGCGTGGCCGAGGGGCGCGAGCCCGGACTCCCGCATCGGAGCGTCCGCTCCCCTCGACGTATGGGCTCCCGCGCGCTGCGTTCTCGGCTCGACGTCAGCCGAGGAATTTGGGTCGCATTTTTCTCCGCGACAGTCGCTCGGAACGATGATAATTCAAAGTAAGAGTGCAAAACCGTCGTCGCCAAGTCAGACGAGGCGGAAGTAGTCACCGATCTGTATTTACATAGAACAACGTTTAAATAGGAGAGCTATAATGGCGGCCAGTGCTGGACAACCAACCTTGGTTGTGCTCGGCGACAGCCTCTCCGACAACGGCAATCTGTACAAGCTGATCGGCGAGCCGGCGCCGCCTTATTGGGAGGGACGATCCTCCAACGGGCCAACATATGCCGAGCAGCTCGCCCAAACGCTTGGAATGCAATTGGATGATTACGCGTATGCTGGCGCGCGCGCGAGCGACGATTCGCCGACGTATTTCATCAATCCGCTGACCGGCAATCCGATACCCGATCGACCTCTCCGACCAGCTTGCCACCTATCTAAGTTCGCTCGGGGGACAACCGGCGCCGGCCGACACGACCGTTCTCCTCAATATCGGCAGCAACGATTACGATTTTTACACCACTTTAACTCCGACGATCACTCAGGCCGGCACTCAGGCCGAGATCGATGACGTCATCTCCAGCATTGACGACGCCCTCGCCCAGCTCACGACAGCTGGCGTCCAAAACATCATCCTTTATACCTTGCCTGACTTCGCATTGACGCCCAACGCGGCCGCCGAAGGCGCAGAGGGCCAAGCGTTGGTTCACCAGATCGATGTGTCGCACAACACCGCGCTCGAGCAACTGGCGGCGGCCTATCCAAACGTGCGGCTCGTCGACGTTTACGCGCTGACCGAGGCGTTCGCCGCCGATCCCACGGGGTTTGGCTTCACCGCCCCTCTGTCGACGGAGTTGATGAAGGTCCAGTCGGCGTCCCCGGTCGCCTTCGCCCCGAACGAGGTCGCCTTCTATGATGGCGAGCATCCGACCTACGCCGCGCATGGCGTCATCGCCGCCTTTTCCGACGCGACGCTGACCTCCGATCGCGTGACGTTCCTGGATGGCTCGCAAACCCAGGTCAACGGCCGCGTCGGCTCCGACTTCTTCTTTGCGAACCCGCTCGATCCCGCAAGCCCCGGCGCGGACGACGATTACACGATGAACATGGGCCACGGGGATGACATCGTCTACGCAGGCAACGGCGATGTCACAGTCAGGGGCGGAGAAGGCGCCGACCTGCTGTTTGCCGGCGCCGGCAGTGCGAGCCTCTATGGCAACGTAGGCGACGACGTGCTGGAGACCAACTCGCTCGGCGCCAACCTGCTGGTCGGCGGACAGGGCGATGACGCGCTGATCGCCAACCGCGGCGGGACGAACAATCTGCGCGGCGGCGATGGCGACGACCTGCTGATCCTCAAGGAGGGCGCGAGCCTGGTCAATTCGGACGGCAGTTTCAATTTCGGCAAGCAGATCGTCGCCGGCGGCAATGGGCAGGATACGCTGCGATTTCATCATCAACGACCAGAACCCTGTCGCCGAGCAGGATTTCATCGCCGAGTTCCAGAAGATCGAGGCCGCGTTCGATGCTTCGCAGCAGACGAGCAACCCCGGGGTTTTCAACGTGGACGGGCTGCGCGTCACCGGCATCGAGGCGCTGCAGTTGCAGGTCGACTCCGTGTCGAGCGATCCCACCACGCCTTACGCGATCACCCACACGATCCAGCTGTCCGACGGCAGCGCGCCGCCGACGCCGACGGCGCTAAGCGGACTGTTGCAGACCGCGCAGAACTGGAATTTGCTAGGCGTTTAGAGAAAGCCGCTAGCCCCAACTCTGGGTGCAGCGAAGTTTCAGGTGGGATTGCAGGCCCGCCGTCCCTTCCCCCTCGTGGGACCCACAGGGAGGGGGAGGGAGTTCGCGGCGCGGGCGGTTCATCAACCAAGGTCAGCAAGAGCCGCTTCCCCTCGCCAAATCCGCGTCGTACATCGAGCGCATGAAACCAGCGCTCTTGGCTTGGCTCGCGGCAACTCTCGTGCTGACGCATAGCGCGCTAGCGCAGCTTGCGTTGCCCGGAGCGACGGCCGGCGATTTGCCCGCCGCGAGCGACAGCGCGGCCCCGACGGCCGTAAAGCATAAGCCTCATCGCAAAACCGTCGCCGCGCCCGCGCTCGCCTCCGAACCCGCCAGCATCGAGGGCCACGAACTGCGCCAGAACGGACGCAGCGGCGACCTGCAGTTCGCGACCGGCGACAACGCGCTGAAGATCACCAAATTCACAATGCTCGGCGAGGTCGTCTCGGATCCCTCGAAAGCTTGCCGCATCGACATTGTCTCGGAGCAGCCGATCGAAGCCGTCGCCAAGGGCTCGCCCGAGGGCTTGCCGCGCTACAGCGCTGAAATCGCGGCGTGCCCGCTGACCTTCGACATCGTCGACGGCGCGGTGCTGGTGCCGGCGCAGTCCAACGCCTGCGTGTTCTCCGCCGCGGATTGCCAAGCCAGCCCGAGCGGCTTGTGGGGCCCCCAGCCCGCGGAAACGGATCCCAAGGCAATCTCGAAACTCCGCGCCACCGCCGATCGCTCGATCCAAGACAGCCTGCGCGATCTCGAGAAGCACGACCAGGACGCCACCGGCAAACTCGCGCGCGAAGAGAGCGAGTTTTCCGCCGAGCGCGACGAAGTCTGCCGTGCGTATGCGGAGGAAACGCGCCTCGGCTTCTGCACGTCGCGATTGGAGCAGTCGCGCGCGGCGCTGCTCGCTAAGCGCGCAGCGGAAGCCGGCCCGGTCCCGGTCAAGCCGGCCAAGCGAAAACACAAGAAGTAGACGAAACGTTTGCCTGCGGGCGCCGTAAGGTTAAGAATAGCTTCCTGGGCAATGACAAAAATCCGATGTTATCTAGAGGCCGAGGGCTCTCGCCCCGTCACCTCCGAGGTCGTGATGAATAATGAGTTCACGGATCCCAATTTCGGACACGGCAACAACTCAACCCATTCCGGCGGTTCACCCTCGTCAATTGCGGAAGCGGCGGCCAATGGCGATCCTTCCGCGGTAATCCTGCAGGTCCGCGAGCTTCTGTTCGGCGATCATCGGCGCTCCACCGAGGGTTCGCTGAAGGGGCTGGAAGACAAGCTCGCGGCGCTAACCGCAACCGTCGAGGCGCGTTTCTCAGATCTCGAACGCCGGCTGGTCGAGGCCAAGGCGCAGACCGATCACGACCGCGCAAGTGGTATCGATGCGATCGGCGCGGCGATCGTTGAACTCGGCGACAAGATCAAGGGCCTCGCGTCCAAGCCTATGGCCTGATGCCATGGCCGGGCCAACAGGCGAGTCGAACGAAGTCGAACGCCTGAAAGCCCTGCTGTTCGCCGACGAGCGGAACCGTCTCGCGGCCACCGCCGACCGCGTCGAACACCTGGAAACCTGGATCGGCGACGCGCCGAAGCTGGAAAATGCGGTCGCGCATATCCTGGTCGAGGCGTTCAAGCGTGCGGAGCTCGATCGCCACCGCGATCTCGCGATGGCGGTGGCGCCGGTCGTCGTCGCCGCGATCCGCGCGGAAATCGTCAATTCACGCGACATGATGGTCGAGGCGCTCTACCCGATCACCGGCCGGCTGGTCACAGCGGCGGTCGCGAATGCGTTCCGCGATCTGATCGGCGCGATCAACCAACGAATCGACGCGCTGACCTCGGGCGATCAGTGGCGGTTGCGCGCTAAAGCGCTGGCCAGCGGGCGATCGGTCGCCGAGGTCGCGCTGGCCGAAGCGCGCGGCGCCCAATGCGTGCGCGCGCTGCTGATCGAGCGCGGCGGCGGTCGGCTGCTGGCGCAATGGCGGCCGCAGGGCGCGCCGGATGACAATCCCGATCTCATCGGCGGCCTGATCGCCGCCGTCACCGAATTCGCCTCCGCCGTCTTCGCCGATCGGCGCGGCGAGTTGCGCAACCTCGATCTCGGCGCGAGCCGCGTCTACCTTCGCGCCTCCTCACGCATCATTCTCGCCGCCGAAATGGTCGGCGCGGTCACGGCCGAGCAGGAGCGCACGCTCGACGCGCGCTTCCTCGCGCTGGTCGACCGCAACGATCGCGGCGATTCGCTCCTGGATCGCGATCTCGCCGACGTCGCCGCGCCAACCCCGGTCAAGCGCGCCGCGACTCGGCGATTGCGCTGGGTTGTCGTCGGGGTCGTCGCGGCAGCATGCCTGGGTCTGGCGTTGCGCGGTCCGGTTTATCGTTGGCGAAAGAGCGCCGATATCAACGAAGCCTTCGCATCGGTAAGGGCTTCCGATCCTCGGCTCGCCGCGTATCCGCTCGCCGTGAACGAAGATTTCGAGGCGAACTCGGTCGATGTGAAAGGTCTCGCGCCCTCGCGCGACGACGTCCGCAAGCTGGTTGAGGCGCTGACGCCGGCCGCGGCGCCGCTTACCGTAACCCCGCACGTCGAGGTCGTGGCCGCTGGGCAGGCTTTGGAGGCGGTGCAAGGCCGTTTGGCCGACGTCGCCGACGCGCTGGCCGACGAAGGCGCCGCCGCGAAAGCGATCGCCGATCGGGTCGGCGCCGAGGAACAGGCGAACGCGTCGTTGCACGCCGATCTCGCCGAAAAATTCGCGGCCTTGAAGACGGACATCGCCAAGACCGCGGAAGGCGCGTCGAGCGCGCTCGGGACGGAAGTCGCCGCCTTGCGCAGCCAGAGCGCCAAGATCGAAGACGCCTTGATCGCCGGCCAAGACGCCGCGCGCGTCGAAGACAGCGAGATTGCCGAACTCGGCCACAACCTAGGCGCGCTGCGCGCTCATCTCGAATCCGCGCAAGGTCGCTCGGAAGCCGGGATCGGCGAGCTGGGCGCCAAAACCTCGGCGCTTTCGGATCGACTTGGCGCGCTGCAGTCGACCACCGCAGAGACGGCGCGAACCTTGGAAAACGCCTTGGCGCAAGCGCGCGAGAACGCAGCGAAGACGGAGGACGCGCGCGCCAAACTGGCGGCGCTGGAGGGCGCCCTCGCGGCGGCTCGAACGGACGCCGAGGCAAAGCTGGACGCGGGCCAAAAGGCGACGGCGTCCTCGCTCGAGACGCTCAAAGCCGACTTGTCGCGCGTCTCGACTACGCTCGACACGGTAAAAGCCAGCGACGCGAAAAACCAAGCCCAGCTTGCCGAAGAGGTCGAGCGCGCACGTATCCAGGCGCAGGCGTCGGCCGAATTGAAGCATCGCGTCGAGACCCTGTCGGAGACCGATGCGCGGCAGACCAACCGCGCCAACACCGCGCTCGATGAGATGGCCGCGAAGGTGGCGCTCGCCAGACAAGCCGCTGCCGACGCGCGATCGGAGGCCGACGAATTGCGGGCGCGGTTCGAAGCAGCGGCCCGCTCGCTGCCGGAAGTGGCGCGCCGTTCGGTGGTTTATTTCACCGAACGCGACACGCTCGCCGATCCCACCGCGGCGGGGGCCACGCTCGACCGGCTCGCGGAGGCGATCCAGCGCTCGGGGGAGGGCGTCCGCGTGGTCGGCTACGGCGACGAGTTGGGCCCGGCCGCCGCCAACTCGGAAGTGTCGACGGACCGCGCCGCGAAGGTCGCCAAAATGCTGGCGGATCGCGGCGTTCCCGCGGCCAAGGCGATCGCCGTCGGCCGCGGCTCGCAGAACCCGGTCAGCGTGCGCGTCGCGACCGGCTCGCGCAACCGCAGGGTGGTCTTCGAGCCGCTGTTACCAGGGGAAGAGCCGTGACCGCGGCCAAGGTGATGCTGCTCGGCGACATCGGGGTGGGCAAGACGTCGATCGCGCGCCGGCTGCGGTTTGATTCCTTCGAGGCGAACTACAAGACCACGATCGGCGTCGACGTGCTGACGCATGACGTGGTCACGCCCGCGGGTCCGCTGCGGCTTGTGTTGTGGGATACCGACGGCGATTTCGGGCTCTCGATTTTCGAGACGGTCTATCTGCGCGGCGCTTCGGCTGCGGTGATCGTCGCCGACGCCTCCCGCCCGGGAACGTTCGTCAAGCTCGCCGAGCTTGCCCGCGGGTTTTCCGAGCGGATGCCGGGTCGTGAGCTGCGCGGCGTCGTCAACAAGATCGACCTCGGCGGCGGCGCCCCGGAGACGCTCGGCGAGGTCGATACGCTGCGCACGAGCGCCAAGACAGGCGAGGGCGTGCACGCGCTGTTCGAGGCGCTCGCGGCAGGGATTTTACGCAGAGGGTTGGCTTAAACCCTTGTGTTCTTGGTGTCTCCTTTGTGACTTGGTGGTGAAAGCCTTTCACCACCAAGTCACAAAGGAGACACAAAGGGCACAAAAATTCTTGACGCGTCGATATAGTTATTGCATATAACCAAAATAGGAAAACGGGGATGAAATGGCCGAGGGCGACAAGCAAAACTTGCTGAGGATCGAGCGCGACGGCCCGGTCCTGATCATTGGCCTCGATCGCCCCGAGAAGCGCAACGCGCTGAATGACGAGACCATCGCCGCCTTCGAAGCCGTTTTCTCCAAGCCGCCAACCGACGCCCGCGCCGTGCTGCTCCACGCCACCGGCCCGAATTTCTCCGCCGGCCTCGATCTCAGCGAGATCGCCGAGCGCAACGTGCACGAGGGCGTGCTGCATTCGCGCTCCTGGCACCAATGTTTCGAGAAGATCGAGTTCGGCTCGCTGCCCGTCGTCGCGGTCTTGCGCGGCGCCGTGGTTGGAGGCGGGTTGGAACTGGCCGCAGCGACGCATGTGCGTGTCGCCGAGCGCTCTACTTTCTATGCTCTGCCGGAGGGCCAGCGCGGCATCTTCGTCGGCGGCGGCGGCTCGGTGCGCATACCGCGGCTGATCGGCGTCTCCCGCATGGCCGACATGATGCTGACCGGCCGCGTCTACAACGCCGAAGAGGGTAACATCGTCGGCTTCGCACAATATTTGGTCGACGACGGCGCCGGCTACGAGAAAGGCCTTGCGCTCGCCCACGCCATGGCGAACAACGCTCCGCTCACCAATTTCGCCGTCATCCAGGCGCTGCCGCGTATTGCCGAAGCCGATCCGCGCATCGGCTATGTCATGGAATCGCTGATGGCGGCGGTCGCGCAAGGGTCGGACGAAGCGAAGGCGCGAGTGCGCGCGTTTCTGGATAAGCGGGCAGCGAAGGTTGAGCGGCCCGTCTGAGGTCGCCGCCAACAAACGGGAGGAAACGATGTCCGCGCCGCTGTTTGGTCCCTTGACGCCGGTCGTCGATGCGCGCCCCGACGGCATCGACCTACGTGCGCGCCGCCGAGCCGCTGCCGCCATACGCCAATTCCTGGATCGACCGCCTCGAACATTGGGCTGAGGTCGCGCCGGATCGCCTCTTTCTCGCCGAGCGCGACGCGAGCGGCGGCTGGCGGACGCTGACTTACAAGGACGCGCTCGACAAGACGATGCGGATCGGCTCCTGGCTTGCTCGCGCATGGCGCGAGCGCCGAGACGCCGTTGCTGATCCTCTCCGGCAACAGCATCGAGCACGGGCTGCTCTCGCTCGCCGGCATGGCGGTCGGCGCGCCGACCTGCCCGGTCTCGACCGCCTATTCGCTGGTCTCGCAGGACCTCGGCAAGCTGAAAGGCGTCATCGATCTGATGACGCCGCGCTTCGTCTTCGCCGGCGACGGCACGCGCCTATGCGCGCGCGCTGGCGCTGGCCAAGTCGCGCGGCATCGAGCTCATCGCCGGCGACGCGACCGCTGCGCGAAGCCGGCGCGACGCCGTTGAGCGAACTGATCGGCGACGCCGATCTCCGCGCGGCGCGCGCCGCCCGCGCGGCGCTGACCCCGGACTCGATCGGCAAGTTCCTGCTGACCTCGGGCTCGACCGGCCACCCCAAGGCCGTCATCAACACACAGCGCATGCTGTGCTCCTCGCATGTCATGCTGCGTGAAGCGCTGCCGTTCTTCAAGGAAGAGCCGCCGGTGCTGGTCGAATGGCTGCCTTGGGCGCACACGTTCGGCTCCAACTCCAGCTTCGGCCTGATCCTCTACAACGGCGGGACCTTCTATTTCGACGAAGGCCGCCCGACGCCGCGGGCATCGCGACGACGGTCAACAATCTTCGCGAGGTCGCGCCAACGATCTTTTTCAACGTGCCGAAGGGGTTTGAGGAGCTGCTGCCGTATCTGCAGTCCGACGACGCGCTGCGGAAAACCTTCTTCTCGCGCGTCAAAATGTTCTTCTACGCGGGCGCGGGACTGTCGCAGCCCATCTTCGAGGGCTATCGCGAGCTGTCGCGCGCGAGCTCTGGCGCGCCGCTGCCTTGGACCACCTCGCTCGGCTCGACCGAGACCGGCCCCGGCGCCATCATCAACGTGCGCGGCCTGACGCGGACGCAGAATGTCGGCGTGCCGCATCGCGGCGTGGAGCTGAAGCTCGACGCCGAACGCCGGCAAGTTGGAGGCGCGGCTGCAGAGGACCCAACATCACGCCGGGCTATTGGCGCCGGCCCGACCTCAACGCCGCCGCCTTCGACGAGGAAGGCTTCTATAAGATCGGCGACGCGCTGAAACTTGCCGAGCCCGGCGATTGGACTGCCGGCTTCGTCTTCGACGGCCGCGTCTCCGAGGATTTCAAGCTCGCGACCGGCACCTGGGTCAGCGTCGGCCCGCTGCGGCTCTCGTTCCTCAACCATTTCAAGCCGCTCGCGCAGGATGTGGTGATCGCCGGGCAGGATCGCGACGACGTCGGCGCGCTGGTGTTTCCCGATTTCGCTGCGCTTGCGGAGATCGCGCCGGATCTGTCGCCCGTGCAAGCCGCGCGCGACCCAGCGCGTCCACGCGGCGTTCGGCGAGAGGCTGGCGGCGATGGCGGCCGACGACCGGTTCCTCGACCCGCATCGCGCGCCTCGTCCTGCTGACCGAGCCGCCTTCGATCGACCGCGGCGAGATCACCGACAAGGGCTCGCTCAACCAGCGTCTGTTGCTCGCCAACCGAAGCGCCGACGTAGACGCGCTCTATGCCGACCGAAATTCCGCAAACGGGGTGCGCTTGTGAGGAGCGGCGGCGTTCACGCCGCCGAGCGCTTAGGCGCTGAGGCGCACGGAGGCCTGGAGGCCGCCGCTCCACAAAGCAAACAGGAGCTCGTCATGAAATTGGAAGCCGGAGCGGGGTCGTGAGCCAGTCGAGCGAGCCCATGTTCACCAATCGCCGCACCGTCCGCATCGAATGGGGCGACTGCGTGGAGCCGTGTGGAGTGTTGGTGCGGGGTATCGGTAGAGTTGTGTTCCTCCATGCAGACATACGCTCGAAATGCAAGGATTACAGGTACCTTGCAGGCGGAGGCTGCCGCGGTGAGCATCGTCCAGCGGTGGGCCTTGCCCCTGATGCGCCATTGGGCGGTGTCGGGGCTGGCAGGTGGTGCGCCGGAGCGCTTTGGCAAAGCGCTGCCCTCGCAAGAGGGACCGGCGATGGGGTCTCCCGCGGTTTGGAGCACCGCGGCCCCCCCACCTGGCCAGCCCCTTGCGGCTGCCGGCAAGTCGCCGGTAGCCGTGGTGCCGGCAACACCTGCGAGAGAAGGCAGGCCCCAGCGGCGCCGGTGCCGATGCCGCCTGATGGCTGGTGCG
>CAWADL010000014.1:0-506917 GCA_963780825.1 uncultured Pseudomonadota bacterium | reverse complement strand
CCGCGAGCCGATGCTCGGCGTTCCGGCGGTTGAATAACCGGACGAGACGCACAGGATGTTCCGCCCCGAGATCGACCGCCCACCAAGGGCCGTTTTGCAGCGCCGTGTGGAATCCGTATTCGACCTGCCTATCGCCGTCGTTGCCGCCCTCGGCGTCGCGTCGCAGACTGCGCTTGCGTGAACGGCGCGAGGTTGAGCTTTGCCAGGCCGGGCGGCCGAGCGCTATATTGTCGTGAGCCTCCGTGCGCGCAATCAACGTCGGAATGCGGCCGAATTGCACAGCTTCTAGACACAGCCGCAGCCGCCGACGCGCCAACGCGCGCATCAAGGCTATGGCGACCTGGAAACGCTCAAGGTGCGCCGTGATGCCCGCGAGCGCCCCGCCGGGGGATAAGACAGCGCTTGGATCGTCGGGAACCTTGGCGAGCCGCCCGACTAGAAGATGCGTGGCGGCGTCGACGAAATCCGGCAAGTCGATCTCGGCCCAAGTGAAGAAGGCGTCTAGATCAAATTCATAGTCAGACTCGACCGAGCGCAGGTAGGACGCGCCCGTGCGTACAGCGTGATAGATTCGATTGTCAGGCGTCGACAGTTGGGCGGGATGCCAAACGCCACGGCGCATCAGCGTCTGGGCAGTGTAGAAGTCGCCGTATTTATTGAAATCCGCCACGCTCAAAGCAAGCTCGGGCGCGGCGGAGGAAACGTACGACTCGTCGTTGAGCCAATATTTATTTGGAGCGAGCCCATCGTCGATCATACGAGCCGCCTCGAAGCGTCGCCGCTCCAAGAGTCGGGCGATAGCCGGTGCGGAGAGCCGCACCAGCGCAAAGCCCGACGCGTAAACCACGGGGAAACGTCGCGCGGCGGCTTTGTACCAGAACCATTCGGGGTCGGCGCGTTGAAGGAAGGTCGAAATATAGTCTTCCGCGGCCTCGCGGTCGAAGAAGCGAAAGAAATCGAGCGAATCCGAGAAATTGAGCGTGATATCGTATTCGATAGACCAATATCGCCGATAGCCGGGTCGGACCGCCAGCGCATGATAGAAGATATAATCGCCGCAGCGCCAAAGAAGCTTCTCGCAGGCGACGTGCAGCCCCATCCGCGCACAGGAATCGAGCGAAAGCGCAAGTTTCGGGACATCACGCGTGTCGATGGAGCCGGCAGTCTCATCTACCGCGATCATAACGTCGTAGTCTCCGCCGGAGGCGTAAGAACGCGCCATTTCCGCGATGCGGTCGTCAACGAAATGCGTGCGTAGCAGGATTAGGCCGCGCTTTTCCGGTTCGTTCATTGGGCAGCCGCCGCCCACGGGCGATAGGGATCGGAGATGTTCATAATTCCTGGTATAACACAGGCCTTTACGAAGGGCGCCAAACGCGATGGGCCTCGCTAGATGAGATGCTTCGACATCGGATGGGCCTTCCGCGTCAGGATATTGAAAGCTGTTGCACCCGGGACTCAGTTGAGAGCGTTGAACAGCCCTGCTATGCCACCGACGCGCCCAGAGACGAGGCGCTAGGGCTTAATGCCATCGCTCCAGTAACCTGGCTCGCCTATCTGCTCGGGCCTCTGTACAAACTTGACGAGTTTGCCGCTATCGTAGCCGAGCGCGTCGAAGCGGCGCAGCAGGTCCACATAGTCCGCCTGCGGAATGTCCTGCGTTCGCGAGAAAATCCAACCGAGCTGGCGATCCTCCTCGCCGAAGATTACGTAGCGATAGTCCGGATCGACCCACAGCACGAGAAACGGTAGGTCGAGCGGCCAGAACACCTGCACGCGCCAGTGCGCGTTGTTCGTGTTAGGCAAGACCCAGTCGTGAACGGTGTAGTGCTTCGGCCGCGCTGCGAAGCTGCCGGGCTTGAAGGTGAAGTCTTCCTGCAGATCGCCATCCGGCCGCTTCGAATATACGTCATAGGGCGCAACGATGCCCTTCTCGAACCAGTTGGGTAGCGTCGCAATCATGTACCAGCCGCCGTAAATACGCTCCATGTCGACCTTCGGCGGCGGCAGCGAACCGGCGCGAGACGACGCGGGCGCGATCGCGACGACGGTGGCGAATACGAAGGCGACGAGAGTTCTTCTCATGATGGCTTTACGCGTTGCGCCTGTCCGCGGGTCAATCGTAGTGGTCGGATGGAGCTGACCAAAGGCGATCAGCTGATCAACTCATATTGGGCCCACCGCCTCTCACCCAGTCAAGCCAGTTCTCCCGTATCTGTAGAACCCGCGCCGGCCTCGCGTTAATGGAAGGTCGCTGCGTCTGTGCGCCCCGCAACATGAAGCCAACTCGTGCCGTTCGTCACCATGAATTTGTGCTTTTCGCACCACCGAAGGAAAGCGGAAATTTCGGTGGACGAGGCTGCGGCCTCCGCCACTGGCGGCAACGCCTCCAGCGCGGAGAGCGATTGCGCGCGGTCTCAGGCCATGAACACCGTCGCCTTCCATCCCGAGAGCCGCGCGCGCTTCGGATAAATGTACGAGAACGGCGCCATCGGCCGTACGCGACGGGTGAGGTTGATTGATAGCGGCATCTGATGATCTCAGCAAGAAACATTGACCAACCAAAACGCTCGACATAGACGCGCCCGGGCATAATCGCGCTCTGCCGGAACCACCACCGAACGGAGCGAAAGAAATTGACATCCATGAATATACATGACAGCGTATATTCATGGAAACGCAATTACAGCTCTTCCAGGCCTTGGCCGACCCGGCTCGCTTTCGCATCGTCGAGGCGATGAAATCCGGTGAGTTCGCCGTCGGCGATATCGTCGAGCGCATGGACATTCGGCAGTCCGGCGTTTCGCGGCACCTACGTATTCTGACCGAAGCGGGCATCGTTCAGATGCGCCCCGACGGTCAACGCCGGCTCTATTCGCTGCGCAAGGAAGCCTTCGATCAACTGGAAGCGTGGATCGCCGCCTATCGCGGCCATTGGGAGACGCGGCTTGATCGGTTCGGCGCGGCTCTGGAGCGGAACCGGACGGCCGCACGCAAAAAAACGCGAGAGAAAAAATGATGCCGACAGCGACTACACGCGCGCGAGGACAGTTCTCGATCGAGCGCCATTACGCGGCCTCGCTGGAAGAGGCCTGGTCGCTTTGGACGACCAAGGCTGGAATTGAATCCTGGTGGGGGCCGGAAGGCTTCGAGGTCAGCGTCATCGCGCTCGATCTGCGGGCCGGCGGGGAACTGATTTATGTGATGACGGCCGTGGCGTCGGAGCAGGTCGCCTTCATGAAAAAGGCCGGCATGCCGCTCGCGACCGAATGCAAGGTCACCTACACCGAGGTGTCGCCGCTGAACCGCCTCGCGTACAAAATCCTGGCCGATTTTGTGCCGGGCGTAGCGCCTTACGAAGTCGCGACGGTCGTCGATCTGACAGCGGCGGTCGATGGGGTAAGGGTCTCCATCACCTTTGACGCCATGCACGACGATATCTGGACGCAGCGCGCCCGCGCCGGTCACGAAAGCCAGATGCGCAAACTGGACGCACTGCTGGCCGCAGAAGGCAAGGGTGCGCACCCATGAGAACAGGGCTTCAGAGCGCCGGCGCTATCGTCGCCGGCTTCATGGTGACGGCCGTCGCCTCCGTTGCAGCGGACGCCGTGATGCACGCCCTTGATATTTTTCCGGCCTCGCCGCGAGCGATGTCGGGGGCTTTGTTCGCCTGGGCGCTGGCTTATCGCACCGTCTTCACCGTGGCGGGCGGCTACGTAACCGCTCGTCTGGCTCCAAATCGGCCGATGCGGCACGCGGCTATCCTCGCTGGGATCGGATGCGCCGCGGGGTTGGCGGGCATCGTCGCCTATTTCGCGATCGGCGGCGGGGAGTTGGGTCCCCTCTGGTACGCGATCGCGATTCCTGTCGAGGCCATCCCCTGCGTCGTCGTTGGAGCGAAGCTCGCGACCTCGTCGCTGTCGATAGTGCGGAGCGCGTAGCATGTTCGAAAAAGTCGCCTTCACCATGTATCCTGTCAAGGACATCGCGCGCGCCGAGCGCTTCTACCGCGAGACTTTGGGCCTTGGCGCGAGTTCGGGATCGGTCGAACATGGATGGGTTGAATTCGACCTCCCAAACGGCGGTTGCCTCGCTCTGACGACGCATTCGGGCTCCGAGCCGAGCGCGGGCGCAGGCGGGACGATCGCTTTCGAAGTGACTGACCTCGACCGCCTCCTCAAAGAGCTCAAGGCGAAGAACGTTACCCTTCCGGCCACCAATATCGAAAGCCCGGTGTGCCGTATGGCAATGTGCCTCGATTCCGAGGGCAACCGGATCGTCCTCCATCAGTTGAAGCGAAAAGCGCCGTAATCCGAGGCCTTAGCGACAGCAGGGACACGTCAACACCATCCGGCGAGCATCCCTCGGCACGTATGTGTTTGACGAGGCTGGGCGCTTCGCAAAGATTATCATCAACCCGGACCAGGAGGGCGTAGTTGTCGGCCACTAGGGGACGTATAATGTCGACGACGCCGGGAAGGGGTTCGTGCTTCTTGTGGTTGGCGGCACGACCCGGCGAGTCATTGGGATGGATGCAAAGCGCGAGCGGCCGTGTCTGACTGGGAGCGGTAAAATAGGTCGCGCCCACTACGCGCCAATTGGCCGCTTACCAGCGCGCTTCGCTGACAAACAATACGCTGCAGCTCGGTTTCTGACTGAGCGCGCGGTCGTTGATACTGGGAGGAAAGCATGGAAAAACCGTTGATCTTGGTTGACCCGCTGCCGCGCACATTAGATTCGATCTGTGATCGCGAGACTCGATCACGCCTGGAGCAGCTGGGCCAATTGGTGGTCTCTGAGGACGTCGCCATGCCTGACGACGTCGTCGAACGTTATCTTCCGGAAGCGACCTTGCTCCTCGGACAGACCGCCATGCCGCGTGAGCGGATCGCGCGGGCCGGTCGCCTCAAAGCCATCTTCAACGTCGAGACGAACTTCCTACCCAACGTCGATTATGCGGAATGCCACGCTCGCGGCATTTGGGTGCTTAGTCCAACTTCGTCGTTCGCCGATGCGGTGGCGGAGTTGGCGCTTGGCATGGCGATCGATCTTGCGCGCGGAATAACGGTCGCGGACAGAGCGTTCCGAAACGGCAAAGAAAAATTCGGACTGGACGGCAACGCGCGTAGCTTTATGTTCACGCGCGCTCCCGTCGGCATCATCGGCTTCGGCGATCTCGGTCGTAAGTTCCGCGCCTTGATTGCCCCGTTCCGCAATCCGGTCTCGGTCTACGATCCCGTGGTTGCCCGATGATCTCATTCGCTCGCACGATTGTTCGCCGGTCGGCCTTGACGAGCTTTTGCAGACGTCTCGCGCCTTATATTCATGTTCGCCAGCGTCACGACTGACAATCAGGGTTTCATTGGCAAGCGCGAATTCGAGCTCATGCAGCCGGGGACCGCGTTTTTGCTGATGAGCCGGGCGGCTGTCGTCGATTTCCCCGAGTTCATCAGACAGATTGAAAGCGGCCGCATCATCGCCGCGACCGACGTCTTCCCGAAAGAGCCCGTCGACCCAGACGATCCGGTGCGCAACGTTGAGGGGTTGCTGCTGTCGGCGCATCGCACCGGCGGCATGGTTGAGGCGCTGCAACAGATCGGGCGCATGGTCGTCGCGGACGCCGAACTGATCTTGCGCGGACTGCCGCCTCAGCTCTGCCGACGCGCCGATCCTTCGGTCGCAAGCCGCTTGAGGAGCATGCCGGCCGGAACGCGATGAGTCGGACCTCGGACGCCCTACGCTTCAAATAAAGCGCGCGCTGGGTTTGACCGACTTTCTAAAACACAGTAGCTTTCGTTCGACCCTGGATTGTTGGTGACGAGGCGTAGCCTCCCGCCAACCCGATGCCAAAGGCATGCGGCGCAACGGATTTGGTCCATGACGGACCGGACTTGTGCGTCGCAAAATAAAAGGGACGAGGGATGGAAAGCCAAATTAGGGGCCTTGTGGCCACGCGTCGAGATTTCATGCTCTCTTCGCTGGCGATGGCTGGGGCGATGGCGCTTCCGGTGGGACTGCTGAACGTCGCCAAGGCGGTCGCTGCAGGACAGATCAAAGATGTGGCGCGCAACCGCACGCTTGTTACCGTGCGCGGCGGCACGGACGGCAAACACACAGAGCATGAGCTATGGAGCCCGTATGTCATCGGCTCCAATCCGCAACTCGGCGGCAACATCATCTATGAACCGCTCGCGTTTTACAGCGCCTTCGCCGACAAGACGATCATGTGGCTTGCGGAGAGCTACAAATACAGTTCCGACTACAAGGAGCTGACCGTCAAGACGCGCTCCGGGATCACCTGGAGCGACGGCAAGCCGTTCTCCGCCGAGGATGTCGCCTATTCGCTCAACACGCTGAACCAGCTTGGCGGCAAGGTGAAGTGGGGCAAGGACGTTCAGGAGGTACTGGAGTCCGCAACCATGGTCGACGCCAACACGACCGTGCTGAAATTCAAGGTACCGTCGCCGCGCTTCTTCAACCACATGCTTTCCTACAAATATGATATCGGTCTGCATATCGTCCCCAAGCACATATTCGAAGGCCAGGACTGGCAGAAGTTCACCGCCTTCGATCTCGACAAGGGCTATCCAGTCACCACCGGACCTTGGAAGGTCGTGAACGTCTCGCCGACGCAGAAAGGTCATGGATCGCAGGGATTCCTGGTGGGGCGTTGCGGCAGGCGTCGGCAAGTTGCCGGACGGTCGAGCGCATCGTGTTGCTGCCGGACGCTGGCGAACAGCAATTGGCGCAAGGCCTGATCTCGAATGCCGTCGATTTCTCGACCGGCCTGCAGGTGGCAACCTTCCCGACGGTGTTCAACGGCAATCCGAAGATCACCACTTTTACCGGACGTGAGCTGCCCTATGGCAATTGCGATTGGTGGCCGACGTCGCTTTATCTGAACTGCGAGCGACCGCCGTTCAACAACCCGAAGTTTCGTTGGGCGATAAGCTATCTGATAGATCGCCAGACGCTTATTGACGTTGGCTGGGGCGGATCGTCGAGCCTGTCGCCGCTGCCTATGCCTGATGGCGCGACTTACAAGGGATTGCAGCCGTATTTCGACTACGCCAAGCCGTTGCTGGAAAAATATCCGACTAACGAGTTCAATCCCGCGAAGGGCGCGGCTCTGCTGACCGAGCTCGGGTGGAAGAAGGATAGCTCGGGGATGTACCTCGACGCGGCCGGCAAGCCGTTCACGATGGAGATCATCAGCTTCTTCGATTTTCCGTCCGTCGGACCGGTGCTCGTCGAATTGCTGAAGCGCCAGGGGATGAACGCCACCTATGGCCAACCGCCGGACATGTTCGATCGCTATTTCGCCGGCGACTACAATGCGGCGATATTCGGCCACGGCGGCAGCGTCAGCGATCCTTACGCGACGCTGCGGCTGTATCAATCCGCGTCCGAGGCCATTCCCGGCGGCCATCTCGTCAATCTCGCGCGCTGGAAAAATGCGGAGTTCGACAAGATCGTCGACGAGGTCGGGACAACGCCGCCGGACGACAAGGAGAAGATGAAGGAGCTATGGCTCAAGGCCATGGCGATCTGGCTGCCTGAATTGCCTGATGTCCAGCTCATGCAGTTCTATCACAGGTTGCCGATGAACCTGACCTACTGGAAGAACTACCCCACCAAAGACAACCCGTACGTGAATCCCGGCCTTCTTCCATTCCACATTCGGGTTGGTTCTCCACAACTTGGCCGCCGCAACCTGACGGCGGCAGAGCAGGCGTCGCAGGTGGGTGGACGAGTGACGCTCAAATATTTCGTGAAGCGGGTCGGGATTTTTTTTCTGATCGTCTGGCTCGCAGCGACGCTCAACTTCTTTCTTCCCCGAATCGGGGGAGAAAACCCTGTGGCGCAAAAGGTGATGCAGATGGCCGCGCTCGGCGGCAATCTGCACGCCGGCATGCAGGACATGGTCAAGGAATACGAGACCAAGTTCGGCATCGACAAGCCGCTATGGGAGCAATACGTCAACTACCTCGTCGCGATGGTTCGCTTCGATTTCGGCTATTCGATCGCGAACTATCCGCGGCGGGTCGGCGAGATGATCGCGGAGGGCCTGCCTTGGACTCTCTCGCTCATCACCGGGACGACGCTCATTTCCTTCGTCGTCGGCAACATTCTCGGCGCATTTCAGGCCTGGCCGCGGGCGCCGCGTTGGCTTCTCGTCGTGATGCCGCCGCTGCTATCGCTGAGCGCGATTCCGTTTTTTTTGCTGGGTCTGATTCTTGTCTACACGATCGGCTTCGTGCTGAAGCTCGCGCCGATGTACGGTGGTTTTACAGCCGGCGCGATCCCGCAATGGACTTTCGCTTTCGCGCTCGACGTCGCCTACCACGCCGTTTTGCCTTCGCTCGCCATCATCTTAGGCTCGCTCGGCGGTTGGGCGCTTGGCATGCGCGCCATGATGGTGACGACCGAAGGTGAGGATTATGTCACCTTCGCTGAGGCGAAGGGCCTCGCGGATCGCACTTTGTTTGTCGACTACGGAATTCGCAACGCCATTCTCCCGCAGGTCACTGCGCTGGCGCTTTCGCTGGGCCAGCTTGTGTCAGGCGCGGTGCTGGTCGAGATCGTGTTCGGCTATCCCGGCATTGGAACTTTGCTGTTCCAGGGCATCCGCGGCTCCGATTTCTTTCTCGTGCAGGGCATCGTCTTCATCGTCATCGTCGCGATCGGGCTGGCGACGCTTGATTCTGGATTTGACCTATCCGCTGCTCGATCCGCGCATCGTCCACCGCGGCGCTTGAGCGGCGTCTTCCCTTGTTGATTGAACGGACGGCGAATGGCTCTTGAGGTTCTGAAATATCTTGACCGCAACCGAACACTGGCCCTCGGCCTTGCTTTGTTGCTGGGCATGGTCGCCTTCTCCGTTGTCGGCGGTTACATCGTAGACCCGCAAAATGCGCGTCCGCTCTCGGCGCGGGTGCTGCAGCCGCCCTCCTGGGCGCTCCCCTTCGGAAGCGACCGTCAGGGGCGCAATTTGTTTGCTGTGATCACTACCGGCACCTTGCTGACGCTTCGCATTGGCTTAATCGCTGGCATACTCGGTGTCGGCTTCGGCGCGATCGTGGCGTTTGTCGCGGCGTACTACGGCGGCTGGGTCGACAGTGTGCTGCGCAGCATCGTCGATGTCGGCTTGACCGTGCCCAATCTGATGATCTTGATTGTTGTGGCGCTTGCGCTGCGCCAGGGCATGACGGTCAACGTCATGGCGCTCGTCATCGCTTCTCTGGCGTGGTTGTATCCAGCGCGCACCATCCGATCGCAAGTGCTGACGCTTCGAGAGCGCGCCTATGTGCAGATCGCGCGGCTTTCCGGCACGAGCGGCCCGGGCATCATCATCAAGGAACTGATGCCCAATCTGCTGCCCTATCTGATGGCCTCGCTCGTCGGCTCGGTTTCCGCCGCGATCCTGGCTTCGATCGGGCTCGACGTGTTGGGCCTCGGCGTGTTCGAGGCGCCGACGCTCGGAATGACGCTATATTGGGTCAATTTCACCGGCGCCGTCATCAATGGCTGGTGGTGGTGGTGGTTGGCGCCGATCGTCGTCGTCGGCATGTTATTCATTGCCTTGTTTCTGATCTCAGTCGGTCTCGACGAGATCGCCAATCCAAGGCTCAGGCGTGTGGCTTAACGACCTCAGGCGGGAGCGACGCCTGTAGCCGCGGTCGCTGACCGCGGTGGTCAAGCGCAGCAAACATTCGATCATCGAAAACCGCGGTCAACGACCGCGGCTACAGGGCTGCCTCGTTTTGATTGTTGGTAGCTGTCGCCGGGCGGGGCGCGCCTGTAGCCAGCAGCACTGAGTCAAGATCGGCGGCGGCCACCGGCTCGCGGTCGCGATAGAGATAAGCAAGCGGCCGCGCGGTGATCGTCGATGCGAAACAGCGGCGGCCGTTTGTCGCGACAGATTTCCATCGCGCTTGGGCAGCGGGTGGCAAAACGGCATCCCTGATTCCGACAGCGGCTCTGTCCGTGGGACGACGCGGCCTCCTCCTCCAACCAGGGTTGGTCGGGATTGGGATTCGGGATCGAGCCGATCAGCAACCGCGTGTAGGGATGCATCGGAGCGCGCACGACCTGCTCGGAATCCCCGGCCTCCGCGATCGCGCCGCGGTAAAGCACGATGACGTTTTCGCAAATCTGGTAGGCCGTCGTCAGGTCATGCGTGATGTAGATGAGCGAAATGCCGTATTCGTCGTAGAGCTTGCGCAAGCTCGCCAATATGATCGCCCGAAGCGACGCGTCGACCATCGAAACCGGTTCATCGGCGATAATGACGCGAGGACGGATCAACAGCGCCCGCGCGACCATGATGCGCTGGCGCTGACCGCCGCTGAGTTGGTGCGGAAAGCGGCCCAGTGTTTCTTCGGGGCGAAGTCCGACAGCGCGTAGCGTTTCCTCGATCATGAGTCGCGGCTGCGCCCCGCGAGTGCGCCAGACCGAAGTTCATCAGCGGCGTCGTGAGCACGTGATCGACGCGATAGAACGGATTGAACGCCTCGAAAGGGTCCTGGTAGATCACCTGAATGTCCCGCCGAAAGGCGCGCCGTTCGGCGCTCGGCAGCGAGCGAAGGTCCGCGCCCTTGTAGAGCACCGCGCCTTGGCTCGGCTCGGCAACGCCAAGCAGCAGTCGCGCGAGCGTCGTCTTGCCGCTGCCGCTTTCGCCAACCAGCGCGACGATCGAGGGCTGATCGCTCGAGATCGAAATCGAGAAATCGTCGACCGCCGTCATCTTTTGGCCGCGCGATCCGCCGGCGAACTCTTTGGTGACCGCACGGGCTTCCAACAGAGCGGTCATGTCACGCTCCAGACACGGCTTGCAGGGCGGTTTGCGGCGCCGCGGCTTCGTAGAGGTGACACGCCACCCAATGATCGGGCCGCACCGCGCGGAATGACCGGCGTTTCGTGCGCGCATCGATCCATCGCGTTCGGGCATCGCGCCCGAAACGAGCATCCCGCCGGACGATTGAGCAACGACGGCGTCAAGCCGGGTATGCCCTGAAACACCGTCTTGCGCTCGAACGTCGGCAAGCTCGCAATCAGCAATCGGCTGTAAGGATGCAGAGGTTCGCGGAAGATCTCGCGCACGCTGCAAAGTTCGGCCAAGGCCCCAGCGTACATGACGCCCAGCCGATCGACCGATCTGCGCCATCAGACCCATGTCATGTCCGACCAGGATGATCGAGGCGCCGATCTCTTCCTGCACGCGCCGCAGCGTTTCCACCACTTGCCGCTGAACCACCACGTCGAGCGCGCTTGTCGGCTCGTCGGCGATGATCACCTTCGCGCGCAAGCTGATGGCGATGGCGATCACCACCCGCTGCTTCATGCCGCCGCTGAGTTCGTGCGGATATTTGTCGGCGACGTCGGGGTTTAGCCTCACCTTGAGCAGCAAATCACGAATTCGCGCGTCCATGGCGCTACGCGAAAGGGTCTGGCCGTGATCGCGCAACGCGTCCGCGAACTGAGCCCGCACCCGAATTACCGGGTTGAGAGAGTTCATCGCGCCCTGCGCTACGAGCGCGATCGACGCCAGGCGCAGCCGACGCATCTCGGCTTCGGGCAGCGCGAGAAGATCGACCCCATCGAGCAGCGCTTGCCCGCCCTCAATGCGACCCGGTCGCTTTATCAGACGCATCAACGACATCGCGACTGTCGATTTGCCCGATCCGGACTCGCCGACGAGACCGAGGCGTTCGCCGACCCGCAAATCAAAACTGACGCCGTCGACCGCGCGCACCGGGCCGAGCGAGGTGTGATAAAACACGCGAAGGTCGCGCACGCGCAGGATCGCGTCATCCTGCAGTTGGCGCGCCTGTTGATATGTCAAGCGTTCCCCGCCACGGCGCGATCCCCTCCGGTTTCCTCTTCGCGCCGCCCGTTTTTAGACGGCGGCGCTTTTGATTTTGGTAGCCGAGTAAGCCCCAACCGGGGCGCATCGGTCAAGCGGGTCAAACGGCGCGGAGCGTCAGCCTCCAGACTGACGTTTGTGCGGCCCCAACGTCGGCCTGGAGGCCGACGCTCCGAGGGCTAGCGCACTGCTTCGCGACCTTTTCGTAGGGCCTCCGCGCTGCCTGCCGCCAAGAGCTCCAGATCGGCGGTCACCAAAACCAAGCGAACCCCTTTCGCCACCCATCCGGGTATATCCGCGGGTTTGTTGTTGACCCCCAAACAGGCAGGCAGTCCGGCCGCCTGGGCGCGCGCGAGAACCGTGTTGATGGCGGCGAGGTTTTTGGGATGTTGATGCTCTCGGAAATGACCCGTCGTCCCGGAGAGGTCATTTGGCCCGAGCGCGACCGCGTCAATTCCGGGTACGGCCAGAAACTCGTCGATCACGTCCACGGTCGCTATATCTTCGACTTGCGGCATGACAAAAATGGAGTCGTTGGCCGCGGCGACATAAGCGTCGAGATCGCGATAGTAGTTGGAAGCCCGCCGCGGGCCGAAGCCGCGAGCGCCAACCGGCGGATAGCGGCAGGCCCGCACCAGCGCCTGGCATTCCTCAACCGTTCGGACCATCGGCGCCATGATCCCCTCGGCCCCCATATCGAGGATCTGTTTGATCCGCACATGATCGTTCCAAGGGACGCGAACGATAACCACCGTAGGCGAACCATTGAAGGCCATCAGCGCCGTCTGCAGGGCTATCAAGTCCCACGCGCCGTGCTCGGTATCGATGATCAGGTAGTCGAAACCGGAACGTGACATCAGTTCGGCGGCCACCGGGTCGGTGAGGCTCAACCAACCCCCGAACATCGTCTCACCAGCCTTAAGACGTCGTTTGAACGCCGCGACCCTCTTCAGCGAGCCGTGATCGCCCGATCCACTCTGCAAGCCCTCGGATTCAGACATCGTTTCCACCTCCCCGATTTTTTCTAATTTTGCGCGCGACCCGTCACGTCACCGAAGTCAGCGCGCCGCGGCCGGCGAACCAGCTCTCGAGATTGTCGAGCACGCACTGGCGCATCAGCGCCATGGTTTCTTCCGTCGAGCTCGCGATATGCGGCGTCAGGACGACGTTGTCCAGCGCAATCAACTCCTTGGGCACCTCGGGTTCGTCAAGCAGAACATCGAGCCCCGCAGCGCCGAGCCGCTTATCAACAAGAGCGGAAACCAGACTGCCCTGATCGACGAGCCAGCCACGCGATACGTTGACGAAGATGCCGCGCGGACCCAACGCGTCCAGCACGTCGGCGCCGACCAGCGGCGGCGAACCCTTCGGACCGCCCGCGGCGGCGAGGAAGAACACATCGGAGTTACGCGCCAGTTCCACTGCGTCGTCGAAACGGCGATAACGCGGCTCCTGCTTGACCGGGTCGGCGAAGCCGATCTTGCAGTCAAAGCCTTCCAGCCTTCGCGCGATCTGAGCGCCGATGCGACCTAGACCCAATATCCCCGCGCGCATTCCCGTAAGTTTTCGCCCAGGCGACAACCTGGCCTGGCTCCACGCTCCCGACCGAACATATCGATCCGCGCGCGCAATCTCGCGGCAACACGCCAGCGCCAGCGCGATCGCAAGATCGGCGACGTCATCAAACAGCACAGGCGTCGTTGTGAGCGCAACTCCCCTCGCCTTGATTGCAGGCAAATCGCTGGTTTCGAGACCAACGCCATGTAGCGCGCAGATTTCCAGTTTTGGCATTCGTTCGAGATGCGCACGCGTCAGCCCGGCCATGCCGTGCCCCACCGCAGCGCGACAGTTCGCCCCGACAGAGTCAAGCGCGGCTAGGGGATCGGACTCCGCATATATTTGATGAGCGATGTAGCGCTCTTGCAGCTCTGCGGTCAGGCCCGAGGGCAAAGCGCCTAGCAGAACAATTTGTTCTCGGTTCCTCATACCTGTTGTCATGGTCATACCTCCCTCAAATTTTAGCTTCTGACAAACCCTGGGTTAAAACGCTTCCGTTAAGAGCGCCGGAATCAGCGGCAACACTTCACAGGAGATTTTAAACCGAATCGATAGCGTATTGGACGGCGAAACAAAGGTAGTCATATTGCAGGTTCGCCCGCCTAAATGACTATAGCCACGGTGTACCCGCCGCAGGGACGAAAGCATATTGCCGAGATCCTTGCCAAATTGGCTAAGCACTTTCCGGCGCCGGTCTGCGCCTAATTCGCGACGGGATTTCGGCTACGCGATCAGTCAGACAGAGCCTGGTTGTCAGCTTGATTTATGGTTACGAACGACAAGAAAAGTTCTGCGGGGTTCGGCCTCAAACGTGGCGGCAACGAACCACGGGGGCGCATTTTTGATCTGTGGATTTGTGGAATTGAATGCTGTGGGGTGAATGAATGACAGAGCGAGCTATCTGGCGGGCTGGCGTTTGCCCTCGCTCCACTCACATCGAAGTCTCCGCGCATCCGGTTCAAACTCGACCGTTGATTGATCTCTTCCGCCTAGCCCTCGGCGCCGAGATAGGCCGCGACGACGGCTGGATTGGAGCGCACTTCCTGTGGGGCGCCGTCGGCGATCTTGCGGCCGAAATCGAGCACGACGATCTTATCGGAAATGTTCATGATCACGGGAATGTCGTGCTCAACGATCAGCACCGTGACACCGAGATCGCGGCGCACGCGGCGGATCAATTCCGTCATCTCGCCTTTCTCGGCGGCGCTCATGCCCGCCATCGGTTCGTCGAGCAGCAGCAGCCGACCCTTCTGCATCAGGGCGCGGCCGAATTCGATCTGCTTCTGTCGGCCGTAGGGGAGCTCGGAGGGCGGAAGATCGGCAGCATATTCCATCCCCAGGAAGGCCAGCGTATCCCGCGCCGCGTCTTCGGCTTCGCGTCGCTCGCGACGCGCGCGCGGGCTGAGCAGCGCGCCGCCAAGCAGGCCCGAGCGGCCGAGCTGATAGGCGCCGACCATCAGGTTCTCCAGCACGCTCAATCCGCTGAACAAGGCGAGGTTCTGGAAGGTGCGCGCGATGCCGAACGCGCGAGATCCGGTGCGCGCCGATTCCGGCGATGTCGCGGCCCTCGAACCGCACAGCGCCCGCCGTCGGCGCGATCATGCCAGTGATGCAGTTGAACAGCGTTGTCTTGCCGGCGCCGTTGGGGCCGATCAGCGAAGTGATCTCGCCCGCCTGCAACGCGAAACTGACGTCGTCCAGCGCGAGCAGGCCGAGGAAACGCTTCTGCAGCGATGCGACTTCGAGCAGCGGCGCGGTCATGCGTTTTCCGCCCCGAGATAAGACGCCCGCATCGCCTCGCTGGCCGCGACCTCCGCGGCTGGCCCGGAAACCGCGACCCGGCCGCTTTCGAGCACGTAGGCGTAGCTGGCGAATTCCAGCGCGAGGCGCGCATTCTGCTCCACGACCAGCATCGACGCGCCGAGCGTGTCGCCGACCTTGCGCAGCTGCTCATAGATCTGCCGCACGATGATTGGCGCCAGACCAAGCGACAGTTCGTCCACCAGAAGAAGCTGCGGGCGGCCAATCAGCGCCCGGCCGAGCGCCAGCATCTGCTGCTCGCCGCCCGAAAGCCACCCCGCCGCCGACTGGCGGCGCTCCTTCAGACGGGGGAACAGCGCATAGACAGCCTCGAGCCCCTCGCGGCGCTGGGCGCCCGGCAGAATTGCGGCGCCGACCAGCAGATTGTCCTCGACGCTGAGCTTCTTGAACACCAGCCGCCCTTCGGGAACCTGCGCCATGCCGAGGCGCACGCGCTTGTGGGCGGGCAGATGCTGCACCGCCTCGCCTGCGAAGCGCACGACGCCTTTGGCAATCCGGCCGCCATGCAGACCAATCAGACCGGTCGCCGCGCGGATCAGCGTCGTCTTGCCCGCGCCATTGGCGCCGAGCAACGCAACGATGCCGCCCTTGGGAACGACGAGGCTGACGTCATCCAGCGCAAGCCCCTTGCGCGCATAGTTGGCCGACAGGCCTTCGATGGCGAGCGCGGGCGCCATCAGTTGGTCGCCTGCGGCGAGAGCAGCGCTTTCAGCTTGCGACCGAGCCCGGCGACGCCGCCCGGCGCGAAGATCAGCAGCAGGATGATGAGCAGACCGAAGATCGCCTGCACGAGTTGCGGCTTGTGCTCGACCAGCAGTGTCCCCACGAAGCCGCTCGCGTCGCCGCCCTGCGGGGCGAGACCGGAAATGATCGAGGGCAACAGCAGCCAGATCGCGGCGCCGACCAGCGAGCCGCCGAGCGACCCGAGGCCGCCGATGATGATCATCGCAATGAACTGGATCGCGAAATCGAGACCGAAGGCTTCGGAGGTGACGTTGGACATGAAATAGGCCTGCAACGCCCCGGCCACAGAGGCGATCGCCGATGAGAACGCGAACGCCTTGAGCCGGAGGATGCGCACGTCGACGCCGGCGGCGGTCGCCGCAAGTTCGTGATCGCGCATCGCGCGCATCGCCACGCCCTCGCGTGTCGTCAGGCTGTTCTTCAAGCCCCAGTAGACGAGCGCCACGACCGGCAGCAGGAAGAAATACCAGCGCATCGGCGTATTCAACTCATAAGCGCCCAGCACCGGCGCCTCGTAGGGCACGCCGACCACGTCGAAATAGCGGAACTGATATTCGAGGAAGACGAAGACGACGACGTGATGCACGGCGAGCGTCGACAGCACGAAATAGAGCCCGCGCACCCTCAGCGACGGCAAACCCGCAACGACGCCGACCAGCGCGCCCGTCACCGCCGCGGCGGCGAGCGCGAGCGGAAACGGCCAGCCCCATTGCGTGCCGACGATCGCCGCGGTCATAGCGCCGGTCGCGTAGAAAGCCGCGTGACCAATCGAAATGAGGCCGGCGCAACCGGTGAGATAGTTGAGCGACAGCGCGCCCAGCATCGCGATCAGCATCAGGTTGATCTGCGTGAGGCCGAGGTTCAGCAATTCGCGTATTGGTCAGACGGAACGCCGAAGGCCGCGCGATGGCGTCAACACAAACGGCAGGTAGACGAACAACGCGAGAGCGAGCGCCCAGCGCAGCAACCGCCAGAGCCGGGTGTTGAGCGGAAGCGGAGCGGCGATGCGCGGTTTCGTGACAAGCGCGTCGGACATGCTAGACCCGGCCGAGTTCGCGCTGCCCGAACAGACCCCAAGGCCTGACGAGCAGAATGAGAAGCAGCAAAGCGTAGATGACGATGTCGGTCGACTTCGGCGAGATGTAGGACGCCGAGAGCTGCTCGATGACGCCGACAAGCAGCCCGCCGACCACCGCGCCCGGGATGCTCTGCATTCCGCCGATCACCACCGCAGGCAGCGCGAGCAGGCCGATCGACTCGAGATCGGTGGACACGATCTGCAATTGACCGAGGAACAATCCGCCGATCGCCGCCAGCAGACTGCCGATGGCCCAGGCAAGCCGGTTCATCGCATTGACGTTGATGCCGGAAACGACGCGCCGCCTCGTGACCGTCGGCGGTCGCGCGCATCAGCAGCCCGATGGACGTGAAGCGGAAGAAGGCGGCGAAGATCGCCATGCAGGCCCAGCTCACCAGCGCCGCGGTGAGATGCAATTCCGAGATCCGCAGCGAGCCGAGCGGTGATGACGCCGTTCGGCAGCGGCGTCATGAGCGTGCGCCCCTGCGGTCCGTAGATGATTTCGATCGCGGCGCGCAGCACGATCGAGAGCGCGATCGTCACCATGATGACCGCCAGCATCGAACGGCCGGCGAGCGGTTGGATCAGCAGGATATGCACGGCGACGCCGAGCGCAGCGGCGGCGACCGCCATGAAGACGATCGCCAGCGGGAACGGCCAGTGAAAGATCGAGATCGCGGTGACGGCGAAATAGGCGCCGCACACCGCGAGCATGCCCTGCGCGAAGTTGAACACTTCAGTCGCCTTGAACACGACCGCAAATCCGAGCGCGACGAGCCCGTAGATGCTGCCGAGCGCGATGCCGCTGAAGAGAACTTGCGCGAGCATGGCGAGCGTCCGCTACTTCGTGTATTTCGCGTAGTCGCTGTATTCGCCGAACGCCTTGAACTTGTTCGCCGCGTAGTCGTAGCCGAACATCTTCAGCACCTGCGGCCCGGTGTGATCGTCCTTGGTGTAGACGATCGGCGCGGAAAGTCCCTTGGTGTCGACGGTGAAGCCCGGCGCGAGGGTCTCGACGAGTTTAGCCCGTGAAGCGTCAGCGCCGGTCTTGGTCGAGCGCCTCGGCCGCCATCTGGCCGGTCACCCAGCCGGAGACGTAGTTGATGTTGGCCTTCAGCGCGCTGTGGCCGACCTTATCCGCATAGGCCGACATCTCGATATTGCCCGGCGCCTGATCGGCCCCGCCCGGCGTGAAGCAACTGATGAACGTGTAGTTGGCGCCGGCCTGCGGTCCCAGCGCCTGGAAGACGGAGGGCGAACCGAGATAGGTGATGCCGAAGGCGGGAATGTTGAGGCCGTATTGCGCGAGCGCCTTCATAGTCAGGATCGATGTGTTCTCGATGCCGTAGATCGTGATGAAGTCCGGCTTCTGCGCCATGATCTCCTGCACCTGCGGCGTCACGTCGACGGCGGTGACCTTCATCGTCACGGCGGAAGCGGTCCCGCCGTATTTGGCCGCCGGCGTCGGCGACGAAATTCGCGTAGTCCTTGCCGCCCGCCGTCTCGATGGCGACGGTCATCACCTTCGGCGCCTTCAGCTTCAGCTTGTCGACATAGTAGCCGACGCCGGCGTCGGCCATCTGCTTGTAGCCGCAGAAGCCGTTGTAGACCATCGGCGAAACCGGCTCGGAGAGCGCCTTCGTGGGCGTATAGGTGCCGACGATCGGCACCTGGCCGGACTTGATAGTCGGCGCGAGTCGCGACCTGCGACGCCGAGTTGCCCATGCCGGAGATCGCGATGACGGGCGTCTGGCTGACGAGCTTCTCGAAAGCGATCTTGTCGGTGGCCGCGTTGAAGCGGTTGTCCTCCGCGAGCACGTTGACCTTGCGCCCATTGACGCCGCCCGCCTCGTTGACCTTGCGCATATAGTCCTGGAACCCGGTCACCCAGGGGCCCTGCGAGGAGGACGTCGGACCCGAGAGATCCATCAGCACGTCCCCAGTCGATGTGGTCCTTGTAGACGCCGTCGTCCGGCGCCTCCTGCGCGTGTGCCGGGGCGGCCGGCGAGGCCAACCGCGGCGGCGAGCGTCAGCAGCGCAAGCGAGCGCCTGGTTGAAATCGAAAAGGCCAAATCGGTCATGTCTGTTTCCTCCCTCACATATTTGCTGTTTCGCCGAGTTCTAAGTCCCGGTCCAGCTCGGCCGCGCGTTTCTCAGCGAAAGCGAGCGCGCCTTCTCGCGCGTCGTTCGGAGGCAATCACGCGCTCGAGAATCTCCTTCTGACGCGGCCAGATTTCCGCCGCCGGCCAGGTCGGCGCCTCGTCGATGACTTTCTTGGTCATCGCGACCGCGAAGCGGCCCGTTGGCCGCGATCTCGGCGGCCAGTGTCGCGCGCGGCGGCGAGCAGCGCCGCCCGGCGCGACGAGGCGGTTGACGAGGCCCCACTGGCCGGCGCCTCGGCGGCCTTCATCATGCGGCCCGTCAGCGCATATTCCATCGCGATCTGCGCGCGGCATCTTTTGCGGCAGGCGCAACAGGCCGCCCGATCCGGCAATCAAGCCCGCGGCGAACCTCCGGGAATGCCGAACTGCGCCGTTCTCAGCGGCGACGATCAGATCGCAGGCGAGCGCGATCTCGAAACCGCCCGCGAGCGCATAACCCTCGACAGCGGCGATCAGCGGCTTGTGCGGCGGCCGCTCGACGAGGCCGGCGAGGCCGCGGCCTTCGAGTTCGACCCGCTCGCCTTGTAGGAAAGCCTTGAGGTCCATGCCGGCGCAGAAATGTCCGCCGGCGCCGGTGAGGATGCCGACCGACAGCGAAGCGTCCGCGTCGAGACGATCGATCGCCGCCGCGATCGCCTCCGAGGCAGCGCGGTTGATCGCGTTGCGCGCCTCCGGGCGGTTGATCGTGATCACGATCACGCCGCCGTCGGTCTCGACAAGCACGAGCGGCGCGCGTCAGTCGCTATCGCTTCCCTTCTAGCAGCGCGGCGCGCAGTCCGGCGCGATCGCGAATGATCGCGGCCGGACGTCGACGCGTCCGTCGGCGACGCGCAGGATGCCGTTGACATGAAGCGACGCGGATTGCCCCGCCGCCTCAACCCGGCGAGGCCGCCGAGATAGACGCCGGTCTGGCGCGCATGAAAGGCGACGTCCGGCCCCGACGAAAGCAGCGCGTCGATCTCGACGCTCGCCGACCTCGAAGCGCAGCGGCGACCGCGTGATGTGCTCGTCGTCGCAGCGCACTCGCTGCGTTGGCGTCGGCCAGGCGCCGTTCAAGCCAGCGCCGCACGACCGCTTCCGCCGTCCTCGTTGCGCGGCGAGCGGCGCGACGTCCCACGGCGCGGCGGCGGGCGGCTCGACGCGCGTCGGCGACGCCCGACTTCAATTGGCGCTGGCGCGTCATATAGTCTTCCTGCGCGATGCAGCGCGTCAGCCGCTCGCCGTCGCTGAAATAGATCGCGACGCCCGACCAGACAGCGACGCGCCCGTTCGAGGCGCCGTGCTCGCTGAACGCAACGCGCGGCCCAATTCTCGCCGCACAGCGTCTGATGAACCGTCATGCCGAGACCGGGGAACAGCCGCATCTGCTCGGCGACCGCCGGCAGCCAGCTTTCGTCGCGCCCTGCGAAGCACGACGTCGCCAATTCGCAGCGCATAGTCCGGCGCGATGAACGCGCGCGCCGCCTCGTCGTCGTGGCTGTTGAAATAGTCGACGACCCAGCGCCGCAGCAGCGGCAGAGCGGAGCGAGGAGTCGGCAGCCATCGCTCAGCCTCCCCCGAACCGTCGGCGCATTTCGCGTCTTCAGCAACTTGCCGGAGGCGTTGCGCGGCAGCGCGTCGACGAAGCGAACCGTACGTCGGGCATTTGTAATGGGCGAGCCGCTCGCGCGTGAAGTCGATCAGGTCCTTGGCGTCGGCCGCTATGCCCTGGCCTCAGCACCACGACCGCGACCGGCGTTTCGATCCAGCGCTCGTGCGGCGCGCCGATGACGCCGACCTCCAGCACCGCGGGATGGGCGTTGAGGACGTTCTCGATCTCGGCGGGATAGACGTTCTCGCCGCCTGACACGATCATGTCCTTGAAGCGGTCGAACAGGATAGATGTAGCCTTCCGCATCGAGATAGGCGGCGTCGCCGCGTGCGAAACCAGCCGTCGGTAGTGATCGCCTCGCGCGTCGCTTCGGGCTTGCTCCAGTAGCCCTTCATCAGCATGCGCGTGCGCAACCAGATTTCGCCGACCTTGCCGGTCTCCGCGTCGTCCAGCGTCGTCGGGATCGACGACCCGCAGCTCGACCCAGGGCAGCGCGCGGCCGCAGGAGCGCAGCAGATCCGCGCGCGGGCCGTCGGGGTCGTGATCCTCCGGTTCGAGCTCGACGACGGTGCCGGAGGATTCGGTCATGCCGTAGGCCTGCATGAACTGGCATTTGAGCACGCCGAGCGCACGCCGCAGCAGCACTTCGCCGATCGGCGAAGCGCCGTACATCAGCAGCTGCAGGCTCGATAGATCCGCCGTCTCGACGCCCGGAACCTGCAGCAGCGACTGCACGACGGTCGGCACAAAGAACGTATGCGTGACGCGTGTATTGCGCGATCAGCTCGATCGCCTTCGCGGGATTGACCTCGCGCATCAGCACGGTGTGTCCGCCGGCCAGCATCGTGCTCGAGCCGTAGCCGCAGCCGCCGATGTGGAACATCGGCATGGCGACGAGATTGACGCTCGACAGGCCCCATGCGCCACGCCTGCGCGAGGCGGCGCGTGTAGGACATGCCCTCGTTGGTCAGCATGACGCCCTTTGGGCAAGCCCGGTCGTGCCGGAGGTGTAGAAGATGAAGATGACGTCCTCAGGCGCTCCGACATAGCCGGCGTCGTCGGCGGGCTGCGCGTCGCGCCAAGCGTCGTATTCGGCGCCGAATTCGATGACTCTCGTCAAGCCAGAGACCGCGAGCGCCTGGCGTTGAGCAGCCGTGCCTCCTCCTCACCGACAATCGCAATGGAGGGCGTCGCATCCGCGACGATCGCCGCGATCTCCGTCGCGCGCGAGCCGCCAGTTGAGACCAACCAGGATCGCGCCGATCTGGCTGCAGGCGAAGATCAGCTCGAAATACTCGGCGCGATTCTTGGTCAGCACGGCGACCCGGTCGCCCTGCCTGCACGCCCGACGCCTTCAGCGCATTGGCGACGCGCGAACTGCGCTCGTGCAGTTGCCGCGAAGCTCCAGGTCGCGCCCTCGAAACTCAGCGCGGGCGCGAGCGGGCGCTCGGCGGCGTGCTCCCTGCAGGATTTGCGCGAAAGTGCTCATGGCTTCAGTAGCTCTTCGGCAGCCCGAGGCTGTGCTGGGCGATGAAGTTGAGGATCATCTCGCGGCTGACCGGCGCCGTCTTGTGCAGACCGCGCGATGAACCAGAGGTCGGCGAGCCCGTATTCGATCGCCATGCCGTTGCCGCCATGCGTCTGGATCGCCTGATCGAGCGCTTCGAGCGAGGCGTCGGCGGCGGCGAATTTCGCCATATTGGCGGCCTCGCCCGCTTCGCTCGGAGCCAAGATCATAAAGCTGCGCCGCGCGCGCGGTCATCAGTCGCGCCTGCTGGACGGCGACATAGGCCTTGGCGAGCGGATGGGCGACGCCCTGATGCGCGCCGATCGGCGTGTTCCAGACGCTGCGCTCGGCTGCGCGTATTGCGCGCCCTTCTCCGAGCGCGAAGCGGGCGATGCCGTTGTTGATCGCCGCGGCGCAGACGCGCTCCGGATTGAGGCCGGCGAACAGATGACGCGAGCCCCTGGCCTTCCTGCCCGACGAGCGCGTCGGCGGGAATCTTCGACATCGTCGAAAAACAAGGTGAACTGCGTCTCCGGGACCTGCAGCGCGGTCTCGATCGGCGTCCTCGAAAGGCCCGCTGGCGTCGGCGGGGACGATGAACAGCGACAGCGCGCCGCGCCCCTTCGCGTCGAGCTCTTCGCCGCGCGCAACGACGAGGATGGAGTCGACTTCGTCGACCGCCGACGTCCAGTATTTGGTTCCCGTGAGCGACCAGCCGTTGCCGTCGCGGCGCGCGACCGTGCTGACCTTGTGGGTGTTGGTGCCCGCGTTCGGCTCGGTGATCGCGAAGGCGAGGCGCCGCTCGCCGCTGGCGAGCCCGGGCAGCCATTCGCGCTTCAGCGCCTCGCTGCCGTGCTGCTCGATGATCGGCGCGCAGATCGAGCCGATCACCAGCGAGAGCATCGGGACAGCCCTGCGCCGCCGTCTCCTCGACGATGACGTTGTAGTCCGCGAGGCCCGCGCCGCCGCCGCCGTAGGTCTCGGAAATATGCACGCCGAGAAAGCCCGCCTTGCGCGAGCGCGTTCCAGAGTTCGACCGGCTTCGCGCTCGCGTTTGACGACGTCCTGGAAATAGCGCCGGCCGAACCCGCCGACCAGTTTGCCGACGCTCTCGCGCAGCATCGCGTGGTGGTCGGCGGTGTCGACGAGGCGGGAGTTGAAGAGAGCTGGCCATGACGTTGCTCCGATCAATTCTTGTTCAACTTGCGGCGGCCGCAGACCAGTCGAAAAACCCCTTGCCGGTCTTCTGGCCGAGGTCGCCGCGCGCGACCATCTCTTCGAGCAGTCGCGGCGGCTCGTAGCGGGGCCCGAGCGTGCGGCTGAGATGGCGGGCGATGTCGAGCCGCACGTCGAGGCCGACGATGTCGCTGAGGCGCAAGCGGGCCGATCGGATGGCGATAGGCGACGACCATCGCCTTGTCGATGTCCTCGGCGCTGGCGACGCCGTCCTGCAACATCCGAATCGCTTCGATCGCGGCGATCAGATCGAGCCGGCTGGTCGCGAAACCCGGCGTGTCGCTGACGGTGATCGTCGTCTTGCCGATCGCCTCGGCGAAACCGCGCGCGCGCGTCAACGCGCCTCGCTCGTCGCGGCGCCGCGCACGATCTCCACCATCGGCAGCGACCAGACCGGATTGAAGAAATGCATGCCGAGGAAGGAGGAGGCGTCGCTCGACGGATCGCGCCAGCACGTCGATCGAAAGCGCGCTGGTGTTGGTCGCGATCAACGCCGGGCGACGCGAGGCGATCTCCGCCGAGCACCTTCTGCTTGAGTTCGAGCCGCTCGGGCACCGTCTCGATGACGAGATCCAACCGCTCGCGGGAGTTCGAGCGGCCGACGCATGGCCGCCGCACGCGCTTCGAGATCACGCGCTGCGCCTCGGCTTCGCTCGAGCTTGCCACGCTTCACGCCCGGCCGCGGCGGCCTCGCGCAGGATGCGCCTGCGCCGCCTCCGCGCGCGCATCGTCGGGCTCGACCAACGAGACCGCAGAATCCCGCCGCCGCGAAGACATAGACGATGCCGACGCCCATCGTGCCGCCGCCGACGACGCCGATGCGTTCGGGTCGGGAGAGCGAACGGCGCGTCAGCCATGACTCCCTCCGTTGATCTGTATCCCCTGGCCCGGTGATGTGGCTCGCGTAATCGGAGGCGAGATAGACCATCAGATTGGCGACCTCCTCCGGCTCGGCGTATCGGCCATCGGGGATCGAGGCGGCGCGCTTGGCGCGCAGGCTTTCGTCGGCGCCGCCCGCCTGGCCGGCTTCGATCTCGCGCAGCATCGGCGTGTCCACCGGCCCCGGACAGACCGCGTTGATGCGCACGCCCTTGCGCGCCACTTCCAGCGCGGTGGACTTGGTCAGACCGAGCACAGCGTGTTTGCTCGCCGTATAAGGCCCGAGATTGCGACGTCCCGATATAGGCGCCGAGCGAGGCGGTATTGACGACGGCGCCTTTGCGCGCGGCGACCATCGGCGGCAGCACATGCTTGAGGCCGAGAAACACGCCGCGCACGTTGATCGCCATCACCTTGTCGAACAGCTCGACCGGGCAATCCACCAACGGCTGAATCACGCCCTGCCACGCCGCGTTGTTCATGAAAACGTCTATGCGGCCCCAGGCGGAGAGCGCTCGATCGACATAGGCGCGCGACGTCGCTCTTCGACGCTGACGTCGGCGCGCTGAAACAGCGCCTCGCCGCCGTGCTCGCCCACGGCTGCGCGGTCTCGCGCGCCGCTCTCTTCGGAGAGATCCACCGCCAGGACGCTGCGCGCCGACGCTCGGCGAGCGCCAGACAAACCGCGCGGCCGATGCCGCCGCCGGCGCCGGTCACGATCGCCGCCTGGCCGGAAAAATCGATCCTCATGCGCTGGCCTTCCGGCGGCGTGCCGGCGCGGCGCGCAGCGCGAAGCCGGAATAGCCCTCGCGCGGCGCATTGCTGGAGGATGCGGCGATAGCCGCGCACGCCGCCCGAATAGGGCATGAACACGCGCGGCTTGCCCGCGACCTCGGCGCCGTTGTAATAGGAATTGGTCGTCAGATAGAGCGTCTCGCGCGCGCGCTCGTTGACGTGCTCCACCCAGGCGCGCTCGGCTTCCGGCAACGCTTCGAATTCGATCGACGCCGCTCGCCTCCATCTTCTGGACGAGGTCCGCCGAGCCAGTCGATCTGCTCCTCGATCGACACCATCACGTTGCTGAGCAGCGAGGGGCTGCCGGGGCCGACGACGATCAGCATGTTCGGGAAGTCGGCGACGCCGACGCCAAGCTGGGTGATCGGCCCCGCCGACCATTTCTCTCTCAGCGTCAGCCCGCGCGCGACCGACGATCTCGGGCTTCAACAGACGAACCGGTGAAGGCGTCGAAGCCGGTGGCGAAGATGACGATGTCGAATTCGTGCAGCTTCTCCGCGGTCCGGATGCCCTCGGGCGTGAACTCGAGAATCGGGAATTCCCTGAGGTCGGCGAGTTCGACGTTGTCGCGGTTGAACGCCTCGAAATAGCCGCTGTCGACCGAAGGACGGCGCGCCGCGAAAGGATGGCCCTTGGGCACGAGCTTCTCGCGCGTGACGGGGTCGTCCACCAGCGCTCGGCGATCTTGCGTTGGATGAACTCGGCGGCCGTGTCGTTGGCCGGCTTCGAGAGCAGGATGTCGTAATAGGCGAGCGCGAAGCCGAAGCCCCAGCGGTTCCAGGCGGCCTCGTAGACCTTCTCGCGCTCCTCGGGCGAGCGCTTCGAGCGCCGACTGCCGGTTCGGCTTGAAGCCGAGGCCGGTCGGCGAATTCCAGGCCTGCTCGCGCCGCGCCCTGATAGTTCGCCTTGACCTCGCGCGTCCTCCTCGTCGGTGACCGGCGCATTGGCGGCGGGGACGCTGAAGTTGGCGGTGCGCTGGAAAACGGTCAGATGCGCTTGGCCTCCTGGGCGATGACAGGCGTCATCTGCATGCCTGACGAACCGGTGCCGATGATCGCCGACGCGCTTGCCGGCGAAGTCGACCTTGTGCTTCGGCCATTGGCCGCTGTGGATGATCTCGCCGCGGAACGTCGCCTGCCCGGGATAAGCCGGGCGCTTGGTGGTGGAGAGCTGGCCGACGCACAGCACAGAAATAATGCGCCGACCATTGCCGGCCGTCCTCGGCGGTCGACCGTCCAGCGCGCGGCCTGCTCGTCATAGGTCGCGTTCGACATCGCGCGTGTTCAGCAGAATGTCCTTGCGCAGGTCGAACCGGTCGGCGACGTGATTGATGTAGCGCAGGATCTCGGGCTGCGTGGCATAGCGCTCGCTCCAGCGCCATTCCTGCTCGAGCTCGGGCGAGAAGCTGTAGGAATAATCGAAGCTCTCGACGTCGCAGCGCGCGCCGGGATAGCCGTTGTGATGCCAGACGCCGCCGATGCCGTCGGAAGCCTCCAGCACGACGACGCGCTTGCCGAGACCGCGCAGCCGGTAGAGCGCGCGCAATCCGGCGAACCCGGCTCCGATGATGAGGGCGTCGACCTGCTCCATGTCGCTGAACCTCCCTTGTCGCGAGCCGCCGCACGCTGGACTACGCGTCAGACTGATTTTATTCTAACGGGAACAATAATCTACTCACGAGTAGCTTGCAACGGATTTTCGTCTGCGCGGCGAAACGAATCGACGCGCGCAGCCGCGCCCAGCTGCCGCGGCCGCGGCCTGCGGCGCGCCGCGCCGGCGCCTCGGTGGGCGAGACGCCCCGGCGAGGCCGAGAATGAGCTTCGTCATCGGATTCGGCGATCTCCGCCAGCGAAAGCCGCCCGTCGGGCCGATACCAGAAGGTCGACCAGGTCACCGCGCCGCCGATGCCGAGCGCCGCCATCTGGGCGTCGTCGACGTCGAACTCGCCGGCCGCCGCGCCCTTCTCGAGCAGCTTCGTCATCCTGCCGAAAAACTCGCGCCGCATCTCGCCGATGCGGCGCGCGTCTGCCGGGTTCGAGGTTCTTTTCTTCCCGCACGTAGACGGCGATGTGCTTCTGGCGTTCCAAGGACCGCGGTCACGTAGTCGCGCGCGAACATTTCCAGGCGTTTCGCGCGGGCTCAGCCGCCTGGCGAGCACCGCGTCGAGCGCATCCGCGGCGGCTGAGCACGCCGCGCGAGCAGATCTCCGCGAGCAGAGCTGGTCTTGGAGCCGAAATTGGCGTAGATGAAAGGCTTGGTCATCCCGAGGCGCTCGGCGACCTCGTCGAGCGTCGTGTTGTCGTAGCCCTTCTCGTAGAACAGATCGACAGCCGCGCCGAGGGTGCGCTCGCGCTTCAGCGCCGCGACCTCGTCGCGGATCTTCAGAGTCGCCGCCGATCGCTTCGCCATTCGCAGCCCCAATTTGCCGCTCGGGAGCATCTAACATCGCGCCGAGCTTGCGCTTCCAGTCGGCACTGCGAGTTAGCGGGAAAGGATGTCGCGAACCTCGCGGAAATACAATCGCACCGTCCGCCGCATCCTCGACGGTCACCTCGTGCCGCACGTAGCGGCGCTCGCGCTTGACGAACTTGTCGATCGCCTTTGCGGTGATGCGCACCTTCGCGCCGACGGGGATCGGCTCGAGAATCTCCGAATCGTGGAACGTGTGGATCGACCCGATCGCGAACGGCTTCGTGTGATCGAACTGCACGGACAGCACGAAGTGCGAGACCAGCAGCGGCGGAACGATCGCCGGGCCGAACGGGGACTCGCCCTCGATGCGCCAGGTGTTCATGCGCCAGCCCTCGTACCAGGAATTGTAGTCCTCGACGGCGTCGGCGTAGAGGATCACCAGTTCCGGCGTGATCTCCAGTTCGCGCGAAAGCTGGTCGCCGATCTCGACCATGTCCCAGTAGGTCTCGCATTTCTCTTGCAGGCTCTCGACGAAGTCGCGGGTCTGTTGGATCTGCACCGAAGTCATCGGCCGCAGATCGTCGGTGCGGGGTTCGCGGCTCACGGTCGTCTCCTTTGTCGCGCTGCGTCACTGTCGCACGCCGACGTCGACTTCGACGAAGCCGACGGTCTTGCGTTCGCCCTCCTCGTTGTCGGCCCAGATTTCGACCTTGAAGCGAAAGCCCTCGACCTTTCGGCGTCTTCTCGCGGACGACGCCGTGGGTCGTGATGATCTCGTTGGCGAAGGTCGAGGCGACGTATTTGCATTGGATGCGCGCGCCGCGGAAGAAGTCGGCGCCGAAATAGTTGACGCACATCTCCGCGAGATAGGCCGAGGACATTTCGCCCGGTCTGGATCGGCGCCTTGAGGCCCGTTTCGGCGGCGTAGACGGGATCCCAATGGTTGGGGTTGAAGCGGCCCCACAGGCGCGAACCCATCAACTGGATCGCCGCCTTCTTCTTCACGCCGATCAGCTCGAATCCGACCGGCGTTTCGCGCGTGATGCGGAGCGCGCTGGCGCTCTGTGTCAGTCGCGTTCGGCATGGCTGCTTCCTGTCCAGTCGCGGCTTCCGCCGCCTTCACGAGAGTCCCAGCAGTTCGATCGCGCGCTGGCGTCAGCAGAAACTTGCGCGCGCGGCCGGAGGGCGTGGTCGGCAGATCCTCGCCGCGAATCGGCAGCACATATTTGGGCGTCTTGAACCGCGCCAGGCGCTCGGCGCAGAGCTGGATCAACTCCTCCGGCGTCGCCTGCGGCTCGGCTCGCAGCACCACGAAGGCCGCGCCGACCTCGCCCATCCGCCGGTCCGGCGCCGGCACGACATGGGCCTGCAGCACCGCCGGATGGCTCGTCAGCACGTCCTCGACTTCCGTCGGCATCACCTGCTCGCCGCCGCAGCGGTAGGATTCCTTGCGGCGGCCAACCAGCGTCAGATAGCCGTCGGCGTCGAATCGGCCGAGATCGCCGGTATGCAACCAGCCCTCGGCGTCGAAGGCCTCCGCGGTCGCTTCCGGCTTGTTGTAATAGCCGCGCGTGACGCCGGGCCCCTTCGCCATCAGTTCGCCGACCTCGCCGGGCGCAAGCGTCCGCCCGCTGTCGGGATCGATCGACCTTGTAGTCGACGAGCTTGCCGCCGAGCGCGGGATCGCCGGCAGGGCCCGACGTCGCGCATGCGCCCATTGGTCGTCAGCAGGCGCTCGAACGGATCGTCGGGCCGCGTCAGCGTCGTCGTCGCGGTCACCTCGGTCATGCCGTAGCCGGTCGTCACTTCGGCCGGATGCATCAGTTCGAAGATGTCCTTCCAGATGCCGGCCGGCGAGCGTTGGCCGGAGGAGATGACCGCGCGCAGCGTCGGCAATTCGTAGTCGCGCGCGCGCAATTCGTCGAGCACGACCAGCGTCATCGTCGGCACCAGCAGGACGTCGTCCGCGCGGTGCGCTCGATCGCCGTCAGCGTCGCGGCGGGATCGAACTGAAGTTGCGGGATGATCGCGCCGCCGACGAAAGGCACGGTCAGCATGCCCTCGACGTAGCCATAGACGTGATACATCGGCAGCGAGAACACGATGCGCCAGCGCGTCGTCGAAGGCGCGCGAATAGACGCTGCCGAACGCCGCGCGCAGCAGCATGTCATGGGTCAGCATCACCCCCTTGGGCGAGCCCGTCGTGCCCGGACGTGTAGATGATGTCGCAGACGGATTGCGGATCGGGATCGGCAAGGCCGGCGAAGCTTTGCTTGCGGCGCGCTGAGCTCCGGCAAACGACAGTGGCGCCGGCGCGAACCGGTCTCGCCGGAGGCCGGAAACACGACGACTCGCTTCAGGCGCGGAAACGCCTCGCCGCCGCCGTCGCGCTCCCAACCGGGCGCGAGTTCGTCGAGCGCCTTCAGATAGTCGAGACCGCGAAAGCGGTCCATCGTGATCAGCAACGCGGCGTCGGACTGGCGCAGCACATAGCCGAGTTCGTCGCGGCGATTGAGGAAATTGATGGGAATGCAGGTCGCGCCGACGCGGGCGATGGCGTATTTGATCGCGACGAATTCCGGGAAATTGGCGAGCACGATCGCGACATGATCGCCCCGGCGAACGCCCGCCTCGATGAGGCCGCCAGCGATCCGCTCGGACCACAGTTTGATGTCCTGATAGGTATAGGCATGCGTGTCGGTCACGACATATTCGCGCGCCGCGAATTCGATGGCCGCCTGATCCAACATTTGGTCGAGGGTGCGCGCGGTCCAGACAGGAAATCGCCGATTGAGCGCCTCACGCCGCTGCGCGACCGTCGCAGGCATTTCGAGCCATCCTCCCGCTTTACAGGCCAAGCGACACCGGCTACGTTACGCCTGGCCATAAAAAGCTACTTACACGTAAGTTTACGAACTTTCAAGTTCGATGAGGAGGAAATGCCGGTCGATCCGTGTTTCGCGGCCCTGCTGGCCGAGCCGCGCAATGAAGCGCGCATCCCGCCGCCGCATGTCCCGATGGAGAAGGTCCGCCGCGCCGCCAACGCCGCCGTGCTCGGAGCGGTCGCGCGCCCTCTGCACGCGGTGGCGGACCTCGCGATCCCCGTCGGCGACCGTTTCCTGTCGGTCAGGCTGTACCGCCCTTCCGCACAGGAGAACCTTCCGGTCCTCGTGTTCCTCCACGGCGGAGGCTGGGTTTGGGGCAGCCTCGACACCCATGACACGATGTGCCGCGAGCTGGCGCTACAGGCCGGCTGCGCCGTGCTCTCAGTCGACTATCGCCTCGCGCCCGAAACGCCGTTCCCTGGCTCGACGGACGACGCCTTCGCCGCGCTGCGGTGGATCTTCGAGGCGGCGCCGGCGCTCGGCCTGGACGCAACGCGGCTGGCGATCGGCGGCGACAGCGCGGGTGGCAATATCGCCATCGCGGCAGCGCTCCGCGCGCGCGACGCCGGTCTCAGTCTGCGCTATCTCGCCCTGATCTACCCCGCGCTGGACCCGGCTTGCGATAGCGCCTCGCAGCGCGAATTCGCCACCGGGCACATCCTGACGCAGGACGTGATGCGTTGGTTCTGGCGATGCTATCTCGGCAGCGACGACCGAACGGTCGACCCTCTGTTCGCGCCGCTCGCGGCCGATCTCAAGTTGCTCCCGCCGACGACCGTGGTCACGGCGGAATGCGATATTTTGCGTGACGAAGGCGCGGGGTTCGCCAACCGGCTGATGGCTGACGGCGTCGCCACACGCCAGCGCCGCTATGCCGGAATGATTCACGGCTTTGTGCTGTTTCCGCAGATCACGCCCGTCGCGACGGCTTGCCTCGCTGATCTTGGGGGCGATCTCAGAGCCGCCTTGAGCGACTAGCCCTTAGGAGCCCGCATGCCCGATTTCGCAAAATACCAGACGATCCGCGCCGATCGCCGCGGCCGCGTGCTCACTTTGACGCTCAACCGGCCCGACAAGCTCAACGCCGTTGACAAAGTCATGCACGGCGAACTTGCCACGGTGTTCGAGGATGCGGCGGACGATCCCGATTCAGACATCGTCGTCCTCACCGGAGAGGGTCGCGCCTTTTCCGCGGGCGGCGACATCCTCTGGATGCAGGAGATGATCGACCACGGGTTCGGCCAGACCGCCCGGGAAGCCAAGCGCATCATCTTTTCTCTGCTGGATTGCGAAAAGCCGATCATCGCCAAGCTCAACGGCCATGCGACGGGGCTGGGCGCCACTCTGGCGCTTTTTTGCGACGTCATTTTCGCGGCCGATCACGCCAAGATCGGCGACCCTCATGTCCTCGTCGGCTTCACGGCCGGCGACGGCGGGGCGGTGATCTGGCCGCAACTGATTGGTTATGCCCGCGCGAAAGAATATCTGATGACCGGCGACCTGATCCCAGCGCCCGAGGCGGCGCAAATGGGCCTCATCAATCATGCCGTCCCCGCTTCCGAGCTTGACGCCCGCGTCGACGCCTTCGCCGACCGGCTCGCTGGCGGAGCCCTTTTTGCCATTCGGACTACGAAAGCCTCCGTCAACGTGGGGCTCAAGCAACTTGCCGCCTCAATCATGGAGGCCTGCCTAGCCTTCGAGGAACAATCCAACGCCTCCGCCGACCATCAGGAGGCGGTCTCGGCCTTCAGGGAAGGACGCAAACCAAAGTTCAAGGGGCAATGACGCGGCGAAAGTCCTACGCGCCCTCATGCGGACGCCGCCACGATTGGCCGCTTGCACAAAATATGTGTCTAGGCCGAGTAGCCCAGCCGAGCGCCGATTTCCTGAACCAAACGCTCCTCCGCCGCATCGTCGGGCGTCGCCGCGCCGTCGAGATCCCGCAGGAGAGCGAGGAGATCGTCATCCAACGGCGTGAAAAAGCGGTTCTCACGCGTTGCGAGTAGGAACCGCCGGGTCGCCCCTTGACCACGAACTTCGCCGAAATGATGAAGCTGCCGCCCGTTGTTGAAATCGACAGCAATCACACGTCCGTTGAGGCTGACCTTCACGTACGGCTTCTTTTCCGCGTCGCGGATCGGCGCTGCCGGCCCACGCTTGAGCGGCATGGGCGGGGGATTCGTTTCGGAGTTGGGCCGCGCACGAATTCGACCACCGCTGAGTTGCTGAGCGATCTTATTGATCGTCCCCGCGTTCTCTCGAATGAAATGTCTGGCCGCGGCGTCTTCCCGCCGCGGTCCGTTGGATTTGGAAATGATCTCAACCATGGCTCGATCCGCCTGCTAAAGCCGTTCCGCTCCGCCGCCCAGCGCGGGGCCCGCCGTCGGGTCGTAGTCGTCGGGCTTCTTCGCAATCAGCGTTTGGGTGGTCAGGATCAGGCCAGCGACCGACGCGGCGTGACGAACCGCGCTATAGGCGACCTTCACGGGATCAATAATGCCCGCCTTGATCATGTCCACCGACGCGCCGTTGCGCGCGTCGAGGCCCTGGCCATTCTTGGCGCGCGAGGCTTTCGCGACCTCCGCCTCGCCGTCGAGGCCGGCGTTCGCGGCGATGAAAAACAGCGGGCGGCTCAGCGCGCGCTGCAACAGTTCAGCCCCTTGCCGCTTGCCGCCCGAAAGGCCGTCGATCATCTCATCGAGGTGCGGCGCCACTCGTAACATCGCGATGCCGCCGCCGGGCACAACGCCCTCCTCGATCGCGGCGCGAGTCGCGTTGATGGAATCCTCAATCAACTGCGTGCGCCGCTTCTGCTCCACCGGCGTCGCGCCGCCCGCCAGGATCATCGCCGTGCCGCCCGACAATTTGGCGATGCGCTCCTGAAACTTGTCGCGCTCAATATTCTCCGGCGCCGCCGCAAATTGCTGCATCACCTGCTCGCGGCGCGCCTCAATCTTGCGAGGTTCGCCGCGGCCAGCGGTGATAAGCGTTTTTGACGAAGAGATACGCACCTGACGGGCGCCGCCGAGATCGGAAAGCTCCGCCCGCTCGACTTTGCCGCCCAGGTCGGCGGAAATCACCTTGCCGCCGGTCGCGACCGCTATGTCTTCCAGCATCGCTTTGCGCCAATGGCCGTATTCCGGCGGATGGATCGCCGCGATCTTGAAGTTCGACTTCTCGCGCCTCGCCAACAACTGCATGATAACCGGAGGCGCTACCTCCTCCGCAATGATGAGCAACGGGCGACCGCTCTTCTCAATCATCGCCAGCACGCCGCTCAACTGCTCCATCGCGACGAGCTTGTGATCGGTCATCAGGATAAACGGCTCGTCGAGCACCACCTGCATCCGCTCGACGTCGGTCACCATGTGATGCGAGAGATAGCCGCGCTCGAACGCCATGCCCTCGACAACCTCGAGCGTCGTCTCGACCGTCGCGCCGAACTCCACGGCAACGATGCCATGATTGCCGGCGCGCACGAAAGCTTCGGCAACCATCGCGCCGAGCGTAGCGTCGTTGGCCGCGATGCTCGCCACCGCGCGCAATCCGCCCGCGCCGTCCACGGAAGTCGCCGCGCGCTTCAACGCCGCAATGGTCTCGGTGACCGCCGCCTCCAGACCTTCGACCAGTTCAACGGGATTGGCGCCGGCAGCCAGCAGCCGCAGCCCGTCTTGCACGAGCACGTCGGCCAAGACTGTCGCGGTCGTGGTTCCGTCGCCCGCGACCTCGTTGGTTTGTTTGGAGACCTCGCGCAGCACCTGCGCGCCCATGTTCTCGAACGGGTCCTCGAGTTCGATCTCGCTGGCGATGCTTACCCCGTCGCGCGAAACGATCGGCGTGCCAATCGGGCGATCCATGATCGCGTTCATGCCTCGCGGGCCGAGGGTGCCGCGCACGGCCCTAGCGAGTTGCGCGACGCCGCGGCCCAAAGCTTCGCGGGCCGCCTGGTCATGCAGCATCATTTTAGCCATGCAAACTCTCACTTGATTCGGCGTGAACTCGGGAAGGGCGAAGTTGCGCGTCGACCGATTCCGCGGTTGAGGGGCCCCGTGATTTCAGTGGAGTATCGAGATCAAAGCGCACCGCCAGCAGGCCTCGGCAAAGCGCGCCGTTGAACTCGGCATTGACGCCGACGCGCCGAAGTCCCGAGAGGTACTTCGGAAGGCTCTCGCCACTCAGCGTCTCCGCTGCCGAAGTAAGGAACGCGGGCGCGTTCGGTCGCACGGGACCGAGAACATCGCGACGGTCAAAATATCGCTGCCTCAGCTTGTTCCCTTCGGCGTCGAGATCAAGCGCCTCGAGTTCAGCGATCGTCATTGCCACCAGCGTCTCTGCGGAATAGTTTGCGGCGACGAGATGGTTGAGGATCGCGTATTGCCGCCTCTGAAACGCCTTGACTAGAAAGGTCCTCCGGACCTCCTCCACATCGCCGTCGGCTTCTTCGCCAAATGTCTCACGAAACGACAGGCCCTGAGCGAGCCCGGCGTTGATCTTGTCGGCGTACATGTGCTCGCCGAGCGTCACCTCGACGCCTTCCACCCAGTCCAGATCCGAGACCACGCGCCGCATGTCGTCGGCCATCAGAAACGAGAAATTGGCCGCGCACCAATAGGTAGGCAGTCGAAATCCGATATGGACGCGGTTTCCCCCGTCCACGTTGGCGTGGGTGACGAAGTTCAACTCTGTCACCGACTCGTCGAGTTCCGGGTCCATGACCGTCGCCAGACGCGCCCAGACCTGGTCGTGGCGCGCTTGCAACTGATCGTCTGATTGATCACGACGAGTCATTAAAGCTACTCCGCCGCGTGCGCGTGCGCTTTCAGGTGGTCGTAGCCGCCCGCCTTTTTGATGGTCGCCTTCTGCGCCTCGATATCGACGCCATACAGCCGCGCCGCATTGAGGCCCAGGATCTTCTTCTTGTTTTCAAGCGTCAGAACCGATCCGGTTTCCTTGGTCTCAGCCTCGGGAATTTCGTACGCCATGAATTTGTCGATCAACCACTTCGGCGTCCAAATGCCGTAGTCGCTGCCGAACAACAGCTTGTCCGGACCAAGCCAGAACAGAAGCTCGGAAATGACGTGGCCGAAATAGCCGGGGCGCGAGTGGATGAACGGCAGCGCGACCGCGAGACCGCCGTAAACGTTGGTTTCTTGCGTCGCGATCCAGCAGAAATCGTCGAGCCGCGGCAATCCGCAATGTTCGACGATGAAATTCAGGTCCTGGAACGAGGTGGCGACGTCATCGATGTCAGCCACGTCGAACGCGTCGCGGTTGAGCGGAATGATGGTCGGACCCTTGTGGACGTGAATATTCTTGACGCCGAGTTTCTGCGCAGCCTCCAAGAACTTGTAGGATTCCTTGTCGGTCAGCTTGTAGCCCTTCGACTCACCCCGCCACTCCGCCGTGTAAAGCTTGGCGCCCTTGATCTTGTACTTTTCGGAGAGCTCATGCAGATGCTCGAGGCCCTTGGCGCCGTCGCGCGGATCGAAGGCGCCATTGAGAATGAACCTTTCGGGATGGCTCTTCTTCATCGCCGAGTTGCGCTCGGTGGTATTGAAGCCATTCTTGTAGAAATCGCCGAGATAGGTCGGCTGCAAGATCGCCATGTCGTCGTAGCCATTGACGAACAAATCGTCGTACATCGTCTTGGCGTCATACTTTTCAAATTTTTCGAGCGGCCACTTCTCAGACGGCGGGCTCAGATTGGAGTGATAGGCATAGAAGCACTCGATGAATTGCTTGCCGTGAATGTTCTTCTGATTCGCCGGGCTGCCGTCCCAGAAATGGGTATGCCCGTCGATAACGAAAATTTCCTCACCGCTTTGCGTCTTGTACATTGCGTTCCTCCGCTGTGCGTTTTCTTTGCATCCAGGCTTGCCGAACGACTTTTGTCAATGTCGATTCGACAGGGCCGGCCGCAAGGCCGGCCCGCGATCGCTTTCAGGCGTCAGACAATATACTCCATCATCTCGTTCATGTCGCCGAACAGCATGACTGTTTCATCGTCGATCATCACCATGCGCCCGTAGTGGGTCGAGGTCGAGATTTCGAACAGATGCGGGGTCATCACGCGACCCAGCTCCTCCGAGATTTCCTCCATTTTGAACGTCATCTTGCCTTCGCCGTCGATGCGGATCATGGCGGGAAGATAAGTCACGGTCACGTTGGGGTGACGCGCCATCACGGTGGCGATCGCCCGCGCTTCGACGCAGTCGCTCATCGTGACGCCGCATTGAAACGATACGGTGTCCTCGAACTTGATGTCCTTCATCGATTTGAAAATGTTGGCGGCTTCCGCGGACATGGGTTGTCTCCGACTGTTGGTTGATGATGAGTTTGCGATCAGGCCGTCAAGGACGCGGACACCGTCAGCCCCAACTCTCTCGCGATGCCCTGGATTCGGTTTTTGGCTCGCGATAGCACGTCAGAGAAGGTCACGACCTTCACCCGCGGTTGAGACCAGATCGGTTGCAGCCGATTGGCTGCATCCAACGCGAGTTCCGCGTGTTTGGTAAGCCACGTATTGAACAGCGTGAGGTTGTGCGCGCCATGCACGGGATCGGAGCCGAGCAAATGGAACAGCTCGACCGTATTGGCGAGATTTCGCTCGTAGTCGGCCTCCGCCGCCGAGACGACTGCGGGCGTTATGAAATCATTCTGCGCCGAGGCGGCCTGCATGAGGAAGCCGGAGCGGAACAGCTCGCCGACCAGCGGCTCGAACACCACATTGGTGGCGAAATACTGCTCGAGATAATCGCTGGAGCCCATGATCGACTCGATGGACTTTCGTGTGCCCTGCCAGATCGGATCCTCGAGCCAGTGCTTCTTGCCCTCCGCCACGTCGAACCCGGGAAGGTCCAGACCGATCTCACTCAGATAGAGAGTGAGGTCCTGGGCGAAGCGCAGTTTGTAGGAGGAGTTGGTCAGGATCGCGTTGTTGACCATCTGCGTGTAGCCGTAGCGCTGCGCCTGCATCGTCGAGGTGCCCAGCCCGAATTCGGCATGCTTGTAGGCGCCCAAATGGTTTTGCAGAATCTTGACCCAGGCGGGATCGAAGCGTGAGGGTGCGCCCGCTTTGCGGCCGTTCTCGATGGTGTTCTGCACCATTCCGCAGATCGTCGACTGGCGCTGATAATGGGTTTTCTCCCATTCCTGGTCGACGGCTCGGAATTTATGCCAGTTGGAGCTCTTCGCCGCTGTCCAATCCTTCGAATAAGTCGGCGTGCCGTCGGGAAACGAAATAATCCAATCCTGCAGCAGATAGCGCTCCGGATCCGGTTGGACGTCAACCGTCATATCCTCGTAATGCGAGGCTTTGCGGCCTTTTGGTTCGAAGTAATTGTATTTCCGGCTGTCCGATCCGGGGAAAGTGGCCGCGCCGGCCGCTCCCGATTTCACCGGGGCCGCTTCGGCCGGGGCGGCTTGGGCTTGTATGCTCATTCGTTCCTCCTGGTTGATCTTTTCGTGCGACGATTATGAACCCGCCGTCATCGCGTCGCCGGCGTGAACTTGTCGAAAAAGATATGGTCTGGTTCGACGCCGTTCATTTGCAGCACAGGCAGCAGCGCGTCGATCATCGGGGTCGGGCCGCAGGCGTAAGCGTCGACCGCCCCGCTCAGTCTCTCCGACTTCAGATGGCGCGCCACCACCTCATGGACGAACCCGGTCTCGCCCTGCCACGCGTCGCCCTCTGTGGCGTGCGACAGCGCGGGAATGAATTGGAAGTCCTTGAGTTGTTCGGCGATGGCCGCGATCTCCGGCAAGTAGAACAGGTCAGCCTGCGTCCTGGCGCCGTAAAAGAACCGGATCGGTCGTTGCTCGCCGCTGGCGATGTGGTCCGATAGGATCGACCACAGCGGCGACATGCCCGATCCGCCGCCGACCAGCACCATTGGACCAGTGCGCCCCTCGCGCCGGAAGCAGGTCCCGTAAGGACCCTTGGCGGTCAGCTCGTCACCGGCTTTCAACTCGCCGTCGAGAAGCGAGGAGAATGCGCCGTCGGGATATTTCTTGATGATGAACCGAAGCTTGCTCGTTTCGCCCGGCGCGTTCGCCATCGAGAAAGCGCGGGTAATGCCTCGGTCCGGCCAGACGCAGATCGACATATTGCCCGGCCCAGAATTTGAGCGGCCGCTCGATCTCGATCTCCAGCAGGCGAATGTCATGCGTCAGAGCGCTGGTCGCCACGACGCGCCCGCCAAATTCCTTCACCGCGATCGAGCGGCTCAGCAGATCCTCGTCGAAGTTGAGCAGTTCGACGGTGATGTCGCTGAAGACGTGCGTGCGGCAGAGCAGGACGTGGCCGGTTTCGCTCTCATATTCGGGAAGCGCGAAGGTCGAGTATTTCAGCAGTTCGATATCGCCGTCGATCATGCGGGATTTGCAGCTGCCGCATTGACCTTCCTTGCAACCATGCATCAGCGAAATGCCCTGCCGAAACGCGGCGTCGAGAACGGTTTCGCCCTCCTCCACCTCCATTTCGATGCCTAACGGCTCGAAACGCACGTTGTGGACCGCCGGTCCTGACATTCACTAACCCTTCAATTTCGTCGGCGCTAGAAGACGGGGGCGGCCATAGCCGCCCCCGCTTCGATCAGTTGCAGGCGTTGATGATGTAGCCCTTGCGGTATTCGGCCACGGCCGCGTCGCGCGCCTCAGGCGTCAGCGCGCGGAACCCGCGCAGCGGACTGCCGAGCACGTGGCCGCGGATGTCGTCCAGCGTCCACATGTCCTTTTCCTCGAAGCTGAGGTGAGGCTGCGCGATCATCGTCTTGCCATCCGGACGAACGAAGCCGAGATCCTTGACGGCGTCGGCGACGTCCCAACCGTGATAGCAATCTTCCCATTCGCGACGACCGCTGAAGCGACCCATCGCCGGCGTGGCGCGGCCTTCGTACTCGGCGGCGAAAGCCACCTTGTGCGTCCAGCGGCACCCTTCCGAGCAATAGGTGTACATCTTGCCGTCGACCTCGTCGCAGACGAAGTCTTCGCGAATGAGCGCGGGAACCATGCAGCTCCAGCAGCGGTGCGGGTAGACATAACCCACGTCGCCGTTGAAGAGAATGTTGGTCTCGCCTTTCTTGCTGAGCTTCTTATGCCATTTCCAGAAGTTGCCGAACTCGGCGTACCAGCCGGGGTACTTATGCTCGAACCACTCGAAGTCTTTCTCGGTCTGGGCTTCGATGCGCCAGAAATTCACCGACCAACCGACCGTGAAGAACTGCGCGGTCTTGTGGACGTAGTTTTTCTTGACGATGCGATCCCACGCCGCCGAGACGTCGTCGTGATGGATCTTGATGCCGTATTTCTCCAACGGCAGCATGTAGGTGCGATAATAATCCTCGTAGATCCAGCGATGCCAGAGCTCCGCGTAGGACTCCTTGTTCTTGTCGCGGTTGGTCGTGCCATACTCGATGAACGTGCCGATGGCCGCGTCGACGATCGCGTGGTTCTGCCAGAAGGCGTAGCGCAGATCGCGCTCCAACAACTGGTGGTTGGACGGATCGTTGATCATCGCCATCAGCATGGAGTGACCGTTGCCGATGTGACGCGATTCGTCCGACTGAACCGACAGGAACACCGTCGGCAACGCGTAGTCGCCGTTGCGCGCCGCTTCCGACGGCATCGCCACGAACAGCGTGTTGGTGAACGCGGTCTCGGCAACGACCGTCAGATAGACGTTGGCGGCGGTGATCGCGTCGCCGGTCAGGAAGCCCTCGGCGAACTGACGCCCGATCGTGGTGGCGTAGCACTTGCCGAACGCGGCTTCGGTGATATCGAACCCTGCGGGATCGATATAGTTCTCCATGTACCACTTCTTCAGGTTCATCTGGATCGTCGAGTGGCGGAACTCGTCGACCATCTGCATGGTCATGCCGGTGCGCAGCTCCTCGCCGGGCGCCAGACGAGCCACCATCGCCATCGAACGCGCCGCCGAGATCTCCGGGAACGGGATGATCGCCAGGAACAGCTTCATCCATTCGATCCAACGCGGCTCGACGTTGCGGAACATGTCGCCGCGCAGCGCCGCGTCGAGGGCGCCGTAGACGCGATTGTCCTTTTCCTCCTGCATCGGGAAATAGGAGCGCAGGACCTGTTTCATCGGGTCGCGCGGAACCTTCGAGATCTTGTAGTCGGTCGGAAACGTCATCGCTTCCTGGACGTAGCTCGGTGTCCACCCGAGATCCGCGACGCGGCTGGCCGCCTCGCCGATCGAGATGCCCTTCTGCGCTGTTATCTTGTTGAGTGTCAGAGTTGCCGTCATATCAAACTCCGTATGTGTTTCAACTCTCGGTGTTGATCGCTCGATCGCCGCAATATCCGGGCCTCGCGATCGTGGTTCTCTAGAAAAGTTGACGGTCGAAAAGGTACTTTGAGTCCGATAAAGGCACGTTGAGCATAATGCGTCGGCGCGACGCTCCTGAGAGCTACGATAATTTCGCACCCGCGCCGCCGTTTCGCTTGATGAGCGGCTTGCCCTCGGCGATGAACCGCGCCGCAAGAACAAGCGTGCCCATGGCGAAATCCTTGCCATGCCGGGCGATCATCGCCTCGGCGATCTCTGCGAGCCGCACGAAGAAGGCGTCCTTCGATCTGTCTTCTTCGGTGACGTCGTCCGGAGGCGGCGCTTCGCCGCGAACAACTTGTCGAGCGCGGCGGCATCTTGAGTTGTCTGTCATCAGGCGTGTCCCGCTTTTCCGTGCGCTTCCGACGAGGGGCCGCTCTCGAATTCGAGCAGCGAGGTGTTCAACCATTCCCGCTCGACGACCAGACGCTCGTGCTCGTCTTCGAGCAGCGCGCAGCTGCCGGGTCGACTCTCGTCGACCTCGGCGCGCGCGGTTTCGTCGGCGCCCGGCGCTCGGCGTCGCGCAAGGCGCAGGCGCGCTCGATCTCGGCCCCGCCTCTCGCGCTTTCGTTCTTCAGTTGAAGTTCGTTGTTGCGAATCATCGCCTCGATCAGCTTGTGCCGCGCGATCATCCGCTCCCGCGCTTTATCCAGCTCGGCGGCTTCCTCAGGCGTCATTTGCGGCCCGCGACCGCTGGCGCCCGCGCCGACCATCGCTAACTCCTGCAAGCTTGGAAACGTCGGTGAGATCATGGAATGAGCACCGCGCGGCCGTGGATCTTGCCGTTATGCAGATCGTGCAGCGCCGCGTTGGCCTCGGAGAGCTTGTATTCGCGGGTGTGCAGGTTCACCAGGCCGCGATCGGCGAGCGCCATCAGTTCGACGAGTTCGGCGTAGGTGCCGACGAGATTGCCGACGATGGTCTTCTCGGTGGTGATCATGTCGATGGTCGGGATGTCGATCTTCCCGCCGTAGCCGACGATGTAATAGGATCCATCGTTGGCGGTCATCGCGAGGCCTTTGGCGATCGCCTCGCCCTCGCCGACGAAGTCGATCACCGCTTCGGCGCCGCGCCCGTGTGTCAATTCGAGCACCGCGTCGACTTCGCCGCCGTCGGCTTTGATCAGATGATGCGCGCCGCAGGTCTTCGCGAGCTCCAGCGATTTTGGGGCGCGATCGACGACGATGATCTCTGCCGCGCACAGCGCGGCGAGAACCTGGATGCCGATATGCCCGAGGCCGCCGGCGCCGATGACGACGGCGTATTGTCCTGGCAGCAGGTGGCGCGAGGCCTTCTTGGCGGCGCGGTAGGCGGTCAGTCCAGCGTCCGTGTACGGGGCTACGTCCTTGGGGGCCAGGGTCTTCGGCAGCTTGATCAGCGAGCGCTGGCCGCTCAGCAAATATTGCGCGTAGCCGCCATTGGCGTTGATGCCCGGGAATGAACTGTCGAGGGCGTGCATGTCGTTACCGCGACGGCACGCCAGGCAATGGCCGGACGTGACAAGCGGGTGGCAGATCACGCTGTCGCCAATCTTCACGGCTTCGACGCCTGGCCCGATAGCCTCCACCCAACCGGCGTTTTCGTGCCCCATGATATAAGGCAGCTTCACGTCAACCTTGGAGCGCCAGATGCCTTCGATGATGTGAAGATCCGTGCGGCAGACGCCCGCGCCGCCAATGCGCACAATCACATCGGTCGGGCGCGTAATCTTCGGATCAGGGACATCCTCGTATTTGACGAATTCGTCTGCGGTCAACTTTTCGTCAAACTCGTGAAGCACTGCGGCTTTCATTCCATCCCTCTGATTTATTTCTTCCCCGGCGGCGCGGGTTGTTGTCGCGGGACGTAAGTTGCAAGGCCCGTGCCAGCACTGAAAGGCTTGGAAAGCCTGGAGTTTGCTCAACCTGTCGGTTCTGAAACCGCTCCGATCGAGGTCAATGCTTGTCGGCAAAAACGTTCCGACTCGGAACAGTTTCAACGGTCAAAGCAACAGTTGGCATTTTCATCGTTTCGGCTATCATGGTGATTGCATGAAACGGCCCCGCTGCAACGCGGTCGATCATCGGGATGGAAACAAACCCCAAAGGCGTCGGAGGGGACAATCATGTTGCCGGTACGAAGGTCCGCCGATCCAGCGCGCATTGCGCTCGAACAAGAAGGCGTGCCGTCTCCGGAGTTTCTTGCGCCGGAAATCTACGATAGTTGGATGCGTTGCATCGCCCATGGTCTCGACGCGCGGCATCCGCCCGAAGCCGAGATCGTGCCTATGGCGACGCTGCGCCAGGAGCATCAGCGGCATTCGTTGGTTCGCGGCCTAGCGCTGGCGGAGATGCATTCGCTGCACATGCAGATCGCCGGCACGAATTTCATGATCGCGTTCGCCTCGCCGGAGGGCTTGCTGCTCGACATCGTGTCAGACAACAGTTTCATGTCGATGTCGGATGCAGCCAACATTCGTCCGGGCGCGATATGGAAGGAGGAGATCTGCGGCACCAATGGCGTCGGCAGCGTCGCGCATTTGAAGCGCGCGGTGACGGTGCATGGAGGCGAGCATTTCTTTCCTCGTTTCAACAATCTGACCTGCACGGCAGTGCCGGTGTTTGCGCCCGACGGATCGTTGTGCGGCATTCTCGACGCCTCCTCCGATTGTCTCTCCCGGCAGGCGCATACGCGCGCGTTGGTTGGCATGGCCGCGACGCAGGTCGAGAATGGATTGTTTCGCGAACAGCATCGCGGCGCCAATATCATCACCTTGCACAATCGCGGCGAATATTTGCATACGATCAGCGCGGGATTGCTCGCCGTCGATTCGGATGGCGGGCTGCTCGCAGCGAATCGCGCCGCTCAAACATTGTTGCAGGGGCTTCCGCTCACGCCGGGTCGACGCTTCAGCGAAGTGTTCCGCACCCGCTTCAGTTCGTTCCTCGAAGAGGGGCGTCGCAGCGAGCGACAAAAGCTGCAGGACGAGGTCGGCAGCCATTTCGTCGCCTCGATCGAACAACCCCGCCAGTTTCCGTTCGCGCGTCCGCCCTCCAAGCCGAAGCCGCCGGCGGCCGCCGCTGTCCCCGCCGATTTCGTGTCCGCCGATTCCCGCGTCGCCGAAACGGTGCGCCGCGTCGGCGCTGCGGCGCTGCGCAAGATGCCGATCCTGATCCGGGGCGAGACCGGAACGGGCAAGGAGCAACTGGCGCGGTACGCGCATGTAGCGAGCCGGCGCGGGGGCGCGTTCGTTCCCGTGAATTGTGCGGCTTTGCCGGATAGCTTGATCGAGGCGGAGTTGTTTGGTTATGTCGAGGGCGCGTTCACCGGGGCGCGCAAGGGCGGTTCGGTCGGCTTGTTCCGCGAGGCTGATGGAGGCACGCTTTTCCTCGACGAAATCGGCGACATGCCGGTCAGCTTGCAGGCGGTGTTGTTGCGGTTTCTCGATGATTGGACCGTTCGGCCGGTGGGCGGCGGATCGCGCGTCGTCGATGTGTTGCTAGTTGCCGCGACCAACGCGGATTTGAGCGTTTCGATAGCCAAAGGACGTTTTCGGTCGGACCTGCTTTATCGGCTCAACACGTTGGAAGTCACACTGCCGCGGCTTCGGGAACGGACCGACTTCGCCGAAATCGTGCAGCATTTGCTGCGCGCTATGGATCCCGAGATGCGGCTGACCGAGGGCGCGATGGAACGCCTTGCGCACCAGGAATGGAATGGAAACGCGCGCGAGCTGCGGGCCGTGCTGTCGCGGCTGTCCTTGAACAACAACGGCGGGCTCGTCGACGAAGAGGCTGTCGCGGACATCCTGCCCGAGGCCGCCCGCTCGACATCGGCGGACGGCCGTCTCCGACCAGGAGCACGGCGAGGTCAACTTGCACGAACTTCAGCGGGCTCGCGTACTCGCGGTCTATGCGGAGTGCGGCGAGAACGTCACCAGGACGGCGCGTCAGCTCGGCGTCTCCCGCAACATGATCTACCGTGCGCTGCAGAACCGTTCGAACTGAGGCGCGCCAGGAACCCCCGCAATCGAGTAGGCGAACAAAGATGTTCAAACCGGACAACGATCTCGAGGCGCTCATGCAGGGAGCGGTCAAGGATCCAAAGCGAATTCCCGCCTTCTACAAGAAGTTGCTGGAGACCGAGATCTATATTTTGACGCCTGAAACGCCGATGCAGCCGGGCAAACGTCGGTCGTTGAAATATCAGGAAAAGCTCAACGTCGCGACCGTTGAATTCCAGGGCTTGAAATGGTTGCCTGCGTTCACGTCCAAGGGGCGAATATCCGACTATGTGAAAGAGCCCGAGGTCTGCCTCGGCGCCGTCGCCAAGAACCTGTTCGAGATGTTGCCCGATTCAAATTTCTGGCTGAACCCGTTGGGGGAATGCCAGAAGCCAATACCGGCTTCAGAGGTGGCGTTGCTGCTAAACGGGCGCATCTTCGACGTCATTAAAGACGCAAACTGAGCGACCGCGTTTTCATTTTAACGCCTCGCCGGCGAACGCGGATCGAGAACGGCTGGCGCGACTTCGCCCGAACCGCGAACGCTTTAACCGCACCCTCTTCGACGATCCTGCCACAAGGAAGACGCGTAAGGGGCTGATCAACTCGGTCACGGCGCTCCGTTCCAACGAGAGCGCAAATCCTCGCGCATCGCGCGCATGCCGACGATTTCGAGCTGATTGTCCGCAGCCCATTGTTTGATCTTGCCGCTCTTGAACACCGCGTATTCGTCGGTGCGGATATGCGCCTGGGAGGGCTCGATGACTTCGAAATCACCGGGCGTATTGAAATGCAGGGAGAGAAAGGTCAGCCCCGCAGCCAGCCTGCCAAACATCGCGCCGTAGGCGGTCTCGGCGTCTTCCGTGCGGTTCCACATCGTCTCTTGCACGAGATCAAACACCGCAAAGCCCGCCGCCTTGGCCCGCGCGAGCGCGGCGTTATAATTGTCATTCGACATCGGCCCGGAATAGCTGCGCGGATTGAAGGTGTTGTAGTCCTTCACCAACAGCAGCGGCAGGCGGTAGTCGCGCCCGAGTTGGATGTAGATGTCGACGAATTCCGGGCACAACGCCGTGCCCATATGCGCATCGAGATGGGTCACGTCGACGCCCGCGGCAAGTGTCTCATCGATCTGCGCGCGAAGTTCGACTTCGACAGCTCGCGGGTCCGCGTGGCGCGCGTTGGGGACATCTGGCCAAAAATAACCATTGGGATCGGTGAGGCCGCTCTTCAACGATGGCCTCGTCAAGGGCCGCCAGCGGTAGGGTTTCTTCTCGCTCGTCAAAGTCAGATGTACGCCGAGATCGAGCGTCGGATCGGCCTTGGCCATCTCGATCGCCTCGGGAAACCAGGGACAGGGCGGCATGACGGAGCCGCAACTGCAAGCGCCCAGCGCCGACAGTTCGACGAAGGCGGCGTTGGCGCCGTGGGTCATGCCGACGTCGTCCTCGTGGATAACGACGAACTTCCGTCCCGGCTCCAGATTGGTGAAATCCATAGTTGTCCCTTTCCTCAGGCGATGCGCGCGACAAGATCCGTCAATTCGTCGAGCTCGATTTCGTCGCGGCGAAAGTGCGCGGCGACTTGGCCTTGCGCCAGCACGGTCAAATCATCCGCGACCGACAGGGCGTGGCGGAAGTTGTGGGTGATGAGGATCACCGCCTGTCCCTGATCGCGCGCCTGCAGGATATGATCGAGCACCTTGCCGGCTTGGCGGACAGCCAGCGCCGAGGTTGGTTCGTCCAGAACGAGCAGCGACGAACCAAAGAACATCGCCCGCGCGATGGCGAGGGACTGGCGCTCGCCGCCGGAGATGTTGACCCCGCGCTCGTCAAGCCCGCGCTCCCAGCGAACGCCGAGCTGCAACAACGCGGTGCGCGCCATTTCGTCGGCGCGCTTCATGTCGAGCCACTTGAACGGGCCAAAGCCACGCAGAGGTTCTCGCCCCAGCACGACGTTGCGCGTCACCGACAGCAGTTCACATACCGCCAGATCCTGAAACACAGTGGCGATGCCGAGTTGGCGGGCTTGCGCGGGGTTTGTGAAGCGCACGCTTTCGCCGCGAAAACGCAGCTCGCCCCGATCGGGCGGGAAAACGCCGGAGAGGATCTTGATCAGCGTTGATTTGCCCGCGCCGTTATCGCCGAGCAGCGCCAGCACGCGGCCGGCGTAGGAGCGCAATGAGACATCGACCAGCGCGGTCGTCGCGCCGAACGCCTTGGAGATGTTGACCGCCTCCATGACGGGAACGGCGCCTTCCGGGATCGGCTCGACTTTCCGCCGCGGCGTGTGTTGCTCGCGCGATCCGCCGCCCCGCGCTGCGATCCCGCCCGTCATGGTTTGGTTCCTCGCTCGCCGTCCGCGTAGGCCTCTTCGTCCTCGACCAGCGCCGCGTCTGTCGCAGCGTTGCCGCGCCGATAACCCGCAAGAGGTTTCCACCGCGTCATGCGGCGCGCGATCGACGTGTTCAGAATGACCGCGGCGACGACGATGAAGCCGGTTAGCGTGCGAAAGAAATGGCCCGGGGCGCCGGCGAGCACCAGGCCCACCTGGATTGTACCGAAGGTGATTGCGCCGAGGACCGTGCCGATCGCGCTGCCGTAGCCGCCCGACAGCAACGTGCCGCCAATCACCGTCACCGCGACCGCCTGCAACTCCATGCCTTCCCCGCGCAGCGCGTCAACCGAGGAGAAGCGGGCAACCTGGATGACCCCGGCCACGGCGCCGAGGGCGGAGGTGATCATGAACAGGATGATCGTCACCCGGTCGACAGGCACGCCAAGATTGCGCGCCGCCTGCTCGTTCTGGCCGCGCGCCTGGATCCAGTTGCCGAGCCGAGTTCGCCCGAGAAGAAACGTCGCCATGGCGCCGATGGCGAAGAACCAGAGCATCGACATGCGGAAGCCGAACAGCAGCGGGCCGGACATCACGTCGCGAAACAGCGAGGGGATCGGCGCCATGACGGGAAAGCCGCCGGTCAGCGCAATCACGACCCCGCGCCAGATCAGCATCGTCCCGAGCGTCACGACAAACGAATGGATGCGGAATTTTACGACGATCGCGCCGTTGATCGCGCCGAGCACGGCGCCGACCGCAACGGCGGCCGGCGCTGCGATTATCGGGCTGAGGTGCGCGTCGCGCATCAGCAGGACCGCGACATAGGAGGCGAGACCCAGCACCGCGCCGACCGACAGGTCGAAGTGGCCGCCGATCATCAACAGCGTGACGCCGATGCTGACGATTCCTAACTCCGCCGCCACCGCCATCACGCTGATGTAGGTTTGGACGGTTGGGAAGAGATCGGGGCTGAGCGCCGAGAAGACGATGAACAATATCGCCAACGCCGCGACCGAGGTCGCCTCGGGGCGCAGCAGCAGGCGGCGCACGGTTTCGCCGTAGATGGCGCCGCGCCCGGTCTGCGTCGGCTCGGTGACGGGGCGCGCCTTCATGAGGTCGGCGGAAGCCGGCGGCTCAGCGATAGCCGGCCGTGACGAGTTTGGCGACCTGCTCGATGTTTGACTTGTCGACGATGTTGGGGCCGGTCAGGAAGTAGTTGGCTTCCATCAGCCCGTATTTGAGGAAGTGCGTGAGCAGCAGCACGGGCATGTAGCCGCGCCAGAATTGCTGCTGATCGATCGTGAAGGCCTGCCGGCCATCTTTGATGGCTTCCAGCGCGCCGGGATCGAGGTCGTAACCGGTGATGATCAGGTCCTTCTTGCCGCTGTCGTTCTTGGCGGAGAGAAGTCCGGCGCTGATGTTGCAGACGCTGGTCGCGGCCGCGGTGTCTGGGTTCTTGCGCAGATAGTTGACGATCAGCTCGGATTCCTGGCCGGGGTCCATCGTGGTTTCCAGGAACTCGGCTTTGATGCCCGCGGCTTTGAGGGCCGCAATCTCCGAGTCGGCGCGATCGCGGCAGGTCGCATCGCCGGGCTGTTGGTCGGCGACGACGACGCCTCCCTTGACGCCCATGGCGATGAGGCGCTTGCCCGAAAGCGCGCCGGCGGCCTTCTCGTCCGATCCTGTCCGGAACAAGAAGTAGTCGTCGGGATTGCGCACTTGCGCGCCGGCCGGCGGCGCCGCGGCGCTGCCGAATGCGATGCCCGCGTCCTTGGCGCGTTTGGCGACGTCGACATAGGCCGCGTCCTCGGCGAATTCGCAAAGCGCAATGCCGTTCGCCTTGGCCGCGATCGCCTCCTCGATCTTCTGCACTTGGTTGGGAATGGTCAGTTGGTCGGGATAGATGTAGGTCACCTTGACCCCAAGGTTCTTGCCGGCCTCCTCTGCGCCGCGGGCGAGATAGCCGTGGAAGCCGGTCGGCGCTGCGCAACCCACGAAATAGATCGACAGCGGCTTGTCCGCGGCCTTGCGCCGCGCCGGCGAGGCCGACCAGGGCCGCCGCGCAAGTCGCCATCGCCAAGCCGCCAAGCCAGGTGCGCGTTGTTCGATTGGACATGTATGCCTCCCGTTTTCCCGCGGAATTGCGGACTCGGCTCACCCCGTCAGCTTCATGTCGAACTTCTGCGCGTCGACCGGCTTGACGTTGCGCAGATCGGCCTCTTCGCGCCGGAGGCCGCCGAAGACGACCCGCGCCGCCACGCCGATGTTGTGGATCGCATCCTCGATTTCCGCATCGGTGTGCTGCGGGTGCATCGGCGCCATCACCGTTCGGTTGAGGATGTCGAGCGAACGCGCGCACATCGATTTCGAATAGGTCTTGCGGCACTCTTTGTTGGCGGGGAACTCGAACGGATTCATCTGCGGATGCGCCGCGCCGAACCCCATCAACACCTGGTCCCATTCGGTGTAATTGTGCCGGCCGGTCTTGCCCGCGATGACGCTGGGAAAGATCGCGGCAAACTGCTCCGCGCTTTCCGCGGTGGGCAGCGTAAGCATCATGTGCGCCGAGCAATCATGGTCGGGGCTGTTCATCTGCGCCGGCTTGACGCCGAGATTGGCGAGCGGCGCGACGCCCGCGAGCATCATCTTGCGCTCGCGTCGCATCGCTCCAATCATGCCCTCCAGCCGATCGAGCTGGACGTTCAACATGGCGCCCATCAATTCCGATGCGCGAGCGCCGTTGGCGGAAAATGGCTGCTCGGTGTCGTGCCGTCCCTGCCAGTAGAAATGGCACGGGTCGATCGCGCAGCGCGCCCGCTCGGCCCACGCGTCGCTGTTGACCGCAATGCCGCCGCCCTCGCCGGACGTCATGTTTTTATAATAGTTGAAGCTGAAACAACCGATGTCGCCGATCGCGCCAAATCGCCGCCCCTCGTACGAGCCGCCGACCCCCTGGCAGGCGTCCTCGATCACCAGCAGCTTGTGGCGGCGCGCGACGTCCATGATGGCGCCCATGTCGCAGGCCGCGCCCCACATATGCACAGGGATTACCGCCTTGGTGCGTGGACCGATCGCCGCTTCGACGGCCGCCGGATCAATCGTCAGGCTCTCGTCGATGTCGACGATGATCGGGATCGCGCCCACTGTCAGCACCGAAGTCGCTGTCGCCATGTAGGTGTGGGCGGGGATGATCACTTCATCGCCAGGCCCGAGGCCTACAGCGATCATCGCCGCGGCGAGGGCGTTGCTGCCGCTGGCGGCGAGCGCGAAATGCTTGACGCCGAGGTATTTGGCGTATCGCTCCTCGAAGCGATCGCACTCGCCGCCGACGCCGTAGCGGAACAAGGCGCCTGAGCGAATAACACGGGCGATGGCCGCGATCTCTTCTTCACCAACGACGTACACGGCGCGTTCCCTTGAAGATTGTCTCAGGGAAAAGCGTATCACGGGGTTTAAAGCCCGATGGAGCCGCTTCGCGTTATTTCAACAGGACCACTCAGGGCGCGGCTTGGAGCGCCAGAAACGTCGCGCGCAAGGCGCTAACCGCCTTCTCCGCCTGCGCCGCGTTGACGCCGGCGTACCCAAGCAGAAGGCCATGCTGCGGTTGGTCGCAGTGATAGTCGATGGAGACAGGCTGGACGTCGACGCCATGGCGGAGCGCGGCTTCGGCGAAGCGGCAATCATCGGTTGGCTGGACGAAACGGGCGAGCACCTGCATCCCGGAATCGTTTTCCTCGACCGTCAGCCACGGCGCCAGCCGTTCGCGGCACAGCGCGACGAACGCCGCTTGCCGCGCCGCGTAGAGCCGACGCATCCGCTTCAGATGGGTCGCGAAAAATCCCTCGCTGATGAAATCGGCGACCGTGACTTGCAAGAGGGGCGGGGCGAATTGTCCGGAAACGCTGAGGGCGCGGCCGAACGGCTCGGCGAGTTGGCGCGGCACAACCAGGAAGCCCAGCCTCAACGAGGGAAATAGCGTTTTGCCGAATGTTCCAACGTAGATGACGCGATCCGCGCCATCGAGTCCGCGCAGGGCCGGAACGGGCTGGCCGCGGAAGCGGTACTCGCCGTCGTAGTCGTCCTCGAGGATCCAGGCCTTGTGTCGCTCGGCGATGGCCAGCAGTTGCAGCCGCTCCTCCATACGCATGACCGCCCCAAACGGCCATTGGCAACTCGGCGTTACGTAGATGAGGCGCGGCGGCGGCGCCGTAGCATCATTGAGCGTCCAACCACGGCGGGTCACCCTGAGAGGCGCCAATCGGGCGCCGCAGCCGAGCAGCGCGCTGCGAGCGCCGCGGTAGCCGGGCTCCTCCATCCAAGCCCAATCGCCATCGTCAATCAGAATGCGCGCCGCCAGATCCAGCGCCGCCTGCGCGCCGGTGACGGCGATGACCTGTTCGGGGGCGCAGTCAATGCCACGGGCCGCGCCGAGATAACTGGCGATCGCTTTCCGAAAGCGAGGATGGCCGGCGAAGTCGTGGATCCCGATGACGCTATCATCGAGACGGCGCGCATTTCTCGCCAGCAAGCGCGACCACGCGGCGAATGGAAACGTCTCGGTTTCGGGAACCCCGGGATTGAGCGCGATCTTGCCGGGCGTGCGATGCGGCTGGGGAAGGCTAGCGATGAGTGCGCCGCGGCGCGAGAGGCCGCCGCTATCGGAGTTCGCGCGGCGAGAATTGGCGCGCTTCGGCGCCGCGTGCAACTCGGCGACGCGTGTGCACGAGCCGGCGTGCGCCTCCGCCAGACCCTCGGCCATCAGCTGATCATAGGCGGCGACGATGGTGTTCCGACCGACGCCGAGTTGCTTGGCGAGTTCGCGGGTCGCGGGCAATATCGCGCGCGGCGGCAGACGGCGACTGAGAATGTAGGTGCGGATCGCCGAATAGATTTGCCGGTGAATCGGCGTTCCCAGCGCCCTATCGAACGCGAGGGCATCGAGGGACGCTCCTACGCCGTTGCGCAAATGCGGCTCCATCGACCCGCTGGGATTGGGCGGGAATATAGGAACCAATACGCGTCCCCTGAACGCAGCGCAACAGACGACTAAATTGGGGCTCAAGCTCGGCGCGGTTATCGCCGCCTTCCCTAACGAAATGGAAAGCTGGAAATCGACTAAGTCGGCAAAGCGGACGGTCTGGTATTAGGCAACGAAGTCTTCACGCAGGCTCATGTACCGTCTCGCGAGATTTTTCTTGGGGGTTTGAAGCCGTGCCCACGGCGAGCCTTGCCGCGCGCCCGATATTCCCGGCGCATGCGCGGCGCCCAGACATTCTCGACCCGCGCGTAGCGGTCGGAATCGCCACTCGCGGCCGACCCGAATATGTGCGTCTGGTCGTCGAACAGCTGCGTCTGCAGAGCTTGCGCCCGGCGAAAATTCTCGTCGCTTGCGTCGACGCGGCTGACGTCGAGGGTCTCAACGCGGCGCCCGATCTCGCCGTCATCGCCAGTTCACCCGGCCTCACGGTCCAGCGCAACGCCATCCTCGACCGACTGCCTGAACAATGCGAATTCGTCGTCTTCTTTGACGATGACTTTTTCCCACAACGGGAATGGCTCGCGCGGGCGGTCGCTGCATTTGAGGCGCGACCGGAAGTCGCCTGCATTACCGGGCATGTAATCGCCAATGGCGTTTGCGGCCAAAATCTATGCGCTGAGGACGCCTTCGGACTTTTGGCGCCTGCCCGCCCTGATGACAACGATTGGACGGAGGAGAATATCTCCCCCTACGGCTGCAATATGGCGTTCCGCTGTTCCGCGGTTGGCGCCCTGCGCTTCGACGAGCGGCTGGTGCACTATGGTTGGTTGGAGGACCGCGATTTCGGCGCGGCCGTCGAGCGCCGGGGCGGCCGGTTGATAAAGCTCGGCGCCGCGCTTGGCGTCCATCTCGGCGTCGCCTCGGCGCGGATGTCCGATCGCAAGCTCGGCTATGCCCAGATCGCGAATCCACTGCATCTCCTGGTGAAGCGAACGATGTCGCCGCGCCTGTTTGCGATGCGCGTGCTGACCGATATCGCGTCCAACGCGCAAAAAGCGCCGCTTTCGCCTGCGCGCCGAGCGCGGCTCGCCGGCAATCTCATCGCGATCGCCGAGGCCTTTGTTGGCCTCTGCAAGCCGGAGCGCGTCGCGCGGTTTTGATAGCCTCGACCCGGGGCCAAGCGCTCGACTGCATCTGTTGGACATGGCAGATCCGTTGCAAACGCGAGGTCCGCCAAATGTCCGAAACCCGCCCTGTCATTCGCGCCGCCGACGTCCCACCACGCGCGAAACTTTCCAACTATCCGGAGCCTTTCGCCTCGCGCATGCGTGGACGGGACAAGCGACCCCTCGGCGACGTATTTGGCCTCGCCAGTTTTGGAGTCAATCTGACGCGGCTTGCCCCTGGCGCGCAATCGGCGTTGCGGCATGCTCACACGCAGCAGGACGAATTCGTCTACATCCTCGAAGGGCGCCCGACTCTGATAACCGACGTTGGCCGCAGCGCGCTCGCGCCCGGCATGTGTGCAGGGTTCAAGGGCGGCGCCGGCGACGCGCACCATCTGGTCAACGAGACTGCAGAGGACGTCGTCTATCTGGAAATCGGAGACCGCCTTCCCGGCGACGGCGCAACCTATCCCGATGACGATATCGAGGCTCGCAGATTCGAGGGCGGCTGGCGTTTCACGCATAAGGACGGGACGCCGTATTGATCGCCCGCAAGAGAATGAATATTCCATCTTGACATAAGAATAGAATTTTTGTTTCATCGCGGCGGGCGGCAAGGCCGCAAAATAGGGAGGCGCGCGGATGGGCAGTCTGAGCGGCAAATATGCGGTAGTGACCGGCGGCTCGCAGGGCCTCGGCGAGGCGATCGCGCGGGCGTTCGCCAGCGCCGGCGCGGCCGGACTGGTCATCTGCGGGCGCAACGCCGCCAATGGCGAGCGAGTCGCACGCTCGATCACGGACAGCCGGTTGCCCGACCTATTTCGTGCGCGCCGATCTCGCCAAGGTCGCTGAATGCCGCAAGGTGATTGAGGAGGCCGACAAGCGCTTTCAGCCGCATCGACGTGCTCGTCAACGCCGCGGCGCTCACCGATCGCGGCAACATCTTCGACACCACCGAAGAGCGCTACAACGAAATCTTCGACGTCAACGTCCGCGCGCCGTTCTTCCTCATCCAGGGCGCGGTCACGATCATGAAGCGCGAGAAGATCGCGGGGCTCGATCGTCAACATCCAGTCGATGTCGGCGCATGGCGGCCAGCCGTTCATCACCGCCTATTGCGCCTCGAAGGGCGCGCTCGCGATCCTGACCAAGAACGTCGCGCATGCTCTGGTGAGGCACCGCATCCGCGTCAACGGCCTCAACATCGGCTAGATGTCGACGCCGGGCGAAGACCGCATCATGAAGACCTATCACGGCGCGAAGGACGGCTGGCTCGAAGAGGCGGTCGAAGTCGAGGCCGTTCGGCCGGCTGATCGACCCGAAAGAGGTCGCGCGCGCCTGCGTCTATCTCGCCTCCGACGAGTCCGGACTGATGACCGGCTCGAACATCGACTTCGACCAGAACGTCGTCGGCGTCGGCGACCCGCCGCTGGAGCCCTAAACACCGCCCCGTCATTGCGAGCGAAGCCAAGCAATCCACGCTTCAGCGCGTCGCTTCTCTCGCAATTACGGAACCGCAGCGAAAGCAGGATAAACGCAGTGTCCGAGCCGCTCCTCGACGTCATCACCATCGGCCGCTCCTCGGTCGACCTCTACGGCGCGCAGGTCGGCGGCCGGCTCGAGGACATGGCGAGCTTCTCCAAAGCGGTCGGCGGCTGCCCGACCAACATCGCCATCGGCACGGCGCGGCTCGGCCTGAAGAGCGGCCTCATCACCCGCGTCGGCGACGAGCACATGGGCCGCTTCATCCGCGAGCAATGCGCGCGCGAGGGCGTCGACGTGCACGGGCGTGCAAGACCGATCCGGCGCGGCTCACCGCGCTGGTGCTGCTCGGCATCCGCGACGACAAGACGTTTCCGCTGATCTTCTATCGCGAGAACTGCGCCGATTCCGCGCTCGACGAGAGCGACATCGACGAGGCCTATATCGCCAGCGCCAAGGCGATCGTCGTCACCGGCACGCATTTCGCCAAACCCAACACCGCCGCCGCGCAGCACCTCGCGATCCCTTACGCCAAGCAAGCACGGGCGCAAGGTCGCCTTCGACATCGACTACCGCCCGAACCTCTGGGGCCTCGCCGGTCACGGCGCGGGCGAGGAGCGCTACATCAAGTCGGACCACGTCTCCGCAGCATCTGCAGCCCGATCCTGCCGCTCTGCGACCTGATCGTCGGCACCGAAGAAGAGGTGATGATCGCCGGCGGCGTCGACGATCCGCTCGCGCGCGCTGCGCGCGATCCGCGAGCGCAGCGCGGCGACGATCGTGATGAAGCGCGGGCCGATGGGCTGCGTCGTGTTTCCCGGCGCGATTCCCGCCTCGCATCGAGGACGGCGTCAAAGGGCCGGGCTTTCCCGTCGAGGTCTACAACGTGCTCGGCGCCGGCGACGCCTTCATGTCCGGCTTCCTGCGCGGCTGGCTGCGCGACGAGCCGCTGGAGACCTGCTGCGCCTACGCCAACGCCGGCGGCGCCTTCGCGGTGTCGCGGCTGCTGTGCTCGGCCGAATATCCGACCTGGCCCGAAATGCGCCGCTTCCTCGAGCAGGGCTCGCCGCATCGCGCGCTGCGCCACGACGAGGCGCTCAACCACATCCATTGGGCGACGACGCGGCGCGCGCAGGCCGGATCGGATCATGGCGCTCGCCATCGACCATCGCGCGCAGCTCGAAAAGATCGCCGACGACGCCGGCGCGCCGCGCGAACGGATCGGCGCCTTCAAGCTGCTGGCGGTCGAGGCGGCGGCGCGCGTCGCGAACGGCCGGCCGGGCTTTGGCATGCTGCTCGACGGCAAATACGGCCGCGAGGCGCTGTTCCGCGCCGACGAGCTCGGCTTCTGGATCGGCCGGCCGGTCGAGGAGCCGGGCTCGCGTCCGCTCGATTTCGAGTTCGGCGGCTCGCTCGGCGCCAAGCTCGTCGAATGGCCGCTGAGCCACACCATCAAATGCCTGTGCTTCTACCATCCCGACGATCCCGCCGAGCTGAAGGCGCGGCAGGAGCGCGAACTGCTGCGCCTTTACGACGCCGCGCGCCGCATCGGTCGCGAACTGCTGATCGAGATCATCGCCAGCAAGCACGGGCGCAGTGGGCGATCGCACGGTCGCTGACGTCCTAGCGCGGCTTTATGCAATCGGGATCAAGCCGGATTGGTGGAAGCTCGAAGGCCAATCGCCCGCCGCCTGGGCCGAGATCGACGCGGCGATCGAAGCCGGCGATCCGCTGTGCCGCGGCGTCATGGTGCTCGGGCTGGAGGCGCCGGAGGAGGATCTTGCGGCCGCGTTCCGCGATGCGCGCGCATCGCGCCGCGTCAAAGGCTTCGCAGTCGGCCGCACGATTTTCGTCGAGCCCGCGCTGCGCTGGTTCGCAGGAAAGGCGAGCGACGAGGAAGCGGTGTCGCGCCATGGCGGACTCCTTCGCCAGGCTCTGCGAACACTGGCAGACCGCTGGGCGCTGACTCCTCTCACCAGGAGCCGCGCGCCACCATCGAGGGAAGCTCGATCGCCTCGCGTCGGGCGCGCATGCCGATGAGATGGCAGATCGCGTAGACGAGATCGGCGCGGTTCATGGTGTAGAAGTGGAACTGCGAGATGCCGCGGTCGATCAGGTCGATCACCTGTTCCGCGCACACCGCCGCGGCCACCAGTCTTCGCGTCGCCAAGTCGTCGTCCAACCCCTCGAATTGATCGGCCAACCAGCTCGGCACGGTGGCGCCGGCGCGCTTGGCAAACCCGGCCGTCTGCTTGAAATTTTGCACCGGCACGATGCCGGGCACGATCGGGATTTCAATCCCGGCCGCCGCCGCCACGTCGAGATAGCGCAGAAATAGCGAATTATCGAAGCAGAACTGGCCGATCGCCCGATCCGCTCCGGCGTCGACCTTGCGTTTCAGCGCTTCGACGTCGTGCAACAGCGTCGGGCTATGCGGATGTTTTTCCGGATAGGCGGAGACGGAAACCTCGAATTCGCCAATCCGTTTGATGGCCGCCACCAGATCCTCGGTGCGTTGATAGCCATCGGGATGAGCGGTGTAAGGAGCGTCGACGCCGCCCGGCGAATCGCCGCGCAGGGCGACGATGTGGCGCACGCCCGCATCCCAATAGGCGCGGATGACTTCGTCGATCTCGCCTTTCGAAGCGCCGACGCAGGTCAAGTGCGCCGCGGGCTTCAGGTAGGTCTCCTTGGCGATGCGTTCGACCGTCGTGTGCGTACGCGCTCGGGTCGATCCGCCGGCGCCATAGGTGACGGAAACGAAATCCGGTTCGAGCGGCGCCAGGCGCTTGATCGCCTCCCATAGCGCCGCCTCCATTTCTTCGGTCTTCGGCGGGAAGAATTCGAACGAGGCTTTGATCGGCGAACCAGAGCGGCTCGGACGCGGCACGTGCAACATCAAGCAAACTCCCGCGAGTTTTGGCGAAGATCGTCGGAAACGATTCGGGGATCGCGCGCCAACCAGATCGCCACGGTCAACTTTCCGGCCTCGTTGGCGTCGGGCGCAATGAGGCGGGTTTCCACGCCTTCAAGCCCGGCTTCTTTCAAGAGCGCAGCGATTTCCTCGTTGGCGAATCCGAACCGTCGATGCGCGAAATTCTCGCGAAGGGCCTCCTCCGCGTGGGCGGCGAAATCGACGACGATGAGCCGCCCTCCGGGTCTCAGCATGTGCGCCGCCTCGGCGAGCGCGCGTCCGGGATCGTCGAGGAAGTGCAGCACTTGATGAATGACGACGAGGTCGTAAGCGCCGCGCTCCGCCGGCGGCGCGTAAATGTCGCCCTGCCGCAACTGCACATTGCGAAGCCCGCGCTGCTCGATGCGGGCGCGGGCGAGATTCGAGCATCGCCGGGCTCAGGTCGACGCCGACAGCTCGACGGGCGAGCGGCGCGAGCAGCTCCAGCGTGCGCCCGGTGCCGGCGCCAAGATCAAGCAGCGCTTGGACGGGATGATCGCCGAGCATGTCGAGGATGGCGGCCTCGACCTGCGCGTCCGGCGCATGCATGGCGCGGATGCGATCCCACTCGCCGGCTTGCGCGGCGAAATACGCCGCGGCTTGTTTACGCCGCGCCTCGCGGGCGACCTCCAGGCGCGCTCGGTCGGCGCGCAACTGCGGATCATCTGGGGCGACGCGGGCGATGAGGTCGCGCGCCAGGGCCCCGCCGGGTTCGGCGAGCCGGAAAAAGGCCCAGGCGCCCTCGCGCTGCCGCTCGGCAAGGCCCGCATCGACGAGAAGTTTCAGATGGCGGGAGATACGCGGCTGCGACTGGCCTAGGATGCCGACCAGTTCGCTGACCGTCAGTTCGGCCTCGCAGAGAAGCCCCAACAGCCGCAATCGCGTCACCTCCGCAGCCGCCTCAAGCGCGTCGAGCAGGGCGCCGAAGGCGAGGGGTTGGTGAAGCGCAAAATCAGACATAAAGATATGTTTATGTGTGTTGCAGCATGAATGCAAGAGGAAATCGGAGCGTCGGCGTCTACGCCGACGAGGCTGCGGCTACGTCGGCGTGGACGCCGACGCTCCGCCTAAAGGCCGGCCGATGCACCGTGCTTGACGAGGAAGGCTCGAAAACTCGGCGCCAGTGCTTCCGCCCGCTCCTCGGTGAGGTGGTTCCAGTCCAACATGTTGTAGCGTCCCCGATCATCGAGCACGTCGAACTGTTCCGAGGGGCCGTAAATCTCGTCGATCGGATCCCATATGAAGACCGATTCCGGATCCCTCCTTTCTAGCGCTTCGAACGCTAGCTCTTGGCGCCGCCGGGTTTGCAAATCCTGCGCTTTGCTCACCCGGCATATGCTCGAACCAAACAGCTTTATTTGGAGCGCGCAGCTCGAACTCGGGGCATTCGCGCGCATTTGCGGGGTATCCGCGACCAGGACCACCTGCATTCCGTTCTCGACCATTTTGTCGATGTACGGGCCCATCGCCGCGACAAAATTGGCGCCGTACGCGCCAATCGAAACGCTCTCGTCGAGCGGCACATGCCGGTCCCTCAGGGGATTCAGATGTCCCCGATAGAAAGCTATCGCGACCACGTCGCCGCGTTTCCCGTTGTCGAGAACGTAGTTCAGGAGTTTCGACCGACGCGCGCCTCGGGTTAGGCCAACAACGAACTCGTTCACGTCCTCCAGATTGATGAACCGGGGGGTGAAAGGCAGGTCCGCCGTCGCCAGCTTTGTCATCTCGAACAGCTGCGCGGCGTGCGAGTCGCCCAACAGATAGAGAACGTGCGGCTTTGCCGAGACTTCGATCGGCCCCGAGGCAAGAGGTCAGGGGGTCAGGTAGCTTCGACACCGCCTCGTGGCCGTTGCAAGGGTTCGGCCGCCAAGCCGCCGGCGGCGGAACCCCAACAAGCGAGGGTAGGTTGACGTCGTGGTGCTCGGCGAAGGTTGGTATCGCCCGGTCGACAAACAAGAAGGCGAGGTACGACACAAACACGCCGACCGCCAGCGTTCGCAACTTCCCGCCCATCCAATTCGCACGTCGCAATGGGGCTTCGATGAAAATATAGGAGCCGATAGCAAACAGCGCAGCAAGAGCAAGCAGAATCGGCGACAACGTCGGACTGTCTCCGAGTGTCCATTTTCCGATGATCAGCGTCGTCCAGTGCCAAAGGTAAAGCGAATAGGAAATGCGCCCCAGGCCGACAACCGGGCGTAGGGAAAGCGCCTCGCGAGCTATGGAGGCCGCGCCGCCGTTCGCGAAAATCAGCAACGCTGTCAGCGCCACGCAAAGAGGCAAAGTCAAGACCGTCCAATCGGACGGCGCTACGAAAACACCAAGAAGTCCTATCATACAAACATTCGCGACCCAGCGGGTATTGAACGCTCCTCGACTGATGGTCGCGAAATACGTCAGGCCACCGGCGCCCAACTCCCAGAAGCGCGTTGGCATGAGATAGAAGGCGGCGATGGGGCTTCGAATTTGCAGCAAAACGTAGAAGCAAAAGGAAACCGCGCTTAGGACAGATAGGATCGCGGTGGCTCTACCTATCGTTTGCCGACGCGATCTCCATGAATATCCAACGCATGCGACCAATGCGGGATAAACAAGGTAGAATTGTTCCTCGACCCCAAGCGACCATGTATGCGTGAAGGGAATGAGTTCGGTGTCGAGCGCGAAGTAGTTCCGACTTTCGCTCAGCAAATAAACGTTTGAGAAGCCAACCAACGACCAAGCGCCGGACACGTACGCCTCCTTAGGCGCATGTGTCGTCACAAGCGCAAACAGGATCGACGATATCACGACACAAGTGAGGAGCGCCGGCATCAGACGCTTAATGCGGCGAACATAGAACGTCAGCAGGAAATCGGCCCAGGTAACCTTTTCCGCCGCGAACAAATAGGCTGTAATGACGTAGCCGGATATGACGAAGAATACGTCGACCCCCAAATATCCTGACGGAAAGGGAAAGCCCCAATAGTGAAACACGATGACCGCGAGCACAGCCACCGCTCTCAGTCCATCGATATCCGCGCGATATTGCGTCGTATGCGTCATTGATTCCGTTGCCGCCAGACCCTGGCGCCGACGCTGCCTGCTCGCCCGCTCGACGTCAATTCAGCGAATCGGAGGGGGGCATCCGCGCGCGCCTGTCGCGGGACCGACACATCGCAGATAGACGGTCACATCGCGAATGCTTGACTTCTGTTTGCTCTCCGTGCTGCTCTCGCAGACTACGCAAGGGAGGATCGCCATGCTGACACGACGTGGCCTCATGGGATGCGCGCTCTGCGCGGTTACCGGCTTCAGCGCCGTAGCGGCGGATGCGCAATCCACGCAGGCGCCGGCGATGAAACGCACGCTGCTCAACCGCACAGATGGTCCCGCCCCCGGTTACGAGACGATCGAAGCCCGGTTGGAGGCGCCGGCGGGCGCCGTCATCCCGCGCCACACCCATTTCGGCATCGAGACCAGCTATGTGATCGAAGGCGCTATCGAACTCGACGTCGAGGGCGTCGGCTCGAAGCCCTATGCCGCTGGCCAAGGGTTTCAGGTTCCAACTGGAGCGCCGCATTCGGGCAAGGTTGGTGACAAACCTGCGATTTTGCTCGCGGTCTACGTCGTCGAAAAAGGCAAACCGCTGGTGACCCCCGCATGAGCGCACGCCTGGACGCCGCCAACGAAGAACAATCGACCTATTGGAACGGGCCGCCGGGACAACGCTGGGTCGCCGAGCAGGAAAGCCAGGACAAGTTGTTCACGCCAATCACTGCGGCGTTGCTTGAGGCCGCGTCCCCGCGCGCGGGCGAGGCCGTCATCGATGTTGGCTGCGGCGCCGGCGAAACGACGCTGCGTCTTGCCGCAATCACCGGCGTCGCCCTCGGCGTCGATGTATCCGCGCCTCTAATCGATCGAGCGAAGGAGCGCGCGCGGGCGCTCGGCTCGCCAGCCCGCTTCGAATGCGCCGATGCTACCGCCTACGATTTTTCCAACGAAGCCGCTGACCTGATGACCTCGCGCTTCGGAGTGATGTTCTTCGCCGCGCCTGCAAAAAGCTTCGCCAATCTGCGCCTGGGCTTGAAACCCAGCGCCCGTCTCGTTTTCGCGTGCTGGCGCGACCCGAAGCTAAATCCGTGGTTGATGGCGCCCTATGCGGCGGCGATCAAACACGCCCCCGCCCCGCCACGGCCCGGACCTGACGACCCTGGCCCGTTCTCTTTCGCCGACGAGCAGCGCGTGCGGCGTATTCTCGATGAGGCGGGGTTCGCCGACGTCGCGCTGGCACAGCGGGACTTTATGCTCGATATCGGCGTTGGCGGGGGTCTCGACAATGCGCTCGCCAAGTCGATGGCGATCGGTCCGGCCAGCCGGGCGTTGGATGATCAGCCGGAAAACGTGCGCGCGGCGGCGAAGGCGGAAATCCGCGCGATGCTTTCGGAGCATGTGCGCGACGTCGCCGTGCCGCTCGCGGCCGCTGTCTGGATCGTAAGCGCGCCGAGCCTGAGCGTTCGTCATCGGAGCGTTGGCCTCCACGCCGACGGGTTCCTCGTCGGCGTGGACGCCGACGCTCCGAGTCCGTGGCTCATGTTCAACCAAGTTTGAATTTGGTGAAGGCGCCGCCCAGCAGCAGCAAAGGCATCGCGCCCAACATCATGCCCATCGACATGAACGGCTCTATGGTAATGTTGGAGGCGTCGCGAAAGAACGCGTCTCGCACCAGGATCGCCGTGGCGAAGGCCAGCATGATAATGGCAGTGTTCAACACCGGGCCCATCCCCACGTCCTTCATCAAAGCGCTGGTCAGCGCGCCCAGCAGCGTGCAGACGACGATCGACAGCGCCCAGAACTCATAGGCCTCACCGCCGCTTAGGCCGACAATGATGCGCCACAACGGCTTGAGCCGAACCTTACCATCTTCCACCTCGGTCCATTGAAAGTTGTCATCCAATGGCTCGGAATCGACATCGATGCCTTGCAACAAATCGCTTTCGATCTGCCTCACCGCGGCGACCGTTTTCGGGATCGGCCTTGCCGAGCTTCGCCTTACGTTTTTCTTCGTGAGCGGCAGCTGCGGCGTCTTCAGCCATCTTCGCGTCGGTGGCTTGGCGTTGCGGGTCCTTGACCGCGCCTAGCGTTTTCGGGTCGATGTCGCCCGTCCTTGCCGCGATCGCGCCGCTCGCTTTATCAGCGTCTTTTCCCTCCGCGCCTAGCGGGGCGACCCTCGCGGCAGCCTGCTTGGCGGCGACACTTGCGAGATCGGCGGGTGGCGCGGCGTCTTCAATGCCCGCGGGCCCGTGCAAGATTCGGAAGACCTGCCCTTCGGTAACATCAACTGTCTTTTGGGTGGCGAAGTTCGTCACGCTGACGAGGCCTTGCTGCACAGCAACCGTCGTCGATTGAGTATCGACCGAAACTCCGAAGGCCGCGCCCTTCGCCTGGATTGATGCGTCTGGCGTGACCACTAGAAATCGCTTTCCGACGCTTGCAGTTTCGCGCACGCCGATCGCACCGTCAAACAAACGCGCGATGGCGTCGATGGGGTTCTCCCCTTCAGCGCGTAGCTTTGTCGATGGCGCGAGATCGACTTGATCGGCGCCGCGCTCGATCAGCAGGCGACCGTCGATTTTTGTTTGAAGCACAGCGCCCGCGGGAAGATCGGCGCCGATGAGCGGAGGGCTCCACTCGCCGCCCTTGAATATGCTGACGCCGCCTTCGACGCTTTGAATGCTCCAGTCCTCGGCCCAGGCGGCGCTCAAGCCTGGCAACAGAAAAAGCAACGCGACAAACAAACTGCGCAAAAACAAGGGGCCCCTCCGCGTCGTTCGAAACCGAAAACGACATCCAGGGCTAATGACTGCATCACGCTGCGACAACCGCAGCGTTAAATTAGCGTAAATCGATTTGGTAAAAATCTCGCGTCAAGCCGAAACGCGCGCCTTGGACCGCGCGCGTCTCGCGCGCTTTCGCGGAGCCAACCCAAAGAGCGGGCGAGACGCCCGCGTTCCCAGGCGGCGCCTCTTCACGCCCGCGCGATTTCGCTCACTAATTCCGCCAACCGCTCCGCCGCATCGGGCGCGCCCGAGCGCCGCGCCGTCTTCGGCGCGCTGGCGCAGCGCCGCAGGGTCAGCAAGGGCATCGCGCCAGATCTGCGCGAGCGCTTCCGGCGTGAAATCCGCCTGCCGCACGACAGTCGCCGCGCCGCTTTTCGCCAGTAGCGCGGCGTTGGCGGCCTGGTCCTGATCGAGCGCGTGCGGATAGGGCACCAGCACGGCCGGGCGCCGATGACCGCGAGTTCGCTTACCGTCGAAGCGCCCGCGCGGGCGACGACGAGATGCGCGCCGGCAATGCGGGCGGGCAAGTCCGGAAAGAACTCTGCGATCTCGGCGGGAAAGCCGAGCCGTTCGCAATCCGCGGCGGCCTTGGCGCGATCCTCGCCGCGCGCTTGCAAGCGTCAGCGAAATACGGGCGCGCTCCTCCGGCGCTAACTTTGCCAGCGCCGCCGGCACGACCTCGGACATCACCCGCGCGCCTTGCGAGCCGCCTGTGACGAGCACCCGCAACCGTCCGTCGGCGAAGTCGGGATAGGGCGTCGCGGCGGCGGCGAGCACAGCCGGGCGGACAGGGTTGCCTGTATAGCGAAGCTTAGACTTCAGGCTTGCGGAAACGCCGCCGAGGTCGGGAAATCCAGTCGCGATGCGGCTGACGCGGCGGCTGAGGAAACGGTTGGCGCGACCCATCACGGCGTTCTGCTCATGCAGAATGCTGGGGACGCCGAGCAGCGAGGCGGCCACCAGCGGCGGCACGGTCGGATAGCCGCCGAAACCGACGACGACAGCCGGTTTCAGACGTCGGAGCAACCAAAGGGCGGACAGCGACCCGCGTCCCAAGGTGGCCGCGGCGCCAAGCTTCGCAGCGAAGCCTCCGCTGGTCGGCGTCGCGGAAGCAATGGCGTGGATCGCGCGGGCGGGAAACTCGCCGCCGTATTTCAGCGCGCGATCGTCGGTGGCGAGATCGACGTCGATTCCCCGCGCCCGGAGCGCAGAGGCGAGCGCGGCGGCGGGAAACAGATGGCCGCCCGTGCCGCCAGCCGCGAGAAGTACGTTCATGCGCGGTCGAGCACGCTGGGCGAGGTGAGGTTGCGCCGCGTCAGCGCGACCAGGAAACCCATGCCAATCGCCAGCGCGATCGCCGACGAGCCGCCGTAGGAAATGAACGGCAGCGTCATGCCCTTTGCGGGAATGGCGCGGAGATTGACCGCCATGTTGATCCAGCTCTGCACGCCGAACATGATGGTCAGCCCCGCCGCCGCAAAACGGCAAAACGGATCGTGATTGCGCGAGGCGAGCCAGAGCCCGCGAATGACGATGAAGCCGAAGAAGGCGATGAGGCCGAGACAGGCGATCATGCCGAACTCCTCGCCCGCTACTGCGAACACGAAATCGGTGTGCGCGTCGGGAAGGATGCGCTTGTAGGCGCCCTCTCCCGGCCCACGGCCCAACCAACCGCCGTTGAGGATCGCCTGCAACGCGGTGTCGACCTGGAATGTGTCGCTGACCCCGCCCGCGACCGAATCGGGGTTGATGAAGTGCTTGATGCGGTCGTGAACGTGCGGGGAGAATTTGTAGGCAGCGAGGCCCCCAACCATACCGACGCCGCCGAGTCCTAACACCCAGAACCAGTGCAATCCCGCCATGAAGAACAGCGACGCCCAGACCAATGAGATCAGCATCGTCTGGCCGAAATCCGGCTCGAGAATCAGCGGGATGATGGTCAGCGGCAGGATCAGGAACGACAGCAGACGCGCCAAACCTCGCGGGGAGTTCGCGCGCCCGCCTTCCGTGAAGGCCCAGGCCGCTAGTACCACGAAAGCGGGCTTGATGAACTCGGAGGGCTGCACGCCGGCGATCCACCGCCGCGACCCCTTCACCTCGGCGCCGTACAGCAGCGCCAGGATGATCAGCGCGAACGAGGCCGCATAGACCAACAGCGCCGCGCGCCGCGCGTGCCGCGGCGAAAGCAGCGATGTCGCCGCCAGCATCGCTGCCGAGGGCACGAGCAGCGCCGCCTGACGATCAACGAAGTGGAACTCAGGCAGGCCGATGTGCTCGGCGACCGCAGGGCTCGCCGCGAGCGCCATCACCACACCGATCGCCATCAGCCCAGAAAGGCGCCGAGCAGCCAGGGATCAACGGTGCGCATCCAATCAGCGACTATACCGCGTTCGGTTCGCGCGACCATGTCGGATCCCCTTTATAGTTTGGCTACGAGCGCACGGAACGCATCGCCGCGCGCTTCGAAATTGGCGAATTGATCGTAGGACGCGCAAGCCGGCGAAAGCAGCACAACCGGCTCCGCCGCGTCGCTGGCGGCGGCGTCCCGGGCTGCGGCCGCCACGGCTTTATCGAGTGTTCCGCAGCGTTCGAAGGCGACCGATCCCTCGAGCGTCGCGGCGAAATCCTCTGTCGCGGCGCCGATCAGATAAGCTTTGCGGACACGAGGGAACAGATAGCGCAGCGGCTCGACGCCGCCCTCTTTCGCCTTGCCGCCGAGGATCCAGAAGATGTCCTGGAACGATAGCAACGCCTTTTCGGCCGCGTCGGCGTTGGTGGCTTTCGAATCGTTGACGAACAGCACGCGGCCCTTGTGCGCGACCTGCTCCATGCGATGCGCGAGGCCAGGAAAACTTGCCAGACCCTGCGAGATCGCATCGACCTCGACTCCGAGCGCCCGCGCCGAGGCAAAAGCGAAAGCCGCGTTCTGGCCGTTGTGCGCGCCGCGCAAGGCGGGCGCGATGCGGAGGTCGATGAGAGGCGCCGCGGCGCCCTTCACAAACAAACGATGATCATCGACGTATACATCGGCCATCTCAGAGCGCGCTTGCGACACGCCCACCAGGCGCCGCCCCGCCGCCTTCAGGCGCGACGCGATGTCGCGGCAATATTCGTCGTCAAGTCCGACAACCGCTGTGTCCGCCGCCGCGACCAACCGCTCCTTGATTGCGGCGTAGTTCTCCATCGTCCCGTGTCGGTCGAGATGGTCGGGCGTCAGATTGATGAGCAGGCCGACGCTAGGAGCCAGAGAGGGCGCGAGATCGATCTGGAAGGACGAGCACTCGATGACGTGTACGCGCTCAGGCGCCGGCGGCGGCAGTTCGAGCACAGGCACGCCAATGTTGCCGCCGAGCGCGACCTCGCGCCCCGCCTCGCGCAAAATATGCGCGATCAGCGCCGTGGTCGTCGATTTGCCGTTCGTGCCAGTGATGGCGACGAGCGGCGCATCCGGCGCCCGCGCCGCGCGCTCGCGCGCGAACAGCTCGATGTCGCCGATGACCTCGACGCCCGCTGCTTTGGCGCGCTCCACCGTCCAGTGAGGTTTCGGATGCGTCAGCGGCACGCCGGGGGAGAGCACGAGCGCAGCGAAGCGCGACCAGTCGGCGCTGGAGAGATCAACGAGCGGAACGTCCGACGCCTTCGCACGCGACGCTTCGCCATCGTCCCAGGCAGACACCTCCGCGCCGCCAGCGATCAGCGCGCGCGCCGTCGCCAGCCCGGATCCACCGAGGCCGAACAGCGCGACGCGCTTTCCCGCTGATGTCGAGACCGGCGTCACGCTCACCTCAGCTTCAACGTGGACGAGGCCGACCATCGCCAGCACGAACGAGATGATCCAGAAGCGCATGACGATCTGCGGCTCCGACCAGCCCAGCTGCTCGAAGTGATGATGGATCGGCGCCATCTTGAACACGCGCTTGCCGGTCAGCTTGAACGACGTCACCTGCACGACGACGCTCAACGCCTCCATCACGAACAGGCCGCCTATTATCGCGAGTACGACCTCGTGCTTGATGATGACCGCGATCGTCCCCAGCAGGCCGCCGAGCGCGAGAGAGCCCGTATCGCCCATGAAAATCTGCGCAGGCGGCGCATTGAACCAGAGGAAACCGACACCAGCCCCGATCACCGCACCGCAGATGACAATGATCTCGCCGGCGTTGGGTATGTGGTTGATGAGCAGATAGTGCGAATAGACGACATTACCCGCAAAATAGGAAATGAGCCCCAAGGTCGCGGCGGCGATCATGACTGGCACGATCGCCAGCCCGTCGAGTCCGTCCGTCAGATTGACCGCATTGCCGAAGGCAACGATGACGAACGAACCGAACACCAGGAAGGCCCAGCTCAGATCGATGACGTAGCCGTTGATGAAGGGCAGCGCGAGCGACGTCGCCGCAGCGCCGCCGACGAGTTTCATCGCGAGGCAGGCGGCGAGGGCGATAGCGAATTCGCCGGCCAATCGCGCGCGGCCCGAGAAGCCGAGATGCGATTGCTTCGTGACCTTCAGATAGTCATCGTAGAAGCCGATCGCGCCGAAGCCCAGCGTGACGAACAGGACGATCCAGACATAAGGGCTCGTCAGGCTCGCCCAGAGCAGCGCCGACGCCATCAACCCGGACAGGATCATCAGCCCGCCCATCGTCGGCGTGCCTTTCTTCGTGAGCAGATGCGAGGCGGGACCGTCGGCGCGGATCGGTTGGCCTTTGCCTTGTTTGAGGCGCAGCGCCGAGATGATCGTCGGCCCAAAGAAGAACACGAGGAACAACCCAGTCGTCGCCGCGCCGAGGGTACGGAACGTCAGATAGCGGAACAGATGAAACAGGCCTGAGACGTGACCGAGATCGCTCAGAAAAGTCAGCATTACGCTCCCCTCGGGCGCTCGAAGCGTTCGCGCAGATACGCGGCGAGCGGGCCCATGCGCGATCCGTTCGAGCCCTTGATCATCACCACGTCGCCGGCGCGGACTGCGGCGCCAAGCGGCTCGCGCAGGTCCTCAGATCGCTCGGCATATGCGGCTCGCATTATCGCCGGCGCTGCGTCATAGAGCGCGCGCGTTAACGGACCGGCGCCAATGAGTAGATCGACGCGATTGGCCGTGAGTTCGCTTGCGAGATCGGCGTGCAACGCCTGGCCGTCCTTGCCGAGCTCCAGCATGTCGCCGATGACGGCGATGCGGCGGCCGCCGGGGCCAGGTTTGGCGGCGCCGAGCAACGACAACGCGGCGCGCATCGAGGCGGGGTTGGCGTTGTAGCTTTCGTCGATCAGCGTGAAATCGCCGTCGGGCGCCTGCAAAATGAAGCGTTCGCCGCGACCCTTGGCGGGGGCGAAGGTCGCCAAAGCCTGCGCGCAGCGGGAGATGGACGCGCCAAGGGCGTGCGCGGCCAGGAGCACGCCGACCGCGTTCTCCGCCATGTGCTTGCCCGGCGCCCCAAGATTGAAGGCAATACGTTCGCCGACGATGTCCGCGGATATCCGTGAACCCTCCCCGCCGGGCTCGCAGGCGATGAGCCGCGCCTCTCCGCCTTCGCTCGACCCGAAGCTCAGCAATTGCAGGCCCCGCGCTCGCGCCGCCGCAGCGAGCCGCGCGAACTGAGGCGCGTCGCGGTTGATGACCGCCGCGCCGCCCGGTTCGACGCCCGAAAAGATTTCGGCCTTGGCGTCGGCGATAGCCTCGATCGAGCCGAGATGCTCGATGTGCACCGGGGCGATCGTAGTGATGAGCGCGACATGCGGACGTACGAAACCGACGAGCGGCGTGATCTCGCCGGCATGGTTCATACCGATCTCGAATACCCCGAAGGCGGCGTCTGCCGGCAGACGCGAGAGCGTCAGCGGCACGCCCCAATGATTGTTGAACGACGCGGCGGACGCGTGCGTCGCCCCGATCGCCGAGAGCGCCACACGGGACATTTCCTTGGCGCTGGTCTTGCCGACCGAGCCGGTGATGGCGAGAATTCTGGCGCCGCTGCGCCGCCGCGCGGCTTCCCCCAAGCGCTCCATGCCGCGCAACGTGTCATCGACCACAAACTGCGGGCCAACCGCCGCGACCGGTTGGGAAACGAGCGCGGCCGCCGCGCCGGCCTCAAAGGCGCGCGCGACGTGGTCGTGGCCATCGTGCGTATCGCCCTTGATGGCGATGAAGAGATCGCCGGGCTTGAGTGTGCGGGTATCAATCGAGACGCCGGTGGCGGGCTTTTCCAGCGGCCCGCTCGGCGGCCCGAAGGTTTGACTGAGTTCGCTCGGCGTCCAGAGCGGGCGGGTCATACGTAGGTCTCCAGCGCCGTCCGCGCTGTGTCGGCGTCGGAGAACGGCAGCACGCGATCTCCTACGATCTGGCCGGTTTCGTGACCCTTGCCGGCGATGACGAGCGCGTCGCCGGGTTCGAGTAGCTTGACGCCCTCGCCGATCGCCGTCGCGCGGTCGCCGATCTCCCGGGCGCCGGGGGCTTTGGCAAGGATCGCGGCGCGGATGGCGGCGGGGTTTTCGGAGCGCGGGTTGTCGTCGGTGACGATGACGACGTCCGCCGCGCGAGCTGCGATCTCGCCCATCATCGGCCGCTTGCCGGGATCGCGGTCGCCGCCGCAGCCGAAGACAACGATGAGCCGCCCGGTGACGAACGGACGGAGCGCCGCAAGCGCTTTCTCCAGCGCGTCGGGCTTGTGCGCGTAGTCGACAAAAACCGGCGCGCCATGTTTCGCGCCGATCCGCTCTATCCGTCCCGGCGCGCCTTCGAGCGCGGCCAACGCGGCGAAGACGCCGCTCAGCCGGGGAGCCCGAGGCGATGCATAATCCAGCCGCGACCAGCGCGTTGGAGACTTGGAAATCGCCCGGCAAAGGAAGCAGGATGTCATAGGACCTGCCGCCATGACTCAGTTCCAGTCGGCTGGAAAACCCTTCGCGCGTCACGGATTTGAGCTCGATATCTTCGCCCTTTTTGCCGACGGTGAACGGCCGCCGCCCTGCCGCGCGAACCGCCGAGACGACGCGCGGTGCGACCTCGCTGTCCGCGTCGACAATAGCGGGCTCGCCGGCCCGGAGCAGATCGCGGAACAGCCGCAGCTTGGCGGCGAGATATTCCTCCTCGGTCGCGTGATAATCCATGTGATCGCGCGACAGGTTGGTGAAGCCGGCCGCAGCAGGCGTCACCCCGTCGAGCCGCTTCTGATCCAGCCCATGCGAAGAAGCCTCCATCGCTAGATGCGTCACTCCCGCATCGGCGAGCTGTGTGAGCATGCGGTGCAGTGCGATCGGGTCCGGCGTCGTCAACGAGCCATAGATGTTGATGGGCCGCGAAACGACGCCAATCGTACCCAGCGATGCAGCCTCAAATCCAAGGCTTTGCCAGATTTGGCGAACGAAGGCGGCAACGGAGGTTTTGCCGCTGGTGCCGGTGACGGCGACGATCGTTGACGGTCGCGCGGAGTAGAAGCGCGACGCCGCGCGGGCGAGCGCGAGGCGGGTGTCGGTTGTTTGAACGAATGCTGCGGCCCTGACATCATCGGGTTGGCGCTCCGCGACGACCGCGCGTGCGCCGCGGGCGACAGCATCGGCGACATGTTTGAGGCCGTCGTCTTTGGCGCCGGCGAGCGCGAAAAAAACATCTCCGGGCGTGACCTTGCGGCTGTCGGAGGCGAGGCCAGTCACCTCGACCGAAGCGAGCGGCGCGGGCGCATCGACGAGAGCGCCGAGGGTCGTCATGCCCGCGCGCCTCCCTGCCTTTGCGCCCATACGGGCGCCGCTTGTAGCCGCGGTCGTTGACCGCGGTTGCCCCGAGATCGCCTCTTTCGGAAAGGGACGATCTTCGAAAGACCGCGGTCAACGACCGCGGCTACATCGGCGCCTGAAATCGCGCTCATTCCTTGCCGACCTTGTCGGCGTCGGCGCCATACCCGAGCCGCGCGATCAGCGGGAACGGATGCGCCGGCGGCGCGAGCAGGGGCGGATGCCCCTCCAACGGCTCCACGCGGCGCAAAAGCGCGCCCGTGACGCGCCCCGCGTTGTAGGCGGCCGTGTGATAGCCGCCGTCGCCGGGCGCCGCCTCTGGTTGATCGTACATCACCAGATAGAGAAGCTTCGGCTTATCGGCCGGCGTGATCGCCATGAAAGTGGTGAACACCTTATCGTTGGAATATCGGCGGCCGACAATCTTCTGCGCCGTGCCGGTCTTGCCGCCGACGTAATAGCCGTCGACGTTGGCGAAACCGGCCGAGCCATGCGTCGCGTTGGAGCGCAACAGATAGCGCATAAACTCCGAGGTCTGTTCGCTGACGACGCGCTCGGAATTCGCCATCGCGGTGGCCTCGTCTCGCACCAGGAAGGTCGGTTTCATCAGATGGCCGCCGTTGACCAGCGCGGCCACGCCCATCAGCGCCTGCAATGGCGCGACGTTCAGGCCCTGGCCGAAGGCGATGGTCATCGTGTTGAGTTCGCCCCAGTGTTTGGGAACCTGCGGCTTGGCGCTTTCCGGCAATTCTGTCTGCAACCGGTCGAGCTGGCCCATCTTGCGCAGGAAAGCCTGATGACCCTGCACACCAACCATCAGCGCCATGCGCGCGGTGCCGATGTTCGAGGAATGGGTGAACACCTCGGGGACCGTCAGCACACGGTGCGTCGCGTGGAAATCGTGGATGGTGAAATGGCCGGAGCGCAAACTATCGCGCGCGTCGATATGCGAGCCGAGCGAGACCTTGCCTGAATCGAGCGCCATCGCGATCGTCAGCGCCTTGAAGGTCGACCCCATCTCATAGGTGCCGACGTTGACGCGGTTGATCTTCGGCCAGTTGGCCTGTTTGGTCATGTCCGGCGGGTCGTTGGGATCGTAGTCGGGCAGCGACTCCAGTGCGATGATCTCGCCGGTATCGACATCAATGATGGCGCCCGCGGCCGCCTTGGCTTTGAATTTCTCCAGTCCGGCGATCAGCTCGTCGCGCAACGCGTGGGTCGCCTTGATGTCGAGCGAAAGGCGCACCGGCTTTAGCGCCTCTGCATCGACGGCGAAGCCGGGCACATGGGGATCCGTCAGGCCCTGGGTATCGAGATATTTCTCCATGCCCGCGATGCCGATATTGTCCTTATCGACGAAGCCGAGCACGTGCGCCGCTGTCGGGCCATTCGGATAGATTCGCTTGCTTTCCGGCCAGAAGCCAATGCCGGGCAGGCCGAGATGGTATATCTCGTCGTGCTCTTTCGACGTGATCTGGCGCTTGATCCAGATGAAGCCTTTCTTCGAATTCATCCGCTCGCGCAGTTCTTTGGCGTCGACGTCGGGCAGCACCGCGGTGATGAGCTCCACCGCCTCATCTTTGTCGATGATGTTGCGCGGCTCGGCGAAGACCGAGAGCGTCTTCACGTCGGTGGCGAGAATGGCGCCGTTTCGGTCGAGCAGATCGGGTCGGGCGCCGGCGGCGGCCTGGTCGGCGGCGACCTTCAGCGTTTGGGGCGGATCGCGCGACAGGCCGAGATGCACGAGTTTGCCGCCTATGCCGAGATAGGCGACGCCGAGCAGCAGCATCAGCTGCCGGATGCGTCCCGAACTTTTGTCGAGACGTGTGGAAACAACGCCACGAACCCAAGCGAGCGCTCGCTTGCGGGCATCGGGCTTGTCAGCAGTTTTGGGCGATGAAGCGTCAGGCGTCGTCATGGCTCACCTCAACGAAGGCGAGGCGCCGGCGGCCCCATTCGCCGGCGAGGAGGTCGGGCCAAGGCCCATCAACTCAAGTTTGCGACCAATCGAATCCGCCTGCGTGTTCTTCTCCGGAATCTCTTCGGGCCTGACGATCTGGTTGAGCGCGAGCGGCTGCATCTGCAAAAGCTTGTCGGCGAGTTCCTGAATGCGATCCGGTCGCGCCAGATGTTCGTACTCGGCGCGCAAGACGCCAATCTCGTCCTTGGCCTTGCTGATCTGGTGTTTGATCTTCACGATCTGCTCGGCTTCGAAGATCGCCTGATATTTCAGCGTGTAGACGTAGACCGCCGAGCCTATCAGCGTTCCAATTGCGAGCAGGTGGAGCAAACGCCACATCAACGCCCCCTTTTCGCGGAAACCACGGCGCGGTCCGCGTAATCTACAAACGCGCCACCCTCTAGCCGCTCGGCAAAACGCAGTTTCGCCGATCTCGCGCGTGGGTTGGCGGCGATTTCCGATGCGCTTGGCGTCACGGGTTGGCCGGGAAACGATCTGAAGGTCGACGCCGGCGGCGCGGGCTCCCCCGGCAACAGCCGCGAGGCGGCGCGGCCGCGCCCGGTTCGGCTGGCCAAGAATTGTTTGACGATGCGATCTTCGAGCGAGTGGAACGTCACCACGGCGAGCCTTCCGCCGGGTTTGAGCGCTCGCTCGGCTGCCGGCGAGTCCATCGCTCAACTCGCCGAGTTCGTCGTTGACGGCGATGCGCAGCGCCTGGAACACGCGCGTGGCGGGATGTGTGTGCTCGCCTGGCGGCGCGGGCGAAAGGCGCGCCACGAGGCTTGCGAGTTGTCGCGTCGACACGAACGGCGTGGCAGGGCGATCGGCGACGATGGCGCGCGCGATGCGCCGCGCCGCCCTCTCTTCGCCGAAGTGGAAGAATATGTCCGCGAGCTCGGCTTCGCTGGATTCGGCCAACAGGTCGGCCGCTGACTGGCCTTGACCCTCCATCCGCATGTCGAGCGGGGCGTCGAAGCGCAGCGAGAAGCCGCGCGCCGGCTCGTCGATCTGCATGGAGGAGACGCCGATATCGAGCACGACGCCATCGACCGGCTCTGTGTGCTTATCAAGCTCGCTGAAGCGGGCCGGGACCAGTCTCAGCCGCTCGGGGTATGCCGCGGCCAAGGCCGCGCCGCCGGCGATTGCGGTGGGATCACGATCCAGCGCCACCACGCGCGCGCCGCGCGCCAGCAAGATGCGCGTATAGCCACCGCCGCCAAACGTGCCATCAAGATAGAGACCGCCCTCGCGGACGTTGAGCGCGCCGATCGCCTCCTCGCACAAGACGGGAACGTGGGTCATGCCGGCGCTCGCGCGAGTTTTGAGCGAAGGTCGCGCGCTCGAGCTCGAGCCTGATCCAGATGCGCCGCGAAACGCTCCGGCGCCCAAATCTGGAATTTCTCGCCCTGTCCGACAAACACCGCCTCGCGGGTCAAGCCGATCGAGGTTTTCAACCGTTCGCTGAGGGAAAGCCGGCCCTCCGTGTCGATTTTCAGGATCTCGCCCGTTCCCAGCAGCGCCAAGGAAAAATCTTCGCGCTCGGGCGAGTAGGGCGGCATCGCCTCCAGCATTGTCTGGATCGCCGCGATCAGTCGTCCGCCCCCGCAATCCAACGCCGGCGCGTCGAGCGAGGGGTGCGCGAACACGCCCTCGAAATCCTCCTTCGCTAGCGTCGAACGGAAAGCCGCCGGCAGCGAAACCCGCCCTTTGGCGTCGAAAGGTTTTGTGTAGTGCGAGAGAAACACCGCTCTTACGCCCTAACGCTTCGACGCAAACCTCACTCCGTGGCGCGGAACGGCGCGCAGGAAGTAAGTTTAACGACCTCTGATGGGATGGCTTGGGATAACATGGGCTTAAATGGGCGTCAACGAATCGCCCCTCGCCCGGCGGGGTCGGGTCGCTCGTCGTTCCCTATTAGGGTGTGTTAAGGTTAAGCGATCGTTAGGACCGCGACGCGGCGGCAGATGAAAAGCGCCGCAACAGGTCGGAGGAGTTCGCTCTATGCGCGCCCAGTCGCTCGCGTGTGCCTTGGTTTTGGCATTCAGCGCTTCCGCGCTGGCGCAGGACCGCTCTCCTAGCGTTTTGCCCCCGAGCATCTCCGTCATCGGCGAAGCCCAGGCGGATGTGCCGCCGGACATGGCCTTTCTCACGCTTTCAATTTCGGCCGAGCGACCGACGGCCGCCGACGCCGCGGCGGAGAATGCGCGCATCGCGAAAGCAGTGATCGACGGTTTGAAGAGCGCCGGCGTGGCGGCGCAGGACATCCAGACCGTGGGTCTATCTATTTATCCGGAGTTTACGAACTCGTCGTCGCAGAAGCGGAGCGTCACCGGCTACCACGCAAGCGACAGCCTTAACGTACGTGTACGCGCTATCGACAAGGCCGGCACATTGGCAGGCGCGGCGGTCGAGGCCGGCGCGCTTTACCAGAGCATCAAGTTCGATATCTCGGATCGCGATGCGCGTCAGGACGCCCTGCGCGCGGCGGCCGTTGAGAACGCGCATCACCGCGCCGAACTTTACGCGAAAGGCGCCGGCATGAAGCTCGGCTTGCCGCGAGCGATCGTCGCGCAGGGCGCGGGCTCGCATGATGGCGTTTTTCCGCGCGCCAACGCCGTCGCGATGTCGCGTTCGGCCCCGGAGCCGGTGATCGAGGCGGGGACGCTGACATTGCGCGAGAGCGTCGAGGCGACCTTCGATATGAGCGCGCCATGACGCTTCCCGAGTTCGAGGCGTCGCTGAGCGGCGACGCTCCGCCGCCGGGCCTTCCGCCGGCCCTGCAGGCGCTCTGGCGCGACGGGCGCGGAGACTGGGACGGTGCGCATGAGCTCGCGCAGGCCGATGAGGCCGGCGGCGGCGATTGGGTGCACGCCTATCTCCATCGCAAGGAGGGCGACGAAGGGAATGCCGCCTACTGGTACAGGCGCGCCCGACAGCCCGTGTCCCGCGCCTCGCTCCAGGCGGAATGGGCAGCTATCGTGAGTGCACTGCTTGCGAAGGTTCAATAGTTATACATTTTCTTTATGTATATATCCGGCGATGGCTGTCCCGAAGGCGTCGCGTCCTGGGGTGACACGTCGGTGTGGACGCCGACGCTCCGAACACGTAGCGACACGAAAAACCACTTAGGCCTTTGAAATTCGCGGCCGCCGACCTGTCCCTGTCCAGAGTCATTTGTCCGAATCAGGCAATTCGGACTATGTCGGCCTGACGACCGTCGGGAAGTCTTGATATGAAACTGCCGAGCGAGCTTGGCCCCATCCATTTCATCGGCATCGGCGGCATCGGCATGTCCGGCATCGCTGAGGTTCTCCTAAACCTCGGCTATAAGGTGCAGGGTTCCGACGCTGGCGACAACGCCAACGTCAAACGCCTGCGCGAACGCGGCGCCGAGGTGTTTATCGGTCACAAGGCCGAGCAGATCGCCGATGCGGCGGTAGTCGTCGTCTCCACCGCGATCAAGCGCGACAATCCTGAACTGGCCGCCGCGCGGGTCAAACGCGTCCCAGTTGTGCGTCGCGCCGAGATGCTCGCCGAGCTGATGCGGCTCAAACAATGCGTCGCCATCGCCGGCACACACGGCAAGACCACGACCACCTCATTGGTGGCGACGCTGCTAGACGGCGCCGGCCTCGATCCAACCGTCATCAATGGCGGCATCATCAACGCTTACGGCACCAATGCGCGGCGCGGCGCTGGCGACTGGATGGTTGTCGAAGCCGACGAAAGCGACGGCACGTTCCTCAAACTGCCGGCCGATGTCGCCATCGTCACCAATATCGATCCCGAGCATCTCGACCACTTCAAGACGTTCGACGCGATCAAGGACGCGTTCTACGCCTTCGTCGAGAACCTGCCGTTCTACGGCTTCGCGGTGATGTGCCTTGACCACACGACCGTGCAGGAGCTTGTCGGTCGCATCGAGGACCGACGCGTCATCACCTATGGCGAGAACCCGCAGGCGGATGTCAGGCTGTTGGACGTGGATCTCACGGGCGGCCTCACCCGCTTCAACGTGCTGATCCGCGACCGCCAGACCGGCGCCGCCACTTATATCGACGAACTGGCGCTACCGATGCCCGGTCGCCACAACGCGCTCAACGCGACGGCGGCGATCGCGGTGGCGCACGAACTCGGCGCCTCGGTAGCGACGATCCGCAAGGCGATCGCCGGCTTCGGCGGGGTCAAGCGGCGCTTCACCCGCACCGGCGAATGGAACGGCGTGACGGTGTTTGACGACTACGGCCATCATCCCGTCGAGATCGCCGCCGTCTTGCGCGCGGCGCGCGGCGCGACCAAGGGGCAGGTGATCGCAGTTGTTCAGCCGCACCGCTACACGCGCTTACAATCCTTGTTTGACGCGTTCGCCAGCTGCTTCAACGACGCCGATACGGTGATCGTCGCCGACGTCTATCCCGCAGGCGAAGCGCCGATCCCCGGCATCGACAAGGAGGCGTTGACCGTGGCAATCAACGCCCACGGTCATCGCCACGCGCTGGCGCTGCCGTCGCCGGAAAAACTCGCGGGCCTGGTGCGCGAGTTCGCCAAGCCCGGCGACTATGTGATCTGCCTCGGCGCTGGCAACATCACGCAATGGGCTTATGCCTTGCCGGAAGAGTTGAGCGCGGCGTGAAGAGTGCGGAAATCGCTGCGCTTGCGCCGGAGTTTCGCGGCCGGCTGAGCTTCGACGTTCCGCTCGCGCCCTACACCTGGTTTCGCGTCGGTGGGCCGGCGGACGTCCTCGCGTCGCCCGCCGACGAGGAAGATCTCGCTTATTTGCTATCGCGCCTGCCCCCAGAGATCCCCGTCACTGTCATCGGCGTCGGTTCGAACTTAATTGTGCGCGATGGCGGGCTGCGGGGTGTCGTTATCCGACTCGGTGGACGCGCATTTGGGACGATCGAGACGACCCCGGACTATCTTGTTGTCGCCGGCGCCGCCGCGCTTGATTCCAACGTCGCCAAGGCCGCGGCAGAGGCCGGAATAGACGGCCTCGCCTTTCTTCGCGGCGTGCCCGGCGCGGTGGGCGGCGCGCTGTGTATGAACGCCGGCGCCCACGGTGGCGAGACCACAGATGTACTGGTTGAGGCTCGCGGTTTCGATCGCGCGGGGCAAGCGCGCCACTTCGACAACGACGCGATGGGCTTCTCCTATCGCCACAGCGACGCGCCTGATGACGTCATATTCACGCGGGCCGTCTTCCAGGGCCGCCCGGGCGAGCGCGAAGCCATTGAAACGCAGATGGAGCGCATCACCCTCGCGCGCGAAGCCTCGCAACCTATCCGAGAAAAGACCGGAGGCTCGACGTTCAAGAATCCGCCAGATCACAAGGCGTGGGCGCTGATTGATGCTGCCGGATGTCGCGGCCTGGTCGTCGGCGACGCCGAGGTATCGAAAATGCATTGCAATTTTCTGATCAACCGAGGCGCGGCGACCGCCGCCGACATCGAAGCGCTTGGGGAAGAGGTGCGGCGTCGCGTAAAGCAAACAAGCGGTGTCGAGCTGCAATGGGAGATAAAGCGCTTGGGGGCGTCCGAAAGATAGGTCGACGAAAGCGAGATTACGTGTCCTTCTAATGCACCCCCTCGAACGCCTTGGCGACGCTGCGGCGAATACGCCAGACACCCAGCGCGACCAATCCCGCCACGACGGGGATAGCAATCGCCATCGCCAGACTCGGATCAACCCGCAGCCCTTCGCGCTCCAATCCCTCCGCCGCCTTCCCGACAAGCGACACAATATAATATGTGATGGCGGCGACCGAGAGCCCTTCGACCGTTTCCTGAAGCCGAAGTTGCAATTGCGCGCGGCGGTTCATCGATTCCAGCAGCGCATGGCTCTGTCTTTGGCTGGAAAGTTCGACACGCGTCGAGAGAAGATCCGTCGCGCGCGAAATACGCGCCGACAGCGTTTCCTGCCGTTCGACCACGGCGCGACAGGTGCGCATCGCCGGGGCGAGACGGCGCTCCATGAACTCCCCAAATGTCTGCAAGCCTTCGATGCGCTGCTCGCGCAATTCCGAAATCCGACGCTCGACCAGATCGTAATAGGAGGCGGCGGCGGCGAAGCGAAATTGGCTTTCGGCCTGTAGGCTTTCGACCTGTGCGGCGAGCCGGGTCAGCCGTTCGAGCAATTCCGGCTCCTCGGCCTCCTCGGCGCTGACCAGCGCAGCCGTCACCTGCGACAGATCGCGCTCGATTTCCGTCAATTCGCCCGTACGCGCGCGAGCGATCGGCAAAGCCAAGAGCGCAAGCATGCGATAGGTGTCCATTTCAACCAACCGCTGCAGCGTGCGCCCGAGCTGACCCGGCGAAAGGCCGTGATCGTAGATGAGCAGCCGAGAGAATCGATCCTCGCCAATGCGGAGGTCCGTAAATGCAGCGCCGAGGCCGCCAACCAGCATCGCGCCGATCAGACCGTCGGTGGTCGGGAAGGCCGGCCCAAGCTGACCGAAGTCCGGCGGCCACTCTCCGCCGCGCCCGATGACAGCGTGGATCGCGCAGAGGATCTGCCCGGGCAGAGTCTCGACCCATTTGGCGCGCGCGCTTTCCAGAGCGGTTTCGGCGAAACCATCGGACGGGCCGCCGCGTCCATATCCGGGCGCGATGATTTTGATGCGATAAAATTCAGTGTGCCGCTCGGCCTTCAGCCGGAAGCCGTTAAAGTCGGCGCTGTAGTGGGCGGACGCCGGATTGGGCGGCGGAGCGCCGCAAAGCTTGGCCTCAGCGCGGATGATCTCCCAGGCGGCGCGTCGCTGCTCACTGTCTGCGATAAGCGCGAGGAACGAGACGCGGCATGGCGACGTCGGCTTTTCGGGCGGACGCGCGTGCACCTCGTCGTTGAGACGCTGGCGTAGGGGGTGGTCCGATGGCATGGCGAGAATGTGCAGACTCTGTCTTGCGTGACACGGCTATCGATGGTTTTCGAAGGCAGCGTCGCTGCTGTCAAATGCTCGGTTGATCCTCAAAACCTATTTGGCCGAATATCAGATCCCTTCCTGACTACTGGTCGATCGGCTGCGATCGGGTTTTTGTCTCCGACTGGGCGCGTGCGACAATCCAATCATAGATTCGAACCCGAGCTGTGACATTTGAGCTACACGTTCATGACGGAAATGGGTCAGTGGGGACTCAGAGGAAATTTAGTTTTATCAATAAGGTAGCAACAAAGCTTGCTGACTCTGCGTTTACATCGCGCAATCCGTGTCGCTACAAAGCCGCTTGTGGAGGTTCATTTCAAACTGGCGAAATTTGATAAATTTGGGGAGGCCGCCGCCGACCGAAGCCGCTTATCAATACCTTGTCCAAAATCTCCGCGATGAAATCGCAAAACTTCACGGCGCTGTTAGCGCCGTGCGGCCACCAAGCAGGGTATTTCGATTGCGGGTGTTTGGTAGCCATGCCATATGAAGACCCACGAAGCTCGGCGGGCGGGGCCGATATGAAGATCAAACAATACTGCTACTATGTCATTTTGAGCGGGAGTCTCAAAGGCGAAGCAATTGACTTTGTCTTTGTACTGTCTCCACGCAATATGCCCGACCGAGGGCTTGCTTAGTAAGTAAATCGGCGTGTGCATCCTGCGGCGGTACCTGCAGCAATCCACGTATAGCGTTGATAGCGTGTCTTCGGCGCAATAATCGGCCTTTCGGAAAGATTGTTCAGCCTGAATCGGGCCTGCCCCCGAAACGATAAAACATGGAATAATCATGCGGCGTGGCACAGAGAACTCTCGAGCAAACCCCTTTTGCGGCCCATCGATTGTTGAGGTCGAGGCTGCGGCTAGTGAGGGAATCCACTTCGGCCGAAGAAGAGGACGTGCGAGAGCGCTGATCACCAAGGGCGCATTGCAATCCTTGCGGAAGGTTGAAAGCCGAAGGGGCGCGAGCACCTCGTAAAGTGTCCGAGAGCGTCCTTTGTCCCACTTTTCCAATTAGGAGGAACCCGCCATTGAGCGCGAAAGCTCACGTACGTGCGACCCCGGCTAAAGCCGGCGACCATCACGATGTGGACGAGGCGTGGCGGCGAGCCCGGGAGCGCTTGCGGAGGTCGCTTGGCGAGGACGTCTTCAATAGCTGGTTTGGTAGTCTCCGGCTGGAAACGCTCATTGCAGGCAGGGCTCGTTTTTCGATCTCGACACGCTTCCTGAAGAGCTGGATTGAAAGCCGCTATCAGGACAAACTTCTGGGTGCGTTCGCCGAGGAATGGCCGAGCATTGAAGCCATCGAGATATTTGTTCGTTCCCTCAGCGCGCCCGCCGGGCGGGTTTCCGCTGAACCACGCCCAGCCGCCTCGGCGCCAGGCGGAGCCTCGACGGAGGCGCGTGGTGAAGTTGCAAAGAACGCGTCGATCTCAAATTGGCCGCAGGTTAGAGGCGCCGACGGCGCCGCGAAAGGTCAGTTGGGATCGCCGCTCGATCGCCGACTGACGTTCGGAAATTTCGTTGTCGGTCGCGCTAACCAGCTCGCGTATTCGCTCGCCCGCAAACTTTCCGAAGGTCGGGAGAATGAAACCGCGATGACGCCGCTTTACATTCACTCGGCTGTCGGACTCGGCAAAACCCATCTGCTGCAGGCGATGGCGCATGCTGGCATCGCTCGTAATCAATCCGTTGTCTATCTAACGGCGGAGACGTTCATGCACGGCTTCGTCGCGGCGCTCAGGAGCCAGACAGCGATCGCTTTCAAGGAAACGCTTCGCACGATCGATCTGCTTATTTTCGACGACGCGCAATTTTTGCAGGGCCGCGTCATTCAGACTGAATTCGGGCACGTGCTCAACTCCTTGATCGACGCCGGGAGGCAAGTTGTGATTGCCTCGGATCGGCCGCCCTCGGAGCTCGATTCCCTCGACGAAAGAGTGCGATCTCGTCTCGCTGGAGGCATCTGTGTGGAGATGTCGAGTTTCGACGAAATCCTTCGCTTGAAGATTTTGGAGACGCGGTTTTCGAGCGCACGCCAGATGCATCCCAATCTCGAAATCCCCAACGAAGTGCTCACCTACGTTGCCGGCGCTATCATATCGAACGGACGCGACCTTGAAGGCGCCGTCAATCGCCTCATCGCGCACGCGCAGCTCGGCGCAGCGCCGATGACCCTTGCGGCGGCGGAAGTCGCGATTCGCGATCTTGTTCGTCCTCGTGAACCCAAACGTGTGAAGATCGAAGACATTCAAAAACTCGTCGCCAGTCATTATAGCGTGTCTCGCGCAGACCTGTTGTCGTCGCGACGTACCGCCGCCGTCGTTATGCCTCGGCAAATCGCGATGTATTTGGCGAAAGCCCTGACGCTTCGTTCGCTGCCCGAGATAGGACGTCGATTTGGTGGACGTGATCACACGACTGTTCTCCACGCCGTGCGCAAAATTGACGGACTGTGCGGCAGCGATGCGACGCTGCGCGAAGAGGTTGATCTGTTGAAGCGAATGTTGCTGGATTGAACCCGTGCCGCTCGTCTACAAGGTGTTGTCACGAAAAGAGTGGGCGGAGGCGGAACGGGAAGGCGTGTTTCGCGGCTCAGAGGTCGATCGGCGGGACGGTTTCATACATTTGTCCGCCGCCGACCAATTGGAGAAGACGCTCTCGCTTTGGTTTGCCAACCGCAATGACCTTATGCTCGTCGCCATCGAGGAAGGACGTCTCGCTGACGCTCTGAAATGGGAACCCTCCCGCGGTGGCGCGCTTTTTCCGCATTATTACGGTTTGCTGAGGTGCGATCGAGTCGCTTGGGCGAAGCCGTTCTCATCGCGAGATGTGAACGATTTCGGTGCGCTGATAGCGGGCGAGGATTGAGGCGTCGTCTCTTGAAATTTGCCACCTGGGCTCTGCGAGCGCTACCGCCGGAGACCGCGCACCGCGCCGCCATCCACGCCCTTCCACTTTATCCCTCGGGGCGACGGTCCAAAGGTGATGCGCGCCTTCAGACAAAAGCGTTTGGGTTGACCTTTCCAAACCCTCTTGGACTAGCGGCAGGTTTCGATAAGAGCGCGGAAGCCGTCGAGGCGCTCGGGGCGCTCGGCTTCGGTTCGGTCGAGGTGGGAACACTCACCCCCAAGCCGCAAACCGGGAACCCGAAGCCGCGGTTATTTCGACTGAGCGCCGATCGCGCCATCATCAATCGCATGGGCTTTAACAACGATGGCTATGCGACAGTTTCCGAGCGCTTGAGGAAGACGGGTCGGTCCGGAATTGTTGGGATCAACATCGGACCGAACAAGGATTCGCCGGACCGCATTGCGGACTATGTGTCGGGCGTCGCGGCGTTCTCAGCGCTTGCCGACTATTTCGCGATCAATATTTCCTCCCCCAATACGCCCGGCTTGCGTGACCTACATGCGCGCGACGATTTCGCGCGGCTCGTCGACGCTGTTTTGCTCGCGCGCGATCGCACCCGTGAGGGACGTCCCGTTCTCGTAAAAATATCACCAGATGTCTCAGAGGTACAACTAGACGATCTAATGGGTGTCGTTATTGACCGACGCCTCGATGGTCTGATTGTTTCAAATACCTCGGTCGCGCGTCCGCCGGAGTTTACAATCCGACAGGGCGCAAGAGACCGGCGGACTTTCCGGCCGACCGATCTATCAGGCGTCGACGCGGCTGCTTGCCCAATGTTTCTTGCGCTGCAATGGCGCGCTGCCGATCATCGGCGTCGGGGGAATCGAAGATGCGGCCGGCGCACTAGCGAAGATCGAGGCGGGCGCGACCCTGCTGCAGGTCTATACCAGCTTCATCTATCGCGGCCCGGACGTGATAGATGAAATTCTTCGTGGGTTGGTCGCACAAATCGAGCGTCGCGACCTCCCATCAATTCACCCGCTCGTCGGATCGAGAGCCCAAGAGTTCGCGTCGTGGTAAGGCCCTTCTCCCTTCGCGACAAATCTGCTGACCGCAAAGGCGGAAGGGTTTCCGATGGCGAGAGGCCGGGGGCGCACTTACCCCCGGCCGCCGATCAGTTGGAGGCGAACGGATGTTTGGCCGAATCGCGCTTGGAGACAACCTCCTGAGGGGTGGGGTGGCCAGCGACGGCGCGCTCGATTGATTCCTTGGTCGCCTTGTAGTTGTACTCCTGAATTTTTTTGTCGTCTGCAGCTTCCCAATGGATGAACACGCCAACGCAGATGAACAAATCGTCGGCTTCCCACGCTGGGATCGTGCCATCGGCCACCGAGTCAGCTACTGCCTTGGCGACGGCATATTGCGCGGGACCAAACATCTGCACGGCTTGCTTGGCGCCTTTTATGGTCACCTTGTTGAACATCACGGTCGAGGGTTTGACCGCGAGGTTCGGAGCGATGACCGCGAGCAGCGCGGTGAAGCCGTCCTTGTTGTTGACGAGCGCATTGGCAAAGGCGGTCTCGGCGGCGCTGCCGCGCGGACCAATGAGCAGGTCGATGTGAGCAACTTCGTTGCCCTCGCCAACCAGCGATTCGCCAACGCACAGTTTCGTTATCTTAGGCATATATTCCTCCCAGCGAAGTGACGCCCGGCTCAATGCCTCGCCTGATCGGGCGCGACCGCGAACCGGCTATCCTTGTTGTCAGCATCTCGCGCATAGCGAGATCGGTTGGCCGGATAGGTGCGACCGTTATGGCCGCGCCATGCACTCAATCATTCTTGGCGGATGCTCGCAAGACGTTCTTCGAGCAAGCTCGAGAGGTAAACGGCAAAAATCGATGCAACCGTAAGATCGGCGCTAGTTCCCGGATTGAGTCCGCGCGCCTTCAGATCGACGTCCCAAGCCATAAGCGCTTCGTACCGCAGTGCGGGATCGATGGGGATGTCACGACGCGCCGCCGCCTCGTCGCGCAGCGATTCTGCAATGTCGCGGCCGAATTTGCGCGCGATGTGTGAGTCCGGTTCGGCAGCGAGGAAAGCGAGATAGACCGCAGTCGCCGCCTCGGCCGCGTCGCCACTTCGGGCCATTGCGGCTCTGAAGGTCGGCGCTCCGATCTGGAAGACGTCGGCAAAATCCGTAACATATTGGCGCGCCACGAGATCACGAGCCGCCGCCGCCGCCATTGCCTCGCGCAGGCTGACGGTCGGGGGTGCGCGCACGTCGTACCGTTCCGTCGTTCCCAAGCCACCGGGATTAGCCGCGGCGATAGCCGCAAACACCGCGATCGCGTCATCGTGATCGAGAGTTGCGAGTACCCCTGCGAGCGCGAGCCGGAGATTGGGTTGGTTGAGTTCGGCAGCGACCGCTAACGGCGCCGAGAGCAGCACAATGCCGAGGTTGGTGTTCTGCCCCACGGCCGCGCGAGTGGCCTGAACGGCATCGAGTACGCGCGATCCGACCGACGCCCCACGCCGCGCCACGGCCGGTGCGCTGACCTCAGCGCTGCGCTCGAAGTCGGCGACGGTCATTCCGTGCCCCTCCGCGTGACGGTGCACATTGCCCGGTTTCAGAGCGTCGAGTTCGATCAAGCACGCGGCGGTGTAGGCCTCGGCAATGCGTGCGACGGACGTCAATCAAGCCCCCGCAGGATCACATCAGCGAGCCGATCTGCGATGTTCGCGTCGGTCACTTTCTGCAACCCCCGCCAGGCCGGCATGCTGTTAACTTCAAGCACCTTTGGTCCCTCCGCGCCAACAATGAGATCGACGCCGGCAATCTCGGCGCCGACAGCATGGGCAGCGGCGATTGCGAGCGCTTCAAGCTGCGGATCCCGAGCGACAGCAAACGGTTCGCCTCCCTGCTTGACGTTGGTTATCCACGTTGGCGCGCGTCGCATCATTGAGGCGACGACCTGGCCGCCACAGACGAAAACCCGGTAATCGCGAAAATCCTCGCCGCCCACACTTTCGAAGCGCTGAAGATAGTAGACACCGCCGGTTGCATCGGGCGGTGGAAGATCATGCGGGCCGCGAACAAGCTGTAAGCCCTTACCTTGCGCGCCGAAGAGCGGCTTGAGGACGAGAGGCCCCTTGACGCATTCGCGGTCGGCAAGAGCCCGCGCGCGCTCGAACGATTCAAGCGCCCAGGTGTCTGGCGTCGCTATCCCCGCCTGAGCGATGAGGAAACTCGTCATCGACTTGTCGACGCAGGCCTCGATCGCCCGCGCATTGTTCAAAACGCGCACACCCAGCCGTTGCATGGCATGGAGCACGCCCAGGCGACGAGTGATTGCCTCGAATGAGCCGCCGCTCATGGTGCGGACGTGCACGACATCCGGTAGGCTATCAAAACCAGGCAGATCGACGCCATCTGGGCGCGACGTGGAAAACTCGCAAACGGCGAGGTCCAGCCGGACCGTTTCGGCCCCTCGCGCGTCATAGGCTTTCTCCATTCGTCGCGCGTGCCAGTCGCGGGTGTCGCTGATGAGGAGTACGCGAAGCGGGCGCCGGGCCACGCAGCCTACCCGAACGACGCGTCGAGCAATTTCGCGTCGACCGCGCCGCCGCGATAAGTCGCCCCGGATTCCAGCGACGTCACCAGCGTTTCCGCCGGGCTGAACAGCATGGGATCGATGGCGTAGAAATCACCGCTGAACCGTTTGAACACCTCCCTGAACGGCGCGCCATAGTCGCGCGAGGCGCCGCTTGGCAAGGCGTCCGCGAGCGCCTTTGCGTCCTCCGCGGCCCCAGAGACGACGAGATGCACCCGTCCGCCATAGATGATGGCGTCGTTGGTGCGGCCCATCGCGGTCATGAAGTCCGGGTGCGACGGCGACAACGGCGCTGCGCCCATCCCATCGACGATTCGCTCAAGCGGAAACTTCAGTGCATGCGCCTTGTGCAACGCCACCTCCAATACGCGCGCCACAACCTGGGCGCCCCCCGCGAGGCTTTGAGTTGGTGCGTAGATGATGGTCAGTGAGGACGGCGAAAGTCCGCAATCACTCGCGACTTTTGCGATCACCTCAGGTGGCGGTGGCCGGCCTCCTTCAATGATCAGCGTTCCGCGCGAGGCCTCATCTTGATAACCGAGTTCCTCAAAAATCGGCTCTCTGTGCGCCAGCGCCCGCGCGGGTCCCGAACCAAGGGCGAAAAACGCGCCGCGGCCAGAGCCATGTGAGAGGCCCCAGCCCGCATATTGGCTCGCCAGACAGGCCAGCACCGGCTGCGACGAACGTACCGAAATTGTCCAGGGCCAGCGCGGGATAGCACCATCTGGCGTCAGCGCGACGTGGCCTAGTCCGCCCATGCAGATCGCTGCGATCCTGAGCCCCGCTTCTATTCCGCCGCGCCTCTTAGCCCCGGCGTCAATCAAGGTTTCCCCGCTCGCCCCTTTTTCGATGCCAACCTCCAATATAGCGGCATCCGCGCACAAGGCGTCAACCAATCGCCCTGCGCCCTCGTTGACGCTTATGTGCGATGTGGTCGTCATTCACCGTCCCCTCGAAACTCGGAACGTACGCGCATCGCGCGCGCGCCCACTTCAGCTTTTGCCGCCGCGGCGTTGCACCCTGCGGCCGACACGGTGCAGATTGGCGATCCCTTGGAAATGTACGTCCCCGGCACTGGCCTGTCCGCCGCCCAACTCGGCCAATCCCGAGCCGAGACGACGAAAGAGTCATCTGTATAGACTATTTCGCTCGCCCTCGGCGATCGGGATATGGGGGGCGACAGCGATCTATCGGCCAAGGCGGCCAGATGACGGGACAGCAGCGGGTCCGCGTCCTCGTCGAACAAGTCCAGCGTAGCGCCAGGGCGCGGATTGATCTCTAACAGCCAGAAGCGCTCGCCATCATCTAAGAAGTCGGCGCTTGCCAATCCACGCACCCCGAGTGTTTTCGTAAGCTTCGTCAAAGGATCGAGCAAATCGGAGGGGCCGTCGATCGGCCCAGCTGCGCCGCCGTAGCGGAAGGGCGCCTGTACACAGGGCGCCGTCCATTGCTCGCTCCAAGCAATAGGCGTCAGCACCCGGGAATCGCGGACAAACAGCAGAGAAACCGAACGGCCCTCGATGTAGGTTTGCCAATATTCGTCTGCGCCAAGCGAGGGGCAGGTCGCGCCGACCTTCACATGCAGGCCACCTGATCCGCCGCAGCGCTTGACGAGCCAGCGTGAAGGCGCATCCGGTGTCTCAAATGCAATCTCGGGATGCGCGAGTTTCGCATCGGCACAGGCTTGCGCGAAATGTCGTGGGTCCTTCGTGAGCGCCAGAGCCTTCGGGCTCGAGCCAAGAATGGGAATAATCGTTTCGACCTGCGCCAGTCGTTGCGAACAATTGTCGAAGCCGGCGCTATAAACGAAACCGATGACCGCGTTGTCTTGCGCGTGCGCCGCAACCGCGCCCCTCAGATCTATGTTCGCGAAGCCGCCGACCGCATCATGAAGAACGAGCGTTTCGCGACATGCCTCGCGGGTATCCCGGTCACCGAAAGCATCCAAAGCGATCGTCGCAAAGCCGGCGCGGCGAGCCGCCACAGCAAGCGCACGCGCCGATATCCCCGCGACGATGAGGACGCGTTCGCCGCTCAATTATGAAGCTCGCGGCCGTCGCCGCGACGACATGAGCCGCAGGTTCTCGAGGGGTCCGACGTCGCCGCAAATTGATGGCCATTTATTGCAAGCACGGCCGATCCATTCAATGTGGCTGTTTCGAGTTTCTTGGGATCGTGACGAGCTGTCGTCCGATCCGGTTATTGAAAACGGCATTCGGCGATCTGTCCAGTCGGGAGGGAATAATCTCCGCATGTTGACCTGAATATTTCCCGTAAACCGTTTGTTTTATGCGTGGGCGAGGATTATTTCCCAGGCGCGCGAATAGACAAAGAGGTCGCGGCGGTATCAGATGCCAATGTTTGAGGGCGGAGCCGACAGCCGGCGTCGTCTGGTCGCGGCCGCCGAAATGGGAAGTTGTGGAGAGATGACGGCCACGGCGCCCGACAGCGCTGAAGCCGCAGCGTGGATCGACGGCGAGCCTGCTTCGTTGGATCTCGCTGTTTCGCAGGCGGCGCGCCTCATCGGCGCCAGCAAGGCAGCGGTGTTCGCGCACCTTGGAAGCGATGTAGCCGGCGCGCGCCAGGCGGTATTTTTGGCCGAACAAGTTGACGGCGTGCTTGATCATGCGATGTCCTCGGCTATGCTTGCCAACCTCGACGCGCTGCGCGAGACCGGCGTCATGCTGACAACGCCTTTGGAGGCGGCGGCTCGCGCGGATGTAGTGTGGTTGATTGGCGATTCGGTGCACGACGCGTGGCCTGAACTCAACAGCCGCATACTCGCGCGTCCACTGCAATCTCCCGCCGAAAACTTAGTTCGGCGCGTCGTTTGGGCGCGAACGACGGTTGCGGCGGCCGTGCCCGTGCGCGCTACGACGTTCGCCATAGGCAAAGGATTGGAACGGCTGGACCGGCTCGCTTTTTTCCGGGCGCGCGCGACCGGTGGGGTTGTAGGCGCGGGCAGCGAGATTGACGCTGCCGCGGCGATCCTTCGCGGGGCGAAATTCGGCGTCGCCATTTGGAGCGCTGCCGAACTTGAGCCCCTTGCTATCGAGGCGATTAACGGCCTCGTGCGGGACCTCAACGAAACGTCGCGTTTTTCGACCTTGCCGCTCGTCAGCCCTGACAATGGAGCTGGCGCCGAAGCGGTATTCGCCTGGATGACAGGCTTTCCGCCACGCACCGGGTTCAGGCAAGGCGCCCCTCACCACGATCCGTGGCGCTACAACTCTCGAAGACTGATCGCGGACGGGGAGGCCGATTGCGTAATCTGGATCTCGTCGTTCGAAGGTGGTGCGGCGCCTGGCGCTACCGTGGATGTTGCTCTTTGCGAGCCAAGCGTTGCGGCGGCGGCTCGCGTCCGCATCAATGTGGCGCGTCCTGGCATTGACCATCACGCGGTGCTCTATGACGCACGCGTCGGCGCGCTGGTGGCGCGGACCGCCGCGCGGCCGCAGGCTAGGCCAACGGTAGCAGCGACGCTCGCGGCCATACGCGCCGAAATTGGTGGGGCTTCATGCTGACGCGTATCGCTGGCGGGCGCGTACTCGACCCCGCCAACAAGCAAGACGCGATTGGCGATCTGTGGCTAGATGGCGACCGTATTGTCGCCGCGCCGCCCGACGGCCGGGCGGACGAAATCTATGACGCGGCCGGCTGCATCGTTATGGCAGGCGGCATCGACATCCATTCTCACATCGCCGGGGCCAACGTAAATACCGCACGCTTATTGTTGCCCGAGCAGCATCGCGCCCATTCTGCGCGACCCGCCGGGACGCCGCTCTCGAATGCCGGTTGGTCGACCTTTGAAACCGGCGGGCTCTATGCGCAGATGGGCTTCACGACCGTCGTGGAGCCCGCCATCTCGCCACATCACGCGCTCCACGCGCATCTCGAACTCGCCGACACCCCGGTGATTGACAAGGCGATCCTCGCTATTCTGGGCAATGACGATTTTGGACTTTCTTTGATGCGTGACGGCGCCGGACCGAACGCAATCCGAGACTATGTCGCCTGGACGCTGCAATCAACCAAAGCGCTCGGCTTGAAAGTCATCAACGCTGGCGGCGTAGCCGCATTCAAGGACAACGTCCGAAGCTTCTCTTTTGACGATGTCGTGCCACATTATGGCTTATCGAGTCGGCAGATTGTCAAGACTCTGCAAAGGGCCGTGCATGAACTCGGCGTGCCGCATCCGCTGCACGTCCACTGCAACAACCTTGGCCTGCCGGGCAACTATCATACAGCGCTCGAGACGATTGCGGCGGCCGAGGATCTGCCGCTGCATCTCGCTCACCTGCAATTCTATGGCTATGGCGCTGAGGGCAAACAAGGTTTTTCGTCCGCTGCGCCGAAACTGGCGGAAGCCGTAAACGCCGCGAAGAACGTGACCGTCGACGTTGGCCAGGCGATGTTCGGCCAGACGGTCACCATCTCCTCCGACGTGCTGAGGCAGTTCTCGGCCCGAGGGCAAGCGAGGCCCAACAAATATGCGATCATCGACGGCGACGCCAACGGCGGCGGCATAATGCCCTACAACTACAGGGCCGGCAGTTTCGCAAACGCCGTGCAGTTCGCAGTCGGATTAGAATTATTTCTGCTCATCGACGACCCCTGGCGTGTGTTTTTCACCACTGATCATCCCAACGGCGCCCCCTTCACTGCTTATCCAGATTTGTTTGCCTTGCTGATGAGCCGGGACGTGCGAGCCGAGTGGTTGGCGAATATTCCTGCCGAGGTCGCAAGCGTAACGACCCTTGCTTCGTTGACGCGGGAATATCAATGGGATGAGATCGCCATCATGACGCGCGCCGCGCCCGCGCGGCTGCTCGGCCTGAAGGACCGAGGCCATCTGGCGCCCGGCGCGCGCGCGGATGTGGCGCATCTATCGCCCGGGCATCGATTTGGCCGCGGCATTTCGCGACGCCGAGCGCGTCTACAAGGACGGTGAGTGCGTTGTGCGGGACGGTGTGCTCACCCATTATCGCTTTGGCCGGGCCCTCAGTGTCGCGCCGGCGCCCGATCGCGTGATGGTCAAGCGCATCAGGGATTACTACGATGACCGCTACGGCCTCGACGCCGAACTGCTCCGCGTACCGGAAGCGGCGTTGCCCGAAAAATCCTTCGAGACGATCGCATGTCTGAATTGAGCGCCGGCGGCGTCGCGATTGACGACACTTTCGCTGAAGCCTTCGATATGCGCGCAGCCGCGCTCATCATTACCGCTGACAGCGCGAAATGGGCGACAAAGGCCGCTGAGACGATGACTGGCTTCGCTACCTCCGTCATCGCGTGTGGCTGCGAAGCGGGGATTGATCGGCTTTTACTTGCGACAGAGACGCCTGACGGCCGACCGGGAGTCATCGTGCTGTTGTTTGCTGTCTCGACCGCGGAGCTGCAGAAGCAGATACAGAACCGGGTCGGCCAATGCGTGCTGACCAGTCCGGGCTCGGCCTGCTATTCCGGCTTGCAGGCCGGCGACGATAAGCTGAATCTTGGCGCCGCGATCCGTTATTTCGGGGACGGATGGCAGATTGCAAAGAAAATCGGTGACCGGCGGTATTGGCGCATTCCGGTGATGGACGGCGAATTTGTGTGCGAGTTCCACGACTTGGTTGACCAAGCGCGCGGTTGGTGGAGGCAATCTCATTATCATGGGTGCAACGCCAGAGACGACGCTTACCGCGGCAGAGGCGGCCGTGGAGGCGATGCGGTCTGTGCCCGGCGCCATCATGCCTTTTCCCGGTGGTATTGTCAGGTCGGGCTCCAAGGTCGGTTCCAAATACAAAGGCGCCGTCGCTTCGACCAATCATTTGTATTGTCCGACGCTGAAGGGCGCGACGGACAGCGCGATCGGGCCGGAGATCGGCTCTGTCCTGGAGATCGTGATTGATGGTTTGACCAGCGAGGCGGTCGCGGCTGCTATGCGCGCCGGGCTCAAGGCGATCGCCGAGCTGGGACCCATTTGCGGCGCGTTAAGGGTTGGCGCTGGTAACTATGGCGGCAAGCTTGGAAAGCACCACTATCGGCTTCGGGAGCTGATGCCTTGAGTCGCCTTACATTCATCCTGGCGGCGCCCCCGCCGCAGCGCGTTGACCTTTCGGCACTGATCCCAGAGCAGCTGAGAGGCAAAAGCGTCCAGGAGATAGCTGCACTGCCGATCAACACGACGCGAGCCGGCTTGAAAGTTGGCGATCTCTTCAACCTGCGCGAAGGCGATCGGGACGAGATCGTTTTTGACGGCGGGGGGGAACGTATGGATCGGATTGGCGCTGGCATGAGCTCCGGCTCGATCCGCGTTGGCGGCGAGGTGGGTGTTGAGGCCGGGCGGCGCATGACCGGCGGTTCCCTTTTCATCGATGGCGATGCTGGACCTTTCGCCGGCTCAGGGATGCGCGGCGGAAAGCTGACGATCGACGGCAACGTCGGGGAGCGCCTCGGTGGCCCGCTCGCGGGAGAGACCGAAGGCGTCACTGGCGGCGTGCTCCGCGTCCTCGGTGATGCCGGTCCACGCGCCGGAGATCGGATGCGGCGAGGTTTCATCTTGATAGAAGGCGCAGCGGGTGAATGCGTGGGTAGTCGCATGATCGCGGGAACGATTGCGATCGGCGGCGTTGCAGGGCCGCTGCCGGGCTATCTCATGAACCGCGGCACGATCCTCATCGCAGGCGGCGTCGAACGCATAGGCTCGACGTTCCTTGATTGCGGCCAGTTTGAACTCGTGGCGGCGAGATTGCTTGCGACCTTCGTCGCTGGCGACAGCCCGGTGCTTGGCCAGGCGTTTCGTGGGCCGCTTCGCCGCTATGCGGGCGATCTCGCGGCGCTTGGCAAGGGCGAAATTCTTGTGAGGCCCGATGTGAACCTGCGGAGCGGACTACCGCGTCAGGCGCCCGCAATCAAACGCGCAGGCGGAATGGCCCAACCGGCGCCAACAGACATGCACAAGGCATCAGCTGAATGAGCGCCACGGCCCTCAACCCGCCGAAGCCGACAGGACCTCCGCCCGAATGGGCGCCGCTGCTGCGTTGGCTGGTGTTTACTGGCTTTACAGCCTTTGCGGGGTTCCTTCTTTGGCGCTACGGGCTCTTCCGACTGATGTTGCGGTCCGACCGCACCTACATCTCCTCCGTCATCTCAGTGCTTTACGTTGGCGCTTCGTTGCACTGCCTTTCTCGTACGATAGCCGTTTCGCGCGAGGGCGATCGCGAGAGACGCACGGCGCGCGCGCTCATTGAAAGCACCGGCGAGGCAGTATTCTCGGCCGAAACGCTACCAGAGGGGCTCACCGGCGACCACATCCGCGATCTTGCGGAAAAGGCCCGTGCGCAAGGGGCGCGTCGGTTGGATCAGACACTGCTCTTGAGAGGTCTTGCCGATCGCATGCGCGGCTCCAACGGCTTTGGAAATTTCGCTTCGGATTCGCTGATGAAGCTCGGCTTGCTCGGCACCATCATTGGCTTCATCATTATGCTGGCGCCGATCTCGGGTCTCGACGTCAGCGACAAATCGGTGCTCAAATCCTCGATGGGCGTGATGAGCGACGGTATGGCCGTGGCGATGTATACGACGCTCGCCGGCCTCGTCGGCTCGATCTTGCTAAAACTGCAATACTATATGCTGGAGGGAGCGACCTCAGCGCTGTTTGCTCGCGTCGTGCGGTTGACCGAGACGCGCGTGGTGCCGGCGCTGGAACGCCGATATGATCGATGATTTTGGTCTTTATCCCAAGGAAGAGTCGTTCGATCCCTTTAGCGTCATGCTTTTCAAGGCTCTTCAGGTCATAGCCTTCCTGTTTTTTCTCGCGTTGCTCGCCGTCTCTCCCGACAACAAAGATGGCAAGATCGACTTAAAGGCTGAGTTTCTGATTACGATGGATTGGCCTGACAACCATCCCGACGATCTCGACCTTTATGTGCAGGACCCGCTCGGCAATATTGCGTGGTACCGTCATCGCGAAGCCGGATTCATGGTACTCGATCGCGACGATCGGGGCGGCGCCAACGATTTCATCGTCGTAAACGGCAAAAAGATCGCCTCGCCGATACGCGAGGAGATCGTCACCGTGCGTGGCGTCGTCGCAGGCGAATACACTGTCAACGTCAGTCATTTCGTGGCAACGACGGGTTTGTCGGTAGCAGCGACTGTGAAAGTGCAGAAGCTCAATCCGACCGCGCAAGTGATCTTCGACGATAAAGTGATGGTCGACCATACCGGCGACGAACAGACCGCGGTGCGTTTCACGCTCGACGCGCAGGGCAAGGTGATCGACGTCAATCGCCGGCCGAAATCGCTGATGGAAACCTTCCGCGCTGCCAACCGCAACGGCTCTGACCTCGATCCCAAGACGATGGTGAGGATCGTCCGATGACCGGTCACGATCAGATCGTGCTGGCGCTCGGGATCGGCTACGCGCTGCTCGGCGTGATTCTGCTGGTCGTCCTGGTGTTCGCGCGTTTCGACTGGCGGGCGAAGGCTGGGCTTATCTTGCTCGTCAGCGCCTTCTATGTCGTCGACTTCCGCGCCGCGCGATCGTTGCTCGGCTGGGCCTCCCCCGAGCCGTTGCCGGCGCAATTCAAGCTGCTCGGCGCGAGGATCGTGGAGCCGCATTCCCTGGCTGGCGACGCTGGCGCGATCTTCCTCTTCGTCGAAGACGTCGACGGAGACAATTTTCCCTCGGGCGACCCACGCCTTTTCCGCCTGCCCTACGACGTCAAACTCGCCGAGCGGACCGAAGCGGCCATCCGCGCAAGCGCGGAAGGAACGCCGCAGGGCGGCCGCACCGCAGACTTCGGCGCCGGCGGCGGCGGCGCGGCGGAGCCGACAAGCCGCGAGGTTACGCCGTCCTCGGTGACGGTGACGAGCGGTGGCGACCCGATGTCGGGCGGGCCCTCTGACCCGCAGATTCCGCGCGACGATAGCCATGGGGTGGTGTTCTCACCGCTGCTGCCGCCGCGCCTGCCGCCTAAGGATGCACCCTAAAGCTCGAGCGTCTGCCGCATCCGAAGGTGGCGCCGTTGGATTTGTCTATTGGCGACGGTGAAGGCTTGGTCCACGAGTTATAACTGTAGACGCCGACATATTTCGCTTGGCGACGGCCCCCAAACTCCTATATGGGTGCACCTGTGGCGCGTAACCGAGAGGTTGCGCGCCGCTGATGTTTCTGGGCGTACGCTCGCCTGAGGAAAGTCGAGAGCATGGCCAACGCGTTTGAGTTCATTCAGCAGGTGCGGGCGGAAGCCCAGCGCGTCGTTTGGCCGACGCGGCGTGAGACGCTCATTACGACCTTGATGGTGCTGGCGTTGATGGTGGCCGCCTCGCTGTTTCTGCTGGTCGTTGACTTTGGATTGCAAGAGCTCGTCGGCTTGGTGCTCGGCTTCGGGCGTCACGGATGAGCGCGTCGGCCGCATTGCGGATGGGTGAAATGAGCAAGCGCTGGTATATCGTCCACGCCTATTCGAATTTTGAGAGGAAGGTCGCGGATGCGATCCGCGAAGGCGCGACGCAACGCGGCTTGCAAGACAAATTCGACGAAATTCTGGTGCCGACCGAGAACGTGATCGAGGTCCGCCGTGGCAGGAAGTTCAACTCCGAGCGGAAATTTTTCCCCGGCTATGTTTTGGTCAAGTGCGACCTCACAGACCAAGTTTATCATCTCATCAAAAACACCCCGAAGGTCACGGGTTTCCTCGGCGCCGACAACAAGCCGACGCCGATCCCCGATCACGAGGCCGAGCGAATAAAGGGCCAAGTCGCCGAGGGCGTCGAGCGGCCAAAGGCGTCGATCCGGTTCGAGGTTGGCGAGACGGTGCGGGTGGCCGACGGACCGTTCGCCTCCTTCAACGGTGTCGTTGAAGAGGTTGACGAGGGCCGCAGCCGCGTAAAGGTCGCCGTGTCGATTTTCGGGCGGGCGACGCCGGTGGATCTGGAGTTCGGACAGGTGGAGAAGGTTTGACGCGCGCGGCGCGGCAACTCACCACACGTTTGTGACCTGATAACCCTTCGCCCGCAGCAACTCGATCAGGCCGCCTTTGCCCGAGAGATGCAGCGCGCCGACTGCAATGAAGGCGCTTCCTTTTTCGAGGAGCGGCGCTGAGCGTTCCGCCATCGTTGCGTTGCGGTCGGCAAGCAGAATGCGGGTAAATTCAGCCTCTGCGCGCCGCTCGTCGTCGGTGAGCCCCGGCGCGGCGTCCAGGATCGCAAGCGCAGCAGCCGGCCGCTTTTGCTCGTACAGGCTCAGTAAGGTTTTGTAGCCGTCATCGGCCAGAGGGCCGCCTCGCGTCGCCGATTTCAATATCGTGGCGGCCAGCGTCGTCGGGATGGCGGCAATCGTTCGAAGCTGTTCGTCAATCGTCTCCAGCCCTACGACGTGCGCGTGTTGCGCTTCAGCGATCCGAGCGAAAGATTCGTCGACCTCGGGAAGCCCTTTCATCTGCCCTTCGATCTCGCATTTCGGCAACGAGGCGGAGATCACCAGCATCCACAGTTTGAGGTGATGCGCCATCAGCGCCGGCGTACCTTTGCTGGAGACAAGCTGCTCGACCCTTTTGGCGTCCTCGCCCTCGATGTAGCCGGCGAATGTGTCGGCCTCAGGCGACATCGCCGCGTGCAGCATCGCGGAGCCCAACTCAATCTTCTGCGCGGCGTCCAGAGGACCGAGTTCGGTTGCAACCAGCTTGGCTTGAGCGGCGTAAGGCGCCGCCTTCTCGGCGAGTTGCATCGGGCCGGCGCTCGTCGAATGCATCGTTCCGTAGAGATAGGAGGGCGCTAGACCCGGCTTCTCGATGCGCCACAAAAGCCCGTTTGCGTTGATGAGGTCGTCGGCGTGGCGCTTCCAGTCGGGTTTGATCGAGCTATCGGTGGAGAGGTCGACACCGCCGCATTCTGGAGCCTCGGCCCATGCACTGGAAGAAAGCGTGAGCAGAGCGAAAAAGGCGGACCAACGTGGAAACATCACAGCGTCTCGAGAAAATCGGAGCGCTCGGGCGTATCATAACTTCCTCAACGCAACCTCTTCGATACGGTGGCTTGCGCCTTTGATGAGTCTCAGACTCGCGCGTGGTCGCGTCGGTAGAATGTTTTCACGCAGGTTGACGAGATTGATCCGTCGCCAAATGTCGCGCGCGATGCCGATCGCCTCGGCGTCGTCGATGTCCGCGAATTTCTTGAAGAAGCTACGCGGGTCGCGAAACGCCGTGCCGCGCAGTCGCATGAAGCGTTCGACGTACCACTTTTCAAGCTGTTCCTCGCTGGCGTCGAGGAACACGGAGAAGTCGAAGAAGTCGGAAACGAACGGAACTTCACGACCCTCGCGAGTGAGCCGGTTCGGCATAAGCACATTGAGACCTTCGACGATGAGGATATCAGGTCGATCGACGACGGTCTTATCGCCGGACACGACGTCGTAGACGAGATGCGAGTAGACCGGCGCCTCAACGTTGCGCTCGCCAGCCTTCACCTTGGCTAGAAAATTGATGATCGCCATCCCGTCATAGCTCTCGGGAAATCCCTTACGTTCCATGATCCCATCGGCGATGAGCTTGGCGTTCGGATGCAGGAAGCCGTCGGTGGTGACGAGTTGCACCTTCGGTGTGTTTGCCCACCGCGATAGCATCGCCTGGAGCACGCGCGCTGTCGTCGATTTGCCAACGGCCACGGAGCCGGCCACTCCGATGATATAGGGAACCTTACCGTCGTCGGCGCCGAGAAAACGCTGCGTCGCTTTGAACAACCCTTGGGTCGCGGCAACGTAGAGTGCAAGCAGGCGCGACAGCGGCAGGTAGATCGCGATCACTTCGTCAATCGAGATCGGGTCGTGATTGGATTGGAGCTTCCTGAGATCGTCGATTGTCAGCGTAAGCGGGGTGTCCGCGCGCAATTGCGCCCATTCGTCACGGGAGAAATGCCGAAACGGCGAAGCGGCGTCGCTCGCAACGTCGGGGGCCGGAGGCGGCGGGACGGGAAGGTTCATTTTAGCCTCGCCGCCTTTTCTTGTAGTCCGCTCTGGGCCGTGCGCCGTTCGAGTTCGGCCATCACATCGGCGAGCGGCACGCGCCGCGCCTGCAACAGCACAAGCAGATGATAAAGCACGTCCGCAGCTTCGGCGCGCAGCGCCGTGTCATCTTCAGCGACTGCGGCGATGACAGCTTCCGTCGCCTCTTCGCCGAATTTCTTGGCGCATCGTGTTACACCCTTGTCGAGCAGAGCGCGCGTGTAGGAGTTTTCCGCATTCGCCTCAGCGCGGCGCGCGACGATCTCTGCGAGATTTTCGAGCGCGAACATTTTGGGTCCTCGGCATCGCTTGAACGACCTATTCTGCCGATGCTTGAAGGATTTGTCGAGAAACAGCGGACCTCGACAGAAGTCGAACGGAGCGTCTGCCGCGCTCAACCTTCCGCAGCGCGCTCCAGATTCCGACGTAAAGCTTGGATATCGCGGGTCAGCTTGGCGAAATCGGCGGCCGGCATGTCGGCGGAGGCGAAGGTGCAGCGCAGGATTTCGTCCGCCTCAGAGCGCATCGCCGACCCATTCACGGTTAGGCTGACAATGACTTTACGCTCGTCCTCCTTCGATCGCTCGCGCGCGATGAGCCCCATCACTTCCAGCCGCTTCAAGAGCGGCGTCAGCGTATTGGTGTCGAGCGACAGTTTTGCGCCTAGCGCTCCGACAGCGACTCCGTCCCGACCCCAAAGCGCGGCCATGACCAGGAATTGCGGGTAAGTAAGTCCTAATCGTCCAAGGGGGCGCCGGTAAACGCGATTGAAGGCGAAGCCTGTAGAGTAGATCGCAAAACAAAGAAAATCGTCGAGATCGGGAACGGTCGCTTCGCCGGGTCGGGTCATGAGCGGAATTTAGGTCGCGCGCGATTTAATCGCAATCCCTGAGTGTGTCAGTCCGAGGCGATATCTCGTAAGCGATAATATCGTACACGATATTATGATTTGAAAACGCGGTTGCGAGTTGCCAATAAGGAGGCGCGCGACGCGCCAACCAGGAAATCCGGGAGATATAAATGCCAGTTGACGCCAAATATAAGACTTCCGCCACCGCGACCGGCGGCGGCCGCGACGGCAAGACATCGCTCAAAGATGGGACGCTGTCGCTGCAGCTTGTGGTGCCAAAGGAACTCGGCGGACCCGGCGGCGACGGGGCCAATCCGGAAAAACTGTTCGCGCTCGGCTATTCTGCCTGCTTCCTGGGCGCCATGCGCGTCGCCGCGCAACAGACGAAGATCAAGGTTCCTGACGGCTCGACGGTGACGGCCGAGATCGGCATTGGCCCGCGTTCAGAAGGCGGATTTGGGATCACCGCCGCTCTCGATGTTTATCTGCCGGGCCTCCCCGACGCGGACGCGCACAAGCTTGTCGAGACCACGCACGGCATTTGCCCTTATTCCAACGCGATCAAAGCCAGCGTCGACGTAAAGACCACGACGCACGGCTGAAACAGTAGGGCCAGCGCGACAATGCATTGGGCATCGGCGTCGAGGGTACGACGCCGATGAAATGCTGGCGGATCTAAAGCCTTAATAGCGGCGCCCAAGCCTTTTCCAACCAACTGGCGAAACAGCCGGATGGATCACGCCGTAGGCAGTTTGTAGTCCTTGAAGGATTCGCGCAATTTCAACTTGTTGATCTTGCCCGTCGCGGTATGCGGGATTTCCTGAACAATCTGCATGTCGTCAGGCATCCACCATTTCGCGATCTTCGGCTTCAGGAACTCCAGCACTTCGGCGGCTTGAGGCGTTTTGCCCTCCTTCGGCACGACGACGAGTAGCGGCCGCTCATCCCATTTCGGATGCGCGACGCCGATCACGGCGGCCTCAGCGACGTCAGGGTGGCCGACCGCAAAGTTCTCGATGTCAATCGAGGAGATCCATTCGCCGCCGGACTTGATGACATCCTTTGCGCGGTCGGTGATCTGCAAATAGCCCAGATCATCGATTGTGCCGACGTCCCCGGTATCGAAGAATCCGTGCTCGTCGAGGATCTCCCCGCCGTCGCCCTTGAAATAAGACTGCACTACCGCAGGGCCCGCGACTTTGAGTTGCCCAAACCTCTTGCCGTCCCACGGCAGTTCCTTGTTTTCGTCGTCGACAATTTTCATCTCGACGCCGAACGGCGCCCAACCCTGCCTGGATTTGAGTTTCAGCGTATCTTCGAAGGATTTCGCATTTCGAATCAGGCTTGATGTATCCGACGGAGCCGATCGGGCTCATCTCAGTCATCCCCCAGGCGTGTCGAACCTCAACACCGTAATCCTGCTCGAAGGCGCGAATCATCGCGGGCGGGCAAGCCGACCCGCCAATCACCACGAGCTTCAGCGTCGAAAGTTTCTTCTGCTCGCTCTGCAGATAGGAGAGCAACATCAACCAGACAGTCGGGACCGCGGCGGTAAAATCGACTTTCTCGCTCTCCAGTAATTCGTAGATCGAGGCCCCGTCCAGGCGAGGGCCGGGCAGCACCATTTTGGCGCCCTTCATGGGACAAGAAAACGCAAGGCCCCAAGCGTTCGCGTGAAACATCGGCACGACGGGCATGCAGGATGTACTTGGCGCCAATGGCAAAGCGTCGAGGCCGGAGGCAAACAGCGAATGCAGCACATTGGACCGGTGCGAATACAGCACGCCCTTGGGGTTGCCGGTCGTCCCTGATGTGTAACAAAGACCGGCCGCGGTGCGCTCGTCGAACTCCCGCCAGCTGAAGTCTCCGTCCGCCTCGGCGAGCCAATCCTCATAGGCTTCGACGTTACGCAACTTCGTCTGCGGCATATGCGCGGCGTCTGTCAGAAGGACATAGCGCTCGACGGTCGGCAATTTGTCCTGCAACGCTTCGAGGATCGGCAGGAATGTCAAATCGGCGAGTATGACACGATCTTCCGCATGGTTGACGATCCACGCGATTTGTTCAGGGAAAAGTCGGGGGTTTACGCGTGTGATAGATCGCGCCAAGCCCTGTAATTCCGTACCAAGCTTCGAGATGTCGGTGCGTGTTCCAAGCCAGCGTAGCCACACGATCCCCAAGCTTGATTCCGTCTCGCGCCAAGCGCTGCGCCAGCTTCAGCGATCGGGTGCGCAGGTCTCGATAGCCGATCCGATGGATCGGACCTTCCACTAGCCGCGACACCACTTCCCGGTCGCCGTGTTGCGAGCTGGCGAAATCGATGATCTTGTGGATGAGCAGCGGCCATTCCTGCATCTGGCCCAACATACGCGCCTCCCAAACCCGCCCCGGCGGTCAGCTGAAAATATTCAGCAAGTTGCCCCAGTCCGCCGGGATTGGCAAATGATCTGAAAATTGCGGGCGCGCCCGGGCGACTGTAAACGACGATTTGCGGGGCGCGCCTCGACGGAGCCGGAAATGCGGGAAACTCGAGCGGAAGACATCGCGGTCAGGGTCTGGTTCCGATTGATTCGTCTTGAGGCGAGACTCGGCCGCCGTGTCGGATCAGCTGCGCGCGATCGGCCTTTCTGTTCCGCAATGCGACGTCTTGACGACGTTGACCGAGGCGGAAGGGGTAAGCCAGCAGACGCTCGCGAAGAGGCTGTACGTCACCAAGGGCAACATCTCCGGTCTGCTCGACCGGCTTGAAAGCGCGGGCCTTGTTGAACGCCGGTCGACAGCGACTGACCGGCGCCAGTACGAGATCTATCTAACGGCGGCTGGGCGAACCGCGGCCGAGCGGGCGATCGCCATCCAGCACGAGTTGATCGGCGCGACAATTGGGCGGATGGATCGATTGGATCTGGGCGCGTTTGAGGGAATGCTCGTTGCCTTGCGCGACATCGTCCGGGCGCGGGAGTTCATGGAGATTGCGTAGGTCAATCGTTCATCAACGACGAACTTTGGACGAAGTTCTCACGCGTCGATGCGTCTGATGAACCATTGTAGCAATCGCGACCAAAGCTCGTCTTTGGCGACGAGGTCCTCTACGCCATGATCTAGATTGGGGTTGTCGTTGACTTCGATGACGGCGACTTGGCCGCGTGTTTCTTTTATGTCGACCCCGTAGAGGCCCGCGCCGATCGCCCTTGCGGCCTCTAGCGCCACGGCGACGACGCTAGGCGGAGCGTCCGCGATGGCGAGGGTGCGAAAACCACCCTCTTTGGCCCCGTTGGGCCCGTGCTTGATGATCTGCCAATGACCGCGCGCCATCTGGTACTGGCAGACGAACAGCGGCTCGCCATCAAGTACGCCAACGCGCCAGTCGAAATCGGTCGGCATGAACTCTTGCGCAAGCAACAAATCGGTGTCTTCGAACAGCCGAGCTGTAAGCGCCTTGAGACCCGCGAAGTCTTCGACCTTATGAACGCCGCGTGAGAATGAGCCGTCAGGAATTTTGACGACCATTGGAAATCCGAGCGAGGCCTCGGCTTCCTTGAGGTCGCCGTCTTCAGCCAGCATAACCGTACGAGGTACGGGGATACCCCGGGCTTGCATAAGTTCATGCAGATAGACCTTGTTGGTGCAGCGAATCATCGAGGCCGGATCGTCGATGGCCGGCATGCCCTCTTGCAGCGCGCGGCGGGCGAATCGATAGGTGTAATCATCAATCGAAGTTGTCGTGCGGATAAAGAGGCCGTCATATTCGGCAAGTTCGGCAAGCTGCTTGCGGGTCAGTAGATCGACTTCAACGGAATGGCGCTCGGCGAACTTCTGAAAATACCGCAAAGTCTCCTGCGAGGAGGGAGGCATTTGGTCTTGTGGATCATGCAACACCGCCAAATAGTATTTTGCCGGCGCGCGCGAGCGCGGACTGCGCCAGTCGCGCTGTGAATGCTGATGCAGCGCCTGCCGCAGAAACGTGGCCTCCTCGCCGCCCAGCTTGGCGAGTGGTCGTGCGCGGATCCGGTCGATACGCCAGGTCTCACCTGGGGTGACAAACACTTCCAGAGCCGGGCACCGATACCAATCGAACAACAACCGCCCGAATGTCTCGAAACGCAGGTCGCGAGACAACCCGAAACAAAACAGCAGTTCGAGTGGAGCGGTCGCTTCAACACGAGCTTTGCGCGCCGCGGCGGTCAACGCCTCTTGAAGGTCCGGGAGTGCCTGCGCGTAGAGCTTGGGCTCCCGCAATTCGAGCATCGTCTCGACAGTCGGAATGATGCGATGGCCGCGCGCCTCGGCGAGTAGGGAGGCGTAGTAGCCCTTCGATTGGTAGTTATAAGAGCGCGACAGATTGATGATCTTCGGGCGTCCTGGACCCGTGAACAACCGGGGCCGAGCGAGATAGTCGCTCGTCGTAATGACTTTGTGCGGAGTCTCCGCATTGGGAAAGTCGCGCGGTTGATCGACGAGGACGACCCAGCCTGTCATCTCGGGGCGACCTGGCGCCCGCCAAGCGGAGCCTCGCGCGATACGTGCATGCGAATCTGATCCAACATCCCCGGGGCCGGCTCCTCGGCCGTTGCGGTTGAAGGCGCAGATCCGGCGAATCGCGCCTCGCCGGAGTTGGACCATGGGAGCGGGCGGCTACGAACGCAAGAACAGGGGAGCACGACGAACCAATTAATTTTGCCTTGCGTCCTCGGCGCCGGGAGTCAGAGATTTTTCGAAGCGCAGTGCGGCGGCGCCATCGGCATAGTAGCCAGGGTAATGGCCGAAATTGCGGTAACCGAGCTTCTGATAGAGGTTGATCGCCGACGAATTGTCGTAGCGAACCTCCAATCGCAGCGAAGCGCGCCCGTAAGCGCGAGCATACCGCTCCGCCGCGTGGAGGAGTTCGCGGCCTATGCCGCGTCGTGCCGATTCGGCGCTCACTGCGAGCGAATAGACGCGGGCTGATTGTGAGCGTGCCTTCATCGAAATTAATACGTATCCGATGACTTGGCCCGACGAACGCGCAACAAGAAGTGGACGATGCGAAGCCCTGAGAAATCGGCGTAGCGCGCGCCTCGATAACCGGTCTGTCCGGAATGAGGCGCATTCCAAGGCGTAGATGGCGTCGAGATCGGAGTCACCCGCTGGCCGGATGACAAACTCTGCAGCGCCGTGCGTCCGGCCGTCCAAGGCGCACGCTCCATCCCGAGCGGCGCGCGATGCATGCGCGCCGGCGCGGCACATAGAACGGACGGACGGCCGACGCCAGTGGACGTTTGTCGCAAGCGACCTCAAATCGGTCGCAGCAATGACTGGGATCAGGCCGCGTGGCGCGAAGACCTTGGACGAACCGCCTCGTTGCGCCCGGCCCCAGCCGAACCGCGCTCGGCCCAACCGGCGCCCGATTTGATGGTTTCCGCAAGTTTGAACTCGCTGATCGATTCGACCAGGCGGTCGATCTGCTGTTTCATCGATTCGACGGCAGCGTTGGCTTGCTCAGCCATCGCGGCGTTCTGCTGCGTTGCCTGGTCCATCTGACTGACAGCGGAATTGACATTGCCTAGGGCGCTATTCTGCTCTTCCGCGCCGGCGGCGATGTCGCCGACAAGCGTGTTGATGTCCATGACTTTGGCGACGATCTGGCCAAGCGCGTCACCCGTCTGACGCACTAGTTTGACCCCCGCTCCGACGTCAGAGCTGGATGCAGCGATTAGCCCTTTGATCTGCTTGGCGGCCTCGGCGGACCGTTGTGCGAGTGCCCTTACTTCGGAGGCAACGACGGCGAAGCCTCGGCCCGCGTCGCCAGCGCGCGCGGCCTCTACGCCAGCGTTGAGCGCCAACAAGTTAGTCTGGAAGGCGATCTCGTCAATCACTCCGATAATCTTGCCGATCTCCTCCGAGGAGTGCTCAATGCGGCCCATCGCATCAACCGCCCGGCTGACGATCTCGCCGCTCTTTTCCGCGTCTCCTTTCGCCGCACCGACAACTTGGTTGGCAAGCCGCGCATTCTCTGTTGTCTTCTTGACCGTCGCAGTGACCTCTTCGAGCGCGGCCGCGGTTTCCTCGAGGCTCGCGGCCTGCCCTTCCGTGCGGCGCGACAAATCCCGTGAAGCCGAGGCGATCTCCTCGGCGCTGGCGCCGACGACGTCGATCGCGCCGACAATGCCACCGAGCACCTCGTTGAGGTTATCGGCGGCTACGTTGAAATCCACGCGAAGCTTATCGAATGTCGCGGAGAATGGCTTGTCCAAGCGCTTTTCGATGTCGCCCTTAGACAGGCGAGCTAGTGCGTCTCCCAGCGTGACGAGTTCGGTGATGTCATTAGCGAACTTGACGACTTTGCTGACTTTCCCATCGAGATCGAGCACCGGGCAGTAGGAGGCCTGCAGCACGACCAATCTGCCGCCTTTCCCAACGCGACGAAAAGAATTGACGATGGGTTGGCCGGAGTTGAGCCTTCGCCAGAAGTCTTGATATTCTTGCGAATTGGCGTAGCTCGGCTCAACAAACATGCGGTGGTGCTTGCCGATAATTTCGTCACGACGATAACCCATCGTTGCAAAGAAATTGTCGTTGGCGTCGATGATTTCGCCGCTCGGCTTGAAATCGATGGTGGCCTGGACCCGGGACAGAGCAGCCATCTTGGCTTCGTTCTCGTTGGACCGCAGTTTCGCTTCGGTGATGTCGGCTGCGATCTTCAGCACGCCGACAACGCGACCGTTCTGCCCCATGATTGGATTGTAGGTCGCTTGAATATAGATGGGTGCGCCGTCTTTGCGCAGGCGTCGGTACTGCGCCGAGTTATAGGCGCCGCCGCCGAGCTTGCGCCAAAACGCCTGGTATTCCGGGCTTCGGGCATAATCCGCTTCAACAAACAGGCTGTGGTGTTTGCCGATGATCTCATCGGCCGCGTAGCCAAGCGTCTTGCAGAAATTCTCGTTGGCCGAAAGAATTGTCCCGTCTGGCGTGAATTCGATGATGGCCATCGAACGATCGATGGCCGCCAGTTTCTCCTGGTCGTGAAGCTTCTGTGAACGGGCGAACGAAAACATTCGGCCGACTCCTGCGGGGGGCGAAACTCGCTCTTACGAGCGCGGTGAGATTTTATTGAAATGCGGCCTTGAAGGCGCGCGCGACGACGTACGGCGGCATGCCTGTCGCGAACGATCGCGACACGTCTCCCGCGACAGTTAGGCCGAAAAGGGTGAAGGCTTGGTTTATGGGGTGTTGGCCGCGCCGGCGGATCGCGCGCTCAACCGTCTGCGGCGCGTCGCAGCCACTCATCCTCGTCGATCGTCTCGATTCCGAACTCGCGCGCCCTTGCAAGCTTTGATCCGGCGCCGGGGCCGGCAACGACGAGCTGTGTCTTCGCCGAAATCGAACCAGACACCTTAGCGCCGAGCCGTTCGGCGAGCGCCTTCGCTTCGTCGCGCGTCATACGCTCAAGCGAGCCTGTGAATACTACGGTTTTTCCGGCAAGCGCGTGCCCGGAAGCAACCGCCGGCATTGACTCGATCGTCACCTCTGCAACTAGCGCATCGAGCGCCTTTTCATTGTGCGCTTCGGCGAAGAAATCGACAATCGCCTCGACCACGACGGGGCCTATGCCCTCAATACCCGATAGCGCTTCCGCTGCGTTGGCTGCGGTCGAGGCGGCCCGCAGGCTTTCAAAATCGCCGAAATGTCGCGCCAGGCGCCGCGCATTGGTTTCACCGACATGACGCATACCGAGGGCAAAGAGAAAACGGTTGATGGGGATCGTGCGTCTGGCCTCGATCGCAGCAAACAAATTGCGCGCCGATGTTTCGCCGAACCCTTCCCACTCTTTGAGAGGCGGGGCGCCTTGGCCGTCGCGCCGCTGGAGCGCGAAAATATCGGCGGCGATCTTGATGCGCCCTTCTTTGTGAAAAAGCTCGATCTGCTTGTCGCCGAGCCCTTCGATGTCGAAAGCGTTGCGCGAACAGAAATGTTTCAGGCCCTCGACTGCCTGCGCCGGGCAGACGAGCCGGCCAGTGCAGCGCGTCACGACGTCACGCTTGCCCGTTTTTTCGTCGATCTCGCGCAGCGCCGCCGAGCCGCAAATTGGGCAGACTTTCGGGAACGCGAATTTCGTGCGCCCGGCGTGCGCATCGTCTTTGACAACTTCGAGCACCTGCGGGATTACGTCGCCGGCGCGCTGTATATGGACGGTGTCTCCCTCTCGCACGTCGAGCCGATCAATCTCGTCCTCATTGTGCAGCGTTGCGTTCTTCACGACGACGCCGCCGACGGTAACAGGATGAAGCTTCGCGACCGGCGTCAGCGACCCGGTGCGCCCGACCTGGATCTCGATCGCCTCAATGCGCGTCGTCGCCCGCTCCGCCGGGAATTTGTGCGCCACTGCCCAGCGAGGACTGCGAGAGACAAAGCCGAGACGGCGCTGCAAAGCCAAGTCGTCGACCTTATAGACGACGCCGTCGATGTCGTAGCCGAGGTCGGCGCGTTTCGCTTCGATCTCGCGATATTGCTCGATCAGTTCATCCGCAGTGCGGCACAGCTTTGTCAACTGGTGGTTGGTTGGCAGGCCAAAACGGCGGAACGCCTGCAGTGCGCCGTGTTGCGTGTCTGCAAAACTCTCGCTGACTTCGCCCCAGGAATAGGCGAAGAATTTGAGTGGCCGCTCGGCAGTCACGCGCGGGTCGATCTGGCGCAATGAACCGGCGGCGGAGTTGCGCGGATTGGCGAAAGTCGGCTTGCCAGCGGCTACCTGTCGCGCATTGATCTCCTCGAAATCCGCATGCGCCAGATAGATTTCGCCGCGAACCTCGAGCCGGTCCGGCGCGCCGCGCAACGTTTTGGGAATCGCCGCGACGGTCTTCACATTGGCGGTCACGTCCTCGCCCTCGTAGCCATCACCGCGCGTGGCCGCGCGGACTAACTCGCCGCTTTCGTAGAGCAGCGAGCAAGAGAGGCCGTCGATCTTAGGTTCGGCGATGACTCCGAACGGCGCGTCGGCCGCGAGTCCTCAGGAAACGCCGCACTCGGGCGCAGAACTCGGCGACCTCTTCGTCGGCAAAGATGTTGCCCAGTGAGAGCATCGGGACTGAGTGCCGGACTTTGGCAAACTTCTCTGATGGCGACGCACCGACCTTGCGGCTCAGAGAGCCCGCGTCGGCAAATTCAGGATGCTCTCGCTCCAGCGCCTCGTAGCGGCGTCGCAATCCATCGTATTCGGCGTCGGAGATGACGGGCGCGTCCTCGGCGTGATAGCGCCGGTCATGCTCGGCGATTTCGGCGCCAAGGCGCTTGTGCTCAACGCGGGCTGCGTCGAGGTCGGGACCTTTCGTTTTACTTCGAGGCATGCAGGCGTATTTAACCAACCGTGGGAGCTGGCGAAAGGTCAGAAAAGCGCATTGGGATGTCACGCCACGCCGGCGCACTCGGCTGTCGGACGCAGACAAATTTCGGCATTTGGCCGCTGCACGGACCCTGTCGCCGAACTAAAATGCCTTTCTCAAAATATAGCGGCAAACTTACCACAGGCGGCAAGTCCGTTGCGTCACTAGATTGCGTCTATGTGTGTCGATTTATTCATGCGGTTTGAAAGCCGCCAACTTCCGCAGTCACGCTCCGCCGGCGTTTCAACCAAATTCCATAATGATGGCGTCGACGGCGAGGCTATCGCCAGGTTTGGCAAGGATTTTCTTGATTGTTACGTCGCGTTCAGCAAGCAGAACGTTCTCCATTTTCATGGCCTCGACCACGCAGAGCGACTTGCCGGCCTTCACATCCTGCCCTTCACTAACCACTATCAATTTGACAAGGCCCGGCATTGGACACTTGAGCGCTTTGAAATTTTCGGAGTCCTTCCGCTCAAGCATCAATCCGGCGAATTCCGCCTCTTTTGCAGTGAAGACACGGGCGACGACCTCGGCGCCGCCGTGGGCAATCTCAAAGCCGTTGAGGATCGGGCGCACTTTTGCCGAGATCGGCATCTCATCAATATCGCCACGCCAAACCGCTATTCCCGGAGCCCAGGATGAATGGACCCGCAACCGCGCGCCGTCGTCGAACGTTACCTCGATCCCTTCGCTAACCGGCGCGACCGTAATACGAATCCGGCGCTCCTCGAACGCCACCACCCGATCGAGATCGAAGTTCAGCCGCGATGGTGCGCGCAGCTGCCCAGAAATCCCGCGTTTGCGCGTGTTCATAACGTGATCGACGTGCACAGCCACGGCGGCGATAATGCGCTCGATCCGGCCCTCGGGCGCCTGCGCATCGAAACCGTTCGGAAACTCCTCGGCTATGAAGCCGGTCGAAAGTCGGCCCTCGCGCCAGCGGGGATGGCGCATCAACGCTGATAAGAACGGAATATTGTGTCGGATGCCCTCGATGTAGAATGCATCCAGAGCGCTGGATTGGGCCTCTATCGCCGCCGCACGATCCCCCGCATGGGTTACGAGTTTTGCGATCATCGGATCATAATAGATCGAGATTTCCCCCCCTTCGTAGACGCCCGTGTCATTGCGCACGGTGACGCCTTCATGACAGCCTTCCGCAGGCGGGGTGTAGCGCACGAGACGTCCGACTGAGGGAGAAATCTGCGCGTTGGGTCCTCCGCGTACACGCGGCTCTCGATTGCCCAACCCTCGCGTTTCACATCGTCCTGCGCGAGCGACAGCCTCTCGCCGGCCGCGACGCGGATCATCTGCTCGACGAGATCAATGCCGGTTACAAGTTCAGTGACCGGATGCTCAACCTGCAGGCGCGTATTCATCTCGAGGAAATAGAAGCTGCGGTCCTGCCCAGCGACGAACTCCACGGTACCCGCCGAATTGTACCCGACAGCCTTGGCCAAGGCGACCGCCTGGTCACCCATCGCGCGCCTGGTTTTTTCGTCGAGCAGGGGAGAGGGCGCCTCCTCAATTACCTTCTGGTTGCGGCGCTGGATGGAACATTCCCGCTCTCCGAGCGAGATCACATTTCCATGTTTGTCCCCGAGCACCTGGATTTCTATGTGGCGCGGATTGACGATAAATTTTTCCACGAACACGCGGTCGTCACCGAAAGAAGACTTTGCTTCAGACTTGGCGCGAGCGAAGCCTTCGGCGACCTCGTTGCGGGAATTGGCGATACGCATCCCTTTGCCTCCGCCACCGGCAGAAGCCTTGATCATCACGGGGTAGCCAATCTCGTCGGCAATTTCGGATGCATGCTCGGGGCTCTCGATTACCCCGAGGAAGCCGGGCACCGTCGAAACCTTGGCGGCGTTGGCAAATTTCTTGGATTCAATCTTGTCGCCCATCGCTTCGATCGCATGCGGATTCGGTCCGATGAACACGATGCCGGCGGCTTCTAGTGCTCGTGGAAAGGCCGCTCGTTCTGAGAGGAAACCGTAGCCCGGGTGCACGGCCTCCGCTCCGGTTTGCCGGCAGGCCTCGACGATCTTGCCGATGACAAGATAGGATTTCAGAGGCCGGGGCGGGACCAATCAGGACCCCCTCGTCGGCCATTTCGACATGCAAGGCGTCCTTGTCGGCCTCAGAGTAGACAGCTACGGTCCTAATCCCCAGCCGCTTCGCCGTCCTAATCACGCGGCAGGCGATTTCGCCGCGATTGGCGATCAGGATCTTGTCGAACATGGCACCCCCGGCCGGAATACATCCGCTGGCTTGCGGGCGCTTAGGCGAGGTCCCGCCCCATGTAGATGTGATGGACAAGCGAAGGCGCGGCCTTTTGAATAAGGGGGCCACAGCCCAATCGCAAGCCTCGCATAAACATCTCACGTATCGCTCGCTTCGCAGTCGAGGCGCGGTCTAAATCTCGCTGGAATTGGGGAACAACGTCGAACTGAAGAGCTCTTACGCCGCTTAGTCGAACAGACTAGACACGCTCTCTTCTTTATAAATCCGCGCAATCGCCTCGCCAATCAGTGGAGCGATCGTGATGACGCGGACGTTCTTAGCCGATCGAATTGCTTCTGTTGGGGCAATTGTGTCAGTTAATACTAACTCTGTTAGTCGCGACGAAACCACTCTGGCGACGGCGCCGCCCGACAAGACGCCGTGCGTGATGTATGCTGATACACTCTCGGCGCCCGCCAGAAACAACGCGTCTGCGGCGTTACACAGTGTGCCGCCGGAATCGACGATGTCATCGAGCAGTACGCAATTTCGACCCCGTACATTGCCGATAATGTTCATCACTTCGGACTCGCCTGCGCGCTCGCGCCGCTTATCAACGATCGCAAGTGGAGCGTCGAGACGTTTCGCAAGCGCGCGCGCCCGCACAACGCCGCCCACATCAGGCGAAACTACCATGACATTCTTAGCCAAGCCCCGATCCTTGATGTCGCGCACCATAGTTGGAGCTGCGAACAGATTGTCGGTCGGAATATCGAAGAACCCCTGGATTTGGCCGGCGTGTAGATCGACCGTCAGCACGCGATCTGCTCCGGCGCGAGTGATGAGGTTGGCAACCAACTTTGCGGAAATCGGTGAACGTGGACCCGGTTTGCGATCTTGTCGCGCGTAGCCGAAATAAGGAATCACCGCGGTGATACGTTGCGCCGACGCGCGCCGAAGCGCGTCAATCATAATGAGCAACTCCATCAGATTGTCATTTGTCGGAAATGAGGTGGACTGCACGATGAACGTGTCGCGTCCGCGCACATTTTCAAGAATTTCGACGAATATTTCGAGATCCGCAAATCTCCGCACGTGACACCTAGTTAGGGGCTCGCCCAAATAGGCCGCGATCGCCTCAGCGATCTGCGGGTTAGAGTTGCCCGCCAGGATTTTCATCTTGCCCTGCATGTAAATCCCCGCTGCGGACCCGCCAGGCCGTCGCCGAGACTAGCCGCGGCGGGTCATACCAGCGGCGCCGAGCGCTAACAATAATGCATTTTTGTGAACTCCCGCTCGTCTCGCGGTAGGTGCGACTGTTTGAGGTCTGCAACGACCCTGCCTACTTCGACCCACCCAAGAAAAAATTGGCCGGCGCCGCCTGCCACTCAGCGTTGCGACTGAGACGAGAGACTGTCGAATACTCACCTGAGGATTTAGAGTTTGAGCCGTCGGCGGTATCCGTCGCGGACGACGCATCTGTTCTCAACACGGAGATTCGGGCGCGCGCTTGACTCGTTGTGGACGCGAGGGCCAAAGGGCGGCGACGTATCGCGTCTGGAGTTCCCCATGCTTGCGGGTTTATTCGCACTTGTTCTCGCGTCAGCGCTCGCCGGCGCAGGCGTTTATGTCAACGGAGTTGAGCAACCAGCGCGGTTACAACTGGACGACGCCGAGATGCTCAAAGAATGGGGCCCTAGCGATCGGCGTGGCGTCGCTTTGATGGCGACCCTTGCTCTTGCTTCGGCAATTGCGGGTCTTTCGGCCTATTTTGAGACCTCCGACGTCCGCTTCGCGGTTGGCGCAGTAATCGCGGCCGCGAGTTGGCCATATACGATTTATATCATGGGCCCAATCGACAACCAAATCATCGCACTTGCACCTAAAGACGTGGGGGCTGCGCGTGCCCTATTGTGGCAATGGGGTCTCCTCGAATACGGCCAAACCGCGATCGCAGTCGCAGCGGTCGCAGCATTTCTTTGGGCACTCTGAGGCAGTACCTAGCGCAAGCGGCTTTTGCGGTCGCCGAAAACTTGCGCTTTTTTACGCGGGCGCCACTTGGCGCGAGCACAGGCGCGCCGGACTTCCCAAAAATCGCATGGGCAGCGCCGCTTGCCGGCGCAATTGTTGGCGGCCTGGGTGCATTAGTATTCTTGACCATGCAAAAAATTGGTCTGCCTGGAACCATTTGCGCCACAGTGTCTGTAGTAGCCGAAACTATTTTTACGGGTGGCTTACATGAGGACGCGCTCGCCGACGTGGCAGATGGCTTTGGCGGCGGCCGTGACCGTGATGCAAAACTCGCGATAATGCGAGATAGCCGTATCGGGGCCTACGGTGCAGTTGCTCTGTGCTTAGCTTTGCTTTTGCGGATCGAGGCAATTGCAGCATTGGCGCGGCCTATTCCGGAACTCGCCATTGGGGGCCTCGTACTAGCGGGCGCGGCAGCTCGGGCGGCAGCGCTAGCCCCTTTGGCTTGGGCATTGCCGGCGCGGGCCGATGGTATCGGTGCGAGGATGGGCCCTTTCCACCCGAGTGTACTGCTCGGTGTCGCAGCGACGCTGATCGCGCTGACTATCGGGCTTGGGCTTCTGTCATTGGGGCTTGCCCGAGCATTTCTTGCTTGTATCGTCGCCGCCGTAGTTGCGCGGTTGTTCGTCGCATTTGCCCAGAGCCAGATTGGTGGACAGACAGGCGACGTTTGCGGAGCGACAGCAGAGATTGTCCAAGTTGTCGTATTAGTAACGCTTCTCGTTGGCGGTGACCGCGCCTGATGAACGCCCGAAGCATTACACCAAAATCTCTTGGATAGTTGTTTATGAGTATTTTGGAACATCTGAAGAGCGTTGGCTTCACTAATATTAATTCGCTCTTAGAAGCACCCATCCGAAAGATTTGCTAAAAACTCTATTACTAACTTGGATTTGATGCGTTGTTAAGACATTGTTTAGTTTCGCGCGTGACACTTCTGAGTTCGAGGAAAGGCTCAAACCAATTCGATTGGTGGCCCATAACCGAAGCCGATGACCGTGCGTAAAATTGAAACCGGCGAAAACGACGCCTCGCTCGAGCGTCTTGATCCATCGCCTGGCGACCGGCGTCGTCACAGAAGAGTCGCCATCGCTTTGGCGGGCCGTTACATGCTCGAAGATGGGTCCGAATATCCCTGCGAGTGTGTTGATATCTCTGCCGGGGGGTTGCGTTTGCGCGCCGCCAAGGCCGGTCCTTGGGGGTCACGGGTTATAGCTTACATCGAGGGAATAGGACGCATAGAAGGTCACTTGGTGCGCCGGGCATCCGGATGGTTCGCTATAGAAACTCGAGGGACTACTCGCAAAGAAGAGCGGGTTGAGGAGCGAATCGCCTGGATCACGAACTCGGAAAATGGCAGGCCGGATGACCACCGCCGCCTTTCACGGCAATATGTTGAACGTCAAACCGTCTTTCTTGCAACGCTCGATGGGCGGCAGCATAAGGGGGAACTCACAGACGTCTCCAAGGATGGCGCGGCGTTACTTATCGACACCGTGCTTGCTGTTAGCGAACGTGTGCGCCTCGATGGCCGTCGCGCGAGGGTGGCGCGGGTCTTTCCCGGCGGCGTTGCACTGAAATTCGAGAATTGGGTTGACGAAACGCGCGAACAACGTGGAGTGTTTACGCCGTCCCGCGAAACTCGCGCGCGCCGCGCGTGACCTAGCCGCGGATTTGCTAATCCCGAACATGCCTAATCGCAGCCGCCGCAGCAAAAGGCGCTACCGCCAGGCTAAATATTGTCATCGATAGCAAGACGACAATGGGCTTTGCGAGGGGTACGATATTTCCGCCGCCGCTAGACGCCGCGACCCCGAAAATTAGAACCGGGATTGCTAGGGGCAACACGAGTACTGCCATTAACAGACCGCCCCTCCTCAATGATGCTGTCAGGGCTGCTCCAATTGCCCCGATCATCGTCAGTGCGGGAGTACCAACGCCTAGTGTCAAAGTAGATACTTCGAGCGCCTCTGCATCCATTGCGAGCATTAATCCAAATAGAGGCGCGACGATCACAAGGGGTAAAATCGAAGTCGTCCAATGGGCCGCACATTTGACAAGCACGACGATTTCTAGCGGTAGCGTAGCATTGATAAGGAGGTCCAAAGAGCCATCTTCCGCATCTGCTTGGAACAAGCGGTCTAGCCCGAGCAATGTAGACAATAGCGCAGAAATCCAGAGTATTGCCGGACCAAATTTAGCGAGAACTCGTAGATCTGGCCCCAGCGCGAAAGGCATAACCGTTACTAATATTAGGAAAAATACGGCGCCCGTTGACGCCCCGCCACCAATTCGACGCGCAACACGCCACTCGCGCTGAAACAGAGCAAAGACTGGTCTCAAACATCATCTCCGACCGGCACAAAGCCTGGGGCTTTCAACTGGATCTGTCGAGTCGCTACAATACCGAGTGGTATATGGGTCGCGACGACAATCAATCCACCGCGGGACAGATGGTCTTGCATGATATCCGCGAGCAGCGCTTGGCCACCAACATCGAGGCCAGTAGTGGGCTCGTCGAGCAGCCAGATCGCTCTATACGAAAGCAGCAAACGACCTAGTGCGACACGCCGCTTCTGGCCGGCAGATAGAGCGCGGACAGGGAAGTCAAAAACATGCGAAAGCCCGAGACGCCCTAGCGCCGGCCTGACGCTGCTAACTTTGCCGCCCAGCATTTGGGCCCAAAAGGCTAGGTTTTCTCCAGCGGTCAGTGCCGTCCTCAGCGAATCAGCGTGTCCAACGTAGTGCGTCTGCTCGCCAAGCTCGGACGGCGCGCCGCCCCCTTCATGTCGTAGGCGGCCCTCCGAAAAGGGCAGGAAACCGGCTATCGCGCGCAAAAGACTAGATTTTCCAGCGCCGTTCGAACCTTTGATGACCAACGCTGCCCCGTCGTTTATTTCAAACGACAAATTCGCAAACAGTTGTCGTCCACCCCGCTCGAGGCTGAGATTTTCCGCGCAAAGACGCATGACTGCCCTCGATGGCCCAAAGAAGCAGCGCTCATTTGGCCTGGTTCGTGTAGCCGGCGAGCGTGGAATTTTCTATAAGTCCGTCTACTCATTCCAACGCGCTTGGAGACGCCCTTTGGCCAGCCTCGATAGTTTCAAATGCCGAAAAAGCCTTGCGGTCGGCTCTAAGACTTATGAATACTTCTCCCTAAAGGCAGCAGAGAAGAACGGTCTAACTGGAGTATCGACACTACCATTCTCCATGAAAATCGTTCTCGAGAATCTGCTGCGAAACGAGGATGGGCGCAGTGTAAGTAGAGGCGACATAGAAGCGGTTGTCGGTTGGTTGAAGAATCGTGGAAAAGCGGATCATGAAATTGCTTTCCGTCCCGCGCGCGTCCTTATGCAGGATTTCACCGGCGTGCCTGCGGTCGTGGATCTCGCGGCGATGCGCGACGCGATGGTATCGCTTGGCGGTAACCCCGACAAGATTAACCCTCTAGTCCCAGTCGACCTCGTTATCGACCATTCTGTGGTTGTCGACTACGCCGGCACATCGAAGTCTCTCGCTCAGAATGTCAAGCGCGAGTACGAGCAAAATCAGGAGCGTTATCGCTTCTTGAAGTGGGGCCAGCAGGCGTTCTCAAATTTCTCGGTAGTGCCGCCCGGCACGGGGATCTGCCATCAAGTCAATCTCGAATATCTCGCACAGACGGTATGGATCAATAAGCAGAAAATCAACGGCAAGCTGGTGGAGGTCGCGTATCCCGACACTCTCGTCGGCACCGACAGCCATACGACGATGGTTAATGGGCTTGCCGTGCTCGGTTGGGGTGTCGGTGGAATTGAGGCAGAGGCCGTAATGCTTGGGCAGCCTCTGTCGATGTTGTTGCCGGAGGTGATTGGCTTCAAACTTATGGGCGCACTGAGAGAAGGGGTCACAGCGACCGACCTTGTGCTAACGGTCACGCAGATGTTGCGAAAGAAAGGCGTGGTCGGCAAGTTCGTTGAATTCTTCGGGCCCGGTCTGAACGAAATGTCGGTGGCCGACCGCGCCACGCTCGCGAATATGGCGCCGGAATATGGCGCGACATGCGGTATTTTTCCTATCGATCGCCAAACGATTGCTTACCTTGAGACCACTGCGCGAAAGAAAGCGCGAATTGAGTTGGTCGAGGCATACGCGAAAGCGCAGGGTTTGTTTCGGACTAGGCTTACGCCGGACCCGGTCTTCACAGACACGCTCTCGCTGGAATTGAACGAAGTCGCATCGTCACTCGCCGGTCCTAAGCGTCCACAGGATCGCGTGCCGTTGTCGGAAGCCAAGGAGAGCTTTCTCGGCGCCATGACCACGGAATTCAAGCAAGGCGAGCAGATAGAATTGCGGCGCCAGGTCGAGGGAAAAAATTTCGAACTAGGCCATGGCGATGTCGTGATCGCGGCGATCACTTCGTGCACAAACACCTCCAACCCAAGCGTGATGATCGCCGCGGGCCTGCTTGCCCGGAATGCCGTGGAGAAGGGTCTTTCCTCGAAGCCATGGGTTAAGACGTCCCTTGCGCCCGGGAGCCAAGTCGTAGAGGAGTATTTGGCGGCGGCTGATTTGCAAAAGCCATTAGATAAACTTGGTTTTAATATTGTCGGTTACGGCTGCACGACCTGCATTGGGAATTCCGGACCTCTCGCACCAGAAATATCAGCGACTATCGCCAAAGATAACTTAGTCGCAGCAGCAGTGCTTTCAGGCAATCGCAACTTCGAGGGTCGCGTCAACCCTGATGTGCGCGCAAACTACCTTGCCTCGCCGCCACTGGTAGTGGCCTACGCGCTTGCCGGCTCCCTTCAGGTTGACCTGCACAAAGATCCTCTCGGCGCCAACCAGCGCGGAGAACCTGTATATTTGCGCGACATCTGGCCGTCTGCGCATGAAATCGATGACATTATCCAGGGCGTTATCAACGCCAAAATGTTCAAGAACAAATACTCCAGCGTATTCGACGGGGACACGAACTGGAAAAAGGTGAAGGTTCCTTCTGGCCCTTCATACTCATGGGATTTCGGTTCGACTTACGTGCGTAATCCACCCTATTTTGAGGGTATGACTATGACGCCCGATCCTGTCGAAGACATAGTGAACGCTCGCATCCTCGGGCTGTTTCTGGATTCGATCACTACAGACCACATTTCGCCAGCGGGCTCAATCAAAGCGGCGAGCCCCGCAGGGACCTATTTGACTGAACACCAAGTGCGTCCGATTGATTTCAACCAATACGGCACGCGTCGAGGCAATCACGAGGTGATGATGCGCGGTACCTTTGCCAACATCCGTATCAAAAATCAGGTGGTGAAAGACAGTTCTGGGAACGTCGTCGAGGGCGGCCTAACGCTTCACTATCCTTCGCGCGAGCGGATGCCCATCTATGACGCAGCGATGCGTTACCAAAAAGAAGGTGTTCCCCTCGTGATATTTGCAGGCCGGGAATACGGAACGGGATCTTCCCGCGATTGGGCGGCGAAGGGCACAAAACTGTTGGGTGTGCGCGCTGTTGTTGCCCAAAGTTTCGAGCGTATCCACCGCTCCAACTTGGTTGGCATGGGTGTCTTGCCGTTAGTATTCGAAGAAGGAACTTCCTGGCAAAAGTTGGGATTGGTGGGAGACGAAATAGTCTCGATAGCCGGTCTTAGCCACGACCTGAAGCCGCGTCAGATTTTGCAAGCTGAAATCAAATCAGTGGCCGGTAATGTCTTACGCGTCCCGCTGATATGTCGCATCGACACGCTGGATGAACTCGAATATTTCCGCAACGGTGGAATTCTACCCTACGTGCTGCGGCAATTAGCGGCGTAACGAATGCAGTTTGGATGGGCGACAAATATGCCCCCACCAACGGGGCTCTCTTGCGCGGTTTTCCTGAGATCCCCGCCCGCGCGTTCCGCGGACGTGGGGAACGCGCAGACTTAGACACGTGAGGCGATTAGAATTCCTGCGGCAATTTTGCCACTGAAGAGGTTAAGTTGGGGTCAGCTGCGGCTTCGATTCGCATCGCTTAACCGGCTCAGTTTTCCGGATCTGTTTCTGCTGAAGTTTTGTGTCGATGTGACTCGGCAGACGTGAAGCTAGCGAGTGTCGACCCTAATCTAGCGCATTGGTGGCGCGTACATTAGGCCGCCAGTTGACCAGAGTTGGTTAAGGCCGCGGGGGATACCGAGTTTGGAGCCTGTGCCCAGGTTCCGGTCAAAGATTTCACCGTAGTTGCCGACCGACTTAACCGCCCGCAGCACGAATGAGTTATCAACGCCGAAGTGGCTTCCGAAATCGCCTTCGAGTTCCACGAGCCGACGGATATCGGGCTTTGTGGAAGCAAGTGCTCTTTCAGTATTGTGCGAGGTCACACCGAGTTCTTCGGCGTCGACGAGACCAAATGCGACCCACTTGACGAGGTTGAACCACGCCACGTCATCACCACGTACGACCGGCCCTAGAGGCTCTTTGGATATCACATCTGGCAAAATGACGGAGTCTGCCGGCGTGGACAGGGCGCTTCGTTCAGCATAGAGCGCCGATTGGTCCGCAGTAAATACGTCGCAGGTACCTCCTTCTAGCGCTTTCATCGCCTCGGCGATTGACTCAAAAGCATGCACTTCCGGCGTCATGGAATTATAACTGAAGAAGTCTGGGAGGTTCATCTCGCTCGTAGTGCCCTTCTGTACACAAACTTTTGCTTTATCCAGCTCAAGCGCGGAAGTCATCCCAGGATGACGCAGGACCAAAAAGCCCTGACCATCGTGATAAAGTATTGCAGCGAATAAAAATCCCAGAGAGGATTCTCGCTCGATCGTCCAACTTGAATTGCGCGATAGCACGTCGATCTTGCCCGTCTCTAGCGCATCGAACCGTTCACTGGCATTTAGCGGAACGTAGGAAACTTTGCCTGCGTCGCCAAGTACTGCCGCAGCAAGTGCATGGCAAAAATCGACGTCAAAACCGCTCCATTGTCCGTTTGCGTCACGATCAGAGAAGCCGGGAAGGCCAGTGCTTACGCCGCATGCAATTGTTCCGCGTTGCTTCACGCTCTGAAGCGTACTCGCGTGCGCTAGGCCTTGCGCCAACGTTGCCGCGACCAACGCTGCGGAAAGTAGTCTGATTGGGCTTGCTCGTTTCACGCTCATCTACCGTAAAGCTCCATTTTAGGCTGAGCCCGAAAGTCCCGGCTAAAGCTCTTTCGCCTGCCGGACGATTACTTTTGTTCCCAGCGGCACCCGTTCGAATAGGTCCGCGATATCGCCATTGGCTAGACGGAAACATCCAGACGAGATGGCCTGACCGATTGTCTCTGGTTGGTTGGTGCCATGGATCCGGTAAACCGTAGCTCCAAGATAGAGCGCCCGCGCACCCATAGGATTGCCCGGGCCACCAGCCATGAAGCGGGGGAGGTACGGCTGGCGCGCGATCATTTCAGGCGGCGGTGTCCAGTCTGGCCAAGCCGTTCTGCGCGTAATCGTCACCATTCCAGACCACTGAAATCCCTGCCTACCCACTCCGATTCCATAACGAAGTGCTCGGTTGTCCCCGAGTACTAAGTAAAGAAAACGCTCGGGAGTAGAAATGACGACTGTGCCCGGAGCTGCGTTGGTTCTATAATATACAACCTGCCGCTTATATGGGCCATCCTCAATGCGAACTTCTTCGCTTGATACGCGACCCGGCTCATCGCCGACGTTCATCGTTATAACGTTCGGCTCGGTCTCCTCTGCTCTCGAACTAACCCCTAAGTTGAGGAGTAACGCAGCAAAAAGCGCGAGTGTCACTCTCGCATTCATCATATAAACCTCACACTTTGGCGCAGCGCACGTATACAAACGTTCCGTAACGCGTGTTGGTGTCGGGATCCACGTAACGCGCGATGAACTCCTTATCAGTTATCGATAAGATAACCCTATCCTGACTATCGCCCGCAGGGCCTGCAAATCCAAGATATACTTTCCCATCCGAGCCTTTTTTCAATGCGAGCTCATGTGGAGTTGCATCATCTGCGACATGCATAATGACGCCGTCGGTCGGGCCCCGTCTGATTACATAGGGAAGCCTACACTGGGCACGGGCTTGCGTCTCTGTGCGGGCTCGATCCTTATCCTCCCGATAAGAGGCAACCCCCCACGAACCCACGAGCTTGTCCGCGGAATAGGGGGCCGGCGAATCTTCGCCTCCGGGTATCGGCGCCGCGGGAGACGTCAAACCGCCTATCGTCGTCGAGAGGCACCCGGAAAGGTTAAACGCCGACAAGAGCAGCGCTCCCCACACGATTGCCTTCATCGCGTTTCCCCACGAACCAAATGACTACATTCGTTAGTTCGGTAACTCTGCCGGGTTTCTGCGGGTAACGCAAGGGCGGACCAGAGTTCGCCACCTAGGCGAACGTCGGGGCCTAGCTTAATATCAGTATAAATAAACCTAAGTTTGCCTGCTCTCAGGGGGCTACCAGAGAACAGCTGCTAAAGAGATCGAATAGCGACCTTAAAATGAGGCAGCTAGGTCTAAATTCCAGCAAGCCGATCGCAAATGAACGTGAGTTGTTCTGCGTCTCTAATCTTGATGCGCACCTCGTGCTTTTGCCCTTTCTTTTGAATCTCCACTTGAACGCCAAGTGAAAGTGAGATTTTTTCCGCAAGCGCCCTGAGATTCGGATCGTCGTCATCGCCCCGACTTACTTCGTTGCGCTTGGTCGCTATGTCGGGAATTTTACTTAAGCGCTCAGTTTCCCTCACGCTTAGTCCTTGTGCGACAATTTTGTCGGCGATCGAATTGGGGTCAGGCAATGCAAGTAACGCCCTCGCATGCCCGGCGGAAATTGCGCCAGTCGACAATAACTCCTGTGTGTGTGCCGGCAAATTAGACAGCCTTAAGGTATTGGCGACATGGCTGCGGCTTTTCCCCACAACACGCGCAATATCAGATTGATTGTAACCGTATTCAACGGCCAAGCGCGCATAGCCCGCGGCTTCTTCGAGCGCATTGAGGTCTGCTCTCTGTACGTTTTCAACAATTGCAATTTCAAGCGCTTCGCGGTCGCCTACTTGCAGGGGTATAACTGGCACACTATGCAAACCGGCCTGCTGCGCCGCTCGCCATCTTCGCTCGCCCGCCACAATTTCAAAGGTATCGCGCGTTCCTGCCAGTGGCCGAACGAGTATGGGTTGGATAATTCCGCGCTCTCTGATGGAGTCAGCGAGTTCGGCTAAATCTGCCTCCTGAAAATGTTGTCGTGGATTCTTCGCGCTCGAGCGAAGAAACTCGATGGGAACTTGCTTTACGCCCTGCAACGTCTCTGGACTTTGTCCATTCGCATTTTCATCGACGTCACCGAGCAGTGCGGCGAGCCCGCGCCCGAGGCGAGAACGAGGTTCGGATCCAGCACGGCTAGCTAACTCAGGCATCAGAAAACCTATTCACTTAAGCAGCTTGAGAACGGCGTTCGCGGTGGAGAACCTCAGAAGCAAGCTTGAGATAGGCCTGACTGCCTGCACACTTTAGATCGTAAAGCAGTACCGGCTTACCGTAAGAGGGAGCTTCGGAAACTCTAACATTTCTTGGAATAATTGTATCGTAGACTTTATCGCCCATGAACGACCGCACATCGGCAACAACTTGCGATGACAGAGAGTTACGAGGATCAAACATTGTCATCAGCACGCCGTGGATAGAGAGCTGATTATTCAACGTCTTCTTCACCTGCTCGACAGTCTTGAGTAGTTGAGACAATCCCTCAAGTGCGAAAAACTCGCACTGCAGTGGAACTAGCACCGCATGTGCTGCAGCCAAAGCATTTATGGTCAGAAGATTAAGCGACGGAGGGCAGTCCACAAGAATATAGGAGGCCATCCTTTCTTTACCCTCCAGGGACGCAAATTTTCGCAGCGCCGATCGAAGTTTAAGCACTCGATTTACATCCGTCGCTAATTCCAATTCCACCCCCAGCAAGTCGAGGGTAGCCGGCGCCACTTTGAGTCGGGGAATGGCTGTAGCCTGTTGGACTTCGGCGAGGCCATGACTGCCGATCAAGACATCGTAGGTAGAAGGCGTGCGTTTAGAACGCTCTATTCCCAGGCCGGTCGACGCATTTCCCTGCGGGTCCAAATCGACGATCAGAACGTCCTCACCAATCGCGGCCAACGCAGTTCCCAGATTTATCGCTGTAGTGGTCTTACCGACTCCCCCTTTCTGATTTGCCAAAACCAGCACTCTGGCTTCCCCGATCGTATTTGGGATCAACGGCATATTAGTTTGGGTCATATCGATTTGCCGGCTTTCGCTTTTCGACTCGAAATATCACACCGCGACCCGACGTGCTGGGAATGCGTTCAACGGAATACCAACTATCGTCTATTTCATCAAGCTCCGCCCTGGCGGTCTCACCGCGCGGTAAGATGGCAATAGCACCTTTCCCCAAAAAAGGTTCGGCAATGAGCATAATCTTGGAAAGCGACGCGAAAGCTCTAGAAGTAACCACGTCAACGTGTCCGATTTCTGAAGAAGACAAAGTCTCTGCTCGACGATTATAGACGTGCAAAGGAAGCTCAAGTCGCCTCGCGACCTCCCGTAAAAACACGCACTTTCGCGCGTCACTGTCGACGGAACTGATTTTCACGTCTTGAACGTCAGCCAATTGGCACGCTATCACTACGCTCGGAAAGCCACCGCCCGATCCAATATCGAGCCAACGCTTCGCATTCGGCGCTAGTTCAAGTAGTTCCGCGCAGTCCGCAATATGGCGAGACCACACATTACTCAGTCCGTCTTCCGAGATCAAATCGGTTACTGAGTTCCACTCACGAAGCAATTCGACAAATTTCTTAAGACGAGGCAGCGCGCGGGCATCGATTTGAGTTGACGTGTTGTCCAAAACACCGCGTCTCCGGGGCTAGTGTTTCACGTGAAACTTTCAGTTGCTCCTGCGCCGCCAGCCCGCTTGGCACGAACTGCTAACAACATCAGTGCTGCTGGAGTCACACCTTCAATACGTCCGGCTTGGCCAAGTGTGGCAGGCCGCTGTTTGCTAAATTTTTGTTTCATCTCATTTGAAAGGCCACTTATCGCATGAAAATCCAGATCGCGAGGAATAAGCAAATTTTCGTCGGTCTTATGACGCTTTACATCGCTCTCTTGTCTGAGCAGATACACCGAATATTTAGCATCGGCATCTAACCGCTCCAAAAGAGATTCCGCTATCTCTCCAATCTCAGGCCATAGTCGAGCCAGCTGCGCGAGATGCACCGTGGGCCGGGAGGCCCATTCAAATGCGGACCGTTTGCGCGCCGATGAATCTACAACGTCAATACCAGCAGATACCAGCTCACTAGCTAAAGCGATGCTCGAACTAAGCCGTCTCATTGCGGAAATAACGGCCTCTGCTTTGACCCTATACATCTCCTCGCGAGTGCGACCGACCACCCCAAGTTCAACACCGAGAGCAGTTAAACGCTCATCTGCATTATCTGCGCGAAGCCGCAAGCGGTACTCTGCACGCGAAGTGAAAATCCGATAAGGCTCGCTAACACCTTTGGTGACCAAGTCGTCAATCAACACGCCCAAGTAACTATCGGCGCGATCAAAAATTTTTGCCGACCGACCAGCAGTGTAAAGTGCGGCATTAATTCCACTTACGATCCCTTGCGCAGCAGCCTCTTCGTAACCCGTAGTGCCATTTATCTGGCCTGCCAAAAACAGTCCTTCAAGATTTGAGACCATCAAAGACGGTTGCAATTGTGTGGGATTTATAAAATCATACTCAACTGCATATCCAGGTTGCAATATTTGAGCCTCTTCTAGCCCCGAAATCGATCTAACGAAGGCTTCCTGCAACTCGTGTGGCAATGACGTCGATAGACCGTTTGGGTAAATAGTTTCCAGATCCAACCCCTCTGGTTCAAGAAACACTTGGTGACTACTACGTTCACGAAACCTTACAACCTTGTCTTCGATTGATGGGCAGTACCTTGGGCCGGCGCCTGAAATCGCTCCAGAATAAACTGCGGTCTTATCCAGGTTGTTTTCGATCAACGCGTGTGTCTTCGGATTTGTACGCGTCAGGTAGCAAGGCACCTGGCTTGCTTGTGTTCGATCGGAGAGGAAGGACAGAAACTGAGGACGATCGTCTCCCCATTGAGGCTCAAGCACTTCGAACTTGATTGAAGCCCCTCTCAACCTTGGCGGTGTCCCAGTTTTGAGTCGACCTGTTTCAAGTCCCAGGTGTTTGAACTGTTGCGCAAGTTTCGTGACCGCGCTCTCACCCACGCGGCCCGCCGAAGTCTTTTTCGCACCGACGCAAATAACGCCATTAAGGAATGTGCCTGTCGCTATGACTACGCTCTTACATAACAATTGGCGGCCCGACCTGACCATTAGCCCCGCGATTTTGCCGTCTTGAGCACAGATACTTTCGCACTCATCTTCCAGGATTGACAAATTCGGCGTCGCATCCAAAAGACGAACAATAGCCTGCTTGTAAAGATCCCGATCTGCTTGAATCCGTGGGCCTTGTACGGCCGGACCCTTACTTCGATTTAAAGTCCGAAATTGGATAGCTGCTGCGTCCGCCGCCCGCCCCATAATGCCGTCAAGAGCGTCGATTTCACGGACCAAATGGCCTTTCCCCAAGCCTCCGATCGCCGGATTACACGACATAGCGCCTAAAAAATCGCGCCGATGGGTAAGCAACGCGGTGCGCGCGCCCATTCGCGCCGCGGCAGCCGCAGCCTCGACACCGGCGTGCCCTCCGCCTACGACGATCACGTCGTACGTTTGAAATGGTTTCACGTGAAACACGGCCTTATTTGCCGACGCACAATCGAGAAAAGACGTCGCTGAGCACGTTTTCTACATCGATTCGTCCCGCCACGCAACTCATACATCTTCCGGCGGTTCGCAATTCCTCAGCCAAAACCTCAAGCGGCAGAGATTGATCGCACAAAAATCGCGCGAGCGCCGCGTCAGCTTCCAAAATTGCGGACGACTGTCTCTGGGTGGTGATTAAAGAATTAGCTGGCCCGCCGAGGATTGAATGCGCAAATGAGGCAATCCGTTCAACCAGTGCGCTGATACCTTCGCCAGTTACAGTTGAAATTCCGATTTGCTTTGAGGAAAAAAACCTATCCGGAGCCAAATCGCACTTTGTCTTTATGCACAAGACCTCAGAGGTTTGCGCCCCGTCGAACCCGTCCTCTCCGTCCAAGCAACTACTTAGCCATAGTGTTAGATCAGCGCTATCGCTCCTTTTACGAGCGCGGGCAATCCCCTCAGCCTCGATTGGGTCATTGGATTCCCGGATACCCGCCGAGTCCACAAGTACGATTGGGAATCCAGCGACATCCATTGATATTTCAATCAAATCCCTCGTTGTTCCAGGAATCGCTGAAACAATCGAAACTTCTCGCCTAGCTAGATGATTTATGAGACTCGACTTACCCGCGTTTGGCGGCCCTGCGATCACGATTACCAAGCCCTCACGCAAACGCTCCGAGGCATGGGAGTCTACTAGCAGCGACTTTGTTCGCTCACGCAAATCTTTAACCATCGCAAACACTTCGACCAAGCCGCTGTGTTCTGGGTCCTCAACATCCGAAAAATCCAACAAGGTTTCCACAAGCGCCATGCAGCGCACAAGGTTCGCGCGGATATTCTCACATTCTCGGCTTAGCTGGCCCGATGCCGACCGTTGCGCATGCCGCAGTTGAACGATTGTGTCAGCCTCGACCACCAAAGCCATGCCTTCAATTTCGGCAAGGTCGCGCTTTCCGTTTGCAAACGACCGCCGCGCAAATTCGCCTGCCTCAGCGGGCCGTACGGCGGGAAAACACGATAATGTCTTCAACAAAGCGGCTAAAACAGCTCGGCTACCCGTAACCTGAAACTCGATCACGTCCTCCCCTGTAAAACTGCGAGGTGCGTGAAAAAAAATCACGATACCCTCGTCGATAAACTCGCCTTCAGCATCTAAAATCCGCGCGACGGTCGCCCGGCGTTCTAAAAAGCGACGCCTTAGGGCAGAGTACCTTCAGCACCATCTGGCAAGATGGCCCCGATACGCGGACGACGGCGACGGCTGATCGGCCCATGCCCGTCGCGGTCGAATAGATTGTTTCAGACTGTCCAGCTAACATTTCGGTCTGCAAAGTTCAAAGCTGAGTCGCACATTACGCAGTGTGCAATTTTGCAGATTACTCGCCCAAAAGCCATTGATCGGAGGCGCAACAATGGCGGGTAGGTTTAATGTCCCAAAACTCAGTTTTGACGCATCTCACGATAGAATAAAATAAAGTAACGTATCCAATTACATACGAATTTATAATAATCACCTAATCGCTTAGGTTGGACTTAGTCGTTGCAGCAGCAATTTCCGAGACGATTGACGCGGCGGACGCGCGCGGATCCGCAGAACGGGTAATTGGTCGTCCGACGACGAGATAATCGGCGCCGTCACGAATCGCGCGCGAAGGAACCGCTGTTCGCTTTTGATCATTTGGGTCCGCCGAAGCAGGACGAATGCCTGGACAGACGATGATCTGACGCCGCCCCTCGTTGCGCAACATGGATACTTCGTTAGGACTGCAAACTATCCCATGAAGCCCGATGGCCTCGGCTTGGGCCGCGCGGCGCGAGACTAGTGCGCGGACACCGAGCATTTGACCCGTTTCGGCCAAATCCTCGTCACTTGCAGAAGTGAGCGCTGTTACGGCGAGAATTTTCAACGCGGAGCCCGCCGCGCCCTCGACGGCTGCTCTCATTGTTTGCGGATACCCGTGAACAGTCAGGAAAGTCGCACCGATCCGCGAAATTTGCGCCGTCGCTCTCTCTACGGTGTTGGGGATGTCATGCAGTTTGAAGTCGATAAATACAAGTTGGCCCTCGCCAACAAGACGTTCCGCCAGCTCCAACCCGCCTGCACAAATTAATTCCAATCCAATTTTGTAAAAACAGACGGTGTCCCCGAGCTCGCGAATACACCGCTTAGCCTCATCAGTAGAATGCATGTCGAGCGCAACAATCAGACGCTCGCGCGGCGTGGAACCAATCAAGATTCGCCACTCCTCCTTCGGAGCCGGTCTAGCGTCTCTCCCGCTTCACGCGTGAGAATGTGACGAACGCGATCTCCTTCGCGCCTCACGATTATTTCCGCATTTCTCTTTTTCACCACAATCCGAGCGGCGATCTGTTCAGCCTGCTGAACGAGCTGCCGCAGTTTACGGTGCTCCACTGATGGCGCCCGGCGGCGATATGTCCATACGCTCGCGGGAGGTAGATTGCGCAAGATAGGCACGCCACAACGAACAACATAACGGCCCGCAAGGGCTTCGCGCGGAATTGGCGATCGGACGCCGTATGTAAATTGCACGAATACTCCGTCGTCTCCCATGAGATCGAAGGCCTCCTCCAAAAGCCGTAGCCGGCGATGCGGCAATTCATTCAATAACGGCAGGCTCGAGACGACCGCGGAAACAGGACCGTTTACGTGACCGCCGACGCTCGCGCGCAAACTGAACGCGTCGCCACACACGACGCGCGTCAAAGGGAAACGTTCGGTGAGCAGCCGGGAGAAGTATGCGTCATATTCAATTAGCACTAGACGCTCGCGAGCAATCCCGCGCGCGATTAGCGCTTTCGTAACAGGACCTGTGCCCGGCCCGAGTTCGACAACCTGACCTCCGCCCCAAGTCCCAACAGCGCGGGCCATCTCGCGCGCAAGATACGGGCCTGAGGGAGTAATCGCCCCAGTTACCCTTGGATTGCCCAAAAATCTGCGAATGAACGCGGTCTCGTCGCCGAGAGCGGGACCAATATCAACCCCGGTTCGCGCGGGACGGTGCGTCATCACGACCTTCCGACTCAACTATCCTAAGCCCTCGAAAAATTCTTTCATTTTAGCGAAGAACCCGGCACTTTCGGGATGTGTCTTGGTTGACGATTCTGCTTCGAACTCCTGCAACAGTTCCCGCTGTCGGCGCGTCAAACTCTGTGGGGTTTCCACGACAGCTTGGATATAAAGGTCACCGAAGTCGCGCGAGCGCAAAACCGGCATACCCTTCCCGCGCAATTTGAGCTGACGACCAGACTGTGTGCCTTCGGGAATCCGAACCTTCGCGTCGCCGCCGTCCAGCGTGCGAACTGAAAACTCGCCACCGAGCGATGCTTGCACCATCGATATCGGCACGCGGCAATAAAGATCCGCGCCGTCGCGCTGAAAGAAAGGATGCGGCTTGATTGCAAGAAAAATATAAAGATCGCCAGCGCCCCCGCCGCGGAGGCCAGCCTCACCCTCACCGGAGAGACGGATGCGCGTTCCGTCCTCAACCCCGGCCGGCACATTAACCGAAAGCGCGCGTTCGCGAATCACGCGACCTGAGCCAGCACAGCGGTCACAGGGGTTATCGATCGTCTGGCCGCGTCCATGGCAGGTTGGACAGGTTCGTTCGATGGCGAAGAACCCCTGCTGAGCACGTACACGTCCTTGCCCCGCGCAGGTGCGGCATACAGATGGCTTCGAGCCGGGTTTGGCCCCAGCGCCCGAGCAGGTTTCGCACATGACCGACGTAGGCAGCTTGATCGAGGCATTCTTCCCGCGAAACGCATCTTCCAAAATGAGCTCGAGGTTATAGCGCAAATCAGCGCCGCGCTCTTTTCCCGACGGATTGCGGCCGCCGCGCCTACCCATGATGTCGCCGAACAAGTCATCAAATATGTCCGACATCGAGGCGCCGAACCCGTCGCCCATGCCACCACCGGCGCCGCCCCTTGCTCAAACGCCGCGTGACCAAACTTATCGTACGCCGCTCGCTTTTGCGGGTCCGATAAGTGTTGATAGGCTTCATTGACTTCTTTGAAGCGCGCCTCCGCTTGTTTGTCGCCAGGATTGCGATCGGGATGGCAACCCATTGCGGCTTTCCGGAAAGCTGACTTCAGATCCGCATCGCTGGCGGTCCGCGCCACACCCAAAATATCGTAGAAATCGCGCTTGGCCATTGCAGCCGGATTCTCCACACGCGCATGCCGCTCAAAGTCAAGGTGAGCAAATAGGGGCGAAAGCTTGCGAGCGCAAGCGCATGCGCGGCATCGGCGCCAGATCGCCGCTTTGCTTGCCGACGCTGACTGTCTGTTGGAAAACGCCAAAACACCAACGACATCCTAAGGAATGTTCAGTCTGCTTGGTGAAATCTTACCTCCCGTCGAATGTTGGACCGCTATTTCAATGGCGTTCGCTCGTTTGTGCCCAATAGCGCAGTGGACCTCTCGATAATTGTCCTCGCCTCGGGACTACTTTTGATTAAGACAAGGTCGAAAGCCATCGCGAGATATCCGCTTTTGCGGAACTTAGCCGAATCGCAAGACTCTCCTGCTTGAGTGCGGCGCTAACGCCCAGAAAGCGCAGGTTGGGGCCAATATGAGCTTGCAATTGTCCGCATTCGGAACGCGTCCGAAGCGCAGCATCCCGTACTGGCTCACCAGGCCGCTTGACATTGTCTTGACACGTAAAAGTGTCGAACTCATCATGATATTTTGCAGCGCGCTCTTTTTTGCGTACGTCTTCATGGCTGTAAAAGTAGTCGCCGAGGGTAAGCAAGCCTATCACTTCGGCGATTTCTTCGCGCTGTGGACTTCAGCACTTGTAACCCACGGCGGCGACGCCGCGATAAATTTTGACGCCGACGCACTGCATGCACGCCAGATCGCATTGGGGATGAATCCCGACGGATACAACCCATTCCCTTATCCGCCCACATTCCTTCTGATCCTTGGACCGCTCGGCCAGCTATCATTGCCGGTCGCCTTTTGGGTCTTCATGATCCCGGCCTTCGCGGCGTATTTTCTCGCGATGAATGTCGGGCGATGGTCCCAGTGGTGGTGGGCCCTCGGTTGCTGCATTGCGCCCGCGACCGGGATAACGGTGATTTCCGGCCAAACCGGCTTCTTGTCCGGCGCGTTAATGATTGGTGGCCTGCGACTACTTCCAAACCGACCAGCGCTTGCAGGTGTCTTGTTCGGCCTTTTGACGTATAAACCCCAGCTCGGCGTCTTGGTCCCGCTTGCCTTAGTCGCTTCAGGCGCTTGGCGCGCAATTCTTGCCGCGGCGGGAACCTTACTTGCCTGTGTCGCGGTTTCGAGCGCTGTCTACGGCTTCAATCTCTGGGGACTTTGGCTCCATTCGATACTCGAATATGCGACACGCTTTCACCCTATTGTTGGGTACATGCCGACGATTTGGGCAAACTCCATTATGCTTGGGACATCGCGATCGGTCGCATGGGGACTGCAAGTTTGCGTCTCAATTCCCATCGCAATTGTGATTTGGAGGGCCTTTCGCGATGGCCCACCGGATCGGGCGGCGGCACTCATCGTCGTCGGTACTTTCCTAGCGACCCCACATGCCTTTAACTACGACATGCCTATGATGACGCTTGCCTTGGTCTGGTATTTCACCGAGCGCTACCGAGGAGCGGCGCCATTTGACCTCGGCGAGATTGTCGCACTCCTACTTGCCTTTTCGATGCCCTTTGTGATGCTTGAGTTGAAGAAGACGGACATGCCGATGAGTTGGGCGCCGCTGGGCCTGATGTTTTGCCTTATTGCTTGGCCGAGAAATGCCGAAGCGAGGTTTGCGACCCTCCAAAGTTCGACCGAAACAGCAAGGCCTGCCTCAGAAATTGCGACATAGCTTATTCACACAGGTCGACGCCAGGCGTTATGCATCCGAGGCTAGCTTGACGCATAAGAGAGGTTAAGCGGCTGCAGTACCTAGAGGCACGGAAGCGAGCGGTTTGCCTAGATGAGACTGGGCTATACCGGCGTAACGAGCCTGAGTCTGGCATTGTCGCTGGTGAAATTCGACACCATGAATTGGACCCATTCATTTAGCTGCTACAACGTTGATTCAAGCAATGTGCCTGCGTTCGTCAGAAGCCTTTGGATAACGACAAGTTCAACGTAGATGTCACACGCTTGGAGGCAGAGCGGTCATCATTCGGCGCGTTTGCGACCCATGCCCACCGCTTGAGCCGCCACCGCATTTTGAGGGTTCATTTTCTCGCTCGTGTGTCGCACATTTGCGACTACGTCGACCCCCGATCGAAGGACGTGCGATGGATATAGCGCCGCACACCTCTACCCCGTCCGAGCCTCGGCGAGGACGTGAGGCGCGTCGAGCCGCGCGCGCACGGAGCGGGGTGGCTGCCGTGCCTTATATTACCCGTGGAGTGCCGGTAACGGAAATCCTCGGCGAAGAAGGCCTAGAGATCATTGAAGCGAATGCCGAGACATTACTCCAAGAGGTCGGCATCGAATTCCGTGATTATCCGACCGCGCTAGAACGCTTCAAACAGGCTGGCGCGGACATCACCGGCGAACGTGTCCGCTTTCCAAAAGGCCTCGCCAAACAACTTTGTGCGACCGTGCCTTCCGTCTATATCCAGCACGCCCGCAATCCACAGCGCAATGTCCAGATCGGAGGCAACGCGACGGTTTTCGCTCCCAATTACGGGTCACCATTCGTTCATGATCTCGATCGAGGCCGTCGCTACGGCACCATCGAGGATTTCTGCAATTTTGTGAAGCTTAGTTATCTATCGCCCTATATTCATCATTCGGGGGGCACCGTCTGCGAACCCGTCGATCTTCCAGTGAACAAGCGCCACTACGAGATGATCTATGCGCACATGCGTTGGTCAGACAAGCCGTTCATGGGTTCAGTGACTCGACCGGAACGCGCGCAGGACACCGTCGAAATGTGCGAAATACTGTTTGGTAAGGAGTTCGTCGCCGCCAACACGGTCTGCACGAGCCTCATCAACGCGAATTCACCGCTAGTTTGGGACTCGACCATGCTCGGCGCGGCCGAAGCCTACTCGCGCGCCAATCAGGCTTGCATAATCACGCCGTTCATCCTCTCAGGCGCCATGAGTCCTGTGACAGTGGCGGGCACTTTGACGCAAGTGCTGGCGGAAGTGATGGCCGGCACAGCCTTCTGCCAGCTTGTTCGGCCCGGCGCGCCTGTCATCTTTGGCACCTTCGTTTCCACGTTATCGATGCAATCCGGCGCACCAACTTTCGGGACGCCTGAAGCGGCGCTCGCCATATTTGGCGCAGGGCAGCTCGCGCGGCGGATGAATATGCCTTTTCGCACCGGGGGGTCGTTATGCGCTTCGAAAATCCCCGACGCTCAGGCCGCCTATGAAAGCGCACAAACGCTGCTGCCCACATTGCTTGCGGGCGCGAATTTCGTTCTCCACGCAGCGGGATGGTTAGAAGGCGGCCTTTCCGCTTCCTACGAGAAATTCGTCATGGATTTCGACCAGCTTGGCGCGATGCATGCGCTCGCTAAAGGTATCGATCTCAGCCCAAACGGTCAGGCCATGGAGGCGTTCACTCAGGTCGAGCCCGGGGGCCACTTCCTTGGTTGCGCGCACACTCAGGCCAACTTCGAGACGGCGTTCTACCGCTCCAACATCGCCGACAACAATTCGGTCGAGCAATGGACCGAGGAAGGTTCGAAGAACGCGGCCACGCGTGCAAATGCAGTTTGGAAAAAAATGCTCGAGAATTATGTGCCCCCGACTATCGATCCTGGCGTAGACGAGGCGCTGCGGGAGTATGTCGACAGACGAAAGGCGTCTATGCCGGATGCGAATTACTGATCAGGTATATTCCTGATCGGGAGCGAAGCAGATCCCGGAGTTCGGAGAACATCGAGGAGTCCGGTTCGCTCGCACCGGTGACAGGATTCATGATTTAGGGAACGCGTCATAAGCACACGTTCTTTGTCGGTGGTTAGGGTGTCGTCGACGTATCTACACTTTATCGTCTAACCAAGAATGGTGAAAGAGAGGGTTTTGTCGAGCGTAAGAGGGTTACTTCGAGGTAGGCTCGGCGCGCTGCGGGTCTGCTCCCATTACCCAACTAATCATAATCGGTCGGGCTGCCTTACAAATATTCGGCCGGTACTAGCGGCGCCGAGACCGATTTCTCGACGCCTGAGCAGCTCAAGAAGTTTTGACTGATCTACCAGTTCGAAGGTGTCATCGGCACGCTCCGATACCCACAAGGCAGTTACGCCCACGCGCCGACCTCACGCAACCACAATCGCCCGAACGCAGCGCCGAGCACACTAGCTCGGGTACCGGTAATTTCTGGCCAAAACGCTCACGGGAGCACGCGATTGCCCGCCCTCGCGCGCACCGCTAGAAGGCCTCACGATAGAGCTGCCCCGGAGCCGCAATGTCTGCCGCAACAAAAGTAAGCCCGCAGGAGCAGTCAGAAATCCTTGTGCAGGCGCTGCCGCACATGCTGCGGTATGACGATTCCACCATCGTCGTGAAATACGGTGGCCACGCCATGGGAGACGAGCAGGGCGAACGCAACTTCGCGCGCGACATGGTTTTGCTTGAGCAGTCCGGGGTCAATCCTGTCGTCGTGCATGGCGGGGGCCCACAGATCGGATCCATGTTGAAGAAGCTTGGAATCGAATCGAGATTTTCCGACGGTTTGCGCATCACCGACAAGGCAACCGTAGAGATTGTCGAGATGGTCCTGGCAGGGTCCATCAACAAACAACTGGTCGGCGCCATCAACGCGCAAGGGGGCCGTGCGATCGGTCTATGCGGCAAAGACGGTAACATGGTAACGGCCCGCAAGGTCACACGCCCGCATGAGGGCGGCGACGGCGAACCACCAGTTGATCTCGGCTTCGTCGGTGAACCTGACAAGATCGACGTCACCGTGCTCGAACAAGTCCTCGGACGCGACCTCATTCCGGTTCTGGCGCCCGTCGCTGCGGCGGCCGATGGAGAGACGTACAATGTCAATGCCGATACCTTTGCTGGCGCAATCGCTGGCGCGTTGAAGGCCAAACGCCTTTTGTTCTTGACGGATGTGCCAGGGGTGCTCGACAAAGAGAAGAAGCTTATCAAGGAGCTGAAAGTCGATCAGATCCGCGAATTGATTGCGGACGGCACGATAACAGGCGGCATGATCCCGAAGGTTGAAACCTGTATTTACGCTGTGGAGCGTGGTGTTGAAGGCGTTGTCATTCTCGATGGCAAGATTCCGCATGCCGTGCTGATCGAATTGCTTACCGATCACGGTGCCGGCACACTTATCACGAGGTAGCCATGCGGTTGCTGGCAATTGACACGTCCCGGGGCGCGTGTTCGGCGGCGGTTTATGATGGAACGGTACGCCGCGCGCTTGCGCGCGAAAGCGTGCCTATGCAGCGTGGTCACGCGGAAGCGTTGGCGACCATGATCGAACGCTTATTGGGTGAGATCGAGGGCGGCGCGTCGTCGCTCGGAAAAATCGCTGTGGCAGTTGGGCCTGGATCTTTCACAGGATTGCGTATTGGCGTTGCAATGGCGAAAGCGATAGCGCTGACGCTGGAGATACCCGTTGTTGGCGTTTCGACTTTGATCGCTTACGCGGGCCCCATGTTGGACGATCCACGCCCCGGCGTTATTGCTTCGGTAATCGACGCGGGTAACGGGCAGGTCTATTTTCACCTCATCGACTCGAAAGCTAAGCAGATCTTCTCACCACGACTCATTTCCTTGCGAGACGCGGTGCGCGCGATCGGTGGAAGCACCGCACGAATTGTAGGCGATGCGGCTCCCCTTCTTGCCGAGGAAGCTCGCCGTGCTGGGTTGGATGTCGATGCTAGCGCAGGCTCAGCCTATCCAGATGTGGTGGCCATTGCCCGCATCGGATTTGCCGCAGACCCCAGCGCCTGGCCAGCGCGTCCATTCTATGTCAAGCCGCCCGACGCACATCCCCCACGCGACGAGACAATAGCGCGCACTGACTTATAGCTTGCTTCGTTGGCGCTATATTTGAGGTCCAATGATATTCGCGCGGCGCCAACCCACACCTTCTGTTCTGCGACCCCTGCGCGCCGTCCAAGCAGTGGATTGCGCGCGCATTCACGCCCGCGGCTTCGCCTCTCCGTGGATCGAGAGCGAACTAGAGAGTCTGATTTCGAACCCCAACGCCGTGGGCACGGCCGCACTCGATCCGGCAAATGCACGGCTAAGGGGTTTCGCGCTTTCACGACTCGCCGCCGACGAGGCGGAAATCCTAACGATCGTCATTGATGCCAATCTGCGAAATGGTGGCATCGGCCGGGATTTGCTGCATGCCCATCTCAGTCAAGTCGCCGTTGCGGGCGCCAAACAAATATTCCTCGAGGTCGACGCCGGCAACACAGCCGCACTCGCGCTCTACAAGCGTTTTCAATTCGTCCGGATCGGGGAGCGCAGGGGATACTATGCGCTGCCGGATGGAGAGCCCGCGACGGCGCTTGTTATGCGACGCGAATTAACTTGAGTTGAGCGATGCTGCGCTTGCGTCTCGTGGTGGGTTTGTTGGTGGCAACGCTTTATGTAGGCTTCGCTGCTTCGCTTACCGTGTTCGTACGCCGCTTCGATTGCTCCGCGATGCCGAACGCCTCGGTTGGATTGCATCGTCTCTTGTGTGCTGTTCTTAGAGTGAAGTTGACACGGCTCGGCGCACCTGGGCCAGGGCAGCGGCTGGTCGCCGCCAATCATGTTTCATGGCTCGACGTTCTAGTACTTGGCGCGACGGAGCCGATTGCATTTCTGGCTAAAAAGGAGCTTGGCGCCAATCGTTGGTCGCGTTGGCTCATCGACTTGCAGGGGGCAGTTTATGTCGACCGCACGCGAAATCGCTGCATCCCTGCTGTCAACCTGGAGATTGCTCGGCGCCTGAGCGCGGCGACCCCAGTCGTGGTGTTCGCCGAAGCGACGACGAACGATGGCGCGCGGCTTCTACCATTTCGATCTTCACATTTTGAGGCAGCGCGGCAGGCGCACGCGACCGTGCAGCCCGTCTATCTCCATTACCGCGCCATCGGAGGTTTGCCAGCGACGCGTCGATACTTGCCGACCATCGCCTGGTATGGCGATATGGCGTTTTGGCCATCGCTGTGGAGAGTTCTAGCTTGCGGCGGGGTCCACTGCGACGTCTGCTACGGTGATGTTATCCCATGGGACGAGGCCGGGGATCGTAAGGCGCTTGCTCGCAATACCGAGGCCGCGCTGCGACACCAGAAAATGATGGGCCGAAGAGGCCAAACGCGTACGAATGCACGCAAAGCGTTTTGATCCTTCGAGAGGTGCGTACGTCAGTAATGATCGTACGTTGGTAGCGATTGCTAATTTCACGAAAGACAATCATGCTCAGAATTTGAACCATCGCAGGGTTGGTCAACTAAGATCGGGCTATGCTCCATACCTCGTTAATCAAGGCAATCCGCCCTGTGTTGATCGTAACCGCCTTCCTCACCTGATGCTGACCACGCAACTAACCATCACCACTCAACCTCCGGCGGCGAAAATCCTACCGGTTGCCATCCGTGCGAGCGATTATCAGTCATCGCCATCCCCTCATCGGCGACCGGCACCCGCGTAAAAATGCGCGAACCGCCTCCACTTGTGGGAATTGCCGAACCGCGCTCTCCTGCAGGAAAATACGTGTGACGGGGTATATTTCGGGCCGAGAGCGCGACTATGATGGTTCGTCAGGCCCGGGAGGCGCCATGAGCCCGAACATCTTCGATCGCGATCTCGACCAAAACCCCGCCAACCACCAGCCGCTGACTCCGCTGACTCTACTCGAACGCGCCGCGGCGGTTTTCCCCGATCGCCTTGCGATCGTGCACGGCCCGCTGCGCAGGACTTACCGCGAGTTTCACGCACGCTGTCAGCGCCTCGCCTCGGCGCTCGCCGTGAAAGGCGTCAAGCCGCGGCGATACAGTGGCGGTCATCGCCGCCAACACGCCGGCCATGCTCGAATGCCACTACGGTGTGCCGATGACAGGCGGCGTGCTGAACACACTCAACACGCGGCTCGACGCGCCGGCGCTGGCTTTCATGCTTGAGCACGGGGAGGCGAAGATCCTCATCGTCGACCGCGAGTTTTCGAGCCTGATGACCGAGGCGTTGAAGCTCGTAAAAACCGCTCCGTTCGTCATTGACTATGACGATCCCGAATATGACGGCCCCGGCGCGCGCATCGGCGCCATCGAATACGAGGCGTTTCTATCTACCGGCGACGAAAGCTATCAGCGCACGGCGCCGCTCGACGAATGGGACGCGATCTCGCTCAACTATACATCGGGCACGACCGGCGATCCCAAGGGCGTCGTCTATCACCATCGCGGCGCCAACCTGCTTGCCGTCGGCAACGTCGTCACCGCGGACATGGACCGGCATCCCGTCTATCTCTGGACGCTGCCGATGTTTCATTGCAACGGCTGGTGTTTCCCGTGGTCGGTCAGCGTCAAGGCGGGCACGCACGTGTGCCTGCGACAAGTGCGCGCCAACGCCATGTATGAGGCGATCGCCGAGCATCGGGTGACGCATCTGTGCGGCGCGCCGATCGTCATGCAGATCCTGCTCAACGCGAGCGAAGCGGAAAAGCGGCCGCTGTCGCATGTCGTACGCTTTTTCACCGCCGCGGCGCCTCCGCCTGCGGCCGTGCTCGAAGCCATGCGCGAGGCAGGGTTCGAAGTGACGCATCTCTACGGACTGACCGAGACCTACGGACCCGCCGTTGTCAACGATTGGAAGGAGGAGTGGAGCGATCTGCCCGGCCCTGAACAGGCGGCGCTGAAGTCTCGCCAGGGCGTGCGCTATCACGCGCTCGAAGGCCTCGACGTGATGGACCCGGAGACGATGACGAGCGTGCCCGCGGACGGGGAGACGATGGGCGAAGTGATGTTTCGCGGCAATGTCGTGATGAAAGGCTACTTGAAGAACAAGAAATCCACCGACGCCGCTTTTGCCGGGGGCTGGTTCCACTCCGGCGATCTCGGCGTCAAGCACCCCGATGGCTACGTTCAGTTGCGCGACCGATCGAAGGACATCATCATCTCCGGCGGCGAGAATATTTCCTCGATCGAGGTCGAGGACGCGCTGTTTCAGCATCCGGCCGTCGGGCTGGCCGCCGTCGTCGCCAGACCGGACGAGAAATGGGGCGAGACACCTTGTGCGTTTGTCGAGCTTCGGCCTGACCACAGTGCGACGGAGGCTGAGTTGATTGATTGGTGCCGGGGCAAGCTCGCGCGCTACAAATGCCCGCGAACCGTGGTGTTCGCGGAGATTCCGAAGACGTCCACGGGCAAGATCCAGAAATACGCGTTGCGCGAACGGGCGCGCGCGCTGGCGCCGGATCCCGCGTGAGTCGAAAGCGCGTCACATGGACTTCATGGGCGCGCACTCGCCTCGTAGCTTCGCTCAGCGAAGCGTCGCGACGATTTCCGGCGCCGGGAGACGAAGATACGCTGCACCTGCATGATGCGCGCAAATCGTTGAAGTCATCGGCCTCGGTCGCGCGGTTGTTTGCGCCGATCATTGGGCCTGAGGTCTATTTCGTGATCGGCGCGGTCGACGCGGCGCGTCGGTGCGTCGGCGCCGCGCGCGATCTCGAAGTCATGCCCGGAGTTCTCGGCGGCCTCGGCGCCTCGCAAATCGCGCAGGATTGCCTGATGCGGGCGATCGGCGTCGAACGGGGTCGCTTGCGCAGCGCCGCCGTGGATAGCGGGATCGGTCGGTTTCGCGAACTGCTTGCAGAGGCCGCCGGCAAGACGCAATCCTGGGACCTCGGCGAAGAAGAACTGGCGCCGCTGCTGGCCTCCTTCAAGGCCACCTATCGCGCCGGCCTGAAGCTCGGGCGACGCGCCTTTGGCTCTGAGGACGCCGACGATCTGCACGACCTGCGCGGGCATGTCATCGACCTGTTCCATCAGAGCGAGCTGTTTCAGGCGGCGTGGCCGCCGATGTTTTCGGCCGAGCTTGCCGAGTTGCATCGGCTGCGGACGGCGCTGGGGGATCATAGCGATCTGACGATGCTGGGCGAGTTCGCGCTGTCGTGCCAGGAAGCGCCGCGCGAGATTGCGGCAGAAATCGTCGATTGCGTGTTCGCCAAGCGCGTTCCGATCGAGCGGCGGGCGCGAGGGCAATTCGAACGGCTGTATGCGGAGCGGCCCGGCGCGTTCGTGCGCCGCATGGGCGCGTATTTGGCTCACCCCCGGAAGCACGCTTCGTGAACTGGGACCCCCCTGGGGCAGTCCGCGCTCTTTGCCGACGTGCGGCCGCAAGAGCGCGCGGGACGCGCGCGGTCCCAGGGGGCTCACATGCCCTCGCCGCCATCGACCGTCAGCGTCGCGCCCGTCACATGCCGCGCGCGATCGCTGAGCAGAAACAGCACTGCCTCGGCGATATCGCCGGGCTGGGCGATCCGGCGGGCGGGAATGGCGGCGACCATCTTCGCCTCGTCGAGGCGCCCGGCTTCGAAGTCGGCGCGGACGCCGTCGGTTTCGATATGGCCGGGGGCGACGCCGTTGACGCGCAGGCCGCGCGGCGTCCATTCGAGCGCCATGCAGCGGGTGAGCATGTCGAGACCCGCCTTCGCAGTAGAATAAAGACCGCATCCCATCGCCGGCCGCGCGCCTGCGATGCTGGAGATATTGACGATCGCGCCTGTCGCGCCGCACTCAAATACCTTTCGCGCGTAGGCTTTCGAGAGAAACAACGGCCCCTTCAGATTGGTGTCGATCATCCGCGAGGTCTGCTCCGGCGTCCCCTCGATGAGCGGGACCACGGCGAACCACGCGGCGTTGTTGACCAGCCCGTCGACGGCGCCGAAGCGCGCGTAGGCGGCCTCGACGATACGATCGCAATCCGCGGGCGAGGAAACGTCGGCGGCGATAGCCTCGGCCTCCCCGCCTCGCGCCGCCTCGCGCGCGGCGGCCAAATCCCGGCCGACGATCACAACCTTGGCGCCGTTCGCCATCAAGGCGCGGACGATGCCCCGCCCCAGGCCCTTCCCGCCGCCGGTAACGATAAAGGTTTTTCCCGCGAACTCTGACCAGGAACTTGTGCGTTCTTCCATGAGGAGATCCTTGAGTGGATAGTTCGGCGCTTGCCGCCTGCGGGCGGGACGCCCGCGGTCCCAGAGGGCGGCGCCGCCAAAACAGGCAGCGGCTATCCGCCTCTTCCGTCTTGGAAAGGCGCTTCGCGGAGCCTATTTAACGGTCGGCTTTTCAGCAAGCGGAGTTGTGTTGGACACTGTCGAGGCAGTCGCGAACGAAGTGGTCTGTCCGCGCTCCGCGTGGACGGTTTTCGAGAACCGTCATTTTACGCAGATATGGGGCGCCACCATCCTCGGCATGACGGGCATCGCCATGACCGACGCCGCTTCGGCGTGGCTGATGACCAATCTGAACGCGGATCCGCGCGCGGTTTCGCTGGTCCAGGTGGCGGCGTTCCTGCCGATGTTTCTGTTCACGCTTCCCGCCGGCGCACTGGTCGACATCGTGGCCCCACGCCGCTTTCTTCTGATCCTAGAGACCGCAATCACCCTCATCATTATCGGTTTTGCGGCCTGTGTTTCGCTTGGCCTCGCAACCCCAATGGCGCTGTTGGGCCTGACCTTTCTATTGAGCGCGGCCTGGTCGGTGGCGGCGCCGGCTTGGGCCTCGCTGACGCCGTTGCTCGTGTCGCGCCGCGATCTCGAATCGGCGTCGGCCGCGAACAGCGTCGGCTACAACGCCAGCCGTGCGATCGGGCCGGCGCTGGGCGGCCGGTTCATCATGGCGTTCGGCATCGCCGCGCCCTTCTGGGCTTTCGCGGCCGCCAATGCGGTAAGCGTCCTGGCGCTGCTGGCGTGGCGGCCGCCCGAGCGGCGCGAGCGCGCGCTTCCCGCAGAGCGGCTGGTCAGCGCATTACGCGCCGGATTGCGGCACGCCGTCTATAATCCGCATTTGCGGGCGACGCTCGTCCGCACTTTCGCGGTGTTCCCGTTCGCGGCGGCGTTTGTCGCGTTGCTGCCGCTGGTCGCGCGCAGCCAGATGACTTCAGGACCGCAGGTTTACGGCCTTCTGCTGGCGACCGCGAGCGTCGGCGCCGCGCTAGGTTCGCTCGGACGCCCCTACCTCAAACGCATGCTCGGGCCGGATAGCATCGCGGCGGTAGGGACGGTCGCGATCGCGGTGGCGATGACGCTGCTGGGATTTTGCCGCTCGCCCACCTCGGCTTTCATCGCCGCTTTCATCGCTGGCGCCGGGTGGACCGGTGTGCTGACCAGCCTCAGCGTATCCGCGCAGGTCGCGCTTCCGGATTGGGTGCGCGGGCGCGGGCTGGCGATCTTTTTGACGGTCGTGTTCGGATCGATGACCTTGGGCAGTGTCGTCTGGGGTTTCGTGGCGGCGCGTCTCGGCCTGCCGGCCGCACATTTCCTGGCCGCGGCGGGCGCGATCGCAGGCATTCCGCTGACCTGGGGTTGGCGGCTGCAAACCGCAGACGGCGTCGATCTCAGGCCGTCGATGCACTGGCAGGCGCCGATGCTGGCGCGCGAGGTCGAAGACGACAGCGGCCCCGTGCTCGTCACAGTCAAATACCGCCTCGCGGGCGAGGATCCTGACCCCTTCCTGGACGCCATCGAGTATATCGGTCGGGCGCGTCGCAGTAACGGCGCCTATGCCTGGGGTATATTCGCCGACGTGGCGGAGAAAGGCGTCTATCTCGAGACGTTCCTGATCGGCTCCTGGCTCGAGGCGCGCTACCTGCGCGAGCGCGTCACCGAAGCGGATCGCGTCCACGAGAACCTGGTCAAGAGCCTGCTCGCCGAGCCGCCCACCGTGACGCTCATGCTCGCCGCCGATTCTCCGAAGACGTCGGTTGCGCCCTTTCTTGCCTCCGACTTCTATCTCACCACGAAAGAAACGACCGCCTGACTTTTTGCAGAAATCGTGCGCGCTGTTGGAGTCCGCTCGATCCATTCCGTACGCCGCGAGATAGTCGCTGCGGGCGTCGGGGGCGATCAACGGCCCGAGATTGTGTTTGACGAACCGGCGCGGCAAATCCCCGACCGCGCGGGTGCGTACGCGGTCCGCGCCGTAGAGCGCGACCGCCGTGAGACGGCGGATGTTTTGCAGGCGCGGACGGAAGACGCCCGCGGCGTCGAGTTCGAACACGACGTCGCGCAGGAAAACCCGATCGAAATAGCCTTTGAGGATCGCCGGCGGCCCGTCGTGCCAAACCGGAAACACGAAGACCAGCGCCTCCGCCGCCAACAAGCTATCGACGTAACGCTCTACCCCGGCGCGATTGGCCGGCGCGTCGAGATAGCGCCGAAAAGCCTCGCGCGATAAAACCGGATCGAAATTCTCAGCGTAAAGATCACAAAACTCTACGGCGTGGCCGCGCTCGGTGAGCGCGGCGCGCGCCTCTCTGGCGAGCGCTGAGCCGTAACTTTCGGGGGAGGGATGAGCGTGAATGACCAGTGCGCGCAAGGTGGGTCTTCAGCGAAAGGGGGTATTCGGCGTCGTTTATAAGCGGCGGCGGCGTCCTCCACGAATCTAGAACGGGATTGCATAACTTTGCGATGCCGCCCATATCCTTAGCCGTTGCCGGGGGCGCGTACGAGCATCTATGGCTGCCAATTCAACCGAGGCCGCGCGGCAACGCGTGCTTGCCGAACTGGGCCTCGACAGGCTCGTCTCGGCCGACTATCTCGACATTGACGCGGGTCATCGCGCCCACGCGGCGCTGCAGCGCACCCCGGCGAGCTTCGTCATCGACGGCATGACGATCGACGCGCCGGCTGGGGTTTACCATCCGACGCCGGAATCCAGCTCGCTGATGTTCATAAGGAACATTCTGGCGCTTCACCCGCGCGAGATCCCGCGCATGCTGGAAATTGGAACCGGTTGTGGCGCGATCGCCCTGTTCGTCGCGCATCGCTGGAAGCAATATGTGGTCGCGACCGATATCTCGGAAAGGACCCTTTCCACAGCGCGAGCCAACGCTGAGCTCAACGGACTGAAGCCGCGGTTCCTGCGCTCCGATCTATTCACCGCCGTCGACGAGCGCGATTTTGACCTCATCGTCTTCAATACGCCGTTGATCGACAAGGCCCCCGAGGACGACCTCGAACGGGACAGCCTGTGCGACCCCGGCGGTCGCGTGCTCCGCGGCTATCTCGACGGACTGGAGGGCGCGTTGGCGCCGGATGGGCTCGCGCTGTTCGGCATCTGCTGCAACACCGCCTATCAGCAACTCGCCGAGGTCGCGCTCGATTTCAAGACGATAGGCATCGAGCTGGTCGGCGACGGGTTTTGGCGCGCCGTGGTCGGCGCGCGTCGGCGCCCGCTCAAGCCGCCGGCATGACGCGCTCGAAATGACGCCCGCGCTTCGGCGCGATCAGGTGGGTGATTTGTGGCGGCTCGGTCAGCAGCTGCCGCACCCGCTCCTCCATGCGGCGGTCCGCGTTGGTGACGCGCTCGTAGAGATACATCAGCTCGAGCCAGGAACTCGATGAGGAAGGTTTCCGTGTATCGGCCCTCCTCCGCGAGCTCCTCGAAGACGCCCCAGGCGAAGGCGCCGTCGCGCTTGCGCTCCGATCCGATCTCCCGCATCGCCGACAGAAACTTGTCGCGATTTTGCGGCTCGATCCGATATCTCAAGGTCACCAGCACCGGTCCTTGGCTCCAACCGATGTCGAAGGCGACGCGGGGCGTTCGCCAATGCAGCGAGGGCGCCAGGTTTACGCCGAGGCCGGTCTGCAGCTTTGAGCCCCAGCTGAGCGGAATGGCCGCGACCGCCCCCGCCGCCGCAATGTAAAGCGAGACATCGACGCCGCGCAGCGAGGCGATCTGTCCCCAAATCGCGCTTGCGAAGGTCGTCGCGCCGAAAATGAACGTCAGGAAAATCGCCAAGCCGCGCCCGCGCACCCAGTCCGGCAACGCGACTTGCGCCGACACGTAAAGCGCCGAAATCGCCCAGGTCCACATGGCGCCGGCGAGCACGCCCGCCAGCAGCTCGCTCCACGCGTCATTGGATAGTCCGAACAGGACCAGCGCCGCCCCTGTCCCGACGCTGGCGAGCGCCACCAAGCTTGTCCGCGCCGAGCTGCGCTTTCACCCAAGAGAGCGCCGCCGAACCGACAATCGCCCCGAGGCCGACCGCGCCGAGAAGCAGGCCGTAGAACTCGGCGCCGCCAGAGGACTGGGCCCGCGCGATCAGCGGCAGCAGCGCCCAGTAGGCGCTGGCGAAGGGAAAGAACGCGAGGGTTCTGACCAGGGTCGAGTGCAGATGCCGGTTGTTGCGGGCATGCCGGATGCCGCTGCGAATGGCCGTCGTCAGGCGTTCGGCGGGCAGGGTGCTGGTGATCCGGCGCGGCGGCTGCCACCAGAAAAGCGCGCCGAGAACCGCGATATTGCTGATAGCGTAGGCCCAGAGCGGCAGCCAGACGCCCAGACCAGGCGATCGCCAGCCCCCCCAACGCCGGCCCGACCGCACGGCTGACGTTGTAGCCGACCGTATTGGCGGCGACCGCGGAATCGAGATCGCGCGTCGGCACCAGCAGCGGCGCGATCGAAACCCAGGCCGGCGCCGCCAAGGCCCCGGCGACGCCGAGCAGAAAAGTCGCGCCCAACAGCACTATAGGCGTCGCTGTGCCAAGGGACGCCAGGCCAGCAAAACCAGCGGTGAAAACCAGAATGGCGAAGTTCGCCGCCAGCAGCAATTTGCGAGAAATCGACGAGGTCGGTGAGGGCGCCGGCGGGAATAGTGAACAAGAACAGCGGCAGGGTGGTCGCGGTCTGCAGCAGCGACACCGTCATCGGGTCGCCGCTCATCTTGGCGACGAGAAAGCCGGTCGCGGTATCGAACATCGCAATGCCGAGATTCGACAAGGTGCTAGCGGCCCAGATGACCGCGAACGCCAAGCTTGCGAAAGCGCCCCAGAAAGAAGTCTGCTGGGCCGCCACCGTTGCCGCTGGCGCCTCCCCGTCCTCACTCAACCCCGATCTCCGCATCCCCTAGGCCGGGGATATAGGCGGCGATGGGGCGGCTTTCATCCCTTTTCGTAATGCGCCGCCCTTGGGACGGTCCCAAGGTCGCCAGCTAGCAGAGCCATCGGCTAGAGCGCTGCTTACGGAGGGTCGGCGTCCACGCCGACCTTTTGGGGCCCAGTTCGGCCGGCTTACGTATCAATCCCAACGTCGGCCTGGAGGCCGACGCTCCGCGTGCCTCACTTCGCAATCGCCTCGGCCACTTGCGCCCGGGTCCAGACGCACAGCTCGCGCTGCGGATAGGGAAACACGTAGTCCGGGATGCGGTAAAGCACATCGCGGGGCAGGTGATACGGAGCGGCATACAAATCCAGCTTCCGATAGCGCCCTGCGGCGATGTCGCGATTGCGGAATTTCGTCGTGTTGAGATGCGTGGTCGTCATCACATACTTGATGCGCGACTTCGCGAACAGCTTCAGCGAATTGAGAACCGCCTCGGTCGGCAGATGAAACAAACAATCCCGGCAGAACCAGAGATCGACATCGGGGAACCGGTCTGCGGTAATGTCCAGCAGTTGAAATCGCCGCGTCGGCGTTTCGTACTTCGACCGGGTGGCCTCCACCAGCGAAGGCACGATCTCGCCGCCGATGTAGTCAAACCTCTCCGGAAACTCGACCGCCCGCATCCAATTGAAGTCGCCGCAAGGCGCGTCGCACATCGAGCTTATCTCGAACGCTCGCAAGAACTTCGCCAATTCGTGACGCAGGTTGTAGGTGTACTCCAGAGTCGATCCATCGCCGCTGACGCTCTCCGCGTTGCCCCAATGGTTGATCTCGGCGATACGCTGAAACACGGTTTCGAGATCGCCCAAGCCGCCCTCCTAAGCCTCACGCCGCCGGCGCCGAGGCGTTCCAGCGCGCGACGATCGCCGCGACTTCCGCGACCTCGCAGACCCGCCGAAATCGCGACAGCGTCCCAAGCTCGCTGAACTTATCGTAGAGATAAGCGCCCGGCGGCGGCGCGGCGTCGAAATCATAGCCGACGCGCCGCAACAATTCGCTCCAAAGATGAATGAGCACCGCCTCGCTCGACGCCTCCTCCACGAAAAATCGTGAAGCCGGATCGATGAGCCGCCAGAACGCGTCGGGCGCGATCGGATAAAAACTTTGCGGCTCGGCGGATGTCGCGTAGACGCCCTCGGCCTCGGCGACTTCGGTCAGCAGGTAGGGTCCGATGGCGCCCCAACCGATGTCCTTGCCCTCCGCCGCGCGCGCCTGCGCGAGCATGGTCTTCAACACGGGATGGTCCGGCGGCAGTCTTCAGCACGGCGTTGTTGATCAGCGCCTTGCCGAGCGCCTCCGGCTGCCGACCCCAGACCAGCGCCGCCTCGAAGGCGGCGTCGAGTTTCAGGCAAATGATGTCGGCATCGACCCAGCAATGGTCGACGCGAAGCATCATCTCGTAACGAAACCGATCTGAGAACGTCGCCAGCGAGCGCTTTCCCTCAACCGAATATCTTTCTGTCAATACTGGGTCAGGGCAGATTTCGCGGGCGTCTCTGATCTCGATGCCCTTCGGCGCATCACCGATTTTCTCATAGGAATACAGAACGAGCCGCGCGCCTGCGGCGGGAAAGGACGCCAGACAGGAATAGACCAGCGCGTTCAGCGGTCCCTGCCAGAAGGTCGCAAAACCACTCGCGCTCAAAGAAAGCGCGCAAGCACGTTGCGGCTCACGTCCTCCCAATCGGAAAACAAGCGTCTCGGTTGCGAGATAGCCCAGCGAGACGAACTCGCAATAGACGTCGAAAATCCAGCTCGCGTTGATGTCGTCGAGCACGCAGATGTTTGCCGCGGCCGCCGCGCGCCAGCCGGATGCAATTGGAGACGTCGGCGCGACAGAGTTCGTCGGTGTGGCCGCCATCGACGTGGAACAGATCGAAATCCAGCTCCGGGCGATGGGTGGCGAGCCGCGGCAGAATCTCCCGGGAATCGCCGCGATGCAGATGCACGCGGCCCGGAAACTGATTGGCCAGATAGGTTACGCACGGCTCGACATAGCTGTGTGTGCAGATATCGACGCCATGCCAGACGAGATCGGGATTGGCGGAAAGAAACAACAAGGCGCCATGACCCGCGTTGACGCCAATCTCGAGCATGGCGCGCTTGAACCGCGAGGCGCGCCAGAGATTGCGTCGCGCCGGCGCGAGCGATGCGTCCGGCGGCCTGTCGACGAAATCCGCCTCGCGGTCCCAGTAGAACAATCCGCCTTCGAGAACCTCGCCGCTTTGCTTGACTAGCTCATTGAGCACCGTCAATCGCTCGATGAAGCGCGGCGAAAACTGCTCCGCCGCCGACCCACGCTCGAGCTGATAGTCGCGGACTTCGGAGGGAAGCAGCGGCCTTCCGGGAAGGAGTTTTCGGCCCGTCAAGTTCTAACGCTCCTTAGGGGCTGCGGTTAGTCCCTGTGGCGTGCCGGTTCCGTCACGACCGGGACAACAAGCCCGGCCATGACGCGGATAGAGTCGATCAAATGCCCCCATTTTCAACGCACATCGCTTTCGCAGGGACGACAATTCGTTGTTTTCATCGCAGCGGCAAAACCCCTTGTTTCTGACCGACCACGGCCCTAGCTCTTATGTGTTTGCAGATAACGAAACGCCGCCAGCACCTTTGCGCGTAACGCATCGTCCTGAATCGAAATATCGGTCTTGTCGCTTGGCGCGGCCTTCCCGCTCCACACCGCGGCGACGCAGCGCGGCTTGTTGCATGTGAACAAAATGCCACGCGAAGGCTCGCCCGCCGGCGTCACATCGCCGGGCTCGGAGAAATCAGTGATCTCGACATCGCCGAGCGAGAACTTGGCTTCATGCTGGCCCGGCGTCGAAACGCCTCCTTTAGTCTGCGTGTAACTTTCCTGCATAGCGACGCGGACGCGACCGTCGGCTTCGCGCGAGAAGCGCACCACTTTCGTAAGCCACTGCGAGACCGTCCCGTCGCTCTTGGTGAGATATTTCGGGTTCGCCTGGGTTACGCGCGGCAGCTCGCGCGCCAGCCATTTCATGGCTTCAGCGCTGGAGGCGAACCCTGTTTCCCCAGCCGAACCGCCGCCGGCGGCGAGGGCCGCGAACAGCGGCGCGGCGAGAAGCGGCCAGCGGTTGATCATTGCCCGAGCTCCACGATCACGTCCTCGAGCAGGTTCGGCGATAACTTGAACGAACTCGTGTAAGGCTGGCTCAGTTCAAGAATCAAGAACAGCGCGCTGGCCACCGCCGCGCAGCCCAGTCCCAAAGCGACGAGCGTCGTTGCGTTCGCGCGCGACAGAATGCCATAGCCGAGAAAGAGCAGACACGACCAACCTATGACCGTGAAGATTAGCGGCCAGGAGACCGGGTCGGTGAGTTGCAGTGACATCAGAAGCCGCGTCTCGCCGATCGCGGCGTAATGGCCGGCGGCGGCCGTGAGCAGCCGCCGCTGGTCGTCGGTCGCCGGCTTCAGCGCGTTCAGGAACCCGTCCATCGAGGCCATATTGCTGTAGCTTACGTTGTAAGCGTCCGCCTTGGCCTGCCCTTCGCCCCAGAATTGTTCGTGCGCCCAGACGAACTCGGTGCGCAGCATGTCCCGCGCCTTGGCGGCCTCGGGTCCGTATTGCTTCATCTCCAGATCGAACTCGAGCGCACGCGCGGCGAGCAGCTGGATCTCGCCCTTCTGTGTCTGCGTAACGCCATAGGCCGTCCAGATCAGCAGGCCGAGCACCAGCGCGAGCAGAAGAACCATCAGGCCGGTCACCCCGCCGAGGATGTCCCGAGATCGATCGGAGGTGTGCGCCTCGGGGAGAACACGCGCCAACCCCAGCCCGGCCAGACCGCTTGCGTACATGGCGACCCACGTCGCAAGCGTCACTTCGATCGACGGCATGCCCACCCAAAATCCAGCAACGCAATGGCGCTCCAGGCTCTGTTTAAAAGAGACATTAACCTTGCACAAGGCGGCGCGCCGCTGCGTTATCGGAACCTATCCGCACGGCCCCCCAATACGAGAGATCGGATTAGCAATTCATCAAAAGCTTGGCGCCATAAGGGAAACGGGCGCGGCAATCCCGTCGCCGTACTGGAGCAAATGTTATGAAGTTCGTGAAGCTTTTCGCGTCCGATGAGTCCGGCGCGACCGCCATTGAATACGCGCTGATCGCCTCCTTGATCGCGATTGCGCTGGTCACGATCCTGACTGCCCTCGGCACCCGTCTTTCCGCCGAGTTCTCGGAAATCTCGTCCGCCCTCAAGTAAGCCGCGCACAAGACCGAGCGAAGGTCAAAACGCCGGCGGATCGCTTCCGCCGGCGTTTTGCGTTTCTCAGGCTCGCTAACGCGACTGCAACGATTTCGCCGTAGAATTAACGACGTCCCTCCCTGAGCCCCGTTTGGTGACTTCATGCTGTCGGCGTTTCCGCATCAGTTGATGTTTCTATTCTTCCCGGCCGTGATGGCCGCCGCCGCGGCGATGGATCTTCTTACCATGACGATTCCCAATCGCCTCTCGGCGGCGCTGGCGATCGGCTATTTCGTGGTCGCCCTGCTTGTAGGCGTACCTTTCAGTGAAATCGGCCTGCACGCAGCTTGTGGCGCGGTGATTCTGGTGTTCACCTTCACGCTGTTCACCCTTGGCTGGATCGGCGGCGGCGACGCCAAGCTCGCCGCGGCGACCGCCCTGTGGCTCGGCTGGACGCCGCTCGCCGATTACGGGCTGGTGTCGGCTTTGGCGGGCGGCGCGCTGACCGTCATGATTCTCTTTTCACGGCGGGTGGCGCTTCCGGCGTTCCTTGCGTCGCAAAGCTGGATTGCTCGCTTACATAACGCGAAGTCTGGCATCCCCTACGGCATTGCGCTGGCGCTGGGCGGCATGGTCGTCTACCCCGAGACGCAATTCTGGGCCATGATCGGCGCGCGCTGAGCGCCGGGCACGCGGTAGTTGCGATCTCCAGATCGCGGTCTCTCCGCGATCTGCTTGGCAAGCCTCGATCTCTTGACCCCCGCGGACTGGCGTCCGCGGCGGCTACAGGCGCCGGAGATCTGCTTCGGCTGCGGCATCCACGTCGAAGTGCGCATCACAGGTTTCAGAACCTAGCGCAGGCGGCTGCAAACGAAATGGTTCGAGTCTGACATCGACGCTGCCCTTCACGACGTGGGTGGCGTGGACAAGGCCGGCTATGACGCTGATCGGGTTGATCAATCGCTCTTAGCCTCGACATCTAGAGGCGCTAACATCGCCTCCCCGCGTTTATTTTTCGTTAACCTTGATTGTTCAGGAAACTGCAATCGTTTGGATACGGCTGATTAACCGTAATTTGACGATTGCACATCACCATAGGGCCGAGGCGACGCAAGCGTGCGCCATCAGGGCCCGAAGTCCATGAACAGGTTACAGATCATCGTATTGGGCGTCTCTGCGATCGCGTTCGGCGGCGCCTATTTCGTCTTCAACAATTATCTGGGCTCGCAGCACAAGCCCACCGTCGTCGTCGGCGCCGCCGAAGCTGTCCACCGACCAGGTGCTCGTCGCGGCGCAAGATATTCCGATGGGCAGCGTATTCAATGAGACGCTGGTCTCGTGGCAGGAGTGGCCGAAGGACGCGATTTCCGACCTGATGATCGTCAAGAGCGCGGTCGGCGATCTTGGCACGGAATTCAAGGAAACGATGACGCGCGATGCGTTTCTGCGCGGCGAGCCGATTCGCAGAGACAAACTCGTAAAGGCCGGCATCGGCAGCTACATGGCGGCGATTCTGCCGACCGGCATGCGCGCGGTGGCGATCAAGATCGACAACTGCGGCGATTCGTCGGCCGGCGGCTTCATCCTGCCGAACGACCGGGTCGACGTCGTCCGCGTCTATCGCGACGACGATGCGACCAAGGCGCGCGGCATGGAGGTGATCGCCAGCCAGGCGCTGCTCAGCAACGTCCGCGTGCTGGCGATCGGCCAGAACGTGCAGGAGGAAAACGGCAAGAAGGTCGTGGTCGGCGGCAACGCAACTCTCGAACTCGACCCGAAGCAGGCCCAGCTCATCGTGCTCGCCCAGCACGCCAACGGTTCAGCCCTGCATCTGGTCCTCCGCAGCCTCGTCGACAGCGGCGGCGGCACCGAAACCCTCGCCGGAGTCGGCGAAGAGAAGTCTACCGCCCTGACGATCGTGCGTTACGGCGCGGCGCAACAGGCGACGCGGTGAGAGGACAGGCCATGACATCGATCTTCAAGAACACGCGCTCGACCAGCAAAAGCTTGGGCTCCTGGCGGAAAGGCTTCGCGGCGCTGGTGTTCGCGGGCGCGTTGGTCGGCTCGCTCCCGGTCCACGCCGGCGATCCGATACCGCCCTCCTCGATCTCGGTCGAGCGCGGCGCGGTAAAGAGCCTGCAACTTGGAGTCGGCCGCTCGATGATTGTCGATCTGCCGGAGGACGCGCAGGAAATATTCGTTGGCGATCCCAAGATCGCCAACGCGATCGTCCGCTCGGCGCGCCGTCTCTATATCTCGACGCTCGAAGCCGGCCAGACCACGATTTTCGCGCTCGCCGGCGATGGCCGCAAGATCGCGTTCTCGAAATCTCCGTCGGGCGCGACGTCGGCGAGCTATCGCGACCTGCTCGAGGCGGCGATTCCCGACAACGACATTCACGTTCGCACCGTTGGCGGTTCGATCATCCTGACCGGCTCGGTCGCTTCCGCGGGCGATGCTCAGAAAGCGCTCGACATCGCCGATGGCTTCCTATCGGCTCGTCGACCGGCGGCGGCGGGGCCGAGCGCCGGCGGCGCGGCGGCACCGCCCAGCGAAGGGCAAAGTCGTCAATTCGCTGATGATCCGCGGCCTCGATCAGGTCAGCCTGCGGGTCACGATCTCGGAAATCCGCCGCGAGATCCTCAAGCAGCTCGGCGTCAACTATGCCGGCGTTGGCTCCAACGCGACCGGCGGCTTCGGCAGCGGCGAACCCTCGCTCAACATCACCAATCCGCTCGCGTCAACGGCGCGCTCGGCAACGCGGCGTCATCGGTTGGACACTGGCGGGCGAGAAGCTCTGACGGCGACGCTCAAGCCTTCGAGCAGGCAGGGCGTCGCGCGCACGCTCGCCGAACCGACCGTGACCGCCGTCTCCGGCGAACGCGCGAAGTTTCTGGCCGGCGGCACGATCCCGATCCCCGCCGGCGAAACCTGCTCCGGCGGCGTCTGCACGCTCAGCATCATTCAGCAGCCCTACGGCGTGACGCTGAACTTCACGCCGGTCGTGCTGTCGCAGGGCCGCATCCAGCTGCGCGTCGCGACCGAAGTGACCGACATCGACTACTCGAAGGCAGATCATCATCGAGCAGACCGCGATTCCCGGCTTCCGCACGCGCAAGAACGAAACGACAGTCGAGCTGCCGTCGGGCGGTTCGATCGTCTCGGCTGGCCTGATCTCGACGCAATCCGCACAGGCGATCACCGGACTTCCCGGCCTGATGAACCTGCCCGTTCTCGGCGCGCTGTTCCGCTCGCGCGACTACCAGCGCCAGGAAACCGAACTCCTGATCGTGGTCACGCCCTACATCGTCCACGCGGTCGATCCGAAGGACGTCGCGCGTCCCGATCAGAACTTCGTCGACGCCAGCGATCCCCAGGGTTGGCTGCTCGGCCGCGTCAACCGCATCTACTCGACCTCGGGCGGCCTGCGCCCGATGCCAAATTACTCCGGCAAGGTCGGCTTCATCACCGACTGAAACGAACTTGAAACTAGGTTCTGATTCTCATCTGCGAGTTGACGTCATGAGCAAACCCATCAAGACTCGAACGGTTGCGCCGGGTACTCACCCTCGGCGCGTGCCTGGGCTGCGCCACGCTGACGCTTTCCGGCTGTTTCTCCGGCATGCAATACGCGTCCGACAGACGCGGTTGTCGCGATCGACTATCACGAGCGTCATCCGATCATCCTCGGCAAGTCGGCGACGACGCTCGACATTTTTCCTGTCGGCGGCCGACTGGACGCACTCTCCGCTCGACAAGATCAAAGGCTTCGCCGAGCATACCGCGACTCGGGACAGGTGAGGTCATGATCCTGACGCCGCGCGAGCGATCGGCAACGGCGCCGCGCCGCGGTGCAGATCCGCGCGACAGCTCTACGCGAACGGATTGCGGGTATGTGGCCGTCAGCTCCTATCCCGTCGACAATCCGATGCTCGCCAGTCCGATCCGCCTCGTCTTTCAGGGTCTGAAAGCGCGCGTCGCCGATCGCTGCGGTCAGTGGCCGACGGATCTCGCGTCCGGCGGCTCAATCGAGGGATGGAAGAACGAGGGCTACCAGAACTTCGGCTGCGCGACGCAATCGGCGCTCGCGGCCCAGATCGACGATCCGCGCGATCTCGTGCAAGCCCGCGCGCTCGACGCCGCCGGACGAGGAGATGCGTCTGCGCGCGATCGAGAACGTTCGCCAGGGCACACGATCCGGGCACCGACTGGAAGACCGCAGTCGACGCCGATCGGCCACGTGGGCGGAGGTTGATTTATGCGCGCGCAGCTTATGGAAGAACCCTCTCCGTCAACGCGCAGGCGACGACGCCGATCGCCCAGATCGATCCGGTTCCGCGAATTTCGATCCAGGCGTTCTGCGAATCGCCTGAGGTCGCGGCGGTCGTCCAGGCGGCTATCGGCGACCGGCGCATGAGCAAGGCCCATGTCAAGCAGAACATGGGCGGCGCCGCTGCGGCCGTCGAAGCCTATCGCAACGCGCCGACGCCGAACGTGATCGTCATCGAGGCGACCGCGCGACCGCGACGCGCTGGTCGAGCAGCTCGACGAGCTCGTCGCAATTCTGCGACGCCGGCACCAAGGTCATCGTCATCGGCAAGGTCAACGACATCGTGCTCTACCGCGAGCTGATGCGCGCGCGGCGTCAGCGAATATCTGGTCTGGCCGTTCGGCGTCGTCGAATTCGTGCAGGCGATCTCGCATCTGTTCCGCGCGCCGGGCGCCAAGCCGGTCGGCCGCGTGATCGCCGTCGTCGGCGCCAAGGGCGGCGTCGGCGCCTCGACGATCGCGCACAATATCGCCTGGCATCTCGCGACCGGCGCTCGACAGGCCGACCGTCATCGCCGACCTCGACCTCGGCTTCGGCACCGCCGGCCTCGACTTCAACCAGGACCCGCCGCAGGGCATCGCCGAAGCGGTGTTCGCGCCCGATCGCGTCGACGCCACCCTGGTCGACCGCCTGCTGTCGAAGTGCGGCGATAACCTGCAGCCTGCTCGCCGCCCCGGCGATGCTCGACCGGCTCTACGACTTCTCGCGAGACCGCGTTCGATTCGCTGGTCGACACGGTGCGCGCCTCGACGCCCTGGATCGTCCTCGACATGCCGCACGTCTGGACGCCTGGACGCGCCGCATGCTGGTCGCGCGCCGACGAGGTCATCGTCGTGGCGCAGCCGGACCTCGCCAACCTGCGCAACGCCAAGAACATCATCGACAACATCAAGACCGCGCGGCCGCACGATCATCCGCCGCGGCTGATCCTGAACAACGTCGGCGTGCCCAAGCGTCCCGAAATCCCGGTCGCGGATTTCACCAAGACGATCGAGATCGAGCCGACCTGCGTGATCCCGCACGACGCCAAGCTGTTCGGCTCGGCGGCCAACAACGGCCAGATGATCGCGGAGGTCGAGCCGAAGGGCAAGAACGCGGAGACGTTCGGAAATCTGGCGAACCTCATCGCGGGTCGCGGCGAGGTGAAGAAAATGAAGCGCGGATCTGTTCGATCCGTTCTTCTCCAAGTTGTCGAAGAAGGCGTGACGGTCTCGACCGTCGCGTAATCGCCGAAATGTTCGCGATGGGGATATTCGATCATGTTTGGTAAGCGCGCCAACCCCGGGGTCAGCGTCAGCTCAGCGCCGGCGCCCACCGCCGCGCCGGCCAGCATCGAGGCGCCGCGTTCGTCGCTCCGCCGGCGGTATCGTCGCAGCTCGTCGAATGTCGCGCGCGTCGCCGAGCAGCGTCCCGAGAGCTACTTCCAGACCAAATCGATGATCTTCAGCGCGCTGATCGAGGCGATCGATCTCTCCGCGCTCTCCAAGCTCGATCAGGAAACGCGCGCGCGAGGAAATCCGCGACATCGTCCACGAAATCGTCACGATCAAGAACCTGGTGCTGTCGATCGCCGAGCAGGAAGACCTGCTCGACGACATCTGCAACGACGTGCTCGGTTTCGGCCCGCTGGAGCCGCTGCTGGCGCGCGACGACATCGCCGACATCATGGTCAACGGCCCGACCCGCACCTTCATCGAAGTCGGCGGCAAGATCCAGCTCACCAACATCCGCTTCCGCGACAACGCGCAGCTGATGAACATCTGCCAGCGCATCGTCAGCCAGGTCGGCCGGCGCGTCGACGAAGCCTCGCCGATCTGCGACGCGCGTCTGCTCGACGGCTCCCGCGTCAACGTCATCGCGCCGCCGCTCGCCATCGACGGCGCCGCGCTCACCATTCGTAAATTCAAGAAGGACAAGCTGACGCTCGATCAGCTGCGTGCGGTTCGGCGCGATTTCGCCCGCCGGGCGCGGAGATCCTGAAGATCATCGGCCGCGTCCGCTGCAACATCGTCATCTCCGGCGGCACCGGCTCGGGCAAGACGACGCTGCTGAACTGCCTGACCAACTACATCGACGTCGGCGAGCGCGTCATCACCTGCGAGGACGCGGCCGAACTGCAACTGCAGCAGCCGCACGTCGTCCGCCTCGAAACCCGGCCGCCCAACCTCGAAGGCGTCGGCCAGATCACCATGCGCGATCTCGTCAAGAACTGCCTGCGCATGCGTCCTGAACGCATCATCGTCGGCGAGGTGCGCGGACCCGAGGCGTTCGACCTGTTGCAGGCGATGAACACGGGCCACGACGGCTCGATGGGCACGCTGCACGCCAACTCGCCCCGCGAGGCTCTGAGCCGTCTTGAATCGATGATCACCATGGGCGGCTTCTCGCTGCCGACGCAAGACCATCCGCGAGATGGTTGTCGCCTCGGTCGACGTCATCGTTCAGGCGGCGCGCTTGCGCGACGGCTCGCGCCGCATCACGCACATCACCGAGGTGATGGGCATGGAAGGCGACACGATCATCACCCAGGATTTGTTTGTTTACGAGCTCGTCGGCGAGGACGCGCAGGGCAAGCTGAAGGGCCGCCATCGATCGACCGGAATTGGACGTCCCGCGCTTCTGGGATCGCGCGCGCTATTACGGCGAGGAGAAGCGCCTCGCGGCGGCGCTCGATTCGGCGGAGATCAAGGACGTCGAGACGTTCTGATGTCGAGTTGGCAACCATGAACACCGCACTTCTCTTCGCTATTCTCGCCGGGTTTGCGATTGGCGGCTTGGCGCTTGCCTTCCTGGGCGGCGACGGCGCCGCCGAGAAGCGCCGGCAGGCGCTCACCAAGCCGACCCGAAAAGCCGCCAACGCAGAGGCCAATCGAACGGCGAAGAAGAAGCAGATTGCCGACAGCCTTGCCGAGCTCGAGAAGAAAGACGAAGCGACGAACGGCCGATCTGCAAACCCGCATCGAGCAGGCCGGCCTTTCGATGCGCAAGGGCCAATTCCTGATGATGTTTGCGGGCGTCGGCCTGGTCGCGGGCGGGCTTGCTTATTTCAAATCCGAGAACCCGATCGTCGGCGGCCTGGTCGCAATCACCATTATCGTCGGCATGCCGAACCTCGTGCTGTCGCGCATGCGCACGCGTCGCATCAAAAAATTCATCGACGCGCTACCGGCGGCGCTCGACATCATCGTTCGCGGCGTTCGCGCCGGCCTGCCGGTCAACGACACGCTGCGCATCATCGCCAACGAAGCCAACGAGCCGGTGCGCTCGGAATTCCGCCGCGTCGTCGAACAGCAGGCGCTCGGCATCTCTGTTCCCGAGGCGCTGGCGAAAATGGCGCTGCGCGTGCCGGCGACCGAGACCAACTTCTTCGCCATCGTCATCGAAATCCAGTCCAAGGCCGGCGGCAATCTCTCGGAGGCGATCGCCAACCTCTCGAAGACGGTTCGCGATCGCAAGCAGATGCGGGCCAAGATCGGCGCCATGTCGATGGAGGCGCTCGCCTCGGCGGCGATCATTGGCGCAGTGCCGTTTCTGGTTTCGGGCGCGCTCTATATGACCTCGCCCAAATACATGGTCCTGCTCTTCTCCACGAGCCACGGCCGCATCGTCACCATCATCGGTCTTTGCTGGATGGCGATCGGCGGGGCGATGATGAAGAAGATGATCAACTTCGACTTCTGAGGATCGTTCCGCCATGATGGACCAGATTCTCGCCAAGGTTGGCGATCCAAGCTTCCTGGTGACGCTGCTCGTCTCGCTCGGCTGCGCGACCACGGTGTTGCTCGCGTTCCTGCCGATGCTGCAGAAGGACGACATGTCCCGCCGCATCAAGGCGGTCAGCACCGAGCGCGAGCGCATCCGCATGCGCGAACGCGAGCGGATGGCCACGGCCAATCAACCCAAACTCACCTTGCGCTACAAGTCGGGCGGCCTCTCCAAGCAGATCGTCGATGCGCTGAACCTCGATTCCTGGCTCAACACCGACACCGCGAAAATGAAGCTCGCCATGGCCGGCTACCGCGGCCAGGGCGCCGAGAACGCGTTCCTGTTCTACCGCTTGGCGGCGCCGATCGGCTTCTTCCTGTTTGCCTTGGTCTATCTGTTCTTCATCGCCAACCTGCAATGGTCGCTTCATGCTGAAGATCCTTGCCTCGCGTCGCCGCCGCCTATCTCGGCATCAAGGCGCCGGAACTATTTCTAGGCAACAAGATAAAAAAGCGTCAGAAAGTGATGAACCGCGCCTACCCGAATATGGTGGACTTGCTGATCATTTGCGCGGAATCCGGCATGTCGATCGAGCATGCGGTTCGCAAGGTCAGACAAGAAATCGGCAACGAGAGCCTGGAGCTCGCCGAGGAAATGTCGCTGCTCGCCGCGGAAATGTCGTTCCTGGAGAACCGGCGCATGGCGTTCGACAATCTTGACGGGGCGCACCGGCCTCGATTCGATCAAGCAATTGACGACCGTGCTGATCCAGTCGGAGAAATACGGCACCCCGCTCGGCGCGGCGTTGCGCGTGCTTGCACAGGAAAGCCGCGAAATGCGGTTGAACGCCGCGGAAAAGAAGGCCGCAGCCTTGCCGCCGTCGTTGACAGTGCCCATGATCGTCTTCTTTCTGCCGGGATTGTTCTGCGCGATTCTTACCCCCGCGATCATTCAGATCAATCACTGGAACTGAGCAAAATCCGGGGATTACGCCCGTGAAGGTTGCACCCGACGGCGGATCAGCGCATGTAGGGGCATGTCCGCGGAAAGTCCGAAGCGCTCCCTCTCAGAACGCGCGCGCGCGCCTGTCGGCGCGCCCTATCTGGTGTCTCTCAATCCCGAGCAACGCCGCGCCGTCGAGACGCTTGACGGCCCGGTGCTCGTACTTGCGGGCGCCGGGGTCGGCAAGACCCGCGTACTGACGACGCGAATCGCGCATCTGCTCGCGATGGGCCGCGCCCGGGGGCAAGAGCTGCTTGCCGTTACGTTCACCAACAAAGCCGCGCGCGAGATGCGCGAGCGCATTGAGGTGCTCACTGGTTTGCACGACGGCCTGCCGTGGATGGGCACGTTCCATTCGATCGGCGCCAAACTGTTGCGCCGTCACGCCGAGCTCGTCGGACTGAGGCCGAACTTCACCATCCTCGACACCGACGATCAACTGCGTCTCCTCAAGCAAATCCTGAAAGCCGAGAACATCGATGAGAAGCGCTGGCCGGCGCGGGCGCTCGCCAATGCGATCGATGATTGGAAGAACCGTGGCGTGAGCGCTGCCGACGTCGGTCCTCGCGAGGCGGGCGCGTTCGCCAACGGCGCCGGCGCAAAGCTTTACAAGGCGTATCAGGAGCGCCTGAAGACGCTGAACGCCGTCGACTTCGGCGACCTCCTGCTTGAATCGTTGCGGCTGTTCCGTGAGAACGCCGACGTTCTTGAAAAATATCAGGAGCGATTTCGCTACATCCTCGTTGACGAATATCAGGACACCAACGTCGTTCAATATCTCTGGCTCAGACTGCTCGCGCAGAAGCGGCGCAATCTCTGCTGCGTCGGTGACGATGACCAGTCAATCTACGGTTGGCGCGGCGCGGAGGTAGAGAACATTCTCGGCTTCGAGCGCGACTTCCCAGACGCGGTCGTGATCAAGCTGGAACAGAACTACCGCTCAACCGGCCATATCCTAGCCGTCGCCTCTGGCCTCATCGCGCACAACCGCAAGCGCCTCGGAAAGACGTTGTTCACTGGCGCTGAGGAAGGCGCGAAACCGAGCGTGCGCGGCGTGCACGACAGCCGTGAGGAAGCGCGCGAGATCGGCGACGAAATTGAATCCGAACAACGCAACGGCGCCTCGCTCGCGGATATGGCGATCCTGGTGCGCGCTTCCTTCCAGATGCGCGAGTTCGAAGAGCGCTTCATCGAGATCGGCGTGCCCTATCGCGTCGTCGGCGGCCCGCGCTTCTACGAGCGCGCCGAAATCCGCGATGCGCTGGCTTATCTCAGGATCATCTCGCAGCCCGACGACGATCTGGCTTTCGAGCGCATCTACAATACGCCCCGGCGAGGCATCGGCGACGCGACGCTGGCGCTGCTTCACGGCGCGGGTCGCGCAGCCTCGATTTCGCTGACCGCAGCCGCGGCCGCGATGATTGAGACCGACGAGTTGAAGCCAAAGCCGCGTCAGATTCTGCGCATTCTATTGGCGGATTTCGCGCGTTGGCGTGGGCGCGCCGGCGCCGTTTCGCCGGAGGAGCTGGCGCGGCTGGTCGTTGAGGAGAGCGGCCTCATCGACATGTGGAAGGCAGAGAACACGGAAGAGGCGAAGGGACGGCTGGAGAACCTCAAGGAGCTGGTGCGCTCGATGGGTGAGTTTCCGTCGCTCGAATCTTTCCTCGAACACATCGCCCTGGTCACCGACGCCGAGCGAGACGATTCCGGTCCGCGCATTACACTGATGACGCTGCACGCCGCCAAGGGCCTGGAGTTCGATATCGTGTTCCTGCCGGGGTGGGAGGAGGGGCTTTTTCCGAGCCAGCGCTCGGTCGATGAGAATGGCTTGGCGGGCTTAGAGGAAGAGCGCCGGCTCGCCTACGTCGGGATCACGCGGGCGCGGCGACGGGTGGCGATTTATTTCGCGTCCAACCGACAAATGCGGGGCCTCTGGCAATCGGCGCCGCCGTCGCGCTTCATCGACGAATTGCCGGAAGATCATGTCGAAGTCGTCGAGCCCGCTGACCCGCCCACCTGGGGCTACGGCTCGCGCTTCGACGAAATGGTGTTTTCCGGCGGCCGCTACGAGACGCCGGGTTGGAAGCGCGCGCAGGAGCGGGCGCGCTCGCCGGATTATCAACGCCCGGCGGCCGCCGCGCGTCATCGAGGGCAGGGCGATGGTTCTAGAAGCCGAGTCTTCAGTCTATCGGCCCGGCGATCGCGTGTTTCATCAGAAGTTTGGGCCAGGCCGCATTCAGGCAACAGATGGCGCCAAACTGACGGTCGACTTCGACAGGGCCGGGCGGAAGATGGTGCTCGATAGTTTCGTCAGCCGGGTCGGGATGTAACCTTGCGCGCGAGATTGAAGACAGCCACCAACGAAGTGCATGAGCGCATGCACGCCCATCCCGGCTTCGCCGCGGCAGCGGCGGGGACGATTGGCGCGGAAGCCTATCGCAATCTGCTGGCGCGCCTCTATGGCTTCCACGCCGCGTTTGAAGACCGCATGGAGACCGCGCCGGTGGCCTTCACGAAGGCGATCGAGCTTGCCGGCCCGCGCCCGCGCAGAACTCATCGTCGAGGATCTCGTGGCGCTCGGCGCCGCGCGCGAGACGATCGATACGCTGCCGCGCTGCGACGATATTCCCTTGCTAAACGGCGAAGCCGATCGTCTCGGCGCGCTTTATGTGGTGGAGGGCTCGACGCTTGGGGGCGCTTTTATCGCCAAGGCGCTGGAGCGTTCCGCCGCAGATGCGCGACGGTTCTTTCGCGGCCACCGCGGTGATCACGGACGGCTCTGGCGTAACCTGGTGAAGGCGCTGGACCGGCTCGATGATATTCCCGAGGAAGCCGATCTCGCCGAGCGCGCCGCGCTCTCGACTTTCGCGGCGTTCGAGCGTTGGATGACCGATTGGGAACGCGCCTACGCGAAGGCCGAGAACGAAGCGATCGCTTAAGCGCGCTGTAGCCGAGGTGGTAGACCTCGAGCCGCCGGGGTCAACGACCCCGGCTACAAAAAAGGGGAGGACATCTTTGACCGTCACCATCCACACGCGTGCGCCCTCGATCGTCGACATCGAGCCTTGGCGAAGGGTTCCGGTCGCGATCGTTGTCGATCTAGCGCGAGATATCGGCCAGATCGACCCGGCGATCCGCCCGCTGCGCCCGCCGGGACAACAGACGGCGCTGTTTGGTCGCGCCGTTACGGCGCTCTGCGAGCCGCCGGATTTCGGGGCGGTGCTGCACGCGCTCGATCATGTCGGCAAGGGCGATGTGTTGGTGATCTCCGCGGCGGGCATGCCGGAGTTCGCGATGATCGGCGAGATCCTCTGCGGCCATCTGCAGCGGATCGGTGCGGCGGGCGTCATCTGCGATGGCGCAGTGCGCGACGTGGGGGCGATCGCCGGCTTGCCTGATTTCTCTGTATTCACGCGCCACATAACGCCCCGCGGACCAGCTTCTTTTGAGCGGGGCGCGGTCAACTTGCCTGTTGTCTTCGGCGGGATGATCGTCACGCCGGGAGATCTTATTATCGGTGACGATGATGGCCTCGTAGCGCTGTCGCCGGAGAATGTAAGCACGCGGCTCGCGGCGGCCGAGGCGAAGATGAAGAAGGAAGTGGATTGGATCGCCGGGCTGGAGGCGGGGAAGTCGGTTGGCGAGCTGTTTGGGTTGGGAGCGACCAATAAGCTGTGATTGTTCCCGCAGGGAGGCGGGTTGGAAGCCGGCGGTCCCAGGGGCGGCGGGGCTAGGCGGTCTTGCCATATCCCGCCCAGCGGAGGCTCAGCCGATTTTGAAATTGGCCGCGGTAAGGTTCGTGGTTCCCGCGAAGTCGATAGAGCCATTTGCGCCCAGCGCCAGCGTGAGGCCGCCGACGCCGTCGCTCGTAAGCGCATTGTATGCGTCCTGGGCCGTTGCATATTGGCCGACCCCGTTCAGGAGGTCGACTATGCCGGTTGGATCCGCGCCGAAATTCTTGATGGTCGTTGCGCCGACGTTCCCTGCGGCTTGGAACGTTGAGTTCCAACCGCCGTCGGTAATTACGTCGTTCTGTCCGAGCAGGACCTGATTGGAGGCGGCGCCTGAGAGAATCGAGATCGTGTCCGAGCCGGCGGCGTGAATTGAATTGTCGGACCTCGCCACCGCGAGCGCCACATTGTCGACCAGCGTCGCGCTGACCCCCAATGTGGACAGCTCGACATTCGAAGCGGTCGCCACCGTCACACTGAAATGGGCGCCGGTCAGCATATCGAGCGCGCTCGTCGAACTTGGGCCATTGATGGTGAGGGTGGAGCCTTGGCCGACATGGGCCGATAAGCCGTCGCCCACAAAATACAAATTCGTATTCTCGCGAACTGCAACCGTATCGTCATCGCCGGACAGAATGATGTTGGAGTCGGCGGCGGTGCGGGCCGTGATGTTTGATGCCGTCAGCGTATCCGCGGCGCCGGTCTGACCGTTTCGGCCCAGAAATAAATCCGAACCGGCGGAGGCTATCACAGCGAAGTCGGAGCCCACCAAGCGTTCGTCGGATCCCGAGAGGGCCATTGACGCATGGTCGCGCGCATGAACGAAATTGCCATTCCCGTTTATCGTGAGCTGCGAAGAGACTCCAACGATAAGCCGATTGTTGTTGCCGGTAACCTCGTCGCCCCCGACATTGGCTTGACTACTGACGATCCTATCGTCAGAGCCGAAAAAATTGGTATTGTCTCCCGTCGCGATGACTTGGCTGTTCGCGCCGAGATGTATGTTGGCGATGCTGCCATTAAAGTCCAGGTATGAGTTGGCGAACAGTGTGATTTCCAGATGCGAGCCATTAATCACATCGGGCTCAGCGGCCGTGCCGCCCAGGGTGACAATGCCGTTGTTCTGTCGGACCGTGTCGTTGAAGCCATTTACGGTGAGCGTGACGTTATCATCGCAAACGATGATGTCGTCGTCGCCGTTCACCGTCTCGGTCGCACCGGTGAAGACGACGATAGTCCCGTTGGACTCGTTGACAACTGACATGTTTCCTCCACAGGATCACCGCGTATAGTAGGTCTCGCGGTTGGGTATAGCACACCCAATCGACGCGGACGAAAGCAATTTGTCAATAGGAACTGACAAATTAAGAATGGCTGACTTGGACAGTTGTTCCGGATCACTTGTATTGACCAGAATTTATGCCAAGTGCCCGCCGTTTCCATTACTGTCAATCCTTATAAGATTTGACGACCCGCGCGGGGTGAACGAACTTCAAACCTCGGAAGCGTCTCCGGCGCGCCACGATTTCGACTCAGCGCACGAGGCGGGGACAATTCGTGACCTCGCCTCGACGCCGCCCTCGCAGCGCGCTTAACTCGGTCGCATGGACTCCTCGATTCTCAAATCCGTTGGCTTCATCCACACCCATGTGCACAGCGCCTTCTCGCTGCGCGAGGGCGCCATATCCGTTGAGACCCTGGTCAAGCACGCCAAGGCCGACGAGGCGCCGGCGATTGCCATCACCGACACCAACAACCTGTTCGGCGCGCTTGAGTTTTCCGAGAAAGCCGCCAAGGCCGGCGTCCAGCCGCTGATCGGCGCGCAGCTCACCGTAGACTTCGATGATGCGCCGGTCGGCGGCTTCTCGCGCCTGGCCGGGCGCCGCGCCTCGCGAGGCTCGATCGTGCTGATCGCTCAGGACGAGCGTGGCTACCTCAACCTCATGCGCCTCGTCAGCCAGGTCTGGCTCGATCCCACCGACGGCGACGACGCGCATGTTCGCTACGAAGCGCTTCAACATTGCGAAGGACTTATCGCGCTGACCGGGGGAAGCGATGGCGCGGTCGACCGGCTGGTTCGCGCCGGCGCCTCGGATCTCGCCCGCGCCCGGGTGGTCCGGCTCAAAGAAGATTTCCGCGATCGGCTCTATGTCGAGTTGCAACGCCACGGCGAGGAGCGGCCGGCCGAGGGGGCGCTGCTCGATTTCGCGTACTCGCTCGGTTTGCCGGTCGCGGCAACCAATGAACCCTATTTCGCCGCGGCTAGCGATTTCGACGCGCAGGACGCGTTGCTGTGCATCGCCGAAGGCGCGCTGATCGCCACGCCCGACCGTCGCCGCCTCACGCCGCAGCATCGGCTGAAGACCCGGGCGGAGATGGTCAAGCTCTTTTCGGACCTGCGGGAAGCCACTGACAACAGCGTCGAAATTGCGCTCAGATGCGCTTTTCGCCCACGCACGCAGAAGCCGATTCTGCCGCGCTTCTCGCTTCCCGGCGGCGAGGCGGTCGACGAGGAGGCGGAATTGCGTCGGCAGGCAGCCGCCGGCCTCGCGACCCTGCTTACACGCAGCGGGCCGGCTCGCGGCTACACCGAAGATGACTATCGGCAGCGCCTCGATTTCGAGCTTTCCGTCATCGTGCGGATGAAATTCCCCGGCTATTTCCTGATCGTCTCCGACTTCATCAAATGGGCGAAAGCGCAGGGCATCCCTGTCGGCCCGGGGCGCGGGTCTGGCGCGGGATCGTTGGTCGCTTACGCGCTGACCATCACCGATCTCGATCCGATGCGGTTCGGATTGCTGTTTGAGCGCTTCCTCAATCCCGAGCGCGTGTCGATGCCCGACTTCGACATCGACTTCTGCCAGGAGCGGCGCGACGAGGTGATCGCCTATGTACGCGAGCGCTATGGCGCCGACCGCGTCGCGCAGATCATCACCTTCGGCTCGTTCCTGGCGCGCGGGGTGATGCGCAATGTCGGGCGGGTGCTGGAGATGCCGCTCGGCCAAGTCGACAAGCTCGCCAAGCTCGTGCCGCAAAACCCTGCCAAGCCGGTGCTGCTGAAAGAGGCCGTGCGCGACGAGCCGAAGCTGCAGGAGGCGGCGGCGAGCGATCCGAGGGTGGCGCAGATGATCGCCATCGCCGAAAAGCTCGAGGGCCTCTATTCCAACGCTTCCACTCACGCCGCCGGCGTGGTGATCGGCGATCGGCCGTTGATTGAGCTGGTGCCGCTCTACAAGGACCCCAAGTCCGACATGCCGGCGACCCAGTTCAACATGAAATGGGTCGAGCCGGCGGGTCTGGTGAAGTTCGACTTTCTGGGACTGAAGACCCTGACCGTTTTGTCGACCTGTCTGAAGCTCCTGGCGCGCCGCGGCGTCAGCATCGAGCTCTCGCAGATACCGCTCGACGACGCCAAGACTTATGAAATGCTCGGGCGCGGCGAAGTGGTTGGCGTGTTCCAGGTGGAAAGCGCAGGCATGCGCAAAGCCCTGGTGGATATGCGCGCCGACAGGTTCGAAGACCTGATCGCGCTCGTCGCGCTTTATCGGCCCGGGCCGATGGCGAACATCCCCGTCTATTGCGCGCGCAAGCTTGGTAAAGAGACTGTCGAATATCTGCACCCCAAACTGGAGCCAATTCTCAAGGAGACATTCGGTGTCATCACTTATCAGGAGCAGGTCCAACAGATCGCCCGCGACCTGGCCGGCTACAGTCTCGGTCAGGCCGATATTTTGCGACGCGCGATGGGCAAGAAGATCAAGGCGGAGATGGATGCTCAGCGCGACCGCTTCGTGAGCGGCGCCGTCGAGGGCGGGTTGAACAAGCCGCTAGCCGACAGCATTTTCGACGCCTGCGCCAAATTCGCCGAATATGGCTTCAACAAATCACATTCGGCGCCTTATGCGCTGCTGACCTACCAGACCGCTTATCTGAAGGCCAATCATCCCGCTGAGTTCCTAGCCGCCTCGATGACGCTCGACATGGGCAATACCGACAAGCTCGCCGAGTTTCGCGCCGATGCGCAGCGATTGGGACTGCGCGTTGCGCCGCCATCGGTCAATCAATCCGGCGCCGACTTTGCCGTTAGCCACGACTCGGAAAAGGCGACGATCTTTTATGCGCTCGGCGCGATCAAGGGCGTGGGCTCGGCGCAAGCGCAAGCTGTCGTGGAGGCGCGCGAGAACGTGTCCTTCACGTCGTTGTCCGAATTCGCCCGGCGCGTCGATCCGAGGCAGGTCAACAAGAAAGCGCTGGAATGTCTCGCCAACGCCGGCGCCTTCGATGAGATCGAACCCGACCGCGCGGTCGCCTCGGCCAGCGTCGAGGCGATGCTTGCGCTGGCCAATCGCCAGGCGGACGAGCGGCAATCGCGTCAAAGCGCTTTGTTTGCGGAGGCGGGCGAGGCGCCGTTGAGAGTGAAGTCTCAGCCCTGGAGTCTCGGCGATCGATTGCAGCGAGAGTTCGAGGCGATCGGCTTCTTTCTCTCGGGCCATCCGCTTGAGGCGCATGAGGCGACAATCAAGCGCATCGGCGCCATCCGGTGGGCGGAGTTCTCGCGCCGCGTGCGAAACGGCGAGTCGACTCGCAAGCTCGCCGCCAGCGTGATTGATCGCATGGAGCGGCGAACCAAAAGCGGCTCTCGGATGGGCATCATCCAGCTTTCCGATCCTTCCGGCCAATACGAGGCGATCATTTTTCAGGAGGGTCTCGCGCAGTATCGCGATCTGCTGGAGAAGGGGTCGGATGTGATTGTCACGCTCAACGCGCGCGTCGAGGGGGAAGACGTCCGCGCGCAGATCGCGCATGTGGAGCCGCTCGCGCAAGCCGCGGCGCGCCACCACAAGGGCCTGCGTGTGTTTGTTCGCGATGAGGCGCCGCTGCCCTCGATCGCCGAACGGCTCGGCGCGCGCGGTGAAGGGGAGATTTCGCTCGTTGTGATGCTCGGCCCGCAAGCCGGGGAGATCGAGGTGAAGCTGCCGGGGCGCTATGCTGTGACGGGTGCGCTGGCGGGAGCGCTGAAGTCGGTGGCGGGCGTCGTGCAGGTGGAGCACGTTTGAGGGGAACCGAAGCAAGGCTGCGGCGCCTGGGCATCGGCATCCACGCCGACTTCGCGGCGTGACGACCTCGGGCGTGGATGCCGACGCTTCTGTGACAGCACTCGGCGGCCTAGAGCGCTAACAGCATGAAAAGGCAGCAGAATGTGACATCTTTGCACTTGTGCGCGGGAACAAGCGTGGCAGCATGGCGCTTACGCGAAGCGACAGGGAAAGGTTCGCTATGCTCTCGAATGACTTCCGCCGGCAGATGCAGGGTTTTGGGCTGACGACCGCCAATATCTTCTACCGCTTGCCCGACCACCCCTCGTTCCTGCAGAGCTACATCTGGCAAAATCACGATCTGCATCCTCACTTTCCAGAGTTGACGAAGTTTCTGGAGTTCTGGAAACGCGAGCTGGAAGGGGTCTTGCACTCCGTCGTGGTCAGCCATTGCGGTCTCATCAAGCCCGCCGAGTTTCGCGCTGTTAACGGCGAGTTCCAGTTGAACTAACTATGCCGAGGGGAGCGCCGGCCTGCTGGCCTTGGAGCGCTCAGCGCCCTTGGTCCGAGGAGGCGGCATTCGCATGCAACTGCGCCCGGAATTGAATCACCGCGCGTCGGGAAGAAATCCCCTGCCGAAGCATTTGCGCGCCTAGTCTCCCGCGCTATAGCGGCGCCGCCGCGCGGAGGCGCCGGAGGGAGAGCGTCCGCGTGGAGAGCCTATCGATCTCGCCGATCAACCTGTTTCTGCAGGCCGGGCTGATCGGCAAGATCGTGATGGGTGCGCTCGGCTTGGCTTCGCTCTGGTGCTGGGTGCTCATTATCGAAGGCGTCATCTCGATCGTGCGCCTTCGCCGCGCGATCCTCGCCGCGCGGGCGGGAACCAGCGCGGTCGGAGTGCAGGCGATCGCCGACGCCGGACGCGGCGCCGCTGACCTCGCTGTCTCCGGAGAAACCGTCAGCGAACGCCGCCAGCGCATCAGCGAGGCCATGGCGCGCGCAGGCCGGGACATCCTGGCGCGCGCCGAAGGCGGCCTGCCCAACCTCGCCATCATCGCTTCGGTTGCGCCGTTCGTTGGCCTGTTCGGCACGGTCTGGGGAATCATGACGAGTTTTGCCGGGATCGCCGAGGCCAAAGACACAAGCCTCGCTGTCGTTGCTCCCGGCATCGCCGAGGCGTTGGCGGCGACCGCCTACGGGCTCGCGGCGGCGATCCCCGCGACCGTCGGCTACAATCGCATTGGCGCCGGCTTCTCGCGCGCCGGTAGGGCCTTGACTAGCCTTATTGAGGAATGGGCGGTGATGCTGGTTGCGGAGCGGCGAGCTTGAGCGTCTCGTTGCGCAACGACAGCGGTGACAATCTCTACAGGCCGCTTGCCGAAATCAACGTGACGCCGCTTGTCGACGTTATGTTGGTGCTGCTCATCATTTTTATGGTGACGGCGCCTCTGCTGACGCCGGGCGTGAAGGTTGATTTGCCGAAAGCAAGCTCGGCCAAGGCGCTCAATCCGAAGACGCCTCTCGTCGTTTCCGTCGGCAAGGACGGCAAGCTCGCCTTCGGTTCGGACGAAGTGACGCTAGAGACGCTTGCCTCCGCGGTCACCGCGAAGATGGGCGACGACACAGCGCAGGCGGTGCACATTCGCGGCGATAAGGACGCGCCGTTCGGCGACGTCGTTAAAGTGATGGATCGGCTAAGGCTGGCTGGCGTCGCGCATATCGCCATCGTCACCTCGCCCGGACCAAAGCCGCTCAGCGCCGAGCCGTGACCGATCCCGTTCGGCCGGCCTGGCTACGGCCGGCGGCGATCTTAGCGGCGCTTTCGCTACACATCGCGGCGGCGGCCTTTATCGTCGCGCGACCTGCCTCGCCGCCGGTTGAATTGCCGGAGGTCGAAGTCGCCGTCGATGCGCCGACCAGTGAATTGTCCGCGCCAGCTCCTTCGGCTGAACCCACTCCGCAGCCGACAGTGACTGCGACGCCTTCGGCGAGCGAGACGCCGCTTACGGAGACAACAACTCCCTCTTCTGTGCCGACCGAAGCCTCTACGCCTGCGCCAACAAATACGCCGTCGACCACGCCGACCGAGACGCCCACGCCTGAACCAACTCCCACGCCAATCGAGACGCCTTCCCCCAGCCCCACGCCGAGCGAAACGCCGTCCCCTATGCCTACCGAACCTTCGACGCCCGAACCGTCTCCGTTGCCGAGCGAGACGCCGTCCCCTGCCCCGACGCCACCGTTTTCGCCGCCTCCTGAGACTTCTACGCCCCTGACGATATCCACGCCGACTGAGACGCCGTCGCCCACGGCCCAACCGACAGAGACATCGACACCCGAGCCAATCCCTCCGCCGACGCAGACGCCCTCTCCAATGCCGACACCAACGGCGATCGTCCCGCCTGAGCCGACGTCGTTGTCGGTCCTTCCCAAACCCATTCCGCCGCGTCCAAAACTCCCGGCGCCGCCTCCACCGAAACCGACGCCTCCACCTCCAAAACCCATCGCCAAGCCGATGCCGAGCCCTAAGCCGACGCCAAGCGAACGCCCCGTCGTCCGAGACGAGGCTCGAGAGCAAACCGAACGGCGCGAGCAAGCGGAAAAGCGGGAGGAAGCACGAAGGCAGGCGGAGGACGCCGGCAAGGCGCGGGACGAAGCCCGAAAAGCCGCGGCGGATGCACGAAAAGCGCGGGACGAAGCCCGGAAAGCCCGCGACGGGTCCGCAACCGAGGGGCGCGGTGTGGCCGCCAAAGCCTCAGGCGAGGATCTCGCCGCCTATGGCTCGACTATCTATGCAGAGATCGCGCGCCATAAAGACTCTTCCGGCCTGTCGGCGAGTGGCAGCGTCGGCGTCGCTTTCACCGTCGGGTCCAGCGGGCGCATCTCCACCCACTCGATAACGAAATCGTCGGGCAACGCAGCCCTGGACGCGCGCGTACATGCGATAATGGGCGCGGTAGAAGCGCCGCCGCCACCCGGCGGATCGTTCCGCGGCCATATCACGATCCGCTTTAGTGGATCCGAGTAGGCCTATTGCGCGGGGGCCGGTTCGCCATTGTCGACGGTCACATTGCCGTGCGGACGCGCGACGGCGACTGCAGGCGCGGAAGGCGCGGGCGAACCAGCGCTGGCTCGCTCCATGGCCGCGAGCGTCGCGCGCTCCTCTTTCGATACGCTGCCGGCGCGCGAGACGGCGACGAAATCGCGTTGAGTAACGGCGCCGTACCCGTTGCCTTCGTAAACCTTGAAGCCATCGGCGGTCATCACGACGTCGCCCTTCCGAAGGGTCGTGTCATGCAGGATCTGGTTGGCGCGCGAGGCGACGGTGTCGCGATGACAAGTGCAGGTGTTCTCGAAGCTCGTCTGATAGCGCTTGGCGACCGGGAGTTGGGTGTAAGGCTTACCGGTTGAGGAGACCGCCTCCTCGATGTGCTCGCCCGGCATCGTGTAAAGGGCGGTCGGCGCGTCGGGGCATTGCGCCGCGCAGGCGGCATCCCCGCCGGTGGTTGACGCCGTCGGAAAAAAGAAGCCGTCGCAAAGCCGCACGCAAACCGGCTTGCCGTACCCGAAAGTTGCGCCGTGTCCGCCGGAGGAATGCTTGTGATGTGGTCGCACGACGGGAGCGTCCGAGTCCTCCAGAGATGCGCGCGACGGCTTCGGCGGCTCGAAGGAAAAGCTGGGCTCCGAACTCGGCGCGAAGATCGGCAGATTCATGTCCGGCCCGCGGGCCAGCGCGATTCCGCCTGCGGCGAAGCCGCCGATCAGCGCAAGCGCCGTCAGCATGCGTGCGTTTCGCGCCATTTTCCGCCCCTGCGACCCAGCCATTTGCGCCCAAAGCTCGGGAGCCGCCTTCCCATGGCGCCGAGTAACACGGCCGTATATAGGAAACGTGTGACTTTAGCCACAAAATCGCCCGAGCTTTTTCATCGTGCGTTAACTCTGCGCCGCGGGGCCTCGTTCTGCGCATCGCACGCCATCGGCAGGAGCTAAAAATGACGGCATGGCCGCGAACGCTCGCCTTGGCGGGAGCGGGTAAAATGGGCGCGGCTATGCTGCGAGGCTGGCTCGACCAAGGCCTGGCCCGCGGAAAGCGCGGTCGTGATCGAGCCATACCCGTCGCCTGAACTCGCCGCTCTGCAAAGCGAGCGAGGCTTCGCGCTAAATTCAGTCGCCCCTGAAGCGCCTGATTTGCTCGTGCTGGCAGTGAAGCCGCAGATGCTCGAAGCCGCCGCGCCATCGTTGCAGCGCCTCGGCGGCGCGCATACCTTGGTCGTGTCCGTCATTGCCGGCAAGACGATTGCCGATCTCGCCGCGCGCTTTCCCGAACCTGGCGCCTTCGTTCGCGTAATGCCGAACACGCCCGCCGCGGTCGGGCGCGGCGCGGCTGCGGGCGCCGCCAATCCGGCGGTCACCGCGAACCAGCGCGGCTGGACCGAGACGCTGATGCGCGCTGTCGGCGTTTTCGAATGGGTCGAGGACGAGGCGCTGATCGACGCGGTCACCGCGCTTTCCGGCTCTGGTCCGGCTTACGCCTTCGCGTTGGTGGAGGCGATGGCTCGGGCCGGGGAGGCGGTCGGCCTGCCGGCCGATCTAGCGATGCGGCTCGCCCGGGCGACCGTGGAGGGCGCCGGCGAACTGATGTTCCGCGACGCCGAAGTGTCCGCCGCGCTTTTGCGCGAAAACGTCACTTCGCCCGGCGGCACGACGGCGGCGGCGCTGGCCGTCTTGAAAGCGCCGGACGGCCTCGACGCGCTGCTGGTTCGCGCCGTTCAGGCGGCGCGCGACCGCGCCCGTGAACTCAGCGGCTGAGCGCGGCTTGGCGTGGGGGGAAAGCGCGCCTAGATTGGCTCGACGAGGAGACGAATATGGCCGAGGAAGTGAAGACGAAGATCGTCGACGCGATGCTGAAACTCGCCGCGGAACGACGGTTCGAAGATATCGCGATCCGCGACATTGCGGCTGAGGCCGGCGTCAGCCTCGCCGATTTCCGCGACGCGTTCCCGTCGAAAGGCGCAACGCTCGCCGGATTTTCGCGGCGCATCGACCGCGCAGTGCTGGCGACGCCGCTCGGCGAACTCGCCAACTCCTCGGCGCGCGATCGTCTGTTCGACGTGTTGATGCGCAGGCTCGACGCGATGGCGCCGTATCGTGAGGCGCTTCGCGGGATTTCCGCTTGGATACGCCGCGATCCGACGGCGCTGCTGGCGATCAATCAACTGACCGTCAACTCGATGCGCTTCATGCTGGAGGCCGCCGAGATCGAAAGCGACGGTCCCGCTGGCGCGCTGAAGGTTCAGGGGCTGACGCTCGCTTGGGCGCGGGTATTCGCTATCTGGCTCGAGGATACGCCGCCGGATTTTTCGAAGACGATGGCCGCGCTCGATCGTGAACTCACAAAAGGCGATCGGTTGGTGGCCGGCCTGCAGCGGCTCGATAGCTTTGCCGCGCCGCTCCGGGCCATAGCGCGCGCGGCGACAAAAGGGCGGGGCCGCGCGAGCCGCGAGAACGAGCCGGCGGCGGACAGCGCAGTCTGATCGCTCGGTCTTTTTGACGCACAAACAAACAAGCGCCGGCGCCGCGGTCCGGCGCTTCTTTTTGGGAGAACCTCATGCCTGCCAAACGCATCGTATTCACGGGAGGAACCGGCAAGGCGGGGCGGCACGCCGTGCCGCATCTCAAGGACAAGGGCTATGAGATTCTCAACGTCGATCTGAAGCCGCTTGATGTTCCCGGCGTCAATACGCTGATCGCCGATCTCACGGACAGCGGCCAGGCGTTCAACGCGCTTTCCCAGCATTTCGGATTCGAGGGCTATGCGAAAGGCAAGCCGCCGTCCGCGCCGGACGCGGTGGTGCATTTCGCCGCCATCCCGCGCGTGCTGATCGAGCCCGACAATGTCACCTTCGCCAAAAACATCCTCAGCACCTACAATGTGATTGAAGCGGCGATGAAGCTCGGGGTTCGCAAGGTCATCATCGCTTCGAGCGAGACGACCTATGGCGTCTGCTTTGCAGAAGGCGACAAGGACTTCAAACAATTTCCGCTCGAAGAGGATTACGACGTCGACCCACAGGACTCTTATGGCCTGTCTAAGGTGTGCAACGAAAAAACCGCGCGGGCGTTCGCGATGCGCTATGGGGCCGACATCTACGCGCTGCGCATCGGCAACGTGATCGAGCCGCACGAATACAAGCCGTTCGCGAAATACGCTGAGAACCCGGCTTCGCGCAAACGCAATGCGTGGAGCTATATTGACGCGCGCGATCTAGGCGAGATCGTGCATCTTTGTTTGCAGAAAGATGGCCTCGGGTTCCAGGTGTTCAACGCGACCAACGATACCGCAACGCTGAACGAGCCGACGCCTGATTTTCTGGCGCGGACCTATCCAAAGACGCCGGTTACGCGAAAGCTTGGCGAGCATGAGGCGCCGCTTTCCAACCGAAAGGCGCGCGAGGTGCTGGGCTTCAAAGAAGCGCACGACTGGCGGAAGTACATCTAAAGCTGGGCGCCCTTCGTGTCTTTGTGAAACCCTTTGCGGCTTGGTGGTGAACATCTTTCACCACCAGGGCACAAAGGGTTTCACAAAGACACAAGGGGTGTCCGAAATAAGGAATCGTAATGGGCAAGCCTAGACTTGAAGGTAAGGTGGCGCTTATCACCGGCGCGGCGGGCGGCATCGGTAGCGCGTCGGCGCGTTTGTTTGAAGCCGAAGGCGCCAAGCTCATCCTCACCGACCTCAATATTTCAAGCCTCGTCGAATTCGAGGAGCGCGGCGCGCTGACGCTCGTGCAGGACGTGAGCGAGGAAGCGCGTTGGCGCGAGGTCGTCGACGCGGCGCTCGCCAAATTTGGCGCGATCGACGTGCTTGTCAACAACGCGGGCGTCGGCATCATCGGCAACATCGAGACCACGACACTCGAAGATTGGCGTCGCACCCAGGCGATCAACTCGGAAAGCGTTTTCCTCGGCTGTCGCGAGGCCGTGCGCGCGATGAAGGGGCAGGGCGGGTCCATCGTCAATGTCTCCTCCGTCGCCGGCATCGTTGGCGACGCGCAGTCCGTCGCCTATTGCGCCAGCAAAGGCGCCGTGCGTCTGACAACCAAATCCGTAGCGCTCTACTGCGCCCGAAAAGGCTACGGCATCCGCTGCAATTCAGTGCATCCTTCCTTCACCCGAACAAGCATGGTTGAGGGATTCATTGCGACCGCCAGCAATCCGGCGCGGGTGCGCGAGGGCCTCAACGCCGCGGCGCCGCTTGGGCGCATGGGGGAAGCCGACGAAATCGCCTCCGCGATCCTCTATCTCGCTAGCGACGAATCGATGTTCACCACCGGCGCCGAGATGGTCATCGACGGCGGCCTCACCGCGCAATGAAGATCGTCGATCTCAAGACTTTCGTCGTCGGCAACCCGCCGCCGACCCGTGGCGGCCGCTACTTCCTGTTTGTAAAACTCGTCGCCGACAACGGGATCGAAGGTCTCGGCGAAGTCTACGCCGCGAGCTTTGCTCCGAGTGTGTTCGAACCCTTCGTCCGTGACGTGTTTGAAAAACATCTACTCGGCGCCGACCCGTTCGCGATCGAGACGCTGTGGCGCAACGTCTATGGCCGCGGTTATTCGCAACGGCCTGACATCTCGTTGATGGGCGTGTTGTCGGGTCTCGAAATGGCGATGTGGGATCTGATTGGCAAAGCGGTAGACAAACCCGTCTACGCCCTGCTCGGTGGCAAGGTGCACGAGAAGCTGCGCACGTACACGTATTTGTATCCGGGCGCGAACGAAGACGCCTATGCGGACAGTCCCGTCTATTCCGATCCTGACGCGGCGGCGGAGCGCGCACTCGAATACGCCGCGATGGGCTTCACCGCAGTCAAGTTCGACCCGGCCGGCCCCTATTCAACCTTCGATCCGCGCCAACCAAGCCTAGAGCGGCTTGAGCTCAGCGCGGCTTTCTGCCGGCGCATCCGTGAGGCGGTGGGGACGCGCTGCGATCTGTTGTTCGGCACGCACGGACAGTTCACGGTCTCTGGCGCGCGGCGGCTCGCGCAGAAGTTGGAGCCCTACGCGCCGCTTTGGTTTGAGGAGCCGACGCCGCCGGAAATGCCGGAGGAAATGGCGAAAGTCGCGGCCTCAACCAGTATTCCGATTGCGACCGGTGAGCGGTTGACGACCAAATATGAGTTCGCGCGCGTGCTCGCAACAGGCGCCGCCTCGATCTTGCAGATGAACCTTGGACGCGTCGGCGGGTTGTTGGAGGCGAAGAAGATCGCGGGTATGGCGGAGGCGCACTATGCGCAGATTGCGCCGCATCTCTATTGCGGGCCGGTGGTTGGCGCGGCGAACATCCAGATCTCGACGTGCTCGCCGAACTTCCTGATCCTGGAAAGCATCGAGCGCTGGGATGGGTTTCAGGCGCGCCTGTTGAAGAAACCGATCCGCTGGGAGGACGGCTACGTGATCCCGCCGGACGGGCCAGGCCTCGGGGTCGAACTCGACGAAGATTTTGCGCGGGCGCATCCGTACGCCGGGAACGCGCTACATCTGGTTCCGGCCAATGCGCCGATTCTTTGAGGCCCCACCGTCATTGCGAGCGAAGCGAAGCAATCCAGCCTCTCCGCGATGCCTCGGCTCGGCCTCGCCACGTGATTGGCGCGGACGGCGGCGCTCCCGCGGACAGCGATGCGCCCCGCCCCGCGCTGGATTGCTTCGCTTCGCTCGCAATGACGGGCGCTGGTCGATTCCGTCAGTTCACAGCTTCGCCTAAGCCGCTTTCTTCGCCGGCGCGTATTTTCCGTAAAAACTCTCGCCGGTCGAGGCCATCGCCTTCAGCCCTTCGCTCGGCTCGAAGCGCGGCCCGTACTTCGCCACCAACTCCTGTGCGCGGGCGACGAATGCCTTCGTCCCGACGCCGTCGATCAGCGAAATCACCCCCCCGGTGAATGGCGCGAAGCCGAAGCCGAGGATCGAGCCGACGTCCGCTTCGCGAGGATCGGTGACCACCTTCTCCTCCATACAACGCGCGGCCTCCAATGCCTGGGTATAGAGGAACCGGTCCTTCAGATCCTGCACAGAGATCTCATCTGAATCGACCTGTTTGCCAGCGATCTTCGCAAGCCCCGGCCAAAGCGTCTTCTGCCCTTGCGCGGGATAATCGTAAAACCCCTTGCCGTTCTTGCGCCCGAACCGCTGCTCCTTGACGACCATCGCATCAAGCAACTTCTCCTGCGCCGGATCGACGGCGTTGGCGCCGAGATCTTTCTTGGTCGCCTGCAGGATCTTCCAACCGAGATCGATCGCCACTTCATCGTTGAGCGAAAGCGGCCCGACCGGCATGCCCGCCATCCGCGCGGCGTTCTCGATCATCGCCGGCGGCACGCCCTCCATCAGCATCAGATGGCCTTCGCGGATATAGTTGCCGACGCAGCGGTTGGCGAAGAAGCCGCGGCAATCATTGACGACGATCGGCGTCTTCTTGATGGCGCGCACGAAGTCGATGGCGGTGGCGAGCGCCTTCGGCCCCGTCTTCTCGCCCATGATGATCTCGACCAGCATCATCTTGTCGACCGGCGAGAAGAAATGGATGCCGATGAAATTTTCTGGTTTCTAGCGCGGTTTCCGCGAGCGAAGTGATCGGCAACGTCGAGGTATTGCTGGCGAAGATCACGTCGCCCCCGACTTCGCCCTGAGCCCGCAGCGTCGCCTCTTTCTTGACGCCGCGCTCCTCGAACACCGCCTCGACGACGAGGTCGCAGCCCTTCAGCGCCGCGTAATCGGAGGTCGCGTGGATCCGCGCCAGCAGCGCGTCGCGGTCGGCCGCCCTTGGCGCGGCCCTTGGCCACTTGCGAGGAAATGAGCTTCTCCGAATGCGCCTTGCCTTTGTCGGCCGCGTCCTGATCGCGATCAACCAAGACAACGTCGAGCCCGGCGCTTGCCGTGACATACGCGACGCCCGCGCCCATGAAGCCGGCGCCGATGACGCCGATCTTCTTCAGGTTGGTCGCGGCAGCTTCCGCCGGCCGGCGCGCGCCCTTGTTGAGTTCGCCCATCGACAGGAACAGCGACCGGATCATCGCCGCCGCCTCTTTCGTCCGCAGGATCTTCGCGAAATAGCGGCTCTCCACCGCCAGCGCGAGGTCCATCGGCAGCTGCAGGCCTTCGTAGACGCAGGAGAGGATCGCCTTCGCGGCCGGATAATTGTCGTACGTCTCGCGGCGATAGAGCGCATTAGCCGGCGGGCCAGATCATCATGCCGGTCGGCGAGAACACTTTGCCGGACGGCAGCTTGTAGTCCGGCTTGTCCCACGGCGCCTTGGCGCCCGGGTTGGCCTTCACCCATTCCTTCGCCTTGGCGACGATCTCCGCGAGCGGCGCCGACCTCATGCACGAGGCCCATCTTCTTTGCCGCCGCCGGCTTGATCTGATCGCCCTTGGCGAGCATCTGCAACGCGTCCGGCGTCGGCATCAACCGCGGCGACACGCTGCGTGCCGCCGGCGCCGGGAAACAGCCCGATCTTGATTTCAGGCAGGCCGACGCGCGCTTTGTCGTGATCGGCGACGATCCGATAATGGCAGGCGAGCGCCAGCTCGAAGCCGCCGCCCATGCAGACGCCGTTGATTGCCGCTGCGAACGGTTTGCCTGAAGTTTCGAGCTTGCGATAGTGAAGCGAAATCTGGCGCGAGCTTTCGTAGAAGATACGCATCGCCGCTTCTTCGCCCTTCTCGCGCGCGACCTTCGCGAATTCAGCGCCCATGCCGCTCAGCATCGAGAGGTCCGCGCCGCCGGAAAAACCGTCTTTGCCTGACGTGATGACGGCGCCTTTGATGTTGGCGTCCGCGGCGATCTGGTCGACGAATTTGCCGATCTCCTCGACCACCTCGTTGTCCAGCACATTCATCGAGCGTCCAGGCGAGTCCCACGTCACGAGCGCGATGCCGTCGGCGTCGGTTTCGATGCGGAAATGCCTGAAACTCATGTTGCGCTCCTCAAGGGTTGATCAGCGTGGTGTTGAAGCGCAGCACCATGTCGGTGCCGCGATCGAAGAAGCAGGACTGTTCCTTCTCATCTTCGATGATGATCCAGTCCTGATCGTCGGTGAAGAGAAACTGAAAGCCCGGGCCGTCCGGCGAGGATGTGTAGAGAATGCTGGCCGATCCCAATTCGCGGTTCGCCCAGTAGCGTAGCAGCTCCGGCGCCGTGAATTCCTTGCTGGCGCTAGCGCAGCGCGGCAGGCCGGAGCCGGCCGGACCGAAATTATCGGCGGACGGATTCTCCGGCTGGTCTTCATGCTGGCCGAACACCACCCCGCGGCTCAGCACGCAATAGGATGCGGATTTCGGGTCGTCGCGGTGCAGGAACAGCCAGCGTTGCGGCAAGCGTCCCCGCTCGGTCGTATGCTTGATCAGCATCAGCACGCTGTCGGCCCGGTGCTCGCGACGGAAATAGAACGTGTCGGCATATTTGTCGGGGCCTGCGGTTTCCTGCTTGATCAAGTCGCGCACTTCCATGCATTCCGCATGGGCTAAAGTCGGGACAAAACCGAGAACGAAAGCAAAGAGCAGCTTACGCATGGGAACCTCCGGGAGGCGTTGACCATGCAGGTCGCCTTAGCGCGAGGGCCTTGCGTCAGACTCGCTCGATGATCGTCGCCGTGCCCATGCCGCCGCCGATGCAAAGCGTCACCAGCGCCGTGCTCTTGCCGGTGCGCTCGAGTTCGTCGAGCGCCGTGCCGAGGATCATCGCGCCGGTCGCGCCGAGCGGGTGGCCCATCGCGATCGCGCCGCCGTTGACGTTGATGCGGCTCAAGTCGAGATCGAAGGCCTGCGCGAAGCGCAGCACGACGCGATGCGAAGGCCTCGTTGACCTCGAACAGATCGATGTCCTCGATCTTCATGCCGGCGCGGGCCAGCACTTTCTTGGTCACGTCGACCGGCCCGGTCAGCATGATCGCCGGCTCGGTGCCGATGTTGGCGAAGGCGCGCACGCGCGCCCGCGGCTTGAAATCGTGCTTCGCGCCGGCTTCCTTCGAGCCGATCAGCACCGCGGCCGAGCCGTCGACGATGCCGGAGGAATTGCCGGCGTGGTGGACGTGGATCACGCGCTCCACCTCGGGATGCGCCTGCACAGCCACCGCGTCGAAGCCGCCCTGTTCCCCCATCATCACGAACGAAGGTTTCAAGCTCGCTAGCGACTGCATGTCGGTCGAGGGGCGCATGTGCTCGTCGCGATCGAGCATCGTGAGACCGTTGATGTCCTTCACCGGCGCGATCGACGGCTTGAAGCGCTGAGCCGCCCAGGCCTCGCCGGCGCGTTTCTGTGATTGCACGGCGTAGGCGTCGACGTCGTCGCGCGAGAAGCCATATTTGGTGGCGATGAGGTCGGCCGATATGCCTTGCGGCATAAAGTAATTGGCGACCGCGAACGAGGGATCGGCGACCCAGGCGCCGCCGCTGGCGCCGATGCCGACGCGGCTCATCGATTCGACGCCGCCGCCGATCGTCAGATCGTGCTGGCCCGACATCACCTGCGCGGCAGCGAAATTGACGCTGTCGAGACCGGATGCGCAGAAGCGGTTGATCTGCACGCCGGCGACGCCCTGGCCGAGCCCGGCCGCAAGCGCGGCCATGCGGGGAACGTCGCCGCCGGCCTCGCCGACGGGATCGACGCAGCCCATCACGACGTCGTCGATTTCGTTCTCCTTCAGATGGTTGCGGTCTTTGACCGCCTTCAGCGCGGTTGCCGCCAATTGCAACGTCGAGACCGTGTGCAGCGAGCCGTCAGCTTTGCCGTGCCCGCGCGGCGTGCGGACGTGATCGTAGATGAAAGCGTCGACCATGGGGTTTCCTCTAGGGATTGGTTGGGCGATGTATCGAAACTGATCATTTTGTCATCCCCGCGAACGCGGGGATCCAGGAGCTGCCGCGCGTCGTGTCGCCAACCGTCCAAGAGCAAGTCGTGTATCCCCTGGATCCCCGCTTTCGCGGGGATGACAATTTGGGTGCGGTTACGTGTCATGATCGGGATGCTGGCGGCTGCCGACGTCGGGGATATGCGCTTCCGTCTGCCACCATATCGAGCGGCAAATTGTCCGTCGCCAGCGCGGCCCACAGCCAAGGCGCGGCTGCGTCGGCGGCGATCTGGCGGGTGGGGGCGACGGCGGCCGGCGTGTCGAGCGAACCGATCGTCACGTCGACGTAGTCCTTGCCCAAGGCCTGATAGGTCAGCGGCGTGCCACAGGCCGCGCAAAAACCGCGATCCGCTATCTCCGAGCTGCGAAACGTAGCAATGGCGCCGCGCGTGATTTCGAAATCGGCCAGCGCCACCGGCGCGAACGCCATCAACGGGCCGCCGCTCGCCTTCTGGCACATGCGGCAATGGCAGAGATTCGCGCCCTCGCCGCACGGCGCCGATGCGATAGCGCACCGCGCCGCACTGGCAGCCGCCCGTCAGTTGACGGGCTCTCCGGGTTCGACCTCATGGCTTCCGGCGTGTCGATCACGGCTCATCGCAACACCCTATCAGAACACCTCCGCCGCCAGGCCCATCAACGTCTCCGCGCCGCTCGAAATGCGCTGGAGATGCGCGGCGGCTTCGGGAGCACCCGCGCGTTGAAGAACCGCGCGAGCCACAGTTTGCGAGTCAAGCGCGGCGCTGCTGGTTCCCGCCGTCTGGCGCGCGAGCACCGCCTTGGCGATCTTCGCCCACATATAGGAGAAGGCTACGAGCCCGAACAGGTGCATGTAGTCGGTCGACGCGGCGCCGGCATTGTCGGGGTTTTTCATCGCGTTCTGCATCAGCCACATCGTCGCCTGCTGCAACTGGCCGACCGCGGTTTTCACCGGCGCCAAATAAGGCGCCAGCGCCTCGTTCTCTTTATTCTCGGCGAGGAACCCGTTCACCTCGCCGAAGAAGGCGGTAATCGCCCGGCCCCCGTCCTTCGGCAATTTGCGCCCGACCAGGTCGAGCGCCTGGATGCCGTTCGCGCCTTCGTAGATCATGGCGATGCGCGCGTCGCGGACGAACTGCTCCATGCCCCATTCCGCGATATAGCCGTGGCCGCCGAGCACCTGCTGCGCCTTCACCGCATTGGCGAAGCCGAGATCGGTGAACACGCCTTTCATGCACCGGCGTCAGCAGGCCGATGCGATCCTCCGCGGCCTGCCGCGCGCCCTCGTCGGGCGAGCCCAGCGCTTCGTCCTCGGAGAGCGCGACGGACACCAACAGAGCCCGGGCGGCTTCGTTGAAGCTGCGGATTTCGAGCAGCATGCGACGCACGTCGGGATGGACGAGGATTGAGTCGGCCGGCTTGTCGGGGGATTTCGGGCCTGTCAGCGAGCGGCCTTGCAGCCGATCCTTCGCATAGGCTGCGGCGTTCTGATAGGCGACCTCCGACTGCGCGAGGCCCTGCGCGGCGACGCCAAGTCGGGCGCCGTTCATCATCACGAACATGGCGTTGAGGCCGCGGTTCTCCTCGCCGACCAGCCAGGCCTTGGCGCCGTCGAAGTTCATCACGCAGGTCGAATTGCCGTGAATGCCCATCTTATGCTCGATCGAGCCGCAGATAAGGCCGTTGCGCACGCCCGTGTCGGGCAGGAATTTCGGCGCCACGAACAGCGAGATTCCCTTCACGCCCGCCGGCGCGCCCTCGATGCGGGCAAGCACGAGGTGGATGATGTTATCGGCCAGGTCGTGCTCGCCGGAGGAGATGAAAATCTTCTGGCCGGTGAGGGCGAACGAACCGTCGGCGTTGCGCGTCGCCTTGGTCTTGATGAGCCCCAAATCCGTGCCGCAGTGCGGCTCGGTCAGGTTCATCGTGCCGGTCCACTCGCCGCTGGTGAGCTTCGGCAGGTAGGTCTGCTTGAGCGTATCGCTGGCGTGGATGGCCAGCGCCGCCGCCGCGCCGTTGGTGAGGCCCGGATACATCGCGAAGGCGAGATTGGCGGAGATCGTGTATTCGCTGGCGACGACGCCGAGGAAATGCGGCAGACCCTGTCCGCCGTATTCCTGCGCGCCCGAGATCCCGACCCAGCCGCCCTCGACGAACGCTTTGTAGGCCTCCTTGAAGCCTTTGGGCGTCGTCACCGAGCCGTCGTCGTGTCGTGTGCAGCCCTCGCGATCGCCGACGACGTTGAGCGGCTGCAGCACTTCTTCGGCGAACTTGCCGGCCTCCGTCAGCACCGCCTCGACCGTGTCGATCGGCGCGTCGGCGAAGCGCGGCAGGTTACTGAGGCGGTTCAGGTCGAACACGTCGGTGAGAAGGAACAGCGTGTCGTCGACGGGCGCTTTGTAGACGGGCATGGGCGTGTCCTTGGCGAGTTCGGCGTGCGGTAGTTTACATATGAACCATCTTGATGTGATTCTCAAGGGGCGCGGGTTACGTCGTCTTGATTCGAAAATTCGCCGGTAAAGACGGTGCCGGCGCGAAGTCACTCTCCGATGTAGCCGCGGTCGTCGACCGCGCTCCCTAGGAGATCGCCGCTTTCAGGAGGTGACGGTCTCCCTGGAGAACGCGGTCGACGACCGCCTCTACAGTTGCGCCTGCTTAGGTTCGCGCCAGAAACGCCGCTGCTATTTCGCAGGCGTCACACAGGTGAAATTCGCCGCGTCGCTATGATCGCCCTTCCCGGTAAAGCTTGCGACAGCCGGATACGCGCACCACGGCCGCTGGGCCGCGACGCCCTTGCTTGGATCATCGTCTTTGTAGCGTGTCGCGACGATCGAGTCCGGCGCCTTGTCGTTTTCAACCCACTGCGCGAGAGCGGCGAGCACATCGTGGCTCGGATCATGATCGGGCGCGGGCGGACCGAACACCCCTCCGACCGCGCTCGGCCCCGGCCCTGTCCCGCAGTGCATCATGCCGGGCGCCAGGAACAACCGGTAGAAGGATTTTATTTGCTCCACGCCGCCGAACTTCTCGGCAACCGCGTTATAGTAGTTGATCGAACTTGTCGTCGGGATCGCCGCATCGCTCCAACCATGATACTGAAGCAGCTTGCCCCCGGCGGCTTTGAACGCGCTGAGGTCCGTATCGACGGCGTCCAGCGCTTCGCTTGTTTTCTGCGAAGCAGACCAATCACCGGCGACGCTTCCATCACCAGGCTTCCAGTCAGGCTTGTTGAAGATCATGTTCGCGAAATAACCGGACGAAAACCCGTTCAACAGGCTGCCTGCCGTGCGCTGCGGATCGACGCCGGTAATCCAGAAACTCCAAGCCGCGGGGCCCGCCTCTCCGCCGACGGGAAAACCAGGATTGATCAGCTTACCGTCGGCGTCTTTGGTCCCGCCATAGATCGCCTTCAGTCCTCCAAGCTCAGCCTCTGTAAGACAGCCTTCGCTTTGCCCCGATTTGCAAACAAGCGTCGAGGGATCAAAGCGGCATGAGCTCGGATCGTCCAGATAGCCATCGCCGCTCGGGCAGGTGCGTTGCGCCGCCTCGCTGACCAGCGTCAGCTTGGCGGGCGACAACCAGGCGCCCGGCTTGTTGAGCGCGCGCATGGTGGCTGAGGCGTTCGTCATAAGGTTTGTCCAGTAGTTCGCCGGCGCGCCTGCGACGATGCCATCGAAGTCTTTTGGAAAACGCTGTGCAGCGATCAGCGCTTCGCGGCCGCCATCCGAGCATCCCGCGAAATACGACCGGCTGGCCGGCTTTCCGTAGTACGCGTCGATAACCGACTTTGAAGCCGTCGCGGTTTCGTGGATGGCGCGCCAACCAAAATCCGCGATCTTCTCGGGGTGGCCGAGCGCCCAACCCGCATCCAGAGAGCCGCCGGAATGACCTGTATCGGTGCCGGAGACCGCGTAGCCCTCCTCCAATCGCCACGCCAGCGAAGGAAGGATGAGAGAACCAGCGAAACCGCCGTTGCCAATCTCGCTGAATTTACCGTTCCAGGCGCCCTGTGGAGGAAGCCAGACCTCGAAATTGATGTCTGAATCCGCGGACGGCCTGATGACCCCTTGAACACGGCAGAATGGCGCTTTGATCTCCGTGGGAATTGGCGGATCGGCGCCGAGAAGGCTCGAAGGCGGCGTAACGCTGGTCGATCCGGTGATCGTTGCCGGACCAAAGCTCTTACCAGCGAGCGCGCTGCAATCGGCGGCCACAGCCGAGCTCGCGCCCGCGATCAGGGCGCCGAATGCGATGCCCACCGCGAATCTCCGGCCACGACTCTGCATATAAGACGAATAGCGCCGCATGGTCGTCCTCCCTTTGTTTGGTTTCTATTTGGCATTCTGCATCGAGAATCATGACTATTTGGAGTCATGATCAAATTTGAGAACGCTATCCCCGTGTGAGGACCTGTCCTCTGACGCCGAATGATCAAACTCATACCACCGAGGTGATTTGCTGGCAATTGCGCGACCGAAGCTCAGCTGCTCACATCCTCGTCACCGATGTCATTCTCTGCCCCCCTGGATTCCCGCGAAAGCGCATAGGCGCTAAGATAGGTTTTGCCTCGAAAACGCGCGGGCCCCGTCATGGCCGGGCTTGTCCCGGCCATCCACGCCGTGGCGCGCACTACAGGTTTCGGAATAAAGCAGCGTCTGCTGCAAACAGTAGTGTTCTAGTTCTGACGACGACGAGCCGCGTCACGGCGTGGATGGCCGGAACAAGTCCGGCCATGACGCGGATAGCGGCGATCAAACACCCTATCTTAGCGCACATGCGCGTCCGCGGGAATGACAAGAGGGAACGAGGCGGGCTATGAAGGCGCTCACGCCTGCTTGGCTGAACCCCTAACACCCGCTCGCCTCATGCCCGCCGAAACTTTTGCACACCGCCATCTTCTCGGCATCGAGGGGCTTTCTCGCCCCGAGATCGAGAACCTGCTCGATCTCGCGGACGCCGCCGTCGACGTGTCGCGGCAGGTCGAGAAGAAGCGCGCCACGCTGCGCGGCCGCACGCAGATCAACCTGTTCTTCGAGGCCTCCACCCGCACGCAATCCTCGTTCGAGCTGGCGGGCAAGCGCCTCGGCGCTGACGTTATGAACATGGCGGTCGGCAACTCCAGCGTGAAGAAGGGCGAGACGCTGATCGATACGGCGATGACGCTCAACGCCATGCGGCCCGACATCATCGTCGTGCGTCACCATCAGGCGGGCGCGGTGCATCTGCTGGCGCGCAAGGTTGATTGCTCCGTCGTCAACGCCGGCGATGGCGCGCACGAACATCCGACGCAAGCGTTGCTCGACGCGTTGACGATCCGGCGAAATTGCGGACGCATCGAGGGGCTGACGGTCGCCATCTGCGGCGACATCCTGCATTCGCGGGTCGCGCGTTCAAACATCATTGCGTTGAGCGCGCTCGGCGCGCGGGTGCGCGTCGTCGGGCCTTCAACCTTGATGCCGGCGGGGATTGAGGAGACAGGCGTCGAGGTGTTCCACGACATGAAGACCGGGCTGAAGGACGCCGACATCGTGATGATGCTGCGCCTGCAGCGCGAGCGCATGTCCGGCGCCTTTGTGCCGTCAACCAAGGAATACTTCCGTTATTTCGGGCTCGATGCGGAAAAGCTCGCTTACGCCAAGCCCAGCGCGCTGGTGATGCATCCGGGGCCGATGAACCGCGGCGTCGAGATCGACTCGCTGATTGCCGACGGCGCGCAATCGTTGATCCGCGAGCAGGTCGAGATGGGCGTCGCGGTGCGCATGGCGGTGCTGGAGGCGCTGGCGCGGCATCTGCCGAACGCGGCGTGAGGCTCGGCGACGGCCGTTGTAGCCGCGATCTCAAATCGCGATCGTTGTGAGTTCGCAGCTGGCTCTCCAAATAAAGCGCCGAACACGGAGAGACCGCGATCTGGAGTTCGCGGCTACAGGCCCGCCAAGGCGTTCGCCTTCGCGTCATGGCCGGGCTTGTCCCGGCCGTCCACGCCGTGACATGGCTCGTCGGCCTCAGAACTCGAACGCTCTTGTTTGCAGCGACTGGTGCTATTTCCGAAACCGGCGATGCGCTGGGCGGCGTGATGGCCGGGACAAGCCCGGCCATGACGGAACTGGCGCCCTTCTCTAAACCAAACGTTATCGTCGACATCTGCGACGCAACGTCATTGCGAGGAGCGAAGCGACGCGGCAATCCATGCGGTGGCAGGCGCCCTATCTAGTTGGCCGCCGATCTCACGACGCTGGATTGCTTCGCTGCGCTCGCAATGACGGAAGTTCCGCCGCCTCAATCAACTCCCGCGTATAATTCTCCCGCGGCCGCGCGAAAATCTCTGCCGCTGCCCCTCGCTCCACTACGCGCCCGGCGCGCATGACCAGAATCTCGTCGGCCATCGCCCGCGCCAGCCCGAGATCATGAGTGATGAACAGATAGGCCAGCCCTAGCGCAGCCTGCAAACGCTGGAGCAGCGCGATGATGTCGCTTTGCGTCGCCCGATCGAGCGACGAGGTTGGCTCGTCCAGCACAAGCGCGGCGGGTTCGAGGGCGAGCGTGCGGGCGATGGCGACGCGCTGGCGCTGACCGCCGGAGAGCGCGTCCGGGGTTCGGCTGGCCAGCGCCGGATCGAGGCCGACCGAGACAAGCGCTGTCTCCGCGGAGCCGGCGGTCGGGCGGCCTTGCGCGCGAAGCCCCTCTGTGACGATCTCGCCGATCGTCTGGCGCGGCGACAGCGACGCGTAGGGATCTTGGAAGACGATTTGCGCCGATGCGCGGGCTCGCCGCAACGCGCCGCCTTCGAGGCGCGCGACCGGCCGCCCCAACCAGGCGATCTCGCCCTCGGCGGAGATCAGCCGCAGAAGCGCCCGCGCCAGCGTCGATTTGCCCGAACCCGATTTGCCGACGACCGCCAGCGTCCGCCCGCGGCCTAAACTCAGATCGACGCCGTCGACGGCGGCTTTTCGTCCATAAAACACCCGCACACCGCGTCCGGAGAGGACCTCGGGAGCCGCGTCAATCAACGACGGACGCGGCGAAGGCGATGCGGCTTCGATGAGGCTTCTCGTGTAGGCCGTCGCGCGGCGCGGCTAGGACGGCTCGTCGTCACGCCCTCTTCGATGATTTGGCCCTCGCGCATCACATAGAGCCGGCTCGCATAGCGGCGCGCGAGCCGAAGATCGTGGGTGACGAGAATCATCGCGAGGCCTTGCGCTCTGCGGATCTCCTCGAGCCTGTCGAGGATGCGCTTGGCCACCGTCGCATCGAGCGCGGTGGTTGGCTCGTCGGCGATGAGCAGGTCCGGGCGATTGGCGAGCGCCATCGCGATCATCACGCGCTGACGTTCACCGCCTGAGAGTTGATGCGGGTAAGCCCCAGCCCGCGCCGCGCCGCCGGCAATGCCCACCTCGTCCAGCAATGCGCGGGCGCGCGTGGCGCCGTCGCGGCCGCGGTAGGGCGCGGCGATTTGATCGCCGACGCGAACGAGCGGATCAAGCGCGCTCATCGGCTCCTGAAACACCATCGTGACGCGGTCGCCGCGGATCGCATCGAGTGCAGAGCGGGAGGCGCCGATCAACTCCTGGCCGCGAAACCGCGCCGAGCCGCTGACCACGCGCGCCCGCCGGCAACAGGCCGAGCGCGGCGAGCAGCGTCTGTGTCTTGCCCGAGCCCGACTCGCCGACGATCGCCACGACCTCGCCGCGCCTCGATACTCAGCGAGACGCCGCGGACGATTTCGCTCGCGCCGTAGGCGATGCGAAGGTTCTCGATTGCGAACAGCGCCATCTCAGCTTCGCCGCGTCACGTCGCCGAGGAAGACGAAGGCGTAGAGCAGCAGGGTCAGCATCATCGCCGGCGCCGCGAGCAGCCAGGGCGCGTCCTCGATATGGCTGGCGCCATCGGCCACCAGCGCGCCGAGGCTGGTCAGCGGTTCGCGCACGCCGAGCCCGAGGAAGGACAGAAAGCTTTCAACCAGGATCACCCGCGGAGCGAGCACGGCGAGATAGGCCAGCACGATCCCCGCCAGATTGGGCGCGATGTGGCGCGCGAGGATCATAGGCCCGGAAACGCCAAGCGCGCGGGCGGCGAGCACGAATTCGCGTGACTTGAGGGACAGCGTCTGCCCGCGCGCCAGCCGGGCCATATCGAGCCATTCGACGGCGCCGATGGCGATGAAGATCAGCGCGAAATGGCGGCCGAAGAAGGCCGTCAGCAGGATCACGAAGAAGATGAACGGCAGCGCGTAGAGCGCGTCGACCGCGCGCATCATCGTGAGATCGAGCTTGCCGCCGAAATATCCGGAAATCATGCCGTAGGAAACGCCGATGATGAGCGCGACGGCCGAGCCCAGCGCGCCGACCAGCAACGAAACGCGGCCCGCCAGCATAAGCCGGGCCAGCAGATCGCGGCCATTGGCGTCGGCGCCGAGCGGCAGCCAGAGGGATTTGAGCGGCGCCGTGACGTTAAGTTCGCGTCCGTCGCCGGGCGCCGGCTCCGCGTGCGCGGATCCGAAGGCGTCCGACCGAGCGAAATAGACCAGCGCGCGCGGGTCGATCGCGGTCGCGCCGATGAGCTTCGCTTTCGCGGCGCCGTCGGCGATGGAAACATCCTCGGCGCGAGCGCGGATGCGACCGGCGACGCGGTTCAACGCGGCCCGCGCCTCCGCCTCCGAGGGATGGGCCGCCCATGCCGGCGGCGCGCGGACGTAGTCGGGATAGACGGTCGCGAATTCGCGCTGTGTCGCGACAGGCCCGATCCACGAAAAAACCGCGATGACAACCAGAATCGCCAGACCGCAGCGCTGCGATAGACTCAAGGCCGCACCCGGGGATCGACGAGCCCATAGGCGATATCGACGATCAGGTTGAACAGCAGGATCGCGCCTGCGACCAGCAGGACGGCGGCGAGGCTGACGGTGTAATCGCGATCGAGCGCGGCCTGCACGAAATAGCGCCCGACGCCCGGCAGGCCGAACAAGTTTTCCACGACAACCGAGCCCGTCATGACCCCGGCCGCGGCGGGGCCTAGATAGGAGACAAGCGGCAGCAGCGCGGCGCGGAAAGCACGGGCAAGGCGAACGCGCTCGGAGAGGCCATAGGCCAGCGCCGTGCGTTGATGCGGCGCCGCCAGCGCGTCGATCGCGGCCGCTCGCGTGAGCCTGGCGACGGCGGCGATCTGCGGCGCGGCCAACACCAGGACGGGCAAAACGTAATGGCTCGGCCCGCCGGCGCCGCCGACCGGCAGCCATTTCAGCCATAGCCCGAACACCAGTTGCAGCACCGGCGCGACGACAAAACTCGGCACAACGACGCCGAGGCTCGCGGGCAGACTGACGGCGAGGTCGAGGCCCGAGGCCGGTCGCGACGCCGCGATCAGTCCCGCCGCTGCGCCGAGGGGGAGCGCGAGCCCCAGCGCCAGGCCGCCCAGCATCGCCGAGACCGGAAGCGCTTTGGCAAAAAGCTCGGCAACGGTGAAATCGCGCCAGGCGAAGCTTGGCCCGAGATCGCCGTGCGCGAGCGCGACGAGATAGTCGAGGAACTGTCGCCACAGCGGCTCATCGAGCCGATAGACCCGGCGAAGATTTTCCAGCGTTACCGGATCGAGCGGACGTTCGAGATCGAACGGGCCGCCGGGCGCCGCGCGCATTAGCACGAACGACAGCGCGACGATCAGCAAAAGCGTGGGGATCGCGGTCGCCGTCCGGATCAGGGTCAGGCGCAACATGTCGGATTTCTATTTGCCCCGCGCATCACGAATTGATCTTGGCTGACGTTAGCCCAATTTGCGTGTTCACCGTCTCGTGAACAATGGCCGTCGCGGAAGGTCGGCGTCCACGCCGACCTTTCAACGCCGCGCTTTCGGCCTTAAGAACAAGCCTTCGTCGGCCTGGAGGCCAACGCTCCGCGGCCAACGCTCCGCGACGCAGCGAAACACCTCTACGAAGATGTCAAAAGACAGCGCGCACCCGCGCCAGATGTAGGAAGTCGCCCCGCGCGCGCCTCGACGGTGAGGCCGCTGCGTCGGCAGGGCTCAACCCATGGCTCGAATTCTTGTCATCGACGACGAACCGCTGATCGCCATGGCTGTGAGCGATTGGTTGGCCGATCTCGGACACGAGGTCGTCGGTCCCGCGGTAGATCTTGCGGGCGCGCTGGCGCTGGTCGAGCAGCCGATCGAGGCGGCGATCCTGGACGTCACCCTCGGCAAAGACGATAGCTCACCGGTCGCGCAGCGGTTGATTGACAAGAAGATCCCGTTCGTCGTGGCGAGCGGACACGAAGTGCAGAGTTCTCAAGCAGCCGTTTGCATCGGGGCTGGCGCTGCCCAAACCTTTTGGGTTCGAGAATTTTCGACAGGTCGTCGAGCGATTGCTGGAACCGCCCCCTGGGACCGCGGGCGTCTCGCACGCTCTTTCGTGACGGCAAGGGGCGGGCGGGACGCCCATAGGCGCTAACTTAGGCGATTGCCGATTAAATTCAAAGGTTTGCTGTCATCCCCGCGAAAGCGGGGATCCAGGGGCCGCTGCACGTCGTGTGCCAACACGCCGAAGCGCACGTCGTGTAGCCCCTAGATCCCCGCTTTCGCGGGGATGACGCCCAAATAAGCGGTTCAAATCTATAGAAAATCGCCCTAAGTTAGCGCCTATGTGCGCACCGCGCGCGGTCCCAGCGGGGGCGGCGCCTGTGGTTGACTTTCCCGAGCGCGCGCGCTTGCTACGGGCGAGTTCGGCGATGAGGCGTATGTGGCGCAGGACAGGGGCAGAGAAACGCCGCCGGCCGCTTGCGCCGACTGTTCTCTACGACAGCAGCCTGCGTTTTCCGCCAAGACGCCGCGCGAACTCGAGGCGACGCAGAGGTTCAGGCGGACGACCCATCGCGTCGAAGCCGGCGGCGATTTGATCCGCGCCAGCGCCGCCGATGCCGAGCTTTATACGCTGTTCTCCGGTTGGGCGTTTCGCCATCGCACGTTGGCGGACGGGCGAAGACAGATCCTCAATTTCTTCCTCCCCGGCGACCTCATCGGTTTCCAGGCCTCGATGCTTGCGGCCGCCGATCACAGCGTCGAGGCTCTGACCGACATCGAGCTATGCGTTTTCCCCCGCGCGCGCGCGTGGCGGCTTTTCCGCGAGATGCCGGAGCTGGCATTCCAGCTCTCCTGGCTGGGCGCGCGCGAGGAGGGCATGGTCGACGATAACCTGACAGCTGTCGGCCAATTCTCTGCGTCGGAACGCGTCGCCTCAATGATCGTTGGACTGTTCAAGCGCGCGCAGCGGCTTGGCTTGGTCGAGGATGACACCTTTGAGTTTCCCTTGCGCCGCGAGCATCTGGCGGACGCGCTGGGGCTGTCCCTGGTTCATACGATCAAGACGTGGTCGGCGCTGCGCAAGGCCGGCCTGTTCGAACAGCGGGGGAGCCGGCTTCGTCTGACAAATCCCCGCTTGAGCCGGCGGCTCGCGTTGTTCTATGATCAGGAATGGCGGCCTCGCCCAATTCTCTGATTAGCTCGTTGCGAAGCGTTCGACCCCGATCCTCCCAGCGCGAAAGCGAGCAGGCTCTGAAGACTTGATCCAGCGAGTTGACGCGCTTCCCTCGACTCCTCCTCTGCGCCAAGTCGGCGCGCTTCCGGTTCGTTTCGAGGAAGGGAAGCCGCAAGTGATGTTGCTGACGTCACGGGGAACCAAGCGTTGGGTCATTCCCAAGGGCTGGCCGATGCGGGGTAAGAAAAACTGGGCCGCCGCCGCGCAGGAGGCGAAGGAAGAAGCCGGGATCATCGGCAAGACCTACAAGAAGCCGGTGGGCGAATTCCTCTACTTCAAACGTCGCGCGGCGCATTTCGATCTCTGTAGCGTCGAGGTCTACGTGTTGAACGTGGAGAAGCGATTGGACAGCTATCGCGAGAAGGGACAGCGGGAAGCGCGTTGGTTCGCGCTGGAGGACGCGCCGGATCACGTGCAGGAGCCAGGCCTGACAGCCCTATTGCGAGACCTGGATCTGACACGCTTTCACAAACCAACGAAGAAGAAGCTTGTCGATAAACCGCGCAAGAAAGCGCGTGCGAAGGCGTGATCGAACTCGGGCCGGCGGTAACCTAGGTTTTATTCGACAACAGCTACGTACGGCGCAGAACTCCGGTCGCCGGACTGGCATAGAGCAGGGACGTAAAATGCGGACACGTCGCATCCATCTCGTCAATCCGAAAACGGATTCGCTGACAACGCGTCCGATCTATCTGAACCGCGCGCTCTACTCGCCGCTGGCGGGACTGCTCGCGGTCGCCGCCTGCATTCCCCGCGATCGCTACGAAGTCATAATGACTGATGAGAATATCGAGACGATCGATTTCGATATGAAATGCGATCTCGTCGGCATCTCCGCGATGACCTCCTATGTCAACCGCGGCTACGAGATCGCCGACACGTTCCGCGCCCGCGGCGTGCCGGTCGTGATGGGCGGGGTGCATCCGAGCTTCATGGCGAAGGAGGCGCTCACCCATTGCGACGCGGTCGTGATCGGCGAAGCCGAGCTGATCATGGACAAGCTGCTCGACGATCTCGAACAGAATCAGATGCGCGGAACCTACCGCGCGGCCGGACTGCATCCGATGGTCGGGCTCAATATGCCGCGCTACGACCTGCTGAAGAAGAACCGCTATGTGAATACGACCTTCGTGCAGACCTCGCGCGGCTGCCACACCGGCTGCACCTTCTGCGCCGAACCGCTGATGAACGGGCTGAAATTTCGCTATCGTCCGGTCGATGAGGTGATCGCGGAAATGGAGGCTTGCGGGTCGCGCACGATCTCCATCAACGATGCGGACTTCTTCGGCACGCCCGAGCGGCCCAAGGAGGTGATGCGCGCGCTCAAAGGCCGCGGTTTCAAGTGGCAGGCTGGCGTGACGTCAAAGCTCGCCGAGGACGACCGGATGCTGGAGCTGGCGGCCGAAAGCGGGTGCACGATGCTGTCGATCGGATTCGAGTCGATCTCGCGCGACACGCTGAAGAGCGTGCACAAGATGGTCAACCGACCCGATCATTTCGCCAAGACGGTCGAGAAGATTCACAGCTACGGGATATCCGTGTTCGGCTTGTTCATGTTTGGATTCGACGGCGACGACACCAACGTGTTCGACAATACCGTCGACTTCAACGTCGGCGCCGGTTTCGACGCCTGCGCCTTCTCGGCGCTGACGCCTTATCCCGGCACGCTGACGTGGTACGAGATGAAGAAGGCGAACCGCATCGTCTCGTTTGATTGGACGATGTATGATCAAGGCCACGTCGTCTACACGCCGGCGAAGATGAAGGCCGACGAGCTGCGCGTCGGACTCGATCACGCCTATCGCAAATTCTACACGGTCAACTCGATGGCCAAGCGCTTCCCGTGGACGGGCAAGCGCAACCGCGCGCAATGGTTGATCTACAACCTGTTCATGCGCAAAGCTTCGGCGGGAGAAGGCGCGAGGATCACCGGTATCGCGCCTGCGACCCCCGAGCCGACGCTCGCGCCCAACCCGCCGCTGCTGCCGCTGAAGCGAGAATGGCGCGAGGCGGTGCTGGAGGCGCTCGAGCCAGGGCCGGTCGCAAGCTGAGCCGCGGCGTCCACTGTAGCCGCGATCTCCAGATCGCGGTCTCCGTGCGATGGTTTTGTCACCAATTGAAACGTCGATCTCGGAGAGGCCGCGGTCTGGAGACCGCGGCTACAGCAGCGCGCTCACTTCCAGGAGGCTAGCGCTTGCGCGACGGCTTTTTCTCCGTCGCCGCCCTTCTCAAACGTCAGCTTGGCGATCCGGTCGTCGTCGAGCTGCATGGGAAAGTCAAACCACGCCCGCTCGCCAATTTCCTGAACGTTGCGGGTCACGTCGGCGTCGCCGCGATTGAGGCCGATCAGAAAATAATTGTCGCTGATCTTCACTCGCACGCCGGACAGTGCATCCGCCGCCGGCGGATCGTCCCGCCGCATCAGCGGCAGTGCGATGTCCTTGACGCCCTTGATCGTCGAGCTCGGGTCGAAGTTCAGCCTGAGATCGATGGTGTGCGACGCCGGCAGATTGGCGTCGAAGTTTTTCCGGATGATCATCGACACGTGCATCTTCAGATCGGGGATGTCGATCTCAGCCTTGACGCCGATCGCTGCCGGCTGCCCAGGCGGCGCCGGGACGACCGACCAAACTGCCGTACCGACGCTGATCGCGGGCTTGGAGGCGTCGGCGACCGTCGCCACCAGCATGGCCGCGCGGGTGGCGATCGGAACGGTCGGAGCCGCGTTCGGAGCCGCGGCGGCGGCTGAAGGCGCGGCAGTCGGCGCGGCTGACGCCTCCGGACTCGCCGAAGCCATCGGCGCAGCCTCGGGCGTCGAGCTCGCCTCCGCGGACGGTGGCGCGCTTGGGGCGGCGCTTTCTGCAGGCGAGGGCGCCGGCGTGTCGACTGGCGCGGGACCCACGCGGCTCGGCAGCTTCTCCAAGGGCGCACTAATCGCGGGTGACGGCGTATCGACCGGAGCCGGTCCCGACAAGTCGCGCAGCGCCGGCCGCATCAGATAAGCGGCGACCGCGATCGAGCCGGCGAAGCCGACGGCGACCGCGCCGGCAATCCAGATCCACGTCGGCGTTCCCCGCCGTTTGCTGTCCGACAAGGTCGGTCGAAGCGCCTCGCGCTCGTAACGATCGCCCGCAGGTCCGACAGGCGGCGACGAGGCCTCGGCCGTCTGCCCGAACGGCGCCTGCGCGGCGCCCAATGTCGGCTCGTAGATGCCCTCATCGTCGTCGGCCATGAGCGGCGGCGCGGCGGGCCCCAGGGACGGCGGCTTGAACGCCGCCGCGTTAGGCAAACCGGGGGCGGCGGGCGGCGGGCTAGGTTGCTTCGGGGCGAGCGGCGGCAACGGCGCTCGCGGCGCTACGAGCGGCGCAGTCGGCGTGCGAGCCGGCGCCGGCATGCGCGAAACGGGGGGTTGCACAGGTCGCGGCGGACGCGGCGGGGGAGGCGGCGGCGGTTGTGGACGCGGGGGCGCCTCGACCGTCGCCGCGGGCGGCGAGGCGGCCGCGAGCGCGGGTTCGCCGGGTTCGACCGACGTCGCGGGCCCGGGGAGCGTATGCAGCTCGCCGGAGGCCGGCTCGAAATCCCCTTCGAGGCGCGCGACCGCTTCGTCGAGCGCACGCTCCTCGCGCGCGATATCGCTCTCCGGCAGCTGCGGCTTCAGCGACCGCAGCTGATTGGTCAATGCCTTGCGCGCGCGCTCGTATATGGCCCGCCGAGTCGACGGCGGGCTGGACTTCGGCAGGTTCGCGACCGCCCGCGCTAGTAGCGAGTAGTAATCCGCCATTCCACCTTCCGCATTCGCACGACGCGGATATCTCCCCTTTTAATCCTGGAAGGGATCATGCACGAGGATCGTGTCGTCGCGCTCGGGGCTCGTCGATAGTAACGCAACGGGCGCCCCGATCAATTCCTCTATGCGTTTGACGTATTTGATCGCCTGCGCAGGCAGATCGGCCCAGGATCGCGCGTGGCTCGTAGCGTCGCGCCACCCGGGCAAGCTCTCGTATACCGGAATAAGCCGAGCCTGTGCAGCGGGATTGGCCGGCATATAGTCTATCCGTTCGCCGTCGAGCAGATAATGCGTCGAGATCTTGACCTCGTCAAAGCCGTCGAGCACGTCCAGCTTGGTCAACGCGACGCCGTCGATCCCTGAGGTCTTCACCGTCTGCCGGGTCAGCGCGCCGTCGAACCAGCCGCATCGGCGGGGACGGCCCGGTGTTGGTGCCGAATTCATTGCCGATGCGACCTATCCGCGCGCCGATCTCGTCGGTCAGTTCGGTGGGGAAAGGCCCGCCGCCGACGCGTGTCGTATAGGCCTTCGCGATGCCCAGCACGTAGCCGATGGCGCGCGGGCCCAGGCCCGAGCCGGTCGCAGCGGCCGAGGCGACGGTGTTCGACGAGGTGACGAACGGATAGGTGCCGTGATCGACGTCGAGCAGCGCGCCCTGCGCGCCCTCGAACAGGATGCGCTTGCCGGCGCGGCGCTCGCGGTCGAGCAGATCGAAGGTCGGCGCCATATACGGAAGCACTTCGGGCGCGATCTCGAGGAGTTCGGCCCTCACCGCCTCCGCCTTCGGCGGATCGAGCCCCAAGCCGCGCCAGAGCGGGATGTGATGGGCGAGCAGGCGCGCGATTTTTCCATCGAGCGTGTCGGGGTCGGCGAGGTCCATCAGGCGAATGGCTCGACGTCCGACTTTGTCCTCGTAGGCCGGGCCGATGCCGCGCCGGGTGGTGCCGATGCCGTGCGCGCCCGCGTCGCCCTGCTCGCGATGCGCGTCGAGGTCACGGTAGAACGAGAGGATCAGCGGGACGTTTTCCGCGATCTTCAGATTTTTCGGACTGACCTCAATGCCTTGCGCGCGGATCGCCGCGATCTCGCGCGACAGGTGGTAGGGGTCGAGCACGACGCCGTTGCCGATTATCGACAGCTTCCCGGGCCGCACTATTCCCGAAGGCAGCAGAGCGAATTTAAAGGTTTTGTTTCCGATGACGAGCGTATGCCCGGCGTTGTGGCCGCCCTGAAAACGCACGATCACGTCGGCTGAAACCGACAGCCAATCGACGATCTTGCCTTTGCCCTCGTCGCCCCATTGGGCGCCGACAACCACGACATTGGCCATTAACGCAAGCCCCCGGTCGGCCAAGAAAGCCCCGGCCATAGCCGTTAAGGCTTGTCTGGGGCCGTTGACCGCGTCGCGTACGCGAATCGGCCGCGCGAGTAAAGATGCGGAACGCGCGCGCTCATCTCGCGTTCGGCACAACAAGCCTCTTGAAGCCTCTTGGCGGGGATCAAACTCCCGCCCATATTCCACAGTGGGGCGACGCAAGCCCCGATGGGAGACGGACATGACCCCCGACGAACGGCAAATGCTCGCCGGCCTGTTTGACCGCGTCCGCGGCGCGTCGAACGGCCCGAAAGATTCCGAAGCCGAGGCATTCATAGGCGACGCGCTTCGAAGCACCCCTTCGGCAGGCTATGTTCTGTCGCAGACCGTACTGGTTCAGCAACAGGCGTTGGAAGCCGCGGCCAAGCGCATTACCGATTTGGAAGCCCAGGCCAAGGGCGGCGGCGGCGCCGGACACGAGGAAGGCAGCTTCCTCGGCAACCTCGGTCGAAGCATTTTTGGCGGTGGGGCACAGCAGCCTGCCCCGCCTCCGGCGCGTCCCCGATACGATTCCCGGGCTTACGAGCGTGATCCCGGCGCGCCCCAGGGTTATGCGCCGCAGCCAAGGCCAGGCTACGCACCGCCGCCCGCCGCAAGCTGGGCCGTGGGGCGGTGCTCCCGCCGCCCCGCCCCAGGGTGGCGGGTTCCTTCAAGGCGCGTTGCAGACCGCAACGGGTGTGGCCGGCGGCGTTCTTCTTGGGAATGCAATCGGCGGCTTGTTCGGCGGACATAGCGGCGGTGGCGGCTTGTTCGGCGGCGGCTCTGCTGGCGGGTTCGGGCAAGGCGAGACCGTGAATGAGACGGTGAACAATTACTATGGTTCCGGAACCGATGCGGCAGGTCAGCACGCCGAGGACGTTCTGCAGGATCAGGACCAGGATCAAGACGCCGAGCAGGATGCCTATGATGACGGCGGCGGCAGCGATTTCGGCGGCGGCGACGATAATACGTAGGCCACAGGCGCCTTGTAGCCGCGGTCGTTGACCGCGGTGGCGCCGTGATCGAAGATTTGTCGGATAGGGCCACTCGCACGACGACCGCGGTCGACGACCGCGGCGACAGCGGACGCCTCGGGGCGCGTGCTAAGCTCGCGATATGACGGCGCCCGCTCCCCGGCTCCTTGTTGCGCGCAGCGATGCGCTTGGCGCGCGGCTAAAGGCAAAGGCGCTGGAGCTTGGCTTCGATGTTTGCCGGATCGCGCCAGCCGTTCCCCCCTCCGGCGCTGCCGACGGATTGGCGCGTTGGCTGGAACTTGGCCACCACGGCGACATGTCGTGGATGGCGACCACCCGCGATCGCCGAAGCGACCCGCGCGCGCTCTGGGCCGACTCCCGTTCGTGCGTGATGTTGGCGATGAACTATGGCCCCAACTCGGATCCGCTAGAGTTCGACGCGCCGCCATGACGTGGCAGCCATTTCTGTCTACGCGCGCCATCGCGACTATCACGATGTGATCAAGGGGCGGCTGAAGCAATTGGGCGGTTGGCTCGTCGCCAACGCGGGCGGCGACGTCAAAGTGTTCGTCGACACTGCGCCTGTAATGGAAAAGCCCCTCGCCGCCGCAGCAGGGGTTGGCTGGCAGGGCAAGCACACGAACCTTGTCAGCCGCGAGTTCGGATCCTGGCTGTTTCTCGGCGCGTTGTTCACCGATCTCGAACTCCCGCCAGATGAGCCAGAGCAAGATCACTGCGGCTCCTGCCGGGCCTGCCTCGACGCTTGCCCAACCCACGCATTTCTCGGCCCGCATCAGTTGGATGCCAGACGCTGCATCTCCTATCTCACGATCGAGCACAAAGGGCCGATCCCGTTTGAGCTGCGAGCGGGTATCGGCAACCGGGTCTACGGCTGCGACGACTGCCTCGCCGTTTGCCCTTGGAATAAGTTCGCCCGTGAAGGCGGAGAGGCCAAGCTGACGGCGCCGGATTGGCGCGACCCACGGCTCGATGAACTCGTCGAACTCGACGATGCGGGGTTCCGCGCGCGTTTCGCCGGCTCGCCGATCAAGCGCGTCGGGCGCGACCGGTTCTTGCGCAACGTGCTGATCGCCATAGGCAATTCCGGCAACGCGGGACTGGCGCCCGCCGCCCGTCGAAGGCTAACAGACGCCTCGGCGCTGGTGCGCGGCGCAGCGGTTTGGGCGCTCAGTCGCCTGGCGCCCGACATGTTGTCGAACAACCCCACCGCCGATCCCGAGCCAAGCGTACAGCAAGAATGGCAACGCGCTCTGCCGGAGAAATAAAAACGCCGCGAAGGCAAGCCTTCGCGGCGCAATACGAAACGCCTGTATCCGTTCCGCTAAAACTCGCTAATGACGCGTCTCTTCGCTTGGCGGGTGCTTGATGCGTTCGATCTCATCTTTGATCGAGAGCTTCTTACGCTTAAGCTCGTGTACCTTTAGCTCGTCCATGGATGGGTGGGATTCCTCAGCCATGATGGCCTGTTCGATAGCGTGATGACGACGCACGAGTTCCGACAAGTGCGATTCGACCGACATTCGCCAACTCCCTTGTGGGTTCCTGGACGACAAAAGTGTGACATATCCGCGAGCAGACGCAAGACGCCGACTGTCATGTGCGTGTAAAATTTCCGCGCCTCGCGATCACAATTTGTCGTAAAAATGGGCCTTACGTCGCGCCACTTGCGCATTCCCGGAGTTTGACCGCATAGTTGCGTGACGGCGGCGGGGCGGGTGGAACGGCGCGACGATGGCGCAAAGCAACTTCACCGATGAAGAGCGGCGGGTCATCCGCGATCAGATCGAGCGTCTGCGCGAGGAGCATCGCGATCTCGACGCGGCGATCGAGGCGTTGACCATCGCAGGCGCTGCGGATCGCTTGCAATTGCAGCGGCTTAAGAAGCGCAAGCTGTGGCTGCGCGACCGCATGTCGCGGCTAGGCGACGATCTCACGCCCGATATTATCGCCTGAGCGCGATCTCGGCGGCTTCGAGCGGGGTCGCAGCCAGCGCGTCAGCGCCGGCGTCTTCAAGCTCCGTTCGCGTCCCGTAGCCCCAAAGGGCGCCCACCGCAGCCACCCCGACTTCGCGGGCCCCCCGCATGTCGAATTCCCGGTCGCCGATCATCGCGATCCGATCCGCGCCGAGTTTCAGCGAATGGGCGGCGATGACATCGCCAATCAGTTCGCGCTTGGCCGCGCGCGACCCGTCCAATCGGGCGCCGTTGATCGATTCGAACCAGCCCGCCAAACCAAAGTGTTCGAGAATGGCGCGCGCGTCGCGCTCGTTTTTCGAGGTGGCGACGAACAGGCGAGCACCGTGGTCGGCGCAACGCTGCAACGCCTCGGCCACCCCTTCGTAGACCCTGTTCTCGAAAGCGCCGATGGGACTGTAGCGCTCCAGATAGAACCCCATCAGCCGCTCCTTCGCCGCTTCGCCGGCGAGCTTGGCGAAGCTTTCACGCAAAGGCGGCCCGACGATCCAGCGTAATCCTGCATCATCAGGCAGATCGACGCTGTGGCCGCCCGTCTCGGCGTATCTGACAAAGGCGTGGCGAAAGCAGCGGAAGATTCCGAGGCTCGAATCCGTCAGCGTGCCGTCGAGATCAAACAGGACGGCGGTCGCCGGGCTCATCGAATCAGCACATAGATGTCGACCTGCAGGTTGGGATCGTCCGAAGTCTTCGGCTCGTTGAGATATTCTTCGAGGAACACGTCCTGCGCGTCGACGCCTTTCTCGTCGAGATAGGCGGTAATCGCGTCGTAGGTGGAGTCGATATCGTCGTATTCGCCGCGATGCTCGAACTTCATCGCCTTGCCGACCGGGGTTTGCCCGAGCTTGACTGGATCGGCGAGCGGGGTGGCCGGGTCCGGCGCGGTCTCGAGCGGCACCATCGCGCGATAGGTGAAGCCGTCATCGTCGGCCTCCAGGAAGACGGCGAGCGCGTGCCCTTGCGTCTTCAGCCCGGCCTTGGAGACCGCGGCGCGGATCTTGGCCAGCGAGTCCATGATCGCGCCGTAAACCTCTTCCCGCTTGGCCTTGCCCTCGATAAGCGCTGCGGGATGGCTCGCCAGATCGACGACCTGGCCGACGTCGCTGCTGTCACTGGTCGAGGGCGAAGGCGCTGGGCTTGGCGTGGCTGGCGTATTTGGCGATGGTGTTGGCGTCGCTGGCGCCGGCGCTGTTGTTGGCGTCGGTTGGGGAGTATCGGCGGCCATCGCCGCTGGCGCCAGGGCGACCGCAAACGCGAAAGCCCATCCGCAAAGCGCGCGCGCACTCGTCCGCCTCATCGGGCGCCCTCTCCCATTTTATCTCGGCGAAGCAATATGCGGGCCTGCGCGCCGGGCGCAAGCGGCATTTCGTCGCGTCCCGTTCAGCTGCGAAAACTAGAATCTGCGCGGTCGAGTTTTCGTAGCAGCGCTGGCCAGACAAGCTTTTCGGCGACCACGGAAAGCCCGCCGGAGCGCGCGAGCTCCGCGTTCTTCTCAATAACGTCGGGCGCGGTCGGGTAATCGTCGGCGATGCCGCCCAGCATCCGGGTGCGCACCTGCATCGTGCAAGAGCGCTCCAGGAAATACATCCGAACGAACGCCTCGCCGCAGGTGCGCCCGACCGTCAGCGTACCGTGGTTATGCAGCAGCATGAGATTCTTCGTCCCAAGGTCGCGTTGCAGTCGCGGGCGCTCGTCGAGATCGAGCGCGACGCCCTCATAGTCGTGGTAGGCGAGGTCGGGCAGCACGAGCTGCGCGGTTTGATTGAGCGGCAAAAGGCCTTCCTTGGAGGTGGAGACCGCGGTGCCGTCGGGCGTGTGCAAATGCATGACGCAGCCGGCGTCCTCGCGCACTTCGTGCACGGCTGAATGGATAGTGAATCCGGCGGGGTTCACGGGATAGGGCGAGGCGCCGACCTTCTCGCCCTTGAGGTCGATCTTGACCAGGCTGGAGGCGGTGATCTCCTCGAACATCAGCCCATAGGGGTTGATGAGGAAGTGATGCTCAGGGCCCGGAATGCGCGCGGAAATATGGGTGAAGACGAGATCGTCCCAGCCATAGAGCGCAACCAGCCGATAGCAGGCCGCGAGATTGACGCGGACGGCGGCCTCCGCTTCCGAGACCGCATCGACATGAGCGTTCATGAGCGCCTCCCTGGAGGTATTATTTAGAACCAGTCTGCGGCGTCGGCTGGAAGGAAGCAAGCCGTTCACGGCGTGATTTTTTATGGGAAGTCAGACCGCGAATGTCATCCCCGCGAAACACGCCGGCTCTACGCTGGGACTTCCGGCTCGAACAAATCTTCGACGGTCAGGTCCAGCCCCGGCGGGTCGAGCCGCAGGGGGCCGGCGTGGAGGATGCGAGTCGCCGCACGCGCGCCGTCCTCGCGCGCGTGATGAATGACGACGCGGCGGACCGGGTCCAGGATCAGATAGATGGGCGAGGCTCGGCAGCGAGAGATAACCCTCAAGTTTCAGGTTATGATCGGCTTCCGAGGTCGACGGGGAGAGCACTTCGACGACGATGATCGGATTATCGATGTCAACGACGTCGGGAGCCGGGGCGGGGCAAACGACAAGCACGTCGGGAACGAAAGCGCTGTCTTTGCGAACGCGCACGGTTATCCCGTCGACATAGGCGCGGCAGGTCAGGCCGCTGCGGCGTATGGCTTCGCGAAGGGCGACGACCGCTTCGGTTTTCGTTCCCGCGTGGCGAACCCGCTCGGGGGACATTGCGACCGGCCGCCCTTCGTGCAACTCGTATGTACCCTCACGACGCCACGCCCACTCCAAAAAGGCGTCGACGTCCATAAGGCGCTCGGCAAGTTGAGACATCGCTTGGCTCCGGTCACTCCTCCGGCTCGACGTCGAAGCGAAGCGGAAAGCCCATCGCCCGCCCGGCATCGGTGGCGCGCGTCGCTTTCGTCTCGGCCACGTCGCGCGGGTAGACGGATACTACACATACGCCCTTGCGATGCGCAGTCATCATCACCCGGTTGGCCTGGTCTTCGCTCAAGCGGAATTCGCCTTGCAACACACGCGTGACGAACTCGCGCGGCGTGAAGTCGTCGTTGAATAGGATCACTTTGTAGAGCTTGGGCCGGTCGACCTTGGTCTTCGGCTTCAGAGTCGGAGTAAGTTCGATGTCGCTCATGTGGGGCCAGTCGCGAAGTCGCGGCCGGCATTTTGACATGACGCTGCGGTGGCGTCCACGGGGTTAGGCACTGGTCAGCCCCGCGTCGCCAGATTGTGAAACCGCCTCCGGAGCATCAGCGCGACTTCGCCGGGTATGCCCTCGCCGATCGCTCGCCCGTCGATCTCAACAACCGGCAGCACGATCGTCGTCGCGCTGGAGAGAAACGCCTCACGCGCAACGTACGCTTCGGCGGGCGTGAACGCTCGCTGCTCAACTTTGAGACCCAGGTCGGCGGCGACATCGATCAGCGTCGCACGCGTGACGCCGGCAAGGATGGCGTCGTCAATCTGACGGGTGACCAGGGCGCCTTCGTGCGTCACGATCCAAGCGTTGGTCGAGGCGCCGTCGGTGACGAACCCGTCCTTGTCGACGAACCAGGTCTCGAACGCGCCGAGCTCGCGCGCGGCTTGCTTGCCGAGCACGTTCGGCAGCAGTTGCAGCGTCTTGATGTGCGGATGCGCCCAGCGTTCGTCCGGCCGGGTTATGACCTTCACGCCGCTGGCGGCGCGGCCTTCGTTCAAGCGCGGATCGAGCGACTTAGCTGTAACCACGAGCCCGGGACGCGCCAGCCCCGCCGGGAAGGCGTGGTCGCGCTTTGCGGCGCCGCGGGAGACCTGCAGGTAGACGAGCCCATCGCGCACGCGATTGCGCTCAATCACCTCGCGCATCACTCGCCTCAGCGCCGCCTCGGTCAACGGCGCGGCGATGCGCAGCGCGGCGAGCGATCGCGCCAGCCGCGTCAGATGCCGCGGCTCGTCGATCATCGCGCCGCCGCGCACCTCACAGACCTCATAGACGCCGTCGCCGAACACGAAGGCGCGATCGTCGATCGAGACGCCCGCCTCGGCGTGGCGGAGATAGCGGCCGTTGACATAGGCGATGCGACTCATGGCCGCGACTGTGGCGGGAGGGCGCGGTTTCGTCCAGTTTTCGCCGGAGTTGCGCGGCTTAAGGAAGCTGCTATCAAGCGCGGCCCGCGCGGGGCCGCCGCGCCATTTCGAGGCCTAAGATGCTCGCTTTCACCCGGCGCACCATGATCGCGATCGCCGTCATGGTCGCCCTGCCGGCTTTCGCCGAGGACGCGGTCACCAACACGCTCGATCTGAAGACCAAGAACGGCGACGTCATCATCAAGCTGCGTCCCGATCTCGCGCCCAAGCACGTCAAGCAGATCCAGACGCTGGTCGCCCAGCATTTCTATGACGGCATCGTCTTCCACCGCGTCATTCCCGCCTTCATGGCGCAGACCGGCGACCCGACCGGCACCGGCAGCGGCGGCTCGAAGCTGCCAAACATCCCGCTGGAGGCCTCGTCCGAACCGTTCAAGCGCGGCACGCTCGGCATGGCGCGCGCGCAAGACCCGGATTCCGCCAATTCGCAGTTCTTCATTTGTACAGCCGACTCGGCGTTCCTAAATGGCAACTACACCGTGTTCGGCGAGGTCGTTTCTGGCATGGACGTCGTCGACAAGATCAAGGCGGGCACGCAGGCCAACAACGGCTCGGTGAAGAACCCCGACAAGATCGTCTCGATCCGCTTCGCGGCGGACTCAAACTAAGGAGCAGGCGCATGAGCGCGGAAGGCAATACACTGACGCTGGAGACCACCAAGGGCCCGGTCGTTATCGAGATGAAACCCGATCTGGCGCCTGGGCACGTCGCCCATATCAAAAAGCTCGTCGGCGAAGGGTTTTATGATGGGGTGGTGTTTCACCGGGTGATCGAAGGTTTCATGGCGCAGACCGGCTGCCCGCATGGGACCGGGACGGGCGGGTCGAAGTACCCGAACGTGAAGGCCGAGTTCAACAGCGAGCCACATGTCCGCGGGACGGTGTCGATGGCGCGCGCGCAGAGCCCGGATTCGGCGAACTCGCAGTTTTTCATCTGCTTCGACGACGCGCGGTTCCTCGACAAGCAATATACGGCTTGGGGGAAGGTCGTGTCGGGCATGGAGAACGTCGATAAGATCAAGCGCGGCGAGCCGGTGCGGGACCCGGATAAGATTGTGAAGGCGAGCTTGAGCTAAGGGCCGCCACTTTCGGTAAGCCGCCCAACTAAGCGCTGCCCCTGGGACCGCGGGTGTCCAGCGCGCTCTGCGTTCCAACCCAAAGAGGGTGCGGGACGCCCGCGGTCCCAGGGGGCTGCTTATTGCGACAGAACCATGATGCGCCCGGACGCCTCAACCCCAGCCTCCCGTCGCGTCGAAGCTGGCGCGAGATGGAGGATCGTCAGCCCTGCTTCCGAAGCCGCCAGCCTCAGATGTTCATCGGAATGCTGAAAACGCAGGCTGGATCTCAGTGAGAATGGTGCCTCACCCGTTTCGACGCTGAACACAAATAGCCCGCCCCGCGCGAGCGTCCTCGCGACGGCGGCAACCACGGACCGCAGATCGCCGAGATAAACCAGCGTGTCAGCGGCGACGATGAGATCGGCCGACGCCGGCGCGCACGCTGGCTCAGGAAATCGGCGAGATCGCCCACGGCCAATTCATCATAAGCCCCGCTCGCCCGCGCCTGCGAAATCATCCCTTCGGAAAGATCGACGCCAACAAGCTGTCCACCCGCGCTCGCAACGCGCGCCCCGCCAACCCCGACCCGCACCCCAGATCGAGCGCGAGCGCGAAGCGCCGTCCAGGCGCGACCGCGTCGATCGCCTCTACAATCAGCTCCGGCCCTCGATAGTCGAGGTTTTCTCGCAAATGCCGATCGAAGCGCGGCGCGTAGTCGTCAAATAGCCGCGCCACATAGGCCGGCGGCAGCGCGTCGACCTCGCGACCTTCGAGCCGCGCCAGCCGCGGTCCGGCTCCTTGCCGGTCCTCGGGATCAGCTCGCAGCGCCGCTCGGTACGCCGCCGCGGCCGCCGGCTTCGCCCAACTTCTCCCGCGCCTCCCCTAGCGCGAACCAAGCCGGCGCCCAGCCCGGCGCCCGTTCGAGCGCCTGCTCCAGCACCTCCGCCGCCGTCCGCCAATCGCCTTCCGCCGCCGCAGCCTGCGCATAATCGTATCGCCGCTCGGCGAGCGGATCGGGGCAAGCCAGAGGGTCCACGCCCACGCTACTGCGGCTGGCTTTTGCGCGCCGCGTCGATCTTGGCTTGCAACTCGTCGAGCCGGGCCTTCGCCGCCTCCACCGCCTTGCCAATCTCGTCCGCCTGCGCCCGCGAATCGGTTTCCGCCGTCTTCGCCGCCACAGCCGAAGCATCGGCGGCCCGCGCTTGCGCCTGCGCCTCGGCCAGCGTCGCGCGCGCCTTATCCAAGTCCGAGGCCGCTGCGGCCTTCTGCGCCGCGAGGTCGGCGAGTTCGTCTTGCGCGGCCTTGAGATTGGCCAGCGTGTCTTTCAACAGCGCCGTCTTCGACTCGACCTCATCCGTCTCGGACGCCAGCGACAGCTCGGTCTCGTCGACCTTGCGCGTCAGCTCGGAGAGATCGTTCTGCACGCCGGTGCGTTGCGAGACGGCGTCGTCGAGCGCCTTGCGGCCATCGTCGAGCTTCTTGCGTAAATCCTCAGCCGAGCCGGCTATATGCTGCAGCGACTGTAACTCGCCGACCAGCCCCTGCCGCGCCGTCTCCGCGCGGCGCAAAGCTTCCTCGCCTTCGGCGCGAAGATCGACGGCCTGGGTCCAGAAATAAATCGCCACCAGCCAGCCGACAGCCGCGATCCCCATCAGCGCCAGCGACGCCGGCCGCGAAAACTCGCTACGCCCTCCCGCCATAACAAACCCCGCGCCGACGCTCCTAAGACAACGATACTTACCCCGCCGCCCCGCCCATCCCAACGGAAACTTTCAACATGGTCATCACCTCAGTCGAGGCGCCCAGGAAACGATTGCGCGCGCGCGACGGCGCGGCGCCGCGTAGAAAGCTTTGACGAACCGGCAACGCCGCGTTTAAACCGCCGTCGCATCTCGAGGGGCGCCGTTGAAATTCTCGTTCGCAAGCCTCGCCCGACAGGCGCTCCGCGGTCACCAGGATTGGCCGGAGCAATGGCGCTCGCCCGAGCCGAAGCGCTACTACGACGCCATCATCATCGGCGCCGGCGGCCACGGGCTCGCCACCGCCTACTACATGGCGAAGCTGCACGGCGTGACCAACATCGCCGTGCTGGAGAAGGGCTGGCTCGGCGGCGGCAATACTGGCCGCAACACCACCATCATCCGCTCCAACTATCTGTGGGAGGCCTCCGAGGGCATTTACGGGCACGCGCACAAACTCTGGCCGACGCTGTCGAAGGAGCTGAACTACAACGTGATGTTCTCACCGCGCGGGGTCATGCTGCTCGCGCATAATCATCACGACGAACAGGCCTTTCGCAGGCACATCCACGCCAACCGCTTAGCCGGCATTCCCAACGAATGGCTGACGCCGGAACAGGCGAAGGAATTCTGCCCGATCCTCAACATTGATCCCGGCATCCGCTATCCCGTTCACGGCGCGGCGCTACAGCGCACGGGCGGCACGGCGCGTCACGACGCCGTCGCCTGGGGGTATGCGCGGGCCGCCTCGGCGCTCGGCGTCGACATCATCGAGAATTGCGAGGTCAAGGCGATCACCCGCGACGCTTCCGGCGCCGTGACGGGAGTCGAGACGGGCAAAGGGCCGATTGCTTCTAAGAAGATCGGCGTGGTCGCCGCCGGCCATACCAGCGTCGTCATGGCGATGGCGGGCCTGCGGATGCCGCTCGAATCCTTCCCCTTGCAGGCGCTGGTTTCGGAGCCGCTGAAGCCGGTGATGCCTTGCGTGGTGATGTCGAACGCCGTCCACGCCTACATGTCGCAATCCGACAAGGGGGAGCTCGTCATCGGCGCCGGCACCGACGCCTACGTCTCCTACAGCCAGACCGGGGGGCCGCACGTCGCCATCTCCACGCTGGAGGCGATCTGCGAAATGTTTCCGATCACCTCGCGGGTGCGGATGCTGCGCAACTGGGGCGGCATCGTCGACACCACGCCCGACCGCTCGCCGATTCTCTCGAAGACCGCCGTTCCCGGCCTTTTCGTCAATTGCGGCTGGGGGACCGGCGGTTTCAAGGCGACGCCGGGCTCGGGCCATGTATTCGCGCATCTGGTGGCGACCGGCGAGCCAAACGAGATCGCCGCGCCATTCTCGATCGAGCGTTTTCGCACCGGCGCGCTGGTCAACGAGGCCACCGCGGCGGCGGTCGCGCACTAGGATTTATCGACGATGCTGCTGATCCGCTGCCCCTATTGCGAAATGGAGCGACCTGAGGTCGAATTCAAATACGGCGGCCAGGCGCATCTGACCCGTTCGCCGCAAACGGCGACCGACGAGGAATGGACCGACTTCCTCTATTTTCGCGACAACCCGAAGGGGCTCCATGCCGAGCGCTGGCGGCATGCGGTCGGCTGCGGGCGTTTTTTCAACTGCCTGCGCGATACGGTCTCCGACAAGATCGTCACCACCTACAAATCTGGCGAACCGCGGCCGTCGTCGCCCTAAGCCTCGCCTTCGCGCCGGGCGTGGAGGCGCAAAAGGTTCGTCAAATCGCCCCCGAGCTTTTCGCGCCCAACTACGCCGACCCCAACGCGCCCGTCCACAAGCCTCCACCCCCGCCGGCGCCGACCCCCACAGCGACCCCGACCATCGTTGCGCGCCCACCGCCTGCGCCGCCCCCGCCGCCGGTTGTCCCGAGCTTGGGCAAGCCGTTCGGCGCCTGTGTGCCAGGCGCGGAGAATTTCGTGACTTGCCTCGCGACGGCGACTGAACTCGCCGACCACTCGGTCGAAGACACGGAGCATGCGGTGCTGGCAAGCTTGTCAGGGCGTCCGGGCGTCAATCCGCTGATCGCCGACAGCGCCTCGCGAAGCCTGCACGCGGCGGAAGACGCGTGGCGGGTTTTGCGCGACCGCGAGTGCACCGACCTGCCGCTGATCGAGGCTGGCCTTGAAGGTTCGCTCTATGAGCGGCGGCTGCGCTGTCGGTCTGCGTCGCGATATTGATCGGGCCGAGTTCCTGCGCGATCGCTATGGCCCGCAGGGGTAATATCTGGCGCAACGGTCCTCTCCCCGTGGGAATCCAGGATGTGCGTCCCCGCTCTTTGGGGTGCATGTCGGTCCCAGGGAGGGTTCAGCCGCCGAGCTTAATGGCGTCGAGCGCGGATTGCGTCGAGTAAGACGCGATGGTGGCCGCGGTGCGCGCCGGACGGGTCCGCGCGCGGCCGGGCGCGGACTTGTCGACCGATTTCGCTTTGCGCGGGGTCACCGGAGCAACGGGCGTGATCGGCGTGACCGGCACGAACGTTCCGACGGGAAGAACCAGCATCCGACCTCAAGCTCCACGAGCAGGGATGCCCTCTTATGAACGACCGAAAGTTAAGACGAACTTGATGCGAGTGTTGAAGAAAACACTGTCTTCGCGACCCCCGACGCCTATAGCCCCGAGGACGGAGGATTGGACATGCGGGTTCTCGTAACGGGGGCGGCCGGATTCATCGGCTTTCACCTGAGCCGCCGCCTTCTCGCCGAGGGCCATGAGGTTAACGGCTACGACGGCATGACGCCCTATTACGACGTGCGCCTGAAACAGGCGCGCTGGGCCGAGCTTTCGAGCGCCTCTGCATTCCGCGGCGACGTCGGCATGCTGGAGGACGCGGACGCGCTGTCCGCGGCGGCGGGCAAGCCTGACATGATCGTTCATCTCGCGGCGCAAGCGGGCGTGCGCTACTCGCTGGAGAATCCGCGCGCTTACGTCGACGCCAATCTCGTGGGAACCTACAACGTCCTGGAGTTGGCGCGAACGCGGAGCGTAAGCCATCTGTTGATCGCCTCGACCAGCTCGGTCTACGGCGCCAACGCGGCCATGCCGTTTCACGAGACGGATCGGACCGACCACCCGCTGACCCTCTACGCCGCAACCAAGAAGGCGACCGAGGACATGGCGCATTCCTACGCGCATCTCTGGAAGATCCCGACCACCGCCTTCCGCTTCTTCACAGTCTACGGGCCGTGGGGACGGCCGGATATGGCGCTGTTCAAGTTCGTTGCGGCGACGCTGCGCGGCGAGCCGATCGACGTCTATGGCCGCGGCGAGATGAAGCGGGATTTCACCTATATCGACGATCTGGTCGAGGCGATCGTCCGCCTGATGGACAAGCCGCCGCGCGAGGGCGCGCCGGTCGGCCCCGCGGACTCGCTCTCGCCGGCCGCGCCCTACCGCGTCGTCAATATCGGCGGCGGGAAGCCGGTCGGGCTGTTGCCCTTCATCGACGCGATCGAGAGGGCGTTGGGCGTGCCGGTGGCTCGGCGGTTGACCGACATGCAGAAGGGCGACGTGCCGGCGACGTGGGCGTCGCCCGATCTGCTGAGGGCGCTGACAGGCTACGCGCCAACCGCCGATGTGGACACGGGGGTGCGGGCGTTCGTGGAATGGTATCGGGCGTTCTACGCGACATAAGCCGCGCCTGGGACCGCGCGCGTCTCGCGCGCTCTTGCGGACGGAGCATTCGAGGTCGCAGGCGGAGGGCCATAGTAGAAAGTTCACGCTGTAATCACGCATTTCTTACTCTTGCGATAAGTGAATTTATTATTGCCTGCTATTACTGGCGCCTGCTTGTTAGATCCAGGAGTTGATGTATTGTTCGCAGTATTGAGCTGATTTCCAGCCTTTTGGCGGTTTCGGGCACTCGGGAGGGGCGATAAGCGGCCTCTCCTGCGCGGGGTGATGGTCCATGTCAGACGATAAGGAACTCGCGGTGCAAGCCGCCGTCTTCATCGACTCCGACGTGCCCGACCTCGCGGCGTTGCTTGCCGGCCTGGCGCCGGGAGAAGAAGCCTTCGTGCTCGATCCCGCAAGCGATGGCGTAAAACAAATCGCTGACATCATCGCCGCGCAGCATCTGACAAACCTTTCGTCGATCTCGATCGTCGGTCACGGTGCGGCGGGCGCGATCCATTTGGGCTCGACGACGCTCGATGATGGCGATCTATCGACTGAGGCGCCCGCCCTCGCTGCGATCGGCTCGGCGCTTGCGCCCGGCGGCGATCTTGCGCTTTACGCCTGCGACGTCGGCGCGGGCGCGACGGGACAGCAGTTCATCGCCAATCTCTCGGCTTACGCGAGCGGCGTCGAAGTTGCCGCCGCCACGCATGTGGTTGGCGGCGCCAGTGGCGGCGGCTCGTGGACGCTCGACGCCACCGCTGGCGGCTCCTCCGCTGTAGCCGCGCCATTCACCGATCGAACGCTCGCGAGCTACCAGGGTGAGTTGGCGGCGCCGAAGTTCACGTTCAACGGCGTCAACTATGTCGCCGACATCTATGGCTCCTTTGCAAACGCCAATTCGTTGCCACAGGCGGTAGCGGCGAATGTCAACGCCATCGCTGTGGTTGCTGACTTCGGCATCGATGCCGAACACAACACGGTCTACGACAACGACGTTCCCGGCGGGTTCACCGAGACCGACGACCATATTGCAACGACGATTTCTAACGCCGTGGGCCTGGGCCTGGGCGTAATGGTCAGGCCGATCATCGATTTCCTGCCCGCCGACTATAATGGCGACACCAACCCGCTCAACGCCGGCTATTCCAACTCGGAATGGCGCACCTACTACAACCCGGGCGCCGCCGGCAGCACCGGCGCGAATTCGTTCTTCGCCAGTTATCAGTCGATGCTCGTGGGCCAAGCCGAGTTGGCTCAGGCCAATGGCGCCTCGATCTTCTCCATCGGAGTCGAGCTCGATCAGCTTGCCGGGTCCACCTACCTGCCCTACTGGACAAGCATCATCAACGCCGTCCATGCGGTATTCACGGGGAAACTGACCTATGGGGCTGACTGGGACGACTCGGATTCGCCTTGGCAATACGGCGGCTCGGGCCTCCCTGTGGGGACGGGGAACATCACGACCCAGATCAGTTTCTGGAACCAGTTGGACTACGTCGGGATCGACGAATACGCGCCGATCTCCGACCTCGCCAACCCGACGGTTTCGCAACTGATTGCTGGATGGACGCAGAAGCCGACTGACACAACAACACTGTCGGTGACGGGCAACCAGTCACTGATCAGCTATTACCAGGGTGTCGCAGCGGCGATCGGAAAGCCTCTGCTGTTCACCGAACTCGGCTATGCAAACTCATCTGATGCGGCCTCTTCTCCGGCGACGCCCGGCTATGACGAAAACGGCAACGCGGATAACGCGACCGCCGACCCAACGTTGCAGGCCAACCTCTATAGTGCGTTCTACCAGGCCTGGTCGCAGGACGGAAATGGGTCGGTCGTTGGCGCCTATCTCTGGAACTGGGAGCCCGGCGGCGCGGGTGTCAGCCCGTTCAGCGTGCAAGGCCTACCCGCGCAAGCGGTGGTGACCGCGGGCAACGCGCCTTGCTATGGCCGGGGAACGCGCATCCTCACTGAGCGCGGCGAGATCGCCGTCGAAAATCTGCGCGTCGGCGATCTCGCGGTCACCGCCTCTGGCGTGTTGCGACCGATTGTTTGGATCGGGCATCGCCGGGTCGACATTTCCCGTCACCCCGATCCTGCCTCCGTGTGGCCCGTGCGGGTTTCGGCCGATGCCTTTGGCGAAGGCTTGCCGCAGCGCGATCTCTGGCTTTCGCCTGGCCACAGCGTGGCGTGCGACGCGGCGTTGATTCCGATCTCGTGTCTGCTCAACGGACGCTCCGTCGTTCAGATCGAACAGGAGCGCGTTGAATATTGGCACGTCGAGCTCGACGCGCACGACATCCTTCTCGCCGAGGGTATGCCCGCCGAATCCTATCTCGACTGTGGCAACCGAACCGGCTTCGCCAATGGCGGCGCCTTCGTCGAAGCGCATCCCGACTTTCGACCGAAACATTGGGCGGAGACTTGTCTGCCGATGTTCAACGCAGGACCGCAGGTCGCGGCGGCAAAGGCGCGTTGCTCGCGCGGCTGGCCGAGCAAGGTTGTGAGCTCGTCGGCGAGGCAGACGCGCATGTCCTCGTAGATGCGATCAGGGTCGAGGCGGTCCGTTTGTCTGATACCCGTCTCGCCGTCACGCTTCCTCCCGGCGGCCGCTCGATCGAGCTGCGTTCGAACGTGTTTGTTCCCGCGCATACGGTCGCCGAAAGCGAGGACGTGCGCGAACTCGGTCTCTGCATTCGGAGCTTGCAGATCGACGGCGCGGAGGTCGCGCTTGATGAGGACTTCGCGGCGGGCTGGCATGCCGCTGAGTTTGCCGAGGGACGCTTTACGCATCGCTGGACGACCGGCGTCACGCTGCTTCCCGCGGGGGCGCGGAATGTGATCGTCGATCTGGCGGGCGAGGGGTACTACTGGCGACGCATCGAGAGGCGGCCAGCTGCGCGGGCGGCTTGAATCAAGGCGCTAAGCTCGCGTCGACAATTCGGCGAATCTCCTCGCGCACCGCGCCGCCGCGGGGCGGATCGGCGAGTGTCGTCATCCAGCTTGGATCAATCTCCTGCCCGCGCGGGCGATAAGGCGCGAGCGCCGCCAGCAGACCCTGCGCGGCCTCGGGTAGCGGGTTCGGAAACGGAAATCCGGCAAGCCGCCCCCAGAGGCCGCTCCAACCGCGCGAGACGTTCCAAGGGTGGTAGCCGCCGCCACCCAGCACAACGATCGCGGGCGTCAACGCCGCGACGCTTTCGACCGCCCGCCATAAGGCCCCGTTGGAAAGGCTGAGCTTCGCGAGCGGGTCGCCCGCCAGTGCGTCGGCGCCGGTGACTATGACCAACGCATCGGCGCCAAAGCCGGTCACCAGCGGCACGACCGCGTCATCAACCAACGTCGCGAATTCGTCGTCGTTGAGACCGCGCGGGACCGGCATGTTGCGCGCGTTTCCGCCGCGGCGATCCTGCAGCGCGCCGGTGCGCGGCCAGCGATCGGCTTCGTGGATCGAGATCGTCATGACGCGCGGATCGTCAGCGAAGGCGTCCTCGACCCCGTCGCCGTGATGCGCGTCGAAGTCCACATAGGCCACGCGTGCGGCGCCAAGCGCCAAAAACTCCAGGATCGCGAACACCGGATCGTTAAAGAAGCAAAAGCCGTTGGCGCGGGCCTTTCCGCCGTGGTGGGTGCCGCCTGCGGGATGAAAGACGATGCGCCCCTCCCAAGCGCGCCGCGCCGCGAGCAACGATCCCCCGACGGCGGTCGACGCGCGTTCGAACACGCGGGGAAATATCGGGTTGGCGCGCGTGCCCAGGTTGAAGCGCGTTCGCACGGCGGGGTCGACGGATTGCTCGCGGTCGGCGCGAGCGACCGCCTCGATGTATTCGGGATCGTGATAGCGGGCGAGTTCGACTTGGGTGGCTGGTCGGCTCGCGACATAGGCGTCGTCCAGCCAACCGAGCGCGCGGCACAGCGCCTCGACATGGCCGGCGCGCGGAAAGGCCAGCGGATGCGGTGGCGGAAAGGCGGGATGAGCGAATATCTCGGCCCCGACATAGAGCGGCGGCAGCGTCTTTTTAGCGAGGGATCGCACGACAGCGCTCCTGGGACCGGGCGTCCCGCCTATAGGCGCTAAGTTAGGGCGAGGCGATTGCGTCGATGATTGGAGAACCGCCGCCGTCGCGAACTCCCTCCCCCCTTGTGGAGGGCCGGGGTGGGGGTACCCGCGAGAGCCGCCCTATCGGAGGGCCACGGCCAAGCCGCGACCCCCGTGGGGAGGGGATTGCAGGCCGTCGATCACACCAAGGTCTTCGCCAAAAGCCAAACAGGCGGGTCTCAGGCTTAACGCCGCGGCGGGGCGGCGGTGAAGATCACAACATCGTCTTTGTTGGCGCGATCCAGGCGGTCGCGCGCGACTTCGTCGAGCAGATCGCGATCGATCGATTTATTGCGCAGCGAATTGACGAGCCGTCGCCAGCGCTCGCGCTCGTCGGTAAGTTTCGCGAGCTGGTCGTTGAGTTCGTGCGTCTCGCGATCGAAGGCGAGGCGGGCTTCGGTGCCGTGCTGCCCACGCGAGGCATTGTACACAAGATAGCCGCTCGCGCTGCCGAGCACGGCATAGAAGAACAGCGGGATGAGGATCGCGCGCGCGCGTGAGCGGAACGACATGAGCGCACTATGGGCGCGCGCGGTTAAGGATTTGTTAGCCCTGGTCGTCGGTGAGACCGCGGGCGGCCCGGCCGCCGACGCTAACTTGGGCGGTTAGGCGGAGCAATTCTGCGCATTTTGCCTGATGAACTGCCCGCGCCGCGAACTCCCTCCCCCCTTGTGGGGAGGGCCGGGGAGGGGGTAGCCCGCGAGACCCCCCGTCCGGTAAGTTTTACCGACCCCCCACCTTTGCCCTCCCCCACAAGGGGGAGGGATAGCAGGCCCTCGATCACCGCAATTGCTTCGCCTCTAACTCAGCGCGGAACGGCGGCGAAGAGCGGGCGGGACGCCCGCGGTCCCAGTGGCGGCGGCGCCTCAACCTACCTTCACGGCGGCGCGGCCGGCGAACTTGGCTTGGCTGCCGAGCTCCTCTTCGATGCGGATGAGCTGGTTGTATTTGGCGAGCCTGTCTGAGCGCGCGAGCGAGCCGGTCTTGATCTGCCCGCAGTTGGTGGCGACGGCGAGGTCGGCGATGGTCGAATCCTCGGTCTCGCCGGAGCGATGCGACATCACCGCGGTGTAGCCCGCGCGATGCGCCATATCGACGGCGGCGAGCGTTTCCGTGAGCGAGCCGATCTGGTTGACCTTGATGAGGATGGAGTTCGCGACGCCTTCCTTGATGCCGCGCTCCAGCCGGGTCACGTTGGTCACGAATAAATCATCGCCGACGAGCTGCAACTTCGCCCCGAGCTTTTCGGTGGCGAGTTTCCAGCCCTTCCAATCATCTTCGGCAAGCCCATCTTCGATCGACAGGATCGGATAAGCGGCGACCAGCTTGCCGAGATATTCGACCTGTTCCTCGATCGACCGGGTCTTGTTCTCGCCGCTGTAGACATAGGCGCCGTCCTTGAAGAATTCGGTCGAAGCTGGGTCGAGCGCCAGTGCGATATCCTGCCCGGGCTTGAAACCGGCCTCTTCGATCGCCTTCATGCAGTAGTCGAGCGCGGCTTCCGCGGAGGGCAGGTTGGGCGCGAAACCACCCTCGTCACCGACGTTGGTGTTGAGCCCGGCCTTCTTCAATAACCCTTTCAGGGTCTGGAAGACCTGCGAACCCCAGCGCACCGCCTCACGCAGCGTCGGCGCGCCGACCGGCATGATCATGAATTCCTGGAAGTCGATCGGATTGTCGGCGTGCACGCCGCCGTTCACGACGTTCATCATTGGCGTCGGAAGCACCCGCGCCGTCGTCCCGCCAACATAGCGGTACAGCGGCAGCCCCGACGCTTCCGCGGCCGCCTTGGCGACCGCCAGCGAGACCCCCAAAATCGCGTTCGCGCCAAGTTTGGCCTTGTTCGGGGTGCCGTCGAGCTCGATCATCGTCTGATCGATCTTGATCTGGTCCTCGGCCTCGAACCCGGAAATCGCATCGAAAATGTCGCGATTGACCGCCTCGACCGCCTTCAACACGCCCTTGCCGCCGAACCGGCTCTTGTCGCCATCGCGCAATTCGACCGCTTCATGCGCGCCTGTCGAAGCGCCGGAGGGAACGGCGGCGCGGCCCATCGAGCCGTCTTCCAGGGTCACGTCGACCTCGACCGTGGGATTGCCACGGCTATCGAGGATTTCCCGCGCGACGATGTCGATGATGGCGGTCATGTAGGCTCCGTGGGGCGTAAACCTTGCCGCGTTGCAGCACGCGGTAGGCGAGATGCGGGCTGTTTACGACAACGATCCCCGCGGCGAAAGCTCGGGGATGCATGCTTAACCGGAACCTTTGTGCGGCGTGGCAGCCAAATGGACAAAATTGCGGCGTTTTAAAAAAAATGCATGGCAGCGTTGCTCAAGATGGTGACACCGCGTCACCAATGTTCTAGAAAGTGTCCGCGTAGCAAAAGGAGGCCGCCACCCCAACCCGAGGGGAGCGCCGTACGCCGAGTCTGTGGGAGGACGAGGGCAGGAAGGTTGAATTCGCGCGGCTCTCCAAGAGTTTTAGACGCGTAGCAAGCTTTCCGGCCGCAAAGGAACGGGCCACAATACAAGGCCGGGGCGAGAGCTCCGGCCTTGTTTTATTTCGGGTCGTCACTTTTTCATTTGCTCAATTCTTAGGCGCCTCATTTTCGCCGCGCCGCCACCGCTCTCTCGCCTCTTCGGCGAAGGTTTGAAAGCCTCCGGCTTCGATCGCGGTGCGGGCGCCCGCCATAAGCTCTTGGAAATATGCAAGATTGATCGCCGTTAGGGCCATCATGCCGAGAATTTCCCCGTTTTTCACGAGATGACGCAGATAAGCGCGTGAAAACATTCGACCGGCCGGCGCCGTGGAATGTTCGTCGATCGGACGTGGGTCGTCGGTGAAGCGCGCGTTCTTCAGGTTCATGCGGCCATTGCGGGTATAGGCGAGGCCGTGTCTTCCGGCCCGGGTCGGCATGACGCAGTCAAACATGTCGACGCCGCGCGCGATCGAGGCGAGCAGGTCGTCGGGCGTCCCGACGCCCATCAAATAGCGGGGTTTTGAGGCAGGCAGGAAAGGCTCTACCGCCTCGATCATTTCGAGCATCACCGCCTGCGGCTCGCCGACGGCAAGGCCGCCGATCGCCAATCCATGAAAATCCATATCCGCCAGGGCGCGCGCGCTCTCGACGCGCAGCTTGGGCTCAGCGCCGCCTTGCACGATGCCGAAGGCCGCCTGTCCGGGGCCGCCGGCGAAGGCGCGGCGCGAGCGCTCCGCCCAGCGAAGCGAAAGCCGCATCGCGCGCTCGGCCTCCTCATAAGAACAGGGCAAGCGCACGCATTCGTCGAATTGCATCTGGATGTCCGAGCCGAGCAGGGCCTGGATCTCCATCGCGCGCTCGGGCGTGAGTTCGTGGCGCGAGCCGTCGATGTGAGATTGGAAAATGACGCCGCGTTCGTCGAGCTTGCGCAATTTCGCCAGGCTCATCACTTGGAAGCCGCCGGAATCGGTGAGGATCGGCCGCGGCCATTGCATGAAGGCGTGCAGGCCGCCGAGCCGCGCGACGCGCTCGGCGCCTGGGTTCAGCATCAGATGGTAGGTGTTGCCGAGCACGATGTCGGCGCCGAGCGCCGCGACATCCTGCGGATACATCGCCTTGACGGTTCCCGCCGTGCCGACCGGCATGAAGGCGGGCGTGCGGATAACGCCGCGCGGGGTAGAAATCTCGCCGCGCCGCGCCGCGCCGTCACGGGCGATGAGACGAAAGAGAAATTCGTTATGGTTGGACATTTTCGCGCGGGCCCTAGGAGCCGCGTCCCCTAGCGTCTTCGCGATCGCGCTGGCAAATCCACGATCAGCGCGAGGCCACCAGTTGTAGCTTTGGCGGCGGGGTTACCAGCCGCGCCGGCCGGCCGTACAGATAGCCTTGCGCCAGTTCGACGCCGAGCTCGCGTAGCGCTCGGCTTTGTACCGGCGTCTCCACGCCTTCGGCGATCACGTCCATGCGGGTGCGCTCCGCCAGCACGCAGACCGAAGCGACGATTGCGCTGGAGACAGGGTCGGTGTCGATGTTCTCGACGAACTTGCGGTCGATCTTGATCTTCGAGAACGGATAGCTCTGGATGTAGGCGAGCGAGGAATAGCCGATGCCGAAATCGTCGAGTGAGAATTTGACGCCGAGGGCGGCAAGCTCGTTGATAGCCGCGCGTGTCTGGGGCGTGTCCTCCATCAAGAGCGATTCGGTGATCTCCAGATAAAGCCGCTCCGGCTCGATCTTCGAGCGCGCCAGTGCGCGTTTGACGCCTTCGACCAGCAGCCCGGGCCGGCGGAATTGGCTCGGACTGAGGTTGACCGCGATGGAGACGCGCCGGTCCCATTGCGACGCGGTTTCGCAGGCGATTTCCAGCACGATCTGGCCGATGGCGAGAATCGAGCCGTTCTGTTCGGCGATCGGCACGAAAACGGCGGGCGAAACCAGGCCGCGGGTTGGATGGCGCCACCTGACCAGCGCTTCGTAGCCGCGAACCGCGCCGGTTTCGATGTTCTGAATCGGTTGATACCAAACTTCAAATTGATTCTCACGGATCGCCTGTTCGAGCTCGCTCTCCAGGAGCCGCTCTTCGGCCAGGCGGTCGCGCATCGATGCGTCAAACAATCGGCATCGTCCGCGACCGCCGCGCTTAGCCTCATACAGCGCGAAGTCGGCATATTTCATCAGCTCCGCCATTTCGCGGCCGTGCTCGGGATAGACCGCAACGCCGACACTGGCGCTGCCGGGGACGGCAAGTCGATCGATCTCGAACGGACGCGACAGGGCGGCGACAATTCTTTCGCCGATGGCCTCGACGTCTTCGCTCCGGAATCCACGGCCCCGCGCGATGATCATGAATTCGTCGCCGCCCATCCGCGCCACACGCCAGTCCGGTCCCGCCAATGCGGTCAACCGCCGGGCTGTTTCCACGATGACGCCATCGCCGACGGCATGACCCAGCGTGTCGTTGATCTCCTTGAAGCGATCGAGATCGACGATGACGACCGCCAGTGCTTCGCCCGGCTTGTCCTCGGCTTCGGCTAGCGCTTGTGGGAAGGCCTGATTGATGGCGAAGCGGTTCAGCAACCCGGTCAGCATGTCATGACGCGCCATGCGCCGGTTGGCGTCGTCGGCTTCGAACAGCGCGACAATGCGCTGATAGCCGTGCCGCCCCATCACCAGCGACGAGGCGACCAATCCGCCGACCAGCGCCGCATATATGATGCCGTGCGGTACGGGCAGCGTGACCAGCGCGTATATTTGCGGGGCGGCGATGCCGACGACCTGCAGGAGCAGCGTCCGAGGGCGTCCCGAACTGCGGGTGACGAAAGCAAGGGTAAAGCCGGTGCAAGCGGAAAGGCCCAGCGCCAGGGTATCGGCGTCGTGGGAAAGGGCAGTCAGTTGATAGCACGTCAATCCCAGGATCAACGCATAGAACGCCGACCAGACGCCGAAGGCGACATCGAATTCCAGAACTTCGCGCGCCGTCATTTCGGTGCGGTTTCGTCGCTCGTAAAGGGCTAGCCTATGAATTCGGCCGGCGCCTATCAGGACGTGCGCGAGCAGATGCGCCAGAAAGATCGGCGCCCCGGTCATTGAGTAAGCGCCGAGCGTGACGAGCAGCGCCAGCGCCATCGAAGCAAATAGCGGCGCGCGCGCCGAATGAATCGTTCCGACGAGATAAGCCAGCAGCGCGTCGTCTTCGCGAGCGGGCGCATGAATGGCGCCGCCGACGCGCCGGAGGACGTTGTTGGACAACTCAGAGAACATGCAGCCTGGGCTGCACCCATTCTGTTGCGGTTTCCCTTGGTCGCTGCGTTAAATCCGCGACCCCGCGTTAGGATTCCGCTAACCCAGGCGCTCGAGGAAACAAGCGTCGCCATAGCTGTAGAAACGATAACCGGCGGCGATGGCGTGCGCATAGGCGGCGAGGACGCGCTCGCGTCCGGCGAAGGCCGAGACCAGCATCAGCAGCGTCGAACGCGGCAAATGAAAATTGGTGAACAGCGCGTCAACCGCGCGAAAGGAATAGCCCGGCGTAATGAAGATGTCCGTCTCACCCTCGAACGGGCGCAGGCGGCCGTCAGCTGTGACCGCGGATTCCAACAACCGCAGCGAGGTCGTTCCGATCGCGACGATGCGACCGCCGCGCGCCCGAACCGCGTTTAGCGCTTCGGCGGTTTCGGCGTCCATCCTGCCCCATTCCGCGTGCATGCGATGGTCGGCAGTGTCCTCGCTCTTGACGGGCAGAAACGTTCCGCCGCCGACGTGTAGCGTCAGCCTGTGCAAGCTCGCGCCGATCTTTGAGAGACTTTCGATCAGCGCAGGTGTGAAGTGCAGCCCGGCTGTAGGCGCGGCGACGGCGCCCGGCGCATCGGCAAACATGGTCTGATACGAAGCGCGGTCGGTGGGCGCCGCGGGCCGCCGCGTAGCGATATAGGGCGGCAGCGGCGTCTCTCCCACATCTGCAATCGCTTCGTCGAGCACAGCGCCCGAGAAATCGAACGCCAGCACGACCTCGCCGTTTTCGCCCCGCTGCTCAACGGTGGCGTCAAGGCGCCCTAGCAAACAAACTTCGGAGGCGTGTGTTTGACCGAAACGGACGCGCTCGCCGGGCCGCAGCTTCTTTGCGGGGCGAGCCAAAGCAAGCCATCGGGCGCCGTCAAGGCGCTTCAACAAGGTCGCCTCGACTTTGGCGACCGACTCGCCGCGGATTCGAACGCCGCTAAGCCGCGCCGGTATCACGCGGGTGTCGTTGACGACGAGCGCATCGCCGGGTCGGATCAGCTTCGGCAAATCCGCGATGGTCAGGTCTTCGAAGTCACCGGCGGCTTTGACGCGCAGTAGGCGCGCTGCCTCGCGCGGCGTCGCCGGCGCCAGCGCGATCCGTTCGGCCGGAAGCGCGTAGTCGAAGAGATCGACGCGCATGGTTGCCTTCGCTCGCTCAAAACCCGGGCAGTGGCATAGTCCTGCTCTGGATGTGCGGGGTCCGCGGCGCCTGAGAGCGCGGCGGCCAAGCGAGCCCCGCATACGCGACGTCGAGACCCAGCATCGGGCTGTAGAAGGGATCCTCAGCGAGAACCTCCGCCCAGACTCGCCCTGAGATTGTCGAGGTCGCGTTGGTGGCGATGCCGCCCGTCGAACGGCCGCTCGCGACCACGACTTGATCCGGCGCGATGCGTGAGACCCGCGAGCGGCGTGAAGACCACCCGCCGCCCCGCCGCGCGCAAACGTAGACAATAGTCGACGTCGTTGAACAATATGGGAAATCGCACGGCGTCGAAGCCGCCCAACCGCCGGAACAGCCGCCGGGGCGTCAGCAGGCAAGCGGCGGTCACGGCGCTGGTTTCGTGGGCGACGTTGAGCAGTTCGCCATAGCCGGGGTCGCCGTCGTAACGTTCGTCGAAGGCGTGCGTGGCCGCAAGGTTTGGCCCGAGCACGACGCCGCCGTGCTGAATGCCGCCGCTAGGGAAAACCAGCCGCGCGCCGACCGCCCCGACGTCGGGCTCCGCGAGCCGCGACAGCATTTCCGTAAACCAGCCTTCGCTCGTCGCCTCGACATCATTGTTCAGAAGCAGAAGGAATTCGCCATTCGCGACCGAAGCGCCGGCGTTGATCAGCCGCGCGAAATTGAACGGCCCGCTAACCTTCGCAATCCTGACGCCGCGCCGGGCGGCTTCATCGAAACATTCAAGCGTTTCCGGATCGCTGGAATCATTATCAATCACGAATATTTCGTAGTTTTGCGAAGCGAGCGTCCTCTCCAGCGATTCCAGACAGGGTTTTAGGAGATCCGCCCGATTGCGCGTCGGGATCAATACGGAGATCTTGCCGTTCGGCTCGATGCGCCGCACGCGCGCGGCGGGCAGAAGCGTTGATCCGCGCGGTTCAACCGCAACACTGACTTTTCGGGCCTCCAGATGTTCGCGCGTTGCGCGCGCAAGCGTCGCAGAAGCGCGCGGACGGTCCAACGCAGGCAAAGTCGCCAGGAAGCCTGGGGCATGGGTGGCGGCTGGCGTGCCAGACGGTCCCGCGGCGTCGTAAGCGAAATTGAATAGCCGGAACAAGTCGCTGACACCGCTGCTCACCGCGCTCCGCACATGATCCGCCCGGGCGGCGAAGCAGAAAGCCGGATAACCCTGCTCGAGCAGGCGCTCGTAATCGAAGGCGGAAAACGCCAGCGGCCATCGCCGCCCGCCGCCATCCAATAGCGCGAGATCGCAATACGCGAGCGGGGCCTCGGGAAAATGCGCCAGCGCCTCGGCGAGCCGACCGAGCGCATGCGCATGCAAGAGGGTTCCCGAGAGCGTGAAGATGATGATGTCCGCTTCAGCTGCGTCCTCGGCGAGAAATGTCGCGAGATCTCCCGTGGCGAATGTCATCGGCTCATCGCCGCTTCGGAGCACACCGACGATAGCGGCGGCATGCAACTGGGCTTCAAGGGTTTCCAAGGTCTGTTCGAGCCCGTCGTCGCCGACCAGCGCCACCGCCATGCGGGCGGTGGGGGCGGTAAATGCCGAAGCGGGCGGAAACGCGCGGGCCCACCCCTCGAAGTCGGTAACGGGCAAGGATTGGGCGAGAAGGCGATCGAACAATCCCGCGCGGAGCCGCTCGCCCCCCAATTCGGCGCGTCCTTCGAGAAACTGCTCCAGGCCGCGCGGAAATGCGACGACCGGGCATGGGCTGCCCGATAGCTCGTGCTCGTTCTCATCGACGACCTTTACGCGACGCAGGCGGCCGTCGGCGAAGTCCAACGGTAGGGTCAGCGTGTATCCGCGGGCCACGCCTCCGGCCACCGCCTCCCCGACATGATTGAAGGAGCGCGCCCGCGTCTCCGCGACCTGATTGCCGTCGATGTAAGCGCGCACTCTGCCGGCGCTGCTCGGATCGAAGGAAATCCATCCTTCGATGCGCAGGCCGCCGGCCCAGCGGGCCTGCCCCTGGAGGCCGTCCGGCGCCTGCGTCTCGGCGTCGGCGAGGGTCAGCGGCCTACCCACCGGCTCGCCCGTATTGGCGATGCGAACCTCGGCGAGCCGGGCGCCCGCAAGCGTTTCGCCGTCGAGCGAGAATACGAAGCGGTAGCAGCCGTCGCCGAAACCGCGCTCCGCCAGAACCGCGTCATAATGGTGCGCGCGCGCGATCCGCGACGGATGCCCGTCTAGAAGCAATTCGACGACAAAGCGCGTGTCAGGAGCAGTCGGGTCATAAACATAGCCCGCAATTTCGCGGTCGGAGACCAGGTTAGCCTCTAGCACCAACGCGTCGGGCGCATTCGCCGGCTCGCGTTTTGTAAACGTCGCGATGCTCATTCTTCTCCGCCGCGCTTCAAATCCATCCAGGCAACGATACGTGTGGCCGCCTTGTCTTCGCAAATCCTGGGGTCAAGCGAAAGATCGCCGTGCTCAACGGGAAACGCTCCGAACGACCAATCGAAATAGGCCTTCGGCAAGGCGAGCGCCGACGCGGTCGCATCGAGATCGCCAAAGCCGCCGGCGCGATCGGGCGCCAGCAGCGCCTCAATTTCGTACGCCTGCACGAGGTCCAGGTATTCCGCGGCGCCCGCCGGCCCAGTCACGAACGCCTTTTCGGTCGCCAGCAACGCTTCGTCGTCGATGCAGCGGCCGATCACCAACAGCAAGGCGGGCGCGTTCTGCGCGGCCAAACGCCGAGCGAGGCGCAGCAGCAATCCTTCGGTAGCGGCGGAGGGATGCGGGTACAGAACGCCCAGGCGCTCGATCCTACCCTTCGACGCAGGATCGCCCGGCCGCTGTGCTGGCGCCTCAAACGCGCCGGCGCGCCCGCGAAATACCCGGCGCCCAAAGACTTCAGCTATCCGGTCGAGCGGGACGACCCGGGTCGCTCGCTCGAGGGCGACGCCGAGCTTTGCCCGCCGACGCGCGTCGCGCGCCGCCTCAGCCTCGACCGCTGTCGCCGCGGTGCGGCAGGCCTCACAGGGTTGCGCGGACCCAAGCGCCGGGCACGGAGCGCGCGAAACCGCGATCGGCGGCAGGAACCAGGTTAGATCGGCGCAGAGCAGGTGGATTTCCGCATCGGCCGCGATCAGGGCGGTCAGCGCTGGCTCCGGCAGGGATGCGGGATCGAGCATCTCGACGCGGCGGACGTCCAACTCCTTCACGTAAGCGCGAAACGCTTCGCTTATTTTGGCGCCGTCGAAATCGAAGCTGAGCGTTTGCGGCGCGCCGCCGCCGATCGCCGTGAGACGAACAGATCGCCCGCGCGCATCTGCCCGGAGGCACAGCACGGTCACATCTGGCTCGTCGATCCGCACACGCTCTGCCCGGCGCACGCCCAACGTGTCAGCGGCTAACGGACCGCAGGCCACGATGACGATCGGTCCAGGCGGCGGCGAGGCCGCGTCCAGCGCGGCGCAGTAGGTCCGTAAGGGATCGAGAGCGAGAAAGGCGGCGGTCTCGATCTGATAGCCGGGAAACCGAGCCTCGATGAGCTCCAGGTTTCGCATGACCAGGGCGCGCTTGCGGGCGCCGAAGGATTTCGATCCGACGTGTCCGACATAGACGCCGGCCGCGGCGACGTTGCGAAACCCCCGCTCGCGCGCCGCCAAGCAGAACTCGACGTCTTCGTAGTAACCCTGAGCGTAAACCTCCGGCAGGCCGCCGACCGCGTCGAGGCACGCCTGAGTAACGTAAAGGCAGAAGCCGACGCCGTTTGGCAAATCGACAAGTGCGTCGCCATTAATGGTGCGAGCCAGCGCGTCAAGATTGGCGACCGCTTCCGGCGACAGCATGGGATTGGCGGCGTTCGGCACGGGATAGCTGGTCAACTCGCCATTGTTGGAGAGCGGCGTCAACGTGCCGATCCCTTCGCTCGATCGGCTCAGCGCCCGCAGCCGATCGACGGCGCCCGGCGGAAGCACGACATCCGCGTTGAGCAGCAGCACGTCGCCACCCGACCTCAACGCTAACCCGGCATTGACCGAGGCGGCAAACCCCCCGTTGGTTTCGTTTCGCATGAGTTCAAAAGCGCCGCGGCCCGCAGCCGCGTCGAGATAGGCGCTGAGTTCGGGGTTCGGCGAGGCGTCGTCGACCACGACAATCCGATGGGAAACGATCGGCGGGGCGGCCTCAAGCGCTTCCAGGCAAGCCTGCGTCGCCTCGAAGTCCTCATAGACCGGCACGATGATGGTAACATCTGGCCCGTCTGTCTCTGTCGCCGTCCTTTGCCCGGACGCTTGGACGGGTGCGGAAAACCGCGCGGCCCAAGGCGGTGTTACGTGCTCGACCGTCTCGCCGTCGAAGAGCAAACCGATCGACAGCGCGCCGGAAGCCGGGGTCTCAATGGCGATTTCGGCGGCGGATACGCGAGCGGACGCAAGCCAGTGGCCAGGGTCTGGCTCGACGACGAAGGAGCGCGTTTCGGCCCCGTCTCGGATTTCAATGCTGAGAACCGCGTTTTCCGGCCACGCAAGCCACCCCAAGACGGTCCGCTCGCCGCGACGAAGCCTATGCGCGGTCCTCTGGCCCGCTTGGATGAGGATTTCGAGGGCTTTTCGCAGCGGCCCGTCGCTCGAGGCGCCAGCGACGATGCGATGCGCCGCCTGAAGGCGCGCGGGCTCGTCTCCCCACGAAAGGGCAGCGCGATGGACAAGAGGATCGGTCGGATCTTGCTCCGCGGCGGCGTCCAGGTCCCGCCGCGCCGCGTCGATACGGCCCGCCGCGCGTTGCGCCTCGGCCCGCAACAATAGATCGCGAGCGGAGGGTGCAAGGAGACGGCATAGACGATCTGCGAGCGCGAAGGCGTCATCTGGCGCGCCTGCACTGAGCCGCTCCGCGGCTTCTCCGGCAAGCGCGGAGGGTTTCTCACGCGCCCGGGCGCCGAGGGGCTGAGGCCATGTTGACGCTGTTCGTTCGAAGTGCGCCTGGTCGCCGGCGTCGGCGTGCATCTCGGGCATCATTATGGTAAACGCGCCCTTATCTAGCCGCAGGCCCGATGACAAGCGCCTGCAATGTTAACTATGAGTACTTTACCCGTATTTCGCTATTGCTCTTGGCTATCGGACACGTGATTTCCCCAGGCGCCAGCAGGGAATTTAGAGTTTGGTTACGAAAAAAATTTCGCACTGCACAACTTTCCCGGTTGCAATCCTGAACGATCTGCTGTTAACGTGACGGTAATCATGAATGGTCCGGTAAGCGGGGTCGGCGGGGCGTGGTTAAGGTGGACGAAAAATACGAACGCGGGTCCACCTTGAGCGTAAATCGAGGCCTGCACGCTTTTCGGTACCTCGAGTTTCAGGGCAACGGCGTTCCGGCAGTCGCTAGGTTAATTCCGCCGGCCGACGGCGTAACGTTGCTGGATATGCCAGGTCGGGAAGAAGGTTTGCTGCTTCGTCCCGGGGATTGCGTTGTCGTTCGCGCCGAGAAGCCTTCTGAACTCGTGGTAGGGCTTCGTCGCGGATCGGCAGACGGATCGCTGGACGCATCGTTTCGGCTCGAGGCCATAGCGGTCGCTGAGGATGCGCCCGCATCGCGCCCCGCGCCACTTGCCGCGCCGGCGCCTGTAGTTCCGACGCCTTCGGCGCCGGTTGGTTTTATGGCGCATGTCTCGCGTCGGGGCGACGTGCCGTTTGAGCAGAATGTTTGGGTTGGCGGCCCAGATGCGCCGGCTGCGATCGAGGGCTTGGAGATCGTCGGCGACCCGAGGGCGTCGATGCTGGAAATGCAGGTGCTGGTGGGCAGTCGCCCGCCGCGGTGGTCGGAGTGGGTCGGCGCGCTACAGTTCGCCGGGACGAGGGGACAGGGTCTGTCCCTAGTTGGTGTGCGTATGCGTCTTGCGCCAGAGGCAGGGAACCTGGAAGTTTCCGCAGAGGCGTTGTTCTTGGGGGCCTTGGTTGAGTCAAAGCGGGGCCAACAGGTTGAGTTTCTCAGCGGATCGGGGGTTGATCCCCTCGTCGGATTGAAGGTTTCTTTACTAACTGCACCACGGCTTCCCGAAGGTCGGTCGGCGCCGAGTTTGGAAGCAGTGACGCGCGATAGGGAGCCGCGGGTTCGCGTATTCCGGGCCTCGTCAGGCCGATAAGGCTGGCGAGGAGGTTTAAGGTCGAAACCGAGAAAAAGGATAATACAAGATGGCGACATATAATCTTAATGCCGGCGACCTTATTACGTTGCTGAAGAGTACCGTAACGGATCCTACTCAGAATGCTATCCTTGCTCAGCTCGCGATAAACGGTGAGCTGACCAATAGTACGAACGGCGTCGCTACTCAGCTTTATACTGCGGGTGGGACAACTTTGGTTCCGTCGGGGACCATCCTCGATCTGCTGACGCTGCCGACCTCGACGTCGACCGGCACTTCGTATCCCGCCCCCACGGTCGGCCCGGCGAGCCCGTCGACCAGCATATCTTTGGTTTCGCAGGGTGGCCTGATTATCGCTGCGGGCGACCAGTCGGACATAGTAACCGACATTGATACCGGCGCGACGGATACTCTGTTGGGTGGTGCTGGGTTCGAGTATTTGTATGCGGAAACAGGGAATGCCTCTCTGGTCGGCGGAACTGGACAAAATACGCTCGTCGGCGGCTACGGAAAAGATACGCTGATGGCGGGTACCGGTAACCAGCGTTTGGTAGCCGGTCTTGGCGGGAGCACCCTGTACGGCGGCTCGGGCGCTGATACGCTGGTGGGTAACTTTGGCGCTTCAATCGTCGCTGGCTCGGGCGCTACTCGAATTCTTTCGTCCAACACGCCGGTTACACCCTCGGGGCTCCGTGGTTCTGAAACGATCGTCGCCGGCTCTGGCGCCGATACGATCATCGCGACTGTGTCGAACTTCCAGCTGAATGTGTCTCTTGGATCGGGCACTGCGACTTTCCGTGATGAGACGGGCGCCGCTTCGACCGTCACTGGCGGCACCGGAAAATCCCGCGTGGTGTTGGGAACGGGAAATGCCGACACGATCAACAGCGGCACGGGCGCGATGACCATCGTTTCCGGCCAGTCCTCCGTCAATCTGGTGAGCAACTCAAGCACCGCGGTCGGCGGCGCGCATACCCTGACGTTCAACAACGGTCAGGTGATCCAGATTAATGATGCGAACAGCAACATCGTGATTCACTTCTCTGGTGGCGGCACAACGCCCACCTGATTAGTCTGAACCTTAACTATAAAGCGCGAGGATTAAAGAATCCTCGCGCTTTTTTGTTTGGCATCATAGCCTGTCGTCGACAACGGTGGTCGGCGCGTCTAAGGTGGAGGAAGTATAGCGGCTCTTCGTCGGAGCGAAACATGGGCATGACCCGCTCTTTGCTATGAACGTTTTGTTCGTCCACAACAACTTCCCGGCCCAATTCGCGCGCGTCGCTGCGAAATTATATCGGAACGGGGTGGGGCAACTGGCTGCGATCGGTTGCGGCACCTCGATGCCGGTTGAGGGTGTGGACCTGAGGCGCTACACGGCGCCGGGGACATTTGCTGACACACATAATTTCGCGCGACGATTTGATTCCGAATGCCGGCGCGCCGAGCAGGTCATGTTCGCCGCCCTTGATCTGAAGAGCGATGGATTCCGTCCGGACCTGATAGTCGCGCATTGCGGGTGGGGCGAGACCTTGCCGTTACGATCTGTATTTCCCGATGCGCGCCTAGCCGTTTATTGCGAGTTCTACTACCGGCCTAACGGGCAGGACGTCGGTTTCGACGCCGAAACCGGACAATTCGGCGTTGACGGCTTGGTCAGCTTAAACGCGAAGAACGCCAGCACTTTGATTGCCTTAGCGGAATGCGACCTCGGAATCTCACCGACGCCGTGGCAGAGGTCCACGTATCCCAGCGAGTACCAAGGCAAAATCCACGTTGCGCATGAGGGTGTGGATACGGACTGGATTGTGCCGAATCCCGCTGCGACCTTCGAGGCGCCGGGCGCCCCTCGCCTGACGCGTGATGATGAGGTCGTGACCTATTTTGCAAGGGGATTGGAGCCGATGCGCGGTTTCCATGTCCTTATGCGCGCGATCCCCGAAATCCTGCGACGCCGGCCGCGCGCGCACGTCATCGTGGTTGGAGGCGAGGACGTTTCCTACGGAAATTCAGCGCCGGGCGGCGGAGATTGGAAGTCTCACTGCCTTCGCGAGCTGCTGCCTCAAATGGATCTGTCCCGGGTCCATTTCCTGGATCCGCTACCACACCCGTTGCTTCTGAAATTGATGCAGGTGTCTACTGTCCACGTCTACCTGACCTACCCCTTCGTCTTGTCATGGTCGTGCGTAGAAGCCCTGTCGGCCGGATGCGCCATCGTCGCATCCGACACTGCGCCGGTGCGCGACGTCATCGTTGACGATGAAAACGGGGTGCTCACACCGTTTCACGACCACGAAGCTCTGGCCACCGCGATCTGCGAGTTGGCCGGAGATCCGGCGCGGCGCGCGCGTTATTCAACTCAGGCGCGCGAAACCGCGTTAACTGCCTTCGATGCGCGGGCCTGTGTCGATCGAACTTTGCAAGTACTTGGCATCGAGTTAGCTGCGTCAGACGGCGGCGCGGCCGCCCTCGATAGCTCGGAAAGCCTTGTTCCCGCCTCGGTTGGAGGGTAACATTAGCATGGGTGAGCGACGGCTTCCGATGCAATTTTCGCGGACCGTTTTGGAGGCGGAATCCACATGACTGCGATAACGCTGCTTGCGCCCGGCGATAACCAGACCAACCGGTCCCCTACTTGGCTGCGATGCCTTACGATTATTGGCCGATCGCACGGTCTGAATTTGACGATCTCTCAGATCGTCCAAGACAATCTGCTCGAAGACGAACATGTCACGATCGAAGAACTCATGTCCTGCGCAAAAACCGCGGGCCTCAAGTCGCGGCTTGTCCGGCTTGATTGGGATGATCTGACCCATTTGAAGAAGGCGTTGCCGGTCATCATCAAGCTGAAGACCGGCGGCGCGGTAATCTTGACTGGCGTCGAGTCGCACGGCGACCTTCCCTATGTAGTGTTGCGCGACCCGGACGCGGAGGAAGGGTCGTCAATCACGGTGGACCGGATCCGGCTCGAGGAAATCTGGACTGGCGACGTCGTTCTCATCCGGCGCGAATTCACCCTACTCGACGAGGAGAAGCCGTTCGGTTGGGGCCTGATGGGCGCCCTGCTGCTTCGCGAGCGCCGTCTCCTGCGCGATCTGCTGATCGGCGGCGTCGCGCTCGCGGTGCTGGCGCTGGTCCCGATGGTATTTTGGCGCATCATCACAGGCAGCGTGCTCGAGTACCGGGCCTTCAACACCTTGACGGTTCTTTGCGTGGGTGTGTCGATCCTGTTTCTGATGGAAGGCGTTCTCTTCTACATGCGTCAATATTTGGTGCAGATCATCGCGGCGCGCGTCGACACGCGCGTCTCCGAGATTATCTTCGATCGGCTCCTCAACCTACAAATCGATTTCTTCGAACGCAGCACTGTCGGCGAGATCTCGCATGACATCAGTGAAGCTCAGAAGATCCGTAGATTTATGAATGAACAGGGGTTTGGCACCGCCCTCGACTCTATTTCCCTCTTCGTCCTTCTCCCGGTAATGTTCGCATTCAGCCCTTTGCTCACGTTCATCGTGCTCGGCATCATGGGATTGGCAGTACTTTACCTCATCCTTATGCTGCCCGCGGTCCGGCGAGCGACAGGCGAGGTCATCGCTGCTGAGGTTGCAAAAGGCACGTTCCTTTATCAGAACCTTGCCGGTATCCGGACGGTAAAATCGCTGGCCTTGGAGACGAGGCAGCGTGCGATGTGGGATGTGCTGGTCGTGCGCGCCAGTCAGGCGCTTTTCCATGCCGGCCATGTATCCGCATACGTGCAAGCCGTGATGAAGCCGATAGGCCAGTTCGCGATGTCGTTGCCGCTGGCGGTCGGCGTCTATATCGCGATGACACAGTCCAATCCTGTTTCGGTCGGGGACCTATTTGCGTTCATGATTATGATCGGCCGCGTACAAGGGCCGCTGATGGCGATGGCCAATCTGATAACCCAGTACGACGAAGCGCGGGCCGCCGTCGGAATCGTCCGCAAACTCATGTCGCAGCCGCAAGAAGAGGGGCGGGCCGGACACGGCGTGCGGACGCCGTTGCAAGGCCATGTAGAATTCGCCCGTGTGAAATTCAAATATCAGGGCGCGAACAGCTACGCCCTCGACGACGTCAATTTCGAGGCCCCCACAGGCTGCACCCTGGGCATCGTCGGCCGCTCGGGTTCAGGCAAGACGACGGTTACGCGACTCCTGCAACGGCTCCATTCCGACTATGAAGGGCTCATCAAGATCGATGGCGTCGATGTTCGCGAGTACGACGTCGCACATTTGCGCCGAAGTCTCGGCGTCGTGCTGCAAGAAAATTTCCTGTTCAGCGGAACGATCCGCGACAATATCACCGCTGCAAAGCCGCACGCCACTTTCGACGAGATGGTTCGCGCCGCCCGGTTGGCGGGAGCGGAGGAGTTCATCGATCGACTGCCGCGCGGCTACGAGACTTATATCTACGAAGGGTCGCCCAACCTTTCCGGCGGCCAACGCCAGCGGTTGGCGATCGCGCGCGCGCTCATCCTCGATCCACGCATCTTGATCTTGGATGAAGCGACGAGCGCGCTCGATCCGGATAGCGAGGCGATCGTCAATGAAAACATTCGCCGTATCGCGCAAGGCCGCACAGTGATCGTGATCTCGCACCGCTTGTCGTCGCTGGTCAAATCCGACGCCATTCTGGTTCTCGAGCGTGGCAAGTTCGAAGACATTGGCACCCACGAGGAACTACTCGAGCGCTGCGAAATCTACCGCGGCCTCTGGCTGCAGCAGAACCGTCATCTGTCTAACGTGCAGACGACGACGGCGCGCCCGATCACGCGAGGTCCGACCCGTGTTTCGTAAATCTCTCCCGCGTCGTCAGCCCGACCATCGCGAAGTCTCCATAGCGGTTGTCCGCGAGTATCAATCGGAGATCGCGGCGTTGCGCGAGCAGCCGTATCCGCGCGGCGCCGGCATGACGGTCTATGCGCTGTCCGGGTTCATCGCGCTGCTGCTGGTCTTCATGTGGGTGTCGCATATCGATCGCGTCGTCAGCAGTGCTTCCGGAACGATCGTCCCGATGGAGCCGGCGCTCGTGTATCAGGCGTTGGATCCGTCAATCATCCGCAGCCTCGACGTCAAGGAAGGGCAGCGCGTGGGCAAAGGACAGGTCCTGGCGACCCTGGATCCGACTTTCGCTGCGGCGAACGTCAATCAATTCCGCGCTCAGATCGAGGGTTTCCGCGCGCAGATCGCCCGCGATCAGGCGCTCATTTCGTTGACGCCGCTGACATATCCTACAACCGCCAGCGACCAGACAGCGAGGTATCAGAAAGAAAATCTCGACTATTACAACCAGCAGATGGCGCAGTATCACGCCTCCATCAACAGCTTTGAGCAGAAGGTCAGTACGCTACAGGCGACGATCGAAAAATACAAAGTCGACGAGGCCCGATACGCCAGCGAGACGACCGTCAACAAACAGATCGAAGACATGCGGGTCAAACTCGAGGAGCACGGCACCGGCTCGATGCTCAATCTGCTCGGGGCGACGCAGGCTAAAATCGAATCGCAGCGCTACGCGGATTTCGATCGCAACAGCCGCATCGAGGCCGAGCACACGCTGGCTTCGACCCAAGCGGATCAACGGACCTATCAGGAACAGTTCAAGGCGCAGGCGTCTCAGGATCTGTTGACGGCGCGGAACGGTATGGAAGCGGCGTTGCCGCAACTCGAACTCGGCGCTCCGGCACCAAGAGCTCGTGCGCTGGATCGCGCCAGAGGACTGCATCGTGCTTTCCGTCGCGCCAAATCTCTCGGTGGGATCGGTCGTATCGCAGGGGACCACGGTTATTTCGTTGATGCCGGTCCGTGTCCAGCTAGAGGCGCTCGTGCAGATTAATACTGGGCAGATCGCGTTTGTTCGCCCCGGTGATCCCGTTACGCTGAAGGTCGAGGCGTTCCGCTCCAATGAGTTCGGCACGCTCGAAGGCACTGTGAAGTGGGTCGGCGACAACGCCTCCACCACCCTCAACAATCAGAACGTCCCCGCCTACTACAATGTCGAGGTGACGATCGATCGCAACAAGCTCATCAACGTGCCCGCCACGTCCACGTTGTTGCCGGGGATGACGCTCACCGCCGACGTCAAGGTCGGCTCGCGGTCGATCTGGAGTTATGTGATGGGCGGTTTGATGAACGGGGTCGGCGAGTCGATGCGGGAGCCCTGAGCGGGGATGAGCGCGATTTCGCGGAGCTTTCGTTCACGAGCTGTTGGACTGTTCAGCGGCCCTCTCGCGGCCGGGAATGCCGCCTACGCGAAGGGGCGTTTCGTAGACGCGCTCAAATATTGGCGTGAGGCCGCGCGGCGTAACAGGGGTTCAGGCGACGCGGAATTCGCTATCGGTCGCCTCTATCGTCGCGGAGAAGGCGTATTTGGCAATTTCGCCGAAGCCGCGCATTGGTTCGAGATAGCTTCGCAGCGCGGTCACGCTGAGGCAAAACTGGAACTTGCCAAGCTTTTGCTCTGGGGCGCGACCGATCAGGACGTCCAGCGGCTTCGCGCGGTGCGACTCGAACCCTCCTCGGAAGAGACGGAGAAACTGGCCAATCTAATATTTCCGAGGGGCGCCCGCACGGAGCCAAATCCTGCGCGCGCCTTCGAACTGCTTTGCGCTGCCGAAGCGGCGGGTTTGTCGGAGGCCGCCGAACTTGTCGCCCAGCTCTATCTCAACGGCGAGGGATGCGAACGCGATTACGAGCGAGGGAAAGCCTCGCTCGAGCGGGCCGCGGCGGCTGGGCGATCCTCTGGAGATTTCGGTCTCGGCGACGTTTATTTCCGCGGGCTCGGTGTCGATGCGGATCCGTCCCGCGCCGCCGATCACTACGAAAAAGCCGCGGATAAGGATCATGCGCGCGCAAAGGTCGCGCTGGCGACGATCTACTTCGATGGCCTCGGGCGACCTAAAGATCGTGCGCGCGCCCTGAAGCTGTTTCTTGAGGCCGCGCAAGCGGGCGAAAGTTTTGCGCAATATAGAAGCGGCGCGATCCTGATGGCGGGCGAAGACGCGCCGCGCGATCTCGACCGCGCGGAAACCCTTTTGCGCAGCGCCGCCAAACAGGGACAATTGTCCGCGATGATGGCGCTCGGCGAGTTCTACAGCAGAGGCGACGGGCGCCCGCCGGATTTGCGCGAGGCGGAAATCTGGTACCGCCGCGCCGCCGAAACCGGCGACGTGCACGCGCTCTTCATCGCCGGACGGCTCGCCGCGACCGGCGAGGGAAGCTACCAGAGCCTCCCCGACGCCGGCCGTTATTTCCTCAAGGCCGCCGAGAAAGGGCACGTGATCGGCGCCCACAACATCGCCAGCTTCTACGCCGTCGGGACCGGCGTCGAGCTGGATCTGAACAAGGCGAGGCAATGGTACAGGACCGCGGCCGACCAGGAACTCCCGGTCGCGCAGGTCCGTCTCGCCCGCATGTTTCTTTCCGGCGACGGAGGCCCTCGAGATCCCGGCGAAGCGCGACGATGGTTGGAGCGCGCCGCAAGCAAAGACGATCCGGAAGCCAAGGCCATGTTGGCCACGGTGTTCCTGCTGGCGGACAAAGACACGCGCGACGTTCGCAAAGCCGAGATGCTGTTGCGCGAGGCGGCGAGCTCTGGATTCTCGATTGCGGCCACGCAGCTCGGCCATCTCTACGCCGGCCGCTACGATGTCGCCGCCAAGCCCGAAGATGCGATGCGCTGGTACACGATTGCGGCCGAGGCCGGACAGGCGGAGGCGCAATATATTCTCGCGGTCATGTATCGGAACGGCGGCCTGGCGCCCAAAGACGCCGTGAAAGCCGCCGAATGGATGGCTCGGGCCGCGGAATCGGGGCTTCCCGCCGCGCAATTCGATCTCGGCGTCATGTATTGCACCGGAGAGGGCGTCGAGCGTGACGTGACGCGCGGCGCCGAAATGTACCGGATGGCCGCCGAAGCCGGGCACATTGATGGCATGCACAATTGGGGCGTCATGCGCCTGAAAGGCATTGGAGTGGAAGCCGACGAACAGATCGGCGCGGATTGGATCGAGCGAGCCAAGACGGCGCGACAGGTGCACGCACCGGCGGTCGCAGGCGCATAGCAAAGGCCGGGTCGCCGCCTCGTCCGTGCGGTCCGACTTGCTGCTATGGATTTCAGGCTCTGTAGCGGGTTTCTGACATGGGTACGGCCGAAAAATTCGCTTCCCTTGATCTGACAAGCGCGCGGCTGGTCCTTGAAGGCGGTTATTTCGACGAATCGTTCTATCGCCGCCGTGCGCACTTGCCCGCCGACGCGGACGCCTTTGAACATTTCTATCAACAGGGCTTCAGGGTTGGTCTCGAGCCGAACATCATCTTCGACTCGAAATGGTACCTCGAACAAAATCCCGACGTGGCGCGGAGCGAGATCAATCCGCTGTTGCACTATGCGTTGTTCGGCGAAGCCTTGGGCCGAGATCCCTCGCCGATGTTCGAGGCGCGCTGGTACGCCGAGACCAACCAAACCGACAAGCCGCTTGTGCACTATCTCGCGCATCGCTTCGGCGCTTTCAGTCCGATACCGGAGTTCGACGCCGCCTACTACATGCAGGCCAATCCGGATGTCGCCGAGGCGCGGATGGATCCGTTCCTGCATTACATGCACTTCGGCTTCCGCGAATTCCGCAAGCCCTCCGCCGATTTCAACCCACGGCTCTACGCCAATCAGCATCTCGCCCATGACCGGGGCGCCAATCCGGTCGCGGATTTGCGGCGGCGAAAGCGCGAAGGACAACCGTTAGCGCCGCGCCGCGTCGGACCGACGTCTTTCGAACTCGTGCGCAAACACGCGCGCGCTGGCCCGCTGTTTGAGGCAAACGAAACGCGACCTGGCAGACCGCCCCCCGACGCGATGGTGCTCGCCCAGTATCTCACGCAATTTCATCGCATCGCCGAGAACGACGCATGGTGGGGCGAAGGCTTTACCGAGTGGACGAACCTCGCACGCGGTCAGCCGCGCTTCCAGGGCCACTATCAACCGAGGGTTCCCGGGGCGTTCGGCTTCTACGATCTCTCCGATCCGAACGTCATGCGCGAACAGGCGCGAGCGGCCAAAGCCGCGGGACTGCATGGCTTCGTCTTTTACTATTATGAATTCGACGGACGCCGGCTTTTGGAGAAGCCGCTCGAACAGTTGCTCACGACGCCGGACATCGACATCGGATTCTGCCTGATGTGGGCGAACGAGAACTGGACGCGGCGCTGGGACGGCGCCGATTCCGAAGTTCTCATCGCGCAGACTTATGAGGAGCGCGACGAGCGGCGTCGCTGCGGGGAATTCGTCCGGCACTTCCGCGATCCCCGATATATCAGGCTCGACGGCCGCCCCTTGCTGATGGTTTATCGCGCCGGACAGATCCCGGAATGCGCGCGAACCATCGCGCGTTGGCGGCGTATCTTCGCCGAGCATTTCGGCGAAAACCCTATCTTCGTGATGGCGCAAGGATTCGACGACGTCGACCCCGTGCCTCTGGGCTTCGACGCCGCAGTTGAATTTCCCCCGCACAAACTGACGAAGGGCTTGCCACAGATCTACGACAGCCTCGAAATATTCGACGATCATTTCGAGGCGGACGTCTTTGCCTATGACGACTTGGCGGCGGCGTCGCTCGCCGTAACCTCCGATTTTCCACTGATCAAGACCGCGGCGCCGCATTGGGACAACGACGCGCGTCGTCAAGGACAGGGTCTCACGCTGGTCGGCTCGACACCAATCAAATACGAGCGCTGGCTCAGCGAGCTGCTCGCACGCGCACGCGCGCGCCCAATCTTCGGCCAGCCGATCGTCTGTATCAACGCCTGGAACGAATGGAGCGAAGGCGCTTATCTTGAGCCCGACGCGCATTTTGGTTGGGCCTATCTCAACGCGACAGCGCGGGCGATTTACGGCGAGCGGCGACGCAAGGCGTCGATCCTCGCCGTGGGGCGCCGAGACGATCGGCGATTGGCGGAAGCCGCGCGTCAACTCTCGGCGGCCTACGGCTTTGAAATCTTGTGGGACGACGGCGCGGCGCCCATCAGCGGCGCCTTGGCCGCCATGGTCGGCGCTGGCGCGTCCGGCGCGATCGAGGACTTGGTTCGGGCCGGAGTCAGAACTCTATGGTGGTTTGACGGGACGCAAGGCGGTGCTCTCAAATGTGCCGATGTCGTAGTGTTCGCTGACGAGCGCATCAAACAAAGGGCGCTGGCTGCGGCGGACCTCGCCGACGGAACATCCTTCGTCGTGGATCCGGCGCTGAGCGGCGAGCCCGGCCCATCAGCCGCCGACACGGCTGTTCGGTGGCTGAGAGACGCGCTCGCTCCCCTCGTCGCGAATATTTCGGTCGCCGCCTTTCATCGCCGAGAGGCGAAGCAGGCGCGGCCGGCGCTCGAAGCGGTTTTCGCGCAAATCCACCCGGTTTTGGAGGTTCTCGTTTTTGACGAGAAGGCCTCCGATGCATCTTTCAATGAAATCGACTCCTGCGCGCATGACGCCGATCGCGATGCGACGGTGGTCATCGAGGATCAACCATCTGAGCGAGTCTCGCTATGGCGGCGCGCTGCCGAGATGGCGACGGGCGATTTCATTTGGATCGCCGACACGGAATCCGTCGCCGATCCTGACTTCCTGACGCGATTGGTCGCGCCGCTGCAGGCGGACGCTCGTGTTGGGTTGGCGCTCTGCGATAGCCAGCCATTCGAGGCGGCAGGCGGCGCCGCGGCGCCGATAATTACGCCATTCGCCACACGAAAACGCGGCCTCGGCTTCGTCGACCTGACCTTCGAGGGCGGCGATTTCGCGAGCCGCCTTGTCTCCGATGCCGGTTCGACCGCGCGCCTCGAGTGCACGCTATGGCGCCGCGGGGCGCTGATGCGCGCGCTAGCTATCGTCGAGGGCGAGCCGGACGTAGACCTGCGGCGCGTCATCGACGCGGCGGCAACAGCGCCGCAAGCCCGGGTAGCCTATGTGGCAGAGGCGCTGATATTTGCGACCGCAGTCAGCGCCAAACCTTCGTCGAGTTGATCGCGAAGTCTTAGCTCGCGACGAAAAACTGGCCCGATGCGGGCCAGCCTTCAATGGGCGTCAGTGACGATGTCCGCCGCCGTGCCAGTGCCCGCCACCGCCATGCCAGTGTCCCCCACCACCGTGCCAATGCCCGCCACCGCCGTGCCAGTGACCCCCACCACCGTGCCAGTAGCCGCCACCGCCATGCCAATGGCCGCCGCCGCCATGCCAGTATCCACCACCCCCGTAGCCGCCGCCTCCCCAGACCGGAGCGACAACGACGCCGCCGCCCGGCGGCCAGCCCAATTGCCCCGGCGGCCGGCAGGCGCCCCAGGGGGTAAGATGACGATAGGGACCGCAGCCTCCGGACGCCTCAGCCGGAGCCGTCGAGATCGCGGTCAATGCGCCGAGAGCGGCGAGCGCGATTAGCATTTTTTGCAAGGTTTCCTCCTATTACGCTAAGCAACCGCAGGCTATTCCGCGCAAAATGAACGTGACCTTAAGAGCCGCCGGCCGGGACGCTCCGCCTCTGGCCGCCCCAATTCGCGCGCATCCTGTAGCCGCGGTCGCTGACCGCGGAGGGCGCCGAGATCGAATATATACTCGATAGGGACGCTCACACGTCGACCGCGGTCAACGACCGCGGCTACAGCAGGCGCCTACCCGTTCGGTCGACATGGCGGGTTGGAAATCCCTCGCTACACCTTCATCTGCGCGCCGAGTTCGACGACGCGATCGGAGGGGATGTGGAAGAAGTCGGGCGCGCTGGCGGCCTGTTTTGCGAGCGCTATGAATAGCCGATCCTGCCACTGCGGCAGGCCGGAGTTCTGCGCCGGCTTCAGCGTGCGGCGGCCGAGGAAGAACGACGTCGTCATGATGTCGAACTTCAAGCCTTGCTTGCGCAAGCCCGCTAGCGCCGTCGGGATTCGCGGTTGCTCCATATAGCCGAAATGCAGCTTCACCGTGAGGAAGTCCGGAGAAAGCTGCTCGATCTCGTAGCGGTGGGCCGCGGAAACACGCGGCCGCGGCTCGCTGCGCACGCTCATCATCACCACCCGCTCGTGCACGACCTTGTTGTGCTTGAGATTGTGCATCAACGACGACGGCGCCACGGTGACGTCGTTGGTGAGAAACACCGCCGTGCCCGGCACGCGCACCGGCTTCGACTTCTCCAACATCCTCAAAAGGTCGCGGATCGGGATCGAATCCCTGTGGGTCTTCTCCAGCAGGATCGCGCTGCCGCGTGACCAGGTCCACATCACGATGAAGGTTACCGAGGCCAACAGGAGTGGAACGTAGCCGCCGTCGACCACCTTGGAGAGGTTGGCGAAGAAAAAGGCGAGGTCGATCGACAGGAAGGCCGCAATCAACAACAGTGCGCGCCAGAGCGGCCAACGCCAGAGCTTCCAGACAACGAAGAAGGCCAGCGACGTCGTCATCACCATCGTGCCGGCGACGGCGATGCCATAGGCATTGGCGAGCGAATCCGACGTCTTGAACAGCATCACCAGCGCGAGCACGCCGATCAGCAGCAGCATGTTGACGCGAGGGATGTAGATTTGCCCCTCCTGCGTGTCGGAGGTGTGGACGATCTCGAGCCGCGGCAGCAATCCGAGTTGGATGGCCTGCGAGACCAACGAAAACGCGCCGGTGATCACCGCCTGGCTGGCGATCACCGTGGCGGCTGTCGATAGCAGCACCAGCGGCAACAGGGTCCAGGCCGGCGCCAGCAGATAGAAGGGATTCTCCGCCGCCTTGGGGTCCGTTAGGATCAACGCGCCCTGGCCGAGATAATTGCAGATCAGCGCCGGCAGGACGACGAACAGCCAGGCGGCTTGGATTGGTCGGCGGCCGAAATGACCCATATCCGCGTAGAGCGCTTCGGCGCCGGTCACCGCCAGGAACACGCTGCCCAGCACGACGAATCCCATAGCGCCGTGCGCCCAGAGGAATTGCACGCCGGGCGCCGGACTCAAGGCTTCCAGAATGATCCAGGCGTGCGGAATCTGTATCAATCCGAGCAAGGTGTTGACCGCGAAGAACACCAGCATGATCGGCCCGAAGAACGCCGCCACGCCGGCCGTGCCTCGTCTCTGCACGAGGAACAGGATGACGAGAATGACGAGCGTCGCCGGCAGTATGTAGCGCGTGAGGCCCGGATTCACCTGTTTCAGGCCTTCGAGCGCGGACAATACCGAAATCGCCGGTGTGATGATCGCATCGCCGGAGAACAGCGCCGCGCCCGCTACGCCAAGCAGGAAGACGGCGGCGGTGTTCTTGCCGAGAGCGGTGCGGGCAAGCGCGTCGAGCGAGAGGATGCCGCCTTCACCCTTGTTGTCCGCCTGCATGAGGAACAACACGTATTTCGCGGTGACGACGATCAGCAGCGCCCAGACGATCAGCGAAACCGTCCCGACGACCTCGGGGACGCCGATCCCCTTGTCCTTGAACTGGCCGAGCGCGGTTTGCAGAGCGTAGAGCGGGCTGGTGCCGATGTCGCCGAAGACGACGCCGATCGAACCTAGCGCGAGAATCCAGAAATTTCCGCCGTGATGCTCTGCGGGCGTCTCGTGGCCGTGCAGGCTCGCGGGCGCCGCTGCGGCGGGATCATGCGACATAGTCCAACAACCCGACGCCGCCCACGCGGCCCAACCGGGGCGGGTCTATAGCGCCCTCAGCGCCGACCCGCAAAGGAAGCCTGGGGCTGCTCCTGGGACCGCGCGCGTCTCGCGGCCCTTGCCGGCGTCTCGCCGGTACGAAGCGCGCGAGACGCGCGCGGTCCAGGGGGCCTCAGCTCCGAGAGCCAAGCTCGCGGTAGATCTCCAGATAGCGCTTCGCCGACTTGTCCCAATCAAAATCCAGCGCCATCGCGGCCCGACGCATCGCCGCGAACTCGCGCGGCTGCTTGTACAAATCGAACGCCCGCCGCAACGCCGCCTCCAGCGACACCGCGTCGGCGCGATCAAACAGCAAGCCGGTCTTCCCATCGAACACCGTCTCGCCAACGCCGCCGGTGCGATGGGCGATCGGCAGCGATCCGAACCGCTGTGCATACATCTGGCTCAACCCACACGGCTCATACCGCGACGGCATCAGCAGAAAATCGCTGCCCGCGAAAAACGCCCGCGCCTGCGCCGGATCGAAGCCGATCCGCACCCCGATCGCATCGGGATAGCGGCGCCCGAGCGCCAGCAACGCCTGCTCGGCTTCGCTTTCCCCTTCGCCGATCGCGACGAACTGACCGCCCAAATCGACGATGCGCCGCGCCGCCTCGATGACCAGATCGACGCCTTTCTGGTGCGCGAAGCGCGCGACGAAGGCGAACAACGGCGCGCGGGCGAGGCTCAGCCCGAAAGCGCCGCGCACGAAATCGGCGTAACGGCCCTTCCAGCGCTGCGGATCGAACATGTATGGGCAGTTGCGATCCGCACGCGGGTCCCAATCGCGATCCACGCCGTTGATGACGCCCGTGAGCTTACCCTCGGCGGCGCGTTTGGCGAGCAGCCCTTCGAGACCGCAGCCGAGTTTCGTAGTCAGGATCTCGCGCGCATAGGTTTCGCTGACGGTCGTGACGCGGCTCGCATAAGCGATGCCCGCCTTGAGGAAAGATATCCGCCCGTAGAACTCGACGCCGTCCAGGCCGAACGCCCGCTCGGGGATGCCGAGCGCGGCGAGGCGCGCCGCCGGAAACTGCCCCTGATGCGCGAGATTGTGGATCGTCAGCACCGAGGGCGTATCGACGCCGCGCCAGGCGAGATACCCCGCCGTCAGCGCCGTCCCCCAATCGTTGAGATGCACGACGTCGGGCCGCCAGCCTCCGGCGCCGCGAGCGGCGATCTCCGCCGCCGCCAGGCTCAGCCGGGCAAATCGCAGATCATTGTCAGAATGCTCGACCCCCTGCGCGTCCGCGTAGGGCGACCCCGCGCGGTTATAGAGCTCGTCGCACAGCACGACGTAGACGGAGAGCCCGTCGGGCAGGGTCGCTTAGGCCGAGCGTGCAGGAGGGCAGGCCCGCTTCCGGCGGCAGCCGCTCGACGATCTCCGAGACGCGGCGCCTTCGCCAGAACGCTTGGGTAGCCCGGCAGCAGCACACGGATGTCGCTGGAAGCGGTCAGCGCGCGGGGTAGCGACGCCGAAACGGCGCCAAGGCCGCCGGCCTGGATGAAGTCGCCGAATTCCGAGGTCGCGAACAAGACCTTCGGGCGCGCCCGCGTCAGCGGATAGACCCGGGCCTTCGTCCGGCCGTCGGATTCCGCGGCTGGCGGACGCATCTCGCGCGACGCGAGCGCCAGGGATTGCAGGGCCATCGGCAAGCGCTTGTCTCCGTTACGGCAGCCTGGATAGGTCTGTCGGCATAAGGTTAATCCGCGGTTTAACGGGCCGCGCTTCAGCGCCGCGAAGCCCAATTCGCCTTGCATGTTAGCGCCTTGACGGACGGTCAGGGCAAGCGCAAAGGGGCGCCTCGCCTAAAGGGGAGACGAGCGCGATGTTGCGGGAAGCGGATACCTCGCGCGGGCTTGGCGCCGGAAGCGGGTCGCCGGCGGGCGGCGCCACGCTGCTGTCGAACCGTCTGGAAGGTCCGGACTTCGCCGGGGTCCGCGAGGCGCTACGGCCGCTCGCCGAGCTTTGCCTGTCGCCGGGCGCCGAGACGCCATTCGCGCTCGGGCTGGTCGGCGGGCGCGGGTCGGGCAAGAGTTTCGCGCTTCGACGCCTCATTGACGCAGTCGATCGCTAGCTCGGGGTGCGGGCAAGGTCACCGCGCCGGCGCTTCTCTCGAAAATCGTCATCGCCCGCGTCGATGCCCTCGCCGCGAGCGACGGGGCCGGCGCGATCGCCTCCGCGGTCTACTTCGCCCTCGAGCAGGAGCGCGACGGCGCGAACTACTCGCAACTCGCCGACGAAGCGGCGCACGCGACCAGCGACCCTCGCCGGGCCGCCTCCGTCGCCGTCGAGCGACACGACGAATCGGTGCGTCGGCTTGAACAGGAGCGGGGCGCGCGCGACGAGGTCGAAGCCAAGCGCGCCCGCATCGTCGAGACATTGCTCTATGACAGCCCAGGATCGCGCGTCGACACTTTTGCGCGCGGGAGCCGCTCGAAGATCGAGGCGCGGATGCGGCGTTTCGGCTTCGCCGATGGCGACGCCAACGCGAACTTCCGCAGCCTGGTGCGGGATATGGCCGGGCTTGGCCCCGGCGGCCGCGTCGGCGTCTTTCTCCGCTCGATCTGGTCCTATGGAGGCCAGGCCGGGCTTTTGCTGCTGGCGATCGGCGCTTTCGCCCTCGCGTTCATTCTCCATTGGCTGAGAAACCCGGGCGCCGGCGACTCGCTCTCGACGCTCAGCGCTCAGCTCGCGCCGCTGATCGACAGCGTGAAGGCGCACGACGAGGCGCTCGAATACGCGACTGAAGGGCTTATCGTGCTCGGGTTCGTATCGCTGTTCGCCAATCTCTGGCGGGCGGCGAGTTTCACGAGCCTGCTGTTTCGCGGCCTGCGGCTGCTCAATCTCGACATTCGCGAGAAGCGACGCGAGCTCGACGCGTCGGCCGCCCGCCTGGAACGACGCGTCGCCGCGCTGCAACTCGAAGCGGACGCCGCGCACCAACGCGCCGAAAACCTCGCGCGCCGGGCGGGCGGGGGCGCTGCGGCGGCGCGGCCGCCGGGGCCGACGTTCGTCAGGCCGCTGGAGGAGCCGGCCGTGGCGGCGCGCGACTTCATGAGCGAGCTCGCGCGCGTCATTAGCGCAGGCGCAGTCCCGGCGCCGCAACGCTTGTTGGTCGTCATCGACAATGTCGACCTGCTGCCGCCGGCCGAAGCGCGGCGGCTGCTCGACGTCGCCACGCAATTGATCGGCCCGGGCGTGGCGCTAATCGTCGCTTGCGACCCGCGGCGATGGGGCGAGGACGCCGCGGCGATTTCCGAGAGCCTGTTCGAGGTCGTGTTCGACGTGACCGCGCTCGGCGCCTCGCGAGGCGAAAGCCTGGCTGCCAGCCTGCTCACGCCAACGACGCCCGCGGTTCCGCTCGGCGAAGCCGATGCCGGAAAATCCGCGCTTGCCGAGCCGCTAGGCGAGTACGAACTGCGGCTGCTGTCCTCGTTGAGCGCGCTCATCGGCGGGCCGCGGGCGACGAAGCGCTTCCTCAACGCTTACCGGTTGGCGCGTCTCGGCGCCGCGCCGCGCTCGGCGGTGGTTGTTTGCCTCGCCGCCCTGATGTCGAGCGATCGCAGCCTCGCGCCCGCCTTGCGGTGGGCGCTCAACGCCGAGGGCGAGACGTTCGACGCGAGCTTGCTGCCGCCGCAACTCGCGAGCGCCGTCGAGGCGGCGGGGTTGAAAGGGATTGGGAAGACGGCGGCGCAAGCGGCTTTCGACGTCGCTCGGCGCTACGCGCCCTTGGTTGATTGAGGCGCTTCCTGGGACCGCGCGCGTCTCGCGCGCTTCGTACCGGCGAGACGCCGGCAAGGGCGCGCGAGACGCGCGCGGTCCCAGGCAGCCTCAGGCTTTTGCGCGAGCCCCCGTCCGCTTCTTACGCGGCTGCGTCTTCTTCTTTCGCGTCCGAGTCGTCTTGGCTTTGACAGAAGGCGCGGCGATCGCAACGGTCGCGTCGACATCGACATAAGTCTTGAGCCGCTCCGCAATACGCGCGACTTCATCGTCAGACAGGATCGCAGGCCGCCCGGCGACGATCGCCATGTAATACATGCGCGCGAGGTTCTCGAGCTCTACCGCCCGGCGCGCCGCGCCCGCCAGCGTCCTCGCCGTCGTCAGCGCGCCGTGGTTGCCGAGCAGCACCGCGTGGCGGTCTCCGAGACCCGCCACTGCGAGATCGGAAAGCTCCTTGGTGCCGTAAGGCGCATATTTGGTGCATCGCACGCTTGGGCCGCCAAACAGCGCGATCATGTAATGCGCGGCGAGGATCGGCTTGTGCAGCATCGCCAGCGTGCAGCCGTAGGGCGGATGAAAATGCATCACTGCGCCGACGTCCGGCCGCGCCCGCATGATGTCGAGGTGAAACCGCCATTCGCTCGAAGGCTTCAGCGGCCCGACCCAGGCGCCGTATTCGCCATCGATCGGCATCGCCGCGATCATTTCCGGGCGCATGGCCTCATAGGCGACGCCGCTGGGCGTGATCAGCATCCGGCTGCCGAGCCGCACGGAGATATTGCCGGCGGAGCCGACGTTGAGCCCGCTGGCGTTCATCGCGCGGGCTTCCGCGACGATCGCCTCGCGCAGCATCTTCTCCTTGATCGCCATGATTCCGTTCGACCCCGCCGCCCATCGAAACGTCTCATAAGGCGCGGAAGTCGGGTTGTCATAATTTGCAGAGACGGCCGCCCGCTTACTCCGCAGCTATTTTCGTCCACCTGAGAACCGGCTGCCGCGCCGCGCGCGTCTCGTCGAGGCGGCGGCGCGGCGCGAGCCTGGGGGCGCCTGCAAAACGCTCGGTCTCGCCGCGCTTGGCGCGCATCGCCAGGTCGCGCAGGGTCATGATGAAGAGGTCGAGGCTCGCCTTCAGATTCCGATTCGGTCGGCTCAATCAGCATCGCCCCGTGCACGACCAGCGGGAAATACATCGTCATGGGATGATAGCCCTCGTCGATCATCGCCTTGGCGAAGTCGAGCGTGGTCACACCCGTGTCTTTCAACCAGGCGTCGTCGAACAAGGCTTCGTGCATGCACGGACGATCGCCGAACGGCGCGCTCATCAGATCCGACGAGCGACGCGCGCACATAGTTGGCGGCAAGCACGGCGTCTTCGCTGGCCTGTTTAAGCCCGTCGGCGCCGTGCGAAAGGATGAACGCGAGCGCGCGAACAAACATGCCCATCTGGCCGTGGAACGCGCTCATGCGACCGAGGGCCTGCCCCTCCGAACGTTCGACGAGATCGAGCCGGCCCGCGCGCTCGACGACGTAAGGAACCGGCGCGAACGGCGCGAGTCGCGCGGAGAGCACGACAGGCCCGGCGCCCGGGCCGCCGCCGCCATGCGGGGTCGAAAACGTCTTGTGCAAGTTGATGTGCATGGCGTCGACGCCGAGATCGCCCGGCCGCGCCTTGCCGACGATCGCGTTGAAGTTGGCGCCGTCGCAGTAGAAGTAGGCGCCGGCGGCGTGGATGGCCTCGGCGATCTCGAAGATCTCGTGCTCGAACAGGCCGCAGGTGTTGGGGTTGGTCAGCATGATGGCGGCGACGTCAGATCCGAGCGCCGCGCGCACCGCTTCGGCGGAAACCGTGCCGTCGGCGCGCGCGGGCACGCTGCGGACGTTGAAGCCGATCAGCGCGGCGGTCGCCGGGTTGGTGCCGTGCGCGGAGTTGGGCACGAGCACGATCTTGCGCGTCTCCGCCTCGCCGGCCGCTTCGAGCGCCGCCTTGATCGCCATCATGCCGCAGAGCTCGCCATGCGCGCCGGCCTTCGGCGTCATCGCCACCGCCTGCATGCCGGTCATCGTCAGCAGAATTTCGGCGAGTTGTTTGATGAGCGCGAGCGCGCCCTGCGCGGTCGAGACTGGCTGCAGGGGATGAACGTCAGCGAAGCCTGGGAGCCGCGCCATCTTCTCGTTCAGGCGCGGGTTGTGTTTCATCGTGCAGGAGCCGAGCGGGTAAATGCCGGCATCGATAGCGTAGTTCTTGCGCGATAGCCGGACATAGTGGCGCAGCGTCTCCGGCTCGCTCAAGCCCGGCAGACCGATGGCGCCCTGCCGCGCGTGCGGGCCGAGCCGATCGGCGAAGGCGGGCGGCTCGTCGACATCGACGCCGGTCGTCTCCGGCCGGCCGATCTCGAACAGCAACGGCTCCTCGATGTCGAGGCCGCGATTGCCGGTGAACGTGCTTGTTGCGGCGACAGTCGTCTCGACAGGGCGAGTTGGGCGGCCTTGGTTGTTCATGCTTCGATAGTCTCCGCCTTTGTGTCTTTGTGCAAACCTTTGTGCCTTTGTGGTGAAAGGGGTTCACCACAAAGGCACGAAGGTTTGCACAAAGACACGAAGGTCATTTCAAAGATGCGCTCAAGGCGTCGACGTAGGCTGCGCGGTCTTCGGCAGTGTTGATCTCAGTGCTCGCAACGATCAGCAAATCCTCGCTGCCCGTCGCCAGCCGCGACACCGGGCACCCCGCGATGATCCCTTGCGCCGCCAGTGCCTCAACCAAATCCGCCGCCGGCTTCGGAGTGCGAATCGTAAATTCGTTGAAGAACGCGCGGCGTCAAAATCTCGACCCCAGGCACACGCGCAAGCCGCTCCGCAAGATCGACCGCGTTGGCGTGGTTGACCCGCGCCAGCCGCCGCAATCCCGCCTCACCAAGCAGCGTCAGATGGATCGTGAACGCCAGCGCGCACAGCCCCGAGTTCGTACAAATATTGCTGGTCGCCTTCTCGCGCCGAATATGCTGCTCTCGCGTCGAAAGCGTCAGCACGAAACCGCGCTTACCGTCGGCGTCCACCGTCTCGCCGGCGAGCCTCCCCGGCATCTGCCGCAGGTATTTGGTCCGCGTCGCGAACAGCCCAACATAGGGTCCACCAAAGGTCAGCGGATTGCCGATCGACTGTCCCTCGCCGACCACGATATCCGCGCCCATGTCGCCGGGCGCACGCACCGCGCCGAGCGAGATAACTTCTGTAAACACGGCAATCAAAAGCGCGCCCTTGGCGTGCGCGGCTTCTGCAATCGGCGTCAGATCGCGCAGGTTTCCGAACACGTCGGGGTTCTGCACGATGACGCAGCTCGTTTGGTCATCGATTTGATCAACCAGCTTCTCTTCGACCCGCGGGTCGGGAGGCAGAAGATCGATCTCGGCGCCGGAAAAGCGCGCCAAGGTCGCGCAGACTTCGGCGTAGTGCATGTGCAGTCCGCCGGACAGCACGGCCTTACGGCGCTTGGTTATGCGATGCGCCATCAGCATCGCCTCGCCGCAAGCGGTCGAGCCGTCGTACATCGAGGCGTTGGCGACCTCCATGCCGGTCAGCAACGCGACCTGGGTCTGGAACTCGAACAGCACCTGCAGCGTGCCCTGGGAAATCTCCGGCTGATAGGGCGTGTAGCTGGTCAGGAATTCTGAGCGCTGGATCAGATGATCGACCGTCGCCGGCACGTGATGGCGATAGGCGCCGGCCCCGAGGAAGAACGGAACCGATCCCGCGGCGACGTTTTTCGCGGCGAGCGCAGCCAGTTTCCGCTCCACCGCAAGTTCGCTCATGTGACGCGGCATCGGTAGGAGATCGCGAAGCCGTCTCTCCTCGGGGATGTCGGCAAACAGCGCATCGATGTCAGCAACGCCGACGCGCGCGAGCATTTGTCGACGATCTTCTGCGTCCAGCGGCAGATAGCGCATCAAACATTGCTCCCAAGATGGGCGGCGTGACTGTCCGCTTTCGTCATGGCCGGGCTTGTCCCCTATGCGCCAACTTAGGGCGAGGCGATTGCGTGGGTAATTGGAGAACCGCCGGCGCCGTGAACTCCCTCCCCCCTTGTGGGGGAGGGCCGGGGTGGGGGGTAGCCGCAAGAGCCGCCTTTTCCTGAGAAGAACATCCCAGCCGAACCGCCCCCCTCCCTAACCTCCCCCACGAGGGGGGAGGGGACCGCAAGCGTCGATCACACCAAAGCCTTCGATGGCCGGGACAAGCCCGGCCATGACGGAGCTCGGCGTGCAACCCAGGCGCCCTGATAGCTACAATCAAGCGATCGTCTTCAGGTATTCGGCGTAAGCCTCCGCGTCCATCAGGCCATCCAGCTCCGCGGGCGCTGAGAGCTTCAGCTTGAACAACCAGCCCTGACCCTGCGCGTCTTCGTTGACCAGGCTCGGCGAGGCGGAAAGCTTGTCGTTGGCGGCGACGACTTCGCCGGAAGCCGGCGCGAACACGTCGCTCGCCGCCTTCACGCTTTCCACCACCGCCGCCGCGTCGCCCTTCTTGAACTTGGCGCCGATGTGCGGCACCTCGACGAAAACGATGTCGCCGAGCTGCTGCTGCGCATGTTCGCTGATGCCAACGGTCGCGATATCGCCGGCGACGTCGATGAACTCATGATCCTGCGTAAAGCGCATGAACAACTCCGTTGTTTGTCAGCCTCGAAAATAGGCGTGCGGATGGAAAGGCAAGGCGGCGACCTTGGCGGCGAGCGGCTTGCCGCGCACGAGCAGGTTGAGCTCCGTCCCAGGCGCGGCGAAAGCACTCGCGACATAGCCCATTGCAATCGGGGCGCCGACGCTTGGGCCAAAGCCGCCCGACGTGACGATCCCAACCTTCGCGCCGTCGGCGCCGACGATCTCCGCGCCTTCTCGCGCCGGCGCGCGGCCGTCGAGCCGCAAGCCGACGCGCCGGCGCGAAGGACCGCCGGCCAGTGCGGCTTGGATGCGCGTGGCGCCGGGAAAGCCGCCCTCCGCGCGACGCCGCTTCTGGATCGACCAAGCAAGCCCCGCTTCAATCGGGTCGATGGCTTCGTCGAGTTCGTGGCCGTACAGGCAAAGGCCCGCCTCGAGCCGCAGCGTGTCGCGCGCGCCGAGACCGATCATCGCAACCTCAGGTTCAGCCAACAGCCGCCGCGCGAAGGCTTCGGCTTCATTGGCGGGCAGCGAGATTTCAAAACCGTCCTCGCCGGTGTAGCCGGAGCGCGAGACAAACGCGTCCACCGCTCCCCAGACATATTTGTTCGCGCTCATGAACGGCATGACGCCGAGATCCTCGGCGCCTGTCACACGCCGAAGCACCGCAGCCGCCGCCGGGCCCTGCACGGCCAGCAAGGCCCGATCTTCGAGCCGTCGAAACACAAAACCTTGCGGCAGATGCGCGGCGACCAGCTCCGCGTCGACCTCTTTGCGAGCCGCGTTGAAGACCAGTAAAGACCGTGCGCGTCTCCGACCGGCCGTGTCGCCATGAAGTCGTCGACGATCCCGCCATCGGCATTGAGCAGTTGCGAATATCGCTGACGCCCGGGCGCCAATCCCCTCAGATCCGCGGCGCACAAGCGCTCCAGCGCCCCGGCGGTCGTTTCGTAGTCCGGCCCTTCGAGCCAGGCCTGCCCCATATGTGAGACATCAAACAACCCCGCCTTCGTCCGGGTATGCGCATGCTCGGCGAGAATCCCGGCGCGGTATTGTATCGGCATGTCATAGCCCGCGAACGGGGCCATGCGCGCGCCCAGTTCGCGATGCAGAGCGTCGAGAGGGGTAATCTTCAGTTCCGCCATGGACCCGCCAAAGAATAGAGCGCGCGAAAACGGCTCGCGCGCCCCCTCTGTCGGTTGACCTGAGAGATTTCCCTGCGGGCGGATCGCCCGAGGTTACCCCCGTCGGTGGGCGTTCGGGCCGAAACCCTAAGCCGCTTTCCAGAGCGTCATCACCCAGCGGTCCTTTGGCCTGAGCGTTTCCGGGGCGGTTGCGCCTTCGGCGCCAGCGCAATCTACGCTGGACTCTTCCGCTGGGTGTCTTGAACTGACAGCGGCAAATGAGCGGAACCCGCCCGCATTGTCAATCGCGCCGAGCGTTTCAACCAGCGAGCCGCGCCAGCAGCTCCTCGAGCGTCGCAACCCTGTCGGCGCCGGCGTATATGAACCCATCGACGCCCGCCGCGCGCCACGCTGCCTCGCGTTCGCCCGGACGACCCGCCAACATACACACGCGAGCCCCCGCCGTTTTCAATGCCGCAGCAAAGGTTTCCGCGTGAGTCGCATACGCGTCGTCGGCGCCGCAAAGACATGCGATCCCAGCGCCGCTGGCGGCGAATTCCGCCGCTACGGCGGCGGCCGACGTAGCCCCGGCGCCCGCGATCGTCGCGACACCGCCAGCCTCGAAGAACTCGCGCGCGAAGCTGACCCGTTGGGTATGCGCAGATAGCGGCCCGATCGCCGCCAGAAACATCTTAGGCGTCGACTTCGCCTTCTCGCGCAGCCGCTCGAACGGCTCGGACAGACGCAGCGAAGCGAGGCCGCCGGCCGCCGGCGCGGAGTATTTCGCCGAATCCGGCAACACCGCGACGCGGTCGGCGTCGAGATGCGGGTGTGCGCTGACGCCAGTCAACAGCGTCTTGCCCCGCGCCACGTCGCGCTTCAAAGCCGCCGCGGCGGTCTCCACCGCGTCCTGAACCAGCCCGCGTTCCAGCGCTACCGCGAGCCCACCGGCGGCCTCGAACGACTGGAACAAGGCCCAGGCTTGCTCGCAAAGCCCCTCGGTCATCGCTTCGAAACCGCCGGCGCCTGCCGCAGGATCCGCCACAAAGCCGAGCCGGGCTTCGCGCAATTCGATCAGTTGGGTGTTGCGCGCCAGCCGCCGCGCGAAGGCATCGGGCAGCCCTATCGCTTGCGAAAACGGCAGCAGGGTCACGCTGTCGGCGCCGCCGAGCCCAGCCGCGAACGCGGCAAGCGCCGCGCGCATCACGTTCACAAACGGCTCGGCGACCGTCATCATGCGCCAGGCGCTGACGGCGTGCAGCCGAGCCGGCGCCGCCTGGGCGCCGCAAGCCGACAATACACGGGCCCACAACAGTCGCATCGCCCGGAATTTCGCCAGCGTCGCGAACTGATCGGCGTCGGCGGCGAGCCGAAACTCGATCGCCTCAGGCGTTTCGAGCACGCGCAGATAGGCCAGACCCGCCGACAGCGCGAAGGCCAGCTCCTGCGCCGGCGTACCGCCAGCATCGTGTACGGCGCGCGCGTCCGCCGCAACAAAGGGTCCGCGGAAACCACGGCTGCCAAGCTCAACGACGATCGCCCGAAGCGCAGCCATTTCCGTGCTCGGCGCTCCGGCGCGCGCCTGCGCGCTCAGGGGATCGAGGCCGAAAGCGACATCTACACCAGAGGGGTCGCTCCCGACCTGCTCGATGAGCGCCGCGAAAGCCGTCGCTTGGCCGAAATCGCCGAGATCGAGGTTGAATCGCGCGCCCGCGTCGAAACGAACCCCTTCGAAGGCGCGATGCAGGCTGGCTGCGTCGGTCCGCGCCAATCCGAACCCGTAGGCCCCGCCGGACCCCGCGAACACGACGTCCAAGCCGTCGGCGCCGTTCCCCAGATCTTCGAGCGCCGCGGCGGCGAAATCATCAGCAGACGGATGGTCGACGCGGCAGATTGCCTTCCAGCCGCCGTCTTGCCCGCGCAAGGCGCGCGGACCTTCTCGGCCGGCGTGCAACGGCCCGAGCCGTAGCCCGTCCGCGGTGATCGAAACAAGCTTATCGAACGCGCCGCCCTTCAGCGCGGCCTCCGCCGCCGCGCGCCAATCGGCCTCGGAGCGGGCGGGGAACGCGTTCGTCGACAAGGCCGGCGCAGTTCAGATGAACTGGCTAAGGCCGGGAATCGCCGCGGAGATTTCACCGACGATTTCGTCGCCGCATTTTTCCCGCGTGTAGGCGAAAACCTGTTTGCCGATCGTCTGCACCTGATCCATCGTCAGGCCCAGATTCATCAGGTCGCCGCCGAGCGCCATCAGCCCGCCGCCGCCCTTGGCGCCCGAGCCTGTGCCCATCAGGCCACGCAAGCCGGCGCTGAGGCCCTCCCCGCCGGTGTGGGCGGTGGCCGCGACCGCGCGCAAAGCCGGCGCCTTGTCGAATACCGCGTGCATGGCCTCCTCCGGCGCCTCGCGCTTGAGAAAATCGAGGATCAACGCCACGGATTGGCGAGCGACTTCAGGGGTCACATTTGCGGCTGTGGCGACTTCGGAGACGAGGTTGTCCATGTTTTGCGCTCCTAGGGTCAAACGCTGCGTGATGACGGACGATGGGTTTCCGCATTTCGCCACAGCCTAGGCGAAAATCAAGTCACCGCAGGACCATGGGCCAGGGTCCGGCCAAATTCGCGCCGGATGCTCCGCGCCGTTATGCCGCAGCGCAACAAACTTCTGTCATGCGAAAGTCACATTACGTAATGCTAAAGCACGTTTGCGTGGCGACCTTGGGATTTTATCATCTCAGAGAAATTCGCCGCAATATTCAGATAATCAGAAATATTTTCTGGACAGTGGCGGCATAGGGATGAATATGTGAATTTTTGGTTCCGAACTGAGCAATCTGTTCCACCAATTTTGCATGGCTGTCTGGACGACTTGTACCTTCTCAATTCGCCAATCCACGCCTATGTTGCGTCGCAGCACGGAGGCGAAAGCCGGACCGGGCGAGAATTCCAAGAAGGAGGGTCGTATGACTCCGTTCAAGTCCATCACCGAAAAGTTTGCCGCTTGGCGTCGCTATCGTGAAGCCGTTCGGGAGCTCGCGCAGCTCTCGGATCGCGAACTCGAGGATATCGGCGTTCGCCGCGGCGACATTCCGTTCATCGCCGCTGGCGCCGCCCGCAAGGCTGCGTAAAGCTCTAGAGGAATTGGGCGCCGACTTCCTCCTCCCATCGGCGTCCACCAGCGCCCGCCGCGGTCACCGCGGCGGGCGTTTTCTTTGGCTTGGAACTCTCCCTCTGAGACGGCGTTCGCTGTCGAAGGAGAGCATGTCATGAAAAATCCGCGGCTCGCGCCGGACGAAGTTAAAGAGGTCGATGAGAAGGGCGACGCCCATCGGGCTAAGCAGCCCTATGCGTCGGAACTGGACGACCGCGAACTCGAACACGCGCAGAAGGAAAACCGGCCTGTGTCTTCAACCGATACGGCCGAGCGCCCGCCTCGTAGCCGCGATCACTGACCGCGCCAAGGCCGTCCTAGATCTCCTCGACCACATACTTACCCCGCACCATGCGATAAAACTTTCGCGGCCGCCTCGGCGGGTGTGGCCCTGGGCCGAGTGCGGCGAGATCGCTCAATACCGAGCGCGTGATGTTGGGAATCTCCAACTTCAGCGCCTCCTCTAAGGGCACCCAGACCAGCTCCGTCAGCTCCGCCTCAGCATGAATCACGCCTTCCGCGCGGTGGGCGATCCAACGGGCGTCGGCGATGAAGAAGCGCGCGTCGAAGCGGCGCGGCCGGCCCGGTGGGGTGATCGCGCGGGCGAGAAAATCGAGGCCCTCCAACGTCGGAAACACCCCCGTTTCCGCAAACCGCGTCCAAGCGCCCTCGGGAGGCTGCGGCGGTGCGCCGTGGTCGGTCACGCCAAGCGCGAGCCCGGTCTCCTCGAACGTCTCGCGGATCGCCGCCAGCGCGAGCGCCCGCGCATAGCCTGGATTTTGATGCGTCGTGCGAGCCAGCAGCTTTTCGACGACGACTTCTTCAAGCGGCGCCGCCACCGCCATGCGCCGGTCGGCGGGATCGACCGCGCCGCCGGGAAAAACGAACTTGTCCGGCATGAACTTGTGGCCGGCGTGGCGCCGGCCCATCAGCACGCGAAGCTTAGTTTCGCTGCGGTCAATAAGCAGCAGCGTCGCCGCGTCGCGCGGCCTCAGCCGCTTTTCACCTTGGACAGGAACGCTTGCCACTCCGACTCCGAGCCATAGAACGCGTTGCGGTCAACCTTGCCCGCAATGCCCGGAATATGCCCGTCGGCCTGATATTGCCAGAACACCCAGGGCCGCGAGCCGTATTTGACGGAAGGGTGGTGTTTCGTCGAGCGCACCCACATCGGATAGTCTGAGAAGGCGCCGTCCGAGAGGATCGCTTGGTAGAAATCGACGGAGGTGTAGATCATCGGGCGCTTGCCGAAATAATGCTCCATCTCGTCGAGCACCAGCTTGACGTCGGCAATAGTCTGCTGCTGTTCCAGATGCCGGTGGCAAGTCCGCGACTCGGAGTCGGATTCGAGGTCGAGCACGGGCGGCAGCGCGTCAGCCTCGACCGGCACATTTTGCTCGAACCAGCGCACCTCTTCGAGCGGCGAGCGGCACCAATACATAAAGTGATAGGCGCCGCGCGGGATGCCGACCGCCTTCGCCGCCTGCCAGTTCGCCTGGAATTTCTCGTCGACGTGGTCGCCGCCCTCGGTCGCCTTGATCCAGGCGAATTTGACGCCGCTGTTGGCGACCGCGTTCCAGTCGACGTCGCCCTGATATTTCGAGACGTCGATGCCGTGCACGGGCAGCTCGTGCGCCGCCGTGATCGCCTGGCTAGACCCGTAGTCGAGCGGGCCGTCGCCGTCGCCGCCAGCGGCACAGCTGGCCAGCGCGACGCCAAAGGCCGCGAGCAGGGAGAAACGCGCGAGAGCTACAAAAGACGGCATGGCTTTTTTGCGAGGGTTGTCCGACGCGAAGACTTAGACCTTTGCCTGTAAGCATCCGTTAACGCGGGCGGCTTGACGCGTCGAGAGCTTTTGCGCCACGAGCCACGGAAATGCGCGAGGGTTAATGATGGGTTTTTTTCGCCCGCTGCGGCGTTTTTGTCTTTTCGCCGCGCTCGCGGCCGCGCCCCTCGGCGCGCACGCGGATTGCGGGCCCGATAAGCTCGGCACGTCACGCGTGCAGAAGGTCGGGACCGAAGGCGGCCTCGACGTCGGCTGGAAGACCTATCGCGAGACGATTCCGCTTGCCGACCATGAGGTGATCCTGACCTTCGACGACGGGCCGGACGCAAAATACACGCCGATGATCCTGTCCGCGCTTGCCGACCAATGCGTGCGCGCGACGTTTTTCGCGATCGGCCGCAAGGCGGACGATGCGCCGAAACTGATGCGCCGCGAGGTCGAGGAGGGCCACAACGTCGCGTTCCATACCTACACGCATCCTCAGCCGACCTTGCGTTACATGAGCCCCGCCGCAGCGCGCGCGGATATTTTGAAGGGCATGATCGCCATCGAGCGAACTGCGTATGGCGCGGATTTTTCTGGGGGAGAGCCGGACGACATCAGTAAACTGAAACCGCACGCGCCGTTCTTCCGTTTCCCTGGCTTCGCCGACACGGAGGATTTGCGGACGTGGTTCGCCAAGTACGGCGTCGCGATCTTCAGCGTCGACCTCTGGGCCTCCGACTGGGTGACGATGACGCCAGATCAGGAGCTGAAACTGATTCTCGGGCGGCTTGAAAAGGCGCGGAAAGGCATGCTGCTGTTCCACGACGACAAGCCGTGGACGGCGGCCATGATGCCGCGGTTTCTCGTTGAGCTGAAGGCGCGCGGCTACCGCGTGGTGCAGATCGAGGCCGGGCCTGGGCATGGGCCGACGGCGGACGCGCCCGCGGGTTGGGTATCGGAGACGGGGCGCACAATCAGCTCGGTGAAGCCGAGGGCGGATAAGGCGACGACGACGGCGAAGGGGCCGATTGAGGTGAAGCCCGCGCCACAGGAGTGACGGCGGCCGGTGTAGCCGCGGTCGTTGACCCATTGGCGCTAACTTATAGATTGCCGATTTATTTCAAAGACTTGATGTCATCCCCGCGAAAGCGGGGATCCAGGGCTGCTGCACGTCGTGTGGCCAACACGTTGAAGCGCACGTCGTGTGGCCCCTGGATCCCCGCTTTCGCGGGGATGACATGCTGGCAAGTTATTCAATATTATCGGAAATTGCCCTAGGTTAGCGCCTATGGGTCGTTGACCGCGGTCGGCGGGAGATCGTCCCTATCCGGCAAAGGCGCCATCACGGCGCCGACCGCGGTCAACGACCGCGGCTACAGCACGCCGGGGAATCTGAGGCTATCCAAACGTCCCAATCGCGCGTTAGGCTTCGCCCACCGCGCTCCAGGAGATAGCCTCATGCCGCCCGTTCGCGTTCTCGTTGTCGGCGTCGGAAACATGGGCATCAGCCACGCCCGCGCTTACCAAAGCATCGACGGCTTCGAAATCGCGGGGCTTTGCAGCCGCGACATCGCATCGCGGCCGGAAATCGCCGCCGAATTTCCAGGCATCCCGCAGTTCGGCGACTACGCCGACGCGTTGGCGGCGACGAAGCCCGATGCCGTCTCGATCAACACCTGGCCCGACACCCACGCGGCGTTCGCCCGCCGCGCGCTCGAAGCGAACTGCCATGTGTTCATCGAAAAGCCGCTCGCCGAGACGGTCGAAGAGGCGGAGGCGATCGTGGCTTTGGCCAAGGCGAAAAACCGCAAGCTGATCATCGGCTACATACTGCGCGTCCACCCGTCCTGGGTGAAATTCGTCGAGATCGGCCGCACGCTCGGCAAGCCGCTGGTGATGCGGATGAACCTCAACCAGCAATCCTCCGGTCGGGAATGGGCGACGCATAAGAAGCTGATGGAGACGATCAGCCCGACTCGTCGATTGCGGCGTGCATTACGTCGACGTGATGTGCCAGGTGACGGGCGCGCAACCGGTGCGCGTGCATGCGCTCGGCGCGCGCTTGAGCGACGAGATCGCGCCGTCGATGTACAATTACGGCTGCCTGCAGGTCGCGTTCGATGATGGGTCGGTCGGCTGGTATGAATCGGGCTGGGGGCCGATGATCAGCGAGACGGCGTTCTTCGTCAAAGACATGATCGGGCCGAAGGGCGCCGTTTCGATCGCGATGGATGAATCGAAGAATGAATCCGCAAGCCTCGACAGCCACACCAAAACGAGTGCGCTGCGGGTTCACCACGCCGAGCTAGGCGCCGATGGGCGATTGGCGAAGCGCGACGAAATCGTCTCGATGGCCGACGAACCGGGCCACCAGGAGCTGTGCAATCGCGAGCAGCGTCAGTTTCTGAAGGCAATCGTCGAGGATGAGGATCTATCCGAGCACGCGCGCGGCGCGATCGACTCGCTGCGGATCGTGCTCGCGGCTGACGAGAGCATTCGTACGGGGGAGGCGGTTAAGCTGGGCTAAAACCAGCGCCTTTGTAGCCGCGGTCGTTGACCGCGGACTTGCCGTGGTTGGACCTTTGCCGGAAAGGGACGCTCACCTTCGACCGCGGTCAACGACCGCGGCTACAGCGACCCCCAAAATAAAAGGAGGCCGCCGTCTGAGACGGCGGCCCCGAGTCAAGGGAGGAAACGCCCAAGGAGGGCATATGCGGCAGAACGTGCCGCACAGCAATAAGATACATTGCACTGCAAAAAATGCAAGCGGTTTTAAGAAAAAAAGTTCATGCCCGAACGGTTCTACGAATCATCCTCGCCAAATCATTGACGTGGCGTGGAATCAGGCTTTCCTAACGGAGGGTCGGCGTCCACGCCGACCTCTTTGGCCACGCGCGGCCGGGCTTGTAGAGGAAGCCTCGTCGGCCTGGAGGCCGACGCTCCGCGGAGCTCACGGCTGGCAAAGCTCCTCCCGCCCACGCCAGGCGCGGCCGTCCGGCGGCAGCGGGCTTATTGCATCGCGGCGCGCCATTTCGTGCTCGTAGACGCCAAGATAGGACTCGTCGTCCAATTCGCCAAACGACAGCGCGACGCCGATCTCGTGATAGAAGCCGGTGTTATCGAGATTAGGCGTCGGAAGACGGCCCGCGACATAGTCCGCGTGCATGGCGCGGAACGCGTCCTCCAGTTCACCGACCAGTTTGGGCGTGTCGAACAGGCGGCGCTTGTCGCGGTTCGCGACGAGACGCTGCTTGATCAGGTCGAGCGCCGCGCGGTTCTGCGCCAGCGCGACAGCGGTCGCCACATATTGCTCGCGGCTGCCGCAGGCGAGTTCACCGACGCCTGCGGCATGTACGAGGCTCGAACACACCCGTGACGCGAACGTGCGGCCGGCGAAGGTCAAGACCGGCAGACCCATCCAAAGCGCGTCGGCCGCCGTCGTGTGGGAGCCATAGGGGAACGTGTCGAGGAACAGATCGGCGAGCGCGTAGCGGGCGACGTGATGCGGGTTGGCCTTCTTCTCCGCGAAGATGAGCCGCTCCGGCGCCACGCCCGCCTCGCGGGCTAGCGCGCGCAGCCGATCGTTGGTGTCGCCGGCGCCGCCGAATAGCCAGAGCACGCTATCGGGAATGGCGTTCAAGATCGACAGCCAGCTCGCGAACATCACGGGCGAGAATTTTTGCGCGCCATTGAGGCTGCAGAAGACGAAGGCGTCCTCCGGCAAGCCTTCGTCCGCGCGGCGAGGCGCGTCGGCGACGAGACGCTTACGGTCATTTGGCTGATAGCAGGAGAGCCTTACCACCTTTTCCGTGTAGTAGCGCTCGCTGCCTTCGGGGATGATGCGCGCGTCGGCGATCAGATAGTGATGATCGGGCGAGCCCATCGTGCCAGGGAAGCCGAACCAGTTGACGGCAACAGGCGCCGGACGCAGCGAGAACACCTTGGTTCGCGCGCTCTTGGTGAACCCGTTGAGATCGACGAGAATGTCGATCTCGTCGGCGCGGATGCGCACGCGCCGCCGCCTCGTCGGTCATGTCGTTGATGTCGACCCAATGATCGACGGCGGTGCGGCAGCGCTGCTTGATCCCGTCGTCACGCGCGATGCCGCAATAATAGGCCATTATCTCGAACTCGCGCTTGTCGTGCGTCTCCAGCACGTCGGTCATCGCGAAGCCGACCGCGTGCTCACGGAAATCGGAGGACACGTAGCCGATCCTCAACCGCCCGGGCTTGCGGTCCGCCGGCGCGGCGGGTTTGGGGATTTCCACCGCCGGCGGAATCGGTCCAACCAGCTCGCGGTAGTAGGTCGCGGCGCGCGCCAGCTGAAACAGCGGATCGTTTGATAGATTGGCGATCGACAGTGGCGAGATTCCCGCCATCAGCGCCTCGGTCTTGACGCCGTCCCAGCCCTGCACCGCCGGCCAGCGGCATTGGCGCTGTCGCAGCGCGATATAGTGCTGAATAACCGCCGGCTGATGAATGGAGATGTCGAGCGACAGCTTCATCGCCTCTTCGGCCGGCCCGTCGATGTTGTGCGCCTCCAGCACGCGCGCCATTTGTTCGAGCGCGGTGAGCTTGGAGCGGATCGTCTCGCCACGAATCTGCGGCAGGTTCTCCACCATCACCCGCCATTGCTCGACCGCTTCGCCGATTTGGCTCGCGTCTTCCAATAGCCGCCCGAGGTTGACGTAGACGCCGTGAAAGTCCGGCTTCAGGCGCTGGCATTCGCGCGCGGCGGCGATGGCGCCGAGCCGGTCACCCGCTTTGGCGAGCGAAAAGCTCAGGTTGAAATAGGCTGCGTGCAGAAACTCGCTGCGCGGATTGCAGGCGATCCAGTTCCGGTAGAGGGTCGCGGCCATGTTGGAGGCGCCCTCGGTATTGAAGCGCTCGGCGTGGCCGAGCAGCTCGCCGACGCTCCAGTTCTGATAGAAGCCGTAATTCTCCAATTCGCCAGGAGAAGCGAGAGCCTGCCCGTCGAACTGGTTCTGCTGAAGCATCTTGCGTCTCCTCTATCGCCTCGTTTCGACATGAGGCGGTTGAACGCTCGGGTACGAACGCAAGCTCGGAAACGCGCGCCGCGCCGCGCAGGGAGCGCGGCGCGGCGGTCGACATCGTTGGTCAGCCGATCAAAGTCTGCAGCGCCGCCAGCTGAGCGTTGCTCATCACAGCCACCTGCGTGGTGGTGAGCGAGTTGCCCTGCGTGACTGTCAAATTGCTGATGGTTGTCGTCGCGATCCCCGGGATCTGACCAGTCGAGAGCAGCGCGACGTTCAGCTCCTGCAACGTTGTGGTCGTGATCGTGTTGAGCTGGCTGCTGCTGAACGCCTGGACCTGAGCGCTGGATAGCGCCCCGGCCTGCGATGACGTGAGGTTGCTGAGCGCCGTCGTGGTCAGCCCGGAGATTATGCTGGACGCCAGCCCGGTAATCGCCGCCGAGGTCAACGCATGCACGTTGGTGGAGGTCAGCGCGTTGACGTCGGCAGCGCTCAACGCCGTCAGCTGCGACGAAGTCAAAGCGCCAAGCTGTGTCACATTCAAGTTGTTGAGCGTCGTCGTCGTCACCGCGCCGAGCTGCGTGCTCGACAACGAGGCCGCGTTCAGTCCGCTGAGCGCGGTCGTCGTCACGCCGCCGAGTTGGTTTGCGCTGAGCGACTGCACCTGCGCGCTGGAGAGCGAGGTGAGCTGCGTCGTGGTAAAGTTGCTGAGTGCGGTCGTCGTCGCGCCCGACAAGGCCGAAGTGGTGAGGCCGTCGACGGCCGTCACGGTCAGCGCCTGCAGGTTCGTGGACGTCAATGCGTTGAGGTCCGCCGCGGACAACGCCGAGCCTGACGAAGAGGTGAGCGATCCAAGTTGGGTGACCGTCAGCGTATTGACCGCGGTGGTCGTCAGACCCGCCACTTGCGTCGTACTGAACTTCGCCGCGCTCAGGGCGTTCAGCACTGTCGTCGTCGACCCCGTCAGCTGGTTGGGCGTGAAGGCTTGGACTTGGCTCGATGACAGGGCGCCAAGTTGCGTCGTCGTGAACAGGCTGAGCGCGGTGGTCGTCAGCGACCCGAGGCTGGTAGTCGCCAACCCGCCGATCGCCGTCGTGGTCAGCGCCTGCAAGTTCGTCGAGGTCAGACCGCCGACCGCAGTTGCGGCCAGTAGCGAGACTTGCGAGCTTGCAAGCGACGAAAGTTGCGTCGTGCTGAGCAGGTTGAGCGCCGTCGTCGTCAAGCCGCCAAGCTGTGTACTCGACAGCCGCGTCGCCGTCAGCGCGTCGAGCGCCGTCGAGGTGACTCCGCCGAGCTGTGCGGTCGTCAGGCTTTGAACCTGCGTCGTCGCCAGCGCGGAAAGCTGCGTCGTGGTGAAGTTGACGAGCACGGTGGTGGTGACGCCGGAGAGCGCCGTCGTCGCCAGACCCACCGCGCCTGTCGTCGACAAGGCTTGCAAGTCGGTCGAGGTCAGCGCGTTGAGATCGGCGGTGGAAAGCGCCGCAACATCGCTGCTGGTCAAGGCGGCGAACTGTGTCGTCGTGAGGTTCAGCAGGGTTGTCGTCGTCAAGCCGCCAACCTGCGTCGATGAGAATTTGGCCGCGCCGATCGCGCCGAGCGCGGTAGTCGTGATCAAACCGAGCTGCCCGGTAGTCAATCCCTGCACCTGTGATGAGTTGAGCTGAGCGAGCTGCGTTGTCGTCAGATTAACGAGCACCGTCGTCGTCAGTCCTGAAATCACCGTCGCGGTAAGGCCGCCCAGCGCCGTGGAGGTCAGCGCCTGGAGGTCCGTCGACGTCAAAGCGTTCAGCACGGTCGTGGTCAGCGCGCCCGTCTCGGCGCTGGTCAGCGCCGTGAACTGCGTCGTCGTCAGCGCCAGCGCCGCCGTCGTCGTCAGGCCCGCCGCCTGCGTCGTCGAGAACCGCGCGGCGTTCAGCGCATTGAGCACCGTTGTCGTCGAGGTGTTGATCTGCGACGTCGACAATCCCTGAATTTGACTGGTGTTCAGCGCGCCGAGCTGTGTCGTCGTGAACAGGCCGAGAGCGGTCGTCGTCGCGCCGACAAGCGCCGTGGTGGTCAGCGTCGCCAATGCGGTGGTGGTCAGCGCCTGTAGGTTCGTCGATGTCAGGGTATTAAGATCGGTCGAAGTCAGGCCCGCGATTTCACCACTGGTGAGGACGCCAATTTGTGTCGTCGACAGCAAGTTGAACGTCGTCGACGTCAAGGCGCCGATCTGCGTGCTGGTCAACTTCGCGGCCGAGATCACGGCGAGATTGGTCGTGGTCAGGCCGGCAAGTTGCGTCGAGGACAGTACGTCAAGCTGCGAGCTGTTGAACGAAGCGATCTGGCTGGTCGTCAGACCGTTGAGCGCGGTCGTGGTCAGGGCGGCGGAGACCGATGTCGTCAGTCCGCTCAGGGCGGTCGTAGTCAGCGCCTGCAAGTTGGTGGATGTCAGCGCGTTGGCGTCCGTCGACGTCAAGCCAGAAACTTGTGCGCTGTTCAGCACGCCAAGCTGTGTCGTCGTCAGGGCGTTGGCTGCCGTTGTGGTGAAGCCGGAGATCTGTGTGCTCGAAAGCCGCGCCGCGTTGAGCGCATTGAGCACAGTCGTCGTCGCGGTCGTCAGCTGTTGCGTCGTGAGACCTTGCACCTGAGAAGTGTTGAACGCGCCGACCTGCGTCGTGGTGAGCAGTCCGAGCGCCGTGGTGGTTGCGCCAGAGAGCGCGGTCGTCGTCAGACCCGCGATAGCGGAGGTGGTCAGCGCCTGCAGGTTGGTCGAGGTCAGCCCGTTGATCTGCGCCGAGCCTAACCCGGACGCCTCCGTGCTCGTCAGCGCCGTCGCTTGCGTCGTCGTCAACAAGTTGAGGGTTGTCGTCGTCAGCGATCCGACCTGCGTACTCGTCAGCTTGGCCGCGCCAATAGCGTTCAGATTGGTCGTCGTCAGGCCGCTGAACTGAGTGGAGGACAGCGAGTCGACTTGCGCCGTATTCAGGGCGGTAACCTGCGTCGTCGTCAGCGCATTGAGCGCCGTCGTGGTGAGCGCCGCGATGACGCTGGTCGTCAGACCCGCCAGCGCCGATGTCGTCAGGGCTTGCAAGTTCGTCGAGGTCAAAGCGTTGAGGTCGGTCGAATTGAGGCCTACGGCTTGGCCGCTGACGAAGGCCGCGACCTGCGTGGTCGTCAGCGCGTTGGCCGCCGTGGTCGTGAAGCCGGAGAGTTGCGTGCTTGAGAACCTGGCCGCCTGCAGCGCATTGAGCACCGTCGTCGTCGAGGTCGTCAATTGCGTTGTCGTCAAGCCCTGCACTTGCGTTGTGTTGAGCGCGCTGACTTGCGTCGTCGTGAGCAGACCGAGCGCCGTCGTCGTCGCGCCGGCCAGCGCGGAGGTCGTGAGGCCGAGAAGGGCGGAGGTGACGATCGCCTGGAGGTTGGTCGACGTAAGGAAGTTGAGCTCGGTCGACGTCAAGCCGATCACGTCGCCGCTGGTGATCGTCGAAATCTGCGTGCTGGTCAGGGCATTGAGCGTGGTCGTGGTCAACGCTCCGACTTGCACGCTGGTCAGCTTCGGCGCCACGATCGCCGTCAGGTTGGTCGTCGTCAGACCGGCGAGTTGTGTGGAGGACAGCGCGTCGATCTGCGAGGTGTTGAGCGTGTTGATTTGCGTCGACGTGAGGGCGTTCAGCGCTGTCGTGGTCAAACCGGAGACGACGGTGGTGGTTATGCCCGCGAGCGCGGTCGTCGTGATGGCTTGCAGATTGGTCGAGGTCAGCCCGTTGATCTCAGTCGAGGTCAGACCGATCGTCCCCTTGCTCGTCAGCGACGCGATCTGCGTCGTCGTCAGCGCGTTCGCCGTCGTCGTCGTCAAGCCACCGAGCTGCGTACTCGAAAGGCGCGCCGCGGTCAGCGCGTCCAAGGCTGTCGTCGTCGTCGTCGTCAATTGCGTCGTAGTCAGCGCTTGGACTTGGGTCGTGTTCAGCGCTCCAAGCTGGGTCGTCGTGAACGCGGCGATGGCGGTGCTCGTCGCGCCTGCGAGCGCCGTCGTAGTAAAACCCGAGATGGCGGCCGCCGTAATCGCTTGCAGGTTGGTCGAAGTCAGCGCGTTGAGGTCGGTCGAAGTCAGGCCGTTGGTGTCGCTGCTGGTCAACGAAGCAAACTGCGTCGTCGTCAACAGGTTGAGCGTCGTCGTCGTCAAGCGCGCCGAATTGTGTGCTGGTCAGTTTCGGCGCGTTGAGCGCCGAAAGGTTGGTTGTCGTCAGCCCGGCGAGCTGGGTCGAGGACAGCGCGGTAAGCTGTGTGCTGGCAAGCGCGCCCAGTTGAGACGTCGTCAGCAGGTTCAGCGCCGTTGTCGTCAAGCCAGCGATGACGCTAGAAACGACCCCGACGATCGCCGACGTCGTCAACGCTTGAATGTTGGTCGAAGTCAGCGCGTTCAGCTCGGTCGATGTCAGGCCGTTAGTCTGCTTGCTCGTCAAGGCGGCGAACTGGGTCGAAGTCAAGAGGTTCGCTGCGGTCGTTGTGAGACCAATGATCTGCGTCGTCGAAAGCTTCGCGGCGTTGAGCGCGTCGAGCACGGTCGAGGTCGAAACGTTCAGCTGGCTCGTCACCAAGCCCTGCACTTGCGTCGTGGTGAGGGCGCCGACTTGCGTCGTGGTGAGGTTGGAGAGCGCGGTCGTCGTCGCCGCCGCCAAAACCGTCGTCGTGAGGCCGGAGAGCCCGGCGCTCGAAAGGGCATGTACGTTGGTCGAGGTCAGCGCGTTCAAACCGGTCGACGTCAGTGCGCTACCCTGCTTGCTGGAAAGTGCCCCGAGCTGGGTCGTCGTCAACAGATTGAGCGTGGTCGTCGTCAGGCCACCGATCTGCGTCGTGGAGAAATTCGCGGCGTTCAGTTCGCCAAGCACCGTCGTGGTGACGGTGTTGAGCTGCGTCGTGGTCAGCGCTTGCACCTGCGACGTGGTCAAGGCGGCGGCTTGCGTGGAGAGCAGATTGGAGAACACGGTCGTCGTCGCGCCGGCGAGGCTCGCGGCCGAGAAGCCGGTCACCGCGCTCGTCGTCAGCGCCTGCACGTCTGTCGACGTCAAGGCGTTCAGGTCGGTCGAGTTCAGCGCGGAGGCTAGCGTCGCGGTGAACGCGCCGAGCTGGGTCGTCGTCAGGTTGAGAACGGTGGTCGTCGTCAGACCGGCCACCTGCGTGGTCGAGAGGTTCGCAGCGTTCAGCGCGTTGAGCACGGTCGTCGTTGCCGTCGTCAACTGCGTGGTCGTCAATCCCTTGACCTGTGTCGCAGTGAATTGAGCGAGCTGGGTGGTCGTCAGATTGCTGAGCGCCGTCGTCGTCAGGTTGGAGATAACTGAGGTTGTGATGCCGGCGATGCCGGTCGCCGCGAGGGCGTGCGCGTTGGTGGAGGTGAGCAGGTTCAGCTCAGTCGAAGTGAACGCGGACGCCTGCTTGGAGGTGAGCGCGCCAACCTGGGTCGTCGAGAGCGCGTTGAGCGTCGTCGTCGTCAGGCCGCCGACCTGGGTGGACGAGAAATTGGCCGCGCTGAACGCGTTGAGTGAGGTCGTCGTCACCGTGTTGATCTGGGTCGATGTCAGGCCTTGCAGCTGCGTCGCCGTCAACAATCCGAGCTCGGTGGTGCTGAAATTGCCGATCGCGGTGGTCGTCAGGCCGGAGAGCGTCGTCGAGGTCAGGCCCGCATCCGCGACGGTGGTGAGCGACTGGATATTGGTGCTGGTCAGGGCGTTGACGTCAGTCGCGTTGAGCGCGCTGACAGCGGCGCTGGTCAACGCCGCGAGCTGGGTAGTGGTGAAATTGTTGAGGGCGGTCGTCGTCAGGCCGGCGATCTGCGTCGACGAGAAGGACGACGCGGTGAGCGCGTTGAGCACCGTCGTCGTGCCGTTGTTGATCTGGTTGGTCGTCAGGCCTTTGACCTGAGTGGCGGACAGGCCGCTGATCTGCGTGGTGGAGAAATTGCCGAGCGCCGTCGTCGTCAATTGCCCGAGGTTGGTGGTCGTCAGGCCCGCGACCGCGCTGGTCGAGAGCGAGCGCAGATTGGTCGAGCTCAGGTTGGCGAGATCGACGGTGGACAGCACGGAAGCCTGAGCGCTGGTCAGCGCGCCAAGCTGTGTCGTCGTCAGATTGTTGAGCGTCGTGGTGGTCAGACCGGCCACCTGCGTGGTCGAGAAGCTGGTGGCGGTGAAGCCGTTCAGCGAGGTCGTTGTCAACGTGTTGAGCTGGGCCGTCGTCAGCGCTGCGACCTGGCTAGAGGCCAACTGACCCAGCAGGGTCGCGCCGATGTTGCCCACCGTCGTCGTCGTCAGGCCGGAGAGCTGGGTCGAGGTGAAGCCGACCACCTGGTGCGGGGTGAGGCCCTGCAACTCGGTCGAGCTCAGCGCGTTGACGTCGCTGGTGCTCAGCGCCCCCAACACGGTCGGGGTCATTGCGTCGACCTGAGTGTTGGCGAGCGCCAGGATCATCGTCACCGAGAGCGCCGGCGCCGCGGCGGTCGAGAAGCCGGTGATCTGCGTCGTCGAGAATGCCGACTCTGCCGTCGTGGTCAGCGCATTGAGCTGCGGGCCGCTCAAGGCGCCGATCTGCGCGACCGTCAAAGCGTTGATATCAGTGGTCTTCAAGGTCGCCATCGTCGTGGTCGACAGATTGGCGATCTGCGCATTCGACAGCGAACTAATGAAAGACGTCATTGCGAACCCCCAAAGCGCTCACGGTTTTGGCCGACGCATCCGCGCGCGAATCATCTTGATTGCCTCGCCGCCATGCGTGAGGAAATACAGAGTTATTCGAGAGTGGCAAGATTACGTCAGGTATAGCGAGGTCGTTTGTGGCTTATCAATAAATAAGTACTAATGACGTTGCGTATATTGCATTTTGTATTAGCATTGACGTTGGGATTATAGTCCGGTGACGATGCGTATGTATTTCGGAGCACGCGCAACGCAGAGCATCCGTAAATCTATCGGGCCTGAGGCATGCGCAAGTATATTTCGATCATTTCGAAATGGAGCCTTTGGAGCAACTATTTCCCCCCGCCTGAAGTAAGCCAGTCCCAGAATTCTTCAGATATCTCGCCGAAGCGCCTCGTGGGAACGAGCGGTTTGTACGCGCGGAGGCCGCGCGGCTTGCGCTAAGCTTTCGGCAGACCTAACGACGCGGAAACGCATCCCGGAGACTGCCAACTGAATTCCGGCCTGACCCCTTACGAACGCATCGGCGGCGCTGAGGGCCTCGACGCGCTCGGGCGCCTTGTGGCCGCGGTCGATGACCGTGGTGGCTCCGAGATCGAATACGCTGGGACCGCGGTCAACGACCCATAGGCGCTAACTTATAGATTGCCGATTTATTTCAAAGACTTGATGTCATCCCCGCGAAAGCGGGGATCCAGGGGCTGCCGCACGTCGTGTGGCCAACACGTTGAAGCGCACGTCGTGTGGCCCCTGGATCCCCGCTTTCGCGGGGATGACATGCTGGCAAGTTATTCAATATTATCGGAAATTGCCCTAGGTTAGCGCTATGGGTCAACGACCGCGGCTACACCGCCGCCTGCCCGGATATTTGCCCAGGTTACGCGCCATATCCGAGCCGCGGGCCTTGCCGATCATCCGAGAAACCCGATGCCCTGCCGCGCCCTGAGCGCGGCTTGTCGCTGGCGCGGCCCTGTGTTACCGCCCGCGCGAATTCGAGCCGCCCGTCGGCTCGCGGAGGAAAGGGTCGGGGCGCAATATGGCTGATGAAAATGCAAGCGGCGCGCCGGCGGCGACCGCCAATGCAGCCCGATTTTCGGTGCTGACCCAGTTCACCAAAGACTTCTCGTTCGAGAACCCGAACGCGCCGCGCACCCTTGCGCCGCAGGCGCAGGCGCCGCGCATCAACCTGCAGGTCAACGTCAACGCCCGGCAGCTGTCGCCGACGGATTTCGAGGTGAGCTTGTTGCTCGAGGGTGGCGCCGGCGAGGGGCCGGATGCGCTGTTCAAGTTCGAGGTCAACTATGCGGGCATTTTTCGTCTGGAGAACATTCCCGGCGATCAGATGCAGCCGCTGATCATGATCGAAGGGCCGCGCATTCTGTTTCCGTTCGCGCGGCAGATCGTGGCCGAGGCGGTGCGCGGCGGCGGCTATCCGCCGCTCTATGTCGACCCGATCGACTTCCAGGCGCTCTATATGCAGCGGATCGCCGCGCAGGCGAACCAGGCGCCAGCCGGGCACGCGTAAACGGAGCGTGCGGAGGGTCGGCGTCCACGCCGACCTTTTGGGTCGCCGCTCAGCCGGCTTAAATGTCATCGCTGACGGCGGCCTGGAGGCCGACGCTCCGCGAGGCGCCTTCAGTTCGCCGCCGCCGATCCCAGATACTTGAACCAAATCGCCGGCGCGCCGAACGTGTCGAGGTGGACGCGGAGCGCGGCGAAGGCGGCTTCGTCGAGACGCGGGGGCAGCGGCGTCGGCCGAGCTGCCGGCGCGGCGTCGCGCGCTGCGATCGCAATCGGCGCGAGCGTCGCCAGACCCAGACTGCGCTGACGGCCGCCGTTGAGCTCGCAATAAACCTCGACCAAGATCTCCGCATCGAGCAGCGCGCCGTGCCGGATGCGCTTCGAGCGATCGATCCGGTAGCGATCGCAGAGCGCATCGAGGCTGTTCGCCGCGCCGGGATGTTTTTTCCGCGCCAGCGCCAGCGTGTCGACCACGCGCGCCGCCGCGAGCGCGCTGCGACCGTGCATCGTCAATTCGGCGTTGAGGAAGCGCACGTCGAATTCGGCGTTGTGGATGACCAGCGGATCCTCGCCGATGAAGTCGAGGAAATCATCCACCACATGCGCGAACACCGGCTTGTCCTTCAACGCCAGCGTCGTATGGCCGTGCACGCGCACCGCATCCTCGGGCACGTCGCGCTCGGGGTTGATCAGCACATGGTAGGTGCGGCCGGTGGCGACCAGGTCGATGATCTCGACGGCGCCGATCTCGACGAGCCGGTCGCCCTTGGTGGGATCGAGCCCGGTGGTCTCGGTATCGAGCACGATTTCACGCAACGGTTGGGCTTCCCTTCTTGCAGAGGCTCGGACGCCCTGTAGCCGCGGTCGTTGACCGCGGTGGCGCCGTGATCGATTCTTTGCCGGATAACGACGCTCACACGCCAACCGCGGTCAACGACCGCAGCTACATCCAGGCGCCGCTCAACCCTTCTCGATGCTTCCGACAGCGCGCAGGAAATCCTGCGCCTGGCGGCGAGAATCGGCGAGCGAGCCGCTCGTGTCGATCACGAAATGCGCGCGTCGCCGCTTATCCACATCTGGCGTCTGCCGGGCGAGCAGGCCTTCGAATTTTTCTGCGTCGGCGCCGGGCCGGGCGAGCGCGCGGGCGCGCTGCACATCGGGAGGGGCGCTGACGACGAGCACGACGTCGACCCGGCGATCGCCGCCGGTTTCGAACAGCAGCGGCACGTCGAGGATCGCCGCGCGCGCCCCGGCGCGGCGGGCTTCATCGAGAAAGTGGGTGCGGCGCTCGGCGACGGCGGGATGCACGATCGCCTCCAGCCGCTTCATCGCTGCGGAATCGTTGACGACGTAGCGCGCAAGCCGCTCCCGATCGACGGCGCCGTCGACCAAAACGCCGGGAAACTCCGCCTCGACCTTGGCCGCCGTCTCACCGCGATAGAGTTCGCGCACGGCGGCGTCGGCGTCGAACACCGGCGCACCGAGCTCGCGCAGCATTTGCGCGAGCGTCGACTTGCCCATGGCGATGGAGCCGGTGAGGCCAACGACGATCATTGCTCGCAGCGTCAGAGCAAAAGCGCGCCGAGCCCGCGGAGCGCGGCGAGCAGTTTCAGCATCGGCAGGCCGAGAATGGTCGTGTGATCGCCCTCGACCCTCTCGAACAGATGCATGCCAAAACCCTCCCACTGGTAGACGCCGACGCTCCCGAGCACGCCATCGCCCGCGGCGTCGAGGTAGACCCGAAGCTGGCTTTCACTCATCGCGCGCAGTGTCAGCACCGCGGTGTCGGTGTCGGAGGCAATGACCTGGCCGCCCCGGGCAAGGGCAAAAGCTGAAGTCAGACGGTGGGTGTTGCCCGCGAGACTGGTCAGCGTTCTCAGCGCTTCGTCGCGCGTGTATGACTTGTGGATGATATTGCCGCCCAGAGCGAGCACCTGATCCGCGCCGAGGACAAGCGAGTCGGGCGCCTCTGCGCTGACGGCGAGCGCCTTGGCGCGGGCCAAGGTCAGTGCGACATCGGCGGAAGGGGCGAGGATCGAACTCAATCGCCCGTTCGTCGACATTCGGCGCGCGAGTCTCGAACGGCAGGCCGGCGGCCGCGAGCAGACGACGTCGCGTCGAGCTGCCGGAGGCAAGCACGAGGCGGAAAGCGGGATCCCAAATGTCGGACATGGCCGGCAGTCCTACAACTTATTGCAAGGAAACAGACCCGTCATTGCGAGCGAAGCGAAGCAATCCAGCGTCGTGAGATCGGCGGCCATCTGAAAAGAGCAGCCGCCGCGGCATGGATGGCTTCGCTTCGCTCGCAATGACGGTAGACCCATCGCTCGCTACGACGATTCGCTCACGCCTGCGCGATAAACTTCAACCGATGTTCCCGATAGAGATCGAGGATCGCCGCGGCGGTCTCCTCGATCGAGCGCCGCGTCACGTCGATCATCGGCCAGCGGTGCTCGGCGAAGAAACGGCGCGAGGCGCTGAGCTCCTCGGCGACCGCGACGCGGTCGATGTAATCACTCTGGGTGTCGGCGTTGAGCGAGAGCAGCCGGTTCTGCCGGATCTGAATGATGCGCTCCGGCGAAGCGATCAGGCCAACAATCAGCGGCCGGCGCAGTTCCGCCAAGCCCGGCGGCAGCGGCAAGTTCGGCACGAACGGCACGTTGGCGGTCTTGTAGCCGCGATTGGCGAGATAGATGCTTGTCGGCGTCTTCGAGGTGCGGCTGACGCCGAGCAGGACGATATCGGCCTGCTCCAGATTTTCCGGCAGCTGCCCGTCGTCGTTCATCATCGAATAGTTCAGCGCGTCGATCCGCTTGAAGTAATCCGCGTTCAGCATGTGCTGCGCGCCGGCGCGCGATGCGGCGTTCTGGCCGAGATAGGATTGGAATAGCGTCAGGATCGGCCCCAGCACCGACAGGCAGGGCGAGCCCGAGGAGTCGCAGCTCGCCACCAGGCGCCGCGAAAGCTCGGGGTCGACCAGGGTGAACAGCACGATCCCCGGCGCATCCTCGATCTCGGCGATCACCCGGTCGAGCTGCCCGGTGGAACGCACCAGCGGGTAGACGTGTTCGATGGACGCGACACCCTGATATTGCGCCGCCGCCGCGCGCGAGGCTGCGATCAGCGTCTCGCCGGTCGAATCGGAGACCAGGTGCAGATGGAAATAGCTTCTGCCCATGTAAAGCCTTTTTACGCCGCGATCCCCTGGAGTTTCGGCGAGACGGGGACAGCTGTGGATGAATCCGGCGCCCGCGAAAAGGAGGCCGCAGGGCCGGAAATCCCTCCACAGCTTAACGATCTATTTACGCTGGCGGCAAGGGTTGCCGGGACAATGGGGATAAGCCGCTAGCCGCCGAGCTATCCCCATCAGCATGGTTAACGAAGAGTTTAGAATCCTTAACGAGTCCTTAACTTTTCCCCAAGCGGCCGCCGCACGTTTTCAGCGCCTAGCCCTGTGGTCAACGCAGGGGACGGATTGTGGGGCCCGAGTCATGAGTCTTGTCCCGCCCCTAGTAGCAATAATCAGAGTCTAGAATCTCTTTATATATTAGGCGTCGGATGCTACCGACGGCGCCGTCGCTTGGCGTAGGCCCAAGCCCTTCAATCACGGATCGCTGCATGCAGAGCTTGGCTATATGGATCAAGGCCCTACACGTGCTCGCCGTCATCTCCTGGATGGCGGCGATGCTGTATCTGCCTCGGCTGTTCGTCTACCACACCGAGGCTGAGCGGGGATCAAAGGCATCCGAAACGTTCAAAGTCATGGAGCGCCGGCTCCTCAAGGGCATCATGAATCCGGCGATGATCGTCACCTGGCTGACAGGGCTCTATATCGCCTGGGCCTTCGACTATTTCCGCGCGCCCTGGCTGCACGCGAAGCTGACGCTGGTGTTCCTGATGTCGGCCGTGCACGGCTATCTCGACAGGACGGGTGCGCGCGTTCGCCGAGGATAGGAATGACAAATCGGCGGGATTCTACCGTGTTATCAACGAAGTCCCGACGGTGCTGATGATCGGCATCGTCATCCTGGTCGTCGTGAAGCCCTTCTAACGGAGGGTCGGCGTCCACGCCGACCTTTTCGGCCGGCCTTGGAGATGAAGCTACGTCGGCCTGGAGGCCAACGCTCCGCGGTTTACGGTTGTCCGATTAGGCGTTCGAGGTAGTCGCGCTCCTCATTCGGGCGATTGGGATCGCCGAGACGCCGGCGTAGCTCCTCCAGCACGCGCCTCGCCCGCTCCGCCCTATCGGCGCCGCCGGAAAGCTCGCCCTCGGCGGCGCCTTTCGTTCCGTCCTGCCCTCGGCCGAGCGGATCATTGTTCTCACCGCGTTTCGGGCCATTCATCCCGACGTAGCCGCCCTTGCCTTTGCCTTTCCCCTTGCCGCGCATCTGCTGCTGCATGGCTTGGCCGCCTTGGCGAAGCGCCTCGATGGCCTTGCCCTGCGCTTCGACCGCGTCGCCTTTCGGGCTATGACCGAACCGGCGCGCTTTGCCGTTGTCATTCTCGCCCTTCAGATCCTTTCGGCCTCCGACATCTGGTTCTCGGCCTCGCCGAAGTTCTTCGGCGTGTCGACGCCCGCGCCGCGCAATTGCCGCTCGATCTGATCGAGACGATCCTGCAAGGCTTTCTGTCGTTCATCGAGCGAGGGTGAGGATTTGTCGTCGCCGGGCGATTGCGTCTCGGAGCGCTCGCGCTGGTCCTGACGGAACGTGTCATCGCGCAGCGCCTGCTGATCCTTCAACAGCTTGTCGAGATCGCGCATGGACTGGCGCATCTGCTTGGCGGCGGGATCGGGCTTGGCGTTCTCGGCGCTGCTGCAGGTTCTCCATCATCTCCTGCAACTGATCGAGCATCGCCTGCGCGTCATCTTTGGAGCCGTTTTCGGCGTCCTTCTCGAGCTTGTCGAGCATGGAGTCGAGATCCTTGGAATCCATGGGATCGACGTCCTGCATCGCCTGCTTGTCAGCGTTGCGCATCATTTCCGCCATGTAGCGCTCGGCGGCCTGACGCAGTTCCTGGGTCAGCTTCTTGAGTTCCTCCTCGCTCGCGCCCCGCTTGAGCGCCTCGCGCAGCTTATCCTCCGCCGCGCGCAGATCCTTCAGCGCCTGCGAGGCGTCGCCGTTCTCGATCGACAGCGCGAGCGCCCAGAGCAGCGCGGCGACGTCGCGCAGCTCGTCGTCGCTACGCGCCGCGGCGAGCCGCTTCTTCGCCTGCTCGACCCCGAGGAAGACATTCGGCTTCGGCTGAAACAGTTCGGGCCCGAAGTTGCAGCGCCTCCAGCGCACGGGCCACGCGTGGTCGATTGCGGTCGGGATCGAGCACGAGATCGCGCCGCTGCTCGACGAGCGCCTTGGCGAGCGGATTGGCGAAATGGCGCTGCGGCAGGACGATTTCGACCGGCGGGCTTTCCGCGCTCGCATCCGAGACGCTGTCGGCCTTCAGGGTCATCAGCACGTGCGCGCCAGCCCAGGGGTGCTCGGAGAGGTCGACGGTGCTGCGCGCCTCGCCGGTCCGGTTCGCGCCGCCGGGCAGTTGCAGCGCCAGCGTCGGCGGCCCGAACAGGGTGTGCTTCGGGGCGTCGGCTGCGGGCTTGGCGAGCGCGACACTCCCCGCCGGCCTCGCGCACGCCATAGGCGTCCTCGATCGTGTAGTGCAGCGTCAGCGAGCCGGCGATATTGTTCTGCGGCGGATCCAGCAGACGGATCGACGGATGGGTCTTGGCGCCGACCTTGATTTCGATGTCGCCGGCCGCGCGCGACGCCCTGATAGAGCGTTGCGCGAGCCGTCGGCGTGTATCGCGAAGCGGCGCTCCCCCGCGGTCTTGTCCGGGACCGCCGCGAGGCCGCCGCTGACCTTGACCGTGACCGCCTTCGGGTCGGCGCGCACGACCAGAACGGAATCCTCCGGCGCGGCGACAGTTTCGGCGGCCGTGTCATCGACTTTCAGGAAGATCGGCGGCTTGCCGGTATAGGCGGGCGGGTCGATCCAGGCGTCGATCGCGCGCGCTCGCGCGTCGCGGCCAGCACCGGCATCCCGTGGAAGGCGGCGGCAAGGCGGGCGAAGCGCTCGGAGCCGGCGGCGAAAGCGCCGACCAGCGCCAGCAGGATCGGCGGCAAAACGCAGCGCATAGGGGTCGCGCGCGGCCAGGTTGGGCGACGGAGGCGCTGACGGTGAGCCGCTCGACCTCCCCGGCCAGACGCGCCTTGTGGACGGCCCAGAGCGCCCGCGTCGCGGGATCGTCGTCGGCATTGGCGAGCGTCGTCCTGCAGCGCCGAGGCCGGCCGATGCGGCGACGGGCGCGTCGCGGTCGAGCCGCGCCAGCGCCCGGCTTCGCTCGGGCCAGCGCAGCCGCACCAGCGGGAACAACGCCGCCAGAAGCAGCGAGAGCCGAAAGCGCCGAGCGCCGACGAGCCGCGCGTAAGGCGGCGTCTCGAACCACAGGCCGAACCAGGAGACGGCGGCGAACAGCAGCAGCGACGACGCCGGCGATAGGCGAGCGGCGGCCACACGCCTTCCCAAACGAGCGCCAGCGCGGCCCGGCGCCGCAGGCGCTCGAGGCGGATTCGGGAGTCTTAGGCTCTGCGGCAATCGGCCTCTCCGGGCGCTCGGCTCATCGCTGCGCCCGGAGCAACCCTCACGCCAACCAGGGCGGAAGTTTGTCCAGGCCGATCAATTCCTCATAACTCGGCCGCGGCCGGACGACGGCGAATCGGTCGCCGTGCACCAGAACCTCGGGAACGAGCAGGCGGGTGTTGTAGGTTCCCGCCTGCACCGCGCCATAGGCGCCGGCCGTCAGCACGGCGATGCAGATCGCCGGGCTCGCGGCGCCGGCATCTCGCGATCGAGCGCGAGATAGTCGCCGCTCTCGCAGACCGGCCCGACGATGTCGGCGACGAGGCGCGGATCGTCGAGCGCCGGCTCGCGCACGGGCGGATCTCGTGATGCGCCTCGTAGAGCGTCGGGCGGATCGAGATCGTTCATCGCGGCGTCGACGATGACGAAGTTCTTGTTCTCGCCGCGCTTCACGTAGAGCACCGAGGTCACCAGCACGCCGGCGTTGCCGACGATCAGCCGGCCGGGCTCCAGGAACACCTCGCAATCGAGGCTGCGGGTGTGCCGCGCGACGATCTCGGCGTAGCGCTGCGGGATGCGGCGGCGGCTCGTTGTCGAAGCGATAGGGCACGCCGAGGCCGCCGCCGAGGTCGACGTGGCGGATCGCGTGCCCGTCGGCCGCGCAGCACGCGCGACGAAATCGGCGAGCAGAGCGAAGGCGTCGTCGAACGGCGAGAGCTCGATGATCTGCGAGCCGATGTGCATGTCGACGCCGTCGACCTCGACGCCCGGCAGCGCCTTGGCCCGCGCGTAGACCTCGCGGGCGCGGGAGATCGGCACGCCGAACTTGTTCTCCGACTTTCCGGTCGAGATTTTGGCGTGCGTGTGCGCGTCGACGTCCGGATTGACGCGGATAGCGATGCGCGCCCGCATGCCCGCGCGCGGCGGCGACCTCGGACAGCACCTCCAGCTCGGGCTCGGACTCGACGTTGAAGCAGCGGATGCCGGCCTCCAGCCCGAGCGCCATTTCCGCCCGCGTCTTGCCGACGCCGGAGAAGATGATCTTCTGCGGCGGCGTTCCCGGCAGCGAGCGCGCGGCGCAATTCGCCTTCGGAGACGACGTCCATGCCGGCGCCGAGCTCGACCAGCGTTTTCAGCACCGCCTGGTTGGAGTTCGCCTTCATGGCGTAGCAGACGAGCGCGTTCTGGCCGGCGAAGGCCTCCGAGAACACGCGGAAATGCCGCGTCAGGGTCGCGGTGGAATAGCAATAGAAAGGGGTTTCGACTTCACGCGCGATCTCGGTGAGGTCGACGTCCTCGGCATAGAGGCGGCCGTTGCGGTATTCGAAGTGCTGCATGAAGGCGGCGGTTCTCTTTTGTCATTTCACGCGAAAGCGCACGGGCGGCGCTTTGCAAATCAACTGGGCCGCCATGGCTGAGCTTGTCCCAGACAGGACGCAACCCAGGCGTTCAACACCGACGCGCCTCATTGCAGCAACGGGTCGAGAACGAAATCCTTTTTAGGTGGCGTGATATTCTGCGACGCGCGATGCAACTGGAAACTGTGCTTGTCGTTACCGGCATGCGTGGCGCTCGCACTCGGTTGCGTTGTCGTAGCGTTGGCTTGCGGCGCGCTAGCGTCCGGCGGCTCCAGATCGCCGCGCCGGCCGCAACCCGCCGACTGAAGCGCAATCAGGGCCGCCGCGGCCAGCAGCACGATACGCGACGTCTTCAGCGAACCGAACAAAACCAAACTCCGGGAGGATCGACAGGGAGTATACGCGATTTGCCGCAAAGGGCGAGAGGAGCCGGAGGGTCAGGCGTCCACGCCGACCTAGGACGCCGCACGTCCCTCGTCGGGCTGGAGGCCGACGCTCTACATGTCAGAAGCTATTTGCCGTGGATCATTTTCCGGACGCGGCACGTTATCTATCGCTGACAGCGCAACGGAGATTTCATGCTCACGCTTCTCGTCGTGATCCTCGTCATTTTGTTCGTGACCGGCGGCGGGTTCTACGGCCGACGCGCAAACTGGGGCCCGCGAGGATTCGTGGGCCTTCTGCTTCTTGTGCTAATCGTGATCCTCGCGATTTGGGTGCTCAACGAACTGCTGCTGCCGCCGCTGCCAATGCCCGCGGGTGTGCCATCCATAACCAAATGACAGTCTCCCCTCGCCGTTCGCGACCCATATAAATGAAATAAAAATTCTATTCACAAGCCGCAGTGGAACAGCTATTCTCTTTTGCAGCTAGAGCGATTTTTGATCAGATTGAATCGCACACGGCTTCCTGTCATCCCCGCGAACGCGGGGATCCAGGGGCTACACGACGTGCGCTTCGATTTGGCCACACCACGTGCGGCAGCCCTGGATCCCCGCGTTCGCGGGGATGACAATGAAGGGTTTGATCGAAAACCACTCTAAGCGTCGGCAGGGAGGAAAGCATGCATTTCGGCGTTATCGGGGCGGGACGAATCGGCAAGATCCACGGCGGAAATATTGCGCGGCGCAGCGATAGTTCTGTAGCGTTCGTCGCCGATGCGGACGCCAATGCGGCGAAAGCGCTGGCGGCGGCGACCGGCGCAAAGGTCGGCTCGATCGAAGAAATTCTCGCCTCCAAAGACGTCGAAGCGGTGGCGATCTGCTCGCCGACGGACACCCACGCCGATCTTATCGAACGCGCCGCCAAAGCCGGCAAGGCGATCTTCTGCGAGAAGCCCGTCGACCTCTCCGCAGAGCGCGTACGCGCCTGCCTGGAAGTGGTGAAGGCGGCGAAGGCGAAGCTGATGATCGGCTTCAACCGCCGCTTCGACCCAAATTTTGCGAGCCTGCAGAAGCGGATCGCCGACGGCGCGATCGGCAAGGTGGAGATCGTGCAGATCACCTCGCGCGACCCGGGCCCGCCGCCGATCAGCTACATCGAGCGCTCGGGCGGGTTGTTCCGCGACATGATGATCCACGATTTCGACTTGGCGCGCTTCCTGCTCGGCGAAGAGCCGGTGGCTGTATCGGCCTTTGGGTCGTCGCTGGTGGATCCGGCGATCGGCAAGGCCGGCGACGTCGACACGGCGGTGGTGATCCTGCAGACCAAGTCCGGAAAGGTGTGCGAAATCTCCAATTCGCGCCGCGCGACCTATGGCTACGATCAGCGCGTCGAGGCGCATGGTTCGGACGGCATGGTCTCGGCCAGCAACATCAGGGAAACCACGGTCGAGCACGCAGGCGCGCACGGCATCACCGCCGACAAGGTGCTGAACTTCTTCCTGGAGCGCTATGAAGTCGCCTATCGCAGCGAACTCGACACGTTCGTCAGCGCGGTAAAGGCGGGCAAAGAGCCCTCGCCGAGTGGCGTGGATGGCTTGCAGGCGCTGCTGTTGGCCGACGCGGCGTATCAGTCCTGGAAGACGGGGCAGACGGTGAAGTTGGGATAGCCGCCGTCCCCGTCATTGCGAGCGAAGCGAAGCAATCCAGCGTAGTGAGATCGGCGGCCAACCAGATAAGGCGCCTGCCGCCGCATGGATTGCTTCGTCGCTTCGCTCCTCGCAATGACGGTTGGCTTAGCCGCTTGCGCCGCGACCAACCATCTCTCGCACCGCCTCAAACAACTCATCGAAATGCGAGATCACCCGATCCGGGCCAAGCTGCGCGACGGGAACGTCCGTATACCCAAAGTCCACCGCAATCACCGGCATCCCCGCTGCCCGCGCAGTGCGAATGTCGGTGACCGAATCTCCAACCATCAGGCTCGAGGAAATCTGGCCGCCGGCGCCTCGCACCGTCTCGATCAGCGGCTTCGGATCGGGCTTGGCGACGCCAAAGGTATCCTGTCCACAAACAAACGCGAACTGATCGCGCACACCTAATTTCTCCAACAGCGAATTCGACAAAGCCTCGAGTTTGTTGGTGCAAACCGCAAGCTTCCAGCCTTCTTCGCGACAACGGGCGAGGCACGCCTCGACGCCGGGAAACAGCGTCGATTTATCGGCGATATGCGCGTTGTAGAATTCCAAGAAGTCGGCGAACAGCGCATCCAGCCGCTCCTTGCTCAGCGTGCGTCCGTTCAGCGCGAACCCGCGCTCGATCAGAGCGCGGGCCCCCGCGCCAATCAGCCCGCGCGCCGCGTCTGCCGACACGGGTGCGATCCCGTCCCCGGCGAGGACGTGATTGAGCGCGTCAATCAAATCAGGCGCGGTCTCGGCGAGCGTGCCGTCGAGGTCGAAGACCAGGGTCAGCTGGGTCAACGCAAAGACGCCGTGAAGTTCTGGATCTTCTTGCAGGCAGTCTCGAGCACGCCGAGCGACGTTGCATAGGACACGCGGAAGTTTGGCCCCTGCCCGAAGGCCGAACCCTGCACCGCCGCCACGCCCTCCGCCTCCAACAGCTCGCTGACGAAGTCCACGTCGCTCTCGATTTTCTTGCCCGACGGCGCGGTGCGGCCGATCGCCTCCGCGCAGGAGGGATAGACGTAGAACGCGCCCTCCGGCTTCGGACACTTCAGATATTTGGCCTGTCCCAGCATCGACACGACGAGATCGCGCCGCTCCTCAAACGCCACGCGCGCGCGGGGGATGAAGTCTTGCGGCCCATTCAACGCCTCGACCGCCGCCCATTGCGCGATCGTGCAGGCGCCCGAGGTTTGTTGGCCCTGGATCATGTCCATCGCCTTGATGAGCTCCGCCGGCCCGGCGGCGTAGCCGATCCGCCAGCCGGTCATTGCATAGGCTTTCGACACGCCATTCATCGTCAGCGTGCGCGACTTCAGCGCCGGCTCGACCTGCACCGGCGTGGTGAACTCGAAATCGCCATAGACCAGATGCTCGTACATATCGTCGGTCAGCACCCAGACATGCGGATGCTTCATCAGCACCTCAGTCAACGCCTTCAGCTCGGCTCGAGTATAAGCAGCGCCCGAGGGGTTGGACGGCGAGTTGAGCACCACCCATTTCGTCTTCGGCGTGATCGCGCGCTCCAACGCTTCGGGCTTCAGCTTGAAGCCGTCCTCCATGCGCGTCGAAATGATCTTTGGCTCGCCCCAGTTGATCGACACCATTTCCGGGTAGCTGACCCAGAACGGCGCGGGGATGATCACCTCGTCGCCGGGGTTCATCGTCACCAGGAAGGCGTTGTAAAGGATCTGCTTGCCGCCGGTCGCGACGATGGTGTCGGACGCCTTGTAGTCGAGCCCGTTCTCCCGGCGAAACTTCGCCGCAATCGCCTCACGCAACGGCGGGATGCCGAGCACCGGCGGATATTTGGTCTCGCCGCGGCGAATGGCGTCGACCGCCGCGTCCTTGATGTTGTCAGGCGTGTCGAAATCGGGCTCGCCGACCGAGAGCGAGATGACGTCCCGGCCCTGCGCTTTCAGATCGCGCGCCTTCTGCGTGACCACCATGGTCGCGGAAGGCTTGATGCGATTGAGCACGTCGGCGAGGAAGGCCATTTCTACGGGTCCGGTCGTCGCGCCGGGATTGGCGCGGGCGGGGAATAGACCGGAGAGGGCGGGGGTTCAAGTTTTTGTCCAGGCGCGGGCTTTGAATGGGGCAAGCCGTCGTGGCCCGCGGGCTTAAGGGTGCAAATACTGCAATAGAACAGTTGCGCGCGTCGAAAGCGAAACATCTAAAACAGGCTGCCGATTATGGGCGCTAGGCTGGCCGCGCTTGGACCTTGGACAAAGCAGAAGCGGCTTCCGACCGCGCGAGCCAATGACCTATGGCGGCGAGCACGCGCTTACTCTTTCAACGAGCCCGGCGAGAGGCATGGCGAAATCGCAAAACGACGAATTCATCTTCACCAACGAGATAGTCGATGAAGTAGGGATAGGGCGTTAGGAACAGGCGGCGCACGCCTGGAAGGCTCGTTTTGACGCCGGCGTGCGGATAGATCTGCAGCATGGCGAGCAGTGTCCGCATTCGAGCTTCGATCTTCGCGGCGCCTTGCGGGGAACGCGCCGCGACGTAGCCTATTGCCCTTTCGATCTGCCGGAGAGAACGTCTCGAATAGCGTAGCTTCACAGCCGATATTTCGAGAAGACGGTTTCGATTTCAGTCTCCGTCGCAAATTCGCCCCGAGCCGCTTCGGCTTGAGCTTCTACGAGGTCGGCTTTTTCCTCCGGCGTCAACTCAATTACGGGTTCGTCCCCGCCGGCATAAAGCAATAGCATCCGCGCGGCCTGATCCTGCATTTCGGGGGGAAGGGCCTGGAGCCTCTCGACGGCTTGCGCGAGCAGTGTGGTCATTTGAAGCCTCGTCCTTGCAGGTTGGAGGGGTCAACTCATTCGGCGATTGAGTTGATATCGGCAATCAAGCTTGCCCGTTTACGCTTCTCGCTTCGACCACGTCTCGTGGAGAAGTCTTATCTCACGCATGAACTCTTCGCCCGAGATCCCCCGCTCCGGATGCGCCTGCATTTCGTCGTAAGTCGGCGCGACTTCTTCGCGAAGCCATCGTTCGATTTCCTCGTCCCGCTCCTGGAGCGCGCGCAAACCCTCAGTTACGACCTCGTCGGCGCTCTCGAAAGCGCCGCGCGCGACTTGCTCGTCGATAAAAGCCGCCTGATCAGCGGGAAGATCGAAGGTGCGTTTCTCGGTGTCGGCCATGGCTCTGCTCAAACGAGGCTGCGGCGCTGATTTATCACGCCCCGCGCCCTCTCGCACCCGGTATCGACCGACTCGGGCCTTTAGGCGCCTAGTTCGGATATCTGCGCGACGCGCCCGGCCACGAGGTTCGGAGAGGAAGCGGCCGCCTCCCACGCCGCCAACCGCAGCGGCGATGTCGTATCATGCGCGGGTAAGATCAGCGTCTGGCGTTCAGCGGCGAGCGCGGTGAGGCGGGAGAGGCTTGCTCGCGCCTGCCCGTCGTCCGGCGCGACGCCATCAATGACGCCGGCGCGGAAATTCTCTTCCGAATAAGTCGCATCGCCGGTGAAGATTAGGCGCCCGCGCTCCGTTTCGGCGACGACCGAGACGTGGTGCGGCGTGTGGCCGGGCGTCGGAATCGACGCGAATCGCCCCGTCGCTGGTGATGCGCGCCGATTGCGCGAATGGGCCAAGTCTCGCATCCTCCATAAGCAGCGGCTTCGGATCGAAGCTTCTCGGCCAACGCTGTGGCAGATAGCCGCCGAGCTTTCCGCGCAGGCCCCGAGGCGGCGGCAAGCTCTCCTGGCGCCACGAGAACCTTCGCTTCAGGAAAATCGCCGAGACCGCCGTCATGGTCGATATGCAGATGGGTCAGCAAAACCGTCTTCACGTCGCGCGCGCCGATCCCAAGCGCCTTCAGCCGCGGCCCGATTTCCTGCTCGCGGTCGATGTCGAAGCGCACGGCGAAACGAAAATACGGATGCCACTGCGGCAGGCGCATGAGGCCCGCGTTTCCGCCGGCGTCGACAACGATGACGCCGTCGGCATGCTCGATCGCATAGGCGTGGATCGGCAGCCAGTCCGTCCATTCCGAGTCGATGAGCGGCCTGATCCGGCGCGCTAGGCCCTGGCCGACGCCGGCGGCTTGCGAGCGCTTGATGCGGACCCGGCCGCATTCGAGGATGTGGATGCGCATCAGTTGCTGCCCAGATGAGTGTTGCGGAAGCCGGCGCCGTATTTGAGCCCGAAGCCCAACGCGCGGTCCATGCCGATGTGAGCGAGCCAGATCAGCGCCACGGCGAGAGCGCCCGACGATGGCGCCGCCCAACCAAAGGCCGCCAGCGCCAACGCGGGAACTGTCCAATGCAGCGCGTTGTAAACCGCGGCGCCGACGCGCGGCCCGGCAAAGTAGGCAGCGATGCTGAGGTCGGGCGCGAGGAACAACGCGGCGAACGTCAGCCAGGAATGGCCGCCGGCCGCATAGAGCGCGACGGACCCGACACCGAGCGCCGCGCCCTCGAGGCGCAGCAGCGACAACGGCGCTCCGGTTGCGGAGAGGCGGTGGGAGACGAAGACATCGGCAGGCTCCGGATCAAAAGCGGTTTGCTCCGCGCGATGAGATAAGCCGGTCCCCCAAAATACGAAATTGCATATTTCCGTCGCACAGCTATACATAAATGCATGATACGGGCCCCGGATTGGGAGGAGCTGCGCACCTTTCGTGAGGTGATGCGCGAGGGCGGGCTTTCCGGCGCGGCGCGCCGCCTCGGCGTAACGCAGCCGACCGTCGGGCGGCGGATGGATGCATTGGAGGCGGCGCTGGGCGTGGCGCTGTTCGCACGTTCGCCGCGAGGCTTGAGTCCGACGAAGGCCGCGCGTGACCTTGCGCCGCATGTCGAGGCGATGGCCGCCGCCTCCGCCGCGCTCGCGCGGACCGCGGCGGGCGAAGCGGGGCAGGATCGCGGCGTTGTTCGCGTGACCGCCAGCGAGGTCATCGGCGCCGAAGTCCTGCCGCCAATACTTTGCCCGCTTCCGCGCCACGCACCCGAACGTCGAAATCGAACTCGCTCTCACCAACCGGACCGAGGATCTTTCGCGGCTCGACGCTGACATCGCGGTCCGCATGGTCCGACCGCGCCAGGCCGCCTTGCAGGCGCGGCGTATCGGCGTGACGCGGATCGGTCTGTTCGCCCATCGCGACTATCTCGCGCGCTCCGGCGCGCCGACGAGTCTGGCGGAGCTTCGCGATCACCGGCTGATCGGCTACGATCGGGAAACGCTGATGTTGCGGACACTAGGGCCGCTGGTCCAGGAACTGCGTCGCGAAGATATTGTTTTCCGATGCGACAACGATCTCGCCCTGCTCGCCGCCTTGCGCGCGGGCGTCGGAATTGGCGGCCTACAGGAAAACATTGCGCGCCGAACGCCGGAGCTGGTGCGGTTGTTCGCCGACGAGTTCTCGATACCCCTGGAAATCTGGCTCGCCGCGCACGAGGATGTCATTCTTACACCTCGCGTGCGAAACATGTTCGACGCGCTCGCCGAGGGGCTGATATCATTCGTGCGAGGAGAGCCGCGCCGATGAACGAAGCCGACGTCTACGACGGCCTGACGCAAATCTTCCGCGACCTGTTCGCCGACGAGACAATCACCCTGCAAGCTTCGACGACGGCCGCGGATGTCGACGCGTGGGACTCCTTCAACAACCTTAATATCATTGCCGCGGCCGAGGAGCGTTTCGGCGTCAAACTGCGCGCGCGAGAGATCGAAAAGCTCGACAATGTAGGGAGCTTGGTTCGTCTCATACTCGCCAAGACCGCGACATGAGGCTACCCTGGCGCCGCGCGCGTCTCGCGCGCTCTTGCGGGCAAAACGCCCGCGGTCCCAGGGAGTAGCGCCTCAAATGACCGCTTCGCCGCGCATCGCCGTCGTCGGCAGCACCAATGTCGACCTCGTCACCTACGTGACGCGCATGCCCGACCGGGGCGAGACGATTGAGGCGCCGCGTTTTGAGATCAACCACGGCGGCAAAGGCGCCAATCAGGCGGTCGCCGCCGCGAAACTCGGCGCGGAAGTTGTCTTCGTTTCCGCCGTCGGCGACGATATGTTTGCGGAAGGCTCGCTTGGTAATTTCGCACGCCTTGGCGTCGATACAAGCTTCGTGCGCCGTGTGCCGAACCAGGCCAGTGGCGTCGCCACGATACTGGTTGAGCCGAACGGCGAAAACTCGATCATCATTGTGAAAGGCGCCAACGCCGATGTTTCGCCTTCCGACGTCGAGCGGGCCGGCGAAGCCCTAAAGCGTTGCGATCTCATATTGTTGCAGTTGGAGGTGCCCCTGGAGACAGTCTATGCGGCGATCGCCTTCGGCAAGAAGCACGGCGTGCGGACATTGCTGAACCCAGCGCCGGCGGCGCCAGATATCGATCCACGATACGTCCGCGATGTCGAGCTATCTGGCGCCCAACGAAACTGAGCTTGCGCTGCTTACCGGCAAGCCGACGGGGACGGAAGCGGAGGTTGAAGCTGCTGCGCGGGGCCTGTTGAGTCAGGGAGTCGAAGCGGTGATCGTTACTCTCGGCGCGCGGGAGCGCTGCTGGCGACGGCGGCGGGCGTGCAACGGATAGCGCCGGTTCCCGTCAAGGCTGTGGACACTACAGGCGCGGGCGACGCGTTCGTGGCTTCATTTGCGCGCTTTCACGCCGGTGGACTATCGTTGCCGGACGCTCTCGCCAAAGCCGCGCGCTACGCCGCCGATTCGGTGCAACGGCCGGGCTCGCAGAAGTCTTACGCGACGGCTGCGGAATTCGAGGTTTTCGAGCGGTCGCTGGAAGGGAGCGGGATCTGAGCGAGGAGCCTCGTGATTGATTGTGTCGATCCCAATCAAACTGGGTTCAGATCAGCCGCAATTGTAGCCGCGGTCGTTGACCGCGGCCGGCGTGTGATCGTCGTTATCGGGAAGAATTCGATCACGGCGCCACCGCGGTCGGCGACCGCGGCTACAGGCAGCTTTACGCCGCGCGCGAGCGGGGCGTGGGAAGCCGCGTTCGTGCGGTCAGCGGCAGATGGTCCGAGGCCAGCCGCGCCAGCGGGCTTTTGTGAACCGCGAGATCGCTGACCAACCCGTCCGGCCAACCAAGAATCCGGTCGAGCGCGAAAATCGGCTGACGCGAGGGAAAGCTCCGTGGCGTGGCGCTGGCGCCAAACGTCGGCTCCAGAACGCTCAGCGCCGATCGCCGCCGGCTGCGCCATTCGTTGAAGTCGCCCATCAGGATGGTCGGCATCGGCGTCAACTCGCGATGCAGCTTCAGCAGCGCGCTCGCCTGATCGAGCCTTGACTGTCTGAGCAGCCCGAGATGCGCGGCGATGACGCGAAACTCCCCCTCGCCCAGATCGAGCTCGGCGACGATCGCGCCGCGCGGCTCAAAGCCGGGAAGCCGCAGCCGCAGCCGGCGGTAGGTTTTCGGCTCGACCTCGGACCAACAGCGCGTTGCCGTGCCAGCCGTGTCCGTCCGGCAGATCGGACTGCACAAGCAGCCGCATCCCCGTGTCCCGCTGGATCGCCTCCGGATCGAGCAGACCGTCCTTGCGCCCGAAACGCCTGTCAACTTCCTGCAGCGCGATGATATCGGCGTCGAGTTCCTTCACGACCTGCAAGATCCGGTCAGGCCGCGTGCGCCCGTCCATGCCGCGGCATTTGTGAATGTTGTAGGAAGCCACTTTCATCGTGCGAGAAGCTCTCAGATATAGGGCATGGCGAGCCGCAGCGCCGCGTCCCGCAGTTTGATGACGAACGGCCGCGCGTCCAATTCCTTCAGGGTCAACAGCCGGCCACGGCGCGAATCGATGCTTCTCTCCAGCTCGGCGGCGAGGGCGGGGTCGCGAAATTCCACTGTCAGCTCGAAGTTGAGCCTGAGACTGCGCGCGTCCCAGTTGGCGCTGCCGATCAGGCTCCAGCTGCCGTCGATGGTCATCAGCTTGGAGTGATCGAACGGCGGCGGATTGAACCAGACGCGGCATCCCGATTCGATGATCGGACGCACGTGCGCCCGGGCGGCCCAGGCGACGAACGGATGGTTGTTGTTGGCCGGCAGCACGATATCGACAGCCACGCCGCGCAATGCCGCGAGGCGCAGCGCCGTGACGATCTGTTCGTCGGGCAGGAAATAGGGCGTGGCGACGCGAATGGTGTGTCGCGCGGCGCTGATCGCCGACAGCAAGACCAGCACCAGATGGTCGGTTTCCTGATCCGGCCCGGAGGCGATGGCGCGCGAGGGCCCGGCGTTGGCGGGCATCGCGGCGGCGGGCGAGGCTTTGAGCGCCTCGCCGGTGGCGAAGCGCCAATCGTCGTCGAACTCGCGCTCGATCTCGTTGACGATAGGCCCGATGACCTTGAAGTGGTGATCGCAGACCGGCGATTTCGGGCGGCTCGCCAGCACGTTTTCCGAGGCGATGTTGAGGCCGCCGACGAAGGCGACGGCGCCGTCGACGGCGAGGATTTTCTTGTGCAGGCGAAGGTTCAAGAAGGCCATCTTCCAAGGCAACTTGGAATGCAGGAAACGCGCCGCGGCGACGCCTTCGTGAACGAGCCGATCGTAGGCCGGCGCGCGCAAAAAGCCGCCGCCGAAACCGTCGATCAGCACGGTCACAGTGACGCCGCGACGCTTGGCGTCCGCCAGCGCCTGGATGAATTTTTCGCCCGCCTCGTCGTCACGAAAAATGTACGTTGCGAGCCTGACGCTGGATTTGGCGCCCGCGATCGCCGCCAGCATTTCCGGGTAGGCTTGATCGCCGCAGAAGAGATGGGCGGTCACCTGGCCCGCCGTTGGGTGCGCGCCGCGTCACGGCGCCGATGGCCGTTTCGAGATCGGCGAGCGGGTCTTCAGGTGCGCCCTGCCGGCCGGGATAGGCGGGCAGGGGATCGCCGCCCATCAGGCGCAGCGCCCGGCGCCGTACCCGGTTGATGCCGAAGGCGAAGTAGAGCAGTGCGCCCAGCGCCGGGGCGAGCCACGCCATGCCGATCCAGCCGATCGAGGCGGGCACGTCGCGCTTACGCATCAACGTGTGGATCGTAACGAGGCCCGCCGCGGCGATGTGGGTGAGCAGGCCCAGTACACCGTGTACACTCGTCAACGACATCGGTATCAGCGACATCATTTCAGGACCGGCGCGCAAACTGCGGCGGCCGTTTCGCCCGAAAAGCCGCCCGGCCTTCGCGGAAATCCTCGCCCATCGCGGCGGCCTCGACCAGCGCCCGAAGGTTCGCCGCATCGCCCGCCAGCGCGGCGCGCACGGCTTGTTTGGCGCCGCGGATCGAGGCGCGGCTCAGCGCGGCCCAATCCCGGGCTTGCGCCTCAACCGCCTCGCTTAATGCCGACGCGGGCAGCACGCGATTGACGAGGCCGAGGCGGAGCGCCTCTGTCCGGCTCGACGCGGCGACCGCTGAACAGCAAATCCTTCGCCGCAGATGGGCCGATCGTCTCGACCAGCAGCCGCGTCTCCACCGGACCGTAGAGCAGCCCAAGTTTGGCGGGAGGGATGGCGAGATGCGTGTCCTCGGCCGCGAACCGCAGATCGCAGGCGAGCGCGATCGCGAGGCCGCCGCCGACCGCGGAGCCTTCCAATTTGGCGATCGTCGGGCGATCGAGCGCCGCCAGCGCCCCTAGCGCTCGCTCGATCGTCCCCAGATAGGCCCGCGCTGTCTCGTGATCGGCGAAAATGTCGTCGAATTCGCTGATGTCGGCGCCCGAACAGAAGTGGCCGCCGGCGCCCTCGACGATGACGGCGTCGATGTCCGCGCGAGCCTCGATTTCGGCGGAGATCTCGGGCAGGCCCCGCCACATCGCCCAGGACATCGCATTCCGCCGCTCCGGCCGGTCGAGCACCAGCCGAGCGAGTGGCGGCTCGAAGACCAGGCGCAGTTGGGACATGAGGGCTCCCGTTCGTTCAGGCGACCGCCGCCCCCTCGGACCGCGCGCGTCTCGCGCGCCCCGTTGCCGGCGGGACGCCCATAAGCGCTAACTTAGGGCTTGGCGGAAGAAACCGGGGCAAATTCCCCGGCGCCTTGTAGCCGCGGTCGCTGACCGCGGTGGATCGGCTTGGAAAACTCTAGCAGAACGAGGCGCTTGAGCCAAAGAACGCGGTCAGCGACCGCGTCTACAGAGCACGCCGCCCCGGCTGCTTGCGGCGCCGGCGGTTCTCCAATCATCTGCGCACTCGCTCCGCCCTAAGTTCACGCCCGCAGTCCCAGGCGCGACGCTTCTGGCGCAAATGTTGGCTTGGAGCAAACGGTCCGGGCGCCGTAACGTGGGCCGACGCCCATCCGGAGTAGGCTCGAAGATGACGGACAACTATCCGCGCGACATGATCGGCTACGGCCGCACGCCGCCGTTCGCGGATTGGCCGGGCGGCGCGCGTGTCGCGCTGCAATTCGTCATCAACTACGAGGAAGGCGGCGAGAACAACATCCTGCATGGCGACGCGGCTTCGGAGGCGTTTCTGTCGGAGATCGTCGGCGCCGCGCCCTGGCCAGGTCAGCGCCACATGAACATGGAGTCGATCTACGAATACGGCTCGCGCGCGGGCTTCTGGCGGCTCTACCGGATGTTCGTTGACCGCGACTTGCCCGTGACGGTCTACGCGGTCGCCACCGCGATGGCGCGCAACAAGCCGGCGGTCGAGGCGATGAACGAAGCCGGCTGGGAGATCGCCACCCACGGCTACAAGTGGGTCGACTATCGCGACACGCCGAAGGAGACCGAGCGCCAGCATATCGCCGAGGCGATCCGCATTCACACCGAGGTGGCGGGGACCCGGCCGCTCGGCTTCTACCAGGGCCGCTCGTCGATCAACACGATCCCGCTCGGCTGCGAGGAAGGCGGCTTCCTCTACTGCGCCGACACGTATGCCGACGACCTGCCCTACTATATCGAGGGGCCGAAGGGGCCGCAGCTCATCGTGCCCTATACCCTCGATTCCAACGATATGCGTTTCGCCACCCCACAAGGGTTCAACTCGGGCGAGCAGTTTTACGCGTATCTGAAGGACGCCTTCGACCTGCTCTACGCCGAGGGCGAAACCGCGCCGAAGATGCTGTCGATCGGGCTGCATTGCCGGTTGATCGGACGCCCCGGCCGCGCCGCCGCGCTGGCGCGCTTCCTCGACTATGCGCGTTCGCACGAGAAGGTCTGGGTGGCGACGCGGCTCGACATCGCGCGACACTGGATCGCCAAGCATGCGCCCTCTGGAGGCTGGAAGCCGTCGCAGCTGACGCGCACTTTGTTTGTGGAGCGCTTTGGCGGCATCTACGAGCATTCGCGTTGGGTTGCGGAGGCCGCCTACGACCGCGGGCTCGGACCGCAAGCCGACACAGCCGCCGGGCTTGCGGCGGCGATGGCCGCGGCCGTCGCATCAGGCTCGGACGAGCAGAAGCGGGCGCTGATCGCCGCGCACCCGGATCTCGCCGGACGGCTTGCGCGCGCCAAACAACTGACGGTGGATTCAACGAAGGAGCAGGCGGGCGCTGGCCTGGATCAACTGACGCCTGAGGAACTTGCGCGCTTTACGTCGCTCAACGACGCCTACAAGGCGAAATTCGGCTTCCCTTTCATTATGGCGGTGAAGGGTAAGAGCAAGGAGGAGATCGTCGCGGCGTTTGAACAGCGACTAGCGCACGATCAGGCGACGGAGTTTTCGACCGCGCTTTCTCAAATCGATCGCATCGCCGCGCTTCGGCTGGCGGACGTTCTGCCATGACGCGCATTGTTCGCGGCCGGCTGTTGAGCTTTCGCGAGTCGCCGCGCCACACCGGGGATGCGGCGCACGTCTATACCGCCGATGGCGCCTTGCGCATCGAGGCGGGGCGTATCGTCGAAGCCGGAGAGGCGCGGGATGTGCTCGCGCGTGCGCCGGCCGATGCAGCGGTTGACGATCACTCAGGCAAGCTCATCCTGCCGGGCTTCATCGATACGCATATCCACTATCCGCAGACACGCGTCATCGGCTCCTACGGGACGCAGCTGCTGGAGTGGTTGCAGAAGTACACGTTTGTCGAGGAGCAAAAGTTCTCTGATCCCGCGCATGCGGAAGCCGTCGCGCGCTTCTTTCTCGACGAATTGTTCCGCCAGGGCACGACGACGGCGATGGTCTATTGCACCGTGCGGCCGGAATCGGCCGAAGCGTTCTTCGCGGAGGCCGAGCGGCGCAACGCGCGGATGATCGCCGGCAAAGTGATGATGGACCGCAACGCCCCGCCCGCGCTGACCGACACGCCGCAGCGCGGCTACGACGAGAGCAAGGCGCTGTTGACCAAATGGCATGGCCGCGGCCGGCTCGGCTATGCGATCACACCGCGCTTCGCCATCACCTCGACAGCGGAGCAGCTGCAAGCCGCCGGCGCGCTCGCCCGCGAATTCCCCGATGCGCATGTCCAGACCCACTTGAGTGAAAACCACGCCGAGATCGCCTGGACGAAGGAGCTGCATCCGGAAGCGCGCGACTATCTCGATGCTTACGAGCGCGCCGGGCTGGTTGGTCCCAAATCGGTGTTCGGACATTGCATTCATCTGGAGCCGCGCGAGATCGCGTCCTTGGCGGAGCATCGTAGCGTCGCCGCGTTTTGCCCGACGTCCAATCTCTTTCTCGGCTCAGGTTTGTTTGACGAGGCTGGGCTCGACGCGGCGGGCGTGCGGGTGGCGTTGGCTACCGACGTCGGCGGCGGCACCAGCTATTCGCTGCTGCAGACGGCGAATGAAGCCTACAAAGTGCTGCAAATGCGCCGGCAGAGCTGGCCCGCGCTGCAGGCGTTCTACCAACTGACACTCGGAAACGCCCGAGCGCTCGGGCTGGAGGAGAAGATCGGCGCCCTGGAGGCGGGTTTTGAGGCCGATCTCGTCGTGCTCGACGCGCGCGCGACGCCGGCGATGGCGCATCGGATGGAGTCTATCGACGGCGACCTCGCGGAAGAACTGTTTGTGCTTATGACGATGGGCGACGATCGCGCGGTGGCCGAGACTTACGTGGCGGGGGAGCGGGCGAAGGGGCGCCAAGCGTAGAGCTTATGCGGCGCCGCGGATCGCAAGTTCGAGACCCAGTGCTTTCAGGACTTCGAGCAGCGTCGATAATTGCGGGTCGCCCTCGGGACTCAGCGCCTTGTAGAGAGAGCCGCGAGAAACTCCCGCGTCGCGGGCGACTTTTGACATGCCTCGCGCCCGCGCGACCGTCCCGATCGCAGCGGCTATATATCCCGCATTCCCGGTAGCGAGCGCTTCGGCAAGAAGCCGTTGTTGCGACTCTGTGTCAGCGAAATACGGGGCTGCGTCGAAGGGGATAGTTTCCGTCGCCATCGCCATCACTCCTCAAGGTCGGCCGCGAGCGATTTTGCGGCCCTTATGTCTTTCGCTTGCGTGCTCTTGTCGCCGCCGCAGAGAAGGATGACGACGGTTTTCCCGCGTTGCGCAAAGTAAACACGATGACCAGGGTCAGCATGAATGCGCATTTCGCTGACGCCATCGCCAACCGACTTTACGTCTCCGAATAAGCCGCCCTGAAGTCGCAGGATGCGGTCAGCAATGCGCTTTACGGCGACGTTATCAGCCAGGCTATCCAACCAGCCCTTGAAAACGCGGGTTTGGCGAATTTCAAACAGGTGTCTCTTATAGAAGACACGTTGTCGCTTGTCGAGTCGTTAATCAAATCCCAACGCAATCGCGCAACCATGGGCCGCAACGGCAGTTGCGTTTGAAGCGATAAGTTGTCCATGCGCGTTTTGCAAAAAGCCATCGGGTCGCAGGCGCCTGCCCTGGAGATCGCGGACACCTTCGAACTGACGCCGATGTCGCTTTGGCTGGAGGACTATAGCGGCCTCAAGATTCAGTTCGAAGCTTGGCGGAGCGCCGGCGTCACATCACTGCGCGAGCATCTGCTTGAGGATCTATCGCGGGTCAAAATCTGCGCAGGGCTTATTCGAGTCGTCAGGGTCAACGCCAGGACGCTGTCGCTCTATGAAGCCGAAGACCTCGTGCGCCTGACCGCGAACCTCGACCGTGTCTTTCGTGACGACATGCTGATGAGCCTTGTCGAGGAGCTCGTGCAGCTTTGGAGCGGCGCGGCCGAGTTTTCGAGCAACGCCGTTAACTACACCTTATCGGGCCGGCGGCTCGACATTCAGCTCAAAGGCCGGATCCTGCCCGGCTTCGAGTCCGATTGGGCGAGAGTGCTCGTTGCGATCGAGAATGTCAGCGATCGAGAAATCGCGCGTCGTGACTTGTCCGCCAGCGAGGCTTACGCCCGCGGGTTGTTCGACCATTCGCCGGTTTCGCTCTGGGTCGAGGATTTCAGCAGCATCAAGCGGCTTATCGACGAAGTCCGCAATTGCGGAATTGTCGACTTCCGCACCTTCACCGACGTCCATCCGGAGTTTGTCACTCGCTGCATGAGCGAGATCCGGATTGTCGACGTCAACCAACATACGTTGCAGCTGTTTGCCGCGGCCGACAAGCCTACGCTGTTGCGACGGCTGAGCGATGTGTTCCGGGATGCGATGCGGCCGCACTTCCGCGAGCAGCTGATCGATTTGTGGCAAGGCAAGCTGTTTCAGCAGCGCGAGGTCGTGAACTATTCGCTGACCGGAGACGAACTGCACCTGCATTTGCAGTTTTCGGTGTTGCCTGGCCACGAACGCGATTGGTCGCTGGTTCAGATTGCGCTTACGGACATCACCGCGCGCAAGAAGGCCGAGGCCTATCTTGAATATCTCGGCAAGCACGACGTCCTGACGAAGCTCTACAATCGCTCGTTCTATGCTGATGAGTTGAATCGCCTGGAGCGCGCCGCCCATTGGCCGATCGCGATCCTCGTCGCTGATCTCAACGGCCTGAAGACCGCCAACGATCAGTTAGGCCACGCGGCGGGCGATGAAATGCTGCGCCGAGCGGGTGAGGCGTTCAACGAAGCCGTGAAAGCGCCCGGGCGCGTGGCGCGCATCGGCGGCGACGAATTCGCCGCGTTGTTGCCGGGGACTGACGAAGGCGCGGGTCTCGCGATCATGGAGAGTTTTCGAAAGCTGATCGAGCTCAACAACCAATTCTATCCGGGAACGCCGCTCAGCTTCGCCGTCGGCCTCGCCTGCCGCCAGCCGGGCGAGCGGCTCGAAGAGGTGGTCAAGCGGGCGGACGGGCTGATGTATCAGGCGAAGCGCGCTTTCTATGCTCAGAGCGGCGCACGGGCGAAAATGGAGTCGCAAACGAGCCAGATCATCGGCGCCATGCGGCCCGAGGATATTGTGCGTTAATTATCCGACGCCGCTGAACTTGCTTGTCGATTCGGGCTCGGTTTCCAACGCATTCGCCGCGCCCGTAACAATTTGCGCGCCTTGGCGAATGATGAGGCGCAAAGCCGCTTCGCTGGAGAACTCCATGCTATCTCGCCGCGCTCTCGCCCTCGCTCTTGTCGCCTTGCCCGTGGGCTTCAACGCCTTCGCTGCCGAAAAGATCGACTACTCTTCCGACGTTTTCAACGCCGCGCAAAAGGCCGGCAAGCCAATCCTAGTCGAAATCCATGCGCCCTGGTGTCCAACCTGCAAGGCCCAGACGCCGATCCTCACAAAACTGGAGGCCGAGCCGCAATACGCGGGCCTCAAAGTGTTCCACGTCGATTTCGACTCGCAAAAAGAGGCGGTGCGCCGCTTCGGAGCGCGCATGCAGAGCACGCTCGTCGTGTTCAAGGGCGAAGTCGAAGCCGGCCGCTCGGTCGGCGATACTAACGCGGATTCGATCGCGGCCCTGCTGTCGAAAACCCTCTGAGCCATGAACGCGGCAGGCTTAGGGCTCGCCTTCGTGGCGGGCCTGCTGTCAATCCTTTCGCCTTGCGTGTTGCCGCTGGTTCCGATCGTGTTCGCGACCGCCTCGAGCGGGCATCGCTACGGACCAGTCGCGCTAGCGGCCGGGGTGACGCTTTCCTTCGTCGCGATTGGGCTCTTTGTAGCGACGATTGGCTTTTCGATTGGGGTCGACGGTGCGACATTCCGCATCGTCGGCGCTGTCCTGCTGATCCTCGCCGGCCTCGTCCTGGCGCTCCCACCCTTGCAGGCGCGGCTCGCGCTGGCGGGCGGACCGATTGGCGATTGGGCGGATGAACGGATACGCGCGCTCGCCATGCGCGGCCTCGCCGGCCAGTTCGGCGTCGGCTTGTTGCTCGGCGCCGTCTGGAGCCCCTGCGCGGGGCCGACCTTAGGCGCCGCCTCCGCGCTCGCCGCCGAGGGGAAATCGATCGGCGCGGCGGCGTTGACAATGACCGTCTTTGGTTTCGGCGCCGCCCTGCCGCTGGCGCTTGCCGGCCTCGCCTCGCGCGCGGCGTTCGTGAAATGGCGCGGGGCGCTGCTGTCGGGCGGCAAGACGGCGAAGGCGGTCTTCGGAGTGCTGCTCGTCGGGCTCGGCGCGGCGATTGTCACCGGCCTCGACCGCCCGGTCGAAACCTGGCTGGTCGACGCCTCGCCGGATTGGCTGACGCGGCTGACGACGACGTTTTGAGGAGCGCCGGCCTTTCAGTTGTGAACGTTGCGGCTGACCCATCGTATGCGATATTACTGCATATCCCTGCTGTGAGTGCCGCCATGGCTGCCGTCCGCGCGTCCTACACGATCGAACCCGATGTGCTCGAACGCTTTAATGCTGCTGTGCCGGCGGGAGAGCGCAGCCAAGTCGTTCAGCGTCTAATGGAAACCGCACTTGCGGATCTCGAGCGCCCCTTCGAGGACATCGCCGAAGAATTCGAGACCCATCCCGACTTCGCGCAAGCGCGCGCTGACGCTTCGGCGTTCGACGTCACGGCAGGTGACGGCTTTCCTGATTTCAAATGACGATCCAACGTGGCGAGATTTATCGCTTCAATCTTGAGCCCACCCTTGGCAGCGAACAGCGGGGCGACGCGCGCCCGTGCCTGATCTTGTCGCTGAGCGCCTTTAACGCGAAGCTTCGGACTGTCGGAGTCCGGCGGCGCCTGCAGCCTCGCACTCGCGTTGCGCGCCGCGCTGGTCAAATGACGTGGGGCTCTTTGTTCGGCGTCAAGGCGCACGTTAGACTAAGTGGTCGCCGTGCTGCTCCGCGCGGCGAGGTCACGGGCCTCGTCCGACCAGTCAATCCCGTTTGGTCGACGGGACTGACGAAGACGTTTTCTTGGCGCCGCCGTTAGTTATCCAAGAAGCTCCTGCAGCTTCCGGCTCCGGCTCGGATGCTTCAGCTTCCTCAGCGCCTTCGCCTCGATCTGCCGAATACGCTCGCGCGTCACGGAAAACTGCTGGCCGACTTCCTCCAGCGTATGGTCCGTGTTCATCCCGATCCCAAAGCGCATGCGCAGCACGCGCTCCTCGCGCGGCGTCAGCGAGGCCAGCACCCGCGTCGTCGTCTCGCGCAGGTTCGACTGGATCGCCGCGTCGATCGGCAGGATCGCGTTCTTGTCCTCGATGAAATCGCCGAGGTGCGAATCCTCTTCGTCGCCGATCGGGGTCTCCAGCGAGATCGGCTCCTTGGCGATCTTCAGCACCTTGCGCACCTTCTCCAGCGGCATCGCCAGCTTCTCGGCCAGCTCCTCCGGTGTCGGCTCGCGGCCGATCTCGTGCAGCATCTGCCGCGACGTGCGGACGATCTTGTTGATCGTCTCGATCATGTGCACGGGGATGCGGATCGTTCTTGCCTGATCCGCAATGCTGCGGGTGATCGCCTGCCGGATCCACCAGGTCGCGTAGGTCGAGAACTTGTAACCGCGCCGGTACTCGAACTTGTCGACCGCCTTCATCAGGCCGATGTTGCCTTCCTGGATCAGATCCAGGAACTGCAAGCCGCGATTGGTGTACTTTTTGGCGATCGAGATCACCAGGCGAAGGTTCGCCTCCACCATCTCCTTCTTAGCCTGCCGGGCCTCGCGCTCGCCCTTCTGCACCATCTGCACGAGTTTGCGGAACTCCTGGATTTCCAGGCCGGTCTCTTGCGCGAGCGACTGGATTTCCGTGCGCAGATCCTTGATCATATCCTTGTCGTCGGCGACGAACTCCCGCCAGCCGCGCGAGCCAAGCTTGGAGACGCGCAGCACCCACTTCGGATCCAGCTCCGAATTCTGGTAGTTCTTCAGAAAATCCTCGCGCGCGACGCCGTGGTGCTCGGCGAGCCGCATCAGCCGCAGATCGAGCGAGATCAGCCGCTTGTTGATGTCATAGAGCTGCTCGACCAGCGCCTCGATGCGGTTCTGGTTGAGCGACAGCTGCTTGACGTCGGCGACGATCTCTTTCTTCAGCGTCTTGTATTTGCGCTCCTGCGCCGGCGACAGCGTCTCGTTCTTCAGCCGGTTCTCGACGTTCTGATCCTGCAGCCGCCGAAGCTTCTTGTAGGTGTCGGCGATGCGGTCGAAGGTCTCCAAAACCTTCGGCTTCAGCTCGGCCTCCATGGCGGAGAGCGAGACCGCGTTCTCCATATCGTCGTCGTCATCAAAACCGTCGATCGGCGCGCCATCGGCATCGAAACCCTGCGGCGGGGTGCGCGGCGCCGTGGACGGCGCGGCGCGCTCGGCGATACGGGCGGCGAGAGCCTCGGCGTTCTGCGGCTCGGTCATGTCGATCTTCGGCGTCTTCTTGCCGTCGGGGCCGGCGTAGGTCGCCTCGAGATCGATGATGTCGCGCAGCAGAATCTTGGCTTCGTTGAGTTCGTCGCGCCAGATGATGATGGCCTGGAAGGTCAGCGGGCTCTCGCAGAGCCCGGCGATCATCGCCTCGCGGCCGGCCTCGATGCGCTTGGCGATGGCGATTTCGCCCTCGCGCGACAGCAGCTCGACCGCGCCCATCTCGCGCAGATACATCCGCACCGGATCGTCGGTGCGCTCAGAGGGCTCGGACGAGCGGGTGGCGACCGCGGTGGTGCGGGTGGTCTCGGCGACCTCGGTCCCCGTCTCGGGCTCCTCCTCCTCGGCCGGCTCCGCTTCTTTTTCGCCCTCCTCGGCCTCCTCGGACTCGACGACGCTGATGCCCATCTCGCTCAAATGCGTGTTGATGTCTTCGATCTGGTCGGAGGAATTGACGTCCGAAGGCAGCACGGCGTTGAGCTCGTCCTGGGTGACCCAGCCGCGCTTCTTCGCCGTCTTTAGCAGCCGCTTGACGGCGGCGTCGGTGAGGTCCAGCAACGGGCCGTCGGCGGCTTCCACAACAGCGGCTTCACCTTCCGCTTTCGGCTCGTCGTTTCTCGCCATTCCGGCTGCTCCGTTCGGTTCGATCTCGTAAACCAATGCGCAAGCGCCGCGCCAAAGCGCGACGTCGCGAATCTATAGCTCACAGGCCCTTTTCGGTCAGCGCCCCTAAGCTCGCGTTAACCCAGTTTCAAAGAGGGGGAAGCTCGCGCCCGCTAGCGGCCCCAAATCCCTCCACAGCGGCCTCCGCATCGACCAGGTCGGCCAAACTCGCCTTTATGTCCAAGAGATGGGCAAGATTGCGTTCGGACGGGTCGGATTCAAAGGCGGACGCCGCCGATTTGAGCTCCCTATGTAACGCGCCGGTTTTCCGTTGCAAGGCCATAGTTTGGCGCAAAACCGTCTCTACGTCGCCGTAGAGCGCGCTCTCCGCCACGCACCACCAGTCGGGCATGCGTCGGGCCGCCGCGAGAATGGCTTCGCGCTGCTCGCCATATCCCGCCCCCTGCAGCGCTTCCGCGAGCGTTGCGGGCTCCGGTTCGGCGGTCGGCGCGACGTCGAGCAGGCGCGAGCGGAAGGTCGATAGCGCCGGGCTCGAAAACTCCAGCGCCGCGATTTCCTCGGACGCTGTGTCGATCGTTCGGGGGTGATTTAGAAGCAGAGCCAGGATGAGCGACTTCGCGCGGCGGATCGCGACGACGGTCACCGAGCCGGAGCGGCGAGAGCGGGCGGTTTGCGACCCCAACCTTGGGGCCGACCTCTTGTCCAAACTTGCCGCGCGGACGATTTTCCCAAGGCCTTCCCTGGCGCGGGGCGCCGCCGAACAGCGCGCGCACCCGCTCCGCCATGTCCTGCGCGTAATGCCGGCGCAGCGTCTCGTCGCCGATGCCCGCGGTCAGCTCGCGCAGCCGCCGTTCGAGCGCGGCGCGGCGTTCCGGCGTGTCGAAAAGCTGATCGTCGGTCTCGCGCAGGAACAGCATGTCGGAAAACGGTCTGGCTTGCCCGAGGACAGCCGCAATCTCCTCCGCGCCGCCAGATTTGGCGAGATCGTCAGGATCCTTCCCGTCGGGCAAAAGCGCGAAGCGAAAACTCTTGCCCGGCCCGATCAGCGGCAGCGCGGTCTCGATCGCGCGATAGGCCGCTTTGCGGCCCGCTTTGTCGCCGTCGAAGCAGAGGATCGGCGTCTCCGACATCGTCCACAGCAGCGCGCACTGCTCCGCCGTCAGCGCCGTGCCGAGCGGCGCCACGGTCTGCGGGAACCCGGCGGCGGTCATGGCGATGACGTCGACATAGCCCTCGACCGCGATCACCTCGCCCTTGTCGTGCGCGGCCTTGCGGGCGCGGTGGTGGTTGAAAAGCAGCGCGCCCTTATGGAAAAGTTCGGTCTCCGGCGAATTCAGGTATTTGGCCTTCGCCCCCAGCTCCATCGCGCGGCCGCCGAAGGCGACGACCTTGCCGGCGCGATCGTGGATCGGGAACATCACCCGGTTCTGGAAACGGTCGTAGGGCACGGCAATGTCGTCGCCGTGGATCAGCAGGCCGGCCTCGATCATCTGCTCTAGAGCGACGCCTTTCGCGGCGAGCGCGTCGCGCAGCGCGAATTTTTCGCCCAAGGCGAACCCTAGTCCGAAGGCGCGCTGGGCGGCGGCGTCGAGACGGCGGTCGGCGAGATAGCCGCGAGCGCGGGCGCCGGCGGGCTCGTTGAGGTTGCGCTCGAAAATCGAAGCGGCGAGCGCCATCACTTCGTGCAAGGTGGCGCGGGCGCGGTCGCGCTCCCTTGAGGCGGGGTCCTCGCGCGGCATGTCGAGCCCGGCCTCGCGGGCGAGCTTTTCGACCGCTTCGGGAAAGCTGAGGCCCTCGACCTCGGTCAGGAACTTGAAGATGTCGCCGCTCTTGCCCGAGGAGAAGTCGTGGTAGAACTGCTTCTGATCGTTGACATAAAACGACGGCGTCTTTTCCGCGTTGAACGGCGAAAGCCCGCGCCACTCCCGCCCCTGCTTCTTGAGTTTGACGCGCTGGCCGATGACCTGGCTGGCGGGTAGCCGCGCCTTGATCTCGTCCAGGAACTGGGGCGAAAATTTCATGTCCGGCAGATTGCGTTGCGAGCGCCGCTTGGCAAGCCCGAAAGAGGTTTTCCACCCTCGTCAACAGGCTTCGGAGCGTCGGCGTCTACGCCGACGAAGCTACATGCGCCGCATCGTCGGCGTGGACGCCGCCGCTCCGCGAGGCCGCCGCGCTTGAACTTGGCCGAAATCCGCGCTCTTTCCTCTCCCCGCGCCGCAAACGAGAGCTCGCCCCATGGCCAACCGCAAAGTCATCATCACCTGCGCCGTCACCGGCTCGATCCACACGCCGAGCATGTCGCCGCACATCCCGATTACAGCGCAGGAGATCGCGGAGGCCGCCATCGGCGCGGCGGAGGCGGGCGCGGCGATCGTGCATCTGCACGCGCGCGATCCCGGAGACGGCAGGCCCGATCAATCGCCGGAACGGTTCGCGCCCTTCCTGAAGGTCATCAAGCAGCGCTCGAATTGCGTCGTCAACATCACCACCGGCGGCGCCGCGACGATGACGATCGACGAGCGCCTGAAACCCGTCGCCGAGTTCAAGCCCGAGGTCGCCTCGCTCAACATGGGCTCGATGAATTTCGGGCTCTATCCGATGCTGCAGCGTTTCCAGACCTTCAAACATGACTGGGAGCGGCCCTATCTCGAAAACTCCCGCGACCGCATATTCAAGAACACCTTCGCCGACATCGAGAAGATCCTGACCACCTGCGCCGACAACGGCACGCGGTTTGAGATCGAATGCTACGACATCGGCCATCTCTACACGCTCGCCCATTTCGTCGACCGCGGGTTGGTGAAGGCGCCGTTCTTTGTGCAGAGCGTGTTCGGCATTCTCGGCGGCATCGGCGCGCATCCCGAGGATGTCATGCACATGCGGCGCACGGCGGATCGGTTGTTCGGCGATCGACTATCACTGGTCAGTGCTGGGCGCCGGCCGCAACCAGATGGTGGTCGCAGCGCAGGCGCTGGCGCTCGGCGGCAACATCCGCGTCGGGCTGGAGGATTCGCTGTGGATCGGGCCGGGGCAGCTGGCGAAGACCAACGCCGAGCAAGTCGCCAAGGCGCGGCGGTTGGTGGAGGAGTTCGGGCTGGAGGTCGCGGGGCCGGATGAGGCGCGAGCGATCCTGTCGCTGAAGGGGGGAGACAGAGTGGCGTTTTGAGGGCCGCCGCAACTCGGCAGGATGTTGACGAAGCGACGAAATCATTTTCGAATGTTCGAGGTATACAGTGACCGAGGTCAAGCGAATGCCGATTTCGAAATACTCAGCGAACGAGCGCGCAGCCGAACGGCCATCGCGCCGCAAAATGATCGCGCTGGCCGCCGCAGGGGCCCCGGCCGCGCTCGCGCTTCGGATCACGCCCGCCGCCGCCTACCAGGGCAACATGGAGCGAGCGCTACACGCCCTGCAGGAGGCGCTCGACTCGTTGCAAGCTGCGACGCCCAACAAAGGCGGTCACCGCGAAAGGGCGCTGGAGTTCGTGCGCATGGCGATCAACCAAACGGAGATGGGAATCGAATTTGCGAACCGACATGGCGGCGGCGGCGCGATGTAGATCGCCGAATTCTATTGACCACTTCGCAGGGAGGAAACAACGCGCCGTCTCCGTCATGGCCGGGCTTGTCCCGGCCACCCCACGACGGCGTGAGCATCGAAGGTTTCAAAATAAAGCAGCGTCTGCTGCAAACAAGAGCGTTCGAGTTTTGAAGCCGACAGGCCGCGTCGCGGCGTGGATGGCCGGAACAGGTCCGGCCATGACGCGGATAGCGACGCACATTGGGCGACGCCTGGCGCCTCGCCCCCGGCGACTTATTCAGATTGCCGTGGTTTCCTCAGACTTGATTGTATAGCGGAAACGGTCCGCATCGAGGCTATCGAGCCGTACCCCGCCTGTTTCAGCCTGCGGATACATGAGAAACCCGATCTTCGGCCCGCTCGACCCCGGCAGCGCGATATCGCGCGCGGAATTGTAAGCGAGCCAGTTGGTCTCCCAGGCGCCGAACAGCGTCTTGCGCGCCGCCGCCACCTTGGCGTCGGCAAGCGCCAGGTTCCCCGGCGGCTCCTCGAGAACGACCTTGCGCACGTCGGCCGGATCCATCGGCGTCCATCCGAAGCCATCGAGATAGACCTCCGCGCGGCAATGCTGCGCCTTGGTGACGACGGCGGAATTGGCGCCGAGGCTCTTGTAGCCGAACCGCGAGGGCGCGATGCGGACCCCATAAATATCGCGCGCCGGTATGTCGGAGGCGCGGGCCAACGCGACAAACAGCCCGTTGAGGTCGGCGCATTTGCCGCCGAAATCGCCGGACTTGAGCAAGGCGCGCGACATCGCCGTCGCCGCAGCCGCGCGTCGCCGCGCGCCGGTAGCAATTGTCGACGATCCACTCATAGATCGCGCGGGTCCTTTCCAGATCGCCGCTGGCGCCTGCGACGATCTTGTCGGCCATCTGCTTGACGATCCCGTCCGTTGGAAGCAGGTCGCTGGGCGCGAGGTAGCGTTGGCGCTCCTCCGACGATAGCGCGGCCACGTCCTGCTTTACGGAAAAATCCACGGCGCGGTCGCGCGCGGCGATGCGACTCGTCAGTTCGACGTAGGGCGCCTTTTCCCCGCCGCTCCACTGCACATGCAGAAGGCCGAGAGCGTTGGCGTCGTCGCGATAGACGGTCGCTTCGCCGTTCGTCTGCCAGTCTTCGCCCTCGGCGCGGAGCCAATCGGGCGACTGCACGGAGGCGAGCGGCAGCCAGGCCTGCGTCTCGCCCGAGGGTTTGGCGATGTCGAGCCGCGTTACGACGCGGAACCGTCGCCAATCGCCCGGCGTGGGCGAGAACGTGCTTTGCGCGAATCCCGGCGCTGGCAGAAGCGCATTCGCGCCCGCGGCGGCGCTGGCGGCGAGAAACTCACGTCTGCTAAAGCCCATCGGTCCCTCCGGGTGTGTTTCGCTCGAACGATAGCGCCCTGCGGCTAAACCTGGAAACCCAATTCGCGCTTCCCTTCAGGGAAATCGCGCGCGCGAGGGATCGACGCCTGTTCTGATCAGTCGATTTCCCCTGTCAACACGATAGCTTTCTGGCGTATGATTCGCCGAGCATCTTGGCGTTGCGGTCAGGGCCGCGTCGCGAGCGAGGGAGCCGTGAAAAACAACATCGACGCGGATCCCTGGGATCGCGGCCCGTTATGGATGTGACTCACCCCGGCCGGGACCCCTCGTCGTCCAGGCGCCCGCCTGAACTCCGGCGCTTCTTTGGACGCATTGTTGGAGGGGATCGGCGAGGGTTTCTTCGCATTGGATGCAAATTGGCGCTTCATCGCCTTCAACCGATCCGCGGAAACCCTATTTGGCTTGTCGCGCGCGGACGTCATCGGAAAGCAACTCTGGGAGGTCTCGCCCGGCATCGTCGGCACTGAGTTCGAGCGGCGCTATCGAAAAGTGATGTCCGAGCGCACGCGGCAGGAATTCGAAGCTTATACCATTCGGCATCCGGGTCGGTATCACGAGGTACGAGCGTTTCCTTTCGGAGACGGCATGGGGGCCGCGATTCGTGACATAACGGATCGGCAGGAAGCGGTGCTGGCGTTGCGCGAGCGCGAACGCGACCTTGCCCGCGTTCAACGGATTGGCGGCATGGGCGGCTGGGAGGCGGATATCGCGACCGGCCTCGCCCAGCGTTCGAGCGAATACATTCAACTCCACGGCGCGCCGCTGGGCGCTAGTCCCGGAAACTCCCGAGCAGTGGATCGCTCGCGATTCACCCTGACGACAGGGGGATGCTTGAGGCCAGGCTTATCGAAGCGCTAGCGAGCGAGCAGACAGACTACAAGGAGGAATACAGAATTGTTCGTCCAAGCGACGGCGAGGTGCGTTGGATGCGGTCGGTTGCGGAGATCGAGCGCGACAGCGAGGGACGCGCCGTGAAATTGATCGGCGCGGACCTGGATGTCACCGAGCGCAGAAGCGCCGAACAAGCCGCGATTGCCAGCGAGGGAAGGCTTCGCGCCGTCACCGATGCGCTGCCTGTCCTGATCTCTTACGTCGACAAGGATCGGACATTCCGCTTCGCCAACAAACCTTACGAGGCCTGGTTCGGGCGGCCGCTGGCCGAGATCGTCGGGCGAAGGCTCGAAGACCTGATGGACGCCGATATGTTCGCGGCTCGGCAGCCGTTCGTCGCCCGCGCGCTGGCGGGAGAGACCGTCACCTACGAAGCCGACTTCGTGCGCTCCGGTCAAACCATACACACGGAAATCGTGCACGTTCCGCACCATGATGAACGCGGGCGCGTCGTTGGCATGAATAGCGTGGTTCAAGACGTGACCGCGCGCCAGCTCACCGAAAGAGTTTTGGCCGAGAGCGAGGAGCGCTTCCGCTCGATCGCCAACAGCGCGCCAGTGCCGATGTGGGTGACGCGGCTGGGCGGCCGGCGGGATTTCATCAACCGCGCTTATCAGGATTTTCTCGGCGTCTCCTACGACGAGGCCGTGAACTTTGATTGGCGCAACGCGCTGCATCCCGACGATCTCGCGCGAATCTTTCGTGAGCAGCAAGCGGGGGAGGGTTCGCTGCAGCCCTTCGTGCTCGAAGCGCGCTACCGCGGCGGAGACGGACGCTGGCATTGGCTGCGCTCGGAATTGCAGCCGCGGTGGGGTCCGAAAGGCGAACACATTGGCTTCATCGGCGTCGCCCACGACGTGACTGCCTCCAAAGAAGCCGAGCAGAAGCTGACGGAGATCAACCAGACGTTGGAAACGCGGATTGCGCGAGCGAACGCAACAATTGGGTGCGACGCAAGCGCTGATCCAGACGTTTTTCAACCATTCGTCCGAATGCCACGCCGTGATGATCGAGGAAGGCGAAGGACAGTTCCGCTACGAGGAGGCCAATCCCGCCACGCTTCAATTGTACGGAAAGACGCGAGAGCAGGTGGTTGGTCATACGATTTCGGAGGTTTTTGGCGCCAAGGCCGGGGCGGAAGTTGGCGGCTACCTCACGGCCTGCCTGAGCAAAGAAGGCCCCTATCGATACGAGAGGACGGTGCGAGAGGCGACCATCGAAGCCGTAGCGACGCTCGCTCCGGGGGAGCCCGGGGCGCCTCGCCGCCTCATCGTCAGCGCGCACGACGTGACGGAACGGCGTCAGCTGGAGCAACAATTGCGACAGTCGCAAAAGATGGAGGCGGTGGGCCAACTCACCGGCGGCGTCGCGCATGATTTCAACAATCTGCTGACGCTCGTGCTCGGCGGCCTGGAGGGAATCGGCCGTCAACTCACCCACCTCTCAGACCCGTTGATCACCGCAAAGGTTGAGCGGTTCAGGGATATGGCGCTGCAAGGGGCCAAGCGCGCCGCAACGTTGACGAGCCGTCTTCTCGCTTTCTCGCGTCAGCAATCCCTGGCCCCGCAATCTCTCGACGCCAACGAGCTGGTGGCGGGACTGAGCGAACTGTTGAGGCGTACGCTTGGCGAATCCATCGTCTTGGAGACGGTCTTGACCGACGAGCCTTGGCGAACCTTCGCGGATCCCAATCAGCTCGAGAATGCGCTGCTCAATCTCGCGCTCAACGCGCGCGACGCGATGCCCGACGGCGGCAAGCTGACAATCGAGACCGCCAACGCGTCGCTCGACCATGCCTACGTCTCCTCGCTCAACGAGCCCGTCGAGCCGGGCCAATATGTGATGATCGCGGTGATCGACACCGGGATGGGAATGGACCGGCCGACACGCGAGCGTGCGTTCGATCCGTTCTTCACCACCAAAGAAGTCGGCAAGGGGACCGGCCTCGGACTCAGCCAAGTCTACGGCTTCGCGCGACAGTCGGCCGGTCACGTCAAGATCGACAGCGAAATCGGCGAGAGGCGCCACAGTCAGGATCTACCTTCCGAGGCGGATGCGGGGATTTTGCTGAGAAGACAGAGAGTCAGGCGGCCGGCGCCTCAAGTTCGCTTGGGTCGGAAACCATCCTGCTGGTCGAGGACGACGAAGCGTTGAGGAGCTACGGGATCCAGACGCTGCAGGAGTTGGGCTATCGCGTGCTGGAGGCCGACAACGGCGCCGCGGCGTTAGCCGTGCTCGACGGCGATCAACAGATCGATCTGCTGCTGACCGACGTCGTGATGCCCGGCGGCGTCAACGGGCGACAACTCGCGGATCAAGCGGCGCGCCGCAGACCCGGCCTCAAAGTTCTGTTCATGACGGGCTACGCGCCCAACGCCATCGTCGATCACGGCCGCATGGATGAACAGGCGCCGTTGATCGGCAAGCCGTTCTCCTTCGATGAACTTGCCGCGAAGGTGAGAGAGACGTTGAACGCGTCGGCGTGATTGTGTCAATCAAGGTGTGTCCAAAGGGAGGCGCAATATCGGCGTCATGGCCGGGCTCGTCCCGGCCATCCACGCCGTGACTGGGCTCGTCGGCCTCAGAACTCGAACGCTCTCGTTTGCAGCCAGCGGCGCTAGGCTCTGAAGCCTGCGCTGCGCACGCAGGCGTGGATGGCCGGGACAAGCCCGGCCATGACGGAAACGGCGCAGTTTTAAGTCCAAGCCTTTCGCCTATTCGCGTGGCCAACACGCTGAAGCGCACGTCTTGCGGCCCCTGGGCTACAGCTGCGCCTCGATCGCCATTTTGTCGATGATCGACCAAACCGAAACGATCTTGGAGAAACGAAACTCGTAGAAGACGTTTTCCGCAAACGAAACCCTGCGTCCGTTGACGCCCGAGGAAAGTCGCTTTGGGCGAGCATCTGAAGTCGAGACGGGCTGCGACGAGCGGAGGCGTACTCGCCAAGAGTTGGATGTGGAATCGAAGATGGGATGTCTTCAAAATCTTGCCGGAGCATGTTGCGGTAGCCGGCGAGCTTGAGCGGCTTGCCGTTGTGTTCGACGTCGTCGTCGACGTATGTACCAAGTTCGTCCCAAGCCTGTCGATTCAGGCAATCGATGTAGGCGCAGTAGAGATCGGATAGGGACGCGGACGACAAAGGGTTCTCCTTGGATGAACTTGCGCTGCTATCATGCTCCGAGCGTCACGTTCGCAAAAAGCGGGCGGACGCCGGCCGTCCCAGGGGGCGATGACGCGAATTTGCGACGCTCCAAATCCCTTTTCGCTTGAAAAAGCATGAGTTTGCTTCTTCAGTTTGGAATGCGCCAATTCCTAGCCGTGACCTGCGTCCTCTGGGTGCATTCCAGTGCCTGACAACGACGACGACATCCGCCCCAGCGATCGGCCTCGTCGCGCCGCGCTCGATTTCCTTCAAGGCGGCGGCGAGATGGGCGCGCGCATACGCGCATTCGATTGGTCGAACACCCCGCTCGGTGATCCCGCGAGCTGGCCGCAAGCGTTGCGCACCGCGATCCGGCTGATCCTCAATACCGGCCATCCCATGTATGTTTGGTGGGGGCCGCAGCTTCTCTGCTTCTACAACGACGCGTATCGGCAATCGATTGGCCCGGAGCAGCACCCAAGCTCACTCGGACAACCAGGCCGACGGGTGTGGGACGAGATCTGGCCGATCATCGGGCCGCAGATCGAACAGGTAATGACCGGCGGCGGCCCGACCTGGCAGGAAAACGCTCTGATCCCGATCACGCGCAACGGCCGGCGCGAGGATGTTTATTGGACCTATAGCTACGGTCCGATCGATGACGAAGACGCGCCCAACGGCATCGGCGGCGTGCTGGTTGTCTGCACGGAGACGACGCAGCAGATGATTGCGGCGCAGCGCGCTCGCGAGGAGCGCGAACGGTTCGCCGAGTTGTTCGAGCAAGCGCCCACATTTATGGCGAGGTTGACCGGCCCCGACCACCGGTTCGAATTGGTCAATCCGAGCTATATGCGCCTGATCGGCGACCTTGAAGTTGTCGGCCGAACTGTCATCGATGCGCTCCCCGAGGTGGCGGCCCAGGGTTTCATCACGCTGCTTGACCGCGTCTATACAACGGGGGAGCCCTATGCCGGCACTCGGCGTCAAGTTCGCCTCTCACGCCCGACCGAACGGTGTCGCCGACGAGCGATTTCTGGACTTCGTTTATCAACCGATGAAGGACGTCGCCGGGCGCCGTAACGGGCATTTTTGTCGTCGGCGTAGATGTGACCGACCGCACCGTCGCCGAGGCGCGTTTGCGCGAGCAGGCGGGACAACTGCAGTTGTTCAATGAGTTGCTCGAAGCCGCCGTCGCCATGGCCCTGCAAGAGCGCAAGGTGCTCGCCGATGTCGTCGAAGTCGACCGATGCGTTCATTCAGGTCTCTGACCTCGACTATCGGTTCCTGGCCATCAACCGCGCCAGCGCCAATGAATTCGAGCGCATCTTCGGCGTGCGGCCGCGAGTTGGCGACAACATGCTCGAACTTTTATCCGAATGGCCACAGCATCAGGCCGATGTGAAGGAGGTTTGGTCCCGGGCTTTGTCAGGCGAGGAATTCACGCTCGTGAAGGAGTTCGGCGATCCCGCCCGGGACCGTCGCGCTTATGAGATGAAGTTCAACACCCTGCGCGATCGAAGCGGCGCGATTATTGGCGCGTTCCAGTTCGTCTATGATGTCTCCGAGCGCATCCGCGATCAGGCCAAGCTCGCCGAAGCCGAGCGCCAGTTGCGGCAAACTCAGAAAATCGAAGCCATCGGCCAATTGACCGGCGGCGTCGCTCACGACTTCAACAACCTCCTGATGGTCATCCTGGGCGGCCTATCGATGATTGAGCGGCCGGGGGATCCGGCGCGGCGGGCGAGAGTTCTCGAGGGGATGCGGCAGGCGGCTGAGCGCGGCGCTTCGCTGAGCCGGCAATTGCTGGCGTTCGCCCGGCGCCAACCGCTCAAGGCCGAGCCCGTGGATCTTCGCGCTCAGCTCGACGGGATGCACGACCTGCTCGACCGCGCGTTGCGCGGCGACGTTCATGTGCGCACCGAGTTTCCTGAAGATCTCTGGACCGTTCTCGTCGATCCCGCCGAACTCGAACTGGTCTTGCTGAACCTTTGCGTCAACGCGCGCGATGCGATGCCGAACGGCGGGACCATTCGCATCGTCGCTCGCAACGCGTCCGGCATCGAACACCGCGGTCAGCGCGCCGATTTCGTCAGGTTGTCAGTGAGCGACAGCGGCGTCGGGATGCCCGCTGAAGTCCTCACGCGTGTCTTCGAACCGTTCTTCACAACAAAAGAGGTCGGCAAAGGGTCGGGTCTTGGCTTGCCCCAAGTTTACGGGTTTGCCGAGCAGTCGGGGGGATCGGTGCGGATCGAGAGCGAGGTCGGTCGAGGCACGACCGTCGTTCTAACGCTGCCGCGTACGGACCGGACGCCGGCGGAAGCAGCGCCGTCCCCCGATCTGGGCCGTCCGCGGCCCAAGGCTTCGGGTTCGATCCTGCTGGTCGAGGACGACGATGAAGTCGCGGGCCTGGTGACCGACATGTTGCGAGAGCTGGGCTATCATGTGACGCGCGCCGCAAGCGCCGAGGCGGCGCTCGGCGCCTTGGCCGACGTTCGGACGATCGACGTCGTCTTCTCCGACATCATGATGCCGGGGCGAATGAATGGGCTCGATCTGGCGCGAGAAATCCGCACCCGCCGTCCGGGTTTACCCGTTCTCCTGACCTCCGGCTACGCCGACACCGCGATGCGAGACGCCGCCCGCGAAAACGTCCCTGTTCTACGTAAACCTTACGATATTGAGACCCTCGCAGACAGCCTTGGGGAGTTGATGGAGCGCCGATCGCGGTGAAAGGAAGGCGCGCGTCCACGTCCGAACAGTAACGGAAATTCGATTTTCAAAGAAAATGGCGAGCCGCTAACGCTTTGATACAGCCGATTTAGTTTTCGACGGCGCAGGGCGAATGCGAAAAGGCAATGCAGATCGAACAAGAGCCGCCGTCGAGCCAAGCCCATCTTGGCGCCGACCTTCTCGCCGGCGACAGCGACGTCCGGGCGCTGATGCGCAGCTGCGACTGGGAGGCGACGCCACTGGGGTCGCCCGAGAGCTGGCCGCCAAGTCTGCGCGCCATCGTGCGGGTGATGCTCACCTCGCGCTTCGCGATGTGGATGGCCTGGGGGCCGGAGCTGACGTTTCTTTGCAACGACTCCTATCTCCCGACCGTCGGCATCAAACGCAATTGGGTCATCGGCAGCCGTTCTGATAAAGTCTGGGCGGAGATTTGGCCGGACATCGGTCCCCGCATCGATCTCGTTCTAAAAACCGGCGAGGCGACTTGGGACGAGGCCTTGCTGCTCTATTTGGGTCGCAGCGGCTTCGCTGAGGAAACCTATCACACTTTCTCCTACTCGCCGCTGGCTGACGACGCCGGGACGACCAGAGGTATGCTGTGTGTCGTCGCCGAAGTGACCGAGCGGGTGATCGGCGAGCGTCAGTTGGCGACGCTTCGCGACCTCGGCGCGCGCCTGTCCGCCGCGTCGACGCGGGCCGAGGTCATGTCGGCGCTGCAGACGTCGCTTTCCTCGGGACCGCGAGACCTGCCTTTCGCGCTGGCCTATCTCGCGGACCGCAAGAAACAAACATTCGCACTCGCGGCCGTGCACGGGCTCGATCGCAATGCTCCGACCGCCAATTCGATCATCGCCTTGCAGGAAGCGGCGAACGGGTCGCTGATGGCGAAGGCGGGGGATGACGACTCCGTTGTCGTCGATGTCAACCCGGCCGCTGTCCGGGACATGCCGCTGCCGTTCTGGCAGAAGCCGCCGACGCAGGCCGTCATCTCGGCCGATCCGGAGCGCGGAAGGCGGAGCGCCGGTCGGCTATTTCGTCGCGGGCCTCAATCCTCATCGCGCGCTCGACGGCGGGTATCGAGGATTCATCGAGCTGCTGACAGCCCAGCTCGCCGCCGCGATCGCCAGGGCGGACGAATATGAACGCGAACGCGAGCGGGCCGACGCGCTGGCGGAGATCGATCGGGCCAAGACCGCGTTCTTCTCCAACGTCAGTCACGAGTTTCGCACGCCTCTGACGTTGATGCTCGGACCGCTGGAAGATGCGCTAGCCGAACCATCAGATATGAGCATGCGCCAGCGTGAGCGGTTGGATGCGGCGCATCGCAACGCGCTACGCTTGCTGCGGCTGGTCAATGCGCTGCTCGACTTCTCGCGCATCGAAGCCGGCCGTGTGCAGGTGAGCTTCCGTCCGACCGACCTCGCAGCGCTCACCGCCGACCTGGCTTCGTCGTTCCGCTCGGCGACCGATCGCGCCAATCTCCGTCTCAACGTCGATACGCCGACGCTCTCACAGCCCGTCTATGTCGACCGGGACATGTGGGAGAAGATCGTGCTCAATCTGCTCTCGAACGCCTTCAAATTCACATTCGAGGGCGAGATCGCTGTCCAACTTCGCGAAGCCGACGGCAAGGCCTGGTTGACGGTTCGCGACACCGGAATCGGCATCCCCGCTGACGAACTGCCGAAGTTGTTTGATCGCTTCCACCGCGTCGAGGGCGCGCAAGGGCGCAGCTTCGAGGGGTCCGGCATTGGGCTTGCGCTGGTTCAGGAGCTCGTCAAACAGCACGGCGGCGAGATCACGGTCGAGAGCGAAGTTGGCCGCGGCGCGAGTTTCACGGTCTCAATACCCACGGGCGTTGGCCATCTGCCGGCGGATCGCATCGAAGTTGACGCCAAAGGCGCATCCACGGCCGTTCGCGCGCAGTCGTTCGTCGAGGAAGCGTTGCGCTGGCTTCCCGGCGAGCACGGCCTCGACGCCGTGCTCGACGCGAGCGATAGCGCGCTCGCGAACGGCGCGACGTCGACGGTCGAAACGCTCGGCGCGTGCTGCTTGCCGACGACAACGCCGACCTCGCGATCTTATATTTCCCGATTGCTGGCCGACCGTGGTTATGAGGTGCAGACCGCAGAGGACGGCGAGGCGGCGTTGGCCGCCGCGCGATCCATCAAGCCGGATCTCCTGGTCACCGACGTGATGATGCCACGGCTCGACGGATTTGGCCTGTTGCGAGCGGTGCGCAACGACCCGGGTCTGCGCGATCTGCCTGTGATCATGCTCTCCGCTCGCGCCGGCGAGGAAGCGAAAGTCGAGGGGCTTGGATGCAGGCGCCGACGACTATCTGACCAAGCCGTTTTCGGCCAGAGAGCTGCTGGCGCGGGTGGCGGCGAACATCGCGATGTCGCAGGTGCGGCGGGAGGCGGCGGCGGCGATTCGCGCCAGCGAGGCTGAAGCTCGGCTCCAAGCCGAGCGCGTGCAACTCGCCCTCGACGCCGGCGCCATTGTGGGGACCTGGGTGTGGGACGTGCCGGAGGATCGCGTCGTCGCGGACGAGCGCTTCGCCAGATCGTTTGGCATCGATCCCGAACGCATGCGCGCCGCGCCGCCGCTCAACGAGCTGCTGCAGTCCATCCACGAGGAGGACCGACCGCGCGTTGCCGAGACGATCGCCGAGGCGCTGCGCCGAGGCGGCCCCTATCGCAGCGAATATCGGGTGCGACAGCGCGATGGCGCTTATCGATGGATCGAGGCGAATGGCCGCGTGGACATGGACGAGCAGGGCGCGCCCGCGCGCTTTCCCGGCGTGCTGATCGACATCGACCATCGCCGCCGGATCGAGGACGAGCTTCGCCAACTCAACGAAGAGCTGGAGGCGCGAGTAGCCCACGCCATAGCTGAGCGAGAACAAGCCGAGGCCGCTCTTCGGCAAGCTCAGAAGATGGAGGCCGTGGGCCAGCTCACCGGCGGCATCGCGCACGACTTCAACAATCTGCTGACGATCATCTCGGGCAATGTCGATATGGCGCGCCGCGCATTGGCGTCGAGCGAGACGGCTCGGCTTGGACGGGCGTTTGAGCAACGCGCAGAAGGGCGCCGAGCGCGCCGCCACGCTTACACAACGACTGCTGGCCTTCTCTCGTCGCCAGCCGCTGGCGCCGAAACCTCTCGACGTCGGACAGGCTCGTGGCCGGCATGTCCGATCTGCTCAATCGCGCGCTTGGCGAAACGGTGCAGTTGGAGATCATTTCGACGCCTGGGCTATGGCGGGTCGAGGCCGACCCCAACCAGCTCGAAAACGCGATCGCTCAATCTCGCCGTCAACGCCCGCGACGCCATGCCGAACGGCGGCAAGCTCACGATCGAAACCGCAAACGCCTGGCTCGACGAGCAATATGCCGCCGCCCACGCCGAAGTCATGCCAGGCGCCTATGTCGTCATCGCCGTGACCGATACCGGCCACGGCATGACCAGGGATACGCTGGCGCGCGTTTTCGATCCCTTTTTCACCACGAAGGAAGTCGGGAAGGGCACCGGCCTCGGGCTGTCCATGGTCTACGGTTTCGTCAAACAATCAGGCGGCCACGTCAAAATATATTCCGAACCGGAGCGAAGGCACGACGGTCAGAATCTACCTGCCTCGCTTGATGCGGAGTAGCGAGGCGCCCGAAGAAGTCGAGCAGGGCGCCGAAGCGACGAACGCCATGAGCGCGCGAACCATATTGGTTGTTGAAGATGACAATGACGTCCGCGCCTATACCGTCGAAATCATCCGTGAGCTCGGTTATCACGTGTTGGAGGCGACGACGGTCCTGCCGCGCTTCGTCTGCTCAAACGCGACGATCAGCACATCGACCTCCTGTTTACGGACGTGGTGATGCCCGGCATGTCCGGCCGCGAGCTTGCTGAAAAGGCGCAAGAGATTCAGTCCTGACCTGCGAGTGCTGTACACAAGCGGCTACACCCGAAATTCCATCGTGCACGGCGGCCGTCTCGATCCCGGCGTCGAGATGATCGCCAAGCCTTTCACCTACCAAAGCCTCTCCGAGAAGATCGCCGACGTCATCGACGCCGGGCGGTCGGGCCGAGTGCTGGTTGTCGATGCAGATCCGGCCGTCAGAAAGTTCGTGATCGATACGCTTGAGCGCCTGGGGCTAAGTGTCGATGAGGCGGCGACCGGGTCCGAAGCGCTGGGACGGGTGCGAGCGTCGAAGGGTCGATATGACGCGGTGCTGATCGACGTCGACGCGTCAGCCACCAGTGACCAATTGGCGCTGGAATTGCGGGCCATGCACGCCAGATTGCCGCTGTTGATTTCGAGCCGGGCGCCTGACGAAAAGCTCGAGCTTAGATGGTCGGCAGACCCCCGTGCAGCTGTAGTTCGAAAGCCCTACGACGCGAATCGGTTACAGGCCGCGATGACCCGGCTTGGCTTGCGGTATCAACGATAGTTCGCAGCGCCCGCTTTATGCGGAGAGGGCGGCCAAGCGCTCCGGCGGCGCCAGCCAGTAGTATCCGACCCCCGCCAAATCGACCGTCACACGCCGAGACCCCGCGGGCAGCGGCGTCGCTCCGGTCGTCCAACGGCGCGCGAAGCGGCCATCAACGAATTCGGCCTCGCGCCAACCGCTCGCGCTGGCTTCATCGAGCGCGACCGTCGCGCCATCTATCTGTAATTCCGCGACACAGATCCCGAGTTCGCGTGCGTCCGCGCTGTCCGCGATCGTGTGCGCGGGAACGAACACGTTTGAGCGTAGCGCGATATCCCGAGCACCGGCGGGTAGCGCAAAGACTAACCGCGTCTCGGACGTGCGGGACGGGTCGATCCGGCGCCCATCGACGACGAGGTGCGCGTCCGCTTCATGAACAATGCGGTGGCCCTGATTGGTCAGCCGCTCGATAAGGCGCGCCTTGGTCGCGGCGACGGGCGCCCCTTGTTTGACGAGCGGCAGACAAGTCTCGCTCCAATATTTGGGCGCGAAATCGGGATGCGCCTCAATGAAGGCGCCGCCGTTGGCGAAGGCGACGCGATTGCCGCAATCGAGATAAGATTCGGCCGGCAGTCCCTCGGCGAGGAGGATGTCGTGCGCGTCGAGCTCGACATGCCAGTATTCCACCCTGTCCTGTTTGATCTGAGTCACGGAGCGCCCGTTGATCAAGCTGGAGATCGGCATGATCACGCCTTCCGACGCGATGTTATGTCCAGGCGAAAGCCAGAGGTCACGGCGCGGGAGGCCATCGCCGAAGGCGTGCGCGGAAACGCGCACAGGGCATACGGCGAGGGGATCCGGATGCCGGGACAGGTCGAGGCGGCGATGGCCGATCCAGACAATCGGCCGGCGCCGGCCGGAGGCGGTAACCGCGAGATCGCCGACCCGCAGGTCTTCGACGGCGACCTCGCCGCGGTGGGTAAGGATGCGCGAGCCCCGGCAATAGCAGGGTGTGAGATTCACGGTGCTAGTGGCGGCTGACGAATTGGTCAGGCCGTCGGCGTCGGTGACAGCCCAGTTGATGGTTCGGGTTGTATCGATGCCGCCATTGGTTGGATCGCCGCTGGCAGGTGTAAAGGTGTAGGCGACCGAATTCGAGCGCCGTTGTGTAGGCCGCGGCGCTCGCGCTGCCGCTCAAGGTCAATTCGTCGCCGGTCTGGCTTCCGCTGATGCCGGCTTGGGTCGTGAAGGTCAGCGTATCTCCGCTGATATATCCGCCGATCGTCACCGTGGCGCCGGTGATGTTTGCGTTGTCGAGGTCGGCTACGGTCAACCCCGAATTGAGCGTGACGCTGGTCGGCGAAGATTGCTCGCCGTGGTAGGTCACCGTGCTGCCCGCGGCGACCGTCGGCGGCCGATTGATCGTCACGGCGCTAGTCGCGGTGTTCGAGGTGAGAGCGCCGTCGTCGACGGTCCAATCAATCGTGCGTGCAGGATGGCCTGGGGTCGAACTGTCTGTCCCGGCGTCCTGATAGGTTACGGCATCGAGCAATGTTTGATATTCCGCGACGCTTGCCACGCCCGAAAGTGTCAGCGTCGAACTGCCGTTTCCTGTGACGGTAATGCCGGCGCCGCCTGAACTCGACAGCTCGTCGCCCACCTGAGCGTTGGCGATCGATATCGTCGCTTTCGCAATCGTGCCCGGGCCGTTCGTATCGGAAATCGAATTCTGATTGAAGCAACGTCGTAGCTGTGCCGGCGCCCTGCACGACATCGCTTGTTGTGCCTGTGACTGACAAAGTGGGCTTCGTCGTCTCCACCCGCAGCCCAGTGAAGGTCGCCGCGGCGTTGGTCAAATCGGCGGGGGTGCTGGCGAGATCGGTGATCGTACCGCCGCTGACGGCCCCTGTGGAGGCCAAGGTCGCGATATTTTGGCCGCCCGACGGCGTATAGGTGAAGACCAGCGTGCTCGAACCGGCGCCGCTCTTGTAAACCGCCGAACCGCCGTCATTGAGGGCCAGCGCGGGCGTTCCTGTGATAGTGACGCTCTCGTTGAAGGTGACGGAGATCGTCACCGTGTCGGCCGTGGTCACCGTGCCCGTAGTCTTGCTGGTATTGCCGTCGATCGCGGTGACGGCCGTGCTGCTTATGGTCGGCGGCGGGTCGATCGCGACGCCGGCGGTCGTGTCGCCGTTGGTTGGATCCTTGAAAAGCAAGGTGAGTTGGTTGGCGTTGGTGTCCGCGAGCGTCCCAGAATAGATTCCGGGATTTCGCGACGATGATGCGTCGGTAATGTAGTAGTCATCCGTCGTCGGATCGACCGTGATATAGGTCATGTCGGTTAGCGACGGCGTGGTCGAAGTTACGTGCTCCGACCATATCGTTTTCACGCCCGTGCCGCCGATCTTATACGTATAAAGTCCAGCCGTTTCTGAGCTTGTCGGATGCGCTCCTGTATTGGGATATGGACGGGTGATAATGAAAAGCGTGTCATCCGCGGTATCGAGTGCAATGCCCGAAATTGCGCCATCAGCGAGCGGCAGTTGATTGCCGGGGCCTAGATTTACGCTGCTCACGGTGTCGGCGCCTCCGACGCCGGTCACCTTGTAAATGAAGTTGGACTTTACACCGCCAACTTGAGTACTGCCGTTCACCGTGGGCGTGGTCGGGTTGAAACTGAATTTGATTGAAGGCGCGGCGAAATAGGCCGAGTTGTCTTTCTGATCGAACACGATCTGCTGATTTGCCGCGTCGGTGGCCGTCGGCAACGTCGCGAGCTTTGTCTGTGTTTCGGTTCCCGAATAATTGGATAGCGAGAATTTCTCCTCGTAGAAGCCCGTGCCGGCGGTGAAATACAGAATCTTGTCGTCAGTTGGATCTAGCGCGAGCGACGACACTTGGTCGTCGAGGGTCGTCTCCAAGGGGCCGCCGCCGACGGGATTGTTGAAAGTTAGCGGCTTGCCGAAAGTCTCCTCGTAAATAAAGCTTCCGACATTCGTCTGTACCGTTGTGACGAAGTAGACCCCCGCCGCCGCGTTGATCGCCAAGCCGCCGAAATTTCCAACTGCATTGGCCGCGAACTCAAGCTCGGTGGAGCTGCCCCCGCTAGTGAGAATATCGTCAAGCTGGTCGTTGGCCGAACTCTGATAAAGGAATAACAGGTCTGAAGTGGTGGCCATGTCAAACTCCTGCGCCGCTCTCCCAACACGCGCTCAAAAACTGGCGCGTGCGGCTAATCGTGCTGTCGTTGTTCGATCGCAACGTTGGCCCTGCACATTGCCTAATCGGTAGTCATAGACGCTGCCTGGAAGCTGAACAAGGATCTTTCCGCAATTACGGCGCACGTTCGCAACCAACAAATTGGATTGCGAAAATAAACTACAAGCCTCGGCGATAGCGCTCTCAGGTCGGCGCCTTTCGGGCTTCAACACCTTTGGCGATCGCGGCGGAGGATTGGCGCAGACGCTCATAGAGATCGGCGGCGGCGGCCGGCGTGAGAACCAAACGACAAACGGGATAGCGCTTGGCGCCCGACGCCATTTGGGCGGGCTCGGGATAACGCGTGACACACATATCGACCCTGAGCGTGTGCCCGTCCCAGACGGCGTTGTGAACCGAATCGGCGAAGGTCTCGCCGAGTTCCGGAATGTCCACGTGAGCGATCGCAAGCGAAGATTGCTGCGGGATGGCCATCTGCCTCTCTCAATTATATTGGAACGCCGCACTCGCGGCTGCCGGGCTTGATGGCGAGCTTAGAGGCGTTTGGCGTCTTGCCGCCAGCGATGGCTCGGCGCCCGCCGCGTCGCTTGCGAGTTGCATCGCGAAAATACGCGCCGACGCCGTTTCCCAAAGGCGATACGGGATTGCGGGAGGCAATTCGATGCTGTAGGGTGCCGCAGCATTCGTTGCCGTTCTTGGCGAGTATTTGAAGCAATAAGATCTAATTAAGCAAATATTTTATTGTTGTTCTTCAGGTTCTGTAGGGTTAGGTCGTAGTCAAAGAAGCGGAACTACGCGGCGTTGTCCTTTACGCCGTTGGCGAAATTGCTGCCGCGCCTTCGTAGCGTGGACAGCGAAAAACCAAGCAAGCCGCCGCAGCCAGGCGGCGAAGGGAGGAGCTATGGGCAGTCCGTTCATTGGCGAAATTCGCTTATTCGCGGGAAATTTCGCACCTCAAGGCTGGGCTTTCTGTAATGGCGCCCTGCAGAGCATCTCCCAAAACGAGGCGCTGTTCAACCTGATTGGGACGACCTACGGAGGCGATGGGCAAACTACCTTCGCTTTGCCCAGCCTGCAATCGCGCGTGCCGCTCCACATGGGCGGCAATTCGTTCGGAAACAACTACATACAGGGCGCGCTCGGCGGTGCGGAAAACGTAACGCTGACGTCCGCCCAAGTGGGCGCGCACAACCACGCCCTGAACGCCGTGAACACCGGCTCAAGTGTGCAGCCGCCGACTGGCGCGCTCCCGGGATTATCGTCGAGCAGTCAAACGGGGACGGCGCAATATGGGAACGGCACTGCAACCCCGACGACCCTGACGCCAGCCTCGATCGGCGCGACGGGCGGCAACCAGCCGCATTCCAATATCCAACCCTATCTCGCGATCACTTATATCATCTCGTTGTTCGGAATCTTTCCGACCCAGAATTGATAGCGACGCGGCCGCCGCTCGCTGCGGCGGTAAATCTGCTTGGGAAGGTCGCCATGACGGATCAGTTTCTCGCCGAAATTCGGGTGTTTCCGTTCAATTTTGCGCCGATCGGCTGGGCCCAGTGCAATGGGCAGCTGATTCCGATCTCACAAAACACAGCCCTGTTTTCGCTGCTTGGAACGAACTTTGGCGGCGACGGTAGGGTGACTTTTGGGCTGCCGAATCTGCAGGGGCGCGTGCCCGTGGATCAGGGGCAGGGCGCGGGGTTGTCGTCGTATGTCGTGGGGCAGTCCGGCGGCGCGCCGAACGTCACGGTCTCGGCCCAGCAATTGGCTAGTCACTCGCACCCGCTCAACGCCGATAAGGAAGTGGCCACGTCCAACAATCCCTCGGGCGCCATTTATATGCGGGGTCATTTCACAACCACCACCGGCGGCGGCCCAGTGCAGGCGTATTCGGCGCAGAGCCCGAGCGCGGCTATGAGTAGCAACGCGATCAGTTCGGCTGGAGGCAACCAGTCGCACAATAATTTGATGCCCTATCTCACCCTCAATTTCTGCATCGCCATGCAGGGCATTTTCCCGCCTCGGAGCTGACCATCATGGGAACCCCGTTTCTCTCCGAAATTCGCATAATGTCCTTCGGCTTCCCGCCAAAGGGGTGGGCGCTTTGCAACGGCCAGATTCTTCCTATCAACCAAAACCAGGCTCTGTTTGCGCTGCTGGGTACAACCTACGGCGGGAATGGCCAAACGACATTCGCTCTCCCCAACTTGCAGGGCCGCGCGCCGCTTCACACGGGCGCGGACGGGTTTGGTGACAACTATATTCTCGGGCAGCTCGCCGGCCAGCCAACCCATACGCTGACGATCAACGAAACGCCGTCGCACACTCACACGCTCCACGCCGCCAACGTCCCCGCCGACACGGCGCCCGCAGGCGTGACGCCGACGCCCAGCCTCGCGCTTGCGCAAGCCGCCGCTTTTGAGGGGGCTGGCAATCCCACCGTTGCGGTTTCGATCTACTCAACTGGCGCCGCGACCACCACGATGGCGTCATCTGCGGTCGGCTCAACCGGCGGCCAGCCGCACGAGAACCGGCAACCTTATTTGACGCTGAATTTCTGCATCGCGCTGCAGGGAATCTTTCCTTCACGCAGTTGAGGGATCGCGCGCGGCTGGTTCGGCGGACATCAGCTCCTCCCCCAGTGCATCGAACAGCGGCGCCAACAACCGGCCGTAGCCGCGAGCGCGTCCAGATGAACGTTGATAGATAGGCTGGCGGACCTGGGCGGCGCTCGCCGTGTTCACCGGCCGGCGAGTCTCGTGGAAATCCAGACAACGCGGGTCCCATTCCAGGTCGCAATATTCGAGGATGCGGCGCACCTGCGGCTCGAAGTCGGCGACCAGATCCTCGTATTGCACTTCCAGCATCGCGCCTTCCGGCAGCACGCGGCGCCAATGCGCCATCATCTCGGCATAGCTGCGATAGTAGCGCCCGAGGTCGCCGAGATCGTTGGTGAACGCCAGTCCCGCGGAGAATGTCTGGGCGAAACACGACAGACAGGTATCGACGGGGTCGCGGCGCGTGTGGATGATGCGCGCGTCCGGAAGCGCCATTCGGATCAACCCGAGGTAATGACAATTCGACGGCAGCTTGTCGGTTATTCGCGGCGCCCCGGGGGCGAGGGCCTGTAGCTTTTTCCGATAACGCGCGCCGAGCGCGGCGAAGTCTTCGTCCGACATCGAAGCGACGACCTGGCGCAATGCCGCGCTGTCCTCGCGCTCGAGCATCAACGCCTCGTCGGGGAAATGCATAAGTTCGCCGCCGCCGAACACGTCTCGGTGGCTCGCCAGAACCTGCTCGACGAGCGTCGAGCCCGATCGCGGCATGCCAACAATGAAAATGGGAACGTCGGGACGATCGCCGCGCGACGGCGCGCGTCGCATCATCTCGCGGTCGAACGCCGGTTCGAACCGGCGCATACGTTCGAGCACGGCCGTTTCGTCATAATCCATGCGCCGTCTTCGCGACGCGTTGCCGGCAAGGAAGTGTGTGAATGCCTGCTCGTATCGCTTCTGGTTCTCATAAGCCTTGGCAAGGGCGAAATGCAGTTGTGTCTGCTCGGTTTCGTCCATTGACGGCAAGCTTTCCGCAAGCGCCTGCATGGCGCGGAAATGCGGGTCGTCCTCGCTGAGCCGCGTGCAGCTGGCGAGCCCGTGATAATATTCGGCCCGGTCGGGCTGCAGGGAAATTGCGCGAATGAACGAATCGCGTGCGTCGGGAAGGTGTCCGAGCGCGACGAAAGCCTGGCCCCGACTGTTGTGCGTCCCCGGGAGATGCGGGTTGAGCGCTAACGCGCGTTCAAAGAACGGCAGAGCGTCTTCCGGATGATGCAGTTCCGCCAAAGCGCTGCCCATGTTGGCGTAGGCCTCGGCGAAGGCTGGATTGATGCCGAAGGCGGCTCGATAGGACGCAACCGCTTCCTGATGCTTGCCGAGCGCAACCAGGGCGTTGCCGAGATTGTTGTGCGCGAAGGCAAAGTCGGGACTGAGCGCACAGGCGTGACGAAAATGCGCGACGGCGTCGTCGTTTCGCTTGAGGGTGACGAGATACGCGCCGAGGTCGTTGTGCAGCTCCGCGGAGGCGGGGCCGATGGCAAGCGCGCGCTCTAGGCTTCGCGACGGCCTCCTCAAAGCGCTGAAGGGCCGCGAAAGCGCGCCCGAGGTCGGCATGCGCGCGGCCGTCGTTTGGCGCGATCAACAGCGCGCGCCGAAGAAGATCTTCTGCCTCCTCTGGCCGGCCGAGTTGAAGGGAAAGCGCGCCAAGCCCGCTCCATCCGCCGGCATCGCCGGGGGCGTGCTTGACAACATAGCGATAGGCCTTTTCCGCCTCCTCCAACCGCTGCTGGGCGTGAAGGGTTTGCGCGACCCGCAATACCTCGGACGGCGTCAGCCGCCGGCGTTGCGGCGCCGGGTCACCCCCGCCTGTTTCGACGGGCGACGCCGGCGGGCTCTGCGGTTCAGTTGAAGACAGCCTGATATTCCTGACGGTCCGGCGCCGGCGTATGGATTGGCGCCACATAGAGGCTGCAGCTTGGGCCGCCGTCGATCTCGCAGGCGTAGAGGCCCTCGCGCAGAACGTCGCGCTCCTTCGGCCCGCTGAAGATCAGCGTGAATGGCGGCCGTTCGCTGGAGCGAAACGGATTTTCATTTTCGCGGACGATGCGATTGAGAGGGAGCGCATGGCGCTCGCCTTTGAAACGAAAAACCTTGCCGACATAAGGCTCGAAATGTTCGACGCGGAGCATGTCGGGGATGCCTGCCAGCGCCTCCGCCTCGGTCTCCACGGCCATGCGCGCCTCCCCGCTAGCAACCATCCGTCATTGTGACGTATCGTCGTCTGAATTTCCAGAGGCGCGATATGGACGACGAGACGCGGGAGGTAGAAGCACCCGGCGGCCCGTATCGAATACGTCCCGCGCTGCCGGCCGATGAGGCCTTTCAGCAGGCCTTGTTCCGTGCGCGTCGAGCCGGAATGTTCCAGCAGGCTGGGATGCCGGCGTCCATGATCGACAACCTGTTGGGGCTGCAGTATCGCGCGCGCGGACAGAGCTATCGCGAAAGCTTTCCCAACGCGCGCTGGTCGATCGTGGAGTGCGCCGGCGAGCCGATCGGCGAGCTGATCGTAGATTGGGAAACGGACGCCCTGCATATCGTCGATATCACGCTCGCTCCCGATCGACAGGGTCGCGGAATTGGCCCCGCCTTGCTCCGAGTCATTTTGAAGGACGGCGCATCGCGGGGCGGCGTTCGCGCGATCGCCGACATCGGCAACGCGCCGTCTCGGAAGATGTTTGCGCGACTCGGTTTTGTCGAGAGTCCCTGCGGCGACGAGGCTAACGTGGAACTGCGATGGCGCCCGTGACCGAGGAGGCGCGGCAAGCGTCGTGATCGCGGAGGTCGGCGTCCACGCCGACCTTTTGGGCTCCCACGTGGCCAGCCTACGTATCAACCCCGACGTCGGCCTGCAGGCCGACGCTCCGCAAGGCGCGTGATCCTCAATTCGCTCAGCCGCCGAGCGCCAGACCAGCGAGCAGGCTCGGGCTGATCAGCGGCGTGTATGAGGACGACGACGCCAGAGCCGAGGAATTGGCGCTGACGATCCCGGAGAGGACCGTGCTCGCTGCTGAGACGCTTGAATTCGTGTTGCCGCTCACCACCGTCAACGACGACGACGACCCGGAACTCGGGCCATATTTGGCGTCATAGGCCGCCGTAAACCGTTCAACCAGGCTTTTCAGTTTCTTTGGATCCTGCAAATCCGCAACAGGCATAAGCTTCGTAACCTGTTTGGCCTCCGCATCGATCTGGCCGGCGCTCGCCGTTGGCGCTAGCCCGAAGATGGTCTGCACGACTTCCAAAAGGTTCTCGTCGGCGAGAATGCCGTAGCTGCTTGTCACTGTCGGCGCTACGCGCGCGAAATAGAGGGCGAGCTGGACGCCGGGATCGTTCTGCCCCTGCTGGCTCTCAAGCTGTTGCTCGACGTAATCGCTTGTCGTGGTGGACGCTGACGCCGATGAGGAAGGTGCGCTCGTCCCGGTCGCCGAAAAGTTGAACGCCTTCGCAAACGCCTTCCAGTTGGCGTTCGGCAGCGTGTTGGCGAGGGCTTTCGAGCTGGTTGTTCCCTCCTGCAGCACCTGCTTGATCAGCGCCTTGTTGTTGATCTGATCGCCGAGCCCATAAGCCTGCAAGGCGTAGGACAGCAGTCGGTAATTGCCGATGAATTGGCTGATATTCTGAACTTTGCCAATGTTCGCCTGGTAATAGGCGGTCGCCGTCTTCACCGAGGACTGCGTCGCCTCGAGCTTCTGATAACGCGCGAGATTGTTGGCGATCGAGAGATAACTGGTGGTCGTGTTGCTCAAGGCGCGCCTCCTGCGCCGCTGCCGCGTGTCGTCATGGACGGCCCTGCGACAAGACCGGCCGCACGCGCTCCCATTCTCGCGCCGCGAGCTTGCGCGAGCGGCGCCGTCTAGGTTTGGCGTCTGAACCTGACGCCAACCTGATGGCTTTCGCGCCACACGACCTCCGCGGCGCCGAGAATGCGGGACGAGTTGATCTGCAACTGAAAGACGTCCGGCAACTCCACCCCCGACGGCATCGCCACGCGGGCGCCGGTCTCGGAAAGGTCGAGAATCTTGCAGTCGATCACCGGCAGTACGCCACCCGGATCCGCCCAAGCCGGCGAATTGACGTGTCGTCGTCCCTTCACGCGCCGTTCGGCTTCCGAAATTGGCTTCTTGTGCTCCGAATCCGTAACGGGCTTCTTCCGCTCCGCCAATATTGCCTCCACGCCACGCCGACATAGAACTGTATGGAGGATGCGCGGCAAAGGTGAACAAATTGCCGATGGGTTAAAATAATTTCCGAAGAATTCCGTCAGTTTCCCATCAGCGCCTGCACGTGCGCGGCCGTGGAACGCGCCAAACCCTGCAAGTCGTAACCTCCCTCCAGCAACGAAACCACGCGATCGCCGCAGCATTTCGAGGCGATTTTCATCAGCGCGCGGGTCGCCCAGGCGAAATCAGCCTCGGTGAGCTGCAGGTTGGCGAGCGGGTCGCGGTAATGGCCATCGAACCCCGCGGAAATGATGATGAGATCGGGGGCGAAATTGGTGATGCGAGGCAGGATCGCCGCTTCAAACGCCTCGCGGAATATGTCGCCGCCATCGCCCGCCGAAAGCGGCGCGTTAACGATTTGATCGTGCTCGCCCCGTTCCGATCTGGCGCCGGTGCCGGGATAGAGCGGCATTTCGTGGGTCGAGGCATAGAGGACGCTATTGTCCGCCCAGAAGATGTGCTGCGTGCCGTTGCCGTGGTGGACGTCGAAATCGACGATGGCGACGCGCTCGGCGCCGTGAGCGCGCTTCGCATGCCGCGCCGCGATCGCCGCATTGTTGAAGAAGCAGAAGCCCATGGCGGTGGTGAGCTCCGCGTGGTGTCCGGGCGGCCGCGTGGCGACGAACGCATTGGCCGTCTTGCCGCTCATGACCTCGTCGACCGCGAAGGCGGCGCCGCCCGCCGCGCGCAACGCGGCTTCGTAGGAGCCGGGGGACATTGTGGTGTCCTGATCGAGGTGCACGCGCCCATTTTTCGGGCTCGCGCGCTCGATGGCCTGCACATACTCGCGCGGGTGCACCAGGCAGAGCAGTTCGCTCGTCGCTCGAGGCGCGGTGTCCCGCGCCAGCATTTGGAACGCCTCGGCCTCCAGCGCGCTTTCGACCGCGCGCATCCGCTCGGGGCGCTCGGGGTGCCCCTCACCCATGTCGTGTTCTAAGCAATCGGGATGGGAGATGAGCAGCGTGGCCACGGGCGCTTCCTTACCCTCAATTCCCTTGCGTTAACGAGCATCGCGCCGACCGTCGGTTTTGTCTATCGCGCTATTTCTCAGCCTCTGCGATCGGCTCCGGCGCGCAGGTCATTGCCGCGGCCTGCGTAGCGGCCTCCGGCGCCGCCTCCGCGCTCCCGCTCAGCACTCGGGTCATCACGAAGCCGGTTTTGGTGGGCGATACGATGCGAAGGTCGTCGGTGGGATTGTCTTCGTCGTCGTGCGCGACGAGCGCGCGCAACTGCTCCGCGGTGACAATCAGCGCGTCCATCTGGCCCTTGCTCGCCGCCCTGTCCGTCAAAGCGTAGAACGCCACCCCGCGCCGGGAATGAAACGACAGCGACGCGAAAACCGCGCGGCCAAGCGGCGCGCGGGCCCGGACCGGACCATTGCCGAGATCGAAGCGGCAGACCGCGGCCGCGGTCGCGGGATCGAGATAGGGAAAGCCCCGCGTTTCGGGCGTCGGCGTCGGCAGCGAGAAGGTTTTGAAGGGCGGCCCGAGCGCTTCGACGCGGGCGTAGGCGTCGCGATCGGCCACGGTGGGGATGCTCAACAGGACGATGAGATGCGTCAGGCCTGCGACCGTTGCCGTCAGGGTCGCATAGTAGAGCCAGCGGCCATAAGCGGGACGGATCATCCGCAACGCTCCCGCGCGACGATCGGCGCGGCGGCCTCGTCGACGCCGAGGGCGCCACTCAGCGCGGGATCGTACAGACGCAAGGCGAGACCGAACCGGACGGGAGCGCCGATCGGCAGCCAGTTGCCGGCGTGCGCGCGGGCCGAAACAATAATGGAAAACCCGCCGTCGGGCGCGCGCAGGATTTCGTTTGAGCGCAGGACGTAGCGCTCGGCCGGATTTGCCACCGGCCGGCCCTCGCCGTCGACGAGCTCCAGCGTCCAGTAGCGTGCCGGCGGCGCATGCGGGCCGATCCTGTAGACACAGTTCGAATCCAGGGCGCGGCCGTCGCTATCGGTGCGCGTCGTCATCCTGAGGCCCTCGCCGAGCGCGAGCGGAACTTCGCCCGCGCGCTCGACGCGCGCCCGCGTGTAGGGATCGGCATTGGCCGCGCCCGCGCGCGCCTCTACGCGCCAAGCGCCGATCTTGTCGATGGCGATCGGAAAGCGGTCAGACAGCGTTGCATGCGCAGACCAAAGACCAAGCGCCAGGCCGATCAAGGCGATCAAGAGGGCTTTGACGAGGGTCGCCATCAACCCAGTCGCAGGCCGGATGTAGCCGCGGTCGTCGACCGCGGCGGCGCCGTGAGCGGATCTCTCGGGAAAAGGACGCTCACACTTAGACCGCGGTCAATGACCGCGGCTACATTCGGCGCGCTGCGCCGGTCACGCGCGGACAATTGGCAGCCATTCATGGAGTTTGAATGTCGGCGCGCGCCGTCGTCGCGGCCCCTTCTAGCCCGGCGTGGTCGTCTCCTGGCGCAAGCGCCGCTCGCTCCCGTGCGGCGCGAGCGATTTCGCCGATCTCCAGCAGGATACGTGCGGCCTTCGGCGTCAAAGCCGCCGTGCGCGGCGTCGATTCCTTCGCCTCTTGGCCCTTGGCGCCGGTCGCCGCCACCGCGGCGGGCGTCGCCGGGGCCGCGACCCCGAAGGGCGGCTTCGGCTCCAGATCGCGGTGCGCGTACATCATGATCTCGCGCCAGCTCATCGCCGGCAGGGTGCCGCCAGTCATGTCGCCCATCGGCGCGCCGTCGTCGTTGCCGAACCACACGCTGCCGACGAAATTGCCGGTGAAGGCGTTGAACCAGGCGTTGGTCGAGTTGTTGGTCGTGCCCGTCTTGCCGGAGATGACGAGACCGGGGATTTGCGCGCCGCGGCCCGTGCCCTCGGTCACGACGTGGGTCATGATGTTGTTCATCTCCGCGACCTTGTCGGCGGGCACGATCTGGTCGGGCTTCGGCCCGTCGTGAGCAGCCGTATAGATCACCGCGCCCAGCGAGTTGCGGATTTCGACCGCCGCATGCGGGACGGTGCGCTTGCCGCCGTTGGCGAGGACGGCGTTGGCCCCGACCATCTCGATCATCCGCACCTCGTCGGCGCCGATCGGCAGCGAAACGGTGTCGACCAGAGGCGTCGTCAACCCCAGGGTTCGCGCGAGTTCGACAATTTTGGTGCGGCCGAGCAGGGCGATTTTGCCCATGTGATAGGGCTTGCCCGCCGGCCAATAGGCCTCGCCGATTTTCAGCGACAGCCAGATCGCCGCCGTATTGTAGGACAGCGCCAGCGCCGTATACATCGGCATCCGGCCGCCGTGTTCGCCTTCGAAATTGTGGACGCAATAGTCGCCGATGCAGATGCCGGAGGCGTCAACCGCGGAATTCGCGTGGAACTTCCCGCTCAGCAGCGCGGCGAGATAGACGATCACCTTGAACGAGGACCCGGGCTGACGCAGCGCGTCCGTGGCGCGATTGAACTGGCTCGCCCCGTAGTCCCGGCCGCCGACGATGGCGCGCACGAGCCCGTCCGTGTCGGCGACGACCGCGGCGGCTTGGTGGGCGTGATAGGCGGGCGCCTCGACCTTCAGCTTCTCCTCGATCACCGCCTCGGTCTTTTGCTGCAAGCCCTGATCGAGGCCGGTGCGCACGGTCAGCACGCGATCGGCGCCGAGCTTGCCGGCGGCAGCTATTTGCTTGATTTCGTTGAAGGCGAAGTCGAGATACCAGTCGGGGCTGCCATGTTCGATCTGCTCGACCGGCGTGGCGGGATTGCGATGCGCGGAATAGACCTGCGCGTCGGTCATGAAGCCAGCGTCGACGAGATTGCTGAGCACGTCGTTGGCGCGCGCGCGGGCGGCCGGCAGGTTGACGTTCGGCGAGAATTTCGTTGGCGCCTTGAATAGCCCCGCCAGCATCGCCGCTTCCGCAAGATTGACGTCGCGCGCGCTCTTGCCGAAATAATAATGCGCCGCCGCCTGCACGCCGAACGTGCCGCCGCCCATGTAGGCGCGATCGAGATAGAGGCTGAGGATCTCCTTCTTGCTGAGCCGCTGCTCCAGCCAGAGCGCCAGGAACGCCTCGGTGATTTTGCGCGAAATCGAGCGCTCGTTGCTCAGGAAGACATTCTTCGCCAGCTGCTGGGTGATCGAGGAGCCACCCTGCACGACCCCGCCGGCGTGGGCGTTGACGGTAAGCGCGCGCAAGGTGCCGATGACGTCGATGCCGAAGTGATGGAAGAAACGCCGGTCCTCGGTCGCCAGCACCGCGTTGATGAGATGCGGCGGCAGCTCGTCGAAGGGAACGGTGTCGTCGTGCTTGACGCCGCGGCGGCCGATTTCGTTGCCAAAGCGATCCTGGAAGGTGACCGCGAAATCCGTGTGCTTCAGCCAGTCCTCATCGCCCGTCGCTTTGAACGCGGGCTGAGCGAGGGTGAGCAAGATGACGAGCCCAACAAGGCCGGCGTTTGCGCTCTCACAGGCGAGATCGAAGCCGATCTTGGCGAGCCCGCGTACGCGAAGGCGCTCGGAGGCCGCCGCGATCGCCGATAGCGAAACGGACGTGCGCCGGCCTGCATCGTACATCGAGGAATCGATGAACGAGTCGAAGGCCAGCAAGGCCCTGCGCAGCGCCTTCAGGAGGCGCGATCCAGTCTGCCTAGGCGACAACGGCGGCTCTTCGTGGGTCTGGCGACGTGTCTAGCACAATTTGCAGGGCGGGTGGCGAGTCAGGACGCTCTTCTTACCTTTCCGGCCCACCCCAGACCCATCGTGGCGACCGGGGAGTCAGCGAGTCCAGTCCTCGATACTCAATCCCGCGACCCGTCCAAACTCGCCGACATTGTTTGTGACGACGGTCATCCCGCGCGCTTTCGCCTGGCCGGCGATGAGAACGTCGTAGGAACCGATGGGCGTTCCTCGCGCCGCGAGCAACGCTCTTAGCTCGCCCGCATGCATAGCGTCACGTTGGTCGTATTCCAACACCGGGATATCCTTGGTGAAAAGCCGCAATATATTCAGGTTATGGGCGCCGTGCGCGCTTTTGTAAGCGCTAAAATAGAGTTCGTGCGCGACGATCGCAGGCAATGCAATGGAGCCGTTTGCGCTCGCAACAATTTTGCGGAGATTTTCTCGGATCTTCCTGAAAGAATTGCGATTACCGAGTTCGTATCAAGCAGGTGGGTGATCACGAGAACGCCGAATCCAGATCTCGACGTTCGCTCGCTTCGGGCTGTTCTCGGCCCTTGTCCAAAAAGTCGTCCGACAAACGTTGCTCAAGCGCCAACTTGAAGGAAGACCATGGCTCCTGCGATTCGATGTGGGGACGCAAGATTAGCGCATCTCCCTCCTGTGTCACCTCAACACGATCGACGCTGAACCGAAATTCCTTCGGTAATCGCACCGCTTGCGAATTGCCGGACTTAAATACCCGCGCGATAATGGTCATCGACGGCTCCGGAAAAAGATATACGCGCATGTTTATACAGAGTCGGTGCGTCCGCGACAACGCGCGCGTGGCTAAGCACGCACATGGCTAAGAGTGTGCGGTACAAGTCATCCCGGCATGCGCTATATCAACGCGCCTCGCCCGCCAAAGGCTTACGACCAAAGCGCGACCCCGATCCGCTTGGCGCCGAAGCCGAGCGTGGGGCATAATTGCTTCAGAGAGTCGCGCGCGAGAAGTCGACGCGCCGACGGAGGAGACGGCCGATGTCCAACGCAGTTTATGACGTTCCCGCGCCTTGGGCCGAGCGCGCCTACTTCGACAACGCGAAATACCTCGCTGCTTACGAGCGGTCGCTCAAGGACCCCGAGGCGTTCTGGGCCGAGCACGGTCGTCGCATCGACTGGATCAAGCCGTTCACTAAGGTCAAGAACGTCTCCTTCGATCCCGAAAATGTCTCGATCAAATGGTTCGAGGATGGCGTCACGAATGTCGCGGTCAATTGCGTCGATCGTCACCTGCCCAAGCGCGCCAACCAGACGGCGATCATCTGGGAAGGCGACGATCCCAGCCAATCCAAACACATCACCTATGCGGAACTCGCCCAGCACGTTGGCCGCTTCGCCAACGTGCTCAAGGCGCACGGCGTCAAGAAGGGCGATCGGGTCACCCTCTATCTGCCGATGATCCCGGAGGCGGCCTACGCCATGCTCGCCTGCGCGCGGATCGGCGCTGTCCATTCGATCGTGTTTGGCGGCTTCTCCCCCGACGCGCTTGCCGGGCGCATCGAAGGTGCAACCTCCGCGGTCGTCATCACCGCGGATGAGGGTCTGCGCGGCGGCCGCAAGGTGCCGCTGAAGGCGAATGTCGACGCGGCCGTCAAAAAAACCAACTGCGTCAAGCATGTGCTGGTCGTCAGGCACACAGGCGGCGAGGTCGCCTGGCAGGACGGCCGCGATGTTTGGCTCGACGAAGCGCTAAAGGATGTCAGCCCGGATTGCCCGCCCGAGCCGATGAATGCGGAGGATCCGCTATTCATCCTCTATACCTCGGGCTCCACCGGAGCGCCGAAGGGAGTCGTGCACACAACGGCTGGCTATCTGGTGTTCGCCTCGATGACCCACCAGTACGTGTTCGATTATCACGACGGCGATATCTACTGGTGCACGGCCGATGTCGGCTGGGTGACCGGCCACAGCTACATCGTCTACGGGCCGCTCGCCAACGGCGCGACCACGCTGATGTTCGAGGGCGTGCCCAACTATCCGACGATGAGCCGGTTCTGGGAGGTCGTCGACAAACACAAGGTCAACATTTTCTACACCGCGCCGACCGCGATCCGCTCGCTGATGGGCGCCGGCGAGGAGCTGGTGAAGAAGACGAGCCGCGCTTCGCTGCGTCTCCTCGGCTCGGTCGGCGAGCCGATCAACCCGGAAGCCTGGGAATGGTATCACCGCGTCGTCGGCGAGGGGCGTTGCCCGATCGTCGATACCTGGTGGCAGACCGAAACCGGCGGCATCATGATCACGCCGCTACCCGGCGCCACCAGGCTGAAGCCCGGCTCGGCAACGCGTCCGTTCTTCGGGATCGCCCCCGAAATCGTCGACGCCGAGGGTAAGCCGCTCTCCGGCGCCTGCGAGGGCAATCTGGTGATTTCAGAAGTCATGGCCCGGCCAGTCGCGCACGGTTTTCGGCGATCACGCCCGCTTCGTAACAACCTATTTCTCGACCTATCCTGGCAAATACTTCACCGGCGACGGCTGCCGGCGCGACGCTGATGGATATTACTGGATCACCGGTCGCGTCGACGACGTCATCAACGTGTCGGGCCATCGGATGGGCACGGCGGAAGTCGAGAGCGCGCTGGTCGCCCACCCCACCGTGTCGGAAGCTGCAGTCGTCGGCTATCCCCATGATATCAAGGGGCAGGGCATCTACGCCTATGTCACGCTGATGGAGGGAATCGAGCCGACGGAGGCCTTGCGAAAGGAGCTGGTCGCCTGGGTGCGCAAGGAGATCGGCCCGATCGCCTCGCCGGACCTCATCCAATTCTCCCCCGGCCTGCCTAAGACCCGCTCGGGCAAGATCATGCGGCGCATCCTGCGCAAGATCGCGGAAAACGACTATGGCTCGCTCGGCGACACCTCGACGCTGGCGGATCCAGGCGTCGTCGCGCAGCTGATCGACAACCGGTCCAACCGCGGCAAGGCGTGAGGCCGCCGCCGAGCGCAAAGCCGCTTCTCGATCGCCTGCAAGTCAAGGGCGAGCGGCGGGTTGCGGTCCTTCACGCGCCCGACGGCTTGCTTCCGCTGTTCGGCGCCGACGATGGGCTCGCGGCGGCTGAGGAGGCGGATGTCGTCGTCGCCTTCGTGGCGACGCGCAGCGAATTGGAGCAGCGCCTCACGGAGCTCAAAAACGTCACGAGGCCGGAAGCGATCCTTTGGCTGGCCTATCCGAAGACGACATCCCCGCGCGCCACCGACCTCTCTCGCGACTTCATCCATGATTATGCGTTGACTGCCGCTCTCGACGCGGTCGCGCAAATCGCCATCGACACGGACTATTCGGCGCTGCGTTTCAAGCGCGTCGGCTGAGCGACCGACGGCTCGGCGCAAGGCATCCCTGCGCACTCAAAAGTTCGGACTCACGAAGTTGCGGCGCCCACTAGCGATATTGCGTTGCAATATTTATGGTGATCCGCCGTCAGGAGATTGTCATGGTCGCTCGTCCGCGTCGCAGCGCGCTCTACATGCCGGGGTCTAACCCCAAGGCGATGGCGAAAGCACGCGAATTGCCGGTGGATGTGATCATTCTCGATCTCGAGGATTCGGTGGCGCCGGAGGCCAAGCCGGAAGCGCGCGGCCGCATCGTCGAGGCGGTGCGGGCGGGCGGGTTCGGTAACCGCGAGGTGCTGATCCGCGTCAACGGGTTGCACACACCCTGGGGCGAGGCGGATCTCGAAGCCGCCGTCGCGGCGGCGCCCGACGGCGTACTGCTGCCGAAAGTGGACGGCCCCGGCACGCTCATGCAGGCCGCGCGCTTGTTGCGGGCGGCGCCGAAAAAACTCGGCTTTGGGCGATGATGGAAACGCCGATGGCGCTGCTGAGCGCAAGCTCGATCGCCGGCATTGCCGCGGATTCGACCTCGCGCCTCGAAGGGCTGGTGCTCGGCCTCAACGACCTCGCCAAGGAGACGCGAGCCAGGCTTACGCCCGGTCGCGCCGCGTTTACACACTGGTTGGCGACCTGCGTCGCGGCGGCGCGCGCGCACGGTTGCGACGTCCTTGACGGCGTCTACAACGACATCAAGGACCTCGACGGCTTTCGCGAGGAATGCATTCAGGGGCTCGACTTCGGGTTCGACGGCAAGACGCTGATCCATCCGAGCCAAGTTGACATCTGCAACGAAGTGTTCGCGCCGACGGCGGCCGAGATCGCCCACGCCAAAGCCGTGATCACCGCGTTCGATCAGCCGCAGAACGCCGGAAAGGGCGTCTTGCAGATCGACGGCAAGATGGTCGAACTGTTGCACGCGCAGATGGCCAAGCGCACGATCGCGATCGCCGAGGCGATTGAGCGGCCGGCGGCGTAGGTTTTTGTAGCCGAGGTCGCTGACCTCGGCGGGCCCGGGGTCAGCGACCCCGGCTACAGCGGCGTTTCAGGAGACACCTCATGAGTGAAGCGCCTCACGGCCTTTTCCAATACGGCCCCGATACGACGTCCTATCGCAAGCTGACCTGCGGACGGCGTTCGCGTCGAAAAAGCGATGGGCCGCGAGTTTCTCGTCGTCGAGCGCGAAGCGATCCGCCTTTTGGCGGAAACCGCGATGGTCGACATCAACCATCTCTTGCGCCCCGGTCACCTCAAACAACTCGCCAAGATTCTCGAAGACCCCGAAGCGACCGACAATGATCGTTTCGTCGCCTACGATCTCATGAAGAACGCCAATATCGCCGCCGGCGGCGTGCTGCCGATGTGTCAGGACACCGGCACCGCGATCGTGATGGGCAAGAAAGGTCGCCTGGTCTTCACCGACGGCGCCGATGAAGCCGCGCTGATGGAGGGCATCAAAGACGCTTACCTGAAGAAGAACCTGCGCTACAGTCAGGTCGCGCCGCTGACGATGTTCGAGGAGAAGAACACCGGCGACAATCTGCCCGCGCAGATCGAAATCTATGCCGAGGGAGAGGACGCCTACAAATTCCTGTTTGTCGCCAAGGGCGGCGGATCAGCCAACAAATCCTACTTTTATCAAGCGACGCCATCGATCCTCACGCACGATCGCATGCTGGCGTTCCTGAAAGAGAAAATACTGACGCTCGGCACGGCCGCCTGTCCGCCCTATCATCTGGCGATCGTCATCGGCGGCACGAGCGCCGAGCTGACGATGAAGACAGTCAAGCTTGCCTCGACGCGCTATCTCGATTCGCTGCCGACGACCGGTGACCGTTCAGGCCGCGCCTTTCGCGATCTCGAGATGGAGGCGGAAGTGCACAAGCTGACGCAGAGTCTCGGCGTCGGCGCGCAGTTCGGCGGCAAATACTTCTGTCACGACGTACGGGTGATCCGCCTGCCGCGCCACGGCGCCTCACTGCCGATTGGCCTCGGCGTCTCCTGCTCGGCAGACCGTCAGGCGCTTGGAAAGATTTCGCGCGAGGGGGTGTTTGTCGAGGAGCTGGAGCATGATCCCGCGCGCTTCATGCCGCATGTCGACGAGTCGAAGCTCGGCGGCGACGTTGTGCGCGTCGATCTCAATCAGCCGATGAAACAGATTCTCGCCGAGCTCAGCAAATATCCGATCCGCACGCGGCTCGCGCTTACCGGGCCGATGATTGTCGCGCGCGACGCCGCGCATGCAAAGATCCGCGAGCGGCTGGATCAGGGCGAGCCGATGCCCGACTATTTCAAGAACCATCCCGTCTACTACGCCGGCCCGGCCAAGACGCCGGTTGGCTACGCGTCCGGCTCGTTTGGTCCGACGACGGCGGGGCGGATGGATTCCTATGTCGATCAATTCCAAGCGGCGGGCGGCTCGCTGGTGATGCTCGCCAAGGGCAATCGCGGCGCCGAAGTGCGCAAGGCCTGCGCAGCCCACGGCGGTTTTTATCTGGGCTCGATCGGCGGCCCGGCGGCGCGGCTCGCGCAGGACTGTATCCGCAAGGTCGAGGTGCTCGAATATCCCGAGCTCGGCATGGAGGCGATCTGGAGAATCGAGGTCGAGGATTTCCCCGCCTTCATCGTGATCGATGACAAAGGAAATGATTTTTTCAAGGAGTTGAATTTGGGCTGAGGGTCTGAGCAGACTTCAATCAAATTTGAAACAGCCGCTATGAATAAACCGTCATGGAGAGCGAAGCGAAGCCGTCCAATTGTCGGCGATGCTTGTTTGACGCCGTTCACGCAAAAGGACATACGGTCTTCGCTTCGCTCGCCATGACGGAGACATGAAACAGATCGTCCCCCCGGCCTCGACGACCATGACTTCTGCGTCGACGATCGTCGATATCCTGATCCCCGTCGCCGTCGACACCGCCTATTCCTATCGCGTTCCCCCTGGCCTCGCCGTCAAACCCGGCGATTTCGTCGCCGCCCCTTTGGGAACCCGCGTGGCGATCGGCGTCGTTTGGTCCGCGCGCGACGGCGATGGCGGCAATCTGAAGCCGGTGATCGAAGTCAAACCATGGCCGCCGCTCTCCGCCGCGATGCGGGACTTCGTCGATTGGATCGCGCGCTGAACTCTAAGCCCGCGCGGTTCGGTGCTGCGCATGGCGACGCGGGCGCCCGAGGGCGCCGAACCGCCTGCGCCACGGGTCGCGTTCACTGCCACCGGCCGCGCGCCGAAAAAGCTCACGCCCGCGCGCGCCCGCGTGCTGGAGGCCCTCGGCGACGGCGCCGTGCTGACGAAAACTGACCTCGCGACAAAGGCCGGCTGTTCGGCGGGCGTCATCGACGGTCTCGTCGCCGAGGGCGCGCTCGCCGCCGTATCGCTGCCGCCCGAGCCTGTCGCAGGTCTCCCCGATCCCGCCTTCGCCTTGCCCGCGCTCGAGCCGGATCAAGCCGCGGCGGCCGCGATCCTGGCGCAGGCGGTGGAAGCCCGAGCGTTCAAACCGCTGCTGCTCGATGGCGTGACTGGCTCCGGCAAGACCGAGGTCTATTTCGAGGCCGTCGCCGCGGCCCTGCGCACCGGCCGGCAGGCGCTGGTGATGATGCCGGAGATCGCCCTGACGGCGCGGTTCCTCGACCGTTTCGCCGCGCGTTTCGGCGTGCGTCCCGCGGAGTGGCATTCGGGCGTCAGCCCGCGCCGCCGCGAGCGACTGTGGGGCGCCATCGCCAGCGGCGAGGCCCGTGTCGTGGCCGGCGCGCGCTCCACGCTGTTTCTGCCGTTCAAAGACCTCGGCTTGATCGTCGTCGATGAGGAGCACGAGTCCGCCTACAAACAAGAGGACGGCGTCATCTACAGCGCGCGCGACATGGCGGTCGTTCGCGCCCGCCTGGAACATGCCCCCATCGTGCTTGCCTCAGCGACGCCCTCGATCGAAACCCGCGTCAATGCCGAGCAGGGCCGCTATGGTTGGCTAAAACTCAGCGCCCGCTACCGCGCGCGCGCCCTACCGGAACTCGCCGCGATCGACCTCCGCCGCGAAGGGCCGACGCGCGGCCGTTTCATTGCGCCACGGCTGGTTGATGCGGTCGAGGCGACGCTCGCCGCCGGCGACCAGGCGCTGCTGTTTCTCAACCGCCGCGGCTATGCGCCACTGACGCTCTGCCGCGCCTGTGGCCATCGTTTCCAGTGCCCGAATTGTTCAGCCTGGTTGGTCGAGCACCGCTTCCGCAAGATCCTTCTGTGCCACCATTGCGGGCATCACGAGCCAAAACCCCGCGCGTGTCCTTCCTGCCAGGAGGCCGACACGCTGACGCCCTGCGGCCCTGGCGTGGAGCGGATCGCGGAGGAGGCGGAGAACCTCTTCCCCGACGCGCGCCGCCTGATCCTGTCCTCCGACACGACGGGCGGCGTGGAGCGGCTGCGCGGCGAACTGGAGGGAGTGGCGCGCGGCGACTACGATCTCATCATCGGCACCCAGCTCGTCGCCAAGGGCCACGATTTTCCGGGCCTCACGCTGGTTGGCGTGATCGACGCCGACGTCGGGTTGGCGAACGGCGACCCCCGGGCCGCCGAGCACACGTTCCAGCTGCTGCGGCAGGCGACGGGCCGGGCGGGGCGCGGCGAGAAGCCGGGGCGCGCTTATCTGCAAACGTATCAACCGGAACACCCGGTCATCTCAGCGCTGCTGTCCGGCGACGTGGAGCGGTTCTATTCCACCGAGATCGAGCAGCGCCGCCGCGGCCGTCTACCGCCTTTCGGCCGGCTTGCGGCGTTGATTGTCTCGGGCGAAGATCGCGGCGCGGCCGAGGCGCATGCGCGCGCGATTGCGCGAACGGCGCATGGTCTGCCTGGCGGCTTCCGGGTCGCGCCGGCGGGCGGGCTGCCTGAACTCGATGAGATTTCGCTGCTGGGCCCCGCCGAAGCGCCAATCGCGCTGCTGCGCGGACGGCACCGCTTCCGGCTGGCCGCGAAGGCGCCGCGAGGGGCTGACCTGCAAGCTTTCCTGCGCGCGCTGCTGGCCGCCTCGCCGCCCGCGCGCGGCGGCGTTAGGGTAACCGTGGACGTCGATCCGCAGAGCTTTCTGTGAAGCCGCGGTCCCAGGAGGCGGCATCCCGCTTCGTCTAGGAGTTCAACAATCATGCTCACCAGGCTCATCGTGCCGACCCTCCTCTTCTGCGCCCAAACGGCTTTCGCCGCCGAGACGATCGACCCTCCGGCGGGAAGCGCGCTCGCCTTCCAATATTCGGCCAGCGGCGAGCAAATATATCAGTGCAATTTGGCGAACGATGTCTATCAGTGGCGCCTGACTGGCCCGCGCGCCGATCTGTTCGACTCCAACGCCGCCAAGGTTGGCAAGCATTATGCCGGTCCGACCTGGGAGGCCGATGACGGCAGTCTGATCCGCGGCAAGGTGGCCGCGACCGAAAAGGCGCCCGATGGCGTCAGTGTCGCCTGGCTGTTGCTCTCGGTGGTCGCCCACGAAGGGCAGGGCCGCATGAGCGACATCGCCTACGTGCGCCGCATCGACACCAAAGGCGGCGCCGCTCCGCAGGCGCCCTGCGCGGCCGATAAGGCCGGGCAAGCGTCGGCCTCGCCTTATGAGGCCAACTATCTGTTCTATCGGGCGCCAAAGTAGCGGCGCGGACAATTTTGGCGAGCATTGACGTTCCTAATAAAGTGTTAACAAAGAACTTTGGAACTTACGCAAGAAATTAGCGTTGCTATCAGGACCTAAAAATAGGAGCTTGAAATGCGGCGCTTTCTTCTTGCGAAAATCTTCCTTCCCGCGGCGGTTCTGAGCGGGAGCCTGGCGGCGGTGGCCGCGCAGGAGCAACAGCAGTCCTCAAACCCAGAGACGCCCGAAGTCGACGCCTGCCGCGCCTCCGGCCTGATCGCCCTAAAGGAGACGACGCCCACCATCAAAGACGTCGCGATTGACCCGGACAGCGTGCGCATCTTCAAGATGGAGAAGAAGATCGGCGACGAGGCCGTGCGCGCCGTCGTCGTCGGCGACGTATCGATCGAAAAGACGAAATCGAGCAAGCCGCGCTCGCTGGTGTGCGTGGTTGGCGATAAAGGCAAAGTGTTGTTGACGTATTTTTCCGCGCAATGATGCGGACAACAGGAGCCCCGCCTCCGGAGCGGCGGCCCGGGCCACCGTTTTCGACTATTTGGTGAGGCTCGATCTCACGACGACCGCGATCTTGAGATCGCGGCTACAGGCTCCACGACTTAGATTCCACAAAACGCCGGCTGTGTGAGCGGGCTAGCCGTGGGTCGCCTGCTCGGGCATGAAGCGCTGAACAGCGATTTCGTCAGCGCGTTCGCGCATGCTTGCGCTGTCGTAGCCCGCTTGCAGCCGCAGCAGCATATCCATGTTGACCCCGAACGCCTTCTCGATCCTCAGCGCCATTTCCGCCGAGAGGGCGGCCTTTTCATTGACGAGATCGGAGAGGGTCGCACGGCGAACGCCAAGAACTTCCGCGGCCCGCGCCACCGGCAGACCCAGTTCATCGAGGATTTCCTCACGGATGAACGCCCCAGGATGCGGCGGCTTCATACCCATTTTCGAGATCGCGTCGCTCATCAGTGATAATCCTCCAAATCCAGGTTGGAGATGTCGCCCGCAACCAGATCAAATGTGATGCGCCAGTTTCCTGAAACGGAAATGCTCCATGTGCCGGCTCGGTCGCCGAAGAGTTGGTGGATCCGCCAGCCGGGCGGCCCGCTCACCTCGTCCATGTTCTCAGCATGAATAAGCGCCGCGATGATATTGCGCACTCGCTTCAGTTGATCTCCCCTAATGCCTTTTCCATCATCAGATTCGATGAGCGCCTTCAGACCCCTATGCCGCGCCGAGCGAACTCGCATTTGCTCGTTCGTACGGTTTTGCCGTACGCATGTCAATTTGTTTTACGAGAAGGGGGTGTCGTCCCGGCAACCCCTTGAAAGAGCGCAGAACGCGGAAGAAAATGTTTGACGGGGCGCTGCACGAGGACGCGAACACGGGGTGTGATCGCCGGCTTGCCATCCCCTCCCCCCCTTGTGGGGGAGGGAAGGGAGGGGGCGGTTCGGCTTGGTTGATAGGACGGAGCTTGCGGCTACCCCCACCCCGGCCCTCCCCCACAAGGGGGGAGGAAGAGCCGCAGCCGTGGCGCCTTCAACCAAACAAACCTTACCCCTGCAGCCGCGCCACCAACGCGTCGCTCACTTCAAAGTTCGCCGTCACGTTCTGCACGTCGTCGTTGTCCTCCAGCGCGCCGATCAGCTTGAGGATCTTCTCGCCCGCCTCGTCATCGACGGGGATCGTGTTCTGCGGCCGCCAGACGATCGACGCCTTGCGCGGCTCGCCGAATTTGGCCTCCAGCGCTTTCTGCGCGTCCCGCATCGCCTCGATCGAGGTGACGATCTCGTGCTCCTCGGAGCCCGACTGCACGTCGTCGGCGCCGGCGTCGATCGCCGCCTCCAGCATCGCGTCGTCGCTGGCGGACGCCTTGTCGTAGACGATGAGCCCGACGTGATCGAACATGAAGGACACCGCGCCTGTCTCCGCCAGCGCCCCGCCGGCTCTTGGCAAAGTAGGAGCGCACCTCGCCCGCCGTGCGGTTGCGGTTGTCGGTCAGCGCCTCGACGATCACCGCCACGCCGCCCGGCGCATAGCCCTCGTAGCGCACCTCGTCGTAACTCTCGGTGTCGCCGGCCGAGGCCTTCTTGATCGCGCGCTCGATATTGTCCTTGGGCATATTCTCCGAGCGCGCCGCCAGCACGGCCATTCGCAGGCGCGGGTTCATGTTCGGGTCGGGCGTCCCCATCTTGGCGGCCACGGTAATTTCGCGCGCCAGTTTGGAGAACAGCTTGGAGCGGATCGCGTCCTGCTTCCCCTTCTTGTGCATGATGTTCTTGAATTGACTGTGCCCAGCCATGCCGACCTCGATCCCGCGCTTATGTTCGAGAAAATCGCGCCCGTATACGCGCGGGCTTGCGGTTAGGGAAGACTTGCCAAGCGCCGCGCCTCGACAGATAGGAGCCGACGTGAGCGCCAGGATCATCGCCGTCTATCGGGTCAAAAGCGACGCCGCCTCGATCGAGGCGCGAGCGCGCGGCATCGCCATCGAGCAGAGCATCGAGGCGCCGCTGGAGGCCGTCCGCGACGATTATGTCGCGCGCGAAATCGTCGGCGAACCCGGGCGCGATCCGCGAAGCCTCGCCCGGTGTATTCGAGGTCGAGATCGGGCTGGGCGCCGCTACGGTCGGCGACGACGCCGGCCAGTTGCTCAATATGCTCTACGGTAATTCCTCGTTGCAGGAGGACGTCGAGCTGATCGACTTCCGCCTGCCTGAGGATCTGCTTTCGCGCTTCCCCGGCCCCGGCCAGGGACTGTCGGGTTTGCGCAAGCGAGCCGGGGCCACAGGGCGCGCCCTCACCTGCGTGGCGCTGAAGCCGCAGGGCCTTCCGCCCGCGCGCCTCGGCGATCTTGCCGAGGCTTTCGCACTCGGCGGCTGCGATTTCATCAAGGACGATCACGGCCTCGCGGACCAGGCCTATTCGCCCTTCGCCGCCCGCGTCGCGGCCGTCGCAAGCGCGTGCCGCCGGGCGGCGGAAACAACCGGGCGGCTCACCGCCTATGTCCCGAGCCTCAGCGGCAACTACGTGCGAATGCGCCAGCAGGTTGCGCTCGCTCGCGAGGCCGGTATTGACGCTTTGCTCATCGCGCCGATGCTCGCCGGGCTTTCGAACGCGCAGGCGTTGGCGGCGGAGAACCGCGACCTGTTCTTCTTCGCCCATCCCACGATGGGCGGCGCGGCGCGCATCGCCCCGCCGGCGCTGATGCGGCTATTCCGCCTCGTCGGCGGCGATGTCGGCGTGTTTCCGAATTACGGCGGCCGCTTCGGCTATTCCCGCCAGACGTGCTTGTCGTTGGCGAGCGCACTTCGCGGCCCGTGGGGCGACTTCAAATCAGCGGCGCCGACGCCAGCGGGCGGCATGACGACGACGCGGGTCGGCGAGATGCTGGATTTTTACGGACGCGACACAATGTTGCTGATTGGCGGCGCGCTGCTCGCGGCGCCGCCGGAAACGCTGATCGCCGAAACCGCCGCGTTCGCGCGCGCCGTGGCGGAGCACGAATACAGGGTTGAGCTATGACCGAACCTTTGCTGCGCAAGTCGCTCAGCGATTTCCGCTGGGAGGGCGTCGATCTCCGCGCCTACAAGGACGAGGCGACCGCGCCATATCGCGGCGTGACCCGGCAGGTGCTGGCCTCGGCGCCCGATCTTCGCGGCGAGCTGCGCTATTTCGAGGTGGCGCCCGACGGCTGGACGACGCTGGAGCGCCACCAGCACGCGCACGCCGTCACCATCCTGCGCGGCAAGGGGCAGGCGTTGGTCGGCGATAAGGTGCTAGATCTTGGGCCGCTCGATCTCGTCACTGTGCCCGCCTGGGCCTGGCATCAGTTCCGCGCCACGGCGGAGGCGCCCCTCGGTTTTCTCTGCATGGTCGACGCCGAGCGCGACCGCCCGCAACTGCCGACGGCGGAGGAGCGCGCTGGGCTTGAGGCGCTGCCGGAGGTCAGACGATTTCTCGCGGGCGCGCCCTCGTAAAGACGAATTCGCTGTTTTATTTGGGAGGAGGAGGTCGACATGCGCTACCTGATCGCTCTGTTCCTGCCGTGGCTTTCCTTCTTCACCATGGGCATGCCGATCTCGGGCATCATCTGCCTGATCCTGCAGATCACCCTGATCGGCTGGCTGCCGGCGGCGATCTGGGCGTTCTTCGCGATCAACAACTATTACGGCGAAAAGCGCGACGCCGAGTTTCGGCGGCAGTTCGGGCGCGGGTGATTGATTGCAAATGGCGTTTTAGCGGAAGCGCTAGCCTTCGGACCGCAATGTCGCGTCGATATCAATCATTCGGATAAGCATGGCGCGCCTGGGATCGAACGGCAGATCGGTGAAACCCCAGCGCGCATAGAAACCTCGGACACTATCGTCGAGCGGATGCGTCAGCACGCCGGAGCTTCCAACCCGCTGCGATGCGCGCCACGCTGTGAGCAAGGCAAATTTCAAAAGCGAAGCCGCATGACGCTGGCCCTGGTAGTCCCTGTCGACCGCGAGTTGACCCAGCAAAGTCACGGGGATCGGATCGGGGCTATTGCGCTGGCGGGCTTTTGGCAAAAACGCGCGCTCGATTTGCGCTGCGCTCAGGCTGACGAAGCCAACAATTCGCCCAGCTTCGGCATCTTCGATGACGTTGACGCGAGACGCGCCACTGGCGTGGTTTTTCCAAGCGTGACGCTTGAACCAGTGGTTGAGCGCTTCCCGACCGCAATCGAACCGCTCACAATCGTCGCTCTCGGCCAAGGGGCGAGGCGGCGGAAGCGACACTACCGCTCCCAGGTAGGTGTCAGATCAATCAAGTCTCGCAGCCCGGCATTTGTCTTTGGCGGCCGCCGCGCCCAGGCCTCGAAAGCCTCCCAGTCCGCCTTCGGTATCACGACATTGGTTCGTTCGAGAATTTCCGCCTCCGCGGCCTCGATCGCCTTGCGACGTACGAAGTCGCTAAGGTTTGTGCGGGATTGCTCCGCCGCCGCTTCAAGCAGTGCGCGCTCGTCGCTGCTGACTCTGACGCTAAGAATGGTCGAACTGGAGATAGCGGTCATGCGTATGACATTGCCATACGTCGTGGCCTGTTGGCAAGGACCAGCGTCGTCGCCTCAAAGCGCAAACCCGCCATCCGCCAAGTGTATCTGCCCCGTCGTAAACCCGCTTTCCTCGGAGGCCAGATACACCGCCAACGCCGCGATCTCCGAAGCCTTCCCTAGCCGCCCCATCGGCTGGCGATCGACGAACAGCTGGCGAACCGTCTCGACCGACTGCCCGGATTGGGAAGCCAGCGTCGAGATGCGCCCCTCCAGCGACGGGCTCTCCACCGTACCGGGACAGATCGCGTTGCAACGAACCCCCTTGCGGATGTAGTCGGCCGCCACGGACTTCGTCAGCCCGATCACCGCCGCTTTCGAGGCCCCATAGACATAGCGGTTGGGGATACCGCGCACCGAGGACGCCGCGGAGGCCACGTTGACGATCGATCCGCCGCCCTTCGCCAGCATGCCCGGCAAGAACGCGCGGATCGTCCGATGCATCGCCTTCACGTTGAGATCGAAGGAAAAATCCCAATCCGCGTCCGAGCAATCCAGCGCCGTCCCGTGATGCACAAAGCCGGCGCAGTTGAACAACACGTCGATCGGGCCGACCTCTTTCGCCAGCGCCTCGACCGCCTCGGTCGAGCGCACGTCGAGTTTTCGCGCTTCGGCCTTCAGCCCGGACAATCCGCTCTCGTTGAGGTCGGTGGCGATCACCCGCGCGCCTTCGGCGGCAAAGGCTTCGGCGGTCGCGCGCCCGATCCCGGCGGCGGCGGCGGTCAATAGCGCGGTCTTGCCGGTCAAGCGGCCCATGTGTTCCTCCCGTTAAATACTCAGCCGCGGCCGCGGTAGGGCGCGACGCCCTGGTCCGGCGCCCAGACGCCTTTCGGCAATTCGCCGGTCTGCCAGAAAACGTCAATCGGAATGCCGCCGCGCGGATACCAATAGCCGCCGATCCGGAGCCAGCGCGGCTCGATCAGCTTGGCGATCTCCTTGCCGATGCCGACTGTGCAATCCTCGTGCAGCGCGCCGTGATTGCGGAAGCTCGCCAGATGCAGTTTCAGCGATTTCAACTCGATGAGCCATCGATCCGGGACATAGTCGATCACCAGATGCGCGAAATCGGGCTGGCCGGTGACGGGGCATATGGACGTGAATTCTGGTGCGGCGAAGCGCGCGACATAGTCGACGTCGGGATGCGGATTGGGCACGCGCTCCAGAGTGCGCGTGTCGGGCGCATCCGGGATTTTCGAGGCGTGGCCGAGCGCGCGGAGTTCCGGTAGCGTCGTCATGCGCTGCGGCGTAATCGAGCCGGACTTAAGGGTCAAGCCGCCGCGCCGTATGACAGAACGCGCTTATTCGAGGAACTGATGCCGACAACGCTTGCGACAAAACATCAATCCTTCGCCGACTTGGGTGGCCCGGCCGCGGTCGGCGAGCGCATCGCCGGATTGCGCGCACGCCTCGCCGCGCAGGGGCTTTCCGGTTTCGTCATTCCGCGCGCCGATCGGCACCAGAATGAATATCTGCCGCCCGACCAAGAGCGGCTCCTCTGGGCGACGGGCTTTTCCGGCTCGGCCGGCCTTGCGATCGTCCTGAAGGACAAAGCCGCCCTGTTCGTCGACGGCCGCTACACGGTTCAGGCGGCCGCGCAGACCGATCGCAGCGTCTTTGACTGCCGCCCCGCCGGCGAGAAAGCGGCGCAGGACTGGCTGAAGGAAAACCTTCGTCCAGGCGATCGGCTCGGCTTCGATCCCTGGAATCACACCTACGATTTCGTTCAGAGCTTCACGGAGCTTTGCACTGGGCTGAGCGCCGAATTCGCAGCGGTCAAGACCAACCCGATCGACGATTTGTGGACCGACCGGCCGGGTCCGCCGAACGGTCCCGTCTCCGCGCGGCCGTTGCGGCTTAGCGGCGAGACCGCCGAGGCGAAGCTTGCGCGGCTGCGCGCCGAGGGTTTTGGCGCGGACGGCCTGTTCATCAGCGACGCGCACAATGTCGCCTGGTTGTTCAACATCCGCGGCTCCGACATCGCGCACATCCCCCTGCCGCTGGCCTTCGCCTTTGTGCCGCGGGAGGGAAGGCCGGCTCTGTTCGTCGCGGCGACGAAATTGTCGGCGCCGGTGCGCGAACGCATCGAAGCTATCGCTGAGGTTCGTCGAGCCATCAGAGATCGAAACTTTCCTGGTCGAGCAAGCCAAGGCGCAACGCAAAATTGCTTTCGACAAAGCGACGGCGGCCTACAAATTGATCGATGTTTTCCGCGAAGCGGGCGGCAAGTTCGCGCTGGCCGCCGACCCGATCACCCTAATGAAAGCGTGCAAGAACGATGTCGAAATCGAGAGCTCGCGGCGGGCGCATCTGATCGATGGCGCGGCGGTCGTGCAGTTCCTGGAATGGTTCGACCGCGAGGGCGCCAACGAACCGCGCACGGAAATCGACGCGGCGGTTCAGTTGGAGGCGTTTCGATCGCAGGCGCCGAGCTTCCGCGATATTTCGTTCCCGACGATCTCAGCGGCGGGGCCACACGCTGCGCTGCCGCATTATCGCGTTGGCGAAGCATCGGACATCCCGATCGCGCCGGGTCTGTTCCTGATCGACAGCGGCGCCCAGTATGAGGAAGGCACCACCGACATCACGCGCACGATCGCCGTCGGCGAGCCGTCGCCGGATATGATTGATCGCTATACGCGCGTGCTCAAAGGACACATCGCCGTCGCCACCTGCACGTTTCCCGAGGGCACGTCGGGCGCGCAGATCGACGCCTTCGCGCGCCGCGCGCTGTGGGACATCGGGGCGGATTTCGATCATGGAACCGGGCACGGCGTCGGCGTCTATCTGTCGGTCCATGAAGGGCCGCAGCGCATCGCCAAGACGGCGGCTGTCGCGCTTCGGCCGGGCATGATCGTCTCCAACGAACCGGGCTACTATGCTCCAGAGCGGTTCGGCATCCGCATCGAGAACCTGCTCGTGGTCGTGCGCAAGGCGATCCCCGGCGCGGAGCGGGAGATGCTCGGTTTCGAAACGATATCGCTGGCGCCGATTGATCTCAGGCCGGTCGACCGGGGTTTGCTGACCGAAGCGGAGATTGCCTGGATCAACGCTTATCACGCGTGGGTGCGCGAGGCGCTTGCGCCCGGTTTGGAAGAGACCACGCGGGATTGGTTGGAGAAGGCGACAGCTCCGCGCTGGGTCTAGACTAGGGCGCCGCTAGGACCGCCTGCCGTCATTGCGAGCGAAGCGAAGCCATCCAGCTGGCGCCGTGATGCTTCGGTTCCTTTCACCCGCCGCGACTGCCGCAGAAGTGCCCTTGTCTGAAGCGGCGGCGTCCGGTCCCCGCGCTGGATTGCTTCGATTCGCTCGCAATGACGGAGGAAGCGCGAAACAATCAACTTACGCCTACTTCGCGAGCTTGCGCAGATGCGCGACCAGCCCCGCTGTCGACGAATCGAGATGGTCCGTCTTCGCCGCGCGATCCATGACGACCGGCGCCAATTTCGACGCCAGCTCCTTGCCCAGCTCAACGCCCCATTGATCGAACGAATTGATCCCCCAGATCACCCCTTCCGTGAACACCTTGTGCTCATAGAGCGCAATCAGTCGGCCCAGCGTGCGGGGCGTCAGCTCGCGATAGAGGAACGTCGAGGTCGGCCGACTACCAGGGAACCGCTTGTGCGGGGCTAGCCGTTCGGCCTCAGCGTCCGCAACGCCCTGCGCCTGCAGAAACGCCTTCGCTTCCTCGCGGGTTCGTCCGCGCATCAACGCTTCGCCCTGCGCCAGACAATTGGCGACCAGATATTCGTGATGCGTCTTGTCAGCGTCGGTCGGATTGGCGGCGACGAGGAAATCCACCGGGCAGACTTCGGTCCCCTGATGAATGAGCTGGAAGAACGCGTGCTGTCCGTTCGTGCCGGGCTCGCCCCAGACGACGGCGCCCGTCTCATGTTCAACCGGCGAACCGTCGAGCTGCACGCTCTTGCCGTTGCTCTCCATCTGCAACTGCTGGAGATAAGCAGGGAACCGGCCGAGCCGCTGATCGTAGGGGATCACCGTCTGCGTGGCGGAGCCGAGGATGTTGCGGTTCCAGACCGAGAGCAGACCCATGATCAACGGAATATTCGCCTGCGCCGGCGCCGTGCGGAAATGCACGTCGATGTCATGGCCGCCCTGCAGAAACTCCTTGAACCGCTCCGGGCCGACGGCGATCGCCACGGGAAGCCCGATGCTCGACCACACGGAATAACGGCCGCCGACCCAGTCCCAGAACCCGAACATCTTTTTGCCGTCGATGCCGAATTCGCGCACCTTCTCCAGGTTGGTGGAGACGGCGGCGAAGTGGGCGCCAACCGAAGGTTCACCCAACGCCCCGACGATCCACTCGCGGGCCGACTTCGCGTTGGTCATCGTCTCCAAGGTTGTGAACGTCTTCGAGGAGACGATGAATAGGGTCGTCGCGGCATCGAGCCCCGCCAGGGTGTCGTGGATATCCGCGCCATCGACGTTGGAGACGAAATGGCAGCGAAGCCCCGGCTTTCCGTACGGCGCGAGCGCCCGGGCCGCCATGGCGGGTCCGAGGTCGGAGCCGCCGATGCCGATGTTGATGACGTCGGTAATCGCCTTGCCGCTCGCGCCCTTGAGCCGGCCTTCGCGAACGTCGCTGGCGAAGGCCAGCATGCTCTCGCGTGTCGCGGCGATTTCCGGGGCGAAGTCGTGGCCGCTGACCACGACGGGCGTCGGGTCGGGGTTGCGCAGCGCCGTATGCAGCACGGCGCGCTTCTCGGTGGTGTTGATGAGGTCACCGCGGAACATGGCGTCGCGCTTGGCCTCGACGCCGGCGGTGACGGCCAGAGCATGCAGTAAGCCGAGCGTTTCCGCATCGATCCGCTGCTTGGAGTAGTCGAACAGCAAGTCGTCGAACACGACATGGTATTTGTCGAAGCGATGCGCGTCGCCTGCGAAGGCGGCGCTGGTGGGTTGCGCCAGCACAGTTGGCTTGCGCGTTTTGAGCGCGGCGAAGGTCTCGGCAAGGGATGGGCTCATGCGCTCGTTTCCTGCTGTCTAAAAACCGGAGGGGTGACGCTCGCCGGGAATGTGCCGACGTATCCCGCGGATTGCAACTGAACAGAGGTGTTACCGTCGCTCCTGGGACCACGCGCGTCCCGCGCGCTCTCGAGGCGCGCAGCCAAATAGCGGACGGGACGTCCGCGGTCCCAGAGGGCGCCTGGTTTCCGGCGACTAGCGGGATGCCTCGATGAGGCGCTTAAACGGCGAGACGACAAGTTCGCCAAACGGCGAAAGCGACTTGACCGCATGTTGGCCGGCGTTGTTCGCCGCCTCCAGGGCGGCCTCCAGCCGCCGCACACTGCCATCGAGCTGCGAGGCGATCGCCAGCGGCTCTTGCTTCGGTCTGCGCGGCCGGAGCGGGCCGGACGGCCGCTTCCAGCGCCGCCGCTGCGGGGGCCTTATGCGGCGCGTTGGCGTAGGCGAGCGCCGGTGCGCTGCGCTCTGCGACCGTTACTCCGCTGTCGACAGGCCGCGCCGCTTTGGCGCTCGCAACAAGCGCACTCTCGGCGCTCGGTCGCAGGCTCGCCATCAAGGCGCGCTGGTCGCCGGCGCCCGCGGGACCCGCCTTGCCAAGGTAGTCCAGCCGCACCCGCGACATGCCCCCATTGAACACCAGCAGCTTCGCCACGCGCTCGGAGACATCGAGCATTCGCCCGGCGATATAGGGGCCACGATCGTTGACGCGCACGACGACCGAACGTCCGTTGTCGAGGTTGGTCACGCGGGCGTAGCAGGGAATCGGCAGCGTCTTGTGCGCGGCGGTGAGGCCGTGCATGTCGAAAATCTCGCCATCGGCGGTGCGACGTCCGTTGAACTCCGCCCCGTAGTAGGAGGAGATGCCTACCGCGCTGAATTGCGTATGCGCGGCAACCGCAGCCGTTGCCGACGCCTCATCCGCGACCGCCGAAGCAGCCCCGCAGATGAAGGCGGCGCACGCCGCGAAAATGCCCCAACGCATCAAATTGCGTCCCCTTTGGAACACTTTTTAGCGCTGATTCACACAAAATCAACCCTGTTTGGAAATTTCGTGCGGCGCCCCTGCGACCATAGGCCGATCTGGTAATGGTTGACCTTTGCCGTTCGCACGGCCAGATGGGCGCGCCGGGGTTCACGCGGCCGAAGAGACGTCCCTATGGTCCAACTCACCTTGCCCGAAAATTCGCGCCCGAAGCCCGGCAAGACGTGGCCGGCGTCGCAAGGCGCCAAACGCACGACCGAATTCCGCATCTACCGTTGGAACCCCGACGAAGGCGGCAATCCGCACATCGATGTCTACCAGGTGGACCGCGAGGACTGCGGCCCGATGGTGCTCGACGCGCTGATCTGGATAAAGTCCAAAATTGACCCGACGCTGACCTTCCGCCGCTCCTGCCGCGAGGGCGTCTGCGGCTCGTGTGCGATGAATATCGACGGCTTGAACACGCTCGCCTGCACGCGCGGCATGGACGAGATCCACGGGGCGATCAAAATCTATCCGCTGCCGCACATGGAGGTCGTCAAAGACCTTGTGCCGGACCTGACGCATTTCTATGCCCAGCACGCCTCGATCGAGCCGTGGCTGAAAACCACGACCCCGGCGCCTGAGAAGGAATGGCGGCAGACGCCGGAGGATCGCTCGCAGCTCGACGGACTCTACGAGTGCATCCTCTGCGCCTCCTGCTCGACGTCGTGCCCGAGCTATTGGTGGAACGGGGATCGCTATCTGGGTCCGGCGGCGCTGTTGCAGGCCTATCGCTGGCTGATTGATTCGCGTGATGAGGCGCAGGGCGAACGGCTCGACAACCTCGAGGATCCGTTTCGGCTGTACCGCTGTCACACGATCATGAATTGCGCGAAGACCTGTCCGAAGAACCTGAACCCGGCCAAGGCGATCGCGCATATCAAGAATATGATGACGGAACGCCGGCTGTAAGAGGCGCCTCCTTTCGAACCTTGGCGACGCGCGCTCAAAAGGCGCAGTTAACGAAGCACAAATCGTCGCGCTGGCGATTGGAGAACCGCCGGCGCCGCGAACTCCCTCCCCCCTTGTGGGGGAGGGCCGGGGCGGGGGGTAGCCCCGGAGAGCCGCCATTTCCTGAGAAGGACGCCCAAGCCGCACCACCCCCCTCCCAAACCTCCCCCACAAGGGGGGAGAGGACCGCAGCCCGTCGATCACACCAAAGCCTTCGCCGAGGCCTAAGTTAGGTCCCTCCCTCACAAGGGGCACCGAAATCTGCTCTGTCCGGAAGACCGGTTGTTTCTTCACTCTGCTTCTAGGTGGGGACCCTGTAGCCTTGACCTTTCGCTCGCCAACATAAAGGGACATGCGTTCAACCCGTGGGGGCCCGACGGCAAGGGCGGCTGATCATGGATAGGCCCGACTTCGGCCATGAAGCTCGGCGCGTGCGCGTCGGGACGCTCGTCAGACTGCGATGGATCGCCGCGGCCGGCCAGATCGCGGCGCTGCTGGTGGCCAGCTTCCTGTTGCGGCTCGAATTTCCCTACACCGCGAGCGCGATCTGCGTCGGGTCGCTGGTCGCCTTCAACGCCGCGCTCCGTCTTTGGGTGCCCCAAGGCCGGCGTCTCGACGAAGCCACCACGACCTACATCCTGGCCTTCGACATCGGCCAGCTCGGCATCATGCTGTATCTCACCGGCGGCTTGGCCAATCCGTTTGCGATGCTCCTGCTGGCGCCGACGATGATTTCCGCGGTGTCGCAGAGCTGGCCCGAGACGGCCAAGCTGCTGGCGTTCGCCATTTTTTGCGCTTGCGTGCTGGCGCTCTGGCGGGTGCCGCTGAAGCAGCAGGGCCTGCTCTATGTCGATCCACCCCCCGTCGAAACGATCGGCTTTCTGCTCGCTATCGCGATCAGCGCGGTGTTCGTATCGGTCTATGGCAGCCAGGTCGCCCGCGAGGCGCGACAGCTCGCCGAAGCCCTCGCCGCGACCGAGCTGATGCTTGCCCGCGCCCAGCACCTCTCGCAGCTCGACGGCCTGGCGGCAGCGGCGGCGCACGAACTCGGCACGCCGCTCGCGACGCTGACGGTGGTCATCCACGAACTCGCCAACCAGGCGGATGTGACCGCGCTCTGCGGCGAGGACCTCGCCCTCGCTCGGCAGGAGCTGAAGCGATGCCGCGGCATCCTCGGGCAGCTCTCGAACGCCAACCGCCTGGCGGTCGAGCCGTTCGATAGCGTGGAGATCGACGCGCTTGCTCGAAGAGCTTGCCGGGCCGCACCGCTTGCAGGACATCGACATCGCCGTGTCGGCCGAAGGCGCCGAGCCGCGACCGACCTGCGCACGCAACCCGGCGCTGCTTATATGGGCTACGCAATCTCGTGGAGAACGCCATGTCCTTCGCCCGCGCCGAGGTGCGGATCGAGGCGAGATGGACCGAGGAGAGCGTGGAGATCGCTGTCGTCGACGACGGACCCGGGTTTCCCCCCGCCGTGCTGTCCCGGCTCGGAGAGCCTTATATTTCCGATCGCGCCGCGGCCCGTCCGGCGGATTCGGAGGTCGCGGGCGGTTTGGGGCTCGGCTTGTTCATCTCAAAGGCGCTGCTGGAGCGTACAGGGGCTGAGCTGCGGATCGCCAATCGCTTGGCGCCGCATCACGGCGCGGTCGCGGCGGTCTCCTGGCCGCGGCGGCAGTTCGCCGCCGAAGCGCGCGCCGGCGTCCTCGAACCGATCTAGGGGTCTTCATGACCAATCCGCAATTCGACGACCGATCCCTGCTCATTGTCGATGACGACGAGCCGTTCTGCGAACGGCTAGCGCGGGCTCTGGCTACGCGCGGTTTTTCGCCGAGGACGGCGAACTCGGTCGCCGACGGCGCGGCGGCGCTCGCCGATGCGGCGCCTGCCTACGCGGTATTCGATCTCAAACTGGCCGACGGCAGCGGCCTCGATCTCATGCGCGCCCTGAAGGACAAACGCCCGGACGCGCGCGCGATCATCCTGACCGGCTATGGCGCAATCACCACCGCTGTGACCGCGGTCAAGCTCGGCGCCTATGATTATCTCGCCAAGCCGGTCAACGCCGACGAGGTTCTGGCCGCGCTCACCGCTGACGACGACGAGCGACCGCAAAGTCTCGGATCACCCCATGTCGGCCGACCGCGCCCGCTGGGAGCATATCCAGCGCGTCTTTGAAACCTGCGACCGCAACGTCTCGGAGACCGCTCGCCAATTGAGCATGCACCGGCGCACGCTCCAACGCATACTGGGCAAACGCGCGCCAAAGTGAGCGTCGGCGCCTAGGATTTCATCAGCAGCGTCGCGGAATACGCGCAAGTCGCGGCTTCGTTCCCCGCGGAAATTTTGGCACGCGCTTTGCGACCCCGCATCGCACGAGCGACTGCGCGAACTCGCGCGCGTTCGGCTACCACGGGGTGAAATATGTCTTTGACCAGGCGTTTCGTAACGGGCGCTATTGCCGCGCTCGCTGTTGGCGCGACCGCGCTGACTTCGCTCACCGCGCGAGCGGAGGACACGATTAAGGTTGGAATTCTACATTCATTGTCCGGCACGATGGCGATCAGCGAGACAACGCTGAAAGACGTCATGCTGATGCTGATCGACGAGCAGAACAAGAAGGGCGGCGTGCTCGGCAAGAAACTCGAAGCGGTCGTCGTCGACCCCGCCTCCAACTGGCCGCTGTTCGCGGAAAAGGCCAAGGAGCTGATCGCGCAGGACAAGGTGTCCGTGGTGTTCGGCTGCTGGACCTCGGTGTCGCGCAAGTCCGTGCTCCCCGTGTTCAAGGAGCTCAACTCGATCCTGTTCTACCCCGTGCAGTACGAGGGTGAAGAGTCCGAGCGCAACGTGTTCTACACCGGCGCTGCGCCGAACCAGCAGGCGATCCCGGCCGTCGATTATCTGATGAGCGAGGACGGCGGCTCTGTGAAGCGCTGGGTGCTCGAAGGCACCGACTACGTCTATCCGCGCACCACCAACAAGATCCTCGAAGCCTATCTGAAGTACAAGGGCGTCGCGCCTGAGGACATCATGATCAACTACACGCCGTTCGGCTTCTCCGATTGGCAGACGGAAGTGACGAAGATCAAGGCGTTCGGCTCGGCGGGCAAGAAGACCGCGGTGGTCTCGACCATCAACGGCGACGCCAACGTGCCGTTCTATAAGGAGCTCGGCAACCAGGGCATCAAGGCGACCGACATTCCCGTCGTCGCCTTCTCGGTCGGCGAAGAAGAACTCGCCGGTCTCGACACCAAGCCGCTGCTCGGGCATCTGGCCGCGTGGAACTACTTTGAATCGATCAGCACGCCGGAGAACAAGGCGTTCATCGACGAGTGGCACGCCTTCACCAAGAAGGCCGAACCGCACCACCAACGACCCGATGGAGGCGCACTACATCGGCTTCAACATGTGGGTGAAAGCCGTCGAGAAGGCCGGCACGGTCGATCCGGACAAGGTGATCGCCGCGCTGCCCGGCACCGAGCAGAAGAACCTGACCGGCGGAACGGCGAAGATGCTGCCGAACCATCACATCACCAAGCCGGTGTTCATCGGCGAAATCCGCCCCGATGGCCAGTTCGACGTGGTGTGGCAGACCAAGGATCTCGTCCCGGGCGCCGCGTGGTCGCCTTATCTGGAAGGCTCGAAGGATCTCGTCGCCGATTGGGTCGACCTGAAGTGCGGCAACTACAACAAGGTCACCAAGAAGTGCGGCGGCTGATTGGTTGACAGTTGAATAACAAGGCGGTCGGGCGCGCCCGACCGCTAGCCGTCATTGCGAGCGAAGCGAAGCAATCCAGAGGGCGTAGAGCGCCGGCCTTTCCGGCAAACTTTCGATCTCGGCGCAGCTGGATTGCTTCGCTTTGCTCGCAATGACGGATGTCAGCGAGCCGCACCACACAAGTTGCGTTAGCGGGGGCCCGCGGCGCCGAGAAATTCATGCGCCGCAGGTGGGACAACGTGAACAAACATTTCCCGTTTATGGGCGTGCTGGCCTCCGGAACTTGGCGCCGTACGTGGATACATCTGATCACGGGCCTGTTCTTCGCCCTGTTTGCATGCGCGGCGCACGCTGACGCCGTCGACGACGCCTTCGCGAATTTCTTGGCCGACAGTTTCCCCAAGACCGAGGCGGGAGTCGCGGCCGTCGCGACAGCGGCTCCGCCGCATGGCGCGGAAATCCTGGAGGCGCTCGGCGCCGGGCGGCTTTACGCCGACGACGCCAACAAGCGCATCGTTTATCAGACCGCCGCGGGCGACGCCTTCGACGCCAAGACCGGCGCCAAGGTCGACAGCATCGACGGCTTGCGGAAAGTGCGCGTCAACAACGGCGTGCGCCGATCCATCGAAGCGGCGATGGGCGCGCTGAGCCTCGGCGCTCCCGATCCGCAGCGCCGCATCCAAGCCGCGCAGGAAACCTACAACAATCCCAATCCAAAGATGCTCGGCGCCGTCGACGCGCAACTCTCAAAGGAGACCGACGCGGGCGCCAAGACCACGCTCGAGCAAGCGCGCGCGGCCATCATCTCCGCGATGCCCGACGCCGGCAACGCGGACGTGCTGCGCGCTCTGAGCGCGCTCGCTGGGCGCGGCGACAAGTCGGCCGAGAACCTCGTCAAGAACATCGAGGCCAAACACGACGACCCTGCTGTACATAAGGCGGCGGACGCAGCGATCTCGGACATCGATCGTTCGTTGTTTCTGTGGGGCCTGGCGCAGAACGGTTGGTACGGCATTTCCGCCGCCTCGGTGCTGTTGCTCGCGGCCATCGGCCTTGGCATCACCTTCGGCGTGATGGGCGTCATCAACATGGCGCACGGCGAGATGGTGATGCTCGGCGCCTACGCGACCTACATCATGCAAATGATCCTTCCCGAATCGATGGGGAATTGGTCGGTCCTGCTCGCGCTGCCGCTCGCCTTTCTGGTTTCAGCCGGCGCCGGGATGGTGATCGAACGCTCCGTCATCCGCTGGCTCTACAGTCGCCCGCTGGAAACGCTGCTCGCCACCTGGGGCGTCTCGCTCATTCTGCAGCAAGCGGTTCGCAGCATATTCGGCGCGAGCAACCGACAGGTCTACTCGCCGCCGTTCCTCTCCGGCGCCTATCACGTCGGCGGGCTCGAAATCACCAACAACCGGCTCTGGATCATCATCCTTGCCGCGCTGGTGTTCGCGCTTCTGTTGTTCGTGCTGCGCGCGACCTCGTTCGGCTTGCAGATGCGAGCGGTCACGCAGAACCGTCGCATGGCCGCGGCGATGGGCATCTCGACGGTGCGGGTCGACATGATGGCGTTCGCGCTCGGCTCGGGCGTGGCTGGCATCGCAGGCGTCGCGCTGTCGCAGATCGACAACGTCTCGCCCAACCTTGGACAGGGCTACATCATCGATAGCTTCATGGTGGTCGTGTTCGGCGGCGTCGGCAATCTCTGGGGCGCGGCGCTCGGCGCCTTTGTGCTGGGGCTCGCCAACAAAATACTGGAGCCGACCATCGGCGCCGTGCAGGGGCAGATCGTCTTGCTGGTGTTCATCATTCTGTTCATTCAGAAACGGCCGCGCGGGCTGTTTGCGCAAAAGGGCCGGGCGGTGGAGTCATGAGCAGTCATCTCGATCGCGCCGGCATCATCTTCGTCGTCATTATCGCGCTCGCCGCCGTTCTGGTGCCTTTTGCCGCAGTGGGGACGCCGGAACTCTTCGACGTTTCATCTGCCGAGCTATCTCGTGCAGTTGTTCGGCAAATATCTCTCCTACGCGATCCTGGCGGTCGCGCTCGATCTGGTCTGGGGCTATTGCGGCATTCTCTCGCTCGGCCATGGCGCCTTCTTCGCGCTCGGCGGCTACGCGATGGGCATGTATCTGATGCGCCAGATCGGCACCCGCGGCGTCTACGCCAACCCGATCCTGCCCGACTTCATGGTGTTCCTGAACTGGCATGAACTGCCGGTCGCATGGTGGGGGTTCAACTTTTTCATCTATGCGGCGGTGATGATCGTGCTGGTTCCCGGCGCGCTGGCGTTCCTGTTCGGATGGTTCGCGTTCCGCTCGCGCGTCACCGGCGTCTATCTGTCGATCATCACCCAGGCGATGACGTTTGCGCTCTACAAAGAATTCTTCCGCAACGATTTCGGCTTCGGCGGCAACAACGGCCTCACCGACTTCAAGGATCTGCTCGGCTTCTCCCTGCAATCCTCGGCCGTGAAGGCGGGGCTGTTCTCCGTCACCGCGATCGCGCTGATCCTCGCCTATCTGGTCTCGCGCGCGATCGTCGGCTCCAAATACGGCAAGGCGCTGATCGCGGTGCGCGACGCGGAAAGCCGGATGCGCTTCATCGGCTATCGCGTCGAAAACATAAAACTGTTCGCCTTCGTCGTCTCCGCGATCATGGCGGGGATCGGCGGCGCGCTCTATGTGCCGCAGGTCGGCATCATCAACCCCGGCGAGTTCGCGCCCGGCAATTCGATTGAAGCGGCGATCTGGGTCGCGGTCGGCGGACGCGGCACGCTGGTTGGCGCGGCAATCGGCGCGATCGCCGTCAACTACGCGAAGACCTATTTCACCGGCGTACTGCCGGAATATTGGTTGTTCGCGCTCGGCCTGTTGTTCGTGCTGGTGACGTTGTTCCTGCCGAGAGGCGTGATGGGCCTGTTCACCCGCCTCAGACCGGTACGCAAACCGACGTCCGCGACCGCGGTGCAGACCAGGACGGCGCCATGACCCCCGACAACCCTCGGCTCACGTCGTCGCTGCTCTATCTCGACGATGTCAGGGTGACCTTCGACGGCTATCGCGCACTACGCGGGCTTTCGCTGGTGCTCGGGCCCGGCGAGATGCGCGCCATCATCGGGCCGAACGGCGCCGGCAAGACCACGATGATGGACGTCATCACCGGCAAGACCCGGCCCGACACCGGCGACGTCTATTTCGAGGGCCAGCACAATCTCACAAAACTCGACGAGGCGACCATCGCCAATCTCGGTATCGGCCGCAAATTCCAGAAGCCGACGGTGTTCGAGAACCACACCGTCAACGACAACATCCTGCTCGCCGCCAGAGCGCCGCGCACCGTGCGCGCGATCCTCTCCGCGCGCCCCAGCGCCGAGATGAACCGCACGATCGAGAGCATTCTCGAACGCATCCGCATGTCCGACCTGCGCGATGTGTCGGCGAGTTCCTTGTCGCACGGCCAGAAGCAATGGCTGGAGATCGGCATGCTGCTCGCGCAGGACCCGAAACTGTTGCTGGTCGACGAACCGGTCGCGGGCATGACGGATGCGGAGACCGCTGAGACCGCGATCATGCTGAAGGAGATCGCGCAGCATCATTCCGTTGTCGTCATCGAGCATGACATGCACTTCATTCGCGAGCTCGGCGTCAAGGTGACGGTGCTGCACGAAGGCGCGGTGCTGGCGGAAGGCTCGCTCGATCAGGTGAGCGCCGACGAGCGCGTCATCGAAGTGTATCTGGGACGTTAGAGATGCTGCAGGTCGATAACGTCAACCTCTTCTACGGCGCGGCGCAGGCGCTGCGCTCTGTCTCGATTTCCGCGACGATCGGCCGCGTCACTTGCGTGCTCGGCCGCAACGGCGTCGGCAAGACGTCGCTGATGCGCGCGATCGTCGGCCATCAGGCGATCCGCGACGGGGCGATCAAATGGGAGGGACAGGAGCTTTCCGGCCTGCCGGCGTTCGTGCGCGCTCGCAAAGGTCTCGGGTACGTGCCGCAGGGCCGCGAGATCTTTCCGCTGCTGACCGTGAAGGAAAATCTGATGACCGGCGTCGTCGGGTTGCCGCGCGATCAACGGGTGATCGATGACGAAGTGTTCAGCCTATTTCCGGTGTTGCGCGAGATGATGGGACGCCGCGGCGGCGATCTCTCAGGTGGCCAGCAGCAGCAGCTCGCCATCGCCCGCGCGCTGCTGACCAAGCCGAAACTGCTGATTCTCGACGAGCCGACCGAAGGCATTCAGCCCTCGATCATCCGCGACATTGGCCGCGCGATCGAATATCTGCGGCAGAAAGGCAATCTCGCCATTCTGCTCGTCGAGCAATATTTCGAGTGGGCGCGCGATCTCGCCGACGACTATGTCGTGATGGATCGCGGCGCGGTGGTGCTGGCCGGCGAGCGCAAGGACATGGTCGAGACCGAAGTCCGCAAGCGGCTCGCCGTATAAGCTGTTTTTAAATCAAACCGGAAGTCGTCCCCGCGATCCGCGGGGGTGACCATCCTTGGTCTCGCGGAGCCCCCTCCCCGGCCGCGCTCGCTTTTGCCGTGACAAACCGCCGGGAACGCAGCATACGAGGTTGGCGTATTATTGTGCGCCGCGGCTTTCGGCCAACGCGGGGTATGAGCCGTGGACTCTGCATTCAGCGACGATCTCAACGTCCATAGCGCGGCCGAACAGTTGGTCGGACCGCTGCGTGAGCTCGCCTCTGAAGCGGAGGCCCAGCGCCGGCTGCCGGACGAAACCATGCGCCTGCTGCGCGGCAGCGGCCTGCTCACCCTGTTGCAGCCGGCCTCCTGCGGCGGGCGGCAGGGGACGATGCGTGCGCATCTCGACGCGGTCTCCACCATCGCGAAGGGGTGCAACGCCGCCGCCTGGGTGCTCGGGGTCTATCACGCCCACAGTTGGATGATGGGTCACATGGGCCGGCAGGCGCAGCTCGACGTCTACGGCGAAAGCCCCGACGAGCCGATCGCCGCGGTCATCGGGCCGCGCGGCAAAGCTGTGCGACGGCGCGACGGCAGCTATGTTTTGACCGGCTTCTGGCCGTTCTGCTCGGGCAATGCGGCGGCGCGCTGGCTGTTGCTCGGCGCCGAGATTTTCGACGAGGCGGGCGCCAAACTCGACGAAGCTGACCTGCTGGTTCCCACTGACGAAGTCGAGCGGCTCGATGATTGGCGCGTCGCCGGCTTGCAGGGCACCGGCAGCAACTCCGTGCGCTGCGAAGGCGTGACCGTACCGGCGCATCGCTGTCTGTCGCTGTCGGCGTTGCTGGAGAGCCATACGCCGCCCTACGCCGATCCCGCCGCGCCGGCGCTCTACAAGGCGCAAGCCGGGCCGTTGCTCGGCCTCTGCATCGCCAGCGCCGCGCCGGGTATGGCGCGCGGCGCCATCGAGGAGTTTGTGCGCGTCGTCCCCGGCAAGCGCGTCAACTACACCGACCATGTCTCGCATAACTGGACCCCCGTGCAGGCGGCGCTCGGCGAGGCGAGCGGCGAGGTGCACGCCGCCGAACTGGTGCTCGAACGGATCGCCGACGACATCGACGATCACGCGAGCCGCGGCCAGAAGATGACGATGCGGCTGCGAGGCCGAATTCGTTTCGAGCTCGCGCTCGCCGTCCGCCTCTGCCACGCCGCCGTCGAGCGGCTCTACACGATCGGCGGCGCTGCCGGCCTGCAGCTGACGAGCCCGATTCAGCGCGCCGCGCGCAATCTGCAGGCGGTCAACATGCACGGCCTATTGCTGTATGAGTCCGGGGCCGAGATCCTCGGCCGCGTCGAACTTGGGCTCGATCCCGGCACGACCGTCATCTGAAGCGGAGCTTTCAAGTCTTGGACCCGCCCAATGCTCCGCCGCATGTCGACCCCGGCGAATACGCCGGCGCGATGGCGCAGCATGTCGCTTCCGTCTGCGTCATCGCCACGGTGCTCGACGGAGAGAGGTTCGGCCTGACCGCGACCGCAGTCTCCTCGGTCTCGGCGACGCCGCCGCGGTTGCTCGTCTGCGTCAACAAATCGAGTTTTACGCATGACAAGATCGTTGCGGCGGGGCGCTTCTGCGTCAACGTGCTCGCCGAGGATCAGGACCCCGTCGCCAAAGCCTTCGCAGGTCTCTCCGGCGACAGGGCCAGCCGCTTCGCGGTCGGCGCCTGGACGACGTTGAAGACCGGCGCGCCTGTACTTGTCGGCGCGGCGGCGACGTTTGATTGCATGATCGCGCAGACGATCGACCAGTTCACGCACACGATTCTGATCGGCGACGTGGTCGGCGTCGCTGCGCAATTGGGGCAGGATTCGCTGCTCTATGGGGCGCGGAAGTTTCGACAATTGAGGAAGATATTTTCTGCGCTCGACGTCGGGGACGGCGAGGCGCTGCATTTTTAGAACAGCCGCTATTCGTCATTGCGAGGAGCGAAGCGACGAAGCAATCCATGCGGCGCCACGCGCCCTATCCCGCCGCCCGGCGATCTCACGACGCTGAATTGCTTCGCTTCGCTCGCAATGACGGATCGAAACTGCGAAGGGTTCAATCAGCCCGAACGAATCCGCCATTCGCAGAGATTGCAAACAACCCTTCAAGCCTCGTAGTTGTGCACGAAATCCCCCGGCACCTCCGGCCCCCAGGCATAGAACGAATCCTCCGGCGGGTGATCGTCGGCCGGCCAGTTGTAATCGACAGGCACATAGTCGATGTCGGCGGAATATTCGCAGAAGCTGCCCCAGGGGTCCTGCACATAGTGGAAGAAGTTCGAGCCGAGCACGTGCCGCCCGAGCCCCCAACCCTTGCTGAAGCCTTTGCCGAGCATATGCATCGCGCCGCCGCCGATCTCATCGACGCTGCCGACGTCCCAACTGAAATGATGATGACCCGGCGCGTTGGAACGGGCGACCGCGATCATGTGATGATCGCTGCCGTGAATCCCGTGCATGAACGCGATATTGCCGCCGGAGCGATCCGACAATCTGAGGCCTAGCACCCGCGTGTAGAAATCGATCGCCTTCTGCACATCGGGCGTGAACAACAGCACATGCGCGAGCCGGCGCGGGAAAGTGCGTTTGATTGTCGAGCGGAACGGCGCGCCGCGGACGGCCGGCCCAGGGCTCGGTTGATTGAAAGACGACTTCTCGTCCGGCGAACTCTTGGCCGCCGCCTTGATCTCCACCGGCCGGCCGTCATGATCGTGAAACCAAAGCCCGTTGGAATCGATGCCCGGCGGCGGATCGATGCGGCGTACACCCAGGTCCTGCAGCCGCCGCGCAAAACGATCGATATCGTCCTCGAATGCGCCGAAACTCACATAACCGAACTGCTTGCGCGCGCCCTCGCCGATCGTGCCCCAGACCTGAGGCGAGCCGAAGGTGCGCATGGCGAGCCTGTCGCCCGCGTCTTGCATGTCGAGCCCGAACTCGGTGTAGAAATTCCGCGCCACGGCGAGGTCCGGCACGTTGAAATGAAAATGGTCAACCGAGTGGACGCCGAGTTCGCCCGGGCGCCGGTTGGCTTTGACGTAGCCTTGAATCGCCGTCATTGGACTCCCCCCGTTATTCGTCGACGACTACGTTCGAGAGCACGCCGATCTTCTCGATCTCGACTTCGACGCGGTCGCCCGCTTTCATGAACACCGGCGGCTTGCGTGATTGGCCGACGCCGGACGGCGTACCGGTCACGATCACATCGCCGCTCTCCAGCGTGATCGCCTCGCTGATCGTGGCGATGAGGGTCGCGACATCAAACACCATGTCGTCGGTGTTGGCGTCCTGCATCACGGCCCCGTTGAGCCGCGTCTGGATGCGAAGCCCCTTGCCGCCCGCCGGCAGTTCGTCGGCGGTGACGAAAGAAGGACCGAACGGGCCGGTGCCGTCAAAATTCTTGCCGACGGTCCATTGCGGCGACTTGAACTGATAGTCGCGCACGGAGACGTCGTTGAAGATCGAATAGCCGGCGACATGGTCGAGCGCGCGCTCGTGCGAGATATGCCGGCCGCCCTGACCGATCACCGCAACCAACTCGCCCTCGTAGTCGAATTTGTCCGACACTTTCGGCCTGACGACCGCCGCGCCGTGGCCGACAAGCGACGTCGTGAAGCGGGTGAACAGCGTCGGATAGTCCGGCTGCTTGAATCCTGATTCGGCACTGTGGTCGCGATAGTTGAGCCCGACACAGATAATCTTGCGTGGGTCCGGAAACGGCGGCAGGAATTTTACGGTCTTCATATCGACGACGGGGCCGGTCGCGAGTTTCTCCCCGGCCTCAATCAGCGACTTGCGGCCTTTGCCAACGAGCGTCGCCAGCGTGCCGGGAAATCCGGCGTCGCTTTCGTGCAGACCATGCGCGCTACCGTTCGCCTCGACGGCCAACCCGACGCCGCGCGCGTCCTCGAAGCGGATAAACCTCACGACGACGCTTCCTCTTATTTGTTCCCTTGAGCCACAAGGCTATCGCCGGCCCGATCCGAAAGTCAAATCAAAAAAATATATTCGTTGCACAACGCTATTTTTCTCGGCAAAGTCGATCTTATGGAAGGTTCAACGATACGGGAGGGCGCCAGGACGCAGAGCGGCGCCGCCTATGAGGCGCTGCGCGACGCGATTGTGTCCTGTCGCCTCGAGCCCGGCGCGAAGATCAAGATCAACGACGCCGCCGCGGAGTTCGAGTTCAGTCCCGGCGCCGTGCGCGAGGCGCTGTCGCGGCTCGCCGCCGAGCGCATGGCGGTGGCGACCGCGCAGAAAGGTTTCACCGTCGCCGCAATTTCCGCCGACGAACTGGTTGATCTCACCAAGACCCGGATCGCCATCGAGCAACTTTGCCTGAAGTCCGCGATCACCAATGGCGACGTCGAATGGGAGGCCTCGATCCTCGCTGCCTTCCATCGCCTGCACCGCATACCCATAAGCACGCCCGGCGCGGGCAAAAACCTCAATCCCGGCTGGGCGGCGGCGCACAACGCCTTCCACGCTGCACTCGCGTCAGCCTGCGACAGCCGCTGGACGCTGACCATCCGCGAGATGCTTTATGCGCAGAGCGAGCGTTATCGAAACCTGTCGAAGATGACTGGGACGAGCCGTGATATCGACGCCGAGCACAAGGGCCTGCTCGACGCCTGTCTGGCGCGCGACGCGGAGGCCGCCTGCAAGCGTATCGAGGCGCATTTGCGCCGCACGATGGACATCCTGCTCGCCTCGCCGCGCCTTGCCAACGGCGCCAAACCCAGGAAATATGTGGCGAGAGTCAGATAGATTTAGCGCCGGCGAAAAGCCGGCATCGGAAAGAGGGAGGGACTACCATGCAAGCTTCCGTCGTCGCGCTGAAGAAGGACGCCCCGGCGCCGGGCGAGCGTGCGCGCGCGCTGATCCCGGAATTGCGCAAGCGCGCGGCGGAGGCCGAGCAATTGCGCCGTGCGCCCAAGGAAAGCGTCGAACTCGTCCGCCAAGCTGGCCTGTTGCGCACCATCCTCCCGCGCCGTTGTGGCGGCGAGGCGCATTCGATGCGCGCGCACCTCGATGTCATATCCGCGCTTGCCGAGGGTTGCAGTTCGACATCGTGGGTGGTTGGCGTCTGGCATGCGCACACCTGGTTGATGGGACATTTCTCGGATCAAGCGCAGCAGGACGTCTATGCGAACGGCCCTGACGTCATCGTCTCGGCGGTGATCGCGCCGCGCGGCAGGGCGGTGCGGCAGACAGATGGTTCTTTTGTGCTCAGCGGCTTCTGGCCGTTCGGCTCGGGCTGCCAGCATTCGCAGTGGCTGCTGCTCGGCGGGGAGATGTTCGACGAGAAGGGCGAGAAGCTTGACGAGGGCGATTTCCTGGTTCCGACCTCCGCCGTCGAGATCAAGGATGATTGGTTCATGGCGGGCCTGGCCGGAACAGGAAGCAACTCGATCGTCGCCAAGGACCTTAAAGTTCCCGCGCATCGTTTCTTGTCGCTACCCGGTCTGATCGACGGCAAGACGCCGGGCGCGAAGGCGGGCGACGACGATTGGTTGAGCCGCGCACAGGCCGTGCCTGTGCTGGCGCTTTGCCTAGTTGGCGGATCGCTGGGCCTGGCGCGGGACGCGCTCGCTGAATTCAAGCGCGCCGTCGTCGGCAAGAAGGTGCAGTACACCGCCCATGTCATCGACGAATGGATCCCTGCGCAGATCGCGCTCGGCCAAGCCGCGGCGATGCTTGGCGCGTCTGAACTCGTTGCCTACAAGGCCGCCGACGATATCGACGACTACGCCCGCCGCGGCGCGGCGATGCCGATGGAGATGCGCGCGCGTATCCGTATGGATTGCTGCTACGTCGTGCGCACCCTGATGGAGGCGGTCGACAAACTGTTTGCCTTCGCGGGCGCCTCTGCACTGTCGCTCAAGGGTTCGTTGCAGCGCGACTTCCGCGACCTGCACGCCACCAACCTGCACGGCCTGATGCAGTTGGAGGCGAGCGCCGAGATTTACGGGCGCGTGCTGCTCGGCAAGGCGCCGAATACGCCGATTATCTGATAGCGCGCGATCGTCGGTAACGGCGGCGCTGAGGGAAAACGCCTAGGGAGGGATGGGATGACGATCAACAATAGGGTGAGCCGCCGTCGCGTCGTGCAGGGGCTCGGCGTCGGCGCCGGCCTGATCGCCGCGCCCGCCTATATAAGGAGCGGATACGCGGCGACGAAGACGATCAAGCTCGGCTTTGTCAGCCCCGAGACGGGTCCCATCGCCGCCTTCGGCTCGGCCGACGAGTTTGTATTGTCGGGGGTAAGGAAGCTGCTCGCCAACGGTCTCGACTATTGGTGGCAAGACCTACCCGGTCGAGATCATCGTCAAGGATAATCAATCAAACCCGAGCCGCTCCGCGGAGGTCGCGCAGGAGCTGATCACCAAGGACAAGGTCGACCTGATGCTCGCCTCTTCCACAGGCGACACCGTCAATCCTGTCAGCGACCAGTGCGAAGCCAACGCCGTGCCCTGCGTGACGACGGACACGCCCTGGGAGGCGGCGTTCTTCGGCCGCGGCGGCGACCCGAAGACGGGCTTTGAGTGGACCTATCATTTCTTCTGGGGCCTCTCGCAAGTCGTGCAGACTTTTACCGGGCTCTGGAACAAGATCGACACCAACAAGACGGTTGGAACGTTGTGGTCCAACGACTCCGACGGCGTTGCGCTGGCTGACAAGGATCATGGGCTGAAGCCGGGCTTCGAGAAGGCGGGCTACAAGGTCGTCGACCTCGGCCTGTTCACGCCGCTCTCGAACGATTTCTCCGCGCAGATCGCCAAGCTGAAGGCGGCCAATTGCGACATCGTCAGCGGTGTGTTCCTACCGCCGGATTTCGCGACCTTCTGGTCGCAGTGTGGCCAGCAGGGGTTCAAGCCGAAGGCGGTGACGGTCGCCAAGGCGCTGCTGTTCCCGGCCTCGATCGAGGCGCTCGGCGATCGCGGCGCCGGGCTCTCCTCCGAGGAATGGTGGTCGCCGAACCATCCGTTCAAGTCGGGCCTCACTGGCCAGTCGGCGGCGGAGCTGTGCGCGGCCTTCACCAAGGCTACGGGCAAGCAGTGGTTGCAGCCGATCGGTTTCAAGCATGCCCTGCTCGAAGTCGCGATCGATGTGTTGAAGCGCACCAAGGATGTCGAAGACCCGAAGTCGATCCTGGAATCGATCCCGGCGACCGACTATCAATCGATCGTCGGCCCAGTCTCGTGGAAGAACGGTCCGGTGAAAAACGTCTCGACGACGCCGCTGGTCGGCGGCCAGTGGGTGAAGGGCAAGGAATTCAAATACGACATTATGATCGCCGACAACACGGCTTATCCCGGCATCCACACGGTGAAGAATTCGAGCCGATCGCCTATTGATTGGGCGCTGGGAGCGTTCTTTCGCGCTGCGGCCGTCGCGCTATCCGCGACTGTCACGCCTCGCCGCTGATGTCATGGGATGGCGATGGCCCCTCTTCACGCTTTCGCAAAGTCTCAAAGCCTTCGGCGCCATCGTCATCGCGCGCGATCTCGATCTCGACATCGAGCCCGGCTCCGCGCGTCGGCGTGCTTGGACCGAATGGCGCCGGCAAGACGACGCTGCTCGGACTGATCACGGGAACGGTCGCTCCCGACGCCGGCGATATCGTGTTCGACGGCCGACCGCTCGGCCGCGCTGCCGCCGGAAGCGCGCTGCAGGCTCGGGCTTTCGCCGCGCCTTCCAGGTCCCGCAGCCCTTCGGCGAGATGACGGTGTTCGAGAACCTCGTCGTCGCCGCCTGCTTCGGCGGCAAGCGCACGCAGCGTGACGCGCAACGCCGCGGTCTGGAGATTCTCACCGACTGCGGCTCCGAAGCGCGCGCCAACACACCGGCCGGTCGGCTGACGCTGCTGGATCGCAAGCGTCTGGAGCTTGCGCGCGCGCTCGCCAGCGACCCGAAACTGCTGCTGCTCGACGAGATCGCCGGCGGCCTCAACCAACACGAATGTCGAGGACCTCGTCGCGCTCGTCAGGCGCGTCAACGCCACCGGTGTAACGATCCTCTGGATCGAACACGTGCTGCATGCGCTGCTTTCCGTGGTGACCGCGCGCGCTCGTGCTCTATCAGGGCAGCTTCATCGCCGACGGCGATCCGCACGAGGTGTTGAAACAACCGAAAGTCGCCGAGATCTACATGGGCATCGAAGCCGATGCCTGAAGCGCCGCTGCTCGAGATCGCGCGATCTCGAAGCCTGGTATGGCGACGTGCAGGCGCTGTACGGCGTCGACGTCGCCATCTCCTCAGGGCAGATCGTCGCCATCATCGGCGCCAACGGCGCGGGCAAGAGCACGTTGCTCGAATAGTCATCGTCGGGTCTGGTTGCGGCTCGCGCCCGACGCGTATTCTTCGAGGGCGACCGCGATCGGCGGCGCGCCCGCCTTATGAGATCGTCGCGCGCGGGCTTGCGCTGGTGCCGGAAGGGCGGCGCTCTGTTTGCCTCGCTCACGCGTCGAGGAGAACCTCATAATAGGCGCGCAAGTCCGGCGGGCGGGCCGCTGGACACTCGGCGCGATCTATGAGCTCTTCCCGATCTTCTGCAGCGCCGCCTGCTCCGCGATCTCGGCGCTATCAGGCGGCCAGCAGCAGATGGTCGCGATCGGCCGCGCGCTGATGTCCAACCCGCAGCTGCTGCTCTGCGACGAACTGAGCCTCGGCCTGGCCCCCATCGTCGTGCGCGACATTTACGCGCGCTGCGCGAGATCGTCGCGAGCGGCGTCTCGGCGATCATCGTCGAGCAGGACATCGACGCAGGCCCTGAAGATCGCCGACCGCGTCTATTGCATGTTGGAAGGCCGCATGGCGTTGCAGGGCGGCGCGGGCGCGCTGACGCGCGCAGGCGATCGCCGCCGCCTATTTCGGGGTCTGAGGCTATGGGCGACTGGATCAACACGATCATGCAGGGCGTCATGCTCGGCGGCGCTCTATGCCATGTTCGCGATCGGCCTGGCGCTCATCTTCGGCGTGATGAAGCTCGTCAATATCGCGCATGGCGATCTCATCGTGCTGGCCGGCCTATGTCGCGCTCGATCGTCACCCAGACCGCTCGGCATCAATCCGCTCGTCTCGCTGGTTTTCGTCGTGCCGATCATGGCGGTCGTCGGCTATCTCTTGCAGCGCGGCCTTTTCAACCGAACGCTCGGCGGCGATCTGATGCCGCCGCTGCTGGTCGTCGTTCGGCCTCTCGATCATCATCCAGAACGGCTTGCTGCAGCTGTTCTCCGCCGACAATCAGCCGCCTGCAGGCCGGCGGCATCGAGGTGCCGAGCTTCCAGGTCAACGACGCGGTCGACGATCGGCGTGCTGCCGCTGCTGCAGCTCGCGCTCGCCGTGCTGGTCATCGGCGGCCTGCAATATCCTGCTCTATCGCACCTCGATCGGACGCGGCTTCCGCGCCGTCTCCGACGATCCGCGCGATCGCGCAGTTGATGGGTTTCAACAACACGCCACGTGTTTGGGCTCGCGATGGGCCTTTCGCTCGCGGTCGTCGGCGCTCGCCGGCGTGCTGCTCGCGATCCGCACGAATTTTGATCCGGCCACCGGCCCGACGCGTCTGATCTTCGGTTTCGAGGCGGTCATTATCGGCGGGCTCAGCAGTTTCTGGGGCACGCTGGCGGGCGGCGTCATTCTCGGCGTCGTGCAGTCGCTCGCCGCGTCCGATCGATCCCGGCTTCCAAATCCTCGCCGGCCATCTCGCATTTCTCGCCGTGCTCGCCATTCAGCCCGCCGGGCCTGTTCGGGAGCCGGACGTGACGAGCGGCGCATTTCCGCGTCACGCGCGCGACCCGCTCGACCAGGCGCGCTCGTCGTCGTGGCGTCGCCGCTGCGTTGCGGCGCTCGCCGCAGCGCCGGCTTGGGCCGTCGACCGACACGATGCGGCTGCTGATCGACATCTTCCTCTATCTCGCGCTGGCGAGCCTGTGGAATTTCCTGGCCGGCTACGCGGGCCTGGTCTCGGTCGGCCAGCAGGCCTTTGTCGGCCTCGGCGGCTACGGCCTGTTCGCGCTCGCGACCAAAGCCGGCGTGCCGCCGCTGCTCTGCGTGCCGATCGTCGGGCTCGTCGCGGCGATCTTTGCCGTTCCCGTCGCGGGCCTGCTGTTTCGGTCTGCGCGGGCGCCTATTTCGCCATCGGCTCCTGGGTTGTGGCGGAGGTGTTGCGGCTGTCAGCCAATCTCATCACGCCGCTCGGCGGCGGCTCCGGCATGAGCCTGCCCGCGCGCGTCGCTGACCAGCGATCGGCCGCAGGCCAGCACGATCGTTTCGCCGTGGCATATCGGGTTTCGCTGGCGCTGCTGCTCGTCATCCTCGCCGCGATTTTTCTCGTGCTGCGCTCGCGGCTTGGCCTCGCGCTGACGGCGATTCGCGACAACGAGCTGCGGCGCGCAGCAACGGCGTATCGATGGCGCGCACCAAGCTCATTGTCTACGTTGTCGCGGCGGCGGGCACGGCGATGGTTGGCGCGCTGATCTTTCTGCAAAGCCTTCGCATATCACCTCGACGCCGCGTTCAGCGTCAATGATTGGACGGCGCTGGTCATCTTCATGGTGGTGATCGGCGGCATCGGCATCGTTCGAGGGGCCGATCATCGGTACGCTGGTCTATTTCCTGCTGCGCGAGACGCTATCCGATCTGGGGCCGCTCTATCTGATTGCGCTCGGCGCGGTCGCGATCGGGGTGATGCTGGTCGAGCCGAAGGGTATCTGGGGATTTGTGCGCAAGCGCTGGCGGGCGCAGCTGTTGCCGCTGCAGCTTAGGGTCGTCGGCGCGGGAGAGCGGTGAACTCCCAATATGTCATCCCCGCGAACGCGGGGATCGCAGGGGCTACACGACGCGCGCTTCAACGTGTCGGCTATACGACGTGCGGCAGCCCCTGGATCCCCGCTTTCGCGGGGATGACACAAACGTTTCGATTTAATCGTCAGCCGTTCTAAGCGCCTATGGGCGTCCCGCCCGCAAGAGCGCGCGAGACGCGCGTGTTCCCAGGAAGGGCGCTCACACCCTGAGCGGCATCAGCACATAGAGCGCCTGGGCGCCGTCGCGATCCATGATGATCGTCGGCGAGCCGGGGTCGGAGAGTTTGATCAGCGCCGTGTCGCCGCTGAGTTGCTGGGCGATCTCTAGGAGATAGCGCGAGTTGAAGCCGATATCCATCGGCGTCGAATCGTAGTCGACCTCGATCTCCTCCGAGGCCGAGCCCGAATCCGGATTGTTGACGGAAAGCGATCATGCGATTGTCGGCGATCGACAGTTTGATCGCCCGCCCGCGCTCCGAGGAAATCGTGGAGACACGATCGACCGCCCGCTGAAACGGATCCTTCTCGACGACGAGCCGCTTGTCGTTATGCAGCGGGATCACGCGATTGTAGTCGGGGAAGGTGCCGTCGATCAGCTTGGTGGTCAGCGTCAAGTCGCCGAAGCCGAAGCGGGCTTTCACCTGCGAAATCTCGACGGTCACGTCGCGCGTCGGGTCTTCGAGCAGCTTGAGGATTTCGCGACACGGCCTTGCGCGGCGCGATGACGCCGGGCATGCCGATCGCGCCTTCGGGCGCGGCGGTCTCGACGCGGGCGAGGCGATGGCCGTCGGTCGCCACCGCGCGAAGCACCTGTTTGCCGGCGGCCTCGGCGCAGTGGAAATAGATGCCGTTCAGATAGTAGCGCGTCTCCTCGGTCGAGATCGCGAATTGCGCGTCGGCGATCAGCCGCTGCAACTCGACCGCGGGCAGTTCGAACTTGTGCCCGAACTCGCCGGTGGTGAGATCGGGGAAGTCGGCGGCGGGCAGGCTTTGCAGGAAGAAGCGCGAGCGGCCGGAACGCAGCACCAATTGCCCGGAATCGCGGGGCGATCTCCAGGCTGACCTGCGCGCCGTCGGCGAGCTTGCGCACGATGTCGTGGAACAGATGCGCCGAAACCGTCGTCGACCCCGCCGTGGCGACGTCCGCCGGCGCGGTCTCGGTGGCCTCGAGGTCGAGGTCGGTCGCCTTCAATTCGAGCTTTCCGTCGCGGCGCGTCGATCAGCACGTTGGAGAGGATCGGGATGGTGTTGCGCCGCTCGACGATGCGATGGATGTGACCCAGCGCCTTCAGGAGGGCGGAGCGCTCGATGGTGACCTTCATCACGACTTCCTACGCTTGCTGAGCCGCGCCAGAGCGGGGCGCGCAAAAGGGAGCGGAATTTGCCAAGTCGCAGCGCCGGGCGCAAGGCGTTTGCCGACGAAATCGGCGGAAAAACGAAGGAAGTGCAATCTGTGGGCGCCTATGTGGCCGCGGTCGCTGACCGCGGCGGTTCCGCTTGCAAAAGATCGGCAGAATGAGGCGCTTGAACGGAGACCGCCGTCCCCGCCGCACTGCGTAGCACGACGGCCAGGGACCCCTCTCCCCGCGTGTCGCACGACGTAGCGCGCCGCATCAATGCGCGAGCGGGGAGAGGTTTGGGTGAGGGGCGAGCCACTCGGACGCGCGCTTCCCGCGCGGCACAACCGAAGCTGATTGCACGAAAACAAGAACGGTTGCCTGAAATCTTCTATAATAAAATTGAGACGGTGCGCGATGGTTGGAAACGTCCAAGCGGCTCGCCCCTCACCCCAACCCTCTCCCCGCTGCTTTGTTGATGCGGCGCGCTACGTCGTGTGACACGCGGGGAGAGGGGGCCGCAGCCGTGGCGCCTCGCAAGGCTTCGGCCGGCCTACCTCATCACTGTCCACCGCCCTTCGGCGCGAACACCATCAGCTGAGCTCCGGCGGCTCTAAGCTCCTCTTCCGTCCCCGTCAGCACAATCCCCTTGCCGGCGCGCCACAGCGGCAACAGGTCGCGATAGTGCTTTGAGAAAATATGGCCGGATTGGCCGGTCGCGATCATGAAGCGCGAGCGGGCGGGATCGGAGAGATCGAAGATGCCGCGATAGCCTCCGGCCTTGGTGCGGGCAAGCGGTTGATCTTCGGGCGTATCATATCCGCCGCCGCGATCGAGCGAATAGAAATCCCCGCCGGACGGGAACGAAAGATCGCTGAACCAGTCGAGCAACGGGACGTGCTGAAACACCTTGTGCTGAACCAGCGCTGTCTGTTCGTCACCCCATCGCCATTTGCTCATATCGCCGCCGTGACGCTCGACAATGCGCTGCAGCGCGCGGTCGAATGCGCGCGCGAGCGTCAGCCCGCAATCCGGATCAGGTTGCGTCTCGCTGGAGCAATATTCCGGATGCTGTTTGACCAACGACAATAGGGAGGTGACGAAAAACGGCCCGAATTCCCCGTTCAGCGCGATGCCCGTCTTCTCGGTCAACAACATCCTGCTGAGCTCATAAAGAAACGTCTCGGCGATCAACGGTTCCGCGCGATCCGCCTCGGTCACGCCGTCCCAGCCGACGACCAGCGCCAGCGCCTGTCGCGCCCGCTCGTCGGAGGGTTTGATTGCCGCCATCAACGGCTTCGCGGCGATGAGGGCCAGCGACATATGGTCCGTTTGCATCGCTGCTGACGTATCAAGGTCGTGCTTTTGCGGCCGATCCAACCATTGCTGGATGCGGCGCGCGCGCCAGGGCTCCTCCCAATCACGCCCGATAGGTCAACTCCTCCGAGGCGGGCGTCAGTGCGTTGTTGGCGTTGAATACGAAGCCGGCTTTCGGGTTGAAGGTCTGCGGCAAGCGCTCGAACGGCAGCACTCCCGTCCAATCGAACTCGCCTGAGGCGCCATCCGACGGCGTCAACCCGTCGCCGGACTTCCGCGTCGGGATCAGGCCGGGACTGATGAAGCCGATATTGCCATCGACGTCGGCGTAGAAATGTTTTGCGTCGGCGTTTGGAACAGGCGCATCGCCGAGAGAAAGGTGTCCCAGTCCTTGGCTTGGCCGAGGCGCATGATGGCGTCGTAGGTCGTGTCCTTGTCGCCGAGCCCCGTGAAGGCAAGCGACATCGCCTTGCCCGGCCCGACAAGGTCGCGCATCGCCGCGTCGATGTCGGAGAGCACCGGCCCGTGCCGAGTCGAACGGACCTTCAGGGTGACGTCGGGCGCGCCCTTGACATGGATGATCTCGTTGCGCGTCTCGAACGGCTTCGACCCGTCTGGGGTGAGATATTTGTTCGGATCGGCGGGATCCATCGTCTCGATGAAAAGATTTTGTGTGTCGGTGTCCGCCGTCGTGAAACCCCAGGCGATGCGGTCATTCTCTCCGAGCAGCACGATCGGCGCGCCGGGTATGGTGACGCCTTTCAACGATCCGCTCGGCGTCACGATGCGCGCGAGATACCAGAGAATCGGCGCACCGAGATCGAGATGCGGGTCGTTGGCGAGGATCGGCTTGCCGGTGGTCGTGCGCGCGCCCGAAACCGCCCACCAGTTGGACGCGCCATGCGCAAACGGCGACCAGCGGCCGAGCGCCTCATAAGGGTCGAGCGCCGAATGATCGGACGAGTTTTCCGGCGCGGTCGTGATCGGCGAATTCAGGGTGAGATCAGGAAAGATCCACGCGGCTTTCTCGACCCCGAGTTTCTGCGCGACGCGCGCGCGCATCATCTCGGTCCGGTAGTTGCCGCTGAGCTGCAGGCTCAACAATTTGCCGATGACCAGCAAATCGACGGGCGTCCAGGCCTGCGGCTTGGCGCCGAGGATCAGGAACTCGGGCGGCAGTTGGTCCTCATGCGAGGCAAGCCAGGCGTTGACGCCCTCGGCATAGGCTTGCAGCCGGGATTGGGTCTCCGGGGACAGCGCCGCGAAGCTCGATTCCGCAAGGTGAGGGAAGCCGAGCGTACGGATGAAACTGTCGACCTTTACGAGATCGGGCCCCAGCATCTCGGCAAGACGCCCCTCGCCGGCGCGACGCTGGATCTCCATTTGCAACAGTCGTTCGCTCGCGTGCAGCCAACCAAGCGCGCGGGCGGCGGAGTCGAAATCATTGGCGAAGATATGCGGGACGGCGTAGCCGTCGCTCCAAACCCGCGCTTCACTTTTCAGCCCGTCGATTTCCGCGCGGCCTGCATAAGAGGGCATGGCGCGGTAGAACAGATATCCGGCAAACAGCACTACAAATACGACGGCGATGACCACCAGCCGAAACAGATTGACGACCAGCTTACGGATCATTCCGCCTCCGCTATTTCCTCTGCGTCAGGTTAGCACGGCTTCGGTCCTGACGCGCCGCCGCCGGCGCTTGCTGATCACGAAAACGTCAACGGTGGGGAAAAACTACCGCAATCCGCCCCCGTAAATCCTCCGTCCCCCACACGGGAAGAGATTAGGGAGAGGGTGAAATGAACAAGTTTAACCTACGCGCGGCGTTGCTGATTGCCGGTGTCGCGCTGGCCGCGCCGCTCGGCGCGGGTGTCGCTTACGCCCAGATGACCAAGATGGTCGGCGGCGCGCCGATGTATCCCGAGCAAGAACATCGTACAAAACGCCATCCATTCTAAGGACCATACGACCCTGGTCGCGGCCGTCAAAGCAGCCGGTCTGGTTGACACTCTCGAGGGCGCAGGCCCGTTCACCGTTTTCGCCCCGACCAACGAAGCCTTCGCCAAGCTTCCCGCGGGCACAGTCAAGACGCTGTTGGAGCCGGCCAACAAGGATAAGTTGACCGCGGTGCTCACCTATCACGTCGTGCCCGGCAAAATGACGGCCGCGGACTTGAGCGCCAAGATCGACGCGATGGGCGGACACTATACGGTGCAGACCGTCCAGGGCGGCTCGCTTTCGTTCTCCAAGATGGGCAATGGGATAGCGGTCACAGACGCCAAGGGTGACACCGCGATGGTGACGATCGCCGACGTCTTGCAGTCGAATGGCGTCATTCATGTCATCAACTCGGTTCTTCTTCCGGGCTGATTTTTCAGATTGAGTGATGGAATTCGGCGCCGGGAGTCATAGCCTCCCGGCTGTCGGCGTTTGAGCAATCTCCAATCAGCGCTGCTGTCATCCTCGCGAAGATAGGGCGGTTGATCGTCGCTATCCGCGTTGTGGCCGGACGTGTTCCAGCCATCCACGTCGTGACGGGACAAGCCCGGCCACGACGGACAACATGGCGCCCTCTGTTCCCGTGGGAACTTCGATCCGAAGATTTCCTCTTTAGTCGTGAACCTTATGGCGGGTTCGAAAGACTAACTCGCAAGGGCCTCGGCCCAAACCGAGAAAAGGAGACAGCCATGCGTCATCTTCACTCCAACTCCCACCTCCGCCTCGCGATCGCCGCGCGCCAGGATCCGGACGGATATGTCGACGCTTTGCTCGGGCTGGCCCGGGAGCAAATCATGGCGCGACAGCTCCTCGCGTCCGACGGGCGGTCGCCGCCGCGGTATCTCGCCGCCTTCGATAATGCCTCACCGGCAAAAAGAACGAACCTTCACTGAGGAGCGAGGAACGGATCACGCCCCGACTTGACTCCATACCAACCGGTTGGTACCGTTCGTCCGAAAGGCCGGACAATGCCGCCCCCCAGCGAACGACTATCCGCGAGGACCAAACTCCTCGACGCGTCTCTGAACGTTATTCGCGAGAAGGGTTATTCCGCGACGACCGTCGATGATCTGTGCGCCGCCGCCGGCGTCACCAAAGGCGCCTTCTTTCATCATTTCGCGAGCAAAGAGGCGTTGGCGATCGCCGCCGCGGACTATTGGTCGGAAGTCACCAGCGCCTTGTTCGCCGCAGCGCCCTACCACGCGCACGCCGACGCCCTCGCGCGCGTGCTCGGCTACATCGATTTCCGGATAGCGCTTCTTAAGGGTTCGGTTCCGGAATTTACGTGTCTGGTGGGCACGCTGGTGCAGGAAGTCTACCAAACGCATCCTGAGATTCGCGCCGCGGTTGATCGGTCGATCAGCGATCACGCGTCGAAAATTGAAATCGACATCGCCGAAGCGATGAGAGAACGTCGCGTTGAGGGAAACGCCAGGAGCCTTGCCCTACATACGCAGGCGGTGCTCCAGGGCGCTTTCATCCTCGCCAAGGCCAAGGGCGGCGCGGAAATTGCGGCCGAGTCGATCGATCATCTGCGGCGCTATGTCGAGCTGTTGTTTGAAAGCCCGGGGACCAGGAGCGAAACCCGGTGATCACGGACATCATTCCCTATCTCAGCTTCGACGGACAATGCGAGGCCGCTTTGCTACCGCTCTCCAGATGAACAAGCCCGGCGGGACGTCCGAATGGACGTCTCTCACACCGGGCGAGTGACCCGTCATTGCGATCGAATCGAAGCCATCAACTGATCGTCGGATCGGGCCGCATGCGGCGGCTCGCATGGCTTCGTTGCTTCGCTCCTCGAATGACGAGGGCGCGTTCAATCACCCCTCCAACTGCTCTCGGATCGCCTTCAGCTCCTTCTTGCGCGCGGCGTCCGGCTTCGGCATGCCGATCGGCAGCGCCGACATGGCTTCGATCAGGATCTGCGAGACGAACAGCCGCGCGTTCTTCTTGTCGTCAGCCGGCACGATGAACCACGGCGCCGCCTTCACGCTTGTCGCCGACAGCGCCCCCTCATAGGCGCGGGCGTAAGGCTTCCAATAACCGCGTTCCTCGACGTCGTTGATCGACGCTTTCCAATTCTTTTCAGGATCGTCGAGCCGGGCGAGTAGACGCTTTTTCTGCTCGTGCTTGGAGATATGCAGAAAGACTTTGACGACCGTCGTGTGGCTCTCGACCAGATGCCGCTCGAAGTCGCGGATCGCCCGGTAGCGCGCGTCGAAGAACGCGTCGAGATCGGACGGCGGCGGCAATCCCTCGGACGCCAGAAGATTTGGATGCACGCGTTCAATCAAGACCGCCTCGTAATACGAGCGGTTGAAGATCGCGATGCCGCCGCGGGGCGGCAACTCAGATTGGACGCGCCAGAGGAAATCATGCGCCCACTCGACGGGCGTCGGCGTCTTGAACGAGGTGACGCGGCACCCCTGCGGATTGACGCCTCGCATGACGTGCGAGATCGCGCCGTCCTTGCCGGAGGTGTCCATTCCCTGCAGCACGACAAGCACCGCGTGACGACCGAAGGCGTAGAGCCGCTCATGCAGGCGCTCCAGTTCCTGCGTGTGCTCCTCCAACACCTTGGAATACGCCTCCTTCGAATTGTAGAGCGAGGCGACCTCCGTAGGGCGATTATCGAGCGACAGCTTCTCGCCCTCGGCGAGTTGTAAACTCTGGGTGTCGATACGCATTTATGAGCCCACGCTGTTCTAAAGGCGGTCGTCATCGCGACAAGCACCGCGCGGAGCTATCGATCGCTTCGCTTCGCTCGCAATGTCGGGGCAGCTTAAATGCAGAGCGGCATTAAGAAAATCCCTGAAAACGGTGGTGCTATTTGCGAAACCATATCGTCGATCCGCGGCACCGGCGTTCGCCCGGCGATTTCGCAAGCGTGACCGTCAAGGCGGGGTCCGGACGGATGGCGGATGCGCTCGACGGTTGCTTTCCGCGCGGCATCGCGCCATCAAAAGCCAAACGCGTCACCGCGACGAAAACGGAGGAGACTGTTGCAAGTCCTGATCGTTGACGATCATCCCATCGTGATTTCCGGCTGTAAGGCGTTGCTTTCCGGGGACGCCAGCGTCGAAGTGCGCGACGCCGCCGACGCCGATGCCGGCCAGGCGCTGTATTTCCAATGGAAGCCCGACGTCGCCGTCGTCGATTTGAACCTGCCCGGCATTTCCGGCCTGGAAGTCTGCCGCCGCATCCGGCTCCGCGACGAGCACGCCAAGATCATCATCTTCACGATGAACGACGACCCGGTGTTCGCCGCGCGCGCGATCGAGGCGGGCGCCAAAGGCTACATCGCCAAGAACGATGATCCCTCGCTGTTTATCGACGCGGTGCGCCAAGTCGCGCGCGGCGGGGTCTACCTGCATCCCGATATGGCCAAGCAGATCGCCTTCCTGCGTTCGAACGGGGCGCCCAACAAGGTTTCGTCGTTGAACTCACGCGAGGTCGAGATCCTGCGTATGCTGGCGGCGGGCAAGTCGATGGGCGACATCGCCGACGCCCTGCATGTTTCCTACAAGACCGTCGCCAACAACTGCACCGCGCTCAAACAAAAACTCGGCGCGCGCTCATCGATGGATCTGATGCGGATCGCCATGGAGACCGCCGGGGCCTGAAGCGCCCTTCGGTCGTTCAGCCAAGGTCGAGATCGCGCTTGTGTCTGACATAGGGCGAGTAGACCGGCGGCCTCCGGCCGAACACGACCGTCCGCGCCCCAATCGGACATCGGGTTGAACGGAACCACCGGCCGTTCGCCGAGACGCGACAAATCCGACCGCAAACTTTCGACGATCGCTTCGAGCCGCGCGGTGATTTCGCTGGGATCGGAATAGCGCAAAGTCCCTTCGACCCCATAGGCGACGAAGGGCGTAAGGATTTCGTAGCCGACATAGGCGAGCGTGAATTCGACAGGCCACAACATCAGCGAAATATCGCCGCTGCGGCCGTTGTGTTCGTACGTCGCCCGGCTGGTTCCGACCGTCACCGAAAGCAGAGCGCGCTTGCCCGCGAACCGACCCTTTTCGAAGCGTCGGCTCGCCGTATAGACCCCGCCATAAGCGAATACGCGATCGAACCAACCCTTGAGGATGGCCGGCGGCATGTGCCACCACATCGGATATTGCAGCACCAGCAAATCCGCTTCGTCGAGGCGCCTGAGTTCATCAACCACGAAATCCGGCAGCGCATCGCCAGCGTGGCGCTGCTCCCGCTGCGCGTCGAACCGCGCCGGTTCAATCCGGTCGCGATAATGTTCGGGGCGCTCGCAGGGGTCGAAACCGCTGGCGTAGAGATCGGTCGAACTGACTTGCCAGCCCTCGGCTTCGAGAGCCGCCCGCGCTTGATGCGCGAGATGCGCGTTGAACGACTGCGGCTCCGGGTGCGCCAGTACGATATGGGCGCGCATGATCAGCTACCGGGGGGTAGCGCGCCTTCAAATCCGCAGCGCGCCGCGAATTCTCATCTATGATGCAAGCCGAGCCTGGGATCGCCGCCCTTGGCCGACATGCCGGTTTCGAAGGGGGCGAGGTCCTGGCATTCCAAGATCCCGGTAGGACGTCCATTGCGCCTCGGAATCGTTGAGAAACCGCTTCCACCGCCCCTTTCTGCGACGACAGCATCTTTGGTTTGGCGTCGATCGTTTTCAACGCCGCTTCGAGCGCCGCCGTGAGCTCGCGCTCGGATTTGTCGGAAGCCGTCCGCAGGCAATCCGCGAGCTCTTTGGCGCCGATGCGGTCCGGATCGCACGCCGCCAGCGATGGCCTGGGATTTTCCGCGCGAGCCGCGGCGGCAAAAGCAAGGCAAAATATCAGAACGGCGGCAAGGCGCATGGCGAGATCAATAACTTTCTGTCGGGCGTGCCATACAGGCGCCGCGAATAAAACGCTAGCGCCCTAGGTCACGCCGCAGGCGGCTTTTCGGCGCGCAAAAATTCGCCGATGCGCCGCAGCGCGGCCGAGATGTTTTCGGTCGAATTGGCGTAGGAGAGACGCAGAAAACCTTCGCCGTAGACGCCAAAATCCGGGCCGCCGATCGTCGCCACGCCCGCCCGCTCCAACAGCGCGTTGGCCAGCGGCTTGGCCTTCCAGCCGGTCGCTGCAATGTTCGGGAACGCGTAGAAGGCGCCCTTCGGCGTCGCGGCGCGCACGTTCGGCAGCGCGTTGAGGCCCTCGACGACGACCTTACGCCGCGCGTCGAACTCCGCGACCATTTTCCCCACCGCCTCCTGCGGCCCCGTCAGCGCGGCAAGGCCGGCGAATTGAGTGGGCGCGTTGACGCAGGAATAGGAATTGACCGCGAGCTTGCGCGCCGCGTCGTAGAGCGGCGCCGGCCAGACCGAATAGCCGAGCCGCCAACCGGTCATCGCATAGGTCTTCGACCAGCCGTCGAGGATGATGAGCCGGTCGCGAATCTCGGGATAGGCGAGCAGCGTCTGGTGCGCGAGCCCGTCGTAAGTCATCTGCCCATAGATCTCGTCGGAGAGGATCGCCGCGTCGGGAAAGCGCGCGAGGCCGGCCACCAGCTTGTCGATCTCCGCCTTCGGCGTGACGCCGCCGGTCGGATTGGCGGGGGAGTTGAGGATGATCAGCCGTGTCGCGGGCGTCAGCAGCGAAAGCGATTCCTCCGCCGAGAAGGCAAATCCGTTCTCCTCGCGCATCGGGACGGGCACAGGACGCGCGCCGGTGAACTCGATCATCGAGCGGTAGATCGGAAAGCCGGGATCGGGATAGAGAATATCGACGCCGGGCGCGCCGAACATCAGGATCGCCATGTACATGGTGACCTTGCCGCCCGGCACGATCAGCACGCTCTCCGGGCGATACCTCGACGCCGTGGCGCTTGTGCAAGTCGGCCGCGACCGCCTCGCGCAAGGGGAGAATGCCGTTCGCCGCGGTATAGCCATGCTCGCCGTCGCGCAGCGCCTTGACGGCCGCCTCGACGATATGCGGCGGCGTCTTGAAGTCGGGTTGGCCGATGCCAAGGTTGATGATGTCCCGCCCCTGGCGCTGCAGCTCGGCGGCCTTCGCCAGCACCGCGAAGGCGTTCTCCTCACCGATGCGATCGAATGCGGGTACGACGTGAAGCATAGCGGCCCTCCCTTTGCCGCTCTCATGGCGAAGGCCGCGCGCGCGGGCAAGACCTTTCGTGTCCTTCGTGAAACTCCTTTGTGCCTTGGTGGTGAAAGGGGTTCACCACCAAGGCACAAAGGAGTACACTAAGGACACTACGAACGGAGCAGCGCCTGGAAGTCCGCCTTTGCGCGTTCTGAGGACAGCGCGAAGGAAGGCCCTCGGCTGGGCTCTAGTCCGTCAAGCCGCCGCAACTGCCCCCACATCTCCGCCGCCTTCAGCGCCACGCTCGCGCAGTTGACGACCGGCGCGTGGCCGATGCGATAGCCGCGCTCGCTCGCCACTAGCAGCCCCGGTAGCACCCCCGCCGGCACGATCACGTCCGCGCCGTCCTCGACCATCGGCGTCGCGCACTCGGAGAAGCGCGCGAACAGGCGAGCCCGCGCCGTCGCGTCGCCGTCAAACGCAGCGCGAGAATCGGCGGGCTCGCAAGCCGAGCCCGCGCACGTGGGTCACGCGGCCGCCGAGCCCATAGCGCTCGGCCTGCTCCAAATGCCAAACTTCGAAGGCGGGATGCAGCGTCACCAGCCCGATGCGCCGCCCGAGCTGCGCGGCCGCAAAGAGCGTCGCCTCGCCGACACCGACAACCGGAATCTGCAGCGTCGCGCGCAATTCGTAGAGCCCAGGGTCCTGGAAATGCCCGAGCACATAGACGTCATAGCCCGCCCGTTCGGCCTCGACGCCATTGTCGATGGCGCGGGCTGCGCAGCGAAATTCCGCAAGCCGGCCGAAGTCGCGATCCGGCGGCGAAATCCCACTGACGTCGACGCTCACCCCAGGCGCCGCGATCTCCGACAAATACGCCTCGAGCCGCTTCAAATAAGGCGCACTCGCGGTCTCGTCGACGAAACTCTGCCAAAACATGCGCATGAGAATTCCTCGCTCCCTGGGACCGCGCGCCGCGACCCACGGTCCGCTCACAAGCTGATCGAACTCACGCTGGCGCCGCCACAGACAAACAAAGTCTGCCCGGTGACGAAACTCGCCTCTGCGCCAGCGAAGAAAGCCACCGCGCGCGCGACATCCTCGGAGCGGCCCAGTCGCCTGACCGGGATCGCTCGCGCGAGCGCCTGCCGCGCGCTCGGACTCCGGCTTCATCACGCTCTCGAACATTTCGGTGTCCGCGATCGGCCCCGGCGCCACGACGTTGACCGTGATCGCCAAACGGGCCGAGTTCCAGCGCCCAGGTGCGCGCCATGCCAATCAATTGCCGCCTTGGTCGCGGAATAGCTTGTGCGCGTCTGCAAGCCCGAGCGCCGCGCGCGAGGAAATGAGCACGATGCGGCCGAATTGCTGCTGCTTCATCGCCGGCAGGAAAGCCTGCGTCGAGCTGATCGGCGCGCCGAGATGCAGTTGCGTCAGCGCGAGGAGATCGTCGACGTTCGACGTCTCCAGCAGGGCGGCGCGGATGGCGCCGGCATTGTGCACGAACGTCGTCACTTCTATGTTTGGCGGCGATATCGGCCGCGCTTGCTGTGTTCGCTTCGGCGTCGGCTGAGATCGACCTCGTAGGAGCTGAGCCGCGCGTGCGTCCAATCGGGCGGCCGACGCGAGAGGGAGATGACATCGAGGCCGCTGTTCGATCAGAGCGCGCGCGATCGCCGCGCCGATGCCTGTATTGCCGCCAGTGACGACCGCCGCGGGCATCAGCAGGCGCCAGCCGCGCGAGCAGGCGCCGGCGCCGCGACCTCCCTCCCCCCTTGTGGGGGAGGGCCGGGGGAGGGGGGTAGCCGCAAACGCCGCCCGTTCCGGTAGCCCACGTCCAAGCCGAAGCGCCGCCCCACACTTAGCCTTCCCACAAGGGGGGAGGGCACCGGCCGGCGGTCGATCATCAAGGCTACCCGCATGCTTTGGCGCCTTCTCACATGAACAACTGGATGTTGCCGAACGCGGCGTCGCAATTGACGAGATCGACCCGCTTCAGCTTGATCTTCAGCCGCCCGTCCTCGACCGCCAACGTATGCGTCGCCCAGGCCGCGAACAGCGTCTGCTCGTCCAGCGCGCGTCTCGACATAGTGCATCGGCGTCCAGACCACGTAGCGGTTGGCCGCCTCGTCGCGGCTCTCGATCTGCGGCGCCTGCAACACGTGATGGCAGCGGCTCTTCGGCTTCTGGCTGAAGGTGCGGTTGCCCTTCAGCCGCTCGACGCGGATGCCGAGCAGCATCTTGTCCTCGTACATCAGCGAGCCGATCAGCCGCGGATCGGTCTGGCCCCATTCGAGCGGCATCCAATAGTGAGCCGTCCTCGGCGAACAGAGTCAAGCCATTCCTCGAAACGGTGCTGATCGATCAGCCGCGCCTCGCGATAGACGAAGTCGATCAACTCCTGATTGGTCGGCGCCGGCCATCGTCATGCTCCCATGCCGATCGTCATGAATTTCGCCCAGGCGCGAAACTGGTTGCGCATCGGCCATTCGCTCGTGCCGTTGGTGACGACATTGCGCTCTTCGCGCCTCGCCCGCGCGATAGAGCCGCTGCAAATTGACCCAAGGATTGCCGTCCGAGTGCAGCCCCTCCTGCGCGCGCTCGTACATTTCGAGATCGTCGTGGCCGACGACCGAGGTCGGCGCGTTGATGAGGCGGTTGTACATCAGCGTGCGCTCGAGCAGCAGGTCCGGCGCGTCGACGAGCCGGAAGGTCCAGGATTCGACCAGCGTCCTGTTCGGCGGAGATCGGCTTGAACAGGCGCAGCAACTGGATCGGCCCCTTCACCATCAGGTTGGGGAAGTAGACGGTGTTGTGCCGGTTCTCGTCGAGGATCGCTTTGGCGCGCGTCTCGCCGTAGGCCGCGACCATCTTCTCGAAATAGCCGGGAACGGCGGAATAGTTGGCGTGGATCGACGCTGCTGACGCCGGTATGCGCGTGGCCGTTGTCCCAGATGCGGATGCCCATCTTCTCGAAGAATTCGTAAGGGCTCATGAACGGCGCGAAGATTTCGACCGCCATCGGCTTCGGCGTGCCGGCGGCGCCTTCTTCCAGACTTCGACCGCCGTGCCGGCCGAGGACTCGTGCGCCACCATGGGATGGCAGGTGTCGGTCTGGTTCTCGACCAGCATCTTCCAGTTGCAATTGTGCATGTAGCGCAGCACGCCGCCGGCGACTTCGAGCCGTCCGGCCGGCGAGCGGTCGACCATGTTGTCGAGGCTCGACAGGCTCTCGCCGAAGAACTCCTCGAACCCCGGGCCTCGCGGCGAACAGCCGGGCGAACACGAAGCCGCGATAATTGTGCGACGCGCCGACCGGGCGTCAGCCCCTGCGCGGCTGGCGGACCGCTCGAAGCCGGTGTTTTCGTAGCCGCGCGCAGCGGCATGCCGAGCAGCGAGCCGTCGGTGCCGGAACACTCCAGGCGTGATAGGGGCAGCGGAAAAATTTGCCGGCATTGCCGCAAGTCTCGCCGGCGATCTTGGTGCCCTTGTGCGGACAGCGGTTGTGGACGACATGCACGTCGCCGTCGCTGTGCGCGCACCATCACCACGGGCTGCATGCCGATCGTCGTGGCGTAGAAATCGCCGGGGTTGGGGATCTGGCTGTCGTGGCCGACATAGACCCAGGCGTTGGCGAACACGTGCTCCATCTCGAGCTGGAACACTTCCTCGTCGATATAGACGTCGCGGTGAACTTCGGCGTCGCGCATCAGCGCGCGGATCGCAGAAAAATCGCCTCGATATTTGCTCATGGCGCGAAGGCTCCGTGACGGACAAGTCTAGGTCCGAACTTGCCCCGCTTCAAGCTGTAGCCGCAGCCGCCGCGATTTGGAGATCTAAAGCATGCACACATCTGGCGGCGGCGGACTCCCTCTCCCGCGAAGTCGCAAGACGTATCGCGCCCCATCCACGCAACAGCGGGGAGAGGGTTTGGGGTGAGGGGCCAGCCGCTTGGACGCATGCTTCCAACCACCGCGCACCGCGCGAAGCCAGAAGAGCCTGAGGTAAACGCTCGCTTATTTCGTGCAAGCAGATTTGGCCGGGCGTCAAAGGCGCACGTGAAAGCGGCTCGCCCCTCACCCAAACCTCTCCCCGCTGCTAGACTGATGCGGCGCGCTACGTCTTGCGACACGCGGGGAGAGGTGTCCCCAGCCGTTGTGCTACGCAATCCTAGGATCATCCTTTGAAGATCGCGCCTACGGAGGTGTCCAATCCGGCGCGACAAGCCGCCGCTTACCGTCGACTGTTCTCGCCGCATTTGGATCGTCGAGCGCTTCCCGGTCCCACAGCTGGCACGTCACCTGCTTGTGCTTCTGATCGAGCGCCTCGCAATAGTTGGTGAACTCGCAGGTCCTGCACCTCCGCCGCCGCGCCCGAGCGAGATTTTCAGGACCCAGTCGGGATCGGCGAGCGACTGCCGCGCCGCGCCGACGATGTCGCAAACGCCGTCTTCGAGCCAGCGCTCCGCCATCTCGAAATTGTGCACGCCGCCGGCTGCAGACGACCGGCGTCGCAAAACCCGCCGCGCGCACGGCCTCGCGGATCGCTTGGGTCGGCGCGGCGTTGCGCCCGAACGGGCCCGCGCGCGTCTGAGATATATTGCGGCATGCATTCGTAGCCGCTCGGGCCGGTATAGGGATAGGCCGCGGCGCCGACGGCCGGCCGCGCCGCGTCGTCGAATTTGCCGCCGCGCGACAGTCGAGAGAAAATCCATCCCGGCCTTGGCGAAGGCGACGCCGATGGCGCGCGTATCGTCGACCGTCTTTCCGCCGTTGACGCATTCCTCCGCAAGTATCGGCAACCAACGACGAATCGGTCATCAACGCGCGCGCCGCACCGCGTCGAAAACCTCTAACGGCAGACGCAGCCGATTCTCGAGCGAACCGCCGTAACCATCGTCGCGCGTGTTGGTGCGCGAGAGAAACGAGGCCATCGTGTAGGCGTGCGCATAGTGCAACTCGACGCCGGCGAAACCCGCCGCTTGCGCGCGCCGCGCCGCCGCCGGCGAACAACGGCGGCAAGGCCGCCGGTAAATCGCGGATATGCGGGAGATCGACGTCGGTCACCCGCTCGCGATAACCGTAGTTCAACGCTTCGAGTTCACCAGCCGTAAGCGCTTCGCGCCATCCCGATTCGCCAAGCGCAAACAAGCGGTGGCGCGCCTCGGCCTCGTCATCGGCGCCGACGGCGCGCTTGTGCGCTTCGGTGATCGTCAAAAAGCGCTCGAAATATTTGCTTGGCTCCGGGCGGCGGCGGATGGCGAGAAAATCGATGAGCTGGATGAACAACCGCGTCCGTCCGCCACTCGCACGCTCGACGGCCTCAACCAGGCGCTTCAATCCCGGGAGATAGCGATCGTGTCCGATGCGCAGCAACGGCCCGCTCGGCACATCGCGAACGCCCGTCGCCTCGACGACGATCGCGCCCGGCGCCGCGCGCGCGAATCGCTCGTACCAGCCAACGACGGCATCGGAGACGAACCCGTCGTCGGTCGCGCGCCAAGGCACCATCGCTGGCGTCCAGGTGCGTTGCTCAAGGGCAAGCCGCCCCGCGTGGAGTGGCGAAAAAAGCAAAGATGCGGCGGCTTCTTCACGCGAGGGTACGCGACCTTGAGACGATGAATAGCGAAGACGTTCAGCCGGACGCCACATCGCTCAATCCGGCACGATCGCGGTCGCCTGAATCTCGACCTTCGCCCGATCTTCAATCAACGCGGACACCTGCACCGCCGTCATGGCCGGGAAATGCTTGCCGATGATTTCGCGATACGCCTTGCCGACCTCCGGCAACCGCGACAGATAATCGCGCTTATCGACAAAGTACCAATTGAGATTGACGATATGTTGAGGCGATGCGCCGTCGCAGGCGAGCACCGCGACGATGTTGCGCAGCGCCTGCGCGATCTGATCGACGAGGTCGTCGCTCTCGAATTCGCTCCGCGCGTTCCAACCAATCTGACCCGCGAGAGTTATGACGCGACCTCGCGCGACAACGCCGTTAGCGTAACCCTGCGGTTTCGCCCAGCCCTCGGGTTGCAGTGCGCGATGCATGGCGGTCTTTCCTGATTCGTTCCTGCGATCGATCAACGGCCCGTCATTGCGAGCGAAGCGAAGCAATCCAGCCTCTCCGCGACGCGCAGGCTTGGCTTCGCCCACGGCGGCCGCGGCCTGCATCCCCGAAACGCGCCGCTTGCCCCGAGGGCTGGATTGCTTCGCTTCGCTCGCAATGACGGAGGTCGTCATTCAAATTCATGTTCTACCGCCCCCGCAGCACGTCGCGCGCCACAATCAGCTTCTGCACCTCCGTCGCGCCTTCATAGATTCGCAGCGCCCGGATCTCGCGGTACAACCGCTCGACGATCTCGCCCGTCCTCACGCCGCGCGCGCCAAACATCTGCACCGCGCGATCAATCACGCGCTGCGCGGTCTCTGTCGCCGTCATCTTGGCCATCGCCGCCTCACGGGTCGTCGGCAGCTTCTGCACATCACGGCGCCAAGCGGCGCGGTAGGTCAACAGTGCGGCTGCGTCGATATCTGTCGCCATCTCGCCGAGCGCGGCTTGCGTCAATTGCAGATCGCCCAGCGTCGCCCCAAACATCTTTCGCGCCCGCGCATGCGCCAACGCCTCGTCGAGCGCGCGGCGCGCAAAACCGAGCGCGGCCGCCGCGACGGAGGCGCGAAAAATGTCGAGCGTCCGCATGGCGATCTTGAAACCTTCGCCCGGCGCGCCGAGCCGGCGGCTCGCGGGAATACGGCAATTCTCGAAGCGCAAGGTCGCCAGCGGATGCGGCGCGATGACTCGATGCGCTCAGGCGCCGAGAAGCCGGCATCGTCGGGAAACACGACGAAGGCCGAGATGCCCGCGCGCGCCCGGCGCCTCGCCGGTGCGAGCAAACAATGTATAGACGTCCGCGATGCCGCCGTTGGAGATCCAGGTTTTCTCGCCGTCGATCACATAGTCGTCGCCATCCATCCGCGCCGAGCAAGCCATCGCCGCAACGTCAGAGCCGGCCTCTTTCTCCGAAAGTGCGAACGCCGCCAACCATTCGCCGGCGCGCGTTTTCGGCAGCACGGCGCGCTTCAGTTCCGGCGAGCCGGCGATCGCGACCGCCCCGGAACCGAGCCCCTGCATGGCGAAGGCGAAATCAGCGAGGCCGTCAGCGTAAGCCAAAGCTTCGCGCGCGATGCACACCGAGCGCGAGTTGATCGCGTCCTCGTCACCTTCCGCCGGCGCCACCGCCGCCGTCAACAAACGCGCATCGCCGAGGCTGCGCACGAGCTTGCGGCATGCCGCGTCAACATCGTGATGATCGATGTGGGTAACAGCCGACAGGCTCGTAAACGCATCCAACCGCGCGGCCAGTTCACGATGGCGCGACTTCGAAGAACGGCCAGTCGAGCCAATCGCGCATGGGTCAGTTCCCTTCAAACACAGGTTTGCGTTTGGCGGCGAAAGCCTCGAAGGCGCGGCGGAAATCGCCAGTGGTCATGCAGATCATCTGCGCCTGCGCTTCCGACTCGATCATCTCGTCGAGCCCCATCGCCCATTCCTGATTGAGCATGGTCTTGGTGATCCCATGCGCGAACCAGGGCCCGTCAGCGAGCGTGCGCGCCATGTCGAGCGCCGCCGATTGCAGCTTCGCCGGATCGTGCAGACCATTGTAGAAACCCCAAGCCAGGCCCTCGTCGGCTGTCATCGCGCGACCGGTATACAACAGCTCCGCTGCTCGCCCCTGACCAATGATGCGCGGCAGGATTCCACAGGCGCCCATGTCGGCGCCGGCGAGCCCGACCCGAGTGAACAGAAACGCCGTCCTGGTCAGCGGCGTGCCCAAGCGCAGGTCCGACGCCATCGCCAGGATCGCGCCCGCGCCCGCGCAGATGCCGTCAACGGCGGCGATGATTGGTTGGGGACAGCGCCGCATCGCCTTGACGAGGTCGCCGGTCATGCGCGTGAACGCGAGCAGGTCGGGCGTCGACATTTTGGTCAACGGCTCGATGATTTCAAACACGTCGCCGCCGGAGCAGAAATTGCCTCCGGAGCCGGTCAGCACGATCGCGCGAATGTCGCTGGCGTATCCGAGATCGCGGAACAGATCACGCAGCTCCGCGTAGGACTCGAATGTCAGCGGGTTCTTGCGTTCGGGCCGATTGAGCCGCACCGTCGCGACCCGGCCGTCATCAGACGCTTCAAACGCGAAATGTTGGCCGCGATAATCCTTGAACGGCCGCCGAGCGGCCTGCATAGCCGATGTTTCGCTCATGAGAGCACCTCCCCGCCGGCGACGGCGATCGCCTGGCCGTTGATTGACGCCGCGCCGGGCGAGACCAGCCAGAGCACGGCGTCGGCGACCTCCTCGGGCCGCACCAATCGTCCTTGCGGATTGCCTTTGGCGAGCTCCGCCCGCGCGGCCTCCGGCGTGCGGCCCGTCTTGGCGACAATGTTTTCCACCGCTTTGTCAATCAGCGGCGTTTCGGTGAAGCCAGGGCAGACAGCGTTGACCGTGACGCCGGTGCGCGCCAGCTCCAAAGCCAGCGCGCGGGTCAGACCCACCACGCCATGTTTGGCCGCGCAATAGGCTGAAACATAGGCGTAGCCGGTCAAGCCTGCGGTTGACGCGACGTTGACGATCCGGCCGAGCGGCCCATGGCTCTCGACATCGGCGAGCGCGGCGCGAGTGACCAGATAAACACTTGTGAGGTCGGTCGCGAGCACATGCGCCCAGAGGGCGGGATCGGTCTTGCGGAACGGCGCGCTCGGCGCTTCGCCTGCATTGTTGATGAGGACGCCAATCGGCCCAAAAGCTTCTCGCGCACGCGCGACGCCGCGCGTAACGGCGTCTTCGTCGGTCACGTCGAAATCGTCGATGATCTGCGCCGCTCCCCTGGGAAGGCGCGCCGCGACGGTTTGCAGAGGCTGCAGCCGCCGCCCCGCCAGCGACACGCGCGCGCCTGCGTTCGCAAGCGCCGAGGCGATCGCCGCGCCGATGCCGCCGCCCGCTCCCGTGATGAGCGCGTGTCGGCCAGCGAGCGGGCTCACGACGCCGCTCCGGCGCGGGCGACGCCGGCCTCATATTGCGCGCGGGCGGACGCGTATTGACGCGGCCAAGCGACGATCGGCGCGCCAATCCGCGCGGCCTCATGAAGCGTCCAGGCAGGATCGGCGAGGTGCGGGCGCGCGATGGCGCAGAGATCCGCGCGCCCCGCGGAAATAATGGAATTGACGTGATCAGCCTCAGAGATCGCGCCGACCGCGATGGTTGCGATGTCCCCTTCGTTGCGGATCTTGTCGGCGAACGGCGTCTGAAACAGCCGGCCATAGATCGGTCGCTGCGCGTTGGTCACCTGACCCGACGAGCAATCCACGAGATCGGCGCCCGCTTGTTTGAACATTTCCGCAAAAATAAGCGCATCGTCCGGCGTGTTGCCGCCTTCCGCCCAATCGTGACAGGAGAGCCGCACCGAGGTCGGCCGTTCATCCGGCCAGACCGCGCGCACAGCGCGGAACACTTCGAGCGGAAAGCGCGCGCGCGCGGCATGATCGCCGCCATATTCGTCGGCGCGCTGATTGGTGAGCGGCGATAGAAAGCTCGATAGCAGATAGCCGTGCGCGCAGTGCAACTCCAGCCAGTCGACGCCGGCCTGCGCCGCTCGCCTCGTAGCTGCTACAAAATCGTCGCGCACCCGCTCCATATCGGCTCGGGTCATCGCGAGCGGCGTCTGGTTGTTTGGCAGATAAGGCAGAGCGGAGGCTGAAATCAACGGCCACGCGCCGGTCTCCAGCGGCTGGTCCATGCCTTCCCAAGCCACCTTGGTCGCGCCCTTCCGACCGGCGTGGCCGAGCTGCACGCCGAGTTTCGCTGAGCCGACGGAATGAACGAGATCGGCGAGCCGCTTCCAACCGGCGGCCTGCTCGTCGCTCCAGAGCCCGAGGCAGCCTGGCGTGATGCGCGCATCCGGCGACACACAGGTCATTTCCGCGAATACCAGCCCGGCGCCCCCCATCGCGCGCGGGCCAAGATGGGCGATGTGAAAATCATTGATCAGGCCGTCGTTCGCGGAATACATCGCCATCGGCGATACGACGATCCGGTTGGAAAGAGTCAGGCCGCGGACACGGTAGGGGGTCAGCATCGGCGGCGGCGGGCGGCCCTTGGCGGGAACAAGGGCGCCTGATCGCTTGGCGAACCAGCGTTCAAACCCTTCCAACCAAACCGGGTCGCGGAGCCGCAGATTCTCATGGCTGATGCGCTGTGAGCGGGTCAGCATGGAATAGAAGAACTGCTCGGGCTCCAGCGTGTCGGCGTAGCGCCGGCCCACGACCTCGAACCATTCCATCGCGTTGCGCGCGGCGTTCTGAATGCGCGCGACGTCGACGCGCCGCAACTCCTCATAGGACGCAAGCGCATCGCCGATCCGCCCCACGTCGTGGCCGACGGCATCGAATTGCCGTGTGAGTTCGATCGCGTCGTCCAGCGCGAGTTTGGTTCCTGAGCCGATCGCGAAATGCGCGGTGTGCGCGGCGTCGCCCATCAGCACGACGTGTGAACGCCCGTTGAAGTGACGCCAGCCGCCACAGATGAGACGGGTGAAGCTGAGCCACGCCGAGCCGCGCAGATGCCGCGCGTTGCTTATCAGCTTGGCGCCCTCTAGCGTCTCGGCGAATACGCGCTCGCAGAAAGCGATCGAGCCGTCGGTATCGAGTTTGTCGAGACCGTGCGCGCGCCAAGCGTCCTCCGTTGTCTCAATGATGAAGGTCGAGGTCTCGCGGTCGAACTTGTAGATATGGGCCTGCAGCCAACCGTGTTCGGTGCGGCGAAAATCGAAGGTGAAGGCGTCGAACTGTTTCTTCACGCCGAGCCAGATGTATCGGTTCGGACGCACATCGATGTCGGGTCGGAAAGACTCCGGGTAGCGTTCGCGGATCCGTGAGTTGACGCCGTCCGACGCGACGATCAGGTCGGCGTCGGGGTACTCCAGGTCTGAGGCCGCTTCGCGCTCGAAGACAAGCTCGACGCCGATCTGTTCGCAACGCCGCTGCAGAACGTTGAGCAGATATTTGCGGCCGATGCCGATGAAGCCGTGCCCGGTCGTGCGCTGCCGGGTGCCCTTGAACAACAGCTCGATGTCGTCCCAGTGATTGAAGGCATAGCCGATGTCGGCGGCGCTGATCGGGTCGGCGGCCTTCATGGCGCGCATCATCGCGTCGGAGAACACGACGCCCCAGCCGAACGTATCGTAGGGCCGGTTACGCTCGACGACGGTGATCACGTGTTCCGGCCGGCGCAGCTTCATCAGCAGCGCGAAATAGAGTCCCGCCGGTCCGCCGCCGATACAGACGATGCGCATCCCGCGCCTTCCAATGCTTTAGAGTTAAAGTATCTGCCGGTTGCGCCGGCGCGTCAAGCGCCTCGATCAGTCACCTAGCGCACGACGCACCGAACGCTTGATGAGCGCGAGCCGAGCGAGCGAGGCGTCGATTTCCTCGTCGTCCAATTCCGCGGTGAGCTCGCGAATCCAACCTTCGTGCGCTTTGGCCATAGTCGTAAAGAGATCCCGGCCCTTGCGGGTCAGACGGGCGACAACGACGCGGCGGTCGGCTTCCAGCGTCTCGCGGCGGATGAGCCCGTCGGCCTCCAAACGGTCGGCCAGGCCCGTGACATTGCCGTTGGTGACCATCGTGCGGCGCGACAATTCGCCGAGTCGCAGGCCCTCGGGCTCGCGATAAAGCTGGGCGAGCAGATCGAACTGCGGCAACGTGGCGTCGAATTCGGCGCGCAACCTGCGGCGGATTTCCTGGCTGACGAGCTTTGTGGTCGACAACAAGCGCAACCACAAGCGCAGCCGACCCTTATGGCCTCCCCGCGCGCGATGCGCGGGAAATTCAAGATCGACTACAGGCGGATGATCGAGGTCGTCCAACTGGCGCTCCCCGGCGTCAATCCGCGCAGGGCATGAGACATGATGCTTTAAATGTCAAAGGATTTGTTCGATATCGGGAAGCTGGATCGACTCGGCGCTCGGATCTCCAATAGAACGGTTTCCGATCAAGTTGAAACTTCCGTTGTCATCCACGCGAACGCGGGGATCCAGGGGCTGCCGCACGTCGTGTGGCGAACACGTTGAAGCGCGCGTCGTGTAGCCCCTGGATCCCCGCGTTCGTGGGGATGACAGTAGGCGTGCGCGATTAGCAGATTGACGATCTCACCACCCTGGATTGCTTCGCTTCGCTCGCAATGACGGACTGGGTGACGTCTTCAAACTTATAAGGTTGCGATCGTCTTCAATACGCCGTCCAACGCGACGCCGCGCTCGTCGGCGAGCGCGGCGCGCTTCAGTCGATCCAGCCACGACGCGCCGTCTTGGCGCGCCAGCAGTGCGGGCACGGCGGCCATCACGCGGTCGAATTTTGACAGCCCGCGCGCATGCGTGTCGGAATAGCCTTTCACCAGCCGCCGGCAGGCAAGCACTTCAACGCCTAGCGTATAGTTGGCGGCGAGCGCGGTCATGGCGGTGTTCAACCAGGCTTCGGTATGCTGCGCTTCGCGCGCGTGTCTCAACGCGCCGCGCCGCCGCGGGCCGAGGCTCGCAACGGCTGAGAGTAGCAAATAGCCGCTGATCGTGTCGGGCCTGATCCGGCGCCCGCGATCCACGATGGGCCGGAGCAGCTTGACGAGCGACGGCCGCGCTTCGATGGCTTCGCCCCACCTCTTCGGAAGCGCGCCGCAAATCTCGTCGACGCGCGGATGGAAATATTCCGTCGTGGCGACGAGTGTATCGCGCCCGGCCCCGACTTCCGTGCGCACCCGCTCGCGACGCGAGGCGCGGATTTTCAGATCGGCGACGCGCGCGACATCGTCGTAGGCCATCGCATTCGCGAGATATTTGGCGGCCGCGACAGTGAATGCGAAGCCATGCGCCTCGCCGCCGGCGGCGCGGTCAAGATCGGCGAGTTGGTCGATGCGATCGAGGTATTCGCCGGCATAGGCAGGGTCGAGATAATCGACGAGCTTTCGCGTTCCGGCCGCCAACATACGACGCGCCGGTTCGGGCGTGAGATCGATGCGCGCTTTGATCCGATCGAGGTCCGCGCCCCCCGATGACTTCGGCCAAACAGGAAAGATCTTTTCCGGCAGACGCCGAACTGGCTCGGTCGGCGCGGCCAATGCGCGCTCAAACGCCGCGCCGAAGGCGCGCAAGCTTGCCTCAACGCCCGTGCCGCCGGCGCGAACCGCGGCTTCGAACGCGTCGCGAGGAAACGGCAGCACGGCCGCCGCCGCCAGCGCGCCAAACATCGTCGCCGAGATCACGCTGCCGTTCGCCTTCGCCATCGCCTCCATGTCGAAAGCAATCACGTGCTTGGCGGCAAAGTCGGTCGCCGTCGTGACAACGCCGGGATCGGCGACGCCGTCGCCGGGCGTTTGTTTCTCAACCACCGCGAAGGCGCGGTGGGTGGAGGCGATCAGCGTCGTGCGCTCAGGTGTCACCAGCCCGCGCAGCACCGAGCGGCCGGCCTCCATCAGCTCCGCGGCCAGCACCACGTCGACGTCGCCGGGCGTCGGCATCAGCGCGAAGACCGGATCGGCGCCGTCGCGCGGCGGCGCCATCTCGATGTAGTAGATCGTCGCGCCGGTGCGCTGCGCGACGCCGGGCACCGAGGTCGATTGCGCCGCATAACCTTGCGCTTCGGCGAGGGCGACGATCCAATCCGCGAGCACGCCGCCGCCCTGGCCGCCCATGGCGAGAATGGCGACAGTCAGGCGTTGCGCCGCCGCGGCAATCGCGCGCGGCGCGAGCGGCGCGTTCACGCCGCCTCCTCAATTTGCACGCGGCCGCGAAGCCGCCGCGTCTCCAACCAATCGATCACCGCCCCGCGGACGCCCGCCACCAAGCGGTCCCATGAAGAGGGATTTTCGACGATCTCGGCGCGATAGAAGGAGGGACAGAGCGCGGCGGCCTCCGCCACTTCGCCGCAATTGCCGCAGCCCACGCAATTCTCGTCGATCGCGGCGATCGGATCATCGCGCAGCGGGTCTTCGGTGTGCTTGACCGTCAACGAAGGACAGCCGGACAGGCGGATGCAAGCGTGATCGCCCGTACAGATATCCCCGTCGACGCCAAACTTCTCGCGCACCACGCGCTCGCCGGATTTGATCGCCTTCGCGATTAGAGGACGGACGCGGCGTTGCTTGTTGAGCATGCACTCGGAAGACGCGACGATGATCTTCGGGCCCGGCTCGTCGGTGGTCAGCGCCTCGCGCAAAATGTCGCGCATTTCTGCGACATCATAGGTGCGATCAATCTGCCGCACCCAGCGCGCGCCGACGCCTTTCACGGCGTCAACGATGCTGTTGTTGGTTTTTCGTCGCGGATTTTTGGCGCGCGAGGAGAGAATGTCCTGACCGCCGGTAGCGGCCGAATAGTAGTTGTCGACAATCAAGGTCACGCCGTCGTGTTTGTTGAACACGGCGTTGCCGATCGAGGAAGAAAGACCATTGTGCCAGAAACCGCCGTCGCCGAGCACCGAGATCGAGCGCTTGTCGGCCGGCACGTTAAAGGCAGAGGCCGAAGCAGGGCCGAGGCCGTAGCCCATGGTGGTGGCGCCGATGTTGAACGGCGGCAGGATCGAGAACAAGTGACAGCCGATGTCGGCCGAGACGTGATGCGGCCCAAGCTCCTCTTCGACGAGCTTCATCGCCGCGAAGATCGGCCGCTCTGGGCAACCGATGCAGAACCCAGGCGGACGCGGCGGCACGGTTTCGCCTAGCGCCTTCACACGAGCGTCGGACAGGACGGGCGACGGGTCCGGCAGCGGCGGCTCGTTACCGAGCCAATCGCGCGCATGCTCGCTGAAGAACTGTTTGAGGCCCTTCATCAGAACTGGCGTCGTATATTCGCCACCCATCGGGAGCACGTCTTTGCCAGCGACGCGGGCCGTGAGGTCCTTGCGGCGCAGGATGGTGTTGAGATCGCGCTCGATATAGTCCGGCGCGCCCTCTTCAATCATCAGGATCGCCTTCTTGTCGCGGGCGAAATCGATGATCTCATCCTCAACCAGCGGATAAGCGACGTTGAGCACGTACAGCGGGACGCTGGTTTCACCGTAGGCGTCGGCCAATCCCAAATATTGCAAAGCGCGCAGCGTTGAATTGTACATGCCGCCGAGCATGACGATGCCGACTTCGCCGCGCTCCGGGCCGAAGCGCTCATTGAGCTTTTGAGATCGCACGAAGTCCATCGGCAGCAGGCATGCGTCGTTCGAGCTTGTCTTTCTCCTGCGCGTAGGAGGCGGGCGGCAGCACGATGCGATTGACGTCGCGGATTGGGTGTTCGAGCGCCTCGCGCAATGTGTATTTGGGTTTTTGATTGTCTTTGGTCGCGAACCGCCCATGCACGTGACAGGCGCGGATGCGCACCTCCATCATCACCGGCGTGTTGGAGATCTCGGAGAGTTCAAAACCCTTCTCAACCATGTTGACGAGCGTCGGCAGATTGGGGCGCGGGTCGAGCAACCAGATCTGCGACTTCAGCGCGAAGGCGTGGCTGCGCTCCTGCATGATGGAGGAGCCTTCGCCGTAGTCCTCGCCGAGGACGATCAGCGCGCCGCCGTTGACGCCGCCGGAGGAGAGATTGGACAGCGCATCCGCCGCGACATTGAGGCCTGCGGTCGACTTGAAGGTCACGGCGCCGCGAATCGGGTACATGACGGAGGCCGAGAGCGTCGCCGCGGCGGTCGCCTCGGACGCCGAGCTTTCGAAATGCACGCCGAGTTCGGTGAGCACATCCTTGGCGTCGGCGAGCACGTCCATCAGATGCGAGATCGGCGCGCCTTGATAGCCGGCGACGTAGGCTACCCCGGATTGCAGCAGCGCCTTGGTGATGGCGAGAATGCCCTCGCCGCGGAAGGTTTCGCCAGCGCCGAGTTTGAGATCTTCGACTTCGCGCGCGAAGGAACGTTCCGCCATGCGGCCTCTCCTCGGCCGAGCCGGCCGCCCGTCCAAATCTGGGCGGGACCATATTTTTGCGGCGGCGATAATGTCAATGCGGGTGGCTCCTGCGACCGCCTCCTGGGACCGCGCGCGTCTCGCGCGGTCCCAGGAGCGCTTCAGCCGAGTGCGTCGCGCGCTGCGCGCATCATCACGCGGGCGGCGATGCTTATGAGTTCGTCGGGGAAATCGTAGTCGGGATTGTGCAGGCTCGGCCGGCCCTCGCCGGCGCCGAGAAGGAACATCGCGCAAGGCGCGGCGGCGCGGAACCTGCCAAAATCCTCCGAGGCGCGCATCGGCAATCCGTTTTCGCCAAACGGCACGCCCTCCGCGCCAAGCGCCCGCGCCAGCCGATCGACCGCTTCCGGCGCATTTTCGCAGTGGGCGAATACGTCGCTGTAGGCGATGTCGACGCCGAGGCCATCGGCGCCGGCCATTTCGCGGACAAGGCTTTCTGCGCGGCGGACCAGCGCGTCCATGCGATCGTCGGTCAGGGTGCGGAGCGTCGCGTAGACGTGAGCCTCTCCCGGCGCAACGCCGAACGCCGGCTCGCCGAGCCGCGAGTGCGTCACCGTGACGAGGCGGTAGTCCGCGTCAAGCTTATCCTCCGAGCTGAGCTCGGTCAGCGCGGGCATCAGCCGTGACAGCGCGCGCATCGGCGAGAGGCCGGCCTGAGGCATCGACGCGTGCGCAGTCTTGCCTATCAGCCGTGCGATCAGGCCCCGCGAAGCGCAATTGACGGGGCCGGCCTTCAGAGCCGCGCGGCCGAACGGCAAGCCGGGCATATTGTGCCAGGCGAACGCGAAATCGGGCGCGATCTCCGCAAAGCGCGCATCGGCCAGCACGGCCTGCGCGCCGGCGCCGGTCTCTTCGGCAGGCTGAAATAGCAGCACGGCTCGACCGCGCTCAGGCCGGCGGCGGCCGAAGCCAAGCGCCAGCGCCATCAGCGTCGCCATGTGGCCGTCGTGACCACAGAGATGGCCTTTGCCGCGCGACTTCGAGCGATAAGGCGCCTCGGAGAGCTCTTCGATGGGCAGGGCATCGAGTTCGGCGCGAAACATCAGCGTCGGACCCGGCGTGGCGCCATGATAGATCGCCGCGAGCCCATGGCCGCCGAGGTTTTCGATCAAACGGTCGGGCGAGGTTTCGCGCAGGCGTCGCGCCATCGCCGCCGCGGTTTCCCGCTCTTCGCCGGAGAGCTCCGGGCGCTCATGCAGGCGGCGGCGCAGCGCCGCGAGCGTGGCAAGATCGGCTTCGCTCAGGAACATCTGATTACCGCCAAGCCGCGCCCCCTGGGACCGCGCGCGGTCCCAGGGGCGCGCGGTTACACCATCAGGCGGCGGCTTGCACGCCGGCGCGCAGCAGCATGCCGTAGAGATCGCGGGGATCATCGGGGTCAGCGACCAGATCGAGTTTTTCGACCTGCCCGCCAAGGCGGTCCCTGACATACCGAAGCGCAGCGAAATCCTCGATCGCAAACCCGACGCTGTCGAACAGCGTGATGGCGCGCGCGTCGTGGCGTCCGGGCGCTTGCCCGGTGATGACGCGCCAGAGTTCGGTGACCGGGAAATCGGCGGCCATCTGCTGGATCTCGCCCTCGACGCGTGTCTGCTCGGGATATTCGACGAAAACCTGCGCGCGCGCGACGATCTCGGGAGCGAGCTCGGTCTTCCCGGGGCAATCGCCGCCGATGGCGTTGATGTGAACGCCCGCGCCAATCATGTTGTCGCTCAACACTCGCGCGCGGGCGCGGTCGGCGGTCGCGGTGGTGATGATCTCCGCGCCGAGCACGGCCTCCTCGGCTGACTTGCAGATCGTAACGCCAAGTCCGGCGCTGACCAGATTTCGCGCGGCTTTGCGGCTCGCGGCCGGATCAATGTCGTACAGCCGAACGGCGTCGATTCCGACCAGCGCCTTGAAGGCGAGCGCCTGAAACTCACACTGTGCGCCATTGCCGATGATCGCCATCGTCCGCGCCCGGCGTGGCGCCAGATATTTGGCGGCCATGGCGGAGGTCGCGGCGGTGCGAAGCGCGGTCAGGATCGTCATTTCCGTGAACAGCACGGGATAGCCGGTCGCCACGTCGGCCAGCACGCCGAACGCGCAAACGGTCTGCCGGCCCTCGCGCGCATTCTTCGGGTGGCCGTTGACGTATTTGAACGCGTAGAGCTCGCCGTCGCTCGTCGGCATAAGTTCGATCGAGCCGTCCACGGCGTGGGCCGCCACGCGCGGGGTCTTTTGAAAGAGCGGCCAGCGGCGGAAATCGTCTTCGATGTAGCCGGCGAGATCGACGAGGAAGCGTTCGACGCCGGTTTCCGAAACCAGCCGCATCATGTCGTCGACGCTGACAAAGGGAACCAGGCTGAGCGGACCAGGCGGGGCGGACATGACAAACTCCAGGACGAGACCGGCAATGTTGCGGCCTTCTTGGTTAACTGTCAACAGTTAACGATTCCTTTTTGCGCGGCGTTCAGTCGTACTTGATGTAGGAGAAGCGCGCGTCGGATTGCGGCGTGCCTTCGAGCGCAGCGTCGGCGCCAGGGCGCCAGCCGATCACCTCCTCGATCTTCTTGGCGAGTTCGAAGTCCTTGTCGGTGATCCCCTTGGCGTCATGGGTCGTCAGTTTCACCTCGAACCAGGCGTAGGAAACACTCATATCGGGGTGGTGCCAGGCGGCTTCCGCAAGATGCCCCACGGTGTTGACCGCCAGCATCGTGCCTTTCCAGCTATGGGTCTTATATTTGCGGCGTATCCAGCCGTTCTCCAGCCGCCATTTCGGCAGCTCCGCCGCGAGACGGTCGGTCGTTTCGGCCTCCGAATAGACCCGAATTTCCGGCTTTGGCATGGGAAACTCCTGCTTGGCTGCGCGGAGCGTCGGCGTCCACGCCGACGTCCTGGGCCGCGACGTCGGCGTAGACGCCGACGCTCCGACGTCGAAGCGAACCCAGCGTAGCGCTTCCTTGAACACGTTCAAAATCGGACACCGCGCGGCGAAGGCGCGTGCAATCGCAGACGAAAATGTGGCGGGACAAGCCTAGAGCTTCAAATTAACTCAAAGTTTACCTTACTAGATTTGCTCAAATTTTAGTTTTACGTTCTCCCACCCTCAGTATACACGCCGATGACGCCGTTGTGATTATGAAGTCTTGCAATCGCGTGCAGCGCAAATTACTCAACATATATTGCCAGATTGTCGTCACATTCCCGGAATTCATTGTGCTCGCGCCGCAACAGACTTTTGATCTCCCGGCGCGTACTGACGGTGTCAACGGAACGAGGGCGCGCCCTCGCCGGAGCGGTGGAATTCAGGAGTTTGGTATGAACAGGGTATTCGTGGCCGTGTTGATGGCTGGAGTGGCGAGCAGCGCCATGGCGGCCGATCTTCCCACGCACAAGGCGCCGTTTGCGCCGGCGCCGATGTATTCGCAGCCCGCCTTCACCTGGACCGGCTTCTACGTCGGTATCAACGGCGGCTACGGCTTCGGCGACCTCAGCGACACGAGCTTTGGCAACCCGAACGGCGGCCTGGTCGGCGGCACCATCGGTTACAACTACCAGATGGGTCAGTTCGTCATCGGCGGCGAGGCCGATCTCGATTGGGCCGATCTCAGCACCAAGAACTCGTTCAGCAACTTCGGCTACAACAACTTCCACGTGAACATGATAACGACCGAGCGACTGCGCCTCGGCTACGCCGTGGATCGCGCGCTGTTCTACGTCTCCGGCGGTTATGCGGGCATGTCGACGCATGCGTCGATCACCGACAACTTCAACGGCGTCTACGGGTCGCAGGATTCGTGGCGCAGCGGCGGCGTGATCGGCGGCGGCATCGAATACGCCTTCACCAACAACATCACCGCCAAGGCGGAATATCTGTGGGCCCCGTTGCAGGACTCGACCTATTGGGCCGGCACGCCCGACGCCGAGACCAACCATCTGTCGGTTTCGCTGGCGCGCGTCGGCCTCAACTTCAAGTTCTGATCGCAAAACGCGATCACGTGGAAAGCGCCGGCGGTCCCCGCCGGCGTTTTCATTTTATAGCCCCTTGGCGCCGGCAGAGCTGTGGCGCCATAAGCCTCGCTTTCCGCGAAGGCCATCATGCAGCTATGGGACGCGAAGACTTACGACCGGTTCGAAGCCGAGCGCGCGCGTCCGTCGCGCGACCTGATCGCCCGCATTCCCATCGCGCCGAAGCGCATCGTTGATCTCGGCTGCGGCTCAGGGCTCTCGACGCAGGCGCTGCGCGACGCTTTCCCGAAGGCCAAGATCGTCGGCGTCGATCTGAGCCCAGATATGCTCGCCGCGGCCGCCAAGCGGCTTCCCAAGATCACTTTCCGCGAGGGCGACGCAGCGACATTCGACGCGAGTGGATTTGATCTCGTGTTCGCCAATGCGGTGTTCCATTGGGTTCCCGATCATCTCAGCGTTTTGCGGCGTCTGGCGGCTTCGCTGCCGGAAGGCGGTTGTCTGGCCGCGCAAATGCCTGACAATGAGCAGGAGCCAAGCCATCGGCTGATGCGCGCGATCGCGGACTTGCCTGCTTTTCAAGGCAAGAGCGGCGGCGGCCCGCGTTCGCCGATTCACGGCTTTGGCGATTATGATACGGCGTTGTCGCCGCCTTGCGAATGGGTCGACATTTGGCGCACGACCTATGTCCAGCGCGTGAATTCGCCTGACGACATCGTCAAATGGGTCGAGGGCGCGGGGCTGAGACCCTATCTCGATCCGCTCGACGAGGCCGGCCGCGTGTCTTATTTAGCGGCCTATCGCGAGGCGGTGGCTGAGGCCTACCCGGCGAGGTCGAACGGCGCCATCCTGTTTCCGTTTCCGCGTGTGTTCATGGTCGGCGCGCGGGCAGGGTTAACGAAGCGTTAAACCGCGTCCCGCTAGGGTCGAGGAAATGTTGCGAGGCCCGACTATGCGCCGAATCCTCTCCGCCGCTGCGCTGTTGGCCGCGCTCGTCGTCGGCGCGATCGCCCAGGACAAAGGGACGCTCGAACCGAAACCGCTGCCGCCGCTCGAACATCCCGACGATCCAAACAATGCGGCCAAACAAGTCTTCGGCCGCTTTCTCACGCCGACGGAAGCGCAGACGCGATCGATCGGCTTTTATTCGCACGGCTGCATCGCCGGCGCGCAACCGCTGCCCCTCGATGGAGACACCTGGCGCGTCATGCGCATTTCGCGCAACCGTTACTGGGGCAATCCGGTGACGATCGATTTTCTCGAGCGGTTCTCGAAGAAAGCCGCGGCGGCCGGAGTCTGGCCGGGCATTCTCGTCGGCGACATCTCGCAGCCGCGCGGCGGCCCCATGATAACCGGCCACGCCTCGCATCAGCTAGGTCTCGACGCCGATATCTGGTTGACGCCGATGCCCGCCAACCTGACGCGACGCGAGCGCGAGGAAATGTCGGCCGTGCAGATGGTGAGGCCGGATGGTTTGAGCGTCGATCCCGAGCACTGGTCGGAGCGGCAGGCGGGCATTATCCATTTCGCCGCGGAGGAACCCCAGGTGACGCTCATTTTCGTCAACGCGGCGATCAAGAAGGCGCTATGCGAGAAGCACGCCGGCGAGCCGTGGATGAATAAGGTCCGGCCGTGGTGGGGGCACGATTATCATTTTCATGTGCGCATTCGCTGCCCCGAGGGCGAAGCGTCGTGTCAGAACCAGGGGCCCCCGCCGCCCGGCGACGGTTGCGACAAGTCGCTCAATTGGTGGTTCACTGAAGACGCGCTGCACCCCAAGCCCGGCAAACCAGGCGCGCCGTTGAAGATGGCGCAACTTCCCGCGGCATGCCGGACCCTCGCGGCACAGTGATTTTGACGGGCAGGCGCGGAATGTAGCCGCGGTCGTTGACCGCGGTCGTCGTGCGCACCTCGTTATCCCGCGCGATTCGAGCCTCGGAGCACCGCGGTCAACGACCGCGGCTACAGGGATCTCGCGGCACTTGGGAACGCGCGCGATCCTCCCTGCGTTGCTTTCCCACGCACTGGCTGAGCGGGAAACCGCGCCGCTGGGCAGAACACCATAGGGAGACAACAGAATGGCCGCAAAATCACATGAGCAGCCGCTGAAGGAACTTTTCGTTCACGCGTTGAAAGACATCTACTACGCCGAAAAAGCTATCCTCAAGGCGCTGCCGAAAGTCATAGAGCACGCCAAGCACTCTGAGCTGAAGAAGGCCCTCACCTCGCATATGGAAGAGACAAAGGGCCACGTCTCGCGGTTGGAGGAGGCGTTCGGCGAATTGGAGATGAAGCCGGCTTCCGTACGCTGTGAAGCCATCGATGGCATTTTGAAGGAAGGCGACGAGGTCATCGGCGAGTTCGGCTCAGGCGCCGCCGGCGATGCGGCGATCGTTTTCGCCTGTCAAGCCGTCGAGCACTACGAGATCAACCGTTACGGCACGATGCACGCTTGGGCGGAGGAGCTCAAGTTGAAGCCGGTCGCCGAGCTTCTCAAGAAGACGCTTGAGGAAGAACACAAAGCCGATGAGAAGCTGACAAAGCTTGCGGAATCGAAGGAAAACAAGGCCGGGATCGTCGCAACCGCGGCCAAGGCCGCCTAATCCAATCCGCTTCAGAGGGCGGGCGTTTGCGCCCGCTCTTCTCCAGTCAATCAGGCTACTCCGCCTTCCCCAAGTTCATAGTCTCGGCGAAACGGCGGAACAAATAGTGACTGTCGCGCGGCCCGGGCGAAGCCTCGGGGTGATATTGCACTGAGAACGCCGGACGATCGGTCAGTGATATACCGCAATTCGATCCGTCAAACAGCGAGACATGCGTCACCTCGGCGTTGGCCGGGAGTGTATCCGGATCAACCGCGAAGCCGTGGTTCATGGAGACGATCTCCACCTTCCCCGTAGTGAAGTCCTTGACCGGATGATTGGCGCCATGGTGACCCTGTGGCATCTTGAGCGTGCGAGCTCCGATAGCCAGCCCGAGCATCTGATGGCCAAGGCAGATCCCGAACACGGGAGTCCGGGTCTCCAACAGCGCTCGTATCATCGGCACGGCGTAGCGTCCGGTTTCCGCCGGATCGCCGGGTCCGTTCGACAGGAACACGCCATCGGGTTTCAGCGCGAGAATGTCTTCCGCCGAAGCCGTGGCCGGCACGACAGTGACGGCGCAACCTTCATCCGCCAACAGGCGCAAAATGTTCCGCTTGATCCCGTAGTCGACAGCGACGACGTGATGTTTGGCGCCCTCGCGGCGTCCGTAGCCATGCTCAAGCGTCCAACTCGTTTGATCCCAGTCGTAGCGCTGCGTCGTGGCGACGTCAGGCACCAGATCCATCCCGTCGATGCCTGGAAACGACTTGGCTTTCGCCAACAGCTCGGCGCGATCGAAGGCGCCGTCGGGCGCATGCGCGAGGACAGCATTGGGCATGCCGAGCTGACGAATTCGCGCGGTCAGCGCCCGCGTATCGACCCCCGTGACGCCGATGATGCCGCGCGCCTTCAGCCAATCATCGAGCCGCCGCGCGGCGCGATAGTTCGAGGGTTCAGTGATGTCCGCACGCAGGATGACGCCGCGCGCGCCTGCCGAGGCCGCCATGTTCACGGTTTCGATGTCTTCGTCGTTGGTCCCGACGACGCCGATATGTGGAAACGTGAATGTGATGATCTGTCCCGCATAGGAGGGGTCGGTGAGGATTTCCTCATAGCCCGTCATGGCGGTGTTGAAGCAGACTTCGCCGACGGCCTGCCCAATCGCGCCCATGCCGACGCCTTCGATGACCAGCCCGTCGGCCAGCACGATAAGGGCGGTCGGCGTAAGCGGCGCCCATCCGGCGCCAGGCGCCGATGGCGATATTGTTGCGTTTGACATGGCGCTGTGGTTAAGCGCCGCCCGCGTCGGGCGTCAAGCCAATGCGACGGGAGTCTCCGAGAGATGGCGGAATCCTCATCCCTGCGTGAAACCGTGTCAGCGCAGATGAAAGAGGCAATGAAATCGGGCGAAAAGACGCGCGTCGGCGCGCTTCGGCTCATCATGTCGGCTTTGAAAGATCGCGAAATCGACGCCCGCGGCGCGGGCAAGATCGTAAGCCGCGCCGATGAACTGGCGCTGTTGACGAAAATGGCCAAATCGCGCCAGGAATTGCTTGATATATATAAAGCCAACGGGCGCGATGAGCTCGCCGCCCAGGAGAGCGCCGAAATCGCCGTCATCAACGAATTCCTGCCCAAGCAGATGGACGAGGCGGCGGTCAACGACGCGGCGCGCGCGGCGATCGCGGAAGTCGGCGCCGCCAGCGTGAAAGACATGGGCAAGGTGGTCAACGCGCTGAAGGCGAAATATCCCGGCCAGATGGATTTCGCGCGGGCCAGCGCGATCGTGAAGGGGCTGCTTTCCGCGTGAGCGACGCACCCCAGCAAAAACGCGGGATCTGTGTCTACTGTGGTTCGAGCCTCGGCTCGGATCCCGCCTTCGGGAAAGCCGCCGACGCGCTTGGCTTGGCGATCGCGCAGATGGGGGCCCGGTTGGTGTTCGGCGGCGGCGACCGAGGCTTGATGGGGAGAGTTGCGCGGGCAACCATGGCCGCCGGCGGCGAAGTCGTCGGCGTTATCCCCAAATTTCTCCAGGAGCGCGAACACGCGAGCCATGAGTGGAGCGAGCTCATCGTCGTCGACAACATGCATCAGCGCAAGCAGATCATGTTCGACCGCGCGGACGCCTTTGTCGCGCTTCCCGGCGGCGTCGGCACGCTGGAGGAGCTGGTCGAGCAGCTCACCTGGGTTCAGTTGGACCAGCATCGAAAGCCCGTGGTGATCGCTGATATCGCCGGTTTCTGGCGTCCCCTGCTCGCCCTGATGGCGCATATGCGCATGCAGGAGTTCATCCGCGACTCGTTCGACGCCCACTATCTGGTCGCAGAGAAAATCGCCGACGTGCCCTCAATCCTCGAACGCGCTTGGGAGCGGGCGGAGCGCGCAACGTAGGCGCCCTTTCCATGACGCCTAAATTGCGCGAAGAATTGCGCGAGGCCATCGAAAATTCGGGGATGACGATGACGAGGGGGAGACTACTGACGGCGGCGGTCCTGGCCGCGTTTGCCAGCGGAGCGGCGGCGCAAACAACGCCAGCCGATCCTTTCGCCCCCGGCGCAGCCGCGCAAAGCGCTGCCCCAGCGAGCGACAAGCCGGCCGCGCCGCCCGCGGCCAAGCCGGAGCACCACAAGCCCAAACCCGCCGCCGGCCTCACAGTCGTCGTCACCAACAAGCGTTCGGTGGGCTTGGTTGAGTTGCACGTGGGCGCGGCCGGCGACACCTCGGCGCCGAAAGTCGCGGGCCCGCTGGCGTTTGGGCGCAAGACCGTCGTTCATTTGAAGCCAGCGAAGGACTGCCTCTACGATATACGCGGCCATTTCGCCGACGACGCCGACACCGAGCAACTCGGCGTCGAGCTTTGCAAGGACAAGGTGATCAACCTGACTGACGAATGACGCCGACGTCCTGCCCGCGAAAGCGCATAGCCGCGAAGACAAGCGACCAACGCCGTCATTGCGAGCGAAGCGAAGCCATCCAGAGTGCGATCGACGATGTGCCGGATAGAGCCGCTGCGGCGGCGCCGGGGATTGCCGCGTCGCTTCGCTCCTCGCAATGACGGTGCGCGTAGATGGCCGGGACAAGCCCGGCCATGACGTGGTGAAACGTCGATCAGCGCCCCTATCGTCGTCAGTTATTTCGTGGCGGCGGCGTAGGACTCGGCCACGGCTTCCCAATTGACGAGGTTCTCGACGAAGGCCTTCAGATAGTCGGGCCGCCGGTTGCGGTAGTCGATGTAATAAGAGTGTTCCCAAACGTCGACGCCGAGAATCGGAACGCCGCCATGAACCAGCGGGCTCTCGCCGTTCGGCGTCTTGGTCGCCACGACCTTGCCGTTGACGACAGCGAGCCAGCCCCAACCGGACCCGAATTGCGTAGTGCCCGCGGCGATAAGGTCTTCCTTCGCCTTCTCGACCGAGCCAAACCCGTCGACCAGCGCCTTCTCCAGCGCGCCCGGAATCTTGCCGCCGCCGTTCGGCTTCATCCACTTCCAGAAGTTCAGATGGTTGTAGTGCTGGCCGGCATTGTTGAACAACGCCTGGTTCTTTCCGAACGAACCACGAACGATTTCCTCGAGCGACTTGTTCTCGAACTCGGTGCCCTTCAGGAGATTATTGCCGTTGTTCACGTAGGCGAGGTGATGTTTGTCGTGATGAAACTCGAGCGTCTCTTTCGACATGTAGGGCTGCAGCGCGTCGTGCGCGTAGGGCAGTTCGGGAAGCGTGAAGGACATTGGGAATCTCCCTGGGTCGCGCGCTCGCGTCGCTCGGACGGGGCGGCAAGCGCCGGAATGGGCGCTGAGAGTAACTAATGGCCTCGGACGCGCCCCGCAACCCGAGCGAGCGGTGGAGAGCGAAGTCTCGCCCCTTGTTTTTGACACAAATCCGAGAACGTTAGCCGTATGGCGAAAGTGACGATTGCCCTCGGCGTTGTGCTCATCCTGGCGGCCTTTGGGTCGCTATGGGCGAGCCTGAACCTCGTTCCGACCGAGATGGGGCTGCTCTATGGCGTCAGCGGCGTCGTTTTGCTGGGTTGCGGGGCGATTGTGCTCTCCATCGCCGCGCTCATTGTGCGGATCGGTCGACTTATTCCGCCGCCGGCGACCCTAGCCGCGGCGCCTCTGTCCGCGGCGCCAGTCGCCGCCGCAGAGTCCGCGCCGCCGAGGATCGAAGTCAACGAGCCCCTCGCCCAGGCCATAGGCTCAGCCGCGCCGCCTATGCATTCGGAGCCATTGGAACAGGGATCGTTGGAAGGTCGTGCATCCCCCAAAGTGATCGGGCGCTATGCGGCGGGCGCGGGGAGTTATGTGCTGTTTTCAGACGGGGCGATTGAGGCCGAAACCGACGCCGGCGCCATGCGCTTCGCCAGCCTCGACGATTTCAAGTCGTATGTAGCCACCCGCAAGCGCTGATCCCCGCCGACGGGCGCCCTGTAGCCGCGGTCGTTGACCGCGGTCGTGATGCGATCGTTGCATGCCGAACCGGGCGCTCACACGAAAACCGCGGTCAACGACCGCGGCTACATACGCTCTACACCTTCAACCCTGCTTTCGCCGCCAGATCCTTCAGCGGCGTCTCGGGGCGAGCGCCGACGTGCTGGATGACTTCGCTGGCCGCGAGCGCCGCCAACCGCGCGCAATGCGCGGGCTCCGCGCCGCGCGCCAAGCCGGCGAGATAGCCGGCGGCAAACAAATCACCGGCGCCGGTTGTGTCGACCAACCGCGCGATCGGATGGGCGGGAACTTCCGTACGGCTGTCGCCATGCACGATGACCGAGCCTTTCTCGGATCGGGTGACCACCGCCGTGACGCCCTCGGCAGCCAATGCGTCGAAAGCCTCGTGCAGATGCGTCGTCTCATATAACGACAGCGCTTCGTCGGTGTTGGCGAACACCGTGTCGACAATTCCCGTCCGCATCAGATCAATGAACTCACCGCGAAAGCGATCAACACAGAACGAGTCGGAAAGCGTCAACGACACCCGCGCCCCCGCTGCGCGCGCGATCCGCCCGGCGGTGCGGAACGCCTCCTTCGCCGCGGGCCGGTCCCACATATAGCCTTCCAGATAGACAAAGCGCGCCGAGCGAACCAACGCCTCGTCGACGTCATCAGGCGACAGATAGGTGCTGGCGCCGAGAAACGTGTTCATCGTGCGCTCGCCGTCCGGCGTCACATAAACAAAGCATCGTCCGGTGCCTGGACCGTGCGAAGCCGGCGTGGTGGCGAAGCCGACGCCGGTTGCCCGCAGGTCGCCTCCGAACGCCTGCCCCAGCTCATCGTTCTTAACCTTGCCAATATAAGCCGCCTTTACGCCGAACGAGGCGACGCCAACAATCGTGTTGGCCGCCGATCCGCCTGAGATAATTTTCGGCGAGCGGCGCGCGGCGTACAGCGCCTCGGCGCGATCCTCATCGATCAGCGTCATGGCGCCTCTCACCATCTCCTGTTCGACGAGATAGGCGTCATCGGTCAAAGCGATGATGTCGATGAGACTGTTGCCGAGCCCGAGAACGTCGACCGATGCTGACATGAAACAAGCGCCTTCCAGGGATTAGGGAGGCCGTTCTCTGGCGCAGCGCTGCCCGCGCGTCAATCCGCCGCCGCCCTGTCGCGCCGTCCACTCTCCTATATAAGAAGAGTATCCCTGATCAGGAGCTCCCGCTTTGCCCGCAGAACTCGACTTTCGTTTCCCCACCCCGCCCGCGCCTTGTGAGGCGATCGAAGTCGCCGATGGCGTTCTCTGGCTGCGGCTGCCGCTTCCCTTCAGGCTTGATCACGTCAACATCTATCTCATTGAGGACGGCGCGGGCTTTGCGCTGCTCGACACCGGCCTCGACGACGCCGTCACCCGCGACCTCTGGGAGCGCCTGCTTTCAGGCTTGTTGAAGGGTCGGCCGCTGACCCGCATCATCTCCAGTCATTGCCACCCCGATCATTTGGGCCTGGCGGGCTGGCTTTGCCGGCGGCTGGATCTCGAACTTTACGCGAGCCAGACCGAATATCTCGATGCACTGAGGATCAGGCTTGATCCCGGCGCGCTCAACGCGGAGCCTTACCGAAGCTTCTATCTCAGGCACGGTCTCAGCGAGCTCCAGACAGAGGTGCTGCTCAACCGGGGTCTGCATTACCTGCGCATGGTTAGCGAGCTGCCGCGGACCTTCAACCGCGTCATGGCCGACGAGACACTGCGCATCGGTGGGCGGTCGTTCGAAGTGCTGACCGGCGGCGGCCACTCGGCTGAGCAGGTCATGCTGTATTGCCGCGAGGGCGGCTTCATCCTCTGCACCGACCAGGCGATGGCGAGGATCACGCCCAACATCAGCGTCGAGGCGATCAGTCCGAACGGCGATCCGCTCGGCGCCTATCTGAGGTCGTTGGCCGATCTTCGACAAAGATTGCCAGAGAATGTGCTGGCTTTGCCAGGTCACAACCTGCCGTTCGTCGGCCTGCACGTCCGTATCGGCGAGCTGATTGCCCACCATCAATCGCGCTGCGACGCGATCGCCAAAGCCGTCGCCGGCGGGGTTAACTCAGCGTTTGACCTCGTTCCCATCATGTTCGGCCGGCCCATCGAAGACCCCCATCAGATGTCGTTCGCGTTCGGCGAGACCTTGGCGCACGTCAATTATCTCGTGCGCCAGCAGGCGCTGGCGATTCGCTCCAACAAGGACGGCGCCTGGACAATCGTGCCGGCCTCAACCCCAACTGGGGCCGCCTGACGAGGTGTCTTGAGCATCTATTTGTTGATTGTTTCACAGACAAAGCTGTTTTCCTCATATGAGGCTTGCAAATCTCTAGGAAATATGTTGAACGAATCAGGCGGGCCAGCGCTTTGGTCCGTTTCTTTAAGGAGCCAACGTGGCAAGAGCCCCGAAATCCCAGTCCTCCAGGCGCCCTTGGGCGTCGGACGATGTCAAAACACTGAAGACGATGGCTCGCAAAGAGCCGGCTTCGCAGATTGCCAAGGCGCTGAAGCGCACCGAAGGCGCCACCCGCCAGAAGGCGACCGCGCTCGGCATCTCGCTCAACACCACGCGTGGACGCGCCGCCGCCGCTCCGAAGAGCACCGCGCGCAAGACCGTTGCCAAGAAGGCGGCCCCGAAGAAAGCGGCTGCAAAGAAGGCGCCGGCGAAAAAGGCCGCGGCCAAGGGCCGGAAGTAAGACGAGAAGTCGGCGCCGCTAGTCGTCAATCGTCGCGGCGCTGAAGTCATATTTTAGACGAGCGAGGAGCGCTGCGCGCTCCGACGCTTGGTATGGGCGTGAAGAGCCGGCGCCCCAGACCGGCCCAGGCCAAGCGAAATCGCGGGCGTTCCGCCCGACGATATGAATATGCAATTGACGCACGATGTTGCCGAGCGCGCCGACGTTGACTTTTTCGACGTCAGGCAAAGCGCGCACGATGGCGGACGCGCGGGCTATCTCCTCCATGAGCGTGGCGCGGTCAGCGCCTGTCAGGTCCGTGAGCTCCACGGCGCCTTGCCGCTGAGGCGTCAGGATAACCCAGGGATAGCGGGCGTCATTCATCAGCAAGGCGCGGCAGAGGCCGAGATCGGCGATCTCGAATGTGTCTGCAGCGAGCCGGGGGTCGAGGGTGAAGTTCATGATCCAGACCTAGCTGCCCGCAATCAAATCGAGATATCCCAACCGCCGCGTCTTCGCCAACCCGTCATTGCGAGCGCAGCGAAGCAACGCATCGTTGTGAGATCGCCGACGGACCGGAAAAGGCGCCTGCGTCCGCTTGGACGGCTTCGTTGCTTCGGGCTTCGCGTTGATTGTTCCCGCTTCGTTCCTCACAATCAACACCCGCTCGACGCGTTGCAATGGGAGTCAGGCGGTAGACCTTCAGACAATGATTAACGGCCGAGCCGGCGAGGGTGTTAGTTGGATGCGTTGGGGACACGACGTGCGTCGGCCCCTGGATCCGCGCCTTTCGCGCAGAGACATCTCATCCGCACTATCCCCGTCATGGCCGGGCTTGTCCCGGCCATCCACGCCGTGACGCGCGCGACAGGTTTCAGAATAGAGCAACGTCTGCTGCAAACAAGAGCGTTCGAGTTCTGAACGCGACAGGCCGCCTCACGACGTGGATGCCCGGCACAAGGCCGGGCATGACGCGGATCGGGACGATCAAACGCCCTACGCCCGGTCATGACGAAGACGTTTGATCCAAAACAGCGACATCCAATTCTGCCGCCAACGTCGATTGATCGCTGATGCCCACGCACCATCTTGAACGCTGCGCAACCCTCCCCCCGTCCGCAGCCTCAATCTAAGCCGAAAAGCGCCGCATCAGCGGCGGAACTATCTCCTGATGCATTGCGTTCAAAAGCCGAAGCCCGCGATGCCCGCGCGCCACATTCATTCAGGAGAGAGAAATGCTCGGGACAATTCTGCTTGTCGTACTGATCCTGATACTGCTTGGGGCTCTGCCGACTTGGCCCTACAGCTCCGGATGGGGCTACTATCCCAGCGGCGGCGCTGGATTGATCCTGATAATTGTCATTGTTCTGTTGGTCATGGGCCGAATTTAACTGGCGCTCTTTTTTGAAGGCCCGTCGCGTTCGCGGCGGGCCTGCTTCTTTTCAGCGAAGGTTCGTTGCACGACCGCGGTCAGCGACCCTAGGCGCTCGGATAGGACCAAAGATCCGAGGCCTGGTCTTGCAGGCGCCGATTCCGTCATGGCCGGGCCTGTTGTTCAGGCCCAACGCTGTAGGGCGAGCCGACGGTTTCCAAACATAGCGCAGGCGCTGCAGACGCGAGGGGTTTGAGTTCTGAAGCGGACGCGCTGCGTCACGGCGTGGATGCCCGGAACAAGTCCGGGCATGACAGGCATAGCGACAATCAGACTCCTATCCGAGCGCATCCGCGGTCAGCGACCGCGGCTACAGGCGAGCTAACGCTCAGGTCTTTTCCGGGCGCCAGGTCGTGCTGTCACGATCGTAGGTGAACCCCTGCGCAGCCTTCAGGCTATCCTTGGTCTCGTTGATGCTGAGCCACCAGGAATTGTCCTTCTTCTGCACGTTAACATCGGCGAAGGAAACGATGACGTCCTTGCTGCCCATGCCGAGGAAGCCGCCGACGCCGACGACGAGACCCGTCACCTTGCCGCTCTTGTCGAGCAATACGTCATCCACATCGCCGATCTTCTTCTGGTCCGGGCCGTAGACCGCCTGCTTGTAGTAGTTGGTCACCGTCCAGCTATCGGAAGGCGCCGCCGACATCACGGCGGCTGAGGCAACGCTCGTCAGCGACAGCGCGCCGACAACGGCTCCGATCATGAAAGTGTTTCTCATAGGCGAATCTCCACAAGGGCGCCCGAGGATCAGGCGCCCAGCACGCTCAAACAACGTGCAAGATCGCTTTGTGTTCACTTGATCTGGCGTTCTCAGCGCTCCGCCGCAGCCGCCCAGCGCCGCATCTCCTCATCCGCCCGCGCCGACAACGCGCGCTTGCGGGCAACGCCGCGATCCGGCCCGCGCAGCCGCCGACCGGCGGCGTCGAGCGCCGGCGCCTCGATCGGAGGAAACAGCCCGAAATTCACGTTCATCGGCTGGAATGATCGGGGTCCAGCGTCGATCGCCTCGACGTGCCCGCCGGTGATGTGATTGAGCAACGCGCCTATCGCGGTGGTTGAGGGCGGCGCGGCGAGATCGCGACCGAGCGCCTCCGCGGCGGCCAACCGTCCGGCGATGAGCCCGATGGCCGCGCTTTCGACATAACCTTCGCAGCCCGTGATCTGACCCGCAAAGCGCAGGTCAGGCCGCGCCTTCAGCCGCAGCTGAGGATCGAGCAGGCGCGGCGAGTTGAGAAATGTGTTGCGATGCAAGCCGCCGAGCCGCGCGAATTCCGCGCGCTCCAGACCAGGGATCAGGCGGAACACGCGGCTTTGTTCACCATATTTGAGCTTGGTCTGGAAGCCGACCATATTGAACAGCGTGCCGAGCGTGTTGTCCTGGCGTAGTTGCACGACGGCGTAGGGCTTGTGAGCGGGATCATGTGCGTTGGTGAGGCCGACCGGCTTCATGGGTCCGTGCCGCAACGTCTCGCGGCCACGCTCCGCCATCACTTCGATCGGCAGACAACCCTCGAAGTAGGGCGTGCCTTCGAACTCGCGGAACTCCGTCTTTTCAGCGGCCAGAAGCGCGTCAATGAAGGCCTCGTAGCGCGCACGGTCGAGCGGGCAATTGACATAAGCCTCGGCGTCGCCGGCGGGACCGGCTTTGTCGTAGCGAGATTGCCGCCAGGCGACATCGAAATCGATGCTGTCGTAGTGCACGATCGGCGCGATGGCGTCGAAGAACGCCAGCGATTGTTCGCCGGTCAAGACGCGGATCGCCTCGGCGAGCGCCGGCGACGTCAGCGGACCCGTGGCGATGATCGTCAGGCGCCCGTCTTGCGGCGGAAGCTCGATGATCTCGCCACGTTGCAGTGTGATCAGCGGCTCGGCCGCAATTGCCTGCTCAACCGCCGCCGAGAAAGGCTCTCGATCAACCGCCAACGCGCCGCCGGCGGGAACCTGATTGGCGTCAGCTGCGCGCATGATCAGCGAGCCGAGTGTGCGCATTTCCCGGTGCAGGACGCCGACAGCGTTTGTCTCGGCATCGTCTGAGCGAAAGGAATTGGAGCAAACCAGCTCGGCCAGGCCGGCGGTTCGATGCGCGTCGGTCCCGCGATGCGGCCGCATCTCATGGAGAACGATGGGGACGCCCATGCGGGCGATCTGATAGGCGGCTTCGCTTCCCGCGAGGCCGCCGCCGATGACATGAATAGGCTGCATGCCACGGCTTCAAGACAAACCCGCCGCGTGCGTCAAGCGGAGGCCGCAGGGATGCAGCCGCCGCCGTCGCTGACTACGCTCTCACGCCGCCATCGCCAGCGACGCCTTCGCGGGCTGGACCCGTCCGGCGAGCTCAAGCAGGGCCATGTGGTAGCTCAAAGACACCCGCGGCATGCGATGGAACCGGTCGACCACCACCGTCAGCAGCTCGCGCAACGTGCGCGCATCCGCATCGGCGACCGTGTCGAGCTCAACGTCTTCTTGCTCCAGCGCGCCGATCAGCTCGCCGCGGCGGTTGTCGACCGCCCGGAAATCGCCCTCGATCATCGCTCGCCAAACCCGCGAGTGCAGCCGCGCGAGCCGCCAGACCACCTTGAGATCGCTGACGCTCGCCCCGTACGCTTCAAGCATACGGTCGAAAATGATCGGGTCGGACCATTGTAGCAGGCCGGCGTAACCGTCGGCGGGGTTGGCGTTCATGTTCGCTTTTTCCCGGGACTGCGGCGCGAAAATTGTCGCGTCAGGGCGTCTCCGCGAAATATCCGTCCCAGATGGTTAATAAAGACTTAACCTACCGTTAGGTTGCAGGAGCGCAATGTAGCCGCGGTCGCTGACCGCGGTGGTGGTGAGATCGAGCTCTTGCTTGGGAAGGCCGATCACGGAAAGACCGCGGTCAACGACCGCGGCTACAACACCCTCAGCTGAAATCAGCCGGGCGCGCCTTGCGCGCGAGATTGTCGAGCACGGCGTTGATCATTCCGCTTTCGTCCTGGCCGTAAAAGGCGCCCGCGACGTCGACGTATTCCTTGATCGCGACCCGCGCCGGCACGTCGGCGCGGGCGCGAAGCTCGTAATACCCCGCGCGCAGGATGGCCCGCATCAGCGCCTCGACCCGTTTCAGCGGCCAGCCCTCCGCGAGCGCTTCGTCGACGCCGCGGTCGATCGCGACCTGATCGTCCAGCACCCCGCTGACGATGTCGCGGAAAAACGCGACCTCGGCCGGCTTGTATTGCTCGCCTTCGACTTCTTGGCCGATCCAGTGCGCTTCGAACTCGGCGAGCAGATCGGGAAGCGAGGCCCCGGACAACTCCATCTGGTAGAGCGCTTGCGCGGCGGCGAGCCGCGCGGAAGATCTTTGCGCCGCCCGGCTCACGAAAGCTCACGCTTCAGCGCGGCCAGCGCAATCGCCGCGCGCGCCGCATCGCCACCCTTGTCGCCGCGCGCAGGGTCCGCCCGCTCCTCGGCTTGGGCGAGCGTTTCCACAGTCAGGATACCGTTGCCGAGCGGGAGCTTGCGGGCGACGCTGAGGTCCATCAGTGCGCGGGCGGATTCGCCGGCGACGATCTCGAAGTGGAACGTCTCGCCGCGAATGACGCAGCCCAGCGAGACGGCGCCATCGTAGGCGCGTCCCGCCGCGGCGGCGGCGTCGAGCGCGATCGCCACTGCTGCGGGAATTTCCAGTGCGCCGGGAACGGCGATCTTCTCGATAAGCCGCCCCCGCGGCCTCGAATGCGGCGGTCGCCCCGGCGAGCAGGAATGCGCCGATCGCGTCATAATAGCGCGCCTCGACGATGAGGAAGCGCGCGCCGGGAAGGCGCGGCGGTGGAGCGGATGAGCGTTGGTGTTCGGCCATGTTTAGAGCGGGTTTCCCATGAGCGGCGTGTCCTAGAGGGCGGCTCCAAACCGCGCAAGGGATCCTTATCGTTTTCACGGGAGGATCGGCGGGATGAATGCGTCCGTGTCTCGTATCGCCTCGCTCGACGCCCTGCGCGGGTTAGCGGCGCTCAGCGTGCTGTTGCTGCACTACAAATGGCTCGCCCCGGAGGGCGCGCGGCCGTTCGAGAACGGCCTGGCGTGGGTCTATGAATACGGGCGCTTCGCGGTGCCGCTGTTCTATATGCTCTCCGGCTACATTTTCTTCGCAGCCTACGCCGCGCCGATTGGCGAAGGGCGGATCGACGGGCGTACGTTCTTTTGGCTGCGCGCATCGCGGCTTTACCCGCTTCAATTGGTCACGCTCGTTATTGTCGCGGGACTTCAGATGCTGGCGCTCCGCGCGAACGGCGCCTATTTCGTGCACCCCCACAACGATCTCAGGCATTTCCTGCTGAATCTGGTGTTTCTGCAGTTTGGTTGGTTCGACCCGATCATGAGCTTCAACGGCCCGTCCTGGTCGCTGTCGATCGAAGCCGGCCTCTACGTGGCGTTCTTTGTCTACGCGCAAAAATTTGGGGCGGCGCTCCGGCCAAGACTGGTCATCGGAGCTATTTGCCTCGCGCTGTCAGCGGCGCGCTCGCTGCTGCCGCTTACCGGGCCGCTCAACCCGTTCTTTGCCGAAGGGCTTGGGTGTTTCTTCCTCGGCGGCTGCCTGCAAGCGATCGAGGGCATATCCGATCGTCGCAAGCTCATGTTGGGGCTGGCGACACTCTTCGTCGGCGCGGCGCTCGCCTATGTCAACGACGGCCGGCGCGAGACGACCCCGATCCTGTTCGCAGGCCTCGTGCTGACCGTGCTCGGCTCTCCGGCGCTGTGTCGCGCCGCCACATCGCCGGTGCTCGCCTGGCTCGGCGAAATCTCCTATTCGACCTACCTCTGGCATATGCCGCTGCAGATCGTTCTCATTCTCTTCAGCGCCAGAGTCGCGCCGATCCCGTTCTCGTCGCCTTGGGTGCTGGCGTTGTATTTTGGGCTGGTGTTCGCGGTTTCGACGCTCTCCTACCGCTATTTCGAGCGGCCCGCGCAAGCCTGGATGCGGCGCTGGGCCATGGAGAAACCTCTTCCGACGGCAGCGCCGGCGCCCGCGTCGTGATGAGACTTCGCGCCTTCGTGAAAACCTTCGTGCCTTTGTGGTGAAAAGGCTTCCCCGAATTCCACGAAGGCACAAAAGCGCGCTTACCGCGAGAACGCGTAGTCCCAGTACAATTCTCGCGCTTTGCGGAACATCGGCCCCGGCTGAACAATCCGATCGTCGATGCGCCCCACCGGCGTCACCTTGCCAAAATTCCCGGCGACGAAAATCTCATCCGCTGTCTCGAAATCGGCGTAGCTCAGCGTCGCCTCCAGCATGGGGACGCCGGCCGAGCGCAGCAGCGCAATGACCCGCTGGCGCGTAACCCCATTCAGGAACGAGCCGTTGGCGATCGGCGTCTTCACGACGCCGTCCTTGGCGAGAAACACATTGGCGGTCGAGAGCTCCGCGATATTGCCGAGCCCGTCGAACATCAGGCAATTGTCGAACCCCTCGGTGCGCGCCTGCATCAGCGCGCGGGCATTGTTGGGATAGAGGCAGCCGGCCTTCGCCTCCGCCGGCGCCATGGTCGGCAACGGCTTTTGCAGGTTCGAGCGCGTGATCGAGATGCCTTTCGCGGGATCGGGCAGCGGCGCCTCGTAGATCGACAGCAGGAAGCGCGTCAACTCCGGGTCCGGCGGCACCGAGCCGACGCCGTTGCGCTCGGCCCAGTACATCGGGCGGATATAGAGCTCCGCGCCCGGCTTGAACTTTTTCAGACCCTCGCGCGTCAGCTCGATCATCTCCTCGACGGTTTTGATCGGCTTCAGCCACATGGCCTTTGCGGAGCGATTGACCCGCTCGCAATGTTTATCGAGGTCCGGCGTCGCGCCGCCGAAGGCCCGCGCGCCGTCGAACACGCTGGAGCCTAGCCACAAAGCGTGGGTGCGAGGACCCATGATCGGCTTGTTGCCTTCGAACCACTCGCCGTCGAGAAAGGTGTGAGTCTCAGACCACTCGGCCATCTCAGCGAATCCCTCCAGAGCCTAGAGGTCAAGCTTTACCTCAGTCCGCGCGCGCGTGCACCACGACCATCCGATCGGCGTAAACGCGCCGCCAGCCGGGCGCCGCGTCCATCGCCGCGACCGCGCCCTGCCCGGGGGCGAACATCGTCCAGGCGATGTGATCTTGCGCCAGCACCGCGTCGAGCGGCTCGCGCTCGCCGCGCGCGATGCGGGCGTAGTCGGCGAGGAACGCGTCGCCGAACAGGTCGGCGCGACCGTCGACGTAAGGCTTTATGCCCTCGAAGATGAGGTAGCCGCCGAAGGCATAGCCGTTGAGGACGGGCTTCGATTTCAGATCGGCGGGCAGAGCCGCGAGCGCGGCTTGGGTAGACGCGAACGGCGGCGAAGCCGGCGCGGGTAGGAAGAAGCGCACGACCGAGAGCGCCAGCACCGCCGCAAGCAATCCAGCGAGGGCCGTGCTGGGAGCAACCTGCCGGGCTCGGTCGGGCGCTGATTCCCTCCCCCCTTGTGGGGGAGGGTTAGGGAGGGGGGTCGGCTCGACTTGGACGCGACCACCTTGAAATGGCGCCGCTTGCAGCAACCCCCCACCCCAACCCTCCCCCACAAGGGGGGAGGGGGTCCGCAGCGCCTCCGCCAAGGGCCGCGCCAGCAGCATCGGCGCGACGATGGCGAGCAGCAGTTCATGGCGCGAATGCGCGAGCGACATATGCAGCAGACCGATCAGCACGACGAGCCGCAGCGGCGCAACCCGCAGCGGCCGGGTCAGCGCCATCCCGATCAGCCCGAGCAGCGCCAGTTCGAGCGCATTGGGATGCGCAAAGGACTCCGGGCCCCATTCGTTGATCTGCGCCAGCGCGTGCAGGCCCATCAGCCGCACCGGGAACAGAAGCCCCTCGATCCCGAACGGATTGACCGCCGCCGCAACCAGCGAGGCCGCGCCGAACAAAGCCCAGTCGCGCGCGGCGGCCGTGCGCTGACCGACATTCGCCGCGACGACGGCCTCCAGCGCGAACGGCGCCACAAGCGCTAGCCCGAAAGCAAAGCCGCCGTGCAGGTTAGCCCAAAGCGTCATCAGCAGCGCCGCGGCCAGCGGCGGCGCGCGGTTTTCCGCGCGCGCGGCGAAGAGCGCATCGACGTAGAGCGCGAAGATCGGCAGGGCGAGAATGTGCGGCCGCGCCAGCAGGCTCGGCGCCAACATGATCAGCGCAATGACGCCGACAGCGGGCAGAGCCGGGCCGCCAAGATCCTTCGCGACGCGCCGCATGACGACAAACATCGCCGCTGCAGCTGCGAGGCCGGTCAGCAGCGATACGCCGATGAAGCCGCCTGCCCGATAGGCCAGCGCGAGCAACAGCTCGGACAGCCACTCGTGCGCCGTCCAAGGCTTCCCCGCGACGCTGAACGTGAACGGATCCGCGTGCGGGACAGACTGATGCGCAAGGATCCAGTCGCCGGTCGCGATATGCGACCAGGTATCGCCGTCGTTGAGGACGGCCGGCGAGAACGCGCAGATCGCAAACATCGCCAGCGCGAGCGCATGCGGGGCGAGATCGTAGGACAGCGCCTCGCGCGGGCGGGACTCGGCGAGGGCGGGCGCGGCGAGAGACATGCCCCAACTTGCCATGATGCGAGATAAAGCTGAGTTAAGCGCCGCCGCCCTGGGACCGCCGACGCCCGACCGCAAGAGCGTGCGCGACGCCCATAGGCGCTAACTTAGGCGATTACCTATTAAATTCAAAGGTTTGCTGTCATCCCCGCGAAAGCGGGGATCCAGGGGCCGCTGCACGTCGTGTGGCCAACACGCCGAAGCGCACGTCGTGTAGCCCCTGGATCCCCGCTTTCGCGGGGATGACACCTAAGTAAGCGGTTCAAATCTATAGAAAATTGCCCTAAGTTAGCGCGTATGTGTGGGTCCGCCCGCGGTCCCAGGAGCGCGCCTCGTCTTCTCAGGTCACCTTCGCGACGCTCGGATCGTGGTCGCCCGACCAGACAATCCGATAGATATCGCCCTGCGCGACCGATTGAACCGCGTGCGGCCACAGCGCTGCAAAACAGGTACCGCCCAAATGCCTGATCGAGGGATAGATAATGCCGTTGTGTCCCGCGGCGCGCACGGCGTCGGCCAAGGCGTTGCCTATGGGGTAGCCGACGGAAGGGTCCGGATCCAGGCTCGCATGATCCGGCGCCTGCCGCAGATCGACGAAGGCGCCGGCCATGCTCGCGAATAACTCCATGTATTCGACCACAGCCTCGTATTTTCCGCTCCGGCCCAAGAATTCAGTCATATGGAAAACGACTTCCTTGAGACATGTCTCCGCGTCGAGCGCCGCGTACCAGGCGCCGCGGCCCGGCCCATTAAAGCGGTTCAATTCCCGGGGTTTCGAATAGGCAAACGCCGCGTTTATGAACGAGGCATGCGGCATTCCGAAAATCAGTTCGCGAGCGCTGAGCCCCTCGATTCCCCTGTCCTGAGCGATCAGCCGCGCGCTCGTCGCGCCTTCGATTTCCGAGAGGTCAGCAAGGTCTTGGTCCTCGACCAGAAGCTTGAGGATCGACGGCCGGCGGTTCGCCGTCGAGACAAGCCGCACCGTTCTCGGAAACGCCTCCCGGACGACGGGCGGGCCATCGAGCACTAAAGCCCGCCGCGGACTGCATCGACGTAGCGGCGAACCTCGAGCATTCGCGGAATACCGCCCTCGATCATGGCTTCAATCGGGGTCGCGCGGGCAAAGATCGGCCCCTTGTTCGGCAATCTCGGCCACTCGTCGGACATCTGGTCGGAGAACAGCAAATGCAGACCTTTGAATACGCCGACGAGCGCGGAAATCCGCGTCAGTTGATCCTGGCTCAGTGTCCCGTCCCAGGCTTTTCGCTTGATCCGATCCCACGTGCTGCCGGAAACGCCGAGCAGGTCGGCGGCCTCGGTGTTGGATAGTTTCCAACGCTCCGCAAGGGCGCGGAACGCCTTCACGCCCGCGCCAGTAAGGCGCGCACGCTCGGATTCGGCGGCGAAGGTTTGTAGCTCGCCCGACTGCGGCAAAGCCCGCGCGGTCGCCTTCGCGCGTGTTCGAATCATGTCGTTCATCTCCTGACACCAACTATACGCGTCAATTGACGAAAGTCACGTATTTTCCACGGCGCGCCGCCAAACGGATAGCAGGATAGTTCACTCGAAACTTTGTAAGCGAGGCAGATCTCCGGGCGCGCTGTAGCCGCGATCTCCAGATCGCGGTCTCCTGTGATCGGCTCTTTCTCCGCTAAGCGCGATCTCTTGACCACCGGCGGACTGGAGTCCGCGGTACAATCGCCCGGAGATCTGCCCCACTTACGAAAATTTGGCCTTAAGTGGAGCCTAAGACTAAGTAGCACTCTAGGAAATAATTGAGGCTTTGATCGCCGCGCTTCCCAAGCATCCGAATTAAATTATCCGCTACGTCAATACCAAGGGGATAGGCGTAGACGTATTCCGGGTCCTCCTGGTCGTGTTTTACCAGGTCGGTGACTTCTTTCCATCTGTCTGATGGAATCATATATTCGACAGCAACAGATTCGTTTCCGGGTCGTAACCGACAATTTGTCGCGATAGTCCGCGCATCATGGCTCAACCCTCCGCGCCGGCGAAGCGGGCTTCAATTGCCTACCACTATAGGGATCAAATTCGCCTTGGTGATGACCCCTGCTGTTATATTTTTCCACAGTCCCATGCGCATAATCCCACTCGTAGATCGCGCCATCCTTGTCCTTCCATCTAACGCGCATCCCGCGTCCGTGTTGGACCGGTGTCTTAATCTTAGCTCGCTTGGCGTCTGGAAATCCGGGCAGCGACTTTGGCCCGGCTGTCTCGGCTCGCGCATAGTTGAGGCATCGTCGCCATGCTCCATATGCGCGTTTCTTTCCGATTTTGCGGCGCCGGCGAGATTTTCAATCCGCGACAATACTGCAAATCGCCGATCTTTGCAGTTTCCCGGGGAATCCTCTAAGGCGCGGGCTCGTTTCCCCACGCCATCCCCCGAGCCCATGACCGACCCGGCCGACTATTCCGACACCCTGTTTCTGCCGAAGACCGACTTCCCGATGCGCGGCGGGCTGCCGCAGAAGGAGCCGGAGATTCTGGCGAGATGGGCGAAGGCGGACATTTACGGCAAGTTGCGCAAGCAGGCGCAGGGCCGGCCGAAATTCGTGCTGCACGACGGGCCGCCCTACGCCAACGGCAACATCCATATCGGCACGGCGCTCAACAAGATGCTGAAGGATCTGGTCGTCCGCTCGCAGCAGATGCTCGGCAAGGACTCCAACTACGTGCCGGGCTGGGACTGCCACGGCCTGCCGATCGAATGGAAGGTCGAGGAGGAGAACTATCGCGCGAAGGGCAAGGCGAAGCCCGACTTGCGCGATCCCGCCGCGATGATCGCCTTCCGCCAGGAGTGCCGCGCCTACGCCGAGAAATGGCTCGACATCCAGCGCGAGGAGTTCAAGCGGCTCGGCGGGTTCGGCGACTGGGATCATCCCTACTCGACGATGAGCTTTCCGGCCGAGGCGCAGATCGCGCGCGAGATCCACAAATATGCGGCCAACGGCTGCTCTATCGCGGCTCGAAGCCGGTGATGTGGAGCGTGGTCGAGAAGACGGCGCTGGCCGAGGCGGAGGTCGAGTACGAGGACCATACGAGCGATACGGTGTTCGTGGCGTTTCCCGGTCGTGAGCTCAGGCCGAGACTGAGCGGCGGATGCTCGCGTGATGAACGCCGATCGGTGTCATCTGGACGACGACGCCCTGGACCATCCCGGGCAATCGCGCGATCGCGTTCTCGCAACCGCATCGCCTATGGCGCCTTACCGCGTGACCGAGGCGCCAGAAGGCAATTGGGCGAAGCCGGGCGCCGTCTACATTCTTGGCAGACACACTGGCCGAGAGCGTGTTCAAGCAGTGAAGGTCGACGCACTTTGAGCGCGTGCGCGACGTCGCCGCCGGCGAGCTTGCGGCCGGACAACCTGCGCGCATCCGCTTCGCGGCCTCGACGACGGTTACAATTTCGCTGTCCCCCTGCTCGACGGCGACCACGTCACCGACGACGCCGGCACGGGCTTCGTCCACACCGCGCCCGGCCACGGCCGCGAGGACTTCGACCTCTGGATGGCGTCAGAGCCGCGCTGCTGCGCGAGCGCGGCATCGACACCCGCATCCCCTACACCGTCGACGAAAACGGCGTCTACACCGCCGACGCCCCGGGCTTCGAGGGCAAGCGCGTGCTCACCGACAAGGGCGAGACGCGGCGACGCCAACGAAGCCGTCATCAGCGCCCTGATCGCGGCCGGCAACCTGCTCGCGCGCGGCAAACTGAAGCATCAGTATCCGCATTCCTGGCGCTCGAAGAAGCCGGTCATCTTCCGCAACACGCCGCAATGGTTCATCGCGATGGACAAGCCCATCGGCGACAAACCCTCGCTGCGCGAGACGGCGCTCAAAGCAATCGGCGAAACCCGCTGGGTTCCGGCCACCGGCGAGAACCGCATCCGCGGCATGGTCAACGCCAAGCCGGATTGGGTGATGAGCCGCCAGCGCGCCTGGGGCGTGCCGATCGCCATGTTCGTCAAGAAGGGCGAACACGAGCCGCTCATCAACGAAGCCGTCAACCAACGCATCGCCGACGCCTTCGAGCAAGAAGGCGCCGACGCCTGGTACGCCGAGGGCGCCGCCGCGCGCTTTCTCGCGCCCGGACTATGACCCAGCCGAATATGAGAAGGTCGACGACATCCTCGACGTCTGGTTCGACTCCGGCTCGACCCACGCCTTCGTGCTGGAGGACCCGGTCCACTTCCCCGGCCTCGCCGGCATCCATCGCAAGGTCGACGGCGGCGACGACGAGGTGATGTATCTCGAAGGCTCGGATCAGCATCGCGGCTGGTTCCAGGCTTCGTTGCTCGAAAGCTGCGGCACGCGCGGCCGCGCTCCCTTCGACATCGTGCTGACGCACGGCTTCACGCTCGACGAGAAGGGCCGCAAGCAATCAAAGTCGCTCGGCAACCAGGTCTTCCCGCAGGACGTGATCAAAGCCTCCGGCGCCGACATCCTCCGGCTTTGGGTGGCGAGCACCGACTATGCCGACGATCAGCGTATCGGGCCCGACATCCTGAAAATGGTGAGCGACAATTACCGCAAGCTGCGCAACACGCTGCGCTGGATGCTCGGCACGCTCGCGCACTACGATCGCATGCACACGATGCCGTTCTCGATGATGCAGCCGCTCGAGCGGCTCATGCTGCACAAGCTCGCCGAGCTCGACGGCGAGGTGCGCAAAGCCTACGCGGATTTCGATTTCGCGCGCGTCGTCTCGATGCTGTCGGCCTTCCTCAACACCGATCTTTCGGCGTTCTATTTCGACATCCGCAAGGATGCGCTCTATTGCGAGCCGAGGCTCAGCATCAAACGCCTCGGCTCGCTTGAAGTGATCGAGCGGATATTTGGCGCGGTAACGGTCTGGTTGGCGCCGATCCTGGTGTTCACCGCCGAAGAAGCTTGGGGCTCGCGCCATCCAGAAGGCGCCTCGGTGCATCTCGAACTGTTCCCAAAAGTCTCGCAAAACTTCCTCAAGCCCGATCTTGCCGCGCAATGGGCGGAGCTTCGCAGGTTGCGCTCCGTAGTGACCGGCGCGATCGAGATCGAGCGCGCGGGAAAAACCATCGGCTCTTCGCTCGAGGCGCACCCGGTGCTTTATCTCGAAGATGCGAAATGGCGCGAAGCGCTGAAAGACGTCGATTTTGCCGAGGTCTGCATCACCTCCGATCTCACAATCGTCGACGGGCCCGCGCCGGAAGGCGCCTTCCGCCATAGCGACGCGCCCGGCGCCGCCGTGGTGGTGGAGCGCGCCAAGGGGATCAAATGCGCCCGCTCCTGGCGCTATTTCGATCCCGCGACCGCCGACCCCGAATACCCCGATGTGACGCCGCGCGACGCCAAAGCTTTGCGCGAATGGAAAGCCCGCGCGGCGTGACGCCGCGATCGCTTGGCGCCATCGCGGCTATATTTGCAATCGTCCTCGACCAGGCGAGCAAATATTTCGTGACGCACGGTTTTGCTGACGGGACGCTGACTGGCGGCCCGCTCGCGCCGTTCCTCGATCTAGCGCTGCGCTACAACCGCGGCGTCTCGTTCAGCCTGCTCACGCAGAACGGCGCCCTCGGCGCGGCGCTGCTCACCGCCTTTTCGCTCGTCGTCAGCGCCATCCTCGCCGCATGGCTGTGGCGCGCGAAAACGCCGCTGACCGCCCTGGGGCTTGGGCTGATCATCGGCGGAGCGCTCGGCAACGCCGCGGATCGCGCGGCCTACGGCGCGGTAGTCGATTTTCTCGACCTCCACGCGCTGGGCCGGCAGTTCTTCGTGTTCAACGTGGCGGACGCCGCGATCAGCGCCGGTGTCGCGCTGCTGGTCATCGAGACGGTCTTCACGCCGCAACGCGCAACGTAGCCCGGCCCATGTAGCCGCGGTCGTTGACCGCGGTTTCCCCGTGATCGACTGTTGCCTGGCAAGCGGCGATCTCACGACCACCGCGGTCAACGACCGCGGCTACAGGCGCGCATTGCGCGAATCCGCTTTCTGTGATCCTAACAGCGTCATCGCCAACCCCGTCAGCGAAACCATCCAGCGGTGAGGCGAGACGCGGCGCTTGCAATGACGGCGCCTGTTGGAGGCGCCCGCATGTACCGCTCCCCCGTCGATGACATCCTGTTCTCCCTCAACACGTCGCCGGCCTCGACGAAGCCGTCGCCCAAGGCCTCTTCGGTGATCTCGATTGGGACACGGTCGCCTCGGTGATCAGCGAGGCGGGAAAATTCGCCACCGACGTCATCGCCCCGCTCAACCGGCCCGGCGACCTCGAAGGCGCACGTTGCGAGAACGGCGTCGTCACCACGCCGAAGGGTTTCAAGCAAGCCTACAAACAATGGGTCGACGGCGGTTGGGCCGGCGTCACGGCGGCGCCGGAACAGGGCGGAATGGGACTGCCGCATTCCGTCAATTTCGCCTGCAGCGAAATCTGGAACGGCGCCTCGATGGGCTTCGCGCTCTGCCCGCTGCTCAGCGAAGGCGCGCTCGGCGCGCTCAACGCCTACGCTTCGCCCGAATTGCGCGAGACCTACGTCAAGCGCATCGCCAGCGGCGAGTGGACCGGCACGATGAACCTCACCGAGCCGCAGGCCGGCTCCGACCTCAACCTGGTGAAAGCCCGCGCCGAACGCGGCGGCGATGGGACCTACCGCGTGTTCGGCCAGAAAATCTTCATCACCTACGGCGAGCACGATTTCGCTGACAATATCGTGCATCTCGTGCTCGCGCGGCTACCCGACGCGCCGGCCGGCACGCGCGGCATTTCGCTGTTCCTGGTGCCGAAATTCCTGGTCAAGCCGGACGGGTCGCTCGGCCAACGCAACGACGTGCGCTGCGCGAGCATCGAGCACAAGCTCGGCATCCACGCCTCTCCAACTTGCGTGATGATTTTTGGGGACAACGGTGGCGCCACCGGCTTCCTCGTCGGCGAGGAGAACCGCGGCCTCGCCGCCATGTTCGTGATGATGAACAACGCCCGGCTCAGCGTCGGCCTGCAGGGCGTCGCGATCGGCGAGCGCGCCTATCAGCACGCCGCGGCTTACGCACGCGAACGCAAGCAGGGGCGCACCGGCGCGACCACCGGCCCGATCATCGAGCACCCCGATGTGCAGCGGATGCTGCTGACGATGAAGGCCGAAGTGCAGGCCGCCCGCGGCATCTGCCATCTCACCGGCGTCGCCATCGATCTGTCTCGCCACGCCGCGACCAAAGAAGCGCGCGATGCGGCGGCCGAACGCGCGGCGCTTGCTGACGCCGATCGCGAAAGCCTGGTCGAGCGACGTCGGCGACGAGGCGGCCTCGCTCGGCGTGCAGGCGCACGGCGGCATGGGCTATATCGAGGAAACCGGCGCCGCGCAGTTCATGCGCGACGCGCGGATCGCGGCGATCTACGAGGGCACCAACGGCATCCAGGCGATCGATCTGGTGACGCGGAAAATCCCGCTGTCCGGCGGCAAGGCGGTGGCGCGCGAGATCGCTTTCATCCGCGGCATCGGCGCCGAGGTTGCCGCTAAGGGCGGCGCGAGCTTTGGCGCGACGGCGGCGCGGCTCGGCGCGGCCGCCGACGCGTTGGAGCGCGCGACGGAGTATTTGCTGAAGACGCTCGCGACGGACCAGCAGGCCGCGCTTTCGGGCGCCCACGCGTACCTGAAACTGTTCGGCGTGGCGCTGGGCGGCGCCTGTCTGGCGAAGGCCGGTCTCGCCCAGGGCGGCGACCCCGGCCGCATTGCGCTGGCGCGGTTCTTTGCTGAAAAGCTGAGCCCGATCGCGCCAGGGCTCGCCGATTCGGTTTGCTCCGGCGCCGACGACGGCGCGGGCGCCGCGCTGAAGGAGGTCGCATGACCGTCGATATCGACCGCGACGGCGACGTGCTCGTCGCCACGCTGAACCGCCCCGACAAGAAGAACGCGCTGACCGGCGCCATGTATCGGGCGTTGCGCGAGGCGCTGATCATGGCGAGCGCCGACGCCGGCATCGGCGCCGTGCTAGTCACCGGCGCCGGCGGCGTGTTCTGCGCCGGCAACGACATCGGCGATTTCCTCGCCGAGAACCGCGCCCAATCCGAGGGCGCGCGCGTGGGGCCGGGCGGCGAGTTCATCCGCACGCTCGCCCGCTTCGACAAGCCGCTGCTGGCGGCGGTCGAAGGGCCGGCGGTCGGCGTCGGCACGACGTTTTGCTTGCACTGCGACCTCGTCTACGCCGCGCCCAGCGCGCGTTTCGCCATGCCTTTCGTCAATCTCGGACTGGTGCCGGAGGCGGGCTCGTCGCGGTTGGTCCCCAACCGCTTCGGCCGCGGGGTGGCCTCGGAACTCTTACTGCTCGGCGAGACTTTCGATGCGACCCGAGCGCGGGAAATCGGGCTGGTGAATGCAGTGATCGAGCCGATTGCCTTGCGCGAACACGCGTTGTCGAAGGCGAAGGCGCTTGCGGCAAAGCCACGCGCGGCGCTGCTGGCGACGCGGAAGTTGATGCGCGGCGACGCCGAAGAGCTCTACGCGCACATGGAGGCGGAGCTTGTCGAATTCGCGCGCGCGCTGAAATCGCCGGAGGCGAAGGCGGCGTTTCAGGCGTTTGTCGAGCGGGCGAAGGGGTAGGCTGTTTGTCCAGAAGAGAATTGCCGGCCGGAGCCCGCAATTCGATCAGGTCAAACTTTTTGACTGTGTAACGCTCCGCTAGATCAGTGATCGCGATCAGCGCCTCGTATGCGCCGGCCAGCCTCCCCATCAATCTCCCCCGAATTCCGCGCAAGGGGCTCGCTTCCATGGCGATTTATGACCAAAGCAACATTGCACCCGGCACTGTGCAGTGGCGTTGGCTTTAATCCGTGCCGTTCTACTGTTGTATTCGGAATAGCATTATGACTGTCACAATCGAGCTCAAGCCCGAAATTGAGGCAATTCTCTCCGCCCTCGCGGCGGCACAGGGCATCGATTTGGCGCGGCTGGTGGAGCGGCTACTCGAAAATCACCTGCCGATGCCTGTGGCGCCGATGTCCACCGCAGAGCGCGGAGCGGCTTGGCGCGCGCTTCCCGATCTCCCGATTAGGCCACCCCTGTCTGACGAAGCTATCAGCCGCGCAAGCATCTACAATTCGCGCGGATAATGAGCGTCCTTGTCGACACCAATATTTGGTTGCGGCGCGTACAGCCAAATCACCCGCACCATAAACCGGCTGTCGAAAACGTCGCGCGACTTCTCGATGCCGGTGAAGCCTTGTGTTTCACGCCCCAGAACATCGCGGAATTCTGAAATGTGATGACGCGGCCAGTCAGGAGCAATGGGTTAGGGTAGGCGGCCGCGGCAATTTCCGCTCTACACCGCGCACGGTCGTTCGGGCATTTTTCTTGGCTCAGCAAAGCCGGCGCGTTATGATCCCGAGGCTGCGACAAGCGCGGATGCGCCTTCAAAACGACGCTTTAGGCAAATCCCCAACCATTATTGGCTAAATTGCGCGAAATAGCGCCAAAGCCGGAAATCCGAGGTTTGTTTTCACCAAAATAAGCCCAAATAGTACGGCCTAAGGCCACTTACCGTATTGAAATCAAACGATGTCGGCCTTCGAGGCGAAGCCCCGAGCCCGCCCGCTCTACCTCGCCTCCACCGACTGCTGCACCGCCTCGATGAACCTCTCCACCCGCCGCGCATTCGCTCCGAAATCATGCCGCCCAATCCGCGAGGCGGAGCGGATGTCGATCTGCGTTTGATTGGCCTGCGGCCGGATGCGGATCGCGATGTCGTTGACGAAGCCGAAAAACAGCGAACGATCCGTCGCATCGATATGCGCCGCCCCGTCGCCGCGGAGGTTCGGCGGCAGCGCGTCGACGACCCGCCAGCCCAGATCCTTGGCGATGCGCATCGACATCCGATAGGCCTGATCGGGCTCCAGATCGACCTGCATCGGCGCGATGCGCGGATAGGCCAAATGCTGCTCGGCCTCGAACTCGGGCGCCGGATCAGGCGGCGTCCAGGCGCCGCGCGCCTCGCGGGCGCGTGAGGAGATCATGTAGCTCGGCGGCGTCTTGAAGTCGGTCGTCACCTGGTTGATGCGCGGCAGCCGCGCCGCCTGCGCGGTGAGGTAGATGGGATAGCCCAGCAGCCCCAGCGCCAGCGCCGTGGCCGCCGTCGCCCGCGCGACGCCGCGCCGTCCAGTGTTCCAGATCTCGACCGCCGCCGCTCCGGCCAGCAGCAGCGCCAGCGCGGCCAGCGCCAGCGCCGCGCCGAACACCGTTAGCGCGCCAGTAGGATCGCGGACCCCGTCGAAACGGCCGACGAACACCGCGACCGCGGCGGTCGGCAGGCGAAAACGGCAACGCGGCGGCTGTTGGCCGCCGCGCGTGAGATCGGTTCTTCGAGAATCAGGCGGCGCATGCCGCCTCGCGGAAAGAAAGCTTATTGGCCCTTGGTGTGCGCCGTGTCCGGCCAGCGCGTCGTGCGCGGTGATCTGGCTTGCCGTGTCGGTGAACACCTTGGTCTCGTCGCCGAGCACCGCGGTCGGCATGCAGACCGGATCGCAGGAATAGGATTCACGGGAAGGACCGCGCTGCACGACCAGAACCTCGCGCGTCGGGTCGACGCGGATCTGCTTCTGGTCGAGCATGTTGCCCTGCGCGTCGAGCGCGATGAGATTGGTGCGGCCATATCCCTTGCCCGTCACGACCATGCCGACGCCATTTGGCAAATAGGTGACGTCGGCGATCGCCGGATTGCCGATGATAATGGTTTTCGTGTTCGGCGGCATCTTGGCGATCTGCGCCTGGTCGACGGTAATCCGCAGCACCTCCTCCGAATTCGCGCGTGCGCCGCGACGACGGAGAGGCTGAGCGCAATAGCGGTCAAAGCGCGACGGAGCATGACGAACCCTTTGCAGGCGGCGGGACCGAAGGATCCTGCCCTTGGGAAAACGTGCAAGCACTTCAACCGAAAATGGTGAAGGAACCGTCAACCGCACGCTCCTTGAGGTCTACCTGCAGGTGTAGCCGCCATCGATCGGCAGGCTGACGCCTGAGATCATCGAGGCGCCGTCGCCAAGCAAGAACACGATCGGCGCGGCGATCTCCCCCTCCGTCGCCCAGCGGCCGAGCGGCATTTGCTCCAGGAACGGGCCGCCAATATCCGGCCGACCCCAATAGAACGCCGACATTTCCGTCATCACCACCGTCGGATTGACGCTGTTGACGCGGATGTTGTGCTTACCGAGCTCCAGCGCGGACACGCGCGTGATGTTGTCGAGCGCCGCCTTCGATGACGCGTACGAGACGTGGCCGTGCAGCGCGACGAGGCCCGCCTGGCTCGACACGTTGACGATCGAGCCGCCCTTGCCGAGCCGAATCATCGAACGCGCCGCGTATTTGATGACCAGCAGCGCGCCGCGCGCGTTGATGCTGATGACCTTGTCGAATACGGCGATGTCGGTGTCCTGCGGCGTGGCGATCTCGCCGCCGTAGCCGCCGCAATTGACGACCCCCCAGAGATCAAGGCCGTCGAGCGCGCCGCGCACGGAATCCTCGGATGTCAGGTCGAAGGCCAGGACGCGACAGCCGGTCGCCTTCGCGAGCTCGCTCAGAGCCGCTTCGTTGCGCCCACTGGCGATGACGTCGGCGCCCGCGGCGACTAGTTGTCGCACCGTCTCACCGCCGATGCCGCCGCTTGCGCCGGTCACCAGCACCGGTTTGCCGTCGAGACCCCACATGGATCGCCCTTCCCTTTTCGATGATCTTGCGCATACTTTCTAGCGTAGGAGAACAGGCCGAGATACCGCCTGGAGGCCATTCCCGGGGAATGTGTCCTCGCATTTTCGAGCGCTATGGCGCCGGGCGTTCGGGTCGCTTATTTCTATGCCGCGGCCGACGACGCAGGGCGGACCCTTGCGAAGATCAACGAGTACGAGGCCGTCAAGGCAAACGCATGAAACTGAACCGAACCTTCGCCAATGCGGCCGACCTGCCGCCGACCTTGCCGGCGTTCCCCGTCGCGGGCGCGCTTTTGCTGCCCCGGCGGCCTATACAGCTGACGGTTTTCGAGCCGCGCTATCTGGCGATGCTGGATGATGCGCTGAGCGGCGAACGGCTCATCGGCATGATCCAGCCAAAATCGGGCGACGAAGCCGTCGAGACCAATCCCGATCTCTGCGAGGTTGGTTGCCTGGGTCGCATCGTGCAATACGCGGAGATCGGCGACGGGCGCTGCTTTCTGAGCCTGATGGGCGTGACGCGGTTTCACGTCGCGGGCGAAATGACCACCTTGACCCCCTACCGCATCCTTCGCGCCGATTATTCGCTATTCACTCAGGATTTCGTCGAGGGCGCCGGCGAGGCCGACGTCGACCGCGACAGTCTGGTCAAGGCGCTGCGAGACTTCGCCAAGGCCAACGACCTGAAGATCGACTGGGACGAAATCGCCAACGCGTCCAACGAAACCCTGGTCAATTCGCTGGCGATCATGAGCCCGTATGGCGCGCGCGAAAAGCAGGCGATGCTGGAGGCGATCGACTTGCGATCGCGAGCCGAAGTGCTCGTCGCCATCGCGCAGTTCGATATGGCCGGCGGCTCGGAGGCGCCCGGCATTTGCACTAGAAGGTCCTGCAATTACGTGTACCCGTCATTGCGAGCGAAGCGAAGCAATCCATTGTGTGATCGGCGATTTGCCGGATAAAGCCGCTGCGACGGCGCCGTGGATTGCCGCGTCGCTTCGCTCCTCGCTGCGACGAATTTCCCAAACGCGAAAGGCTCGAAGTCGCCAAGACTTCAGCCCGGCGGGCGCGTAAAATCCTTGCGCAGCCAGAGTTCCGCCGAATAGCCCGGATGCTGCTCGGCGCCGATCCGCCGGTAGTCGGCCATCGCGGCCTGGATGCGGGGATCGGCGAAACAGATCGGCGTGAAGCTGCGTCTTGACGGGGCCGACGAGCAGCGCGTCGGGTCGATTGGCGGCGATATCCGCGAGAAGCTCGCTGGTCTCGCGCTCGGCGTAGGGCCGAACCCGAGCCGCGAGCGCAGGATCGTGGGGATGCTCGGCGAGGAGCCGCTGCACGCCGGCGTTTACAAACACGCTGTGGCTTCGCATCGCCCAGGTCGCGCCGATACGCCGCGCAAGCGGGAAACTAAGCCCCATGTCCTCGGAAAGGGCGCCGATCTTCAGATGCGGTCCGAGCTCGGCGAGTTGTTTTTCCAGCGCCAGGCGTCAACGGCCGCTCGATCACGCAGAGGCCGCAAGCGGCGCCGATCGAGGCCGCCAAAGCCAACGGCCACAACCCCGGCAGCTCCAGCGACGCCTTTCGACTGAGCGCGGCTTCGACGGCGTAGCCAACGGCAATTCCCAAGAATAAAGCGAGGCCGAGGCTGTGAACCAGGGGTACGGCGATCGCCGCCGCGATCGCGCCCGACGGCGATCGCGCCGAACGAGCGCGTCTCGCGCTCGCCGAGCGCGAAACCGCCCGCGATCGTCGCGAACATCATGGCCGGAACCGCCTGATAGACCCAGCCTTTGCCTTGAATGAAATAGGCGAGCCCCGCGCCGAGCGTCGCGATGATTGAGATCGCCAGAGCCGGCGAGCCGATGCGATCGTCAGCGGTCAAAACGGCCGTTGCGAGGATGAACAGCGTGATCAGCGCGCCGGGCGAGGCGGCCAGCGTCACAAGGCTTTCGCGCAACGGCACATAGACGTTGACCCCGAGCGGCAGCACGTCTTTCACGTAGTCAGGGAAGAACGGGCCAATGCTCGCCACGTAGATGAGGCCAATCGCGGCCGCGGCATAATATTCCGGGCGCTCGCAGCACCGCGCGTGCGCCGAGGCGGCGGGCGAGATAGAGCGCGACGCCGATGCCGATCAGCGCATAGGGCGGCTTGATCGCAGCCATCGCGCCCGCGCCGACGCCCGCCAGCAGCGCCGCCCATGCGGTGACTTCGGCGCGTTCGGCGCGCGCCAGCGCGACCGCGAGAAACGGCAGGCCGAGCACGGCGGCCAGGTGATCGCGTTCGCAGAAGGACTGGCCGGGCAGCACGAGCAGCGCGACGATCGCCGCCAGTAGGACGCTAGCCGGGAGGGTGGTCGCGCGGCGAAGCACAAGCCCGCTCAAGCCGATCGCGCTAGCCGCGGCGGCGAAACCGAACGCGAGTACGCCCCATTCCGAGGGCGCGCCGAGCGCGCGCGCCGCCGCGACGGCGGGCCAGTAGAGCATCAGCGACGCGGGCGGGTTGATTTCCAGGAAATCGCGGTAGGGGACCGCGCCTTGCAGCCAGCGTTCGTTGCAATCGATCATCCAGGCGACGTCAGCCACCGTGCCGAAAGCCAAACGGATCGCCAGCGCGAGGACGACGAGCGCCGCCGCCGCAAGTCCCGTCCGCGGCAGGGCGGGCAGAAAGGTGCGGCGAGGTACTTCTATCGAGAAGGCAGGCGCGCTCATGCGCTCTTCGCCTCGAGCTCCCGCTCACGAACGGGCTCGAACACCGCGGGCGCTTCGAAACCGATGGCGCGGTCGACGACATAGAGCGGGCGCCGTTTCACTTCGGTGTGGATGCGGCCGATGTAGACGCCGAGCACGCCGGTCATCAGCATGTTGGCGCCGCCGAGGAACGTCATGACGACGATGATCGAACTCCAGCCGCGCGCGAGATTGGCGCCGAACAGCCACATCGCCACGACCCCGATGGCGTAGGCGAGCGCAACACCGCAGACGCCGAGGCCGATCCACAGCGCCGCGCGCAGCGGCGCATCGGAGAACGAGACCAGCCCGCTGGCGGCGAGGCGAAGCATCTTGGCCAGCGAATATTTGGTTTCGCCGGCCGCGCGCGCCGGCCGATGAAACTGCACGACCGTCTGGCGATAGCCGATCCAGGAAAACATGCCGCGCACGAAGCGATCGCGCTCGGGCATGGCGAGAAAACTGTCGAGCGCCTTGCGATCGACCAGACGAAAGTCGCCGACATTGCGGGGGATGTCGACGTCGCTGAGCTTGCCGATCACGCGATAGAACAGGTTCGCGGTCAGCAGCTTGAACTTGCTCTCGCCGTCGCGCGACAGGCGCTGGGCGTAGACGATCTCAAATCCCTCGCGCCATTTGGCGATCATGTCGAGAATGATCTCGGGCGGATCCTGAAGGTCGGCGTCCATGATGACGACCGCCTGCCCGCGCGCGCGGGCCATGCCGCTTGTCATCGCCACCTGCTGCCCGAAATTGCGCGAGAGTCGCAAGAAGCGATAGCGCGCATCCGCGCGGGCCTTGGCTTCGAGCACGATCGGGCTGGTGTCGGACGAGCCGTCATCCACCACGATCACTTCGGCCGGCGCGTCGAGGCGCGGCAACAGCGCGTCGAGCCGGCGAAGCAACACGGGAAGCACGGCCTCCTCGTTGAAGATGGGTACAACGAGCGAATAAACGGGGGTCATCTGCAGCCGAGGGCGCGCCGGGGAGGAGATTCCGAAGCTAGCCGTCGAAGCCTTAAGAAAGGCGTAACCCCACGTAATCCCTGGGGAGACAAGCTACGCCCAACCGTAGCCGCGGCTTGCTCACCCATGAGAGAAGTGAAGATCACGCGCCTTGCGGAGCGTTGGCCTCTAGGCCGACGTCGGGGTTGATACGTAAGCTGGCCAAGCGGCGCGCAAAAAGGTCGGCGTGGACGCCGACCCTCCGTCAGAACGGCGCCGTTTCAGGCGGCGATCGAAGTCTCGGACGGCGCGAAGTGGTTGAGGTAGCGCGCCTCGATATCGGCGACGCGCAGTACGACGAAGACGTCGGTCGTGCCGAAGACCTGGTCAATGACCGCCTCGCGGCCGAACCGGGCGCCCAGACGCAGATAGCCCTTGATGAGCGGCGGCAGACCGCGAAGCGCGGCGCGCGGGTCGAACGCGGCGTCCTCTGAGGGCGCCGCCCGAAGGGCGCGATGCGCCGGAGCGACACTCCAGTTCGGCTCGACGCCGTTCTCGCGCGATAATAGCGTCAGCGCCGAGGCATGCGCACAAGCGTCGGTCCCCGGCAGGCTCGCGCAGCCGAACATGACGTCTATCCGATGCCGCAGCGCATACACCCACACGCCGCGCCAGAGCGTCTCGATCGTGCGCTTGCTGCGATAGCCCGCAGCGACGCAGGAGCGGCCAAGCTCCATGAAGCGAAGGTTGGGATGAAGTTCGACAAGGGGGGCGACGGCGAATTCCGCCGCGCTGTAGAAACCGAAATTCGCTTCCGCCGCCTCCTGGCGAAGCAAACGATAAGCGCCGACGATTCGCGGCGCCCCATCCGTCTGTTGCGGCGCGGCGGTGTCGACGACGATCGCGTGATCGCACACTTCGTCAAAGCGACAAATGTCTCGCCGCGCCCGCGCGCTTGCCGGGTCCGGCGCGGCGCCGCCCTCTTCGAAAAAGACGCGAAAGCGCAACTCTTGCGCGGCCAGTATTTCACTCGGCGATTCCGCCAGGCGGACCTCGAGGTCACCCACCCGCACTAGAATGTTGCGTTCCGCCATTTCCACGATTCCCGGCTCGGGGACCGACGTACAGCACCCGAAACGAAAGCCATTATGACAGTCGGCGCGCCGGCAGCGAAGCGTTTGTGGCGAGCGCCCTTTCGATCGCCTCGGCGAGCTGCGGCGGATCGAAGGGTTTGACGAGATATTCGTCGACCCCAGCCGCTATTGCCGATCGCCGATCCTCAGCCGTCGCGTTGGCTGTCAAGGCAACGATCGCGACCCGAGCGCCCCCCGTTTCGCGCTCGATTTCCCGGATTTCCCGAACGGCCTGCCGTCCGTCCAGCCCCGGCATCTTGATGTCCATCAAGATCAGATCGAAGCGCGGCTCCCGTCCTCGCGCCGCCGCGTCCGCGAGCCGCACGGCGGCAAGCCCGTCGCTCGCCCGCTCCGGCTCGAAGCCGAGCCTGCGCAGCGCTTTCTGGGCGATGATGGCGTTGATGTCGTTGTCCTCGGCGATCAGGGCGCGCGGCGCTCCGCTCGCTAGCGGCGTCGGCGCTCGCGTCGCCGAGGGCGGCCGCGCGGCTTCAGGGAACGCCTCCGTGAGCCGCTCAAACAGCGATCGCGCCCTGACAGGCTTCACCAGCCACCCGTCAAATCCTCTGACTGCGCTGCCGCCAAAAGCCCGCCGCTCGAACGGCGAGAACAAGACCAGGCTTTTGGCGGCGCCCGACGCCCGCGCGGCCGCCGCCAGCGCATTGGTCGCATCTGCCCCCAGCGCGCAATCCACGATCACGATATCCGGCGGCGGTTGAACCGCGAGCGCAGCCAATCCGGCTTCGAGCCCGTCGGCCCGCGCGATCTCAGCGCCGGCTTCGGCGAGCCGAGCGGCGAGCGCCGGTCCCTCGAACGGCGAATTGGCGACCACAAGCGCCCGTCGTCCGTCGAGCCTCGCCCTTTCCGCCGCAACGGCTTGCGGAGACTGCGGATCGGCCTCGGCCGGCAGGGGAACCGAGAACGAGAAGATCGATCCGCCGCCTTCGTTGTCCACCAGCGCGATCTCGCCGCCCATCAAGGTCACCAGCCGCTTGGTGATGGCCAAGCCGAGCCCCGCGCCCTCGATGTGCCGGTTGGGGTCGCCACGCTCAAAATCCTCGAAGATTTTCTCGCGCCGGTCGTGCGGCACGCCGGGCCCCGTGTCCGCTACCGCGAAGACGATGCGATCGTTTTCGTCGCGACGGACGGAAACCCCGACGCCCCCCTTTTCCGTGAATTTGACGGCGTTGCCGGCGAGGTTGAGCAGCGATTGGCGCAACCGCAGCGCGTCGCCGCGCACGAAGCGCGGCGCATCGGCGGCGATCGAGGCGGCAATCTCGAGTCCCTTGTTCTGCGCGCTAGGGGCCAAGAGTTCGCTTATCCCTTCGACCAGCGGACGCAGTTCGAACGGCTCCTCGTCGAGCTCGAGCCGCCCAGCTTCGATCTTCGAGAAATCGAGGATCTGGTCGATGAGACCGGCCAGCGCCGCGCCCGAACCGCGAATCGCCTCGACGTAGCTGGCGGCTTCCGGCTCAAGCACCACGTCGCGCAAAAGGTCCGCCATACCGAGTATGCCGGCGAGCGGGGTGCGGATTTCATGGCTCATGGTCGCCAGAAATCGCGATTTGGCTTCGCTAGCGGCTTCCGCCCGGTCGCGCGCCGCTGCGGCCTCCTTCAGACGCCAGACTTCATCGCGCAACGCCTCGTTCTGTGTCTCTGCAACTTGCGCCCGCTTTTCGGCGCCCAGCCGACGGCGCATCAGTTCGACGGCAAGCATGATTATCAGTGCAAATTGCGGTCCGACATGGATCGCCAGCACGCGCAAATCCGCCAAAGCCGGGTCGGCCAACAATCTCAACATCGATTGGTACTCGTGTACGCCACACGCGGCGGATTGGCCCCAGTATCCCCCAACCGGGTTGACATTGCGTTGCCGCGAGCCGCCGTTTACGCGGCGGCGGCGGCGCGTTCGGGCGCCCCCGATAACTCAGCGCCTCGGCAAGATGTAGCCGTTTTACCGGCCCGCCGCCGTCGAGATCGGCGAGCGTGCGGGCCAGTTTCAACACCCGATGATAGCCCCGCGCGCTCAGCCGCATCCGTTCCGCCGCGTCGCGCATCAGCGACATTGCGGAAGCTTCCGGCGCCGCGATCTCCTCGACGATCCCCGGTGGCGCCGCGGCGTTACAACCGATCGCGTCGAGCCCGAGAGCTTTGTAGCGTTCAACCTGCAACTGGCGGGCGCGCAAAACCCGCTCCGCGACTTCTCGCGAACCCTCGGCCGGGGCGGGGCGCAGCAGATCGGCGGCGTTGACGGCGCCGACGTCGATGGTCAGGTCGAAACGGTCGAGCAGCGGCCCGGAAATCCGGGTCTGATACTGCGCGGCGCAACGCGACACGGGTCCGCGCGCGCAAGCGAAGCCTGGATCATCAGCATGCCCGCACCGGCAGGGGTTCATCGCCGCCACGAGTTGGAAGCGTGCAGGATAAACCACGCGGTGGTTGGCGCGGGCAATCGCGACTTCCCCCGTCTCCAACGGCTGGCGCAGGCTGTCGAGCGCCTGTGGATGAAACTCCGGCAGCTCGTCGAGGAACAGCACGCCTTGGTGGCTAAGCGAGATTTCGCCGGGCCTGGCGTGCGCGCCGCCGCCGACGAGCGCGACCATCGAGGCGGAATGGTGCGGGGCCCGGAACGGCCGGCGATCGGTCAGGGCGCCGCCCGGCAACATGCCTGCGACGGAATGGATCATCGAAACTTCGAGCAATTCGCGGGGCCCGAGCGGCGGCAGGATCGAGGGCAGGCGCTGCGCCAGCATCGATTTACCCGCGCCGGGCGGACCGCTCATCAGCAGATTGTGGCCGCCCGCGGCGGCGACTTCGAGCGCCCGTTTGGCGCTCTCCTGGCCCTTGATATCGCGCAGATCCGGCAGAGCGGTCGCCGTCGCGCGAAGCGCCGGCTCCGGACGGCTCAAAACCTGGCTGCCGCGAAAATGATTTGCGAGTTGGATCAGCGACCGCGGGGCGACGATATCGAGCTCCGCCGACGCCCAGGCCGCCTCCGGTCCGCAGGCGGCCGGGCAGATGAGACCCAGCCCGCGCGCGTTGGTCGAAATCGCCGCCGGCAATACCCCGGCCACCGGGCTCAATGTCCCGTCGAGCGCCAATTCGCCGAGCACGGCGTAGCCGTCGAGCACGTCGGCGGGAATGGCGCCGATCGCGACCATCACGCCAAGCGCGATCGGCAGATCGTAGTGGCTGCCTTCCTTTGGCAGATCCGCCGGCGCGAGATTGACGGTGATGCGTTTGGCCGGCAGCGCCAGCCCCGAGGCCACCAGAGCCGAGCGCACGCGTTCGCGTGACTCGCCAACCGCCTTATCCGCGAGCCCGACGATGTTGAACGCCACGATCCCGCTGGCGATATGCACCTGCACGTCGACCGGCCGCGTTTCGACGCCCTCGAATGCGACCGTCGCTACCCGCGTTACCATCCCCGCCTCCCGCGATTAGCGGACCCAGCGAGAACATTTACAGAACATTAACCTCTTGGCAAGTCCTCTTGGCATGCTTTTTCTATGCCTTGGTGACGCGGGCCTCTGCTTGCGGCGGCAAGCACCGCTGCAGCACTCTTGGGCCCCGCGTGGTCTTGCGAGACGTGTAACGAAGCCGCGGCCATACGCGCTCGGAGGCCGACGTCCTCGCGCAACCTGCGCAGCGCCGCCGTCAGAGCGGGGACGTCGCCGCGTGGGAAGACGAGCGTATTTTCGTTTGGCCGTGCGATCGAAGTCGGACCGATCGCGCCGGTCTCGTCGCTGAGCACCAGCGGCAGGCCGACGACCGCCGCTTCGAGCGCGACCATGCCGTATTGTTCGTTTTCGGCCGGGTGCGCGAAGACATCTGCGGCGGCATAGAGGCCAGGCAGGGCGTCGATGTTAACGAAGCCTAGGAAGCGCGCGTCGACGCCTTTGGACAAAGCGAGCGCCTCAAGCGCAGCCCGCTGCTCGCCATCGCCCGCAACCAGCAGGACCGCGCCGCGCTCGAGTCCGGCGAATGCAGCGACGAGATCGCCGATCCGTTTGCGCGGCGCCAGCTTGCCTGACGCGAAAACGACAAAAGCGTCCGGCTCGATCCCGAGCGCGGCGCGCCGCTCCGCGCGCATCCGCTCACCTGCGTTTCGGGCAGCCCAGAACGCCTCATCAATCATGACCGGCATGCGAAACATGCGCCCGCGCGGAAAACCGAGCGCAGCCAGGTGCGCCTCGCCGCGATCGCCCATCGTCAGCGCGGCGTCGTAGCGTCGGAGCAGCAGCGGCGCGGCGAGGGATTTGACAGTTCGCCGCCAGCCCGGCCGAGCGGCGTGCGCGGAACTGTCCGCCGTCAACAACGCGCGGGCGCCGTGCAGCTTGCACCAGATAAGCGCGCGCAACAACGTCCGCGAGCCGTAGCCGTGGAGAATGACGGCGTCTGGCCGATAGCGTGAAAGCGCCGCGCCGACGCTGGGGTTGTCGACATGAAAGCCTGTTTGTTTGATCGAAGCGGCTTCAGGCAGAAACTCGTGTGAATAGCCGGCCGTCAGGTCGGTCGCCCAGGCGACTTCCGTCTTCATCTCCGCGTCAAATGTCTTTTCCAGACCGATACGTGAGGCGAATATGACGTGGGTTTCCAAAGAGGCCTCGCGCGCCAACGCGCGCCACAGCGGGGCATAGTATTGGATCGGATGGGTGACGACGACGGCGAGACGCGTGACGCTCAACGCGCGGCTCCGGCAGCGGTCAAACGGCGAAGCATCCGCGCACTCGCGTCCGCCGCGCCGCTCTCTTCAACCCATTTGCGCGCAACTTCACGCGCGGCGGCGCGGCGCCGCAACCGCTCTTCGGGGCCAAGCGCCGCAAATGTCTCGATCGCCTCGACGAACGGCGCCTGATCTTCGAGCGGCAAGTCCCAACCGGCGCCTGCGGCCCTGAGGTTTCGCCAGGGCGTGCGGTCGCTGATCAGGACGGGCGCGCCGCAGGACAGGGCTTCGAAGATCGCATGGCCGAAATTCTCGCCGCCTGTTGGCAGAAAGAACAAATCAGAGTGGGCCAGCGCGGCGACGATAGTTTCGTTGCTCGCCGCGCCTCGCCAATGCGCAACGATGTTCGCTGGCAGCGCCGCCGCGAGCTTTGCGCACTGGCTGGCCGTCGCCGCGTCCTCGGGTGGACCAAATATCTCGAATTCGACTTTTACGCGCACCGTTGCAAGCACCTTCAGCGCGAAGTCCAACCCCTTGATTGGCACGATGCGGCCAACGAAGATCACGCGCAACGCATCGTTCGGGGGAACGAACGGCGGCGGCGTCAGCATCAGCCGCAGGTTGGGCGCCATGACGATCTCGGTTCCCTCCGGCGCTCGGGCGGCAATTTCCTTCGCCTCGGTATCGCTGGTCGCGTGCATGGTGACGCCGCCCCAGAGGCCGAGCGCGCGGATCAAGCTGAGGAACACTTGCTTCTTGCCGGGCTTCACCTCAAGCGCGCCCGCCGCGAACTCGCCGCGCGGCGAAAGCAGCGCCGCGCCTCGCGTCCGCCTCAGCAAGCGCGCGGCCAGCGCGGGTAGTGTGAATTCGCGATCATAGACGCTGTTGAGCCAGAGCGCATCGTGCGGCGTCTCACGCAGAAGTTTTGTCAGGCCAATGGCGCCGAAGCGGCCGACGGGCAGATAACGCGCTTTCGCGTAACCGAGATCGACCCAATCCGCCGGCGCGGTCGAGACGCGCGCGCCCGGCTCACGGTCGCGCGCGACGACGCGGAAATCGAAATCGCGCGATAGCGCGGTCGCGAGCGCAATAAAACTCTGGTTGGGTCCGCTTGCGTCATTGCCCGGCCAGAAACAACCGAGCAACACCAGCACTACCGGTCTCTTCTCGCCGCTCATAGCTCGATCCGCTGCGCGCGCAAGGATTGTTTGAACGCGTCCAGGCCCTTCGCCGCAATGAAGTCGCGCGCCTCATCAATCTTGGCGTCGATCAGCAGAAAGACCCAGAATCCATGCAAGACATGGAAAACGAAGCCGATGCGGCCATCGAGGAAGCCAAGCCGCAGAACATAGCGGTAAAGGAACAGCAACAACGCGCGCAGATAAAGCGGGGCGCGGCCGTAGATGGAGTTTTTCAGGAAACGATTGCGCCGCGCCGCGCTCGTGCTCGCCTCGATTCGTCGATCCTCGGTGAATAGCGGATATTCGCGATTGATCGCATCAACCATGGCGAGCGTCGCATAGCGGTTGTGCTTGGCGGTCCAGGCGTCGAGGCCGGCGAGATTGTGGTCGACCAGATCGCCGCCCTCGAGCAGCACAGCGCGGCCGCGCATCAGCGCCATGTGCTCGTCCATCCAGCGCTGCTCCATCTCGGCGGCGCCGTTACGCCAGATTCGCAGCAGCACGACAGGATAGTAGCGGCCGTGCCGGATCCATCGTTCGCGAAAGATCAGCTTGCGACGCACGTTGATGCCCGTCGCGTCGGCAGGCAGCGTCGGCAGCAGGCGGCCGAGCGCGGCAAGCGCCTGCTCTTCGAAATATTCGTCACAATCGATCCGCATCACCCAGGCGGTTGCCGGCGCGGCCGTTTCAAGGCCCCAACGGAATTGATCCGCGTGGTTCTTGAACGGATGGCTCAGCACCTCCGCCCCGTACTTTTGCGCGATCTCGACCGTTGCATCCGTGGAGAGGCTGTCGATGAGCACGATGCGCTCGACCCAGGGTGCGATGCGGCTCAAACAACGGTCGATATGGATCGCTTCGTTGTAGCTCAGAATGATGAGCGTGATCGGCAATCGGACGGTTGGGCTCATATGGGTTGACCGCGCAGCGCCTCTTCGATGGCGATGGTCGCGCGCGAGACGGCGTCGAGCTCTTCGAGCGGGATAGGAACCGGACTTTTGCCGCGCGCGGCGTCGAGGAACGCGGCGACCAGCTTCGTCTGGCCTTTATCCTGCGCCGCTTTGACAGTCTTGGCTTTGCCGCCGGCGTGAATGGTAAGCTCACTGAAATCGTCGAGCGCAATCGCGCGGCCGGCGCCGAAAGCCTCCAGATATTCCTTGGGCAGACTCGGATCGCCGAGCGAGGAATAGATGATTGTTCCAACCGAGCCGTCGGCGAAGCGCAGGATGGCCGTTACCGCGTCGGAGTGTCCTTGCGCCGCGGCGGCCTGCGCATCGATCGGCGGCGCGCCACAGAGATAGGTCAGGCTGTCGACGAAATGGCAGACTTCGCCAAGTATGCGGCCGCCACCCTCGCCGCGCTGGATCCAACTATCAGCGGGAATGGCGCCCGCGTTGATGCGGTAGAGCATCATCAGCGGGCCGGAGCGGGGGGCGAGCGCCTGCTTTGGCCTTGATCGAGCAAAGGCGCGAAGCGGCGGTTGAAGCCGACGGTCAGCGTACCGCCTTCGCGCGCCGCGGCTATAACTGCATCGAGGCTTTCGCGGTCCAGCGCTAGCGGCTTCTCGCAGAACACATGCTTGCCGGCGGCGAGCGCGCGGGCGGCGAGCGCAGCGTGGGAGTCGTGGCGCGTCGCGATGAAGACGGCGTCGGTCGCGTCATCGTCCAGCACGTCGGCGGCGTCGGTTGCGGCGCGCGCGAAGCCGAACTTTTCCGCGGAGTGGTTGGCGCTGAGTCCGGTCTTGGTGACGACGCTGGTCAGCGCCACGCCCTCCGCACCCTTGACCTTCGGCAGCAGCACCGAGCGGGCATAGTTGCCCATGCCGATGAAGCCGACGCCAAGCTTGCCCTTTGCGATACGGGCTCGAACGACGGTGCGTTCGGGCGCATTCATTTGCTCGGGATAGTTCAGCAGCATGGCAAGATGCGGCTCGCCCTTCTCCATCAGCTCATAGGCTTTTTCGGCTTCGGCGATGGCGAAGCGATGCGTGACATAGGCTTTCGGCGTCACGCGGCCTTGCTCGATCAGGCCAAGGAACGCCTCCATGTTGCGCTGCTCCGTCCAGCGCACGTAGGGGAGCGGATAATCGTGGCCGGCGAACTCATAAGCGGGATCGCCGCGCCCGGGGCCGTAGGACATCGACAGCTTCAGTTCGAGCTCGCGCTTGTAGAACGGCTCGCGGTCGATCGTCATGCCAACCAGGCCGACGACGACGATGCGGCCCTTCATGCGGCTGATTTCGGCGGCTTGGTTGATCGGATCGCTCGATTTCGAGGAGGCGGTGACGATCACCGCATCGGCGCCGCCGCCGGCTGTGCGAGCAAGCGTCACTTCGGCGAGGGCGTCGCTGACGGCGATGTCGGCGCCGAGCTGTTGGGCGAGTTTGGCGCGCGCGGCGTTTGGGTCGAAGCCAATAACCCGACAGCCGTTGGCTTTCAGGATCTGCACGGTCAGCAGGCCGATGAGGCCGAGGCCCATCACGACGACCGTCTCGCCGAGCGTCGGCGCGGCCTGGCGAACGCCCTGCAGCGCGATCGCGCCGAGGGTGACAAAACTTGCGTCTTCGTCGTCGACGCCTTGCGGGACGCGGACACAAAGGTTCTTCGGCACGGCATTATATTCAGCGTGATTGGCGAGGCCGGCGCCGGCGCAGGCGACGCGGTCGCCGGGCGCATAGCCGGCGACGTCGCGGCCGATCGCGCGCACCTCGCCGACGAGGCTATAGCCGAGCGGGATCGGCGTATCGAGCTTGGCGAACACCTTTTCGACGGTTGGTCGCAGGCCTTCTTTCTTGACGTTGACCAGTACGCGGCGAACCAGATCCGGGCGCGCGGCGGCCTTGCCAACCAGCGAGGATTTGGCGAGCTGCATCAGCTGACGCTCGGTGCCGGAACTGATGAGCGAGACGCGCGTCACGACCAACAATTCGCCGGCGCCAAGCGCAGGGGCGGGCACATCGGCGACTTTCAATTCGCCGCTGCGATAATTCTGTTGCACCTGCTTCACGTTGCGCCCCGCATTGGCCCAGGTTTGGACCAGACAATTTCTGTGACGATCTCAGAGCCGCCTGGCGGCGCGGTCAGAACGAGGCGCTTGGTTGCGCGCTCGTGCCCCATGTCCGGCCACCAGACCGCCTTTTCACACTTGATTTCGACGTTGGCGCTGAGCCGCAAATGCGCGGGTCCGCGTCTCAGTTCGGCCCGGTCGCCGTCGAGTTCAACCTCGACGTCGGGATGTAGCAGCATTCGCGCGTGCGCGGCGGACGGCGCCGCGGCGATGCGGTCTAGGATCTTCAGCGAGCCGGTAGTCTGCTCGAAGCGGCGGATGTGCTCGGCGCGGCCAAAGCCATCGTGCGTTCCCTCAAGAACGAGTTGGTCGGGCTCGCAAACAAGCTCGCGGACCATCACGTTTGGGCGTCGAGCACAACGGAACGAGCCAAAGAATTCGGCCTGGTCGAGACCGTCGAAGCACAAAGTGTTGTGCGAGGCGGCGGAGCGCGAAGCGCGTCGGCGCGGCCCATCGATATATTCGTAGACGCCGGGGTCGACGATGATTCGTTGGCCGGCGACACTGAGTTCAAAAGAAAGCACGTCGCCGTGCGCGTGTGCGGGGAGCGAGTCAGGCCCGATGCGGCCGCAATCGGCGATGAAACAATCATCGCCCTCACGGCGGCCGAAGTAACCGGCTGCGGGGTAGGCGAAGCTCGCCGCCGGGGCTATTGTTTGTTTGAACATCGTTTCGAAGGCCGACAGGCACTCGCTTGGCGCGTAAGCCATCGTGAGGCCGGCGTCATTGAACTGCGCGACCGCGCCATCGGGCTGCGCGAGATCGGCAGCGGCTTGCGCCATCGCCTTCAGCGCGTCGTCGAGTGCGGGCAGCGGCGCGCCAAGCGCATGCCGGCATTCCATGAGATCGGCGAAAACCTGGGCATGATAGGAGGGTGAGCGTTCGTAGTGGACGCCATCGGCGAGTATCTGTTCCTCAATCGCGGCTTGCAGCAGAGACAGCGCCTTCGCGCGCCACCGCGCGGAAGCGGCGCCTGCAAAGAACGCCGAGGCCCAGGCGAGCGCCTTTATGTTCTTGATGAGATGATTGCCGCCGAGGTCGGTCTCGAGGTTCTCTTCGAGGAAAAGCAGTTGCTCGGTAAGGCTCGCGATGATGGGCGCGCGCGCGGGCCCAGCGAGCTGACGACGCGCCAGTTGCTGCATCCAGACGACGACGCGCAGCGACAGCGCGTAGGCGTTGTGGCTGTCTCGCCAGGCGCCCGGGCGGCCGGCGGGATTGTGGGCGATCCAGTCCGAGACGAGATCAACGAAACGAGCGTCGTCAACTTCCTCCAGATACTCCTGGTAGTGCAGGTTCATGCGCCAGAGCTGATCCGGCGGCGAGAGCGACGGCGCGGTCCAGTCGACGCTTTCGCCCATGCGATAGGAGCGATTGAGGAAGGTGTACGTATCGCCTGCGAGCATCCCCGTGCGAGGTGGAAACAACGGCTGCGGCGGGTTATCCGCAAGGATCGAGGTTGTAGCCGAGGGCGCGCGCCAACCCGCGCGATCACGCACGGCGCGGCGCAGATTCAACGCGACGCGTCGCAGCGCGCGGCGCGGCGGGATGTGGCGCGCGAAGGAAAAAGACCTGCGCGCGCGTTGCAGGAAGGCGAGGGGGCTCACGCGAGGGGCGGCTTCGAAAGTATACGAACCTCTGCCGGCGCGATGTTTGTGAGAACGACGGCCTGCCGATCCCCTCCCCCCTTGTGGGGGAGGGTTAGGGAGGGGGGGCGTCTCGGCTTGGACGTAGCTAAAGCCTTCGGCGGTCGAGTCGAATCGTCATTGCGAGGAGCGAAGCGACGCGGCAATCCACGGCGCCGCCGCAGCGCCTCTATCCGGCAACTGTCGATCACACACTGGATTGCTTCGCTTCGCTCGCAATGACGGTTCCCGTTAGTCGAAAAAAGCTCCAGTCGGAAAAGGCGCCGCCTGCGGCTACCCCCCTCCCCGGCCCTCCCCCACAAGGGGGGAGGGAGGGCGCGGCGCCGATGCGTATTCTCAATCAATACACGCCTGCGCCGAAGCGGGCGCCTCGGCGACTGGCTCGGCGACGAGCCACCTGAGTCCCCTTCGCATTTGCATGCAGCGCGGATCATTGCTGACGCGAAGCCTTCAGTTGCTCTGCCGCGCCGGGGCGCCGGCGGCTTCGCTGATCGGCTTGCGCTCGGCGACCTCGCGCAGCAGCGCGAGAAACCGCGCGGCGACCTTGGCGCGGTCGAGGTTCTGATCGGCGTAGGCGCGGCCCGCCCGACCATAGGACGCCGCCAGCTCCGGATCGTCGGCGAGCCTTTGCACGGCCGCGGCAAGCTCCTCCGCGCTTTCCGGCGTGATCGCGATCCCCGCGCCCGCGGCCTGCAACACGTCCTTCGCCTCGCCCTCGACGCCGAGGATGACGGGGCACTGCATCGCCATCGCCTCCGACATCTTTGAGGGATAGACGGTCTTAAAGGTGTCGCTGCGCTTCAGCAGGATCAGGCTCGCGTCGGTCGCGCTCCAAAGCGCCGGCATTTCCGCCTTCGGCCGCTGACCGAGCATGACGACATTGTCCAGCCCGCGCGCATCGCGCGCCGCACGCAACCGCCCCTCCTCCGCGCCGCCGCCCGCCATCAGGAACGCGAAGCGCGGATCGTCTTTCAACAGCGCAGCGGCCTCCAGGATCGTGTCGAGCCCATGCGCCATGCCGTGCGTGCCGACATAGGCCGCGACGAATTTGCCGCCGAGCCCCAGCTTGCGCTTGACCTCGTCGCTATCGCCGCTCTTGGTGAAGGCCGAGAGGTCCGCGCCGTTCATGAAGACGGCGATTTTCCCCGCGTCGCCGCAGCGCGCCGCGAGATGCGGGACGAAGCCGCGCGTGACAGAAATGATCGCGTCGGCCTGACGGTAGGCGAAACCCTCCAGCCATTCCAGGAACCGGATCGTCGCGCCCTTCTTCATTGCGCCGACGGCGACGATGCTCTCAGGCCAAATGTCGCGGATCTCCAACACCCAAGGCGCGCGCTTCGCGACCCGCGCGAACAGGCCGACGAGGCCGCAGAAGAACTGCGGCGAGGTCGACACCACGACGTCCGCCTTCGGCAGGAAGGGCAGCGCGAGGATCGCCGCGACCATGTAGCTGAGGTAGTTGAGCACGCGCGGCGCAAAGCCCTGGTTGGCGGCGAGACAGGTCCAAAGCCTGACGATGCGCACGCCGTCCTGCGTCTCGACCTGCCACAGCCGATTGCGATAGCCCGGATAGATCTTGCCGTTGGGGTGGTTTGGCGCGCAAGTGACGACCGTCACCTCGCAGCCGGCCTGCGCCCAGGCTCGGCAGTGCTCGGAGGTGCGGGAGGCGGGCGCGTTGACCTCGGGGGGATAATAATGCGTGAAAAACAGGATGCGCATTCGAGAGACCGCTCCGCTTCGCCATGATTCCGGCGCTTGGCCGCATCACAAGCGCGCGGCCTTTGACCCAATCGAAACCGCGAGATCAAGTTTCCCATGACCCCGGACAAACTTTTCCGCGTCGACCTCATCGTCGGCGCGCGTCCCAATTTCGTGAAAATCGCCCCTATCGTGCGCGCGTTGAAAGCGCTGGGCATGTTCGCGCCGCGGCTCGTGCATACAGGCCAACATTATGACTTTCTGATGGATCGGGTGTTTTTCGAGGAACTGCGGATCCCCGCGCCCGACGTCAACCTTAAGATCGGATCGGGCCCCGCGTCGGAGCAGGTCGCCAAGATCATGCTGGCGCTGCATCCGCTGTTCCTGGAGAGCCGGCCGGACCTGTTGATCGTGGTCGGCGACGTCAACTCGACCGTCGCCGCGGCGCTCACCGCCTCCTACCTGCGCATCCCGATTGCCCATGTCGAGGCGGGCCTGCGCAGTTTTGATCGCGAAATGCCCGAGGAGTTGAACCGGCTCGTCGTCGACCAGCTTTCCGATCTGCATTTCGTCACGGAGAAAGAGGGCGAGACCAACCTGCGCGCCGAGCGGGTCGCGCCGGAGCGCATCAAGTTCGTCGGCAATGTGATGATCGACACGCTCTACGACGGGCTCGACCGCGCCATCCCGTCGAGCGAAACCTTTGCGACGATCGGCGCTACCGGCGGCATTCCGCGAGGCGGCGGCGAAGGGGTTTGGCTTCGTCACGCTGCACCGGCCGTCCAATGTCGATGATCCCGTCAAACTGGCCGGACTGATCGATGCGCTGGCGAAGTCTCGGAGCGGCTGCCGCTGGTGTTCGCCGTGCATCCGCGCACGCGCGGCAATATCGCGAAGGCGGGGCTGGAGGCGCGGCTCGCGCGGCCGATGCTGCTGGCCTGCGAACCGCTCGCCTATCTCGCCTCGCTCGGGCCTGATGCGCGAGGCGAAGGTGGTCGTCACCGACAGTGGCGGGATGCAGGAAGAGACGACGGCGTTGGGCGTACCTTGCATTACCGTGCGCGAAAACACCGAGCGGCCGATCACCATCGAGGAAGGCACCAACACGCTGATCGGCGCGGACCCCGCGAAGATTGGGCCGATCGTCGACGACGTCTTGCGCACCGGCGGCAAGCGCGGGCGAAAGCCCGCGCTATGGGACGGTAAGGCGGCGGAGCGCATTGCCGAAGAGGCGCTCGCTTTCCTGCGCGCCAGAGGCCAAGCGTAGAGCTAGACCCGTCATTGCGAGCGGAGCGAAGCAATCCAGCGTCGTGAGCTCGTCGTTCAACCGGAAGGGGCGCCTGCCGCCGCGTGGATTGCCGCGTCGCTTCGCTCCTCGCAATGACGGAATATAAAGGCAAACCCTACATGCAGCTTAATCCGGAAATCGAACTGACGACCATCGACGGCCGCCGGCAAACCGTAGCGGATTACGCCGGCAAGGCGCTGCTCGTTGTCAATGTCGCCAGCCAGTGCGGCCTGACCCCACAATACGCGGGGCTGGAGGCGTTGCAGCGGAGTTTTGCCGAGCGCGGTTTTTCGGTGCTCGGCTTCCCCTGCGATCAGTTCGGCCACCAGGAGCCGGGCGACGAGGCGGCGATCCAGAGCTTCTGCTCGACCCGCTTCGACGTCACGTTCCCGATGTTCAGCAAGATCGAGGTCAACGGGGCGAATACGCATCCCTTGTACCAAGCGTTGAAACGCGCGGCGCCTGGCCTGCTGGGCAGCCAGGGCATCAAATGGAATTTCACGAAATTCCTGGTCGCGCGGAATGGCGAGGTGTTGAAGCGCTATGCTCCTACGGACTCGCCGCAGTCTTGCGCGAGTGACATCGAGGCGGCGTTGCGGGCGGGTTGACCCTTCCCCCGGAGGGTCGGCGTCCACGCCGACCTTTTTGGGCGCAGCTCGGCCTGCCTACGTATCAACCCCAACGTCGGCCTGGAGGCCGACGCTCCGCTTGGCGCCATAGGCGCGCATAAACACCTCGACCGCCGATTCGACGTTCGCGGCGATCGCCTCGGCCGAAATCGACTCTGCGGCGCCGAACAGGCATGAGCTGAACAGGCCAGACTTGCAAAGATCAATGAACTGCTGCGCAGCGACCGGTCCGTCCCCGAACTCCAAGAGCCCCGCCTCCCGCCATTCCTCCAGACGGCTAGCCAGTCGCTTGACGCCGTAGCAGGGACCCGACTCGTAGAAAGCCCTGCCCAGGTTCGGAAATTTCGCCGTGGCGGCGATGACGATACGGACCTGCGCGATCAACTCGGGTTGCGTCATCAGCGTGATCAACTGGCCGCCCGAACGAAGCCAGTTGTTCGCGCGGTTCCTCGGTGTCGCCGGGAAACACCAGGCGCTCCGCCTGCTGTCTGCGGTCTTGGCGGATCAGCGCCTCGAACAGCGCCTCCTTCGAATTGAAGTAAACATAAAGCGTACCCTTCGACACCCCAGCGACGCGGGCGATGTCGTTCATGCTTGCGCCGTCGAAACCATCGGCGAGAAACACTCGGCGGGCGCCGTCAAGAATTTGGCGTCGCTTGACCGATTCCTGATCCCGCGATCCGGCTCGTCCCGCTCCAGCGTATCGACGTCCATCATCCACTCCTGGCCCGGTCTTTAGAAAATTCTTGACCGAACCGTTCGGTTCGATCTTGATCTAACCTGCCCAGGGGTGTAAGTCAACGCTCCATTGACCGAACGGTTCGGTCGGAATTGAGTTGCTTCATGGCTCAAAATGCTTCCCCCACCGCCTCCGCCGCTGACTTCGTCCGGGCGCCCGACGCCACAGCGGCAACGGCGCCGCCGAAAGCCAAACGCTCGCCGCGGCGCTTTATCCTTCCGCTGATCCTCGTCGGCGCAGCCGCCTACGGCGCAAATTGGGGCTACAATTATTTCGTCGAAGGGCGATTTCTCGTGTCCACCGACGACGCCTATGTCGGCGCCAACACGGTGATCGTCTCGCCGAAGATCATGGGCTACATCACCGAGGTTCTGGTCAAGAACAATCAGGAGGTGCACGCCGGCGACGTTCTCGCGCGGATCGACGCCGGCGACTATCAGCTCGCCGTCGACGCCGCCAAGGACAAGGTGGCGACGCAGGACGCGACGATCACCCGCATCGCCCGCCAAGCCGACGCCCAGAAGGCGGCCATCGGCCAGGCCGAGGCGCAGGTCGACGCCGCGTTCGCTCAGGAAGCGAGCGCCGCGGCGGACGTGGAGCGCGCGGCGCTGGAGTTCGACCGCTCGCAAAAACTGGCGCAGACCAATTTTGGTTCGCAGCAGCGGCTCGAACAATCCGCCGCCGACAAGGCGCGCACCGCCGCCACTCAGGCCGGCGCGCAGGCCGCCTACGCCTCCGCTCAGGCCGCGCTTACCGGCGCCAAAGCCAATCTCGAGGTTTTTAAGGCCCAGCAGGCGGAAGCCGAGCACACCCGCGCCGAATTGATGAACGCGGTCGATCGCGCCAAGCGCGACCTCTCCTTCACGGAAATCCGCGCGCCGTTCGATGGCGTCATCGGCAACAAGGCTGTCGAGGTCGGGCAATTCGCGCAGCCGGGAACGCGGCTACTCATGATGGTGCCGCTCTCAAAGGTTTTTGTCGACGCCAATTTCAAGGAGACGCAACTCCCGGACATCAAACCCGGCCAGAAGGTGGACGTCGTGGTTGACGCGTTCGACGGCAAGCCGGTCGAGGGCGTGGTGCGCTCGGTCGCGCCGGCCTCGGGCGCGCAATTCTCGCTGCTGCCGCCTGACAACGCGACTGGAAACTTCACCAAGATCGTCCAGCGCGTCGCCGTGCGCATCGGCTTCGACGAGGAAACGATCAAGGCCAACACGCTGCGGCCAGGCCTTTCGGTCGTCGTCACGATCCATACCCGCGATGAGTTGCTGCCGAAGCCGACGCTGCTCGGCGCGTTCGGTCTCGAGAATTATCACCCCGCCTGGCTCGGAGCGCTCGGGTTCGACAAGCTCGCGTCGCTCAAGCCCAAGCTCCTCAGCGCGCTCGGCCTCGCCAAGCTCGGGCAATGAGCGCGGCCGAGCTTCGCGGGCCGGCCGGTCCGACGATCGCCGCCAGGCCGATCGCGGCGACGCCGCCCGCGGCGGAGGTGTTCGACAAGCGCAAGCTGATCGCGTTCATCTTCATGGTGTTCGGGATGTTCATGGCGATCCTGGACATCCAGATCGTCTCGGCTTCGCTTGTCGCAGATCCAGGCCGGCCTCAGCGCTTCGCAGGACGAAGTGACCTGGGTGCAGACGAGCTATCTCGTCGCCGAAGTCATCATGATTCCGCTGTCGGGCTTCCTGTCGCGGATGCTGTCGACCCGCATCATCTTCACGATCTCGGCCGCCGGCTTCACCGCGATGAGCCTGATGTGTTCGACGGCGAGCTCGATCGACGACATGATCGTCTGGCGCGCGCTGCAGGGCTTCATCGGCGGCGGCATGATCCCGACGGTGTTCGCCTCGGCCTACACGATCTTCCCGCGCTCCAAGATGCCGATCGTGGCGCCGATCATCGGCCTCGTCGCGACGCTCGCGCCGACCATCGGGCCGACGGTCGGCGGTTATCTCACCGATCTGTTCTCCTGGCACTGGCTGTTCCTGGTCAACATCCCCCCGGGGATCATGGTGACGGTCGCGGCCTGGATGCTGATCGATTTCGACAAGCCGGACTGGAGCCTGCTGCCGCGCTTCGATTGGACCGGCCTCATCGCGATGGCCGGGTTCCTCGGCGCGATGGAATATGCGCTCGAGGAAGGCCCGTCCAAAGATTGGCTCGAGAGCCAGCCCGTCGCGGCGGCGATCGTCGTCTCGGTGGTCAGCGCCGTGGTGTTCTTCTGGCGCGCGTTCAACGCGCCGCAGCCGATCGTCGACATGTCCGCGTTCCGCGACCGCAATTTCTGGACTGGCTGCATGCTGTCCTCGGTGATGGGCGTCGGGCTCTACGGGCTCACCTATATCTATCCCGTCTATCTCGCGGCGGTGCGCGGCTACACGCCGCTGATGATCGGCGAGACGATGTTCGTCACCGGCGTCTGCATGTTCCTCACCGCGCCGATCTCGGGCAAGCTGATGACCAAGATCGATCCGCGCAAGATGATCGCGCTCGGCTTCGCCGGCTTCGCCTTCGGCGCCTATCTCGCCTCGAAGATCACCTCCGACTGGGATTTCTACGAGCTGCTCGTGCCGCAGATCTTCCGCGGCGTGTCGATGATGCTGTGCATGGTGCCGATCAACAATCTGGCGCTCGGCACGATGCCGCCGGCGATGATGAAGAACGCCTCCGGCATCTTCAACCTGACGCGCAACCTCGGCGGCGCGGTCGGGCTCGCGATCATCAACACCGATCCTCGACAAGCGGATGGACCTGCATCTCGAGCGGTTGCGCGAATCGGTGATCTGGGGCCGCAACGTCGCCGAAGAGACGATGGCCAACATGACCGCGACATTCGCCGCGCGCGGCTCGGACGCCGAGACGGCGGCGATCAAACAAATGTCGCTGATGGTGCGCCGTCAGGCCGAGGTGATGGCGCTCGGCGACGTGTTCCTGTCGATCACCGCGATCTTCCTCGCCGCGCTGTGGCTCTCCGCGCTGATGCGCCGCCCGGCGATGGCGGGCGGGGGCGGCGGCGGGCATTAGCGGCATCTTGTAGCCGCGGTCGATGACCGCGTTGGCGACGAGATCGGATGCCTTCCAGATAGGGACGATCACCTCGCGAACGCGGTCAGCGACCGCGTCTACAGACGGCGCCGGACGATCACAACTCTCGCAGAGGCAAGGCCGGCGTAAGGCGGGGCGCTCAAACTTTCCGCTGCGTTCATTCGAAAGCGGCAACCTATGATGTCAGGCCTGGTCTCCGCGTCGCTCGGCGCCTCGGCGCCGATGACGCATGGCGTGTTCACAGACAGCACGTTCTTCTCGCTCGACGCGCAAGCCGGTCGGCCGCTGGCGCTCGCGCTCATCGGGCGCCTGCCGATGTCCGTCGCGCGCTCGACGCTTGCAGCGTTGCAGGCGCGCGCGGCCGAGTTCGCCGAGATCGGCGCCGATCTGATCGCGCTGCTCGACATCGAAAGTTCGCGTGTTGCGGAGTTCGCCGAAGCCATCGAGCCGCCGCGCATCGCGCTGTCGCGGCCGGACGTCTTTGAGGGCTGGAGATTTTCCGGCGATGCGCCCGCGCTGGTTGGGCTCGATCGCGCCGGCCGTATCGTGTTTGTCTCCGAGGTTGGGGATGCGGAGGCGTGTGCGGCGCTCCTCGCAGTTCTCGCCGCTCTGCCGCGCGAGGCGCCGCACGACGACCCGATGCCGGCGCCGGTGCTGGCGATCCCAAACATCCTGAGCCCCGAACTCTGCCGCGACCTCATCGCGCATTTCGAGGCCAGCGCGCATGAATTCGGCGGCATGGCCTCTGTCGACGCCTCCGGCCAATTCGCGCACAAGGTCGACTACGGCAAGAAGCATCGCTTCGACTTCGTGTTGGGCGCGCGCGATCCTTATCTGAACCGGGTGCTCGCGGGGATCGTCGGGCGCTGCATCCCCGAGATCAAGCGCGCGTTCCAGGTCGAGATCGCCCACACCGATCGGCTGCTGCTCGCCCGCTACGACGACAGCGGCGGCTATTTCAAACGGCACCGCGACAACGCGGCGCCGAGCGTCGCCTTCCGCCAGTTCGCGCTGACCATCAATCTGAACGATGACTACGACGGCGGGGCGGTGATGTTTCCCGAGTACAACGACCGGCGCTACCGTCCCCGAGCCGGCGCGGGGGTCGTGTTCTCCTGTTCGCTGTTGCATGAGGCGCTGCCGATAACGCGCGGCCGGCGTTACTGCGCGCTAACTTTCCTGCATGACGCCGCTGCGCAGGCGCGCTGGCTCGCCGCGGGGAGGCAGGCGAGCGCGTGAGAGCTGAGAAGGGAGCGGCTGGGAACCTCTGCAAAAAGACGCGCGCGCGGGTCAGGGACAGGTCGCGAAGGCGAGATATCATGAGGTTGGGTGGCAAATCGTGTCCCAACTTGCCAACGCAACCGCCAAGGTCGTAGGTCCGGCCACGATGGAAAACGAAACGCGCGCTTTGACACCTTGGCAGTTGCGCCCCAAACGCGGACGTTGGTTGTTTGGGCAGACGCCAGGCGAGGCGCGCCTCTTTACCTCGAACCCGGTTCTGCCGTCCGCCTATTTTTGGGGCGGGGCAAACCGTAGCTTCCGTTAACGCCGGAACACTACCACAATATTTGAAACCATGGAACTTGAATTCCTAAGATACTGATATTTAATAATACTCTGCTCCGACGAAGGCAGGGCTCGCCCGAGGTTTGATGGGCAAAATATTGTTGGAGACATTATTATCGAGTGCGTCGCTTTTGTCGTTGAGGTCGGACTCGACCAATCTTAGAGAAAACCGCATTTGCCGCGGTCAATCCGTCATCGCGCGCAACTTTTGCTCGATCCGGTTGAACACCGCTTCTGCGGGCGACGTGGCGCCGATCGTTCGGCTTGCCTTGATCAATCGCCGGATGTCGATGATGCTCAGTTTAGGCGAGCGCGCTTTCTGATTCCGCCGAATAGCGCACTGACGTCGGATTGTGTCGGCGACCGGTGCAGCCACCCTATACGCTCGCCCGCAGGGCTGCATCAAACAACCCGAACGCGTCCTCAACCAAACTCATGTGATGAAACATCGCCGCATGTGCGGCCTCTGCATCGCAAGCGAGTATCGCCTTGACCACTGCGGCGTGTTCCGCATGCGAGCGCGACAACCGCCCCTCTGTTCGGAACTGCGCGCGCCGGAAAGGCGCCACGCGTCGGCGCAAGCCCGTCGCGATATCAGCCAACACGTCGTTGTGCGCGCCAAGATAGACCTGCGTATGAAAGCCGACATTCGCCGCGGCATAAGCGTCGCGCTCGTCACGCTGCACGATCGCCGCCATCGTCTCATGCATATTCTGCAATCGACGACGTTCGAACGGCGTCATGCTCATCGCCGACAAGCGCGCACAGGTCGCCTCGAGCTCCGCCATGGCGCCGAACAACTTTTCAAGCTGCGCGGAGGTCGCTTTCGCCACCGTCGCGCCGCGCCTCGGCTTGACTTCGATCAGGCCGGTTGAAGCGAGCTGTCGTAGCGCCTCTCGCACCGGTGTCCTGGAGACTCCGTAGCGCTCAGCAAGCATGCCCTCGTCGAGGCGCAGGCCGGGTTCGAATTCGCCAGAAAGCACGGAATTCCGCGATCGCTTCGGCCAATCGATCCGCCTGGGTGATCGCTTCATTTGCAACCTGCTTCAAAGATAACCCGATCTGCTGCGAGCCCAGTTCTTGGGCGTCTCTAGCACACAATATCAGCATACATAACTATCATATAGGCATGCAAATTGGTCCTTGTGCACGCATAATTGCTCCTGTGCATACGCATGTAAAGGCCCGCTTGCGTCTGTGCATCCAGTTGAAAAAACGCCGTCCCCGCCGTGGTTGGCGATGCGCGCAAGCGTCGTCTCGGCGCTGCTCATTCAATCGCCGGCCGGCTCGGCGCTGATCTTGCTTTGAGCCAGCGTGGATAAACGCATCATTGTGGAAGGAGCGCGATTTGGCCGAGATCTCCAATGTTGAAGCCGAGCCTTATCCGTTCGCGCTGGACCCCAAACATTGCGCGTTGCTGATCATCGATATGCAACGCGATTTCCTCGAACCCGGCGGCTTCGGGGAAATGCTCGGCAACGACGTCTCCCAGTTGCGCCGAACGATTGCGCCCAACCGCCGATTGTTGACCGCCTGGCGAGACGCCGGCCTGCTGGTGATCCACACGCGAGAGGGCCATCGGCCTGATCTGACGGATCTACCCGCGTCGAAGAAAATAAGAGGTCGCAGCGCGACCTGCATCGGCGACAGCGGTCCGATGGGCCGAATTCTGGTCCGCGGCGAGGCTGGTCACGACATCATCGCCGAGCTTTATCCGCAGCCCGGCGAACCCGTCATCGACAAGCCCGGCAAGGGCGCTTTCTACGCTACCGATCTTCATTCAATCCTGCAGCATCGAGGCATCAAACAACTCGTCGTCACCGGCGTGACCACCGAAGTCTGCGTCAACACGACGGTGCGCGAAGCTAACGACCGCGGCTACGATTGTTTGGTTCCCGGCGATTGCGCGGGTTCCTACTTCCCTGAATTCCATGAGATGGGCCTGAAGATGATCAAGGCTCAGGGAGGCATCTTTGGTTGGGTCACGAATTCGGAAGCTATTTTAGCGGCGCTGTAGCCGCGGTCGCTGACCGCGGTCTCGCCGTGATCGTCGATAGGGGCGATCACACGTGAGACCGCGGTCGACGACCGCGGCTACAGTTGCGCGCGCCCAATATAAAATATCAAGCAGCGAAGGAGTGGGACGATGTCAAGCGCAGCGATGACCACAAAGACGGGAGACCGACTGTGGGTTCCCGGCGACTGGAACGCATTCTTCGGCTTTGGAACAAACATCCTCGTCAACGTGCTGGTGCTGACGGGACTGCTTCGCTACGTGCTGAAAATGCCGGATTTGCTGGTGTTCGGGCGCATCCTGCCCGCAACGGGTCTGATGCTGTTCCTCAGCACGGTCTACTACGCTTGGCTCGGCTATCGCCTCGCCAAGAAGACCGGCCGCAATGACGTATGCGCGCTGCCCTCGGGCATCAGCGTGCCGCATATGTTCGTTGTCACCTTCGTCGTCATGCTACCGATCCTCGGCAAGACCAACGATCCGGTGCAGGCGTGGGAAGCCGGCCTGACCTGGGTGTTCGTGCAGAGCTTTGTGCTGATGGCCGGCGGGTTCATCGCGCCTGTGATCCGCAAGATCACCCCGCGCGCGGCGTTGCTAGGCTCGCTCGCGGGTATCTCGATTACCTTTATCTCGATGCGTCCCGGCTTGCAGATGTTCGAGACGCCGCTTATCGGCCTGGTTTGTTTCGCGATCATCCTCGCCAATTGGTTTGGCGGCGTGCGCTACTATCAAGGCGTTCCCGGCGGCTTGGTGGCGATATTGGCCGGCACGGTCATCGCGTGGGGCTCCAATCTGTTTGGCTTGGGGTACGGCGGCCTGACATTCGGCGCCGTCGGCGACGCAGTGTCGCATTTCGGTTTTTCAATCCCGATTCCCGCCGTCGAGCATGTGTTCGACGGTTTCAAATATCTCGGGCATCATTCTCGTCACGGCGATACCCTTCGGCATCTATGACCTCGTCGAGGCCATGGACAATGTCGAAAGCGCCGCCGCGGCCGGGGACTCGTTCCCCACTACGCAGGTGCTCACCGCGGACGGCATCATCAGCCTGATTGGTTGCCTGCTCGGCAATCCCTTCATCAACGCCGTCTACATCGGCCATCCCGGCTGGAAGGCGATGGGCGGGCGCATCGGCTATTCCGCGGCGACCGGCGTGATGGTTCTGGTTCTGACCTGGCTCGGTATCGCGGCGCTGGTCAGCAGCCTGATCCCCGTGGTGGCGATCCTGCCGATCCTGCTCTACATCGGCATGCTGATTGGATCGCAGGCCTTCCAGGAATTGCCGCGCAGTCATGCGCCGGCGATCATCCTGGCCATGATGCCGCAGGTGGCCGCCTGGGGTAAGACGATGATTGATGGCGCGCTCGGCGCGGCGGGGACGAACGCGGCTGCGGTCGGCTTCGACAAGCTCGGCAACACCGGCGTTCTCTACCACGGGTTGGCAACGCTAGGCGGCGGGGCGACGCTGGCCGGCATCATCCTGGGCGCCGTTACGGTGTTCATCATCGAACGCCAGCTCGACAAGGCGGGTTGGTTCGCGCTCGCGGGCGCGGTGCTCACCTTCTTCGGCTTCATCCACGGTGAGGAAATCGGCATCGCGCAATCGCCGATAGTTGCGCTCGGCTATCTCGGGGTCTCCGCGATGCTGTTTGCTTTCGACAAATATGCGCATGTCTCCCCGGCCGAGCCTGAAATGGCGCATGGACATGGGCAGTTATCGGCGACTCCGGCGGAGTAGGCGATACACGCGGCGGAGCGATATACCCTCCGCCGCGTATTCCCTATGATGCTGCATTGACGCCCGAGCGAGCCGCTGATAAGCCGACGGCTTGCGCCTTTGCAACGAAAAAACTTTTTCGTTCAATGGCTTAGGGAATTCGGACGGAAGCGATGAGCGTCAGGTTGCATGAGGGCGATCTGCCCGAGGGGCTCGATCTCGGGCCGATCGTAGCGATCGACACCGAGACGATGGGCCTGGCGCTGGCGCGTGACCGGCTGTGCGTCGTGCAGATGAGCCGCGGCGACGGGTCGGCGGAGGTGGTCAGGATCGCCGCCGGCCAGCGCGCCGCGCCGCGACTGGCGGCGATGCTCGGCGATCCGCAGGTGCTGAAACTGTTTCATTTCGGGCGCTTCGACATGGGCGTGCTCACCAACGCCTTCGGCGTCATGCCGGCGCCGGTCTATTGCACGAAGATCGCCTCGAAACTGGCGCGCACTTACACGGATCGCCACGGGTTGAAGGAGCTCGTCAAGGAGCTGGTTGGCGTCGATCTCTCCAAACAACAGCAGAGCTCGGACTGGGGCGCCTCGTCGCTCAGCGAGGCGCAGCTCGCCTACGCCGCTTCCGACGTGCTGCATTTGCACGCGCTACGCGAGAAGCTCGACGTGATACTGGCGCGCGAGGGGCGAGATGGGCTTGCGAAGGCGGCCTTCGCTTATCTGCCTGAGCGGGTGCGGCTCGATCTCGCTGGCTTCGAGGCGATGGACATTTTCGCACACTCTTCGCCTTGAGAGTTCGCTTCTACCGTCATTGCGAGCGAAGCGAAGCAATCCAGCCTCGTGAGATCGTCGGCTAACCGAAAGGGCGCCTGCCGCCGTATGGGTTGCCGCGTCGCTTCGCTCCCCGCAATGACGGGTGAAGGAATCAAGGTCCGACAGGAATCAGCTTGCCGACAAACACCGGCGCACCCGAAGGCGCGCCATTCGGCGAGCCGCCCTGCGGCTCCAATGTGACCGCGTAGGTAGCTTCGCGGACAACGCTCGGATCATAAGCCGACAGCCGCCGCTCGCGGACTGACGGCGTTTGCATCAATCACGCCGAGTGACTTCGGAGCGCCGAGCTTCGGCGCGATGATCCATAGCTCGTAAGACTTGCCCTCGGGCGGCTTGGCGGAAACCGGCCGCACGGTGAATTCCTGCTTGTCGACGTCGACGGTCATCGCGAACGCCGGCTCGTCGGGGCCTTTTTGCAGGACGGCGACGAACTGATGCGGGACAGTGGGTCGCGTGGCGACGACGACGACCAGCGAGGCGGCGAGAGCCGCGGCAAGCACACCGGCGCTTGCGGCCGCCGCTCGCCAGCGCGCGAGCCGGGCGCTGAGGATACTTGTGAGATCGACGACAGGATTGGCTGCGCCCAGTCGCGCCTCGATGCGCGCGAAAAGCCCCGGCGGCGGTGCTTGAGGCGACGCGGCTTCGCTGAGCGGAGCAAGCCGCGCCTCCCAGGCCGAGATGGCGTCGTCGAGCTCAGGCTCGCGCAGGCGGCGGGCGGCGACGGCGGCGCGCTCGGCGGCGTCGAGGGTGCCGAGCACGTATTCGGCGGCCAGCCCTTCGTCGTCTTCGGGCAGGCTCATGACGACAAACAGTCCTTTAGTTGGGCCAGACTCCGGCGAAGCCAGGTTTTGACCGTTCCCACCGGCGCGTTGAACTTGGTTGATAGCGCTTCTCGGCTCGCGCCCCGGTAATAAGCGAGCAGGATCAACTCGCGCCGCTCGGGCTCGAGGCCGTTCAGACAGCGCAACAGCGCGGCATAAGCTTCCTTTCGGTCGCGCGTCGCTAGAGGATCAACGAACTCTCCCGCCAGCTCGAAACCGTCGGGCATGTCTTCCAACGACACAGGCTTCGTCTTCCGCGCCTCGTCGAGCGCGCGATTGCGCGCGATGGTCGTCATCCAGGCGAGAGGCGAGCCCTTCGCGGCGTCGAAGTCTGTGGCCCGCTGCCAGATTTTCACGTAGGCCTCCTGAACCACCTCGCTCGCGTCGCCGCCAGGAAGGATACGGGACACCACCGCGAAAAGTTTCGAAGACGTCGCGCGATAGAGCTCCGCGAACGCCGCGCGGTCCTGCGCGGCGACGCGGCGCATCAAGTCGGCGAGATCGGGCGCGGCCTCCATGACGCGACATTGCCGGCCAGTTGGCCAGAACGCAACGGAAATGAGCAGCGCCCCCTGGGACCGCGCGCTTCGTGGGGCGAAACGGCAGGCCTCTCAGCTCAACCCAAGAGCGCGCGGCTCCCAGGGGGCGCTCAGCAATAGCGCTCGATGTTCGCCCATTGCGCGTCGGTGTAGCGGTCTCCCGCCGCCCAGCCGACAGGCAGAACGCGCTCTAACGCCGCAGCTTCTTCCGGAGTCAACGGCCGTTCCGCCGCGCGGGCGTTGTGGGCGAGGTTTTCCGGATAGCGCGTGCCGGGAATGGTCAGCACATGCTCGCCTTGCGCCAGCGCCCAGGCGATGGCGAGTTCGCAAGGGTCGCGCTCGAACGATTTCGCCAGCGCGACATAGGCGTCGATCCGCGCCAGATTGCGCCGCCAGTTTTCGCCGGTGAAGCGCGGGTTGTTCTTGCGGAAGTCGCTCGCCGGCAGCGCGTCGATATCGCGAACCGTCGCCGCTCAGCGCGCCGCGCGCGACCGGCGAGAACGCGACGAAGGCGACGCCGAGTTCGGCGCAGGTCTGCAGCATCCCGAGTTCGGGAAACCGCACCCACAGTGAATACTCCGATTGCATCGCGGCGATCGGGTGAACGGCGTGGGCGCGGCGCAGCGTGTCGGGCGCCATCTCGGAAAGCCCGATCGCGCGGATCTTGCCCTTCTCGACTTGCCGCGACAGCGCGCCGACCGTCTCCTCGATCGGGAAGCGCGGATCGAGGCGGTGGACATAGTAGAGATCGACGTGCTCGACCCCGAGGCGCTTCAGCGAGCCGTCGAGCGACTCAATCATATGCGCTTCGCTGTTGTCGATGAAGCGCTTCCCGTCCGGCGCGCGGCTGATGCTGAACTTGGTGGCGAGCGTGACTTTTTCGCGCCGGCCCGCGATCCTCGGCGAAGAACGCGCCAAGCCGCGTCTCGCTTAAGCCTTCGCCGTACACGTTGGCGGTGTCCCAGAAATCGACGCCGAGATCGAGCGCGGCAGCGAGCACGCGCATCGCCTCGGTCTCGCTGCTCGGGCCGTAGAAGCCGGATAGGCTCATGCAGCCGAGGCCGACGGGATGCACCCGAGCGCCCGTCGGGCCGAAAGCGCGGGTGTTCATCGAAGCCTCGTGAAAGTCATCGGCCCGAGCGCGCAGGCGCTACCTGTAGCCGCGGTCGCCGACCGCGGTCTCGCCGCGATCGTCTCTATCGGGAAAGGGACGATCTCACGCAGACCGCGGTCGGCGACCGCGGCTACAATGGCGCCCGTAGTTGCTCCCTGCTTGACCAACTACAGCATGCCCGGCAGCACGCGGTCCGGCGGACGGTGGCCGTCCATGAACGTCTTGATGTTGACGATCACCTTCTCGCCCATGTCGTTGCGGCCTTCGTGGGTCGCCGAGCCCATATGCGGCAGCAGCGTCACCTTGCCGGATCTCGCCAGCGCGACGAGCTTTTCCGAAACCACCGGCTCCTGCTCGAACACATCCAGACCGGCGCCGGCGATCTCGTCGGCCTCCAGCATGCGGATCAGCGCGTTCTCGTCGACCACCTCGCCGCGCGCGGTGTTCACGACGATCGCCTCCGGCCGCAGATATTTGAGCCGCCGCGCCGACAGCAGATGGAAGGTCGCCGGCGTATGCGGGCAGTTGATCGAGATGAAATCCATCCGCGCCAGCATCTGGTCGAGCGAATCCCAGTAGGTCGCCTCCAGCGTCTCCTCGATCTGCGCGGCGACGCGGCGGCGGTTGTGATAGTGGATCGACAGCCCGAACGCGCGGGCCCTTCGCGCCACCGCCTGCCCGATCCGCCCCATGCCGACGATGCCGAGCCGCTTGCCGGTGATCCGCCGCCCGAGCATCCAGGTCGGCGCCCAGCCGTGCCAGTTCCCCTCGGGGATCGCGCGCGCGCCCTCGGCCATCCGGCGCGCGGTGGAGAGGATCAGCGCCATCGTCATGTCGGCGGTGTCTTCGGTCAGCACGCCCGGCGTGTTGGTGACGGTGACGCCGCGCCGCAGCGCCGAGGTCACGTCGATATGATCGACGCCGTTGCCGAAATTGGCGATCAGTTTTAGCGACTCGCCGGCCTGGGCGATCATGCCGGCGTTGATCTGGTCGGTGATGGTGGGTACGAGGACGTCGGCCTCTTTCATGGCGTCGACGATCTCGGTTTCGCTCATCGATTCGTCGCGCAGATTGAGGCGCGCGTCGAACAGTTCGCGCATGCGGGTTTCGATACCCTCCGGCAGCCGCCGCGTGACCACCACGAGAGGTTTTTTCTTCGACATGCGCCGCGCAACCCTTCCCCGAACGACGACCTGACTCAGCCGCGAGACGCTTGTGTTTACCGTTCGTTAGTCACCCGAGAACAAACAGGAATTGCGGGCCGGCGCCTGAGGCCTCGCGTGTCGCCGCCCGCCTCGATCTCTCTAGCAGAAGCCGACATGAAGACAAGAACGCGTAAGCTCGTGGGGATGGCGGCGGCGCTGGCGCTGTGGGCCGGGTCGGCTTGGGCGGACGCGAACGGCGTCGTGACCGGCCTGCCGCTGCCGCGTTACGCCAGCCTGAAGACCGACCGGGTCAATCTGCGCGAAGGGCCGGCCAAGGATCACGCCACCACATGGGTGTTCGAGCGGGCGGGGCTGCCGGTCGAGATCACCGCGGAATTCGCGACTTGGCGCAAGGTGCGCGATTCCGAGGGCACCGAGGGCTGGGTGCTGCACACGCTGCTGTCGGGCCGCCGCACCGGGCTGATCGGACCGGGCAAGAAGGACGCGACGTTTGATGTGCTGAGCGCGCCGACGCCGAAAGGCGGACGTGACGGCGCGGCTGCAGGCGGGGGTGATCGTCAATATCCGGAAGTGCGACGGGGCTTGGTGCCGGGTGTATGGGCAGGGGTTTGATGGGTTCGTGCGGCAGGTGGAGCTGTGGGGGGTGTATCCGGACGAGAAGGTGGAGTGAGGTTCATCTACCGCGCCGAATTGTTCTCGCTTAAGTCATTGAATTTATTATGATAAATTTTGCAACGTACGTTGCTGGCGGGCCCTTGTCCAAGACATCTCTTGGCGGTTTTGAGGTTATTCAAGGACTTGCAGTGTAGGGTCGTGGGGTCCGCGCTCGGAATAGCCCAGAAATCCGGCCGCTCATTCTGAAAATGGCTTGATCTGCGTCATCGAGAGGACGATACATCTGAAATTCAGAAATATCAAGCCTCATATTATGGGGACATGATACCGATTGCACGATTATCCCGCCCGATCGCGCGGCCTGCGGCCGGGGCGGCCGGGCGCCAGCGAGCGGCCGAGGCGCCCTTCGATCCTCGCCAGGAAGTCGGGCCCGCCCAGCGGGCGTCCGTTGCGGGCGAGCGTTTCAAACGTGGCGAGGAGATTATCGTGCGACGCCTCTTCCAGAAGATCGGCGAAGCGCGGCGCCGCGGCCAGAACCGGCGCCACGGAAACCAGCGCGTCGTCACGTCCCCGAAGATGCGCGCCGACGCTGCTCCAAGCCCAATCTTCGGGACGCCGGCAGAGCGCAGCGCGTACCGGGTTGAACGCCAGATAGCGCACCGCGGTCAACCAATGCGCCTCATCCATCGCCGCGCAACCAAAGCGCGCCTGAAACAAGTGCCCCGTCGTACGGGCTCGCGCATTGAAGAAAGCGGTGTAACGCCGATGCGCCTCGCCCACGGATCGCGACAGCGCCGCGCCGGCCGCGTTGGCGTCTTCGTGCATGGGCGTCAGCAACAGATGAACGTGATTGGGCATCAGGCAATAGGCGGAGCACGTAACGGCGTGAAGCTTCAACCGCTCGGCGAGAAGGTCGCGGTAAAGCTCGAAGTCGGCCGAACTCGTGAAGATCGCCATTCGGCGATTGCCGCGCTGGGTCACATGGTGCGGCGTCAGCGGAACCACGATGCGCGAGAGACGAGCCATCCAACGAGGATGACATGCGAAAATTAATCCTACAATGGGTATCATGTCCCCGTAATTCGTAATTCCAACGGCTCAACCGACATCGACGTGGTCGTCGTCCGCGACGGCAAGAACCTGAAAGGGCGATGGCTCGGTCTCGTTCTCGCGACCGTCGGCAAAGGCGTTTTGACAAGGGCTTTTGAGAACTCAGTCAAAGCGATTGAGGCGCGATACAACCCGCCGCGCCAGATCAACCAATCAGGGGCCTGATCGGCGGCGCAGGCTGGGCGACCAGAATTGAGTTTTCCCGTAGCCGGCGGACGCACCAATCCCGCCGCTGCGGGCGCGTGCTGGGTGATCCGTAGGCGTGACCGTTCACCAATTTCGAGGTAGTGCCCCTCAGACAGACGAACGCATTCGGATTAGTTGGTGGCCTGTCATCGTAATCGCCGCAATCGCGAATTATGGAGTTAGGATTTTTCCGGTCGTTCTAAAAAGCTCCCCGGGTGATGGAAGCTCCTTTGTCTCTGTCGGGCTGCTAGGCTTTCTCGTTCCAAATCGCTTTGCTACAAAACGTAATTGGCTATCGTCGACGCCAATCGCAAAACTTCGTGCCTGTTTGACAACCTGATCGTTAACTTCGGTTACGAGGTCGTCTGGCCTGGCGCTCTTTAGATGGTGAACAATTTCCATTCGATTCGAAGCGACGATAATTTACGTGGGCCAATCGGAAGAGAAAGATGTGCCTCTGGAGACGCAAGGCCGTTTGTCATGATGATGGGACGGTCTGACGTGAGAAAGGTATGCGAGCTCCTGGGTGAGACGATCGACCAACTCATCCGGACAAAATGGTTTCCGACAATTCGACTGTCAATAATGCTCTGAATTAACATAACGGCGGCACGTCCCGCGGGGTTCGTGGGTCGCAGTCGCTTAAACTCTTCGAACGTTTCGGGTTCGTCGGGGCGACGAAGCCTTGCATAGTCGCGTTCGAAGATTTGCTCTGAGAACGCGACGTGTTTCGGGATCTCCTCGAAGACTTTTCGCACCTCGTCGGGCGAGCGGTGGATAAGGGACATTACAAACCTAGACCAGCCACTCCGAAGTTTTGCGTCCAAGCTGGAGTGCGCGTCTTGCTCGATGATCTCTAAGGCTCTAGCTGCCTCATCATCCGTTTGCTGGAAGAAGCGGCGCTCAAGGTGGCTTGCCGCCTCGTACTCGACGCCCGGAAGGGTATAAAGGTCGTATTCAAATCCAACTGCATCCGGATGTCGACGCAGTGGTTTAACTACCTTGTACGGTTTGCTGTAGACGCAAACACGCCCGTCCTTCCCAGCCCATCGGCGCTGAAGGAAGATTGGAAAATAGTGATGCTTTTCCGGCATATCACGTCCAAAGGGGACGCGTTGCTATGTGATTCTCAAGGCGACTTCAACAGGTCACGTGACCCGAACCCAGGTCGTGCGCCCAACAAAAAGGCCGGATTTACGCGGACCTGATACCGATTGCACGATTGAGTTGCTAGTGCGTACGGCATCTTCGGAAAGTAATCTTACAATGGGTATCATGTCCCCGTAACTCCGTAACTCCCAAAGTATCACTCTCGCTATGATTGCGGTTCGGTGACGGGACCTGCGCGTGCTGACAGTATGGACATCTCCAATTTGCGCCGTTTTTCATCGCATCACCGCTCGAAATAGGGCAATTCAGGGCGTAGAGGCGTCCTAACTCAATTGTGCTGCCAGATTAAATATGCTACCTTATCATAGGGGATAATAAGTACGTCGTTAGTGCCGCCGTCTGAGGTCTTGTTTTCGATAGTCACCGATTAGTCCGAGGATCCAACACAGTTCCGGATACATTCGGATGAACATTGTCACTTAGAAATACGGTAATCAGCTTACCGTCGCACGCGGCGACCGCGACTTGAATCGGGGTCCCCATACCGCAATCGGCGTAGGCGACTGACGGTGCGCCGATGAGGGCGGCAACAAGAGCAAAACGGCGAACATTCATCTAATATCTCCGCATACGGGGTCGCTGGCATCCTCATCGGGGCAGGTGAGTTTGAACTTTTGTCGCCTATTTCATCAACTCATCGACCCGATCTTTCGCATGCCGGAGCATATCCCTATAACCACTCAAAATGCTAACTTCATTTTCATCAGGATGTCTTAACTTCATTTCGAGTGCGGTCGCAAAGTAATTCAGCGCCGCATTAAAGGATTTCACGCCTACGACTATCTCCATCCACGCCGTATCGGTTGTCTCCACAGCTATAATATCCTTGTATGACTCCCACTGTAGAGTGAAATCGAGCCGGTTAAGAGGGTATTCCTTTGTTTCAATTGTCGTAGAGCATCGCGACGCCATAATATTCAGATCACTTGATAGCAGGCGAGCTACCCGCTTCTTGTTGTGATGGCGGGTCTCGAGACGTACTTTCGCTTCAGCGTCTTCTTTCTGACCAGCCAAATATGAGTTGCCGATATAGGTCAGAGCACCTCCGAGTAGGGTCCCAAATATTCCGCTTAGCGCGGGAATGACGGTTGGAATCCAACTCGTCTCCGGCGGCGGATTGAGGACGACATTGAAAAGAACATCAGGCAGCATGGGAGACTCTATTACCACAAAAGCCCCTTTCGGGGCTTCCGCGTGACGATAGAGGATTACGCCGGGATTACGGGGATTACGGATTACGGTGACACGCCCGTCTTTACGCAATATGTGATGGTAGGTATATCCACCCGCATGACGCGCATCGCACGCATCGTTCTCCCTGGCGCGCCGCATCATGTCACGCAAAGAGGCAACCGACGCGAGCGTGTTTTCTTCAGCGACGACGACTACGCGCTCTATCGAGATTGGCTCGCCGAATCCTGCGCCAAATTCGACGTCGAGGTTTGGGCTTATTGTTTGATGCCCAACCATGTGCATCTGATTCTCACGCCCGCCGACGCCGCAGGGCTCGGATTGGCGCTGTCGCGCGCGCATCGGCTCTATGCGGGATTACGGTGACACGCCCGTCTTTACACACTATGTGATGGTAGGTATATCCACATACATGACGCGCATCGCACGCATAGTTCTCCCTGGCGCCCCGCATCATGTCACGCAAAGAGGCAACCGACGCGAGCGTGTTTTCTTCAGCGACGACGACTACGCGCTCTATCGAGATTGGCTCGCCGATTCCTGCGCCAAATTCGACGTCGAGGTTTGGGATTACGGTGACACGCCCGTCTTTACACAATATGTGATGGTAGGTATATCCACATACATGACGCGCATCGCACGCATCGTTCTCCCGCGCGCCGCATCATGTCACGCAAAGAGGCAACCGACGCGAGCGTGTTTTCTTCAGCGAAGACGACTACGCGCTCTATCGAGATTGGCTCGCCGAATCCTGCGCCAAATTCGATGTCGAGGTTTGGGCTTATTGTTTGATGCCCAACCATGTGCATCTGATTCTCGCGCCCGCCGACGCCACCGGGCTCGGATTGGCGCTGTCGCGCGCGCATCGGCTCTATGCGGGCTTCGTCAACGCACGGGCGCGCCAGACCGGCCATCTCTTTCAGGGACGCTTCGGCTCCGTTCCCATGGATGAGGAGCATTTGATCGCCGCCGTACGCTATGTCGCCCTCAATCCGGTCAGAGCCCGCCTCGTCGCAAAGGCGCAGGACTGGCCGCATTCCAGCGTCCTCGCGCATTTGAAGAGGAAGGATGATGGCCTCGTGCGTGTGCGCCCGGTTCTCGATCGCGTCGCGCGCTTTGCCGATCTATTGGAGACGCAAGCCGACGACCCCACCTTCTCAGCCTTGCGGCGCTCCGAGTTAATCGGACGACCGCTCGGTTCGGAGAGCTTCGTGAAACGCGCGGAAGCCCTACTCGGACGACGCTCGCTCCCGGCAGACGCGGTCCGAAGCCAAAGACGCAGGGGCGGACACCAAAAGGGGGTTAACGGGCGTGTCACCGTAATTCCCAAGGGGTGCAGTCCACGGGCGTGTCACCGTAATTGCCGTAATTGCGTAATTGCTTACCGCGACCTCCCTTGAAAAACCGATAAGCCAACAAAAAGGCCGCCCTTTCGGGGCGGCCTTACCGCTAGAATCACAAAGGAGGACGAATCCCGACCCTAGCGATTCACAGATTACTTGTCGGTCGCGTGCTTCACCGCGTCCTTGGCGTCGCCGACGGCGCTGTGCGCCGCGCCCTTCGCCTTGTCCGCCTTGCCTTCGGCCTGCATTTCCTTGTCGCCCATCACCTTGCCGGCGGCGTCCTTGATAGCGCCCTTGGCTTTGTCAGCCGCGCCTTTGACGTGTTCTTTATCCATCGTCATTCTCCCTGGTTCTTAGCAAAACGAGCGGCGCCAGAATGCGTTCCACGGCGCTCACCGCCGCTTTTCGTGCATCGGGTTTTCTTTTCGCTCGTCCATGTCCGGCATCTCGCCATCGGCGTCCTTGGCGCCATCGACCTTGGGTCGGATGGCGCCATTCACTTTGTCGGGCGTCACCTTGACCTGCGTATCCTTGTCGCCAGTGAAGTTGGCGACGGTCTTTTTGACGGCCTCTTTGGCGCTGCCCGTGTCGTTCGTGTTCGCGTCGCCCATATTGTCCATCCGCGTGCTTGAGGTCCTCAGGCAACGTACGCCGACTTGGGCATGTTCCGGTCGCGCTAGAATGGATGTAGGCTGTTCGTATCCCCCGCTACCTTGCTGGAACAACGAGACCTCCCTGCGGCTCTCATGAATGTGCGCGCCGCGGATGTTGACATCCCCCACTTCCCCACGGGAAATGTCCCGAGCCGCCGAGGTCGAATGCCTGCTATCTCGTGAGGCGTCGTCGGGAAATATTCCGCGCTATACGGACCCAAGCGAGCTTGTCGGGGAGAGCAACGCCATGAAAGCCTTGATCCTATTGTCCGCGCTGGCGCTTGCCGGCCTTACGGCGCCGGCGATCGCCGGGCCGGTGACGAGCGACGATCTCGTGAAAGCCCAGGACAATGCGGGGGAATGGCTGACCTACGGGCGCGACTATCGCAATTGGCGCTATAGCCCGCTGTCGGAGATCACGACCGAAACCGTTTCCAAGCTCGCGCCGGTGTGGGCGATGTCGACGGGCGGGCAGTTCGGCGGGCTGGAGGCGACGCCGCTGTTTCGCGACGGCGTGCTTTATTTCAGCGCCGACTACGCGCGCGTGTTCGCCGTCGACGCCAAATCCGGCAATATCCTCTGGCGCTTCGAGCCCAAATACGACGACGGGTTCAACGCCATTCTCTGTTGCGGTCCGATCCATCGCGGCGTCGCGTTGAAGGACGATCTCGTCATCGTCGCGCGGCTCGACGCCAAGCTGGTCGCGCTGAACCGCGCCGACGGCAAGACCGTCTGGGAAGCGCCGATCGATGATTGGAAGAAAGGCGTGTCGACCAATTCCGCCCCGCTGGTCGTCGGCGACCACGTCATCATCGGCGTCTCCGGCGGCGAATATGGCGTGCGCGGTTATCTGAAGTCGTTCAACGCCAAGGACGGCAAGCTCGAATGGCAGACCTATACCGTTCCGGCGCCCGGAGAGCCGGGGAGCGACACCTGGCCGAAGGACGACACGTGGAAGACCGGCGGCGGTCCGACCTGGTTGACCGGCAGCTACGACGCGGCCACCAACACGCTGTATTGGGGCGTCGGCAATCCCGGCTCATGGCAATCCGATCAGCATCCCGGCGACAATCTCTGGACCGATTGCATGCTGGCGCTCGACCCCGAAACCGGCAAGATCAAGTGGGGCTATCAGTACACGCCGAACGACGGCTGGGACTATGACGGCATGGCGACGCCGATCCTCATCGATACGAAGATCGACGGGAAAGACACGAAGGCCGCCTTCGTCTCCAACCGCAACGGCTTCTTCTACGCGATCGACCGCTCCGACGGCCATTTCCTCTATGCGATGCCGTTGGTTGAGGGGATCAACTGGACCACGGGGCTCGATCCCAAGACCGGCAAGCCGACGATCAACGAAGACATGCGGCCGAAGGCCACCGGCAAGGCGGTGCAGTTGATTGTTCCCGGTCTCGAAGGCGGCACCAACTGGTTCCCGCCGGCCTACGATCCCTCGCTGGGGCTGATGTTCGTCGCCGTCAATCAATGGGGCATGGGGCTGACCTCCTGGGAGAAGGGTAAGCTGCAATACAAGCCCGGCGACGTCTACCAGGGCGTCGACTATCAGATGTATCGGACCGGCGACACGATCGGCCACCTCAAGGCGATCGATCTCTCGAATAAGAAAGTTGTTTGGGACGTCGCGAGCCCGCTTCCGCTTTTCTCCGGGATCCTGGCGACCAAAGGCGGCGTCGTGTTCACCGGCGATCAGCGCGGGCGCCTGCTGGCTTTCGACTCGAAGACCGGCAAGGAGCTCTGGAAGTTCCAGACGGGATCGGCGATCAACGCCTCGCCGATCACCTATGAGCTCGGCGGCAAGCAATATGTCGCGGTGCTCTCGGGCCTCGGCGGCGATCCGAGCTTCTACTATTCCGCGCCGAAGGGCGGCATGCTGTGGGTCTTCGCGGTCGACGGCAAGGTGGACGAAGCCGGCATGTACAACGCGCAAGTCATCGACACGATGCTGCCCAAGACGCCGTGATGCGCGCTTTCGCGGTGGTTGGACTGATCGCTTCGTTGGCGGCGGCGACGCCGCTGACGATGGTTCGCGCCGACGACCTGACCGACCCGTTCCTCGGCCAGCCGGAGGCGATCGCCGCCGGCCGCGCCACCTATGGCTCCAAATGTTACGTCTGCCACCACAGCAAGGGCGCGCGGGGACCCAATCTGTTCGCGACGCAGCTGAGCGACGAGCGGTTCCTGCAAACCGTGACCAACGGCCGCGAGGGCACGCAGATGCCCTCGTTCAAGGGGCGTCTGTCGGCTGATGAGATTTGGCAGGTGCACGCGTTTGTGAAATCGACCGACCATTACTAAGGCGCGCCGTGGGCCTCATGGCGATAACGGCGACATGATGCGCATTGCAGGATTGTCCGCGGCCGCGCGCTAGGCCGGCGGGACGAGCGCGGTGACCCGTTCGAGCGCGCGCCGAACGGCCGGACGATCCGCGACCTCTTCGTACCAGCGTGCAATGTTCGGCGTGGCTTCGAAATCGATGCCGGCGAACTCACGCCGCCACAGCCAGCCGAAGTGGACGATGTCGGCGATGGAGAAGTCCGGGCCGGCCACGAACTTTCGCTCGGCCAACACGCCCTCGAGCACCGCCAGCACCCGCTCGGATTCCTTCTGGAAGCGGTCGATGGCAAGCGGAATGTTTTCCGACGCTTGGCGTTTGAAGAATCCGACTTGGCCCAGCGCCGGGCCGATGCCGGTCAGGTGGAAGAACATCTGTTCGAACACCCGGGCGCGCGCGGCGCCGCTCTTGGGCAGAAGCTTGCCCGTCTTTTCCGCCAGGTAGATGAGGATCGCGCCCGACTCGGTCAGGGTCAGCGACTCGCCGTCTGGGCCATCGGGGTCGACAAGCACGGGCACCTTGCCATTCGGGTTGATCGCCAGGTAACCGGGCTGTTTCTGCTCGCCCTTGCGGACGTTGATGGCGTGCAACTCGTAGCCGAGGCCCATCTCCTCCAGGGCGATCGGGACCCGCACGCTGTTGGGGGTCGAGAACGCGTATACTTGCAACATGGGGTCTCCGTACGTCTGAGGGTGGGCGTCCCGTCAAGCGCCCCGCCGCCGGCCAAGGATCGCAGGACGACCCTATCGGCGCGACGGCTCGGCAGACGGAGCGGTGAGGCCTTGCGCCGCTCTCCGTGCCGCCGATAGCCGTCATGGAGAGATACCGATTATTCCAGACAGGAATAACGATGAACCGACCAACAGAGGCGCCGTGGGGTCTATAGCGGCTCGTTCTACGGCGCGGCGGCTTCACGCGGCAAGCCGGAACATTGGCGCCGTCGCGGTACGCCCTCGCGATTTGCTACCGAGCAGAGCTTACGCAGTGCGACTTCGTCGCTTGCCGGCATTCGCAGTCCGCTTCCGAGGCTTTTTGGGCGCCGAGCCGGCTATGCGGTGGAATATGCCCGCGACGCGTTCTCCAACTCCGGTGACGGCGTCGTGGCATGTTCCCAATGCATCGGAGACGCCGTTGAAGAGCTGGCTCTCGAATTTACGGGCTTTGCTTTTAGCAGGCGCGCGCTTCTTCGCCGTGCGTCTTGGCTTGATTGTCTCCGCGACGTGTTGCGCAGTCATGGCCGTTCTCCTCCAAATCGAAAACGACGGAAGTACGGTCGAGGTTCCACGTAGTGAATTGGAGAAAGGTAGCCGTTTGGGCAGGCGTGTCGGTAGTCGCCGTAGTGCGAGCTACTGCTGGGCCGGCTTCTGGGAGGCTTGGGATCGCAGCATGCGGCGCTTCCAGTGCTCGCCGCAGCGACCGTGACAGAACTTCCGACGCGCCTCGATGATCGGCGTCTGCTTGATCTCGTGGTGGCAGTTGTCGCAGCGGAACTTCACGGCGGCCTCCTTTGAAGGCGTACTCCGTGGGAGAGCTTACGGTCTGCGAGTTTACGAAGCTGTAGCGCCGGGGACACGAGAGCGATCAAAATAAAAGCGCCTGGCCCCGGGACGCAGCCCGCCGCGCTCTCGATTATTCGCGCCTATCAAGCGGCGCTTGCCGTCGTGGGATGGCGACCTGCTCTTTGGGGAAGAAGGACGATCAACGCGACGATCGCAGCGATCAGCACGCCCGAGGCGTAGTAGCGATCGAGCGCCAAGCCGCCGCGGGCGAGCGGCTTATCGAGGAGGTCGCCGACGGTTGCGCCGAGCGGGCGCGTCAAAATGAAGGCGGCCCAGAACAGCAGGACTCGCGACACCCAGTTCGCGTAGTAAAGCACAACCAGCAAGGCGAGCGCCGCGCCGAAAACCAGCGCGCCCCCACCAAATCCGAGTCCGGTGTCGTCCGCCGTCCAATCGCCGAGGGCGGTGCCGAGCGTCTGTGAGAAGGTTATCGTGACCCAATAGAAACATTCGACCCTAGGGGTCGCAACCGTCTGAACGCTGATCGAACCGAGCGTATAGTACCAGAGCGCGAGCGACCCAATCACGCAGACCAACAGAATCGAAGACCCGCCAGCGTATCCAATACCCACTGAGCGGTCGAAAAAATCGGCGAGCGTCGTGCCGACGGTGGTCGAGGCGACAATGGCGATCCAGTAGACCCACGGATTAAATCTCTCCGTCAAGATCTGAACGACGACCGTGGCGATGAACAGCGCCAGGAAAATGCCTGTCCCAATCAGATAACCCCCATTGGCGGCATCCTTATCCGCGTGCAGCAGGCTCATTGTAACGGCATCGCCGCCCGTCTCCCCCAACGTCGTCGCCAGTATTTTGATGATCCAGAAGCCGAGCGTGACCTCTGGAACTTTGGAGAGAGCGCCGGTTAGACTGCTATTCATGTTTATCCATATAAAACAGACATTATCTGTATTATAGGATGGCGCATGAAAATTAGTGTGGAATTAGCCGCATAACTCCTGTGAAATGAAGAGGCGCCGATTGCGCCCTAATCTTCCTCTAACTCAACCCGCGTAGGCGCGTAGAACGCAGTCGCGCGGCCGCGTTCCTGGTTGAGCTACAATATGCGAATTCTACTGGTCGAAGACGACGAGATGATTGGCGAAGGACTGGTGAAAGTCCTCTCGGCCGAGGGCATCTCCGTAGACTGGACGCGCGACGGGCATGACGCGGAAGCGGTCATTCGCGATCCCGGCTATTTGCTCATTCTGCTCGACCTCAGTCTTCCCGGCATCGACGGACTGGCGCTGCTCAAGAGCGCAAGGGCTGCAGGAAATTCCACGCCGGTATTGATTCTCACCGCGCGCGACGAGCTGAACGACCGCGTATCTGGCCTTGACCTCGGCGCCGACGACTATGTCTGCAAACCCTTCGAGGTTCGCGAGCTCCTGGCGCGGATGCGGGCTTTGATTCGTCGGCGCGGCGGCCAAGCTTCGGCGCGATTGATCGCCGGCGCCATGGAGCTCGACACGGAGACGCGGGAACTGGTCCGCAACGGGGCGGCGCTACCCCTGCCGCCTCGCGAATACGCCTTGATGCTTGCGCTCATGGAAAGTCCCGGACGCGTCCTCTCGCGTGCACAGATCGAGGACCGCATTTATGGATGGGGCGAAGAGATCGAGAGCAATGCGATCGACTATCTCATTCACTCGGTGCGCAGCAAATTCGACAAAGCGGCGATCCTCAACGTGCGTGGTGTCGGATGGATGGTGGCAAAGCTATAAAATCGACTTCGCTGCGTCGGACCGCCCTTATCTGGATGACCGCTCTGCTGGCGTTCATCGGGTTGATCGGCTCGGCCGCGGCCTATGCGTTCACATACTTCAGTGTTTCAGAGCTTCTGGACGGGCAGCTGCAGCAAATTGCCCTCAACGCCGGGGGAGGCGTTCGCGTCGCAGATGCGTTGCCCGCAGCAGATGACGACCCCGAGGATGTGTTTGCGGTGGCCATCTTTACCCATGCCGGGTCACCCTCCTTCGTGTCGGGTCCGCTTTTGGACCTGGGTCCGCAAAAGCCGGGCTTTGCCGACATCCCGGCCAAGGGCGAAATGTGGCGCGTCTATACCGCCGGATCGTCGTTTCCGATCGTCCAAATCGCTCAGCAACGGACGGTGCGCGTAGAGGTTGCGCAGAACGCCGCGCTCACGGCGGCGACGCCGGTCCTGCTCGTCATTCCGCTCTCGTGGTTTGTCGTGGGGTGGGCGATGAACAGGTCGCTGCGCCGCCTCGATTTGCTTGTCGCCGAGATTGGCGCGCGGGGGGCCGAAGCGGGCGCGCCGATCGACGCAAACGGCGCGCCCACGGAAGTTGTGCCCCTGGTGGAAAGCCTGAACGGATTGATCGGCCGGCTGAGCGCCGCCGTCAGCGCGCAAAAACGCTTCGTCGCGGACGCAGCGCATGAACTACGCACTCCTCTCGCGGCGCTGCAGATTCAAGTCGACGTGCTGCGCTCTCCACACCGCAAAGACGAGGCGGCGGCGATATCCTCTCTCGCCCAAGGCGTGTTGCGTGCGACGTTGATGACCAACCAGCTTTTGCGATTGGCGAGACTCGATGAAACGACGCCGCCCCAGCTTGCCTCAGTCGATGTGCGGGCATTGCTGACCGACTGCGTTGCAGAACTGGTTCCGCTGGCGGACCTGAAGGGGGTCGATCTTGGCTTGATTGAGACAACGTCCGCCTGCTGTCTCGGTTCGGAGGTGGAGCTGAAGGCGCTTTTCGGCAATCTGATCGAGAACGCGGTGAAATATAGTCCGGCGGGTGGTCGAGTCGACGTGAGCCTGAAGCTTGAGGGGAAAGACGCTGTCGTTGAAATCACCGATTCGGGCCCCGGTATTGCAAGGGAGGCCATGCCTCGAATATTCGAACGCTTCTTTCGCGCCGATACGTTGCATGGGACTGGCTCCGGCCTTGGATTGGCGATCGTCAAGCAGGTGGCGGACCGGCACGGCTTCGCACTATCGGTCGCAAACCGCGCGGACGGCAGCTCCGGTGTACGGGCTTGCGTCGTCATGAAAATGACCGCTGCCTTAGGGGTGGCGATCGCATGACGGCTCTTGCGGCAAGTCTTCCGACCAGACCCACCTATGCCGTGGTTAACCGGCATTCCCCAGACCTTTTCGGGTCGTAGGCCACGAGGCGGGCGCCGCCTCGCTTGGACGCATGAAGCGGTCCTACGACCGGCGGCCGCCGCCATGTCCCTCGCGTCTCACAAACCCCTCCGCGCAAGGCGCGAAGGTGTTGCATCTCACCTTGGAGTTCGAGCAAACCATGTCTATTTCAGCGGTATCAGCGAATGCAGGCGCGCCCCCGACGCCTCCGGCAACCAGCGCGGCGACGGTCATGGCCCGTGCATCCGACGGCGACTTCAAGGTCCGAAGCGCCAAATCGTCGCAAGTGAAGGATGGTGACGGCGACTATAAGCCGCTCAAGGCGTCGGCTTCATCCGCGACTTAGAGTTCGCCGGCGGTGCAAAGCGCCCTCGCTACGCTCAAGGTCGGCGGGTAAGCGGAGAAATCTCGGTCGAGCGGATGGCGGCGGCGCTTGAAGTCTGGATGGCGATGTCGGTCATGCCACGAAGTCCCGCGGTGGCTCGAGCAGAGGACCGCGGGATGGGCGATGTTTGGACCCTGCAGGTTTGACGGCGGTTCGCCGCGAGCGCCGGCGTACGGTCCTGAACGGTGCGGGTCTCGGCGTAGATGGCCGGCACAACAAGCCCGGCCATCACGGAGACCTTAGTTCTCAAAGCCAATCCTTGCTTTGCTGTCCCAAGTCAGCGACGGATACAATGTTAACAGTTCAGGTTTGCTTTCGTTCAGACAGCTTCCGTATCCAAAGGGCAACCGCCGCCGCGGTCAGCAGCGCGGATTAAAGACAAAGGCTTTTCGCATGAAGCTGGCTTGGGTCGGCGCCATCGCCTCACTTTTGCTGCCGGCGCCCGCCGCCCTCGCCGCCGCCCCGCTCGATCTCGTCACCCGCGTCTGCCATCCCGGTCGGCAAGGCGCGCCCTATGCCGGGTGCGCGCTTGAGGCGACGGGGGGAACGCCACCCTATCGGTTCGTCATCAACCAGAGCAACGACTTCCCCCCGCTGCCGGAGGGCCTCGCGCTCGATCCGGAGACCGGCGAGGTCACCGGCGCGCATATCGGTGGCCAGGGCAGCTATAATCCGCGCCTTGTCGTCGTCGACAGCACGGGCGCGCGGGCGGGGCATCAGGTCAGGTTTTCGATCTCGGGGACCAACGCCTTTCTGGCAACGATCTTTCCGGCGAATTCGATTTTCCACCATCGGGTCGATGCCGCCAGCACCGGGCTGCCGGTCGACACCTCGCCTGCGGCGCCGATCTATTACGGCTATCAGTCCGCGACGATAAAACCGTTCTTCGGCAATGAGACCGCCCAGCCTTTCCCTAACGGCATTCCGGCTTACTTCGTCCCGGCCGGGCAGGCGGACGTCGGCGTGTCGACGACGATGTATCAATCCTACTTCACCGACGGGCCGATTCCGCCCAACGCGCCGATCGAAGGCACCAGCCATTCGACTGGCGATCGACACGTGCTGATCTACCGCGAGGCCGGCTCGGGGATGCCGCCGGCGCTGTACGAGATGTGGCAGGGGATCGCGCAGGGGTCGGGATGGACCGACTCGTCGAATGCGCTGTGGGGCGACGTCACCACCAATCAACTGACTACGCAGGGGAACGGCACCACGGACGCGGCCGGCTTGCCGATCGCGCCGCTGCTGCTCAACGCCGATGAGGTGATCGGCACCGGCACGACGGCCGATCCCAACGGCGTGGTGAAGCATCCGGTGCGCTTCACCGTCAACCATATGCTCAACTACTGGGTCTGGCCGGGGACGCAATCGGCGGGGGTTGGCAGCTGCCTCAATGGCAACGCGGGGATACCGACCGAGTCGATGATCTCGCAATCGGCGCCGCCGACTTATTGCTCGATGAGCGGACCGGCCGGGGAAATCTACCGGCTGAAGGCTTCGACCCCGAACCCGAGTTGCGCGGGCGATAGCCCGCAAGCGGCGATCATCATCGCGGGGTTTCGCAACTACGGGATCATTCTCGCTGACAACGGGCAGAGCGGCGGGCTGATCGGGACGCCGGATTCGCGGTGGAATGACCAGGATTTGGCTTGTCTGAGCAGTCTGACGCTGGGGAACTTTGAGCCGGTCAATGTGTCCTCGCTGATCGTTTCGACAGGCAGCGGGGCGACGGCGAAGTAAGCGCGCGGATCGCGTTTAGGCGACTTGGAAAATCCAATAGCCGTCATTGCAATGACGGGTCGCGGCGCCAGCTAGAATTTTCGCTTATGCGACACCTACTTGTGAGGTTCGTTCGTACAAGCGATAATTTGCCGCTTCCGTCCGAAAGTGCGGCTAGCTTCGGCGGGTGTATTGGCAGCGACGATGTCGATTTGCGCGCCGGTGATATCCACGCCGTGACCTCCGCGAAGCCCGAGCGCGTCCATGATTGAAGCGCACAATGTCCGCGCCCTCATTTCGCGCTCTTCGACGCCCGGGCGCATCGTCTCGACGCGCGATCATACGCTGCCGCTCGACGCGTTTGCCGCTGCCTCGCCGTTTGGCGCGGACAGGGGAACGCTCGCAGGGCGCTCGGTCGTTCTCAGCGTTCGCGACATGGCGAAGGCGGCGGCGGCGATCATCGATCTCGACGGTCTCGCCCGGCGGGTGCTGCTCTGCCCGCCAGGGTGGGACGAGGCAAAGCTTGCGGCGGCCGCGCTCGCGGCCGACGTCGACGCGTTGGCCTGCGAGGACGAGGCGCCGCCTGCACTTGACATCAGTCTACGTCAGCCCGTGCGGCTGCCTCTGCGCGCTTGCGCCGTTGGCGAGCCTGCCATCGAGACCGAATGGCTGCTGCCGAGTTCAGGCACGAGCGGGCCGCCGAAACTCGCGGTGCATACGTTCGCAACGCTGACATCGGCGATCGAGTGGCGCAGGGTCAGGAATGGGCGACTTTCTATGACATCCGCCGCTATGGCGGCCTGCAGATCTTCCTGCGCGCACTCGCGGGAAACGGTTCGCTCCGGTTGACCGGCGTCGACGAGGACGTCACCGGTTTTCTCAAGCGACTGACGCGATGCGGGCGCTACGCATGTATCGGGTACGCCGACCCATTGGCGGATGGCGCTGCTCACCGGGGCGGGTTCGCTCATCGACCCGGTCTATGTGCGCCTGTCCGGCGAGATCGCCGACGAAAGCTTGCTCACGCGGCTTGCCGCGGCCTTCCCACGCGCGCGGATCGAGCACGCCTACGCCTCGACCGAGGCCGGCGTCGTGTTTGGTGGTCGACGATCTCGCGCCGGTTTTCCCGCCGCCGCTGGGCGCCGACAGTCCGGTGGCGATGAAGATCGAAGACGGCTCGCTTGCGCGTGCGCACTCCCGGGCGCGCCCGCCGCCTGCTATTTTGGCGAGGACGCGCCCGTTCTGTTGGATGAGCAAGGTTTATCGATACCGGCGACATGATCGAGATCCGCGGCGGATCGCTGCTATTTTGCCGGCCGCGGAGCTGGCGTCATCAATGTCGGCGGCGAGAAGGTGCATCCCGAGGAGGTCGAGGCTGTGCTCAATGAGCCTGGCACGCTGGTGCGCGAAAGCCGCGCGTTCGCTCGACCTAAACCGGCTGTCAGGTTCCCCCTCGTCGCCGCGGAAGTGGTGCTGAACGACCCAGCCGCCGCGACGCGAGGGTCTCGATCGCGAGATCATCGTCCCCCCGCGGCTAAAGAAACTGCCGCCGTCAAAAGCGCCGGTTCAAATCCGCTTCGTGGCGGAGCTACCGATGACCAGCGCTGGAAAGCTGCGGCGACTGGGTTAAGCGCCTACAAGAGCGCGCGACAGGAGGCTGTGACGATGAGCGACCTCTTCTCGCTAAAGCACCGCGTTGCCATCGTCACCGGGGCGTCGCGCGGGCTTGGGTTCGCCATGGCGGAGGCGCTGGCGGCGAAGGGGCGACAAAAGTCCGCGCGGTCAACGCCCGTCCGGGACCGGGGCTCGATGAAGCCGTCGGGCGATTGCGCGACAAGGGCCACAACGCTGTCGCGCTGCCCTTTGATGTCACGGACGCTAAAGCCGCCTGCGGCGCGATCGAGGATATCGCTTCAAAATATGGGCGGCTCGACATCCTCATCAACAACGCCGGGGTGCAGCATCGTCGGGCGTTGCAGGACTGGGAGGACGCTGACTTCGAGCGCGTGCTCGCCGTGAACCTCACGGCGTGCTTCCGGTTGGCGCGTGAGGCGGCGACGCAGATGCAGCGCGGCGGGTATGGCCGGATCATCAATGTCGGTTCGGTCGGGGCGATCCTCGGCCGCAAGACGATCCATGGCTACATCGCCGCCAAGGCCGGTCTGCATGGCCTCACACGCTCGCTCGCCGCGGAGCTGGGGCGAACGGGCGTGACGGTGAACGCGCTCGCGCCAGGCTATTTCGCGACCGAGCTGAACACGGCGTTACTCGCCGACAAGGCGTTCACGGCCTGGGTGGAGGAGCGCACCCCAATGGGGCGGTGGGCGCAGCCGGAGGAACTCGGCGGGGCGGTGGTGTTTCTGGCGTCGCCCGCGGCTTCGTATGTCACCGGGCACGTGCTGGCGGTGGACGGGGGGCTTTCGACCAGCGTGTAAGCGGTTGCGACAGTGCTGAGCAACCGGAGTTTTCTTGGAATTCGAAGCCGCGGCGCCTGTAGCCGCGATCTCCAGATCGCGGTGTTGGTGAGATCTCGCCTAGCTGGGGAAGCGCCGATCACTTGGAAACCGCGATTTGGAGATCTAGGGGATGCACACATCTTGCGGCCGCACGCGAGAACGAAGGCCGGGGACCCCCTCTCCCCGCGTGTCTCACGACGGAGCGCGCCGCATAAACTAAAGAGCGGGGAGAGGGTTGGGGTGAGGGGCGAGCCGCTTGGACCTGCGCTTCCCACGCACGACGCCTAGCTCAGCCATATTTTGATTGCACGAATAAGCGAACGTTTGCCCTAAGTCTTCTAGCTTGACGCGGAGCCCGCTGGCGGTGACTTGCGTCCAAGCGGCCCGCCCCTCACCGCAACCCTCTCCCCGCTGCTTGGTTGATGTGGCGCGCCACGTCGTGCGACACGCGGGGAGAGGGGGTCCGCGGCCGTCGTGCCTCATGCGCAAACGCCAGATGTGTGCATCCTTTAGATCTGGAGATCGCGGCTACAAGCCCGCTTCACTCTAACTAATTGCCGATGGCTCTAGTCATAAAAAGTCGGCGGATTATCACAAAGCCGCGCAAGTGCTTGAGAAGCTCACCCAAGCCCAGCTTCTCGCCGTTCGCGACGAAAAAAGGATGGAGAGAAATACAGATATGACCGAAACGAAGCGCTACCGAAGCCCGGCGCTCCGGTCGCTTCACGAGGCGATGCAGGACCTGCACGAGGTCGGCGCAATCGATAAGGTCACCATGCGTGACTTCGATCTCGGTTGCCTTACGCCCGTCGAGCCGCTCGCCCCTGAAGCGATCAAACGGATTCGGGAGAAGGCGCGCATGAGCCAAGCGACGTTCGCTTTGGCTCTTAACGTGACTACAATCGTAGTCAGCCGGTGGGAACGAGGCGAGGCGCGTCCAAGCGGACCCTCGCTCAAGCTTCTGGCGCTAGCCGAAAAGAAGGGTGTCGAGGCTATCCTCTGACGGCGTCACGCACTCTTCGCCGCCCGCGCCCCTTCGATCAGTGTCTTCCCGAGCGACCACACCGGCCCCGACGACTTTGGCGGCCGCAGCAGCGTCGCGGAGAACGCGCGCTCGATCCAATCGCAATCGGCGTCGTCGAGCGTCAGCGTCGGCAGCAGTTTTATCGCGCGACTGCCGTGTCCGGCGACCTGCACCAGAATCTTGTGGTCCTTGAATAAAGGGATCGTCACGAGCTGACACATCAGCCCCTTGTTCATGCTTTCGAGCAGCGTCCAGAACGCCCGAAGTTTTAGCGATCTCGGCTCACCCAGCTCGAAGGCGAGCATCAGCCCCTTGCCCCGGGCGTCGGCGACCATTTCGTGCTTGGCGACGAGCCCGCGCAAAAACCCGAGCAGCCGCTCGCCGCGTCGCGCCGCGTTCTCGATCAGCTTCTCGCTTTCGATCACGTCGAGCGTCGCGAGCCCCGCCGCCATCGCCAGATCGTTCTTGGCGAAGGTCGAGCCGTGCACGACCGCCTTGTCCATGCGATCGAAGACCTTGGCGAAAACCTCTTTGCGAGTCAGCACGACGCCGACGGGAACCTGGCCGCCGGAAAGCCCCTTGGCGAGCAGCACGAGATCGGGCTCGACCCCAAAATGCTCGATCGCGAGGAATTTGCCGGTGCGGCCGAGGCCGGTCTGTATCTCGTCGGCGATCAACAGCGTCCCATATTTGCGGCAGAGCGCGTGCGCTTCCTTGAGGAAGTCCGGCGAGGGCATGTTCACGCCTTTGCCCTGGATCGGCTCGACGAGGAAGGCGGCGACGTTGCGCAGGCGCAGCGCGCGCTCCAACGCGGCGAGATCGTCGAACGGGATTTCCTGGAAATTCGGCAAGGTCGGGCCGAAGTCGCCGCGATATAGCTTGTCGCCGACGGCCGAGAGCGCGCCGTAGGTGAGGCCGTGAAAGGAATGTTCGCAGAAGACGATCCCGGCGCGGCCGGTCGCGCCGCGCGCGAACTTGATTGAGGCTTCGACTGCCTCGGCGCCGGAATTGGCGAAGAAGGCTTTTTGCAGCCACGGCGCGCGCGCGAGCAAGCGCTCGGCGAGCGCGCCGGCGAGCGGCGATACGTCCATCTGCACGAGATTGGGCAATTCGCCGTCGAGCACGGTTTTGAGCGTGGCGGCGACGTGGGGGTGGTTGCGCCCGATGGCGAATACGCCCCAGCCGCTGACGAGATCGAGATAGCGCGCGCCCGCGGCGTCCCAAAGATGCGCGCCAAGTCCGCGGGTGAAGCGGGCGTCAAAGCCGATGGTTTTGAGGACACGCACCATCTGGTTGTTGAGATGGCGAGAGTGCAGATCGTAGCGGTCGGGATCGCGCGAATCGAATAGCGCGCGCATGTCGGGGGCGAGGCTCATGCCGGAGCGCTATGGGCCCGAATCGCGCGCAAAGCCAGAGCCAAGCGTTGACGATCTCGCGCTGAGGAGGGCTGGCGCCACGGCGCGAAAGATGCTAAAACTGGCATAGGATGAAAACTGTGGGTGGCGCCGCCGTCAAGCCCGTCCGCTGGATCGCGAGCAGTCGCGATGATGTGCGCGATTTTCCCAACCCTGTGCGGCTGCGAGTTGGCGGCGCGCTCTGGGAGGCGCAAAAAGGCGGCAAGGCGCCTTGGGCTAAACCGCTGAAAGGGTATGGCGGATCAGGCGTGGTCGAAATCATCGACGACCACGATGGAGGTACTTACCGCGCCGTGTACACGGTGCGCTTTGAGCGCGTTGTCTACGTGCTCCATGCCTTCCAGAAGAAGTCGAAGAGCGGCATCGCCACGCCAAGGAAGGATCTGGCGCTGATCGAGATGAGACTACGACGAGCGGAAAAGGACTACGCGGAATGGCGAGCAAGCGAGACGAAAACGCTGTGATGGATGGCTCGGGCAACGTGTTCTCCGACCTCGGCGTCCCGGAGCCGGAGGAGGAGCTGGCGAAAGCGCAGCTCGCCAGTCACATTCGCGAGGCGATTAGACGGCGTAAGCTGACCCAAGCTGCGGCCGCGGCCCTAGTTGGGCTTGATCAACCAAAGATTTCCGCGCTGATCAACGGTCGCCTCACTGGCTTCTCAAGTGACCGGCTGCTGCGCTGCCTCACCGCACTCGGGCAGGATGTCGAGATAGTCGTGACGACATCGGGGAAGTCGCGCGATCGAGGCCGCCTGCGGGTGCGGGAGGCTGCAGCATGAGATGGAAGTAGAAGCGTAACTCTCCCCATCCGAAGGCGACAGGGAGAGCGAAACGCTCGCCTGTCTTCAGGCCTTCTCGGGCGCCTTCACTTCGACGCCGGCTTCGGTCAGCATCGCCGCCAATTCGCCGGACTGAAACATCTCGGTGGCGATGTCGGCGCCGCCGACGAACTCGCCCTTGACGTAGAGCTGCGGAATGGTCGGCCAGTTCGCGTATTCCTTGATGCCCTGACGGATGTCCGCGTCAGCGAGCACGTTGACGCCCACCACCGGCGCGCCGAGATAATCGAGGATCTGGATGACACGGCCCGAGAAGCCGCACTGCGGGAACTGCGGCGTCCCCTTCATAAATAGCACGACCGGATTGTCGTTGATCAGCTTCTCGATGCGTTCACGCGTCTCGGACATGTCATTCACCTCAGCGCAAGGGGGTCAAGACCCCAGGGGGGATAAGTTGGAATATAGAGCGCTGCGGCCCGCAGCGCTAGCCGCCCGTGACGCTCATGTGTCGACGCGTCGAGGCGTGGCTCTGGGTGCGCTCAATCAGGAAATCGTGGCCCTTCGGCTTCCGCGCAATCGCGGCGTGGATTGCGTCCTCGAGAGGCGCGTCGCTCTCCGAGCGGCGAAGCGGAGTGCGCAGGTCGGCGGCGTCGTCTTGCCCCAGGCACATGTAGAGCGTGCCCGTGCAGGTGACGCGCACGCGATTGCAGCTTTCGCAGAAATTGTGGGTCAGCGGTGTGATGAAGCCGAGCCGGCCGCCGGTCTCGCTGACGTCGAAATAGCGGGCAGGACCGCCCGTCACGTGACGCGACGGGTTCAGCGTATACCGGCGCGAAAGCGCAGCGCGCAGTTCGGTCAGCGGCAGGTACTGGTCGTAGCGCGATTTTTCGACGTCGCCGAGCGGCATCACTTCGATGAACGTGAGGTCGTAGCCGCGTCCGTGCGCCCAGGCGATCATCTCCGGCGCTTCGTCGTCATTGACGCCCTTTAGCGCGACGGCGTTGATCTTGACCTTGAGCCCGGCGCGGTCGGCGGCCTCCAGGCCCCTCATGACCTGCGCGACATCACCCCAGCGGGTGATCGCCTTGAACTTATCGGGGTTCAAAGTGTCGAGCGAGACATTCACCCGCTCGACCCCGCAATCGCGGAGCTCAGCGGCGTAGCGGGCGAGCTGCGAACCGTTCGTGGTGACGGTGAGTTCCTCGAGCCGGCCATCCGCGATGTGACGCGATAGCGAGCGGAACAGGGTCATGATGCCGCGCCGGACCAGCGGCTCGCCGCCGGTTATGCGGATCTTGCGTGTGCCGAGCCGCACGAAGGCGGAGCAGAGCCGATCCATCTCTTCCAGTGACAGCAGGTCCCGCTTCGGTAGGAACGTCATGTCCTCGGACATGCAGTAGACGCAGCGCAGATCGCACCGGTCCGTCACCGACACGCGTATGTACGTGATGGCGCGTCCGAAGGGATCGACGAGCGGCGAGGAGAACATGAGTTCAGATGTAGGCGCGCGAGCGCGAAAAGAAAAGCCGCCTCGCGTTATAACTTTGAAGATACAGCGCTTCTTCGTGCCTTCGTGAAACCCTTCGTGCCTTGGTGGTGAAAGGGGTTCACCACCAAGACACGAAGGTTGTCACAAAGGCACAAGGGATTAGTTCTCGACGATGACCTTTGCGCCGACCGAGACGCGTTCGTACAGATCTTTCACGTCGTCGTTGGTCATGCGGATGCAGCCGGAGGAGACTGCCTGGCCGATCGTGTCGGGCTCGTTGGAGCCGTGGATGCGGTACTCGGAGCTGCCGAGGTAGAGCGCCCGGGCGCCGAGCGGATTTTCGATGCCGCCCTTCATATGGCGCGGGCAGATCGGGACGGCGCTTCAGCATCGCGGTCGGCGGGGTCCAATCCGGCCATTCCTTCTTCATGCTGACATGCAGCACGCCGCCCCAGGTGAACCCGGGACGCCCGACGCCGATGCCGTATTTGAGCGCCTGATGATCAGGCAGCACCAGATAGAGCCGGCGCTCGGAGGTGGAGACAACGATCGTCCCGGGGGCGTAAGGCCCATTGTAGGAGACATTCTGGCGCTGGATCGCCGCGACCATGGGGCGATCCGTGTATCTCTGGTCGGTCGGCGCCTGCGGCGCGACGAAGGCGAAGGCCGCTTGGGCGGCGACGAGCCCGGTCGTGACAAGACCGGCGCGAAGAAGGTTAGCAAAGCGCATCTGACGTTTTCCTCGAATACCTACGCTTCAGCGCGAGTTCGTCGGCGGCCCGACATTGCCCGCGCGAGGTCTCAAACTGCCGCAATTGACCTGCTTTGCGCAATGGCGACGGCCGCCTCGGCGGCCAAAATGTCGAAGGTGTGTTAATTTAGCGGTGAGATGCGCCACAATCGATTTCCCTTGAGAGCGGCGGTTATCGAGCGCCCCGCGGGAGGCGCTTGCCGCTGTGAATTGAATTCCGCCGCCCAACCTGCCAAACACGCGCCCGTTTTCGCCGACGGAGCCGCCGATGATTGAGCCGAAATCCCGCACGGGCGGACAAATCCTGGTCGACCAGCTGGTCGCGCAGGGCGTCGCCCAAGTCTATTGCGTGCCCGGCGAATCCTATCTCGCCGCGCTCGACGCGCTCTATGATACCGGCGTGCATGTCACGATCTGCCGCCAGGAGGCGGGCGCGGCGATCATGGCGCTGACCGCTGGACGGCTCACCGGCCGCCCCGGCATCTGCTTCGTCACCCGCGGCCCCGGCGCGATGAATGCCGCGCATGGCGTACACATCGCCGAGCACGACAGCGCGCCGATGATCCTGTTTGTTGGCCAGGTCGAACGCGCCATGCGCGGGCGCGGCGCGTTCCAGGAGATGGACTACCGCGCCGTGTTCGGCTCGACGACGAAATGGGCGACGGAGATCGAGAGCCCCGCGCAAATCCCCGAGATCATCCAGCGCGCCTACCATCTCGCGATGCAGGGTCGGTCCGGCCCGGTGGTCATCGCACTGCCCGAGGACGTGCTGACCGAGGCCGCCGCCGTCGTCGACGCGCCGCGCGCGGAAGCCGTCCCGATCTGGCCCGGCCTCACGCAGATGGCGGAGCTGCAGAAGCGGCTTTGGGCCGCCGAGCGCCCGGTCGTTGTCGTTGGCGGCCCGGGTTGGACCGAGAAGGCGACCGCCTCGGTGTTGCGTTTCGCCGAACGCTTCGAACTGCCGCTCGTCGCGCAGTTCCGCCGCGCCAGCGCGCTCGACGGCGAGCATGCGAACTACGGCGGCGAGATTGGGCTCGGGACCAATCCGAAGCTGAAGGCGCGGATCGAAACCGCTGATCTCGTGCTGCTGATCGGCGGGCGCATGTCGGAGGCGGCCTCGCAAAGCTATACGCTGTTTGAAATGCCGAAGCCGAAGCAGGCGCTGATCCACGTTCACGCCGACCCGCACGAGATCGGCCGCAACTACGCGCCGACGCTCGGCATCATCGCGACCACCGAGGCTTTCGCGGCCTCGCTCGAAAGCGTGCAGCCGCCAACGTCGATCCGCTGGAGTGAGGCGACGCGGCAGGCGCGCGCCGATTATCTCGCCTGGAGCGAGCAGGCGCCGGCCTCGCCGGGCGCCGTGCAGCCGGCGGAGATCATGTTTTACCTGCGCCGCCGCGTGCCCGACGCGATCTTCGCCACCGGGGCCGGAAATTTCACGCTGTGGCTGAACCGGTTCCTTCGCTTCCGCAAAGTCGAGCAGCAGCTCGGGCCGACCGGCGGCTCGATGGGGTTCGGCCTGCCGGCGGCGGTCGCGGCCAAACAGCACTATCCGGATCGCGTCGTTGTCGCGTTTTCCGGCGACGGCGATTTCATGATGAACGGGCAGGAGTTCGCCACCGCCGTGCAGTACGGGCTCGCCGTGATCGCCGTGGTGATGGACAATGGTTGCTACGGCACCATCCGCATGCATCAGGAGCGCGAATATCCCGGCCGCGTCATCGGCACGGAGCTGCGCAATCCCGATTTTGCTGCGCTCGCGCGCGCCTACGGCGGCCATGGCGAGACGGTCAATGCGACCGCGGAGTTCGAGGGCGCATTCGAGCGCGCGCTCGCGGCGAAGGGGCCGGCGATCATCCACGTGAAGGTCGATCCCGAGGCGATCACGCCGACGATGTCGCTGACCGCGATCCGCGAAGCGGCGCTGAAGCGCCAGGCGGGCGAAGGTTGAGCGCCGCGGCGGCTGGGACCGCGCGCGTCCCGCGCGCTCTTTCGGCCGGGACGCCGGATAGGGCGTGTCGAACGACTCTGTCGGCTATGACGGAACCGGCGCCTTTCAAAGACCCATCCTCCGATCGCCGCGCCAGCGGGCGGGACGCCCGCGGTCCCAGGTAGGCTGATGCCGGAAACGTTGGAAACCTGGGCGCTCGTTCTTTTCGGCGCCCTGCTGGCGGGGCTTGTGCAGGGCGCGACGGGCTTCGCCTTCTCCATCGTCGCGCTGAGTTTCTGGGCCTGGGCGCTGCCGCCGGAAGTGGCCGCGCCGCTCGCCGTGCTTGGCGCGCTGACGGGACAATTGACCAGTCTGTTCTCAGTGCGGCGCGGCTTCGAATGGATGCGAATCCTGCCCTTCGTCGCCGGCGGCGTGATCGGCGTGCCGATCGGGGTGTTCGTGCTGCACAATGTCGATCCGGTGCGTTTCCGGCTCGCCCTGGGAATCGTGTTCCTGCTCTACGGCGTCTACGGCCTGCTTGCGCCGGAGGGCGCGAAAGTGAAGGCCGGCGGGCGGGGCCTCGACGCCCTCGTTGGTGGGATCGGCGGTCTGCTCGGCGGACTCGGCGGGCTCTCCGGCAGCGTTCCCGCGATCTGGACGCAGATGCGCGGCTGGAAGCGCGACGTGCGCCGCGCGATCATGCAGGTCTACAATATCGCGATGCATGTGACGACGCTGATCGTCTATAAGGCGGCCGGCGCCTTGAACGTCACGTCGTGGAAATTGTTCGCGATCACCGCGGCGCCGATGCTGGTCGCGAGCTTCTATGGCGTGCGGCTCTATCGTGGCTTCAGCGAACGCGGCTTCGCCCGGCTGGTTCTTGCGCTTATATGCCTGTCCGGCATGACCCTTACCGTGGGCGCCGCGCGGGCGCTCTGGCGCTTCTGAGGAATTTGGACATGAACGTCGACGAGGCCTTGCGGGCTTTCCGCGGTGAAATCGAGGACCCTCGCGAGGCGGCGCAATGGGCGCTCGACAATTGGGACGACGGCCTCGGACCGGCTGCTGTCAAAGCTGCGTACGATCGTGGCGAACTGGGCCGACGATGCCGACGACGTAACCCATGTCGAAGACGGCCCGGCGCTGTTCTATCTCGTCCATCTGTTCGCGGAAAAGCGGGATAGCCGGGCCTATGCGCCGTTTTGCCAGCGGCTCGGGCATGACAAGGACGAACAGGGGTGGCTCGGCAGCCAAATTTTTAATGGGCTGTCTGGCCTTCTGATCAACCTGTGCGATGGCGATCTCGAACCGATCCAACGCCTGATCGAAGGTCGGCATTTCGATGAGGCTGTCGCGGGCCGGCGCCATGGAAGCCTACAGCTATCTCGTGCGTTTCGAGAAGGCCGCGACCGAGGAGGAAGCGCGGGACTACCTTCGCGCCTTCTATGAGAACTTCGAGCCGCACGGACCTGCCTGGATCTGGGCGCAATGGGCCGAGGCGGCGGCGCGGCTCGGATTTCAGGACTTCGCTTCGCTTGTAGCGCGGCTGTTGTCGAAAAACTGGATCAGCGACATCGATCTATCGATCGAGGATTTCCATATGCTGCTCGCGAAAGGCGCGCTCCGATCCGGTGGCGGTGTTCGCCGATGACGGGATCAAACCGTTCGGTTCGACGATGGAGCTGATCGATAGTTTGATCTGGCCTACGCAGGGCGCCGTTGTGGAGTCCGACGGGAAAGCCGATGAGGAGTTCGGCGGGAAATCGGAATTTGGCCCCGAAAGCAACGGCGCCCCCTATATCAACCCAGTCCGCGACGTCGGCCGCAATGATCCTTGCCCCTGCGGCAGCGGCAAGAAATACAAAAAATGCTGCCTCGCGGCGTGATTTCCGCGCGCGGCGTTTGCGGCGCGCACGGGCTTTGCTAGACCACTCATAGGACCGGGCGCGCCCGGCTTGTCGAGGAGCGTCGCTTGCCGGGTTCTCAGGATACGCGCGTCGCCGTCATCGGCGCTGGGATTACAGGCATCACCACCGCCTACAATCTCGTCAAACGCGGCGCGACGGTCACGATCTTCGATCGCCACCCCTATGCGGCGATGGAGACCTCGTTCGCCAACGGCGGCCAGCTGTCGGCTTGCAACGCCGAGGTGTGGAACTCCTGGGCCACAGTCTGGAAGGGCGTCAAATGGATGACGACGCCGGGCGCGCCGCTGCTCGTCAACCCGACGCCGACTTGGCACAAGATTTCCTGGATGGCCGCGTTCGTCGGCAACATCCCCTCGTACGAGGAGAACACAATCACCACGGTGCGCTTGGCGTTGGAGGCGCGCGCGCGGCTCGACGAGATCGCCAAGGCGGAGAACATCGACTACGACCGCGAGAACCGCGGTATCCTGACGTTCTACGAAAAACGCGCGGATTTCGAAGACGCCGCGAAGGTCTCGGCGCTGCTCGCCAAGGGCGGTCTGGAGCGCCGGGCCGTGAGCCCGAGCGAGATCAAGGCGCTCGAACCGTCTTTGAAGGGCGCCTACTCCGGCGGCTATTTCACGCCGAGCGATTTCACCGGCGACATCCATAAGTTCACGCATGGCCTTGCCAAAGCCTGCGAGCGGCTCGGCGTCGAGATGCGGCTGTCGGACGAGGTGCTGTCGGTGACCGCCAGCGAAAACGGCGTGACGATCATCAGCCAGTCGACCGAACCCAGCCTCGAAAAGATCGCGCCGCCGACGGAGGTCAATCAGTTCGACCGCGTCGTCGTCTGCGGCGGGGTGATGTCGAAGGGACTCGCGCGGATGCTGGGCGACCGGGTGAACATCTACCCGGTGAAGGGCTACTCGATCACGATCTCGCTGCCGGAAAGCAGCGAGGCGCTGGCGCCGTGGGTCAGCCTGCTCGATGAATTCGGCGAAGATCGTCAGTGCGCGGCTCGGCAAGAACCGGCTGCGGATCGCCGGCACGGCGGAGTTCAACGGCTACAACAGAGATATCCGCGCCGAGCGCATCGATCCGCTGATCAACTGGTGCCGTGCGCATTTCCCTGGGATTTCGACGCGACAGTCGGTGCCGTGGACAGGGCTCAGGCCGATGATGCCGAACATGCTGCCGCGCGTCGGGCGCGGAAAAAACCCGCGCGTGTTCTACAACACCGGCCACGGGCATCTCGGCTGGACGCTGGCGGCAGCGACCGCCGACGCGATCGGCGCGCTGGTGACCGGCCGGGCGAACGCGTAGCGGCGCCACGCTATCTTTTCACTTGATAGCTCACGGCTCGCCTTCGAACCAATGTCGGTTCCGCTCCAGTTCGTCGCCGATAAAATCATAGAGCGCGCGCACCCGCGGTATTCGCAGCGCCTGCGGATGCGCGACGAGCCACAGCTCGCGGTCGAGGTCGGCGTCGGCCTTGCCGACGCGAACCAGCTCCGGCTTGGCCGCGCCGACGTAGCACGGCAGCAGCGCGACGCCGATGCCCCGGGCGGCAAGCTCGCTCATCGCGATGTCGCCGCTGGCCGTCGCGACCCTACGCGACGTATCGACGTTGCGGTCAAGCCATCGCCGCACCTGCGCCGGGCCGGAGCCTTCCGATGGCGCGATCCAGGGCGCGGAGAGCGCCCGGAAGTCGTCGGCGCCGTTGATGAGGGACGAGGCGGCGTAAATCGCCCACGGCAGCGCCGCGATCCGACGCCCGGTCAGGCCGCCGGGCAGCGGTCCTTTCATCGAGCGAAGCGCCAGGTCGGCCTCGCCGCGCTCCAGATCGAGCGGAGTGTCCGCGAGGGCGAGCTCCAAATGCAGGCCGGGATGTTCGGCGCGCAGCGCGGCGACGATCGGTGGAAGAATGAGACAGCCGATCGAGTTGACGGTCGTCAGCCGCACTAGGCCGGAAAGCTTTACCCCTTCCCCGGAGACGCGGCTTTGGAATTCCTCGATCGTCTGCGCCATCAGGAAAGCCAGAGCGATCATGTCGTCGCCGGCGGCGGTCGGCCGGTAGCCCGAGCGCTCGCGCTCGAACAGGCGCACCTTGAGCCGCGCCTCCAGCGCCGTCAGCCGCCGGAACATCGTCGAATGGTTGAGCCCCAGCCGCTCGCCGGCGGCTGCGAGCGTGTGCGTCTCGGCAATCGCCTTTACGATGCGAAACTCGTCCCAGTTGAGGCTTTCGGTCATCACCAAATCACCGCCCGGCGACGGGACGCGGCGCCGCGGCGCGACGCAGGCGATCGTTGATCGCCGCGCCGAGGCCGCGTTCGGGCACGGGCGCGACGACGATCAGCGAGGCGCCGGTCGCGTCGAGCAAGCGCAAATGAGCAAACAAGTTCGCCGCGGCTTCCTTGAGATCGCCGCTGGGCGAAAGGTCGAGACGCACGCCCGGCGCCCCTACGAACTGGCCGCCGAAATCCAACGCCGCGGCGCCCTCTGGGATCTTACGCGCGTCGAGCTGAAGCGCCGCCTTCGGCGCATAGTGCGAAGCCAGCGCGCCGGGAGCGATCGGCGCGGCGTCAAGCTTTGCAGCGAGGAGCGCCCGCCCCAGCGCGGCTTCGATGTCTTCGCGCGCGATCGCCCCGGGCCGCAGCAACTGAGGGGCGTCGCCGAGGCAGGCGACGACGGTCGAATTCAAGGCCCAGCGCGCTCGGACCGGCGTCGAGGATCAAATCGATGCGCCCGCCGAGATCGGCGAGCACATGCTCGGCTCGTGTTGGGCTCACCGCGCCGGAGCGATTGGCCGAAGGCGCGGCCAGCGGCGCGCCGGTTTCTTTGATCAGAGCGCGCGCGATCTCCGCGCCGGGGACGCGCAGCGCCAGCGTGTCGAGACCGGCGCGGGCGAGCAGGCTGATGCGGCAGCCGGTCGCCGCTGGCGCGACGATCGTCAGCGGACCCGGCCAAAAAGCGGCTGCGAGCCGTTCAGCGTTGGTGTCGAACCGCGCCTCCTCAACCGCGGCTTCCATGCGGTCGAAATGCGCGATCAGCGGATTGAAAGTTGGACGACCTTTGGCGGCGTAGATTTCGGCGACGGCGGTATCCGAGGTCGCAAGGCCGGCCAAGCCGTAAACGGTTTCGGTCGGCATACCCACGAGGCCGCCGGCTCGCAGGATCGCTGCGGCCTCGGAAATAGCCTTCGCGTCGGCGTCAACTATTCGCGTCCGCCGTGCGGATAAATCGGAACGCAAAGAAATCGATAAGTTCATCCCTGCTCGATGTTGAGACGAGCGGGCAAAGTCAAGGCTGATTTGCGGCAAGAACCGTGATTGCTTAATGTTAATCTAAATGTAACGGGCGCCGGCTTCCGCTTCGAATCGCTCGGGCGGCCCTTCCCACACAATCCGCGCGTGCTCCAATACATAAACGCGGTCGGCATGTGGTAAAGCGAAGGTTACATTTTGCTCGCCGAGCAGCACCGTGATGTCAGCGGTCTGCCGCAACCGCTCCAAGGCTTTGGAGATCTGCTCCATCACGATCGGCGCGAGGCCCAACGTCGGCTCATCGAGGATCAGAAGGTCCGGCTTGGTCATCAGCGCCCGCGCGATCGTCAGTTGCTGCTGCTCGCCGCCGGAGAGCGTGCCGGCGGTCTGAGCGAGGCGCTCCTTCAACCTGGGAAACAGATCAAACAACCAATCGAGCCGTTCGGCGCTTTCGCCGGCTTTCAGCCGAAGGCCGCCCATGTCGAGGTTTTCCCTGACCGTCATGTCGGTGAAGAGATCGCGGCCTTCCGGCGCCTGCACGACGCCGCCGCGCGCGATCGCCGCCGCCGAGCGGCCTTTCAGCGAATGGCCCTCGCGGCGGATGTCGCCCGTGAAAGGAACCAGGCCGGAGATCGCGTTGAACAGCGTCGTCTTGCCCGCGCCATTGAGGCCGACGACCGCGACGAACTCGCCACGATGGACGTGCAGCGAAGCTTTTTCGAGCGCCTGCGCGCGTTCGTAGAAGACGTCGATCTCTTGCACTTCGAGGAACGGCGTCGCTTTGTCCTTGAAGCTGCTCTCGGGACGCGCGGCGGTGGTCAGGGCGCCGCCGAGATAGACGCGCCGCACCGTCTCGTCGTTCATCACCTCTTCGGGCGACCCTTCAGCGATGCGCTCGCCGACATACATGGCGAACACGCGATCGGCGAGCGAGGCGACGCTGCGCACGTTGTGGTCGACGATCATCACCGCCCGCCCATCGCGGCGCATCTCGGAGATCAACTCGGCGAACGCCGACGTCTCACGCGCGGTGAGCCCCGCGAAAGGCTCATCAACCAGCACGACCGCGGGATCGCGCGCGATCGCTTTGGCGAGTTCGATGCGGCGCAAGTCGGCGAAAGGCAGCGTCGCGGGCTTTCGCTCCAGCACCGCGGAAAGGCCGACGCGCTCGGCGATCGCCTTCGCGCGCGCGATGATTGCGGGATCAGGCAAAAGACGCATCAGCGAGTCGGGCAGCAGCGCCAGCGCGATATTTTCCAGCACGGTTTGCCGATGCAGCGGCCGCGAATGCTGAAACACCATGCCGACGCCGAGCCGCGCGATTTTGTGTGGCGTCCAACCCGCGACCTCGACGCCCTTGATGCGCACCGAGCCGGATGTCGGTTTCTCGACGCCTAGGATCGCCTTCATCACCGTCGACTTGCCGGAGCCGTTCGGTCCAATCAGGCCGAGGATTTCGCCGGGCGCGATGGAGAAGCTGATGTCGCGCGCGGCCGTCAGGCCGCCGAAGCGCTTCGAGAGTTTCTCGACTTCGAGCGCTTTCACGCGGCGCCTCGCTTCGCGCCAACTAGGCCGATCAGGCCGCCCGGAAAGGCTAGCACCACGACAAGCGCGATCGCGGAAACGATGAAGGTTGCGAGATCACCGAGCGGGCGCAGTGACTCGCCGGCGCAGATCAGGAATATGGCGCCGATCGCGCCGCCGAGGATCGTACGTCGCCCACCGAGGACGGCGCCGACGATCACCTGAACGCCGACGCTGACGTCAACGAAGGTCCCGACTGACGCCGCGCCGAGATAGAACACCATCAGCGCGCCGGCGAGCCCCGAAAACAAAGCCGATACAATGAAACTGGCGAGCTTGTGTTTGACGACGTTGAAGCCGAGCGCGCCCGCCTGCACGGGATCCTGCCCGCTGGCTTGCAGGATGAGCCCAACCGGCGAGCGCGAAAGGCCATAAAGCACAAGGCCGCTGAAGGTCATGAAGCCGAGCGCAATCCAATAGTTGATCTTGTCGTTGGCGCTGATGACGTCGGGCACGGTGAGGCCGATTTCGCCGCCGGTGAGATCGGCGAAGACGACGATGAAATTCTGCAGCAACAGCACCGCGACGAGCGTAGTCAGGCCGAAATAAGGGCCGCGCACGCGCAGCGCGGGGAGCGCGAGCACCACGCCGCCAAGGACGGCGGCGAAAGCGCCTGCGGCGACGCAGACGGCGAGCGGCGGCTGGTAGAGGTTGTCGAGGATGCCCGCGGTGTAAGCGCCGAGGCCGATGAGGAATGTCGGGCCGAAGTTGACCTCGTTGGCGAAGCCAAACAGCAAATCCCAGGACATCGAGAACACGCCGAAGTAGTAGGCGGTGGTCAACAGGCCGAGGATGTAGCCGGAGACCCATAGCGGCAGGAAGCTGAGACACAAACAAACGACGAGGCTGATCAGGACGGCGGGCGAGAGCAGCGCGCGCAGCATGTCAGCCGCGCCTCGCGTGCACGAAAACCTGCCAATCCCCTCCCCCCTTGTGGGGGAGGGTTAGGGAGGGGGGTCGGTTCGGCTTGGCCGTGGGTGTCTGGAGAGCGCAGCGCTTGCGGCTACCCCCCTCCCCGGCCCTCCCCCACAAGGGGGGAGGGAGTTCACGGCGGCGGGCGTGCGAAACTTGAGCGCATTATCGCCGCCCCAGCAAGCCGCGCGGCCGCACGTACATCACAACCACTAGCAGCACGAGCGCGGGGATCACGCGATAGGCCGGCGAGATCAGATAGGCTGTCAGCGTCTCCAAATAACCGACGACATAAGCCGCAATCAACGAACCCGAGACGCTGCCCAATCCGCCGAGCACGACGATCGAGAATGCGCTCGCCGTCAGCGGCCCGGCGCTATACGAGGAAACACCGAGGAACATGCCGAGCAGCACCCCGGCTATGCCCGCCAACAAACCATAGATCGTCCAAACCGCGAGATAGACGCTCGACAATTCGACGCCGAGCCGAGTGACGCCGCGCGGGTTCATCGAAGCCGCGAGCAGAATTTTGCCGGCGCGCGACCGGTTGACCGCGAGCCAGAGCGCGCCGATGGCGAGCCAGCAGACAACGGCGGTAAAAATCTCGTTCCTCGGCGTGCGCACGCCCGCGAGTTCAATCACGCCTTCGACGATCGGCAGCACGGTCTTTGCGTTGTTGGTGAACGCCCAGGCGATCGCCTCCTGGATCATGATGCCCCACAGCAGCGTCGCGGTGAGGATGAAGATTTCCTTCTCCTCCTCGCGGATTTTCGTGCTAGCTGGAGCCGGCGGACGATCAGTGCGTAGGTCAGCAAGGTCAGAACCAAACAAGCTGCAATGCCCGCAGAGCGCGCTGAGATAGGCGCCGACGCCGAGATAGCTGCCCGCCGCCCAGGCGGCCACCGCCGCCGCCACCATCAGGCTGCCGTGTGAGAGGTTTAAAACGCCGGTGACGCCGAAGATCAGCGTGAAGCCCGTCGCGCCTAACGCATAGAGCGACGAGATCGCGAAACCGTCGATGAGGATTTGCCAGAGCAGCACGGGCGCTAACGTATTGTTCGTTTTGTGAGCAGCGCACGCTTCGTCATTGCGAGCGAAGCGAAGCAATCCAGCCTTTCCGTGATGCGACGTGCGCGGCTGAGAACCGCCGGCACGACCGGCGAGATCCGCCCTGCCGGCCCCGGCGCTGGATTGCTTCGCTTCGCTCGCAATGACGGTCTCCGCCCTGTTGAAGCCGACCGTCAGTTCGTCTGCCCAACCTTCACGAATGACGGGAACGCCAACTTGCCTTTTGCCAGATTCGCCGGCCACATGTTGACCTGCTCGCCGTTCTGCCATTGCAGGAACAGTCCGGTGAGGTAGCCCGCGCCGACTTTCAGCCCATGCACATGCAGGTCGCCCTTCGGCAGGAACGTCGTGCGGCCGATCGTCCCGACGAAATCCGTCGCCTCCATCGCCGTTACCAGCTTGTCGCTGTCGGTCGATCCCGCCCGCTGGATCGCTTCGGCAATGATGTAGACCTCATCATAAGCTGTGTAGCCGGCGTACGACGGCGTAGTTGCCGAATTTCTTCACGAAAGCGTCGACGAACGGCAGCGTCTTCTCGCTGACCGCGACGCCGGGCCCGGAGACGCCGAGATAGAGCACGCCCTCGGTCGCGCCGTTGGTGTCCTTCCAGAAGGTCGAGTTCGTCGCCTGCGAGGAGACGCCGAACATCGGGATCGGCACCTGCTGGCTCTTCCACTGCACCGTCGGCTGCGTGCCGACATGGCTGATGCCGGTGATGATGACGTCGGGCTTCTGGCCCTCGATCTTGTTGAAGATCGGCGTGAAGTCGGTGGTGTCGGGCGAGAAGCGGATTTCGTCGAGCACCTTCAGGCCGATTTCCGGCAGGCATTTGACGTAGCCGGCGTCGAGCGGCTTGGTCCAGGCCGCGTCCTCGCTCATCACCACGGCCGTCTTCATCTTGTAGCCGTCGACCAGCATCTGCTTGGCGGCGCTCGCAGACGAGCTCGGACTGCGCGCTCGAAGTCAGGTAGCCGTGGAACGTGTATTTGTTGGCGTCGTAGTCCTTGGCGATGTTGGCGGTGATCGCGTCGGAGGCGGCGCCGGGGGTGATCATCACCGTCTTCAGCCGCGCGGCCCAAGGCTCCAGCGCCAGCACCACCTCGCTGATGTAGCTGGCGATGACGGCGTTGACATGGTCGTCGTTGACCGCGCGCTGGAAGGCGCGCACCGCTTCGGCGGAGGAGGAATGATCGTCGTAGGCGACGATCTCGATTTTGCGCCCACCCATCCCGCCCTTGGCATTGATTTCGTCGGCGGCGATCTGAGCCGCCTGCGGGATCGAGGAGCCGGCGATCGCCTGGTTCTCGGCGATCACCCCGATCTTGATCGGCGCCTCGTCGGCGAAGACGGCGGTCGCTAGGGCGAGCGTCAGCGCGCTCACGCCGCTGCGAATGAGGTTTTTCATGCCAAACTCCTCCCGGTCCTCGGTATCGCTCCGTTGGACCTCGCGACAATCTTGACCGCTTTCGCCGCGCGCGACAAGCGGCGGCGGGTTTATCTGTGGGTAGAGACCCGCTATAGCCGCCCGCACAATCATCCAACGCAATCCCAAGGGAGACCCCATGCGCGCCATCCGCATCCATCAAACCGGCGGCCCGGAGGTTTTGCAGCTCGACGAGATCGACGTCCCCACCCCTGGCCCGGGGCAGGCCCGCGTCCGAAATCATGCGGTCGGCGTCAATTATCTCGACATCTACCATCGCACCGGCTTCTATCCGATGCCGCTGCCGCTCATCCCCGGCTGCGAAGGCGCGGGCGAAGTGAGCGCCGTCGGGCCGGACGTCGTCGGCTTCAAGGTCGGCGACCGTGTCGCCTATGTGTCGGGACCCGGCTCGTATGCTGAAGAGCGCAATGTCGATGTAAAACAGCTTATCGCGCTGCCCTCAAACGTCTCGTACGAGACGGCCGCGGCGATGATGTTGAAAGGTCTGACCGCGCAATATCTGCTGCGCCAGACCTATCGCGTGCAGTCCGGCGACACGATCCTCGTCCATGCCGCGGCGGGCGGCGTCGGGCAGATCCTCTGCCAATGGGGCAAGCATCTCGGCGCGACCGTGCTTGCGACTGTCGGCTCGGAGGCCAAGGCGAAGATCGCCAAGGCCTGCGGCGCCGATCATGTCATCAACTACGCCGAAGAGGATTTTGCCAAGCGGGTCGGCGAAATCACCAAGGGCGCGAAGTGCCACGTCGTCTACGACAGCGTCGGCAAGACGACGTTCATGGGTTCGCTCGATTGCTTGCGCCCGTTCGGCATATTCGCAAGCTTTGGCTCCGCGTCCGGGCCGGTCGAGCCCTTCAATCTCGGCATTCTCGGGCAGAAAGGTTCGCTGTTCGCGACGCGGCCGACGCTTTTCACCTTCCTCGCCGACCGCGCGCGCCTTGAGACGATGGCCGGGGATTTGTTCGCGGTGGTCGGCTCCGGCGCGGTGAAGGTCGAGATTTCCGAAAAAGCGCCGCTCGCCGAAGCCGCGCGGGTACAGCGCGATCTCGAAGGGAGGCGCACCACGGCCTCGATTGTGCTCATTCCGTGACCGGTCTTGGCTCGGCGCGGACCGCCCTATATAGGAGCGGCAGCCGTATCGGCCCCGCGCAGAGGAGCGCGAGAGCGCAATGAGCGAACGTAATTTGATGAAGTCCTCTGCCGATACCGTTCCCGCGGTGAAGGAAGAGGGTTGGTGGGAGACAGTAAAGGTCATCGTGCAGGCGCTGCTGATTGCGCTTGTCGTCCGCACCGCGCTGTTCCAGCCGTTCAACATCCCCTCGGGATCGCTGATCCCGACGCTGTTGATTGGCGACTATCTCTTTGTTTCCAAATATTCCTACGGCTATTCGCACTACTCGCTGCCGGGCTTCCTCGACCTGGCGCCCAACGCGATGCCCGGCCGATTGTTCTATTCGCCGCCGAAGCGCGGCGACATTGTCGTGTTCCGCCCGCCGGGCGAGCCGGACCAGGATTTCATCAAGCGCGTCATCGGCTTGCCCGGCGACAAAGTGCAGATGATCAAGGGCCGCCTGTACATCAACGGCGTCGTGGTGCCGCGCGAAGCGGCGTCTCCGTACCAGATGGAGGACGGGTTTCGTAAACCGACGGACGTGACCCGTTATTACGAGACCTTGCCCGACAGCCAGGATCACCCTGGCGGCGTGCGTCACCAGATCATCCAGCTCGCGGGCGACGAAGGCGGCGCCGCGAATACGGATGTGTTCACCGTGCCGCCCGACCATTTCTTCATGATGGGCGACAACCGCGACAATTCCGAGGATTCGCGGTTCCCCTCAGGCCCGGTCGGCTACGTGCCGGCGGAGAACCTCGTCGGTCGCGCCGAGATCATTTTCTTCTCTGTCGGCGAGGGCGCGGCGGCTTGGGAATTCTGGCGCTGGCCCTGGACGATCCGATGGGACCGGCTGCTGATGCGTGTCCACTGAGCGCTCGGAGCGTCGGCCTCCAGGCCGACGATGTTTCCGCTGACACGGCGGCCTGGAGGCCGCCGCTCCGTGAGGACGGCATGACGGCCCGCGTCAAGCCCGAGCTCGCGGAGCTGGAGGCGCGGATCGGCCACGTTTTCGCCGACCCCGGACTAGCCCAGCGCGCGCTGACCCATCTCTCGGCGCCCTCGACGTCTGGACCCGGACGGACGCAATCCTACCAGCGGCTCGAATTTCTCGGTGATCGGGTGCTCGGGCTCGTCGTCTCGGAGATGCTGTACGAAGCTTTCCCCGACGCGAGCGAAGGCGAGCTCTCCGTGCGGTTTGCCGGTCTGGTGCGGGGTGAGACCTGCGCGGAAGTGGCGGAAGCCTGGGACGTCGGACCGCATGTCGTTATGGGCCAGGGGGAGGCGCGCGGCGGCGGGCGGAAGAAGTCGGCGATCCTCGCCGATGTCTGCGAATCGCTGATCGGCGCCGTGTTTCTCGACTCTGGATTTGCCGAAGCCCGCGCGCTGGTGCGGCGCTTTTGGGCGCCGCGCATGCTCGCCGACGCGACGCCGACCCAGGACGCCAAGACCGCCGTGCAGGAATGGGCGCAGGCCCGCGCCCTGTCGACGCCGCGCTACAGCGAGGTGGAGCGCAGCGGCCCGGCACATCTGCCGCGGTTCGTCATGCAGGTCGAGCTCGACGGCTACGAGCCCGAACGCGGCGAGGCGAGCTCGAAGCGCGCCGCCGAGCAAGCCGCCGCCCGCGCTTTCCTCGACCGATGGGTCTCCGCATGACCGCCTGTGGCTTCGTAGCGCTGATCGGCGCGCCCAACGCCGGCAAGTCGACCCTGATCAACGCGCTCGTCGGCGCCAAAGTGTCGATCGTCTCGCGCAAGGCGCAGACGACGCGTGGCCCGGTGCGCGGTGTCGTCGTCGAGGGCGAGGCGCAGATCATTTTCGTCGACACGCCCGGCATGTTCGAGCCGAAGCGCCGGCTCGACCGCGCCATGCGCGACGCGGCTTGGGGCGCGGCTTCCGACGCCGACGCGCTGGCGCTGATCGTCGATGTCCGCGCGGAGATCGCCGCCGGCGAGACGACCGAAGCCGTCGGGCGCATTCTCGAGGGGCTGGGGGCGCGAAAGGCGCCGAAGGCGCTGATCCTCAACAAGATCGACCTTGTCGAGGCGCCGCAGCTTCTGGGCCTGAGCGCGCGGCTCAACGCCGCGCTGCCGTTCAAGGAGACCTTCATGATCTCCGCGGAAAACGGCAGCGGCCTCGACCGGCTGAAGCGCGATCTGGCGGCGCTGATGCCGCCGGGTCCGTGGCTTTATCCCGAGGACCAGATCGCCGATGCGCCGATGCGCTCGCTCGCCTCGGAGATCACGCGCGAAAAGATCTTCGAGATGTTGCACGACGAGCTGCCCTACCAGACGACGGTCGAAACGGAGGCGTGGAAGGACCTGCCCGACGGCTCGGCGCGCATCGAGCAAACGATCTACGTCACCCGCCAAAGCCACAAGAAGATCGTCATCGGCGAGGGCGGCCGGACGATCAAGGCGATCGGCGCCGCGGCGCGGCGCGAAATCGCCGACGCCAACGAGACGAAGGTGCACCTGTTCCTGTTCGTGAAAGTGCGCGGGGATTGGCAGGACGATCCGGAGCGCTATCGCGCGATGGGGCTGGAGTTTCCGAAGGGCTAGCCGAAGTTCGCCGATCTGCCAGTTCGCATTTTCGGGGCAAGCCGCGACGGGCGCGCACGGCGCCGCGGATCGCAGAGACAGGATGGGTTGCCACGATCTCAGCCAGCGCGGCGCGGATGAGCGTCGCTCGAAAGGGGGCTGTCTGGGCGCTTTCTTGTCAATCAGACCTTCGGGGCCAGACGCGTCGAACCTCGCGACGCAGTCTCGAATGATCTGCGGGGTCACGCAGCCGACATCGGCCGCCTGCGAACGGCTGGCGCCTCCACAGATCTCCGCCACCGGCGAAAGGCGCCGTGTGGCCCGCGTCCTTCGCCGCCCGCGCCGCAGCCCGACTTTCGTAGCGTCAAAATCCGGCTGCTGGAACGTGGTCCACAGATTGCGTGAGGAACTTGTGGCCAACCGATTCAACCAGTGCTTCGGTCAAGTGCTGCTATCTGAAACGGCGCGGGTGCGCGTCTAGTTTTTGAGCCTACGGCCCGGCGAGCGGATAGCCTTTCATCGGCATCAGCTCGACTATTTCTGGACGGTGCTGTCCGATGGACGATCACGCTCCCATTATCACGACGGGCGCGTGCAGGAGCGAAGCTACGTAGCGGGCGAGACGCAACATATGGCGTTCGCCGCCGGAGAATATATGATCCACGATCTCGAGAATATCGGCGACACGGTGCTCGCATATACGACAGTGGAGTTTGTGGAGGGCGCCAACCCTGCGCTGCCGGTTCCCGACGCGGTGCGGCGGAAGGCGGCTTGAAGTCAGACGTTAATACATGAGGCTAATTGGCCCGCTGAGCCGCGAAGAAGCCTGCTTGGAGTGATCGGCAGGGCCAGGGGAGCAGCCAAAAATCATTCTATTAAACGCGGCGAGAAGCGCGCCGGCCCCTTGCGCTGCTGTTTGACGAGATTGCCCCTCAGACCTGCAATTTTGCTTGCGCCCGCACCAAGTTTCAAAGCGAGAAGCGCCATTCGTCCAACCAGTCTCTTCGCGTTAAGAATTGTCACCGCGGAGTTCTACTAACCCCTGCTTCGTATCTGGCTGTGGTTTGGCGCGGAACCTTATCCCCGGCCAATCGTCGGGCGACCCGATAAACTGCACCCCTGCCATTTCTAGGCATTTTTGGACATCCCGTAGCGTGCCTGTCCGGCTCGGCGGTACCCCATCGCATTGCTCAAAGCGGATTAGCGTCCGCAATCCAACCCCGCATTCTCTCGCGAGCGTCTGAACCGTCCATCCCAACGCCGCTCGTGCTGCGCGTATTTGCGCCCCTGTGATCATTGACACAACACCATTATGGCACTATGAATGCCATTATCGGCACTCGGGGTGCCGTATCTGGTTTCTCGGCAGACGATGCCAGGAATGGCGGAGCCGAGCAATGTCGATGGAGAAGCAGATAAAGCGCCAATGTCGAGGAGGACAAATAGATGGGCGAACCTACAAACGATATGATTGATTTGGGGCGAAACAGTAACTCTCGAGAATGTCGCCGACACTTCGTCGGGGGATCAGATGCGCGGATAATTATGAGTACAGACGAAGTCGCTCTTATCCGTCTCTGGAGAGAAAAGCGGGGCGAACTGGATCCCGTTGACCTTTCTGATAATCTTGTTGTCCAGTTGGGTTTGATTACAGAAACGCTAAATAAAGCCTGGTATGAACGAAATACCGGGCATACGATTGTAGACGTCCAGAAACGCGTCAAACATCCTATACACCATTGGATGGCCGCAACCCTCGACGGCCGAGTGGTTGAAACGGAGGCTGTCTTTGAATCCAAATTCATGCTGCCCTGGTCGTTTTCAGAAGAGGCCGCGGCGCTAAAATACATGGCCCAGCTGCAGCACAACATGTGGGTCACAAATACTAAATCTGCAGTTTTGTCGATCATCACCGGCGGAGGGAAATGGGTAGAGATAACCGTTCTCGCCGATGTCCTTTACCAGCACTTCCTGGTCACTAGCGAGCGGCGCTTTTGGCGGTGCGTTCTGACCGGCGAACTGCCTCGACCTTATGGCATCGAGCCTCCGAAGCCAAAGGTCGAGGCGGTGAGAACCGTCGATATGGGAGACTTCGAATTCCTGGGCGGAATTCGCCACCCTCTTCTGCTCGACACGGGCGGCGTTTCTCGAACACGAACGAGCCAAGGCCGAACTAAAGGGCTTGATGCCGGAGGACGCGAAGGAGGCGTCAGGCCACGGCGTTCGAGCAAAAAGATCGAAATCCGGAGCGATTGAGTATCGAGCCGATCAGCGCGGAGTAAAGAAGATGCAGTCAATCCAGCGAAACTATCGGCGCAATCGCAGCCGCACTGGCGAAGGCTCAAAGGCAACTTTCGAACCCAGAGAAAACGCTCACTGCGTCAATTCGCACATCCAACACCGAGACGCGAGCGCACCTTTCAATATGCTTCGCTCGCGAGCGGACTCGAAATTGTGCGAAAGGCGCTGGGAGGTCAAGAAATCGCAGTCATCCAAACGACGGCGATAGAGCCAAAAAAGAACCTCATTCAGCTCACAACTACGCTGGCGCACGCCTCTGGCGAATGGCTCGCATCACTCTGGCCAGTTTGTCCTGCTGACGAGGCGACCAACCCGCAACGTCTCGGCGCCGCCCTCACCTACGCTCGCCGCTACGCTCTTTTTACTCTTGTCGGCATCGCAGGCGAAGATGACCTTGATGCGCCGGAAGATCAAAGAATTGAGAAGTCTGCGCGTCGCACCAACCGAAGTCGGCGACGCGTCAGCGAGGCGGCAAGCTTTTCGCTCTTCTCGGTTGAGCGGCAAAGGTGACCAAACGAACGAACAACGAGGGCCAAAGCCCAAAGAAAAGACTCTCGCGGCTTTGGCTTCGAACGCCTCGGTTAGCTTGCGTGATCAGCTGATCGGCGAGATAGAAGGACTCGAAAATTCTGAAAAAGCAGCCGATTGGGCTCACAAACGCCTACCAGACAAGAATACCCTCACCTCAGCAGATGCGCAGATCATCGAGACGCAATTCCAGCAACGAGTGTCATCTTTCGGTGAGGAGCTCTTTCCCGATCTCGCGGTTGAAGAGAGAGAAAGAGGATCTGTTGAAATCAGTGCAGCCTCAACGAACGAGCCATCGGTTTGGACGCTTTTGGCCCACTCGCGCACGATCAACCGGAATTGAAGCGCCCGTTGACACCGAAAACAATCCGTCTCAAGGATAAAGAACATTGCAGGTTGGTCGCCAGGCAACCTTGCCTCGTATGTGGGCGGCTTCCTTCGGATCCACATCATCTTCGGTTCGCGCAGCCTCGAGCTCTCGGCCGAAAAGTAAGCGACGAATACACTGTCCCTGTATGTCGCACACACCATCGAGAATTGCACCACTATGGCGACGAAACCTCTTGGTGGGCCGGGGTCAATATCGACCCCCTTCCGATCGCGCTTGAACTCTGGCGACGCTCCAGGACGGGCAATGATTTAGTTTCGTGAGACAATCAACCTGATTGAAGGATCACGAGTCCTCGATACCCAACAGCGTCCGCGCCTGGTCAAAATCGTTGATCGCAGATTTGCGCCGCGACAGCGCGCGCCGCTCGTAGCGATCAAACATGTCGCCGGACCAATCATTGCGAGGTAGATCAATAGGACTTGTAGTAGATTCGGGGAGGTCGGGCTGCCAGCCACATTTTGAGAGGATCTCCGTCAACTCCCCCATAGTCTGCCTCTTGCGCCGCAGCAGCTTTTTCACCGCGCTGTCCAGGATACTGTCGCTAGGAGATTTCGCGACGCCAACGCGATCGGGCGCGGGCGGTATGACCGAACATCGGACGCGGGCGCGGCGAATCCGACGCAAGTCAATCTCCGCTTCAGATATGCGAAGCGCCAGCGGTCGCAGGTCCGGCCGGCGTGAAGCTTCCACGATCGCATCTGCAAGCTGTTCAATCTCTGCTTCCGCGCCCGTGTCGCTCCGAATCGGCGAAGAAAGGCCGTGGATCCTCGCATTCATCTTCGATGTCTTTTTGCCGCGCGCCGTCCGAGGGCCGGTGCTCAGACTTGCGTTAGCCTTGTTCGCTACGCGTTGTCGCTTGGAGCTCACTAGCAGTTAACCGACGCTCGCCGTCGATCTGCGAGGCGGCAGGCTTTCAAACTCGGCATCAATTACAGTCTCGCTTGCCTTCAGGACAGCCTGCCCCGACCCCGAACGGCGCCGTTCGATCTGTAAAAGAAGTTTGTCGCGCCTGTCCTCGCAGCGCCCCGCCTGGGCTTCGATTCGCTCAAACTCATCTGCGTGATCGCTCAAGGCCTGCGCAGCCACGTCCGCCATGGATATGCCGGCCTTTCCGAAAACGGTCTCAACCTTTTTAACGGCGATTTCGTCGCCCTCGCTCCAACGCCGGGCAAGTTGAGCCCCTTCGGAGATTTGGTTCAAAAGAAATGTATCTTCCTGTGGCGGGAGCAGCCTCATAAGGACCTTCTCCAAGGCATCACGCTTTCGCAGCCGCATAAGGCTTTCGCGATAGCGCCGACCGCGCTGAATCTCCCATGTGAGCGCAACAACATCCTTGATGAGCAGCCAATCGATGATATCGCGCGGGCCGATCGCTTTGGCCACCTCGGCGAGTAGGCGCTCGTATAATTCTAGTCTTCGCCGTCAATAATCCAGGACGGCCCGAGTAGCGGCCTGACTTTCTCGAGGGACAGATCGCCTTTTTGAGCCTTCTGATTTCGAAGCTTTGAGGAAGCGCTGCCAGCGGAATTTACAATGGAGGTGACCATGGGGCAAATCGTTCCGCTTCGGGTGACGACGGCATGCGCTTCGCGCGTCGCGAGCTCCG
>CAWADL010000013.1:0-290881 GCA_963780825.1 uncultured Pseudomonadota bacterium | reverse complement strand
CGGCAGGCCGAGGATGAACCCGGACGAAACGGACCAGCCGCTCGCCGCCGAGATAACGGATCGCCGCCAGCCGCTGCTCGAAAGTGCCCGGCGCCTGGATCTCGCGGTAATGGTCGCGATTGCCCGTCTCGATCTTGATGATGTAGTAGGAGGCGCCGGCCTGCTTCAGCTCGTCGTAAAGTTTGTGGTCGAGCGTGCCGAGGCAGACGCTGATGCCGAGATGCGGCTTCTCCTTGCGGATCGTCTCGATCAGCGGCAGGACGATCTCGCGATCGCCGACGTGTCCTCGCCGGTCTGGATATTGAGATCGGTGATGACTCGGGCAGGCCGTGGCGGACCAGTTCGCGCAGCGATTCCAGCTCGACGCGGAAGCGCTTCAAGCTCGCGATTGTCGCGGCGCATGCCGCAGTAGTTGCAGTTCTGCCGGCAATAATTGGAGACCTCGATGACGCCGCGAACGAAAACCTCGCGGCCAAAGACCTCGTCGCGCAGCGCGCCGGCGCTTTGCTCGAGCGAGTCGCATCCGTCGGCGATGGAGGGAAATGCGGAGGACGGACGGCGGCAGCGACGTCACGCGCGCCTCCTTCTGCCAACGATGCACGAATATAGTGATTCACCCTAAGCCCCTTCATTTCTAAAAACATCGAGTTTTCTGCACAGATTGTCAACGGCTTCCGTCACTGAGCTTGTTCAGGTCGATTTCAGCAACTCCATCTGCGGCCGCCGCCAGCTCCGCCCGCTCCACTGCACCGGCCCGGGCAGCCAGCATATAAACCACAGCACGACCCGCCAGAGGCTCCATACTTCCAGCGCCGAGCAGTATCCTCCACCTCAGCGGCATCCGGCCGCGCGGCAGATCGCCGCCGCGAAAAGCACGTCAGCTTGAATCATGCCCAGCAAGCCCGAGCCACGCGAAAAGTGCGACGGATGCAGCGCCGACAGCGACGAGCCAGCCCAGCACCGGCAGGACGAGGAGCCGCGCGAAGGAGCCGCCGGGCCGGTTCCAGCGGATCGTCTTGGCCCAGCGCAGATCGTGCGCGAAGCGCCTCGTCCACGTCGGCGACGCCGGCGACGGTCTCGAGCGTCGTCTGTGCCGATCCGCACCGGCTGCAGCTTTTGCCCGAGGAGAAAATCATCCGCCAGGCGAGGCGCCGAGTTCGTCCCAGTCGACCTGCCGCAGAAATCGTCGCGCCGAAAAAGCATGGCCGCGCCCAGGCCGAAATCGACCGGGCCGAGCCGCCGCAGCAGCAGCACGCCGGGATAGAACTCGACGTTGACGAAAAGCGCCTCGAGCAAGCGCGGGCGGCGACGGAATTTCGCGGACGACGTAGGGAAATGTCAGCATCGCCGCGCCGCGCTTGCGCAAATTCCGCGCGGGCCGCGTGCAAGAAAGCCCGGCGGCGCGACGATATCGGCATCGCTCCACAGCCAGAGTTCGCCCGTCGGCGTGCGGCGCGAGGATCTTCTGCCACGCGATCTTGGGATTGGCCACGTCATCGGGCTCCGGTGCGGAAGATCGCCTTGATCGCGCCTGCGGGATATTTCGCGCTGCAAGCGCTTCAGCGAACGGCGCGACGCGTTCGCGGTCGGCCTCGTGAATGCCGAGCAGCATCTCGCTCTCGGCGTCGAGCTGCGCGACGAACGATTCCAGCCCGGCCGCGACGACTCGCAGGCCCCGCGCGCCCAGCGGCGGCAGCGGCTTGAAGATGGAGAGCGATCGTCGGCGCGGCGGATCGGCGGGCCGCTGGCCGCCGCTTCGCTGTCCGCTCGCGACCAAGCGCCACGCGACCATCCACCAGGCCAGCCCCGCGCCGGACCAGGCCGCGAGCACGATCTCACCGAACATGCGATCCCACCGACGCCGGTGCGGCGGCGCGCAGCTCGATCTCCGTCTCGCTGCGGAACCAGGCCACCGCCTCGCGCGATGTTTTCGCTGGATCGAACCGAGCCGGCTTCCAGCCGAGCTCCGTCGCGCGCCTTCGCGTTGCTGAAAAACTGCGACGTGCTCGGCCTGCAGCGCCGTCTCCAGGCAGACGCGCGCGCTGGTGCTGCGCGGGATTGAGCAGATCGACCAGCTCGCCGCCGCAGCCGATCAGCGCGAATCAGCGCGTCCGGCAGGCACATGCGCGGCGCGGGCAGGCCGGTCTCCAGCGCGAGCAGATCGAGAAATTCCTTCAGCCAGAGATTTTCGTCGCTGAGCAGATAGCGCTCGCCCGGCTCGGCCCGAGCCGCGGCCACGCGTTGCAGGCCCTGGCTCAGGTCGCCGACGCCGATGAAATTGAGCCCGGTCCGGCAATAGAAGGGAAAGCGGCGCTGGAGAAAATCGCGGATGATCCGGCCGGTCGGCGTGGGCGTTTCGTCGCCGCGGCCGATCGGGCACGTCGTGCTGGCGATGACGACCGGCAGGCCGCGCCGCGCCCAGGCCAGCGCCCGCTGCTCCGCGTGCCACTTCGAGGCCTTGTAGGCGCAGAAGCGCGGCGGCTCGTGCGGGAAAATCGTTCTCGTCGATCAGCGCGTCGCTCGTCAGTCGCGCCGCGCTTTCGCAGCACGCCGCCGGAACTGAGATGCACCACCCTGCTCGACGCCCGCCGTCCGCCGCGCTGCGAGCAGATTTTCCGTGCCCTCGACATTCGTCTCGCCAAAGCTCGCGCCGATGGCGCAGGCCGAAGCGGTAAATGCCCGCGATGTGATAGACCGTCTCGATGCCCCGGCAGGCCGCGTCCAGCGAGGCGGCGTCGCCGACGTCGCCCGCGACGATCTCCACGTCGTCGCCGAAAAGCGCCCGCGCCTTGCGCGCGGTTGCGCGCCAGGACGCGCACGCGATCGCCGCGCGCCACCAGATCGCGCGTCAGCTGCCGCCCGATGAATCCCGTGGCGCCGGTAATGAGGATTTGCGAGGACATGGAAATGCGGCACTCTATAGAATCTACATCACCATGGCCAAGGAGGTTATTTTTGTCGCCGACGACTTCGGGATGAGCCGCGAAATCAACGACGCCATTCTGCACGCCCATCTTTCAGGCCAATTAACCGGCGCCGCGCTGATGATGGCCCAGCCCGGCACGGACGACGCCGTCGAGCTGGCGCGCGCGCAATCCCACGCTGCAAATCGGCTGGCATCTGCACCTCAACGATTCGCATGCCCGCCACGACGGAGCGCTGGCCGTGGGGCGCGTCGCCCGCGCCGCGCGGGATTCGCCATCGGCCTTTCCGCCCGCGCGCGCGAGCTTGATGCGGCGCGAAGTCGCGCAGCAATGGGAGCTCTTTCAGCGCACCGGCCTCGAGTGCCGCTTCATCAATTCGCATCATCACCTCCACGCGCATCCGTTCGTCTACCGCGCGCTGCTCGAGACGGTCGGGCCGCGGTTCCCCGGCTGGATCCGCCTCGGCCAGCCGCGCGCCTTCCGGCCGCGCGTCCGCCTCGCTGCTCTGGTCGGCGCTCGACGCGATCTATCTCGACGCGGCGACGAAGGTTGTCACGCTGGCGCTCGACCGATACGCTCTGGGGCGCTCGACCGCATTTTCGAATGAACGCCGACGAAGTCCGCGCCACCATCGCCGCGCTGCCCGACGGCTTTCACGAATTCCTGTTCCATCCCCGCACCCGCTCCTGTCCCGACACGCTATGCCTGCTCGAATTAAAGTCGTCCTCGCCGCGCTCCTGATCTGCTGCTTCTTTCGCCGGCTCGCTCCGCGCCTACGAAGCCGCCGACCGCGCCCGCGCCGCGTCCCTTCCGCTACGACACCGACACCTTCTCCTTCGCCAACGAGACGGTCTGGAATTACGTCAACGGCTCGGTGCAGACCGAGTCGCCGCACGCCGCCGCAGAAGCGCGACTACACCCGCCGCTGCTTCGTCGTCACCCGCGCCGCCGTGCAGTTCTGGAAATTCGCCCGCTTCGATCCCGCGCCGCGCCGCTCGCCGCGCGACGCAGCTCGCCGACCGCATCCGCGAAGTCACCGAGCGCTCCGTCTGGCTGCCGCCGCTTGCCGCGCGAGCGAGCGCATCGTCTTTCCCGGCTACGCCAATCTGCGCGACATCAGCGCGGCCGATCCCGGCATCTTCCAGGCCAACATCGGCCTCGGCTGGCCGGTCTATTTCCGCGCCGGGCAACGCGCCGATCGCCGTGCCGCGTCTACCGCGAGACCGAGGCGCGCCTGAACGACGAAATCTTTCACGATCTCGCAGATGAATTATCCCGACCATCGTCTGGCTCTACAATTTCCCGAGCCTGAAGATCAACCACGTCGTCGTCATCATTTCCGGCACGCACGACGGCGGCCATTATCACTATCAGGTCTACGATCCGAACTACGCCGACGGCCCGAAGCAGCTCGACTACGACGTCGCGACGCGGACCTTCTCCTACCAGCCCACGTTTTATTTCAAGGGCGGCGACGTCGACGCGCGCGCCATTTATCGCGGCGTCCTGCAATAATGGCGCATGAACCATGCAACATCGTCGTCACCGGCATCGGCGCGGTCACGCCGCTCGGCGCAGACTTTCCCGCCTCGTGGGACGCGCTGATCGCCGGCCGCGACGCGCAGGCGCCGCTCGAGCTTTTCGACACCTCCGGCTGCCGCTGCCATCACGCCGCCAGCTGCCGCGCTGCCCGCCGCTGCCCGATCTTCCCGCGAAGATCGCTGCGCCGCCTTTCCCGCGCCTCGCGCCTCGCCCTTCCCGCCGCGCGCGAGGCGCTCGCCGCACGCCGGCCTGCTCGATGACGACGGCCGCAGCACGCTGCGCGAACTGCCGATCTCCGTCTCCACCACGGCGGGCGGCATGGCCTTCGGCGAGGATTTCTGCCGCGACGCGTCCTCGCGCAAGAATCGCGCGCATCTCTTCAGCCAGGTCGCGCGCTACCTGCCGCAGCAGCAGGTGCTCGACCTCCAGCAGACGCTCGGCTTCTCGCGGCCACTCGGTCATCATCGCCAACGCCTGCGCCAGCGGCGCGAACGCCATCGGCCACGCCGCCGACCTGATCGCCACCGGCGCGGCCGAATGCGTGCTCGCCGGCGGCTTCGAGGCGCTGACCGAACTGGTCTTCGTCGGCTTCGATTGCCTCCAGGCCACGACGCACCGAGCGCTGCCGCCCCTTCGATCTCAACCGCTCCGGCCTGCTGATCGGCGAGGCCGCGGCGTTTCTCGTGCTCGAATCGCCGAGCACGCCGGCGCGCGGCGCGACCCGCTCTGCCACCTCACCGGCTACGGCCACACCACCGACTTCTTTCACCTCACCCAGCCGCAAGCCCGACGGCGGCGCGCTGGTCGAGGTCATGCGCGCCGCCGCGCGACGCAGGCCGGCATCGCGCCCGGCGCAGATCGGCTACATCAACGCGCACGGCACCGCGACGCCGGTCAACGACGGCGCCGAGGCGCAAGGCCTACGCCGACGTTTCTCGGCGACGCGCTCGGCGCGACGCGCATCAGTTCCACCAAGGCCGCCATCGGCCACACGCTCGGCGCGGCCGGCGCGATCGAGGCGCTCTTCGCCATCGAGGCGCTGCGCACCGGCGAACTTCCGCCGCAGCTCAACCTGCAGAACGCCGATCCCGGAAATCGCCCCGGCGCTCGGTCGGCCCGAGCGAAACGCGCCGCGATCTGCAGCACGTCATGAGCGTCAATCTCGGCTTCGGCGGCTCGAATGCCGCGCTCGTTTTTTCGCGGAGCCTCGTCATGAAACTCGATCTCGCCATCATCGGCCAGGGCGCGGTCACGCCCGCGGGCATCGGCGTCGATGCGCTTCTGCCACGGCAAGCCCGTCGCCGCCACAGTCGCGCCGCTCGGCCGGCCCGGCGAAGCCGTGGCCCGTCCTGCGCGTCGACCTGAAAGATCCCGCCTTCGCCCGCTGGCAGCGCGAGCCGCGCCTGCGCCGCGCCAGCCCGATCACGTTTTTCCTGGTCGAGGCGGCGGAGCAGGCGCTGGCCGGCGTCGGCGCCGGGGACCGCGCGCAGACCGGCCTCATCGTCGCCTTCTCCGCCGGCTGCCTCGCCTACAGCCGCCGCTTTTTCGAGGGCATCGTCAAGCAGGGCCAGAAGCACGGCCAGCCCGGCGCTCTTTCCCGAGACGGTCTTCAATTCGCCCGTCAGCCACGTCGCGTCCGTGCTCGGCCTCAACGGCGCGGCCTACGCGCTGGTCGGCGACGAATCGGCGTGGGTCTCCGCGCTCAAGACCGCGTCGATCTGGCTGAAGCAGGGGCGCGTCAGGCAGGTCCTCGTGCTCGGCGCGGAGGAATTCGATCCGCTCGTGCTCGACGCCTATCGCAGCGCGCGCTGGCTGCGGCGCAAGGATCGAGCCGGCTTCCTCACCTCCGAAGGCGCGGCGGGCATCCTCGTGCGCGCGCGCGCGTCGCCGGGCGATCCGCCGTCATCGCAACCGCGCACGACGGCTTGATCTATCGCACGCGAAAGGAAGCGCGCAGCGGCCGCGCGAAGATCTGCTGCCGCGATGCGATGCGCACAGCTGCCGATCTATCCGCACCGCGCGGCACAACTGGCTCGGCCTCGCTGGAAGACGAAGTCCGCCGCAAGCCGCCCGCACGTCCCGCGCACGAAGCTGCCCTATCTCGGCGAAGCCTTCACCGCCTCCGCCGCGTGGAATACGATTCGCGCGCGTCGCGCTATCTCGGCGCCGGATCTGCCGCGATTGCTCCTGCCGGTCTGGGGACTCAATCACCAGTTCGGTTTGCTCGAATTGGAAAATCGCAAATAGTCCCTCGACAACCCGCGCCTGACACGGCTTTCTTTACTTGATGACCGAGATCACCCTCGACGATGTCCGAAAACTGCTGGTCGACAACTGCATGCTCCGCGTCGCCGCCGGAGGAAATCCAGCCCGGACACGCTCCTCTTCGGCCCGGACAGCCTCGGCCTCGACTCGATCGACGCGCTGCAACTCACCGTCGGCATCGAGAAAATCCTACGGCATCGCCATCAAGGAACCGTCCGTCGCGCGCGAGGCCTTTCACAGCGTGGAAACGCTGCACCAATGGCTCGCGCAGCCAGACAAAGCCGACGGCCGCGTGAGCGGTCTCGCCGTGGCCGAGTCCCGCCCGCCCGCGCATTCGGCGGGCCTTTACCGCGCCACGATGTTCGATGCCGGCGCGTGGCTGGCCCGGTGTTTTCCGCTCGCGCTTGCTGCGCGCCCTCGCCGGATTCGCCGGCTGGCTCTATGCGCTGACCCATCCGCGCGCGCGTCGCGATCGTCGCGCAGAATCTCCAGCTGCTCGATGCCTCGCTCGGCGAAAAATCGGCGCGACGCGTCTACGCGCGAATTCGGCAAGACCCTCGCCGATTATTTCCATATCGGCACGCGGCCGCCGGAGGAGGCGATCGCAGATCATCGCGCAGATCGACGGCGCGGAGCATCTGCAGGCCGGCGCATGAAGTGGGCAAGGGCGCGCTGCATCGTCACCGCGCACTTCGGCCTCTTCGAGCTCGGCGGACTGCTCCTGGCGCAGCATGGCTTCCCCGCCGTCGTGCTCACCTATCCCGAGCCGAGCCGCGCGCTGACCGACTGGCGGGGGAGGAGCGCGGGCTGCACCGGATTTGGCCGCCGAGCGCCCGTTCACCTCTATTCCTGTTTCCTGCGTGGTCTGCCCGATTACGCGCGCGGCGACCTCGGCAGCGGTCCCCGGCTCGGCGTTTGCGTGCGACTGGAAGAGGCCGAAGAACAAGGCGGCGGTGGCTAACTTGCGCATGACGGTCGCTCATATCGGCCGGGGTCGCCCGGCCTCATTGATTTTCGCACCCTATGCCGCTCCTCAGCGATCCTCACGAGGCGACAGCGCTGTGTCGACGAATACGGCCGTTCGCGCTCCCGGCCACCTGGTTGATCTCGATTGCCTGATTTTGGGTAAAGTGCCTCGAGGGAAACAGACGTCGGACGGCGCCCTCGATTGACGATCGACCGCACCTTGCGCGAAAGCGGACGCTACCATCGCCCGACAATCGGCAACATAAGGAGTTCGGCGCCGGCTGCGCGCGCTTGTGTAGCGATCGGCTCGTCGCTGGTAAACGGGTCCGACTGGCCCCGACCACGCGCCGCATTGCTATGTCGGTAACCGAACATAGCGGCCAAAACGACCGCAGCTGGTGTTTGGTGGACGAATAGTCGGTTATCTGGTTTGGTGGCGGGCCATGCCGATTTCCAGCCGATTTGTCGTTAATTTTACCATTATCTCGCTCGCGGTGGGACTTCTGTCGCTGCTTGCGATCATCGGCGCTACCGTCTGGCTCGGCGAACGCGCGCAGGACTATTTCAACGACGCTCTTCGTTTGCGCGACACCCGCACCGCAGCCGTCGAACTGCGAAGCGCGTTGCAAAGCGCGGAATCCAGCCAGCGCGGTTTCCTGATCGGCGGCAACGAAATTTATCTCGCGCCGTTCGACACCGCCAAAGCGGAGGCCCAAACTCGGCTCCGCAGGCTGGAGGAGCTCCTGGCCACGACGAAGACCGCGCGGCCGCTGATGCAGCGCTTGTCCGAGGTGATCACCCAGAAGTTCGACGAGATGGACCGCACGATCGCGCTGAAGAACGATTTCCACGACGCCGACGCCTTGGCCATTTTCCGGACCAATCGCGGCAAGGCGCTGATGGACGAGGCCAATCTGTTCCTGTCGAGCACCGTTCGCGGCATGGACGAACGGCTGACCCAGGACGTGGCCGAGCAGCGCACGAACGCGAATTGGCTGCGCTGGGTCTCGACGATCGGAGGTCTTGTCATCATCCTCGTGGTCGGCGGCGCGACGGTCACGCTGCTGAGCTATTCGCGCGAGATCTCGCAGACCCGCGACCAGGTGCAGGTTCTCAATGCGACGCTCGAGCAGCGCGTGAAGGACCGCACGGGCGAACTGGCGCGCGCGCGCGACAAGGCCGAGGTTCTGCTGGCCGAAGTGAACCACCGCGTCGCCAACAGCCTGTCGATGGTGGCCTCGATGGTGCGGGCTGCAAGCCAATGCAGCGAAGGACAAGGCTTCGAAGGATTTGCTGAGCGAGGTGCAAAACCGCATCTACGCGATCTCGGCGGTGCACCAGCGGCTCTACAGCTCCGGCGACACGAACTTCGTCGACCTGAGCGAATATCTGTCGGGACTGCTCGCCAATATCGAGACCGCGATGCGCGATGAAGGACGCGCCGCGTCGCTTGACCTACAACCTCGAGCCGCTGCGGCTGAAGACCGACGCCAGCGTCAACCTCGGCGTGATCGTGGCCGAATGGGTCACCAACGCCTACAAATATGCCTATCCGGATCGCAGCGGCGAAATTCGCGTCAGCCTGAAACAATTGCCCGGCAGCCGCGCCGAACTCACGGTCGAGGACGATGGCGTCGGCCGCGGGGACGGCGCCGTCATCAAGGGCACCGGGCTTGGCACGCGGATCGTCACCGCGATGGCGCACACGATCGGCGCGGAAGTGGATTATCTCCCCCGCAATCCCGGCACCGCGGCTCGGCTCGCGTTTCCGTGGCAGCCAGCTTGAGGGATTTTACGGATCCGATGCGCCTGATCGCTAAGTCGTCGCAAAATGTCCTTGTCACGGCTTGCGGGGCTCGCCGCGGCGATTGCGCTGGCGGCAGGCGCCGGACAGGCGGCGGCCGAGGACGGGCCCGCCCGGCATCACCCGGCCCGTCGTGCTGCCGCCGTTCGACCGCGCGTGCGCCGGCTTGCACGGCGCCCACAGGGCTGACGAAGCTGCTGGCCTTCGCGCAGGACAATGAGCGAAAGTTCATGCAGGGCGTCGCGCAGGGGCTGGCGCTGGCCGCAAAGGACCGCGGGCTGGAGTATCAGGTCTCGCACGCCAACAACGACCCTGCCCTGATGATCGAGCAGGTCCAGCAGTTTCTGAGCGCGAAAGTCGGCGCGCTTGTCGCGGCGCCGATCGATGCGCCCTCGCTGAGCCACTCGCTGCAACAAGTGATCTGGTCAGGCGCCTATGTCGGCACGGTGGTGCCGCCGCCGGCGATTTCGCTCCTGAACGCGCCGCAATATCTGACCGGCAAGGTGCTGGGCGACAAGGCGGCCGAGTACATCAAGCTCAAGCTTGGCGGCAAGGCGAAGGTCGTGTTGCTGACCCACGACAGCTTACAGTTTCTCGCGCCGCGATTTACGGCGATGCGCGATTCGCTGCGCGACATGCCGGGCGTCGTCATTGTCGCCGATATCTCGCCTTTGACAGTCGATGAGGCCGGGGGCGCCGCGATCATGCGCACCATCCTGCTCGCGGACCCCGATGTCGACGTCGTGCTGGGCGCTGACACCGTGGTGCTTGGCGCGCTGAAGGCGTTGCGCGACGCCGGCAAGGCGCGGCCTGACCAGTTCCTCGGCGGCATCGATGGCGAGCCGGCCGCGATCGCTGAAATCAAGAAAGGCGGACCCTACAAGGCGAGCGTCAGTCTGGCGTCGCCGGTATTCGGCTACGCGATGGGACAGCACGCTGCGGATTGGCTGGAGGGCAAGAGCATTCCCCAAGCCATGGACATCTTGCCGCGCGTGCTGACGCCGCAGGACATCGGCCAATACGAACGCGACACGGCGGATCCGGCCGCGGTCTACAACAATCCGGCGCTACGAGATCTTTACCTGAAAATGTATGGAAACATCTGCTTCGACAGCCGCGATCAGTATATCAACTTTCCTTGGTCGTCGGAGCGGAAGTAGCGCAGCGCCTTCGTTGCTGGCAGCGTCTCCTCAAATGAGCCGGCGACGGCTAAGATGCGACCGAGAATCGATTCCGCCACAGCCGCCGACGTGTCGGCTTGCGTGGGACCGCGGCGCATAGGGCCTCCGATTTTTCAATCAAACAGAGCTTTTGGGGACATACCACATGGAAAAAAATGATGATCTTGATCTTCTGCTCGAACGCACTTTGAGCGCAAGCCCGGCCCAACTTTGGCGGGCTTGGACGGAACCGGAGCTGCTAAAGCAATGGTTCGCGCCTAAGCCCTACGGTGTGATCAAGGCCACAATCGACCCCAAGCCGGGCGGGGCGTTCAGCTTCGTAATGGTTTCGCCGGAGGGCGAGGCTTTTCCGGAAATGTCGGGATGCGTGCTCGTCGCCGAGCCTCGACGCTGCTTGGTCTGGACGGATTGTCTCGGTCCGCTATTTCGGCCAAGTGCGAGCGCCTTCATGACGGCTGAAATCACGATGAACGCGGCCGCTAGCGGAACGCTCTACCGAGCGCTTGTGCGGCACAAGAACGCCGATGATCGGAAAAAGCATGAGGGCATGGACTTTTTCAATGGATGGGGAACCTGCACAACCCAGCTCGAGGAACTTGCCAGGCAACTGTGAGCTGACGCAAAGCCCGTTTCGTCGCACGTATTGAATTTCGTTCGTCTGCCCCGGCTCTCAAACAAGCGCGTGGGGCGCGCTTAGCTGTCGCTTGACATGCAGGTATTTACCTGCATATTACGCCCTCACAATCGAATGACACCGATGGACGCAGACTCGGTTTTCAAAGCGCTCGCTGACCCGACGCGCAGAAAGCTGCTCGATCTTCTCTGCGAGAAGAACGGGCGCACGCTGGGCGAGCTTTGCGAGCACCTCGATATGGCAAGGCAATCCGCCACGCAGCATCTCGGAATACTGGAGGCCGCCAATCTCGTGAGCACGGTGAAGCGCGGTCGGGAGAAGCTGCATTTCATCAACCCGGTGCCGCTGCACGAGGTCTACGAGCGCTGGGTGCGGAAATTCGAACGTCAGCGGCTCACTCTGCTGCACGATCTGAAACAAGAGCTCGAGGGAAAGTGACGATGACCAAACAGACGACCAGTTTCGTTTATGTGACCTACATTCTTTCGACCCCGGAAAAGGTGTTCGAGGCGATCACCAGGCCAGAGGTCGCCCGGCGCTACTGGGGCCATGAGAACGTCTCCGATTGGAAGCCAGGGTCGAAATGGGAGCATATCCGCGCCAACGAGGAGCGGACCGTCGAACTCGTCGGCGAGGTGATTGAGGTCTCGCCGCCGACCCGGCTCGTCATCTCCTGGGCCAACGCTTCGCAGGCCGCCAATCCCGAGAGCTACAGCCGGGTCACATTCGCGATCGAGGAATACGACAACATGGTCCGGCTGACCGTCAGTCATGACGAACTGGAAGCCGGCAGCGGCATGGCGAATGGCGTCAAACAAGGTTGGCCGGCGGTTCTCTCCAGCCTGAAATCCTTCCTGGAAACCGGCCGCGGCATTGACCTCAAGGCCAAGCCGAAATCCGCCTGATCCCGACAACAGCAGGAGCACCACCATGCCGAACACTTATGCGGGCGGCTGCGCGTGCGGCGCGATCCGCTATGAAACAACCAGCGAACCGATCTTCGAGAACCACTGCCAATGCCGCGACTGCCAGAAAAGAAGCGGCACGGGGCATGGCTCCTACCTGACGTTCCCCAAGCGCGCCGATGTGACGGTCACGGGCGAAGCCAATATCTGGCGCGTGGCAGGCGATAGCGGGAACGAAAAGCTCCACGCCTTCTGCCCGACCTGCGGGACGCCGGTCTATCTGACATTCGTCGCCATGCCGGACCTGTTTTCCGTCACCGCGACCAGCCTTGACGACCCCGACCAGTTCCAACCGCAGGCCGTCACCTACGCTATGCGCGGCTCATGCTTGGGACACCATCGATTCCTCGTTGCAGAAATTCGAGCGAATGCCAGGCTGATCGGAGCGTCGGCGTCCACGCCGACGACGCGCCGTGGCAACGTCGGCGTGGACGCCGGCGCTCCGGGGCGTCTTGACAGAAAGTTCACATATAAACTATCTCCGCCGCGCGTTTGCGTGAGGCGCCGTTTCTGCTATCGCGCGGCGCGAGGAGTACGCTCATGTCCGAGACGGAATTGCCCGCGCGCGAGGCGATGGAGTACGACGTCGTCATCGTCGGCGCCGGCCCGTCCGGCCTGTCGGCGGCGATCCGCCTCAAGCAACTCGATCCCGAACGCACCGTCGTCGTGGTGGAAAAAGGTTCGGAGGTCGGCGCGCATATTCTCTCCGGCGCCGTCATCGACCCGATCGGCCTCGATAAACTGCTGCCGGATTGGCGCACCGATCCCGAGCAGCCGCTGACGACGCAAGTCACCGAGGACCGTTTCTATCTGCTGTGGGCCAACGGCGGCGTGCGGCTGCCGAACTGGCCGATGCCGAAGCTGATGAACAATCACGGCAAGTTCGTCGGCTCGCTCGGCGCCGTGACGCGATGGCTCGCCGCCAAGGCCGAGGCGCTTGGGGTCGAGATCTATCCGGGCTTTGCCGCCGCCGAGGTTCTCTACGGCGAAAACGGCGAAGTTTTGGGCGTCGCCACCGGCGACATGGGGGTCGGTCGCGACGGCAAACCAAAGGACTCCTTCACCCGCGGTATGGAGCTGCGCGGGAAATATACGCTGATCGCCGAGGGCGCCCGTGGCTCGCTCGCCAAGCAGCTGATCGCGCGCTTCCGTCTCGATGAAGGCCGCGACCCGCAAAAATTTGGCATCGGGCTCAAGGAGATCTGGAGCGTCGATCCAAATCTGTTCAAGAAGGGGCTGGTGCAGCACAGTTTTGGTTGGCCGCTCGGCGCCGGCTCAAGCGGCGGCTCGTTCCTCTACCACTACGGCGACAACCTGATGGCGGTCGGCTTCGTCGTGCATCTGAGCTATAAGAACCCTTCGCTGTCGCCGTTCGACGAATTTCAGCGCTTCAAGACGCATCCGCTGATGCGCGGCTATTTTGCGGGCGGGAAGCGTATCTCCTACGGGGCGCGCGCGATCTCCTCGGGCGGCGTGCAGTCGGTGCCGAAGCTGGTGTTTCCCGGCGGCGCGCTGATTGGTTGCTCCGCCGGCTTCCTCAATTTCGCGCGCATCAAGGGCACGCACAACGCGGTGCTCTCCGGCATGCAGGCGGCGGAGGCCGCCCATGCCGCGATAGGGCAGGGGCGCCAGCACGACGGTCTCGATGATTACGACAAAGGCTGGCGAGGGTCGGAGATCGGTCGGGATTTGCAGTTGGTCCGCAACGTCAAGCCGCTATGGTCGCGCTTCGGCCTGACGCTCGGCGTGCCGCTCGCCGGGCTCGACATGTGGACCAACGAATTGTTCGGCTTCTCGCTGTTCGGCACGCTCTCACATGGGCACAACGACGCCGCGGCGACGCATCCGCTGAAGGAAGAGCCGCGCGATCGTCTATCCAAAGCCTGACGGCAAGATCTCCTTCGACAAAGCTTCGTCGGTGTTCCTGTCGAACACCAATCACGAAGAGGATCAGCCGGTGCATCTGCGCCTGACCGATCCGACGATCCCGATCCGCGTGAACCTGCCGCTCTATGGCGAGCCGGCGCGACTTTACTGCCCGGCGGGTGTTTATGAAGTCGTCTATGCGGATGAGGCGAAGAAGAGCGACCCGAGCTTCGTCATCAACGCGCAGAACTGCGTGCACTGCAAGACCTGCGATGTGAAGGACCCCTCGCAGAATATTACGTGGACGACGCCGGAGGGGGGTGGGGGCCCCAACTATCAGGATATGTAAGTTCCCCAGGCGCCGCCTGCTGACTCAAATCGGCGGCAATCCCGCGGCGATGCGCGACTTGTTGAATTCGACGTACGTCATCACGAGCGTGAGGGAACGGTCAACCAAGCGTACGGCGCCGTATGAGCTGTACCAAGAGGCGGCTGCCTCGTCCTTGGCGTCAATGAGCAGCGCCGTGCCGCCAACCTGAGCCGAAACCTTTATGCACCGCTCGACCGCTCCCGCAAGCAGACGACCGCCAAGGGCCTGCCCTTGAAACGCTTTCGAAACGGCAAGGCGGGCAAGACGAAAGCCGCCGAGCGCATGACGTCCGCCTCCGCCCGGTCGAGCCGATAAGGGGACACGATGGAGTTCAATCTGCCCGGGGCTGATCGTGTAGAAGCCGAGGATCGTTCGGCCATCTCCCTCGTCGACTGCGCAAAAGGTCTTGGCCGATCCGTTTTCGTGGGATTGCCGAGCGTATTGAGCTAGGAAAGCGTTGAGCTCCAAATTTCCACAGTCGAATTTCTTGCGCTCATGCGATTTCGCAATGGCCTCCTCCCGCCACGGCGGGAGCCCGGTCATTCAGCGCTCCGCGCTTTCAGAATTGCAACCATGCGTGGGTTTGCGTCGCCGGGGTTGTCGAGCAAGTCGAGAATTTGGATCGTATCGCGCTCCGAGAGTTGAATACGCTCAGCGCGCTCAATCACGGCGTCTGCGGCGCTCAAAGCATTGCGCAGCATGAAATCCTTCAAGGTCGTACCTTCGTGGGACGCTGCACGAACCAACCGCGCTTTTTCCCGCCGAGGAATTTCCATTGTGAATCTGGGGTTATCCTCGACGCTAACTCTTGGCATGCTTGCCTCTGATCGATATGATTTCAAATCATATCGTTCCGAGCGGTCTTTGGTCAAGCGCTGCAGTCATAAGCGAAGTGAGAAGCAGACCGTTTCACCCCCCCAACACAGACCCGTAAACCGCCAGCGTCTCCCGCGTCATCTGCTCCAGCGAGAAATGCCGCTCGACATGCGCGCGCGCGCGCCGCGCCATCGCCTCGCGAGCCGTCGCGCCAAGGCTGAGCGCCGCTTTCAGCGCCGTCGCCAGCGCATCCGCATCGCCCGGCGGTATCCGCCAGCCGGTGCGCGCCTCCGCTCCAACGTCAGGCGGGGCCAGCACCGTCTCAGGCACAGCCCCAAGGTCCGTCACCACCACCGGCGTCCCCAGCGCCTGCGCCTCGACCGCGCTGCGTCCGAACGCCTCCGGCTCAGTCGAGGGCACCGCGACGACGGTCGCTGCCAGGAACGCCGCCGGCATATCCGTGCAATGGCCGACCCGCACCACCGCGCCCTTCAGCCCGCGCTGCTCGATCGCCTTATCGAGCTCCTTCACGTAGCCGTCGCGCCCCTGCGCGTCACCGGCGAGCACATAGCGCACACCTTCGAGATCGAGCCGCGCCGCCGCCTCGATCAGCACCCGCTGACCTTTCCAGCCGGTCAGCCGCGCCGCCAGCAGCACGATGCGCTCGTGCGGAGCGACGCCCCACGCCTCGCGCAGATTGGTCACCCGTTGCGGATCGACCGCACTGGGCGAGAACGCCCGCAGATCCGTGCCGCGGTGAATGACCTGCAACTTCTCGCGTGCGAACGGATAGATCTTGGCGATCGCGTCGGCCGTAAAGTGGGAATTGGCGATCACGACGTCGCCGCGCGCCATCACCGAATTGTACCGCAGCTTCAGCGCCGACCCGCCGCCATAAGCGCCGTGATAGGTGGTCACCAGCGGCCGCGCGACGATCCGCGCGGCCCCGAGCGCCACCCAGGCCGGCGCGCGCGAGCGGGCGTGCACGACATCGACCCGCTCCTCGATGATGACCCGCGCCAGCTTGCGCACGTTGATCGCCATCGCGAGCGGGTTTTTGGTCGCGGCAGGGAAGGGCAGCCAGACGCCGCCCTGCGCCTGCAACTCGCTGACCAGCCGGCCGCCATCGCAGGCGACCAGCGCCCGTCCGCCCGCGTGCACGAGCGCGGCGGCGACATCGAGCGTCGTGCGCTCCGCCCCGCCCGCGTCGAGCCGCGGCAGGATTTGCAGCACGGTGCGTCCGGCGAGGTTCGGCCGCGTCTGCGCGAACGCTCGGGAGGCGAGGATCATGCGACCGCGCCAAAACGGCGCGCCTTGCGGGGACACGCCAGAAGCGGCAGGCTGATGCCGGCTATGATCTGGTTCGGATCGAATTCATGGAGCCATCCAAGCGTGTATTCGGACGAACCGCAATTTCTGCAAGTCGGCGCGGGCAAGGATTCCCGTGAAATTGCATATCGCACCGCGTCCCGCCGCCGGTTCGACCAAGCCAGGGGTGGTCTGGCTCGGCGGTTTCAAATCCGACATGGAGTCGAGCAAGGCCCAGGCGCTCGACGGCTTTTGCGCCCGCGAGGGCCGCGCCTGTCTGCGCTTCGACTATTCCGGGCATGGACGATCGGGCGGGGATTTCGAGCAGGGCTCGATCGGCCGTTGGCTGCAGGAGAGCCTCGCCGCGATCCGCGGGCTGTCGCACGGCCCGCAAATCCTGGTCGGCTCGTCGATGGGCGGCTGGATTGCGCTGCTGGCGGCGCGGGCGCTGGCGGAGGCCAAAGAGACCGATCGTCTGGCCGGGCTCGTGTTGATCGCGCCGGCGGTCGATTTCACCGAAGCGCTGCTCTGGCCGCGGCTGCCGGAGGAGGGCCGCGCCGCGATCCTCAGAGACGGACGCTACGAGCGTCCCTCGGCCTATTCGCCGGAGCCTTACGTCTACACCCGCACGCTGATCGAGGACGGACGCAAGCACCTCCTGCTCGGCGGGATAATTCGGTCGCATGCGCCGGTTCGCATCCTGCAAGGCATGAAGGACCCCGACGTTCCTTATCAGCACGCGATGACGCTGGTTGAACACATGCCGATGGACCCGGTGACGCTGAGCCTGGTCCGCGACGGCGATCACCGGCTCTCGCGGGAGGAGGATGTTGGGCTGCTGTTGGAGGCGGTGGCGGGAATGGGGGCCAATGAGACTAGCGGGCGCCGCCGCCAACACCGGTCAAACGAAAACCGGGATCGATGAAAGGCCAAACCAATATCGGACCAGATTTTTTCGACCCCTTGCCCGAGGAAGAACAGAAGGGTTGAGAATAGTGCGTGCGGCTGTGCTCGAGCGCGCACTCTGTCACCCTGCGCGCCGCCCGCTATTCCCCAATCACATGCGCCGCCACCTCCCGTCTATGCGGGCGGCGGCGATGCTCAAACAGATATAGGCCCTGCCAAGTCCCGAGCGCCAAACGGCCGCCGATGACCGGGATTGATAGGTTCACGCCCGTCAGCGCCGTGCGAATATGCGCGGGCATGTCGTCCGGGCCTTCGTCGTCGTGCAGATAGAGCCCCGGCGCTTCGGGCGCGAGGCGGGCGAAGGCGGCGTCGAGGTCGGTTCTGACTTCGGGCGACGCGTTTTCCTGAATCACCAGCGAAGCGGAGGTGTGGCGGCAGAACAGCGTCGCGAGACCTGTTTTCACGCCCGCGGCCGAAAGCCAGTCGCGCGTTTCGTTCGTGATCTCCAGCAGACCGCGGCCTTGCGTGGTGAATTGTAGGATCGTCGTGGTTTGTTTCATCAGTTAGAAATAGCGCTGCGCGGGCTTACGCGAAAGCGCAGGCTGTGACGGCGGGCGCTGCGGTCCCCCGATCGTCACAATCCCCGGAACTCACAGCCTGAGTGTGCGTTAAGGACGCGAAGGGCTCCCTACATGGCGAAAATACTTGTCGTCGAAGACAACGAACAGCTCAGCGATATGCTGACGCAACGCCTGGAGCGTCGCGGCCATGTCGTGATCCACGCGCACGAGCGCGACACAGCTGTGTCCACTGCAAAAGCCGCTCAGCCCTCGCTGATCTTGCTGGATTCGCAGTTGCGCGGCGACCAGGATTGGTCAACAGCGCGCGCGCTCAAACACGACGATCATACCCGCGCGATTCCCATCATCGTATTGATGGCGAGCAACTCGGAGGAGGCGCGATCGTCTGCGATGCAGAACGGCGCCCATGAGCTGCACGCCAAGCCGATCGATGTCGCGCGATTGATGCAGCAAATCGGGACGGCGATCGGCGAGAGCGAGAGCGATGACGAACTCGCTGCGCAAGCTCAGTAGGATCGAATTCACCCGATGAGTGACGGTTCGGATGGTCATAACAGCGGGTTGATCGCGGCGACCGCGGGGGTTGTCTTGGCGCTGAGCCTCGGCGCTTTGCTCGTGCTCGCGAAAGAGGTGTTGGTCCCGCTCGCGCTTGCGACGTTGCTGAGCTTTGCGCTGTCGCCGGTCGTTCGGGCGGCCCAAAATCTCGGCGCGCCGCGCGCGGTGGGCGCGCTGGGCGCGCTGCTGCTATTTGTCGGCGTCATCGGATTATGTGTGACGTTCATCAGCGGCCAGGTCTCGGACATGGCCTCCCAGCTGCCTTCGTACCGTCACAACATCGAAGAGAAAGTGCACGCGATCTCGCAGCGCTTCGGCGGCGACAAGGCGTCGGGCCCTTTCGCGATGATCGAGGACGCTTTGAAGGAGGCAGCGCCGGCGGACCCAGGATCGCCTGCGCCGCAAAAGGTAGTGGTCGTCGACAACTCGCCTCTGTCGCGCATCAGCGCGATCGGATCTTTCGCATCCCCGGTGCTATCGCCACTTGGGCAGCTCGTGATCGTGCTGGTGTTCACTGCCTTTCTGCTCGCACAGCAAGAGGATCTGCGAAACCGCCTCATCAAGCTGATCGGCGCCAAGGACATCTACCGCACGACCGAGGCGATCGACGATGCGGGCCGGCGCGTCGGCCGCACGCTGTTTGCCCAAGTCATTTTGAACAGCGTCTTCGGCTTCGTCATCGCGGGCGGCCTTTTTCTGATCGGTTTGCCGAACCCTGCGCTTTGGGGCGCGATCGCCGCCGTCGCACGCTTCGTGCCCTATATCGGCGTACTGATTGGCGTCGTCCCTGCGCTCATCGTCGCGTTCGGCGTCGACCCAGGCTGGTCGATCTTTTTTCTGACGCTTGCGCTGTTTGTCGTCGCCGAGTCGATCGCCGGTCAGGTGATCGAGCCGCTGGCGTTCGGTCACAGTTCCGGCCTTTCGCCAGTCGCGGTGGTGATATCGGCCTCGGTCTGGGCGTTTCTCTGGGGGCCGATTGGATTGGTGCTGGCGACCCCGCTGACGACCTGTCTGGTCGTACTAGGACGCCATGCGCCGGGTTTGGCGTTCCTAGAAACCCTGCTTGGCGATGAGCCGCCGCTTGCTGCGCACGAAACGTTCTATCAGCGGATGCTGGCCGGAGATCCGCGCGAAGCCGCGACGCAGGCGCGGGCGTTCCTCAAGCGTGGAGAGATTGCGGATTACTATGACGCGGTGGCGCTGGAGGCGCTGCGACGCGCCCATGTCGACGTGTCGCGCGGCGATCTCGACGACGTGCGACTTCAGGCCATGACCGCTTCGATGGCGCAGTTGGTGGCCCGGCTCGACGCTTCGAAACCTGGAAAGTCGGGCCGGTGGCGCGCATTGCTGCGACGTTTTTCGCGAATAGGAGGGAGCACCTCGAGTGCCGAAGCGCGACAGGACGCCATGCTGCGCTCGCGACGCGGCGCGGCGGTGCTGCACGGCGAGCATCCGCTCGACGCGATCGCCGCGTCGATGCTCGTCCACGCTCTGACCCGGCGTGGGCTCCCCTGCAAGACGGTCAGTGTTGAGGAGGCGCGCGCGGCCAGTGAGGCCGATCGCAGCGCTGTTGCGCTGGTCTGCCTCTGCTACATCGAGCCGCTGACGATCGCGCATCTCAGAGGCGCGGTTCGCGAGGCGCGGCTGCGATGTCCGAGCGCGAAGGTTCTCGTTTGTCTGTGGCGCGACCCCTCGGACGACAGCCTGAAGGACCTCGAACGCAGAATACGCTGCGACGCGTTGGCCACGGGGGTCGGCACCGCCGGCGTCGCCGCGCTGGCGCTGATTGGCACTCCCGCGGAAGCGCGCGCGCGTCGGCGGAAAGACGGTTTCGCCAGCCTGAGGCGAGGGGCGTCGTTGAGCTGAGGCGGCCATCGGAGCGTCGGCGTCCACGCCGACGAGGCTGCGCCACGTCGTCGGCGTGGACGCCGACGCTCCGGTCTCAGGGTACTTTGCGCTCCAGCGCCTCGATCCGGCGCTCATGATCGGCAAAGCTCGCCACCGTCAGGTTGGCCTTGTAGATTTCCGCGATCGTGTTGATCTTGAGGCCTCGGATGTCTTTTTTGATATCCGCGATGTCCGTCCGCGAGTTTTTCGAGACGCACTTTGAAACCCCGCTCCACGTTGTCGAACCGCGCGTTTGTCTCCGCGCGCATGACGCGTAGTTGTTCGAGTACGAGGTTTGTGGGTTCAGACGGTGACTTGGGCATCAATGTCGCTCCGTAGCTATCTATAGCAAGTCCGCGGCGACCCATCGAGTCGAATGACAGCCGCCTTTAATTAGCGCGCATCGCTAGCCGAGGAACCGGCGCGGCGTGCACAAGTTGGCTTTGACGTTAGCGAAGCGCAGGATGCCGGCGCATATATTCCCCGGAGATAACGCCATGACCAAAAAGCCGCACAAGGAAACAGCGTCCGAGGCGTCGGATCGGAAGGCGGAGGATGACCAACTGGACGAGGCGCTTGATGAAAGCTTCCCCGCCAGTGATCCGCCCGCCTCGACGGCGCCGGGCCACAGCTTGCCGGACACGAGGACGGAAAATCGAAAAAAGAGAAGAAATAGTTCGACCTTGGACGTCAACAGCGCCAATTCAAAATTCGAGGGCGAGAATTTCCGGACTAAGCGATCAGTCGGGCCAGAAATCGGACTCGCATGCTTTCTCAAATGGCCAGGGCGAGGCGTCGGGAAAGTCGTCCTCGGGTCGTCCAGTCTCCTTGGCGGCGAGCGCCACCGCGTCCAACCATACGGCTTCTCGCCAATCTTCGTCGCGCATCAATACCTTCAGGCTCGGTGTCGCCTTCAGCGCCAAACTCACTCGACGGCGTTGCAGCCCGATCGTCGTGCGCCAAGATTTCGAGCGTTTGTGGGGCTGGAAGCGCCACTTCAATAAATGCGCCAGCAATACCGCCATTCGGCTAGCGAGCTCGCGCTTTTCGGCCTTGCCCACGTCCTCGATCTCGTCCGCCAAATGCTCGATGTCGAGGTCCGCGAAGCGCCGCTCGCGCAACGCTCGCACCTGCTGCTCGGACCATAGCAAAACATCAGCGTCATAGGACACCGGTATGTCCAAGCGACGCGACTTGGCGACTGTCATGGAACCTCGCTCATCAGCCTTTTGCGCGTAACCGCCAATTAGTGAACTTACTCCGGCCAGAAATTCGAGTCGAAAATAGCCTCCCAAGGCCAAGGCATCGTAGCGGGCAACACATCCGTCTTTGCCCGCATCTCTTTGCGAGCCGACGCTCGGGCGTCGAGCCAAACCCCTTCCCGCCAACCAGGGTCGCGAAGCGAAGAGTTGAGACTTGGCGTCTCATCAAGGACCATAGCAATCCGCCGCCTCTGGTCGAGAATGGTGGCTCGCCAGGAATTCGAGCGAAAGGATGCCTGCAATCTCCATTTCAGCAGATGAGCGAGAAGAACCGTGCAGCGGCTCGCAAGTTCGCGCTTTTCGCTCTTGCCCACGTCTTCGATCTCATCGGCGAGGTGTTCGACGTCGATCTCCGCAAACCGTCGTTCGCGCAGAAGCCGAGCCTGCTGTTGCGACCATAAGAGGACGTCCTCGTCGTATCCGACAAGTTCGCTGAGAGGAACGACTTTGGCGATCGTCATCGAAACGCCTCCTGAGACGAAGATAGTCCAAGTTGCGCGCTTCCGCCAAATCTGATAGCGCCCGCCGCTCACGTACGTGGGAGAGCGCCCGGTCGCCAGCCGGGACACGCGTTCGCACCACGAACTGCAACCTGGCGAGGCCGAACGGGCAATCCCCGTCGTCGGCCCCGCCGTATTTGGAGCAGCACTATGGCGAAGAAAATCGCCGGATATATCAAACTACAGGTGCCCGCGGGCGCGGCCAATCCGTCGCCGCCGATCGGTCCCGCGCTGGGTCAGCGCGGCCTCAACATCATGGAGTTCTGCAAGGCCTTCAACGCCCGCACGGCACAGCTGGAAAAGGGCTCGCCGATCCCGGTCGTCATCACCGCCTATCAGGATCGCTCCTTCACCTTCGAGATGCGTCAGCCACCCGTCACCTTCTTCATCAAGAAGGCGGTCGGCTTGAAGATCGGCAAGAAGCCGGCCTCCGGCGCCAAGACGCCGGGGCGCGGTTTCGTCGGCAAGATTTCGCGCGAGCAGATCAAGGAGATTGCCGAGAAGAAGATCATCGATCTCAATTGCGATTCGATCGAGTCGGCGATGAAGATGATTGAAGGCTCTGCCCGTTCGATGGGCGTCGAGGTGGTGGGGTAAGCCATGGCTCACATTGGAAAACGCATCAAGAACGCTCGCGAGAGCGTTGTCCGCACTCAGCTTTACACGCTCGATGACGCGGTGAAGCTGGTCAAGTCGAAAGCCAGCGCCAAGTTCGACGAAACGGTCGAACTCGCCATCAATCTCGGCGTAGACCCGAAGCACGCCGACCAGATGGTGCGCGGCGTCGTCAATCTGCCGAACGGCACGGGGCGCACGCTGCGGGTCGCCGTATTCGCTCGCGGCGCGAAGGCCGACGAGGCCCGCGCGGCAGGGGCCGACCTTGTCGGCGCCGAGGATCTTGTTCAGAGCGTCCAGGGCGGAACGATCGACTTCGACCGCTGCATCGCCACGCCTGACATGATGCCGCTAGTCGGCCGGCTTGGCAAGGTTTTGGGCCCGCGCGGCCTGATGCCGAACCCGAAGGTCGGCACGGTGACGACTGACGTCACCGCGGCGGTGAAGGCCTCTAAGGGCGGCGCTGTCGAGTTCCGCGCCGAGAAGGCAGGCATCGTGCAGGGCTCGGTGGGCAAGGCCTCGTTTGGCGACGGCCAGCTCGCCGACAACATCCGCGCCTTCGTCGATGCGGTGATCAAGGCGAAACCGTCGGGCGCGAAGGGCACTTACATGCATCGCGCCGCGATCTCGTCGACGATGGGGCCGGGTGTCAGGCTCGATCTATCGACCGTTCAGATCGAGGCGCAGGTCGGATCCTGAACCGCCTCATCGGTCTTCCCGGCAACGGGCAGACCGACCGCCTGGGCGCAAGTCCAAAATCACGGTAAAATCACGCTGGCCACCACTGCCAGATCGCAAACGCCGCAACCTAGAAATTTGCCTCGGCGCCCTCCGGCGCCAGGCGCTGACTGCCAAAAATGGCCGGCGCTAGGGCCCAGTGCGCGATATTCGGCAAGCCGAACGAAATTCGGCTTTGCGGAAGCACGCTGGCGGAGCCGCCTCGCGGCTTGCGAGCAATTCCCGCAAAACCCTCCAATATTTCCTCGATTTCGTGCAGCCACACATACTCGAATTTTTTCAGTTGCGGCTCTGTGCACGTCAGTAATCTAAACCCCGGCGCGATCGCGGCTTTCGAAGCGCGGACGCAAACCGTGAAGTTTCGACGGTCGAAGGGCGAAACGCGCCAAGCCGCAGCAAAACGTTCTGCCTCCGGATTTTCCGCAATCTTGAAACTCGATCTTTCTTCGCCTTGGCTTCGGGCCCCCGCGCCGAATGCCGGATGGGTATATGCGAACGCAGAAAACGCGAACCCAAAAATGGGAATTGGCTTGGACATCTGGCCCCTCAAAACGCAGCAGACTGCCGACATCCACACATTGCATGCGAAGTTTTTATAACGCAACGTGAATCTGAGCTGAAAATTGCATTTTCGTGAGGCGGCGCAAGGCGTTGCGGGGTGTAACTCGCGTCTTGAAGCGCGCATAATCGGCATCTATCCGGCGAGGCCGATTACCGTTCAGTGACTTAGAGCTGACATTTCAGCGGCGCTGCTGCAGAGGTCGCCCCGTCGTCATCGGGGCATAAAGACACTGCTCGCCGGCGATGATGCAGAGCGCGGTCTCGGCGTCCGCTTCGACAACTCGCCCGCCGGTGAATTCACCGAACGCAGGTAGGATGAGTCGGCGCGCGCGCATCACGAAGCAGGGCAGGCGGACGCTATCGTGTCCGGGCCCGCGTAGCCGGGTCACGGGATGCGTGTGGCCGGCAAGCACGTAGGGACCGAACGGGTCTTCGGTATCCAGCGGATGGTGCCGGCATTCGATGCCGCCGATGACGGCTGGCTCGCTAACAACTTCGAGGCCGAGTTCGCTAGGGGGCGCTCCGGCCCGCGCGTCGTGATTGCCGAGGACGAGCCGAATCTCAAGGTTCGCGTGGCGGCCTCGCCAAGCCCGGAATTCGCGCCGCGAAGCGTCTCTGTAGGCTTCACGAGCGTGAAAGAGGTCGCCGAGCGCCACGATCGTCTTGGGATGGAGCGCTTCGATCAGGGCGTCGAGCCGCGCCAGGTTCTCGCGTGTCGTCCCCGCGGGCGCGGGCAGGCCGGCGGCGCGAAAGCTCGCGGCCTTGCCGATATGCACGTCCGCGACGAACAGCGTCCGCTCCGCGGCGCTCCAGACGGCGCGCTGCGGCAACAGCGCGAGATCGTTCCAGTAGAACGGCTTCATCGCGCGGCGGCGCGTTCGAGCGCGGCGGCCATGCGCTCGACCCGCGCCGAAAACGCCTCGTTGGTAAGTTTTTCGCGAAACCCCTCGACCATCAGCGGAAAGGCAAGAGGCGAACAGCGCTTCAGGCTTTTCACGACCAAGGTTTTGTCCGCCATGCGACGGAGATGCAAATCCAACAACCGCACATCGAGCTCCGCCTCCAGCACCTCCCGCTCGGCTTGGCGAATCAGGGCATGCCCAGGATCGTATTTGCGGAATACGTCGTAGAAAAGCCCGGACGAAGCCTGCAACTGCCGCGCGGTCCGGCGTGCGCCGGGGTGCGCCGCGGGCGTCAGGCCGGCGATGCGGGCGATGTCGCGGAAACGGCGGCGGGTGAGTTCACTGGCGTTGAGGCTCGCCAGCGTCTGGCGCATCAAGTCTTCGAGGCTAAGCGAGGCGTCAATCAGCGCCGGGAGCTCACGGCCCCAGTCGCGCTCCGTCGCGCTCAACACCTCCATCCCGTATTCGTTGACGGCGAGCGAAAACGTGCCGGGCGCCATCTGCGCCGCGCGCCAAGCGAGCAGGCTCGCCATGCCGAGATGAACGTTGCGGCCGGCGAACGGGTAAAGAAACAGGTGCCAGCCTTCTCGCGTCTTCAGCGTTTCGGCTAGCAGCGTTGTAGGCGTTGGCAGCGCCGACCAGCGGGTCTGCAATTCCAGTAAAGGCCGGGCGGTCCGCATCTCCGGTCCTTCAAATCGCCCGTCCGCCGCCTCGCCCATCAGCTCGACCATCGCATCGGCGAGCGTCGTCGAAAGCGGCATGCGCGAGCCGCCCCAACGCGGCACGGTCGCCCGCCCGCCTTTCGCTTTGCGGACATAGGCCGTCATCTCGCGCACCCGGGTCAGCTCCAGCAGATGGCCGGCGAACCAGAATTTGTCGCCGGCGCGCAGCCTCGCGACAAAACTCTCCTCGACGACGCCGAGCCGCGCGCCCGGCGGCGTCGGTCCGTATTGGACGACGAGGCCGGCGTCGGCGGTGATGGTGCCGATGTTGAAGCGATGCAGCATGGCCAGCCGCGCGTTGGGCACGCGCCAGACGCCATCCTTGTCGGGCTCGACGCGCTTGAAATCGGGATACACCGCCAAGGTCGGACCGCCGTGGCGGACGAAATCCAGGCACCATTGCCAGTCGCCCTCGCTCAGGCGCTCGTAGGCAACGGTGTCGCGCACCTCGGCGAAAAGTTCGTCTGGTTTAAATCCGCCGCCGAGCGCAATCGAGACGAGATGCTGCGTCAACGCATCGAGCGGCGCGTCGGGGCTAATCTGGCTCTCGATCCGCCCCTCGCGCACGGCCCGTTGCGCGGCGGCGGATTCGACGAGCTCCAGGCTGTGGCTCGGGACGAAGGTGATGCGCGACGGTCGGCCGGGCGCATGGCCCGAGCGGCCGGCGCGTTGCAGCAGCCGCGCGACCCCCTTCGGCGAGCCGATCTGCAAAACGCGCTCGACGGGTAGGAAGTCGACGCCGAGATCGAGGCTGGAGGTGCAGACGACCGCTTTCAACGCGCCGGATTTGAGACCCGCTTCCACCCAATCGCGCGTTGTGCGCTCCATCGAGGCGTGGTGCAGCGCGACGATGCCGGACCAATCAGGCCGGGCGCCGATGATTTCCTTGTACCAGATCTCGGCTTGGCTGCGGGTGTTGGTGAAGACCAGCGAGCTGGCGGAGCTTTCGATCTCGGCCACGACCCGCGGCAGCATTTCGATGCCGAGATGACCGCCCCAGGGGATGCGTTCGTTGTTGATCGGCAGTGCGGTGTCGATGATCAGCGTCTTGTCGAGCTTGCCTCTGACGATGACCGCCTCGCGGTTGGGTCCGACGAGCGCGCGCTTGGCCCCGTCGAGGTCGCCAAGCGTCGCGGACAGCCCCCAGATCGGGGCTTCCGGCCGCCAGCGCCGTAGGCGCGCCAAGGCCAGTTGTGTTTGCACACCGCGCTTGTTGCCGAGCAGCTCGTGCCATTCGTCAACGACGATAGTTTGCAGGCCGGCGAAGCGCGCTCGCGTGTCGGGGTGGGCGAGCATCAGGGTGAGGCTCTCAGGCGTGGTGACGAGAATTTCGGGCAGACGCTTGCGCTGCGCCGCGCGGGTCTTCTCGTCGGTGTCGCCGGTGCGCAGGCCGACTCGCCAGGCGCCGACTTCAGCCAGCGCGGCCTCCAGCGTACGCGCCGTGTCGGCGGCGAGCGCCCGCATCGGCGTGATCCAGAGGACGCGGAGGGACGCGTCCGGCGCCGCGAACCCCCTCCCCCCTTGTGGGGGAGGGCCGGGGAGGGGGGTAGCGGCAAGCGCTTTGCTCGATTGTGAGCGACGGCCAAGCCGAGCCGACCCCCCTCCCGTACCCTCCCCCACAAGGGGGGAGGGGATGGGCTGGCTTTCGTGCGCCGCGAGCCACGCGCCGAAGCCGACGGCGAGTGTTTTCCCAGCGCCGGTCGTCGCGTGCAGCAAACCGCTGCGGCCTTGCCGCATCGCCGCCCACACCTCGCGTTGGAATGGGAACGGCTTCCAATCGCGGCGGATGAAATATTCGCGGATTGCGGCGTCAGACGTGAATGTCGAGCCGTCCGCCACAGCGGGTATGAGGGCGGGGGATTTGCGCGACGGGGGCATCGGTTGGTTCACTCGGTTCTACGTTGTCGCGAAAGGACCGATCAAGTCGCGACGGGCGCGAAGTTCGCGCGCGCGCCATTTTGATCGAGCTCGATGTACGCTAGCCTTGCCCAGACAAGCGCGCCTGAGAACAAAGGGGACGACATCTATGGGGAGCAAATGCACTTGAGGAAAGCGCTGCTCGCCGCGGTCGTGCTCTTGTTGTCCTCCGACGTTGGCGCAACGGCCGCAACGCCGAACCCCTGCAACGAGCCAACGCCGGGATCAGATGCCGCGCCGCTCGTCTCTCCACCGGTCATTTATCGGGTGATAGGCGCAGGAAGGCTGCCGTTCTACTCCGCGCCGAGCTTGCTTTGCACGACGCCAGGCGTCTTCGTCCTCCCAAAGGACGAACTGATCGTCTATGCGCTCACCCCTGATGGATGGGCGAGCGTAATGTATGTCCGCGGCGATATGCCGATAGGTTGGGTCAGGTCGGCGCGATTGAAGTCGACTGGCTTTACAATGGGGCCAAAACCATAGGGGATTCTGGCCGGCGCCGTGCGGACGCGCAGGCCTAATCGTCACGGCGAGCGAAGTGAGGATCAGGCGCCTCGCGGAGCGTCGGCCTCCAGGCCGACGTGGGGTTGATGCGTAAGCCGGCCGAGCGGCGCCCAAAAAGGTCGGCGTGGACGCCGACCTTCCGTCAGAACGGCTCGACCGCGAGCCGCGCTCTAAGCGGCTGTTAGTCGACCTCAGTCCTCAGGAAATAGCTCCGTTACCATCAAGTCGAGGCCCTCGGCGAAGTCGAGGAACTCATCAACGGTCAACAAGCGCTTTGCGGCGGCGGACATACTGGTAGTTTAGCCCTTCGAAGGGTTCGCCGCCAGCCTCACCCCGCACGCCGCCCGAACCACCGGTTCACCCGCGCAGCATAGCCGTCAAACTCATCAGGATGCAGCCGCCGCAACATCGCCTCTTCCGTCGGCATCACCAGAAGATCGTTGATCAGGAAGAAGCCAAGCGGCGCCGCGACGATCGTGAACAGCAGAAACGCGCTCCAGGGCGCGAAAAACTGGATGTAGGCGCCGAGAACCGACCACAGCAGGAACTGCAGCATCGCCAGCGAATAGGTGGGATGGCGCGACCAACCATACGGCCCCGTTGTCACCAGCGCGCCGGATTTGACGTAGGTGCGCGCGTCGCCGCCTTTGCCGCCAAGGTGGCCGATGGTGAGCGTCTTGCCGAAATAGCAACCGAGGATCGCCGCAAGCAGGAGGAACGTGGGAAGAACGGCGGCGATCGGCGCATGTTTGATCACCTCCCGCCAGACCGGGATGATCCCTGCCGCGCACAGCGCGGAGAACGAAAGATCGATGACGAAGGTCGGCGCGACCTTGAAGCGTTTCGGCTTGACGGTGGCGTCGACCGCGGTCGGCTCGTCGAAAATCGGATGCTGAAACGCGTGCGACATCAAACTCGGCTCCGCCGGGCAACTTTGCGTCATCATCGCCGGCTGCGGTAAAGATTCCCCGAGCGAAGTCCGCGGCTTTGCGCCTCTTTGCGTCCTTTGTGGTTAAGCGATCCCCACAGAAACGGCGCGGCTTTGCATTAAGGCGCGCCGTCCTTACATCCCCCTGATGAACCTCATCGTCTCCCGCCCCGAGGGCCTCTATTGCCCGCCCGGCGATTTCTACATCGACCCCTGGCGTCCCGTCGCCCGCGCGGTCGTTACCCACGGCCACGGCGACCATTCGCGTCCGGGGTCTGACGCCTACCTCTGCCACACGGACAGCGTCCCGATCCTGCGCCGCCGGCTCGGCGACATCAACGTGCAGGGGGCGGCGTATGCAGAGACGATAGAGCAGGGCGGCGTCAGGATTTCGCTGCACCCCGCCGGGCACATTCTGGGCTCCGCGCAGATCCGGGTCGAGCACGCCGGCGAGGTCTGGGTCGCCTCCGGCGACTACAAGATCGAGCCGGACGGAACCTGCGCCCCGTTCGAGCCGCTTCGGTGCCACGCCTTCATCACCGAATCCACCTTCGGCCTGCCGATCTATCGCTGGCGCCCGCAAAACCAGGTCGCCGATGAGATCAACCAATGGTGGCGCGAGAACGCCGAGGCTGAACGCACCAGCGTCGTCTTCGCCTATTCCCTGGGCAAGGCGCAGCGCGTGCTGGCGCTGCTCGATCCCACGATCGGCCCGATCCTCAGCCACGGCTCGGTCGAGCCGATGAACGCGATCTACCGCGAGCGCGGCGTGGCGCTGCCTCCCACCACGTCGCCCGCGGGACTGGCAAAGAAGGCGCTCGCCGGCGCCCTGGTCCTCGCGCCGCCGTCGGCGGCCGGTTCGCCTTGGATGCGACGCTTTGGCGCTTACGCCGACGCGTTCGCCAGCGGCTGGATGCAGGTGCGCGGCAACCGCCGGCGGCGCGGCGTCGACCGCGGCTTCGTGCTGTCCGACCACGCCGACTGGGGCGGCCTCTTGTCGGCGATCGAAGCCACCGGCGCCTCGCGCGTGCTCGCCACGCATGGGTCGGTGGCGACGCTGGTGCGCTATCTACGCGAAAAAGGCCTGGACGCCGAAGGGGTCGCGGCGGAATACGGCGACGAGACGATCGGCGAGGCGGCGTGAAGGCCTTCGCCGAACTCTATCGCCAGCTCGACGCCGCCACCGCGACCCGACGCAAGATCGACGCGCTGAAGGCCTATCTGCATTCCGCGCTCGCCGCGCCGGAGCGCCATGCCGAGGCGGCGTGGATCATCTATTTCCTTGCCGGCGGCAAACCGAAGCAGATGATCCCGACCCGCCTGCTGCGCCGGCTCGCGTTGGAGGGGACGGGGCTGCCGGAATGGTTGATTGAGGAATCCTATCAGAACGTCGGCGATCTCGCCGAGACGCTGACGCTGCTGCTGCCGCCTTCGCCCGCGCCGCAGGATGTGCCGCTCGAAGTCTGGATGAACGAGCGGCTGCCCGGCTTGCGCAAGCTCGACGAGGAAGCCCGCTACCAGCAACTCAGCGCCTATGTGCGCGAACTTTCCGACGACGATCGTCTCGCCTTCTTCAAGCTGACGACGGGCGCGCTGCGCATCGGCGTCGCGAAGGGTCAGGTCGTGCAGGCGCTCGCCGAAGCGACCGGCCTCGACGGTCCGCTCGTAGCGCAGCGGTTGATGGGCTACACCGGAGCGGGCAGGGCGGTCGGCGCGGCGGATTTCGCCGCGCTGGTCTCGGCCGCCGGCGCCGCACCTAGCGCCGATGACGGCCGCCCCTATCCGTTCTTCCTCGCCCACGCGCTCAACCTGCCCTTCGAGCTGTTGCCTGAGAAAATGGGGCCGCCCGAGGGCTGGATCGCGGAATGGAAGTTCGACGGCATTCGCGCGCAGTTCATCAAACGCGGCGCCGGCTGGAGGCTTTGGTCGCGCGGCGAGGAATTGATCTCCGACTCGTTTCCCGATCTGGCCGTGCTCACCACCGTGCTGCCCGATCGGGTCGCGCTCGATGGTGAGATCGTCGTCGCCAAGGGGACGCAGGACATCGAAGGCATCGAGGCCTTCGCACTGCTGCAACAGCGCCTCAACCGCAAGACGCTTACCGCCAAACATATCGCGGAACTGCCCGTCGCTTTTATCGCCTACGATCTCCTGGAGGAGGACGGCGTCGATCTGCGCGCGCTGCCACAGCAGGAGCGGCGCGCCCGGCTCGAGCGCATTGTAGCTGAAGCGCGAGCCCGCGGACCCTCGCCGTTGCGGCTGAGCCCGCGTGTGCAGGCCCCGGACTGGCCGGGACTGGTCGCGCTACGCGCCGAAGCGCGCGCGATCGGCGCGGAGGGGCTCATGCTGAAGGGGGTCGACGCGCCTTATGGCGTCGGGCGCAAGCGCAGCGGGCCGGGCGAGCACGATCTCTGGTGGAAATGGAAGGTCGAGCCGTTCGCCGTCGACGCCGTGCTGGTCTATGCCCAGCGCGGTCACGGCCGCCGCTCCGGCGTCTACAGCGATTACACTTTTGCGGTGTGGAGCGGCCCGCAGGAGGAAGCCTCGCGCGCTCTGGTGCCGTTCGCAAAGGCTTATTCCGGTCTGACGGACGAGGAGATGCGCGAGGTCGACGCGATCATCCGCCGCACGACGGTCGAGAGTTTTGGCCCCGTGCGCAGCGTCAAGCCGACGTTGGTTTTTGAGCTGGGCTTCGAAGGCATAGCGCTTTCCAAACGCCACAAGAGCGGCGTCGCCACACGGTTTCCGCGCATGCTGCGCTGGCGAAAGGACAAGCCGGTGGAGGAGGCCGATACGCTGGCCGAGCTCAAGGCGCTGCTGCCGGCTTGAGGAGCGCCGCCCCTGGGACCGCGCGCGTCTCGCGCGCTCTTTGCCGCAAGCATCCTGTCCGCGGAGAGAGCGCGCGGTCCCAGGGGGCGGCTTGAAGTCTGGCAGCCCAACCTCGTAAGGTTAGACCGCTGCGCTTTGGCGAAGGTTGAAAATTGCAAGCAAACACGGCGGAAGCGCTCCGGGGGCTCCCCTCGGTGGCCAAGGTGCTGGAAGAAGCGTCGCGGCTCGGCTTGCATGTCGAGTTCGGCAAATCCGCGACCACAGAGGCTGTGCGTGCGACGCTCGCCGAGGCGCGTGACGCGATCTCACACGGCGCCAACCAAATTCTCGCCGCCGCGGATTTCGCGCAGCAGGCGCAAGCGCGGCTTCAGGCCTTGCAAAAAACCTCGCTGCGCGCCGTTTTCAACCTCACCGGCACCGTGCTGCACACCAACCTCGGCCGCGCCGTCCTCGCCGAGGCCGCCATCGACGCCGCCGTCTCCGCCATGCGCGAAGCCGTCGCGCTCGAATTCGATCTCGCCTCCGGCCGGCGCGGCGAGCGCGACGACCACGTGCGCGCCCTGCTCTGCGAACTCACCGGCGCGGAGGACGCGACGATCGTCAACAACAACGCCGCCGCGGTGCTGCTCGCGCTCAACACGTTTTGCTGCGGGCCGCGAGGCCATCGTCTCGCGCGGCGAACTGATCGAGATCGGCGGCGCTTTCCGCATGCCGGACATCATGGCGCGCGCGGGCTGCAAACTCGTCGAAGTCGGAACCACCAACCGCACCCACGCCCGAGACTACCGCGCGGCCCTGACCCCTCAGACCGGCGTCATCCTGAAAGTGCATCCCTCCAACTACCGCATCGACGGCTTCGTCGCCGAAGTCGGCGCCGGGGAGCTCGCCGACAATCGCTGGCAATGCCGGCGTCCCGCTGCTCCACGACCTGGGCTCCGGAACGCTGGTTGATTTGTCGGCCTACGGTCTCAAGCGCGAGCCGACTGTGCACGACGCGGTCGCGGAAGGCGCGGGCGCAGTCACCTTCTCCGGCGACAAGCTGCTCGGCGGGCCGCAGGCCGGCTTCATCGTTGGACGTGGCGATCTGATAAAGGCGATCAACGCCAACCCGATGAAGCGCGCGCTGCGCGTCGACAAGATCCGCCTCGCCGCGATCGAGGCGACGCTCAAACTCTACCGCGATCCAGATCGCCTCGCCGAACGCCTGCCCACGCTGCGGGCGCTATCCCGGCCGAAAGCCGAGATCGCGGCCGTCGCCGAACGCCTGCGGGCGCCGTTGGCCGTGGCGCTGGCGCCCGCTTACACTGTCGAGGTCTGCGACTGCCTTTCCCAGGTGGGCTCCGGCGCGCTTCCGCTCGACTCCATCCCGAGCGCGGGCCTGAGCCTTCGCCCCGCTCGCGGCGGCGGCGAGGCGCTCGATCGGTTGGCGGCGGCGTTTCGCGCTTTGTCGCGGCCGGTGATTGGCCGCATTGCCGACGGCGCGCTGGTGCTGGACCTACGTTGTTTGGTCGACGAGCGCGCCTTCGCCGCCGGGCTTGCCGAACTCTCAGCGCCATGATCGTCGGAACCGCTGGCCACGTCGATCACGGCAAGACGGCGCTGATCCGCGCCCTCACAGGCGTCGAAGGCGATCGCCTCAAACATGAGAAAGCGCGCGGCGTCACGATCGAACTCGGCTTCGCCTATCTGCCGCTCGGCGACGGCCGCATCATCGGTTTCGTCGACGCGCCGGGCCACGAGCAATTCGTCCGTACGATGGTCGCCGGCGCGGTCGGGATCGATTTCGCCCTGCTGGTGGTGGCCTGCGACGACGGCGTCATGCCGCAAACCCGCGAGCATCTCGCCATCCTCGATCTTATGGGCGTCGAGCGCGGGCTGGTGGCGCTGACCAAGGCGGATCTCGCCAGCGAGGAGCGGCGAGCGGAGGTGGCGCGCGAGGTTCAATCTCTTCTCGCCCCGACGCGGCTCGCAGGCGCGCAAACGCTCGCGGTCTCCGTCCGGACAGGGGAGGGGATCGCTGAGCTGAGCGACCGTCTGGTTGAGGCCCGCGAGACTGCGCGGCCGGCGCAGCGGCGCTTCCGCATGGCGGTCGATCGCGCCTTCCTGCTTGCCGGCGTCGGGTTGGTGGTCACCGGGCCTGTGCTCTCGGGGGTCGTGCGGGTAGGCGATACGATCCTCGTCAGCCCTGGCGGTTTGGAGGCGCGCGTACGCTCGCTGCATGCGCAGAACAAGGTGGCCGACATGGGCCAAGCCGGCGACCGCTGCGCCCTCAATCTCACAGGCCGCGATATCTCGAAGGCGCAGGTGTCGCGCGGCGATATGCTGCTCGATCCGAGCCTGCACGCGCCGACCCAGCGGATCGACGCGCGCCTGACTATTCTGAACGGCGAGCCGAAGCCGATCGCCACGTGGTTTCCTGCGCGACTGCATCACGCGACGGCCGATGTCGGCGCGCGCGTCGTCCCGCTTGAGGCCGCATCGATCGCGCCCGGTGGATCGGGTGACGTCCAGCTCGTGCTCGATCGCCCGATCGCGGCGGCGCAGGGCGATCGTTTCATTCTGCGCGACGTGTCCGGTCAAAGAACGATCGGCGGCGGCGGATTCATCGACCTGCGGGCGCCAGCGCGAAAACGTCGAACACCCGAACGCGCCGCGGAACGCGCGGCGCTCGCGTTGGCTGATCCGCAAGAGGCGTTCACAGCTCTCCTCGCCGCGCCCCCATTCCTCGCCGATTTTTCGCGCTTCGCTCGCGACCGGGCGCTCGGAGAGAGCGAGGCGCGGCGGATTGGCGAAAGCGCGGTCTTGATTGGTGCCGGCGATTCCACCTTCGCCGTCGCCACCGAACACTGGCGCCGGCTCGCCGATGCGCTTTGCGAGCGGATGGCGATGTTTCATGCCGAAAACCCCGACCTGCAGGGCTGCGGCATCGAGCGTCTGCGGATGGCGGTTGCGCGGCCATGGGCGCCGTCTGTGTTCCGGGCCGCACTCGCGAAACTGATGAAAGAGGGGCGCCTCGCGGTCGAAAGCGGTTTCGTTCGTCTGCCTGGACATGCGGCGCGCCTCTCAGACGCCGATCTCGACGTGTGGCGCGAAGTCTCAATGCTCTTAGGCGGCCCCACAAAATTCCGGCCGCCGCGCGTGCGCGATATCGCCGCGCAGACAGGGCGGGACGAGCGCGAACTTCGCCGCCTGCTCAAGCTCGCAAGCCGGCTCGGATGGGTTGATGAGATCGCGCACGATCATTTCTTCCTGCGCGAGACCACGCGCGAAATGATTGCGCATGCAGTCACGATCGGCGATCCCCAGACAAAGCGCGCCTTCAACGCCGCGGAATTCCGCGACCGCCTGGACAACGGCCGCAAGGTCGCGATCCAGATCCTCGAGTTCTTCGATCGCCACGGCGTGACCTTGCGGCGCGGCGATCTGCGCCGGCTCAATCCGCACAGACTGGACTTGTTCGGGCCGCCGGTGTTTTCGTCCGCCGCCGAGCGAGGAGGAGAAACGTTCCTGGTGGGGCGTTCGGACTTCAAATCCGAAGGGGGCAGCGAGCCTGTCCCAGGTGGGTTCGACTCCCACTCTCCTCCGCCAGCCGCCGCTGGGACCGCGCGCGTCCCGCGCGCTCTTTCTTGAGGTGGCGCCGGCATTGCGAGAAAAGCGAGGCTGAGTGGATAGAGCCGTCCTCGCGGAGGGTCGGCGTCCACGCCGACCTTTTGGGCTCTCACTTGGCCGGCTTGCGTATCAACCCTGACGTCGGCCTGGAGGCCGACGCTCCGCAAGGCGCATGATCCTCACTTCGCTCGTCGTGACGATTCAACCATGGGGAAGCATGCTCTAGATTACCCGTACGCCTGGGTCGCCCGCAACGACCCGCCCCACGATCCGCGCGCGCGGATACCCCGCCGCCACGATCTCCGCGCACAGTGAACCCGCGCGCTCGGGCGCACAGGCCACCAGCAGTCCCCCTGACGTCTGCGGGTCACTCAGCAGCGCCCTCCGCCAATCCGCCAGCCCCCGCGGCAGCTCGACGCTCTCGCCATAGCTCCCCCAGTTGCGACCCGACGCGCCGGTCGCAAAACCCTGCTCCGCGAGCCCCTCGGCGAACTCCAGATAGGGAAGCCGAGCATGATCGATTTCCAGCCGCACGCCGCCGCCGCGCGCCATTTCCATCGCGTGACCCAGGACGCCAAACCCGGTGACATCGGTCACAGCGTGCACGTCGGCCTCGCGCCCCAGCTCGCCGCCGATCCGGTTAAGCAGTGTCGTAGAGGCCATCATCTCGGCATAGGCGCGATCGGGCAGGGCGCGCTTCTTGAAAGCTGCCGAATAGACGCCGACGCCGATGCCCTTGGTCAAGATAAGCGCGTCGCCCGCCTGCGCGCCCGCGTTGCGCCGCACCTCCTCCGGCCGGCAAAGACCGATGACCGCCAGCCCATAGATCGGCTCCGGGCTATCGATCGAATGCCCGCCGGCAATCGGGATGCCGGCCTCGGCGCAGATCGAAGCGCCGCCCGCGAGGATTTCGCGCACGATCTCGACCGGCAGTTTGCCGAGCGGCATGCCGAGGATCGCCAGCGCCAGGATCGGGCGCCCGCCCATCGCATACACGTCGGAGAGCGCGTTGGCGGCGGCGATGCGGCCAAAATCCCGGGCGTCGTCGACGATCGGGGTGAAGAAGTCGGTGGTCGCGATCAGGCATTGCTGATCGTTGAGCCGCCAGACCGCGGCGTCGTCGCCTGTCTCATTTCCCACCAGCAACGAAGCAAAACCTGCGGTCTGCGGTTGCTCGGCGAGCAGCTGTTGCAGGACGGAGGGCGCCAGCTTGCAGCCGCAACCGCCGCCGTGGGCGAACTCGGTGAGACGAATGGGATCGGACATTGCGGCTCCATGAGGAAATCGAATGGGCGCGGAGCTACCGGCCGCCTCGTGCACCGAAGCATGACGCCGCCATTGCCGCAACGTGGCGTTTGTGTGCGCGTTGAAGCAGGGTCATCACAATGCTGCGTCTTGACGACGCAACATCAACGAGCGGAAGCTGCGACATTGCCAACAGACATTTGACGTCAGCGAAGGGATGCTCATGGCAGAGCCGGACACCGACCCGCCGCCCCGAAAGATCGCCCTGTTCAGCGGCCACATGATCGATGCGCCCGGCCGCGAAAAGCCCCGCTTTCCCCCCGACAAAGCGCCGATCGCCGCGGGTGCGATCGCAAGCGCGCTGGACGATCTGGCGCTTAGCGCCGCCGACCTAGCGATATGCGGCGGCGCTTGCGGCGGCGATCTGTTGTTTGCGGAGGCCGCACTCGCGCGCGGCGCGCGGCTCGAAATCTTCCTGCCCTTCGAGGAAGCGACCTTTCTGGAGAAATCGGTCGACTTCGCTGGCCCCGAATGGCGCGATCGCTTCTTCGCCGCTAAGGCGCGCGCGGCGATGCACATCGCACCGCGCGAACTCGGCCCGCTGCCCGACGGCGAGGATCCGTACGAGCGCGACAACGAGTGGATGCTTGCCTCGGCGCTGCGCTTTGGCCCTGACAAGGTCAATGTTGTTTGTCTGTGGAATGGCGCGGGCGGCGACGGTCCAGGCGGCGCAAAGCACATGATGGACGTGGCCGGCAAGCAAGGCGGCCGCACGCACTGGATTGACACGACCAAGCTTTGGTCTTGACGAGGGAGGCAGCGATGAAACCGATCTGCTTCATGATTATGCCTTATGGCGTAAAGCCGACCCAGGCCGAGGCCGGCAAGGGAGTGGCCAACATCGATTTCAACGCGCTGTGGGACAACGCCTATGCGCCGATGATCGAAGACCTCGGCTACGAACCGGTCCGCGCCGATCAGGACGTCGACGCGCTGATTGTCGTGCAGATGATCGAACGGCTTTATTTCGCCGACCTCGTCTTGGCTGAAATGACCATCCCGAACGGCAATGTCTATTACGAGGTGGGCGTTCGCCACGCCGCGCGTGAGAAGGGTTGCGTTCTCTTGGCGGCGGATTGGTCAAAGCAATTGTTCGACGCCGCTCAGTTGCGCACCATTCGCTATCCGCTGACCGACCAGGACGTTGGAAAAGTCGCGGCGAAGGCGATCCGCAAAGCGATTGAACCGAAGATCGCGGGGTTGGCGAGCGGCGCCTCCCCGGTCTTCGGATCGATCGCGGGCTACCCGTCCCACGTCGATCCCGCTAGCGCTTCAACCATGAAGGAAACTATGGCCGCGACCGCGGAGTTTCAGGGAAAGATCCGGGCGATCCGCGCGCTTGCACCCGCGCAGCGCATGGCGCTGGCGAAGTCTTTGGCGGACTCGGCCTGCCAGCCGCCGACCACGGCTTCGATTGCCCTCGCCGCGCTTCGCCTCCTGAAGGACTCAGCAGACACCGCGGACGACTGGGCATGGCTCACGGACTTCGTCGGGCGCCTGCCGGCGGCCGTTGCAGGTCTGGAGGAAGTCCGCGACACGAACGCGTTCGCCCTCGCCAACGCGGGCAAGCCGATCGACGCCATCGCAAAAATCGAGGAGCTCATGGACCTCTCGGGGCCGACTCCCGAACGGCTCGGGCTGCTCGGCGGCCGCTACAAGCGCCTCGCTGGGAAAGCCACGACGCCGGCGGAGCGACTGATCAATCTCAACAAGAGCATCGACGCCTACGAGCGCGGAATGGAGATCGACCTCAACCAATACTACTGTTCCTGCAATCTTCCGCGTCTGTATTTGCAGAGAAACCGCAAAGGCGACCGGGAGCGCGCGCTGGCCGTATCGCAGATCGTGGTCGCGGCCTGCTTGAGAGCCAAGAATTGAAAAGAGGCGGACGAATGGCTGCGGCCAACGCTGCTCGGCGCCGCCTTCGACGCTGGCGACGCCGACAAAGCCGAGGAGCTGGCGATCGAGGTTCTTGCCGAAGGCGCTGCGCGCTGGAAGCTAGCGACCACGATGAGCGATCTTGAGGCGACGGTGCTCGTGACACAAGATCCGGACGTTAAAAACCGGTTGACCGCGGTGCTCGAGACGCTCAGGCCGGCGATCGCTTAAGCTTACGCAGTTAATCGGGGCAAACCAGGCAGGCGCTTGATGTAGCCGCGGTCGTTGACCTAGGGGATGCACACATCTGGCGGCGCACTGCGTAGCACAACGGCTGGGGACCCCTCTCCCCGCGTCCCCACGACGTAGCGCTCCGCATCAGGTAAGCAGCGGGGAGAGGTTTGGGTGAGGGGCGAGCCGCTTGGACGTGCGCTTTTACGCCCGGCCAAATTTGCTTGCACAAAATAAGCGAGCGTTTGCCTCAGTCCTTCTAGCTTCACGCAGTGCGCTGTGGTTGGAAACGTGCGTCCAAGCGGCTCGCCCCTCACCCCAACCCTCTCCCCGCTGCTTGGTTGATGCGGCGCGCTGCGTCGTGCGACACGCGGGGAGAGGGAGTCCGCAGCCGTTCTGTTTCACCCGCGTCAGCCAGATGTGTGCATGCTTTAGGTCGTTGACCGCGTTCGACGTGTGAGCGTCCGTTTCCGGCAAGCCTTCGATCTCGGCGTCACCGCGGTCAACGACCGCAGCTACAAAGCGTCTGCGAAGCTGCCCGAGTTACTTAGCAACAAAGTTACCGCTCTCAACCGCTCGCAGTTTCTCAAACCGCGCAACCTGATCAACCAACAGCTCTCGGTTCGCATCGCGCCCGACAAACACCTTGAACATCGCGCCGCCGTCTTGATTGATAAACTGCAGCGAACACGAGCGGCGCCCAAAGAACGGCCGGTCGATAAAATAGATCGCGGCGCAGCGATCCATCCGGATATGGCCGCCGAGCGGACTGTCGCCGTGGATGTTGAAATAGCCGCGGCCTTCGCCGCCGGGCGGCAGCGGGGCCTTGGTTTCAAACACGCCGTCCTCTGTGTGGACGATGAACGTGACCGGCCCCCATTCCGTCATATCGCGCCATATGTCGATGAAGCGCCCCGCCTCGACGGCCTTGGCGGCGCCTTCCGGCAGCAGATCGAACACGTCGCGCAGCGCCACGCCGTGGCGGCGCGCGACATCGTCGAGCACGCCATCCGGTTTGGCCTCGAGCTCGGCGAGGATGCGCCGCTTTGGCCGAGACGCGCTCGTCAAGCGGCATTGTCAGCGCGCGATGCGGTCAATGTTTGCACGGCCTCAAAACCCTCGAATTCGGGATGGCCGAGATGCAGCGGCTTGGTCTCGCCGGCGCTGCGATGCGCGGCGCGAAACTGCTCGGATTGCGTCCACGCCGTGAACGCGTCCTTGTCCTTCCAAACTGTGTGCGACGCGTAGAGCGTGTGGTCTTCGCGCTCAGGCCCGCGCAGCAGATGAAACTCCTCGAAGCCCGGAAGCTGATCGAGATAGGATTCGCGCGTGCGCCATCGCTCCTCGAAGGCCGCCTCTTGGCCCTTGGTGACGCGGAACCGGTTCATGGCGATATACATGGTTTGCTCCTTGTAGCCGCGGTCACTGACCGCGGTTCCTCCGTGATCGGCGCTTCCCAGGCGAAATACGATCTCACCACCCTCCGCGGTCAACGACCGCGGCTACAGCGCCGCCGTTATTTGCCAGCTAGCCGGATCGTCAGGCCCGCTTTCACCGTGAGCCCGGGATTGGGCTCGCTCTGCAGAAACTGGGTATACTGCTTGTTGAAGAGATTGGTGACCGAAAGATCGCCGCTCACGTGGTCGTTATAGGCGTAGGATCCGAACAGGTCGACCAGCCCATAGCTGCCGCTCGGCGGCAACGTCGCCGAGGTCGGAATGTTGGAGGCGCTCGCCGCCACCTCGGTAAATCGCGCGCCGACCGTCAGCGATTTATCGCTCAGGAAGCGGAAGGCGATGGTGGTGGACGCTCGATACGGGGCGATCGTGATCAACGACAGGCCGTCGACCAGATTCTTGCCGTTGATCGCCGAGCCCGCGAACGAGATCACGCCGCCGCCCCAGTCATACGCGCCCTCGGCCTCGATGCCCTCGATCTGCGCCTTGTCGATGTTGATGTACTGGAAGGGTTGAAACGGAATACAGAGCCCGGGCGGCGCCGTCGGACAGGCCGAATTCGGAAAGCCGGGCACGAAGGAGGTCAGGATCGGCGATCCGACCTGCTCCAGATCGATGTAGTTGTCGACGCGATTGGTGAAGCCGGTGACCTTGGCTCGGAAGGTGTCGCCCTGCTGCCAGACATTGTTGTATTTGAAGTTCACGCCGGCTTCGAAGTTATGCGCGATTTCCGGCGACGAGGTTCGGGATTGGGCAGGAACGTGAAGGCGGGGAACGGGTGGACGCCCTCGATCAGCGTCTCCGTAACCGATGGCGCGCGGTAGCCTTCCGCGTAGGTGCCATAGAGTTCGATGCCGGGGATCGGCGTGACGCCGATGGTCAGTTTCGGCGAGATATGCGAGCCCGCGTCGTTCACGGAGCCGCCGGTGAGGCTGTAATTGTCATAGCGCAGGGCGCCCAGCACGCGCAGCCATCCGCCGTAGCTCAGCTCGTCCTGAATGAAGGCGCCCGTCAGCGTCCGCTGGCCCGAAGGCGTCAACACCGAAATATAGCCACCCGCGTCATCGAATGTTTTGACGCGGTCGAGCACGCCGTCGCCGCCGACCGTCAGCGCATGATTGACGACGCCGGTCGCGAACCGCGAGGTGTTGTGGATGTCGAAACCATAGGTGTCGAGCTTGTCGGAGAGCGGATCGCCGGGCATGACGCCGAGCGCGCCATAAACGCCGTCCGGGTCCGGCGCGACGAAGGTCTGTTTGTTTTCGGTGGTCGAGTAGTAAACCTTCGCGCCGAAATCGATCAGCGGGATCTCCGACGGCTTGAACGTGTAGCCGAGAGTGTAGGTGCTGGTCGTCACATCGTCGTTGAACCGCGCGCCCTGGTTGCTGGTGCCGTCGTTGCTGAACTTGAAATTCTGGGTCAGTGCGCTGAGCGAGATCTGCTGGCTGTCGGTTGGACGCACGTTCGCCTTGAACAATCCGCCGAGCAACTGACTGCCGGTATCCTGGATTGTCTGGCCGTAGCCGTCCTTGTAGGAGGACGCGTCGCGATAGGTGAGTTGCCCAAACACGTCCGCGGTGGTTCCCAATCTGGCGCCGGCGGAGGTGGAGGTCACGACGCCCGGGCCGTTGCTTTGGACAACGACGTGCTCCTCGCCGCCGAAGGTTTCGCCGGGCTTTAAGAGGTCGTCGACGTCGCGGGTGCGGAACGACACCACGCCGCCGATCGCGCCGGAGCCGTAGATGTTCGACACCGGGCCGCGCACGATGTCGGTTTGTCCTATGAACTCGGGATCGAGATAGAACGAGCCGTTCGCGTTATGCCCTGAGATCTGATAATCCTGCCGGGCGCCGTCGACCAAAACGTTGACGCGGCCGAAATCCTGCATGCCGCGGATGTTGATGGATTGGCCGGGATCGTTGGGCGTCACCTGGGAGGCGACGCCCGGCACGTTCTGCAGCATCTCCGAGACCGACGATGGCATATTCTGATCGATCTGGCTGCGCTTGATAACGCTGACGCCGGCCATCGTGTCGACGACGGATTCCTCGGTCTTGGTTGGCGTGACTGTGATCGTATCGAGGTTGACGGTATCGCCGCTCGACGTCGAGGTCGGCGCTGCGGACGCGGGTTTATCGCCCGCTGGCGTTGCCGACTGCGCCGCCGCCATTTCGGCGGCCAGGATGACGGTGAGCGCAGTCGCGCACGCCGCGGAACGCGCGGCCAACACATACGATCTTCGCATTTCCTGAAGAGCCCTCAGCCTCTGGATGGGTTGGCTGGCTAGCGCGGAACGCGACTTGGCTGGCTCTTCGCCGCGACGATGCGGATAACGGCGACCTTAGGGCGATTTCACGGCTTGAACAACAAAACAGCGCGGATAATGGAGCTATTCAGGCGAGTTTAGAGCTGTTCCAAAGCAAGAATGGTTCACCTTTTGCAACGTTTCTAAATTGTGGACGTCGGCAACTTTAGAACCTTTCCAAGCCGATATGCTTTTATGAAGTTGAGGACCCGCCGCTAGCGCTCGGAGACCTCAATTCCCGCGATGCCGACCCCCGAAGACGATCCGCCAACCAAGCCGACCCCGAACCAAACGCCCGAAGCGCCCACGAAGCGAATTCTGGACTTGCGCGATTTGCTGGCGGGCGCGCGCGAGGCGATCATCGTGCACGGATCGGAGCACTATCGCTTGCGCTTGACGGCGAGCGGCAAGCTGATTTTGACCAAATAACCAAGAGAGCGATTCATGCCCGGACGATTCCGCCTTGCACGGCGAGCGGCCATTGCGCTCGGCGCGCTCGCTTGGTTGGGCGGCGGGCGCGCGGAAACCGTCGATCCGAGCCGCATCGTGACGATTGGCGGCTCGATCACGGAGATCGTCTATGCGCTGGGGCTCCAGGGTCACATCGTCGGCGTCGATACGACCAGCGTCTATCCACCGGAGGCGCAGCGCAATGCGCCGAGCGTCGGCTATATGCGCGCGCTGTCCGCGGAGGGCATTCTATCGTTGAAACCCTCAGCCGTGCTGGCGATCGAGGGATCCGGGCCGCCGGCCGCGCTGAAGCTGGTCAGCGATGCGGGGGCGCCGCTGGTTTCGGTTCACGACGACTTCACGCCCGAGGGCGAGATCAAAAAGATCGAGACGGTCGGCGCGCTGCTTGGCGCTTCTGACAAGGCTCATGCGCTGGCCGCGCAAGTCAGCGCACGCTTTGCCGCGTTGGATCGTATCCGGCCGCACCCGGAAAAGCCGCCGCGCGTGCTGTTCGTACTCTCGCTGCAGAACGGGCGCGCGATGGCCGGAGGGCAGGGCACCGCGGCTGACGCCGCAATCCGGCTCGCCGGAGGAGTTAACGCGGCTGAGGGTTTCCAGGGGTTCAAACCGATGACCGACGAAGGCGTGATCGCCGCGGCGCCCGACGTGATTCTCAGAATGAGCAACGCGGGCATGGCGGGAACCGCCGACGAACTGTTCGCGCTCCCCGCCTTCGCCGCGACGCCGGCCGCGGCGAAACGCGCATGGATCGCGATGGACGGTCCCTATCTGCTCGGCTTCGGCCCACGCGAACCGGACGCGCTGCGTGAGCTGATGGCCGCGCTCTATCCCGGCGAGCGGCTACCGGCGCTGCCCGATCAGACCGCCGGACCGTGAACCCAGCGCTCGTCGAGGCGCGCCTCCGCCAACGCCGGCCGTGGTTGATCGGCGTGCTGTTGCTCGTGGCTTTGGTTGTTCTGGCGCCGGTCTCGCTGAGTCTCGGCGCCGCACCGATCCCGTTCGCCCGCGTCGTCGCCATTCTCACGCAAACTCCTGACGCCTCGCGGGACGGTTTGATTGTTCTGCAGATCAGACTGCCTCGCCTCGCGCTCGGCCTGCTGAACGGCGCGGCGCTGGGCATTGCCGGCGCCCTGATGCAGGGGCTGTTCCGCAATCCGCTCGCCGACCCCGGCCTTGTCGGCGTTTCCGCCGGCGCGGGGCTCGCGGCGGCGGCGACGATCGTCCTCGGCGATCGCTGGGCGAGCGCGGGGTTCGCCGCACTTCTGCCCGCCGCCGCTTTCCTTGGCGCGCTCGCCGCGACCACGACGCTCTATGCGCTGGCGACCCGCCGCGGGCGGACCTCGATCGCAACCATGCTGCTGGCGGGCGTCGCGCTCGCAGCGCTGTCGGGCTCGCTGACCGGTCTGCTCGCCTTCATCAGCGACGATCGGCAACTGCGCGATCTCACCTTCTGGTCGATGGGCTCGCTCGGCGGCGCGAACTGGTCAAAAGTAGAGTGGCTCACCGGGGCGACGTTGCTGCTGCTGGCGGCGTCCCCTTTTCTGGCGCGCGGGCTCGACGCCATGGCGCTCGGCGAAGCTGAGGCGTTTCATCTCGGCGTCCGGTACAGCGGGTGAAGACTCGCCATCGTGTTCCTGGTGGCGATTGCCGTCGGCGCCAGCGTCGCCGCCGCGGGCGCGATCGGCTTCATCGGCATCGTGGCGCCGCATGCGATCCGGCTCACCGCAGGCGCCGGGCATCGCCGCCTGCTGCCGCTCAGCGCGCTGGCCGGCGCCGTGCTGCTCTCCGGCGCCGACATCCCCGCGCGCATCCTCGCCGCGCCGGCGGAGATTCCGATTGGCGTGCTGACAGCGGCGATCGGCGCGCCGTTCTTCCTCTGGCTGCTGATATCGCGCGAAGGACGCCTCGGGGCGTGACGGCCGTGCTGTCGATGCGCGACGTGAGCTTTCGCTGGAAGCACAAGACGATCGTTCACGCGGCCTCGCTTGATATTCTCGCAGGAAGCTTTGTCGTTGTGGTGGGTCCCAACGGCGCAGGAAAATCGACGTTGCTGCGCTTGATGAGCGGCGAGTTGCGACCAACCTCAGGCGCCGTGGTGAGCGAGGGCGAAACGCTCGATCAGACGCCGCCGTGGCTACTCGCATGTCGGCGGGCGGTGATGACGCAAGCGGTCGAGGTCAGCTCGCCGTTTACGGTGATCGAAGTGGTCCGGCTTGGCGTCGAGGGGGTCGGGAGGGCGATGTCCGCTTCGGCCAAGGATCAGGTCATCGAGCGCGCGCTCGCGGCCGCGGACGCGTTGGACTTCGCCGGGCAGCTTTATGCGAGCCTGTCGGGCGGCGAGCAGCGGCGCGTCCAATTCGCCCGCGCGCTCGCGCAGCGCGCGGCGGGCGCCTCGGTGCGCGCGCGGCAGGCGCTGCTGCTCGACGAGCCGATCGCCAATCTCGATCTGCGTCATCAAATAGGGCTTCTCGACGAGGCGCGGCGGCTTGCCGATCAGGGCGTCGCGGTGCTCGCCGTGCTGCACGATTTGAACCTTGCCGCGCGCTTCGCCGACGTGGTGGCGTTGATGCGCGCCGGAGCGATCGTGGCGTGTGGGCCGCCCGGCGAGGTGCTGAACACGCACTTGTTGTCGGCGACCTTCGACATGGATCTTTCTGTATCGAGGACGCTCCAAGTCGGCGAGCCGCTGATTCTCCCGTCGCGCTGGTTGCAAACCTGTAGACGCGGTCGCTGACCGCGTTGGGGGCCAAGCGCCTCGCTCTCTACGTTTTTTCCAAGCCGAACTACCGCGGTCAACGACCCATAGGCGCTAACTTATAGATTGCCGATTTATTTCAAAGACTTGATGTCATCCCCGCGAAAGCGGGGATCCAGGGGCTACCGCACCTCGTGTGGCCAACACGTTGAAGCGCACGTCGTGTGGCCCCTGGATCCCCGCTTTCGCGGGGATGACATGCTGGCAAGTTATTCAATATTATCGGAAATTGCCCTAGGTTAGCGCCTATGGGTCAACGATCGCGGCTACAGGGGGCGCTGCCAAGAAAAAACCCCGCCGAGGAGCTCGGCGGGGTGAGTTGCGCGCTGCGGTCAAGGGGGGAATTTGACGCTGCGCTTAGGAGGCGAACCGAGAGATCGCACAAGGGTTCCACATCGGACGTGGCGAAAATCACATTACCGACTTTTCTACCAGTCCACGGTCTCGTCCGAACCGGCAAAACGCGCCGGCCGCGATTTGTAGTGCGGAAGCGCGTCCGCGACTGGGCGCACGGCGAAACGGCAATGCATGTGGAATTCAGGACGAAAAGCGCCTTCCGGCAGCAGATAGCCGTTGACCCCACGCACCTTCAGGACCGCGACCTCAATGAAAAGCCGGGTCCCGCAGTCTCGGCAGAAGAAACGCGGGCTGCGCTTCAGCGTCCAGGATTGCGGGTCGCCTCGGATGATCTTGACCAACTCGGCGGGGTAGACGGATTCCGGCGCATAAGCGGCCCCATGGACGGCCTGACAGTCGTCGCAGTGGCAGAAGAACTGTGTCATCGGCTCGCTTGCGATCTCAAGCTCCACGGCGCCACAGCGGCAATGAACGTTCATCCTAATCTCCTTTGGCGGTCCCCGTTCTTACCACCGCCCGCGGGGTTCTAGGGGCGGCGCTTCAAAAGCCCGGGATGATCCGAAAATCCTATCGACAGCGTCGGGATTACTGCTACCCTCGGTTATCTCTGGAGTTTCGACGGGAGAAAAGGTCGCATGGACCTCAGTCGAAGACAGTTCATCAAGCTGACAGGCGCGGGCCTGGCGGCTTCCAGCCTGGGGGCCCTCGGGTTTGGCGCCCTGGGGCCGGCGCTCGCAGCGTCCGTCCGGCCGTTCAAGCTCGAACACGCGGCCGAGACGCGCAACACCTGCACCTATTGCTCGGTGGCGTGCGGCATCCTGATCTACAGCCTCGGCGACCGCGCCAAGAACGCCCGCTCCGACATCATCCATATCGAGGGCGACCCCGACCATCCCGTCAATCGCGGCACCTTGTGCCCGAAAGGCGCGGCGCTGCTCGACATCGTCCACGCGCCGACGCGGCTCAAGACGCCGCGCTATCGCGCGCCGGCGCCAGCGATTTCAAAGAGGTCACCTGGGATTTCGCGCTCGATCGCATCGCGACGCTGATGAAGGCGGACCGCGACGCGAACTTCGTCGAGAAGAACGACAAGGGAACCACCGTCAACCGCTGGACGAGCACCGGAATGCTCGCAGCCTCCGCCGCGTCGAGCGAAGCGGCCTTCGTCACCTGGAAAGTGGCGCGCTCGCTCGGCATGCTGGTGTTCGACAACCAGGCGCGCGTCTGACACGGACCGACGGTGGCCAGTCTGGCCCCAACATTCGGTCGCGGCGCGATGACGAATACCTGGCAGGACATCAAGAACGCCGATGTCGTGCTGGTGATGGGCGGCAACGCGGCCGAAGCGCACCCCTGCGGCTTCAAATGGGTGATCGAAGCCAAGATCGAGAACAAGGCGAAGCTGGTCGTCGTCGACCCGCGCTTTACCCGCACCGCCTCGGTCGCGGATTTCTACGCGCCGATCCGTCCGGGCACCGACATCGCGTTCCTCAGCGGCGTGATCCGCTATCTCTTTGAGAAGGACTCGATCCAACACGAGTATGTGCGCGCCTACACCAACGCCAGCCTGATCGTGAAGGACGGCTTTGGCTTCGACGACGGGCTGTTCACCGGCTACAACGAAGAGCACAAGACCTACGACAAGGCGAGCTGGGACTACGAGCTCGACGACCAGGGTTTCGCCAAGATCGACGACACCTGGGAGAACCCGCGCTGCGTCATCAACATGCTGCGCAAGCACGTCGATCGCTACACGCCGGAGATGGCGTCCCGCATCTGCGGCACGCCGCTGGACAAATATCTCGAAGTCTGCGCGCTGATAGCGAGCACCTCGAAGCCCGACAAGGCGCTGACGAGCCTGTTCGCGCTCGGTTGGACGCAGCACTCGGTCGGCGCGCAGAACATCCGCACCATGGCGATCGTGCAGCTGTTGCTCGGCAACATCGGGGTGGCCGGCGGCGGCATGAACGCGCTGCGCGGTCATTCCAACATTCAGGGACTGACGGACATCGGCCTGCTGACCGCCGCGATGCCTGGCTACATGATCATGCCAAACGACGGCGAGAAGACGTTCGCCGACTACATGAAGAACAAGGGCTACAAGCCGCTGCGGCCAGGGCAGACCAGCTACTGGCAGAACTACAAGAAGTTCTTCGTCAGCTTCCAGAAGACCATGTTCGGCGCCGCCGCCAAGCTGGAGAACGATTGGGCCTACGACTGGCTGCCGAAGCTCGACGTTGACGGCTACGACATCCTGCGCGCGTTCGAGATGATGAACGAGGGCCAGATCAACGGCTACATCTGCCAGGGTTTCAACCCGTTGCAGGCATTCCCGAACCGCGGCAAGATCAGGTCGGGCCTCAGCAAGCTCAAATATCTGGTCGTCATGGATCCGTTGGACACGGAGACCTCGCGGTTCTGGCAGGATTTCGGTCCCCAAAACCCGGCCGATAGCGCGGCCATTCAGACCGAGGTGTTTCAGCTACCGACCACTTGTTTTGCGGAGGAAAACGGCTCGCTGGTCAACTCGGCGCGCTGGCTGCAGTGGCACTGGAAAGCCGCCGATCCGCCGGGCGTGGCCAAGCCCGACATTTGGATCATGTCCGGCCTCTACCATCGCCTGAAGGCGCTGTATCAGAAGGACGGCGGCGCGCTGCCTGATCCGATCCTCAACCTTAGCTGGGACTACACCAACCCGATCGAGCCGGATCCCGAGGAAGTCTCCAAGGAGATGAACGGCCGCGCGCTCGTCGATCTCAAGGACGCCTCCGGCGCCGTCACCGCCAAGGCCGGGCAGTTGCTCGACAGTTTTGGGCAATTGCGCGACGACGGGACGACGATGTCCGGCTGCTGGATTTTTACCGGCAGCTACACCGAAAAAGGCAACCAGATGGCGCGGCGCGATGCGACCGATCCGCGCGAGCAAGGCATCGCGCCGAACTGGGCCTGGGCGTGGCCGGCGAACCGTCGCATTCTCTACAACCGCGCCAGCGCCGACCCCTCAGGCAAACCCTGGAACCCCGCCAAGCCGATCATGGAATGGAGCGGTACGAAGTGGGTCAGCATCGACGTGCCTGACTATGTCGTCACCAACAAACCGGAAGACGGCGTCGGCCCGTTCATCATGAACGCGGAAGGGGTCGGTAAGCTGTTTGCGTTGAAAGGGATGGCGGAGGGGCCGTTCCCCGAGCACTACGAGCCGCTGGAGTCGCCCGTCGACAACGTGCTGCACCCCAAGGTGAAGTCGAACCCGGTTGCGCGCGTTTTCGAGCGCGACAAGGCGACTTTCGGCGACGCCTCCGCCTTCCCCTATGTGGCGACGACGTATCGGTTGACGGAACATTTCCACTACTGGACCAAACACGCGCTGATCAACTCGATCCTGCAGCCCGAAGAGTTCGTCGAGATCGGCGAAGTTTTGGCCAAGGAGAAGGGCATCGAACAGGGCGGCTGGGTGCGCGTGTCCTCCAAGCGCGGCTTCGTTGTTTGCAAGGCCTATGTCACCAAGCGCATCAAGCCGCTGACCGTCGATGGCAAGTCGGTGCATGTGATCGGCGCGCCGATCCATTGGGGCTTTACCGGCCAAGCCCGCAAGGGCTTTGGCGCCAATACGCTGACGCCGTTCGTCGGCGACGCCAATACGCAAACCCCGGAGTTCAAGGCGTTCCTGGTGAACGTCGAGAAGGCTCCGGGGCCGGCTGTCTAAGGGGGCGCGAGCGTGGCCGATCTGCAATCCCAGGACATCATCAGACGCTCGGCGACGACGATGACGCCGCCATCGGTTCGCCGGCACGAGCAGGAGGTCGCCAAGCTCATCGACGTCTCGCGCTGCATCGGCTGCAAGGCCTGCCAATCCGCCTGCATGGAATGGAACGATCTGCGGCAGGACATCGGCCATTTCGAGGGCTCCTACGACAACCCGAACGATCTCTCGCCGAATGTCTGGACGCTGATGCGGTTCACCGAATACGAGAACCCGAAGGGCGATCTCGAATGGTTGATCCGCAAGGACGGCTGCATGCATTGCGAGGACCCCGGCTGCCTGAAGGCCTGCCCCGCGCCGGGCGCGATCGTGCAATACGCCAACGGCATCGTCGATTTCATCAGCGAGAACTGCATTGGCTGCGGCTATTGCGAGAAGGGCTGCCCGTTCAACGTCCCGCGCATCAGCAAGCTCGACCACAAGTCCTACAAATGCACGCTGTGCTCGGACCGCGTCGGCGTCGGGCTGGAGCCGGCTTGCGTGAAGTCCTGCCCGACCGGCGCTATCATGTTTGGCTCAAAGGCCGACATGAAGGATTGGGCGGGTGAGCGCATCGAGGATCTGAAGTCGCGCGGCTTCGAGAACGCGGGGCTCTATGATCCGCCGGGCGTCGGCGGGACGCACGTGATGTACGTGCTGCACCACGCCGACCAGCCTTCGCTCTATGCCGGGCTGCCTGATAATCCGCACATCAGCTATTTCGTCGAGGCCTGGAAGGGCGTGCTGAAGCCGCTGGCGCTGGCGGGCATCGGGCTCACCGCCGTCGCCGGCTTCCTGCACTGGGTGCTGTTCGGGCCGAACGAAGTCGAGCCCGAGGACGAGGCGCACGCGCTGGCGCTGAAGTCGGAGGCAGGCGCGCCCGCGGAGCCTGCCGAATGAGACATCGTGGCGAGCTCGTCCGAAACACGCCGCTGGCGCGGGTCAATCATTGGATCACGGCGGGCTGTTTCATCCTGCTGATGCTGTCCGGCCTGTCGATGTTTCATCCGCTGTTGTTCTGGCTCTCCAATTTGTTTGGCGGCGGCCAGTGGGCGCGGGCGGTTCATCCCTGGATCGGGCTGGTGCTGGTTGTCAGCTACGCCGGTCTCATCGTGCAATTCTGGCGCGACAACCTGCCGGCTTGGGTGGATGTCCAATGGATGATGTCGATCGGGCAGGTGCTCGCCAACAAAGAAGAAGGCGTGCCGGAGGTGCCACGCTTCAACGCCGGGCAGAAATTCGTGTTCTGGTCGATGGTGCTGCTGTTGCCCGTGCTGCTGCTGACAGGGATCGCGATCTGGGAGGTCTATTTCTTCGCCTACACGTCGATCGAAACGCAACGCATCGCCGCGCTCATCCATTTCATGGCGGCGACCGCGGCGATCATCATCTGGATCGTCCACGTCTACGCGGCGATCTGGGTGAAAGGCTCGGTGCGGGGGATGACGCAGGGCTATGTCACGCCCGGCTGGGCGTGGCGGCATCATCGCAAGTGGCTGCGCTCGCTGGTGGCGACCGGCTCCGAGGGGCCGCGACCGCGGTGAGACAGCGCCCCTTGTGGACGCGGTCGCTGACCGCGTTGCCCGCGGTCAAGCGCCTCGCTCCGATACTGTCGCTGCGCGGCGGCCCCGCGGTCAGCGAACGCGGCTACAGGAGAGCGCGGTGAGACAGGGGGAGGTCACTGCGAATACCCAGTGGAGCGGCAACCCGCTTGGCGGCGTCAAAGCTCCGAAGCCGATCCTTCTCCCCTCGCCGGATACCCTGTTTGCCGCGCCGCGCCGCGCGCCTCGACGGGCTCGCCGGTGGCCATCCCATGGAGGATTGGCTTCGCTTCATGGCGCGGCTCGCCCGAGCCCAGAGCGCGTCGCTGCCGGCGTTCGCCGGGCTGCGTCCGCCTGACCCCGAGGCTGTAGACACAGCCGCCGGCGCGGGGCTGCCGCCGCTGGCTGCGGCCGGGCATCGGCGGGACGCGCGCTGGCGCGATGGCTTGGCGCTGTTGCTGGCAAAGTTCGATCACGCGCGTTCGCCGCCCGAGGCCAAAGCCGTTGCGAGCGCATTGGCGGAGCGGCCGGCCCGGGATATCGAAGCGCTGGCCGACGACGCGCTGAACGGGCAGGGGGGCGACGCCGGCGCCAGCCTATACATCGTCGCAGCTTTGCAGACCTATTTCGCCGCCATGGCCGCCGCGCTGCCGCTCGAAGCGCTGAAACTGCTCCCGGAGCGCGGCCTCTGCCCGTGTTGCGGCGCGACGCCGATCGGCGGCGTGGTCGGCGACGTCGGCGAGGCCAGAAGCGTGCGCTACCTGCATTGCTCGCTATGCGCGACCGCCTGGAATCACGTGCGCGCTGTCTGCATCACCTGCGGCGGGTCGCGGTCGCTGAAGCTGAAGAGCGTTGAAGGCGACGCCGGCGTGGCCAAAGCCGAAACCTGCGACGAATGCGAGACCTATGCAAAGCTGTTCTACGCCGCGAAGGATCCCGCGGTCGAACCCTTCGCCGACGATCTGGCCACCCTAGGCCTCGACTTGCTGGTCGCCGAGGCGGGCTGGTCACGGCATGCGCAAAATCCGCTGCTGCGGCTGTAGGGCCCGCGGCAAGCCCGCTCGCGGGCCGCCCAAATGTCAGGTTGCTAGACAGGAATCCAGGTTTGCACGGTCAGGCTCGTTGCGGATTCCTGATCGCAATCGATGCACTCCGTTAATAGCAACTTAATTGATCGAGAGTGAACTCAATAGCATCTCGATCGGGCGGAGTACGTAAATGAGCGTACGCATCGTGGAAATGCGAAAGTGGCCGCGCCTTGAAACCAACGCGTCCGCAAAAATAATCATAATGTCGAAGGGACTACGCATCAAGAATATATTGAATTGCACGGTGGTGAATATATCCGAGGGTGGCGCGCTGATATCTGCGCATAGTCCGATAGTGGTAGACGAATTTTACTTGGAGGAAAACCACGCACCCAATTCTTTACATCTATGCTCTGTTGTAAGACGGGAATCGTTGTTCAAGGTCGGAGTTCGCTTCATTCAGGAACGCGTCACAGACGGCTGATAAGGCGCGCGCTGATCCGGCTTTCTTGAGTTTTGGTGGGCGCACAAGGGCTCGAACCTTGGACCCGCTGATTAAGAGTCAGCTGCTCTACCAACTGAGCTATGCGCCCGTCATGGGGCTAGCCCCATGAAGAGGGCCGCCACTTAGCAAAGCGGCGACCCCGTGTCCACCCTCAGTTCCGCGCCTTGTCGACCAGCTTGTTCTTGCCGATCCAAGGCATCATCGCCCGCAATTTCGCGCCGACCTCCTCGATCGGATGCGCGTTCACCCGCGCCCGCGTCGCCTTGAACGAAGTCTGGTTGACCTTGTTCTCCAGCATCCAGTCGCGCGTGAATTTGCCGGACTGGATGTCGGTCAGCACCCGCTTCATCTCCGCCTTGGTCTCCGCGGTGATGATGCGCGGCCCGGTGACGTATTCGCCGTATTCGGCGGTGTTGGAGATCGAATAGTTCATGTTGGCGATGCCGCCCTCATAAATCAGGTCGACGATCAGCTTCACCTCGTGCAGGCACTCGAAATAGGCCATTTCCGAAGCGTAGCCGGCCTCGGTCAGCGTCTCGTAGCCGGCGCGGATCAACTCGACCAGGCCGCCGCAGAGCACGACCTGCTCTCCGAACAAGTCGGTCTCGCACTCCTCGCGGAACGTCGTCTCGATCACGCCGGCGCGGCCGCCGCCGATCGCCGAGGCGTAGGACAGGCCCAGGTCGTGCGCGTTGCCGCTGGCGTCCTGATGGATTGCGATCAGGCAGGGCACGCCGCCGCCGCGCTTGTACTCGGAGCGCACCGTGTGGCCGGGGCCTTTCGGCGCGACCATCAGCACGTCGAGATCCTTGCGCGGCTCGATCAGGTTGAAGTGAACGTTGAGCCCGTGCGCGAACAGTAGCGCCGCGCCGTTCTTCATGTTGGGCGCGAGTTCGTCGCGGTAGATGTCGGCTTGCAACTCGTCGGGCGTCAGCATCATCACGACGTCGGCCCATTTGGCGGCGGCCGGCACGTCGAGCGCCTTCAGGCCCTCGCCCTCGGCTTTCGCGATCGAGGCCGAGCCGGGACGCAGCGCCGCGGCGACGTCTTTTACGCCGCTGTCGCGCAGGTTGAGAATATGGGCGTGGCCCTGGCTGCCGTAACCGACAACCGCAACTTTCTTGCCCTTGATGAGATTGGTGTCGGCGTCGGAGTCATAGTAAACGCGCATGGATCAAGCCCTTGGCCGGATGGCGGCCGAATGTGACAGACCAGCGCGAAAGCGCGCTGGCGGGCAGGGCTTTTCGGGCAAAAGGGGCGGACGCGTCAAGCGGCGCCGGCGTTGTTTAAGCGCATGTGGACGGGAGGCGCCAAGGAGACCGAAATGCACATTTCCGTTCTCTTCGCGCGCCAATGACGCTATGAGCCGATGTCAAAGTTGAGAAAACGGCTGGAGGCGATTAGAAATAATCCGAAAGACGTCCGGTTTGACGATGCCTGCAAGGTCGCTCGGTTGCTGGGGTTTATAGGGGAAGGCGGAAGCGGTTCGCATCGGGCGTTTTCGCGGCCAGGCGAGCGGGATGGGCTGAACTTTCAAGATCGAGGCGGTAAGATACCTACGTACCAGGCGCGCCAACTCATCGCGATGATCGACAAATACGGGGACGAACTGTGATGTCGCGGGAACGCTACCCGAAGCAGGTTTTTTGGAGCGACGAAGACGACGGGTACGTCGCGCTTGTCCCGGACCTACCGGGCTGCTCCGCTTTCGGTTCGTCGGAGGCGGAAGCCTTGTCGGAACTGGAGGACGCGATTATCGCCTGGATTAGCGCGGCGAGAGCGGCGGGAAATCAGATCCCGCGCGCGTCGCGTCCGGCCGAGAAGGATAAGAGGCCGCTGGCGCATTCTCGATAGCGGCAACGAAAAGGCGGGCTCTGCCGCTTTTAACGCGAAGGGGTCGCTTGCGGGCCTCGAGGCGCGCCGCACGGAGGACCGTTAGATGAACGTGGGATGAGGTCAGGCAAAGCTACGATCCCCTGAAAGCGCCGACGGCCTCGGAATGGCTGGCGCTCAGCGAAACGGACTGCATGGCCTTGGTTGAGGCCTATCACCCGCAGGGCGGGCGTCCGCGCTCCCAGCATGAAGCTGCACGTAACCTATCACGCTATCGTCGAAACTCAGGCGGCGATGGGCGACGAAACGCCCGTGCGCCAAACGCTAGCGCGGCTGATCGGCGAAGGCGTGGACCGGCGCGAAGGCGTCCACGCCGTCGGTTCGACGCTCGCCTGGCGCGTCACCAAGATCGTTCGCGGTCGCGCGTCCGGGGCGGGCCCCAGCGCTCCCTACTTCGCCGCTCTGGAGAAGCTGACTATAAAAAGCTGGCGCCGCGATTTCGGGTGAGCGTTCGCCTCGCCCCGCCGCAGAATTGACCTCACCCCGCCGACGTCGTCAGCGCCAGCGCGTGCAACTCGCCGCCCATCCGCCCCTTCAGCGCCCCGTAGACCAACTGATGCTGTTTGACCTTCGACAGCCCCGCAAACGACGGGCTCACCACCGTCGCCTCGTAATGGTCGTTGTCGTCGGCGAGCGCGCGCACCTCGACCTTGGCGTCGGGCAGGGCGTCCTGGATCATCCGTTCGATTTCCGCGCGCGGCATCGGCATCACTCGGTCTCCTGCGGTTCTGGCGTCGGCGCCTCGGCCGCGTCCAGCTTGGCCATCACGTCCTTGGCGGGCTCGTTGGCGGGGATCGCCACGCCGCCGGACATATACACCGTGCATTTCGCTGGATCTGTCGCGCTGATCGCGACGACCGCGTCAGGCCGCACGTAGTTGAAGCCCGCGAGCGACTTCACCGCCACCAATTTCGGCATTAGCCGCCAACGCCCATCAGCGAGGGGAAGAACGATTCGTGCGCCCGCCGTAGCGCCGCGACCTCTATCGGCGGCTCGCCTGCGAAGATCAACGCTTTTCCACCGGTGACGCCGATTCGCTCAGCAGGAACGCCGGCCTGCCGCGCGTCAGCTACGATGCGCGAGGCTTCGTCTGATGTCGCGGAAATCAGATAGCGCGCTTGATCTTCCCCGAACAACCACGCCAGCGGGATCCGCGCGGGCATCGCGACCTGCGCGCCGATCCCCGCCGCCATCGCCATCTCCGCCACCGCCACCGCGACGCCGCCGTCGGAGAGGTCGTGCACGGCCGTCACGCGGGCCGCCGCGATCAACGCCGAGACGAACTCACCGTTGCGACGCTCGACGGCAAGATCGACCGGCGGCGGCGCGCCGTCCTCGCGCCCGAGGCAGACGGCGGCGAAGCTCGAGCAGCCAAGCCACGACGGCGCGCCGCCGAGCAGAAGGATTTCCTCGCCCGCGCGCTTGAAGCCGATCGAGGCGGCTTTGGTCACGTCGGCGAGGAGGCCGACGCCGCCGATCGCGGGCGTGGGCGGGATGCCGGCGCCCATCGTCTCGTTGTAGAGCGAGACGTTGCCGGAGACGACAGGGAAGTCGAGGGCGCGGGCGGCCTCGCCGATGCCGCGAATGCAGCCGACGAGTTGGCCCATCGCTTCCGGCTTCTCGGGGTTGCCGAAGTTGAGATTGTCGGTGAGCGCGAGCGGCTTGGCGCCGACGGCGATCAGATTGCGCCAGGCCTCCGCCACCGCCTGCTTGCCGCCCTCGACCGGATCGGCCTCGCAGTAGCGCTCGTTGACGTCGGTAGTCATCGCGAGGCCCTTGGGGCCGTCGCCGAGCCGGATCACCGCCGCGTCGCCGCCCGGGCCCTGCACGGTGTTGCCGAGAATCAGCGAGTTGTATTGTTCGTAGACCCAGCGCTTGGAGGAGAGGTTCGGCGAGGCGAGCAGGGCGAGCAGCGCCTGGTTGATGGACACCGCGGGCGCCGAGATCTCCCTCCCCCCTTGTGGGGGCGGGCCGGGGAGGGGGGTAGCCGCAGGTGCATCACCCTCTGGCAACGCGGCTTCCCGCGGAGCGGCCCCCCTCCCTTACCCTCCCCCACGAGGGGGGAGGGGATCAGCCCGCTTTCGAGCAGATCGGCCGCCTTCAACACCGGCCGCGGGGCCGCCTGAACCCACGGTCGATCATACAGCGGCGCCTCATCGCCGAGCTCCTTGATCGGCAGGTCCGCCTTCACCTCGCCGTTGCGCTTGATGACGAAGCGCTTGTCATCCGTCAGTCGGCCGATGACGGCGAACTCCAGCCCCCATTTGCGGAAGATCGTCTCGGCCACCTCGGCCATCTCCGGCCGGAGCACCATCAGCATCCGCTCCTGGCTCTCCGAGAGCATCATCTCATAGGCGGACATCCCGGTCTCGCGGCAGGGCACCTTGTCGAGGTCGAGCTCGACGCCGAGATCGCCCTTGGCGCCCATCTCCACCGCCGACGAGGTAAGGCCGGCGGCGCCCATGTCCTGGATGGCGATGACCGCGCCGGACGCCATCAACTCCAGGCAGGCCTCGAGCAGCAGCTTTTCGGCGAAGGGGTCGCCGACTTGAACGGTAGGGCGCTTCTCTTCGGCATCGGCCTCGAAGGCCGCCGAGGCCATCGTGGCGCCGTGAATGCCATCGCGGCCGGTCTTGGAGCCGAGATAGACGATCGGGTTTCCGACGCCGGTCGCCTTGGCGTAGAAGATCGCATCCGCGCGGGCGACGCCGACAGCCATTGCGTTGACCAGGATATTGCCGTCGTAGCGGCTGTGGAAGCCGACCGAGCCGCCGACGGTCGGCACGCCGAACGAATTGCCGTAGCCGCCGATGCCGGCGACGGCGCCGCCGACCAGATGCCGGGTCTTCGGATGATCCGGCGCGCCGAAGCGCAGCAGGTTGAGGCAGGCGACGGGGCGCGCGCCCATGGTGAAGACGTCGCGCAGGATGCCGCCGACCCCGGTCGCCGCGCCTTGATAGGGCTCGATGTAGGAGGGGTGGTTGTGGCTCTCCATCTTGAAGACGCAGGCCTCGCCGTCGCCGATGTCGATCACGCCCGCGTTCTCGCCCGGCCCCTGGATCACCCAAGGCGCCGTCGTCGGCAGGCCGCGCAGATGGCGGCGCGAGGATTTGTAAGAGCAGTGCTCGTTCCACATCGCCGAGACGATGCCGAGTTCGGTGAAGCTCGGCGTGCGGCCGATCAGGTCGACGAATCGGGCGTATTCGTCCGGCTTGAGGCCGTGCGCGATCGCAAGGGCTTCGTCGACGTCGGGTTCGGTTGCTGACAAGGGTCGGCTCCTCGCGCCGCGCTTTAAGCCCTCGCCGCGCTATCGGGCAAGCGCGGCACTTTGGTCACACTGCGGAACCAAATGGGCGGATCGTGGTTTTGAAGGCGAAAATAAGGTGGCGGTTGGGGGAAAGTTTAGGTAACCCGGCCGAACTAGGTCGCCTTAAACGGTTGGAATAGCGGGGCGGACAATGAAGGTGCGGTGGACGGCAATTTTGACGGCCGTGGTCGGCGCGGTGCTGCTAGCAGGGTGCGCGCCTCAGGATCAGGCTCAATTCGTCGGTGTGAAGGCTCAGCTCGCGAGCGGGACCAAGCTCACCGAACGCGACAAGAAAATGTTTGCTCTGGCCGAACAGACCGAGTGGTCGGTTCCGATCATTCGCCGTGAAGTGTCCGATCCGACCGGCGAAGCGCCGGGCACGATCGTGATCTTCAACGGCATGAAGAAGCTCTACTACGTGATGCCGGGGCATCGGGCGATGGAATATCCGGTCGCCGTCGGCGCCGAGGCGTTCGGCTGGACCGGCCGCGCCACGGTTGGCCATATGACGGAATGGCCGACCTGGATGCCGACGGCGTCGATCATGTCGCGCTGGCCGGAGTTCAAGGTCTACCTGCAAGCACGGCCCGCTCGAAGGCCGCTGGGACAACCCGCTCGGCGCCCGCGCGCTTTATCTGTACCAAGGCAACAAGGACACGCTCTATCGCATCCACGGCACCAACGAGCCGGAGGAGATTGGCCAGGCGGTGTCCTCGGGCTGTATCCGCATGCGCGATCTCGACGTGATCGACCTTTACAATCGCGCCCGTGTTGGCACGCCCGTAATCGTCAAAAGTTAACGTTTTAGCGCTTCGACTACGAAAGCCGGCCGCATCGCGGCCGGCTTTTTTGTTGGCGCCGTTCGATATTTGGGCGAACCCAATCAGGAGGCGAGATCGAGCAGCTCGAAGTTGAGGTAGCGCGCGCCGCGGCGGATGGCTTCGCACTCCTCCGGCTCGAGATCGTGGATCTCCACGTCGAGTTCAAAGGCGACCGCCGCCAAGCCGATTTCGTGATACAGCCGCGACAACAGACGGCTTCGACCGGCGGGTTGCTCGATCGCATCGGGAATGGTTGCAACATCATGACGCATGTGAACGCCCACGTGACGAGAAGGCTGGGCCTCGGGTGCCGGCCGCAAGGAAATGTTGAATGAGTTCGGTTAAATCCGATTTAAACGGCGACGTAATTGCGTCGCGTAACGATGCTTCCCAGCGATTTTCAAAGCTCCGTGGCGTTCTCTTCGACAAAGACGGGACGCTGATTGATTTTCAGCGGACCTGGGGTCCGGCGATACACGCCGTCATCCACGCGCTGGCGGAGGGAGACGCAGAGAAATTGCGCGCCCAAGCCGAGTGTCTGCACTTCGACATCGAGACGCGCCGGTTTCGTGCGACGTCGCCGATCATCGGAGGCGCGACGTCGCAATATGGTTCGGCCTGGGCGCTGGCGCTTGGCCGCACGGATTTCACCCTCTTGCGCGCTGAGATCGACACGCTCGCGGCCGCAGCCTGCATCGAATTGTTGACCCCTGTCGGCGACCCCGCGCAGATCTTGCGGAGCTTTCGAGCGGCCGGCTTAAAGGTCGGTCTCGCCACCAACGACGCCGAGGCGAGCGCGCGACGCCATCTCGCCCAATTGGAGCTGACGGAGTTGATGGATTTCGTGGCGGGTTACGACTCCGGCCACGGCGCGAAACCGGATGCGGGAATGGTTCTCGCGTTCGCTCGTGAGATCGGCGCCGAACCTGAGCAAATCGCCCTGGTGGGCGACACGCTGCACGACCTCGAAAGCGCGCGAGCGGCGGGGGCCATTGCCGTCGCTGTGCTCTCCGGCATTGCGAGCCGCGAGGACCTCGCGCCACACGCCGATTATGTAGTCGCCGACATCTCGGAACTGCCGGCATTATTTGCAATCGCTGGCGCTAACGGGGCGAGTTAGACGCTGCAATAGATGAGGAGTTGATTGCGGCCGGACCGATGGTTTTGCAAGGTCGCGAAAAGTTGCGGTTGAAATTCTGAGTAACGATCTGCCGCGGACGGCTGTCGTATACTCCTGTTATTCCACGAGATTTTCCTGAAACTCGCTTTCTATTGTTCGACTAACACAAATAAAACCCGGCTCACGCCTTGCCGAAACCGCAATTGAGGCACAAGTGTGGTAACGACGACATCGCGGATATGGCTTCGCGGCGCCAGACAGCTCGGCGCATAGCCGCGGAACTTTGCTAGCAGATGCTCATTCCATTTTGGTTGAGCCTCTCACTCGAGGTTTTGAACGAGCTTCGAAAAGCTCCAGGCGCTCGAGGGTGATGTCATCAACCAAATGAAGCAATCAAGTTGGCTCGCTAGATTGCTACCCGCTTTTCATTTGCATGTGGGCGGGCGGATCGAAGGCCGGCGTCAAACTCACGCCGGGGTTGAAAAAGGACTGTAGATGAAGAACGAAACAAACGTCCCTCAGCGTTTCAAGAGGGAGCTCCAAACCGACCCTGCTACGCATTTGTTCACGGTGGGACAAACTGTCCGACTTAATGGCGGCTTCTTGCGTTCGGGAACTATCTATCAGATCACCGCCAGACTCCCGCCTATCGGCGATTTGCCGCAATATCGCATTCGCAACGACGAAGAAAAGTTTGAGCGAGTGGCAAGGCAGTCCGAGTTGGAGCTCTCAAACGCCACAGCTGAAGGCGCGACCACGAGTTTGGTTGAGAAGTCTTTCGGCCTCGGCCCGAGATAGTAATCCCGGCGAGAGCGGGGGTTCGAATTTGCGCTTGATCCGTTAACGGCGGAGAGACTGCGAAGTCGGTTTGAATTGAGAGACAAGTACGTGAAAACCCGTAGCCAAATCGTCGAAGCTGGGAGGCGACTATGACGCTGAACTTCCCCAATCCGACCCGTAGTTTCGACGAAAAGCGCAACGCCGTCGGTTTTGTTGGCCATGTCGGCGTGTTTGAGATCCGGTTCTTCGTCGAGGCGAGCGCGCTCGGCGGCGACGCAGCGCAGGCCGGGGAGATGGCCGAAGCGACTTACCTTTCGACCTTCGACAAACTGCGCGCCAACATCCACGACGCTGCCCGCGCGGCTTATTCGCACAAGCGGCTCAACTCTTACACGCTGTCGGCCGCCGATCTGCGGTAGGCGTTATCGGCGGCCAAGTTTGCAACGCTCACCCGTCAGATAACGATGACCTTTGTGCCGACACTCACGCGCTCATAGAGATCGATGACGTCGGCGTTCATCATCCGGATACATCCCGAGGAAACGCTCTGGCCGATCGTCCACGGCTCGTTGGTGCCATGGATGCGATACATCGACGAGCCCAGATAGAGGGCTCTCGCGCCGAGCGGATTTCCTTCGCCGCCGTCCATATGGGCGGGCAAGTCGGGACGGCGCTTCATCATATCCGGCGGCGGCGTCCAATCCGGCCATTCCGCTTTCCGCGACACCGATTTTACGCCTGCCCATTCGAAGCCGGGGCGGCCGACGCCGACGCCGTAGCGCATCGCCTTGCCGCCGGATTCAACCAAATAGAGGAACTTGTTCGGCGTATCGATGACGAGCGTGCCCGGCCGCTCATGCGTGGCGTAGTCGACCTCCTGGCGGCGGAACTCGGCCGGCGGTTCGGCGGCAAGGCGTGTTTCCGAGGCGGGCGCGAGCGCCGCATATTCTGGCCGAGGGGACGCGTAGAGGCCAACAGCCGAGTTGGCGCTCGTGGGCGCATAGGCCTGCAAGCTCGCTTGGGGATGCGGGGCAGGGCGCACGTAGCGGCGAGCTGCGGAGTCGGTCTTGCCCGTCAGCAGAAATTCGAACAGGCCGCCGCCGAGGCCGCCGCGGGAAGGGGCCGCGGCCGCTTCCGCCGCCGGATGAATCCCTGAGATGACGCGCGGACTATCGTCCGCCATCGCCGGTTGCTGGCAAGTGAGATAGGTCAGCCCGAGGGCCGTAAGGCTGAGAACGCGCCGCATGAAACGCTCCTGACGATTCCCTGTGCGGCGCCGCTTCAGCGCCGACATGGTGAATCGCAGGATACGCGTTTCGGTTAAGCATTAAACACGAATCACCCGCCATGGTTGGCGCTGGGTTGAGAGATAGGGTTAAGTGATCGTGTCCAAACAGCGCAGTGCGCTGGCGCGGTTGCAGGGTCGATGGGATGCCGATTTCGGATTGGTCGGGCTTTTTCTCCGCGAATGTTGGCGCATCGGCGACGCTGGTCGGCCTCATAACCGTCGCGATCTCGATCAACCTCACGCGCATCCTTGCTTTCGAGCATTTGCCCGCTCGCGCGGGCGAGTCCTTGTGGATCCTCAGCGCGGTCTTTACGATCTGCGAAGTCGCGCTATTCCCGGGGATATCGCAGACGGCGCTCGGCGCCATCGCGCTCGCTTTGGCTGTTGTGTCGCTCGCATTCGGAGCGCGCAATCAATGGGTCTCACGGTCCATCTCGGGCGTAGTCCCGATGGAAATGCAGTTCATCAGCGCCGTCACGCGGCTTGCTTCGTCGGCGCCGATTGGCGTCGGCGGGGCTTTGTTGTTGCTGCATGCGCTCGCCGGCGTATCCTGGATCGCTGCAGGCGTCGTAATTTCGCTGGCTGTTTCCGTGATGAATGCGTGGGTGCTGCTAGTGGAAATTATGCGCTGAAGGCAGGGCTCGCCTTCGTTCCATTCAGTGAGTTCTCTTCGTCCCAACCATAGCGCAGCGTCTCGAACCGCATCGCCCGCGCATCAATCATCAACAGCTTGCCAACCAGCCCCTCGTCCCCCTCTTCGAAGCCGCCGACGATCTCGCGGATCGCCTCCAGCGCCATCATCGAGCCAATCATGCCGGCAAGTGCGCCGAGCACACCGGCCTCCGCGCAGGTCGGAATCGAGCCTGGCGGCGGCGCTTCGGGGAACAGGCAGCGATAGGTCGGATGGGGCCGTCCGTCGGCGCCGCGCAGGTGCGGCTTCAAGGTCGTCAGCGTCGCGTCGAACTGGCCGAGCGCGGCGGTAACAAGCGGAACCGCCTCATAGAAACAAGCATCGGAAACGGCGTAGCGCGTCTCGAAATTATCGGAGCCGTCGAGCACGACGTCGTGGCCGCGCACGATACCGCGCACGTTGTCCTCGTTGATCCGCGTTGCAATCTTTATGACGCTGACGTTTGGGTTGAGCCGGGCGATCGCGTTGTCCGCGCTGTCGACTTTAGGCCGGTCGATATCGGAGGTTCCGTGCAACGTCTGGCGATGCAGGTTTGAGAGCGCGACGCTATCATCGTCGACGATGCTCAGGGTCCCCACGCCTGCGCCCGCCAGATACTGCAGGGCGGGGGAGCCCAGCCCGCCCGCGCCGACAACGAGCGCACGCGCCGCCTTCAGCTTCTGCTGACCCGGTCCGCCAACACCGCGCAGGATGATCTGCCGGGAATACCGCTCGATCTCCTCGTCGCTGAGCTTCATCCCTCGTGTCCTTTGTGCCTCCTTTGTGACTTGGTGTTAAATCCTTTCACCACCAAGGCACAAAGGAGGCACAAAGGCCACAAAGTCACTCGGCCGCCTCCACGGGACGTGCGGGTTGCAACGCCCGCTCATCGTTGAGCAGGTCCGCCACCAGGAACGCGATTTCGATCGCCTGCTCAGCGTTGAGCCGCGGATCGCAGTAGGTGTGATAGCGGTCGTGCAAGTCCTCTTCGCTGATCACGCGCGCCCCGCCCGTGCATTCGGTGACGTTCTTCCCGGTCATCTCCAGATGCACGCCGCCCGCGTAGGTCTTTTCCGCGCGATGCACCGCGAAGAAGTGTTTGATCTCAGCAGCGATCCTCTCCGTCGGCCGCGTCTTGTAGCCGGTAGAGGTCTTGATCGTATTGCCGTGCATGGGATCGCAGACCCAAAGCACAGGACGCCCTTCACGGCGGATCGCGCGAACGAGCCCCGGCAGATGCGCCTCAACCTTGTCGAACCCGAACCTTGTGATCAGCGTCAACCGCCCGGGCTCACGCGCCGGATCCAGCGCATCGGCTAGTTTCAGCAGTTCGTCCGGCTGCAACGAAGGCCCGCATTTCAGCCCAATCGGATTGCGGACGCCGCGCGCGTATTCGACGTGCGCGCCGTCGAGTTGACGGGTGCGATCGCCGATCCAAACCATATGTCCTGAGGTCGCGTAATATTCGCCCGAGGTCGAATTCGAGGCGCGTCATCGCCTGCTCAAAACCAAGCAGCAATGCTTCGTGCGAAGTGTAGAAATCGGTCTGCCGCAACTCGGGATGCGCTTCCGGGTCCAACCCAATGGCGCGCATGAAACCGAGCGTCTGGGTTATCCGGTCGGCGAGCGCCTGATAGCGCTCCGACTGCGGACTATCCTTGACGAAGCCCAGCATCCAGCGGTGCACGTTTTCCAGATTGGCGTAACCGCCCGTCGCGAAAGCGCGTAACAGATTGAGCGTCGCCGCCGACTGGCGATAAGCTTCCAACTGGCGGCGCGGATCGGGACGGCGCGATTCCGGCGTGAAAGCGATGTCGTTGACGATATCGCCGCGATAGGCGGGTAGGCTGACGCCGTCGATGGTCTCCAGGTCGGAGGAGCGGGGCTTGGCGAATTGCCCGGCCACACGCCCGACCTTCACGATCGGCGAGGCCGCCGCGAAGGTCATCACCACGGCCATCTGCAGGAACACGCGGAAGAAGTCGCGGATATTGTCCGCGCTGTGCTCGCCGAAACTTTCCGCGCAATCGCCGCCCTGCAGCAGGAAAGCCTTGCCTTCCTGCGCCTGGCCGAGCGCGCGCTTCAACTTGCGGGCTTCCCCGGCAAACACCAGCGGCGGATAGCCGGCGAGCTGGCGCTCGACTTCGCCGAGCGCGGCGGCGTCAGCGTAAGCCGGCGCCTGCGCGACCGACTTGCCTCGCCAACTTTCCGGGCTCCAACGATTGGCCGACATAACATCCTCAATAACACGCGCTGCCGCGGGGCGGCTTGGAAGGCGCGTCTATAGAACAGGACCCGGCGGAAGGCGAGACGACGCCGAACCGCCCGCGGAACGTTTTCAATTTCCCTGACGTTGGTTCCACCTCAACAGGAAACCCGTGGGATGAACGACTTTACTCGCCGCGCCCTCGTAGGCGGCGCCGCGGCTTTGGCCGCCGCTCCGGCATCTGCGCAAGCCCAAACCGCGTCTCAGGAGGCTACATCGTTGCAAGATCCGAAAACAAAATATCCGCAACCGCCGTTCGAAAAACAGAAGCAGGAATGGCCGGGTCTCGCCTCCAAGATGACCCCACGCCCGGACCACGGCGAGGAAAGCTACAAGGGCTCGGGCCGCCTCGCCGGCCGGCGTGCGCTGATCACCGGCGGCGACTCCGGGATGGGACGCGCCGCCGCGATCGCGTTTGCGCGCGAGGGCGCCGACGTCGCCATCAACTACTTCCCGACAGAAGAGCCCGACGCCCAAGAGGTCGTTGACCTGATCCGCAAGGCCGGGCGAAAGGCAGTGGCGCTGCCGGGCGATCTCCGCGACGAAGCGTTCTGCAAGACCCTCGTCGCCGACGCTGTCGAAGCGCTCGGCGGCCTCGACATCCTCGTCAGCAACGCCGGGCGTCAGCAAGCGTTCGATTCCATCCTCGATCTGTCGTCGGAAGAATTCGATGCCACGATCAAGACCAACATTTACGCGCCGTTCTGGATCATCCGCGCGGCTATTCCGCACATGCCGCCGGGGTCCACCATTATCGGGACGACATCGGAGCAAGCGACCGACCCCACGCCCGATCTCTATCATTACGCCATGACCAAGGCCGCAACGACGAACTACGTTCGCTCCTTGTCGAAGCAGCTTGCCCCGCGAGGCATCCGCGTCAACGGCGTCGCGCCCGGTCCGATTTGGACGGCCTTGCAAGTGTCTGGAGGCGCCAGCATGGCGAAGCTCGAAAAATTTGGCGGAATGACTCCGTTGAAGCGCCCCGGCCAGCCGGTTGAGCTTGCCTCGATCTACGTGCAACTTGCCGCGGAGGACGCAAGCTACACCACGGGTCACGTCTATGGCGCGGCCGGTGGAGGCGGATTGCCCTAACCGCATTGCCAAATCGAGGCGAGGCGGCCATAGGCGGAGCGAAAGGGCTGCAAGTCGCCTAGATGCGAGTTTTGATCGTCGGCAACGCCGCCGAGCGCGAGCCAGGGCGGCGCTTCTACAGCGTCGAACGCAAGCTCGCGAACGGCTTTACGCGCAATGGCCACAATGTTTGGTTCTTCAGCGATCGCGATGTAGCGCGGGCGGGTACGATCCTGCGATCCTCACGGGCGGGTCGCGGCGTCGCCAACGCCAAGTTCCTCGACGCCGTGCGCAATTTCGAGCCCCAGGCCATCGTCCTCTCTCACGCCAGCCTTATCGCCACCGAAACCCTGGATGACGCCAAACGCGCTCCGAGCCGGCCGAGGGTGGCGCAGGTTTGCGTCGACCCGCTGTTTCGTAAGATCAACGTCGAGTTTTTGAGCGATCGAGCGCGGGTGGTCGACGCCAGCTTCGTGACGACCGCGGGGCCGGCGCTGAAACGATTCTCGACGCCGAGCAACGTTTCCGCCTTCATCCCAAATCCCGTCGATCCATCGATCGAGAAGTCTCCGCCAACCACCAGCGCAGCGACCTTGATATCGACGTCTTCTTCGCCGCCAACGCCGGCGGCGATCGCCTCGACGATGCGCGCCGGGCAACGCCTAGGCTATTGGCCGCGACCTCCGGATTGGTCTGCGCATTTCACGGCTTCGACGGCGCGCCGGGCGTTTATGGCGCGGACTATTTCCGGCGGCTGGGCCAAGCCAGAATGGGCCTCAACATCAATTCCGACCGTGCGGAAACCGCACTCGCGCAGGCGCCAGCGGAGGAGCTCTATCTTTACAGCTCCGATCGCATCGGGCAGCTCGTCGGGTGTGGCCTTCTGACGCTGTCCTATCGTGTCAACAATCTCATGGAATTGTTTGATGATGATAAGGAAATGATCTTCGTCGAGTCGACTGAAGCGATGCGCGACGCGGCGCTCGCGTTGAAGCGCGACGACGCGCGCCGGCGCCGCATAGCGGAAGCCGGCCACGCCAAGGCGCACCGGGCGTTCAATGAACGGATGGTTGCGCGCTTCATCGAGGAGGCGCTTTTCCGCAAGGCTTTTTCTCCGGGTTACGCTTGGCCGACAGACCTGTGGTGAAGCCGGGCCGCATCGGCGTCGTTTTGCCGCCGCGCGAGACATTCGGCTTGAGAAAATCCGGCGCCGTCGCGCTCTGCGTACGCGATTTTCAGCGCTATTCCCGCTTCTCCGACGGCATCGAGATTCTCGGCGCCGGGCCCTGCGATTATCCCGATGTGCGCTATCGCCAGCTAACGGGCTGGCGCCGCTGGTGGCGGCGCGACCGGGACGCCTATGCGGGGGCAGTCGTCGCCGCGGGCGCCGGCTACGCGATGCTGGAGGTTCAGAATCGCCCCTATCTCATTGGGTCGATCCGGCGCGGGCTTCCCGACGCCAAGCTGACGTTGCACTTGCACAACGATCCGCAAACCATGGACGAATCGAGATCTCCCCGCGAACGAATGCGTCTGCTTGATAGCTGCGACGCGATCTATTGTGTCAGCGATTTCATCCGAGGCCGATTTCTCGAGGGCGTCGAGGATGTCACCGGTAAGACGCTGACGATCCTCAATGGCGTCGCGATCCCCCGGACAACTTCCGCGAAGGCGAAGGTGATAGCGTTCACCGGCCGCGTCCTCCCCATCAAAGGCGTCGTCGAACTCGCACGCGCATTCGAGGCCGCGAACTTGCCGGGATGGCGGCTGGCGATCGCCGGCGACGACCCTCACGGGCTGCTGGCGGGAGTGAACGGCGCCGGTATCGACCGCCTTGGCCACATCCCTCATGAGGAGGCGATCGCGCTGCTTGCAGGGGCTGAGATCGCGGCTGTGCCCTCTATGTGGGACGATCCCTGTCCCCGGGCGGCGATCGAGGCGCTCGCTGAGGGTTGCGCGCTGGTCGCAAGTCGGCGCGGCGGCTTGCCCGAGATCGCCGGGGAGGCGGCGCTGTTTGTTGATCCCGGCGACACGGCGGCTTTCGCCGCGGCGCTTCGCCGGTTGGCGCTGGACGACGTTCTCCGCAGAGGACGTGCAGGCCCGCGGACGCGCCCAAGCCCAGCAAAAGCTCGAAATCGGCGCTGCGACGGCGCGGTTGGATGACGTGCGGGCGCAACTGCTCTCGTAAACGCCTTGTTCGGGCGAGCGCCCTATGTTACCCGCTGGTCGCGAGTAGGGCGGGGTATAGCGCAGCCCGGTAGCGCGGAAGTTTTGGGAACTTCAGGTCGCAGGTTCGAATCCTGCTGCCCCGACCAATTGACGCGAAGGACGGCATGACGGCGCGAATTTATCAACCCGCACGTTCGGCGATGCAGTCGGGCCAAGCCAAGGACGGTTGGGTCTTGGAATATGAGCCCGAGCGGCCGCGCGAAATCGATCCGCTGATGGGTTGGACCAGTTCGTCCGACATGAAGAGCCAATTGACGCTAAGGTTCGACTCGAAAGAACAGGCGGTCGACTACGCGACGCGAAACGGCATCCCCTATCGCGTCGAGATGCCGAAGGCGACCACTCGCAAGGTCATTTCCTACTCCGACAATTTCCGTTACAACCGGCTCGCGCCTTGGTCGCACTGAGGCGTCCGGCTCCGTAGCTCAGCTGGATAGAGCGGCCGCCTTCTAAGCGGCAGGTCGCAGGTTCGAGCCCTGCCGGAGTCGCCAGGCTATTCGACAGCGCCGCGCCTGGAAGATTTTTGCATCAGGGAGAAGCGCACCGGGAGGCGTCCGTAACGGGAACCTCCGGAGCTGCTATCTATGCCCGAGCGCGAGAGTTGGTCCAAAAACCTGAGATGCCCGGTTTGCGGCTTGGAAGGCGTGGCGCAGCTATCGCATCTCGACGACGGCACAGATCAATATGAAACAAAGACAACAGTCGACAAATGCCCGAACGGCTTTAAATTCAGAGAAGACGAAGACGATTCCAATATTTTTCGTTTCTTTTGCACGGCTCACAATGCGTCCGCCGACCAGTAGATCGGGTGCGCTCCTTCTCTCCATTTGAAACGTCGGCCGCATATCATGACCAAAATCGCGATCCTCGATGACTGGCAAGATGTCGCCCGCAGCAGTGCCGACTGGTCCGGGCTGGCCTCCCGCGCCGATCTGACCTTCTTCGCAGACGCTTTCGATACAGAAGACGCGGCCGCCGCCGCTCTGGCCGATTTCGACATTTTGCTGACGATGCGGGAGCGCACGGCGTTTCCCGAGACGCTGCTGCGCCGTCTACCGAAACTTCGCATGATCGGCATAACCGGCGCCGCTGTCGCCACCCTGGACCTTGCGACCTGCGCGCGCCAAGACATCGTCGTCTGCCATACGGCGGGCGGCGGACCCGGCGCTCCCTTCGCGACCACGGAATTGGCGCTTGGGCTGCTGATAGCCGCGGCTCGGGGAATTGCGGCCGCCGACGCGAATATGCGGACTGGCGGCTTTCAGCGCGGCGTTCCCGTCGGCATCGGCCTTGCCGGCAAAACGTTGGGAATTGTTGGGCTCGGTCGGCTAGGCGCCCGAATGGCGCATTACGCCACCGCGCTCGAAATGAAAGTGATTGCCTGGAGTCCGAACCTCACCGAAGTCAAAGCGCAAGCCGCCGGCGCGCTTTTAGTCGGGAAGTCGGAACTGATGGCCGAGTCCGATGCGATCTCCGTGCATATGGTTCTGTCGCCCCGAAGTCGCGGCATCATTGGGGCCGAAGACATTGGCCGCATGAAAAAGGGCGCTATTCTCGTCAATACCTCCAGAGGCCCGCTGGTTGACGAAGCCGCGCTCATTTCTGCGGTCAAAGCCGGCCGCCTATTCGCGGCGCTGGACGTTTACGACAAAGAGCCGCTGCCTCAAGATCATCCCCTCCGCACGGCGAGAAACACCGTGCTTACGCCTCACCTCGGATACGGCGTTGCTGAGACCTGGCGCGACTTCTACCCACGCAGCATCGAGAATGCTCTCGCGTTCTTGGATGGCGCCCCCATCAGGGTTGTGAAGGCTTAGCGCAGGTTGCCTTCGCGGCCTGCGGTCACCGAGCACAGCCGCAAGCGCCATGCATGTCCCGAAACGGGGCAGCCGATTAACTATCCCGGCAAATGCAAATCATAAAAATTGTAAATGAACCATTTGCGACGTGACAAGCACGGTCGTTAACGATTAGTTAGCATTCGCGGGAGTTGCGAGTGCGCATCGGCTTAGAGCCACCCACTGAGCGCACGATGCGACCCCTCGCACGCATAGCGTCGAGATGCCAGGTACGACGTTGTCGCGAATTCCGTCTGTTGCTTCCTGGTTTCTGACGGGAGCTCTTGCGTGCCGAGACTTTATTACGCCGCCTTGAATGCGTCCGGCCAATATGTGCTTGACGTTACGGATGGCACGGCTGCGGGCACGGACGATATATTGACGCCGACGCAAAACTTCGGGCAGCAACAGCCCAAAGGCCTCACTTCCCTCGGCGACGATCTCGTCTTCGCCGCCGCCGATCCCACCGGCCACATTGGGATCTGGGTGACGCAAGGCACGGACGCCAGCACCCTCGAAATCGTCAGCAGCACGCAGGGTTTGACGCTGTTGAGCCCGCAGTCGCTGACAGGCGTCGATGACGAGACCCTCTTTACGGCGCGGGACATCGACGGCGACGAGGCGCTGTGGTCGACCGAGGGAACGGAAAGCGGCACGTCGATCCTCTTCGAGTTCAACAAGCCGCGTAACCGCATTACCTCCCTCGGTGATTTCGCGCTGTTCGCCGATTCCGACATCGCGGGAAGCGCCCAGCTTTGGCTCACGAACGGCGCCGCGGCGGGAACCTTTCTCATCGACGCCCACGCATCGTCGCGCGATTTCGACGACGATTTCGCCATCGTCAAACTTGGTTCGCTTGCCCTGTTCGAGGCGACCGACAGCACGGGCCAGCAAGGGGTCTACGTCGTCAACGGCGCCACCGGCGCCACCCAGGAATTGCTCGGCGGGATGCAGAACCTGCATGCGCTGAGCCCTTCTGGTTTCACTGTGGCGGGCAATCTCGCCTTCTTCGCCGCGGACGATTCGAACGGCCAGCGCGGCCTGTTTGTAACTAATGGAACGAGCGGCGGAACGGCCGAAATTTACGGAATTGCCAATCGGGCCTACCCCCTGAACCCCATCGACATAACGGCGGTCGGCGACGACGTCGTGTTCGAGGGACAGGACGGAACGGGCGCATCTAGCCTCTATTGGAGCGACGGAACGGGCGCCGGTACGCACGAGATCATTTCCGGCTTGCCGGGCGAGAGCGCCGTCTCGCCTAACTTCACAGCGCTTGGAGCGATCGCGCTGTTCGACGCGCCCGACGCCAATGGCGACATCGGATTGTGGGCCACAGATGGCACAGCGGCGGGAACCGAGGAGATCGAGACGGGGGAGCAGGGCGTCTACAGCCTGTCGGCGTTGGCGCCCACCGTGATTGCCCGCAAGGCGTATTTCGAGGCCACCGATTTCCAGCGGAAGAAGCGGCATTTGGGCAACCAACGGCGCCGCCACCGGCGCCGATGAACTGGTTTCGGGGCTTCAAGGCGCCTTCGCGCTGGTGCCGTTCGACTTGACCGCCTTTGGCGACGAACTCGCCTTCATCGGTATGGACTTCAGCGATCGCTATGGCGTCTGGGTCACCAATGGAACGCTCGCTGGCACGACCGAGGCGCTTTCGCTGTCGCGCGGCAAGTCGGGCGTCGCGCCTTACATCGTAGGCATTTCAGGGGCCGATCTGATCGTTGCCGGTTACGATTCCAACGGCAAGTATGCGGAATGGTCCGTCGATGGGGCTCCCGCGGACAGCCGGGAAATCTCGACCTCCGCGCCGCCGCTGACCTCCGGCGCGGCCAGTCTGCCGACCGATGCGCCCGAGGATTTCAATGGCGACGGCAGCTCCGACGCGCTGTTCATCAACGGCGACGAGGCGCTGGCGACTTGGGAGATCAATCGAACCTCGCTCGTCGGTGGCGGCAGTCTCGGCGCGCCCGGCGCGGCGGAGAGCGTCGTCGGCGTCGGCGACACCGTCGGCGAAGGCTACGCCAGCATCTTCTTCTCCAACGCGCAAACCGGGGAGATCGCGCTGTGGAGCCTGTTCGGAACCACGATTCTCGGGACCTACTATCTTGGCTCTCCGGGCGGCGACTGGCGGGTCATCGGAACCGGCGACTTCAACGGCGACGGCAAAACCGACCTGCTGTTTCGCGATGGGAGCGGCGAGATCGCGAGTTGGGAGATTGCCGACGACAAGATCATCGGCGGCGGCAACATCGGCAATCCCGGCGATGATTGGACCTTCGTCGGAACCGGGGACTTCAACGGCGACGGCGTCACCGATCTGTTGTTTGAGAACAGTGCTGGGGCTTACGCGACGTGGATCATGGAGGGAACCTCCATCGTCAGCGGCGCGACTCTCGGGGACGCCCGGCGCCGCTTGGGCCTTGAAGGGGATCGGCGACTTCACCGGCAGCGGAACCAGCGATCTATTGTTCTACAACTCAAGCGACGACGACTATGCGACGTGGGACATCAAAAACGATGCTCATCTCGGCGGTGGCTTCGTTGGCGCCGCCTCACCGGACTTCGTCGTCAAGGGAATTGGCGACTACAACGGCGACGGCCACGACGGGGTGCTGTTTCAAAACGTGGTCAGCGGCGCATACTGGACCTGGACTCTCGACGATACCGCCATTGTCGGAGGCGCCGATTTCGGGGCGACCGGCGTTCAATGGAGTGTGCTGGCGGACACCAACACACTTCCGCCGGCGCTGCCTCCGCTCGCCTTGTTTGTGAATACGAGCGGCGTGATTGAAAGCTGGCGGTTGACGGGAGGCGTCGAGAGCAGCGGACCGACGTTCGGGACACTGCCGTCGGGGGCGACGTTCCTCGGTGTTGGCGATTTCTTTGGTGACGGTCAACCGGACATCCTGTTTCAAACCACCAGTGGAAGCTACGAATTCTGGCGCACCAACGGCTCTACGGTCATTGCCACCGACACCATCGGCCCGGCGTCCTCGGGCTTGCAATTCAAAGGGCTCGGCGATTTCAACGGCGACGGGCGCACAGATATGTTGTTCGTCAACGCGCTCGGCGACGACGTGATTTGGAATTTCGACGGCGCCAGCCTTCTCTCGGACGACACGATCCCCGGTCTCAACGGATACACCCTGCTGACCTCCGCCGACTTCACTGGCGATGGCACCTCCGATCTCCTGTTCGCCAACACGAGCGGCCAGTATTACGTGGAGCTGATTGGCGACAATACGGTGATTGGCGGCGGCGCTTTGGGTTCGCCCGGCGCGGGTTGGAGTTTTCTAGGAACTGGCGATTTCAACGGCGACGGGAAGGCGGACCTGTTGTTCGAAAATGGAAGCGGCGAATATGCGACCTTCGACGTCAGCGGCGACACGCTTGTCGGCGGCGGGAACCTCGGGAATCCGGGCGCCAACTGGAGCTTTGCCGGCATCGGCGATCTCAACGGCTATCGGGAGAACTCGATCCTGTTCCACAACAGTTCGACGGGCGCTTATGCCACCTGGGAGATGAACGATACGGCGATCGTGGGCGGCAGGAACCTCGGCGCGTTTGCGGCGGGGTTCACTCTGGCGGCAGTTACGTGACGCTGTAGCCTCGCGGCGCAAGGGAGCGGCGCCGGATGTAGCCGCGGTCGATGACCCATAGGCGCTAACCTAGGGGAATTTCCGATAATATTGAATAACTCGCCAGCATGTCATCCCCGCGAAAGCGGGGATCCAGGGGCCACACGACGTGCGCTTCAACGTGTTGGCCACACGACGTGCGGCCGCCCTGGATCCCCGCTTTCGCGGGGATGACATCAAGTCTTTGACATAAATCGGCAATCGATAAGTTAGCGCCTATGGGTCGATGACCGCGGTGGATCGGCTTGGAAAACGTTTGCAGAATTAGTTAGTTAGTCGCCTAAACCCACGAACGCGGTCGGCGACCGCGTCTACAAGCGCCGGAGCCCGGAAATTTGCTCCGGTTACTTAGAGGCGCTCGGGAGCACTTTGCGACGCTTAATCCCGCCCGACGAGCCGGGCCGCGTAACGCGCCATCTGGTCGACTTCAAGATTGACCTTGTCGCCGACGCGCCGCTCGCCCCAGGTGGTCACGGCGAGCGTGTGAGGAATGAGCAGCACCTCGAGGTCGTCGCCCTCGACCGCATTGACCGTCAGCGAGGTCCCGTCGAGCGCCACGGATCCCTTGGTCGTGATGAAGCGCGACAACGACGCCGGCGCCCGAAACCGGAATCGCGCCATGCCCTCGAAATCGTCGCGGGATAGGATTTCCGCCAAGCCGTCGACGTGGCCGCTAACGAGATGGCCGCCAAGTTCGTCGCCGATCTTCAGCGGCCGCTCCAAGTTGACGCGGCTGCCCGGCGCGAAACCCCCAAGCGTCGTGACAGCGAGCGTCTCCGCGCCGACGTCAAACGAGAGCCGTGCACCCATATTGCGGGCGGATCGCTCGACCACCGTCAAGCACGCCCCAGAGTTGGCCACCGATGCGCCGATCGCGACGGATTGCGCGTCATAAGCGCAGTCGACAACCAGCCGCGCCAGATCGCCAACGCGCTCCATGGCGACGACCTGACCAACGTCGGTGATAATGCCCGTGAACAAGCAGCGCTCCGTGAACGACGGCGCCGAGCCGACGGAAGCCGCTTACTAGTCCTCGGCGTTCGCGGCAACCGGGCGCGGCGGGCGAGTAGGCCGCAGCAGGAAGCTCGGCACGTGATCGCCAAGGCCGACGACGGGAGCATCATAATCCTCGCGCGAGCGACGGCGGGGTTCGGCGGCGACTGGCGCTGCGGGACGATTGTCGGGGCGACGATGCGGTTCAGCCGCGGCCGGAGCGCGTTCGTCCGGACGCCGGCTGCGTGGCGCCGAACTGCGCTCATGACGTTGGCGTCCCTCACGACGATGGCCGCGCTCTTCGTGGCGAGGCGCCTCAGCCTCAGGCGCCTCCTCGACGTCGGCAGCGGACGCCGCCCAATCGATCTTGCGTGCGATGAGTTTCTCGATCTCGGCGATCGCCTTCGAGTCCAGCCGAGTGGCGATGGTCAGCGCCACGCCGCTCTTGCCGGCGCGGCCAGTGCGGCCGATGCGATGCACGTAATCCTCGGCGTGGTGCGGCGCATCATAGTTGATGATGTGGCTGACGTCGGGAATGTCGAGCCCGCGCGCGGCGACATCCGAGCAGACCAGCAATTGCACCTGATCGTTGCGGAAGGCTTCGAGCGCGGCCATGCGCGCGCGCTGATCGAGGTCGCCGTGCAAAGCGCCGACAGAGAAACCGTGTTTCTCCAGGCTGCGATAGACGACCTGCACGTCGCGCTTGCGATTGCAGAAAATGATCGCGTTCTTGAAATTCTCCGCGCCGCGGATGATCCGGCGCAGGGTTGCGCGCTTCTCTTCAGGGGTGACGCCGGTCTTCACCAGGGTCTGGGTGATATTGACCGCCGTGGAGGCGGGACGCGACACTTCGACGCGAACGGGGTTTTGCAGGAACTGCTCGGTGAGCCGGGTGATCTCCGGCGGCATGGTCGCCGAGAAGAACAGCGTCTGTCGCGTGAACGGCACCAGCTTGCAGATGCGCTCGATGTCGGGAATGAAGCCCATGTCGAGCATGCGGTCGGCCTCGTCGATGACGAGGATTTCGATGCCGGTGAGCAGGATCTTGCCGCGGTCGGCGAAATCGAGCAGTCGGCCGGGCGTCGCGATCAGCACGTCGGCGCCACGGGTGATCTTCGCCTCCTGGTCGCCGAACGACACGCCGCCGATCAACAGAGCTAGATTGAGCTTGTGGTTGATGCCGTATTTGCCGAAGGCCTCTTCGACTTGGGCCGCGAGTTCGCGCGTCGGCTCCAAAATCAGCGTGCGCGGCATGCGGGCCCGGGCGCGGCCCTGTTCGAGGCGGGAAAGCATGGGTAGGGTGAAGGCGGCGGTCTTGCCGGTCCCGGTCTGGGCGATGCCGAGAACGTCGCGGCCCTGCAAAGCGTGCGGAATAGCTTCCGCCTGAATGGGCGTCGGCGTTTCGTAGCCGGACGCATGAACGGCATCGAGCACTTTCTGGCTCAGGCCGAGTTCGTCAAATTTCATGAGTACTCACATTAAGGGAATGATTTTGCGCATCTTTTGCGCTTCGCGTCGCGGGTCGGACGCAGGCTCGGTTTCGTCGGCGTCGACGAATGTTCAAGCCATTCGTGATTGCGCCGATCGGCCTTCACACGCGGCTCATGAACGAAAAGCGATCAAAAGTCAAACTGTTCCCCAATATCGGATAAGTAAAGCGTCTGCAGCGCCTAGGTGACCGCACAATCGGCTTCGATTTCAACCAGCCAATCCGGATCGATGAAACGCGAAACCTGGACGAATGTGCAGGCCGGGCGAATATCGCGGAACACCTCGCCATGCGCGCGAGCGGCCTCTCGCCAATGGGAGATGTCGATCAGCATGATCCGCGTGCGAATCGTGTTCTCTATCGCCCCTCCGGCCTCCGCGATCGCCGCGGCAACGATGTCGAGGCAGCGTCGGGTCTGACCATAGACGTCGCCGGGGCACGCGGCGGCGCCTGACGCATCGATCGGCGCCGTTCCGGCCACCACGATCAGCGGCCCCATCCGGACGGCGCGGCTGAAACCGATTTCCTTTTCGAAGGGCGATCCCGAGGTGATGTTTTGCCTGGACATTCGGAGACCCTCTAAACAGGGCGGCTCGGCTCACGAGCTGTTGCCGGGCCGATGTCGAGGCGCTGGAAACCCTTGCCGGCGAGCGGTTTCCGCGAGGAGATGATCCGCGAATTGACGCCGTGCCAACCGATCTCGCCGGACAGCCGGCCCCATTCGATCTTCGGGCAGCGGTTCATCACCACCTCGACGCCCGCCGCGCGCGCCCGCTCGGCCGCCGCGGCGTCGGAGACCCCGAGCTGCATCCAGATCACGCGGGGCAGGGGATCAAGCTTCAATGCTTCGTCGACAATGCCGCCCGCAAATTCGGAGGCGCGAAAGATCTCGACCATGTCGATCGGCCCCGGCGCGTCGGCGAGCGAGCCGTAGGCCGACGTCCCAAGCAGCGTCTGGCCCGCGAGGCTGGGATTGATCGGCAGCATGCGGTAGCCGCGCGCGATCAGATATTTGAGAACGAGAAACGAGGGTCTGGCGGAATTGGCCGAGGCGCCGACCAGCGCGATCGATTTCACGCTAGTGAGAATACGACGAATATCGGCGTCGGCGTATTTTTCCGCGGTCACGGCTCGCTCCATTTCGGGGCGCGTTTCTCCAGAAATGCAGAGATCCCCTCGTCGGCGTCAGCGAGCGCGAGGTTCTCGATCATCGCCTCCGAGGCAATACGGTAGGCGTCGCCTAGCGTCGTTTCGATTTGTCGCTGAAACACGCGCTTTCCGAGCGCGATGACCGGGCGCGAGCGGGTAGCGATCTTTTCGGCCAGCGCCTTTGCTTCAACGAGCGCTTGGCCTTGCGCGACGACGCGATTGACCAGCCCGATGCGCTCCGCGCGGTGCGCGTCGATCAACTCGCCGGTCAGCGCCAGCTCCATCGCCGCCTTGCGCGAGACAGCCCGGCCTACGGCGACCAGCGGCGTCGAGCAGAAGAAGCCGTTGTTGACGCCAGGCAGGGCGAAGCGGGCGTTTTCACCGGCGATGGCAAGATCGCAAGCCGCGACGAGTTGGCACCCGGCCGCCGTCGCGACGCCCTCGATGGCCGCGATGACCGGCTTCGGCCCCTCGGCGAGGCCGCGCATCAGCTCCGCACAGCGCCGCATGAGCTTTTCGTAGTAGGCGGCGCCGCGGTCCTCGTCGTTGCGATGCGCCTGGATTTCCTTGAGATCATGGCCGGAGGAAAACGCCGGCCCCTCGCCCTCGATCACGACCGCGCCGATCTCGCGATCCTTCTCGATCTCGGCGAGCGCTACGATGAGCTGGTCGATGAGCAGCAGGCTCAGCGCGTTGCGGTTGGCGGGGGCAGCCAGGGTTAGCGTCGCAACGCCGTTCGCGTCGTCGCGGCGCAGGGCAGGGGTCTCGGCGGACATGAGGGCGTCGGCTCCTAGGGCTGTGACCAGCTAGATAGTGCTTATGCGCGAAGAGGCCAACTCGGGCTATCGGCGCGTGGGAGCGCGCGCCTGGGACCGCGCGCGTCCCGCGCGCTCATCCCGCGAGACGCACAGTGTCAGAGGAGCGCGCGAAGCACGCCGCGCGTCTTGCCGAAAGAGCGCGCGGGACGCGCACGGTCCCAGGACGCGTCCTAGCTTGACAAAACTTTCGGTTCTTGCCGCTTTTAGAGCGCACCGCTATCTCGCAGCCTCATGTCGCTCCCCGTACTCACAGCCGCTGACGTCCGCGATTTCCTCTCGCGCGAATTCCCGCAGATCGGCCGCACGTTCCTCATCGAAGACATTGGCCCGATGCGTGCGCGGATGCGGCTCGTCGTCAACGAAATGCACCTGCGCCCAGGCGGCACGATCTCCGGCCCCAGCATGTTCGGATTGGCCGACGTGTCGCTCTATGTCGCGATCCTCGCCAATATCGGGCTGGTTGGACAAGCGGTGACGACCAACCTCAATATAAACTTCCTGCGCAGGCCCGAACCCGCTGATCTCATAGGCGAAGCTCGCCTGATCAAGCTCGGCAAGCGGCTCGCTGTGGGCGAGGTCTCGATCTTCGCCTCCGAAACCGAGGAGCTGGTCGCCCATGCCGTCGGCACCTACTCGATCCCGCCCCGAGATGATGCGGTATCCTGATACCGTACGCTAAAAACCCCTGATTTTCCGGCTCACCCCGTTGACGCCTATCCGACGCTTCTGTATGGAGCCCGCGGAACGGCCCGCCGCACGGCGGGCTTCGCATTTTGGAACTACCCGATGTTTGGACATACGCACTCGACCAAGACGGCCGAGATCGAAAAGAAATGGGTCGTCGTCGACGCCGAAGGCCTCGTCGTTGGGCGGCTTGCCTCGCTGGTGGCGCTGCGGCTGCGCGGCAAGCACAAGCCCTCGTTCACGCCGCATATGGACGACGGCGACAAGGTCGTCATCGTCAACGCGGACAAGGTCGTGCTGACCGGTCGCAAGCGCGATAAGAAGGTCTACTACCACCACACCGGTTATATCGGCGGCATCAAAGAGCGGTCGGCCAAGTCGATCCTCGAAGGCAAATATCCCGAGCGCATCGTGATGAAGGCCGTCGAGCGCATGCTGCCGCGCGGGCCGCTGGGCCGCAAGCAGCTGGGCAACCTCCACGTCTACAAGGGGCCGGAGCATCCGCACGCCGCGCAGACGCCTGCGCCGCTCGATATCGCCAGCCTTAACCGCAAGAACAGCCGGAGCGCCTGAACATGGCCGAGACCCTCAATTCGCTGGCCGATCTCGCGGGCAGTTCCGTCGCTAGCGAGACCCAGGCCGCCCCGATTCATGTGCAGAAGCTCGACTCGCTCGGCCGCGCCTATGCCACCGGCAAACGCAAAAACGCGATTGCGCGCGTCTGGATCAGGCCCGGCAAAGGGCAGACCACCGTCAACGGCAAGGCGCTCGACGTCTATTTTGCCCGACCCGTGCTGCGCATGATCATCAATCAGCCTTTGGTCATCGCCAATCGCTTGACGCAGTATGACTTGAGCATCACCGTCGCCGGCGGCGGACTTTCCGGTCAGGCCGGCGCGGTGCGTCATGGTCTTGCCAAGGCGCTCACCTATTATGAGCCGGATTTGCGTCCGTCGCTGAAGAAGGAAGGGTTCCTCACCCGCGACTCGCGCGTGGTGGAGCGCAAGAAGTACGGCCACAAGAAGGCCCGCCGCAGCTTCCAATTCTCGAAGCGCTGATCTTCAGCCTCAACGAGACGACGGAAGGGCGGCCAACGGGCCGCCCTTTTTGTTTGAAGCGGAGACGCAGATGTCGACAAAGATTTTCATCGACGGCGAGGCGGGCACGACGGGCCTGCAGATTCGCGAGAAACTCGCCGGTCGCAGCGATATCGAACTCGTGAGCCTGCCCGCGGCGCTGCGCAAGGATCCCGCGGCGAAACGCGAACTGCTGTCGGCCGTCGACCTCACTCTGCTTTGCCTCCCCGACGAGGCCGCCAAGGAGGCTGCGCGGCTCGTCGAGGAGATGGGCGACAAGGGGCCGCGCGTGATCGACGCCTCCAGCGCGCATCGCGTAGCGCCCGGCTGGGTCTACGGATTTCCGGAGATGACGCGAGGGCCAGGCGGAAAAGATTCGCGCCGCGCGGAAGGTCAGCAATCCCGGCTGCCACGCGACCGGAGCGATTGCGCTGCTGCGGCCGCTGACCGAGGCCGGGTTGTTGGACAAGAACGCCTTCGTTTCGATCGGTTCGATCAGCGGCTATTCCGGCGGCGGCAAGTCGATGATCGAGGCTTATGAAAGCGGTCGCGCGCCCGCCTTTGAGCACTACGGGCTTGGGCTGGAGCATAAGCACATTCCGGAGATTTCAGAATATTCCGGTCTTTCGCGGCGCCCGGTGTTCCTGCCGTCGGTCGCCAATTATCGCCAGGGCATGTTGGTGAGCATCGCGCTGGATCTTGACTTGCTGCCGGCACGCCCGACCGGCGCCGACCTGCGCGCTGTCTACGCGCGTCACTACGCGGGATCGAACTTCATCAGCGTCGGCTCAGAGACGGAATCCTCAGCGCAAACCCGCATCGAACCCGAATCGCTCAATGGCACGAATGAGATGCAGATTCATGTGTTCGCTAGCGAAAAACGACGGCAGGCCGTGCTGATGGCGAAGTTCGACAATCTCGGCAAAGGCGCCTCCGGCGCCGCCGTGCAGAATCTGGAACTCATGCTCGGCTTCGCCGCCGAAACGTAAGCCGCCAGAGCCATCGCGCCAAAGCTTCGATGATCGCGCCGACAAGGAACGCCACGACAACGTCGAAAACAAAGGCGGCCGCCACCGTAGGCGGTCGCATCGGGCGAGAAGCTGGCGTCGCCCAGCACGTGGAGCGACGCCCAATTGTAGGGCAGGGCGACCAGGAACAACCATTGCCCGTCAAGCCAGCTCGCGCCGGGCCGCGCCGAGAGCCAGTAGGCGAAGGCGAAGGCGCCCCCAACGCATAAAGCGATCACAATTCCGAGAATCGATTTCATCGCGGCATTATTCGAGCCGCTCTGCAACAACATCAAGTCGACGGTCGGAAACTCGACACAATTGCCGCTTGCGACAATGTGAGCCCGCAATCGAGGTTGCTTGCTTGTAATGTTGGCGCGCACAAAGCAAATGGCGAGAATCGCGAGGAAAAATGAAGCGCGGTTTACCCGGAAACCAGGACGCGCGAGGCTACGGCTTCTATCCCGGGGATAACGAAAAATCATTTTTTACAATGAAATCGCTTTCCGCTCTTGACGATTCGCAAGCAAAGATGTTTCGTGACGGAACCTCTGCGGCGCCGCACAGCGGGCCCGACCAACATTGCGATTTTTTTGCAAGTTTGTAAGCACCCAGACACGACGTAACCTGCAACCACGCTCGTGAGTTTCACCGAGCCAGCAACAATAGAAAAGTTAGAGAATGTCATACGCTGAACGTATCGCCCTCTTTATCGACGGCGCAAATCTTTATGCGAGCGCGAAATCCCTTGGCTTTGATATCGATTACAAGCGCTTGTTGAAGGAATTTCAGGGCAAAGGCCGGCTCATCCGCGCGTTTTATTATACCGCGCTGGTCGATGACCAGGAATATTCGTCTATCCGGCCGCTCGTGGATTGGCTGGATTATAACGGATATTCTGTCGTCACCAAGCCGACGAAGGAATTTGTCGATTCGGCGGGTCGGCGCAAAGTAAAGGGCAACATGGACATCGAACTCGCGGTGACTGCGATGGAGATGGCCAACCATATCGATAGCATGGTGCTGTTTTCCGGCGACGGCGATTTCCGCTCGCTTGTGGAAGCCGTCCAGCGCAAGGGCGTGCGGGTTTCAGTCGTCTCGACCGTCTCGACTCAGCCGGCCATGGTTGCTGACGAACTGCGCCGGCAGGCCGACGAATTCGTCGACCTCGTGACCTTGATGCCGCGCATCGGGCGCGATCCCAGCGAGCGCGCTGCGCGCTTGAGCCGGACAGCGCACCCCTATCCGCACGCCACGGCGGGCTCGGGCCCGTCGCCGGCCGAGGAAACCGTTCGCGAGTAAGAGCGATCCGGGCGCCGGCATGGCGTTCGATGTCAGCCCGCCGCGAGATTGCCGCCTCTGTCCGAGATTGGCGGCGTTTCGCGACGCGAATCGCGTGGCCTATCCCGATTTCGCCAACGCCCCTGTGGAGAGTTTCGGCGACCCCAATGCGGGTTTGTTGATCGTCGGGCTCGCGCCCGGGCTGAAGGGCGCCAATCGAACCGGGCGGCCGTTCACCGGCGACTACGCTGGCGACCTGCTTTACGAGACCTTGGGCGAGTTCGGGTTTTCGCGCGGCGTGTATGACAAGCGCCCGGATGACGGACTGACTTTGACGAACTGCGTGATCGTCAATGCGGTGCGTTGCGTCCCGCCGCAAAACAAGCCGACCCCCGAGGAAATCACCACTTGCCGGCAGTTTCTCACGCCCGCGATGGCCGCTCTGCCGCGTGTCAAAACGATCGTCGCGCTGGGACGCATCGCCCATGAAACTGTGCTGCGAGCGCTTGGGCGCCGGGTGGCCGCTTTCAGCTTCGCCCACGGCGCGCGCCACGATCTAGGGGAGGGCGCTCCGAAACTCTTCGACAGCTATCATTGCTCCCGGTACAATACGAATACCGGTGTGCTGACGCCGGCGATGTTTCGCGAGGTTTTCCGCGCCGCGCGCAACTCCCTGGCCATCGTCGAGCCTTGACCGGCGAAATATGAGAAGAAGGGGAGTCCTATGACTGTTCGAGCGTTCGGCCATATCGGCGATTCGCCGGTCATGGAGATTGCCATCGGCTCGAAGGCCGGCGCGACCGCGAAGATACTGACTTATGGCGCCGTGGTGCGCGATATCGTCGTGCCGACGAAGACCGGCGCTCTGCAGCACGTGACTCTCGGGTTAAACTCGATCGAAGACTACGTGCAGCACTCGCCGAGTTTCGGCGCGGTCCCTGGCCGGTATGCGAACCGCATCGCCAAGAGCCGCTTTTCGCTCGATGGCGTCGCTCACACCCTTGAGCACAAGCCGGGCGACAATCATACGCTTCACGGTGGGCCGAAGGGATTCGCCAAGCGGGTCTGGAAACTCGGCGATCGCGGCGATGATTTCGTGACGTTGTCGCTCGTGTCGCCGGATGGCGACTCAGGCTTTCCGGGCGCAATGGAGGCGACCTGCACTTACCGCTTCCTGGAGCCGGCGACGCTGCGCGTTGAGCTGACGGCGGTTGCTGACAAGCCGACGGTCGTCAATCTGACGCAGCACGCCTATTTCAATCTCGATGGCTCGCCGGACATTCTCGACCATGAGCTGGAGCTGGCTTGCGATTTCTACACGCCAAGCGACGCGGAGCTCATACCCACCGGCGAGATCCGCGCGGTTGCGGGAACCGCCTATGATTTTCTCGCGCCGCGCACCGTGCGCAATCCGGGCGGCGTGACCTACGACACGAATTTCATCGCCTCGCGATTTCCCGGCGCCGACGGGTTGGCTTTTATCGCGCGGCTTCGATCACGGAAAAGCGGCGTGAGCCTGGAGTTGCACAGCAGCGAGCCAGGGGTGCAGGTCTACGATTCCGCGAAGCTCAATTGCCCGGTTCCCGGGCTGGACGGGGCGCATTATGGCTCGCACGCCGGGCTTTGCCTGGAGCCACAGGCCTTCCCCGACTCGCCGAACCGCCGGCATTTCACCGACACCGTGCTGCGGCCGGATCGGGAGTATCGCCACGTCAGCGAATTTCGGTTCAGCTGAGGCGACGTCGTGTAGCCGCGGCCGGCACGACTGCTGGGGACTCCCTCTCCCCGCGTGTCACACGACGTAGCTCGCCGCATCAGGTAGGCAGCAGCGGGGAGAGGGTCGGGTGAGGGGTGGAAGAGCCGCCATTTCCGGAGAAGAACGTCCAAGCCGGACCACCCCCCCTCCCAAACCTCCCCCACAAGGGGGAGGGACCGCAGGCCGTCAATCACACCAAATCGCTCGCCTCGCCGAAATTAGCGCCTATGGGGACAAGCGGCCATGACGAGGGGAGGCGCCTCAATCCATTACGGCGTGCGCCGCCTCTTCCTTGCTGGCCGCGACCGGCGCCTTGGTCTTCCTGATCAATATCAGCAGCGGGAAGGCGCTCAGCGAGACAAACGTCATCACCAGGAACGCGTTGGAATAGGCGAGCGTCGCCGCCTGCTGCGTGAGCATTCCCTCGATCATGCCAAGCCCGCGACCGGCCATCGAGATCTTTCCAACCACGTCGGGCATGCGCATGCCGTCGTTGAACGGGTTGATGAAGTCGGCGAGTTGGCTGTGGAACTTGGTGATGTCGCCGGTCAGCTTGGCGATGACAAGCGAAATGCCAACCGATGACCCGAGGTTGCGGATCAGCGTCCACAGCGCCGCGCCGTCGGTGCGAATGGCCGGCGAAAGCGTGGCGAACGCGATCGTGTTGAGCGGCACGAACACCAGGCCGAGGCCGACGCCCTGTCCGATGCTGTCGATCGCGATCGTGCGCGCAGGCGTGTCTGGCGTCCAACCCACCATCAGATAAAGCGTGACGGTGGCAAGCGTCAGACCAGCGCCCACCATCAGGCGTGGATCGACCTTGCCGGAGAGCCGCCCGACCACCATCATGGCGAAGAACGTGCCGACGCCGCGGGTGCCCAGCAGATAACCGCTTGCCAGCACGGGGTAGCCCATCAAGTTTTGGATATAGGGCGTCACCAGCGCCATGGTCGCCAGCAGGATGATGCCGATCACGAACATGAAAATCAGCGCGATCGAGAAATTCCAATCGCGGAAGATGCGCAGCGGGATGAACGGCCGCTCGGAGGTCAGCGCGTCGCTGAGGAAGAAATAGAAACCGCAGACCGACAGCACCGCCTCGATGATGATTTCGTTCGATTCGAACCAGTTATTCTCCTGGCCGCGGTCGAGCATCATCTGAAGCGCGCCGATGCCGAGCGACAGCGTGAGGAAGCCGAACCAGGAGAACGGCACGTCCTTGCGCGTCGGCGTCTCGTCGAGGAAGGCGCTCAAGCCCAGCACCGTCAGCACGCCGAACGGCAGATTGACGAAGAACACCCAGCGCCAGGAATAGGAATCGGTCAGCCAGCCGCCGAGCGTCGGCCCCATGATCGGCCCGAGCATGACGCCCATGCCCCAGATCGCCATCGCCGAGCCGCGCTTTTCCGGGGGATAGACGTCGAGCATGACGGCCTGGCTCAACGGCACCAGCGCCGCGCCGAACACGCCCTGCAGCAGTCGGAAACCAACCATCTGCTCGATCGTCTGAGCGATCCCGCACAGCATCGAGGCGACCGTGAAGCCGGCCGTGCAGACGATGAACAGTTTCTTGCGGCCGAACCGCATCGCCGTCCAACCCAGCGGCGAGGTCATGATCGCGGCGGCGACGATGTAGGAGGTCAGCACCCAGTTGACCTGATCCTGCGTCGTCGACAGCGAACCCTGCATATAGGGCAGGGCGACGTTGGCGATCGTCGTGTCGAGCGCCTGCATGATGGTGGCCATCATCACGCAGACGGTCAGCAGCGTCCGCCGGAGCGGCGTAATCTCGGCGGCGGAGGTCATTTCGCTGAGGTGTTGGCCTTGGCGGGCTCGACCCACGAGCGGGCCCAGCCGACGAGCCCATTCTTCAGGCCTTGCAGCGAGCGCGTGCGGCCGGTGTCGATCGAGATGTCGGTGCTGAGGCCGGCGCGAAGTCCCGTCATGTCCTGATCGGCGTCGAAGCAGAAGCGCAACGGCACGCGCTGCACGACCTTCACCCAGTTGCCGCTCGCATTCTGCGGCGGCAGGATTGCGAATTGCGCGCCTGTGCCGGGCGCGATCGAGCAGACATGACCCTTCCATTCGCGGTCAGGGAACGTGTCGACCGTCACCGTCGCCGGCAGACCTTGAGTGACGAAAGTGAGATCCGATTCCTTGGGGTTGGCGTCGACCCAGAGGCCGGTGTCGGCGACCACGGCGAAAACGGCCTGACCGGCCGGCGCGACGCGGCCGAGCTCAATGTCGGAAACCATCGTCGCCACGCCGGAGATCGGCGCCTTGATGTGCGTGTAGCCGAGGTTGCGCTCAGCGTCGTCGACGCCCGCCTTGGCCTGGATGTACTGCGGGAACGCTTCGATCGGCTCATTCGGGCCGCCGCCGAGTTTGACCTTTGCGGTCTCGAGCTGCGAGCGGACGAATTCGAGGATCTGCTTGGCCTGTACCAGCGCGGCGGCGGAGGTATCCTCATCCGTGCGGGTGCCGCTGTGGCTTTCGAGCAGGGTCTTCTTGCGGTCGAAGTCGGCCTGGCGAAGTTTGACCGATTCCTCGCCCATCGTGATCTGGTCGGTGTTGCTGAGGTAGGACTTCGCGCAAGTTGGCGAACTCGACTTTCGCCGCCGCGAGCCGGCCGCGCGCGAGTGCGAGCGCCGTCTCATAGGGCGCGGGATCAAGATCGAACAACGGATCGCCGACGTTGACGTGCTGTCCTTCCTTGACGTGGATGGCGAAGATCGGGCCGGTCACGTAGGGGGTGATCAGCGCCTTGTCGGCGCCGACATAGGCGTTGTCGGTGGAGATGTATCGTCCGCCGCCGATCCACCAGGAGAAACCGCCGACCACCGCCGCAACCGGCAGGACGACGAACAGAATCAAGCGGCGCACGCCGCCCTTGCGACGAACAACAGCCGCCGGGACCGTTACGGCTGGCGCGGGCGGCGGGGCAGGGCGGGAAGGAGTGGCGGGCTCGGGGGCGCGATCGCGCATGGTAATAGTCGCTTGCGTCAACCTACACTCCCGCGTGCAATTCGTGCTTTAAGTTCAATTTGATACGCTCGAGACCCTGCTTCAAAGTCGAGAGCGTGTCGGGCTCTAGGCCCGCCAGTGCGCTTTCCATCATACGCTCGCCGAGCGCGCCGAGCTTCTCGAGCACGGGGCCGGCCTTATCGGTCAGATGCAGCCGGTGCGCACGCCGGTCGCCGACGTCGTCGCGCCGCTCAACCAGACCCGAAGCCGTCAGCTTGTCAATGAGGCGCGCCAGGGTGATCGGCGCCAGATCGAGCGATTCGGCGAGCTCGGCCTGCTTGACGCCCTCGCAGCGCTGCAGGCGGACGAGCACGGCCCATTGCGCGCGGGTCATGTTCAGATCACGCGCGCGCTGATCCGCGAACGTGCGCAGCAGCCGCGCCGCATCGTGCAGCGAAAATCCGATTTCGCGTTCCAGGGAGAAGGCAACCATTCCGAAAACCAGGCTTATGATAGGCCAGCTTATAATAAGGTGGCCGCTGTTCGACAAGGAAAATCGCTATCGCGAACTCAAGAAATTTGCGCGGCTTCCGTCCGCGGAGGACTAGCGCGCGGGTTGCTAAGAAAAGTAGCCAAATGTCGTTAAATAAAAGTCTTATTGCGGTCAGGGCCCCTGGCGCCGCTCGGACTCCGGGCTTCCAGGCCGCCCTTTGGGCAAGACACCCACTGTCTCAAGAGGCCGCGTTTCGGCGATATTAAGTCTTGTTGCAGACAGCCACGCTCGGTATTGTTGTCTGAGACAACACGGGCACGCTCCCCATGGGCTTCGTCGACGAGTTCCGCGCATTCAACCGATTCTACACCCGACGCATCGGCCTGCTTCAGGGCAGCTTGCCTGGCGGCGATCTGCCGTTGCCGATGGCGCGCGTACTCTACGAGATCGCCAAAGCCGAAGCCGCGCCAACGGCGGCGGAGCTGACCCGCAAGCTTGGCATGGACAAAGCGCACATGAGTCGTGTGCTGGAGAGGCTCGGCGCGCGCGGCCTGATCGCCAAACGCGCGGCGCAGGGACGCCGGGTCGCGCTGTCGCTGACGGCAAACGGCCGCACTGTTTTTGATGCCCTCGACCGGGCGAGCGCGCAACAGGTGGAGGACCTTGTCACGGAAGCAAGCTCCGACGATCGTCTGCGCCTCACCCGCGCGTTTTCCGACATTCGCGCAACGCTCGGCGAGGCCGACCGCGAGACGACATTACGACCCCTGGCGCCCGGCGACGTCGGCTGGATCGTGCATCGCCAAGGCCTGCTCTATCATCGCGAATACGCCTGGGATTGGACCTTCGAGGCGCTGGTTGCGCGCATTCTCGCCGACTTCGTGGATAACTTTGACCCCGCGCGCGAAGCCGGCTGGGTCGCCGATCGCGGCGGCGCCGTGCTCGGCTCGAGTTTCCTGATGAAGAGCGACGACCCGACCGTCGGCAAACTGAGACTGCTCTACGTAGAGCCGCAGGCGCGCGGCGAGGGATTGGGCGCCCGTCTGGTTGACGCGGTGATCATGCGCGCGCGGGAGATCGGCTATGGCGCGATCCTTCTGTGGACCAACGACATCCTGACGGCGGCGCGCCAGATCTACGTCGCCAGAGGGTTTCAGCTTGTCGAAGAGGCGCCGCATCGCTCGTTCGGCGCCGACCTGATTGGACAGACATGGCGGCTGGAGCTGCACGCTTGAGGCTGAGAAAATATTCTTCTGAGTGACGTACTGTCATCCGCCAAAGTTGAATTGACAGTTTTGCGACAGAGGCGCACGCTGAGCTGGTCGCTTGGGATGGATATGCCCACGCGGCGAGGGCGGCCCTTGAGCGCCGTAACAAGATTGGAGGCGCAATGACTCCACCCTTGCAGGTAAATTGACCTCATCCTCATCGAGGTCATACGCTGGCCCCCGACCGGTAGGGCAGGCGGGCGTCCCAACCAAAATCTGACTGGAAAAATCTGCGCCGAGAGCATTGGCCATGCGGTAAAGCGCGGAACATGAAGTTCTGAAATCGAACTCCAAGCCTATACGGCGAACCCCGGACCCCGTTGTCGCTCTCACGCGCCGGGGTCCATTTCATAGCAGCGTCAGCGTCCACGCCGACGTTTTAGCCGCGCGATGTAGAGTTCGGCCCCTGTAGACGCGGTCGCTGACCGCGTTCTTGGGTTCAAGCACATAGTTCGGCTAGGGTGCTCCAAGCTGATCCACCGCGGTCAACGACCCATAGGCGCTAACCTAGGGCAATTTCCGATAATATTGAATAACTTGCCAGCATGTCATCCCCGCGAAAGCGGGGATCCAGGAGCCACACGACGTGCGCTTCAACGTGTTGGCCACACGACGTGCGGCAGCCCTGGATCCCCGCTTTCGCGGGGATGACATCAAGTCTTTGAAATAAATCGGCAATCTATAATTTAGCGCCTATGGGTCAACGACTGCGGCTACATACGCCGGGAACCGCGTCGTCGGCGTGGACGCCGACGGTCCGCCTCACATACTTGCTCAACCCGCCGCCTTCAGCGGCGCCGTCTCGGCCAGCGCCGCATCGGGCAGGGCGTATACGTCGTAAAATCCCCCACCGGCGCCTTCTCTCACAGCGGCCAGGTTGAGCGCTTCGGCGATCGGCGTCCAAACTTCGCCGTCCGCCGTCTTGTGCATCAGCCGCATGTCGGGCGCGGGGACGTAATAGCCCGTCTCCCGCCGCTTCCATAGTTTGCGCGCCGGCCGATAGCTCGAATCGACTTCCGCCCGCGCCAACACATGGTTGATATATTCACGCTTGCGGCGCGATTTCGCCCAGACATGGTGAGGCAGGCGTTCCAGCGTCTCGATCAGGCCATCGGCGAAAAAGCCGCGGTTGTATCGATAGGGCCCCAACGGCCGCGCGGTGAGTCCGCCTGCGTGCGTCTTCAGCCCCGCGAGCATGAGCCCCAGCAACCAGTATTCCGCCTGTCCCCGCTCCAACCGAACTAAACGTCCATCCGCATGAACATCGAGAGTGTCAGGCGCCAGATGCTTGAAAACCGCGGGCAATTGCTTCTCGGCAAAATCGGGATCATCGATGGCGCGGTTGAGCGCGCCCATCCAGGCGGTATGTCCATAGTCGTCGACCGCCGCCGTATCCGCCCCTCGTGCGAGCAGCAATTCGATCAGCGCAACATTGCCAGCGCGAGCCGCAAGCATCAGCGGCGTCTCGCCGCAATAGGTCTTGTGATCGACGCCGTAGCTGTCGCAATCCTGCAAGACCGGCTTCGGCGACCGATCGAGATAGGCCCGCAATTGCCGCTCTCGCATGGCTGCAACCGCGCGGGTCGCCCGGCCCATCGGATTCTTGGCGTTATCGGCGAAGCCCGGGTCCACAGCGGGTCGGACAAGTCCCCAAGCGTCGTAAAATCTGTCGAGCCGTCCAATCAGCTTGGCTTGCTGGGTCAGCGAAAGGGCGGCGCTGAATTGCGCGTGCGCGAGTTTTTCGATCCACGCGCCTTGGCCGTGCCACAGCGCGTAATCGAGCAGGTTCTGTTTGGTCTTTGCCGACGGGTTTTTCGGGTCCAGCGCCTTCGGCGCCCACTCGCCCAGCGCCCGCAGAGACCAGGGCGTCCACGGGGTCGGGCGAAAATTCAGGAACGTGTCGCGAATGGCGCGCGCCTGCTCCTGCTTGCCCTGCAATTCGAGCTTGCGCGCCTCGCGCGCCCACTCCTCCTTCGAGGAAACCTGCACCGGCGCCGCCGCGATCTCGCTGCGCGCCTCCAGATCGAGCAGACGCAGCAGCGGGTGCTGAACGTCAGACTCGACGATCGTCAGGCTCTCCATCGCGCGAGTGATCGAGACATAGAGCGCGTTGACGTAGAATTTGTTGAGCTCCAGCGACTTGTCGGTCTTGTCCTTCGCCCGGCGATAGTCGAGTTCATCGACCTCGAGTTCGTCGCGCGTCACCTCCCGGCACACTTCTGAGTAAGCCGCGCGGTTCGACGACACCAGGTTGAACAATATGACTTCCGGGTATTCGAGCCCCTTGGCCTCGTGGACGCAAAACAGCAGCGGCGTCTTGAAATGCGCGCGCGCCGCCGCCTTGTCCTCGTCGCGCAGCACGATGACGGCGGAGCGCACGGTGGCGCGCGAGGCGCCGTCGAGCGTCTTCAGCGCCTTGTCCTCGCCCTGCACGAGCCGAACCTCGCCCGGAGTTGCGGACGCGCATCTCACCAGGAAATTGCTTTCGCGGTCGACCGAGCCAAACCGCGCCTGTTTGATCTTCAACAAGCGATTGGAGAGGTTCGTTACCGCCTGCGTGTTGCGGAAATTGGCGTGCAGCACCGAAATGTCGCGCTTGGCCGCGACGTCGGCCGCCTCGTCGTGATTGTCGCGTCGGAAGAACGCGCGCACCGACGCCCACGAGAAAAAGTTTGGATGCACGACCTGATTGGCGTCGCCGCAGAGCAGGAATTGATCCTTCGCCTTCAGCTCATCGAAGATCAGCGCCAGCTGCGCATTGGTGAAGTCCTGCACTTCGTCGACGACGACGAAATCGTAGCGGGCTTCCGCCTTCGCGCGCCAGGCTTGCGAAACCAGGTTCAGATCAAACAGTTTTGCTTCTTTCAACCAGGCGACGTATTTCTCGAACAGTTCATGCGCCGCCGCGCGCGCCTCGCCTTCGGCGAACAAGGATTGCCGCACACCGAGCGCCTGATATTCCTCTGCCGTCAGCGGCGCGGTCGCTGGCGCGCCAATCACGCCGCGAAATTCCTCGAACAACGCATGGGCGTCAGCCTGCCGCAAATCGCCCTTGAGGCCGCCGCGACGGCGCTCGAAAAAGCTTCGGAAATCGGCGAAACGAACTTCCGAGCCGTCGGGAACGCCGATCGAGTCCACGAACTCGCGAAAGCTCATGAACACGACGTCCTGGCCATCGTTCTCATAGGCATGCGCGCCGTAGAGCCGGCGCGCGGTCTGCGCGAGATAGGCCGAGAGCGTCACATAGAGTACGGACCCGGTCGCCGCGCGCATCTTGGCGAGCGTCACCGCCGTCTTGCCCGAACCCGCCGCGCCGACGACGACAAGGGGAACCGGACGGCGCCAAACCGCCTCCTGCGCCTCGTCGAATACGATCGGCTTGTCGAGCAGTTGGAACTCCGTCGCCTCCGCCGGTAGCCAACGCAGCTCCCAGCCCTCGCTGGCGCGCGCGGCCTGCGGCGCGGGATCGTCGGGGCCGGATTCGATTTTGGCCGGATCAACCGCCGCGCCGCGCAAGAACCGCGACTTCTCGTAGGCGTGGTTTTCGATCACTTCCAGGAACAGGCAGACTGTTTCGCCGCGGTAAGGCGTGAATTGGATCAGCAGGCGCGCGTCATCGCTGAGCTTGGCCCGCCAGTACGGCGTGGGGTTAAGCTTCTTCAGCCCCGCGGCGGCGAAATTGTCCGCGGCCAGCGCGGCGCGAAGCCGCTCCAGCGGCTTGGCGCGTTTGCCGGGCTTGAGATCGCGATAGGAAACGATTCGCATGCGGGGAAGCTTAACAAATTCTTAACGGCGGGAAACCTGGACCTCGTTTTGCCTGAGTTGGCTGGCAATCCCGCGCCGATGAAGCTTTTCGCCCTTCTCCTCGCTGCTGCGTTCTGCCTGCAAACAGGGGCGCCGCCGCCGAAGCGCCTGTCTACGGCCCGGAATTGGAAGGCTTCGAGTACCCATATCCGATCCACGATTTCGCCTTCACTTCGCAGGGCGAACACCTGACCATGCGCTTCATGGACGTCGCGCCGCGCGATCCCAACGGCGCGACGGTCGTCCTGCTGCACGGCAAGAATTTCTGCGCCGCGACCTGGGAAGATCAGATAAGGGCGCTCACCGAGGCCGGGTATCGCGTCATTGCGCCAGATCAGATCGGCTTCTGCAAATCGACCAAGCCGGAAGCTTATCAGTTCAGCTTTCAACAGCTCGCGCACAATACGCATGCTCTGCTTCAATCGCTCGGCGTCAAATCGGCTTATCTGGTCGCCCATTCCACCGGCGGCATGCTGGCGCGCGCTACGCGCTGATGTTTCCTGACGAGACGGGCGGGCTCGTGCTCGTCAATCCGATCGGGCTCGAAGATTGGAAGGCGCTGGGCGTTCCGTCGCCGACGGTTGACCAATGGCGGGAGCGCGAGGCCGCGCTGACAGCTGAGAAGATCCACGCCTATGAACAATCAACCTACTACGCAGGGAGTTGGAAGCCGGAATACGACCGCTGGGTTGCGATGCTGGCGGGGCTCGCACAAGGGCAGGGACATGAGGCTTTTGCGAGCGTGACGGCGCGGCTCGACGATATGATCTTCACCCAGCCGGTGGTTTATGAGTTTCCGCTGATAAAAGTCCCGACGCTGTTGATGATCGGCGATAAGGACACGACCGCTATAGGCAAAGATTTCGCGCCGCCCGAGGTGCGTGCAAGGCTCGGGCACTATCCTGAGTTGGCTAAGAGAACTGAGGCTGCGATCCCTGGCGCGAAGCTTGTAGAGTTTCCCGACGCGGGTCACGCCCCGCAGATCCAGGACCCGCAGGCTTTCGACAAGGCTTTGCTGGAAGGGCTGGCGCAAATGCGGCGGTGAATCTCACCGTCATTGCGAGCGCAGCGAAGCAATCCATGCGGCGGCAGGCGCCTTATCGGGTTGGTTGACGATCTCACAACGCTGGATTGCTTCGCTGCGCTCGCAATTGACGAGTCCGCGGAGCGGCGGCGTCCACGCCGACGTGGCTGCGCACGACGTCGGCGTGGACGCCGACGCTCCCATCACTCGGCAGGCGTCATCAAGCCAAGGTGCGGCTCGGGCGCCTCCGGCTTCTGCGCCGCCACCACCTTCGGCCCCAGCGACTTGCGGAACCACAGCGCGTAGATCGCGGGCAGCAGGAACAGCGTCATGAACGTCGCGACCGACAGCCCGCCCATGATCGTATAGGCCATCGGCCCCCAGAACGCGCTTTCCGACAGCGGGATCATCGCCAGGATCGCCGCCAGCGCGGTCAGCGCGACCGGGCGCGCGCGCCGCATCGTCGCGAACACGATCGCCTCGCGGCGCGTCAGCCCGCGCTCGCGCACGTCGCTCTCGATCTGGTCGACCAGGATGACGGTGTTGCGCATGTCCATCCCGGCGAGCGCGATCAGCCCGAGCAGCGCGACGAAGCCGAACGGCTTGTGCGCGAGATTGAGCGCGATCGAGGCGCCGACGATGCCGAGCGGCGCCGTGAAGAACACGATCGCCAGCCGCGAGAAGCTCTGCATCTGCATCATCAGCAGCGTCAGCATCGCCAGGATCATGATCGGGAACAGCACGGCGATCGAAGCGGTGCCCTTCTGCGATTCCTCGATCGCGCCGCCCATCTCGATGCGATAGCCCGGCGGCAGCGACTGCGCGGATCCCCGCGAGCTTCGGCCACAGCGCCGTCGAGACGTCGGGCGGCTGCGCGCCGTCGACGACGTCGCCGAGCGCGGTGATCGACGACTTCGCGATCCTTGCGCCAGATGATCGGCTCCTCGACGGTGCGCGACGATCTTGGCGACCTGGCCGATCGGGACGGCGACGCCGCCGCGCGTCTCGATCGTCAGATCGCCGACGCGGTCCAGCGCGGCGCGCTCGCCGGGAACGGCGCGGGCGACGACGTCGATCCGCTCGTCGCCGGCGCGGATCGTGGTCACCGTCGCGCCGCCGATCAGCGTCTGCAAGGTCTGCGCGATGTCCTGCGGCGTCAGGCCGAACGCGCGCGCGCGCGCCTGATCGACCTCGAGCCGCAGCGAGGGCATCTTCTCGCCCCAGTTGAGATGGGCGTCGACGCACGCGATCGTCGCTGCGCATCGACGTCGCGCACGCGGGCGGCGATCTCGCGCACCTGGTCCGCGTCCGGGCCGATCACGCGGAACTGCACGGGGAAGCCGACCGGCGGCCCGAAGTTGAAGCGATCGACGCGCACCCGCGCCTGCGCTCAGCGCGCCGTTGGCGACCGCCGCCTCGATCCGCGCCTTGATCCGCTCGCGCGCCTCGACGTCCTTGGCGACGATGACGATCTGCGCGAACGATTCGTTCGGCTGCACCGGCTGCAGGCCCGAGCCAGAAGCGCGGCGAACTCTTGCCGATGTAGGTGGTATAGCTCGACGCGTCGTCGTCGCCGGCGATCAGCTTCTCGGCCTCGCGCGCGGCCTTCTCGGTCGCCTGGATCGCGCTGCCCTCGGCGAGCCGCAGCTCGAAGAACAGCTCCGGCCGCTCCGACAGCGGAAAGAACTGCTGCTGCACCTTGCCGAACTGGCTGAGGCCGAAGCCGACGATGGCGACCGCGACGACGATGACGACCAGCGGCCGCGCGACGCAGAATTCCAGCGCGCGGCGGAACGCCGCGGTAGAACCGCGGTCGCATAGATCGCCGCTTCGTCGCGCCGATGCGCCGGCTTTCGCGAAGTTCGGCAGGAGCTTGTAGCCGAGGAACGGCGTGAACAGCACGGCGACGAACCACGACGCGACCAGCGCGATGCCGACCACCCAGAAGATGCCGCCGGCATATTCGCCGGTCGAGGAGTTGGCGAGGCCGATCGGCATGAAGCCGGCGGCGGTGACCAGCGTGCCCGTCAGCATCGGAAACGCGGTCGAGGTCCAGGCGAACGAGGCCGCGCGCTCGCGATCCCAGCCCTGTTCGAGTTTCACCACGATGGTCTCGACCGCGATGATCGCGTCGTCGACCAGCAGGCCGAGCGCGATGATCAGCGCGCCGAGCGTGACGCGTTGCAGATCGAGCCCGAGCATCGTCATCGCGACGAACACGATCGCCAGCACCAGCGGCACGGAGGTCGCCACCACCAGCCCCGAGCGCCAGCCCAGCGTGAGGAAGCTGACGCCGAGCACGATCGCCAGCGCCTCGAGGAACGAGCGGGTGAATTCGAACACCGCGGCGTCGACCACCTTCGGTTGATCGGCGACGCGCGAGATCACGATGCCGCGCGGCACGTCGGTCTCGAATTCGGCGAGCGTCGCGTCCAGCGCCTTGCCGAGCGCGAGGATGTTGCCGCCCTTCTGCATGACGACGCCGATTTCCAGCGCCGGCTGGCCCTTGCGCGCGGATCAGATAGGAGGGCGGGTCCTCATAGCCGTGCGTGACGGTCGCGATGTCGCCGAGCCGGAACGTCTGGCCGTTGGCGAACACCGGCGTCTCCTCGACCGCCGCGACTCCCTGCACCGCGCCGCTGACGCGCAGCGGCACGCGCTGCGCGTCGGTCTGGAACTCGCCCGCGGGAGCCAGCGCGTTCTGTTTGGCGAGCGAGTTGAGGATCGCCTGCACGGACACGCCGAGCGTGGCGAGCTTGGCGTGGCTGAACTCGACGAAGATCCGCTCGCCCTGGTCGCCGTAGAGATCGACCTTGGTCGACGTCAGGCAGCGCGCTGCAGCGCGCTTGCGAAGCGCCTCGGCGACCTGCTTCAGCTGCGCGTAGCTCGCGCCGTCGCCGGTCGATCGTGTAGAGCACGGAATCGACGTCGCCGAACTCGTCGTTGACGATCGGACCGATCACCTCGGGCGGCAGATCGGCCCTGCACGTCGGCCATCTTCTTGCGCAGCAGCAGGAACAGCATCGGCACGTCGCGCGCCGGCGTCGAATCCTTGAACACGAAGGAAATCGAGGTGAAGCCGGGCTTGGCGTAGGTCTCGATCTTGTCGACGCAGGGCAGCTCCTGCAGCTTCTTCTCGATCCGGTCGGCGACCTGGCCCTGCATTTCCGCGGCGGTCGCGCCCGGCCAGACCGCGCTGACGTTGACGTTCTTGATGGTGAACGAGGGATCTTCCGCGCGGCCCGAGCCGCGCGTAGGCGAGCGCGCCGGCGATCCGCGATCATCAGGATCAGGAAGGCGACGAGTTGCGGATGCCGGATCGCCCAATTGCGAGAGATTGAACCTGCCCATCAGAGCCCCGCTAGGTCTTCGACGACGCGAACCTTCTCTTGGCGTCGAGCTTGTGCACGCCGAGCGCGACGATCTCGGCCCCTTCGGGAACGCCCGGAGGCGACGATAGGCGGAACTCGGAATCATAGGCCTGCACCACCACCGGCGCCGCCGCGAGCGCGCCCGCGGCGCGGTCGACGGTCCAGACTTCCGGGCCCTTGCCCTGCGTCGAACAACGCGCCCGACGGGCACGCGCGCCACCGGCGGCGGCGCCGTCGTCGAGCGTCACCGTGACGCTCATGCCGAGCCGCGCCGCCGCGGGCGCCGTCCGGCAGGCTGAAGCGCGCGGCGTAGGTGCGCGTCATCGGGTCGGCGTTGGGCGAGAGCTCGCGCAGTTTCGCCGATGTCGTCGACGCCCGGGCAGCGCCCAATATTCGACGCGCGCCTCGCGCCGCGCGCACGCGGTCCATCAGGTTCTCCGGAACCGCGACGGCGGCTTCCTTCACGTCGGTATGGGCGAGCCGGACGACCGGCGCGCCGGCCGCGACGACCTGGCCGGGTTCCGCCTCGGCCGCGCTGACGACGCCGTCGGCGTCGGCCGTCCAGGGTCGCGTAGCCCAGCGAGTTCTGCGCCAGCGAGACGGCGCGCTCGGCCCTCGCGCCGCCGGCGCGGGCCTGATCCGCGGCGGATTTGGCCTTGTCGAAATCGGCGTTCGCCGACCAGCCCTGTCGCGTCAGCGCAGTGATCGCGCTTCTCCTCGGCTTCGGCCTGCACCAGCGCGGAGCGCGCGGAGGCGAGCTCGGCCTGCGCCTGTTCGAGCTGCAGCTGGAAGTCGCTCTGGTCGAGCTAGGCGAGCGGTTCGCCCTTGCGGACGAAGGCGCCGGCGTCGACCACGCGCCGCTCGATCCGGCCGCCGACGCGAAAGCCGAGTTCGCTCTCGGTGCGCGCCTTGACGATGCCGGGCAGCGCCTGCGCCTGCTCGCGCGGCTCATAATGCACCGCCGCCACCAGAACCGGCGGGCGCGCGCTCCCGCCGCGCCGGCGCGTCGCACGCGACGAGCGCGCCGGCGAGCAGGCAGCGAACCAACACGAGCGGAGGCTTCATGAGCTTCTGCCTCCACTGCGCTCAGGGAAAGGGCGCGGTGACGCAGCGCGCGCAGCGCGAAATCGACGACGGCCTCGGGCGGAACCGCTGTCGGCGAGTTCGCGGTGTTGCGCGATCAGCGTGCGGATGATGGATGCAGGCGCAGGCGCACAGCGTCAGCGCGGCCAGATCATGCGGGATCGCCGGGACCGAACTCGCCGCGCGCCTGTCCCTCGGCGATGAGTTCGGCGACGATCGCGCAGCAATCCTGCTTGAATGTTTCGATCGCCGGCCAGTTCTCGGCTCATCGCGACGTCGACGATCTCATGCACGCGCGATTGATTGACCATCTGATCGGGCATGCATTCGTACATCATCATCATCATCGCGCGGATTTTGCTCCGAGGCCGACGCCGCGGCCGGCGGCGATCTCGCGCGCCTTGTGGGTCAGCGCGCCCAGCTGGTTGCGACGCGATCGCCTCGCAGACCGCCTGCTTGGAAGGGTAGAAGCGATAGACGTTGGCGCTCGACATGCCGAGCTTTTCCGCGATGTCCGCGATCGTCGTGCGCGCGCCGAGCTGGCGGAACAGGTCCCACGCGACCTCCAGAATGCGGGCGCGCATCTCCTCGGCATGGGGGCGATCGGGGGAGGGGACGGGCACGCGGGAGCCTGATGAGTGAGGAGTGATGATTTTTGGTTTTTATCACTCGTCAGGTGAAAGTCAATGCCTCATATGACATCGGTCAAAGCCTCAAAGCCAGCCGAGCCGTTCCTTCGGCCGATGCGACGCGTAAAGCCAGAAATCTGTGACAACGCCAAAATCCGGGCGAAACCTGAACCGAGCGGGCGCATAATTGAGTTTAACGTTTAGAGGCAGATTTGGATCTTGACTAAGGGGCAACCGTACAGACAAATGCCTGAAGATCACGTATGCTAAGCCGTCATTTACTTTAATTCTGAACGGTTCTCGCCAATATTCTTCGCTTATTTTATTTAAATCTATTGGAAGTGACAGTCCTAGCACTTCCTTAAATATTTTCGCTGTCTCCATAACAAATTTATGGGGCCGAAAGAATTGCCTCCTTGTTAAAAGGCCGCTACGCATTAAAGCGATTTTGTATCCAACAGGATTACGTAGCGAGAAATGAATCCAGAATGTGGACCGCAATGGCATTTTGAATGGTGACGTTATCTCGACTTTACCTCCAGTGCGAAGTAAATCTGCGGAAGCGGATATTCAAAATATTTACCTCAGTATGGCCGCTGTATCTTTTCCAACCATTGCAGCTCAACCTTATCAGCTCGTGTTTTTCCCGCGTCACCTCGACAACGGTCTGCTACAAAGTAGAGTTACGCCGCTCCCTTGATTTTTACTTATCAAATCGCGACTACGCTTCGGAACGGGCGCTGTCCGCGTACAAAGCTTGTTGGGGTATGATATACTCCTATGGAAAAATCATCAAGAATTTAATGATTTCAGGCGGCAGATCACGGTAGCCTTTTCTCTTCCATCCCTGCAGTTCAAATTCGGACAAGCGAAAAGAAAATTGTCCTGAGACCACGGCGCGATGGCTATCAAATCCGGCGCGCATGCTGTGCCAAAGGGTATCCTTTAGGGATGGGCGATCGACATTTGACATAGCTCTCCCCGTGCAAACACCGTGATGCTATGCGGAAGCAACTTCTATGCAATATCATTGCTGATGGCCAAAGCAAGTGTCACATATTCGGGCTTTACGGCTTTACGGGCTTTACGGGGACATGATACCGATTGCATCGTTCGGTTTTAGTCGACGATCACTTGATTGCGCCAGGCGCGCGTCCCTCGCGCATCGCGTCGAGGTCTCCCTCCCATCCCATGCCCTCCAACCCTGCGAAGGCCTCTTTCTGCCCTTGCCGGTCAGCAGGCGCATGAAAGTCCGCTTTCATGGCCCCTGGCGCCTTCCGGCCGCGCAAAATACTGGCGATGCTTATGTCTTCGTCGATTTCCGACCAATGCATCCCCATCGGCGACAGTTCGACCTTGGCGCGCGTCTCCGGCGTCGCGCTCGCAAGGCGAGGATACCACCAGAGCGGCGCCTGCAAAACACGCCCGTCGTGAAGTTGGACTCTGAGATTGTCGTTGTCGCAAACAACCTCAACCGGCGCAGCGTCCTCAACCTCGATTTGCAAAGTGGTCATTCCACGCTCTCAGAAAAGCGTCGCGCTGCTCACGGGTCTCGCGAACGATCTCGCCGATCTACCGCGCAGAATAGCCGATCTTGGCCGCGACCGCCAAATAACGAAGGTTGTCTCGCCGATCCTTAAGGCGACACGGCAAAATAGAGGCTTCAACCGGCTGACCGTCATTGCGAGCGAAGCGAAGCAACCCAACGCTCTCCGCGATGCTCCGGTCTCGGCGCCGCCAACGGCGGTCGTTGCCGATGTGCTCGCGATTGACACGACGGCGTCCGGCTCCGGCGCTGAATTGCCTCGCTTCGCCCTCAATAACGACTGAGCTTATTGGGTGGAGCGCTTTAGCCGCTCAACGCGAGCCGCAACCTCCGCCCGCGCGCGCCAATAGTATCCAGCGCCCGCCAGATCGACGATGACAATTTGCGCGCCAGCTAGAACCGGCGTGGCGCCGGTCGTCCAGCGATGCGAAAAATGGCCGTCCGCGAATTCGGCCTTACGCCATCCCGTCGCGCAGGCTTCGTCGTCATCGAGCTCTACCGCTGCGCCATCGATCTGCAATCGGCCGATGCAAAGACCGAGTTCCCGGGTGTCCACGCTTTCGGCAACGGTATGCGCGGGGATAAACACGTTCGAGCGCAGGGAAATCTCGCGGCCGCCTGCGGGCAACACGAAGCGCAACTGCGTGTCGGAAAGTCGCTCCGGCTCGACCCTCAGCCCATCGACGACGACATGTGCGCCCGCCTCTTGATCAATCTCGTGTCCCTCATCGGCAAGGCGCGCCAGTAGCCGCGCTTTCATCGCGACGACGCGGCGCCCCTCCCGCATGAGCGGCAGACAGGTGTCGGCGCGGCGTTTCGGCGCGAAATCCGGATGCGCCTCGATAAACGCGCCGCCATTGGCGAAGGCGGTTCGATTGCCGCAGTCCAGGTAGGATTCCGCCGGCAGCCCCTCGGCGAATATGACATCGTGCGCGTCGAGCTCGACGTGCCAATACTCGACCTCGCGCCATTCAACCTGGGCGACGGATCGGCCGTTGATCAAACAAGAGATCGGCGTCAGCACGCCCTCCGCGGCGACGTTGTGACCGGGCGACAGCCAGAGATCGCGTCGTGGCAGCCCGCCGCCGAAAGCGCCGGCGGAAACGCGCACCGGACGAACGGCGGCGGGATGGGGGTGGCGGGTAATATCGATCCGACGATGGCCAAGCCAACGAATTGGCCGCAGCGCGCCGCAGGCGGTGACGGCGAGATCGCCGACCCTCAAGCGCTCGACTGCGACTTCACCGCGATCGGTGAGGATGCGCGCGCCCCGGACATAGCAGGCCGTCTCGTCGGTGACGCTCACGTCGTCGAGGCCGAAAAAGCCGGGTGGATCTTTGAAGGTGAATTCGAGCACCGAACTCGTCGACGTCGCCGTAATCGTCGCGGAATATTCGATGAAAGGGTTGCCGCCGCCGTCTGTCTCAGCGGGCGCTGTGAGGGACACCGCAGTTTGACCACCAAACGTAGCGGTCATGCCGCCGTCGATGGCGTCAGACTGGTAGACGTCGAGAAAAAACGCGATGTTGTAGGTGTCGCCGATCGTCGTGGCGATCGTCTGCGACAGCGTGGTTGTGACCGCATTTCCAGCGAAGACGCCGTAGCTTCCCGAGTTGACATCCTCCGGTTGGTTGTCAACGCCGATATCGACGCCGGAATCAGGATCGGTTACCGTCCAATCCGTGAGATTCCCGGTTTCGAAACCGGGATTGAGAACAAGATTTGGACCCGGCATTTCGAACTCCTACCGACGCCTAAAAGGACCATTCCTCTGTAGAGCTCGACGATCGCATACACATGGCATGGAGCAGGCGGCAAGCCTTCGCAGACTATGACTTCGGCGTCTCCCGATCGGGAATAACTCATCGCGCCGATCGCCTAGCGCTACTGATACGGGGCCCGAAAGCGCGACGATCTGGTCCCGCTGGGACATCAGGTTTTCAATCTCATGAAAATCGACATCGACGCCGTCAATCTGCGTGTGAAAGTCAGCCTGTTCGGCGTCTTCGCCGAGCGGCAGGCGCAATATGTCGAGGGTCGAGGCTGCGTCAACGTCTTCAAAGACACAATCATCGATCGCCCGGTCCCGCCGCCGCCATCAACCAAGCCTGACGCGCTCTGGCCGGACGGCGGGAAGCCGCAATTGTCGGGCAACGCTCGCCTGCGGGCGGCGATCAGCGATCCCGCTTTGCTAGGACCGGGCTGCGCGCTATTGTCGACGCTGGTTTTTGACGCCACGCCGCAAACAGGCGCGCGGTTCGAGTATCGCCTCCCCGCCGATATTCTCTTTTTCAGAATAATGTGCTACACTCGCCCTCATGCGCGTACCCTCTGACCTCCATGTCAAAATAGTCGCCACTTTGCGGCGAAATTTCTCCGGGATACCGTAGGCGCCCCTGTCGTCGCGCTTGCAAGCCCTTGAAATTCCCCAATTCGGCAAAGAATATCTTAGGTCAGCCGCAATTGCATTCGAGGAAAATCAAGCCCTTAAGGTCGGACAAAAGACGCTCGAACTCGCGAAATTCAAGCGAAAATCGCTCCGAACGCCAAGATTCGCTGTTTTTCGATTACCCAAAACGGGCGAAACGGCGCCTTATCCCGCGCCACGACCGTCAGCCGCCTCCGCTTCAAGGCCGAAACAAGGCGCTCACCCCTCCGGCAACCGCACCGTCGCCAGCGCCATACAAGCCACCCCCTCGCGCCGCCCGACAAACCCCAGCTTCTCCGCCGTCGTCGCCTTGACGCCAACCCGGTCCACCGTCACGCCCGGCGATCTCGGCGATCCGCGCCCGCATGGCGTCGCGGTGCGGGCCGACCTTCGGCGCCTCGCAGACCAGGTTCACGTCGAGATGCGCGATCGCGCCGCCGCGCTCCCGCACGCGGGCCGCCGCGTGAGCCAGAAAAATCGAGGAGGCCGCGCCGCGCCATTTCTCTTCCGAGGGCGGGAAATGCGCGCCGATGTCGCCATCGCCCAGCGCGCCGTAGATCGCGTCGCACAAAGCGTGCAGCACGACGTCGGCGTCGGAATGGCCTTCCAGTTTTCGGTCATGCGGGATCTTCACGCCGCCGAGCCACACCGCGTCGCCCTCGGCGAAAGCGTGCACATCGAAACCCTGGCCGACCCGCACGTCCGTCAGCGCTGGCTGAAGCCGCTTTTCCGCCTCGCGAAGATCCGCCATCGTCGTCACCTTGAGATTGCCGGGGTCGCCCTCGAACACGTGCACGGCGTGGCCGGCGGCTTCCACCACCGCGGCGTCGTCAGTCAAGTCGGCGCGGGTCGCCGCGCGATGCGCCGCGAGCACGAGGTCGAAGCGGAAAGCCTGCGGCGTCTGCACCGCGCGCAGGGCGGCGCGGTCGGGCGAGGCGACGATGCGGTCGCCGTCGATCTGTTTGATGGTGTCGGTGACCAGGGTCGCCGGAATGGCCGCGCCAAAACGCTCGGCGGCGGCCACGGCGCGGGCGATCAGCGGGGCGGAAACGAACGGCCGCGCGCCGTCGTGGATCAGCACGATGTCGGGCCGCAGCGGCGCCAGCGCCTCGAGCCCGTTGCGCACGCTGATCTGCCGGGTCTCGCCGCCGAACGCCGGGCGGCGTCATTCGCGCGCCCGCATGGGCGACGGCGTCTTCGTAGAGCTCGATATCGTCGGGGTGGATGACGGCCATCACGCCGGCGATGTCGGGCGCGGCGCCGATCGCGCGCAGGGTGCGGCTCAGCAGCGGCTCGCCGGCGCAAGACAGCCATTGCTTGGGCGTCGGGCCGCCGAACCGCGCGCCGCGGCCAGCCGCCACGACAAGAACAAAAACCCGCGCGCCCAAGTCGGCCCCCTTAAAGAGCCAGCAAAATTGGGTGGACGGAGAAGAGGGTCGCCGCAGCGCCCCCTCCCCCCTTGTGGGGGAGGGCCGGGGAGGGGGGTAGCCGCAAGCGCCGCCCTATCTGGATGGGCCTGGCCCAAGCCGAACCGACCCCCCTCCCTAACCCTCCCCCACAAGGGGGGAGGGGATGCGCCTTATCCGGCTCCCTGTGTTCCTTCACCCAAAGTCCTGCTGACGACGTCCGGTCCTTACCGAAGGCCGCGGGGCGCAACAAGCTGTCAGGCTCAGGCGCCGCAGGCCCGGGCCAGGCAGGCGATCATCGCCACGAACAGGCTGATCGCGCCGAGCTCCAAAGCATCGATGATGAGAAAGGTAAGCGCGCGCGTCATGTTTTCCCTCCAATTGATCGCTATGTGTTCATGATATGTTCTCTCCTTGTCGCGATCAACAGTTTATCCACAGAGTTATGGACAGGGTTACCCAAAGGTTACCCAAGCATCCGCCAGATCTTACGCACAGTCCGCGCGCGAGCGCCCGCAAAGCGGAAGTTACTCGAAACCCGCCCCGAGCGAGGCCATCAGCGACTGAAAATTGGGAAAGCTGGTCGCGATCGTCGCCGCATCGTCCACAGACATCGCGGCTTCCGCCGCCAAGCCCATGACCAGGAAACTCATGGCGATGCGGTGATCGAGATGGGTCTCCACGGTCCCGCCGCCGCGAACCGCGCCGCCCTCGACGACGAGATCGTCGCCGACGATCTCGTGCCGCACGCCGCCGGCGGCAAGCCCGGCGCCGACCGCGGCGAGCCGGTCGCTTTCTTTCACGCGCAATTCGTGCAAGCCGCGCATGCGGGTTGTCCCTTGCGCGAAGGCGGCGGCGACGGCGAGGATCGGGTATTCGTCGATCATCGAGGGCGCCCGCGCGGCGGGAACATCGACGCCCGCGAGATCGCTCGTTTGCACCCGGAGATCGGCGACTTCTTCACCGCCCTCGACCCGAACATCCAGCGTCTCGATCCGCGCGCCCATCTCGCGCAGCGTCGTCAGCAATCCGTTGCGCAGCGGGTTCAGCATCACGCCCTCGACGACGATGTCGGAGCCGGGGACGATCAGCGCGGCGACGATCGGGAACGCTGCGGAGGAGGGGTCGGCGGGCACGTGCACGGGGTTCGGCCGCAGCGTCGGCCGGCCCACGAGATCGATGCGCCGGCCCTCGCCCTCGACGGTCACGCGCACGTCGGCGCCGAAATGGGCGAGCATCTTTTCGGTGTGGTCGCGCGAGGCTTCGCTCTCGATGACGGTGGTTGTTCCCCGCGCATTCAGCCCGGCAAACAGCACGGCGGATTTGATCTGCGCCGAGGCTACGGGCGTGCGGTAGAGGATCGGCGAGGGCTCGTCGGGACCGGCCAGCGTGATTGGGCAACGTCCGCCCTCGGCCTCGGCGAGCACCTGGGTTCCCATCTGCCGAAGCGGATCGAGGATGCGGCGCATCGGCCGCTTACGCAGCGAGGCGTCGCCGTCGAACGTCGCGGTGATCGGGTGCGAGCCGACGACGCCCATCATCAGCCGCGAGCCGGTGCCGGCGTTGCCGAAATCGAGCGTGGCGCGCGGCGCGAGCAGCGCGCCGAGACCGGGCCCATGCGCCGTCCAACGGCCGGGCGCATGACGGATGATTTCGGCGCCGAGCTCGCGGCAGGCTTGCCCGGTGCGCAGGACGTCTTCGCCTTCGAGCAGCCCGTGGATCTCGACGCCGCCGCGGGTCAACAGACCGAAGATAAAGGCCCGATGCGAGATCGATTTGTCGCCCGGCGGCCGGACGCGTCCACGCAACGGGCCGCTGCGGCGCGCAGCGAGGGGAGAGCGGGCTTCGGCGATCATCAGCAAACACCGCAGTGGGACGGGCAGCGGCGCCTAACATGCGTGCGGTGCGGTGTCGACTTCAACCGTTGACAGGCCGCGACGGGCCGACTACGGGCTCGCGACCTCCAACAACCCTCAGGACATGGCTCGTGGCGAAACCCGAACTCGGCGCGAAGCGCCAATGCCAAGCTTGCGCCGCGAAATTCTTCGACATGAACCGCGATCCGATCGTCTGCCCGAAATGCGGCACGGTGTTCCAGGGCGCGACGATGCGCGCGGAATCGGCGATGGCCAAGGACGAGGAAGCCGAGGACGAACCCGCGGCCGCCGCGGGCGTCGAGATGGTTTCGCTCGACGAGGTGGAGGCGGCGGAGGAGAAGGCGGCCGATCCCGTGGTCGACGATATCGATGTCGAGGACGACGAGGCCGCCGAAGACACTTTCCTCGAGGAGGAGGAAGAGGACGAGGACGACGTCAGCTCGCTGATCGACGGCGAAATCGCGCCGGACGAGGAGCCTTGAGATTTATGTTGGACGGGTCTTGTCGCTCGGCGGCATTGTCGCTATAGCGGCGGCCCGCTAACAAGCTTCCGGTCCCAACCGGAAGACGCGGATTTGATTTGGGGCCATAGCTCAGTTGGGAGAGCGCTTCAATGGCATTGAAGAGGTCGTCGGTTCGATTCCGTCTGGCTCCACCAAACTAAAGTTTCCCCAGCTTATTTGATGCCGCTTCGAAGTAGCGGCGTCTCGCCGCCAAGATGCTCGGGATCGATATTCCGAACGCGGCGGTCGCCGCCGCCGATGAGGTGATCGAATGAGACGGCGGGACGTCCTGACAACCCTTGGCGGCGCCGTCGCGTGGCCGCTCGCCGCACGGACGCAGGAGCGCATTCCCCGCGTCGGTTATCTGAGCCCTGACCCCGCCGAAGCCGACGCCGCGCATTTCAACGCATTTCGGGAAGGCTTGCGCGATCTCGGCTATGTCGACGGCAAGACCATTGAAATTGTAGCGCGGTTTCCCGAACGCGGGGACCAAATGCTGGCCCCGCTCGCGAACCAACTCATCGATCTCAAGGTCGACGTCATAGTGACCGGCGGGCCGGGGGTCTATACCGCAGCCAGCGCGACCAAGACGATCCCGATCGTCTCGGGAGTTGGCGGCGACCTTGTCAGTTCCGGGCTCGCCGAGAGCCTCGGGCATCCCGGCGGAAACGTAACCGGATTGACGTTTTTTGCGCCGCAACTGGTCGTGAAACGCGTCGAGTTGTTGAAGCGCGTCAAGCCGTCCGTCTCGCGGGTGGGTGTGTTCTTCCTCCGTGGCGCCCCTACGATCCCGCAGTACGTGCGCGCGCTGGAGGGCGTGATCCCATCGATGGGCGTGACGCTGCAGCCGATCGAGGTGTCTAACGTCGGCGAATGCGCCGGCGCGCTCGCCGCCGGCCCCGCTGCGGCTATCGACGGTCTGGTCTTGACTGACTTTCCGCTGTTCGCCGTCGGCGCCGGGCCCGCCACTGTTGCCGCCCTCGCGGCAAGTCGCGGCCTGGTTTCCGCGGGCCACCTTTCCTTCGCTCGCAATGGCGGCTTGATCGCCTACGGCGTGGAGCTTCCCCTCATGTTTCGCAGCGCCGCGCGCTTCGTCGACAAGATCATCAAGGGCGCAAGGCCCGGCGATCTTCCGATCGAACAGGCGACGAAGTTCACGACAATTTTCAATCTGAGGACCGCCGCCGCGCTCGGGCTTGAAATCGCGCCAACGCTGCTGGCCGAAGCCGACGAGGTCATCGAATGAGACGACGCGACGTCCTTGCCCTGGCTGGCGCCGCGGCGGCTTGGCCGCTCGCGGGTCGCGCTCAGCAGCCGGGCAGGATCCCAAGCATCGGCATGCTCTGGGTCGAGTCCGCCGCAGAGGAAGAGAAGGTCGGTCTGGTCCCGGCCTTTCATGCGGGATTGACTGAACTCGGATATGTCGATGGACGAACGATCCGTGTCGAGGAGCGTTTCGCCGACGGAAACTATGAGCGCCTGGGCGCGCTGGCGGTAGAACTCGTTCAGCTGAAGGTCGATCTGATCGTCACGGGCGCCGAGGGCGTAATCGCCGCGTCGCGAGCGACAAAAACGATACCGATCGTCGCGGCCACGACGGCTGATCCCGTGGCGGAAGGTGTCGCCGCGTCGCTCGCGCATCCCGGCGGAAATCTCACGGGTAGCGCCGTCTTCTTCCCGCAGATCTTGGCCAAACGGCTCGAGTTGCTCAAACAGATCGCGCCGTCGATGCAGCGCGCCGGTATGCTCGCGTTGGAGGACAACCGCTTCATCCGCTTCGTCTTCAATGTCATGGCCGAAACTGCGAAGACGCTAGGCGTCGAGTTGCAGCTTCTCCTGGTCTCGGACGCGTCGAGCTACGAAGCGGCCTTCGCCGAGGCTTCGGCGGCAGGGGTCGGTGGGCTGGTGATCCTCGACCTCCCGAACTTCGTTCGCGATTCCGCCGTCTTGGCGGCGCTCGCGCTCAAATTTCGGCTGCCCGCCGCAGGAGCGCCGGACTACGCGCGCAACGGCGGACTGATCGGCTATGGCGTGCTGTTCCCCGTTCTATTTCGCAACGCCGCGAGCTTTGTCGACAAGATCCTCAAAGGCGCGAAGCCCGGCGACATTCCCATCGAACAGGCGACGCGATTCACGACAATCGTCAACCTCAAGACCGCTGCGGCGCTCAGCCTCGAAGCCCCGCCGACAATTCTCGCCGCCGCCGACGAGGTGATTGAATGAGGCGACGGGAGTTTCTGACGCTGGCCGGCGCCGCCGCAGCATGGCCGCTCACCGCCCCCGCACAGACATCCCGGCGCGTCGCCCGCATGGGCTTCCTCACGCCGACAGGGCGGGTTCCCGCCGGCTTGGCGTGCTCACCACGCCGCCCAAAGACGATCCGATTTTCAAGCAGCGCGCCGCCGCTGGTGGCGGTAAAACGCCATGACGGAGGGTCGGCGTCCACGCCGACCTTCTTGGGCGCAGCTCACCCGGCTTACGTATCAACCCCGACGTCGGCCTGGAGGCCGACGTTTCGCGGGACCCTAGCGCGCTCTAGCAGGGGGCGCCCGGAAGGGACGCTCACAGGCCCGTTTCGACGGCGACGCCGATCGCATTGGCCGCCGCGATCAGGCGCTTATCTCCGCTTTCGCGGGATGACGACAAAGGTTCCGACTTGATCGGAACCACCCTAATGCACCGCTGCGAACATCACGCTTTCCGGCGTCGCCTCGTCGGGCGAAAGCTCCTCGACGATGCGGCCCTGCCGCGAGACCAGCACGCGATCTGACAAGCTGAGTATCTCCGGTAAATAGGACGAGATCACCACGACGGCGAGACCCTCGTCGGCGAGGGCGCCAATCAACTGATGGATCTCCGCGATCGCGCCGACGTCGACCCCGCGGGTTGGCTCATCGAAGATCACCAGCTTCGGGTTTTGCGCCAGCCCCTTCGCGATCACCACCTTCTGCTGATTGCCCCCGGAAAGTTCGATCACGCGGGACGTCGCGCTCAGCGCGCGAATGTTGAGCTTCTTCGTCCATTTCGCCGATAGCGATTGCGCTTCATCGCGACGCGCGGCGATCCCTCGCGATTCCGGGCCCGAGATCTGGCCGACATAGATGTTATCGGCGACCGACATGGTCTCGAAGAAGCCGTCGCCCTTGCGATCCTCCGAAATGTAGACGACGCCGTTCTCCACCGCGGGGCGAGGCGTGCGGAAACGCACGGAGCGGCCGTTGAGGCGCACGTCGCCGCCGTGGAAGGCGTCGCGCTTGGCGATGCCGGCGATGATCCGCGCGGTCTCGGTGCGGCCGGAGCCGACCAATCCAAATATGCCGGTGATCTGCCCGGCGAAGATCGAGAACGACGTGTTGCGCACGAAATTCTGCATCGAAAGGTTCTGCACGCTCAGCACCTTCGCGCCGGCCGGGCGCGGCGCGCGGCGGGCGGCGGCGCTGCCGTAGAGCTCGTCGGTCAGCGAGCGGCCAACCATGTGGCGGATGATCGTCTCGCGGGTAAACGTCTTGGCGTCGTCGGTGACTACGTGCGCGCCGTCGCGCAGAATGGTGATGCGGTCGGATATTTGCAGCGCTTCCTCGATCGCGTGGCTGATGAAGATGATCGACACATGATCGTTGCGCAGCCGGTCAATCAGCGTGAACAGGTGATGCTTCTCCTCCGGCGTCAATGTCGCCGTCGGCTCGTCGAAGATGATGACCTTCGCCTTCAGGCGCACCGCGCGCGCGATCTCGACCATCTGGCGTTTGGCCGTGCCGAGCGATTGCACGGTCGCGGCGGGGTCGACGGGAAAGTTGAGCGACTGCAGGAATTGCTGGGCGTCGATATAGGCGCCGCGCAGCCGGTTGAAGAATTTTTCGTCGCCGAGATAGAGGTTCTGCGCCACCGTCATGCTCGGGACGAGGCTGGTCTCCTGATAGACCATCGCGATGCCGTGCCGCCGCGCGCCCGCGGGGCCGGCGATCTGGATCTTCTCGCCTTGCAGGCGGATCTCGCCGCCGCTCGGCGTCACCGCGCCGGCGAGGATCTTGACCAGCGTCGACTTGCCGGCGCCGTTCTCACCGAGAATAGCGTGCACCTCGCCGCGGCGCAGGTCGAAATCGATGTCCTTCAGCGCGGCGACGCCGCGGTATTGCTTGCCAACGCCTTTCATCTCCAGGAGCGGCGACTCGGTCATGGCGAAGCTCCCGGATCGGCGAAGGAGGCGACGACGCCGTCGCCCTTCGCGGCGAAATAGACCCGACCTTGGTAGGACACGCACGAGGTGACGCCGTGGCGGGTTCCGTTCGCTCGGCTGTGCCAGCTGCGCAGCGGCTGACAGGCGGCGTCGAGGCGCGCGACGAGTCCGTAGGAGCGGGTCGGCGACCAGGCTTTCAGCACGCCGAGCTGTTTGACGCCGCCTTGCTGGGTCGGCTCCAGCGGCGACCGTCCCGAGCGCAGCGTCGGCGCGACCCAGTGCTCCGGATCAATCTGCGAGGTCATGCGGCGGCGATACCCAGGCTCCCGCAAGACGAACTCCACGAGCTGACTGCGCGGCGCGAATAGCGCGAGCCAGATCGCGCCGTCGGGGCCCCGCGACAATCGGCTGGGATAGGCGGGGAGGTTTTCCAGCAAGGCTTCAGGCCGTCGAGCGCCGGGGACCAGCCGCATCAGCGCGCTGCGCCAGCTTTCGCTTATGAGGACGCCGCCGTTCGCTTCAAGCAGGCCGTAGGGATAGGCGAGGCCGCCCGCGAGGCGTGTGAATTCGCCATTGGTGGGGTCGAGCCGCCAGACCGAGCCGGACGGGTTCGTCGCCATAAGGTCGCGCTTCCAGTCCGCCGGGCCGTAGGCTGAGGAGCCGTTGGCTACAAGCAGAGCGCCGTCGGCGCTGGCCGCCAGAGCGGTGATGCAGCGGATCTCGGGATGCGCGACGATTGTTTTGTTGTTGTGCGCGCCGCCGAGGAACTTGATCCGTCCGTCGGCGAGACCGAGGACCGCCCCGCCGTCGGGCAGCCCAGCGAGCGCGGTGATGTCGGCGTCGAAAACAGCCGCAGGCGCCTCGGGCTTCTCGACGTTCAGCAGCGACGGGCCACTCGACGCCATCAGACCTTGGGACGTCACAGCAAGGGCGTCAGGCGCCGGCGTTTGCAACACAGCAGCCGCCGCGTCGAGCGCGTCGTTGGGACGGAACGCGCCATCCATCGGCGGCGTGGTTATGGAGAACTCGCCGCGGCCGAACCATTGATCCAGCGCTCTCGCGAACACGCTCATTTCGCCGCTCCCCAATAGGAGCTCATGCCGGTCCATTCGGGATCAGCGTCCGCGAGTTTGATCCGACCGATGCGGTTGTTGGTGACGCCGCCGAGATACAGATAGCCCCGGTGCTCGCGCATCGAGGTGATGGAGGGATGGTTGACGCCGCCAGCGTCCCAGAGCGCTTCCAGAACCTTGCCGTTCTCGTCGAAATGCACGACGCAGCCGACGTTGACATTGGGAAACAACCATTCGTCAGCGGCGACGCGGCGCGCCATGCGGCGGCGGAACGCCGGCATAGTCATCGCGAGATCGTAGCTCGGCGTCCGCGTTCCCGCGAGCGCCACCCAGTAGGTTCCGCGCGAACCGCGGTTGACGTTGTCGGGATAGCCCGGCAGGTCGGAGATCACCGGCTCGACGCGCCCCGCCTTCGGGCCTTCGAGCCAGTAACGGTTGACGCGACAGCCCCAGGTCTCGGCGAACAGCACTGATTTGTTGTCGTGCGCCACGCACATGCCGTTCGGGAACAACCGGTTGCGCACGACGGTGCGCGTCGATTTGGTCACGGGGTCGTAGCGGATGAGGCGGCCGTTGCCGCGCCCCTCCAGCGCGTCGACCACCCACTCCTCGAAGCCGTAGCGGATGGTGGCTTCGCTGAAGTAGATCTTGCCGTCCGGGCCGATGTCGAGATCGTCGGCGAGCCGCATGCGGCTATCGTCGATGATCGAGAACGGCGAGCGGTTGGTCTCGGCCGTCAGCTTTTGCGCGTTGCGCTGTTTGTCGACGCGGTAGAGGCCCATGCCGGCGATGCAGACAACCAAGCCGCCTTCGGCGTCGAAGGCCAGCCCGAGCGGACGGCCGCCGACATGCGCGTAGACCTCGCGGCGCGTGAAATCAGGCGCGAGAAAGCGGATGATCTCGCCTTGGCGGACGCCGGTGTAGAGGTTCCCCGCTTCGTCGAGAATGACGTCCTCCGGGCCATCGACTTCGCCGAGGCCGATGATCTCGACGTCATGCAGCCGATCGTTGATCGCATAGGGCGAGGCGGACCCGGCGGCGAACCCCGGCGCGGGGGGCAGGGCGAGGAACGCGGGCGAGACATAGACTGTGGCTTGCAGCTTGTGGCGCCATCGGCTCCAGCGCACGTCGATGCCGATCGCGAACAAAAGCACCAGACCGATGACCATCGAGGAAGCGCCGCTTTGCAGGCCGAGACGAACCAGGCCGTTCGAGAGCAGCGAGACGATGATCGCCCCGATGATCGCCTTGCCGACCGAGCCGCGTCCGCCGCCAACGCTGTTGCCGCCGAGCAGGGCCGCGGTCACTACGTTGAGCTCCAGGCCGAGGCCGGTGTCGGGCCCCGCGCCGGAGAGCCGCGCCGCGTAGAGCGTCCCGGCGAGCGCCGTGAGAACGCCGGAGACGACATAGGTCAGGCAGACGATCGCCGGCACCGGGATGCCGGCGTTGTAGGCCGCGCGACGGGAGCCGCCGACGGCGCTGATCCGCCAGCCAATTCGCAGCCGCGTCAGCACGACCTGCGCGACGATGGCGACGCCGGCGAGCGCCAACAGGCTGAATGGCAGACCAAACAGAGAGCCAGTGCCGATGAACTCCCAGGAGGAATCGTCGACGTCGCTGGAGGCGATCTGCACGGAATACGCTTCGAGCAGGAATTCCACGATCGCACGAATGAGCGTGAGGACGACCAGCGTCGTCAGAAAGGCGCGAAGTTTGAGAAACCCGATCAGCAGGCCGTTGACCAGGCCAACCAACAGGCCGACACCGAGGGTCGCGAGGATGGCCGCCGCGAGTGGCCATTTCGCGACGTTGATCAGCGCGAGCGCGGTAACGTTGGCAAGCGCGAAGTTGGAGCCGACGCTGAGGTCGATGCCGCCGCCGATCATTACCACGGACATGCCGATGACGATGAGGCCGAATTCGCCGATCTGACGCGAGGTGTCGGAGAAATTGCCCAGGGTGAGGAAATTCGGAATGGTGGCGATCAGATAGAGCGTGAGCGCGATCAGCAGGCTGACGGGGATGATGTTGTCGACCCATCGGCGGCCGAGCACCTCGCCAACCAGATGGTCAGGCACATAGCGGTAACGCAGCCTGACCGCCCACTCCCCAATCGTCATGACCCATTCCAGATGAACAAACAAAGCTTGGGCGTTGTGAACAGCTCAGCCATGCGGGGTTTCGTTTCGAAACACGTCGGTTGCGTCATGGCCGGGCTTGTCCCGGCCATCCACGCCGAAGTGCGCAGCGCAGGGTTCAGAAAATAGCGCCGGCTGCCACCAACGAGAGCGTTGGCGTTCTGAAGCCGACGAGCCCTGTCACCGCGTGGATGGCCGGGACAAGCCCGGCCATGACGGAAATCCGCGGTGTTTCAAGGCCAACTTCGTTTGGTCTCGCGCGCCCTTTGCGACGCCAGCTTCCGCAGCCTATTTCTTCAGCGCGCTGGCGCTCCAGCACAACCCGGAATGCAGCGTCGCTTTCGAAATGACGAGCTGCGGTGAGTAGATGACCGCCTTCAGCTTGCCCGCCGGCAGGCCGGATTCCAGCACGGTGGCGATCATATCGTTGAGGTCGCGGCCCTGGTCCATCACCTGGTAGGCAATCTCCTTTTCGAACGCGCCCTTTTCGACATTGTCGCAGGCCATCTGTTCGCCGCCGCCCGAGGTGACGAGAACGATCGGCTTGCCTGATTCCTTGATCGCCGCCGCCGCGCCGAGATCCATCACGTCCCAGAAACCGACGATGCCGCAGAGATCGGGATTCTGCTGGATGACAGTGGAGATGATCGAATGTGCCTTGGTCGCATCCCACTCGCCGGCGAGATTGGCCACGACCTTAACCTCGGGATGTTTGGAGAAGACGTTGTCGACGCCCTTCATCATCCCACTATCCGAACCGGACGTCGGTTGTCCTTGCAGGATCGCGACCTTGCCTGAAGTGCCCGACCCGCATTTGTCGAGCACGCCGTTGGCCTCGGCTTCGCCAATACCGATCCAGTCGGCGCCGACATAAACGTCGGAATTGTAGTTCGAGCGCATGTTGACCTGCACGACGTGAATGCCGGCTTCCTCCGCGCGCTTGAGCAGACGCGCATAGGATTGGACGTCCGGATTATGAACGACGATCACGTCGGGCTTTTCGGCGATCAACGAAGTGAGCGCCTGCGCGCCGGCGTCGGCGCTGAAATGGGGATCGCGCACCTCGAACTTCATGCCGAGGCGTTCGGCTTGTTCTTTCATGACCGACGCCCAGCCTTCCGTCAGGTCGATGCCCATCGTGACCGGGACGAAGGCGATCGTCTTGCCGGCGAACTCCTTGTAGAAGTCGCCGCGACGGGGGTCGTCGATCCCGGCGGCGGTCGCGTAGGACGCCACGCCGGTCAGGATTGAAGCGAGCCCAAGCACACTCAAAAGTTTTCCAAAACGCATGTTCATCTCCCTTTGCAAAATTCCGGCGCTTCTAGATGTCGCCCTGCTGTTCCGTCTGCTCGTCTCTCGGGTTGACGAGACTGTCGAGCACGATCGCCCCGAGGAGGATCATGCTGCGGATCACATTCTGTAGCGTGTACTGAATGTTCATGATGGTCATGCCATCGAGCAGGATGCCGATCAGCAAAGTTCCAACCAGCACATTTCGGACGCCGCCGCGGCCGCCCGACAAGCCGATGCCGCCGAGCACCACGACCAGGATCACGTCGTAGATCAGCGAGGAATTGACGACGGCCGTGTTCATGCTGGAGACGGCCGTCGCGGTGATGACGCCAGCGACATAAGCGATCGTTGAGGATAACGCGTATTGCAGCACGATGACGCGGCGCACCGGCGCGCCGCTGTTGCGCGCGGCGGCGAAATTATCGCCGATCGCGTAGACGAACAGGCCGGCTTTGGTCAGGCGCAGAAACGCGTAGCCCAATGCCGCGACGAGGGCGAAGAACAGGATCGGCGTCGGCACGCCGAACACGAAGCCGCCGCCGATCCAGGCAATCGGCGCGGCGCTCGGCGGCATGTAGACGACGTAGAGCGGGACCAGCGCGAAGCGAACGAAGCCGTAGACAAAGGCCGCCATGCCGAGGGTGGCGAAGAGGGCAGGGATCTCGGCATAGGCGATCAAGACGCCGTTGATGACGCCAATAGCCAGGGCCAACAGGAGGCCGAGCGCCAGCGCTGGCCCGATCGCAACGCCCTGCGAGGCCAGTTGAAGCGTCCAGGCCGCCGACATCGCGTAGGTCGCCACGATCGCCAGATCGACGCCGCGACCGATCACGACAATCGCCATTCCAACGCCGAGAATGCCGAGCTCGGAAACGCTGCGCAGCAACGTAAGCAGGTTCGACGAGCTCAGGAAACCGTTGAGAAAGATCGAAAAGGCGCAGAAGAGAACGATCGCCATGACCAGCACGATCTTCTCTTGACTGACCAGCGCGCCTTTGATCCGTCCAGGAGCATTCGAAGATAGTCGCCGTTGGAAACCGATTTTGTTGAAGGGGACTATTCTCGGCTCTGGCCGCTAAGGCTTGCACGCCAGCGCACCGGTTTGCACAGGGGCGCAAGGGGGCGCCGGATGTAGCCGCGGTCGTTGACCGCGGTCGCTGTGCGATCGTCCTTATCCGGCAAAGAGCCGATCACGGCGCCGCCGCGGTCAACGACCGCGGCTACAAACCGCCGGCCGTCGCTTTATGTCGCTGAAAACGGGCTTGCTTTTCCAAGGCGCCAAGTTACGCTCGGGTCGAGCCTCAAAGCCAAACGCGAGGTCTCGCTGGTCTTGCTTGGCCCGTCGTGGCCGTAAAGACCGCGGTTCAGGGAGGACCCGATGGACGTCGTTTTCGACACGCGGGCCATGCCCGCCGCGATGCGGCGACAGGCTTGGCGCGACGCCATTTGCGAAATCTACCTGCAAGTCGATTGCGCGACCGACCCCTCCCAAAATTACGTCGGCTTCGTGCAGGAGGCGCGTTTCGGCGGCGTGACAATCACCGACACGCTGATCTCACCTCAGGTCATTCGTCGCCGCAACCAGCACATCGGCCGCTTCGGCAAAGATTGCTATTATATCGGGATCGAGAACCTGGGCGCGGTCGACATCCGGCAGGCGGGCTCGTCCTTCGTGCTTCGACCCGGGCGCGGCTCGCTTTACTACGCCAACGAACCCTACGAGCTGCATTGCGAGGTGATGTCGCGGCAGTTCTGGATCGAGTTGCCGCGTTCGCAGTTCGATCGCCGCTTCGACGCAGGGCGTCCGCCGATGCTCAAGAATTTCAACCTCGATCACGGCTTGGGCCGGGTGGCCGCTGAATTTTGCGTCACCTTGGCGAAAGAGAGCAACAGCGTCGCTGCGGCCGAACGGGCCAAGTTGGGCGAGCAGTTCATGGATCTGCTAGCTCTGGCCCTCACCGCCGAACCCGATCGACAGCCGGCAGCAGAGCAGAGCGTTCAAGCGGCGCGGCTCAGCCTGATCAAGGCCTATATCGAAACGCACCTAGGCGATCCCAATTTGTCGCCAACCACGATCGCGAGGAACAATCGAATTTCGGTCCGATATCTCCACCACCTCTTCCGATCGCTGGAAATGACGGTATCGGATTGGCTGAGGCTGAGACGTCTGGAGCGTTGCCGCGACATGCTGTCGTCGCCACAGCACATGCATAAATCGATTACCGAGATCGCATTTTCCACCGGTTTCAGCAGTTCGTCCCATTTCAGCAATCTTTTTCGCGCGCAGTACAAGATACGACCATCAGACGTACGGGGCGCGTCACTGTGTGTCGGCTACGACGACGTTCGTCTGAGAAGGTCGGTCTGAGCCAAACGCACGGAGTTTATGCTGCGATCAGCCCGTACCTTTCCATAACGTCGCGCACCTTCGCCATGTCAGGAGGGCCGCCGGAATTCATGACCGTGGCGATGTCCTCGAAATAGCGCTTTCCCGCGGTTGCCGGCGTAAGCGTTACGAGTGCGCGCGCCTCGCCGGCGGCGAAATTGTCGAAGCGATGCACAGCGCCGCGCGGCACAAACAAGGCGTCGCCCTGCGAGATTTTATGCGCGGCGCCGTCCAATGTGACGGTCAGCACGCCGCCTAACCCGTACCAGACCTCTTCGAAGTCGCGATGATAGTGAGCCGCCGGCACCTTTGCCTGCTCCGGCACGCTCATTTCGAACATTGTCAGTTTGCCGCCGTTGTCGGCGTCGTCGATCAAAAAGCTCAGACGCAGTTTGCCGATGCGCACTTCATTCGACATAGGCTTATCGCCTTCAGTGAAACTTCGCCGCCCCCCGCCAGTCTGCCCACAGATGAGCGCCTTCGCAACTCAGCAGACGCGCGGCGCGGGGACGCCGTCGCCATTGAGGCTACTCGAGATTTGCTTCGGGTCCCTGGATGGGAAACTCTATAAAAAAACTGGCGCCTTCAGGATTTAGCGGCTGCCAGCGCAGGCGCCCGGAATGTCGCTGCGCAATTTGAAGCGTCAAGGGAAGACCGAGCCCCATTCCCTTCGCTTTCGTGGTTTCGAATACCTCAAATAGCCGGTCCGCGATCTCAGGTGAAACACCGGCGCCATTATCATCGACCCGGAGAATGGCGTTGCCGCTGCGCTGGGAACATCGGATAATCACCTGGCCGCGAGAGTCCGCCCGGTTCGAGGCGGAATCGATGGCGTTGATTACAAGATTGTTCAGGGCTTGTTCGAGGGCAATTTTGTCGGCTGTGACGGGCGCGAGCGCCGTCTCGTTCTCGATGCTCAGGATAACCCCGCGGGAGCTCGCGTCGTCCGCGTTGAGGCGACTAATTTTGTGAGCGAGCTGCGCCAGATCGACCAACTCCAATTTTAGTTTCCCGTTCGACACGAAGTCCCGGATGCGCTCGATGATGCTTCGAGTTCGGCGGACTTCGGATTCCGCCGATATCAGCGCGCGACGCGCGGTTTCGACGGCGGGCGCCAGATCCGCGCCGTCGAGCATACGGCGAGCGCTGTGAACGAAGGCGGCCAGAGACGATAGCGGTTGGCTTATCTCATGGGCCCAGGTCGAGGCCATGGCGCCGGTGGCGGCTTGAGCGGCAACCCGCGCCAGTTCCGACCGCTGCTTGGCGAGCAACCGTGATGACTGCTCACGTTCGGTAACGACCGCGCCGAGCATCAGTCCCGTCACCGACAAGATAAACATCAGCGTTTGAAAAACGCCGAACTGAGTGTCGTCGACGTGAAAATATCTGACCGCCGCGACTAGGAGAATTTGAGTAAAAAACAGTGAGACGCTAACCCCAAAATACCCGAAGCAGATAGCTGTCCATACTGTGGGCAGGAATAGCAAATAAAATAACTGGTGATGCTTGATATCGCTAGCGCTTATAAATACGAACACGCACAGACTTATGCAAATCGATATGATAATTGATACATTGTAGAGATTTACAAATCTCCGCCACGGAAATTGTCTCGCCATTTCGAAAAGCGCCATTGCGAAGGGAATGATGATTACAATCCCGACGACATCACCCAGCCAAAATCTATAGGCGGCCTCATATAGATTAACGTCTGACAATGAACCGGATAGATAAAGCACGCCACACAGCAAACTCATCGTCAGGGCGGTTCCGACAGGAACAATTGAGACCAAGACTATCAAATTATCGAAATTTATGGACCGAAGATTGAATTTAAACACTACGCGCAGCAGTAAAGATAGGATAACATAACCCAAAGTAAGTGAAAATTCACTCAATATTGTAACATATATGTTATGCGATACGTTGTGAATGAGGACATCGGACAAGATCTCGCTTACGAAAATAACCGGAGCGAAGGAGACGAATTCGATTAGAAGTAATAGGCTTAGCCCGTTGTCGGGACTCCACAAAGTGATCCCAGAAGCATGGAATTGATACAAATCAGTGATCATATTAATCGCGAGGTATACTATAAGTAATAGCGCGGATATGCTCCAATAGCGCGAGCTGATGGATTGAGCGAAAAAGGTATTAGCAAAGTTTGCTTGCTTGGGGGTGTCCAATCCCGGCGCTTTTTCGCTCAGCATCTGCGTCGAATCCTAATCTAGAACTCTTGGTGCACGAGGCAACCTATATAGCCGCGGAACCCCTAACGGAGCATAGCTCCCTCCAAACCCCCATTCGACGGCGCGCTGGAGGATTAGCAGCGCCCGATCCGCTTTCGCCGGGTGCGATCCGTGGCATAAGCGCGGCGCAAAAAAACCGGGACCGCAATCGCGCATGATACGCCTTGAAAATATTTCCAAGCAGAACGGGCAGCACCTGCTTTTTATTGAGGCCTCTGCGGCCTTGATGAAAGGCGAGAAGATCGGGCTCGTCGGTCCGAACGGCGCAGGAAAGACGACGCTGTTCCGCATGATCACGGGGGAGGAGACGCCGGACGAGGGGCAGATTTCGGTCGATCGCGGCGCGACCATCGGCTATTTCAGCCAGGACGTCGGCGACATGCGCGGCCGCAGCGCCGTGTTCGAGGTGATGGACGGCGCGGGCGCCGTCGGCGTCGCGGCCGCTGAACTTGCCGAACTCGAGGCCGCGCTCGTCGATCCAGCGCAAGCCGACGAGATGGAGGCGATCCTCGAACGCTTCGGCGAAGCGCAGCACCGCTTCGAGGAATTGGGCGGCTATGCACTGGAGGGACGCACGCGCGAGGTGCTCGCCGGCCTCAATTTCAGCGAGGAGATGATGGACGGCGACGTCGGCGCTCTGTCCGGCGGATGGAAGATGCGCGTCGCGCTCGCCCGAATTCTGCTGATGCGCCCCGATGTGATGCTGCTCGACGAACCGAGCAACCACCTCGATATCGAAAGCCTGATCTGGCTCGAAAGCTTCCTCAAAGGTTACGACGGCGCGCTGTTCATGACCTCGCACGATCGCGAGTTCATGAACCGCATCGTCAACAAAATCGTCGAGATCGATGGCGGCGCGCTGACCACCTATTCCGGCGACTACGAATTCTACGAACGGCAGCGTGAGCAAAACGCGAAGCAGCAGCAGGCTCAATTCGAACGCCAGCAGGCGATGCTGGCCAAGGAGATCAAGTTCATCGAGCGCTTCAAGGCGCGCGCCTCGCACGCCGCGCAGGTGCAGAGCCGGGTGAAAAAGCTCGACAAGATCGAGCGCGTCGAACCGCCGCGCCGAAGGCAGGCGATCGCCTTCGACTTTCCGCAGGCGCCTCGCTCCGGCGAGGACGTCGCCAGCCTCAAGGCCGTGCACAAGCGCTACGGCGCGAGGGTCATCTACGAGGGCCTCGATTTCCAGGTCCGGCGCCGCGAGCGTTGGTGCGTGATGGGGGTCAACGGCGCTGGCAAATCGACCCTATTGAAACTCATTGCCGGGGCGGCCGCGCCCGACGCCGGCGATGTCGCACTCGGGGCCAGCGTCAAAATGGGCTATTTCGCCCAGCACGCGATGGACCTGCTGGACGGCGAGCGCACCGTATTTCAGTCGTTGGAGGACGCGTTTCCGCAGGCGGGCCAAGGGTCGTTGCGCACGCTCGCGGGCTGCTTCGGCTTTTCCGGCGACGACATCGAGAAGAAGTGCAGGGTTTTGTCAGGCGGCGAAAAGGCGCGGCTTGTGATGGCGCAAATGCTATTCAACCCGCCAAATTTCCTGGTGCTGGACGAGCCGACGAACCATCTCGACCTGTTGACCAAGGAGATGCTGATCGCGGCGCTCTCGCAGTATGAGGGCGCCATGCTGTTTGTATCGCACGACCGGCATTTTCTGGCCGCGCTCTCCAACCGCGTGTTGGAGTTGACGCCAGAAGGCGTTCATTCCTACGCCGGCGGTTACAGCGAATACGTCGCCCGGACCGGCCACGAGGCGCCCGGGCTACACACGTGATTGCAGCCACGGTCGCGGACGCTCCGAGCCGCTTCACTTCCGGTCGACCGAGCAGACAAAGCTCGCCGCAGCGTTGGTGTCACCGTCGCCCTTGTACCAGGCCCGTTGCGGATACGGGCAGAGCGGTCGCTGCATCTCGATCCCCTTGGCGGCGTCGCCGTCGACGAACTTCGTCGCGATGACCTGAGCCGGCGCCTGCCCGTCCTCGACCCAATGCGAGAGCGCCTTGAAAATATCGTGCTCAGGATCCAAAGCGGGCGGCTGCAGGCCGCCGAACGCGGAGGAATCGAACCGGTTCGGTCCTGTGCCGAAGCCACAATGGCCCATGCCGGGAACCATGAACAGCCGGGCGAACTCCTTCGCTTTTTCTTCGCCGCCGAACTTGGCTATGAGGGCCTTATAGAAGTTGACGGTTTGCCCGATGGGCACGATCGGATCCGCGGCGCCTTGGAAGAAAATCAGCTTGCCGCCGCGGTCGCGGAATTTCGTGAGATCGCCGGTAACCGCACCATTGAGCGCCGGTCCTAGCGCGGCGTCCACCTTGGCCATATCCGGTTCCGTGTCGAATCCGCGCCAGTCCCAGTTCGCGCCAAACACCCACTTGAAAAGACCGTCGAACCCAGGCTCGCCGGGAGCATTGCCAGGCGCCTCGAGAAATCCCCAATTGAAGACGCCAGCTTCACTGCCAGGCAACTCGCCGTAGAAAAGCGGCTTGCCATTCTTGTCGGCCGGCCCAAGGTAAATCGCTTTCGCGGTCTCGACCTCTTCGGCGGTCAGGCAATCATCGCTTGCGCCACCCTTGCAGGTCAGCGCGGCGGGATCGAAATCGCAGGCAAGGGGATCGGCGATGAACGGATCGGACTTGAGCCCGTTACTCTTCGCGCCGCAGGCCGCCACGGCCGATTTGGTCAACAAGGCGAGCTTCGCGTCCGACAGCTTGTGACCCGGCTTCAGATTGGCGGCCTGATAGCTGGTCACCGCGACCGCGTGCCCCCATGTCCGGCTGACCACGGGCGCCCCGGAGATCACGCCGTCGAAATCCTCAGGGTAATATTGCGCTTCGATGATGCCCTGCTGACCGCCCGTCGAGCAGCCGGTGTAATAGGAATGCTTGACGTCCCCGCCGTAGAACGCTTTGGCGATCTGTTTGCCGGCAACGGCAGCTTCGTGCGTCCCCAGCATTCCCCAATCTTTCCATTTGTCGGGGTGACCGACGAGGGCGTCGCCATTAAGGGGCGTCGCCGGCGCCATTCCGAGGTCCGTCTCGGCGGACGCGTAGCCTCGTTTGATGGCGGCTTCCATCGCGCCGTAGTTGTAGTTGAGGATGCCCGCATAACCGCCGTTGCCATTGACGTGGAAAACACCTTTCCAACCCTCATTCGGCATCCACAATTCCAGGCGAACATCCGAGTCGGGCGCGTCTTTGATAGAAGCGACGACGCGGCAAAACGCCGGCATGTTCTTGCGCGTGACTTTGTCCGAAGTGGTAAGCTCGCCAGGCGAAACCGGGTCTGCGCTGATGATCGTCGTGTCAGCGATATTTGCGGATTTTAGCCCTGCGCAGTCAGTGGCTCTCGCAGGCGAGAACGAGGAGAACGCCAACAAACTGACGGTCGCCACAATGCCGGCATTTCGCATGTTTTCCTCCTTTGCGCACAATGTTTTATGCGTCGTGTTTTCATGCGTTCGGCGCGCCTGCAGGGCGAGATCTATCTGTGTTGCTGCTGCGAGCGCGGTCACCTTCTCATGACGCTTGTCGCAGACCGTTCACGCGCCAGCTTGCGTTGGAGCGCACAAATATTGTCGGAGTGCAATGAACTGGAGGACTGAGTTGATTGGCGTAGGTAGAAGGCGAACGACGTGAGGGAAACCACGCATCGGCTCTCGACGCCGAGCCACCGGCGCCAGTGCGGCGAGGAGACATTGCGGACGTTCGTCACGCCTGGATCGCTGTTGCGACCCTTGAGAGCGAACACTGGCGACGGCATGCCCCAGCGGGCCTTGCGGAGCTCGCGGAGCCCGTCAGGGGCGTTGCGCACGATCGGCGCGCTGTAATCGGGGAAGATGCCAGGAAAGAGCGGCAGCTTGCCTGTGACGTCCCGCATGGCGCAGGTCGCGGATCGCCTGCTGGCCCTTCGGCTGTAGAGATTGCACATGCCGCGAGCCTATGCGGCGTGCGGGTCAGCCTCAGCCGATGCGTCTCGGCCGAGGTGTCGCCTTTGTGCATGGTCGAGCGTATCGCGCGCATAGGCGGAAACAATCAACAAAAAAGCGCGCCGCGCTACGTCGATGCCTCCGAGTTTTGGAGGCGTCAGCCGGGGGCCGAAAGGCCTGGCATCGCGCCGACGACATTCGGGCGGAGATCGTTGCCGATACGCTGGTCGACGCGCTATCCGATCTACTCTGTCACGACCGAGGTAAAGACGTCGAAGGCCGTGATGGTTGTCGCATCCGGGTCGCTCTGATGGCTGTTGTTCCGCACGACGATGTCGAGGGAAAAGTTTGGCGCTCCGAACGTCACCACTTCTTGCCTGACAGCCGTCTGAATGACTTCCATAAAAAGCTTGGTCAGCGGTGCACCGCTCCTTGGTATGGCGGTGACGGTTATCGCGCCGCCGGTACGGAATACGTCCATGGGCCCAATATTGAAAAACTCCGTGCCGTCCGGCGGGATTGACACGGTAAAGCTGTTTTTAAGAATTGTGACGTTCGCCATGGGAGAGCTCCGCTTTGCTAATGTGAACTATGTCAACACATAGTTGCGATAGCCGTTGTGGCGTTCGCCACATCCCGTAAACGTTTGGGCGTCTGACGCGGGCCGCTCCCTCAATAGGCTGGGCTTCTCTTTAAGCGCCGTGAGTGCAAAGATCGGGAGGCCGGTGACCATCGCTGCGCGATATCGAGGGACGAAATGAAGCGCATTCAGATAGCCGGACTTCTTGGAGCTTCCCTTGTTGGCTACTTTGCGGCCATTGCCGTGGCCGGGTCAGTTCGAGCCGAGCAATGCTTGTTCAACTCGAAAGCGAGCAAGGTCTGCACGGTGAGATGTCACGTCGGATGGTACCTTCAGTCAGGCAAAGTCTGCGTCAAATACAAGCCGACGGCGCCGCCGAGCTCAGAGGGATCGTCGGGAAGTGCGGGATGTCACGGCGGTCCAGGCAAGTATCTATATCAAACTCACAGCATCCCAGGCGGCTCGAAGAGTGGCAAATCAGACCGGCCTCAGAAATGCTGATGCGGAACCCCCGGCGGCCGTGATGCTGGCGATTTGTCCGCCTGTAGATGGTGCATATGCGGGAAGCGTATGCGGCGCGCAGAGTGTTGTCGAACCTCAGATCAGCCGCAGTCTATGCTTCGTCCTCGATTCAGGGACCCCCGCCGCCGCTACGCTGATCTCGCACTCTGGACGCCGGCCCCTCGCCGCATTTCGTGCACTTCAGGCGGCCGCATCTTCCACCCGTGCGCCGCGGCGAGGTAGCGACGCGGCAGCGCGCCGCCGGCGCGGAACGCGCATCTGACATTGAGCCACAACTGCGGAGTTCGGCGAGGCCTGAACTGCTGAAACCAAGCATTTGATGGGTTGCGGTATCGCGTTGGCAACCAACAATCTTGTCACTTTATCAGCCGCCGCCTGCCACACTCGACCGGTCTGCAACACGCGGACGATAAGGAAGTCGTCGATGTTCTTCGAAAGCGTCAGCGAACAGGCTCCGTCCGGTTTGACTTTTCTAGATCGGCGCGACCGGCAGCGAAGCAAGTTTGGGGTTCGTGTTCGTTTCGCTCTGCCGGATGGCTCCGAGCATGAGGTTACCGCGCTAGATATTTCGACGACCAGCGTAGCCTTCGAAGCACCGGCGCCGATAGCCATCGGGATCACCCTCGTTGCCGATCTGCAGGATATCGGTCTCGTCGGCGGGACAGTCACGGACGTCGCAGAAGGTCGCGTCGTGCTGACGCTGAGCCTAAATGATCAGAAGCGCGGTCGCCTCGCCCGCAGGCTTAAAATGATTCAGGCGCGCTATCCCAAAAACGCGCCTCAGCACCCGCGCATTATAGTCGAGAGGCCGACGGCGAACTCTTCGTCCCGGTTCGGTGAAAATCTGGAGCAGATCGTGATGAGCCTCGTGTACGCCTCGCACGCTCTCTAAAGGCTTCTTCAGTCTGAATGGCCTTCTGTAGCTCGCGATCATTCTACGACTAGCAGCGGTTGGCCGCACTCCATGGCCGGGCCGTCGTCATCGTGTCACCCGGGGGACAGCGCGCCCCGGGCGTCGTCCTTATCGTCCTTTCCACGCCCATTTGCGGGCTTTGCAAGAGGACGATGAACATGGCCTACGTAATGGCTTTGCCTGCTCCCGCCCATGGCCCCGGAGTCATTCTCAAAAGCATGTACAATGTGGAATTTGACGTCAAAGCTTGGCTATCCCCCGCTTTGCTGTCGGACGTCCAACTCGTCCAATCGCTGCTGAACATTCGCTTCCGCACCGACCGAAACATCCGCAGCGTCAAAACAGGCCGCATCCTAACGTCGTTGCCCGTTGACGGCATATGCGGGACGACGACCGAAGAGGCCATTCTCAGTTATCAGCGATACATCTACGACGGCGCAACCGGACGCAACGCGGGTCGTCCCGACGGCGTCGTCCAGCACGCTGTTGCGACGCGCCCGACGTCGCCCGTGCATATCGGATATACGATCATACAGCTCAACATCCACCTCGCTATAGTTGGTCACGGAACCCTGCCGAGCCCCGACATCTTCCCAGTTGAACCGTTGAACTCGGACCTGAAGCGATCTCTCGCCGGGCAAGGAATGAACTAGATCGCCCCCTGGGTGAGGTCACACGCTCGTCGACTGGGTCGGGCGGGGTAGGGCGGTGACGCGGCGTAAGGGCGGCCGTACGCCGGTCTCTCCCGCCATCGGAACCGGGTATTGCTAGCTATGCGCTAGCTAGCCAAACTCTGGGCACTGGCCGTTGCAGGATAAGCGTCTGATATAATTGGCGCGCCCGAAGGGATTCGAACCCCTGACCTCTGCCTTCGGAGGGCAGCGCTCTATCCAGCTGAGCTACGGGCGCGTGATTTAACGCATAGCCGATTTTCCGGGCAATTCAAATCGCGCGTTTGCGGCGTCCGGCGATCCCCCCGGAAAACCCGCTCAGGCCGCGACGCCTTTCGACAGCAGCTGCTCGAAATAGGCGATCGTGCGCGTCAGCCCCTCGCGAAGCGGAATGTTCGGCGACCATCCGAGCTCGCGCTGGGCTTGCGATATGTCCGGGCGGCGCTGGCGCGGATCGTCCTGGGGCAGGGGGGCGTAGGTCAGTTCAGAGCGCGAGCCGGTGAGTTCGATCGTCAATTCGCGCGAGCTGCTTCATTGTGAACTCGCCGGGATTGCCGAGGTTCATCGGCCCGGTCAGCGAAGCCGGCGTGTCCATGAAGCGCACGAAGCCTTCGATGAGATCGTCGACATAGCAGAACGACCGCGACTGCTGGCCATCGCCGTAGATGGTGATCGGCTTGCCGGTCAGCGCCTGCACGATGAAGTTCGAGACCACCCGGCCGTCGTTCGGATGCATGCGCGGCCCATAGGTGTTGAAGATGCGTACGACCTTGATCTCCAGCCCATGCTGACGGTGATAGTCGAAAAACAACGTCTCGGCGCAGCGCTTGCCTTCGTCGTAGCAGGAGCGCGGACCGATCGGGTTGACGTGGCCCCAATAGTCCTCGGTCTGCGGATGTACGCTCGGGTCGCCGTAGACCTCCGAGGTCGAGGCCTGAAAAATTCGGCATTTCAGGCGCTTGGCGAGGCCCAGCATGTTGATGGCGCCGTGCACGCTGGTCTTCGTCGTCTGCACCGGGTCATGCTGATAGTGGACGGGCGAAGCCGGGCAGGCGAGGTTGTAGATGGCGTCGACCTCGATAAACAGGGGGAAGGTCACGTCATGGCGGATAAGTTCGAAATGCGGATTGCCGAGCAGGTGTTCGATGTTCGCCTTTCGGCCGGTGAAGAAATTGTCCGCGCAGATTACCTGATGCCCGTCTGCGAGCAGACGCTCGCAGAGATGCGAGCCCAGGAACCCCGCGCCGCCGGTGACGAGTATCGTTTTGCGATCATACATGTGCAGTCTTCCCCGTTTGGCGGACGCCATAGACGATTTGCGGCAAGCTGAAAATGGCGAGCCTGCTTTCCCGCTGACGCTTGCACGCAAAGGCCGTGCGAACTACACCAGCCGCCGTTTGAGCACAGGGAGGGGCGCGGCATGGCGCGCAGAATTCTGGTGGCGCAGGGCGGCGGCCCGACCGCGGTCATCAATCAATCCCTGGTCGGGGTCGCGCTGGAGGCGCGGAGATTTCCTGATATCAGCCACGTCTACGGCGCGCTGCATGGCGTCCGAGGCATCCTCAACGAGGATCTGATCGATCTCGGTCAGGAGACCGGACCGAACCTCGAGGCGGTGGCCGCCACGCCCGCCGCCGCGCTCGGCTCGACGCGCGACAAGCCGGATCGCAAGTACTGCCAGGAGATCTTCAAGGTTTTGCGCGCCCAGGAGATCGACACGTTCTTCTATATCGGCGGCAACGATTCCTCCGATACGGTGCGCATCGTCGCCGAAGAGGCGGCGGCGGAAAACTATGCGATCCGCGCCGTGCATATCCCGAAGACGATCGACAATGATCTGGTCGGGTTCGACCATACGCCCGGCTTTCCCTCGGCCGCGCGATTCGTCGTGCAGGCGTTCATGGGCGCCAATCTCGACAATGCGGCGCTGCCCGGCGTCTATTGCGCGGTCATCATGGGCCGGCATGCGGGCTTCCTCACCGCCGCCTCGGCGCTGGCGCGCAAATATCCCGGCGACGGCCCGCATCTGATCTATCTGCCCGAACGCAACTTCGTCATCGACAAATTCCTCGCCGACGTGAAGGCGGCCTACGACAAGCACGGACGCTGCATGATCGCGGTCAGCGAGGGCATCCACGACGAGAGCGGCGTCGCGATCATGACCAAGCTCGCCGGCGCGGTCGAAAAGGACGCGCACGGCAACGTCCAGCTTTCCGGCACCGGCGCGCTCGCCGATCTGCTCTGCGAAGAGATCAAGCAGAAGCTTGGCATCAAGCGCGTGCGCGGCGATACCTTCGGCTATTTGCAGCGCTCGTTCGCCGGCTGCGTGTCGGAGGTCGACGCGCGTGAGGCGCGCGAGGTCGGTGAAAAGGCTGTGCAATACGCCAGCCTCGGCGCCAAGACCGGCTCGGTCGCCATCCGCCGCGTCGGCGACTACGCGGTCGATTATCCGCTGATCGCGCTCGACGAGGTGGCGGGCAAGACTCGGGTGATGGAGGATCATCTCATCGCCGCGAGCGCCAATGACGTCACGCCGGCTTTCTACGATTATTTGCGGCCGCTGATTGGCGCGGATTGGCCGCAGGTGGCGCGGTTGCGCGCGCATCGCGTGGAAAAGAAGGCGCATTAGGGCAGGGGGTCCCAGCCTCCGCTGGACGGCCCTGCCCTGGGCGCCTTACGAAGCGCTATGACCGTCATTGACAGCCATTGTCACCTCGACTTTCCCGATTTTGCCGAACAACTGGACAGCGTTGTGGCGCGGGCGGAAGCCGCCGGCGTCGAGCGGATGGTGACGATCTCGACCCGCATCGCCCAGGGCGCCGCCTATCAGGCGATCGCAGAGCGTTTCGAGCCCGTCTATTTCACCATCGGCACGCATCCGCACCAGGCCGCGGAAGAGCCCGAGACCGACGCCGCAGCCGTACGGCGTTTCGCCGCGCACCCCAAATGCGTGGGCATCGGCGAGGCGGGGCTCGACTATCACTACGATCATGCGCCGCGCGCGGTCGCGGAGCGCGTCTTCCGGGCGCAGATCGCGCTGGCCAGAGAGCTCGACTTGCCGCTGGTCATTCACGCGCGCGAAGCCGACGCGGACGTCAGCCGCATCTTGCGCGAAGAGACGGCGGCGGGGGCGTTCAAGGCGATCCTGCACTGCTTCACATCGTCGCGCTCGCTGGCCGAAACCGGCCTCGAACTTGGCCTTTTCATCTCGTTTTCCGGCGTCCTTACCTTCAAGACGGCGGAGAATTTGCGCGAGATCGCGCGAACGATCCCCCTCGACCGTCTGCTCGTCGAGACCGACGCGCCCTATCTCGCGCCTGTGCCGCATCGCGGGCGTCCGAACGAGCCGGCTTTCGTCGTCGAGACAGCCCGGGTGCTGGCGCAAACGATCGGTCTGAGCTTCGAAGAGCTTGCACGAGTAACGCGCGCCAACACACTGACTATATTCAACAAAATGAGCGAGGGTAGGGCGTGAGCCTGGCGCTGACGATCCTCGGCTGCGGCTCCTCTGGCGGCGTTCCCCGCGTAGCCCAGGGTTTCGGCGCCTGCGATCCCTCAAACCCGCGAAATGTCCGAAGGCGCTGCTCGGCCCTGGTCGAGCGGCGCGGTGAGCACGGGACGACGCTGGTCCTGATCGATCTGTCGCCCGATCTGCGGCTGCAATTGATCGACGCCGACGTTGTTCGGCTCGACGCGGTGCTGCTAACGCATCCGCATGCCGATCACACCCATGGGATCGACGATCTGCGACCGCTGCTGATCGCCGGGCGACGGCGCATCGACGTCTACATGGACGAGGCCACCTCGCGCGACGTGCGGGGTAAATTCGGTTACGTCTTCGAGACGCCGGCCGGCAGCTCCTATCCGCCGATCGCGGAAGAACGTCGGCTGCAGGCTGGCGTGGCGGTCGAACTCGCAGGGCCGGGCGGGGCGATCCGCGCCCTGCCTTTCGACCTGGAGCACGGCGACATCTCCGCGCTCGGATACCGCATCGGCGCCCTAGCCTACACGCCGGACCTGAGCCGCGTTCCCGAAGCGAGCCTGCCGTTTCTCGAAGACCTCGATGTCTGGGTGATCGACGCGCTGCGCTATACTCCGCATCCTTCGCACCTGAGCCTAGCGGAAGCCTTGGCGCTGATCGAGCGCCTGCGGCCGAAACGCGCCGTGCTGACCAATCTGCATACCGATCTTGACTACGCCAAGCTCGCGGCCGAACTGCCGCCGCACATCGAACCGGCCTTCGACGGCATGCGCATCGAGGGCTTTTGAAGGCGCTGGGGAACAGACGGTGAAATAGGCCGCGGGCGGCGCGTTCACAGCGATTTCCGTTGAACACGAAATGCGAACCCAGGGGGAACGGCGGACCCGCCGGCGGCGCCTATCCGGCCAAGCCATTGTTCCGAATATCCTTTTTGAGCACGCTCTTAAGTTCCATAATATACATTATGCGAATTGGCCATTGAGGAGCGTTCGGTTCCCTGCCCGATCCGGCTCCGTTCGCAACGGGCGCGCTGAACGACGTTTCGTCTGATGACGGTGAGAACGCGACGGCCTGTCAGCCGCCGGCGGCAGCTTCAGGTCTGGCAAGACCGACAAGCCACGCGACGGCGCCTAGCGTCGCTCGCCAAGCGTCCCCGTAATGGAGGACGAAATCCGCGGCGTCGTCCGGGCCGCCCATCGCCACAAAAAGAGCCGGACGCGACACCGGCGATCCTAGGGTCAGAAGCGTGGGCACATACGGGTTGGCGGCCAGGGCGCCTCGACCGAGCGCCTCGACCTCGGGATGATCGCCGCCGCGTCTGCGAAACCCAATGAGCGCACGCGTATAGACCCACGCGAGGCTGCCTTCCTCCCCGATCGCTTCAAGGAGCGTCGCGACGCCCTCGTCGTCGTCCAGACGCAACAGCGCGGCCAGCAATGGGTAGCGTACGCCCTGATTATCGCCGGGATTGAGATCCAGCAGCGCCTTGAAATGCGAAATGGCGACGATGTCGTCACCGAGTGCGACGAACTGCATGGCCAGCCCGAAGCGGGCGCGCAAATAGGGCCGAGAGTCGAGATAAAACCAGAAACGGCCGCGATGGCGCGCCATATTATCGGCTCCCAGCGCCAATTCCGCGGCGACGACGCCCAAAGCAAATAGGTCTCGCGCGCGCGCCGAAGTTTTGGCCCCCGCCGCCAACGTGGAGTAGGCGTCGGCGCAAAGCGGGCAGATCGTGAGCGCCAGATGCGCCTGAGCTTCCCGCTCGGCGCGAGGCGCCAGATCATCGATTGCATAGAGCGCGGCTTGCGCACTGGCGATATCGGCATCCCGCGCATCGGCAACCGAAGCCGCGAAATAAGCCTTCATGGCTCGGCGCGTGGGAATTCTGTTGCCTTTGGATGAGCGAGGCACGACGAGGAAGATCCGAATTCAGAACATCGGTTTGAAGCCTGGCGAAGCCGCATTCGCCGCACACGTATTTTCTAGGCCAATTGGTCGGAGTGGCGGGATTCGAACCCACGACCCCTAGTCCCCCAGACTAGTGCGCTAACCGGACTGCGCTACACTCCGACCCCGCCGCTATAGCGCAGCCCGCGTCCGTCTGACAATGCGAGTCCGCCGCTAATATTCGCGAGCCGCGTCGCCGCCGGATGTAGCCGCGGTCGTTGACCCATAGGCGCTAACATAGCTGGAACATGCGTTGGTAGGTGCGTTTTTTGCGCGGCGGCTCGCGCAAATGGCGGTGGATGGCGGCCTTAGCGATGCGCAGGAGGTCGAAGGACGGCGCGGGCATGATCGCCTCCAGAAGAGAGGCGACAAGTTGGCTCATCAGCCGCCAAGTCTCAGGCCTTGTCAGGCGGCCTTGAGTTCGGCCCAGCGGGGAGAGTCCTCGAATTCGCTTTTCAGCGGTTCGAGCAGAAGAATAATCAGCAGATGGGCCAGAACATAAGTTCTGGCGGAACTCTCGTCGAAGCCCGGCGGCCCGTTAGTCCAATCAAACTTTTCAGCCGCTTGAACGCAAGTTCGATGCGCCAGCGCAGACGATAGAGCGAAAGGACGTCGAGCGCAGGAAAGGCCTCGAGCGGCAGCGACGTAACCAGGATCACCCAGTCGGCGGCTTCGAGCGTTTCGGCGCGGACTGTGAACCCCCTCCTTTTGGCTGTGCGGCGCGCCCGGCGGCGCGCGGCTTCGGCGGCCTGCGGCGGCAATTTGGCGGCGATCAGCCGCAGGGCGATCGGCCTGCCGTTCTTGCGGGCGATGCGGATCGGCCGGTCGATCAGCCCGCGATCCCTCGCCTTTCTGAATTCACCAATCAGATCGAGCGGTTCGCCGTCGTCGTCGAGCCAACGGGCGTTCGACCAGGCCGCGCGCACCACGACGTCGGCGCCGGCCTCGATCACGGCGGCGATGCGGTCGGGTTGCAGATAGGCGCGGTCGGCCAAACGGATTTCGCCCGCAACGACAGGGATTTGGTCGATCGTCTCGCCGCTGTGCTGGTCGGTCAGATCAAAGAAGTCGAAGCGTTCGGCGGGAAGCGAGAAACAGGCGTGAACGCGCCAGACCCGGTTCAACTTCGCCGACGCGGCGCCCGCCTTCGCGACGTTGGTGGCGTCGATGATCCGGATCACACGGCCGTGGCCTGCGGGCGGAACCGCCGCAGCCAACGCCTGCGCCACCAGCAACGCCAACCAATCGCTGCTTCGGCGAAAACGCTGAAGCAGCGCAACGTTGGATAGGTCAGCCAGTCCCGCCGTCGCCGCCCAAAACACGGTCGAGCGAAGCCCGCCCTTGCCTAGGCAATAGGCGAGAACGAGGCGCAGCAAGTCCGTCGCGCAACTGATGCGGCGCGGGCGCAGGAAGGCTTTGGTTTGTCGCGCGCTCTCATCAAGCGCCGCCGTCCCACCGAGACGGGCGAGGATCTCGTCCCAATCCCGCGATGAAAGTGATTTGCGTGTCATACGACCTGGAATCACAAACGATTCCAGCATACAAGGTCTATGTTAGCGCCTATGGGTCGTTGACCGCGGTTGCCGGGTGAGCGTCCCTATCCGGGAAATATTCGATCACAGCCCCGACGCGGTCGACGACCGCGGCTACAGGCGCGCTCCTCACTCTCGCCGCGGGGTCAGCAAGCGCTGCGCCTCCCGCAGGTCGTCGAGCGCCAGCCGCAGCTCGCCGAGGTCGGGGAGATCGGGCGCGGGCGCGATCGGCGCGGGCTCGGAGGGTATGGGCTCGGGCGTCGCCGCCGGGGGCGTAGGGCCCCTTGTGGGCTCGGCGCGCACCGCGCCGGTCCCCTGCTCTCGCAACATCTTCTGCACGCCCCTGATGGTCAGGCCTTCATCATAGAGCAGGAAGCGGATCGCCCGCAAAAGCTCCACGTCGTCAGGACGATAATAACGACGGTTGCCGCCCCGCTTCAGCGGCTTGATCTGCGGGAACCGCGTCTCCCAGAAGCGCAGCACATGCTGCGGCAGATGGAGATCGTCGGCGACCTCGCTGATGGTGCGGAACGCTTCCGGGCTCTTTTCGTCCGTCACGCGCGCCCCATCCGCGCTCAGCTCGTCTCTTCGGCCGAGCCGCCGTTGATGCGCGCCTTCAGCACATTGGAGGGCTTGAAGACCATCACCCGCCGCGGCAAGATCGGCACTTCGATGCCTGTCTTCGGATTGCGTCCGATGCGCTGGCTCTTCGAACGCACGACGAAGGAGCCGAACGAGGACAGTTTCACCGTTTCGCCGCGCTCGGCGGCCGAACATATCTCTTCGAGAAAGCTCTGCACGAGGTCGGCCGATTCGGCGCGGGACAGCCCGACGCTGCGGTAAACCGCCTCGGCAAGATCCGCGCGCGTTACAGTCCGTCCATCGCCCTGACGGCCACCCTCGCCTGCCGCGTCAGATCCGTCCGCCATCCGCCCCTCGCCGCATCTTCACGCCCCGTTACCGGAACGTCGCCCCGTCGCACTATACAAGTTTCCCCGAGTATGAACAGAGGGAAGGGCGCCGACGCTCGCCTTGCACGTGCGCGGAAAGCTCGTGAAAATAGGGCGTAGCGCCACGCAAGCCCTGCCCCGCCTATCCCGCCCCGGAGACGCCATGACGGAAAGTTCAGATGCGCCGCGCGTTGCTCTCGTCACGGGCGCCTCGCGCGGCATCGGCCGCGCGGCCGCGCTGGCGCTAGCCGGCGAGGGCGCACACGTGATCGGCGTCGCGCGCACACAAGGCGCGCTGGAGGCGCTCGACGATGCTATCCGCGCCGCGCATCCCGGCGCGACGGCGACGTTGGTTCCGCTGGACCTTGCCGATCACGACGCGCTCGACCGCCTCGGCGCTTCGATTTTCGAGCGCTGGGGCCGGCTCGATGTCTTCGTCGGAAACGCCGCACTGCTCGGGCCAATCTCCCCCCTGCCCCATATTTCGCCAAAGGCTTTCGCTGACGTGTTCAGCGTCAACGTGACCGCCAACTGGCGTCTCATCCGCTCGCTCGATCTGCTGTTGCGCGCGGCGCCCGCGGGGCGGGTCGTGTTTCTCACCTCCGGCGTGGCGAGCCGCGCCGAGGCGCGCGCTTATTGGGGCCTCTATGCCGCCTCGAAAGCCGCGCTCGACCTGCTCGCCCGCACCTACGCCGCCGAGACTGTCAACACGACGAAGATTAAAGTCATGCTCGCCAATCCGGGCAAGATGCGCACCCGCATGCGCGCCGCCGCGATGCCCGGCGAAGACCCTGAGACGCTGCCGAGGCCGGAGGAATTCGCCCCAAAGCTGCTGCGGCTGTTGTCGCCGGAGTGGAGCGAGACCGGCAAGCTCTACGACTTTCCGACCGACAGCGTTTTGAGCTTTCGCGATCCGGTGTGAGGAGCGTCGGCGTCCACGCCGACGTGGCGCACCACGTCGGCGTGGACGCCGACGCTCCGAAGGCTATCGCTTCAATCAGCCGCCGCGTGCGAACAGCGCAACGCGCAACCAGCCCCGGCCCCAGACTCCGAGCTGCTGCATGAGCCGGCTCGAATTGGCTTCGACGTCCGACGAGCTTGGCGGCTGTTGTTGTCCGGGCGCGAAGTCCGGGCGCAAATCGAGGCCGAAATTGTCCCGCAGCCAATCCTCGTCCTCGGAGACGGCGCGCTCCAGGTCACGCTGGAGGTTTGGTTGAGCGCACATCAGCGATTTTGGCATATCGGCTGCATCCGATTCTACGATGGCGCTAAGACGCTCCAGGATCCTCTTTCGCGCCCAATCGGCAAGTCGATGCTCGAGGTAGGTTGACGCGGGCCGGCGCGCTCTGGTTTCGATGATTTTGTTTGTTTCCCGCAGCAACTCGATGATCCTCGGACCGCGACCTGCATTGTCACGGTAAGACCGCGCCCCACGTCCGCGAAGGACGGGAACGTAGCCGGCCTCGGTCAGCAACTGCGTCGCATCGTCGCCTTCGCGGAGCCGCAGAAGGGTGAGATTTTCCTTGCCGAAGGCTTTTGCCCACTGCTCGACGATCAACCGATAGGCGACGATCAGGCCGCGGGGGGGCAGCAGATGTTGCACGAGGTCGTCATACCGAAGGCAGCTGCCGTTTCGCACGCTGGTTGAATAGAGCGAATACAGCCATTCGAGATGGCTACGAAACAGGATCACTATTTTCGGCCGGAAACGCGCGAAATCAACAGCAAGCTGCTCGATCTGATGCGCGCCAAACCGCGACGAAAAATGCTCGGCGCTCAGCAACACGGAATGCGCAGCGGCCGTGCGATCGATCTCGGCGAACAGCGAGTTGAGCGTCTCCTCGCGGGTCCGCCAGATCTTCGCCACGCTGTAATCCGGCGTCACCGCGCCTGTCAGATAGGAGGCGACCAGCGGAGCGTGATTGCGGCTCATTTTGCCGAAGGCGAAGCTTGCGGTCGGATAGAGCAGCCCCTGCCCTAGCAATTCGGCCCGATTTTCCCAGCAAAACCGTTGGAACGAGGTGGTGCCGGTCTTTTCGGCGCCGATGTGGAAAGTCACCCTGGGTTGGCCCGGCTCAGACCGGTGTAAGTGCATGCGCGGCGCCCGTGTCGCTCGATGAGCGTGCGAGATTAGCGGACAGACCGGCGTCGGCGCCACCCCGCGTTCATGTAGGCCGTTCTAGCGGAGGGTCGGCGTCCACGCCGACCTTTTGGGCGCCCACTTGGCCGGCTTGCGTATCACCCTCACGCCGGCCTGGCGGCCGGCGCGCCAAAAGGCGCCTGATCCTCACTTCGCTTGCGTCATGACGATGCAACCATGAGGCATCATGCTTTATCATCCTTAGCCACCGCGCATGCAACGACTTGCATATCGTTGCAACTCAAAGTATTGAAAGGTGATAATTCCGACTGGAAACCCTTGGCTTGCCCCCTGCCCTTGCGGGATGCGCATACAAATCTTCGATCAAACGCGTCGAAAACATGAGGCGATAGCGCCTCGCCCCTCAGCTGAGTGAAGGGGGAGCGGTTGTGGCGGGCGACGAGTATATCTGGGAAGGCAACAACGACGACGATCCCAACGCGGGAAACAGTTCCGGCAACTGGGACTGGACCAACGTCGACAACTGGATGTCCGCGACCTACCCGGCGAACCAACCGCCGGGCGCCTTGGACACCGTAATCCTCGGCGGCCGCAACAGCGGCCTGCCGATCTCGCAGGCAGGCATTCCCGACGGCTATGCCTATGTCACCGGCAGCGGAATGGCGGCGGTCGCCGTCATCGAGGGCAACGCCGACGCTCAATGGCGACTTCACGTTCGGCGCCGGCGACTATCAGGGCTTTCTCAACGCCGGGGTCGTCGTCGAAATCGGAGCGTCCCTCGCCCTCGACGGTTCGGTTACGATCGATGGCGACCTCGACTTTAACAACGGGCACCAACCGATCGGCGGCGCGATCGACACGCTCAGCGTCACCGGAGTCGCGGTGGTCGAGGGCATGCTCGGCGCAACCTACGCGACCTCGGTCAATGTCGGCGCCGGCGGGCAACTGACAGTTGGCTCCGTCGCCCCGGACGGGACCGCTTCTCCCGGCGACGACTTCGGTTACGCTCGACGTCGACGACGACGGCACTTTCATCGACACCGGCGGCTTCAGCAACGGCAGCATCTCCACCCAAGACGCCTCGAAGGTCACCATCGACGGCGCCGCATCGGTCACGGCGGTCACCGCCGTCGGCGCCTCGATCGTCCGGCTCGGCGCCATTCAGGCGGGGTTGAACACGCAGTACGACGTCGGCGCCGACGCCGCCATCGGGGTCGGGGAGGCGGCGACGGCTGGCCAATTTGCGCTCGCCGGCGTGCTTGTGACGAGCGGCGGCAAGATTACCGCCCCGACGGTCGTCATCGACGGAACGCTGGAGACCACGGGCGCCGAAATCATCGACGGCGCCCTCGACGACAAGGGCGCGCTGCAGATCGACGCCCATGCGACGCTTACGCTAACGGGTCTAACCAAAGCGTCCGCGAGCGGCGGCGTCCAGTTCGATGGCGCGGACGGCGCCCTGAACCTGTCAGGTAAAGCGCTCTCGGCGACAAGTTTCGCGCCGACAATTCAAGATTTCGCGGTTGGCGACTCGATCGTTCTCTCAGGCTTCGCAGATGCGCAAATAGCCGAGGAGGCCATTGTTGGCGGCGATCTCGCCGTCACGCTCGAAGGTCAGTTCGCGGGCGGCTACGCGACCTATCAACTTACCTTCGCCGGCCTCGGCGTCGGTGAGATTGCGGTGGCAAGCTCGGGCGGTGTGTCCAGCCAGATCGAAGTCGACGACAGCGCGCCTCCGGCCGCCGCCTATCTCTGGACCGGTCAGGGCGCCACGAACGCTTGGTCCAATGCAGGTAATTGGGCGGACACGACGACCCACGATCCCGCGAGCGCCCCTCCCGGAGCCGATGACTACGTCACGATTGCCGGCACAGCCCCGGCGCCCGCTTCGGTTGGCGGTTCGGGCCTGGCGCATTCCCTCACGTTGGGCGGCGTCGTCAATCTCAGCGGCGACATCACCGCTGGCATCGTCAATGCAGATGCGAACGCCAGCGCGACCGTGGAGCATTCGGCAACTTTGACGGTCGACGACGACCTTTTCGCGGGCGCCGGCGCTACGCTGACTGTCTCTGGAAACCTCAACGTCGCCGGCGCCCTGGCGTTGACCTCTACCGATGCGATCGTCGTCGATGGGGGCGCGTTGACCGCCGGCTCAATCGCCGCCGCCGGCGCGAGCTATAACGTCACCGGCGGGTCGCTCACGGTGAGCGGATCGCTGACCAGCCTCGGCGACACCATCACGGTCGACGATGGTCATTTCAGCGTTTCGGGCCAGGCTACCTTTGGCGGCGACGCCGTCACAGCCGTGAACGATGCGACGGTCGCATGGCTGCACGGCGCCGCCTCGGCCGCAAACAACTTCACTGTCGACGCCACGTCCTCGATCGAACTTGGCGGCGAGGCCGCCGCGAGCGCTGGGACTTTTTGGCTCGCCAACGGCAGGCTTTCGGGCGGCGGGACCATCACCGCGCCCCGCATTGTCATTGACGGCCGCCTCGTGGTCGACCCAGGCCAGATCGAAACGCTCAACGGCGCACTCTCCGGCGCCGGCGAGGTGGAAATCGACGATGGCGCGCTGACCCTCGCCGGCGATCCGACCGAGGCAAGCCCGATCCTTTTCGACGGCGGCGGCTCGCTCACAATCGATCCCGCCGCGATCGGCGTATCCGGCGCTTTCGTCCCGACGATCCAGGGTTTTAGCGGCAGCGATACGGTCTATCTGACTGGCCTCGCAGACGGAACGATTGAAAGCCAGATCGCCAGCGGCGGCGACACGCTCGTCACCTTGAAGGGAATGCTGAACGGCGTCGAAACCACGGAGCAACTAACGTTCGATGGCGCGTCGCTAGCGGGCCTGTTGGGCGCTGCGAGCGACGGCGACGGGACGCGCGTCGGGATGGGCAACGTGGCGTGTTTTGCGCGGGGTGTGCGGATTCTGACCAACCGGGACGAGGTCGCGGTCGAGGATTTGCGCGTCGGCGATTGGGTCGTCACGGCCGCCGGCGCATCGCGGCCCGTTCGCTGGATCGGTCATCGTCGGATCAATATTTCCCGCCATCCCGATCCCGCAGCGATGAGGCCCGTCCGGGTTGGCCGCGACGCGTTCGGCGAGGGCAAGCCGCATCGCGACCTCTGGCTCTCGCCCGGGCACAATATTGCGCATGAGGGCGTGCTGATGCCGATCTCGGCGCTGGTCAACGGCGTCTCGGTCGCGGTGATCGACGTTGATTGGATCGAATATTGGCATGTCGAACTCGACGCGCACGATGTACTGCTAGCCGAAGGCCTGCCGGCGGAAACCTATCTCGACTGCGGCAATCGGAGCGGCTTCGCCAACGGCGGCGCGTTCATCGACGCGCATCCCGATTTCTCGCCCAAACACTGGGCCGAGACCTGCCTTCCGCTGGCAAAGGAGGGGCCGTCGCATTGTCGTCAGCGAAATCGCTCCTGCTCGCGCGCCTGACCGAGCGAGGCTATCGCGTCGTCCACGACGCGGACGCCTATATCGTCGCCGACGGAACGCGGATTGAACCTGTTGAGCTCTCGCAGACACAGCTGGTCTTCGCCCTGCCCGCTGGCTGCCGAGAGATCACGTTGCGCTCGAACGTATTCGTCCCGGCGCAAACGATGGCGGAGAGCGTAGATAATCGCGAACTCGGCGTCTGTATCCGCCGTTTGCAGATCAACGGCTTGGATGTCGAGTTGGAGAGCTGCGCCTCGGGCTGGCGCGAGGTCGAATGGGTCGATGGGCGCTTTGCCCGCCGCTGGACGACCGGCGCGACGCCGCTCCCCGCCGGCGCCGAGAGCGTAATCGTAGATCTGGCCGGCGTCGGCTACTACTGGCGCGGACCCCGGGAATGCGCCCCTGCCCTTTCGCATCAAGCCATGAGTGTGGGCTGAGAGGCGAGTAGGAGCGTCGGCGTCCACGCCGACGTCTTGGCGCTAGACCGCCGGGGATTTTGGCGCAGACGTCGGCCTGGAGGCCGACGCTCCGAATATGCGTCCGTGAGGCCTCGCCCGCGGTTACAGTCCGACGCGGCGCATATGCTCGTCGGGATAGCGATTGCCTTGGACGGGCATCGTCGTCCGGCTCGCGTCCAGCGCACGCATGTCGTCGGGCGTCAGGCGCACGGACAGCGCTCCGATGTTCTCCTCGAACCGCTCCAACTTGCGCGTGCCGAACAGCGGCACGATCCACGGCTTACGGGCGAGCAGCCACGCGAGCGCGACCTGCGCCGGGCTTGCCTCACGCCGATCGCCGATCTCGCGCAACAGACCGACGAGGCGCTGATTGGCGTCCCGCGCCTCGGAAGCAAAGCGCGGCACGGTCCGACGCATATCGTTGTCGCTGAATTTCGTGCTGGCGTCGATCTTGCCGGTGAGGAAGCCTTTGCCGAGCGGGCTGAACGGAACCATGCCGATGCCAAGCTCTTCCAGCGTCGGGATAATCTCGTCCTCGGGTTCGCGCGTCCAGAGCGAATATTCGCTTTGCAGTGCGGCTACCGGCTGCACGGCGTGCGCGCGGCGGATCGATTTCGCGCCCGCTTCCGAGAGGCCGAAGAAGCGAACTTTGCCTTGTTTGATGAGGTCCTTCACGACGCCCGCGACCTCCTCCATCGGCACGTCGGGATCGACGCGGTGCTGGTAGTACAGGTCGATGTAGTCGGTGCCGAGCCGCTTCAGGCTGCCTTCGACCGCGCTGCGAATTTGCGCCGGCTTGCTGTTGACGCCGCCGCGATGTGCGCCGGTCTGCTGATCGATGTCCCAGCCGAACTTGGTTGCAATCTTGACCTTGTCGCGCATGCCGCGAAAGGCTTCGCCAACCATCTCTTCGTTGGTCCAGGGTCCGTAGGTCTCCGCGGTGTCAAAGAAATCCATGCCGAGATCGACGGCTTTGCGCAGCAGCGCGATCATCTCAGGGCGATCGGGAATGTCGCGCGATTTGCCGTAACCCATCGCGCCGAGCGAGAGGGCGGTGACTTCGAGACCTTGGCCGAGTGTGCGTTTTTGCACGGTGATTCTCCGGTTGCTGGTTGGTTGATAATTCTTAACGCGACCGGGGCGGGCGCCTGTAGCCGCGGTCGTTGACCGCGGTCGCGCCGTGATCGGCTTTCCCTCGGCAAGGCACAACCTCACGACCACCGCGGTCAACGACCGCGGCTACAGAGCGGCGCCCTGGAATGGCCGAGCTCTCTCCGAAAGGGGTTGCGCTTATTTGGCGGCTTCGTCGAAAACCTTGCGCGCAATCTGAAGCGCGGTCATCGCCGGCGGCCAGCCCGCATAGAAGGCGAGATGCGTGATGATCTCGATGATCTCGTCGCGGGTGACGCCGTTGTCCAGAGCGCGCTTCAGGTGAAACGGCAGTTCGTTGGTGCGGTAAAGCGAGATCAGGCTGGTGATCGTCACCAGGCTGCGGTCGCGCGGCGAAAGCGTCGGGTTCTCCCAGACGTCGCCGAACAGGACTTTGTCGGTGATCTCGGCGAGATGCGGCGCGATGTCGCCGAAATTCTTGCGTGCGTTGGTTGGTTCGTCGGCCATGGCGTGGGCTCCTGAAATTAGCGGTGGTCCAGGCGGCGCGCCCTGTAGACGCGGTCGCTGACCGCGTTCGTGGGTTTAGGCGCCTCGTTCTGCTAGTGGTTTCCAAGCCGATCCACCGCGGTCAGCGACCGCGGCTACAGGGGCGCTCGGGGCTTAGCCCTCGTATTGTTGGTCGCTGACCTTCTCCATCCAATCGACGCTCTTGCCGTCGAGCTTTTCCTGAATGGCGATATGGCTCATGGCCGTGGTCAGTCCGGCCCCGTGCCAGTGCTTTTCGCCGGGCGGGAACCACACGACATCGCCCGGTGCGATCTCCTCGATTGGTCCCCCTTCGCGCTGCACCCGGCCGCGGCCAACCGTTACGATCAGCGTCTGCCCGAGCGGATGCGTGTGCCAGGCCGTGCGCGCGCCAGGCTCGAAGGTCACAAGCGCACCGGCAACACGGGCGGGCTCAGGCGGGCTGAACAGCGGATCGACGCGCACCGTCCCGGTGAACCAATCGGCGGGGCCTTTGCCGGACGGCTGTGCGCCGCTGCGTTTGATTTCCATGGCGGGAATTCCTTTAGAAGGGGAGACTGTCCCCTTGCGTTCCCTGAAGATAGCAAGCCGCACTGCGCGCGATAATGCGGTATAATCTGCATAGACCTATTAGGAACGCTTCTGAATGCAGAAAGAGACGGCCGCCGATCTCGTCGCTTTTCTCGTGATTGCGCGCGAGCAAAGTTTTACGCGCGCCGCGGCGCAGCTGGGGGTTTCACAGTCGGCGCTGAGCCAGACCATGCGTGGCCTGGAAGCGCGCCTTGGCGTGCGGCTTCTGACGCGGACGACGCGCCGCGTATCCCCAACCGAGGCCGGCGAGCGGCTGCTGCGCTCGGTCGGCCCGCGTTTCGAGGAAGTGGACGCCGAGCTGGCCGCCGTGACGGCGCTGCGCGATAAGCCGGCCGGCACGATCCGCCTGACGGCGACCGAGAACGCCGCCGCATCAGTGCTGCTTCCGGCGCTCGAGCGCTTTCTGCCAAAATACCCCGACATCAAAGTCGAGATCGTCATCGATATTGGGCTGACCGACATTGTCGCCGAGCGGTTCGACGCCGGCGTGCGGTTTGGCGAGTTGGTCGCCAGCGGCATGATTTCGGTGCGGATCGGGCCGGATGCGCGCATGGCCGTGGTTGGCGCGCCTTCTTATTTCGCAGAGCGCAAGCCGCCGAAGACGCCGCAGGACCTGACGGAGCACGACTGCATCAATCTGCGCCTGCCAACCCACGGCGGCCTGTACGCTTGGGAATTTGAAAAGGCGGGGCGAGACCTGAATGTACGCGTCGATGGCAAGCTGGTGTTCGGATCGTCCAGCCTCATGCTTGCCGCCGCGAGCGCGGGTCTCGGCCTCGCCTACCTGACGGAAGAACAAGTCAGCGGCGATCTCAAAAGCGGCCGCCTCGTTCGGGTGTTGAGCGACTGGTGCGCGCCCTTTTCAGGCTACCACCTCTACTACCCGAGCCGCCGCCAGCCGACGCAAGCCTTTGCCCTGTTGGTCGAGGCGCTGCGGTATCGGGAGCCGGCAAGGCTCGCGCAAAATCCCTGAAAATCCGCATTCCCGCTTGCACCGAAAAAATCCTCCGCTATAAGCGCGGCTCCTCGAAGCGTCCCGCTGGGGGCTGAACGGAAGGCTGCTTTCGCAAGCAGCAGGGGTAGAACCCCGGCTTCCCGTGTCTCCGCCTTCGATTGAACCTGTATCGAGCCTCACGGGCTCGAAGGGCTTCGCGTGGGGCGCGTTTTTGAGAAACGAAAGGCTCGAACGCATGGCTCTTTACGAGCATATCTATCTCGCGCGCCAGGATGTGACCGCCCAGCAGGTCGAGGCGCTGACCGAAACCCTGAAGTCGCTGGTCGCCACCCATGGCGGCTCGGTCTCCAAGGTCGAGCCCTGGGGGCTCAAATCGCTGGCCTACCGCATCAAGAAGAACCGCAAGGCGTATTTCACGCTGATGAACATCGACGCGCCCTCCGCGGCGGTCGACCGAGCTCGAGCGTCAGCTCGGCCTCAACGAAGATGTGATCCGTTTCATTACGTTGCGCGTCGACGCGCACGAGGCCGGCCCCTCGGCGATGCTGCGCAAGCGCGACGACGCCGACCGTGACGATCGCATGGGCGGCGGCGGCTTTCGCCCGCGCGCCTGACCGCGGCGATCGCCCGGATCGTCCGCCCCGCCGTCCGCGCGATGACGCCCAGCCCGGAGCCGTTTGATGTCGACCGCCCCCCGCCGCCCGTTCTTCCGCCGCCGCAAGTCCTGCCCGTTCTCCGGCGCCAGCGCGCCGAAGATCGACTACAAGGACACGCGTCTGCTCTCGCGCTACATCTCCGAGCGCGGCAAGATCGTGCCCTCGCGCATCACCGCGGTCTCCGCCGGCAAGCAGCGCGAACTCGCACAGGCGATCAAGCGCGCGCGCTTCCTCGGCTTGCTGCCCTACGTCATTCGTTGACGTTTCGACGCCCCTGAGCCAAGGGGTGTCCGTTGGGCGAGGCGGGTCCTCGCCCTAACCGCGCTTTTCTCCAGCGCCGCGGGACAGCGATGCGAGCTCTTCTCACAAGATACGCCGTCGGCGTAGGGTCCGGCCTGGCCGCGGCCCTGCTGTTCCTGGCGGCGATGCGCGGCGCGCCGCTTGCGGTGGCGCTCGCCTATCTCGGGCCGCTGCCGGTGATGATCGCCGCGCTCGGTTGGGGCTGGGACGCCGGGCTGGTGGCGCTGTTTGCGGCTTCGGGTGTCGCCGCGGCGGCGACGCCCGTCTATGCGATCGCTTATGTTGCACTGATCGTGGGGCCCGCCTGGGTGATCGCCGCCTTTACGGGCGCGCCGACCTGGGGCTCGCGCAAAGTCGTCGAGGGCGAGGAGCGGCCTGTCCGCCACTATCCCGGTCCCGGCGCCGTCGCGCTGCTGGCGGCGGCGCTCTACATCGCCGCCGGGGCCATTCAGCTCTCGCTGATGCTGTTCGCCAAGGGCGGCTACGAGGGCGCGGTGTCGGACCTCGCCGGCGAGATCAAGGACGCGCTCGACGCCAGCGGCGCGACGCACGCTCTGCCGCCCGACATGACCGCCGACGAACTCGCCGACGCGATCGTGCGCTTTGCGCCGACGGCCTTGTCGGCGGGCGGCCTGATGCTGCAGCTGGCAAACCTCTATCTCGCCGCGCGTTCGGTTCAGCTCTCGCAACGCCTGCCGCGTCCCTGGCGTGACATCCCCTCGGGGTTCATTCTGCCGCGCTGGCTCGCCGCGCCGATGGCGGTCACGCTTCCGCTTGCGCTGGTTGGGCCTGCGCCGCTCGACGAATATGGATTGCTGGCGGCCTCGGCGCTCGGCGTCCTTTACGCGATGCAGGGCCTGGCCGCGCTGCACGCGCTATCGCGCCGCGCCGCCGCCCGGCCGTTCATGCTGGCGGCGCTGTATTTCGCCTGCGCGGTTGCCGCGCAGTGGGTTCTGCCGGCGCTCGGCCTTATTGGGCCTCGCCGAAAGCTTTGCCGATCTGCGCTCGCGCGCAGCGCGAAACCTGAAAACCCGTCCCTGAACAACCCAACTCTCGAAGGAGATCTATTATGGAAGTGATTTTGTTGGAGCGCGTCGGAAAGCTCGGCCACATGGGCGAGACCGTGCGTGTGAAAGACGGCTACGCCCGCAATTTCCTGCTGCCTCGCCAAAAGGCGCTGCGCGCCACCGAGGCCAACAAGAAGAAGTTCGAGGAGCAACGCGCCGATCTCGAGACGCGCAACGCCTCGCTGAAAGCGGATGCGTCGACCAAGTCGGCCAAGCTCGATGGCCAGTCCTACACCATCATCCGGCAGGCCGGCGAGACGGGGCAGCTGTACGGTTCCGTCTCGGGACGCGATATCGCCGAGGCGATTGGCGCGGCGTCGAAGCAGTCGGTCCACCGTAACCACGTCGCGCTGGATACGCCGATCAAGAACCTCGGGCTGCACAAGATCACCGTGCATCTGCATCCTGAGATCGAGGCGCATGTCACTGTGAACGTCGCCCGTTCGCCTGAGCAGGCGGAGCGGCAGGCCAAGGGCGAGGATCTGACGGTGCGCGAGACGACCTCGATGGACGATCTCGGGCTTGAAGTGGGGCGAGCGCTGGCCGAGGCGGGGCCGGGCGAGAGCCTCTCGCGGGACTGAGCGGGAACCAGCAGCCGAGGTCATCGACCTCGATCTTGAAAGGCCGCGCGTGAAACAGAACGGCCCGATCTCCCTCTCCCCGCCTGTCTCACGACGGAGCGCGCCGCATCAGGTAGGCAGCGGGGAGAGGGTGGGGTGAGGAGCGGTTCATACCCCGGCTTGGACGTTCTTCTCCGGAAATGGCGGCTCTTCCGGCTACCCCCATCCCGGCCCTCACCTACAAGGGGGAAGGGAGTTAGCGGCGCCAGCGGTTCTTCAATCATCCACGCGATCGGCCTACCGAGCTTGTCCCGGCCATCCACGCCGCGGTGCGCATCGCAGTTTCAGAATATAGCGCGACTGGCTGCACACGAGATGGTTGGAGTTCTGGAACCGACGCGCCATGTCACCGCGTGGAGGGCCGGGACTAGCCTGGCCATGACGCCAATAGTTTGATTGGCGACCGCCCTCAGCTAGGCGCCCAATCGCTTTACGAATTTCTAATCATTGGCAATTTCGACTTATTGTTTTATGAACTTTGATTTCAGTATGTAGCAAGCCTTAATTCCAGATTTGCTGTACCGCGGCATCTTCCGTTCGGGTAGATTGCGAAAGCGCGTCAGACACATGCCTAACAAGAACTTATCGACCGCCGAGGCGAGATCGACTTTGGTCAAAGCGCTCGACAGCGACCCTCCCCGGGCGCCGCTGAAGAGCGTGTTTCGTCTGCCTAGCAACGCCGAGGCCACCAGAGAAGGCCACGAGGACGCGCGGCGATTGCAGACGGAATTGGCCAACGCGTTTTCTCCCCGGCCCGTGGAGACCCCGGCGCCCGCCCCGATCGCGCCTCCGGACGCGAAGCCGGCGAAAGCGGCCAGCGCCGCGGGCGAGGCGCCAAATACACAGAGCAAGCTCGGTCGCTATTTGAAGATCACGTCGGCGGTCGTTCTGGCGGTCGTGTTTGGTTGGCGTCCGCTGTCGGCGCTGCTTACCCCGTCCAGCGTCGAGGCGGTGGTCAATGCGAGGGCGATCGTTCTCCGCGCGCCGATCGACGGCGTCGTGTCGGCGGCGCCTTCGCCCTGGAGCAGTTGGTCCGCCGAGGCCCCAGCGCCCGCGTTGCGGATCGAAAACAAGACGGCTGACCGCGCCCGGCTCGACGATCTCAACGGCGAGCGCCGTCGGCTGGTCGATCAGCAATCCAACGCCGCGATCGATCTGGATCGCGCGCGCGCCGACAAGACCGCGCTCGAAAGCCGCCTGAAGCGGTTCCTCGAAGGGCGCCAGTTGCAACTGCAGGCGCGCATCGACGCCGTAAAGGTTCAGATCGAGTCGGCGAAAACCCGCGTTGAGGTCACGACCCAGCAGGAAGACGTCTACGGCAAGCTGTTCAAGGCCAGCGACACATCGCGGTCCGAGTTCCAGCGCACCCGACTTGCAAAGGCGGAGGCGCAGAACGCGCAATCGGTCGCGGAAAAAGAGCTTCGCCAAACCTCGGTCGAACTCGACGCGCTGAAGGCCGGCCGCTACCTCGGCGACGATTACAACGACGTGCCGGCCTCGGCGCAGCGGCTCGACGACCTCGATCAGCGCATCCGCGAACTGGAGTCGCGCCAGCGCGCCGCCGATCTGGAAGTCGCCAATATCGTGAAGCGCATCGACGACGAGACCGCGCGTCTCGGCGCGCTGATGGTCGCCGACGTCGCGCTGCCGAAAGTCGGCCGCGTCTGGGAGTCGCTGGTCGCCGAGGGCGAATATGTTTCGCGCGGGCAGCCGCTGATCCGCTTGCTGGATTGCTCGACGCCGGAAGTGACCGCGACGGTCGGGGAAAGCGCCTACAACCAGCTGCATGTCGGCGGCCGCGCGAAATTCTGGCCCGCCGCCGGCGGACCGGGGCTCGAAGGCGTGATCGAGAACCTGACGGGCGCGGCCGACGCTTCCGGCAATTTCGCGATCGCGCCCTCCTCGCTGCGCAAGGACGTTCGCCACGTCACTGTGCGGGTGCCGCAGATGGCCGCGCTCGGCGGGCTGCGAAGTCGGCAGAGATGGACTGCTCGACCTTCGAGAGCGACGCCGACACCGCGATCGCCGCAACTCCCGAGAGCTTTGCGCCCGGCTTACGCAAGTGAGCGGCTTCGGCGCCGCTCGAGGCGTTACAAACTTCTTCTCGCCGCTGCTGTTCGTCAGCTTCGCGGCGACCGCGCTTTTCAGCCTGTTCAAAGAAGACCACGCGCACGTGCGCTTGTTCGCTTCGGCGATCGGCCTGCGTTGCTCTGGCGATACGCCTTTTGGCGCGCCACGCACGACGCTGCCGCCCGCGGAATGGATCCTCGATTTCATGCTTCGGCGTCGGCTTTCTCGCGCTCGAACTCGCCGGCGTCGTCTCGGCGACGATATCCGGCATAACGCTGTCGAGAACCAGCAACCGCTCGCGCGAAGCCGACGCAAACGCGCAATGGCTGGCGGAAGAGGCGCGCTATCCTCTCGTCGATGCGCTTGATCTGCACCTACAACGAAGACGAATCGATCCTCGAACGCACCATCGTCGGCGCGATGTCGATGCGATATCCCGAACCTGCGCGTCTGCGATGCTCGATGACGGCCGGCGCGAGTGGCTGTGCCGACCTCTGCGAAAGATTGGGGTGCGGCTACATCGCCCGCGCGGAGAACAAACACGCGAAGGCCGGCAACATTAACAATGCGCTCGGCCATCTCGCCAAGCTGCAACCCCGCGCTGAATTCATCACCGTGCTCGACGCGGATTTCGTTCCGATGCCCAACTTTCTCGAACGCGCGGTGGCGTTGTTCAAAAAGCCGAGCGTCGGCCTGGTGCAAACGCCGCAGAATTTCATCAACCCCGATCCCGTCCAGGTCAACCTCGGCGCCGAAAGGCTGCTGCCGGACGAGCAACGGTTCTTCTTTGATGTGGTGCTGCCTGCGCGCGACGCGTGGGGCACGGCGTTCTGCTGCGGCACCTCGGCGGTGATCCGGCTCGACCCGCTGCTGGCGATCGGCGGCTTCCCGACCGACTCCGTGACTGAGGATTATCTGCTGTCGCTGCGGCTCAAGGAAATCGGTTTCAGCACCTCCTATCTGCTCGAAGCGCTGAGCTATGGCCTCGCGCCGGAGGGCGTCGCCGAATACGTGACGCAGCGGGCTCGCTGGTGCCTCGGCATGATGCAGATCATTCGCGGCCGGAGTGGTCCGCTGTCGCGAACCACCAAGCTGCGCTTCATCGATCGCATGGCGCTGGTCGACAGTTTTCTCGGTTGGGCGGCGATTTACCCGTTGCGCATCGCCTGCCTGATCGTGCCGCCGCTATGCCTGCTCTTTGACCTTCAGCCGGTGCACGCGAAGCTGCCCGACGTCATCTCCTATTTCGGCGCCTATTATGTTTGGGCGGTGCTGTTCGGCCTGTGGATCTCCAACGGACGAACGCAGCCCATCCTTACCGAAGTCTGGCAGTTCTTGGCCGCGCCGGAGATCGTGCGGGCCGTCTGGGCCGGCCTGATGCGGCCGAAAGGCCGCAAATTCGTCGTGACCGACAAGGGCGGCGACCGCAGCAAAGGGTTCATCCACGGCGACAAGATGGCGATGTATGTCGGGCTTGATCGCGCTGACGTTCTTCGCGATTGGCTGGCATTTCTTCGTCGAGGGACGCACCCGCGCCGGCGCTTTCGGCGGCCTCGCGTTTGGCTGGTCCTGGTTCAACGTCATGCTGTTGTCGGTTCTCGGCGCGATCGCCGTCGAACAGCCTCGCCGCCGCCGCGCGGAGCGCTACGATGCGCGCGGAGAAGTGCTGGCCCGCTTCGCCAATGGCGAGGAGATCTGCAAGCTCGTCGATATTTCGCTCGGCGGCTTGCGTTTGGTGAGTGCGACAAAACCGTCGCTCGATGACGTTGTTTCGGTCGACTTCGGGCGCGGCGACTCTGCAGGGCCGGGTCGTCAGGATCGCGCCAGACGGCTTTGCGGTCGAGATCGAGCAGAGTCTCGAGGCCCGCATCGCCATGACCCGGCAATTCTATTCCGGCGCCTACTCCCGCCCTTCCGCGGCGCGCCGCCCCCGCCAGGTTGGCTTTGCGCTGGCGAAGCGGCTGTTCGGTTGATCGGAGCGGCGGCGTCTACGGCGGCCCGGAGGCCGCCGCTCCGGCATTAACGCTACCGCATAAGTGAGGCCCAAACCGCCGGAGGGTAACGTGAGGTTAGGACTATGTTGCCAGCGTTCTAACGTAAGTGTCCCGGCCTGGCGCTGAACAACATGCCTTCTCTTGCAACCATCGAGACATTTCTGCGATCGCGGCCCGGTCGTGCATTCGTGTTTCATCTTGCGATCTGCGGCGCGCTCTCCGCTGCGGTAGGTGTTGGCTCGTATTACTCAAACCTGAACTGGTTCGTCGAGCACAAGAGCGAGGAAAAAGTCACCGCACTGCGGCTCGTCGACGCCTTTGTGACGACCTATTCAGCCGTGCGATCGCAGCTCGGCTCAAGCGCGCCAGTCCCTTCGACGTTTCGCGCCAACTCCATCGAAGCCTTCGCCAAACAACTCGGCGGCGACGATGTTTTCCGCCTTCGCTGGGTCGGCCGTCCGGGCCGCGAGATCAAAACCGCGCCGACCGACGCCTCGATGGCGGCGACCATCGAAGCGTTCGCCGCCTCGACCTCGCCGAAACCGAAGTCCGAGTTCCTGACCGCGGACGGCCAAGTGCTGTTCCGCACGGTCTATCCCTCGCTCGCCCGCGAGGAGAGCTGCGTCGCCTGTCACAACAAGTTGCAACCGGGCGCGCAGTGGCGGGTCAACGATCTCATGGGCGCCTTCGCGATCGATGTCCCCGCCTCTCCGTTCCTGCGGACCAATCGGCTGCAGAGCGCGGGATTGGGACTAGGCTTGTTCTTCGCGCTCGGGCTCATCGGCTTTTTCATATCGCGCCAGCATTTCGGTTATATCGCGGAGCGTGAGAAGGCCGCGGCCGAGATCGGGCGCGCGCGCAAATTCCTCGACACCGTCGTTCAAAACATTCCCGCGGTCGTCACCGTCAAGGATATCGACAGCGAAAAGTACGTGCTCGCCAACCGCTCGGCGGAGAGCCTGTTTGGCATGGCGCGCGAGGATATCATCGGGAAGCGCCTCGCACGACGTGTTTCCTCATGACGTCGCCGACCTTTTGCGCGCGCGAGACCGCGAGGCGATGGCATCGGGCGGATTGGCGATCGTCGACGAGCAGCAGCGTTCGCGAGGACGCGGAGACGCGCATCTTCAATACGAAGAAGCTTCTGATTCCCGGCGAAGCCGGGGAGCCGCGATATCTCCTGACCCTTTCCGAGGACATCACGCAGCGCAAGCACGCCGAAGCGCAAATCGCGTTTCTTGCGCACAATGATCCATTGACCCATTTGCCGAACCGCGCGGCGTTCACCGAGCATTTGACGGCGGCGGTCGAGCGGGCGCGTTCGAACGGCGAAAACTTTGCGGTGTTGTGCGTCGACCTCGACCGTTTCAAGGAGGTCAACGACATTTTCGGACATCCGGTCGGGGATGCGCTGCTGCGAGCGGCAGCCAAGCGGTTGCAAGCGGCGGCCGAGGGGGCGTTCCTCGCGCGGATCGGCGGCGACGAGTTCACCCTGATCTCGCACCGGCAGATCGCGACCGCGGAGGCGCTCGCCGACCGGCTGCACGCAGCGTTCGCCGCCGACTTCGATCTCGACGGGCAACAGCTGCGTATCGGCCTCAGCATCGGCATCGCGATCTATCCGACCGACGGCGCCGACGAGACGACGTTGATCGCCGATGCGGACGCGGCGCTCTATCGCGCCAAGGCCGAAGGTCGCGGCAAGACGAGCTTCTTCGATATCGAAATGGACACGCGGCTGCATGAACGGCGCGCGCTGCAGCTCGAACTGCGTTCGGCGCTGTCGCGCAGCGAGTTCAGTCTCGTCTACCAACCCCAGTCGCAGATGAACGGCGAGATGGTCGGAATGGAGGCTCTCGGTGCGGTGGAAGAATCCCACCCGCGGGACCGTTTCGCCGGGAGTGTTCATTCCGCTCGCCGAGGAGAGCGGCCTCATCATCCCGATCGGCGAATGGATCTTGCGCGAGGCGTGCCGCGAAGCCGCCTCCTGGCCGCGACCGCTGGGCATCGCGGTCAATATTTCGCCGATCCAGTTTCGCCATGGCGACCTGCCAGGGCTGGTGCTCGTCGGTGCTGCATGGAGACCGGGCTGGCGGCGAGCCGGTTGGAGCTCGAGATCACCGAAGGGGTCCTGGTGGAAGATTTCTCGCGCGCCGTCGCGATCCTGGGCCGCCTCAAGGCGCTGGGGGTGCGCATCGCGATGGACGACTTCGGCACCGGATATTCTTCCTTGTCCTATCTGCAGGCGTTTCCGTTCGACAAGATCAAGATCGATCAATCCTTCATATCGAACGTCGGAACCAACCCGCAATCCGCGGCGATCGTCCGCGCGGTGATCGGGCTTGCCCGCGGGCTGCAATTGCCGGTGCTCGCCGAGGGCGTCGAAACCGAGGATCAGCTCGCGTTCCTCTCGAAAGAGGCCTGCGACGAAGTGCAGGGCTATTTCGTGGGGCGACCGTTCCCGATCGACCATTACGCGGAAATGATTGGTCGCGAGGCGCGCGACCAGAGGCCCGCGCGCGCTATCGGGTGACCTTTACCCTTCGGCGGTTGAGTACAGCCGTCATTCCGAGGAGCGAAGCGACGCGGCAATCCACGCCGCAGCAGCAGCGGCTCTATCGAGGAAATCGCCGATCACACACTAGATTGCTTCGCTTCGCTCGCAATGACGGGTCGCTCCACTAAGTCCTTTCAAGCGGCCCGCAAACTCTGATCGGTGACCCCGCCAATGCCGTTCGGAAACGGATCGGTTGGGTCGCGCAGAAGCGTCGCCTCCGCGGTCACCCAGGCGCGGCCGGTGATGCTGGGAATGAATGGCGCCGTCCGCGCCCGCATGCGTAACGGCGCGACGAAGCGCGTGCCGATCACGCTCTCCTGCACCCAGGCCGCGCCCGGAGCGAGCGCGCCTTGCGCGGCAAGGCACGCGAGCTTGGCGCTGGTTCCTGTGCCGCAGGGCGAGCGGTCGTAGGCGCCGCCGGGGCACAGCACGAAATTGCGCGATGTCGGCGCCGGTCGGCGAGGGGCCGAAGAACTCGATATGGTCGATCTCGCCGCCGTCCTCGGCCGGTGCACGCCGTCGCGCACCAACGCGCGCTTGATCCGCTGCGCCGCTTCTGTCAGCGCAGGGATATTGGCGGCCTCGATCGCACACGGCGCGGCCTCGGTGAGGAAGAACCAGTTGCCACCCCAGGCGACGTCGCCGGTCACGAGGCCGAGACCCTCGACCGTCGACCTCGACGCGCTTCGCGATGCACGAAGCTCGGCACGTTCTCGATCGTCGCCGTGTTGCGGTCGTGCAGTTCGACGCGTCACGATCCCGACCGGCGTCTCGAAGCGATGCCGTGCCGGCGCGGAGCCGTCCCATATGCGCGAGCGTGACCGCCGCGCCGATCGTGCCATGGCCGCACATGCCGAGATAGCCGGCGTTGTTGAAGAAGATCAGTCCCGCCGCGCAGATCGGGTCGCTGCGGCTCGCAGAGCAGCGCGCCGACCATCGCGTCGAAGCCGCGCGGCTCGTTGAGCGCGAAAGTGCGGAAGCCATCGTGCCGCTCGGCGAAGATGCGGCGGCGCTCGCGCAGCGGCCCGGACCCGAGGTCCGGCCCGCCCGCGACGATGAGCCGGGTCGGCTCGCCTTCGGTGTGGGAATCGATGACGCGCATGGTCGTCAGGCCGCCTTGACCTTGGCTTCGCGAGCGCAACGTCTCCGCGCGACCAATCCGCGTACCAGGCCTCGAACAGCTCGAGCTGCGCCTTGGCGTATTGCGCCTGCGACGGCGAGAGCGCGTCGCGTCTCGTTGAAGTGCAGCGCATATTCAGCGTCGCCGCGCAGCGTCATCAGATATTTGTAGTGGAGGACGAGGTCCGCGCCTTCGTCGAACGACGACAGCGTCGCCGAGCGCCTGCTCGAGTTCCAGCGCCCGGCGGCGCGCCGGCGACGTCGCCCTTGGCGGCGCGCTCGCACAGGCTCACGAGATGCAGCACCTCGCGCGGCAGCACGTTGCCGATGCCGGTGATCGCGCCCGTCGCGCCGCAATTGACGAAGCCGTGGACGACCTGCGTATCGACGCCGACCATCAGCGTCAGCGACGGATCCTTGCCGGTGATGTGCTCGGCCGCGTAGCGGAGCGAATCGGCCCCGCCGAATTCCTTGAAGCCGACGAGATGGGGATGGCGCGAGCGGATGTCGAAGAAGAGATCGGCGCGGGTCTCGTAGCCGTAATAGGGGCTGTTGTAGATCACCGACGGCAGGTCGACCGCGGCCGACAAGCACGGCGTCGAAATGGGCGCGCTGCGCCGCGACGGACGATCCGCGCGACAGCACGCGCGGGATGATCATCAGCCCGGCGGCGCCGCATCGCTTCGCGTGGGCCGCGAGCGCCGCCGCGCGGCGCGTGTTCTGTGCGCCCGTGCCGACGATCACCGGCACGCCGGCGCCGACCAGTTTCTCGACGCCGGTCATGCGCTCCTCGTCGTCGAGCAGCGGCCAGTCGCCCATCGAGCCGCAATAGACGACGCCCGACATGCCGAGGCCGACCAGCTCCTTGCCCTTGCGCACCAGCGCGTCGAAGTCCGGCTTGCGCTCGGGCGTGCAAGGCGTCATCAGCGCCGGGATCGTTCGCCGGTGAAGGGGTTCTGTGGTCATGCTCGACCTCTCGCGATCCTGGGCGAGCGGAAGCGTCGCGTTCGCGCCGCATGTTCGCACCGGCAGCGCCGCCGCGTCTTGGCGGAAAGCGCAGTCGGCGCTTGGCGATTCGGCAAGTCATGGGCGAGGGCAAGCCGATGGGGCCGCTTGAGGCGCTTGCTCGCGGCGCTCGGATCGGCCGCTCGTCTGCGACGACCTGTTCGACGGCGTTCCCGGACACGATCTTCTTCGTCAAGGACGCCCCCGGCCGCTATGTCGCGGCCAACCGGATGCTGGCCGAGCGCACGGGCCTCGAGCGAAAGGAGACGCTGATCGGGCTCACCGCGGACCAGGTCTTTCCTGGCGAGCTCGGACGGCGCATCGCCGAGCAGGATCGCGCGATCCTGAAGAGCGCCCGCTCGCTCAAAGGGGAGCTGGAACTGCATCTCTATCCCGGACGGCGATGGAGGGTGGTGCCTGACCTGGAAGGAGCCGCTGTTCGACCGCGCGGGCGGTCATCGGTCTCGTCGGCCTGTCGCGAGACCTGCGCCCCGCCAACGCCGCGCCGGAGGAGACGACGGCGCTGTCGCCCGCGCTGCGCTTCGCGCAGACGCATCCGGAGCCGCCGTTGAAGGTCAGCGACCTCGCAGAACGGGCCAATTTCGGTGTTCCAGTTCGATCAGCGCATCCGCGCGATGTTCGGCCTCTCCGCCGGGCAATATCTGACGCGGCTGAGGATCGACCAGGCAAGCGAACGGCTGCGGCGCAGCGACGAGCCGATCAGCCAGATCGCGCTCGACTGCGGTTATGCCGATCAGACCGCGTTCACCCGGCAGTTCCGCAAGGTGGTCGGCCTGTCGCCGGGGAGCTACAGAAAGGCGAGAGCGGGTCACGCGTCGTGAGGGCGCGTCGCCTGGGACCGCGGGCGTCCCGCACGCTTTTGGTTCCCCAACCCAAAGAGCGTGCGGGACGCCCGCGGTCCCAGAAGCGGCTTCGAATCCCAAGTTCAGATCGACTTAACCTCGCCGCCCTCCATGCGCGGAGTTCGAGCAAGTCATCCAGCGCGCACCCGGTGACGCCAGATCAAATCGGTCTCTCTATTCACGCGGTCCGCTTGTTTAAAATATTGTTAAATTTGCGGGCCGATCAATCGCTAACAGGTAACTATTCGTTGAGCTATTCGGGCGCCAGGACAGCTTTGATACATCCGACAAGGTTTCGCCGTGCTACGATTACTCTCCATCAACCATCTCGCTGGTGTTAATCATGCTTCCCAGTGAAAAAATCGCCAACCAACAGACATTTCACTTAAAAAAGGCCGAAGAAGACTCGCTCGCCTTATGGCGGGAGGTAATAATTGCCGACGACAATTGGAAATCTGATCAGGTTTTTCGGCGTCAAACTGTAGAGCCTGAGCGCAGAGTGTTAAAATTGGCCGGGCGGTATCAGGTGGGAGACGGGAGCGAGTTTGATTGTGAGGTAAACGAAATATCTCCTTTGGGCCTGAACATTAGTGGTCCAAAGGAGGGGCACGTCGGGCAATGGTGCACCACGAATGTCGCCGCTGTGGGCATCGTTGAAGGCATCGTCATTCACGCGGAATTGGGATCCCTGACCATCGGGATCATCGCGCTGCCGTCGCGAATTCGTCGTTTGGGACGACGTTTCCGCTGGCAATTGCAGCGCGAAGCGGAGCCGGTTCAGGACCGTCGGTCGAGCGAGCGCATCGAGATGAAGCACGCCGCTGCGTCACTGAGAACGGAGGAGGGTCAAGTCTACCCCTGTCAGATCTTTGACATCTCCGAAGGCGGCGCCGCGTTGCATCTCGGCTCCAACGCGCTCTATTTCTGGGCCGACCAGCCGATCACCTTGAACGATCGTGCTGGCCATATCTTGCGGATTTTCCCCGGCGGCTTTGTCGTGAGATTCGACTGAGCGGCGGGTCGGCGGGCGTACCGCGGATAAGCTCAACTCTGCAACAAAGCTCTAGCATCGCTACGTCAGGCGGCGCGATGCTACCGCTCGAAGTGTCGCAAGCCATCGCAGATGCAAGCGCGCGCCGTGGTCGCGCGAAACCATTTGGTCACGAAGCGGCGGCGCCGTCACCGGCATCGTTGAGGCGGATACTATTTTTTATCGACCCCTAGGTTAGGAAGCGAGGTCTTACCTCGGTGTCGCCCGCCCGACAGTTGGGTCACATCGCGGCAGATAGACTAAAGGCAACAGTTCATGCCTCGCGCTTTAACCCAATGCTAATTTTGACGGATCGGGCCAAAGATGGCCTCGCCATTCATTACTATCTCACCCGCGCCAGGCCTTGCCGCGTGGTCAGGCTAAATGAAGTCCAGGCGCAGCCTTCAAATCCTCCGCTCATTGTTTGCGATGTCGAGATCGGCGACGAGACCTCGCTGAAAATGCTTGGCGCCGCTCTTACGCGTTATCGCGTCGACGCGAGAATCCCGGTGCTATTTCTCACGCGCGACCGCAGTAACCTGACAAATTCTTTGGCGCTTTCGCTCGGCGCAACAGAAGTGGTCAACTGCAACGCCACTCCGGGCCTGATCCTCGCGATGGCCGAAAGATTGATTGATGCGTATAGCAGCAAGAACAAGAGCGCGCCCCTTCTCGACGGCCCGACGAAGGCGCGCGCGTCCCAGGTAAAGTCCGCGCTTGCCAATTGCTTCGATGCGGTAAAGCGACGCGAACCCGTATCGGTTGCCGAATTGGATAGGGGCGCCGATGTCGTATTGGGCGCCATCAAGCAGGCCAAAATCCGAAAGTGGCTAGACGTCGTCTGGCAGTTTGACGACTCGACCTACCAGCACTGTCTCTTGGTGGCCGGCCTGGTGGCCGCGCTCTCCTTCAAGTTGGGCGTTACCCCGAAGCATCAGCAGCTTTTGTCCCAGGCCGCGCTCATTCACGATGTTGGCAAGGCGCGGGTGCCGCTGGCGATCCTCAACAAGGCGGGCGCGCTTTCGACATCCGAGATGGAGGTCATGCGGACGCATGCGGCACAGGGTCACGCCATGCTTGCGGGTCAGCCTGGCGTCAATCCGGTCATTCTGGATGTCATCCGCCATCACCATGAATACATCGACGGCACGGGATATCCCGACGGTCTCCGCGGACCACAGATTTCAGGCTACGTGCGCATCGTGACGATCTGCGACATCTACGCCGCGCTGATTGAACGACGCGCCTACAAACCGCAGATGCCGGCTCAGCAGGCGCTGGCCGTGCTGGTCAAGATGGGGGCAAAGCTCGATAAAGATTTGATGAAAAGCTTTAAATCTGTCGTTGCAGACAGTGCGTGACTAGCGGTTTTCGACCAGATCAAATCAACCGCTGCCGCGTCATCCCGCTATCTGCGTCATGGCCGGACTTGTTCCGGCCATCCACGTCGTGACGAGGCTTGTCGGCTTCAGAACTCGAACGCGCTTGGTTGCAGCAGACGCCGCTTTATTCTGAAACCTGCGGTGCGCATGACGGCGTGGATGGCCGGAACAAGTCCGGCCATGACGGAGACGTTGCGTTATTGAGGCCAAGCCTCGCGTCGTTGAGCCTATCTTATTGCCTATGGTCGTTCACGGGGATGACAACGATCCCGATTGATCGGGGGCCTCTTTAGCGCGCTGCGAGAAACGCCTTCATGTGAAAGCGCGCCTGCTCCGGCGCCTGAGCGTAGTCCGCTCCAACCGGGCACGCCCGGCGCGCCAGGCAACCTCCCCCGAGGCAGTCGCCGCCCTCGTCCGTTCGCAACCATCCCGCACACGCATCAACGTCGTAGCTGGTCATGGAGAAAGCTTCGACCGGGCAAGCCGTCAGGCAAGGCTTCGAGATGCAGCTTTCACACGGGCTGACGAGCATCGTCACCGCAGGCAGTTCGATTTCCGATGCGAACGCCAGCGCCCCGCGATACGAATGTGACAGCCCGTACGACGGATGGATCAGCATTCCCAAAGGCGAGGGGAAGACGGGCTCCGCTCTCCGCGCCCAGGCCTGGAACGGCCAATACGGTGGACCCTCGAAGGGGAACAGCGGCATTGCCGCGTATTGCGCGCCGAGCGCTATCAGCACGCGCCGGCTCCAGCGATCGAGCGGATGCCGCTTTCCGTCTAGGGCTTCCGGCGAGGCAGCGAAGGCCGGCCATTGCGCGGCGCCGACAAATCCGAACAACAGCAGCGTTCTGGCCTCAGCGAGGGCGCCGACCCGTTCGTCATCGGCGAGACGAAGGCCGCCGCGGAAGGCAAGGCCGACAGCCTTCGCCGCCCCGGCGACCTCGTCGAGACAGATCATCCCGCTCTGTGGGGCGACGCGGCGGGGTGAAACCGATAGACGGCTCCATGTCGCGCACGCTCGCCGGGCTGGAGAACCTGCATCCCCGGCTTCTCGAAGACATCCCCGGCAAATCCGACGGGATCGCCGTGTCCCGTCCACGCCTCGGGACTGAGTAGCGGCGCGCCAGGCTTCGTCCAAAGCGCCATATGCGGAAAATTGTCGTACGCCATCTCCAGCGCCGATCCGTCCGCTTGTTCGAAGCGAACCGAGCGACTGGCGGCATCGAGGAAGCAAAGCGCCTCGCGAGCAAACAGAGCATCATCGAGCGGCAGCTTTGTCCCTTCAATCAAGGGAATTGGGCGCGTGTCCGGCGAGAACAAGCCGCCGGGCGCGATGACCGGGACCTCCGCGCGTTCGGCCGAGGCAAACCGAAATTGCGCGCCGTCGCGCGGGGCGCCCCCGAATGGCCAGTTAAAGCCGGGATGCAGCCCGCAGGCGTAGGGCATTGGTGAATCGCCCGTATTTTCAACTTCAAGCGCAACCGCCCAAGACTTCCGGTCCGAGCCGATGTTCGACCCGGAGGGCAAAGACGAACGGATACGCGGCGCGCGTCGCCGCATCATCACGAGCGATAAGGCGGACGGAATCCGCCGACGCCGCCTCGACCTCGAAAGTGAGCTTTCGCGCGAACCCATGCACGTCGATCTCGTAGCGCTGTCCCGCCACCCGCAGGCCATCGCGGGTCCAGCCGACGATCGGAAACAAGATGGGACTGATGTCGGACCATATCGCGGGATCGCCCGGCCATAGCAGCTCGACGCCCCCAACGCTCCAAGCGCGCGCCTCGGCCCCAAGGCAGGCAACCTGAAGCCGCGCCTCGCCTGACGCCAGCAGGATCTCGCCTGTAGCCGCGGTCGTTGACCGCGGGCTGCCGAGGTCAGCGACCTCGGCTACAGGGACCTGAGAGTTCACAAGTGTAACGCCCGCGCGCGTGGCGATCGCCAATAGCGGCTCACGCAGCGTCGGTGTGCAGACGAGCAGCGCATTGCCCTTGGTCAGTCCGTCGCGGGCGAGAAAATCGCTGACATATCCGCCCGCCTCGGCGACCAGAACGTTGCCGGCAAGGCAATCCCAGGAATTGATGTGGTGCTCGATGAACGCGTCCGAACGTCCCGCCGCCACGTAGGCAATTCCCAACGCGCCGGAGCCACAGCGCTGCGCGGCCGAGCCTGCGGCAACGACATCGGCGAGCATGGCCAAAAACCGCTCCGGCCCGACGCGCATATTGTAGCCGATCTCGATCGACGCCATCCGCATCTCCGTCGTCGAGGAAACATGGATCGGCTTGGAATTGAGAAAGGCCCCACCCCCGCGCCGTGCGTAAAAAAGTTCATCGAGCATGGGATCAAAGATCACGCCCACTTCGGCGCTCCCGGCATGGATGAGCGCGATCGAGATGCAGAAATGCGGCACGCCGCGCGCGAAATTCGCGGTGCCGTCGACGGGATCGACGACCCAGGTGGGCGCATCACCCCGCGCCACGCCGGCCCTCCCCCTCCTCGCCGATGAACCCGTCGCCGGGAAACAGCTTATGCAGCCGGCCCGCGATCAGCCGCTCCACCTCGCCGTCGACCTCGGTGAGAAAATCCTGCGGCCCCTTCATGCCGACGGTGAAGGAGCCGCGATCCCGGAACCGGGCCTTGGCGATCTCGCCGGCTTCCCGGGCCAGGGCCGCGGCAGCGTGCAGGCGGAGGTCGAGGTTGTGTTCATCAAGCGCCAAGGCAAGTCTCGCTCAGAAGTGACTGTAAGAGCCACGCAAAAACCGCGCCGGAGCGCCGTCAAGGCCGATTACGGAAAGCCCCGCCCCCGCGACCACCTCGCCGATCTCGGAAACCGGAACATCCCCCGCCGCGGCCTCGAACGCGCGCCGCGGCATCGACCCGCACGGCGGCGAGCACCTCATAGTCGTCGCCGCCGGTCGCCGCAATCTCGATCGCTTGCGGGTCGGCGGCGAGATAGGCGCGCGCGGCGTTTGACAGCGGCATGCGACGGAGGTCGACCACACCGCCGACGCCGCTGGCGCGCAGCATTTTCGCGAGATCGCCGATCAGCCCGTCGGAGATGTCCATCGCGGCGGCGGCGTGCGCCATCGCCGGCGCGAGCGCGAGCCGCGGGCGCGGCAGCAGATAGCGGTCCAGCAGGGCGGCGCGGTGGGTATCGGCGAGCGCCGGCGCCTCGCCAAGCCGAAGCTGCAGCCCGAGCGCCGCGTCGCCGATCGTTCCCGACACGTAAAGACGATCGCCGGGGCGGGCCGCAGTGCGCACCGGCATCCGCCCGCGCTCGACATGGCCGAGGGCGGTGATCGACAAAGTGAGCGGCCCCGGCGTCATAACGGTGTCGCCGCCAAGCAGTGGGCAGGCGAAAGCCTTCGCATCTTCCCCTAGGCCGGAGGCGAAGCGCTCAAGCCATTCGGGTGTCCAATCCGGCGGCAGGCACAGCGAAAGCAGGAAGCCGAGCGGCGTCGCGCCCTTGGCCGCGATATCGGAGAGGTTCACCCGCAGGCTTTTTCGCGCGATCGCGTCGGGGGGATCGTCGGCGAAGAAGTGCACGCCGGCGACGAGCGCGTCGGCGGTGATGACGAGATCGCGGCCTGGCGGCGGTTCGAAATACGCGACGTCGTCCTTCAGCGCCAATCCGGCCTCGCCGGCGATAGGAGCGAAGAAACGCGCGATCAGCTCGTCTTCGGAGAGGCGCAGGGACATGTTGCAACTTTCGCATGATTTCGCCGAGAAAGCATCGAAGCAACGGCGTTTTGCGCCCCCGCAAAATTAATCCTATGGATTGGCGGCCGAGGACCGCGTTGATGTCGGGGATCAACTGAGATGACCATACGTTTCGACGGCCGCGTCGCGATCGTCACGGGGGCCGGCGGCGGTCTGGGCCGTTGCCACGCCTTGGGTCTCGCCGAGCGAGGCGCCAAGGTCGTCGTCAACGATCTCGGACCCGGCGGGGCGCCTTCGGAATCAGCCAAGAAAGTCGCGGCGGAAATCGAAGCGGCGGGCGGCGTCGCGCTCGCCAACGGCGCCGACGTCTCTAAATATTCCGAGGTCGCCGACATGGTCGAGGCGGCGACGAAGACCTGGGGCGCCGTCGACATCCTCGTCAACAATGCGGGCATCTTGCGCGACAAGAGTTTTGCCAAAATGGAAATGGCCGACTTCGCCAAAGTGGTCGACGTCCACCTCATCGGCTCGGCGAATTGCGCGAAGGCGGTTTGGAGCGGCATGCGCGAGCGCAACTACGGGCGCATCGTGTTCACCTCATCGGCCTCCGGCCTCTACGGCAATTTTGGCCAAGCCAATTACGGCGCCGCGAAAGCGGCGATGGTCGGGCTGATGAACGTGCTGCATCTGGAAGGCGCGAAGACCAACATCCGCGTCAACACGCTCGCCCCCACCGCGCGCACGGCGATGACCGAAGGCCTGCTGCCGCCGGACGCCGCCGCCCTGCTCTCTCCGGAATCGGTGACGCCGGGATTGCTCTATCTCGTCAGCGAGGAGGCGCCGTCGCGCGTCATTCTCGGCGCCGGCGCCGGCGCCTTCGCCGTGACCCACATCGAGGAGACGCCGGGCGTCTATTTTCCCGAGGCCGAGCGCACGCCGGAGGCGATCGCCGCACGCTTTGCCGAAATCTCCGATCGAACGACGGCGACGCCGCAACAGAACGCCTTCGGACAGACATTCAAGTTCGCCACGCTCGCCGCTCAGGCAAGCGGCGCGAAGGCCGGATTTTCGTGAGGTCTTCGCGCCCGTGAGCGCCTCCGCGGGCGCGCATATTTCCAGCCCGACGCGTTTTCGCGCGCCGTTCGCGCAATCGCTGGCGGTCAATGCGCGCGTCATCGGCGCGTTGTTGATGCGCGACGGGACGATGCGTTACGGCCACGAGAATCTCGGCTTCTTCTGGGTCGTCGGCGAGCCGCTGATTCTGACTGTCGGCGTGATGGGCATGTGGTCGATTTCCGGGCAGACCCACGGCCACGGCGTCGGCGTCGTGCCGTTCGCTTTGTCCGGCTACACGATGATCACGCTATGGCGGCACCTGTCGGGAAAAACCGTGCATGTCATCCGCGGCAGCATGGGGTTGCTGTTTCATCGCAACATCACCCTGCTCGACGTCCTGTTCGCGCGCGCGCTGTTGGAGATCGTCGGCATCCTGACGGCGTTTTTCGTCGCCTGGACGCCATTGGCGCTGCTCGGCTTCGTCGATCCGATGTCGGACCCGCTGCTGTTCGCCGGCGGCTACCTGCTGCAGGGCTGGTTCGGCATGTCGGTCGGCTTCGTCATCGCGGCGCTCAGCGAGATGTATGAAGCGACCGAACAGATCCTGCCGCCGATGCTCTACATCACGCTGCCATTCACGGGCGTGTTCTCGATGTCGGGCTGGCTGCCGCAATCCTGGCGCGAAGTGCTCTCCTGGTCGCCGTTGGCCAACAATGTCGAGATGATGCGGGCGGGCATGTTCTCCGGCGACATGGTCTACTACTATGACCCGTTTTACGTGGTTTGCTGGTGTGTCGGCCTGACCGCGATCGGCGTTCCGCTGGTCCAGCACGCAAGGCGGTTCGTCGCGTTCAATTAAGCTTGGGGCCGCGCGCCCTTAAGGGACGGTATGGCTGTCAGCTGTGAGCGGGCGAGACGCCCATAGGCGCTAATCTATAGATTGCCGGTTTATTTCAAAAGTTTGATGTCATCCCCGCGAAAGCGAGGATCCAGGGGCTACCGCACGTCGTGTGCCAACACGTTGTAGCGCACGTCGTGTGGCCCTGGATCCCCGCTTTCGCGGGGATGACATGCTGGCAAGTTGTTGAATATTATTGGAAATTGCCCTAGACTAGCGCCGATGGTCGACGCGCCCGCGTTCCAAGAGCGCATCCTCGTAACTTGCCAAATATATAGATTACCTTTAAGGCAACATAGGAGATAAGACTTCGTTATTGCTGCAACAGGATAGCAAGTGTCATGAGCGTAACGAGCGCGCCGCCGCCCGACACCGCCTCGAAGTCGACGCCAAGCCTCGCACTGAGCGACATCTCGCCCGAGCAATTCGCGGCCGCGCAAACCGAAATGACGCGTATCTGGTTCGAGAATTTAAAAAATTCAGGCAAGGACGTCGAAGCGCATCTCGCGAGCCGCAGGGCCGCCTATTCAATGCGCTGGAAAGAGGCCGGCCGCTATATCGGCGCCGGCGCGCGCATCTTGGACATCGGCGGCGGCAACCTGTACCAGGATTTGCTCACCTACTTTCGCGCCATGGAGTGGGATTATTGGTACTGCGACGTCGGCGCACAAGAAACAGCAGGCTCGCGGGATCTGGCGCAAAGTTTTGGGTTTGATCCGCAGCATTTCTCCAGCTCGTTGAATCACCAGCTTGACTATGCGGACGGCTTCTTCGACGCCGTGTTTTCCTCACATTGCGTCGAGCATTCGATGAACTTGAAGCAAACGCTGCGACAGTTGAACCGTATATTGCGCCCGCACGGCGATTTGGTTGTTTCAATCCCGTTTGGTTGGGACCCGAACCCCAATCATCCCTATTTCCTGCTGGAGAACGAATGGCTGGCGCTGATCGAGGACGCGGGATTCCGCATCCGCGCTTATCAGATCGGCAGCGAATATCCGGAGTCCGGGCATGATCTGATGATCGCCGCGCAAAAGAATGGGATTGCCGCCGATTATTTTCGCATCGAGCCCGAAGATTTTGTCAAAAGTCGCTATCAGTTTCGCCCGTTCTGCGACCCCGCCATCCGCTACGACGGCGCGAGAATCGAAAAGCACGACCACGTCATTCTCGAGGGCGGCGGCTGGAGCGCGGAAATCACGCTGGAGGCCGGCGTTCGCGAGATACTTCCGCTATTCTTCCGACATACTTGGTCTGGGATCGTGCGCGTGGAGAGCGGGTCCGACGCGGTCTACGGGGATCTCTATCGGCCGCATCCTGTCATTCAACCGTTGCGGCTGCGGCTCGGGGCGCCCAGCGAGGCGGGACAGACGGTCAAGATCAGCCCGGTCGGCAAAAACGAGACCAGTTACGATTTCCAAGCCGTGATCGCCGGGTATATGACGGGGTAAGGTTGGCGCGTCCCGCGAGGGCTGTAGCCGCGGTCGATGACCGCGTAAAGCGCGCGCCCCGAGGAGGAACATCATGCGCGAAGCCGTCATCGTCTCCACCGCCCGCACGCCGATTGGCAAGGCCTATCGCGGCGCCTTCAACGATACGCCGGCGCAAACGCTCGGCGGCCACGCCATCTCGGCCGCGTTGGGACGCGCCGGCGTAGCGGGCGGCGAGATCGACGACGTCGTCATGGGCGCGGCGCTGCAACAGGGCGCGACCAGCTACAACGTCGCGCGGCAATGCGCGCTACGCGCTGGGTTGCCGACATCAGTCGCCGGCATGTCGCTCGATCGTCAATGCGCATCGGGCCTGATGGCGATCGCCACCGCCGCCAAGCAGATCATCGCCGACCATATGAGCATCACTGTCGGCGGCGGGTTGGAATCGATTTCGCTGGTGCAGAACGAGCACATGAACCGCCACCGCGCCACCGATCCCTGGCTCGTTGCGCACCGCGACGATCTCTACATGTCGATGCTGGAGACCGCGGAGATCGTCGCCGAGCGCTACGACATCAGCCGCGAGGCGCAGGACGCCTATTCCCTGCAATCGCAGCAGCGCGTCGCCGCCGCGCAGGCCGCCGGCCGCTTCGACAAGGAGATCGTGCCGCTGCCGACGACGATGAAGGTTCAGGACAAGGCGACCGGCGCCGTCAGCGACAAGGAGGTTTCGCTCAAACAGGATGAAGGCAACCGGGCGGATACGACGCTCGCCGGGCTCTCCGGGCTGAAGCCGGTGTTCGCGGGCGGGCTGCACAAAAAGACGCCCGGGACGTTCATCACCGCCGGCAACGCCTCGCAGCTCTCCGACGGCGCGAGCGCTGCGGTGCTGATGGAGGCCAAGCTCGCGGAACGGCGCAATCTGGAGCCGATCGGCATCTATCGCGGCATGGCGGTCGCCGGCTGCGATCCCGACGAGATGGGCATCGGGCCGGTGTTCGCGGTGCCGAAGCTGCTGAAGGCGCATCATCTGACGATCGACGACATCGGGCTGTTCGAGCTGAACGAGGCCTTCGCCGTGCAGGTGATCTACTGCCGCGACAAGCTCGGGATCGACAACGAGAAGCTCAACGTCAACGGCGGCGCGATTGCGGTCGGGCATCCCTACGGGATGAGCGGGCGCGCGGTTGGTTGGCCATGCTTTGATTGAAGGCAAGCGCCGCGGCGTGCGTTACGTCGTGGTGACGATGTGCGTCGGCGGCGGCATGGGCGCGGCCGGGCTGTTCGAGGTGGCCTAACCCTTGTGCCTTTGTGAAAACCTTTGCGCCTTTGTGGTGAACCTTTTCACCACCAAGGCACGAAGGGATTCACAAAGACACTAAGGGCTCACCACATGTCCAGCGCTACACGGGCTTCGTCGGACATGCGGCTCTGATCCCACGGCGGGTCGAACACGATCTCGACTTTGACGGCCTTGATCCCGGGCACAGCGCCGACCGCGTTCTCGACCCACACCGGCATCTCGCCGGCCACCGGGCAGCCCGGCGCCGTCAGCGTCATCTCGATCGCGACATTGCGCTCGTCGTCGATGTCGACGTTGTAGATGAGCCCAAGCTCATAAATATCGGCGGAGATTTCCGGATCGTAGACCGTCTTCAATGCCGCGATGATGCTGTCGGTGAGTTCGGCGACCTCTTCTTTCGGCATCGAGGACGGCGGCTTGACCGCGGTGGCCAGATCGGGAGCTTCAGACATCGCGTTCTCCCTTACACGAACAACTTGCCGGCGCGAACCAGCGCGTCGGCCAGCGCATCGATCTCGGCGCGGGTGTTGTACAGCCCAAATGAGGCGCGGCAAGTCGAGGTCACGCCGAAGCGCTGCAACAGCGGCATCGCGCAATGCGTCCCTGCCCGCACCGCCACGCCCGCGCGATCAATCAACGTGGCGACGTCGTGCGCATGCGCTTCCGCCAGCGTGAACGAAAGGATCGGGCCTTTGCCGGGCGCCTGACCGATGATGCGCAGCGAGTTGATCGCGCTAAGCCGCTCATGCGCGTAAGCGGTCAGATCCGCCTCGTGCGCGGCAATCGCCTTGCGCCCTACCCCCTCGATGTAGTCCAGCGCCGCACCCAAGCCGACGGCCTGCGCGATCGGCGGCGTACCGGCTTCGAAGCGATGCGGCGGCGCATTGTAGGTGACGTTGTCCATCGTCACCTCCTGGATCATCTCGCCGCCGCCATTGAACGGCGGCAGTTCCTCGAGCCGCTCGGCCTTGCCGTAGAGCACCCCGATGCCGGTCGGTCCGTAGAGCTTGTGGCCGGTGATGACGAAGAAATCGACGTCGAGCGCCTGCACATCAACGATCCCATGCACCGCCAGCTGGCTGCCGTCGACCAGCACGGGAATGCCGCGCGCGTGCGCGATCTCGACGATTTCCTTGATTGGAGCCGCGGTCCCCAGCACGTTCGACATTGCCGACACCGCGACGAATTTTGTCCTCGGCCCGATCGCCTCGGCAAAACGCTCCGCCGACAGCGAGCCATCGTCATCGACGTCGACCCATTTCAACACCGCGCCCTTACGCTCGCGCAGGAAATGCCAGGGCACGATGTTGGCGTGGTGCTCCATGATCGAGAGCACGATCTCGTCGCCGGCGCCGATATGGTTGAGCCCGTAGCTCGACGCGACGAGATTGATCGCCTCCGTCGCCGAGCGGGTGAACACGATCTCCTCGATCGTCTTGGCGTTGAGGAACCGCCGCACGCTCTCGCGCGCGGCCTCGTAGGCGTCGGTGGCGGCGTTGGCGAGATAGTGCAGGCCGCGATGCACGTTGGCGTATTCGTGCTCGTAGAAATGCGTCAGCCGCTCAATCACCGCGCGCGGTTTCTGCGCCGAGGCGGCGTTGTCGAGATAGACGAGCGGCTTGCCATAGGGGCGTTCGGAGAGAATCGGGAAATCGGCGCGGAGCGCCTCGACATCGTAGGAAGGCTTGAGATGCGCGTTCATGCCGCCCTCCGCTTCAGCCAGGCGTGCAAGCGCTCGCGCAGCGCATCGGCAACTGCCTCGTCAGCGACGCGCTCGATCGCCTCGACGCCGAAGGCCTCCAGCAGCATCGCTTCCGCTTGCGCTTTGGGAATGCCTCGCGATTCCAGATAAAACACCTGCTCGGGGTCGAGCGCGCCGACGGTCGCGCCGTGGCCGCAGACGACGTCGTCGGCGAAAATCTCAAGCTCGGGCTTGTTGTCCATCTCCGCAGTCGGCGACAGCAGCAGGGCTTGGCTCTTCATGCCGCCATCGGTCTTTTGCGCATGCGGCGAGACGATCACCTTGCCCTGATAAACGCCGCTGCCCTCGTCGGCGATGATATGGCGGAAGAACTCGCGGCTCTCGCCGTGCGGCGCAACGTGGCGGACCGTCAGCGTCGTATCGGCATGACGCTGGCCGTCGATCAGCGAGAGCCCGGAAAGCGCGATCTTCGCGCCCGGCCCGGAATGACCGACGTCGATCTGCCGGCGCACCAGCGCGCCGCCGCAAACCAAGCCGAAATTGCGGAACGACGCGTTCGCTTCCAACTGGACGATTGGCGTCTCCAGATGCAACAAGGCCTCGTCGCCGACGATCGTAGTCCAATCAAGGCTTGCGCTTTCGGAGAGGGAGACAATGCCAAGCGCGTTGCGCTGGGTATCCTCGCTCGCGCCCTCGAAGCGCTCAACCACGCTCAATTTGGCGCCGGCGCCGAGCTCGACGTCGACGCGCGAATAGATGGCGCCAGGCCCGTCGAGATGAAGAATTTCGAGCGAGGGCGGCGCGGCGTTTGCGGCGACGCGCAGTTCGAGCGCGGGTCTAGCGAAGGCGCTATTGAGGGAGATCACGGCGTCGGTGGTCTCGGGCGCCCGCGGGGCCTCGACCAGCGAGAGGCTGATCCCGGCCGGCGAAGCGTCGGACAAGCTTTCCGCAAAGCGGCCGTCGACTAGCACCAGTCGTGCGGCGGCAATGCGCGGCGTGCCCGCGAGAACGGCTTTCGCCGTCTGCAGGCGCTTATCATCAGGGGCGGAAGCGAGGGGCTGAACCCCCTTCATCGCCGCGCGCAAATCCGTGTAGTGCCAGGCCTCGTCGCGGCGCGTCGGCAGGCCGCGTTTTTCGAAGTCGGCAAACGCGGCCTTGGCGGCGTCGCTAGCGGAAAGCGCCGCAAACGCAGCCGCCAGCGCCGTCTCGGCGGCGGTCTTCGGAGCGGGCGCGTGCAGGCTCATGCCGCCGCCTCCGCATCCGCGTAATCGCGGTAACCGTTGCGTTCGAGTTCAAGCGCGAGCTCCGCGCCGCCCGATTTCACGATGCGGCCCCGGGCCATGACATGCACGATGTCTGGCTTGATGTAGTCGAGCAGCCGCTGATAGTGCGTGATCACCACGAAGGCGCGACCGGCGTCGCGCAGCTTGTTGACGCCCTCGGCGACGATGCGCAGCGCGTCGATGTCGAGCCCGGAGTCGGTTTCGTCGAGCACGCAAAGCCGCGGCTGCAACAGCGCCATCTGCAAGATTTCGACGCGCTTCTTCTCGCCGCCGGAGAAGCCGACGTTGACCGGGCGCTTCAGCATGTCCGGATCAACCTTGAGATCCGCCGCCGCGCCGCGCACGGCGCGCATAAAGTCGGGGGTTGTGAGATCGCCTTCGCCGCGCGCGCGCCGTTGCGCGTTGAGCGAAGCCTTCAGGAAGGTCATCGTCGCCACGCCCGGGATTTCCACGGGGTACTGGAAGGCGAGGAACACGCCTTTGGACGCGCGGGCGTCGGGCGCGAGGTCGAGCAGGTTTTCGCCATCGAGGAGGACTTCGCCGCCAGTGACCTCATAGTCCGGCTTGCCGGCGATGACATAGGACAGCGTCGATTTGCCAGAGCCGTTTGGCCCCATGATCGCGGCGACCTGCCCTGCCTTGGCGGTCAGGTTCAGGCCTTCGAGGATGGGCTTGTCGTGGATGGAGACGGAGAGGTTTTTGACTTCGAGCATGGAGGTTCACTTAATCCGATAGGCGCGTTTTCAAGAAGGTCTCCACCGATTTTCGAAGATCGATGAGAACTTCTTGGCGCGACTGTACAAGGTCCGAAGGGACTTCGGGAGCATTGCCTGATCCCGAGGGATAGCGGTACCGCGTTGCAGCCGAACTTAGTTCTTCAAAATCCAGAAACGTCGCTTTCAGCGCATGGTCGCGGCAACAGATCCGCCAACGTGCGCAGATTGTGGGTTGGACCGGCGGGGATGTCTGCGGCCTCAAGCACAGCGCGCAACAGCTTCTCCACGCACTGTTGTTGGAAGAATGCGCACTGACGTGGCAGCGTGTTCAACAGCGTCCCCGCGGCCTGCATTTCTTCACCAGCGATTTGAAGAAACGCGGCGATACGTCGACGCCTGTGCTCGGAGGCTGAAGTCATGGCGCCTCGTAGACGCTTCGACCTTCGCCGAGCACTCTCGCGACAAAAGACGTTCGCAGCTCAGCGCCGCTTACAAAATCCTCGACCGAACACGGCACAAGGTCGCAGCCGATGCCCAAACCGTTGATCGCGCGATCCACCCTCTCGTAGTCGTCAGATGCGAGATCGCTATCTGGCTTTGCGACAACGAGGAGATCAAAGTCGCTGTCAGGCCGCGCGTCGCCTCGTGCGCGGGACCCGAACAACCAGATTGCGTGCGGATCAACCGCGGCCACGATGCGGTCGAGGACAGCCGTAAGCGCCTCCTCCTCGGAGCTTCGGCCGCCAAAGTTCGGGCGAACAGCAAGGCTTGAGACGTCGCTCCTCACCCCACGCTCCCCTCAAGCGATATCGCAATCAGCTTCTGCGCCTCGACCGCGAATTCCATCGGCAACTGCTGCAACACGTCGCGTACAAACCCATTGACGATCAGCGCCGTCGCCTCTTCGCCCGAAAGGCCACGCTGCAGGCAGTAGAACAACTGATCCTCGGATATCTTCGAAGTCGTCGCCTCATGCTCGAACACCGTCGAGGCGTTCTTCGCTTCGATATAGGGCACCGTGTGCGCGCCGCACTGATCGCCAATCAACAGCGAGTCGCAATTGGTGAAATTGCGCGCCCCGGTCGCCTTGGCGTGTGCCGACACCTGCCCGCGATACGTGTTCTGCGACTTCCCGGCGGCAATCCCCTTGGAGATAATCCGGCTCGTCGTGTTGCGGCCGAGGTGGATCATCTTGGTCCCGCTGTCGACCTGCTGATAGCCGTTGGAGATCGCGATCGAATAGAACTCGCCTCGCGAGGCTTCGCCGCGCAGGATGCAGCTGGGGTACTTCCAGGTGATCGCCGAGCCGGTCTCCACCTGCGTCCAGGAAATCTTCGAGCGCGCGCCGCGGCAATCGCCGCGCTTGGTAACGAAATTGTAAACGCCGCCCTTGCCCTCGGAATCGCCGGGGTACCAGTTCTGCACCGTCGAATATTTGATCTCCGCGTCTTCGAGCGCGACCAGTTCTACGACCGCCGCGTGCAGCTGGTTCTCGTCGCGCGCGGGCGCCGTGCAGCCTTCGAGGTAGCTGACGTACGAACCCTTGTCGGCGATGATCAGCGTTCGCTCGAACTGCCCGGTATTGCGCTCGTTGATCCGGAAATAGGTGGAAAGCTCCATCGGGCAGCGGACGCCCGGGGGCACGTAGACGAACGAGCCGTCGGAGAACACCGCCGAGTTGAGCGTGGCGTAGAAATTGTCGGTCGAGGGCACCACCGAGCCAAGATACTTGCGCACCAGTTCGGGATGCTCTTTCACCGCGTCCGAAAACGAGCCGAAGATGACGCCCGCCTTGGCGAGTTCAGCTTTGAAGGTCGTCGCCACCGACACAGAATCGAACACCGCATCGACCGCCACGCGCCGCTGCTGCACGCCCGCCAGAATCTCCTGTTCAACCAAGGGGATGCCGAGCTTTGCGTATGTTTTAAGTAACTCCGGATCGACCTCGTCGAGCGACTTCGGCGCCGCCGTGCGCTTCGGCGAGGCAAAATAGTAGAGATCCTGGAAGTCGATCGGCGGATGCTCGACGCGAGCCCAGGTAGGCGGCGTCATCGTGCGCCATCGGCGCAACGCCTCCAGCCGCCATTCGAGCAGCCACTCCGGCTCCCCCTTTTTGTCGGAGATGAAGCGGACGGTGCTCTCGTCGAGGCCCTTCGGGGCCTTGTCGGACTCGATATCGGTGACGAAACCGTACTTGTAGGCGTCCACGTCGATCGCGCGGACGCGCTCGACCGTCTCTTGGACTGCCGCCATGGTGACATCTCCTCGCCTTGACGGTTTCAAGGACCGTCGGTGGGGGTCGATTGAACAGGTTTGCGCGCGCTTAAGGGCTACGGCAAGTCCGCCCTATATCGGGCCACCGGCTGGAGATTGCAATCGTTCTAATTCTAAGGTGAACGCGGCGCGATTCTAGCCGTTGACAGCCTTTAGGTGAGTAGGAGCGGCAGAATCTACCGGCTGATACTCGCCGCGCAGCCGCGCCACGATCTGCCGCAGCAGCTCGCGCGATTTCTCCGGGCTCTCGTCCACTCCCAGGGGCCGCTGATCGGACAATTGCTGGAAAGTCCGGTAGTCGCCGAACTTCATCCGCATCGGGGTCGGGATCGCCTCGCCGAAGGCGATCGCCTCGCGATCCGCCAGCGAGGACAGGAAGTTGATCGTCCCTTGCGACGACGCGCCGGCGGCCTGCGCCATGATGTCCTTGTCGCGCTCGCTGGCCAGTCGCATCGCGAACATCGTCGAGCACTGCGAAAGAACCGTCGAATCGAGCTCGCTGGGGCGCTGGGTCACAATGCACAGGGAAGCGCCGTACTTGCGCCCCTCCTTGGCGATGCGCCCGATCGCGCGGCGGGTCGGCTCGAAGCCCAGAGTCTGGTTGGCGGGGATGTAACGGTGCGATTCCTCGCAGAGCAGCGCCACCTGAACCTCGCCGTGACAGGCGGCGGCGATCTCGAAGGCCATGCGGGCGAGCACCGAAACGACGGCGTTAACCACCTCGTTCGGCAGTCCTGCGACCTGCACAATGGTGACCGGCAAGCCTTCCATCGGGAAACGGAACAAGCCGCCGACGACCTTGGCCATCGTGTCTTCGACCATCACCTTGCCGAACATGAAGCGGTAGCGGGGGTCGTGGCTCAGCGCGTCGATCCGATGCTTCAAGGAGCGCAAGTCCGCGCGGGCGTAGCGCGGATCGAGCTTGCCCGCCCAATCATCGAGGATCTGCAAGGCGTCGGAGATGCGATACGGCACCGGCGTGTCGGCGCTGACCCAATTGGCCTCCTGCGGCGCCGATGATCTGCGGATCGTGCTGTCCGCGCTGAGCGGCTGCCCACCGCGAAGCGCTGCTTGGCGGCGCGAATCACTTCATAAAGCGCGTCGAACTCGTCCGGGTTCGGCTTGCGGCCGCCGTAGACGACGTCGATCATCTCTTCGAAGCGGAACATCCAATAAGGCAGGTCGAGCGTGTCGGCGTCGAGCAGGAACGCCTGCTTGCGGAAATGGGCGGCATATTCGTTGTGCGGGTCGACGATCATGACGCGCAGTTTTGGCCGTTCTTGCACGCATTGCTTGACCAGCATCGAAACCGATGTCGTCTTGCCGACGCCGGTCGATCCGACGATGGCGAAGTGACGCCGGACCAGCTCCTCGACGCTGACGGTGGCGGCGATTTCCTTGTTCTGGGTCAGCGTGCCGACCTCCACCACATTGCCGTCCTGCACGGCGAAGATGGCGCGCAAATCCGCCGCGCGGATGCGGTGCGCTACCGCGCCGAGCGTCGGGAACGACCTGATACCGCGATAGAATATCGGCTTGCCCGGGGCTTCATCGACGACTTCGCCGCAAAGCTCCATTTTGACCATCGTCGCATTGACGCCGTCACTGCGCCAGCGCTGATCGGACGTCGTAATGTCGACGACCTGACCGACCAGACGCGCGCCATCGTGCACGACCGAGATGAGGTTGCCGACTGACCAATAGTCGCCCGGTTCTGAGCCGTGCATGTCGCAGGAAATGACGCCGTTCATGCCGTTCAAGGCGACGAGATGCCCGAGAATGCGGCGCGTGCGGCGCTCCGACCCGGAGCCGGACGCGGAGGATTCGGCGACGTCTTCGATCTTCATGTACTCAAAGCCCGGCAACGCAGCGCATGAGCGCCCAAAATTACGTAACTCTAAATCGGTAAAAATAACGTTTGGGTCGGCGAGAATGATGCGGCGGACTACGCTCGTGTCGCAAAACTGTCTTTGCGATTACCGCACGTAAAGCGCGGACCGCGCGCTCTTCTTGGGACCTCGGGCGTCCCGCACGCTTTTTGTGGTCGGCTTGGCAAACAGCGTGCGGGACGCCCGCGGTCCCAGGGGGCGCTCCAAATCCCTACCGCCGCGTCGCCCGACGCTTCTCGCGCACCGCCGGCTCGCCCAAGCCCTGCCCTCGCCCGGAAAGGCTCGGATGCGTGAGGAAGAACTTGTGTGCGTTAAACGGCGCCTCTCCCTCCGCCGGCAAAATCCGCTCGCTGGTCCCGTCCGGCAGCAGACGGTAGCTCTGCTGATTGTCCTTGAGGTTCCCCTCAAGAATCTGATTCAGCACCTGCTCGTGAACCGTCGGATTGCGCATCGGCGCCAAAGCTTCCACGCGGCGATCGAGGTTGCGGGTCATCAGATCGGCTGAGGAGATGTAGACTTTCGCCTGTCGGTGCGGCAGTCCGTGACCGGCGCCAAAGGCGTAGATGCGCGCGTGTTCGAGAAAGCGCCCGACAATCGATTTGGCGCGGATATTATCGGATAGCCCAGGCACGCCGGGTCGCAGACAACAGATGCCGCGCACGACCAACTCAATCTTCACGCCGGCCTGGCTCGCGCGATAAAACGAGTCGATGATCTCGGTGTCGACCAGCGCGTTGCACTTGATCCAGATCGCCGCGGGCTTGCCCGCGCGGGCGAAGCCGATCTCCTCTTCGACATGTTCGAGCAGCCGCTTTTTCAGCCGCATCGGCGATATCGCCATTTGCTCGAGCCCGTTCGGCTCGGCGTAGCCGGTGATGAAATTGAAGATCCGCGCCACGTCGCGACCGATCGCCGCGTCCGCGGTGAAATAGGAGATGTCGGTGTAAATCCGCGCTGTCACGGGATGGTAGTTGCCGGTGCCGACATGGCAATAGGTAACAAGCGTCCCGGACTCCCGCCTGACCACCATCGAAAGCTTGGCGTGGGTCTTCAGCTCGATAAAGCCGAACACGACCTGCGCGCCGGCGCGCTCCAGGTCACGCGCCCAGCGAATATTCGCCTCCTCATCGAAACGCGCCTTCAGTTCGACGAGCGCCGTGACGGACTTCCCGGCCTCAGCCGCTTCGATCAGCGCCTTCACGATCGGGCTGTCGGCGGAGGTGCGATAGAGCGTCTGTTTGATCGCGACGACGTTGGGATCGCGGGCAGCCTGGGTCAGAAACTGCACGACGACGTCGAAGGATTCGTAGGGGTGATGGACGACCAGATCCTTCTGTCGGATCGCCGCGAAGCAATCGCCGCCGTTCTCCCGAACGCGTTCGGGAAAGCGCGCGATGAACGGCGCGAACTTCAGGTCCGGCCGATCGAGCGCGACCAGCCGTGAGAGTTCGTCCAAGCCGAGCATACCGGCGATCAGCACGACGCCGGACGCGAGCACATCGACGTCGCCGGTGACGAACTGCCGCAAGCTCTCAGACATGCCGGCTTCGATCTCCAGACGGATGACCGAACCGCGCCGGCGCAGTTTCAGTGCGCTCTCATAGAGGCGGACCAGATCCTCGGCCTCTTCCTCGACTTCGATGTCGCTGTCGCGGATGACCCGGAAACTGCCCTGCCCGACCACCTTATAACCGGGAAATAACAGCGCGCTGAACGCCACGATGGTCTGTTCGAGCGTGACGAAGCGCTGCGCGGGTCCGCCGAGCGCATCAGGCAGCTTCAGCAGCCGATCCACCCGGTTCGGGAAGCGCACAAGCGCGCTCATAGTGCGCTCGTCCTGGGTGTTGGCGAGTTCGAGCGCCAGCGTAAAGCCGAGATTGGGGATGAACGGAAACGGGTGGGCGGGATCAACGGCGAGCGGGGTCAGAGACCGGAAATACGTGCAGTAGGAAATGGTCCTGCAACCACTCCATCTCCGCCTTCGAGAGCTTGGCGACGTCAACGATGACGATGCCCGCCTCGTCGAGCTCGCAGCGTAGTTGCGTCCAACGCGCCTGTTGCGCGGCGACCAGCGCCTCGACGCCGCGCCCGATGCGCTCGAGCTGTTCGCTCGGCGTCAAACCGTCGTCCGACAGCTCGGTCATGCCGGCATGGACCTGCCCGACCAGGCCCGCGACGCGCACCATGAAAAATTCATCGAGGTTGTTGGCGGAAATCGAGAGGAACCGAAGCCGCTCGAGCAGCGGATGCGCGGGATTGCCCGATTCCTCGAGCACGCGGCGGTTGAACTCCAGCCACGACATTTCCCGGTTGATGAAACGGTTCGGCGTAGCGAGAGGGCGGGTCGGGGTCTCATCCGTCGGTGCGAGCGCCGGCTGTCTCGTCATCCGCTTCAGCACACGCCCCTCCAAGCCCTCTTGCAAATCAACTGCATAATCAAGTTGTGTCATAGTGTTACCTTCGTCGGAAGGGCAAGCGCAATTGCGGCGCGCGGATTACGGGCGCCGTCGGAAGGCTCGCGTTGGAATTTTTTCCGAACAGATGTTCCAATTTTACGTAAAGAGGATCACGAGTGTGTTACCGTATCGTCAATGGGGGCTCCCGGAGCTTTCAACGGTTCGACAGGTCTTTTTTGAGGCCTGACGGTTGGGGCGGCGCCGGGTAGAGACAATGTCAGATCGCCAGGCGATGAGACGCCTCGGCCGGCGCGGGCCGGAGCGAAGCTCATCAAGGCGGGCCATTCTGATCGCGCGCGCCTCCCGCATCCCGCACACCCTGTACCGCGCCTTGGGCGCCGCTCGCCAATTATTTGGCCGGAGTACCCATGCTTCACGATCCCATGCAACCCTTTCAGATACCACGCGATTATGTGTCGCCGACGCAGGAGGCGCGCCGGTTGCGACTTGAGTATAACCGCCTGCAGCGTCGCCTGTCGGCGTTGGCCGGTCGGATGGGCGATGAACCCGAAGCCGACGCGCTGTGGAGCCGGGTCGATCGGGTGGCGCGTGATCTAAGCGCGATCCGCGCGGATTCCGTCCACGCCGTCGAATCCAAGCTCAAGGTGGCGCTCGACTTGATGGGGGACGGCGTCGACGAGACTTCGCACCGGCTGCTGACCAGCGCGCTGTCCGACCTGCATTTCCTGGCGCTGCTCAGCGCGCCGCGGGCGAACTGACCGCTAGAGGCTTCGGAGCGTCGGCCTCCAGGCCGACGAGGGTTCATCTTCAAGGCCGGCCGCGCGTGGCCACAAAGGTCGGCGTGGACGCCGACCCTCCGTTACGGACGGCTTGCGACATCCCGCAAAGCCTGCGGATACAAACGATGCTCTTCCTCGAGCACGCGCGCGGCCAGCGTCTCGGGCGTATCCCCGGGCAAAACAGCCACGCGGGCCTGCGCGACGATTTCGCCGGCATCCAGCTCCGCCGTCACCCAATGGACGCGTACAGCCATGCTCGCGCGCTCCGTCGGCCAGAGCCCGGGCGTGGGTATCGAGCCCCTTGTAGGCCGGCAGCAGCGAGGGGTGGATATTGAGGGCGCGGCCCTGCCAACGCGCGACGAAATCCGCGCTTAGAATGCGCATGAACCCCGCCAGACAAATGAGTTCGACGCCACGCCGGCGAAGCTCCTCGTCCAACGCAGCTTCGAACGCCGCCCGCGAACCCGCCGCCTTCGCATCGATCGCGATCGCCTCGACCCCCATCGACCGCGCAAGCGAAAGGCCGCCAGCGTCGGGACGATCGGCGACGACGACGCGCACGTGCGCCGGAAAATCTTGCGCTTGCGCGGCCTCGATCAACGCGGCCATGTTCGAGCCGCGGCCCGAGATCAGGATGGCGGTCTCGATCCGCCGCATCAAAGAGCGAGCCGCCCTTGCATGACGACGCGCGCGTCCTCGCGCGGGACCAGCCGGCCGATCTCGACGGGCGCCAGCCCCGCGTCCCGAAGCGCCCGCGCCGCCTCGGCCTGACCTTCGGCGCGCGCGAACACGATCATCCCAAAGCCGCAGTTGAAAGTCCGCAGCATCTCCGCTTCCATGACCGGCCCGCTCTCCGCCAACCAGCGGAAAACCGGCGGCGGCGCGAAGGCCGCAAGGTCGAGTTGCGCGGACAGATCTTCCGGAAGGACGCGCGGCAGATTGTCGGGAAAGCCGCCGCCGGTCACGTGCGCGAGCGCCAGGATTGCGTCGGTCGCCTTCAGCGCGGCGAGCAGCGGTTTGACGTAGAGCCGCGTCGGCGTCAGCAGCGCTTGCCCGAGACTGGTTTCCGGCGCGAACGGCGCCGGCGCGAGAAGGCTCGCGCCGGTTTTCGCGACGATGCGACGCACGAGCGAAAAGCCGTTGGAATGCACCCCGGAGGAGGCGAGGCCGAAAATAACGTCGCCAGCCTTCAGCCCCGGCTTCGGCAGCAGCGTCCCGCGCTCGGCTGCCCCGACGGCGAAGCCCGCGAGATCGAAATCGCCGCTCGCGTACAGGCCCGGCATTTCCGCGGTTTCGCCTCCAATCAAGGCGCAACCGGATTCAACGCAAGCCGCAGCAATCCCTTTCACGATCGCCGCGCCTTGCGCCGGGTCCAACCGGCCGACAGCAAAGTAATCGAGGAAGAACAGCGGCTCAGCGCCCTGCACGACAATGTCGTTGACGCACATCGCCACCAGATCGACGCCGATCGTATCGAAAACGCCGGTCTCGATGGCGATCTTCACTTTCGTGCCGACGCCGTCGTTGGCGGCGACCAGCACCGGATCGCGAAATCCCGCCGCCTTCAGGTCGAACAGCCCGCCAAAGCCGCCGATCTCGGCGTCGGCGCCGGGACGGCGGGTGGCGCGGACCAGCGGCTTGATCGCCTCCACCATCGCGTTGCCGGCGTCGATGTCGACGCCCGCGCCAGCGTAGGTCAGGTCTTGCGCCATCTTGTCCCCAGAGGTGAAAACCGCCGCGCCTTTCGCATGGCGAGGCGAAGAGTCCAATAGGCCTTGAACAGGCGAACCCGGGTCTTGCTGTAGGGGATCGGCTTGGCCTGCCGGCGGCGGAGTTGTCGCCGCATGTAGCGGCGCGCCCAGCGCGCGCAATAATGCTCAAAGCTATCGTCGATCAGCGCGATGTGGATGCCGCCAAGCCGCAGCGCCTCGGCGACGGCGAATTGTTCGATGTCGTGACGGCGGAGGCCGGCATTCCAGAGATGGTCGATCAGCGTGATCGCGTCTTCAATAAGCGGCAGATGCGCCGGGTTGGCGGCGATGAGGCCGGAGTTGAGCATTACGGCTTGGCTGCGGTCGAGCCGATAACGGCCGAGGTGCGGAAGATCGGTCTCGAACGGAGCGAAGTCGGGATAGGGGTCGCGCCGCACGAAGAAGTTCATCGCCGCGCCCTCGCTGAGCGCGCCGGCGATGGCCTGCGTGAAGCCAGGCCGGATGATACTGTCGGTGTCGAGCAATACGCAGGGCTGCGCGAAGCGTCGCAGCGCGTCGACGAGGATCATCGGTTTGATGCGGTGGCGGTACTCGTTGGCGAACGCCGCGCGAAGGATGTCTGATGCATCAACCAGGTTTGCGCCGAGATCGGCGTAGGCCTGAGGGCTGTCGGTGTAGATGGCGACGCGCGAGGCGTCGCCATCGATTTCGGGAAGCAGGGTTTCGAAGCTGTAGCGTAATTCGCGGATCGTGGCGGGTGAGCGGCCATAAGCGAGATAGACGAAGAGCGGCGTCATGCGCGCTGGCGGCGCTCAGTTTGAAACCGCGGCCGGCTGCCCCCTCCCCCCTTGTGGGGGAGGGTTGGGGAGTGGGGTCGGCGCGGCTTGGGCGTCGCATTTTGGAAAGGGCAGCGCCTGCGGCTACCCCCCTCCCCGGCCCTCCCCCACAAGGGGGGAGGGAGCGCACGGCGCCGGCGCGCGCTCACCCCAGCAACGGCGCGCCGCCGCGCGCGATTACCTGCCGCACGCGATCAACCAACTCGCTCTCGGGAACCGCGACCTGCGCTTTGGCCCGCAGCTCCACATAATCCGCGCGATCCTTGTTGGCTTTGGCGAGCTCCGCGCCGAGCGCGAGATCGCGGATCACAACCTGCGCTCCGCCCGCCGCCTCGCGTTCGTTGGAGCCCTGGATGACCGCGCACAGCGAGCCGCGCCGATCGGCATATTTGAGCTGCGCGTTCATCTTGCCCTCGCCGAGATAAAGCTCGGAGGCGATCCCGGCCGCGCGCAAGCGCCGCGACGAGGCGCTGGTAGTCGCCCATCCGCTCGCGATCCATCGCCAGCACGACGACCGGCCCGGGCTTCGGCGGCCTCGGCGACGATCGGGCTGTTGATCGCGCGCAGCGCCGCCAGCAACCGCGAGACGCCGATCGAGAAGCCGGTCGCCGGCACCGGCTCCGGCCGGAAGCGCGCGACGAGGCCGTCATAGCGCCCTCCCCCGCCGACCGAGCCGAAGCGCACCGGACGGCCGGCTTCGTCTTTCACCTCGAAGGTGAGTTCGGCTTCGAAGACGGGGCCGGTGTAATATTCGAGACCGCGGACGACGCTCATATCTGGCCGCACGCGGTCGGCGCCGTAGCCGGCGCTTTCAAGCAGCGCAACCGATCTGCGCGAGCTCCAACACGCCCTCATTGCCTTCAAGGCTCGGCAAGCCGCCGTCCGGGCGAAACCGCGCTCAAAACCAGTTCGGCCTGATCCCGCGTCGAGCCCGGCGCCTTTGGTGAAGTCGCCGCTTTCATCCTTTCGCCCGGCTCCGAGCAGTAAGCGGACACCCTCGCCGCCCAGGCGGTCGAGCTTGTCGATCGCGCGCAGCACCGTCAGTCGACGCCCCGCATTCTCTTGGCCATCGAGCCCGATCGTCGCCAGCACGCCGTCGAGAACCTTGCGGCTGCTGTATTTGACGACATAATCCCCGCGCTTGATCCCCAGCGCCTCCAAACAATCCGCCGCCATCATACAAATCTCAGCGTCCGCCGCCGGCGAGCTCGACCCCACCGTATCAGCATCAAACTGCATGAACTGCCGAAACCGTCCCGGCCCCGGCTTCTCGTTACGAAACACCCAACCCGCGCGATAGCTGCGATACGGCTTCGGCAGCCGCTCGTAGTTCTCCGCCACATACCGCGCGAGCGGCGCCGTCAGATCATAGCGCAGCGAAAGCCATTGCTCATCGTCGTCCTGAAACGAAAACACGCCCTCGTTCGGCCGATCGAGATCAGGCAGAAACTTCCCCAACGCCTGCGTATATTCAACGAACGGCGTCTCCACCGCCTCGAAGCCATACAGCGCATAGACCTCGCGGATCTTCGCCATCATCGCGTCCGCGGCGGCGATGTCGCGCGCCTCGCGATCCACGAAGCCGCGCGGCTTCTGGGCCGCGACCTCAGCAGTCGATGTCATCTCAGACAAAACCTTCGCTCAAAACAATCCGGCGCTGATGTTGATCGTCAGCGCGAGAATGATGGTGTTGAAGAAAAACGCGACGACGCCCTGCACCAGACAAGCGACGCGCATTTCGCTGTTCGTCGCGTTCACATCAGCCGTGGCGCAAGCGCAGCCGATGACGAACGCCTGATAGGCGAATTCGCGCCATCCCGGTTGCTCGCAAGTCGGAAACGCGAGGCCGCCTTGCACGCCCTTCGGTCCAGGCTGATAGTATTCGGCCGCGTAGTGCAACGCGAACATCAGGTGCGTGAACGCCCAGGCGCTCAAGGTCGTGGCCGCGACCAAGCCGAGATGCAGCGCCTTGCTGGCGCCGTGCATGTCCTTGACCGGCCCCAACTCCAAGACGATCGCGGCCATGGCGAAGAGTGCGGCGACGACTGCGGTGACCAACAAGGCGAAGGTTTTTTCGTCCTCCTCAGCCGCGTGCCGGCGAACGCCGTCCTCGGTGGAGTTCGCCATCATATACCAGATCAGCGCCGATGAACCCCCAGGCGCCGACGTTCCAGCCGACCAGCGCGCGCGTCGCCTCGCGATAATCCCACGGCGTTACCACGTAGCCGATAAGGCCGAGACCGACGGCGATCAGCAACCTCGGCCGGCGCCGGATTGCGGTCCAGTAGCCGGCCCCCCTCCCGCTCATGACTGGACCTTTCCAAGGAAATGCAGCCCCGCCCTTGCCCGAGGCGTGGGGAGGGGTCAAGCACGCGCCCCTGGGACCGCGGACGTCCCGTCATAACCGGGGCAATTCCGGGCGCCTATGTAGCCGCGGTCGCTGACCGCGGTGGATCGACTTGGAAAATCTAGCAAATCCAGGCGCCAGCCCAACGCGGTCAGCGACCGCGTCTACAGGGGGCGGCGCCGGGGATCTGCCCCGGTTACGTCCCACCCGCTCTTTGCCGCCGCTGCATCCGCAAGAGCGGACGGGACGTCCGCGGTTCCAGGAGCCAAATTGACAACCCTGGCTTTTTCCGCAACGCCCTTCCCATGAGCACCGAAGACGACGACGAAGCCCTGGAAGCGCGTCGCGCGCGGCTCGCCGCCGCGCTGCAGGCCGCCAAGCCGCGCGCGCCCTCCCCCCTCCCCGCCGCGCCCAGCGACAACACCGCCGCCGCCATGTCGATGGGCCTGCGCGCCGGCAGCGAGTTTGTCGCGGCGGTCGTGCTTGGCGGGGCGATCGGCTGGGGGCTCGACTGGCTGCTGCACAGCAAGCCCGCGTTCACCATCGTTTTCTTCCTTATCGGCGTCGCCGCCGGGGTGCTTCGGCGTCATTCGCACGACTTCGCCTAAACGCGGCAAATCGACGTCGTAATTCGGGCTTGCCGGCCGCGAGGGGCTTGGCTAAAGAGGCGCCGCGCGTCGCCGGGAACTGGGCGCACGCGGACGAGGGGGTTTTGTCACGTGGCTGAGCCGGGACCGGCAATCAATCCGATCGAACAATTCGAGCTGAGCCGGATTCTGACCATCAATATCGGTCAGCACCATTACGACATCTCCATCACCAACTCGACCTTCTTCATGGCGCTGATCGCGATCCTCTCGCTCGGGCTGATGTCGATTACGGCGAAGGGCACTGTCGGCGTGCCGGGCCGGCTGCAGTCGCTTGGGGAAATGGCCTACGAATTCGTCGAGGGCATGGTGCGATCGTCGGCGGGCGAGGCGGGCATGCGCTTCTTCCCGCTGGTGTTCACGATCTTCCTGTTCATCCTGCTCAGCAACCTGATCGGCTTCATCCCTTATTCGTTCACGGTGACGAGCCACATCATCATTACGGTCGCGCTGGCGCTGATCGTCTTTCTCACCGTCATCATCGTCGGGATCAAGGAAAACGGGCTGCATTTCTTCAAGCTGTTCGTACCGTCGGGCATTCACTGGGCGATTTTGATCGTCGTGGTGCCGATCGAAATCATCTCGTTCTTTTCGCGGCCCTTGAGCCATTCCGTGCGTCTGTTCGCCAACATGCTGGCCGGCCACATTACGCTCAACGTGTTCGGCGGCTTCGTCGTCATGCTGCTCGCCGCCAGCGCCGGTCTCAAACTGATCGCGATCCTGCCTTTCGCAATGACGATCGGTCTCGACGCCCTTGAATTGCTCGTCGCCTTCCTGCAGGCCTACGTGTTCGCCATGCTGACCTGCATGTATCTCAACGACGCGCTTCACCCCGGCCATTAACCGGCCGATTCCTCAAGCAACGCCAAAAACAAACGCCAAGGAGCTACCTATATGGACGCCGCCAATCTCGCCGTCGCCGCCAAGTACATCGGCGCGGGTCTCGCCGCGATCGGAACCGGGGCCGCCGGCATCGGCGTCGGCACCCTGTTCGGGCAGTTCCTCAACGGCGCGCTGCGCAATCCGTCGGCGGTGGAAGGCCAGTTCGGCCGCCTGATCTTCGGCTTCGCGGTGACGGAAGCGCTCGGCATTTTCGCGCTGCTGATCGCCTTCCTGCTGCTGTTCGCCGTCTAAGAGCGACCGGACCTTCGGATAGACACGAGGCGATCAAAGCGCGATGGCCAACGCCGCTGAAACTACGACCAAGACGGAAGTCGGCCAAGAGGCGGGACATTCCACGTTCCCGCCGTTCGAACTCGAGCACGTTTCCCTCGCAGTTGCTTTGGTTCGCGCTGATCTTCGGCGCGATGTACTATTATCTGTCGAAGCGCTTCCTGCCGGCCGTCGGCGGCGTAATCCACGCGAGGCGGGAACGCATCGCCAAGGACATCGACGAGGCGACCGCGTTGCAAAACCAGGCAACCGCCGCCGCCGCCGAGCACGAGAAGTCGATCGCCAAGGCTCGCGCCGAGGCGCAGACGACCGCGCAAGCCGCACGCGACAAGGCTGCGGCTGAGGCAGACGCCAAACGCAAGGTGCTCGACGATCAGCTAGCAGCCAAGCTGGCGGAGGCCGAAAAGCGCATCGCGGCGAACCGCACGGCGGCGATGGCGAATGTCTCGGCGATCGCCAAGGACGCCACCAGCGCGATCGTCCAGCGACTGCTCGGCCGCGCGCCGGACGCCAAAAAAGTCGCCAGCGCCGTCGACGCATCCGCCAGCGCCTGAGGAGATTTCTATGGGCGCCGAATTTTTCGTCTTCCTTGGATTCATCGTCTTTGTGCTCGTGCTGTTTTACGTCGGCGCGCACAAGATCGTGCTGAACGGGCTTGATGCGCGGGGCAAGGCGATCGCGGACGAGCTCGCTGAGGCGGTAAAACTGCGCCAGGAGGCGCAGGCGCTGCTGGCTAGCTTCGACAAGAAGAAGATCGAAGCCCAGGCGCAGGCCGCCGCGATCGTCGCCGACGCGCGCGCCCAGGCCGATCAGCTCGCCAAGGACGCCGCCATTCGCATGGACGAGTTCGTGACCCGGCGCACCGCGCAAGCCGAGGCGAAGATCGCCTTCGCCGAGGCGCAAGCCGCCGCTGAAGTCCGCGCCGCCGCCGCCGATCACGCCACGCGCGCGGCGGAAATCGTGCTGCGCGGCGAGGCGCAGGGCAAGACCGCGGCGGAGTTGGTCTCGCGCGACATCGGGGCGCTGAAGGCGCGGCTCAACTAGGCTCAGGACGCTGTGTAGCCGAGCCAAGGCCTCGGCCGCGAGGTCGCGCGGCGAAGCTTCGCCATGACGGAAAGCGCGGCTTGTTTGCCGCCGCCTACCCCGCCCTATCGATCCTCGCCAGGCCGCCCATGTAGGACCGCAGCGCTTCGGGCACCTCGATCGCGCCGTCCGCCGTCTGATAGGTCTCCATCACCGCGACCAGCGCGCGTCCCACCGCGACGCCTGAGCCGTTCAGCGTGTGGACGAAGCGCGTCGCCTTGGCGTCGGGCGCCTTGCAACGCGCGTTCATCCGCCGCGCCTGGAAGTCGCCGCAGACCGAGCATGAGGAAATCTCGCGGAACCGCCCCTGCCCCGGCAGCCAGACCTCGATGTCGTAGGTCTTTTTCGACGCAAATCCCATGTCGCCGGTGCAGAGCGCGACGGTGCGGAAATGCAGGCCGAGCCTTCGCAGCACCTCCTCGGCGCAGGCCGTCATGCGCTCGTGCTCCTCGGCCGACTGCTCCGGCGTCGTGATCGAGACGAGTTCGACCTTCTCGAACTGATGCTGTCTGATCATGCCGCGCGTATCGCGCCCCGCGGCCCCCGCCTCGGCGCGGAAGCAGAGCGTGCCCGCGGTGAAGCGCATGGGGCAGTTTGCGCTCGTCGACAATCTGCTCACGTACGCTATTGGTCAGCGGCACTTCGGCGGTGGGGATGAGCCAAATACGTCCGTCGCCGACGCCGCGAACTGATCGTCGCGAAACTTCGGCAGCTGCGCCGTGCCGAACATCGCCTCGTCGCGCACCAGCACCGGCGGGTTGATCTCCGTATAGCCGTGCACGGTCGTATGCAGGTCGAGCATGAACTGCATGAGCGCCCGCTCCAGCCGCGCCAGCCCCCCTTCAACATCACGAACCGCGCGCCCGAAAGTTTCGCCGCCGTCTCGAAATCCATCATGCCCAGCGCTTCGCCGAGCTCGTAATGCTCCTTCGGCTTGAAGCGTAGTTGCGCAGCGTCCCGTGCCGGCGGATCTCGACGTTCTCGCTCTCGTCGCGCCCGTCCGGCGCGTCCGGGCCGGGGAGGTTCGGGATCGCGCCGAGCTCGGCGTCGAGCGCGGCCTGCGCCGCCTTCTCGACCGCCTCCAGCTCCGGCATCGCTTGCTTGATCGCAGCGACCTCGGCTTTCAGCGTCTCGACTGCCGCCGCGTCCTTCCGGGCCGCCGCGGCGCCGATCTCCTTGGAAGCCCCGTTCCGCCGCTCCTGCGCCTTCTGCAAGTCGCCGATCGCGGCGCGGCGGCGATCGTCGAGCGCCAGCAATTCGCCCGCGCGAGGCGGCAGGCCCGCGACGCGCGAGCCCCGCGTCGAAAGCGGCGGGATCGTCGCGAATGGACCTGATGTCGTGCATGTCCCGGGCCTCGGTTGCGCGCAAAGCGCCTCGGCCGGCGCTTAGCAGAAGCCCCGAGCCGGCGCCAAACCGACCCCGCCCAGCTAACCAGTAATGAGCATTGGCCGTCGGACACAACTGCGCGATCCTTGCCGCGTGGGCCCTCGTTAAATTGCCGTTGGGTCTTACGTAATTCGAGCTGGCGAGTTTCTTGCAACTCGCTCCGAAAAAAGCTGCGCTGTGCAACGGGAGGCCAATTCGTCGCGTCGTGCGTTCCTTGACCATCCCGCGTAAGCATCTCCTGGCCCGCGGGATACCTAAGCTTGTCTTAGGAGTCGGAAAATGCGGTCACTGATAATTGCGGGTATATTCTTCGCGACGCCTGCGATGGGACATGATTTCTGGTCGAACGGCGATCCGGTGCCGGTCTGGGTGAAAGCCCAGTGTTGCGGACCGCGGGATGTACACCATTTGCGCGCCGGGGCCGTGCATATCGATGCAGGACGGCTATCACATTGACGGCATCAAGACGGTGATCCCGATCGAGCGCGCGCTCCCGTCGCCCGATGGCTCCTACTGGGCGTTCTGGAACCCCGTCGGCGAGCCTGAGCCGGTGATCTTCTGCTTCTTCGCACCGCTGAACGGCGCGTAAGCGACGATTCGCGGAGGGTCGGCGTCCACGCCGACCTCACGTCGGCCTGGTGGCCGACGCTCCAGAATTTCCGCGTCCCTGCAACGCGAAGCACGCTCGCGCGTTGAGGGGGTGAACGCGATCGCGCGCCACCCTCAAGGACGAACCATGGCCCAAAGCCACACGCCGAAATCGCCACGAACACCGGCCCCGGCGGCGAAACCCACCAGCACGGCGGCGCAGACGCTGACCACCAACCAGGGCATCCGCGTCTCCGACAACCAGAACAGCCTGAAAGCCGGCCCGCGCGGCCCGGCGCTGCTCGAGGATTTCGTCCTGCGCGAAAAGATCTTCCATTTCGACCACGAGCGCATTCCCGAGCGCATCGTCCATGCCCGCGGCTCGGCGGCGCATGGCTATTTCGAATGCACCGATCCGCTCGGCGACTCTCAGCAAGGCCGATCTGTTCCAGCGCAAGGGCGAGAAGACGCCGCTGTTCGCGCGCTTCTCCACGGTCGCCGGCGGCGCCGGCTCGGTCGACACGCCGCGCGACGTGCGCGGCTTCGCCGTCAAATTCTACACCAAGCAGGGCAACTGGGATCTCGTCGGCAACAACATCCCGGTGTTCTTCATCCAGGACGCGATCAAGTTCCCCGATCTGATCCACGCCGTGAAGATGGAGGCCGACCGCGGCTATCCGCAGGCCGGCAGCGCGCACGACACCTTTTGGGATTTCGCGTCGCTGATGCCGGAATCGACGCACATGCTGATGTGGGCGATGTCCGACCGCGCCATCCCGCGCTCGCTGCGCATGATGGAGGGCTTTGGCATCCACACGTTCCAGCTGGTCAACGCCAAGGGCAAATCGACCTTCGTCAAGTTCCACTGGAAGCCGAAGCTCGGCGTGCAATCGACGATCTGGGACGAGGCGCTGAAGCTGCAGGCCGCCGACAACGATTTTCATCGCCGCGACCTGCACGAGGCGATCGCCAAGGGCGACTTTCCGCAATGGGAGCTGGGCGTGCAGGCCTTCGACCAGGCGATCGCCGACAAGCTGCCCTACGACGTGCTCGACGCGACCAAGCTGATCCCCGAGGAGGTCGTGCCGCTGCGCATGGTCGGCGCGATGGTGCTCGACCGCAACCCCGACAATTTCTTCGCCGAGACCGAGCAGGTCGCCTTCTGCCCCGCCAACATCGTGCCGGGCGTCGATTTCACCAACGATCCGCTGCTGCAGGGCCGGCTGTTCAGCTATCTCGACACGCAGAAGTCGCGGCTCGGCACGGCGAACTTCCACCAGATCCCGATCAACGCGCCGAAATGCCCGTTCCTCAATCGCAGCGCGACGGCATGATGCAGATGCAGGTGCCCAAGGGCCGCGCGAACTACGAGCCGAATCGCCTGGCCGCGCATGGCGAGGATGGCGGCGCGCGCGAAGTCCGCGAAAGACGGCTTTGTCACCGAGACGCATTTCGACGACCGATGAGGCGCGGAGAAGCTGCGCGTGCGGCCGGAGCTGTTCGCCGACCATTACAGCCAGGCGGCGCTGTTCTGGCGCTCGCAGACCGATAGCGAGCGCGCGCATATCGCCTCCTCCTTCGTGTTCGAACTCTCGAAGGTCGAGCTGGAGCAGGTGCCGCCGCGCATGGTCGCCAACCTGCGCAACGTCGACGAGGATCTCGCCGCGCGCGTCGCCGCCGGGCTCGGCGATCGATCTGCCGAAAGCGCTCGAAGCCGGCGCGAGCCAAGGTCGAGATGGAGCCGTCGCCCGCGCTGTCCATCCAGCGGAACGCCAAGGCGACGCTCGAAGGCCGCAAGATCGGCGTGCTGATCGCCGACGGCAGCGACGCGAAAGCGCTCAAAGCCGTGCGAGCAGGCGGCGGAAAAGCAGGGCGCCGCAGTGTTCGTGGTTTCGCCGCACGTCCACAACGTTGAGCTGTCGGACGGAAAGGCGTTGAAGGCGGACGGCCAGCTTGCACGGCTCGCCCTCGCCGCTGTTCGACGCTGTCGCGGTGATCCTGGACGAGGCCGGCGCCAAGAAGCTGTCGCGCGAGGGCGCCGCGGTGAAATGGGTGATGGACGCCTTCGGGCATCTGAAGGCGATCGGCGCCAGCGACGCCGCCAAGCCGCTGCTGGATCGCGCCGGCGTTGAGGCGGATGAAGGCGTGTGCGGGCTGGATGCGGCTTTCTTTGAGGCGGCAAAGACGCGTCAGTGGGATCGCGAGCCGAAGCTCAGAACGCTGGCCTGAGAAGCGCCACCCCTGGGACCGCGCGCGTCTCTCGCGCTCTTTGCCGCCGCTCGTCGGCAAGAGCGCGAGAGACGCGCGCGGTCTCAGCCGCGGCGCTCTGGGTATGTTAGCGTGGGCTCGACGATGCCGCCGCGCGTCTAGCATACGCCCAAGCCCCAACCCGCGCGCCCGCCACGTTGATGCCCAATCCCGCCATCACCAGCGCCGCCCCCAGCAACTCGGTCGCGCTCGTCGCTTCGTTGAACAGCACCCGCGCCGAGATCATCGCCGACGACCGGCACAAGCAGCGCGAACGGCGTCACCGCGGCGGCCGGGTGGCGCGCGAGCAGGCGGGACCACAAACCATAGCTGATCAGCGTACCGCCATAGGCGAGCCCGGCCACGCTGAGCGCAAGCGTCAGGGTTGGATGCAGTATCGAAGAGATCGTGCGTTCGGGCGCCACCCAGCAGGACAACGCCAACATCGGCGCCGGCGCGACGAGCGACGACCAGACGACCAAAGCGATCGGATCGACCCGGCCAATCCTTTTGCCGACGATATTCCCAGCGCCCCAGCACAACGCCGCGCCGAGCGTCAGCAGAAACGGCAGGAAATTCGCGTGACCGGAGCGCGCGAACCCAATCACGCCAAGGCCAACCAGCGAGACCATCGCGCCGATTGTCTGCGCCCGCGTCGGGCGCTCGCCAAAGAAAACGACCGCAAACAGGATGGTGAAATACACCTGCGTCATGATGACGAGCGAGGCCAGCCCAACCGGCATTCCCAGTTGCACCGCCAGGAAGATCAGGCCAAATTGCGCCGACGCCGATCAACAGCCCGTAGAGCGCGACCCATCGCGCCGGCGTTTTCGGCGGCCGCACAAACAAAACCAGCGGGAACGCCGCGAAAGCGAAACGCAGCGCTGTCAACAGGAACGGCGGCGCCTCTTCGACGCCGAACTTGATGGCGATGAAGGTGAGGCCCCAGACAACCGCCGCGATGATCGCTGCGGCGTAATCCGACGGCTTCACTTGCCCTGGTTCTTCAAGCGCTCCGCCTCACGCCGCCGCTCGATCATTTTGACCGCAATCACCGCGCCTTCGTAGAGCAGCAGCATCGGCAGCGCGAGCGAGGTCATGCTGATCAGATCAGGCGGCGTCAGCACCGCGGAAAGCCCCGTCACACCGACGACCGCATAGCGGCGCATGGACGACAGCCACTTGGAATCGATGATGCCGACCTGCCCCAACAGCGTCAGTACGACCGGAAGTTGGAACGCCACGCCGAAGGCGAGGACCAGCGTCATGATCAGCGACAGATATTCGCTGACCTTCGGCAGCAGCTCGATCGTCGCTTCGCCGGGCTGGTTGACCTGCTGCAGCGAAACCGAGAAGCGGATCAGCAGCGGCATCACACCGAAATAGACGAGCATCGCGCCCGCCACGAAGAAGATCGGCGTCGCGACCAGATAGGGCAGAAAAGCCTGCCGCTCCTTGCGATACAGCCCCGGAGCTACAAACCTGTAGAGTTGCGTCGCGATGACGGGGAAGGCGATGAAAAACGCGCCGAACATGCTGAGGCGAATGTTGGTGTAGAACTGCTCCAGGAAATGCGTGGCGATCAGCTTGGCCTGCTCGGCGCCGACGACGCGCACATAGGGCCAGGTGAGAATATTGTAGATCGAGCGGGAGAAATAGAAGCAGACCAGAAACGCGGCGAAGAACGCATAGAGCGCGCGAATGAGCCGCTGCCTGAGCTCGATCAGATGTTCGATCAGCGGCGCTTTGCTGGCCTCGATGTCCGCGTCCGTCATGTCGTGCTCGGCGCGGCGGGAATCTTCTCAGGCGGCGCTGTTTGGTGCTCCGGGACGGCGGGCGTCACGACTTTAACGGTGTCGTAAACAATCGGCTCACCGGGTTCGCTCTTAGCTGTTTCAGGCGCCGATGACTCGAACGACGGCCGGCGCATCGGCTTTCACAGTCTCATAGACCGTCGGCGCCGCGGGGCCTTCGACCGACTTGGTCATGCTGTCGCGCATCAGCGCGGCAGGATCGAAAGAGGTGTCGACCTTGGACGCCTCGGCGTTGATCGCCTCGATCTCCTTCTTGACGCTTTCGAGATCGGCCTCCTTCATGGCGTCCATGAACTGGCCCTGGAAGTCGGCGCCATCCGGCGCATCTGCCCGACATATTTGCCGACGGTGCGCAGCACGCGCGGCAAATCCTTGGCGGGGATCACCGCCAACGCAACAATGCCAAAGACCAGGATTTTGCCGGCGTCGAAATCGAACATGGATCTGTATTAGCCGCTCGTCATCCCAGCGGATACGAAGATGCAGGGGCCTTCGCAATCGGAAACGCGCTTTGTCCCATCCGACCTTCCGCCGGAGCGGGAGCGCTTCAGCCGACTTTCTGCTTCTCGGCGATGTCGACGCCGTTGGGCGTGCGATTCTCGATCGTGCGCGCCGTGCTGGCGGCAGCCGGCTCGTCGTCCTCGTTCATGCCCTTCTTGAACGATTTCATGCCCTTGGCGACGTCGCCCATGATGTCGGAGATCTTGCCCTTGCCGCCGAACAGCAGCAGCACGACCGCGCCGAACAACATCCAATGCCAAATGCTCATGCTACCCATGGCGACCATCCCTAGCGCACGCGGCCCACGAGCCGCTTTTTCTCTCGGGGAACCTATGCGCGAAAGAGGGCGAATACAAGCCGGAGATGGTCGCGGGGCCAGGGGTACCTTCGCGGTTGATTACCGGTGTATCTGAACATAATACACAAATCAGGCGTCATTTCCGCCCGCGAGATGATCATCAAGGAGCGAACCACCTATGCCCAAGCCCCGTGACTCGGCCTTCGCCAACGAGACGGACGAACGCGACTATTGGGAGAAAACGGATTTGGCTGATGAGGTCGACTGGTCGAAGGCGGAGCGGGTGTTGCTGCCGAACTTGGAGCCGAGCAAGACGTCGATCTCGCTGCGGTTGCCGACAAGTCTGTTGGAGCGGATCAAGATGGCCGCACACCGGCGCGATGTGCCGTACCAGTCGCTGATCAAGATGTGGCTGGCGGAGAAGGCCGACGCGGCGAACCCGGAATGACTTCTGCGACAGCGCGCCTCTCGCCGGCAAGGCGCGGGACGCGCGCGGTCCCAGGGGCGGCGCTAAAATCGGTAGACTACGTCTCCAAATCGGTCCGTGGGAAACACGTAGAAAATCTTCAGCGCTCCCGCTGAATTCATTCCGCACCGAGTGCTCCGCGTCTCCGGGGATGAACACCGACATGCCCGCAGAGAGCTTGTGTTCGACGCCGTCGATCGTCAGCACGCCAGTCCCTTCGTGCACGAAATATATCTCCGCCTGCGCGTGACGGTGAGCCGCCAGGAACCCGCCATGCGGCGGAACCTCCGTTATCCCCGCACTCATCTGAGCGGTCGGCGTCCTGTCGCCGCTGAACAGGGTGTGCCAGGTCAGGTTGCCATGTTTCGGGTTTTCGAAGCGCTCGACCTCGCGGCCGGCGGGGTTGGCGACGACGGGCGCGGTCTTTGCGCTCATTTGATGATCTCCGTTAGCCCTGTTGAACGCCGCAGGCGATGTGTAGGACGCTGGCTTCACTAGCGGTCCGAAAAGCAGCCGACAATCAGCCCGTGAAACGTTGCGTCCGCGCGCCGAAGCCAACTAGGCATCTACACAGGAATCATGACTTTCGCGCCTTGTGTGGGGAACGGGGTTCGCCTATGAGGCCAAGCGGGCCGGGCGATTCCGATCCTCCGTCGGATACGGCTCAACAGAATTTCCTCGCCTCAAGAAAGACCGTGAGAACATGAAACTCTCAACTTTCGCCGCCGCGTTCGGGGTCGCCTGCCTCGTCGCGACCTCCGCTTTCGCGACCGATGCGGCCGCGCCCGCCGCCACGCCTTCGCCCTCGCCCACTGCGACGTCCGCGATGAAGCCCGACAAGGCCGCGATGGAGGCCAAGTCGCAGGAATGCTCGAAAGAGGCCGACGCGAAAGGCTTGCACGGCAAGGAGCGCAAGAAGTTCCGCGAGAAGTGCAAGAAGGGCGACAAGTAAGCGCATCGCATCGGCGCCTGTCGATTGGCCGGCGAAAGCCGGCCTATTTTTTTGGGCCGCCTGTAGCCGCGGTCGTTGACCGCGGTTGGGGTGTGATCAACCCTTCTAGAGAGGGGCGATCGTCGAAAGACCGCGGTCGGCGACCGCGGCTGCATTAGCGCCTGCTTCGAAAACGATTGAATGCCGAGGCTGCGTCATGCCCGCAGAAGACGAACGCCTGCAAATCCTGACCACCCCGAGGGACTGGTTCCGCTATGCGGTGAGCCGGTTTCAGGCGGCGGGGTTGGTCTTCGGCCATGGCGCGACCAGCGCGGTCGACGAAGCCGCCTATATGGTGCTCGAAGGCTTGAAGCTGCCGATCGACGCGCTCGATCCTTTTGCCGACGCGAAGCTCTTGCTTGACGAACGCCGGCGGCTTGCCGAGTTGATTGACGCTCGCGTCGCCACGCGCAAACCAGCCGCATATCTGTTGAATTGCGCTTACATCCAAGGCGTGCCGTTCTACGTTGACGAGCGCGTCATTGTGCCGCGCAGCTTCATCGGCGAGCTTTTGTTGACCGCGCCTGGAGGGGTGGGCGGCCTCATGCCGGGCCCCGGCGCCGTGACCTCTGTGCTCGACCTCTGCACCGGCGGCGGATCGCTGGCGATCCTCGCCGCGCGCGTCTTTCCGAACGCAACCATCGACGCGTCGGATATTTCCTCCGACGCGCTTGCGGTCGCCGCGAGAAATCTCGCTGAGCACGGGCTCGCCGACCGCATCCGCCTTGTCGAGTTCGGACTTGTTTGCGGCGCTGGGTTCGGCGCGCTACGATCTCATCCTCGCCAACCCCCCCTATGTCGAGGACGCGGCGGCGGCGGCTTTTCCCAGGGAATACGCCGCTGAGCCAAGACTCGCCCATGTCGGCGGGCCAGATGGCCTCGACATCGTGCGCCGCATCGTGGGCGAGGCCCGCGCGCATCTGAACCCGCGCGGTGGGCTCGTTTGCGAAATCGGGCAAGGCCAGCCCGCTTTCGAAGCTTCGTTCCCAAACCTCGAAGTCACCTGGCTCGACACGGAGGAAAGCGAAGGCGAGGTGTTTTACGCCGCCGCGGAAGTTCTGCCGTCGGCGCGCATCAAGCGAGGCCGCGGGAAAGCGTCATCTGCGTCTGAGTGACGACCGCGGCAGGTTTGCCAGCTTCGCCGCGCGGCCGACTTACCTGGGACCGCGGGCGTCTCGCCCGCGGTCCCCAGGGGGATCTGCTTAACCGGGGACCTTGTCGAGAAAGCCGATCACCTCGGCGATCCGGCCGTCCTTCAACCGCACCACGTCGCTGCCTTCGATGGTTGCCGCCACGCCTTCGGGGCCCAGTTCCCAGGAAAACCGCACGAAATCCCCGTGCCCGTTGGGTGAGCCCTTCAGGCGAAAGCGGAAGCCGGGAAACCGCGCCTGCGCGCCGGCGACGAGCCCGGCGATTTCCTCGGCCCCGGCGCCGCGCATGATCGGATCGACGTAGCTTGCGTCGGGCCGCCAGCCGCTTTCGAACATTTCGCGCCGCCTCGCAGGCTCGGGAGCGTTCCAGAAAGCGACGTAAGCCTCGGCGATCGTCTTGGCGTCTTGCATGAGCTTTCTCCTTCACTGCGCCCTTCGTCGGGCGTGGTTCGAAGATGGCGCCGATCAGGTCGTTGTTTCGATTGTCCCAGAGGTCATCGCGACGAGCAAAAATGCGCGCTTTATGACCTCCGAGGGAATTGAACCGCAGCGACCGGCGCGCAAGACTGCGCTCATGCTCGCTTCCGCATCCGCCGGCCCTCTCGTGCGCGCTTGGCGCGAACGGCGCCGTCTCAGCCAATTCGCGCTGGCCAATGAGGCCGAAATTTCGCAGCGCCACCTCAGCTTCATCGAAAGCGGCCGGGCGACGCCCTCGCGCGAAATGGTGCTGCGGATCGCCGAACATCTCGAAGTGCCGCTCCGCGACCGCAACCTGCTGCTGATGCAGGCGGGCTATGCGCCGATCTACCGCGATCGTCCGCTCGACGATCCGGCGCTCGCCAAGGCGCGCGCGGCGATCGACCGGTTGCTCTCAGCCCATGAGCCCTACCCCGCGCTGGCCGTCGATCGCGGCTGGAGCGTGGTGGCCGCGAACGCCGCCGCGCTGCGCTTGCTGGCGCCGGTCGATCCGGAGCTGATGAAACCGCCGGTCAACGCGATGCGCGTCAGCTTGCATCCGCGAGGGCTGGCGCCGTTGATCGTCAATCTCGGCGCCTGGCGGGCGCATCTGCTCGAGAGGCTGCGCCGGCAGGCGGCGCTGGCGCCGGATCCGCGCATAGTGGCGCTGCTCGGCGAGGTGACCGCCTACCCAGGCCCGGAAGCGCCTCGGCCCGACCTCGCCGAGGAGATCGCCGTTCCCTTGATCCTGCGCACCCAGCGCGGCGTGCTTTCGCTGCTGTCGACGGTTACCGTTTTCGGCACTGCGCTCGACATTACGCTCGCGGAACTGTCGATCGAGGCGTTTTACCCCGCGGATGCTTCGACCGCGGAGACGCTGCGTCAGGCGGCGGAAAGCGGGTGAGCCTCGGAACGTCAGCGGCCACGCCGACGTCGTGCCCCCGCGCGTCGGCGTGGACGCCGACGCTCCACAATAGCAGTTCACGCCTGTAGTTAAATTTTACTCACGGCTTATTCGTGGGGCTTGCCGCAGCGCAGCATGACGACCATGTCAAAGACTTGGCTGTCCACGGGGACCCTTGCTCACATGTCAACGCTTTTCGATCCGATCACCATCGGCGACCTACGTCTTCCCAACCGTGTCCTCATGGCGCCGTTGACGCGCAATCGGTCCAGCGGGCCGGGTCGAGTTCCGAACGCGCTGATGCGCGAATACTACGTGCAGCGGGCCTCGGCGGGCGCGATCATCTCCGAGGCGACGTCGGTCACGCCGCTGGGCGTCGGCTATCCGCACACGCCGGGCGTCTGGTCGCGCGAGCAGGTCGAGGGCTGGCGAGCGATCACGAGCGCTGTGCAGGCCGCCGGCGGCCGCATTCTGCTGCAGCTCTGGCATGTCGGCCGGATTTCTGACCCGAGTTTCCACGACGGCGTATCACCCGTCGCTCCCAGCGCGATCGCGGCCAAGGGCCACGTCAGCCTGTTGCGGCCGGAGCGACCCTATCCGACGCCGCGCGCCTTGGAGACGGCGGAACTCGCTGGCGTCGTCGAAGCCTTCGCTGAAGGCGCCCGCAACGCGAAAGCCGCCGGTTTCGACGGCGTCGAGATTCACGGCGCCAATGGCTATCTGATCGACCAGTTTCTGCAAGATGGCAGCAACAAGCGAACCGACCTTTATGGCGGGTCGATTGAAAATCGCGCGCGCTTGATGCTCGAAGTGACCGACGCGGTCACATCGGTATGGGGCGCCGGCCGCGTCGGCGTGCACCTCGCTCCCCGCGGCGACGCGCACGATATGGGCGACTCGAACCTCGCAGCGACTTTCGGCTATGTCGCCGAGCAACTGGGCAAGCGGAAGCTCGCTTTCCTCTGCGCCCGCGAGTTGCTGACAGCGCCGCGTCTTGGGCCGGATTTGAAGAAGGCGTTCGGCGGCCCGTATGTGATCAACGAAGGCTTCACGGCCGAGACCGCCGCTGCGGCCATTGCGGCCGGCGAGGCGGATGCGATCGCCTTCGGCAAGCTTTTCATCTCCAACCCGGATCTCCCGCGCCGGTTGGCGATGAACGCTCCGCTCAACAAGTGGAACTCAGCGACATTCTATTCCGAAGGCGAGGCCGGCTACACCGATTATCCCGAGCTCGCCAAAGCCGCGGAGTAGGTAGTCGGAGCGTCGGCCTCCAGGCCGACGTCGTGCACCCGACGTCGGCCTGGAGGCCGACGCTCCGGTCAGCCCGGCGCTCCCGAAAACTCCTGGCTGTCTAGGATCGCTCGCGCGTCCGCCGCGATCTGCCCGCGGCGCTCGCTGCTCATCGCGGCGATGGCGCGATAAGGCATCGCGAGCCGCGGATTGCGCGACAGCCGCGCCCGATTGCGGATCAGGAAATCCCAGTAGAGCGGATTGAAAGGACAGGCCTTCGGTCCGGTCTTGATTTTCGGATCGAACGCGCAACCCCCGCAATAATCCGACATCCGGTTGATGTAAGCGCCCGCCGATGCGTAGGGTTTCGAGCCGAGCACGCCGCCGTCGGCGAATAGCGACATGCCGTGGGTGTTGGGCAACTCGACCCAATCATAGGCGTCGGCGAAAACCGCAAGGTACCATTGCTCGACCTCGGCCGGCGCAAAGCCTGCGATCAGCGCGAGGTTGCCCGTCACCATCAGCCGCTGGATGTGATGCGCATAAGCGTGGCGACGGATCTGCCCGACCACTTCGGCAACGCAGGCGAGCCGCGTCTCGCCGCTCCAATAGAACCACGGCAGCGGCCGGTGCGCCTCGAGCGCATTGGAGCGCGCATACTCCGGCATCTTCAACCAATACACGCCACGCACATATTCGCGCCAGCCGGCGATCTGACGAATAAATCCCTCGACCGCGTTGAGCGGGGCCTCGCCCCTCTGATAGGCGCGCTCCGCCGCGCGGCAAACCTCGCGGGGCGCCAGCAGCCCGATGTTCAGATAAGGCGACAGGCTCGCGTGATGCAGAAAAGGCTCGCCCTTGACCATCGCGTCCTGATGATCGCCGAATTCAGGCAGGTGGTCCTTGATGAAGCCGCGCAATGCCGCCAGCGCCTCGCGGCGCGTCGTCGCCCAACCGAACGGCTCCAGATCGCCGAAATGATCGGCAAAGCGGCGCGCCACCAGGTCGAGCACTTCGCGCGTGGTTTCATCCGGCGCGAAGCGCGGCGGCGCTGACGGGTGAAAGTGGCGCGGCGGCGGCTTGCGGTTCTCGGTGTCGAAATTCCAACGGCCGCCGACCGGCTCGTCGCCGTCCATGAGCAGATTGTGGGAACGCCGGATCTCCCGATAGAAATACTCCATCCGCAGGCCCGATCGGCCGCGCGCCCAGCGTTCGAACGCGCGGGGCGACACGAAGAAACGATCGTCATTGGCGATCTCGAGCGCCGCCCCAAGGTCGGCGTTACGCAAAGCCTCAATCACACGCCATTCGCCGGGCTCGGCCACGATGACGCGGGTAGCGCTATGACGCTTTATCGCTCGCTGCAGTTCCTCGACGAACCCGCCGCGATTTTCAGGATCTTCCAACCGGACGTAGTCGACGGTTAGGCCCTCCTCCCGAAGCTCTTCGGCGAAATGACGCATCGCCGAGAGCACAAGCGCGATCTTCTGCTGGTGGTGGCGAACGTAGGTCGTCTCTTCGGCGACTTCGGCCATGAAGATGACGTCGTCGGCGGTCGCATCCGCGAGCGAGGAGATTTCCCGCGTAAGATGGTCGCCCAGCACAAAGCGCAAGGTTTTCATGACAGGTTACGCTAGCGACGTAGATCGGGATCGCCGGCCGCCGTCGCGCGTAGCCGCCGCTGGCCTTCCTGCTTGACGCCTCGGGCGCCCTCCCCTATAGAGCCGCGACCCTAAACGCCAGGGGAAAGGCGGACGGTTTCGCGTTGTCGACGCCGCGCCGAACTCTCAGGCTCGATCCAGGATTTCAAGATGTCGCGCCGCTGCGAGCTGACGGGCAAAGCCGTCCTATCCGGCAACAAAGTCAGCCACTCCAACCGCAAGACGCGCACGCGTTTCTTGCCGAATCTGTGCCAGGTCACGCTCATCTCCGACACGCTGGAGAAGGGGTTCAAGCTGCGCGTCGCGGCGGCTGCGCTGCGCTCGGTCGAGCACCGCGGCGGCCTCGATGCGTTCCTGGTCAAGGCGAGCGACGGCGATCTCTCCGAGGGCGCGCTGAAGATCAAGCGCGACATCGTCAAGAAGCAGACGGAAACGGCGCAGGCCGCGTAAGCCCGCTTTGTAGCCGCGGTCGTTGACCGCGGTTGCGCCGTGATCGCGTATCTGCCGAACAGGGCGCTCACACCGAGACCGCGGTCAGCGACCGCGGCTACATTGGCGCTACGGAGCGAACATGGCGGCGGACCCTATCGTCATCGTCGGCGCGGCGCGGACCCCGATGGGCGGCTTCCTAGGTGATCTCAGCGGCGTCAGCGCGCCACAGCTCGGCGCCCGCGCCATTTCCGCTGCGCTAGAGCGCGCCGGCCTCACAGGCGAAGACGTCGGCGAAGTGGTGATGGGCTGTGTGCTGCCGGCCGGCCAAGGCCAAGCGCCGGCGCGGCAGGCGAGCATCGGCTCAGGGATACCGCTCAGCGTCGGCGCTACAACCATCAACAAGATGTGCGGTTCGGGCATGAAGGCCGCGATGTTAGGCCATGACCTCATCGCCGCGGGGAGCGCCGATGTCGTCGTCGCCGGCGGCATGGAGAGCATGAGCAACGCTCCCTATCTGCTGGAGCGTGCGCGAACCGGCTACCGCATGGGCCACGGCAAAATCGCCGATTCGATGTTCCTCGACGGCCTCGAAGACGCCTATGACAAGGGCCGGCTGATGGGGACTTTCGCCGAGGATTGCGCGCGCGATTATCAGTTCACCCGCGAGGCGCAGGACGCGTATGCGCTGACCTCCCTGGAGCGCGCCAACCGCGCGATTCGCGACGGCGCCTTTGAGGCGGAGATCGTCCCTGTCGCGGTGAAGTCGGGCAAGACCGAAACGGTCGTGCGGACCGACGAACAGCCGCCGAAGGCTCGCCCCGAGAAAATCCCGACGTTGAAACCCGCCTTCCGCGAGGGCGGCACGGTGACGGCGGCAAACTCCAGCTCGATATCCGACGGCGCCGCCGCGCTGATTCTCACCCGCGCCGGCGTGGCGGACAAGCGTGCGCTGACGCCGCTAGCGCGGATCGTCGCACACGCAACCTACGCCGCCGAGCCGGGCAAATTCCCGACCGCGCCGATCGGCGCGATGCGCAAACTGTTCGAGAAGACCGGCTGGCGGGCAAGCGACGTCGATCTGTTCGAGATCAACGAAGCGTTCGCGGTCGTGGCGATGGCGGCGATGCGCGATCTCGATCTGCCGCACGAGAAGGTCAACGTGAACGGCGGCGCCTGCGCGCTCGGGCATCCGATCGGGGCGTCGGGGGCGCGGATACTGGTGACGCTGCTGGCGGCGCTGAAGGCGCGAGGCGGCAAGCGCGGGGTGGCGTCGCTGTGCATCGGCGGCGGCGAGGCGACCGCGATGGCACTGGAAGTCATGTGAAGCGAGGGTAGTAGATTCCACCTCGACGCCCCGTGTAGACGCGGTCGCTGACCGCGTTCTTTGGCTCAGGCGCCTGTATTTGCTAATTTTTTCCAATTCGATCCACCGCGGTCAGCGACCGCGGCTACATAGGCGCTCGCCGATACGATTTTGAGAACTTTTGTTCCGACAGGTTGATTATTGTGTGGGTTTGGGGGTACCGAGCCCGCCATGACCCAGAGCCCTCTTTTCGATCGCACTTTCGACGCCCTGCTATTCGACATGGATGGCACGATCATCAACTCCGTCGCCGTAGGCGAGCGCGTCTGGGGCGATTGGGCGACCCGGCATGGGCTCGACGCCGCATCGTTTCTTCCGACCATCCACGGCGTGCGGGGCATTGAAACAATCACCCGGCTAGCACTGCCGGGCGTCGATCCGCATGCTGAGGTGGAGGCGCTGCTGCTGGCTGAGATCGAGGATGTGGAAGGCATCGAAGAGATTGATGGGGCCAGAGCCTTCCTCGAATTGCTGCCGCCGGATCGCTGGGCGATCGTCACGTCGGCTCAGCGCAAGCTCGCGCTCCGCCGGCTGAAGGCGACAGGATTGCCGATACCTCGGGTATTCGTCACCGCCGAGGATGTTGAACGCGGCAAGCCCGCGCCCGACTGTTTTCTGCTGGCCGCGCAACGGCTGGGCCGGAAGATCGAGGATTGCCTGGTGTTTGAAGATGCGCCGGCCGGCGTTCAAGCAGGCGTGGCCGCGGGGGCGGCGGTGGTGGTCGTGACGGCGGCGCACAAGTATATGCTTGAAACGGACTATCCGACCATCACCGGCTATGGCGAGCATACGAGGGCGCTATTGCGCGGCTGATCGAGCTCTAGGGGATGCACACATTTGGCCGGCGCGCTGCGTAGCACAACGGCTGGGGACCCCTCTCCCCGCGTGTCGCACGACGTAGCGCGCCGCATCCACGCAATAGCGGGGAGAGGTTTGGGTGAGGGGCGCGCCACTTGGACCTGCGCTTCGCGCCCCGCCAAATTTGCTTGCACGAAATAAGCGAGCGTCTGCTTCAGGTCTTCTAGTTTCGCGCGGTGCGATGGTTGGAAAGGCGGGTCCAAGCGACTCACCCCTCACCCCAACCCTCTCCCCGCTGCTTGGTTGATGCGTCGCGCTGCGTCGTGCGACTCGCGGGGGAGAGGGAGTCCGCAGCCGTTGTGTTTCACCCGCGTCCGCCAGATGTGTGCATGCTTTAGATCTCCAGATCGCGGCCACAGCGCGACCTTCAAAGAGGCAACGGCAACGGCGGAAGACCCAGCTTCACTCTCCCAATCCGCGCCAGGATGGAGGGCGCAAAAGTCGGATGTTTGAGACCCGTCAACAAGTCGCGGAAACATCGCTGGACCGGGTTGCTTGCTTGGATGACCGAAGTTCCGGAATGCTCGAACGCGAATAGAGCCGTGTCTTTCGCGGCCCGCGTAAGGGTTTGAGAGCCGATCGAAAGTTCGCCTGCCGGAGCCATAGGTCCAGTTTCCGGAACACCCTTTGAAGCATCTCTTAACAAAGCGCGGAGCGCGGGGGTTCATTGAGCCTACGAGGAGAGATACTTCTCCGCCTCCTTCCTAGCGAACGCCTTCAACCCGCCGCCATGCGCCTTGAGCCACGTCCGCACCCGCGGCGCATCGCGCTTGCCAAGCTCGCGCAACCACCAGCCGATCGCCTTCTGAATGAACCATTCGCGGTCCTCGACCAACCGCGCCGCCCAACCGAGCATGCGCTCGGGGCTGCGCCCCGACTTCATCCAGGCCAGCGTAAACACCAGGCTCGCGCGACGCGTCCAAAGATGCGGGCTCACTACCCATCGCTCGACTTCGCCGAGCCTATCGGGCGCGAAAATGATGCGCGGGCCGGCGGCGTCCGCGAAATTGTCGGCGATCGCCCAGCCGTCGAGCTCGGCCATGCGCTTGGTCAGAAAGCGCCAGACCCCAGCGTCCGCCGCATCCGATAGCCCCGCCACGATCCGCGCCGCGGCGATCCTGAGATCAAACACCTCCTCGCGCCAAAGCTCGGTCGCAACGCGGAGCCGGATCGGCTCGGAGAGCGACCGCAGCGTTCGGATGGCGCCGACAATCTCGGGCGCCGAGACGCCCCAGTGCGTGCGCTCCGATTTCATGTAGCGCTTGTCCCATTCGGCGCGGGCCGCGCCGCCGCGCGCGTGCAAACCTTCGATAAACGCCGCTGTTTCGCTTCTCATGCGAGTACCTCGCAATTTCAGCCGCGTCGCATGAAGCGCCGCCGCCGCGTTCTCCCTCCCCCCTTGTGGGGGAGGGTTGGGGAGGGGGGTAGCCCGCGAGCGCCACCCTTTCTGGAGAGCGCCGTCCAAGCGGCGACCCCCCTCCCTGGCCCTCCCCCACAAGGGGGGAGGGAACTGCCTCACCTTGCAAAAGATCTGCTCACGATCGATTGCCCGGCCGTCTGGCGCCCCCTGGACAATCCCCCGTGGGAAAGCGCAAATGCGCCCCGCATCCCGGAGGCCCGCATGAACGTTCGGCCGAATTCCCTCGCCGCCACCGATATCGCCTATTACTTCCACCCCGCCACCAACGCCCGCCGGCACGAGCAGGTCGGCCCGCTGATGATCGAGCGCGGCGAGGGCGTGCGCGTCTACGACGATACCGGCAAGGAATATATCGAAGGTCTAGCCGGTCTGTGGAGCGTCGCGGTCGGCTTCGGCGAGCCGCGGCTGGTGAAGGCCGCCGCCGAGCAGATGGCGAAGCTGCCCTTCTACCACTCGTTCAGCCATAAATCGCACCCCTCGGCGACCAAGCTTGCCGAGCGGCTGGTCGGGCTCGCGCCGGGCATGGCGAAGGCGCATTTCACCTCGTCGGGATCGGAGGCCAACGATCTCGTCGTCAAGATGATCTGGTACTACAACAATGCGCTGGGACGTCCGGCCAAGAAGAAGATCATCTCCCGGCAGAAGGCCTATCACGGGGTCAGCATCGTCTCCGGCAGCCTGACTGGAATGCCGAATTTTCATCGCGACTTCGATCTGCCGCTGCCGTTCGTCAAACATGTAGGCTGCCCCAATCTCTGGCGCTTCGGGCAGCCCGGCGAGACCGAGGAGACGTTTGCGACGCGGCTCGCCGACGAGCTCGACGCGACGATCATCGCGGAGGGCCCTGACACCGTCGCCGCCTTCATCGGCGAGCCGGTGATGGGCGCGGGCGGGGTGATCCCACCGCCGGCCACCTATTGGCAAAAGATCCAGGAGGTTTGTCGCAAGCACGATGTGCTGATCGTCGCTGACGAAGTGATCACCGGCTTCGGGCGCACCGGCAACATGTTTGGTTGCCAGACCTATGGGATCGAGCCCGATTTCATGGTGCTGTCGAAGGCGATCACCTCCAGCTACTTCCCGATGACGGCGATCCTGTTCACGGACAAGGTCTATCAAACACTCGCCGATAATTCCGCGAAGATCGGCGTGTTCGCGCATGGTTTTACGGCTAGCGGCCATCCCGTCGGCACGGCGATCGCGCTGGAGAATCTCGACATCATCGAGGAGAAGGACCTGGTTGGCGCGGCGCGGAGGCTCAGCCCGCAGTTCCAGGAGCGGTTGCGCAGCTTTGCCTCGCATCCGCTGGTTGGGGAAGCGCGCGGCGTCGGACTGATCGGCGCTTTGGAGTTTGTTTCACAACCGGCGACGACGGCCGCGTTCGATCCGCCCGGTTCGTGCGGCGCGAAGATCGCCGAGCTCTGCCATGAGGAAGGGCTGATCATCCGCGCGATCGGCGACGTCATCGCTTTCTGCCCGCCATTGGTCATTTCGCCGAAGGACATCGACGAGTTGTTTGACCGCTTCGGCCGGGCGCTGAAACGGCTCGGTTGATGGCCGACGAGACGCCGCATCCTCCGGGAACGCTCGCGCGTGCGGCCGTGGTTGCCTCGACCGTCTCCACCCCGGAAGACTTGCGGCCGAAGAGCGAGACGCTGGACGGGGTCGCGGCCTGGTTGCGCGGGCCGGCGCGTCGCGAGGATTTATTCACCAAGGTCATCGACGAATTCGGCTGGCGCCTGACGGCGGCGGGTATTGGGCTGTTGCGGGTGGCGGTCAACACCACCATCCTGCACCCGCAGTTCATGGGCGCGACCTATCATTGGTGGAAGGACTTGGCCGAAACGCGCAAGATCATGATCATGCACGAAGTGCTGGACCTTGTGCCCTACTCCGACAACCCGATCCTGCAGTCGCGCGCCGAGAACAAGACCATCCGCCGGCGTCTCGACGGCGACCACGCCGCATTCGATTTCACCATACTGGCGGACCTGAAGGCGCGCGGGGCGACAGATTATCTGCTGATCCCTGTTGAAAGCCCGTTCGGCTTCGAGGCGCATATCATTTCTTATGTCGCGGACGCGCCGGGCGGCTTTCGTCAGGCCGAGATCGACCTGCTGACCGGCTTCAGCCGCGACGTCGCGCTGATCGCCGACATGCGCAGCCAGCGTCAGATCGCGGAGAACGTGCTCGCCGCCTATCTCGGGGCGCAGACCGGTCCGCGTGTGCTCGCCGGCAAGATCAGGCGCGGCAGCGGCGAAGAGATTTCGGCGGCGATCTGGTCGTCGGACTTGCGCGGATTTACGGCGCTCTCCGATCATGCGCCAAGCGAGATGGTTATTTCGACGCTCAATGATTTATTTGATCTTCAAGCGCGAGCGATCGCCGCGCACGGCGGGGAGATCCTCAAATTCATCGGCGACGGGCTGCTGGCGATCTTCCCCGCCGAGACTCCGCACGAGGCGCGCCGCGCGGCGGAGAACGCCCTTGCGGCCGCGCGCGAAACGCTGGCCGGCGTCGCCGCGCGGCCGACGCCTGAGGGGCAGTCGCCGCTGCGCCTCGTCGTGGCGCTGCATTTCGGCGAGGTGACCTACGGCAATATTGGTTCGGTGGACCGCGTCGATTTCACGGTGATCGGACCGGCGGTCAATCTGGTCAGCCGCATCGAGGCGATCGCCAAGTCGCGCGATCTGCCGCTGATCGTCAGCGACGATTTCGCCCGAGCGCTGGCGGATGAACTGCCGAGCTTGGGCGCGTTCGAACTGCGCGGGCTCGGTCAGCCGCACGAGCTGTATGCGCCGAGCGCCGGAGCGTCGGCGTCCACGCCGACGTCGTAGCCCCACGACGTCGGCGTGGACGCCGACGCTCCGAGCGCTAGGCTTGCGCGAAACGCGCTCGCGCCTTGGCGGCTTCGACCTCGCGGTCGCGCGGCGGCGCCTTGGTGTGCAATTGGCTGACGAGTTTGCCCAAGATCGCGGTGATATCCTCCACCGCCGCCTCGCAAGCGTCGGCGTTGTCCCTTGAAGGATGCTGAAAACCGCTGACCTTGCGCACGAACTGAACGGCGGCGGCGCGAAGCTCCGCCTCGGTCGCCGGCGGCTCGAAGTTGAATAGCGGTTTAATGCTGCGGCACATGGATACCTCTCCCTGCGATCGGGAGAGATTACCATTTCTGTCCTACGCGGGAAGCGCTCCTGGGACCGCGGGCGCTAACTTAGGCGATTGCCGATTAAATTCAAAGGTTTGCTGTCATCCCCGCGAAAGCGGGGATCCAGGGGCCGCTGCACGGCGTGTGGCCAACACGCCGAAGCGCACGTCGTGTAGCCCCTGGATCCCCGCTTTCGCGGGGATGACACCCAAATGAGGGGTTCAAATCTATAGAAAATCGCCTAGGTTAGCGCCTTGTGCGGACGCCCGCGGTCCCAGGGGGCGTCGCTTCAGCTCCGGGCGCGCAGGGCGTTCAGCGTCACCACGATTGACGAGCCAGACATCGCCACCGCAGCCACCAGCGGCGTCGCCAGACCCGCCAAAGCAAGGGGCACCGCGATCACGTTATAGACCGCCGCAAGCCCCAAATTTTCAATCATCAGCCGCTTCGCCTTCCGCGCCAGCGCCAGCGCGTCAGCTACAGGCCCCAGCCGGTCGCCGAGAAACACCGCGTCGGCTTGCGCTTGGGTAAGGTGCGTCGCCGAGACCGGCGACATCGAGGCGTCGGCCGCAGCCAAGGCGGGCGCGTCGTTGAGGCCGTCGCCGACCATCAGCACGTTGCGCCCCTGCGCTTTCAGCGCCTTCACGGCCGCGATCTTGTCGGCGGGTTTGAGCTCCGCCGACCACTTCCGCACATTCAGCGCCGACGCCGACGCCCCGACAGCGCGCGCACGGTCGCCGGAGAGAATTTCGATCTGGTAACCTGCGCCGGCGAGCCGCGCGACAGTCTCGACTGCGTCGGGTCGCAACGCCTGGGTCGCGGCGAAAACCACAGCCCGCTCCGGCCCGCGCAGCGCGATCAGCGAAGCGTCGGGATAAGCCTCAGCGACCGCCCGCGCCTCGACCTCCGCCTTGCAATAGGCGATCGAGCCTAGCTTGACGCGCTTGCCGTTATGAAGCGCGGTGACGCCCTGCCCGGGAAATTCGTGCGCCGTCATCGGCGCCTTCGCGTTGGCCGCCGCCGCGACCGCCGCCGACAGAGGGTGCCGGCTCGACAGCGCGAGCGCGCCGGCCAGTGCGAGTTCCTCGGCGGTCGCGTCGCCCGCGTTGACCAGGCTCGGCCGCGGCAAGGTCAGCGTGCCGGTCTTGTCGAACACGACCGTGTCGACATCGGCGAGCCGCTCCAGCGCGTCGCCCGAGTTCAGGATTAGCCCGCGCCGGAACATGGCGCCCGCCGCCACGACCTGAACGGCGGGCACGGCGAGCCCTAGCGCGCAGGGACAGGTGATGATCAGCACGGCGACGGCGATTTCGAGCGCCTGCCGCCAGGACGGCCCGAACGCCGCCCAGCCGAGGAAGGCCGCCAGCGCGGTCACGGCGACCAACGGGGCGTAGTAGCGCGCGGCGCGATCCGCCAGCCTCACATAGGACGAGCGTTGCTCTATGGCCTTCTCCAGCAGCGCATTGACCTCATCGACGAGCGTGCCGGTCGCGGCCTGCCGCACGCGGATGCGCAACGCGCCGCCGAGGTTGATCGCGCCGGCATAGACTTGCGCACCGGCTTCGACCGCGATCGGCCGCGTCTCGCCGGTGACAAAACTCTGGTCGATCTCCGAGCGGCCCTCTTCGACGACGCCATCCACTGGCACGCGCTCACCCGCGCGCGCTAAGACGAGGTCGCCGGGCTCGACCTCAGCGATAGCCACATCCCGCGCCTCGCCGTTCGCTTCAAGCAGGACAGCCCGCGCCGGCCGGAGCGCGGCGAGGTCGGCCGCGACCTGCCGGGTGCGCGCGCGCATGCGCTGATCAAGGAACCGCCCGGCAAGCAGGAAGGCGAGCAGCATCGGCGCGCTGTCGAAATAGGTCTCGGCGCCGCTGACCAAGGCGACGAGCGACAGCGCCATCGTCAGCGCGACGCCGAGCGCGATCGGCGCATCCATGTTGATCGAGCGCTGCCGCAGCGCGCGCAGCGCGTTCTCGAAGAACGGCAGCCCGGCGTAGGCGACGGTGACGACAGCGATCGCCGCCATCAGGCCGTGCAGCGCCATAGGCGCCTGGGGCATGGCCCAGAGCGCGGCGGAGATCAGCATGAGCGCCGCTGTTCCCGCTGCAGCAACGAGGAGGGAACGCAGAAGGCGGCGTTCGTAGGCGGCCTCGACGCCGTCGCGACGCTCGGCGGCGAACGGATAGGCGGGATAGCCTAGGGATTGCAGCCGATCGAGGATCGTCTGCGGCGTCTGCTCGCCGTCGTCCCACTCGACGGTCACGCGCTTGCTGGCGAGATTGACACGCGCTTCGCGCACGCCGCGCTGGCCGGCAAAACCCTTCTCGATCGTCGCGACGCAGGCGCCGCAATGGACGCCCTCGACGACGAGATCCATCGCCGAGACGCCGTGGCGGGGTGCAGGACGAAAGGATCGAGTTCTCGGGTGTCGGACATGTCGACCTGAGTTAAGTGCGCATAGCCCGAAGGCAAGTCCCAGGGGCGGCGCTTTGCTTTGTAGCCGCGGTCGTTGACCGCGGGGCGCCGTGATCGACATTTTGCCGGATAGCGACGATCGCACGAAGACCGCGGTCAACGACCGCGGCTACACGCGGCGCCCTTCCCTGCTTGACAGTTCCAGCCGCTCCGTCCCATAAGCCCGGCATGACGCAGGCGCTTATCTGCCGGGGTACAATCATTCGCCGCTGAAAAGCAGCGGCTGGCCCATCGCGTCTATTTCCGATCATGACGTCCGAGGGGTTGGCCTCTCTTTCTGTGGCGTCGGGGTCGTTGATGTCGGTGACGCTGAACCTCTACAACACGCTCGCGCGCGCCAAGCAGCCGTTTGCGCCGATCGACGCTTCGCGCGTGCGCCTCTATGCCTGCGGCCCGACCGTCTACGACTACGCCCATATCGGCAATGGCCGCGCCGCGATCGTCTTCGATCTGCTGTTCCGGTTGCTGCGCGAAGTCTACGGCGCGGACCACGTCATCTATGCGCGAAACGTCACCGACGTCGACGACAAGATCAACGCCCGCGCCGCCCGCGATTATCCTGACACGCCGCTCAACGAAGCGATTGCGAAGGTCACCGCGCAGACACTGCAACAATACCACGAGGACGTCGCCGCGCTCGGCTGCCTGCCGCCGACGCATGAGCCCCGCGCGACCGGCCACATTCCGGAGATGCGCGCGCTGATCGAGCGGCTCGTACAGCGCGGCGTGGCCTATGTCGCCGAGGACCACGTGCTGTTCTCGCCGAGCGCGATGGACGCGCTCAAAGGCGCGCCGCGCTACGGCGCGCTGGCGCGCCGTTCGCTCGACGAAATGCTCGCGGGCGCGCGGGTCGATGTCGCGCCCTACAAGCGCGACTCCATGGATTTCGTGCTGTGGAAGCCTTCAAAACCTGGCGAGCCGGCGTGGGAAAGCCCGAGCGGGATCGCGGCGCCTGGGCGACCGGGTTGGCATATCGAATGCTCGGCGATGTCGATGAAGACGCTGCTTAGCCCGTTCGGCGGCGGCCTCGCCTGCGACGATCCGGAGAAGAACACGTTCGACATTCACGGCGGCGGGATCGATCTCGTCTTTCCTCATCACGAGAACGAGCTCGCGCAGAGTTGCTGCGCCTTCGGCTCGAGCCGAATGGCCAATGTCTGGATGCACAACGGCTTCCTGCAGGTCGAAGGCGAGAAGATGTCGAAGAGCCTGGGCAACTTCGTCACCATGCACGAGTTGCTGCGCACCGACGTGTTCGGCGGCCGTCGTTGGCCGGGGGCGGCGCTGCGCCTGGCGATGCTGCGCGGCCACTATCGTCAGCCGATGGATTGGACGGTGCGGGCGCTGGAGGAGGCGGAGGCGACGATGCGGCGCTTCGCGAAGGTGGCCGCCGCTGCGCCACCTGCGGCGACGCCGAGCGAGGCTTTGATTGAAGCGCTTGCCGACGATCTCAACTCGGCGGCGGCGATCACACACCTGCATGCGCTCGCTAACGCGGGAAAGGCGGCGGAGCTTCGGCGCGATGTCGCGATGCTCGGGTTAGACATCGAGGCGATGATTGCTGAGGAAACGTCAGGGCCTTCCATTGATCCAGCTCTGCGCGCGCGCATCGAAGCGCTCGTCGCGGAGCGGCTCGCTGCGCGGAAAGCGCGGGACTTTGCCGCGTCGGACCGTCTGCGCGACGAACTCGGCGCGCTCGGCGTGGCGCTGAAAGACAGCAAGGACGGGACGAGCTGGGAGATGAAGCCATGAGCGTGGCGTTGCGTCCCTATCTGGCTGCCGATGCGCCGCGCTGCGCCGCGATCTTCCGCGCCAGCATCGAAGAGATCGCCAGCGAGGATTACTCGGAAGCGCAATGCGAGGCGTGGGCGGAGCGCGCCGACGATGCAGCGGCGTTCGGCAAGGGGTTGGCGGGGATGCTGACGCTGCTCGCCACCGAGGATGGCGAGATCGCCGGCTTCGCGAGCCTGAAGGGCGAATCGCATATCGAGATGCTGTTCGTAGATCCGGAGCACGCGCGGCGCGGCGTCGCCACGCAGTTGCTGGAGGCGCTGACGACGCTCGCGCGAGCCCGCGGCGCGAAAGAACTCACCAGCGACGTCAGCGACACCGCCAAGCCGCTGTTTGACAAGCTGGGTTTTCAGGGCTTCCGGCGCAATCTCGTCAACAAGGGCGAGGAATGGCTTGGCAATACCAGTATGCGCAAAATTTTAGACGCGCCGGCGGCGCCCTCGTCAACGCGACATTGAAAGAACCGTCATGGCCCGCGAGCGGCTTTATTTGTTTGACACCACGTTGCGCGACGGCGCGCTGACCACCGGCGTCGATTTTTCGCTCGCCGACAAACGCCACATTGCGGCGCTGCTCGACGAACTTGGCGTCGATTATGTCGAGGGCGGCTATCCCGGCGCCAATCCGCTCGACACGAAATTCTTCGAGAGCAAACCAACCAAGCGCGCCCGCTTCTGCGCCTTCGGCATGACCAAACGGCCCGGGCGCTCGGTCGCCAACGACCCCGGCGTCGCCGGGCTGTTGGCGGCGGATGCGGACGCGATCGTCTTCGTCGCCAAGAGTTGGGACTATCACGTGCACGTCGCGCTGGGTTGTACGCTCGAGGAAAACCTCGAAAGCATCTCCGAGAGCGTGCGGGCGGCGGTCGCGGCGGGACGCGAGGCGATGGTTGACTGCGAGCATTTCTTCGACGGCTACAAGGCCAATCCCGCCTACGCGCTCGAATGCGCGAAGACCGCGCATGAGGCGGGCGCGCGCTGGGTCGTGCTCTGCGACACCAATGGCGGAACCCTGCCGCACGAGATCGAGCGCATCGTGCGCGAAGTGGTTGAAACCATTCCCGGCGACCGGCTCGGCATCCACGCCCACAACGATACAGCCAACGCGGTGGCGAATTCGCTGGCCGCGGTGCGCGCCGGCGTCAGGCAGATACAGGGTACGCTGAACGGCCTCGGCGAGCGCTGCGGCAATGCCGACCTGGTTTCGCTGATCCCGACGCTGGCGCTAAAGCCGGACTTCGCTGATCATTATGAGATCGGCGTTTCCTCACAGGCCTTGGCGGGCCTCGCCCGGCTCTCTCGTGGGTTCGACGAACTGCTCAATCGCGCGCCGGATCGGCACGCGCCCTACGTCGGCGCCTCGGCGTTCGCGACCAAGGCCGGCATCCACGCCTCGGCGCTGGCGAAGGACCCGCGCACTTATGAGCATGTACCGCCGGAGCGAGTCGGCAACGCCCGCGCGATCCTGGTGTCGGATCAGGCCGGCCGCTCCAATCTGGTCGCGCAGTTGAAGCGGCTCGGCGTCGATGTCAGCGCCGACGATCCGCGCCTCGGCCGCGTGCTCGACGAAGTGAAGGCGCGCGAGGCCGAGGGCTACGCCTATGAGGGCGCCGACGCTTCGTTCGAATTGCTGGCGCGCAAGCAGCTCGGCGGCGTGCCGAGGTTCTTTGCTGTCGAAAGTTTCAACGTCAATGTCGAGCGCAAGGTTGCCGACGCGGGCGTGTATGCGGCTTCGCTGGCGGTGGTGAAGATCAGGATCGGCGAGGAGATGCTGATCTCGGCGGCCGAAGGCAACGGCCCGGTCAACGCGCTCGATCTCGCATTGCGCAAGGACCTTGGGGTCTATCAGAAGCATATCCAGGATGTGGAGCTGATCGATTTCCGCGTGCGGGTGTTTCAAGGCGGCACCGACGCGGTTACGCGGGTGCTGGTGGAGTTTGGCGCGCCGGATGGGGCGCGCTGGTCGACGGTTGGCGTTTCCGGCAACATCATCGAGGCGTCGTTCCAGGCGCTGGTTGATGCGATCAACTATCGGCTGATCAAGGCGGGCGCCGCGGCGGTTGGTTGAGTTCTGATCGGCTTAGCCATCCCCGTCATGGCCGGGCTTGTCCCGGCCATCCACGCCGTGACATGGCTCGTCCGGCATCAGAACTCGAACGCTCTCGTGTGCACCCGCCAGCGCTAGGTTCTGCAACCTTTGCCGCGCACACCGGCGTGGATGGCCGGGACAAGCCCGGCCATGACGGCAAAACCCCGATAACATTTTCGTGCGCTTGCGGTTGTTGCGCAGCGCAGCAATATACGGAAAGTTCACGCTGTCCAACGCGAAGGCCGGGGCTCGCGATATGGGGTTCGCACTTAAAACGCTCGCGGCGTTCGCGGCGGTAATTGCCTTGTCGGCGTGCAAGCCGACCACGACCGCGCAGGCGCCGCCCTCGCCACCGCCCGCGGTCGGCGTGGTCACGGTCGAAGAGCGCGGCATCACGCCGTTTCTCTCGTTCATCGGGCGCGTGCGGGCGATCCAGATCTACCAGGTGCGTGCGCGCGTCGAAGGCTTTCTCGAAAAAATCAATTTCAAGGACGGCCAGCACGTCAAGGCGGGCGATCTGCTCTATCAGATCGAAAAGACCCAATACGCCGCGTCGGTCGATCAGGCGAAAGCCAACGTCGCCTCCGCGCAGGCCATCGCCCGCAACGCGCAACTCGCCTATGATCGCGCCGCGGAGCTGGTCAAAACATCCTCCGGCACGCAGGCGACCGTCGATTCGACGCGCGCCACCCTCGACAGCGCCAAAGCGACCATCCTGCAAAATCAGGCCGCGCTGGCGATCGCGCAGGAAAACCTCGGCTATACCGATATCACGACGCCGGTCGACGGCCGCATCGGCTTCACGGCGATCACGCTCGGCAATCTGGTCAATGCCGCCAGCGGCGTGCTGGTCACCGTGGTCAGCGACGATCCAATCTACGTAGAATTTCCAGTCAGCATGCGGCAAATCGCCGACATCGCCGCGCAGCACAAAGGCGACGTCTCCAAGGGCGACAACATCAAGGTGCTCGCGACGCTCGCCAATGGCAAGCCTTACGACCACGAGGGCGATTGGCGTTTCGTCTCCAACCAGGTCGACCCGCAGACCGACACGGTTTCGGTGCGCGCGACCTTCGCCAATCCGCAGCTGGAGCTGGTCGACGGCGCGTTTGTCACGGTGAAGGTCCAGCAGGGCGAGCCGCAAAAGCGATTGGTGATCCCACGCTCCGCCCTGCAGCTGGATCAGATTGGCGTCTATGTGCTTGTCGTCGACGCCGACAAGAAGGTGCAGGTCAAGCGCGTGACCACCGGAGAGGCCGTGAACACCGATATCGCCATCGCTGAGGGGCTCAACGCCGGCGACAAAGTGATCATCGACGGCATCCAGAAAGTGCGACCTGGCTTGGTCGTTAGCGCGACCGACGTTGCCGGAGCGGCCAAGTGATTTCTGGGATCTTCATCGATCGACCCCGCCTCGCCTTCGTCATCTCGATCATCATCACGCTCGCCGGCCTGCTGGCGATCCTGGCGATTCCCGTTGCACAGTTTCCCGACATCGTGCCGCCGCAGGTCACGCTGACCGCCAACTACGCCGGCGCCGACGCTGAACTCGTGGAGACAACCGTCGCGCAGCCGATCGAAGCGCAGGTCAATGGCGTCGACAACGCGATCTACTACCAATCGACCAGCGGCGCCGACGGCACCTATACGCTGAACGTCACCTTCGCGCTCGGCACCAATCCCGACATCGACACCGTCAACGTGCAGAACCGCGCCCAGCTGGCGGAGGCGCAGCTGCCGCCGGAGGTCAATCAACAGGGCCTGTCGATCCGCAAGAAGTCGGCCGCGCTGCTACAGGTGCTGACGCTTTACTCGCCGAACAAGAGTTTTGATCAGCTGTTCCTGTCGAACTACGCGACGATCAACATTCTCGACCCGCTGTCGCGCATCAAGGGCGTCGGCCAGGCCAGCTTGTTTGGTCCGCTCGATTATTCGCTGCGCGTCTGGCTCGACCCGCAGCGGCTCGACGCTTTCGGCCTGACGCCGGCCGACGTCGCCGCCAAGATCAAGTCACAGAACACGCCGGCGGCGCTCGGCCAGATCGGCGGCGCGCCGGTGACGAGCGACCAGCGCAGCAGCTTTACCGTCAAGACCACCGGCCGCCTCGCCAGCGTCGATGAATTCTCCAACATCGTCTTGAAGACCAACCCCGGCGGCTCGCTGGTGCGCATCAAGGACGTGGCGCGGGTGGAGCTCGGCGCCAATTCCTCCGACCGCTATGCGCGCTTCAACGGCGCCCCGACCGCGGCGATTGGCATCTATCAATCGCCGGGGGCCAACGCCGTCGACATCGCCAAGGCGGTGCGCGAGACGATGGACAAGCTGTCCAAGCGCTTCCCCAACGACCTCACCTATTCGGTATTCTTCGACACCACCGTATTCGTGACGTCCACCATCGAGGAGGTGATCCGCACGCTGATTGAGGCCTTCGTGCTCGTCGGCATCGTGGTTTTCCTGTTCCTGGGCAAATTGCGCACGACGCTGATCCCGCTGATCGCGGTTCCCGTGTCGATCATCGGCGCGTTCGCCGGCATGCTGGCGGTCGGCTATTCCGCCAACACGGTGTCGCTGCTCGCGCTGGTGCTGGCGATCGGCATCGTGGTCGACGACGCCATCGTCGTCATCGAGAACGTCGAGCGCGTCGTCGATGAAGAGCCGGACCTTACGATTCCGGAAGCCACCAAGAAGGCGATGAACGAGATCACCGCCCCGATCATCGCGATTACGCTGGTGCTGCTTTCGGTGTTCGTGCCGGTCGCCTTCATCCCCGGCATCGCCGGGACCTTGTTCCGGCAGTTCGCCGTCGCCGTGTCGATCGCGATGGTGATCTCCGCGCTCAACGCGCTGACCCTCAGCCCCGCCCTCTGCTCGATCCTGATGAAGCGAGGCGGCCAGAGCCGAGGGCCGATCCGCTACATACTCGCCGGCATCGACAAGACGCGCGATGGCTACGGCTGGATCGTCAACAAGCTGGTGCGCGTCTCCATTCTCGGCGTCATCGCGGTGATCGTGGTCGCCGTGGCCTCCGGCTATCTGTTCACCCGCACGCCGCAGAGCTTCTTGCCGGAGGAGGATCAGGGCGCGATTTTCGCGGCGATGCGGTTGCCCGAAGGCGCCTCGATCAATCGCACCGGCGGCGTGGTCGAGCAGGCCGAGGACATCATCAAGAACGTGCCGGGGGTGTCGAGCGTGCTGTCGGTGGTCGGCTTCGATTTCATTGACAGCGTCACGGTCTCCAATCAGGCGTTCTTCGTCATTCAACTCGCGCCCTATGACCAACGACTTGATCCGGCGAAGGGCGCCGGCGCGATCATCGCGCAATTGCGGCCGAAACTCGGGGCGATCAGCCAGGCGGTGGTGTTCCCGTTCAATCTGCCGCCGATCCTCGGACTCGGCAACACCGGCGGCTTTCAATACGCGCTCGAAGCGCTGCAGGGCCAGTCGCCAACCGACCTCGCCGCGGTCAACCGCGCGATGCTGGTCGGCGCCAATCAACAGCCGGAGCTCGCCGGCGTCTTCTCGACCTATTCCGCGGAAACGCCGCAGATCTATCTCAACATCGATCGCAACAAGGCGCAGGTGCTCGGCGTCGGCGTGTCGGATCTGTTCAACGCGCTGCAATCGACGATCGGCCGCTTCTTCGTCAACGACTTCAACCTGTTTGGCCGCATCTGGCTGGTCAATCTGCAGGCCGACGCGCCGTTCCGGCGGAGATCGACGATATCTTCAATGTCTATGTCAAATCCTCGACCGGCTCGATGGTGCCGGTCCGGGTGCTCGCCGAACCGGAGATCGTGCAAGGCCCGCAGATGCTGATCCGCTACAACGGCTATCGCTCCGCGCTGATCAACGGCGCGGCGAAGCCGGGCTACAGCTCCGGTCAATCCCTGGCGGCAATGGAGCGCGTCTCCGACTCAACCCTGCCGCCCGGCTACGCCTACGAATGGACGGGCACGGCGCTACAGGAGAAAGCGGCGGCGGGCGGAACCTCGATCGTGCTAGGTCTGGCGATCCTGTTCGCCTATTTGTTCCTGGTCGCGCTCTACGAGAGCTGGAACATACCGATCTCGGTGCTGATGTCGGTGAGCGTCAGTGTGCTCGGCGCGATCTTCGCGGTCTACATCGCGGGGCGGAGCTTTGACGTCTATGCGCAGATCGGGCTGGTGGTGCTGGTGGCGCTCGCGGCGAAGAATGGCATCTTGATTGTCGAATTCGCGATCGATCAGCGAAAGCTCGGCAAGTCGATCCGGGAAAGCGCCGAGCTCGGGGCGCGGCTGAGATTCCGCCCGGTGATGATGACGAGCTTTGCGTTCATTCTCGGCGTGCTGCCGCTGGTGATCGCAGTTGGCGCGGGCGCGGCGAGCCGGAGGGCGGTCGGCACGCCGGTGTTTGGCGGGATGCTGGCGGGTTCGTTGGTCGGGATTTTCGTGATCCCGATGCTGTTTGTGATATTTGAGCGCTTGCGCTCGCGAGATAAACCTGCGCCGAAAACCGCGGCGTGAACTTGTGGCGAAGGCGCACGGTCTCGTGGAGGCCGGGCGATAACCTCAGCCATTTCCATTCCGTCATTGGGAGCGAAGCGAAGCAATCCAGCGCGTCGTGCGCACGAAAAGGTGGTAACCTTCAACCGCAGCATCGCTTCAGCGTGGATTGCTTCGCTTCGCTCGCAATGACGGTTGTGAGCTGACGCAAACGGTTCGTTGTTCCGCGGCATTGGCCCAAAACCACGTCAGCCATCAACAATCCCACCGTGGTCGTGTGCTGTGTCGCCACGTTCGCTGCTATGCGCGAGGCCGAGATAATCGCGCGAGCGCATTTCCATCAACCGCGAGGCGGTGCGGGCGAATTCGAAGGCTTCATTTCCTGTGAGATCAGGCGCCAGCGCGTCCGGCTCCGCCTCGGCGGAGGCGAGCAGTTTTACGTGCGCGTCGTAAGCCGCATCAATGAAGTTGATGAACCGCTTGGCCGCATCGCGCGCTTGGTCTCGCATCACCGGAATGCGGTCTAGGAAGATCGTATCGAAGCGGCTGACCAGCTCCACATAATCGCCCGCGCTCAGCGGCTTTCGGCACAGCGCATCGAAATCGAACCGTGCGACCGCGCCGACCGCCTGCGGAACATGGATCGCGCGCCCGAGCCTGGGAACATCAACCGAGGCGCCGCGCGCATCGCCGGTCAGCCCAGCGAAAGCCGCATCCATCGCGGCCTCCGCCGCCGCGTCGGCGGGACAATAATAGACCGGCGCGCGCCCGAGCTTTTCCAGCCGATAGTCGGTGCGCGCCTCCAGCGAAACGACATCCATCCGCTCCTCGACGAGATCGATGAACGGCAGGAACAGCGCACGGTTTAGTCCGTCCTTGTAAAGGTCGCGCGGCGCGACATTCGAGGTGGCGACCACGACGACGCCGAGTTCAAACAAGGCGCCGAACAAACGCGCGAGGATCATCGCATCGGCGATATCGCGCACCGCGAATTCGTCGAAACAAAGCAGCGCGGCTTCTTCCGCGAGCGCAGCGGCCAGCGGCGCGATCGGTTCGTCGCCGCTTTCCTCGCCGCGCTTTTTCCGCTGCCGCCAGGCGTGAATTCGCGCGTGAACGTCCGCCATGAAGCTGTGAAAATGCGCGCGCCGCTTCGGCTCGACGTCAGCAGCCGCGAAGAACAGATCCATCAGGTAAGTCTTGCCGCGCCCCACCTCGCCGTAAATGTAAATTCCATGCGGCGCCGGCGCCGGCTTCGAACCAAAAATTCGGCCCAAAACGCTGGGCTTTCCCGGCAATCGGTAATGCGCGAGATGGGCCGCCAACGCGTCGAGGCGAGCAACCAACTCCGCTTGCGCGGCGTCCGGTTCGATCGCGCCTTTCTCGAGCTCCGTTGCATATCTGTCATGGACAGACGTCGTCGCCACTTATAAACCTTTCGTGATCGCGGCCGCCATCAGCTTGGAGCAGCCGGGCATCCGGGGGCTGGGAATGAACACCACTTTTGTGGGCGTTATCGGCTTGTGTCTGCTTGCGCTTGGCGTGTCAAAGGGCGCCGCAATGGAAGTCGACCGCGCGACTTTCCCCAACATGCTGCCGGTGACGCCGGTGGTCGTCTTCGGCGCCGATCAACGGGCCTCGGCCGAGAATTTTGCCGCCTCGCATCATACCAACGCGCTCGCGTTGCGGCGAGATTACGCTGCGACAGGCATAGTGCGTTGCGGCAACGCGCACGGCTCCGGCCAACTGACCCTCGCCGACGACGTGGTGACCACGGCCGCGCATGTGATCTACGATCGCGACGGAAAATTGCGCGGCGACCGCGAGCATTGCCATTTCATCATCGAGGCGAACGGTCAGCAGATTTCGACCGAGCTGGAAGTCGAGGGCGCGATCGTCGGCTCGTCCGATCCCTACAATCAAGACGCCGTGCATGATTGGGCGGTGGTCAAATTGGTTCACCCGGTGCACGAGGCTACGCCCTACGGGCTCGGCAAACCGAATGGCGAGGGGCCGGTGCGGTTCGTCGCCCGCGGGGCGATCGATTGGGCCAATGCGTGGGACATGTCATTGCAGGATTGCCGTTTGCGCGCGGGTTTAGGGGACGGCGCGGAGGGGACGCGGGAGTTCTCGTTTGATTGCGCCGCCAACGTCGGGGCCTCGGGTTCCGGCCTGTTCGATGGCGACGGCAAGGGGCTGCTGGCGATCTTCGTCGGCTACCGCTCGGTTGATCCCGACCATCCGCTGCCGTTTTCCGCGACACACTACAATTTCGCCGTGACCATCGAGGGGGCGTTCCGGCGCGCGGTGGAGCAGCAGGCGGCGCTGCGCACCGCGGCGAAGTAGGGCTTGGCTCGGATTTCAGCGCGGCAAGAATGTGTTCTCGCGCCCGACATATTCCGATAATCTGGTCAGTATGACCAGATTAGAAAAGCAATCCTCAAAATTCCCAGGTCTCCCTACCCGCTGGCCGCTTCAGGACGCCAAAGCTCGCTTTAGCGAGTTGGTGCGTCGAGCGCGGAGCGAGGGACCTCAGCACGTCACCGTGCACGGCCGCGACGAAGTGGTTGTCGTGTCCGTCGATGAATTCATACGACTAAAGGGCGGTCAGACGGGGCAAGCGCTGATCGACGCGATGCAGGCTTCGCCTTACCGCGACATCGACCTGGAACCGCGGCGCGAACGAAGCCCCGTGCGCGACGTCGAATTGTGACGGGGTGGTTACTCGATACGAATATCCTGTCCGAACTTAGGAGACAGAAGCCGGAAAGAAAGGTTGCGGCGTTCGTCGCGGCGCAGTCCCTCGATCGGCTCTACGTGAGCGTGGTGACGCTGGCCGAAGTTCGCTTCGGCATAGAGCTACAACCGACGCTGCGCGACGCGCCAACCTGAATGATTGGTTGGCGCATAAAGTGCGCCCGATGTTTGATCAGCGCGTTCTACCCGTCAGCGAAGACGTCATCGTGAAATGGCGGATGCTAATCGAAACCGGCCGCAAAACCGGGCACACCTACTCGCAGCCCGATCTATTTATCGCCGCGACGGCCTTGCATCACGGCCTGACTGTCGTCACGCGCGACACGAGCGAATTTGTACAAGCACTTGTGCCCTTCGTGAACCCGTGGCGCTAATCAGGCATTGCTGCACGGACGCATCAAGGCATCAACTGACCGCCGTTGACCTCGAGGATTTGTCCGATGACGTAGCTCGACAGCATTTCCGAAGCGAGGAACAAATAAGCCCCGACGCAATCCTCGGCCACCCCGAGACGGCCCTGAGGGATGGTCTTGCGGATAACTTCGAGAGCTTCCGGCGTGGTGTAGCGTTCGTGGAACGGGGTCGTGATCACCCCGGGCGCGACGCCGTTGACGCGGATGTTCTCACCGATCAATTCCTTGGCGTGTCCGCGCGTGATCGTTGAGACAAAGCCTTTCGCCGCTGCATAAAGTATCGCTCCGCCGGCGCCGCCGTTTCGGGCCGCAATCGAGGTCGTGTTGATGACGAAGCCGCCCGCTTTCGCCAACCACGGCCGTGCGGCGCGGGTCATCGAGATGACCGAGCGCGAATTGAGATCGATGACCTCGCTGATGTGTTCGTCGTCGCCTCGAGGGAATGAATCCGCCCCAGCATGAGGCCCGCGTTGTTGATCAACCCGTTGATTCCGCCGAAAGCCTCGGCGGTCTTCGCCGCCATGGCTTGGCAATCCGCAAGTTTGGTCACATCGCCCTTCAGCAACAGCGCCTTGCCGCCCTTGTCCTGGATTTCGCTGACCAACGCTTTCGCCGGCGCCTCGCTCGCATGGTAGTTGACGCCGACCTTGGCGCCCTGGGCGGCAAACGCGCGCGCCAGGGCGGCGCCGATGCCGGTCGAGGCGCCGGTGATCAGCACGGACTTTCCTTGAAGATCGGGGATGACGAGACTCATGGACGGACCTTTTCGAGATGCAAGCCATTGGCTTCGATTGCGCAGCCTATCGGACAAGCCCTGCGCTTGTCGATCGGCCGACGGTGAAGAAACGTGTAGCGACGGCTAGTTGGAGGCCGGCTCTTGTAGCCGCGGTCGCTGACCGCGGTCGCGCCGTGATCGAATCTAGCTGGCTATGGACGCTCACACGACGACCGCGGTCAACGACCGCGGCTACACTACAGCGCCCGACGATCCTTTCAGTCCCTCCACCAAAGCGTAGGCCGAATTGACCAGCGCGACGTGGCTGAACGCCTGCGGGAAATTTCCGAGCATGCGCTTCGCCGCGGGATCGTATTCCTCCGCCAATAGCCCTACATCGTTGCAGAGGCCGATCAGCCGCTCGAACATAGCCCGCGCTTCTTAACGCGTCCCTGCAACACCAGAACGTCGACATACCAGAAGCTGCAAGCCAGGAACGCGCCCTCCCCCGGCGGCAGACCGTCCGTATTTGAATCCGGCTGCTCGTAGCGTAGAACGAAACCGCCTTTGATCAGACGCTGCTCGATGGCGCGCACCGTCCCGACGATGCGGGGATCGTCGGCCGGCAGAAAGCCAACAATCGGCGCCAACAACACGCTCGCGTCGAGGACGTCGGCGCCATAATATTGCATGAACGCGCCCACCTCAGGGTCATAGCCTTTCGCGCAGATGTCGGCGTGCACTTCGTCGCGAAGCTGGCTCCATTTTTCCACCGGAAAACGATCGCCGAACCGGGCGAGCCCTTTGGCCGCACGGTCGAACGCGACCCACGCCATCAGCTTGGAGTGAACAAAATGCCGGGGCGGGCCACGCACTTCCCAGATGCCCTCGTCAGGCTCGCGCCATACCTCTTCGACATGTTCGAGCACCGCGAGCCCAACCTGCAGCGACGGCGGCGTCTTGCGATGGAAACTTGTTTCGTGCGGGTCCAGATGTGCGCCGCTGCGATAGAGAACGTCGATTATCTCGCCATAGACGTCGAGCTGAAACTGGTTGGAGGCCGCGTTGCCGATCCGCACTGGCTTCGAGCCTTCGTAGCCGGGCAGCCAAGGCAGTTCGCGTTCGTCGAGAAACCGCTCGCCGCTGACGCCATACATGATCTGCGCCTGCTGCGGCGCGCCGGCGACCGCGCGGACCAGCCAGTCGCGCCAAGCCATCGCCTCGTCCCAATAGCCCGCCGTCATCAGCGCCTGAAGCGTCAGGCTGGAGTCGCGCAGCCAGCAGTAACGATAGTCCCAATTGCGCACGCCGCCGATCTGCTCCGGCAGCGAGGTCGTCGGCGCCGCGACGATGCCGCCTGTCTCAGCGAAGGTCAGCGCCTTCAGCGTCAGCAACGAGCGTTGCACAGCGCCGAACCAGGGTATGTCATCGCGGCAGGTCGCCGCCCAATCGGTCCAGAATTTCCGGGTCCGTTCGAGCGCAGCTTCGGGATCGCAGGCGCGCGGGATCTCAGCGACCGAGGGAACGCACTGCAGGACAAACGCCATCCGTTCGCCGGCGGCGATCTTGAAATGCGATCGCGTTCGCATGTTGCGCCCGACACTGTGGGCGTGCGTACGAAACACCAGCTTGATCGGACCCGCCGTCGCGAGCAGTTCGTGATGCGGCCCGCGCGCAACCCAGGGCACCGTCAGCCCGTAGTCGAAACGGACGATGAGCTCCGAGGTCATGGCAACCTCCCCTTCGACGCCGCGCACGATGCGCACGAGCGTCGGCTCCGCCGCCCCGGGCGCCAGGAAATCGAGCACCTCCACAACGCCCGTATTCGTGCGGTGCGTGGTCGCGAGGATCATCGTTGGGCCTTGATAGACGCGGCTGGATTCGAAGTCGGGATCGTCAGGGGTCATCGCCCAGCGCCCGTGCTCGTGCGTACCCAGCAGCGCGGCGAAACAGGCGCCGGAGTTGAAGCGCGGCCAGCACAGCCAGTCGATAGACCCCTGCCGCGACACGAGCGCGGCGGAGACACAGTCGCCGATCAGCGCGTAATCCTCGATGCGCGCCATGCGCGAAACCCTCCTTGATGAGTAGCAGCCGCTCGCAGGCGGCCGTATTCGTGGATCGCTTCAGGGCGTGGCCCCACCCTCGTGGCCGGCGGGGAAAGGGTCCGGGGCTGCGGCTTTGCCCCCTCTTACGCCGCAAGAGCGGTAATAACGTTCTGTCGCGGCGATTTGATCCGAAGGGTATGTCAGCTTCGAGGAGAGGGAGCGCGTATCGCTACGCCGCATGATGAAGGCCGGGGACGTCGCCACGACCGACGCTTATTTGCTGTCGGCCGCGGGACGCAATATCTCCGGACGGTCGCTCAGCGTCGACGGCGATGTCGAGACGCTTTGAAAACGTTTGGCAAGAGGGAAACGTCTGAGATGAGCAAGGTCGCGATCATAGGTTCGGGATTTGTGGGACGCGCGTGGGCCATCAGTTTTGCCCGCGCCGGCCACGACGTGGCTCTTTGGGACGCCGACGCTTCCGCGCCTGCGAAGGCGCTGACCTTCATCGATGCGGTGCTGCCCGATCTCGCCGCCAACGATCTCGTTGGCGGCTCTGTCGAGGCGCTGCGCGCCAGGATGAAGCCCGTCACCGATCTTGGCGAGGCGCTGCAGGGCGCGATCCATGTGCAGGAGAACACGCCGGAAGACGTGGCGGTCAAGCGCGAGATCTTTGGCCGGCTCGACGCGCTCGCGGCGCCCGATGCGGTGCTCGCGAGCTCCACGTCGGCGATCCTGCCCTCGGCCTTCACCGAGGCGCTGCCGGGCCGCGCCCGCTGCCTGGTCGCGCATCCGATCAACCCCCCGTATCTCATCCCCGCCGCCGAGGTTGTGCCTGCGCCTTGGACGGACCCGGCCGTTGTCGAGCGAACGGCCGCTTTCCTGCGCGCCGCTGGCCACGCGCCGATCGTCATGAAACGCGAGCTCGACGGCTTCGTCATGAACCGGCTCCAAGGCGCGCTGCTCGAAGAGGCGTTCCGCTTGGTCGCCGACGGCTACGCCGGAATGGAGGATGTCGACATCGGCATTCGCGAGGGACTGGCGCTGCGCTGGAGTTTCATGGGACCTTTCGAGACCATCGATCTCAACGCACCTGGCGGAGTGCGTGATTATGCCGAGCGCTATCAGCAGATCTACGACCGCATCTTTCCCTCGACGCAGCGCCGCGTTGATTGGTCGGGCCCAGTTATGGCGACATTGGAGAGCGAGCGCCGCAAGCGGACGCCGGCCGACAAGCTGGTTGAGCGGCAGGCGTGGCGCGATCGCCGATTGATGGCGCTCGCCGCGCACAAGCGGCGCGCCGACAAGGAGATCGGAAAATAGGCGCCGAAAGTGAGGCCTCGGCTCGCGGCTGACCGTATTCTCTAATCTTCGAATACGCGCTAGCTTATCCCTCCTAAAGCGGGTTGGAGGAGAAATTCGTGTCTATTAACATGATGTTGCGTCCGTCGATGCGTGTTCGTGCAGGCGTCCTCGCGGCGGCGGGCTTGAGCGCGATGCTGGCGACAGCCACGGTCCCCGCCTCGGCAGCGGGGCCGTTTCGCCCTTTTCTTGGAAACTGGCAGGGCTCGGGCGGGATCACGACGCAAGACGGGCGGCGAGAGCCCGTCAGTTGCCGGGCGACCTATGACACCGGCGAGGGCGAGGAGTTGCTGACGTACTCACTCGTCTGCGCGAGCGACGCCTTTCGCGTGAATATCGAAGCCAACCTCACGGCCCAAGGAGGCCAGGTCCAAGGCCAATGGCAAGAAACCAGTCGCGGCGTTCAGGGCGCCGTCATAGGTCAGATCGGCTCTGGAGATTTTGAGGGCACGGTTTCGGGATCTGGGTTCACCGTGCAACTCTCCATTCGCTCTAACGGACGGCGACAAGCCATACACATTGCGCCGTCCGCCGGTGATATTCGAAGCGTTGATCTTTCCTTGTCGAAACGCAAGTGAACGGCAACGCGCGGCGCTTTATTTGAGGCCAGATCAAGGCCGGCCCCCACTCCGTGGGGCTGCGCCTTGCGGGCCGCCGCAAAACTGACCGACCCTGCCGAAAACTTAGCCGAGAACGGACTTGAGCCGGGCGCGCCTTTGCCGGATGTTGGCGGCCGCCGGAATGAGGAGAGCGTGATGAAGAGTGTTCTGCTGCGAAGCCTTTTGTGCGGCGCCGCCGTATTCGGGCCCGGGTTTGGCGCCGAGGCCGCGCGGGTCATCACCGTCAATACCGTGCAAATTTTCGGCTCGATCGATCCGGCCAAAATCTCCGACTACACCGACTATATGGCGAGCGTGAACCTCTACGACGGTCTCACCAATGTCGATCCGCAGGGCGCTCTGATTCCCGAACTCGCCTCGTCATGGGACGTTTCGCCGGACGCAACGAGCGTGACGTTTCATCTGCGCAAGGACGCCAAGTTCCAGGACGGCTCGCCGGTCACCGCCGACGATGTCGTCTATTCCGTCGAGCGCCTGTTGAAGATCAACCTCGGACCGGCCAACCTGTTCGCCGGCGTGCTGAAGCCGGGCAGCGTGACCGCCGTCGACCCGTTGACCGTCAAATTCTCGCTCGCCAAGACCTTCTCGCCGTTCCTGTCGACGGTGCCGGCGATCCGCATCCTCAACTCGAAGCTCGTCAAGGCCAACGCCGGCGCCGACGACGGGCAGACTTGGCTCGCCACCCACACGGCAAGCGCTGGCCCCTATAAGCTGAAGAGCTGGGATCGCGGCACGCAGATGACGATCGAGCGCGATCCCAACTATTACCGTGGCTGGGGCGACGGCGCGATCGACGAGGTGCACTTCCTCATCACCAACGACGAGGCGACCGTGAAGTCGCTCGCCGCCTCGGGCGAATTGACGATGTCGAGCCAGTTCCAATCACCCGACACCTACGACACGCTGGAAAAATCCGGCCGCTTCAAGATCGTCAAGGGCGTGACATCGGTCGCTTTCTATCTGAAGCTCAACACCAAGGCGAAGCCGACCGACGACATTCATATCCGCAAGGCGATCGCGCTCGCCACCGACTACGACACCATCCACTCGACGATCCTGCCCGGCGGCGACCTGACCGGCCCGCTGCCGAAGACTTTCGCCGCCGCCTATCTCGACCAACCGGCGCCGAAGTTCGATCTCGAAGGCGGCCAAAGCCGAACTCGCCAAGAGCGGCTATGCGGGACAGAAGGACATTCCGCTAACGCTTACCTATGTCGCGGGGACGAAATTCGAGGAGGAGCTGGCGCTGCTGATGCAAGCCAACCTGCGAGCAGATCGGCTTCAAGCTGACGCTTGGCGCCGAGCCCTGGAACCGCGTGACGGAAATCGCCTCCAAGGTCGAGACGACGCCCAACATCACCGAAGTGTTCTTCGGACCCACCTATCCCTTCGCCGGACTCGATGTTCTACACGCAGTATCATTCGAAGGCGGCGGGCACCTGGGCGTCGATGGAATGGGTGCAGAACCCGGAAATCGACAAGCTGATCGACGATGCGCGCGCGACCGGCGACGCCGCTACACAGGCCAAGGATTATAAGGACCTGCAGGCCAAGCTGATCGACATGCAGAGCGACGCGTTCCTCGAGACCCAGGTCGTGCGCCACGCCATGGACAAGTGCCTGGAAGGCTATGTCCCCGCGCCCATGCAGTCGTTCGACTACGCGTTCCACAAATACAAGTGGACCTGCAAGTGAGCTGATCGCCCGCCACGGCGCCTCTGTAGCCGCGGTCTCGAGACCGCGGTTTCGCCGTGATCGGCTCTTTGGTCGGCGAGATTCGATCTCACGACAACCGCGGTCTTGAGACCGCGGCTACAGGAAGGCGCCCAAATCGGGGCAGCCGACGGGTCTAAGAGCCGCACTTGCCTCTTTTAATTAAGGCCTCAAGTTGGAGTTCATCTACTTCCTCATCCGCCGCGTTCTCTGGTCGCTCGCTCGTCTTGTTTGGTCTGTCGATCGACGATCTTCGTCATCGCGCGCGTGATGCCTGGCGACCCTGCGCGCATGGCGCTCGGGCCGCGCGCCAGCCAGGAGCAGGTGGCGGACCTGAAAGCCAAAATGGGGCTCGATCTACCGCTCGTCCAGCAATACGAACGCTTCCTGGTCGGCGCGGCGCATGGCGATCTCGGTCTGTCGTTCCTCACCAAGCGCCCAGTCAACGACGATATCGCCGAAACCTTCGCCGCGACGTTGGAGTTCGTCCTGGTGACGATCGTGATCGCCTTCGCCATCGGCGTGCCGCTCGGCGATATTGGCCGCGGTCAACAAGGATAGCTGGATCGACAATCTGGTGCGGCTGCTGACTATCTTCGGCGCGGTCGCGCCGAGCTTCCTGCTGGCGCTGCTATTGCAGGTGCTGGCCGGCTACGTACTGCATGCGCTGCCGACAACCGGCCGTATGACTCCCGACAGCCCGATCGTCGCCAATCTCACGGGATTGATGCTCGTTGATACGCTGCTTAAAGGTAATCTCGCGGGCTTCCTCGACGCGGCCGAACACATCCTGCTTCCCGCGATCGCCTTGTGCGCCGCGACGATGGGCCAGATCGCCCGCATCACCCGCGCCTCAATGATTGACGTCGCACGGCAGGACTACATCGAGGCCGCGCGAGCCTTCGGAATTCCGTCCGTTCGTGCGCGTGTTCAAATATATGCTGCGGCCCGCCTTCGTGCCGCCGATGACGATCCTCGGGCTCGAATTCGCCTCGCTGATCGGCAACGCCTTCGTGGTCGAACTGGTGTTCGCCTGGCCGGGCATGGCGAGCTACGGCGTCCGCTCGATCCTGCAGAAGGACCTCAACGCCGTGATGGGCGTGGTGATGATCTCCGGGCTGTTCTTCGTCGTCGCCAATTTCGTCATCGACGTGCTCGTCGGCTTCGTCGATCCGCGCGTGCGCCTTCGCGGACAGCGCGCATGAGCGAGACGTCAGCGCCGGCGGTCGCGCGCTGGCGTCGTTTCCGGCGCAATCCGACCGCCGCAATCGGACTCGGCGATCGTCATCATCGTGGTGCTGGCCGCGCTGCTCGCGCCGTGGATCTCGCCGCATCCCGACTCATGTCGGCGCCATCGTCAATTTCCGCGAGCGCCATCAGCCGCCCTCGCTGCGCTACTGGTTCGGCACCGACAATGTCGGCCGCGACATCTTCACCCGCGTCCTCTTCGGCTACCGCGTATCGCTGATCCTGGCGGCGACAGTGCTCGGCATCGCGGTGCCCGTCGGCGTCGCGCTCGGCCTTGTCGCCGGCTATTTCGGCGGCTGGATCGAGACGATCGTGATGCGCGTCAACGACATCTCGCTCGCCATTCCTCCGCTGGTGATGGCGCTCGCTGTGACGACGGTGCTGACCCCGAGCCTCATCCACTCGATGCTCGCCATCGCGGCGCTATGGTGGACCTGGCACACGCGGCTCATCTTCTCGATCACCCGCACGCTTGCGCGGCCAGGAGTTCATCGAGGCGGCCGAGACGCTGGGCGCGAGCAAGTTCCACATCCTGTTTCGCGAGCTGCTGCCGAATTGCGCCTCGGCGATCCTGGTCAAGACTTCGCTCGACTTCGGCTTCGTCATCCTGGTCGGCGCGGCGCTTTCCTATCTCGGCCTCGGCGTGCAGCCGCCGACGCCCGATCTCGGCACGATGGTGGCGGCCGGCGCTGATTTCCTGCCCGAGCGCTGGTGGGAGTCGCTGCTGCCCGGCGCCGCGATCCTGTTCGTCGCGCTCGGCTTCAATCTGCTCGGCGACGGCTTGCGCGACCTCTTCGACGTCGAGAGCGTGCGATGAGCGAAGCCGCGCTGCTCTCCGTGCGCTCGTCTGAGCCTCGATTTCGTCAGCGAAGGCCGCCGCGCGCAAATCCTGCGCGACGTGTCGCTCGAGGTGCCCGCGCACAAACATGTCGCGCTGGTTGGCGAGAGCGGCTGCGGCAAGAGCGTGACCATGCGGGCGATCATGGGCCTGCTGCACAGCCCGCCGGCGCAAGTCGTCGGCGGCGAGATCCGCTTCGACGGCGCGGATCTTCTCGAAATGCCTTCGCGAGAGCGCGTGGCTTTGCGCGGCACGGCGATGTCGATGGTGTTTCAGGACCCGACGAGTTCGCTCAATCCGGTGTTCACCATCGGCGACCAGATGGGCACGATCCTCAAATACGCCGATCGCCAGGCTCGGCCGCGCGCGAAGCCGAGCGCAACGCCGCACACGCGTCGCTGAAGTGCTCAACCAGGTCCGCATGGCCGATCCCGAGCGCATCGCCGCCGCCTATCCGTTCGAGCTGTCCGGCGGCATGCGCCAGCGCGTGCTGATCGCGATGGCGCTGCTCTCCGAGCCGCGGCTGCTGATCGCCGACGAGCCCGGCACGGCGCTCGACGTGACGACCCAGGCGCAAATCCTGAAGCTGATGCAGGATCTCGTCGACGCCGCAAGGCCTGGCGCTGCTTGATGATCACCCACAATCTCGGCGTGGTCCGCGAGTCCGCGGACCATGTGTTTGTCATGTATGCGGGCGCGGTCGTCGAGCAGGGACCGACCAAGGCCGTCTTTCGCGAACCCCCGCCACCCCTACACCCGAGCGCTGATGGCCTGCACCCCGAAACTTTCGGGCGGCGAATCGATGCGCGGCATCGATGGCGCGCTGCCCGATTATTTCGCCGCCGCCGCCTGGCTGCCGCTTCGCGCCGCGTTGCTCGCTGGCGGTCGAAGCCTGCGCGAAGGTTCCCGCGCATGAGACTGTGTCCGAAGACCATACCGCCGCCTGCTGGCGCCTCGAGGCAACGGCATGAGCGCGGAACGCGCCTCTGTAGCCGCGGTCGCTGACCGCGGCCAGCCGCGGTCAGCGACCGCGGCTACAGGCGCCACCCCGTTGATTGAAGTCGTCGGCCTGTCAAAAGCCTTTCCGATCCGCGGCGGCCTGTTCGGCTCGACGCGCGGCGCCGTGCAGGCGGTCAACGATGTGTCCTTCCGGCTCGACAAAGGCGAAGTGTTCGGCCTTGCCGGCGAGAGCGGCTCCGGCAAGTCGACGATCGCGCGCATGATCCTCGGCCTCGTCGCGCCGAGCGCGGGCGACATCCTGTTCGAGGGACGCGACTTCCTAGGCGAGCGCGATTGGCGCAAGCGCAGCGACGCCGTGCAGATGGTGTTCCAGAACCCCGGCTCTTCGCTCAACCCGCGCCGCTCGATCGGCCAATCGATCGCCGTGCCGCTGACGGCGCGCAACGTCGCGCGCGCGGAAATCCGCAGGCGCGTCGCGGCGCTGCTGGAACAGGTGCAACTGCCGGCGCATTTCGCCGAGCGCTATCCGTACGAGCTCTCGGGCGGCCAGAAGCAGCGCGCGGCGATCGCCCGCGCGCTCGCCGTCGAGCCGAAGCTCATCGTGCTCGACGAGCCGACCTCGGCGCTCGACGTCTCCGTGCAAGCCAAGATCATCGAACTGCTTGAAGAGTTGAGAACGCGGCTCGGGCTCACCTACATCTTCATCTCGCACGATCTGTCGCTGATGCGCAGCTTCGCAAACCGCGTCGGCGTGCTCTATCTCGGCCGCTTGATCGAGACCGGGCCGACGCGCGCGTTGTTTGATGCACCCGCGCATCCCTATACGCGCTCGCTGATTGCCGCCGTCCCCGTCATCTCCGAGGAAGAGGAGCGGCTGAAGCCCAAGGAGCCGCTGATCGAGGGCGAAATCCCCAACCCCGCGAATATGCCGAGCGGATGCGCTTTTCATCCGCGCTGCCCGCATGCCTTTGCGCCCTGCCCGATCGAGATTCCGCGCTCGGATGAGATCGAGGCTGGTCACTACGCCAACTGCCATCTGTTGCGCACGCGATCAGCGAGCGCCACCTTGCACGAACAGGAGATCCCGCGATGATCAGGATAGGTATCGATGTCGGCGGCACCAACACCGACGCTGTCGTGATGGACGGGAAAGAGGTGCTCGCCGGGGTCAAAGCGGCCACGACCGGCGACGTGATGTCCGGCGTTGTGGCGGCGCTGAATGCGGTATTGGCGGCAGCCAAGCTGGAGCCCGCGGCGATCGACGTCGTGATGATCGGCACCACGCATTTCACCAACGCGGTCGTGCAGCGGCGCGATCTCGCGCAGACCGCCGCCGTCCGCCTCGGCCTGCCGGCGACCGCCTCGCTGCCGCCGATGGTGGATTGGCCCGATGATCTCAAGGCGGCGATCGGCGGCCACTACTATCATGGCGCACGGCGGCCACGAATTCGACGGCCGCGAAATCTCGGCGCTCGACGAGCAGGAGTTGCTCGAGCATCGCCGAGGATATCCGCGCCAAAGGCATTCATGCGGTCGCGATCTCTTCGGTGTTCAGCCCCGTCAACACCGAATGCGAAACGCGCGCGCGCGACATCCTGCAAAAAGCGCTGCCGGAGGCGCATTTCACGCTGTCGAGCGACATCGGCCGCATCGGCCTGCTGGAGCGCGAGAACGCCGCCATCATGAACGCCTGCCTGTGCTGATCTCGCCAAGCCTCGTGGTCAACGCGTTTCGCACCGCCCTCGACGCCGCCGGGATCAAGGCGCGCTTCTATCTCACGCAGAACGACGGCACGCTGATGGATGCAAGCTATGCCGAGCGCTACCCTGTGCTGACGTTCGCCAGCGGCCCAACCAACTCGATCCGCGGCGCGGCCTTTCTCTCCGGGCGTTTCCGACGCCATCGTCGTCGACATCGGCGGCACGACCTCCGATGTCGGCGCGCTGCACAAGGGCTTTCCGAGGCCGGCGACCGTCGCGGTCGAGGTCGGCGGCGTGCGCACCAATTTCCGCATGCCCGACGTGTTCTCCTTCGGCCTCGGCGGCGGCTCGCTGGTGGTTGACGGCGCCAAGGGCGTGACCGTCGGACCCGCGCTCGCGTCGGCTACAAGCTCGTCACGGAGGCCTTGGTGTTCGGCGGCCGAACTCTGACCACGACGGATATCGTCGTCGCCGCCGGGCGCGATCGAGCTTGGCGATCACGCTAAGGTCGCTCATCTCGACAAAGACCTGATTGCCCGCACCGAGGCGCGTATCGCCGACATGCTGGAGGCGGGCGTCGAGCGATCGCGGCTCTCGCCTGATCCGTTGCCTGTTATCGTCGTCGGCGGCGGCTCGATCCTCGTCTGGGGACAAGATCGGCGGGCTCGAAGTGCTGAAGCCCAACCACTACGCCGTCGCCAACGCGGTCGGCGCCGCGATCGCGCAGGTCTCGGGCGAGGTTGATCGCGTCTATTCGCTTGGCCTCGATGTCCCGCGCCGACGCGATCAAGGACGCCACGGAGAAGGCGACCGCCGTCGCGGTGTCCGCCGGGGCGCGCGCGGGTTCGATTGAAGTCGTCGATGTCGAGGATGTGCCGCTCGCCTATCTGCCAGGCAACGCCACGCGCGTGCATGTCAAGGTGGTGGGAGAGCTCGATGTCGCGTGAGGGCTTTCCCATCGTCGAGCGCGACCTGCTGCCGCTCTCGCTCGGCGCGGCGCTGCTCGGCACGGGCGGCGGCGGCAATCCCTATATCGGCATGCTGCGCTTGCGCGAACTGCTGCGCAAGGGCGCGAGCGTGCGACGTCATCCCGCTCGAAGCGCTCGACGACGAGGCTTTCGTCGGCTCGGTCGGCGGCATCGGCGCGCCGGTCGTCGGCATCGAGAAGATCAAACAAGGCGACGAATGCCTGCGGGCGCTGCGCGGCGTCGAGGAGGCGGCGGGCGTCAAATGCTCGGCCATCATCTCCGCCGAGATCGGCGGCTCGAACTCGATCGAGCCGATGCTTACCGCCGCGCGTGCGGGCCTGCCTGTGGTTGACGGCGACGGCATGGGCCGCGCCTTCCCCGAAGTGCAGATGTCGACCTTCTTCATCTACGGCCTCGATCCCTCGCCCTGGCGCGATCGCCGACGACAAAGGCAATGTCGTGGTGTTCAAACATGTCATCGACATGTTCTGGTTGGAGCGCTTCGCTCGCCGTATCGCGGTCGAGATGGGCGCCGGCGCGGGATTCGCGACCACGCCGATGCCGGGCGCCTATCTCAAAAAGGTCGCGGTGCCCGAACACGTTGACGCAGGTCGCTCGACATCGGCCGCGTGATCCTCGACGCGCGCGCCAAACATCAGGACGTGATCTCGCGCTTGATCGACGCCACCGGCGCGCAACTGCTCTTCACCGGCAAGGTGACTGGCGTGCGGCGCGAGTTGCGCGGCGGTTTCTCGGTCGGCGAGGCCGATATCGCCGGCGTCGACGCGCCATGCCGGGTCGACCGCGCGCATCGCGATCCAGAACGAGAACCTTGTGCTGTTTGTCGATGGCAAGCCGGTGGCGATCGTGCCCGACCTGATCATGAACCTGCATCTGGAAACCGGCGAGCCGATCACTACCGAAACGCTGCGCTACGGCCAGCAGATCGCCACCATCGGCCTGCCGGCGCACGAACTGATGAAGACGCCGCGCGCGCTCGAAGTCGTCGGCCCCAAGGCGTTCGGCTATCCCGACATCCCCTTCGTCCCGCTGCTCCATGAAACCGCTGCAAGGAGCGAACCGCATATGAGCACGCTCAAGACCGTTCGCATGATCGAAGCCGCCGATCTCGAAGACATCGCCACCGGCGGCGCCATTCTCGGCACGGGCGGCGGCGGCGACCCCTATATCGGCAAGCTGATGGCGCAGGAGGCGATCCGCCGCCACGGGCCGGTCACGCTGGTCGACGTCGAGAGTTTCGACGACGACGCGCTGATCGCGCCGGTCTGCATGATGGGCGCGCCGACGGTGATGACGGAGAAACTGCCGCAGGGCGACGAGATCGTCATCGCGCTGCGCAAGCTCGAAAAATTCATGGGCCGCAAGGTCGACGGCCTGCTGTGCGGCGAGGCCGGCGGCATCAACTCGACGACGCCGTTCGTCGCCGCCGCCGCGACCGGCCTGCCGCTGATCGATGGCGACGGCATGGGCCGCGCCTTTCCCGAATTGCAGATGACGACGTTCGGCATGTACGGCGTCTCGGCGACGCCGATGGTGCTCGGCGACGACAAGGGCAATTCGGTCGTGCTGGAGACGATCGACAATCGCTGGACCGAGCGGCTCGCGCGCTCCTGCACCGTCGACATGGGCGGCTCGGCGCTGCTCGCCTTCTATCCGATGAACGGCGCGAAGGCGAAAGAATCGACCGTGCGCGGCACGCTGAGCCTGTGCGCCGATCTCGGCCGCAAGCTGCGCGAGGCGCGAGCGCGGCCACGACGATCCGGTCGAGGCGATCCGCGCCGCGGTCGGCGCCGAGGTCATCTTCAACGGCCGCGTCAAGGACGTGCTGAGGCGCACGGTCGGCGGTTTCGCGCGCGGCGAGGCCGACATCGAAGGGCTCGACGATTTCAAGGGCCAACGTCTGCGGCTCGCGTTCCAGAACGAGTTCCTGATCGCCGAGCGCGACGGCAAGACGCTGGTGACGACGCCCGACATGATCACGCTGCTCGAAGCCGAGACCGGCGCGCCGGTGACGGCGGACGCGATGCGCTACGGCATCCGCGTCGCCGCGCTGGCCTTTCCCTGCGCGGCGGCCTGGCGAACGCCGAAGGGGCTGGCGCTCGTCGGCCCGCGTTATTTCGGCTACGATCTCGACTACCGCGCCTTCACGCCGCGGCCATGAGCGGCCCGACTTCCCAGACCGACGCCGAGCGCATCCGAGGCCGGCTCGACTATCGACCCATCAACTCGCGACCACGTCGGCATCTGCCTGGCGGCGCCCGCATCGTCGTATGGACAATTGTCAACGTCGAAGTCTGGTCACCCGACGCGCCGATGCCGCGCGCCGTGCTGCCGCCGCCGATGGGGCAACCGCTGCTGCCCGATGTGCCGAACTGGGCCTGGCACGAGTACGGCATGCGCGTCGGCTTTGGTCGTTTTCTAGAAACGCTCGACGCGCGAGGTCTGAAAGCGAGCTTTGCCGTCAATGGCGCCGCCTGCGATGTTTATCGAGCCGCCTGCGAGCAGGCCCACGAACGTGGATGGGATTTCATCGGCCACGGTTTCATGCAACGCCCGATGCATCGCGTCGAAGACCAGGACGACGCGATCCGCCGAACGATCGACGCAATTGCTGGTTTGACAGGCCGGCCGCCGCGCGGCTGGGAGAGCCCCGGCCTCACCGAAACCGCTGATACGCTCGACAAGCTGTCGCAAGCCGGGCTCGAATATGTCTGCGACTGGTGTCTCGATGATCAGCCGGTGACTTTGCGCGCTGAGCCGCGCCCGATCGTCGCCCTGCCCTATCCGGTTGAGGTCAACGATGTCGTCATCACCGCGGTGCAGGGCCACGCCTCGGACGAGATCTATCGACGCGGCGTCGATCAGTTCGATCGGCTGTACAAGGAAGGCGTCGATCAGCCGCGCGTGATGGGAATCTCGATCCATCCCTACCTGACCGGCGCGCCGCATCGCATCAAATATCTCGAAGCGCTCTACGACCACATCCTCGCACATGAAGGCGTGCTGATGTGGACGGGCTCGCAGATATTGGATTGGCACAAGGCGGAAGAGGCGGGGGGGCGATGATATGGGGATGACGCGCGCGGCCTGTAGACGCGGTCGCCGACCGCGTTGGTTGTGCGATCGACCTATGCGGCGATCACGCGAATACCGCGGTCGACGACCCATAGGCGCTAACTTATAGATTGCCGATTTATTTCAAAGACTTGATGTCATCCCCGCGAAAGCGGGGATCCAGGGCTGCTGCACGTCGTGTGGCCAACACGTTGAAGCGCACGTCGTGTGGCCCCTGAATCCCCGCTTTCGCGGGGATGACATGCTGGCAAGTTATTCAATATTATCGGAAATTGCCCTAGGTTAGCGCCTATGGGTCGACGACCGCGGCTACAACGGCGCTGCGAACCCTCACGCGTAGGATTTCGGCAGGCCGAGCGCCCGCTCTGCGAGGAAGCACAGGATAAGGTTGGTCGGGATCGGCGCCACTTGATAAAGCCGCGTCTCGCGGAACTTGCGCTCGATGTCGTATTCCTCAGCGAAGCCAAAGCCGCCGTGCGTCTGCAAACACGCCTCCGCGGCCTCCCAGCTTGCGTCCGCCGCCAGCATCTTGGCGCTGTTGGCCTCGATGCCCGGATCGAGACCCGCATCATACATCGCAGCGGCGCGGTGGACGATGGCTTCCGCCGCGAGCATGTGCGCAAACGCCTTGGCAAGCGGAAACTGCACGCCTTGATTGACGCCGATCGGCCGGCCGAAAACCACGCGCTCACGGGCGTAGTTGGACGCCTTGGTAAGGAACCATTTGGCGTCGCCGATGCATTCGGCTGCTATGAGAATGCGCTCGGCGTTCATGCCCGAGAGGATATAGCGAAAGCCCTTGCCTTCCTCGCCGATCAGCGATGAAGCGGGTATGCGCGCGCTGTCGAAGAACACTTCGGTCGTCGCATGATTGATCATGGTGCGGATCGGATTGATGGTGACGCCGTTGCCAACCAATGATTTTAAATCGATCAGAAACACGCTCAAACCATCCGTACGCTTTTCCGCTTTTTCGCGCGGGCTGGTGCGCGCGAGGAGGAGCATGAGGTCGGAATATTCGGCGCGCGAGGTCCAGATTTTCTGACCCCTGACGACATATTCGTCGCCCTCGCGCGTCGCCGTGGTTTGCAGCGAGAGCGTGTCGGCGCCGCTCGAAGGCTCGGTGACGCCGAAGGCTTGCAGCCGCAACGAGCCGTTGGCGATGCGCGGCAGATATTGCCGCTTTTGCTCCGCGCTTCCATGCCGCAGAACAGCGCCCATCGTATACATCTGCGCGTGACAGGCCGCGGCGTTGCAACCTTGTTTGTGGATCTCCTCGAGGATCGCCGCAGCGGCAGAGAGATTCAGTCCCGATCCGCCGAATTCCTCGGGGATCATCGCGGCAAGATAACCTGCCTCAGATAAGGCGCCGACGAACTCCTCCGGGTAGGCGCGCCGCCGGTCAAGGTCGCGCCAATAGGCGCCGGGATACCGTGCGCACAGCTCCGCCACACCCTCGCGGATGGCGGCGTGCTCGGCTGAAGGATCGAAAGACGTCATGGACTCAGCCCGCTACCTCGGAACTTGTGCATTCGTGATAAACTCTTTCATCGCCGCCTCGCAGTTCGGATTGAGCAATCGAAGCCTAGCGCACCGCCTTCAGCAGTCTGGTCGTCGATTGATCCGCTACGAGGTCAACCAGCAGCACTTTTCCGCCGCGCGCCTTCACGAACTCGGCCCCCACTACCTCGTCGATGCTGTAATCGGCGCCTTTGACGAGAAGATCCGGGCGCAAAGCTTCAATCAGCGCCATCGGCGTATCCTCTTCGAAGATAACAACCAGCGCGACGCCTTTGATGGCGCCGAGGACTTCGGCTCGCGCGACCTCCGGCTGAATGGGTCGAGACGGACCCTTCAGTCGTTTGACCGAGGCGTCTGAGTTGAGCGCGACGATCAGCCGGTCGCAGGCTTTTCGCGCCTGCCGAATCAGTGAGACGTGGCCGGGATGCAAGATGTCGAAACATCCATTCGCCAATCCTACAGTCAACCCCTCTCGGGCCCAGAGATCGCGCAGCTTTGCGGCTTCTTCGCGCCCAACCAAAGCAGCCTCGCCATCAACTGCATCGTGCTGTGAGTTCGAACGCGTTGACGAGCTCCTGAAAACTGATCGCCGCCGTGCCGGCTTTGCCGACGACGACTCCCGCCGCGTGATTGGCAAGCGCGATCGCATCGGAAATCTCAAACCCGGCGGCGAGGGCGGTCGCCAAGGTCGCGACGACGGTGTCGCCGGCGCCCGAAACATCGAACACCTCGCGCGCGATCGTCGGCGCATGCAGCGGCGGCCGGCCGGGATGGTAGTAGGTCATGCCCTGTTCGGAGCGCGTCAGCAACACCGCGCCGCCGAACGCGGCCTGCGCTTTGAGCGCCGCGGCCTCGGCCTCCGCGTTCGTTTCGACCGGTAGGCCGGTGGCGCGCGCAAGCTCCGCACGGTTGGGGGTCAGCAGGTCGGCGCCGAGATAGGCCGAGAAGTCGGTCCGCTTCGGGTCGACGATGACCCTCTTACCGGCGGATTTCGCTATGTCGATCGCCGTTCTCAGCGTTTTATCAGACAGCGTGCCCTTGCCATAGTCGGAGAGGACGACGACGTCCGCGGCGTGAATAGCCTTCACGATGTTATGGCAAAGCTGCGCCTCGACCTCAGGCGACAGGGCGTGCAAATCCTCGTGGTCCAACCGAACGATCTGCTGACGATTTGAAATTACCCGCGTCTTGCGGATCGTGCGGCGGGTTGCGTCGCTCACGGACAAATCACTGCGCACCCGGCCGAACGGCCTCAACAATCCTTCAATCTCATCAATGCCGTTGGGCCCGACCAATCCGACGAGCGTCACCGATGCGCCAAGATGCGCGGCATTGGCCGCGGTATTGGCCGCCCCTCCCGGGCGTGCGCGAAGCTCGACGCCACGCACCACGGGAACAGGCGCCTCGGGCGAGATACGGTTGACCTGACCTGTCAAATATTCGTCGATCATGATGTCGCCGATCACCGCGACCCGCGCTGCTTTCAAGCGCGTCAAGGCCTCCGGCGTCATTCAGGCGAGCCTCGGACACATCGTGCGTTCCACGACCGAGGAGACGACGTGGGCAGCGGTGATACGCAAATGTTGGATGAGCCCGGTTTCCGCTGGAGGCGCGATCACATGATCACATCCTCCGTCGCCGCCGGCGAAGCCCAAGGTCGTCATCTTCATGTTTCGCGCGACGTCGAGCGCGCGGAAGATATTCATCGAGCAGCCTTCCGACGAGAGTTCCGCCCAGCAGGGAACAAATTGTTCCCAAATCGCTTAATGGCCCATCTTGCGGAGGATAGCCGAAATTAACGCCCCGTGCGAGGCGGCGTCTCAAACGCCGCAGACCGGTCCCGTGATCGAGACCGACATCCCCGCGCGCCTGGAGCGGCTACCGTGGCATCGCTTCCATGTGCTGGTCATTGCGGCGCTGGGCATCACCTGGATCCTGGACGGACTGGAAGTCACGCTCGCGGGATCGGTCTCCGGCGCCCTTAAGGCCAGCCCGACGCTGCATTTTTCGGATGCACAAGCGGGGCTGGCCGGTAGCGCCTACCTCATCGGCGCCGTGATCGGCGCCCTCGGCTTCGGTTGGTTGACCGACCGTTGGGGCCGCCGGCGCCTGTTCTTCATCACCATAGCCGTTTATCTGACAGCGACGGCGCTCACCGGACTTTCCTGGAGCGCGGGCAGCTTTTTCCTGTTTCGGTTCATGACGGGAGCGGGCATCGGCGGCGAATATGCGGCCATCAATTCGACGATCCAGGAGCTGGTGCCCGCCCGCTACCGAGGCTTCACGGATCTGGTGATCAACGGAAGTTTTTGGGTCGGCGCCGCTTTGGGCGGCCTGGTCGCTATTGTGCTGCTCAACCCGGCGCTGATCAATCCGGAGGTCGGATGGCGGCTAGCGTTTGGAGTCGGCGCGGCTCTCGGCTTGATCGTTTTCTTCATGCGGATGTGGATCCCTGAAAGCCCGCGCTGGCTAGTCACGCACGGGCGTTCGGACGAAGCCGAGTCTATCATGGAGGAAATCGAGGCTAACGCGCGCGCGGACGCCGGCGAACTTGCGCCCGTCGCAGCGGACGCCCGCTTGCGGTTGCGCGCCCGTGATCACACGCCCCTCTCGGAAGTGTTCGACACGCTCCTCAGACGACATCGCGGCCGCACCGCGGTCGGTCTCACGCTTATGGCGGCGCAAGCGTTTTTCTATAACGCGATCTTTTTTACCTACGCTTTGGTGCTGACGAAGTTCTATGCGGTCAAATCCGAAGACGTGGGTTGGTACATCTTCCCGTTCGCGCTCGGCAACTTCCTCGGTCCCGTCGTGCTCGGGCGATTGTTCGACACGGTCGGCCGTCGCAAGATGATCGGCATCACCTATGCGTTATCGGGCATTCTGCTTGTCGGCTGCGGCGCGCTATTCGAGCATGGGTTGCTCACGGCGCTTACCCAGACCCTCGGCTGGATGATGGTGTTTTTCGTCGCCTCGCCCGCAGCCAGCGCCGCCTATCTCACGGTGAGCGAGACGTTCCCGATTGAAATCCGCGCCATGGCGATCGCGATCTTCTACGCGCTAGGCACAGCCATCGGCGGCGTCGCGGCGCCCTACGTTTTCGCCAAGCTGATTGAAAGCGGCTCTCGCGAAAGCGTATTTGCGGGCTACGTGTTTGCGGCGGCGCTGATGATTGGGGCGGCGGTGGTGGCGTTTCGATTCGCCGTCGCGGCGGAGGGGCGCTCGCTTGAGTCAGTCGCCGAGCCGCTTTCCAGCGCATGATGCCATCGCGGAGGGTCGGCGTCCACGCCGACCTTTTTGGTGCAGCCTGTCGTCGGCCTGGACGCCGACGCTCCGCGGATCGACCGCTTACTCCGCGATCGATTGCGCGGTTGCCGCCGATAAAGCCGCGCCTGCTGAAAACAGGAGAGTTCGAGTTCTGAAGCCGACGAGCCTCGTCACGGCGTGGGTGGCCGGAACAAGTCCGGCCATGACACAGATAGCGACGATCAAACGCCCTATCTTGGCGCATGTGCGCCGGGAGCGCGCAGCTCGGGATGCCTCGCCCGCTGCGCCTACGGTTGCGTTGACAGGATCACTGGCCATCGCCACCGTCGCTGTGACAGCAGCGCGCACCTACGGCGCGGCTGTCAGCAAAGCGCCGCGAGAGGAGCCGACCCTTGTCCGATGCTCGACGCCAAATCCGCTTCAACGCCTTCGAGATGAACTGCGTCGTGCACCAGTCACCTGGCCTCTGGCGGCATCCGCGCGACCGCTCGCGCGACTATCGGCGGCTGCCGGCGTGGCTTGACCTCGCGCGAACATTGGAGCGCGGCTTGTTCGACGGCGTCTTTCTCGCCGATGTGCTGGGCGTATACGACGTCTATGGCGGCGATCCGCGCGCGGCGCTGCGAAGCGCTGCACAAGTCCCCGTCAACGATCCGCTGCTGCTGGTGCCAGCCATGGCGGCGGTGACGGAGAACCTCGGCTTCGGCGTCACCGTCAATCTGAGTTACGAGCCGCCCTATGGCTTCGCGCGCCGGATGTCGACGCTAGATCATCTGACCGAGGGGCGCATCGGTTGGAACATCGTAACTGGCTACCTCGACAGCGCCGCCCGCGCCGCGGGGCGTCCCCGGCAGACGGCGCACGACGATCGCTACGATCTTGCGGAGGACTATCTATCGCTGCTCTACAAGCTCTGGGAGGCGAGTTGGGACGATGACGCCGTCGTGGCGGACCGCGAACGCGGCGTCTTCGCCGATCCTGAGCGCGTTCGCGTCGTTCATCACGAAGGTCCATCAGGCAAGCTCGAGGCGATCCATCTCTGCGAACCGTCGCCGCAAAGAACGCCCGTGTTGTATCAGGCGGGCACTTCGCCGGCGGGTCGGGCCTTCGCCGGTCGGCACGCTGAATGCGTATTTGTGTCCGGGCCGAGCGCGGCGGTGCTGAAACCCCGAGTGGCCGGCTTGCGCGCCGCGGCGGTCGCGGCGGGGCGGACGCCCGACAGCATCAAAGTGTTTTCACTCGCCACAATCATCACCGACGCCGACAGCGAAGCGGCGCTGACCAAATATCACGACTATCGCGGCTATGCCGATGTCGAGGGCGCGCTCACACTGCTGTCAGGCTGGACGGGCGTCGACTTCTCCAAGCTCGATCACGATCAGATCATCGAGCACGTCGACAACGACGCGGGCCGCTCCGCGCTGGAGAACATTACGCGCGCCGATCCGACGCGCCGTTGGACGGTGCGCGATGCAGCCGAACATGTCGCGATCGGCGGCATCGGGCCGGTGTTCGTCGGCGGTCCGGGTGAAGTCGCCGACCAGCTTGAAGCGTGGATCGAGGCGACGGACGTCGACGGCTTCAACCTCGCCTTCGCCGTGCGGCCGGAGACAATGGAGGACGTCGTCGATCGGATCGTGCCGGAGTTGCAACGCCGCGGACGATACCCCGTAGCATACAAAACGGGACCCTTGCGCGAAAAGCTGTTTGGCGCCGGCGCCTACCTTTCCGCGCCGCATCCGGGCGCGGCCTATCGCGCGAAGCCGATGCGTTGAGGCTGCGCTGCGAGACAAGATGATCCACGGTTGATAGGCTCTCGACGAACGGCCAGACTGGTAAGCAGAGAGGGATTTTGCATGTCCGATTCGATTGTCGAATACCATGGCCGCCGGGCGGAGCATCCTGTTTCCCCGATGTTCCTCGAGCGCTGGTCGTCACGCGCCTTCACGGGCGAGGCGATCCCGGTCGAAACGCTGCTGACAATCTTCGAGGCCGCGCGCTGGGCGCCGTCCTCGTCCAATTCGCAGCCTTGGCGGTTCGTCTATGCGCGCCGCGGGACGCCGGCTTGGGATTCGTTTCTGGGCTTCCTGATTCCGTACAACCAATCCTGGGCGCATGCGGCTTCGGCGCTGATCGTTGTGCTTTCAAAGGCGACGTCCGTCCCGCCGGGAAAGACAGAGCCGACGACGTCCTGGACGGCGTCGTTCGACACCGGCGCCGCCTGGGCGAGCCTCGCCTTTCAAGCGCACGAACTTGGCTGGGTCGCGCACGGCATGGGTGGGTTCGATCACGAGGCGGCGCGGCGCGTGATCAAGGCGCCCGAGGCGTATCGGCTCGAAGCCGTGGTGGCGATCGGAAAACGCGGCGATCCGGCGTCGCTGCCGGAGCGATTGCAAGCCGGCGAGAAGCCCAATGCGCGCCGTCCGCTGGCGGAGACGGTGTTCGAAGGCGAACTGGGCTAAGGGCGCGCCCGCGGGAAAGCGCCCTCCTGGGGCGGCGCCTCACAAAACACTGCGCCGCATTCCCGCCTCCGCCGCCTCGCGCCGGACCACAAAATCGCCGAGCACGAGCAGATCCATGTTGGTCCGCGCGAAGCAATCAACAGCCTCCTCCGGCGTGCAAACGATCGGTTCGTTCTCGTTGAATGACGTGTTGAGCAGCATCGGGATCCCCGTCAGATCGCGGAACGCTGAAATCAGGGCGTGAAAGCGCGGTTGCACGGAAGCGTCTACGGTTTGCGGCCGCGCGCTGCCGTCGACGTGCGTGATCGCGGGAACCCGCGCGCGCCGCGACGACCGGACCTGCGCGACCCGGCTCATGAAAGGGCTGTCGCCGTCGGCTTCGAACCACTTCGACGCCTCCTCGGCGAGCACGGAGGGCGCGAACGGGCGGAACGATTCGCGTTTCTTGATCGCGGCGTTGAGGATGGCCTTCATGTCGGCGCGGCGGGGATCGCAGAGGATCAGAACGGGCGCCGAGCGCGCGCGGACCCCATTCCATACGGCCCTGCAACCAGCCGACCACTTGGCCCTCGGCGATCGCCGCGGCGACCATCCGGCAGAGCTCGGCTTCGCTCGACGCGCGCGTGCGGACATTTCGCCCGCCGTCCAGACGCGATAGCGCGCCGGCCAGCGCAGCGTCATCGAATCCTGGGCCCCAGAAGGCGTGATCCATGGTGAAGCGCCGCCCACCGCCTCCGCGCCGCCAGGCCGCCAGCGCGGCGCCGATGGCTCCGCCCGCGTCGCCCGGCGCAGGGGGGACGTAGACTTCAGCGAACGGAGTCTGGCGCCGGATCTTGCCGTTCGCGACCGAGTTCATCGCGCAACCCCCGGCGAGCGCGAGGCGCGGCAGGCGATGCCGGCGGTGCAACCGATTCAGCAAGGCGAAAAACGCCTCCTCATAAAGCGCCTGCGCTGAGGCGGCGATATCGCGAAACCTCTCGTCGATGGGCTCGTCCTCGCGCCGGCGCGGTCCGAGCAAAAGCTCCAGCGCAGGGGTGAACAGGTCTCCGTACTCAGGGCTCCCTGTGCTCCAGGCAAACTCAATGGCTTCCCTGGGATGGCGGAAATAACTCGGATTGAGCGCGAAGCGGCCATCGGCGTCGATGCGCGCGACCTGCCTGAGCTTGTCGAGCCATCGCGGCTCGCCGTAGGGCGCAAGCCCCATCACCTTGTATTCGTCGCCGTAAGCGGGAAAACCGAGATACTGCGTCAGCGCCTGGTAGAAAATTCCCAGGGAATGCGGAAACAGCACGCGCCCCTCGACATGCACTTCGTCGCCGCGCCCGACGCCCCAGGCCGCGCTCGCGAAATCGCCGAATCCATCGATCGAGACCGCTACCGCCTCCTCGAACGGCGAGACTGCAAATGCCGAATAGAGATGGGCAAGATGATGCTCGACGCGCTCCACCCGCGGCAGACATCGCGCTCGGGGAAATTGTCGGGACAACAGTTCGGGTATCGACGCGCGCTCAGCCCGCGCGCTCAAACGAGCGCGGATCGCCGACAATTCCGGCCGGTTGGCGGCGAGATAGGCCAATCGCGGCCACAACGCCGCGCGATTGTCCGAATTGATCGCGACGACGTCGACATCCTCGATCATCACCCCGGCTTCAGCAAGACAATAAGCGATGGCGCGCTCGGGATAGCCCGCCCAATGCTTGATGCGCAGGAAACGCTCCTCCTCGACTGCCGCGACGAGTTCGCCATCGCGCACGAGGCAGGCGGCCGAGTCGGCGTGAAACGCGTTGAGGCCGAGAACGATCATCGAGGCGGCGATCTTTCAAGCGACGAAAGCGCGAAATCGAGCGGGTCGATTGACGCGTCTTCGGGTGGCGCGCGTATCTGCTCGCGCTCCAACCAAGCTAGGCAAAACAGAATTTCGAACAGCGTGCGCTGCAACGCGTAGAACCAGCCGCGCCATCCCTCGAACAGACAGCGTTTTATCAACAACACATGCAGCAGGACAATAATCGGCGCGAGCCAACCGGTCTTGCGCAGCCGATCGATCGGGCGCAACTCGCTTCGACGGCTTGCGATAAACTCCGCCTCGAGCCGCGCATATTTCGCCTGCGCCTCGATCCAACGCCCGAGCGGCTTACGGTCGTCGTGGTCGAGTTTCACTGCAAGGCGCCCGATGTCGCCGTCGAGGACGAGACGCTGCGTGTGGCCAAATTGGGCGTAGCGGCCACGTCCGCGACGAAACAGCACGACATGCGCGGGATAGAGGGAGGCGCGCAACGGTTGGCCGAACACACAATAGCGAAATTCCGCTTGGAATCCGACGCACCGCGCGTTGCGAGACGCGCGCGCCAGCTCGGCTTTCATGCTGGGCGGGGCGATGTAGTCGGCGTCGAGGGCGAGAATCCAATCGGAGGATATGTTTGTCTGTTCGATCGCGAAGTTCCATTGGTTGGCATGGCTGTCGAACCGTCGTTGGAAGACGCGGACGTTCGCGAAACGCGCGGCGATGGCGAGGGTCTCGTCGTCGCTAAAACTGTCGACGACGACGATGTCGCGCGCCCACGTTACGCCCTTGAGTGTCCGCGAAAGATTGTCGGCTTCGTTGTGGGTTAGAATCACCGGTGTGATGGAGGCGGTGTTCGGATCATGCGCGGCTGTGCTGGGCATCTGCGCACCCGGCGCTTCGAGGGAGACGTCATTGCGAGGAGTGAAGCGGCGAAGCAAACCAGGCCGCTGCAGGCGCCCGATCCAAATGGCAGACAATCTCACCACGCTAGATTGCTTCGCTGCGCTCACAATAAAGGGCGCCATGATGCTTCAACCCTCATTGTCTGCAATCGCCCGCAGATAAACTTGCTCCATCTGCGCCGCGACCGACTTCCACGAATATTTCGTGCGTGCGAGCTCGCGGCCCGCGGCGCCCATGCGGACGCACAGGGGTTCGTCATCAAGCAAACCCGCTAGCGCAGCTCCAAGCGCCTGCGGTTCGCTTTCGACGCAAAGCCCCGCCCCGGCGGCGACAATCGCGTCGGCGAGACCGACGCCCGGCGCGGCGACGACAGGTCGGCCGCAGGCCAGCGCCTCCAATGCGGCGACGCCGAAATTCTCTTGCCGCGAAGGCAGCGCGAACACGTCGCAATCGCCAAGCAATCGCCATTTCTCCGCGCCAATGACAGGGCCAAGGCAGCGCACGCGGCCGGCGAGCCCGAGCGCTTGCGCAAGCGCTTCCAAACGCGGCCGCAAACCTTCGTCGTCGAAACCGGCGATCACCAGCTCCGCCCCGGGTGCGTAAATCATCGCCTGGATCAAACAATCAAGCCGCTTCTTCCAGCTCAGGCGGCCTAGATAGAGCACGCGTCGCGGGCGCCTGCCGCGGGTCGCATGCTCTAAGAACGCGGGCGCGTCGACACCGTTGGGGACCACGTCGATGCGGCGCGGACTTAGCCGCAGCGCGAGCAAATGCTCGCCCTCAATGTCGGCGGTGACATGTACGCTCGCCGCGCCGGCTATGTTGTGTTTCTCGAACGCGGCGATCCAGGCCCGCTTCGCAATGCGGTTCCTGGTATCGATAAGCTCGTTGACCAGCATCCCGCGCGGCGAGAGCACGTAAGGCGTCCCGCGGTCTCGCGCGATGTGCGCCGACTTGGTTGTCGGCCAGAGAAACACGGAATGCAGATGCGCGGCGTCAAATCCGCCGAGCTCTTGCGACAGCGCGCGCGCCATCGACGGCGAGCGAAAAAGCCGGCGGCCGAGGCCGGCGGCGAAGTAGCGCACCGTGACCCCGTCCAGCTCGGCAGCCGCATCGAGGGCGACATCGGAAACGCCGCCGCCATCGACGTTGGTCGTAAACACGTGGACCTCATGGCCGCGCGCCGCCAGCGCCTTGCAGAGGCCATGCACGGTGACGATCGGCCCACCGTAGCGCACGGCCGGATAGTAGGTCGGCGTCACGTGAAGCAGGCGCAGCCGGCGCGATGCAGCCGAGACGCCGCTCGGCTCAGGCTCGGCGAGGATCGGGCGCATGAGGTTCTGGTAGAGCGGCGTACGCTGGTTTCGCGACCGGGCCGCGCAAAAGTTCAGCGTAACAGCGCTCCGCTGTCTCGACGGTCAGTAGCGGGTCGTGGCGAGCCACGGCCGCGCGAAGGTCGGAGGCCGCCGGCGGTGACGCGCGGGCGGCGGCGAGCGCGTTGGCGAGCGCCAGCGCGTCGCCGCAGCGATAGGTCAGTTGGGGCCAGTACGGCCGGATGAGATCGGCGGCGCAGCCGCAGGCGTCGCTGACGACGGCGGGCAGGCCCGACGCCATCGCTTCGTTGACGACCAGGCCCCAGGTCTCGGAAGCTTCGCTCGGCAGCGCCAGACAATCGGCGGCGACATAGGCTTGAGCGATCTGGCTTTGGTTGAGGAAGCCAACGAAACTCGCCTCCGGACATTCCGCTTGCAGCTGTGCCCTCAGTTCGCCGTCGCCGACAAAGAGCAGGTGCAGCGGCCGCCCCTCGCCGCATGCGTTGAGCGCGCGCGCGGCGGCGACCAGATCGAACGGTCGCTTGCGGGCAAGCAACTTGCCGACGAAGGCCACGCAGAATGCGTGAGGCGGCACGCCGAACGCCGCACGCAGCCGATCGCGCGCGGGGCGAAGCGCGTCGGCCCGTCGCGCCCAAACCTCGTTGTCGACGCAATAGGGAGCTGCAGCGAGACGTTCGGCGGTGACGCCGCGCGAGAGATAGTAGTCGCGATTGGCCGAGCCGATGCAGAGGAATCGGTCGACGCGGGAGAATAGCGCGGTGAGCGCCAGGCGCCTGACCCGCCCGCGTCCCGCGCTTTGGGCGTTGGTCTCCCCCCGCATCCACACCGGCAGCCCCGCGGCGCGCGCGAGCGCGGCGGCCTGCCAATACGCAAGCGTCTGCCAACCCTGAAGCCACAAAACGCGCGCACCTTCCGCTTTCATGCGCCGCGGAAGATTCTCGGCAAGCGAAAGCCAAAAGAACGAGTCCTGCCGACGCGCTTCGCGCACGCGCGCGAACTCATGCGGGTAGCCGTCGAGCAGATCGATATCCCAGGCAATATCTCGGCCGAAGCCGGGATCGCGCCGACAGGCGAGGCCCTGGCGGCTCAAGTAGTAGACCTTCACGGGAGCGCGCGCGCGCGCCGCTAGCCTCGCCAGATCGGCGTTTGATATTGAATGGGGTGAGTGGCGAGAATGGCGATCATGCGGGCGCGTAGCGGATCGCAGAGGGCGCCGGCAGCGAGACCCGGCCGTAACCCGGCGCGGCGAGGATCGCGCCAAGGATGAGGCCGAGAAATGTCACGATGAACACGTCGCCATAGGTCTGCGCCGCCACCGAGAAATTAGCGACATTTGCCGCCAGCAGCGCCGTCAGGCCGCAAAGCAGACGGCCGGCGCTCGGACGCCGCGCGCCGACCTCGGCGAGAATGTGCAGGACGCGGCGCGCCAAGGCCGCAGAGAGCAGAACCACCGCGGCGAGGCCGGGGAAGCCAAGCTCGATGGCGAGCTTGCCGATGCCGCCCTCACCCGCGCCCGCCGTGACGTCCGCCTCGTCAGCGAGACCCGCATATTGCGCGCCTTGAGTGGCGAGCCCAAGTCCGCCGCCGAGCGGACCGTACTCGTTGTAGACAGTCTGCAAGGGCGCCCAGCCGGTATTGTAAAAGCGGCCGGAGACGTCAGAGAAAACCGTGCCAGCGCGGTCGATGTAGGGGCGATAGTCGCTGACCGACGCATCGTCGGGCTGCTGGAGCGCGGCCGACGCGAGCACGGCGACGGCGGCGACGGCGCCGAGGACGAGCCCGAAGCGCAGCGCGCGCCGCACGAAGATCGACACCAGCGCGAAGTACAAACCGCCGAATATCAGGATCATCAATAGAGCCTTTCGCCGGCCTGTGAGAACAGCGAGGGTCGCAAGCGCGCAGGCGAATACCAGCGCCATGGCGACGCGCGAGGGATCGAAGCCGCGGCGGGTCAACAGCACGACCCCGAGCGACGCCACAGTCGCGGCATGCCAACCGGCGATCTCGGCGGCGCGGAACAAGCCGCAGTTGGACGTGACCAGGCCGCTCGCGTCATAGAGCCGGATGCCTGGACCAACCTCGCCGAACACGGCCCAATCAACGCCCGCCGCCTGCAACGCGATGGTCGAGGCGCCGATCGCGCCAAGCACGACGTAAACGCCCAGCAATCGCGTCAATCTCGCCGGCCCAAGCGCCGCGGCAAAACCGGAGCTGACGCCGAGCAAGATAAGCGGCGCCGTGTAGAAGGCTAAGCTCAACAGACAGGGGATCGGCGAGCCGATGCGCAGAAATCCATTCAGTCCCTGAAGCCCTGCAATCAGCAGGAAGATCGAGACCGGGACCGAAAGCCGTCGCCAGCCGGGGACTAACGACAGCGCCACGCGCGCGCCCGAGGCCCAGGCGCCCGCGGCCGCGGCTGCGAACACAACGCCGGCGAAAAGGATGTAGACTGGCGGCTGGCCGTCGGTCAGCTTGCGCATCAGGTCTTGCGCGAACGCCATGCCGACGAAGGCGTAGAGGCCCTGACGCCAAGCCTTCAGCGCGAGCACGGACGTCGCGCCGAGGACGAGACACGCAACAATCAGCAAGGCGGCGCCAATTTCGGGCCGCGCAACGCGAGGGCGATCGCCCATGCCGCCGCTCTGACCTCGCCGACTAGCGTCACCGGAATCCACCACGGCGAGCGCAGGTGATGGCGCGTTGCAATCGCCTTGAACGGCCGCGCAACCATCGCGCGCAAACTCGGCCAACCGCGCCAGGTCCGCAACAGGCAATAATACTCGCCGACGGCGTGGTCGGGCCGGGCCGTGCGCAGATGATCGCTGAAGGCGCGCGTGCCTCCAGACAAACATTTGAGGTGATGCACGCACGCGCGCGGCTCGTAGAAAATGCGCCGTCCCGATCGTCGCCACCTGTGAGCGAACTCGACCTCGAACCGATAGGCAGCGCGGGCGAAATTTTCGTCGAAACCACCCAAGTCGAGAGCGAACTTTCGATCGACCGAGAAATTGCCGCCGAAGAATTGCTCGGCGAAGTCCGGCTTTGGCTCGGCTACCGCAAATTCAGCCTCGTTGTCCCACGGTTGTATCACGCGTCCCGCAATGAGCCCCGCGCCCGTCGTTGCTGCAGCGGCGAGATGAGCGTGAATGAGGTCGGGGGCCGGGCGAATATCGTCATCCACGAACAACGCAATCGTTCCTCGCGCTAAGCGCAAACCAAAATTCATAGCTGCGGGAATGCACGGGGTTGGCAGATGGGCGATCCGGATACGGCCCTCCCGGACAAGTTCGCTCAAAGCGCGGTCCACGGCGGGTTCGTGTGACTCGGATTGATCGACGACCAGAATTTCGACGCCTTGTGGCTCGAGCTTCAGGAGATGTTCGATCGTTTCTATCAGGACGCGCTCTCGACGGTAGGTTGGTATGACAATTGAGAGGGAGGTCGCGGCTAAAGGCATGAGGGATAAGGGTAGCCGTTCGGTCATTTGAAGGGTCGTTCAGGAAGGAGATCGTAGGAGATCTTCAAACACAGGAGTTCAAGGCGCCACTTGCCGCAACCAGCGCCCACGCCAAGCGCGCGCGGAGAGACGGGCGAGCGCGAACCATGCGCGGGCCAACAACGGATCCTCGCGCAATGCCTCGCCGAGATATGTCTTAGCGACCTCGGGCTCGTTGGCCTCGAGCACGCGCGCAAGAAAATACGAGAACGAAGCCGTGGTCGTCTCAGATTTCTCCCGGCGGCGGGATGAGGTCAGCCGCTCTGCGGCCGCGACTGAATCGTCCGCGCGGCCGTTTCGTCGCGCGCTGGCGCCTTCGATGATGACCCGCGCGTAGGCGACTTGCTCCGGGCGTCGCGTCGCGCTGAGGCTGCGCGGATGCAGGCGCGCGCGATAGAGGATTTCAGGAACGGCAAGCACGCCACCGCGCTCCCAAAGACGCATCCAGAGATCAAGGTCCTGCGCGACGGCGAAAGCTGCGCGATAGCCGCCGACAGCTTCGTAAGCCGCCCGAGAAAACATCGTCGCGCCATGATGCGAAGGACCACGCGTCGTAGCAGGGCTCGTTCGCGCGAGACCCGCCCCGAGCGTCGCATCCGTGTCTTGCACGGCGTAGAGCCACTCGCCGCGCGGGCCGACGAACTCGGCGCCGGCGCTGACCAGGCTCGTTCCGGGAGCGGAGCGCAGTCGATCGAGTTGGCGCGCGAGACGGCCGGGCAACGAGACGTCACCGCAATCCTGTCGGGCGATGACCGGCGCACGGGCTGCTGCGCAGCCAGCGATCAGCGCCCGCGTCAGGCCAAGGCGCCCCTGCCGCCGCACGCGCACCCTCGCGTCACGCGAAGCATAGAATTCGAGAATGTCCGGCGTCGCATCCGACGAGCCGTCGTCGACGACGACAAATTCAAAATTGACGCCGCGCTGCGCGAGCACGCTGTCCATCGTCTCCGGCAAGTGCGCCGCGCCGTCGTAGACGCCCATCACCACCGAGACTTCCGGAAATTCATTCATGTCCGCAATCCGTCGAGCCGGCAGGCGAGTGCGCCGGCCATGCGCCAGCCGACGCCGCCGGCGAGCGTGCGATAGGCGAGAAAATCCCAGCCGCCGGCGCGCTGGCCCGACGCTTCGCGGGAAAGATCAAACAAGGCGCGCGACTCGCGCGTCAGCCCCGCGGCGCCGCACTGGCGCGCCAGCAGAAAGAGGCTGCGCGCGAAGGCTTGCATCTCCGGCGTCGCGTCATCGATCCCGTAGGCGCGGGCGTGAGCAAATATCGCGGCGTGCGCGGTCGCTCGGTCTCGCAGCGCGGCTCGGCGATCGGCCGGCAGGCGCAGCATCTCGCCGTCGTGAGCGCGATAGTCGGAGACATGCGCGTCGCAGAACGCCAGGCGCACGCCAAGGCTGGCGACGCGACAATCGTATTCCCAATCCTCCTCCGAGCGCAGAGACGTCCACGGTCCCGCGCGATCGCAGATGGCGCGTCGGTAAAGCGGCGTCGACGTCTCCCACCAACGCCCGGCGAGAAACGAAGGAAACATCGTCTCGATCCGCTCACTCGTCCGTTTCCAGTCGGCTTGATGCGACAATCGCCCAATCGTGTAGGCGCGCGTGCGTCCATAGGCCGCGCCGCACTCAGGAGACGCGCGCAGCGCCGTAACCTGGATCGCGAACTTGGTTGCAGCGAGCAGATCGTCGCTATCCAGATACTGCAGGAATTCGCCCCGAGCGAGCCGCCGCCCAGCCTCGCGCGCCACACCGGGTCCGCCGTTCGGGATGCGCACGACGCGCACGATGGCCGAGTATTTGTCTGCGAAATCCGCCGCAACCGCCGACGTTTCATCGGTTGACCCGTCATCGACGATGACGATCTCGATCGGTCGATAGGTCTGCGCCAACACGCTCTCTACCGCCTCGCGCAACAAATGCGGCCTGTTGTGCACGGGTATGATCGTCGACACGAGCCCATCAGGCGGCATGAGGCGCAACCCCCCGCGCATCCGCCCACATCTCCAGGATCAGCAAACGCCAAGCGAGGTTGCGAAAGATGCTGATCGCGTGCGGGAAGGGATATCCGGCGCGGCCCTCGAGGAAATAGGCGCGCATGGCGGGCGCGAGGCCGAGCTCGCGCGTCCAGCGCCCATCGAGCAAGCGTTCGCGGGCGAAGGCCCGGAAGCCCGGCGCCTCGTCCATCCACGCCGCGCCCGATGGCGCCGCCACGTTTCGGGCGCCAGACGACATCGTGCGGCAATAGACCGAAGCGCTCGGCGACACGGCGCAAAGCGAGCTTGTCTGTATCTTGGTTGAGCAGCATCGAGCGCGGCATTCGATATGCAAGCGCCGCGACGCGACGATCGAGATACGGCGTGCGCGCCTCGACCGATACCGACATCGAGGCCTTGTCGACCTTCTGCACATAGTTGTTCGGCAGTTGGTGGCGCGTCTCGAACAGGCGGATCGCCGCGAAACGATCCCCGCCAACCTCGCCAAGTCCTCGCTCCATCGCCTGTTTGAAGACGGCGAATTGCGAGCCGTGCCGGCGGCCCGAATAGGCGCGATAGAGCCGCCAGAGCCAGAGTCGATGGGGCATTGCGGGATGTGTGCGACGGAATATGTCATAGCCGCCGAACAACTCGTCGGCGCCCTCGCCGACGATGACGACCTTCAGCCCACGTTCGCGCGCCTTCGCGTAGGCCAGACGCGTCGAGACCAGGCCCCAGTCCGCGAACAGGTCGTCGAAATGTCTCGCGGATTCGCCGACGGCGCGCGAAATGTCCTCGGGCGAAATCGTCAGTTCCTCGTGCTCGCAGTTCAGCGCGTCCGCGACCCGCCTGGCCTGCGGGCGTTCGTCGAGGCGGGATTGCGAGAATCCCATCGTCAGCGTGCGCACGCGAGTTTCTCGCGCCGCCAACGCGGCCAGAAGGCTGGAATCGATGCCGCCAGAAAGCAGCATTCCAACCGGCGCGTCCGCCACGAGATGCTGACTCACAACAAGACGGAGCGTCTCGTGCAAGCTCCTCGACGGCGAGTTGCGTTTCCGACTCCGGGCGCGGCGTCAGATCAGGACGCCAGTACCGCGTCGGGCGCGCGTCGGGCGCTTGCGCCGTCAGTCGCAGATAGTGTCCGGGCGGCAGCTTGCGGACGCCCTCCAAACATGTGCGCTCGTCCTCGAACGTGTAGCCAAATTCGAGGAATTGGCCGAGCGCAAGCCGATCGAGACTCGAGGCGGATTTGGCGCCAGCGACCAGGCCGCCGATCTCCGAAGAGAAAAACGCGGTTTCATTTTCGACGCGCCAGTAGAGCGGTTTGATCCCTTGTGGATCGCGCGCGAGGTAGAGCGCCTGCTCGCGCGGACGCCAGAGCGCCAAGGCGAACATGCCCTCGATCCGATCGAGCGCGCCGAGACCCCATTCGCCGAACGCATGCAACAACACTTCCGTGTCGCAGCGCGAGCGGAACCGCCAGCGGAGCCCTTCCAGCTCATCGCGAAGCTCGCGGTGATTGTAGATTTCGCCATTGAAGCTCAGCACATCGCCGTTGACGTCGCTCGTCATGGGTTGCCGGCCGGCGGTTGTCAGATCGAGGATGGCGAGCCGGTTATGGCCGAGCGCGAGGCGCGCATCGCCATCGAAGAACCGGCCGCTGTCGTCGGGACCTCGATGACGCATCGCGTCGAGCATTCGCCCGAGCGCCGCGCGGCCGTCCTCCGACCCACCTATTGCGCCGGCAATCGCGCACATCAGGCGGGGCCGCGAATTGTTGTTTCGTTAACGCGGATCATGAAGCACATGCGCCGCCAAGCCCGCCTCGATCCCCGCGTTGACGCATGCATTGGCGGAAGCGGTCGCCTCGGCCTTTGAGAAGCTGCACCGCCCCCCTCGCGAAATAGGCCCCGCTCGCTCTCCAACTGCCTGAGGCTTTGGGATCGACAATCGCGCGATGGGCGAGGCCGCTGGCGACGCCGTAGCGAAACAACGCCCGCGGGGTAAGACGTTCGCGTTCGATGCGGTGTCGACACAGCGCCGTTCCCGACATAGAGGCCCCCTGCCCCTTTGCGTCGCGCACGGAGAAAAAGGTCGGTCTCCTCTCCGCGTCCCAGCTCTTCGCCTTTCATTCCGAGGTCCGCGCGAAAGCCATTCAAGCTGAGCGCCATTTGCCGGCGGATCGCCATATTGCCGCCAAACGGCGTCGGGTCGTCGTCGCGAAACGGCCGAACACCTTCGCCGAGATCGAACCAGCCCAGGGCGCCGTCAATCAAAGCGAGCTTTTCGCCGTGAAACCAGGCAGGCGGCGCGCCGCCCCAATCCGGCAAAATTCGCGCGCCCGCGTAAGCCGCCTCTGGCGCCCCCCGCAGGGCGGCGATCCAAGACGCGAGCCAGAGGGAGGCGAGCTTGACGTCGTCGTCGATGAATACGACCCATTCGCCGCGCGCCTCGCGCAGCGCGCGATTTCGGGCGTGCGAGAGGCCCTGGCGAGTTTCGCGAACGACGCGCACGCCGATCCGGCCCGCGAAGCCGCTGATGACCCGCAACGTCGCATCGGAGCAGTTATTGTCGACGATCAATACCTGCCAGTCGGCGGCGTCCGCGCGCTGCTGGGCGACAAGCGTGTCGAGAGTTTCAGCCAGGCTTTCGCACCGGTTGTAGGTGCAGATCGCAACCGTGACGAACACGCCCGCGCGGATCGTCAAAGCCCCGCCTCGCAGGCGGCGATGAGGCCCGCGTAAAGTTTCGCGTCCACATCGGATTGTCCGAGCCAATGCGGCCACTCGCCGCCGGGCTCCGTATGTTTGTAACGACGCCCCAGAGCCGTTCGCACATCATCAGCGAGCGTGGGCCCGATCCAGTGGTCAAGGCGTCCGGAAAACCTGATCGCAGGACTCTGCCGCGAGGGCGCGAGCGGCGGAAGCGCGAGAATGGAGGTGAACGCCTCGTCCCAACCGGCAATCGAGATTTCCCGGGAGTAGCGGCGCCCAACGAGCGCCGGTCCGGCCAGCGATAGTCTTGCGGCGATTTCGGGATCGCGAAGCCGACCCACCGCGGCCGCGGCGGCGCACATGTCGCCGACGGGAAACATCAAACAATTCTCGCCATCGACCAGCGCCCGCTCGGCGCCCGATCCGATGTATCGGCTGCAAACGACAGGGACGCCGGCCGCCATCGCCTCCCAGGCGACGATCGGCCCCGTCTCCCAATCCGAGAGAATCAGTAGCGCGTCGGCTTGCGGCAGGATCGTTTCGCAAAGCCTCGCTTCGTCGAGCACGCCCAGAAACTCCACGTTCGCGGCGCCGAGCAAGCTCTGTCGCAACTTCTCGTTCCTGCGGCCCTCCGCCAGCAATCAGCAGCCTGAAGGCGACGCCCTGCCGAACAAGTTCGGCGATCAGCACAGGCAGATCATCGACCCGCTTCTGTTCCTGATCGAGCCGTCCCGCATAGAGCAGCGTCAGTGTCTCGGCGGCTCTCGCCTTTCGTCGCGATTCAGTCGGCCAGCTTGCGCCACACGGGGCATAGAACGTCCGCGAAGGCGCCATGGAAGCGAAGCGGCTCGCCAGCTGCAAGGTAAGTTTGTTTGTGCCGACGACCGCGTCGACGTCGTCGCGCAACGCGCGGAGGTCGACAAAAGTCTGGCGCGCGAAGCCGTGCTCGACCGCTACGATCTTGCCCTTGAACAGACCGCGGCGGCGCAGCCGCGCAGCCGCTACAATCACGTCAGGCAGATTGACGACGGCGACGAGATCCGGCGCGGCGCGCGCAATCGCCTGCGCGGACTCGCGCATGCGGCTCGCCTGCGTCCCCGCGCCGCAGGATACGCGAACGACCGGCGAATAAGGATGCTTGGCGAGATAGGCGCTCGCGTCGTGCCATTGTCCCTGCGTGAGCGCCAAAGTCGAACGCCAGCCGCGCGTGCGCAAGCCCGGCAGCAAATAGGAGATCCAAGTCGCGACGCCGCCAAGCGGATAGGCGCTTGGGGCGAACAGCAGAAGGCTGCGCTCTGTCATTGCCAGACGCGCGCGTTCACGGGTCGAAACATCGGAATCGGCCGCTCCCTAGGGCGTCGCAACGAGAAAGGCGCCGACAGTATTCATCGCGCCAGCTGCTGTCGCCATTCTCGTTGACCAACGATGTCAACCAGCGCCTCGCGCAGATTGCGACGCGGCTCGAACGCGAGCCATTGTTTGATCTTCCGGACACTGCCGATTTGTGACGGGCGATCTACACGACGCTTGCGCGCGGGATCTTCGCGAACCGCGATATCGACCCCCGTGACGCTTGCCAGCATTTCGACGAGTTCCCCAACTGAAACGTCCTCGCCGGTGGCGACATTGAATGTTTCGACACCTTTGCCGAGAGGCGTCGACGCGAGCATAGCGATGGCGCGGGCGGTGTCCTCGACGTGGATATAGTCCCGGCGCGGCGACAGGTTGCCGAGCGCAATTTCGACACGACGGGCGCCCGAGGGGATTTGGGTTACAATCTCGGGGATGAGATGCGCGTTGGGATCGTTCTGGCCGATCGTATTGAATATTCGCGCTATGACGGCTTGAGCGCCGGTGCGCTCGGTCCAAAGCCGTGTTTGCATCTCGTTGGCGTGCTTGGCGAACGAATAGTTGTCGGTTGGACGGAGCGGCGTTTTGGCCTCGTCGAGCGGGCCGGCCTCCCAATCATAGACCGCGCCAGAAGATGCGAGCACGAACCTTTCGACCTTTATGCGCGCCGCCGCCTCGAGGATCGTCTCGGCGCCGACAATATTGACGTCGAGCGAATAGGAGCGCCGCAGCTCGCAGGTGGGAATATGGTGGATCGCGGCGAGATGGATGACGACCTCAGGGGAGAAAGCCGCGAAAGCTATGGTCATTTTTTCCGGATCGCGAATGTCGGCCCTGAGGGTGTGAAGTCCCGCGCGGGGCGCCGGCATCGGCAAGCCGACCGAGAGGTCGTCGACGACCATGACGGCAACTTGGCGGTTGAGCAAAAGGTTGTCGACGACGCGCCGGCCAATAAAACCCGCTCCGCCTGTGATGAGATAACGCGTAAACTGGCGTCCCATTTTCGCGACTTCAGTCATGGCGCTCAGGCTTCGCCGGCCGACGTCTCCCGCATGATCTCGACGAAGGCACGGCCCGTCGCGCGTGCGCGCGCCTTGGACGCTACCCGGATTTCTGCGGGAGTTTTCGCCGTCGCTTCCGAGCTTGCAACAACGCCGCGAATGGCTGCCGCCCAGGCCTCGACGTTTGTCGTCGCGATCAATCGGCCTTCACATTCGCGAAGCTGCTCGCGATGCACCGCGATGTCACTGGCGAGCACGGTCTTGCCCAGCGTCTTGGCGTCTTCCACGATTGTCGACCAACCCTCGAACCGGGAGGGTTGCAAAACTGCCCGGGCGCCGCGTATCAACGCGATCTGTTCGGCGCGGGGCAAGAGGCCGAGCCATCGGACGGCGCTTCGAGCCGATGTTCGACCAGATAGCGTTGCAGAGATTCGAAATAGCCGGGCCCGTGGAAGCCGTAGGCGCTGCCCGTGCAGACCAATCGCGACGTTCTCGCCCGCGTCGCGCAGCCGCCGCATCGCCTCGAAGATCGTCTCGTAGTTCTTGTGACGCGCGAATTGATTGCAGGCGATCAGATAAGGGCCCTCCAGGCCGCGCGCCTTGGACACTGTCGTCGGATCGAGCGCGAACCAGTCGGGATCAGGCGTGCTGCAAAATCTTAGGATTCGCGCCTTGGCGCGATGAGCCGGATAGAACTCGCAGAAATCCTCGAAGGCGTCGCGGCTGCTCAGCACGACGAGCCGCGCGCGCGCGACATTGGTGTCGAATTGGTGTTGGAACCAGCCCCGCAGCTCCTCTGTGAACAGCTCCGGCAAGCGCCGATATTGAAAGTCGCTCAGCCAGAAGACGAGCGGTACCCCTGGATTTTCGCAAGGGGCGATCGGAAACAGCGCCCCGACGCCGGCTTGGGCAAAGAGATCGCGCGCGTCCGAACTGCGCGCTATTGCACGCTTCACCCGGCGCCGCAGACGGTCGCCGATCTTTCGCGGCGGCGCGATCAGCCGCGAGCCTGACAGCAGGGGGCGCACTTCGGCGAAAGCGTCGTCTTTCGGCTGCGCGCCCCAGGCGACGTCGTAGAGCGGCAGCCGATGCGATGGCTCGAGCGCGCTGACCGACCGCACAAGATGGTGCAGATAATAACGTCCGCCGCGCCACAATCCCGCGTCGTCGACCGAAACCAGACCCACCCCAGCCTCAGACATGCACTGCTTCCCCATCGAATGTACGTTGAAGATCGGTCGCGAGCGTTCTGATCCGACCGCGGATCAATCGCGGAGCTCAGCCGCCAGTCGCGCCAACCGGGGCGACTCGACGCATTTCGATTCCAGCCGCTTGATGCAGCGCGCCGGATTGCCGGCGACCACCGTGTAGGGCTCGACGTCCCTGGTCACGACCGCGCCGGCGGCAACGATTGCGCCGCGGCCGACGGTTACGCCTTTCAGGATCGAAGCCTTGAAGCCAATCCAGGCGCCGTCTTCGATGCGCACCGGCGCCGCCGCGATGCGGAAGACGTCTGGCGCCTCGCGACGCTCACAGAAAGCTTCGGCGTCCTGCCAGCGCAAGCGCGCATCAAGCGGGTGGCTGTCGCTATCGTGGATGTCGACCGCATGGGAGATCTTCACTGAATTTCCGATGCGGATGTCCAAGCTCGCCCAGATCCGTGTGTGACGCCCGATGACGACGTGATGGCCGATCTCCAATCGGCCGCGCGGATGCGTCACGCTTAATTCGCCGCGTATCCAACCAAACTCGCCGACGATGAAATGCTCCCGCCTCGCGCGATTGGCGAGTTCGGCTTCGGCGGCGATTTCGGTTGAGGGCGGCAGGATCAGCATGCGTTCGAGCGAAGCCCGATCGGTTTTCGGCGCGAGTACGCCGAGGTGCGCCATGCGCGAAGCGAGCCGCGCGAGCGCGGGATCGATCAGCCGCCACGCAGCGGCTTTCAGCAGCTTTTTCATGGCGCCGCCGGCAAGGTTCGCCACGGCAACGTCGGCGCGATAATCCCCGCGCGGTTGTCGCGCGCCGTCGGACTGCCGCGCATCCCGATGCCGAAGGCGAGGATGTCGGAATGGATCGTGTTGGACCCATCGACGGCCGGCTCCGACACGGTGAGCGTGTAATCGCCTGGGGCCAGCCAACATTCCGGTAAGGCGATGCGCGTGGTGAAGCGCCCGGCTGGGAAAGCGCGTTTGGGCGCAGACGTCTGGTCGGTGTCCGAGCTGCACAACACGACCGCGCCATCAGCCTTGGCGATCAGGATCGACAAGCGGTTAGGCGCCAAAGTCTCGGATATTTCGTATTCGAGGTCGACACACACAGGCTCGTCATATTGCGGCGGCTCGCCGTTCGGCCCGGCGACGGAGACACCGAGATAGCGGAACGCCCCGTCCGCGGCGGCATCGCCGCGCCATACGCCTCGGCTCACGCCGTCACCGAGGTAGCTCGCGATCACGTCACGCGGGGCGCCGCGCATCGCCACGCGCCCGCGCTCCAACCAGATCGCCTCGCCGCAGAGATCGAGCACCGCCTTGGTGTCGTGGCTGACGAACACGACTGTTCGCCCTTGCGTCTTCGCCAGCGCATTCATGCGTCCAAGGCATTTTGCCTGGAACGCGGCGTCGCCGACGGCGAGCGCTTCGTCGACGATCAGCACGTCGGGCTCCAGATGCGCGGCGACCGCGAAGGCGAGCCGCACATACATGCCGCTGGAGAAGTGTTTGACCGGCGTCTCCAGAAACCGCTCGACCTCGGCGAAGGCGACGATCGCGTCGAAACGGCTCGCCGTTTCCGCGCGGGTCATGCCAAGCACCGCTGCGTTGAGAAAGATGTTCTCGCGGCCGGTCAGTTCGGGATGAAAGCCAGCGCCGACTTCGAGCAAACTCGCCACTCGGCCCCGCACCATGGCGCGGCCCGCGCTCGGCTCGGTGATGCGCGACAACACCTTCAGCAACGTCGATTTGCCCGCGCCGTTGCGGCCGACGACGCCAAGCGATTGCCCGGGTCGCAGATCGAAGCTGACGTCCTGCAGCGCCCAGAACAGCTGCGCCCCGCCATGGCGCGGGCGACGCCCCCATCCGCTGGCGACGTCGCGCAGCGACCGAGCCGCGGGTCGGGAGGCAATATGATAGGCCTTACCGAGGTTCTCGGCGCGCAGAGCGAAGTCCGCCATCAGATGATATCCGCTAACGCGCGCTCGGCGGCGCGGAAATAGGCGAGCCCCGCGCCGAGCAACAGCATGGTCAACACCAAGCCAGGCGCGGCCCGCGGGAACGGGCTCGCCCCGCCGATCAGGCACCAACGAAAACCGTCGATGGCGCCCGCCAGCGGGTTCCAGGCAAACCAGAAACGCCAGTGCGCCGGCACGGCTTCGCTCGCAAATCCGACCGGGGAGACATAGAGGCCGAACTGCACCAGGAACGGCACGAGAAAGCGCACATCACGATAGCGCGCGTTGAGCGCGGCCAGCGCCAGGCCGGGCCCGAGCGCCGCCGCGGCGACCCACAGCGCGAACACCGGCAGTAGAAGCGCCCGCTCTCCGGGAAGCCAGCGATACCAGACCATCACCAACGCAACGATGCCGCCTTGAATGAGGAAATCCGCGAGCGCGACTCCCGCAGCGGCGACGGGCAGCAAGAGGCGGGGAAAATAGACTTTCGTCACCAGCCCGGCGTTGTTGACGAGGCTCGCCGACGCGTCGGCAAGCAAGCTCGCAAATAGGAACCAGGGCCAGACACCAGCGAGGGCGTTGAGCGGATAAGGCGCAGCGCTCGGCAGACCCGCGACATGCGCGAATACGAAAGTCAGGATCAGCGTCGTCGCCAGCGGCCGAACCAGCGCCCAGGCGACGCCGATCGCTGTTTGTTTGTAACGAACGGAAAGGTCGCGCCATGCGAGGATCCATGCGAGTTCGCGATAGCGCCAAAGCTCGCGCCCGTAGGTCCGACCGGACCCGCCCGCGGTGAGGACGACGACCGGCGGGTCTCTGCCGGCCGCTCGCCCGGCGTCAGGGCGCGACAGTTCGGAGAAGCGCGTCGACATGAGCGGAGAAGTTGTTGAAGCCGAAGCGCGCCACCGCGTCGGGCTCGGGTGGTTTCGGCGCACGCAGCACCGTCAGTACAGCTGCGGCGATCTCGGCGCTGGAGTTTGGATCGACGAGCACGCCGAGCGCCCCGTCGACCAGCGCGTCGACGCTGCCATCGCCCCGGCCGGCGATGACCGGCAGGCCGCAGGCGGCGGCTTCTACGAAGACGATGCCAAATCCCTCTTTTGTGCTCGGCATCAAGAAGAGGTCGGATGACCGGTAGAGCGCGAGCAGCTCCGCATCCTCGATCCGGCCAAGGAAGCGGACGGCGCGTTGAAGCCCGAGCGCCCGCGCCTTCGCCTCCAGCGCCGCACGGCCGCCGCCATCGCCGACGATGGCGAACAGCGCATCTGGCGCCTCTCGCAGGATCGCGGGCAGCGCTTCGAGGACACGGTAATGGCCTTTGTACGCGTCGGCGTTCTCGAGCCGCGACACCGTAAGGATGAGCTTGGCCGAGCCGAGCCCGTATCGTTGCAACAGAAGCTGGTCTCGGGGCCCCGGCGAAAACATCGGCCGAACGCAATTCGCCAGCACGCGGGCGCGGGAAGGTTCGATATTCGCCCAGCCGAGCAACCGACGGCGGGTGTAGCGGCTGACGGCGGTGATGAGATCGGCGCGGGCGACCGCGGCGCGGATCAGGCGGCCGGGTCGCGCCCAGACCTCGACACCATGCGCCTGCAGCCAAAGCTTCGCGCCGGTGAGCCGACAGATCATCGCGGCGAGCGGCGCATGGAAGAGGTGGCCGCAGAACACCAGATCGAACCGCGCGCCGGCCGCGAAGCGCCAGCGCGTGCGCGGAATAGCTTGATCGCGAGCGCCGCGGCGCGTGCGGCGCGATTTTGGGCGACGGCGAACCCGCGCGCCCTGCCCTCGGCAACACCTGCACCGAGGCGACATGCTCGCTGGCCTCCAACGCTGCGAACAGATCGCGGTTGTATTGCGCAATGCCGCCGTACCCGCCGAAGGCGTCGGTGACGAGCGCGAGGATGTTCAGGCCGCGCGCCACGTCGGCTCGTTGTAGTGGAGCACGCGATCGCGCCCAGGCGCGCGCCCACGGCTCCGAGGGCGGCGAACGGCGGCGCGGCGGCGTCAGCGTGCGGTTCTGCCAGGCCGCGAGCGGCGTCGCGAAACCGGTCTTCGGCCTGAGCCGCACCGCCTCCGGCAGCGGTCGGGAAGGCGCGTTCGAGAAGCGCCGATTGTCGACGCAGTCCGGCGCCGCGGCCAGCGTCCCAGCGATCTCCGCCAGCAGCAACGGAATCAACGAGCGGCGCGCGCACTTCGATCCCATGCGCCATGCTCGCCCAATCCGTGTCGCGAAGCAGCTGGCTTCGCATGTAAAGGCGAGCCTCCAAGCGCGGCACCCGCGCGGCGCCGCCTTTAGGCGCCGGGCTGATCTCCCGGCCAACGAGATCGAGCGGCGCCAGCCGGCGCAGGCCCTCGACGACGATATCGCGCGGCAGCGCCCCGGGAGCTCCCAGGGCATGAACAGCCCGCGCTTAAGCAGATAGGCGCCGGCGAAGCTGCCGCCATATTCCAGCATCCCGGCCGCCTTCGGGCTGGCGCCGGCGGCCGCCGCGATCGGCGCGCCCGCCATCCGCGCGCCAGCCGCCCGAGGAAAGGCGCGCGTCCGGGAATTTCGAACCGGCCACCCAGCGCGGCATGTCGCGGAACGAGGAATAGCCGCCGAACAGTTCGTCGCCGCCAACTCCCGAGATCGCCACTTTGAGCCCGAGCTCGCGCGCCGCCTTGGCGACGAACCAGGTGTTTACGCCGTCGATCGAGGGCTGGTCCATCGCCTCGAAAATGCGCGGGAGATCGGCTGGCGAATTCGCTTTCGCCGACGACGCGCACCGTGTGGCTTGGCGCCATAGCGCTTGGCCACCTCCGCGGCGAGCGGGCCCTCGTCCTCGAGACGCCCGCTGAATTCGGCGAAGGACAGCGTGACGGTCTGGATGTCCTGCTGGCCGGCGTCGCGCATCAGCCCAACAAGCGCGGAGGAATCCACGCCCGAGGACAGAAAAGCCCCCACGGGCACGTCGGCCACCAGATGGTGGCGCACGCTGTCGAGCAACGCCTCGCGGAACTCTTCTGCGGCCCGCGCGCTGGCGCGCTCGCCGCCCTCCGCCTCCGCCGCCGCGGCTTCCGCGTCGCAATAGACCTGCGCGATCGAATGATAGCGCTTTGGTTCGTGCGCGCCGACGCGATCGACAGTGAGCGTGCAGCCCGCAGGAAGCGCCGCGGATTTCCCGGCGCATCGTGAACGGCTCGGGGACACTGCCGAACAAGGCAAAGCCGACCCGGCCGGCGGGATCGGCGTCGCGCGACACACCGCCGCCCGCAAGCAGCGCCTGCACTTGGCTCGCGAAGCGGAAGGTCCAGCCATCGTCCGCATAATAGAGCGGTTTTATGCCGTAGGGGTCGCGCGCGAGGAACATCGTGCGGCGGTTCTCGTCCCAGATCGCGAAGGCGAACATGCCGCGCAGGTCCTTGACCATGGCGGCGCCTTTGCAGGCGTAGAGATGCAGCAGGACCTCGGTGTCGGAGTGGCTGCGGAACGTATGGCCCTTGGCCAGCAATTCGTGCCTCAGCTTGCGGTAATTGTAGATCTCGCCGTTGAAGGCAACGACGATTTTGCCGTCGTCGCTCGCCATCGGCTGCGAGGCGGCTTTGCTCAGATCGATGATCGAGAGGCGGCGATGGCCGAAGCCGGCGCGGCCGTCGGCGGCAATCCAGCTCCCTTCGCCGTCCGGCCCGCGCGCCGCCATCTGGTCGCGCGTGCGGACGAGTTCGCGCGGGTCGATCGGGTTGGCGGCGTAGTGGTAGGCGAACAGGCCGTTAATGCCGCACATGGCTTTTTGGCCGACGCGACAACGCGAGGCGCGAGGCCCCACCCTCCCGTCATTGCGAGCGAAGCGAAGCCATCTAGCCCCTCCGCGAAGTTGACGTTGCGCGGCGCCACGAGCCGGCGGCGGCTGCGAGGCTGCTCTGATGCCGAGGTGCCCTGCCCCAGCAGCGCTGGATGGCTTCGCTTCGCTCGCAATGACGGTTGTTTGCATCAGCATCGCCTAACATCCGAACGCCGCCGTATCCGCGCCCTCGCGCCGCGACAACTCCCCGCATATTCGTTCGATATCGGCCGGCGTCTGCAGCTCAACGAGCGATTCAATCAAGTCGCGCTCGCTTGGCTCCAAATAAGGTCCAACCCCAGCAAGGTCGCTGGTCAACCGCGCTTTCAGATCCTCCGGCAGCGCGCTCCAAAACGGCAGCGCGAAGGCGACGCGCCCGGCCATCAGGCGCCCCTCCTGCGGACCGGTGAGCGCGGAGTTGCGCAGCGCCTCGATGACCCTGGAAAGATCATCGCCCGCCGCGCGGCGCGCAATGGCAAGGTCGAGCCAAGCGCCGGCGTTCGCGGGCGCGCGCGCAAGCAAAAGTTCGAGGTCGCGCGCTCGCACCGCCGGCGTCGCCGTAGAACTCGGCGATGCTGAGATCAACCCCGGCGGCCGGACCGACAATGCGGTCTTCAAGCAGAGGGCGAAGCGCGTCTGCTCCGCGGGTTTCCGCCACGCTCAATCGAAGCAGCGAGACGCCGCCAAACATCGCGCAGAGGCTGAGCGCGGCCATCATCAAAGCCGCCATTACGAACTCGAGGCCCACTCGCGTCATACGCTTTCGTAGACCCCGGCATAGGCGCCGTTGGCCGAACGTGTCGTGATCTGGTTGAGAACGACGCCAACGATCTTGCGTGGCTCCGGCAGCCGCGCAAGGGTCTCGCGCGCCAGCTCGCGCGGGGTCTGCGCGAAGCGCACGACATAGATGATCTTGTCGGCGCAACGCGCGGCCACCAACGCATCGACGGTCGGCGCCATCGGCGGCGTGTCGAGCACGATCAAATCAAACTTGGCTCGAAGCGCCGCGATCATCGCGCGAAACCGCGCGGAGGCCAGTAGATCGGGAGCGTTTAAGGTCGCCGCGCCGCAAGGCAGCGTCCAGTGACCGCGGTTTTGATCATGGGCGACGATGGCGGAAAGCTCGGCGTCGCCGATCAGATAATCGACGAGACCTGGACAATCATCGAGCCCCAGCGCGATCGAGGAGGCGCGACGGCGCAGATCGGCGTCGATCAACAGCGCCTTCAACCCGGATTGTCCGGCGGAGGCTACGAGCATTTGCGCGAGCGCGGATTTGCCCTCCGCCGGCAAGGTCGAGGTCGCGAGCAGGACTTTCGGCGGCATGTCGACGTCGCTCATCTGCACGGCGCTGCGGAGGCTGCGGATCGTCTCGGATAGCTCGGACTGCGGGCGCGCCACCAGGTAGTCAGGCAGCGTGCGCGCCTCGCCGTCAACCGACAGCTCACGCGATTCCATATGGGAGATCGAGGCGATCAGCGGCAGGCGCAGCGTCTCCTCGACCTGGCGGGCGGCGGCGAAGCCAGCGTCGAGATATTCGAGCCCATAGGCCCCGCCCGCGCCGAGCCCCAAGCCGATCAACAGCGCGGTCAACAACACCCGGCCGCGATTGGGATAGCTCGGCGCGCCGGGCGCCCGCGCCGGCGTAATGATCCGCGCCTCGCGCGCCTCAAAACTCGATTGCTCCTCGGTGATTTTCGAGCGCTGCAGGAAATCCTCGAACAGCGCCCGGTCGGCCGAGGCGTTGCGCTCCAGTTCGCGCAAGCCGATGCCCTTCGCGGCGTCGAGGTCGTTCTGGCCGGTGACGTCGCCGAGCGTCTTCTCGATCGCCTTCTGCCTAGCGAGCGCCAGCTCCCAGTCGTGGCGGACGTCAATCGTCAGACGGGCGGCCTCGGCGGTGATATTGCGCCTGATGTCGTTGATCTGCGCGCGCAGGTCGACGACGGCGGGATGGCGATCGTTGTAGCGGGCGAGCAGGTCCGCCTCTTGCCGTCTGAGATCATTTTCCTGGTGGCGGAGTTCGGCGATCGCGCCAGCATTGGCGATGTCCGAAGCGTCCTCGGCCGCGCCGCCGCCGGCGAGGAATTTTTGCAGGACGTCGAGCCGCGCCTTTCGCTCCGCCGCGTCGGTTCGCGCCGCCACCAACTTGCCGTTCAATTGCGCGAGCTGCTCCTCGGTCAGCGTTACGCCGCGCGATCCACCGACCGCCACGAGATTATTCTCCACGCGAAAACGCGCCACCGCTTCCTCAGAGTTGCGCAATTTCAGCTTTAGCTCGGTCAGCCGCTCGGCAAGCCAGACGGAAGCGCGTTTGGCCGTCTCGAACCGGGCATCGAGCTTGTCGACCACGAACGCATCGGCAACCGCATTTGCGAGCCGCGCCGCCTTGAGCGGTTCACGGGAGGCGATTGAGACCAGCAGGACAAGCGATTGTCCGGAGCGCTGGACGCCGAGCGCGCCGCGCAGCCGCTCCACGGTTGCGGTCAGATTCGGCGGATCGGCGGACGACGCTCCCGCTTCTGGATCGGCGTCCTCGCGCGCGCCGAACAGGATCGCAAGCAAGCTCGCCAGGCCTCTTGTCCGCGCGCTTGCGCCGTATTCGGGATCTTCGAACAGCTTTTCTTTTCGCACGACCCGCGCGAGCAGCGACGTCGACTTCAGGATTGCGATCTGGCTTTCGATCTGCGTGGCGTCCATCGCGACTTCGGTTGGCGCCGGATCGAGGCCGGCCGCGCGCGCCCGCAACGGTTCGAGGAGCAACTGCGCGTTTGCGACGTAGAGCGGGGTTTCGGTCGTCAGATAGAGCGCGCCAATGACGAGCGACAGAGCCGCGACTCCCAGCACGAAACGCCAACGACGCCGCAGCCGTCGCAGCGCTTCCCCGAGGTCGACGCCGCTCGCCTCGGCGTCGGCCTCGACGCGCTCCCAATCATTGACGTTTTCGACACGCTTCAGCATGGCGCGCCTCGCGGGCGCGAACTCTGCGCGACGCCGAGACCCAACAACGCCATGAAGGTCAGCGTCACGCCTTCGATCTGCACGCTATAATCGACAAGCGCATTCACGCCGATCAAGGCGCAGGCGGAGGTCGCAATTAGTGGAGCCTCTGGGTCGCGGTTGCGCCTCAGCGCGCCGAGGAAACAACGGCGGGCGAGCAGGCCGAGCGCGGCCAACAATGCGGCGGCGGCAATGAGACCTAGACCGAGCGTCAGTTCGAGATAGGCGTTGTGCGCCATCTCCCAGACCCCGACCGGCGATAGAGTCGCATCGCGAAAAAGCGGGAAGGTTTCGGCGAAGGCGCCATAGCCGAAGCCCACGAAGGGGCGCTCGAGAATGGCGCTCCCGACAATGCGATAGACCGCGAGGCGCCTGCCGTCGAACAACCCGACATCAGCCAACCGTGTGGCGAGCGGGCCGGCGAATACGGCGAACGCAAGCCCGAGCGCGAGGGCGGCGAACAGAATGCCGCGTCGCTCCTCGCCTCGCCGTCGGCGGCGTTCGACATAGAGGCCAAACATCGCGACGGCGCCGACGGCGCAAGACAGGATTCCTCCGCGCGACGCCGAGGCGAGCAGCGCCGCGATGACGACCAGACCCGCGGCGATCCAACAGCCTCGCGAGCCGAGATGCTCCAACTTGCGCGCCAGGCCTGGCGCGCTGGAGTCCACAGAGATCCGGCGCGCCGCCAGCGCCAGAATCGTCATCAGGCCGAGGCTGGCGAAGGCCGCGAACGAATTGCGGTTGATGAACGTCGATCGCACTTCGCCGCCGCCGTCGGCCAGCGCGAAGCCGGGGATGGCGTTGTCATAGGCGGCGGCGAGGAACAGGCCATAGGCGCTGTAAAGCGTTACGATCGCCGCCACGGCGCGCAGCAAGGCGAGACAAATATCAGCGTCCCTGCCGAGTTGGGCCGCCAACCAGAAGGCGCAGGCGTCGGTGATCAGGCGCACCGCCGCAATCGCCGTGGCGCCGGGGTCGAGGCTAATCGTCGCCGGCGTCCGGCCGCCGAGCGCAACCACGGAGGGCGCGAGCCCCGCGGGAACCATCTGTGCGGCGATCCAGAGCAGCGCGATCAGAAACAGCGCGATCGGCGCGGCGATCTCGCGCACCGGCAAAGGCGTGGCGCGACGGGCGGCGAGCCGTGAAATTTCAAACGACAGCGCCAGGCCCGGGAACAGCAGTGCGTTCACGCCCCAGGGCAACCGCCAGGCGCCGCCGAGCCAGAATGGCGCCCACGCCAAGCCCGCGGCGAAGGCGGTTGCGAAGGCGCGATCCAGCGGTCTCGCCCGCGCAACGCGCCCGGCGTCCGGCGCCGCGATCGGCGCACGCACGGGGTCGCGCCGCCGCGGAGGGGACACGCTTTCGACGTCAAGTTGGATTTCCTGTTGAATGTCGCTCACGTCTTATTCTGATCATTGCGCCGCTGTGCGCACGCTACCGCACCGAGGGTGAATCGCGTCACCCACCAAACAAACAAGATAACGCCGCAACCCGCGGCGTTTGGTTATCAGGCAGCCTCGAGGGCCGATCGTTCGAGTGTCGTAAAGAAGCGTCCGCCGAGGATTTCGAGCAACACACGCACGCGGCCTTTTGGATCGAGGCTCACAAGCGTGCCGAGCGTATCGGTGAGCGGACCCGCGATGATACGCACCGCCTGCCCGGCCTGCAGATCGCGGTCGAAGCGGCAGGCGCCGGTTTCATCGACATATCCCTGCATGGCCTCGACGACGCCCTTCGGCGCCGGAAGCGGCGCTCCGTCGCCGCCGGCGAGCAACCGCTTCACGCCAAGCGTTCCGTTGGCGGAGCGCCAACGGTCACGCGCGAGGTCGAGCGCAACAAACAAATAGCCGGGAAAGAACGCGGACTTCACGGTCCTGGCCTTGCGCGCGTGCCGCACCGTGCGCATCACATAAGGGCAAAATACGTGGAACGATTGCGCTTCGAGCTCCGCGAGCGCGAACAGCTCGCGCTTGGCGATCGTCTGCGCAACGTACCATCGCACGCCCGCTTCGGCTTGCGCGGACTTGGTTTGCGGCGCGTCGATGTTGGCGGGGGGCATCGCGCTCTCGCTAGTGGCTCGGACTGACGACATCGGAAAGAACCGAGAAGCTCGGGCTGCCCCCGGGGCTCGCATTGAAGCCGCCGGCGTTTGCCGATCCGGCCGCGGCGCCGGCGCCGCTGGGGGGCGTTGCGGACGCCGTCGCGTTCAGGGCTTTTTGGAGATCGACGATGACGGGGTCGTCGCCGTGAAGGCGCATATAAGCCGCAAGCGCCTGATAGCCGCTCGGGTCGAGACATTGCAGCCATTCGGCGGCGCGTAGGATGCCAAGTTCGATCTCCGCGCGCTGCCGTGCATCGGCCGCCGCGGCGGCGGCGGCGACGAGATCGATCCGGGCGGGATTGGCTATCAATCGATCACGCGCCTGCCGGCTCGCGGCCGGCAGGTCGGCCTGGTCGTGATGCAGTCGCTGGATGCAGGCTTTTGCCGGGGCATGGCGCACGGGCGCGTCGCGACGGGCTTGCGCCCACGCGCTTGTGGTCAACGGCAAACCCATGACCAACGCAAGTCCCAATCGCGCATACATGCATAACACCCTTCAGTATTTGTAAGTCAGGCCGAGGGTTGTCAGATTTTGATTGTAGCCGCGAAGCCCGCCGCCTTGCGCGGCGAGATCGGCGAACTGATAAGCCAGCGTGACGTCGACGTTGCGCCAGAAATTATAGTCGAAACGCGCGTTCGCGATCCGCGCGGTTGTCCGCGTCGCCGACGTCAACGTTGTTTGCGCCCAGGCCAGCGAAGCGGTGGCGCGCCAGTAGGCGGCCATCGCGTAGTTTGCTTCGAGGCGCGCCTCGACGACGTCGGGGCTCGCCGCCGCAGCCGTAGCGGGCAGCCCCGTTGCGAAACTGAATGTCTGATCCAGGCTCGCCGACAGTGTGAGATAAGGCGTCGGATAATAATAGATACGGGCGCCATAGGTCGGCGCGGTGATGGGCGCGAAAGCGCCGCTCGGGCTCAACTGGCGTTGATAGCCGGCATAGAGCTCGCCGCGAAACAGGCTGATAAGATCGGAGCTCAGCCCCGCCACGCCGCGATAGATGTCGCTGTCCGCTGCTGCGGGCTTGCGCAATTGCCGATCGAAGTCGCCTTCGACGAAGCCGCCAATCGTGGGCGTCAAGCGTGTAGCCGAAGCGAAGCGAAGCGGAGTAGTCCTGCCCACCTGTCGGCGCCGGCCCGGATACGCCGCCGGATTCGTAAGCAAGGCTCTGAACGCCTGCGCCCGCTCGAACGAAGAACCCTCGCCCCAGCGTCTTCTCGATTGAAGCTTGCGCCTCGACGAGATCCGAGAATTGCGCGCCGTTCGTCAAATTGACGATTTCAGGCGCGGCGGCGAAGCGGGTTTGGGGAAACACCGGCGGTTGCAACAGCGCGTTTTGCCGTGCGAAACCGATATCCGCCGATAGCGACAAATCGGGCGTCGGCGTCCAGCTTTGCTGGGCGCCCGCAGCCACGGAAACCGATCTTTTATTCGCAGCCGGGACCTCGGATCCCGCGCCAGGATAAAACTCGGCGTCGGCGTTGAAATAGAGCGACGACTTCCGCAAGCCGTCGTCGTCAATAGCCGTAATTGCCGGCGCAAGCCGATATCCGAAGCTCGCCTGTCGGGTGGTCGCGGCGGGATAGAGGTTGTCGTTGTAGACGCCGCCGAGCGTCAGTTGGGGATAGACCAGAAACGGTCCGATCGGCGCGCCGGTATCCGGAGCGGTTCCGGTTGGGCCGCCTAGCGCCAGCGCGGCCGCGGGCGTCAAGCCCAGATCATCGGCGCGAACCACAGATGAGAACAAGACCCCTCCACCAACCAATCCGGTGACAATGTTCCGGCAGCGCCTCATGACCTTCGCCCGGCGGAAGCCGATGAGCGCGCTGCGGCCAGCGCCGCCGCGAAAGCGCATCCGAGCCGGATGCAGGACCGGTTCGTGCAAGGGACTGACACTGTCTGATATCGCCGCTCGGCGCCGCTTGCGCCGTTGTTTTGTTCCGACTCTGACTTTACGCTAATTTGATAGCAAGTCTTTTCCATTTCGTAAAGAGAGATGCAGTGAGTTGCGATATATATTCCAAAAAATTCCCGATCTGAATTTTCATGATCGCGATCCGCTGCGGCAACTCGATGTAGATGCTGGGGATGAGCGTTTGACCGGGTCGGCGAACCCCGCCGCGGGAAGCGGCCATCCTTAGCGCCCGCGCGTCGCGCCTCGACAGTTGGGCGCGAACTCCTGCCTTCGAGGTTGCTTTTCCGCCCTAGAAATAGCGCTCCGGCAAACGGATGAGGTCGCCAGGCAGGACGGGAATTGCCGGCGAAAGTGGGTATTCGCGGAACTGGCTTTCGTCTGCGTGCTTGATCAGAACGGCGCCTCGGCTTGCGCGATAGGTGGAGCCGCCCGCCAAAGCGATCGCGCTCATCACGTCGAGGCCGCCCTTGTAGGAATATTCGCCGGGCTTGCCGATTTCGCCGAGGATATAGAACGGTCGGAAATCCTCGACGTCGACGGTAACCTTGGGGTCGCGCAGGTATTCGCCCTGGAATTTCGCGGCGAGCCGCTGCTCGAGTTCACGTTTTCCAAGCCCGGCCGCCCGCACCGTGCCCGCCAGCGGCAGTGAAAGATTGCCCGCGGGATCAATCTGGTAATCGCCGGTCAGCCGATCTTCCCCGAACACAGTGACCTTGAGTTTCTCCCCGGCCTGCAGGACGGGCGATGTCGCCTTGGCGCTGGCGATAAGGGCTTGCTGCTCTTCCGCAGTGGCGGGCCCGAGGGAGTCGGTTGCGCCGCAACTGGCGAGCCCGAGAGCGGCGCAGGTCAGCGCCCCTGCTGTAACGGACCGCGACGCTGTCGACCGTATCGCCCAACCCATCGACTTTCCCTCGAAGCAAGTCTAAAACAATGTTCGCCGTATAGTCAACGCATCTTCTCGACCTTCGCAGGATAATTTTTGCAATTTTAAAACAAGTCTCGCAATTCCCTTGCGTCGGCTACATAATCGCTCCAACTTCGAGCTTATTCCCTTAGAGAGCGAACAGCGCATGCGATTGCAGGAAACAGGCGCGAGGCCGAGGTCAGGCAAGGTGGCGCTCATCACCGGCGTCACCGGTCAAGACGGCGCTTATCTCGCGGAGTTTCTGCTCGACCGCGGCTACATCGTCCACGGCGTGAAACGGCGCGCTTCGCAATTCAACTCAGCGCGCATCGACCATCTCTACGAGGACGTGCACGCCGAAGCGCCGCGATTTTTCCTGCACTATGGCGATCTCTCGGACGCCACCAACCTTGTGCGCATCGTGCAGCAGACACAGCCGGACGAGATCTACAATCTCGGCGCGCAATCGCACGTCCGCGTGAGTTTCGATACGCCGGAATACACCGCCAATGTCGACGCGCTGGGAACGCTGCGGCTGCTTGAGTCGATTCGATTGCTGGGTCTTGCGAGCAAGACGCGGTTCTATCAAGCCTCAACCTCGGAGCTTTATGGTCTGGCTCGCGAGACGCCGCAATGCGAGACGACGCCGTTTTACCCGCGCAGCCCGTATGCGGCGGCGAAACTCTACGCCTACTGGATCGTCGTCAACTATCGGGAAGCCTACGGAATGCACGCCTCAAACGGCATTCTGTTCAACCACGAGAGCCCGACGCGGGGCGAGACGTTCGTGACGCGCAAGATCACACGCGCGGCCGCAGCAATCAAACTCGGGCGCCAGGAGCGACTCTTTCTCGGCAACCTGGACGCCCGCCGCGACTGGGGTCACGCGCGTGATTTCGTCAGAGGCATGTGGCTGATGTTGCAACAACCAGAGCCCGAGGACTATGTGCTCGCCACCGGACGCACCCATAGTGTACGCGACTTTGCCGAGCGCGCCTTCGCGCGGGTCGGCGTTGAACTCGCATGGGACGGAGTGGGGGTCGAGGAGAAAGGCATCGATCGGCGAACGGGCCGCGAGTTGATCGCGATTGACCCGCGTTACTTTCGTCCAACCGAGGTCGATGTGCTCGTCGGCGATGCGAGCAAAGCGCGCGCTCGGCTCGGCTGGCGGCACGAAACGGGGATCGGGGATCTTGTCGCCGAAATGGTTGACGAGGACGTGGCGCGCTTTTCCGAGGCGCGATGTATGTTGGAGACGGATTGAGCGGGCGGCGGGCGGTTCGCGTCAAACAAACGAATATGCGGTCCAGTTCAATGAGCGACGAAGCTCCAGCGAATACGCCTAAAGGATCTGGCCGAATGTGGCTTGCTTCACCCGCAATACGGCCAAACGTCGCGCTACGCTTACCCCTCGCGCTGGCGAAACGGGTGCGCGGGATAGACGCCGAGAATGCGCACCTCGCGCGAAAAGAACCCAAGCTCCTCCAGCGCGCGCGCGAGCGAAGGATCTTGCGGGTGGCCGTCGACATCGGCGAGGAACTGCGTGGCGGTGAATTCGCCGTCAACCATGTAGCTCTCGAGCTTCGTCATGTTGACGCCATTGGTCGCAAAGCCGCCGAGCGCCTTGTAGAGCGCAGCCGGCACGTTGCGGACGCGAAAAACGAATGTGGTGCCGACCGGCCCGGCGCCCGAAGGCCGCCCATTGCGGCGTCTTTGAGAGCACGACGAAACGCGTCGTGTTGTGCGCTTCGTCCTCGACGTTTTCGCGCAACGTCTTGAGGCCGTATATCTCGCCGGCCAAGCTCGTGGCGAGTGAAGCGCGCGTCGGATCGCGCGCCTCCGCAACCTCGCGCGCCGACCCCGCCGTGTCGCCGGCAATCACCGGTCTCAGACCCAGTTCGCGGATGATCTTGCGGCATTGCCCGAGCGCATGGACGTGGCTGTGAACCGTGCGCAGATCCGAAATTCCGACCCCAGGCAAGGCCAGCAGTTGGAAACGGATCGGCAAAAAGGTTTCGCCGATGATGTGCAGGTTCGAGGCGGGCAAGAGGTTGTGAATGTCGGCGACCCGGCCGGCGATCGAGTTCTCGATCGGGATCATGCCGAGGTCGGCAAGCCCATCCTCGAGCGCGGCGAAGGCGTCTTCGAAGGTCGCGCAGGGAACTGGCTCGTGATCGGGAAAATTCTCGACGCAGGCGATGTGCGAGTTCGCGCCCGGTTCGCCCTGGTAGGCGATTCTGCCCTTGCTCATCCTGCTCCCCTCGGCGCCAGCATTTCGCGGGCGCGGATCAAATCTTCATGTGTGTCGACGCCGAGCGGCGCGACATCAACCAAGGCGATGTCGATCCGCATTCCCGCCTCGAGCGCCCGCAATTGCTCCAATCGCTCGCGCTTCTCCAACGTCGATGGCGCCATCGCGACGAAGCGTTCGAGCGCTTCGCGGCGATAGGCGTAAAGCCCGATATGATGCAATAGCTCGCCCTCCCCCCAGGGCGCGCGCGCGCGGGTAAAATAGAGCGCGCGCAGCCGCCGTTCCGCCACTGGCGTCCCGATCGCTTTGACCACATTGGGATCGTCGCGCTCCTCGTCGCGGCGGATCGGCGTGGCTAGCGTCGCGATCGCGACTTCAGCGTCGGCGAGCGGGCCGACGGCGGCGCGCACCGCCTCGGCCTCGATCGTCGGCAGATCGCCTTGCACATTGACGACGACGTCGTGGCGCCTGTCGGGGTCGATCCGCGCGATCGCCTCGGCGATCCGATCCGATCCCGAGGCGTGGTCCGCTTGCGTCAAAACCGCGCACCCGCCGACGGCCTCGACCGCCGTGATGATCGACTGATCATCGGCGGCGACGACCACCGGGCCGACGTCGGCTTCGACGGCCCGTCGCCAGACGTGAACTATCATCGGCGCGCCGTGGATATCGGCGAGGGGTTTTCGCGGCAGGCGCGTGGAAGTCAAACGCGCGGGAATGAGGACGATAGGTCGGGACACGCCAAAAATCTGAACGTCACTGTCGTTCGGGCAGGCGCTTATACGGTTGCCAATGCCCGGTCAAAGCGGATAATGGGCGCGATCCGATGCATCCTAGCGCGGGCCTCAGGTTGGAGAATCGATCACGTGTCTAGCGGCAGCTTAACCACGACCGATACCAACAAGACCGCGATTGCGATCATGGCGGTGCTGCTCGGCACGATGGCGCTGGGCGTCATCAGCAACGCGATCTATGCGCCGGAGAAGGCGGTAAAGCCCGGCTTTGCTCTGCCCAGCGGCGAGGCGACTGCGGCCAAGACGGAAGCGCCGAAGGACGAGGAGCCGTTGCCGGCGCTGCTGGCCAAGGCGGACGCGAGCAAGGGTGAGGCGGACACCAAGGTCTGCCAATCCTGCCACAACTTCGACAAGGGCGGCGCCGCGAAGGTTGGCCCCCCGCTCTACGGTGTGGTCGGGCGCCCGAAGGGCTCGATGGGCGGCTTCGCCTATTCCGATGGGATGAAGGGCAAAGGCGGCGACTGGAGCTACGCCGATCTCTACGCCTTTCTGACCAAGCCCTCGGCCTATGTGGCCGGCACGAAAATGACCTATCCGGGCGAACCCGATCCACATAAGCGCGCCGACATCCTCGCCTATCTGCAAAAGGATTCGGATAGCCCGGTCCCGTTCCCGAAGTGATGCGATGGCCGCGTCAAGCCTCGACCTGACGCGCGAAACGGAGCCGGCGGCCGAGACGGTCAGCGCCATCTCGGACGGGCTCGACGAATACAATTCGACTTTTTGGCCCAACGCCGACTGGCGGGCGCGCTTCATTGTCGGGCGCGACGCGGCGGGCGCCATTCAATCCGGCGTCCGGTACATCACCGCGCTCGAATGGCTGTTCGTCAATTGGCTCTGGGTGGCGAGCCCCTACCGAAGGACCGGCGAGGGCTCACGGCTGTTGCTCGCCGCGGAGGCAGACGCCCGCGAGGCGGGATGTCGCGGCGTCTATCTCGACACTTTCAGCTTCCAGGCGCCGAACTTCTACGAGAAGCTCGGTTTTCGCGAATTCGGCCGCCTCGCCGACTTCCCGTTGGGGCATTCGCGCATTTGGTTTATGAAACGGTTCTAGCGTCGCTATAGAGGGCCGTCATGGAGACCAAACCGCCGCTGCCGCCCTTCACCGAGGAGACCGCCGCGCAAAAGGTGCGGCTGGCCGAAGACGCGTGGAACAGCCGCGATCCCGCCCGCGTCGTTCAGGTCTACACGCCAGATACGGTGTGGCGAAACCGCGCGGAATTTCCGACCGGCCGCGAGGAAGTGCAGCGATTCCTCGAGCGCAAATGGGCGCGCGAGTTGGACTACCGGCTCATCAAGGAGCTTTGGGCGTTTCGCGACAATCGGATCGCTGTGCGTTTCGCCTATGAGTGGCGGGACGACAGCGGCTCGTGGTTCCGGTCCTACGGCAACGAGAACTGGGAGTTTACGGCCGAGGGCCTGATGCGCCGGCGCTTCGCCAGCATTAACGACCTGCCGATCCCAGAAAGCGCAAGGCTATTCCATTGGCCGCTCGGACGACGCCCAGACGACCACGCCGGCTTGAGCGAACTCGGCCTTTGATTGAACCGCGGCGAATGCGTGCGCTCGCTTGCATCTCATCGGCGGACTGACATATAAGCCGGCCGTGTCGGAGTGTAGCGCAGTCTGGTAGCGCACCTGCTTCGGGAGCAGGGGGTCGGAGGTTCGAATCCTCTCACTCCGACCAGCTTACGCGATAAGCCATTGATATCGAAACGATTTATCGGACATCGCGCGTGCCAGTCCCCCAAACAGTCCCCCAGTCCGCTCGGATGGCTATTCCTTAAGATCAAACAGGAAGACCCAAGTCGAGCGCATTCGGGCGAATGTGAAACAGGTTAAGCGGGGTCTGCGCCAGCGGATGTCATCAGAGCATCGCTGACCAAGGCGAACGGCTGGAACAGGTTGTCGCACTTTTGCTAGTTTGCCCTATCGACCACAACCAAGCGCAGCCGCCCCTTCCGCCGCCGTATCGTCGATCCCTGGCGACCTGCGCCCTGTTACGCAGCGAGCAACGCTGCACGAGACGAAACGTAAAAATGCAGCGAAGCGGTCGAGGACCAGAGTTTATCGGCGCGGTCGACCGCATACGCTATGAAGCCGCCGCCCTGAAGAAATGGGTCCTCGAAACTAACTGTTTTTCGCCACTCAGCTAGGCGTTTGAAATGTAGGGGGTTGGGATCGGTCGGCGACCGATCCCAACCCCCAACTCAAAGTCGTTCGCACAAATGTCGAGTTGAGAGCGGAGTTCGCCGCAAGCGCATAACGCGTAAAATATGTCGATCAACCAGCGAAAGTGCACATGACGACAAACCTTATATCGCCAACCATCGCGCTTAGGCGGCCGGGAGCCGCGTACACACAATACCCACCGAATGTCTGAGCTATCGATGCTTCTGACATAGTGAAGACGACCGCTGGAGGTATCCGCTCCGCGCGCCTTGCCGTAAGTGCAAAGGATCAACCAGCGAAATGTGGGATGACGACAAACCCACTCCGGCGTGGCGCGGTCACCCACATGGCTGAACTTGTTTGAGCGGAAGCGCTTCGAGACCTCCTCCAAGCTCCGCGAGCGAAGCGCCATTCGATAAGTTTCAGACCTCGGCAAAAGTCTCGCGCCCGAACGAGCTCCGCCTTGAATGTGCAGGAGCATCAAATCAAATAGACGAAGAAGCCAAGGCATTTCGTGCGCTACCAAGAGAACGCGATTGATCCAACTGCGCATCGGTCGGCACGCCGTGATGCCATCCGATCTGATCCTAGCCGCTATCGGAACGATCGCTATTTGGCTCTGCTACATTCCACAAATGCTGTCTGAACGGGAGGAACGACATGCGGCCGCGATCTACTCGCTGACCGAGACGTGTCAGCTCAACGAAGTCGATCCTCACGCCTGGCTCACTGACATTCTCGCCAAGCTTCCCGACCATCCGGCTCACCGCGTCGGCGAATTGCTGCCCTGGGCTTGGAAAGCGCGCCGCGCAGAAGCGCTCATCGCAGCCGCTGCGTAGCCCAACCCGAAACTGCTCCGTCGCGCGCAGGGTGTCTCTCGTAAGCGTACCGGTCTTCCAACTTAACCAGACCCTAAATCGGTCCCGCTTCGCGGGGCCACTTCACAGCTTTCGTCATCACGCAAGCGCACGACCTAAAATCCGCGCCTTGATTGACAAGCATCCCGAGCATGTCGTGGTCGCGCACGGCGAAGTAGTCCGGAAGGACGGCGAGGCATTTCTGCGGCGCGCCTTTTCATGGCTATATTGATGAAATCAGCGTCTGCAATCCAACATCCGCGATCCGCGCAGAAGTCATGCAGACCGTATGGAAACGGCGCGGGATAGATAGCGATGAGTTGAGACGCGCGCATCGAGGCAATTTTTGCAGCTTGATCGCGCAGATGGACCTGTACGCCTGCTACGGGGTTCGGCAAGGCGCACTTCGCAAGGACAGTGGAGCGATTCGGCGCCGAATTCACGGTCTGCATGAATTGTGACCTTCGCGAACCTTCGCTCAAACACCCGTGAGCAGCTCATTCCAACGCGCGTCGCGGGGGGAGGGGCGGCGGTGGAGACGGCGATCGAGAAGTTCGTGGGCTTTGCCGGTTTCACCACAGCGCAACAGGGCTAGGAGAAGCATGTCCTGGATCATCTCACGTTGGGCGCCACTGCCACCGATGCGCACCGCTTCCGCCGCGACCGGCTCCAGGATGCGCGCGCAGGCCGTATAGTCCTCTTTGGCGAAGGCCAGCGCCGCACGACACACGGCGGGCACAACCGGACCCGCGGCAAGCGTGCCAGCCTCGCCCAATTCCAGCAACGCCGCCGCGCGGCTCTCCACCGCAGCCGTGTCGCCGACCGCCGCCGCTAGCAAAGCCATATGCACGTCGGCGAAGGCAAACCCTGGCGTCTGGAAATATTTGCTGGAATACGCGGCGGCGGCCTCCCAGAGCCCTTCTGGCACTGCATGGCCATAAGCCTGGACTCGCCATAGGAAGGAGGCGGTGTCGCTCACCACGTTGATCGGTACTCCAGCAGTCACTGTGGGCTGAATAAAATCGCCATAGACGGCAAGCGCGCGCTCCGGGTCGCCCCGGTCAAGAGCAGCCAGGGCCGAATGCCAGGCGATGTGGCCGTGCAGGATTCCAGTGCGGTCGTAGCCCGGCAGCCAATTATCGATCAGCCGCTCGGCATCCTCGCCCGCGCCACTCTCATACATGCCGTGGGACAGTGCATGCACCGCGTTGGCGTTATTCGGTCGGAGGTCGAAGGCCTGCTGAGCGAGACCCTGACCGTATGCAATATTGCCGTTTTCGACGTGGGACCAGCCGCGATATGTCAAAAACCACCAGTCGTCGGCAGCGAGGTGCCGGGCGTGGCGGTCACAAAGATCGACGCGGGCCTGGTCGTGATCGGCCATGCCGGAGAGGGCAAGCAGCCCAAAGGGTCCGAGGAGCAGCGACAAGATCAGCGCGTCGCGTGGCCAGGTGTCCGTGTGCACGCGTACTTGGTCCAACGCCTTGGCAGATTGGCCGTGAATGGCTAGCGACAGCACCGCAACATGGCTGCGCTCACGTTCAGTGCAATGGCCGGCGGCAAGCTCTGCCGCCGTTACAATCATCTCCCGCGCCTTCGCCGCCTCACCGCGAATCGCGTGCAGCCGAGCGCGCGCCGCGTGGGCCAAGGCAAAATCCGGGTCAGCGGCGATTGCGGCCTCTAGAACCTCCGCAGTGCCTGGCCAAGCGGAGAGGAGGAGATCGACGCCTTCGCGGTAACGTTCGGCCGCGAGGGCAGAACTTGTAGAGATTGGCAAACTCCGGCGGTCAAGATGAGCCATGGCAAGTTCCTAAGCGTGCCTCGCCGTGCAGAAGCGACTTGCATCGGGTCGGAACTCGCCATCTATCACAAGATGACTTGGTCAACTCCAGCGCCGCCGCGTGCTTCTTCTCGCACGGTGCGCGCCCTCTCAAAACCCCCCTGCTTCAGCCCAAAAGCGCGGGTGCAGCAGTCATGATTTTCCGGCGCTCGGTCGTTCGCGTATGGCCAAGTTATGGAACACGGGGCAGCTTTCGCGCCGCCCTTCCGTGTCGAACGATCCGCCGGGCTTTTGCCGCCTAACGACTTTGCTCCCTGTCGCTGGCCCGTCGTCCGCGCCACAGTGCGAAAGGCCCTTGGCCCGTCTCATTCGTTTATTGGCTTTCCGTCCAACTCCACCTCCAGCCATTTGGCCATCGCGCCCTCACCTCAGCGATAGTCAGGCTTTCCGCCTGCCCGATGAGCTCAATGCTTACAAGCGTCGCAGTGCGCGTGTCCGGGCAACCAACCGATCGTAGCAACTCAAGCTCAACGGCGAATGATGCCTCGCCCTCCAGCAAGAAGGCGTCCGCCTCGACTACTTCGTTTTGCGTAGCCCGTTGAAGACTCTAACGCCAGGAGTCTCGCTGCGAAAAAGGTAGAGCTGCTCGCTCGTATATGGGACCTTTGCTCCCTTCAACAGTCGATCGGATCATCTGAACCGCCGCCGGGCTTTGGCGAGAGGCGATCGCACCCCGTCCGCGGATTCACTGTAGAGGCGCAAATTGCGTTGGGGTGTGATGACCGCCGGCGCGGATCCTCCTCCGGAAAAACTCGCAGGAGGATCCGCGCCGTTCACTTCAGGAACTTGTCGACGTTGTCCTTGGTGACGACGTCGAGGCCGGCGATGTTGACCGGGTCGACCTTCTCGCCCTTCTTGAGCTTCAGCAGGATGTCCATCGCCTTCTCGCCCATTTCGTAGGGCCGCTGGCCGACGAGCACCTGGGCATAGCCGTCCTTGAGCGCCTGCAGCTCGACCGGCAGCGTGTCGGGCATCACGAGCGGGAACTTGCCGGCCTTGCGCCTTGTCGCATGTTGGCGTCGACGAAGTTCTTGTAGGCCTTGGGCGCGAACAGCGCCCAGCCGCCGACCGGGATGATGGCGCCGATGTCGGGGTTGGCGGTGGAGAAGTCGGTGAGCTGCTGCGCCGCCAGCGCCGGCGTCGTCGTTGCAGAAGGCCGGCGAGCCCTTCACTTCCGTCCAGCCGGCGCCCTTCAGCACCTCGTAGAGGCCGGCGAGGCGGTCGTTGAGGTTTGCGGCGGCCGGGCCGCCCGACTGGGTGGCGAAGGTGCCGGCCTTCGGATGCACCTTGATGAGCTGGCGGCCGAGCTCGCGGCCCATCTCCTTGTTGTCGGTGCCGACATAGGCCTGGCGCGCGGACTTCGGCGCATCGGCGTCGAAGGTGATGACCGGGATGTTGGCGTCGCGCGCCTGCTTGATGACGCCGGTGACCGAATCGGCGTCCGCGACCGAGATGGCGATGCCGTCGACGCCCTGGGTGATGAAGTCCTGCATGATCTGGACTTCGGTCGCCGGCTCGTGCGTGGCCGGGCCCTTGTAGATGCAGGTGACGCCGAGCTTCTTGGCTTCCGCCATGCAGCCGTCGCGCGACAGGTCGAAATAGGGGTTGTCCATGCCCTTCGGGATCAGCGCGAACTTGCATGTCGGCGGCCTGCGCGGCGCCGCCCATCAGGGCGACGGCGGCGACGGCGCCCAGAAGCAGATTTCTTCACGTATCATCCTCCTCCACGGTCCTTCGTTACGCACGGCGCGGATCGGACCTGTCCGGCGCCGGAATTCGCGATGCTGCGCGCCTATTCCGGCTCGCGGGTGCGGATGCGGTCGACCAGCACCGCCAGGATGATGATCGTGCCGACGAAGACCTGCTCCCAGTAGGTGTCGGCGCCGAACAGCGCGAGGCCGTTGCGGATCACCTCGATCAGCGCCGCGCCGATGATGGCGCCGACCGGGCCGCCGACGCCGCCCGCGAGGTCGGCGCCGCCGATGACCGAGGCCGCGATGATCTTGAGCTCGTAGCCGGTCGCGAGATTGGCGGGCGCCGAGCCGAGCCAGCCGGTGATCAGGATGCCGGCGAAGCCCGCGCTCAGCGCGCAGAGCACGTAGACCGAGATCTTGACCCGGGCGACCGGCGACGCCGGTCAGCTGCGCGGCGCGCTCGTTGCCGCCGAGCACGAAGACGTAGCGGCCCCAGCGGCGTGTGGCGCAGCGCCACGCCCATCACGACGGCGAGGACCAGCAGATAGACGAGCGGCACCGGCAGGCCGAACATCTTGCCGTCGGTCAGCGAATAGAAGGTGTCGACCTGCGGGCCGGCCGGCGCCTGCCCGCGCCCCTGCGTGATCACGTAGGTGATGCCGCGGCAGATCGACAGCGTGCCGAGCGTCGTGACGAAGGGCGACAGCCGGATCTTGCGCGATCAGCAGGCCGTTGACGAGGCCGACGAGCGCCGCGGCCGCCAGTCCGCCGAGCACCGAGAGCGATCATCACCGCGTAGGGAATGCCGGCGAGCGCGCGTCGCCGCCAGCGCCTTCATCAGGATCGCGGTCATGACCGCGACCAGCGCCATCACCGAGCCGACCGAGAGGTCGATGCCGCCGGTGATGATGACCAGCGTCGAGCCCAGCGCGACGATCGCGATGTAGCTGAAGTTCTTCGAGGTGTTGAGCAGGTTGCCGTAGGACAGGAAGTTATGGGCGAAGACCGACACCAGCGCCGTGATGACGACGAAGGCGATCGCCACATAGGCGGTCTGCGACGCAAGCGCGCCGCGCCGGTACCAGCGTCGCCTCGCCGACATTGGCGAAGGACAACGGGCCGGCGACGTTCTCGGACATCAGGCGAATCCCTCAGGCGGATTCGATTGCGCCGGTGATCAGGGCGGTGACTTCTTCGGGGCTCGAATTGCGCGATCGGCTTGTCGGCCCGCTTCTCGCCGCGCCGCAGCACCACGACCCGGTCGCAGACCGAGAACACGTCCGGCATGCGGTGGGAGATCAGGATCACGGCGACGCCCTGGTCGCGCAGCCGGCGGATCAGATCGAGCACCTCGGCGACCTGCCGCACCGAGATGGCGGCGGTCGGCTCGTCCATCAGGATCAGCTTGGCGTTGGAGAGCCGGGTGCGGGCGATGGCGACCGCCTGCCGCTGGCCGCCCGACATGGACTTGACGAGATCGCGTCGGCCGCGTCTCGGACTTCAGCTCGCCGAACAGCTCGAGCGCGCGCGCGTTCATCGCCTTGTGGTCGAGGAATCGGAACGGGCCGACGCTGCCGGGTCAGTCTCGCGGCCCGAGGAACACGTTGGCGGCGGCGCTGACGTTGTTGGCGAGCGCGAGGTCCTGATAGACGACCTCGATGCCGACGCGCGCGCGCGTCGAGCGGCTTGTCGAACCGGTGCTCCTTCCCGTCGAAGCGGATCGTGCCGTGGGTCGGGATGGAAATTGCCCGGCGATGATCTTGACCAGCGTGGACTTGCCGGCGCCGTTGTCGCCCATCAGGCCGACGACGTCGCCGGGATTGATCGCGAGATTGATGTCGTGCAGCGCCCGGATCGCCCCGAACTCCTTGCTGATCCCTTCAAGCTGCAGGACCGGCTCCATTTCGCGCCCCGGCGCAATGGCTGCAACTGCGCTCACCGCGCCCTCCTCCCTTTGCACGCCCGACCGGCGACAACACCTTGTCCCTCGTAACACCCCGGAAGGTTCGTTACAGCACTTTGTTCAAACATATTCAATCTCGTGGATTTTCCCCCATTCCCGCAAACGCAGCGGACGGGAGTCTCGACCGGACGTGCAGCGTCACATGTCGCCGGCACGGAGTTCAGATTGTGACCTCCCAAGCCCGCTATGTTCATTTTGGCGAATACATACATGAAGCGGCTAATACTCCATGTTTTGGTTCATCCTATCCGAGCCGCAGCGGTACCCAGATGGTGCAAAGGTGACCCTTCCCATGCTCTCTGGACGGAGGCGCAAAATTTTTTTCCATGGGTTTTTCCATGGGACCAAACACTTCAAAATCGCCCGCAGTCCTGCAGCTGGCAGTCGTTCCCAGAGCTTGTAACCACGCGGTAACCGCGGCAGCCGACCCCTGGCGTAATGCACGCTTCGATGTCGTGAAAACGCGAGTGCACGAGAGTGCATTTGGATGCGCTCTCGCCTATTCCAAAATTGATGCAAAATGGCGTCCCGGAAGGGAATCGAACCCCTGACCCCAGGTTTAGGAAGCGTCATTTCAGGGCGTCGAGTAAGTGAACGGTATTGCGCTTGCGTACAAAGGCGTCCACGGGGGTACGCAAATAAGGTCGGGCGGCACTTCATGAACTCGCGTGAACGGTCATTCACGCACATTGAAGGGCGCACAGCCGCGAGGCTGTAACCACGAAGTAACCGCGGCGGAAGCATCCGCTGCAGACGACCGAACTTAGCAAAGAAGCCGGCCGCCAGGAGCGAAGCTAAGTCGGGAACAGTCAGACACCGACCCGCCGCGTTAGGGCAGCTCTCGACCCGTAAGCGTCGTGCTTGTCGGTCAGCGCGAGCCTGACCGGCGTGGCCACTGGACCTTCCATCTGATGGCCTGCAGCAATGACAGCGCTGGACGCGAAGGCCACGTTCTGCGCGCCCTGCCACACATGCACGCGCGAATGCCAGAAGGGGCCAAACAAGCGATTCCATTGTTGGAGAAGGCGCTCGATCTGGCGCCTGGCTACGCGGTTGCGCATGCGCATCTCGCGTGGTGCCGGGAGTGGTGCTTCACCCGTGGCGGCCTCAACCAAAAGGATAGGGATGTCGCGCTGGTTCACGCGCGCGCTGCGATCGCAAGCGACATCGACGATGCCGCCGCCCTCGCCGTGGCGGGATGGGTCATTATTGTCCTGACTAAGGACCATGAAATGGCGCTCAGCGCCATCGAGCGCGCTTTGACGCTGAATGCTTCCTGCGCGACGGCACACTATTTCGCCGCGTTGGTGAACGCTTTTGCTGACCGCCGTGCTGCCGCCGCCCACCATGCTTATCTCGCGCTCAGGCTGAGCCCATTTGATCCCTCGGCGTTCGAGGCGCATCTCGCCCTTGGAATGGGGGCGATCGGAGACGCAAGGTACGATGATGCCGCCGCTTGCTTCGCCAGGGCGTCGCAAATCAATGCGCGACACAGTCTATTTCCTTTTTTTCACGCCATAGCCCTCGCGCTTGGAGGGCGGGCGAAGGAGGCGACAGATTTGATCCAGCGTGGACTGGAACTAGAGCCGACTTTTCGAATTCAGATTTTTTCTGAATTCGGCATGGCTCGGCCGATCGCAGACAAATTCGTCGAAGGCGCGCGGCTGCTTGGCTTGCCAGAATAGAAACACTCGGGCAGTCCTTCTCATGATGGCCCAAGGTTTGAAGCGTTGATTTTACAGGCTCGAATGTCCGCAATCCGCAGGCTCGCGAAATCAATCGAGAACTCTTTGTCATTTTGAAAGTTCGGAACGTCTGGCCACGATCCCCAACCGTCCGCCGGTCTTCAACGACAAAGCCGCGCCTTTCAAAAAACGGCCGGCCCGTAATGCTGGCTTCGGTGAATATTTTGGCGAGATTGAGGTTGCAAGCGGCCTTCTGAACGGTTTCAAGAAGAGCCGTTGCGACTTCGACACCCTGGTAACCGGGATGGACAAACATCATATCGAGATGACCATTAGGTTCCAAGTCCGAAAATCCGATAAACGCCGAGCCGTTCTCTGCGACCCATGTAGGCTTGCTGCTTCGCGCTAAAGACCAGAGTCTTCTGTCAACCAGGGCCCAAGCCTCGATTTGAGCCTCATCGTAATCACGTGAGGCGACAGTCCTCACCGCTCCTTGGAAAACGAAAATGACGTCGTCGAGGTCATGAGATGATGTCGTGCCGCCAACTGGCGATGGCCAGGCGTTTTCTTGCCCACGCCGGACGCAACCCCGCCACCGGCATGTCGGTTGTGCCGCCGGGACGGGCGCGGCGCATCAACGCAGTGATGCTGACTTGCGGTCATTACGACGGCTCCGGCGCGTTCGCCTATCGCGTGGGCCTTCCAGGCAAGAGGCGGGCGGCCTGATCAAAATTTCATAAACGCATAGACTCTATACGTTGAGGCTATTTGCGTGATCGGGTTGAATGATATTTTCTCGCGCTTGGTTGTCCTTGGAATGGACGCCCTGCGCATTTAGACCAAACAGCAGAGCGAGCGCTCTGAACGTCGAATTGGTGGCCGAATCGCACTTTTTTCGAACGAGGACCTGATGCCCTATATACGAGTCAATTGCTCTGACAGGCGCACTGAAGCCGGCCCAGAAGGCCGAACTATCGCGGCGCTTGGTTGACATCGTCATGGGGCAGGAAATAGATCCCCTGACAGAGATCGGATGAGCCGCCACACCTTTGATGTTCAACGAAATTGAGGCGACGAATTGGTTTCCGGGCGGCGTGCCCCTTATCGAACATCCCGAGAAAGACGTTCTTCATCGTGGAGGCTGTAGTCGCGGCTTCATTCTTCAACCAGCAGCGACGCGATGCTCTTCAAGGCCTTGTTGCTCAGGCTTTCATCGATGTCCTCGGCGATGACGGTTCGGTTCTGGAGCGCGAAGGTGTCCAGATTTCTCCGGCATATCTGATGCGACTTCACTGCGTTATCGTCGAAATCCCGGAGGGAAGTTGGGGCGCGGCCGGCCGGACCGTCGAAACCGAGATGATTGGTAAACTGATCGGCGCGACGCAAGGGCCGGAGCGATTTGCCGAGGCGCTTGCGATAGGCGCCAAGATGAAGGCGGCGCGGCTTTCCTAGCTGTCGACTTGACTTAGACCGCGGCCGCGATGATCTCCACCTCGACAAGCAGCTTCGGCCACACAAGCTGAGGAACGACGAGCAACATCGAGGCGGGCCTGGCGCCGCCCAGGAAGCGGTTGCGGACCTGCGCGTAGGCGGCGATATCGTCCGCGCGGGTCAGATACTGCGTCACCTTGACGATATCCGGCCACGGCCATGTTGGCTTTCGCCAATATGAGCAGGACATTTTTCCAGGCGAGTTCACTCTGTCCCTCGATACTGTCGGGCAAACTGTCCGCATCCTCGAAGCCCGGAGTTCCAGAGGTCATGAGCCATCGAAGTCCCGAGGCCCCTCGAGCGCGTCACTGTAAGACCCGATCTGCTTGGCGACGCCGATGTCGTGAATGAATGGCTCATGAATGGCTCCTCGTTAAATCGATGGTCGCCTGATCGCGAACGCCGACGGGCGCAACCTTCAGGCCAAACTTTGACAGACGCAATGCGACGATCGTGCGCGACAAACGACCGGACAATCCGAAGGGCTCGATTCCATTCTCTCATGTCTCCCTATGCGTCGAGGCTATCGTTTCCATACGCGGCAGCGGATCGATTTCGCGTCGACGCGAGTGTGCCTCCCCTCGATGGCATTTTACACGTGCTCGGGGCCGCTCGCGCCAAGCGGTGCAACTTCTGCGACCCACGTCAACCACGGCCGCCAGCGCCAATCATTGGAAGCCATTGCATGTCCCATCATTTCGACACGCCCACGGCACGGGAGGATCCGCGGATCAACATCTGCGATTTTTATCTCTTCGCCGGCGCCCCGGGCACAACAGTGATGGCCATGACCGTCAATCCAGATGCAGGCCTGTCGGCGCCTGAAAGCTTTCGCGAGGAAGCCATCTATACGTTTCGCTTCGACCTCGAACGGCGACGGTCAAGAGGAAGTCGCATTCAAAGTGACTTTTGGCGCGGTGTGCACGCGGGTCCCGTGCGCGCCCATGTCCAAACCCTGGAAGTCCGACGCGCTGTTGGCGAAGAAGCGATAAAGGGCGCGGATGGCGCGATCATAGCTGCGGGTAGAACCGGCGAAATCGTGACGACGTCGACGGGAACAAGTGTCTTCGCGGGCTTGGCGCCTGACGTGTTCGCCGGGGACGCCAAGGCGTTAGGGGATTTCCGCACCGCGTTGTTCAAGAACAAGCAGTTTGACGCTCCGCGCGTTTCACAACCGTCAAAACTTTTTCGCGCGACGCAATGTATCGGCCATCGTGCTGGAGGTTCCGACGGCACGATTGGTCAGGGGCGAGTTCAGGCGTGGGCGACCTGTTCTCTTCACGGCCACGCGCCCGAAGTCCAGGTTTCCCGCTGGGGCGTTCCTCTTTTAACAAACATCTTCATGCCTGACCAGGACATGCGGGAAACCTACAACCGAGCGGTTCCGACGGAGGATTTGGCTTTGATCGGCGGGCAGATCGCGGCGGTAACAGAGGAACTCACGACGCTCGCCGCCTCGGCGGCGGAGCCTCGAAGCTACGCTGAGCGACTGGCGAAGTTTCTTTGCCCGTCTATCATGGCTTATGAACTCGGAACCGCAGCAGGATACGACTTTATCGGCGTCAACGGCAGGGCGCTTGCCGACGATGTCATGGATGTCGTTCTGACTTGGGCTGCCAACATGGCTCTCAGTGATGGTGTTGCGCCGGATAGATCCAGAATTCGAAGCGAATTCCCGTATTTCGGTGAGCCTTATCGACCGGACGAGCAAGCCGGCGTCGCTGCCGCGCACGCTCCTACGAAGACGTAACATGAGCCGGTGGCGGATCGCGATTTCGGCTGTCTTGGTCGCTGGTGCGGCGGGCTTCGGAATCGAAACCCTCGCCCAGTCTCGAACGGCGGGAGGGATAGCGCAGGCTCACTTCGGCGCCGATGGCAGCGTCGAAATCCCGATCGGCTACCGGCATTGGGTTCATATTGGCGTGCGTTACAAGCCGATCGGCATCAACATCCTCGACGGGCTCGAGACGAAGACGCCGGAGATCTTGAACGCCTATGTCGAACCAAGCGCTTTGGCCGCCTTCGACAAGACCGGTCATTGGCCGGAAGGCGCTCAGATCGCCAAGGAGTTCAGTACCGTCCGCGGCGGCGACGGATGCGACGAAAGATCGTGGATTTGTCAGAGCCCGCTCGGCGCCGGCATCTTCGAAGGGCAATATATCGGGCTTGGGATGATGGTGAAGGACAGTTCGCGTTTTGCCAACGCGCCAGGGCATTGGGGTTATTTCAGCTTCGGCCACAAGCCGCTGCCTTACGATAAAACGGCTTCGGTGCGTCCGCTGGAGGCCTGTGCCTCTTGCCACGTCAAACTCGCATCGGAGACAGACTATGTGATCTCGCGCGCTCACCTCGGACTGGCGCAACCTGTCAACGAAAGGGAGTGACGGGGCGGTCTTTTCAGTGGCCGCGCGTCGCGTCTATTGCACAAGCAGCGCGCGGGGCGAGGACATAGTCCTGTTCCTGCCCCGCATCGCCCGAGCGTTTTAGGTCACTGGTTTTGACGACGCTTCTTCCTCTAGCGTCACGGCTACCGCCGAATTCGCCGACAACCGGACCTTTTGTCCTTCGACTTCCGCGACCAATCCCAAATCGATATAATGATGGTGGCCTTTGTGGCTTCCTTCGCCGCTATCGACCTTCATCAACTTGATCCGGTTGTTCTCGACGTGGTCGACGGTCCCAACGTGGACGCCGTCCGCGCCGATCACTTCCATATGTTCTTTGATGTCCGTCCTGGTCATTTGCATTCTCTATTTTGATTTGTCGTGCGCCTTTTAATTGGCCCGCCCGGCGACCGATTACAATGTTCGAATCCGCGGCCCGCTCCCGTAAAGTCGGATAAGAGGGACTCTACCCTGGCTCGGAACTTCGGGATGGACTTCCAAGAAATACGCTACTTCCTCGCCTTGATCAAACGCTCAGCTTCACCAAGGCCGCAAAGGCCTGCGGAGTCAGCCAACCGACATTGACCCGATCCATCCGAAGAATGGAGGATGAGATCGGAGGCCTCCTATTTTCGCGCGAACGCAACAACACCCACATGACTGAATTGGGCCGGTTGATCGAGCCGCATCTCGCTGAGGTAATGTCACGCTCAGGGGAAGTGACGCGGACTGCGGAGCGTTTCCTAAAACTCGACAAGGCGCATCTTCGCCTAGGAGTGATGTGCACGATTGCTCCGGTCCAGTTTTTAAGCTTTCTCAGTCGCTTCAGGACAGAGAATCCGGGCGTCGAAGTGACCCTCTTGGAATCGGTTCCCCAGCGCCTTTGTGAGCTTCTCTTGGAGGGCAAGCTCGACGTCGCACTCATGGCGCGACCGGAGGGGTTTCCAGAGCCGTTGCGAGCCACGAAACTCTATACGGAGCCGTTTGTTATCGCGTGCGCCGCCGGTCATCGCTTTGCGACTAGGGGGCAAATCCCAATGTCGGATCTCGACGGAGAGTTTTACTTTTCACGTATCAATTGCGAGTTCTACGACCTGCTCGACAATCTCTGCCGGGA
>CAWADL010000012.1:0-413015 GCA_963780825.1 uncultured Pseudomonadota bacterium | reverse complement strand
TCTGTTTACTCGTTCGGTTGCGTCTTGCTCGCCTCGTGCGGCGACGGCAGGCCGTAGGGCGGCCTCAACACCGGCGCGCCCCGGCTCGCGCTGCCACTCGGGTATCGCCGGCGGCAGGTTGATCACGGGTGTCGCATCAGCGTGAGCGGCTACAATAGGAATTGCGGCCGCTGCGGCGCCGCCGATAACTCCGACGCGTGATCCTCAGCGCTGCGTCGGAAGAGGCGTGGCCTGCACCATCGATGCTGTCGGCCGCATGGGGCGAGAGACTTCGGGTTTAGGTTTCCTATGTCCCGGCATGCTTGGCTTCGCGAAGGTCCGTATCTCGTATCGACGCCCCACCTTTAACGCTCCTGGATCAGCGGAGGAAGCGAGCCAAAGAAACGCCTGCCCTTTTGTCGCGGAAGGTTATGATATTGAGCCGGGAATTTATCCTGACGCCCCGATTGCACCTTGCACACGAACGAATACTGCATCAAGTTTTGGACCGTGCGTTGTTTCTCATTCGTCGACGGATGAGGTGACACATGTGCACAAAAAGTCTCGGGTACAGACGGGTCCGCCTTATTCCCAGAAGACCGATCGTTGGAGGAAATGCTGGATGAAATGGATTGCGCTGGCCGCTGCCGCGCTCGCATGTTCCTGCATCACCGCACGCGCCGACGATGCCGTGGTCAGTTTCGCGAGGATCTTCACCGATGTTTGCATGGACAAATTCGGCGATCCGGACGAGATCGACGACTGGGCGACCAGCCAGAACTTGCTCCGATCACCAACCCGCAGGCGCTCGCGGTGTTCGCGGGCAAACCAAACATGGACGGCAAGATGGTCTCGTTCGCCGGCGGCGGCGTGCCCGGGTCAGGCAAGGCCTGGGCGGTGCCCGATGCCGCGGGCCACTTCGTGCTGGCGACGCGGCTGGATCCCGAATCCTGCGTGGTCTGGGCGCAGAAGGCCGACCCGGCGGACGTCGAGGCGGCGTTCGCGAAGATGGTCGAAGCTTGCATCCCGCCCGGCGCGGATGTGAAGCTTGTTGACGATAAGACGGCCGACATCCCCAGTGGTCATGTGCATATTCGCGTCTATCGCGTATGGTCGGGCTCGCCGATGAACAGCCTTGCGTTGATCCTCGCGGCCGTCAACCGTTCCGGCGGCCCGTTCCAGGCGATGTTGGAGACGCAGCGCCTCTTCAACCGCGACGATTCCATCAACCCGATGGTGCCGCTGGAGCCGCCAAGTTAATGGCGCTATCGGTTTGTCGCTCAGTCTCGGTTTCGTGCGTAGACATTCAGAATAAAAGGCTGCGACGTGTAATGCGCAGCGTTTTACGAAGGCGGCAGATATAGCCGCCGGTGAACAATGAAAGCGTTGGATATGCGTCAAAAAACAATCAAAGTGGAGGATCCTATGCACAAGGTTAAACGCGGCCGAGGTCTGCTGCAGGCCCTGGCCATCGCTATCGGCGCGCCTGGTCTGCTTACGCTTGGTTTGTCCATGCCGACACCCGCGCATGCCGATGACGCTCTGATCAAATACAATGGCAACACCCGCGACTACTGGGAGCATCCGCCGGCGGACTGGTTCATGGGCGATGAGACCGCCCAGCAGCACGGCACGCATCCCTATCCCAACCAGCCGACGCCGACCCCGCACGACGAACTCGTCGGTTTGGTCAAGGACAACATCAAGTTGTTGCCTGGCTTCCACATCGAGGTTCTCGCCAGCGGCGTCGATCTCGCGCGTCAGATGGTGTTTGGTCCCGACAACACCCTTTATGTCGGCGGTTGGACCGATAACGTCTACGCCTTGCAGAAGCACGGCGACAAATGGGATACGAAAACCATCATCAAAGGCTTGCGGCAGCCGACCGGCGTCGGCTTCTACAATGGCAGTCTCTATGTCAGCGATATCGACAAGATCTATCGCTACAAGGACATCGCCAACAACCTCGATAGTCCGAAGTCCGAGACCGTCTACAGCGATTTCCCGCCCTACACCTCACACGGCTGGAAATATATGGTGGCGGACACGCAGAATCCTGGCTGGTTCTACATTCCCGTCGGGCCGCCCTGCAATGTGTGCATGATCCCCTCGGGCACCGCGCAATATCGCCATGTCAATCCCGATGAGGGCATTTCTGAAGTGGCGGCGCTCGGCCAGCGCAACAGTGTCGGTGGCGACGTCGATCCGCGCAGCGGCCAACTGTGGTTCTCCGAGAACGCACGCGACTGGATGGGCGACAATATCCCCTCGGACAAGCTCAACCATCTGACGAAATGGGGCGAACACTTCGGCTATCCCTATTGTCACCAGGGCGATATCCCCGATCCGAAATACGCCCAGGGTCACAAGTGCAGCGAGTTCACGCCGCCGGCTCTCAATGTTGGGCCGCACATGGCGCCGCTCGGCATGAAGTTCTACACCGGCAACAACTTCCCAGGGGAATATCGTAACAACATCTTCCTGGCGGAGCATGGCGGCTGGAACCAGTTCAGTCATACAGGCGCGCGGATCATGCGCATCCAGGCCGACGTCGACGGCAAGCACGTCACGCAGGAGCCGTTCGCCTGGGGCTGGATCAAGGACAACAAATATTGGGGTCGCCCCGCCGACGTCGTGATCAATCCGATGGATGGATCGCTGTTGGTGGCCGATGATCAGGCCGGCGCGATCTATCGCATCTGGTACGACGGCAAGTCGTAAGCCAGCCGAACCTTGCTGACGCCTCGCCCGAGCGGATTTCCTCGCTCGGGCGAGGTTTTTTATCTGTTACGACGAAGGTATCTGATCGATGCGAATGTTGGGTTGGATCCTCGCGGCCACTCTCGTCTGTTTGCCGATCGCAGCGATCGCTGCGGAGGGCAATCCGGCGCAGGGCAAGGCCAAGGCGGAGTCGCTTGGTTGCAACGCCTGCCACGGTCCCGAGGGCATTGCCAACCAGGACGGGTTGGCGATCGACAAGAACATGCCGAACCTCGCCGGTGAGCCGGACCTCTACCTGCAATTTCAGTTGGTGTATTTTCGCAAAGGCACGCGCAAAAACGATTATATGACCCCGGTGGCGCAATCGCTGAGCGATGCGGACATTCGCGACCTCGGCGCCTATTTCGCGTCGCTGCCCGCGCCCAATGCGCCTCCGCCAGCGGACCCGACGCCTGAGGACACCTCGCTCGGCGCCAAGGTCGCGCAAGGGCTCCACTGCTCCAACTGCCACGGCGACCACTTCGAAGGCCAGGAAAACATGGGCCGCCTCGCCGGGCAGCGCGAGGACTATCTCTACAAGGCGCTGCGCGACTTCAAGGGCGGCGCGCGCGTGGCGACCGGCGCCGCCAGCATGGCCGAGGTGGTCTATCCGCTCGGCGATTTGGAGATGAAGGCGCTCGCGCACTATATGTCGCGGCTGCACAAGTAGAGGCGTCGCATGTGGTCACGCGAGGTTTAATTTCCGTCATGGCCGGGCTCGTCCCCGTAGGCGCTAGTTAGGGCGAAGCCATTAGGGGATGATTGGAGAACCACTGGCGCCGTGACCTCCCTCCCCCCTTGGGGGAGGGCCGGGGTGGGGGGTAGCCGCAAGAGCCGCCCTTTCCTGAGAAGAACGTCCAAGCCGAACCACCCCCCTCCCTAACCTCCCCCACAAGGGGGGAGGGGACGGTAGGCCGTTGAGCACACCAAAGGGGGCGCACCGCAGGTTCGCTGGCTGCTGCAGCCGGGTTGGTTGTAGTTCGGAAGCCGACGAGTCATGTCACGGCGTGTATAGATGCAGATAGTCGATCAATCGCCCCTATCTCAGCGCCGATGCGGTCGCGCCAGATAAACAAACAGCAGGCGCGCCCCCGCGCCGCAAAGACGTCGATCTCACGGATGGCGGTCGTTGTATCCGCCCTCCGCGCCGACTTGCCGGCCCCATTGGCGACGGGTAGACGGTTGCCCCTTTTCCCGAGCCCAAGTCCAACATGTCGAGCGATCCCCACGCCGTCTCGATCGGCGTCGATTTTGGCACGAGCAACACCGTTGTCGCGATCGCGACGCCCGATGGACGCGTGGAGGCGCTACGCTTCGCCCACGCAGGATCGACGCAAACCGTCTACGCCTCCGCCCTGTGCTTCTGGCAGACGCCGTCGCGCCGCGGCCTTCCCCCGGAGGCCGAAGGCGGCCCTTGGGCGATCGAACGGCTGCTCGAGCACCACGGCGCCTTGCGCTTCCTCCAGTCGTTCAAGACCTTTGCGGCGAGCCGGAACTTCCAATCCACGACGATCTTCCAGCAACGCTATCGCTTCGAAGACATCCTGGCCGCCTTCCTGCGGACACTGACGCGGCACGCGGGAAAAAGCGTCGATCTCGCCGCGTCGAGGGTCGCGATCGGCCGCCCGGTGCGTTTCGCCGGCGCCGCCCCCGATGACGCCTTGGCGATGCAGCGCTACCGCGACGCTTTCGCCAATCTCGGCGTCGGTCGCTCGCACTATGTCTACGAACCCGTCGGGGCGGCCTTTTCGTTCGCGCGCACGCTCGACCGCGACGCCACCGTGCTGGTCGCCGATTTCGGCGGCGGCACCAGTGACTTCTCGATCATGCGCTTTTCCCGGACCGCCGGCGGCCTGCGCGCCGAGCCGCTAGGCTATTCCGGCGTCGGCATCGCCGGCGACAATTTCGACTATCGCATCGTCGACCGGGTTGTGGCGCCGCGCCTCGGCAAGGGCGGAAGCTACCGCTCGTTCGACAAGGTGCTGCCGCTGCCGAACCAGTATTTCGCGAAACTGTCGCGCTGGCATGAGCTCGCGCTGATGAAGGGCGGCGCCGACTTGCGGGAATTGCGGGTCTTGGCCCGCACGGCGATCGATCCGCAGCCCTTGCTCGACTTTATCGACTTGATTGAACACGACCTCGGCTTTTCGCTATATCGGGCGGTGTCCCAGGCCAAGGTCGCGCTGTCGACGTCCGACAAGGTCGAGTTTCGGTTCGCCGAAGACGATGTCGACATTCAAGCGCCGATCGCGCGGCGCGACTTCGAGAGCTGGATCAGCGACGATCTGGCGGGGATCGCGCTTGGCGTCGACGAAGTTCTCGCTCAAGCGAAGCTCAAGCCGAATGAAGTGGACAAAGTGTTCCTGACTGGCGGCACGTCGTTTGTTCCCGCGGTGCAGGCCTTGTTTGTTGAGCGCTTCGGGCAGGAAAGACTGAGCACCGCCGATCAATTCGAAGTCTATCGCTTACGGACTGGCGTTAATTGGGCAGACCGAAGACCCCGATCAGTGGTCGGTTGGTTGATCGGAGACCGCCACCCGGAGGGTCGGCGTCCACGCCGACCTTGGCGCGGCTTGGCCGCAGCGTGGGAATCAACCCTTCGTCGGCCTGGAGGCCGACGCTCCGCGGGGAGTTTGGCGCGCTGAGTAACCTCGAGTCACTTCTTTCGCAGTGTGCTCCCCGCCACCACGTTCGCGTCACGCAGACCGTAAACCCTCCGTGACACAGCCCGATGGAGGCTCAAATGCGTGAAGTTTGCGAACAATGCGGACGGTTCATTTCGTCCTGGCGGAAACCGGTTCTCCACGAGAGCCGCATCTTCTGCAGCGAGACCTGCGTCGAGCACCACGAGATGTCCGAGGATTTTGCCCACGGCGCCTTGAAGCCGCTCGAATGCTACCAGATTCCGGCGCCGGACCCGCATCTATCCGTGGGGAATGCGTGGTGACCGCCGGAGAATTTGTTCATCATTACGAGTGAAGCGAAGCCATCCTCTTTCTGCAATGCTTTGGCGGAAGAGATTTGCTCTGGATGGCTTCGCTTCACTCGTAGTGACGGATCTGTTCACCTGCGGATCACGGGCGCATTTCGCACGGGTTCTGTAGTGTCCGCGATCTGGAGATCGCGGCTAGAGTAGGCTCTCCGCGAATGACCGCTAGGCGAACTTGATCAGTCCCTCGTTCGCGTAACTCGCCAACTGCGTCTTGCTGACGCCAAGCGACAGATAGTCGCCATTCGCATCGAGCTGGATCGTCGTCTGGTTGAGCGCATTGACCCCCGTGTGCGCCAGCAGATCGTTGATCCCGGTGAAATGCGCGGCGAGGTTGAGAACATCGGTCGATGCGAAGGTGGCAAGGTAATCGGCGCCGAGGCCAAGGCCCACGTTGACCGTCACGCCGTCGCCGATGGCGAGCAAATCATTGGCCGCCATCGTGACGGAGTCCTGCGCGCTGGTCACCCCCGTCGCAGCGTTGACCGCCACGTTGGAGTTCGCGAGCAACGTGACGTAGTCGGACGCGCCCAACGTTACCTTGTCTTGACCCGCGGCGCCGTAAGCGGCGCCGTTGCCGCCAATGGTGATGGCGTTGCCGCCATAATTGTCAACAACGGAGTCACTGGCGCCATTTACCGTGGTGACGCTCCCGCTGCCGACAAGATCGATGATGGCTGACGACCCGATCAACGAGGCCAAGGTGTAGCCGTCCACCGTGATCGGAGGGATGGGGGCGGTGTCCCATTCCACCGTATTGATGGCGACGTTCGGGTCGTGATCCTGGTCGACCACGATCGTCGACCCCTGCTCTGCGTAAACGGTGTTGCCGCCGCCAAGGATTTGAATCTCGCCGCCGCCGGTGAAATCGACCGTGTTGTTGTCGCCGAACAGCTCGAAGCTGGAGCCGAATTTCGTGCTGACGCTGGCGTTTGACATCCCCAGCACGTCGTCGGATCCGGACAGGAAGAAGCTGGCGCCCGGCGCCGCGGTGATGTGGCTGTTTGACGCCACAAGATAATTGTTCGCGCCCGTAACGCTGACGCTCACGCCGGACCCCGTCGCAACGAGCGTATCGTCGCCGGACATGGCGACGCTGTAGTTCGTTCCATCGACGTCTACGTTCGAGCCCTGCATCTCGTAGACGGCGCCGTCGGTGAGGCCGTGCACGAGGTCGTCCGCGGGATGTGGCGAGCCCATCCCATTCTGCCCGATCCAGATCGCGTCGCCGGTCCCGTTGGCCGTGACGGTGTCGTCGCTGCCATAGAGGCCAAACGTGTCGTCGCCCGCCAACGTCGCCGCGACAAAGTTTCCCGTCGTGTCGACGCGGCTATCGGCGAACAGGTTGATCGTTCCCGCCGCTTGAAACAGGACGACGTCCTCATCTGCGTTCGAGGCGCTGGCGCCATTGGCGCCGATGGTCACGCTGTCGCCCGCGGCCGCGACCGTCAGGTGCACGCCCATGCCAGTGGCCGTCAGCATATCCCGCGCAGCGAGCGTCACGGAGTAATAGGATCCGTTGGTCGAGACGGTCGAGCCCGCCATCTCGTAAACGGCGCCATAGGTGAGGCCGTTCACGAAATCGATCGCGCCGCCGGTCATGCCAAAACCGTTCTGGCCGATCCAGATCGCGTCATCGACGCCGCTCGCCGTCACGGTATCGCCGCGACCGTAGACGCCAAGCGCGTCATTGCCGGCCATCGTCAGCCTGGTATGGTTGGCGGTGACGTCGACGCGGCTGTTGGCGAGCTCGTGCAGGGCGCCGCCCACGCCGTTGAACACCACGACGTTGTCGTCGGTATTGCTGGCGTCAACCCCGTTGCCGCCGATCCTGACGACGCTGCCGGCGCCGCTGACCTGCACGGCAAACGCCGAGCCTCTCGCGGTGAGGGTGCTGTCCGACCCCACCAGGATCGTATCGTCGTGGCCGGTGACGATGTAGCTGGCGTTCGAGCCTACGCTGATCGTCGAATGAACTTCGTGCACGGTCACGGTCATCGCAATCCCTCCCCCTACGCTACTGTCTTGAGGCCGCCGCGATCGGGCGTCGAGTTAGCACAGTCATATGACGTGCGATCTTCAGAGTGCGTTAAGTATTAATGCGCGCATGCGGCGTGACGGGTATAGCGCGACGGATGCGGCCCGCGTTGCGAGATCGAAAGGTTGAACAGAGGATCATGTCCACGCGGGCCGACGAGAGGGCGCCTCCGGCCACACGGGATCGCGAGGCGTCCTTCGACAATTTCGTGCGCATCTTCCTTTTGCTCTGCATCGCCGCCCGAACTCGTCTCGATTTTCCTCACCGGCTTCTGCGACGACGAAGCCTATGTGGTGACGATCCAGCGCACCCTGGCGCTCTCCTATTTCGACCACCCGCCGCTGCACCAGTGGATCCTCGCTGGCTTCGTGCGGTTGTTTGGAGAGGGCCACGTCGACCGCCTGCCCTTTCTCGCGCTCAATCTGCTGACCAGCTTCGCTTTGTTTGGGCTGGCGCGGCGGCTGTTCTCGGCCGCCACCGGGTGGTGGACCCTCTTCACCTTCAACGCCTGCCTCTACTTTCTCGTGCTGCCCGACGGCTACATCATGCCCGACCAGCCGCTGCTCGCCTTCCTGGCGCTCGGCGCCTGGGCGATCGCCGAGATCCTCTACGGCCCCGCAAGGCGCGCAGGGCCTCTTATGGGCCGCCGCCGGACTGAGCCTCGGCCTCGCCGGTCTTTCCAAATATTCCGCGGTGTTCGCGCCTCTCGGGCTGCTAGGGTTTTTCCTGACCTCGCCCACGCATCGGCGCTGGCTCGTAGACCCCCGCCCCTATTGGGGCGCCGCGCTCGGCCTCGCCTGTTTCTCGCCCGCGCTGATCTGGAACGCCGAGCACGGCTGGGTCTCCTTCGCCTTCCAGTCCGGCCGCATCGCGCCGCGACCGACGCTCGACGGCAAGGCGCTGAGCGAGATCGCCCTGGTGGTCCGCGCCCAGATCGGCGCGATGACCCCTTGGTTGGCGTGGCCGCTGCTTGCTGGTCTGTTTCGCGCCCGACGCGGCGACGCCGACAGCCCAGAGCGCTTCCTGCTCTGGCTCGCCGGGCCGCCGCTGCTGTTCTTCGCGCTGATGCCGCTGCTCGGCCAGCGCCCGATCTCGCATTGGTTCAACAGCGGTTGGCTGTTCGCCTTCCCGCTCGCCGGCGCCTGGTTGGCGGATCGCTCGGCGCTTTTCCGCAAGCGCTTCGCCTGGGTTAGCGCAGCGCTGGCCGTCGCAGGCATTGCGGTCTACGTCGTCGCCGTGAATTTCGGCCCCGCCGACTTCCTCGGCCTGCCTGACCCGACGCGCCACAACTACGACTGGCCGTCCGCCCCGCTGCGCGAGGCCTACGCGCGCGCCGGGGCCCGCTTCGCGCTGATCGAGAACTGGCGTGTCGGCGGCCGGCTCGGCGTCGCGCTCGGCCCTGACGCCCCGATCTGCGCCATGGGCCCCGGTCCACAAGGCTACGCGTTCAGCTGCGACGCCAACCGCTATCGTGGGCAGAACGGGCTGATCGCACGCGCCAGCGACGAGGCGCCTCTAGCCGACGAAACCAAGTTCTTCACCAGCGTCGCGCCAATCGGCGAATGGCCGATCGGCCGGCGGAGCGGGCGCCCGCGCCTGTTGCAGCTGCAGGTCGGCCGCGACCTGCAGACGCCGCCCCCGTTGCCCTACGGCCCGTGAGCCCTGCGTTCAGGCGAACTTGATCAGCCCCTCGTTCGCATAGGTGGTCAACTGCGTCTTGCTGATGCCGAGCGACAGCGTGTCGCCGCTCGCATCAAGCTGGATCGTAGTCTGGTTAAGGTGGTTGAGGCCGGTGTGCGCCAGCAGGTCGTTGATGCTGGTGAAATGCGCGGAGAGATTCAGCACGTCGGTTGACGCGAAGGTGGCGAGATAATCGTCGCCGAGGCCGAGGCCCACGTTGACAGTCACGCCGGCGCCGATCGAGAGCGAATTGTTGGCGGCCATCTGCACGTGATCGTCGCTGCTGGTTGCCCCGGAGGTGGTGTTCACCGCTACGTTGGAGTTGGCCAGCAAGGTGACATTGTCGAACGTGCTCAACGTCACCTTGTCTTGTCCTGCCGCGCCAAAGGTCGAGCCATTGCCGCCGATGGTGATGGCGTTGCCGTTGAAGTCGTTGGACTCGGAAACAGTGTCACCGCTGCCGGTCACCGTGACGTTGATGCCGCTACCGGAGAGATTGATGATCGCCGACGATCCGGACAGCGAGGCGAGCGTGAAGCCGTCGATCGTGATCGGGGCGATCGGGGCCGTGCCCCATTGCAGCGTGTTGACCGCGACGTTGGCGTCATGGTTCTGACTGATCAGGACCGTCTCGCCCTGGCCGGCGGTGACATGGTTCCCCCCGCCAAGGATTTGGATCACGCCGCCGCCGGTCGCATTCACCGTATTGTTGTCGCCAAACAAATTGAAGCTCGTAGCAAAGCCGGCGACGACGGTGCTGTTATCAGCTAAGATCAAATTGTTCGACCCGCTGATGACGCTCACCTTCGCGCCGGCGCCCGACACCGAAAGCCAGTCATCGCCGGTCATGTCGACGTTGTAGTTGGCTCCATCGACGGTGACGCTCGAACCCTGCATCTCGTAGACCAGGCCGCCGGTGAGCCCGTGCACCGCATCGAGGGCCGCGCCCGCCAGATACGAACCGTTCTGCCCGATCCAGATCGAATTGCTGGTCCCGTTCGCATAGACGCTGTCGCCGGCGCCGTAGAGCCCGAACGTGTCGTTGCCCGACAAATTCGCCGTGACAAGGTTGCCCGTCGTGTCGACGCGGCTGTTGGCGACGACATCGATCGTTCCCGCGGCCTGGAACAGGACGACATCCTCATCCGTGTTCGAAGCGCCGGCGCCGTTGCCGCCGATGGAGACGATGTCGCCTGCCGCCGTCACGGTCACGTGCACCCCAACGCCGCCGGCCAGCAGCAGGTCCTGCGCGGAAAGCGTCACAGCGTAATACGATCCGCTCGTCTCGATGCTCGAACCCTGCATCTCGTAGATCGAGCCATGCGTGAGGCCTTCCACGAAATCGAGCGCGGCGCCGGTAACATCAAAGCCGTTCTGCCCGATCCAGATCGCATCGCCGAGGCCATTGGCGGTCACCAAATCGCCGCTCCCATAGACGCCGAGCGCGTCATTGCCGGCCATGGTCAGCTGAAGCAGGTTGCCGGTGACGTCGACGCGGGAATTGGTGAGTTCGTGCAGCGTCCCGGTCACGCCCTTGAACAGCACGAAATTGTCGTTGGTATTGCTGGCGGCGACGCCATTGCCGCCGATGGTGACGACGCTGCCCGCGCCGGTGACCTGAACGTTGAACGCCGATCCATTCGCGGTGAGTGTGCTGGCCGATCCAACCAGCACCGTATCATCGTCGCCATTGACGATGTAACTCGCGTTCGATCCCACGTTGATCGTCGCATGACTCTTGTTCACCGTGATAGTTGACATCGCAAACTCCCGGAACACCGCGCAGTCTTGAGGCCGCCGTCCTGCGGGGATAGCACGGAACTGTGACGTGTGAACTTCACGATGCATCAAGAGTTAATTTGTGCGCGCCTGCGTTGCGGCGCCGGCGCGTACCCTAGACGCCCGCGCGGCGACGCGCGTAATCTGTCTCGAGGCAAGGCGATCAACCCTTGCGAGCCAAGGGGAGGACAAAATGCCAGCGCGCAGTCTCAAACAAATGGCGGGGGAGAAAACCCCGAAATTCGGCCACTTCATCGTCGAGTTCGCCACGCCCGGCATCGGCCACATCCTCAAATCCGCCGGCTGCGACTTCGCCCTGTTCGACATGGAGCATTCCGGCTTCAGCCTGGAAACCGTCAAAAGCGCGATCCGCTATTTCGAAGCCGCCGATCTGCCGACAATCGTCCGCGTCCCCGCCCGGGATTATCATTTCATCGCCCGCGCCATGGACATGGGCGCCGAAGGCCTGATGCTGCCGATGGTGGGTTCGGCCGCTGAGGCCAACCAAATCATCCAGTCGATGAAATATGCGCCGGAAGGCGCGCGGGGCGTCGCAATGCAAGTCGCGCACGATCGCTATCGCCCCGGCGCCGTCAAAGACAAATTCGCCGCCGCCAACCAACGCAGCACGCTGTTCATCCAGATCGAGACCGCCGAGGGCGTCGAGAACGCCGACGCCATCGCCGCGCTCCCCGGCGTTGATTGTCTCTGGGTTGGCCATTTCGATCTCTCCGTGTCGCTCGGTATCCCCGGCGAATTCGGCTCAGAAAAATTCACCAGCGCCATCAAGAAGGTCGCCGCCGCGACCGCCAAGCACGGCAAATCGCTCGGCCGATTGGTCCCCAGCGTGCAACAGGGCGTCGAGCTGAATGCCCAGGGTTTCGACTTCATCTGCTATTCCGGCGACGTCTGGGTGCTGCATGATGCGCTGAGCGATGCGATCGTCAAACTGCGCGAAGGTTGCTCGCGGGAGGAGCGCAAATGACCGCGCCGTTTCGCGTTGCGCTCTCCGGCGATTTTCGCAAACCCGATGGCTCGCTCGTCTACCCTGACTTCGACCTCGAACCGCTGCGCCAAGCCCCCGGCGTCGAAGTCGCCTTCCTCGAACCGCTCAATCCGGTGCGGGCCGAGCAACTGCAGGATTTCGACGCGCTCATCCTGCTCGGCCACCGCTTCACCAAAGACAGCATCCCCGCCAACGGCCGGCTCGCGGTGGTGGCGCGGTTCGGCGTCGGCTACGACACTGTCGACGTGGAAGCCTGCACGGCCGCCGGCATCGCGCTGGCGATCACCCCGGACGGCGTGCGCCGCCCCGTTGCGGTCTCGATCGTCACCTTCATCCTCGCGCTCGCCGGCAAGCTGATGGTCAAGGACCAACTGACCCGCGAGGCCGCGGCCGGTTTTGCGCGTCGCGGCGACCATATGGGAACCGGCCTCGTCGGCCGCACGATCGGCGCCGTCGGCATCGGCAATATCGGCGCGGAGCTGTTTCGCCTGCTGAAACCGTTCGACATGAAGTTCATCGCCTACGATCCCTACCCCGACGCGAAGGCGGCGGCCGAACTCGGCATCGAGTTGGTCGCGCTGGACGACGTGTTCCGTCGCGCGGACTTCGTTTCGATCAGCTGCCCGCTCTCGCCTGAGACGCATCATCTGGTGAACGCCGAGCGTTTGGCGCTGATGAAACCGACCGCCTATCTGATCAACACCGCGCGCGGCCCGATCGTCGACCAGAAGGCGCTGACCGCCGCGCTCACCGCCCGCCGCATCGCCGGCGCCGGCCTCGATGTGTTGGAGCAGGAGCCGCCGGAGGCTGACGATCCGATATTGAAGCTCGACAACGTGCTTCTCGCGCCGCATGCGCTGTGCTGGACGGATCAGTGTTTTGCGGGCAACGGCGCGGCGGATGTGCGGGCGGTGCTCGATGTGCAGCATGGGCGGGAGCCGCGGGTTGTGGTGAACAAGGGGGTGCTGGAGACGGAGGGGTGGCGGAAGCGGATGGAGGGGTTGAAGGAGAGGTTTGGCGCGTGAGGCATAATGAGAGGCGCCTCCGACCTATTGGTTGAAAGGGCCTCGCAGATTTAGGCGCAGTCCTCCAGGCTAAAGCGCCGAGTATCTGTATTTCGCCCCCTTAAAATTCAGGCTATCAGTGGCAACTCCTAGATCTAAATATTCTCGACAGTGTAAAGCTCAATCGGAACATAACTTTGCGTAGGAGTTTGTCTGCTGGTGAAAGCATCTTCACCATTGCCGGAAGGATCGCGCCCACTGCTTCTTGCGAGCTCAACCGCATTTTGTAGAATGCTGACGGTGGCCGCGCAAGCTTCTCCCGCGGCTGATGAATGAGAAAGTTCAGCACCCCATCAATCAAACCTTCTCTGTGTTTTTCGTCAGGTCGTGACAGATAGCCGTGATCCGGTTGGACGCGTTCGCCTCCCGAAGGGCGTCCATTACGCCTTCGACGCCGCCTCCAACCATGTAAATGCCAACCAGGTCCGGAGTTCTTTGCAGCAATTCCAGTGTGCCTTGATACGCGAACCGTGGTTCTTCAAAATTCACCAGCGGCTCCAGCAGTTCTAGGTGGGGCGCGTGTTCGCGCAGATACGTCCGAAAACTAATTTCACACACTTCAGTCGCAAGGTAGCGATAACTGCCGATGATGATCGCCACGCGCCCAGGCGCCCGGGTCAAATTGCTCATTGCCCAGCCAACCGTTCGTCCGGTTTTTCGCCAGTCAACACCGACGTATCCCGCCCTGTCTGAAGCGGAGAGGTCGCTCAATAGCGCAACAACGGGCTTTCCCGATCGCGCAATTCCGCGATGGCGCGTGTGATTTGAGGATAGTCCCCTGCAACGAGAGCAATTGCATCGGCCCGCATCGCCATTTGTTTCAATCGTTCAGCGACATTCGAAGGGCGGAGGTCCTCGAGATATTCAACCAAAGGTATGCCAGAAATAGTTTCTGACGATTTGTCGCAAGTGTCATCGCCGCGCCGAGCGCCTTATAAAACTGAACCGAATGACGTTGCAGTAAAAATCCGAAGATCATTGTAGCGCGCGCAGGCTCCGCGCGCTTGCTTATCAAGGTCGCCGCGTGAAAACCGATAGCCAGCGCGGCCTCTTGCACGCGGGCGGCGGTTTTTGCACGTACGCGAAGGCGGCCGTTTATCACGCGATCTACAGTCGCGACGCTTACGCCCGCCGCTTCGGCAACGTCGGCAACCGTCGCGCGGTCCGATTTACGCGGTGAAGCAGTCGTCATCGGCTTGGCCATCCGTCACGCCCCTCATTTCTAGCAAATTCATCACGGCTCCGCCGAAGCAATGAAAGAATCTTGCAGCGGTGGGCACGCTTTCCATGAAACGCCGCGCTCGTCTATCACGCTCGCTGGCATAGTTTATCATTTGCTCGTCTAAATTTGATAACATGATAGATAATGCCTGGTCAATATTGACGTATTTACGTCATTTCTGCATCCTGTTGTTAGCAAGAAAATCGGAATTTGAGGGACGGAACGTGGACGACGCAAGGTTCGGAACCCGCAACAAGCGTGGTGACTGGAAGCCGAATGCACCCGTCGAGTTTGCGCCCGTGCTGATATGGCCGCCCAAACCGATCGCATTCGTGAAATGGCTGTTGGGCGCGCAAGGGTTCTTTCTACCCTGGAATATCACCTTCACGGTTATTGCTCGGCTTACGTGGCGATATTTGACGCCCCCATTTGAGATGATGCGGAGCTTTTCCGCAGGCTGGATAAGCTACTTGCTTGTCCGGAACGCTGTTATCGTCCTCGCATTTTACGGAGCGTGGCACCTACGTCTCTACATTCAAAAAACTCAGGGCAACAGTTTTAAATACAACGCGAAGCCACCCTCTACGGAAAACAGCGCGTTTCTCTTCCAGAACCAGAATATCGACAATCTAATATGGACATTTGCGAGCGCGATTTCGTTCTGGACATTATTCGAAGTCATAATGCTATGGGCCTCGGCAAACGGATTTACTCCTTACGTCAGCTGGTCTGCGCATCCCATATACTGTGTCTTACTATTTATGGCGCTGCCGTTCTGGTCGGATTTTCATTTTTACGTAATTCACAGAATTATCCATTGGCCGCCGCTTTATCGCGCTGTCGCTCGCCGCACCACAATAATGTAAACCCGGGCCCGTTTTCAGGTCTTGCAATGCACCCAATCGAGCACCTGGTTTATTTCTCCGGCGTCCTGATCTTCTGATCGTTCCAGCGAATGCGTTGCACATAGTCGGCCAGCTTGTCCTTAAGGCGCTTGGGCCGGCCCAAACTCACTCGGGATACGACAAAATCGTCATTGGTCAAGAAACAACCGTTGATACTCATAGTTACGCACACTATCTTCATCATAAGTACTTTGAGTGTAACTATGCGGACGCGCTCATTCCGCTCGATAAGTGGTTTGGGACGTTCCACGATGGCACTCCCGAAAATCAAGAGGCCATGGAGAAGCGCCTGTCGGCCCGCAAAGCCAGGGAAATGCGGCTGGCGGGCAGCTACGACCCTGCTAGCCGGCCGCCCCCAAAATGAGCGCGGCCCACATGTTTCCAAGTCCGAGCAGAAGCAGCAAGGTTGCACGGGAAAACCATGAGCTGGGTGAAAGCATGCGCCGCCGATTCCATCGCAATCGAGGATGTCGCGCGCTTCGACTACGGTGCGAAGACTTTCGCGATCTACAGGGGAGTGGACAATCAGTTTTACGCGACCGACGGATTGTGCACCCATGAGGCCGTTCATCTCGCGGGCGGGCTCGTCATGGACTACATCGTCGAATGCCCCAAACACAACGGGCGTTTCGACTACCGGACGGGGGAAGCGAAAGGCGCGCCAGTCTGCGTCAATTTGCGCGCTTATCCAGTCAAAGTCGAGGGCGGGCTCGTTCTCATCGACGTCACGTGAGGGGCGCCATCCTGAACGCAGGATGGTGATCCGTCGCGCCGGCCAGCCCGGCTCACGGCGGCGAACAGACCGCGCGAACGCCTGGCAAATGGCTTCCCCGCTGAGGGCCTGCTGCGAGCCGATGACCGAAACATCAATCAATATTAAAGGAGGTCTAATCAAAAATGAACGGTGCGTAATGGCGAATATCAGAACAAAGAATCCTATCAACGTTTCAATCCGGAGGAATTGTATATGACGACGACCAGAGCCCTGTTTGGCGCTTGCTCGCTGCTCGCGCTCGCAACGCCCAGCTTCGCCGAAACCCTGACCATCGCCACCGTCAACAACGGCGACATGATCCGCATGCAGAAGCTGACGGACGACTTCACGAAGGCCAATCCCGACATCAAGCTCAATTGGGTGACGCTGGAGGAGAACGACCTGCGCCAGAAGGTGACGAGGGATATCTCGACCAAAGGCGGTCAGTACGACGTTCTGACCATCGGCACTTACGAGACGCCGATCTGGGGCAAAAAGGGTTGGTTGGTGCCGCTCACCCGCGTCGATGATCCCAGCGATTTGCTGCCAGCCATGGCCGGCGGCCTGACTGTCAACGGCAAGCTCTACGCTTCGCCGTTCTATGGTGAGAGTTCGTTCACCATGTACCGTACCGACCTTATGAAGAAGGCGGGGTTGACGATGCCCGAGGCGCCGACTTGGTCGTTCATTGAGGACGCCGCCAAGAAGATGACCGATCGCGCCGCCGATGTGAATGGTATCTGCCTGCGTGGCAAGGCCGGTTGGGGCGAGAACATGGGAATCATCGTCGCCATGGCGAACTCGTTCGGCGCGCGCTGGTTCGACGAGAAGTGGAACCCGCAGTTCGACACCAAGGAGTGGAAGGACACGATCGAGACCTATCTTCGCGTCATGAAGGAAGCCGGTCCGCAAGGCGCCTCCGGCAACGGCTTCTCCGAAAACCTGGCGATGTTCCAATCCGGCAAGTGCGGCATGTGGATCGATGCGACGGTGGCGGCATCCTTTGTGTCTGATCCGAAGGCGAGCCAGGTCGCCGACAATGTCGGCTACGCGCTGGCGCCCGACGACGGTCTCGGCAAGCGCGCCAATTGGCTGTGGGCCTGGGCGCTCGCCATTCCCGGCGGGACCAAACACGCAGATGATGCGCAGAAGTTTATCGGTTGGGCGACGTCCAAGCACTACACCGAGCTGGTTGCTTCGGCGGAAGGCTGGGCCAACGTTCCCCCGGGCACGCGCAAATCGCTTTACGCCAACCCGAATTATGAGAAGGTGCCGTTCGCCAAGTCGACACTTGCGTCCATCGACTCCGCCGATCCGACGCATCCGACCGTCAAGCCGGTTCCGTACACCGGGGTGCAATTCGCCGCGATCCCCGAGTACCAGGGCATCGGCACTAAGGTCGGCGAATTATTCTCCGCGGCGTTGGCGGGACAGATGACCGCCGATCAAGCGCTCAAACAAGCCCAGGACTACACCAAGGTCGAAATGACCAAAGCCGGCTATATCAAATGATCAAATAGTCTGCGGCGCGGCTGCCCGTTCTTGTTCCCCTCGGGCGGCCGCCTCGTTGTGAAGCAATATACCGTTCGGCGTGTCCGCCGTTCCGGGCCGCTTTGCCCGCCGCTTACGCTAAATCCCTTCGAGAATCCGTATCTCCCGATCCACGCCGCCCGCCAGCGCGGCGAGCGCCTCCTGATATGCCGGGCTGTCGTGCGCCGTCTTGGCCTGCTCCACGCTGTCGAACTCGATGATCACCGTCCGCTGCTGAAGTCCGGCTTCATAGACCTGCGCCGGAAGGCCGCGTGCCAGCATGCGTCCGCCGCCCGCCTCAATCGCCGGACCGGCGAGCTTGGCGTAAGCGGCCGGCTTGTCCGGGATGAGGGGCGTCGTCGTCTCGTTGGCTGCTAACTGCCGCGCCCGTTTATAGGTCTAGTCCTGGAGACGACCAAATTTCGCCGCCTTCAGGCATCGCCCCGATCCGACACCGCGTCGATGAAGGCCTGGTCGGCCTCGGCGTCAGCACTGGCGGCGACGGCGGCCGACTGGCGATGCGCCTCCGCCAGCCGTTCCATCGCGGAGTCTTGCTTGGCTTCGCGCGACGCATCGGGCGAGTCAGGAAAGCGCGCCCATACTCGGCGCATGCCGCGGTCGATCGCTGCAAGAACCTCGGCGTCGGTCAAGGATCGCATGGCTGTAGCTTCGCGCCGCCTCGATTGATCTGCTGAGCCACCCCCGGCCCGCCTAATACCGCCCTCCGCCCTACAGCCCTTCGACAATCCGTATCTCCCGATCCGCCCCACCCGCCAACGCGGCGAGCGCCTCCTGATAGGCGGGGCTGTCGTGCGTCGACTTGGCCTGCTCCACGCTGTCGAACTCGATGATGACAATCCGCTGCTGAAGTCCGGCTTCATAGACCTGCGCCGGCAGGCCGCGCGCCAGCATGCGTCCGCCGCCCGCCTCAATCGCCGGACCGGCGAGCTTCGCGTAAGCGGCCATCTTGTCCGGGTTGCTGATCGACCGATAGACCGAAACCCAATAGGCCTTGGACATCCGAATTCTCTCCCTCAAGCCATGTTGGCCGCGCGGCCAAGCTAGCGCACCCAATCCCTTTCGCCAAACCGCCGCGCGCGGCAGGGCGCGCGGTTTTTTCTTGGGCCCGCGAAGCTGGGGCGTTATAATGCCGAGGCTGCGACAAGCCGCGACGAAGCCGCTTCGCAACGACAGCCGATGATCCCCAGGAAATTCCCGACCCTTCTTGGCGGCTATTGCGCGAAAGAACGCGAAACCGGGAAATCCCCGGTTTGTTTTCACCAAAATAGTGCCAAATACGGACGCCTAAGGCCGCTTACCGCTTTGAAATCTATAGATCTCCGGCGACAAGCCCAAACCGCCGGCCGCCAAGCTTGGCGCGGAAATCAAGCCTTCCCGCCGGCCCGCGAAATCTGCCTGAGCGCCTCGAACAGCGCGATCGCCGCCGCCACCCCAACGTTAAGTGAGCGCATCCGCGCGTGGATGGGGATGCGCACCCGCGCCTCCGCCTTTGCGTGCACCGCCTCTGGGACGCCCGCCAATTCGCGCCCGACCATCAGCACGTCGCCGGGCTCGAATCGGAAATCCGTGAGATCGACGCCGCCCCGCGTCGTCAGCAGCGCGAGCCGCCTGCCCTCCCCCGCCCGCCAGGTCTCGAAAGCCGCGAACGACGTGTGCCGTCGCAACGCGACAGCATCGAGGTAGTCCATCCCGGCGCGGCGAAATTTGGCCTCCGAGAACACGAAGCCCGCCGGCTCGATGATCGCCGCCGCCACGCCGAGGCAGGCGCAGGTGCGCAGCATCGCCCCGGCGTTGGCCGCGATGTCCGGCTCATAGAGCGCCAGCACCAGATCAGGATCGCTCATTCTTTCGCCTCAAAACGGGCCTCCGGACAACCCCTCGCAATTGCCGCAAGGACAAGCAATTTCGCCGCCTGCTGCGACGTTTTTGCGCGGGTTCCGGCTATGGACAAGCCACGGGATCGGTGCGAAATAGCGCCGAAATCGGGGCGGCTCGCGCTCCGCCGGCGCAGGGGGCCCGGCGTCGCAAGCCGCGCACACGGCCCGGAAAACCTAAGCACCGCCCGGCTTTGGTCGCGCGAAGAGGGGATAGATTTGGCGCACGCGGAAGAGCTTCAACCGAGCCGTCGAGATTTCCTGTTCCTGGCCACCGGCGCCGTCGCCGCCGTCGGCGCCGCCTCGGTCGCCTGGCCGCTGATCGACCAGATGAACCCCGACGCCACGACCCTCGCGCTGGCCTCGATCGAGGTCGATATCGCCCCGATTCAGGAGGGCCAGATCCTCACCGTCAAGTGGCGCGGCGGCCCGGTGTTCATCCGCCATCGCACCAAGAAGGAAATCCAGGAGGCCGAGGCCACCCCGCTCGCCGACCTGAAGGATCCGCAGACGGACGAGCAGCGCGTGCAGAAGCCGGAATGGCTGATCGTCATCGGCGTTTGCACGCATCTCGGCTGCGTCCCGATCGGCCACGAAGGCCAGTACGAAGGCTGGAAGTGCCCTTGCCACGGCTCCGTCTACGACACCTCCGGCCGCATCCGTCAGGGGCCGGCGCCGCTCAACCTCGCGGTCCCCGAATACGCCTTCCTGTCGCCGACCAAAGTGAAGATCGGCTGATCGCCCGAACCTAGACCCTCTGCAGAGACAAAAGAACAATGGACGGACATTCGACCTACGTTCCCAAGAGCGCTCTCGCGCGCTGGTTCGAGGCGCGGCTGCCGATCGTCGGCCTCGTCCATTCCTCGTTCATCGCCTATCCGACGCCGCGCAACCTCAACTATTTCTGGACGTTCGGCGCGATCCTGACGTTCATGCTGGGCATCCAGATCCTCACCGGCGTCATCCTCGCCATGCACTACGTCCCGACGGCGACGCTGGCGTTCGGCTCGATCGAACACATCATGCGCGACGTCAATTACGGCTGGTTGGTCCGCTACCTGCACACCAATGGCGCGTCGTTCTTCTTTCTCGCCGTCTACCTGCACATTTTCCGCGGCATGTACTACGGCTCCTACAAGTCGCCGCGTGAGGTTCTGTGGATCCTCGGCGTGATCATCTACGTGCTGATGATGGCGACCGCCTTCATGGGCTACGTGCTGCCCTGGGGCGCAATGAGCTTCGCGGGCGCAACGGTCATCACCAATCTGTTCACCGCAATTCCGCTGGTGGGAACCGGCGTCGCGCATTGGCTGTGGGGTGGCTACGCGGTCGGCGATCCGACGCTGAACCGCTTCTTCGCCCTGCACTATCTGCTGCCGTTCATGATTGTCGGCGTCGTCGTTCTGCACATCTGGGCGCTGCATGTGGCGGGGCAGAACAATCCCGACGGCGTCGAGGTGAAGGACATCAAGCGCGACACCGTCGCCTTCACGCCCTACGCGACGGTGAAGGACATGTTCGCGGTCTGCGTGTTCTTCATCATCTACGCCTGGTTCGTGTTCTTCATCCCCAACTATCTGTTGGATGCGGACAACTACAACCCCGCCAACCCGCTGGTGACGCCCGCCCATATTGTGCCGGAATGGTATCTCTTGCCGTTCTACGCGATCCTGCGCGCGATCCCGAACAAGCTGGTCGGCGTGCTGGCTTTGGGGCTGGCGATCGTGCTGCTCGCTTTCCTGCCGTGGCTCGACACTTCGCCGATCAAGTCCGGCAAATACCGGCCGGCGTTCCGGTTCTTCTTCTGGGTGTTCGTGATCTGCTGCGTCGGCCTCGGCTATCTCGGCTCGCAGGAAGTGTCGGACTCCGCGACGATGGTCGCCCGCATCCTGGCGCTCGGCTATTTCGGCTATCTGCTGGTGGCGCTGCCGGTGCTGGGTCTGGTTGAGAAGACCAAGCCGCTGCCGCTTTCGATTTCCGATGCGGTGCTGCCCAAATCAGCCGCGATGGCGGAATGAGCGCCCCCGTGAGGACAGCCTCCATGACTCGCTTGAAGACGTCCCTCCTCGCGTTTGCGCTGCTCGTCGGCGGCTCGGCGCTGGCTCAGGACGCGGCCGACGATCAGCCCAAGCCGCCGCGCCAGTCTTGGAGCTTCAACGGCGTCTTCGGCACCTTCGATCAGGCGCAGTTGCAGCGCGGCTTCCAGGTTTACAAGGAAGTCTGCTCCAACTGCCACCGTCTCAGCATCGCCTTCCGCACGCTCGCCGATCCCGACGGTCCCGGCTACACTGAGGATCAGGTGAAGGCGCTGGCGGCGACCTACAAGGTCACCAACGACGAGCCGGATGATCAGGGTAAGATTTTCCAGCGACCGGGCACGCCGGCCGACATCTTCCCGCCGCCGGACTCCTTCCCCAACGATCAGGCGGCCGTCGCGGTGCTCGGCAAGGCGCCGCCGGACATGTGGCTGCTCGCCAAGTCGCGCAAATACGAGCGCGGCTTCCCGTGGTTCGTGTTCGATATCTTCACCGGCTACCAGGAAGTCGGCTCGGATTACATCTACGCGATCCTCAACGGCTACACCAAGCCCGACGATCTGCAATGGAACCTCTATTATCCCGGCCACAAGATCGCGATGCCGGCGCCGCTGCAGGACGGCGCGGTGAAATACACCGACGGCACGCCGGGGACGATCCCCAACTACGCGAAGGACGTGGCCTCGTTCCTGAGCTGGGCGGCCGAGCCGACGATGGTCGAGCGCAAGAACATCGGCTTCCGGGCGATCATATTCCTGATCGTGCTGGCGGCGCTGATGTATCTGGTGAAGCGGCGCATCTGGGCCGACGCGCACTGAGGCCGTCATTGCGAGCGCAGCGAAGCAATCCAGCGCTGCCCGCAGGACGCGTAGGTCTCCATTTGAGCGCCGCCGACAGCGCCACGGCGAGGTGACGCCAAAACGAAGCATCGCCGAGAGGCTGGATTGCTTCGCTTCGCTCGCAATGACGGCTTGATTTGGTCAGGTCCTTGCACGAAGGATCCCCGGCAGCCAGCAGGAGCGGATGCACATGGCCAAAGCAATCGTCGGCGTCATCGGCGGATCCGGGGTCTACCATCTGCAAGGCTTCGTCGCCTCGCGCGAGGAGCGCATCGAAACCCCCTGGGGCGAACCCTCCGACGCGCTGCGTTTCGGCCGCGTCGGCGACACCGAGGTCGTGTTCCTCGCCCGCCACGGTCGCGGGCATCGCTTCACGCCCTCTTCAATCAACTATCGCGCCAACATCGACGCGCTGAAGCGCGCCGGCGTCACCGACATCGTCGCGGTCTCCGCCTGCGGCTCCTACAAGCGCGAGCTTTATCCCGGCCTGTTCGTGCTGGCCGACCAGTTCATCGATCGCACATTCAAGCGCGAGACCAGCTTCTTCGGAACCGGCTGCGTCGCCCATGTTTCCTTCGGGCATCCGACGTCGGCGGTGCTGCGCAAGCGCGTCGCGGCGGCTGCCGCCGCGGAGGGGATGCCCGTGCAGCACGGAGGAACGTACGTCTGCATGGAGGGGCCGCAGTTTTCGACCGTCGCCGAATCGCTGCACTATCAGAGCCTCGGCGCCGCGGTGATCGGCATGACGGCGGCGACGGAGGCGAAACTCGCCCGCGAAGCCGAGATCGCTTACGCGCTGATCGCCATGGTGACGGATTTTGATTGCTGGCACGACGAGCACGGCCCGGTCGACGTCGCCTCGGTGTTGAAGGTGATGCACGATAACGCCGACAAGGCCAACCGCCTCGTCGCGCGCGTGCTCACCGACATGCCCGCTGAACGCGAGCCCTGCCCGCTCAGCGACCGTGCGCTCGAAGGCGCGATCATGACGGCGCCCGAGGCGCGCGATCCGGCGCTGCTGAAGAAGCTGGATGCGGTGGCCGGACGGGCGCTCGGCGCAGGGCGTTAGAGGCGCGGGCTTCCTGGGACCGCGCGCGTCCCGAGCTTCGACTAAGCAACAAACAAATATACAGCGTTCCCGTCATTGCGAGCGAAGCGAAGCAATCCTCTCTCCGCGCGGCCACCGGGCCAAATCACCTGCGCCGCGGCGACCTGGCGCTCTTTCCTGAAATGGCGGCGTTCGACCCCAGCGCTGGATTGCTTCGCTTCGCTCGCAATGACGGGGTGGCCCGTCACGGCAGCCCCCCTCCACTCGCCTCCGCCAACACCCCCCAGGCCTCGTCGCCATACTTCTTGCGCCAATCCTTATAAAACCCCGCCGCAATCAGCTTCTCGCGGAATGGCGCCGGGTCGACGTCGTTGAACTGCATGCCCAGCCCCTTCAACTTGTCGCCGAGTTCGTTGTTGAGCTTCTCCGCGTCGGCGCGCTGCTCCAAAGCCGCGCGGTTGAGTTCGTTGGTGACGGTCGCCTGATCTTCCGGCTTCAACCGCCCGAGCGCACGGCCGTTGGCGAGCGGCCAATAGCCGTCCCACATATGTTTGGTGGAGACTCAAATATTTCTGCACCTCATAAAGTTTCGCCGTGTCGACTACGACCATCGGGTTCTCCTGTCCGTCGACGACGTGCGTCTGTAACGCGGAATAGACCTCATTGAAGTTGATGCTCGCCGGCGAGGCGCCCAGCGCCTGAAACATGCTGGTCCATAACGGGCTGACGGGCACGCGGATTTTGAGCCCAGCGAGATCTTCGGGCTTCGCGATCGGTCGCACGCTGTTGGTGATATTGCGAAAACCATTATCCCAGATGCGCTCCATAGCGGTGATGCCATGCTTGGCAATCCCCGCGCGCACCAACGCGCCCAGTTTGCCGTCCATCGCCGGCCAAACTTGCGCGTAATCCTTGAACGCAAACCCGACGCCGTTGATCGAAGCGATCGGCACTAAGGTCGAGAGAATGAGGCCCGAGCAGCAGAACATTTCCAGGGCGCCGGAACGGAGCTGGCTCAGCATGTCGGTGTCGGATCCGAGCTGGCTCGATGGGAACAACGCAAGCTCGACGCGGCCGTCGGTGGCCTCGCGAATGCGTCGAGCCGCGACGTCCAAATGGACGTTCATGGGATGGCCGGCCGTCATATTATTGCCGAGCTTCAGTTGGAATTCGGCGGCGCGGACGGAGCCCGTCCAGACGGTCGCAAACGGCGCGGCGAGGGCGCCGCGGACAAGAGCGCGCCGCGAAATGTCGGACATGGTTGCCTCCCCGATGTAGCCGCGGTCGTCGACCGCGGGGCCTCCGCTGGCAAAAGACCGCGGAATGTAGCGCCTAAACCCTAAACGCGGTCAGCGACCGCGTCTACAACGCGCCGCCGACCTCGCCGTCTGCAAACAAACAACGGCGGTCATCCCTCTATTTCACCTTCTCATGCTCACCCATGCCCACGGCCTTGTAATCGTAGGTCGGATAGAATTCGGTGCGATAGGCGCCCCAGGCGGTGTCCTCGAAGATGCGATTGACTTCGCGCAGTCGCGAGGCTGGCAACCGCAGGGTGACGACCTGGCCGACGCCCATCATCACATACCAGCTCACCACTTCGACGCCCGGCGGCGGGAACGCCTTGTAGAATCCCTGCCTGGCGAGTTGCGCGTTGAGCTCGGACAGCGGCCGTGATTGGTCGTGACGCAGAAACACGGTCAACAACACCGCGTTGTCGGCTGTCGCGGTTTCGGTCGGCCCGTTGGCGTCGAGGATTGCGCTTCCGCCGCGAAGGCGAACGCGGCCGCTATCAACGCGACCGCCGCAGCTGCAGCTCGCCGACCCAGAACCCTGCTCATGTGAGAACCTCGCGCATCTCAATCAATCAGCGCCCGGAGCGTCGGCCTCGAGGCCGACGTCTAGCTAAAGGGCGCGGCGCTCGATCGTCGACACGTCGGCGTGGACGCCGACGCTCCGCGTCATCGGATCCGGCGACCCTTCCTCGCATACGGGTTTTCTCCGCCCGAGCGCATCGAAAGCCTTATCGGCACGCCTTGAAACGCGAAGGTCTCGCGCAGCCCGTTGATGAGAAACCGCTTGTAGCTCTCGGGAATCGCCTCGACCTGATTGCCGAACAAAACAAAGAACGGCGGCCGCGATTTCGGCTGCGTCATGTAGCGGATCTTTACCCGCCGCCCGGACACCGCCGGCGGCGGCGTGGTTTCGATCACAGGCGCGAGCCAGCGGTTGAGCCGGCCCGTCGAGATGCGACGGTTCCAGACCTCGTGCGTCTGGAACACCGCCTCCATCAACTTGTCGAGATGCGCGCCGGTCAGCCCCGACAGCGGAATCACCCGCGCGCCTCTGAGTTGCGGCAACAGCCGATCGGCTTCCGCGCGCAGCGTTTGCGCGGTGAGGCTCTTGTTCTCAACCAGATCCCATTTGTTGAGGCCGAACACGACCGCGCGCCCCTCGCGCTCGGCGAGATCAGCCAGCGTCAGATCCTGCTTCTCGAACGGGATCGTCGCGTCGAGCAGCAGCACCACGACTTCCGCGAAGCGCACCGCGCGCAGGGCGTCCGCTACCGCGAGCTTCTCGAGCTTATCCACGACCCGCGACTTTCGCCGCAACCCCGCAGTGTCGAACAGTTTCAGCTCGCGGTCCCCCAACGCGCGTTTAGCCCGATCGAATCCCGGGTCAGCCCAGGCTCCGGTCCAACCAGCAACCGCTCCTCGCCGAGGATGCGGTTCAACAGCGTGGATTTGCCCGCATTGGGCCGGCCGAGCACGGCAATCCGCAGCGGCTTCGTCGGATCAACCGGCGGCCCATCTTCGTCCTCCCCAAGCACAGGCTCCGGCTCCTCGGCGATTTCCTCGTCAGTCGGCCTAGCTTCGGGCAGCACCGCCCGCAGCGCCTCATAGAGATCCGACGTGCCCTCACCGTGCTCGGCCGACAGCGCGATCGGCTCGCCGAGGCCGAGTTCGTAGGCGTCGAGCACGCCGCCGCGTCCGGCCGCGCCCTCCGCCTTGTTGGCGCAGAGCAGGATCGGCTTGTCGACGCGCCGCAGCGCATCAGCGAAATGCCGGTCAGCCGCGGTCACGCCCGCCCGCGCATCGATGAGGAACAGGATCGCGTCGCAAGTCGAAAGCGCCGTTTCCGTCTGCGCGCGCATGCGGCCGGCGAGCGAGGCCGGGTCGCCCTCCTCCAGCCCCGCGGTATCAACGATAGTGAAAACGAGATCGCCGAGATGCGCCTCGCCCTCGCGACGGTCGCGGGTGACGCCGGGTTGATCGTCGACCAGCGCGAGCTTGCGGCCGACCAGCCGGTTGAACAGCGTCGATTTGCCGACGTTGGGGCGGCCGATGATGGCGACTTGCGGTGTCACGACTTCGGCTTCGAACGCCTGCGCGGAGACGAGGCCGAGCAGGGTGTCGGCCGTGTGCCGTTCGGATTGCGAGGCTTCGGCGTCACCCAGGACCTGGTCGAGCCATTTGCCTGCGCCGACGTAGTCTTTGGCGGCCAGGGCGAGCGAGGCCAGCGTCAGCCGCGCCGTGTTGCGATAGGGGCCGTTGGCGAGCTGCTCCAGCGTCGCCTTGGCGGCGTCGGTCTCGCCCGCTTCGAGCCGCGCCAGCGCGCCGCGCAGTTTTGCTGTGTCGCGCAGCAGCGAATCGAGGCGAAGCGTCGTTGGCCAGTGCGTCATAGGCGGCGGCGCCCGCCTTCGGGTCTTTCTTGGTTGTGAGGCCCGCATCAACGAAGCGGCCGAGCGCGTCATAGCCGCGCGCGCCCGTCTTCTGCAAAGCCTCGAGCGCCGCGCGCGCCTCGTCCGGCTTGCCCGCGGCGTCGAGTCTCAGCGCGTCCTGGAACGCGGCGCCGGCGGCCTCGGCGGCCTGCGCCTGGCGATACTGCCAGAAGCGGTAGCCGCCCGTCGCCAGCACGATGAGGATGGCGACGGCGAGAATGGCGTTCTGATACTTGGTCCAGAACTCGACGGCCTTATCGCGTTGGACCTCCTCGTCGACTTCCTTGAAAATATCACTCATCGTCCAAAACCTTCGCCGCAGCGCGCCGCCCTATCACGCTCCGGCGCGCGAGGCGAGGCTTTACGCGGCATAGGCCCTCAGGCGGCCCTGCGAGGGCTCCGGGCCGAGATAGCGTGATTGCGGACGGATCAGCCGGCCGGTGACCGCCTGCTCGCGGGCGTGCGCCATCCAGCCGGCGATCCGTCCCATCGCGAAGACGCAGGTGAACGCGTCGGGCGGAAACGCCAAGCGCCTCCAAGAGCAGCGCGGTGTAGAACTCGACATTGACGTTGAGCGGCCGTGAGCGCTTTCGCTCTTTCAGAAGCGACAGCGCCGCTGCCTCGACAGCCTCGGCGAGCGCGAAACGGGCGCTTGACCCCACCGCGGCCAGCCGCATCGCCGCGGCTTTCAGCGCGTCGGCGCGGGGATCACGCACGCGATAGATGCGGTGGCCAAAACCCATCAGCCGGTCGCCGCGCTCCAGCGCCGCCTCGAGCCAGGGGCGCGCGTTCTCCGGCGTCCCGATCGCGTCCAGCATGGCGATCACCGGCCCCGGCGCGCCGCCGTGCAGCGGCCCTTTCAGCGCGCTCAAGCCGCCGAGCGCCGCCGAGACGAGCCCGGCGCCGGTCGAGGCGATGACCCGCGCAGCAAAGGTCGAGGCGTTGAGGCCGTGGTCGCAGACGGTGACGAGATAGGCGTCGAGCGCCGCGGCGCGCGCGGGCGACGGCGCCTTGCCTGTCAGCATGCGCAGAATGTCGGCGGCATGACCGAGGCTCGGGTCGGGCGCGATCGGTGGCAGGCCCGCGCGGCGGCGCAGCGCCGCGGTCGCAAACACCGCCGGCGCGGCGAGAGCCTCATTGCGGCTTGGAGGTCGGCGCCGTCGTCGAGGCGCGCGGTGAGCGCCCGCATCGCGTCGTAGGGCGACAGCGCATCGAGCGGCGCCGATTTCCGCAAAAACCTCCGCGCGCGCCACGCCGAGCGTCGGGCCAAGATCGTCCGGCAGCGGGTCGAAGAACCCCTCCCACAGCAGCCGCACGACGTCTTCGAACCGCGCGACTCCGGCAAGTTCATCGAGCGAACGCCCGCGGATCACCAGCCGCCCCGCCTGCCCGTCGACCTCCGATAGCACCGTGTCGGCCGCGACGACGTCGTCCAAACCCTGCATTGCCGTTCTCCGTGTTCGAGGGAGCTCAATGTCGGGAATAGGGCTTGCTTCGTCAATCTTGATCCATATAATCAATCTATGATCGGAATGGATCGACAGCGGCGAAGCCCAGGCGCGGCTCGGGGTGCGCGCGCAGACGCTCTACGCCTATGTCAGCCGCGGGCGGCTGCGCGTCGCGGCCGACCCCGCCGATCCGCGCAAAAGCCGCTATCTCGCCGCCGACGTCGATGCGCTGCGCCGCGCACGCGCGCCTGAGCCGCAAGCGGCGCGACATCGCGGAGGGCGCGCTCGCCTGGGGCGAGCCGGCGCTCGTCTCGGCGATCTCCACCGTCGCCGACGGCAAGCTGTTTTATCGCGGACAGGACGCCGTCACGCTGGCGGAACGGCTGACGCACGAGGAGACCGCCGCCTTGCTCAGCGGCGGCGAGCCGGTCGACGCGCCGCTGAGCCGCGCGACGCCGCCGCACGCGGAAGGCGCCATCGCGCGCATGCTGCTGACCTTGGCCGCCCGCGCCTGCGAGGATCCGCCGCTTGCCGGTCGGCGCGGCGCGGCGCTCGACGGCGAGGCGGCGGCGCTGCTGGCCGCCATCGCCGACGCGGTCGCCGGCGAGGCGCGCCGCGGCGCCGTCCACGAGCGGCTGGCGCGCGCCTGGGGTCATGGCGCCGACAGCGAGGCGGCGGACGCCATCCGCCGCACGCTGGTGCTGCTCGCCGACCACGAACTGAACCCCTCCGCCTTCGCCGCCCGGGTCGCGGCCTCGACCGGCGCCTCGCTCGCCGCCGCCGCGCTCGCGGGCCTTGCGACGCTGACCGGCCCGCGACACGGCGGCGCGCCCGCCGCCATCCGGCAGGTGCTCGCGCGGCGCCGAGACGGCGGGCGCGCGCGCGGCGATCGTCGAAGCGATCGCCGACGCGCGGCCCCTGCCCGGCTTCGGCCACCCGCTCTACGCGCACGCCGATCCGCGCGCCGAGGCGCTGCTCGCGCGCGTTGCGCTGACGCCCGCTCTCGCCGCGCTTGCGCGACGAGGCGCGGGACTATGCGGGGCTGTTTCCCAACGTGGATTTCGCGCTGATCGCGGTCGCAGAGGCTTATCGCCTGCCGCAGGAAGCGCCGATCGCGCTGTTTGCGACCGCGCGCGCGGCCGGCTGGATCGCGCACGCGATCGAACAAGCCGAGAGCGGCGTGATGATCCGGCCGCGGGCTCGCTACGCGGGCATCACGCCGCGGCCGTAGACTGATCGCAGCCATTTTCTTGGTAGCGCGCAACCATTTGTGCTAATATCGCAACTACCAAAAAGGAATCCTCCCATGCGAACGCCAAAGACGGTTTCCGTCGGTGACGGGCTGACCAAGTTCCAACGTTATCGGCGGAGCCGTATCGACAATGGGATGAAGCTTCTAAGGGTCTGGGTCCCTGACCCGAAGCGTCCTGAATTTGTCCACGAGGCCGAACGCCAAGCCAAACTTCTGCGCGGTCGCGCGGAGGAAAAAGAAGCCTTGCAGTTCATAGAAGCGGCGTTTGACTGGTCGGAGCCCTGAGGCGTGGCGACTTGGTTGTCGTTTCCGCTGCTGGCAATTACGGCAAGCCGCGCCCCGCGGTCGTTATCCAATCAGACTCGATCATCGCGACAGAAAGCGTCCTCGTCGCTCTTCTCACCAGCGCTTTGGTCGATGTCCCGATCTATAGATTGAGTCTCGAACCGACCGAGGCAAACGGTCTCAAAGCGCCTTCACAGGTCATGATCGACAAGATCATCGCCATGCCTCGAGAAAAGTGCAGCAAGCCGATCGGCCGGATCAATCAACCGGAGCTGATGGCCCTTGACCGCCTGCTTGCTGTCATGATCGGCATTGCCGACGGGACTTAGTTGAGAGCGCCGCAGCGCTCTCAAGGGCCGTGCCCCTTACGCCGCCACTCGCTTCGGCTTCAACCAACCTCGATTGGCCACGACCTCCGCTATCTGCACCGCGTTGAGCGCCGCGCCCTTGCGCAGATTGTCCGACACGCACCAGAAACTCAGCCCATTGTCGATCGTCGGGTCGTCGCGGATGCGGCTGATGTAGGTGGCGTCTTCGCCCGCCGCCTCGTGCGGCGTGATGTACCCGCCGGGCTCGCGCCGATCGATGACCAGACACCCCGGCGCCTCGCGCAAGATCTCGCGCGCCTCATCAGCGCTGATCGGATTCTCGAACTCGACGTTTACCGCCTCGGAATGGCTGATGAACACCGGCACGCGCACGCAGGTCGCGGTCAGCTTGATCTTCGGATCGAGGATCTTCTTGGTCTCCGCGACCATCTTCCACTCTTCCTTGGTGTAGCCGTCGTCCATGAAGACGTCGATCTGCGGAATGAGGTTGAAGGCGATGCGCTTCGGAAACTTCTTCGGCTCGACCGGGTCCGAGACGAACACCGCCCGCGTCTGCGAAAACAGTTCGTCCATCGCCTCCCGGCCGGCGCCGGAAACCGACTGATACGTCGCCACCACCACTCGCTTGATCTTGGCGTGATCGTGCAACGGCTTCAGCGCCACGACGAGTTGCGCGGTCGAGCAGTTCGGGTTGGCGATGATGTACTTCTTGCTAAACCCCTTGGCGGCGTCAGCGTTCACTTCCGGCACGACGAGCGGCACGTCCGGGTCCATGCGCCAAGCCGAGGAATTGTCGATGACGAGCACACCTTGCGCGCCGAGCCGCGGCGACCATTCCTTGGACACCGCGCCGCCGGCCGACATCAGGCAAATGTCGACGCCCGAAAAGTCGTAATGGTCGATCGCCTTGCACTTGATCGTCTTTTCGCCGAACGAAACCTCTCTGCCGATCGAATGCGTCGAGGCAAGCGCAACGAGTTCGGATACGGGAAAACGGCGCTCGGCGAGGATGCCGAGCATTTCGCGACCGACATTGCCGGTGGCGCCGACGATCGCGACCTTAAAACCTGACATTTTGAAAACCCCTGCCTTCTCCCCGCGTTTGGCTCAAAAGAGCCGTCGACCCCGGCGCCCCGCCGGGGGAGAAACCGGAGCGGAAGGCGCGTTTACCCGTTCGTCCCGCCTTTGGCGGTCCGCGTTTTCGTCGTCGTTTTGGCGAAACGGGACATGGGATCGATCCAGGGCGGGCGGCGCCCGCGCGGGGCTCGGTTGGCATATAGGGGCGGGAAAGTCAATGAATTCTGGAGGTCGAGCGGTTAGCGGCAGGCGGGTGGATCGCTACGTTTGACGCGCAGCGTATTCGAGCGCGACCGTGACGCCGCCGGCCTCCGAATCGGGATATTCGGCGAGGACTTCTCCGCTGCTCGCACCAGCTGTGAAGAAGTTCGAGGACATCGCGCACTCGGATAGGCAAGCCGCGCAGGCAGGGTCGCCCTCCACACACCTCCAGATCGAATGTCACGCGTCGCAATTCGCTCATTTCGGTCGCTCGAGAGCTCGGTTTAGGTCTAGCGTAGAACGCGATCAATTGAGAACCTCATGACCCAAACCATCTTCATCACCGGCGCATCGACCGGCCTCGGCCGCGCCACCGCGCTTCTGTTCGCGAGCAAGGGCTGGAAGGTGATCGCCACGATGCGCTCGCCCGACAAGGAGGCCGAGCTCAATACGGTTGCGGGCGTCACCCTCCTCAAACTCGACGTCACCAAGCCAGCGGAGATCAAAGCCGCCGCGCAAAAGGCGCTCGCGTCGGGGCCCATCGACGTTCTCTTCAACAACGCCGGCTATGGCCTGGCGGGCGCCTTCGAGGGCGCGAGCGACGAGCAGTTGGTCAACGAGATCGACACCAACCTGCTTGGTGTCATGCGCGTCACCCAAGCCTTCCTGCCCGCGCTGCGCGAGCAAAGACGCGGAGCGATCATCACCACGACGTCCATAGGCGGCCTGGTCACGTTCCCGTTCAACTCCGTCTACCATGCGACCAAATGGGGCTTGGAGGGCTGGAGCGAGAGCCTGGCCTACGAGCTGGAGCCGTTCGGCATCAGCGTGCGGACCGTCGCGCCGGGCGGCATCTCCACCGACTTCGCCGGCCGCTCGCTCGTGGTCACGCCCCACCCGGCTTACATGGAAGCGATCGGCAAGGTGATGGCCGCATTCACCGATCCAAAGCGGCGGGCGTCGCAGTCAACCGCCGAGCAAATCGCCGAGATCGTCTGGCAGGCCGCAAATGACACCACCGATCACGTCACCTTTGTCGCCGGCGAGGACGCCAAGGCGACTTACGCGCAGCGGCTCGCGGTCGGCATTGACGCTTTCCGCGCTGGCGTCAGGCGGATGTTTCTGGGGACGTGATCGCCTTCACGGAGGGTCGGCGTCCACGCCGACCTTTTTGGGGCGCCGCTCGGCCAGCTTAGGAATCAACCCTGTTGTCGGCCTGGAGGCCGACGCTCCGCGGGCGATTCCGCTGGACGACCCGCGCCCTGCATGTACTCTACCTCGAACACGCCGAACGCGCCCATCGCCAGGGAGGACACCATGCTAGACACCACCCCGCAGTCCCGTGCTGCCGCCTTCCTCAGCAAGCTTGAAGCTGCCCTTGCGGCCGGCGACGTCGAGGCCGCCGCGAATATGTTCGCGCCCGAGAGCTACTGGCGCGACCTCGTCGCCTTCACCTGGAACATCAAGACCGTCGAGGGCCGCGACCAGATCAAGGACATGCTGCGGGCCTGCCTGCCGAACGCGAAGCCGCGCAATTGGACCTTAGCTGAGAACGAGACCGCCACCGAGACCGATGGCGTCTTGCAGGCCTGGTTCACTTTCGAAACCGAGGTCGGACGCGGCTATGGGTTGGCCCGAATCAAACCAGAGGGCATCTGGACTTTCCTGACGACGCTCGTCGAGCTTAAGGGCCATGAAGAGCGCCAAGGTTTCTCACGCCCCCTGGGCGCGGCGCACGGCGTCAACAAGCACGGCAAGACCTGGAAGGAGCGGCGCGAGGATGAGGCCGCGACGCTGGGTCATAGCGTGCAGCCCTACGTGCTCGTCATCGGCGGCGGCCAGGGCGCGATCGGGCTCGGCGCGAGGCTGCGCCAACTCGATGTGCCGACCATCATCGTCGAGAAAAACCCACGGCCCGGCGATTCCTGGCGCGTCCGCTACAAATCGCTCTGCCTGCACGACCCGGTCTGGTACGACCACATGCCCTACATCGACTTTCCCGCGAACTGGCCGATCTTCTCGCCGAAGGACAAGATCGGCGACTGGCTGGAGATGTACGCCAAGGTGATGGAGCTCAACTATTGGGGCTCGACAACCGCCAAGCGCGCAAGCTTCGACGAAGCCAAGAAAGAATGGACGGTCGTCGTCGAGCAAGGCGGCAAAGAGCTGACCTTACGACCTAAACAACTCGTGTTCGCGACCGGCATTACCGGCAAGCCGCACATGCCGAAATTCAAAGGCATGGAGCGCTTCAAAGGCGACCAGCACCATTCGTCGCAACATCCGGGGCCTGACGCTTACAAAGGCAAGCGGGTGGTCGTGATCGGCTCCAACAATTCCGCGCACGACATCTGCGCGGCGCTCTATGAGAACGATGTCGACGTGACGATGGTGCAGCGTTCCTCGACCAACATCGTGCGCTCGGAGCCGCTGATGGAGCACGGTCTCGGCGATCTCTATTCCGAGCGGGCGCTTGCGCGCCGGGATCACGACGCCGAAGGCCGATCTGCTCTCCGCCTCGATCCCCTATCGCATCCTGCATACGTTCACCAAGCCGGTGATGGACAAGATCCGCGCGCTCGACGCGGGTTTTTACGCCGCGCTCGAAAAAGCGGGATTCAAGGTCGATTTCGGCGACGACGAGTCCGGGCTGACGATGAAATTCCTCCGCCGCGGCTCCGGCTATTACATCGACATCGGCGCGTCGCAGCTCATCATCGACGGCAAGATCAAGCTGGCGGCGGGACAGGTCGAGGAAGTTGTGGCGGAGGGCGTTCGCCTCGACAACGGCCGGGTTATTCCCGCCGACGTGATCGTCTACGCCACCGGCTACGGCTCGATGAACGGTTTCGTTGAGGACGTCTGCGGCAAGGCGATGGCCGACAAGGTCGGGAAAGTCTGGGGCCTCGGCTCCGCCACCACAGAAGGATCCGGGCCCCTGGGAAGGCGAACAGCGCAACCTCTGGAAGCCGACACAGCAGGAGGCGCTATGGTTCCATGGCGGCAACCTGGCTCAGTCGCGGCACTACTCGCAATTCATGGCGCTGCAGCTGAAGGCGCGGCAGGTGGGGATACCTACGCCGGTGTATGGGTTGCAGGAGGTGCATCATAAGGAGTGAGAAGAAGGCTAATCGGCACGACGACAGCGACGAGGCGGGCGCCAGCGCTCGAGCCGTTAATCCGGCCGAAAATCAGACGTCGATTGCCGTGATTGCACGTCCAGGGTCGCAGATCGGCGGAAATCGCCGTGGTCGAGGGTCGGAGTCCGTTTGCGGCCTGGATCGCGGCGCCGCGATAGCTGCGATCTTCATGGCGCTCGCCAGTTATAGATTTAAGCCGCACGGGTTGTCCGCGCAGATAGTCGGCGACGGGGTTGCGTTCCTCGATGGATCGTCAAACGCCACTGTTTCCGCGCAGCGCCGGCTGAAACTTGCGCATTTCAGCGAGCATGAGCGAGCAACGACGGAAAGGACGGCTGATAAGTCTCGCGCTTTTCCGTCTTGCCCTTGCGCTCGATATCCTCCGCGATGGCTCGATATCCGCCCGGCCGCTTGCCACTGCGCAGGAGCGTAGCCTGTTCATTGGCCAGGCGTAAATAGTCAGGCCCGCGATGTTCTGTGCACGCTTCGATCTCGTCGCAGTTCGCTCTACGCCTATGGGGCGGCGCCGAGCCTTCGCACGATGTTGCTGATGATCTCGACAATCGTTCGGCAATGCAATTCTGGGCTGTTCGACTGCGCGGCTAAGGACCTCGCCCATGACCGCCCCGGCGCGTTTGCGACCGCGCCAGAATGCCGATTGACCTCTGACGCGCCCCGCCGCACGGGGAGCGTTCCCCACGATTCGCCCGAGACCGCCAATTGACCGACGCCTCCGCCCTCTCGCTGCCCAAAGACAAAATCCGCGTCCTCATGCTCGAGGGGATCAACGATAGCGCTATCGCCCGCTTCGATCATGCCGGCTACAGCAACCTCGAACGGCTGCCGAAGGCGCTCGACGGCCAGACCCTGCTCGAAGCCGTCAAAGGCGTGCACATCCTCGGCATCCGCTCGCGCACGCAGATCACCCCAGAAGTCCTCGCCGCCGCCGACCGCCTCTTCGCCGTCGGCTGTTTCAGCGTCGGCACCAACCAGGTCGATCTCGATGCGGCGGAGCGGCTCGGCGTGCCGATCTTCAATGCGCCGTTCTCCAACACCCGCAGCGTCGCCGAACTGGTGATCGGCGAAATCGTCATGCTGCTCCGGCGCATCTTTCCGCGCTCGCGTCGTCCGCCCATGCCGGCGGTTGGGACAAGTCGGCGAGCAACAGTCACGAAGTGCGCGGCAAGACGCTGGGCATCATCGGTTACGGCAATATCGGCTCGCAGCTTTCTTATCTGGCCGAAGCCATGGGCATGCGGGTGGTCTTTTACGATCACACCGACAAGCTGCGCCACGGCAACACCGAACCCCTCGGCTCCTTGCACGAGCTGTTGGCGCAAAGCGACGTCGTCTCGCTGCACGTGCCGGAGACTCCGGCGACGTTTCGCATGATCGGCGCGGCCGAGATCGTCGCCATGAAGCCCGGCGCCTTTCTCATCAACAATTCGCGCGGCACCGTGGTTGACCTCGAAGCGCTTGCGGCCGCGCTACGCGCCGGCCATCTGCGCGGGGCAGCGGTCGATGTATTTCCCAAAGAGCCGGGTTCCAACCAGGAGAAATTCGCCTCCCCCCTGCAGGGCCTGGAAAACGTGATCCTCACACCGCATGTCGGCGGCTCGACGGAGGAAGCGCAGGAGCGGATCGGCGAAGAGGTGGCGCGCAAGCTGATCGACTACAGTGACAACGGCTCGACCGTCGGCGCGGTCAACTTCCCGCAAGCGCAATTGCCGCCGAGGCCGCGCGGCACGCGCTTCATCCAGGTGCAACGGAACATGCCGGGCATGCTCGGCAAGCTCAACGAGCTTTTCGCGCGTCACGCGGTCAATATCGCCGCGCAATATTACGAGACGCGCGGCGAGATCGGCTATGTCGTGCTCGACGCTGACGCTTCCGCCGCCGACAGCCAACGCGTGCTGGCGGACATCCGCGCGCTCGAAGGAACGATACGGGCGCGATTGGTTTATGAGACGCGGGAGTGAGCCTCGCGGATCGGCCTCCAGGCCGACGTCGAGGTTGATACGTCAGCCTTGGCCGGGCCGCGCCCGTCGGCGTGACGCCGACACTTCGCGTACCGCCGCTCTGTCATGCTACACGATCCAGATATAAGGCGGCGCGCTCTAGGCGCTTCGCGTCAGACGCGTGTCCTCGCTCCTGCCAGATATGTGGCCGCGAGAGCGAGTCGACGACGACGACGCGCTCGCAGGCGGACAATTCCGCATCGCCGTTCGTCCATCTTCGAACGACTCGGCCCTCCTCGCACTCCGCTTCCAACCAACCCCGCGCACGTTCTCCAGCGCGCGATTGTCGCCATCGACGCTTAATCGGCTTACGCAAACCCGAGCTCACGTTGATCGTTGTTTCCCGCTTCACTGTAAGCCGGGATGAACGCCCGGGATTTGAGGACGACGACTCGCAGCCCTTGGGAATAACGAAAGCCAACCGATCTGACGAACCAAGATCGGCGCGACGCGGCGTCCGTCGGCGAGGATGTGCGCATCGGCGTCACGCGAGGCTTCAACGCCCTGCTCCGCCAAGCGGTCCAACAGCGCTTGTTTGGTCTTTGCGATCTTGGCCCCTCGAGCGCGAGCGGCAAACAGGTCGCGCGCGCATGTTTCGGCAGGAAATCCGGATGCGCGGCTGACAAATGCGCCACCATTGGCGAAATCGCCACGGTTTCCGCAGTCGAGATACGATTCCGCCGCAAGCCCTTCAGCCAGCAAAATGTCGTGCGCGTCGAGCTCGACATGCCAGTATTCGATCGCGTCCGCAGCGACCCGCTCAATTGAATGACCATTGAAGAGGAAACCGATGGGGATCAGAACGCCGTCGATTGCAACGGAGTGTCCGGGGCTCAACCACAAGTTCGCGATCGGTCATTGCGGCGAACGCGTTCGCGGCGACGCGAATTGGCTGCACCGTTTTCGGGTCGGCGTAGCGGCGGCAATCGATCGTCGCGATGGCCGATCCAAACAATCGGCCGGCTTCCCAGACGCTGTCACGACCCGGTCGCCGACTTGAAGTTGCTCGACCGCGATCTCGCCGCGCAAGGTCTTTATGCGCGTTCCCCGCGCGAAACAAGGGACTTCGATATCCGTTCCCGAAACGGCGTCGGCGCAGCGGTGAAGGTGCCGAACGTCGTTCCCGACGAAATTCAATTGCTGCTCGAAACCGCTCCGTTGACCATACCGTCGACCGTGACGACGGTAAACGCGCCTTCAACCTGTTGCTTGGTGATGGTCGCGTCGGTGAGATTGGTGACATTCACCTTGTCGTCGGAGCTGGCCCCGGAAATTTCGCCGGTAAACAGGTTGGTCGTCTGCAGCGTCGCTCCGCCGTTGAACGTCACCGCGTCGCTGTTCCCGGCGGTGAGATCAAGCGTCGAACCGGCGTTCAGCGTGAAGGAGCTGACGATGGTCGTCGTCAGCGAACCCTCGATCGTCGCCGAGCGATCGTCGATCGACCCGACAAGCGTCCAGACCGCGGCCGGATGTCACATCGAGCGAGGTGAAATTGCTGATTTGCATTGCCCGCCGAGCCGGCTACCTTCAGCGTCAGCTCGTTGGTTGCGCCGGCCACGGCGCTTCCTATCGACATGCCCGTAAGCGACGAACCCGTCTTCCAGCGTCAGTTGGTTCGAGCCTGCGCCGTAAACTGGATCGCAGCCATCGACGCCGGCGATCGAGCCGGCGTTGGTTACCGTCTCATCCGCGCCGGAGGCGGTGCGTAAACGCCGTAACGCGCGCCAGCTGATCTTGGCCGCCGTCTCGTTGTTCAGACTGTCGTCGGTTTGACCGAAGAATACGCCGTCTCCGAGGTGGGTCGTGTTTCCGACCGCGCTCGGGTAGACGGCGGTCGTGCCGGTGATCGCGCCGGCATTCACGATTGAGCCGTTCGCGCCGTTGAGGAACACGCCTGTGTCTCCTATGACGGAGGCGTTGGCGTCGTTGGTCAGCGTGAGGCCGGCCCGGCATTCGCCGCGAGGAGATTGTGCTCGCCGTGACGACGCCGGCGATCTTTCCGGATATGTGGCCGTTGGATTTGTTGTGGATGCTTGCGCCCGAGGCAGCCGAGACCCCGGCGTCTCCTCCCGTCTCCGTGATCAAGCTTGAGTTGGTGAGCGAACCTCCGGATACGAAATAGACGCCATTGCCATGCGCGCCGGAATCGTCAACCGAACCATAGTTGTAAACCGTGCCGCCTACGATCGCGTTGATTGCGGCCGTGTGATATCCCGACGCGCTAATCGTTCCGGTCGTCTCGTTGTGCAAAATCCCGCTGCTGATCGCAATATTGACGCCGGCGACGTGACCGCTGGTATTGCTGACGGCTTTGATCGTGCCGGAGTTGTCCGCGCTGACGCCTGACCCCTTGAGATAGACGGCGGAAACGTAACTGCCGTAGCCGTAGACGGTCGCGCCCTTGTTGTTGGTGAGGCTGCCGCCCCCGTTGAGGTTGACGCCCGTGCCATGCGATCCGCTAGATCCGGTCTTTACCGAAATCGAGCCCGAATTCGTCACGGTGACCGAGAAGGCCGAATAGACCCCGGAGACGTGGCTGCCGCTGGCGTAGATTTGGCCAGCCGTCTCGTTGGTCAGAGAGCCGCCGCTCGCGACGAACTTGACCGCCGACCCGTGGCCGCGGCTGTCTACGTAGGCGTTGATCTTGGCGTAGTTGGTGACCGATCCGCCGCCGTTGACCTCGACGCCGCTGATATACGATCCGTACGCGTTGACGGCGCCGCCCGAATTCTTGAACGAGCCTCCGGCGGCCAGATCGACGCCGGCCGCGCGCATCCCCGTTGAACCGGTCTTGGCGTAGATCGTTACCGGTGTTGGTGGTTGTGGCGCTCGCCTCAGCCAGTATGCCCGCGACATGCGTGCCATAGGCGCCGAGCGTGCCGGCGTTGCTCACCGTGCCGGCGCCGCCGGATAGAGTCAGCGAAGGCGTAGGTCCCGAACGCGGTTATCTCGCCGCCTTTATCGTTGGTGATGCTGCCGCCGCCCTTCAGCGACACGGCGGAGTGATGCGTAACGCCGCTGATGCCGATCACGCCGGCGTTGCTCACCGACCACAGCGTGCCGGCGGCGCCGTAGACGCCGGTCTGGTTCGTGGTGAGGATGCTGTTGGTCGGCTCGAAATATATGGAAGGGTTCGCCGACGTTAGCACATAGGTCGACGTATAGGTTCCATTAATGTTCTTGGTGGCCATCCCAATCTCCCACCCTAACTTGATATATTGCGAAACTTGCTCGTCAAAACGGCCTTGATTGCAGCGCTTGGAAACACTGTTACGCAAAGTTCTCTAGTTGCGCAATTCGCAAGTTCTGGTCGAAATCCCATTTTGTTCCAATATTCGCAGTAAGTTTACATCGTGTACTTGAGAAGCGAGGCGCGGAAGACCGACCCGTTCGGCATATGTCGTTCGGAACGCGAAACACCGGGGCGCTTGACCGTCGCTGAGTTCGGCGGTCAGTAAATCCGATCAACCCACCGATTTCGCGCGCCACACCTCGGATTGAGGCGCGCGGCGCTCGCTTCACGCGGGCTGAACAGGCGCCCTACTCCATGCGGCGGTAAAACAGGATGCTTGAACAAACGGAGTCAATCGCCGGCGCTCAATCGCAGTCCCCCGCGGCCGCGCTCTGCGTTTGCGGCAGCGGGCTGCCGGAGAACCGCTGCTGCAAGCTCGAAACGAACCCTGCGCCTTCCGGATTTGACGCCGAACCGCGGCTGGAGCGCGCCCGCGCCGCGATCGCCAAAAATGACCTTGCGGCGGCTCGCGCACAGCTCGTCGCCATCCTCAACGAAACGCCGCTCAGCCCGGCCGCCCTGGCTCAGCTTCAGGACATCTGCGCCCGCGAGGGTCGGCTCGCGGCCTCCGAGGCGCTGCTCAAGCGCATAGTGCGGCTAGAGCCCAACAATCTCGCCGCCACCCAGTCGCTGGCGCTGCTGCTGTTTCAGCGCCGCGAACTCGCGCTCGCCGAGTTCCATGCCCGCAACGCCGTGCGCCTCGCGCCGCTCGACGCCCAATCGCATAATCTGATGGGCATGATCATGACCGACGCGCATCGTCCGCAGGTTGGCGAGTTCCACTATCGGCGCGCGATGCAGTTGCTATCGCACGAGAGCCCGATCCTGATCGCCAATCTTGCCTGGTGCCTGAAGAACCAGGGCCGCGTCGACGAGGCGCGCCGGCTTTATGAACGCTCCTACGCGCTCGACCCTAACATCTTCCAGACCCTGTTTGGTTGGGCGCAGATGGAGGAGACCGACCGCAAATTTACCCGCGCCGGCGAGTTGCTGGACGAGGCCGAGCGACTTCATCCCGGCGAGCAAAGCCTGAAATTGCAGCGCGCCGTGCTGCAGAGCCGGCGTGGAGACTACGACGAAGCGCTCGCCTCGCTCGCCGCCATCGAGCAGACCCGTCAAGGGCGAGGACTTGGCGCCCTTGAGTGGACGCAGAAGGGGCAGTTGCTCGATCGGCTCGGCCGTCACGGCGAGGCGTTTGCCGCCTTTGCTGAGGGAAAGCGCGTGCTGCGCCAGATCTCAGGACTGGCCTATCACGCCAACGAGGCGCAAAACCTTGCGGACCGGCTGAAATCGTTCTTCGTGGCGCGCCGCGCCGCGATATTGCCGCGTGCGGGCGTGCGAACGGATATTGCGCAACCGATCTTTGTTGTCGGATTTCCGCGTTCGGGCACGACGATGATCGAGCAGACGCTGAGTTCGCATCCCGATATTTCAGCTGGCGACGAATTGCCTATCATCAACGAGATTACCCAGCTGATGCCGCGGATGCTCGCCAGCCCGCTCGCCTATCCCGACGCGCTGAGCGAGCTTTGGTTGGGCGATCAGGCCGAGGGCCTCGACAATCTGCGCGATTATTATCTGCAGCGGGCTCGCCAACTCGGCGCCGTCCGGCCCGGCCGGCGTTTCTTCACCGACAAGATGCCGCTCAACGAAACCCACCTTGGCCTGATCGGGTTGCTATTCCCCGAGGCGCCGATTGTTCACGTGGTACGGCATCCGCTCGATGTCGCGCTGTCGGTGTTCTCCAACCATCTGACGCACGGATTCTACTGCGCCTATGAGCTGGAAAGTATCGCGCGTCACTACGCGCTGGTTGCGGATCTGGTCGAGCATTACCTTCGCGAACTGCAGATAAAATATCTGCGGGTGCGCTACGAGGACGTGATCGCCGATCAGGAGCGGCAAGTGCGCGACATACTCGGCTTCATCGGCGTGGACTACGATCCCCGCTGTCTCGCGTTTCACGAAAACAGCCGCTACGCGCGCACCGCGAGCTACGCGCAGGTCGCGGAGAAGCTGTATGACCGCTCCGTCAACCGGCGCCTTGCCTATCGCGAGGAACTGGCGCCGATCGAGCCAAGTCTTGGTCATGTGGCGCGCCGTTACGGATATCCGGCGGATTGAAGGTCGGGCGCGATCAAAACCGCGCCGACTTTCATTTCAGGTCCTGAAGGTCCGGACTCTCGAACCTGGTGTTTGAGCGCTATGCGCCGAAGTGCGCGCCCCACGCGGCCATCGCCAACGGACCCAGCGCCATCAGCGCAGCGAGGATACCGGCCGTCATGTCGAGGGGCGAGATAGGCGCCTGCACTCGTGTCGCGTCTTGAGTTTGATTGGCGTAGCCGGTTTTGAGTTCACGAGGGCGATATGTGGATGGGAGTGCGATGTCGGGTTGCATTGTAATTTCCTTTCGTTAGACGATCTGCAGTGTCCAATTAATGCTTGACGATAAGTCGTGTTCCTCAAATAAAACGGCCGAATTTACATAGCCTTGCTGAGCTTGGGTCATGGTCAAACTCACTGCGACCTCCGCGAGATCAGTATTCCGCCACATACGATGCGACCTGCAGGCACGGCTGATCGGGTCAATCCTCGCGCCCGTGGCGCGGCGATACGGATATCCGGCGGATTGAACGTCGGGCGCGATCAAATCGCGTTGTCTCTCACCGCCAACTCGGATTGTCGATATGGCCGACGTCGTGCTGTTCGCTCGTCCATTCGCGCACGTGTACGGTGCCGTCGGCAAGGACTTCCACGAGCCTGTTTGTCGATCGGCGCCCAACTGCAGAGCCCGATCGAGGACCAGTCCGAACAGGCGAATTTGGACTCGTGATCCGAGATTTGGCACAATTACCAGCAATCCATTGTGGAGAGAAACCTTCGCGTATTCCCGAAGAAAATCGCGACGATTGTTTGTCACGACAACGTAATCGTTGCCGAGCGCGAACTCGACAATTCGCCAATCCGACCAACCGCTCTTGCCAATATGCGGGCCGTAGTCCGCGATGACGCCTCGATGTTTGGCGATCGCAACCAAGGTCGAAGTGTGACACTCGTCAATAAACAGCTTATCGATCATCGCGAACGTCGAAATTATTCGGCTGCCGCCCTCCACTGGGAGCCAAAATTCGCCTCGGCCCAACGAATGACCGCGTCGATACCGTCGATCGGCAGTGTGGGATAATCTTGGAATATCTCCACATGCGTCGAGCCCTCACGGAGACAAGCGAGTACGGTTCGAGCTTGCACGCGCGTTCCTCGAATAACTGGCTCGCCGCTCATCACTTCGGGGTCGCTGACGACGACCGCTGGAAATCCGGCCGCCTCCTGAGAGCTGACATCGCTAAACTCCATCGACGTCATGTACTGCCGCCACTCGTTACGTTACCACAGCAAGGCAAAGCCCGTGATGATCGTATCCCCACCGACCAGATACGAGGTGGGCGCCACGTTCAAAGTCATCACTCGTTGGAAAATCCCTCCAAAATTCCAATTTTTGCGATAATCGAAGTAAAAATAACGCAATATTAATGCAAGTCAATAGCCGTCTCCTTTGCGAAGGCGCAAGCTCAGATATTTCTCGAGGGCCCCGTTCCCCTTTCACCCCTTGCCCCGACTCACCCCCTCCGCTAACGCGACGCCATGGCCCGCGCCGCCCCCCCACCTCCGCCCCCGCCCTCCGAGCCGATCGACGTCAACCTGCGCGACGCGCTGGAGGAGCGCTATCTCGCCTATGCGCTCTCCACCATCATGGGCCGCGCGCTGCCCGGACGCGCGCGACGGGCTGAAGCCGGTCCACCGCCGCATCCTCTACGGCATGCACATTCTCCGTCTCGACCCGGGGACGGCGTTCAAGAAATGCGCGAAGATCGTCGGCGACGTGATGGGCTCGTTCCATCCGCACGGCGATCAGGCGATCTACGAGGCGCTGGTGCGGCTCGCCCAGGATTTCTCGTCGCGCTATCCGCTGGTCGAGGGCCAGGGCAATTTCGGCAATATCGACGGCGATAACGCCGCCGCCTACCGCTACACCGAGGCCCGGCTCACCGATTTCGCCCGGCTGCTGCTCGAAGGCATCGACGAGGACGCCGTCGACTGGCGCGACAATTACTCAGGCGACCAGCAAGAGCCGACGGTGCTGCCGGCCGCGACGCCGAACCTGCTCGCCAACGGCGCGCAGGGCATCGCCGTCGGCATGGCGACGTCCGTCCCGCCGCACAATGTCGCCGAACTGCTCGATGCGTCGCTCTATCTGATTGCCCACCCCGACGCGACCGTCGACCAATTGCTCACCTTCGTGCCCGGCCCGGATTTCCCGACCGGCGGCGTGCTGGTCGATGATCGCGCGGTCATCGCGGAGGTCTATCGCACCGGCCGCGGCGGCTTCCGGCTGCGCGCGCGCTGGACCAAGGAGGAGACCGGCCGCGGCGGCTGGGTCGCCATCGTCACTGAGATTCCCTACGGCGTGCAGAAATCGCGGCTGATCGAGGCGCTGGCCGAGCTGGTCAACCAGAAGAAGGCGCCGCTGCTCGCCGACGTGCGCGACGAATCGACGGAGGACGTCCGCATCGTGCTGGAGCCGCGCACGCGCGCGGTCGCGCCCGAGGTGTTGATGGAGCAGCTGTTCAAGCTCAGCGAGCTCGAAACGCGCATCTCCGTCAACATGAACGTGCTGGTCGACGGCATCACGCCGCGGGTCGTCAGCCTCGACGAAGCCTTGCAGCAATGGCTCGACCATCGCCGCGAAGTGCTGCTGCGCCGCTCGCGCCACCGTCTCGCCGCGATCGAGCGCCGGCTCGAACTGCTCGCCGGCATGATGATCGTCTACCTCAATCTCGACGAGGTGATCCGCATCGTTCGCGAGGAGGACGAACCGAAGCCGGCGCTGATCGCGCGCTTCGCGCTCAACGACAATCAAGCCAACTACATCCTCGACACGCGGCTGCGCTCGCTGCGCCGTCTCGAAGAGATGCAGTTGCGCAAGGAGCAGACCGACCTCGCCGACGAGAAGGCGCAGATCGAGGCGCTGCTCGGCTCCGAGCGCAAGCAATGGCAGGTGATCGCGCACGAGATCCGCGACACCAAGAAGAAATTCGGGCCGGAGACCAAGCTCGGCAGCCGCCGCACCAGCTTCGAGGCGCCGCCCGACGTCGTCGTCGATCTCGCCGAGAGCCTGATCGAGCGCGAGCCGATCACCGTGCTGGTGTCGCGCAAGGGCTGGATCCGCGCGATGAAGGGCCATGTCGCCGATGTCTCGGGGGCGACCTTCAAGGGCGACGACGGGTTGCAGACTTCGTTCTTCGCGGAAACGACGTCGAAACTGATCGTGCTCGCCAGCGACGGCAAGGCGTTCACCCTCGACGCCTCGAAACTGCCGGGCGGGCGTTCACTGGGCGAGCCGCTGCGATTGATGGCCGACATCGAGGAAGCCGCGTCGATCGTCGATGTCTGGCCTTATGCGGCCGGCGAGAAGATGCTGATTGCCGGCAGCGACGGACGCGGGTTCGTGGTGTCGCAGGACGATCTCATCTCCTCGACGCGCAAGGGCCGCGCCGTGCTAGGCGTCGATGCGCCGGCGGTGGCCCATCTGGCTGTTCCCGCGAATGGCGATCATGCCGCGGTGATTGGCGAGAATCGCAAGCTGCTGGTGTTTCCGCTCGGCGCAAATCCCGGAAATGGCGCGCGGCAAGGGGGTGCGTCTGCAACGCTACAAGGATGGCGGCTTGTCGGACGCGCGCGTCTTCGCCCTGAAGGACGGGATGAGCTGGCGTGACTCCGCGGGTCGCAGCTTCAATGTCGCCATGCCGGAATTGAAGGACTACATCGGCAATCGCGCCGAAGCCGGCCGGTTGCCGCCCAAGGGGTTCCCGAAGAACAACAAGTTCGAGGGGTGAGGCATGGGTCCGGCGTCGGTCCTACGGATCGCCCGGCCCGAGGACGCCGCCGCGATCGCTGCGCTGACGCGCGAAGCTTACGCCAAATGGGTTGATGTCATTGGCCGGGAGCCGCTGCCGATGCAAGTCGACTACACCGAGGCGCTGCGGCGGCATCGCTTCGACCTGCTCGTCGTCGGCGACGCATTGGCGGCCCTCATCGAGACCGCTCCCGACGGCGAATTCCTGCTCATCGAAAATCTGGCGGTCCGGCCGGTTTGGCAGAAGCGCGGATACGGTGGCGAACTGCTGCGGTGGGCCGAGTTGTTTGCCCAGCAAGCCGGATTTCGAGGCCTGCGCCTTTACACCAACCAGCGCTTTGCCGAGAATGTTCGATACTACCAACGCTTCGGGTACGAGATCGAGCGCGAGGCGCCTCACGGCGGCGGCGTAATCGTCCATATGAAGAAAATGCTGGCGCGAGGGTCTCCGTGAGCGAACACGTCAATCTCGAGCAAAAACTGGCGAGCTTCACCGAGCTCTGGTCGCCGCGCACGGTGGCCAAGTTCAACGGCTGCGATGTGATGGTGGTGAAGGTGCAGGACGAATTCGTCTGGCACAAGCACGACGACACCGACGATTTCTTCCTCGTACTGAAGGGTCGCCTGGAGATCGAAATGCGCGACAGGACGATCGCGCTCGGACCGGGCGAGCTGTTCATCGTCCCCAAAGGCGTCGAACACCGGCCCCGCGCATCAGCGGAGACGCATCTGCTGCTGATCGAACCCTCTGGCACGCCGAATACCGGAGATGCGGCGACGGCGGCGGCGCACATGGAAATCTGAGGCGCCGACCGAGCGGAGTTCAAACATCAAGGCCGGAGGGTCGGCGTCCACGCCGACCTTTTTGAGCGCCGTTCGGCCAACGCACCTATTAACGGCAACGTCGGCCTGGAGGCCGACGCTCCGCGAGGCGCTCCGATCAACGGCCTCCGCGCGCGACGCGCTGAATTTCCGCGCGCACGAGCCGTTCGACCATCGCCGGCAGGTTCTCGTCGAGCCACGCCTTCAGCATCGGCCTGAGCATTTCGCGGGCCATCCGCTCAGCCGCCTCTCGCCCATGCTCCGCCATGCTTTCCGCGAGCGAATGGAAAGAAACCGTGATCGCGTTTTCGGCCTCCTCGGACATCAGCGGTCCTTCCTCAACCAGCGGCGCCGGCGCGACGTCCTCAGCAGCCGCCGGCTGTTCCATCGCAGGCTCGGGTTCGCGCGTCCAAACGACCGTCGCAGGCAGAGGTTCGTCAACGTCAGCGGAAAACACGGAGCGAGGCGCATCGCTCGAATATACGACCTGCGGTTTCGGCGGCGACGCCGGCTCGCGATCGTCGGCGATGATGGCGCGAATGGAAGCGAGGATCTCCTCCATCGAGGGCTCGTGCGCGCGTTGCGCGACCCGAAGCGCCTCCCCGTCGCGATCCTCATTGCTGGGCGCCGCCACGCTCATAACTATCTCCACGCCGCCGAAATACGCCCGCCGAACTCGCTGCAGCGTCGTTGCTTATAATTGTCGCAAGCGAACGCGCGTGGCAACTGCGATTCGAACGTTTACGTCAGCGTTAGCGCCCGTCCGGCGTCCTGACGCCGAATTGTTTGGTCTTGACCTGATCGAAGTGCACGCGCGGATCGTACTCGGCGACGTTCAGACCCAGCACTTTCACCGAAAGCCGGCCGATCGCCGCCAGCAGTGTGTAGGAATTGACGACCTGGTCGTGCTCCGCGTCAACCAGTTGCAAGCGCGCCTGCAGCAGCAATTGCTGTGCGTTGAGCACGTCGAGCGTCGTTCGCTGACCAACCTTCGCCTCTTCGCGCACGCCGGCCAAAGCCACTTCGTTGGCGGTCACGTTGGCTTTTGCGGCCTTCACGACGCCGGTCGAAATCTCGTTGGCGCTCCACGCGGCCGTGACCAGCTGTCGGACCTTATCGCGCTGCGAATCGGCGGTGAGCTCCTGCTGGCTCACATTCTCCTTCGCCTCTCGTATACCGCGCATAACTGGCGCCGCCATCGTAGATGGGAATCGAAATCTGGCCGACGAGCGAGCCGATGAGCGCCTTACTGCCGTTCGGAATCCCCGAGCCGAGGTCGAAGGATTTCTGCAACGCGCCCTGAAGCCCGACGGTCGGATAGAGCGCGGCTTCGCTGATCTTGACGGCGAGCAACGCCACGTCGATGCCGTGAAGCGCCGCGGTGATGGCCGGATGCTCCACCTGCGAAATGGCGACCGCCTGATTCAACGTCGGAAGGGAGCAGTTTTACAACCGGTCTCACGGGAGCGAGACTCTTCGGCTGATCACCGATCACCTGACGGTAACTCGCTATCGACGCCTGCACCGTGGATTGCGCCTGAAGATAGGTCGCCTCCGCAGCCGCGAGCGCCGCTTGCGCCTGCGCGACGTCGGTTCGCGTCACTTCGCCGACATTGAAGCGATCGTTGGTCTGGCGGAGCTGCTCTTTCAGAACCTCGACGTTGCTCTTATTGAGATCGACGGCCGCAGAATCACGCATCACGTTCATGTAATACGTGAGCCCACTGAGCAGGGTGTTTTGCTCGGTGTTGCGCAGCTGTTCGCGTTGACCAAACACGCCGGACTCGGCTTGGCGCACGCTGTTGAACGTTTTGTTGCCGTTCCAGAGCTGCTCCTGAACGGTGACGCCGTAACCGCGGGGTAAGCTCGTCTGCTGGAGGACGCTTCCCCCGTTTTGGCCGAGGTCCTGACCATATTCGCTCTGAACGCCGGCATTGGCGTTCGCGGTGGCGGTCGGCAAATATCCAGAGTTGGCTTTCGGAACCAGTTCGTCGGCGACGCGCACCGCGGCGCGTTGCGAGTTGATGTCGGGATTGTTGAGATAGGCCTTGATCAGCGCGCCGCCGATCGTCTCGGCTTTCGCGGCGCCAAGCGTCGCGAGCAACAGTCCCGCCGAAACCAGGCCGACCGCCGCGTAGGCGCTGCGCGCCGCACGCCCTTTTTGTTTCCGCATACTCGCCTTCACCGCGCCTCACCGCCTCGGAACGACGAACGATGTCCGTCCCTCCGTCCCAAGCCAAACATAGCCGCCTCGGCAAGACAACGCCACCGAAGCTCCAACGCGAACCCGTCCGTAAGCAAAAAATTAACCTAAGCGTCGCAAACTTGTGACACCTTCCCTCGCGTATCGCTGCAATTGCTTATCAAAACGCGAACGCCTGAGCGCGGCTGAAACCGGGAAGCACGTCGCCTGCCGCGTCGTAAAGCGCCGACTCGCTGATTCCGCTCCCCGACCGCTCAAACAATACGATTCGCTTCGCCCGAGTCGCTGCGCTGAGCCCGACGAGGCGGCCTTTGTTGGACAGGGCGCCGATCAGGCGGTCTGGGGGCATCTCGAAAGCCCCATTGATGATGATGACATCAAAGGATCCCGGGCCGGCGGGCGGCTCGGACAGCGACCCTTCGACATGCGCGATCCGCACATTCCCCGCCGTCGCCGCGCGCGCCGCGCTCGCGTCGGTCTCCAGCGCGACCACATCGAGCCCAAGCGCGGCCAACAGCGCCGCGCAATAGCCGGCGCCGCCGCCGACGACGAGCGCTCGTTCGCCGGCGACCGGGGCCGCGCATTTCAACAGCAGGCCGAGCGTACGCGGGCTCAACAACTTGCGGCCCTTTGGCCCGGCCGCAGCGACTTCGCCGTCCGCGTAGGCGAGCGCCTCCATTCCCGGCGCCACGAATTTCTCGCGCGGGACATTGGTGAAGGCCGAAAGAATCTCCAGGTCGTTGACGTCCGACGTGCGCAATTGCGCATTGATCATCTGCAGACGCTGCTCGTCCGCTTTCTCGATTGCCATCGGAACAGCCCCCGATCCCCAGCGCTCACGACGCCGAAGACATACCACAGATTTTCGTTATTGGAGGCCTCGCCCGGAATCGAACCGGGGTGCAAGGATTTGCAGTCCTCTGCGTAGCCACTCCGCCACGAGGCCATCGTCGGAGCGCGTGCACGCTTCGGCGAAGTCCGGGCCTATAGCAACACTTCGCCGCGCCGAGCAAGCCGCCCGGAGCGGCGGGGTCCATGCCGCCGAACGTACGGCGGCCTCGAGGCCAGTGGCGGCCCTCAGCTCTCCTCTGCTAGGGAAGCGCCGCAAAGCCTCCGGCGAACCTGTATTGATGACCGACCGTTCTCCCCTTTCCGACGACGCCGCGCGCGCCATAGGCAGCCGCTCGATCGTGCTCGTCGGGATGATGGGCGCGGGCAAAACCTCGGTCGGCAAACGGCTCGCCGCACGCCTCGGCCTGCCTTTCGTCGACGCCGATGCGGAGATCGAAGCCGGCGCGCGGATGACGATCTCCGAGATCTTCGAGAAATTCGGCGAACCTTATTTCCGCGACGGCGAGCGGCGCGTCATTGCGCGGTTGCTGGAGGAGGGCCCGTCCGTGCTTTCAACCGGCGGCGGCGCCTTCATGAACGAACGGACGCGGGCGCGCATCGCCGAACGCGGCGTCTCGATCTGGCTGAAACCCGATTTCGATGTTCTGCTGCGGCGGGTGCGGAAACGCTCGAACCGGCCGCTGCTGCAAACCGCCGACCCGGAGGGGACCATGCGGCGCCTGCTCGAAGAGCGCAGCCCAACCTACGCGCTTGCCGACATCACCATCGAACTCGCACGACGGGCCGCACGAAATCGTTGTTGAACAAATTCTCGGCGAACTTGTCGCCCATGCGCGGAAAGCCGAGATCGCGCCGGCGGACGCCCTTCGCGAAGTCGCCGTCGAGCTCGGCAACCGCTCGTACAAGATCCTGATCGGCGAGGGCCTGATCGCCAACGCGGGCGCCCTGATCGCTGCGCGGAAACCGCGCGCGCGGGCGGCGATCGTCACCGACGAGAACGTCGCAACGCATTGGTTGGCGCCGCTGCGGGAGAGCCTGGTCGCCGCGGGACTGGAGCCCTCGGTGATCGTCTGCCCGCCGGGCGAGACAACGAAGAGCTATGCCGAATTCGCCCGCGTCTCGGATGCGTTGATCGCCGCGCGCATCGAGCGGCGCGATCTCGTCGTCGCGCTCGGCGGCGGCGTGATCGGCGACCTCGCCGGCTATTGCGCCGCGGCGCTCAGACGCGGCGTCGACTACGTGCAAATCCCGACGACGCTGCTGGCGCAAGTCGATTCCAGCGTCGGCGGCAAGACGGCGATCAATTCGCCGCTCGGCAAGAACCTGGTCGGCGCCTTCCACCAACCGATTCTCGTGCTCGCCGATTCCGGCGCGCTCGAAACCCTGCCCCAGCGCGAGCTCATCGCCGGCTACGCCGAGGTGGTCAAATATGGACTAATTGACGACCGTCCTTTCTTCGAATGGTTGGAGCGCTACGGCGCCGAAGTGCTGAGCGGAGGCCCGGCGCGCGCGGAAGCTATTCGGTGAGCTGCGCGGCCAAGGCGCGCGTCGTCGCCTCCGACGAGACCGAGCAAGGCGCGCGCGCGCTCCTGAACCTCGGCCACACTTTTGGGCACGCGCTGGAGGCGCTGGCGCATTACGACGCGGACAAGCTGGTGCATGGCGAAGGCGTCGCCGTCGGGCTCGCCTGCGCGTTCCGTTTCTCCCGCACGTTGGGTTTATGCTCGGGGCAGGATGTAGGCCGGGTGGAGCAGCATTTGCGGGCGGTGGGACTGCCGACGCGCATCCAGGATCTCTCCAAGTTGTCCGCCGACCCCGCCACGATCCTGGACGCGATGCGGCAGGACAAGAAAGTCGAGCGCGGTCGGCTCACGTTCATCCTGGCGCGCGGAATCGGCGAGAGTTTCGTAGCCAAAGATGTCGACGAGGCGGACGTGCTGCGTTTTCTGGAGGCGGAGTTTTCGTGAGGAGCGTCGGCGTCCACGCCGACGTTTAAACCCCGAGCGCCTCGTTGTCGGGGCGGACGTCGGCCTGGAGGCCGACGCTCCCATGGTCGCTATCGCTTCAACCGCGGCCGCCAAACCCCGAGGACGACATTGGCTGTCGCGACCGCCAGCAAAACCCACAGCGTGCCTTGCTGAGCTCCGTACGACCCCAATTCCGCAACAGGCAAGTGACCCGCGAGCGCGCTAGCGCTTCGCTCCGCCTCCTCGTTGATTGGCCCTTGAACGTAAACCAGACCTCCCTCAAAGACGAGCACGCCCGTCGCCAGCTTCATCCAAGCCCATCTCGCGTCATGAAACGCCCTGTTCCAAGCAATCGCCAACAGCCCGGCGATCAACGTCGCCGCGAGCGAGGGCAGCAAGATCCAAGTGGCGATCTTGGCCATAGCGCCATACATTAAAGCATATCCCGCCAACGAAGCCGGCGGCGGCGCAAACATCGCGAGCACCAGCAGACAAGCCATCGCCCCCATCAGGCCGATCGCCCCCATCGTGTGAAGAAATTTCAGCAAGCGGCGCAAGGCGGCCTACCGCTCAGCTTCAATCAGCATATCAGCGTACCCCATGGCGCCGCTTTGATTGACCCTTTCCGCGTCTTTCCCGGCTTGTCCCCATCGTCATGGCCGGGCTTGTCCCGGGCATCCACGCCGTGAGGCGGCGCGACGGTTTCAAGTAAATCGGACCGTCTCGTGCTGCAGCAGGCAGCGCTATAGATCTGAACCCGCCGAGCTCGCACCCCGGCGTGGATGGCCGGGACAAGCCCGGCCATGACGGAAGCGTTGGTTTTTCAAGGCCGATCCTCGCATCGCATAGCCTCGTATTTGAAGCGCCCCGACAAACAAACAATCCGCCAATCCCTCTACCCCGTCATCGCATTCCCGCGCTCCGCGTGCGGCTGTTCGCTACGTCGCAACAGATAGATCGACACAACCATCGCCAGGATCAGACCGCCCAGCACGCAGAGCTCAATCATCGACGAATTGAACAACTTCTGAAACTCCGGCGTCCATTTCCCCGGCTCCTGCGCCTGCGACGACTCCAGAGTGATGACCAGCACGCGCCGGATCGACGCGATCAGCCCGACGATGAGAAACGGCTCACACACCAGCGCGCCTTCCTTGAAGGACACGCGCACCGTGTGAAGGATTTCGATCACCATCAGAACCAGAAGAATTCGGTCGATCGTCACCACCAGCGGCAGTGAGTCGGTCAGCTCCTGCGCCGCTTTCATCGAGCTCAACCGCAGCGCTCACCGTCCCGATGAGCGCGACGATCGCAAGCAACAAACCGAGAATGAGGTAGGCCGAAACCTCGATGCGCAGAAAGGCCCGGCTCGACACGTCGCCGATCCGATTGGCCTCCGGGTCATGCTGCTCGGGCTTCGCGCGCTCCATGCGAACCTCTTAGTTTGTAAGGCTGCGCGGGTTTCGGACTGATACGATTTGGGGAGGGGGATTGGATGACACTCTCCGCCGATGCGGATGCCTATTACAATACCGTTTCTGAATATCAGAATATATGGTATTCTCATCGGGCATCAGCCCGAAGCCGATTGCGCGTAGCCATTTCAGCCCCGTTTTGCCGGAAATTGATCCAAAATAGGAAATCCCCGACCGCCGCTGACCGAAATAGTGCAAAAAACGGACGCTTAAGACGGTTCAAAACCTTGAAAACATGAGAACTGGTTGCACACGAACCCCCTCCCCCTTAAAGGACCGCTCCTTCGATGAGGAGACGAGCGTGACCGACGCTTTCGAGCCGAAATCCGAGTTCCTGCGCGTTCTGCGCGAGCGCGGCTACGTGCATCAATGCTCGGACTGGGCCGGCCTCGACGCCAAGGCCGCGTCGGGCGAGCTCGTCGCCTATATCGGCTTCGACTGCACCGCGCCGTCGCTGCACGTCGGCTCGCTGGTGCAGATCATGCTGCTGTCGTGGCTGCAAAAGACCGGCGGCAAGCCGATCGCCCTGATGGGCGGCGGCACCACGCTGGTCGGCGACCCCTCCGGCAAGGACGAGAGTCGTAAACTGCTTACGTCGGAGCAGATCGAAGCCAACAAAGCTGGCATCAAGACCGTTTTCTCCAAATTCATGCGCTTCGGCGAGCAGAAAACCGACGCCGTCATGCCCGACAACGCCGAATGGTTGACCAAGCTCAACTATGTCGACTTCCTGCGCGACGTCGGCCGGCACTTTTCCGTCAACCGCATGCTGGCAATGGATTCGGTGAAACTGCGGCTCGAGCGCGACCAGGAGCTGTCGTTTCTCGAATTCAACTACATGTGCCTGCAGGCCTACGATTTCGTCGAGTTGCATAAGCGCTTCGGCTGCACGCTGCAGATGGGCGGCTCGGATCAATGGGGCAACATCGTCACCGGAACCGATCTCGGCCGCCGGCTCGGGACGCCGCAGCTCTATGCGTTGACCACCCCGCTGATCACCATGGCCTCCGGCGCCAAGATGGGCAAGACCGCCGCCGGCGCCGTTTGGTTGGATGCGGCGTTGCTGAGCCCCTACGAATACTGGCAATTCTGGCGCAACGCCGACGACGCCGATGTCGAGCGATTCCTGAAATTGTTCACGACGCTGCCGCTAGACGAGGTCGCGCGGCTCGCGGCGTTGGAAGGCGCCGAGATCAACGAAGCCAAGAAGACCCTGGCGACCGAGGCGACCGCGCTGCTGCACGGGCGCGCCGCGGCGGAGGCGGCTTCGGAAACGGCGCGGAAGACGTTTGAGGAAGGCGCGCTGGCGGAGTCTCTACCGAGCGTGGATGTCGCGAGCGCGGAGTTCGACGAGGGGCTCGGCGTGCTCTCGGCCTTCGTGCGTGCGGGGCTGGTGGCCTCCACCGGCGAGGCGCGCCGACAGATTCGCGGTGGCGGCCTACGCATCAACGACGAGCCGCTCACAGATGAGAAAGCGACGATCGGCCGCACGGAGCTTCGCGACGGCGTCGTCAAGCTGTCGCTGGGCCGCAAGAAACATGTGCTGCTGAAGGCGGTCTAGTTGCTTCGTGCCTTTGTGAAAACCTTCGCGCCTTTGTGGTGAAAGGGGTTCACCACAAAGGCGCGAAGGTTTGCACGAAGGCACAAGGGCTCACCACGCGCGGCGATAGATCTCTAGCGCGTCGGCTTCCGTCAAGGGCCGGGGGTTGTTCACCAGCAACCGCTTCTGGTTCATCGCGTCGCTCGCAAGCCGCGGCAATATATCCTCGGGCACGCCGACGTCGCGCAGCCGTTGAGGCAGCCCGCATCGGCGCGAAAGAGTTTGCAGCGCATCGCAGAACGCCGCCGCCCGCGCCTGCCCTTGCTGGGCGGCGAGTTCGGGAAAGGCGTGCGGCGCGATTTCCGCATAAGCGCCCGGCGCCGTCACCGCGTTGAACCGCAGCACATGCGCCAGAACCAGCGCGTTCGAAAGCCCATGCGGAATGTGAAAATGCCCGCCGAGCGGATACGCGAGCGCGTGCACCGCCGCGACCGGCGAATTGGCGAACGCCTGCCCGGCGAGCATCGAGCCAAGCAGCATATGCGCCCGCGCCGTGATATCGCCGCCCTCGCGCACGGCTTTCAAGATCGCCCCGCCCAGCAACGTGAGCGCCTGTTTGGCGAGTGCGCGCGACAACGGATTGTTGTTTGGACTCGCGGAGGCAAAGGCTTCGATCGCGTGCACCATAGCGTCGATGCCCGTCGCGGCCGTGACCGGGGCCGGCAGCCCGAGGGTCAGCTCCGGATCAAGCAGCGCGACATCCGGCAGGATCACCGGCGAAACGACGCCCATCTTCTCGTTCTCGCCGGTGGTGACGATCGAGATCGGGCGTCACCTCAGAGCCCGTGCCGGCGGTGGTCGGAATCAGGATCAGCGGCAGACGCGGTCCTTTGGCGTTGCCGACCCCAAACACATCCGCGAGCTTCTCCTTGCCGACCGCGAGCAGCGCCACGAGTTTCGCCGTATCGAGCGACGACCCGCCGCCGAGGCCGATGACGTCCCGCCGCTCCCTGCGCGGCCTCGGTAGCCCGCGCGATGATTTCGACTGGCGGATCGGCGACGACTTCGGAGAATACCGTCGTCTCGACGCCGGCGGCCTCGAGAATCGTCAGCGCTCTCGCGAGAATGCCTGTCTTGACGATGCCGGGATCGGTAACGATCAGGGCGCGCCCGGGAATGCGCGCCTTCGCCAGGGCGCCCAAGTTAGCGAGGGCGCCGGCGCCAAAGGCGATGCTGGGCGTCGTGTTGAAAGTAAAGGGCGTCATGACGAAGCTCGTTTCGCGTCATCTTCCACCCCGCCGGGTTTCGAAGCAACCGCGCAATCAGGAGTGCGCTACCGTCGACGCGTGAACGGCCTCGGGCTATAGGCTGAACCCCATGTCAGAGCCGAGCGCCCCAATCGTCGAACTCGTCGACTTCTCCGCCATCGAGCCGGTCTCCAAAACGCTCTGGCCCGCCCCGCGGCGCGACTATGTCTCGCCCGGCCTCGTCGACCCCGGCCTATTGCGGCTGTTCCCGAGCGTCGAAGAGGGCGACGTCGCCGACTTGCAATGGCCCTATCTCCGCAAGGACGCGCCGCATATCTGGCGGCGGATCTGCGCAGCCGGCGCAATCCCTATATCGGCGTGCTCTCGCTCGACGAGGCGACGCTGCTGCACAACAACGCCCTGCCCTTCCGCGGCCGACGCGGGCTGGAGATCGGCTGCCACTACGCCTGGTCGACCGCCCATCTCGTCGCCGCCGGCCTCGACCTCGACGTGATCGATCCGGCGCTGGGCCACCCCGACCAGATGGCGCGACGTGCGCGCCTCGCTCGCGCCGATCGGCGAGGCGCGGCTGTGGGCGGGGTTTTCGCCGAGCGTCGTGCCCGCCGTGCGCATCGTGCGCGCCGAACCCTGGAGCTTCGCCTTCATCGACGGCTATCATGAGGGCGACGCCCCGCGCGACGACGCCAGAGCCGTGATTGGCCTATTGGCGGACGATGCGCTGGTGATGCTGCACGATCTCATCTCCCCACACGTCGCGGCGGGGCTTGCGGTGTTCGCGGATGCGGGCTGGAGCGTCGGGCTCTACAACACCATGCAGATCATGGGCGTGGCCTGGCGGGGCCGGGCGACGGCCCGCGCCGCATCGTCGCCGACAAGGACATGCCAGCGATCGAAGCCTCGCATTTGCGGCGGTTCCGCGTGCTGTCGGGATAACGACGAAGCGCTCACGCGCCCGCTTTCACCCGGCTCACAAAAATGCTTTAAGCCCCCGCAGCGGCGCAAGAAGGATCTCGGCCATGGCGGACCACGCCATCCCCATTTCCACAACGAACCCGGCGTTCCCGTCATCAAGGTCGGCGTCAAGGAATTCATGTGCATGGGCGCGATGCCGCCGCTCGATCATCCGCACATCTTCATCGACATGGGCGGCGACGGCGAGGCGATCTGCTCGCTATTGCTCGACGCGCTTCGTCTACGAGGCTTCGCTCGGAGCGCATTCTCAACCCGCCGAATGCGAGTGGCGCGGCGCGGCTTGAGGCGATGCCGCGCGCGCTGATCGCCGGCGCTGGCGTCGCCGGCCTGGCGACCGCGTTGGCGCTTGGCGAAGGCGGGTTGCGAGGTCGATCGTCTTCGAGCGCGCGCCAGCGCTGGAAGAATTCGGCGCCGGCCTGCAACTCTCGCCGAACTGCACGCGGGTGCTGGCTCGGCTCGGCGCGCTCGACGCCGTCGCCGCGCTCGCCACCGAACCGAAGACCATCCGCATCCTGCGCGGCCGCGACGAAGCCCGAGCTCGCCACGCTCAACCTCGCCGAGGCGCCGCGGCGCTGGGGCGCGCCCTATCTGATCATCCATCGCGCCGACCTGCAGCGCGCGCTCGCCGATCTCTGCGCGCGCGAGCCGGCGATCGACATCCGGCTAGGACACGACCTCGTCGGCTACGGCGCCGGCGAGGATCGCGTCGAGGCGATCGCCAAGCGCGGCCTCGTCTCGCTGAAGGAGACCGGCGATCTGCTGGTCGGCGCCGACGGCCTGCGCTCGCAGAGTGCGCGAGAAGCTCGGGCTCGGGCCGGAGGACGCGCCGGCCTTCTCCGGCCGCGTCGCGTTCCGCGCGACGCTGCACGCCGAGGCCTGCCCGCGGCTGCTCGCGCCGCCGGGGTGACGCTGCGGCTCGGGCCGCGCGCGCATCTCGTGCAATATCCGCTGCGCGGCGGCGTCTATGTCAACCTCGTCGCGGTGATCGAATCCGGCTGGCGCGGCGCGCCGCCCGATCATCCCTGGGACGGCGAGGCCGACCGCCCCGCGCTGGAGCGCGCCTTCGCCGGCTGGTCGAAAGCGGCGCGCGCAGCTGATCGCCATGCCGCAGGCCTGGCGCGCCTGGCCGCTCTACACCCGGCCGCCGCTGCCGACTTACGCGACCGGGCCGCGTCGCGCTGGTCGGCGACGCCGCGCACCCCATGGTCCCGTTTCTCGCGCAAGGCGCGGCGCAGGCGATCGAGGACGCCGGCGCGCTCGGCGCAGCGTCGCTGCGAGCGCCGACGACATCCCCGCCGCGCTCGCCGCCTATCTCCGCCGCGCGCGCGCCGCGCGGCGCGCGCGTGCAGCGCGAGGCGCTGGCGCAGGCGCGGATCTATCACATGAGCGGCCCGCTCGCCGCTCGCGCGCGACATCGGCATGCGCGCGCTCGGGCCCGAGCGGCTGCTGGAGCGCTATGATTGGCTCTATGGAGCGTGAGACCGATGGTCGATGAAACGAAGCTCAACGCCTTGCGCGAGCGCTACGGAAAAGCGCTCGGCGGTGAAATGTTCGACCCGAAATTCAAGGCGGTGGCCGAGCAGCAGTTCGCCTCCGGCGACCGCCGCAAATGGCCGTTCGCCGACGTCGCGACCTTGCTCGGCGCGCGCTATCGCGCCGGAGGCGCCGGACCTGCCCGATTTCGGCGGGCTCGATTTCGCGCTGATCGGCGTGCCGATGGACCTCGGCGTCACCAACCGCGCCGGCGCGCGCTTCGGCCCGCGCGCCGTGCGCGCGGTCGAGCGCGTCGGCCCCTACGAGCATGTGCTGCAGCGCGCGCCGCTGGCGATGGCCAAATTCGCCGACGTCGGCGACGTACCGATGCGCTCGCGCTTCTCGCTGGAATCCTGCCACCACGACATCGAGCTGTTCATGAGCCGCGTCGTCGACGCCGGCGTCGTGCCCCTGAGCGTCGGCGGCGATCATTCGATCACGCTGCCGATCCTGAAGGCGGTCGGCAAATCGCGCCCGGTCGGCATGCTGCACATCGACGCGCATTGCGACACCGGCGGCCCCTATGAGGGCTCGAAATTCCACCACGGCGGCCCGTTCCGTCAGGCGGTGCTCGACGGCGTGCTCGACCCCGAGCGCGTGATCCAGATCGGCATTCGCGGCGGCGCCGAGTATCTGTGGGAGTTCTCCTACGATTCCGGAATGACCGTCATCCACGCCGAGGAATTCGCGGCGATGGGGATTGAAGCGACAGTGGCCAAGGCGCGGGCGGTGCTGGGCGGCGGCCCGACCTACGTGACCTTCGACGTCGACAGCCTCGACCCCGGCTTCGCGCCCGGCACGGGCACGCCCGAGATCGGCGGCCTTACCCCGCGCGAGGCGCTGGCGATCCTGCGCGGTTGCGACGGGATCGACGTCGTCGGCGCCGATGTCGTCGAGGTCGCGCCGAACTACGATGCGACCAACGTGACCGCACAATGCGCCGCGCAGGTTCTGTTCACGCTCGCCGCGCTGGCGGTGGAGGCGAAGCGACGGCGCGGGGGAAGCGAGTCTTGACTGTCGGGCCGCGCGGACTGGAGCGGTCAGCAAATAAATAGAACGGGCAATGCGAGCAAAGCGAGACGAGCATTGGTAGAGCCGTTCCGGCGGAGGGTCGGCGTCCACGCCGACCTCTTGGGGCGCCGCTCGGCCGGCTTTCGTATCAACCCCGACGTCGGCCTGGAGGCCGACGCTCCGCAAGGCGCGTGATCCTCACTTCGCTCGTCGTGGCAATTCAATCATCAGGCAGCATGCTCCAGCTACCGCCGCGCGGGGAGCACGATCGGCTGGCCGTGCGGGGTAGCCTCCGCCGCCTCACGCCAGGCCTCGGCAAGATCAGAAAGCTCGCCGGGCGATGCGACGCCCTTGGCTTGCAGCAAGGCTTCCAGCGCGTCGAGCCAGGCCTCATAGTAGGGACGCTCCGGCGCCCGCGCGATCTCGGCGCCAAGCGCCTCCGCCCACTCGCCCCAGGAGAACACGCCCCTCTCGCTCAGCGACACCGCGATCGCGAAAGCCTGCGCCTGCCAGGGCTCTTCGAATGTCCTCGGCTCAGGCGCGTTCAAGATAGGGCTCGAACGCATCGATGGTGACGCTGGCGTTAGGCTCGGCATCCGCGCCCCAGAGTTCGCGGGCGGCAAAACGCACGGTGTAAAGCCATTGCGGGGCCTCGCCCTGCCCATGCGCGGAGGTGTCGGGAAAGACGAACGCGCCGCGCACCGCCTCGACGACGCCGGTCTTTCCGCGCGCGTAACGTGGCAAACGGGTGTGGCCTTTCGGGTTCATTTCCCGCGCCCGCACTCTGTCGCCAACGCGCAAAGGCGGCCGCCGCCGTCGCCGGCCGATCACACGGCGTCCCGGCGGCGAGCGCCGAAGCCACTCGGTCGATGGTCAACTTGCGGGGAACGGCGCGAGGCGGCGTGGCGGCGCGGCCCGAGGCTAACTCCTCCGCCGTGACGAGGCCGTGCGCGACGACGAGCTTTTCGAGGCCGGAAATCCAGATGTCGTAGTAGCTCTTGGAGAGATATTTCGCGGGCGGCAGAGTTTCGCGGGCGTGGCGGCCCTCGTCGATCGACCAAAGACCGCAGGCGCCCGCGGCGATCGTCACGGCCAGCGCCCGCTTCTCCCATTGCGCGTGAAACAGAGGCTCGTTGGGCTCCGGCGCGATCGGCCCAAATCCCATCATGCCGCCAAGATCCTGCGCGCCGTTCATGCGGATGGCGCGAGCGCAAGCCCGGTCCCGATCATGCTGTCACGGGTAACGAGGTCCGCGAGCCGTTCTTCAGTGAACCCCTCGGTTCCCGAGGGTCGCTCAGGGATGACGAGATAGCGGGTCTCGGCGGTGGAATCCCAGACCCGGACCTCGGTACCCGTTGGCAGCGTCACGCCGAACTCCTCAAGCACCGCGCGGGGTTCGATGACCGCACGCGACCGGTAGGGCGGCGACTTGTACCAGACCGGCGGCAGTCCCAGCACCGACCAGGGATAGCAGGAGCAAAGCGTGCAGACGACGAGGTTGTGCACGCCGGCGCCGTTCTCGACAGCCACCATGTGCTCGCCCTGCCGGCCGGAATAGCCAAGCTCGGCGATGGCCGTCGTTGCGTCAGTGCGGAGGCGCTCGCGATAGGCCGCATCGGCCCAGGCGCGGGCTACGACGCGAGCGCCGTTGCGGGGGCCGATCTTCGTCTCGTAGGTCTCGACGATCGCGTCCAGCGCCGCGGGGTCGATGTAGCCCTTCTCGGTCAGCAGCGTTTCCAGCGCGCGAACGCGGGCGGCGACGTCGGAGAGCTCGGAGTGGTCGTGGTCATGATCGTCAGACATCAGGCGAACCTAGCGCGGCGAAAGACGCCGTCAACCAACCTCCACAACCTTGCCCTCGCGGATCGTCACGCGGCGATCCATTCGGCCCGGCGATCTCCATATTGTGCGTGGCGATGAGCGCCGCGACACGGCTCGCCTTCACGAGCGACGAGAGCGTCGCGAACACATGATCCGCCGTCTTCGGGTCCAAATTCCCCGTCGGTTCGTCCGCCAGCAGCAAACGCGGCGCATTCGCCAGCGCCCGCGCGATCGCCACGCGCTGCTGCTCGCCGCCGGAAAGCTCAGCCGGGCGGTGCGTCGCGCGCGCCTCGAGCCCGAGATACGCCAACAGCTCGCGCGACCTGCGTCGACGCCTCCGCGCGCGTGAGACCCGCGATGATCTGCGGCATCGCGATGTTTTCCTCCGCCGAAAACTCCGGCAGCAGGTGATGAAATTGATAGACGAAGCCGATCTCCGAACGTCGAATGGCCGTGCGTTCGTTGTCGCTCATTTGCGACGTCGGCCGGCCGGCGACGAACACTTCGCCCGCATCCGGGGTTTCGAGCAGCCCCGCGAGGTGCAGCAGCGTGGATTTCCCAGCGCCGGAGGGCGCCACAAGCGCCACCGCCTCGCCGGGCCATAGCGCCAGCTCGGCGTCGGTCAACACCTCCACCGCGCCCTCGCCGCGGCCGTAGTGGCGCGACAGGTTTTTCAGATACAGCGCCGGCGTGTCATTCATACCGAAGCGCTTCGACCGGATCGAGCCTCGCCGCCCGCCAAGCCGGGTAGATAGTGGCGAGCAGCGAAAGCACCAGCGCCATCGCCACCACCGCCATTACGTCGTGCGCTTCGATCCGGCTCGGCAGCCCCGGCAGATTGTAGATCTCCGCGGGGAACAGATTGACGCCGAGCAGCCAGCTCAGGAAACGCCGCAGCGCCTCCACGTAGTGCGCGACAAGAATCCCGAGCAGCAGGCCAACGAAGGTGCCGGAAACACCGATCGCCGCCCCGGTGATCAGGAATATCCGCAGGATCGCGCCGCGCGTCGCGCCCATCGTGCGCAACACCGCGACCGCCCGCGCCTTGTCCTGCACCAGCATGATCAGGCCGGAGATGATGTTGAGCGCCGCCACCAGAACGATGAGCGAGAGAATGACGAACATCACCGAGGATTCGACCGCCAGCACGTCAAAGAAGGTGCGGTTGGTTTCGCGCCAGTCGGTATCGATCATCGGCCGCTGCTCGGCGTCGGTGATCGGACCCTTCAGCGCGTCGATGTGATCGGGATCGTCGACATAGACCTCGATGACGTTGGCCTGTCCGTCGAGATTGAAGAAAGCCTGCGCCTCGGCGAGCGGCATGAAGATGAAGGCGCCGTCGAAATTCGCCATTCCGACCTTGAAGATCGCCGCCACCGTATAGGATTTGAGCCGCGGCGTGACGCCGAACGGCGTCTGGGCGCCATGCGGGGTGATCAGCGTCATCTGATCGCCGATGCGCAGGCTCAGATGCTCGGCGAGTTTGGCGCCGACCGCGACGCCCTGCCCTGCGTCAAAACCGTCGAGCGAACCCTGCGTGATATTGCTGGCGACGCCCGGCAGCCGCTTCAGGTCCGCCTCGCGAATGCCGCGCGCGAGACCGCCGGACTGGCCGAACTGCGAGGAGGCGAACACCTGGCCCTCGACGATCGGCAGCACCAGTTTCACGCCGGGAACCTTTGACACGCGATCGGTGACGGCGGCGTAGTCGGTCAGCGGCGTCTCGACGCCTTGCAGGAAGATATGGCCGTTGAGGCCGATGATCTTGTCCATCAGGTCGAGGCGGAAGCCGTTCATCACCGCCATGACGACGATCAGCGCCGCGACGCCGAGCACGATGCCGAGAAACGAAAAGCCGGCGATGACGGAGATCGAGCGATGCTTGCGCCGGGCGCGCAGGTAGCGCAGCGCGATCAGCCATTCGAAGGCGGAGAAGGGGCGCGTCGCGGAGGCGCGGGGCGATGCAGCGGGAGCGTCGACGGCGGAAGCGGTCAAGAGGCAACCTCCCGCCGCCCCATTCCCTCCCCCCTTGTGGGGGAGGGTCAGGGAGGGGGGTCGGTTCGGCTTGGACGTTGCTCGGAAGGCGAGGCGCTTGCGGCTACCCCCCTCCCCGGCCCTCCCCCACAAGGGGGGAGGGAGACGGAGGGCGCAGCGCCATTTGGCTGACAAAACGATACTTCTCACGCCGCCCCGCCAAGCTTGGCGATCGCCGCCTCGAGCCCGACCGTCTCGCGCTCGCCGGTGCGGCGGTTCTTCAACTCGACCTTGCCCTCGGCGATGCTCTTCGGACCGACGATCGCCTGCCAGGGCAACCCGATGAGGTCCATCGTCGCGAATTTCGCGCCCGGCCGCTCGTCGCGATCGTCGTAGAGCGCCTCGCGGCCCGTCTTGCCGAGCGCCGCGATGATCTGCCGGCAGGCCCCGTCGCAGGCCGCATCGCCAACCTTGAGGTTGATCACGCCGACATCAAACGGCGCGGCGGCGGCCGGCCAGATCATGCCGGACTCGTCGTGATTGGCCTCGATCAGCGCCGCGGCGAGCCGGCTCGGGCCGATGCCGTAGGAGCCCGAATGCACCAGATGCTCGCGCCCATCCGGCCCGCTGACAACGGCTTTCATCGGCTTGGAATATTTGGTGCCGAAGTAGAAAATATGGCCGACCTCGATGCCGCGCGCGGAAATGCGCGACGCCTCGGGGATAGCCTCGAACGCCGCCGCGTCGTGCTTCTCCGAGGTCGCGGCGTAGAGCGAGGTCCATTTGTCGAACACGCCTTGCATCGCCGCGCGATCATCGAAGTCGATGTTTTCGGGCGGCGGGGCGAAGCCCGTGTAGTCCCGTGGCAGAATACCTCGCTCTCGCCGGTCGAGGCGAGGATGATGAATTCGTGGCTGAGATCGCCGCCGATCGGCCCGGTGTCGGCAACCATGGGTATGGCAGTCAGATCGAGACGCGCGAAGGTGCGCAGATAAGCCGCGAACATCTTCATGTAGCTGTGCCGCGCGCCTTCGGCGTCGAGGTCGAAAGAGTAAGCGTCCTTCATCAGGAATTCGCGCGAGCGCATCACGCCAAAGCGCGGCCGCACTTCGTCGCGGAACTTCCACTGGATATGATAGAGATTGAGCGGCAGATCCTTGTAGGAGCGCACGCTCGACCGGAAAATCTCGGTGATCATCTCTTCGTTGGTCGGCCCGAACAGCATGTCGCGATCGTGCCGATCCTTGATGCGCAGCATCTCCTTACCGTAATCGTCGTAACGGCCGGAATCGCGCCAGAGATCGGCGGATTGGATGGTCGGCATCAGCAATTCCAGGGCGCCGGCGCGGTTCTGCTCCTCGCGCACAACCTGCTCGATCTTCTTCAAGACTTTGAGGCCGAGCGGCAGCCAGGCGTAGATGCCGGCGGCCTCCTGCCGGATCATGCCGGCGCGCAGCATCAGCCGGTGCGAAACGATCTCCGCCTCTTTCGGCGTCTCCTTGAGGATGGGCAGGAAATAGCGGGAAAGGCGCATGGGCGACGGCTCAAGGACTCGCGAGGGCGAAGCGTCGCGCCTAATGAACAATTCGCCGGGAAAGAGCAAGTTTGCCGTCGCCGGCGCCGCCGCTTTACGCGGCAGAAACACGTCTGGCGCAAAGTCGGCGCGAAACCGAGTTCCCGTTGCGCGCTGAACCACACCCGCCCGAAGACCTGCCTGCGCTAACGAGCCTGCGGTTCGCCGCGGCGGCGATGATTTTCGTGTTCCACCTGCGCGAATTCGCGTCGACGCCGCTGATCTACGCCCTTGGTCCGGCGATGTACCACGGCGTCTCGTTCTTCTTCGTGCTGTCGGGTTTCGTACTGACCCACGTCTATTCGCAGCGAGAAAGCTCGATCGGCCGCTTTTACCTGGCCCGCGCCGCCCGCATCCTCCCGCTGCATCTGGCGACGCTGGCGCTGCTGATTGCCCTCCTGCCCTTGCCCGCGGCGCGCGGGCAGTCGCTCGACACGGCGATGACGCTGGTCAGCTTCATCGCGAAAGCGCTGATGCTTGACGCGTGGGTTCCGGTACGCGGGATCCTGCAATCCTGGAACAACGTCTCGTGGTCGATCTCCGTGGAAATGGCGTTCTACGCCGCCTTTCCGCTGCTGCTGGTAGGCATGAAGAAGACGATCGTCGGTACGCTCGCCGCCGCAGCGCTGGTTTGCGTCGCCGTCTTCGCGGCCGCGATCGCCTACGGCGCGCCGGTGTTCGTGGTCGACCGGATGACGCTGACGCTGTTCAACCTAGGCTCCTGTTTCCCGCTCACGCGCGGCTTCGAATTCGCGCTCGGTATGGCGGCCTCGCTCGCGTGGCGGCGCTGGATCGCCCCGGCCAAACACTCGGCGGCGCTCTGGACGGCCATCGAAGGCGTCGCGCTCGCCGGTGTCGCCCTATGGCTCGTCTTCGCCGTTCCTGCACTGGTCGGCGCGTTCGACGGCCCGCTTTTTGTCTGGCTGAGGGCGTCCGGTTCGTGTTGGGCGTTCGCCTTGCTCATCATGGTGATGGCCGGGGGCCGCGGCGCGTTTGCACACGCACTGGCGTTGCGCCCGCTCGTCGCGCTGGGCGAGGCGAGCTTTGCTTTCTACATGGTCCACATGATCGTCATGCGGGCGCTCCGTTTCTATCTGGGTCCGGGGCCAGGCGCCCTATCGGCGCTGGCCGTGGCGCTCTCGCTCGCATTCCTGTTGCACGAAGCGGTGGAGAAGCCGATGCGGCGGCGCTTGCTTGGGGCCAACGCGGCACGGACCCTTGCGCCCACGGCCGCTTCGCCGCAGCGATAAGCGTGTTTGAGGCCTATCTGCTCGTTGCGCCAACGAATGCCTTCTTTGACCTCGCGAATAGCTTCGTCAATCAACTTTTCGCCGCGTTCGTCTTTGACGCTCACACAAGCGTCTATCCGATTGCTCAGAGGACTTTCTCCAAAACGACAAAGCATAGATCATCGCGCAGAGGACGTCCGAAGCTATCGTCGCCATAGGGGAATGGATCCGTGGCGCCGGCCTTGGAATAACCGCGGCGAATGTACCAGGCGATCAGGGTTTCGCGCATGTTTATGACCTTCATTCGAACCCGCTTGCCGTCCCGTTCGCGAATCCAATCTTCCGCAGCGGCGAGTATACTGCGTCCGAGGCCGCCGTTCTGACGATCGGGATCAATCGCCAGCGACCCCAAATACCAAGCATCGCCGCCTGCGGGTTCGAGCCACACGCAACCGGAAAGCGTCGCGTGGGGCTCGTCCACCCATTTGAGAAGAACAGCCAGGGGATTGGCCAAAATGTCGGCGCGCAGACGCTCCTCTGTCGTCCGGTCGCCCGTGAGATAGGCTTCTTCGTGGCTCCAGCCGGACGAGCCGCCGGAGCCTCGGTAGGCTCGGTTGATCAGGCGAGCGATTTCAGGGATGTCGCCATCCGCTGCGGGTAAATACACGGCTGGTTTCGCCCCTCACCCTCGCGCGGCGGCGAGGATAGGCCCAACGCCGCTCCGCTGCACAAGCACCGCGCGCGCAAGGCCGCCGCCTTCCGGAAGGGTAAGCCGAACCGCGGCGCCATTCCAACCCCCGAGCCGAACCAGCCGCTTGACGACGTTACGATGGCTCAACGTGGTCCCGGCATTTTCACCCCGCGCGACCGGCACTTCAAGCGTATGCGGATCATAAAGCGCGAGCCATACGTCGGCGCCGCCGGCCGGCGCAGTCGCCGCTCCGATCGAGACCGCCCCGCCGTCGATACGCACCTCCGGCCCCGAGGCGCCGCGATCGGTTTTCCGCGCGAGCGCCTCCACTTCCGCGACATCGTCACCGACGCCGGCGGCGCGGCCGTTGACGACGACTTCGGGCGTGTAGACCCCGGAATCGCCGAGAGAACGCGAGTAGGCGTACTGGCGCTCGGTATATTCCGGGCGGCCGAACGTATCTTTCCAGCCGAGCCGATCCCAGTAGGTCACGGCGAAGGTGAGGGCGAGAATGTCGCCGCGGTCGGCGTACCGCGCCAAGCTCGCGTTGGCCGGCGGGCAGGACGAACAACCCTGGCTCTGAAAGAGCTCAACGACATTGGGATGCGAGGCGTCGGCGGCAAAGGCGGGGACGGCGAGAACGGCGACAGCGAAAGCGAGTGCGGCGCGCATGGGACCTCCGGGGCTGGTACGCTTACGCGCGCCGCCCCCGCCATGTTACAGTTCGCCACTCATGGCCCGCACCGATTTTACGACCCCGCGCCTCTGTCTCGACGACGATCTGGGGACCGGGCAAACGATCCCCTTGGCCTCGGAGGCCGCCAACTACCTCGTCAACGTTCTCCGGCTGACGGCGGGCGGCCGCGTACTGGTATTCAACGGCCGCGACGGCGAGTTCGCCGCCCGGCTCGATCCCCGCAGAAGAAGCGCGCTTCGCTGACGATCGCCGAGAAGCTGCGCGAGCAGGAAACCCCGCCCCCGGTCGACTATCTGTTCGCGCCGCTGAAACACGCCCGGCTCGACTACATGGCGCAGAAGGCGGTCGAGATGGGCGCGCGCTCGCTGAAGCCCGTGCTGACCCGGCGCACTCAGGTAAGCCGCGTCAACCTCGAGCGGCTCGAGGCGAACGCGCGCGAAGCGTCAGAGCAATGCGGAATCATCTGGCGCCCGGTAATCCATGCGCCGGAGCCGCTCGACGCCGCGCTCGCGCGGTGGCCGGCCGAAAGCCTGCTGGTGTTTTGCGACGAAGACGCGCCCATCGCCGATCCGCTCGCGGCGCTGGCTGCGACCGCGGACGCCCCCTGCCGTCGGCCTGCTGATCGGCCCGGAGGGCGGCTTCGATGACGCCGAGCGCACGGCGATCCTGAGCGCTGCCCCGCGTGTTGCGCCTCAACCTCGGCCCGCGCATCCTGCGCGCCGACACCGCCGCCGTAGCCGCGCTGGCGCTCATCCAGGCGCGGTTCGGGGATTGGCGCTGAGGCGGCGGCTTCCCAAAAATGCCGCATGGATGATGTTGGGGAGATCATGCCTTCGATTATCAGACCAATAAAATTCGCCGCCGCCTGGCTCGCCGTGATCGCCCTTTGGCCGCCATCGGTCTCGAACGCGCAAAGTTTGGACGCGCCTCAGGTTGAGAAGGCGGTCCGCGCGGAAGAGGCGCAACTTTCCGCTCAAATCGGCGTGGCGGTCTTGGACACGAAGACCAACGCCCTTTGGGCGTACCGCGGCGACGAGCGCTTTCCGCTCCTCAGCACCCACAAGGCGTTCGCCTGCGCGGCGCTGCTCGCCAAAGTCGAGTCGCGGCGAGACGTCCTTAGAGAAGCGCGTCACCATCGCCGCCGCGGATCTCGTCGCCAATTCGCCGGTCACCAAGAACGCGAGTCGCGCCGGACACTATGTCGCTTGTCGGAGCTTTGCGCCGCGGCCATTGCCGTCAGCGACAACACGGCCGCCAATGCCGTGCTCGTCGGCCATCGGCGGCCCTGCCGGCCCTTACCGACTATTTCCGCTCGCTCGGCGACCAAGTCAGTCGGCTCGACCGCAATGAGACCGATCTCAACGAAAACCTGCCCGGCGATCCCCGCGACACCACCACCCCCGCCGCCGCCGTCGCCGACCTCGACAAGCTGCTGCTCGGCGACGCGATGAAACCCGACGCTCGCGAGCAGCTCAAGCAATGGATGCTCAACGACGCCGTCTCCGGGCCGCTGCTTCGCGCCGCGGCGCCAAGCAACTGGCGCATCGCCGACAAGACCGGGGCGGGAGAACGCGGTTCGCGGGGCATCGTCGCCGTCATGTGGCCGCCCGACCGCGCCCCGATCGTCACGGCCATTTATATCAGGCAAACCGCGGCGAGCCTCGATGAGCGAAACGCGGCGATCGCACGCATCGGCGCGGCGCTGGTCAGGGCGCTTCCCCATTGACCGGGCCGCGCGGCTCTCACGGACGCTACAGTTACAGCGCCCTGCCCCTACGCCCCCGCTATCGCTGGCCGGGAGAAAAAGGGCTCGCGGTCTATTTCGCGATCAACCTCGAGACGTTCGAGTTCGGCGCCGGCCTCGGCGCGAAGCTCGTCCCCTCGCATGGCGAGCCCGACGTGCTCAACTTCGCCTGGCGCGACTACGGCAACCGCGTCGGCGCGTGGCGGCTGCGCGACGCTTTCGATGCGTTCGATCTGCCAGCTTCCGTGCTCGTCAATTCCTGGCTCTATGACGAGGCGCCGGAGCTGATCGCCGCCTTCCGCGCCCGTGGCGACGAGATCGTCGCGCATGGCCGCACCAATTCAGAGCGGCAGGGCGCGATGAGCGAGCCTGAAGAAGCCGCGATGATCGCCGAGGTCACCGCGCGCATCGCCGCCGCTGAGGGGCGACCGCCGGCGGGTTGGCTCGGGCCCTGGATTTCGGAATCGGCGACGACGCCGGATCTGCTCGCCGAGGCCGGCTATACCTACGTGCTCGATTGGGCGATGGACGAGCAGCCGGTTTGGTTGAAAACGCGCGGCAAGCCTCTGCTCGCCGTGCCCTACCCACAGGAGCTCAACGACATTCCCATGATCGTCGCGCGAGCGGCGAGTGGCGCCGAGTTCGCGGACGCAATCATCGACGCGTTCGAGGAAATGCTAATATTGTCGCAAGACGCGCCCCTGGTGATGGGGATCGCCCTGCACCCGTATATCGTCGGGCATCCGCATCGGCTGCGTCCTTTGAAACGCGCGCTTGCGCACATTGCCGGGCGAAGAAACGATGCTTGGTTGACGACCTCTGGGGGAATTGCGAACTATTGGGCGGAATTGTCGGACGGAACGGTCGCCTGAGCGCCTCACATGACGCGCTTACGCCAAGCCCTGGGATCGCGGCTCGTGTGAAACACCGCAACTACCACAACCAAGTCCTGCTTCTGCCGGAACAGCACGAGGTAGGGAAAGCGTCGTAACAGTGCCCGGCGCGTTTTAGAAGTCGAACGCGGGAATTGCTCGGGATTCTGTTCGATCCGCCGGACAATTGAGCGCAACGCTTCGCGGAATTCCGAGACCATTTCTGGCGCTTGCGACTGATACCAGACTATCGCATCCTCAATGTCAGCCTGCGCCGCCTCGGTGAGTAGCGCTTGCGCCATTTATCCCAGCTTTCGCGTGAGCTCCGCATCAAAGCTGTCCCACGGCGCCGCGGTCTTCACGTCCTCATCGAAAGTCTGCATGCGACGATGGATTTCCGCCTCTTGCTGCGGGGTTAGCGTCACGTCCTCAGGCGATAGGCTGTCCCAAAGCTCGGCGATGAGGTCTAGCCTCTCGCGTGGCGAGAGACGCGCAATTTCGTGTGTCGTCATCTCGGCACGATAGCCCGGTTACGGCCCGTTGGCGAGTGTCTTTGCCTGCGGCGCGAAACCCCGCCTGACTGCCAAACACAGGTCGAAAACGAGATCGCCGCCTGCTTGAGGGCGTTGACCTGCTCTTGTCCCGCGAGCATTCGCGGCTCGGCCGATGTAAACAGACATCTCAAACAAACGCGGCGATTAACGTTAGCCGGGATAAGTACCGCTAACCACGTCAGGATCGCAAACCGCGCATCAACGTAATGCCGCCAATTACCCCCTAATTTATGCGATCTCGTAATCGCTTTGTTAATGCTCCGTTCCTATCGTCGTCTGTGGAGTCAGGTTCGTATCCATGCGTGTCCGTACGTCGAGTCTCGTCGCTTCCCGTCCCGCGCGCGCGCTCGCGCGGTTTTGGCGTTGCGACAAAGGCGTCAACGCGATTGAATTCGCTTTCGTCGTTCCCATCATCATCGCCATTCTGCTCGCGACAGCGCAGATCGGGGTGATTTTCATCGCGCAAGCCTATCTGAACGAAGTTGCGGAAGCCGGCATGCGCACGGTGCTGACCAACCAGGCAAACACTCTGACGAAGCAGCAATTTGCGACGGCCATCTGCAACAACGTAGCCGCGCTGTTCAACTGCTCCAACCTGATCGTCGCGTTGCAGCAGGCGCCGACCACCGCGGCCAGCATGGCGAGCGCCATGCCGCAATTCGACAATAGCGGCAATCTCACGCAGCAGACCAGCTACAGTGTGGCGCCGGCGCCAGCGCAGATGTTGCTGGTCGTGATGTACCAATGGCCGGTGATTGGCGGCCCGATGGGCCTGAAGTTCGGCGGTCTGGGCAATGGGGCGTACCTGCTTGTTTCAACCCAAGTCTTTATGATCGAGCCTCCGACTTGAGAGCGAATAACTTGTCTGTCCTCTCGCTATCGCGCGCGTCTTCAGTGCGAAACTTTCTGAACAACGTCAGCGGCGTCGCCGCCGTCGAAATGGCGTTCGTCGCACCGGTCGCGATCACCCTGCTGTTTGTGGGGTTCGCCGGCGGTCAAACGCTGAATCTCAATCATAAGGTCGTGCTCGCCGCGCACAGCACCACCGACCTCACCGCGCGCACGATCTACACGCAAGATCCCAACAATCCGCAAGCCGAGCTGCTGACGCAGAGCGCGCTCGACGCGAACATCGCCTTCTCGCAGCTCATCATGTATCCAGACTCGACCGGCGTCCTCACCGAGGTGATGTCCGAGCTTCAGGTCAACACCGCCAACAATACCGGCGTCGTCGTCTGGAGCGAGCCAAGCCCAGGCGCCACGGCCTTGCCGGTCGGAACGGTCATCACCCTCGATCCGTCCTACAGCGCCACGGGCGCGGCGTATCTGCTCTACGGCCAGGTCACCTACACGTTCCAACCGCTCGGCGGCTTTCTCTCGTTGCCCGCGATGACGCTGTCTTCGACCGAAACTCTGACCATCCGCAACGCACCCCAGATCGACATCCAGTGGGGGTCGTGAAGCGAGCCGTTCGCGTTAGTTGACAAACGGTAAATCCAATACGCCGACTTTAGCTCGATTTATCTCAGCTTTCCTTTACGTGCGTAAGCTATCGTCGGCCTATCCTGCTTACGTTGCGTGATGGAGCCTCCCGTGCGACTGTCTTTCCTAATCGAGCGTCTGCGTGAGTTTCGCCGCAAGCGAAGCGGCAACGTCGCGATCATCTTCGCCCTTTCGGCGCCGGTGGTGTTCTTCGCCATCGCCATCGCGCTCGACTACACCAACGCATCCGTCGTGCGATCCAAGCTGAACGCGGCCGCGGACGCCGCGGCTCTGGCCGCATTGACTCCGACTGTGCTCCAGGAAACCAACGACCAGGCGAAACAGGTCGCCGCCGCCATGTTCAACGCCCGTGCGGCGGCGCTGGGGACTCTGGTTCCGGGATCGGCGGTGCCAGAAATCAGCTTCACGCCCTCCAGCAATCCGGCGATGCGCATCATCACCGTCAGCTACACGGCGCAGGTCTATACGATCTTCGGTTTTGTCAACAGCCCCGGCGGAACAATGGACATTTCCGGGAGCTCGACCGCCCAAGCCTCGGTGCCGCCGAACATCAACTTCTATCTGCTGCTCGACAATTCGCCCTCGATGCAGCTGCCCTCGACGCAGGCGGGCATCACGAAAATGGAAGGTCTGACGCCGACGCAGGATCAGAGCGGCGGCGTCGCCGGCGCTTGCGCATTCGCCTGCCATCAGGCCTCCACCAACAATGCTGACACTATGGGCAATCCCTGCTCAGATGGCGCCAACCCGCCGAACTACAGCTCGCCGACGGTGACGCTCACCTACTCAGACGGTAACGGCACATACAATATCCCGAACTCGCTATGCGCTCCGACGAACGCCCAGGGTGCGTCAATCACCCAGATCGACAACTTCGCGTTGTCCCGACTGAACGGAATCCAACTGCGGTTGGACGAACTGTCGGCCGGCGTCACCACGCTCATGCAGACGGCCTACAACTATCAAACCTCGGGCAACTGGTCGACCCCGCCGACCTATCGGTTCGCCGCCTACGAGATGGATTCCGGGACGACGGTGGAGACCGCTACGACCGGCAACACACTCGTTGATGGGACTGACCAAGAACTACAGGCTGGCTGGAGCAGCGCTGCAGCCAACTTTGGTGTGTTGGAGATGTGGGCCAACAACCAATACTGCGCCAACCCGCCGCCTGCACTTCCGGTCTCAGCCAGCAGTTCTCTCAGCGACACCGCCACGAACTACGACGTCGCGCTGAACTCCATCAACAATCCCAGCATCATGCCAAACCCAGGCAACGGCACCAACGTACCCGGCGACACGCCGCAGGAGGTGCTGTTCTTCGTCACCGACGGCGTCGAGGACGAGGCCGAGCATCATTCGTCTCATCCAGCCGATCAACGCGAATGGCAGCGACCAATTATTGCAGGCAGATCAAAGGCGCGCGGCATCAAGATCGCTATCCTCTACACCGAATATTTTCCGGTCACCTCCAATGCGTTCTACAATGGCAATACGTCGCGCCGATCCAAACCCAGATCGGCCCCGCTCTGCAAGCTTGCGCGTCGCCCGGCCTCTACATCGAGCGCGCAGATCGGCGACAATCTCGGCCAGGACCTAGCGCAGCTGTTCCAGCTGGTCGTCCAGAGCGCTGCGCTGTCGAACTGATCGATACGCGAAGCAAGACCCCGCGAAGGCGACGGCCTTCGCGGGGTCTTCTTTTGTGTGTGTAGAACATTCGACGTTTTCGTGGAATCGAAGCCCCGGCGCCTGTAGCACGACCGCCGGGACCCCTCTCCCCGCGTGTCGGACGACGTAGCGCGCCGCATCAACGTAACAGCGGGGAGAGGTTTGGGTGAGGGGCGAGCCGCTTGGACGTACGCTTCTCTCGCACAACGCCGCGGCCAGCGATGCTTGCCTGAAATCTTCTCATTTGACGCGGCGCACTCGTTGGCGACGCGCGTCCAAGCGGCTCACCCCTCACCCCAACCCTCTCCCCGCTGTTGCGTGGATGGGGAATGCTACGTCGTGCGACGCGCGGGGAGAGGGGGTCCGCAGCCGTCGTGTTTCATCTGGGGCCGCCAGATGCGTGCATGCTTTAGGCTAATCGACGAAATAAGCCTCGTCCAGACGCTTCACTTCGTATTTTTCTTTCACACGCACGCCAACGCAATGGCGCATCATCAGGCCCGCGAGTTCCGGCCCGTCGATCAGCACGACCCGTTTCGAGACGCGGGTGACGAACTCATAAGCCGTCGAGGGAAAGTAGGAGGTGGTGACGAACACGCCCTTATTCGCGCGATGCCCCTCCAGGCCGCCGACGAAATCGCGCACCTCGCGGATCGGCACGCACTTCTCTTGCGCGAAACGCTTGGCCTGCACATAGACGACGTCGAGGCCGAGTTGTCCTCTTTGATGACGCCGTCGACGCCGCCGTCGCCGGAGCGGCCAAGCGACTTGCCCATATCAAGCCTGCCGCCGCCATAGCCCATCCGACATCAGCAGATCGATGATGAGCCGCTCGAAAAACGCTGGGCGACAGCGAATGCACGCGCTCGACGATCAGCGCGCGCGAGGTCGGCTTGCAGAGCATCGAAACTCGCGGAGATCCGCTCCTCCGGGCGCTCGGCGATCTCCGGATTCGGCGCCCGGCGTCCTCGATCGGCAACCGGTCCCGCCACGCCAGGAACTCGGGATATCGAGCAAGCGTGTTCACGTCTATCTCCCGCACGCCTTCACGCCAGCAGACTGCGCCCGCGCTCGGCGCCTCTGACGTATCCGCGCCGCGTCGACTCGATGCAGCCCCGCCTTCAGCAGATAACAACGCGCCCAGTTGAGCCGGTTGGCGAAGGTCGTCTGCTTTCCGCTGGGCGCCAGCCGTCCGATCTCGTCGGCGGGAATCCGCAGCGTTCTCGCGAGCTCCTCCTCGATGCGTGAGACGTGCACTTCCTCGAGTCGCTGACAAGCCAGGACGAGCGTCGGAAACATCAGTTGCTGGAAGCTCGGCAGCGACATGACAGATCCTCACATTCGAAACACGCCGAAGCGCGTCGGTTCGATCGGGGCGTTGAGGCACGCTGAAAAGCCGAGGGCGAGAACGCGGCGCGTTTCCTGAGGCGCGATGACCCCGTCGTCCCAAAGCCGCGCGGTCGCGTAGTATGGTGAGCCTTCTGTGTCGTAGGAGCTGCGGATCGGCGCCTTGAACGCCTCTTCGGCTGTTGCGTCCCAGGACTGGCCCTGCGCCTCGATCGCGTCGCGCCTGAGCGTGGCGAGTACGCTCGCCGCCTGCTCGCCGCCCATCACGCTGATGCGCGCGTTCGGCCAAGTGAAGAGAAAGCGCGGGCCGTAAGCGCGCCCGCACATGCCGTAATTTCCCGCGCCGAACGAGCCGCCGACGATCAGCGTGATCTTCGGGACGGCCGCGCAGGCGACCGCCGTCACCAGTTTCGCGCCGTCTTTGGCGATGCCGCCGGCCTCGTATTTCTGACCAACCATGAAGCCGGAGATGTTCTGAATGAACAGCAAGGGAATGCCGCGCTGTGCGCAGAGTTCGATGAAGTGGGCGCCCTTCAGCGCGCTTTCGGAGAACAGGACGCCGTTGTTGGCGACGACGCCGATCAGTATTCCGCCAATCCGCGCAAAACCGGTAACCAGCGTTGTCCCATAGCGCGCCTTGAACTCGTCGAACTCCGATCCGTCGAGAATGCGCGCGAGGATTTCGCGCACGTCGTACTGCTGGCGCAGATCCATCGGCACGATCTGCGTGAGCTCCTCGGCGGAATAAATCGGATCGCGCGGCGCGACGACGTCGGCGTGCGGCTTCGGCCGTCGGCCGAGATTGCCGACCGCGCGGCGGGCCAGCGCCAGCGCATGCGCGTCATCGCGCGCCAGCGTATCGGCAACGCCGGAGACGCGGGTGTGCAGATCGCCGCCGCCGAGCTCCTCGGCGGTGACCGTCTCGCCGGTAGCGGCTTTGACGAGCGGCGGCCCGCCGAGAAAGATCGTGCCCTGGTTGGCGACGATGATTGTCTCGTCCGACATCGCCGGCACATAGGCGCCGCCGGCGGTGCAGGAGCCCATCACCACGGCGACCTGCGAGACGCCTGCCGCGGACATGCGCGCCTGATTGTAGAAGATGCGGCCGAAATGCTCGCGGTCGGGAAACACCTCCGCCTGATGCGGCAGATTGGCGCCGCCGGAATCGACGAGATAGACGCAGGGCAGACGGTTCTCGAGCGCGATCTCCTGCGCGCGCAGATGCTTCTTCACCGTCAAGCGGATAATAGGCGCCGCCTTTGATCGTCGGGTCGTTGGCGACGATCATCGTCTCTCGCCCCTCGATCCGCCCGACGCCGCAGACCAGCCCCGCGCCATGCACGTCGCCCTCGTACATGCCGAAGGCCGCGAGCGCGCCGACCTCCAGAAAGGGCGAGCCCGGATCGAGCGAGCCGCGCGATCCGTTCGCGCGCCATCAGCTTGCCCCGCCCGAGATGACGGCCCCTGCGCCTTCGCGCCGCCGCCCTCGGATGCGGCCGCGCGGCGCTGCTGCAATTCGTCGAGCGCCGCGCGCCATCTGCGCGGCGTTCTCGGATTCGGCGGCGGCTTTTATTCTCGGGGCGATTGCGGATCAGGCTCATGTTTCTTTCCTCTTGCTATAGAGATGCATTGAAATAATGATCAAATGTATGAATCTCTCGCTGCGTCAAGTTGCAATTCCAGGCAACTTTTATGCATCTTTGACTTTTGGCTTAACGGGTTGCGTATCGTGAACTTTGGCCAAATCGACGTGCGAGCGTCCCGTCCTCGTCACGACGAAACATGTCGATGAATTCGTGATGCCAACGCAGGTCTTCAGCTGCATAGGACTGCCGGGCGTGGACGATCTGCGAAGACATCTCGTCCAGGCCGGAGATGCTGACCACGAAGTTGATCTCTCTTCGACGTATCGATTTCGTCCACGCCAAACAAGCGGCGAGGCCTCGTCGATCGGATGAAACAGGGTCCAACTCAGCGCAACGCCGGGTTTTCGGCCTTCAGCAATCGCAACGGCCGGAAGCCGACGAAGCGCCGCCCCTCCGCGGCTGAGGGAAGGGCCCAGCATCCAGATTTTGGCCGTCGCTTCGCTGATGAAACTGTTGCGCGCATTGACGACGCGCACCGCGAGCGTGGCGACGCCGTCGTGCTCGAAGATCACGGGATTTCGGGCGAAAATCAGCCGCGCGCGCGGCCGGGCGAACCGCGCGAACACCAGCCCGGTCATGGCGGCGGTGGCGACGAGGCCGACGAAATCCTCGATTGTCGCGACCACATGACCGTACAGCGTCTGCGGGTACATATCGCCGTAGCCGGTGGTCGAGATCGTCTCGACGCTGAAAAAGAACAGGTCGAGGAATTGGCCGGGCGGGCGTTGGCGACCGGCGCCGCGCCAAGCATGTACAGCAGCGCGAACAGCGCGTTCAGCGCGACGAAGACAGCCGCCAGCAGGCCGAAGAACACCGGCCAGCGCACCGTCATCGCGGTATGATAGATGTCCGTCCAGGGATTGAGCCGCAAACCCTCGGCGATGACCCGCCGCTCGCCCCATCTGTACTCGCGCGAATGGGCGCCTTTTCGGGCATTAAACCCGATCGTAGGAGTCGATTCGCCAAGGCTCCGCCTCCGCGCCGGCCATCCAGGCTTTCCAGGCCGGCAAGTTTTTGATCGCCGCCATGTAGTCGCGCGTCGCAGCGCCGACGGCGATGTCGTAGGTTTCGAAGCGGTTGACGACCGGCGCGAACATCGCATCCGCCGCCGAGAAGGCGCCGAACAGGAACGGACCCGCCGCGCCGAAGCGCGTCTCGCTTCAGCCCATGCCGCCTCGATGCGCGCGACGTCCGCCAAAACCTCCTCGGTCAGCGGAATCGCGCGGACCGGCCGCAAGAACTGGGTCGGGCAATGGTCGCGCAGCGCGCGAAATCCGGCGTGCATTTCGCTCGAAAGCGCCCGCGCTTCGGCGCGCGCGGCCCGGTCTTTCGGCCAGATCGGCAGATCTGGAAACTGCTCGGCGAGATATTCGATGACGGCGAGCGATTCCCAAACCGTGATCTCGCCGTCCCTCAGGCACGGGCATTTGCCGGTCGGCGAAAAGGCCAAAATACGCTCTCGCGTGTCCGGCCGGGCCATGGGAATGACGGTCTCTTCGAAGGGGATGTCGAAGTGCTTCATCAGCAGCCACGGCCGCATTGACCACGAGGAATATGCCTTGTTGACGATAGCCAGTTGCAGGGTCATGGCGGGAGGCTCCGACGCGCCGGGGGACATGCGACGCCGGACGGCGCCGCGTCAACCCAAGGGCGCCGAGCGCGTTGATTTTCGACGGTCGGGCGGGACGGCCACAAGGGGAGGTCGAATGCCGAAGTCACCGGGGGAGGAAGACGCGGGCGCTTACGCCCACGCCAGTCTCGCCATCGTCAATCTGCGCGGCGCCTTCATTCTGATCCTCGTTTCGTTCCACTCCTGTCTGGCCTACATCGGCTCGACGCCGGCGCCGGCCGCCACTTTCGACCAACCGCCTTTTCTCTGGCTCGCATTCCCCATCGTTGACGAACGACGCTTCTACGGCTTCGATCTCTATTGCGCCTGGGAGGACGTCCACGTCATGGCGCTGATGTTTTTCCTCTCGGGACTGTTCGTGGCCCCAAGCCTGCAACGCAAAGGTGCGTTGCGCTTCACTAGGGACCGGTTCCTGCGGCTCGGCCTGCCCTTCCTGTTCAACGTGCTGGTGTTGATGCCGATCGCGATTTTTCCGGTGTTCCACCGCCTTTCCCCGGACGCCAGCCTTGTCCGACTATCTCGGCGCCTATGTCGTCCTCCCGTTTCTCCCGAACGGGCCGACTTGGTTCCTTTGGCTGCTGCTCGCCTTGTCCTGCCTGGCTGCGCTGCTAAAAGCGGTTTCCCCAGACGCGATAGACCGCCTCGGCGGCTTAGTTTCCAACGCGAAACGCCGGCCGGAGCGTTTTTTCGTTGGCTTGTCGATCGCCCTCGCCCTCGCCTATCTGCCGCCGACATTGGCCTACAATCCCTTCGATTGGTTCGAGCGCGGCCTGTTCTCTTTCCAGATCTCGCGGCCCTTTCTCTACGGCGTCTTTTTCTTTGCCGGCATCGCGATAGGCGCGCACGGGCTTGGCGCCGGGCTGCTGGCCCCCAGCGGAAAATTACCGCAGCTCTGGAGACGTCTTATCGTCGCTTCGCCGCTGATGCTGTTTGCCTGGATGGCCGCAACAGGCGTCACCCTCATCTGGCCAGGCTTTGCGCCGCTGCCGATGAAATTGCTGTCGGCGCTGACCTATGTGGGCGCCAGCGTCGCCGGGGTAATGTTGTTGATGGCGCTCGCGATTCGCTTCTGCGGAAAACGCTTCCCCTGGCTCGAGCTGCTGTCGCGCAACTCGCTGGGCGTCTTCGTGATCCACTATACGCCGGTTGTTTGGATGCAATATCTCTTGGGGAGCGCGCCGCTGCCGGCGTTTCTGAAGGCAGCGATCGTATTTGCCGTGGCGCTGCCGCTATCGCTCGCTCTGACGCTGGCGATGAAGAAGAACAGCCGTCCTGGCCCGTCTTATCGGCGAGGAAACAGCGCCGTCTATGCCGGCGGGGAAGCCATCGCGGGCATGAGCGAAACCGATAGCGCAGCCGGCTCGCCAGACGCCGCCTTGGCTCGTTCGATTCGACGTAGCAGACGCAACACCGCCTGCTCGTAAGGCTTCAGTTTTCCAGGCGCAGGTTCGCGGGTGGAGGCGCGCGTGAGATGCAGGTGCAGTTCGCCGGAGCCGTGCGCATGCAACACTCCGGGGTGCACATAGCTTGAGCGGCAGACCGCTGGCGTATTGCCGAGCGCTTTGGCGGCCTCGCGCATCGCTTCCGCGATCTGCCGCTTCAGCCCGCGTTGCGACTCGGCGGGCGGCTGCTTTGCGAGCGCGAGCGCGCATATCAGCGTGCCCGACCAGGTGCGAAAATCCTTGGCGGAGATCCGACGTCCCGAGGCGACGCGCAGGTAGGCGTTGACGTCCGCCGAGCTAACCGCGCGCCGCTCGCCCGCCTCGTCGAGATATTTGAACAGCAACTGGCCCGGCAATTCCTGGCAGGCCCGCATGACGGAAGCGGCGCGCCGGTCGCGAATCGTGACCCGCCAATTCTTGCCGCTCTTGCCCGCGAACTCGAAGGTCAATGTCGCGCCTTCGATCGCCAAATGCTCCGTGGTCAGCGTGGAGAGCCCGAAGCTTTCGTTCGAGCGGGCGTAGGCCGCGTTGCCGATGCGGATGAGCGTTGATTCCAGAAGATGGACGAGCGTGGCCAGCGCGCGCTCGCGGGGGATGCCGGGCAACCGCATGTCGCGCTCCACCGCCTCGCGCAGTTTGGGCAATGTGCGGGCAAAGGTCAGCAGCCGGGTGAATTTTGCCGCTTCCTGGGTTTGCCGGAAATCGTCGTGGTAGCGATATTGCAGCCTGCCCTTCACGTCGTACCCGGTCGCCTGGATGTGCGCGCCAGCGCTCGGGGCGATCCAAACATCGCGCCAAGCCGGAGGGATGACGATCGCCGTGATTCGCTTCAACGTCCTGGGGTCTCCGATCGGTCGCCCCCGTGTGGAGAGGTAGCGGAAACCCTCGCCATGCGGCTCGCGGGTGATGCCCGGGGTGGTGCGGTCGACGAAGATCAGGCGCATGGCCCGGTAACGTCGCGTAGCCATTCGCGGTTCCCGTGATAAGACGCCGCCGGTGGGCAGAGGACTATCCGCCAGCAATCTGCCTCCGCCGCGAAATGGCCCGGTTTGCGTCGCAGGGGGCGCGGGCGAAACAGGCGGAGTTCCCGTGAAGCGTTATTTGTGCGGTGCGATGGCGTGGCTCGGCCTGCTGATGGGCGCCGCGCATGCCGATTGTGACGCCGGCTTACCGACCCCAGAGTCGCTGCGTTCGGCGGCCCTCGTCTCGAACTACACGCCGGTTCTTCGCGCCTGCAAAGGTCCGGGCGGCGAGGCGGTGGCGATCCGCGAGATGACCTTGCGCGGCGAACCCGCCCTGTTGCTCACCGACCCTGAAAAGCTGACGACCCGCATCGAGCGCGCGGCCTGTTGGACCTGCGCCGACGTCGACGAATCCGGCCTGAACGGCACCCGCATGATGCGGGCGATCCGCCGCTCAGCCGAAGCGCCGGGCCTAACCCATCGCGGCTTCCTGGAGAACGCCGGGCTGACACGTGGCGAACGCGGCGGCGAATATTTCTCCGGCGACCTCTGCCCGAGCCGCAAGCCGATGGACCGCGATTTCCTCGCGACGCTCGAAGGCCACGACACCCCCATCGCGCTGTCGATCTCCGGGCTCTGGTTGCTGCATCACTTCCAGGACTATCGCTGGCTGCTGGACGCCCAGGCCAAGGGCGCTCTGGCGATCACCTGGATCAATCACACCTACACCCATCCCTACCGCAAGGGCGTGGCGGAGAACGCCAATTTCCTGCTGTTGCCGGGGGTCGATGCGGACAATGAGATTCTCGAGACCGAGCGGCTGTTGATCGCCAATGGTCAGACGCCGTCGCTGTTTTTCCGTTTCCCCGGGCTGGTCTCGTCGTCGCCGCTGATGCAGGCCGTGCGGCGCAATCATCTCATCTCGCTTGGCGCGGACGCCTGGCTCGCGCTCAACCAAAAGCCGCGCGATGGCTCGGTGATCCTCGTGCATCCGAACGGCAACGAGGAGCTGGGCCTCAAGATCTACACGAAAGACGCGGCGGCGGGCGCCCTGCCCTCGCCCCTGAAGCCGCTCGACGAGGCGCCGGAATGAAATCAATCGCGGTAGCCGCCGTCTTCCTCGTGCTCGCGGCGCCGGCGCGCGCCGGCGCCCGTCGATATGAACGCGCGCACCTGTCAGGACTGGCTCGACGCCGACGACGACGAGCAGGAGCAGACGATCGCGTGGCTGCGCGGTTACCTCTCGGGGAAGTCAGGAACGAGTCTCTATGATTTCGTGGGCGCACGCGTCGATGCTACGGCGCTGAAACGCTATTGCCAGGGCCATCTGACGATCGGCGTCATCAGCGCCGCGGGACAATGGGGTCATTGACGCGATCACGCTTATGAAACTGAATTGAACCGAACGTGATTTGCATATCCGGGCCTAACGTTTGCAATATTGCAGTGCGGCGCGGGTTTGCTCTCCACCCCGGGAGCGCCAAGGCGCGCGGCCCCTCGCTCTCCTCCAGCGAGGGGCCCCCTTATTTCTTGCCGCCTCGTGGCCGCGGTCGACGACCCGGCTACGTGAGTGTGACTGCGCGGCAATATTGACCCGTTGCTCCGCTCATTTCACATATTGTAGCAACGGCTCTTTCTTCGCCTCCAACACCTCTTTGGTGAGCACGAACGTCGGCACGTAGGTGAACTCGTCGACCTTCTCGCCAGCCAACAGCTTCTTCATGGTCGCAATCGACTGTTCGCCGACGAGGTAAGGCAGTTGCGCGACCGAGGCATTGAGGCGACCGGCAAGGATCGACTTCACCGCGTCCGAATTACCATCGACGCCGACGACGAGCAGCTTGTCCTTGCCGGCTTCGCGCGCGGCCTCGACCGCGCCCAGCGCCATGGTATCGTTGGCGCAGAAGATCGCCGCGAGGTTCGGCGCGCGCCGAAGCGTATCGTTGGCGATTTCGGCGGCCTTCTGCCGATCCCAGTCGCCGGGCAATGAGGCGAGGATTGTAAGCCCCGGCGCGGCCTTTTTCAGTTCATTGGCGAAGCCCCGCGCCCGCTTTTGGCCTGTGATGCTCCCGGAGACACCTTCGATCACCAAAACCGGCCCCTTGGCGTCCTTGCCGAGCACGCTGGCGATGTAGTCGGCGCCCTTGGCGCCCGCGGCCTCGTTGTCGGCGCCGATATGGAAAGCGACCTTAACGCCCGCTTTCTTGGCAAGCTCGGGATCCAGATTGTCGTCGAGGTCCGCGACGGGAATGTTCATCACGTTTGCCTGCTTGAGGCAGGGCAGCAGGATCGTCGGGTTGATTGCAGCAGCAATCATCGCCGCCGGCTTCTTCTGCAGCATGGCGTTGCAGGCGTTGAGCTGCGGCTCGGCCGCCTGCTCCGACTCCACCGCCTGCAGGTAGTACTCCACGTTTGCCTGCTTGACGCCATCGCGCACACCGCGCTCCATCGCGCCCCAGAAGGGATTGGAAAGCGTCTTCATCAAGACGCCGTATACTGGTTTGCCGGCGGCAAACGTCGGATCGCTAAGCGCCATCGCCGCGACGACAAACAGGAAGACTTTCAACGCAGGCGTCCTTTTCGACCGGATCCAGGCCGCAGTCAGCGCATCGGGCTTGGCAGGTTCGCAGGCCCTGCTTAGCGTGCTTTTCAAAGCGCGGAGGGACCTCGGCTCACAACCAATAGTCAAGGTCCAGCGAACCTAGTTCGCCGTGTTCAACGAAATTGCGCACGCCAAGCGAGGAATAGAATTCGTCGGCGTCGTCGAACAGATCCTTGGGCGCGTATTCCGCAACGAGCTCGAAATATCGCTCCTCCAACGCGGTCGAGTTTGGATCGAGATTGGTGATCGCCACAAGCCCGGTCGGCGCTGAGTCATAGACGACGATTTTCAGATCGTTTCGCGCTTTTTTCAGGATCGCCAGCGTCTTCCAAACATCGCCCGCCCAATGGCCGGGATAGGCGCTGCGCTCCCTGTAGGTGTCATCTTCCATCAGTCGGCGGGCAATGTGCGCATCGATGGGCAGGCAATCGTGCAACAGGATGATCGAGCCGCGTCGACAATGCTTTTCAGTGTTGAGAAAGTCGCGCAGCAACACCTCGAAATGATGCAATCCATCGAGGAACGCCAAATCAATTGGCCGCCCGAACAAATTCGTTGGATTATTGCGCGCGAAAGAATGCGTCGCTACCGCAGTTGAACAAGAAGCAGCTCGGCTTGTTGTTCGCGACCGCGGCGGCGAGCCGGAAATTCGGGTCGACGCCGATAGAGGGGCATTGCGCCATCGCCAGCGTGCGCCCGCGGTCGACGCCGATCTCGAAATAGGTGGACGGTTTGATTACCTCATGGAAACGTCGCAGCGCCTCCCTGTACTCAAGCCCGGTCCATTCCGAGCGCGACCAGAAGCGATCGCCCGCGACGGCAGCCTCGGAGCTCACAGTTCGGGCGCCTCGGTGGCGCCGGGCCCCAGGGAGCGCTGGACCATGACGGAATCCGTCCAATGCCCAAACTTGAAGCCGACCTGCGGCAGATAGCCGACCCTGCGAAAACCGAAATTGTCGTGGATGGCGAGCGAAGCCGCGTTGGCGGCGTCGATATAACCGATCATCTGCCGAAATCCCGCCGCCGCGCAGGCGTCGATAAGCGCCTCCATCAACCGACGTCCGAGCCCGCGCCGCAGATGCTCGTGATGGATATAGATCGAGTGCTTGACCGTGTAGCGATAGGCGGGGCGCTTACGGAAAGGGACGGCATAGGCGTAGCCGAGCACGAGGCCGCGCTCCTCCGCGACGATATGCGGCATTTTGCGCCGCTGCATAGATTTACGCCGCCGTTTGAGATCGTCGGCGTCGGGCGTTTCGATCTCACCCTGATGACGCGGATCGACGCCTGCGCGGATGTGGTGGAGATAGATGGCGAGCATCGCCGCCACGTCGGCGTCGCGCGAATTACGCACCACGATTGCGTCAGCTTCGTGAGGGCTTTCCGAGTCCATCCCTAGTTCCGCGCCCGCTACCGAGGCGCGGTTGACCATATAAAACCGGTCGATGCAACGTGGGCGCGCGCGAGGTCAGGATCGTTTCGCCGCGCGACCCGCCAGCACCGCGTTTCCCGGTTTGAAAATATAGATGTCTGATCTCATGAGCAAATCAGGCCAATCTGAATGTTAGATGACAGCAGGGGGAACGCAATAGGCTGCGTTTAAGCGCCCGGCTCCCTGTTTCATGGTGGCCTACGCCACATTGTGGCGCCGATTTCCAACGTATCGACGCCGCCCAGCTAAGAGCATGCCTGCTCGCTAGATTGGAAAATCTGCTGACAGGAGATTTTGTGATGAGAATATTTGCAACGACTTCATTCGTCGTTGCTTTTCTTGGGTCCTCCGCCCTCGCGGTGGCCCAGGGAAGCGCCGACGTGACGCACGCCGTGTCGACCTACAAGGAGACGGCGGTTTTCAACCATGTCGTCGGCGACGCCCGCTTCGTCGGCAACTTCGTGGCCGGACCCGGCCGCTGCGACGTGACCGTGTTCGAGACCGGCGCCGACAATGCAGCGCTGACGCCGCCGCTGCGGCGATTCGTGCTTGCCGATCGCCGCGGGCGCCCGCAGCGAACTCGAGGTCGATCCCGAGATCGACGCTCGTGATCGCCTGCACGTCAGACGCCGACGAGATCAAGGTCGCGCCAGCAGTGATCAGTCGTCGTCTTCGCGGACCACATAGGTGAAGAAGCGGACCGATTCCGTCCGGTTGCGCCTCGCGATAAAGCCCCTGGATCTCGGCCTCGAAGCCGGGAAACAGGTTGGACGCGCGTTCGAACGCCTTCAAATAGGCGATCATCGGGCGCGCCCGTCGCGTCCAGGCGCTCGCCGGGCACGATGGTGGCGATGCCCGGCGGATAGACGACGAACAAAGTCGTGGCGATGCGTCCCTCGATCTCGTCGATCGGCAGATAGTCGACATTGTTGCGGGTCAGCTGCTTGGCGGCTTCGCGCGGCGACATCGCCATTTCCGGCAGATGTTCGGGCGTGAACTGCGCTTTCTGCAAAGACAGACACGTCGGCCTCCCGATAGAACGCGTGCATATCGGCGCAGAGATCGCGTAGCCGCCGGCCGCGATAGCGCTGAGGGCGTTTGGCGACGAACTCCGGGATGACATCGTCCAAATACGCATTGTCGTCGTGGTGGCGTTTGAAGGCGACCAGCGCGGACACCAGCGTGCCCGCCTTGCTCGAATTCGACGCCGGGTGTCAGCAAGAACAGCAGCGAGTTGAGATCGTTCTTCTCCGGCACGACGCGGTTCTCGCGCAAGTACTGCGCAACGACCGGCGCGGGAATGCCGTGCTCGGAATAGGCGCCGGTCTTGCGGTCGAATCCCGGGCGTCAACAGTGTGAGCTTCGCGGGATCGGTCATCGCGAGGCCGGCTTCGAGCTTGGTGAAGCCGTGCCAATCGGCGCCGGGTTGCAGCATCCAGTAGCGCGGATCGCGCGCCAGTTGATCGGTCGAGATCGATTCCCAGGCGACGTTGTGCGCGCGCCCCGGCGCGGCGACGTCGGGGATCTCGATGCGGTCGGGCACGAACGGATCGAAGAACCAGCGCCGCGCCGGATCGCGCTCCTTCTCCTCGAATTCGCGCTTGATCTGGCGCAGCTTCTTGCGCAGTTCGATGCCGAGCCGGATGGTGTCGTCCCACAGCACTTCGCCGGATTTGCCCTTCATCATCTGCGCGCCGACGTCGAGCGAAGCGAACAACGGATAGAACGGCGAGGTCGAAGCGTGCTGCATGAAGCCTTCGTTGAAGCGGCGATGCTCGACGCGGCGGCGCTGGCCCTTGATGTGGCGGTCGCGGATGTGGATCTGGCTCGCCTGACTGAAGCTCGCGAGCTGCTTGTGGGTCGATTGCGTCGCCACGATCCCCGGCGAGTTCGGGCCTAGAGCGCGCAGCCCCATCGCGAAGCGGCGCTCATAGATCGGATGGAACTTCATGAAGCCCGCCCAGGCTTCATCAAACAAAATGTAATCGCAGAGATGGCCGATGCGCTCGACGATCTTTTCGGCCTCGAGAATCGTGCCGTCATAGGTGCACTGCTCGATCACGGCGACGCGGAACGGCCGCGGCTTTCGCCACGCCTCGGGATCCGTGACGAGCGGGTGTTTGCGGATGCGCTCGCGCAATCGCTCCTCGTCGAAAGCTTCGGCGTCGATCGGGCCGATCAAGCCCATGGCGTTGCGGTCGGTCGGACAGGTAGATCGGCACGCCGCCGGAGATCAGCAGCGCGCCGTGATGCGCCGCCTTGTGGTTGTTGCGGTCGAACAGCACGAGATCGCCGTCGGCGACGAGATTGCCGAGCACGACCTTGTTGGATGACGATGTGCCGTTCAGCACGAAATAGGTCTTCTCCGCGCCAAAGATCTGCGCGGCTTCCTTTTGCGCCTTGCAGCGCCGGACCTTCGTGGGTCAGCAGATCGCCGAGTTCGAGCACGGAATTGTCGAGGTCGTCGCGGAAGATCGCCTCGCCCAGATGCTCCATGAAGATGCGGCCGATCGGCGAGCGGTTGTAGAAGATACCGCCATTGTGGCCGGGGCAGGTCCAGAGCTGGTTGCCCTCCTCGGCGTAATCGACGAGCGCGCCGAAGAACGGCGTCTTCAGCGTCTCGGCGTATTGCTTCAGCCGCGAGACCAGGTTCTTGGCGATGAACTCCGGCGTCTCCTCGGCGAGGAACACATAGCCGTCGATGAAGTCGAGCACCTCGACGGGAATGTCCTCGAAGCGCTTGCCGCGCACGAGAATGACGATCGGCATTTCGAGGCCGCGCTTGCGCATCAGGTTGATCAGCGAGGCGGCCTTGCCCTCGAGCCCTTTCTTGCCCCAGTCGACCACCATGCAGCCGATCGCGGCGTCGGTCTGCACGGCGATTTCCGCGTCGTCGACGCGGCGGGCGCGCACGACCTGGAAGCCCATGCGGTCGATCGCCTGGATGATCTGGGCGACGCGATTGCCTTCGAGATCGTCGGCGTCGAAGTTGGGCGCCGAGAACAGGAAGGTGAATCGCTGGAAATAGTTCATATCCGGTGCTCCGCGTCGGCGGCTTTAGGCGACGCGGCGGGGGCAGACAACATCGATGCGACGGATTCGTGACGGGGCGCGTCGGGCCATCGCCCCGCCCAGGTGGGACGAATTGTTTTTCCGATGCTACGCTGGGGCGAGACGGCGTGAAGGCCAGTGAGGGGAGAACTCCATGCTGAAAAGTTTATTGGTAGCGTTCGTCGCGCTCGCCGCGAGCGCGGCTCAGGCCGCTCCGAGCGCTTCATGCGGCGAGATGGTGTCGCATCTGGACGCCTATCTCAAAGCGCATCCGAATGCGACGGGCGACCTGCGCCAGTCGGTCGGCGCACAATTGATGCACCAGCCGACGCGAGAGTCGATCGAGAAAGCGAAGATGGAACTTCGCGCGACCATCTCGTCGAGTTGCTCGCCAGCGCGAAAGCGCAGCAAGCCGCCGGCGAGGAGCGGAAGTGTCGGTCCACGCTCGCCGAGGTGAAATGGATGTTGCAGCGCTGACGACGCGTTTACCGCGCGCGTCGCGCGAACGCTGCCGTTCCCCGCGCCTACGACAAACTGCACCCGGAAGAGACGGGAAGCGTTGGGTCGATCAGGTGAAGGTAAGTCGCCATGGCGTGGAAACAGGCTTCGTTCGGCTGCACGTCGCGGGTCGAGTCAAAGCTCCGCTCATTATTGATATGGGCGTAGCCAAAGAACGCCGATGGCAGCTTTGGCACCCAATCCTGCGCATTCACGATCCGCCAGGACGTCAGTCCCAGTTGATTGACCGCCGCCGCAAAGGTCGCATCGCCGACCATCGGCGAGGCGAAGGTGTAGAGCACGGAGGTCTGCAGCCTGGCCGTGCGGGCGTTTTCGAGCGCATACAAAGTCGCGAGCGCCGCGCCGAGGCTGTGGCCGACAATGTCTATGACACTCTGCGGCATCGCGCCGGGTATGTGCGCGACCGCGGGTTGTCTGGCGGCCTGTACGTGCGCTGCGACCTGCGCGGCGAAGCCGCCGACGCGCGCTAGCGACCGCGGCGCAGCTTGGGACGCCAACGCCAAGCCGGGGGTTGGCGCCTCCACAAGCCGCAGCGTTTCATAGATCCGCGCGAAGCCATTGGAGACCGTCCCGGCGTCTGTGAAATTCTTGAACGGTACGCGCAGAACGGAGGTTGCGTTGTCGAACCATTCGACGAGTCCTTCGGTCCCGCGCAGCGCAAGCACGGAGCGCGAGGGGTCGGCTACGCTCTGCGCGATGAAGCCGTAAAAAACCGGACTAATGCTGCCAACCACGAAGTCCTGCATTTGAACCCAGGCGGTCAGCCGGTGCGTCGCCGGGAAATCGGGGCCCGGTTTCGGCGTCAGATCGCCAGGGTTGGCGATGAACATCGCATAGGCTTGGTCGATCAGTTGACCGTAGACCAGCGCATCCTGTGGGTCGAAACCGCCCGCCGCGCGCGGTCCCGACGCAAGCGGGCCGCGCGCGGCGATGGCCGCCGCAGCGATCGGGGCCGGCGCGGCCGCAATGGGAGCAGGCCTTGCGGCGACCGGCGGCGTAGAGACCATAGCCACGCCGCTCGCATTCGCAAATAGCGCGGCGAGCGCGGTTCCTATCGGGACGCCGAGCCCAGTGCAGGGATCCGGCCCAGGGCCGGCGAAGTAGAGACCGTTTTCGCCCTGAAGCACGTCCACAAAGCAGGCGGGGTGGCTCCACAACCGGTCCGTGACGAAACCGAGCTTGGCTCCGAACGCCGCAAATAGTCCCGAATAGAGCGGCGCGACGGCGCTGGTGCCGCCAAACGCATCCTCCACATCGTGGACGATAAGATTGTAGCCCGTCTTTGGATCGGCATTCGCGGCGACGTCGGGAACCATCCGCATCGTCGGGCCGGTTGGGTCGCGGATGTCTGAGGGCGCGCCGATCTGCCAGGAAGGACGCGGAAACGCGTCGGAGAAGCCGCCGCCGGTGCCTTGGCCAGAGGGATTGCCCGGCGAGTTGTTCCAGACGACCTCGTTGAGTTCAGTCTTTGTCGTTCCACCGCAGCCGACCACGCTCGGGCAGGACGAGGGAAGATCGACATTGGCCGCTGTTCCTACGCCGTCGCTGGCATCGTTGTCGCCCGACGCCGCGAACACGACCATGCCGGCCGCCACGGCTGCGGCCGCCGCTTGCTCGATATCGTCGACATACTGTCGCCCGCCGTTAGCCCACGATCGCCACGTCGAACTCGTCCGCGCCCCAGGAAATCGAGCAGACACTGCACCCGTCCGCCGTGGCCCTGCGGACCGCATCGGCAATGCCGCCTGGTCGATTGAACGCCCAATACATGCGGATTTGCGCAGGTTGCCCGGTCGCCAAGCTGTAGGCCGCCGCGGCGACCTCGATATCCATCGTCACTTCGATGTCCGGGTCGTCATCTTGACCGATCGCCGTGCCTGGATTGTTCGTGGCGCCCTGATGAACCGAAATGTTCTGAATGTTTGGCGGAGGAATTCCGGCGCTGGCGCAAAATGCGTTTACATCTTCAACTGTGTAGCCGCCGCCAAGCTCGACGATCGCGATCACGCCGGCCCCCGCCGCCCCGCTCGGCCACGCATAGGCCTTACAAAGATCGGCAAGGTCCCACGTGCGCCGCGCGCCCCGCGCCGGCGATGCGCGGGATGCGACCGCGACTGTCGGGCGCAATTTGAAATAGGGCTTGCATAACTGCATCGACGCGCTCCCACGACGATGTGCAATGCACATCGTGATCAAACAGGCGTTTCCATTCTCCCATGCAAATCCACGCAACGCCCAGCGACGCTCGGGATTTGCTCGACAAGTTGCAAAACGTTGTCGTTTCTCGACGCTAACGCAATGCAAGAGCGTTGCAAGTGCATTTCCGCAATCTATTTGCGATCTTCGGTGAGCGGGGCGCGTCTGCTTGATGTCGCGCAAGGCTTGCTCGGCGGCCCGCGCCATCGCAAAAGCGCGCCATGCTGCATATCAACGATCTGACCTATCGCATTGGCGCACGGCTGCTGATTGACCACGCCTCGGTCGCGCTTCCCACGGGCGCGCGCGTCGGTCTCGTCGGCCGCAATGGCGCCGGCAAGACCACCTTGTTCCGTATCGTGCGCGGCGATCTCTCGCCCGAGACCGGCGGGACCACGACCGCGAAGGGCGCGCGCATCGGTTCGGTGGAGCAGGAGGCGCCGGGCGGGGCGCAGACGCTGGTCGATTTCGTGCTCGACGCCGACGTCGAGCGCCGCGCGCTCCTCGCCGAGGCCGAGACCGCGCATGACCCCGCCCGCATCGCCGACATCCAGACCCGCCTCGCCGACATCGAGGCTCACGCCGCCCCTGCGCGGGCGGCGCGTATCCTGGCTGGCCTCGGCTTCGACGAGACGGCCCAGCGGCGGCCTTTGAGCGAATTCTCCGGCGGCTGGCGGATGCGGGTCGCGCTCGCCGCGGTGCTATTCTCGCAACCCGACTTGCTGCTGCTCGATGAGCCGACGAACTATCTCGACCTTGAAGGGACGATGTGGCTCATCGACTATCTCAAGTCCTATCCGGCGACGACCATCGTCATCAGCCATGACCGCGACTTGCTCGACGAAGTCGCCAACCACATCCTGCACCTAGACCGCGCCAAGCTGACCCTATGGAGCGGCGGCTATTCGAGCTTCGAGCGCCAGCGCGCCGAGGCGATGACGCTGCAAGGCAAGGCGGCCAAGAAGCAGGAGGAGCGCCGAAAGCACCTGCAGAGCTTCGTGGACCGATTTCGCGCCAGCGCCACCAAGGCGACCCAGGCGCAGTCGCGACTGAAGATGCTCGCCAAGATGGCGCCGATCGCGGTCGCGGTCGACGACAGCGTGCTGCCGTTTTCCTGGCCCGCCGTCGGCAAGAAGCTCGCCTCGCCGTTGATCGCGCTGGAGGGCGCTACGATCGGCTACGACGGCCGCGCGGTTCTGTCGCGGCTCAGCCTTTCCCTGCAAGCCGACGATCGCATCGGCCTGATCGGCGCCAACGGCAACGGCAAGTCGACCTTCGCCAAGCTGATGGGCGGCCGGCTCGAACTTCTGTCCGGCAAGATGGTGCGGGCGGCAAAGCTCGAAGCCGGCTTCTTCGCGCAGCACCAGGTCGACGATCTCGAGCCGTCGGGCAGCGCCTACACGCATATCGCTGAGCGGATGCGCGGCGAGCCGGAGGCGAAGATCCGCGCCCGGGTGGCGCGCATCGGCTTTTCCGCCGCCCGAGCCAATACCCCGGTCGCCGAGCTGTCCGGAGGCGAGAAAGCGCGGCTGTTGATGGGCCTCGCGACTTTCGAAGGCCCGCAGTTGCTGATCCTGGACGAGCCGACGAACCACCTCGACATCGACAGTCGCGCCGAACTCGTCGAGGCGATCAACGACTACGAGGGCGCCTGCATCCTCATTTCGCACGATCGCCGGCTGCTGGAGGCCTGCGCCGAACGTCTTTGGCTGGTCGCCGACGGCGCAGTGCGCAACTTCGACGGCGATCTCGACGATTACGCGCGCCTCGTGCTCGGCCAGCCGGCCGTGACCAAGTCATCATCGCAACCCCAGAAGACCTCGCCGCCGTCCCGCACGCGGGAGCTGCCGCTTAGTAAACAGATCGAAGCGATCGAGTCCCGCATGCAGCGCTTTGAGGAACTGCTGTCGCGGATCGACGAAGAACTGGCCAAAGCTGCGCGCGAAGGTGTTGTGTCGGCGCAGGCGATTGATCTGGCGGCAAAACGTGCGGAATTGGAGAGGGCGCTGCTTGCCGCCGAGGAGTCCTGGCTTCAACTCTCGTCTCGCGCCGAAACGGCAGATTGAAACAAGCTCAGTATTGAACAATGAGCAGCGTTACGAGATCGTGGATAGGGCAGTTGTGATTTGATTCCCCGAATCATCTCTCCGCCCTATTGCTAAACACCCGCAATCGTATAAGTACAATTGCGACGTCCACTTTAGGGGAAAGTCATGACGACAAGTGATTCGCCGTCCAGCGACTATGTGGCCCTGGCGGCTGAGGTCGTATCTGCGTTTGTCGGCCACAACTCGTTGCCAGTTTCCGAACTTCCGGGCCTGATAACTTCCGTTCACGCAGCTCTTGTGAAGATTTCGGGGGGAACAGGTGTTACCGCCGCAGCGGAGCCGGAAGTTTTGACCCCGGCGGTGCCGGTACGTAAGTCGATCACGCCGGACTACCTGATCTGCCTGGACGACGGGCGCAAGTTCAAGTCGCTGAAACGGCATCTGGCTTCGCTCGGCATGACACCGGACCAGTATCGCGCGAAATGGAACTTGGCGCCGGACTATCCGATGGTGGCTTCCAATTACGCGGCGACACGCTCCGCACTCGCGAAAAAGATTGGCCTCGGGCAGAACCGCAAGCGGGGGTGAGCTCGGCTAGTATTGACGTATTTGCCAAGCACGCGCCGATGTAGCCGCGGTCGTTGACCGCGGTTTTTGTGTGAGCGTACTTATCCAGCAAATATTCGATCACGTCGCGACCGCGGTCAACGACCGCGGCTACAAGGCGCCTGGGACTTGCGCCCGATTACTTCCCCCTCACCCCACCCCAAGCTTCTTCTGCAAGCTCGTCGACGACGTCGTGTACTGGAACACCAGACCGCTTCTCCGGATAGACGTAGCGGTGGATCTTCTGCGCCGCCAATGCGCCTTCGTGGAAGCCCGACAGGATCAGCTTCAACTTGCCGGGATAGGTGATGATGTCGCCGATCGCGAAAATCCCCGGCGTCGACGTCTCGAACTTCTCGGTATCGGCCGGGATCAGGTTCTCATGCAGATCGAGCCCCCAGCCGGCGATCGGCCCGAGCTTCATCGTGAGCCCGAAGAACGGCAGCAAGTCGTCGGTCTGAACATCTACTGACTCGCCTGTCTCCTTGCGCACGACGAGTGCGGAAAGCTGGCGGTCCTCTCCTTTTAGACCGGACACCTGCCCGAGCAGGAAATCCATCTGCCCAGCAGCAACGAGTTCCCGCATCGCGTTGACCGAATGCGGCGCGGCGCGGAAGGCGTCGCGGCGGTGGATCAGCGTGATGCGCTCGGCCACCGGATGCAGGTTCAGCACCCAGTCGAGCGCGGAATCGCCGCCGCCGACGATCGTCACCCGGCGTCCGCGAAACTGCTCGACCTTGCGCACGGCGTAGAAGACGCTCTTGCCCTCGTAAGCCTCGATCTCAGGGATCGGCGGCTTTTTCGGCATGAACGAGCCGCCGCCCGCCGCCACGATGATGCATTTGGCGACGATCTCCGTCCCCGCATCAGTAACAATGCGAAACTTGGGATGCTCGGCCGTGCCCAAAGTCTCGACCTGCTCGACCATCTCGCCCATGCTGAAGGTCGGATGGAACGGCTGGATCTGCTTGATCAGATTGTCGACCAGCCCCTGAGCCGAAACTTCGGGGAAGCCCGGAATGTCGTAGATCGGCTTCTCCGGATAGAGTTCCGCGCACTGGCCGCCGGGCTTCGACAAGATGTCGACGAGGTGGCACTTGATGTCGAGTAGCCCGAGCTCGAACACCGCGAACAGCCCTGCCGGGCCGGCGCCGACAATGGCGACGTCGGTTTCAAATCTCTCTGTCATCGTGTTCAGCCTTGCTTCGCCGGCGTCGTCACCACAAGTCCGTCAAGGTTGGGCGCGACCTTGATCTGGCACGATAGCCTGGAGGTCGGACGCACCTCGAAGGCGAAATCAAGCATGTCCTCTTCCATCTGCGAGGGCTTGCCGACGATGTCCGTCCAGGCGTCGTCGACATAGACATGGCAGGTGGCGCAGGCGCAGGCGCCGCCGCATTCGGCCTCGATGCCGGGGATGGCGTTGCGGATGGCGGTTTCCATCACCGTCGACCCGTCCTGCGCGTCAGCCGTGCGCGACGCTCCAGCGGCGTCCTTGTAGGTGATTTTCGTCATTGCGATCCGCTTTGCCCCACTGTGCCGTCATAACTATTGGCGGCTACATAATGGGCTCAGCGGCGCTGGGGAAGAGCGGATTTTGCGCTGCGGCTCAGCTCATCAGCCGGGCGATAGCGCTCCGAGCGGTCGCTACCGCCTCGGCCAGCGCCGCTATCTCCGCCTCGGGCTCCGCCCCTTCGCGCTCGAAGGCCTCCTCCAGGCTGCTCGCGGCGCGCGCGACGGCGAAGGCGCCGATCGCCAGCGCCGAGCCCTTCAGCCGATGCGCGATGTCCGCGCGCGCCCGGCGCGGCAATTCGGCTATTTTCACTCGCTCAGCAAGTTTTTCGGCTTGGCCGTCGAACATAATAAGCAATTCGGCTTCGAGTGCGTCGTCGCCGTCGGTTTGCCGCGCCAGGTGAACCAGGTCGATCGCACGCTCGCCATCCGGCCCAACACAACCCTGATCCATTACGTTTGCAAAAGCTTGATTGCGGCTTGCGGCGGCGAGCATGCGGCTAGTCTCCGGCCTCGGCTAGACTTGATTTTGCGGTGAATTCTTTGGCAAGCCTGTCCAGTTTCGCCCTAGACTCGCGGCATAAGCGTAGAATATGGCGACATGAACGTTAACGACGTTTTAAAGTCGGGTCGGGGTTCCGGTTTCATTGGCGCCGAGGCGCGGGTAAACTGCATTTGGTTAACCCGTTCTAAACGCGCCGCGAGGCCAGCAGCGTGCGCGCGGGAATGGGGACGCGCGAGGGCCGCCTTGTGCGGCGCCCCAGAAAGCAAAGTTCCGCGCTTGCGCTCGCAAAAAGTGCGCGCGCGGAGCCAAGAGAATTAAAGGCGGACGAAATGGCGCAACAAAAACCGGCTTCGGATCCCGTATCCCAAGCCATGCTCGCGATCGAGGACGCGCTCAACCTCGGCCTCGAGCCGGGCGCCGCGCCGCCCCCGGTCAAGCCGACCGACGCGCCCGACGCTCCCTCTGCGCCGCTGGAAGACAAGGCCGAAGTCTTGGCTGCGCCCGAACCGGAGCCTGCAAAATCCGAGCCCGTCGCCGAAGCGCCCCCGCCGCCCGCCGCGTTGAAGCCGCCGAGCCCGCAGAAGCTCGGCGCATCGGGGCCTAGCCGACCGAGGCGCGATGAAAAGCCGGCGCGCGGCAACGAGGCGAACGACGCGCGCGTGCTCGCCAAGGAGCAGGCCGCGAACGACGACCGCGCCGCGGCGGGCCCCATCGTGCAAGCGCTGCAAATCAAACGGCCAAGCGCCATGCCCTTCTTACTTGCGGCCGTGGCGTCGCTCGTCTGGTGCGGCTTGTGCGGCTATTACGGGTATCAGCGCCGGCCAGAATATATCAGCAACACCGCGCTGATCTTGCGGCCGGAGACGGTGCTGTTCGCGCTTTGCGCGCTGGCGCCCATTATTATCATGTTCGGCTTCGCGGCCTTGACCCGCCGCCTGCAAGAGTTGCGGCAATCCGCCGCCTCCATCGCCCATGTGGCGGTGCGCTTGGCCGAGCCCGAGGCGGTTGCGGGCGAACAGTTCTCGACGCTTGCGCAAGCCATTCGCCGCGAAGTCTCCACGATGGGCGACGGCGTCGAACGCGCGTTCAAGCGCGCCAGCGAACTCGAGTTGCTGGTGCGCGAGGAAATCGCCGCGCTGGAGCGCTCTTCGGGCGAACACGAACGGCGCCTGCGCACGCTGATCGCCGAACTCGCCGATCAGCGCGAATTGATCGTCGCCAACGGGGCGTCGGTCCGCACCGCTTTAGGCGAGGCGCATCAGAACGCCGCGCGGGATCTGGAATCGATTGGCCAGCGGATCGCGCTGCAAATCGGCGACATCGGCCAGGCCGCCGGCGCCACTTTCGGCGCCTCTTCGGAGCAATTCGCCAATACGGTCGAGCGCGCGAGCGCCGCCGGCGTCGAGCGCATGGGCGGCGCGGCGGAGGAAATCGCTCACAAGGTGACTACCGCCTCGGAGCTGTCAGCTGCGCAGCTGATCGAAAGCGCAGAGCGGCTCGAAAGCGCGCTTCGCGAGCGCGGCGAGAGTTCTCGTTGGCGACATCGGCAAAATTCAGCGGGATGCCGCTCGCAGCCTGAACGAATTCCTCCGAGCGGGTTGCCACTTCGATCCGCAGCGAGGGCCTCGGGATCGTCGTTCAGTTGGAGACCGCCGCGCACGCCACCAACGAAGCCATTGCCGCCGCCAGCTTAGAGATCAACGAGCGCCTCGCCGCCAGCGGGACGGCGACAGTTGACGCCTTTCGTGGGCACGGCGACGCGATCGCCGCGAGGCTGGAGGAAGTCACGCTCGCCCTCGGCCAGGATTTTGGCGAACACGGCGACCGGTTGGTCGATCGTTTGGAGCAGAGCAGCCGCGGCGCCGTGGACGCCTTGCAGCAGCAGGCGGATTATGTCGCAAGCGCCGTCACGCGCGCCCATGAGGACGTATCGGGCACGTTCGATGCTCGAGCCACTGCACTCGTCGATGCGGTGACACAGTCGAGCCGAGACGCGGTGGCCGCTATCGACGCCAGCAGCGCGACGACTTTGGGCCGCATGTCGCAAACCCATGAAGTTGTCGCCCGCGAATTCGACGAGCGCGTCGGCGCGTTGATTGCTGCGCTGGACACCAGCGCGGAGAATGCAGTGCGCTCGATCGGCGACCGCGCCGACGCGGCCGCTACTATGGTGACCAACTCGCACGACGCCATTTCCGGGGCCTTCGAGGCCAAGTCGGAAAACCTGATGGCGCGCCTCGCCGAGGCGACCGCCTCGACGTCGGTGGCGCTCGAAACCCACGCGGAGATGACGGTCGCGCGGATCGCCGAAACCCACGAAACCGTCGTGCGCGACTTCGATCAGCGTCGCCAGGATCTCATCCAGGCGTTCGAGCATTCCGCGCTGGAAACGTCGGAGATGATTTCCTCGACCGCGCAGGATGCCGCGACGCGCGTCACCGATGCGCATCAGGCGCTGCAGCGCGAGCAGCAGGATCTGGGCGTGAGCGTCATCGAACGCTTGGAGGCCGTGGCTCGCGCTTCTGTCGAGACGCTACGTTCGGAAAGCGAGCGTTACGCCGAGAGCGTCGCCGAAGCGCACGAGCGCGTCAGCGGCGAGTTCGAGGTGCGCCACGCGACGCTGCTAGCGCGTCTCACGTCCTCGCTAGAGGGCTCGGCGGGCGCTGTCGACCAGCTCGGCGCACGCGCCGCCTTGGCCGCGGCGACTTTGGCCGAGGCCTACGATCGGGCCGTCGGCGAGTTCGACGCCAAAATCGAATCGCTCGTCGAGAATTCGGAAACCCATCATCAGAAGGTGCTCGGCGCGCTATCTGATAGAGCCGATTCCGCCGTCGCCCGCATCGCCATGACCAACGAAGCGGCTGCGCACGAGTTCGACACGCGCGTCACCGGCTTGTTGCAGACTCTGGAAGCCGGAGGCGACCGTGTGGTCGACCTTGTTGGCGCGCGCGCCGAGGCCGCCGCCGCCCGCGTCGCGGAAACCCACGAGACGGTGTCGCGCGACGTGGACTTGCGCGTCGAAGAACTCGTCCGAACTTTCGAGGACAGCGCAAGCCGCGCAGCGGCTGCGATCACAGGGCGCACCGATGACGCGACAGCGCGTGTGGCCGACGCGCATCGCATGATCGCCGATACGTTTGATTCCCGCGCCGAAAGTCTGATGGAGAAGCTCGCCGATGCGAGTGTCTCCACCTCGCTCGCGCTGGAGACGCAAGCCGACGCAACGGTGGCTCGGATCACCGAGACCCATGACAATGTCACGCGAAATCTCGAAGACCGCCGTCTTGGGCTGGTTGATGCGTTGGACCGCAGTTCGAAACAGGCAAGCGAGCAACTTGCGCGGCACGCCGACGAGGTCGCATCGCGGCTCTCTGACGCTCACCGCACGGTCGCCGAAGAGCATGAGGCGCTCGGCCTCGGCGTCGCAGCGCGAATTGAGGAAAGCGCGCGCCGTTCGCTCGACGCGCTGAAGGCGCAAGGCGAGGCGCTGGCCGCCGGCGTTTCCGAGGCGCACGGCCGGGTCGGTGATGAATTCGACGATCGCCATCGCGAGTTGCTCGGCAAGCTCGCGGCTTCCGCCGACCAGATCGCCGAGATGCACGAGAACGTCGCGCGCGAGCTCGAAGCTCGCCGCCTGGACTTGATCGAATCCTTCGGCCGCGGCTCGAAACAAGCCAGCGAAGCTCTGGCGCGCCATGCCGACGAGGTCGTCGGACGTCTCTCCGATACGCATCGCTCGGTCGCCGCCGAACACGAGGCGCTCGGGCTCGGCGTCGCCAAGCGGATCGAGGATAGCGCGCGGCGTTCGCTGGACGCGCTGAGGAGCCAGGGCGAGGCGCTTTCGGCCGGCGTTTCCGACGCGCATGCGCGCATTGGCGCCGAATTCGACGAACGTCATACGGAGTTGATTGTTCGGCTTGCGGCCTCGGCGGCCCAAGCCGCGCAAGCCATCCGCGAGGAAGGCGAGACGGTCGCGACTCCGGCTCAAGAATTCCGAGCAAGAGCATTGGCGACGCCTGGTCACAGGCAAGCCAGCATCTCGTCGACCGCATAGAAGAGTTGCGCGGCGCGCTGGAGACTTCGCTCGGCGACCGCGGCGAGGCGCTGGTCACCGGCCTCAACGAAGCCGCCGACCGGCTGCACGAAACCGTGGTTGTACGCGGCCAGGCGCTCGAAGACGTCATCGGCGCGGTCACCAATCATCTTTCGGCGCGCCTGGTTGAGCGCACGGACGTTGCGCGCGCGGCTTTCGAAGAGGCGCGCACCCAGTTCATCGACGAGTTCGACCGCCGCCGCGGAGATCTCGCCGCGGCGATCGAAGCCTCGGCGAAGGACGTCGGCGGCCGCATCGAGGCGGCGGCGCGGATGGCGACCGCTGCGATCGACACTCAGGGGCTCAGCGCCGCCGAGTTGTTTGAGAGCGAAGCCCGCGCCGCACTCGCCCGCTGGAGCGATATTGTCAGGGTAGCGAGCGAGACGTTCGGCTCAACCGCCAACAATGCCGCTGCGTTGGTTTCAACCAGCGGCGAAGGGCTGGAGGCGATGCTCGCCCAGCGCGTCAGCGCGTTGGAAGATGCGATCGACGGCCGCGGCTCGGCGCTGGTGCAGACGCTCGCGCAACAGACCGGTGTGTTCGGCGAGCAACTCGACGCGCTGCAAGCGTTGGTTGGAACCGGCGGCGACACCGCCGTCGAGCGCATCGGCGTCCACGCCGAAGCGCTCAAGGAGAACATTGCCGCTCAGGTCGAGTTGCTCGACGCGATCCTCGGCAGCCGGCGCGCGGAGATCGATGAACGGCTGGCGCATCACGCCGAGCGTTTCGACGACATCGCGCGTCAACGCTTCGGGCAGTACGACGAGCGCCTGGCGGCTCATAACGACGCGTTCGAAGCCGTCGCCGAGCGTCGCCTTGGCGCGTTCGACGAATCCGTCGATATGCATCGCGCGCGTCTTGAAGAATCCGCGGATCAACGCCTCGGCGCCTTCGAGAAGGCGATCGTTGATCACACCGCGCGGATCGACGCCGCCGCACAGCAGCGTTTCGATCACATCGATGGCCGGCTCGCTGAGCATCGCGACGCTTTCGAGGAATTTGTCGGCGAGCACACCGCCAGAATTGACGCCGCCGCGCGGCAGCGCTTCGATCACATTGACGGCCGGCTCGCCGAGCACCGCGACGCCTTCGAGGTTGCGGCGCAGCGCCATATCGGCGCCTTCGACGACACGCTCGGCTCACATGGGCGGCAGTTCGAGACGACGGCGCGGGAAAATGTCGCGGCGATGGAGCAGCGCCTCGCCGAGCACGGCGAGTTGTTCGACGCCATCGCGCGGTCGCGTGTCGGCGCCTTCGAGAGCGCCGCGCAGCAGCACCTCGGCGCCTTCGACGATGCGTTCAGCACCCACGGCCAGCGCTTCGACGCGACGGCCCGCGACAATGTCGCTGCGCTGGAGCGACGCCTTGCGACGCACAGCGAGTCATTCGACGCGGTTGCGCAAGCCCGCGTCGGCGGCTTCGAGACCGCTGCGCAGCAACATCTCGGCGCATTCGACGACGCGCTCAGCACACATGCCCAGCGGTTCGACGCGACGGCCCGCGACAATCTCTCCGACTTGGAGCGACGCCTCGCGGACCACAACGAGTTGTTCGACGCCATCGCGCAAACGCGCGTCGGCGCCTTCGAGAGCGCCGCTCAGCAACATCTCGGCGCATTCGACGACAGCCTCAGCACGCACGGCCAACGGTTCGAGACGACCGCGCGCGACAGCGTCGCCGCGATGGATCGGCGCCTCGGTGAACATGGCGCGTCGTTCGACGCGATCGCGCAGCAGCGCATCGGCGCCTTCGAGGCCGCCGCGCAACAGCATCTTGGCGCCTTCGATGACGCCATCGGCGCGCACAACCAACTGTTCGACGCCACATCGCGCGAAACCGTTGGCGAACTCGGCCGACGGCTTGGCGAACACAACGAAGCGTTCGACGCGGCCGCAAACGCGCGTCTCGGCGATTTCGAGTCCGCGGTTGCGGGCCACCGGACCCATATCGAAGAGGCGACCCTCGCCGGCGCTGCGGCTTTCGCGAACGCCTCACAACAACACCTCCGCGCCTTCGACGATGCGCTCAGCGTCCACAGCTCGCGTTTCGACACGACCGCGCGTGAAAGCGTCGGCGAACTCGGTCGGCGGCTCAACGATCACACCACGGCATTCGAGAGCACTGGGCAGGCGCGTCTCAGCGATTTCGAAACCACAGTCGCGTCCCACCGGGCCCGCGTTGAGGAAGCGACGGCGGCCGGCGTCAACGCATTCGCCAGCGCCGCGCAGCAGCATCTCGGCGCCTACGACGACGCCATTGGCGTCCACGGCCGCCAATTCGAGACGACCGCGCGGCAAACCGTGGGCGAGCTCAACCAACGGCTCGGCGAGCACAACGAAACCTTCGACGCGGCCGCGAGGGCGCGTCTCGGCGATTTCGAATTCTACGGTCGCGGGGCACCGCGCCCGCATCGAGGAGGCGACGGTCGCCGGGGTCGACGCGTTCGCCAGCGCCGCGCGACAGCATCTGGGCGAATTCGACGGCGCGCTCGACGCCCACAGCCGACATTTCGAGACGACCGCACGCGACAGCGTCAACGAGCTTGGCCAGCGGCTCAGCGAGCACAACCAAGCCTTCGACACGACCGCGAAGGGCCGTGTCGCCGACTTCGTGTCCTCGGTCGCGCTGCATCGCGCCAGCATCGAAGAAGCAACCAACGTCGGCGTCGACGCATTCGCGCTCGCCGCCGCTGGACACCAGGCGACGATCGAGGGCGCCATCGCCGGCCACGCCTCGGCGATCGACGGCGCGCTGCGTCGCGGCATGGACAAGTTCGAGGCGGCCGTCGCCGTCAGCGGGCGCGACACGGTCGCCCGCATCGAAGCCGAAGTGCAGGCGCTCTCCGGGTTGATCGAGAGCAAGCTCTCGGCGATCGAGGACACCGTCATCCACCGCGGCGGCGAACTCGACGAGCGGATCGGCAAGCGCCACGACGACTTCGCGGCCTTGTTCGCCTCCGGTCTGGAGACGGTCGACGCGAAGTCCAGCGATCGGTTGCGCGAGCTTTCCGCGGCGCTCGAAGGCCTCGCGCAAAAGATCGACGAAGGCCTCGCCGTCGCGAGGCCGCGCGCTCGAACAGATGCTGGCGCAGGAATACGATCGAAGCCGCGAAGGCTTTGAGCGAGGGCGGCAGCGCCATCACGCGCGGCATCGAGGAGAAGTCGGCGGAAGTCGCCGCGACGCTCGACAAGCGTTCGCGATCGTTGACGGACGCTTTGTCCGAACTCGCCAATCATGTCAGCGCAACGCTGGTCAGCAAGCTCGACGAAATGACCGCGGCGCTCAGCGGTTCGGCGAACCGATTCGAGACGACGGTCGTCGCGCCGCTCGACGATATCACCAAGCGTTTCGACGAGGCGGGCGGCGCCACGTCGCAAGCGCTGGCCCAACACGCCGATCGCCTGAACGGGCTGATTGACGATCACCAGAACAAACTCGATTTTGCGCTCTCCAGCGGGGCCGAGACGGTCTCCTCGCGGCTCGCCGAACACGCCGGGGCGTTCCAGCGCGAGCTCTCCGGCGCCGTGGTGGCGCTTGAGGCCATGCTCGGCGAGCGCGGCGACGAAATCACCCGCGCGCTGTCGGATCGCATCGAAGCTTTGCGCGAGATCGTCGATGGCCGTGGCTCTCAGCTCACCTCGGATCTCGCGACGCATGGCGATCGTCTTTCCGACGTCATCGCTGGCGCCGGCGAACGCGCCACGCAAACCCTGGAGGCGCGCGTCAACACCCTGGTCGCCCTGTTCGGCCGCCGCGGCGAAGATCTCGTCGCCGCGATCCTGCAGAGCGGCGCCGACCAGGCGCGAGCGATCGGCTCGCTGACCGGCCAGATCAACACCGAAATCGAGCGCGCGACGACCGCGCTGCGGCAAGCGACGGAGACGGCGAAAGCCGAGATCCGGCGGCGCCGTCAGCGGCGCGATGGGCCGGCTCGCCGAAACCATCGAGCAGTCCGCGCGGGCCTTGCGCGAGACCACGGAAGAGGCGGCGGCGCGCTCCGCCCAGTCGGTCGAAGACATGCTGGTTCGGCTCGAACAGGCCGCCGCGCACGCTTCGACGCAGTCGAGCGAGCACGTCGTCGGCCTGATTGGCCAGCTCGCCAGCGACGCGGAAATGCTCGGCGGCGACGCTGCGCTCGGCGGCGGAGTCGGCGGCGGCGCTATCCTCCGAGGCACTGACGGAACTGTTGTCGACGGCTCGACCATGACGTGCAGCAATCCAGCCTGGTGCTGCGCGAAGCCGCCAACGAGGCGACCGAGCGCTCCAGCGAAGCTGTCACCAAACTTGTCGCGCGGATCGCCGACGAGATCGGCATCTCCACGGAAACCTTGCAGACCGCGGCCGGTTCGGCGGCGGCCCGCTCGACCGAAACGGTTGGCGATCTGCTGGCGCGGCTGGCGGAGGAAACCGAGAAATCCTCGAGCGCGCTGGAAGTCGCTTCCGAGAACGCCACGAAGCGTTCGGCGGACGCGATCGTCGGCCTGCTGCGCCGGCTGACGCGCAATGTCGAGGAGTCCACCGCCTCGTTCGGGGTCGCGGCCGAAGTGGCCGCGAACCGCTCGACGGAAGCGCTCGACGGGTTGCTGAGCCGCCTGACCGAGGAAACAACCAAGTCGACGGCTTTGCTGCAAGCCTCCGCGCAGGGCGCCGCCTCGTTGTCGACGGAGTCGATCGGCGCGCTGTTGAGCCGGCTGGCCGAGGAAACGGAAAAGTCCGCCGCCGCGTTGCAAGAGTCGGCGCAGGAAGCCGCCACCCGCTCGACGGAGTCGATTGGCGCGCTGATGAACCGGCTTACCCAGGAAACCGGCAAGTCCGTAGTCACGCTGCACGCCTCCGCCGAGGCGGCGGCGTCGCACTCGACGGACTCGATCGGCGACTTGCTGCGCCGTCTGACCGACGAAACGCAGAAGTCCGCGGCCGTGCTGCAGGAATCCGCACGTGAGGCCGCGGCGCGCTCGACGCGAGTCGATCGGCAGCCTATTGAGCCGTCTGACCGAGGAGACAACCAACACCACGACGGCGCTGCAGAGCTCCGCACAATCGGCCGACCGCAAGCTCAGCCGAAGTCATCGGCGCTTTGATCGAGCGTTTTATGCGCGAGGTCGAAGCTTCGTCGCGCGACCTCGCCGGGGCCGCGGAGCAGGCAAGCTCTCGTTCGTCGCAGGCGGTCACCCAGCATCTGCGGCGCGTGACCGAGGAGATCGAGGGCGCCAACGCCGCGCTGCGCGGCACGGCGGAAGCGGCGACGCGCCAATCAAGCGACGCGCTCGCCGCGTTGTTTGAGAGCTTGTCGCGCGACCTCGACGCCTCTGCGGCCGGTTTGCGGTCGACGCTCGAAAACGGCGCGCATGTCTCGGTGACGTCGCTCGCCTCTACCGGCGACCGGCTGCGTGGCGAACTCGCCGTCGTACTGGAAAAGCTCGGCCAGACCGGCGCGGCGCTCGATCGGGTGGTGGCTTCCGCCAGCGGCCGGCTTGGCGAGATCCAAGGCGATCTCGGCGATCGCGTTCTCGATCTGCAACGCGCGCTCGTCGACGATCTCGACGCATGTGACCGATCTCGACCGCATCACCGGCGTCACCCGCGACGACGGCGAACGTTTCGTCGGAACGGCTCGCGGCGCACACCTCGGCGCTGTCGGATGTTTCGCGCGAACTGTCGGCGCACCAGGAGGCGATCGACGCGGCGCTGGCGACCCGGCACGACAGCCTGAAGAGCCTGGTCGGCGACGTCGGCCAGCGCAGCAGCGAACTCGAGCGCTTGATGCGCGAGTTCTCGACCAGCGTCGAGCAGCAACTTCGCCACCGCGCAGGCGCGCGCGAAGGAGATCGGCGCCGCGCTCGCCTCCGCCGCGGAAGGCGCGTCCTCGAGCACGACGAGCCAGTTCGAGGCGATCCGCGAGAAGGCGGCGCACGAGCGCGAACTCACCGGAACGCGTCGATGCAGTCCGCCTATGATCAGGCCAACGCGCAGCTTTCCGCCATCATGGAGCAGGCCGACGCAAAAGTTCGGCGCCGCCGTCGCCGAGGTCAAACAGATGGCGGCCGAAGTGCAGCGCGAGCTCGAGGCGACGCGCGGCGAACTGAAGCGCGGCGTGTTCGAACTGCCCAGGGAAACCACCGAGGCGGCGGACGCCATGCGCCGCGTCGTCGGCGATCAGATCAAGGCGCTGAAGGAGCTTGCGGCGGTGGTGGCGCCGCACGGTTTCGACATCTCCGACCCTGGCGAGCCCGACCCGGCGCCTGTTCCGCCGCCAGCGCCCGCCGCGCCTGCGCGCATCGAGGGTTTCGCCAGGCGCGAGCCCGCGCCGGCCAAGCCGCCGGCTCCGGTCGAGCCCATCCCGGAGCCTGCTGCGGCGCCCGCGCCGACCGTGATCCTGACGCCGGAGACGCCGCCAACCATCGAGATCGCGCCCACACCGCCTGCGCCGTTGGAGGCGGCGATCACGGCTGTCACGCTGACGCCGCTGCCTGCGCCCGCGCCAGAGGCGCCCGTGGAAGAGCCGAGCGCCGCGGCGGCTCGCCGCTGATCGTGCGCCGCGCCGGCCGAAGCCGCCCGTGCGCCCACGAACCCTCGCCGGAGCGCTCGCAGTCCGGCTGGCTGTCGAACCTGCTCGCCGCCGCGTCGCGCGAGGCCGCCGAGCCGCGCCCGCCGACCCGCCGACCCTCGCGCGAGAGCCTGAACTCAATCACCACCGACATCGCCAGCCTCGTCGAGGGCCCGATGGCGGCGGAGATGTGGGAGCGCTGGCGCCAGGGCGACCCGAACGCGATCTCGCGCCGCCTCTATACCGCCGCCGGTCAGCAGGCGTTCGAAGACGTCCGCCGCCGCATCCGCAACGATCCGCCGTTCCGCGAGTCGGTTATTCGCTATGTCAACGAGTTCGAACGGCTGCTCGCCAAGATCGGACAGAGCGACAAGGACGGAGCGCAATCGCGAGCGGCGATGCTGTCGGATTCCGGCAAGGTCTACATGCTGTTAGCGCACGCCGCGGGCCGGCTAGGATAAGCGTGAACTGTAGCCGCGGTCGTTGACCGCGGCGGCTCGGCTTGCAAATAACTTACAGAACGAGGGGCTTGACCGATCCAACGCGGTCAACGACCGCGTCTACAGCTGCCGTCGATCTCACCCCTTCCCTGCCGCCGCGGCGGCCAGCTTCTTCACCGGCGTCGACGCCGCCACGACGCCGCGGTTGGCGAACGCCTCGTGATTGGCCTCGATATGATCGAGATCATACAGGTAGTTCACCATCACCCCGAGGGATTGCCGCATCCCCGCCACCGACCGATCACCTCGCGGATTGATGCGCTCGAGCCGCGCGCCATTGCCGAGATGGAACCGCGCCACTGGATCAACCACGCGCCCCGAGGACGTCCGCGCGTGCAGGAAATAGGCGGCGGCGAGCGTCGATAGCACGCGATCGCCCGTCTCCGGAGACTGCCCGGTCTCGATCGCTTCGAGAACGCGCCGAGTCTCGGCGTTGAGGTAACGCGAGCCCTCCGTCGCACGCTCCTTGCCAAGCCAATCGGCAAACCCCGGCGCCGGCGAGAGCGTTACGAAGGTCTGCAACCGCGGCCATTCGCGCCGCAAGTCCTCGACCACCTGCTTGATCAGGAAATTGCCGAAACTGACGCCGGCTAGCCCGGCTTGCGCGTTCGAGATCGAGTAGAAAACCGCCGTCGTCGCGGCTTCCGCCGGCATCGGCGCGCGCTCGGGGGCCAGCAGCGGCTGAATCGCGTCGGGGATCGCCGCCGTCAGCGCCACCTCGACGAAGATCAGCGGCTCGTCGACCAGCGCCGGATGAAAAAACGCGTAGAGCCGACGATCCGGCGGATCGAGCCGCCGACGAAGCTCCTCCCAGGTCGAGATCTCGTGCACCGCCTCGTAGCGGATGATCTTTTCCAGAATATTTGCGGGCGTCGTCCATTCGATCCGCCTCAAAACGAGAAAGCCGCGATTGAACCAGGACGCGAACAAATGCCGGAAGTCGCGGTCGAACGCCTCCAGCGGAGCGCCGTCCTTGATCGCCTCACCGAGCGTCTTGCGCATCTTCACCAGCGCAAGGGTGCCGCCGGGAGCGTGGTTGAGCCGGCGGATGAGCTCCTGCCGTGTCGGCTCGGCGCGGGCGAAAGATCTCGGCGGCGTGGGCGCCGTCGGGCGCGTCAAGGAAAGCGCGCGCGGCGTTCTGCAGCGCGTCGAGGTCCGGCCCAAAAATCTCGCAGATTCGCGTAAGAAACGAGCGCTGGTCGGCTTCGCCGAGCGACTCATAGCCTTCGAGCAAAGTCTCCGCGTTCGCCGCGCCGGAAGCCTCTCCCCGTCCTGAAAGCAATCTGCGCGCGAGTTCGATCAGCGCCTCGACATTGACCGGAGCGGGACGACGCAGGCCTACGAGCGCGCGGCCGCGATCGGACACGCTCTGCCACAGTCCGGAGATATAAGCGAAGTTGGTGCTGGTCTCGCTCATCGGCGTCTCGCTTGATGCCGACCCTTCTAGCAACCTCGGCGCCGCGCGCCATAGCACGCAGCGCGCTGTAGCCGCGATCTCCAGATCGCGGGCCGCGCTTTGGAGAACGCGGCTATAGGTCGCGCCGCGCTGGCCGGCTCAGGCCGCCCGTGCGCGCGCCTGCGGCGCTCCGGCGTCGAGCCGAAACTGCGAAACCAGCGCGTTGAGCTGCTCGGCTTCGCTCTCCAGCGCCTGCGCCGCCTCCGCCGACTGCAGCGCGACCGAAGCATTCGCCTGGGTAATCTGGTCCATCTGATGGATCGCCGAATTGATCTCGCCAAGCCCCCCCGCCTGCTCCTTTGATCCGCTAGCAATGTCGCCGACAATGACGTTGAGTTCGGCGACCTTCCCGACAATTCGCTTCAGCGCCTCGCCGGTGCGCGTCACCAGATCGACGCCGCGATCGACCTCGACGTCCGATGTGGCGATCAGCGCGCGAATATCCTTCGCCGCCTGCGCAGCGCGCAGCGCAAGCGCGCGCACCTCAGTGGCGACCACCGCAAAACCACGCCCCGCCTCCCCTGCCCTTGCGGCCTCGACGCCGGCATTGAGCGCCAGCAGATTTGTCTGGAACGCGATCTCATCAATCAGCCCGACGATCTGACCGATCCGGCCGGCGGCCTCGGCGATGCCTTGCATGGCGACGACCGCTTCGCCGACCACTTCGGCGCTGCGCGCAGCGTCGGCGTCGGTCGCCGCTACCACCTCCGCGCGCGTGCGCAGCGCCGTCCGCGGATCGCTTGGCGCTCGCGGTGATCTGGTTGAGAGCGGCGACGGTTTCTTTGAGGCTCTCCGCCTGTTGCTCGGACCGCTGCGAAAGCAGATTCGCATGCTCGTTGATGCGGCTGGAGACGTCGAATATCGTATGGCCCTGCGCAACCACCGCCGCGACGGTCGACGAGAGCGTATCGACGGCCTGTTCGAAATCGATCTTGAGTGATCGATATTCGCTCGGAAACGCCGCCTCAATCTTATGGGTCAGGTCATTTTGCGCGAGCTGCTTCAGAGCGCGCGTCAGATTGACGACGACGAGTTTCTGATCGGCCGCCGCGGCAACCGCGCGCGCCGCCGCGCGGCGGGCCCGATCGGCCGCGCGGTAGCGATCCGCCAGCGCGTCGCGCTCGATCGCCTTCTTCTGCTCGATCGCCACGCTGACCGTCTCGACGGCAGCTTGCATGCGCGACACTTCGTCGCGCAACCCTGCATCGTCGCTGGGATACGCGCCAGATTCGGGCTCGAACGGTACACCAACGAAGATCGCCCCGATCGGCTTGTCGTCGACGATGATTGGCTCGTAGATCGCGACGTAGTTGCGGCCTAGGATTTCGGTTTCGCCAGGATATGTCGAGAGATTGCCAAACAATTCCTGGTGGACCGGGCCCGGGGCAAGCTTGGTTCCAACCGCGCGAACGCCAGCGCCGTTTTGTACATTGGTCGCGACGCGGGTATCGCCCACAAATATCGTAGCGGCGCCGCCGTAACGTTTGCGCACGCTGTCGACGATTTCAGTCTCGCCATTGACCAGATAATCGCCGAAAAACAGCCTTTCGCCGGATATTCGCGGCGTGCCGTGTTCGTAGAGGGCGGTGCGCAGCGCGTTGAGATTGGCGTCAAGGTTCCTTTGGGTCTTGGTTGCACAGGCATCAAGACTGGACGTGCCGGCAAGAGTGGCCAATTTGTTCGCGGTCTCGGCGAGCGCGCGAGCGACAAGCCGCCGAAGCGCGAGGAAGACGGCGACAGCCCCAATCAACAACAAGCCAAAGATCAAGGCAACCGACCCAAATGCGCCGCTCGTCTCTGTGTGCAGGCCGATCGCGTTGGACTGAGCAACGATGATTCCCTGCAGCGCCCACCAGGTCGCAACCCCGGCCGCCGTAAGCCCTATGAAGCAAACGACGCCGGAGGCGAGTAAGGCCGAGCCGATCGTCAGGCTTTGCGTAACAGGACGCATCGAGGGCATGCGGCGCTCCATCAGGCGCGCCGTCCCTTGCGGAAGTCGCCACGCCTCAGCTTGGGGTCAGAAGGGGGGACATGTGACGCCGCGTCACGCCGGACGTATTGCAATCATGCTTCGCCGCGCCGCGCGCGACGACGTCTCGGATGCGCAATCCTAGACGCAGAGGGTTAAGAATCTTTCGGCGAACAGGCGCTAGCGCGATGGCCGATCGGATTGAATCTACTACCTCAAGCCGCGCCGGTCACGTCATGGCCGGGCTTGTCCCGGCCATCCACGCCGCTGTGTGCACCGCAGGTCTCTGAATACAGCAGCGTCTGCTTGCAAACAAGAGCGTTCGAGTTCTGAAGACGACAAGCCGTATCGCGACGGGAACGCCCGGAACAAGTCCGGCCATGACGCGGATGACCCACTCCGGCCGCTCAATCAAACAATCCCCGACGTCGACCCCGCGACCGCCGGCCGCTCTTCGGTCTTGCGCGCGCGGTATCCGGATTTTCGATAAACCGCGATCGGATCCAGCGCGCCGCCGCTACGCTTGCGAGCTTCCGCAAGGATCGGCGACACGTCAGTCAGAAAGCCCGCCTTCAACAGCCGGTGCCCGCCGAGCACATCGCTCGCATCCTGCGCCTCGGCCAGCGCCGCGCGATCGACCACGAGCGCCTGCGCGTAAGCCCGCGCCGTCTCGATCGCCGATTGCATGAGGCTTTCGATCGGGTCGGTAACGTTATGCGACTGATCGAGCATGTAAGCGGGATCGAAGCCGGGCGCGCGGCGCGCCTTGGCGTCGACGAGTTCGTTGAAGACGAGAAACAGCCGGAATGGATCAACCGAACCTGCGTCGAGATCGTCGTCGCCATATTTGGAATCGTTGAAATGAAACCCGGCGAGCTTGCCGACGCGGATAAGTCGCGAGACGATCTGCTCGATGTTGACGTTGGGCGCATGATGCCCGAGATCGACCAGGCAATGCGCCTTCGGACCGAGCGCCTGAGCCGCCATCAGGCTGGTTCCCCAATCAGAAATCACCGTCGAATAGAACGCCGGCTCGTAGAGTTTGTGCTCCAGGAACACGCGCCAATCCGACGGCAGCTCCGAATAGATCTCCGCCATCGACTCCAGATACCAATCCAGCACGCGATTGAGATTGGACTGGCCAGCGAAATTGGCGCCGTCGGCGATCCAGACCGTGAGCGCCTTCGAGCCGAGTTTTTGGCCAATCTCGATGCACTCGCGATTGTGCGCGACCGCTTGCGCCCGCACCGCCTTGTCGGCGTGGGTCAGCGAACCGAATTTATAGGATAGTTTTTGATTTGATTGATCCTGAAACGTGTTTGAATTGACCGCGTCGAAGCCGACGCCGAGAGCCGTCGCCCGCTCGGCGAGCTCGCGATAGTCGGACACCTTGTCCCAAGGAAAATGCGGCGAGCAGGTTGGCGTGATCCGCGTGAGTTGCTGGATCGTCGCGCAATCCTCCAGCTTATCGAACACGCCGCGCGGCTCGCCAGGGCCGGCAAAGCGCGCGAACCGCGTGCCGCCCGTGCCGACGCCCCAGGTCGGGACCGCGACCGCGAAGGACGCAACCTGTTTGACGATGCTCTCGATGTCGACGCCGCCGCGGGCAAGCTTGCGTGACAGCGCGGCGTATTCCTCCTCCTGAGCCGGCGCAGCCTTAGCGTTTTCTTCGGCGATCAGGGAGTCAGGAATTCGATAGGACATCAGAAGCCTCTCTCTCGGCGCCCAACCCGTCATTGCGAGCGAAGCGAAGCAATCCAGCCTCTCGGCTACGCGTCGGCGCCCGCGTTAAGCTCCCAGCGGCCGCGGCGCTCGGGCCCCACGGCTGGATTACTTCGCTTCGCTCGCAATGACGGCGCGACGCGCCTTATTGCGCAACTAGGCTACCGCGTGAACGACCCCGCGTTGCCCGCGTCGACATTGATGATGTTGCCCGTCGATTTCGCCGAGAGATCGGAGGCGAAGAAATACACCGCCTCGGCGATGTCCTCGGGGTACACCGAAAGCTTCAGCAAGGAGCGCTGACGATACATCTCGTCCAGCTGATCCTCACTCACCTTGTTGGAGGCGGCGCGCTGCTGGCGCCACTCGCCCTGCCAGATTTTCGACCCGCGCAGCACCGCGTCCGGATTGACCGTGTTGCAGCGAATTCCGTACGGCGCGCCTTCCAGCGCCAGACACCGCGCCAGATGCACCTCCGCCGCTTTCGCCGCGCAATAGGCCGACGCTCCGGCCGAAGCCGCCATCGCGTTCTTCGAGGCGATGAAAACGATCGAGCCGCCGATCCCCTGCTCCTTCATCACGCGATAGCCCGCGCGAGCCGCAAGAAAATATCCGGTCGCGAGGATCGCGATGTTGCGGTTCCAGAGCTCCAGCGTCGTGTCCTCGAACGCGGAGGCGGAAGCGATGCCTGCGTTGGAGACGAGAATATCGAGACCGCCAAACCCCGCCACCGCCTCTCGCGTCGCCGCATCCACCGAGGCTTCGTCGGTCACGTCCATCGCGACGCCAGCAACCGCATCCTTGCCGAAACGCTTGCTGAATTCGCCCACTCTCGCCTCGAGGCTCGCCCGGTCGACGTCGGCGAGCACGACGCAAGCGCCCTCCCCCATCATCCGCGCCGCGATCGCCGAGCCAATCCCGCCGGCGCCGCCGGTCACCAGCGCGACGCGGCCGGCGAGCGACTTCGGCTTCGGCATGCGCTGAAGTTTCGCTTCCTCCAACAACCAATATTCGATGTTGAACGCCTCCTGCTCGGACGAGCCCGACATATTTGCTGACGCTTGCCGAGCCGCGCATCACGTTGATCGCGTTGACGTAGAACTCGCCGGCAATGCGCGCCGTCGCCTTGTCCTTGGCGAAGGTGAGCATACCGACTTGCGGGATCAGATAGACGACCGCGTTCGGGTCGCGCATCGCGGGAGAGTTCGGGATGTTTGCAGCGCTCGTAGTAGGCCGCGTAATCGGCGCGATAGGCCGCGAGGGTATCGTCGAGACCCGCCACCACCGCCTCGACATCGCCAGCGAAAGGCAGCACGAGCGGCCGGATTTTCGTGCGCAGGAAATGGTCCGGGCACGACGTGCCGAGCGCGGCCAGCGCTTTGAGATCGCGCGAGTTGACGAACTCCAGCACTTCCGGGCCGTCGCTGAAATGCCCAATCTTGCGTTCGCCCTCGGAGATGCGCTTGCGGATCGCCGGCGCCAACCGCGCAGCGATTTCCCGCCGCTTCGCCGCGGGAAGCGCCTCGGTTACCGCGCCGCCGAAGGTAGCGCCCTCTCCGTGTGCGGCCAACCAAGCGACCGCCTTGTTGATCGTGGCGATCGTTATCTCATAGCATTGTTTCGACGTCGGCCCCCAGGTGAATAGCCCGTGACCGCCGAGCACGACGCCCTCGTATTGCGGATTATCCCTGGCCATCGCGCCGAGTTTCAGCCCAAGCTCGAAGCCGGGTCGCTGCCACGGCAAAAAGCCGAGCTTGCCGCCAAACACCTCTTTCGTCAGCGCCTCGGCGTTCTCGGACGCGGCGATGGCGATGACGGCGTCGGCGTGCACGTGGTCGACGTGCTTGTGAGGAACGAAGCCGTGCAGCGGCGTATCGATGGAGGCTGCGCGCGTGTTCAGATTGAACGTGCAATGATTGAACAGCGCCACCATCTCGTCCTCATGGGCGAGCCCGCGATAGGCGCGCTCAAGCGCGATGAGTTTGTCCTGGTAGAGAGTGGCGAAGCCGTCGAGCTTCATCGAGCCGAGATCGCCGCCAGAGCCCTTCACCCAAAGCACCTCAACCGGCGCGCCGGTCAGCGGATCTTTTTCGGAAAGTTTGGCTGACGTGTTGCCGCCGCCGAAATTGGTGACGCGCAAATCCGCGCCCAGGATATTTGAGCGATAGAGAAGCTCGCCGGGTTCGTCGAGTTTCTCCGCCGCTGCGTCGTCCCAAAGACTAGGCAAAAGCGCATTGTGACCAGGCGTGCTGCCGCTCATGGGGGGTTTCCTCGACCCTGTCTGCACGATCTTACTGAATGATCGATGCTGATCGATTGATACGAAGATTTGACGTCCAGGTCAACAATCCCTTCGCATTGTGCATTGCGATGAGCGAATTGTGCGGCGCAATGATCGATTTTGATCACACTTGATTGACAGCATTGCCTTCCTGTGGCACGCCTACGCAAACGTCAGAGGAAACCGCCCTAAGTCATGCTCGAGCGACAGCGCGCCGAGATCGTCCGCAATTTGCTCGCCGAGCGCGGGTTTTTGTCGATCGCCGATTTGATGTCCGCAACCGGCGCCTCGGCGGCTTCGGCGCGGCGCGATGCGGGACGACTTGCGGAAGCAGGCTTCGCTGAGCGCGTCCATGGCGGAATTCAGGCCATCAGCGCAACTTTCGCACAGGCGCCGCTCGCGCGCGGCTCGCGCTCTTTCGACAATTCGCTCGCCATCAACGTCGCCGCCAAGCGCGCGATCGCGCGCCGCGCGGTCGAGATGTGCGAGGATGGCGACGTCGTCATCATCAATGGCGGCACGACGACCTATCAGATGTCGGAATATCTGCGGCCGCGTCGGCTGAAGATTCTCACCAATTCCTATCCGCTCGCCGAATTCCTCATTCATGAGACCGACAATCGCGTCGCGCTACCGGGCGGCGAGGTCTATCGCGACCAGAAGCTGATTGTCGCGCCGTTCGACGACGACGCGACGCAGCACTACACAGCTAAGCTCATGTTCATGAGCGCGATCTCGATCAATCCGCGCGGCCTGATTGAAGGCGATCCCCTGATCGCGCGGGCCGTCGCGAAATTGTTGAAGCGCGCCGACAAACTGATCGTGCTCGCCGATTCCTCGAAATTCGCAATCAAGGGCAGCCTAGTCGTCTGTCCGCTTGAACGCGCGCATACGTTGGTGACCGATTCGGGCGCGCCAGAGCCGGCCTTGCAAATGTTGAGAGACGCTGGCGTCGAGACCATGGTCGTCGACCCGTTGCGGGCGACGGAGGCGGCATGAGCAGCGAGCCGCCGCGCCTGGAAGTGCGTGAGATCAGCAAGAGTTTTCCCGGCGTACGCGCGCTGACCGAGGTCTCCTTCGACGTGCGCGCCGGCGAGGTGCACGCCTTGCTCGGCGAAAACGGCGCGGGCAAATCGACGCTGATCAAGATCATGTCCGGCGTCTATCAACCCGATCGCGGCGCGATCCTGGTTGACGGTCAGGAGACCCGCTTCTCCGGTCCCGAGGGGGCGCGCCAAGCCGGCGTCGCGACGATCTATCAAGAGCTGCTGCTGTTCCCGGAACTGAGCGTCGCGGAAAACATCTTTCTCGGCCATGCCCCGAAGGCGAGTTTCGGACGTATCGATCTGACGGCCATGCGAGAAAAAGCGCGCGCGCTGCTGGCTTCGCTGGAGATCGACGATCTCGATGCCGATGAAACGGTCGGCCGCCTCTCCGTCGGCAATCGCCAGCGTGTGGAAATCCTGCGCGCGCTGTCGCTCGATGCGCGCGTGCTGATCATGGACGAGCCGACCGCGGCGCTCACCGAAGCCGACGTCCGGCGCCTGTTCGATATCGTGCGGCGGCTTCGCGCGCGCGGCGTCGGCATCGTCTACATCAGCCATCGCATGGACGAAATCTTCGAAATCTCCGACCGCGTCACCGTGCTCCGCGACGGCGCCTTTATCGGCACGCGAACGACCAGCGCGACCACATCAGGCGAACTGGTGGAGATGATGGTTGGAAGGCGCATCGAGGCGCTGTTTCCCAAGATCGAGGTCGCGATCGGCGCGCCGGTGCTGGAAGCGCGCGATCTCGTCGCCAAGCCGATGACCCGCGGCGTCAGCCTCACTGTCTACGCCGGCGAGATCGTCGGCCTCGGCGGCCTGGTTGGCTCCGGGCGCAGCGAACTGGCGCAGACTTTGTTTGGCATAACGCCGGCCGAAAGCGGCGAGATCACCTTGAACGGCCGGTCCGCGATCATTCGGTCGCCCGCGGCGGCGCGGGCGCTCGGAATAGCCTACGTGCCGGAGGATCGGGGCACGCAGGGGCTGGTGCGGCCGATGAGCGTGCTGCATAATTTCTCGCTCGCCTCGCTGCACCGCCTCACGCGCGCAGGCTTTATCGACAGAGCCGCCGAGCGCAGGCTCGCCGAGAGTGCGGTCAAGCAATTCGATGTCCGGACGAGCTCGCTCAACGAGGTCGCGGGCCGCCTCTCCGGCGGCAATCAGCAAAAGATCGTGCTCGGCAAGTGGCTCGCCAATCGGCCGCGCTTGTTGATCCTCGACGAACCGACGCGCGGCATCGACGTCGGCGCCAAGGCGGAAATCCACCGCCTCATGGGCGAACTCGCGCGCGGCGGCGTCGCAATCCTGATGATCTCCAGCGAACTCCCGGAAGTTCTCGGCATGAGCGACCGCGTGCTGGTCATGCGCGAAGGCCGCATCGTCGCGGAATTTTCGCGCGCGCAGGCGACCTCCAGCGCGGTGGGCGCGGCGATGATGGGCGACGTCACGGCGAGGGAGCAGGCCGCGTGAGCGTCAACGCCATCGCCCTGCCCCGCCGTGTTCCGCTGTTCCGGCGGTTCGCCTCGCAAGAGGCGATGCTTGCCGTCGCCGTGATTGGTCTCGCCATCGCGGTCGGCTTCGTCAATCCGCGCTTCCTCTCCGCCAACAATCTCGCCGACATCCTGCTCGGCAACGCCTATGTCGCGGTCGCCGCCATTGGCATGTCGATGGTGATCGTCTCGGGGAATATCGACATCTCCGTCGGCGCGTTGATCGGCGTGCTGGCCACCGTCTCTGGTTCTCTAGCCGTGGCGGGCTACCCTATCGTCGTCGCCTGGGGCGCGCCGTTGATCATCGGCATCGCGGTCATGGCCCTGCAGGGCGCAGTGGTCGCCTATCTCGGCATCCCCGCCATCGTCGTCACGCTCGGCATGCTCTCGATCTTGAAAGGCGGGTTGATCAGCGTGACCGGCGGCAAGTGGATCACCGACCTGCCCGACAGTTTTCATCTCGCCGACATCGAGCTATTCGGCGTGCTGCCGATGCCCGTGCTCATCATGGTCGTCGCGACCTTGCTCGCGGCCGCCTGGATGCGCTGGTGGCCGGGCGGCCGGGCGATCTACGCGACGGGGGGAAACCGCGAGGCGGCACGGCTCTCAGGCGTATCGCCAAACCGCACGATCGTGCTGGTGTTCGCCTTGCACGGTTTCTTCGCCGGCGTCGCGGCGCTGATGTTTGCAACCGAATTGCGCGTGATTCAATCGACAGCGCCGCCTAATCTTGAGCTTACCGTCATCACCGCCGCGGTGGTTGGCGGCGTCAGCATTCTCGGCGGCGTCGGCACTGTGATCGGCGCGACGCTGGCGGCGATCCTGATTGCGGAAATCACCAGTGCGCTGGTCTTCATCAACGTCTCGCCCTACTGGACCCACGCCGTGCAGGGCGCGTTGATCCTGGCGACCGTCGTCGCCGACATCCTGCGCCGCCGTCGCCGCCTCAGCGGAGCCGTCTGATGCGCCGACTGCTCATCCGCCACGAGATCATCCTGCTCGCCATCCTCATTGTGGCGTTGATTGGGCTGGGGTTCGCCAACGATCGGTTTCTGACGGTCGACAATTTGCTCAACCAGGGCCGGCTGATGACCGAGATCGGCCTGATCGCCCTGCCGATGACCTTCGTCATCATCACCGGCGGCATCGATCTCTCGGTCGGCGCGATCGTCGGGCTTTGCGCGATCCTGCTCGGCTATTCCTGGAAATGGTTCCATTTCCCGCTGCCGCTGGCGGTGGCATTTGCGCTAGCGGTTGGCGCGTTCGCGGGTTTTCTCAACGGGCTCGTCATTACCCGACTGAAAGCGCCGCCGCTCATCATGACGATCGCGACATTGGCGCTTTATCGCGGTCTCGCGGAGGGAATCAGTCAAGCTCATTCGGTGCGCGGCTATCCCGAGGAGTTCTATTTCCTGGGACAGGGCGAGTTGTTTGGCGCGCCGACGCAGCTTTGGATCCTCGGCGCCGCCATCATCATCGCCGGCGTCGCGCTGGACCGCACGGGCTTCGGCCGCACGCTCTACGCCATCGGCGCCAACGAGACGGCGGCGCGCTTTTCCGCGCTCGGCGTCGACCGCGCCAAATTGATCGTCTACACCCTCTCAGGCCTGATGTCGGGGCTTTCCGCGTTTGTGCTGGTCTCGCGCGTGACGACGACGCGCTCCGATATGGGGCTTGGCTACGAACTCGACGTGGTCGCCGCCGTGGTGCTGGGCGGCGCCAGCATTTTTGGCGGCTCCGGGACGATCTGGGGTACGGTGATCGGGCTGGTGATGATCCAATTATTGAAGAATGGTCTGGCGCTGACGGGGGTGAAGGGCGATGCGACGATCGTGGTGATCGGCGTGGTCCTCATCGCTTCGGTGCTGATCGCGAGTTCCCTGGAGCGCCGTCGCGAATGAGCGGCATTCCCGGGTTCAACACCCGCCAACGACGCGGGCAAGGGAGGAGTGAGGAATGAGAAAGTTGCTTTTGACCACTGCCGCGGCTGCGGCGGTTGCCCTGGCCTTTGCCGCCGCGCCGTCGCGCGCCGCGCAATGGGACGGCGGCGACGATCTGCCAACCAACCCGCTCGCCTGTGACGCCGGCGGCGCGGCGGCGGCCGTCGCCAAACCCTATGATGGCGGCAAGGCGACGAACGCGCCGGACAAGGCCGGTAAGGAGATTACCGTCGTCGACGTACCGAAGTTGATCGGCATCGGCTATTTCAACGCGACGTCGAAAGGCATCCAGGACGCGGCCAAGGAGCTCGGCAACGTCAAGGCTTCAACCGACGGTCCTACGGAAGCCAAGATCGACGAACAGATCAAGTTCATCGACAATTACATCACCCGCGGCGTCGACGGCATCCTGTTTGCCGCCAACGATCCGGTGGCGATCGCACCGGTGTTGAAGAAGGCGTTGTCGAAGGGCATCCACGTCGTCGGCTATGACGCCAATTCGCAACCGGATGCGCGCGAATGGTTCGTCAACCAGGCTGAGTTCAACGGCATCGCCAAGGCGATGGTCGACAACATCGCCAAGGAGATCGGCGAGGACGGCGCCTTCGCCATCGTCACCTCGACCTTCACCACGCCCAATCAGGCGCGCTGGATCGCCGAGATGCACGCCTACGCCGACAAGTGCCATCCGAAGTTGAAGTGGCTGGAGACGGTCGAGGCGCAGGAGGACAATGTGCTGTCCTTCAATCAGGCGACGACGCTGATCAACAAATACGGCGACAAGCTGAAGGGGCTGTTCGGCATGACGTCGGTGGCGACGCCGGCTTCCGCCGAAGCGGTGACCAAGGCTAAGCTTTGCGGCAAGGTCGCCGTGGTTGGCCTCGCCACGCCGAACGCGATGAAGCCCTACGTCAACGCAGGCTGTGTCAAGTCGGTCGTGCTTTGGAACCCGATCGACCTCGGCTACGCGGCGATGGAGGTTTTGCGCGCGGTGGTTGATGGCAAGCTGAAGCCGGGCGCGACGGAAGTCGAGGCGGGCAAGCTTGGCAAGCTGCAGGTGGTCAACGGCAGCGAAATCCTGCTCGGGGCGCCGTTCATCTTCAATAAGGACAACGTCACCAAGTTTGATTTCTGATTGAAGAAGCGGGGCGGGGTGCTCCCGCCCCGCCCTGCCCCGTCATTGCGAGCGAAGCGAAGCAATCCAATGCCGGGGGCGAACGGCGCCGTTTCGGGACCTGGCAGAGCCGCCGACGCCGCGGGGCTGCGCACGGCAAGCGAGGCATCGCACCGCGGCTGGATTGCTTCGCTTCGCTCGCAATGACGAAGGAGTGCGTCTTGCCTCGTTACGCTTTCAAAATGTTGTTGCATGCCGGCCAACGCGACGAATACCGCCGTCGGCATGACGAGATCTGGCCTGAGTTGAAGGCGCTGCTCAAACAGGCTGGCGTCTCCAACTATTCGATCCATCTCGACCCCGAGACGAATGTCTTGTTCGGTTATCTGGAGCGGCCGAGCAACCATCGCATGGATGATCTGCCCGATGATCCGGTGATGAAGCGCTGGTGGGCGCATATGGGCGACATCATGGCGACCAACACTGACGGCAGTCCGGTCGCGAAACCGCTCGAAGAGATGTTTTATCTGGAGTAGCGCCGTGCTTCAGGAAACGCGCCCTATTTGTCGTCCCCGCGAAAGCGGGGCTCCACGGGCTACACGACCTGCGCGTCAACGTGTTGGTCACACAACGTGCGGCAGCCCCTGGATCCCCGCGTTCGCCGGGAAGACATCTCGTCGTGGAAACGAGGCGGTGAACCCATGAGCGTCGCGGTGCTCGATGTCGGCAAGACCAACGTCAAGGTCGTGCTGTTCGATGAAGGCGGCGCGATCCTCGCCGAACGCTCTCGACCTAACGCCGCCGCTGCCGCCTGACGCCGTCTTTGCCTACCCCAAGCTCGACGTCGAGATGATCTGGACGTTTCTTCTCGGCGCGCTCAAGGAGCTCTCGGCGCAAACAAACATCGAGGCCATCTCGATCTCCACGCATGGCGGCGCCGGGGTGATGATCGATGAATTCGGCCCCTCGCCGCCGCCGATGGATTATGAATTCCCGGACTTCGGCGACCTTTTCGCCGAATATGACGCGCTCCGGCCTCCCTTCGAGGAAACCCTTTCTCCGCACGCGCCGCGCGGTCTCAACCTCGGCCGCTGCGTCTACTATTACGAGCGCAGACATCCCGAATTGTTCGCCAAGGCGCGCGCGTTCCTGATGTATCCGCAATTCTGGCTCTGGCGCCTGTCGGGCGCGCTCGCCTCCGAAGTCACTTCGCTCGGCTGTCACGGCGATCTCTGGCGTCCGCGCGAGCGCGCGCTCTCGAGCCTGGTCGAAAAGCGCGGCTGGACGAGATTATTTCCCGAGGTGCGAAACGCCTGGGACGCTTTCCCAATCAGACCTGAGGTTGCCGCGCTGGCGGGTCTTTCGCCGACGACCCGCATCATCTGCGGCGCGCACGACTCCAACCTGTCGCTCGTACCGCATCTCGTCTCGCGCAACGGCCCTTTCAGTGTCATCTCGACGGGCACCTGGGTGATCCTGATGGCGGTCGGGGGAACGGCGCCGCTCGATCCGACTTGGGACATGCTCGCCAACGTCGATGTCTACGGGCGACCGACCCCCTGCGCGCGCTTCATGGGCGGCCGGGAGTTCACCGCCATCGCAGGCCCGTCGCCATCAGCAATCGAGGCGTCAGACGTCGCCGCGATCGTCGCCTCCGGCGCGTTCGCGCTGCCGTCCTTCTCCGATCAGGGCGGCCCGTTTACCGCCCGCGAAGGCCGCATCGAGGGTGAAGCGCCGGCGACGCCGCGCGGGAGAACCGCGCTCGCCACGCTCTACGTCGCGCTGATGACGAAGCTGATGCTGGAGAAACTGCAGGCGCCGGGCGACTGGATCGTCGAGGGCGGCTTCGCCAAGACGCCCGCCTTCGGCGGCGTGCTGGCGGCGCTCGCGCCTGAAAGACGTGTCCTCGTCGCCGCCAACACAGCGGGCTCAGCCGAGGGCGCGGCGATGCTCGCCCGCTGGGGAGACCGCCACTCCCCCGTCGAGACCCGTCACGCTGATCCGTGGGTGATCCCGGGCCTTGCTGACTATGAAGGCCAGTGGCGGACCCGTTTGGCGATTTGAGCCTTCCGTCAGGACAAAGCGCGCGCCTCGTCGCTTTCCCGTTTGACTGAATGCCTCAACCTCGCCGCTTCGGTGACTTGCAACCTGCACGCAGGAAGCGTAGTTTCCTGAAAAGCTTTACAATTCGTCCCGATTTCACGAGACGTTTGGGAAGGCGGCCATGCCGCCTGTATGGGAGGGGACTTCAATGATGGGTAGGATTTCCGTCGCCGGGATGGTGAGCGGCTTGGCGCTGGCGCTTGCAGCGACCACCGCGAATGCGACCGACGAGGTCAAGGGCGGCGGGGCGGGCGGAGGCATGGCCATGGCGCCAACGCCCACCGCGGTCACTCAGGCGATGCACGACAACGCCGCGAAGGATCAGCAGAACTTCCTGCAGACCAACGGCAATTATTGGCAAAGCCGCTTCTATCCGAACGCGCAGATCAACAACCGCAACGTCAGCCGGCTGCACGTCGCTTGGTTGTTTCAGACCGATGTCGTCGATTCGTTGGAGACCTCGCCGATCGTTGTCAACGGCGTGATGTATGTCACCACCTCGTTCGACCACGTCTATGCGCTTGACGCCAAGACCGGCCAGCAGATCTGGGAATACAAACATAAGATGGGGCCGATCACGACCTATTGCTGCGGCCCCAACAACCGCGGCGTCGCCGTCTACAATGACAAGGTCTACGTGGCGACGCTCGATTCGAAACTGATCGCACTCGAGGCCAAGACCGGCGAGGTCAAATGGTCCAAGGACATCGCGGATCCCGAGAAGGGCTATTCGGAGACGATGGCGCCGACCGCGGTCAAGGGCCTCATTCTCATCGGCACCAACGGCGGCGAATACGGCATTCGCGGTTTCGTCAAGGCGTTCGACGCCGAGACCGGTGACATCAAATGGAGCTTCGACACGGTCCCCGAGGATTCCAAGGGTGTGTGGGCAACCAAGGACGCCACCGGGCGCGACATGCACCGCGACATCGAAGCGGAGAAGGCGGCCTATCAGAAGGGCGGCGATCCTTATAAGACGCTCGGCGGCGGCGTCTGGCAGAACCCGTCCTACGATCCCGCCACCAACCGTATCTATTTCGTGGTCGGCAATCCCTCGCCCGACCTCGACGGCGCGATCCGCCCCGGCGACAATCTTTATACCGACTCGTTGGTCTCGCTCGACCTCGACACCGGCAAATACGCCTGCCACTTCCAGTATATCTCACATGACGTATGGGACCTGGACGCCGTCTCGCCAACCGTCATCGCCGACGGCGTCGGCAAGGACGGCAAGCCGACCAAGGTTGTTCTGCACGCCGGCAAGACTGGCCACATCTACGTGCACGACGCCAAGGATTGCAGCCTGATCCGCTTCTCCGACGCGATGATCCCGCAGGAGAACATGTGGACGCTGCCGACCAAGGACGGCGCCCGTATGTTGCCGGGCGCGAACGGCGGCGTCGAATGGTCGCCGATCGCCACCGACCCGCGCACCCACACTGCCTACGCGCTGAACCTGCATCAGCCGATGAACTACTTCGTTGATACCTCGCCCTACCCCGACGGCAAGCTCTGGCTTGGCGGCGCGTTCAAGGCCATTCCGACCGAGGAGCAGTGGGGGCAGTTCGTTGCGGTCGACTACAACACCGGCAAGATCAAATGGAAGGCCAAGACGGCGCAGCCGATGATCGGCGGCGCCCTGGCGACCGCGGGCGGGGTGGTGTTCGCCGGCGAAGCCAATGGCGCGTTCAACGCCTATGACTCTAACACCGGCAAGACGCTGTGGTCGTTCAGCGCCGGCGCCGGCGTCAACGCCCCGCCCTCCGCTTATACGGTCGGCGGCAAGGAATACATCGTCGTCGGCGCGGGCGGTAACGCACAGATCGACGCCAAGCGCGGCAACGCGATTATCGCTTTCACCGCCGATTGATTGAGCGAAGCAGCGATGCTAGAGGCCGGCGTTCGCGCCGGCCTTTGTTTGTGCGCTTTGTGCCTTCGTGAAAACCTTCGCGCCTTTGTGGTGAAGTCTTTTCACCACAAAGGCGCGAAGGGTTTCACAAAGACACGAGAAGGGGGATCGAATGCTGCGTGGGTTGATGGGCGCCGCGATGGTCGCGCTGGCGACAGGGGCCGCCTTCGCCGACGATATCGCGGAGAAAGCCGCTGTCTGCGCCGCCTGCCATGGCGACAACGGCATTCCCACGGACAAGTCGATCCCAATTCTCTGGGGCCAGAACGAGGGCTACATCTACATCGAGTTGCGCGACATGAAGAAGGGCGCGCGGAAGAACGAGCAAATGCAGGCGGTGGTTGAGACCCTCTCGCGCGACGACATGCTGGCGCTGGCCGCCTATTTCGCCGCCAAGCCCTGGCCCAACCTGCCGCAGCCGCGCGCGGAAAAATCCGAGCAGACGCATTTCGACTCGATGGCCAACTCCGCCGGCTGCGTCGGCTGCCATCAGGCCGGCTACAAGGGCGCGGGCACGCAACCGCGGCTGGCCGGACAAACCCAACCCTATCTAGAAAAAACCATGCTCGACTTTCGCAGTGGCGCACGCGCCAACAATTCCTGGATGACGGATCTGTTGAAGACTTACTCGCCCGAGGATATCGCGCAAATGGCGCGCGTGCTGGCGGGGATGTAAGTTTGCGCGCGGTCTTCGCTATCGGTGCGCTTTGGTTGGCGACCATCGCGCCGGCTCGGGCGCAGTCCGATGCGAGCGAACCCAGCGCGCGCGTCTGCGAGGAATTTCGCGCCGGCGCAGAGCGATTGCTTGCGACCCAACCCGACTCCCTGCAAATCAACAATCTGCTGTTTGATGCCGCGCGGAAGGGCTGCGTGCGCTCGTTGGAAAGGCTGACCGCAGCCGGCGCTTCGCGGTTGGCGCGCGATCGCGAAGGCGATACGGCGATGAGCCTGGCCGCACGCAACGGCCGGCTCGCCTTCATCGACGCGCTGATCGCCGGCGCTTCAACTAGCGAGCGCGGCCAGATCGATGCGCCGGACGCGCACGGGTCGTCTCCGTTGCTGCTCGCCGCGAAGTCGGGCCGCACGGACGTCGCCAAGCGGCTTATTGAGGCGGGCGCCGATATCGCCGCGATCGACGCTTCGGGACAAACGGCGCTAAGCGCGGCCGCCTATGCCGATAGCGCGGAGATTGCCGCGCTGTTGCTTTCGCACGGCGCCAAGGCGGATTCTGTAGATCGCTCCGGGAAAGGGGTCATCTGCTACGCGGCGGCGCGAGGCTCGGCGCAAGTCGTCGGCAAACTGATCGAGGCCGGCGTCGACGCGAATGCGCGCTATCGCGCCGATCTCACCGCGCTGATGTGGGCCGCCGGCCATGACAACGCGACGCCCGCCGCTCGCGTCGTCGAAACAATCAAAATGCTGCTGGCGCGCGGCGCTAAGCTTGATCTGACCGACGATCGCGGCCGCGACGCGCTTATGATCGCGTCGAGCCTCAACCATATCGACGCGGCGCGCGCGTTGCGTGAAGCGGGGGCGAGCACAGACGCGCGCGACAAGACCGGCAAATCCGCGCTCGATCTCGCGCCCTCGGAGGATATGCGCGCGGCGCTGGTGTCGCCGCCGTAAAATGGGGCGACGGTTTGAGCATTGATCCGTCATTGCGAGCGAAGCGAAGCAATCCAGCGTCGTGAGATCGGCGCTCAACCGGAAAGAGCGGTCGGCCGCCGCATGGATTGCTTCGTCGCTTCGCTCCTCGCAATGACGGCTCCGCGCCTTCAGCGTGAGCCAGGCGCCGGCGCGTATGAGCTCGCCGGCGAATCCGCAGGCAGCGAGGGCGTCGTGCCGTCGATCGCGCCGAATATCTTGCGCAGGAACCCCGGCGTCATGCCCGAGAGCGGATTGACGTTGAGCGTCGGTTTGCTCGCCGGTCCCGTCACGCGATAGTTGATCGCGAACACGCCTTCGTTTTGCCCGCCGGCCAGCAGCGTGCCGAGCAACGGGATTTGCCCGAGCGCGTTGTTGAACTGATACAGCGGCACGTAGACGCCGTTGATATCGACCTTGTCCTTGCCGAAATCAATGAAACCCTGCGTCGTCAAGCCGAAGGTCGGATTGGCGACGACGCCGTCGCGGATCTCCAGACGGCCGCCCGTATGGGTGAAATTGGCGACGAGTTTATCGAAGCGCACCGGCGGCGAGGGATCGGCCGAGAACAACGGATTTGAGCCGCGCGTCGTATTCGACGGCGGCGGCGCCGCTTGTTCGAGCTGCTTCAGCGACGGCTCGTCGCGGATGGTGAAGTGTTTGATCGTCGCCGAGCCGCGCGCGCCCTCGGCGGTGTTTTGCACCTTGAGGTCAATCGATCCGCCCTCCAGCTTGCTGTAGACGTCGAGGAAACGCGCCAACGCGCCGGCGTCCTCCGCCTTCACACTGATCACCCCGCCCTCGCCGCTGTGCGCGAAAAAGGCGTTCTGCCCGAGCCGCCCCTTTGCGTCGACGCCGGTAAACGCGCCCGCGCGACGCGCGCCGGAAAGCTCGAAATTGGCGATCGCTTCCTTGTTGTAGCCGGAGGCGGCGCCGACCTTGATGTCAACATCGAGATCGTGCGCATCGCGCTCGCCATCCCCTCCGGTAAGCGCCTTGATGAAGCCGCGCGCGTCGAGCGAGGCGCCGCGGATCGTCAGCTTCGGCGTGGCGCCGCCTTCGACATCGAGCTTGAGGTCGTCGCTGGCGCTCATCCGAAACGAGGCGAGCTTCACCGACTTGAGATCGCCGGTGTTGCCGAACGTCGCGCCGCCGCGCCCAGAGAGCGCGCCGGCGTCGATGACGAGATTGTTGACCTGAACGCCTTCGGGCGTGGCTTTCAACTGGAACGTCGCCCTGCCTGGCCGGCCCACCGGCTTCCACGCCGGGCCGCCAAGCAATTCGACGGAAGCTTTCGCCAGATCGACGTCAACGTCAGCGCCGGATTTATCGAGCGGCGCCTTCAGTTTCATCAAGATCGGCCCCTTTATCCGCGGCCCGGCGCCAAAGCCCAGGCGTGCGCGCGCGGCTTCGTCGAGCACGCCCGTGATCAGCAGGCTGCCGACCTCCTGCCCGGCCTTGCTTAGGTCAAGCTTGGCGGGTGAGCCGAACACCAGGCCGTTTCCCGTCATCTTGATCTGCGTACGGTCTGCGGCGAAATCGACGGAGGCTTGCTCCAGCTTCGTGTCGCCGAGGAATTTATCAACCGATAGGCTCGACAACGTTCCCGTGGCGCGAAACTTCTGATCCTCCGGCTGAACGCCCTTGCCAAGCGTGAGATCGAGCTTCAGGTCGCCCTGGAACTGTCCCTTTATCGACGAAGGATCCAGCGCAACTCCGACGTAGCGCTTCAGCGAGTCGTGGGTCAGCAAGTCGGCGAGCGAGTCGGCGCTGCCGGTGATGTGTCCCCCACCGTTGGCGGGGTTACGCGGCGCTGGCGCGGTGTCGGGGATGGTGAAGGATAGGTCGGACGCATTGAGCCGCCTTCCGCCGCCGAGCTCCATCACGCCGCGTTTGGCGCCGGCTTGAAAGACGCGACCGGTGATCGTTCCGCTCGCCTCGAGGCCGGTGGTGGTCGGCAGGCCGGGCAACAGGTCCACTGAGCCATCGTGAAGCGCAAAGCGGCCGTCGACGGATTCGGCGGGCGGCGCGCGCTTGGTCAGTACGGCCGCAAACGCGGCCGCGTCCCAATCGACCTTGATGGATCCGCCCGCCGAGTTCGCCGCCCTTAATATTCTCGGTGCACCATTTGCGCGCGTCGGGATTGAGGAAGGTCGGCCATAGACGCAACGCCTCGAGGATCGCGCCCTCGCCGGTGACATCGAGTTTAAGAGCTGGCCCGTCGGCCGTGCGGCGCACCTCCGCGGCGAGGCTTCCGTTCACATGCGGACCGCGAAAGACAAGCTTGTCCACGTCGAGAGTCGAAGCGGTCGCGTCCGCATGCGCGTCGAGATCAATGTTGTCGAGCACCGCCGGGACATCGTCGGGCAACGCGCCAGCAAAGACCGCGTCGGAGCTATGCAGATGCGCGCGCCAGACGGCGTCCCTCGGCGTCGGCGGAGCGACGGCGCCGGTCAGGCGCACGTGCGTGGCGCCGGCGAGGACTTCCAGTTTATCGATGGCGTAATGGCCCTCGGCGTCCAACGAAACCTTGCCGCTGGCCTCGTCGATGCCGACCGGCGGCACATCCGGATCAAGCGAATCGAACTTGCCCGCCCCGAGCGTGAAAGCCCCATCGAGCGCACTCAGGGCACCTGAAGGCGACGACTCCGCCGATAACTTGAACGAGATCGGCGGATCAAAGGTGAAGGCCGCGGGATGAGGGTCGAGGCGCGAAAAATCTTCCGCCGCCAGATCGCGCGCCTCCACCGACAGTTTGCGCGTCGCTCCTGATTGGGCCTGGGCCTCCAGGCTAAATCTTCCCGCCGGGCCGTGCGCGGATAGCTCGACTTTGGCGGTGTTGCCGGAGCGGTCGAACCCAAGCTTCAGCTCATCGTAGACCGCGGGCGCGCCATGGGTCTCGTTACGAACCGTCAAGGCGCCATCAACAATGGCGACATGATCGAGCGGCTGATTGGCGCCGGCCACCGCTTCGGCAAGCGCGGCGACGAGCGCGCCCAGGTTGTTGGGTCCGCTCGACGCGGGTGAAGCGCCGAGCGAGATCGGCGCGGCGTTTTCGTCTACCGCCGCGGCGAGCGACAGCTGGCCGTTGGCGGCCACTTGCAGCGCAAGTTGTAGCCCGTCCAATTCGAGCCGCCTGACCTTCACGTCGGCGCGCAGCAAGGCGAAGGCGTCGAGCCCGATACGACCGCCGGGAGCGCTGAGCGCGATGCGGCCTTGCGGATCGCGGATGACCAGGCCGGTGAAACCGATCCCGAGTCCATAGGCGCCGCGCGCAACCGCTGTGGGGCCGAGAGCGACATGATAGCCAGGGCTCAAGCGGCTCTGCAGGCTGTCCGCAATCGCCGGCCGCAACAAGTCTAAGCTGATCGGCCCGCGGCCCAGATAGGCGAAGCCGATCGCGACCAGCGTAAATGCGAAGGTGACGAGCAAGGCCGCCGTGGCCAGGACGAACCGAAATAGCCCGCGCGGCCGCCGCCGACGCGCGCGGCGAAGCACCGGCGCGACTTCGTAAGGCGGTTCAGACCCGGGCGCTGGATCCTCGTAATCCACGATCAACGCGTGGTCATCTCCGTCAGGCGCGGGGCTGATTCGCACTCCAATCCCCTTGCGTCGTTAAGGTCTTGAACGCTGAGGCCGCGCGCGTCAATCTGGCGCGCCGCGGCGGCGATGAGTAGCGCCGCGATTGGGATCAAACGAGGGCGGTTATGAGCGCATCCTGTGAAGTGGGCGACGCAGCGCCCGATTTTGAATTGCCATCCGACGTCGAACAGCCAATTCGGCTGAAGGATTTTCGCGGCAAAAAGCTGGTGCTGTATTTTTACCCGAAAGACGACACGTCCGGCTGTACGGCCGAGGCCATCGCCTTCAACGGATTGCGGAAGGCGTTTGCCAAGGCCGACGCAACCGTCGTCGGCGTCTCCCCCGATCCGGTCAAGGCGCACGCCAAGTTCAAGACCAAACACGGGTTGTCTCTCGACCTAGCCTCGGACGAGACGAAGGACATGCTGAACACCTATGGAGTCTGGGTCGAGAAGAGCATGTACGGCCGCAAATACATGGGGGTCGAGCGAACGACTTTGTTGATCGACGCCAAGGGCAAGATCGCGCGGGTATGGCGGAAGGTCAAAGTGCCGGGCCACGCCGAAGAGGTGCTCGCGGCTGCCCAAGCGCTGTGATCCCCCTGCCTGACGTTGCGTATCGCAGCGGAAAATTGCACGCGCCCACCCGGCATTTGCGAAGGGTTAACCCTAATGGAGCCTTATGGACGCCGTAACGCGCGCTGTCGGCCGCGCGTCGGAGCGTATCCCGTATGTCCACCCGCGATCGATTTCCGCCCGCGAAACTACCTCGCTCGCACTACTTCCTGACGGTATCCCGCGGCGAGCGCATGCGCGCCCTCGCCGTTCGCCAGCCCTCGTCTGGGCCGCCTTCGCACTCATCCCCGCCCTCGGGCTGTGGGCCTGCGGCGCAACCGCGTTTATCGCGTTTCACGATACGATCGTCGCAACGGTTGTGACACGCGAGAACGAGATCGAAGCCGATTATCAGACCAAACTCGCCGACGCGCGCGCCGAACTCGATCGTCTCACGAGCCGCCGGCTCATCGACCAGGACGCTTTCGAAGGCAAAATGCGCGACCTGCTTTCGCGTCAGGCGCGGCTCGAGCAGCGCGGCGCGGCGCTTGCCGCGCTGGCGACGGAGGCGGGCGCAGACGCCACCGCGCTGGCGCAAGCCAAGCCGAAGCCGACATCCCGTGTCGCCAATGCGTTGACCGCGATCGAGGCGATCGGCGGCGCGCCCGCCGACGGCGACCTCGGCGCCGCGCGCGCCTATGCCCCCGTATCGCCGACGCCAGGAATCACCGCCGCGCCCCGAAAACCCCGCCCGCTCGATGGCGGGTCGGACAGCCTCTCTCGCTCCGAGCCGAAGTCAGATCATTTCGCGGGCGAGCTCGCCGCCGCTGCGTCGGATGCAACGCTCGATCCCGACGCGCGCATCGGCCTGGTCGGCTATTCGCTCGATCGCGTCGAGCGCGCGCAATCGGCGGTGCTGACCGGCGTGGCGCGCGCCGCCCGCGTAGCCGCGCAACATTTCGAGACGGTGATCGAGCGCACCGGGCTTTCCGTGGCGACGCTGAAAGCGCCCGAGGCGCATGAAGCGGGCGGCGTCGGCGGGCCTTTCATCCCCTTGGAGGCGGGCAAAGAAACCCCCGCCTTTGAGGCGGCGGTCAACGACGCCGCGCACGACCTCGAGCGAGCCAGCCGCCTGCGTAGGTTGATGCCGCATATTCCGCTTCGCTACCCGCTGATCGGCGATGCGTCGATGTCCTCGCCGTTCGGCTATCGCGCAGATCCGTTCCTCGGCCGCCCGGCGCTGCACCCTGGCGTCGACCTGGTTCAAGCCTATGGCGCCGAGATCAAGGCGACCGCGATTGGCCGCGTCAGTCACGCGGGTCCGATGGGCGGCTATGGCAACGCTGTCGAAATCGACCACGGCAATGGCATTGCGACCCGCTACGGCCACATGTCGGAGGTGCTGGTCGAGGAAGGGCAGACGGTCAAGCCCGGCGACACGATCGGCCGCATCGGCTCCACCGGCCGCTCCACCGGACCGCATTTGCACTATGAAGTGCGCATCGATGGCGAGCCCGTCGATCCCGAGCGATTCCTGACCGCCGCCCGAGACTAACGGCCCAAAGCGCCGCGCCTGGGACCGCGCGCTCTTTGCCGACGCTGCGCCGCGAGAGCGGACGGGACGCCCGCGGTCCCAGGAGCTTGGCTCATCAAAACCGCGCCGCCAGCTCCCGCAGCCGACGATAAGCCGCCTCGTGCGCCTGCCGTGTTGCCTCAGCGGGGCCGGCGGTCGGCCCGAGCCGCACGATCTCCAAGCTGCGCACGCCCATGAACCGCAGCGCTTCGCGCAAATACGGCGTCGCCATATCAGTGCGGCCGCGGTTCATGCCGGTGACAAAATCGCCGCTGCTCGCCACGATGGCAACCGTCGGCCGATCCTTCAGCAACGGAATATAGCCGGTCGCCGGATCAAACCGAAACGTCAAGCGCGGCTGATTGATCAGGTCGATATAATGCTTCAGCTTGTAAGGCAGGCCGAAATTCCACATCGGCGTCGAGATCAGCACGCGATCCGCGAGCGAAAAACGCACCGCCATGCGCTCGATGATCGCCCAAGCTTCGCTCTGACGGGCTGTGAACGCCGCCCCGCGCATGACCGCGTCCTTGGCCTCGAGCATATCCTGGTTGAACTCGGGCAAGCCCTCGCGCCACAGATCCAGCGCGTCGATGTCCCAAGCCGGCCGCGAGTTGCAAAACGCATCAACAAATACTTGCGCCGCGGCGCCCGAAGCCGAATTCGCGCGCGGCGAACCCGCGACATGCAGCAGTTTCGGCACCCTCAGCCCAGCGCGCGGATGACCGCGTCCGCGTTGGTCACCACCGCAACATTCTGCATGGCGTAGTTGATTGAAGCGCTATGCCACTCCGCGTTCATCGTCGAGCAGCAATCCTCGGGAGTGATGACGAAATAGCCCTTGTCCGCGCCGGTGCGCGCGGTGTGCTCGATCGACATGTTGGTCCAGGCGCCGGTGTTGATGAGAAAGTCGCGGCCCGTTGCCTTCAATATCGTCTCCAGCCGCGTTCCCTCCCAAGCGCTCATCCGCATCTTCTCGACGACGAAATCCCCCGCGCGCGGCTCCAGCCCCGCCACAGGGCCCGCGCCCCAACCGCCGCGCACCATCGCCTTCGAGTTCGACGAGCCCCTCGAACAGCGGCGCGTTGAGCGTAACTCCGGGCGCGCCCGGCTCGACGATGAACCAGACATGGATGACGACGACGCCGCGCGCCCGCGCCGCGTCGGCAAGCCTGCGCACGTTTTCAACTATCCGCTGCTCCTTGGCGTGGGCGGGCGCGCCAGATGAGGCGAACGCTCCGCCCTCCATGATGACGTCGTTCTGCAGATCCTGGATCAGCAAAGCACAGCGGCTCGGGTCAAGCCGCAGATCCGTCGATGTAAGTTTGCTGGCCTGCGCCGGCGCCGAGGCAGAGCGTTCAGGCGCCGCCGGCCGCGCACCCCCTCGGGCCAGCATATACGGCTCCGCCCGCGGCCCGACCTTTGTTGTGACTCTGTAGATTGAATGGGTCGCGGTCAGGAACAGGGTTCGAAAATCCGGCCCGCCCCAGGTCAAATTAGCGACGAGTTCGGGAATTCGCACTTTACCGATCAACTCTCCCTTCGACGAATAGACCCAGACGCCGCCCGGCCCCGTGCACCAGACATTGCCGCGGGCGTCGCACTTCATGCCATCGGGAACGCCCGGCTCCAGCTCCGAACGAACGCCGGTGGCGAACAATCGTCCGTTGGCGAGCGAGCCGTCCGCCTCGACATCGAACACGCGGATCAGCGCCTGCACGGTGTCATTGACATAGAGCCGCTTCTCCTCAGGACAGAAGCAGAGGCCGTTGGGTTGATCGAACAGATAGCGATCAACCAGCAGCTTCGGCGCGCCGCCGCCCGGGGGCACGCGATAGACGCCCTGAAAGCCCAGCTGCCGCGGCCGTTCGACGCCAAAGTTCGGCATCCGCCCGTACCAGGGATCGCTGAAATAGATCGCGCCGCTCGAATGCACGCAGACGTCATTCGGGCTGTTTAGCTCCTGCCCCTCGTAGTGCGACGCCAGCACTTCCCGCTGCCCGTCGCGCGTCTCCCGCACCAGCGATGACGTCGCATGTTCGCAAACAATCAAGTTGAGTTCGGCATCGTAGGTCATGCCGTTGCATTTGTTCGACGGCCGCCTGACTTCCTTGACGCCGCCGCGCTCGTCCCACCGCCGCCGCACGTCGGCCGGCATGTCCGAGAAGGTGAGATGATGTTCGCCGGGGTGCCAGATTGGCCCCTCGGTAAAGGTAAATCCGGTGCCGACCTGTCCAACCGGCGCATAGACGTCGATGAGCTGCTCGAATTCCGACCGAAGCGCCAAATGGGTCATGCTTGCGAACTCCGGTCAGGCGGGGAACCAATTGCGCGGCGGCAGCGACTGCGTGAGCGGTCCGGGAACCTGATCGTGCAACCGGCCGACGACGACGCCGTGTTCGATCTTGGCAGGACGATCATGCACCGGCAACAGATAACGCGATTGGCTGAGCAGCTTCTTGATCGCGGCTTTTTCCGCGCGCTTGCTGCCGCCATGATTGCCCGTCGTGCGCGGTTCGCCGTCCTGGATTTCGTTGAACGGCGTGACGATCTGATCATTGAAGTCATAGATCACGTCGCCGCAGATGGTCGCGATCCCGTCGGCGGTGTGAACGTGGATATTCATCGATCCCTCGGTATGCGCGTTTGCCGCCTCGCAATAAACGCCGGGGAACAGTTCTATCGGCCCGGTCAGCTCGAGGTCGAAAAAGCGAAGCGCGCTCTTGGTGTGCAGGCGGTCGATCAGATGTTTGATGTCGGGCGCCGGATATTGCGGATGCATGAGCCCGGAGACGGAATATTCGAGCTCGCGGCGATTGACTGCGACCGTCGTGTTCATCGGGAACAGATCATCCTTGCCCGCGTGATCGATGTGCAGGTGTGTATGCAGCACGTAGCGCACGTCGCCCATCCGCACGCCGTGGCGCTTCAGTTGGTTCTCGATCATGTTCTCATGATACTGGAGCCCCCGCATGCCCAGGACCTCCATGATCTGATTGGATCGATAGCCGGTGTCGATCACGATCGGATACGGGCCGCCAGTGATGAGGAAGCCGAGCGTCAGCACACGCCGCGTGCGCCCGCAATTGTGCCCCAGCACGAGAAAGCTCGATTCCAGCTCGATATCGCCGTAATCGAGGATCTTTATCTCCAGCGCCATGTTTCCTCCAGTGTTATCTGCGGCAGTCGTAACCGCCGTTTAGTTGTGTGGCGACTTCAAGCCTTCCGTCATGGCCGGGCTTGTCCCGGCCATCCACGTCGGCGTGCGCAGCGCAGCTTTCAGAAAATAGAACTTGATGCTGCAAGCGAGAGGATTGGAGTTCTGAAACCGGCGAGCCATGTCACGGCGTGGATGGCCGGGACAAGCCCGGCCATGACGCGGGTAGCGTCGATCACACGCCCCTATCTTTGCCTTCATAACGCCCCCTTACAGCCGATAGACCCGCCGCGCCGTTCCGGCGAAGATCGCTTCGACCTCGGCCGGCCCCAGCCGCTCCGTCGCCTTCCTGTAAGCGCCAACCAGATCCGCATAGTTGGTCCACAGCTTCTCGATCGGAAAGTTGGAGCCGAACAGGCAGCGGCTGGCGCCGAACAGCCCGACCGTCTCAGCGACGATCTCTGTGATGTGCTGCGCGTCGTTGCGATGGATGAAGGTGCCGAGGCCGGAGAGCTTTGACACCACATTCGGCTCAGCCGCGAGTTTGACCATACCCTCGCGCCAGCGCGTGCGGCCTTCCGGCGAAAGGTCTTCGGGCATGCCGGCGTGCTGAAGCACGAAGGTCACGCGCGGACAAGCCCGCGCAAGACGCGCCGCGCCCTCCATCTGCGGCGCAAACACCTGCAGATCAAACGACCAGCCGTAGTCCGCCAGATACCCGATATTCCGCTGAATCTCCGGATCATCACAGAGATCGGCGCGCGCGGCGAAGCGGTACATCGGGTTTTCGTGCCAGTGCAGTTGCATCCGCGCGCCCCGCACCAGCGAATGACGCGCCAGGCGATCAAGTTGCGGGCGCACATCTTTCGCGCTGAAGTCGGCGTAAGCGACAATGGCGTGCGGCCATCCCGTCTCGTCGTGTGTGGTCTGCACCCATTCGGCTTCGCGCTCAAAGTCGGGCTTCGCCCAATTCGTCTGCACATAAACGGATTGCCCGACCCCAGCGGACTTGATGTCGTCGAGAAATTCGCGAATCGGATAGTCGCGCCGGATCGGCTCGTAAGGCCCGAAGATACGTGGCTGCATCGGGCCAACCAACCAGGGTAGGTCGGCTTGCCGCCAGATGTGATGATGGCCGTCGACGATTGCGCTCACGCGGCCCTCCGGCTTCCAAGCGATAGAATGTGGGAAACAATGGCGCCGATCGTCCGTCCGTCGACCATTTCGTCGACGAACGGTTTGATAGCCATAAGCCCCGCCGTCTGCGGCGTGAAGGCGCGCGATGTCGCCAGCGGCGTCAACCAATCAATCCGCCACGCGCGGCGCGACAATTTGGCGACCGCGTCGCGCATGGCGGCGATGTCGCCGCGCTCCAGCCCGTCCGACAATACAAGAACCGCAGCGCCGCGCGCATATCCGGCAAAGCGCGGCACAGCAAGGAAGGCCTGCAGCGCGTCGCCGATCCTGGTGCCGCCATCCCAATCGCTGACAGTGCGCGCCGCCGAGCGGAGGGCCTGCTCGCGTCGCTTCAGCCGCAGGGCGCGCGTCACGCGGGTGAGCCGCGTGCCGAAGGTGAACGTCTCCACCAGCGGCGCCGCTTGGGTGAGTGCGTGCGCCAGTCGCAGGTTCTCGTCCGTGCGCTCTTTCATCGAGCCGGAAACGTCGATCAGCAACAAAACTTTTCGCGCTCGCGGCTTGCGCTTGAGCCGGCTCAGTCGCAGGAACTCGCCGTCATTGCGCGCGCTGTCGCGCAACGTTCGCCGCAAATCCGCGAACGGCCCGCGCCGCGCGCGTCTTCGGCGATGACCGCGCCTCAGCGGCAGGCGGTTCGGCGCCTCGCGCGCCAGGCGGCGCAGCGGCTCGCTGGCGGAAGGCCGATCGAACCGGCGTTCAACCAGCGCCTCGGCGCGCGCCGCCGCCTGCCCGGACTCGTCGATCTCGTCGGCCAAAAGCGGCTCGTCCTCGCCGCGGGACTCTTCCTGAACGCGCAAGGTTTCGTCGCTTTCGGCATCCGTCTGCAACGGCTCGCCGCCGGCGAAATGCAGGCGAAATAGCGCATCATAGACGGCGCGCCGCTCCGGCGGCGGGCCCAACGTCGCCAGGCCCGCCCGCCGGATATCCTCCAGGGAACGGGGACCGAGCAGCTCGATCGCCGAAAGGAACGATGTCGTCTGCTCGGGCGCGATCGCGAACCCATTGATCCGAAGCAGCGACGCGAAATCCACAAAGGTTCGCGCCGCGCGCGGCATGGTTGGCGCCTCCGTCACGCCGCCGCCTCCGCGATGATGGCTTCCAAGCGCGGCCGCACATAGGCGAGGTCTTCCTCGTCCTTCAGCGCAACGCCGATCGAACGCCGGAACGCCTCCGGCCAACGCGTCCCGCCCTTGTTGAGCAACGTCGCCGCCTCCGCCCAATCCACCGCCTCGGCGATGCCCGGCGCCTTGCTCAAAGGCTCGCGGCGCAGTTTCCCGACGGCGGCGACGACCGCTTTCGCCGTCGCCTCGGCGACGGTCGAGGCGCGCATCATGACGATGCGCGCCTCGCGCTCGGGGCTCGGGTAGTCGATCCAATGATAGACGCAGCGCCTTCGCAACGCTTCGTGCAGATCGCGCGTACGGTTGGACGTCAACACGACAACCGGCCGCTCCATCGCGCGGAGCGTCCCGCGCTCGGGGATCGAGATCTGAAAGTCCGAGAGGAATTCAAGCAGGAAGGCCTCGAACTCCTGATCGGAGCGATCGATTTCATCGATCAGCAAAACCGTAGAATCAGGCGCCCGCAAGACCGCCAGCATCGGCCGCTCGATGAGGAAGGATTCGCCGTAGATATCGATCGACTGATCGCCGGCTTGCCGGATCGCCAGCATTTGCCTTGGATAGTTCCACTCATAGAGCGCGGCGGAGGCGTCGATTCCTTCATAGCATTGCAGCCGGATGAGACGCCGCGCCAGCACAGCCGCGACCGCCTTTGCGCATTCGGTCTTGCCGACGCCCGGCGCGCCTTCGAGCAGCAGCGGCTTGCCGAGCGCGAGCGCGAGATAGGCGGCTGTCGCCACACCCTCGTCGGCGAGATAATAGGCCGCGCGCAAGGCGCGCTCCAGCGCCTCGGGACTGTCGATGCCGACGATGTTTTGTCGCGGCGCCATGCGCTACTGCCGCCGCTTTTTCTTGTCATCCCCGCGAAAGCGGGGATCCAGGGGCTGCAGCACGTCGTGGCCCTGTGGCAAGCGCACGTCGTGGCCCTTTGGATTCCCGCTTTCGCGGGAATGACAATGTTCGTTATGCGGACTGTTCGCCATCTTTGCTACCGCCGCGCCTTCGGCTTTGCCCCGCCCTGCGCTTTGATCCCGCGCAGCACCTTCTCCGCGGTAATCGGCAGCTCATCTACGCGCACCCCAACCGCATTGTAGATTGCATTCGCGACCGCCGGCAGCACTGGATTGGCGCACATTTCCCCTGGCCCCTTCGCGCCGAACGGCCCATCCGGCGCAGGCCGCTCGAGCACGGAAATGTCGTGCGGACAGATGTCGCCCGGCCCCGGCATCACATATTCCACGAAGTCGCGCGGTCCGTGTTTCGGGTTCGGATAATACGGCTCCGGCGTTTCAAACAGCGCGTGACTGACGCCCATCCAAGCGCCGCCAACCAACTGCTGCTCAACCAACCGCGGGTTGAGCGCGCGGCCGAGCTCATAGGCGCTGTCCATGCGGACCATCGTCACTTCGCCGGTTTCATCGTCGACCTCGACTTCGGCGACCAAGCAAGCGTGCGCATAGCAGGTGGCGGGCGACATCTCGCCGGTCTCGGGATCGACGGCCGAGAGCGGCACCAGGAAGATGCCGCGTCCAGCGATGGTCTTGCCTTGTTTGAACTGTGCCGCCATCGCCACTTCTTTGGTCGAGATCGAGCGGTGCGGGGCGCCCTTCACGTGAATATTGCCGCGGCCGTCCGTCTCCAGATCGGCGGCGTTGACTTCGAGCTCCTCGGCCGCGGCCTCCATCATTACGCCGCGCGCCTCGCGTGCGGCGGCCATGACCGCATTGCCGACGCGGTGCGTGCCGCGCGAAGCGAACGAGCCCATACAATGCGGCCCGGTGTCTGAATCGGCGGTGTCGACAAACACGTCCTCCACCGGCACGCCCAGCGTCTCCGCGCAAATCTGGCGCGTCACCGACTTCATGCCCTGGCCGAGATCGATTGACGACAAGGCGACGGTGAACTTGCCGGTAGGGTTCGAGTGCACCAACGCCTGGCTCGGATCGCCGCCGAGGTTCATGCCGATCGGATAGTTGACTGAGGCCATGCCGCGTCCGCGATGTTTGCTCATCTCAGCGCCTCCTTGCGCCAAAGACGGAAGAGAAACGCGTCGCGCCATGCGCGGGCGCCGGTTGGGGCGGCGGCGGAGGCGCCGGGGCGCGGCGGCTCGTAGATCGGGGCGCGCTCGCGCAGCGGCGCGGGCGCTACAGCCGGTTGCTCGCGCGGCGGCGGCGTGGCGGCGCGCGCGCCGCCCGGGCGCGATGTCATACGGCGGAACTCGTCGCGGATCGGCCATTTCGCCTTCTCCGCCGCCACCTGCACGCATTCAATCAACGCGGTCCCCTTGGCTTCCCGGCGGTGCGCTTTCATGTCGCCGTCGCGATAGGCGTTGAGCAATGCGAAACTCCATCGGGTCCATGCCGACGACTTCCGCGAGCCGATCCATCTGACATTCGATCGCGAAATCCATCGCCGTTACGCCGAAGCCGCGCATGGCGGTGGCCGGCGTTCGGTTGGTGAACACACAAAACACTTCGCCGTGCACGTTCGGGATCGTGTAAGGCCCCGGCAGATGCGCGACGCATTTGACGACGCCGTAGCTCGATAGCCGCGTGTAAGCGCCGGAGTCGGTGTAGGCGCGCACCTTGCGCGCGACGATGCGGCCATCGCGCCTGACGCCGTCCTTCAGATAGATGCGTTCGGCGCCGCGAGGCGAGGCGAATTGCATCTCCTCCTCGCGCCCGAGTACGTAGCGCACCGGCTTTCCCGTCAGCATGGCGGCGAGGATGGAGAGCGGCTCAGTCAGCGTATCAACCTTGCCGCCAAAGCCGCCGCCAACCGTGCCGCCGACGAAATGAAACGTGTTGGAGGGCACGTCGAGGATCTTCGCGCAGGTGTCGAGCGAGAAGAACAAAGCCTGCGTGGAGGTGTAGACGATGTAGCGGCCATTGGTGTCGGGCGCGGCGATCGATCCATTGGTCTCGGTCGTCGCGTGCTCGATCGGCGACATCTGATAGCGATGTTCGATGATGTGATCGGCCTCGGCGAAGCCGCGATCGATGTCGCCGAAGCGAAGGTTCTGATGATCGTAGCGCTCGTGATAGGTGAAGGTGTTCTTCGGATAGGTTTCGTTGACGACCGGCGCGCCCGGCTTCAGCGCCTCTTCGACATCAAACACGGTCGGAAGCGGTTCGTAATCGACGCGGATCTTGGACATCGCCTCGTACGCTTCGCGCGGCGAATCGGCGACCACCGCGACGATCGGCTCGCCGAGGTAGCGCACCTTGTCGACCGCGAGCGTCGGCTCGTCGTCGTTGCCGAAGTTGATCAAGGACAGCAGCGTGTTCAGATTGCGCGGCACATCCTGGCCGCGAATGATCCGACGCACGCCCGGCGAGCGCTCGGCCTCGCTGAGGTCGATGCGCCGGAGCCGCGCATGCGGCTGCTCGCTGCGAAACACTTTCAAATGCAGCATGCCCTGCAGTTTGTGATCGTTGAAATAGGTCGAGGCGCCGGTGACATGTCCGAGCATGTCCTGTCGCTGCGTGCCTTTGCCGATTTCCTTCAGATTATCGTCGCGCTCGTCGGCGAAATATTCCTTGCGAACTTCAAGCATGGCTTTTCGTCCTTAAGCGCTGGCGCGGTGCTGCTGAGCCGCGTCGAGCACGGCGTCGATGATGGCTTCGTAGCCGGTGCAGCGGCAGATGTTGCCGGATATGGCTTCGACGACTTGGGTGCGGGTGGGGCTCGGATTGCGGTCGAGCAGCGCCTTCGCCGCCATCAGCATGCCCGGCGTGCAATAGCCGCACTGCGCGGCGAAATGCTCCATGAACGCCTTTTGCAGCGGATGCAATCGCGGGCCGTCCTTCAAGCTCTCCAGCGTCTCCACTGAACGGCCTTCGACGGAAGCGGCGAGCGTCAAACAGGAAAGATGCGAGGCGCCGTCAATCAGCACCGTGCAGGCGCCGCAGCCGCCCTGCCCGCAGCCGAATTTCGGCGTCGTGTCGCCGAGCTGTTCGCGCAGCGCGGTGAGAAGATTGGTCGCGCCATCGACAAACAAAGCGACGTCGCGGCCGTTGTGACGAAATTGCAGCGGGATCTTCATGCCGGCTTCGCCGCTCAACAATCGGCGTAGCTGCACGCCCGCGACCTCGCGCCGATACCAGGCGCTCGCCAGCGCGTCGTCGACAGGCGAAAGACCTTCGAGCGCGGCGTTGGCGGCGGCGGATATCGCCGCGGCGTCGAGCGGGCGGCCCTCCAGCGCGCGCTCGGCGCTCTTGGCGCGCAGCGCGGTCGCGCCCATCGACCCGAACGCGATGCGCGCGCCCAACACACGGCCGCCGCTGGTTGGGAGATGCGCGGCGACCGTGACGACTGAGCCGCCTTTCGGCTTTACGCGCGCCATCTTGCGGTAGCGGAAGGCCTCCGGGCCGGCTGGGCGGGCAAACGACACTGCCAGCACCAAAGCGCCGAAACTGCGTTCGCGCGCGGCCAAGAATTCCTCGATCGGCGTCTCGCGGTTGGCGTAGCCGCCCTGCAGCAGCACGGTCGCATCGAGCGCGAGCAACGCCGCGGCAAAGTCGCCGAACGGCGCGGGCGCGAACAGATTGCCGCCGATGGTGCCCATGTTGCGCACCGCGGGGCCGCCAATCGAGCGCGCCACCGGATGCAGAAAGCCGAGTTCGCGCTCCGCCAGCACCGCCGCATAGGTCACGCCGGCGCCGAGCACAAATCTTTGGCCGGAGGTTTCGATGCGCGACAGCGAACGGTCGGTGGTGCGCACCAGCGCCGAGAACGAAAGATCGCCTTCGTTGACGTCGCGCATCACCAAGGTGCCGCCGCCAAAGTAGCGCGCCTCGCGTTCGCTTGCGAGCGCCGCCGCCGCCTCGGCGACGGTCGCGCAGTTGCGAAGCGTTAGCGCCGCCATCGTCTCTCCCGCTTCATGCGGCCTCCTGCAAATGGCGGCGGATCGCGTCGAAACCGCCCTGGTAGATGTCTTCGGCAACCATATGGGCGATGCGCTCGCCCTCGCCCGGCCGCGTGGTAAAGCGCGATTCCCAATGCCAGAACGTGCGGTCGCCGTCGGTGACGGGCAGCAGACGCACATGCGCGACATAGTTGAACATCGGGATCGGCGTGTCGAGCAGACAATAGCTGAAGGTCTGTTCGAGATCGGACAGCGCCAGCAATTGCTCGCGCAGTTCCGAACCGTCTTGCAGTTTGAACCGCCGCACGCAGCCGATCTTGTCTGAGGGCTGTGCGCGCTCGATCTGACTGGTCGCGACGGCGGGATGCCAGCGATCGTGGCCGTTGAAATCGCGCAGCACGTCCCAGACCCGGCCGGTCGGCGCGTCGAGGATCGTGCTCTTGACGATGTGCGGCAAGGCTCAGCCTCCGAACGCCCGTTTCAGCGCGTCGAAGCCGCCCTGAAACACGCCGCCGCCGATGTTTTCGATGAGCTCGGCCTCGCGCTCGGGCGCACAATCGAACTCCGCCGACCATTCCATGAATGTCTTCTCGCCGTCGGTCACCGGCGTCAGCCGAAGCGTCGCCACATAGTTCTCCACGCCCATCGGCGATTCCAGGATCGAATAGGTGCAGTACATGTCGAAGTCGGAGAGGCCGAGCAGTTTTTCGCGGATGCGGTCGCCGTTGCGTAAGCGGAAATCGCGCACGCAGCCGACTTTGTCTGAGGGCTCGCCGCCTTCGATGCGGCTTTCGGCGATCGCGGGATGCCAGTTCGGCAGGCCGTTGAAGTCGCGCACCCGCGCCCAGACGCGATCGTTGCGGGCGTTGACGACGGTGGAGACGTAGACGCGGGCCATCAGGGGGCTCCTGTAGCCGGGGTCGTTGACCCCGGGGCGGCGCCCGGCGCTCGCGGACCGAGGTCAACGACCTCGGCTACAGGGGGGCGCGTTTGATTGGAGCGCACGGCCATCACTCCTTCTTGCCTTCGTTGCCCGGCGGCCTTGGCTCCGCGGGCTTTGACGCCGCATCCTTGCGGATGCCGGCCATGTCGCGCGCCTCGCGGATCAGGCCGCCCATCTTGGAAAGGCTTCCGCCCTCGACGCCGATGTCGGCGAGAAGCGAGTCAATCAGCGGCGCCTGCACGCGATAGCGCAGCGCCGAATTGATCACCTCGTCGGTAGCGCTCTTGCCGCCGCCGCCGCCCCCGCCGTTGAGCCCTTCGAGCGAGAGGATGCGGATACCCTCGATCTTCTCCATCGGCTTGACGCTTTCGCGCACGATGCCCTCGATCCGGTCGAGCAACTTGCGACGGAACAGCGAATAGCGCGACTCCTCGGTGAGCACGTTCTCAGCTTCGTTCAGCAAACGTTGCGCCTCCGCCTCGACCGCGGAGCGCACGCGCGTCGCCTCCGCGGCGATGCGTGTCTCCTCCGCCTCCTTCTCGGCGATCATCACTTCCACGGTGCGGCGGCGCTTGGCGACCTCCGACTCGCGCGCGGTGATGACGCGCTCGGTGGCCTCCGTCGCGCGTAGCCTGGCGTTTTCGGCGTCCGCCTTCGCGGCCGACTCCTCCAAAGACTTCTGATAGAGCGCGATCGCCTTCTCCATCTGCGCGGTCTCGACGACCTGCTCGCGCGCTACTTCGAGCTTGCGCAGCTCGCGTTCGCGGCCGACGCGCGCCTCGTCGAGTCCGCGGTTGGAGGCGATGCGGGAACGCTCGATGTCCTCGTTGCTGGCGATCTCCGCCTCCGCGAGCGCCTGCGCGCGCGCGACCTCCAGTTGCTCCAGCGCGCGGCGGCGTTCGAGCCGCGCGGCCTCCAGCGACTGCTCGCGCGCGACATCGGTCCGCTCAATCTCCTTCTGCGCGTTGATCTCCGCTTCTTTGACCAACCGATCCGCATCGACGCGCTCGGCGCGCTTGGCCGACAGCGCGATGACGCGCTCTTCCTCCGCCGCCTCGATGGTGCGCTTCTGCTCGATGTTGAGCACCTCGCGGGTCTTCGAAGACGCGATGCGCTCGCTTTCCACGGCGAGGTCGACGACGATGCGCTGGCGCTCGGTCGCATCGCGACGCTGCAATTCCGCCAACTCGATCGCCTTCGTCCGCTCGATGTCCAGCGACTTGGTTTCCTGATCGGCGCGGATGCGCTCGGCGGCAACCAGCTTCTCCTGCGCGATGCGGGTGGCCTCCACGGCTTCGCGGGCTTTTATCTCCGCCGCTTCGACGATGCGGGTGCGCTCGATCTCGCGGCCGCGCACGTCCTCGTCGCTGGCGATGCGATCGGCCTGCAACGCGCGCTCCTGCGCAATGCGCGCCCTCTCGACGCTCTCGCGCGCGGCGATATCTGATGTTTCGATCTTTTGCGTACGCGCGATTTCCAACCCACGCAGCAACTCATCCTTGGCGATGCGCTCGGCCTCGATATTGCGCTCATGCGCGATCCGCGCGCCATCAATCGCCTCCTGCATGGCGATCTGCGCGGACTCGATGGCTTCGTTGCGCGCAATCTCCAGCCCGCGCGTCTCGCGCTCGGCGGAAATCGACTCGGCCGCGGTCGCCTTTTCCTGGGCAATGCGCGCCGCGCGCGTGGCCTGCCTCGCGGCGATCTCCGCGCGCTCCAGGTCACGCTGGCGCTCTATATCCTGTGTCTTGGTTGCTTGTTCAGACAAGATGCGCGCCAGCGAAATCTTCTTCTCCTGCGCGATGCGCGCGGCTTCGATCGCTTCGCGCGAGGCGATGTCGGCTTCCTCGACGGCGCGAACGCGGGCGATCTCCAGCGCGCGCACGCGCTCTTCCTGGCTGATGCGGCTCGTCTCGGTCGACTCGCGCGCGGCGATGGCGGCGACTTCAAGCGTACGATTGCGTTCGATCTCCAACGCCCGGGTTGCGCCCTCGGAGGCGATGCGATCGGCCGACAGCGCCTGCTCACGCGCGATGCGGGCCGCTTCAACCGAACGCTGGGCGCCGATCTCGGCTTCTTGCAATGTTTGTGTCTGTTGTATTTCCAGACTGCGGGTGCGCTCATCAGAGGCGATGCGCTCGGCGGCGATGGTCAGCACTTGCGCGATGCGTGCGCGCTCGGTTGTTTCGCGCGCCGCAATCTCGGCTTCTTCGATCGCGCGGCCGCGCTCAATCTCGCGCCGCTGGGTCTCTTCGTCGCTGGCGATGCGGGCGTCGCTCAACACGCGCTCTTGTGCGATGCGTGCTTTCTCAACCGACTCGCGCGCCTCGATTTCGGCCTCTTCGACCGCGCGCATGCGGGCGATCTCTTGCCCGCGCACCTCGCGCTCGCTGGCGATGCGCGCGGTGTCGATGGCGCGTTGGTTGGCGATGCGCGCCTTCTCGATATCCTCGCGCGCCAAAATTTCCCGCTCTTCGACGGCGCGGGTGCGTTCGATGTCCTTGTGCCGGGTTTCGAGATCGGAAGCGATGCGCGCTTGCGCGATCGCGCTTTCGTTGGAGATTCGCGCCCGCTCGATCGCCTCGCGCGATGTGATCACCGCCTGCTCGGCCTCGGTCTCGCGCGCCGCCCGCTCGCGCGCCACTTCCGTGCGTTGCAGCGCCCGGCGCACCTCGATGTCGCGCTCCTGATCGAGCCGCGCGGTCTCGCTTTCGCGCTCGATCTCCAACGCCTGCCGCTCGGCTTCGAGGTTGCGGGTGCGGATCTTGATCATCGAGTCCTGCTCGATGTCGTTGCGCAATTTGCGCTTGGCCTCGATGTCCTCCATCAACCGCGTCAGACCTTCGGCGTCGAAACGGTTCGAGGGATTGAAGAACTCCAAATCTGTTTGATCGAGATCGGTGATCGCCACTGATTCCAGTTCAAGACCGTTTTGCGCGAGCGCTTCGGCGGCCGCGGCCTTGACGCGCGCGACATATTCGCCGCGCTGCTCGTGCATCTGCTCCATCGTCATTTCCGAGGCGACCGAGCGCAGCGCGGAAACGAACTTGCCTGATAATAATGTATGCAGTTGCCCCGGCTCCAGGGTCCGGCGGCCGAGCGTTGAGGCGGCGATCGCCACGGCGTCTTTGGTCGCCTGTACGCGCACGTAGAAATCGGCTTCGATGTCGATGCGCATGCGGTCGCGGGTGATGACCGCGTCCTGTTTGGAGCGCGTGATCGGCATCGGCAACACGTTCATGTTGACCGGCGTGTAGTCGTGGATGAACGGCAGCACGAACGCGCCGCCGTTGATAACCACACGCTCCCCGAGGAAACCGGTTCGGACGAACGAGACCTCCTTGGAGGAGCGATGATAGAGCCAATTGACGAGATAGACGACGATCGCGATGACGATGATCGCGACGATCAACCAAAGGATCAGTTCGCCGATCAGAACTCCGGACATGTTACTTCTCCCCCGCGGCGCCGGTACGCGCGCCGATCGCCTTGAATTGTTTTACCTGTTCCGTCAGTGCGCGCTCGACCGGCAGCCGCTCCATCGAGGAGGCGCCGTAGAAGCCGTGGCAATGGCGGGTGTTCTTCAGAATGAAATCGGCGTCCTCGGGCTCCGCGATCGGGCCACCGTGGCAGAGGATCAGCGCATCGGGCTTCACCGCCAGCGCCGCCGCGGACCATGCGTCAATCAGCGCGGGACATTGGTTGAGCGTCAGCGCCGTCTCGGCGCCGATCGAGCCGCCTGTAGTCAGGCCCAGATGACAAACGATGATGTCGGCGCCCGCGCGCGCCATATCAGCGGCCTCGCGCTCGTTGAACACGTAGGGCGTCGTCAGCAGATCCTTCTTCCTGGCGAGTGCGATCATCTCGACTTCGAGGGAATAGGACATGCCGGTCTCTTCAAGATTCGCGCGATAGATTCCGTCCATCAGGCCGACGGTCGGGAAATTCTGCACGCCCGAGAAGCCGACGCGGGCTATCTCATCGAGAAACACGTTCATGTCGCGGAACGGGTCGGTGCCGCAGACGCCGGCCAGCACCGGTGTTTGTTTGACGACGGGGAGCACTTCGCGCCCCATGTCCATCACGATGGCGTTGGCGTCGCCGTAGGGCATCAGGCCGGCCATCGAACCTCGGCCGGCCATGCGGTAGCGACCGGAATTGTAGATGACGATCAAGTCGACGCCGCCCAGCTCCTCGCATTTGGCGGAAAGTCCCGTTCCGGCGCCGCCGCCGACGATGGGCTCGCCCCGCGCGACCATGGCGCGGAATTTTTCGAGGATATCGGTGCGTGCAAAGCGGGGCATTTTCTACCTCGACGCGCGGCGGCGTTCGCCGGCGCGGCCCAATAGGGGACGAAACGCCGCGACCACCGCGGCGGTGAACTCGGGTTCGTTGATGTTGCGGCGAACGCGGATGAGTTGGCGGTTGCTGGTTTGTCTGATGGTTTGCTCCAACGCGCGAAATAACGCGGCGTCGGCCTCGGGATCCCAGAACGGCTGGCCGGGCGCATCGAGGGCGGAGACGCCGAGTTCAGGCAACAGGAAGCGCACCGGGCCGTCCATCTGATTGAGCCGCTCGCCGATCCAGCGGCCGATGCGCGTGTTTTCGTCCGGCGTCGTGCGCATCAGCGTCACTTGCGGATTGTGGACCTGGAATTTGCGGCTTTGATAGCGCTCGGGCACGCTCTCGCGCGAGCCGAAATTGACCATGTCGAGCGCGCCGACCGAGCCGACATAGGGGATGCGGGTGCGGATGATCGCGCCGAAGCGGTCTTCCGTCGCCGGCAGCACGCCGCCCATCAGCATGTCGGCGACTTCGGTGGTTGTCAGATCGATCACGCCCGCCATCAGACCCGAATCAACCAGCTTCTCCATCGAGCGGCCGCCGACGCCGGTGGCGTGAAACACCAGGCATTCGAAATCGTCGCGCAGCGCCGCGCTGATGCGCTGGACGGCGGGCGTCGTGACGCCGAACATCGTCAAGCCGACCGCCGGCAGGCCGGACTTCGCGGCCTTCGATTTCGCCGCGGTCTCCAACCGCGCCCTTCGCCATGCCGATCAGCGCGTTCGCGCCATTGGCGAGCACCTGCCGCGAGATCGAATTGAGGCCGGATACGTCGGTGACCGAGTACATCATGGTGATGTCGGAGGGGCCGACATAGGGGCCGACGTCGCCGGAGGCGATCGAGGAGATCAGCACTTTCGGCACGCCGATCGGCAGGCTGCGCATCCCCGGCGCCACCAGCGAGGCGCCGCCGGAGCCGCCGGCGGAGATCACGCCGAGCACATCGCCCTGCCGATCGAGCCAGCGGACGAAAGCCTCCGCCATCGCCGTCACCGAGGCGCCGCGGTCGGGACCAAATACGGCGGCGCCGCCGCGGGGATGATTGAGCGCGATCTCCTGCGCCGAGACATCAGCGCTCAACGCCTTGCCTGATGTCGAGACATCAACCAGCCGCGGGCGCAAGCCGCCGGCGGCGATGATATCCCTGAGGAAGCGTAGCTCCTCGCCCTTGGTGTCGAGCGTGCCAACGACGAGCACGGCCGGCGGCCCAGAAGGCCGAGCCGTGGCGGACGGTCGCGTGCGCGCTTCTTCGATCCGCGTAACCCCAACCGAGAGCATGCGCGCGGCGGCCTCGATGCGCGCGATCGGCGCGGGCTGCGACCATCGCGTAGGGAGAGTCGGGTTCGAGACATAGACGCGCGTCGGCCCTTGCGAGGGCGGAGGCGGCGCGGCGACAGCGGCCGTTGGCTGCGGCCCTTCAGCTTCAACCGGCGCGTCGGAATGGCGACCGACGCCGAGCAGACGCTGCTGCAACTCGCGGTCGGCGGCGAGCCGCGCGCTGTCGACGATGCGGTTGACGCGGCCGTTGACCATGATGGCGACTTCAGACGCCACCGCCGTGGCGACGCCGATGTTCTGCTCGATGACCAGCACCGAGATGTCGCCCTCCTCGCCGAGGCGCACCAGCATTTCCTCAACCTGCGAGACGATGACCGGAGCGAGGCCCTCGGTCGGCTCGTCCATCACCAGCAGTTTCGGGTTGGTCAGCAACGCGCGCGAAATCGCCAGCATCTGCTGTTCGCCGCCCGAGAGCTGGCCGCCGCCGTTGCCGCGGCGCTCGGCGAGCCGGGGAAAGGTTTGGTAGATGCGCTCGATCGTCCAGGCGCCGCGCCGCAACCCCGCCGTCATTCTCAGATGCTCGTCGACGGTGAGTGAGCGCCACAGCCTGCGCCCCTGCGGAACATAGCCGACGCCAAGGCGGGCGATGCGCGCCGGCGCCAGGTTGGTGATGTCTTCGCCGGCCAGCCGCACCGAGCCGCCGCTGGCGGAGACCAGGCCCATGATCGTCTTGCAGAGCGTCGTCTTGCCCATGCCGTTGCGGCCGACGACCGACAGCACCCCCGATGGCAAAGTCAATTCGACGCCCTGCAAGGCGTGCGAACGGCCATAGTAGACGTCGAGGCCACGCACCTCGAGGATCGGAGGACCGGAGCGCCCGTCAACCATGACCGGCTCCGAGGTAGAGTTCCTGAACCTCGGGGTCGGACTCGATTTCGCTCGGCTTGCCCTGTTTGAAGATGCGGCCGTTGTGCATCATCGTCACGCTCTCGACGACGCGCAGGGCGACGTCCATGTCATGCTCGATGACGATATAGCCGATATGCTGCGGCAGCGAGGTCAGAATCGTGACCAGTTCCTGGCGTTCGGTCGGCGAGAGCCCCGCCGCGGGTTCGTCGAACAGGATGAAGCGCGGCGCGCCCGCGAGCGCCAGCGCGATCTCCAACTGACGTTGTTGACCGTAGGCGAGTTCGGCGACTTTGCGGTCTTTGACCGGGGTCAGATGCACCGCTTGCACGAGCTGCTCGGCCGCCTGCATGAGGGCGTCGCGGCCATGCGGGCGAAGGAACGAGAAACGCCCGCGCGAGACGCCGCGGCAGGCGAGATAGACATTGTCGTGGACGGTGAGGCCGGGAAACAGCGAGGAGATTTGATAGGTGCGGCGCAAGCCGCGGCGGATGCGTTCGTAGGGCGGGAAGTGGGTGACGTCCTCGCCGAAGAAACGGATCGTGCCGGAGCTCGGCGGGAAGTCGCCGGTGATGCAATTGAACAGCGTCGTCTTGCCGGCGCCGTTGGAGCCGAGCACCGCGCGGCGCTCGCCGGGCAGCACGGTCATCGTGATGTCGGTCAGCGCGGCGAGCGCGCCGAACAGCCGGGTCACGCCGCGAAGCTCCAAAGCCGCGCCGGCGCCGACGGAGGAGAGACTCTGGGCGACGCTATCCATGGCCGCCGCCCTCCCTGGGGGCGCTGCGACGTCTCGCCCCGCCGGCGCCAGCGCTGCCAAAGGCCGATCACGCCGTCCGGCGACCAGAACACGATGACCAGGAACCCGAGGCCAATCAACAGACGGTAGCGGTTGCCGTCGAGCCCGACCGCGACCAGGAAATCGAGCGCGAAGGTTTTCAACACCGCATAGATCAGCGCGCCGATGAACGGGCCGATCGGATTGCCGAGGCCGCCGACCACGGCAATCACCAGGATGTCGATCGCGGCGGAGACGCTGATGGTTCCCGGCGCGATCTCGCCGTAACTCCAGACCAGCAGCACGCCGCCGAGCGATGCCAGAAACGACGCAAACACATAGGCCGCGATGCGATGGGCGTTGACGTTGAAGCCGAGCGCCGCCATCCGGCGCGGGTTGTCGCGCAGACCCTGCAGCGCGAGGCCGAACGGGGTGCGCGAAATATAGGACACCGCCGCCCAGCACAGGCCGGCGACCACCAGGGTCAGGAAATAGAAGGGCACCGGCGCGTGCCAATCGACGCCGAAAACGTGTGGCGTCGGGATCGCGTTGATGCCGGTGTGGCCGTTGAAGATCGCGTAGTTTTCGTTGGTGAAATAGAAGAACGCCGCGGCGATCGCGAGCGTGATCATGATCATGTAGATGCCTTCGGTGCGCACCGCGAGCGCGCCGACGATCGCGCCGAACACCATCGTTATGACGATCGCGACCAGCGTTGCGATTCCCCATGGCCAACCAAGGCCGCCGGGTTGTCCGTTAACGCCAAAGATCGCCATCATGTAGCCGGCGAGCCCGGCGAGCGTGACTTGGGCCAGGCTCACCATGCCGCCGTAGCCGGCCAGGAACATCAGGCTGAGCGCGATGATGCCGAGCATGTAGGACCAGGCAAAGATCTGGACCAACACGAAGTCGCTGGCGATGGCGGGCAGAAACACCAGGATGATCGCGACGAGCGCGAGGGCGGGATTGACGCTGGGCGTCCATGCCGGGGCGGCGGTCGCGGTGCGCGGGGGGCGTTCGACGAGCGCCATGGCTATCGGGCCGCCAGCAGGCCCTGCGGGCGCAAGGCCAGCACGAGCACCATGATGAGGAAGGTCAGAACGATCGCGTAGGTCGGGAAGTAAGCGAGCCCGATCTGCTCGGCGAGCCCGATGATGACGGCGCCGAGCGCCGCGCCGGTGATCGAGCCCATGCCGCCGACGATCACCACGATCAGCGAGGCGAGCAGGAAGCGTGTGTCCTCGCCGGGCGAGATCGATTGGAAGGTGCCGCCGACGACGCCGGCCATTCCGGCAAGACCGGCGCCGAAAGCGAACACGACGACGAACACCAGCTGGATCGGCACGCCCATCGCGGCGAGCATGTCGCGATCATCCACCCCGGCGCGCACGATCATGCCGATGCGGGTGCGGTTGAGCGCCAGCCACATCAGGAAGGCGATGACGACGGAGGCCAGGAAGATGACCAGGCGAACGATCGGATAGGTCAGATAGACCGCCTCGCCGGAGGATCGGACGGCGGTGACCAGCGGGAGCTCGATCGGTCCGCGCAGCCAGGCCGGGCGTCTGGATCTGATAGGAATTGCCGCCGAACCACCAGAGCATCAGATCGGCGAGAACGATCGATATGCCGATCGTCACCAAGGTCTGGCGAAGGTCCTGCCCCTCCATGCGGCGGAACACGAAGACTTGGAGCGCGACGCCCAGCACGGCGGCGACGATGAAGGCGACGACGAAGGCCAGCAGCCAGGAGCCGGTGGCGTCGCTGGTCAAATAGCCGAAATAGCCGCCGAGCAGATAGATCGAGCCGTGCGCGAGGTTGACGTTGCGCATCAGGCCGAAGATCAGCGTGAAGCCGCTCGCGACCAGGAAATACAGGCCGCCTAGCGTGATCCCGTTCAGAACAGCGTTGAGGAACAGTTTCTTCTTGCCGAAGACGTCCTCAAAGCCTTGCGGCCAGGGCGCGAAGACCAACCACAGCGCGAAGGCGAGCACGACCAGCAGGATCAGCGCCCACAGCGGGTTCCTTTCGATGAACTTGGTCATCTTGGACCTAAGCTTCGGCGAGCGCCGCCCTGTAGAACACGTCGGTTGCGGCCCCCTCTCCCCGCGCGTCCCACGACGTAGCGCGCCGCAACAGCCCAACAGCGGGGAGAGGGTTGGGGTGAGGGGCGAGCCCCTTGGACGCACGGTTGCGACTGAGGCAAATGCTCGCGTCTTTTCGTGCAATCCATTTCGGTTGGGTCGATCCGGCGCGCGTGGGAAGCGCACGTCCGAGCGGCTCGCCCCTCACCCAACCCTCTCCCCGCTATCTCCTTGATGCGGCGCGCTGCGTCGTGAGACACGCGGGGAGAGGGGGCCCCGGCTGTCGTGCTAGGCGATGCAGCGGCCGGATATGGGCCCCTCCCGGCGCCGCTCAGACGCGCAAAACCTTGGCGGCGCGGCGGTACTCGGTCGGCGCCATGCCGACGTTCCCTGCGAAGAACCTCGTGAATGCGCTCTGACAGGAAAAGCCAAGCTCGCACGCGATATCCGCCATCGGCGACTCGCTCGTCACCACGCAGTCGAGCGCCTTCTCCATTAGCAGCGTGTTGAGGTAAAGGTTCGGCGTAACGCCTGTCTGCTCGCGAAACAGCTTGTAAAAGTGTGGACGCGACAGCCCGGATTGCCTGGCGATCTCGTCCAGCGCCATATCGGCGCCGCCGGCCTCGGAAATCAGCTTGATTGACTTGCGGACGCGAAAATCGATCAATTGGGTCTCGACGCGTATCGCGCCTGCCTCGCTCCAACTTTCCTCGTGGCAGGCCGCGATCAACTCGCGCAACTCCACGTCGAGCCGCGCCGGCGACGGCTCCCCGCAGACCAGCGCCGCCGCTCGATCGACATGCCTCGCGATCGGCGGCGTACGGAGAATGCGCGTGCGGCCGAACGACAACCGGCGCCCCGCGCCGCCAGACGGCGCGAACCACTCCGCGTTCACATAGAGGACAAAGAAAAACGCCCCATCGTCGACGTCGACCGGAAGGAAATTGTGAGGCTCCCAAGGGTTCACGGCGATCACCACCGCCTCGTCGAGCCGCTCGGTCGCCTCGCCCACCCGAATTCGCGCCGGCGCGCCGCCGACCTGGAAGATCAAATGGCCTTCGCGATGGGCGTGCGTATTGAACGGTCGGTTCAGTCGATAAACCGTCGCGCGCCCAAAACGACCGTGAAAGGCGGCGAGCGCCCGGCTCATTTCCAACCTCCCGCGGGATCTCAGTGACCTTTCTGTTAGAGTTCAACATCCCAGGGGAGAAAGCAAGCCCGTTCTCGCGCCGGGCGCGAGTCGAGGAAGACCTACGGTAAACGGCCGGCGCGCAGGCGCGCCGGCCGCGGCGACTATCAATATTTCTTACACTGCGGGTTGTCGCGGGACGGCGGCCCGATCTTGGTGAAGACGTCCTTCGGATATCCGAGCGTCTGGTGGACGTCGGAAACGATCTTGACGACCTTGCTGACCAAGCCGCCCTTCCCGTCCTCCGCCACTTCGGTCACGAAGTTGGTTCCGATCGCCTGACGGTTGTCGTCGAGGCTGATCTTGCCGTTCGGCGCGTCGATCGTCAGGTGCGACAGAGCGTCTTTGAAAGCCGCCTGATTGTTGCTGAGATCGCCTTTCACCTTGTTGAGCCCCTCGTATAACGCCATCGTGGCGTCATAGTAGTTGGTCGCCAGCAGGCCGGGGCTCGGCAGCCGTTTATCCGCCGGCGTCGCCTCCTGATAGAGCTTGACGAACGCCTTCCAACCCGGATCATCCCAGGTATCGGCCATGCCGCTGGAGGCGATGGTGCCGATCATCGCATTCTTGGCGTCGCCCTTAGCCGAAAGCACAGTCTGGTCGACCATGATCGACCCGCCTATCAGATGGCCCTTGCCACCGGCTTGCGAATACTGGTTGAGGAAGTTCACCGCGTCCGCGCCGCCAAGACCGAGATAGACTGCGTCGACGTCGTCGGGCAACGCCGAGATGGTTGAGGCGAAGTCCTTGGTGCCGAGCGGCACCCACTGACGGGTCGGGATTTGACCGCCGAGCGCGCAGAATTCGAGGATGAACCCCTCGGCTTGGGTGTGCGAGAACGAGTAGTCCTCGCCGACGATCGCGACCTTCTTATACTTCTTGGTGTTGAACGCGTAGTCACCGAGCCCGGCCGACCATTGCGCGCCGTCCATGTTGAAGCGGAAGAAGTTCGGCGAGGCGTCGGGGAAGGTGGTCTGCTGCGCGCCGGAGGCCGCGTTGATGAAGGTCAGCTCGGGGTGGGTGATGGAGAAGTTTTTCACCGCGATGCCCTCGTCGCCAGAGAGCGGCGAAAGCAGAATCTGCACTTTATCTTGCTCGATCAGCTTCTTGACCGCGCGCACCGCCGAATCCGGCGTGGCGTCGGTCGAGGCGATGACGAATTCGAGGTCGGCGCCGCCCGCGGCCTTGCCGTATTTCTTCACCGCTGCGTTGAAGCCGGCGATGCCGTCGACGCCGAGAATGGTGTAGGTGCCCTCAAGCGTAGCGGTGACGCCCACCTTGATTTTCTCGGCGGCGAGCGCCGTTCCTGACAATAGAATGCCCGCCAGCGCGGCAAGCCCAAGACCCCGTTTCCTCATTTCGCTTTTCCTCCTTCAGCGATCCCTCCGGCGCGTCCCTGTTCTTCCGAGGCGGCTACCGTGCTGGCATGCTAGACTAGCCGCGGCGCCGTGCGCGTAAAATGATTTGACGGACGGTCTTATTTTGCATGCTGCGGCGCCGTAAAGGGAACGGCGTTGCAACAGGGCAAGTGGGATGTGCAAATTCCCGGGCACGCGCCGGATGTAGCCGAGGTCGTTGACCTCGGTTGGCGTGAGATCGCCGTTACCCCCGGGGAGGGCTCGATCACACCGCCACCGCGGTCAACGACCGCGGCTACAATTGCGCCTGGTTGTTTTCAGACTGCATGACGTCACCCCGCCGGCATGCGCGTTTCGACGATCCGCGCGAACAGGCTGGCGCCGACCGGCAGGATAGCGTCGTCGAATGTGAACCCTGGATTGTGCACCGGCGCCGAGCCGCGGTGGCCGAGCCAGAAGTAGGCGCCGGGGACGGCGTGCAGCATATCCGCGAAATCCTCGCTGCCTGTTTTGGGATCCGGCGTCGTCGACACCTTTTGCGGGCCGACGACATCGCGGGCCACGTCGGCGACGATCGCCGCGTGCTCGGCGGAGTTCACGAGAACGGAAAAGATGTCGCGAATATCAACGTCGATTTCGACCTCGAAGCTCGACGCCAGCCCGGCGCAAATCGCGCGCATGCGCTTGCGCATCAAGGTGCGGTTCTCGTCGGAAAAGCCGCGAATCGTGCCTGCAAGCTTCGCCTCGTCGGAAATGACATTGTAGGCCGAGCCGGAATGAATTTGCGTGATCGACAGCACGGCCGCGTCATGCGGATTGATGTTGCGGCTGACGATCGTCTGCAAGGCCTGGCCGAGCGCAAGCGCGACGACGACCGGATCCTTCCCATAATGCGGCATCGCTCCGTGACTGCCGTAGCCGCGGACGGTGATGTCGAAGAAGTCGGCTCCGGCCATGCACGGTCCAGCAAATGAAACAACCCGCTCAGGGCCGAGGTCCGGCGCATTGTGAAGCCCGTAGATTTCGTCACAGGGAAAGCGCTCGAACAACCCGTCAGCAATCATCGCGCGGGCGCCGCCGAGCCCTTCCTCGGCGGGTTGGAAGATGAACACTGCCGTGCCGTCGAAGTCGCGCGTTTCGGCGAGATAACGCGCCGCGCCGAGCAGGATGGTGGTGTGCCCGTCGTGGCCGCAGCCGTGGAAGCGGTTGGGGATCGTCGATCGCCACGGCAGATTGGTCTTCTCCTCCATCGGCAGCGCGTCCATGTCGGCTCTGAGGCCGATGCGGCGGGCGCCCTCGCCGCGGCCCTTCAATAGACCGACGACGCCGGTGCCGCCGACCCCGCGATGCACCTCTATGCCCCATTGGGTCAGCTTATCCGCGACGATGCCGGAGGTGCGGAGTTCCTCGAAGCCGATCTCGGGATGGGCGTGGAAGTCTCGGCGGATGGCGGTCAGTTCGTCGGCGAATTCTTCGATGCGGGGGATGGTCGGCATAAGTGTTGTCCTTTCGCGTCAATCAAGCGTCGCCAGCAAGCCCGCCATCAGCTGCGCGCGCTCAATCAGGCTGTCGATCTCGATATGCTCGTCGAGCGTATGCGCGCCGCCCCCGCGAAGCCCGAGCCCGTCCAGGGTCGCGATGCCCATCGCGCCGGTGAAATTCCCGTCGGAGCCACCGCCCGCGCTGCCATGGGTGATGTCGAAGCCGATCTCCCGCGCGATGGCGCGGGCTCTTTCATACAATGCAAGCGTCGCGGCGTTGGGCTCCCAGACCGGGCGCGTTACACCGCGGGTCACCGTGAAGGTGACATCGTCATGGGTTCCCGAAAGGGCGAGCATTCGCTCCACCCCGTTGTCGAGATCAGCTTGGCGCTTGGCCATGCTCAAAACTTCGCCACGGCAGTTCGAGGAAACGCAGTTCACCCATTGGCCGCCGTGAACGATGCCGACGCTGAACGTGCAATCCTCTCCGGTCATCCCGTCGATGACGAGAATCTGCCGCGCCATCTCACGGATCGCCGAACGGCCCGCCGCCAATCTGGCGCCGGCATGACTCGGCTTGCCGATCGTTTCCAGATTGAAGCGGGCGATGGCATAGCGGCCGGTGACGACGCCGACATTTCCCAGCGCCGGCTCCGGCACGAGCACATATTTGTTTCGAGCGGCTTCGGCCTCGATGATATCGCGCGTGCTGGGCGTGCCAACCTCTTCGTCGCTGGTCAGCAGGATGGTCACCGGCAACGGCGTAGCGATGGCCGCGCGGCGAAGCTGTCGCATAGCCTCGAGCGAGATATAATTGCCGCCCTTCATATCAAAGACGCCAGGGCCGTAGCATTTGCCCGCATCGCGGCGCCAACCAAGCGTCCGCAGGGTCCCGACCGGGTGAACCGTATCCATATGCCCGGCAATCAGCACACCGGGCGCGTCGCCGCGCGGATGGGGGAAACGCGCGCGCACGCATCCGCCAAAGCCGGCGCGGCCCACGATGCGCTCGATCGTCGCGCCGGCGATCGCCAGGTCGCGCGCCGCAAGATCGAGCATGCGGTCGACGGCCGCCGCGTCCCAGGTCGGACTCTCGCATTCCACCCACGGGCGCAGGCCCGCGAGCATCGCGTCGGTATCAAAAGGAAGCGCAGCGAAATTCACGACGGTGACCCTCTTTGCCTCGCCGAACGCTTAAACACTTCTCGTGTTTTCGCACCATCGTCTACGTCCGGAAAGGCTTGAAGCCGCCATGTCGAGCGACGCAGGCCGGCCCAGCCTTTGGTTTGAACGACTCATGCAGGTCAGCGCCAGACCGTAAAGAGTTACGCACCATGCGCTCATCCAGCCGGCCGCCCGCTGCGATGAGAGGAGCGAACCTCGGCGCCTTGGAGACCCCCATGTCGCGCAATCTCTATCAAGGCCTCACAGGAACGGACGTGCGGCAGCTGCAGATCATCCTCAATCTGCAGCGCGGCCCGCACGATCAGCGCATCAGCGAAGATGGAGATTTCGGTCCGGAGACCAGGAAACGAGTCAGGGCGTTCCAGACCTACGCCAAACTGAATCCGGACGGAATCGTCGGCCCCCTCACCTTCGCCGCGCTGACGCCGGTCGGCACGCATACCACCCAAGCCGTGATCAATCCTGGGACGGTCGCGGGTTCAAAACCGGCGCGGCCCGGCGTGAAGCAGATGGACGACGCCGAGGATCCGTTGAATCCGACGCCGCCTCCTGCCCCGCCCGTAATGCCGTGGGACTTCAAATTCTATTCGCAGTTCCAATTGTTGGCGGGACAGCAGCTGTCTTTCCGACCCTTTGTCTATTCGCCGCTCGTCGTGACCGCACAGTACAATCTGATCATGCGACATCCGGGCTCTGCGGATCTCACGGCCGCCATTGGCGGGCAGTTCGCGCTCAACGCCGACGGCGAGAGCGGAGATTGGACGGGACAGGGGTTTGGGCAGGTCGGTCTAGCCGCCAACAGGAAGTTTCACGGCATCGACTTTCTCAACCCGTCGCTTGTTCTGATGTTGTCGCGCAATCAGGGTCAGCCGGCCACCTGGGGCATAGGCGCCGCCGATCAGATGAACTACCAGTTGGACGACGACGGACACATGAATTTGTTTCTAAACGGCCAACTCGTATGGGGCCTCGATTTTGCGAAAGGCGGCGTCACCGGGCCGGGCCTGCAAATCCTCGGCGGCATTTCCTTCACGTTTGGACAAATGCCTTAAGGCCTCGGATGCAGGGATCGCGATCTGCCAGCCGACGGCATCAACCCACAGCGGCAAAAGGTCGGCGTGGACGCCGACCCTCCGGCTGAGGACTCCCCTCAAACCGGCGGCGCGGCGCCGGCCGGCGCGGGCGGCTGAGGCCGGGAGGGGCGGACGCCCGCGAAGCTTTGCGCCTTGTTCGCCAAGTCGCGAAAGCCGATGTTGAGCTGATCGAGATATCCAACCCACTCGGTGTTGATCGGTTGGCCTTCGATCAGAGCGTGAAACCGCGTCATGATCATGATCAGGAACAGCGGCTTCACGAACGCGGATCGGGCCGCGAAGGCGAATAGAATGGCGATGAACACGGTGACCACACCGCCCGCCTCTCTCACCGATTGCGGCAACAGCACGGTGATCGCCGCCGCGGGGATCAGCAGGATGAGCCACATCACGACCGTCAAGACGAGTTCAAGCGCCACGATCCAAACCGACGTCTTCAGGATCGGTTTGGCGTTCTGGCAGTAATAGACGATGCCGTCGCGCGAATTCTCCCACGGCGATTTCGCGTTGCAGGCGAGATTGTAGGAGAAGATCGTCTTGTCCATGTAGCGCGTGGCGGCGCGCAGGATTGCGTTCAAGAGTTTGGTGAGCGAATCCAACCCGGGAATGGGCAGCAGCTCTTCCACCCAATCCAAGGTGCGATGGAACGCGTTCAAGATGCCGCGAACGGTCAGGTTCATCGCGAACAGCGCGCTGACTTCCCCGAAGCGCTCGGTGACGATGCGCCGGCCATAGGCAAACATCGACTTCAGTCCCGTTGCCAACGCTGCCGTGCACGATGAGTTCGGTCAGCACGGCGACGTGCCCGCACTCGATCAGATGCATCAGGTATCGGAACAGCGCCGTCCAAAACCAACCGGCGAGCGCGATGCACCCAATAAACCAGACAATGCCAAACGCGCTCGCAATGTGCGTTCCGAGAAAGCTGGCGCCGCCGAACGTCACGACGATCCAGAGGATGCAGGCGATGGACGCGACCAGAAGAACCCCGAAGCGCGCCAACGCGTAAGGCAGGGTCCGAACCAACAGCCCGAAAGCGGTCGACAAGCTGCTGTCGCGAACCGCTAGAGGATAACGCTGCGAAGGGGGCGTGAAAGACATTTCGATCCATTCCTCTGATGCAGCGAAGCGGGTTGGAACTGCCGCGTGGGTTGAAAAAAAGCCAGCGCTAAAACGCTGTCTATTCGGAGCGGCCGCCGCCCCCCGATCTCAGCCGCCCGACGATCGCCCCTAAATCACGGCCGCAACCTCCCTCTGTCCTCGAGTTTTTACAACCCCCAAGTGAACAGTATCCACACGGGGCCCGCGCGCCTCCCTCACTCGACCGCAGGCGGCGTGATATGCCAGACTGAACGACGCGGGCGCCGCTCGCACGGGAGGCCGCATGCTTGCGAAAGCTGAAGCCGCGTTTTTCGCGATTGCCGACATCTCCGGCTATACCAACTTCCTCGCGGCGGTCGAACTCGACCATGCGCAGGACATCATCGCCGATTTCATGGACACGGTGGTGAAGGGGCTCCGGCCGCCGTTCCGCCTTGCGAAGTTCGAGGGCGACGCCGCCTTCGTCTACGCGCTGGCCGAGAAGGTCGACGGCTCGCTGCTGCAGGACGCGATCGAGGGCGCCTACTTCAAATTCCGCCGCAGGCTGCGCGACGTGAAGCAGGCCTCGACCTGCGAGTGCCAGGCCTGCGCGGCGATGGGCAATCTCGATTTCAAGTTCGTCGTCCACTACGGCGAGATGGTGAAGCAGAAGATGGGCGGACGCGAAGAGCTTGCCGGCCGGGACGTCATTCTCGTTCATCGGCTGCTCAAGAACACGATCAGCGAGAAGTTGGGCGGGCGCGCCTATGCGCTCTACAGCGACGCGGCGCTGAGCGCGATGGGCGTCGATCCGGCGGCGCAGGGGCTCGTCGCGCATCAGGAAAACATCGACGTCATCGGCGAGGTGAAGCTGTGGGCGCGCGATCTCGAAGGCGGCATGGAGGCGGCAAGACGAGCAAGCCCGGATGGAGGTGACGCGCGACGACGCCAGCGTGGTTCTGGAGTTCGATATCGCCGCGCCGCGTCAGACAGTGTGGGAGTATCTCACCGTGGCGGCGCAAAAACTCAAATGGTGGGACGCCGACGACCTCATCGAGGAGTTCAGGCAAAGGACGGCGGGGAGTTGGGACGCAGGTTCACTGCATGCACGGCAAGAACGTGATCATTGAGGAGACGCTGGACTGGCGCCCGTACGATTACTTCACGATCGCCATCACGCTGCCCGTCCCCGGCGCGCCGAAGATCGTCATGACGCGCGCGTTGCTCGACGGGCCTGAAGGCACGACCCACCTGGAGATGCGGGTCGCCAAGCCGAAATCGAAAGACAAGGCGTTCGTCGACGGGGCGACAGCGCGTTACGCCGACAACGTGAACAAGGCGATCCCTGGATTACGATCTCTGGCGGAAGGCGCACAGCCTGTTGGCGTCGAAGAGGAGCCAACCAGGAGGACCCCGACCGGACGCTTCCTGAGTGAGCCAGTGAAGGCAGCAAGCGCGGGGCTGAGCGCCGCACCCGTCGAGGCCGCGCAGGTCGGAGCGTCGGCGTCCACGCCGACGAGCGCCCCACGACGTCGGCGTGGACGCCGACGCTCCGCGGGCGGTTGGTTGTGGCGGCAAACTTGCGTCGCCGCGGCGCTTCGGCAAAGCTGCGCGTGACTGACCGCAGCGCGAGCGAGGCGATCTTGGACCTGCTGTATTTTGAGGATTTCCCCGTCGGTGAGGTGTTTGCCTTCGGCGATACGCTGATCACGGCGGAAGACATCGTCGAGTTCGCCAGCCAGTGGGACCCGCAGCCGTTCCATGTCGACGCGGAGGCCGCTAAAGCCTCGCAGATCGGCGAGCTCATCGCCTCGGGCTGGCACACCGGCAGCCTGACGATGCGCATGATGTGCGACGCCTATCTCTTGCGCACGGCGAGCGAGGGAGCGCCGGGCATTGAGGAGATGCGCTGGTTGAAACCTGTGCGCCCCGGCGACCGGCTCAGCGTCCGCCGCACGACGCTCGCCTCCCGCCCCTCGCGTTCGCGGCCGGGCATCGGGATCGTCGAGTTTCTCTACGAAGTCATCAACCAGCACGGCGAGGCGGCGATGACGCTGAAGAGCGCGGGCTTTGTCCGCCTTCGTCCGGAGACCTCGGCATGATGGGGTTTTTCGAGGACGTCGTTGTCGGCGAGGCACGGGAGCTCGGCGCGCATACGTTCACCAAAGAGGCGATCATCGCCTTCGCCCGCCGCTACGATCCGCAGCGGTTCCACGTCGACGAGGAGGCGGCGAAGAATTCGATGTTTGGCGGCCTCTGCGCGTCGGGTTGGCATACCGCGTCGGCGGCGATGCGGGCGATCGTCGATCATCGCACGAAGAGTCTGGCGGAGCGGACGGCCCGAGGCGAGGCGCTGCCGCCGCTCGGAGTTTCGCCGGGCGTGGAGAACTTGCGCTGGGCCACGCCCGTGCGGCCGGGGGATGTCGTCACGTTTTCTTCGCACGTGACGGACAAGCGAGAGACGAAGCGGCCGGAGTGGGGCCTGGTGTTCATGCGCACCATCGGAATCAATCAGGCGGGACAAGAGGTGCTGTCGATGGACAACCGCGCGTTCATCGGGCGGCGCGGCTGATCCTGGGACCGCGGGCGTCCCGCCCGCTCTTTGGGTTGGGGCCGCAAGAGCGCGCGGTCCCGGGGGCTCACCCCTCAGGCACTGCGAACACCGCACAGGGCGCCGCGATCCCGCGCAAAGCGTGCTCCCCAAGCGGGATGAGCGGCGCGCCAACTTCGGCCGCGAACGCGCCCGAGGCCAGCGCCGTCTGCTTCAACGGCTTGCAGAGGCCCTCAAGCCGGCTCACCAGATTGACCGCGCGGCCGATGGCGGTGAAGTCGAGCCGGTTGGCGGCGCCGATATTGCCCCAGAGCATTTCGCCGAGATGCAGCGCGGCGCCAAAGGCGAGCGGCGGCAGGCCCTGCCCCTCCCGCTCCTGGTTGAGCCGCGCCATCCCGGCGCGGGTGGCCTCGATCGCCTTCAGCGCCGCTTCGCACGCCTCGCGCTGGCGACCATCAGAGACGGGAAAGATCGCCAGCACGCCGTCGCCGATCAGCTTCAGCACCTCGCCGCCGAACGCGTGGATCGCGCCGGCGATGCGGTCGAACCAAGCGTCGAGCGCCGCGATCACCAGCTCCGGCGGCTGGCTTTCCGACAGCGCCGTGAAGCCGCGCAAATCGGCGAAAACCAACGCCGCCTCGATGGTCTCGCCGATCACCCGCCGCAACGGCGTCGCCAGCGCCTGCGCTGCGCTACGTCTCCCGAGATAGGCCTCTAGCGACGCCTGCAAAGTTGCGCGCGCGGAAATGGCGGCCAGCGGCGCGGCGGCGAACCGCGCGACAAGCCGCAGTTCGTCCGCCGCCTCGGGGCCAAAGTCGCCGGAGCACGACCCAAGCAAGCCAGGGTCCGCCAGCCGCAGCCCCGACCACAGCCTCATACGGCTCGCCAGGCGCGAGATCAGCAAGCCAACGCCGCTCGGCTTCATTCGGCGAACCCTGCGGCGAGATAAGGCCCGCCGGCGCAAACCCCAAAGCTTCGCTGGTTTCATCGCGATCGGCCCGCCATAGCCACGCGCGCCGGGCGATCAGCGGATGGGCGACTTCAAGCGAGAGGGCGCCGCCGGCGATCGGCAGGCCCTGGGATTTCAAGCGAACGCCGAGTTCTCTCAAGAAACGATCCGCGCCGTCGACCGCTGCGGCTTCGTCGATCAGCCAGGATAGCGTCGCGGTAAACTGCACAAAATCGCTCCCTGACGTTGACGCGGCCCGCGGCGGCCCCCTTATCTTCGCAAGCGTGCGCTCGAAGGAGGGGTGAATGAACGAGTCCCTGCAGGTTCGTCGCGAGACCTATGTCGCCGCGCCGCCCTCCGTTGTCTTCGCCTATCTGACCGACCCCGAAAAGATCGTCGCCTGGATGGGCTCCGAAGCCAAGACCGAGCCCCGCGCCGGCGGGATGTACCTGCTGCACGGCGTTGGACCCGGCCGCCGCGGCTCGGCGCGCGGCGCGTTCCGCGAGGTCGTGCCTGTGCATCGCTTGGCGTACAGTTTTGGTTGGGAAGGCGACGCGGAGGTTCCGCCGGGTTCGAGCCTGATAGAGTTCGACCTCATCGACAAGGACGGCGGCACGCTGATGCGCATCACGCACAGCGGGCTTCCCACCGAGAAGCTCTGCGACAGCCACGCCCGCGGTTGGGCGCATTACATGAGCCGCTTGAGCATCGCAGCCGCCGGCGGCGATCCCGGTCAGGACCCGGGGCCGAATATCCAGATGTGAAGGGAGGTTCCGGCGTGGTTGGGAGCGAGTAGCGCTCGCGCCTCAAGCAAATCTCGCCAACACGTCCTCGCCCGCGTCGCGCCAGTAATGTCCGGCGCCGGCCAAATCCACGATGACGATCCGCGCGCCGGACGCAAGTGGCGTTACGCCTTTCGTCCAGCGATAAGAAACACGACCGTCCGCGAGTTCGGCCGCATGCCAGCCTGGCATGCAGACTTCGTCATCGAGCCGGAGGGCCATGCCGTCGACCTGCAAACGCCTTACGCAGAGCCCCAGTTCGCGGGAATCTGCACACTCGGCAACCGTATGCGCGGGTATGAAGACGTTCGAGCGCAGCGTTATGTCTTGAGCGCTCGCAGGCAGCACGAAGGCGAGGCGGGCGTTAGAGAAGCGAATAGGCTCGACCCGTAGCCCGTCAACGACGAGATGGGCGTCGGCTTCTTGGCAAACGTCGCAACCGTGGTAGGCGAGACGTGCGATGAGACGCGCCTTGGTTTGGACGACCTCCGGCCCCTCTTTGACCAGCGGTAGACAGGTTTCGGCCCAATACCTCGCCTTAAAATCGGGATGCGCATCTATGAAAGCGCCGCCGTTGACGAAAGCGGCGCGATTGCCGCAGTCGAGGTAGGATTCCGCCGGTAGCCCCTCGGCGAGCACAATGTCGTGCGCATCGAGCTCGACGTGCCAATATTCAATCGTGTTTTGTTCGATCCGCGCGACCGAGCGTCCGTTGATCAAACAGGAAATCGGCATTAACGCGCCCTCGGACGCAATATTGTGGCCGGGCGACAAATAGAGATCGCGGCGCGGCCGATCCACGCCGAATGCGCCAGCAGAGACGCGCACTGGCCACACGGTGGCGGGGTCGGGATGGCGCGAAATGTCGATGCGGCGACTACCGATCCAACGAATTGGGCGTAACGCGCCGGACACGGTGACGGCGAAGTCGCCAACGCGCAAAGCCTCGACCGCGGTTTCGCCGCGCGCCGTCAGGATTAGAGTTCCGTTGCAATAACAGCCCGGAGCGGCGCTAAGCAGTTGAACTGTAACGAAGCCATCGCCACTGTTGGCGTCGTTTACTTTCGTAATATTCGTGAACTCCAGTGGGGGTCCCAAACCGTCAACGAGATACGACGCGCCGCCGCCGCCTCCACCCCCGGTCGCCCCGCCGCCGCCTCCACCACCGCCGGTGCCGCCGTAGCCTCCTCCTCCGCCGCCGCCGCCCAAGTCGCCTGCGCCGGCGCCCCCGCCCCCACCGAAACCTCCGGCGCCCGCGCTGCTCGAACCGCCAGCGCCGCCGAAGTAAGTCGGATTTGTTTCAAGAGGTATGACGTACTCACCGGAAGAACCAGCTGAACGGTCGCCCCCGCCAGCCCCCCCGGTCTCTCCACCACCACCGCCGCCGCCGCCAGCGGTAGTTCCCCCGCCACCCGCGCCCTCGATTTGGCCGCTTCCGCCTACGCCCCCATCGCTCCCGCTGCCGTTTCCGCCTATCCCGGCGGTAGCAACGCCGCCCCCTCCGGCGTCCAGAGACCCTCCGCCGCCCCCTCCGCCGGCAACCGCTAAAACTAAACCGTAAGGGCCCAACTCTCGGAACTCATCGACTACGAACGAACCGCCGCCTCCGCCGCCCGCGTCCTTGCCGCTTCCTCCCATACTGCCCACGATGATTTCGAGTTCTGAGCCCGCTTGGAGGTAGAAGTCGCCGCCGATCGCGGCCCCCTTCCCCCCGAGTTGTCCGCCACCGGCGCCGCCCTGCGCGCCGTCGACCTCAAGCTCATACTCGCCCGTCACTGCGACGAAATAGAACTGCAGGCTTCCTGTGGCCGTGAAGGTCGTCACAAATACCTCCCATCTTCAACAGATCGCGTTCAAACGTCTGTGCATGGCAGCGACGTCGCAATACTGTTCCATTCGACCGCAAGCGTCCAGTTGAGCAGATCGAGCGCTTCCCAACTTGGCGCCTAGTGTCGAAACCTCCGCCCCGCTTTTGTCGCAATCGTGCAACAGGGTTGCCGAATTGACACATGAAACTGCGCGTTGGCGCGGGAGGCAGATTCGGAACCCATGGTTGATGCTACTCCCGCGTTTCGCGCGCCCACACAGATCGTATTCGCTGAAGGCCTCCCGGAAAGCTGGATATCGCGACGCTTTGGTCCGTGGGCGGTTGGCGCCGGCCTTGGCCTCGCGATCGCGACCTTCGTCATCTTCGCGGGCTTCACCCCGATCATCCCCACCAACTACGTTGTGCTCGGCATTCTCGCCGGCGACGGCGTTGTCGTCTGCGTCCTCCTCACCCTCATCGCCATCGAAATCCAGAAACTGCGCGTCGCACGCCGCGCCGCGCGCGCGGGATCGCGGCTGCATACGCGCCTCATCGTGTTGTTCTCGCTGGTGGCGGCGATCCCGGCGACGGTCACCGCGGTCATCGCCACGGTTTCCGTGGAGTGGGCGATCAATCCCGCGTTCATGCGCAACGTCGCCGCGTTCATCAACGAATCCGGCGCCTCCTCGCAACTCTACCGCGAGTCGCAATGTCAATCGCTGCTACGCGACGCCGATCTGACGGCCGGCGACCTCTCGCGCGCCTCGTCTTTGTTGACGAGCAATCCGGATCTCTACCAGACCTATCTCGATGAGCGCGCAAAGGCGCTCGGCTTCACGGTCGCCGCGGTCGTGACGACCGAGGGGGAAACGGTGATCACGGCTGGCAATTCCGATCGCAAGCTGATCGCCAAGCCGGGCGCCCGCGATTTCGCCGACGCCACCGCCAAGCAGCCGTTCTGCGGCCTGCTCGCGGACGGCAACGCCTTCATCGCGCTGCGGCCGATCGCGGCGACGCCAAATGCGTTCTTCTACGCCGGGCGGGCGATCGACCCGATCGCCGACCGGGTCGGACGCGACGCCGCGCAGGTCACCGCCGCCTTCGGCAATTTCGAGGCGCATCGCCGCAACATCGAACTCGGCTTCGCCGCCGTGTTCATCATGCTGTCGCTGACCTTGCTGATCTCGGCCGTTTGGACCGGGCTCACCTTCGCCAATCGCCTTGTCAGCCCGATCCGCCGCCTGATCCGCGCCGCCGACGCGGTCGCCTCCGGCGATTTCACGATGCGGGTGCCGACGCGCAAATCCGAGGGCGACCTCGCCCATCTCGGCGAGACTTTCAACAAGATGACCAACGAGTTGCGCCAGCAACGTGAAAGTCTGATCGAAGCCAATCTGCTCAACGAAGAGCGCCGTGCGTTCATCGAGGCCGCACTCGCTGGCGTGCCGGCGGCGATCGTCGGCGTCGACAAGGACGACGCGATTGTCGTCTGCAACGCGGCGGCTGAGAAACTACTCGACGATGGCGGGTTGCTGATGGGGCGTTCGGCGAAGGAAGTGTTTCCCGCGCTCGGCCCCATTCTCGCCGACGCGGCTGGTTCGCGCGCACGGGTGCATCAGTCGCAGGCGACGCTCTCGGCGCGCGGGCGCGAGCGTCTGCTCAACATCCGCGTCACCGGCGATCCGGGGCGGCCAGACCTCGGCCGCGTCATCACGCTCGACGACATCACCGATCTCGTGACCGCGCAGCGCTCGTCCGCCTGGGCCGACGTGGCGCGCCGCATCGCCCACGAAATCAAGAACCCGCTGACCCCGATCCAGCTCTCCGCCGAGCGCCTGAAACGCCGCTACGGGCGTCACATCGTCGAGGGCAAGGACATCTTCGACCAGTGCACCGACACGATCATCCGGCAGGTCGACGACATTAAACGCATGGTGGATGAATTCTCGAATTTCGCGCGCATGCCGCGCGCTCGCCTGGTTCGCGACGATCTCGCCGATTGCGTTCGGCAGGCGCTGTTCCTGGCCCGGGTCGGCCGGTCAGACCTGAAGTTCGAGGACGACCTGCCGAACGAGCCGCTGATGGTCGATTTCGATCGGCGGCTGGTGTCGCAGGCGCTGACCAATATTCTAAAGAATGCCGGCGAAGGTATTGATGCGTTGGGGTCTCCTAACCCCGAGGGTCGCATCGCGGTATCGGTCGCGACCGACAACGAGGGGCGCGTGCGGATCAGCGTCAGCGACAATGGCAAAGGCTTTCCCGCCCAGGATCGCCACAAGCTGACCGAGCCTTATGTGACGACGCGCGCCGAAGGCACCGGCCTCGGTCTGCCGATCGTTCTAAAAATCTTCGAAGACCATCACGGCGGCCTTGAGCTGCTCGATGGGCTCGAACGCTCCGACGGCGGACGCGGCGCCGAGGTCGTCATGACCTTGCCGCTTCGGACCGCCTCCTCCGTAACTCAAGCCGCGAGTTGAGCCATGGCCGCTGACATTCTGATCGTCGATGACGAAGACGACATCCGCGAGCTCGTCTCGGGGATTCTCGAGGACGAGGGCCACAAGACCCGGCTCGCGCGCAATTCCGACGAAGCGATCGCCGCCATCTCGGCGCGCCGCCCCCATCTGGTGTTGCTCGATATCTGGATGCAGGGCTCCAAGCTTGACGGCCTGCAATTGCTGGAAGTGCTGAAGCAGCAGCATGAGAGCGTGCCGGTGGTGATGATCTCCGGCCACGGCAACATCGAAACCGCGGTGACCGCGATCAAGATCGGCGCCTACGACTTCATCGAGAAGCCGTTCAAGGCGGATCGGCTGATCCTAGTGGTTGAACGAGCGCTGGAGACATCTCGGCTGCGCAGGGAAGTCAGCGAGTTGCGCTCGAAAGCGGGCGCCGAGCTGAACCTTGTCGGCGCCTCGGCCGCGGTCGCCAATCTCAAGCGGCTGATCGAAAAGGTTGGTCCCGCCAATTCGCGCGTGCTGATTTCCGGACCGGCCGGATCCGGCAAAGAGCTCGCGGCGCGAATGATCCACTCGCATTCCACGCGCTCATCCGGACCGTTCGTCGTCGTCAACGCGCCCGCTATTACCCCGGAGGGCATGGAGTTGGAGCTGTTCGGCGTCGAGCCAGGTCCCGATCGGCCGCGCCGTGTCGGCGCGTTGGAGGAGGCGCACGGCGGTACGCTCTATCTTGACGAAGTCGCCGACATGCCCCCGGAGACGCAGGCCAAGATCCTGCGCGTCCTTGTCGACCAGAGTTTTAAGCGCGTCGGCGGGACGTCCCCTGTACAGGTCGACGTGCGGATCATCTCCTCGACCAGCCGCGACCTCGCGCAGGCGATCACTGACGGGCAATTCCGGGAGGATCTGTTTCACCGGCTTTCCGTGGTGCCGATCCGCTCCCCCTCGCTCGCCGAGCGGCGCGAAGACATCCCCGCTTTGATTGAGCATTTCCTGGAGCGCGTGTCGCTCGATATGGGCGCGCCGCCCCGCCCGATTGCCACCGACGCGATGGCCGTGCTGCAATCGCACGACTGGCCCGGCAACATCAGGCAATTGCGCAACAACATCGAGCGGCTGATGATCCTCGCGGCCGGCGACCCCGACGCCGAGATCACCGCCGCCATGCTGCCGAACGAAATCGGCGCGCTGGTGCCGGCGGTGCCGAGCGGGGTCGGCGGCGAGAAGCTGATGAGCCTGCCTTTGCGCGAGGCGCGCGAAGTGTTCGAGCGGGAATATCTGGTGGCGCAGATCAACCGGTTTGGCGGCAACATCTCCCGGACGGCTGAGTTCATCGGCATGGAGCGCTCGGCGCTGCATCGGAAGCTCAAGTCGTTAGGCGTGGATTGACGGTCTGTAGCCGCGGTCGTTGACCGCGGTTGACGCGGGATCGTCGCTATCAGGCAAATATTCGATCTCGGCGCCTCCGCGGTCAACGACCGCGGCTACAGCGGCGGCGGCGGGTCTGTAGCGAAAAGCTCGCGCGCCTCGACCTCGATCCCCGGCGGATCAAGGCGCAGCGCGCCTTCGCGCAGGATTCGGGTTTCGATCACATCACCCTGCCCACGCTTGTGATGCACGATCATCTCGGCATCGGGCGCGAGCACGAGGTAGTGCATCACGCTCGGCAGCGAGAAATATCCCGCGAGCTTCACACTCTGATCGCGCGATGCCGACGAGGGCGACAATACTTCGACGACGATGACGGGGTCGTTGATCTCAAGCGTGTCGGCCGACCGTCGCGGACCGCAGTAGACCAAGACATCAGGTTGATAGGAGGTTCGCGTAGAGATGCGGACACCAACGGAGCAGGGAACCGCTTCGCAGGGGAGCGCCGCGCGCCGAATCGCGGCGCTGAGCGCGTTGACGGCCGAATGGATCGCGAGCCCGTGCCCCAGCCGCTCCGGCGACATCGAGACGAGGAGGCCTTCCTCCAACTCCCAACGACCCTCACGTGTGCTGGCCGACGCCAAAAACTCGTCGACGGTCAATTGCGAACGCGGCGCGGATGACATGCCGCTACCTAACACAAGTCGCGCCGGGCGCGCACAATTGGTAACAAGCGGGTTTCAAAGCGGAACGACCGTATGACCTCTCTTTTCGGCGAACCCATCGGCCAATCCTGGCCCCAATTCGCGGAACTCGGGCTTGCCTTTGTCCTTTCGGCGCTGATCGGGATTGAGCGCGAGTACCGGCAAAAAGCCGCGGGATTGCGCACTTACACTCTGGTTGGGATGTCCTCGGCGCTCATCATCCTGATTTCGAAATACGGGTTCACCGATATTCTCCAACCCGACCGCGTCGTGCTCGACCCCTCCCGTATCGCGGCGCAGATCGTCTCCGGCATCGGCTTCATCGGCGGCGGCGTCATTTTCGTGCGCAAGGACATCGTGCGCGGCCTGACGACGGCTGCAACTGTCTGGCTGGTCGCGGCGTTGGGAATGGCCTGCGGCGCCGGCTTGCCGCTGCTCGCCATCGCCGTCACCGCCGGGCATTTCATCGTGGTCGGCGTTTTTCCAGCCATCGAGCGGCGGCTGCCGAAGTCACGCTGGGCGGCCGCGTCGCTGCGCGTTTCCTACTATGACGGCCGAGGGTTGCTGAGGGAAATACTGGCTGTTTGCACGCAGCAGGATTTCGCGATCAGCCGGCTGCGTGTCGGCAATCCCGGAAAGGCGCTTTCGCAATCCGGTTTCCAATCCGGCAAGGGACAGGGGAAGGGCGAGGACGACGAGGATGTTCCCGTCGACCTGGACGCTCCGGTCCTCCCGCGCGGCAAAGGCGTCGTGACGGTGCTGATGGAGATTCGCGGCGTGAAGTCGCTGCCGAAGCTGGTCACGCGGCTCAGCGAGATGGACGGCGTCGTCGCGGTGCAGGCGGGCGACGTGCCGGTATCGTCGGAATGACTTGGTTTCCCGCGATATGGGAGGCGCCCGCAGCCTTGTCACGCCCGTTTCTATTTGTTAGAGGGCGCGACTTCGCCGGGAGCCCCGGCGATGCGGTCATGGCGGAATTGGTAGACGCGCTAGCTTGAGGTGCTAGTTCTTTAACCGGAGTGGAGGTTCGAGTCCTCTTGACCGCACCAGGTATCCTACGGCGACCCCTAGAGGGTCGCCGTTTTCATATCGCCAGCATCCTGAGCTGGGCGCTCGCCGAAGCAGGAAAGCTCGTAGAAGCGCGACCGATCTTCTGGTCCGTGCAGCATGATGCGTTCAAGACGGCGTTGTTCGCACCGGCGTTGCTGGCGATGGGCGACCCTGAAGGCGCAAAGGCGTATTTACGGGCAGCGCGCCGACGGTTGCCCTTGGCGCGGAATTATACTGGCCGACCCGAGGCTCGAATAATTACGTCGGCGGTGAGCGGACGTCGGTGGCGCGGCGCGTCCTTGATCTCACCGCGCTTCACCCCAGGTTTCGTGGCGGCCCGAAAGGATCGCCGTCGTTTGGAGAGCGCTAAGTACGTCAGACGTTGGGGCCGCGCCTTCAGTTTTTTCGTAGAAAGGCAACGGGATCAATACCTGCCTGCTTTAGAATTGCCTTCAGCGTAGCCTCGGGCATATCGCCAGGATGGTTGGGGATCGTCGTATATCGATTGAGCGACGGGTTGAACCAAATTTCGTGCGATCCTGCTGCCTGCCTATGAAATGCGAGCCCGAGCGCCTTCAGTCGTCGTATGATGTCGCGGTAGCGAAAGCCCGCGAGAGCGCCCATCAGAAAGAGACGATTAGGGGATAGTCGAGAGTCGCAGGGGGCTCGGCAAGCGCCGTCACTCCGTTCGGGCTCTGCGCTTCGATCAGCTTTCGAGCAACGTCGCGGGCGATCTCGATTGTCTCTTGGAGAGTCCGACCTTGTGCAATCAAGCCCTGAACGTCGTCGCTGGTCGCCAAAAAACCGCCCTCGGGCAGTTTCTCGATGTGAAGTTGAACGAAATGCTCCATCGTCCCAGACCCTCGGCCCTTTAAGCGTATCCCGTCAGTCCGACGGATCTTGGATTTTTGCGCAGGCACATGCGCTTTATAGCAACACCCGGGTTAGATCGACGATCAAGCGAACGCGAAACGACAAGGGGCTATCGCAGCCGCCTAGGCCGTCACCGCGCCTTGACCCACCCTCCCTCGTCACCTTCCTTCCAATAGCTCGGCGCGGCGCCGGCGGTGGTCAGCTGTTTCCACGCCACCCGCGCCTCCGCCATCGCGGCTTCATCGCGGCTATCGAACAGCACGACCACACGCTCGCACTCAGCGTCGCGGAACCGCTCCGCATCCGTCGGGCCGAGCAACACCCGCAGCGTTGCGCCGTTCGGCGTTTCATCCGTCTCGGTCAAGAAGATCGGCTGCGAGGCCGCGTCCCCATCGCCCGCCGCGCCGTGTGGCAGAAAGCTATCCTCGCGGTACGTCCAGAGCCGCTCGTTCAGCGCGTCGCGCCATTCGCGCGACGGCGTCTGCACGACGACACGATGGCCCTCGACGAGCGCCGCCTCCAGAAAATCCGGCAGCGCCTGCTCGATGCGGCGGCGTTCGAGATGATGGAAACGGAATTCGGGCACGCGCCCTCAATTCTCCGCCACGATCACGAACGCCCGGTCGACCTCCGTGAAGATCATACCGATGCCGATCCCGCCCGGCTCGTGGCGCTCGGTCTTGCCGGCGATGTAGACGTCGCCGCGCTGGCGCGAGGCGGACAGGTATTCCTTCGCCTCCCCCGCCAGCCCTTTCGACTCGCTCTTAGCCCGCCCGACATCCCAGCCCAGCGCCGCCTTCATCGCGACCTGCTGCAAGCGCTCAAACCCTTCCGCCGATTTGCCGTGCATTGGCTCCAGCGCGTGCGCCTCGAAGCGCATGAACTGATCGCCCTCGCAGACAAGCGTTCCGTCGACATCGGAGTGCGTGGAAATGTCAAAATTCGAAGCGGAAGTGTGCACCCGCGACACCACGAGCGCGCGCGAATAGTCGACGCCGAGATCGCCGCCCTCGGCGCGCAGCTTCTGCAGGAACGCCTCGCAGGGCGGCAGCGCCTGCGCCGGTGTAGCCAGACCCGCCGCCGCGATGACGGCGAGCACTCCAAACATCCTCATCTCGACCTCAGTCAGGACGCAGCGCGTTCCTCACAAACATCCGCAACGAGCCGGTCCAGCAGCCGCACCCCCCAACCCGAGCCCCAGGACGTGTTCGTCTCCGTGGCCGGCGAGGACATCGCGGTGCCCGCGATGTCGAGATGCGCCCAGGGCGTCTCGCCTACGAATCGCTTGAGAAATTGCGCCGCGGTTATGGAGCCGCCATGGCGGCCGCCGGAGTTTTTCATGTCGGCGAATTTCGAATCGATCAGCTTGTCGTAGGCTGGTCCCATCGGCATGCGCCAAACCGTCTCGCCTGTAGCCTTGCCGGCTTCCGTCAGCCTTGTGGAGAGTTCGTCGTCATTGGAGAACAACCCGGCATTCTCCACCCCGAGCGCGACGATGATCGCGCCGGTTAACGTTGCAAGATTGATCATAAATTTTGGCTTAACATTCTCCTTCGTCCACCAAAGCGCGTCGGCCAGCACCAGCCGGCCCTCAGCGTCGGTGTTGACGACTTCGATGGTCTGACCGGACATCGATTTCAGAATGTCGCCAGGGCGATAGGCCTCCGCGCTCGGCATGTTCTCGACAGACGCCGATGACGCCGACGACATTCGCCTTCGCCTTGCGCTTGGCCAGCGCATGCAGCAGGCCGACCACGCAGGCCGCGCCCGCCATATCGCCCTTCATGTCCTCCATGCCGGCGGCGGGCTTGATCGAGATGCCGCCGCTGTCGAAGCAGACGCCCTTGCCGATGATGGCGACCGATTGCGCCTTCTTCGACTTGAGGCCGCGCCAGCGCATGACGACGAACCGGCTCTCGCGCGCCGAGCCCTGACCCACCGCGAGCAGCGCGCCCATGCCGAGCTTGCCCATCGCCTTTTCGTCGAAGATCTCGACGTCGACACCGACCTTTTCCAGCTCCTTGGCCTTCTCGGCGAAGCTTTCCGGGAAAATCACGTTCGGCGGCTCGTTGACCAGCGTGCGGGCAAGCTCGACGCCCTCAGCGACCGCCTCGCGCGCCTCGTAGGCGCGTTGCGCCGCTTCCGGGTCGTCGAGCGCGATCTTCAGCTCGACGGCGACGTCGCCGTTCTCGTCGCTGTCGGCTTTCTTGGTTTTGTATTTGGCGAACTTGTAGGACCGCAGGCGAAAGCCGAGCGCGAAGTCCGCGGCGGCTCCAGCGTCCCAGGCCTCTTCGGGCGATTCGAACAGCACCTGGATGCTCTTGGTCTTCGGCAACTTGCCCGCGACGAAGCCGCCGAGCGAGAAGAAATCCAGGGACTTGTCGCCCTTCTTGGTTGTGGTTCCGACCACGAGCAGGCGCTCGGCGGCGAGGCCCGCCGGCCGCACCAGGTCCATCGCGCTCATCGCCTTGCCGGTGAAGGCGAGCGTCTCGGCGGCCGGGCCGACCAAAGCGCCGGCGCCGCCAAGCGCCTCCGTGGTCCACGCTCGCCGATTTCAGCGAGGCGCCGGCGAATATGACCATCGCGCCGCCGCTGGGCGCGGCGAGGGGCACGAAAGCGATGTGAAGCGAATCGGACATGGGTCTCCCGCGAGCACGCTAAAGGCTTGTCCGCTCCTCTTCGGAGGCTTCGCCCGCGGCGTCAACAAGCTGATGGCGCCGGCTGCTCTGTAGCCGCGGTCGTTGACCGCGGCGACGCCGAGATCGAACGTTTGCCGGGAATGGGCGTGCGCACGAAGACCGCGGTCGACGACCGCGGCTACACATGGCGCGCCGCCTGAGCCGCAGGCGGCTTGCCCGCAAAGCGGGCGAGCGCCCGCGGTCCCAGGAGCGGCCGCGACTTCGCGGTTACACTACATGAATGAACGAATCTGCAACCGTCCCTTGGCCTTGCCAGCGCCGCCTTGCGCCGTTAGCCGAGACTTGGAAGTTGCCCCCATGTCCCGTGTAGAACGATATCTATTTCGTCTTGTCGGCGTCGCGTTCCTTACAAGTCTCGCGACGTTGACGGCGATCGTCTGGATCACCGGCGCCTTGAAGGAGATCGATCTGCTGACCTCGAAGGGACAGACGATCCTGGTGTTCTTCACCCTCACCGGGCTCGGCATCCCGTTTTTGCTGGCCTCGATTGCGCCGATCGCGCTGTTCGGCAGCGTGCTCTATTGTCTCAACAGGTTGAACGGCGACAGCGAACTCATCGTGCTCAGCGCCGCCGGGCGTACCGCCTAGCATTCTGCTGCGGCCGTTCGCGGCGCTGTCGGCGCTTGTATTCGTCGCGCTTGTGGCTTTGCACGCCGGAGATCATACCGGTGAGCTTCAATGCGGTCGATGAATTGTCGAAACGCATCCACGCCGACTTCATCTCCAATTTCGCCAAGCCCGGCGCTTTCAATCAGCTTGAGGCCGGCGTTATCTTCCACTATCGCGAGCGGGCGCCGGATGGATCGCTGCGCGGCGTCTTCGTCCAGGATCGGCGCGATCCCACGCAAATCTCGACCTTCATCTCCGAGGTCGGCGAGCTCGTCGAGCGCAACGACGACGTCTATCTCGTCCTGCGAAAAGGCAGCGCGCAACGCCCGCGGGAGTCCGGCGATTCCTCGCTCGTCGCCTTCGACGATTACGCGATCGACCTCTCGCAGTTCGTCGCAACGGGGTATCGACACGTCAAAGCCCCGGCCACGCAACCGAGATACCCTCGCGCTGTTGAAATTCGACGCCGAAGACCCCGCTGAAAAGCCGCTCGAATCGCAGGCGCGCGCCGAGCTCTACGATCGCATGACGAGCCCACTTTATGCTCTCGTTGGAGGCGTCGTCGCCTTCGCCGCGCTCGGCGAGGCCCGCACCACTCGGCAGGGGCGAGGCCTAGCCATCCTCGGCGCGATCGGCGTGTTCGCGGCTGTGCGCATTTTCGGCTTCGCCGACGCGCTGCTTTTGCGCGGCAAGGGCCAGGTCGCGCCGCCGACGTGGGTGTTTCTCGCGTCTTGGGGCGTCCCGCTGCTCGCTGTGCTTCTGAGCCTCGACGCGATCTTCGCCGGTCCAGCCACTCGCGCCTTCGCTAGAGCGCGCCAGCGCGCAAGTCTGGCTTTCGCATGATCTTCGGGACGCTCGGCCGCTATTTCGCTTTCGCGTACGGGCGCACCCTCATCGCCGTTTTCGCCGGCGTGCTCGGGCTTATCTTCACGCTCGACTTCGTCGACACGCTGCGCCGCGCCGGCGAGACACGCGGCGCCACCGGTGGTCTGATCGCCTGGCTGGCGGTCCTGCACACCCCGATCGTCGCCGAGCAAGTGCTGCCCTTCGTCGTGCTGATCGGCGCGATGACGGCGTTCCTGAACCTTTCGCGCCGGCTCGAACTGGTCGTCGCCCGCGCCGCCGGCGTCTCGGTCTGGCAGTTTCTGACGCCGGCGCTGGTGGTTGCGCTCGCCTTCGGAGTCGCCGAGGTCTCGGCGTTCAATCCGCTGTCGACGACGATGAAGCGACACGCTGCCGGGCTCGAAGCCAAGCTGTTCGGCGCCTCGGCGCGGGACGCAGGCGGCTTCTGGCTCCGGCAGAAGACCGTCGATGGCCAATCGATTGTCCACGCCGACGGACGCGATCTCGAAAAAGGTGAATTCATCGGCGTGCAGGCGTATAATTTCGGTCCCGACGGGGCGTTCGACCAGCGCGTCGACGCTAAGAGCGCTGTGCTGAAGCAGGGATATTGGGAATTCCACGATGCGGAAGTCGTGACCCCGGGGGACGATCAAACCCATGCCGAGGTCTACCTGCTCGCAACCTCGCTGACGGCGGTCCAGCTTGCCCAGAGTTTTGTGCCGCCCGACACGGTCTCGTTCTTCGGGCTCGGCGCGATTGCCGACGAGATGCAGAACGCCGGCCTCGATCCCACCCCCTACGTGCTGCGGCGGCAGCAGCTGCTGTCACTGCCGCTTTCGCTCGCCGCGATGACGCTGGTCGCCGCTTGCTTTTCGTTAAGGCTGTTCCGCATGGGCGGGATACAGCGGATGGTTTTGGGTGGCGTGTCGGCGGGGTTCGTGCTTTACGTGGCCTCTAAAATCGTTGGCGATCTGGGAAATGCCGGCATAGTGGCGGCGCCGATCGCGGCCTGGTCGCCGGCCGTGGGCGGGTGTCTGTTCGGAGTGTATGTGCTGCTCCACCAGGAGGACGGTTGATGGGCCGCGCCATCGCCCGTCGATACCGGAAGCCTAGACGGGGCGGCGTCGCCGCCGGCCTCGCGCTGGTGGTCGCGCTCATGTTCGCTGGCGCGTCCTGGGCGAAGACCTCGGATTCGGCCTCGACCGTCGCAGCAAAAGCCGCGGTCGAGCACGACCCCGCAAAGCTCTACATCGACGCCGACAAGCTGGTCTACGACAAGGACCACGACGTGGTCACCGCCGACGGCGCGGTCGTGCTCTACTACAAGGGCCGCATCCTGCAGGCCGACCACGTCGTCTACGACCGCAATCCAAGCACGTCCGCGCGTCCGGCCACGCCAAGCTCACCGATGAGCATGGCAACGTCACCTATTCGCCGAGGCTCGAATTAACCGATGATTTCGCCAACGGCTTCGCCGATTCGGTGCAGACATCGCCATCGACAAGTCGCGGCTGACCTCGACCCGCATGGAGCGCTCCGCCGACACGATCACCGTAATGCAGAACGGCGTCTACACGGCTTGCGAGCCCTGTAAGGCCCATCCGGAATGGCCGCCGCTGTGGCAGGTGCGGGCTGGCGAAATCGTCGAGAACCAGGAAACCCACACGATCTATTTCCGTAACGCCTATCTGGACGCGTTCGGAATCCCGGTGCTCTACATGCCCTATTTTTCGACGGCCGACCCGACTGTGACGCGGCAGAGCGGGTTCCTTTCGCCGTCCTACGTCAGCGAGAGCTATCTCGGGCTCGGCGTCACGATTCCCTATTTCTTCGATCTGGCGCCGAACTACGACCTGACCGTGAGCCCGAGCTTCTACACGATGCAAGGGCCGCTCATGGACGTCGAATGGCGCCATCGCCTGGAAAACGGAAGCTATGACATTCGCTTGTCAGGCATCGACGAGTTGCAGCCAGGCAAATTCCTGCCGCAGCCCTACGGCGCGGGCAATCAGAACTTCCGTGGCTCTGCGGAGAGCGCGGGCAAGTTCTACCTCAATCAGAATTGGACGGTCGGCTGGGACCTCGACCCTGCTCAGCGATCGCTTCTATCTCAACGACTATCGGCTGCGGGCGCTGGATCCGACGCAATATTTCTTCCAGGACGTGGTCAGCCAGATCTATCTGCGCGGTCAGGCCGGTCGGAGCTTCTTCGATCTCTCGGCCTACGCGTTCCAGCCGACGACCGCGTTCCTCGATCATCGCCAAGAGCCGACCGCGGTTCCGACCTTCGACTTTCATCGCACCTTCGCGCTCGACGCCGACCATTGGGATGGTCGGCGGCGAAGTCACGGTCGAGCTGAATGGGGCCAACATAAACCGCGACGAAGCGCTCTATCAGGCGGTCGGCGGCCAGCGCTTCGACACCGCCTATGGCCTCTATAGCGTCTGCTCGACCTACACGCCGGGGACGACCAACAGCAATTGCCTGCTGCGCGGCATCGCCGGCGATTATACGCGCGCGACCGAGCAGATTTCCTGGTCGAAGAAAATCGTCGATCCCATTGGCGAGGTTTGGAAACCCTTCATCTTTGAGCGGTTGAGCGGTGAAGCGACCAGCCTCGCCGGCGGCAGCTTCAACTATTCGAGCTCGACCGGCTCGGCGATCATTCCCAATTACGCGCAAGCCCGCCTTCTTCGGCGGCGAAAGCTCGGGCTCGGCGGCAGTCGGGATGGCGGGCGTTGGACTGGAATACCGCTATCCGTTCGTCTGGAACTCGAACTTCGGCGAGCAGGTGATTGAGCCGATTGGACAAATCATTGCCAGGCCCAATGAGCTGTTGCCGAGGTTGCAGCCAAACGAAGATGCGCAGAGCTTGATCTTCGATGACACCACCCTGTTCCAGTGGAGCAAGTTCTCCGGGTTAGACCGGGTCGAGGGCGGCACGCGCGCCAACTACGGCTTCCAGTACACGGACAGCTTCAACAACGGCGGCCACGCCGACTGTCGTCGCCGGCCAGTCCGTGCAGGTCGCGGGCCAGAATTCCTATACGATCGCCAATGTCACCAACACCGGGCTCCAATCGGGCCTCGACAAGACCTGGTCGAACTATGTCGCTGGCGAAACCCTGCAGCCGACCTCGGCGCCCTTCACGTTGGGCCTGAAACAGCAGTTCAATAGCGACGGCGGCGCGCTGGCTCGGTTCGACTCTATCCTCACCGGCAGATGGGGCGGCTGGGAAGGCACGCTCGACTATGCCCAGTACGCGGCGCAGCCCCTGCTCGGTTGGCAGTTCCCGCGGAACGGCCTCATCACCAGCGCGAAGTACAAGTTCGACAATGGCGTCGTCGTCGACCGCCGGGGTCACGCTCGACCTGTCGCGCCACTACTACGATCCGACTATGGCTCGCCGTTCTACCCGACGCAATGGAACGTCGGCCTCGCCTATACCGCCAACTCCTGCGTGACGGTGAAAGTCGGCCTACAATTCGACCTTGAGCGTGCCGATCAGCACCAACCCCGGCGTGGCCGCGCCGCCGGCGACCCGCGATCAGACGTTCATCTTCGAAGTCGATTTGCGCACGCTCGGCGACGTCAAAGGCTCGACGGGGGTCGAATGAGCGACGCCCCGATCGCCCTGACGATGGGCGATCCCGCCGGCGTCGGTCCGGAGCTCGCGCTAATGGCGTGGCGCGAGGGCGGCCCCTTGGCGCGCCGTTCTTCCTGATTGCCGATCCCGAGGCTTTGACAAAGCTGAGCCGCCGGCTCGGGCTCGAGACGCCGATCGAAGTCACCACCCCGGAGCGCGCGGCCGAAGTGTTTCGGCATGCGCTGCCCGTCGTCGCGCTCTCTGCCCGAGCCGACGCCGAGCCGGGAACACCCAATCCCGCTTTCGCGAAGGCCGTCATTGAATTCGATCGAACGCGCTGTAACCTATGTTCAAAGCGGCGCCGCGCGTGCGATGGTGACCAACCCGATCGCCAAGAAGACGCTTTACGACGCGGGCTTCCCACATCCCGGCCACACCGAGTTCTTAGGCGAACTTTCCGCCGCGCCGGGGCGGCCGCCGAGCCGGTGATGATGATCTGGTCGCCGCTGCTGGCGGTCGTCCCCGTGACTATCCACATCGCCCTCGCCGAGGCGCCGAAGCGCCTGACGCGCGGCTGATCGAGGCGACGGCGCGGGTCGTCGATCGCGACATGCGCGCCCGTTTCGGCATAGCTCGGCCGCGCATCGCCGTCGCCGGGCTCAATCCGCACGCCGGCGAAGGCGGCGCGATGGGACGCGAGGAGATCGAGATCATCGCGCCCGCGATCGCCGCGCTCGCCGCCGAAGGCCTCGACATCTTCGGGCCCCTGCCCGCCGACACGATGTTCCACGCCCGCGCCCGGGAAAAGTTACGACGTCGCCCTGACCATGTACCACGACCAGGGCCTGATCCCCGCCAAGACACTGGCCTTCGACGAGGGCGTCAACGTCACGCTCGGCCTGCCCTTCGTGCGCACGTCTCCGGACCACGGAACGGCTTTCGATATTGCCGGCCAGGGCGTCGCCGATCCCGCGAGCCTGATCGCCGCGCTCAATCTGGCGGCGCGGCTTTCGCGGTGAGCTTGGCCGCCGACGGACTGCCGCCGCTACGCGAAGTCGTGGCGGCGCACGGGCTCGACGCCCGGAAATCGCTCGGCCAGAATTTCCTGTTCGATCTCAACCTCACGGGACGGATCGCGCGCGCGGCCGGCCCGCTCGAAGGCGTTTGCATCATCGAGGTCGGCCCCGGGCCGGGTGGCTTGACGCGGGCGCTCCTCGCCGGCGGCGCGAGCAAAGTCGTGGCGATCGAGCGCGACGCGCGCTGCCTGGCGGCGCTCGCTGAGATTTCCGCGCATTGGCCGGGGCGGCTGACGACGATCGAAGCCGACGCGCTCGGCGTCGATTTCGCCGAAATCGCGGAGGCGGCGGAGGGACCGGTGCGGCTGTGCGCCAACCTGCCCTACAATGTCGCGACGCCGCTTCTCGTCGGTTGGCTGGAGACCGAGCCTTGGCCGCCCTGGTTCGATCGCCTGACGCTGATGTTCCAGCGCGAAGTGGCCGAGCGCATCGTCGCCACCCCCGCCACGCGCGCCGATTACGGGCGCCTGGGCGTACTCGCGGGCTGGCGGTGCGAGACCCGCATCCTGTTCGATCTGCCCCCAGCGGCGTTCACGCCGCCGCCCAAGGTGACGTCGAGCGTCGTGGAGCTCGTCCCCCGCCGCGAACCGGCGCCGTGCCGAGCGGCGACGCTCTCGTCGCTCACGCTCGCCGCCTTCGGCCAGCGGCGCAAGATGCTGCGGCAGTCGCTGAAGGGGTTCGCGGCGTCGCGCAGGCTAGACCTGCCTCAATGGCTCGGCGATGCGGGGCTCGACCCCACCGCGCGCGCGGAGGAGGTCGACGTCTCCGGCTTTGCCGCACTGGCCCGCGCCGCCGACGGAGGCGCGTGAGAGAACGCGCGCCACGCGGAGCGGGCGGACGAGATCAACTCGCGCGACATCTGGATGGCCGCCTGCTTGTACGGCTCGACGAACCGGCGCACCGCCGCGTGCAGCGCTTCGAATTTCCCGTAGAGGTAGGCAAACCACGGCAGCGACAGAAGCTTTTCGCGGGTGATCTCGAAGATGATCGGCACCAGGAACAGCCCGAAAATCTTCATCGCGACGTAGAGCGTTGCGCCCATGATGACATGGCCGGTCGCCATCATCACGACGCTGACGAAGGCGCCGCCTTCCGAAACCGCGAGCGGGATTACAAAGAGTAGCACGGAGAAGATGGCCGGCAGGCGACCCAGGATCCGTCGCGCCGCATCGCGGAACTCCTGCCAGGGCAGCAGCGCGGCAATGGCGCTGGCGAGCGCCACGAGTTTGCGCCAGACCCAGGTCTCGAACAGGAAGACCAGCGCGAGCGGCAACGCGATGAGCCGCGACGGACGCTTATCGAAATCGGCCACGTGCGTCTCCTTTGGCGCTGCGCCAAGCCTGCGGTTGCGCCGATCCGCGGCCGAGGTCAAGTCGCTACGATAAGCCGATCGATAGTTTCAAAGACACAGTCAACATAACTTGAAGCCTGAACTTATTCTTCTATTCGCCCGACATTGTGGCGACCGCGTTGTTGAAACGAACGGAGAAAGCAAATGCAGAAATCGATCAAACAAACTCGACCTTCGCTGTTTATCACCGGCGCGCTGGCTCTGGCGATCATCGCCGCGCCGGGTCTCGCCATGGCGCGTGGCGGTGGGGGCGGTGGTGGTGCGGGCGGAGGTGGCGGGCACGGCGGCGCGATGGGCGGCGGCGCGATGGGCGGCGGTATGCGTGCTGGCGGCGGCGGCGGTGGGTTTGGGCACGGCGGCGGCTATGGCGGCGGCGCTTACGGCGGATATGAAGGTAATCGTGGCGGCTACGGCGGGTATGCTGGTTGGGGCGGCGGCTCCGGCATTTGCACGCTCTCGAATCCGTACTACCCCAACGAAAATCAGCTTTACTGTCGCTGATCGGGCATCTGGAGCGGCGGGCGGATCCCGCCGCTTCCAGCTACACGCTTCGTTCAGTCATATCCTGCAGCCGCCAGAGGCTCATATAGTCGGAAATATTCCAAAGCGGACGCGGATAGCTGAACGGTGGCGCCGTGATGTCAATCAACCTAGATCCGTTGCGAGAGCGCGACAGGGGGATGTTTTCATCGACACAATTGTTGGACGCGAGCAGGAATTTAGAGCCGGAGCGTCGCATATTTTCAATCGCCCGCCGCACGTCGCCATCGGAAAGATGGTTCATCAAATCCTTGCAGAAAATCAGATCCGCCGCCGGAGGCGCTTCCGCAGTTATATCTAAGACGCCGAATTCGACGTTCGGGCCTCGCTTGCGATTGCGCCGCACCATCGTTCCAACGATGTCAAACCCGGCGTAGCGAACATCGCCTAGAGTTCGCCAGCACGTCCGGCATCCAATTGAAGTCGCCGCAGGGGATGTCGCTGATCGAGCGAATATTATGTTCGGCAACGGTCTTGGCCAACGCCACGCCGGCGATCATCACCCAAAGCGAATCTCGGACCGATCCCGCGCCGGATCGCGATTCATGGGATCCCCAAAGCCCCTGGTAGTAGATGGCTGCGAATTTAGCGCGAAGGATCTCGCTACGCGCTCGGGTAGCCACACGCTGTTGCAAGTTTTCCAGCATTTCTAATGTAATTCTCGATACTTATCGCTGTTACCACAAACCGCATGGATTGCTTCGTCGAGTCGCATCGCATGTCACCTGCGATGCGAGATCTCTATCCAATATCTCCCCCTCAGGCAACGTCATTGACTTGCAGATAATAACATCTCCTTTGAAAGTTGCTGGTGTCGAACAGTTCGCACATGAAGGCGTCGATCGCTTCGAGGCGCCCCTTTCGGTCTTGAAACCGGGCGTCACGGCGGTCTAAGCCTGCCGCCAAACCCGCACGGGAACGCCGCATATTCCGCGGCGACCCGGCAAGACGGTAGGGGCGTTGATGTCGCAATATCGGGTGCTTGACGCCGCGGGCGTCTCCGATTGGCTCGCGGCTAACGCTGGCTTGCGGGACCGTCTCGGCGGCGCGCCTTCGAGTTGGCGGGTTCGCGATGTCGCCGACGGCAATCTGAATTCGGTCTTCCTGGTCGACGGCCCCGGCGGCGGCGTTTGTGTCAAGCAGGCGCTCCCCTATGTCCGCGTGGCCGGCGAAAGCTGGCCGCTCGACGTCGACCGGGCCCGCTACGAGGCCGCCTATTTCGCTCGCGTCGCGCCATTCGTCGGCGGGCTGGCGCCGGAGATCTACCGCTTCGACCCGGTGCTGCGGGTCATCGCGATGGAGAAGCTGGAGCCGCATATCATCCTGCGCAAGGGCCTTATCGCCGGCGATCGCTATGCGCGCGTCGCCTCCGAGGTGGCGGAATATGTCGCGCAAACCTCGGTTCACACCAGCGATCTCGCCGCGCCCTTCGAGACGCGCGCCAAGGATCTCTCGCTCTTTGCGGAGAACGTCGCGTTGCAGCGGATCTCCGTCGACCTGATCTTCCTCGATCCGTTCACCGTCAGCGACCGCAACAAGATCCTGCCGGCGCTGGAGCCCTGGGCGGCGGCGTTGCGGGAGGACCTCGATCTGAAGGCGGCGGTCGCGGGCTTCAGGGTGGCCTATCTCACTAAGGCGCAATCGCTGCTGCATGGCGACCTGCATTCCGGCTCGATCATGGTGACGCCTGCGCAGACCAAGGTGATCGACGGCGAATTCGCCTGGGTCGGGCCCAGCGGTTTCGACGTCGGCAATTTTATCGCGCATCTGGTCATGGCCTGGTTCGCCAAACCCTTCCACGGAGGCGACGCGCGCGGCGTCGCGCAATATCGCGAAGCGCTCGAAGCGGACATCTTCGAGTTCTGGCGCCGGTTCCGCTTTCGTTTCCTGGAGGTTGCCGCCGGCGCTGTGGCGTCAGGCGAGGCGCTACCGGCAAGCCATTTCGAGGGGCCAGCCGGCGCCGCACGGCGCGACGAACTGTTGGCGTTGTATGTCGACGATATTCTCCGCGACGCCGTCGGCTTCCTCGCGCTGAAGATGATCCGCCGCATCGTCGGATTCGCGCAAATCGCGGATTTCCTGGTCATCGCCGACGAGACGGCGCAGGCGACCGCCAAGGCGCGCGCGCTTGGCTTTGCGCGCTCCTTGTTGCTTGAGCCGCAAGCCTACCGCGATCCGCGCGCCCTTGTCGCCGCGCTCAAACGCTTCGATTCGGCTGGGCTGGCGCCGGGACGGTGAAGGGAGAGTCGGCGTCCACGTCGACGTCGTGTGGCAAGCTCGTCGGCCTGGAGGCCGACGCTCCGCTAGCGCGCTTTGTAGCCCGAACCAAGAACTGGTGCGCGATAAATTCAGTAAACGCACCCCCTGCCGCTTTATTCAAGAGAAATGCGAAAGCACCTGCTGCCGACTTAACTTTATTTCTCTCGACTGGCCCCGTTGGAACAATCAGCTCGATGGCAAGCCCGGCGGATTCAAATAATTCCAAAATGCTTTTCTTCGTGAAAAACCGCAGATGCGTCCTGTCCAGTAGACCGGACGCGCCATATCGCCATTCGCCGCTGACGATGAGCGGCGCGACGACTTTCAGGTTTCGTATATTTGGAATACTGGCAATGATGACGCCTTGATCTTTGACTACGTTTTTTATCTTGGAAAGAACCGCCCAAGGGTCTCGCAAATGTTCCAGTATGTCCAAAAGCAGAAGCAGGTCAACTTGCTGCAAGTATTCATCTACAAAGTTCAGATCATGCTCGATGTTCGCGACAATCACCCGATCAAGCACGTTGCCGGCTCGCCCAGCCGCGTCAAGCTCCGACTCTACGCCGATAACCACGGCCGTTGAGCATCGCTGCTTCAGCCAATGCCCTGTAATACCCGCCCCACACCCCACATCCATTACGCGACCGTATGAGGTCGGGAGCAAGGGTTCGATCTCCTTCCGTAAAACATTGTAATAATCAGGTAGATCGGACACGGTCCTACAACCACAATTGCGGCAGATTTTTCCTGACAACTCCGCGGATAGCCCGCTTTAGCCGACTAGATGGCAAATTATAGCTTCGGTTGTCCGAGCCGGACACACCGGCGATTTCGCATTCGATAGGAAATCTCAGCATTATATTGGCCCTATTTGCCAGATTTGAGACGACGATTGGGACAAATTCCTCGATGTGAGTACAAACGCCGATCATCCCATCTCTCTTTTCGAATAGAAAATCTTTATAAAATTGTCGGTTGAAATACATGACTTGCGTTCTCGCGCGATATCGGGGACCGCCTTCACGTCGGTATGCGCGTCGAAAATCTACAGCGAGATCAGTGTGCGCGGGTATTAGCGACAACAGCTCCAAAATATTCGTCAATATTAGACGCCCAGATATCTTCAGAAAATAATCACATTCACTGAGTATTTTGCTTTCAGCAATTGCGTGGTCAATTATTCCGAATTCGCTATAACCATAGTGGACATTATCTGTCTTATCATTTCCCGTGAAAGTAATGATCTCAAGCGCCATGTGAGGTGATTGCAAATTGCGAAATTCGTTAACATCACCAAAATCATGGTTTGAATTTTCGCACAGTACGACACCGGCGATTTGCTCGCTTGTCAACGACAAGTAAAAACGCAGGGCCGAAACATAATCCTTGGAACGATCGTGACTCGAAGCTCTCCCGCTTTGATGCGCATAAGCGCCGGGATCGACAGTCGCCGTCAAGAGTATCGCCGTACGACTCCGCATGGCGTCCTTCGCGCTGATTTCAATTTAGCAGGAAAATACGACCGCTGCACCGATTCAATGGCTGCTCCATCGTAACGTTCGAAATCATCGCAACTATTAAAAGAAATTCTAACGCAAGTTCATACCAAGTCCACCGCAATGTCAACCACCCTCTCAAGCGCACCCCGCCTTCAGCAACGCGGTCAGCGCCGGCTCCCCTGCGGCGAGGCCGCGATCTATTTCTCCCTGCGCCCAGGCGTAGGACGCGTCGAGCACCTCGCCGTGGCCGCGCCAGTCCATGAAGCTTGAGCCTGGAAACATCGGCGGCTGCCACAGCAGATCGGCGTCGCCGCGCGTCGTCTCCAGCCCGATATTGGCGAACATCGTGCGCTGAATGACCGACGTCGGGCCCGGAACGATCGGCAGCGGCGCGCGGCCGGGCAACGGCGCAAGCATGCGGCTGATCAGCGCGCGCCGGCCGGGAATCGCGGCATAGTCGATCGCAAACAGGTCGCTGCCCTGCGGTCGCAGATCGACCACCAGGTTCGGCCCCGCTTTCAGAGTCCGCATCGCCGCTAGCGGAACGTTGTCGACGACTCCGCCGTCGACCAGCATGCGCCCCTCGGCGTCGACGAACGGCGGCAGCACGCCGGGGATAGAGGCAGAGGCGCGGATCGCTTGCCAAGCCGGTCCTCGCCTCAGGACGCGAAGCGCGTAATTCGAAAGATCGGTGGCGACCGCAAAAAACGGCTTCCAGATATCCTCGATAAGGCCGGGATAGTGGCGGGCGAGTTCTTCATCGAAAACGCTGTGGTCGAGCAGGCCGTAGCGCGGCCAGGTCAACCGCTTCAGCGCCTTGCGGCGGACGAAGATCTCGTGGATCCCCGCGCGGATCGTGTCGGGATCAACCAGCCCGGCAAACGCCGCGGCCATGGCGGCGCCGACGCTGGCGCCGCCAAAAATGTCGAAGACCACGCCGCGTTCCTGGAACGCCTTGACGATGCCGACATGGGCCGGACCGAACGCGCCGCCGCCGCTCGCGACGAAGCCGACCGCCGAGCCGCTGACAAACCGCACCAGGGCGCGAAGGTCGGCGAGATCATCGAGCGATACATTGTGGATCATGAACACGTCGCGGCCTTCGCGCCAGCCCGCGCTCGGTTCGCAAAATCCGGTTCTCCGCGGGCGGCGGAGCGCGAGACGGCGGCGCGCCGGTTGAAAGAGTTCGCAGGCGAGCCGCGTTACCGGGCCGGGCGGCTCAGTGTCCCCTTCGGCGACCATCACGACCTCGTCGGCGCCGCGAAGCGCGGCTTGCGACCAAGGCGTCAGGGTAGCGTCGGCGACGCAGACGACGAGGTCCTGCGCGCGCTCGGTCTCCGCGAGCCAGCCGGCGAAGGCGTAACGATCGGCGTCAGGCGCAACGAACGCCGCAGCGTCGCGCCCGGTGAGGAAAATCCGGCCGGGCTGCGCGGCGAGCACGCGCGCCACGCCGCTGAGAAATTCGTCGGAAGGCGGCCGCGATCCCGCGCCGACGACGACGATCACCCGACGACCGCGCAACCCGCGCGGGCGATCCCGCGCCACCGCCGCGATGTCGGAAAGCCGCATCGCCAGCGCCCGGATCACCTCGCCCTGGATGCGAGGCATGCGAAGCGCGAGCGCATCGAAGCTCGCTCGATCAATCTCGAAGACCTGTGAATCTCGCGCCGCAATCACCCGGGCCGTGCGCGGCTCGCGAGCAAAGAATCCGATCTCGCCGATCAATTCGCCCGCCCCGATTTCGACGAGCGTCAACCCCTTTGCATTACGAACCTCGAACAGGCCGAAATCGACGACGTAAAGCGTATCGGCTGGCGCGCCCTCCTCGACGAGGATCTCGCCGCGCCCGAGCCGGCGCGGTTGCATGGCGGCGCTGAGCGCGCTGCGCTCCTCCGCGTCCAGTCCGTCCCAAAAGCCGATACTGTGATCCAAGCGTCATCCAGCAATATGGCTTGCCCAACACAGTTTCCTCGATGATCGAGGCTTGGCCCTTTGATTTCAAGCCCGGATATTTGGTTTGCGCCCCGCCCTGTTGCCGACGGGAGACACCGCGCATGATCCCGCGGGCGCCGTCTCGACGCCCCAATGCGGCCACTAACGCCCGGTTAACCAACCCTGCATTCCCGGGGATTTTCAAAGCCGCGTCAACGCCCGATCAAGGTTGATGAAACCTTGGCTTAACGCGCGACCGCATAAGACCCAACGGGACGGGGGCCGGTGCAGGAGTTAAATTCGTGATGAGGAAAATCGCACCCGTTCGCTGGTCCCTGTTGGCCGCGCTCGGACTTTCGCTGGCGCTGGGCGCCTGCGCCAAGAATCCCGCGGACAGCGACGCCATCAATGGCGCCTATGGCGCGGGCGCCGGCGCCGGGCCTGGCAGCTACCAGGAATTCTCTTCCAGCGTCGGCGACCGCGTGTTCTTCGAGACCGACCAGACCGACCTGACGGCGCAGGGCCAGGCAACGCTCGACAAACAGGCCCAGTGGCTCAACCGCTACGGGCGCTACAATTTCACCGTCGAGGGCCATGCCGACGAGCGCGGCACGCGCGAGTACAATTTCGCGCTCGGGTCGCGCCGCGCCGAAACGGTCAAGAATTATCTGATCTCCAAGGGCGTCTCCGGCTCGCGGATGAAAACCATCAGCTACGGCAAGGAGCGTCCCGTCGCCACCTGCGACGACATCTCCTGCTGGTCGCAGAACCGCCGCGTCGTAACCATACTGCAAGGCGCGCCGGGAAGCTGAGCGCCGCCTCGCGCTTGCCTGCTCCTTGCCTTCATTTTGGCGAGGAGGCGGCCGTATGTTAAGCGCGCTTTCGGTTTTTGATGGGGGTAATCACGTGCAAGCGGGCCGCGTTTCGCGCGTACTCGGCGCAAGCCTGCTCACATGGACGCTTTTCGCGCACGGCGCCCTCGCGCAGGAGGACGCGCGGCCGCCCGGCGACGTGCCGGGGATGGGCGACCCGCAGAGTGAGGAAGGCGCGCTGGCGCTGCGGATCAACCGGCTCGAATTGGCGCTGCGCCGCGCGACCGGCGACATCGAAGAGTTGCAGAACGAGAATCACAAGCTCGCCGATCAGTTCAAGCGCTTTCGCGAGGATGTCGAGTACCGGCTGTCGGGCAAACAGGGCGCCGCGGCGCCCCTTGCCGATGCCGAACCGCCTCCGGCGCCCACGCGCCCCCAGCGCCACGCCGACGCCGTCGCCCCCGGCGACGATGCGGACACGCCTGCGCCGACCCGTCCGCAGCGGCGCAGCGATATATTCGACCCCGACGCCAACCCCGCCGCGCCGGGCTCGCCGCGGCAGCTAGGCACGACATCGCCGAGCGCGCCGCTCAATCTGGCCTCGCGGCCTCCACCAGACCAGACGGCCGGCCTGAAGCCGTTGCCGGCCCCGGAGAGGCCGACGCCGAAGTCGGCGGACGAAGGCGAGCCGAATTTCGTCGCCGGAGGCGTGCCGTTCTCCGACTCCCGGGAGCAGTTCAAGGCGGCGGTGGTCGCCTATCGCGCCGGCCAATACGCCGACGCCGAGGCCCAGTTCAAAGCGTATCTCTCGGCCAACCCCGCTACCGCCAACTCGGCGGACGCTGTGTTCTATATCGGAGAGACCTATCTGCAGCGGTCGCGTCTGCGCGAGGCTGCGGAGCAATATCTGAAGGTCTCCACCGAATTCGCCAAATCGCCGCGCGCGCCAGAAAGCATGATGCGGCTCGGCGAAACCCTTGCCCGGCTGGGCAACAAGGAACAGGCCTGCGCGACGTTCGTGGAAGTTGGCAAGCGGTATCCCAAAGCGCCGTCGGACGTGAAGCGGTCGGTCGATCGGGAGATTCAGACCAACCGTTGTACGTGAGCGGTTCGCCGCTCGAGCCACTGAGCCGCGAGCCAGCCCTGCTGCTCGCCGTATCCGGCGGGCCGGATTCCACCGCCCTTTTGCTGATGGCGGCGGAATGGGCGGCGGGTCGGGAATCGCCAAAGCTCTTCGCCGCCACCGTCGACCACGGATTTCGCGCGGAGAGCGCGGCCGAGGCGGAGGACGTCGCGGCGCTCGCCGCGCGGCTCGGCGTTGCGCATGCAACGCTGGTCTGGGAAGGCGACAAGCCGAGTGCGCGGCTGCAGGAGCGGGCGCGGGAGGCTCGCTATGGGCTTCTCGCGGCGCATGCGCATGCGGTCGGCTGCGGTGTCGTCGTGACGGCGCATCATCTCGACGATCAGGCGGAGACGGTGCTGATGCGTCTGACCCGCGGGTCAGGAATTTCCGGACTTGCCGGTATGGCCGCGCGGTCGCGACGCGGCGACGTCGACATTGCAAGGCCGTTGTTGATGGTTCCCAAGGCGGAGCTCATCGCCATCTGCGAGGCGCGCGGGGTCGATTATGCGCACGACCCGTCCAACGCCGATCCACGTTTCGCGCGCCCGCGGCTGAGGGCGATCGCCGAGGCTCTGGCGGCCGAAGGACTCGATGCGCCCGCGCTTGCGCGCCTTGGCCGTCGCGCGGCGGCGGTGGAGGCGGCGCTCGTCGCCAAGACCGCGGAAGCCGAGGCGCGGCTGCGGTTGGTCGAAACAGGGCGCTGCGACGCACGCGCGCTTGCCGCTGAGCCAGCGGAGATCGTGCGGCGATTGCTGACGTTGGCGGTGGCGAAGGTTTCGGGAGCTGATGCGGCGCGCGTTCCGCTGGAGGCCATGGAGCGGGTTGCCGCGGAGCTTGTCGCCGCAACCAGGGATCAGCTCGAATATGCCGCCAACGTCGCAGGCGCGCTCATCTCGCGAAATACCAGCGGCGATGTTCGCGTGGGCGCGGAGTCGCCTCGCCGTGTAATTTCGAGCCAAGCGAGGTTGAGTGGGTAAAGCCGTCCTGGCGGAGGGTCGGCGTCCACGCCGACCTTTTGGGCGCCCACTTGGCTGGCTTGAGTATCAACCCCGACGTCGGCCTGGAGGCCGACGCTCCGCAAGGCGGCTGATCCTCATTTCGCTTATCGTGACAATTCAACCATAAGGCAGTTTGCTCTTGAGCGGCTCCCGCCGCCCCCGAAAAATCGTCGCGCCTGCGAGAAACGCGAGCCCCAGCGAAATGAACACGTTCCAATTCGCCAGCGACAAACCAAACACCCGCAAGCTCGACCTCGTCGCAGCGCACCACCTTGATTGTTTCCAACTGCTTCAACAGATCGTCGCCGCTCGAGCCCGCCATCGATCCCGTGCAAGCCGTCGGGCCGGCCCAGAGTTTCGCCTCGACCCCGGAGTGATAGATTGCGAGCCCGGCGTTGTAGAGGAATGCGAGCCCAAACAACGCGAGCCCAGCAATAAGCAGAGTTCTCGGCGCATTCACGGATGCGCCCGCGGCAACCAGCAGGGCGAGCGGGATGCCGATGTAGTAGGCGTAGCGCTGCTCGTAGCAGAGATCGCAAGGCGGATGGCCGGCGTATTGAAAACCCCAGGCGCCGGCGATGGGGATCAGGGCCAGCAGCGCGAGCGCCAGCGCGCTCCGCCCGAACGCTTGCGAAGAAAATAGCAAAATTTCACCATCCTCAGAGCGCGTGCGCGGCGATCAGGAAGCCGAGCACGACGGTCGCGGCCAAAACGGCGAGGAATGCGGCAAAATGACGTTCGAGGCCCAGCCGAAGCGAATCGCCGAAATAGCTCAACGCTCCCGCGACCAGGAAGAAACGTATGCCGCGGGTCACGATCGACAGGGCGACGAACAGCGGGAAGTTATAGCCGAGCAAGCCGCTGACAATCGTCACCAGCTTGTAGGGGATCGGCGTCATGCCCTTGATGAGGATCACCAGCGCCCCCCATTTGGCGTAGGTTTCCTTCAGCGCGGCGATGCGGTCGGAGTAGCCGTAGAGGTGGATCAGCCACTGGCCGAGCGTATCAAACAGCAGCGCTCCGATCGCGTAGCCGAGAATCCCGCCGAGCACGGAGGCGATCGTGCAGATGAGCGCGAAAACCCAGGCCTGCTTCGGCCGCGCGAGCGCCATCGGCGCAAGCAACACATCCGGCGGGATCGGGAACACCGAGCTCTCCGCGAACGCCACCGCGGCAAGCGCATAGGGCGCGCGTGGGCCTTCGGCGAGCGTAATCAGGCGGCGATAGAGCTTGTCGAGCATGGGCTATCCTGGCCGAAGGGCAAGCAACGCCGATAGACTGATTTCGTTAAGACCCGCCCTACCCCTTCAGCTTGGAAGCCTCGCGGGACAAGCGCTCGACCTCGCTGTATTCCCGCGCCTCTAGCGCCGCCTTCGGCAGCATCCAGGAGCCACCGACGCACAACACGTTGGCCAGCGCCAAGTAAGTTACCGCCTTGGCCGCGTCGATGCCGCCGGTCGGGCAGAAGACAATGTCGGGGATCGGCGCATATAGCGAAGCGAGCAGTTTGGCGCCGCCGACCGCCTCCGCGGGAAATAGTTTCATCGCGCGGAAGCCGAGCGCCCGCAGCGCCATCGCCTCCGAAGGCGTGGCGACGCCCGGCAGGAAGGGGATCGGCGCGTCCGCTGCCGCCTTCGCCAGCGCCGGCGAAGTCCCGGGGCTCACAAGGAATTTGGCGCCGGCGTTGACGGCTTGCTCGATCTGTTCGGGTTCGATGATCGTGCCCGCCCCAACATGCGCGCCGGGCACGGATTTGGCGATCTCGGCGATCGCGTCGAGCGCGGCGGGCGTGCGCAACGTGACCTCGATCGCCGGCAGGCCGCCGGCGACCAGCGCGCGCGCCTGAGCTACGCCGTCGGCGACGTCGCGCACCGTCAAGACGGGAATGACGGGGGCGAGTTTCATCGTGGCGACGACGGCGGCGTGACGATCTTGGGGGCTCATGGCGGCTCCGGCGTTCACTAAAGCGCTCGCCTCATAGGCGAGGCGGCGGGGGAAATCCACGCCGGGATTCGCAGCGCCGAACCGATGAGATGACGTTCGGCTCCTATCTACATGTTATTATTGACAACTTTCCGGCGAGCATCGCACTGATACGACGCGCTAGGCAGCGCGGTCTTCGCATAAATCAAGGTTGAAGGGAGGTTTTCATGAAAGCGATCAGCCGAACAATGTTAGGCGCGGTGGTTCTGTGCACATTCATGTCGTCCGCAGTGGCGCCGGCGCTCGCTCTTGGGGGATGCGGCCGCAATGGCCACCTCAACAGATGGGGGCATTGCGTATGGGGCGGTCAAAACCAGAATTGGTGCCTGAGACATACGGGGCATGCCGCGACTTATGTCGGTGGCGGCATCTGGAAGTGCCTTTAGTCAGCTAAGCGCCGTACGCGAGGCAGATCTCCAAACGCCTGTAGCCGCGGACTCCAGTCCGCGGTGGTGAAGAGATCGCGCCTTGCCGGGAAACAGCGGATCACGGAGAGACCGCGGTCTAGAGACCCCGGTTACAGCGGCGTGGTTGTATGCGCATCGCTGTCAGCCAACCGCGAGAAATGATCCGCACTGGGTTCCGCCCGCGCGCAATTGGCATAAGCTGCGACTCCGACGATCTCAGGGAATCGCCCGTGCCGCACGTCAGCGAACTCTCCCTCTATCGCGAGGCGCTGCTTTTCCTCGTCACCGCCGGCGTGGTCGCGCCGTTGTTCGTGCGGCTCCGAATCAGCCCCGTGCTCGGCTATGTGCTGGCGGGAGCCGCGCTCGGTCCCGACGGCCTCGGCCGTCTTGCCGGGCGCGCGCCTTGGCTCGACAGCGTCATGCTGCGCGATGTCGCCTCGATTTCCCGGCTCGCGGAATTCGGCGTCGTCACGCTGATGTTCACGATTGGGCTGGAGCTCAGCTTCGAGCGTCTGAAGAGCCTGCGCCGCCTGGTGTTTGGCCTCGGCCCGGCGCAACTGGTGTTGTCGACCGCGCTGATCGGCGCCGCGGCGGCCTTCGCCGGCGAGGCGCCTGCGGCGGCGCTGGTGATCGGCGCCGCGCTATCGCTCTCCTCGACCGCCATGGTCGTGCCGGCGCTGGCGGAGGCGAAACTGCAGCGCACGCCGCTTGGCCGCTTCGCCTTCGCGGTGCTGCTGTTCCAGGACCTCGCCGTCGCGCCGCTGCTGTTCGTGGCGACGATGCTGAGCAGCGGCACCGGCGATCATTTCGCCTGGCGCCTCGCGCTCATCCTCGCCCCCGCCGCGCTGGCGGTCGGGGCGGTCATCCTGATCGGCCGCTTGGCCTTGCGGCCGCTGTTTCGTTCGGTGGCGCTGACCCGCAGCCCCGAGTTCTTCATGGCCGCCTGCCTGCTGGTCGTGCTCGGCGCCGCCCTGATCGCCGCCTCGAGCGGCCTCTCGATGGCGCTGGGCGCGTTTCTCGCCGGGCTGCTGCTGGCCGAAACGGAGTACCGGCGCGAGATCGAGGTGACCATCGAGCCGTTCAAGGGGCTCCTGCTCGGGCTGTTCTTCGTTTCGATCGGCGCGGAGCTCGATCTGACGCTGGCGGCGGCCGAGCCCGTCGCGGTGTTCGGGACGCTCGCCGCATTCGTGGCCCTGAAGACGGTTTCGTTCTACCCCATCGCGCGACTGTTCGGCGCCAACCCCGCGACAGCGCGCGACGTCTCGTTGGCGCTCGGGCCCGGAGGCGAATTCGCGTTCGTGTTGGTCGGCGTGGCGTTGGCGGGCGGTCTGGTCGAGCCGCAGACGGGCCGCATCGTCATGCTGGCCGCCGCGCTATCGATGCTCGCCACGCCGTTCCTCGGCCGCACGCTCGGCGCGCTCGCGACGCGCCGGCGCGCGCGAAACCTCCCTGCGGAGGCGAGAATCGACCCCGCCGGAGGACATCGATCATCGGGCCATCATCGTCGGCTATGGCCGCGTCGGGCGGCTCATCGGCGATATGCTGGAGGTCCACAAGATCCCTTACATAGCCGTCGATTCCGACGCCAACCTCGTCGCCGAGGCGCGGCGCGACAACAAGCCCGCCTATTTCGGCGACGCCACGCGCGCCGAATTCCTGCGCAACTGCGGTATCGAGACCGCCCGAGCGCTCGTGGTGACCATGGATGCGCCGGCGGGCAACGAGGCGGTCGTGCGGATGGCGCGCGGACTAAGGCCGGAAATCACGCTCGTCGCGCGCGCCCGCGACGCCGAACATGCGCGTACGCTCTACAGCCTGGGCGTCACTGACGCGGTGCCCGAGACGATCGAGGCGAGCCTGCAGCTTTCGGAAGCCGTGCTGGTCGATCTCGGCGTTCCCATGGGGCTGGTCATCGCCTCGATTCACGAGAAGCGCGACGAATTCAGAAAAATCCTCGCGGAAGCGGGCGTTCCGCAGCGACCGCGCACGACCGCTCGCAGGCCGCTCAATCGAAGGGAATAGTCGGAGCGTCGGCGTCTACGCCGCACCCAAAGTCGCCGGCGTGGACGCCGACGCTCCTCAGTTCTGGACCTTAGCGCCGACGCCCTCAGCCGGGGCGCGATAGCCCTTCGGCGGATCGGTCAGATCCTCACGCTCAGGCTCTTCGCCCAGCACCGTCGCCGGCTTCTTCTCAATCCCCACCCAGGTCAGCGGATTCCAATTCATCTCCGGCTTCGGCGGCTTCGGGCATTCCCCGGTCTTCGGGTCGGGCACACGGCAGGAAGGCCCGACCGGGTTCTCGAAGCCGGAGGTCGTCACCTTGACGTCCTGACCGGGCTTGACCAGCACGTAGTCTCTCGATGCAACGTCGCGCGCGGACGGCTCGGCGTCCTCGATCTGCTTGCGCTTCTTCGCGCGCACCGTTTCGACATCGACCGGCCAATTGGCGCGTTCCGCGGCCTTGCCCGGCGGCGGCAGCTCTTTCTTCGGCGGCACGACCAATCGGCCGCGCTCGCGGAAATCGATCTGTTTATCCTCATGCTTGCCCAGGCCGACCGAGTCGGCAAGCCCCGAGATCATCGAGGCCTGACCGTCGTCGCCGGCGCGCGCCGGCGCGCCCGTCAAAGCGAAAAGGACAAGTGCGGCTCCCACCACAGGCGCGCGAGAAGGCTTCATGTCTTCAGTCCCCGAGCAGCGTCGCGGGCGCGTCAATGCTATTGCGCCTGCACGCCCTCTCTCCCGTTGACCGCGCATTTCGGCAATTCCAAGGCCGCGCGAGCCTCGGCGCCCTACGCCGCCGCCGGCAGGGACCGGTTCGCGACGCCGCCGAGCCGGAATTGCCTTATCAGACGCTCCAGGCTCTCGTTATCGCCAGCCAATGCGGACGTCGCCGACTTGGCGCGCTGCGACATCGCTGCGGCGTCCTCGGTCGACTGCTCTATTTCGCGCACCGCGCTGTCAATGTCGGCGATCCGGTTGGACTGCTCGGCGGCGCTCGAGGCGATGTCGGCGACGACGCCGTTGATTTCCGAAACCCGGCCGACAATGCGCTGCAACGTCTCGCCAGTCTGGCGCACAAGATCAGCGCCGTTGCGCACCGCGCCGACCGAAGTCGAAACCAGATCCTTGATCTCCTTGGCCGCTTGGGCGGATCTTTGCGCCAAGGCCCGAACCTCGGAGGCCACGACCGCAAACCCTCGTCCCGCCTCGCCCGCCCGCGCCGCCTCGACGCCAGCGTTGAGCGCCAGCAGATTGGTCTGGAACGCGATCTCGTCGACTACGCCGATGATCGCGCCGATCTTGGTGGAGGACTCGGTGATCGCGCTCATGGCGTCGATCGCGCGGCCGACCACGACCGCGCTGTTGTTGGCGTCCTCTTCGGCGGCGGTCACGACGGCGCGGGCGCGCGTGGCGCCGACGGCGGCCCGATCAACCAGGCCAACCATCTGCTGCACCGATCCGCTCACCTTGCTGAGTTGCTGCACCTGCGCGTCGGCGCCGCCGGAGATATCGGCGGCGATTTCGTCGATGGCGGTGAGCTTCGTTCGCACGCCGTGAGCGCCTTGCCGCACGTCGCCGAGCGCGGCTTCGAGACGTTCAAGCGCCCGGTTGAGATCGGTCTTCAGGCGGGCATAGGACCCCGTCAGGTCCGCCTGAACGCGCGCGGAAAGATCGCCGTCGGCGACCCGCGCGAGTTCCGCGCCGATCGCGTCCGCCATTGTGAGCTGTTCGGCCAGCGCCCGGCGCTGTTCGGCGTCGCGATCTGAGGCGCCGATGCGCTCCGAGGCGCGCAGCGCCTCCGCTTCGCGTGTCGCCGTCTCGGCCTTGGCTTGAGCGGTCGCCGCGGCGGCGAGCGCCGCCTCCGACGCGACGAAGGCTTTGCGGATCACGCCGCCCATGACGATCAGCCCTGCTGATTCCACGACGACGATCAGCGCATGAACAAAGAAGCGGGCGAGGTCGCCGCCGCCGGGGTAGAGCGCCGCCGGCAGCAGATAGTTGAGCCCGAGGTGATGCACCACCACCAGCAGCGCGGCGGCAATCACGGCGACCGCGTCGCAGTAGAAGCCGATCAGCGCCAGGACGGCGAAATAATACATATGCATATCGACCTGCCAGGCGTTCCCCTTCAGGGTCGCCACCAGGAGCGAGATCTGCGCCATCAACGCGATCGCGATCGTGGCGCGGACAGCCGTGGCGTTTGTTCCCCAGGCCCGTACGGCCGTGGCGATCGCGGCGGCGATCAAAGCTGCGCCCGTGAGCGAGCCGACCGGCGCGCTGACGCTCCAGCCGACCGCAAAAATCACCGCGGCATGCAGCCAGGCAAGCGAAAGCAGAAGGCGATGCGTGAGTTGGCGGTGGCGTTCGAGCGCGTTCATAGGCGTTGGGCCTTCTTGGGGCTGGAGAAGCAGGCGGGAAAGGGGCGACCATCGAGAACCCAAAGCGCGCCGCGATCGCGCAGCGCGCGCGTCAGGCCAGGCTGATCCGCGGTGACGGCGACCGCGAAGCCGAGCGGGCCGACCCCAGAGACGGCGCCGACGTCGGCGGCAGCGGCGAGCGCGCGCTCGGCGGACCACCAAGGGGGAAACAGAGCGATAAGCCGGGTCGAGTCCGTTGGCGCGAAGTTGGCGTCAGCGGCGACGAAGGCGCCGCCGAGCACAAGCACCGCAGCCGGCGTCCAGGCGGCGAAGCTTTGGCTTGTGCGGCGCAAGCCCGGGTGAACAGTGTCGTTCAATAAATCGCCCGCCAGTCGAAGCCTAGCGAGCGTCATGCCGGCAAGGCTTAGGGGATGTCGCTGAGCGGCATGCTGAACGAGGCTCGCCGAGGTTCGGCGCAGGCAATCCGCACTAAGCGGGGCCGAGACTAAGACAAAGTAAACGTTGTCGGGCTTGCCGCTGCGGCGCGATAGCCGCCGTCGCGAAAAAGTCGTAGCGGTTGCTTATGGCGGCGGGGGTGGAGTGGAAACGGTGCGATACAATCGGGCGCTGAGGTTGTCGGCTGCGCGGCTCACCGTCGCATTCGTTCTGGGCGCGCTGCCGATCTCGAACGCTTTCGGCGACGGTGTTGGCGAATATGCGCGGGGCAACTATCAGCGAGCCGCGCGCTCGTTGCTCTTCGAGGCCGAGCAGGGACGCCCGCTCGCGCAGACCTATCTCGGGTTCATGTATCAGACGGGCCGCGGCGTGCCGCAGAACTTCGAATTGGCCGCCTCCTGGTATCGGCGTGCGGCGGAGGCCGGCGTTCCCGCGGCGCAGTACCTCCTCGCCATGCTCTACGACAAGGGATTTGGGGTGCCTCAGGATTGGATCGAGGCGGAGGTCTGGCTCGATCTCGCTACGGCGGCGGCCAGCGGGCCGCGCGACCGCGATTTCTGGTCGGCGATGCGGGACAACATCGCCATGAAGCTGACGCTCGATGAGCGCGCCCTGGCGCAGCAACGCGCCGCGCTTTGGCGGCCGGGGTTTGCCCCGTAGGCGGCTTCGGAGCGGCGGCGCGCCGTGCGCGCTCCGCGGTCAACGACCGCGGCTACATGGGCGCTTAGGGTGTAGCCGCGGTCGTCGACCGCGGTCTTTGTGAGATCGGCTCTAACCGCCGATAATTCGATCTCGGCGCCACCGCGGTCAACGACCGCGGCTACATGGGCGCTCCGGGTGTAGCCGCGGTCGTCGACCGCGGTCTTTGTGAGATCGGCTCTAACCGCCGATGAATTCGATCTCAGCGCCACCGCGGGCAACGACCGCGGCTACATGGGCGCTCCGGATGTAGCCGCGGTCGTCGACCGCGGTCTTTGTGAGATCGGCTCTAACCGCCGATGATTCGATCTCAGCGCCACCGCGGTCAACGACCGCGGCTACATGGGCGCTCAGTCGTTCACCTCGTCCAGGTCCACATCAACCAGATCGACGGTGCGAAGAACGCGCCGAAAGGAAGCCGCGCGAGCGGCTCGGGAAACTGGCGGCGCGCGGCCGCAGCGGCGAGCGCGACCAACAAGCCTGAGACCGCCGCCAGCGCCACCGCCATCGGGATGACGCTCCAATCAAGCCAGGCGCCGGCCGCCGCGGCGAGCTTGACGTCGCCGAGCCCCAAACCTTCCCTGCCTCGCAAGCGCCGATAGATCTCCCTGAACAGAAGAAATACGCCCGCCGTGACGACGGCGCGCAACGCGGCGTCCGCGGCCGCCAAATACGGCGCCTCGGCGTCCCCCACAAAAGCGGCAATCTCGCCAAGCGCGAGCGCCGCGACATTCAAACTGTCGGGAATGATCTGACGGCGCCAGTCGACATATGCGATCGCCGCGGCGATCGCGAATAGCGCCGCACTTAGCGCGTAAACATGCAGAGGCAACGGCGCTGACTGTCGAAGCGAAAAACCTGGCGCGACCTCACTGCAAGCCCTTCGCCCCGATATTGAGCGACGCTGGCAGCGACACCGCGCTGATCCGCCCCGTGTGCATCTTCGCTCTTAGCTCTTCCGCCACGCGCGACGCGTCGGCGCCGTCGCGGATGATCTGTGGGCGGATGAAAATGATCAGTTCGGTGCGGTCGGTCGATTTGCTGGTGCTGTTGCTGAAAATCGAACCGATGATCGGCGTCTGATCGAGGATCGGTATTCCCGCTCGGGTGTTCTCTTGCGAATCGCTGACAAGCCCGGCCAGCAGGACGGTCTGTCCGTTGTTGACGAGAATCTCGCTCTTCACCTTGCGCTCTGAGATCGTCGGAGTCAGCGATGTGTTCCCCGGCGGGACGCTGCTGATTTCCTGCTCGACGTCGAGCAGCACGCTTCCGTTGCTATTAATGCGAGGTTGGACGTTCAGAATGATGCCGGTGTTCTTGTAATCGGTCGTGTTGACGACCGCATTGTTTGACGTCAGCACCGTCGCGCTGCCGGTCGAAATCGGCACCTGGTCGCCAACTTCAAGCGACGCCGCCTCGTTGTCGACGACGACCAGCGACGGGTTCGAGAGGATCTTCACGTCCGTTAGGGAATGCAGGGCGTTGATGATCACCTGCGGCGTCGCGATATTGCCGAGGACGGCGTTGAATCCCTGCAAGGTCGATGTCGACAGCGCGGGCGTTCCCGAATTGACCGAGCCTGTGTTTGCCGAGGCGTTCGAAAGCTGCCCGTTGGAGTGGATCAGCGATCCGAGTTTGTTGTTCAGAAAGAACTGCACGCCGTAGTTCAGATCATCGTTCAGCTTGACCTCGGCGATGGTGACATCGATGGCGACCTGCGCCTTCGCCCTGTCGAGCTGCCCGAGCGCGCGCTCGACGATCTTACATTCCTCGGGGCTGCCGTAGACGAGAATGGAGTTGTTCGCCTGGTCGGCGGTGATCCGGACATTTGGCCATGTCGGGGCCCCCTGCCCTCCGTTGGCAAACGCGTTGCTCAACGCCGCGGTCGACGTCGTCGGCAGGCCTCCGAACGGGCTGTTCGCCCCCGCGCCGCCGCCACTGCCGTTTTGGATGCTGGCGCCTGAGCCCATCGACCCATTGGCGCCGCCGTTGTTGGGTCGGCCGCCCGTGAGACGCTCGGTTGGCGTGAGCGCTGACGTTCCTGAGCCAGGAGCGATCTGGTTTGCCGCGGAGTCCGAAGTCGCCGCGCCGCCGCTGGAAAAAATGTCGTTCAACAGCTTGGCGACTTGCTTCGCGTCGCCGTAGCGCAGCTTGTAGACCTTGACGCCGGAGCTGTCGGCGGTCGGCGCATCTAGGCGCGCTATCCATCGCTGCGCCCTCGCCAGCAGCTCAGGCTTCGCCGCCACCACCAGCACCGCATTCTGCCGCGTGACCGCCTGGAACTTGACCAGACCGTGCCCGAGGCCGGCCTCCCCGGAATCCATGATTTTTTCGAGTTCCGCCACGATCGGATCCGGAGCGCTGTTCGCGACGGGGTAGAGGCCGACCGACTGCCCGGCCATCCAATCAACGTCGAAGCTGCGCACCGTGTCGATCGCGGATTGCCGCTCCGATCCATTGCCGACGACGAGCAGCAGGCGTCCGCTCGGATCGGTGCGTATCGCGCCGGGACGCGCCGCGAACCCCTCCATCAGCCGAGACAAGGTCGACCCAGAGACATATTTCACAGGGATCACGGAAAGGCCGTAGCCGGGCTCAGCGGCGCCAGCGGCCTCGGCGGGATCGACCCCGCCCGTCATCGCTTCGTTGGCGGGCACGATACGATAGCCGCCTGCGTCGTGAATCATCGCCAGATTGTTGGCCCTCAGACCGTTCTCCAGCACGAACAGCACATCGCGCTTGGCGATCGGCCGCCCGGTGGAAAGCGTGATCGTCCCCTGCACGCGCGGGTCGATGACATAGCCGACGCCGAGAATGTCGCCGAGCACGGACTTCGCGACATTGGAAACCGGGCTGTTCTCGAAATTGAGCGTGTAGCCATCTTTGGCGTCGACTTCGGCGGCGGCTTGCGTCGTCGGCGGATCGGCATAGGCCTGGGCCGACGCCGCGCCAGTGCGCGCCGCGACGCCAGTGCCGAGCGCGGTAAAGCCGCGCGACTGTGGCGCGGCTGCAAGTCCATCGGCCGTCGGCGTGGCGAGACGGGGCGAAAGATCAACCGATCGGACGATATCGGCCGCGCTCTGCGGCTGATCGGTGCGCTGCTCAAGCGACTCGTGCGAGCACGCGGCCACCGATAACGCGACGCCGAGCGCCGCCGCGTGCGCTGAGCCTCGGGTCTTCCACGCACTTCCGCGACGCCACATGGGATCAACGCCCCTCACCTGACCGAAGTGCAACCTTGCAAATCGCTGGGAACCATCCTTTAATAATCCTTAATGTCAACCATAAAACCGCGGCGCACTTTCATCGTATGGTAATATGAATGTCAGAGAACCTACGTACAACCGCAGCAGTGCTTCGGGCGCTACCCGTTTGAACTCAGGACGCGCTTGAACAGTTCTCGCAATATTTGGCGCCGCAAGCCAGCGCCGAGAGCCGCGGTGCGCGATCGGCCGCGTTTGCTGGCGGCTCGCTGCGGCGCTTATGGGAGACGAGCGGCCTGTCGGCGCAGGAATTCGCCGACGAAACCGCCGCGTTTTTCAAGCTGCCGCGGATCGGCCTAGCGGAAATCCTCGCCTCTAAATCTCTCGCGCCGCGGTTTTCGCGTCGATTTCTGCGCGAGGCGAGCGCGTTCCCGTTCGAGACGGCCGAAGGCGGCCTTCGCCTGGCGATGGCCGATCCAACGGACCGGGAGCTCGTGAAAGCCGCACGTCTGGTGCTCGATGCGCCGGTCGAAATCGCGGTCGCCTCCTTCGAGGACGTGGCGACGGCGCTGTCCGAGGCGACGGAAGGCGGCGAGGACGGCGGGGCCGCGACTGCGCTTGGCGCTAGCGCTGGCGAAGAGAGCGTCGACGCGTTGCGCGATCTCGCGGCGGGCGCGCCGGTCGTGCGCGCCGTCAACGATCTGATCGAGCGCGCCGTCGAGCTGCGCGCCAGCGACATCCATATCGAACCACAGCGCGCCGGCCTTCAGGTGCGGATGCGCGTCGATGGCCTGCTGCGGCCGATCCCCGCCCCGGCGCATGCGCCGCCGCAGGCGATCATTTCCCGCATCAAGATCCTCGCCGGCCTCAATATCGCGGAACGGCGGCTGCCTCAGGATGGCGCGGCCCGGATCGCGGTCGCCCGCTCCGAGATCGACGTCCGCGTTGCGACGATGCCGACCCAGCATGGCGAAGCCGCGGTCATCCGCCTACTGCCGCGCGACCGCGGCCTGCTCGAAATCCCCCGCCTCGGCTTTGGCGCGGCGGATGGCGCGCGGGTGCGGCGTTTCCTCGATATGCCACACGGCATGATCGTGGTCACCGGTCCGACCGGCAGCGGCAAGACGACGACGCTGGCGACGGTGTTGACCGCGCTCAACACGCCGGCGCGGAAAATCCTGACGATCGAGGACCCCGTCGAATATGAGATCGCCGGCATCGGCCAATCCCAGGTCAAGCCGTCGATCGGCCTCAGCTTCGCAACCGCGCTGCGCGCGTTCGTCCGCCAGGACCCTGACGTCATCATGGTCGGTGAGGTGCGCGACGCCGAGACCGCGAACGTCGCCGTACACGCGGCGCTGACCGGCCACCTTGTGCTGACGACGCTGCATACCGAGACCGCGCCTTCCGCAGCGCCCCGCCTGCTCGACCTCGGCGTCGAGGGGTTCTTGCTGCGCTCAGTGCTGCGCGGCGTCATCGGGCAGCGGCTGGTGCGCATCCTGTGCGAACGCTGCAAGACGCGGCGGACCCTGACCGCGGAAGCTCTCGATGAAGACCCGCGGCTCGCCGTGTTCGGCTTTCAGGCCGGCGAGACGCTCTATGAACCCAAGGGTTGCGAGCGTTGCGCGGGAGCGGGGTATCGAGGCCGCGTCGGCGTCTTCGAAGTGCTGGAAGTCGCGGGCGAAGTGCGTGATCTCGTCGGCGCGGGCGTGGATTCCCCTCAGCTCGATGCGGCGGCGCAGCGCGCCGGCATGACGACGATGATGCAGGACGCCGTCGCCAAGGCGCGCGCCGGCGTGACCTCCGCCGCCGAGGCCTTGCGCGTGACGACGGCGCGGTGAGGCGATGCCCGATTACCAATACCGCGCGCTAAAACCCTCCGGCGAAATCGTCAGCGGCTCGATCGCCGCCGCGAGCGCCGCCGAGGTGCTCAGCCGCATCGAATTCCTCGGGCTGATCCCGATCGAAGGCGTCGCCCAACTCAAGGCCAGCGCGTCGCGCGCCAAATTCGGCGGCCTGTTCGATTCCGCGCCGCGCGGTGAGGAAGTCACGATTTTCACTGGCGACCTCGCGCTGCTCTTGCGCACCGGCGCGCGAATCAACGATGCGCTGGAACTGATCGCCGCCGACGCCGACGTCGGACGCATCCGCGCCGTCGCCGCCTCGCTGGCCTCGGCCGTGCTGTCCGGCGAAAGTTTCGCCGAGGCGATCGCGCGGCAACCCAAAGTGTTTCCGCCGATCTACATTGCCCTGGTGCGTGTCGGCGAGACCTCGGGAACTCTTGTCGGCGTGCTAGAGGCGCTGGCGGCGGAGCGCGCCCGCGCCGAGGGCCTGCGTCGGCGCCTGGTTGATGCGCTGCGCTATCCCGCGTTTCTGCTGCTGGCCGCGAGCTGCGTGCTGGTGTTCTTTCTCGGCTTCGTGCTGCCGCAGTTCGCTGGCGTTTTCCGCGACTTCAACACCAAGCTCGATCCGACGCTGCAGGCCTTCCTCGGACTGTCGGATTTCGTGCGCACTCACACCCAGGGGCTGGCGCTCACGGGTGTCGCGGCGATCGTGGCGATCTGGCTGTTGCTGCGCACGCCCTCCGTGCGCGAAGCGCTGATCCGCGCGGCTTCGGTGCTGCCGGTGGTCGGTGTGCTGTTCAGCTCACAACGCGCGGTGCTGTTCTGCCGTAACCTCGGTTTAATGTTGGCGAGCGGCGTGGCGCTGACGACGGCGCTGTCGATCCTCGCCGACATGCTCGGCGGTCCGGGCCGCGTCACGGTCTGGAGTGAGGCGGCAGATCGCGTGCGCCAGGGCGGCCGGTTGTCCGACGCGCTCGCCGCGACCCGCGCGCTGCCGGTTGCGGCGGTGCGGACGCTGCGGCTCGGCGAGGAAACCGGGCAATTGCCCGGCCTTGCCGCCAAGATCGCCGACTTCTATGATTCCAAGCTGCAACGCAGCCTGGACCGCGTCGTCGGCATCGCGGGTCCGGCGGCCATCATCGTCATAAGTCTGATAGTCGGCGGCCTTATCGTTTCGGTGATGACCGCTTTGTTGTCGATCAATCAAGTCATCGGTTGAGGAAACGCGACCATGTTATTTGCAAAACTGCGGGCGCGCGATTGGGCGAAGCGCCGAGGCGAAGCCAACGGCCGCCAGGGCGAGGCCGGGTTCTCGCTGGTCGAGATGCTCGTCGTCATCGCCATCATCGGCCTGATCGTCGGGCTGGTTGGCCCGCGCGTGCTCGGCTATCTCGGAGATTCGAAGATCAAGACGGCGAAGATTCAGATCGAGAGCCTGTCGGCCGCGCTGGATCTGTATTACCTCGACAACGGGCGCTACCCCGCGGCGGGCGAGGGATTGGGAGCGCTCGTGCAGCGCCCCGCCAACGCGGGCGCCTGGAACGGGCCTTATCTGAAGACGGCGTCGGTGCCGACGGATCCGTGGGGTCGGCCGTATCTGTACAAAGTGCCCGGCGAGCATTCCGCTTACGAGATCTCCTCCTACGGTCCGGGCGGGGCTGAGAGCACGGGCGCGGCGATTATCAAGAGCGCGTCGCAGTGACGAATCTGCGCCGATCTGAGGGCGCAGATGATCTTCCGATCGAGGCCGCGCACCTCGGACCTCTGGCGCCCCGTGCGGGCCGGAGGTCCGTGGGCGCTAATTTAGGGTTTGGCGAAGGCGCTGGTGTGATCGACGGCTTGCCGTCCCCTCCCCCCTTGTGGGGGAGGTTAGCGAGGGGGGCGGTTCGGCTTGGACGTTCTTCTCAGGAAAGTACGGCACTCGCGGCTACCCCCCTCCCCGGCCCTCCCCCACAAGGGGGGAGGGAGTTCGCGGCGACGGCGGTTCTCCAATCATCCACGCAATCGCCTCTCCCTAACGCGGTCGGCGACCGCGTCTACAGAGCGCTCGCGCACGGCTCCCCGGGCTTTACCTTGATCGAGATGGTCGCCGCGCTGGCGATCATCGGCCTCATCGCAGCGCTCGCCCTGCCGCTTGTCCCTCACGGGACTTCCCGCGCGGGCGTCGAAGCCTATGCGATGCAAATCGCCGCGGGGTTGAAGGGCGAGCGGGTAACGGCGATCCGGCGCGGGCAGACGATCTCGGCTGCCCTCGACGCCAACGCCAAGGCGATCCGCTTCGGCGCAAACGGCGCGGTGGTTCAGCTTCCCGCCGACATCGGCTTCGAGGCGCTGCTCGCCCAACGTTGCGCAGGTCGCGCCGACGGCCGGATCATCGCATTCTATCCCAACGGCGGCGCTTGCGGCGGCGCGATCGTGCTCAGCCGTCAGGGCCTGCGCCTTGAAATCCGCGTCAACTGGCTGACGGGAGGCGTCGAAATTGCGAACGCTGCGCCGGCCTGACGAGGCGGGCTTCACGCTCGTCGAGACCCTGGTGGCGCTCGCCGTATCGGCGATGATCATCGCCGCCATTGCGCGCCTGACTTACGCGGGTCAGCGCACCGCCATCGCCTCGGAGCGCCGGGTCGACGCGATTGAGACGCTGCGCAAAGTGGTTGTCGCCCTACCCTCGCGCGCCCAGTTCGGCGGCCCGCTCACCGGCACGCTGGACGGTCACGCCTGGCGAGTCGAGGCTAAAGCTTTTTCGCAAGCGCCTCCACTCCCCAAAGATGCGCGCGTGGCCTGGACGCCCGTCCTCGTCCACGTCGCTGTACGAGGGCCGGCCGGCGATCTCATCGGCCTCGATATGGTGCGCCTGCGCCCGGCGGGTGGACCGTGAGGCCGCTCAGCGCGCCGATGTGGCCGCGGTCGCTGACCGCGGTGGTTCGGCTTGCGCGGGGCTCAAAGAACGAGGCGCTTGTGGGAACAAACGCGGTCAGCGACCGCGTCTACAGAGCGGCGGCCTGGAGGCCGCCGCTCCGAAGCTCCAACGCCGGCTTCACCCTGCTCGAGATGATGCTGGCGCTCGCGCTGACCGGAGTCATGGTCTCAGCGATCGCCGTTTTCGCCGGCCAGTGGATGACAAGCTGGCGCGCCGGCTTCGCGCAGTTGCAGGCAACCGATCTGCTGAGCCTCGGCCTCGAAAGGCTGAGCGCCGATATTTCCTCCGCGCAATATGCAGCGGTCAACAGCGCGCAAGAAACAACCCTGTTTCTCGGCGACGCGAAGTCTGTCGTCTTCGTGCGTCGCTCGCCCGCGCCGGACACGCTCGGGCGCCTGGAGGTCGTGCGCATCGCCCAAACCACCGACGCCCGCGGCGCGGCGCTGATCCGAACCCGAGCGCTCTATGTTCCGCTGTCGCCGGGAACGCCGATCAGCAGTCTGCACTTCACTGATCCCGTCGCTCTCATCCGCGCGCCGTTCCTGATCTCCTTCGCCTATGCTGGCGCCACGCGGGTCTGGCGAGAAAGTTGGAGCCTGAACAAAGCCCTGCCGGCGGCGGTGCGTGTGACGGTCCGCACGGTGGGGCATGCCGAAGTCATCTCCGCCTCCACCGCCATTTCCTTGCACGTGACCGGGAAAATCGAGAAACCGAAGGACGCGCCCGACACCGCCGACGCCAGCAAGGCCGCCAATTGATGGCCGAACCGCATCTTACCAATCAACGCGGCTTCGTGCTGGTCGCCGCGCTTTGGATCCTGGCGGCCTTGGCGGGGCTCGCCGCGATCTTCTCCCTCTATGCCACCAACACCGCCGCCTCGACGGCGCTCGGCGCGCAAAGGCTCGAAGCGGACGCCGCGTTTCGCTCCGGCGTCGAACTCGTCGCCTACCAGTTGCTCGCCGTCGAGGAGAAAGCGCGGCCCGGCCATGGCGGATTTGCTTTCGCGCTCGGCAAGACGCGTGTCTCCGTGCGCTTTCTGGCCGAGGCGGCGCGCGTCGACATCAACCTGGCGCCGAAGGAGCTGCTCGCCGGGCTTTTCACCTCGATCGGCGTCGACGCGGAGAAGGCGGGGACCTATGCCGATCGGATCGTTGGTTGGCGATCCAAGGTCGAGGGCAATGCCGGCGACCCGGAGGCGGCGCTTTATCGCTCCGCCAAACTGCCCTATCCGCCGAAAGAGGGTTTGTTTGAAGATGCCGCCGAATTGCGGCTGCTGCCGGGGGTGCCCCCGCAGGCCGTTGATCTCATCCTGCCCGAGGTGACCACCTACAGCCAGCTGGCGCAAATCAACGTCTTTGAAGCGCCGCCTGCGACGCTCACCGCGCTGCCTGGCGTCACCCCGGACGCTCTCTCCCTAGTTCTCAAGGGGCGTGACGCGTCGGCGGATGAGCGCCAGCAGCTTGTCTCCAAACTCGGCGACGCCGGCAAACTGGCGACGATCCAAAACAGTCACGCGACGCGGGTATTCGTCGAGGCCGCCCTCGCCTCCGGCCGTCGCGCGCGCGCGGAAATCGTGCTGCAACTGCTCGACGCCGACGCCGAACCGTTCAACATCGTCTATTGGCGCGACGACTTGGACGCGCCGCTTTGACCGGCCGTCACAACAGCGATAACCAGACACATTACGCCGGGTCGACATTGCGTGGAGGAGACTTAGGGTGAGCTTGTGGGCGACGACGGCAGCGACTGTCGCCAACGGCGTCGACGACGTCGCGAGCCTGTTCGCGCGCGCGCCCGATCTTCTTCGCAGCAGAGAGGCCACGCGCATTGTCGAACGGCCCGACGGCGCCTACGAAATGGTCCCGGCGCGAAAGCGCGGCGAGACGCTGCAGGCGAGAATCGTCGATGGCGAACTCACATCCAGCCAGCCAAGAGCGTGGCGAAACGCAGTGAAGGGCCGGCCGGTCGAGCTTCGGCTCGACAGCGAGCGGTTCATCTTCAAATCGCTGGACTTGCCGCGGCAGGCGGCCTCGTTCCTCGACGGCGTCGTTCGCGCTCAAATTGACCGGCTGACGCCGTGGCGCGCCGCGGAGGCGATGTTCGGCTGCGCGGCCGAGCCCGAGCCCGGTTCCGATCGGCTGACGGTGGTTGTTGCCGCCGCCCGCGCGGCGACGATCGAGCCGACCCTCGCGGCGTTTTCGGCGTTGCAGCCTAGCGCGCTGACGGTCACGACCGCCGACGAGACCGACGGCGCGACGGCGCGAAAAATATCGATTTGCGAGCGCCGCCCCGGCTACGCGGAGCGGCGCCGGCGCATCAAGTCGGCCTTGTCGGCGACGCTCGCGCTTGCGCTTGTCGCGGCTGGGTTGAGCCAAGCCGCATCGTTCTACTTCGGCGCCCAATCAGCGAGTGAAATCGCGAGCCTCGAGAGCCGGCTCGCCGCGCGCCGCGCGGCCATCCTGAAGGAGCGCCGATCGGTGGACGACGTCGAGATGGCGACGCTCTACGCAAAGAAGGGCGCGACGCCCGCCAACGTGCTCGTCCTGGAGGCGCTAAGCCGCACCCTGCCCGACGACACCTATCTCAACGAACTGACGATCGACGCCGGCAAGGTCGAGCTCTCCGGCCTGACGCGCGACGCGCCCGCGCTGGTCGACGTCATCGAGCGATCGCACCGGTTCTCGCACGCCGCCTTCACCGCCCCGACGACGCGCGCCGAGAGCGGCAAGGGCGAAACTTTCCAAATCCAGGCCCGTATTGAAGGCGATGGGGTAGCCACGCCGTGAACGCTTCGGTGCAAACAGCGCCTTCGACGACGGCCCGCAAGGCGATCACGACACTGATCTATGCCGGCGCGGTGTGCGCTTGCGCGCTGGCGACCTGGGGCGCCGTCGCCGACATCAAGGATGGGTTTTCCGAAGTCGCGGCCTTGCAAACGCGCCTGCGTCTCTACGAGGGAAGATCGCCGCTCGCCGCGCCCGCGAGCGAGGCGTCCCCCCGCGTTTCGCCGTTTCTTGAGGGCGATACGGTTGCGATCGCCGGAGCGGCGCTGCAGAAACGGGTCGCCGACGCCGTGCAATCGGCGGGCGGGGCGGTCGTTTCAACCGAACTTGCGCTCGACGGAGCTGACGGCGCGCTCAAGCTCACCGGAAACATCGAGATCGCGCAAGCCGGTCTGCAGACCCTGCTCTACGACCTGGAAACCGGCGCGCCGTACGTTTTCGTCGACAAGCTGTCCGCGCAGTCGCCGCGGGTCTACGGGCAAAACGACAGCGAGACGCTTCGCGTCGCCCTGGTCGCCTCGGGAAAATGGCGGGCGTCGCCATGAAGATCGCGACCGGGCTCTCGATTGCAACCGTGATGGCCGCGACGGCGTTCTCGCCGATGACTTTCGGTGACTGGTTGAAGCCGATGACCGCCTCGCTGGAAACGCCGCCGGCCGACCTCGGGCGGAAGGCGGCGCCGGAGCTCGGCGCTACGACGGGCGCCGCTACCGCTGTTGCGACGCCGGCCGAGACCCTCAGCAATCCGCTGCTCGCGGTCCCCCTCGCCAGCTTGGCCGCGACGCGGGACAAGCCGCTGTTCTCCGTCACCCGCCGGCCGCCTCCCGCGATTGTCGCGGCGGCGCCGGAAGAGGCGCCCAAGCCTGTCCCTGCGCCGCCCCCGCCGCCGCTACCGCCCGAGCGGCCGGCTTTGACGCTGATCGGCACCATCGAGGGGCCGCTGCGGCCGATCGCGCTGTTCCGAGACGCGGCCAGCAGCGAGGTCATCTCGGCGCCGCTCGGCGCGATCGCCGCAGGCTGGAAGGTGATTGCGGTCGCACGGCGCTCGGCGACATTGGAGAAAGGCGACCGGAGGGTCGCGCTCGATATTCCTCGTTTGGAGGCGCCCCCGGGCGCGGATGCAAACTCGCCGGGGCAGTTGCAACGCTAAAGCTAGCCGCCCCAGCCACGCCTTATTGTTTGGCGACGATCGCGCATGTCGGGTCGAGCAAATCTCGCGCGCGACCGCCAGCATCCCCGTCGGCCCGATCAGCCAGTAGCACGAAGCCGCGTCCCCCCAGTGAAGCGGGCTGCGTGAGCGCGAGCGACCAGGCGCCGATCGTCTCCTTCGCGCCTGGCAGCCCGTCGGCGAGCAACTGAAACGGCGAGATGTCTTCGGCCCGCGCGGCCTCCACCCGCCGCGCCCAGTAGGACCTGCCTTTGATGGGAAACGCCATCGGTCGCCATTCCGCGTAGATGTGCGGCGCCTGATCGGCGATAGCGGCCGCAACTTGCGGATCCAAACAATCGACGACCAGATTCAATTGGTCCTGCTCGCGCGCCTGTTTCGAGTTGACAACGACCGCGACGGTCCCCTCCGGCGGCGTGACGTGAAGGCGCATCGGAAACGCGTTGCGCTCGGACCAGGCAACCGCGAAATAATTCGGTTCCCCCTCGGCGAGGACGGCGGGATCCTCGATCCCGGACACGGGATGGGTGGGAATGGCGAGCATTCGCGCGACACCGACGCCGTCCTTCAACAGCGCCACGCCCTTGTCCCATCCCAGCGCGTTTTCGATGCTGTCGCAGGGAATCGGCGCCTCCGATTTGGCGAGATGACGCATGCATTTCAAACTGACGGTCATCCAAAGTTGATTGCGGTCCGCTCTCGCGGGCGCAACAAACAGGGTTGACGACGCGGCGCAGGCAAAAGCTGCGACAGCGCGAATTGCGCTTGACCTCATGGACGTGACGCTCCCGTTCTGTTGACGACGCAACAGGCGATTACGATGCAATTGCGACTGTCATATTTCAGTTGGGCGCGGCGATTGCGCCCCCGCCCAACGCTTCGCTAACCCGCCGTTGGAATTGACTAAGGTGACGATTGGTTAACGTCGCGACCTCTCAAGGCCGCGAGAACCGCGCGAGATCGAAAACTTGCCTGCGTAATTCTCGTTATAAAACAATTATCTGCGAGCACATCCGGCATGACGCTCGCGCCGCAGCAATCATTAAGATTCCGTAACAAATCCGTCCGTAAACCGAGACACTCGTCCGTTACGGTCGGCTTGGGACGTTCGTTCCCTAAGCCAAAATTATGGAAGCGGCTGGACCGTTTCGGAGGGGTAGCTAGATGCAACTCACAACAAGCAAACATCGACCACTGCGCCAACAGTTGATGGCCTGCGCGGCGACTGCGGTTCTGGCAACGAGCTCCGTTGCGCCGGCTTTCGCGGACGCCAACGACAACAACACGGCCTCGCCAATCAAACACGTCATTATCATCATCGGCGAAAACCGCAGCTTCGACCACGTCTTCGCGACCTACACGCCGTCTAACAGCAAAGACACCGTGCTGAACCTGCTGTCCGAGGGCATTGTGAAAGCCGACGGCTCGCCCGGCGCGAACTATGGCAAAGCGATCCAGTACAGCGCGTCCGACTACGACGTCTATCAGATCTCGCCCTCTAAGGCGCCCTATGCGACGCTGCCGCCCGCGCTGACCGGCGGCCCGGCGACACCCTACGTTTGTGCGTTCACGAGCCCCGGGTCCACGGGCAAGGAGTGCTTGCCGACGGGTTATGTGCGGGGCACCGCGCTTCCCGCCCCGCTCGCCACGACGCTTTCGGGTTTGGAGAACGGCCTGGAGCCTGACGACCTTTACAAACTGCTCACCGGCGGCACCGGCCAGACCTCCAAGACCCCTGACATGCGCGTGCACTATGACGGCCAGGGCCCGACGACGCTGCCGCCCGGTCCCTACCAGCTCACCAACACGGGGACGCCCCCCTACCCCTACGATTCCTACGGCCCGAGCCCCGTGCATCGCTTCATGCAGATGCAGCAGCAGCTGGACTGCAAAGCCGGACGCGCCAAGAAGGGCGAGTCGTTCGGCTGCACGAATGATCTCTACGCCTGGGTCGAAGTGACGGTCGGCGCCGGCTCCAACGGCGCCGCGCAGCCTGGGGGCTTCACCAACGAGTCGACCGGCGAAGGCTCGACAGCGCTCGGCTTCTACAACGTCCAGCAGGGCGACGCGCCCTACTTCAAGTCGCTCGCCGACAAGTTCACGATGAGTGACAACTTCCACCAGTCGGTGAAGGGTGGCACCGGCGCCAATCACATCATGCTTGGCACCGCCGATGCGATCTATTTTTCCGACGGCGAAGGCGATGCGAAGGCGCCGCCGAACAACCCGCTCAACCCCGCGAGCCCGGGAACTCCGTTGCCTGGCTATGCCTCCGCGCTCAGCGAGATCGAAAACCCGAACCCGCAGCCCGGCACCAACAACTTCTACACGCAGGACGGCTACGGCGGCGGCAGCGGTTCGCCGACGGCGGCCTCGCCCAAGGCCAACTACGGCGGCGGCTCCTATGTGAATTGCTCGGATCCCGCTCAGCCCGGCGTCGCCGATCAGATCGACTACATGAAAAAGCTGCCGGACCCGGTCAAACCGAACTGCGCCAACAAACACTATTATCTGGTCAACAACTACAATCCCGGCTATTTCGGCGACGGCTCCAATGCCTATACCGACACCAACCCGAACAACTATGTCTACACGATCCCGCCCTCGAGCGTGAAGACGATCGGCGATCTCCTGATCGACAACCAGGTCTCCTGGGCCTATTTCGGCGATCAATGGGACGAATATCTCAACGACAAGTACGAACAGAAGACCGGCGACGAGTACTGCAATATCTGTAACTGGGCGCAGTACGATACGCGGATCATGACCAATGAGCATAGGCGCAAGACCTATCTCAAGGACACGACCGATCTGTACACGGATCTCGCGGCCGGCACGCTCCCCGCGGTCTCCTATGTGAAGCCGAGCGGGTTGACTGATGGTCATCCGGCGTCGTCGAAGCTGAGCCTGTTCGAGGCCTTCGTGAAGAAGGTGGTTGATGGGGTGCACGCCAACCCGACGCTCGACGGCAACACCGCGGTCATGATCACCTTCGATGAAGGCGGCGGCTACTGGGACTCAGGTTACGTGCAGCCGCTCGACTTCTTCGGCGACGGCACGCGCATCCCGATGATCGTGGTCTCCGAATTCAGCCGAGGCGGCCATATCTCGCATAGCTACGCCGACCACGTCTCGATCTCGAAGTTCATCGAGCGCAATTGGGGCTTGACGCCGATCACCGGTCGCAGCCGCGACAACCTGCCGAACCCGGTCGCCGGCGCGAACCTCTACGTGCCCGTGAACGCCCCAGCAATCGGCGACATGTGGGACTTCTTCAACTTCGACAAGTGAGGTTGCAGAGCGGTCGCTTGATCAAAGGCCGGCGCACGCAAGTGCGCCGGCTCTCCTAATGAGGAAGCAAACGATGAGATATTTCCTCGCCTACGTGGCGCTGGTATCGGCTGCGATCTGCCAACCGTGCCTCGCCGATGACCTTCAGACGTTCGAAATCGTGCTGAAAGACCATGCGTTTTCGCCGCCGGAAATTCACGTCCCCACTGGCAAGCCCTTCCTGGTCGTGGTCAAGAACGAAAGCGATCAGGCCGACGAGTTCGAGATGTTGATTCCCTCCGTGGAGCACGGCGTTCAGGGCAACAGTGAGGCGAAATTCCGCGTCAGGCCACTCGGTCCCGGCCGGTTCCCCTTCTTTGGCGAAGGCGATCCCGACAATGAAAAGGGCGCGATCGTATCCGAGTGAGGGCGCGGATAGTCAGGAGACAACAACGCCAGCCTCTTCATGCCCGGTGGGACAAGCCCGGCCATGACGGAGTTTAGCGTTCATAAGGCCGCGGTTGAAGCTACCTCACGCCGCTATTGCTTCTCCGTGACCTTCAGGCTCGCCAGGACGTCGCCGACTTCTTTGTTGAAAGCTTTGTCGCCCTCGGGCGACGCCCAATACGTGAACACGATATTGGATTTCGACGGCAATCCGAGCTGGAATTCTGCGTAATAGAGCACTGTCGGCTCACCCTTCCAAGTCGCATGCTCGGTGGTCATCGTGACCTCCTGACCATTCTCCTGGTGCGCTTGCGTATCGCTGGACGAGATCACCACACCCTGCTCTTTCCAATAAGCGTTGTGCTCGGCGAGGATCTTGTCGAATTGATCGGGTGTGTAGGCCTCCAACCAGAAGTAAACCTCGCTGTCCTTGCTGGTTGATTGGATCCCGCGCTCGACGCGCGAGTTCTTCCAATCATCGGGTACGTTGAATTCGGCGATCGGCGCGCTCGGCCTCACCTCCATGGTTTCCGCGTGCGCAAGCACAGAGCCGAACAGAAATACCGATAGAAATGTGACGCTGCGCATGGATCGCTCCCCCTCCCGCCCCCGACAGGGCGGGTCGAGCCGCATACACTGCCAACATACGATATACAACCGAGGGTTGGGGTTTTCCCGGCGCGCCGGTTAACGAGTTGCGAATACCGAAGGGCGCAACGTTAAGCGACTACGATGAACTCGCGCAGGAGATGCAGGCGCGCGCGGGCGGATGCTGATAAGATGTTGGCTCGCCACGGGGCGCCGTTGCGGGGACGGTTCTGATGGATGCCTGTCATCGTGAGATCGTGCCTCCAAAATAAAAAGTTGATCACGGAGAAACCGCGATCTGGAGATCGCGGCTACAGGCGCGCGCTAGGACGTCCCCACGCGCAATTCGTACAGCAGCATGGACTCAATGTAGAACGAACGCTCCAACGCCAGGCGCGCACGGAAGCCAGCTTCAGCAATCAACCGGCTCAGCAGATCGAGATCAGAATCCGACGACACCATCACATAGACACAACCGTCGGGCTTAAGTCGCGCGCGCGCTTGGGTGAACAGAGCCGCGACATTTCGGTATTGCGGACCGGCGTGCCATCCGCCATCCGCCAGGTCCCGCGGCTCGCCGGCATGTTTGGGCGGACTTGATAGGATCACATCGAAGGTGGGCTGCGCGGGGATCTCAGCCAGGAGGTCCATGCAGGCGGCGCTGACACGATCGCCGAAGCCATTCAGCTTCGCATTCTCTTCCGCCGACAGTACGGCATTCGGGTTGATGTCAACTGCGAGAACGCTGGCGGCGCCAGCGCGTGCGGCGGCCAGGGCGAGAATGCCGGATCCGGTCCCGACGTCGGCCACGCTTTTGCCCCGGAGATCCAGGCCATCGATATATCCGGCAAAATATTCGCTGCTGAGAAAATACCGCGGGTGGAACACTGTAGGGCGGACGCGAAGGCGAAAGCCCGCTGCTGTAGTGGTTCGCGTGTCTCTACGATTTAGGATCAGGTGATAAGAAAAGAAGAAGATGAAACGACGCATGAGGCGACGCCAAATGCCCTGCTCCGTCCCTCGGCGATCCAGGCCGGCTGTGGGGGCCTTGGCGACCTCGGGCTCTGCAAACTGCGTCATGTCGCCTCCTTAACATCCGGAAATCTCGACGACATAAACATTCCCGTGACAGAGAGCCTTGCCGATCGACGTCGCCCTTAAAGGAGCGCCGACGTCATGTCGACGCTCCCGCGTTCGTCGAGAGGCAGGCTAATTACGCAGGGCCTCGGAGCGCCACGCGATGGTTTGCTGAGCGATTTCGGCGGATGTAGCAACGTCGATCACCGGAACGACGTTGATGTCATTCCAAGCAATAAACTTATGGGTGAACGTCGCAACCGCCTTAGGATCATCTGTCTCAACCAACACATAACCGCCGCCGCCACTTACGTCGGTCACAAAAGCATGCACCTTCAAGCCCTCCTCTGGCCGCCATTTCGCGAACGCTTTCAGCAGCGACTTCGCGTTGGCTTCGATCTCTTCGAGGTTGCCACCCCTGCGGATCGTATATGCGATCATGTACTTCATTGAAAACCTCCCGCGAGCCAAAACGGCTCGGCGCCAATGTCCGGCTGCTCCGAAGACTAGTCAACTCCCCCGACCACCCTGCAATCAAGGCGCGCGGGCTCGACAGCGATCGCATTACTGGCGTTCCCCCGAGCTCGCCGCCCGCAACGCCGCTCACGAAAAAAAGCCCCGCCGAAGCGGGGCCTGTATTTCAACTTAAGCGAATTACTTCGCCTTGTCCTGGCTGTTTTGGTCGCCGCGGACAGTCTTTGGCGTGGCGTCGGCCTTGTCGCCGGCGGGAGCGTCACGCGAAACGGCGCGCCCTTCCTGCATGCCGTCCTTACGCATCGCGCCGCTCGGCGCCGCCGTCATGCCCTTATCGACGCCGCTGCCGGGTGTGTTGTGCCCCGTGAGCGGGCCGGCGTCACCAGTGGCGCCCGTCGATCCCGCACTCTGCGCGAACGCGGGAGCGGAAATCGCCATCAGGGCGACAGTAGTAATAGCGAAGATGGATTTCACTTGAACCTCCGTGGTATTTCGTTGTTTGTATTACGGGGGACTAACCCAACTACTGTTCAATAGTTCCAACAAACCTCGTCTTAGGGAACTTCACTTATCCAAAATGGACTTAAGATCGTCCATGGTTTGGGCTCGCCAGGATGCTGTCCGGCGACAAAGTTCGCGTTCCCACCCGCATTCGGGGTGGGGTGGCCCAAGACGGCAATCTCGTGCGAAGGTATTCAGGCGGCCGCTGTGGCGGCGACCACAGCGGCCAGACCGTAAAGCGTTAACGTTGCGGCTTAGGGGCCGGGCTTCGAGCGAGGGAGGCGATGATGTCAATCGGACGTCGTCATCTATCCGCGGAACTTATGATCCTCGGGATGATCGGATCCTTGCTAGTCGGCGCCGCCGCGTTCGTCTGCGTTTCCGCCCTGAAGGCTCGGCACGCCAACGGCGGGGTTGTCACCGCCCAGCTGCTTGAAACCGCCCCCGCGCTGCCGCCTTTGCTGAGCGCTAGAGGCCAGGACGACAATACCATCGCGCCGCCGCCGCTCCCCAATATGACGCCGCGTATCCTGAACGGCCCGTCGCCCTTCGCCTATCACGCAGAATTGGACGCGCCTGCCGCACCGCAGCCGACGCGAGTTGCGGCGCCGATCGCCCCGACACGCGAAAAGCAGCTGTTCCCCTCCGTCGCTCTGACAACGCAAGTCGCGCCGATGCCGGCGCGGCGTCCGATCGAACTCAACGTCGCGCTGGCCGCCCCGACGCCGTCCAAGTCCTCCGACGCCGCCGCGCCGGAGCCCCCGCAGCGCTCGGGCGCCGCGCCATCCGAACTGCAGAAGCGCCTCGACGTTACGCCGCCGGGCGTCTCGCAACTACCGAGCCAATATGACAAATTCACCGCCGTCTACGATCTGAGCGCGCATACCGTCTACCTGCCCGACGGCTCCCGCCTCGAGGCGCATTCCGGTCTCGGCGAGTTGATCGACGATCCGAGCCACGTCGAAGAGAAGGACCGCGGCTCGACGCCGCCGCATCTCTACGACCTGACGCTTCGCGAGGACCTGTTCCACGGCGTGCAGGCGCTGCGGCTCAATCCGGTCGGCGGGTCGGATTCGATTTTCGGCCGCGCCGGGCTGCTCGCGCACACCTACATGCTGGGGCCGAGAGGCGACTCCAACGGGTGTGTGTCGTTCAAGAACTACGACGCGTTCTTGCAGGCGTTCCAGAGCGGGCAAGTCAAGCATCTGCAGGTGGTGGCGCGGCTCCATTAGCGCTCGACTCGCGCGTCAACCGCAAAAAGCATAATAAGCGCCAGAGCTTGCGGCCCCCGAGAATCACGGCGATATTGTCGCTGACAACTTATCTGCGCGTTCGAGCCCCTTGAGATGACGCTGCGACTGTCCGTCGAAAACCTCGATCGTCTGCCCGACGGCGGCCCCTTGCGGGTCGAGGTCAAGGGCCGCGGCATCGACATCGGCCGCGACGCTCACCTGGATTGGACGCTTCCCGACCCCACCCGCTACGTCTCCGGCAAGCATTGCGAGGTTCGTTTCAAGGACGGCGAGTATTGGCTCTACGACGTCTCGACCAACGGGACGTACCTGAATGGCTCGCAGTTCCGGCTGGATGCGCCGTATCGGTTGCAAGATGGCGATCGGCTGGTCATCGGCCCCTATGTCGTGGCGGCGGCGGTCGAGGGCGGCGAGCGGCGCGGCGGCGCGGCGGCGCCCGCTGCGGCGGCCGCGGCGCCGGATGGCGATGTCTGGGGGGCTATCGGCGATTCCGCAGCGCCCGACAGCCGGGACGCCTATCGCGTCCGCGGCGTTCCCGTCGCCCAGGGCGACTTTTTGGATTTCGCCACCGGCGTCGATGCCCCGAGCGCTTCCGCCGCCCCGCCGGCCTTCGCCTGGACCGAGGCCCCGCCAGTAGACGAAGCCTGGATGGCGGCGCCGGCCGCGCCTGCCCCCGAACCGCCCCCGCCACTGGCGCCGCATGAGCTGCCGCTGGTCGAGACGCCGCGGCCAATCAGGCCCGTAGAAGCGCCGCCGCCCGTCGAACAGCCGATCGCGGTTGCGCCGCCGCCCCCCGAACCCGTGGTGCTTGCTCCGCCCGACCTCCCGCAGACGCCGGTCGCCGCGGCGCCCCCGCAAGCTCCTACCGCAGTGTCCGCCCTCCCCGCGGGCGCACTGCTGGAGCGGATCGCCGCCGCGGCGGGCATCCCCCAGAGCGCGCTCGCCAACCGTCGCCCGGACGAGATCGCCGACGAGATCGGCGCCGTCTTGCGGCTGACGGCAACGCATCTGATCCAGATGATCGCCAGCCGGACGGAGACCAAGTCGCTGATCCGCTCCGCCAATCACACAATGTATCGCCCGGCCGAGAACAACCCGCTCAAATTCTCGGCTGACGCCGACCACGCCCTTGAGCTCATGTTTGGTCCGCCGAACCGCGTCTATCTGAAGCCATCCGCGGCGGTTGCGGAAGCGTTCGACGATCTCAAAACCCACAACATGCTGGTGTTCGGCGCCATGCAAGCCGCGCTCGATGGGCTGTTCGAGGATTTGGCGCCTGACAAGGTCGAAGCCGCCACGCCGCAGGAAAAAGGCATCGTGGGCATGGTGGCGTCCCGTAAAGCTCGCCTGTGGGACGCTTTCACCGAGCGATGGCGGTCCATGACCAAACGCTCCGACGGTCGCCTTAACGACGCCTTCATGAACCTGTTTGCACAGGCCTACGACAAGCTAAACACCAAGACCAAATAGTCTGAGTTCCAAATAGTCTGGGTTCAAGGAGGGGGTTCGGCCGTCAAACATGTCGTGGAGCGCCAAAGTACACTGGACCGAGGGCCTGTTTCTCAGGCCGCATCATCTGCAGCAGGCGGATCGCTATTTCGAAAATGCGATCGAAGCCCGGGCGCGCCACATCACCCCCTACCCCTGGGGTTTCGCTTCGCTGGAGGTCGACCGCGACCTCGCCCATCAAGGCAAGTTCGCGCTCCGCCGCGCCTCCGGCGTGCTGCCGGATGGAGGCTTGTTTGATTTTCCCGCGGAAAGTCCGGGGCCGGCGCCGATCGATGTTCCGGAATCCGCATCGGGCCAGATCATCTGGCTGACCGCGCCGGCGCGGGCCGAGAACTCCCGCGAAGTCGGCCCCGAGGCGTCGGACGGCGCCACACGCTATGTCAGCGGCTCGGAGACGGTGATCGATTCTACCTCGCATCTGCGCATCGAGGAGGAGATCGAGGTCGCCTATCCCCGCCTCGCCTATGAGATCCGCAAGACCCAAAAGCCGGGCTTCGTCACGCTGCCGGTGGCGCGGCTGGTCGAGGTGCATGACAAGACGCTGATCTTCGATGAGAAGTTCGCGCCGCCGCGTTCTGACCGTCGCCGCGCATCCGACCGTCGAGGGTTGGTTGGACCGGGTGATTGGCTGGATCAGCGCCAAACTGGACGAACTCGCGCGCTACGCCAGCGACCCGACCGCCGGCGGCGGCTTGCAGAGCGCCGACTATCTGATGCTGCAAATGCTGAACCGCGAGACGCCGGTGCTTTCACATTTCCGGCGCTCGCGAGCCGTGCATCCGGAGCGGATGTATGAGGAGTTCCTGCGCATCGCCGGGGAGCTTGCGACATTCGCGACGTCGGAGCGCCGCGCGCGCGATTACGACCCCTATGTGCACGAAGATCTGGAGCGCTCGTTCGCGCCGGTGTTGCGCGACATCCAGGATTTCCTCTCGGCTCAGTTGGACCGCCGCGCGATCCGTCTCGAACTGATCGAGCGCGCGCAGAACGCGTTCGTCTCGACGATCAAGGACCGCACGCTGTTCCGCAACGCGTCCTTCATCCTCGAAGTGTCGGCGCGTCGCCCGCTCGCCGAAATCCAGCAGAGCCTGCCGGCCTATCTGAAGGTCGGGCCCAACACCAAGATGAACGAGATCGTGCACGCGCATCTGCCCGGCGTGCCGCTGGTGCATCTGCCGACGCCGCCGCCGCAGATCCGCGCCATCACCGATCACGTCTATTTCTATCTCGACCGCACCTCGCCGCTTTGGCCGGAGTTCAGCATCGCGAGCGCGGTCGGCATGCATTTCGCCGGCGATTGGCCTGAGCTTCAGTTGGAATTCTGGGCGATCCGAGAAAACCGGAAATGAGCGGCGGCGACGATCCGTTCGGCCGGCGTGACCGCACGATCATTCGCCCCAACCCCGGCGGGCGCCTGCCCGCCTCGCCCGCCGCCCCCGCGCCGCCTCCGCCCCCTCCCGCCACAGCAGGGCGGCGCGCCGCCGATCTCCACGCCGAGGTCACAGGTCGCCTATCCCGCGCCGCCGCCGCAACCCGCATCGCGCGCCGAGGTCGACGAGTGGATGGTCAACCGCGCCTCGCAGGTGAACCCCTACGTCGCCGCCTCCGCCGCCGCGCCGCCGATGACCCCGGCGCCTGCGTCGCCGCATGTCGTCGGTCGACCTGGTGATGGTCGCCGACAACGTGCTGATGCGCGCGGCGGCCTCGTTGCTGCTAGCGTTGGGACGCCTGCGCGCAAGCCTGTCCCGGGCCGGCGCCGGGACGCTGATGGATCAGGTGGCGCAGGCGATCCAGCAGTTCGAGACCGACGCGCTCGCCGCCGGAGCGCCATCTGATCAGGTCGGCGTCGCCAAATACGCGCTGGCCGCGACCGCCGACGACATCGTGCAGAACCTGCCGAGCGACGACCGCCATATCTGGACGCGCTACTCCATGCTGGTGCGCTTCTTTGGCGAGCGCACCGGCGGCGTCAAATTTTTCCAGGAGCTCGATCGCGCCAAACAAAACCCCGCGATCAATCTGGGCCTGCTCGAACTGATGCACGCCTGCTTGAGCCTCGGCTTCGAAGGCGTCTATCGCGCGGCGGGCGGCATGGGCGCGCTGCAAGGCTTGCGGCGCGATCTCTATGAGACGATCCGCCGCGCTCAGCCGAAGACGATCGAGGACCTGTCGCCGCACTGGCGCGGGCAAACCATCGGGCTCGCCGGCAGCCGCTTTCAGGCGCCGATCTGGGCCGTTGCAGCCTTCGCGGCGGCGGTGCTGCTCGCGGTTTATCTGATCCTTCGCCATCTGCTCAGCGAGGACGCCAACGCGCTCGCGATGAAGATGGCCGCGCTCTATCCCGACACCGAGATCCAGCTTGCCCGCGAGGCCGCGGTGAAGCCTCCGCCGGCGCCGAAGCTGGAGATCGCGCCCCAGCTCGTTTGCATCAAAAAGGCGCTCGCCCCGGAGATCATGGCGGGCAAGGTCAGCGCGGACCAGACGCCGACCACGATTTTCGTGCGCGTCGGCAATGTCGTGCTGTTTGGCTCCGGCGGCGCCAACGCTAACGCGTCCTTCGCGCCGATCGCGAAGAAGATCGCCGCCGCGCTGGATCACGAGCCGGGCGACATCACCATCACCGGCTACACCGATTCCGATCCGATCAAGACCATCCAGTTCCCCTCCAATTTCGAATTGTCGGAAGCGCGCGCCAAATCGGTTGCCGGGATGCTGAAGCTGGGCTTGAGCGACCCGAAACGGCTTGTCTCCAAGGGCAAGGGCGAGGGTGATCCTGTCGCGCCCAATGACGTCGAAGCGAACAAATCCAAGAACCGGCGCGTCGAGATCTCCATACCGCGCGACGACAGCCGGGGGTGCTGAGCCATGAGTTGGGTGTTCTGGCTCTGGATCGCCATCAGTGTTCTCGCCGCCCTCGCTTTGGCCGCGCTCGTCTGGATCGGCGGCCCGCTGATCTCGGTCGCCGACTATGCGCCGCTCGAAGGCACGGGCGTCAGGCTCACAATCATCGCCGTCATCTTCCTGATTGTCGGGGGCCTCATCGCGTGGCGGATCGTCAAGCGGCTGCGCGCCGCCCGGGCGATCGAAAAGGCGATGACCGAGGCGGCGGAGGAGGACAGCGACGCGCCCGTCCTCAAACAGCGCATGGAGGACGCGCTCACCACGCTGAAGGCCGCCAACAAATCGAGCGCCGGCGCCCTCTACGATCTGCCGTGGTATCTGATCATCGGTCCGCCGGGCGCGGGCAAGACGACGGCGCTGGTCAATTCGGGCTTACGGTTTCCGCTCGCCGTCACCGGCGGCCCGCAGGCGGTGCAGGGGATCGGCGGCACGCGCTATTGCGACTGGTGGTTTACTGACCAGGCGCTGCTGATCGACACCGCCGGTCGCTACACGACGCAGGATTCCGACGCCAAGATTGATCGCCGCAGCTGGCTCGCCTTTCTCGATCTGCTGCGCCGCAATCGGCCGCGCCAGCCGATCAACGGCGTGCTGGTCGCCATCTCGATCGTCGACCTGCTGACGCTGTCGGCGCAGGAGATCACCGCGCATGCGGACGCCATCCGCCGGCGCCTCGACGAGTTGCATGAGCGGCTGCGCATCAACTTTCCCGTCTACGCCCTGTTCACCAAGATGGATCTGGTGGCTGGTTTCACGCAATATTTCGGCGATCTCGACGAAGCCGGCCGCAATGTCGTTTGGGGCGCGACATTCCAGACCGCGAGCAAGACCGCCAATACGGTCGCCAAAGTTCCCGAAGAATTCGACCTGCTGGTCAAGCGCATCTTCGAGCGCATGCCGGAGCGCCTGCAGGACGAGCCCGACCCTCGTTCGCGCGCGACCCTGTTCGGCTTCCCGGCGCAGCTGACCGCGATCCGCAAGCCGATCGTCGAATTCCTGAACCGGGTGTTCGAACCGACGCGCTATCAGACCAAGGCGGCGCTGCGCGGCTTCTACTTCACCTCGGGCATGCAGGAGGGGACGCCGCTCGACGCGGTGATCGGCGCTCTGCAACGCAGCTATGGCGTCGAGAGTTTTGGCGCGGCCGCTTATTCCGGCGTCGGCAAGAGCTTCTTCCTGCACGATCTGTTGACGAAGGTGATCTTCGGCGAGGCCGGTTGGGTGTCGACCAACATGGCGGCCGTGCGGCGCAGCCTCATCCTCCGCGCCGCGAGTTTTGTGGCCATCACGCTGGTGTGCGCAGCCGTCCTCGGGCTTTGGTGGGTGAGCTTCGGCGGCAATACCGCGGTTATCCAGGCCACGGAGCGCGGCTTCGACAACTACGCCGCCGCCGCGACGCCACTCATCAAACAAACCACGATCAACGATCCCGACGTGCGCCCCGTCTACGAACTGGTCGGCGCGTTGCCGCCCCTGCCCTACGGCTACGCCAATCGCGACAAGGCGACGCCCGTCGAAGACACCTTTGGCTTGAGCGAGCGCGGGCGCGTGCAGGACGCCTCGGTCACCGCCTATCAAGCCGCGCTGGAGCGGCTGATGCGCCCGCGCCTCATCCTCTCGCTCGAACAGCAGATCACCAAGAACATCAACGATCCGACTTATGTCTACGAGGCGCTGAAGGTCTATCTGATGCTCGGCGGCAAGGCGCCGTTCATCGACAAGGCGCTGATCACGGACTGGTTCACCCATGAATGGGAGGAGCGCGTCTTTCCCGGCGGCGCCTACAAGCAAGGCCGCGATCTCTTGACCGCGCATCTCGAAGGCCATGCTCGACATGGATACAGGCGCGTTTCCAAAAGTCTCGCTCAACGGGCCGCTGGTCGAACAGGCGCAGGCGACGCTGGCGCGCATGCGCGTCGCGGAGCGGGCGTATTCGCTGTTGAAGACGGGGGCGCGCGACGGCGTTGGTCGAGGATTGGGTCGCCTCGCAGCGCGGCGGTCCTGATGTCGGACTGGTGTTCGAAGCGGCGAACGGGGCGAGCCTCGACACGGTGCGCGTGCCGGGCTTCTTCACCTACAACGGCTTCTATCTCGCGCTGATCGACCACATGCAGACGATCGCCGCGGCGGTCGCCAAGGACAATTGGGTGCTCGGCGCCTCCGGCGCAGCAGAGCGGCCGTGCAGCAGCAGATCGAGCGGATGTTTCCCGACATTCTCGATCTCTACAGCAACGATTTCGTCGCCGCCTGGAACGTGGCGATCTCCAATCTCGCGCTGCGGCCGCTGCTCGCCGACCGTCCGAAATATCTGGCGCTGAGCGCGGCCAGCGCGCCGACCTCGCCGATCAAACAAATCTTCGAATCGATCCGCAACGAGACCGCGCTGACCCGCGAGCGCGCCGCGCCGCCCGAGGCTGCAAAGCGCGGCAACGAGCGAAGCGGAAAAAATCGCTCTCCGGAAGACCGAGCAGAAGCTGTCGACGACGGGGCGCGAGGCGCTTGATCTCGCCATGAAATCGCAGCGCCGGGCGGGCGAGCCGGCGCCGACGGAGCCCGGCGCTGTCGTTGAAGCCTATTTCAAGCCGATCCAAATCCTCGTCGACGGCGAGGCAGGCTCGCGGCCGATCGACGCGCTGATCGCCAACCTCAACGAGCTCTACCGCCAGCTGGCGCTCGCGGCGACCAATCCCGCGCAGTCGAAGCGCGCGCTCGAACAGGTCGAGGTCGAGGTGGCGAGCCTGCGCTCCAACGTGACCCGCCTGCCGCAACCGCTCGCCGGCATGATGAACAAGGTCGCGCGCGACGCGGCCGGCGATGCGAGCAACCGCACGATCGCGCAACTCACCGACCAGATGTCGCAGGAGGTCACCGCGCCCTGCCAGCAGATCGTCAGCAACCGCTACCCGATCGAGCGCAGCGATCGCGATATTCCGCTCGCCGATTTCGCCCGGATATTCGCGCCGAACGGCGTGATCGACCGCTTCTTCGCCGCCAATCTCGCGCCGCTCGCCAACACGGGATCGAAGACCTGGACCTGGCGCAGCGACTCCAACATCATGCGGCCGCTGTCGGTCACGACGCTGCGGCGCTTCCAGCAGGCGGCGGAAATCCGCGACGCGTTTTTCCCGACCGGCGGGACGCAGCCAAACTTCAGCTTCACCGTCACGCCGCTGACGCTTGAGCGGCGAGGCGACAGACGGCGACGCTCGCGGTCAACGGCGGCCAACGTCGCCGCGCAACAGGGCAGCAACGCGCCCGGGCGCGCTGCAATGGCCGGGCTCGGGCGCTGGCGCCGCCTCGATCACGATGGTCCCCGACATGCCGGACCGAAAGTCCAATCTGGAGCGCACGGGCGCCTGGGCGTTCTTCCGGCTAGTCGACGCCGGCGCGATGATCCAGCGCGGCGCGGCGGTCGACGTCAGCTTCATTGTCGGCGGGCGCGAAGTTTCGTTTGAATTCAGCTCCGGGTCGCTTAACAATCCCCTCAGTCTGGCGTCGCTGCGACATTTCGAGTGTCCCAACGGACTGTGAGGCGCTTATGCCCGCGGGGTTTTTCGGCAAGCTGCCCGCCAAGCGCGACTTCGTCGCGTCCGGCGCCTCGCGCCCGTTTCCTCGATCTGTGGGAGCCCTGGCTGCAGGCGAGCCTCGCCACCTCGCGCCAGACGCTCGGCGAGGATTGGCCGAGCCGCCTACAACCGCATGCCGATCTGGCGGTTCTGGCTTGGCGCGCATTTCGCCGGCGAGGCGATTGTCGGCGCGCTTGATGGCCTCGGTCGATGGCGTCGGACGGCCGTTTCCGCTGGCAATTGTTTGCGGCGAGGGAGACGGCCTGCTGCCGCCGCCGGAGATGGAGGCCAACGGCGCCTGGTTCGAGGCCGCGGAGGCGGCGCTGCTCGGGCGCGCTTCACCCTGACGCCGCGTTCGAGGATTTCGCGCAAACCGTCGAGAGCCTGCCGCCGCCGGCGCTGCAATCCCGGGTCGAGGAAATATCCGGCGTCGAGCAGCTCGCGGAGGGCGTCGTGCTGGTGCGCGGATTGGACACGCAGCCCGCGCTCGCCTTCCGCGCCGCGCGCCGCTTCGGCCATCGCAGCGCCTTCGCCGGGCAGACGTTTTGGTGGACCGTCGGCGGCGATGGTTTTGAGGCGCTCGCGCTGGCCGTCGTCGGCATGCCGGCGCCGACGCTGTTCGCCGACATGCTGACGGGCGCCTTCGCCAGGGTCGGCGCCGGTGCCTGATCCGCTGATCCAATCGGCAGGCGCGACCGCATGTCGGCCTGAAGCGCCAGCGCAATGAAGACAGTTATTTGTTGCGGCCCGAAGCGGGGCTATGGGCGGTCGCCGACGGCATGGGCGGACATGGCGGCGGAGATGTCGCAAGCCGGATGGCGATTTCGGCGCTGGAGCAGATTGAGGCCGCGGCGAGCGGCGAGGCGCTGCTGGAGGAGGTCGAGGCCGCAATCGCCGACGCCAACCGGAACATGCGCGCTCATGCTCGCGCCGAGAGCCGCGGCGTGATGGGCACGACACTGGTGGCGCTGCTGATGTTCGGCGGCCATTTCGCCTGTGTTTGGTGCGGCGACAGCCGCGCCTATCTGCTGGCGCGCCGGCGCGTTGCGTCAGCTCACGCGCGACCATTCCGAGACGCAGGACTTGGTTGATCGCGGCGTGCTCGATCCGGACGAGGCCAAGGTTTGGCCGCGGCGCAACGTGCTGACGCGGGCGCTCGGCGCGAGCGATGCGGCGGAGGTTGAGATTGTCAGCGAACGGCTGGAGGCGGGCGACGTGTTTCTGCTGTGCAGCGATGGGTTGACGGGGCATCTCGATGACAGATGAGATCGCCGCCGCGCTTGGCGGCGATGAGCCGCAGGCGATGTGCGATCGGCTGATTGAGTTGACGCTGGAGCGTGGCGCTAGCGACAATGTGACGGTGGTTGTGCTGCGCTGCGAAGCATAACCCGCCCGTCATTGCGAGCGAAGCGAAGCAATCCAGCGTGTGATCGACGATGTGCAGGATGGAGACGCTGCAGCGGCGCTGTTGATTGCCGCGTCGCTTCGCTCCTCGCAATGACGATGCTACTCATCCGAGAAGCGCTCTCACCGCCGCTCCATTCGGCAATCCGTCGATCTCCCGGCGATGGATTGCTTCGCTTCGCTCGCAATGACGAGTGACTTTCAATAGTGCGTGTGATGGCGCCAGCGTCGCGGCGTGTATCTCGGGGCCGGCGGCGCCGGCGGCCTCGGCGGCGTCATACCAACGTAAACCGTGATCGGCTGCGAATAAGACCGGCGGATCGTGCGGGATGTGGTTGGCGTCGCCGAGCAACAACTGCAGCGTATGCTTGCCCTTCGGCAAGGTGACGCTCGCTTCCGTCTGCCCCGCGCCGAAATGCAGGGAGTTCTCGTTGTTGGGGATCGGTTGATCAAACGGCGGCAGCGGGTTGTCGATGATCAGATGATGGTGCCCGGAATTCGGCTTGTCGAAACCCGCCGGCGCCACCCCCATGCCGGCCAGTCCGAAGCGCACAGTGAACGTCAGCGGCACATAAGCGCCATTCCCTGGCGCCGCGATATAGACCTTCGCGTTCGCCGGAGACGGATGGCGGCCGGAGGCGGCGGGCGATGCGGCGGCGGCCGGGGCCGGCGGCGTCTCGGCCACCGTCACGTGCGCTACCGGCGACATCACCGGCGGATTGTGAGGAACATGCGACGCGTCGCCGAGCAGGATTTGCAGCGTATGTTTGCCGGGCGTCAGCGTGATCGTCGCCTCAGTCTGCCCGGCGCCGTAATGCAGGTGGTTCTCGTCGTTGGGGATCGGTTGATCGAGCGGCGGCAGGTCCGTGTCGATGAGCAGATGGAAGTGCCCGCTATTGGCTTTGGCGACTCCGGCCGGCGCGACGCCCATCCCAGTCAAGCCAAAATGAACGGTCGTGGTCGGCGCGATCGTCGCGCCGTCCTTCAGGTCGATGAAATAGGTTTTCGCGTTGGCCGGCGATGGGGTCAGCGCCGGCTTATCGGCCGCCTGCGCCAGTGCGGCGGAAGGACCGACCACGCACAAAAAACCCAGCAGCGCCCACTTCAAAGCCCGCATAGCGTCCTCCTTCTCGATTCCGCCATGCGGAGTGGTGCGCTCTTGATGGCCGGGGTTGATGACGATAGCATGAGCTAAGAGCTTGTAAAGCGGACTTGACCTGGGACGGCGCGTTTCCCCGCTCGCTGGCCGCCCAGGTAGGCTACGCTTGTGGACGAGGACGTCATGAACTTTGATTGGGTCCGCGCGGGGGTTGGGACGCTTGCTGTTTACGGGATGCTGTTCGCAGTCTCGCGGGCGCATGCGGCTGACCCCCTGCCGGGCGAGACGTTCCGCGATTGCGAAACCTGCGGCGAGATGGTTGTTATTCCCGCCGGCGATTTCGTCATGGGTTCGACGCTGAAAGCCTCGGAATCGCCGCCGCATCCGGTCAAGATCGGCAAGGCCTACGCCATCGGCCGCAAGGAGGTCACCTTCGGCGAGTGGGACGAATGCGTCAAAGCCGGGGGCTGCAACTACACGCCGCCCGATCAGGGCTGGGGACGCGGCGACCGCCCGGCGATCAACCTCAGTTGGGACGATTCCAAGCAATATATTGCCTGGATCTCCAAACAGACCGGCAAAGCCTACCGGCTGCCGACGGAAGCCGAATGGGAATATGCCGCCCGCGCCGGATCGACGACGCCCTATTGGTGGGGCAAGGACGCCGGCATCTGGCCACGCCAAATGCGTGGACTGCGGCGAGAAGACCCCGGGAACCGCCCCGGCCGGCTCGTTCCGGCCGAACGCTTTTGGCGCTCTATGACACCTCCGGCAACGCGGCGGAGTGGGTCGAGGACTGCTGGAACCCCTCCTTCAAGGGCGCGCCCGCGAACGGCGCCGCCTGGAGCACCGGCGACTGCAGCCTCCGAGTCTTGCGCGGCGGCTCGTTCCTAGACAAGGCGCCCGGTGTCTCCTCCTCCGCAAGATTTCGCTATGATAACGACGTTCGTTATTATGCTAACGGCTTCCGGCTGGCGCGCGACCTCGAGTGAGGCCCACATTAACGACGCCGATTTAAGACCGTAATTGTAAGCGAGAGTGGAATCGACTATCGGTCGCTTTGCGGCTTGCTAGGGCGATGGACCACGGCAGGTTGAGCAGTTTGATGCGTAGATTGTTAACATATGGCTTGAGCCTTCTCGTCGGGCTTTTACTGACCGTGTTCGCGGCCGGCGACGCCTTGGCGCTTCGTCGCGTCGCGCTCATTGTCGGCAACGCCAAATACGAGCACGCGGGCGTGCTCGCCAATACGCTCAACGATTCGCACGCCGTAGCGGCGCTGCTGAAGCGCGCGGGGTTCGATGTCGTCGACGAGCGGGTCGATCTCGGCGTCGTCGAGATGAAGCGCGCTGTCCGCGATTTTACGGCGACGGCGAGCAACGCGGACATTTCTGTCATCTATTATTCCGGCCACGGGCTCGAGGCGTCCGGCGTCAACTACCTGATCCCCGTCGACGCCAAGCTCGCGACCGCCTACGACGTCGAGGACGAGACCTTGCCGCTCGACCGCCTGTTGACTCGCGACCGCGAACGTCAAATCCTTGAGCCTCGTCATTCTCGACGCCTGCCGCGAAAACCCGTTTTTGCGCTCCGCCAACGGACCGATGGCGACGCGCGCCCTGGTCAGCCGCGCCATCGGCGAGCAGCCAACGACCGCCAATACGCTCATCGCCTACGCGGCCAAGGCCGGCTCCCTGTCCTACGACGGCGCCGGACCGAACAGTCCGTTCACGACGGCGCTGATCAAATACATCGCGCAACCTGGGATCGACATCCGTATCGCGCTGGGCAAGGTTCGTGACGATGTTTTGGCGGCGACCGGCGATCGGCAGGAGCCGTTCGTCTACGGCTCGCTCGGCGGCGAGACCGTATCGCTGGCGCCTGGCGTCGCCGTCGCGTGCCACCGATCCGCTCGCCCCCGCCGCCGCCGACTACGCGAGCGCCATGCGCGCGGGCTCGCCCGAGGCGTTGGGCGCGTTCATTGAGGCCCACCACGAGGGCGGCTTTTATGTCGAACTCGCCCGCGACCAGCTCAATCGGATGAAGCCGCCGACCTCGCCGAAGCCGACGCCGACCGCGGCGCCGTCGCCGCCAGTCCAAGTCGCCAAAGCCTCGCCCAGCGACGCGGACCCTTGCAAGACGGAAGGCGCGCGGCTGCAGGCTTTGCGGAGCAACCCGTCGCCGGAGGCGGTGACCGCCTTCGCCAGCGAGATGACCTGCGGCTCGCTGCGACCGCAGCTCGCCAGGCTGATGGAGAGCGCCGGGATTTCGGCGCCGGCGACGCTCGCCGCGCCCTTGCCCGCGATGACGCGGCTGGCCTCGCGCACCCCCGATCCCGGCGGCTGTCCGGGCGAGGTGCACGAACTCGAAGCCTTGCGCGCCGATCCCGATGTCGCTCAAGCCAAGGCGCTCGACCGTCGCCTCACCTGTGCAGCCTTGCGGCCGCAGTTGGAGCGACTGCTGGAGAGCATGGGCGAGACGGTGACAGGGTCGGGGCGCGCGATCGAAGTAGCGCCGTCACCGCCCGAGGACCCCGCCGCCTGCGCGGCGGAGACGGTCGAGCTAGCCGGCTTGCGCGCCCATCCCGATCTGAATGCAACCCGCGCCTTCTCCGCGGCCTTGCGGTGCAAGGCGCTCGCGCCGCAAACGGCGCGGCTTTTGGAGAGCCTGAGCGATTAGCGCCGCGGGCGCTCTGTAGCCGCGGTCGCCGACCGCGGTGGCCCCGTGATCGAAAGATAGCGACGATCTCACGTCGACCGCGGTCAGCGACGCGGCTACATTCGGCCCCTCGGAGCGTCGGCGTCCACGCCGACGACGCTTGGTTCACCCGCAACGTCGGCCTGGAGGCCGACGCTCCGGGGCTACCTTTCCGCCTCCGCCAGCGCCGCGTCGATTTCGGCTTTGGCCGTGGCGAACGCGGCGAGAACGGCGGGATCGGGCGGCGGCGGCCGTGTTGGCGTCGTCGGGACGGGCACGGAATTAGGAAGGCTGAGGCGCCCTGCCTCCGCGACCGGCGCCGGAAGCCGGCCCTGAACCTCGCGGCCCATATGCGGAAGCGGATCGACCGGCTCGCCGTTGATCCGATATTCGAAGTGCAGATGCGGCCCGGTGGACAGGCCCGGAATTGCCGCTGAGCGCGATGATTTCGCCCTGCCTGACCCTGGCGCCGACCTCGACGCGGATTTCCGAGAGGTGGTTGTAGGTCGTCTCAAAGCCGTTGTGCTTGAGCACGACGCGTGTCGCCGTAGCCGCGCGCCGGCCCGGTGCTCTCGACCACGCCGTCGACCGCGGCGCGCACCTGCGAACCGACCGGCGCGCCGAAGTCGATGCCGGCATGCAGCCGCACGATGTGCAGGATCGGATGAAATCGCATGCCGAACAGCGAAGTGATCGGCGCGCCGCGGATCGGCGCCAGCAACCCGCCGACCGCCGCCGCGCCGCTGTCGGCGGGCCGCGATCCACCGCTCCGCTCCGGCGGCGACGGCGCGCCGTTGCGCTCCGGCGGCAGAGGCACCTGCGAATGTTCCTGCGGGGCCGGAGGCGACGGTACGACCAGCGGCGCTCGGCGTCGTCCTGAGTGAAGCAGCGGTAGGTTCCGTCGCTCGAGCTCGAAGGCGTAGCAATCGACGCTCGCCAGCGGCCCCGCGAGCCCCGCATAGATGACGCGGCTCGCTGGTTGCGATCTTCGACCTGGGAGTGCGGGCGTAGAGCAGCCGAAGCGTCTCGCCGGTCGCCAAGCGGCGCGTCGAGGTCGACGAGCCGCTGCAGCAGCCGCACGGCTTCGCGCGCCACGGGCTCCGGCGTCGCGCTGCGCAGCGCCGCGCTGTAGACGCCGTCGGCCAGCGTGAAATGCGCCCCGCTCGGCGATTGATCGGCATTGTCGAGCAGACTCTGCGGAATGTTCGGCTCGGCGCCTTCTGCGTAGAGACCGGTCTCGGCCAACGCGACCGTGCCGACATATTCGCCGTCCTGAAACATCGCGAGTTGCGCCACGCGATAGGCGCCCGAGAGATCGATCGCGCCGATCGCAAGCGCGACGGCGCCGGGGCGCAGCGACTGGATGTTGTAGAGCCGCTTCGCCGCCGCCTCCACGGCGAGCGCGCTCGTCTGCTCGTAGCCGCTCTCGATCAACAGCTCCGATATCTTCTGCGGCGACCTTGGGCCGCAGAAGCTCTCCTTGAGCTGCGGCCGGCCATTGTCGCCGCCGGCGACGGCGTCGAGCTGCTGCGTGTTGGCGCCGGTCAGCGGCGCCGCCGGACCGCCGCGTTCTCCGGCGTCATGTCGCCGCCGTCGTCGTCGTCGCCGGCGTCCTGCGCTAGCGCCTGCGCCCTGCGCCGGAATTGACGGCGAGTTCGGCGTTGAGCGCCTCGGCTTCGTCGCCGTTGCCGGTGAATTTGCCGAGATAGCCGCCGCCTGGCCGGCGCCAGCGGCTCGCTGACGTAGAACGCCTCGGTCTCGGTCTGCGGCGCGCCGGGCGTGACGCGCACGGCGCGGCGATCGTCAGCGGCGCGGCGCCTTGAGCGCCGCACGCCGCACCAAGCGCGGGATCGCCGGGAAGATCGATGATGGTCGACAGCCGGGCGGCGGCGTCGGCTCAGGCGCCGGCGAAACCGGGATCGGCGGCATCGCTGTCGCCGACTGCGGGGGAGCATGTTGCGCGCGCAGAGCCAGCCACGCGACAGCGGCGACGAGAACGATGAGCGCTGAAGCGGCGAGAGCGATCGCTATACGAAAGCGCATAGGCCGCGGAAGGCGGGTCGGCCCTAACGACGGCGCCCGGCGCGGCGCGAATCTCCGACGCGCTCAAACAAAACCTCGCCCCGGTCCGCAGCGCCGTCCCCCTCCGACCGCAAAACATTGTGCAGCCAAATCAGGCGCCCGTAAAGGGCCGGAGGTTCCCTGGACCCTCGCCGGGACCGCGCGCTCTTTGCGGCGGCCCGTCAGCGAAGAGCGCGCGGGACGCGCGCGTCCCAGGGGGAGCTTTACTCGGCTAGATGAGTCTCCACCCGCCGGTTGATGGGATCGTACGGCGTCGGGGGCGCGCGGCTTGGTTGGGCCATATCCCTTGGCGATCAAACTGGCGCGATCGACGCCGTGCGATGACAGATACGGAGACAACCGCTTCCGCACGGCGCTCTGACAGGTGTTGGTTGTAGATCTCGGTTCCCGTCGCGTCGGTGAAGCCGTCGATCCCGAATTTCTGTCCTTTGAGTTGCGGATCGTGCAGCGCGTTGCGGAACTCGCCGAGATTGGTCTGCGCGGCCGGCGTCAGGTGGTCGGAATCGAATTCGAAGTTCACCATCAGGTCGAACGGCTTCGGCGCGGCGGTCTTGCAGTTGCTCTCGTCGTCGAAGCAAATGGCGCGGGTGCCGCCGAGCTTCGCCTCCTTCGCCTTGTGGAAGAATTCGACGACATCGCTGGCTTTGTAAGCTGGGTCAGCCAAGGCAGGCGTGGCCATCATCATCGCAACGCCTGCAAGAATCTGAATCGTAGCGCGCATGTGATTGCTCCTTCGCGGCGGTCTGGGCGCTAAACGCTCTCGACCGCATCTCCTTCACTTCGGTTCCGCCCGTGTCGCCGCGCTTCGAACGCGGCGACTGGCGCTAAAACATCCTTACGGTCTAGATGTTAGCTCATTGTGAGCTACGCGGTCTAAGACCATGGGGCCAAGCTTCGCGTCCCCTGGTCTACGAAAAAATTCCATTGGATCCTTCGACTTGTAGACCAGGTCCGCGAATGCGGGCGCGACCAACATCATCGCGAGGCCGGCAAGGATCAGAATTGTAGATCGCATGACACTGCTCCCTCGCGTCGATCGCGCGGCAAGCGCTTTCGACCGCGTCTCCTCTCAGTATCGCTACCGTCACCGCGCTTAGAAAAAGCCGCGACCGGCGCTAAAATCCCCTTACGGTCTGAATGATAGCCCATTATCCGCAACTTTTGAATGGGCATCGTGCCGTAAGATGATAGCGCGGCTGGTCTCGCGGCGTTAGCTGTCTGACCAACGCCGGAGCGGTCCCGGTGAGGGTTCAAGGAAGATGGTTGACGACAGGAGCGACAAGACCGTCTTTCAGCAGCCGCCTCAAGGAAGCTTGCGCGCCGGCGTCCGGCTGAACGGCATCTACGAGATCGAGCGCCTGATCGCCGAAGGCGGCATGGGCGAAGTCTACAAAGGCGTCGCCGTCACCTCCGGCGATCCCGTCGCGATCAAACTGGTCCGCCCGGATATGGCGCGCCATCCCGACGTGATGGCGATGTTCAAGCGCGAGGCGGCGATCCTGCACAACCTGCAGCACGACGCCATTCCCCGCTATTATGTTTTCACTGTCGAACCGGAGCTGCAGCGATCCTATATCGCGATGGAGTTCGTCGATGGCGTGTCGCTGCAAAAGCGGCTGGAGTCGGGGCCGCTGCCCTCGGCCGAGGTTCGCGTGCTGCTCAAACGGATCGGCGGCGCGCTGGAGCTTGCGCATGCCAACGGCGTCGTGCATCGCGACATCTCCAGCGACAACATCATCCTGCCGAATGGCGACCCGCGCCGCGCCAAGATCGTCGATTTCGGCATCGCGCGCGCACCCGTGGCGGGAGAGGGAACGATCATCGGCGGCGGCTTCGCCGGCAAATACAAATATGTCTCACCTGAGCAGCTCGGCCTCGCCGGCGGCGAGGTGACGCCGCAATCCGACATCTACAGTTTTGGGCTTGTCATCGCCGAGGCTCTGCGGGGTAAGCCGATCGATATGGGCTCGACCCAGGCGGAGGTCATCGAGAAGCGCAAACAAGTTCCTGATCTCTCCGACATCGACTTCTCGCTTGCGACCGCTGCTGACCGCGATGCTGGCGCCCAACCCTGCGGACCGTCCGGCGAGCATGGCGGAGATCGCCGCCTGGGGCGAGACGGTGGAGCGGACGCAAATAGTCGCCGCCGCCGCCGGCGGCGCCGCTTCCGCGCGAAAGGCCCCGCAGGCCGCGCTCCGATGATCGCGGCGGTTGTCGCAGTTCGTTCTGCTCTGGCGGCGCGGGTACGCGTTGCGCGGGGTTTTCGCGCCAGGAATGGTGCTCGCCTGCGCCGTCGCCGACGACGGTCGCGCTGCCGAACCTTGCCGCCGCCGCTCGCCGACGGCCCCAAGCCCGACAACGCCGTCGCCAACCCAAGCGACGCCCGACGCCGTCGTAGCGCCGAACGCCCGAGACCCCGACGGCCATGCCGACGACGCGCCCGGAAACGCCGACCGTCAATGCGCTTTTGGAGCAGCTGCCGCCGAAGCCCGCGCAAAACGACGTCACGCTTGCCTCAGCCGCTGTCGGGACGCCGCTTCGCGCGGAGCTGCCCGCGTTTACTGATCCCGGAGGCAAGGGCCTCGCACTGCACGTTACGCCTTCGGCGCCGCCTGGCCTCTCGTTTCGCGACATGGGAGGCGGGCGCAGAGCGCTGGAGGGAACGCCGACGGAAGCCGGGCGCTTCGCGTTTGAGGTCGTCGCGGTCAATCAGAACGGCAAATCGGCGCGCCTGAAGGTCACGCTCACCACGACGAGCGAGCCGCCGAAGCCGGCGCTCAGCGTCGTCGAACTCGACCCCGCGACGCTCGGCTCGCCCTACAGCGCCGCCCTGCCCCCATTTCGCTCTCCGGAAAAACTCGCGCTACGCGCCGAGCGCCTGCCGGAGGGACTCACCTTCGCGGATCTCGGCGGCGGTTTGAGCCAGCTCGCCGGACAGCCTGCAAAGGCTGGCCGTTTCGCTTTCGACGTGATCGCCGCTGCGCCGGGCGGCGCCGAAGGGCGCATGACGGTCAACCTCGTCGTCGCTCCCCCGCCACCGGCCGCGACGACTGAGGCCACGCCGACGCCCGTCACGCAGGCGACCCCAACCCCGGCGCCGACGCCCACCCCCTCTGTGACCAACGCGGCGCTGACCGAGCCGTCAGTCGAGACGTTCTTGCACAATTACGCGGGCGGCCCTTGCTTCGCGGTTCGCCGGCAAGAGGATGTAGGCAACGCCGCGTTTACCGCGATCGGGTCCGATCGCGCCGCGTTCCAGCGATTTGCGGCCGATTACCGCAACGCGTTCCGTCGCGAGGCCGACGTGCGCGCGATGCAGGTCACGCAGGACCAATGTCCTGCGGCGGAGCTGTTGAAGCAGACGCCGGCTAGCGCGGCCGGACCTCCCCGGCTGACGCTCGACTCGGTCCAGGTCGGCAAGGGCCACCCCCTGGCCGGCGCGATCACAGAGTTGCGGGGACGCGCGCTACTGCTGCTCGCGATCGTCGACGACGGCCGGGCGGTCAAGCTGCGCACGCAGGCCGCGGCCGGACGGCGAGGCTGCGTCTTTCAGCCTGGCGCTTTCCGGCGATGCCGACTCGTTTGGAAAACCGGAGGTGTTGCTCGCGATCGCCTCCGATCGGCCGCTGGCGGGGCTCGACACGTTCCGATCGGGACCGTCAGCGGATGTTTTGAGCAAGATCGCCGCGCAATGGCGCGAGGCCGGCGCCAGCGCTACGCTCGCGCTGTTCAAGCTGGCCGAGTAGCCGCCTGTAGCCGCGGTCGTTGACCGCGGTTTTCGTGTGAGCGCCCCGATGGGCAAGAGACGATCGCTTCAAGACCACGGTCAAACGACCCATATGCGCTAATCTAGGGAAAATTTCCTAAAATATTCAATAACTTGTCAGCATGTCATCCCCGCGAAAGCGGGGATCCAGGGGCCACACGACGTGCGCTTCAACGTGTTGGCCACACGAGGTGCGGTAGCCCCTGGATCCCCGCTTTCGCGGGGATGACATCAAACCTTTGAAATAAATCGGCAATCTATAAGTTAGCGCCTATGGGTCGTTGACCGCGGTTTTCGTGTGAGCGCCCCGATGGGCAACGAGACGATCGCTTCAAGACCGCGGTCAACGCCTATATGCGCTAATCTAGTGCAAATTTCCTAAAATATTCAATAACTTGTCAGCATGTCATCCCCGCGAAAGCGGGGATCCAGGGGCCACACGACGTGCGCTTCAACGTGTTGGCCACACGAGGTGCGGTAGCCCCTGGATCCCCGCTTTCGCGGGGATGACATCAAACCTTTGAAATAAATCGGCAATCTACTAAGTTAGCGCCTATGGGTCGTTGACCGCGGTTTGCGTGTGAGCGCCCCGATGGGCAAAGAGACGATCGCTTCAAGACCGCGGTCAACGACCGCGGCTACAGGAGCTGCGTTCGGAGCGTCGGCGTGGACGCCGACGCTCCTACCTCGACGGCGTGAGCCGGTAGAGGCAGGTCTCCATCAGCGCGTCGTCGCCCTCGGGCGGGGCCGACATCCGCCGAGGCGACGGCGGTCGCTGACTTGCGCGCGATCATCGAGGACGGCACCGCCTCGATATTCGCGCCGATCCCGCGCCCCGCGCCGAGCAGCCGCTCGCGCAGCGCGTAATCCGGCCCGAGGTCGCGCCGCTCGCCCTGACTCGCCGACAGCGCGGTCTTGACCCCTTCCAGGAACGGCGCGGACTTGCGCGCCGACGCGAGCACGACGTAATCCTCCGGCCCGGTGGCGGGAACGGGGATGTCGACTTCGGGAACCGTCGCCAGATCGCGAATGGCGCCCGGCCGCGTCTCGTCGAAGGCGTAGAGCTTCGCCTGCACCAGCCCGAAATGGCCGACCCTGAATGTCGCTTTCGGGCCGACCGGCAGCCGGTCGTGCGAGGCGAGCGGCACCATCGCCGCCTGGCTGTCGCTCGCCGGCAGGTCGCGGATCGGTGACCCAGACCTGCCACGAGCAGGCGCCGCCCCCGCCCGCCGCGCCGAGCTGCGGCGTGACGTACGCGCGCGCGCCGCCGGTCTCCGATGCCGCCTTGCGGGATCAGCCGCGAGGCGAGCCCACGGTCGGTCGGCGGCAATTTGTCGAGGATGGCGTCGATCTTCTGCTCGCGCCTCGGCGCGCGTCGGCGCGACGACCGTCCAGCGCACGAGGCTCGCGTTGGCGTAGGCGCGCACGAGGTCGGCGAAAGCCGCGACGTCGCGCGTCGGTGTCGAGCGGCGCGGGCGCCGCGCGCGCGGGCCCGGCCAGCGCGCATAGCCCGGCCAGGGCGAACAGAAGCCGCCAGCAGCGGCGGTCAAGCAGCGCAAGCTTTGGCATCGTTGGTCACCCGGAACTGGTAGGCGATTTCGGCGCCGAGACGATCGGCGAGAAAGGTTGTCGTGGCGGCGAGCGCCGACGCGCCGCTCACGCCTCGCAAGGTCGCCCGCAGCGCCGCCTCGACCTCGCTTATAGCCAATTTCGGATCGCGCGTCGCCAGCACGAACAGCCGCACCTCGTCCTCGATCGGCTCGATCGGGATGGCCGCCACCAGATCATTGGGATCCTGCTGCGACTCGCCGCTCAGCGAGCGGAAATGCGCGGCGTCGAGGATCACCGGATCGGCGCTGCGCGATACCGAGGCGATGAACAGCCGCATCGGCCGCACGCGGCTCGCGAAAGGCAACGCGTCCTCGGCGCGGACTTTCAGCACCAGCGTCTCGCCGCCGACGACGAGCGGCTCGCGCTGCGCGTCGAAGCACGGGCCGAGCAGTTCGAGCTTGTCGGACTTGGCGTCGTAGCGCGCCCGCTGCGGGGCCGCGTCGTCGAGGGTCGTCGGGCCCGCCGGCCCCGGCGGCTCGAAGGCGAGCCGGATCGGCGCATGCGCGAGAACGCTCCAGAGGCCGAAGGCGATCGCCGCGACGGCGACGACCGCCGCGGCGGCGGCGGCGCGCTTCGGCGTCACCAGCTTCCTCGATGGCGAACGGCCCGAAAGCCTCCTCGAGCGCATCGAGCGTATCGGCGAAAACGATCTCCAGCTTGATCCGCGCCTGCTCGGCTTCGCTGCTGAGGCGCGCGATGAAGCCGCGTTCGGCCTCTGCGAGCGGACGTCCGTCCTCGGCCAGCGCCGGCAACGCCACGACGACGCGCTTGCCTTCGAGCGCCGGCCCGTGCTGCGAGAGATAGTCGCCGATCAACGCCAGCTTGCCGCGCATGCCCGAAACCGCGCCCGACCTGCGCGCCGGCTGCGCCCGGGTCCGCTGGCGGGCAAGATTTCGCCGGTGGCGAAGACGAGGCCGGGGTCGCGCCCAAACGTCTGGCAAAGCGCGGCGATGGTCAGCCCGAGCCCCGCCGAGCGCGCGTTGCCGTCGCTGAGCCGGCTGAGCTGCAGGTCGGAAATCCGCAAGTGCCAAGGCTTCAGCCGCGCGTTGCGCGGGCTCAGCCAAAGCCGGCGGCGGCGCGCCTCGACAAAACTCATCACCGCCTCCCGCGCGCTCTGGCCGACGCCATAAAGCCCGAAATCGAACAGTTCGGCGATCTGGGGCACGAGGCGCGCGGGATGCTCCTCCGGCGGCATATCGCCGGCGATCGCTTCAAACAGATGCGCCGCCTCGCCGTGAGCGTCCACCAGAGGCACGAACACGCGAGCCGTCATACGGCGCCGTCGAGGAACTCTACCTCGAAGCGCGCCAGCTCCGTGTCCTCCAGCTCGCTCTCGACCAGCGGCAGCCGCATCGCGCCAAAGCGATCGAACGCGCCTTCCGCGAACCACGCCTCGCCGACTCGCACCGCCGCCGGACGACCCGCGAAGGTCGAGACGCCGACGGCGCCCTGGGCCTGCAGGACCAGCGCGCCCGAGCCGTCAGCCTCGCGCGTGCGCTTGGCCAGCAACAGCCCGTCTGCGCTCAACACGCCCTCATCGGGAAAGCGCCACGGTCCGACGGTCTTTGCCGCGAGCGCGAGGAAGCGTGGCGGCCGGCGTCGCGCGGCCGCGGCCGCGACGGATCTCGTCCTGAGAGATCGCCACGCCGGTCGCGACGCGCAGCGTGCGCAGAAATCGCGCGGCCTGAAGGGGCTCGAAAATTGTCTCCACGATGGGCTCCTAGAATTGGGTTGCGCTTTTTCGCAACGTTTCGCTCTCCAATCGGCTTTACGGTCTGCCCGCAGCCTCGGTCACGAAACGCGCGGTGCGCGCGGAAAGCTCCTCCACATAAGCGCCGACGTCGCCGCCGAATTCGTTTTTCAACCGCCGCCGCAACGCGAGATTGTCGCCCATCGCCGAGCCGAGATCGCGGCCCGCCATGATCGCCTTGAGCAGCTCGCCCTCCGGCGGCGCTGAGCACGCCGGCAGCGACCGCTTGAGTCGAGGAACGGCGTCGCCTCGTCGGCGGTCATCAGCGGCTCGTCGCTTTCGCCCTCCATCGTCTTCGAGCGGACTGTTCGTCTCCGCGTCGAACGACACCAGATAGGTCTGATCGAGCCCGGCGATGCGAGCGATCACCGCGCGCGCCGAAGGGTTTGTCGGCGAAGTCGCCGACCGTCTTGAAGCCCGGCACCGGCGCCTTGGCGAAAGCCGCGTCCAGCTCTTCCGCGAGTCGGCCGGCGGCCGAACTCGCCGCGCATCGCCTCCTTCAGCGCTTTGAGAAAGCGCGTTGGCCGCCTTCAGCGTGTTGACCCCGACAGCGTCGTCGCCGGTCAACCACTCCTTCGGGCAGAGGCCAAGCCGCAGCACTTCGGCGTAGGGGCGGTTGGTGGCGTCGAGGCATTTGAGGATGCGGTTGGAGAGTTCGAACAGCTTTTCCTGCGGCTTGAAGCGGCGGATGCGGCCGCCGCCACCGACCAGCGCGCTCCAGGTCGAGCGCTCGCCGGCGCCCGGCGTTGGCCGAGCGCAGCCCGTGCGCGACCATCAACTGCGCGAGCGTATCGGCGGTGGTCGGCCTCGCCGCGCCGCGCCGCGATCGGCCGTTGCAACACTTGGTCGAAATAGAAGTCGGCGGCGTCCTCCGCCTCGTTCGGCGGCGGATAGGACCAGAAGCCGACGAGCCCCTCCAGATAGCGCGGGCTCGCCGTCAGGGTGCGCCGCACCTTCTCATAAAGCGCGTAGGGCTTCACCTCCGCGAAATCCTGGATCGGATCGAGCGTGTCGCCGCCGTTGACGAGATTGGCCAGGTGGCCGGCGAAATAGGCGACGATATTGCGGCCCCCGGAATTTTTTGCCCCTTGGCTCATCGCGTTCTCGACTTTCCCTCTTCCGGCGGCTGAAAACCTCGGCGGCGGAACCTGAGGCCGAACGCGCCGATGCGCAACCCCCGCCGACCGTCCCGTAAGCCATAACGTCGGTTTCCGGCGGAGCAAACGCGAAGGCTGTCAGAAATACGGTTGCTCCGGCGGACGAGTGAACTATGCTCACTTCTCAGAAGGATAGGCCTTGAGACGGGTGGGCAGGAGGACAACACATGGCGAAAAATAGCAATTCCGGTCAGAAGTTCATCTCGCGTAATCGCAAACCCAGAGTCCATATTACTTACGAAGACCCTTATGATTCCGAGGAACTGGTCGAACTGCCGTTCGTGATGGGCGTGATGGCCGACCTCTCCGGCAATGCCTCCGCGGTCGAAAAGCCGGAGATGGAAAAGCGCAAATTCCTTGACACCGACATGGATAATTTCGACTCCCGCATGGAGGCGATCGAGCCCGGCCTGGCTTTCAAGACGCCCAACAAGCTCGGCGGCGAAGAGGGGACCCGGCTTTCGGTCAACCTGAAATTCCGCAAGATCGAGGATTTCGAGCCCGCCGCGATCGCCCGTCAGGTGCCGGCGCTGGACAAGCTGCTGACCGCGCGCGAGCAGCTCAGCAATCTGCTGCGCTATATGGACGGCAAGGTCGCCGCCGAGGACACGCTGAAGAAGCTGCTCGCCGACCCGCAACTGATGTCCGCTCTCAAACAGAAACTGGAGACGCGTCCCGTCGATCGAAGACTCATCGAAGAAGGAGGGTTGATCCATGGCTTCGTCCCCTAAGACGCAAACCGCGCCCGCAGCGGCTACGACGACGGCTCCGGAAGTCGACGATATTTCCTCGGTCCTGAAACAGAGTTTCAAGCCGCGCAGCGAGCAGGCGGCGACCGAAGTCGAAAACGCCGTGCAGACCCTGGTCACCCAGGCGCTTGCCGATTCCAGCCTCGTCAAAGACGACGTGATCGGCACGATCGAAGAGATGATCGCGCGGATCGACGAAAAACTTTCCGCGCAGATGAACGAGATCCTGCATGCGCCGGAGTTCCAGCAGCTCGAGAGCGCCTGGCGCGGCCTGCATTATCTCGTGTTCAACTCGGAGACCGACGCGACCCTGAAGATCAAGGTGCTCAACGTCGGCAAGACCGAGCTCTACCGGCACTTCAAGCTGTTCCCCGGCGCGCGCTGGGACCAGAGCCCGGTGTTCAAGACGATCTACGAACAGGAGTTCGGCACGCTCGGCGGTCAACCCTATGGGGCGCTCGTCGCCGACTATCATTTCAGCGCCTCGCCGACCGACGTCCAGCTGATGCGCGATCTCTCCAAGATCGCCTCGGCCGCGTTGGCCCCGCTGATCACCGGCGCGGACCCCGGCCTGCTCGGCATGGATTCCTGGCGCGAGCTGATGAACCCGCGCGACATCGGCAAGCTGATGGACACGCCGGTCTACGCCGCCTGGAACGGACTGCGCGACCAGGTCGATTCGCGCTATCTCGCGCTCTGCATGCCGCGCGTGCTGGCGCGTCTGCCCTATGGCGCGAAATCCGAACCGGTGGAGGAGTTCGCCTTCGAGGAAGACACCGACGGCCACGACGGCGCCAAATACGGCTGGATGAACGCGGCCTACGCGATGGCCGCCAACATCAACCGCGCCTACAAGGAATATGGTTGGACGGTGCGCATTCGCGGCGTGCAGTCGGGCGGCGAGGTGATCAACCTGCCGACCTACACGTTCCCGACCGACGACGGCGGCGTCGATCTCAAATGCCCGACGGAGATTTCGATCACCGACCGGCGCGAGGCCGAGCTCTCCAAGGCGGGCCTGATCTCGATCATCCACCGCAAGAACACCGACAAGGCCGCCTTCATCGGCGCCCAGTCGGTCTACAAGCCGCGCACCTACATCGACAAGGAGGCGACCGCGTCCGACAACCTGTCGGCGCGCATCCCCTATATGTTCGCGGTGTCGCGTTTCGCGCATTATCTGAAGGTGATGGTGCGCGACAAGATCGGCTCGACCAAGGAGCGCGAGCAACTGGAGAAGTGGCTCAACCAGTGGATCACCCTCTATGTCGACGGCGATCCCAAGAACTCCAGCGAAGAGGTCAAGGCGCGCTACCCGCTGGCGGCCGCCAAAGTGACCGTCGTCGAGAACGAGGAGAACCCCGGCTATTATTCCGCCGGCCGTCCATCTTCGCCCGCATTTCCAGCTCGAAGGCATGGACATCGGCATGAGCCTTGTTTCCAACATCCGGCTCGAGAAAGAAAAAAGCTGATTGGACCTCTGAAAAGCGCGGTCCGCCGAATTTGCGGACCGTAAACATAAATCGACGGGCGAGGTCGCCCGGCCAGGGCGACCCCCAAGTCTTCGCTCCTGACAACCAAGTTTTCGGTGGAGATCCCAAATGGCTCAAGAAGACTATTTCCTCAAGATTGACGGCATCAAGGGCGAGTCGCAGGACGACAAGCACAAGGATGAAATCCACGTCAGCTCGTTCAGCTTCGGCGTCACCAACACCGGCACCGGCGGATCGAACCTCGGCTCCGGCGGCGGCCGCTCCAATGTGCAGGACATGCACTTCACCAAGGTCGTCGATGGCGCGTCGCCCAATCTGTTCTTCGGGTGCGCGACCGGCAAGCACTACGACAACGCCACCGTCACCGTCCGCCGCGCCGGCGAGAATCCGCAGGAATATCTGATCTACAAGATGACCGAAGTGTACATCTCCTCGATTTCGACCAGCGGTCACGAGGGCGGCGGGATCGCGCAGGAGAGCGTTTCGCTGAACTTCTCGAAGGTCGAGCTGAGCTACACGCCCCAGAACGCCGACGGCACGCCGGGCGCCAAGAACACCAAGGGTTACGATCTCAAAGCCAACAAGGGCTCCTGATCGTTGTATGCGTCCTGCGTTGGCGCGGCGGCGACGCCGCGCCACTTGTTTATCTGATGGGGCGGTCGCGGATGGCTCTGAACAACAAAGAACGCCTGGCGCCGCCGCTGATGTTCGCCTTTCGCGCCGCGCACGAGAAACGCGACGCCAAGAAGGCGCTCGATTTGCGCGACGCGCACGGCGAGCGCGTTATTGCCCCGCGCCGCTCTCCCAGCCGGGCGCCGATATCGGAAAGCGGTCTGCGCCGTGAAGTGAGCGGCGACCTCGGCGATCTGCTGAACACGGTCAACCTGGACGCGGCGATCAGCCTTGAAGACGCGCCGCAGGTGGCGCGGTCGGTGTTGAATTTCGGCTTCCCTGATCTCTCGACCCGCACCATCGACGAGCAGCGGCTGGTCGAGATTTCGCGCGAACTGCAGGAGACGCTGACAACCTTTGAGCCGCGGCTCGCGCCTGGCACGCTGAAGGTCGGGACGCGACCCGTTCGTCGACATCGAGGCGTTGCGGATCAAATTCTTCATCAGGGCGGATCTGCGCGCCGAGCCGATGGACGTGCCGGTGGAGTTCGTCGCCGAGGTGGAGCTCGATTCCGGCAAGATCAAAGTCGATCGGCTCTGATGAACCGCGAGTTCCTCGACTTCTACAATCGCGAGCTGAAGGTTCTGCGCGAGCAAGCGGCGGAATTCGCGCAGGAATATCCCGGCGTCGCCGAACGGCTCGGCGGCCTGCTCGCCGACCGCACCGATCCGATGATCTCCGGATTGCTGGAGGGCTCGGCGTTCCTGGCCGCCCGCGTACAGCTCAAGATCAAACACGAGTTCGCCGACTTCACCACCAATCTGATCGATCAGTTGACGCCGCAATATCTGGCGCCGACGCCCTCTTTCCTGTTGACCGAGATCGCGCCGAAATTCGGCGACCCCGCCTTGCGCGAGGGCCGCACGATCCCGCGCAACGCCTATTTCGAGGCGACCTATCGCGAGCTGGAGCGCAACGTCGCCTGCCGTTTCGCGCTGGCGTCGCCGGTGACGCTATGGCCGTTCGATCTCGTCGAGCGCCGAATATCTGACCAGCGCGGCGCCGTTGCAGACGCTGCTGCCCTCGAGCGGCGTCGTTGCGGCGGCGGGCTTGCGGCTGCAATTCATGGTCCGCGCCGCCGCGCGTCGCGAGGACGAGCCGAGCGACGACGAGGCCGCCAAGCGCAGCGAATTCTGGGCGAGCCGCTGCAAGACCAAGAGCTTGCGCTTCCATCTGCTCGGCCCGGAGTCCGACGCGATCGCGCTCTACGAGCAAATGTTCGCGCATTGCCGCGGCGTCTATTTCCGCAGGCTCGACGCCTTCGGCGATCCCGTCGGCATCAAAGCCCAACCTGACATGCTGCGCCAGATCGGCTTCGGCGAGCAGGAGGCGTTGATCCCCAACGATCTCAGGCTGTTTCGCGGCTTCGATTTCCTGCGCGAATATCTGGCGTTTCCCCGCAAATTTCTCGGCTTCGATCTCGTCGGCCTCGAAAAGATCATGCCGCGCCTCGACGCGAAAACCTTCGACATCATATTCGCTTTCGACGAGGTCAATCCGCGTCTGGCGGCGGCGGTGCGGCCGGAGGCGTTCTCGCTATACGCCGCGCCGGCGGTCAACTTGTTTGAAAAATCGGTCGACCGAATTCCCGTCGCAAGCAACCAGCACGAATTTCCCGTCATCGCCGACCGCAGCCACCCGCTCGATTACGAGGTGAACCGCGTCATCGGCGTCTGGGCGCATATTCCGGGCATGCAGGAGCGGACGCCGGTCGCGCCGCTCTATTCGGCCGCCGCCGGCTACAGCCGGACAGGTCTCTGCTACACGATCCGCCGCCTGCCCCGCCGCCGCACCGCGCATGAGGCCCGCTACGGCCGCAGGTCCGACTATACCGGCACCGAGACGTTCCTGTCGCTCGGCGAGCGCGCCGATCCCGATGATGCGCAACGCGTCACCGAACTCAGCGTGCGCGCGCTCTGCACCAACCGGCATCTCGCCGATCGGCTGCCGGTCGGCGACGGCGGCGCGGACTTTCGCTTGCTCGACGACGTCACTTTGTCGCTGCGCTGCCTCGCCGGCCCGACCCGGCCGCGCGAGCCGCCGATGACGGCGATGGTCGGCAAGACCTCGGCCGCCTCGACCGGCGAGATCGCCTGGCGGCTCATCAACATGCTGAGCCTCAATCATCTCGGCCTCGTCGATCGCAGTCCGGAGGAAGGCGCCGTCGCGCTGCGCGAGACGCTGATGCTGTTCGCCGATCTCACCGACGGCGCGACCGAGCGGCGCATCAACGGCGTTCGCAGCATGAGCGTTAAGCCGATCGTGCGTCGCATCCGCACGCCGCAGGGCGCCGCCGCCGCGCGCGGGCTGGAGCTGACCGTCCTGATTGACGACAAGGCCTTCGAAGGCTCCGGCGCGTTTCTGATGGGCGCGGCGCTCGATCGTTTCTTCGCCGAATATGTCGCGATCAATCATTTCACGCAGACGGTGGTCCGCACCACGGAGCGCGGCGAGATCATGCGCTGGCCGCCGCGGCTCGGGCTGAGAGGCTCGCTATGAGCTTCCTGGAGGCGCTCGCCGCCGAACCCTGGCGCTTCGATTGGCTCGCCACGATGCGCCGATTGGAGCGCGAACACCCGGAAAAGCCGCGCATCGGCGACAGCGCCGCGCGGGCGCAGGAATTCGTCGCGCTCTCGCAAAACCCCTATCTGGAGTTTCCCGCCAGCACCATCGAGGCGGCGTCGAAGGACGAGAACGGCCGCCTGCGCCTCGTCGCGCGTTTTCTCGGCATGTTTGGTCCGCAAGGCGCGTTGCCGCTGACGACCACCGACGAAGCCTATGCGTGGCTGCGCGCGCGCGACGACGCGTTCCCGCGTTTCGTCGACATTTTTCAGAGCGCGCTTTCTCGCGCTGTTCTTCCGCGCCTGGGCCGATGCGCGGCCGATCGCGCAGAACGACCGGCCGGCGGAGGACCGGTTCCGCGACTATGTCGGCTCGGTCATCGGGCTCGGCGCCGCATGGTTCAAGAACCGCGATTCCGTGCATGATTTCGTCAAGCTCGAATACGCGGGCCTGATGGCGCCGCGGGTGAAAAGCGTGTCGCGGCTCCGGTTCTTTCTCACAGGCCTGGTCGGCTCGCGCGTCGAGATCGACGAGTTCGTCGGCGCCTGGTTGACGCTCGACGAAGGCGAGCGCAGCCGCCTCGGCGACGCGCGCTGCGGGCTCGGGACCGATTGCATGCTGGGCGCGAGCGCCTTCACCGTCAGCGACAAGTTCCGCGTCCGCGTCTACGCCCGCGATTTCGCGCATTACGAGCAGTTCCTGCCCGGCGCGCCGCATGGCCGACCAGATCGCCGACGCCGTGTTCGCCTATGTCGGCGACGAATATGATTGGGATCTGGAGCTCGCCATTCCCGCCGGCGAGATCCGGGCGGCGCGAATGGGCCTCGGCGCGCGATTGGGTTGGACGGGCTGGATGGCGCCCAATTGGTCGAAGGCCGATCAACACTGGCGCGCCGACGCGCGATTTCATCTGGTCAGCCGCCGCGGCGCGAGGCTATTACGAGGGCGTTCCCCAATGAGCACCAACCGTCATTGCGAGCGAAGCGAAGCCACCCAGCGCGCGGGACGCCAAACTGGACGCTCAACTGTGCGCGGAGCTTTCCGGCATATCGCCTCAGACCAAGCATCGCCGAAACGTGGATTGCTTCGCTTCGCTCGCAATGACGAGCGGCGAAGCTCTGAAAACAGGAGTTTGACATGGGCGCGGACATCAGCGTCGAATCGGTCGCCGGCAAGCTCAATCGGATCGGCTACGAAGCGTTCATCCAAGCCTTGCGGCAGGCCAAAAGCGCAAGGCAATCGCAACATCGAGCTCGCGCATTGGTTGCTGCATCTGCTGCAGAAGGACCGCGCCGACCTCGCTCTCACCGCCGATCATTTCAAGCTCGACCGCGCCCGTATGATCGCCGACACGACGCGCGTCGTCGGCGGCCTTGCGCAAGAACGAAACCGAAATGCCCGGCATTTCGACGCAAGTCGCCGACGCGCTCGATCGCGGCTGGCATTACGCCACCCTGCTGTTCGGCGAGACGCAAATCCGCACCGGGCATCTGCTGGTCGCGCGCGCTGAAGTCGCTGGAGCTGCGGCGCGCGCTGATCAACATCTCCCAGGAATTCGCCAAAATCCCGGTCGATGAGCTAGCGATCGCGCATATCAACATCTGGAACGGTTCGGAGGAAGGCAATCTCCGGCCGATGGACAATTCCGGCGTCGCGGCGGCGGAGACGCCCGCGGGCGAGACTGCGCTCGGACCGAAGGGCACGACCGCGCTCGACCGTTTCTCGCAAGACCTCACCGCCAAGGCCAAATTGGGCGAGATGGACCCGATCCTCGGCCGCGACGACGAGATCAGGCAGATCATCGACGTGCTGATGCGCCGCCGACAAAACAACCCGATCCTCACCGGCGAGGCGGGCGTCGGCAAGACCGCGGTGGTTGAAGGCTTCGCCCAGCGCATCGCCGCCGGCGACGTGCCGCCGCCGCTGCGCGACGTCAAAGTCTGCGTGCTCGACGTCGGGCTGATGCAGGCTGGCGCCTCGATGAAAGGCGAGTTCGAGCAACGCTTGCGCTCCGTAATCGACGAAGCGCAATCCTCGCCGACCCCGGTCATCCTGTTCATCGATGAGGCGCATACGCTGATCGGCGCCGGCGGCCAGGCCGGCACGGGCGACGCGGCCAATCTGCTGAAGCCGGCGCTCGCGCGCGGAACTTTGCGCACCATTGCCGCGACAACCTGGTCCGAATACCGGCAGTATTTCGAGAAGGACCCGGCGCTGGCGCGGCGCTTCCAACCGATCAACATCGGCGAGCCCGATGTCGCGACCGCCGTCGTGATGCTGCGCGGCTTGGTTGCTCCCATGGAGAAGCACCACAAGGTCCGCGTCGCCGACGAGGCGATCGTCGCGGCGGTCAATTTCTCGCAGCGCTATATCCCCGCGCGACAATTGCCAGACAAGGCGGTCAGCCTGCTCGACACGGCCTGCGCGCGCGTCGCGATATCGCAAACCGCAAAGCCTGCGGCGATCGAGGACAGCGAAGTCGCCATCGCCTCGCTGGAGAGCGAGCGCACCGCGTTGCTGCGCGAGGCCGATCTCAGCGAGGCGCACGCGCCGAAGATCGCTGAGATTGACGAGAAGCTCGTGAAGGCGCGGGAGCGCGCCGAGGCGCTGGACAAGGATTGGGCGCAAGAGAAGGCGCTGGTCGAGGAGATTTTGGCTCTGCGCAAGACGCTCGCCGAGGCCAAAGGCGAGTTCGGACATTGATACCGACCGCGCCTCCTTGCGCGAGAAGGTCGGAAGCCTGGCCGGCATCTCGCCCGAGCACCGAATGATCTATCCGCATGTCGATGAGCAATCCGTCGCCGCCGTGGTCTCGGATTGGACCGGCATTCCCGTCGGCACGGATGATGGCCGACGAGGTCGAGACCGTGCTGAACCTCGCCGACATCCTCAACCGGCGCATCGTCGGCCAGAGCCACGGCTTGCAGATGATCGCGCGCCGCATCGAGACCAACCGCGCTGGGCTCGACAATCCGTCCAAGCCGATCGGCGTGTTTCTTCTCTGCGGCCCCTCCGGCGTCGGCAAGACCGAAACCGCGCTTGCGCTCGCCGAGTCGCTTTACGGCGGCGAGCAGAACATCATTACGATCAACATGTCGGAGTTCCAGGAAGCGCACACCGTCGCCACGCTGAAAGGCGCGCCCCCCGGCTATGTTGGATACGGCGAGGGCGGCCGGTTGACCGAGGCGGTGCGTCGGCGTCCTTACAGCGTCGTGCTGCTCGACGAGATTGAGAAAGCGCATCCCGACGTGCACGAAATCTTCTTCCAGGTGTTCGACAAGGGCGTGATGGAGGACGGCTCGGGGCGGCGCATCGACTTCCGCAATACGCTGATCCTACTGACCTCCAACGTCGGTACGGAAATGATCATGGACGCCGCCAAACGTCCGTCGCCGCCCGATGCGCAAACGTTGGCCGTCGCGCTGAAGCCGGCGCTGCTGGAAGTGTTCCCCCCTGCCCTGCTCGGCCGCGTGGTGACGATCCCCTATTATCCGCTGTCGCCGGAGATGCTCGCCGGCATCGTGCGGCTGCAGTTGAAGCGGGTCGGGCAACGCATCGCCGATCGTCACAAGGCGAAGTTCGAAGCCGATGACAGCGCGGTCGAGCATATCGTCTCGATGTGCAACGATCCCGATTCCGGCGGGCGCGTGATCGACAACATCATCACCAACACCATCCTGCCCGCGCTCTCGCGCGAAATCCTCAAGCGAACGCTGGCGCGCGAGCCGATCCAAACCGCGCGGGTTTCCACCAAAGACCGCGAGTTCGTCTACGAGGTCGCCTGAGACTGCGTGTGCAGACCGTAAACACGGGAAGAGACATGGAGGAGCCGAGATGGTCGCCAGCAGCTTTGCGACTTCGACCAAACCACCAAAGCCGACAATAAAAAGTATCGTGAAAAGCTCGGAGGCGTCGCCGCCCTGGGATGGCTTCGACTCCATCCTTGAAATCCCCGACGGCGATGACGCTAAGCAGAACGCGTGGTTGACCCTGCAACTGCGCGTCAAACTCAATTTCTCCGATTCCGAAGAATCCGTCGGGCCCCCTGTCGCAGAGCGGCGGCAAATGGTATGCGCGCGACGCCAACGATTATCTGTTCCCCGCGCTCGATTGGACGCCTGATCTCATCAACAGTTTTATGCGCGGCTTCGCCAAGCGCGCCGAGGACACCTGGAACCACCAGTATCTGCTGGTCACGCCGCGCGATTGCGAGGAGCTCGACTATAGCGCGGCCTGGAAGTCGGCGTGTCCAGTGAAGGTGCGCCCGAACGTGCTCTGCCTGTTCCGTATGGCGGTGATTGGCCCGAGCGGACTGCTCGACAACACGCCAGCCGGCGGCCCGCTCCGCACCGGCAAGCCGCACCGGACCATCAATGTGTTCAACCTCGACAAAACCGCGCGCTCAGTAAAGCTTGCCGCGGGCGTGAAGGCGACGGACGAACACCCGAATACAAAGGACATCGAAAAGTTCAACGACGGAACCTTCCGCTCCGATGATCGCGACTACGACGATTCCGACCTGTTCCGTCCCCGCGTCGTCGACGCAAAAAACAAGGTCAACCACAACACCGTCGGCCATGAGGTCGGCCACGCGCTGGGGCAGGCCCACATCCTCGGCCTCAACGGCGACGACACTTGCTCGATCGGCGCCAAGACCGGCAACGACGACCGCTGCTACGGCAAAGACGCAGATCGGTGGGATATCATGGGCGGCGGCGACCGGCTGTATCTGGTCAATGCTGTTTCGTGGAAGCAGCGGATCGCCTTGCATACCGGCGTATCCCCAGCGTTCTGGACCGCCACTGGCGTCACCGCGACGCCGCCGCGCAGTCTGCCTCTCGCCATGGCGGACGCGGGGCTGGGTCCGCAGCTATGGTAGGCGGCGCGTTGTGATTGTGTAAGAATAGCAACGGTTGCAGAGGCGAGATGTTGTGAGGTTGATCGGTCCCGCGCTCGTCGTCGCCCTGCTTGCCAGTGGCTCGGCGCGCGCGGCCTTCGCGTCTGCAACAACACGCATACGCTGATCAACTTCGCGATCGGCGTCGAACGCCGGCGAGCAATTCGCCACCGAGGGTTGGTGGACGATGACGCCAGGCGCCTGCTCGACGCCGCTGCGCGGCCCGCTGTCGGGCCGCTACATCTATCTCTACGCCATCGACATCGACGCGGTCGACGTGCTCGCCGGCAAAGTGTCGATGTGCGTCGACCGCGGCAAGTTCAAGATTTATGGCATTTCCGATTGCTGGCGGCGCGGCTTGCAGGCGGTCAATTTCGCCGAGATCGACACCGGCGGCTCTGCCGGATTGGACGACGTTTCTCAACGATTCGCGAAAGTGAGCGGAGCGTCGGCCACCAGGCCGACGTTGCTGCGGCCTCGTCGGCCTGGAGGCCGACGCTCCGAGGAGCGCTTAGTAGCCCTTGCCCATCGACTCCAGATCGTCGGAGGGAAACACCTCGCCGAGCAGGCTGAGGAAATCGCGGGTCGCCAGCGCGCGCGCGCGGTCGAGCAGATAAGGCGCCGGGCTCGACGGCTCGACGCTGCGCAGATGCGAGGCGACCTTCTCGATCAGCGCGAAAGCTTGCGGCGCGCGTTTCGCGCGGGCGGCGCTTCGCCGGGAGAAAAATCGAGCGCCGGCGCGTCCTCGAGCGCTGCACCGGAATCGAGAAGGCGTCGCTCAGGACCGACGAACACGCGCGCGTTTTCGGCGTGGCGCGGCGCCAGCAAGCGGATCACCTCGTAGAGATTCTTGCCGAGCGTGGCGCGGGCCTGCACGATCAACAGCAGCGCCGGGCTCGACGGCTCCTTCGCCTGGAAATAGCCGAGCGCCGAGGCGAGCGCAGCGTCGACTTCGGCGAGGCTCTCGAAGGACTGCACGGCGCCGGCGGGCGCCTCGGCCCGCGCCTTCCGAGGTCGCCGGCGCGTCGGCCGTCGGCGCGAGCGAAGGATCGCGCCGCGGGCGAGCGCGCCTTGCGCGAAAGCCAGCATTTTTTCGACCAGCGGCGGCAGCGCGCCGAACTTCACCGCCTGCTCCGGCCCGACGCGTTCGGCTGGTGAGGGCGGTGATCGCTCGAGGTTCGTCGCGCAATTGGCCCAGCGTCGCGTAGAGCCTCGTCAGCGCTTCGACCTCGACAGTCGTCGTCAACATGCGTTCGATGACGCCGGCGGAGGCGAGTTTCTCGCCCTCGCGCAGCTTGGCTTCGCCCGCCGTCGACCATGACCGCGCGATAGACCAGCGGGCCCTCGCGCTCGGTTTGCAACAACGTGGCGTATTGCAACGGCAGACGACGACGGGGGCATCCTCGAGCGTCCCGAGTTGCGCGAGCCGCGAGATGTAGTCGTCGCCTGTCGGCGCTGCGGGATGAACCTCCTCCCAGCGGTTGGCGAGCAACCACGCGATCTCCGCCACCTCGCGCGCGAAGCGGTAAAAATCGCGATTGAGAACGGCGAGCTTGGCGACGAGCAGGATGAGGCGCAGATCCTGCGTGCTTCTTCTTCAGCGCGGCGGCGCGCGGCGAAGGCGGCGGGGAAGTCGATCGTCTTGCGGTCGAAACTGAAATAGGAGCTGGGCAGTTGACCTTCGACCGCGGCGAGGAAATTCATGAACTCCAGGTCGCCCTCGGCGTCGAGATCCGGGCCGCACGGCGCCTCGGGCGAAATCGGCGCAAGCTCTATCTCGTCAGACGTCCGCCATTCCGGTCGTCCCCTCCCCGCGCGCGGCGGACCGTAAATGCCGGATATCATAGTTCCCGAGACGCCGGCAGTGAGAGCGCGCGAGAGATCCGATGAGCGGGCCGAACGATAGCGGCGGCGGCGACACGCCGACTGGCGATTTCAAATTGCCGACTTTCGACCGCGCGGCGCCGCAGGCGCTGTCGCCGCGGTTCCGGCTGCAGTTGCATTGGGACACGCCGCGCCTGGAGTGGCGCCCGACGCAGGCGAATTCTCCGGCGCCGCGCGATCAACCGGCGTTTCTCAAGCTCGACGATCCCTTCGGGGCCGTGGCGACGACCGAGCAATACATCCTCAGCGGCGGGCTGCTGTTCGACATGCGGCGGCCGAGGTTCGAGGTCATCGACAAGGCTTTCCTCGACGCGCCAACCACGCCGCCGCCTCTCATCCCGAGCTTCGCGGAGATGAAGGCGTGGGAGGACGACGCGTTCTACCGCCGCCTCGGCCGCAGCGCGCCGCTGCGCGGCGCTCCGGCGCCGCCGACGCCCGATGCTGACGCCGCCGGTGATCGCGCCGCCGCCGCCGTTGCCGTTCTACAAAGTTCCCGATCCCGCCGCGATGCGCGTCCGATCCCGGCGGCCCCGAAAGCCGGTTCCTTCGGCGATATCCTGAAAGCGCTGCACGGACTGCCGATCGTGCAGCGGGTCCTCAACCTACTGAGCGACGAGGGTCTGAGGCAGGTGCGGGTTATGAAGAACGAATGGGACACAGTCGCCCTGGCTCGACCGCATCACCGTGATCACGCTGAGCGGCGCCGATCGCGGCGAGCGTCGTCGGGACTCGGTGCTCGGCGCGGACGACGCGCGCCACTTTGCGTTCAAGGCACTGAAGGGCGCCGACTGCCCGTGCCCTTCGTTCCCGGCCTGTCGTTGCATGTCAGCGATTTCGGCAGGCCGACCCGTTCCTGCTCGGCGCCAAGGCCGAGCGACCCGCATCAGCCGCAGGCGATCGAATTTGGCCTGAAGTTCGATGTGCTGAAGGCCATCCCCGCCGTGCGAAAGGTATTTCATGATCTGGGAATCGTCATTTCGAGCGCAGCGAAGCAATCCACGATTCGGCTGCTGCCGCCCTATCCGGCAGAGCTTCGATCTCACGGCGCTGGATTGCTTCGCTTTGCTCGCATTGACGGTTATCTCCCGTCACCCCGGCTCGAACAACAGAGGCAATCATGACTGATCTTTCGCAGGAAGGACGCATCGGCAAGCTCACCACGCCGGCCGGCGGGGACACGTTCGTGCTCAACCGCTTCGAGGGCACGGAAGGGCTCGGCGCGTTGTTCGAATACCGCGTCGGCGCGCTATCGACTGAAGGAAAACTTCGATCTCAACGCCATGATCGGACGCAATTGCAATGTGCGCATCAAAGCCGTCGACGGGCACGAGCGGCACTTCAACGGCGTGCTGACCGAGGCCAACTACACCGGCGGACAATACGGCCTGTTCGGCTATCAGCTCGTGCTGCGGCCGTGGCTGCATCTGCTTTCGCGCACCTCGGACTGCCGCATCTTCTCCAACATGAAGCCAAACAAGATCATCACCCAGGTGTTCGGCGATCGCGGCTTTTACCGATTTTCGCGAGAACCTCAAGGAGGACTATCCGACGCTCGAATACACCGTGCAGTACCGGGAGACCGACCTCAACTTCGTCTGCCGGTTGATGGAGAAATACGGCATCTACTATTATTTCGAGCACACCGAGTCGAAGCACACGTTGGTGCTCTGCGACGCGCCGAGTTGCCATGAGCAAGATTCCGGGACTGCAGCCCGTGCCGCTGCTGCCCGTGACGATCAAGAGAGCCGGCGCGACCGGCAGCAGTTCGATTCCTGGTCGAGCGCGCGCGCGCTTGCAGACCGGCAAGGACGCGCTCAACGACTATTTCTACGACAAGCCAACCCAGGATCTGCTCGCCAAATCCGATAAGCACGGCGAATACGAGCATTCGACGCTGGAGACCTACGACTATCCCGGCGGCTACGACAACAAGTCCGACGGCGAGAAATGGGCGAAGGTGCGCGTCGAAGCCGTGCAGGCGCTCGACGATCACCGCATCGCCATCGGCTCGGCTCCGTCGCTGTTTCCCGGCGGCAAGTTCACGCACGAGAACAACACCACGCAGAGCGACAACAAAGACTATGTCGTGCTGCGCTGCACGCATTCCTACGTCGATCAGACCTACATCTCCGGCGGCGGCGCGCCGGTCGCCTACGCGGGCACCTATGAGCTGATGGACTCCAGCCGACAGTTCCGCTCGCTGCTGACGACGCGCCGCGCGGTGGTGGTCGGCTGGCAGTCGGCGCTGGTGTGCGCCGACAAGGGCAACGAGAGCGAGGAGATCGACGTCGACAAGAAGGGCCGCATCCTCGTCAAGTTCTACTGGGATCGCAAGAAGGACCTGTCGCGCCGCGTGCGGGTCGCGCAGTTCTGGGCCGGCAAGACGCGCGGCGCCTGGTTCTGCCCGCGCATCGGCGACGAGGTGCTCGTGCAATACGAGGACGGCGACCCCGACCGGCCGATCGTCGTCGGCTCGGTCTACAACGGCGACAACGAAGTGCCGACGCCCCTGCCGGACAAGAAGACCCACTCCGGCATCCTCACCAAGTCGAGCAAGAACAGCGACGGCTATCACATGCTGATGTTTGACGACACGGTCAACCAGGAGCGCGTCAAGCTTCGCTCGCAGAAGGATCTGATGTTCAAGGCGCTCAACAACGAGCAGCGCGACATTCTCATGGATCAGACCGAAAACATCGGCAAGGACGAGACGATCAACGTCGGCATGGACATGGCGCATGACATTGCACAAGGGCGGCGGCAACTGGGCGCTCAATGCGTTCAAGACGGCGACGATCAATGTCGGGCCGAAGGACATGCCGTGCACGCAGATCAAGATGACTCAGACGGATATCACGGTTACGTTCTTCCTGGGACCAATCCCGTTCGCACAAGATCATGATGAACGCCTCCGGCATCAGCTATAGTGTGATGGTGCGGACTGACGCAGCATTCCTGGACGCCGGCGTCGACATCGCTGATGTCGCCGACATCAGCGAGATCGCGTTGGCGAGCATCAGCATGATGGCCCCGGCGGGCGTCAACGCCGCGACGACGCTCAACACGCCGGCGCTGGTGGCGGGCGCGGCCGTGGTCAGCGGCGTGCCGATCTGAGGTAAGATCATGAGCTCGCGCATCCGCTTCACCGACGCCGCCGACGTGTTCGCAACGTTTCCTGGCCTTGAACCCTACGCGCCGAAGCCCGCGGCGCCAGCGGCGCCGCTGGACCATGCGCGCGCGCTCATCGACTCGCCCCGCCCCGCCACGGCGCTGGCGTTTCTCGCGCATCTGCTCCCCCGCCGCGAAGCGTTTGGTGGGGCTGCCAATGCGTCGAGCGCCATGCTCGGCCCCGAGGCGAACGACGAAGCGTGCGCCTTGCGACGCAATGGGTGCGCGATCCCGACGAAGACGGCGCGCCGCGCCGCTTTGACCTTCGCCGAGGCCAGGCGACATGCGCAAAGCGACAAGCTGGCTCGCCCGCGCCGTCGCTCATTCCGGCGGCAGCCTGCTTGCCCCCGAGCACCCGCCGTCGAAACCGGCGCCGGAGGCCTGCGCGCTCTCCGTCAACGCCGCGATCGTGTTCGCGGCGACCGCCAAGCCGCCGCTGGCGATCCTGCCGTGGATCAGGGCCTGCGCCGAGGCGGGCGTGCGTTTCGCCAGCGGCGAGGAGATTTTGGTCAGAGCGCCGGCATCTTCGGCGGTAGCGCCGCCACGCTGAAACCGGTGGGCGCCTAGTTCGCCTCGGGAGGCAACCGGCAGTTGCATCCGCGAGCCGCTGCGTATAGTAATATTTGTTACAAGATATTAACCAACGTGTCTTCGTAAGTTGTCCGCGAGCGGGGTCCAGCCGTAGAGGCCTGACCGGTAAAGGAAGCGTTCTGTGATAAAGTATTATCTGACATTCACGGACTACGACAACAAGACGTTCGCTTCCGACGGCTCTCCGTTATACCAAGTTAACGACGTAAATTTCTCGTCGTTACAGACGCTCAACATTGGTTCGCAGAGTTCAGGCGCGGACGCCGGCAAGATTACGTTCAATCCGCTGACCTTTACGTTGGCGACCGACAAGCTCACCGAGCAGTTGGACCAGGTCATGGCCTCCGGCACGGCGTTCGCGCAGGTCAATCTGATCGGCTACGACACCGACGCCAACGGTGATCCAGTTCAGGTGCTGCGCGACGTTTTCAAGCTTGCAGCGGTGAAATCAGACAACATCAACGACGCCAACGGTCTGCATTCCTTTTCGATGGAATACGGCGGGTTGGTGGAAAGCGTAACGCCCCTGACGACTGCGGGAACGCCCGGAAAAACAGTTACGAAGGGTTGGAACCGCGTCAAGAACATCGCTGACAACAGCTTGACCTCAAACGCAGATGTCAGCGGCAACACCACACTGCCGCCGCTCGACCTGAGTAAAGCGATAGCGCTGCCGGATGCGTCGAAAACGGACGATCTGTACGTTCACTTTACCGGCTATAACGGCGCCGCGATCGCCGACGACGAGTGGATCAGGGTCGACAGTGCGGACTTGTCGTTCCTGCAAACTCTCAACATCGGCTCTCAAAGCACCGGCGCGGGCGCGGGCAAGATCACCTTCAATCCGTTGAACCTGACCTTCGCGCCGGGGTCGCTCGAACCCACGCTTCTGCAGATGGAGGCTTCCGGGACACCCGTCAAACAGATGGACGTCGCGGCCTATGGGCCGACCGGCGCGTTGGCTGTCGACTATCGCTTCGGGCTGGCGGCGATCAAAACCAACGACGATTCCGTGGTCAACGGCGTTCCCACCGAAAAATATTCGTTCGAGTACGGCGACGAGCAGATTGCGACTTTCGCGCCGAACTCCACCACGCCCACCGGCGTCCAGGGCTGGAATTGGGTAAAGAACATTTCGGACACAACCTTCGTCCCCAACTTGGTCCCGGCTACCGAGGCCGATGTCGAAAAAAAGCTCGCTCCCCTCGGGACCACCGCGACCGACCATACGAAATACTATCTGACGTTCACAGATTATCAGAACAAGACGTTCAACTCCGACGGATCCCCGCTCTATCAGGTCACCAACGTAGATCTTTCGTCGCTGCAGACACTCAACATTGGCTCGCAGAGTTCAGGAGCGGGCGCAGGCAAGATTACGTTCAATCCGCTGACCTTCACGCTGGCGACGGACAAGCTGACCGAGCAGCTTGACCAGGTCATGGCCTCGGGCACGGCGTTCGCACAGGTCAACCTGATCGGCTACGACACCGACGCGAATAACAACCAGGTTCAGGTCCTGCGCGATGTCTTCAAGCTCGCAGCGGTGAAATCCGACAGCATCGACGCCGTCACCGGTCTGCACGACCTATCCATGGAATATGGCGGACTGGTCGAGAGCGTCACGCCTCTGACGGCGAAGCAAACGTCTGGGGTGACGGTGACGAAGGGCTGGAACCGCGTCAAGAATATCGCTGACAACAGCTTGACCTCGAACGTAGACGTCGGCGACGACACCACGTTGCCGCCACTCGACCTTAGCAAAGCGATAGCGCCCCCCGATCCGTCGAAAACCAACGATCTGTACGTCCACTTTACCGGCTACACCGGCGCCACGATCGCCGACGACGAGTGGATCAAGGTCGACAGCGCGGACTTGTCGCTCCTTCAAACTCTCAACATCGGTTCTCAAAGCACAGGCGCCGGCGCGGGCAAGATCACCTTCAATCCGTTGAACCTGACCTTCGCGCCGGGGTCGCTCGAACCCACGCTTCTGCAGATGGAGGCTTCGGGGACGCCCTTCAAACAAATGGACGTCGCCGCTTATGGGCCGACCGGCGCGTTGACCGTCGACTACCGCTTCGGGCTGGCCGCCATCAAAAGCAATGACAATTCCGTGGTCAACGGCGTTCCCACCGAAACATATTCGCTCGAGTATGGCGACGAGCAGATTGCGACCTTCGCGCCGGGCGCCGCCACGCCCACCGACGTCCAGGGCTGGAATCGGGTAAAGAACATTTCGGACACAACCTTCGTCCCCAACTTGGTCCCGTCTACCGAGGCCGACGTCAAAACAAAGCTCGCCCCGGTCGGGACCACCGCGACCGACCAAACGAAATACTATTTGGAGTTCACGGATTATCAGAACAAGCCGTTCAATTCCGACGGGTCTCCGCTCTATCAGATCAACAACCTGTCTCTCTCGTCGTTGCAGACGCTCAACATCGGCTCGCAGGATTCAGGCGCGGGCGCCGGCAAGATTACGTTCAATCCGCTGACCTTTACGCTGGCGAGCAACAAGCTCACCGAGCAGCTTGACCAGGACTTGGCTTCGGGCACGCCATTCGCGCAGGTCAATCTGTTTGCCTACGACCCGGGCAAGAACAACGCGCCGGTTCAAGTGCAGCGCGACGTTTTCAAACTCGCCGCCGTAAAGTCCGACACCATCGACGCCGTCACCGGCCTGCACAATCTGTCCATGGAATACGGCGGCCTGGTTGAGAGCACGACGGCTCTCACACCAACCGGAGTCGCGGGGACTGCGGTAACGAAGGGCTGGAACCGCGTCCAGAACGTCGCCGACAACAGCCTCACCTCGAACATAGACGGCGGAACCAGCGACCTGCCCGCGCTAGCGCTGAACAACGCGATAGCCCTGCCCAATGCGGCGGACACCAAAGATGTGTACGTCCACTTCACCGGCTACGACGGCGCCGTGATCGCCGATGACAAGTGGATCAAGCTCGACAGTGCGGACTTTTCCTTCCTTCAAACCCTCAACATCGGCTCGCAAAGCGCGGGCTCGGGCGCCGGCAAGGTTACCTTCAACCCGCTGAGCCTGAACTTCGCTCCCGGCTCGCTCGAACCAACGCTTTTGCAGATGGAGGCTTCGGGCACCGCCATCAAACAATTGGACATCGCCGCCTATGCGCCGATCGGCGGCGCGTTGGTCGAGAACTTTCGCTTCGGGCTGGCGGCCATCAAGACCAACGACGATGCCATTACCCATGGCGTCCTGTCGAACAACTACACGCTTGAATTCGGCGACGAGCAGATTGCGACCTTCGCGCCCGGCTCTTCCACGCCTACAGCCACCCAGGGCTGGGACCGCGTAAAGAACGTTTCGGTCAGCGGCTATATGCTAGACGCGGTGCCAAAGACGGAGGCGGAGCTGCTGAACGCGGCTTGCTATTGCGCGGGCGTTCGTCTGCTCACCGATCATGGCGAGGTCGCCGTCGAGGCGCTAGAGGTTGGCGACCTCGTCGTCACCGCCTCCGGCGCGTTGCGGCCGATCGTCTGGCTCGGCCACCGTCGCATCGACATTTCCCGACACCCCGATCCCGCCGCCGTTCGGCCGGTGCGCGTTTCGGCCGGCGCCTTCGGCGAGGGTCTGCCGCGGCGCGACCTCTGGCTGTCGCCCGGCCACAACGTCGCCTGCGAAGACGCGCTGATGCCGATCTCGTGTTTGATCAACGGCCACTCCATCGTGCAGATCGAACAGGATCGCGTCGAGTACTGGCACGTCGAACTCGACGCGCATGACGTCGTGCTCGCCGAGGGCTTGCCCGCCAAGTCTTATCTCGATTGCGGCAACCGAACCGCCTTCGCCAACGGCGGCGCCTTCGTTGAGGCGCATCCCGACTTCCAACCAAGGCGCCCTGTCGATACCTGCCTGCCGTTGGTCAAGGATGGACCGTCGGTCGTCAAGACGAAGGCGCGGCTGCTGGCGCGGCTTGCCGAGCGCGGTCATCGCCTCGACCAAGGGGCGGACGCTCACATCGTCGTTGATGGTTGGCGCGTCGAGCCTGCCCACCTCTCCGAGTCACGACTTGCGTTTGTCTTGCCCGCAGGTGGTCGCGAGATCGCGCTCCGCTCAAATGTGTTCGTTCCCGCACACGCACTCGCCTCCAGCACGGATACCCGCGAGCTCGGGCTGTGCATCAGCGGATTGCAGATCGACGGCTCGGCCCTCGCGCTCGATAGCCCCTGTGCGAAAGGTTGGCTCGACTCCGAGTTTGCCGGCGGCCGTTTTACACATCGCTGGACCTCGGGCTCGACACCGCTTCCCGCCGGCGCGCGGATTGTGATCGTCGATCTCGCCGGCGTCGGACATTATTGGCGCCAGCTTGAAGGGGAGGTCGTGGCGCGGGTTGGATGACGCGCGAGCCTCGCGGTAAGCGGCGCTGTCCTTGCTAGGCGCCAGATAGGCCCCGCTCCCCCAGCGTTGCTTCACCCGTTCGCGAACAGCCGGCCGAAGCCCTTCACGCGCGACGGATCAACTTTGGCGGCGCGCAGCGCGCCGTGGACGGCGGTCGCTACGCTGTCGTAGATTGTCACCCCGAGCTGTGCCTCCAGCATTTCAGCCAAAGGAGCGGCGGCGAGATTGGTGCACAGCACCGCGATCGCTTGCGGCCGCTCGGCGGCGACGGCGGCAATCATGCCGGAAAGGAGATCCGCGCTCACTTCAGCAAAACTGAAATTGTCGCGGATCCCACTATGACGTTCGCCGACGATGCTGACGCCCTCGCGCTTGAATCCGTCGATGATCGCAAGCTGCACGTCCTCGGTGTAAGGCGTCACGAGACCGATGCGGGTTTCGCCCTGCCCGCGCATCAGGTCAAACATCGCCAGCACCGAGGTGGTCGCCTGGATGCCGGTCTTCTCGGCGATTTGCTGGCACAACCGGCGATCGCTCTCGAGGCCGAGCCAACCAGCGCTGGTGCCGTTCCAGGTGATGACATCAACTTTCGCGTCGGCCAGCAAATCGGCGGCCGCAAGCATCGGGCGCTCGTCGAACTGACCGAGCGCGTCGGCGTCGAGGCCGATCTGCGTGACACGAAGCCGCGAGAAATGCGCGGTGACCTCCGGCAGGCCTGAGAGAATGTGGGTCGTCACCGGCTCCAGCACCGTGTTGGAAGACGGCGTCAGCATGCCCAATCGGATCGGCATAGTCTCAGTCCAGGTCAGAGCGAGAACGAGGGCCGAGGCGGCGGAAATAGCGCCTCGACTTTCGCGGCGGCGGTCAGCACGAGCCCATCGCCGAGATGCGGGCCGACGATCTGCAGGCCGACCGGCAGGCCATCAACCAATCCGGCGAACACGCTCGCTGCGGGCTGGCCGGTGAGGTTGAAGGGAAAGGTGAACGGGCACCACTCATCCGGCCCGATCGGCGTACCGTCGATCGTCGCCGGCCCTTCGCGCTCGGCGGCAAACGCAGTGACCGGCAGCGTCGGCGTAAGGATCAGATCGTAGCGCGCCATCAGGCGAGCGACGGCGTTGGCCCAGGCTTTGCGCACAGTCATCGCGTCGGTCGCCGCTTCGAGCGGCAGGCGCATGTCAAGGAAGGCGCGGAGAGCGGCGCTGACGGGCACGTTCTTTTCCGCGACCAACCGACGCATGCCTGTGAGGTCGGTCTCCAAGCGCGATGATGGTCGGAAACGCGGCGCCGATCGCGATGTCCGGCGGCGACGCCGTCTCGACTTCGACGCCGTAGGCGCGCGCGAAACGCTTCAACCGCCGCCGTCACCGCGGCGCTCACCTTGGGTTCGATCGGCAGCTCGCGCCAGCGCGGCCAGTAGAGCGCCTTGAGACCGCGTTTCAGTTCGGCTCGCGGCGCGCCGAGCCAATCAACGTCGCCGGACGGCAACGACCACCGGTCGCGAGGATCAGGGCCGGTGATGACGGAGAGCATCAGCGCAGCGTCGGCAACGCTTCGCGTGATGGGTCCCACGTGCTCGATCGATTCCCAACCGGAGACGCCGGGCAATGTTTCGTCGCGACAACCCGGCCAGAGCGGCACGCGGCCCATCGAGGCTTTGACGCCGACGAGGCCGCAGAGCGAGGCGGGAATGCGGATCGAGCCGCCGCCGTCGCTTCCGATCGAGAGCGCGCACACGCCCGCCGCCACGGCCGCCGCCGAGCCGGCGCTCGATCCGCCGGGGCCGAGTGCGAGGTCGTAGGGGTTGCGGGTGGTGGGAAACAAGGGATTGTTTCCGTGCGCGCCGAAGCCGAACTCGCTGGCGTTGCTCTTGCCGATCACGACCGCGCCGGCTTTGCGCAACCGCTCGACCAGGATGTCGTCCTCCGTGGGCACATAGTCGGAATAGAGCCGCGAGCCGAAGGTCGTGCGCAGCCCTTTTGTCAGCACGAGATCTTTGATTGCCACCGGCGCCCCCGCCAGCGGACCAACGTCCTCGCCGCGCGCCAGCCGGGCGTCGATGGCCGTGGCTTCAGTAAGCGCGCTTTCTCGGGCGATGGTTGCGAACGCATGAAGCCGCGGTTCGGCGGCGTCGAGCGCCGACAGAGCTGTCTCCGAGATTTCCAGAGCAGACACTTCGCGGGCTTGCACCCGGCGAACGATTTCTACAGCGGAAAGCTCAGCATAGTCGGAGACGTTCACAGCGTTTCTCCTCGGTTGAGCTGCCAAATGCGCATCATGTCTCGCCCGCGCGATGGCAGGCAACGAGGTGGCCGTCGGCGAAAGGCAGCAGCGGCGGTGAGGCGCGGCGGCAGATGTCGATCTCCATCGGGCAGCGGCCGGCGAAACGGCAGATATGCGGATCGGGATCAATCGGGCTTTGCGCCGAGCCCTCGAGCCGCTGCACCTTCTGACCGCGCCGCGACGGGTTCGGGCTCGCCGCGAGCAACGCGCGCGTGTAGGGATGCGCAGGCTGCGCGAGCAGCGCCTGCGTCGGCGCGCTTTCGATGACGCGACCGAGATACATCACGACGATGCGGTCGCAGATGAGCCGCACCACTTCCAGATCGTGACTGACGAACAGATAGCTGACCCCGCGCCGCGCCCGCAGTTCGCCGAGCAGTTTCAGGATTGTCGCCTGCACCGAAACGTCGAGCGCCGAGGTCGGCTCGTCGAGAATGATGATTTCGGGATCGACCGCGATCGCGCGGGCGATGCCGACGCGCGCCTTCTGGCCGCCGGAAAGCTGGTGCGGGTAGCGGCGCGCCAATTCGCGCGGCAGGCCGACATCGTCGAAGGCGACAAGCGTTCGGGCTTCGAGCGCTTTGTCGCGTAGGCCCATGAGGCGGCGCAGCGGATCGGCCACGCAGTCGAACGCGGTGAAGCCGGGATTGAGCGATTCATGCGGATCCTGAAACACCACTTGAACGCGCGTGAGCGTTGTTTCGCCGCCGACGCGTCCTCAGCCTGCCCAAACTGGATGGTTCCTCCGCTCGGCGCGGTGAGCCCGGCAACCAACCGGGCGAGCGTCGACTTGCCGCAACCGGATTTGCCGACCAGCCCGACGCATTCGCCCTTGTCGATCTTGAAATCGACGCCGTCGACGGCGTGCAGCGACGCGCGGCGAAAGCCTCGCCGCACGGAATAGAGCTTGGTCAGCCCGTTTGTTTCGAGAAGCGTCGTCATTCGGGATTTCGGCAGCGCAAAGCATGATCGGGGGCAATCGGCGTCAACGAAACGGGCGCGACATCGCACTCAGCCACGGCGCGCTCGCAGCGCAAGCGATAGCGGCACGGCGGCAGCTCCTTGCGCAGATCAGGCAGCGAACCGGGAATCGCCGCGAGCTCGTCGAGCCGCTCGGCGGCGCCCGGCGTCGAGGCGAACAGGCGGCGCGCGTAAGGGTGTTTCAGACCGTGCAGGAAACGCCTCGGCCGGCGCGGCCTCGACGATATGGCCGGCATGCATGACAAGGATGCGGTCGCAATATTCGCCGGCGAGCGCGAGGTCGTGGGTGATCAGGATCGTCGCCATGCGGCGCTCGCGCGCGATCTCGCGGATGAGGTCCATCACCACCGCCTGCGTCGTCACGTCGAGCCCCGTCGTCGGCTCGTCGGCGATCAGCAGCGACGGGATCGCAGGCGAGCGCCATCGCGATCATCACGCGCTGGCACATGCCGCCGGAAAGTTCGAACGGATAGGCTTCGTAGCGGCGCTCCGGATCGGGAATGCGCACGCGGCCGAGCGCGGAGATCGCCGCGCGCGCGCCTCGGCGCCGGTGACGTCGGACCATGCCGCCGCAGCACGTCCTCGATCTGCTTGCCGACTTTGCGGATCGGGTTCAGCGCCGTGCGCGGGCTCTGGAAGATCATCGACAGTTCGCGTCCGCGCAAGCTGCGCGACTTCGCGACCGGCGCGGTCGAGCTCCGATCCCTCGAACAGGATGCGTTCCGCGCGGCGCGCGGCCGGCCTGATCGAGCAGGCCCATCAGCGCGTAGGAGAGCACCGACTTGCCCGAGCCGCTTTCGCCGACGATGCCGAGTATTTCGCCCTTCTCGAATCGAGAATGTGACGTCGTCGAGCGCGCTTGACGATCCCTGAGCGCGTTTCGAACTCGACCGCGAGCCCTTCGACGCTCAAGCAATGCCGGGCTCATGTGCGCGTCCTCGGATCGATGATGTCGCGCAATCCGTCGCCGATCAGATTGAAGCAGAACACCGCGAGCACCAGCGCGAAGCCCGGAAACGTGAACGTCCACCATTCGCCGGAGAAGATGTAGGAGGCGCCTTCCGAGACCATGATGCCCCATTCCGGCGTCGGCGGCCGGACGCCGAGGCCGATGAACGAAAGGCCCGCCGCGTTGAGGATCGCCCAGCCGAGATTGAGCGAAGCCTGCACCGTCATCACGGGCAGGATGTTGGGGATGAGATGTTTGGTGAGGATCGCGCAGCCCGCCATGGCCGCTCATCTTCGCCGCCTCGACATAGGCGAGCTCGCGCCGCGCGCTGATCTCGGCGCGCGCGAAGCGGGCGTAGAACGGCAGGTTGATGATCGCGGTCGCGAGCACGATGTTGGCGACGCTGTTGCCGAGCGCGGCGACGATGCCCATCGCCAGCACGAACAGCGGAAACGCCATGATCGTGTCCATCAACCGGCCGATCACGGCGTCGATCCAGCCGCCGAAATAGCCGGCGAGCGCGCCGAGCCAGGTTCCGAGCGCGAACGAGATCGCCACCGCGCCGATCGCCATCGAGATGTCGAGCCGGGTCGCGACGATCACGCGGCTGAGAATGTCGCGCCCGAGCGCATCGGCGCCGAAGGGATGGCCGCAGCGACGGACGCGGCGAGCGTGAGCTTGGCATTGGTCAGCAGCGGATCGTAGGGCGCGAACCAGGGCCCGACCGATCGCCAGCGACGATGAAGCCGAGCAGCACGAGCCCAGCGACCAGGGTCAGCCGGTTGCGGGTCGCGAGATAGCGCGCGTCGGCGAGGAAGGTCGCGTCAGACACCGAGGCGCACCCTTGGATCAAGCGCGGCGACGGCGACATCGACGAGCGAGATTGAGCATCACGTAGAGCGATCGCCATCATCAGCACGAAGCCCTGCACGGCGGCGTAATCCGAGGCGATGACCGCGTTGACGGCGTAAGCGCCGATGCCGGGCCAGGCGAACACCTGCTCGACCAGCACATTGGCGCCGAGCAGAAACGAGAACACCATGCCGAGCACGTTGACGATCGGCAGCATCGCGTTGCGCAAGGCATAGCCGAGCGCGACTTTGCCCGAGGACAGACCCATCGCGCGCGCGGTGCGCACGATAGTCGCTCGCCAACGCCTCCAGCATCGCCGCGCGGGCGACGCGCGCGATCGGCGCGAGCGCGAACAGGCCGAGCGACGCCGCCGGCAGCATGAGTTGGGCGAGCGACGCCGGAGAAGGCTTCGAGATCGCCGGCGAGCAAGCTGTCGATGACAAGAAAGCCGGTCCGGTCGGCGGCAGCGTGTGATAAACTTCGTTGAAGCGGCCGAGCGGCTCGGGCGCGATGCCGAGTTCATAGTAGAATACGAACACGAACATCAGCGCGACGAAGAAGGTCGGGAACGCCGCGCCGACGCTGACGACGACGCGACAGACATGATCGACCCACGATCCCTTGTCTGCATCGCCGCCAGCACGCCGAGCGGCAGGCCGATGACGAGCGCGAAGCCGAGCGCGGCCAGCGTCAGCTCCGCCGACGCCGGCAGTCGCGTCGAGAGATCGGCGAACACGCTTTGGCCCGAGGAGATCGAGTGGCCGAGGTCGCCATGCGCGAGCCGCCACCACATAGTCGCCGAACTGCGCGATCAGCGGCTTGTCGAACCCGAGCTGCGCACGGATCTGCGCAATGCTCTCCGGCGTCGCCGACGAGCCCGCATAATAGGCCGCGGGATCGCCGGGCAGCGCCCGCGCCAGCAGGAACGTGACGACGACCACGCCGACGAGGCTCGGCAGCGCGGTCAGCACACGATTTGCAATAGCGGCTAGCGTCTTCATCGACCGAGGCTCCGGAGGGTAGCCGCGGGCATCACTCCTTGCTGACGAAGCGGTAGTCGAGATGCGTGTGGAACCAGTACATATAGCCCTTGACGTTCTTCTGCATCGCGATGTCCGAGAACAGATGCGCGACCGGCGCGCGCGGCGCCTCGTCCATCGCGATGGCGTTCATCTTGGAGATCGCGCCCTCGTAGGTCGCCTTGTCCTGACTGTCGTCGCGCGCGAGGTCGATCAGCTTGTCGAGCGCCGGGTTCATGATAGTTGGGCGTGTTGAAGACGGTGTTGTTCTTGCCGTCATAGGTCCAGAAGTAGAAATATTCGGGATAGTCCAGCCAGCCGTAGAAATAGTTGATGTCCATCGGCATGGACTTCGAGCCCATCTTGGCGAACCATTCGGAGCCCGGGATCTTGGTGATCTTCACCTCGATGTTGAGTTTCTTCAGTTGCTCCTGGATCAGCAGCGCCATCGGCTCCTGCATCGTGCTCTGGCTCATGTCGATGAACAGTTCGGTCGAGAAGCCCTTTTCGAGGCCGGCTTCCGTCAGCAGCGCCTTCGCCTTGTCGAGATCGGTCTTGTAGGGCGAGGCGGTCGGCCAGACCGGCGGATAGCCTTTCGAGGCGTCGGCGCCCCACATCGGCACGGCGCGATCGTAGAGCGCCTGTTTCATGATCGCCTCGTAGGGCAAGCGCATAGGCGATCGCCTGCCGCACGCGCTTGTCGTCGAACGGCTTCATCGTGACGTTCATGTCGACGTGAAACATTTCGTTCTGCATCAGCGTGCCGATGACATTGACCTTGCCGGCCGCGGCGAGCTCGGCATAATCCTTCGGCGGCAGGCCGACGGAGACGTCGACGTCGCCCTTCTCCAGCAGCGCGCGGCGCGTGCCGGCGGATTCGATCTCGCGATAGACGACGCGCTTGATCTTCGGCGTCTCGCCGGATTTCCAAGCGTCGAAGCGCTCGAACACGATCTGGTCGCCGGGCTTCCAGGTCGCGACCTTGTAAGGGCCGCCGCCGGCGTCGTGTTCGCGCGTCCAATCGAGCGCCCAGGGATCTTTGTCCGTCGCGTGCTGAAGCGCGAGCTTCTTGTTGACGATGTCAGGCACCGGCACCGCGAGATCAGGCAGCGCGAGCTTGTTTTTCGCCGGCAGGGTGATCTTGAACGTGTTGGCGTCGACCACCGAGAACATGTTGGGATCGACGTAAGTGCCCGCCGCCATCTGGATCGGCGGGAAAGCCGCCGGCGGCGATCGCGCGATCGAACGACCATTTGACGTCGTCGGCGGTCACCGGCGAGCCGTCGTGGAAGGTGGCATCCTTGCGCAGATGGAACACCATCGTCTTGCCGTCGTCGGAAATCTCCCAGCTCGTCGCGAGTTCCGGCTCGATCTTCGTGTAGTCGTACGATGACCTTGCCGTCCGGCAGCGTCTTCATGCCGTGCGTGACGAGCCGGTCGTAGATCTGCCAGGCGACCAATTGCGACAGTTCGTTGGCGGCCGGCGTCATCGGGTCGAGCGAGTTGGGTCCATGCTCGCCGACCTCGATCAGGATGTCCTTGGGCGTCGCCGCTCGCGGCGATCGGCGGCGAACGCCGCGAGCGCGCCTAGAGACTAGCGCCGAAGCCAGGCGCGCGAACGCGAGACGTCGCGTTGCGGGGGAAAGCGAGGGCATCTGTCTCTCCAGCGTGAGCGGCGCGGTAGGCGACGCTGGCAGCCTTAAAGCAACGAGCGTGCCATTTTTAATTTATTGTTAATGAGTAGATACCACCAAAACTGCATTATATATATGTTATGCAATTGCCTCGTTTGCGGGCGCCTGGCCTCACTTTTGAGCGACAGACGGCCGCCCGCCGCTTTCTGGCCTTGTGCGAAGCAAAGATTGAGCTAATCCTGCGACTGATGCCGAGACTCCCCAGGCGCGAAAAGGCGGTCGCCGACCCCGCGCCGCGCAAGCTTCGAAACCCTGCACCGCCGTTCGCGCGGCGGTCCGGCGGCCGGCGCTGCACACTCAGGTTATCGACAAGCTGCGCCGCCTGATCGCCAACGGCGATATCGCCGCCGGTGAGCGGGTCAATGAATTGCAGATCGCCGAAAATTTCCGTGTTTCACGCACGCCAATCCGCGAGGCGGTAAAGTTGCTCGCCTCCGAAGGCCTGCTGGAGCTGTTGCCCGGCCGCGGCGCGCGTGTGCGGCGGCTCTCGCGCGAAGAGATGCTGGAGCATTTCGAGGTGATCGGCGCGCTTGAGCGGCACGCGGTGGAGCTCGCCGTGGCGCGGATGTCGGAAGCCGAGCGTGCGGAGACTCGCCGCGTTGCACCAAGGCATGAAAGCCGCCTTCGCTGCGGTCGACGCGCGCGGCTATTTCGATCTCAACCAGAAGATGCATCGCTTGTTTGTTCGCGTTCGCCGGCAACGCCACGCTCGCCGCGATGCACGACGCCATGACCAAACGCGCCCGCCGCGACCGACCGCTGACGCTCGCCTCGGCGCCGCGCTGGAGCGCCTCGATGGCGGAGCACGCCGAGCTTGTCGAGGCGGCCTCGCGCGGCGACGCCGCGCGCGCCGGTGCGGCCATGCTCGATCATCTGCGCCGCACCGGCGAAGCGATGGCCGAAGCCGCCGAGCGCGACGAATAGCATGGCTCTCGCGCCCGTCGCTTGCCGAAGACTCCGAGGAGATCAGTCGCGCGCGTTCGCTCGATCAATCCATCGCCGATCATCTGCGCGATCAGATCGTACGAGGCGAGATGGCGCCGGGCGAGCGGCTTCATTTGCCCGATCTCGCCGCCTCCCTCGGCGTCTCGACGACGCCGCTGCGCGAGGCTTTGAAGATTCTTGCCGAAGAGCAGATCGTCGAATGGCTGTCGGGCCGCGGCGCGCGCGTCGCGCCGATCAACCTCGACGAGACCGAGGCTCTATTCGAAGTGATCGCTTCGTTGGAGGCGCTCGCGGCCGAGCGCGCCGTCGTGCGCGCCGCTTCGTCCGAGCGGGAGGAGTTGGAGGCGCTGCACGCGCGCATGCGTGGCCATTTCGAAGCCGGTGAGCGGGGCCCTTATTTCGAACTCAACAGCCAGATTCACGCTAGCATTCTCGCGTTTGCCGACAACGGTGTTCTCAGCGCCGCGCACGCGCGTCTGCAGGTTCGAGCAAGCCGCGGACGTTACCTCGCCATCGCCGACGGGGCGCGTTGGGAGCAAGCGATGCAGGAACACGAAGAGCTGATGGAGACCCTGAGAGCGCGCGACGCCCGCCGTGCGCACGAGGTGTGGCGACGTCATCTGATACACACGGGCACCGCTGTGAGACGTGCGCAAGAACAAGGTAGCCCGGGCGCTCCCGCTAAGAAGGCGTGAGACGCGCGGGTCACAGGGCGTTGGTCACCGGCCGCGGCATTCAACCAGCGCTAAAGCTATTTTCGATCAGATTGAAACGCACACGCCTTGCTGTCATCCCCGCGCTGGCGCTAATGCATGCACACATCTCGCGGCTGCACTCGAGAACGACGGCTGGGGACCCCCTCGCCCCGCGTGTCTTACGACGAAGCGGGCCGCATCAGCGAAACAGCGGGGAGAGGGTTTGGGGTGAGGGGCGAGCCGCTTGGACGACGATTTCAATCATTGCGCGGCGCAAACCTAAAAGACCTCGGCCAAACATTTGCGTCCGTATCGTCCTCGTTGGGGCGCTGTGCTGTGAAGCGTGCTTCCAAGCCGTTGACCCCTCACCCCAAACCCTCTCCCCACTGCCTCCCTGATGCGGCGCGCTCCATCGTGCGTCACGTGGGGCGAGGGGGTCCCCGGCCGGCGTGCTAAACAATGCGAACGGACGAAGGTTTCCACTTGATCCGAAACCGCTCTAGATGCCCGCGTACCACTGGTACCCATTGTCTTCCCAATACCCGCCCTTGCCCTTGCCGATACTGGAGAATTCGCTCACCAGCTCAATCCGCTTAATGTATTTCGTCATCTTGTAGCCGAGCTGCCGTTCGACCCGAACGCGCAGCGGAGCGCCGTATTTGACGGGCAGCGGTTCGCCGTTCATCTCATAGGCGAGAATCGTCTGCGCGTGGCGCGCGGCGGCGAGATCGATACTTCCGTAGAACGGCGTCGGTCCCGTCAAAGCTCCATCGTCCATCGTGTCGAAGCAGTGAAACACGACATATCGAGCGTCCCGCTTCAATACCGGCCTTGTCCAGAAGGCCCTGTAGCGGCGTTCCCGTCCATTCCCCAATGCAGCTCCAGCCCTCGACGCAATCGTGCCGGGTGATCTGCGTGCGCTTCGGCAGGGCGCGAAGCTCGGCCAGGCGTGAGCTCAAGCGGATGATCGACCAATCCGTCCACGACAAGCTTGTAGGACGCGAATTCCTCGGCGACCATCTTCTTGTAATCCGCGTCGTCGGGGTCGGTTGAGCCGTTGGCGTAGAAGAACTGGCGAGAGGTCGTCGCGCGTGTATTCCGGGGCGAGCGACTTCTGGGCTGAGCAGCGCCTCCTGCGCCGTTCGATTCAACGCGTCGACCTTTGCGAACGCCTTCTGCGCGTAATCGCTCTGAATGATCTTTTCGCACCCGCTCAGACTGAAGGCGCGCGAGCGCGGCGGCGCCGCGGGTCAGCAGGGAGCGGCGGGTCGTCGATCGGTCAACCATGGGTCTTCTCCTCTCGACCGATGTCGTACCAGCCGGTGATCATCGAGCGCATATTGTTGAAAACGCCCGAGACCAGAACCAGCGCGACATGAATGAGAACGAATAGCACGACGCCGAACGCCGCCATGAAATGGACGGAGCGCGCCGTCTGACGGCCTCCGAACAACTCGAGCAGGAAAGGGAATTTCGCGTCGAGACCCGGCGACATCGTCCAACCCGCGACAATCAGCAGAGGCAACAGCACGAAGGCCACCAGGAGGTAGGTGATCTTTTGCAGCACGTTGTATTGTCGCGCCTCCTCGCCTCTCGGGAATCGCAGCTTCACATGTTCGACGATCGCCCGCCCGATATGGCGCCATTGATATTTGCTCGGCACGAAATCTCGCCGGAAATGGCGGGTCGCGAACCCCCAGATGAGATAGACCAGACCATTTGCAACGAAAAGCCAGGCGAAGACGAAATGAATCGATCGCCCTGTGCCCAGGTCCTGCTCGTAAGGCAAGGTCGCCCAGGCGGGAAACGCCCGTTCCGTCGGCTCGCCATCGACGTCGGAGAGGCCAAGCACACCCGTGGTGTCGAAGCGATGTCCGCCTATCTCAACGAAGCCGCGTTGAACGCCATCGACCGTGGCCGATGAGATCGAGGCGATCGGGTGGTCAAAATCCGTCTTATTGCCAAAATCGAGCTGCGGCCGCGCGTTAAAAATCTGCAGGCCGCTCATCAGCAGCATGGTGAGGCAGAGAACGTTGATCCAGTGCGTCAGGCGCACGACCAGACTGTGCCGTTTGATCACGCGCTGCGGGGGAGCGGCGTCGGCGCCAGTCGTATCGTCACCCACATAGGGGCTGGCCTGAATCATGTGTTGCCTCTGTTGAGTGTTTGCTTAGTCATTCGCGACCGGCGCCCATTTGTTACGACCGGCCTGCGAATGCCCGCGTCGCCGCGCACGCCTGAGCGCGCTCTCTGGCCTACTCCGGGTTCCCCATTGGTAGTCTAGCTCAGCAATCCATCCATGAACACGTCGGTCAAGCGTAATACGGTGGCGCGCCAGTCCGGTTTGTCGTCGACCATGCAAAAGCCGACGACTGCGCGCAACAGATCCTGCGGCCCGATCTCCGTCCGCAGGGCGCCGGCGGCGCGCGCACGGTTCAATAGGTCCCCGAGCGCCCGGCTGAGGCGATCGAACGAGTAGGCGCTCAGATCCTTGTTGTACGCGGCGACCGCCAGCGCAGCGGCCATGCCCTTCTTGGTGGCGACGAACTCCACATTCGCGCGCACCCAAAGTCGCAGCGCTTCGCCGGGCGGGGTTTCCGCCCCCAATCGCTCGGCGAGGGCCGCGAGTTCGTCCACCTCGCGCCGGTAGACCGCGTCGAACAGAGCCTCGCGCGTCGGAAAGTGCCGGTAGAGCGTGCCGATGCCGACTCCCGCGCGCCGCGCGACCGCTTCCAGGCTCGCATCGGCGCCGCCAGCGCTGAACACCGCTTTGGCGGCGGCCAGCAGCCGCTCGCGGTTGCGCGTGGCGTCCGCGCGCGGCGCGCGCGGGGGTGACAGGCCTTCACTCATTCGTGTCCACGCACTGGTTGCAAAACGGAGGCTGCCTCCGTATTTACCCGCCTGAGAACGAAGCCGGCGCTATAGCGGTACCGGAATATCGGCTCACTGCAAATTCGCAGCCCTTTCCAGGAGCCTCGCATGCAGCTTGCGATCTCGGCAACGATCAATGGGGTCCGCCGTGAGATGATGTTGGACGACCCGCGGGTCACGTTGCTCGATCTCCTGCGCGAACGGCTGGGCCTGACCGGCGCCAAGAAAGGCTGTGATCGCGGCCAATGCGGCGCCTGTACAGTGCTTGTCGATGGGCGACGCGTCGATTCATGCCTCGTACTGGCCGCCACGATGGACGGCGCCGACATCCTCACCATAGAGGGTCTCGCCCACGGAGAGGCGCTGCATCCGCTCCAGGCCGCCTTTATCGCCAATGACGCCCTGCAATGCGGGTTCTGCACGCCCGGTCAGATCATGAGCGCCGTTGCGTTTCTCGAAGAGGGCGGCGATTGGCGCGATCCCGAGCGGATCCGCGAGGGTCTCAGCGGAAACCTCTGCCGCTGTGGCGCCTACGCGGGCATTCTCGAGGCTGTGCAGCAGGCCGGGCGCGAACTCGAAGCGCAAAGGGACGCCGCATGAACGCCTTTGACTTCGTCGCGCCGCGCACGCTTGCCGATGCGCTCGCCGCAGGCGCCGAGCAAGGCGCCGCCTATCTCGCGGGCGGGACCAATCTCGTCGATCTGATGAAAGCGGGCGTGAGCCGTCCCGCCCGGGTCATCCATCTCGGCCGCCTCGAAGGCCTCGATCGCATCGAGGCGCTGCCTGACGGCGGCGTGCGGATCGGCGCGCTGGTGCGCAACGCGGACCTCGCCAACGATGCCCGCTTCGCGGCGTCGTTTCCGCTCATCGCAGAGGCGACCTTGTCCGGCGCCTCGGCGCAATTGCGCAACGCCGCGACGCTTGGCGGCAATCTCATGCAGCGCACGCGTTGCCCATATTTCTTCGACCCTGCGAGCGCCTGCAACAAACGCTCGCCGGGCCAGGGCTGTGACGCGAAAGACGGCGAGACCCGCCATGCGGCCATATTGGGCGCCAGCGAGGCTTGCGTCGCCACGCACCCCTCCGACCTTTGTGCGGCCCTCGTCGCGCTCGACGCCGTCGTCGAGATCGCGGGCCCTTCCGGGCGGCGCGAGATTGCGCTCGACGACTTCCACCGACTGCCCGGCGATACGCCCAACCAGGACACCGAACTGCAGGCCGGCGAGTTGATCTTGGCCGTGCGCCTGCCCGCCGAGGCTCGCGCCTTTGCCGGCCATCAGCGCTATCTCAAGGCGCGCGATCGTGTCTCCTATGCGTTTGCGCTCGCTTCCGCGCGCCGCTGCGCTTCGGCTCGAAAACGGCGTCATCGTCGAGGCCCGCGTTGCGCTGGGCGGCGTGGCGCCAAAGCCCTGGCGGGCGCGTGAGGCGGAAGCCGCGCTGCAAGGGCAGTCGCCGACGCCGGCGAGTTTCGCCAAGGCCGCGGACGCTGCGATGCGCGACGCCAAGCCGTTCGGCGACAATGCGTTCAAGATCGAACTGGCGCGCCGCGTTATCGCGCGGGCGTTGAGCCTGGCGGCGGCGGGTACGCCCAAAGCCCCGCGCGCCCTGCCCGCTTCCCCCTTCGGAGCTTAAGCGATGACCGAGATCGCCCTTTCCCGCGACCCCGCGCACGCCCGCCACGGCTCCAGCGCCGGACAGCCGTTGACCCGTCTCGACGGTCCTCTCAAAGTGACGGGCCGCGCAACCTACGCGGCCGACCGCCGCCCGGACGGCGTTCTCTACGCCGCGATGGCGATCTCCACGATCGCGCGCGGGCGCGTCGTCTCGCTCGACGTCGCAGCGGCAAAGGCCCACCCAGGCGTGGTTGAGGTGATGACGCCGGCAAACCGCCCGCCCATTTTCGTCGATCCCGACCTTCACGATCAGCCGTTCAACTTCCGCTTCGAGGCCTTGCAGAACGACCGCGTGCGTTACGCGGGCCAGTCGATAGCCGTGGTGATCGCGCAGACGTTGGAGGCGGCGACGGAGGGCGCGGCTTTGCTTGCGCCGAAATACGAAGCCGAGATCCCCGCCGTTCGCCTGGATGTAGGCGAGGGCTTCACACCGCCGATGGTTGGTCCCGGCCATCCCGCGATAGCCGAGAAAGGCGATGTCGAGGCCGGGCTCGAAACGGCGGCGCTGACGGTTGATGCGACCTATGAGACGCCGTTTCAATTCCACAACGCGATGGAGCCGCACGCGATTGTCGCCTCTTTCGAGAACGACCGGCTGGTTATCGACACGCCGACCCAGGCGCTTGCCTTCGGCCGCTCCCGTTTCGCGCAGATCTTCGGCATGGCGCCCGACAAGGTGCTGGTGCGCAGCCCGTTCCTTGGCGGCGGCTTCGGCGGCAAGGGGCTGATGAGCGGACCGTTGGTGCTCGGCGCGCTCGCGGCCAAGTTGACCGGCCGACCCGTCAAGCTGGTCGCGACGCGCGCCCAGCTCTATGGGCCTTTCGGGCATCGCTCGCCAACGCGCCAGCGGCTGCGGCTCGGCGTCGACGGCGAGGGAAAGCTGACCGCGCTCGCCCATCACGCGAGGGTGGCCACCTCCGCATTCGAGGATTTCTACGAACCCTCGGCCAATGTCTCGCACACCCTCTACGCCGCGCCCGCGATCCGGACGTCGCACGAGGCGGTGCGGCTCGACACGGGAACGCCGATGTTCGTGCGCGCGCCCGGCGAAGCCTCGGGCTCGATCGCGCTCGAAAGCGCCATCGATGAGATGGCGGCCGCGAAAGGCATGGACCCCTTGCAGTTCCGGTTGCTCAACTATGCCGAGACCGAGCCGATCTCCGGCAAGCCGTTTTCTTCGAAGGCTTTGCGCGAGTGTTTCGCACAAGGCGCCAAGGCGTTCGGCTGGGAGAAGAGGCCGCTGCAGCCGCGCCAGATGCGCGACCCCGACGGCCTGCTTGTCGGTTGGGGCGTAGGCGTCGCCACTTTTCCCGCGGTCATGTTTCAGGGCAACGCCCGCGCCACCCTGCGCGCCGACGGGACCGGCTATGTCGAGACGACCGCACACGATATGGGCCAGGGCGCGGCAACGGCTTTCGCCCAGATCGGCGCCGACGCGCTCGCGCTGCCGATCGACAAGGTCGAACTGCGGTCTGGAACCTCCGATTATCCAGACGGCGGCATGGCCGGAGGCTCAGGCCATACCGCGACCGCAGGCCTTGCCATTCACAACGCCGGCGACGCGGCCATCGCCAAGCTCATCGGGCTCGCCACCAACGATCCCGAGTCGCCGCTCTACGGGGCCGGCAACGCCGGCGTGATTGCGCAAGACGGCTGGTTGAGGCGGCGAGACGAAGAGAGCCGTGGCGAGAGCTATGCCGCGATCATGGCCCGCGCAGGCGTCGCCGAGATCAAAGGCGAAGGAAAGGGCGCGGCCGACCCCGGGGCTCAGGCCCAATACGCGATGCACGCGCACGGCGCCGTGTTCGCCGAGGTCAAAGTCGATCCGGAGCTCGGAATGATTCGCACGACGCGGCTCGTCGGCGCCTTCGCGGCGGGCCGCATCATCAACCCTCGGTTGGTCAGGAGCCAGTATTTCGGCGGAATGATTTGGGGCATCTCCTTCGCGCTGCACGAAGAGGCGGTCATCGACCCGCGCACCGGCCGGATCCTCAACGCCGATCTCGCGGAATACCGCATTCCCACGCATGCCGACATTCCCGCCATGCAGGCGATCCTGGTCGAGGAGCGTGATCCCTTCGTCAACGCGCTCGGCGTCAAAGGCGTCGGCGAGATCGGAGTCGACAGGCACGGCGGGCGCGGTCGCCAACGCGGTGTGGCACGCAACCGGGGTGCGGGCGCGCAGGTTTCCGATACATGTGGAGGCTATGCTGTAAGCTGAGGCGAGCCGTAAGCTCCGGGAGGGGAGTTCTCGACCCAAGCGGGAAGTTGGTGATCACTTAGCCATCTCGCGCGCAGGTGATGGGCAACGCGCGCAAGAGCGTCTATCCTGGACCGCGAACAGCGGCGATGCCGAACATATCGCCCCCGCAGAAAGGTTTCGGATGCCCGACGCCCATCCGTCCGCCCCGCTGGACCTCTCGGCATTTGACGGTCTCGAACTCATCCCCTCCGCCGTCGAACGTCGTCGCGCTTCAAGAGACGCGAAGTGGCGCACCCGTTACAACGAATCCGGCATTAGCGGCCCAACCAAGGGCTGAGCGGCTCGTCGACATCGACAATATGAAACCCGAGGAAATCGAAGCGGCGCAATTGATGGCGTCCCGAATCGATTTTCGCCGCACGGTTTCGCTGCTTTCCCACGGCGACGATGTGCTCGCCGACATCAGCCAAGCTTCGCGCCGACTGCTCGCGGACGTGGGCGTCGGGGAAGCCGGAGAGGTCGGCAAGATCGCCGCAGCCGTGCTGGACGGTGTAAAGATCCTGCGGATCGAAGACCTGCAATCACAGGCGAACGCGGTTCCCGCCGAGCACCCGAAGGGCCTGGTGCAGAAACTCCTGCATACGTTCACCGAGGCCCACGACGCCTACAAGGGCTTCCAGGAAAATCGACGCCGTTTCCTTGACCTGATGGACGGCGAACAGGCGAAAGCAAGGAGATCCAAGGCCGACCTGACGGTCGCGATCGACCTTCTCGACCAGCAGTCCGCCGCCATCCGCAAGAACCTGCATTCCCTCAAGATCGCGATTGCCGCGGGACAGATCGCGCTCGACCGCGCCGACGTAGAGCAGGAGCGTCTGCGGCAGGCCGCGATCAAGTCCGGCGATCCGGCCGAAGCCGCCGACGTCCTCGAATTCCGCGGCGCGATGGCCAACTTCCGCGGCAAGATCGCCGAGATGCGGGAGACCCTCGTCGGCGCCGCCATGCTGATCCCGATCATCGGTCAGAACCGGAAGGCCGCCGAAACCCGCCTGATGAAAATCTCGAACGGCATTCTGGTTGTCATCCCGAAGCTGATGGCCGTCGCGTCGCAGGCAGTCGTCCAAGTCCAACTGCGCAAGCAAGCCGAACAGGGCGAACGCCTCGCCGAAGCCGACCGCCAGATCACATTGCTAGCCTCCAAGGGCGCCCACGAGGCGGCTGTGAGCGCCGCGCGCAGCCTCGGCGAAGACCCACGCAACATCGCCGTCCTCGCTCAGGTCGCCGACGAGACCGTCAGGACGATGAACGAGGTGCTCGACATCGAGCGCCAGATCGCCGCCGACGACAGGGGTCGGGAAACGCGATTGGTCGAGATCAAAACCCGCCTGTTGGAAGGCATGCGCAGGGTCAACCAGCGTGGAACCGAAAGCCTCCCCGCGCCATGAGCGAGGACGTCTCGAAAGTCGACTTCGACACCGAAATGGCCTGGACGCGCCGCTTCGAGGCCGACGCGGCGGGTAACTTGAGGGCGCTCGCGTTGCGCCTTCAGGAAGCCATGCCCAATCAGGTGACGGTGGACAGCACTGTACGCGGATTTTTCACCCGCGGCGTGACGATCGTCGGCGTGACCGTACACCTCGGCGAGAACGCTTACTCGCTTAAGCTGGAGGGCGGCCGATTGCAGGCGTCCGTCGCATTGATCGTGCGGGGCATAGCCATCAGCAACAAACCGATCGCGCCGGAGGACTGGTTCCGCCGCCTTGCGGAGGAGGCCCGGAAGTCCTCCGAACAGGCGAAGAGCTTGAGCCGCTCCATCGACGCCTTCATGTCGAGCTGAGCAGATCCCCGTGGGACCTTTCGATTGGCTTTCCGGGCGAAACGCCGCCTCTTCGTCGCCGACCGAGGCGGCGGAGGCGGCATCGGCGCGCAGACAAGCGGATATCCTGTCGTCGCTAGCGCGCGGCAAGCCTCCGTCCGACGTCAGCAAGCGCCTGGCAGACGCCGCATCCGGTGCGCAGCCGTGGATCGCCACGCTGACGGCGGCCGAGATGCTCGCCCTGCGTTCGCATGGACTAAAGCCGATCTCAGCGGTTTCTGCGACCTGTTGGCTGGACATCGGTTGGTCCTGGAGCCTTGGGCATAGCGAGGGATGGAACAAGGCGGTCGAGCGACTGCAGGCCGAGGCGGCCGCCGGCGGCGCCAACGCCGTAGTCGACGTCAAGATGAAGACGATCGATCTGCCGACTGACAACAGCATGGATTTCACGCTGATTGGCACCGCGGTCAAAGTAGAAGGGCTTCCCCCCAATCCGAGACCGATCATCTCGACGGTGTCTGCGCTGGAATTCGTAAAACTGCTGGAGAGCGACATCGTCCCCACAGGATTGGCTGTCGGCGCCTATTACGAATGGCTGACCAACTGGACCCCCTCGCTCATCTGGTCCAACGGAGAATATTCGCAACTCAGCAGACACATGCGCAAGGTCCGCGAGCGCGCGTATGATTCGCTGCGCTCCGCGGCCGCGATACACGGCGACGGCGTCCTCGCCCACACCAACTTCAGCCAGATGCTCGAGAAGGAGCAGGTGGGCATTCTGGCGCGGCACATCGTCGTTGCGACGACGATCGACTGCAAGCGCGCTATCTCGATCCCGCACGAAATCAAGATGGTGGTGGACATGGCCGCCGGGGTCAGCCCGCTCAAATGCGCCCGCCACAAACACGGTTCCTACGAGCTGAACGACCGCGATGGAGCGATCTGACCCATGACAGCCGACCTTCCCGCGCACGCCCGCGCGCGCCTCCAAGGGATCCGTTCAGCCAACAACGCGACGGGGGTCTTTACGTCGGACTTCAGTGTCAACGAGTTCTTGCTCGTCAGGAAGTCCGGATTCGAGCCGCTTCAGGTGTGCGTCGGCTCCTGCGTCTACCATGTCGGTATCCAGTATGGATCGTGGACCAAGAACCAGGAGTTGGATGTCCTCTCGAAGGCGATGTACAACGCGCGCGAACTCGCGATGTCTCGCATGCGCGCCGAGGCCACCGTCATGGGCGCGGACGGCATCGTGGGCGTGAAGCTCACAATCAAACGTCTGCCCTGGGATGAGAACCTTCTCGAATTCATCGCGCTGGGGACGGGCGTCGTCCACGCCGCCGGGCGCGAGGGGTTCCGCGCGCACGACGGGGGGCCGTTCACGTCGGACCTGTCCGGGCAGGATTTCTGGTCGCTCCTGCATTCCGGATACCGCCCGGTCGAGATGGTGATGGGCTCGTGCGTCTATAACGTCGCGCATCGCGGCTGGCTTGCCGCGATGGCCCAGGCGGGACAGAACGTCGAGCTGACCAATTTCACCGCCGCCATGTACGACGCGCGCGAGATCGCGATCGAGCGCATGCAGCACGAGGCGAAAGCCGCCAAGGCCGAAGGGGTGGTGGGTGTGGACATCCACGAGGGCAGCCACGGTTGGCAGAGCCACGTGATAGAATTCTTCGCTATCGGCACCGCGGTTGTCCCTCTGCACGAGGAGATCGCCCCGGAACGCATCCCCGACCCAATCATGGTGCTTTCGGTGAACGACTAGGCGTCGAATGGCGCCAACCATGGCGCCACGGCGTTCGCGAAAGCGCGCCGCACACCATGCGCGCGCCTTCCTCACGAGAAGCTCATCGCAATGTATTGAGCGGACGAGACACAGTAAGCCTATAGAGAGCGCTATATAAATCTGTATATAGCGAAACACACTTGCATCCCCAAGACTACGTCCCTACACCTTATCTAAGGGCGGAACGTCGGAGGCGAGGGATGTTTCAGATTCCTCACAATCCTTGGCTCGTTGCACTATCGATCGCGATTGCGATCCAGGGTAGCTTCGTTGGGCTGTCGCTGGCGTCGGAACTCGACACGGCGGGGGGCGTGCGTCGGAAGCTCGCGCTGGCGGGGTCGGCGCTGACGCTCGCGACCGGCGTCTGGGCGATGCATTTCGTTGGCATGCTGGCGGCGAGCTTTCCCAGCGCCGTTGACTATCTCGCCTTCCCCACGCTGCTCTCGTTCCTGATCTGCGTTTTGGTCGTGGGCTGCGGGGTGTATTTCGCGCATGCGCCGAACGCGCCGCGGCTGAGAATTGTCCTCGGCGCTGTCGGGATGGGGCTCGGGGTCTGCACCATGCATTACGTGGGCGTCTCCGCGGTGCATCTGGCGGGACCGGTTCATCAGGAGGCGCCTTATGTCGCCGCCTCGTTCCTTGTTTCCGTCGCGGCGAGCGGGTCTGCTTTGTGGGCGTTGACCGCCCGGCCCGGACGTTCCGGGCTATTCCTCGGCGCCGTCGCTCTCGGCCTGGCGATCTCGGGCATGCACTACACAGCCATGGCGGGCATGCGGCTCGACCCGACTTGTTTCGAAGCCGGCCGTTTCGTCGAGGCGAGCGGGGCGATGTCACGCAACACGCTGGCGTTGCTGGCCACCGTGATCGCGTTCGGCGTCTCCGGCGCTTTCCTGTTGTCGCTGGTGCCCGAGGCGAGCGCGTTCGCGGCCGGACCGACCCTGGCGCTTGCGCCGGCCGTGGCGTTTGACGCTCCGGCGACCTTACCGAGCATGGCCGCACCCCGCCCTGAAGCGCCGCCGCCGCTTGACGCTTCGGGTCGAAAAGGACGGCTTGCCCCGGGAAATTCGCTGCGAGCGTGTTCTCGCCGTTCGAGCCAACGCGCACTACACTTACGTCCTCGACGGGGAGCAGGAATATTTCTGCAACCTGGGCATCAGCACGCTCGAGGCTCGACTCGACCCCGCGAAGTTTATGCGCGTGCACCGCAGCCATCTCGTTCGGCTGTCGGCGGTGAGCCGCATCAAGCGGCAGGGCGAAGCCGTCGCGCTAGAGCTAACAACTCAAGTGCAGTGCAGCATTCCCGTGGCGCGCGGGCAGTACCGCGAACTCAAGCGCCGGCTCGAATCGGGGTGACGGCGCGCCTTTCGTGAAATGGGTCAGCCGCGTTGACGCATTTCGTGCAAACGGCCGGCTTTCGGCGCCTTTTTGTGGGGCTTCGTTCGCTCGGGATTGATTGTGCGGCGCACGCTCGGCTCCTCTGAGGCGACGCTGGGACATGCCCAGCGCCCACGGGAGGAAGCCTTGATCCCCGGAACCTTCGAATATCACCGCCCGTCGAGTGTAAGCGACGCGGCGACGCTGCTGGCGCAGCTCGATAGTGACGCGCGTCTGCTGGCCGGCGGCCACAGCCTCATTCCCATGATGCGCCTGCGGATGGCGCAACCCACCCACCTGATCGACCTCGGCGGCTGCGTCGACCTGAAAGGCGTGCGGGTCGAGGGGAACGAGATCGTCATCGGCGCCATGACGACGCAACACGAGATCATCGCCAGCGAGGCATTGTTTGCCGCGGCGCCGATCCTGCGCGAGACGGCGCTGCTCATCGCCGACCCGCAGGTGCGCTACATGGGCACCATCGGCGGCAATGCCGCCAACGGCGATCCCGGCAACGACATGCCGGCGGTAATGATGGCGCTCGATGCGGTCTATGCGCTTCGGGCCACCACAGGCGAGCATCGGATCAGGGCGCGGGAATACTATCACGGCGCCTACGACACCGCCGCCGCGCCAGACGAGATCCTGGCCGCGATCCGCATCCCAACGCCGCCCGCCGGTCACGGCTACGCGTACGAGAAGCTGAAGCGCAAAGTCGGCGACTATGCAACGGCCGCCGCCGCCGTCGTTTTGACAGTCTCGAACGGACGCGTGGCGACCTGCGCCATCGGCCTCACCAACGTCGCAGATCGTCCCCTGCTAGCCGAGGACGCGGCGGCGGCGGTGATCGGCTCTGCGCTCGACAAGGCCACGCTCGACAAGGCCGCCGCCGCCGCGGAGGCCATCGCCACGCCGGCCGAGGACGGCCGCGGCTCCGTGGAATACCGCACCAAGATGGCGGGCGTCATGACCAGGCGCGCGCTGCAACGCGCTTTCGCCCGCGCTCAATCCTGACGAGGCTGACGATGACCAAAGTCAAACATGACCGTCAACGGCAAGCCGGTCTCGGCCGAAGTCGAGCCGCGCACGCTGCTGATCCATTACCTGCGCGAAAATCTGAACCTCACCGGCCCGCATATCGGCTGCGACACGTCGCATTGCGGCGCCTGCACGGTCGATATCGACGGCAAGTCGGTCAAGTCCTGCACGGTCTTCGCGATCCAGGCGCAGGGCGCCGACGTGCTGACCATCGAAGGCATGGCGGCGCCGGACGGCAAGCTGCACGTGCTGCAGGAAGCGTTTCGTGAAATGCACGGACTGCAGTGCGGCTATTGCACGCCGGGCATGATCATCCGCGCCCACCGGCTGCTGCAGGAGAACCCGAACCCGACCGAGGCCGAGATCCGCATACGGCATATCGGGCAACCTCTGCCGCTGCACGGGCTACCAGAACATCGTCAAGGCCATCCAATACGCCGCCGCGAAGATCAACGGCGTGGAATTCAAGGAAGCCGCGGAATGAACGCCCCCACCACTCCCTCCTCGCTCGAACGCGCCGAAAAACTGCAAGGCATGGGCTGCAAGCGCAAGCGCGTCGAAGACGTGCGCTTCACCCAGGGGCGCGGCAACTACGTCGACGACATCAAGCTGCCGGGCATGCTGCACGGCGACTTCCATCGCTCCAGCCACGCCCACGCGCGGATCGTCAAGATCGACACGTCCAAAGCCAAGGCGCTGCCCGGCGTCGTCGCCGTTCTGACGGCGGAGGAGCTGAAGGGCGTCAATCTCGCCTGGATGCCGACGCTCGCCGGCGACGTGCAGATGGTGCTGGCCGACGGCAAAGTGCTGTTCCAGAACCAGGAGATCGCTTTCGTCGTCGCCACCGACCGCTACATCGCGGCGGACGCGGCCGATCTGGTCGAGGTCGAATACGAGGCGCTGCCGGTGCTTGTCGACCCGTTCAAGGCGATGGACGCCGACGCGCCGATCCTGCGCGAGGACATCAAGGACAAGACTGACGGGCGCGCACGGGCCCCGCAAGCATCCACAACCACATCTTCAACTGGGAGGTCGGCGACAAGGATCTGACCGACGCCGCGTTCGCCAAAGCCGAGGTGTCGACCAAGGACCTCATCTCCTACCAGCGCGTGCATCCCTGCCCGCTGGAGACCTGTCAGGCGATCTGCAGCTTCGACAAGATCACCGGCGATCTCACGATCTACGGCACGTTCCAGGCGCCGCATGTGATCCGCACGGTCGTGGCGCTGATCTCCAGCATTCCCGAGCACAAGATTCACGTGATCTCGCCCGACATCGGCGGCGGCTTCGGCAACAAGGTCGGCGCCTATCCCGGCTATATCTGCGCGGCGGTCGCCTCGATCGTCACCGGCCTGCCGGTCAAATGGGTCGAGGATCGCATCGAGAATCTCGTCAACCACCTCGTTCGCCCGCGACTATCACATGACGACGGAGATCGCGGCGACCAAGGAAGGCCGCGTCACCGCGCTGCGCGTGCACATCCTCGCCGACCACGGCGCCTTCGACGCCTGCGCCGACCCCTCCAAATGGCCGGCCGGCTTCTCCAACATCGTCACCGGCTCCTACGACTTTCCCGGTGGCGCATCTCTCGGTCGACGGCGTCTACACCAACAAGGCGCCGGGCGGCGTCGCCTATCGTTGCTCGTTCCGCGTGACCGAAGTCGCCTATTGCATCGAGCGCGCGATGGACATCATGGCGCAGAAGCTCGGCATGGACCCCGTCGAGTTTCGGATGAAGAACTTCATCAAGCGCGAGCAGTTTCCCTATCAGAGCGCGCTGGGCTGGGAATACGATTCCGGCGACTATCACACGGCGATGGAGAAGGCGCTCGCCGCGACCGACTACGCAAAGCTGCGCGAGGAGCAGAAGGCCAAGCAGGAAGCGTTCAAGCGCGGCGAGACGCGCGAGATCATGGGGATCGGCGTCTCGTTCTTCACCGAGATCGTCGGCGCCGGCCCGTCGAAGAACTGCGACATTCTCGGCATCGCGATGTTCGATTCAGCGCCGAGATCCGCATCCATCCGACCGGCCGCGCGATCGCCCGCATGGGCTCGAAGAGCCAGGGCCAGGGCCACGAGACGACCTGGGCGCAGATCATCGCGACCGAGATCGGCATTCCCGCCGACGACATCACGGTCGAGGAGGGCAACACCGACACCGCGCCCTATGGCCTCGGCACCTATGGCTCGCGCTCGACCCCGGTCGCCGGCGCCGCGATCGCGATGGCGGCGCGCAAGATCAAGGCGAAGGCGCAGATGATCGCCGCCTATATGCTCGAAGTGCACGAGGACGATCTGGAGTTCGACGTCGACCGCTTCCGCGTGAAGGGCAATCCGGAAGCGTCACAAGACGATGAGCCAGATCGCCTGGGCCGCCTACAACAAGGTGCCGCCGGGCATGGAGCCGGGGCTGGAGGCGGTCAGCTACTACGACCCGCCGAACATGACCTATCCCTTCGGCGCCTATATCTGCGTGATGGACATCGACGTCGACACCGGAACGCACAAGGTCCGGCGCTTCTACGCGCTCGACGATTGCGGCACGCGCATCAACCCGATGATCATCGAGGGCCAGGTCCACGGCGGCTGCACCGAGGGCTACGCGATCGCGATGGGCCAGGAGATCGTCTACGACGAGATGGGCAACGTCAAAGGCGCGTCGCTGATGGATTTCTTCCTGCCGACCGCCGTCGAGACGCCGCACTGGGAGACCGACTACACGGTGACGCCGTCGCCGCATCACCCGATCGGCGCCAAGGGCGTCGGCGAAAGCCCGAACGTCGGCTCGGTGCCCTGTTTCGCCAACGCGGTCAACGACGCTTTCAAGTTCCTGGGTTCGACGCACATCTCCATGCCGCACGACGCCTATCGCACCTGGGCGGTCGCCGAGAAGCTCGGGCTGCATGCTTGAGCCACACCCGTCATTGCGAGCGCAGCGAAGCCATCCAGCGCGCCGAGATCGTCGGTTGCAAACGACCAACCGACGTGCGTTCGACGCGCTGGATGGCTTCGCTTCGCTCGCAATGACGGATTTGTTTGAACGCGCAACGCTCCAGACCTCATAAAGCCCATGTCCGTCTCGATCCCGCGCGAAACCATCGCCACCCGCCTCGCCGAAGTCGGCTACATCGCCGACCGCGACCTCAGCGTCGCGTTGTGGATGATGGACTACCTGCAACGCCCGCTCCTGATTGAAGGCGAGGCGGGCGTCGGCAAGACGGAAGTCGCCAAGGCGCTGGCCGCCGTGCACGGCGCCGAACTCATCCGCCTGCAATGCTACGAAGGTCTCGACGCCAACTCTGCGATCTACGAGTGGAACTACCAGCGCCAGCTCATCGCGATCAAGACGCGCGAGGGCGAGGCGGCCGAGGCGGTCGAGGCCCGCATCTTCTCCGAGGACTATCTGTTGGAGCGGCCGCTGCTCGCCGCCATCCGCCGCGAGACGTCGCCGGTGCTGTTGATTGACGAGGTGGACCGCGCCGACGAGGAGTTCGAGGCTTTCCTGCTCGAAATCCTGTCCGACTGGCAGGTGACGATTCCCGAGTTCGGGACCATCAAGGCCAAAGCGATCCCGCGCGTCGTGCTGACATCAAACGGCACGCGCGACCTCTCCGATGCGCTGCGACGGCGCTGTCTCTACCATCACCTCGATTTCCCCGACGTGGACCGCGAGGCCGCGATCCTGAAAGCGCGGCTGCCGCAGATCGACGTCGCGCTCGCGGCGCAGGTCGCGCGCATGATGGCGGGGCTACGCAAGGAGGAGCTGCGAAAAGTTCCCGGCGTCGCCGAGACGCTCGATTGGGCGGCGACGCTCGCGGGGCTTGGCGTCGTCGGACCTTTCCGCAGAGCCGGAGATCGTCCACGCGACGCTGATCGCCTTGTTGAAGACCAACGAGGACCGGCTGCGCGTCACTCCGGAAGTCGCGGCTCGACTAACGGGGCGGGCGGCGTGAGCGCGCGCGCCGAACTCGGCGATGCTGCGCGCCACCGCCTCGCAGGCTTCGTCGCAACCCTGCGCAACTCCGGCTTTGCTGTCGGCCGCGCCGAGACGCTGGACGCCGCGCTCCTGCTCGCTTCGCCCGCGGCAACCGTGCCCGAACGTTTGCGCACAGCGTTCCGCGCTTTGTTCGCCTCCAACCCCGCCGAGTTCCGCCGCTTCGACGAGTTGTTCGACGCTTTTTGGCGCGGACGCGGCGCCAAGTCCGTCGTGCGCGCGACGACGAGTGGGCGCGGCCAGCCGCGCGGCTTCGAACCCGCTCCAGCTGGCGTGGGTGAAACGGGATTGCCTGAAACCCATGCCCTGGGCGATGGCGCGGACGCCGCGCCTGGCCGCTCGCGCGGCGCTTCTACCCAAGAAACAATCTCGCATAAGGATTTCGCTAAGCTCGGCGAAGACGAGAGAGCAGCAGGCGCTCGCGCTCGCCGAACGGCTTGCGCTCGCAATGCGCGCACGCCTCTCCCGCCGAACCTCCGCACGGGCGCGCGGAGCGCGGCTCGACCTCCGCCGCACCATTCGCCGCGCCGTCGCGCGCGGCGGCGAGCCGATCGACCTTCGCTTTCGACGGCCCAAACGCAAGCCGCTCCGTCTCGTCGCGCTGCTCGACGCCTCCGGCTCGATGGAGCTCTACGTATCGGTGTTCACGCGATTCCTGCACGCCATCGCACAAACATTCCGTGAGTCCGAGGCCTTCCTGTTCCACACGCGGCTCGCGCATGTGAGTTCGGCGCTCGCCGAGCGCCATCCTCAGCGGGCGCTGGATCGGCTTTCGCTTATGGCGGCGGGCGTGGGGGGCGGCACGAAGATCGGCGACTGCCTCGCCGACTTCAATCGCCATCACGCCAAGCGCGCGATCCATTCGCGCACCTGCGTGATGATCTTCTCTGATGGTTACGACACCGGCGCGCCGGAGCAACTGGAAGGCGCGATGCGTTCGCTGCGTCGTCGCTGCAAGCGCATCGTCTGGTTGGACCCGTTGACCGGCCGCGACGGCTTCGAGCCGATCGCGCGCGGCCTACGCGTCGCCCTGCCCTTCATCGATCTGTTCGCGCCGGCGCACAATCTTGCGAGCCTCGCCGCGCTCGAACCCTATCTCGCGAGGATCTGAACATGGGCGTGCTCGACCGCGCCGCCGAGTTGCAAGCCAAAGGCGAGCGCTTCGCGATCGCGACCGTCGTGCGCACCGTCTCGGTGACCGCCGCCAAGGCAGGCGCGAAGGCGATCATCGCCGATGACGGCTCGGTCGCGGAAGGTTGGATTGGCGGCGGTTGCGCACGCGCCGCGGTGGTGCGCGCCGCCAAACAATGCCTGCACGACGGGCGCTCGCGACTGGTCTCGATCGCGCCGAAGGAAGGACTCGACGAACTCGGCGTCACGCCGGGCGAGGATCGCGACGGTGTGCTGTTCGCGAAAAACGCCTGCCCGAGCCAAGGCACAATGGACATCTTCGTCGAACCCGTCCTGCCGCAGCCGCGACTGCTGATCCTCGGCGCCTCGCCGGTCGCTGTGGCGCTTGCCGAGCTCGCGCCCAGCTTCGGGTTCGAAGTGACGGTCGCCGCCGCCCCCGCAGATCTCCCGCGGTTTCGCGAAGGCCTGATCAAATTCGAGGGCGTCGCGCCGTCGCCAGACGCCGGACGCGGCGCTTATGTCGTCGTCTCCACGCAAGGCGCCGGCGATCGCGCCGCGCTGAAGGCCGCCGCGACCTCGTCCCCGCGCTACGCCGCGTTCGTTGGTTCGCGCCGCAAGGCCGAGACGCTCAAGCGCGAATTGGCGGCCGAAGGCGTATCAGAAGCCGAGCTGGCGCGCGTAAAGGCGCCGGCCGGGCTCGACATCCACGCGATCAGCTCGGAGGAGATTGCGCTGTCGATCCTCGCCGAAATCATCGCCGTGCGTCGGGCGCCCGAGCGCGCGGACGCGCCCTCTTCTCTGCTGGCCGGAGCCTCCGCATGATCGCTGTATCTTCTGCTGTCAGATCGCCGCCGCGCGAGGCTGTTTGGTCGGCCATTGCCCTGCTGGTCGTCCTTCTTCTGATACCGGATTGTTGCCTGATCGGTCGCCACGCTCACGGCGTGGGCATGGCGGCTTTCGGCCCGATCTGTCGCGCGTCGCGCTGAGCGGAGACGAATTTCATGCAGATGAATGGCGAACAGCGCATCGACGCCTCGCGCGAGCGCGTCTGGGCGGCGCTCAACGATCCCGAGACGCTGCGCAAATGCATTCCCGGCTGCGACAAGCTCGAAATGAGTTCGCCGACCGACATGACAGCGACGGTGACGCTGAAGGTCGGCCCCGTGAAAGCGAGTTTTGCGGGGAAGGTGACGCTCTCCGACCTCGATCCGCCAAAGGGCTACCGCATTGCCGGCGAAGGCTCAGGCGGCGTCGCAGGCTTCGCCAAGGGCGGCGCAAATGTCCAGCTCGAAGCCGACGGTCAGGATGCCACCACTCTGCGCTACGCCGTCGACGTACAGATCGGCGGCAAGCTCGCCCAACTCGGCGGACGCTTGATTGACTCCACCGCCAAAAAGCTCGCCGCCGAGTTTTTCGAGCGACTGAGCCGAGAGATCGCGCCGCCAACGTCGACTTCCGAGGAGGACAGCGAAGCCTCGAAGCAAACCAAGCCTCAAAAGGGGCCGGGGCTTTTGGAGCGTGGCTTAGGGCTGTTCTCCGGTAAAGGCGCGAAGCAAGTCGCGTCGACCGGCGAACCAACCTGATTGCCGCTGCGGGACCATCTATGCGTGCGGATACTTGCCTGCGGGCCGTTGAGTTGACATGACTGGCGAGGCGCAGGTCGCTCGCACGCCGCGCTGCGCCGAGCGGGGATTCCGGCAGGCGTCGTTGCAAACTGGGCGACGGTCGGTGGAGCGTAGAAGCGCCGCCAGAGAGTTCAATGTTCGAAGCGGATTCGAAGCCAACCGAGCAGATCGAGCGACTTGAGGCGCAGATCGACGAGTTGCGAGAGGCGATCGGGCGCAGTCGCAGGCTCGTCCTAGCAGGACGCGCCTGCGCCTTCGCCGGCGCAGCGTTGCTTATCTGCCTGCTGTTCGGTCTGGTGACCGTCATGCCGATCCGGATCATCGTCGGGATAGTCGTTGGGCTTGGCGGGCTGGTCCTGATGGGGAGCAGCGTAGGCAGCACCAAGCAGTTGGAGTTTTCCCTTAAGCGAACGGAGGATGAAAGGAACGCGGCGATCGACGCGCTGGAGTTCGTCGATCTCGGAGACTAGGCCGCTAAGCAATCGTCTCGGGTGGCAGTCCAAGCAGTGCGGGTCCTCGTCAAGTCTACTCAACGTCATACCCGCAGACAGAGATTGGTCAGGCAAACCGGCAGCGACAATCGTCTCGAGGCAAGCTCTTGCTTCGATCGGCGGGACGGAATAAACGAAATTCGCGGCTTGTAGCCTCACTTGCGGATTATTGTCGGCCATCAAAGTCAATAGAGCGCCCCCCTTCGAAGCGTTCAAGGAATACGACGTTGCCGAGCAGAGGTATTACGATTTCAGCGACATTGAAACAGCCGCCCTGATGGCTATTTGCGAGCATCGCTGCGCCTCGCCGGACGAGCTTGCCCGCAAATTTCAATACCTCTGGACCTATCGCGGCGAGATGCTCGACGAGGACTATCAGGCGGCGATCTTCGGTTTATTCTTGCCGGAATCTCATCTTGCAAGAAGCGTGATCTCCTTTCCCAACAGAGGGCCTCCATTCTACCGGGACCCTTTCTCGAAGTGCATGAGCATTCCTGTCAGGCCTCAAAACTAGAATTGCTTTTCATGCGTTCAAAATTTCATTTGATCACTGAGTTGTTCTCAGAGGTCAGCAACCCTGTCGATTTGACATCCCATACCATGTCTTGCCAACCATGGACGCGAAATCCCCGGTCCCCATGGTGACCACACATTGTCCGGAAGCCTTCCAGCCCGTAACTTTTCCATCTGACATGATGAGCTCCAGCGTCGCCTTTTCCGGCAGCTCATTGCAGACCTGAGTTGCTCCCAACTTGCGCCCAACACCCCAACCCGTCATCTCCTTCGCCTTTGAGCCATCCCACTCCCACATGCCGAAATCTTGCCAAATAGTGCCCTTGGTCACGCCTTCCACGGTCTCACAACTATCCGTGCCCATGACGAGCGTATGACCCGCCCGGTCCAGTTGTTCGGGCGGATAGGGTGTGGCCTGGCGGCAGAGGTCGCGGTTGCGAAGCTCTTCCGCGGAAACCGCAGGAGCGCTCGCCGCCAGAGCGATCAACGAAAGAGCGCCCATAAGCCGATTTGTCGAACAGAACGACATGGATAACTCCTGTTTGCAATGAAGGGAGCTTGCGCATTTTCGCCGAGGGTCGCGTTGCAACAGTCAATCGAATGTTTGCTCGACCACGAAACCCACCGGGGCGCATCGGCCCTTGAACGAGTTCGTTTTGCCGGCCAACTGAGCCCAATCGCCGGTCGCGAACACGTACTTGCCCGATCCCGTCGCGCTGCAGCCGATTATTTTGTCGTTGGCCTTGGCCAGCGTGACGGATTCGCTGCCCTCGCTGTAAACAGCCATTGAGCCGGGCTTGCGGATGACGCCCAACTCCGCGACGCGGTTGCTCTTGGCGTCTTTCCACTCGCTGACCGTCGTGCCGGTGACGACGCCGCCGTCGAGCGGCCCTCCCGCGATCTGACAGGAGTACGAGTAGATTTGGAGGACATGGTCCTTTTGATCACTGATCGGTTCAATATCGTCTGCGCCGATGTTCTGGCAGGTCCAGACCGAAGTCGGCTCGCCAGCGAAGGTGGGCGACGCCGTCATCACCGAAGCCGTTAATGCAAAAGCGAAGGATGAGACAAGGGTGGACATGAGACTATTCACGGAGACCTCTCCTCTTCGCGCACTCGCTGGTTGTCGGCATACGCCGGCTTCCACAGCCGCAGTCCGCTTCCAGCACGAAATCGTAGTCGAGGCGCGCTACGCTGGCCTCATCAGAATTGATGAGGAAAAGGGAGCGGCGATCGCTACGATTTGTTGACCAGGCGCAAGGCGGAAGCCGCAATCATGGCGACGAAGTCGGTTTGGCGGTGGCAGCCCGTCTTTTCCAGCACGCCGCGCACGTGCGTGCGAATGGTGTTGCTCGCGACCTTGCCATCCGCCGCGAGGTCATCGACCGTCCTGCCGACCGCCAAGCCGCGCGCCACCCGGGCTTCCATCGGCGTCAGATCAAACAACGAGCGAATGAGTTCGATTGATGGTGCCTGCGGCGCGGCGACCCGCGCAGTTACGAAAACCGCGAGGCTGCGGGAGAAAAGGTCGCGCGCAGCGAGCTTCACCGGAATAACGTGGCCGATGTTCAGCGCGCCGGCCTCGACGTCGCGCACCGGGAACGACAGCGCGCCGCCGCCGGCCGCGGCGCCCATGCGCGCCAGCGCATCGCGCAGCAGGGCGTCGGCCGCAGGGTCTTTGAGCGCAAACCGATGGCCCGCACGCCAACGCACGAAGCCCACGCTCGCCTCGATCAACGCATTGGCGGCCAAGACCTTGGCGTTTTCGTCGAGGACGACGGCGGCAAGGCCAATCGCCGCCAAAGTCTGGCTGACGGTTTTCGCCCGCTCCAATCGCAGCCGCGCCGCCATTAGCGCCGCGCGGCCAAAGTGCGGCCGCAAGGCGTCCAGCTTGGCGATGGCGGCGGCGTCTGCAATCCCCTTATCGACTTGCCGCGCCATCACGATGGACAGGGCTTCGTCCTGAGGCAACGCAAATGCAGTGCCCGCGCCATAGCGAACCCCTGTCGAGCGCCAGAAGTCGCGGATCGTCTCGGACGCGAGCTCTTCTGTCGTCAGGAGATCGATGTCGCGCAGGAAGCCCGGATGATTTGAGGCGTGGATCCGCCTCGGCATTTCGCCGCGCCAGTAGAGGCCGTTTTGGACGAAATGGCTGGTGAACTCATGCGCGTTGCGTTAGGAGGTCCAAGCGACGACCTTTGGCGTGGTCACAAACATGCCCGCGCCCGCGAAATCGGACGCCTTCGATGCCGCGCTTAGCGCCCGCGGCCAATTCTCGGGCACGAACGCGCATTCGTAGATGCGATCTACGAGGTCCGACTTCATGATCTGACCTCCCCGGAGGACGATAAGCAGATATGAAAACGGGATTGGGACGAAGCTGGCCGCTCTCGCTCAAACCTGTCCAGGTCAGGCGGGGACCACGCCGCGCACCATGCGGAACACCATCGGAAAAGACCGAGGACCATCGGATAATCCAACCATATAGCCCGCGCGAACACGTTGCTTAATCGCGTCGCGCACGTCGTCCGGGAGCGCCATCAGATAACCCGAGGTACTGCCCTGGCCGCCAGTGAAGGTGGCCCAATAATCCGCGAAGGACGGATACTCGCAATCGACGACGACAGGGATCTCCGTCACTTCAGTGAGCTCCATCTTCCGCCATAACGCTGCCTGCCCGCCAGGCCAGAATTGGGAACGCGACGCCCGCTCGCACGAGCCGCTAAAGCCAGCGTCGAGAGTTGCGCCGGTGTGTAGCAGGAGGTCAAAGGCCGGCATGCCACCAGAGAATTGAGTGACCGCCGATGCGACCACGCCACCTGGACGGGTCACTCGCTTCATCTCGGCAACCACGTGTTCAATCTCCGCAACAACGTCCAGCGCCAGCGTTGAAACGGTCGCGTCGAACGTCCCGTTGTCGAACCGCATGTGGCGGATATCGCCGTATTCATAGGCGATGTTGGCGTGGGATCGATTTCGGCGCGCCCCTTCCAGATACTCTTCAGACGCGTCGATCCCAATCACATGCGCGCCCACCTCAGCCAGCGCCTTCGTTAATACACCTGTCCCGCAGGCAACATCTAGCGCGCGGCCGCCCGGAACAATATCGACGAGGGCGAGAAACTTCTGGGCCAGAAGTTCGCTCCAGCGGCCCATGAAAATCTCGTAGGCGTCCGGATCGGTCCAGCTATATCGTGGCGTCGCGGTTTCCATGGCGCATCGTCCCCATGATCGCGTTTGGCCTTAACATGCTCACGAGAGCCGCCCAAATCGCGGTCACAGAAGGCGACCCAGCTGCTTTGTGCCGCTCTACTCAGCGACGACGCTTCACATCGGGCCAACTGAAATCACAGGGCATTCTAAGTTCATGAGTTTGGTGAGTAGAGATTGATCCATCCCGACCGCCTCGCCGACGCCCAACCGTCACCCGCCGGCGCGCCGCCGGACCTCCCCCGGCCGACTGAGCCGTTCCTGCCCCCGGCTCAGCGCCGGAGATACGGCCGCTCAATCCCGTAGAGCCGGACGACGAGTTCGACGAGCTATAGCCAAGGCGCAGTCCGCGACCGAACGGGGACACAGGCAAGGCCACAGCTAGCGAGGGGCAAGGCCTGTAACCCGCGTGGTCGGGTGGCGGGAGGGCGCCGTTTCCCATATGCTTCCCGATCGGGATCTCTGGGAAACGCTGAGGATACATACGACAGGTAAGGTTTTGATTTAATTGGCGCGCCCGGAGAGATTTGAACTCCCGACCCCCAGATTCGTAGTCTGGTGCTCTATCCAGCTGAGCTACGGGCGCGCGGCGGGGCTTGCAGTGCTTCGGCCCCGGCGCGGCGATCTAGACGGTTTCGCCGGCGATGGCAACCCGATGTCCCGCGCCTTGCCAGCTAGCCGCGCAACCCATGCCCGGCTTCCCCCGGCGGGGCCAGAATCTCGCTCGCCACCGTGACCATCCCCCGAAGACTGTTGGGTTTGACGAACACGCGGTCGGCCCCCGCGCTGAGCGCGGCGGCGTGCGTGGTCTGTTCGGTGCTGGTCGTCAACACCGCGGCATGGACTTTTTCCAAGTCGGGTTGTTTGCGCAGCCACTTGAGGAAGGCGAGGCCGTCCATGATCGGCATGTTGAGATCGAGAACAACCATGTCTGGTAGATCGGCGGAGGGATCAGCGGCCTTGAGCGCGTCGCAACCTTCCAGGCCATTGGTCTTGTGAGTGATATTCAGGCTAACGCCGGTTTGTTTGGCGACGTCGTCAAACGCTCGCTTGAACAGAAATGCGTCGGCTTCGTCGTCTTCCACCAGGAGGATGGTGCGCATTGTGCCTCTATCTCTAACGCTATCGTTTGGTGACGAGAAAACAGCCCGCTTGGCGTGCGCAAACGGAGCTTGGTCAGGAATTCTCGGCGGAATGCCCATGATAGGCTCCCGCATGAGCCTTACCCGGGCCTGACATGCGCTCCGCGGCTCGACAGGGCTACGCGCGTTTTCTCGCCGTCATCGATTCATCACGCCCCAACATAACATCAGGCGCCGAGGCGAGAACGACAGTGTTTCGTCCGCCCTTCTTCGCCAGATACAGCGCCCGATCCGCCTCGTGCACGAGAGCCTCAGGCGCCTCGCCCGACGTCGCGGGTCGGGTTGCGGCGGCGCCGGCGCTGATGGTTACGATGCCGCGTTCGTCGCCCTTGTGCTCGAGTTTGAGACGAAGCACGGCTTGCTGAATGCGAACGGCGATCGCCACGGCGCACGCCTCGTCCGTGCGAGGCAACACAATGCCAAACTCCTCGCCACCATAGCGCGCGGCGACGTCGGCTTGACGCCGGACGGCCTCGGAGATCGCTTTGGCGATGAGTTTCAAACAATTGTCGCCAGCGGGATGACCGTAGAGATCGTTGAACGCCTTGAAGCGGTCGACGTCAATCATGATCATCGCGAGACTGTAATTGTCCTGGCATGCGCTGCTATGGGCCGTTGTCAGCGCCTCATCAAACGCCCGCCGGTTGGCAAGCCCGGTGAGCGCATCTTGCCCCGCCAAGGCCCGCAGAAGCCGATTGGCCTCCGCCAACTCATCTTCAATCACTTTACGCGTCGAGATGTCCCGTATCGCGCCGATGACCCCCTTTGGCTTGCCAGTCGCCGCGTCGTTGAGCGCGCGCAGCCGCGCCTCGACCCAGATCCAGCGGCCATCCCTGTGGCGGGTGCGGTTGATGATCGAAAGCGTCTCCGCCTCGCCGCGCAACAGACAATCAAACGCGAGCGCGACGCGCGGCGCATCTTCGGGATGCGCCATGTCCGCGGGCTTGACCCCGACAAGCTCCTCCGGTTCGAAGCCGAGAATCTCCCGGCAGGCGGGAGAGACGTAGCGTTGCACCAGGTCGTGGTCGAGCTGAGACACCATGTCGGTGCTGTTGTCAGCGAGCAACCGATAGCGCGCTTCGCTGGCAACCAGCCGTTGCTCCGCGGCAATACGCTGCTCCACGTCGCGAACGATGATCAGTCGCTGGCGTTTGTTGTCGGCGATCTCGACTGTCTTGCCTGTGGTTTCCACCCAAACGTAGTTCCCGTCCTTGCGACGCAAGCGGTAGGTGAGCGTGGTGTCGCCGGGGCTCGCCGCAAGGATCGGCAGCACCCGCGGCGCATCATCGGGATGGATCGCCTCATTCAGGCGCATCGCGATCGTCTCTTCCGGCTCGTAGCCCAGCAGCTTGCGGCAGGCCGGCGAGGCGTAGAGGCGCCGGCCGTCCGGGTCGACCAGCAAGATCATGTCGGTCGAGTTTTCGGCGAGGAAACGGTAGCGCGCTTCGCTCGCCTGCAGCCGGCGTTCGGCGACGACGCGCTGCTGAATATCGCGCCCGACGGAATGGATCGCGGTGATCCGCCCCTCGGCGTCCCTCAAGGCGCGGTTGGTCCAGGCAAACCAACGCTGTTCGCCGCTCGGCAAGATGACCTGGTTCTCGTCCTCGATGCTTTCTCGCGTCGCGCAAACGCGCTGAAAGTGTTCCGAGAGCGCGGCGCGTTCCTCCTCAGGCACGAAGTCAAACAGGTTGCGCCCGACCATCTCCTCAGGCTGCCGCCCGTAGAACGCCGTATAGGCGTGATTCACGTAGGTAAGGACGCCGTCGGGAGTCGACAAAGCCACCAGTTCGGACTGGTCTTCCACCAGACTGCGATAGCGCGCCTCGCCCTCGCGCATCAGCCGCTTGGCTTCGAGCAGCGCGGTGATGTCGGTGACGACCGCCAGCGAAATCCGGCCTGAGGGATCGTCGGTGAGGACCGCCGATATCAGCACGTCAACGACGCCGCCGCCTTTCTTGACCATCTGATATTGGACGTTTTCACATCGGCCCGTCCGGAAGAATTCCGGTATGATCACCTTGATGGCGTAGTCTCGAGACTCCGGGGTCAAAAATTCGAAGGAAGGACGTCCGAGGACCTCCTCACGGCTATAGCCGAGCTTGGCGAGCCAGGCGTCGCTGACCGAAATCAGCCGTCCCGTTTCATTGATGGAGTGCAGCATGGCCGGCGTCGCCGCAGTGCGGCGTTCGATTTCCGCCCGCAGCCGCGCCTCGAACGACGCAGCGGCAGGTGGATCGAGAATGGCGGCCTTACGTGAACGGGGCACTCCGCTTCTCCACGCGCGTGAGCAACAACGCGCTTGGGACGCGCCGCGCCTTACGATCGCCAGAGAAGGGGAAACGTCCGGCCGAACCGGAAGGACGCGCACCTTCGCGCCTAGGGCGACCGCGGGGCGGCCGATCCGTCGGCAGATCGCAACAGGCCCACTTAGCGCGGCGCTCGTTGTGAAAGCGTTAAATGCGGGATGACTTACGGAAGCCTGTCGCGCTCTGCCTGTAAACTCTAACCCCCATTTCCCGCCGCATTCACATCGGTTTGCGAGAAATCGGCGCCCTTGAAAAGCAGCGGTTCACGTAGAGCCTTTGCGCAAGCATAGGAAAAACAATCAACTATATTGAACCGCGCCGGATGACGACCCACCAAGGTGTCGACAAACATCTACCGTCCGCTCAGTTCGTCGATTTCGTCCTTCGTCATTTCGCGGGCTTTGGGGCCGGCCATCGCCTTTGCCTTTGCACGGAGAGCGCGCAGTCGGACCGGCAGCGGCTCGGTCTCCCGGTCCTGCCGCACGGTCCTGCCGCAATTCATTTTCCAACGCCGTCACGACCGCCTCCGTCATTGTCGTATGGCGAGCCTTTGCGAGTTGCCGAGCCAGGGCGGTGGCTCGAGGATCGCGGATAGTGAGCGTGGCCCTCCCCACCCGGTTTGATCAATATCCGCAGTAATTGCCCGAGACGATCCCGAGGACAGGCAAGCAGGGGGCGCCGTAGTAGCCGCCGCCGCCGTAGTATCCCCCGCCGTAATAGCCGCCGCCGCCATAGTACCCACCGCCGTGCCAATGGCCTCCGCCGCCATGCCAATGGTCACCGCCGCCATGGCCGCCATGCCAGCCCCCGCCTGCGTGCATGCCCCCTCCGCCGTGCATTCCCCCGCCACCATGTCCGCCGCCGCCACCGTGGCCCCCTCCCCCGGTGTGCATGGCAGCCAACGCTGGCGTGAGAGCCGGTCCGCTTAAGACTAGGCTGCCGGCGAGAAGTGCGACGGCGACACGATTTGACAAGAACGCTACCATTTTGGGTCCCTCCAAGGCCTAAATAACCTATTTTGAGTGGGTTCGTTCCTCGCCGTCACCCGGTTAGGCCTTGTTTTTGCCAAGATAGTGAACGGTCAGAGGGGCTAGGGTCAATTTTGAGCCCGGATTGACATTGTGCAGCGCAGCGTTCATATCCAGCGCGTCGCAACGCGACATGAGGCGCTTCGGTAGCGTAGATTGGCCCTGCGGCCGACCAGCCGGCTTTCCTCCCCATCCGTCCGAGTAGCGGCCCGATACGCAACGGCCCTCTCTGTTCGGCGAGACCCTGGCAGGGCTCGCCCCGTGAAAGATCATTAATTGACCCTGTTTTCGCATCTCGGTCTTCCCGAGACGTTGCTTCGCGCTCTCACGCGCGAAGGATATGAAAAACCCTCCCCCATCCAGGCCGAGACCATCCCTCCCCTGCTCGAAGGCCGCGACCTTCTCGGCATAGCCCAGACCGGAACCGGCAAGACCGCAGCCTTCGCGTTGCCGATCCTGTCCCGCCTGATGGCGGATCGCCGTCCCCCGGCGCCCGGCTCCGTGCGCGTGCTGGTTCTCGCCCCGACGCGTGAGCTTGCGGCGCAGATCGCCGAGAGTTTCCGTGTCTACGGCCAGTTCATCCGGCCCTCGCTCACGATCGGCGTTATTGTCGGCGGCGTTTCGCATCGACCGCAGGCGGAGCTGTTCGCCCGCGGGGTCGACGTGCTCGTCGCCACGCCCGGCCGCTTGCTCGACCATCTGGCGACCCGCCGCAGCGCTTTGGCGGCGACGGAAGTTCTCGTGCTCGACGAAGCCGACCACATGCTGGATCTCGGCTTCATCATCCCGATCCGCCGCATCGTCGCGATGCTGCCGAAGTCCCGCCAGACCCTGCTGTTCTCGGCGACGATGCCGAAGGAGATCGCCGGTCTCGCCAACGATCTGTTGCGCGATCCGGTGCGTGTTTCCGTGGCGCCGGCGGCGACCACGGTCGAGAAAGTCGATCAGCGCGTCGTGTTCGTCGAGGGCGCCGCCAAGCGCGATATCCTCGTCGAGTTGATGCAAGACGCGGCCGTGACGCGCGCGATCGTGTTCACCCGCACCAAGCACGGCGCTGACCGGGTCACGCAGCACCTGCAAAAGGCCGGCGTTGGCGCAGAGGCGATCCACGGCAACAAGAGCCAGAACCAACGCGTGCGGGCGCTTGACGGCTTCCGTCGCGGGAATACCCGCGTGCTGGTCGCCACCGACATCGCGGCGCGCGGCATCGACGTCGACGGGGTGACCCACGTCGTCAATTTCGAACTGCCCGACGTTGCGGAAGCCTATGTCCATCGGATCGGCCGCACCGCGCGAGCGGGCGCGACGGGCCAGGCGATCTCGCTGTGCGACAATGAAGAGCGGGGGTTGCTGCGCCAGATCGAGAAGCTGACGCGGCAGACGCTTCCCTTCACCGATCGACGCAGCCCCGCGGCTATGCGGGCCCCTGCCCGGCCCGCCGAGTCTGAGGGCGCAAAGCGGCGCGACGCGGGCTCGCGAAATTCATTCCCGGGCCGGTCGTCCAATCGCGGCGACGCCGCGCCGCGTCCGGCCGGCAACGTCAGGTTTCGCGGCGGGGCGGAGGGTCGGCGTCCGCGCCCACCGTTCGCGGGCGTAGACGCTCGCGCTCCGAGGTAAGCGCTACGGCGCGAGCGCCGCAACGAGGATACGCTGCGCCGGCGCCAGCCGGGCGGCCAACTCCTCGGGCGCCCCTGCCCGACGCAGCATCGCGGCGACGGGATGGAAGGCGATGGCGGCGCGCCCGTCCTCGCGCTCTCGCACCAGCACGCGCAACGGCAAATCCAGCGCCGCGAGCGGCGCGCCCAACATGACGGGCGTGCCGCCCTTGGCGTTTCCGTAGATCAGAACCGTCGCGGGCGGCATCGTCAGCCCTACCTCCCGCGCATTCGCTGCGTGGTCGATCCGGGCGAACAGTGTCAGCCCGGCAGTTTGAATCGCGCTAACAATTCGCTCCAACGTAGGTTCAAAGGCGACCGGCGATTCCACTTCGACGAGATCGTTGGTGTTTGCATCGCTCATGACAGTGCTCCATCGCCGATGTCGACAGCCAGCTTGCCGCGCGGCGCCCTTCTCGATCGCCGCGTAAGCGTCGCTGACTGTCTCTAGCTTAAATCGATTTGAGTCCAAGCGGGGCGCAAGCTTGCCAGCTTTTGCCAGCCGAATCGCCGCGCGTTGGCGCCGACGCACTGGCGGCGCGCTGAAGGGAGAGCGCCCTTGCAGTCGTTAGACGTGCGGCGGCGTTTCCGAGGGCTGCGCCACGTCCGTTTCAGAACTCGCGGCTTCGCTGTCAGCAGTCTTCAATTTGTCGAGCACGCCCTTTCGGCGTGCTTCCCAGTAATAGCCGCTGGCGTAGAGCCTGATCGCCCGATCGGGGTTCGCGCCCGCGACGACATAGGCGTTGGCGAGATAGGCGACCGCGTATTTGAGGTTGGTGTCGGCGTCGAGCAGCCCCTGCGCCGTTCCCTGGTAGCCCATGCCGCGCGCAGTATCGAGACGGATTTGCATCAGCCCCCAATAGGGGCCGTTGCGGGCTTTCGGATTGTAGCCGCTCTCGCGCTTGATCGAGCGGCGGATCAGCGCCTCCGGCACTTCATAGGCTTGCGCATAATAGGCGATGCGCTCGTCGAGCGCGGTGGCGCCCTTGTCGGCTGCGATCGAGCCGGTAGTCAGGTCCGTGTTCGGCGTGGCCGCGCACCCCGCCAGTGAAGCGGCGGCCAGCGCCGCGGCGCACGCCGCACGTAACCCCGCGAAGCCCCCGGCGACCCGGGGCCGCGATATGTCTTTCCGATCCATTAACTTATCTTGCAAATTTATCGCGCCGCAATCAAGCGCCTCCTGGGAGCTAAGCGCCGAGGCTGGCCGTCCGTTGCCGCACCCGCCAGTCCGAATCGCGAAGCACGGCGGCGTTCGAGGCCGGCGGCGGATCGCGGCCCAGGATGAGGTCGGCGGCTTTCTCGCCGATCATGATCGTCGGCGCATTGAGATTGCCGGAGGTGATCGTCGGCATGATCGACGAATCCGCCACCCGGAGCCCATCGAGGCCGATCACCTTGGTTTCGCAATCGACCACCGCCATCGGGTCGTTGCGCGAGCCCATCTTGCAGGCGCCGCAGGGGTGATAGCCGCTTTCGAGTTTTTCGCGCAGGAACGCGTCGATCTCATCGTCGGTCTGGCAGGCCTCGCCCGGCTGGATTTCGCGCCCGACGTAGTCCGCGAGCTCGTGTTGAGCGAAGATTTCCCGGGTCAGGCGAACGGAAGCGCGCATGTCCGTCCAATCCTCGGGATGGCTCATGTAGTTGAACACGATTTTCGGGGCCTGGCGCGGATCGGGCGATTGCAGCCGTACGTAGCCGCGCGATTTCGAGCGCAGCGTGCCGACATGCGCCTGGAAGCCATGCTCGCTGGCAAGGTGGTTGCCGTCGTAGGTCACCGCGAGGGGCAAGAAATGATACTGGATGTCGGGATGCTCGATGCCCGCGCGCGAGCGAATGAACGCGCCCGCCTCGAAATGGTTGCTGGCGCCGAGCCCCGTTCCGTTGAGCAGCCAGCGCAGCCCGATCAGACCGCGGCCAAAAAGACCGGTGTGGCGATAGAGCGTGATCGGTCGCCGCGACGATAGCTGGAAGTAATATTCGAGATGATCCTGCAAGTTCTCGCCGACGCCGGGAAGCTCATGCACGACGGGAATGCCAAGCTTCTGCAGGTCGGCGCCCCGCCCTACTCCCGACAGTTGCAGAAGCTGGGGCGAATTAATCGCGCCGCCGCATAAGATGACCTCGCGCGCGGCCCTCGCCACGCGCGCGTGACCGCGATGCTCATAGGCGACGCCAACCGCGCGGCGGCCCTCGAAGAGTATCTTCGTCGTCAGCGCATGCGTTTCGACGGCGAGGTTGGCTCGCTTCATCGCTGGGCGCAGATAGGCGTTGGCGGCCGACCAGCGAACGCCATTTTTCACCGTCATGTCGAAACCGCCAAAACCCTCGCCTTGCGCCCCGTTCAGATCGTCGCTGACGGCGTATCCGGCCCCGCGGCCCGCCTCGATGAAAGCGTCGAACAGCGGGTTTCTGCGCGAGCCGGGTGTGACCGCCAGCGGACCGTCGGCGCCGCGATATTCGCTAGCGGCGCCGCGGAAAGTCTCAGCGCGACGGAAGTAGGGGAGGATTTTCGCGTAGGACCAACCCGTCGCGCCCTCCGCCTCCCAACGGTCGAAGTCGAGCGCATGGCCGCGCACGTAGACGAGGCCGTTGATAGAGGACGAACCGCCGAGCGCCTTGCCGCGCGGGCAGGAAATGCGGCGGTTGTTTAGATGCGGCTCGGGCTCGCTCCAATAGCCCCAGTTATAGGCCTTCATGTTGAGCGGGATCGAGAGCGCCGCCGGCATCTGGATGTAGATCGAACGGTCGGAGCCGCCGAATTCGAGCAAGAGGACGCTGTGCTTGCCGTCTTCGGTCAAGCGGTTCGCCAAGGTCGAGCCGGCGGAGCCGGCGCCGACGATCACGTAGTCGAATGTCCGCTCGCTCGACAAACCCTGCTGGCTCCGTGTTCGGGATCAGGGCCAGATGTGCGGGCGCCAGCTACCCTCGGCAAGACGGATGTTGCGGGGCGAGGACCGAATTTTTGCGGGCGGCCAAAGCGGAGAGATCGAATTTGCTATCCGTCTCAAAACTGACGACAATAAATATCAATGTGCGGGTCCGCGCCCCAGGGATAGTGACAACGCGGGACGCGCTAAACGGACGCCGATCATGGCATCAATCGTAACGATAAAGGCCTCGGGTCTCCTGGGCCTCCCCTTGGATATGCGCGAGCGACACGGCCTGCGCGAGGGCTCGCAAGTCATCATCGAAGAGGAAGGCGACGCGCTGGTTATTCGACCATTGCCTTCGTGGCCGAAGAAATGACGCGCGAAATGCTTCCGGTTAACTCCGGCGCTTCGGTGGATGATTTTCTCGCAGACCGCCGCGCCGAGGCGAAACGCGAGTGACGCAAGCGGTGATGACGCGTCGGCGGCGCGCTGCGCCGCTCGGAGAGGTTCAATGACTACCTACGATCTACTCGAGTCCGAGGGCCAACTCGCGCAACTCGTTGAGCTTGCGGCGAAGGGCGAGCCGTTCGTCATCGCCAAGAATGGCAAGCCGCTCGTGAAGGTCGTGCCGGTGGAGGAAGTCGCCGGCAGCGGGGGGCAACCGATCGGCTTCATGAAGAGTAAGGCCCTCATTCCCGACGATTTCGATCGGATGGGCGAAGATGAGATTCTCGCCCTGTTTGAAGGCGAAACTTGAACCTGCTTCTTGATACGCACGCCCTAATTTGGGCAGGTTTTTCGCTGCCAAAATTGTCTGCGGGCGCCGTCGCGCTCATCGCCGATAATGGCAACCGAAAACTTTTCAGCGCCGCGAGTATTTGGGAGATTTCGATCAAGGAACGGCTCGGGCGCGCGGATTTTCTTGTGGACGCGATCGCCTTTCGGCGCGGGCTGCTGGCGAACGGATACACTGAACTTTATGTGACGAGCTCGCACGCTATAGCTGCCGCGCGATTGCCAATTCTGCACAAAGACCCCTTCGATCGCATGTTGCTTGCGCAGGCCGTGGAAGAGAATTTAATTCTTCTCACGGCCGACGCTGCGCTCATTGCATTTGGGCCGCCTGTGCTGGCGATCTGACCGAACAGGGGCGCCTAAGCTGTCACTCACTCCGTCTTCCCAACCTTGTCCTCGGTCTTCGTCTCGAAATCGCTCGCCTCGTGCCGCTCCCGCAGCTGCGACGACGGCTCGCCCTGCATGCGATTGACCATGCGCCCGCGCTGCACCGCCTTTCGTTCGAGCAGCTTGTCGGCCCAGGCCAGCACGTGCTTGTAATCCTGCACGCTCAAAAACTCCCCCGAGCCATAAGCCCAACCCTTCGCCAGGCCGCCGTACCAGGGGAAGATCGCCATGTCGGCGACCGTATAATCGTCGCCCGCAATGTAAGGCGTCTCCGCGAGCCGCCGGTCGAGTACGTCCATCTGCCGCTTCACCTCCATGGCGTAGCGGTTGATCGCGTATTCGATCTTCGATCGGCGCATAGGCGTAGAAATGCCCGAAACCGCCGCCGAGGAACGGCGCGCTGCCCATCTGCCAGAATAGCCAAGAGAAGCATTCGGCGCGCAACACCGGATCGGTGGGAAGGAAGGCGCCGAATTTCTCGGCGAGATGCACCATGATCGCGCCCGACTCGAATATGCGGATCGGCTTCGCCCCGCTGCGATCCACGAGCGCCGGAATTTTTGAGTTCGGATTGGCCTCGACGAAGCCGCTGCCGAACTGATCGCCTTTGCCGATATCGATGAGCCACGCGTCATACTCGGCCCCCGTGTGGCCAGCGGCGAGCAGCTCCTCCAGCATGATCGTCACCTTCACGCCATTCGGCGTGCCCAGCGAATAGAGCTGCAACGGATGACGTCCGATCGGCAGCTCCTTCTCGTGCGTCGCCCCAGCGACCGGCCGGTTGATATTGGCGAAGCGCCCGCCGAAATCCTTGTCCCAGGTCCAGACTTTGGGCGGCGTATATTCGGCGGCGTCGGTCATGCAGGGGCTCCGTAGGGCGTGCGGCGGCCCGTCTGATCCGCGCCCCGCGTCGCGAACTTATGCGCGCTTTATCTCAGCGCAAGCGCTTCGCCATCGAAATCTTACGCCCGCGCGCCGCATATCTCCGGCAACAGGAGACTTCGCATGCTCGACTTCGCCTTTGTCGCGCTCGGCTTCGCGCTGATCGCGCTGACCGCGGCTTACGCCTACGGCCTTGTGAGGCTCTGAGGAGGCCAAAATGGAACACGTTCTCGCCCTCGCCGTCGCGCTCGCGCTCGGCGTCTATCTGCTTTACGCCCTTATCCGTCCCGAAAAATTCTGAAGGCTCGCCATGTCTCTCGTTGGTTGGATCGAGATTGCGCTGACGCTCGCCCTCGTGGTCGCTGCCGCGATCCCGTTCAGCGTCCTTATCAAACAAGTTTATGCGGGCGAACGCACGATATTCTCGCCTGTCCTCGGTCCGGTGGAGCGGTTGTTCTACGCCGCCGCCGGCGTCGATGAGAAAAAGGAGCAAAGCTGGCTCGGCTACACGATCGCGATGGTCGTGTTCTCGATCGCCGGCTTCCTCTCGCTCTACGCCTTGCAGCGGCTGCAGAACCACCTGCCGTTGAATCCGCGTGGTTTCGATGCGGTCGGGCCGGACCTCGCCTTCAACACGTCCGCCAGTTTCATCACCAACACCAACTGGCAGAACTACGGCGGCGAGACCACCATGAGCCATCTCACGCAGATGCTCGGGCTCACCGTGCACAACTTCCTCTCCGCCGCCACGGGCCTGGCGATGGCCTTCGCGCTGGTGCGCGGTTTCGCCCGCTCGAACACCCAGACCGTCGGCAATTTCTGGGTCGATGTGACGCGAATCGTATTTCACGTGTTGCTGCCGATCTCGGTCATCTTCGCGCATTGTCCTGCTCGCGCTTGGCGTGCCGCAGACGCTCGACGGCTCTGTCGACGTTACCGGCCTCGACGGCGTCAAACAGACAATCTCGCTCGGCCCTGTCGCCAGCCAGGAGGCGATCAAGGAGCTCGGCACCAATGGCGGCGGCTTCTTCAACGCCAATTCCGCGCATCCCTTCGAGAACCCCAGCGCGGTCTCGGATCTGCTTGGAGATCTGGTCGTTCTTGATGATCCCCGTCGCATCGGTGTTCGCCTTCGGCCGCGCGATCGGCGCGCCGGCGCAGGGACGCGCGATCCTCGCCACGATGGCGATCTTCCTCGTCGTCGGCGTCGGCGTCGTCTACGCGGCCGAGACTTACGGCAACCCGCTCGTGACGGCGCTCGGCGTCGATCCCTCCGGCGGCAACATGGAAGGCAAGGAGGTCCGCTTCGGTCAGCCGATGAGTCGCGCTGTTCGCGACCGGCACCAGCGGCACCAGCACCGGCGCCGTCAACAACATGCACGACTCGCTGACGCCGCTCGCCGGCCTTGTGCCGATGTTCAATCTGCTCGCCGGCTGCATCTGGCCGGGCGGCGTCGGCGCGGGACTCTACGGCTTCCTGGTCGTCGCGATCATCGCCGTTTTCGTCGCCGGCCTTATGGTTGGGCGCACGCCCGAATATCTCGGCAAGAAGATCGAGGCGCGCGAGATGAAGCTCGCCATGCTCGCCGTACTGATCTATCCGCTCGTCGTGCTCGGCTTCTCCGGCGTCTCCCTGATGCTGCAGACGGTGCTGGACAACGATCTCGGCAACAACGGGCCGCATGGGCTTTCCGAGGTGCTCTACGCCTACGCCTCGGCCAGCGCCAACAATGGCTCGGCTTTCGCGGGACTGACCGGCGCCAATCTCTGGTTCAACACGACGCTCGGCATCGCCATGCTGCTCGGCCGCTTCGCCTACGTGATACCCGTGCTGGCGCTCGCCGGCGCGCTGGGGGCGAAGAAGAAGATCCCGGCCTCGACAGGCACCTTCCCGACCGACGGTCCGTTGTTTGTCGGCCTGCTCGTCGGCGTCATCGTGATCCTCTATCTGCTGCAATATTTCCCGGCTCTGTCGCTTGGGCCAGTCGTCGAGCATTATTTGATGCTCGAAGGCAAGACTTTCTAGCGCATCCGTCAATCCCAGGGGCCGTCATTGCGAGCGCAGCGAAGCAATCCAGGGGCGTAGAGCGCCGCCCTTTCTGGCCAGCCGTCGATCTCGGAGAGACTGGATTGCTTCGCTTCGCTCGCAATGACGGGCTTGGTTGAACGAATAAACTTTAAGGAAAAGCAAATGTCGCAGAAACCCAAGGCCGCAGGCCTGTTCGACGCGGCGATTGTCGGACAAGCCGCGATCGACGCGTTCGTGAAACTCGATCCGCGCGCGCTGGCCAAAAATCCCGTGATCTTCGTCACCGAGGCCGTCTCGGCGGTCGTCACCGTCTTGTTTGTTCGCGATCTCGTCACCGCGCAACGGCGCCGCGTTGTTCTCCGGCCAGATCGCCGCGTGGCTCTGGTTCACCGTGCTGTTCGCCAATTTCGCCGAAGCCGTGGCCGAAGGCCGCGGCAAGGCGCAGGCCGACGCGCTGCGCCGCACGCGCTCCGACACGCGCGCCAACCGCTATGTCGACCACAAGTCGCTGCCCGCGGTCCTGCAGGGCGTCAACGCGCTCGATCTGCGCCTCGGCGACATCGTGCTGGTGAAGGCGGGCGAAGTGATCCCCGGCGATGGCGAGATCATCGAGGGCGTCGCCTCGGTCAACGAAAGCGCGATCACCGGCGAATCCGCGCCGGTCATCCGCGAGGCCGGCGGCGACCGCTCGGCGGTGACGGGCGGCACGACCGTGCTCTCTGATTGGATCAAGGTGCGCATCACCGCCGCGCCCGGCTCGACCTTCATCGACCGCATGATCGCGCTGGTCGAAGGCGCCGAGCGGCAGAAGACGCCGAACGAACTCGCGCTGTCGATCCTGCTTTCGGGCCTGACGATCATCTTCCTGATCGTCTGCGTGACGCTTGTGGCCGCTCGCCAAATATTCCGGCGTCGACCTCCCGACGACCTATCTGATCGCCCTGCTCGTCTGTCTGATCCCGACCACGATCGGCGGCCTGTTGTCGGCGATCGGCATCGCCGGCATGGATCGGCTGGTGCGCTTCAACGTGATCGCGACCTCGGGCCGCGCGGTCGAGGCGGCGGGCGACGTCGACACGCTGCTGCTCGATAAGACCGGCACCATCACCTTCGGCAACCGCATGGCGACGGAGTTCCTGCCCGTCCCCGGCGTCGGCCGTCGACGAACTCGCCGCCGCCGCGCTCGCCTCGAGCCTCGCCGACGAGACGCCGGAGGGCCGCTCGATCGTGGCGCTCGCCAAGGGCGAATATCGGCGCTCGCCGAGCCCGAATTCGATCCGCGCGACGACCACCATCGTGCCGTTCGCCGCGCAGACCCGGCTTTCCGGCGTCGACGCGCCGGGCCGCTCGATCCGCAAGGGCGCCGTCAACTCGCTGCTGCGTTATCTCGATCTCGCGGCTCGACCGCGCGCCGGTCGGTGTTCAAACAGGCGGTCGACAAGGTGTCGATGAGCGGCGGCACGCCGCTGGCGGTCGCCGAAAACGGCAAGCTGCTCGGCGTCATACATCTCAAGGACATCGTCAAACCCGGCATCAAGGAGCGCTTCGCGGCGTTGCGCGCCATGGGCATCCGCACCGTGATGGTGACCGGCGACAATCCGATCACCGCCGCGGCGATCGCCTCCGAGGCGGGCGTCGACGATTTCCTCGCCGAAGCCGCGCCGGAGACGAAGCTCGCCTACATCCGCAAGGAGCAATCCGGCGGCCGGCTGATCGCCATGTGCGGCGACGGCACCAACGACGCGCCGGCGCTCGCGCAGGCCGACGTCGGCGTCGCCATGCAGACCGGCACGCAGGCCGCGCGCGAGGCCGGCAACATGGTCGATCTCGACTCCAATCCAACCAAGCTGATCGAGATCGTCGAGATCGGCAAGCAGCTCCTGATGACGCGCGGCTCGCTGACGACCTTCTCGATCGCCAACGACGTCGCCAAATATTTCGCCATCCTGCCGGCGATGTTCCTGACGACCTATCCGGCGCTTGGGCGAGCTCAACATCATGGGGCTGTCGCCGCACTCGGCGGTGCTGTCGGCGGTCATCTTCAACGCGCTGATCATCATCGCGCTGATCCCGCTGGCGCTGAAAGGCGTCGCCTACCGCCCGGTCGGCGCGGCGGCGCTGCTGCGGCGCAACCTGCTGATCTACGGCCTCGGCGGCATCATCCTGCCGTTCATCGGCATCAAGGCGATCGACATGGTCGTCGTCGCGCTCAGGCTCGCCTGATAGAAGATTGGAGAACCATCCTATGCTTAGGGAAATCCGCCCCGCGATCGTCCTGCTGGTGCTTTTCTCGGCGCTGACCGGCCTCGCTTATCCGCTAGCCATCACCGAAGTCGCGCAAGTCGCCCTGCCCTATCAGGCGAACGGGAGCCTGATCCTGAAGGACGGCAAGCCGATCGGCTCGGCGCTGATCGGCCAGTACTTCAAGTCCGACGGCTATTTCCATGGCCGCGCCATCGGCGACCAGCGACACCGATCCCAACGATTCCACCAAGACGATCGACGCGCCCTACAACGCGGCCAACTCGACCGGCTCCAACTTCGGGCCGACCAACGCCAAGCTCATCGCGCGGGTAAAGGACTCGGTCGCGGCCTGGCGCAAGGACGCGGGCGACGGGCCGGTCCCCGCCGACGCGGTGACGACCTCGGCCTCCGGGCTCGACCCGGACATCTCGCCAGCCAATGCGCTGGGCCAAGTCGCGCGGGTCGCCAAGGCGCGAAACCTGCCGGCGGATCAGGTGAAGGAGCTAGTCGACGCGTCGGTGGCGCGGCCGCTGCTTGGCGTGATCGGAGAACCGCATGTCAACGTGCTGCGGCTAAATCTGGCGCTGGATGACCTAGCGAAGAGCGCTGGGCCTGCGGCGGCGAAGTGAGCGACAATGACTTGTCGGATGCCGCCGACATGCATAGACTTGTTTAATGGCTCGAAATGGAGGCGCCGACTATGAGAAAGCCCTTTACTGGGTCGGGTCCTCCAAAAGCGACTTTCTTGCATTCCCCGATCCAGTTCGCCGCAATATGGGTTACGCGCTAGGCGTCGCGCAGCGCGGCGGAAAACACCCGCGGGCGAAACCCTGGAAAGGCGAGGGTCCTGGGGTCTTCGAAATCGTCGAGGACTGGGACGGAGATGCGTTCCGCGCTATATACACCGTGAGATTTGCGGAAGCAGTGTACGTATTGCATGCTTTCCAGAAGAAAAGTCCGTCGGGAGTTCGCACCGCCGGGCCTGATGTCAAGGTCGTGACAGCTCGATTACGGCGTGCGCAAGCGGAGCGAGACAGGTGAAAATGAGCGAAACGTCCGACATAGAGGTCACGCCAGGCACCACGAATGTGTTCGCCGACATCGGGTTCCCCGACGCCGTCGAGATGCAGACGAAGACAAGGCTCGCTATGCGCATTGCCGAACTCGTGAAGCGGCGGCGGTTGAAGCGGGGCGAAGCCTCCGAATTGCTGGGTCTTGAAACAGGGAAAGCCGAGGCGCTCGCGAACTATCAGCTAGATCTTTTTTCCGTTGAGGAGTTGCTGCGCTGCCTGATGCGGCTCGATCAGGCCGTCGAGATCGTCATCCGGCCGCGCGCCGAGCGGGAACTCGCCGAGCAGATTGTCGTAACGTCCGTAGGCTAGCGGGCCGGCGTTTGGGGTCATCTCAATGTCCTCCGCCACCCGCAACGACCCTAAGCGCCCTGATCCCGACGCCCTGCTGGCGCTGAGCCGTGGCGAAACGTCAGGACGGCTTCGCGTCTTCCTCGGCGCCGCCCCCGGCGTCGGCAAGACCTTCGCCATGCTGAACGGCGCCCGACGGCTGAGGGCGGACGGCCTCGACGTCGTCGTCGGCTTCGTCGAGACGCACGGGCGCGCGGAGACCCAAGCGCTCATCGAGGGCCTGGAAATCCTGCCGCGCCGCAAGGTCGATTATCTCGGCCGTACGCTCGAGGAATTCGACATCGACGCTGCGCTCGCGCGCCGGCCAAAACTCATCATCGTCGACGAACTCGCCCACACCAACGCGCCGGAAAGCCGTCATCCGAAACGCTGGCAGGACGTCGAGGAGTTGCTCGACGCCGGCGTGCATGTCTGGACGGCGCTTAACATCCAGCATCTTGAGAGCCTCGCCGACATCGTCTCGCGCATCACCGGCGTTGCGGTGCGCGAAACCGTCCCCGACAAGCTGCTGCGCGAAGCGGCGGAAGTAGTGCTCGTCGACGTCACGCCGGACGAACTGATCGAGCGTCTGCGTGAAGGCAAAGTCTATCTGCCGGAGACCGCCAAGCGCGCGGCCAACAATTTCTTCACGCCCGGCAATCTGACAGCTTTGCGTGAGCTAGCGTTGCGTCGCACCGCCGACCGCGTCGACGATCAGATGACCGATTATCTGAAGCAGCGGGCGATCGAGGGCCCCTGGGGCGCCTCGGAGCGGTTGCTGGCCTGCATCGGCCCGGACGAGGTCTCCGAGCGGGTCGCGCGCCGCGCCGCGCAGCTCGCCACCGCGCTAAACGCAAGCTGGATCGCGCTGACAATCGAGCGGCCGGGCGGTACGGGCGACCCCGCCGAAGCGCCAAAACTTTCGGAATTGTTCGGACTCGTCGAGCGACTCGGCGGCGAGCCGATGCGCGTGCAGGGCCACGATCTGGTCGAAGCCATCCTCGGCGTTGCGCGCCGCGAAAACGTCACGCAGATTGTCATCGCGGAAAGCGGGACCGGCTATTTCGGCCGCATGCTCGGGCGTTCGCTGCCTGACGCGCTGCGACGTCGGGCGGCCAGCGTCGAAATCCACGTCGTGGCGAGCGACGGTCCGGCCAGGGAGCGGCCATCGCTCCGCCGTTTTCTCCAGGTTCGCGGCCTCGGGCTCGAAGCCGCGGCCGCGGTCGGTTCCGTCGCGATTGCGGTTGGCGTCGGCGAGGCGCTGTCCAGCGTATTGCAGCTGCCGAACCTGTCGATGATCTTTCTCACCGCCGTGCTGTTCTGTGCGGTCCGGCTCGGGCCGCGCGCGGCGGTGCTGGCCGTCCCTGCTGTCGTTTCTCGCCTACAATTTCTTTTTCATTCCCCCGATCTACACGTTCACGATCGCCGAACCCTACGAGTTGTTCGCGCTGCTGATATTCCTGGCGGTCGCGGTGTTCACAGGATCGCTGGCCGGCCGTCTGCGCGACCAGCGCGAGGCAGCGATACGCTCGGCGCGAGATACGCAGTCGCTCTACGATTATTCGCGCAAGCTGGCGGGCGCGTCCGGCGCCGACGACGTTCTCTGGGCGGCCGCCGCCCATTTGCACGGCACGCTGGGGACGCGGTCATGCTGCTGACTGTCGAGAGCGAGGCGCTGGAGTTGCGCGCCGCCTGGCCGCCCGATGCAAAACCGGACTCCACCGAAGAGACCGCGGCGCGCTGGGCGCTGACGCCACAATGAGCCTGCGGGCTATGGCACCGGCACGCTGCCGCGGATCGCCTTCCAGTTCCGGCCGCTGCTCGTCGCGCGCGGCGCCATCGCGGTGTGCGGCTTCGAGCCGCGCCGTCCCGACCAGCCGATCGGTCCGGAGGACGAGCGTGTCTTGAGCTCGGTGCTCGATCAGACGCGATCGCGCTCGACCGCGCGCAGCTGGCGCGCGAGGCGCTGAAGACGGCGACCTTGGAGGCGAACGAAAAGGTGCGCGACGTGCTGTTGGACTCGCTCTCGCACGATCTCCGAACCCCGCTTGCCTCGATCGCCGGCGCGGCGACGGCGCTGCTCGATCTCGGCGACAAGATGGGCGAAGCCGAGCGGCGCGAAATGCTGCAATCGATCGATGAGGAGACGCAGCGGCTGACGCGCTTCGTCGCCAATATGATCGACATGTCGCGCATCGAGGCGGGCGGCCTCAAGGTGGCGCGTGACTGGCTCGACGTCGCCGACATCGTACAGGGCGCGGTGGAGCGCGCGCGCCGCGCGTTCCCGGCACAAGCCGTTCGGGTTTCGCTCGCCACCGACCTGCCGCTGGTGCGCGGCGACGCGCGACTGATCGAGCAGGTCCTGTTCAATCTGATCGACAACGCGCACAAATATGCCGGCGAGGCGCCGGCCGCGATACACGCGCGCCGCGATGGAAAAGATGTCGTGATCAGCGTGACCGACGAAGGCCCCGGCATCAAACCCACCGACCTCGAGCGGGTGTTCGAGAAATTCTATCGCGGCGGACGGCCCGACGGACGCAAACCCGGCGCGGGGCTCGGCCTCTCCATCTGCCGCCGCCTCGTCGAAGCCATGGGCGGCACGATTGTCGCGCAAAGCCCGGCGATCAAGCGTCGGGGCGCCCGCTTCATCGTGCGGCTGCCAGCGGCGGCGCCGGCATGAGCGGCCCCCGTGTGCTGATCATCGACGACGAGCCGCAGATTCAGCGGCTGCTCAAGGTCGCATTGTCGGCGGCGGGTTTTGAGACGCTCGCCGCGGAGACGGCGGCGGCGGGCTTGCGCGCGGTCGCCGCCTCGGCGCCCGATCTCATCATTCTTGATCTCGGCCTGCCGGACCGCGACGGCAAGGAGCTCCTGAAAGACATCCGCGCCTTCTCGAAGACGCCGATCATCGTGCTGTCGGCGCGCGACCGCGAGGCGGAGAAGATCGAGGCGCTCGACCTCGGCGCCGACGATTATGTCGAGAAGCCATTTGGCACGGGCGAACTGATCGCGCGGATGCGGGCGGCGCTGCGCCACGCCGCCGCCGACGCGCCGCGCGCAACCAAGGTCGTCGTCGATGGCCTCGAGGTCGACTGGGAGAAGCATCGGGTCACCCGCGACGGCGCCGCGATCAAGCTGACGCCGAAGGAATTCGATCTGCTGGCCTTGCTCGCGCGCAACGCCGGACGCGTTCTCACACATCGACAAATTCTCGCGACGGTCTGGGGGCCGGCGCATGTCGAGGACATCCAGTACCTGCGTGTGCTGATGGGTCAGTTGCGCACCAAGATCGAACGCGACCCGACATCGCCGAGATCCTCCGCACCGAGCCGGAGTCGGCTATCGGGCTGCGGAGGGCGGCGAAGATTAAGGCTTAGCGTAACCTTTCCGTTGAGATACGCGTGACAATCCGACGTTGCCGGTTCAGTGTTACGCCATGTCTGTACGGGAAGGGGCCCTAGCGGTTGTCGCTGGAGGCAGCGTTCAAGTTGTTTAAGTCTTTGACCGCGGAAAGTCAGGTCCGCCAAACCCTCGACTCTCTGACCCGGCTCGCCGCGTGGGTGGCGGACGCGCCAATTGCTGCGATCGTAACGTCGTCTCCCAACCGAACTGATGGGCTCACGGTATTTGGCGCGAACGGCGCCAATATCGCCGCTGCGTGGGATCACCGAACCGCAGACCATTCGCCCCGCGAGATCTTTGCGACCGGCGATGCGCGCCAACTGCCTTTTCTGGCCAAGAAAAACTTCGTTCGTCTGACCCCGAAGCTTCGGGCAATTCTCCGTTTTCCGGTACACTCCGAGCATTTGCCGTTCGTCGCGCGTAGGCGTCGCCGACACGAAGGTGAGAGAAACGTCGACTTGGCCCTCACCTCGTATGCGCGAAATGTTTTATGAGATCGCCGCTGTCGCCGAGGCGGAGATCGCGGTCGCCGCCGACATTGCCAGCCTGAGTCACGACGATCCGGCGGCGCGGCCAAGCATGGCGGAGCTGATCCTCAGGGTTGCGCGCTCCGCCGAGCCCGCGCTCTTGCTCGACGACGGTCTGCGGTTGATCCGCGCCAACGCGTCGATGACAGCGCTGCTGCGCGTGCCGCACGAAGCGCCGGATCGTTGCTTAAGCGATTTCACCGTACCCGGCGCGGAGGCGCTGGCGCGTCTCGCGCGACGGTCGCTCGCCGGTAATGAACGCATCGCCGATATCGCCTTCGATCTGAGGATGGATGAGAGTGATCCGGTCACCCGCAGCGCCTCGATCAGCGTCGACCCGCTGATCGCACGCGATCGGGACGGCAAATATCTGCTGATCCGCGGCCGCGACATCAGTCAATCGTTCGCGAGCGCAGCCCGGCTCGAGCGGCTCATAGCGCCTCCCGGCGCCCCGACGGATACCGCCGAGTTTCTTTGCGACACCCTCGCGCCGCGAACGCTCGTGCGCACCCGGCGCGGCATGAGCTATCTGACATTGCGCGCGTGGCGCGGGGCCATCAAAGCCCATCAGGTCAAAGCGCTCAGGGCCTTGCAGCAGTCCCCGCCGGCAGCGCTAGTCGAAGTTATCGCCGCCGATATGCGCCAAGCCGTCGACGTGATCTTTGGCCGCGCAGCCTTCGGCGGCATCGTCCCGGTTCCCTCTGGCCATACGCCAGCCGAGCAGGATTTGTCGGTCCAGCTCGCCGAAAACCTTGCTCTGCAGCTGGAGCTGCCGGTGGTTCGCGCGCTCGCCTGCGAGCCGCGCGCAGGCGCTTCGGATCCGCTCGACAGCGCTCGCCGACCACCGATCCGCATGGCGATCAATCCTGGCAAGCCAGTGCTGCTGGTCGACTACGTCGCGACATCCGGGCGGCATCTCGAAGAGGCCGCGGCGCTGCTGCGGCCGACGTGTGGATCGGTCTTCACGCTGGCGTGGATCGGCGGCGAAGCTACGGACTAACAGGCTGGTCGGCGGCTTCTGTTGCCGTCGGCGCGTTGGCGACGGCAACAGTCGCCCGCGCGCGGCCAGTCAGCGCGACGCCCGCGATCACCAACGCAAGGCCCGCCCAGGCCGTAGGCGCGATGGGTTCATTGAGAAACACGGCGCCGAGGATGAGACCGACGAACGGCGCCGCGTAGTTGTTGAGCGCGGCGAAGGTCGCCCCTGACCGCACCACAAGCGCGAAGTACAGGTAGTAGGCGAACGCGGTGTTGAGAATGCCGAGCGCGACAATCGCGGCCATGGCGCCTTCAGGTATCGTCGCCAGTGCTGATAACGACCCCTTGTTGGCGAGCCACAGCGCGCCCAACAAGCCAGTGGAGATCGTCATCGAGAAGGCCGCAGCGGTCGCCGGGCCGACCTTCCGCGAAGCGCCGCGCGAGATAGTTGCGCCAAACGCGTAACACGCGGCTGCGGCAAGACCTTCGCCGCGTCCGGTGAAGGTCGAAGCGCCGTGTGCGCCGGGGCCGCTGACGGCGACGGCGACACCGGTGAGCCCCAGCGCGAGCCCGAGCGCGGCCGACCAAGTCCAGGCCTCGCCCTCGCCGATCAGGCGTGCGAACAAGAAAGCGAAGATCGGTGCGGCGCCCATCATCAGCGCGAGATCGCCGCTCGTCGTTTGCCGAGCGGCGGCGCTGAGCAGCAGGAACGGAGTCGCCTGTCCGAAGATCGACATCGCGGCGAGCCGCAGCCAGAGCGAAGCGCCGTTCGGCCAGCGCCGCTCGCGCGCGAACGCGATCGCCCACAGGCCGAGCGCGCCGATTGTCACGCGCGCCAGGGCGAGGCTCGTGGCGTCGAAGCCAGTAGCCGCGATGGCGATCAAGAGGAAGGACGAGCCCCAAAGGAGCGACAGAATAGCGAGCAGAAGATAGGGCAACGCTTTACCGCACCGTCAGCCCAAGGCTTCGGCGTCGTCCGGAGAGACGATGCTCACTCCAAACGGCTCGAAATCTTTCGTGTTGCGAGTTACGATGGTCGAATGCGAGAATCCTGTCTGAGTAGACGGAAAGCAGCCCGTTCAACCAAACTTCCAACTTCGCCGCCTTGGTTGTTGCGCCCCTGTGCTCAAGCAGGCCGATGCCTCGCCGAATTTCGTGAATTGTCACTGCTGATAGGAAGACGTCGCCAGTGTCGTCTTTGCGCCGTAACCACTCCAGGAAGGCGGCTGAGGCCGCATGGGTGGGGAAAGCATCGACACAACGTTCGTGGCGAGTAGGTAGCCACTCAAAGCTCGGCATTCCGAGACGGCGAGCGGTCCCGTTCGAACTCTCCTTCTGGGAGGGTTTGTAGGTAGGCGACAAGACCGGATCGCTTGCGCTCGATGGCTTGGCGCGCGATTTCCGCCGCCTCCAGTGACCAGCGCCTTATTCAAATTGGCACAGCCTCGCCAAGAACGTCTTTCCTGAATTTCTCGGGCAATGCATCCGGCGTGGCTACGTCCACATGAACCCCCAACAATTCCGAAAGCCTGTATTGGATACCGCCGATATCGAAGAGACCCATTCGCGGATTCGGATCCACTGAAATGTCGACGTCGCTTTGATCTGTGTCCTCGCCGCGCGCCACCGAGCCGAAAACGCGCGGGTTCGAGGCGCGATTGGCGGCAACAATGGCGCACACGGCTTCACGATGAGCGTTCAGGCGTTCGGACGGTTTCATGACATACCAGCTCGAGCTTACCGGTAGTTTATCACAGTACGCCGAATTCGCCTCGCTCGCCTGCTTCGCCGTCAGCGAAAATTCCGCCCCACCGGCAGTGCGCGCTTAAGCTCCGGCGCCAGCGGCGCGGGCGCCGGACGCGGCTCGGGAAACGGCTGCACTTGCGCGAACCGATTGCCCTGGCGCTTCTTCGACACCGACATTTGCGGCCGCTTGACCTCGTCGGCGTGCGCCAGCGTCTCGATCGAGCGGCCTTCATCGGAGAGTTGGCCGAGCGTCGGTGTCCAGTCCTCCATGCGGTCGGCGATGATGTGGATCACGCCGGCTTCGTTCTGCAGCTTACCGGTCACCGCGACGAACCGCGCGCCTATGACCAGCGCGCGCAGCCGCTCGAAAGCTTTGGGCCAGACGATGATGTTGGCGACGCCCGCCTCGTCCTCGAGCGTCATGAAGATGACGCCCTTGGCCGTGCCCGGGCGCTGGCGCACCAGCACGAGACCCGCCACCGTCACGCGCTCGCCGCTCTTCCGCTTGTCCAGCGCGTCCGAGCGCAGGATGCCGCGATGCGATAGGCGGGCGCGCATAAAAGCGACGGGATGGGCCTTCAGCGACAGCGAGAGCCGCCGGTAGTCCTCGACGACATGCGCGCCGAGCGGCATCGGCGGCAGTTTGGCGTCGGGCTCGGTTTCGCGCTCGGGACGGGCGGCGGCGAATAGCGGCAGGTCGTCCTGGTCGCCGACGCGATTGAGCGCCTTCACCGCCCACATCGCCTCGCGCCGGTCGAGCCCGATCGAGCGGAAGGCGTCGGCGTCGGCGAGTTTTTCGAGGCCGGCGAGCGTAGCCTGCCCGCGTAGCCAGATATCGCGCACGGAATCGTAGCCGACGCCGCGCCGTTCGACGAGTTTGCGCATCTCCTCTTCGCGCGCGCCGAGGATTTGGCGAAGGCCGAGGCGGACGGCGCAGGTGGAGCGGATATGCTCCGCCATCGAGGCGTGGCGCGGATGCAGTCGCACGTCCGCTGACTGCCCCCTCCCCCCTTGTGGGGGAGGGTTGGGGTGGGGGGTAGCCGCAAGCGCCACCTCATCCGGACGCCCAAGCCGAACCGACCCCCCTCCCTGACCCTCCCCCACAAGGGGGGAGGGAAATCCCAAGCCGCCGTTCTCCTCCAGCACCGCGTCCCAGTCCGAGAAATTGACGTCGACCTCCCGCACCTCCACCGCCATGCTCGCGCGCGTCGCGCACCAGCTGCGAGGGCGCGTAGAAGCCGAGCGGTTGGGCGTTCAGCATCGCCGCCAGAAACACGTCGGGATAGCGGCATTTCATCCAGCAGGACGCGTAGACCAGCAGCGCGAAACTCGCCGCGTGGCTCTCGGGGAACCCGTATTCGCCAAACCCCTCGATCTGCCGGAAACAGCGCGCCGCGAACTCGCCGTCGTAGCCCTTGGCGACGAGCCCTGCGACCATTCGCTGCTGAAACGTCTGGATCGTGCCGACGCGGCGGAATGTCGCCATCGCGCGGCGCAGTTTGTCAGCTTCCGCGGGCGTAAAACCAGCGACGATGGCGATCTTCATCGCCTGCTCCTGAAACAGCGGCACACCCAGAGTCTTGTGGAGCACGGCTTCCAATTCGGGCGTATGATAGACGACCGGCTCAATTCCCTGCCGACGGCGCAGATAGGGATGCACCATGTCGCCCTGGATCGGCCCGGGGCGCACGATCGCCACCTCGATGACGAGGTCGTAGAATTCCGCCGGCTTCAGCCGCGGCAGCATCGACATCTGCGCCCGGCTCTCGATCTGGAACACCCCGATCGTGTCGGCGCGCTGGATCATCGCGTAGACGCAAGCCTCCTCCGCCGGCACGGTCGAGAGCGTCAGCGGCACGCCGTAGCGCTTGTCGAGTAAAGCAAAGCCCTTGGCGAGCGCAGTCAGCATGCCAAGCGCCAGCACGTCGATCTTCAACAGGCCCAGCGAGTCGAGATCGTCCTTGTCCCATTCGATGGTCGTGCGATCGTCCATCGCTGTGTTCATGATCGGCGCGACTTCGTCGAGCCGATCGCGGGTGATGACGAAGCCGCCGCTATGCTGGGTCAGATGGCGAGGAAATCCAGAGATTTGCTCGGCCATTTTCAAGCTGAGCGCGAGCGTCGGATCGCGCCCGTCGAGCCCGGCAGTCTCAGCCTTTCCGACTCCCTCGTCGCGTCCCCAGTTCAGCGTATTCAGCGCGGCGATGACGTCCTCGGAGAGCCCGAAAACCTTGGCGGTTTCGCGGATCGCCGAGCGAGCGCGATAGGTGGTGACCGCGCTCGCGAGACCTGCCCGCTCGCGTCCGTATTTCGAATAAATGTACTGGATGACCTCGTCGCGCCGCTCGTGCTCGAAATCGACGTCGATGTCGGGCGGCTCGTTGCGCTCGGGACTGACGAAGCGCTCGAACAACAGATCGAAGCGGGCGGGATCGACCTCGGTGATCCCCAGGCAGAAGCAGACGGTCGAATTGGCCGCCGACCCCCTGCCCTGGCAAAGGATGCCGCGCGAGCGCGCGAAGCGCACAATGTCATGCACGGTGAGGAAATACGGCGCGTAGTTGAGATTTTCGATGAGCTCCAGTTCGTAGCTCAGCGCCTTCGTCACCATCTCGGGAACGCCCTCGGGATAGCGCTTTTCCGCGCCGTCGCGTGCGAAAGCCTCCAGCGCAGCCTGCGGGGTGGCGAAACCCTCGCGCAATTCCTCGGGGTAGAGATGCGAGAGTTCGTCGAGCGAGAAGTTCAGTCCGTCGAGAAAGCGCGCGCTGGCCTCGACCGCCTCGGGCGCTTCGGCGAACAGCCGCATGCATCTCAGCGGCGCCCTTCAGATGCCGCTCGGCGTTGGCCTGGGTCAGCCGGCCGGCCGCCTCCAGCGTCACGCCCTCGCGGATGCAGGCGAGCACGTCGGCGAGCGGTCGGCGTTCGGGAATGTGCATCAGCGCGTCGTTGACGGCGATGCAGCGGCGCGCCGAGTTTTCGCGCCAGGGCCGTCCGCCGCGCCAGCGCCCCGCGCATCTCCTCGCCATAGGTGAGGCTCGCGCCGATCCAAAGCCTGTCGCCGAACGCCTCCCGCAGCGCCGGCAGCCGGTCCGGCTTGCCTGACGACAGGACGATGATCTGCAATCCTTCGCCGAAGGCGATGAGATCGGCGAGATCGAGCCAGCACTCGCCCTTCGGCGCGCGTAAGTTGCCGGTCGTCAGCAGGCGGCAGAGGCGGCCATAGGCGGCGCGGTCGCGCGGGTAGGCGAGAATGTCCGGCGAGCCGTCGCGGAACGCGAGCCGGGCGCCGACCACGACACGCATGTCGGCGAGCGCAGCGCGATTTTCGCGCGCGAAGACATGCGCGCGCACGACGCCGGCGAGGGTGTTGCGGTCGGCGATGCCGACGCCGGTCAACCCGAGTTCGCTGGCGCGCGCGACCATTTCCTCGGGATGCGAGGCCCCGCGCAGGAACGAGAAGTTGGTCGCGGCGGCCAGTTCCGCATAGCGCGGCGAAGACCGGATCATCCGCGCCGCTCCCAACCGACGCCTCGCCGCCGATGCGGCATGTCCACGCTCCCTTGACGCACGAGAACATATTAAGAACACAAGGGAGAAGGAAACGCAAGTGGGCGGCAGATTGCGCTATTCCTTGCTGAGATCGGAAGCGTAAACTAGGTTTACGGGAACTTTTCGCCCAATCGGTACAGGTTGCTTTGCCAATACCAATCCCGAAGCCTTCTATTTTAGACGGCTACAAGCGGGTTGGCGGACGAAGGCGTTGGCGGAACGAAGGCGGAACTCGCCTCTTCGAATGGGATGGGCTACACGGAGAAGTCGAGGTCTACAATGCGCGCGGATGGCGTCTGGGCGCGATGCATCCCGTGACCGGCGAATGGCTCAAACCGGCCGTGAAAGGGCGACGAATTGATGTCTGACCAGTCGAGCTTCGTCGACCTCGTCTTGAAGGGCGAAGCGCAGATCGGCGAAATCGATGATTTCGTCGAAAAGTGGCACGAGGGCCACGACGCCAGAGATCTAAGCCACTATCTCGGAATGCGCTCAGACGAGTATTCGCTGTGGCTTGAGAACCCGGAAATGCTCGCGTTGATCTGCGCGACGCGGCGAAGTCGGCAATCCCTCGCTCAGGCCGTGAACGAGAGATTGGCCGACCTGCGCCTCATCGCGAAGCCGGGCGATCGCGCAAAGCTCACAAGCTTGCACTCCTGGTTGCGGAGGCAAGGCGTCGAAGCCTGAGAACACTACGGTTCCTTTCAGACGCCGAACGTCATGCCGCCACAGCGCTGGTTCGCCGCCTCGCCAGCTCAACCCCAACCAAATGCTCGGCATCGCGCCCAACGCTGAGAAACCGCCCGGATCCCCAGGTCCACAGCCACGGCAGGCCGATCACATAAAGCCCCGGCTCGCGCGTCACGCCGCGCCGCTGGATCGGATAGCCGCTGCCATCGAAGATCGGCTCGCGCATGAACGCCCAGTCCGGCGTGAAGCCCGTCGCCCAGACAACCGCCGCGATCCCGGAAAGGTCGAGTTCGGTCGGCTCGCTTTCGGGCTTCCACAGCGGCGCGTAGACCCCGCCCTCGGGCGCGGAAACGCCCTTCTCCGCGATATGGCGATCAATCAGCGCGTTGATGCCGTTGTAGACGCGATCCGCCTCGTCGAGATTTTTCGTGAGGTTCGGCGCAAAGCGCATCTGGCCGGCGCGAATGTCGTCGAGACGTCCATAAAGCTTCATGCCTTGCAGCGCGAAGGCGCGCAGATCGATGTCGCGGCCGCCGTCGCGCCCGGTGAGATAATGGTTGGTCTCGTGCCGCTTGCGGCGCCATGCCCTGGTCGGCGACGGTGATGTCGTATTGACCGATGTCCCACAACCAGTCGACGACATCGCGGCCTCGATAGAAGCGCGCGCAACGCGGCGCGTTGCCGGTGACGAGATGCACTTCGCGTCCCGCGAGATGCAGATCCTCGGCGATCTGCGCGCCGGATTGGCCGGAACCGACGACGACGACCGGGCCGTCGGGCAATGCGGCGGCGTTGCGATAATCGCGAGAGTGAACCTGCAAGACGCTCTCGGGCGCGCGATCGGCGCAGCGTGGCGTGAACGGCTCGCCGTAAAGCGAGGTCGCGAGGAACACGGCGTCGGCGGTGCAGCGCCCTTGCGTGCTATCGACGCGGAACACGTCGCCCTGCCGCTCTACGGCGAGAACGGCGGTGTTTTCCTGGATCGGCGCCGCGATCTTGGCGCGGAAGGCGTCGAGATAGGCGAGGATCTCGGGCTTGACCATAAAACCGTTGGGATCGGCGCCGTCGTAGTGATGGCCGGGAAGCTGGCATTGCCAGTTCGGCGTGACCAGACAGAAATTGTCCCAGCGCTCTTCGCGCCATTTGTGCATGGCCGTCTTCTTCTCGAAGACGATGTGGTCGACGCCCGGCGCGCGAAAGATGCGCGCTTACGGAAAGGCCGGCTTGTCCACCGCCGACGACGATGGCTTCGTAGTGGTTGGGGTCGCGAGGGGGCATGTCAGTCCTCCATGAGAAAAGCTTCGCAAGTCACGCGCGCTTGCGGTTGATCGGCGAATTTTTCGGCGGCGTTTTCGATCGCCGCGAGTTGCCCGAGAGCGAGCGAGCAGGCGTGGCCGTATTTGGCGCGCACGCGCTCCGAGGCGATGGTCGAGAGCCTGTCGGCTCAGCGCGACGAACTCGGGGATGGCGATAGTCGGCGCCCTCGCTGAGAAAATCGCGCACGACCAGCGAGGGCGAGTAGCAGTTGTCGCGGCGACCGTCGGGCCAGCGGACCAGGAAGCGCATCTCAGGCATAGGCCACCGCGCTGAGGTTTTCGTAGACGGGCAGATGTCGGCGCGCGACGTCGGACCAGCGAAAGCGTTCTGCAATAGCGCGCAACGGCGGCGGCGCGGCGAGAGCGCGCAGCAGTGCGTCGGCGATCGACTGCGGTGAGGTTGGGTCGCACCAATGCGCTTCGTCGGCGGCGAGGTAGTCGGTGAAGGGCGGAATTTTGGAGACGACGACCGGCTTCTCCGTCGCCAGAGCCTCGATCACCGACAGCCCGAACCCTTCGTTCAGCGAGGGCGTCGCGACGACGTCGGCGAGGCGGTAGAGCGCGGGCATGTCGGCGTCGGCCACCGGGCCGATCACATGCACGCGCTCGCGCGGTCCGCCAGCGAGCGCGGCGTGAAATTGTCCGACGTAGTCGCCGTGATCAAGCAGTGTCGCGCCGCCGGCGATCACCAGCCGGGCATCCGGGTGGCGCGCGTGGACCGCTTGGAAGGCCAACAGCAGACCAAGCGTGTTCTTGCGCGCCTCGACGCCGCCGAGGCTCAGGATGAGCGGTCCGCCGTCGAGCCCGAGGGTTTGACGAAGTCTCGCTTCGCGCCCATCGGGCTCGGGATTGAAACGATCGAGATCGACGCCGTTGCCGACGACGCTCGATTCTCGCCCGTATTCCGCTTCGAGCTTGTCGCGCCAATGCGCCGACACCGTGAACAGCGCGTCCGCGTTCTCGATCGACTGGCGCTCCCAGCGCGCGACGCGCGGGTCGGCGAAATGATCGACATGATGCACTGTGCGCGCGTAGCCTGCGATGAGGCCTCTTCGCTTCAGCTTGAGCAGCGCATTGGCGGAAATGCCGTCATGCGCGTGATAGACGTCGAAGCGGCGATGTTCGCGCGCGCCGAAAAAAGCGATGTAGTCGGCGATGCGCTGCTCGATCATCTCGGCCAAGCCGCGCGCCGGCGGATCGACGGGAAAGGCGATGGCGCGTCCCTGCGTTCTCCGGAAGAAGCCGCGCCGGCTGGCGTCCGGCGCATGCAGCACCGCCTCGACGCCCTGTTGGTTCGAGCGCGTCGGCGAGGCTCATCGCATGGACGACGCCGCCGCGCGGGTTGGTGGAGTGCGCGAGCAGCGCGACGCGCGGGCGCATCAGCGAAACCCCATCAACGGCGCCGTGTCGAAGCGGCGGATGCAGGCGCGGCGGCCGGCGGAGGCGACGGCGATCTCGCCGCCCTCGCGTACCCTGCCGATGACGGCGGCGTGCAGGTCGCGCGCGGCGAACAGGGCGAGCACGGTTTCGATGTGGGCCGGCGCGACCGACAGCAGATAGCCGTAGCTCGGAAAGGTCTTCAACCAGCGCGGCAACGCGACGCCGTCGGGCGGCGCGATGGCGTCGAGATCGATCTCGATGGCGACGCCCGAGCATTCCGCCAGCATCGCCGCTGTGCCGACGATTCCGGCCTGGCTCACGTCCTTGGCGGCGCAGGCAAGGCCGCGCTCGGCGATTTCCGGCAGCAGCGCGAGATCGGCGCGCAGGCGCTCGGGCGGCGCGTCGAGCGCGGCCTGGAAATTGTCGAACGGCTCGCGATAGGCGCCGCGGTGATCGGCAGCGAGGATCAGCGCGTCGCCGGGCGCGGCGTCGAAGCTGGTCAGCAGTTTTTTGGCGCGGCCGAGGATCGCGACCGACAATTGCGGAGTCGCTGAAGTCAGGTTGGTGTGGCCGCCGACGATCGGCACGTCGTAAGCCCGCGCCGCCGCCGCGAGGCCATCAAGCAAGGGCGCAGCCTGCTCTTCGCTCGCGGCCCACAGCGCGTCGCAGACCGCGAGCGGGCGGCCGCCCATCGCGGCGACGTCGGAGACGTTGACCATCACGCCGCACCAGCCGGCGAACCAGGGGTCGGCGGCGACGAAGCCGCTGATGAAACCCTCCATCGCGAACAACAGATGGCCGTCGCCGTCAGGCAGACGCGGCGCAATCATCGCCGACGTTCGCGGCCTTCAGGCCGAGCCGCGCCGCGACCGTCGCGATGTCGGCCTTCGCCGCGAGCCCGCGGTTCTAGCTTCAGCTCGGCGACGATCGCCTCGAACTCGGCGCCGGTCATCACGCGGCCTTGCGCAGCGCGACGAAGCCGGTCTCCGGCGCCGCGCAAGGGGGATAGGCGCTCGAGATCGGCCTGCATCTTCAGATGCGGGCGGCCGTGCAGCTCGACCTGCGGCGAGCACGTCCCAGTGCATCTGCTGGAACAGCAGCGCGTTCTGCGCCTGCACGTGCGCGAGGAAGGTCTTGCGCGCCCATCGCATGTGCGGAGGAGACCGCAAGCCGGATCAACGTCGCGCCGATCGCGCCGACGCGGCGGAAATCGCGGCTCCACCGCAAGCCGCGAGCCCCACCAGACGCCGGGCGCTTCCTCGTGGATGCGCACCGTGCCGACGACGCGATCGTCGGCCACGCCGAGCATCGAAAGTGCGACGAGCGGGATCGCGTAGTCGTCGACGGCGTCGCGGTCGTCGCGATCAAACAAATGCTGTTCGTCAGCAGAAGACGGCGCGGCGCAGCGCGTAGGCGCCTTCGCGCTCGAAGCGGGAGGCGGCGAATTTGACGCGGAAGGCGCAGGGCGCGAAGGGGGCGAAGGATTCGAAGATCATACGAGCCTCCGGCGCTTCGGACCGCGGGCGTCCCGCCCGCACGGCGGGGAGGCGTCGCGCGGTCCCAGCGGCGGCGCTCATCAAACTGCCCTCGGCGCGGGCGCGCTCCTCTCGTAGGTCGAGAGCGCCGAGCAGGCGCCGCAGCGTCCGCAGCCCGCCTTGATGTCCGAGGCCCGCATCCCCGCCGCGACGATCATCTCCGACAGCGGCTTCAGGATCGCCGTGCATGAAGTCCGCGCTCGGCGTCGGATGGCTTTCGAGCGGCGTGCCGGAGATCGGCACGAACGGCACGACGAAGGGATAGACGCCGAGCTCGACCAACTGCCGCGATATTTCGAGGATCGCCTGCGCGCGTATCGCCGAGCCCGGCGAGGATGTAGGTCGACACCTGCCCGCGCCCGAACACCGGGACGGCCGCGGCGAAGGCGCTCATATAGCGCGCGATCGGCACTTCCGACTTGCCCGGCATCAGCTTCGCCCGCAGCGCCGGCGTGACGATCTCGAGGTGCATGCCGAGCGAATCGACGCCGCTCGCGCGCAGGCGCTCAAACCAACCGTCGTCGTCCGGCGGCTCGCATTGCGCCTGGATCGGCAGATAGACCGCGTTCTTGACCGCCGCCGCGCTCTCGCACAGCACCGCGGCGCCGCGATCGCGCCCGCGCGGCGTGCCGGTCGTCATCACCATGTGCTTGACGCCGTCGAGCTCCACCGCCGCCTTGCGCGACTTCGGCGAGCTGGCGCGGCGTCTTGTGCGCGATGGTACGGCCGGCGGCGAGCGATTGGCCGATGGCGCAGAACTGGCAGGTTTTGGTGCGGCTCTGATAGCGGATGCAGGTCTGCAAGACGGTCGTCGCCAGCACGTCGCGCCCGTGCAGCGTCGGCGATCTGCGAATAGGGCACGCCGTCGTGCGTGTGCAGATCGTAGAAGCGCGGCCGCGCCGGGAAACGCGCCTGGCCGAGCGCAACGCCGTCGCGAAAGATCAGGCTGACGCCGGCTGCGTCCGGCTTGCCGATCTCATACGGACTATCGAACGCCGGCGCGGTGTGCACCGGCGCCATGAAGGTCACGCCGTCGACGATGATCGCCTTGTGGTCGGACGGCCCCGCGCCGCCGCGCCGGCTTTCGACGCCGGCTTTGGGATCACGAAGCCGCGCCCCAAAAGTCTGGAGTTCGTTGATCAGCCGTTCGGTCGTCAGACTCAAGAGGGCTCTCCCCAGGGGTTCGGGCTCGTTCGACGAGATGCAATGGCCGCGCCGCCGGCGCGGGTCGAGATTGAGGCTGACGAGCTCGGGCCGGGCGTAATGGCCGACCGAGTCCATCATCCGCTTGCGCTTGACGATCAGCGACATGTCGAGATCGGCGATGAGCAGGCCCTCGCCTTCGGTGATCGGCGGGACGACATGGCGGCCCTCGGGGCCGACGATCGCCGTCATGCAGCCGCCGCGCAGCGCCTTCTGCAGGCCTTCGTTCGGCGTGACGCTGGCGATCTGCGCCTCGCTCAACCAACCGGTCGCGTTGACGACGAAGCAGCCGCTCTCCAGCGCGTGATGGCGGATCGTCACTTCGATCTGCTCGGCGAAGATCGGCCCGACCAGCGAGCCGGGGAATTGCGCGACGTGGATTTCCTCGTGCTGCGCCATCAGCGCGTAGCGGGCGAGCGGGTTGTAGTGCTCCCAGCAGGCGAGCGCGCCGACGCGGCCGACCTTGGTGTCCACGACCTTGAGGCCGGAGCCGTCGCCCTGCCCCCAGATCATGCGCTCGTGAAACGTCGGCGTGATCTTTCGGCGCTTCAGCTTGCAGCGCGCCGTCGGCGTCGAACACCAGCTGCGTGTTGTAGAGCGTGCCGTGATCGCGCTCGTTGATCCCGAGCACGACGACGATGCCGTGTTTCTTCGCCGCGGAGGCGACGAGCGCTGTCTCCGGGCCCGGCGCGGCGATGGAGTGCTCGTAGAGACGGATGTGCTCCGCCCCGCTCTGCACCGGCGGCAGAACGAAGGAGAAATAGGGATACCAGGGCACGAAAGTCTCGGGGAAGACGACGATCTCGGCGCCCTTTGCCCGCGGCCTCCTCGATCGCCGCCAGCACTTTCTGCAGCGTCGCCGCGCCCGATGTGAGATCGGGCGCCATCTGCGCCGCGGCGGCGCGTACTTTTCTGGGTTGGGCCATGCTTCAGGTCCTAATGGTCAACCGCCCGATGTAGCCGCGGTCGTTGACCGCGGTCTCCGCGCGCACGTGCGTTTCCGGGAGACATTCGATCACCGCGAGGCCGCGGTCGACGACCGCGGCTACTGGCGCCGGAAATGAGCTCACAGCGTCCAGGTATCGAGGATGAAGGCGCTGTCGCGCCGGTGGATGCAGCACCAGATCGAGCACGTCGAGCGGGCTGATCGGCTTGATGCCTTCGATCAACGAGGGTTCGCCGTGGCCGTAGAGCGCCTGCAGAGCGAACCGGCAGGCGTAGACCTTGCCGCCCTCGCCAATGAACTTGGTGATCTGGTTGTTGAAATTCTGATGGCCCGGGAAAGCCTCGTCGCCGATCTTCGGGAAGCCGCGCTGCACGCCGAGCGTCACGCCTGGGCCGTAGAGCAGGATCGACGTCTCAAACCCCTTGCGCAGCAGCCGCGTCGCCTGCAGCAAGTTCGACGAGACCGATCGAGCCCTCGAAGGCCACCGTGTGGAAGGTGACGAGCGCTTTCTCGCCAGGCTTGGCTTTGACGTCCTCAAAAACCTTCTCTTCGTAGTCGACGAAGAAATCGCCCTTCTTATGGGCCGGCTTATCTACGGCTGGCATTGTACATGCACTCCCTGATGTCGCCGGGCCTCGCCGGCTGACCCTTCAGGGCAATCTCCGTGCCATCACCTATACCGTCAATATTCCCATCAATTTTCGCCGAGCGCGACAAAAAGCTCCCGTCAATCTGCCGCCAATGCTGTTAGAGCCGCGCTATGCGCCGTTCAGACAAAAGGCGGCAGCGCGCTTGAAAGCTAGGCAAGGCTCGTGCAACATATTCCAGTCAATTCCGCCTTTGCCTTGAAAAGCTGGGCGCCCTTCGCTCGCCGACCGCGACGGCCCCAGATATCTGGCGATCGCCGACGCGATCGCGGCCGACATCACGGCCGGCCGGCTCGCGCCGGGCGACCGCCTGCCGCCGCAGCGCGATCTCGCCAAGCGCCTGAAGCTCGATTTCACCACCGTCGCGCGCGGCTATGTCGAAGCCGGCAAGCGCGGGCTGATCGAATCCGCCGTCGGCCGCGGCACCTTCATCCGCCGGCAGGCGATGGTCGCCGGCAACGCGCCGCCGCGCCGTTCGCGCGCCGATTTCGCGATGAACATGCCGCCGGAGCCCGAGGATCCGGCGTTGCTGGCGCGCATGCGCGAAGGCGTCGCGCGCGTCGGCGCCGATCTCGACTCGCTGCTGCGCTACCAGGGTTTTGGCGGCTCGCCGCTCGATCGCGACGCGGCCTCGGCGTGGCTCGGCCGCCGCGCGCTGGTGCCTTCGCAGGAGCGCATCTTCCTGACGCCCGGCGCGCATGGCGCGCTGGTCGGCATCTTCAGTCTGCTCGCCAAGGCCGGCGACGTCATCCTCTGCGAGCGCATCACCTATCCCGGCGTGCGCGCCATCGCCGCGCAACTCGGCCTGCATCTGGTCGGCGTCGAGATGGACGGCGACGGCGTGATCCCCGAAGCGCTCGAAGCCGCCATCCGCGCCTCCGAGCCGAAGGCGCTCTATCTGAACCCGACGCTGCAGAATCCGACGACGATCACGATCCCGGAGATGCGCCGCGCGGCGCTCTGTGAGATCGCGCGGCGGCGCGCGCGTGCCGATCGTCGAGGACGACGCCTATGGCTTCATCCCGACGCACGGGCCGCCGCCGCTCGCTTCGATCGCGCCGGATATCTGCTGGCACATCGCAGGCTTCGCCAAATGCATCGGCGCGGGGCTGCGGCTCGCTTATGTGATCGCGCCCGACGCGCGCGCGGCGTGGTCGTTCAACAGCGCGATGCGCGCGCTTTGCGTGATGGCCTCGCCGATCTGCGCGGCGATCGCGACGCGCTGGATCGACGACGGCACGGCCGATCAGATCCTGCGCTTCATCCGCGCCGAGAGCATCGCGCGCGAGCGCATCGCCGCGCAGAAGCTGGAGCCGGGGACGTATTTGTCCGATCCGCTCTCGTTCAATCTGTGGCTGCCGATGCGCATGGGTTGGACGCGCTCGGCGTTCGCCGCGCATGTGCGCGGCACGGGGCTTGGCGTGGTGACGAGCGACGCGTTTACCGCGGCGGGCGCGCCTTCAGAGGCGGTGCGGGTTGGTCTTGGCGGCCCGGTGACGCGCGCGCAGGTGGAGCGTGGGCTCGAATTCATGGCGCATGCGTTGGAGAGCCCGCCGGAGGCTGTAGCGACGTAGGCCTGGGCCCTGGCACCGCGGGCGTCCCGCACGCCAGCGCAAAGGTTTGGGCGATTGAGCGCCCCGGCCCGATCACGCCCGGCTCTACACCTTCACACGGCGCCTCGTCGGCAGAAGCGCGCGGGACGCGCGCGGTCCCAGGCGGGGCGCGCTTCAGCCGCGCTTGGCTTCGTCTAGCTTGTTGATCGCCGCGACGTTGCCCGCGGACGATCCCTGCTCGTCAAACTCGCTCGACAGATACGCATCGACAATCGCCTTCGCGAGCTCCGGCCCGACCACCCGCGCGCCCATCGTGATCATCTGCGCATTGTTCGACTTCGCCGCCCGCTCGGCCGAATAAGTGTCGTGCGTCTGTGCGGCGCGTATGCCCGGAACTTTGTTGGCGGAGATGGCGACCCCGATCCCCGTGCCGCAGAAAAACACGCCGCGATCGAAACGCCCGGCGAGGATCGCCTGCGCCGCCGCGGCCGCCGTGTCGGCGTAGAAACCCCGCCTGGCTGAGATCCTCTATCTGATGTTGGCCGACCTTCGCCAGATGGCCCGCGATGACATCGAGAAGGGGTTTGCCGGCGGAGTCGGCTGCCAGAACGATCTTCAACGCTTCCTCCACAATCTTCGTTGATGATTAGCCGCCGGTGGGCGATTGCGAGCGCCTTGACAATTTAGCGCCGAAGTGAAAAAAAAATCAAGACGCGAAAATAATAACAGGGCAGGAAACGTGGACGCCATCGCGCAGAGGGAGCCGATCGACGAGGAGGCTGACCTCAGCGTGCGCGCGGCGTGGCTGCACTACGGCGCCGGTCTTACCCAGAGCGAAGTCGCGACCCGGCTCGGCGTTCCCACCGTCAAGGCGCATCGGCTGATCGCCCGCGCCAACCGGATGGGCGTCGTTCACGTGACGATCGACGGCGCCATCGGCGCCTGCATCGAGCTCGAAGAGAAAATCTGCGAACGCTATCAGCTCAACTCTTGCCAGGTCGCGCCGGAGATCGAGGACGAGGCGCTGCCGCTGAAGACGCTGGCGCTGATTGGAAGCCGCTATCTTCGCCAGGAGCTTTTGAGCGGCAAGCACAAGGCCATCGGCTTCGGCCACGGCCGCACGCTGGCCGCCTGCGTGACCCGGCTGCCGCAGCTCTCAGCGCCCGACGTCAAACTCGTTTCGCTGCTCGGCGGCTTCAGCCGGCGCTTTTCGACGACCCCCTTCGATGTCATCCACCGCCTCGCCGAGCGCACCGGCGCGGAAGCCTATGTGCTCCCCCTGCCCTTCTACGCCAACACGATCGAGGACCGCAGCGTGTTCCTCGAGCAGCGCGGCGTACGGCCGATGGTTGAGATGGGCGTCGAGGCCACGCTGCGGTTGGTCGGCATCGGCACGATGGAGGCCGACGCGTCGATCCTCTCGACCGGCATGGCCGAACGCGAGGAATTCGAGGAGGCGCGGCGGGCTGGCGGCGTCGGCGAATTGCTGGGTCACATATTTGCGGCCGACGGCCGGCTGATCGAGACCGGCCTGTCCGCGCGAACGCTTTCGATGGCGGCCGACGATATCGGCCGGCAGACAACGGTCGCCATCGCCGGCGGAAAATCGAAGATCGCGCCGATCAAAGCCGTGCTCGCGAGCGGCCTGATCCGCGGTCTCATAACGGACGAGCGAACGGCGCGCGCGCTGGTTGCTTGAAGAGGTTGGGCGAAGAACCCGACAGAGGGAATAGTTGTCTCGAGGAGAACGCAATGAGTGACAAGGCAAAGGATTTCTTTTCGGCCTTCAAGGCCGGGAAGATGAGCCGCCGCGAACTGATGAGCGGCGCAGGCAAGCTTGGCATTACCGCCGCGACCGCGAACGTCATGCTGAATGCGGCGGGCAGCGCGGCGATGGCGGCCGATTTCGACTGGATGAAGTACAAGGGCAAGAAGCTGCAGCTCTTGCTCAACAAGCATCCCTATGCGGATGCGATGATCGCCGACCTCGACAATTTCAAGAAGATGACCGGCATGGACGTCACCTACGACATCTTCCCCGAGGACGTCTATTTCGACAAGGTGACGGCGGCGCTGTCGTCGAAGTCCGACGCAGTACGACGCCTTCATGACCGGCGCCTACATGACCTGGACCTATGGTCCGGCCGGCTGGGTCGAAGACCTGAAGCCCTATATCGCCGACGCCAGCAAGACCAACCCCAACTACAATTGGGACGACGTGCTGCCCGGCCTGCGCGCCTCGACCGCCTGGAACGGCGTGCCCGGCGCCGAGCTCGGCTCGGCCGACGCCAAGCAGTGGTGCATTCCGTGGGGCTACGAGCTCAACTCGACTCACCTACAACCGCAAGATGTACGACAAGCTCGGCGTCAAGCCGCCGAACAACATGGCCGAGCTCATCGACAGCCGGCGCCAAGTTCCAGAAGGACGCCGGCGGACCCTACGGCATCGGCGTGCGCGGCTCGCGCTCCTGGGCGACGATCCACCCGGGCTTCCTGTCGGCCTACACCAACTTCGGCCAGAAGGATTTCACGGTCGACGGCGGCAAGCTGAAGGCCGCGATGAACACCAAGGAGTCGAAGGACTTCCACAAGACTGTGGGTGAAGATGATCCAGGATTCCGGGCCGAAGAACTGGTCGACCTACACCTGGTATCAGGTCGGCACCGATCTCGGCGCCGGCGCCTCGGGCATGATCTACGACGCCGACATCCTCGGCTATTTCATGAACGGCGGCGACAACAAGGAAGCCGGCAACCTCGGCTTCCACGCCTTCGCGCCGAACCCGGCCGCCAAGGCCCCGACCCCGAACGTCTGGATCTGGTCGCTGGCCATGTCGAGCTTCTCGCAAGCAGAAGGACGCGGCCTGGTACTTCATGCAGTGGGCGTCCTCGGTCGAGCACGGCATGTTCGGCGCCCGCAAGATGGATTTCATCAACCCGGTCCGCACGTCGGTCGCCGAGGATGCCGGAGTGGCACGGCCAAGATCGCCAAGAGCTATCCGGGCTACATCGATCAGCTCGACGCCTCGGCGCCCGGCGCGAAGATCTACTTCACCGCCGCAGCCGCTGTTCTTCGACCTCACGACCGAATGGGCGGCGACGCTGCAGCAGATGGTGGCGAAGGAACTGCCGGTCGACGAAGGGCTCGACAAGCTCGCGGCCTCGATCGACAAGCAGCTCAAGGACGCCGGGCTGGGCTAGCTCTTCGAGCGCATCATGCCCGGCGCCTGCACCCCGGGCGATGACACGCTGGCCGTCATTGCGAGCGAAGCGAAGCCATCCGGCCGCGGGGCCGTCCGCGCCGTTCACGGATCTGGCGCGGACGTGCGCGCCATCCACGCCTACGCCTCGCGCATCTCCGAGCAGGCTGGAGTGCTGCGCTTCGCTCGCAATGACGATCCAACCGCCGAGCACCGCCCATGACCGCCGCAACGCTCGACAGCCCCCGTCCGCCGCCGCAAGGCGCGCTGCTGCCCTATCTGCTCAGCCTGCCGGCGCTGCTCGTCTGCGTCGGCATCCTGATCCCGTTCGTGACGGCGGTCTATTATTCGCTGCTGCGCTACCGGCTGAACCTGCCGGCGCATGAAGGGCTTCATCTGGTTCGGCAACTATCAGTCCTTCCTGACCGACTCCGAATTCTGGAACACGGTCTGGGTCTCGCTCGCCTACACGGTGCTGACCGTCGTGGTCGAGCTGCTGCTCGGCCTCGGCATCGCGCTGCTGCTGCGCAAGCGCAGCCGCGCTTCAACAACTTCATCTCCATCATGCTGCTGCTGCCGCTGATGACCGCGCCCGGCCATCGCGGCGCTGATGTGGAAGCTGATGACCAACCCGAATTTCGGGGTCCTGTCCTATCTGTGCAGCCTCGTCGGCATCCACGATTTCCGCTGGGCGTCGAGCCCCTCGACGCGCGCTGTTCACGGTCGTGCTGGTCGACACCTGGGTCTACACGCCCTTCATCATGATCCTGCTGCTGGCCGGCCTGCGCTCGCTGCCGCCGCAGCCCTTCGAGGCCGCGGCGCTCGACGGCGTGCCGGCGAGCTTCGTGTTCTTCCGCATCACCCTGCCGATGCTGACGCCCTACATCATCACGGCCGTGCTGTTCCGGCTGCTCGATTCGATCCAGCAGTTCGACATCATCTATGCCTGACCCAGGGCGGCCCCGGCAACAAGCTGCTGGTGTTCCAGGTCGAGAGCTATCTGCAGTTCTTCCAGAACACCAATGTCGGGAAATCGGCCGCGCTGCTGATGATCCTGTGGGCGATCACCTACGCGCTCTCGAACGTCTTCATCAAGAACTGGCTGAAGCTGCGCGAACGCGCGCGCGGCCACGCCTGAGGGAGGCCGATCATGGACCATTCCTCCCGCTCTCGCGCGCATCCTCAAGGCATCGCGCTCGCGCTGATCGTGCTGTTCTTCATGTTCCCGATCGTCTGGATCTTCCTCATGTCGTTCCAGACGAACGAGACGATCCTGCGCATTCCGCCGAGCCTGTTCTTCTCGCCGACGCTGAGCAACTACAAGGCGCTGATCTCGGGCAAGCTGCAGACGGCGGCGGGCACGCTCGACATCCCCTTCATGCACAACCTCTGGAACAGCGTGCTGCTGTCGACGCGTTTCGGTGATCGTCGCGCTGATCCTCGGCGTGCCGGCCGCCTATGCGTTCGCCCGCTTCAAGTTCCTCGGCAAGGAGGACATCGCCTTCACGCTGCTGTCGTTCCGCTTCGCGCCGCCGCTGCTCGTGCTGCTGCCGCTGTCGCTCTACTTCCAGGAGATCCACCTCAACGACACCTATATCGGGCTGATCTGGGTCTATCAGCTGATCGCGCTGCCGCTGATCCTCTGGATCGTGCGCGGCTATTTCGAGGACATCAGCCCCGACATCGAGAGCGCCTACCGGGTCGCCGGCCACAACTGGTGGCAGACGTTCATCCGCGATCGCCATCCCGCTGGCCGGGCCGGGCATCGCGGCGGCGGGGCTGCTGTCCTTCATCTTCTGCTGGAACAACTTCGTCTTCGCGCTGGTGCTCGCCTCGGCCGACAAGCAGCCGGTGACGGTCGGCGCGCTCGCCTTCGTCACCGCGTCGGGCATCCAGTACGGCCAGATCGCCGCCGCCATCGTGCTTCGCGTCACGCCGACGCTGCTCCTCGCCCTCTATGCGCAGCGCTACCTCGTCGAAGGCCTGTCGCTCGGCGCGGTGAAAGGCTGACCATGGCCCAGCTCGAACTCCAGATCGTCTCGCAAGACCTTCAAGACCGGCAAGGCGCGTCGACGGCCTGTCGCTCGCGGTCGACGCGGGCGAGATCGTCGGCGTCTTCGGCCCCTCGGGCGGCGGCAAGACCGTGCTGCTGCGCATCATCGCCGGCATCGAGGAGCCGGAGGCAGGCTCGGTCTTCATCGGCGGCCGCGATGTCACCGAGGACGCCGCCGGAGGCGCGCGGCATCGGCATCGCGTTCCAGAATTTCGCGCTGTTCCCGCATATGTCGGCCTACGACAACATCGGCGAGCGGCGCTCACCGCGACGCGGCGCCTCGGCGGCGACCATCGAGCCGAAGGTCCAGGCGGTCGCCAAGATGCTGAAGATCGAGCCATGTGCTGGGCCACCGCCCCGCGGAACTGTCCAACGGCCAGAAGCAGCGCACCGCGCTCGCCCGCGCGCTGGTGGCCGAGCCCAAGATCCTGCTGCTCGACGATCCGCTGCGCAACGTCGACGCCAAGCTGCGCTACGAGATGCGGCTGGAACTGCCGCACTGCTGCGCCGCATCGGCTCGGCCGTGCTCTACGTGACGCAGGACTACAAGGAGGCGATGGCGCTGGCCGACCGCATCGTGTCGTGATGCTGAAGGGCCGGTTCGTGCAGATGCGACGCCGCCGGAGCGTCTATCGACGGGCCCGCCAATGTCGACATCGCGCGGCTGTTCGGCGATCCGACCATCAACCTGTCCCGTCCAGCCGGGCCGCGGGACGGCGGCCGCCGTGTGCGACGATCGCCAACACGCGGTTGCGCTCGGCGCGGCTTCGAGGCCGGTCGGTCGGCCGTGCCGTGCATGCTCGGGCTCCGGCCCGAGGACGCTGAATGTCGTCGACCAGACGGCGCCAGGACGCCGTTCCCGGTCGACGTCGTGGCCGTGACGCCGCTCAACGAAAAGACGGTCTTGCTGATGCGCATGCCGCGACGGGCAGGAGATCCTCGCCTCCGAGGCCGGCATCGAGAGCGACGGCGCGCCGGCCCGGCCGCGCCTTCGTGCGCTTCGACCTCAACCGCGCCTGCTGTTCGACGAGGCGAGCGGCGCCAGGCTGGAGGCGCGGCGCATGAACGTCGCCGCCGCCAATCCCCGCGCAAGTCGGGAGCTCGCAAGATGAGCCGACGTCGCTTTGTCGATCGCGGACGTCAACAAGATCTACGAGCCGAACGGCAAGACGCCCGTCCATGCGGTCAAGACGCTCAACATGGACGTCGGCAAGGGCGAGATCATCGCGCTGCTCGGCTCGTCGGGCTGCGGCAAGACCTCGACGCTGCGCATGATCGCCGGCTTCGAGGACGTCACCTCGGGCACGATCACGCTGGCCGGGCGGCGCATCAAAACCTGCCGCCGGCGCGGCGCAACGTCGCCATGGCGTTCGAGGGCTATTCGCTCTACCCGCCGCTGACCGTGCGCGAGAACATCGCCTTCGCGCTGAAGAGCGCGCAAGATGACGCGGGCGCGACGCCGAGAAGGCGCGTGGCCGAAGTCGCGGCGCTGGTCGAGATCGAGCCGATCCTCGACCGCTATCCCTCCTCGATCTCCGGCGGCCAGCAGCAGCGCGCCTCGCTGGCGCGCGCGCTGGTGCGCCACGCCGACCTCTATCTGCTCGACGAGCCGATGGGCCAGCTCGAGCCGCAGCTGCGCTCGCGTGCTGCGCGGCCGCATCAAGAACCTGCTCAACGAAAACGGCATGACGGCCATCTTCGTCACCCACGACCAGACCGAGGCCAATGCGCTCGCCGACCGCATCGCGGTGATGGAAGGCGGCGTGCTGCAGCAGTTCGCCAGCGAGAAGGAGCTGAAGGAGCGGCCCGCCAATCTCTATGTCGCCACCTTCATCGGCGAGCCGCCGATGAACGTGTTCGAGGCCGCGGTCGAGTCGGCGAGCGCGTGCGCTTCGAGCGTCGCCAACGGGCCGAAACTCGAATATTCCGCCAACGCCTTCAGCGAGGCCGCGCGGGCCGCGATCGCCAAGCGCAATCGCGTCGTGATCGGGGTGCGGCCGCACGACATCAGGTTGAACTCAGGGAGCAACGAGGCCAAGGTCGTCTCGAACCAGTGGCTCGGCGATCAGAGCCATGTCGCGGCCGAGGTCGCGGGCAAGCTGATGGTGGCGGTGGCCTTCTCTGAGGTGAATGCAACGCGAGGAGAGGCGATGCGCTACGACATCCCCAGCGCCAAACTGCACGTCTTCGACGCCGACAGCGGCAAGGCCGTCACGCACGGCCCCGAAGCGGCCTGAGCGGAGGCGGCCGTGGCGGACATTCTGATCGGCGTCGATGCCGGCACCTCCGTCATCAAGTCGATCGCCTTCAAGCTCGAAGGCGAGCAGCTCGGCTGTCGCCGCTCGCCGAACGCTATCAGACAAGGCCCGACGGCGCCGCCTTCCAATCGCTCGACGAGACCTGGGAGGATTCCGCCAAGACTTTGCGGGAGCTTGCCGAGCGGGTGCCCGATCTCGCCGACCGCACGCCGGCGATCGGCGTCACCGGCCAGGGCGACGGCACCTGGCTGGTCGATCGCGACAACCGGCCGGTGACGGCGGGCTGGCTTTGGCTCGACGGCCGCGCCGGCGCCGTCGTGCGGCGGCTCCGCGGCACGGAGGCCGACCGCGCGCGCTACATCGCCACCGGCGCGGGCTCAACGTCTGCCAGCAAGGCACGCAGCTCGCGCACATGAAAGCGACCACGCCGGAAATCGTCGCCGCCGCCGATGCGGCGATGCATTGCAAGGACTGGCTCTATCTTAACCTGACCGGCGTTCGCGCGACCGACCCTTCAGAGGCGTCTTCACCTTCGGCGATTTTCGCAAGCGCGCCTACGACGAGCAGGTGATCGCCACGCTCGGGCTCGACGGCGGAACGCCGCCTGCTGCCGCCGATCGTCGACGGCGTCGCGACGACACATCCTTTGACCGCAAGCGCGGCGGCGCAGATCGGGATTGAAGGCGGGAACGCCGGTCAGCCTCGGCTATGTCGACGTGGTCTGCACGGCGCTCGGCGCGGGCATCCTGACGGACGGCAAGCCTGAGCGTTGCACGATCATCGGCTCGACCGGCATGCACATGCGCGCCTGCGCCGCGAGCGAGGCTTATCTTAACGAGGATTGCACCGGCTATACGATGGCGCTGCCGGTATCGGCATGATCGCGCAGATGCAATCGAACATGGCCGCGACGATCAACATTGATTGGGTGCTGGCCGTTGCCGGCGACCTTCTCGCTGACATGGGCCAGCCGCATTCCGTAAGGACGTGCTGATCCGGCGGATCGAAGGCTGGCTCGCCGGGGCGCGGCCGGGGTCGTTGCTGTACCATCCCTATATCTCCGAGGCCGGCGAGCGCGGGCCGTTCGTCAACAATCATGCGCGGGCGGGTTTTAACGGGCTCGGGCAGTCGCATCGGTTTCCCGATCTGATGCGGGCCGTCTTCGAGGGCCTGGGGCTCGCGGCGCGCGATTGCTACGAGGCGATGGGCCAATCCACGAGCGAGGTGCGCGTGACCGGCGGCGCCGGCCGCTCGCGCGGGCTCCGCACGATATTGGCGGCTGTGCTCGAACGCCCCCGTCCGGATCTCCTCGCGCGAGGAGGCGGGCGCGGCGGGAACAGCGATGATCGCGGGCTGTGCGATCGGCGCCTTCCCCGATATGAACGCCGCCATCGCGCGATGGGTAACGCCCGCGCTCGGGCAGGCGGAGGCGCCCGACCCGGCGCTCGTAAAAATCTACGCGTCCCTGTTCCCGGCCTATGTCGAAGCGCGCAAAGCGTTGGAGCCGGTCTGGGACAAACTGGCGGCGAAGGAGTGACATGCCCCGCGAAGTAGCTGTCATCGGCGATCATTTCATGCTGCCGGAGGTCTTCGGTGAGAAGATCGTCGCCGCCTGCGGCGATACGGTGAGCGTACGCACGCGCAAGGACAATTGGCCAGACGAGCCGATGGAGCACGGCTATGCCGCCGCGGGGATGGAAGGCCTGAAGGAATATTTCGGCGACGCCGATGGAGTCGTCGATTTCGTCGGCGATGCCGAGATTTTCGTGACGCATCTCGCGCCGGTCTCGGGCGCGCATGCTCGAGCGGCTGCCGAAGCTCAAGCTGATCGCGGTTTCGCGCGGCGGTCCCGTCAACATCGACATGAAGGCGGCGCGGGAGCGCAAGGTGCTGGTGGTGAACACGCCGGGCCGCAATGCGAGCGCGGTGGCCGAATTCACGCTCGGCGCGATCCTCGCCGAGACGCGCAAGATCCGGGCCGGCCACGAATCGCTGCGCGCGGGCGTCTGGCGCGGCGACCTCTACCGCGCCGACACGACGGGGCGCGAACTCTACGAAATGACGGTCGGCGTGATCGGCTACGGCGCCATCGGGACGCAAGGTCGTCAAGCTGCTGCGAGCCTTCGGCGCGCGCGTGCTGGTGCATGACCCCTATGTGCAGCTCAGCGCCGACGACATCGCGGCGACGGCGTCGACGATGACGTCGTTCGAGACGCTGCTGGCGCGAGGCGGACGTCGTCACGCTGCACGCGCGCGTCACCGCGGAGACGACGGCATATGATGAACGCCGAGGCGTTCGCGCGCATGAAGCCGGGCTCGCTGTTCGTCAACACCGCGCGCGGGCCGCTGTGCGATTACGACGCGCTCTATGCGGCGCTGACGCAGGGGCCGCTCGGCTCGGCGATGCTGGAGACGTTCGGGGTCGAACCCGTGCCCGCGGATTGGCCGCTGCTGCAACTGCCGAACGTGACGCTGACGCCGCATATCGCGGGCGCCTCGATGCGCACGGTGACGTTCGCGGCCGAGCAGGCGGCGGAGGAGGTGCGGCGCTATCTGGCGGGCGAAGGGCCGCGGTGAACCTGTGTTGATGTTGTCTGAGAGTTCGACGCGGCGGCGCCGTGAACTCCCTCCCCCTTGTGGGGGAGGGTCGGGGTGGGGGGTAGCCACACGCTGAGCCCCATCCGATTGGCATCGCCCAAGCCGAACCGCCCCCTCTCCGCTAGCCCTCCCCACAAGGGAGGAGGGAACGCGCGCGCGAACCGCGGGGGTCGCGCATGACCGGCACAGTCGACCTCGCTGGTCATCGGCGGCGGCGTCAACGGCGCCGGCATCGCGCGCGACGCGGCGGGCCGCGGGCTGTCAGGTGCTCCTCTGCGAGAAGGACGATCTCGCCGAGGGCACATCGTCGCGCTCCGGCAAGCTCGTGCACGGCGGCCTGCGCTATCTCGAATATTACGAGTTCCGGCTCGTGCGCGAGGCGCTGATCGAGCGCGAAGTGCTGCTGAACGCCGCGCCGCATATCATCTGGCCGATGCGCTTCGTGCTGCCCCATTCGCCCGCTGGACCGCCCGGCCTGGTTGGTGCGGCTCGGGCCTGTTTCTCTACGACCACCTCGGCGGCCGCAAGAAACTGCCGGGCACGCGCGACCTCGACCTGCGCACGGCGCCCGAGGGCCGGCCAATCAAGCCCGAATACACGAAAGCGTTCGAATACTCCGACTGCTGGGTCGACGACGCGCGCCTTGTGGTCGCTCAATGCCCTCGACGCGGCTGAGCGCGGCGCCGAGGTGCTGACGCGCACCGCCTGCACATCGGCGCGTCGCGAGGGCGGCCAATGGCGCGTCGAATTGACGCCGCGCATCGGCCCGAAGCGCGTCGTGCGCGCCCGCGCGCTGGTCAATGCGAGCGGGCCGTGGGTCAATGACGTGATTGGTCGGGTCGTTGGCGCGCAATTCGCAGCGCTCAGTCCGGCTGGTGAAAGGCAGCCACATCATCACGCCAAAGTTTTGGGATGGGCCGCAGGCCTATCTGGTGCAGAACGACGACAAGCGCGTCATCTTCGTCAATCCTTATGAGGGCGACAAAGCGCTGATCGGCACCACCGACATTCCCTTCTCTGGCGCGCCCTGAAGCAGTCGAAGCGGACGAGAACGAGATCGACTATCTGATCGCGGCGGTGAACCGCTATTTCTAAGCCGCAACTCAAACGCGACGACGTGATCAGCGCCTTCTCCGGCGTTCGGCCGCTGTTCGACGACGGCAAAGGCAATCCCTCCGCGGTGACGCGCGACTATGTGTTCGATCTCGACGAGACGGGCGGCGCGCCTGTGCTGAGCGTGTTCGGCGGCAAGATCACGACCTTCCGCAAGCTCGCCGAGCACGCGATCCAGCGGCTCGCCAAATTCTTTCCCAAGATGGGCACCGACTGGACCGCTCGCGCCACCCTGCCCGGCGGCGAGATCGCCAACGCCGATTTCGAAGCGTTTCTGCGCGCTTTGAGGCAGGAGTTTGCTTGGCTGCCCGACTCGCTCGCCACGCACTACGCGCGCCTCTACGGCGCCCGCGCGCGCGAGTTGATTGGAGCGACGCGGTCGGTTGAAGGCCTTGGACGAAGGTTTGGTCCCGACCTCTACGAAGTGGAGGTGCGTTACCTGATGAAACGAGAATGGGCGCAAACTATGGAGGACATCGTCATGCGCCGCACTAAACATCATCTCGGCATGACAGCGGTGCAGAAGGAAGCTCTCAAAGTATGGTTGGAAGACGCCAAGGCGACGGCGGCGTGAGGCGCGCGATGAGCAAGCGAGACGCCTCTGTAGCCGCGGTCGTTGACCGCGGGCCCTCGGCGACAACCACCCTCTCTAGCTCCGGCGCCTGCGCGGCGGCCGCGGTCAGCGACCGCGGCTACAGAGGGCGGTGGTCGCGACCATGACGCCTCCCGCCGATCTTGCAGCGCTTCGCGCCGTCTCCGCCCGCTTTGGCGCCGACCCGCTGCTGGTGCAGGGCCCGGGCGGCAACACTTCGGTGAAAGCGGGCGACGTGATGTGGATCAAGGCGTCCGGCACGCTGCTCGCCGACGCCGAAGCTCGCGACATATTTGTTGCCGTCGATCTGCCGCCGCTGCGCGACGCCGTCGAGCGCGACGATCCGCTCGCCGACCAACCCGCCCAGTTCGCGCTCGCGCGCGACGGGCTGAAGCCCTCGATCGAGACGTGCCTGCACGCGGTTTTCCCGCAGCGGGTCGTTCTGCACGTGCATTGTGTGAACACGATCGCGATCGCGCTCGCCAAAGACGCGCGCGAAAGGCTCGCCGAAAAGCTCGGCGGTTTCCACTGGGCGTTCGTCGACTATGTGAAACCCGGCGCCCGCCTCGCCGCCAAAGTTCGCGCCGCGCGCACGGCGGATACCGATGTTGTCGTGCTCGGCAATCACGGCCTCATCGTCGCTGGCGACACGCGTCGAGGCGGCGGCGCAGCTCGTCGATGCGGTCGCGGCGGCGCTGCGCGCGCCCCCGCTTCAGGCCGGCGCGCCGGATTTCAGCCGACTAGCGGCGCTCGCTGGCGCGGGCTACACGCCGGCGCCGATCGGCCACCCTCTGCATGACGTGGCGTTGTCGCCGCGTCTGCTGACGCTGGCGACGGGAGGCTCGCTCTATCCTGATCATGTCGTGTTCTGTGGCGATGGCGCGACTGCGCTTGGACCCGACGACGACGCCGCTCGCCTTGTCGACCGCTTCGCCGAGCGCACACTCGCGCTACCCCCCTTTCTGCTTGCGCCTGGCGCTGGAGCGCTGCTGCGCGACGAAGCCTCCACCGGCGCGCGCGCCATGGCGCGATGCCTCGGCGACGTGCTTGCGCGCGTCGCCGAGGACGCCCTACCCCGCTATCTCACCGGCGACGAAGTTCGCGAGTTGATTGACTGGGACGCGGAGAAATACCGGCGGGCGCTCAATGCGCGATGACCGGCTGTTCCTAGGCCTCGATCTCGGCACCTCCGGCGCGCGCGCTGTCGTGATCGACGCGCAAGGGCAAAGCCTCTCGACCGGCAAAGGCGGCGCTCGCGGACTTCGGCGAGAATCCGCGAAGCCCCTCTGTTTGGCTCGCCGCGGCGGAGGCGGCGATCGACGCGGCTTTGGCGAGCGTCGATCGCGGTCGCATCGCAGCGCTTTCGGTCGATGGCACTTCGGGCACGATGCTGGCGCTCGATGCGAAGGGCGCGCCGATCGGCGACGCGCTGATGTACAACGACGCAGCCACTGATCGTGGAACGCTCGAAGCCATCGCCCATCTTGCGCCCGCGACCAGCGCCGCGCATGGCGCGACCAGCGGGCTCGCCAAGGCGGCGGACCTGCGCGCGCGGTCGCCCGACGCGCATCGCGCATCAGGCCGACTGGATCGCGGCGCGGTTCTGCGGCCGCATCGTCACCGACGAAAACAATGCGCTGAAGACCGGCTACGATCCGGTCGACCGGCGCTGGCCGGATTGGATCGCCGCGATCGGTTTCGATCTCGCGCTGCTGCCGGAGGTGAAAGCGCCGGGCGAGGCGATCGGCCGCGTGACGCAGGAGGCCGCAGCGCGTTTTGGCTTTTCGCCGGATGCGCTTGTCGTCGCCGGCACGACAGACGGCTGCGCTTCGTTCCTAGCCACAGGCGCCAGCGCGCCCGGCGAAGGCGTCACCGCGCTCGGCACGACGCTGACGCTCAAGCTGATGTCCGACCGTCCCGTCTTCGCCCCGGAATATGGCGTCTACAGCCATCGGCTGCTCGGGCGCTGGCTTGCGGGCGGCGCCTCCAACACCGGCGGCGGCGCGCTGCTCGCCCATTTCAGCGCCGCCGAGATCGCCGATCTTTCCTCGCGCTTGAACCCGGCGATTCCGACCGGCCTCGACTATTATCCGCTGCCCCGCCCCGGCGAGCGCTTCCCGATTGCCGATCCCGCGTTGCCGCCGCGCGTCGCGCCGCGTCCGGAAGATCCCGCGCGATTCCTGCAAGGCCTGTTTGAAGGCGTCGCCGCTATCGAGGCGCTCGGCTATCGGCGCCTCGCCGAGCTCGGCGCTCCGACCTTGAAGTCGGTGCGCAGCGTCGGCGGCGGCGCTGGCAACGCCGCCTGGACCTCGATCCGCGCGCGAAAAACTCGGCGTTCCCCTGGTGGCCGCGGTCGACGACGAGGCGGCCTATGGCGCGGCGCTGTTGGCGAGGGCGGGCGCATGACGCAGCGGCTCGAGGGTCTCGCCGCACTGGCGGAGCGCTATCGCGGCTTCCTCATCGACCAGTTCGGCGTGTTGATGGACTCCAGGGGCGCCTACCCGTTCGCGCCCGCCGCGCTCGAAAAGCTCGCGCAGCGGGGAGCGCGCATTGTGTTGCTCTCAAATTCAGGCAAGCGCGGCGCCGACAACGAAGCGCGTCTGACGAGATTCGGTTTCGCGCGCGAAAACTACCTCGGCGTGCAATCCTCCGGCGAAACCGCCTTTGCCGAAATCAGCCGTCGCATCGGCAACGGCCTGAGACCGGGCGCGCGGGTCTGGATCCACACAACCGACGACACCTCGGCGCCGCTCGCAGGCCTCGATCTGACGCCGGTCTCCGATCCCGCGGAGGCCGACGCGCTGCTGATCGCGGGATGCCGGCCCTGGGCCTATTCGCTCGAAGACTACCGCGAGCTGCTTCGCCCCGCGGCGCAAGCGCGTACCCCGCTCTTCTGCTCCAATCCCGACGTGACGATGCTGACCGGCGACGGCCTCGCCTTCGCCGCCGGCCGCGTCGCCCGCCAATATGAGGAGATGGGCGGCCCGGTCGAATGGTTCGGCAAGCCCTACCCCGCGATCTATCGCGAAGCGCTGCAAAAGCTTTCGGGCGTCGAGCGTGCGCGCATCGTCTGTATCGGCGACAGTCCCGCGCACGACATTGTCGGCGGCCGCCGCGCCGGCCTCGCCACGGCGCTGACGCGGACCGGCGTGCACGCGGCCGAAAGCGAGGACGGAAGTGCTCGCGCGCTGTGAGGCGCTTCATGCGCCGCCCGACTTTCTGCTACCACGATTTCAGTTCTAGGGAGTGCGATGAGGTTGCTGTCGGAAACTCGGAGACGTCCTTCGGAGCGTCGGCGTCCACGCCGACGACGCGGCGCACGACGTCGGCGTGGACGCCGACGCTCCAACTCGATAGCGACCAACAATGCCCTTCACGCTTTCGCTGAACACCAATCCGTTCGTCAATCGGTTGGCCGAGCCGGAGGATCTCATCGAAACCGTCGCGGACCAGATACGCATCCGCGATCTCCAACTCACGCACGAGTTTCTCAACCCGTCCTGGCCAGCGCCAACTCTGAGCGCGCTGACCCAACGCATGGGCGCCGCGCTGCGTCGAACCGGCGTTCGCGTCACCTCCGGCATGACCGGCCCCTCCGGGCGCCTCAACCACTTCGGCCATCCCGAGAAGGAGGTGCGCCGCTACTACGTCGACTGGTTCAAGACCTTCGCCGACGTGATCGGCGAACTCGGCGGCGCCTCGATCGGCACGCAGTTCGCGATTTTCACCTATCGCGATTTCGACGACCCGCGCCGCCGCGAAGCGCTGATCCAGATCGCCATCGACGGCTGGGCGGAGGTGGCGGAACACGCGAAGAAGGCCGGCCTTTCCTTCGTGTTCTGGGAGCCGATGTCGATTGCGCGCGAATTCGGCGAGACGATCGCCGCCTGCCTGGCCTTGCAGCAGCGCTTGTCCGCCGCGGCCTTCGCCATCCCGATGTGGATGATGGCCGATATCGACCACGGCGATGTCACCAGCGCCAATCCCGACGACTACGATCCCTACGCCTGGGCGCGCGCGATCCCCGACGTCTCGCCGATCATCCACATCAAGCAATCGCTGATGGACAAGGGCGGCCATCGGCCGTTCACCGCCGAATTCAACGCGAAAGGCCGCATCCAGCCGAAGGCGCTGCTGGCGGCGTTCCGCGAGGGCGGCGGCGATGGACAACGAGATCTGCCTCGAACTCTCGTTCAAGGAGCGCGAGCCCGACGACCGGCAGGTGATCCCCGCCGATCGCCGAGTCGGTGGCGTTCTGGCGGCCGTATCATCGAGACCGGCGCGGCAGACCTCAAGGGCGAAGTCCATGAGCGAAACACCGACGCAGAAGCTCATCAACGACGGCGCGGCCGCGGTCGACGAGATGCTCGAAGGGGTGCTCGCCGCACACGGCGACAAGCTGTTCCGGCCCGACCATGCGCCGCGCGCGATTGTTGCGCGCCACGGCCCGCGGCCCGGCAAGGTCGCGTTGGTGATCGGCGGCGGCTCGGGCCACGAGCCGACCTTTCTCGGCTTCGTCGGCAAGGGCCTCGCCGACGCGGCGGCGATCGGAAACGTGTTTGCCTCGCCGCCGCCGCAACCCGCGGTCGACGCCGCGCTCGCCGCGAACGGCGGCGCCGGCGTGCTGTTCATGTACGGCAACTATGCCGGCGACGTGATGAACTTCGACATGGCGAGCGAGCTTGCTCGCGCTGGAAGGCATCGAGGCGCGCACGGTGCTGACGACCGACGACATCGCGTCCGCGCCGCCCGATCAGAGCGCGAGAAGCGGCGCGGCGTCGCCGGCAATGTCTTCATCTTCAAGGCCGCCGGCGCCGCCGCCGACCGCATGCTGCCGCTCGACGAGGTCGAACGGATCGCCCGCCATGCCAATGCCCGCACCTACACGCTTGGCGTCGCGCTCGGCGCCCTGCTCGCTGCCGGAGACGCGCCGCGCACAATTTCGAGATCGCGCCCGGCGAGATGGAAATCGGCATGGGCATCCATGGCGAGCCCGGGATGCGGCGCGAGACGCTCACGCCCGGCCGACGCGGTCGTCGACGAGATCATGGACGCGATCTTCAGGGAAATGCAGGCCATCGCGCGGCGACCGCGTCGCTGTGCTGGTCAACTCGCTCGGCGCGACGCCGCTGATGGAGCTTTACATCCTGCACCGCCGCGTCGCGCAGCGCATCGCGGAAGCCGGCCTGACGCTGCACTCCTCGCTGGTCGGCCCCTATTGCACGTCGCTGGAAATGGCGGGCGCCTCGATCACGCTGATGCATCTCGACGACGAATTGCAGTCGCTGATCGACCACCCCTGCGATTGCGCGATGTTCTCAGGTCGCCGCGCGATGAGCGCGAGATCACCGCCGCCGGATTTCACGCCGAGTCGCTGGCGGCGCGTCGCGGCGATGCTCGCAGAGAAGCGCGACGAACTCTGCCGGCTCGACGGCGCTGATCGGCGACGGCGACCACGGGATCGCGATGGCGACGGTTTCGCCGCCGCCGCCAAGGCAGCAGCGGCGCTCGACTCGCGAGCGCATCGCTGGCGGATGTCGTTAACGCGGCGGCGAAGGCGCTGCTCAACGCCGTCGGCGCCTCCTCCGGCCCGCTCTACGCCACGGCGCTTGATGCGCGCGGCCAAAGTGGCAGGCGCGCGGTTCGGAGACGCCATTCGACGAGACGCCAAACGCTGATCGCCGCGATGGCCGAGGGGATCATCGCGCGCGGACAGGCGGCCGAGGGCGACAAGACCATGCTCGACGCCTGGGCGCCCGCGCGGCGCGCGCGGCGAGGAGGCGCTCGCCCAAAGCCGTTCGCCGGGCGAAGCCGCGAGGCGATATGCGGCGCAGGCGGGCGCCGAGGCGACGAAAGCCATGATCGCGGCCAAGGGCCGGTCGGCGCGGCTGGGCGAACGAAGCCTCGGCCATATCGATCCGGGCGCCGCCTCGGCCGCGCTGATCATCGCGACGCTGACGGCGGAATGGCTGCGACGGTCGGGAGCGTAGCGACCGCAATGATCGACGCGCCCAGGGCCTGGATCGGCACCAGTTGGAAGATGAACAAGACGCTGCCGGAGGCGCGGCCTTCGCGCGAGGCGCTCGCCGCCGCCGAACCCACGCGCGATCCACGCATCCAACGCTTCGTCATCCCGCCGTTCACCTGCATCCGCGAAGTCAAGAAATCCTTGCGCGGACTTCGGTGAAGGTCGGCGCGCAGAACATGCACTGGGCCGATCGCGGCGCATGGACCGGCGAAATCTCGCCTCCGATGCTGAGTCGACTGCTGCATGGATCTGGTCGAACTCGGCCATTCCGAGCGGCGCGAGCATTTCGGCGAGACCGACGAGACTGTCGGCCTCAAGGTCGAGGCCGCGGTGCGGCACGGCTTGATCCCGCTGATCTGCGTTGGCGAGACGCTTGGCGGATCGCGAAAGTGGCCGCGCCGACGAGGTTCTGGCGCGCGAGGTTCTGCGGCGCGCTTGGCAAGCTCACGCCCGAGCAAAGGTCCGCGCCTATTTTGCTGGCCTATGAGCCGGTCTGGGCGATCGGCGAGAAGGGTGTTCCCGCGAGCCCGGACTATGCCGATGCAGCGCCAGGCCCGCATCCTCGATGTGGCCGCGTCGACGCTCGGCCGACGCGCCCGCCCTGCCTCTATGGCGGCAGCGTCAATCCTGACAATTGCGCGGAACTGATCGCCTTTCCGCATATCGACGGGCTGTTCATTGGGCGCTCGGCCTGGGAGCGGCGGGTTATCTGGACATTCTGGCTCGCTGCGCAAGCTCGATGTAGCGCCGCGCCTGGGACCGCGCGCTCGTTGGGACGGGGCTGACGGCGGCGGCTTTGGTGTGATGGACGGCCTGCAGTCCCCTCCCCCTTGTGGGGGAGGTTAGGTTAGGGAGGGGGCGGTCCGGCTTGGAGGTTCTTCTCCAGAAAAGGGCGGCTCTTGCGGCTCCCCCCACCCCAGCCCTCCCCCACAAGGGGGGAGGGAGTTCACGGCGCCAGCGGTTCTCCAATCATCTACGCAATCTCTTCGCCCTAAGTTAGAGCATATGGGCGGAACGCCCGCGGTCCCAGGGGGCGGCTTCAACCTTTGGCGTTCTGGCGGGGGAGCGTGATGATGAATTCGGTGAAATCGCCGGGCTCGGTTTCCACGTCAATCGTACCCGCGTGTTGTTTGACGACAATGTCGTGGCTGAGGCTCAGCCCTAGCCCCGTGCCCTCGCCGGCGGGCTTGGTTGTAAAAAACGGATTGAACATTTTCGCACGCACCTCCGCGGGGATGCCGCCGCCGTTGTCGCGCACGCGGATCTCGACGCGCTCGCCGAGCGAACGTGTCGAGGCCATCAGCGTGGGCTGATAGTCGGCGCCTGCCTCCTGTTTTCGCTTGGCGGTAGCGTAGAAACCGTTGGAGACGAGGTTCAGCAACACCCGCGTCATTTCCTGCAAATAAAGATCTGCCTCTCCCGCCTCAGGGTCGAAGCGTTTTTCAATCGTGACGTTGAAGCCGGGCTTCTCGGCGCGCGCGCCGTGATAACCGAGATTGAGCGCCTCCTCCACCATCGCGTTGACGTCGACGCGCGCCCGCTCGCCCGATCCCTCGCGCGAATGAAGCAGCATGTTCTTGACGATCGAATCGGCGCGCCTGCCGTGATGGGCGACCTTTTCGAGGTTGGAGTCCAGCATCCCCATCAGTTCGTCGACGTCGTCGCGCGTCTTGCTCTCCAGGGACGACGGCGCGAGTGTCTCCTTCATCTCCTCCAGCAACTCTCGCGACAGCGAGGCAAAATTGTTGACGAAGTTGAGCGGGTTCTTGATCTCGTGGGCGATGCCGGCGGTAAGCTGCCCGAGCGAGGCGAGTTTCTCCGACTGCACGAGACGGTCCTGCGTCTTGCGCAAATCCGCGAGCGACTTCTCAAGCTCCGAGGCGGTGGCGATCTGCTGCCTCAGCGCTTCCTGAGTCTCGTTGAACAGGCGTGAATTTTCGATCGCAATCAGCGCCTGATCGCGGAAGGATTCAGCTTGCGCGATCTCCGCGACGCCGAACGGGTGCGCGCTTTGGCTCAACAAGGTCAACAGCCCCACGCATTCGCCCTCGCGCAGGAAGGGCAGATGGATTGAAGCGTTGATACCGTTCAGGGCGCGCACTCGGACTTGGTGTTCCGGCAGCTCGATCTCCGACCAATCCGGCAAATAGGCAGTGGTCTTGCCGACTATGGCGCGCGACGGGAAGTTAAGATTGGGATCGACGGGATATCTGTCCGTCAGCGTTACGGGGCTCAGACCTTCGGCCGTCGCGGCTGCGACGTTCCACCAGGTCTTTTCTTCGACGAGCATGATGAAGGCGAGATCACAAGGCAACAGCCGCGCCGCCGCGACCACTATGCTTGCAAATACCGGGTTGGCGTCGGTCGGCGATCCGCTGATGACGCGCAGGATTTCCGCCGTGGCGGTTTGTTTGGCGAGCGCGTCCTCCAGCGCGCGCGTGCGCGCCTGCACCTCCTGAAACAACCGCGCATTCTCAATGGCGATCTGCGCCTGATCGACAAAGGTTTGCGCCAGCGCGATTTCACGCGCGCTGAAGGCTTTGACGGCGAAGCGCATCAGTCCAAAGAAGCCGAGCACCTCGCCGTCGCGCAGCATCGGCACGCCGAGGCCAGCGCGGAAGCCGCCCACGGTTACAGCCCGCGAGTCCTTGAATTCCGGATGTTCGCGGAAGTCGGAGACATGGACCAGGCGGCGGCCTTCGACGACATGCTGCGCGAGCGAATCCGTATCCGGCGTGGTCGTATCGCCGTCCGCCCGCTCGGCCATTCGCGACGGCATGCCGGCGCCGGCCGCATATTTCAGCGTTTTGCCCTCATACATCAGCAGCGCCACGGAATCGGCGGCGCAGAGATCGCGCGCGGAGCCGACCAGCGTGTCCAACACCTTCTGCAGATCGAAGGCGGAGCGGCTGATGACCTTCAGCACGTCGGCGGTCGCCGTTTGCTGGGCCAGCGATTCCTCCAGGTCTCGGGTCTTGGCCTGCACCTCCTCAAACAACCGAGCATTTTCAATTGCGATCACCGCCTGATCGGCGAAGGTGCGGAGAATTTCGACGTGGCGCGCGGGAAAGGCTCCGGGTTCGGAGCGTGACACGACGATGGCGCCCTGCACTTCCGCCTTGCCCAGCAAAGGCACGCCGAGCAGAGCGCGCGCCGGACTGGAGAGCGAGGCAAACGGCACCGCATATTCCTCTTCCAGCAGAACGTCGCTGATCTCCTCGGCTTGTCCTGACAAGATCGTACGCCCCGCCATAGTATGGCGCGTCGGCGAGACGAGCGGATGTTCGGCGAGAAAACGCTGGAGATCGGCGCTTGCTTCGGGTCCAGCCATGCCGCGGTAGCGAAAGACATCGCCGTCGCGAACGCAAACGGTTCCCGACGAGGCCTTGCAGAGCTCGACAGCGCTGGCAACGAGTGTCTGGAAGATGGCGTCGAGATCGAACGCGGAACGGGAAATGACCTTCAGCACATCGGCTGTGGCGGTCTGTTGGGAGAGCGATTCTTCGAGATCGCGGGTCTTGGCCTGCACCTCGGCGAACAATCGCGCGTTTTCGATGGCGATGACGGCCTGATCGGCGAAAGTCTGTATGAAATCGATCTCGGCTTCACTGAACGGCTTCTTCGGCCGCCGCGTGACGACGAACGAGCCGACGCCGCGTTCGCCCGACAGCATCGGCGCATAGAGCACCGTCATGCCGCCCATCTCCGTCAAGGCGCTCTTTACACGCTCGGGAATGTCAGGTTTTTCGGCCAGATCGCGGAGATGGACGGCGCGGCGCTCGGCGATCGCCAGCCGGTCGAGCTTCCCGCAAGCGGCGTTGTGTCGACGCCCCAATGGCCTTGGCCCTCGAAACCCAGCCTCGCCACGCCTTTCGCGCTATCGCCATCGACCAGATATATGGCGGCGCCGTAGGGGTCGAAGAGATTTTGGCAGGACTCGAGGATCGTCTCAAATACCGGCGCGGCGTCTTCGATCGACCTGCTGATGATCTTCAAGACATCCGCCGTCGCCGTCTGCCGCTCCAGCGCTTCCTTCGTGTCGTTCAACAGCCGCACGTTTTCGATCGCGATCACCGCCTGATCGGCGAAGGTGCGAAGCAGTTCGACGTCGTCAGGATCGAAAGCGCCCGGCTCGGACTGTTGACGGTGAGCCCGCCGATCGTCGTCCCCTGACTGATGAGCGGCACGTTGACGCCGCTGCGGATGCCGATCTTTCGCGCCGTCGCGCCACCCCCAATCGTCGTCGGACTCGGTGTCGTCGACCAACACCATGCGCCCGGCCTGAGCGCCTGGGCTATGGGGTCGTCGGCGGGTCGCGGGAACGCCGCGACAAAGGCCGCGTCATGTTCAGGGTTCACCGGTGTGAACGCCGCCAGATGGGTGTTGTCGCCGATGAACCGTGTCAGAAGGCCCGCGCGGGCGCCCAACAATCGCTTGGCGCTCGCCACGATCGCCTCGAACACGGGCTGCGTGTCGACGGCGAACTCGCGATGACCTTGAGAATTTCCGCCGTCGCCGTCTGCCGCTCCAGCGCCTCCTGCGTCTCGTTGAACAGCCGCGCGTTCTCGATCGCTATGACAGCCTGGTCCGCAAAGGCGCGCAACTGCGCGACATCGGCCGGAGCAAACACGCCCGCCGTCCCGCGCGTGACGGCGATGACGCCGATCGAGCGGCCCTGGTGGACGAGCGGCGTGAAGATCATGCTGCGAAAGCCGCGCGCCCGCCCGATGTCGTGAATGCGAGGATCGTTGTCGGCTTCGGTGTCCGCCACTTGATACGACTGGCCATGGTTGACGAAGACGAAAGGCGAAAACTCGGCGAGCGGGACAGGGAAGCTCGCGCGTAGCGCAGCGTCGGCTTCAGGCGACGTCGGCGTGAACGCCATCAGGTGCGCGCGATCCTCGATGATGCGGAACACCGTCGTCGAATGGCCGCGCATCACGGCGTTGGCGCTCGTAGCGATCGCTTCGAACACCGGCCCAGCGTCGGCGGGCGAACTCGCGATCACCTCGAGTATCGTCGAGGTTGCGGTCTGGCGCTCGAGCGATTCCTCAAGGTCGCGCGTGCGCGCATCGACCTTGGCCTCCAGCGTCTCGTAACTCTCCTGCAGGCTGCCGGCCATGCGGTTGAAACTGCCGGCGAGCGCCTCGATCTCGTCGCCAGTCCGGATGTCGAGCCGCTGCGAGAGATCGCCGGCGCGAAGTTTCTCCGCGCCTTGTTGCAAGAGCCGGATCGGCGCCGCCATGCGCCGCGCCAGCGCGACGCCGCTGACCGCCGCCAGCGCCAGACCGAGGCCGAGCAGCGCGAGCGAGCGCACCAGCGAACGGTACGCGGTCGCTAGCGCTTCCGCGAGCGGTTGCTCGACGAACACCGCCCAGTGCGTCTTCGGCGCGATCGCATAGGCGGTGAGCACTGAGGCGCCATCGAGCGAAATCGCGGTTTCCGCCGAGCCGACCGGCGACGCGGAGGTTTCGTCGGAACGCTGCTTTGCGAGCGCCATGGCGACTTGCGGCAGATGCGAGAGATCGCTGTCGCGCAACACGAGGCTGAGATCGGGATGGGCGATCAGCCGCCCGCGGTCGTCGACGACATAGGCAAAACCCTTCTCGCCGACATGTATGGCGCTGACGACGTCCCAGACGAGTTTCAGATTGACGTCGGCGACCGTGACGCCGGGCGTCTTGCCCACGTGCGCCAGCGCAATCGTCATGTAGGGTTCGGAGCCGCGGCGAAATTCGACCGGGCCGAACCAGATCTTGTCGGCAACAGCGCGCACGAAGCGCGGATCAGCCGAGAAATCCTTTCCTCCGCCTATCGAATCGGGTTCGAGCCGCGAGACCGCGATCTGCTCCTTGCCGTGTCCGTCGATATAGGAAAGCGCCGTGATCGCCGGCGCCTGGCGCAGCAGGCGGATGAAGTCGTAGCGTTGCTGTTCGAGCTTGGCATATCCCCATTCGACTCCGGCTGTCCAACCGAGTTCAGTCTGGATTTCACTGAGAAAAGCCCCGACGCGCTCAGCCGCCCCGCGGGCTTTCTCCTCTTCGACTTCGAGCGCAGCGCGTTTGGCCTGGTTGTAAGTCAGCCAAGTGTCGATCGCGCCGTTGACGATCAACACGAAGGCGACGAGGCCGAGGAACGCGATGGCGAGCTTGACCGAGAGCGGCGCGCGGCCGAAGCGGCGCGCTGGCGTTCCCGGGGCGGCCACGCCGTCGCTGGCTATGGCCTGCGCAGTCATGACGCGAATTCCGCGGCTGTGCGGCGTCGCCGGAGGTTGGCGACCTCACCGGCAAGGACCCCGTACCTCAAAGCGCGCCAGACATTCGATCCCCCCGTCGCACAGCTTTGGCCCGCGCGCTGGCGCCCTTCCCAATCCCCGTGAAAACGCTCGACGGACTTCACCTCGCCACGATGCAGTATCGGCTTGCGAACGGCCAAAGCTTTCGTCTCGCTTCCTCGGCGGGCTTCCGACGTTTCGTGTACATGCATCTAAACAGCCGAAGCGTTTTGAACGCAAAGCCCGCCCGTCCCAAATCGCGCCGACAGTGCCTCGCCCTCAGTGTTTAGAAGACTCGTTGCCTGCGTCCTGTTGGTAAAAGCGGGTCGCGCGAATGATGAAAATCACGATCACACCCAGAGAAGGCCACTGAAACCAGATGTGGCCACTCCATGAGAACAGGTTGATTGCGGCGAAGAACGCCACGAACGTGGCCGTCCGGATCGCGCTCACCGTCAGCGCATGCCGCCCCTGCGCCTTTTGCGGCGCAGCGGCCTGGCCAACGGCAATGTCGACAGGCGGCGCAGGGGCGCCGGATAGGGTTGCGCTATAGACCGGCACCTCGGCGTCGATATTCTTCAGCCGCTGCGGCCCGAGGAAATTGAAGCTCAAGCTGAGCCGGTTCTTCACTTGGTCGAATACCGTGCCCGAAATCAAAATCCCGCCGGGCTCCGCCATGGATTGAAGCCGCGCGGCGATATTGACGTCATCGCCAAATATATCGTCACGCTCGACGATCACGTCGCCAAGATTGATCCCGATGCGAAACCACATCTGCCGTTCGGGCTCCAGCTTCTGATTGCGCTCCGCAAGCTGGCGCTGAATATCCACCGCCGTCTGCACCGCCATGATCGAACTCGGGAACTCGGCGAGAACACCATCGCCGGCGGTGCTGACCACCCGCCCGCGGCGCTGGACGATGAGCTGGTTCATGATGGTCTTGTAGTCGTTGAGCAGCGCCAGCGTCCCCGCCTCATCCAGCCCCATCAAACGGCTGTAGCCGAAGACGTCGGCCGAGAAGATGTTGGTCAGCCTGCGTTCGATCTCGGTGCTCATGCCTGATACTGCTTCGGACGATCCCTCGGGGATCATGACATTTCCTCGACCCGCTGTCCCCGCCTCGGCGCCGCCCGCTAAAACTCCGCCTCCTGCCGCGCCAGCTTGTTGACCTCGTCGCTTTGCTCCTTCGTCAAGCTGCCGATCGCCGCGTCGAGCTTGTCGTCCTTCAAGCCCGCGGCCTTGGCGAAACCGTTCCACAACATCGCGCGCACGATGTCCTTCGGCACGCCACGGCCGCTCAGATAGAGATGCGCCAGCCGATTTTGCGCGATCGGGTTGCGGCGGGCGGCGGCCAGCCTAAAAATACGCGCCGCCTCCGCCTCGTCCTTGGCGACGCCGACGCCATTGAACAGCATGATCGCGTATTCGACCTGACCCGCGGCAATACCCTCGTCGGAAGCCGCTTTCAGCCATTTCGCGGCCGCCTCGGTGTCAAGCGGCACGCCTTTGCCCTCGCGCAACAGAATGCCGTAGCTGTAAGCGGAATTGCCGTCGCCCGCTTCGGCGGCCCGGCGGAAATAATCGGCGGCGAGTTTCTCATCGCGTTTGCCGCCGAACACGCCCTGCAGCGCCAGGACGCCCAGATTGTAAAGCGCGCCGTTGTGTCCCGACGGCGCCGCCAGTGCGAATTCCGCCGCCGCCGCGACTTTGTCTGCCGCCACCCCCGCGCCGGAAAGCAGCGCGACGCCGTATTCGTAGGCGGCTTCGGGATCTCCGAGATTGGCGGCGAGCCGCCACCAGCGCACCGCCTCTTCATCGTCGCGCTTCAGCGCCAGGCCGTCGTGGTAGATCTCGCCAATCAGCGTCATCGCGGCCGCGTCTTTGGGATCCTCGCCGAGACGCTTCTCGGCCTCGCGCAGCGCGCTGAGGTAATAGCCGCGCTGGTAGTCGCCGAAGGCGATATCGCCGGGCGGGTCGCCTGGTTTCGGCTTCAGCGGCGCGTCGGGGAAAATCTGGCGCGTCGTCGGCGTCTCGAACATCGGCGAGTTCGTGTCGAAGGCGAGTGCGGGCGCAGACGCCGCCACCAGCGCAAGTGCAACAAGCGCCCTCATGCCGTCGCCCCCCGCGCCTGCTGCATTGCCGACGCGACCGCCGCCGCAGGGTCCGCCGCGTCCCAAACCGCGCCGCCGAGCGCCACGAAGTCCGCGCCCGCGGCAGCGAGGGGAGCGACATCCTCAAGCTGTGCTGCGTAAGCCACGCAAGGCGCCTCGAATATCTCCGCCCACCAGCTCACCCGCTCCACCGTCTCCGACAAGGGCGGCGCCTCGCCGTCCGGCCCGGGTTCGCCGAACATCACATAGTCTGCGCCAGCCTCTGCGGCGGTCATGGCGTCGTCGCGGAGCAGCAACCCGCCCGCCCCGACGATTCGCTCGCCCTTCAGACTTGCGAGGCCCTCGGCCACGGCTTCCGGGCCCTCTACGTGCACACCGTCGGCGTCGAGGCGCGCGGCGAGCCGGGGGTCGCCTTCGATGAGTAGCGCCGTGTCGCCCGCGGCGACGATCTCGCGAAGGCGGGACACTATGGGCTTCAGGTCAGCGCCTTTCGCGGCGCGCGCGAGAACGCTCGCGACATCGCCGCCGGCCAGCGCTGCGGCCAAACGCGGCGCGAACGCGTCGAGCGCGGACGCGGTGAGCGGCGGGGTGAAAAGATAAAGTCGAGCGTTGGCCATGGTCTCAGCGCCCGTAAATTCGCCTTGCGGCCAAATCGGGGCGCCGGCTGTGTGGCCTCAAGCGCCGCCGAACGCCGCTTCGAGCCGGGCGAGGTCAGCCGCGAACGGATTGCCGACCACCGGGCGCGCCGCCATGCGTCCATCGCTCAGCGAGCGATCGAGGTGCATTACCCGCGCCTGCAGCCGCAGCGAACGCTCGCTGAGCTCGACGAATTCCCGCGGCAGTTCCGACAGCAGCGCTTCCTCGCAGGCGAGCTCCTGACGCGTCAGCCGGACGCGGTGGCGCTCGGAGAGCGCCTGGACGGGCGTCAACTCCCCTTCGTTGACCGCGCGGCGCAGCAGCAACCAGGAGGCGATCTGCATCAGCCGCGTCGTCAAGCGCATGCTTTCGGTGGCGTAGGCGAGCGCGGCGGGACGGCGGAGCGCCTTCGACTGGGTTCGGCCAGGGCCATCGAGATAGGCGGCGGCCTCCTCGACCAGCGTCATGCCCTCCCGAAACAGAGTGCGAAACGCCTCGGAATTGTTGTGACGCGATGCGAAGGAAATCGCCTCGTCCTTCGTGTCGCCACCACTTGACACGCCGCCACGCAAACCCATCCGCAAACTCCTCGAGCCGTCTCGAGACACGCGAAATCTTGTACTCAATCGGGATCGCGCGCCCCTGGAGCCCGTCACCCGCAAGCATAACGCCAGATCAGGATGGATGGTCGTTTGCTTATCGTTAAGGTTAATTCGAAAGGGCGGGAAAGCCAACGAAAAAAGAGCCGCCTCGTCGGCGGCTTAAGGGGAGCTAGGGAGGCCGGGAACGGAAGCGTGAACATCACGAAATCCGGCCGGTAAGTTAAACATAAATGGGAACCGTTAATAAAGAGTAAACCGCGCGGATATTGTTTCAAAATGAAGCAGCGCGGCCGCGATCTGTAGCCGCGGTCGTTGACCGCGGCCGCGCCGAGATCGGATCTTTGCCGGATAGGGGCGATCTCGTCGGGACCGCGGTCGACGACCCATAGGCGCTAGCTTTAGATTGCCGATTTATTTCAAAGGTTTGATGTCATCCCCGCGAAAGCGGGGATAATATGCTGACAAGTTATTGAATATTTTAGGAAATTTGTACTAGATTAGCGCATATGGGTCGACGACCTAGGGGATGCACACATCTTGCGGCCGCACGCGAGAACAAAGGCCGGGGACCCCCTCTCCCCGCGTGTCTCACGACGGAGCGCGCCGCATAAACCAAAGAGCGGGGAGAGGGTTTGGGGTGAGGGGCGAGCCACTTGGACCTGTGCTTCCCGCGCACGACGCCTAGCTCAGATATATTTTGATTGCACGAAAACAAGCGAACGTTTGCCTTAAGTCTTCTAGCGTGACGCGGCGCCCGCTGGCGGGTGACGTGCGTCCAAGCGGCCCGCCCCTCACCCCAACCCTCTCCCCGCTGCTTGGTTGATGTGGCGCGCCACGTCGTGCGACACGCGGGGAGAGGGAGTCCGCGGCCGTCGTGCCTCATGCGCAAACGCCAGATGTGTGCATCCTTTAGGGATCCCCGCTTTCGCGGGGATGAAATGCTGACAAGTTATTGAATATTCTAGGACATTTGCCCTAGATTAGCGCCTATGGGTCGACGACCGCAGCTACATCCGGCGCCTCAACTCTTGAAAAACGCGCTCGCCGCCTGCTTGGTCGCCTCGCGCGCGGCCATCGCCCCCTCCAGCCGCACGATCTCCTCGCGGCAAAGCGCGATGCGTTCGGCAAGCTCCGGCGCGGAAAGCTGATCGAGGTTCTCGCCCAAAGTATGCGTCGCCTTGGGCTTCGGCTTGCCGAACACCGCCTCTTCGTCGAACGCGGCCATCGCCGCCCTCCCCTTCAGACCCGCGCGGTGATGAAGCCGCCACCCAGCACGCGCGCGCGCGCGTCCGTGCTGTCGTAGAGCACGCAGGCCTGCCCGGGCGAGACGCCGCTCTCCGGTTCGTCGAACCCAACATGACCATCCGCAAACAGCCGCGCCGGCGCGGGCGGCCGAGTTGAGCGCACGCGTGCGCCCACCTTCAGCCCCTTGTGCGGGATGTCGTCGAGCCGACCCGGCCCAATCCAGTTGAACTCGCGCAGCTGCACGAACGGCGTCGCCAGCGCCTCGCGTGGCCCGACAACGACGCGCGCCCGCGCCGCGTCGAGCGCCGTTACATAGAGCGGCTCGCCGGCCGCAACGCCGAGCCCGCGGCGCTGGCCGATCGTGTAGTGCAGGATGCCGCTGTGGCGGCCGAGCACCCGTCCGTCCACATGCACGATATCGCCCGGCGCCGCCGCATCTGGCATCAGCCGTTCGATCATCGCGCTATAATGGCCGGTCGGGACGAAGCAGATATCCTGGCTGTCGGCCTTGTCGGCGACCTCCAGGCCAAGTTCGCGCGCGAGCGCCCGGACCGCCGGCTTCGGCATGCCGCCGAGCGGGAAGCGCAGCCGACGAAGCTGCTCCCGGGTGGTGGCGAACAGGAAATAGCTCTGATCCCGCTCGGCATCGGCCGCGCGATAAAGCGCCGGCTCGCCGCCCTCCTCGCGACTGGCGACGTAGTGCCCCGTCGCCAAGAGATCCGCGCCGAGATCGTCGGCGGCCTGGAAGAGGTCGACGAACTTCATGTGCTGATTGCAGGCGACGCACGGGATCGGCGTCTCGCCAGCGACATAGGCGCGCGCAAACGGCTCGATGACCTTCTCGCGAAACCGCGCCTCGTAATCGAGCACATAGTGCGGCACGCCGAGCCGGGCGGCGACATCGCGCGCGTCGTGAATGTCCTGGCCGGCGCAGCAAGCTCCCTTGCGATGCACGGCGGCGCCATGATCGTAGAGCTGCATCGTCAGGCCGACGACATCATATCCCTCGCGCGCCAGCATCGCCGCGACGACGCTGGAATCGACGCCGCCTGACATCGCGACGACGACGCGCGTGTCCTGTGGCGCTTTGGCCACTCCTAGCGAATTTGTTGGCGCCAGCTCTAGCGCGGCGATGGACATGGGCATTCTCGACCGGACTCTACGTGCGCCGATCTGGGTGGCCACGCGCCGGCGCGCAAGGGCAAATAGAGCAAAACCGAACGCGGCGCCACTCGCGCAATCCACCACGGCGCCAAAGGGCCGCTGCGAAACTAACGTTTCGGCTTAGCCAAATTTTAAGCCGCGGCCTGTAATTTCAGCATTGTAGGGTTGCGTTCGCGTGAGAGTTCGATGAGTGATGCGCTGCGGCCGAGAGTCAAATACGTCATCGGTCCTGATGGAAGCCCGCTGACCATAGCCGATTTACCGCCGCCATCGACCAAACGATGGGTCATACGGCGCAAAGCGGAGGTGGTGGCGGCGGTACGCGGCGGCTTGCTGTCGCTCGAGGAGGCCTGCGCGCGTTACACGCTCACGGTCGACGAGTTCTTGAGCTGGCAGGTCTCGATCGACCAGTACGGGCTCGCCGGCCTGCGCACGACGCGCATCCAACAATATCGCCACTGATTCGGCGCTCTTCCGTCATTGCGAGCGAAGCGAAGCAATCCATCGTCGTGAGATCGTCGTTCACCGGATAGGGCGCCTGCCGCCGCATGGATTGCCGCGTCGCTTCGCTCCTCGCAATGACGAAATAACGCTCTCAATCCCCCGCGATAATTTCCTTCAAGAATGCGACATGCCGCTCAAAGGCCGCGCGACCAATCGTCGTCGTCTTGACTGTCGTTCGCGGACGTCGCGCGACAAACGCCTTGGTCGCTTCGACATATCCCGCACGCGCGAGATGATCGATGTGGGCGCCGAGATTGCCGTCGGTGGCGCCCGTCAGCTTCTTCAGCCGCGCGAATTCCAGACCCTCGGCGTCGCATCCGGGCGCGGTGAGCGCGGCCATGATGCGCAATCGAATCGGTTGGTGAATGATTTCATCGGGCGCGCGCATCAGGCTCGCCGCATCCAATAACCGCAGAGAATATAGCCGGCGCCGGAGACGACCGCGATCGCAAGCCAGAAAGCCGCGCCGGCGAAATAATAGACCGCGACGATCGCTGCGGTGAGGCCGAGCCCGATCGCGAGAAAGCCAGCGCCGAACCAAAGACCCGCAAGCGAATAGCCAAACAAAAACAGCGTATGCCAAAATACCGACATTTCGCGCGGCCCAAATTGTCCGATCAGGCCTGTCCAGACAAATCCAAATCCGTAAAACACCGCGAACGCGGCCAGCGCGCGACCCGGGCCGGCTGAGCGAGCAAACCCCGCCCGCCGCAACATCAGCGCGGTCAGTACGATTCCGATTCCGTCGGCGACGAGCCAGCTCCAGCGAAAATGGTTCGGCGCGAGCGCATAGACTCCGTACTGCACGAACTGCATCACGCCCCACATCATCGCGATCTCGCCGGAGATCCGATAGATGCGCGATTGTTTGACTTGGCTAACGACGTCGTCGATCGCCGCGAGCTCCTCGCCCGCCTGTTCCCGGCTCAACGCCATGCCATCAAACCCCTGCGGTCTCTGAACGCGGTCCGAGCCAACCAAGCCAGCGGAACAGGAAGAACAACCTGCGCCCCTGCGTCGTGCTCAGTGCGATCATCGCGACGAGGCTTATCGAACCCGCGAGTGAGCGCAAGGCGAGCGCTTGGGTCAGCGGCAAGGTCGCGGCGATCCACAGATAAGCGATCGCTTTCAAGAAGAAATATGCGGCCCAGATCAGCGTGAACAGGCGGAAGAAGCGCTGCACTTCCGGTGTGGCGGGAATGACGGCGCCGGACGCTGCTCGGCGAGTTCTTGAAGCATCGGCTTTTCACCGAAAGCCCCGATGACAAAGGCGACGCCGGTCAGCAGGTTGGTGATCGGCGCCTCGTAGACGAGCAGGAAAGGCGTGGCGACATAGAGGTCGACGGCGCCGAAGCCGAGCGTCAGCGTGCTGACGATCAGATAAACGCGGGTGAACGGTCGGCCTCGCCACAGCCGCCAGGCGCCGTCAACCAGGATGACGGCGAGCGCCCCCGCGATGGCCACTTTGACGCCGAAGGTGAGTGTCAGGCCCCAGAAGGCGACAAGCGGCCCAAATTCGGCGAGCAATACGCGCAAGGCGCCGATGAGCTTGGCCTTCGACATGATCAAGGCGCCTTGACGGTTTCGACGAGCGCCGCCAGCGCGGCTGGTTGGTAGACGACGCCCATGTGATCGACGCCCGGCAGCAGCTTCACCTCGGCCCCGAGCGGCTTCAACTCAGTTTCGTAGGCCGACGCGTTCATCAGCTCATCCTCGGCGCCGCCGATCACTTTCATCTTAGGCGCGGCGGCGCGGATCGTCGCCTGCGTTTTTGCCCATTCAAAGTCCGGACCATAGTCGGCGAGCAGCCGGAACGAATAGCGCGATGTGACCACTTTCGCGGCTACCGGGTCCGTCGCATAAGCGATCACCGGCAGCGACTGGCCGAACGTGACGCCGATCTTTCGCAAGATAACGAGCGCGATAATGCGCAGCGTATCGGCCGAGGCCCAGCGTTGGTTGCCGACGCCGCTGCTTGGGGCGTCCACGCCGAGGAACGGAGCCAGCAGCACGAAGCGCTCGAACCTGCCCCCGACCGGCGTCCCCGCGATCCGCGCCACGAAACCGCCGCCGAGCGAATGACCAATCAACTGGAAACGTGCGTTGGGATAGTCCGCGTGGAGATGATCGAGCAGGTCGGCGAGATCGTCCTCCATCTGCCCGATATAGCCGATGTCGCCGCGGCCGGCCGAAGCGCCGTGCCCTCGCGCGTCTATAGCGACCGCGGTTACGCCGGCCGCGGCGAGCGCCTTGGAAGCCGCGTTCATTTCGTTGGACGAGGCGGAGGAGCCGTGGGTCACGATCGCGACCTTGTCCTTGGCGCCGTCCGCGGCGGGGTAGAGCCTGTAGGCGAGCCAGGTTCCGTCGCGCGCCTGGAAGCGGCTGAGGTCGGGCGCGCCGGTCTCGTCGATCTGCAAGGCGCCCTGGTGGATCGAGGCGAGCGGCGGCGGATTTTTGAGCGGCGGCGGCGAGCATCGCGCTGAGGACGAGCATCGCCCCGCCTGAAAAGGCCAGCGCGTAGAAGAGGGGCTGAATGAGGCTCCGGAGTAACATAGCAACCCCCCTTTGCAGATAACTCTGTTAAACAGAGTATTCTGCAAACGTCAAGTCAGACGATGCTCCGCCCGGTTGCGTGGTCGCGCGGCACATGCTTTTTCGGGTTCGTTACGTCAGGCTGATCGCCAAAACCCATTCCCCGTACGAGATGACCGCCTTCGCCTGGACACCCGCCGAACCGCGCTTTCTCGAAATCGCCGGCGTAAGGCTCGAAGCCGGCTGCCACGGGCCGGCGCCCGATGCGGCGCCGACCCTTGTTCTCCTGCACGAAGGCCTCGGCTGCCTCGCGCTGTGGCGGGATTTTCCCGAAAAACTCGCCGCCGAGACGGGCCTCGGCGTGTTCGCCTATTCTCGCGCGGGCTACGGCCGCTCCGACACGGTCCCCCTCCCCCGGCCGCTCGACTACATGACGCGCGAGGCCTGCGACGTGCTGCCGCGCATGCTCGACACGATCGGTTTTCGGCGCGGCGTGCTGATCGGCCACAGCGACGGCGCCTCGATCGCGGCGATTTACGCAGGCGCTTGCGCGGACCAGCGTCTGGCGGGTCAGGTGCTGATCGCGCCGCATTTCTTCGCTGAGCCTGAGGGCCTGCTGGCGATCGCCAAGGCCGAGCGCGCCTTTGTCGAAGGCGATCTCAGAGAGAAGCTTTCCAAATATCATGCCGACGTGGATGCGGCCTTCTGGGGCTGGAACAGAGCGTGGCTAGACCCCGAATTCAAACGCTGGAGCATTGCTGACTCCATCGATCGCTGGTTCACGCCGACGCTGGCCATTCAGGGCGTCAATGATCCCTACGGCACGATGAAACAGATCGACGAAATAACCCGCCGCGCCCGCGCGCGTGTTGAAACGCTGCTTCTCCCCGGCTGCGGGCACGCGCCGCAGTTCGAGCGCCGCGAAGCGACGCTGGCGGCGATCGTCGAGTTTTGTCGCCAATCGGTGAAGCCGCGGCAGGACTTGTAGACGCGGTCGTTGACCGCGTTGTTTGCCCCAAGCGCCTCGTTCTGGAAGTTGCTTGCAAGCGGCAGCCCCCGCGGTCAGCGACCCATTGGCGCTAATGTAGGGCAAATGTCCTAAAATATTCAATAACTTGCCAGCATGTCATCCCCGCGAAAGCGGGGATCCAGGGGCCGCACGACGTGCGCTTCAACGTGTTGGCTACACGAGGTGCGGTAGCCCCTGGATCCCCGCTTTCGCGGGGATGACATCAAACCTTTGAAATAAATCGGCAATCCCACAGAGGCGGCCGCCTTGAAAACAGCGCAGCGGCATGGTCCATCACTCGCCTGCAACATCCGGGGAAAGCGCATGGTGCGAGCATCTTGTCACTGCGGCGCGGTTGAACTGGAGATCGCGCAGCCCCCGACAGAAGTCACGGATTGCAACTGCTCGATTTGCAGACGCTATGCGACGCTGTGGGCCTATTACTCACCAACTCAAGTCCGCATCAACGCGCCCGACTCCACGGATACCTACATGTGGGATGACCGCGCCATCCGTTTCCATCGCTGTCGGACTTGCGGCTGCGTTTCTCACTGGTCCGCGGTCGATCCTTTGGTTGACCGCATGGGCGTCAACGCGCGTTTGATGGACCCCGAAGTCGTGGAGCGCGCCCGTCGCCGACGGCTCGATGGCGCGGTGACCGAGAAATACCTCGACGAGTAGCGCCCACTGGTTGGTGCAGCTGCGACAACATTGAAAGACTGTCATCCCCGCGAAAGCGGGGATCCAGGGCCCGCAGCATGTCGTGGCCGCCGAGGCTCGGCCGCGCGTCGTGTAGCCCCTGGATCCCCGCGTTCGCGGGGATGACACAGGCGCCCGCCCTGTTTTCGCGGCGCCTTGCGCAAAAGATTGGCGCTGACGCCGATCTCCCGCGCTTGACACGAGGGCCGCCTTCAAATCGACTAAAGCCGATCTCGGAGGAGGGTAAGCCATGGATAAGCGTAGTTTTTGCAAGTGGGCGCTCGGCGTCGGGCTGGCGTTTTCGTTGAGCGGCGCGGCCTTCGCCGATGACGCGCTTTCCAAGGTGAAAGCGGCGGGCGTGCTGAAGGTCGGCACCGAGACCGAATTCGCGCCGTTCGACTTCATCGACGCCGGCCAGCATGTCGGCCTCAACGTCGATCTGTTCGACGAAGTCGGCAAGGAGCTCGGCGTCAAGATCGAGTGGGTGACGCTGCCTTGGGACGGCGTGCTGCCGGCCTTGGAGGCGGGCAAATTCGATATGGTCGCGGGGCCCGCCACCATCACCAAGGCGCGCATGGAGCACTATCGCTTCACGCCGCCGATCGCGGAGGCCACCGTCGCGCTTCTCAAGCGCAAGGGGGACGCTTCCGTCACGAAACCCGAGGACATCGCTGGCAAGACCATCGGCGAGGCCAAGGCGACGTCACAGCTGGCGCAAACCAAGGCCTATGGCGACAAGTTGCCGGGGGGCGTCAAGATCAAGGAATATGTCGGCTTCAACGAAGCCTATGCGGATCTCGCGGCGGGCCGCGTCGTGGCGGTCGGCAACTCGCTGCCCAACATCGCCTTCGTCGCCAAACAAAAGCCCGAGACGTTTGAGGTCGTGCTGCCGACGTTCGGCACCAAAACCTATTTCGGCTTCATCTACCGCAAGGACCCTGAATTCAAGAGCCTCGACGACGCCGTCGACGCGGCGCTGCTGAAGATCAAGAACGACGGCCGCATGGCGACCTTGCAGAAGAAATGGTTCGGCACTTCGTTCGACACGCCGGACTCGGTGCCCGAGCCGAATATTTGATAGCAGCGGAGCGCGCTATCCCATAGCGCGCATCCCCCGCCCGTCATTGCGAGCGAAGCGAAGCAATCCAGTCTCTCCGCGATACCTGGGTTGCAAACAGACCAGGTGGTTGCGGCGTCGGCGCCGCTTTGTTTTGCGCCAGTTCGCCCGGCCCCAGCGCTGGATTGCTTCGCTTCGCTCGCAATGACGATTGATTGAAGTTTGCTCCAGGCAAGCGCTTTCCCACCATGACCCCCCTGCTTTTCGGCCTGTTGGTAAAGGCCGCGCTCTACACCGTGTTCATCAGCGCGATCTCGATTGTCATCGGGATCAGCCTCGGCCTTGTCGTCGCCGCCGCGCGCGCATCTTCGGTGAGCCTGCTCTCCTGGCCCGCCCGCGTCTATGTCAGCTTCTTTCGCGGCGTGCCGTTGCTCGTGCAATTGCTGCTGATCTACAACCTGCTGCCCGCGATCGGCATCAACACGCCGAGCGTCGTCGCCGCGATCTCCGGCCTTGCGCTCTGCACCAGCGCCTATCAGGCCGAGAACCTGCGCGGCGGATTCGCCAGCGTCCCGCGCGGCCTGCTGGAATCCGCGGAAATGCTGGGCCTCACCGCTTGGCAACAATTGGTTCGCATCCGCGCGCCGATTGCCCTCCGCCTCACCCTGCCGGCGGTGGTCAACGAAGCGATCCTCATCCTCAAAGCCTCGTCGCTGGTCTCGGTTGTCGGCGTCGTCGAACTGACGCGGATGGCGCAGGATCTCGACACCTCGCTCTACAAGCCGATCCAACTCTACTCATGCGCCGGGCTGCTCTATTTCCTGATCAACCGAGTTGTATCATCGCTCGGACGTTTGACTGAACGCCGGCTGTCATGGGGGCGGCGGTGAGATTCGACTACGAGCTGATCCTCAGCAAACTGCCCGACATCCTCTCCGCGCTCGGCGTAACGATCGGCGTCTGGATCGCAAGCCTGATCGGCGCGACGGCGATCGGCTTTGCAGTCGCGGTCGCGCGCCGCTTCGGGCCGCGCCCGCTCGACGCCGTGCTTTTCGGCTATGTCGAGCTGTTTCGCGGCACGCCGTTTCTGGTGCAATTGTTTCTGCTCTATTTCGGCGGCCCCTATGCGGGGATCTCGCTCGACGCGCTGCCCGCAGGGCTTTTGGCGCTCTCCGTCTACGGCGGCGCCTATTTCAGCGAAGTGTTTCGCGCCGGCTTCGAGGCGGTGCCGCGCGGCCACGTCGAGGCCGCCGAATGCGTCGGCTTCTCGCGCGGCCAAATCATCGGCCGCATCCTGTTGCCGGAAATGGCGGTGCTCGTGCTTCCCGCGGCGCTCAACACCGCGATCAGTCTTTTGAAAGATACGGCGGTGCTGTCGGTCATCACCGTCCCCGAGCTGACGCTGACCGTCAGTTCGATTGGCACGGAATTCTACGCCTTCGTGGAAGCGCTGTTTCTGCTGGCGCTCGGCTATTGGGGCCTGGTCGAAATCGGCGCCGCGCTAGGCCGTATCGCGGAACACAGGCTCGCCCGTTTCAGGTTCAGCGCATGACCAGCGCCATCTCAATCAAACACGTGAGCAAATCCTTCGGGCAGACGCAGGTGCTGCACGGGATCGATCTCGAAATCCCTGCCGGCGCTGCGACCTGCATCATCGGGCCTTCGGGTTCAGGCAAAAGCACGCTGCTTCGCTGTCTGGCGTTTCTTGAGGAAGCTGACTCTGGCGTCATCGAAGTGTTCGGCGATCCGCTCGGCTTCACTGAAGACGCGAACGGCCGGCGCTCGCGTATGCCTGCAACGAAAGTGCGCGCCGTGCGGGCCGAGATCGGCATGGTGTTCCAGCAGTTCAACCTGTGGCCGCATATGACAGCGCTCGGCAATGTCAGCGAGGCGCTGAAGCGGGTGCGGCGGCTTCCGCGCAAGGAGGCCGAGGAGCGTGCGATGGCGCAGCTGCGCCGCATCGGGCTCGAAGCGCGGGCGGGATATTATCCCTCGCAGCTCTCAGGCGGCCAGCAGCAGCGTGTCGCGATTGCCCGCGCGCTGGCGCTGGAGCCAAAAATCATGCTGTTCGACGAGGCGACCGCCTCGCTTGACCCCGAGTTGACCGGCGAAGTGCTCAACGTGATGCGCGATCTCGCCGCGGAGGGCATGACGATGGTGATCGTCACCCACGAAATCGGCTTTGCGGCCACCGTCGGCGAGATGATCGCGTTCCTCGATCACGGCCGCGTGCTGCTGGCGGGCGGCCCGCAGCAGGTTTTCGGCAAGCCGCGGCATCCGCGCATCGAACAATTTCTCGATACATATCTGGATCGTGGCGCGGCGATGCTGGTCTAAACCGCTCGCGAGAGACCAGATTCGCTCTCATAAATGCAATGTAAACCATTTCTGTTGCGATAGATTGGCCGCTTGTTGCGCGGCTTGCGGCGGCGGGGCCTTGCAGTTCGTCGCTAAAGTCCGTAATTGCAGGTCTCGAATTTCGGCCGGACCATCGGCGACGCAGCTCCTCGAGCATACGCGGCGGCGCTTCTCCTCCTAAACTCGAACTCGACGGCGGTTCCGATGAGGGATCGTCTAAACTTGATCTCTACCCAGAGGCCCTAATGCCTATCGGCACTGTCAAATGGTACAACCCGCAAAAAGGGTTCGGCTTCATTCAACCCGATGACGGCGGCAAAGACGCCTTCGTTCATGTCAGCGCCGTCGAACGCGCTGGGTTGACCGACCTTCGCGAAGGTCAGAAGATCAGCTTCGAACTGGTCACTGACAAGCGCTCGGGCAAAGCGTCCGCGGACAAGCTCAAAGCGGTCTAAGCGCGGCCGCCTCGGCGGACGGACGAAATGCGAAAGAGGGTCAGACCGATGTCTGGCCCTTTTTGTTTGGCGATGAAGGCCGTTGCCAGACGTCGCGGATGTGTATAAATACACAATGCGAAGTGATGACGTCATCAAGGCGCTTCGAGCCGCCGGCTGGCGAAAGGTTGCACAGAAGGGTAGCCATGTGCAGTTCCGGCATCCGGCGATCGAAGGGCGAGTGACCGTCCCGCATCCCAAGCGAGACCTGCCCCTGGGAACATTGCGAGCTATCGAAAAGCAGTCCGGCCTACGGTTTAGATGAACATGCCCCAATACATCGCGCTCATCCATAAGGACGCCGACAGTGACTTCGGGGTTTCGTTTCCCGACCTCCCCGGATGCGTGACGGCCGGCGCCTCATTGGACGAGGCGCGTGACATGGCTGCCGAAGCGCTCGCGTTCCATCTCGAAGGCCTCGTCGCCGATGGCGAGCCGGTTCCTGCGCCATCCACGCTTAGAGTCGATCATGTCTGATGCCGAAAACCGTGACGGCGTCGCGATCCTGGTTCCAGCGCCGGACGCGCCTCGGCGGGCGGTGCGGGTCAACATCACCTTGCCTGAGGATGTGCTGCAGCACATTGACGCCTACGCCGCTTCGAATGGCTTCACGCGCTCCGGCTTCCTCGCTCACGCCGCTCGCAAAACGATGGCGTCCTGATTGGAGCGTCGGCGTCCACGCCGACGAGGCTGCGGCCACGTCGGCGTGGACGCCGACGCTCCTAAACCGCGCTTCGCTGAAACCCGCCTGTCCGCTCCGCCAAATATTGCGCGAAATCAAAATTCGGCCGCTCCAGATGGCTCAAGTGGCCGGGCTCGGCGAGTTCTGAAAGCAGCCCGCGATAAACCCTCTCCGTACAACCGCGATCCTCGACATTCACTTTGTCGAGCAGCCGCTTGACCTGCGCGAAATGCTCCTGCGCCTCCGGCGCATAGGCGAAATCCGGCGACATGCCGCCGCCGTAGACGATGTCGACCTGCCCGACCCCGTGCGGATGCAGCGACAAATACCAGAAATAGCCCGGCGTTAGCGTGATCAGCAGGCTCGGATAAACCGACAGCAGGAATGTCGTCCGCCGCCGATCGCCCTTCAGCCGCGTGTTGGACGGGTGGGCGAGCGCGATCTTCAGCGAGTTGTCCTTGAGGATGGTGTGATAGTTGAACATGCGCCCGCCCGGCGGGCAAACCATGTCGTCGAGCCGCGACAAGCCGCCGATCGTGCCGGCGTGGCAGACCGGCAGATGGTAGCTCTCCATGAAATTCTCGGCGAGCACCTTCCAGTTGGTGTCCCAGCGCCATGTCTCGCGGAAGGTCTCAACGTAGGCGCCCATGTCGAAATCGTCGATCAGCGCTTCGACTTCGGCCAGTTGCTCGGCGACCGGCGCCGCATCCGGGTTCAGCGTCGCCATGATCCAGCCGAGCCATTCCTCGCAGCGCACAGCGGGGAGCCGGTAATCGTCCTTGCAGAAGCCGGCGTTGCGTCCCATCGCCGGCGCGGCGCGCAGGGAGCCGTCGAGATTGTAGGTCCAGCCGTGATAGGGGCAGACGATCGCCCGGGCGTGGCCTTGGCCCTCCAGCAGCGTCGACATGCGGTGGCGGCAGACGTTGGACATCGCCCGTAAGCGCCCGTCCGAGTTGCGGAGCGCGACGATGGGCTGGCCGGCGAGTTCGAAGGCGATGTAATCGCCGGGCTCTTTCAACGCGCTCGCACGGCCGACGCTGACCCAATCGCGCGAGAAGACGCGCTCCAACTCAGCCCGCAGAAATTCCTCGCTCGTGTAGGCGCTACGCGGCATTGCGCGGGCGTGCTCAAAGGGGACGCTGACGTTTTCGACGAGTTCACGGACGGGAGCGTTCATGGGGAGGTCTCTGGCGTTCGTTGTGTCCTTTGTGCCTCCTTTGTGTTCTTTGTGGTGAAAAATTTTAACACAAAGAACACAAAGGCTACACAAAGAGCACCATGCCCATCCTCGACCCTCGACTCACCCCTGCCCGCCCCGACCTCGCCGCCTCCAGCCTTATCGGCCAAGTCCAGGCGGAGCGCTTCGTCGAGGGGCGAGCCGGCCGGATCGTCGCCGCCAGCGCGCCGCTGCATCGTCACCCCGACCCGTCAGCGCCCTGGGACACCGAGGCCCTCCATGGCGAGGCGGTCACGGTCTACGAAGACCACGAGGGCTGGTCCTGGGTCCAGCTCGCCCGCGACGGCTATGTCGGCTATCTCGCGAATCATGCGCTCGGCGCGCCAGCGACGCCGACACACCGCGTGGCGGCGCTCAGAACCCACGTCTACCCTGGCCTCAGCATCAAGCTGCCGCACATGCTCGCGCTCTCATTCGGCGCGCACGTCGTCATCGAACGGTCGTCCGGTGAATTTCTCGTAGATGGGGACGGCCACGCCTACTGGGCGCGTCACTTAGCCCCGGTCGAAAGCGTAGAGCCTGATTTCGTCGCCGCCGCGGAGCTTTTCCTCAACGCGCCCTACCTCTGGGGCGGACGCACGTCGGAGGGCATAGACTGCTCTGGCCTGACCCAGGCCGCGCTTCGGGCTGCCGGCGTCGATGCGCCACGGGACAGCGATATGCTGGAAAAGCTCGGCGTCGCCTTGGCCGATGGCGCCCCGCGACAGCGCGGCGATCTCGTCTTCTGGAAGGGCCACGTCGGGATCATGCGCGATCCGGAGACCCTGCTGCACGCCAACGGCTATCACATGGCGGTCGTCTCGGAGCCGCTGGCGACGGCGCGCGAGCGCATCGTCGCCAGCGGCGGCGGCGAGATCACGTCGATCCGCCGCCTGTCATTTTAAAGCCACCCTGTAGCCGCGCCCCATAGGCGCTAAATTATAGATTGCCGATTTATTTCAAAGGTTTGATGTCATCCCCGCGAAAGCGGGGATCCAGGGGCTAACCGCACCTCGTGTGGCCAACACGTTGAAGCGCACGTCGTGTGGCCCCTGGATCCCCGCTTTTGCGGGGATGACATGCTGACAAGTTATTGAATATTTTAGGACATTTGCCCTAGATTAGCGCCTATGGGTCGTCGACCGCGGTCGGCGTGAGATCGTCCCTATCCAGCAGGCGATCGATCACGGCGCCGCCGCGGTCAGCGACCGCGGCTACAGGCCGGCGGTTCTTAAAGCCGCTGCACGCGGACGTGGGCGATGCCCACCGAGCGGATGCCCAGCGCGTTCGCAGCGACGGTCGAAAGATCGATGATCCGGCTCGGGCCCGCGAACGGCCCCCGATCGACGATCGTCACATCGACGCTGCGGCCGTTGTCGAGATCGTGAACGCGCACCCGCGACCCCATCGGCAGCGATTTATGCGCGGCAATCATGCTCGTCGGAAATCTTGGATGGAAATAATAAGTGGCTATTCCGTATTCATCAGCAGACGCAACCGACCCGAAAGTCAATCCACCGATAAGTCCCAAAATCACAGATTTCATTACTGTTCCTCGTTGAGCCAACTTCAATCCAGCCTTCCTCGTCTTGGTTTCCCCGGCGGCGCATATCGCGGCGGAATACGTCCAAAAGACGGCGCATAGGATCACGTTGCTTTACACTCCCTTTACATTCCTCAGGCTTGTGGCGATCCGGCAACGCTCCATGCGTTTCCGAGGTTCCGCCATCGAATTTTTTTGACCGAGGCGTGCAGGGCGGCGGGGTAGCGCCGCGGCGAGCTCGCGAGCTACAGCGTCGGCGCGGACAACGCGGGGCTCCGGGAGGGCGGCATGAAAATTCTCGTCGTAGGCGCGGCTGGCATGATCGGCCGCAAGCTCGTCGAGCGGCTGGTGCGCGATCGCGCCATGGGCGGGCGCACGATCACGGAGATGATGGCGGTGGACGTCGTCACGCCAACCCCTCCGCCCGCGCCCTTCCCGATCACGACCGACGCCTGCGACATCTCCTCGATCTATATTCCGGGCAAACTGGCCGCCGGCCGGCCGGACGTGATCTTCCTGCTCGCCTCCGTCGTCTCCGGCGAAGCGGAGGCGGATTTCGACAAGGGCTACGCGATCAATCTCGACGGGACGCGGATGATCTTCGATGCGCTTCGTCGCGAGAGCGCGGCCAGCAACGGCGCGTACAAGCCGCGGCTGGTGTTCACCTCGTCGGTCGCCGTGTTCGGCGCGCCGTTCCCGGAGAAGATCGGCGACGAATTCTTCACGACGCCGCTGACCAGCTACGGGACGCAGAAGGCGATCTGCGAGCTGCTGCTCTCAGACTACACCCGGCGCGGGTTTTTCGACGGGATCGCGATCCGCCTGCCGACGATCTGCGTGCGGCCGGGCACGCCCAACAAGGCGGCGTCGGGGTTCTTCTCCAACATCATCCGTGAGCCGCTGGCCGGGAAGACCGCGGTGCTGCCCGTCGACGACAGCGTGCGCCATCACCACGCCTCGCCGCGCGCCGCCATCGGCTTCCTGACCCATGCCGCCACGATGGACCTCAGCAAACTCGGCGCGCGGCGCGCGCTCACGATGCCCGGCGTTTCCGTCACCGTCGCCGAGCAGATTGAGGCCTTGCGCCAAGAGGCGGGGGATAAGGCGGTTGCGTTGATCCGCCGCGAGCCTGACGAGACAATCAAGCGCATCGTCGCGGGCTGGCCGCAGCAGTTCGACGCCGCGCGCGCGACCGCACTCGGCTTCACGGCTGAGAAGGATTTTCGCGAGCTGATCCGGGTGCATATCGAAGACGAGCATGTCTGAAACGGCGGTTGCCGTTCAGCGACCTTCGCATCCGCTCATCGGCGCGATTCTGTGCCTGGGCTCATGGGCGGCCTTCAGCCTGCAGGACGCCATCGTCAAATCGCTGGTGGTGTCGTTGCCTGTGCCGGAGGTTCTGTTCGGCCGTTCGGTGGTAATTGTCGCGCTGTCCTTGGCGTTCCTGACCCGCGCCGACTATCTCGCCCTGCGCCAGCCCGCCAATCTGAGATCGGTAGTGCTGCGCTCCGCGCTGATCCTGATCGCGTGGCTCTGCTACTACCGCGCCTCGCGCACGCTGCAATTGGCGGAGCTGGTCACCTATTATTTCGTGGCGCCGTTGTTCGTGGTTGCCCTTTCGGCGCCGCTGCTGAAGGAGCGCGTCGGGCTCGGCCGCTGGCTGGCGACGGCGCTAGGTTTCTCCGGCGTGCTGGTCGCGGCGGCTCCCGGCGGCGGAGCGCCGCTCGCTCCCGTCGGCCTTGCGTTGACCGCGGCCTTCGCCTGGGCGCTGACGACGATCCTCGCGCGCTCGCTCGCCAAAGGGATTTCGACGCCCGCCATCATGCTCGCGGGGTCGATCGGATTTTTGGCGGCCTGCGGCGGCTTGCTCCCGGTGATCGGGGTCTGGCCGAGCGGCAGCCAGTTTCTCGCGCTCTGCGGTCTCGGCCTCGTCGGCGGGCTCGGTCAGTTTCTCTGGTTCGAGGGCGCGCGCCGGGCCGAGGCCTCGCTGATGGCGCCGCTAGAATATTCCATGCTCGGCTATGCGATCTTCTGGGGCTATGTCGTGTTCGGCGACTGGCCGCACGCCCGTACGCTGTTGGGCGCGGCGGTGGTGTTGACCAGCGGCGTTCTGGTGATGGGGCTCGAATTGCGCCGCAGACGCATCGCGCCGCATGCATGAGGTTTACGAAAAGTCTGCCTTCCCGTAGATTGACGCCACGCGGGGAGTGTAGACATGGACGCGCGCGTTTCGGCGAACACGTTCACGATCAGCTTTCTCTGCAGCGACGGGGAGGAGGCGCGGAAGGCCCGCGCGCGGCTGGCCGCGAAATACGGCGACGTCCCGCCCGAGGAGGCCGACGTCATCGTCGCCCTCGGCGGCGACGGGCTGATGTTGCAGACGATGCACCGCATGATGGACCGGCCGAAGCCGATCTACGGCATGAATTTCGGCTCCGTCGGCTTCCTGATGAACGAATATGCCGAGCGCGACCTGCCCGACCGCCTCGCCGCCGCGCGGCCCTCGATCCTGCATCCGCTGGCGATGGAGGCGGTCGACACAAAAGGCCAGCGCACCTACGCGCGGGCGATCAACGAAGTGTCGCTGCTGCGGCAGACTTCGCAAGCGGCGAAAATGGCGATCAGCATCGACGGGGCGGTGCGGCTCGCGGAGCTGAGCGCGGACGGTGTGCTGGTTTCGACGCCGGCGGGATCGACGGCCTACAATCTCTCGGTCAACGGCCCGATCGTGCCGCTCGAAGCGCCGTTGATGACGCTAATGCCGATCTCGGCGTTCCGCCCCCGCCGCTGGCGCGGCGCGCTGCTGCCCAATCAGGCGAAGGTGGCGATCGAGATTCTGGAAGCCGACAAGCGGCCGGTAGCGGCGACGGCCGACCATTTCGAAATCCGCCGCGTGCAGCGCGTCGAGATCGCCACGGACCACGACACGACGCTGGTGCTGCTGCACGATCCCGGGCATTCGCTGGATGAGCGGATTCTCAGGGAGCAGTTCGGGTATTAGGGCATGCTGCCTGTCGTCACGCCGAGCGAAGTGACGATCAGGCGCCCGCGGAGCGTCGGCCTCCAGGCCGACGTGGGGTTGATACGTAAGCCAGCCGAGCGGCGCCCAAGAAGGTCGGCGTGGACGCCGACCCTCCGTCTGAAGGCGCCACCTTACGAAAACGAGCCGAAGAGACCGGCCTCGAGGGTCGTCAACGCAACCGGATGCGGCGCTGCGTTTCCGATCACGGTCGAGCTGCTCAGCGCGCTGCCCAGATTAAGCGTCGCATCCAGCGCCGACGCCGCCCCTGATGTCAGCGACAGAGCCCCGCCCGAACCGATGTTGAACACGGCGATGTCGTGCGCGAACTTCCCGTCGAGGGAAACGCTCGCGTCGACGACGCTATGGATCGTGTCGACCACGAGATTCTTGATGTCGACCGTCCCGGCGCTGTCTTTGAGTTCGAGCCCGCTGCCCTGGTGCAAGATCACGTCGCCGCCCGACGTCTCCGTGCCGCCGTTGATGCCGAAGATGGCGACCGGGTTGGCGATGTGGGTTCTGACGATCGCCGAGCCAAGTCCGGAGACAGATACTCCCAGCGACTGCAACGTGGACAATGAAGTCAAACTCACGACCGTGCGCCCGCCGATGATCGGCTCCTCGCCGCCGGTGTAGCCGTAGTCGTGGAACAGGCCGCGTATGACGCTGGATTCCTCAATATAGGCCGGCAGCGGGTTCAGAATTGGGGCGGGCGCGGCCGTCCCTACCGCTACAGCGGTCGTCAGCGACGATCCCAACGCGGCGTTGACAGCGCTGATCGCGTCCGAGGTGAAAGTCAGCGCATCCCCGGCGCCGATGGCGAAAAGATCGACGTTGCTCTCGTTGATGGTCGTCGAGCCCTCCGTCAGATGCACGTCGCCGTAGACGATATCGGTTTGCGTATCGATGCGAAAATCGCTGACCCTGATGGATCCGTGCGCATCGGCGAACCTCAAACCGCTGCCCTCGTGCAGAATCGTATCGTAGGGCCCCGCGTAACCGCCGGTGATCGGAAACTGCGCCAGCAAGTCGCCGCTTGAGTCCGTGGACAATTGCGCGGAGCCATAGCCGGTCACGCGCACATGGAGGCTTTCGAGCGCCGCGACGGTGCTCTCGGGGACTGTGACGATCGTATCGCCGCCGATAATCGTATTTGCCGACATAATTTCCTCCGCACTGGGGTTGCCGATGCGGCTTCCCGCTACGAGTTCAACACCCGTTGTACGAAACGGAAACCATACCGGATCGCTGCCGACAGCGGCCCGGAGCGTCGGCGTCCACGCCCACGTCGTGCGCACTTTCGTCGGCCGGGAGGCCGACGCTCCGACCTCAGCCCTTGTTCTTCTGGTAGACGTCCACCCCGACGGCGGCGAGCAGCACCAGGCCCTTGACCACCTGCTGCCAGAAGATCCCCAGCCCGACGAGCGACATGCCGTTGTTCATCACGCCCATGAACAGCGCGCCGATCACGACGTTCATCACCTTGCCGACGCCGCCAGAGGCCGACACGCCGCCGATGAAGCACGCCGCGATCACGTCGAGCTCGAACGAATTGCCGGCGCTCGGCGTCGACGAATTGAGCCGCGCCGCCACGACCAGCCCGGCCAATCCCGCCAGCAACCCCATATTGGCGAAAGTCAGGAAGATCAGCCGCTCCGTCTTCACGCCCGAGAGCTGCGCCGCCAGCCGGTTGCCGCCGAGCGCGTAGATGCGCCGCCCGATCACCGTACGCGTCGTTACGAACCCGTAGAACAGCGCAAGCAACAACATGATGATCAGGATGACCGGCAGGCCCTTGTACAGCGCCAGCTTGTAGGCCACGCCGATGATGATCGCGGCGAATATGAGGTTCTTGAAGATCAGCAGCGCGATCGGCTCCGCCTCCATCTTCTCCGCCCGCGCGCGCAGCCAGGAGCGTAGCGAGAGCCCGAACATGACCAGCGATCCGATCACGCCGATCGCCAGCGCAATGGTCCTGACCTCCCCAATATCCGGCCCTGCATCGAAATTCAGGTCAGGAAGGAAGCCGGAGGCGATGTTCTGAAAGCCGCGGGCGAACGGACCGACGAACTGCCCGAGCAGCAGATTGCCAGTCAGACCCCGGAAGATCAGCATGCCGCCAAGCGTCACGATGAACGAGGGGATGCGCCAATAGGCGACCAGCACGCCCTGCGCAGCGCCAATAGCGCCGCCGATGATCAGGCAGAACACAATCACCAGCGGATAAGGCCAATGCTCATAGACCATCAGCGAGCCGGCGATGGCGCCGACGAAGCCAACGGTGGAGCCGACCGAGAGATCGATGTTGCCCCCGACGATGACCAACAACATGCCTAGCGCCATGATGACGACGTAGGAGTTCTGCATCACCAGATTGGTGATGTTGGCGGGTGCGATCGAAGCGTGATCGTCGGTGAGGACATAGAAGAAGGCCACAATCAGCAGCAGCGACAGCAGCAGGCCATAGTCGCGTAGATTATCCTTCCACAGCTCCGACCGCATTTCCTTGGTGGCAGTGGTGCTGGGGGCTACGGCTGGGGCGCTCATTGTTTGGTCCCGTATTGGCGCATGATCGACGCCATGATCTTCTCCTGGCTGGCTTCTTTCGCCGGCATTTCGTCGACGAAGCGGCCCTCGTTCATCACATAGATGCGGTCGCAGATGCCGAGCAGCTCGGGCATCTCCGAAGAGATGACGATGACGCCCTTGCCCTGCCCCGCCAGCTCGTTGATGATCCCGTAGATTTCATATTTGGCCCCGACGTCGATGCCGCGCGTCGGCTCGTCGAGCATCAGCACCTTCGGCTCGGTGAACAGCCATTTCGACAGCACGACCTTCTGCTGATTGCCGCCGGAGAGATTGATCGCCCGCTGATGGATCGAGGGCGTGCGGATGCGCAGAGCCTGGCGATATCGGCTCGCAACCCCAACCTCCTGCGCCTCGTTGATGATTCCGCGCTCGGACACGCCTTGCAGATTGGCGAGCGTTATGTTGGTGCGCACCTCTTCCGTGAGGATGAGCCCCAGAACCTTGCGATCCTCGGTGACATAGGCGAGGCCCGCGGCGACCGCGCGCTCGATCGAGCTCAGATCGACCGGGCTACCCTCCAAGGTCGCTTTGCCGCGGATGTTGCGGCCGTAGGCGCGGCCGAACACGCTCATCGCCAGCTCAGTGCGCCCTGCCCCCATCAGGCCGGCGATGCCGACGACCTCGCCGCGTTTGACGTTGAGGTTTACGCCCTTGATGACCTCGCGCCCGGCATGGTTTGGATGCTCGACGCGCCAGTCCTCCAGGCGAAACAGCTCATCGCCGATCGTCACGTTGCGCGGGGGATAGCGATCGGTCATCTCGCGCCCGACCATGCCCTTGATGATCCGGCCTTCGCTGATCGGCTCCTTGTGGGTATCGAGCGTCTCGACCGTCGAGCCGTCGCGGATGATGGTGATTTTATCCGCGACCTTCGCGATCTCGTTCAGCTTGTGCGAGATCAGGATCGAGGTCATGCCCTGCGACTTGAACTCGAGCATCAGGTTCAACAGCGCCGCGCTGTCGGCCTCGTTCAGGCTCGCGGTCGGCTCGTCGAGAATGAGCAGCTTCACGTCCTTGGCGAGCGCCTTGGCGATCTCGACCAACTGTTGTTTGCCGACGCCGATGTTGGTGATCAGCGTGTTGGGCGATTCGCGCAAACCCACTTTGCCCATCAGCTCGCGGGCGCGCCTGAAACACCGCCCCCAGTCAATCACGCCGTTGGTCGCGGTCTCGTTGCCGAGGAAGATGTTTTCGGCGATCGAGAGCTGCGGCGCGAGCGCCAGCTCCTGATGGATGATGATGATGCCGAGATGTTCGCTGTCGCGGATGGTGGCGAATTTTCGAACCTCGCCTTTGTAGACGATGTCGCCGGAATAGGAGCCGGCGGGATGCACCCCGGACAGCACCTTCATCAGCGTCGATTTGCCGGCGCCGTTCTCGCCGCAAATCGCGTGGATCTCGCCTTCCTCGACGACGAGATTGACGTCGCTCAGCGCTTTCACGCCTGGAAACGTCTTGGTGATGTCGCGCATTTCCAAAATCGCGGCCATGCGTCGTTCATGCCTCCCTGCAGCTCAATCTAACCGCAATTTGCCGGCGAGCGCCAGACGCAAACCTGCGGGCCAGGTCATTAATTGGAATGAACCGGAAACCCAGAGGCGCCGGCGCTTTGTAACCGCGGTCGTTGACCGCGGTCTCCCCGAGATCGGCTCTCGCTCAGCAAGGCCGCGATCTACGACCACCGCGGTCTACCCGAGATCGGCTCTCACCCGGCAACGCGCGATCTCACGACCACCGCGGTCAACGACCGCGGCTACAGCGCGGCCATAAAAAAGGGCCCGCGCGAAGCGCGGGCCCTTCTGGCTCACAACCGCAGCTTACTTAAGCTGGTCAGCCTTGTAATACCCCGTATCGATCAACGCCGACTTGACGTTCTCCGCGGTCACCGGGAGCGGCTTCAGCAGGTAGGAGGGAACGATCTTGACCTTGTTGTTGTAGGTCTTGGTGTCGTTGACCTCCGGCGTCTTGCCCTGCAGCACCGCGTCGACCATGTTCGCCGTCACCTTGGCGAGATCGCGGGTGTCCTTGAAGATCGTCGAATACTGCTCGTGCGCGAGGATCGACTTGACCGAGGGGATTTCCGAGTCCTGGCCGGAGATGATCGGGAACGCCGTGCCCGAAGTGCCGTAGCCGACGCCCTTCAGAGCGGCGAGGATGCCGATCGAAAGACCATCATACGGCGACAACACCGCGTCGACGTGCTTCTTGGTGTAGTAGGCGGAGAGGATATTCTCCATGCGCGACTGGGCGGTAGCGGCGTCCCAACGGAGCGTCGCGACTTTGTCCATGCCCATCTGCTTGGACACGACGACGAGCGTGCCCTTGTCGATCAGCGGCTGCAACACGCTCATCGCGCCGTTGTAGAAGAAGAAGGCGTTGTTATCGTCGGCCGAGCCGCCGAACAGCTCGATGTTGAACGGGCCGGTCTTGCCCTTGTCGATGCCGAGACCCTGCACGATGGTCGTGGCCTGCTCGACGCCGACCTGGAAGTTGTCGAAGGTCGCGTAGTAATCGACGTTCGGCGAGCCCACGATCAGGCGATCATACGAGATGATCTTGATGCCGGCGTCGGCGGCCTTCTGCAGCGCGTCCGACAGCGTGGTGCCGTCGATCGCGGCGATCACCAGCACCTTTTCCTTCTTGGTGATCATGTTCTCGACCTGCGCAAGCTGGGTCGGAATGTCGTTGTCGGCGTATTGCAGATCGGTCTTGTAGCCGCGCTCCTGCAGCGTCTTTACAATGTTGTCGCCGTCAGCAATCCAGCGCGCCGAAGATTTCGTCGGCATCGCAATGCCGACCGAGCCTTTGTCCTCAGCGTTCGCCGAAGCGGCAAACGCCAATACGCCCATCGCGACAGCCGTCGCGAGCGCCTTGATACCCATGCATAATCCTCCCTTCGAGAGACCCGTCGCGGACGCGGCCCTTGGGGCCTGATGCGCCAGCGAGCGGCGCCGAGCCCAAGCTCTTCGCCGTTGCGCGCCTTCCTAGAGTGTTTGCTATGACAGTCAAATGCGGGGAATGACGCGAGCTATGCAGTTTTGATATATGGTTAGCGCCCTCGCGCCTTCGTGAAACCCTTTGTGCCTTGGTGGTGAAAGGGTTCACCACCAAGGCACAAAGGGGGTCACAAAGGCACAAAGAAGGTCGGACGATGCACGACCGCGATAAGAAGTCCGCACCGCAAAGCCGGTTGAAACTGCCACAGCTCCGGCTGGTCGCCGCGTTGGAGGACACCGGCTCAGTCAGCGCGGCGGCGGAATTCCTCAACCTATCCCAGCCCGCCGCCTCGCGGATGGTGGCCGAACTCGAAGCGATGTTTGAGGCGCCGCTCGCCGAGCGTCTACCGCGCGGGGTGAGGCTGACGCCGCTAGGCGCTGCTCTCGCCCGCCATGCCCGCTCCGTACTTTTGCAACTCGCTGAAGCCGAGCGCGAGCTGGCCGACCTCAAGGCCGGACGGCGAGGCGCAGTCGCGATCGGCGCGGTCAGCGGGCCCGCTTTCGATCTCGTCCCAGCAACTGTGCTGAAGGTTCGCGAAGTCGCCCCGGAAATCGAACTCGAAGTCAAGATCGATAGCTCCAACGTACTGGCCCGCGATCTGCTCGCCGGCCGGCTCGATTTCCTGCTCGCGCGCGTGCCCGACGACGTCGATCCCGACGATTTCGACAGCCTCTCGATCGGCGTCGAGGCGGCGCATTGTGTGGTGCGCCGCGATCACCCGTTGCTCGCGGCGGGTGCGGCGACGCTCGCCGATGTCGCGGCTTGCGAATGGGTGACGCAACCGCGAGGCACGCCGCTGCGGCGCGCGCTGGAGGCGCTGTTCCAGAACGCCAACCTGAGCCCGCCGCGGCGCATTCTCGCGACCACGTCGCTGACTTTGACGATGATGACGGTCGCGCGAGGCCACGCGATCACCGCGATGTCGCACGAGGTAGCGCGGTTCGCCTGCACAGGTGTGGCGCCCGGCGCGCTCGCCATCCTGCCAACCGCTTTCGACTTCATCGTTCAACCCTACAGCTTGATCTCGCCGCGCAGCCGCCCGCTCTCGCCGGCCGCGCGCACGGTCTACGAGACGATCCAAGCGCTTGCCGCGGAACCGAAGCGAAGGGCCACGCGGCAAAGCGATCAGCGTCGCTAAGACAAACCGCAAGCTCTTGGAGATGCGTCAAGATCATGAGACCGCATGCGGCGTCTCACGAGCTCAAATGTCCTAGAAACTGCCTCTCAATCCCCTCGTCGTGTGGTTAATTTTAGTTTACGCACGGTCACAGTCATGTTACGCGAGTAGCGCGAAAATTATGCACCTTTGTTTTTTGTGACTGACTTAGCCGGGGAGCTAAAATGGTCAAGCCGACGTCTAGCAATGGTGGTTCGAAGTCGTTGGATTCCAACGACGATGACATTTTTCAGCCGGGCTACGACAGCTCGGCTTCCAGCACGCAAAGCGTATTTTCGCCACCCGTCGTGGTTTCTCCCTTCTTTCACGCGGAAGCTTCGGGTTCGCCCGCAGCAGATCCGGTGTCTTCGCCGACGTTTGGCGTCGGGCCCAACAATGTGACTGTCACTGGCGCCGGCGGACTGAGCATCACGCTCGATTTTCTCACCAACGTCCAGACCCAAGCCCAGGAGACGGAAGTCGCAAATGCGGCGCTGATTCTCGCGAATTCCATAAAGATAAATACGGCTGTAGTTCCGTCTGGAACAGTAAGTCTAACCTACGACGTCAATTTCAACGGCACCGGCGGCGGCGCCAATGCGGGTCCGAGCCCAGAGTATTACTACGACTATGCAACCGTCAGGACCGCTCTTCTCGCCAATGAGCCAGGCGACCCGAATTTGGCCAATTTGCTGACGACTTTGCCGACCACCGGCAACGCAGATGACAAGATTGTATTGAGCGGCGCCGAGGCGAAAGTGCTGGGCCTCACGCCTCCCGCGGCTTTTCCCGGGGACGACGGGGCCGCCACCTTCGCAACGGACATCCCGGACGATGCGCTGGTTGGCGTTGCGCTGCATGAGCTTTCGCACGCGATGGGCCGCGTACCCGGAGGCCCGAGCGGCGCCGACGACGCTCCTGACCTTTTTGATTTGTACCGATTTACGTCGGCAGGAAACATATACGTCGACGACGCCACTCCCGACCAGCAGGCCTATTTCTCGATCGACCAAGGGCAGACGACGCTGGCGCAATACGGCACGCAGTCCGACCCAAGCGACTATCTGAACGGCGGAACGGACACCGCCGGCGCCAGTTACGCCAACGATCCGTTCAATGAGTTTTACACGGCCGGCAGTACGGTTCAGGGCCTAACCGCGCTCGATCTGCAGCAGCTCGACGTCCTTGGCTTCAATACGAGCAACACGGCCGCGACGCCGTGTTACGTGACGGGAACCTTAATTCGCACCCATCGCGGCGACGTTCCCGTCGAGCGTCTGCGCGTTGGCGATCAAGCCGTCACCTCTTCCGGCCAATTGCGCCCGATCGTCTGGATCGGCCATCGCCGGGTTTTCCCGTCCCGTCATCCGGATCCGGCCACCGTTCATCCGGTGCGCGTGTCCGCGGGCGCCTTCGGTAGCGGCCTCCCGTCTCGCGACCTGTGGCTCTCGCCAGGTCACAGCGTAGCCTGCGACGGCGCGCTGATCCCGATCTCGCACCTGATCAATGGCCGGTCCGTCGCTCAGGTGGCGCAGGCCAGCGTCGAGTATTGGCACGTCGAACTCGACGCGCACGACGTCATTTTCGCCGAGGATCTGCCGGCGGAATCCTATCTCGACTGCGGCAACCGCACCGCCTTCATCAACGGCGGCGCCTTTGTCGATGCGCATCCCGACTTCCGGGCGAAGCATTGGGCTGAAACCTGCCTGCCGCTGGCCCTGGAAGGCGCCCCCGTCGTTGCCGCAAAGGCGCGTCTGTTGGCGCATCTGGGCGAGCTCGGCCACATTGTGACGCGCGAGGCGGACATCCACATCGTCGCCGACGGTCGCAGGTTCGATCCGATCCAGCTTTCCGAAACGCAGCTTGCTTTCGAATTGCCGGCCGGCGCCGCCGACATTGTGTTGCGTTCGAATGTATTCGTCCCCGCGCACACTTGCCTGGAGCACACCGATCAACGCGAGCTCGGGATTGCCGTCGCCAGATTGCAGATCGATGGCCAGGACTTGGCGCTCGATCAGGACGAGGCGTGTGGGAGCGGTTGGCATTCGGCCGAATTCGATCGGGAATTTCGGCGCCGCTGGACCCGCGGCGCGGCCGATCTGCCGGCCGGCGCCCGTAACGTGATCGTTGATCTGGCGGGTCCGGGCTACTACTGGAGCGATCCCGAGGAAAGCGCCGTCTCGTTTCGGCTAGTTGCGACAGTCGCGGCTTGATCGAGCGCTAAGTCCGAGGGCTGTCATTTCGCTTGATTGTAGACGGGGCCGACCATTGTCGGCCCCGTTTGTTTTGGCTCCCTCCAGAAAGCTGCGCCACGTGCGCAGATGATCGGAGAACCGCCGACGCCGCGAACTCCCTCCCCCCTTGTGGGGGAGGGTCGGGGTGGGGGGTAGCCGCAAGCACCGCCATTTCCTGAGAAGAACATCCAAGCCGCCCCGGGCAGCACCCTGTAGCCGCGGTCTCCAGACCTAAAGCATGCACACATCTGGCGGACGCGGGTGAAAAACAACGGCTGCGGACTCCCTCTCCCCGCGAGTCGCACGACGCAGCGCGACGCATCAACCAAGCAGCGGGGAGAGGGCTGGGGTGAGGGGTGAGTCGCTTGGACCCGCCTTTCCAACCATCGCACCGCGCGAAACTAGAAGGCCTGAAGCAGACGCTCGCTTATTTCGTGCAAGCATATTTGGCGGGGCGCGAAGCGCAGGTCCAAGTGGCGCGCCCCTCACCCAAACCTCTCCCCGCTATTGCGTGGATGCGGCGCGCTACGTCGTGCGACACGCGGGGAGAGGGGTCCCCAGCCGTTGTGCTACGCAGCGCGCCGGCCTGATGTGTGCATCCCCTAGGTCTCCAGACCGCGGTCTCGCCGAGATCGGCCCTTACTCGGCAAAGCTCGATCTCTTAACCACCGCGGACTGGAGTCCGCGGCTACAGGGCGCCCGGGAATTCGCCCCGGTTACCAACATCCCAGCTAATCTCCCCACAAGGGGCGGCAGGCCGTTGATCACACCAGCCGTCCGCCGATGTGAATGGCGCCGCGCCGAAGCAAGGCGACGGGTTGAAGACGAGCCCGCTACAGCTTAGGGCTAGAGGCTATTCCCCGCTCTCGGCTTCAATACTTTTCGGATTGACACAGATGGCTTTTGTAACCGGGGCCCATATGCGCTCCAACCACGGCGATGTCCCCGTCGAGCGTTTGCGTGTCGGAGATCGGGTCATCACCGCTTCGGGCCGGATGCGCCCGATCGTCTGGATCGGCCATCGCACGGTCGACCTAGCGTTCCACCCCAATCCCACCGCAGTGCGACCGATCCTGGTGTCCGCCGGCGCCTTTGGGGAAGGCCTACCCTACCGCGATCTTTGCCTGTCTCCCGGCCACGGCGTCGCGTGCGCCGGCACGCTGATCCCGATTGAGCGCCTCATCAACGCCCGATCCGTCGTTCAGATCGAGCCGGATAGCGTGGAGTATTGGGCCGTTGAACTCGATGGTCACGACCTTATGCTGGCCGAGGGCCTGCGGGCGGAATCCTACCTCGACTGCGGCGACAGGACTGGCTTCGTCGACTCGGACGAATTCGCCGAGGCGGAACCCAACGCGCGTGCGAAAATCTGGGCCGAGAGTTGCCTGCCGTTCGCCATTGAAGGGGCGCATGTCGCCGTCACCAAGTCGCGATTGCTCGCTCATCTCGCGGACCAGGGCTATACCGTGGTCAGCGATCCCGACGCGCATGTTCTCGCGGACGGGCGCCGGATCGACCCGATCCAACTCGCCGAAAAACGCCTGGCCTTCGCACTGCCCCCCGACGCGGCGGAGATCACGCTGATGTCGAGAGCGTTCGTTCCCATGCAGACGCGCGCCGACAGTTCCGACGCGCGCAAATTGGGCCTCTGTATCGGCCATATGGAAATCGATGGCGATCCCATCCCGCTCGACAGCGAGGAGCTCGGCGCGAACGGCTGGCACCCGGCTGAGCTTGAGAACGGACATGTCTATCGCTGGACCCGCGGCGCGGCCCCCCTGCGCGCGGGGACGCGCATCGTCATCGTGGAGATCGCCGGCGAGGGGTATTACTGGCGCGATCCCGTCGACAACGTGGTCACGCTGTCGGATTGGGTCGGCAAGCGCGACGGGGGCCGACAGGAGCCTGCGAGCGATCCGTAGCTGACGGCGCCCCCTGGGACCGCGGGCGTCCCGCACGCTCTTTCGGTTGGGGACCCACGCAAAGGGCGCGCGAGACGCGCGCGATCCCAGAGGCGCCTTCCGCCCGCCAGCGCCGCGCTCCGTTGATCATAAACAGCCGCTATTGCGTTCGCTCGCGTTTTCGCGGTGGCGTCCAAGGGCAATGCGCTCTATTTTCAAAAGTTAACACCGTTGTGCGTGAACCTTCCGAAGGCTGCGCGCGACCTATGCTGGCGTTCAGTTGGCGGAGGGCGATGGCATGTCGGGTTCGCGGTTCACTTGCACGGCGGCTCTCCTGCTCTGCGCGACGCTAACAGCCGCAGCGGACGACACGCACGGCGTCTATGGCGGCGGCGGTCATTACAAGACAGGCGGCGGCTTCCGCGGCCCTGGCGCCCCCTACGGTCCCGGAGGCGGCATGCGTCACGTGGGGCCCTACGGTTATCACGGGGACGACCGTCCGATTGGCGGCTATGGCGACCCGCCGCCTTGGGTGCATCGTCATGTCGAGGTGGAATATCCCCGCGAGCCCGTCTACGAACCGGATGCCCCTTACATCGAGAGGCCCGCGCCGCGAGAATGGCCGCACCGGCCGACTTACGGCGATAGCCCGGTCATCGTCGATGCGCCGCAAGGCGGCGATGATAACGACAATTCGCGCTCGCACCGGCCGCTGCACTACGTCGCGCCCGTGCATGCCGACCTACGTCTACCAAAAGCCGCCGGTCGTCGTCCCGCCACCCCCGCCACCGAAGCCGCAGCCGAAAATCACTATCCCCGCGCCACCCGTCGTCACTCAGACCCACACGCAGCCGTCATTCGCCTACGCGAAACCGCCCGTCTTCGTCCCGCCGCCGCCAAAACCGCCGGCCCCGATTTTCGTCGCCCGCGCGGCGCTACCTGTGTTGGGCGAGACCCGCTTCCGCTCAACCGAGGTGCTCGTCGAGACGCTGGACGCGACGCCCGAAGCGAGCGTGGCGGAAGCGCTACGCCGGCATGGGTTGATCGAGGTGGAGGTCGCCCGCATCAATCTGTTGCAGGTATCGCTCCGGCGCTGGCGGATTCCCGACGGCCGCACCGCAACCGCTGTGGTCAGCGAACTGGCGCAAGAGGCGGCGCTCGCCCGCGCGCAACCCAACTATCTGTTCACGCCGGCGGACGACGCCGCGCCGGCGCCAAAGCCGACCGCATCCGTCGACGCGAGCCTCTCGCTATCGCAATATGCGCTGGCCAAAATGAAGGTCGCGCCTTCGCTCGAGGACGCCTCCGCCACGCCCATCCGCGTCGCCGTGATCGACACCGCGATCGACGAGGCCCACCCCGACCTCAAAGACGTGGTCGAGCAGCGCTACGACGCCATTGGCGACGGCGCCCCGGTGCGCTCGAAGAGCCACGGCACCGCGATGGCCGGAGGCATCGCCGCCGACGGCGAGCTGCGCGGCGTCGCAACGCGGGTAAAGCTGCTTTCCGCGCGCGCGCTCGACACCGACAACGCCAGCGACCCCGAGCCGCGCGGCACGACGATCACGATCGTCAAGGCGCTCGATTGGTCGGTCCTGCAAAAGGCCCAGATCGTCAACATGAGCTTCGCCGGCCCGGATGATCCGACGCTGCGCGACGCGCTCGGCCGCGCCTCCGCCGCAGGCGTGGCGCTGATCGGCGCCGCCGGCAACGCCGGCCCGAAGGCGCCGCCGCAATTTCCCGGCGCCGACGCCAACGTGATCGCCGCCACCGCGACGGATGAGAACGACAAGCTCTATTCGCTCGCCAATGTCGGCGCCTATGTCGCGATCTCCGCGCCCGGCGTCGATGTTCTGCTGCCCTCGCCCGAGGGCGGCTATCACATGGAGTCCGGCACGTCGGTGTCGAGCGCGCTGATCTCCGGCGTCGTCGCGCTGATGCTGGAGCGCCAGCCCAGCCTGAAGCCCGCCGACATCCGCCAGCGCCTGACCGCGACCGCGACGCCGCTCGGCGGACCGGAGCACGCGAAAGACTTCGGCGCCGGACTGGTCGACGCCTCCAAGGCCGTGACGCGCTGACGACGGCAACCGACCAACTGTAGGCGCGGTCGCTGACCGCGCGCCGCGAACCTGCGAACTCTCCTGCGCACTTCCGCGGTCAACGCCGCGGCTACACGCGGTCAACGACCGCGGCTACAGATTGGGCGCCCTGCGCCCTTTACAAGCTTGTGGCTCAATGGTTTGACCAATCCTGCTGAAGTCGGGAGGACACGGCGTGGAGGGACGCGAGGACGACATCCTCGTCACCGAAGGTTTGGGGAAATCCTTCGGCGATTTCAAAGCCGTTTCCGAGGTCAACTTGCGCGTGCGGCGCGGCTCGATCCATGCGCTGATTGGTCCGAACGGCGCCGGCAAGACCACCTGCTTCAACATGCTGACCAAATTCATCCCGCCGACCCACGGCCGGATCGTCTACAACGGCCGCGACATCACCGCGATGCGCCCCGCCGACGTCGCCCGCCTCGGCCTGGTGCGCTCGTTCCAGATCTCCGCCGTGTTCCCGCATCTGACCGCGATGGAGAACGTGCGCGTCGCGCTGCAACGCAAGCGCGGCGACAATTTCGATTTCTGGCGCTCCAAGCGCATCCTGCACAAATACGACGCCCGCGCCCGCGAACTGCTCGAAGAAGTCGGCCTCACACCGTTCGCGCAATCGCTGGCGAGCGAGATCTCCTACGGCCGCAAGCGCGCGCTGGAGATCGCGACGACGCTGGCGCTCGAACCCGAGATGATGCTGCTCGACGAACCAATGGCCGGCATGGGCCACGAGGACATTGACCGCATCGTCGCCTTGATCCGCCGCGTTTCAACCAATCGAACCGTGCTGATGGTCGAGCACAATCTGCGGGTGGTTGAGCACCTCTCCGATCGCATCACCGTGCTGACCCGCGGACGCGTGCTCGCGGAGGGCGACTACGCAACCGTGTCGGAGAACCCCGAGGTGAAGCGCGCCTATCTCGGTGTCGAGAATGGTTGAGCCGCAGCTCAAGGTCGCGGGTCTGCAGGCCTGGTACGGCGAGTCGCACATTCTGCACGGCGTCGATTTCGAGGTGCGACCGGGCGAGGTCGTCACCCTGCTCGGCCGCAACGGCGCCGGCAAGACGACGACCTTGAAGTCGATCATGGGCATGGTCGGCAAACGCACGGGCTCGGCGAATTTCGAGGGGCGCGAGACGGTTGGTTTGACCTCGGACCGCATCGCCCGCCTCGGCGTCGCGCTCTGCCCCGAGGAGCGCGGCATCTTTCATTCGCTGAGCGTGCGCGAGAACCTGATGCTGCCGCCGCGCGTCGCGAGTGGCGGGTTGGACCTGGAACGGATTTTTACGTTGTTCCCCAACCTGAAGGAGCGGCTGGCGAGCGGTGGCGGCAAGCTATCGGGCGGCGAGCAGCAAATGCTGGCGATCGCGCGCATCCTGCGCACCGGCGCGCGCTTTCTCATGCTGGACGAACCCACCGAAGGCCTGGCGCCGGTGATCATCCAGCAGATCGGCCGCACCATCCAGGAGATCAAGAACGCCGGCTTCACGATTTTGCTGGTCGAGCAGAATTTCCGCTGGGCGTCGACCTTGGCGGATCGTTTCTACGTGATGGAGCACGGCAAGATCATAGACGCCTTCGCCGCCGCCGACCTCCCCGCCAACATGGACAAGCTGCATGACTATCTCGGCGTGTGAGCAGGGCCGCATGGACGGCAGCGCCCCCTCCGTCATGGCCGGGCTTGTCCCGGCCATCCATTGCCGAGCCGTGCGCAGCGACCGGCTTGCGCGTGATGCGAGCAATCCAGGCCTCCGCTCGTTGTCCATGCCCGTCGACCGCGTTGGCACACTCGTCGGCGTGGATGCCTCGGGACAAGCCCGGGCATGACGCCCGAGCGCCGCGCTGGATGGCTGATCGTCTTCGCTCGCAATGACGGACGAGCCCGCTGATGTTCGCCATCGCCCTCAGCGCCCAGCAGCTCTACGGCCAGTTGCTGATCGGCCTGATCAACGGCTCGTTCTACGCCCTGCTCAGCCTCGGCCTCGCCGTCATTTTCGGCATGCTCAACGTCGTCAATTTCGCCCACGGCGCCTTCTACATGGTTGGCGCCTTCGTCGCGTATTTCCTGCTGCAATACGTCGGCGCCAACTACTGGCTCGCCCTCATCCTGTCGCCGCTGATCGTCGGCGGGCTCGGCGCACTTACCGAGAGGCTATTCATCCGCCGCATCGCCGGCCTCGATCATCTCTACGGCCTGCTGCTCACCTTCGGCCTGGCGCTGGTCATCCAAGGCCTGTTCCAGAACAGTTTCGGCTCCTCCGGCAAGCCCTACCCTTCGCCCAAAGAGCTGGCCGGCGTCTACAACGTCGGCTTCATGTTTCTGCCCAAATATCGCGCCTGGGTGATTGTCTGCTCTTTCGTTGTCTGCATGGCGACGTGGTTCGGCATCGAGAAGACCCGCCTCGGCGCCTATCTGCGCGCGGCCACCGAAAACCCAGCGCTGGTGCGCGCCTTCGGCATCAACGTGCCGCTGATGATCACCGCAACCTACGGCTTCGGCGTCGCGCTGGCCGCGCTCGCCGGCGTACTCGCCGCGCCGATCTACCAGGTGCGGCCGGGCATGGGCGCCGACATCATCGCGGTGGTGTTCGCGGTCGTTGTCATCGGCGGCATGGGCTCGATTCTCGGCTCGATCCTCACCGGCTTCGCGCTCGGCGTGATCGAAGGCCTGACGAAAGTGTTCTACCCGGAAGTCTCCAACACGGTCGTGTTCGTCATCATGGCGATCGTACTCATCATCAGGCCCTCGGGCCTGTTTGGCAGGGCCGTCTGATATGAGCGCCGCCGCGACCGCCACGCCCGAGCACGCGCAAAACCAGCGCCGCGATTTCGCGATCGCGGGCGTGCTGATGCTGGCGCTGATCGCCGCCGCGCCGTTCTTCGTCTACCCGTTCTTCGTGATGGAGATGCTGTGCGTCGCGCTGTTCGCCTGCGCCTTCAATCTGCTGATCGGCTATGTCGGCCTGCTCTCCTTCGGCCACGCGATGTTCTTCGGCATGGCAAGCTATGTCTCCGCGCACGCCGCGAAAGTCTGGGAGCTCGATCCGCTGCTGGCGATCCTCTGCGGCGTCGCGGTCGCCGCCGCGATGGGTCTCGTCGCCGGGGCGCTGGCGATCCGCAGCACCGGCATCTATTTCGCGATGATCACGGTGGCGCTGTCGCAGATGGTCTATTTCTTCTGCGTCGAGGCGCCGTTCACGCATGGCGAGGACGGCATCCAGTCCGTGCCGCAAGGCCGCGTGCTGGGCTTGTTTGATATCTCGAACACGACCAATCTCTACATCTTTCGTCGCCGTGATCTTCGTGATCGGCTTCCTGTTCGTCTACCGCACGATCAACTCGCCGTTCGGCGAAATCCTGAAGGCGATCCGGGAGAATCAACCCCGCGCGATCTCGCTCGGCTATCGCGTGCCGCTCTACAAGCTCGCCGCGTTTGTTTTGTCGGCGGGGCTCGCGGGGCTCGCGGGAGGAACGAAAGCGCTGGTGGTGCAGAACGCGTCGCTGAGCGACGTCGGCTTCCAGATGTCGGGCGAGGTGGTGCTGATGACGCTGCTCGGCGGCATGGGGACGCTGTACGGGCCGGTGGTCGGCGCGGTGGTCGTGGTGTCGATGCAGAATTATCTGGCGCAGTACGGCGAGTGGGTGACGGTGATCCAGGGCGCCGTGTTCGTCGCCTGCGTGCTGCTGTTCCGGCGGGGGATTGTCGGGGAGATCGCGAAGTGGGCGGGGCTGGCGCTGTAGTCAGTCGGCCTCGAATTCGGTGCGGTCTTGCGCCCTGTGAAAAATCGCTAAAATCGTGACGACCTTGGCGGCGCTGTCCACGTGGTAGTACGCGACGAACGGCGTCTTTGCGATAACGTATCTGTAGACGTTTCGACTGCGCAGAAAGCGTCCCAAATAGGGTTGCGCCCCGAGGGTTATGTTGAGGGCGTGATTGATTTTGCGAAACGTTCGTTCAACGATCTTCGAACCAAATTGGGTAATCCCGTCAACAAAATACCTCCTCAGCTCCGCTCGCACCCGCGGGCTGTAATCAACTTTCATGTCCTCGAGAAGCCGAACTCTTTGGCGAGGCCGTCGAAAAGTTCGTCTGCGCCGATCGTCTCGCCGCGCTTCATCTGAGCGAGGCCCTCGTCGATCGCAGCTACTTCATCCGCGCTCAGGTCGTCGAGTGAAATCTCCCCCTCCACAGCATCAGAAAGCTGGCACAGCAAGTCGCGCTGGTCCTCGATCGGAAGGGCCTTAAACAACTCGTAGATCTGTGCTTGCGCCGTAGTCATGGCGCAAGCTTAGCAGGATCGGCGAGAAACGGCCATAGGCCTGAGGCGAGCCGAGTTTCTCGTGCTCGCTGAGGAAAATCAAGCCAGGTTGGTCTCGACCGCAATATTCCCATGCACTGCCTTCGAGTACGGGCAGATCTCATGCGCCGCGTGGATGACCGCCTCTGCGACCTCGCGGTTGAGCCCAGGCAAGCTGACGTTCAGACGAGCCGTCAGGAAGAAGCTGGCGCCATCCAGGTTCAGCTTGATCTCCGCGTCGACCGCGGTCTCCGGCGGAAGCTTGACCTTCCTGTGGCCCGCGGCCAGCTCCATCGCCCCCATGTAGCAATGCGACCACGCCGCGCCAAACAAGTTCTCAGCCGCGGGATGCGGCTCAGGAACCTTCAAATCCAGGAACCCGTCGGCGCTTTTCGAGGCGCCACTATGACCGTTGGTGTTATGGGTCTTGCCGGTGAAAAGCACCTTGGCCGTCATTGGGGTCATCCTTTCGGGGTTGGAGTTAAATCAGGCTCGGTTCTCGCGCGGTCAGACTTGCCGACCTCCGCGATCAGACCTTCCGCTAAAACCCCACGTCAATCGTTGATCCCAACTTCCTGGTCTTGGCGAATTCAACCGTTCTCTAGGTCGACACGCCTTCGTGACATCGCCATAAGCCGCAAGGCCCGTATCCTGGCGCCAGTCATGCTCCGTAGCGCGCATATGCGGCCGTCGCCGGCGCCGGGGAGCGCGTGTAGGGAGGAGCGAATGCCTAAATACATAACTATCGGTTACGGCGATGCTGCAGGCTACGAGCGGACGCCGCCGGGGGTCCGCGCCGCTGCCCACGCCCATGACGAAGCGCTTGAACGGCGTGGCGCTTTGATGGGAATCGCGGGCTCGCCGGTCCAAGTTCGCAATCCCGGCGCTGCGGGCGTGACGACCGAGAATGCGGCCTTCATGTCGGCGCCTCTTCCGATTGCCGGTTTCGCCGTCATCGAAGCCGCCGACATGGCGGAGGCTGTCAAGCTGGTTTCGCAGTCGCCTTGCGCCGTCGCCCATGGCGTTGTCGAGGTCTGGCCCCTGGAGGGGACATAAGGCGGGTTTGGTTGTTACTCCTACGCCAAGGCGGTTTTTCGGTAGGATTGATGTCGTGATAGACGCCGGGCACAACAACAATCACTGAACCTGCTCCGGGGCAGTTCACCGAGATGAGCCTCGATCTTCGCCAGCAAATTCATCAGAACGCCGCGACGCTGCGCGCCATGCACGCGCGCATCCACGAAACTTTTGCAACGCGCGGCGAGAGCGCGGCGCATCGCCAGACCTGGCAAGACGCCTGCGCCGCATTCCATGCCAGTTACGATGCGCTCGCATTTCCCGGCGGATACGAGGGCGCGTTCGATCGCCTGCTTGCGGGCGACCCGCACACCATGGAGGCGGCGATCACGTTCTTGGAGCTGCGGCCCTATTTCTTCCGCTCCGGCTACATGCACAAGAAGATGCTTCGCTACGCCAAGCGCGCCCCGCTCTCGAAGCCGCAGGCGCAGCGGTTGCGCCAGGTGCTCGCCCGATGGGAGGATTGGCGGGAGACCAGCCGAAAAGAACGGCGGGCGTGAGCGCGCCGCGGTCCCTGTAGCCGCGATCTCCAGATCGCGGTCGTTGTGAGATCGCGGCTCGTCAAACAAAGCGCCGATCGCGGGGAGACCGCGATCTGGAGATCGCGGCTACAGGTATTCTCAATCAACCACCTGATAGACGAAGATCGTCGCGCGAATATCCGGCTCTTTGATCGTGAAAGGACGGAAGGGTTCGCTACGCTCTCGGAGCCGCCAAACCCCCTCGCGCTCAAGCGCGTCCTGTTTTTCCCTAAACCCGTCGTTCTCGTAAACGTCCTGTCGCACGTTGAACACCAAATGCGCGCCTGGACGGCACACCCGGATCAGTTCATCGAAGCTAGCGGGAGGCGCATGTCCCTCCGTGAAAACCCCGCTGATGATCGCGGCCCCGAAATTGTGCTCGGGAAAATCAAGCGGCTCGCCCAGCACCATCCGATGCAAGCCCGCGTATATGCCCGCGCGCTCGGCGTACGCCATCATGGCCTGCGAGAGATCGACGCCGATGAGGTTCTTGTATCCGAGGACCCGTAGACAGTCCCCCGCCGCTCCTGTCCCGCATCCGGCATCCAAAATGGGTTCAGAGGCCACGTCGACATGGCGGGCGAAGAAGGCGCTGCACAGTTGCGGCATGCGAAAGCCGGCGGCCGCATTTTCCTCGTCGTAGGTCACCGCCCATTCGGCGTAGCGCTTGGTAAGTTCGTCCGCGTTCGCGGCGGCGAAGACCGACGCCATGGCTTTGCTTTCGGCCTTGATCGTCATGCGCGCTCGCCTATCGTTAGCTCCGCTCAGGATTTTGAGGGCGCGCGCCTCTGTTGGCAAACGAGTTATCGCTATGAACGTCATAAGGGGAACTCATCTATGTCTCTGCGCCCCCTATTCGATCTCGATTTGTTGCGAACCCTGGTGTTCGTCGCGGACGAGGGGAGCTTCACGAAGGCGGCGCTGCGGATCGGAATAACCCAGTCCGCCGTCTCGCTTCAGATCCAGAAACTGGAGACCGTTGTTCGACATTCACTTGTCGCGCGCTTCAGGGGCGGCGGCGTGGAGCTTACGCTCCGCGGCCAAACCCTGGTAGCTCGCGCACGGGAAATGTTGGCTATCAACGACGAGGCCTTCCGCGAGATCGCGGCGACCGACGCTCCAACAATTGTGCGCTTTGGCACGTCAACGAGTTATGCGCCTTTCTATCTCGCGAAAACCTTGGAGCGTATTCGCGCCGAACAGCCTTCCCTCCAGGTCGAAGTGGTCGAGGCGTACTCGTGCCAACTCGGGCCGCACATCGGCGACGAGGCCTTCGATCTGATCATCTGTGAGGCGAACCACCAACCGCGCCAATGGCCGGCGCAGGAAGTGTGGCGCGCGCCGCTGAAATGGATCGGCGCTTTGAACGGCGCCGCGCACCTCAGGCGGCCCCTGCCGCTCTGCCTGACGCCGAGAGACTGCCCCTGGCGGCCGCCCTGGATGGAGGATTGCTTCTGGCGGACCGCGCCAATGCAGAGCCTTGAGCGCGCCGGGTGGCCGTTCTCGATCGTTGCGACCGCAAACGCCATGGAAGGGCTTTACGCGCCGGTGATTGAGGATGAGGCGGTGACGGTCTCCATGGGCGGCGCCCTCCCCGCCGGGCTTCGCGTCCTCGACGAGACCGACGGCCTCCCGCCGCTTCCCGACTGCGGGGTGATTTTGATCAAAGGTCGGCGCGCTGTTCAACCGCAAACCGACATCCTGGCCGCCGCGATCCTTGCTGAGTTCCGGGTCGCATAGGATATGGCTTTCTGCAATTCGCGCGCGTCGCTTACCTTATGCAAAAGTCACTTGCATAAGTATGTCGCTTCTTGGCAGAACAGGCGCATGACCACGTACGGCTATGCCCGCGCCTCGACCGACCGCCAGACCCTCGACAGTCAACGCAAAGCGTTGAAGGCGGTAGGCTGCGAAAAGGTTTTCCAAGAGAAGACCAGCGGAGCGCGCGCCGACCGCGCCGAGCTAACGAAACTACTTGCGACGATCGGCGAAGGCGACGTTCTGATTGTCAGCCGCCTTGACCGGTTCGCGCGCTCGACGCGTGATCTCCTCAACATCATCGACACGCTCAATAAGCGCGGCGCGACGTTTCGCTCGCTTGGCGATCCATGGGCCGACACGGCGACGCAGGACGGGCGACTGATCTTCGCTGGTCTTGCCGAGTTCGAGCGCGGGCTCCTCCGCACGCGCACCGGCGAAGGCCGTGAAAACGCCAAGGCGCGTGGCCAGCCTATGGGCCGGCCGCCGAGATTGACGCCGGATCAAAAGGCCGAGGCCCTGAAGGCGCTGCGCGAGGGCGCGATGTCGCAAGCCGACCTGGCGCGCCGTTTCGCTGTGTCGCAAAGCACGATTTCGCGGCTCGCCGAGAAAGCCGACGCCATGCCCTTCCCCGTCCCTGTTCGGCGCATCGACGCCGACACCGCGCGCGCGGCGCGCGCGTTTCTGAAGCGGCTTGAGGGCAAGTATCCCGTCATCGAAGCGCTTCTCTATGGCAGCCGCGCGCGTGGCGATCACAAGTCGGATAGCGACGCGGACATTGCCGTCATTCTGAAAGGCGAGCGCGGTGAAGATCGTGACCGCACCGCTGCGTCACTTGATATGGCCGGCGTCGCGTTCGACGTGATGATGGAAACCGGCGTCTTGGTGCAGGGTCTGCCGCTTTGGGAAACTGAACTTTCGCGGCCCGAGACCTTCACCAATCCAGCTTTGATCAACAACATTCTTCGCGAAGGCGTGCGCCTGTGAGCGCGGCGCCGTCCGCGTTGTCTTATCTTCGAAAGGCCGAGGGGGCTCTTTCGGCCGCCCGGTTGCTGTTGAAGGCGAACAATCCCGATGGCGCATGCAACCGCGCTTATTACGCGATGTTTGACGCCGCACATGCAGCTTTGTTTGCTCTGGGCATTGAGGGGCTGACCGCTCCAATCAAAACTCACAATGGCCTTATTGCCAAGTTTGGGCAACATGTCATCGCGACTGGGCAGCTCGCCGCCGGGCTGGGAAGCGACCTTAACAAGGTTCAGACGCTTCGCCAGCTGGCGGATTATAGCGGTGACCCCGTTGCACACGAGGATGCGGCATGGGCTGTTGCGCAGGCCGAAGCCTTTGTCTCCGAGATCAAGCTTCGCTTTCGCTGATCCCCAGATGTCTGTTTAATCGCCGCATTCGCAAACTCTCGTTCACCCTGTGCATGGCAGGCCGCTGTGCTAAAGGGTCGGCCCAAGTTGTGGGAGGACCGACATGAAAAACCGCCAATGGCTGCTCGCGCGCCGTCCGCAAGGCGCTATCCAGGACAGCGACTTCAATCTCGTGGAGACCGAAGTCGCTGCGCTCGGCGAGAACGAAGTGCTCGTGCGCAATCTCGTGCTCTCCTGCGACCCGACGCAGCGGGGTTGGATCGCCCGCGACACCTATCTGCCGGCGGTCAAGATCGGCGAGGTCGTCCGCTCCATCGGCGCGGGCAAGATCGTGGCGTCGAACAATCCAGCTTACGCTATCGGCGAGATCGTCTCCGGCCTGACCGGCTGGCAGGACTACGTTGCGATCAACCCGAAGGGCCAACTGCAGAAATTACCGCCGGGCGCCCCGTTGGAGTTGGCGATGAGCGTCCTCGGCTTGACCGGCCTCACCGCCTATTTCGGCCTGCTCGAAGTGGGCCGTCCCGTCGCTGGAGAAACCGTTGTCGTCTCAGGCGCCGCGGGCGCGACGGGATCGGTCGTCGGGCAAATCGCCAAGATCAAGGGCTGCCGGGTCATCGGCATCGCAGGCGGGACCGAGAAATGCCGTTGGTTGACCGACGAGGCCGGCCTCGATGCGGCGATCGATTATAAATCGCAGGACGTGCAGGGACGGCTGAAGGAGCTGTGTCCCAAAGGGATCGACGTGTTCTTCGACAATGTTGGAGGCGACATCCTCGATGCGGCGCTGGCGCGGCTGGCGATGCGTGGGCGGGTCGTGCTTTGCGGCGGGATCGCCAACTACAACGCAACGGAGGCGCCGCCGGGACCAAAGAACTATCTTCAGTTGATTGTCCAGCGCGGACGGATGGAGGGCTTCCTGGTGTCCGACTTCATGCCGCGCGCTGGGGAGGCAGTCGGCGCGCTCGCGGGTTGGCTGCAGGCGGGGAAGCTCAAAAACAAGGTCGACGTACAACACGGCTTGGAGAACGCGCCTGCGACGCTGCGGAGGCTGTTCGAGGGACGCAATGACGGGAAGCAGCTTTTGCGGATCGCGGAGTAATTGGGCGAGGAGCGCCGTCCCCCTTGCGTCGGACGGCGCGGATTTCGCTATCTTATCATTGGTTAGGCGCCCGGTAAGAAACATTTGTTTCGTGCGCCTGCTTCATGGCCGCTTCGCCCTCGCTTGCCGGCAGGAGAACTGTGGTCTCGAACTTTGAGAAGGCGCCGGTCGAGGCGGCTTTCATGGCAAACGCCGCCGCCGATTTATTCTCCGGGAATTCGGCGATGCCGACGCCGTCGAACTCGCCGAACGAAAAGAAATAGTGATGAAGCTTTCCGCCAAAGCTCTCCACCAGGTTTTTGGCCGGGCCCTGCCGATCGTGCGGGGCGTCGATCATCGATTTCGCCGAGCCAACGCTGAACTGAAAGCGGACAAGAAAAAAGGCCATCAGATCCTCCCAAGCTGCGTGGTCCGCGAGGCCGCCGCGTCGACGGCGACGGACCACAGTCGAAGTTTGCATAGATTTGGCGCCGTTTCAAAGCCGTGGCGAGGCATCTGCATCCCGGCTTGCGACAAACTCCGAAAGGTTTTGATTGATCGCAGCGCCATTCCCTAGCGCCCCGCGGAGCGTCGGCCTCCAGGCCGACGTCTGGGTTGATACGTAGCCAGCCGAGCGGCAGCCAAACGGTCGGCGTGGACGCCGACCCTCCGTCTAGTTCTGCAGAATTTTCGAGCCTTTGATCGTGACGGCGCCGTCCGCCTTGATCGAAATCGCGCCATCGGAGTGTATCGTCGTACCTTGGCTCGAGGAGGCGCTCAGGCTTTTGGCGCGGAGCGAATAACCGGACGCCGCGCTGACCGATATGTTCTTGCCGGCCGACACCTCCGCATTGCTCCCGGCCGCTGCGGTCAGCGAACCGCTGGCGGCGAACGATGCATTTTGTGCTTTCACGGAAAGGCCCTGGCCGGCGGTAATCGCCATCGCGGTCGTCGACGTCACCGAATAGGCGCCGCCGAACCTTGCCGTGGCGCTGCCTCCCACGGTCGCGACATAGGACGCCCCAATGGTCGCCGCCGCTGCGCCTCCCGTGTTCAGCGAAAAGGCGCCGCCGTTGGTGACTTCGAGCGCAGCGCCGGCGGTGACCGTCAGACTGACGCCGGCAATGATGCTGAGATTAATCGGCGAAACGATCGTGACATTGCTGCCGCTGACCTTGATGACGGCCTCCAAGGCGGCCAGCCGCGCCGCCAGCGCCGCAACGGTGCGCTCGAGTTCGAGAACTTCTCTTTCCGGCATGACGATCGCCTGTAAACCGATATTGGGCCAATGCGCGCCCTACCTTGTGGCGATTTTCAAGCTTCGGCAAGTTGAGCCGCGCGGTGTCCCACTACAGCCTTATCAGGAAGCGACTGGCGCGAATCGATTTGAGCTGAGCGTCGTTCAGATACGCCGGGTGGCCGGTGCAGATGGCGGCCTGGCACATCAGATTTTTGGAGTCCGCTTCATGCGTCGGCGTGAAGCTGGAGCCTAGCAGAATATGACCCACTTCATGCGCCATCGTTGTCTTGTCGACGGCGTCGGACGCGATCATCACAGCCGGGCGATCCGGCACGCTGCCGGCGCAGCCCTGCAGCGTCGTGCCGTCGAGCTTGCGCAGGGTCGTTGCGTAATAGACGGTGATGTCATTCGGGCCGACGTTCTGCTTGGTCCCGAGGCCCTGCAAGAGTTTTTGCTCGTCGGATATTTGATCCCACTTGCAATCCCCATCCACGACATCGAGCGTCAACTGTTCATCGCGCGCCAGCGCGATAAACTTGCCAGACGCCATCTCGATCAGGATCGCATATTGGGCGTAGATATCCTTCATGACCTGCAGCTGCCGCATTTCCGGAACCTTCGGCATGGCGATCGATCGCAAATGCAGACGAACCTTGTGCGTGAAGCCGCTCGGCGGCAGCGGCGGCAACGCCGCGCCCGCGCGCGGCAGCAGCGTGTCCAACACGGTCATGGTTTTGTGCCCGACCAGGGCATCCGGCGCGAGCCGGTTCTTTGATTGAAACTCGCGGACCTTGCTCGCGGTCTCCTGGCCAAACACCCCGTCGGGCGAGCCATATTTGCGCGTCGAGATCGGCAGCGGAGAGCCAAGATCGATCAAGGCCTGCTGCAGGATCCGCACCGCCTCGCCGGTCTCGCCGCTGGCGAGCGCCGGCCGGTTCTCGTCAGCCCGCCGCAAACGTTCGTTCGATGAGAATCTCGGAGATTTGAGCGTCATGGAACCCTCCCGCGAATAGCGCCAATCATCGTGTTTACGGTCTGAGCGACAGCCGCGGAGCCTTGGCCTCCAGGCCGACGAAGGTCCTCTCGAAGGCCGGCCTCGCGCGGCCGAAAAGGTCGGCGTGGACGCCGACCCTCCGTCGGAGGTGCTTGACGACGAACAGGAAGACGCGAAAGCGCAAATTGAACTCGCGTTTTCCGGCAAACGCAAGCCCTATTGCCTGGCCGACCGATGCGAGCCACGGCTGAAGGCGGCCCCGCTCGACTTGTGTAGGCGTTGCCAACAAAGTAATTTCAGCGATGTCGCGCTTCGATGCGCCAGCATTGACAAGGGCTCGCTATGTGGGCGCTTTCAGCAGATGGGCAGATCCTCCTTCAGGCCGCGCGTAACCTCGCGCCGGAAATCCTGGCGGCGCGCGACGAAATCGAAAGCGCGCGCCGACTACCCGTTTCGCTGGTCGAGAAAATGCGCTCCGCGCGCCTGTTCGAGCTTTGGTTGCCGAGGGAATACGGCGGCCCTGCGCTGCATCCGCTGGACTTTCTCCCCATCATCGAGGAACTATCCGGCGCGGATGGCTCTGTCGGTTGGTGCGCCACGGTCGCCGCTGTCTTCAGCCTCCTCGCCGGTGGCCTGAATGAGGCGGCGGCGCGCGAGATTTTCGTCAATCGAGCGATCGTCGCAGGAACAATCAATCCCACCGGCAAGGCCGTCATCGTCGACGAGGGTTATCGCGTCAGCGGGCGATGGAGTTATGGCAGCGGCATCGCGCACAGCGAATGGACGCTCGGCAATTGTATCGTGCACGACGAAACCGGTCCGCGACGTCTTGCGAGCGGCGCGCCGGAAATGCAGTTCCTGTTCTTTCCAACCGCCGCGGCCGAGGTCATCGACACCTGGCGCGTGGGCGGATTGCGCGGCACCGGCAGCCAAGATTTTGCGGTCGAAAATCTCTTCGTGCCCGCCCGACGCGCCATGCCGGCGTTCGCGACGATCGGCGTTCAGGCCGGGACGCTCTATCGGATGCCGATCTTGAGCCTGTTTTGTCTGGCGCTGGCGGCTGTACCGCTTGGCCTCGCGCGCTGCGCCATCAACGAGTTTGTGAAAATCGCAACGGCGAAAACGCCGATGGGCTCGCAAGCGCTGCTGCGCGACCGGCCCTCGGCGCAATCCGATGTCGCCCGCGCGGAGGCGAAGGTGCGCGCCTCGCGGGCGATGTTGGTTGAGGCTATCGAGACCCTGTGGGAGGAGATCGCCGCCGGTCAGGCGCCATCGCTGCAAGCGCGCGCCGGGGTTCGGCTCGCGACGACCTTCGCCGGCGAAGTTTGTTTGGAGGCGATAGAGCAGGTCTACAATGCTGCGGGCGGCAGCGCGATTTTTGAAAGCGGTCGTCTCGACCGCTGTCTCCGCGACGCGCGCGTCGCCGTGCAACACATCGGGCTTACGACCGGGACTTATGAGCTCGTAGGTAAGGTCTTATTTGGTCTGGAGCCGGGAACGCCGAGATTCTAGGGCGATGGTTGATCGCCCGCATTCGATTGACGCCGGTCCGTTGAAACCCAAATTCGGAATAACCGTCATTGCGAGCGAAGCGAAGCAATCCACCGTTGTGAGATCGACCATTGGCCGGATAGAGCCGCTGCAACGGCGCCGTGGATTGCCGCGTCGCTTCGCTCCTCGCAATGACGACGGAATCACGGGGGCATGATACAGATCGCGTTGTGAGGTGCAAAAGACTAATCTTACAACGGGTCCATTTCGTGCTTTCAGTATTTGCTGCGTTCAGATATTTTGCTTAGTGCGACGCGTCCCCATCACCTCACTGTGCCAATTCGATTTCGCCGGGCCGCCACGTCTTGTCGAACCACGATTCCAGCGGCCCATAGAGACGCAAGAGGATGTTCCACCCCTTGCCGGGCACGGTTTGCACCCAGTTAGCTTCCCTGCCGACCGGGGCCTTGGGTCCGAAATAAACGTCTACTGAGCCATCCGCATTGACCAGCAGCCCTTTCGTCAAACTGCCAACGGCTGGCCCTTCCTGATCGGTCTGGAGCATCGAGCGCGTCTGGTTGTCGTATATGGTGAACGACCAGAAATCCTTCGCCGGGATGTGGGGCGGCATGTGAATCGTGTAGGTCTTGCCGCCATCCATTGGGTTGCCCTTGGCATCAACGAAGGCCCCCGCGTACTGGGATCCCGCTCCAACCATTTTCATCGTCATCGCCGGAGTCACGCCGGTAGCGTAAAAGAAGAACATGCTTTTCGCGTCGAGGATGGTCGCGCCGTCCTGTTCGAATTTGTAGCTGCCGCCGATGAACGGCGTGACCCACGCGCTGTTCGGATAAAAGTAGGCTTCCTTGATCCGGGTTCTGTAAGTCAACGTCCGCGTCGTGGCGTCGCCGACCGCCGCCGCCTCGGTCAGTATCTTTTTCATGCGGTCGTCGGGGGCGAAAGCCTTGCCCTTCTCGATCCCAATCGCGGCGAATAGTCCGAGCGTGTCAGGGTCAACCGCATCGGTTGGCTCGTCCTGAATGACCTGATTGACAAGCTCGAACAACGAATAGTCGCTCGGGCCAATCGTGTTAAACGCCTTGCCGGAAATATTGACGAACTTCATCGGCGGCGGATTGGCCGCTTGACTAAGCGGGTAGACCTTCAGAACTCTTTTTGACGCTGTCGACGCCGGGTTTCGGGTCACCCTCTTTCAAGAACGTGCGGAAGAACAGCAGATTTCCGACCGTGCGCGACCGCGTGACAAAATATCCGTCGGGGATCGCACCCGTGTAGCCCGGCGGCAGCAGCAGGTACTTGCCGCCCTTGCCTTTATCGGGGCCGGTAAAGCCGATATCCGTGACCCATCGGAACCACGCGTCGTCCATCGGGCCGAGGACTGCCGGGGGGACTTCGACGACAATCGGGCCGTCCTTCGTGCTGAGATAAAGGATGGTGTACGGCGTAGTCGTATTGGCGGTCAGAAACAGCGACCTCGGGTCCAAAAGCTGTTCTGAGATGAGCACCGTCTCGTTGACAGGACCAAAGGCGCTATAGCCCTTGAGGAACCCCGCAACGGAAACGGCGGGGAGCGCTGCAAGGTAAGCTTGAACGCCGCGCTGGAAATCGAGGTTGTCGTAGACCTTTTGCGCGGTCGCCTCGTCAGGGAAGCCATCTGTGAAACGCAAGGTTCCAAGGCGCGTTTCGACCTGAGCCGGTGTCGTGATATCGGCGGGAATATCCGTCGTCATTTTCATCCGCTGCTCATCCGCCAATGCGGTTTCTCCCGACAGGGCTGAAGCAAAAACGAAAAGACCGATGTGCAGCACAACGGCTGCATTCCGTTTAGACCACGCACTCACTGGCGTACATCCTTCGCGAGTCGCGACGGTGCGGTGCTCCACATAGGCTATCTTCAAGTTTGTCGGAAGCGCGACACAGAGAGGTGCGAGAAGCCTAGAAAGAAGGCCTTGCGCTCGGTATTTTGCAAACAAAATGCGTTAAAACGGCGGCTATTCCTGCGGAAAATAAACATGCTGGCTCGCCTGTACGATAATTGGGTTTACGGTGGCTTCCTTGCCGCCCTGATGCTGCTTGCCCTCACGCCACTTTTGGCTAGCGGCTGGCCGCTCCCCCTGCTGCTGATCTGGCTGCAACTCCCAATCTACATGCTGCATCAGTATGAGGAGCACGACGATGACCGTTTCCGCCAGGTTGTAAACACCACAATTGGCGGCGGCAAAGAAGTGCTGTCATAGGTAAGACACCGCTGCGCAGCGTCACGTAATTAACCGCCCTAGGCCTGACGCTCGGGTGCAGCCGCAATAGCCTCGATCTCGATGACGAATTCGGGCCTGACCAAACCGGCCACAACGATTAGGGTTGTGGACGGCGGTGTTCCGGGAAAATGTCGGTCACGCGCGCGCCTGTAGCCGTCCATGTGTTCGCGGCCCGTCACGTAGACACTGAGCCGGACAATGTCCTTCAACTCCATTGCGTCCTCAGCCAAGATCGCCGCGATGTTGCCAAAGCAAAGCTCGGCTTGCGCTTCACTTTCTTCGGGAATTTTATCATCGGCTCCGATGCCGAGTTGCCCTGCGGTGATCACTAGCCGGTAATTTGCAGGGACGGCAAACCCATGACTGTACCTCGCCAATGGTGGCCGGATCGAAGAGGGAGACAATGCACGCATGGCGGCCATCCTGAAGGGAAAGGCAACGGAAGGCATATGTTAAACGGCACCAAGACAGCGTCAATGAGATGAGTTCCGACCGTAATGGGCGGAGAGCGGTCGTTAGCTGCGACTAGGAATTGGAGGGCAGCGCGACTCCGCCTCATTCGATGACCTCGTCGGCGGCGGCGAGCAGCGACGGCGGGATTTCGAGGTCGAGCGCCCTGGCCGTTTTCAGATTGATGGCGAGGGTAATTTTCGTCGCTTGCTCGATCGGAAGCTCGCCGGGTTTCGCGCCCTTGAGTATGCGATCGACATAGCCTGCTGCGCGGCGCCAGAGATCAAAAAGATTGACGGAATAGGACATCAGGCCGCCCATTTGAGCGGCCGTGTGGACGCCGAAGAGAGCGGGAATACGCTCACGAGCCGCGATTTCGACGATGCGCCGCGTCATCGAGAGAACGATCGAGTCGTCGGTTACGATCAGGCCGTCGAAACGCGCGGCTGAGATTTCGGCCAAACTGGCTTCGAGGTCATCGGGAAGCACGGATAGGCGTTTCAGCGTCAGGTTCAAGTCGATCGCCGCCTGGTTGAGGCGCGACATTTCCAATTGCATCGCCATGTTCCCGGGATTGGATAGGACGGCGACCCGGCGAAGTTTCGGGACCGCCGCCACCAGCAGTTCCAACCACTTCGAACTGTAGTCGCCCGAAAGCAGCGAGACGCCCGTGACGTTGCCGCCGGGCCGGGCGAGACTGACCGCCAGACCCGCGCCGATTGGATCGGCGGATGTGCAAACGATCGGCACGGTCGAGGTCGCCTTGCGAGCCGCGAGCGCCGATATGGTGCCGGGCGTCGCCAACACGTCCAAGTTCAGCGCGAGAAGTTCGGCCACCAGCGCAGGCAAGCGCGTCGGGTCTCCCTCGGCGCTGCGCTCGTCGATGATAACGTCGCGTCCGACGCCATATCCTCGGTCCGCAAGTCCTTGTCGTAGACCGGCGTTGGGTAAGTCGCCGTCTCGCAGGCCGCTCCAAAGATAGCCGATCCTCGGAATTTTCTTGGCTTGCGCGCGCGCCGCGAGTGGCCAAGCCGCCGCGCCGCCGACGAACTCCCGCCGCCTCATTTGATAACCTCGCTAGCACCAGCAATGAAGTATAGGTGGTGCGAGGATTGGAACGCCCCCGCCTTTTGTCAATGTCTGCAAGGGTCGATTCCGGCCTTTCGCTGATCTCTCAAAAGGCCCGATTTCTTGGCCTAAACGGCAGGGTGCATGATTTCTGCACTCCTCGAAACTCAAAGCTCTGCGACCTTTTGAGACCCGAACAACCAGACGTCGGTGCAAATGCCTTTATACTATTCGACGAGTTCGGCAGCTCGTTCGATCATTACCCTTGGAATTTCGAGACCAAGGGCCTTCGCAGCGCCTTTGTTGATTGCAAGAGCGTACTTGTTGGCGTACTGGGCCGGCAGATCGACTGGTTTTGCTCCGTGTACAATTTTGTCAACGTATACAGAGGACATGCGCCACTGCGCGGCAAGGTCCTGTCCATAACTGAGCAATCCGCCGCTTCTGACCATCTCGGCGACGCCGTATATTGCCGGCACCTTATGTGCCGCCATTGCCGTCACGACCACCTTGCGGTTCGCCAAAGGGAATGTGTGCGGCACTACGATCATTCCGCTTTGCGGGTCTTTCGCGACATCGGCCACGACCCGATCAATATCGGCTACGCTGTCGACATGAGCATCGCGAATGTCCGCGCTCCGCGATGCAACAACTTTCCATCCCGCAAGCGCCGCTGATGAGACCGAAGCTGGGTTGGAAAGAATGGCTATTCGCACAACGCCGGGCGCAATCTCCTTGAGTTGCGAAACCCACTTGCCCGCGACATCAGCGTGAAAGCCAGCGATTCCTGTCACATTGCGGCCCGGATGTTCCATGTTAGCGACAAGGCCGGCGGCGACGGGATCAAAGGTACCCACGAAGACGATAGGGATGGTTGCCGTTTCTTGGGCAAGCGCGGTCGCCGCAGCCGTTGAGGCCGTGACCAACACGTCGACGCCGAGCGCCACCAGTTCTCGGCCAAGGCGATGGAACGCCGCGACCGTGCCGTCAGCCTGACGAACTTCGAGCGAAAAAGCAGTTCGATCGGTCCAGCCAACATCTCGCAAGCCATCTTGTAAGGACGCCAAGTAACTTGCATTTTCGGGCACAGGGAGAAGCACCCCGATCCTGACGGCAGGAAAAGACTTCTGAGCACGTCCCAGTGTGCAAGTGGTCGCAGCGCTTGCAAGAAGCCCAAGCCTAATAAAGTCTCGGCGACGCATAACGCCCCCCAGTCATTTTTTCAGTCTGCGCACTCTATTAGAAACGCCGTCCGCTAAAAAGGCCAACGCAAAAGGGGGCTTTACGCCCCACGGAAATTACGGGGGCGGTCGCGGCCTAGCACTTCCGAACGATCACAAAGGCGCGACGCGCGTCTTTGAACACTATGCCCCAAAGGTCGAAGTGCTGGATGGCCGTGGCGCCTCCGGCGATCGCAAAGTGCAATTAGCGACAATCCTTGAATTTCGGGCGACAGAAACACGGCGGGGGGTAACCGGCCCCGTACTTCTTTTCGTACAGTCGGCACTCTTCAAAAGCCTTACCATTTCGGACCGAAACCGCGTGGTGCAGCAGTCATGAGTTTCGGCCGCCGCCCGTCGGTCGCCGAATTGGCCTTTGTTCCAAACGAGTGGATCGCGAAGTCCATCAGTATATTCCCAAATTGAGAAAAATAGGATATAATGATCCCTATTTTTCGGAGTGAATGGGACTCCTATGCAACCCAACACTGGCGCCGAGCGCGAAGAGCAGCGGAAAGCCGCGAGCGAGCGGCGGAAGGCGCGGCGGCTTTGGCGACGGGAAATTCTCGCGCGGGTCGCCGGCGGCGAGAGCCGGCTGGAGATCGCTGCTGAGAAGGGCGTTTCGATCCGCACCGTTCAGTGCGCTCTGAAGCGCGCCGCCGCCGAGCGGCCGCGGGAGAGCCGACAGATCTACGCCGCCTTGCAGATCGAGCGCCTGAACCGCGCTTTGCGTCTCGCCAACGCACGCATCGCGCAGGGCGACCTCAATGGCGTCTATGCAATGACGAACTGACGCCGCTCCTGCTGACTTAGGCAAGTTAGAGCAGGAAACTCAGCAATCGATGAGAGAAGAATACGATCTCGGATAGACGCTGCGTCACGGCGTGGACCGCCGGGAACAGATCCGGTCACGACGCTGAACGAGTTGTGCAAGGCCGTAGCGTGTCGCGCATCCCCCCCCCCCGGCGCGACGCGTTTTGGTTTGCAAACCTATGATATCCCGCGTGAAATATGCGCCGTCGGCGCGTCTTTTCGCAGCAAACGCCCGAAAAAGCGTCCGCGCTCTGCAGCGATTTCCCTCGGCTAGCGGCGCTTACGCGCCCTATACGCTGTTTCGCGCCGAGCACTCGCGCTTGCGCGCGCCTCAGCGGCTCGCCTAAGCGGAGGCCGGAATTCGCTCGCCTCTTCAGCGGCGAACATAGTCACGCAGCATCCTGGGCGTTAAAACATGAAATTCACCCTGTCCTGGCTCAAGGACATCTTGAGACCTCGGCTTCGCTCGCCGAGTCGTCGACGCGCTGACCCGCTTCGGGCTCGAAGTCGAAGGCGTCGAGGACGCGGGCGCCAGTTCAAAGACTTCGTCATCGCGCGCGTCATCGAGGCGAAGCAACATCCCAATGCCGACCGGCTGCGCGTCTGCATGGTCGACACCGGCTCCGGCGCGCCGGTGCAGGTCGTCTGCGGCGCCCCCAATGCCCGCACCGGCATGAAGAGCGTGTTCTCGCCGCCCGGCACCTACATCCCCGGCAAGAAGATCACGCTTGGCGACGGCGTGATCCGCGGCGTCAAATCGAACGGCATGCTGTGCTCGGAGGCCGAACTCGAGCTATCCGACGATCATGACGGTATCATCGATCTGCCCGCCGACGCGCCGGTCGGGCTGCGCTTATACCGACCTATGCCGGCCTCGACGACCGGTGATCGACGTCAACCTCACGCCCGAACCGGCCGGACGCCGCCGGCGTTTCCGGCATCGCCCGCGACCTGGCCGCCCGCGGGTCTACGGCGGGCTCATGACGCCGGGCTTTACCGGGCTTTACGGGGACATGATACCGATTGCATCATTCAGAGCTAGCAACTCAAATATGCATCGGTATCATGTGCGCGTAATCCCCCAGTAAACCCCAATCGGTATCTGTCCCCGTAAACCCCCGTAAACCCAATGTCCCCGTAAACCACACGGTCTGCATGATTGCTACGCTGGCGATTTTCGGCCGACAATCGGAGGCTTTTGAGAGGTTCGAGCTGTGCCAGAACCCGGAGCGAGCTTCGATCGTCTAGAGCGCTTCGCTCCGAGGCGGCCCGGCGCGACGGGCTGAGGCCGTTCTTCAGTTCGGTGTCCTGTTGCAGATCGCGCTAACAGGGGCACCAAGGCCATCAAGCCCGCGAGGAGCCAGAAACTGACGGGAAGGCCGACGGCGTTAGAGACGAAGCCGACAGCGGCGGGACCGACGAGAATACCCGCGTAGCCGGTTGTTGTAATCGCGCCTACTGCCAGAGCATGCGGCATGGTAGTCTGTGAGCCCGCTTGGCGAAAGAAAACGGCACTATGTTCGACGCTCCAAAACCGATCAGGAGAAACCCCGCAAGAGCGGTGATCCGCTCCGGGGCGATCAGGAGACGACGAAACCGAGAACGGCCACCAAGCCGCCGCTGATCAGCGTGGCGCGGTCTCCGATGCGCGCCGTCAAGCGGTCCCCGCCGAGCCGCCCGACCCTCATGGCTATCGCGAACAGCGTGTAGCCCAGACCCCCTTGAGCGCGGGAGACCAGTTGCTTGCCGGTGATGAGAAGCGCGCTCCAATCGAGCATTGCGCCTTCCGTCAGAAAGGTCACGGCGGCGAGAAACGACAGGAGAAGCACGACGCCTTTGGGGCGGACGAATATCGGCCCTCGTCAACCTTAGCGGCCGCCAAAAGACGTGGCGTGGCGATCGCTATCGCGATGAGCATCAGAAAAGCCGCAAGCAGCGTTGCGGCGAAAGCGCCTATTCCGACCGACAAAACTGCGGTCATCAGCAGCGAGCCGGCGAAGCCGCCGATGCTGAATAGCGCATGGAAACCAGACATCAGGGGGCGGGCGGCGGCGCGCTCCACCTCGACCGCATGCACGTTCATGGCGACATCAAGCGAGCCGAGGCCCGCGCCAAAACCAATAGCAACGCGCCGAGCGCCAGAGGCGAAGCCGCAATCGTGAGCAGCGGCAGAAAAATGGCGAGGCCGACGCCGCCGGCTACGATCACGGGTTTGCTGCCGTACCACGCACTTAACGGCCCTGTCGCCAGCATGGCGACAATCGATCCAATCCCGATGCAGAGTAGGGCAGCCCAAGCATGCCGTCGTCCACGACGAGCCGCTGTTTGGCGAAAGGCACCAGAGGAGCCCAACTCGCAATGCCGAAACCGGCGACGAGAAAAGCAAGGCGTGTCGCCAGCCGAGTGGCTGGTCGATCGGCGGACACCATGGGTCGTAATCCTTGAAAAGCTAGGAATTAGCGATGAGTACGCGGCAACCGGCCTGTTCGAATTGCGCCCGCTGTTCGGTCGTGGCGCTAGATTCGAGAACCAGCCAATCGACTTGGCTCAGTTTTGCGACGACGTGCGGCGCACGCGCGATCAGTTTTTCAACGATGGCGAGCACGACGATGTTCTGTGACGCCGTAACGGCGGCGCGCTTGAACGTGGCGTCGGCAAAATGAAAAGCGCCGACGCCGAAATCCGCAGAAACCGAGCACGCGCCGATGAACGCCCGATCGACGCGCATCCGTTCGACCATCTGAACCGCCGCCGCATCGACGCACCCTCCGACAACGGGATCGGCGGAACCGCCGACGACGATGAGCTGAAGTCCTGACGCCGCAGCACGGCGGCCGCGATCTCGACAGAGTTCGTCGCCACCGTCAGACCGCTATCTTCACGCAAAAAGTCCACCAGGGCTAAATTCGTGCTTCCGCTATCCAGGAAGACGAGTTCACCCGCCTGGATCGTCGTTGCGGCGATCCGCGCCAGCTCAACTTCCGTCCCGATCCCTCGCGTATCCGCGCCGCCATCGGTTCGGCCATTGTAGAGATTGGCACCGCGCCGCCATAGACTCGACGGCATCGGCCTTCTGCGGCGAGCGCGCGCAGATCGCGCCGGATCGCATCTTCGGAGACGCCAAACTCACTCGCCAAAGCGGCAGCGACAACCGCTTGGCCTTTAACGAGCCGCGCCTCAATTTCGGCGCGCCGACTGGTGGGTAGTTCGGTGTCCATGCAGCGCCATAACATGCATATTCGTGCATAAACAAGCACAATCACGCGCAGGACGCGATTTCTCGTACGCGCTGTGCAGAAATCATATGAGTTTCGGCCGCCGCCCGTGGGTCGCCCAATTGGCCTTTGTTCCAAACGAGTGGATCGCGAAGTCCATCAGTATATTCCCAAATTGAGAAAAATAGGATATAATGATCCTATTTTTCAGGATGAATGGGAACCCCTATGCAACCCAACACTGGCGCCGAGCGCGAAGAGCAGCGGAAAGCCGCGAGCGAGCGGCGGAAGGCGCGGCGGCTTTGGCGACGGGAAATTCTCGCGCGGGTCGCC
>CAWADL010000011.1:0-106989 GCA_963780825.1 uncultured Pseudomonadota bacterium | reverse complement strand
TTCTCCAACATCGAGCGCTTTGGCAAGCTCGTGAAAAGCTGGTCAACCGGCAAAAATTATCTTGAAGACGGCAACAGCTACGAGGTTCCGGTCAACCTTGACGAATTTCGTCGGCAGAACGCCGAGGCGCAGACCGGAGTGCACATTCCGGATTGGGCGACAAAAGTGAGATTTGTATCTTGCGAATCCGACACCATCGTCATTCGCATTCCGCCGAAAGCCTTCATCGAGGATTCGGAAGAGCGACTGACGGCGCCCGGCGCCAGCTATCCGCTGCCCGAAGCCTACAAACAGGCGTTCGGCGGCCAGGATCCGGTCATCGCCAAGGAAAAAATGCTGGACTTCCACGCCGCCAGAATTGGCGACTACACCTCGACGTTCTGCATGTGATTCATGTCGACGAACACGGCATGGGCGAGATGTTCACCGGAAGACCTGAAAGTTGCAGGCCCTCGCGCACCCGCGCCCAATGCGCATGATGGCGAAGTGGGTAGGTTTGCATGAACCAACTGATGATGGCTTCTTCCGTCGGTTCTACCTTGCCTGCCCACATCGCGCGCGTTCGATCGATGAACGCGCGCCCAGCCTTTCTCGCGCTCGTTTTTGCGCCCGGATAGCGCGGTGGCAGCGACGATCCAGGGCGCAATGGTTGGCGCTATCGTTCCAAACCTCTCAAACACCGAAATCGCGATTTCATACTCGCCCTTCAAAAAATGGATTTTCGCGAGATAGGCGTTTTCCGTCGGCGTCACGACCCTGGACCTGCGGCGAACCGCCTCCATTCCTGACATAGCTTTCTCAAGCTGATTTGCGAAAGCCCAGAACAGCGCGGTTGAGGTATTGGGCCAGGGGTCGCTTTCGTTCAGCTCAACCGCCAGCTGCATGTGCGGCACCGCCGCGTCGAACTCCCAAGCAAACGCCTGCGCCCAACCAAAAGCCAGATGCGCGCGGGAGTCCAACGGGTCGAGTTGGACAGCCCGCCGGGCGTCGGCGATCGCCGCCTGCGACCCGGCCCGACTGCGGAAGACGCCCGGCTGCATCATACTCTCGATGTTTTCGATCTGCGCAGATGCACTATAGAGCGGAGCGTAGGTCGGGTTCGCGCGAACAACCAACGCAAGTTTTTCTCGCGCTTCGCTCAGGCGAAATCGGTCAAGCGAGAATATCGCATCCTGCGCGCGCAGCCACTGGTCGAACACTGTCGCCGAACCTATCGGCCGGTCGAGGCCTCGACTTATTCGTTCGGCCGAAATGTGCACCTGAAGCGTGGTCGCGACGCCGCGGACGATTTCGTGCTGGGTCGCCAGCCATCTTTCGATCTGCAGGCTTATGATCTGACTCCAAAGAAAGTGGGAATCGCGAACCCGTTTCAAGGTGAGCACGATCTCGATGCCGCCGTCCAGTTCGTAGATGGTGGCCTGAAGCGCGTAGTCGGCGGCGGATGGCGCTGAACTGTCTTCGACGCGCGCGTCGACAACCACCCATTCCCTGAACCTCACCAGGCTAGCGGTGAGCGCATGGCGAAACGCGGAAACGAGGTAATTTCTGGACGCATCAACGCCTTCGATCGCGAAGCGGTCGAGCCGGATGACAATGGTCTGATACGGCCTGAGATCGCCTGGCTCCAGGTCGACCTCGACCCTTGAATTTGCACGGTCGGTCTTGTCCGCGTCGCGCAGATCGATTGAGTTGTCGTGTTGCGGCGCGTCCCCCTGAACTCGGGTGATGAGCAGTTGCAATTCCGCGCTGGGTTTTACGCCGTATTCTTTGGCCAACAGCTTTTCGAAACGTCGGTAGGACCGGAGCGCGCCGACGATGTCGCCACGCTTGGCGAAGGAGACCACTTCATGGCGCAGCGCGTTTTCGTTGGTCGGGTCGATGCAAAGCAGCGCGCGCGCTGACTGAAGCCGCACCGGCTCCGACGTTGCGGCGTCGTTGAGCCGAGCCGACAGCGATGCCTCCAGCCGATTGTGAAGCGCTTGTCGGGTCGGAAGCAACCACGTGCGAAACTCCTCGTCGAGATCCTCCATGCCCTCGAGCAACGTCTCGGGCAGAAGCTCCACCGACATCAGCGTTTCATCAATCCGCCCCTCTTCGCTTGTCGTCAGGACGCGCCGCACGTCGATGTCCAGGGCTTCCGGATCCAGACTGACGGTTAGCTTCGTTGTCCGCAAACCCTCACAACCCGCCGAATTCGAAAGCTTTGCGCAGCATGATCAAGGTCTGCCGCAGCGAGGTGCGCGCCGAATTGCCGTCGCTTTCGCTCCATAGCAAAAAAGCCAGCCGGTCGCGCCGCGCCACGAAGTTCTCTTGCAGACAAAGGTAACCGAGAATCGCGGCGCCCTTTCTCAGCTTGAGATCGATAGGGCGGCCGCGAAACGATGCGCTCACCGATCCGAAAAGCGACATCGAAAGGACGTCTCGGTTCGGAGCGAAACTCTCGCGCGGATCGACGCTGTCGCCCGCGGCGGTCATCGAGGCGTTGGCGGGGGCAATTAGCGCTCGCGAGTGTCTCATAGTAGCTGCGCCCCTCCCGTATGCGCATCGCCGCCGCCTGTTTCTTCGATCGCGGCGCGCAACCGCCCGCCGCAGATTTGTGACGGCTCTGGTTGCAGCGCCGGCGCCAGATGCGCACGGCGGGAATTGTGTCGGGCGGCTTGTGAAGCGCTTGTCGGGTCGGAAGCAACCACGTGCGAAACTCCTCGTCGAGATCCTCCATGCCCTCGAGCAACGTCTCGGGCAGAAGCTCCACCGACATCAGCGTTTCATCAATCCGGCCCTCTTCGGTTGTTGTCAGGACGCGCCGCACGTCGATGTCCAGGGCTTCCGGATCCAGACTGACGGTTAGCTTCGTTGTCCGCAAACCCTCACAACCCGCCGAATTCGAAAGCTTTGCGCAGCATGATCAAAGTCTGCCGCAGCGAGGTGCGCGCCGAATTGCCGTCGCTTTCGCTCCATAGCAAAAAAGCCAGCCGGTCGCGCCGCGCCACGAAGTTCTCTTGCAGACAAAGGTAACCGAGAATTGCGGCGCCCTTTCTCAGCTTGAGATCGATGGGGCGGCCGCGAAACGATGCGCTCACCGATCCGAAAAGCGACATCGAAAGAACGTCTCGGTTCGGAGCGAAACTCTCGCGCGGATCGACGCTGTCGCCCGCGGCGGTCGTCGGCACGTTGGCGGGGGCAGTTAGCGCTCGCGAGTGTCTCATAGCAGCTGCGCTCCTCCCGTATGCGCATCGCCGCCGCCTGTTTCTTCGATCGCGGCGCGCAACCGTTCGCCGCGGATTTGTGACGGCTCTGGTTGCAAGGCCGGCGCCAAGATGCGCACGGCGGGAATCGTGTCGGGCGGCCTTGTGAGATCTACGCGATGAAACTCGATCCCAAGACGGCTCGCGCCCGCGATGAGCTCGTCCAACGAACGTGGCGCGTGCAGCGCTCCGCGCGGCTCCCGCAGTCGGCTGCAGCAACGCGCAGGTCTTGGCGTTGATAGCCTTCGCGCGCGCGAGATGGCGACGGTCCGCCGCATTGAGGGCCGCCTCGCCGCGCTCGTCGACTTTCCTCCGAACCAAGTCGTAGGCGAGCTCCCAATTGACAGACTTCGAGAATGGCGACCCGCGCCGCCTCCGCTAGGCCCAGGCGCGCCGCGGCCCCGAAGGCGAATTCAGTCCCCTGCGGGGTACAGGAAATAGCGACGATACAGGGCGCGCCGAGGTCGGTGGTAACGTCGAGCAACCAGGTTTCCCGGTCATGACGGCCGCGGCGCAGGGCGCCGATCGTCAAATCGAACTTAGACAATTCCGGATCGACGGCGAAGCCGCGCTTGCCGCCGCGCCACCAGAGACTCAATGCGTCGCGCTCCACCAGTTCGAGCACCGCGTGGAGCGTCGCCGCTTCGAGCGTCGCACCCGCTGCCGCGCCCGATCCAAGCAAGAATGGCGGCTCCAGCGCGCGTCGCGTCGAGGGTCGTCGAAGGCAGAAGTCGGCCGGCAGGTTCACCGCTTTGCCATCGGACAGACGAGTGGCCGGCAGCCACTGAATAGGTCTTCCCGTCTTTTCGCTGGCTTCCAACCAGCGCGCGAGCTCACGTCGCGAATTCGCGTCCATTCGGTCGAGCTCTGCGCTCTCGTCGAGAAACGCGAGCGGCTCATCGTCACGCTCCAACTGGGAGATGTACTCGACCGCCTCGCCGGTGCAGCCCTCGAAGGCGGCCCTCAGCGTCATGCCTCTGCCGGTAACGCTCACCGTCTCGGCGTCCGCGTGAAGGGATCCCCCAAGGCCGGCCGCAATACACCCCCGAAAAACGCCAATCCCGGCGCGGAAGGCGCGTCGATTTGGAAGAATGCTTCAAAGTCAGCCGCGAGTCGCAACAATGCGACGGCGATCTTGAGGTCCGAGGCGCTGCTGGATAACGGGTCGTACTCGAGCGCCTCGAGTAGCCGAGCCGCCGCCGGCTCACGCGCCGCGACGCCTTGCTCGAGCGCATCCGCCGCGAGCCCAAGCCATTTACCGCCCGGCGTCGGGCTTGCGCCTTGGATCTGCAACGTTTGACGAACGGCTCCGGACCAAAACGGCGATCGCAATATACACGGGGTTTGGGTTCGATGCTCGAAAAATCACGCTCGCATAACGGAGGGATCACTATCTTTTAACGGTATCGGTTGGATCTCCGGCGACAAACGGCGGGGCGTTTTCAGGCGCCGCCAAGAGCATTTGAGGTCTGAAATTGCGTAAGCGTGGCGGGGACAAAATGCTTGATCGGTCTACAAAGCCAGCTGTAGAGACCAACGAACTCTACACGTTGTTGGCTTTGTTGCACTATGTCCGCAAAGAGTTGGCGTCGATAGACGAGTTCGCCGAATATTTCGTGGATATGTCGATATATCAGCTTTCTCAACGTATTCCACAACCAAGCTCAGATCAGCAGCCAGACGTTGCCTCCCGCTGGGAGCGTAAATAGCTAGCCCCGCTTCACATGCCCCGAGATCTGCTGCTGGCTAGGGCGGTTTCATCGGTTTGAATGTTTGCTGTTCGCGGCTGCAGCGCTTCCCGGGCGTGCGTTGCTCATCCCATGCATTGCCAATCCGCTTTGCGGTTGAACGTAAATGGTGCGTGTAATAAGATTGCATATGGGCGTACAATAGGATTGCGCTAGGGGTTGTGAACCCTCGAAACGCGAATTCGCTTATGAGGATTTGACTTCATTCGGGTGCTATGGAATGCTCCCGTTACATTCTATGCTTTAAATTTAAATATTGTCGAGTTGCTTGAGATTGACTTGGCGTCCGTAGATTATCGCCGAGACTTGCATGATAAATACACTATGTTTGCAGGACGGGACCGATGACTGGGTTTCAGGATATCACCAGGGTTATTATCGGACGAAATATCGAATTCAGACGCCGCCAGCTTGGGATTACTGACGAGCAATTTAGCAAGTGCTTGGACATTGAATTAGCTGTGCTCAAAAAATATGAAACAGGCGCATTGCCAGTCAACGCGAAACTTCTGCTCTCGATTGGCCAAATTCTCGATGTGCCTCCGCAGTATTTCTTCTCCGTCAAAGATCACGCCGTTGGCGGTCTACCTTTTTCGGAGGTTCGAGACCTTAACTATGAGAAAAATCGCGAGCGTTTCCTGGAGGAAGGCGTGGCCTTAAACCGTGCCTTTGCCCGTATTCGCAAATCGAGTAATCGAAAGGTCTTGATTGATATCGCGGTGGCGCTCGCCGATATCGATCGCCTTGCTTGAACCGGCCCGCGGCGCCTGTAGATTACACATCTGGCCGCCGCGCTGCCTGGCTAGCACGACGGCTGGGGACCCCTCTCCCCGCGTGTGCCACGACGTAACGCGCCGCATCAATTAAGGCAGCGGGGAGAGGTTTGGGTGAGGGGCCAGCCGCTTGGACGTGCGCTTGCCACGCGCCGCGCAACGCAGAGCTGACTCTGATTGCACCAAAAAAACCAAGGCGGTCGCCCGAAAACTTCCAATAATAATTTGAGACGGTGCGCGATCGCTGGAAACGTACATCCAGGCGGCTCGCCCCTCACCCCAACCCTCTCCCCGCTGCCTTGTTGATGAGGCGCGCTACGTCTTGTGACACGCGGGGAGAGGGAGTCCGCAGCCGTCGTGGTTCAGGCCGCGATCCCACGAGACGCTTTCGCGGAGAAACGCCAGCGACGCTACTCAGAAAGCCCCGCCTTAGCGACCAGCATCGGAGTCTCGCGATAAAGATCCGGCAGGGTCGACTTCAGCGCCGCGATCTTCGGCAGATCGTTGTAGACGATGTAGGGCTGACTGGGATGTAGCGTCAGGTAATCCTGATGGTATCCCTCGGCGGGAAAGAACTCGCGGCCCGGCTCGATCTTGGTCACCAGCGCGGCGTCATAGACACGCGCCTGATTGATCTGCGCGATATAGGCCTTGGCGATCCGCGCCTGCTCCGCATTTTGCGGGAAGATCGCCGAGCGATATTGCGTGCCGGTGTCGGGACCCTGGTGGTTGAGCTCGGTCGGATCATGCGCGACGGAGAAATAGACGCGCAGCAGCTGCCCGAGCGTGATTTGGCTCGGATCGTAGGTGACGCGCACCGACTCGGCGTGCCCTGTAGTCCCGGTCGAGACCGTCTCGTATTCCGCCGCGCTCTTCTCGCCGCCCGTGTAACCTGAGACCGCGTTGACCACGCCCTTCACGTGCTGGAACACGCCCTGAACGCCCCAGAAACAGCCGCCGGCGAGCACGATCGGTTTCCTTGGCCGAAGCGCTCGCCGGTTGTTCGTCGACGGTCGCGACCGGCGTCAGATGCGTGCTCTCGGCCGTCGAGCGCGCGGAATAGAGGGCCACCCCGGCGAGCGCGGCGGCGGCGAATAGCATGGGGATGTGCGTGGACTTTTTCATGTTGAGCTCCATCAACCGAAGGTGAAAGCGTAGGCGCGAACGCCGGGATCGAGAAAGCGGATTGAAAACGTACGGTCGCGGATCGGGCCTGCTTGCCGCACCAACTGATAGAGCCGGTCTCCGTTCACCTGGCCCGCTCCGCTGGCGTCGATGTCGGCGCCGTGGTTATCGCCCGGCGTCTCGCCGTCGATCTTGACCTCGAAGCGGACCGGCTTGCCGTCTTCGGACGGCGCCAGCACGAGATGCAGATCGCGCGCGTGGAACCGGTAGACGATCTCGCCATCAGGCTTGACCAACGTCGCGCGCTCCGGGCCGACCTTCCAATCGCCAGACCAGGCCCCATTCGTTGAGGCGCGGATCACCGGCGGCGTAGTCGTGCTCGGCGTCCTGCGTCGCGCCGCCGGGCGAAGCAAAATTCTCGGCGCGATTGTAGCCGACATAGGTCTCCGGCGATTGCACATCCTTGTCATCAGCAGCGGCTTCGGCGCCGCTCGCGTCGACCTTCACGATCGAGGCGGTATCGCTGGCATGACCAGCCTCGGCCAGCAGCTTTTGCAGGATGCGCTCGGACTCCGCGTAGTCGCCCTCGCCGAAATGATGGTGGCGAATCTGGCCCTTGGCGTCGATGAAATAATGCGCCGGCCAATACTCGTTCTGGAACGCGCGCCAGATCTTGTAATCGTTGTCGACGGCGACGGGATAGTCGATCTTCAGATCCTTGATCGCCTTCTCGACATTGGGCAGCGATTTCTCGAACGCGAATTCCGGCGCGTGCACGCCGATCACCACGAGACCCTGATCGCGATATTTCTCGGCCCAAGCGCGCACATAGGGGATCGCGCGCAGGCAGTTGATGCAGGAATAGGTCCAGAAATCGACGAGGACGACTTTGCCCTTCAGCGCCTCGTTGGTCAGCGGCGGCGAGTTGAACCATTGCACCGCGCCGTCGAACGAAGGCGCGGCGCCTTCGATCGGCAGCTCGTCCTTGGCCGCCGCGGCGCCCGGACCTTTCATCATCATACCCGGCGCGTCGCCCGCCTTCATCGCCGGACCGTTCATCACGACGTTGCCTTGCATGGCGTCGCCGGATTTCATCGCCGGACCATTCATCACGACATTGCCCTGCATGGCGTCGCCGGACTTCATCGCCGGGCCATTCATGACGACACTGCCCTGCATGGCGCCATCCGCCTTCATCGCCGCGCCGTTCGACACGACGGACCGCGCGCCGAGGCGATCAACCAGCCCCTGCTCGAGCGCGGTCGTGCTTGCGGCCGACACCCGCGTCAAAAAGCCCGCGTCGAGCCCAAAGCCGATCACGACAACGCCCACAAGCACCGCCGCGCCGAGGCCACGTCGGATCCATTCGCCCGCGCCGAGCGATCGCTTCATCGTCGCGAACACCCGGCCGCCGACGACCAGCGCCAAAGCGAGCGAAGTCGCGGCGCCGAGGGCGTAGGCGAGCAGCGCGAGCGTGGTCGTCGCATTGGCGCCCTGCAGCGCCGCGCCGGTCAGCACCAGCCCGAGGATCGGCCCCGCGCAGGGCGCCCAAAGCAGCCCGGTCGCGACGCCGAGCAGCAGCGAGGCGCCGATCGAGGAACGCCCCGCGGCGCGACTCGCATCGGCTGATCGCGAAAGCCGGTCGCCGAGCCGCACCAGCGGCTGCGTCACACGATCAGCCACCTGCGGGAACAGCAGCGTCACGCCGAACAGCGCCAACAGCAGCAGAGCAGCAAAACGGCCGATCTCGTTCGCCTCCACCGCCCAACCGCCGCCGAGCGCGGCCAGCGTCGCCACGCCCGCAAACGTCGCCGCCATGCCCACGAGCATCGGCAGGCCGTTGGAGAGAAACGGCTGGTCCGCGCGGGCGAACACGAACGGCAGCACGGGGAGGATGCACGGACTGACGATCGTCAGCGCGCCGCCGAGATAGGCGAGCAGGAGCAGCAGCATCGGGGTCTTTCCGGGTTACGCGGTCGCGGGCTTGAAGGTGAGCGCGAGGCCGTTCATGCAATAGCGCAGGCCGGTCGGCTTCGGCCCATCATCGAAGACGTGGCCGAGATGACCGCCGCAGCGGCTGCAGGCGATCGCCGTGCGGACCATGCCGAAGCTCTTGTCTTTGATTTCTGCAACGGCGCCGTCGAGCGGCTTCCAGAAGCTCGGCCAGCCTGTGCCGCTGTCGAACTTGGTCTCGGAGGAGAAGTTGTCCAGCTCGCAGCCTGCGCAGGCGAAGACGCCCTTTCGATGCTCGTTGAGCAACGGGCTGGTGAACGGCCGTTCCGTTCCGGCTTGGCGAAGCACGGAATATTGGTCGGCGCTCAACAGCTTCTGCCACTCGGCGTCGGTATGAGTAACGGCGTAGCTCTCGGCGGCGAGCGCTTTAGCGCCGAACCCCAAGGCGAACGCGCCCGCAGGCGCGAAATGCAGGAATGCGCGTCGATCCATCATGGCGTCGGAACTCCCTCGGTGCGACCAGAAATACGAAGCGCGCCGCACTTTGTTACATGCGATTTGCGCCTAGGCGGCGGCGCCGCGCTCCGGCCGCCCTGCGCCGCATCTCTGATACGAGCGGAGTATATACAGGTTTCGTGACTGCCAAGTCGGGACCGCTCGGACGCCCGCGGTCCAAGGCGCCGGGTTTACCGCGTTGTGACTTTCGCCACCTCGGCCCTCACGCGTCCCTGCGATGTAGACAGCACGCAAGGCGCGGGTTTCCTCCCCCCGGACTTAGCGCCTCACTCGCCCCGCCAACCCCAGGCGGGGCTTTTTTTGTGCGCCGTGATGAACGCAGATAGCGCAAGGCACAATGGGAATGGCCGCCAGGACGTTTCCGTGTTGCGGTGCAGCGTCGATACAAAGAATCATCATCAGAGCGTTTCGTGAAAGATAAATACATATGATTTAATATTAGACCGCGCGACGTTTGGCGTGCGAGACTGGGCTACGCTTTCCTATTGATGCGGCCGGATTTTTTGCCCTAGGTTTCGAGAAAAAACGGTCACCCGTTAAGCGAAGCCAAGTCTGTCACGGCCTTGTGTGCAGCGCACCAATTGCTAGTTCGGAGCGGAGGCCCATCTACGCGTCGGACCCTTGGGGCCCGGCCGCACGATCTACGAGCTTGAGCGAGGTGGAGTTGCCGCGACTATTCGACGCTTCAGGTCTGATGGGCAGTCCTTCTGCGCGCTTGCGGCATGACGGCAACCGGGCTGCGAGCAGGATCTCCCAGGCATGACCGGCATCGTCCGCATCGCGCTGACGCGACCCTACACCTTCGTCGTCATGGCGATCCTGATGCTGATGTTTCGGCGGGCTTGTCGGCGTTCCGGACGCCGACCGACATCTTCCCCAACATCGGCATTCCCGTCATTTCCGTGGTCTGGAGCTACACGGGCCTGCCGCCGGACGACATGTCGGGCCGCATCATCTCGGTCTACGAGCGCATCGCTGACGACCACGGTCAACGACATCGAGCACATCGAGTCGCAGTCGCTGCCCGGCTACGGCATCGTGAAGATCTTCTTCCAGCCCAACGTCAACATCACCGCCGCCCAGGCGCAGGTCACCTCGATCTCGCAGACCATCCTGAAGCAGCTGCCGCCGGGCGTCACGCCGCCGATCATGCTCGTCTACAACGCCTCGAGCGTGCCGATCATCCAGCTGGCGCTGTCGAGCGACAGCCTCTCGCAGACCGAGCTGAACGACCTCGCGCAGAACTTCATCCGCCCGGCGCTGGCGACGGTCCCCGGCGCGCAGCTGCCCTACCCCTACGGCGGATGCGGCGCGGCAGGTGCAGATCGATCTCGACCAGAACGCGCTTGCACGCCCACGGCCTCTCGGCCAGCGACGTCGGCGCTGCGCTGGCGCGGCAGAACCTGATCACGCCGGTCGGCACCGAGAAGATCGGCACCTACGAATACACCGTCGACCTCAACGATTCGCCGAAGGCGATCGAGGACTTCAACAATCTGCCGATCAAGGTGGTCGACGGCGCCGTCGTCTTCATGCGCGACGTCGCCTACGTCCACGACGGCTCGCCGCCGCAGACCAACGTCGTTCAGCTCGACGGCCACAAGGGCGTGCTGATGTCGGTCCTGAAGATCGGCTCGGCCTCGACGCTCGACATCATCGCCGGCATCAAGGCGCGGCTGCCGGCCATCCAGGCGACGCTGCCGCCCGGCGTCGACTCTGCAGATACGTCGGCGACCAGTCCGGCTTCGTGCAAGGACTCCGTCACGGCCGTGGTGCGCGAAGGCCTGATCGCGGCGGCGCTGACCGGCCTCATGATCCTGGTGTTCCTCGGCAGCTGGCGCTCGACCCTGATCATCACGGTGTCGATCCCGCTCGCGGTGCTGAGCTCGCTGATCGCGCTTTCGGTGCTCGGCCAGACCATCAACGTCATGACGCTCGGCGGCCTCGCGCTGGCGGTCGGCATCCTCGTCGACGACGCCACGGTGACGATCGAGAACATCAATCGGCACATGGAGGAGTTCGGCGAGGACATCCTCACCGCGATCACCCGCGGCGCGCAGGAGATCATGCCGCCGGCGACGATCGCGCTGTTCTGCATCTGCATCGCCTTCGTGCCGCTGCTGGCGCTCGGCGGCGTCGCCGGCTATCTGTTCCGGCCGCTGGCGATGGCGGTCGTGTTCGCGATGATCGCGTCCTACCTCCTCACCTACACGCTGGTGCCGACGATGGCGCACTTCCTGCTGCGCCACCAGCAGCAGCACTCGACGCACGCGACGATCCGAACCCGCCGAAGGCCGGCGTGTTCGCCCGCTTCCAGCGCGGCTTCGAGCGCCGCTTCGAGCGCGTTGCGCCAGGGCTACATCGGCCTGCTGCAGCCTGGCGCTTGCCGCATCGCTGGAGTTCGCCGGCGGCTTCCTCGCCGTCGTCGCTGGCTGTCGCTCGCGCTTGCGCCCTGCGCTCGGCGAGGACTTCTTCCCCTCCGTCGATTCCGGCGGCGATCCGCATCCACCTGCGCGCGCCGACCGGCACGCGCATCGAGGAGACGACGGCGCTCGCCGACAGAGTCGAGCAGGCGTCCGCAAGATCATTCCGCCCGACCGGATCGTCAGCATCGTCGACAACATCGGCCTGCCGAACAGCGGCATCAACATCTCCTACGGCAACTCCGGCACGATCGGCGTGTTCGACGCCGACATCCTGGTGACGCTGAACGAGGGGCCGACCGCCGACCGACGCTTACGTCAAGACGCTGCGCGAGAAGCTGCCGCGCGACTTTCCCGGGCGCGACCTTCTCCTTCCTGCCGGCCGACATCGTCAGCCAGATCCTCAATTTCGGCTCGCCGGCGCCGCTCGACGTGCAGATCGCCGGCAACGATCTGGCGGCGAACCGCGCCTTCGCCAACAAGCTGCTCGCCAAGATCCGCCACGTCCCCGGCGTCGCCGACCCGCGCATCCAGGAGCAGTTCCAGAACCCCGGCCTCAAGGTCGACTTCAACCGCGAGCTCGCCGGCGTCGTCGGCCTGACCGGAGCAGGACGCCGCGACCAGCATCCAGGCGACGCTCTCGGGCAGCACGCAGACCGCGCCGACCTACTGGCTGAGCCCCGCCAACGGCGTCTCCTACCCGGTCTCCGTGCAGACGCCGCAATATTCGATCGATACGCTGGGCGACCTCAAAAACCTGCCGATCACCGCCGCGCAGTCGACGCAGCTGCTCGGCGGCCTCGCGACCTTCAGCGCCCGAGCCGCTCGACGCCGTCGTCACGCACTACGACATTCGCAGCGCCGTCAACATCTACGCGACGACGCAGGATCGCGACCTCGGCGCGCGTGGCCGCCGACATTCAGAAGATCGTCGACGACATGCAAGGGCGAACTGCCGAAGGGCGCGACGGTCGCGATCCGCGGGCAGGCCGTCGACCATGGCGAGCGCCTACCAGCAATTGCTGATCGGCCTCGCCTTCTCGATCGTGCTGATCTACCTGCTCATCGTCGTCAACTTCCAGTCCTGGCTCGATCCGTTCGTGATCATCACGGCGCTGCCGGCCGCGCTGGCCGGCATCGTCTGGATGCTGTTCGTCACCCACACGACGCTCTCGGTGCCGGCGCTGACCGGCGCCATCATGTGCATGGGCGTCGCGACCGCGAACAGCATCCTGGTGATCAGCTTCGCCCGCGAACAGCTGGCCGAAGGCAAGGACGCGCTGACCGCTGCGCTGGCGGCCGGGCGCGACGCGCTTCCGCCCCGTGCTGATGACGGCGCTCGCGATGATCATCGGCATGGCGCCGATGGCGATCGAACCCGGCCAGAACGCGCCGCTCGGCCGCGCCGTGATCGGCGGCCTGATTTTCGCCACGTTCGCGACGCTGATCTTCGTGCCGACCGTTTTCAGCCTCGTGCACCGTCGCGACGCCAAGCGCGAAGACGAACCTTCGCCCGTTCCCGCGTCGCTATCGCCCGCTCATTCCTGATCTGGAGCCGCCATGTCCGCCCCCGCCCACGAGCCCGTCCAACCAAAGCCGCGCCGCGTGCTGATGTTTCTCTCCGCAGTGGCCATCGGCGCGGTGCTGGTCGCGTTTTCCGGCCTCACCGATCGCGCGCGCAGCCGGCAGGAGGTGGTGAACTGGACCAACGAACAGGCGGTTCCCAGCGTCCGACTCGTGCAGCCCGAGCGGGTCGCCACCGAGCAGGGTTTGACCCTGCCCGGCAACGTCAGCGCCTTTTACAGTGGCTCGTTGTTTGCTCGCGCGAGCGGCTACGTCGCCGAGTGGCGCAAGGACATCGGCGCCCATGTGAAGAAGGGCGAAATTCTCGCCGTCATCTCGGCGCCCGACCTCGACCAGCAACTTGCGGAGGCGAAGGCCCAGCTCGCGCAGTTGCAGGCCGCGGTCGAGCAGGCGCAGGCCAATTCCGACCTCGGCAAGGTGACCGACCAGCGTACGGCTCAGCTCGTCACGCAGGGCTGGTCGAGCAAACAGCAGGGCGATACCGACCACCTGACCGCCGCCGCGCGCGTCGCCGCGGTCACTGTTGCGAAGGCCAATGTCGTCGCGCAGCAGGCGGCGGTTGGGCGGCTGCAGGAGCTCGTCGGTTTCGAGCAGGTTCGCGCGCCGTTCGATGGCGTCATAACCGCGCGCAACGTCGACATCGGCGATCTGTTGAGCGCGGGCGGAAACACCGGCAAGCCGATGTTCCAGGTGGCCGACATCCATCGCGTGCGGATTTATGTGAACGTGCCGCAGGGGTTCCTCGGCGAGCTGTCGCAGGTGACCCAGTCAACGCTGAAACTGCCCGGGCTCAAGGATACCTTCGAGGCGGAGATGGTCTCGACCTCGAACTCGCTGGCGCCGAACTCACGCACCGCGCTGATCGAACTGCAGGCCGACAATCCCGACGGCAAGTTGCTGCCGGGCGCCTTCGCTGAAGTGCATTTCCATGTGCCGGCCGGCGCCGATGCGCTCTCGGTTCCCCTGACCGCGCTGGTGTTCGGCTCGAAGGGCATGCAAGTCGCGGCCGTGGAAGGCAACAAGATCGCGCTCAAGCCGGTTCAGATTGGTCGCAACCTCGGCAACCGGGTCGAGATCGAGAGTGGGCTCACGCTCGCCGATCGGTTGGTCGACAATCCGCCGGAGTCGATGCAGAGCGGGGACGTCGTCCGCGTTGCCGCCGCCGATCCGACCAACGGCGCCGTCGCCTCTGATGCGAAACACGCGCCCGCGCCAGCGAAGGACGATTGATCAAGCCGCGCGCGCTGTAGCCGCGGTCGTCGACCGCGGTCGATGTGAGATCGTCTTTATCCGGAGAGACTCGATCACGGGGCGACCGCGGTCAACGACCGCGGCTACAAGGCGCGCGGTATTGCACCATGGTTACGGGCGCCTGCGAGCATGCTTGGATCTGAAGCAATCCAGCGCTCAATAAACCGCGCGAAGGCATCCACGCGGCCCGGCAGCGTCTCGTAGGGCGGGAAATAGGCGGTCAACCAGATCTCCGGCGGCGTCCAACGATCCAGGACAGGAACTAACGCGCCGGACTCCAGATATTTGGCGACGATGAAGCGCGGCAGCAGCGCAATGCCTTGTCCCAAAGCCACCATGTCCGCCGCTACGTCGCCATTGTCGCATTCGAAGCCGAAGCTCAAACGAACCGTCTGCCGCTTCCTCGACGTCGCATGGGTCAGCGTCCAACGTTCGGGGGACGCCATATTCGCATAGCCGACGCAAAGGTGATCGGCGAGTTCACGCGGTTCGCGCGGGGCACGGCGCGTTCGCAGGTAGCCAGGCGAGGCGACCAGCAACCGGGGCGCGACGCAGATCTTTCGCCATATGGTTGATTTATCCGACGGCGGCCCAGATATGCGTAGCGCCAAGTCAAACCCCTCGCTGACGACGTCGACGAAGCGATCCGTGAGGTTCAACGAAAGCCGCAAATCCGGATGCAGCGTGCGGAATCGCGCCAGCGCCGGCGGCAAAAGTCGAACACCCAGCGACAGCGGCGCGCTAATGCGCAATTCCCCCTTGAGCCCGCTTTGGGTTTGCTTGGCGCGCTCGTTCGCCGCCTCGACCTCGTCGAGGATTGTCTTCGCCGAGGCCGCGTAGTCCTCGCCCGGTCGCGTCAGCGATACGCGGCGGGTCGTCCGCACCAGCAATTGCGCGCCGAGTTCGCGTTCGAGTTCGGATACGTAGCGCGTGACGATCGAGGTCGAGAGTTGCAATCGACGCGCAGCCGCCGCAAAACTTCGCAGCTCCGCGACGGAGAGAAACACTCGCATCCGTTCGAGCAAACCCGCCATGCGCCCATCCTGAAACGATTGACGCTTATTATTGCAATTCCCGCAATGGTCAATCGCGCCGGCGCCGGCTTCTCACCGCCGGCAATCGGCCTATCTTAAACCGCGAACGCCGAACCCGGCGTGCGGAGTTTCCGAGATGAGCAACATCAACCAAATCCGCGGACTGCACCACGTCACTTCGATGGCGAGCTCCGCGCCGCAAAACAATGCGTTTTTCACCAAGACGCTTGGCCTGCGCAGGATCAAGAAGACGGTCAATTTCGACGCCCCCGACGTCTATCATCTCTACTACGGCGACGAGATCGGCCGCCCCGGCGGTGTGATGACCTACTTCCCATTTCCAGACATCGCGCGCGGAAGACCGGGCGTCGGCGAGGTTGGCGAGACCGTGTTCTCGATCCCCACCGATTCCCTGCCGTTCTGGATGGAGCGGCTGGAGGGGCTCGGCGTCGACGGATTGAAGAGCGACGAGGCGTTCGGCGAGCGCAAACTGCATTTCGCGGGGCCGGATGGCGACGGCTTCGCGCTCGTCGAGGCGAAGAACGACGCGCGGCCGGGATGGACGCACGGCGGCGTCGCGGCCGAACACGCCATTCGCGGTTTTCATTCCGCCTCGCTGAGGCTGCACGACGACGGCGCCACGGCGGAGCTGCTGAAATTCATGGGCTATGATGAGATCGAGAAGGCCGACGGCGTCCGCCGTTTCGCGGTCTCCGGCGGCAATGGCGCCGATTTCATCGATGTCGAGACGCTGCCGAACATCGCCCCGGCTCGTCAGGGCGCCGGCTCCGTGCATCACATCGCGTTCGCGGTTCCCGACCGCGCCGCGCAGCTCGAAGTGCGGCAGGCGCTGATGGACACGGGCTATCATGTGACGCCGGTGATCGACCGCGACTATTTCTGGGCGATCTATTTCCGCACGCCGGGCGGCGTGTTGTTTGAAGTCGCCACCAACGAGCCGGGGTTCGATCGTGATGAAGAAGTCGCCCATCTCGGCGAAGCGCTGAAACTGCCGCGCCAGCATGCGCACTTGCGCGAAAAGCTCGAGAAATTCCTCGCGCCGCTCGCGGATTGAAGGAGCCCGACATGAGCCTCGACGCCTACAAATATGCGGCCACTCCCGGAGAAGGCGCACTGGTCTTTGCCTTTCACGGAACCGGCGGCGACGAGCGGCAGATGTTGCCGCTCGCCAGTGATGTTTGGCCGCACGCCGCAATCATAGCGCCGCGCGGCGACGTCTCCGAACACGGCGCCCTGCGTTTCTTTCGCCGCAAGGCGGAAGGCCTTTACGACTTCGACGATCTCGCGCGCCGCACGGCGGCGATGGCGGGATTCGTGCGCGCTCACAAGCAGCGGGCGCAGGCGAGCCGTGTCGTTGGCATCGGCTATTCCAACGGAGCCAACATTCTTGCGTCGGTCGCCTTCGCGGAGCCTGGCTTGTTTGACGAGATCGCGCTGATGCACCCGCTGATTCCGTGGCGGCCGACCGACGACGCGCGGCTTGCGGGAACGCGCGTTATCATCACGGCCGGCGAGCGCGATCCGATCTGTCCGCCGGACCAAACATCCGCGCTCGCCGAGTTCTGGTCGCGGCAAGGCGCGGACGCGACGCTCAAATGGCATGAGGGAGGCCATGAGTTGCGCGACAGCGAGGTAGAGGCGCTCAAACTTTGGAGCGAGGGCGCAACAAACAGGCGTTGAACCGCCCCTGACTCACGAACTGGCCGAGTCGCGCTAAGCGACGTGTAGCTGGCGCCTTCCAAGGCGCCCCCTTGTGGATGTCGCCTGCGCCGCATACACGTCCGCTCAACAAGGGGCTCCGCCAATGCGCATGACATCTACATTTCGTTCCGGTTTAAGGGTCTTGCTGACGCTCGTCGGCGTCACCCTCGGATCCGCGGCCTACGCCGATGGCGGCGGGATCTCGTTTGAAGTCTTCAAGGCAGGATTTGTTCTCGGCGGCTCGGCGGGGTCGGGTACGCTCTACTTCCACGGCCGGCGCTACCCGCTCGCAATCGGCGGCGTCAGCTACGGGTTTACGTTCGGGGCCTCGCGGACCCGCTTCCATGGGAACGTGAGCCACATCCGACGCGCGTCCGACGTCACCGGCGTCTACGCCGCCGGGAATGTCGGGGCGGCTATTGGTCGGGGCGCGCAAGCCATTGTGCTGACCAACCAGAACGGCGCAGTGCTGTCGCTTGCCGGCAATTCCGTCGGAGCGATCGTCAGTGCAGACCTCAACGGTTTGGTGCTCACGGTAAAATAGCAGCGGACACATCGTCGACGCGCATATCGTCTCGAAGATTCGCCGCGCGCAGACTCCTGGAGTTTGAAACCCGGGACAGTCTTGAACGTAATGGCTGTTAGCCCTCGCGTTGGTTTCGCGCGGTCTCGGTTCCGCACGGCCTGTGGGGGTCAGGACCGTCGAGAGGGACTTCGACCCTCTCTCGGCGGTCCGCCTGTTTAGCGCGGTCCAACCTCCTCAAAGCGATGAGATAGCGGCTTCTGATAAACGCTCTCCGCGTCATGGCCGGGCTTGTCCCAGGGACAAGCCCGGCCATGACGGAACTGGCGCCTTTTCAGCGTCAAAGCCACCCCGCAGACGCTTCCCAATCGCGCAGAGGTTCTCCCTCCGCAGTAGCCGGATTTTCCGTTCCCGGATGATGCAAGTTGCGGTACTGACGATGAACGTACATCAGGCTGCTGCCGTGCCGACCGAGCCCCAGCCCTACGACCTCGGCGATCAGCAAGCTATGGGTTGTGGTCTCAATCACTTGTGTGATCCGGCAGTCAAAGGCGATCAGCGCATCCGCTAAGGCCGGCGCTCCGGTCTCCAGAACAAGCCAGGTCGCGCTGTCAAAGCGCGCGGCCATATCCAGCTTCCCCGCGCCAGAGAACACCGCCGATATTTGGCTCTGGTGTCCCGCAAGCGTGTTGACGCAAATCACGCCATTGGCCTGCAGCGATTTGTTCTGCGAACTCCCACGGTTCATGCAAACCAGCAACGACGGCGGTTGCGCGCTGAGGCTGCATACCGCAGTCGCCGTAAAGCCAAGCCGCCCCTCTGGACCGTCCGACGTCACGATATTGACCGCGGCGCCGAAGCGGGACATCGCCTCTCGAAACGATGCGGTGGAGATGTCTTGCTTCATCAACATCGCTGGGCTTCCCAGACTCTTGTCAGTTGGCGAGCGCGGATGCAATTCCATAGCGGCCCGCGAACGCGCTCGCGACGTTGACGTCGGTGAGCGCCGGCACGATCGCTTCCGGATGCGGGAAGCCGTAGTAATAAGCGTCGGCCGCGCGCTCGTCCTCGGCCGCCGCCTTCAGAACAATCTGCGCAGCCTCGGAGGGCGGCTCCAGGAACAGGCGCGTCAAATCGCAGCCGCCCCGCCCATACCGCTCCCAAAGACCCAAGTTCACCTCGGTCAACCAAAGTTCGTCGAAGGGGAGCTCCCCACGCTTGCTGATCTCCTCGGCGACATATTTGGCGCTGCGGCTGGCGAAATTGCCGCCTTGTCCGCAGAGCGGGTCGAATGTGATCGCGGTGTCGCCGATCGGCATGATCAACCCGCCCGATGGCAAGCGTCCAAAGGGCCTGCGGACTGTCGGAGGAAAGCGACCCGCGAGCCATCCGTGACGGTCCTCGCTGACATATTCGATATCGTCGACGACGTGATGCTCCCAGGGCGAGAATTCCCTGATAATGTCGAGCGCCTGCGTGGTCGCCTCCTCGCCCGATTTGCATTGAGCGAACCGGTCCATACGGCTTCCCTCCCTCGCCTCGAACAGGATGGCGTAAGTCGGCCCTGCGGTCTTATGCGTATAGGGAACCCAGAAATATTCGCCTGAATCCGCGAAGAAATCGAACTTCGTCGAGCTATAGGGCGTGCGGTCGGAGAACCAGTCGCGGACATGTTTGCCTGATTTGCTTCTCACAATCACCATCGCGAGATTTCTCTGCGGCTTGCTGTAATGGCTGCGCCGCTCATCCCTCGGGATCAGTCTTCCGAGGTCGGCTTTGCCGGCCGCGAGGATTGTCAGGTCCGATTCCATGCTGATCCGATCCGCCCGTTCGGGCGTCACGCTTTCGATGACGAGGGTTCCGCCGATCGATTCGAAGTCTTCCAGCCAGCGATGGATTCTCATCCGTTGATCGATCGCGCCGCCCTTGCGACCATATTCGAGCCGCCCCTTCATCATGCCGGCTTCGGGGTCGCCAGGAAATCTCGCGCTTTCCAAGAGAACGCCTTCGGCCGGAAACATGTCCTGCGACCAATGATCCATGCCGAGCTCACGCTCGATGTCGATCACCTCGGCATAGAGGCAGGCTGAACCCGTCGGCGCCGAGTGGTTCAGCCATTGGTCCGGCGTTCGGTCGGAATAGAGCGTCACATCGTAGCCGCGTTTGATCAGCGAATAGGCCAAGATGCAGCCGGCCTGTCCCGAACCAATGATTGCGATCTTCCTCATGTCCAAATCCTCGGTTTCAATTACCTAGCTTAACGCCGAGCCGGTCGCTCTGACAGACTCAATCAAGCGGCTTATTCCGGTTCGAAGGTCGACTTTCGGCGCGTATCCGAGATCGTCGCGCGCGGCCGAAATATCGAGCAATCCCAGTCTCACATCCTCTGGATCGGCCGCTTCGGCGAGCTCGATGTCGGCGCCTGGCAGCAGCTCGCGTACGATCGCTGCGGCTTCCTCGATGTCAGGATTGACGCCGCCGCTGATGTTGTAGATGCGCCGCTTCGGCGCCTTTGCGTTGAGAGCAAGGATGATGCCGTCCGCGACATCGTCGACATACACCCACTGTCGCGGGAAGCCTTTGCCGTAAGCCAAGTGCGTCGCGCGGCCGGCGAGCGCGTTCTCAATCATCAACCGCAGCACGCAGCTGGTACGCCGCCTTGGACCATAAACTCCCGCGATACGCAGGACGATGGCCTATGTCTACCTGGCTTCCGATGACGCGTCCTTCTTCATCGGCCAGAGCCTTTCGCCGAACGGCGGCGACGTCATGTGGTGAGCAGACTGAAGCGTCGGCCCGACCTCAAAGGCGCCCCGCGAGACGATCGGCCTTCTGCGCGGCAACCAGATGATCAACGCGGCCGTCGAGCTCCGGCGTCAGCACAACATTTTCCTGCTCGGCGGCGTCGTTGCGCGCCGTGATCGCGACCGCCGGCTCGCTATCGCTCATGTTGAAGGCGATGTGAGGCAGGAAGGGCGGAATGTAGCAGAACGAGCCCGGCTCGATGAATGAGCAGTGCTCCAGCTCATGGCCGTGATACAAGGCGATGAGGCCGCTGACGCCGTAAATCGCGGTTTCGTAGTCCTTGTGATAATGCGCCTTGGCCTTGCCGCCGGGACCGAACGCCGTAACGTTCATCGAGATGTTCTTCGCGCCGGTTGACGCGCCGCTGACGCCGAAGAATTGCGGCATGCCCTGACGGGCGACTTCCGTCTGTTTGGGCTTGATGATGACCACGTCCCGCTTGTCTGTCATGGAAAGCTCCTTCGCAGTTGTTTCACGCCTTGGGGATCGGGGCGTGGTTCCAGATGAAAACGCGGCGATCCGGTCGAAGCCCCGCTACGCAATAGGGATCGCCGTCAGCAAGCCGCTGCGCTTCAGCGATGTCGGTGGCTTCGATGACCCAAAGCGAGCCGCGAAAGGGACCGCCAACCTCCGTCCGCAGACCGCCGGCCGACGTGATCTTATCGGCATGCTCGCGCAGATAGTCGAAGTGTTGTTTGGTCAAATCGGGCGCGACCCGGCTCGGATCGAGGTCGTCGAAAAACATCGCGGCGAATCGCATGGGTCTCCTCGCTATTGCCTCGCCACCTGCGCGACGGTGAAGCCAGCGCGCTGGGCGTAATTGGTCAAAAAGGCTTGTCGTTCGGCTCGGCTCATTACCTGTTCGATGTCGGCGAACCCATCGGGCGCGCGCGCCTCGACGGCGTCGATGACGCCCTCAGGGCCGCCCGCGCGGTTCAACATGACGATCGCCGCCGTTTTCGCGATCCGCTCGGCCTGATACGCGGCGAGAGCGCCCTCAATGTCGGCATGCTGCGACAAAGCGTCGGCCAGACAGCGCGCGTCGAGAATGGCTTGTGAGGCGCCGTTGGCGCCCATCGGATACATGGGATGCGCGGCGTCGCCGAGCAAAGTTGCGCGCCCCTGCGTCCAATCGTGGATCGGCTCGCGATCGCACATCGGATATTCCCAGAATGTCTCGGTGGCCGCCACAACGCCCTTCAGATCTACAATGTCGCTATGAAAGCGGTCGAGATAGGGCGTCAATTCCGCCCGGTTGCCCACTTTCGACCAATTCTCTCGCGACGGCGGCTCGCTTCCGTCAGGCGCCAATCTGATGATCACCGCCCAGTTGGTCAGCTTATAACCTGGCCGAGCGCCGGGCGCGATGGGATAGAGCACGAACTTGGCGTCCACTCCGCCGTGGATCATCACCGAGGCGCCATCCAGGAATGTTGGTTGCTCGACAGCCCCGCGCCACAGCATAAGGCCGCTCCAGCGCGGCCCGCCTTCGTTCGGGCGCATCTGCGCGCGCGTGGCGGAGTGTATGCCGTCCGCTCCGATCAGCAGATCGGCTTCGGTCGTATGATTTCGACCTTCCCTATCCATGAAGGTCGCGACAATCCGGCCCTCGCTTTCTTGATAGTTGATCAGGCGCCGGTCGAGCCGAAGCGCCGACGGCGCCCGTGCGCGCAACGCCTCGTATAGGACGACATGCAACTTGCCGCGATGAACGAAGAACTGCGGCACGTCATAGCCCGCCGCGAGTCCACGCGGTTCGTCCCACACCGCTTGGCCGCGCCGCGTGAGAAAATACAGATGCGCGCTACGGATCGCGACGCGATCGAGATCGGCCAGCAGATCGAGCTCCGCGAGTTGTTTGACCGCGTGGGGGAGAAGCGTCAACCCCACGCCCAGTTCGCGGATTTCGCTCGACTGCTCGTAGACTTCGCAGTCGACGCCGCGTCGCGACAGCATCAGCGCGGCCGTGATACCGCCAATTCCAGCGCCGACGATGATCGCTTTCAACGGTCCTCTCCGCGACGACGTGTCTCAAACCACCACCCGATTTCACGTCCGCCGGTGATGCCTTGCGGACGAAACAGAATGATCAGCAGCATGATCGCGGCGAGCGCTACGTCGCCGAGCCCGGCGGGGTCGAGAGCGTGACGCCGAGGCTCGGAATAGGCACGCCAACTTCGAGCAACCGCAGGAGCTCAGTCAGCACCGAGATGGTCGCCGTGCCGACGAACGCGCCTGTCAAGCTGCGCATTCCGCCCACCACCAGCATGGCGATATAGAGAAACGTCGGGTCCAGATAGAAGCTCTCGACACGCAGCGTGCCGAGGAAATGTCCAAACAACGCGCCGGCGACGCCGGAAACGAAGGCGGAGAGCACGAAGGCGATCAGCCGCTGGCGAACGATGCGCACGCCGCTGGCTCGCGCCGCCACCTCGTCCTCGCGCGACGCCCGTAACGCGATCGCCCAGCGCGTCTCTTGGTAGACGTAGGCGATGGCGATCGCCGCGATCGCCCACGCGCCTGCGGTCCAAAGACCGACATAGGCCGGCAGGCCCATCAACGATTGCTGGCCGCCGGTGAAGGACGTCCAGTTGCCGAGCACGATGTAGCAGATGATCAACAACGACAGCGTTGCGATCGCCGCGCCGATCCCCGAAAGTCGCATGATCGGCCAACCGACGATAAGCGCTGCAACCGCGGCAACTCCGCCGGCGGCGAGCGCGCCTTCTAGAGGAGCGACCTGCGCCGCTGCGAGCCAGTCGGGCAGATCGGGAAGGAACGTGTTCTTCATCATCGGCGGCATGGTGAGCAACGCCGAGGTGTACGCGCCAATCGCCATGAACGCGACGCCGCTGAAATTGAGCACCCCGGAATTGCCCATGAAAATATATAGGCCAACCACGGCCACGACGTTGATCAAGCCGAGAATGACCCGTCGCTGAACAACAATCCCGCCGAAATGAGCGAGGACGACGATCAGGATCACGGCCGCGGCGAGGATGCAGAGCGGGCCGCTGCGCCTGACCAGATCGCGGAGGGCGCCCGACGCGGGGGCCGCCGGCACGCATTCGCTACGGGGTGCGCGATCGTCATCAGATGCGCTCGCGGAGGCCACGCGCCGGGAACAGGCCTTGCGGACGAAACAGCAGGACCAGGATCACGACGACGAACAAGAAGGCTTCGCGGAATGGGCGCAAGTCCGCAGGGAGCAACGCTTGCAGCAAGGTAGAGACGATGCCAACCAGGAATCCTCCAGCGACCGCGCCTTCGAGGCTCCCGAGGCCGCCGATGACGGTGGCGACGAAGGCGATGATCACGAGTTGCAGACCGAAGCGAGGATGCACAAAACCTGTCTGCGCGGCGAACAGCACCGCGACGACCGCGGCGAGCGCGCCGCTCAGCGCGAATGCGATGGCGATCACCGAGTTTGCCCTGACGCCGACGAGCCGGGACATGGTGAAGTTCTCGGCCGCCGCGCGCATTTGCAACCCGTATCGCGTCTTGCGCAGGAACAAGGACAGCAGCGCAAGCAGCAACGCGCAGACCAGGATGGTCACCAGCTTGAGCGCGCTCAACTGCGCGCCGCCGATCCAGATGGCGCGGTTCAACATCGGTAGGGGATCGAGCGTCTTGATGCGCGAACCGGCGCTGAACACCAGCAACCTTTGTAACAGCATGCTCACGGCGAACGACGCGATCAGCATCGTCGCCGGGTCGGCGTTTCTGCAGCGCGCCGGAACGCCACGCGCTCGGTGAGCAAGGCAAGAAGGACCGCCGCCAGCAAGGCGACGCCGATGGCGGCGACGGCCGGTTGGCCAGACAAGACAAACAAGGCGTAGGCGGGGATCGTGACAAATTCGGCGTGGGCGAGATTGGCGAGCCGCATCACGCTGAAGATGAGCCCGATGCCGAGCGCGGTCAGCGCATACAAGCCTCCCAAGCTAAGCGCATCGACGAGGATCTGGGCGGCCTCAGTCAAGCGGCCTCCTCGGGAGAAAGGCCGAAATAGGCAGCCTCGAATTCCCGGGTATCAGCCAAAGCTGAGGGGTTGCCGCTGAGCCGCACACGGCCGCCATTCAGCACGTAAATTCGATCGGCCGCCTTAAGCGCGCGTTCGGCGTTTTGTTCGACAACCAGCACGGTCACCCCGCGGGAGCGGATCTCGTCGATGATCTGATAGATGCGGTCGATGATCTGCGGCGCGAGACCGAGCGAGGGTTCGTCAAGCATCAGGAGGGCCGGACGAGACAACAGCGCGCGAGCGATCACCAGCATCTGCTGCTCGCCTCCGGAAAGCCGGCCCGCCGGCTCGTCGCGACGCTCCTGCAGGATCGGAAAGATCTCGAAATAAGAGCGAATATCGGCGGCGATTTCGGCGGCGTCGCGCCGGATCGTCGCGCCGAGCTTTAAATTCTCAAGCACCGTGAGACCGGAAAAGACATGACGGCCCTCAAGCACCAAAGCGACGCCGCGGCGAACCGTGCGTTCCAGAGAATGTCCGACGATGGTCTCGCCGAGGAACAGAATATCGCCGCCAGCGGATTTCGCCACGCCGGCTATCGCCTTGAGCAGCGAACTTTTACCGGCGCCATTCGGCCCGACGATGGAGACGACTTCACCTTGGTTGACGTGCAGCGAAACGCGATCGAGAGCCATGATCTGGCCGAAGCGCACCGTCAATTCGCGGACGGCCAAAAGCGGCTCGGGGGCAGGGGGGCTCATCGCGCCTCCGACCCCAGATAGGCGCCGCGAAACCGCTCGTCCGCAAGCACCGCGTTCGGTTCGCCCGCGGCTATCGTCTTGCCGCTAGCCATCACGTGAAGCCGTTCGCAGGTGTTCATCACGAGGCGCATGTTGTGTTCGATCAACAGCACGCCACAGCCGAAATCGGTGCGTATTTGTTTGATGAGCGCGCTGAGCGCCTGCGCCTCGGGGAGGTTCATGCCGGCTGCGGGTTCGTCGAGCAAGCAGGAATTTTGGCGCCAGCCCCAGCGCGCGGGCGATGCCGACCCGGCGCTCGTCACTGTAGTTGAGCGTGTCGGCGCGCGCGTGGGCGCGCTCGCCGATCCCCATGTAGGTAAGCAGCTCGACCGCGCGCTGACGAGCCGCACGACGCCCTACGGCGAGACTGCTGAGTGAGACCTCGATGTTTTCGCTGACAGTCATGCCTGGGAATAACCGGACGGACTGGAACGTGCGGGCGACCCCGTTTCTCGCGAACCAGGATTCGGAGCGGCCCGACGCATTGTCCGCGCCGATCGCCACGCCGCCGGCGTGCGGCCGCTGAAAGCCGCTGAGGACATTGACCATCGTGGTCTTGCCGGCGCCGTTCGGTCCGACGAGCCCGAGGATCTCGCCGCGAGCGAGCTCCAGCGAAACATTCTCGATGGCCCTGATCCCGGAGAACAGGACCGTGACCTCCGACGCGCCGAGGGTCATCGGCTAAAGGATGCACACATCTGGCCGCCGCAGCGCCAAGCACGACCGCTGGGGACCCCTCTCCCCGCTGCCTGGTTGATGCGGCGGGTTACGTCGTGCGACACGCGGGGAGCGGGGGCCGCGGCCGTCGTGTTTCACGCGCGGCTGCGAGATGTGGGCAAGCTTTAGGGGCATCGGACCGCCTCTGCTGAGATCTCAGTCGAGATGAAAGTCCTTCGCCGATATTTTGGTGACGAAGCTGAACTTGCCGTCCTGACTCTGCACCAGCGTCATCGGCCGCGACACCTGGATGTGCAAATCCGGAGTATATGTCGTCGGCCCTGTCACCAGCTTCTCATTGTCAAACGCGTTCAACACCGCGGCGATCTTGTCGGCATCAAAACTCTTGGCTTTCTCGGCGGCTTTCGCCCAAGCCTGGATCTCGGCGTAGCCGCGCAGGGAATAGGACGCATCCGAGCGCTGTCCGTATTCCTTCTGGTAGCGCGTGAAGAAATCCTTCACGTCGGCATCCGGATCGTCGCCGTAGAACGAACCAAAGTTGAGCGCGTAGAAGTTGCTCAGATTGGGGACCGCTCCGACCCAATAATCGCCGTCCATGGATTCGCCGGTCATGATCGGTTGGTTGAGGCCGGCGGCGCGCAACTGGCGGATGGCGGAGGGGCCGCCGGGCGCGTAGGAGCAAAACATGATGACATCGGGCTTGGCGGCGAGACCGTTGATCCGCGACGCCTGCGAGGCGATGCTGGCGTCGCCATTCAGGAACGTGTCCTCGCCCAGCAATTGCGCGTCGCCGCCGATCTGTTTCCAGCGCTTGCTGAAGCTGCCGCACAGCGATTTCGTGTAGGCGATCGTATTGTCGAGCAGCACGTAGGCCTTCTTCCAACCCTTCTCATGATAGGCCCAATCCGCGAGCATGGCGCCTTGCGCCAGCGACGCCGTGGAGCTCGAATAGGCGTACGGCCCAATCCCCTTGACGCCGAATTTCGGATCCGAGGCGCCGGAGAACGAGATCACGTTGTTCTGCTGTGCGACAAAGGCGCCGGGCGCGCCGAAGTCGAAATCGCTCGGAAACAGGATCGCCTTTGCGCCTTTGTTGATGACATCGAGCGCGCCATCCGCGCCGAGCGGCGGCTCTGATTTGTTGTCGAATTTTTCGACCTCAATCTGGCTACCGAGCACGCCGCCCTTGGCGTTGATCTCCTTGATGGCGAGCAGCGCGCCGTTGATCGTGCTGGCGTCGATCGGTTGGAACCAACCGCTGTAAGACATGACGATGCCGATTTTCACGGGCTCGGCGGCCTTCGCGCTCATCGCACTGATCGATAGCGCCGCGCCAAGCGCCAGCGCTATTCGGGCTACGGTCTGCATGATGCGGCTCCCCTTGTCTGTTGCAAAACTCGTTGCGTTCCCGAGGCGAAGAACAGCGTCGCGTCACCCATGCGTTTGTTTGGTCGCGCGGTTCATTCGTTACATCACGAACGATCAAAAGCTAGCCGATGTTGGGTCGCCCGGCAATAGCGTCTCGAAACGAATCGAGCTCTTCAGGCGCCTTGGATTCGCGCAGCCAACTGCTCGAGATCCACGACATCGGCGACAAGGCGCATGTTCTGAAGCGAGGAGTCATGCAGCGACGGGTCGCCGGAGGAGCAGGCGTCCGAAACAACGATAACCTCGTAGCCCATGTCCGCCGCGCAGGCGACGGTCGTCAGCACCACGGAGTTGGTGGCGACGCCCGCCATGATCAACCGCTCCGCCTTCAAGACACGCAAGGTCTCCTCGAGCTGTGAGCCGTAAAAGGCGTTGACCCGCGTGTGTTTGACGACGAACTCGCCGTCTTTCGGCGCCAAACCCTCGTGAAACTCAGCGCCCCACGAGCCATCCACCATGGCCTTGTTGGCAACGACGTTTCGGAAGATCGCGCAATTGGCGATGACGTCAGCGTGGTCGGGACGAAACGCGATGCGCACCGAGACCACAGGAATTCCCGCGCCACGCGCCAGCGCCAGCAGTCGACCGGCGTTGGCGACAAGCGCGCCTCTGCCTTCAGCGCGCTCAGCGACCCCAACCTTGATCTTACCGCCCGCGTGCATGACCTCGTTTTGATAGTGCATCGCAACGAGGACGGTTGTCATCGCGTCGCCAAGAAATAGCGGACTGCGAAATCGATCCATTCCGGGAAATGCCAGTCCGGATAGCCGGCGAGCATCCTGGCCCTGATCGTGTTGATGATCATGTTCTCGCTCTTGCCCTCGGCGAGCGCTTCGGCGACCTGGTCGCGAACCGCGACGATGTAGTCCCGCGCTCCGGTGAGAATTTCCGGTCCACCAACGTCACCGTGGCCGGGGACGACGATACGAGGCGTCAACGCCAGGCATTCGTTGAGCGCTTGGACCCAGCGGCCGCCGTCGATATCCATGTCGTGAGGCGGAAACCACGGGAAGATCGGAAACGTCTTCTCCTCCGCGAGATCGCCAGTGAACAGCACGCCCTCGCGCGGCAGAAAAACGATCTGGTCGCCATTCGTATGCGCGCGTCCCCAGGTTTTCAGCAACACGCTTCGACCGCCCAGATCGAGCGCATATTCCGCCCCGTCATAAAGCTCGTCGGCTGCAACCAGGGTGACGTCGGCCAGCGCGGCCTCGATCGCCGGCCCCATGCCGCGAAACATCTCCAGATATCCAAGCCCCTTGTTTGCTAGGTCGTCGCCCTGGGCTCGATTGTAGAGAATGTGCGCCTGCCCCTTGAACACGTGGGCGCCGTAGCCGTGCTCAGGGTGAAAGTGGGTGAGTGTCAGATAAAGCTTCCGCTCGCCTGCCAGCGAGCGGGCAAGATCGAGCACCGCGCGGCCATTGCGGCCGCCCATACCTGTGTCGATGACCAGGGCTGAGTGCTCGCCCACGACGATGCCGATGTTGGGAACCAGCGGCACACGACGATCGCCAATCACGAACACGCCGTCCGCAATCGACGTGAGCGCCGAGACATCTACAGTCGGCGGAGGAGGCGGCGGCGCCGTGGTCAAGGTCGACTCCATAAGCGATAGCCGGCGGTACGCGTGCCGATCGTTCGTTTATTCATTAATTTAACCGTTTACACGTCGCTCGCAACCCATAAAATGAGCGATGCGGCATTCCCAGGCTGGCTTTACGCCTGCTTGATTGCTCGCGGCGGCTTATTTCGAGTTCCTTGAAACGACATAATGAACGAGCCTCGGCAAAAGACTTCGATCCTTCCGATGTCGCAAAGCTTTGGGCATAGTCTCAGGCAAGTGAATTGATTGATCCAGCGCGATCTCGGCGCCCGCGTCGCGCGCCTCGGCATCACGCTCGGCCAGTGGTACGTGCTGAGGGCGCTCTGGCATACCGATGGTTTGACCCAGATTGAGCTGGCGCAACAGTCCGGCATCGCCGGACCCGCGATGGTCTTCGCGGTGCGGAGCCTGCTCGCGACGGGATTGGTGTCGCGCGAACGTCCGTCCAACGACAAGCGCAAATATCTGATCTCACTGACGCCGAAAGGCGCCGCGCTGGAGGAAGAAGCTCTGCGCGCCGCGCTCAACGTCAACCAGGAAGCGCTGGCCGGCGCGCTGGCCGAGGAAATAGCGACATGTATGAAGGTGCTGGCTCTCGCGCGTGACAATCTGCTCAGGGGCGGCATCAGCGCCGAGAACCAGGCTGAGTTGGACGCGATGATCGAGTAGCCGCTTGCTCCCGCTAGAGCGATTTTCGATCAGATAGAATCCCGCACGCCCCACTGTCATCCTCGCGAACGCGAGGATCCAGGGGCTGCACGACGTGCGCTTCAACGTGTTGGCCACACGACGTGCGGCAGCCCCTGGATCCCCGCGTTCGCGGGGATGACAATGAAGGTTTCGACTTGATCAAAACCGCTCTAGCGCCTGCTCGGACGCGCCAGACCCGAGGCGTTCAAATGCCGCGAAGTCTGCTCAGCCCTTCAACCACAGCATGAGGTCCACGATGCGGCGCGAAAAGGCGGTGTAGGGCGGCTGCATGAAGATCTGAACCGCCGACATCCAGCCCTCCTCGAACACCGGCCTGAGCTTCGAGAAAGTGTCAAAACCCTCGCGACCGTGATAGTGCCCCATTCCGCTCTGTCCGACGCCGCCAAACGGCAAGTCGTGCTGCACCACATGCAGGATGGCCGAATTGACGGAGACGCCGCCGGAGCGGGTATGGTCAATCAAGAAGCGACGCGTCGTCGCGTCGTGGACGAACGGATAGAGCGCGAGCGGCCGGTCTCGAGCATTGATTGCATCAACCACGTCTTGCGGCTTCTCATAGGTCACGATCGGCAGGATCGGACCAAAGATCTCGCGCCGCATCAGCTCCATCTCAGGCGTCACGTTCAGGACGATGTGCGGGGCGAGCCGGCGCTTCGACTTGTCGGGCGTTTGGTTCTCGGCGAGATTGATGAGCCGCGCCCCCTTGGCGCGCGCGTCGTCGAGCGCGGCGATCAGCCGGTCATACGATCGCTGATCGATGATCGAGGTGAAGTCGGGGCCGTTGATGTCAGGGTAGCGCTTCGCGAACAGCCGGCGGCAGTGCTCGACAAATTTGTCCTCCGACCCGCGCGGGAGGAAGGCGTGGTCAACCGCGACGCAGGTTTGACCGGCGTTGAAGGTCTTCGCCCAGAGGATACGCTCGGCCGCGGTCTCAATCGAAAAGTCGGGCGCCACGATGGCCGGCGACTTGCCGCCGAGTTCGAGCGTCACCGGCGTCAAATTGCGGGCGGCGCTGGCCATCACCGCGCGGCCGGTCGCGCCCGACCCCGTGAAGAACAGATGGTCGAACGGCAGCGACGAAAACGCGGGTCCCCTTCCGCCGCCATCAGGAAAGAAGGCAAGCTTGTCCTCGGGCAGATATTTTGGCGAAGTCTCGACCAGGAACTCGGCGAGGCGGCGGGAATTCTCCGACATCTTGACCATCGCGCGGTTGCCCGCCGCGAGCGCGGCGGTGAGCGGCCCGAAGCTGAGGAAGATCGGATAGTTCCACGGCACGATGACGCCGACGACGCCGAGAGGTTGCGGGATCAGGCGATTGCGCGCGCCGGGATAGAGCAGCAGATCGACGTGGCGCCGGCGCGGCCGCATCCAGCGCGCCAGGCGCTTTTGCGCGTCGCGGAGGCCGTCCAACGAGGGGAAGAGCTCCGCAAAGCGGGTCTCGAATTCGCTTCGCCCGCCGTAGTCGGCGTCGATCGCCTTGGCGATCGCGACCTGATTGTCTTTGAGCATGCGCGAGAGCGCGCGCAGATCGGCGAGACGCTCGCGGTGGTCGGGATCGGGACCCTTGAGGAAGGCCGCGCGCTGCGCCGCGAAACGCGATTGAAACTCGGCGGGGACGCCAAGGCTGGAAGAGAATTCGGGCGCGTCCATGGGTCACCCATTCTTGGTTGCAGCTGCCGGGCCGCCGGGGCTATCGCGTGAGCCGTTCTAGCGCTTCCACACCCTCCCGCGGCAATCCCCATCCGTTAGCCGCGGCCAGGATCTCCCGCATGTACGTCTCCCGCGCGCGTCCCGGCCCCGCATTCGCCCCGATATAGACGATCGCCCGCTTTGCCCCCTCCGCCGCGATCACCGGCTGGATCGCCTTGACATAGAGGCCTTCGCGCAAGCCCTCGAAACGGTCGAGCGCGGCGACGTCGGCGAGCGCGAGGTCCCACAACACGCCGTGCACCCGCGCGCGCGGATCGCGGACGATCGTCAACCAACCCTCGCGCATGACGGCGAGGCGATGGCGCATCAGCGCGGCGATCCCCAGCGGTTTCGAGCGCGGGCAGCGCACGGCCATCGCGGCGCGATCCATGTTCGCGCCATAGGCGAAGTAGAGCGGCATAGAACTCCGTGACGGTTCGGGCTTGGCCTTTCTAAAATCGCCATTCGAATGTATTCGAGACGATAGAAATGTGCTTGGATTTCCCGAATCCTAACATCATTCCTCCGAGCGTATTCACTAGACGCGAGCAATGTCCGTGTGGGTGAAATCATCGCCCTTGAACAAGAGCGGCGCGCTCTATCACAAATCCTTGGAACAGCGAAAACGGCTTGCTCCAACCTTCAGGCATACGGCATCAACCTTCTCGCGGCGCATTTCCACGCCGCGATAGGAGCAACAAGTCGGCCGCTTCCTCGGCATCCCTGAGAAGCGTCTTGCGCGGCGCGCCAATCTGCGCGCGCATGGTAAGGCCACGAGCAAAATCTATGAGCTGGCTTGCGCGGACGGCCACAGGAAAGTCGGATGGGATTTCGCCCGCGGCGATCGCGTCCCGGAACCGACCTTCCACCAGCGCTGCCCCGCCGGCGGCCGCGTTTTGCAGGAACTGCCGGACCTCAGGGTCGTCGACAAGCGGCGCGACGCACACGAGAAGGCATCCTCGCGCGCGTCCTCTCTCGGTCGCAGTCTCGACGTTGTACTTCAGGAAGCCGGCGAGCGACTCGCGAAGCGTCGGCGGCGACAGCAGCGCCTTCGCGGCGCGACCGCCTTTCTTCTCCGCGTAATCCTTGAGGACGCGCAAGAATAACGTCCGCTTGTCGCCAAAGACGGCATAGAGGCTCGGCCGGCCCACACCCATCCCGGCGACGAGATCGTCGATCGTCACGCCGTCGTAGCCTTTCGACCAGTACACCTGAGTCGCCCTTTCCAGCGCCTCCGTCTCGTCGAAGCTGCGCGGCCGTCCACGCGGCTTAGCGGCATTCTGAACCATTCAGTTAAAAACTCCTTGCCATGCGTCTTTGGATGCGCCAATATATAACCAAATAGTTCGAAATTAGCAAGCTGGCCGGGGCCTAGCGGGGCCTCAACGATTCGACCTCCCCTTCACCACAGAGATGCCTATGGAACATTCGATCGCTCTCGTCACCGGCGCCACCTCCGGGCTCGGTTATGCGGCAGCCCGCACTCTTGCAGGGGAGGGCTGGCGCGAGATCATCGTCACCGGGCGCAGCCTGGCTCGGGTCCGGGAGACGGCCGCTCAGCTTGCGGCGGAGACCAAAAGACAGGTGTTCACGCCGCTGGAGCTGGATCTAAACGCACCAATCAGCGTCCAGTCCGCCCTCGCCGAGCTCGTCAAGCGAGGTCGGCCGATCGATTTCCTGCTGCTCAATGCAGGGTTGGTCCCATTCAAGAATCGCGTGCTCACTTCGGCGGGCGTCGAGGCGGCTCAGGCCCCCCTAATCGGCCATCACCAACTGACTGTCGAATTGCTCCGCGCCAACCTGCTGAGCCCCAACGCGCGGATCGTTATCGCCGGCGCAGAACCGGCCCGAGGGGGCGTACCCATGTTCAACTACACCGACCTGCCAGCCTTCGCGGCCAAGTACCACGGGGGTGACCGAACCGCCGCTGTTGAAGCCCTGATTCGCAACGGGCCGAACGTCAAGTACGCGCCCAACAATGCGTATGCCGACGCGAAGCTCATTATCGCTTGGTGGGTCGCGGCGCTGGCGCGCCGGCTACCCCAAGGCATGGCGGTGTACGCTGTCTCCCCCGGCGCCGCGACCGACACCAAGGTGGTGCGAAGCGCTGGCCCGGCGTTGAGGTATCTGTTTATCCCCATCGTGAGCCTCATTCCCGGCATGAATCAGACGCCGGAGACCGCGGCCCGCCGATACCTCCAGGCGGCGGAGTTCGGAACCGACGTCTCAGGCCAATTCTTCGCCTCCGCAAAGGGCAAGTTCACCGGCCCAATGGAGACGCAGCGCCACCCACACCTCCACGATCGCGCCAACCAGGAAGCCTCGTGGCAGGCCGTCGTCAAGGTCTCCGGCGTCGACTTGTCTTACCCAGCATCGTTGAGCGCGGCGTCCTGAGGAGCGCCGGTCGCGGCGAAAGGATCGCGGCAACCAGAATCAGCATTCGAATGCGGAGCTAATTGGTCGTCCACGTTGTCGTGCGGTTTTTGAAATAACTAGTTCAAAAATCTCTTGACCGCAGCCTCCGCGCCCGATTATCATACCAAACAGTTCAAAATCAGCAAAGCGACCCAGAGGTCGCAAGGAGAATACGCATGCAACGGTACGAAGCGAAACGCGCGGTGATCCTCGGCGGCACGAGCGGCATGGGGCTCACGACGGCGAAGATGCTCCTCGATGGGGGAGCGCGCGTTCTGGTGACGGGCCGCTCGCAAGCCGGCCTGGAATCGGCGCAGAAAGAGCTCGGGAAAGGCGCCCTCGTGGTTTCGAGCGACGCGCGGTCGTTGACGGACATCGACGCCCTCGCCTCTCAGGTGAAGGCCGAGTTCGGAACGTTCGACCTGCTCTTTGTCAACGCCGGGTTCGGCCTCTTCGCGCCGTTCGAGAACACGACCGAGACCATGTACGACGAGATGTTCAATCTGAACGCCAAGGGACCGTTTTTCGCGGTCCAGAAGCTCGCGCCGCTGATCAACCGGGGAGGCGCTGTCGTCCTCACGACCTCGATCGCCAACGTCAAGGGAATGCCCAACCTCGCCGCCTACGGAGCCGCCAAGGCTGCGCTGCGCTCCTTCGCTCGGGTGTTCGCCGCCGAGCTGCTTCCTCGGGAGATTCGCGTCAACGCGGTGACGCCCGGTCCCATCGACACGCCGATCCTCAACAAAAGCTTCCCCGACAAAGACATGGCTGCCGAGGTCACTCGGCAGATGCGCGAGGGCAATCCGATGAAGCGCTTCGGGACGTCGGAGGAAGTCGCGAAGGCCGTCCTCTTCCTCGCGTTCGACGCGACCTTCACGACCGGCGCGGAACTTCCGGTCGACGGCGGTTGGTCGCAACTGTGAAGGCCGTAAGCGAAGAGCAGGGGAAACTTCGTCGCGCGCTCGCGGCCGTCTTCGCCTGGTTGCAAGCGATGGAATACACCAGCTTTGACTACACTATCGATCGCATCGAACGCTTGGAGCGGGAGGTGGGACAACTAAAGAAGCAACTGCGCCAGGGTCGCGATACAGGGCCTGTCGATGCTCACAACGATAGCGCCGCTGGGCTCGAACATTGACGGGGACGGGTCAGGAAGTAGTAAAGCGGTCTGACGGAGGGTCGGCGTCCACGCCGACCTTTTTGGGGCCCAACTCGGCCTGCTCAGGTATCAACCGCAACGTCGGCCTGGAGGCCGACGCTCCGCGAAGCGCTTTGATCCTCACGTCGCGCGTAGTGGCCATTCAACAATAAGGCGGCATGCTCTAGCATGATGTCCGCCGGTAAACCGTCAGGCATCAGTCCGAACACCTGTCAGGGATTTCTCCGCTACGAGCAACAAGTCCGCCATGACGAAACCGGCGCGTTTTCGAGGTCAAACCTCACCTGGCGATCTCGCCTCAAGCGCCAACTCTAGACCGGAGATCCAAGCTACATTGTCTGTTTTACGCTCAGTTCGCACTCCCCAAGCCGTGGCGCCTTCCGACGTAAAACTGTTTGCGGCGGCGCCGTCTCGGACAGTTAATTACCTTCCCCTTCGCCAGATCGACGCTTAAAATCGCGTTCGTTGTTTGAAGACGTGGCGAGGCGGCAGGGCGCGCCCCCCCCCGGGCGACGCGTTTCGCAGCTAACGCGTTGAAACGAGGCGTGAAAAAAGCGCCGCGACCATGAAATGCACGGCTAAGTCCTTGAGATTGGGTCGGTCCATCCGCAATTTCCACGCATTTCCATGTCGACAGCGATCATGGCTGGTGCAGAAGTTCAGCCGAGATTCATGCCCTGGCTTCGCTTCACCCGCTGATCCGCTCGACCTTGCTGACCACCGGCTTGTCGCGCAATTGCGCGATCACCGCGTTGAGATGCTGGATGTCGGAGACCTCCAGATCGAAGCGGATTTCGCGAAAATCCGGCCCTGTCGGGTTGAAGACGACCGTGTCGATATTGGCGCCCGTCTCACCGATGGTCGCGGCCACCGCGCCGAGCGCGCCGGGTTCGTTGAGTGTCGTCACCAGGATCTGCGTCGGAAAAAGCGACTTCTTCGCCTTGTCGAGATCCCAGCGCACGTCGAGCCATTGCTCCGGCTTGTCATCGAATTCGACCAGCGCCGGCGAATGGATCGGATAGATCGTGATGCCCTCGCCCTGCGTCCGAATCCCGACGATGCGCTCGCCAGGCACAGCGCCTCCCTTCGGCGCGAAACGCACCGGCGTGTCGGCCTCGAGCCCGCGCAAGGGAACCGAGGGGTCCGTGCCGGGCGCACGGAACACCAGCTGATTGGCCTTGGCCAAGCCGAACCAGCCACTCTCGTTCGGCGAGATGGCAGGGCCGGCTTTCCGCTCCTCACGGAAGTCGGGATAGATCGCGCGCACGACGTCGGCGGAATAGATCTCGCCGCGGCCGACGCCGATGAACACGTCGTCGATCGAATGCCGCGCCAACCGCGGCAGCGCCGACTTCAGTTTGGCGTCGGAGAATTTGCGGCTGGCCCGCTCGAAAGCCCGCTCGACGATCTGGCGCCCGAGCCCGCCATATTGCGCCCTCGCCGCCTCGCGCGTCGCCCGCTTGATCGCCGCGCGCGCGCGGCCGGTGACGACGATGGAATCCCACGCCGCCGGAGGCGTCCGGCTTGCCGAGCGGGTGATCAGCACCTCGTCGCCGTTGCGCAGCGGCGAGATGAGCGGCGCGATGCGGCCGTTGATCTTGCAGCCGACCGCGGAATTGCCGACGTCGGTGTGAACGGCGTAGGCGAAATCGATCGCCGTCGCGCCGCGCGGCAGCGCGATCAGCCGCCCCTTCGGCGTGAAGCAGAACACCTGATCCTGAAACAATTCGAGCTTGGTGTGCTCGAGGAATTTCTCGGAATCGTCGCTCGACAGCGCCGCGATGATCTGCCGCAGCGAACGGTAGGCGACGCTCTCGCCGGTATCGAGCGCGCTGCGCCCGTCCTTGTAGAGCGCATGCGCGGCGATGCCGAATTCGGCGATCTCGTGCATGTCGTGGGTGCGGATTTGCAGTTCGACGCGCTGCAAGCCAGGGCCGACGACGGTAGTATGGATCGAGCGATAGTCGTTCTGCTTCGGCGTCGAAATGTAATCCTTGAACCGGCCCATCACGCTCGGCCAAGTCGTGTGCGCGACGCCGACCGCTTCGTAGCAGTCCTCGACTTTGTCGACGAGAATGCGGAAGCCGTAGATGTCGGAGAGCTGCTCGAACGAGATCGAATTGCGCTCCATCTTGCGCCAGATCGAATAGGCCTGCTTCTGCCGGCCGTGCACCTCGCATTTGATGCCGCGGCGGGCGAACTGATCCTTCAGCTCGTCGGCGATGCGCGCGATCAGCGCGCCGTTCTTGGTTTTCAGCTCTTCGAGCCGCGCAAGAATCAGCGTCTGCGCCTCGGGCATCAGATAGCGGAAGGCGAGATCCTCGAGTTCGCTGCGCAGCCCCTGCATGCCCATGCGGCCGGCGAGCGGGGCGTAGATATCGAGCGTATCCTGGGCGATGCGCGCGCGCTTGGCCTGCGGCACGTAATGCAGCGTGCGCATGTTGTGCAGGCGGTCGGCGAGCTTGATCAGCAGCACGCGCGCGTCATCGGCGATAGCGAGCAGCAGCTTGCGGAAGTTCTCGGCCTGCGACCGCGTGTTTGGAGGCGAAATCGAGCTTGTTGAGCTTGGTCAGGCCGTCGACCAGGCCGCCGATTTCCGTACCGAACATTTGTCGAGATCGTCGCGGGTGACCGGTGTGTCTTCGATCGTATCGTGCAGCATGGCGGCGACGATGGTCGCGTCGTCCAGCTTGAATTCCGTGAGAATCGCGGCGACTTCGAGCGGATGCGAGAAGTAGGGATCGCCCGAGGCGCGCTTCTGCGCGCCATGCGCTTTCATCGCGAAAACGTAGGCGCGGTTCAGCAAATCTTCGTCGGCCTGCGGATTGTAGCGCCGCACGCGCTCAACCAATTCGTACTGCCGCATCATCGTAAGGGGTCGCGCCTCCTCAGCTTCGAACGGGGGACTCGGATCAGCAATATCCGGATCGCTTGGCGCGCGCGCAAGGGGCTTGCGCGGAAAACCGTCTCGCGCTTGCCCTTTCCCCTATGCGCTCGTATACCCGCGCGCGGGCGGGGCCAGGGCGCTCCGTCCGAGCGCCCATCGTCTAGCGGTCCAGGACGTCGCCCTTTCACGGCGAAAACAGGGGTTCGATTCCCCTTGGGCGCGCCAATATTTTCCAAACGCTTAGCTGTAAGTTGCGCACGCGCCTGTAGCCGCGGACTCCAGTCCGCGGTGGTTAAGAGATCGAGCCTTGCCGAGAAAGAGCCGATCTCGGGGAGACCGCGGACTGTAGTCCGCGGCTACAGGCGGCCCCGGTTCGTGGCCTTTATTTCTTCTCGATCGATAAGCCGCTCTTTCCGATATTGATTTCGACCCGATCGCTCTTCTCTCGCTCCGCATACCATTCGTAGCCTAAGACGCCCGCGGCGACGATGAGAATTCCGATGATCGCATAGAGACCGTTCCGGTTCATTTTATTCGCCTGTCTGAGGACGCGGGAATCATAGAACCCAGCCGCCCTCGTCGTGTTGCATGCGACGGGCGCAGAACAAAGAAAAACTCGGCCTTCGGGAGGGGCAGTGAGGCGTTGGCTCGGAGGGGACAGTCTTCTTAGGCGCGCCAAGTCTTCTCCCGCGATCGATTGTAAACTGCTTCGAACTCCTGTGCGCGGGAAAGGAAATCCGGAGATCTAAGAATCGTACAAAGGTGTCATTTATGTTTGGCGTCTTGTAAATGCCTTGTTGTGTATGGTTCAATTGAGACGTAGAGTTAACGCGTAGCGCGTCCGTTGGGCTCAGTAAGTCGTATCGCGTCGCTAAGTTATCAAGATAGAATACGTTTCATAAAGCGAATTGGCGCCCATCCGGCTCCGTTACAAAACAAGCAACCCTGACGCCTGCGTGCGAGCTCAGGGCAAAGCATTTCGCAAAGGGGAGAAACAGCCATGAGAGCATTGTATTACGCCGTCGCCGGCTTGGCGCTGTCGTGTGTTGGCGCGCGGGCGGACAACGGTCCGGCGCCTCAATATCAGAATTGCGGCATTCCTAAATCGACGGTCAAGTCGATCCAAGGTCAGCTGGCAAGCGTCGTGACGATGAACAATGGCGGGTTATTCACGCCGAACATGATGTGGTCGGCGGTGGTGGATCGCCAGGGCATCCTGTGCTCCGTCATCAAGATCGGCGATGCTTGGCCCGGCAGCCGAGCGATTGCGATCGCGAAAGCGGAAACCGCCAACGACTTTAGCAACAACAAGCTCGCTCTTTCGACCGCCAATCTTTACGGACCGACGCAGCCCGGCGGCTCACTGTACGGCCTCAACAATTCAAACCCCTTCAACCCCTTTTACAACGCCATCTCACAGGGCAGCGGACCGGGCACAGGCGTGAACTTCAATCCCGGCGGAATCATCACGTTCGGCGGCGGCGTCGCGCTGTACTTAGGTGGCCAGGTGATTGGCGGTCTGGGCGTGAGCGGCGACACTTCCTGTGCAGACCATGCGATCGCCTATCGGATGCGCGCGGCGGCCGGCTACAATAAAATCCCGAAGGGCGTCAACAACAACACCGACAACATCGCCTATTACCCAACAGCAGCCATCGACCCGTCGATGTTTGCCCAACCTCACTGTGGCGGTAGCGACGTTACACCGTAATTGAACTAGGCCGTCTCGACCGTCCCAAGGTTTCGACCAAAGGGCGGTCGGCAAGGCGAGGTCCGGGCTTATAATCAATCGGGTGCGGCAATCGCCGCTTTCGATAGCTCGTCTCGAACCAGCCTCAGCGCGGCGGTGTTGAGGCTGTGCGCGCTCTCTTCGCTATCCGCCTCGGTATAGCAGCGCAATTCCGGCGCATTGCCGGAGGGGCGAAGGTGGATGACGGCGCCGCTCGAAAAGCTCATGCGCAAGCCGTCTGTCTGGTCGATATGCGCCAGGTCGCCGGCAAGCCGCTGAAAATGCGTTTCGATCCGCGCTCGGCGCTCCGTTTCACTGCCAGACGTCAGAAAAGCCAGGATCGCCTGGCTATCCGCAGTCGCGAAATCCTTTAGCCGATCGCTCCAGGTCACCCGCTGCGGCAGGTCCGCGCAGAGATCGGTCACCGACCGTCGCTTCGCCGCCGCCAGCACGCTGACGATGGGCAGCACGGCATCGCGGGTCGGCAGCGTGGTCAATTCGCGGCCCTCGCGCGTGACCCTGCTGCCGAGCAGGAACCCGCCGTTCGCCTCGTAACCGCAGACGACGCCCGCCTTCGCGCCCGCCTCCTGCATGGCCGCGATGACATAGGGCGATCCAATGCGGCTGCGGATCGTGCGCGGAAAGGCGCCGCTCTTTTCCAGCGCGGTGTTGCTGCTCACCGGGGTGACGACGCAATCGGCTCCAAGTTCGCGCGCGCAGATCAGCCCCAAAATGTCGCCTCGAAGCCATTCGCCACGGTCATTGGCGAGTAGCGGGCGATCGGAATCGCCGTCCGCCGAGACAATGGCGTCCAGCCGATGTTGCGCCGCCCACATCCGGGCGAGGTCGACGTCCTCGGGGCGGAGGGCTTCTGTATCGACGGGAATGAAGCGGTCCGACCGGCCAAGCGGGGTCACCTCGGCGCCGAGCGCGCGTAAGATGCGCTCGAACAGATCCCGTCCCACGGCGGAATGCTGGTAGAGCCCAACCGTCAAGCCGCGCAGCGCATCGGCGCCAAAAAAATCCACATAGCGTCGGAGATAATCGTCTTCGACGTTGCGAGGCGCGGGCAAAGGCGCGGGATCGATGAGCGCCCCCTCGGGGGTGAAACGGGCCGCTTCGAAGGCGAGCGGCTGGCGGGCGATGCCAGCCTCGTCCGTCTTCAGCACCTCCCCTGCGGCGCGATGAAATTTCACGCCGTTGCGATCATCGGGGATGTGGCTCCCAGTCACCATCAGCGAAGGTATCCGACGCTGGAAGGCGTAAAAAGCCAGCGCCGGCGTTGGGACAAACCCGCAAAAAACCGGCGCGCCGCCGGCGTCGCGGATCGCCTGCGCACAGGCCTGGAGAATGCGCGGGGTGCTTGGGCGCAAGTCGCCGGCGAAGGCGACCTCGCGGCCAGGTCCAAATTCGCCGATCTCTTTCAAATAGCTCAGGAAGCCGGTGGTATAGCCGTAGCAGACCCGGTCCGTCATCGCGCTGACGAGCCCGCGCGCGCCGCTAGTGCCGAAGCCGACGCCGCTCTCCTCGATTAAATCCTGGACAGTGAGTGAGATACGGTCGGTCATGCTAGTACTTGGCTCCGGGCGATAGGCCTTTATCCGAGCCGCGTCAGCAATTCACCCATTTTTGAGCAAGCGCGGCGTCGAGGCGAAGGATTTCCCGCGATCACTAAAATGCGACTTATCGGGGGAAACCTTCCTGAAGCTGCAGAGTATTACAGGCAAGTGCAGCGAATGCCGTGAGGCGAATAATGACTGCTTATGCTGAATTCCCCGAGATCTACTCTCTCATGCACGAGCGCGAGAGAGTTCACCGCCAAACCGAGCAAATCAGCGACACGTTTCTGGGCCTGACAGTTCTGTTCGGTTGCGTCGGCGCGCTCGTTTTCGGAGCCGGCTTGTGGCTGCACGCGCCGGTTTTTACGCTCGGCGCGGCATTCGCCTTCGCCGCCTCGGTTGCCTTCGCGCTTTCCGCTCGGCGGATGGCTCGCCTCGGCTCGATTGTAGAGGCCAAGCCAATTGCGCCGACGCGACGGCCGTCTCCCCGTTACGTTCCCCTCCGCAAGGCCGCTTGATCCGCTTGACGTGAGGCGCGAGGGCGGCCATGCCTTCGCGCCCTTTTTTGTGTTTGAGAGTCGACATGGCCAAGCCGCCAAGGGGCCCGGAGGAGTCCGGGTCAGTGGAAATCAACGCCGGACATCTGCGCGCCTTTATTGAACGCATTGAACGTCTCGGCGAGGAAAGAAAGGCCATTTCCGAAGATATCAAAGAGGTTTACGCTGAATCCAAGGCAAATGGCTTCGACCCGAAGATCATCCGCAAAATCGTCTCGATCCGTGGGCAGGACAAGGAAAAGCGCGTAGAAGAGGAGACGTTGATCGACCTCTATATGGCTGCGCTCGGCGCCAACTGATCGATCGAGAAGGACCTTCTCTTGGACATCCACGGAATCCCTGAGCCCGTCGGCGCTTCGCGTCGCGAAGGCGTTCGAAGCCGCCGTCGAGTCGCGCCGCGCCTACGAGCGACCCTACCGCCACTATCTGCTCGAGAACACTTTTCCGCCCGAAATCTCGGATGTTCTCGCCGAGTTGCCATTCGCGCCTCCGGTATTGAACGGCGTTTCCGGCAAGCGCGAATTGCACAACGATCAGCGCAGTTATTTCGACGCCACCGGCGTCGCTAGATTTCCGGTGATGGGGGCGGTGGCCGAGGCGCTGCAGTCGACCCGCGTCGTCTCCCGCATCCACGAAGCGTTCGGCGCGCCGATCGATGAAACGTATCTGCGGCTCGAATACGCGCAGGACGTCGATGGTTTCTGGCTACAGCCGCATACGGATCTCGGCGTGAAGAAATTCACCTGCCTCATTTATCTCTCCGAGGGCCCCGGCCACGATAAGCTCGGCACAGACATCTACGAGGCTGAGGACAAGCATTTTGGCGTCTCGCCGTTCAAGCGCGGCGGCGCCATGGTGTTCGTGCCCGGCGACAGCACCTGGCATGGCTTTGAAAAAAGAACCATCGAGGGCGTGCGCCGATCCGTGATCCTGAACTACGTCACGAGCGAGTGGCGCGCGCGCGAACAATTGAGCTATCCGGATCAGCCGGTGCGTGTCCGGTGAGCTGAGCAAGGTGGAAATCGGTATGAAGCCGCTCGAACTCGGTCTCGACACGTTCGGCGACGTCACCCACGCCGCCGATGGCGCCGAGCTTCCTCAGGCGCAGGTTCTGCGCAATCTCGTCGAGCAGGCTGTTCTCGCCGACCAACTCGGCGTCGATTTCATCGGGATCGGCGAACATCATCGCGCCGATTTCGCCGTCTCGGCGCCCGAGGTGGTGCTCGCCGCCATTGCGTCGCGGACGCAGCGGATCCGGCTCGGCTCGGCGGTGACGGTGCTCTCGTCGGACGATCCAATCCGCGTCTACCAACGCTTCTCGACGGTCGACGCGCTTTCCGGCGGCCGCGCGGAAGTGATTGTCGGGCGCGGCTCGTTCACCGAATCCTTTCCGCTGTTCGGTTACGACCTCTCGCTCTACGAGGAATTGTTCGAACAGAAGCTCGACCTGTTCGTCGCGATGTTGCGGCAGGAAAAGGTCAACTGGAGCGGGCGGCTGCGGCCGCCGCTGATCAACCAGGGCGTCTATCCGAGACCCGAGAGCGGAACGCTGAAAACCTGGGTCGGCGTCGGCGGTTCACCGGAGTCGGTCGTGCGCGCGGCGCGCCACCAATTGCCGATGATGCTCGCGATCATCGGCGGGGCGCCGATGCGATTTCGCAGCTACGCCGACCTCTTCCGTCGCGCCTGCGGTCAGCTCGGCCACGAGACGCCGGAGATCGGCGTGCATTCGCCGGGCTATGTCGCCGAAACCGACGCGCTTGCGCGCGATGAATTCTACGCCGACTATAAGACTATGCGCGACCGTATTGGCGGCGAGCGCGGTTGGCCGCCAATGACGAGCCAGGAATTCGATCAGGAAGTCGCAGAAGGCTCGCTCTATCTCGGCTCCCCGGAGACCGTCGCGCGCAAGATTGCCGCGACCGTCCAGGGTCTCGGCGTTTCCCGCTTCGATCTCAAATACAGCGCCGGCGGTCTTTCGCATGCGCGCATGATGAAATGCATCGAGCTTTACGGGCGAGAGGTCATTCCGCGCACGCGGGCGCTGCTAGCGGCCTGATCGAGGCTCAGCCAGCGACGTAGGCGGCAATCCCCATGATGATGGCCATCGCCAAGGCGAGGCCGGCGGGTACGGCCAGAATAAGTTCGGCCTTGCTCGATCGCGAGGGCGGAGCCATCAGCGAGCGCGTAGCCGCGGCGAATTTGCGGGCCTTTTCTACCGCGGGATCGTCGGTCGCAAATCGCGCCGCCTCGGCGGCCACCCATTCGTTGCAGGCGAAAGCGGCGTCTTCGACCTCTGCAGTCGCGGCGTAGTCGAGCGAGCCTCGCAGCCACAGCACGCTGAAGGTCAGGTCGAAGCGATCGTGGCGGCAATTGGAAAGCCGACGCCGTTTGAGCGCTTTGAGCGCCTTCGCGTCGACGAACACGCGCAATATGCGCGCCCCACGCGCCCTGCCGCAGAGCGCGCCCTGCACCGCCGACCAGGGCAACGATCCGGCAAACAGCCGCGGCGCCGCGATGCCGGCGGCGTCCAGGATCAAGAGATTGCCGTCTTCGGTCAGCAGCCGGAAATTGTGTATCACCCGTAGCGTGGCCCAGGCCGTCAGCACGAACGAGGCAAGCGCGGGCGCGAGTTCGCCTTGGCGGTAAATCGACACGCCCGCCCACAACGTCGTGGCAATGACGCCGATCCAGAACGCCGTGCTGAGAAAATGGCGTGACGACGAACGCACCAGCGCGAAGGGCTCGGGATAGCCCGCCTCTGGCGAAGGCCTCAACATGACCCGCCTCCAACATCTTCGGAAAGATTAAAGCTTGAATAGTTACGCTACCCTTTCCGAAAGGCGCACTCCATTGCAGAATAGAAACAAGGTAAAGTGGATCGGTGACGCTTGATGAGCTTGGCCGCTTAATTGGGAGGTTTGCGGCGAGGCCCCGCGGCGCTTTCGAGCCGCCGGGCGTAGGGCGAACTTGCCCCTTTCCTTCGCTCGAAATTCTGCTATACGCGCGCGGCCGGCATTCCCCGATAGCTCAGCTGGTAGAGCATTCGACTGTTAATCGAATGGTCGTTGGTTCGAGTCCAACTCGGGGAGCCAAAAGCCCTTTTCGGCATCTGAGATCATTAGTATATTTTACCTTGCAACGACGCATGGCTTGTAGGACGCTACGACCGGAAATCACGGCCACAGGATATTACCGTGAAACTGCCAGAAGCTCGGCGTGGCGCCCACCTCTGGACCATAGAGGAAATTCAAGTCGCCGCCGTCCTTAAGGACGGGCGTCTATGTGTCATCTCAGACGTCTCCATCGTCTCAGGCAGCGCGCCGCAAGCTTCGTAGTTCACAGCCGCTCTGCTGGGTAGCCCTTCCGGCCTTGAGGGCGGGGCCTTCGCATCTCGGGAATTTGATTTTTTATTTTTCATGCGCCGTTCAGCTCACACTACATATAAAGCGAAGCGCCGGACGTATTAAAATTGAAACGCTGTAAGTGCAGGTGTCAAAAATACGCTTGACACCCCACGACATCCAAGATTCGAAAGGGTGGGAGAACGGGCGAATGATCCTAAACGAAGACGCTATTCGTGAAACGATCAACGCCTCCGTCTACGACGCGTTTGGCGAAGGCACTGTCGCGTCTGTTGACGTCGAATTTCTCGACGACGTTGAGCCCATGAAGGACGTCATTTCCATACGCATCGTTTTGAATAGCGAGGTTGAGCGTCGGACAGTTTCGACGCTCGGGCTCACTTTGCGAAAGACACTAAGCGATCTCAAAGTTGAAAGCTTTCCGCTGGTTAGTATGATTTCGAAGGGCGATCTTGCTCGGAGCCACCGCTGAACCCTCGCGATCTTCTAGAGATTGTCGACCATTTGGTAGGAGCGCGGCGAGGAAAGCCAAAGCAGGCCTTCCTTAGGCGTGCATACAGCACCTTGTATTATGCGCTATTTCACTGCCTTGCGAACTGCTGCTCCGATACATTGGTAGGTAAGCGAGGCGTATCTACAAGTAAACATGCATGGCTTGAAGTTATATCGGGCTCTCGACCACGGATATTCATGCGATCAGTGCAGAAATAACAATATAATGCGTAAATTCCCTGCTGACATCGCGAATTTCGGAACCATATTTGTTACGATGCAACTTAAACGACATAGCGCCGATTATGACCCGTATGCCAAATTCTACAAATCCGAGGTAGTGAACGACAGGATCGGCGTGGATGCCGCGATAAGCGCGTTTGAAGCCTGTGACGCGAAAGATCGTCGCGCATTCGCTTCATGGGTTTTGATGAAAAGGCGCCGCTGACATGCGAGAGCTGACATATCGAGAAATTTAGACCTCCGACCTGACACAGGCGCTAGCGCAGTTGTGTTCCAGGGAACGAATGGCGCGGAAAAAGCCTCTCTTCTGAAATGCTCGAAATCGGGCAGCCAAATCCCATTGTTCGCCGATGCGGGCGGGTTGCTCTTCTCGCTGCAAGCGGTGGGGGGTTACCGTTTCTACGAGTATGTCAAAGGGTTGACGGAATGTTGCGACCGCTTCGCCGCCCTAGAGCAATTCGATAGCAAGAAGTTCAGCAGGCGCTTCTCAACCGGTTGGCCACTTATTGCGATTGTTTTCTCAGCGAAGACTCCATTGGCAATTCGCTGCCGGTATACCGATCGTAGAAGGTGATGACTTGTGGTCTCCCTAGGAGATAACCCTGCACTTCCTGGCAGGCCTCCGCATTGAGGAACGCCAGCTCTTCGGCTGTTTCAACACCCTCTGCAAGGACCGGCAAATCCAATCCGCGGCCCAATCCCAGAACCGCTCGGACGATCGTTGCCGCTTGTCCGCCCTGATCCACTGATTTGATGAATGATGCGTCAATTTTGATTTTGTCGAACGGGAACGCGCGCAGGTTGGAGAGGGAGGAGTATCCCTTGCCAAAGTCGTCCATGGCGATGCGGACGCCGAGCGCCTTGAGCTGGCGCAGGGTAGCGAGCGCGCGATGTAAATCCTGGATAAGGGCGGTTTCGGTAATCTCTAGTTCGAGCCGGCGGGACGGCAAACCTGTCTCGAACAAGACCCGATGGACGAGTTGGGAAAAGTGGGGGGCATGGAGCTGAATTGCGGATATGTTGACCGCGAGCGTCAGAGGCCGCGTCCAACGAGCGGCCTCCTGGCAGGCTTCCCGCAGAACCCATTCGCCAATTTGAAGGATAAGCCCGCACTCCTCGGCGATCGGGATAAAAACATTCGGCGGAATCATGCCCCGTTCGCGATTGTTCCAGCGCAAGAGCGCCTCGAAACCAATGATTTCCTGGTTGCTCGCGCGAGCCTGCGGCTGATAGACGAGCGACAGCTCGCCGCGCGAAATCGCGTAGCGCAAATCGTGCTCGACAAGTCGGCGATGCCGGACCTGCTCGCCCATGGCGTTCTCGAAGAAACGGTAGGTACCCCGACCCTCGGCTTTGGCGCGATATAGCGCCGTATCGGCGTGGCTCATGAGCGACGCCCGATCGACGGCGTCGGCAGGGAAAAGCGCGATCCCTATGCTAGTTGAAACCATTCCAACCGTGTTTGAGGAAGTCTCATTCTCAGCTTGGAGCGCTTCGAGCACGTTCTCAGCGATCCGCATCGCCTGGCCCGGATCGCTTAACCCAGGCGCTACGATAGCAAATTCGTCTCCGCCAAGTCGCGCCATCATCTGGCCCTCGCGAAGCAGATTGGTCGCGCATCGCGCAAACGTTTGAAGAAGCAGATCGCCGGCCGCGTGGCCGAATAGGTCATTGACCTCCTTGAACCGATCCAGATCAAGACACAGTACGGCGAGATGCGAAACGCCATTCGGGTCGCTTGTTTGATGGGCTTCAATCAGCTCATCAAGTCTCTTCTCGAACGTGGCGCGATTGGCCAATCCGGTTAAGACATCGTGATGCGCGAGGAATTCAATGCGGCTTTCAGCTTTCTTGCGATCGCGCAGGTCGCGGATCGCGATCGCTTTATGCGGCCTGTCGGCGAAAATGATGGGACGACTTATCACCTCGACCGCGAAGGTCGAGCCGTTCATCTGGCGAAGCGACGTCTCGAACGCGACATCAGGTTTTTCTTCGAGCCGCGACCGCGCATTCGCATCGGGAAGAATTGTGGCAAGAGCACTTCCGATCAGAACTTCCTCGGAGCTTCCAACTAGCGCGGCGAGGCTGGCGTTGACGGTCGCTATCGCGTCGCCGTCGCACACCAGGAGCCCCTCGAAAGCCGCGTTGGCTAAGGCTCGCATCCGATCGGACTGACGTTCGGTCTGTCTCCGATCGCGGATGTCGAGCGCAAGCCCTGCGAAGGCGAGCAGTAAAATTGTCAGCGCGGCGCCGGAAACGAGGATGGCAAGCCAGCTGGTTGGGATCGCGCTCTCCGAGATTGCGACGGTCGGATCGGGGATCAGCGACGCCGCTCCCATGGCCGTGAAATGGAGACCGCAGATGGCGACGGTCAGGAGGATCGTTCCCGATAGGATTGATTTCACTGATCGGGTGCGAAGGCCGGCCGGCAGCGCAGCAGCGCTGACTGTCACACCAATCAGAATCGAGGCGGCAACCAGCAACGGGTTCCAGCTGATGTGTCCGGGAACCTCGAAGGCCGCCATGCCTGCGTAATGCATAACCGCGATGCCGACGCCCACGACGGCGCCCCCGAGCCAAGGTGCGCCAGGAGACCCGGTCAAGAGCGCTGTCGCCAGCCCCATTCCCGTCAGCGCGACGGCGGCTAAGAGCGAGGTGACGGTCAAGGCAATATTGTACCCGGTCGGCAAGCCGGGAGAAAAGGCGAGCATCGCGATGAAGTGGGTGGCCCATATTCCAAACCCCGTCGCAATCGCTGACACCCACAGCCAGATGGCTCGCAGATGTCCCGCCGTACGTCGGACGTGATGAAGCAGGTTGAAGGCCGTTACGGTGGCGAGGCTGCATACGATTGCGGCCAGAAAGACGAGGCGGAGATCGTGCTCGTCCGAGATGCATTTGTACACTGTGAGCATGGCTAACCGCGCGTCTATGGACGGTGACGTAAAGGGCGCAATCTGGATAAGATCTATAAATAATTCGTACCTGCCTTGCGTCCCGCAAGACCATTGGATGCGCCGAATTCAGCGACACAATTTGAGACACGATATGACAAGTTTTGTGGCTTTCCTGTTCCAAGGCGGAAGTAGCCTTGGCAAGTTCAACGCACGGACGCCTCTCCATCTTAAATCTTTCTGCATGTTTTCATTTCACCGTCGCTCTTTCGACCGACCGGGAACGCTGCAAAATGGGTGCGGTGCGCGACCGTCGCCATTTCGCGGACAGCGCTCGTCCAAAAGACCCGTGGACGGAGCTTCTGAGGCTCGCGACCCGCAATCGATTGCTTGAGGAAGCGCTGGACGTCGTTCCCGGCATGGTGGCGATCTATGACGCCGACGATGTGCTTGTCGCCTGTAATTCCGAATATCGCGGTCTTCACGCCCAGGCGATTAGCAAGCTTGGCGAAACTTGGCGTTACCAGGACCTGATGCGAGCGACGGCCGAGCAATGGGTTGACCCGCAAGGCATCGAAGAATGGGTGAACGACAAGGTCGACCTGCAACGGGTGGCCGATGGCGTGCCGCTCGAACAGCGCTACCCGGGCAATCGCTGGGTTCGTGTCGTCAAGCAACGCACGCCGAGTGGCGCCATCGCTGGAATCGGGATCGACATCACCGAGCTCAAAAATCGCGATCAGGCGCTTGCCGAAAGTGAGGAGCGTTACAGGACCCTGACAGAGACGGTGCCCGTTCGGCATCTGGCAGTTGGATCGCGGACGGTCACACGCTTTATGCCAACCCCGCTATGTGCGCGCTGCTTCAGGTCGGGAGCGCCAGCGAGATCGATTGTCGCGGCGCGGACCTTCTAGAGTTGCAGCGGCCAAATGGCGTCGACGGGCTTTGGGGTGGCCCGATGGACAAACCGATCCGCTGCGAAGGCCGTCTGCGCGGAATGGCCGGCCGCGTCTGCGATGTCCTGGTCATCCGGTCGCCTCGCGTCGAAACGGCGGGAGACGGCGAGTGTACTCGTTACGGTTCTCGATGTGTCAGAACAGAAGGCGGCTCAGGAACATATCCGGTATTTGGCGCGCCATGACGCTTTGACCCGCCTGCCAAACCGACTGCAACTCCGGGAGCGGCTCGAGGCGGCACTCGCTGGTGGTGAAGACGGCTCGCTTGCGCTGCTTTGTCTCGATCTCGACCGCTTCAAGGCAATCAACGACAGCCTTGGTCACGCGGCGGGTGATTTGGCGCTCAGGGAGACGGCGGCCCGCATCGAGGCCGCGGTCGGCGACAAGAATATTGTGGCGCGAGTGGGCGGGGACGAATTTGTCGCGCTGTGTCCGCGCGCGGACAGCGCCAGCGCGGAGGCCGTGTGCCGCAGGCTGCTGGAAGCTGTAGCTCAGCCGTTGGAGTTCGACGGGCAAATGGCGCAGATAGGACTGAGCATCGGCATCGCGTTGGCGCCGCGCGATGGGTGTACGGTCGACGATTTGCTGCGCAATGGCGATCTCGCGCTCTACAAAGCCAAGACCGACGGCCGGGGAACTTTCCGCTTCTTCCACCGGGAGATGGACGAGCAGGCCCGCGCTCGGCGCAACCTGGAGCTCGACCTCCGCTCCGCGTTGGAGCGTGATGAGTTCGTACTGCATTTTCAGCCGCGTTTTCCGGCTCGGAGCCTTCTACCCGTCAGCGTCGAGGCGCTGGTGCGTTGGGCGCATCCCCGGCGAGGCATGATAGCCCCATCTGCTTTCATTCCCATGGCCGAAGAGACCGGTTTGATCGTACCGATCGGAACGTGGGTCCTGTTCGAGGCTTGCCGGCTCGTCGCCCCGCTCGACGCGCTCAGCGTGTCGGTCAATCTCTCACCGGTCCAAATTCGCCGCGGCGATATCGTCAAGACGGTACGGGCGGCGCTGGAGGCCAGCGGCTTACCACCTCATCGGTTGGAGCTTGAGGTGACCGAAGGCGTTCTTCTAGAAAACACCACGTCCGCACGCGCCACCCTCAAAGCACTCAAGGAGCTTGGCGTCAGCCTTGCGCTCGACGATTTCGGGACTGGCTATTCGTCTCTCAGCACGCTGCATTCCTTTCCCTTCGACCGCATCAAAATCGACCGCCATTTCGTGGCCGCACTGGGCCAGGATGGCAATGCCGACGCGATTATCCGCGCCGTCATCGGCCTTGGGCGCGCCCTCCGCATGCAGACAGTAGCGGAAGGCGTCGAAACCATGGAACAGCTTGCTTTTCTGCAGAACGAGGGCTGCAACGAGGTACAAGGCTTTCTTCTCGCGCGCCCCTCTGCCTTGTCAGACCTGACGCATCTGATCGGACTCTGACGCCGCTAGGTAGCGCTGGGCCGCTGCGCACAGGAACCGTCGCATTTCGATTTAAGCTTTAGTTTATACGTTAATAAAGCGTTTACCTTGCGCGTCGGAAGTATTTGGAGCGTAAGTCCGCAAGCTGCCGCATCGGCCCATTGCGTACGATGTGTCCAGTCAGGACTGTCGAGGTATTTCGCCGCACCCTCGACGGTCCGCTGCATCCGCACCGGTTTTGAAACCTTGGGGCGGAGCCGTTCGTAACCCATTTCGAGCCGCGAGCGAGAAGGCGCGGGGAACGTGTCGAGTGAAAGCGAAAGCGCACCGGTGACCGATGCTTTGCTCGTACGCCGCGGCAAAGTCGACTACGCCGCGGCCGTCAAACGTCTCGAAACGGGCGAAACCGTGACGGCGCTTGCCCGCGAGTACGGCGTGAGCAAGTGCGCGATTTCACGTGGCGCCCAACGCCATGGCTGGCCTGGATGGCCGAGAAGGAAGCGAGCGGCAAAGCTGGCTCCGCCGGTTCTCCGATGATGGGCGCCTTGGTGCTCCTAAAGCGACTTGATGATTGTGTTGGACAGCGGAGTGACGTCGTCTTGAGCGTGCGGAAGTTGGATAAGAGGGCGGCTGTTCGTGGAGCGCGTCAGGTCAAGAATGACCGGCAAGATCTATTGAGGCGTCTGGCCGCGTGCGAACGCACCCTTGCAACGCTTGAGAAAAACGCCAAATCCTTATCTGATTGCCGGCGAGTCCTGCTGGAGGCCGAACGTCTGCTCAGCGCGAACTTGCACGCTTAGTGAGCGCACACCCTGTCATCCCGCTTTCTCGGGGATGACAGCACGCCTTTAAATTTAATCGGAAATCATTTAATTTAGCGCCTACGCGTGGGACGCCCGCGGCGTCCCAGCAGGCGATTCCGCGGAGGGTTAAAACGCCGCCGAGCGCTGCACGATCGCGAGCGCAGCGCGCCCCTCCTTACGACGCGTGCTGTTCATCGGCCGCCGCAGCGCTGACCAACGCGGCGCGAAAGCCGACCCGTCGATGAATTCGAATCCCCCGGCGGCGTTCGCTGTGTGCAGCCGACGTCCCGGCCAATCATCGCCGGGCCGCAGGACCTCCTCAACGGTCTGCTCAAAACCCTCGTCGTCGAGCTTGTCGACCCGCGCCAGGCCAAGCGCCGCGCCGTAGCCCAAGCGGCAATCCTGCACGGGGCGATAGAGCCGCCCGTCAACAAAGAACATCCGGCCTGCCGGCCGCGCCGAGGCGATGTCGATAAGCACCGGGTTCTTGGCGTGCGGCGTCCAGGGGCCGCGAAAATCCGGCGCCGACCACAGATGCAGCGCGTCCGAAAAGGCGCCGCCGCCGTCGCGGACGGTGGCGAACATCCACCAGCGCCCGCCCCATTCAACCAGCGTGGCGTCGCTGCCCACGACGCCTGAGACGAGCGTTTTCTCATGGACCCAGCGATCGGGAAAGCTGATGGCGCGATAGAGGTCGATGGTTCCCGCCGTCCCGCTCTCCGGGATCATCCACATCTCCCCGTCGCGTTCGAAGACGTTGGGATACGAGAGGTGTTCGGGACGCTCCAGCACCGGACGCGGCGCGCCGATCGGGCCGTTGGCGCCGAACTCGACGACCGAGATGATCCCCTTGCCCTTGGCGTGCTCGAACTCTTCGACAAACAAATAGGTCCGACCGCGCCAATCAACGGGAAACGGATCAGCATAGAAACGCTTGCCGTCATCGGGAAGATCACTCCAACCGCCGCCGAGGCCGCGCTTGGATGAATCGGCGCGCTGACGTCGCCAGCCTGTACGCCAATGCGGGGCGTGGCAGAGCGTCGTATAGGCCGCGCGTACGGCGCGCTGCTTGAGGCGGCGGACCGCCGCTTTGGCGAGTGCGCGCGCGTCGAATTCGCCGCTATCCGGCGCCGGCGCGCTTTCACGCGGGAGTCCCGGCAGAACCGTTGACCCGCGTCCGTCCAGCGCCGCATCAATCAGGGTGACGACGCGTTCGAGGATTTCCTCGAAGGCCGCCTTGGCGAGCCCGACGTTCTCAGCGCCCGGCCGAGCGGTCGCAAGCACGCCGTGCGGTCCAACAACTCGGATCACCGGAGTGCGGCCGTTGAGGACAGCCGCCAGCAGACCCGCTTCCAGCGGTGCGCCATCGCACTCCACTCGCCAGACGCGGTCGGATGGCGCCAGCGGCGCGCTGGAAATATCGATTGTGAGATCCGCGTCGCCGCAGGTCCGCCTGCCGAACCGGTCAAGCGCGTCGACCCCTATCCTTTTTGAGGCGCCTTCGCGTCCGAGTCCAAACAGCCGTGTCTCAATTTGAAACAACTTTTCAACCGCGCCGATCGTCGATCGCCCATTGGCCTCGGCGTACTGAAACACGATCCAGCGCGCGTCGCGCCCGGCAATGCGCTCGGCCAATTGCATATGCCAGCGCCTCAAACCGTCCCGATCCACCCGCAACGCAATCTTCATTTTCGAGGCCCCTTGCCGCGTTCACGTGAACAAAGAGGCAAGACTTCGGCCATTTCTAATTAGCAGTTTCCATTAGTGTAAATGCGTTATTAATGAGAAGCTGCAAAGACGTTAAGGCGCGGCGGCAACGGACGTTTCGCGCTGAGACACGCGGGGTGCGACGTGTATATGCGGGGACAGGCCGCCGCGATGCCGACGACGGAAGTGTTCGAGACGGTCGCGCCAAGCGAGCCCCAAATCGAACGCGCCGGTGGCCAAATGGAGCTGGCGCTGATCGGCCGCATTCTCTGGCGGCGGCGCAAGGCGATCGTGCTGGCCTCTCTGGCGGCGATGGCGGCGACGCTCGTCTACTGTCTGCTGGCGACGCCGCAATATACGGCGTCTGCATCGATACTCGTCGATCCGCGCGACAAGCAGGTTGTCAGCAACGATGTCAATCCGAGTTCGATCGCTGCCGACGGTGGCGTCACGCAAGTGGAGAGCCAGGGCAGCGTGCTGCTGTCCAACAAAGTTTTGCTGCGCGCGATCGACGTCACGCATCTGGAGTCGGATCCCGAGTTCAACGGCGTCGGCCGTTTCGGCGCCATCACGCGTTGGTTGTCGGTCTTCTCGAAGCCGCAGGACACCGAGCAAAAACTCGAGGATTTGCAGGCGAAGACGCTGATAGCGCTGCGCAAACACGCGAGCTACAAGCGCGCTGACAAGGTTCTCGTGCTCGACCTCGCCGTATACGCAAACGACCCTGACAAAGCCGCCGCGATCGCCAACGCCATCGCCGACGCCTATCTCGTCGACCAGGCCGACACCCGCGCCGCCGCCGGGCGCGAAGCTTCGAAATCGCTGACCTCACGGCTAGGCGAATTGCAGGCCAAGGTTCAGGAAGCCGAGGACGCGGTCGAGGACTATAGGACGAAGAACAACTTCGTCGTGTCCACCGGCCAACTCGTCAGCGACCAGGTGATCAACCAGACAACCGCGCAGCTGACGGCCGCGCAGAATCGGGCCGCGTCGCTGAGGGCGCAAATCGATCAATTGCGCGACGATCCGGGTGCGCAGGGCACGCCGGAAGCCATGGCTTCGGGCGTGATGGTGCGGCTCCGCGACCGCGAAAGCGCGATCGTCGAGAAACTTTCGAGCGCCAGCCGGCAGCTCGGCCCGCTGCATCCTGATATCGGCTCGCTGCAGCAGTCGCTGAAGGACGTGCGCGGCCTGATCGCCAAGGAGACGCAGCGGCTGCGGCAGGCGGCGGAAGCTGACTACGCGCGCGCCGCTGATGACTCGCGGGCGTTGTCGAGGAAGCTCGACGCGATGAAGTCGAAGTCGCTGGACGACAGCAAGGCCGACGTCCGGATGCGCGAATTGCAGCGACAGGTCGATGCCGCACGCTCGATCTACCAGTCATTCCTGGTCCGTGCGCAGGAGACGATGGAGGCGTCCAACGTCGATACGACCAACTCGCGGATCATCACCCGCGCCTTGCGTCCACAACAGAAATCCTGGCCGTCGACATTTCTGCTGCTGCTTGCCTCCGGGCTCGGTGGGCTGAGCCTCGGCGCGAGCGCGACCTTGGCGCGCGAATATTTGAACCCAAGCCTGCTGACATCGGCGCAGGCGCGTCAACTTATCGATGCGCCCGTGCTCGGCGTCGTCGCAGGGCGCGATCTCGCGCGCGAACGTCTGGCTTTGCCGGCGCCCCGGTCGCGTGGGAAAACCGCAGACAATATCGCGCGGTTGCTATTGAGAAAGCTGCCGAACGACGTTTCGCCCGACGAGACGAAAATCGGCGCCTGCATCTATCTCGTCTCGCCGCCGTCCGCAGCGGCGGCGCGGGCGCGTTTCGCCGAGCGGTTGGCCGATTTCAGTGTGCGCGAGGGCCGCCAGACTCTGCTGGTCGACGCTGATCTATCTGGCGCCATGCATGCGGACCGCGGCGGCCTACTTGAGGTCTTGCGCGGCGAGCAATCGGTATCCGATCTCGCCTACGTTGAATCGGACGACAAGTTCTCGCGCCTCGCCAAGGGTGGGGCGGATCCCGAGGATTGGCGCCCGCGAGAAAACAACGACGCGTTCCGGCTGCGGAGAATGCGGCGCTGTTACGATCTGGTCGTGCTGGACGCCGGTTCGTTGATCGACAACGATCGCCTTTCCGCGCTCGCGGGGCAATGCGATTTGCTAGCGCTCGTCGCCGAAATCGGACAGCCGCAGTCAGGCCTCACAGCCGAGGCGGAAGCAGCGGAACTCGCGCAGAGCAAGTTCGACGCGATCATTCTCGTCGATCCGACCGACGCGTCCTGAACTTTGCGCGCGCTGACAAAACCCTCGCCAGCGCTGCGGGCCGCGGTGGTCGCGGGCGCGATTGTGCTCTACGCCATCTCCGGCGGCATGCTCTGGTTCGTCGATTACAACTACGACGGGCTGCAGGGCAGCCCGCTGACAAAACTGCATCCGTTCACCTATTTCGTCTTCGCCGCACTGCTGTGGCGCGCGATGCAGAACGGCGGACCGTTCGTTTTCGCCGCCGATAAATTGAAACAGCGCCCGGCCGCTTCGTGGCTGCTAGCGACTTCGATCTTGCTCGTAATCGTGACCGTGCTGCGCGCCGGGCCAGGCGTGGCCGGTTTCATCGATACCTTCGGCGGACCCGCGGCCTTTGCACTGCTGCTCCACGATTTTGATGAAGAGGATTTGGCGCCGCTCATCGTAGCGCTGCATGTCGTCATGACGATCAATGCGCTGGTGGGCCTCGCGGAGTTCGCCTCCTCGACGCTGCTGTTTCCTTATAGATTGGATGGCGTCGCGCATCTCGAGGACACGCGCTCGACCTCTCTGCAGGGGCATCCGCTGATCAACGCGGCGCTGACCGGCGTCTATGTCATCAGCCTGATGGCGGGCGCGAAATCGATACCCGCCTGGCTGCGAGTGCTGCTCATTCCCTTGCAATTCGCCGCGTTGGTGGTGTTCGGCGGCCGCACCGGGATCATTGTCGCGCTTGCCTTTACGCCCTTCTACGCCCTCTACTACGGGTTCCGCGCCTTGCGTCGCCGGCGCGTATCGCTGCTGGCGGCGGCGGCGGTCTGCGCCGCGGCGCCGCTCGCCGTGCTGGTCGTCGCGATCGCATTGAACTCGGGGTTGGCGGATCGGCTGTTGATGCGTTTCGTCGATGACAATGGCAGCGCGGCGACGCGCGTCGTCATGTTCGACATGCTGAGGCCGTTCTCGTTTTCCGAGCTTCTGGTTGGCCCGGATATCGAACAGGTAGAAAGCCTGCGCCGCCGCCTCGGCCTGGAGCAGGGCGTCGAGAACCCGTTCATTCGCATGATTCTCTACCAAGGTGCGCTGGTCATGCTCGTGGTGTTGGCGAGCCTCGTCTGGTTCTTCCGCGAATTGTTGAGAGGCCGCGGTTTCGGGGTCATCGGCCCGGTGGCGGCCATGGCGATCCTCTTGAACGCCTCCGAGAGCATCTCCGTGAAGACGAACTTTCTCGACAAGCTCGTCATGATGTTTGTTTGCATGTTCCCGCTGTTGCGCCGCGCCCCGCGCAGGGCGGTTTCGCGGGCGCGGACAGAGTTGAACGCGTCGCGCGCATCGAGGACTCTGCAACGCGGTCCACACTCGTTGCGCGGTTTGTCCCCCGGCCGAAGCTGAACTTCGATCCGCCCGTCATGAGGGCAAAGCCTGCGCGGCCGGCACGAATATCGTCTGCGTCGATTCCGGCCAGCATCTGAGCTGGCGGACGGCCGAGATTGTCGAGTGAAGCTTCAGGAAATGCGGCCGATCCAAATGTTTCCGCTTCCGCCAAGCGTCAGGTTCGCTCCGATGCTCGCGGCGGGAAAGATCGCGACCGCGTGCGTATTGTTGAGCATAGCGTAAGCCAGAGCGGCGGGAGCGAAGGGACTGCTCATCCACGTATAAAGCCTTGAGGCAAGGGTGATCAGCGAATCGTCCTTGCCCATGAAGAGGAGATAGAATCCGCCGCTAAGCGGACCGAAGCCTCCGCTGACGAATATCGCCACGCACGCGCCCTTGAACGCGGCCGTATTTAATTCGCCGCGCCCAGGCATGGAGAAGATCGGTCCCATGGCCCAGCTCGACCAACTCTGCACCCCCGCGGAAACGGAGTTTATCGCCCAGGTGATCAGGGCGCCAACGGTCCGATTTGCGACCAAGGCTTTCACGAAGAGGTCGAAAGCTTCGCCCGCTCTGGTCTTGCCTCCCACCCCCGCCGACACTCCGCCGAGGGTTATGTTCGATATCGCTTTCTCGTGGGTGTTGACGTTCTCGAAACCGATGGTTCCGTCCGAGAAGCCGCCGCCCGCGCCGTCAATAATCGTGAGCCCGCCGACGCTGAGCGAATCTACCCACCACGGAACAGGCGAAGGGTCCGGATCGGGCTGCGGCGGAAGCGGAGCCGGAGCCTTGCCGAGCGGCAGCGCGCCGTAAGCGCGGACTTCGACCGCGCGCCAGTATCCACTGTTGTCGTTGGCGTCGCCGGCGCTCAACGATTCGCCCACGGCCTCTTCCCGGTTGCTGATGAGGCCACAGTTGGGAACGGCTTTCATGACGAGGTTGTGGACCGCGTCGCGCCGACGCTTGGACAGCGCCAGATTGCTGGCGGCCGATCCGGCCTTGCTCGCGTAGGCGAAAATGTCGACCCAGGGCGTGCGGGCATTTCTTAAAGCGCTAGCGAAGGGCCCGTTGATCCAGTCGAGATGGGCAGGCAGCGGCGTGGCGCCGCCCGTATGGAAATTGCACAGGCGCGCCGCCGCCAGCGGAACGGCGCTGCTGGTCCGCTCGTTGATGAGTTCGATGTCCGTGGCCATATCTTTTCCCCGAAAACGTGGCGACCCGGAGGGGCGCCTGGTCCCGGTTCTGCTCGGAGTGGCCGCGTTCGGCAGTTCCGTGGGGAACATGGTCCGCCTTTCGGGTGGGAAGCCGTGGCTGTGTTCAGACGCAAACCTCGGGCGACGAAATGAGTTGAGCGAACGTGCGCCTGCGGTTAGTGCGAGACAGCCACACTTGTCTGGCGTCGCTTGGGTCCGAAGTGATCAAGGTCAATTCGCCTGAATGCGTGATTGAACCGCTCGGCGTCTGGCGCGCATCCTGTACGCAGCAACCTGGCGCGCGGAGGATCTCCGTTGTTGGACTTGCGCTAAGATCTGTGGAAGAATTGTCGAATATCAGATCGGACAGCGCGTTGCGGCGGCAGCACGCGTTGCTGCGGTCCCGGGCGGCGGCTACCAATTTCCCGCCGGCATAACAGGCGCCGCGCGAATACCGGCTTCGCGATTTCGCGATGTGGCCTTCATGAACGAGTGCCTCAAAGCGCTCCGGTTGGTCTTGTCAGGGGAGTTACGCAAATGAAGGCCTCAGGCGCCGCGGGGCAAAGCCACACCCGCCGCTTCATCGCGGATATGCGGCGCAAGGCCAGCGCTGTTGTCTTCGCGTTACTCGCGGCCGCTCCGATCGCGGCGAAGGCGGATAGCGATGTCTTCGGCGGGGGCGCGCGGAAAGCTGCTTCGCGCGGAGCCGTTGTACGGCGCCCCCGACAGCGCAAGCGCCTACAAGATCTACTATCAATCAACCGGCATGCACGGCGAGCCGGTCACCGTGTCCGGCATGGTGATCATTCCGCCGGGACCGCCGCCGCAAGGCCCGCGTCCCGTAGTGGCCTGGGCGCATCCGACGACGGGCGTCGTTCCCCGCTGCGCGCCTTCGTTGGCGCGCAAGCGCTTCCAGATGATTGCTGGGCTTCATCTGATGCTGGCGCGCGGCTATGTCGTCGCGGCGACGGACTATCCGGGTCTCGGCACGCCGGAGACGCATCCCTATCTGGTCGGCGACAGCGAGGGCCATGCGGTGATCAATTCGGTGCGCGCCGCGCGCGCAGATTCCCGGACGCCGACGCCGGATCGCGCTACGTGGTCTGGGGCCATTCGCAGGGCGGCCAGGCCTCGCTGTTCACCGGCCTGCTCTCGCAGAGCTATGCGCCGGACCTGCAGCTGCTCGGCGTCGCCGCCGCCGCTCCGGCGACCGAGCTGCAGACGCTGATGGACGCCGATATCGATACGAGCGGCGGCCGCAACCTCACGGCGATGACGCTATGGTCGTGGGAGCGCGTCTATCAGCGCGCCGACGGACGCCGTGCTCGACCCCTCCGGCCATTCCCGTCGTCAACCGGCTCGCCAGCGAATGCATCGAGTCGATCTTCGACATCCTGGAGCGGCGGCAGACGCAAAAGCCGCTCGCGCAGGCGTTCCTGAAGAGCGACCACTTCGCCTCGACCGAACCCTGGGCGTCGCTGCTGAAGGAGAATACGCCGGGCGAGTTGTCGCCGCAGATCCCGGTCTTCATCGCGCAAGGCATGACGGACAAGCTCGTGCTGCCGCGGGTCACGCGCGGACTACGTGCACCGGCTGTGCGCGAACGGAAGCGCGGTGTTCTTCGACCCTGTGCCGAAGACGGGGCATGGCTTCGTTGCGTTCAAGGCGTCCGACGCCGCCGTAGCGTGGATGGCGGACCGCTTCGCGGGACGGCGTGCGCCCTCGAACTGCGGCCAGGTTTAGAGGCCGCGGGCAACGCAGTCCGCTCTTTCCCGCCAAGCCGACATTTGTAGAGTCTTTGCTTTTTCCGAAGATTGGCGGTATACTTTTTGGGGCTGTTTGAAAGCTAGAAATCGATGACTCGCGCGAGATCGCGGATTATCATTTGCGAACGGAACGCTCCATGGCGCCTCCGCAAAGCATTGAAAACACTCAAAATCGCCAAGAATATCCTTTGCCAGGCTTGTGAATGCTTGGGGATTTTCATCTTCGCGATTCAATGAAATTAGAGGCTTGAGCAGAGACGCCGCGGTTTTCCCGCCCATTTTGCTTGAGTGGTCGAGGGCCGTTCGCGCGTCAGGGCGCGCGGTCCTAGGAGCGGCTTCGCGCCTTGAGATCATTCCGCGAGGCTCGTAAGCCGGTTCTGATCCCGTGAAGGCCGCCGTATGCGTTTCCTGAAACTCTACGCCCGCGTGCTCGGCCAGCTGGCGGCGGAGCGGCGTCTGGCCTGGGCGCTGGTCATCGCCAACATCGCGGTCGCCTTCGCGCAATTCGCCGAACCGCTGCTGCTCGGCCGCGTCGTCGATAGGCTCGCCGCGGCGCAAGGCGCGGGCACGCGCGCCGCGATGGAGCGAGATCACGCCGCTGGTCGCCGCGTGGGGCGGCTTCGGCCTGTTCACGATCCTCGCCGGCGTCGTGGTCGCGCTGCACTCCGACCGGCTCGCGCAACGCCGTCGCATGGCGGCGATGGCGGATTTCTTCGCGCATCTGATGCGGCTGCCCGCGAGCTATCACGAGAAGACCCATACCGGGCGGCTGACCAAGATCATGCTCGATGGGCCGAACGCGATGTTTGGCCTCTGGCTGACCTTCTTCCGCGAGCATTGCGCGGCCTTCGTTGCTTTATTCGTCACGCTGCCGGCGACGCTCGCCGTCAACTGGCGTTTCGGAATCGTTTTGATCGGTCTCGTCGGCTTCTTCGCCGTCGCGATGAACTATGTGATCCGCGGCACGAAACGTCATCAGGGCGAGGCCGACGGCGTCTATCATCTGATGGCGAGCCGCGTCGCCGATGCGCTCGCCAACTTGCCGATGTTGCAGGTGTTCGCCCGCACGCAGCGACGAAACCTCGACCTATCGCGCGATGGGCGCGCAATATCTGGCGGCGCAGTTTCCGGTGCTCGCCTGGTGGGCGATCGCCACCATCGCGACGCGCGCCAGCGCGACCTTTACGCTGATCGCCGTGCTTGGCTTCGGCATCTGGCTCGACATGCGCGGGCAGACGTCGATTGGTCAGATCGTCGCCTTCATGGGCTTGGCGGGTGGCCTGATCGGTCGGCTCGATCAAATCAACAATTTCCTCTACCGCATCTTTGGCGCCGCCGCCGATCTGACGCTCTATTTCGACGCGATGGCGGTTCCTCCCGCGGTCGACGATCTGCCCGGCGCAAAACCAGTCGGGCGGCTCGAAGGGCGAGTTGGCTTCGAGAACGTCGGCTTCTCTTACGATGGCGCGCGCACGGCGCTGCGCGACATCAACTTCGAGGCGAACGCGGGGCAGACGATCGCGCTCGTCGGCGGCACCGGCTCGGGTAAATCAACAACGCTGTCATTGCTGCATCGCGCATTTGATCCGAGCGCAGGCCGGGTGACGATCGACGGCATCGACGTGCGGGCGATGACGCTGGACACATTGCGCGCCAATATCGGCGTGGTGCTGCAAGAGCCTTACCTGCTCGCCCGCTCGATCGAGGACAATCTTCGCATCGGCAAGCCCGACGCTAACCCTGAGGAAATCGCGCGCGCGCTCGATCAAGCGCAGGCCGCCGATTTCGTCGCCGGTCTGCCGCAGGGCCTCCGGAGCGATGCGGGCGAGCGCGGTCGCAATCTTTCCGGCGGTGAGCGTCAGCGGCTGTCGATCGCCCGCGCGCTGCTGAAGGACCCGCCGATCCTGGTGCTCGACGAAGCGACCAGCGCGCTCGACGCGGCTACGGAAAGCCGGCTACAGGCCGCCCTGGAATCCGCGCGCCGCGGACGCACGACCTTCATCATCGCGCATCGGCTTTCGACGATCCGTAACGCCGATGTGATCCTGGTGTTCGATCGGGGGCGTATCGTCGAGGCGGGTCGGTTCGAACAGCTCGCGGCAAGCGGGGGAGCATTTTCCCTGCTCGCCCGCGCGCAAATCCTGCCGACGCCGGCTGCGGCGGGTTGAAGGTGGGGGCGCGACCACGATATCTTTAGGCTAAGGAGATCCACATGGACGCCAAGACCTATCCCGTGACCCACACCGACGCCGAATGGCGCGCGCGACTGACCCCGGAACAGTACCACATCATGCGCGAGCACGGCACCGAGCGCGCCGGCTCCTGCGCGCTGAACTGGGAGAAGCGGCCGGGCGTATTCACCTGCGCCGGCTGCGAGCAGCCGTTGTTTGAATCGAAGCGGAAATTCGAGAGCGGCACCGGCTGGCCTAGCTTCAATGACCCGCTGCCGGGTTCTGTGGAGACGTCGAGCGACCGCTCCTGGGGCATGGTGCGCACGGAAGCGCATTGTTCGCGCTGCGGATCGCATCTCGGCCACGTGTTCCCCGACGGGCCGCCGCCGACGGGCTTGCGTTACTGCATCAACGGCGTGGCGACGAACTTCACGCCGGCCGCCGCGTGAGCGGCGCCGCGCGTCGCGCCCCCTCTAGCCGCGGTCTCCAGACCGCGGGGGTCGTGAGATCGGCGCCTCTCCAGGGGAGAGCCGATCACGGGGAGACCGCGGTCTGGAGACCGCGGCTACAGAACGGTCGGCGCCAGCCGCGGCGCCGCATGAACGCCTCGCCGCCCGACGCCTTCGCCGACGCCCGCCCCGCCTCGCACCCGGCCGTGCGCAGCGGCGCCATCGGCGTACTGATCGTCAATCTCGGCACGCCGGAGGCGACCGATTATTGGTCGATGCGGCGATACCTGAAAGAATTCCTCTCTGACCGCCGCGTCATCGAGACGCCATCATGGCTCTGGTGGCCGATCCTCAATCTGGTCATCCTCACCCGGCGCCCGGGCCTGAAGGCCAAGGATTACGATTCGATCTGGAACAAGGAGCTCAACGAAAGCCCGCTGAAGACCATCACCTCCTCGCAGGCGCTGAAGCTTACAACCCTGCTGAAGAGCCAACCGACGTCGCGCGCCGTGCATGTCGAATGGGCCATGCGCTACGGCAAGCCCTCGATCGCGAGCCGCCTCGCCGCCCTGCAGCAAGCCGGCTGCGACCGGATCCTGCTGGTTCCGCTCTATCCGCAATATTGCGCGGCGACTTCGGCGACCGTTTGCGACAAGGCCTTCGATACGCTGAAAGCGATGCGCTGGCAGCCGACGCTGCGGGTCGCCGCGCCCTACTACGACGATCCCGTCTACATCGAAGCGTTGGCGGCCTCGACCAAGGCGGCGATCGCCGGGCTCGATTTCGAGCCGGAGGTGATCCTTGCCTCCTATCATGGCATTCCCCAGGCCTATTTCGACAAGGGCGATCCTTATTACTGCCATTGCGCCAAGACGACCCGGCTCCTGCGCGAAGCGCTCGGCCTCGACGAGCACCGCTTGCGCATGACTTTCCAGTCTCGGTTCGGCGTGGCGGAATGGCTAAAGCCCTATACGGATCAGACCGTCAAAACGCTGGCGGCCGAGGGCGTGAAGCGTCTAGCCGTGCTGACCCCGGGCTTCGCCGCCGATTGCCTGGAGACGCTGGAGGAAATCGCGGTCGAGAACGCCGAATATTTCCACGAAGCCGGCGGCGAGCGGTTCGCGGCGGTTCCCTGCCTGAACGATAGTGACGACGGGCTGCGCGTGCTGGAGGCCGTTGTGCGGCGCGAGCTTTTGGGGTGGGTGTGATCTTAAGGCTGCGGTGAATCGAGGGGCGGCATCGCCTCCTGCAACACCGCCAAATACTCCGCTAAGGTCGCGTCCAAACGCTCATGCATGAAACTTTGGAACGGGCTTAAGTCTTCCGCTAGCGAGCCGCGTTCGAGCGCGTCGAGGTATGTCTTGCGATCTTCGGGACGAACGGCGACGGGCGGATAGCCTGCTCGGATCAACATGAGGTTCATCAACAACCGGGCCGTGCGTCCATTGCCGTCGCCGAACGGATGGATCGCAGTCAGGCGGAAATGCGCGTCGAAGGCCGTGGCCGGATCGAGCGTCGCAGTCGAAAGCCACGCGCCGAATTTCTCCATCAAATCCGGAATCTTGCGCTGGATTGGGAAACGTGACGGCTGAGCCCGCGATCCTTCGCGGAAGCCGGCTGTAGGCGCCGGCAATGTCGGGACGGCTCCGCGCGACGATCCGCCGGTGCAATTCACAGACTACGAGTTCGCCGAGCGGCAACGTCTCGGCCGCCTGATCGCGCATCCAGAGCAGCGCGTCATAGTGATCCACGGCTTCGAGGTGATCTCTGAGCGGCTTGCCGCCGACAGTGATGCCGTGTTCGATGACCTCTGCCGTTTCGCGAAGCGTAAGGGTATTCCCTTCGATCGCGTTGGACGTGTAGGTGAGTTCGACGTCGTAGTGTTTCTGCAGTTGCCGCAAAGCCGCCGCCGAGAGCGGGCGCAGCCGGTCGAGCTGTTCCTTCTTGTTTTTGACACTAACGATGAGCGCGGCGAGCATGCAGAAAGCGTAGCACGTCGCCGCACGACGATCATCCGCGTGCGTCGCGATACCGTCTCTTGGATTTCATGTACGAATCACTTGGCGAGCTTGGCCCTCGTCGACAATGGCGAGAAACCTGTCGCGGATCGTCGCGAAGAGACTAGGCGGTAATATGCCGTAGGCGACGGACGCCTCTGGTGCGCTTAGCCGCCGCCGCAGGTCGAAGCCAGGCCACACGAACTCATTCCATTCGGAAAGGACGACCCACGAGCGGGCTTCGTCGAGTTGCAGTCGGTTCTTGACCTTCGCGGGAAGCTCGATAGCGAGCGAAGGGTCGTCGGGTCTGGTATGAGTTATCGGCAACACGAGCGCCCGCGTGTCGCCGTTTTCGTCGACGCGGATGGTGGCGACAATGGCGCAAGGGCGATCCTTTTGTCCTTCGTCGCGGCCTTCGAGATGTTCGCGATACCAGAGATAGCTGTAGCGAATGACGAGCCCGGAGACGGGCTCAGGCAGCGCCATTCCCGATCACGTCATATCGGAGTTCGAGGGGTGCAAATTCCTCCGGAACTTTGGCATTGCGGACCGCTTCAATCCATTTCCCAGGCAATTCGGTCGTCAAGCCCACCTGCCGATCCCGCCGCCTCAACCGGCGCCACTCGTCCGCGGACATTACGACCAGAGAATCGCGTCCGTGTTTCGTAATCACGACGGGTTCCTGCCTCGCCTTGTCGCTCAGCGCTCCAAAGGCTTGCTGAAATTCGCTGGCGGAGACCCTGGTGATTTGCATTCAATATTCTCCAATTTATCCATTTTAGCCAAATTTGGCGCCACTTCAAGGCTGATCGGCAATTAGGAGATGCCGGACGCTGGGAATGCCGGCAGAGCCCATGACCCTGTTGGCTCGGTCATGCCCGTGCTTCCTCCCCCAGAGGTGAACATGCGCCAAACATACGCCACCCCCTGATTGCACTCGCCGCCGGGATATACGATAGAGGGGCGCGGAGGGCGCCAACGAGAATCAACAGAGCGGACGAGGCGCGCATTGAAGTCTAGACTTTCGGGGCCGCGGCGGGTTCCCGCAGTATTTCTATCGGATCTGCACCTTGGCGCCCGCGGCGCCCAGACCGACATGGCGCTCGACGTCCTCAATCGATTTGAGGCCGACGTCTACTATCTCGTCGGCGACATCATCGATGGGTGGCGTCTCCGCGACGGCTGGCGGTGGAGTGAGCGCGACAGCGCAATTGTCCGCCACTTTTTCGAGCGGGCTCGCAACGGCGCTCGGGTCGTGTATATCCCTGGCAATCATGACGAATTCGCACGCGCCTTCGTCGGGCGGCGGTTCGAGGGGGTGGAGATTGTCGAGGACGCCATTCACGTTACGACCAGCGGCAAGCGCTTTCTGCTCGCGCACGGCGACACGTTCGACGTCGTCATCAAGCGCTCGAAATGGCTCGCGGTGCTCGGCGATCGCGGCTACCGGCTGGCGCTCCGCATCAACGCCGTGCTCAACAACGTCACTCGCCGATTCGGCCTGCCCTATTGGTCGTTTTCCGCCTGGATCAAGCTGAAGATCAAAGCGGCGGTCAACGCCATTGGCGATTTCGAGCGGCAGTTGGCGGCTGAGGCGCGCCGGCGCGGCGTCGACGGCGTGATCTGCGGGCACATCCATCATCCGACGATGCGCGAGATCGACGGCGTCAGCTACGTCAACATCGGGGATTTCGTGGAATCCTGTTCGCTGGTGATCGAGCGGGAGGACGGTGCGCTGGTCGCCCTGGATTGGAAGCGGCGAGAGGGATCGGCGCAAACCGCCCCTGGCGAATTGCTGTTCGAGGTTGGGGCGAAAAGCCTGGGATGAAAATCCTTGTCGCAACCGACGCTTGGGGACAGACCAATGGCGTCGTATTCGCCTATCAGCGCATAGCCGAGCCCCTGCGCGAATTTGGTGCGCATCTCGCGTTTGTCACGCCGGAGGGTTTTCGTTCGGCGCCGCTGCCGACCTATCCCGATATACGACTCGCTTTCGCAAGTTCGGGCGAGGTGGGCCGCCGCATCGATCGCGCGTCCCCGGACCACATTCATATCGCGACCGAAGGGCCGATCGGCTGGGCGACGCGGCGGTACTGTCTAGAAAACGGAACGCCCTTCACGACGAGCTATCACACACGCTTTCCAGAATATGTGGCGGCGAGGCTGCCGTTTGCTCCCCTGAGTTGGAGCTACGCCTATCTCAAGCGCTTCCATTCCCCGGCCGAGCGGCTTCTCGCGCCGACGCCGTCGATGAAAGCCGAACTCGAACGGCGCGGTTTCTCGAACGTGGTGCTGTGGACGCGCGGCGTCGACCATTCGCTGTTCCGGCCGCGCAAAACCTCGCTGCTCGACTTGCCGCGTCCGATCTTCCTCAATGTCGGGCGGGTGGCGGTCGAGAAGAACCTGAAGGCGTTTCTCGACCTCGACCTGCCCGGCTCGAAAGTCATCATCGGCGATGGCCCCGCCAGACGCCGGTTGCAGCGCGACCTATCCCGAAGCGCATTTCCTCGGCGAAAAGTTCGGCGCGGAGCTGGCGGAGCTGTTCGCGAGCGCGGACGTCTTCGTGTTCCCCTCGCGCACCGACACCTTTGGGGTCGTGCTGATCGAAGCGCTTGGCGAGCGGCCTGCCGGTCGCCGCCTATCCCGTCACGGGACCGCTGGACGTGATCGGCGACAGCGGCGCGGGCGCGCTCGACGAGGATTTGCGCCGCGCCTGTCTGGCTGCGCTGGAGATTCCGCGCGAGCGGGCGCGTGAGCGATCGCTCGATTTCAGTTGGCGCGAATCGGCGCGGCAGTTCGTCGAACACGTCGGCGAGCCGCGCATCGCCGCGCCGGCGGAGATCAGCCTGCCGGAGGCGGAGCGCCTCGTTTCGAGCTGAGCGCCAGCGCGCAAAGCGCGCGGAAGGTCGCCGACCGCGCCAGCGCGGGCGTGCGCCGCGCCTGCACCAGGAGCCCGAGCAGCGCAGGAAAACGCCGCGTCAGACCGTCCGGCGCCCAGGAGTTCGCCTGCGCGACCACCGTCTTGCGCACGCTGTACGGTAGCCGGAACAAAGCCGCCGGTTCGCCGCCGCTCTGCCGGATCTCGAACATCAGCGCCGAGGCGCTGGGCGAGCCGCGTCGCCGTCTGCCCGGCGTCCGCCGCTGTCGGCCAGACCGTGGACAGCGCCGGCTTCCAGCTCCGCGAGATTGCCGGCGAGCGCCAGATCGACGAGCGTATCCGCCGACGAGGCCGCCGCGCCCGACAGCAGCGCGGGTATGTCGGCGACCTGCAATACCCCGGTGTCGCGGGCGAACAGCATCAGCTTGGCGAGTTCGCCGCGCGCCAGCGAGGGTTCAAGCCCCAGCGCCGCCACGAGTTCGTCGCGCGCATCAGGAGCGACTTCGACGCCGGAGTTGCGCGCCTCCGCCTCGATCAGCGCCACGAGATTGACGGCGCCGCCCGCGTAACAGTCGATTGCGGCCGCATCCGCACGGGTCTCAAACAGCGTGCGCAGCGCGGCGCCTTTCTTCAGGCTATCCGCCTCGACGACGATCGCCGTGTCGGCAGGCCGCGATTCGGCGATCGGCGCCAGCAGCCCGGAAATGTCGCGCCCGCCCGCATCGATCCAGACGACGCGTCGCCCGCCGAACATCGAAATCGCCGACGCTTCGTCGGCCACGCGTCCGGGGTCCTTGGCAAGGATATCGGCGCCGAGACGCACGACCTGGAACGGGTCCGCCACATCGTCGACGAGCTTGCCGACGATGCGGCGCGCACGCTCCGTCGCCAGGTCCGAATCCGAGCCGTGCAGCAGGAACAGCGCGAGGTTTTTGGGCAGCTTTTCCAGAAAGGTTTCGAAATGCTCGCTCTTGACGATCGGCAAGCCGGGCTCCCGCAGGGAATGTCCTTGTTCCGTTACCCCCATTTGGGCTAGGGAGCCAGCCGACCCAAAAGACCGGACATATCATGGCGACCTACAAACTCTTCCTGCTTCCCGGCGACGGCATCGGCCCCGAGGTGATGGCGGAAGCCGAGAAGGTCATCGACTACTTCAACACCGAGGGCGGCGTCCGCTTCGAGACGGAGAAAGGCCTGGTCGGCGGCTGCGCCTACGATGCGTACGGCGCGGCGATCAGCGACGCCGACATGGAGCGCGCGCGCGCCGCCGACGCGGTGCTGCTGGCGGCTGTGGGCGGTCCGAAATGGGCGAATGTCGCTTATGAGGTGCGGCCGGAGGCTGGGCTGTTGCGGCTAAGGAAAGAGCTTGCGCTCTACGCCAATATCCGCCCGGCCGTTTGCTATCCCGCGCTCGCCAGCGCGTCGTCGCTGAAGCCCGAAGTCGTCGAGGGGCTCGACATCATCATCGTGCGCGAGCTGACCGGCGGCGTCTACTTCGGCGAGCCGAAGGAGATCATCGATCTCGGCAACGGCCAGAAGCGCGGCATCGATACGCAGGTCTACGATACGTTCGAGATCGAACGCATCACCCGGGTCGCCTTCGATCTGGCGCGAAAGCGCAAGAACAAGGTGACGTCGTCGGAGAAGCACAACGTGATGAAGTCGGGCGTCCTCTGGAAGGAGGTCGTGACCGCGCTGCATAAGCGTGAAGCTCCCGACGTGACGCTCGAACATCAGCTCGCCGACGCGCTCGGCATGCAGTTGGTGCGCTGGCCGAAGCAGTTCGACGTGATCGTCACCGACAACCTGTTTGGCGACATGCTGTCGGACGTGGCGGCGATGCTGACTGGCTCGCTCGGCATGCTGCCGTCGGCCTCGCTCGGCGACGTCGATCCGAAGACTGGCAAGCGCAAAGCGCTGTATGAGCCGGTGCATGGGTCGGCGCCGGATATCGCGGGGACAGGCGCGGCGAATCCGATTGCGATGATTGGCTCATTTGCGATGGCGCTGCGCTATTCGTTCGGGCTTGGGGAGCATGCGGATCGGCTGGAGAAGGCGATTTCCGCGGTGCTATCGAAGGGGCTGAGGACGAAGGATATCGCGGCGGCAGGCGAGGCGACGATCTCGACGAGCGAGATGGGGGATGCGATCGTGGCGGCGTTGAAGGAGAGTTGAGAAAGCACCGGCTCAAGGTATTTATGTGATACCAATTTGTCACGTCTTCAAGGACCGCGGATAATTGCAGAGCATTGATCTGCCCGGTATCAAACACCTGCTTTGGGAAAAGCTTCGAGCCGATTTGCAGCATATTGTTCCGTTTTTTTCCGATTCGCAGTTTTTATTGTGCCCGACTTGTCTTCGCCAAATATCTTTCGACGACTGCTCCGTTGAGCATATTCTGCCTAAACAGGCGGTAAATCTTGACCCCGAAGAGGCCCGTACCGCTGTAAATCGTAATCAGAGAAGCGGTATAACCTTATTATGCCGAAAGCCTTTATATTTAAGAGGTAAAGCATTTTACGGAGGCGGTTGCAACAGCTGGAAGGGAAAGTACTTCGACAGGTGTCTACGCGATATTCTTACGGGCTTGCCAGGCAAGATTTGAATAACATCCCAGCATCAGGTGGCTCTCTCTATAATGGGCTACCTCGCACTCTTCCGTGAGTACGGATATCGAATAGCACTTGCCGAAAGCGGAAGGCAAATGCGTACGCAATTTTTCAATCCAGGCCATTTCGTGAAAGACATACCGTATACTTGTCAAATAATACTGGCGGGAGAGCCGTTGTCATATTTTGCCGAGGAGGATAAATTATATTGGGAAGACCCGTTTAAAATCACTCTGGAAGGCAGTGTGGCTTTGATAGGTGTTAGAAGCTTAGCGTTCAGGATTCCGCTTTCGATTGACCCGACAGCGCCCATAGTTAGATATCTGAGATACCTTCCCTCAAAACATGCATTTAGACCTGATCTGAAAACCTTGTTTGAGTAGTTCTGAATACGTCACTCCAATATCGGGCCGAAACGTTCGTCGAGATTGCCCTTAAGCTCGTCGAGCGTGACGACCTCGCCACGCTCGACTTCAGCAATAGCCTCATCGACATAAGGTTTTGCCCACGAAAGATGGTCGTGCGCGAATTCAAATGTCGCGACCCGCCGTACAAGTTCGGCCTCCTGTGCTGCGCCAGAGATACTTCCTTAGCGGCAAGACTGTCCCAAAGCTCGCCGATAACGTCGGGCCTTTCGGAGACAGTAAGACGGACGATATCGAGCGTGGACATCGATCGACTATAACGCAAATCCGATTGCGTTTCGACGGTAAGTCGCTTGCTCAACGCCGCCACGCACATTTCGTGCTAGAGTCACGCGTGGAGCCAGCGAGGACGGAATGCGGATCGCAGTCGTGAAAGCCGCGCGCGACGAAGACGCGGGCGTTTGGATCGTGGAGTCGTCAGACGTAGAGGGTCTCTGGGTCGAAGGCGAGACGTTCGAAGAGTTCTGCCACAACGTATCTAATGCCGTCTCTGACCTGCTCGGCGACCAAGCCGACGACATCCCCGTCGAGATCATCGCGCACGCGTCGGTGCGAGCGCGGACCGCCGCATGAAGGATTTCGGCCGTCCGTTGCGTGATGCGCTCGGACGCGGCGGTTGCTCGTTTCATCGACACGGCAAAGGCGATCACGACATCTGGATCACGCCCAAAGGCAAGCGCTTGATCGTCCCGTTCAAGATCAAGTCCCGACATACTGCGAACGGGATTTCAAAGATGCCAATCTTCCGAAGGCCTTTTGAGGGCCGCACGTAGTTTGCCTTGCGCTGATAACGTTAGACGGCCATTTCAGGGTCGCCCAAGTGCTGAAACTCCACACTCCTCCAACTCTTAGAGGTTGCTCCGCCGTCCAATTCCTCGGCGGGTGATCACAAGGCAGCCCCGTGCGCATGTGGATTTGACTTGACCCTATTCGCGCGTACATTGTCTTACAAATGCCGACAGCCTCTTTTACCGCCCGGATCGACGCCGATCTGAAAGCACAACTCGAAGCGATTGCTCGCTTCGAGGATCGCAGCGCGTCTTGGCTCGCCAATCAAGCGATCCGCAACTTCGTCGAGGAGCGAATAGCGACGCGCGAGCTTTTGCGCGCCGGTCTTGGCGCTCATCGAGCGCGGCGCCGAAGGCCTCGCGCCGGACGCTGTGCATGATTGGCTTTTGGCCGACGACGATCAGTGCGTTTCCGGGCGCTCAGCCCGAAGCCTGATGAGACTGCGCTATCTGCCGACCGCCGAGCCAGGGTTGCGTTGGTTTCGTTTCTACTATCGGAGAAATCCGCAACTCGATCACGCCAAGGCGATCGACGCCCTCCGCCGCGCCGAGGCGATGCTCGCGGAGTTTCCATTCTCCGGCGCCGTGTACGAGGATTTCGAGAACGTGCGAGAGCAAAAAGTCCTCCGCACGCCGTTCTCGCTTCTCTATTCCGTCGCCCGCGAGACCGTTTGGATTATCGACGTAAGGGATCAACGAGGTCAGCGCAGTGCCGAAACGCTGGCGCGATACCTCGACGCGATGCGAGGGCCACCTTTGTAGCTCGCCTCACTCCGCCGCTTGGCTGTGCACCGCCGGGTTGTTCGGATGCTTCGTCCAATTCCCCGGCGGCCGGTTGTACGGCAGCCCCGTGCGCGGATCGACGCCTTCGGTCTTGTGCACCAGCGTGATGCAATTCTCCACCGGGCACACTAGCACGCAAAGATTGCAGCCGACACACTCCGCCTCGTTGACGACGAATTTCCGCACCCCATCGACCTTGGGAAAGATCGCCTGATGCGAAGTATCCTCGCAGACGATGTGGCAGCGGCCGCATTTGATGCAGAGGTCCTGGTTGATCTCCGCCTTCACCACATAGTTGAGGTTCAGATACTGCCAATCGGTCACCTTGGGAACCGCGGCCCCCCGGAAATCCTCGATCGAGCTGTAGCCCTTGGTCTCCATGAAATTCGAGAGCCCCGAGATCATCTCCTGCACGATCTTGAACCCGTAAGTCATCGCCGCGGTGCAGACCTGAACGTTGCCAGCGCCGAGCGAGATAAACTCCGCCGCGTCCTTCCACGTCGTGACGCCGCCGATGGCTGAAATCGGCAGGCCCGCCGTCTCCGCATCGCGCGCGATCTCCGACACCATCGACAGCGCGATCGGCTTAACCGCCGGCCCGCACATGCCGCCGTGTGTGCCCTTACCATCGACGTCGACGTCGAGCGTCATCTTGTCGAGATCGATGCCCATGATCGAGTTGATCGTGTTGATGAGCGACACGGCGTCCGCGCCGCCGGCCTTGGCAGCCCGCGCGGGCCGGCGGACATCCGTGATATTCGGCGTCAGCTTCACGATGACCGGCATGCGCGAATACTGTTTGCACCAGCGCGTCACCATCTCGATATATTCCGGCACCTGACCGACGGCCGAGCCCATGCCGCGTTCAGACATGCCGTGCGGACACCCAAAATTCAGTTCGATGCCGTCGCAATCGGTTTCCTCGACCCGGGCGAGGATTTTCTTCCAGGAGTCCTCGTCGCAGGGGACCATTAGCGAAGCCACCAGCGCGCGGTCCGGCCATTCGCGCTTGACCTGTTTCATCTCCTGCAGATTGATCTCGAGATCACGGTCGGTGATGAGTTCGATGTTGTTGAACGCGATCAGCCGCCGATCCGGGCCGTGCATAGCGCCGTAGCGGGGGCCGGAGACGTTGACGACCGGCGGCCCGGCTTCGCCGAGGGTCTTCCAGACAACCCCGCCCCAGCCGGCGCGAAAGGCGCGCTCGACATTGGTCTTACGGTCGGTCGGCGGCGCAGAGGCGAGCCAGAAGGGGTTGGGCGATTTGATGCCGAGGAAGGAGGTGCGGAGATCAACCATGCAAGTTTCCTGACCTTCGATCTCGCCTCTCCGTCATTGCGAGCGCAGCGAAGCAATCCAGCCGTCGTGCGCACCGCGGCTGGATTGCTTCGCTGCGCTCGCAATGACGGAGAGGGCGAATCAAGCAATCACCCACGCAACGCCGCATCGATCGACGCCGCGGCGCGCTTGCCGTCCTCAACCGCACTGACGGTCAGATCGAGACCGCCGGCGATGCAATCCCCGCCCGCCCATACCTTGGCCAAGCTCGTGCGCCGCTGCTCGTCTACATGTATCTTTCCGCCCTGCAACGTCGGCGGCGTCGGCCCAAAGATATCGGTAGCGCCGGTCTGACCGATTGCGGTGAACACCATATCGGCCTCCAGCCGGAACGGCGCGCCGTCGCCAACCAGCTTGCCGTCCACCATCCGTGTGCGCTCGAAGACCACGCCGCTCACGGCGCCGTCGTGCCCCTCGAGCGAGATCGGCCGCGCCCAGGGGCGGATCGCGACCCCGTGCGTCTGTGCGAGATCGCGTTCGTAGAGGCTCGCCTTCATGTCGTCATAGCCGCGGCGATAGGCGATGGTGACCAGTTCGGCGCCGAGCAACTTTGATTGCACCGCCGCATCGATCGCCGTCATGCCGCCGCCGATCACCACGACACGACGGCCGATCGCCAGCTTGGTCAGATCCTTCGCCTGCCGCAACTCGGCGATGAAGGCCACCGCATCGACGATATTTCCGAGCCCCTCTTCACCCGGCAACCCGAGCTTGTTAACCCCAGGCAGCCCGATGCCAACAAACACCGCGTCATAGTCGCGCGCCAGTTCGCCGAGCGTGATGTCGCGGCCCAATGCGACGCCCGACTTCACTTCGATTCCCCCGATGCCGAGGATGAAAGCCGCCTCGCGCGCGGCAAAATCGTCCGGCGCCTTGTAGGCGGCGATGCCGTATTCGTTGAGGCCGGCAATCTTCGGTCGCGCTTCGTGCAGCGTGACCGCGTGGCCTTTGACAGCGAGCGCGTGCGCGCAGGCAAGCCCCGCCGGCCCGGCGCCGATGACCGCGACCCGCCGGCCGGTCGAAGCCGCGCGGGTGAAGGGGTGAACGCCCTTCGCCATCTGCGCGTCGACCGCGAAGCGCTGCAGCAGACCGATCTTGACCGGCTTGCCCTCCGAGGTCTCGCGCACACAAGCCTCTTCGCAAAGCTCCTCAGTCGGGCAGACGCGCGCGCACATGCCGCCCATGATGTTGGATTCGAGAATTGTCGTGGCGGCGCCCAGCGGGTTTTTCGCCGCGATCTCGCGGATGAACAGCGGGATGTCGATCGAGGTCGGACACGCCTGCTGGCACGGCGCGTCGTAGCAGAAATAGCAGCGCTCGGCCTCGACCCGCGCCTCGTGCTCGGTGAGCGCCGGGTGCAGGTCGCCAAAGTTGCTTTTCAGCGCCGCGGGATCAAGTCGACCCGCCGCGATATCGGCGCCGCCAGCCGGCTCCGTAACAAGCGCCATCGCGTTCCCCAACACAAAAACTTGACCGATTGGTCAAGACTTCGCGCCAGCGGGAGCGACTGTCAAGGCGGCCCTTCAGCGGTTCTTGAACGCGGCCGGCCGCTTCTCGACGAAGGCGCGCATGCCCTCTTTCTGGTCCTCGGTGGCGAACAGTCCAAAGAACAGCCGGCGTTCGAACAACACGCCCTCGGCCAGGCCCGTCTCATAAGCGCGGTTGACCGATTCCTTGGCCGCCTGCACCGAGATTGTGCCCAGCGATGCGATGGAATTCGGCGATCTTGACGACCTCCGCAACGAAATTTTCCGCCGGCAGCACGCGCGAGACCAACCCCGAGCGCTCCGCTTCCGCCGCGTCCATCATGCGGCCAGTCAGCACCATATCCATTGCCTTCGACTTGCCGACGAAGCGGGTCAGCCGTTGCGTGCCGCCTGCGCCGGGTATGACGCCGAGCTTGATCTCCGGCTGGCCGAATTTTGCGGTCTCGCAGGCGATGATGAAATCGCACATCATCGCCAGCTCGCAGCCGCCGCCGAGCGCGAAGCCCGCGACGGCGGCGACGACAGGCTTGCGCACATGCGTGACGAATTCCCAGGCGACAAACGGGTCGTTGAGAAAGGCGCTGGTGAAACTGAGGGCTTCGAGCTCCCTGATGTCGGCCCCGGCGGCGAACGCCTTTTCCGAGCCGGTAAGTACGATGGCGCCGATGCCCTCGTCGGCCTGGAAATCGCGCAGCGCCGCATTGAGGTCGGTGACCAGGCCGCGGCTCAGCGCATTGAGCGCCTTCGGGCGATTGAGCCGAATGAGCCCGACCTTGCCGTGCGTCTCGATCAGGATGTTTTCGTAACTCACGTCGACGCCTCCATTGATGGCTGGCGCGTCATACAAGCGCAGCGATGACGTTGTCATCCCGCGAAAGCGGAGAGACAATACGGGGAACCGCTCTAGCGGAGCCAAGCTCCTTTCTGCAAGGTTCGGGTAAGCGGCGGTCGGCAGACTTTTCGACGATGGACGATCTCATAGACAGCGTCGCCGACCTGATCGACGTTCGGGACCGCGACGGGCTCGAAGCGACGCTGGCGCGCATCGCCTTTGAGCTCGCCGGCGCGCGCACGCTCACGTTCTGGCGGGTGTATCATCGCGGCGAACGAACCGTCCTCCGGCGCCGCGTGGTGTTGCCCGCGGGCCTCGAAAGCGCCGGCTCGCTCGAAGGCGACGACATTCCCATCGCCGCGGCGGCCGAACCGCTCCGGCTGGCTTTCGAGTTCAAGAACATTGCGCGCTGGCGAGATCGGCCCGACGATCCCGCGGGCTGCGTGTTTCCGGTGTTCAGCGGCGCCGATTTGCTTGGGCTGCTCCAGATCGAGGTCCCCTCTGATCTCGACCGTGCGCGGATTGCTTTGGTGTCGGGCATGTTGCGCGTCTATCGCAGCCACCTTGCGGCGCTGGATTATGCGCGACACCGATGAACTTACCGGGCTCGCCAATCGTCGCACCTTCGACGATCAGTTCAACCGCATGGTGCTTGGCGAGACTTCATCGCAGCAACGGCGTGCGCGTTGACGACAGTCGCGGCTCGCGGGCGCATCTCGGGGTCGCCGACATCGATTTTTTCAAGCACGTCAACGACCGCTTCGGCCACCCCTACGGCGACGAGGTGCTGATGCTGTTCGCCGGTCTCATGCGCGATACCTTCCGCGAAGGCGACAAGCTGTTCCGCGTCGGCGGCGAGGAGTTCGTCGTGCTGATGTCGAATTGTGCGGTCGATAACGCGCTCATCGCGTTCGAACGTTTTCGCGCCGCGGTCGAAGCTTTTCAGTTCCCGCAGGTTGGCAGGGTCACCGTGAGCATCGGCGTCACGTCACTGCAACCCGGTGACGCCGCATCGGCGGCGTTTGGGCGCGCCGATCAGGCGCTCTATTCCGCCAAGCGGCGCGGCCGGAATCGTGTGCTGCTCTTCGACCCCCAGGATCTCTCGCCGGCGCTCGAATTGCGGCGGCCACAGGCCGCCGACGTCGAGTTGTTCTAGAGCATGCCGGCTTGCGGAGCGTCGGCCTCCAGGCCGACGTCGGGGTTGACAGGTAACCCGGCCGACCGGCGCCCCAAAAGGTCGGCGTGGACGCCGACCCTCCGTCAGAACGGCTCTACCGATGGCTCAGCGCGAGTAGAACTCGATGACCTGGTTCGGCTCCATGTGCGTCGGGTAGGGCACTTCGGAAAGCCCGGGTACGCGGGTCATTTTCGCCGTCCCGTGGCCGTGGTCGACCTCCATGTAATCCGGCGTATCCCGCTCGGCGAGGCTCGCGGCTTCGAGCACGATCGCGAGCTGGCGTGAGGACTCCTTGACCGTCACGACATCGCCGACCTTCACCTGATACGAGGCGATATTGACGCGTCGTCCGTTCACCGAGATGTGGCCGTGGTTGACGAACTGGCGGGCGGCAAACACCGTTGGCACGAACTTGGCGCGGTAGATCACCGCATCAAGCCGGCGCTCCAAGAGGCCAATGAGATTGGCTGAGGAGTTGCCCTTCATGCGGATCGCCTCCACGTAATACCCGTGGAACTGACGCTCTGAGATGTTGCCGTAGTAGCCCTTCAGCTTCTGCTTGGCCTTGAGCTGGGTGCCGAAATCGGTCGCCTTGCCCTTGCGGCGCTGGCCGTGCTGACCGGGGCCGTATTCGCGTTTATTAAACGGCGAACGGGGACGACCCCAGATATTTTCGCCCATGCGGCGATCGATCTTATATTTCGCGTTTGCGCGCTTCGTCATCGCGGTTTCCTAAGTTTAGAGGAAACGCGCCCTCCTTTGCTCGGGTCTCCCCAAGCCGACAGGCGAACGCCGAGCCAGGCTTCGCCGCGGGTGCGTAAAACGACGAGCGCGCCCTCTTGAGGGAGAGCGCGCCCGACGGCGGTGCGGATAGAGCGACCCTCCAAGATTGTCAACTGAGGTGTCAGCCAAAGTCGGTCGGCGACCGCAGCGGTGGAGTGCTGTGCTCTAGGTATTCCCGGCGCCATCGGACGGGCTGTGACCGCCCGAACCCTCGCCGCCATAAGAACTCCAATCTGCCGGCGTCGAATCGGACGGGCTCGGCGGCTTGCGCCAAAACGACCCGAAAAATCCTCTGAAGACGACGAAGAGCACAAGACCGGCCGCGAAAAGGCCAACGATATGGCGCATGTCTCGCTTCCTCGCTCAAATCGCCCAGTCTCGATCACCGATAGTGATGCCGCCATTGGGCGATTAGCAAGCCAACATCCGCCGCACGGTAAACTTAACTGCGCCCCCCCGCGTAAATCGCCACGACCGAGGATCAGCTTCTATCGGGAAGCGATTGTTCTCCATCCCCACCGTCGAGCTCAGCAGTCGCCTTGCGCAACCGCTCAGCGTTCGCAGGGCTCCGCGACAGATGCCGCGTCTCCGCTAAATCCGGCCGCCGCTCCCGCGTAACCCGCTCCGCCTCCTCCCGACGCCAGCGCGCGATGCGGGCGTGGTCGCCGGACAGCAGCACTTCGGGGATCAGCCGCGCTTCCCAATCGCGCGGACGGGTATATTGCGGATATTCCAGCCGTCCGTCCTCAAAGCTCTCGCTCGCGCCCGACTCCAGCTTTCCCATCACGCCGGGGATCAGCCGCACGCAGGCGTCGAGGATCGCCAGCGCCGCGATCTCGCCGCCCGACAGCACATAATCGCCGATCGACACTTCGATCAGCCCGCGTCCCGCGATGACGCGTTCGTCTACGCCCTCGAACCTCGCACACAACGCCAAAACTCCCGGCCCGGCGGCCCACTCGCGCGCCAGCGCCTGCGAGAACGGCCGGCCGCGCGGGCTCATCAACAAGCGGGGCCGCGGATCGTCGGGCGCCGCCGCCGCATCCAGAGCAGCCGCCAGCACGTCGGCGCGCATCACCATGCCGGGGCCGCCGCCTGCCGGCGTGTCATCGACTGCGCGATGCTTCCCCAGGCCGTAGGCGCGCAGGTCTCGCGCCTCTAGCGACCAAAGACCTCGTGCCAGCGCGTCGCCCGCCAAGCTGAGGCCGAGCGGTCCCGGAAACATTTCGGGGAAAAGGGTGAGGACCGTCGCGCGAAACATCCGCCCTTCTAACCGCCGCCGCATTTCGCGGATAGGCGGCCCGCTCCCGGAGACACGTATGACCCTTGGCCCCACCCTTGAAGCCCCCGACGACGACCCGTTTCTCTGGCTCGAAGAGGTCGATGGCGCACGCGCGGTTGCCTGGGTCGATGCGCAGACCGCCGCCACCCTGCAAAGGTTTGGCGGCCCGGCCTATCAGCGCGACCGCGATACACTCGCTGCGCTTTGGGACCGCAAGGACAAGATCCCGTTCGTCACCCGCCGCGGCGGCGAGGTTTATAATTTCTGGGTAGATGCCGAGCACAAACGCGGCCTCTGGCGCCGCGCGCCCTGGTCCGCCTTTCGCGACAGCGAGCCAGAGTGGGAAATCCTGATCGATCTCGACGCACTTGCGGCGAGGGAGGGCGAGGATTGGATCTGGGCCGGCGCCACGATGCGGCCCGGCGATCGCTCGCGCGCGATACTTGCCCTGTCGCATGGCGGCGCCGACGCCTGTGTACTGAGGGAATACGATCTCGACGAAAAGCAGTTTGTCGCCAATGGCTTTGTCGCGCCGGAAGCCAAGGCCAGCGCCGATTGGGTCGATTCCGACACGCTGGTTGTTTGCTCGCCGCACGGGGAGGGGATGGCGACGCGATCGGGGTATTCTCGCGCGCCGCGGTTGTGGCGGCGAGGTCAGCCCTTCGAAGCGGCGGAAGTGATCTACGAGGGCGAGGTCGACGACATGTCGGTGTTCGCCGGTCTCGACCGCTCCGTCGAACCGCCGCGCTGGTTGTTTGGTCGGCGCACGAGCTTCTTTGCCTATAATTTAGTGGTCGGCGACCTCAAGACGCGGGTGGAGGTCGAGGCCCCTCTCGATGCGGATAAGACCGTGCATCTCGACTGGTTGATCCTGCATCTTCGCTCAGGCTGGGCGCGCGGGGGGCGACACCACGCCGCCGGCGAATTGCTGGCCGCGCCGCTTGCCCAGGCGCTGGCGGGCGAGGCCGTGTTCACGACCCTGTTTGCGCCGTCCGAGCGACGCGCACTCGATAGTTTCGTCTGGATCGGCGACACCCTGGTGCTGTCGATCTTGAACGATTTGGCGCCGACGCTGGAGGCGCTGACCCCTGGCCCCGAGGGGTGGAAACGCCGCCGGCTCGGGGGCGCGCCACAAATCGGCGTCTTGGGCGTGAGCCGGCTCGACGCCTTCGAGCGCGAGTCGAACGGCGAGGCGCTGATCTTCACGCAAGATCCGCTCACGCCGATGGACATGCGGCTGATCGACATTTCCCGAGATGAGCCCTCTACGCCGGCCGTGCTGCGCCGCATGCCCGCGCTGTTTGATGCGACCGGCCTCGTCGCCGAACGACACGAGGCGACGGCGCACGACGGCGAGCGCATCCCCTACGTGCAGGTCGGGCCGGCGAAAACGGATGGGGAAGCGTTCGTGCATCTCTATGGCTACGGCGGGTTCGAAGTGTCCGAGCGGCCCAATTACCGCTCCCATATCGGCAAGCTTTGGTTGGAGCGCGGAGGGGTAAGCGTCGTGGCCAACATCCGCGGCGGCGGCGAGTTTGGACCGCGCTGGCACAAGGCGGGGGCAGGGGAGAACAAGCGCGTCTCGCACGATGATTTCGCCGCCGTCGCCGCCGATCTGGTCAGACGCGGCGTCACAACGTCTGGCCGCATCGCCGCAGAGGGCGGCTCGAATGGCGGCCTGCTGATCTCCAACATGCTGACGCGCCATCCCGAAAAATTCGGCGCGCTGTTCTGTACGATCCCGCTGATCGATATGCGCCGCTACACAAAGCTACTCGCTGGCGCGAGTTGGATTGAGGAGTACGGGGATCCCGACAAGCCGGAAGACTGGGCCTTCCTGCAGAACATCTCCGCCTACCACCTCGCCGCGGCGGGAAAAACCTATCCGCCGATCCTGATCGCCACGACGCGCCGCGACGACCGCGTCCATCCCGGCCATGCGCGCAAGATGGCCGCGAAGCTGCAGGCGCTCGGCTACGCGGCCCATTTCTATGAGCCCGGCGCGGGCGGCCACGGTTACGGCAAGGACAATGCCGAGCGCGCCAGCTTCACGGCGCTCGGGATCGATTTCCTGTGGGAGACGATCGGCGGTCCGCGCTGACTTCGGCTTGCGCGCCGATGCGCGCTTCGGCATGCTTGCGGCGCTAAGGGCAGCATCGCCCAGACGTGGGGAGGAGACATGTTGAGAACCGCATTTCTAATGGGCGCAGCCATGCTGGCCTCGACGGCGGCGGGGGCGTTCGAACTCACTAGCCCCGATGTCGCGTCGGGCGCGAAGATTGCCGACGAGCAGGTATTCTCGGGCTTCGGCTGCAAGGGCGCCAATGTTTCGCCGGCGCTCAAATGGTCGGGCGCTCCTACGGGGACGAAGAGCTTTGCTCTGATGCTCTATGACCCCGACGCGCCGACCGGCAGCGGCTTCTGGCACTGGGTCATGTTCGACATTCCCCCGGACGTCAGCGAACTGCCAAAGGGCGCGGGCGACGTGAAATCTGGCAAGGCGCCAAAAGGCGCCATGCAGAGCCGCACCGACTTCGGCGTCCCCGGCTACGGTGGGCCGTGTCCGCCGCAGGGCGACCCGGCGCATCACTATCATATCATGCTGTTCGCCGTAGATACGCCGAAGCTGGGCACGGATGCGGACACCAGCGCCGCCGTGGTCGGATTCAACCTGCACTTCCATACGTTGGCGAAGACCGAACTGGTGGGGGTCTACGGGCAGTAGGGCGCCGCGCGTCTCCCTCCCCTTTGCAGGGGGAGGGACATCGCTGTCGAGCTAGCTAGCGTCCGCGGCCTAGCCGGTAACCCGTAGCCCCTTAAAGCTTCAGGTGCACGTTAATTGCGAAATAGGAGTGCGACATCGCGACCGCCGGCGGGGTAGAATAGGCCCTGGCGGATTGCTCCGCCGCCTGACGTGATTATTGCGCGCGATACTTGCCACCGCCAACCGCAGTGTCGAAGTTCGCGACGACTGCGCCACGGCGGACGTGGCGCCACTCAACAAACCCTTGAGGCCAACTCGCTGCGCGCATTGCTGACGCGCAGACTTCGCTGAAGAGGGCGGCGGAGTGAGGAACGAATGCAGTTGACTCGACAAGGCTGCCCTGGACATCGGGACAGGCGGTCAAATTGCCGTATTCGTCGATCGCACGAGCCAAATTGGTTAACCTTCTTTTGAAATTACCGATCATTTTGGCTTCGTTTTGCCAAAACATGCAATTACACGCGATCATAACGTATAATTTGGTGGCTTTGACTGCCGAGGCTCGGTTCTCGAGGGTAAGGTTATGTATACATTTCCTCCGATACTATGCGCAAATTCGCCCGATAAAATTAATACTAAGTATATCGACGGTCTTTCAATCCCTCACGATGTTACAAATCACATTATGCGATAGTAAGTATGCAAATCGTAACTAAAGAGTTCTACCAAATCCGTTCATTCTGTCATCGCGAAGCAGTGGGTAACCTTCCGTGTGGACAAAAACCCAACCTGGACTGGAGCCGCACCGAGCTACCGCGTGCAAAATAGTCGGAGGGACTGATCGCGTCTGCCAACGGGACGCAAGCACCCAGTCTTGTTCCGGAAGGTGGAAAAATAGCGCGACTGACAGGATGAGCTGAGACCTTGGCTATTGTATGCGCTATGTAATTGCTCTCCGACGGGCATGGCCGGTCGGTGCAATAGAATTCCGCGCACAGCCGCATCTCGCCGCCTGATAAATCCAGAATCTGATCCGTGATCGAGGAATTAGATGATGAAAGGTACGCCGGCTGGCTTCGGAAGGGTGGAGCGTCGACAAGGATAAGGTTGACGCATCTGTCCGCTAGGCGTATTTTTATTTTGGTTGGGATGGCTTGGTCAACGGGTAACGGTGTCCGACTTATGCAGGCTGCGAACAGAAAATTTCTATGGCAAATCCTTTTGTAGACAAATCCGCGACGTTTTTAGTCGTCGTCAATCATGAGGGCCAGTACTCGCTGTGGCCGACTTTTCGGTTGCTACCGCAGGGCTGGACAGCTGTGAGACCGGCGGGAGGCCGCGGGGAATGCCTCGATTGGATCGAGGCGAATTGGACCGACATGCGGCCCGCGTCGCTCCGCAGCACGGTAGATATTGCTCCTAGGTAATTACTTTGACAATGTTGAGTACGCGTCATCTCTTGGAAACGTATGCGCTCAAAACGTCGCGGGCCAAGGAGGGGCGGCGACGCGCGGCATGAATCTTTTCCCGTTCCACGCGCCCGATCTCGCATCGCTTGCGACGTTTCCGCTGTCGGCCGCGCAAACCGAGATTTGGTACGGTCAGAAGCTCGACCCGAGTAGCGCGTGCTACAGCATGGGCCGTTATGTCGAGATTTACGGCGCGGTCGACCCTACGCTGTTCGTGGCTGCAATCAAGCAGACCGTTCGCCGATATCGATGGCCTGCGACTCGGGTTCTTCGAAACCGATCTTGGGCCGCGGCAATTCATCCGCCGAGGCCGACGATATCGCGGCGCCATACTTCGACGTAAGCGGCAACGACGATCCGCAGGCGGCGGCGGCGGCGTGGATGCATGAGGATATGGCGCGTGCTTTCGACCTCACGACGGCCACGTTGTTTCGCTACGCGCTATTAAGGATCGCAGACGATCGGTATTTCTGGTACGAGGTCAATCACCATCTGATCAACGACGTGTATGGCTCCTCATTGGTTGAGCGGCGGGTCGCCGAACTCTATGAGGGATTGGTTAATGAGCAGGCGCCAGCGAAAGAGACGCCGCCCTCGATCCTCAATTTGCTTGAGGAAGACGAAGCCTATCAGCTTTCGGCGCAGCGCGAACGGGACCAGCTTTTCTGGCGCGCGCGATTGGTCGGCCGACCGGATCCAAGCACGCTGTCGGGCCGGGCGCCGAACTCGATCAGCGAACTTATCCACAGCTCTGGCGCGTTGCATTCAACGATTGCGGCACAATTGAAAAAGACCAGTGCTCTGCATGGCGCGAGCCTGGCCGCAGCGATGACGGCGGCCGCCGCGGTGTATTTGTCACGGATGACCGGCGCGCCGGACATCGTGCTGGGGATGCCGGTGACGGCCCGTTCCAACCCTAAGCTGCGCCGGATTGTTGGGCTTGCTTCCAACGTCGTGCCGCTTCGGTTGACGGTTGTTCTGGCGGCGCCGTTTTCTGATTTGCTGCGGCAGGCCGGACATAGGATGCGTGAGGCGCTCCGACATCAGCGCTACCCTGTTGGCGCGCTGCGCCAGGATCTCCGACTGGCCTCCAACCAACCCGACATTTACGGCACGCTCATAAATTTTATCCCCGTTGACGAGGATTTCAATTTTGCCGGCCTGCCGATCCGCAAACACGATCTGGGTAACTCGCGGGTTGGTGACTTGGTGGTCACGGTCCACGCGGGGCGGCAGGATTCGGACATCCAAGTCGAGTTGAGCGCCAACCGGGCTCATTACGACCTGCCTGCGCTGGACCGTCATAGAGACCGCTTGTTGAGCCTGCTAGAGATCGTGGCTGCCGAGCCCACCGCGGCGATCGGGCGTCTTGCGATACTTTCCGACGCTGAGCGCGAGCAGGTTCTGTATGGTTGGAACGCCACGACCGCCAAGCTGCCCGCGCCTGCGACGTTGCCGTCGCTTTTCGAGGCGCAGGTGGCGCGGACGCCGACTGCGGTGGCGCTGGCGCACGGCGATGCGCAACTCACTTACGCCGAGTTGAACCGGCGGGCCAATCGACTGTCGCACATTCTCATCCGCCGAGGCGTTGGCCCGGAGCAACTGGTCGGTCTTTGTGTCGGGCGGACGCCGGAGATGATCGTGGGTCTGCTGGCGATCCTCAAGGCGGGGGCAGCCTATCTGCCGCTCGATCTTGCCTATCCGGCGACGCGGCTGGCGTTGATGCTGGAGGATGCGCGGCCCGGGCTGATCCTGACCGACGCCGAAACCGCGCCTCGGCTGCCGGCCAACATCCCCTATCTGGTGATCGGGGCCGACGGCGATACGGCCGACGACGACACGAACCCCACGGATGCGCAGCGGCTCTGCGCTTTGGCGGTGGGCCATCCGGCCTATGTGATCTACACCTCCGGCTCGACCGGCCGGCCCAAGGGCGTGGTGGTGACGCACGCGGGCATCGCGGCGCTGGCCGCGGCGCAGGTGGAGCGACTTGGCGTCACGGGCGCCTCGCGAGTATTGCAGTTCGCGTCGCTGAACTTCGATGCCTCGCTATGGGAAGTGGTGATGGCGCTGACCAGCGGGGCCGCCCTGGTGTTGGCGCCGCCGGAGGCGCTGAGTGGGCCGCCGCTGCGGGCTTTGCTGGTCAGCCAGCGGGTCACCCACGCCACATTGCCGCCGACCGTGCTGGCGACGCTTGGGCGAGGCGGACCTGCCGCTCGACTGCCTCGTGGTGGCGGGCGACGCGAGCCCGGCGCCGTTGGTGGCGCAGTGGTCGGCCGAACGGCTTATGGTTAACGCCTATGGTCCGACCGAGAGCACGGTCTGTGCGACCATCAGCGCCCGGCTGAGCGATGGGCCGGCGCCGATCGGCGCGCCGATCCCGGGCACGCGGGTTTACGTGCTGGACGCGGCGCTGGAGCCGGTTCCGGTTGGCGTTGCGGGGGAGCTGTATATCGCCGGGGCCGGATTGGCGCGCGGCTATCTCAACCGGCCGGGGCTGACGGCCGAGCGGTTCGTAGCCGACCCGTACGGCGCGCCGGGCGGCCGAATGTATCGGACTGGCGATCTGGCGCGATGGCGGCCGGATGGCGCGCTGGACTTTCTCGGTCGCGCCGACCAGCAGATCAAGATCCGCGGCTTCCGGGTCGAGCCGGGCGAGATCGAGGCGGCGCTGGCGGCGCAACCGGGGGTGGCCCAGGCGGCGGTGGTCGCGCGTGACGATCGCCCCGGCGGCGCCTACCTGGTGGCCTATCTGGTCGCCGGGCCAGGGGAATCGCCTCGACCCCGCGCAACTGCGCCGGGCGTTCGCGGAGCAACTGCCGTCCTACATGGTCCCCTCCGCCTTCGTGACGCTGGAGGCGCTCCCGCTGACGCCTAACGGCAAGCTCGACCGCCGCGCCCTGCCGGCGCCGGATCGTACCCGGCGGAGCAAATCGCGCCGAACCGCCGCAGGGGTCGATCGAGACCGCGATCGCAGCGATATGGGCTGATCTTCTGCACCTCGAACATGTCGGGCGCCACGATAATTTCTTCGAACTCGGCGGCCAATCTCTGCTGGCGATTGCGCTGGTCAGCCGGCTGCGAGAACACGGATGGCAGACTGACATGCGCTCGGTCTTCGCCGATCCAACGTTGGCCGGTCTAGCAGCCGCGATCAACGGCGGCCGCGCTGCGACTGCTGTGCCGCCCAATCGGATCGGACCCGATTGCGCGATGATCACGCCCGACCTGCTACCGCTGATTGCGTTGGAGCAGCCGGCGATCGATGCGATCGTCGCGACCGTGCCCGGCGGGGCGGGAAACGTTCAAGATATTTATCCGCTTGCGCCCTTGCAGGAAGGCATTCTCTTCCACTCGGTAATGTCCGCAGGGCTGGCCCCTATGTGACGCCCGCCCTGCTTAGCGTTCGACAGCCGCTCGTCTCTTGACCGATTTCTCGCGGCGCTGCAATCGGTAATCGACCGCCACGACATCCTGCGTACCGCGATCCTGTGGGAGGGGTTCCCTGAACCGGTGCAGGTCGTCTGGCGGCGCGCGCGATGCCTGTTGAGGAAATCGCGGCCGAGGAGATGGCGCCCGAGGGCGAGGACGCCGCGGAGGCGATGTGGCGACACGCCGACCGGGGCAATGTTGGCATCAACATTCGCAAGGCGCCGTTGCTGCGCGTGATTGTGGCGCGAGACGACGCCCGCGACCGCTGGCTGCTGCTATTGCTGACCCATCACCTCGTGATTGACCACACTACGCTCGACGCAATCGTCGCGGAGGTACACGCGCATTTCGCGGGAAGGGCGGCGCAGCTTCCGACGCCGCTGCCGTTTCGAGCCTTCGTCGCGGAGGCGCGGGTGGGTATGAAGCAAGAGGAACACGAAGCGTTCTTCCGCGACATGCTTGGCGATATCGATGAGCCAACAGCGCCCTTTGGCCTGCTCGATGTGCGAGGAGGCGGGTCATCCATCGCACAAACGCGACTGGCGGTGGAGGCGGATCTCGCGCGCCGACTGCGCATCCAGGCGCGTAGGCTGAGCGCGACGCCGGCCAGCTTGTTCCATCTTGCCTGGGCGTTGGTGTTGGCCCGCACAACAGGCCGGGAGGACGTGGTATTTGGGACCGTGCTGTTCGGCCGCATGACCGGCGGCGCCGGCGCCGACCGCGCCCTGGGGTTGTTCATCAACACGCTGCCGCTGCGGTTGTCGCTAAAAGGGCGTGACGTCGAAACGGCGGTGCGGGAAACGCATGAGCGGCTGACGCTTCTGTTGCGGCACGAGCACGCCTCGCTTGCGCTAGCTCAGCGCTGCAGCGCCGTATCGTCGCCAGCCCCTTGTTCTCCTCGCTGCTGAACTACCGTCACATCCGGGACGGCGCGGAGAGCCTGACCGCGGGCGCACTAAGAGAGCTGGGTATCGAGCTGCTTCGCGCCGAGGAGCGGAACGCAACTATCCATGCGCGTTGTCGGTGGACGATGTTGGCGGTCTCGGGTTTCTGAACTCGAGGTCTCAGATCGCAGGCGAATTCGACCCAGCGCGCGTGTGCCGGTTCATGCATACGGCGCTGGAAAATCTGGTGTGGTCTCTTGAGCAGGCGCCCTCCAACCGGCCTGTGCGCTCGTTACGAGTTCTTTCCGAGATTGAGCGCGAGCAGGTTCTGTATGGTTGGAACGCCACGACCGCCGGCCCTGCCCGCCTGCAACGTTGCCGTCGCTGTTCGAGGCGCAGGTGGCGCGGACGCCAAATGCGGTGGCGCTGGCGCACGGCGATGCGCAACTCACTTACGCCGAGTTGAACCGGCAGGCCAATCGACTGTCGCACATTCTCATCCGCCGAGGCGTTGGCCCGGAGCAACGGTCGGGCTCTGTGTCGGAGCGGACGCCTGAGATGATCGTCGGCTCTGCTGGCGATCCTCAAGGCGGGGGCAGCCTATCTGCCGCTCGATCTTGCCTATCCGGCGACGCGGCTGGCGCTGATGCTGGAGGATGCGCGGCCCGGGCTGATCCTGACCGACGCCGACACCGCGCCTCGGCTGCCGGCCAACATTCCCTATCTGGTGATCGAGGCCGACGGCGATACGGCCGACGACGACACGAACCCCACGGATGCGCAGCGGCTCTGCGCTTTGGCGGTGGGCCATCCGGCCTATGTGATCTACACCTCCGGCTCGACCGGCCGGCCCAAGGGCGTGGTCGTGACGCACGCGGCATCGCAGCGCTAGCCGCGGCGCAGGTGGAGCGACTTGGCGTCACGGGCGCCTCGCGAGTGTTGCAGTTCGCGTCGCTGAACTTCGATGCTTCGCTATGGGAAGTGGTGATGGCCCTGACCAGCGGGGCCGCTCTGGTGTTGGCGCCGCCGGAGGCGCTGAGCGGGCCGCCGCTGCGGGCTTTGCTGATCAGCCAGCGGGTCACCCACGCCACATCTGCCGCCGACCGTGCTGGCGACGCTTGGCGAGGCGGACCTCGCCGCTCGACTGCCTCGTTGTGGCGGGGGACGCGAGCCCGGCGCCGTTGGTGGCGCAGTGGTCGGCCGAACGGCTTATGGTTAACGCCTATGGCCCGACCGAGAGCACGGTCTGTGCGACCATCAGCGCCCGGCTGAGCGATGGGCCGGCGCCGATCGGCGCGCCGATCTCGGGGCACGCGGGTTTACGTGCTGGACGCGGCGCTGGAGCCGGTTCCGGTTGGCGTTGCGGGGGAGCTGTATATCGCCGGGGCCGGATTGGCGCGCGGCTATCTCAACAGACCGGGGCTGACGGCCGAGCGGTTCGTGGCCGACCCGTACGGCGCGCCGGGCGGCCGGATGTACCGGACTGGCGATCTGGCGCGATGGCGGCCGGATGGCGCGCTGGACTTTCTCGGTCGCGCCGACCAGCAGATCAAGATCCGCGGCTTCCGGGTCGAGCCGGGCGAGATCGAGGCGGCGCTGGCGGCGCAACCGGGGGTGGCCCAGGCGGCCGTGGTGGCGCGTGACGATCGCCCCGGCGGCGCCTACCTGGTCGCCTATCTGGTCGCCGGGCCAGGGGAATCCCTCGACCCCGCGCAACTGCGCCGGGCGTTGGCGGAGCAACTGCCGTCCTACATGGTCCCCTCCGCCTTCGTGATGCTGGAGGCGCTCCCGCTCACGCCTAACGGCAAGCTCGACCGCCGCGCCCTGCCCGCGCCGAACGAAGGCGGCGGGGACGACCCGGGCGACGAGCCGCTGTCGTTGACCGAAGACAAGCTGGCGGCGATATGGCGCAATATCTTGCGGACTCGCGCGATCCAACGGTCCAGCGATTTTTTCGATCTGGGCGGTCATTCGCTAACGGCTATGCAAGTGGCGTCGCATGTGCGCGACGCGTTCGGCGTCGAATTGCCCCTGAAAGCCATCTTCGATTCACGCACCCTCGAACGATTGGCGACCCAAATCGACTTTGCGCTGTCGGAGCATGGCCGCGCACCGCTGTTGGCAACGATCGAAGCTACCGCACCACAAGGACCGACCGCCGCTCTCGTACTCGCAGGAGCGAATGTGGTTGATCCAGTCACTCGACCCTGCCTCCACGGCCTACAACATTGTGGTCGTGCTCGCCTTTCGCGGTCACCTGGACATCACGGTCCTTTCCGACTCTCTCGGGGTCCTACTCCGCCGTCACGCGATCCTTGCGGTCGACCATCCGACTGGTGGGCGAACGCCCGCAGCAGGAGATCGGCCCGGCGCCCGACGCGCCGCTGACAATTGTTGATCTTCGCAACTTAGAGGGCCACGAGGCCACGGCAGAGGCGATGCGGCTCGCCGAGGTCGATGCGAGGACGCCCTTCGACCTCGCGCAAGGACCGGTGATCCGGTCGCAGCTGTTCCATACGGGTGAGCAGTCAAGTCTGCTGTCTCTGGTGCTGCATCACGTGGCGGGTGACCAATGGTCGATCGGAGTGCTGGGACGGGAACTCGCGGCGCTCTACAATGCCGGGTTGGGTGGCAGGCAGATCAAGCTGCCGACGTTGCCGGTCAGCTACCGAGACTATTCGCTGTGGCAGCGTAGCGGGCTGCTCGGGCCAGAGTTCGATCGGCAACTGATCTATTGGCGCCAGAAGTTGGCCAACCTGCCATTTGCGGAACTGCCGACGGACCGCCCTCGTCCGCGCCTGCCGAGCCTGAGAGGCGGTTTCTACCAGGTCGCGATTCCACCGTCGCTGATCGGGAGGGTTGAGCAAGTCGGCAGAAGCGCGGGCAGCACGCTCTTCATGACCATGCTGGCGGCGTTTGCGACTCTGCTGCATCGAACTACGGGCCAGGAGGACATCCCGATCGGCGTACCCGTGGCGAACCGCTCCCAGAGCGCGACCGAGGGACTGGTTGGCACATTCGTCAACACGCTAGTCCTGCGGACCGATCTGTCGGGCAATCCGTCGTTTGGGCACGCTCTGCAACGCTTGCGCGCAACTACCTTGGAGGCCTTCGCCCATCAGGATATTCCGTTCGACTGGCTGGTTCAGACGCTCGGCCAACGCCGCGACATCAGCCGCGCGCCGCTCGCCCAGATCCTGTTCAATGTCACTAATGCCCCGATGCACGGCATCGAGTTCGATGGGCTCGACTGGGAGCCGGTGCTCGTGGACCGCGGTGGTGCACAGTTCGAGCTGAGCCTCTCGGTCGATCCAATCGTCACCCGAAAATTGTCCGTCGAGTACAATACCGACCTCTTCGACCGTTCGACGATCGAACGCTTCATCGGTCAATATTTCACGATCCTCGAGGCCGCCGCGGCAACGCCGGAGACGCCTCTGGCGGCTCTGCCGCTGCTGCCCGCCGCAGAGCGAAGCTTGCTGCAGGGCTGGAACGCGACCGACGCGCCATATCCTCGGGATCGGATCTTCGTCCGCGTATTTGAGGATCAGGCCACTCGCACACCCGAGACCATTGCGGTTTCGTACGAGGGGTCGACCTTGAGCTATGCTGGGCTCAATGCACGGGCGAACGCGGTTGCGCACCGGCTGCGGACGCTCGGTGTTGGCCGAGGGATTTTAGTAGCGGTCTGTGTTCCGCGCTCCCCCGCTATGCTGGCGGCACTTCTCGGCATTCAGAAGTCGGGCGGCGCCTACGTACCGCTTGACCCCGACTATCCGCGGCAACGGTTGGAATACATGCTCGCCGACAGTGGGGTCAGTGTACTGATCACGGCAGGCGAGGCGACCGAGAAGCTGGAGATCCCAAACGGCGTCCAGACGCTCGATCTGGACACCCTTAGTGATGTGGGTTCGACCGAGAACCCGAACTGTGTTGTGGGCCCGCAAGACACGGCCTACGTCATCTATACATCGGGATCGACCGGCAAGCCCAAAGGGGTCGCTGTGCCCCATGGAGCGCTCCTGAATTTCCTGTGCTCCATGCGGGATAGTCCGGGGTTAACGGCCGAGGACGTGCTGGCTGCTGTAACTACTGTGTCTTTCGACATCGCGGCCCTGGAACTGTATCTTCCGCTAATGGTCGGCGCCCGGGTCGAACTGGTGTCGCGGGCGACCGCGGCCAATGGGCCGGCACTGGCTCAATTGCTTGTCGCCAGTAGCACTTCAGTGCTGCAAGCCACACCCTCGAGCTGGCGGATGCTGCTGGAGGCCGGTTGGGGCGGGGGCCCACGTTTTCGTGCGCTGAGCGGGGGTGAGCCTCTGCCGCGCGATCTTGCAGATGCGTTGCTCGCTCGGGTGGAAACTCTATGGAATCTGTATGGTCCGACTGAGACCACGATCTGGTCGACGCTCGACAGGGTTGAGAGCGGCGCCGCCGCCATCAGTATAGGCCGTCCGATCGCCAATACGCAGGTCCATATTTTGGACCGAGCCGGTGAGGCGATGCCGATCGGCGTAGCAGGAGAGATTTGCATCGGCGGCGCCGGCGTGGCGACTGGCTATCTTGGTCGCCCAGGACTTACCGCCGAACGCTTCATTCCCGATTCTGTCTCTGAGCAGCTGGGCGCTCGATTGTACCGGACCGGCGACCTAGGCTGCTGGGACGCCGACGGGAAGTTGCGGCACCTCGGCCGGCTCGATCATCAGGTGAAGATCCGCGGCTTCCGGATCGAACTCGGAGAGATCGAGACGCTGCTGCGCGGCCATGAAGCCGTCCGCGAGGCGGTGGTGCTGGCGCGAGAGGCCCAGCCTGGCGACCAAAGGCTGGTTGCTTACCTAGTGTACCGCGACGGAGAGGACCTTACGCCGAGCGACGTGCGGCGGTATTTGCGAGAACAACTGCCCGATTTCATGATCCCCTCTATCGTGATGGCGCTGCAATCCCTACCGCTAACTCCAAATGGTAAGGTGGATCGCAACGCGCTGCCGGAGCCGTTCCGAACGGCGCCGCGCGCCGCTGTCGGCTTCATCGCGCCGGCCCCCGGCGCTGAGCAGATGATTGCCGAGATCTGGGAATCGGTTCTTGCGGTCGGGCGAGTTTCAGCCGAAGACAATTTCTTCGAGCTTGGCGGCCACTCGCTGCTATCGCTGCGCGTGGCGCAGGCAGTCGAGCAGCGGATCGGATACAGAATGGACCCGCGGACGCTGTTTTTCCACACCTTGCGGCAGATCGCGGCAGCGCTTCCTCAGCGGCCGGCCCACGCCGACCGGCCCCGGTCTCTTTAGCGCGGTCGATGACGCCTTTCTACTTTGGCGACAGACGCCGGCGTCTTTTTGGCATCTATGAGCCAGCTGTCGTCACGAGCGTGAATAAGCGCGCGGCGGTCCTATGCTACCCTTGGGGCCCTGAATATTTGAATGCACACCGTGCGATGCGGCAGCTTGCGATCAGGCTCTCGGCTACGGGGATTCATACGCTCCGATTCGATTTCTTCGGTACGGGAGATTCGGCGGGCGAAATGGTCGATGCCGATCTCGCTGGTTGGGAAACTGATATTGAACTGGCGATGGAGGAACTGCTCGACATCGTCGGCTCAGCCCGAATGACGCTGATTGGCCTACGCCTCGGAGCGACGCTCGCCGCGCGGGTTGCGGCGCGGCGTTCCAGGGACCTTGATGCTCTGGTGCTTTGGGACCCAATCTTGTCTGGGCCGGACTATCTGGCGAGCCTCGGCGCCGCCACGGCGCCAGTCGCCTCCGCCCCTCCGCTGGCGGTCCGGGGATTTCCGATGACTGCCGAGATGCATCGCGACCTTCGAGCAATCGCCCTTGCGCCTCCGCTCGCCCCCCTCAGCGTTCGTGGGCTAACTTTGGTCACTGACCGCACCGCCCAGACGTCACCTCCTGAGCCTCGGGAGGGCAAGTCTGAACGATCTGACGCAACCGAATTCATCAAGGCTGTATGTCCCTGGATAGAGGATCCCGATAACATGGGCGCGGTTCCCGTCGGGGTGCTCCAGCGGATCGTAGATTGGCTGGGATGAACCAGAAAATCACCGAACAGGCGGTATTGTTTGGCGGCCGCACTTCCTTGGTTGGTATTGTTACCAGGGTGGTGTCGGCGGCGTCCGCGGACAGCCCGGCAATCGTCATCCTCAACACCGGGATCATCCACCGCGTCGGTCATCACCGAATGTTCGTATCCATGTCGCGGGCCCTCGCGGCGCTCGGCCACACGGTGCTCCGCTTCGACTTCTCTGGCATTGGCGACAGCTACCCCCGCGATGATGGGCTGTCCCCGGCGGACGCCTGCATGGCCGAAATCAAGGAAGCGTTAGACTGGTTAGAGCGGGACGGCAAAGCATCCCGGATGATCCTGGCTGGGCTGTGCTCTGGGGCCGACTACTCGGTTTCTTACGGCCATACGGACCCCCGGATTGTTGGGCTTGTCCTGATGGATCCGTCGATCCCGCCAACCCCGCGCTATTACATGCATTATGTGTCCGGACGGCTGGGGCGTGCGCGCAGCTGGCTCAACGTGCTGAGCGGGCGCAGCCGCACATTGCGGATGCTCGTGCGGCATATGCTCCCTATTGTTCAACCAGGGAAGGCACAGCGCTTTCCGCGGCAGAACCGGGGGGCCCACCAAACCATCGAACGCAATTTTCAGAACTCTGTGGACAGGGAGATTGAGATACTGGCAATATTTACAGGAGAGACGACGCGGCAGACTTATCGCGAGCAGATGATTGAGGCGCTTCCCAACGTGTCGTTCGGCGACCGCCTAAAGCTGGAATTCTTCCCTGGCAGCGATCATACATTTGCGCTGGAGTCCGATCGCTCCCGGCTGATCCAGCTGATTTCGCGATGGGTCAGCACGGTAAGCGACACGGTTTGAGCGAGCGGCCAGGTCAACTGCCGCGCAGGCGCGCGGCGATCAGGTTCAGCCGCGCGGTCGCCAGTCGCGCTCGCGCGGCGGTGGCCACGCCGACCACCTCGCCCAGCAGCGGGTGTCGCGTCAGCCATAGTCCCCCGAACCACCCAAAGACGGCCAATAACGTCGCCAACATCGCTGCAGCAAGCGGCATATCCGGCAGCCGCCACGTAGCGAGCGCCACGATGCCGGGACCGAGCGCGCTCAGCGTGGCGCAGACGGCGCTCTTGCGCACTGCACACGCGAGGTCGATCCACCGGAAGCCGACGACGAACCGCACCAGCAGCAGAGAGAGTAGGCTGTTGAGCGGCACAATCAGTAACATGCTGAACGCCGCTGCCCGAAGGCCTTGCTGGGCGGCGAAAGTCAGGATTCCGAGCGACACTACACTTTGCACGACAACGACTGGCGGCAGGTAGCGAATCGACCCTGCCGCCACCATTACCGGATAGTGCAGGGTGGCGGGGAACGAAAACAGCAGCGCGAACGCGAGGATTTCGACCAGTGGCGCGACTTCTCGCCACTGCCGGCCGAACAGGACGGCAACAATCGGGCCAGCCAGCAAGGCCAGCAGAATTAGGACAGGCCACAAGGCGGCGGTGATCAGCTCGATCGCGCGGAAATAACCTTGTCTGAGACTACCGCCCTCGCGGACCTGCTGGGCGAGGGCGGGCAACGCAACCGCTCCGACTCCGGCTAGGATAACGCGCTCGGGAAATAGGCTTAGCATCACTGCGCGCTGGCACAAACCTACAGCCTCGGCATTTAGCAGCCGACCGAAGATGAAATAGGGCAGCGTCTCAGCGACCTGAGACAATACAGCGGTCGCGCTGTCGTACGCCCCGAACGCGATTACTTCGCGACAGCCGCGGACGCGCGGGCGGAAAATCGAACTGTCCTTCCACGTGTAGAGATATAGCAGCATTCCCGCGACGGCCGAAACAGCGCTAGCCCAGGCGAAGCTCATGAAACTGAACCCGAGCGATGCCAGGCAGATGCTAACTGCGGCATTGATTGTAGCCGTCACTACGCCGATCAGGGAGATAGTCCCGAACGCCAGTTGCCGAGTCATCAAGGCGGAGATCGGATAAACGAAGGGGCCGGTCATGAAGCCAAGGGTTGCGGCCTGTATATATCGCCCGAGATCAGGCGTTACGAAGTAGCGCGTAAGCGGTCCCGAAAGCAGCATCAGCGCCGCGGTCAACGCAATCGTCACCGCGAGGCTGACGGTGAAGCTGGAGTGGACATCGTCCGGCGTGAGCTCCTTCTTCTGTATGAGATAGGCGCCTCCACCGAGCGCGCGGATCGCTTCCGCCACGGCAAACACGGCTCCGCCAAGCACCGAGATGCCATACTCTCCCGGCGCCAGCAGCCGCGCCATGATAACTGTCGCGGCGACGTTGACAGTCAATACGAGGTACCGCCCTACGGAGGCCCAAAGAAAAGCGCGCCTGATTTCCGTCATGAAACCGTCATGCTGCGGATGCTCAAGCGGAAGACAGTGTTATTGCTAAAAATTTCGGCTCTCCGCTTTTAGAAGAAATTCTCACGTTTGCCGGATGTTTGCATATAGCGGCGGCTAGCTCATAACCTTTAATTGCCAAGCGATGACGCGACCGGCTCGCAAGTTCCTCCGAGATGTGTCCGCGTGCCGTTCCCGCGAGGCGGCGGGTGTGCTCCCGCCGCCTCGCCTGCCGGGCCGGTATCGATACTACTGAGGGGCCTGCAAGGTGATTAACGGGATGGGTTCCGACGAATACGACGCGCCCGCCAACATCGCAGCATGGATAGCGGCAGCAGCGCCCGAGGGGACCGCTGTCGCGGTAGATCGCATTTCTCCGTTAGCCCCTTTCGACGCCGCAGAGGAGGCAGCGATTGCCCGGGCTGTCCCGCGGCGCCGCGCCGAGTTTGCCACGGGACGTCGCCTCGCGCGCGAGGCTCTGGCTCGCCTTGGCTGCCACGCACCCAGTCTTCCTCCGGATTCCGATCGAATCCCCCAATGGCCGGCGGGATTCGTCGGAACGATTAGTCATTCGGGCCAGCTATGCGTTGCTGTCGTTGGGCGAGCTCACAACCTCCTTGGGGTCGGTATTGATGTCGAAGAGATAGGGCCGATGCAGCCTGGGCTTGCATCCATGATTTGCCGCCCCGACGAAAACGACATGAATGGAATCTGCGGGGTTGTCGACCTGACGCTATTGCGCTTCGTCGCGAAGGAGGCCTTCTTCAAAGCCTATTTCCCCGCCACGCGCGCCTTTCTCGGCTTCAAGGACGTAAGGGTGGCGATCGATTGGGCAAGCGGTTGCTTCGAAGCACAACTTATGGAGCAGAGCAGGCCATCCCTCTCCGGATCGAGGGTTTTCGGCGGCCGCTTCGCTATTCTCGTTGGCTACACAGTGGCAGCCATCTGGATCAGTCGCTAATTATATATCATGCATGCGCTCGAAGGTATGTCCGAGGGCGCGATCATTTGTCGGGAGCGGTTGCCGGAGTTTGGACCTTGTGAGTCCAAAACGCCGTGAACCTTTAAGAGGCGCAAGCCGGATGCGTTCCTTCAGCGCGACGAACGCGATTTTGCCGTCATCCAGACAGATCAGATAGTCCCGGTGTGATCGAACTTGCGGATCGACACGGCCGGCGAAGGCGGATCAACTATGGCTGCTCCGACCTCGTCAAGCCTACCAAACCCCTTTAACGCCGAATGTACCAACTCAATTAACATCGGTAACTCGGCTGTCGGCAGCGAATTGTTGGACACGAACGCGGCCACGATATCTGCGGCAACCGCCATGGCGTCGAAAGTCCCCACAAATTCCTCCAATTTCTTGAATTTACTTGCCTGCGCTCGACCGGGTCGAGCTTCGCAAGCTCGGGCCTCAGATTGAGGCTTAATATTTGGGGCTGACCCTCGCGTCGCTTGAAACTCGACCTTATTTAGCATTTTGAGGTATAATCCGAAACGCGGTGCGCGTGAGCGCTTCAAGATTTCGCTGCGCGGATCAAAGGCCTTCGCCGATTATTGGCGAGGCTGTTGGCGTTTAACAGCGTGCTCGGATCGCGCAAACGCGTACGGCTTCGTCATAGCCTTGCGGTCGAAGTCTAATCAGGTTCGTAAAGGGGTGCGCCTACTCCCATCCCATGCGCCCTTACGCGTGCGCATTTTCCATCCAGCATCGCGCCGAAAAAAGCGAACGCCGCGATCAGCCAATCAAGAAAAGAGCTTCCATTCCCGTCATTGTGCCCCCCGAGTGATCGCAGCTATTGGAAGGCAAGGGGCATTTTCTGTCCTTGATCTGCGTCAACGTCGAGCAGCGAGGTCCGGTGTGGCTCTCGCCGCCAATTTCATCGTCTGAATAAGAAATCGTAGGATTTGTCCGAGCGCGGCTGTCTGAGACGGCGCGTCGGATCTCAAGGCACTCCGGGGCGACCGCATACGGCGCAACGGCGCTCGCCCTCCACGGACTGGGTATTCGCGGGTATAGCCGTTAATACAGGCGAGGCGCTTTCGTCCGTTCGCTCGCGTGAGCCGAGTTCGGCCACTTGACGTGCGTCCAAGTCAGCGCGCGTCGTCATCGCACTGAGATAGGGGAAGTCTGCTTGAAAGCTGTTATTCTCGCTGGTGGTCTCGGGACCCGCCTGTCGGAAGAGACCAATGTGCGTCCGAAGCCGATGGTGGAAATCGGCGGCCGCCCGATCCTCTGGCACATCATGAAAATCTATGCCGCACACGGCGTCACGGATTTCATCGTCTGCCTAGGCTACAAGGGCTACGTCATCAAAGAATATTTCCACAACTACTTTCTTGCACTCGTCAGATGTGACTTTCAAACTCGGCTCAGAACGAGATGATCCTGCACCGCGCCGCTGCCGAGCAATGGTCGGTAACGCTGATCGAGACCGGCGAAGAGACCCAGATCGGCGGCCGAATCAAACGCATTCTGCCCTATGTGGAGAACGACGATGCGTTCTGCCTGACCTACGGCGACGGCGTCGGCGATGTCGACATCACAGCGGTCATCGACCTTCATCGCAAGAGCGGCCGCCTCGCCACGGTCACGGCCACGCGCCCGCCGGGACGGTTTGGCGCCTTGCGATTCGAAGGCAGCCGGGTCACCGGTTTTCAGGAAAAGCCTGAGGGAGACGGCGGCTGGATCAACGGCGGCTTCTTTGTCCTCTCTCCCAAGGTTGGCGGCTATATCGTCGACGACGCCACGGTCTGGGAGCGCGAACCCCTGGAGCAGCTGGCCGCCGACGGCCAACTCGGGGTGTATTTTCACCACGGCTTCTGGCAGCCCATGGATACACTGCGGGATCGTCGACACCTCGAGGAGCTGTGGGAGACCGGGAAGGCCCCGTGGAAGGTCTGGTAGGCGGCAACGCGGGTTAATGTCGAGGATCACGGATGAGAATTCTGGTAACTGGCAATCAAGGATACGTCGGACCCATCTTAGGACGGCATCTGCGGCGAACCATTCCTGACGCGGTGCTTGTCGGGTATGACACCAGTTACTTCGCGCTTTCCACCACGAATGCGCCGGTCTGGCCGGAACGGGCCTATAGCGAGCAGATCTGCGGCGACGTTCGCGATATTTCGCCTTCGCTGCTGCGCGGGTTCGACGCCGTCGTGACGCTCGCGGCGATCTCCAACGATCCGATGGGGCAACTTATGCCGAAGTCACCGACCGGGTGAACAACAGCAGCGTTGTCCGCCTCGCGGAGATGTCCGTTGCCGCCGGCGTCAAACATTTCGTGTTCGCTTCGAGTTGCAGCGTCTATGGCTTTGCGCCGGGCGCGGCGCGCAAGGAGAGCGACCCGCTCAATCCGCAGACGGCCTACGCCCGATCGAAAATCGACGCGGAGCGTGCGCTCAGGGAAATGAACCTCGGCGGCATGACGCACCAGCGCCCTGCGCTTCGCCACGGCCTGCGGCATGTCGGATCGGCTGCGCCTCGACTTGGTGCTCAATGATTTCGTCGCCTGCGCCGTGACGGCGCGCAAGATCACCGTGCTCTCCGACGGAACGCCCTGGCGTCCGCTCATCGATGTGCGCGACATGAGCCGCGCGATCGAATGGGCCTTGAACGCCCGCCCGAAAATGGCGGCGAGCGGCTCTCGGTCAACGTCGGCTCGGACACCTGGAACTATCAGGTCCGCGATCTCGCCAACGCGGTGGCCGAGGCCGTGCCGGGAACGACGGTCAGCGTCAACCCGAACGCGCAGCCGGATACGCGCTCCTACAAAGTCGATTTCTCGCTCTACCGCGAGCTCGCCCCCCGACATCAACCGCAGATCACGCTGCAGCGCTCCGTCGAAATGCTGCGCGACGGCCTGACCGCGATGGGCTTCGCAGGACGCCGACTTTCGCGCGTCGCCCTTCATGCGGCTGAAGATGCTGGAAGCGCATCGCAACGCCGGCCGTCTCGACGGCGATCTGCGTTGGTCCGAACACTTCCTCGATCGGGAATGAGCCGATGATATTTCATGAGACCCCGCTCGAAGACGCGCGCCTTATCGAACTCGAAAAGCGCGGCGACGACCGCGGATTTTTCGCGCGGGTGTTTTGCGAGCGCGAATTCGGCGCGGCCGGCTGGAGACCCGCTTCGTCAACATCAACAACTCGCTCTCGGGCGCCAAGGGCACGCTTCGCGGCCTGCACTATCAGCTCGGCGAGGGCGCGGAAGTGAAGGTCGTGCGCTGTGTGCGCGGCTCGCTGTGGGACGCCATCCTCGATCTGCGGCCGAATTCGCCGACCTTCGGCAAATGGTTTGGCGCAGACTGCTGTCGGCGGAAAACCGTCTGATGATGTATGTCCCGCGCGGCTTTGCCCACGCCATTCTGACGCTCGAACCCGACACCGAGGCGATCTATTTCGTCTCCACCCACTATGCGCCAGGCGAAGAGCGCGGGGTGCGCTGGAACGATCCGCGGTTCGGCGTCGAATGGCCGATCGCGCCGATCGAGCTCTCGCCGAAGGACGCCAATTGGCCGGACTTCAACCCGGAGTTCCATCAGCCCGAACGGCTGCGGGGCCTGAAATGAAGGTCCTGCTGACGGGCGCGAGCTCGTTTTCCGGCCTGTGGTTTGCGGAGAAGCTCGCGGCTCGCGGCGTCGAAGTGGTGAGCGCCGCTTCGTGGGAGTTTGCAGACATCGGTTCGATATAGCCCTCGGCGCCGGGCCCGCGGGCGCTTGAAGCGTCGTGATGACGCCCTGTTTTCCTCTCGTCATCGGTCAGGCGGTCGAGCGGGGGTGGATCGCTTCCTCAATAAGCGCGCAAAGCAGATGCCCGACGACCATATGCCCCTGCTGAATAAGCGGCGTGGCCAGGTCGGGTATGCGGATTTCGATATCGCACAAAGCCGCCATCGGGCCGCCGTCGCGTCCGGTAAATCCGATCGTGGTGACGCTTCGCGCCCGAGCAGCTTCCAGGGCGCGGAGGATGTTTGGCGACCGGCCCGACGTGGAGATGCCGACAAACACGTCGCCCGGCCTCGCCAGCGCTTCGATCTGGCGCGAGTAGCTTCTCTCGTAGCCGTAGTCGTTGCCGATCGAGGTCAAAATCGAGGTATCCGTTGTCAGCGCCATGCCGGGCATCCCCGGGCGATCATAGTTGAACCTCGACACCAATTCGCCGGCCAAATGCTGCGCTTCGGCTGCGCTGCCGCCATTGCCGGCAAACATTACCTTTCGCTCATTGCGGATCGCAGAGACGCAGCGATCTGCGGTTTCGCCGATCCTAGCCAGCAATAATTTGTCGGACAACATTCGCTGCAACACAGAAACCGAGGCGGACACGTAAGCTTCAATGTCGATCGTCATATCCAGAACGTCCAGGCTTCCGAGCCTCGCTGGATCATCTTGATCGGCCGCACCGAACGAGGTCAATCCGTCGAATCGGTCAATCTATTGTATTTCCTGTCAGCTGCAGTCGCCGTTCTAAGGCGGCAGGAGAACATTCACATCTCGACCAGCCTCAGGGTCACGGAATATGGCGTTCGAATTGACATCATGGACGCTCAATGTTGGCCGGCGCAGACATTGAGCGCTCGTGGGCCAGGACGCCCACGATCTACAGTCTTCCATTCGAAACTCATGTGCGCCTGGCGATGCGTCGGATCAGTAGCATAACAGCTGCCGCGTAGAGGAAGGCGGCGGCAGAGGGGATAGAGGCCTCGAAATCCTTGGCCAAGCGACGGTTGCGATTGATCCAAGCCAAGAACCGCTCGACGATCCATCGTTTTGGCAGAACCACGAACCCGACATGATCGCTCAACCTTCGCACGATCTCCACGAGGACAGGCTTGGCGGCCTGGGCGAGCCGTTTGCCCGCATAGGCGCTGTCGGCGAAGAGCCGCTCGACAAAGGGGAACGATTTTCGCGATGCGCGAAGCAAGGGCCGAGCGCCGTCGCGATCTTGAATGTCGGCAGGATGTACTTGCATCGAGAGCGCGCGCCCGTCGGAATCGACCAAGACATGTCGCTTGCGGCCCTTGACCTTCTTGGCGGCGTCGAAGCCTCGCGGGCCGCCGGCCTCGGTGGTCTTGACGCTCTGGCTGTCGATGATGGCGACCGAAGGGCTGGCTTCTCTGCCGACCATTTCCCGATCGAGCATCAGCAATCGATGATTGAGGCTTTCCCACAATCCACTGTCGCGGAAGCGTAGGAACCATCGATACGCCGTCTGATGCGGCGGAAAGTGCTCTGGAAGCATCCGCCACGGACAGCCGCCGCGCAGAACATAGAACAAGGCGTTGATAATTTCGCGCATCGGCCAGCCGCGCGGGCGGCCGGTGTCTGCGGGCGGCGGAAGGAACGGTTCGATCAGTTGCCATTCTTTGTCGGTTAGGTCGCTGCCATAGCGTAAATGCTCGCGATCATGCTGCGACCGCGTTTCGAAGTCCGCACTGCCACGGCCGCGCAGATGAAGATGTTTCTGACGCGCATCGGCGAGGATTGTCAGGTGGTCGTCAACGGCGACACCGGACAGAGCGACATCCTCGAAACATCGGGACTTCGCGTCGTGCTGGACCTTATCCAGGGCTCGGAACTGCCGGTGCCGGTGATTGAGTTCACGCATGCGGACATCGTGCGCTCGGAGATTTGCGCGATGTGGGCGCGAGCGTTTCATGAGGCGGGATTCGGTCGAGATAGCGCTCTTCTCGATCCGATCGAGCCGCGTATCCCTCGAGTCTTTTAGCCACTTTTGGGCATACAGCGGCTAGCGCTCTCGAACTTTCAAATCAACGCAATGCCGGCGACCATAAGAGCGCCTACGGGCGCTTAAATTCGACAAGTCCGCCCTCATGGACATCACTGCCGAAACGCCCCGATTGCCGTAGTCGTCGTGATCCGATCCGTCGCGTCGAAATTCCCCGTTGATTGAAATCACTGATCATTTTCGGCTTCGTTCTGCCAAAATATAGTAATATACGTATTAATAATGTGTATTACTGGCCTTTAGTTGTCGAGGCATAGTCTCAAGGGCAGATGAACTATTCATCTTCTCTTAATTCGATGCGTACTTCTCCCGAAGAATAATATTAAAACAATCGCGCGGTCTTCTTCATCAACCTCGCCGCGCACGAAGCACGTTCTGAAATAGTCAACAATCTACAAGTCGTCTCCAAAGAGCTTTGGCAAATCTGTTTTTTTGTCGTCCGGCAAAGCAGCGGGGAAACCTGCTCCCAGCCAATGACGGCGAGCCGACAAATTGCACGCCTGCCAGTTCAAGGCACTTCTGAAAAGCCGCGCGTTGGACCTCACGACGATGGAGGGGGATGAGCCAGAGGCGCCAAGGACTTTCGATCATCTCGGCCGGGCGGCAAGGGTGATCAAACGAACGGACAACAAGGGCCGTCTATCGAAAAGGTACCCGCGGCTTTGGCGCCAGTAGTTCAGCGATCTTGCGTGATCGGCTGATCGGCCAGATAGATGGATTAAACGGTTCTGAAGAAGCAGCGGATTGGGCCTACAAACGCCTGCGGAAAAAACCTACCTCACCACAGCAGATGCACAGATCAGTTGGAACTCAATTCCGGGGCCGAGTGCATCATTCGGCGAAGAGCTCTTTCCGATCTTGCGGTAGAAGAAATAGCATCGGGTGAAATCGATGTGGCCTCAACGAAGGGAGCCCGGTTCGATCCTGACTTGGTGCCCAAGTACGATGGACCTGAGGCTTCCCTCGGATCCCTAGTCACCTCCGTTTCGCACAGCCCCGAGCTCTAGGCCGAAGAGTTGAGCGACGAATACACTGTTCCTGTTTGTCGCACTCACCATCGAGAGTTGCACCCACTATGGCGATGAAACCTCGTGGTGGGCCGGTGTGTGAATATCGATCCCCTTCCAATCGCGCTCGAACTCTGGCGACGTTCGCAAACGGGCAATAGTTTGGAATTTCGCTGCCAGTCACGAAACCAAACCTGATGATTGTGCGCGGCGTCGTTAGGTTCGCGCATAGTCGCGTGGCGCAAAGGTTCACTTCGTTGACAGCGGCACGCACAGTTGGAATTGAACCGTCCGCGCCGGCCCGCTCATTTCAGGGAGGACCGCCGATAGCGATGGGTCACTGTAAAATGGCGTCGTGATAAGAACGCGCAGTTCAGCGACTTCTATTACTCGTCAGCAGTCATGCCAGCCGCGCGTCAACCACTGGCTCTTCTCGCCAGGCCAAATCCAACACATCCGGGCGAAAGCGCGAACTTGTTTCAGGAGGCCGCGCCATCTGACCTCACCCACGCCTTATCAAAATCGCAGATCGCAGACTTGCGTCGCGACAACGCCCGGCGCTCGTCGCGATCAAGAGCGTTGCTGGATCGGCCTTTAAGAGGTAGGCCTGCGAGACTTTGAAACAGAGTGGCGGTGTGGGGCCCGCCAAGGTCTGAGGCGATCTCCGCTAGATCACATTCACGACGCGGGAGCGTTTAATTCATTTCGAAAGTCGATCTCCGCCTCAGAAATGCGAACCGCCAAGGCGCGCAGATCCGGTCGGGCTGCCGCCTCCACGATTGCGTCGGCCAACTGTTCGATCGCTTCTTCCGCGCCCGCCTGGCTCCGAATCGGCAACGAAAGGCCGTGGACCCTGGCGTCATCTTCGAAATTTGTTTGCCACGCGCCGTCCGAGGACCAGTATCAGACTGGCATTGGTTTTGTTTGCAGCGCCTTGTCGCTTGCTGCTCACCACGGGTCACCCCTCGCTAGCCGCAGATTTTCGGGACGGTTGGCTCTCGAGCTCCGCATCGACCGCTGAATTCGGTCGCCTTCAAGACGGCCTGGGCGGTCAGCAGACGGCGCCGCTCGATCTGCATCAAGAGCTTGTTGCGCCGGTCTTCACAGCGCCCCGCGCGGGCTTCGATCCGATCAAAATTAAATGCTTCATCGCTAGACGTCTGCGCAGCTGCATCCGCCATCGACAAGCTATTGATTCTCAAAAGGCTCTCAACGTATTTCGTGGCGGACTCGTCGCGTTCGGCCCAATGCCGCGCCAGTTGAGCCGCTTCATTTATTCGACGCCCGCCCAAAGTAACTCTATGCTCCGGCATCAGGGACATAAGAACCTTCTCCAAGGCGTGACGTTTGCGCAGCCGCATTAGGCTCTGGCAATAGCGTCGCCCCCGCTGAATATCCCACGTAAGCGCAACAACATCCTTTATCAGCAACCAGTCGATAATATCACGCGGACCGATTGCGCGACCGACTTCACAAAGTAAGCGGAGATATAGTTCTTGATCTTCTCCATCAATAGTCCAATGCGGGCCCAGCAGCGGCAAGATTTTCAGAAGCGATAGATCTTCTCCTTCAGGCGTGTTCATCTCTAGAGACTTTGAAGAGATGTCGCTAGTGTGATTTACGTTTGAGGCGATCATAGGCACACCTTTCCAATTGCGTGACCATTGATATGCGATTCTCGAACGTGACGGATCTCCGCCCCATGCTCACCTTCCCATTCGAACCAAATCATGATTCGGGCAAGCGATATTTAATCTATTCTTTTAAAAAAGAAGCCTGAAGTTAGCTATAGTTGGTCCGGGAAATATAGGTTTCGATCCGAGGCGAAATTCGGCGCGAAACGAATTCGACCCCTACTCAAGCAAGGAACCTGAACGCGAATTGTCGTAAAGCGCCAGCGGGTCAGCGCTTCTACCAACTCATGCTGTTCATTCGATCGCGGGTGCCTTGACGCGAGATTTATCCCCCCGCTCCGGCGGCCACGCCCGCTAATTGCGGTCGATGCTGACGTTCGCGCGTGTTGGCATGGCGGGCGGCGCGTCAAATTCAAACGAAGCGGCCTCGCGGCTCGGATCGTTGCCGACAAGATGCAACAATTTCCCAGGTTGAAATCGTCTCACGCCAGATCCAAAGCGCGAGACAGCGGGTTTCTTAACGGAGTTCGGTGGTTAACTGCCCTGCAAGGTGGGGGGGGATTTGAGCGGATTGACCTCATAATCCTAGCGGCGCCGAGCCAATGCATACTTTTTTTGTTGGATATAGGGCGACGAAGCCCCGTAATCATAAAAGACTTGCCTGCCCATAGGCTAGAGCGTTTTACTCGCGGTTTCAGGTTCGTCGCCGCTACTGTTCACCGCCGCTCCGCCCATCTCCGCGGCGGTCTTGTAACCGAGATAAGCAGGTGGCGACGCGTTGTGTCGATTTTATTTGAAAAACCCCTGCGGAGCAATCGGCACCCCCAGATTGTATCGAAGAGCTGGGCTTAGCACGTTCAACTGAACGAGGGTTCCGCGTTGAAATGTGGGGCGTAATCGTGAAGTCGATCCGCTTGCTACTGGACGCAGCACGCCTCATCTTGAGAAATGCACAAATGCACATCAAAGATGGTGGTTTTTCTCTGATCTGAAACAATTGTTTTATCTTTCCGACCCATACTTGCCACGCGTATTCACGCACCTTTAATATCCCTCAACCACTTTGTTGCCGATTAGCCCGCGCGGCGAGGGACTTCGTTGCCTGTTGGGAGGAGAGTCCACGTGCTGCGATTGGGTCCCGGCCAGGCAACAGAGGGCACACCCGAGACACTCGACGGACCATTGGTTGCGAAACTCGCCGAGGCGACAAGCGCGGCGTTTGACATTATCGAACGCGAACTTGGATCCCGCGTCGCCACCCTCGAGACGCAGGCCACGCGCCACGAAACGGCGATGGACAACATCTCGCAAGGTGTCTGTTTCTTTGATGTAAGCAGCGCTTAATCCTATGCAATCGGCGATACCGCGAAATCTATGCGCTGTCTCCTGAAAAGGTTTA
>CAWADL010000010.1:0-1014408 GCA_963780825.1 uncultured Pseudomonadota bacterium | reverse complement strand
GCGACGCCTCGGACAATCTCGTGATCATCGTCCGCATCGCCGTCTAGGCCGGCGGTCACAAGCGTATAGGCATTTCCGTCGTACACGACGCCGTCGGGCATGTGCTCCATGTTGCCCGCTAGCTTGGCGCCGTCCGCGCCGAGCAGAAAGCCATACCGCTCGATCCGGGTCTGTTCCGCCAACCACCGATTTAACCGTCGCTCGACAAATCGCGATGGGACATTGGCTATGGCGCGACTTATTTGTAGCACCTCGTGATCGATTTCCCCGCTTTCGTAATCCACTGTCTGCCAATAGACAAAGGCGAAGATGAGTATCGACGCGAGGCTAAAGAAAACCGCGATCGTGATGGAATGACGGAAGGCCGTCGTTCGAAGGAACGCTAGAACCCGCAATGAGCTCAAACCGAATACCGCGCACATTCTCGATCAAATTAGGCTCGCCGGGCAAATCTAGCTTTCGTCGCAAACGGCTCATGTGAACGTCTACGAGGTTGGGAGCGGGTTCGAAATCGTAATTCCATAGCTCGCGGAAGAGCATGTCGCGGGTGACAACCTGATTGTTGCGCCGGACCATATAGGCGAGAAGCTTGAATTCCTGTTGTAAGAGCTCAAGGCCGCGATCGCCGCGCTTAGCCGTCGAGTTGATGAGGTTCAACTCAATGGGTCCTAGACGCAGCCAAACTTGCGGTAGTTCGCTGGGCCGCCGTAGCAAGGCTTCCAGGCGAGCCAGAAGCTCGTCAAAGGCGAATGGCTTGACGAGATAATCATCTCCTCCGGCGCGAAGCCCGGTCACCCGCTGGTCGACGCGATCGAGCGCGCTGAGCACTATGGCGGGGGTCCGATCGCCGATTGCGCGTAAGGTGCGAAGAACTCCAAGACCGTCACCGTCTGGAAGCATTCGATCGACGATTATAATGTCCTTGGGCGATTTCGCGGCCACAGCTGCGTCCTCCGCCGTTCTGACCCACCGTATAAGAAAACCGTAGATCTTAAGTCGTTCGACGATCTCGCCGCCGATAACCGCGTCGTCCTCGATGAGTAGCAAATTGGTCATTGTGCTACCTTCGGACTGTTCGCCTCACGCCGGTGTCAACATCGAGTGATGAATTCGAATTCAGGCTTGGAGTGATAGAGGCGATCCCGCCAAAAGCAGCCAATAGGTTGACGCTTCCGGCGGGCGCTATTTACGACGTCTCGCTTCAGTTGATCAGAAAACCTGCCAGTTACCACCATGCCAATAACCGCGGCCCTCGTGCTCACGCCAGCGATGGCTAGCGCCTTCCCAATGCCAATCGTCAGGATGTACCGTCAAGCCGAAAGACGGCGCGTATTCATAGTCCTCGTGAGCATGCCAACAATCGCCTTCCGCGTTGCAGACAACGCGCGCCTGAGCGCTTGAGGCAAGAAGGCAGCTGCCCGCGAGACCGAACATCGCGGCCATAATCGCTCCATTGACCAGTTTCATTTGCGGGCTCCTTGTTTCAGACGATGGGCGTTTTTCGAATAAGCGGCTACTTCGAGTATGAATTCGCTTTAAGACTAACCCCATCGCGACGGTTCTAGAAAACAGCTGTGGGCAAGTACAGTTCCTTGCGGCAAGCAATATAATCGCTATATTCCTGCTGACATAACGTGTATTTCGAAGTTTGCGTTCTAAATCACAACTATGAATTTGATTTCATACTTCGCATCTATTCGATTTTGCGGAACCAAGCCCTTCCGCTTGCGTTCAACGAGCTGTCCGTGAAATCTCCGGGAGAGCTTCTATGAAATATAGTTTACTCATCACAGTCGCAGCCGCCGCACTCGTGACCTCGGGCATAGCTACTCAGGCGCAGGAAAATCCCCGCCATGAAGAAAAACCGGGTGCCGCGAGGACGGAGGCGCGCCCGGCTGAAGCGCCGAAAGCCGAGTCTCGCGAGATGCCGCGCGCAGCGCAAATGAACGAGCGCAAGGAAGAAGGCGCTGCGCCAAACGCAGCGTCGAAAGAAACGAAGGAGAAGGAGTTGCCCCGGGCAGCTCAGTCCGAGCAGCCAAAAAAGCCTGGCACCGAGAATGAGACACCCAAGCGCATGGCCGAACCGAGCCGGCAGGAAAAGTCATCGAACGATCGCGCCGCTCAAAGCAACGAAGAGCGAACTGGTCAACGCTCCGCGGAACGGCCGGCGGAACGCCCATCCCCGCGTACCGGCGCTGCGGATGAGCGCCAGCAGCAGGGCGAGCGCACGGGTGCGGCCGAGCAGCGCAACTCTCCGCGCGCGGGAGCGGACGAAGGTCGCAACAAGGAAAGGGCCGGCGCGGCCGAAGGCCGTGGTCAGCCAAAGGTCGCGGGCAAGGTTCAGACCTCGCAGGAGCACGCCACCCGCATGACGGAGCTGCTGATGCGCAATTCGCGATCCGAAAAAGTCGACATCGACATCAATGTCGGCGTGCGGGTCCCCGACAGCATCACCATTCGTCCACTACCCTCCGAAGTCCTGTTGTTTGCGCCCGAATATCGCGGCTACGACTATTTCATCAGCAATGATGAAGTCGTGTTCGTCGCTCCGGATTTACACGAGATCGTCGGAACGATTGAATACGAGGGTCGCGCAGCGGCCGTTGATGAAACAACGCATGTTGCGGGCGCGCGTCCTTGCCCCGTCGAGAACTGACGGCGTCGCTCTGCCGCCGGCCAAGAAGCCCTCTACAACGGAGAGAAAAACATGAAAGCCTTTATTTTCGCTGCATCGCTGGCGCTTGTCACGGGCCCTGTATTCGCTGATGAGGTGATCGTCGTGCCGCCCGGAGCAACCGTCGAACATCGTGCTGCCGACGAAGGCGTGACCAAGGAAAAGACTGTCCGTCACGACGCCGATGGTTGTGACACCAAATCGGTGACGAAATCTAACGGCACGGGAGATTCAGTCACTAAAACCAAGACCGATTGCTAATAATAACTCTCCCGCGTGTCCCGCAGGGCACGCGGGTAGCACGCCTTGCAATAACGTTGCCGCACCTTGGGTCTGATCCCGCGTTCACGGCGGGCGTTATTGCTCTGTACAACCCCCTCGAAAAAAAACAGCATTTGCCTGTTTTGATATCAACTCAACAAGGAGGAAATCATGGGTCGCGGCATTTTACTTTGGCTTATCGGCGTTCCCATTCCGATCATTCTTCTCCTCGCCTTGTTTTGGCACTGAAGCTTTCAATCCGAAATTTCAATCACCGGCAGGAGCGCATCAAAATGTCTGACGCCATTCTAAGTTCTCAAAGAGGGCTTGCGGGGGAAGAGGCGGCGAGGTCAGCGGTGTCCTGGGCAGCTGTGCTGGCAGGGGAGTTGTCGCTTCTGCATTTTCCCTTGCGCTTGTTGCGCTTGGAACCGGTCTAGGTCTCATTTCTGTATCACCTTGGTCTCACAACAATCTGTCGGCGACGACCTTTGGAATTCTCGCCGGCGATTCGTTTATTGCCGTTCAGTTGTTTTCCTCAGGGCTCGGCGGATATTTGGCGGGTCGCCTACGAACGGGATGGGTGAACGTGCACACCGACGAGGTCTATTTCCGCGATACAGCTCACGGTCTTCTCGTTTGGGGCGTCGGCGCAGTCCTTAGCGCTATTTTGTTGAGCTCCGCCGCGTCGTCTGTCGCGAGCGGAGTAGCGCACATTGGAGAGGCCGCCGTTCAAGCAGCGGGCACGACCGCAGCAAGCCCGGTCGCGCAGGTTGCAAGCCAAGCTACGGGCGCCCCGAACGCTTATTTCACCGATATGCTGTTTCGGACAGAACATCCGTCGACATCGACTGATCAAAACGCTTCGCAGGCGGAAATCGGACGTATATTCGCGCGAGCGCTGCCGACGGGCGATTTGCCGGCAGCCGACAAAAAGTATGTCGCGCAAGTCGTGGCGAGCCGAACGGGTCTAAGTCAGGCGGATGCGGAGAAGCGCGTGTTGGAGACTTTTGACCAAGCCAGGAGCGCCGCGGATCAAGCCGTCGAAAAGGCAAAAGTAGCTGCAGACTTGGCTCGAAAGACGGGCGCGGCTGTATCCTTTTGGGCGTTCATCGCTCTTTTGGTTGGAGCTTTCTCAGCGTCCTACATGGCGACCGTGGGGGGAGGTTCGCGACGAACGCGAATGATCCGCTGGTTCCCGGGCGATCCAGATCGCGGATTTTGCGAGAATGGGGCAGTCAAATGACAGCACAGTCAGCGTACAGTGAGTGCTTACGATAAGGGAGCGGCCTGGTCATGACTGCGCTCTTGATCATATGCCAGCTCGGCGACGGTCAGCGATGAGGTCGGGGATGCGTGCATGATGGAAGCTGCCCTTACGCCCGCACAACTACGCGCTGCTCGCGAACTTCTGAAGTGGTCGCGTGAAAGACTCGCGGTGCGAATGGGCATAAGCTGCACGACTTTAGCCCGTTTCGAGAACGAGGGATGGTTCTTGAAAGCCTCTAACGCCAGTAAGGCGCGCGAAGTTCTTGAAGCGGCCGGTATTGAATTCACCAATGCAAACGACGGACGGGAAGTGAGGTTGAGGTGATCGCATGCGAAACCCCCGTTCCCATAACTCAACGCGCATTTGAGATCGCGCGCTCGGGTACTGCGTCCAACGTGCAAGATATCAAGCGTGAGTTGCAGCGTGAAGGCTACCCGGGAAATTTCTTCATCCAAGGACGCTCTTCAAGCAGCTTCGCGCCGCCATCAGCACCGAACGGCAACTCACGAAGCCACCGACGCCATTTTCTTCGGCGGAAATGGCGAAGGGACAGGCCAAGCCGGCGATCTCAGATGAAGCCGCCCTACCCGAAATGCCTGAGGGCGTCGCGAAGGACTACGACGGGTCGGCGATGTGAGACCGGCGGCGAACCGCACCGCGGGTGAGGATTGATCGCGATCGATGACGAGTAGCGCCAATGCGCGAAATGGCATAGTTTTGCCGAACTGAATTTTCCGCGCAGTTATAGGCGCGTCATTTTTTGTTCCACGTTATCGGTGAGGCGAACATGCCGGTCTTTCAGCGCGCAGGTCCGCAATGGCATTTGCAAGGAGACGTTGAGCGTCACCCTCATGACCCCCGCACCATTACGCTCACGCGGCCCATCGATACTCTTTCCCCCGTGCTTAACGGGATGGTCGGGCAAGTGATATGGGACATGAAGGTTACGAAACCAAAGAATAAGTCGAAGCTTGAATACTTAACAGTGGTTCTCGCTCCGGTGCTTGTTAGTTCCATCTCGACAAATAACGCGGGCAAGGGCAACGGCACCGGACCTCACTCGTTGCAACTAGGTGAGACCGAAACCATTTCACTCCAATTTCTGCAAATCCCGCCCGCCCTTGCGTTTAAGAATTGGGAAATCAGCCGGTAAAACGCAGTCCATCACGCCAGCGCGGGCGGGCAGGCAGGCAGGCAAGGTGGCCTTCCTTCGCCGGAGAACGGGGCGGGGCCGGGGGTGAGGAAATCGCAATAAATGGTTTGCGTATGGCCACTCTGACCTGATTCCCATTCTGCGATGAAGTAATGCCCAAGGCCGCTGCGCACTGTCCAGAATGCGGGATAAGGGTTAGGCCCCTAATTGGGCTTGTCGACGTTATAGGAAAGGGAGGGGCACTATGAAGATTGGCGGATCGTCGCCGCGAATATGGCGGTTCACGCTTTTCGCTGCTGCGTGCAGCTTATTTGCGGTGGTTCAAACTGCGGCTCAGCAGCCTACGCAGGCGCAAATCGGCGCTGTTCGAGCCGCCTGTCGATCAGATTACACGGCTTATTGTTCGTCAGTTCCGCCCGGAGGCAAGGCGGCCCTGGCCTGCCTGCAGAAAAACGCCGCCAGCCTTTCGGCGCCTTGCCAAGCTGCTGTGAACGCCATCGGGGCCGGAAAGAGCGTGGCTGCGCCCGCGTCGACCGCAAAACCTGCACCCCCAGAGGCTTCGCCAAGCCCGACCTCCACTAGCGCAGCAGCCGCACCTACTGCCGCGCCGCCTAGTGGAGCATCGGCCGGCGCCGGCCCCGCGGCAGTTCGGACTTCTCCGCAAATGAGCCCCCGCCAGGAAATGCGGATTATCCGCTTCTCGTGCGGACCCGACTACCGTGCGGTTTGCGGGGGCGTCCCCCCGGGCGGCGGTCGTGTTATCGCTTGCCTTCGTGCGAACGAAGCATCTCTATCGCCTCAATGTCGGCAAGCGCTCAGGGGCGCGCTTCAAAGATAAACACTCCCGTCTGCCCAGGGCCGACCACCATTGCCGGCACGCGTACGGCGCAGCGCTACACGCTGGCGGCGATCGTGCAGGCGACAGCACAAGGCCATCGTCCGCGCAGACGTCTGACGCAGCAGGCCGGCGCGCGCGGGAGGTTTCGACGATGCCATTGCCGAGTACTCGGCTTGCCATCTGATTAGGATGGAACTGGCGCCGGCGATTTCCGCCGAGCCGCCGTGCCCGAAATGCCCGGCCCAGGTCGCGCCGGACTATGACGACTCACCACCAACTTGGGTGACATTGCCGGCGAAACGCAAATGTTGGGCATTGCGCATCGGTTTCGAGAAGGGCGGGCGTTCCCGGCCCAATGGCCGCCCGGGCCGGAGCCAGGGCGGTTTCGATTTAGATTGTGTCCGTCCGGATTACCAGACAGCCCTCGCCTCCGCCGCCGTCCTGTTCAGATGAACATGCGCATCAACGTGGTCGATATCGGCGAGCGGAATGAAGTGATGCATTCCATCCGGCGAGGCCGACTTCGTAAGTTTGATCTGATTGCCCTCCAGATGATCGACGGTCCCGATCTTCGCGCCGTCAGAAGCGATAACGTCCATATGTTCAGCGATACGGTCACTGTCGTTCGCGGCAGAAAAGCGCTCGCCGAGGAAGGGCTCGTTGACGTCCGGGGTTAGCGAAGAGCGGTCATCGAGCGGAATGGTGTAGCTTCGCAAGCGTTGGCTGTTGAGGCTCGTATCGCGCACTCCGACCCTCGATGCGTCATAGCCCGCGATACCTCCGTCAGCAGGCCCCGGTACAGGGCTTATCAAAGCCGGATCGGACGCCATGCCTTCAGCGGCGCCAATCGCGGCGCCTGTGGCCATGCCGGGGGTCTGATGGCCAACCCAGCCAGACGACTTCCAGGTCGACTCGCGTTCATCCATGTTGACCGCACCACCGGAGTCCACCACCTCTACCGCGCGGTCGTACACCTCAGGCTCGACGTTGGCGGAGAGGAGATACCCGCCGCGCCGCAAGCCTTCCGCGTAGCTGTGGTGATCCTCGGCGGGAAGGAACATGCTCTTCAGCGATTCCCAAAAGCCCATCTCAGCGTGCGCGGCGGTAGCAGCGCCATCCGGATCGGACGCGCCTTCAGTGATTTGGATTTGGTGGGCGGATACACCAAGAGAGGTGAGGCTATCGCTTGCCCTCTGCGCGTCGGCGCGCGTATCAAAAAATGCCGTGATCATACGGCTGTTGACGCTCTTTGTGACGAAGTCGATCATGGTTTCCTCGCGGTCGGCCGTAGGAAATCCAGGCATCCGCGGCGGCCTCCCGAGGAGCCTTCCACCTTCTGTCCGCCGGTCCGGCAGGATGGGTATTCCCCGAAGTGTTGTGAGTTTAACGTGCAAAATTGCCCGGCGTTCCGCGAAACGTCGATGCGATTTAGCAGATCGACGGATCAATTCGACAGACCGTAATTAATCAGCAGAAGCAGGAAGCCGATATGCCCCTAGATCGCCCCGTGCGTTATTTCTCCCAAAACGCCGGCGAAGATGGGCCTTTAGTCGACGACCCCACAGGTTGTTGGTACGCATGTGCGCAAATGCTCAGGGTGTACTTCGGCGGCCCAGTTACGCCAGCCCAAGACGTGCTCGTCAACACGGACGGCACACATCGCTCGTTGGGCGGGCAGGCGGTTGGCGTCTTTCTAAAAAATGAGCATTTAACCGCTCTGGCGACGAAGTTGGATTCGCCTGAAGCTATCGACGCAACCCTGACCAACTATGGGCCAATCATATTTTATTGGCACGCCCCGCAAGGATTTCACGCGTCGGTAATAATCGCGGTTCTGGGCAGAGACATTGTCTACCATGATCCCGCCATCGGACCCGGTCAGAGGATGTCGATGGATGCGTTCCAATTAAAGACCGCGGCTGGCTTGAACGGCAAAGGCTCAAATCACATTCGCGATCCGAATCTGCGCTCGGCATCATCTCCACGCACAGAACTCGTTCTCGCATCAGATGGAGTAACAAAAAAATACCCGCTGCCGTGGCCGACGGGCTGGTGGCGCGTTTGGGACGGCGGCACATGGTACTATTACCTCACCGACGGGGGTGTCGCGATGTCGAGCAGGACGCCACCATCGCCGCCGTCCAGTGCCGAGGCGCCCGCCAAAGGAAAAATGCATAACAACGGCACCTGGCGCTCTTCGTCCAAGAGTCTCGTGATCACTTGGAAGCAGGTCGCCGGCGCGCCGAAGCCTTGCGAGGAGACCTTCTGGAACGCGACTGAAGAGTGCCTGCGGATGAATGCAACATCGAACCTGTACTCTCCGCTGGTGGCGACGCGGTATCCGGGCTGAGAAGCAGCATCGGTTCTGCGGGCTAAGTAAGAGTAGGCGGCCGCCCCATCAGCTGGGCATCACCGGCCACAGGGCGGGCAACTGGTCAGGACGTGAGCCGCGCTGGCATATTATTCCTGTTAAACACGCCCATCGCGGTCACGGCCATGTTCCCTGAGGCGGCGGTTCCGAGCGGTAGCCGAGACGCCGAAGTCATTGCCATAAGTAACCTGTTACCTCTGATCGCGTCGAATCTGCGTAGGCAATCTCGTCGCTGTCTCGCCATCCACGGTCGTGGGCGTGGGCTCAGGGACCAGTAACCCCGTCAGGAGCAGATACCGGGCGCAGTCTTGCAAATGGTCGTTCTCTTTGACGATTTTGCCTTTTCATCCCGACGATAGAGCCTGAACTCCGTCAGGACTCGGATTGAGACAGTAGCGGTCCAAATCGCATTTCGATCCGACCGCAGAACACGTGCTAAAGCTCCGCACGCAGATATTTCCAAATGGCTATTCTTTTCCAAATAGACTGTCTTCCACTTTCCCTTTGAGTCACTCCCCGCGCTACCCAACAAGAACTGATGCGCGATCCAGTAATCTTGGTTGTAAGCGATATCGTCTTCCATCAGGACACCGACGGCGTGTGGAAAGGTCGCCACCTCTTCCGCGCAGGTGCGAAATGTGGCGCGGAAGCCGTGAGCCGTGATTGGCCGGTCGCTATCTACGTCGAGCCACTTTCGCTCGCCGGAGTTCGTCCGCTTCAGAAGCGTCAAAACGCCATGTTGGAGAATGGCTCTTTCGCTTTCTGGCCGGGGAAAAACGAATTGGGAGACGCGAGCCGCCGCCATCTTCTCGACGATTTCCGCGGCGCGAGGGGAGAGCGGGACACGGAACGGCTCGACCCGATGCTCCCGATCCTTGAGGCTCGAAAGCGGGATCGTCCAAACCGACTTGTCCAGATCGATTTCCGACCAGCGTGCCTGCAGGACGGCGTTCGTCTCTCGTGTGCGTCGGCAACGACGAGCGCGGCGACCTCGCTGAATGTCGGTATCGGCTTCCCTGCTCTCTCAGCGACCCGTCGATAGATAGGTTAAAAACGGCACGCATAGCGGTACACGGCGACGCATTGCTTCGCCCCCCAAAAGGGGTAGATTCGGGGGGCAATCGAGCTACTCCCCAAGGCGACGCCCCGGGGCACCCATTTTGACATCCGAGCAGCGAAGCCGCGCGAGAATGGCTATAAGCTCGCTGACGGCGGCGGCCTCGACGCCTCTACCTCCTCATCCAACCTAGTGGATCGAATTTAACGCTTGATGCCCGCGCCTGACAGCTGCGATGATTTCGTTGGGGTCGGCGACCCATCGGAACGGCTTGGCCTGGGCGTTATGATCTTGGATGAAGCGGTTGATTGAAGCCTGGAGGTCGACGACCGAGCGGAAGACGCCGCGCTTCAGACGACGCTTGGTCAGAATCGCAAAGAAGCCCTCGATAGCGTTGAGCCAGGAGGCCGATGTCGGGGTGAAATGGAAGACCCATCGCGGATGACGCGCCAGCCATTTGCGCACGGTGGGGTGTTTGTGAACGGCGTAGTTGTCGAGGATCGCGTGAACGACTTTGCCGACGGGGACCTGCTTCTCGACGGCATTGAGAAAGCGAATGAACTCCTGATGGCGGTGGCGCTGCATGTTGCGACCGATGATCTCGCCGTCGAGCACATTCATCGCCGCAAACAGGGTCGTCGTCCCGTTGCGTTCGTAATCGTGGGTCATAGTTCCGGCGCGCCCCTTTTTGATCGGCAAGCCTGGCTGCGTCCGGTCGAGCGCCTGGATCTGGCTCTTTTCATCGAGGCTGAGCACGACGGCGTGCGCGGGCGGATCGACGTAGAGCCCGACGATGTCACGCAACTTGTCGACGAACTCGGGATCGTTCGAAAGCTTGAACTGACGCACGCGATGCGGCTGGAGCCCGTGGGCCCGCCAAATACGCTGAACCGAGGAGACGCTGACGCCGACGGCTTTCGCCATCGCCGCGCTTGTCCAGTGGGTCACCTCGCCCGGCGCCGGCTCCATCGTCAATTCGACGACACGCTCGGCGACCGAGGAGGCAAGTTTCGGCACGCGGGAGGGACGCGTTTTGTCGCGCAACAGGCCCTTCACGCCCTCGCTGGCGAAGCGCTCCTGCCAGCGCCAGACGCAAGTCTTGGATTTGCCGGTCTCGCGCATGATCGCGTTCGTGCCCACGCCCTCGGCGCTCAGCAACACGATTTGCGCCCGCCAAACGTGCTTCTGAGCGGCATTGCGGTCTTTAACGAGCGCCCGCAGTTGATCAAGCTCGGCAGAGGAAACGGAAAGAGTGACGCCGGTTCGCATGCCGCAGACTCGCACACCGCGAGCTTGCCGGGAATCCCAAAACGGATTCAAATGTCAGATGCGATCCACTAGCGGCAGCAAGCTGCGGCGCTTGAAGTACCGCAATCACGGCGTTGAGTGCTTGCTCTCATTCGGCCCCTACAAAGCCCGCGGCGCATTTGGCGACGAGAGCGCGCATTTTGTTGAAGTCCGACGTATTAGAGTTCAATACTCAAGACGTTTGCGCCTTGTTCCCCTCGCCATACGCCCGCGCCAAGCAGGGCGGCGCGCCCACGCTTGGCGCAGGGTTTCATCCAGCGTGTGATCGCCGTCAAACCGCTCGCCAAAGATCCGCTGCACTACAAAAGGCTCGTCATCGCGCACGCCATCGGTATCGAAAAAAAGGCCAATAAACTCGTTTTGCCTGCGCAGTTGCGCAAGCCACGCGCGGTCAATTCCTCCACCAAAATACGGAAATGCGAACGGCGCCGTCGACTGTCCAGTCAGATCGGCAATGATACGACAAGATTCCACGATTTCCCGCTCAGCGTCTGCGGGCGACAGCCCGCCCAGCCAGCGATGACTGCAGCCGTGCGCGCCGATGGTGAAGCCGGCGGCACACAACTCTCGGATCTGTTGTGTCGTCAAATAGGGCCGCGCCTGACGTAGGTATAGTTGGGGGTCGACCCTAAGTCGCGTCGTAAGGCGCCGCAGCATCCCGACCTCAGCAGCGTCAATCGTCAGAAGCCACCGCAGCATCGGCAGCAACCTCGGATCTGCCCCTAAGAGGCCCGCTCTCATGAGGGCAACGTCGGTAACGCTTGGTTGCTCCGCCAAGCGGTCTGCCAAACCCAATTCACCAATTACAGAGCAGATCTCGTCCACAGGGCGACGGAGAATTTCGTCGATGCACAGTGACGCCTCACTCTCGCGGAACAACGCGACATTATCAATTAGATCGGTAATCACGAAAAACACGCAGTCCGCTTTGAACTTTCGTAGTATCGGAGCAACGATGTTGGCGCACTCGGCGAAGCCGTCGTCGAACGTCAGCATCACCGCGTTTCGGCGCGACGATCTGCCGGTCTCCTGTTGGCGGGCGAGTCGTGCGTAGGACGTGAAGCCAAATTCGCGTTGCAAATACGCGAGGTCCGCCTCGAATGCAGCGACGCTAAGGACGGGATAGTGTTTTAGATGCGGTGGGCGCGCATCCGAGACCAAATGGTAGCAGACGGAAATCGTGACTTTCGGGAAGAGCCTGCGCCAGATCGCGACCGGCACAGCATGTAGAAGTTCCTGCGCCCACGTGCGCAATGCTCTCTTCGCCGTCGCGATTCGGTCGGTCGAAGTCATGCGAAAGCGCCGAATTCCGGCCGAGCCGCACACCGCAGTGAGCGCGCGGCGCGCGATTGGCTGATCCGCGGTTGGCGCGTTCTCACCTGCGAAACAAGCCACGAGGGTCGAAGCGAGTTCGCTTTTCAAGTTCGACGTCCCTCGCTTTGCGAGCGGCGACAAGATAGTGCCTTGCGACATCCGCCTTGTCCGGAAGCTTGGCGTCGCTATCAGACCGCTCGACGTCCTCGCGGTATCCGTGTCTCAGCGTTTCGGAATCGACGCCAAGGCGCCGCGCAATCTCGTCGATGGCCGAGACAGGGTCTTTGCACAGCTGTTCGTAGGAAATAGTCAACGCTGCGGCGCCGTTTCTTGCTAGGAATACTCGCCAACCGCGTTCCTGCTCCGACAGATCCCACAGCGCCCGGTCAATGGCGTCGACGTCGTAGAAATCAGGGTTAGTTGCAGGCGTCGTGGTGACCGCGTCGTCGATCCCCCAGCGGCCGCTTAGTTGGCCGAAGTGCTCGGAGACGGCCTGCTTGAGCAGATCTTCGCGATGCAGATAGACAAAAACCGCCCCATCAAACAGACGTTGCCCAATTGGATTGTCCAGCACGCGGTCGAAGTCGCGAAAATGGATCTTCGCGGCGAACACTCCGCCCTGACAGCGTCGGCGCAATAGGATTTCGACGTATTTCGACAGGAAGCTTTGTTCACCGGCCCGCTCGGTCCGCCGCAACTGGAGACGGTCCTTTCGGCCATAAGTGAACCAGTTCAGGCCTTTGATGTCCTCGCCCAATCCAAGGCGGGGGGCCATTTGGCGGATTAGTATGGGATTGAAGTACTCGTAAGGCACTCCCAGCCCAGCGTTAATCATGTAGCGGCACAACATGTAACTGCCGCTGCGTGGCGTCGAACAAATGAAAAGCCTCTGTGGAATTCCGATTTGTTCTGGCTGATCGAGCAACTCACTGCCGATTTCCGCTTCGGTAAAACGTTTCATTTTCTTGCTCGAACACACATTGCGTCGCTACGCAGTAGATATATAATACAATGCACTCATAAAGATTAACGGGGCACCGCAAGGTTCGGCCTGCCCATTGTGAGGTCCAGGACAGATTGGCGCGCCCAATTCGCGATTGAGATCCCGATTGGGGCACCCCCGTTGCATAGTCCCTGGCACTCATCGTCGCGCGCAGCGAAGGTCCCCCTTCTCAATTCCAATCAAACATGCCCTTTTGCCGCCGCGGACGCATCCCGTGCAGTCGTTTGCGTAGCCAGGTCTTTGGTGCGCGGACCATCTTGCCTAGCCGCTCGGACGCCTCGTAGCCGACATAGCGAGCCGCTAGCTTCATATAGACCGGATTGGTGGGTCGAAATAGCGGCTCGAGCTGTCGCGCCTGAGCCGCGAACGTACGAAATGCCGCGCGGTCGTGCCCGTAGACCAGACGTCCCCAAAACGTGCATTCATCCAGCAGCGCCGCGCGTTCGGCGTCCATCAGGCCCAAATCGCTCACGGTCATGCCGTCGGCCGCCTTCAGCACCTGCGCCATCCAGCCAAGAGCGACGGGGCCCGACTGGTACCGCGCGTCATTTCCGCCGATGTACGTTTGATTACTGTGCAGACGCCATAGATAGAGAGGCTCCGAGGAACGAACCCTCATACATCGCCCGGCCTTCGCGAGGCGGACATTGAGTTCCTCACATTCCCAGAAGCGGAGCGATTCATCAAATCCACCGATCTGCTCGAGGACGGCGCGCCGCGCGAGTCCCGCCGCGTTGAGCGGACGAAATCCGGCGATCAGATGCATAATCGGCAAACGCCCTTCTATGTCGGGGTCGATAAACGGGCCCCGCCATCCGATCTTACCGTTGTCGATGTGGCAGTGGATGAACGGCGAATACACAGCCGAGACGTCGGCCCCCGCCTTCGCGCACTGCTCCACCTCAAGCGTCAACTTGGCCGGCGCCAAGAGATCGTCGCCGTCGAGGAACTGCACCCAGGACCCGCGCGCGGCGCGCAGACCGACATTGCGCGCGGCGCTGGCTCCCCGATTGCTGCCTAACTCTATAACTTGCCACGAATGCTTAAAATCGCGAGCCAGTTTCGCCCGGACGAGCGCCACAGTGTCGTCTCGTGAACCGTCATCAACGACTATGAATTCAATATCCGAATAGGTTTGCGCGATAACGCTATCGATTGTCTCAACGACGCATTTAGCGGCGTTATAAGTGGGCATAATCACAGTTACGAGCATCGAATGCACTTTCGACATGCTGTCGACTAAAAAGCAGTCCAGGGATTGTTCCGATGACGTCCGTTCGCGACACAGGAAGTTGCACCGCGCGCGGAGCGCCCCTGAGATCGCGAACAAGCATCAACTTCGATTACGGCAAATCAGCCGCGGCCCCGTAAACCTCCGAATTAATCACAAAGAGCCAAAACGGCCCCCCGGCGGGTAAATTCCCGTTGCACATTATTGTGACGCAATCGATACGAATTGCAATAGTGTGTTTGGCTTCGAAGTTGGGAATTTCTTCACTGGACCCACCGCCGGCAGCGAATACGACGCGTAACTACCCAGGCCCTATTCCCGCGGACGCGGCGGGTCACCGACATGGGGCTGCCGGGCTTGAACGGTCGGCGCGCGGCTGAGGGGGGCGGCTCTGCCGACCTTGTCTGTGGGTCTTGTTCGTGACCGGATGGCAACCAGCGAAAGTGCACATGGTGACAATTGCACTATTGGTCTGCGCGGATGTAGAAAGGCAGGCGCCGACCAATTTACCAACTTGACTGTTTGTCTATCGGCCTATGAAAATCGCACGCTATTTGCGCTTCGAACTTCGAACTGTGCTGCGGGTATCTTCTACAACTCGTTCAAGGTCCGCGTCACGGCTTCTGTCCCTCCCGCAATGTTAGAAGCAGTTCCTTGGACTCGGGATCGCCGAGATCAGAACCGACGCGCAGAACGGCCTCGGCCTCATCCCAGCGACCTTGCTCTTGAAGAAGAACGCCGAGGTAGCGCGCCGCCAGCGGTTGCCGTAACTCCACCGCGCGCCTCCAGGCCGCTTCGGCCTCCTCGGTCCGACCTTGAGAGAAATGCACGACGCCCAGGTTGACCATAGCGAGCGCGCTCCCAAGCTCGGCGCCTTGGGACAGCACATCCAACGCTTCGTCCTCCGCTCCCTCATCCAGCAAGGACGCGCAGAGATTAGCGGCTGCGTCGCCGTAGCCAAGCGCGATAGCGTCGCGATAGGCGCGCTTGGCCTCGTCGATGCGCTTCGATCTCGCCAACAATACACCGAGATTGTAACCGGCTTCCCCAACGCCGAGCTGCAGACTTCGCCGATAGCTGTTCTCGGCCTCCTGAAGCCGATTCTGGCGATAGTAGACCGACCCAAGCTCGTTTGCCGCGATGGCGACCCCCAGCTCTATCGACTCTAGGTAGGCGGCTTCCGCCTTGTCCAGTCGCCCTTCCTGCACAAAAATCCGGCCAAGGTTGAGGGCGGCAGGTCCGCACTTCAGCGATATCCCGGTCCGGAAGGCCTCCTTCGCTTCTTCCACCCTGTTCTGACGAAGAAGAAGCGCGCCATAATTACTTGCGGCGTCGCCGTTTCCGAGGCTCATAGCGCTTCGTAAGGGCGCCTCTGCCTCATCTGGACGTCCATTTTCCAGCAAGCCAGTGCCCAGTTCGTACAGATAACGCGACTCTAAGCCCGTTGTCATGCAGAAGCCGGTCACACGCCAAAACCATTTCTTCATCGTTTACCTGCTTGTAGTGCTCCATGGCTGAAGCGAAGAGCTCGTTCGCGGCTTGGAATTGGCCAAGATTGCGAAGACTCCTTGCGCGACCGTATTCCGCCGCCGCGAGCATCGGAAGCTCTCCAATGTCCGCGGCAATCGCAATAGCGTTCTCAAAATCGCTGGCGGCCACCGACCAATCTTCCGCTTTCGAATGCAGGCAGCCGAGGTTGTACAGTACACTTCCGCGGCCGGATCGATTCGAATTGCGCTCGTGCAGATCGAGCGCCTGCGTGAGAAGAGCGACCGCCTCCTCGCGCCGATCGGCCGTGGATAAGATTGATCCCAAATTCTCCAGCAAGATCGCCTCATTGATGATATCATTCAATTTGTGCGCGATCGCCAAGCCCCTGCGGTCAAGGTCCTCAGCCCGGTCCAGCTCACCGAGTTGAAGGTGAAGCACGGCCAAATTGGAAAGGGCGGCCATCTCCAGCCGGTCATCCTGTGTTCGCTCGGCTTCAGCGAGCATAAGCTCCGCTGATTTCCTGGCTACGTCGGAACGCCCGAGTCGAATCTGAATTGAGGCGATTGCGTAATTTGCTTGCGCGACGGACCGATGGTCGCCTCGCGTCTCGGCAGAGTGCTTTGCGAGCTCCATCAGTCTAATCGCATGTTCGAAAAGGCCCTGGGATTGGAGCAACTGCCCCGGGAACGCCAGGCGTTCACAGAGTCGCTCGGCATACATCCCGTTGCCCGAAGCCGCGGCCCACGCCGCCGCCCCCATGAAGTTTTCCAGTTCTGGCCGCAATACAGCGTAGATCCGCTCGGCCGACTCATTATAAAAAAACGCTGTCGCAAGCGTGACGTCTAGGGCCTGCTTCCGCTTGTCGTCGGATGCCTTTGTTTTTGCAAAACTGAATGCGAGATCGTGAATGCGATACACCTCGATGGCAGGCAGAGGGTCTCCGGGTTTCAGATTATCGTCGCTCCTGGTCGACATGCTGAAGCTGACGAGTGGATTGGCGTGGTTAGACAGTCTTTTGACAAGGTTGTGCTCTTCAAGGCTTTGCAGCAAATCCGCGGTCGTCGCGTAAGAAATCCCCTTGCTCCCGACCACCGGGTATGTGAGGGCCTCGTCGCCCCAGAATACCTGGCTGTGAAGAAGCTGATGGACCATTTCGGCGGTGAGTGTAGAGGCAAAAAAGGCGCCGAACGCGAGAAACGCCACTTGTTGATCGCCGCTCAGAGCGTCGAGGCTGGCGTTAAGCAGATTTTTCACACTACGCCGGCTGCGCTCGCTGAACCCAAGCGGGGCCGATTGCTCGTGGGGCGCGGCAGATATTCGACCCAGATATTCTCGCGGAGACCGGTTTTGCACTTTAAGCGCACGCCCTGCAATCTCGATGGAGAACGCATGGTCGCTCAAGGCCGCGCAAAGCAATGAGGCATCCTCATCGTCGGCAAGTGCTTTGCCTGAAGTCCTGGACAGCAACTCAAGCGCGGCGCGCCGAGTCAACGCATCCAGTTCATGAATTGCCTGTAGCGGGTAGCGCTGCCTCGAGGTGACGAGAAGCGGCGTCTGCGGCGGGACCGCCGATACGATCGAGAACAGAGCTTCGCCGTTCCAGCAGTCATCCAACACGACCAGCGCCCCAGGCGCCTGCTTCAGGCAGGATTTAAGCAGATCAAGACGCTCATCGGCGCGCAAGGCCCGAAGCGGGAACTCTTGATTGAATGATCTGAGTATAGCGTCGACAAGGTCCTCCTCTCTGGCAAAGCCACAACGTAGCCAAACCACGGACCTTCGCTTGTGAGCCAACCAGCTCTCGCAGAGTTGTGCGGCTACAGCCGACTTGCCGACCCCAGCGAAGCCGCAGATGAGGGTGGATACCCCGGATTGCAGATCATTGAATATGGCTTCAACCAAGACCTCCCGGCCGAACAGCTGCGCGGCACGGTCGGGTATCTGTTCGGGGTCGCCAATGATCTGAGCGCGAGCCGCCGCCGGTCGCGGAAGCACCTGTTCGGTCGCCCAGAGCCTCAGCGAATGGGCGACGGCGTTGGATAGGTCATCGATGACCTCGAAATACCTTGCCGTGACACCCGATTCTACGTCTGCCCAGCGGTCCAGGAACACTTCAAGCCGAGCGTCTCGTTTCTGTCCAGGTCTGCCCCTGATATACAGGTGCCGGTCAATTCCCCAGCGCGTGGCTTGATTGAATTCGTCTATCGTCCAGCTACCGTATTCGTCGCCTATAATGCCGATGTACAGGGATGAACGCTGCAGCGCCTCAAGGTAGACGTCGCGAATTGAATGCGATGACGAAGGCGCTCCGTCGGAAGCTTCGAAAACCCAGGGGATCAGTCGAGACTTGCCCAGATCCAGATTTGGGATCAACTGATGGAGAGCCTGCCGTTCAGAGCCAAGTTCGTTCATCCGCGAACTTATGAAGACTTGGATGGCGTTCATCGCTTCCTCCCAGGGCGAAGCGGGTTCAAAGAAAGGTTGACAACGTTATAAAAGCTGGTCACGCGCCGGCTGTAAATGACGAAACCGCCCGAGTAGCGTTGAAACGACTTCTTTGGGCGCCGTGTTTCAGTCCTGAAAATTATCGGCTGTCGCGGAACGGACGATATGGAGGAAGGCCAGCTTTGGCGCCGCCAAATCCGGCATTTCCCAACGATAGACGCAAGTGCTTGGCGCAACAGCTACTAGCGGCGAACCGGGCGGTTGCCGTCGTGAAGCGCGCGGCCGACATAGAAGCATCAGATGGATCAAAGCGACGCAGAGTATGAGCACGACTGTGAGAAGTTATTTTTCCGCGAACTACGCCAGTGAATGGGTACCTACCCGCCGCATCCGACCGCGACGTATATCGCCCTTTTGCTGTCCCTGCCCGCTCGTGAGATACTGTAGGCATGTGGCTAGCCATCTACAATTTTGGCATGTTTCGAGAACGCGCCGAGAGCCCGGCTAATCAGGGCTTCCGGGATCGTGAGGCCATTAACTTTGACGCCGCCAAGCATGCGCGAGGCTTCATCGGTCGGGCGGGCTACGACGATGAGCCCGCTGAGGAGAGTTGGGGCGTGCGGGTGTTTCCGCGCTTCTATGTGGAGCGGGGCGACGGCAGCGCTCCATCGGTGCTGTCGCTCTGGTTCGATATCGAAAGCCTTATGGCGTTCGTTTATTCGGGCGTGCACGCCGAGGCGCTGCGACACGCCTCCGAGTGGTTTGTGCCGAAGGACTGGCCACCCTATGTGCTTTGGTGGGTGGCGGAAGGGTATCGACCGGATTGGCGGGAAGCCATCGCTAGATTTGAGCTGTTGCATGATCGCGGGCCTGGCCCGGAGGCTTTCACCTTCAAGTCGCCCTTCGACGCCCATGGCCGTCCAACCGTGGTCGATAAAGAAGTAGTGCGACGACTCGCGGCTGCGTCTTCGTCATAGGCGGTGGATGTTCCTTCGTTCCCTGCGGTTTCGCCTGCTGACGCTTTGGTTCGTACTGCTTCTGTCCGCGGGCGCGACGGCGTTTGTGCTGATCTCATTCTTCAAAGAGACCGCCAGCGCGCAAGTCGATCGAGCTGAAGAACGAACCGCTCAATCCTGCAGGGCGATTGCGGAACGCTACGCCTTCTATTCCTCGGGTTGGAGCGGTCCCGGCCCGGAAGGCGTCACGGCTGACATTCGGGCGCAGTTGGCTCAGGTCGTTCAAGCGGCCTTGTCCAACGCGACCGGCATCGAGGGGGGCATCTGGCAGGCTAGCCTCGGTTCGCTCGCCTATGCCTACCCAACATACGAGGGCTCGGGTCCGAAAACCGACCTGCCGGCCGCGGAATATAGATCCATTCAGCAAGTCAATGCGATCGCCAACGCGGACGGCCGTTTCACCACGACGACGCGGCCGGGCAATTCGCAGGTCCTGGTGCTGCAAGCCTGCCCGCTGCAGGGACGGATTTCCGGCCTGACGGGCTGGACGATGACGCGGGTATATACCGGCGCCAGCGAAGGCTATCGCCGGCTCGTCACAGGCCTCGGCGTGCTGGCCGTGACGGTTTTGGGATCGGCGATCTGGTTGGGGTGGGTCCTGCTGGCGTGGTCGCGTCGGATTGGGGAGATCGAAGCCGCCCTCGGCGGCGCGACCGGCGGCTTACCGCCGACGCTCGCCCTGACCGGCGAACCCGAATTTGACCGCCTTCTCGAAGCGCTGAACGCCAGTCGGGAGAGGCTGAAGGAGGCGCAGCGGCGCATTACCTCGGCGGAGCGGCTGGCGGCGGTCGGCCGTCTGACGGCGGGAATCGCCCACGAGATCCGGAACCCGATCGCGGCCATGCGGTTAAAGGCGGAGAACGCGCTGGCTTCCGGCGATGAAGACCGGCGCTCGTCCGCGTTGAACTTTGTGCTCGATCAGATTGCTCGACTGGATCAACTTTTGCGCGATCTGCTCTCGATGACGCAACGGCGCAAACCGGAGCGCGAATCCGTCGATGTCGCAAGCTTTGTAGATGAGATCGCGGGGGAGTTTCGCGAACTCGTCACAGCCAAGCAACTCGATTTGTCGACACGCATCGCCGACGCAGTTCGGGCTGAACGGTCGTCATTCGATCGCAACCAAGTTCGGCGAGCCGTAAGCAATCTCATCACCAACGCCCTCGAGAATACCGAGCCGCCCGGCGCGATCACGATCGAAGCGGGTCGTGAAGCAGATTTGCTCACGCTCGGCGTTCTCGACACAGGGCCTGGCGTTCCCTCCGAAGTTGAAGACACGCTGTTCGAACCCTTTGTCACAGGCCGGCCCGAGGGAACCGGTCTGGGACTGGCGATCGTGCGCGAGATCGCGCGCGCCCACGGGGGCGACGTGCGGCACATTCCGACGCCGAGCGGCGCTCACTTCAGGATTGAGCTGCCATGGCGGGGATGAGAGTCCTGATCATCGACGACGACGACGGCCTCCGTGAAGGCTTGGCGGAGACGGCGGCTGATCTCGGTTACGAACCGAGGCTGGCCGCCTCGGGAGCGTCGGGATTAGCGCAACTCCGCGCCCAGCCCGTCGATGCGGTCCTGCTCGACCTCCGTCTCGGCGGCTCGATGGACGGGCTCGCCGTGCTGAAGGCTATACAAACCTTGGACGCCCCGCCGCCGGTTGCGATTCTCACTGCTTACGCGACGGCCGACAACACGATCGAGGCGATGCGCCTCGGCGCGTTTGATCATCTGACCAAGCCGATCGGCCGCGCCGAACTCGCCGACCTTTTGAAGCGAATGTCTGACCTTGGTAGGAAGGAAATTCGCGAGGGCGCGGGGCCGACCGACGGCCAGGCCTCGCCGCTGACTTTGGTTGGATCGAGCGATGAAATTCGCAAGGTGCAAAAGACGATCGGGCTTGCGGCCGACAGCGACTTAACCGTCCTGATCCTTGGGGAAACGGGTACAGGCAAGGAGTTGGCGGCCCGCGCTTTGCACGATCACGGCAAGCGAAAGGACGAGCCGTTCGCCGCGGTCAATTGCGCGGCGATACCTGCTGATCTCTTGGAATCCGAACTGTTCGGCCATGTCAAAGGCGCTTTCACGGGAGCTTCGGCGGACAGGACCGGAGCTTTTCGTGAGGCTCATCGAGGGACGCTGTTCCTCGACGAGATCGGCGACATGCCATCGACGATGCAAGCCAAGATATTGCGCGTGCTCCAAGACAAGGTGGTGACGCCGATCGGCGGCAAGCCGACGCAAGTTGACGTGCGCGTCGTCGCGGCGACGCATCGCAATCTGCCGGCGCTGATCAGGCAAGGGCTGTTTCGCGAGGATCTGTTCTACCGGTTGAACGTCGTCTCGATTTCGCTGCCGCCGCTCCGCGAACGGCTGGCCGACATCATCCCGCTCGCCGAGCACTTTCTTCGCCTGCGCCGGCGAAGGCGGCGCTCCCGAAGCGGATCACAGCGGCTCTCGCGGCGCAATTGCTTCGCTACGGCTGGCCCGGCAACATACGCGAGCTGAAGAACGTCATCGACCGCGCGAGTATTCTGGTGCGTGGCGATGTGATCGACGTCGGCGATGTGGAATTCGGCGGATCGCTCGCCGAACAGGAAACGGCCGCGGACGCGAACCTGTGGCTTTCGGAGGATTTGCCGACCGCCGTCGCCAAGCTCGAGGCCGAAATGATTCGACGCGCTTTGGCGGCGAGCGGCGGCAATCGAACCGAGGCGGCGCGACGTCTCAACATCAATCGGCAGCTGCTTTACACCAAGGCGCAGCGTTACGGGATCGGCGACCTGCCGTCAGAAATCCCGACGGACTGTGTCAAGAAACCCGACGGTTCTTGAGTGAGATATTCATCTATATTATTGAAATTGCATAATAATTTTTCTGGCATGGCTGTTGCGATGTGATGCCCATCGCAACCCGGAAGCGGCGCAAGCCGCGGCAGGCATCCCATGAAACACTCGCTCGCAATATCCACGCTCCTCGCCGTCGTGTTGGGCGGTTCAACACTCGGAGGGTTCGCTGTTCTCGCGCAAACAGATCAGGCTGGCCTCTATGACCCGGCTCAACTTCCGGAAACCAAGGGGGTCGTCAAACAATATACGCTCGGGCCGCGCGGGGACGTCGACGGTTTCATTCTGGTCGACGGAACGGAAGTGAAAGTCGCGCCGTACCTCTCCTCCGAGACGGTGTTCACTGTGCGTCCCGGCGACGCGGTCACGATCCGGGGTCTGAAAGCCCGCGCGCTTCCGCTGATCGACGCGGCGGCGGTCACGAACGACCGCACTGGCCTCGCGATCTCCGACCAGGGCAGACCCGGGCCGCGCCGAGACGAGACGAGCCAGCTCATCAACGGCAAGGTCGTCGGCGAGCTTCATGGCAAGCGCGGCGAGGTCAACGGCGCGTTGATGGAGGACGGCGCCATGCTGCGCTTGCCGCCGCCGGAGGCCAGCCGCCTGAGCGACCTGCTGCAGCCCGGAAAGACGATTTCCGTACGGGGGACACGCACCACCAGTGTGCTGGGAACTGTGATCGAGGCGTCGGCGATAGGCCCCTCGCCCGATCACCTGAGCGAGGTCGCGGGTCCGCGAGGTCCAATGGAGGGTCCGCCGGACCGTGGTCCTCCGCCGCCCCCGCCGCCGCGAGGCTGATCGTCATCAAGCCTTCTTTGCCTGCGGCGCTCCCAACAAAGCGCCGTCGGAATTCCGTTCTCTAGAGGATCACGCGCATGAAACATAACCATCTTCCTCTCACGGGCGCCGTCCAGAATATCTTCGGTCACCGCTTCACGCTTCAGACCGCCGACGGCGTCGTGCTTGCCGATTTGACGCCGCATGGCGCGGAGAAGATCAAACTGACCGTCGGCGACAGGCTTACGATCGAAGGCGAGCGCAAGCCGTCGGAAATCAAGGTCGCGCGCATCCAGCGCGGCGACCTCACGGTGACAATCGACCACCCGAAAAAACACGACGCCCACGATGTTGAGGGCGATCCCAAGGCTGCGTCCGCCTCCGCGCGTGCGGCGGGCTTCGAGATCATCGGCGAGCCTCGGCGAAAGCCGAAGCACTTCGAGATTCTCGGCCGTCAGGACGGCCGTCTCTCGGAACTGCATGTGACGCTCGACGGCGACATTCGCCACGCCAAGCCGGTCCACGCCGACGATGGGAAATGGCGGGCCGAGATCGCCCACGCGCATCGATGAACTTAGCGATAAGGGCGCGCCATGAGCGGGACAGCAACTTCGGGCGGAGGCGGACGCACGATCTGGGCGCTGCAATCGCTCAATTTCTTCATGGCCGACATGCAGGCGGGAATCGGCCCGTTTCTCGGGGTCTTCCTGCTGGCGCATGGCTGGGAGAGCGGGCTGATCGGCACTGTCATGACGATCGGCGGCGTCGCCGGCATGATCATGACCGCGCCTGCCGGCGCGCTGGTCGATGCGACCACGCGCAAGCGCGCTTATGTCATCGTGCCCGGCGTCTGCACGGTCCTCGCTTCGTTCCTGATTCTGCTGTCCCAGCAATTCTGGCTGGTCGCCGCTTCGCAGATCGCGACGGCGATCGCCGGGGCCGCGATCGGGCCGGCGGTCAACGGCATGACGCTCGGCATCGTCAGGCAAGCCGGATTCAACAAACAGAACGGCCACAACCAGGCCTTCAATCACGCCGGCAATATGGTCGGAGCGGCGTTGTCCGGCTTCCTCGGCTGGAAGTTCGGCATGGCCGCCGTGTTCTGGCTCGCGGCGCTGTTCGGCGTGCTCTCGATCATCTCGGTGCTGATGATTCCGCGCGACGCGATCGACGACAATGTGGCGCGCGGCCTCGGCGACGGCGGCAAGGAAGGCGAGACCCCCAGCGGGTTTCGGGTGTTGCTCGATTGCAAGCCGCTCCTGATCCTCGCGGCGGCCTTGGCGTGCTTCCACCTCGGCAACGGGGCGATGCTGCCGCTCTACGGGATGGCGGTCGTGGCGGCCAAGCAGGGCGACCCCGCCGGTTTCGTCGCCATCACCATCGTGGTCGCGCAGGGCGTCATGATCCTGGCTTCGCTGCTCGCCATGCGGATGGGCGCCAAGGAAGGCCTTTGGTTGGTCATGCTGATCTCGTTCATAGCGCTTCCGGTCCGCGGCCTGGTCGCCGCGCATTGGATCAATCACTGGGGCGTCTATCCCGTCCAGATGCTCGACGGCATTGGCGCGGGACTGCAGAGCGTCGCCGTCCCTGCACTGGTCGCGCGCATTCTGAACGGCACCGGCCGCGTCAATGTCGGCCAGGGCGCGGTGATGACCGTTCAGGGGCTCGGAGCTTCGTTGAGCCCGGCGATCGGCGGCTGGATCGCGCAAGAGATCGGCTACAGCGCCACGTTCATCATCCTGGGCAGTTTCGCTTTGGGCGCGATCGCTTTGTGGGTGTTATTCGCGCCTGTGCTGAAGCCGGCCTTTGCGCAGAAATCCAAGGAGGCGCCGATCGCGCCGGCGCCGGCAGGAGCCCTCGCATGAACTCCGCCGATCGCGTACTGGCTTTCGCTCCTATCGGCGCATGGCCGGAGAATGGCGTCTGCGCCACCCAGCTCGGCCCCAACCGCAAGGGCAGGCCCTCGTGATCGCATTTCCCGCCATCGGGGGGCTGATGTCTCCGCATGTGATGACCTGGGTCATCTCGGCCATCGCCACGGCCGGAGTCATCCTGCGCCCGCTCAACTGGCCCGAGGCGATCTGGGCGGCGTCGGGCGCGGCGCTGCTGGTCATCCTTCAGCTTCTGACTCCGATGGAGGCGCTGACCGGCGTCGGCAAGGGGACGGATGTCTATCTGTTTTTGATCGGCATGATGTTGCTCGCCGAAGTCGCGCGACAGGAAGGTTTGTTTGATTGGTTGGCCGCCGTTGCAACACGGCAAGCGAAAGGCTCCGGGGCCCGATTGTTCCTGCTGGTCTATGGGGTCGGAACGATTGTGACGACCTTTCTGTCGAACGACGCGACGGCGGTCGTGCTGACGCCGGCGGTCGCAGCGGCCGTCAAAACAGCCAAGGCTGAAACCCCGCTGCCTTATCTGCTCGTCTGCGCCTTCATCGCCAACGCGGCCTCTTTCGTGCTGCCGATCTCCAATCCGGCGAACCTGGTGATCTACGGCAGCCACATGCCCCCGCTACTGCAGTGGCTGCCGCGCTATGCGCTGCCCTCGCTGGTATCCATCGTCGCGACCTATCTCGCGCTGCGCTGGACACAGCGCGACGCGCTTCGCCAGAGGGTTGAGGCGGACGTCCCGCTCCCGCCTCTGTCTGGCGCCGGCAAAGCGGCCGCGCTCGGCATCGCCGCCACCGCGATCGTGCTGCTCACGGCTTCCGCTTTCGACGTTCAGTTGGGCTTGCCCACCGCCATCGCAGGGATCGCCACAGCCGCCGTGGTTTGGATGCGCGAGAGGAAATCGCCCTGGGGCACGCTCAAGGACGTGTCGTGGAGCGTGCTGCCGCTCGTCGCGGGCCTGTTCGTGCTCGTAGAGGCGCTCGACAAGAGCGGCTTGATCCGAATGATCAGCGCGTTCCTGCATGAGGCCGCTGAGCGCTCGGTTGCGGCAACCACCTGGGGCGTCGGCGTCCTTCTCGCGATGGCCTGCAACCTGATGAATAATCTGCCGGCGGGATTGATCGCGGGCAACGCGGTGCAGAGCGCTGAGGTCCCGGAACACGTGAGAAGCGCCGTGCTCATCGGCATCGACCTCGGGCCAAATCTGTCGGTGACCGGTTCGCTCGCGACCATTCTCTGGCTCACGGCGCTGCGTCGCGAGGGGCAGAACGTCAACGCCTGGACGTTCCTGAAACTCGGCGCGGTCGTCATGCCGCCTGCCCTGCTGCTCGCGCTCGCGACGATCTTCCTCATTCCCTGAACAGGATACGGCGATGGAAGGAATTAGCGCGACATGGCTCTACCCGATCATCCTCGTTGTCTTGGTGGGCGCCGATTGACACCTGGTACCGGCCAGCACGTCACTCGCAATGCCCGCGTTCGACCCAACCCGGACATTCGCTTACGTTCCGCAAACGCCGATTTGGCGAGTGCATCACGCAGACACCGCAACGATGTTGTCCCGCTTATCGCTCCAATAGTAGCCGACGCCCGCAAGGTCGAGGATCACGACGCGCGCGCCGTCGGGGAGTGGCGTGACGCCCGTCGTCCAGCGATGTGTGAAGGTCTCGCCTTCGTATTCGGCCTCGCGCCATCCGCACATGCAGGCCTCGTCACGCTCCAGCGAAACCGCAAAGCCGTCGATCTGCAACCCGGCGACGCAGAGGCCCAGCGTGCGCGCATCGTCGCTCTCCGCCACTGTATGCGCGGGCGCGAAATGGCGCGAGCGCAACGAAATCTCACGTCCCTCAGCCGGCAGCGCGAAGGTGAGCTGCGTCTCGCCCAGGCGCGTCGGCTCGATCCGGACGCCGTCGATCCAAATATGCGCGTCCGCCTCCTGCGTCACGCCGCAGCCGCGCTCGGCAAGACGCGCCAGCAGCCGCGCCTTGGTCGCGGCGATCGCTGGACCTTCGCACACAAGCGGCAGGCAGGTTTCGGCCCAATGTTTGGGCTGGAAGTCGGGATGGGCTTCGACAAAAGCGCCGCCATTGGCGAAGGCCGTGCGGTTGCCGCAGTCGAGATAGGATTCCGCCGGCAGGCCCTCGGCGAGGATGATGTCGTGCGCTTCGAGTTCGACGTGCCAGTATTCGACGCGATCCTGTTTGATCTGCTCGACCGATTGGCCGTTCAGCAACGCCGAGATCGGCATGAGCACGCCTTCGCAGGCGATGTTGTGCCCGGGGCTCAGCCAGAGATCGCGTTGCGGAAGATTTTCGCCGAAGGCGTGCGCGCGCACCCGAACCGGCCAAACATTGCCAGGGTTTGGGTGACGGGCGCAATCGAGCCGGCGCCGGCCGATCCAGCAAATCGCCCGCACCGGCCCGGACGCAGTGACGACGCCGTCGCCGACCGCGAGGTCCTCCACCGCGACCTCGCCGCGCACGGTCCGGATGCGCGTCCCTTCCCGATAGCAGGCCGCGTCGGCGACGATCGTGGTCGAGTCCGTGACCGCGAGCGGGTACGCCGAGCTCGTATCCGAGATCGTGAAGCTCGTCGTGGTCCCGGCCGCGCCCGCTGACGGCGTGAAGACGAGCCCGTCGAGCGCTGTCGTGACCGCCTGCGCCGCGCCGGTCACGGAAAACACCCCCGTGACCGGATCGACCGAACTTCCGTCGGTCGCAGAATTGGGGTCGCTCAGCACGCCATTGGTGTCAGCCGAGGGCGTGACGGTGAGGGTTTCGGTCGGACTGCCGAAGTTCGGGTCGGTGACCAAATCGCCGGCGAACGGCTCGACCGGCGTCGTGGATGTCGTCGAATGCGTCGCTGGGGCGGCGACAGTGATCGACGGCGTGGTGAGCGCCGTGACGGTGACGAAGCCGTTGCCGCTGTTCGTCGCGGCCGCCTTGACCACGCCGAGGTCCGAATCGACGAACGATCCGCCGCCGCCGCCGCCGCCGCTGTAACCACCGCCGCCGCCGCCGCCGTAGCCGCCGCCCCCGCCTCCACCAATGCCGCTGCCGCCGCCGCCGCCGCCAAATCCCCCGCCGCCGCCGCCCGAGGGGCTGCTCCCGCCGGCGAAACTGTTCCCCGTCGCGCTTCCGCCGTGTCCGAATGTGGTGAAGGTGCCGCCAGGGCCGCCGGTGAACCCGCCGCCGCCGCCACCGTAGCCGCGGCTGGCCTTACCCCCGTGGCCCGCGGCGCCGCCGGCGCCGCCGGCGCCGGGCGTACCCGCTGCGCCGCCTCCGGGCGTCCCCGCTGCGCCGCGTCCGTTGCCGCCGCTCCCTATTGTCTGGCCGCCTCCGCCGGCGCCGAAACTCCCGCCGCCGCCGCCGCCGGCGATCACCTCATCGACCTTGACGGCGCCCGACCCGTTGTTGGTCTCGATCACGAAGCTGCCGCCGCCGCCGCCGCCGCCGCCCAGGCCGCCGGTCGCGCCCTCGCCGCCGGCGACAATCTCGAGCGTCGCGCCGGCCTGCAGAAATACTTCGCCGCTCGCCATTGCGCCGAGCCCGCCAACAGCGCTTCCGTAGCCGCCTCCTCCTTGGGCGCCATCGGCCGCGATGTCATAATAGCCGGATGTCTGGACCGTGAAGGTCTGGATCGCACCGCTATAGTTGAAGGTATCGCTGAAGTTTGGGCCGAGGATATTGGCGGTCACAGAGGCCGTAGCAGGGACGGCATCGGCGTTCGATAGGTCGGAAAGCGAAATGTTCATCGCCTCGACGCCGTTGGCCGAGGTCACGGTCGAAGGCGCGTGGAGGGCCAACGCGTCGAGTTCGGCCGTCACATTGGCGGCACCGCCGGTCAGCGTGTATTTGCCAGGGGTCGCGGAAACCGGGGTCAGCGTCTCGGTCCCGGTGAAGCTCGAGCCTTCAGAGAGAGACGCGTTGGCGTCGCCGAGCGTGATCGTCAGCGTCTCGGTCGGTGAGTTGGGGTTGGTGTCGGCAATCGTTACGCCGGCGAACGGCTTGTCGGCGCTTGAGCCAGCACTGGCGTAAGTCTCGCCGCCGGCGCCTGTTATCGTCGACGCGAAAACTTGGGTGATTGTGATCAGCCCATTGCCGCTGATCGAGGCGGCGGTCTGCGAGACTCCGTAAGCGGCCGCCGACACGAAGGATCCGCCGCCGCCGCCGCCGAGGATGCCGCCGCCGCCGCCGCCGTAACCGCCGCCGCCGCCGCCGCCGCCGCCGCGACCGCCGCCGCCACCGCCACCGAACCCACCGCCGGCGCCGCCCGAGGCGCCGCCGCCGCCAGCGAAGGTCTCGCCCTTCACGCTTCCGTTTTGCGGCGCGGCGGAAAATCCGCTGTCGCCACCGGTAAATCCGCCGCCGCCGCCGCCGCCCAGCAGGAAGCCGTTGGTCGCCCCTTGACCCGCTGCTCCGTCGACGCCGCCGACGCCAGCGCCGTGCGCAGCCGTTCCGCCGCCTTCCCCACCGGTCCCACCGGTCGGCTGGATCCGGCCGCCGCCGCCGCCGCCCGAAGGCCCGATGAAACTGCCGCCGCCGCCGCCGGCGATGACCTCGTCGACATTGACGGCGCCCGAACCGTCGTTGGTCTCGATCACGAAGCTGCCGCCGCCACCGCCGCCGCCGCCGACGGTCGAACCCTGGCCCTCGCCGCCGACAACGATCTCTAACTTCGCGCCCGCCTGCAAATAGACTTCGCCGCTCGCCATCGCACCGAGCCAGCCTGTATTGGGGAGGACGCCGCTGCCTCCCTGCGCGCCATCGGCCGCGATTTTGTAATAGCCGGAGGTCTGGACCGTGAAGCTATCGATCGCGCCCGTATAGTCGAAGGTCTTAGTGAAGCCCTGGGCGAGGATGTCGAGCGTCGCCGCGGCCGTCGTTGGCGCTACGAGATAGGCGCTTGAGGCGTCAGAGAGGGAGACGCCAACGGCCTCGACGCCATTGACCGCGCCGATGAGGGTCGACGGCGCGTTCAGCGTCAGCCCGTCGAGTTCGCTGGTGATGTTGTCGGCAGAACCGGTCAGCGTGTAAACGCCGCCGCCGGCACTGTGGAAGGTGACGCCTACTGGGGCTGAGGCGCCCACGTTCAGCGTTGCGCGGGCGTCGCTGAGCGTGATGGTCAGCGTGTCGGTCGGGCTTCCCGCCGTGGGGTCACCGATCGTGACGCCGGCAAAGGGCGTGTCCGTCGTCGAGCCGAGGTTCGCGTATCCGCTCGCGAGGCCCGCGATGGTCGGCGGCGCGCCGAGCGTGATGGTGACCAGGCCATTGCCGCTGTGGGCGGCCGCCACCTTATTCACGTCGATTGTGCTGTTGACTAAGGAGCCGGCGCCGCCGCCGCCACTGTCGCCGCCACCGCCGCCGCCGCCGTAGCCGCCGCCGCCGCCGCCAGCGATTCCACCGCCGCCGCCGCCGCCAAATCCGCCCGTGCCGCCGGCGCCGGCGACCGAGCCGCCACCGCCGACAAACGTTGTATGATTTGCGCTTCCGCCCTGTCCGACCACACCGCCGGTGAATCCGCCGCCGCCGCCGCTACCGCCGGCGTTACCGGGAGCGCCATTGACCCCGCCCGCGCCATTGCCGCCAGGGCCGCCAGCAAACCCGCCGCCGCCGCCACCGCCGGTCCCCACCGTCCGGCCGCCGCCGCCATCTAAGATGTCATTACCGGCGCCGCCGCCGCCGCCGCCGGCGATCACCTCGTTGACATCGACGGCGCTCGATCCGTTGTAGGTCTCGATAACGAAGCTGCCGCCGCCGCCGCCTCCGCCGCCGGTGCTTTTTCCGGGTTGGCCGACGCCGCCGACGACGATCTCCAGCTTGGCGCCGACCGCCAGGTAAATCTCGCCGCTTACGATCGCGCCGAGCCCGCCGAGGCCGGCATCGTCTTCATTTCCTCTGCCCCCCTGCGCGCCGTCGGCCGTGATGTCATAATATCCGGCGGTCCCGATCGTGACGGTCTCCACTTTGTCGATATATTCAAAGGTGTTGATCGTGGTCGTCGAGAGGTTCGTCATTGCGCGGCACTCACAGTAGAGGGAACAAGGGGGCGTCTTCGATCAGCGCTCGGCGACCTCGGTGATGACACAGGCGGCATGTGCATAGGAGGTCCGGTCGTCCGCGTCGAACAATTCGACGCCGCGACCCGCGACCGAAGCGTTCGATTTGAGCCATCAGGCGCGGCAAATTGGATGAGTAGCGGCTAAAAACGCGCGACAGGTAGAGTCCTGCCGAAAAATTTCGAAAGTCCCGGCTTTCCAGTTGCGCTCTCGGAGGATCTCAGTAAAACGATTTTCAGCGGGCGGAAACCCGCCGGCGATGGTCGAAAAGATCGAGCTCGATCAATGATGTCGCGAAGCTCGCCGGCGTCTCTCCGGCGACGGTTTCGAATGTTTTGACCGGCCGCAAGCCGGTGAGCGCGAAGCTCGCCAAGAAGGTCGCAGCCGCCGTCAAGGCGCTCGACTATCGGGCCGACCCGCTCGCCTCGATGTTGCGCTCGGGCGACGCCAAGATCGTGGCCATTCTCGTCCCGGATCTCGACAATCCCGTTCTTCACCTCGATCGTTTCGGCGGTCGAGCAGTGCCTGGGCAAAGACTGCTTACGAGGTCATCGTCGCCAGCTCCCACGGTGACGAAGCCGTCGAGCGCTCCAAGCTGAAGGCAATCCTCGCTTGGCGTCCGGCCGGGTTGATCGTCATTCCCTGCTCCGACGACTTTGCAGAGCCGCGACGCCGTCGAGGCGTCTCGAAGACTCCTCACGTGATCGCCGATCGCGTGACCGACAACCTCAACGCCGACACGGTTTCGCTCGACAACGAAGAGGCGGGTCGTCTGGCCGCTCGTCACCTGATCGACCTCGGCCACGAGAACATATTGATCGCCGCCTCTTCGCTGAGCCTCGCCAACATTCGTCAACGCTGCGAACGGCGCCGCCGAAGTTTTTCGATCGCATGGCCTTCCCGATCCGGCGATCGTCGAGTTGGGGATTGATATCGAAGCGGGCTCCCGAAAACTCTCGGAATGGTTCAATCGCCATTCGCCGCCGACGGCGATACTGGCGCTGACCAATCTTCACGACATCTGACGGCATTGGCGACGATCGCCGAACGCGGCCTTCGCATGCCAAGAGACATCTCGCTGATCGGCTTCGACGACTACACCTGGATGCGCGCGCGCGCGACGCCACTGACCGCGATCGCGCAGCCGGTGCGCGAAATGGGTCGCATTCTCTGGGAACGGCTGAGCGCCCGAATCAAGGGGGACGACTCGCCCGCCAAACATGTTCTTCTGCCGTGCGAACTCAAGCTTCGCGACTCGACGGCTGCGCCGCGCAAAACTCGACCGGCCGACACGCCCACGGCGAAAGCGGTTCCCTCCCTTCCGGGATGATCTGCCGCTGAGATGCTCAGAGAATTCTGGGTCGTCGATCGATCCAGAGCAGACGGATCACATCGATCCGCAATGCGCGAATGCGCATCCAAGGGAGGTAAGCGAGACCATGACGAAATTTTCTGCAACCACGACGCGCCCTGCTCGCGGGCGTCGCTTTCGCCGCCGTGCTCGCCACGGGCGCATTCGCCGCGGACAAGCCCACGATGGGCATCGTCGTGAAGATCGGCGGCATTCCCGTGGTTCAACGCCATGGAGGCCGGCATCAAGGAAGAGGGCGCCAAGGACGGCGTCGACGCGTTCATGATTGGGCCGACCAGCGCAGATCCGTCGTTGCAGGTGCGCGCGATCGAAGATCTCATCGCCAAGAAGGTCAACGTGATCGGCGTCGTTCCGAACGACGAAAAGGCGCTCGAGCCCGTGCTCGACAAGGCGCGCAAGGCAGGCATCAAGGTCGTCGCGCACGAGGGCCCGGGCATCCAGAACAAGAATTGGGACTTCGAACTCGCCTCGGCCAAAGGCTTCGGCGAGGCGCATGCGGAGTTGCTCGCGCAAGCGATGGGCGGCAAGGGGGAATATGGGGTCTTCGTCGGCTCGCTTACGGTTCCGCTGCACAACGCTTGGGCCGACGCGGCGATCGCCTACCTGAAGGTCAAATACCCGGACATGAAGCCGGTCGGCGACCGATACGGCGTCGCTGAAAACGTCGACGACAGCCGCAAGACCGCGCTCGACCTGATCTCGGCGCATCCGGACCTGAAGGGCTTCCTCGCATTCGGCAGCCAGGGCCCGATCGGCGCCGGCCGCGCGATCGAAGAGAAGGGCGACGTCGGCAAGGTGTTCGTGGTCGGGCCCGTTCTCGCCGGGGCAGGGACGCAAGCTCATCAAGGAAGGCGCGATCTTGGGCGGCTTCATGTGGAATCCGGCAGAGGCGGGCCGCGTGTTCGTCCGCGTTGGCAAGATGTTGGCCAGCCGGCCAAGAGATCAAGGACGGCATCGACGATCGAGGGGCTCGGCAAAGTCGACGCCGAACGAGACGACGCACAACATCATCACCGACAACCTGCTTGCGATCAACAAGGGGTCGGTCGACAAGCTCGCAGATCTCGGGCTCTGAAAGAACTCCGCCTCTCCCGCCGATGCGGGAGAGGCTCGCCTCGGCCGAGGCGGAAGCTTTCGACGACAAACAGAAACTCGCAGGAACTCGCAGCGATCAACCATGGCGGCGGCATCGTCAAATACTCTCCGTTCCCGCCTCCGAGGCGGTCCGCTTCGAACATGTGTCGGTCCGCTTCGGCGGCGTGCTCGCGCTCGACGACGTGTCGTTCTCGGTCGGGCGCGGGGAGGTGCACTGCCTCGCCGGCGAAAACGGCTGCGGCAAGAGCACGCTCATCAAGGTCATCGCCGGCGTCTACCAGGCGGCGCCCGGCGCGCGCACCGACTATTTCGGCGAGAGCGTCACGGCGCCGACGCCGCAACTCGCCCGCCGCAAGGGCGTGGCGGTGATTTGGCAGGATCTGGCGCTGTTCCCGGAAATGACGGTCGCCGAGAACATCGCCTTCGACGGCCTCGTCGGCGCGCCGCGGCTCGTCAACTACGGCGCGATACGCCAGACCGCGCGCGCCGCGCTCGCCAAGCTCGGCGTGCAGCTCGACCTCAGCGCGCCGCTGAAAAGTTTGCCGATTTCGGGAAGACAGTTGGTGGCGATCGCGCGCGCGCTCGCGAGCGACGCGAAGCTCGTCTTCATGGACGAGCCCACCGCCTCGCTCACGCAGGCCGAGACCGACCATTTGCTCGCCGTCGTGCGCACGCTCTCCGCGTCCGGCGTCGCCGTGGTTTTTGTGAGCCATCGGCTGGCGGAAGTGCTCGACGTGTCGAGCCGCGTCACCGTGCTTCGCGACGGACGCCTCGTAGGCGTCTTCGACGCCGCGGGCATGACGCAGATCGCGGCTGACGGAACTGATGACGGGCAAGCGGTTCGACCAAGCCGTCACCGCGCGCTCCGTCGACGACGCGCCGTCGTTCTCGAAACCTCCGCACTGACGCGCGAAGGCGAATACTCGGACGTCAATCTGACGGTGCGCGGCGGCGAGGTCGTCGGCCTCATCGGCCTGATCGGCGCCGGCCGCACCGAACTCGCGCATACGTTGTTCGGCATGTCGCGCGCCGACTCCGGTTCGGTCCGCTTGTCGGGCTCAACCGTCGCCTTTGCGAGCAATCGCGAAGCCATCGCCGCAGGCATCGCGTACGTCTCCGAGGATCGTCTCGCCCTCGGATCTGGTGCAGCCGCAATCCATCGCCGATAACATCGTGATCACGACCCTGAAGCAGATCTCCGGCGCCGAGTGGTTTGATCTCCGAGGCGAAGAAGTCCGCGGTCGTCGCCCAGGGCATCGGCGAGTTCGCGATCAAGATCGGCAAGCCGGAAGACGCCGTTTCGACGCTGTCGGGCGGCAATCAACAACGCGTCGTGCTCGCGAAATGGCTCGCCACTTCGCCGAAGCTTCTGATCCTCGACTGCCCGACGGTCGGCGTCGATGTTGGCGCGCGCGACGGAATTTACAAGATCGTTCGCGGGCTCGCCGAGCGCGGCATCGCCATTCTGATGATTTCGGACGAAGTCCCCGAGGTCTATTTCAACTCCGACCGCATCCTGCACATGGCGGGCGGACGCATCGTCGGGGAATATGACCCGCGCCGCATCGCCATCGCCGAACTGGAGCGCGCCGTCTATGCGTGACTATCTACGGACCCACGAGGGCGAGGTGCGCCTGTTCGTCGTCCTGGCGGTCTTGACGCTGTTTCTCGGCTACGCGTCGCCGACCTTCCTCAGCGCCGGAAATTTGGCGTCGCTGCTGAACAACAATGCGGTCAACGTCATTTGGGCGGTTGGACTGCTGGTGGTGCTGATCGCCGGCGGCATCGACATTTCCTTCGCCGTCGGCGCCTCGGTCGCCCAGTACCTCACCGCGCTGGCGCTGCACGCCGTCGGCGGCGGCAACTGGTTCCTCGGCCTCCTGTTCGCTGGCGTCTTCGGCATAGCCATCGGCTGCATCAACGCAGCGCTGATCGCAGGTTTTCGGATCATCTCGATCGTCGTGACGATCGCGACTTTCAACGCCCTGTTCGGCCTGCTGATGTTCACGACATCCGGCAAGTCGATCTACGATTTGCCCGACTGGTGGACCGATCGCGTAGCCGTCGCTTCGCTCGGCGAGGGCGGCGCCCTCACCTTGCCGGTCGCCGGTATGGTCGCGGCGATGGCGGCGACCTGGTTCTTGATCTCGCGCACGACGATTGGCCGGCAGATCTACGCGTTCGGCGACAATCCCGAAGGCGCGCGGCGCGCCGGCGTCGCGACGGTGAGGATACAGTTCATCGCCTACGGTTGGTTGGGCCTGATGGCGGGCGTCGGCGGGCTGATGCAGGTCAATCTTGCCCAGGAGGTCGTTCCGAACGCCCTTATCGGTCGCGAACTCGACGTGCTGGCGGCCGTCGTGCTCGGCGGCGCGCGGCTCGGCGGCGGCCGCGGATCGGTGTTTGGTTGCCTGCTCGGCGTATTGCTGGTGGCGGTCGTGCAAAACGGGCTCAACCTGCTCGGCGTCTCGCCCTACGCGTTCAAAATGCTGATCGGGTTGACGATCCTCGCGGCCATCTCACTTTCGAACTTTGATCTGGGCGCGCTGCTGGCGGGTGGGTCGAGGAGGCGCGGTCATGTCGGCAATAGCTGAGCGGCTGCGCCGTCTATCTGGGCGAGAAGTGCCGGGACTGCTGGCGCTGCTGGCGCTCACTGTGGTTGCATTCGGTCTGACATCGCCGCAGTTTCTGAGCGTCGCGAATTTCGATTCGATCGGCTTCCAATTACCCGATCTCGGTCTGCTCACTCTGGCGATGCTCGCGCCGATCATCGCGGGCGGAATCAATCTGGCGATCATCGCCACCGCGAACCTAAGTGGTCTGACGCTGGCCTGGATCCTCAATATGAATGGCGGCCCGCAAGCCAGCGTGCTGGCTTTTGCCGTCGGCGCGGTCGCGGCGTTGGCGGTTGGCGGCGCGTCGGGCGCGGCCATGGGCGTGACGATCGCCTATTTCGGCGCCCATCCGATTCTCGCTTCGCTCGCGATGATGATCTTCCTGAAAGGCTTGGGCGAATTTCTCACGCGCGGCGGCGATATTTCCGGATTTCCGGCGTTCCTGGGGGAACTCGGCCACGGCGTGATCCTCGGTATTCCCATGACGATGCTCGTGTTCATCGCGGCGGCGATTGTCTGGCACGTGCTGCTCGCGCACACGCGGCACGGTTTCTCCGTGGCGATGATCGGCTCCAACCCGCGAGCCAGCGAATATTCGGGAATTTACGTCAGACGCTCGCTCACGCTGGTCTACGCCCTCTCGGGCGTGATGAGCGCGGTCGCGGGCATCCTGATGCTGACGGAGTTCAACTCGGTGCGCGTCGGGCACGGTGAAGCGCTGCTGCTGGTGACGGTGCTAGCGTGCTTCCTCGGCGGCGTCGATCCGTTCGGCGGATTTGGGCGCGTGGCGCCGGTGTTCGTATCCCTGCTCATCCTGCAGACGTTGTCTTCAGGCCTCAATCTGCTCGGGGCCAATCAACATCTCTCCACCGCCGTCTGGGGCCTATTCTTGATTGCAGTCATGGTTTTGCGATCTGGGACGCCGGCGCTGCGAGCGATTGCTCGAAAGTATCACGACGATAGCTCGAGCGACGCAGGGTTGCGTCAGGCGCATGGGATAGCCGCAACCACAACCGGAATGGAGACAGAGATGAAATTCGGTATCTACTATTCATACTGGGAACAGGAGTGGAGCGCGGACTGCCTGAAGTATGTCGGAAAGGTCGCCAAGCTCGGCTTCGATGTCATCGAAATCGCCGCTCACCATCTGAACAGCTATAGCCCAGCGCATATCGAGGAAGTCGCGCGCGCCGCTCGCGACAATGGCATCACGATCACCGCGGGCCTCGGTCCGTCGCAGCAGAGAAACCTGTCCTCCGCCGATCCGGCGATCCGCAAGGCGGGACGCGCGTTCTTCGAAGAAACGCTCACCAATCTCGCCAAGCTCGATATTCACGTGATTGGCGGCGCGCTGCATTCCTATTGGCCGATCGACTATTCGAAGCCCGTCGACAAGCCGGGCGACCGGGCGCGAGGCTTGGAGGGTATTTCCAGCCTGGCCGATTTCGCGGCCAATCTCGGCGTCAACCTTTGCTTGGAGGTGCTCAACCGATTCGAGAACCACGTCTTGAACACGGCGGAGGAAGGGGTCGCCTTCGTTCGCGAGGTCGACAAGCCGAACGTCAAGGTTATGCTCGACACGTTCCATATGAACATCGAGGAGGACAGCTTTGGCAAAGCGATCCGCACCGCCGGCCCTTTGCTCGGTCATTTCCATACGGGCGAAAACAATCGCCGCGTTCCTGGGAAAGGTCGACTGCCCTGGCACGAAATCGGAGCCGCGCTGCGCGAGATCGGTTATAGCGGCGCGGTCGTCATGGAGCCGTTCGTCAAGATGGGCGGAGGTGTCGGAAGCGACATCAAGGTTTGGCGCGATCTCAGCGACAACGCCGATGAAGCGCAGATGGACGAGGCTGCCAAGCAGTCTTTGGCCTTTTCCAGATATATGCTTGGCTGAGGATCTCAGCGCGGTTTCCGGTCAAGTTGAAACCTTCGTTGTCATCCCCGCGAACGCGGGGATCCCGGGGCTGCCGCACGTCGTGTGGCCAACACGCTGAAGCGCACGTCGTGTAGCCCCTGGATCCCCGCGTTCGCGGGGATGACAGCAGGGCGTGCGCGATTCCATCTGATCGAAAATCGCTCTAATCGCGACCCGCGCCCATTTGCCCAATGCGACGGGCGCGAGGTGGGTCGCGCTCAGCCCACCAAATAGCCGGCGCTTATGCCGGCAGGACGACGACCTTCGTCTTCAGCGGCGTTCGTGAATAGAGGTCGATCATGTCCTGGCTGAGGAGGCCGGTACAGCCGCTCGTGATGTTGGTGCCGATCGTCTCGGGGTCGCTGGTGCTGTAGATCGTATAGAGCGTGTAAATGCCGTTCTGATAGAGATAGAGCGTGCGGGCGCCGAGCGGATTGTCGAGGCCGGGCGGCATGCCGGCGGCATATTTGGCCGCCTCCGGCTGGCGCTCGATCATCTCCCTCGGCGGCGTCCAGACCGGCCATTCGGCCTTGCGCCCGACATAGGCTTCACCGCTCCATAGAAACCCGTAGCGGCCGACATTGGCGCCATAGCGCGTGGCGTTTCCGTCGTCTTCGATGCGGTAGACGTAGTAGTTGCTGGGATCGACGATGATCGTGCCGGGCGCTTCCTTCGTGTCGTAGTGCACGGTCCGGCGATAGTATTTCGGATCGATCTTGCTGACATCGACCGCCGGGATCGGGAATTTCTCGTCCGGCTGCGGTCCATAGAGCTTCGCCGCCTCGGCGAGGCTCATGCCGTCGGACGCGCAACCGGCTAGCCCCAGCGCGCCGAGACCGGCCGCAGAGGCCAAAAGAAACGACCGACGGTTGAGAAGCCCCGACCGAAGCCCAAGCCGAGCGGCCTCTCCCATCCCACCAACTAAGCTCATGGTTTTCAGGTTTCCCTTCCGTTGTCCGATCGGAGAATAGATCCAACCCCTGAATATCTCGCTAAGCTAAGATTGCCCTAACGCGGCGGGCTCGGCGAGCTGGGCCTTTGCTGCGCAGGGCTCCCAAAGCACAAAAATCGATAGCTTCAAAGGGCGGCGGCGGTCAACAGCGGCGCCTCGCGGAGAGTCGGCCTCTAGGCCGACGTCGGGGTCGTTACGCAAGCCCGCCGAGTTGCGTCCCAAAAGGTCGGCGTGGACGCCGACCCTCCGTCGGCGAAAAAAAGCCCCGCCGAGGGATCGGCGGGGCGAGTGAGGCGTCAGGTCCGGGGGGAGGAAAACCGCGCCTTTGGAGGTGGCGTATTTATCGGAGAAGCCGGGTCAGTGGGCGGTGGCCCAACTCACAATCCGACCGGGCCTCTCCGGCCGCTATTCTATTTGACCGGCATCACCTTTTCCGCGGCTTTGATAATGTCGGAGTTGCGATTGGCGTTGCAATATTCCGAGAGAGCCTTTGCGTCTTTGATCAGTTTGTCTGAATACATGATCGGCGGCGCATCTTCCTTTGTGTAATATCCTTCCAGCCAGGCCAGCACGATGCTGATCTGGTCTTTTGGCGATGATAGAAAATCCGAACATTTTATCTTGGAGAAATCCATATCCTCGGCCGACGCTGGGAATGTCAGCAGAAACAGCGCGGTTGCCGATGTGATCACAAATTTCACAGCATCCTCCTCGAAACATTCATGTTCATCAAGGCGTTCGCTATTTCCAGCCCAACTCTTTATCGCAAGCCGCCATATCGTCGGGGTGGGTCTTTTCCCAAGCGGTGATTGACTTTGTTTCGTCGGATGACATTTTGCCGTTCATGCAGGAACAATAGGCGGCGACAACTTCAGCAGTCGCGCCTTCGCGTTTGTTGTCGCCGACGCACTTCTTGATCCAAGCCGCATCGTCAGCATCTGCATGCGCGGCGGATGGCGCGGAGGCCGAAGCCAATCCGCAAAGAATGGCCGCAACGAGTAAATTGGACTTCATAGGCGCCTCCCATTTCCGAACCGTCTTTCGATTCGCGCCGTGGTTTTACAGAACCGGCGCGGCTTCAGCCACGGACTTTTGGCCCTTAAAGCGCGCTAACGTTACCCAGGGACGGACGTCAAACTGACGCATCTCCCGAATACCCGTAAGCGTCGCGGCTTGAAAACCGAAGCCCTTGTCGGCGCGCGCCGACCGCGCTTTAACGCGGCGACGAAACCGAAGGGAAGATCGAACGATGGAATACCGGCGACTGGGCCAGTCCGGGCTCAAAGTCTCAGTGCTCACCCTGGGAACCATGACCTATGGCGGGAGGGGGAATTTTGCGAAGGTCGGTTCTGGCGGCGCCGCGGAAGTCGCCCGCGCCATCGATCTCTGCGCTGACCACGGCGTCAATCTGATCGATACCGCCGACATCTACTCTCACGGTCATTGTGAAGAGTTGATTGGCGAAGTGACCGGCGGCAAGCTGAAGGACGGCATGCTGATCGCCACCAAGGCGCGTTTTCCCATGGGCCCTGGCCCGAATGACCTCGGCTCGTCGCGCCATCATCTCATCCGCGCCTGCGAGGCGAGCTTGCGGCGCTTGCGCGTCGAGACGATCGACCTCTACCAATTGCACCAGCGCGACGGTCAGACGCCGCTCGAAGAGACGATGGAGGCGCTGGATAGCCTCGTGCGAGCGGGCAAAGTGCGCTACGTCGGCTGCTCCAACTTTTCCGGCTGGCACATCATGAAAGCGATGGAGATCGCACGCCGCGACGGCCGCATCCCCTTTGTCTCTCAGCAGATCCACTATTCCCTGCAATCGCGCGAGGCGGAATATGAGCTGATCCCGATCTCGCTCGACCAGGGGCTCGGCGTGTTGGTCTGGAGCCCGCTGGCCGGCGGATTGTTGTCAGGCAAACACCGCCGCAACGCCGAGAGGACCGAAGGCACGCGCCAGCTCGCGGGTTGGGGCGAGCCGCCGGTTTATGACGAGGACAAACTGTTCGACGTCGTCGACGTGCTCGTCGAAATCGGCAAGGAGCGAGGCGTCTCCGCGGCGCAGATTGCGCTCGCCTGGTTGACCGGCCGGGCCGCGGTTTCCACACTGATCATCGGCGCCCGCACGGAGGAGCAGCTCAAGGATAATCTCGCCGCCGCCGAACTGAAACTGTCGCCGGAAGAACGGGCGCGGCTGGACAAAGTGAGCCAGCCTACGCTGATCTATCCCTACTGGCACCAGATGAAGAGCGCCGCGAGCCGGTTGAGCCCTGAGGACCTGTCGCTGATTGGTCCGTATCTGAAGAGTTGAGCGCCCTCCCGGGCCGGGCGAGACTGACGGAGGGTCGGCGTCCACGCCGACCTTTTTGGGGCTCCGCTTGGCCGGCTGATGTATCAACCCCAACGTCGGCCTGGAGGCCGACGCTCCGCAAGGCGGTTGATCGTCCCGCCGGCGCCCTAACGGCCGCCATTCTCAGATACGAATGCCCTCTCCCTCACCCCAGAGGTGGCGCCGCGCGGCATCGCATCTCCGCCCTCATCAAACACATGCACATCACTCGGATCTATCCGGAACCTTATCGGCGCGCCTGGGCTGACGCGACAGATTCCCCGCACCGACGCGGTCAGCCGCTCCCCCGACTGCAGCACGCCGTGAATGATCGTCTCCGCGCCAAGAATCTCGCTGGTCTCGACCCGGGCGGCGAGCGGGCCCTCATCCCCAGGCGACAAGTGCTCCGGCCTCAGATCCGGCCGTAAGCCGCGCTCCCGATTTCGTTTCAGGCGCGGCGATATCGGCGGCAATCCGCGCGCGGCCCTGGTCGAGCGCCAGTTCGAGCCCATGCGCTCCCGTCGCGACAGCGTCGGCCGCGAGCAAGATTCATCTGCGGCGCGCCGAGAAAGCAGGCGACGAAACGATTGCGCGGCCGCGCATAAAGTTCGATCGGCGAGCCGATCTGCTCGACGACGCCGTCGCGCAGCACGACGATCGTGTCGGCCATCGTCATCGCCTCGACCTGATCGTGCGTGACATAGATCATCGTCGACCCGAGCCGCCGATGCAGCGCCGCGATCTCGCTGCGCATCTTCACGCGAAGCTCGGCGTCGAGGTTCGACAGCGGCTCGTCGAACAGGAACGCCTTCGGCTCCTTGACGATGGCGCGGCCGATCGCGACGCGCTGGCTCTGCCCGCCCGAGAGTTGCGAGGGCTTGCGCTCCAGCAGATGCGCGATCTGCAGGATGTCGGCGGCGCGCGCGATCCGGCTCGCGATCTCGGCCTTCGGCACCTTCTGGCAGACGAGGCCGAAGCGCAGGTTCTCCCGCACGCTCATATGCGGATAGAGCGCATAGGACTGGAACACCATCGCCATGCCGCGCGCTCGACGGCAGCAGATGGTCGCAGCGCGCGCCGTCGAGCAGGATCTCGCCCTGCGGTCACGTCTTCGAGCCCCGCGATCATCCGCAGCAGCGTCGACTTTCCGCAACCCGACGGGCCGACGAAGACGGTGAACGAGCCCGTCTTCGACCGTGAGATCGACGCCGTGGATGACCTCGACGGACTGGAAGCTCTTGCGGACGCCTCTGAGCTCAAGCCGCGCCACGTTGCCGCTCCAACGATGATGCGCTCGCCCGGTCGCAGCGTGCGCTCGGCGCCGAGCAGCACGACGTCGCCGTCGCGCTTCGCCGGCTGCCCGTCGACGCTGACGCGCGCCGGCAGCGATCGGCAAGCCGCAGGCGCGAGACCGTCAGCTCGCCGCCCTTGACGGTGAGCGTCGCGGCGTCGCCGTGAAATGCGACCTCGCCCCAGCCGCGGCCCGCCGACCAGAAATAGACCGCGTCTCCGGCGCGCGCCGGGCGCGAAGCCGATTTCGCCGATGCGCTGGTCGAAGGTCAGGCCGATATAGGCGTTCAGCAGCGCGTAGCTCGACAGCGAGCGCGCGTAGTAGCTGCCGCACTCGATGTCGTTCCAGGGATTGCGGCGCGAGCCGTCGTGGCGCGCGCGCGCCGCGCGCACGATGGTCAAGCCCTTCTTCGACAAGCCCGCGCGCGATGAGATGCGAGGCGAACATATATTCGAGGCCGGTCCAGACCTCCTCGGAATAAGGCACGGGCGTCGCCGGCTCCTCGGCGCCTTCCGGCCATGTGCAGACCAGCAGGCCCGCCTCGTCCTCATAGGCGTAGACGCGGCAGGGATTGAAATGATCGCGCAGCGTTCGGGCGGAAGTTCTCGCGGATAGATCGCCGCGCAGCGCCGACGTCGACGTTTTCGCGCGAGAAGAGATCGCCGAGCCCCGCGAGATCGGCGTGCCACTGGCCGAGGATCTGGTCGGTCAGGCAGCCGCCGCCGATCTGATATTTGATCTCGCCGTATTCGTCCGACCAATAGGCCTGCATGAAGCAGTCGCGCAGCACGCCGGCCTTGCGGCCCTGATCGAACGGCTCCAGCATCGATCGATCGTCAAGGTCGAGCTTCTGCGCGTAGTAGCGGCCGTTGAAGAGCTCGCTGTCGACATAGGCGCCGCCCTTCTTCGGCGAGCGCCGCGCATTCCGCGGCGAAGTCCGGCTCGCCCATCGCCTCGCGCCATCTCCGCCGCGGCCTTCAGCGCGGCGAGATACATGCTGGTCAGCCAGGAATTCGGCCCGAACAGCTCCATGTCGAGCGTATGGTGCTGGCGGCCCCAGAGCACGCCGGTCTTGTCCGGATCCCAGCGGTCCGGATTTTCCGGCGACCAGGCATATTCGATCGACCGCTTGATGTTGGGCCAGTAGCGCTTCGAGCCAGGCGTCGTCGCCGGAATTCCGCCACTCGCGATAGGCCTTGATCGTCGCGCCGAAATGGCCGTCGGCGCAGGGGCCGATGATGTCGAAGCCCGAGCCGAGCGGCAGGCGCTGGCGGAAGGTCAGGCCGCCGTTCGGCAGCTGATTGTAGGCGAATTCGGTCTCGCGCAACGTCCGCTCCAGCGCCGGAAACAGCCAGGCGAGCGCCTGCTGGTAGTTCCAGACATGCGTGCAACTGCCCTCGCACGAGCCCTCGCCGATGTGCTGGCCCTCCCAGCCCCAGAGCTCGCCGCCCTCGAGGCGGATGACGGTCGCGCTGCGCAGCACGCCGAGCGTGCCGGACGACGGCGTCGATGATTTCGGGCGGCGTCGAGGAGCCGAACAGCGAATCGCGGAAGGCTGCAGGTCGCCGCTTCGAGCTCGTCCCAGCGGCGCAAGGCGTCGGCGCCGCTGGCCAGCGAATCCGCCCATTGCGTCGCGTAATAGTTGCGCCAGGTCGGCGGATCGCCGGCGTATTCCGGATCGCCGGGCTGCGCGCGGTTGAACCAGTAGATCGCGCCGAGCGGATAGTTCCAGGTGATGGCGAAGCGCACGCTCTGCGCGCTCGCCGGGCGCGACGCGAACGCGGCGCGCGAGCGTGCCGTGCTCCGGCTGCTGCAACATGTTGCGCGGTCGCGCGCGGCTGCTCGTAGCGCCGCTCGCGCAGCGGCCCGGCCGGGCGAATTCGCGCCAATAGCGGCTCAGGCTGTCGAACCATTGGCCGCGCACGTGATAGTCGACGTGCTCGACGCCGTCGCCTTCGGTGGTGATCGCGAGATCGCCGCGCTGCCGCGGCGGTCGATCGACGTCGGCCGAGGTGAAAGTGCAGCGCGCTGAGATCGCCCGATTGCGAGAAGACGTGCACGCCGCTGTCGCAGCCGTAGTTTCCGAGCGTGCCGGCGATCGTGTAGTCGATCGCGCGCATCGGTGTCGTTCTCGACGTCGAACGCGAACAGCGCCGCCGGCATCGAGGAATCGCGGTCGTTGTGCGGGATGAACGGGCTGAACGCCGTCATCCGCACCTTGCCGGGAAAGGCGTCGCGATGAAACGCGATCTCGGCGATCGGGAAAGCGCCCGATGAAGGTCGCGTCGTCGAAATGCGGCGCGCCGGCCATCGAGTCGCGATTGGCGCCGAAGCCGAAGCCGTCGAATTTTCGGCGGCTCGGCGAGCCCGTCGGCAAGCCTCTCATAAGGGCCGTTCAGCACGCGCGCGTCGAGCAGCTTGCCGTCGCGCTCCGCCTTGATCGCGAAATGGCTGTAGCCGTTGTGCTGGTGGATCGCGGGCCGGTTGCGGATGCTCCAGTCGATCAGCCGGCCGCTGCCCGTCAGCGAAACGCTGCCCGTGCCGATGCCGCCGAGCGGAAAGGCGACATGTTGGCGGCGCTCGCCGCTGATAGACGAAACGCGGATCGATCCTGTCTGCGACTTCGATTCGGTGCGATTGCGTCCATAGGTCCTCTCAGTTCTTGATTCCGCTCATGCGCGACGCCTTCGATCACCATTTTCTGGGCGAGCAGGAAAAGCAGGATGACCGGCAGCACCGACATGCTCATCGCCGCCATGACCAGCGCGAGATTGCCGGAGCCGAGATAGCCGCGCAGCACGTCCATCGCGATCGGCAGCGTCATCGCGTCCTGCGGCTCCGAGCAGCACGCGCGCCTGGAAATAATAGTTCCAGGTCTGGGTGAAGGTGATGATGCCGAGCGCCGACGAGCGCCGGCCGCAGCTGCGGCAGCGAGATGCGAAAGAAGATCTTGAGATAGCCGGCGCCGTCCATCAGCGCCGCCTCCTCCAGCGCCTTGGGCTGCGAGCGCATGAACTGCCGCACCAGAAAGACGCCGAAGCTCGAGGTGAGATACATCAGCGCCAGGCCGATCGGCTTGTTCAGCAGCCCGATCCGGGCGAAGCCGAGATAGATCGGGATGATCGTGACCTGCGCCGGAAACAGCAGCCCGACCAGCATCACGAAGAACAGGCTGTCGCGGCCGGGAAATTTCAGCCGCGCGAAGGCGAAGGCGGCGAGCGTGCAGGTGACGAGCTGGCCGATGGTCACGATGACCGCGATCTCGACGCTGTTGGCGTAGATCTGCAGGAACGGCACCGAGGAGTTGAGCACCGCGCGGTAGTTGTCGAAATCGAGCCTCGGCGGCAGGAAGCTCGGCGGCATCTGATAGGCGTCGCGCGACCGTGCGGAACGACATGCTGAACAGCCAGGCGAACGGCAGCAGCATGAAGATGCCGAGCACCGCCATGACGGCGATGATCGCCCAATCGAGCCAGCGCTGAGCGGCCTTGGTCTGCGCATCTCATTGCCGGACCCAGGCGCGCGAGGCCAGGAACTGGACCACGGTGATGGCGAGGATCACCGCGGTCATGACCACCGCGACCGACGCGGCGTAGCCGATCTCGAAACTGTCGAACGCCTCCTCGACGATGTAGATCGACATCGAGCGGGTGGCGTCGCCGGGGCCGCCCTGGGTGAGGATGACGATCGATTCGAACACCTGCAGCGCGCCGATCGAGGCATAGACGATGGCGAAGAACACGACCGGCGAAATCCAGGGCAGGACGATGCGGAAGAAGCGCCGCCAGTAGGAGGCGCCGTCCATGACCGCGGCTTCCATGATCGTCTTCGGCACGCCCTGCAGCGCGGCGATGAAGATGATCATGAAGAAGCCGGCGTTCTTCCAGACATCCATGATGACGATCGACATCATCGCGTAGCGGCTGGAGGTCAGCCAGTGCACCGGCGAGAAGCCGAGGCGGATGAGGTAATAGTTGATGACGCCGAGATCGTCGCCGTAGAAATAGCCCCAGACGATCGAGACGAAAGCCGCGGCGATGATCACGGGCAGGAAAAAGGCGAGCCGGAAGAGATAGAGCAGCACGCGCCGGCATCTTGCGGTTGAGCGCGAGCGCGAGCAGCATGCCGACGCAGATGTTGCCGGTCACCGCGAACAGCGTGAAACGCAGCGTGTTCCAGAAAATCTGCAGCGAGCGGTCGTCGGTGAAGAAGCGCGACGTAGTTGTCGAAGCCGACCCAGCGCGATCCGGCATCGGATCGAAATAGGTAAAGCTCAGAATGAAGGTGACGACGACCGGCGCCAGCACGAAGACGAGGTAGAGCAGCGAACGCGGGCAGGACGAACAGATAGCCGGCGCGCGCCTGCGCGCGCCGCAGCTCCGACGCGTGGACGCAACAGCCGCAGCCTGCATCCGCGGAACCTCCGAGCAGACCGCCTGAGCGCGCGTCGCCGACTCGGCGGCAGCTCGTGCTGTTACTTGGCCTTGCTGCGCGGCCAGCGCGCTTGAACGATTCGTTCAGCTCCCGGTCGGCGCGCTTGACGCCCTCGGGGATGGATATTTCATCCGCCATCATCGCCACGTAATTGCGCATGAAGATCTTCTCGACCTCCTGGAAATTCGCCGGCGAGGGCACCGGGATCGTGTGCGGCAGCGTCTGGTAATAGAGGGAGGCGCTCGGCGGGAAGGCGAGGAAAGCCGGGGTGTCCGCGGCGGACTTGCGCCCCGGCACGCCGCCGCCGAGCTCGCCTTCCTCCTTCTGCGTCTCTTCGCTGGTCAGCGCGCCGACGAGCTCCTTGGCGAGGTCGGGATGCGCGGAGGTCTTCGACACGCCATAGCCGCCGAAGCCGATCACGGTGTTCCCGTTCACCTTCGAGGGCACGTTGGCGACGTCCATGTCGAGCTTCGCGTGCTTGGCGTTCGTCGATGATCCAATGGCCACGCGAGATCATCGCCACCTGGCCGGCCGACGAACTGATTGTCCATCGTGTCCTTGCCGGGAATCGGCGAGACCTTGTCGACGTGGATGAGGTCATGCAGGAACTGCAGGCGTCTCCGAGACCTTCGGATCGAGCATGTTCGAGGCCGTCCAGTCGGCGTTGAGCGGCGAGGTGCCGTTGGTCAAGAACCAGGGCTGGACGAAGAAGTTCTGGTTCGGCACCTCATAGCCGTATTGAGTGACGTTGCCGGACGCGTCGCGCTTGGTCAGCTTCTTGGCGACTTCGCGGAACTGGTCCCATGTCCAATCTTTTGGGATAGTCCACGCCGGCGTCCTTGAACAGCGCGCGGTTGTAGTTGATCATGATGTTGTTCCAGCCGATCGGGATGAAATAGGTCTTGCCCTGATAGGAGGAATATTTGAACAGCGCGGGAGCGAAGTCGGAATAGCCGGGGTTCTTGGCGATGAAGTCGTCGAGCGGCAGGAACAGGCCGCGGCTTTCGAAGGTGCGGAACGTCTCGATCGCCGTGCCGTAGACGTCATAGGCGTTGCCGCCGTTGAACTGCGAGAGCACGTGGGTGACGTAGTCGCCCCAGCCGTTGCTGATCGGATCGATCGCGATCTCGACTTTGACGTTCGGGAATTTCTGGTTGAAGCGCTCGACGGCGTGTTTGATCGCCGTGAGCTGCGCGTCGCCGCCAAACGCCATCAGCCGCAAGTTGGCGGAGACATCATCGGCCTTGGCTTGCACCGCGGCGAGCGCCACGCCCGCCGCGAGGAAGAGGCCTGTCAGCAGTGTCTTCACGTTTTCTCCTCCCTTTGTTTTGGTCGCCGCTGAACTCGGCGATCCACTTTTTCTTTGACAAACAAACGCCCCAAGGGCTTGGGGTCGAAACGTTTCGAGCGTATGCTGACCGGTGGGAGCTGTCAAGGAGAGGAGCCGGGTGTCGACGATCAGGGATGTCGCGAAGCGGGCGGGCGTCGCCATCTCGACGGTCTCGGCCGTGGTCAATCGATCTGCGCCGACCAGTCAGCGACGTGGTGCTGCGGGTCGAGCGCGCCATCGCCGAGATCGGCTATGCGCCGCAGCCGGCGGCGCAGACGCTGCGCAGCGGTCGGTCGCGTCTGGTCGGCGTCATCGTGCCCGACATCACCAACCCGCATTTCTCGACGCTCGCGCGCGTCGTTGAAAACGCATGCCTGGAAGCCGGCTACATGACCTTCGTCTACAATACCGACGAGGACACCGAGCATGAAATCCGCATCCTGCGCATGATGCGGATGCAGCAGGCGGCTGGCCTCATTCTCATCTCGACGCGCTCGGATGCGCGGCATGGACGGCGGTTGATTGCGGAAATCGGCGTTCCCACGGTGATGATGGGCAGTCTCGTCGCGGGTACGCCTTATGACTTCGTCGCGCTCGATGATGTCGCCGCTGGCGATCTGGCCGCGAGCCGGTTGCTCGATCTCGGCCATCGCCGCATCGTCGTGATTGGCGGCCGCCGCGGCGTGTCCTCGCATGAGTTGCGACTTAAGGGTTGCCATGAGGCTTTCCGACGGCGCGGGCTCACGCTGGTTGACGAGCAGATACGGCTGCGCCGATTTCCAACTGGAGGCGGCTTATGAGAACACGCTCGCGAGCTTGCGCGAGACGCCGGCTCCAACGGCGATTGTCTCGCTCAGCAATTTCATGACGATCGGCGTCATGCGGGCATTGAATGAGCTTGGCGTTCGATGCCCTGAAGATGTGTCGCTGATCGGCGTTGACGACCTTGATTGGGCGGATGTGATGCGCGTCCGGCCCACGTTGATCGCGCAGCCGATCGAGGCGATGACCCGTGCGGCGATCGCGGCTTTGCTGGAGCAGATGTCGACGGATGAAGAGCCGCAGAAGCGGCGGATCTTATTTGCTCCGACGCTGGTCGAGCGCGAGTCCTGCGCGCCTCCTCCGTCATTGCGAGCGAAGCGAAGCAACCCAGCCGCGCCGTGATGCCGCCGGTTGGAAGTTCGGCAACTCTACGTGCGCACCACGGCTGGATGGCTTCGCTTCGCTCGCCATGACGGCGGCCTTGCCGCGACTCGCCGAGCAGCTTGACTCTCGCCCGCCCCAAGCGCACTTTAGAACAAATAGAGAACATGAGGCGGGTGAGCGGATGTCGCCGGGCGACAGGGCCGAACAGGTGGCCCATTTGCGGCGCGCCGTTGCGCGCATCGAGAACACGCATGGCCCGCGCGCGGCGCGGGCTGAGCGGCTTTCGGTGACGCGCGCGCTGGATCGCCGGCTGGGCGGCGGCCTGCCGAGCGATGGCTTATGCGAAATCGCCCCCGCTGCGCCCGCCGACGCGACCGCCGCCTTCGGCTTCGCTTTGGCGCTCGCCGCCCGCTTCATGGCCGGGCGCGGCGCGGGGCTGCTGGTGATCGAGGATTTCGCTCATCTGCAAGGCGGCGTTCCCGTTCGGGCCCGGGCTTGTCGCGCATGGGCTCGATCTTTCCCGCCTTATCTTCGTGCGCGCGCCCGACGCGTCGTCGTTGTTCCAGACGATGGAGGACGCGTTGAAAAGCGGCGCGCTCGCTGTCGTGATCGGCGAAGTCTGGCGCTTGGCGAAATACGATCTCTCCGTTTCCCGCCGTCTGACGCTCGCCGCCCGCGCCGGGCCGACGCCGGCGCTGCTGGTCGCGCCGACGGCGCATGGGCTGGCGCTTTCGACCGCGGCCGAGACGCGCTTCGAGATCGCGGCCAGCCTTAGCACCCACGGGGCGCCGGCGGCGGGGCGGCCGCTGCCCGGGCCGCCCACATTCGCCGCCAAACTGGTCAAGGCGCGCCTCAACGCCGGCGCCGAGGCCGCGTCCGAACAAACCTTCCGTCTGATCTGGCGAAGCGAGGAGCAACGGTTTGACGAACCGGCGATTTCTGTCCCTGTGGCTGCCGCGCCTGCCGACCGATCTCGCGCGGCGCGCGCATGAGATCGATCCCGCCGCCGCGCTCGCGGTGGTCGCGACGCAGAACAACGCGCGCCGGCTTGTCGGCGTCGACGCCGTCGCCGCGCGGCTCGGCTTGAGCGCCGGCGTGACGCTCGCCGACGCGCGCGCACGCCATCCCACGCTGGTCGCGGTCGAGGCCGATGCTGAAGCGCAAATCCGCTGGCTCGAACGCCTGGCCGACGCCTGCTCGCGCTACACGCCGCTGGTGGGGTTCGATGGCGCGGACGGGCTGATGCTCGACGTCTCCGGCGTCGCGCATCTGTTCGGCGGGGAGGCAGGGCTCGTCGCCGACGCCGAGGCGCGCTTCGCCCGCGCCCGCCTGACTCTTCGCGCCGGGCTCGCCGACACGCCGCGCGCGGCCGGGGCGCTGGCGCGCTTCTCACAAACAAAGATCGCCGCCGCGGGGCTCGAAGGCAAGGTTTTCGCAAAGCTATTTCACGATATGCCGGTCGCCGCGCTCGGGATCGCGCCGGCGCTCGCGGGCGAGCTTACCCGGGCGGGCCTGCGCCGGATCGGCGATCTGGCGCTACGGCCGCGCGGGCCGATCGCCGCCCGCTTCGGCGCGGATCTAATGGCGCGGCTCGACGAATTGCGGGGCGACTCGCGGCCCTCGATCTCGCCGCGCTTTCCCCCGCCCGAATGTCTCGCCGAGCGGCGTTTCGTGAGCCCGATCTCGCATCTGGAGGCGATCGAAGCGACGCTCGAAAGGCTCGCCGACGATCTCGTCGTGCTGCTCGAACGGCAGATGAAGGGCGCGCGCCGGCTGGAGCTGGCGCTGTTCCGCGTCGACGGCGAAGCGCACCGCATCCACGTCGCCGCCAGCCGGCCGCTCAACGAGGCGCGCGCCATTCAGCGGCTGTTCAAGGAGAGGCTGCTCAACGGCAATCCGATCGATCCCGGCTTCGGCTTCGACCTGATGCGGCTCTCCTGCCTGCTCGCCGAAGACGCCGAACCCTCGCAGCATGAATTCGAGCGCGCCTTCGAGGCCGAGCGCGCGAAAAATCTCGCCGATCTGATTGATCGGCTCGGCGCACGATTGGGGCCGAGCCGCGTGACCAGGCAAAAGCTGGTTGATGCGCATTTGCCGGAGCATAGTTTTGTGGCTCGCGCCGCGGCGGCGGGAGATGAGAACCGCCGGCGCCGCGATCCCCCTCCCCCCTTGCGGGGGAGGGCCGGGGTGGGGGGTAGCCGTGATCGTCGGCCGGGTGACGTCCAAGCCGAACCACCCCCCTCCCTAACCCTCCCCCACAAGGGGGGAGAGGACCAGCAAGCGGTCGATCACACTCTGAGGGCGCCGAGCCGGCCGCTGCGGCTATTTGAACGGCCCGAACCGATCGAGGCCCTGGCGGAAGTTCCCGACGGGCCGCCGTTGCGCTTCCGCTGGCGCCGCGTGCTGCGCGAGGTCGCCGCGATCGAAGGCCCGGAGCGCATCGCCGCGCCCTGGTGGCGCAGCCCCGACGCGCCTACCCGCGACTATTTTCGCGCCGAGGATGCTTCAGGCCGCCGCTACTGGCTCTACCGCGAAGGCCTTTACGGCCGAGAAACCGCGCGCGCGAAATGGTTCTTGCACGGAGTATTTGGTTGAAGACCTTCGGAGCGTCGGCGTCCACGCCGACGTCGCAACCCACGACGTCAGCGTGGACGCTGACGCTCCGAGGGAAGCTACTTCACGCCGGGAAATCGCTTGGCGATCTCGTTCAGACGCTCGGCGAGTTTGATGTCCGTATCGGTAATCTTGTGCCCGACGTCATGCGTGCAGAATGAAAACGAAATGATGTTGTAGGAATTATGAAACTCGGGATGATGGTTCATCATCTCCGCCTCGATGCCGACGAGCACGATATAGGCAATCGCGTCGCGGAACGTTTCGAACGTGAACGTCGCCTCGATATTCTTGCCGTTGCGCTTCCATCCCGGCGCGCCCTTCAGCGCGGTCTCGACTTCGGCGTCCGTCAGGATCTTGTGGTTGGACATGGCGTCACTCCCTTTCAAAGGTAGCTTTGGAGCTCCTTCGCCGCGTCGGCGGCGCTGCGCTCGAGATTGAACGCTTCGACGAAACGGCCGTTCCGGTCCATCAGATAAACGACCGAGGAATGGTCCATCGCATATTCGCCGTTCTTCTCCGGCGCCTTCTTGGCGTAGACCCGGTAGACCTTCTCGGTCTGCTCCACCTGCGCCGGCGAGCCGGAAAGCCCGACCATGCGCTTATCGAAGCTCGAAACATAGTCGCCCATCAGCGCCGGGGTGTCACGCTCGGGGTCGACCGTGATGAACAACACCTTGACCGGCTTATCTGGGAGAAGCCCAAGCACGTCGGAGATTTGGGCAAGCGTAGTCGGGCAGATGTCGGGGCAATGCGTGTAGCCGAAATAGATCAGCGTCGGATGGCCGAGGAGGTCGGCGTCGGAGACTGTCTTGCCGTCTGCCGTCTGCAACGTGAACGGTCCGCCGATCAGCGCCGCGCCGGAGCGGGATGGCGCGAAAAAAGCGAACCCCGCCGCCGCGACCAGGATGATCGCGCCGATGAGGATTGCCAGCCGCGGCGTAAACGGCGAGCGGGAAGTCTTTGCCATCGAAGCCTCGCGAGTTGGCCGGATAGATAGACGGCGGCCGCAGCTTTCGCCAGCGGACCGGAGCGTCGGCGTGGACGCCGACGTCGTGGGGCAAGACGTCGGCGTGGACGCCGACGCTCCAAAGGGCGCGCGGGACGCGCGCGATCCCAGGGTGTAAACTTGCCCCATGTTGATCCGGCAGTTCGAGTATCTCGTGGCGCTCGCGCGCGAGCAGCATTTTGGCCGCGCGGCAGAGGCCTGCCACGTCACGCAGCCGACCCTGTCCGCCGCCATCCGCCAGCTCGAGGAGGAGCTCGGCGCGCCGATCATCGAGCGCGGGCACCGCTATCTCGGCCTCACCCCGCAGGGCAAGCTCGCGGTCGAACACGCGCATCGGGTGCTCGCCGAGGTCGAAAACCTGCGGCAGGACATCGAGGGGCTCGACAAGGGGGTTTCCGGACGGCTGCGGCTCGGCGTCATACCGACCGCGCTGCCGATCGTCTCGCATCTGACGACGCCCTTCTTCGCCCAATACCCCGGCGTCACGGTCGCGGTGCTGTCGCACACCTCGCAGGAGATCCAACGCGGCATCGAGGATTTCGAGCTCGACGCCGGCGTCACCTATCTCGACAACGAGCCGCTGGAGCATGTGCGCGCCCGGCCGATCTACAACGAGGAATACGTGTTCCTCACCCCCGCCTCGGGCGCTTTTGCCGGCCGGGCCAGCCTGACTTGGGCGGAAGCGGCGGAGGCGCCGCTGTGCCTGCTTACGCCGGATATGCAGAACCGTCGCATCCTCGACGGCATCTTCCGCTCTGTCGGCGCGACCCCGAAACCGTCGGTCGAGACGAACTCGATTTTCAACCTAGTCTCGCATGCTTCGTCGGGCCACTGGTCGGCGATCGTGCCGCGCCAGCTGCTGCAGTTCTTCGGCATCCCCGACAATACGCGCGCGCTGCCGCTCGTCGAGCCGACGGCGCGCCGCGCGGTCGGCTTCATCGTCGCCGATCGGCAGCCGCTCGGCCCGCTGGCCCGCAACCTGATGGCGATGCCGCTTCCCGACGACATCATCGGCGGCATCGTACCGCCGCGAAAACCCGCTTGATAGAAATTACCTATCGATCATTACGTAGCTTCAATTTGATATCGTCCGCGCCGCTAACTACTTGAAAAAAGCGGTTTGACGGCGCTCACAATAAACGGCGCAAAATCGAACGGCCGGCGGTATGCGCCGACAAGGAGGATCCGCGATGGCGAGCCATGCAGCGTGGAGCGAGACGGAGGCGATAGCCATCGTCGACGCGCGCGCCGCTGAGAAAGGCGCCATGCTGCCGATCCTGCACGATTTGCAGGCGCGTTTCGGCTACATCGACGACGCCGCGATCCCGATCATCGCTTCCGCGCTCAATGTCTCGAAAGCCGAGACGGTCGGCGTCATCAGTTTTTATCACGATTTCCACCGCGACGCCGCACGAGGGATCGGTTCTAAAACTCTGCCGAGCCGAATCCTGTCAGGCGGCCGGCTGCGAGGATCTGGTCGCCCATCTCGAGGACCGCCACGGGCTGGTCCCCAACGCGCATAGCGGCGGCCCCATCATCGTCGAGACGGTGTACTGCCTCGGCCATTGCGCCGTCTCTCCTGCCGCCATGCTCGACGGCGAGCCGATCGCCGCGCTCACGCGCGAAAGCCTCGATCAACTGTTGGCCGCCAAGGGCAAGAGCGGCCGATGACACCAGCGATTTACATCCCGCAGGATTCGACCGCGATCGGGCTCGGCGCGGAGAAAGTCGCGCGCGCCTTCGCCGAGGCCGTTGGGCAGCCGGGCGTTGCGGCGAAGATCATTCGCACCGGATCGCGCGGCCTTTATTGGCTGGAGCCTTTGGTTGAAGTCGAACGGGGCGGCGTCCGCTTCGGCTATGGCCCGCTTAAGCCCGAGGACGCCGAGGGCGTGCTGACGGCGATGCTTGGCGATGGCGAACACGCCAAAGCGCTCGGGCCTATCGAGGAGATCGAATATCTGAAACAGCAGCAGCGGCTGCTCTATTCCCGTTGCGGCGTGATCGATCCGCTGTCGCTCGACGACTATGTGGCGCACGGCGGCGGTAAAGGGCTCAGGCGATCGATCGAGATCGGCGGCGTGGCGACCGCAAAGGAAGTGCTGGACTCCGGTCTGCGCGGTCGCGGCGGCGCGGGCTTCCCGACCGGGATCAAATGGCGCACCGTCGCCGGTGTCGAGGCGGACCAGAAATACGTCGTCTGCAATGCGGATGAGGGCGACAGCGGCACCTTCGCCGATCGCATGCTGATGGAGGGCGACCCCTTCCTGTTGATTGAAGGCATGACCATCGCCGGCCTCGCGGTGGGAGCGACCAAAGGCTACGTCTACATCCGCTCCGAATATCCGCACGCTTTCCGCACGTTCTCTGAGGCCATCGAGAAAGCCCGACACGCGGGTTGGCTTGGCGGCGATGTGCTGGGCTCCGGCAAAGCCTTCGATCTCGAAGCGCGGCTCGGCGCCGGCGCCTACATCTGCGGCGAGGAGACCTCGCTGCTGGAAAGCCTGGAAGGCAAGCGCGGCCTGGTGCGCGCCAAGCCGCCGCTTCCCGCGCTGCAGGGCCTGTTCGGCAAGCCGACGGTCATCAACAATGTGCTGAGCTTTGCCTCGACGCCGTGGATTCTCGCCGAGGGCGCGACAGCTTACGCGGCTTACGGCGTCGGGCGCTCGCGCGGGTCGCAGCCGTTCCAACTCGCCGGCAATATCAAGCGCGGCGGATTGGTGGAGCTGGCCTTCGGCGTGACGATCCGGCGCCTGGTGGAGGAGTTCGGCGGCGGCACGCGCTCAGGGCGACCCGTGCGGGCGGTGCAGGTCGGCGGACCGCTCGGCGCTTACTTTCCCGACAATCTGCTCGACACGCCGCTCGACTATGAGGCGATGGCGGCGGTCAAAGGCATGCTCGGCCACGGCGGCATCGTCGTATTCGACGACACCGTCGATCTCGCCAAACAGGCGCGTTTCGCGATGCATTTCTGCGCGGAGGAATCCTGCGGCAAGTGCACGCCCTGCCGCATCGGCTCGACCCGCGGCGTCGAGACGGTCGACAAGATCATCGCCGGCGAGCGACGCGACGAACGAATGTCGCGCTGCTGCGCGATCTCTGCGAGACAATGCTAGACGGATCCTTATGCGCGCTCGGCGGGCTGACGCCCTTCCCCGTGCTCAGCGCGCTCGACCATTTCCCTGAAGATTTCAACCGCCCCGCCCAACGGCAGGCGGCGGAATAGGAGCCCGCCATGGCTTTCCGCACCGACCTCGACACCGGCACGCCGATCCGCGTCGCGGAAGAACAGATCACGCTGACCATCGACGGCCGGCAGGTGAGCGTGCCGAAGGGCACGTCGGTCATGGCGGCCGCGGCGGTGATGCAGGCGCCGATCCCCAAGCTTTGCGCAACCGACAGCCTGGAGGCGTTCGGCTCCTGCCGGCTTTGTCTGGTCGAGATCGAAGGCCGAAAGGGAACGCCCGCCTCCTGCACGACACCGGCCGAGAACGGCATGGTCGTGCGCACACAGACGCCGAAGCTGGCCAAGCTTCGCCGCGGCGTGATGGAGCTCTATATCTCCGACCACCCGCTTGATTGTTTGACCTGCTCGGCCAATGGCGATTGCGAGTTGCAGACACAGGCCGGCGTCGTCGGCTTGCGCGATGTCCGCTACGGCTACAACGGCGCCAATCACAACAAGGCGCCGAAGGACGAATCCAATCCCTACTTCACCTTTGAAGCCTCGAAGTGCATTGTGTGCTCGCGCTGCGTGCGCGCTTGTGAGGAAGTGCAAGGCACCTTCGCGCTCACCATCCTCGGCCGTGGCTTCGCGAGCAAGGTTTCGCCCGGCGGCGGCGACTTCATGAGTTCCGAATGCGTCTCGTGCGGCGCCTGCGTGCAGGCCTGCCCGACGGCGACCCTCAACGAGAAGAGCATCATCCAATACGGCAAGGCCGAACGCGAAGTCGCGACGACTTGCGCCTATTGTGGCGTTGGTTGCTCGTTCAAGGCGGAGGTCAAGGGCGACACGGTCGTGCGCATGATGCCGGACAAGCAGGGCCAGGCCAATGACGGGCATTCCTGCGTCAAGGGCCGCTTCGCCTACGGCTATGCGACGCACAAAGACCGCATCACCAAGCCGATGATCCGTGCACGTATCGAGGATCCCTGGCGCGAAGTGTCGTGGGACGAGGCGTTCCAATATGCGGCGAGCGAGTTCAAGCGGATCCAGGCCAAATATGGCCGCGACTCGATCGGCGCCATTTCTTCCTCGCGCTGCACCAACGAAGAGGTCTACGTCGTCCAGAGGCTGGTGCGGGCCGGCTTCGGCAACAACAATATCGACACCTGCGCCCGCGTCTGTCACTCGCCGACCGGCTACGGATTGAGCCAGACCTATGGCACTTCAGCCGGCACGCAGGATTTCAAATCGGTCGAGAAATCCGATGTCATCATCGTCATCGGCGCCAATCCGACCGACGCGCATCCCGTGTTCGCGAGCCGGATGAAGAAGCGGTTGCGTGAGGGCGCGAAGCTGATCATCATCGATCCGCGCAAGATCGATCTCGTCAAGACGCCGCATGTTGAGTCCAACTATCATCTCCCGCTGCGGCCCGGCACGAACGTCGCAATCGTCAACGCGCTGGCGCATGTGATCGTCACCAACGGTTGGGTCGATGAGGCTTTCGTGCGCGAGCGTTGCGACGCCGCCAATTTCGAGAGCTGGGCGCGCTTCATCGCCGAGGAGAAACATTCGCCGGAAGCCGTGTTTCCAATGACCGGCGTCGATCCCGCAACAGTGCGCGCTGCCGCCGAGCTTTACGCGAAAGGCGGCAACGGGGCGATCTACTATGGCCTTGGCGTCACCGAGCACAGCCAAGGCTCAACCACCGTGATGGCGATCGCCAATCTGGCGATGGCGACCGGCAACATCGGCCGCGAAGGCGTCGGCGTGAATCCGCTGCGCGGGCAGAACAATGTGCAGGGCTCCTGCGACATGGGCTCTTTCCCGCACGAATTCTCAGGCTATCGCCACGTCTCTGACGACGCGACGCGCGACATCTTCGAGAAGATGTGGAACACGCCGCTGAGCAACGAGCCGGGCCTGCGCATCCCCAACATGATGGATGAAGCGATGGATGGGGCCTTCAAAGGGCTCTACGTCCAGGGCGAGGACATCGCCCAGTCCGATCCTGACACGCAGCACATCACCGGCGGCCTGAAGGCGATGGAGTGCGTGATCATCCAGGACCTGTTTCTCAACGAAACTGCGCGCTATGCGCATGTGTTCTTCCCCGGCGCGTCGTTCCTGGAGAAAGACGGCACGTTCACCAACGCCGAGCGGCGCATCAACCGCGTGCGCAAAGCGATCGAGCCGCTCGCCGGCAAGGCTGATTGGGAAGTGACGATCGATTTCGCCCGCGCGCTCGGGCTGTCGATGAACTACAAGCACCCCAGCGAGATCATGGATGAGATCGCCGCGACGACGCCGACATTCCGCGGCGTTTCCTACGCCAAGCTCGACGAACTCGGCTCCGTGCAGTGGCCGTGCAACGATGCGGCGCCGACGGGCACGCCGCTCATGCATGTCGATCGCTTCGTCCGCGGCAAGGGCCAGTTCATGCTGACCGAATATGTGCCGACTGAGGAGCGCACCGGGCCGCGTTTCCCGCTGCTTCTGACGACCGGGCGCATCCTCTCGCAATACAATGTCGGCGCGCAGACCCGCCGCACGGAAAACAGCCGCTGGCACGAGGCCGACGTGCTCGAAATCCATCCGTTCGACGCGGAAAACCGCGGCATTCGCGAGGGCGATCTGGTGGCGTTGCAAAGCCGGGTCGGGGAGACTTCGCTGCGCGCCAAGATCAGCGAGCGCATGCAGCCGGGCGTGGTCTACACGACGTTCCATCACCCCAACAGCGGCGCGAATGTTGTGACGACCGACAATTCCGACTGGGCGACCAACTGTCCAGAATACAAGGTGACGGCGGTGCAGATTCGCCGCACCAACCATTTTTCCGATTGGCAGGAGCGCGATCGCGAAGAGGCGTTCTCGTTGCGGCGGATCGCGGGGCTGGCGACGGCGGCGGAGTGAGGGCGCGTGCGTAGCAGCAACAACCCTCGCGCCGTCATGGCCGGGCTCCCGGCAGGCGCTAGCTTGGGCTTCGGTGTGATCGACGGTGCGCTGTCCCCTCCCCCCTTGTGGGGGAGGTCAGGGAGGGGGGCGGTTCCGCTTGGATGTTCCCCTTCAGATAGAGCGGCGCCTGTGGCTACCCCTCACCCCGGCCCTCCCCCGCAAGGGGGGAGGGAGTTTGCGGCGTCGGCGGCTCTCCAATTGTCGACGCGATCACTATGGCCGGGACAAGCCCGGCCATGACGACGACTGCGGTGGAAAGCCCGCGCCCTGATCTAAGTGGCGCACTCGGTGTTTCGCCCGCTCCCTCCACCCCGCGCCTCGCCCGCACCTTCCGCTACGACACCGGCGCCTCCGGCGCCCCGCTAACCCGCGCCGTCGCCGTCGAGACGCCGATCGAGATCGCCTACGGCGGCCAGCCCTTCGCCGTCATGATGGGCACGCCGGCGGACCTCGAGGACTTCGCCGCAGGCTTTTCGTTGACGGAAGCCATCATCGAGCGCTTCGAGGAAATCCGCGGCATCGAAGCCCGCGTCGAAGCGGCCGCCGCTCGCGTCGACGTCGCCCTTACGGGTGACCGGTTGCGCATCCATCTCGCACGCCGGCGGGCGATTGCCGGCCGCACCGGGTGCGGCGTGTGCGGGGTCGAGGACCTCGACCATCTCCCGAAAGCGCGTCCGCGATCGGCCAGCCAGAGCCCCTCCCCCGCGGCGGTCGGCCGCGCCGTCGCGGCGCTCGACGCGCATCAGCCGCTCAACGCGCTGACCCGCGCCGTACACGGCGCGGCCTGGTGCGATCTCGACGGCGACATCAAGCTGGCGCGCGAAGACGTCGGCCGCCACAACGCGCTCGACAAATGTATCGGCGCGCTGCTTCGCGAGGGCGCTGACCCGCGCGTCGGGCTTTCTCATCGTCTCCAGCCGCTGCTCTTACGAAATGGTCACCAAGGCCGCGGTGTTCGGCGCGCCCGCGCTCGTTAGCGTCTCGGCCCCGACCTCGCTTGCTCTCGACGCTGCGGAAGCCGCAGGCCTCGCGCTGATCGTCACCGCGCGTCGCGACAACGCGCTGTCCTTTCGAACCAACGGAGCCGTCGCGTGAGTTCGCACAAGCTCGAAAAATTCGCGCGCATGGCCAACCAGATCGGCGACTATTACGCGACGATGCCAGCCGAAGAAGCGGCCAAGGGCGTGGCGACGCATATTCGCAAATTCTGGACGCCCAAAATGGTTGCGGAAACTATAGCCGCGCTTGAGCAACAAAATTTAATACTTAACGAGACAGCAGCGCGAGGCTTTGCTATTTTACGTTCGGATTTGGGCTTCGCAGCGTAGGCGCGAGCCGAGCTTTAAATGGGAGGGATTACGATGACCGCGACCACCGCAGGGGCGGAGGCGGGGCCAAGCTGGCTCGACCGGGCCTCGACCATCGCCAAGCCGGGATTCAACCGTTGGCTCGTGCCGCCGGCGGCGTTGGCGATCCATCTCTGCATCGGGATGTCGTACGGTCTCAGCGTGTTCTGGCTACCGCTCAGCAAAGCGATTCCCGGCGCCGCGCCCGCGGAGTGCAAGGACCTCAACGTCTGGGGCGCGTTGACGACGACGACCTGCAACTGGCGGGTCAGCGACCTGCTGGTGACCTTCACCATCGGCATAGTTGTGCTGGGCCTGTCGGCGGCTTTGTTCGGGGGTTGGTTGGAGCGGGCCGGCCCGCGCAAGGCCGGTCTCGTGGCGGCGGTTTGCTGGGGCGGCGGATTTCTCGGTTCGGCGCTCGGCGTTTACCTGCACCAGCTCTGGTTGATCTGGCTGTTCCTCGGCCTGGTCGGCGGCGTTGGGCTCGGCCTTGGATACATCTCGCCGGTTTCGACCTTGGTGAAGTGGTTTCCTGACCGCCGCGGCATGGCGACCGGCATGGCAATTATGGGGTTCGGCGGCGGCGCGATGATCGGCTCGCCGCTCGCCAATATGCTGATGACCCATTTCAAAACCGCCGATGAGGTCGGCGCCTGGCAGGCGATGGCGCTCATGGGCGTCGGCTATTTCGTTTTCATGAGCGCCGGCGCGCTCGGCTATCGGGTCTCGCCGGACGGCTGGCGGCCGGAGGGCTGGACGCCGCCTGTCGACAAGGCGCACGCGATGATCACTCGGGATTATGTGGCGCTCAACGACGCGCACAGAACGCGGCAGTTCTGGCTGATCTGGGGCGTCTTGTGCCTCAACGTCTCCGCCGGCATCGGCGTGCTCTCGATGGCCTCGCCGATGTTGCAGGAGATTTTCGGCGGGAGCCTGATCGGCCATCCCGAGACCGGCTTCTCGGCGCTTGACGCAGCAGGCAAGGCCGACATCGCCAAGATTGCTGCGGGCTTTGTCGGGCTGCTCTCGTTGTTCAATATCGCCGGCCGATTTTTCTGGGCTTCGACATCGGACCGGATAGGCCGCAAGGCGACCTATTTTGCGATCTTCGTGCTCGGGATCATCCTTTACGCCACCTCCCCGACACTCGCGCATTCCGGGCAGAAGGCGCTGTTCGTCGCGGCGTTTTGCGTGATCCTGTCGATGTATGGCGGCGGCTTCGCCACCGTGCCGGCCTATCTCGCCGATATTTTCGGAACGCGCTTCGTCGGCGCAATCCACGGCCGTCTGCTGACGGCCTGGTCGACCGCCGGCGTGGTGGGTCCGTTGATCATTGGCTACATTCGCGACACGCAAATCGCGGCGGGCGTCGAGCGATCGCTGGTCTATGACCGCACGCTCTATATCCTCGCAGGGTTTCTCGTCGTCGGGCTGATCTGCAATGCGCTGGTTGGTCCGGTGGACTCGAAATGGTTGATGAAGGACGAGGCCGCGCCTCGGGCCGCGGGCCGCTCGGCAGAGGGACAGTCGTTCGGAATTGGGCTCGCCGGCAAGTTCGGACTAGGCTCCGCCCTCGCCTGGCTAGCCGTCGGCCTTCCCATCGCCTGGGGCGCCTGGCAGACGCTGCAAAGCGCCGTGCGCATCTTCCAGTGAGGCCTATGTAGCCGCGGTCGTTGACCTAAGGGATTCACGCATCTGGCCTATGAATTCTGTAGCACAACGGCTGGGGACCCCTCTCCCCGCGTGTCACACGACGTAGTGTGCCGCATCCACGCAATAGCGGGGAGAGGTTTGGGTGAGGGGCGAGCCGCTTAACGTCACTTCCTCGGCTCGAATTTGAACGCCCGAAAAGCGAGCGGCCGCCTGAAATCTTGACGCGGCGCCCGCCGGCTTGAGACGCGCGTCCAAGCGGCTCGCCCCTCACCCCAGCCCTCTCCCCGCTGTTGCCTGGATGTGGCGCGCTATGTCGTGGGACACGCGGGGAGAGGGAGTCCGCTGCCCTCGTGCTTCGCGCGCGGTCGCCAGATTAGAAAGGTCAACGACCGCGGCTACAAAGCGCTCGCGCTAATTGATCCCCGCCGCCTGCCGCTCCTTCAAGTCTTCCCCGGCGCTTCGGCCCAATCGGGCCGCGCGCTCGGGAGGGCCCAATCCGCGGATTTCCCAGGCTTTCGATCCGTCGGGACGCAACAGCAGGCCGTGAAACTTCAGGCTGCCGTCGACGATGCGGGCGTGGCCGGCAATCGGCGTCCTGCAGGAGCCGTCGAGCACGGTGAGGAATGCGCGCTCGGCGGCGAGCGCCACAGCCGTGTCGGCGTGGAGGATCGGCGCCAGCGCGGAAGCCGCCGCGGCGTCTCCGGTCCTTGCGGTGATGCCGATCGCGCCCTGCCCGACCGCGGGCACGAACACTTCGACATCCAGCACCGCCGTCGCGCGATCGGCCAGGCCCAGCCGCTTCAATCCGGCGTAGGCCAGCAGCGTGGCGTCGATCTCCCCGCTTTCCGCGCGTTTCAAGCCGCGACTCGACATTGCCGCGCAGCAGCGAAACTTCGAGATCGGGACGCAGCCGCTTGGCGATCGCCTGCCGGCGCAGCGAAGCCGTGCCAAGCCGCGCGCCCTGCGGCAGATCTTCGAAACGCGCCGCGCGAGGGGAGATCAGCGCGTCGCGCGGGTCCTCGCGTTCGAGATAGCCGACGACGTCGATGCCGTCGGGCAGCAGCGTCGGCAGGTCCTTCGAGGAGTGCACGGCGATGTCGATCTCGCCGCGCAGCATCGCAGCGTCGATCTCCTTCGTGAACAGGCCCTTGCCGCCGGCCTCGCTGAGCGCGCGATCCTGGATGAGATCGCCGCTGGTCTTGATGACGACGATCTCGAACGCGGCGGGGTCGACGCCATGCGCGCGCGCCAGGCTGTCGCGTGTTTGGTTCGCCTGCACGAGCGCGAGCGGCGAGCCGCGAGTGCCGATCCGGAGCTCAGACATGGCGCGCCTCAGGCCGCAAGAACCGAGAACATCTCATCGGCAAAGGCGCGCATATAGTATTTGAACCAGTAGGTGTAGGCTTCCGGGCGCTCTGCGATGCGCGTACGCAATTCCCCTCGCGACACCCATTCGAACGCCGCGACCTCTTCCGGATCAGGCGTGACGAGGCCTTCGTAGGCGCCGACAAACAGATGCACCACTTCATCCTCGATGAGGCCGCCGCCGACCTCGGCGCGATAATGCGTGCGCAGCGCGAAGCGCAGATCGCAATCGACGCCCAGTTCCTCGCGCAACCGCCGGCGCGCCGCGCGCTCGACCGTCTCGCCGGCGCGGGGATGGGTGCAGCACGCGTTGGTCCAAAGGCCGCCGGAATGATATTTGTCGCGCGCCCGCTGCTGCAACAGCATGCGTCCGCGCCCGTCGAGGATCGAGACCGAGATCGCTCGGTGGCGCAACCCTTGCGCATGCGCGTCGAGTTTCGGGGCAAGCCCGACCTCGCGGTCGGCTTCGTCGACCAGGATGATCTGTTCTTGGTTGTCGTCCATTCCGCGCGTCCTCGGCGATCTCAGCCGTGGCTATAGCGCGTTGTCCCGACGCTGAAAATGGGAAGCGATCACGCAGCCGATTGGGCGTCGTCGCCGATATAGTCCATCAGCGCGTCGTAGGCCGCAGGCGTGACATCGGCCGTCGTCGCGTCCGGGACGACGACGGGGTCCGGTTCGCGGAGGCTGCGCGGCTTGTCGAGCGACTGCTTCACGTCGCGCGCGAGATCTTGCGCCGCCGCACGGGCGGCTATTTCGTCCCCGGATTGCGCCGCGGTCAGCAAATGTCTGAGATCGTCGAGCATGGTCGGTTGCCCCTTCGGGCCCCAGGCGCCTGCGCTGCCCTCGACCATCACTTCGAGCTCCAGCGCGTCGGCGGCGGCGCGGGCGCGCTCCAAATTCCCGGCGCGCACCGACACCAGCAGCACGCTGAGATTGCCGAAGAAATCGAAGAGGATGCGGTCGCCGTCCTCGCCCCTCCCGCTTGCCGGCGGCTCGGGCGGGAAAACATCGTCGTCGTTGTCAAACGCCTTGAGATGGGTAATGTCCGCCTTGAAGCGGCTTGCGTAATAGTCGGGGTCGAACGGATTGGCGGTTGCGATCGGCGGCGGCCCGCTTTTCGAGGCCAGGCCGTCGTGAGCGTCGAGGGACGCGCGGCGGTCGCGCGACTTGCGGCGGCCGTCGTATGCGAAATCGGTGTTGGCGCTCAAACTCGACAATGACATTCCGAAGCTCCGTTGTCGCCCGATCGTCCCTCCAATTGACGCAAAACGGTACACCTGGATCGGGCATGACGCGCAAGGCTTACGCGAAGCTTACCGCGGCGCTTCGTGGCGGCCCTTCCGCAACGAAAAAATAATATAAACGCTAATGCGCGCCTTTGCCGACGCTCTGCCCATCGACGAGGTCTTGGCGCCGCTGGCCAGCGCGCTCGAGAGCGGAACGCGCGCGGTCCTGGTCGCTCCTCCGGGCGCCGGCAAGACGACGCGCGTTCCGCTCGCGTTGCTGGATGAGGCCTTCGCCGCCTCGGGCAAGATCCTGCTGCTCGAACCGCGGCGATTGGCCGCTCGCGCCGCCGCCGCGCGCATGGCCGCGACGCTCGGCGAGCGGGTCGGCGAGACGATCGGCCTGCGTGTGCGCTTGCAAAGCCTGATCTCCGCCAAGACGCGGATCGAGGTCGTCACCGAGGGCGTGTTCGCCCGCATGATCCTCGACGATCCTGAATTGAAAGGGGTCGCGGCGGTCTTGTTTGATGAATTCCACGAGCGCTCGCTCGACGCCGACCTCGGGCTCGCGCTGGCGCTCGATGCGCAGGAGGCTTTCCGCGAGGATCTGCGGATCGTGGTGATGTCGGCGACGCTCGACGGCGCGCGGGTCGCGGCGCTCATGCAGGGCGCCGCCATGATCGAAAGCGCCGGCCGCGCCTTTCCCGTGGAGACCCGGTATGTCGGGCGCGACCCGTCGCTGCGCATAGAGGATCAGGTCGTCAAGACGGTTCTTGCCGCGTTGGGCGAGGAGCGCGGCTCGATCCTGGTCTTCCTGCCCGGCCAGGGCGAGATCCTCCGCGTCGCCGCCGCACTCGGCGAGCGCGTGCGCTCGGCCGATGTCGACATCGCCCCGCTCTATGGCGCGCTCGACGCGCGCGCGCAGGATCGCGCGGTTGCGCCCGCGGCGCCGGGCCGGCGCAAGATCGTGCTGGCGACCTCGATCGCGGAGACGTCGCTGACGATCGAAGGCGTGCGGGTTGTCATCGACTCCGGCCTGATGCGCGCGCCGCGCTTCGAGCCGGACCTCGGGCTGACCCGGCTGGTGACTATTCGCGTGTCGCGCGCCAACGCCGACCAGCGGCGCGGGCGCGCCGGCCGCATCGAACCCGGCGTTGGCTATCGGCTGTGGGAAGAGGCCGCCAACGGCGGGCTCGCGCCGTTTGCCGAGCCGGAAATTCTCGCCGCGGATCTCTCGGGCTTCGCGCTCGATCTGGCGCTGTGGGGCGTTGGCGATCCAGCGGCGTTGCGCTTCCTTGACCCGCCGCCGCGGCCAGCGCTCGCGGAAGCGCGCGCGCTGCTGAAGCGCCTCGGGGCGCTCGATGCGGATGGCCGCATCACCGACGAGGGCCGCGCCATTGCGCGGCTGGCTCTGTCGCCGCGGCTCGCTCGCATGCTGATTGATGCTGCGCGCGAGGGCGAAGCCGCGGAGGCGGCGGAGATCGCAACGCTGCTGAGCGAGCCGGGCCTCGGCGGCAACGCGGTTGATCTGGAGGCGCGCCTCGCCGCCTTCCGCCGCGACCGCTCCGGCCGGGCGGAAGACGCGCGCCGACTGGCGAAGACACTAGCGAGGCGGGCAGCGGAGGCGGCGAAAGGTTTTCTCGACGGCCAGCCGCTTCCCTACCCCCTTTTGGGGGAGGGGAAGGGAGGGGCGGCGGCGCCGCTTGGCCGTCCGACGCCGACGATCTCGGCTACCCCCCACCCCGGCCCTCCCCCACAAGGGGGGAGGGAGATCCCCACGGGCACCGTTGGCGTCCGCCTCGCCCTCGCGTTCCCCGAACGCATCGCGATGGCGCGCGGCAAGCGTGGCGAGTTCCTGATGGCGAACGGCCGCGCCGCGGCCGTCGAGCCGCATGACGCGCTGGCCAGCGAGGGGTTTCTGTCAATCGGCGAAATCGCGGGCCGCGCTGGCGCGGCGCGCATCCTCCTCGCCGCGCCGCTGACGGGCGAAGACGTCGAACGGCTCGCCGGCGCGAGCCTCGAAACGGCCGAAGAAGTTGCCTTCGATCCGCGCACGGCCACGCTGCGTGCGCGCCGGCGTCGCCGCTTCGGCGCGCTGACGCTCTCCGAGCAAACGCTGCCGGCGCCGCGTGACGAGGCGGCGGCGCGGACCCTGGCTGAGGGCGTGCTGGCTCTCGGCGTCGAGCGTCTGCCTTGGACGAAGCCGATCCAACAATGGCGCGACCGCGTGATGTTCCTGCGCCGCGCCGAGCCCGAGGCTTGGCCCGATCTTTCGGACGCGGCGCTCAGGGCCTCGCCGGATTGGCTCGCGCCTTATCTGCTCGGCAAGACCGCGCTCGCCGAGATCGGGGCGGACGATCTCGCCGCGGCGCTGAAGGCGCCGATCGACTATGCGCTTCAGCAACGGCTCGACCGCGAGGCGCCGACGCATTTTTTGGCCCCTACAGGAAACGCCGCGCCGATCGACTATGAGGCCGAAGGCGGTCCCGCGATTTCGCTGCGCGTGCAGGAATTGTTTGGTCTCGCCGAGCATCCGTCGCTGGCCGGCGGCCGGGCGCCGCTGACGCTGAACCTGCTCTCGCCGGCGCATCGTCCGATCCAGATCACCCGCGACTTGCCGGGGTTCTGGCGCGGCTCCTGGGCCGATGTACGCGCGGATTTGCGCGGCCGCTATCCTCGACACTTCTGGCCGGAAAACCCGGCGGAAGCCGCTCCCACGGCGCGGGCAAAACCACGCGGGACGTGACCCCCTGGGACCGCGGGCGTCCCGCCCGCAACCGCCCCTGGGACAGGGTCGGTCGGGCCTTTTTCAACAACATAACCGGCATCTGGTGTCACTATCGCGGAGAGAGGGGGCGAGACGCGCGCGGTCCCAGGAGCGCACTTGACATGCAACCATTTGGTTGCCTATTATGACCCATGGACGACGACGCCGTGTTTCGCGCGCTCGCCGACGGTAGCCGCAGGCTTCTGCTCGACCGGCTGCGCGCGCGCGACGGACAGACGCTCAGCGAACTCTGCGAGGGGCTCGAAATGACGAGACAGGCGGTCTCGAAACATCTTGGCGTCCTGGAGGCCGCAAATCTCGTCGCGACGCTGCGGCGGGGACGGGAGAAGCTGCACTTTCTCAATCCCGTGCCGATTCACGCGATTGGCGAGCGCTGGATCGCCCGCTTCGAGCAGCCGCAACTCGACGCGCTCGCCGAACTCAAACGCAACCTCGAAGGAGACGACCGATGACCGACGCCCGCTCCACCTTCGTCTATGTCACCTACATTCGCGCCGAGCCACAGCGCGTCTGGACCGCCCTGACAGACACCGACTTCATGCCGCGTTATTGGTTCGGCATGTCAATCAAGAGCGAGTGGCGCGCCGGCGCGGCTTGGCGGCTGGTCAACCCAGAAGGCAAGCTATTCGACTCCGGCGAAATCCTGGAGTTCGAGGCGCCGAGCAGGCTCGTGTTGCGATGGACGCACCAGTCGCGCCCCGAGCTGACCGCGGAGGGGCCGGCGCGCTGCACGATCACGCTGGAGCCGTACTCCGGCGCAACCAAACTGACTGTCCTGCATGAGATCGAACAGCCGGGGTCGAAACTCATCGAGGCGGTTTCTGGAGGTTGGCCGCGGATATTGGCGAATTTGAAGTCGCTGATTGAAACAGGGGATGTGGCGCTGACGTGAATGCCCTCAGGCATTAGAGCAATCAAATGGAAGCGGCCTGTAGCCGCGATCTCCAGATCTAGGGGATGCATACATCTGGCCTCGGCACTGCTAGCACAACGGCTGGGGACCCCTCTCCCCGCGTCCCCACGACGTAGCGCTCCGCATCAGGTAAGCAGCGGGGAGAGGTTTGGGTGAGGGGCGAGCCGCTTGGACGCGCGCTTTTCACGCCCGGCCAAATTTGCTTGCGCAAAATAAGCGAGCGTTTGCCTCAGTCCTTCTAGTTTTACGCGTGCGCTGTGGTTGGAAGCGTGCGTCCAAGCGGCTCACCCCTCACCCCAACCCTCTCCCCGCTGCTTGGTTGATGCGGCGCGCTGCGTCGTGCGACACGCGGGGAGAGGGAGTCCGCAGCCGTTGTGTTCACCCGCGTCCGCCAGATGTGTGCATGGCCGACGACCGCTATTTCACCCCGGCGAGCAGTCCAACAAAATCATTGCCGCGCGCGTTGGACAGTGTCTGGTGGCAGGCCATGCAGCTCGATGGCGCCTCCTGCAGATAAGTTTCCATGGTCGTGTTGATCAAATTTTCCTGCACTGCCGCGGTCGCACGATAGGACTCGCCGACCACGCGGCTCGCATCCGCCGAGCCTGGAAAATACGCGCCGTCATTTTGCGGGCTCGGCGTATCGGCGCTGGTTGGCCATTGTGAGGCCACCAGCATGTAGTGCTCAAACGCCGTTCCCTTGACGCCGCGGAGCGACCAGTAAGCCCGGTTGGTCGTCATGAAAGCGGCGTCGATCGGATGCCGGCGAATCACCTGCATGGCAACCGGCGCAAGCTTCGGTGGATGGCTCCAATCAACCGGCAGCGTATCGTCAGCGCCAAACGGCGGCCAGAGTTTCGCCGCGCGCGACGCCCTGAAGAACCCGTAGGGCGCGCCCGCGTCTTTCGCGTCCGGCTCGCGCGCTTCGCCTTCGCCCGCCGGGGGCACGTTGTCGACGTGCTCGAACGTGCTCCAAATCCATTGCGCTCTGCTCTTCGTCTTGATGACGATGTGCATGCCGACCAGCGCCACATCGCGTGTCGAGCAGGCGATATGGCCCTCAGCCAAGCTTTTCGCGACATCGACTATTGCCGCACGCGTGACCAGATAGCGGGCGCGGACAGCGGGCGAATCGGAGGCGTTCAAAGGCCGCCATGCCGCCTTGACCTCGACCGATCCAACCGGGAAATGCGCGGGATGCTCGGCATCGGGCAGGCCGCGCCCTTCGCTCCATCCGTTGGACACGAAAGTTGAAAACTCCGCCTCGTTGAAGCGAACTTCGTAGCGCACGTATTCGCCATTCTCGGCCACCAGGGGATTGGCCGGAGAGTGGAGTTCAAAACTCGGTTGGTTGAATTCCGCGAACGGTTTGAACGCGGCGATGGTTCTCTGACTTGCGTCGCCGCAGGGATTGGGACCGCCGTAGCTGGCCCACGCCGTCGGCGCCACGCGTTGACTGTTCTCATCGAAAGGAAATGTTTCCGCGGCGGACTTGAAGGTTTCCCAAACGCGCGAGCCTGCGTCGCCTAGGGTCTTGGCGCGATCCGGCGAGCCGCGTTCACCCGCGGCGGACGGCCAGTTGAGGGCGATGAACGAACGCCAAGCGAAATCGCCCATAGCCGCGAAGGTATCGCCATCGCTTGACGCGTCGTCCGGGCGATCCGGCGAGGCAACAGGCTGCGCCGCGCTCGGCGTCGCAACGAGGGCGGCGAGCAGCGCGAGGGCGGCGATAAGTTGTTTGGCCATCAGCGGCCGCGCGCGCGCCAGCCGTCGATCGACCACGGCCCCGCGCCAATCGTCGCCAGCGCGAGAAAGCCGCCCGCCATGGCGATGTTCTTCTGCAACTGAATCGCCTGGTCGGCGCCGAGATGGAAGAACAAGCCGGTCAACAAACAAAACCCGGCGAGCGCGATCGCCGCCCATCGGGTCATCAGCCCGAACAGCAACAACAGTCCGCCGCCCAGCTCGGTAAGAATCACCAGCGGCAGCAGCGCCGTGGGAACGCCGTGCTGCTCCATATAGCCGGCGACGTCGGCATAACCCATGATCTTCCCAAAACCTTCGAGAATGAAGATGTAGGAGAGCATGACGCGGGCCAGCAAAAGCACCGGGCCTGTGAAGCGGCTGACAAATCCGAGCTCCCAATCGAAGCCAGCAGCCGCGCTCCGCGAGGTTTCTGCGTGCGCCATTTTAGAGCTCCAATGATTGAATTACGCGCAACTCAACTCGCGTCATGCCCGGCCTTCTGCCGGGCATTCCCACCGTTCCCAGGCGCGCCGTTGTCAGAACTTCGCGCCGCAGTCTTGGACCTGCGCTACGCGTCCCTACGTGGATGGCCGGGACAAGCCCGGCCATCACGAGATGACGTGTTGACCGCGATCTTACAGCGCGTGCGCCTCAGTCAACGCTTTGGTCAGGCGCTGATAGTACTCGCAATCCGACATGCCGCAGAGTTTGCCAATCGTGTCCAACTCCGATTTGGCGAGATCGAATTTGCCCTGCAGCACGTAGGCCTCGCCGAGATACTCGCGCACTTGCGGGTAATTGGCATCGAGCGCGATCGACTGCAGATAATAGCCGATGCCCTCGTCGATCCGGCCGAGCTTGCGGGTCGCGTAGCCGCGGTAGTTCAGCGCGCGCGGCGTGTTCGGGTTGTCGAGCAGATCGAGCACGTCGAGCGCTTCCTGATAGCGGTCGACCTTTGCAAGGGCGAAGGCGTATTCGGTCATCTGGCTGTCCGGCAACACAGACGCTGAGCGCCTCAGACAAACGGTATTCTCCGTGTCCCAAATCTGGCCGGGGGCGCAGGTGGTGAAGTCCTCGACCACGCTATTGCCTGATTCGGCGCTGCTGCTGTTGGTGCCCTTGTGGCCCTTGTGGCCGCTGTGCGTGGCGCTGCTGTTGGTGCCGTTGGCGCCGTTGGCGCCGTTGGCGCCTGCGGCGCTATTGCCTGTCGCGCCGGCTCCGCCGCCGCCTCCTCCGCCCCCCCCTCCGCCACCGCCGCCACCGCCCCCACCACCTCCTCCGCCGCCACCCGCAGCAAGGGCGGATGTTAGCGTCATGGCGAGGGCGAAGGCGCCCGCAACGGCAGCCAGGCGCGGCTTTGAATTCGTCATTTTGGAGAGTGAAGCGATCATAGTCGTGCTCCGTTGTTGCGGTGAGCGCGGAGGGGAAACACTCGGAACGAGAAATTTATTCGACGCTGTCTTCGCGGCCTCGCGCTTCTGTGTTTATGTTTCTCGCATGGATGCGGATCGGCGGATAGAGGTGCGAGATGGGCTGGAATCGTGCCTGCCCAGGCTCTGGCGCTACGCATTCATGCTAACGCGCAGCTCGCATGACGCGGAAGACCTCGCGCAGGCTACATGTCTTAGGGCCATCGAGCGGTCCGATCAATTCATCCCGGGAACGCGACTCGACCGCTGGCTGTTCTCGATCCTGCGGTCGATTTGGCTGAATCAGATCCGCAGCGATCGCGTCCGTTTAGGCGAGGGACAGGTTGACGCGGAGACCGCGCTGACTTTTGACGGCGTGGAGGCGATAGAAACGAATATTCTGACCGCCCAAGTGTTGAAGAAACTCGGTGGTTTGCCGACGGCGCAGCGTGAAACCGCGCTTCTCGTCTACGCGGAGGGTTATAGTTATGCGGAAGCGTCGGCCATGTTGGGCATTCCCATCGGCACCGTGATGAGCCGCCTGGCCTCGGTTCGGGCCGCGTTGGCCAAAGACTCGCGAGCGTAGAAGATGAGCGAAGCGGTCGACACCGAACTGACGGCGCTGCTCGACGGACACCTAGCGGAGTCCGAACGGGCGGATCTGTTTCGCCGGCTCGCGGCGGACCCCAGCCTGCAAGCGCGTTTCGATGCGCTCGCGGGCGTGCGCGGTTCGCTGGACGCGGTTTTTGCGGGCATGCTCGCAGGCGCTCCGACGATGCGCTTGCGCGCCACGCTGCCCGCGACGCCCGCGCCGGCGTCGCGGCGGTTTTCGCGCGCGCGGCTGGCGGCGGGGTTTGTGATCGCGGCGCTGGTCGGCGCCGCGCTTGCCGCGTTGGTGACCATGAACATCGGCGGCGAAAAGGAAGACTGGACCAGTGCGGTCGTCGACTACATGCGGCTCTATACGCCGGAAACGTTCGCGGGGCTGAAACCCGACGCGGCGCTGGAAACGACGCTGGTCACGGCGGTTGGCGGGCGGCTCGGGGTCCAACTGACGCCGGAGAAGATCAACCTGCCTGGCCTCTCCTTCAAGACGGCGTTTGTTCTGACATACGACGGCTCGGCGCTCGGCGAATTCGCCTTCGCGGACGCTGCGGGAACACCCTATCTGTTTTGCATAATCGCCAATTCCTCAGGGCCGACCCCGTTGCATCAGGAAAAACGCGGCGAGTATACGCTGGCGACCTGGGGACGCGACGGCAAGCAGTTTCTGGTCCTCGGGCCCTCGCCCAAAGTCATCGGGGATTGGGCGCATATGATAACCGGCGGAGCGTGAAACTCACCCTCGCCGCATCGCGCCTCCCGCTGCGTCCGCAATCGAGCGCGCGCCGAAAGCGATGAACATTACGCCGACCACGCGGGTCACGATCAGCCCGTGCGCGAGGAAGAACCGGCGCACCGGGCCGAGGCCGGCGGCGAAGATCAGCGTCGCGTCGGCGGCGAGGAAGCCGAGGAACGCCGCGCCCATCAGCCGCGGCGCATCGTTGAGGCTCAGGCGATCGACATAAGGCGCGACGATCGCTGAAAAGATCGCCAGCGCCACCGGATAGGCTTTTGGATTGGTCAGCCCGAAGGCGAGGCCTGTCAGCAATGGGCGCTCGGCGCCGATCGTGCGCGGCGGGGCGTCTTTCTTGGTCGTCACCGCGCGCCAGCCGAGATAGATCAGATAACAGCCGCAAGCGAAGCCCAGGATTTCAAACAAAGTGGGGCCGAGCTGATTGGCGCCGACGATCGCCGCCACCGCCAACGCGCCCCAGGTGATGTCGCCAACGAGATGGCCGCAGATGAATTTGGCGCCGGGCTTTCGGCCCTTCGAGGCGGCGAGCGTGAACAGCGCGAGGAACGCGGGCCCGGGCGAGATCACGTAGAGATAGGCGGCGACGCCGCTAGCCAGCAGGATTTTCCAGTCCATCGAGTCTGTTCCAATCAACCAATTGTCATTTCCGCGAACGCGGAAGCTGCACGACGCACGCAAGCCTCAGCGGCAAAGGACGCGCGGCGGCCCCTGGATCCGCTTTCGCGGGGGCGATAATAGCGCGAAGTCGGCGCTGACGAATACCGAGCCAGGCGCGGGATGTAGCCGCGGTCGTTGACCGCGGTCGTCGTGTGAGCGTCTCTATCAGGCAAAGATCCGATCGCCGAAGGCCCGCGGTCAACGACCGCGGCTACATCGCGGCTCAACTATCCGCCGCCAAGCGCTTTAGTTCATACAGCATCGCCTGCGCTTCGCGCGGCGACAAGGCGTCGGGATCGAGATTGGCGAGCATCTCGCGCAGGAAATCGCGCGTCGCCTCAGGCGCCTCGTCCACGTGCGAGAACAACGGCAACGCTGTCGCCATCCCCGCGCCCTCCAGTTCCGCGAGCAGCGCGCGGGCGCGCTTGACCACCGACGGCGGCAAGCCCGGCGAGCCGGGCGACGTGGATGCCGTAGGAGCGATCCGCCGCGCCCGGCGCGACTTCGTGCAGGAACACCAGCTGGCCGCGATGCTCGCGCACCTTCATCGTCAGATTGTAGAGCCGCGGCATGGTGTCGGCGAGCTTTGTGAGCTCATGGAAATGCGTGGCGAACAGTGTGCGGCAGCGATTGACGTCGTTGAGCCGCTCAACCGAGGCCTGCGCGATCGACAGGCCGTCGTAGGTCGCGGTGCCGCGCCCGATCTCGTCGAGAATGACCAGCGAGCGCTCGGTCGCCCGATTGAGGATCGCCGCGGTCTCGACCATCTCCACCATGAAAGTCGAGCGGCCGCGAGCGAGATCGTCGGCCGCGCCGACGCGTGAGAACAGCCGGTCGACGATGCCGATCCGCGCCCGCCGGGCCGGCACGAACGAACCCATCTGCGCCAGCGCCGCGATCAGCGCGTTCTGCCTGAGGTACGTCGATTTGCCCGCCATGTTGGGACCGGTGACCAGCGCAATGCGCCCGCCCTCCCCCGTCTCGCCGGAAAGTTCGCAATCATTGGCGACAAACGGCTCGCCGCGCGCGCCAAGCGCCGCCTCGACCACGGGATGGCGGCCGCCTTCGATGCAAAAACCCAACCCGACGTCGACTTCGGGCCGCGTCCACTCGCGCTTGACCGCGAGCTCCGCCAGCGCGGCTGCGACATCGAGTTCGGCGAGCGCGCCGCCCAACCCGCGCAGCACATCGGACGCCGCGAGCGCATCGCGCCGCAGCCGCTCGAAGATTTCCAGTTCGAGTTTCACGGTTCGGTCGCCGGCCGTGGCGATGCGGCTTTCGAGGTCGATCAGCGCGTTGGTGGTGAAGCGCATCGCCCCCTGCATGGTCTGGCGATGGATGAAGGTGTGCGACGTGCGGGGGCTTCAGCAGCGTTTCGCCGACGGCCTGCGGCGTTTCGATGAAATAGCCGAGGAAATGGTTGTGTTTGATCTTGAGCTGACGGGTTCCGGCGGCTTCGCAATACTGCGCTTGCAGCTCGGCGATGACGCGCCGGCTCTCGTCGCGCAGCGCGCGCGCTTCATCAAGCTCAGGGCTGAAGCCTGACCTTACAAATCCGCCGTCGCGCCGGTCGAGCGGCAAGTCTTCAGAAAGCGCCGCCTCGATATCTTGGCCGAGCGGCCCCCGCGCCTGCGCGATCGCCGCATAGGCGCGCGTCACCTCGGCGGGGGCTTCCGCTGCCTGCTCTAGCAGCGCCGCGACGTGAGCGCCCGCCAGCCAGCCGTCGCGCAGCGCGGCGAGATCGCGCGGGCCGCCGCGCTCGACCGCCAGACGCGCCAGCGCGCGCAGGAAATCCGGCGCCGCTGCGATGACGCCGCGCAGGCTCGCCCGCAGCGGCGGCGTTTCGACGAAAAAGCCAACCGCGTCGAGCCGCGCTTTGATCGCGGCGGGGTCTGTCAGCGGGCTCGCCAGCCGCTCGGCGAGCGCCCGCGCGCCGCCGGAGGTCTTGGTGAAGTCGATCGTCGCCAGCAGCGAGCCTGGGCGTTCGCCGGCCAGCGTGCGAGTCAGTTCGAGATTGGCGCGGGTGGCGCGCGTCGATCTCCATATGCGCCGCGCGGGCCCGTCGCGTCGGCGCCGCCAGCTCCGGGCGCTGGCTCATCTGGGTGCGTTCGATATAGGCCAGCGCCAGCGCCGCGGCGGCGATCTCCGCGCGCGAGAGCGGCCCAAAGCCGTCGAGCGTCGCGACGCCGTAGAACTCGCAGACCCGGCGCTCCGCGGCCGCCGGATCGCCTTCGCGCCCGAGCGGCGTCGTGGCGATCTTCGTCTCCGCGAGCAACTTGGAAAAGCTGGGATCGTCGAACAGCGATTGTGGGGCGATGATCTCGCGCGGCTCCAGCGCGCGCGATTTCCGGCGCGAGGCCCGCCTCCTCGGTCTCGCCGAGATCTACCGCGCCGGTGGAGATGTCGACGCTCGCCAGGCCGTACAAGCGCGCGACCCTCCGCCTTTACGCGCTGGATCGCCAACAGCGCATTGGCGCGGGCCGGCTCCAGCAGCCGCTCCTCGGTGATCGTGCCGGGCGTGACGAGCCGCACGACGTCGCGGCGAACGACGGATTTCGGGCCGCGCTTCTTCGCCTCCGCGGGATCCTCCAGCTGCTCGCAGACCGCGACGCGATGGCCGAGTCGCGATGAGGCGCTGCAGATAATCGTCGGCGCGCTCGACCGGCACGCCGCACATGGGAATGTCCTCGCCGAGGTGCTTGCCGCGCTTGGTCAGCACGATGCCGAGCGCGCGGCTGGCGATCTCCGCGTCCTCGAAGAACAGCTCGTAGAAATCGCCCATCCGATAGAACAGCAGGCAATCCGGATTGGCGGTCTTGATCTCCAGATATTGCGCCATCATCGGAGTCAGGCGCGGGGGCTCAGCGGGGGGCTCGACGGGTTTGTTCATCTGGGGTTTCTTGCCGACCTCCGCGAAAGAGTCCGGCGACCCTAGCAAGTGCGGCGCGTGAAGGCACGCAGAGCGGAACATCCGGGTGTGGATTTAGGGTCGGTTCTCAAGATCGCCTTGCCATATCGCTTGCACGGGCGTTTAGCCTCGCCTTGCTGAGTTAGATTAGACCGAGGGGGAGGTCGTCATGAGCGAAATCGTCTGTCTGGAAATCGGCGCCGTGCTTTGGCTGGTGCACGTCCTCGTGCAGGGCGGCATTGGCAATGCGGCGTTTCCGCCGGGGTATCTGGCGACCGCGCGCGACGCACAGCTCGACACCAAGAACGTCTATTTCGGTCGCGCCACACGCGCGCTCGCCAATTATGTCGAGAATTTCGTCGTCTTCGCCGCCCTCGACTTGGGTCTCATCGCCACGAGCCACGGCGGCGGATACGGCGCAACCCTTTGGATTTTGGCGCGCGCAGTCTATATCCCGCTCTATCTGACCGGCGCGCCGTACGTTCGCACGCTCGCTTGGCTGATTTCGCTGGTCGGGCTCATCATGATGTGGGTTCGGCTGACGTTTTGAGCCCCGCGCGCCTCGACCCGGGAAGGAGGGTCGTCGATGAACAAGATCTCCTATGAGGCCGACTTCTACGGCTGGGCCAACGAGCAGGCCGCGCTGCTGCGCGACGGGCTTCTCCACGAGGCCGACATCGCGAACATAGCCGAGGAGATCGAGAGCCTCGCGCGTACGGAGAAGCGCGAGTATATTCGTCTTCTATCTAAGTTGCTCAAGGATTTGCTGATCTGGAATTTACTGCCGGGTGGACGCTGCGGAAGCGCAGCGGTTGGCGTAAAACTGGGAAGGCTGAACTCGAGCGTCTCCTGGAGGAAAGCTCGAGCCTGGCGATCTTCACGCCCGTCGCGATCGGCCGCGCCTTTAAAGAAGCTCGGCTCATCGCCGGCGCCGAGACAGGACTTGGTGAGAACGCTATTCCGTCGGCGTCGCCCTGGAGCTTCCAGCAGATCGTGAGCCCCAACTTCTGGCCCGATTGAGACAGTCACGTACCGTCCTCGTTCAACGCTTCTTATTGAAAGACCCCTCATGTCCTACGACGTCATCGTCATCGGCGCCGGCCCTGGCGGCTATGTGTGCGCGATTCGCGCCGCGCAACTCGGGATGAAAGTCGCGGTCGTCGAAATGCGCGAGGCGCTCGGCGGCACGTGCCTCAACATCGGCTGCATCCCGTCGAAGGCGCTGCTCTATGCTTCCGAGATGTTCGACGAAGCCGGCCACGGAATGGCGGCGCTCGGCGTGAATGTCGATCCGCCGAAGCTCGACCTGGTTCGCATGATGAAGCACAAGGACGAGACGGTCGCCGCGAACGTCAATGGCGTCGCGTTCCTGTTCAAGAAGAACAAGATCGATTGGCTGAAGGGCGAGGGCCGCATCCTCGGGGCCGGGCAAAGTGGCGGTAAAGGCCGCCGACGGCGCCGAGGCCACGCACGAGACCAAACATATCGTCATCGCCACCGGGTCCGACGTCGCGCGCCTGCCCGGCGTCGAGATCGACGAGAAGGTGATTGTTTCCTCGACCGGCGCGATCGCGCTCGCCGACGTTCCCAAGAAGCTGCTCGTCGTCGGCGCCGGGGTCATTGGGCTCGAACTCGGCTCGGTCTGGCGCAGGCTCGGCGCTGAAGTCACAGTCGTCGAGTTTCTCGATCGCATCCTGCCTGGCATGGATTTGGAGGTTGCCAAGCAGTTTCAGCGTCTGCTCGAAAGGCAGGGATTCAAGTTCCACCTCGGCCATAAGGTCGCGAAGGTCGAAGCGACCGGCGCCGGCGCAACGGTCAGCGTCGAGCCCGCGGCGGGTGGGGCGGCGACCACGCTGGAGGCCGATGTCGTGCTGGTCGCGATCGGCCGACGGCCGTACACGGAAAAGCTCGGGCTGGAGGCGGCGGGCGTCGTCACCGAGCGCGGCCAAGTGGTGATCGACGCGCATTTCGCGACCAATGTTAAGGGCGTGTACGCGATTGGCGACGTCGTGCGCGGGCCGATGCTGGCGCACAAGGCCGAGGACGAGGGCGTGGCCCTGGCGGAAATCCTCGCCGGCCAAGCAGGGCACGTCAATTACGACGTCATCCCCGGCGTGGTTTATACGAGCCCGGAGGTCGCGGTCGTCGGCAAGTCCGAGGAGGATTTGAAAGCCGCCGGCGTCGCCTACAATGTCGGCAAATTCCCGTTCCTCGCCAACGGGCGCGCACGGGCGATGCGGCACACGGATGGTTTCGTGAAAATTCTGGCCGACGCGCGCACCGACCGCGTGCTGGGCGTGCATATCGTCGGCTTCGGCGCCGGCGAAATGATCCATGAGGCGGCCGTGCTGATGGAGTTCGGTGGCTCGGCGGAAGACCTCGCCCGGACGTGCCATGCCCATCCGACGATGTCGGAGGCGGTCAAGGAGGCGGCGATGGCGGTGGCGAAACGGTCGATCCATTCGTAGGACGTGCGGGCAAGGCGAAAGGCGCCAGATGTAGCCGCGGTCGTTGACCCATAGGCGCTAACCTAGGGCAATTTCCGATAATATTGAATAACTTGCCAGCATGTCGTCCCCGCGAAAGCGGGGACCCAGGGGCCACACGACGTGCGCTTCAACGTGTTGGCCACACGACGTGCGGCAGCTCTGGATCCCCGCTTTCGCGGGGATGACATCATATCTTTGAAATAAATCGGTAATCTATAAGTTAGCGCCTATGGGTCGTTGACCGCGGTCGTCGTGTGAGCGTCTTTATCCGGCAAATATTCGATCACGGCGCCGCCGCGGTCGGCGACCGCGGCCACAGGGCGCGGCGCCATTCTCGCTCACGAGGTTGATGTGGTTTCAGAGCAGCCGCGGAAGGGTAGTCGAGCGATCTCCGGTCGAAAGGCGGCTCTAGCCGCTGGGCTCGCATTGCTGGTGTTTGTCGCTATCGCGGCCGCCGTCGCCCCCGCTTTCGCCGATCGCCTCGTGCTCTGGAAGATCGTGCACGAACAATGCTGGCCCCACGCCGAGGCCGGGCAAACGCCGCCGAAACCTTGCGACGAAATCGAGCTTGCCGGCGGCGAGGCCAAAGGGGACGCGGTACTCAAAGACCTGCGCGGCGTTGCGCAACTGCTGCTCATTCCGACCGCGCGGGTGACGGGCATCGAAGATCCGCTCGTCCTCGCCGACGACGCGCCGAACTATTTTGCCGCCGCCTGGCGCGCTCGCGCCGACATGGCGCGCTATCTGAAGACAGCGCCGGCGCGCGAAACGATCGGCGTCGCCATCAATTCGCAATTCGCGCGCAGCCAGGATCAGCTTCACCTGCATGTCGACTGCTTGGAGCCCGAGGTCGCGAAGGCGCTGGCGGACTACGCGCCGCATTTCGACGGGCAGTGGCGGCCGATGACGGTCGATTTGCGCGGGCGCAAATACTGGGCGCGGAAAGTCGATTCCGCCGATCTCGAAGCGGTGTCGCCGTTCCGGCTGCTCGCGGCGGAAATGCCGGGCGCGAGCGCCGAAATGGGGCATTGGAGCCTCGCCGCCGTCCCGATCGATTTCCAGGGCAAACCCGGTTTTGTCCTGCTTGCCGATCCCGCAGGGCTGGAAGGGGGCGGCCACGCGGAGGATTTGCAGGACCACGATTGCCGTCTCGCGCTCGGGGGTTAGCGGACGCCCCCTCGGACGCGCGGGTTCCGCGCGCTCTTTGGGACGAAACCGCGGGCCGTGACCGGGGAGGCGTCAGGCTTGCCCTGAAGAGCGGACGGGACGTCCGCGGTCCCAGGGGGCGCTTGGATTTGCGTTTCCCGCCCCGACCCGTTAGGCCGCTTTCGAAAATCACGGGCGATCATGAACGCGGACGACGGCAAACAAAGCGCGGCGACAGCGGCACTCGCCTACGTCAAGTCGGGTATGAAGCTCGGGCTTGGCACCGGCTCGACCGCTCGCTTCTTCGTCGATCTCCTCGGCCACGAGGTCAGCAAGGGTCTTTCCATAGTCGGCGTGCCGACCTCGGAGGCGACGCACGCGCAGGCCCAGTCTCTCGGCATCCCCCTGGCGACGCTCGAAGACACGCCCGAGCTCGATCTGGTCATCGACGGCGCCGACGAGATCGATAGCGAGCTGCGGCTCATCAAAGGCGGCGGCGGCGCGCTTGCTGCGGGAAAAGATCGTCGCGGCCTCCTCTAAGCGTATGCTGGTGATCGTCGACGCCTCGAAAAAGGTCGAGCGGCTTGGCAAGTTCCCGCTTCCCGTAGAGTTGGTCCCGTTCGGTTTTGGTTCGACGCGATTGCGGCTCGAACGCGCCTGCGCCGCGCTCGGTCTTGTCGGGACCGTCACGCCGAGGCAGCGCGACGGAAAGCTGTTCGTCACCGATGGCGGCCACTACATCCTCGACTGCGCCTTCGGCGCCCTGCCCGATCCGGAGCGGCTGGCCGCGCGACTGGCGGAGATTCCCGGCGTCGTCGAGCACGGTTTGTTTTTGGGTCTTGCCTCGATCGCGCTCGTCGCGGGGCCGGCCGGCGTCGAAACCCTGCAGCGCCGCTGAGCGCTGCATCCCCAGGAGGTTTGTCATGATAGCGTTGTTTCCTCGCACGGCCGTCGCCGCAACAGCGCTGTTGGCCTGCCTCCTGACAGCGGGCGGGGCGATCGCCGCGGACACGCAGCCCACGCCGGCCGCGACCGCGACTTCCGTCGTGGTTTCGCCGACGCAGCTGGATCTCGCCAAGAAGATCCTCGTTTCGGTCGGCCTGAAGGCCTCGATCGACCAGATCGTCCCGGCGATGCTCACTCAGCTGCAGTCGCAGATGATCAAGATCCACCCGGAGATGGGCAAGCCGCTGCATGAGACGCTGGTCGCGCTGCTCCCCGAGTTCAATCAGGGTGAGGACGGCGTTTTCGAGGACACTGCGCATACGTTGGCGAGCCAGCTCAGCGAACCCGAGCTGCAACAAACGATGACTTTTTTCCAGAGCCCGGCTGGCCTCAAATACACCCAGGCGCAGGCGGCCGTGCTCACCGAGCTCGGCGTGTCCGGCGGCGTGTGGCGCGAGAAGCTGACCAAGATCATGGTCGACCGCGTCCGCGAGGAAATGAAGAAGAAGGGCTTTCAGTTCTGATCTGATCAGGCCGCGACGATGTCTCACGACTATGATTTGTTCGTCATCGGCGCTGGCTCCGGCGGAACCCGCGCGGCGCGCATCGCCGCAGGCCACGGCGCGAAAGTCGCGATCGCCGAGTTCTTCCGGATAGGCGGCACCTGCGTCATTCGCGGCTGCGTGCCGAAGAAGATCCTGGTCAATGCGAGCCGCTTCGCCGACGCCTTCGCCGATGCGGCCGCCTTCGGTTGGTCGGTCGGCGAAATCTCCTTTGATTGGCCGAAGCTGGTTGCCGCCAAGGAGAAGGAGATCACTCGCCTCTCCGGCATCTATGCCGCCAATCTCGATCGCGCCAAGGTCGAAATCCTTCGCGAGCACGCTACCGTCGTCGGACCGCATCACGTCTCGCTCGGCGGCGACCGGGTCGTAAGCGCGAAGCATATCCTAATCGCCACGGGCGCCCGGCCGGAGTTGGCGCCCGCCGTGGATGGTCTTGAACATACGATCACCTCGAACGAGATTTTCGATCTTCCCGAGTTCCCGCGGCGTCTGCTGGTGGTGGGCGGCGGCTACATCGCGGTCGAGTTCGCGTGTCTGTTCCGCCGCCTCGGCGCGGAGGTTCACCAAGTCATGCGCGCCGACAATATCTTGCGCGGCTTCGACGACGATATTCGCGCGGGCTTGCGCGACGAAATGGCCCGCGTCGGCGTGAACTTTCGCTTCGAGCGGCTGCCGCACAGCATAGAGCGCGTGGGGGCCGTAAGGCGGGTTAGCCTGGCGGGCGGCGAGGTCATCGACGTGGACCAGGTTCTCGTCGCCACGGGCCGCAGGCCCGACACGAAGAGCCTGGGGCTCGAAGCCGCCGGCGTGCGGCTCAACGAGATCGGCGCCGTCGTGGTGGATGCGCGCTCCACCAGCAACGTGCCGTCGATCCACGCCGTTGGCGACGTGACAGATCGGATCAATCTGACGCCGGTCGCGATCCGCGAGGGCCATTGGCTCGCCGACCGGTTGTTTGGCGGCGCGACGCGGGAGGTCAACTACGACGCCGTGGCGACCGCGGTGTTTACGACGCCGGAGATCGGGACGGTCGGCCTCACCGAAGCGCAGGCGAGAGCCAGCTACGAGACGGTCGATATCTACAAGACGAGCTTTCGGCCGCTGAAGGCGACGATTACGGGCGGCGCCGAGCGGACGATCATGAAGCTCGTGGTTGATGGGGAGACCGATCGGGTTCTCGGCGCGCATATCCTAGGTGCGGAGGCCGGAGAGGTCATTCAGGCGCTCGCGGTTGCCGTGAAGATGGGCGCGACCAAGGCCGATCTCGACGATACGATGCCGGTACATCCAACCGCCGCCGAGGAGTTGGTGACGATGCGGGAGCGTACGGCGCGGTATCAGAGGGGATAGGCGGCCAGGCGCATTGTAGCCGCGGTCGTTGACCGCGGAGGATCGACTGGGAAAACGCTTGCAGAATTAGGCGCTTGGCCCACGAACGCGGTCAGCGACCGCGTCTACAGGGCCGCCGCGCAGGGAATGCGCCGGTCGCGACATAAAGCGCGCGCTTTCGCTCAGACGATAGCCGTCCACGGGTCAATCACGGTGAGGCCGGCGGCCGCGAAGGCGCTCGCGTCGCGGGACGCGACCGCGAAAGCATGCGCGGAAGCTATCGCGGCGATGTAGCCGTCGGGCGTGGGAAAGCCCTTTCCCGCGACGCGCGCTCTGACGGCCCGTTCCGCATAGTGTCGGGCCGCGTTGGTGTCGAATGGCAGGATCCGCGTCCCGAACAGTTCCAGCAAGCCGTCGAGCGCGGCGGTCAGCTTGTCCTTGCGCCGACCTTTGGGAAGCGCGCCAATGCCGAACATCAATTCGGCGACCGTGACGCTGGACAGATAAAGCGTCTCCGCCGCCTGTGCGTCGAGCCAAGCGCGAACCACTGGCGACGGTTCGGGCTTCGTCGCCTCGGAGACGACATTGGTGTCGAGCAGGATCATTTGAAACGCAGCGGCGCTGCGGGCTTCGTATCGCGGGTCTGTTCGAGGGCTTCGACATCGGCGTTGGTGAGCCCGATTTTCCGGCTCATCTCCGCCAGCGCGGAGCCGAGACGCAGCCGGCTTTCCGGGCGCACGGCGGTTTCCAGAATCGCGCGGATTTCCGCTTCCGTGCTGCGATTGTGTTGCGCCGCGCGCAGTTTCAAGGCGCGATGGGTCTCATCGGAGAGGTTACGAATGGTGACCGCGGGCATGATAGCGTTCTCGCGCAAATGCAAGCATTGATATCAAAATATAAATTGCGCTATCGATTGTCAACGGACGCCTTGCGAGCCTTTGAGGTCACAACGTGGCTGCCGCGCTGTCGAACAAAACCGAGCGCTCTAACGCTTGGTTCGATAATCGGGATCGCGAAGACGTCGCACTTCTGTCTCGCTTCGCCCGATCCTTTGGCCGACCGGCCTCGTCGAGTTCGCCTGTCACCATCTCTCGGGTCAGTCGCTATGAACGTTTGACCGCAGCGAGGAAGTCCTCCGCGTCCACTCCAGCTTGCCGGACTAGGCCGGACAGCGTGCCGATTTTGACCTCCCGGTGAAGCGGCACGACGCAGCCTTGCGAGCCCTTGCGCATCACAACGTGGCTGCCGCGCTGTCGCTGCCGCGCGAACCCGAGTTGCTCCAACGCCATCACGATCTCAGCGCCGGAAAGATGTGGCCAATCAGGCATCCGCCACTTCAAAGGTGGTCACGACAGGTGCGGCGCCATTTGGTTTCTGAGCGAACGGAAACTCTTTGAGATAAAGTTCAACCGCTTCGCGAAGATTGCCTACAGCCTGCTCAACCGTTTCCCCTTGCGAAACCGTTCCCGTTTCGGGGTTAAGCGCGCAATAGCCGCCTTCGATGGCGGCGGTCAGAACAGCGGTGAGTTTCACGGAACACCTCGCATTTCGCCGAAGGGTATATGAACCCGGGTAGAGAGCCAACCACGCGCAGGGCTCCGAATCCGGGTTCCCGGATTCGGAGCCCTGCCCGCACACGACCACTCAGCCCACCCGGTCGTCCCGCATAACTGGCGGGCGGCGGTAGCGGCGAGGAGCTGAACCGCCGATCGCGTGGGCGGCTGGCGGCTGCGGAGGCTTTCAATCAATTGCCTCGCTAAGCGAGTTTCTCGAAAATGAAACTAAAACGATAGGAGACGAGCGTCAGGGTAGGCACGACTTTGGCCGCAGCGACCGCCTTCGTATCAAACCCAGGCGCCACCAGAAGCCCACGCACCGGGGCTCCCGTCTCTTCAAGCACATCCCCCATATAGGCGAGAACCTGCGCAACGGCGTCGCGTTGCGCCTTTACCGCCTTGAGTTCAATGATAACGGAGCTTCCGGCGGCGTCCTTTGCAAAGATATCGAGGCGCCCAGACGGGACGATCTTCTCGGCGCCGCCGTCGGCGATCGCCAGGCCCGGCTCTAGCTGATCGATAGATCGCCTCAGCGCGATTTGCAGATCGCGCTCCATTGAAAACATACGGCCGTCCGGTCCAATATCCGTCGGCTCGGCAGTGGGGGTTTCGTTACGTACACGTGTCGCGAGGCTCGCCCTTCCCGCCTCCAGTTCGACGTCTTGACGAAAGCGAGCATACTTCTGCACGGCAGACTTGTAGCTTGCGAGGTTGTTTCGAATGTTACCGTCGATGATGAGCCGAGAGGGATTCGGCCGATTGCTACGCAGGTCCTCGCCGCTGTAGGTCAGCTCATCGATCAAGCCTTGCAGTTCGTCGTTGTCGTAAAGATCATCGAGATTGCCGTATTCGCCTTCGACGCGGCGCAAATGCGATAGCCTAGTCTGCGCGGAGGAGCGGTCGGGAATGACTTCTGCCAGCCAATCGGGATAGCGAGGATCCATAATCTATTCCCACCGCATTTATCCTTGATACAACCTACACATATTGCTATCGTTGCATAGAGTTACATTAAATTCCACATTTTCTCTAGCAGGCAATTGACGTAGATGTCGAGAGGTTCCTTTGGTGCGTGGCGAGGCGATTTGGTAGAATCTCTGCGACTCGGCTCAAACGGAAACGCAGAGTCGCTATAAACGTCTGACCGCCTGGAGGTCCCTGGCGGCGCTCAAGAGAACCTACCCCATGCCCCTACGCATCTACGGCGACGTCAATTCCGGCAACTGCCAGAAGGTGCGGCTCACCGCCGACCACCTCGGGCTCGCCTATGATTGGACCGACGTCGACATCATGAAGGCGCAGTCCCGCACCCCGGAATTCCTCGCGCTCAATCCCGCGGGCCAGGTCCCGCTCGTCGTGTTCGACGACGGCCGGGCGCTGGCGCAATCCAACGCCATCGTGCGCCATCTCGCGCGCGGCTCGGCGCTGATCCCCGACGATCCGTTCGATCAGGCCAAGGCGGACGAGTGGATGTTCTGGGAGCAATACAGCCACGAGCCCTATGTCGCGGTGGCCCGTTTCCAGTGCGTCTATCTCGGCAAGTCCCCCGCTGAAGTCGAGCCGCGCATCGTCGAGCGCGGAAACCGGGCGCTCGACCGGTTGGAGCTCGGGCTGAATGGCCGGCGGTGGCTGGTCGGCGACCGGCTCAGCATCGCCGACATCGCGCTGCTGCCCTACACGCGGCTTGCGCACGAAGGCGGCTTCGATCTTGCATCTCGGCCCGCGATAAGGGAATGGATCGGAAGTTGCGAAGCTGTCTTGAGCTTCACCTGACTCCGCATCGATGGGGAGCGAATTGTGATAACGGTCGCTAGGGACCGCGACGCGGGAAAACGGCGATGAACCAGGAAATATTCAGCGACCGTGCGGTCTTGCGTTTCTCGGGCGATAGCACAGTCGTTCGAGACGATCGCACGCATCCCGACCTCGTTATCGGTTACGGGCAAGACGGAAAAATCGTCGAGCTAATATTGCTGAACCCGAAAAAACGTGGAAACTCGGATCACGTCGCCGTCGTGGACAGATATGATGCTTCGGCTGACGCGTTGGATCTTGATCTCGACGAAGAGGCTTGGCACGAAACTGAGGAAAGTCCGCTGGGTTTCCTGATCGACTACGATTCCGACCATCGCATTGTCGCGCTCGAATTCCTGGGCGCCTCGCGAACATTTCCTGAAGCCGCGCTGGCGCGGCGAGAGCACGCGGCATAGGGGCGAACACGAGCCATGGGCAAGGTCACGGGTTTCATGGAAATCGATCGCGCGGACCGGCGCTATGCGCCGGCCTCCGATCGCATTCGCCACTATCGCGAGTTCATGCTGCCGCTCAGCGAGGAAGGCACGCGCAATCAGGCGGCGCGCTGCATGAATTGCGGCATCCCCTATTGCCACAACGGTTGTCCGGTCAACAACCAGATCCCCGACTGGAACGATCTCGTCTATCGCGGCGATTGGCGCGAGGCTTCGCGCAACCTGCACTCGACCAACAATTTCCCTGAAGTCACCGGCCGCATCTGCCCGGCGCCCTGCGAGGCGTCGTGCACGCTGAATATCCAGGACACGCCGGTCACGATCAAGACGATCGAATGCGCCATCGTCGACCGCGCCTTCGAGCAGGGCTGGATCAAGCCCGAGCCGCCGACCCACAAGACCGGCAAGCGGGTGGCGATCGTCGGCTCGGGTCCCGCGGGTCTCGCCTGCGCGCAGCAGCTCGCCCGCGTCGGCCACGACGTGCATGTCTACGAGAAGAACGCTCAGCCCGGCGGCTTGCTGCGCTACGGCATCCCCGACTTTAAGCTTGAAAAGCGCCACATCGAGCGCCGCGTCGAGCAGATGAAGGCGGAGGGCGTGGTGTTCCACTGCAAGACCCAGGTCGGCAAGGACGTCACCGCCGCCTCGCTGCTGGAAAGCTACGACGCCGTGGCGCTCGCCGGCGGCGCCGAGGCGGGGCGCGATCTCCCTGTCCCCGGCCGCGATCTCTCCGGCGTCTATTTCGCGATGGAGTTCCTGCCGCAGCAGAACCGCCGCGTCGGCGGCGAGCCGATCGGCACCAACGAGCCGATCCTGGCCGCCGGCAAGCATGTCGTGGTCATCGGCGGCGGCGACACCGGCTCGGATTGCATCGGCACCTCCATTCGCCAGGGCGCCTTGAAGGTGACCCAGCTCGAAATCATGCCGATCCCGCCGAAGGTCGAGGACAAGATGCTGAACTGGCCGAACTGGCCGGTGAAGCTGCGCACCTCGTCGAGCCACGAGGAAGGCGCCGAACGCGATTTCGCCGTCATGACCAAGAAGTTCGAAGGCGAGAATGGCGCGGTTACCAGCCTGGAGTGCATCAAGCTCGACGACAAGTTGAAGCCGATCGAGGGCACCGAATTCAGCCTGAAGGCCGATCTGGTGCTGCTGGCGATGGGCTTCGTCTCGCCGGTCAAGGAAGGCATGCTCGCCGACCTCGGCGTGGCGCTGGACAACCGCGGCAACGTGCAGGCCGACACGAAGCGCTATGCCTCCTCGGTCGGAAAAGTGTTCGCCTGCGGCGACATGCGTCGCGGACAGTCGCTTGTGGTATGGGCGATCCGTGAGGGTCGGCAATGCGCGGCGGCGATCGACGAAGCCTTGATCGGCGAGACCGCCCTGCCTCGGTGACGCGGGTTCGGCTAGCGCTGACGGCCCTGCTCGCGCTGGTGATCGCGATAGCGGGGGCGGTCGCCGGTGTTTGGTTCTGGATCGAGGTCTCCTCGGGCAGCCGGATCTACGCGACGACCGACGCCGTTCCCCAGGCGAAAGCCGCGCTGGTGCTGGGTTCGGCGCGGCGGGTGCGCAACTATGTCGCCAACCCGTTTTTCTTCAACCGCATCGCGGCGGCGGCGGATCTCTTCAAGGCCGGCAAGGTCGAATATATCGTCGTCAGCGGCAACCAGGCGGGCGGCGGGCGACCGCGGCGGGGCTACGACGAGCCGGCGGATATGCGCGACGCGCTGATCGCCGCGGGCGTGCCGCCGGAGCGCATCTATCGCGACTATGCGGGTTTCCGGACGCTCGACTCCGTGCAGAGAGCCAAGGAGATTTTCGGCCAGGATCGGGTGATCATCGTCTCGCAGCATTTCCATCTCGCGCGCGCGCTGTTTTTGGCGCGTTGGCGCGGGCTCGACGATGTCGGCTACGAGGCCAAAGATGTGCCGCTGCGTTTCGGCGTGCAGACGCATCTGCGCGAGATCGGCGCGAGGCTCGCGGCCGTGCTCGACATTCTCAGCGGCAAGCAGCCGCGCTATGGCGGCAAGCCCGTGCAACTCGGGGTCGATGCGCCGACATGAGAAGGAGCGGCGAACCCGAGCCGGCGCCCCTGGGAGCCCCGCCGTCCACTCCCCCCTTGTGGGGGAGGGTTAGGGAGGGGGGTCGGTTCGGCTTGGATGACGCTGACGGGAAAGGGCGGCTTTCGCGGCTACCCCCCTCCCCGGCCCTCCCCCACAAGGGGGGAGGGAGTTCGCGGCGCCGGTCCTTGGTCCAACGCAGGCGCTCCTGCGTCGGCCTCCTCGCAGCGATGGTCGCCGCCATCAGCGGCCACACCGCCAGCGCTGACAACGGCCTCTCGCCGTTCCTTCCGAAGGCCACGCCAACGCCTACGGTCGTTCGCGTATTGGCGCCGTCAGACTTCCTGGAGCCGTCGTCGATCGCCGCTTTCGAAAAGAGCGCCGCGACGACCGTCGCGCTAGACGCCTACGCGAACGCGACAGAACTCGCTGAGCACAACGGCGAGCGCTACGACGTCGTCGTCCTGCGCGGGCCCGCGCTAGGGCGCCGGCTCGCGGGTGGCGCCCTGACAAAGCTGGATCGCCGGCGCCTGCCCAACGCGCGGCTGGTGCAACCTGTTCTCGAGGCCAAATTCAAAGCTTACGATCGTGACGCCGCGTACGGCGTCCCGTTCGGTTGGTCGGCCTTCGGGCTGCTTTACGACGCCGACAAGCAGGCCGCGTCGCCGCCCTCGTCCTGGGGACAGGCGCTCGACGCGAGAAACCCCCGCCGCTCCCCCAATTGCGGCATTGTCTGGCCGGACGCGCGCGAGGAAAGTTTTGTCGCCGCCTGGCGGCTCATGGGCGTCGATCCGGCCCGCGCGAAACCCGCCGATGTGAAGTCAGCCGGCGCGCTGATCGATCGCGCACGGGGGATCTTCGTTGCTTTCGCCGCCGCCGACGAGGTCGGCGCTTTCGCCAAGGGCGCGGCGTGTCTCGGTGCGGGCACCAAGGGCGAGGCCGACGCGGTTCGCCTCAGAGGCGGCGACAACCCGCCGAACATCAGCTTCGCCTACCCACGCGAGGGCGCGCCGCTCGAAATCTACGCCTTCGCCATTCCCCGCGACGCCGCCTCGCCCGACGTCGCCTACCGGCTGATCGACGCGATGCTGGCGCCCGAGACCGCCGAGCGCAACGCGGAGTCCGGCGGCGTTATCGGCGCGGAAGACGCAACCGACCTCGATCAGTTGAAGCGCCTCACGCCGGAACCGGTTTTCGACGCCGCGACGAGCGCGGCCATGCAGAGCGAGTGGAAGCGGCTGACGACGGGCAAATAGGCGCCTATGTAGCCGCGGTCGCGGACCCGTAGGCGCTAACCTAGAGCAATTTCCGATAATATTGAATAACTTGCCAGCATGTCATCCCCGCGAAAGCGGGGATCCAGGGGCCACACGACGTGGGCTTCAACGTGTTGGCCACACGACGTGCGGCAGCCCTGGATCCCCGCTTTCGCGGGGATGACATCAAGTCTTTGAAATAAATCGGTAATCTATAAGTTAGCGCCTATGGGTCGCGGACCGCGGTGGTTCGGTGATCGAACGTTAGCGGGCGTGCGCACCACGACCGCGGCTACAGTCGGCGCGCATGCCCCCGCAAGAATTTCGATCTTTGCTTCGTTCGCCGCCCGTGCTTCTTCGACCTGCATGCCTGACCAACCCGATATTCTCGTCATCATGGCCGATCAGCTTTCGCCGGCCTTCCTGCCGGCTTATGGCCATCCGGTGGTCAAGGCGCCCAACATCGCTGCGCTGGCCGCCAGTGGCGTCGTTTTCGAAAACGCCTATTGCGCGAGCCCGCTCTGCTCGCCCTCGCGCGCGTCCTTCATGACCGGGCTGCTGCCGTCGCGCACGCGCGTCTACGACAACGCCGCCGAGTTCACCGCGGACCTGCCGACCTTCGCACATCATCTGCGGCGGCTTGGTTACAAGACGGTGCTCTCCGGCAAGATGCATTTCTGCGGGCCGGATCAGTTGCACGGTTTCGAGCAAAGACTGACGACTGACGTCTACCCCGCCGACTTTGGTTGGACGCCGGACTGGGATGATCCGCAGGCGCGGCCGAGCTGGTATCACAACATGAGTTCGGTGACGCAAGCCGGCGTCGCCGTGCGCACCAACCAGCTCGATTTCGACGATGAGGTCGTGTTCGCGGCGGAGCGCGAGATTTTTGATCGCGCGCGCGGCCTCGACAAGCGCCCGCTGCTGCTGGTCGCCTCGCTCACTCACCCGCACGACCCTTACGCCATCACGCGCGAATATTTCGATCTCTATCGCGATGAGGAGATCGACATGCCGGGGCCCGCGATCCCCATCGATGAGTTGGACCCGCATTCCCTGCGGCTGCGCCATGTCTGCGCGATGAACGAAGTCGAGTTTACGCCGCAACAGATAAGAACTGCGCGGCGCGCCTATTACGGCGAGATCTCCTACACCGATCATAACGTCGGGCGTTTGCTGAAGGCGCTTGGCGATTGCGGCTTGCGCGAGAACACGATTGTCATCGTGCTCTCGGATCACGGGGAGATGCTGGGCGAGCGCGGGCTCTGGTACAAGATGAGCTTCTTCGAGAATTCCGCGCGAATTCCGCTCATCATCAACGCTCCCGGCCCGTTTCGCGCCGCGCCGCGTCGCCTCGGCCGCCTCGCTGATCGACGTGACGCCGACTTTGGTTGATCTCGCAGGCGGACGCTCCGCCGATCTCGGCGGCAGCGTCGACGGCCGCTCGCTGCTGCCGCTTTTGCAGGGCGGCGCGGCGCCGGACGAAACCGTCGGCGAATATCTCGCCGAAGGAGCGATCGCGCCGATGGTGATGATCCGCCGTGAGCGGTGGAAGTTCATCCATTCGCCGGCCGATCCCGATCAACTATTCGATCTCACCGCCGATCCCGGCGAACGGGTAAATCTCGCGAGCCTCGCTCAACATGCTTCCACGACCGCCGATTTTCGCGCCGAAGTCGCCCGCCGCTGGCGCCTTCGACACGCTCGACGCCGAAGTGCGCGCGAGCCAGCGCCGACGACGCGTCGTTGATGAAGCGTTGAACAAGGGCCAGCCAAAGTCCTGGGACTTTCAGCCATACAAGGACGCGGCGAAGTCTTACGTACGCAACACCATCCCGCTCGACGATCTCGAAGCGACGGCGCGCTTTCCGCGCGTGAAGGAATAGCGCTGTGTTGTAGCCGCGATCTCCAGATCGCGGTCGCCGTGCGATCGCGCGTTGCTGAGAGAGCGCCGATCGCGGAGGGGCCGCGATCTGGAGATCGCGGCTACAGTGCGATCTCACGTCGCCCGGTCCAACACAACAACAACGTGATTTCGCCGCGCGCGGCCCGCATTCCCGCCACAGCGAGCCATTGAACTCCGCACCTCTTTGCAAGGGAGGGCGAAAATGCCGAGATTGCGCGGTTTCACACTTTGTTTGTTTGTCTGCGTCGTCGCTGCGAGCGGAGCGGAGGCCGCCGATCTCAACCTGAAGCGCGTACTGCTCTCGACAGCGGGCGTCGGCTTGTATGAATACGAAGCCGAGGTCGAAGGCGACGCTACGGTCGAGCTGAAAGTCCGGCTCGATCAAGTCGACGATGTCCTGAAAAGCCTGGTCGTGTTTGACGACCACGGCGGCGTCGGCGGCCTCGATCTCGCCAGCGCCGAGCCGCTCAGCGAGGCGTTTCGCCCCCTGCCCTTCACGGAAGCCGATTTGCAATCGACGCCGCAGTTGCTCAACGCCTTGCGCGGCGTCGAAGTCGAGGTCGGCGGCTCGCGCGCGATATCTGGCCGGATCGTCAGCGTCACCGAGGAGAGCGGGGCACAGTCGCAGGGCAATGCGCTACCGCCTCGGCATCGCGTGGCCGTGATGAGCGACAAGGGCCTCGAGCAATTTGTGCTCGAGGAGGCGGAAAGCGTCAAATTTGCTGACGCCTCCGTGCAAGACGCTGTGACAGGCGCGCTGAAGGCGGTGGCGGCCAATCACGAACGCGATTCGCGCACGTTGCGGCTCATCTCGAAGGGATCGGAGAAGCGCGCGCTGCGCGTCGCCTATCTCGCAGCGGCGCCGGTCTGGAAAACCTCCTATCGGCTGGTGCTCGACCCCGCGCCGGATGCGAAACAGGGAGCGTTGCAGGGTTGGGCGACACTGGAAAATCTATCTGGCCAGGATTGGAAGGACGTCGATCTGACGCTCGTCTCAGGACGGCCGGTCGCCTACAAACAGGCGCTCTATCGCGCCTATATGGTTGATCGGCCTGACGCGCCTGTCGATCTCGGCGGCGCGCTGACGCCAGGGGTCGATCAGGGCGGCGTCGCGTTGGACAGCGCGGATGCTCCCATGAACAAGGCCAGCCGGCCTTTGCACACCCTGGAAAGCGCGCGCGCTTTCCCTCGCGGCGCCCCGCCGGCCATGCCGCTGTCCGCGGCTATGCCGGCGCCGCTCGCCGGGGCCGCCGAGGCGATCACGGCGCAGCAGAGCATCACGCAGGTGTCGTTTCACATCCCCTACCCTGTCAGCGTGGGCAATGGCCGCACGTTGTCGCTGCCGATCGTCGACTCCCAGGAACCGGTCGAACGCGTCGCGCTCTACGATCGCCAGACCGACCGCCAGCATCCCCTGAGCGCGGCGGAGTTGGTGAACGACAGCAAAGCCGCGCTGCCGCCGGGCATCGTGACGATCTACGAAAATGGCGCTGGCGGGGCCTCCTATGTCGGCGACTCCCAGCTCTCGGCAACGCAAGCCGGCGAGAAACGCCTGCTGAGTTTCGCCCTCGATCTGAAGACGACGATCAAAGAGGACGATTCGGACAACACTTCGCTAGCGCGCGTCCGCGCCGCGAGAGGCGTGTTGACGATCGACGACCTTGTGCGCCGGCGCGCGGTGTTTCATGTCAAGACGGACGAACCGCGACGTCTCATCGTCACCGTTGCGAAACTCGAGCGCGGCAAGCTGATTGAGCCAAAGGCCTCCGACGTTACGGAGTCGGAGGGCCGCTACCGCGCAACGTTCGACGTGAAAGCCGGCGATGGCCAGGAATTCGCGGTGACGCAGGAGCGCACGCAAACCCGGTTGGTTGCGCTCAGTAGCCTTGATGACGCGAGCCTCGCGGTCTACGTCAAATCTGGCGAAGTTGACGCTCAAACACGCGCCGCGCTGACGAGGCTCGGCGTATTTCGCGGGGTGCAGGCGGACGCCGAGCGCGCGATTGAGGCTACGCAGGCTGAAATTGACGCTGTTGTCGCTGATCAGACGCGGCTGAAAGAGCTGCTCGGCGCCGTGGTGGCCAGCTCGGACTTGCAAAAGCGCTATCTGAAGAAGCTCGACGCTGACGAAACCGAGCTGGAGAGGCTTCGCTCAGAGCACGCCGCGCGCGAGAAGGCGCGAGACGACGCCGCGAAGGCCGTAGGGGACTTCCTGGCGGGATTGTAAGCCACGATCACCAGATCCAGCGTGCACGCATCTCGCCGCCGCATATGGAGAACGACGGCTGGGGACCCCCTCTCCCCGCGGGTCTCACGACGTAGCGCGCCGCATCAACAAACTTGCGGGGAGAGGGTTTGGGGTGAGGGGCGAGCCGCGTCAGACTATCGGTTGCGCGCGTTTTTTTCGTACAATTAAATTCGGCTGGATCAATGCGCTCTGCGTGATCAGCGCACGTCCAAGCGGCTCGCCCCTCACCCAAACCTCTCCCCGCTACCGAAGTGATGAGGCGCGCTACGTCGTGAGACGCGCGGGGAGAGGGGTCCCCAGCCGTCGTGCTATGCTGTGCGGCGGCCCAAGGCGGCTTGCCTCAACCCACCGCTTTGGTCTTCGCCGCCGCGAGCACATCCTCCAGCGTCCTGAGACCCGTCGTCGGCGCGTTCACCAACACCGCCATATTTCCCGGCGCGTGCTGGTTCTTCCACATCTTGGTATGCGCGACCGGGATCTGCGACCAGGGAAACACCTCCGACATGCAAGGATCGATCCGTCGGTCGATGACGAACTTGTTGGCCGAAGAAGCCTGTTTCAAATTGGCGAAATGCGAGCCCTGAATGCGCTTCTGCCGCATCCAAACAAACCGCGCGTCAAACGACAGATTGTACCCCGTCGTGCCCGCGCAAAACACCACCATCCCGCCGCGCTTGACCACGAAACAGGAGATCGGGAATGTCTGCTCGCCCGGGTGCTCGAACACCGTGTCAACGTCCTTGCGCCCCGTGATGTCCCAGATCGCTTTGCCGAACTTGCGCGCCTCTTTCATGTGCTCGTTGAACTCGGGCGAATTGACCTTCGGCAATTGCCCCCAGCAATTAAAATCCTTGCGGTTGATGACGCCCTTGGCGCCGAGGCTCAAAACATACTCGCGCTTCGACTCATCAGATATCACGCCGATCGCGTTTGCCCCCGCCGCGGCGCAGAGCTGCACGCCGAACACGCCCAGCCCGCCGGACGCCCCCCAGATCAGCACGTTATCCGATGGCTTCAACCGGTGCGGCTCGTGGCCGAACAGCATGCGGTAGGCGGTCGCCAAGGTCAGCGTGTAGGAGGCGCTCTCCTCCCAGGTCAGGTGCCTTGGGCGGTCCATCAACTGCCGGTCTTGCACGCGGCAGAATTGCGCGAACGAACCGTCTGGCGTCTCGTAGCCCCAGATGCGCTGCGAAGAGGAGAACATCGGGTCGCCGCCGTTGCACTCCTCGTCGTCGCCGTCGTCCTGATTGCAATGGACGACGACTTCGTCGCCGACCTTCCAACGCTTGACCTTGGACCCGATCGCCCAGACGATGCCCGACGCGTCGGAGCCGGCGATATGGTAGGGGTTCTTGTGGCCGTCGATCGGCGAGATCGGCTCGCCGAGACCCGCCCAAACGCCGTTGTAGTTGACGCCCGCGGCCATCACCAGAACCAGCACGTCGTGGCTGTCGAGCGCCCAGGTCGGCAGCACCTCGATCTGCATCGCCGTCTCCGGCGGCCCGTGCCGCTCCTTGCGGATCGCCCAGGCATACATTTTGCTAGGAACGTGCCCGAGCGGCGGGATCTCGCCGATTTCGTAGAGGTCTTTCAACGGCGCGGCGGCGGCGTTCTTCGGCTTCAGCAAGTCTCCGGCTGCGGCGGCGGCGATGCGATCCATGGCGTCCCCAATCAGCGACCCACGTCGCGGTGACGGGGCGCTCCTCTCTTTGCGACGCGGGACAGCCCGCGCTCCACCTATTGCAGCGCAGCATGAAGAGGTCTGCGCCTGAAATCAACGCTTCTTTCCTTGGCCTCTTACGTTCTTTCGGTCCAAGGCCGTTCATCTTCCCCAAAGGATTTTTGGGCATTCTCGCCGTCCGAGCGCGTTTTGCCGCCTTTGGAGCCCGCCGATGGCCGCCATGCATCCTGTTTGGGAGTTCTTCAATCGCTTGGAGGGCTTCGAGTTTGCCGCCTTCTGGATCGCCTCCTTCACCGGGGTGGTGATGTCCGGATTTTTCATCGACTATCTGATGCAGCGCCAGGGTTTTGGCCCTATGTTCAACGCGATATACGTGCTCGGCGGTGTCTGGATCGGGCTCTATCTTCGTTTCAATTACTTCCTGCCTAACAAAGTGCACTTCAACGATCCGTTTCTGACCATCAGCTGCATTTTCGGCGTGACCGCGGTGTTGCTCGTCGCCATGGCGTTCATACGCAACCGGACATCGTAGGAGCGTCGGCGTCCACGCGGACATTAGTCGGCGTGGACGCGCCGGTAGTCGACCCGCGCGTTTTCTGCGATTGTGCCCTGCACAATACGGGTTCGACAAGGATTTAGGCCATGCCGGCGACGGGCGCGCGCGACAAGCCGTGGATTTTTCGCACCTACGCGGGGCACTCCACCGCGGCGGAATCGAACCGGCTCTACCGCGCCAATCTCGCCAAAGGCCAGACCGGCCTGTCGATCGCCTTCGATCTGCCGACCCAGATCGGCTACGACAGCGACCACCCGCTCGCCCGCGGCGAGGTCGGCAAGGTCGGCGTCGCGATTTCGCATTTGGGCGACATGCGCACGCTGCTCGACGGCATTCCCGTCGCGACCATGAACACGTCGATGACAATCAACGCCACCGCCTGCTGGCTGATGGCGCTCTATGTCGCCGTCGCGGACGAACAGGGCGCCGCGCGGGCCGGGCCTGCAAGGCACCACTCAAAACGACATCATCAAGGAATATCTGTCGCGCGGCTCCTATGTGTTCCCCCCCGAGGCGTCGCTGCGGCTGACCAAGGACCTGATCCTGTGGTCGGCGCGCGAGGCGCCGAAGTTCAACCCGATGAATGTCTGCTCCTACCATTTGCAGGAGGCCGGCGCGACGCCGGTGCAGGAGCTGTCCTATGCGCTCGCCACCGCGGTCGCCGTGCTTGACCGCGTGCGGGCCTCCAGCGAGGTCGACGAGACGACATTCGCCGACGTCGTCGGCGCGATCTCGTTCTTCGTCAATGCGGGGATGCGCTTCGTCACAGAGCTCTGCAAGATGCGGGCTTTCGTCGACCTCTGGGAAGAGATCGCGCGCGATCGCTACGGCGTGACGGATCCATCGAAGCGCCGATTCCGCTATGGCGTGCAGGTCAATTCGCTGGGCTTGACCGAGCAGCAACCGGAGAACAACGCCTATCGCATTTTGATCGAAATGCTGTCGGTGGTCCTGAGCAAACGCGCGCGCGCGCGCGCGGTGCAGTTGCCAGCCTGGAACGAGGCGCTCGGCTTGCCGCGTCCGTTCGACCAGCAATGGTCACTCAGATTGCAGCAGATCATGGCTTACGAGACCGATCTCTTGGAGTTCGGCGATCTGTTCGATGGTTCGAAGGAAATAGAGGCCAAAGTTGAAGCGCTCAAGGCCGAGGCGCGCGCGGAGTTGGCGGCGATCGACGCGATGGGCGGGGCCGTGAAGGCGATCGAGAGCGGCTATCTCAAGGAGAAGCTGGTTGAGAGCAATACGGCGCGGCTCGAAGCGATCGAGAAAGCTGAGCAGATTGTCGTCGGCGTCAATGCCTTCACCAACACCGACCCGTCGCCGCTGACCGCGGGCGAAGGTCTTATCTATACGCCCTCGACCCGCGCCGAGACCGACCAGATCGAACGCCTGCAAGCCTGGCGAGCCGAGCGCGACGCGGCAGCCGTCGAGGCTGCATTGCGCGACCTGCGCGCCGCCGCCGCTCGGCGAGAGAACATCATGCCGGCCTCGATTGCGGCGGCGAAGGCGGGCGTGACGACTGGCGAGTGGGGCGCGGCGTTGCGTGGCGAATTCGGCGAATATCGGGCGCCGACCGGCGTTCGCGCGCAGGCGCGGCAAGGCGACCACGATCTCGACGAACTGCGGGCCGAAGTGCAGCGGGTTTCGCTGAAACTCGGGCGGCGGTTGAAATTTCTGGTTGGGAAACCCGGCCTCGACGGTCATTCCAACGGCGCCGAGCAGATCGCGGTCCGCGCGACCGACGCCGGCATGGACGTGGTCTACGACGGCATCCGCCTCACCCCCGACGAGATCGTCGAGCGCGCCAAAAGCGGCGTCCATTGCGTGGGCCTGTCGATCCTCTCCGGCAGCCACGTCGCGATGACGCGCGAGGTGCTGGCGAAGCTGAAGGCGGCGGGGTTGTCGAATGTGCCGGTGGTGGTCGGCGGCATCATTCCGCCGGAAGATGCAGTCATGCTGAAAGCCGGAGGGGATCGCGGCGGTCTATACGCCGAAGGATTTCGCGATCAATGCGATTATCAGGGATGTCGCGGGGGTGGTGGAAAAGACGTTGGGTTGAAGGGTTTTCTGCACGGCGTAAGCCATCAAGCCTGCGTAGGTTTCACGTCCCTATACGTCATGGCCGGGCTTGTCCCGGCCATCCACGCCGACCCGCGCAGGCGCGGCCGCGGGAGCACTCCGCCTCATTGCACAATCGTCATTGCGAGCGAAGCGAAGCAATCCAGCCATGGGGCGCAGCCGCCGCGCCAGACTATACACCAAGCGCGCGGCTTAACGGCCCCAACCAAGCATCGCCGAAACATGGATTGCTTCGCTTCGCTCGCAATGACGGTTCTGCGTAGACGCAGAACGCTTTAAGCGTTCTCAACTAACGCCCCAAGCGCGGCGGAGAGCTCGTCCAAGCGATACGGCTTCGGAAGTATCTGCACCCCCTCCGCCTCGGCTTGCAGGCGAGCCGCCTCGGCGAAGCCGCTGGTCAGCAGCACAGGGAGCCCTCGCCGCCGCCTGCGTATCTCCCTAGCCAGTTCAACGCCGTTCATCTCGCCCGGCATCATGATGTCCGAGAACACCAGATCAATCGCGCGTCCATTGGCAAGCGCGCCGAGCGCCGCCGTCGCGCTCGATACGCGAACCACGGCGAAACCCAGCTGATCCAGCATTTCGCTCGCGAGCTTCGCGACTTCCTCGTCATCTTCAACCAGCAACACCGAGCCGGCGGACCGCTCGCCGGCGCGCTCGACGGACAGTTCGGGAGAATAGCGTTGGTCGCGCGCGAGCTTGTCGGAGCGCGGTAGATACAAGCTCACCGTAGCGCCTTGGCCAACCACGGAATGGATGCGAACGACCCCGTGCGATTGGGTCGCGAACCCATGAACCTGCGCGAGGCCCAAGCCCGAGCCTTTCCCAATATCCTTGGTTGTGTAGAAAGGCTCGAACACATGCGCGAGAACCTCAGGCGTCATGCCCGTCCCCGTATCGCTCACCGAAAGCCGCACATAGTCGCCGTCGAGCCCGTCTTCGCTGAGCGCCATGCAGTTCTCCGCCTGCACCGTGATGGTCCCGCCGCTCGGCATCGCATCACGCGCGTTGACGGCAAGGTTCAGGATCACCAGCTCGAGCTCTCCCGCGTCGGCCTCGATGGTCCAAAGATCGTCGGCGAGCTTGAACTCGACTTCCACGTCTCCGCGCAGACTGCGGTCCAATAGCTCGCGCATTCCGCCAATCTGCCGGGCGACATCCAAAGGCTCCGGCCTCAGATCCTGACGACGCGAAAACGCCAGCAATTGTTTGGTCAACGCGGCGCCGCGTTGTGCGGCCTGCTGCATGCTGCTCATCAGCCGCTCGCGACGCACCGGGTCGGAACGTTGCCGCAGCATTTCCAGCCCGCCCGAGATCACCATCAGAAGGTTATTGAAGTCGTGCGCCACGCCGCCGGTGAGTTGCCCGATCGCTTCGAGCTTTTGGGCCTGACGCAGCGACTCCTCGACACGGGCGCGCTCCGCCATCTGCCTGATGAGCTCTGCGTTCGTCTCATGCAGCGCCTGCGTCCGGTCCTCAACCAGCGCCTCCAGTTCGGTCGCCGCCTGCTCACGTTCGTTGAGCAGCTCGCGAACCTCGAATTGGCGCGCCCGCGCGCGCAATGCCGCGCGTACAGTGGTCGTAAGCGTAATCGGTTGAACCGGCCGCTCTAGCAGCGAGACATTGCGAAGCGCCGCGGTCAGATCTCGCCGCCATGAGACAACCCGCGGTTCTTCGTGGTGACTGGTCAGCACGATGAACGGCAGGTCCGACCAAGCGGGCTGGCGCTCGACCCAACCGGTCAATGAACCGATCTGTTTGCCGAAAAGCCCCTCCTCGGCCACGAATACAGCGCCCACGCCGACTTCGATCTCAGCAGCGAGTTCAATCAAATCCTTGCAGAGCGTCACGCTCCTGCCGGCCCGACGAAGGATTTCCGCTGATGCGGCGCCGTCGCGACCGATGGGCGCGAAGACGAGAACCCGCGTGTTCGCCTTAACGGTCTCCATGCAGACCGGCCAGAATGGGGGGAACCTTATCTCCGATGTATTGCGGAGTTCCCGAGAAAATCCCGCTGAACGCGGTGAGGGGTGGGCCAAGCTTGATGCCTTCCTCGGTCAAGCGGAATTCGCGGATCGTATGTTCATGATCGCCGCTTCGCTTTTTCACCACGGACAAGGCGCGCCGCACCGTTCCCGCTATCTCGAAGTAGCGCAGCATCAGAACCGCGTCACTCAGATAGCTGATGTCGAGCGGCGTATCCATCGGGCCAACCAAGCCGTGCTGCGCGAGAATCAGGATGGTGACGACGCCCTGTTGGCCCAGGTAGGACAGCAGCTCGTGCATCTGCAGGATCAGGAAACGCTCGTCCGGCATCGCGTTCAAATAGCCATTGAGGCTGTCGATCACGACGATCCGCGCATTGTCGACCTCGACGCTTCGCCTGACATTGGCGGCAAACTCGCCGGGCGATAGCTCCGCGGGGTCGATCTGTTGGAAGCGAATAGCGCCCGAATCGGTATGTTTTTGAAGCGGCAGGCCCAGCGTGCGCGCGCGCGCCTCGACGGTGCCGCGTCCCTCGTCGAACGCGAATATGACCGAATGTTCGCCCCGCTCGGCCGAAGCAATAGCGTAGGTTAGGGCCAGCGAAGATTTGCCGACGCCGGCGCCGCCAATCAACAATGCGTTCGTGCCGCGCTCAAGACCGCCGCCGAGCAACTGATCGAGCTCCGCATTGCCGCTTAGCGTGACATCGCCCAGAAAGCTTTTGTGATGTTCTGCGGCAACCAGCCTGGGATAAATCTTGAGGCCGCCCTTCTCGATCATGAAATCGTGAAAGCCGCCGCGGAATTGAATGCCGCGCATCTTGATGACGCGCATCCGACGCCGCTCAGCGCCGTAGTCAACAGCCAGCTGTTCCAGAAGCACCACGCCGTGCGAGATCGAATGCAGCTGAAGATCGTCCTGATGCGAGGTGAGGTCGTCGAGCATGATCACCGTGCATTTGCGGCTGGTGAAGAAATGCTTCAGCGCCAACACCTGCCGCCGATAACGCAGGGAGTTCTGCGCCAGCAGGCGGAGTTCGGACAGGCTGTCGAGCACGACGCGTGTCGGGTTGGTCTGTTCGACCCGCTCGAAAATGAGTTTGGTTGTTTCGCTCAGCTCCATCTCGGCGGGATGGAACACCGTCAGCTCGCGCTCGGGATCGAGCGTCGTCTCCGGCGGCACCAGTTCGAACACGTCAATTCCCCGCAGCGACCAGCCGTGGCGCTTCGCGACCAGGCGCAGCTCGCGTTGGGTTTCGGAAAGGGTGATGTAGAGGACGCTCTCGCGCTGCCGAACGCCTTCGAGCAGAAACTGCAGGGCAATCGTGGTCTTTCCGCTTCCGGGGCGACCCTCGTATAAATATAACCGATTTGCGTCGAACCCGCCGCCAAGTATATCGTCAAGACCCTCGCTGCCGGTTAGGATCCGGGGCAGATCTTCTATTTCATCTGCGTCACGGGAACTATCGTCGCTCATCGTATTCTCTCGCTGGAGCGGTGTCTTGAACAGATTAGCGGGGCCCGCGGTAATCTCGAATGCTTTTAGGGCTTGCCCAAGGCACCGTAAAGACGAGCACGCCCGCTTCAGCGCGCGGCTCCGCCAGCCGCCGGGTGTGCAATGCCCGGTAAATGAACGTGGATGCTAAGGGGATGTTCCCCCGCAATTCGACCGCGGCGCGAGGGTTGTTTGCCCGAGGCTCCGTCGAGCGGCGATCCGCGCCCTCGCCCTTTGAAGATCCGTCTGATAAAATTCTGCAACTCAGATGAGGGGTTTCAAGGCCGGGAATGCAATCGGAGCTGGATCGAGCGGCCGCCATCTCGCAAACCTTGAGGGCGCTTGCGGATGGCGAGGATGGGAAGGCCCTCGAAATCGCCGGGAACCTGCTGCAACGCTGGCCGGACGATGCGGGCGTTCGGCAGTTGATGGCGGCGGTGGCGTTGCGCCAATCAAAGCCGGTCGGAGGCTGAACGCTGGGCGCTCGCCAGCCTCGATCTGCGCGCCAACCATGCTGCGACGTGGATCCTGGCCGCCACCGCCGCCCGAGCGCAAGGCAATTGGGCCGCGGCGCTGGAGCGATACAGGCGCGCCGCGCGAACTTGAACCGGCGCCGCCCCGAGGCGGCGTTTGGCGCGGCGGTCGCGGCGATCGCCGCTCGATCCGGCTGAAGCGCCGGACGCGGTCAGCGATTTGCGGCGGCGGTTTCCCGACCCTTCACTGGCCTGGGCGGAGATCGGCGGCGCGCTCGAGCGCGGCGCGCAATGGGCGCTCGCCGCGGAGGCGTTCGGGTCTGGCCTTGAAGGCGCGGCCGTCGGCGAAGCTCTGTCTGCGGCTGGGCGCGGCCTTGCAGTCTCTGGGTCGGCGCGGCGAGGCGGCGGCGGCCTATCAGAAGGCGCTGCAACTCGATCCTTCCTCCGCCGAGGCCTGGTTCAAGCTCGGGCTGGTGTTTCAGGACAGCCGCCATCCCGATCGCGCCGCAGAGGCCTATCGTCAGGCGTTGGCGCTGCGACCCGAACTTGCCGAGGCGGAAACCAACCTCGGCGTGGTGTTGCAGGAGCAAGGCGATCTCGAGGCGGCCAAACAAGCTTATGGCCGCGCCATCAACTTGATGCCGTCAGCGTTCGGGCGCATCGCGCAAGCGCTGACCACCGGGCCGAGAGGCGAGCTGTGGTTGGACCTCGATGCGTTACGCGCTCATCTGGCAGCCAAGGCTGTTTCTCACGCACTGTAGCCGCGGTCGCTGACCGCGGCCGCGCCGAGATCGAATATTTGCCTGATAGAGACGGGCGGACGACAACCGCGGTCAACGACCGCGGCTACATATGCGCCCGCCTGACTTACCTCATTTATCCGAGCTCGGACGCCTGTCCCGATAGTCTCTACGATAGACGCCGGGCGTCGCGTGCAGGGCATTGGCGAGGTTGTCGTAGCTGTCGATGTGCTCAGGCGTCATGTCTTCGAAAGCTCAGCGACAACGGCTCGCGGCGAGACCGGGAAACATTGCGCGACAGGCGTTCCCGCCGGCAGCACGCCCTCGAATTTCGTGTCAGTCCAGACCGCGGGAAACAGAATGCCGACCGCGCTGAAGCGATCGGAATCGACCATGCCGGTCAGCGTGCGAAACGGCAGGTCGTCGCGATTGACGGGATGGGTAGCGAACAGCGAATAGCCGGGCTCGAACTCGATGGTCCAAAAGCTGTTGAACTTGATGAGCGACGCGCTGGTCTCGGCTTCCGCAAGCGGCGAACCCGCGACTTGCGCGGCCACGTGAAAGCTCAGCGGCGAGCGCGGCTGCGTCTCGCCGGCGAGCGGCGGCAAATCCCAGTCCCAGGAAAATCGGCCGCCGGCGACGGCGACGTCGCAGGGCAGCCGCATGACAAAGCCGTGGCGCATGGCGTCGACGAACGGCGGGCATTGTTTGACGGTGCGAACTTCACGCCCGTGCAATTCGGAGAACGCTTCGCCGGGCATCTCGCGCAGCCATTCCGGCAGGGCTTGCAAGCGCCGGCAGCGGACGCGGCAACTTTTCGCGCAGCGCGGGATCGCAGCGAAAGACGATCTTCACGGCGCGCGCTCGGCGCGATGCAGTGTCCCCTCGACCGCGGCGCGCCAACCCGCGCGGCGCTTCTCGCGCGACTCGGCGCTCATCGCCGGCGCGAAGCGGCGGTCGAGGCCCCAATATTTGGTGAACTCCTCAGGCGCCGGATAGAGGCCGGCGCGCCAGCCGGCAAGGAACGCCGCGCCGAGCGCGGTTGTCTCCTTGTAGGTCGGCCGATCGACCGGCGCGCCGACGATGTCGGCGAGGAATTGCATCGTCCAATCGCTCGCGACCATGCCGCCATCGACGCGCACGACGGACTGTGACTTCGCCGCGCCGCTCGCCGCAAAATCCTCGGTCATCGCCGCGATGAGATCGTCGGTCTGGAAGCCGACGCTCTCCAACGCCGCGCGCGCGATCTCCTTGCGCGTCGCGCCGCGCGTCAATCCCATCACGGAGCCGCGGGCGTCCGCGCGCCAATGCGGCGCGCCGAGGCCGGCGAAGGCCGGGACCAGATAGACCTCCTGCTCCGGATCGGACTGAGCGGCGAGCGTGCCCGCCTCCGCCGCGTTGGCGATGATCCCAAGGCCGTCGCGCAGCCATTGCACCGTCGCGCCGGCGGAGAAGATCGAGCCTTCCAGCGCGTAGCGCCGGCACGCCGTCCCATTGATAGGCGATGGTCGTCAGCAACCCATGCCGCGAGCGGATCGGCGTCATCGCCGGTGTTGAGCAGGATGAACCCGCCGGTGCCGTAGGTCGCCTTCGCCATGCCGGGCTCGAGGCAGACCTGTCCGACCAGCGCCGATTGCTGATCGCCGGCCATCGCATAGATCGGCAGCGCGGCGCCGAAGTGCTCGCTCAGCGTCTCGCCGAACAAGCCGGCGGTGTCGCGCACCTCCGGCAGCAGCCGAGCGCGGCGCGTTGAACAAGTCGATCAGCGTATCGTCCCAGGCGCCGGAGCGAAGGTTGAGCAGCGAAGTGCGCGAGGCGTTGGTCGCGTCGGTCGCGTGCACGGCGCCGCCGGTCAGGCGCCAGAGCAGGAATGTGTCGACGGTGCCGAACGCCAGTTCGCCACGCGCGGCGCGGGCGCGCGCGCCCTCGACGTGGTCGAGGATCCAGGCGATCTTGGTGGCGGAGAAATAGGGATCGAGCACCAGGCCGGCGCGCTCGCCGACGAGATCGGCGTGGCCCCGCGCGATCGAGCTTCGGCGCATGTGTCGGCCGTGCGCCGATCCTGCCAGACGATCGCATTGTAGATCGGCTTGCCGGTCTTGCGGTCCCAAACCAGCGTCGTCTCGCGCTGGTTGGTGATGCCGATCGCGGCGATCGATTCTCGGGCCGCCGACCTTCGCTGATCGCCTCGCGCGCGGTCGACAGCGTCGTGCTCCAGAGGTCTTCCGGATCGTGCTCGATCCAGCCGGGATGCGGATAGATCTGCGGGAATCTCGACTCTGCGCCGACGCGACGGCCTGCGCGCGTTCATCGAACACGATGGAGCGCGTCGAGGTGGTGCCCTGATCGATGACGAGGATATGGCCGCTCATGGCGCGTTCAAGCCTCTTCAAAGGGGTGGGTCGCATCGACGCCGAAATTGATGGCGATCGAAATGCGCAGCGAATTGCCGCGGTAGGGACGCACCGGCGTGCAGCAGGAACGACGGGAAAGATGAACAGCAACCCGGGCCGCGGCTTGATGGTCTCCGCGCTGCCGGCCGAGAGTCCGTCCTCGCCGGCGAATTTCAGCATCGGCGCGTGCATCATCGGCGCCGGGCCGCGCGGGTCCATCATCTCGAACTCGCCGCCGTATTCGGGATGGTCGAGGCAACCGCCGTCGTCGACATAATAGGACGCCGACCAGAACGAGCCGGGATGATAGTGGCAGGCGTTGGAGCTGTTGGGTTGATTGACGTTGGCCCAGGCCTCGACGATCCAATTCGGCTTTACGGCCTTGCCGCCACGATCGCGCGTCATTTGCGTCGACCGCGGAGCGCGCCCTGGCGATGCAGATCGCGGCCGTGCGGCCCGCCCCATTCCGGGAAATCGCGCGAGGAGTGCCAACCGCCGTTGTTGGAGGCGTCGATGCCGGGATGCGTCTCGCGCCGGCGCAAGATGATCTCCGTCAGCGCGGCGTTGCGCTCTTCCCATCCCGGCAGCAGGATCGCGGCGACCGGCGTCGCGAACAGCCCCTGCACGTGAATCTCGACGGCCGCCATCTCAGACTCCTCCGCCTTCGCTTCACGAGTTTGGCGGGTCTGGCGAGCGCCAGCCCGGCCGCGAGCGTCAAGCGCCGCCAACGCAGCGGGAGCGATCAGATTGGCGCCGGTGAATCCGCCGATCCAGCCGGAGACCGGCGGCGCCGCGACCAACATTTCGCCGAGCGCGGCGACGAGCGCGGCCGCCGCGAGGGCGGCGCGCAGCGGCGTCGACCGCAACAGCCGCCGCGCGGCGATGACCGGTCCCGCCGACGCTGCCAGCGCAAGCGCGACGGCAACCGCAAGCAAGGGCCAACTTTGCTGAACGAAGAGCGCCAGCGCCACGAGCGGGAGACAAGCGCCCAGGGTGTCGTTGATCGTCTCGGCGAGACGCGCGGCAAACGAGCCGACGCCAGGCTCCAGCGGCGCCGCGGGCGCGCGGCCGAGCCGAACGATCGTCCAGGCGATCAGCGCCGCAGCGCCGAGCGCGCCGAGATAGGGCAAGCCGAACAGCGCGGCGAAAGCCGCGCAGAGCAACCCGCGGACAATCAACGCAACGATGACGCCGATCGCGGCGCCTCGGGCCGGGCCGGGATAGGCGCCAAACAGACGCGCGGCGGAGCGCATCGGCGCGCCGAGCACCGCATAGGTCAGCAAAATGCCGATCGCCGCCAGCCATTTCGGCGCGACGCCGCCGACGGGCGCGTCGGCGTGACATAGCTGCCGTAGTCGGGGAGGTCCGTGGAATCCGAGCCCCACAGCCGGATGACGCGAGCCCAGGCTTTGTCGATGTCGCCATCTTCGGCTTGGCAGGCGGCGCCGAGTTCGCGCTTGGGCGCCGTCGTCGGGTTGGTCTCGTTCTTATCGACCAGCGCCTCGTAGCAGGGACCGCTCTGCAATTGCGCGTCATCCCCGACGCCGGTGTTCTTGGCCGAGGCCGCGCTTGCGGCCAGGAGCGCGCTGGCGAGGAGCGCTGAACAGAAGAGGCGCGTAATTTGTAACGGCCAAGTTTTGAAGGCTTGGGCGCCAACCTTCGTCATGCCTGGGCCAGTCTCGATAGGCGCTAATTTAAAGAGGAGCGATTGCGGGGATGATTGGCGAACCGCCGGCGCCGCGAACTCCCTCCCCCCTTGTGGGGGAGGGCCGGGGTGGGGGGTAGCCACAGGCGCTGCTCTTTCTGAAGGAGAACGTCCAAGCGGAACCGCCCCCCTCCCTAACCTCCCCCACAAGGGGGGAGGGGACGGCAAGCCGTCGATCAAACCATAGGCGTCGCAAACGCCTAAGTGAGCGCGTGGGGAGCCTGTCCGATGCATCCGGGCGGTTCCGCCGACCATCGGCCGATCGCTTGAGGGCGTATCGGGGCGCGTGTTGGAGCGGCTCGACGTGGATGGCCGGGACAAGCCCGGCCATGACGGAAAGCGGGGTGCAATTCCGTATCGTTCGGCGGTGAGTTCGATGTGATTGGAGGCGCTCATGGCTTCGCCTCGGCGGTTGGCGCGGCGGTCGCGACGGGTTTGGCAAGCTTCGGGCTTTGCGCGAAATATTTCAACAGTTCGCTCGACGGCGAAAGCACCAACGTCGGGCCGCCCTGGGTCAGGGACGCGCGGTAGACCTGCAAGGTGCGATAGAGATCATAGAACTCCGGGTTGCGGCCGAAGGCGGTAATCGCGATCTTGTTGGACTCCGCGTCGGCGACGCCGCGGACCGTCTGGCTGTCGCGCAGCGAATCGGACAGCAGGATCTCCTTCTCCCGGTCGGCCTTGGACCGAATCTGCTGCGCCACCTCAAAGCCCTGCGCCCGCAGTTCCTTCGCCTCGCGAACGCGCTCCGAAGACATGCGATCGTAGATCGCCTGACTGGTTTCCACCGGCAGCTCCGCGCGCAAGATGCGGACATCGATGACCTCGACCCCGAGCTCCTTTGCCTGTTCAGCAACCTCGTTGCGGATTTGGTCGCTGATGCGATCGCGCTCGGCGGTGAGCAGCGAGGGCAGCGACGCCTTGCCGAGATCCTTGCGCACCTCGCTGGAGACGATCTGCGCGAGATTGATCCGCGCCTGATCCTCGGTCCCCACGCTCTGATAGAACTGCAGCGCGTCGACGATGCGAAAGCGCGAGATCGTCGTCACTTCGACACGCTTCTGATCGCCCAGAATGATCTCGTCGAGCGGCGGCTGCAACGACAACAAATGCTTGTCGTAGGACACGACGGCGTCGATCAAAGGCGCCTTCACATAGAGTCCCGGACGGGTGATCGTGGCGATCCGCTTGCCGAAGCGGGTGACGATCGCGATGCGGTCCTGCGCGACGATATGGAAGGTCTGGGCGGCGACCCAGCCAACCAGCGCCACCCCGATCAGCCAAAGAATGAGCGCGCGGATCGTCATGGCGTCGCCTTCGGAGTCGGCGGCGACGCGGGCGCGGCGAGCGGCAGATAGGGCACGATATTCCGCTGCGGCGCCGGAGGGATCGATGTAGATCTTGCCCGCCGCCTTCAACACCTCCTCCATCGTGTCGAGATAGAGCCGCCGCGCCGTCAACTCGGGATCGGCGGCGAAGCTCGCTTCGTAAGCGCTGAAACGGTCGGCGTCGCTGCGCGCCTTGTTGAGCGCCTGTTCGCGATAGACCTGCGCCTCCTGCGTGACGCGATCCGCCTCGGCGCGGGCGCGCGGCAGAATGTCGTTGCGATACGCCTCCGCCTCGTTGCGCAGCCGCTGCTGATCGGCGCGGGCGCGTTGCACGTCGTTGAAGGCGTCGATCACCGCGAGCGGCGGATCGACACGCTGCAACTGCACCTGCGTGATCTGAATCCCCGCATCGTAGGAATCGAGGATGCGTTGCAGCAGATTGCGCGCATCGTCGGCGATCTTCTGTCGCTGGTCCGATAGGCCGGACTGAATGGGATTGAGGCCGATGATCTGCCGCACCGCGCTTTCGCCGGCGAGCTTCACCGCGCCTTCGGGATCGTAGACGTTGAACAGGAATTTCGCGGGATCGCGCACGCGCCAGGAGATCGAAGCCGTGGCTTCGACGATGTTCTCGTCGCCGGTCAGCATCTGCATGACGGAGCCGCTGCCGATCTTCAATTGGTTGATCGCGGTCACCCGCGGCAGCATGACGAACTCGATCGGATAGGGCCAATGATAGTTGAGCCCCGGCCCGGTGGTCTGGATGAGCTCGCCGTATCGCAGCACGAGCCCGACCTGGTCAGGCTGCACGCGGTAGAAGCCGCTCGCCGCCCACACCGCCAGGGCCAGCACGACGGTGGCGAAGATACTGGCCTTGGGCAAGACGCGTGGCCCGCGGACGCCGGCTTCGGCCTTCACAGGCGCCGGGCGCTCCGGCTCTCGCACCCGCGCGGCGGGCGCCGGCGCTTCTGCGCTCAACGCGGCTTCTCGCGAGCGCCTGCGGCCAAGCCGATCGAGCCAACCCTGAACGGCGGCGGCCGTCACCAACTCGGGGCCGAAGTCGCCGGGCTCAACCCGCATGACGGCCTCGCAGCCCCGCGCGGCGCGGATCAAGAATGAAATTCTGCCAAATGACGAACACCGCGCAAGCCGCGGGAATGGCGTAGGGCAGCGCGGGCGCATAGGCCGCGATCGGCGGCGCGACCAGCGGATCAGCGACCGCCACGCCGCCCGCGACCCAACCGAGAAACGCTCCTGACACGAGCACCAACCAGCCGTTCTTGTCGAGCAACTCGCGGATGAGATTGCTCCCCCAGATCAGCATGGGAATGCTGAGCGCCAGTCCGATCGCGATATAAACCAAGCTGCCCTGCGCAATCGCCGCGATAGCGACGACATTGTCCAGGCTCATCGTCACATCGGCGACGACGATCGTCCAAACCGTCGCGAGCAGCGCTCGCGCTTGTCCCGACGGCGCTTCGCTCGTTTCCTGCTGCAGCCCGGCGCCATCTATCAAGGTGAGGCGAACAGCAATTCCCAACAAGACAACGCCTGCGAGCAATTGCAGCAGCGGCAAACGCAACAGGAAAATCGCCACCGAGCCCATGACGAGGCGCAAGACAATCGCGCCGAGAATGCCCAGCAGCGTCGCGCGCTGCACGTCCGCGGGGCGCAGGCCGCGACAGGCCATGGCGATCACCAGCGCATTGTCGGCGCTCAGCAACAGATTGACGAACAGGATCTGCGCGGGGATCAGCAAGTTGGCGAGGAGCGCCGCGGGGTCGAGCGTAAAGTCCATCACGCGCGTCCCCGGCGCGCGGCCGTCACGTCAGGCCGGCTTATCCTCGCCTTGCGAGCGGGAAATTCGCTCTCATCGAACCCTTTCACGCCTCCTCCCCGGATGTGCGATTTTTCGGTTCGCTTTTTTCGTTTTGAAGCGCTAGCATCGCCGCCGAACCTTAACAAGCAAAAAAGCATCCGAAAAGAACCGCGTCGACCGCGACGAGAACCGAAGTTTGGCGGCGGCGTTAGGTTCGCGGGACGCGACGCGTCAGGGAGGGGCTGGAATTCATGGCGGAGCCGACACCGAGGGCCGCGAACTATCGCCAATCGGAAATCCTGGCGATGCTTCGGCAATCCGGCCGGGTCGGGGTCGACGAGCTGGCGACGCATTTCGGCGTCACCCTGCAAACCATCCGGCGCGACCTCAACGAATTGAGCGACGCCAAGGCCCTGGTGCGCGTGCACGGCGGGGCGATGATCGCCTCCGGCGTCTCCAATCTCGCTTATGAGGCGCGCCAGCTCGTCGCGCAGCAGTCGAAGCGCCTGATCGGCGAGGCGGCGGCGCGCCTCGTGCCCGACAACGCCTCCCTGCTGATCAATCTCGGCACGACGACGGAGGAGGTCGCCAAGGCGCTTTCCAGCCATTCCGGGCTGTTGGTGATTACCAACAATCTGCACGTCGCCAACGAACTCTATCCCAACCCGGCGGTTCAGGTGATCGTCACCGGCGGCTCGATTCGCCAGGGCGACGGCGGCATACTCGGCGCGGTCACGGTGGCGCAGATCGAAAAATTCCGCGTCGACCTCGCCATCATCGGCACCTCGGCGATCGATCCGGACGGCACGTTGCTCGACTTCGACGTGCATGAGGTTGAGATATCGCGCGCCATCATCGAGCAAGCGCGCAAAGTCATGTTGGTCGCCGACAGCAGCAAATTCTCGCGCTCGGCGCCGGTCCGCATAGCCAAGCTTTCGGAGATCGACATTTTCATCACCGACCGCCTGCCCTCCGAGGAAATCGCCGACATGTGCCGCCGCCACGGTGTGGAGGTCGTTGAAGCCGGGGACTTCGCCGAGGGCGAGAATGGTGAAGGCGCCCGGGTTGGCGAATAGCAAACCCGGAGATATTCGCTTTTTTCGCTTGCAGCGTCGGAAATGTTCGTATAGTTCGCGTTAACGAAAAGTGGCGGCCATCGGCCAGTTGATCGGGAGGGGGAGGAATTGCGCGCTATCGCGCCCGCCAATGCCCGCTCCCTTGTCGACGTCGCCATCATCGGCGGCGGCATCAATGGCTGCGGCATCGCCCGCGACGCCGTCGGCCGTGGTTGGTCGGTGTTTCTCTGCGAGAAGGGCGATCTGGCCGGCGCGACGTCGAGCGCGGCGAGCAAGTTGATCCACGGCGGCCTGCGCTATCTCGAATATTATGAGTTTCGGCTGGTGCGCGAAGCGCTCATGGAGCGCGAAACGCTGTGGCGCATGGCGCCGCACATCATCTGGCCGCTTCGCTTCGTGCTGCCGCATCACAAAGGCTTGAGACCCGCTTGGTTGCTGCGGCTCGGCCTGTTTCTCTACGACCATCTCGGCGCGCGCAAATTGCTGCCGCCAACGCGGACCCTGCGGCTCAACCAAGATCCGACGGGCGCGCCGCTGAAGCCGGAATATACCCTCGGGTTCGAATACTCCGATTGTTGGGTGGAAGATTCGCGGCTCGTGGTGTTGAACGCGCGCGACGCCGCCGATCGCGGCGCAACGATTGCGCCGCGAACGTCTTGCATCTCTGCGAAACGGGATGAGGGCGTCTGGCGCCTGACGCTGCGCGACGAAACAAGCGGCGACAATTACGAGATCAGCGCGCGCACGCTGGTCAACGCCGCCGGTCCCTGGGTCGGCGACGTGCTGCACGGCGTCGTCGGCGTCAATGCGCGCTCGTCGGTGCGGCTCGTCAAAGGCAGCCATATCGTCACCGAGCGCTTGTTTGATCACGATCGTTGCTACATCTTCCAGAACAACGACGGCCGCATCTTTTTCGTCATTCCTTATGAGCGCGATTTCACGCTGATTGGCACGACCGACCTCGACTATTCCGGCGACCCCGGCGCCGTCGCCGCCTCGGATGAGGAAGTCGACTATCTCTGCAAGGCGACAAGCGACTATTTCCGAAAGCCGGTCACCCGCGACCAAGTGAAATGGAGCTATTCCGGCGTCCGGCCGCTGTTCGACGACGGCGCCACGGCGGCGCAAGCCGCGACGCGCGACTATGTTCTCAAGGTCGACGCGGAAGGCGACGCCCCTGCGTTGTTGAACGTGTTTGGCGGCAAGCTCACGACCTACCGAAGGTTGGCGGAATCGGCTCTGGCCATGTTGGCCCCGCACTTGCCCGCCCCTGCGAAGCCCGGCGTATGGACAGCGAACTTCCCTCTGCCCGGCGGCGATTTCGCGGTTCAGGGGTTTGAAACGCTCGTCAAGGGATTGCAGGCTCGCTACGCCGCGCTCGACGCACAGATGATCCGCCGCCTCGCGCGCGCCTATGGCACGCGCGTTCCCGAGTTTCTCGGCGATGCCCGCTCCGCCGCGGATTTGGGCAGAGATTTTGGCGCAGGGTTGACGGAAGTCGAAATCAATTATCTCGCGGAGCGCGAATGGGCGATGACAGCCGAAGACGTCGTCTGGCGCCGCTCAAAGCTTGGCTTGCGGCTGACCAAGCCTCAGATCGAGGAGATTGATGCGTTCATGAAGACGGCGCAACCGACGTATCGCGTCCCGGTCGGAGGATTGGGCGCGTGACGTTCGTTCTCGATCATATCAGCTTGGAAAGCGGCGGCGTCCGCGTGATTGAGGACGTGAGCCTGACGCTTGAGCCGGGCAGCCTCAACGTCTTGCTGGGGCCGACGCTCGCCGGCAAGACGACGATCATGCGGCTGATGGCGGGCCTCGACCGGCCGACGACTGGACGTCTGCTGCTCGACGGGCAGGACGTGACGGGCGTGCCTGTCCGCAAGCGCTCGGTGGCGATGGTCTATCAGCAGTTCATCAACTATCCCTCGCTGAGCGTCTACGAAAACATCGCTTCGCCTCTGCGCGTCGCGGGCCTGGCCAAAGCCGAAATCGATGCGCGGGTGCACGAGGCCGCTCGGGTGCTCCGGCTTGAACCGCTGCTTTCGCGCATGCCGAGCCAGCTCTCCGGCGGCCAGCAACAGCGCACCGCGATCGCCCGAGCGCTGGTCAAGCGCGCCGGCCTGGTGTTGCTCGACGAGCCGCTCGCCAATCTCGACTACAAACTGCGCGAGGAATTGCGCGAGGAACTGCCGCGCATCTTCTCCGCGACCGGCGCCATCCTCGTTTACGCAACAACCGAGCCCTCGGAGGCGCTGCTGCTCGGCGGCTCGACAGCCACGCTGAGCGAGGGACGCGTCACCCAATTCGGCCCGACCTCTGACGTCTACCGCAATCCCCGGCACATCGGCGCCGCGCGCGTATTCTCGGATCCGCCGCTCAATGAACTCTCGGTCGTCAAACAAGGGGATCAGGTCTCGCACCCCAATGGTCGCCCGCTCGGCCGCATCGATGCGCTCGCCGGCCGCCCCGACGGCGATTATCTGCTCGCCTTTCGCGCCGACGCCGCGACGATCGGGTCGGCGCCTTCAGGCGCATTGGGCTTTACCGGCGCGGTCGCGGTCACCGAACTCAGCGGCTCCGAGAGTTTTGTTCATGTCGATGTCGGCGTCGGCGTGTGGGTTTGCCTGGTCTCCGGCGTGCACGATTGGGCGCCCGGCCGGGCGGTCAACGTCAACATCGATCCTAAGCGCATATTCGCCTTTGATGCCGCCGGCGAACGCATCCGGCCGAGCCTGGTTGCAGAGGTCGTGACATGACCACCATCACGCTCGACCACATCGCGCACGCCTACGGCGGCAAGCCGCAATCGGATGCCGACTATCAACTGAAGCCGCTGCAACATGTCTGGGAGCAAGGCCTCGCCTATGCGCTGCTCGGCCCCTCCGGCTGCGGCAAGACGACGCTGCTCAACGTCATTTCCGGCCTCGTCATCCCCTCCGAGGGGCGGTTGCTGTTCGACGACAAGGACGTGACGCATCTGCCGACGGAACAACGAAACATCGCTCAGGTGTTTCAATTCCCGGTGATCTACGACACGATGACGGTCGCTGAGAACCTCGCTTTCCCGCTGAAGAACAGACGGCTGGCGAAGCCCGTCATCGACAAGCGCGTCGCCGAGATCGCCGACATGCTCGATCTGACCGCCGACCTCGGCCGGCGCGCGCGCGGGCTTACCGCCGACGCCAAACAGAAGATTTCGCTCGGCCGCGGGCTTGTGCGATCTGACGTCTCCGCGGTGTTGTTTGATGAGCCGCTGACCGTCATCGATCCCGCGCTGAAGTGGGAGCTGCGATCGAAACTGAAGACCGTGCACCGCGCGCTGGATCTGCTGATGATCTACGTCACGCACGACCAGATCGAGGCGCTGACCTTCGCCGACAAGGTCGTGGTGATGAACGATGGCCGCGCCGTGCAGATCGGGACGCCGGCCGAACTGTTCTATCGCCCCGAGCACACGTTCGTTGGCTATTTCATCGGCTCGCCAGGAATGAACTTTCTGCCGGCGACGGTGGAAGGCGGCCGCGCCCATGTCGCCGGCTTCGATTTCGCCTTGGGCGCTACCTACACCGACCTGCCGAAAGGCCGATCCGTTCAAGTCGGCGTGCGCCCCGAATTCGTTTCGGCGACGGCGGCTCCTGGCCTGCCCACGAAGGTGCGCCGCGTCGCCGATCTCGGCCGCAAGCGGTTGGCCTATGTGAGCCTCGCCGACAACCCGCTGGTCGTGACCTTGCCGAACGAAATGGAGAGTGTCGGCGAAAGCCTCAACATCACCATCGACCCCGCCAATACGCATGTCTATGTCGACGACGTCCGCGTGGCAGGAAACGCGCCATGACCGCCAAGCCCATCAACAACCGCGCCTGGTTCTTCGTTCTCCCCGTACTCGGCTTCGTGCTGTTTTCCTCGATCGTGCCGACCATGACGGTGGTCAACTACTCGGTCCAGGACACGATGGGGGCCAACAACTTCTTCTGGAACGGCGATCAGTGGTTCCGCGATCTGCTCAATCCGACGACGGCGATCGGGCAGCGCTTCAACGATGCGTTGTTCCGCACGCTCGCCTTCTCGCTGACCTGCCTGGTGATCGAAGTCCCGCTCGGCATCGCCATCGCGCTCTGCGCGCCGCGCAAGGGCTGGGCGGTCGGCCTTTCCCTCGTCGTTGTCGCCCTGCCGATGCTGATCCCGTGGAACGTTGTCGGGACGATCTGGCAGATCTTCACCCGCGAAGACATCGGCCTGTTCGGCGCTTCGCTGAACGGCATGGGCCTGCAATACAATGTCACGCAGGGGCCGATATCGGCTTGGACGACGATCGTGGTGATCGACGTCTGGCATTGGACGCCGCTGGTCATCCTGTTGAGCTACGCGGGCTTGCGCGCCATTCCCGACGCCTATTATCAGGCCGCACGCATCGACGGCGCGAGCCGCTGGGCGGTGTTCTCCAAGATCGAACTGCCGAAGTTGCAGAAGGTGTTGGTGATCGCAGTGCTGCTGCGGTTCATGCAGACCTTCATGATCTACACCGAGCCGTTCGTCGTCACCGGCGGCGGTCCGGGCAGCGCGACGACGTTCCTTTCGATTGATCTCGACAAGATCGCGCTGGGACAGGTCGATCTCGGCAACGCCGCGGCGATGTCGCTGGTCTACTATCTCATCACCCTGACGGTGTGCTGGGTTTTCTTCACCATCATGACTCAACTCGAACGACGGAGGGACGCCTGATGCGCAGCGGCGCCGTCCCGAGAATTCTCTTCGTCGCCTATCTGCTGGTGCTGATGCTGCCGATCTACTGGCTCATCAAGATGAGCCTGCAGACCAACACCGACATCATGTCTGGCCTGACGTTGTTTCCCCGCCATCCCACGCTCGACAAATATGTCGCGATCTTCAACGATCCGACCTGGGTGCACGGGTTCGGCGTCTCGCTGTCTTACGTCGCGATCAACACGGTCATCTCGGTCGCGGTCGCGCTTCCGGCGGCCTATGCGTTCAACCGCTACCAGTTCGTCGGCGACAAGCACCTGTTCTTCTGGCTATTGACCAATCTGATGGCGCCGGCGGCGGTGTTCGCGATGCCGTTCTTTCAGCTCTATTATGCGGTCGGACCTGTTCGATACGATCTGGGCGGTGGCGCTGGCGCATTGTCTGTTCAACGTGCCGTTGGCGGTGTGGATTCTTGAAGGCTTCGTCGGCGGCGTGCCGCGCGAGATCGACGAGACGGCGGCGATCGACGGCTATTCCTTCCCGCGCTTCTTCATTCGCATCTTCCTGCCGCTGATCGCCAACGGCATCGGCGTGACTGCGTTCTTCTGCTTCATGTTCTCCTGGGTCGAGCAATTGCTCGCCACCACGCTGACGTCCTCGCACGCCTTGCCGTTCGCGGCGGTGATGACGCGCGCCTATTCGGTCGCCGGCATGGATTGGTCGCTGTTGGCCGCGGCCGGCGTGCTGACGATGATCCCCGGCGCGGTGGTCATCTGGTTCGTGCGCAACCACATCGCCAAGGGCTTCGCCCTTGGCCGCGTTTAAAGCGAGGCCGCGATGCTCGATTGGATGGCCTGGACCTGGCAGACGGCGGTGTTCTTCGGCTTCGTCGTGTTCATGCTTGTCGTGCTGACTTTGCTGGCGATCTATCGGCCGGAGACGCCGCGGGTCGGGATTTTCAGATTTCCAACGACGCGCGGCGATCGGTTCTTCGTCACGATGATTGGTTCGGCGATCATCTTCGTGTTTTGGATGCGCTTCGGCGGCGGCTCTCTCTGGTATCCGCTCGGCGCGTCGGTGCTCTATGGGATCGCGATGTTCAACTTCGCGTAGCCCCTAGCGAGATCGGCCCGCATAACGCGGCGCCGGAAATGGGAGGAAGCCAAAATGGAAGTCAAACGACGCGACGTACTCAAAGGAGCGGCGGCCGCGACCGCGACCGCGGCGGTCTCAAGCGCGGCGATCATCGCGCCGACGCCAAGCTATGCGCAGCAACTCGACGCGGCCAAGAAATGGGTCGACGGCGAGTTCCAACCATCGACGCTCAGCAAGGACGAGCAGATGGCGGAGATGGAATGGTTCATCAAGGCCTCGACCCCGTTCAAGGGCATGGAAGTCAGCACGGTCTCGGAAATTCTCAGCATCCACGACTACGAGTTGAAGACGCTGACCAAGGCGTTCAACGACATCACCGGCATCAAGGTCAACCACGAGCTGATGAACGAAGGTCTGCTCGTCTCCAAGATCGCGGTCGAAATCGCTTCGGGCAAGCCGATCTATGATTTCTGGATGAACGACTCCGACCACATCGGCACGCATCCACGCTTCAACGACATCATCGACGGTTCGTTGACCGATTTCATGAATGGCGACGCCAAGGACATCACCAGCCCGACCCTCGATCTCAAAGACTTCATTGGCATCGACTTCGCCACCTATGTCGACGGCAAGCTCTACGGGTTGCCTGATCAGCAGTTCGCCAACCTCTACTGGTTCCGCTATGATTGGTTCCAGCGTCCAGACATCAAGGCCGGCTTCAAGGCCAAATACGGCTATGACCTCGGCGTGCCCGTCAACTGGTCGGCTTATGAGGACATCGCCGACTATTTCACCAACCGGTGAAGGAAATCGACGGCCAGAAAGTCTATGGCCACATGGACTACGGCAAGAAGGACCCCTCGCTCGGCTGGCGTTTCACCGACGCCTGGCTGTCGATGGCGGGCAACGGCGACAAGGGCCTGCCGAACGGCAAACCCGTCGACGAATGGGGTATCCGCTTGGAGAACGGCCGTCCGGTCGGCTCCTCGCTCAGCCGCGGCGGCGACGCCAACGGGCCGGCGGCGGTCTACGCGACGACCAAATTCGTCGAGTGGTTGAAGAAGTATGCGCCGCCGGAAGCCTCGGGCATGGACTTCCTCGAAGCCGGCGCAGTGCCGGGTCAGGGCCACATCGCGCAGCAGGTGTTCTGGTACAGCGCGTTCACCCACGCTTCGACGGTGCCGGACCTTCCGGTCATGAACCCCGACGGCACGCCGAAATGGCGCATGGCGCCGAGCCCGCATGGCGCCTATTGGAAGGAGGGCATGAAGCTCGGCTATCAGGACGTTGGTCTTTGGACGCTGCTCAAATATGCGCCGCGCGAAAAGGTCAAATGCGGCTGGCTCTATGCGCAGTTCTGCACGTCGAAGACGGTGACGCTTGAAGAAGTCGCTGGTGTCGTTGCATCTGATCCGCGAAAGCGACATCTGGCACGACGCCATGACCCAGTTGGCGCCGAAGGTCGGCGGCCTGGTCGAGTTCTACCGCAGCCCGGCGCGAAAGCTCTGGAGCCCGACGGGCGTCAACGTGCCGGATTATCCGCGCATGGCGCAGGTCTGGTGGCAGAACGTCTCCAAGGCGATCTCCGGCGAAGCGACGCCGCAGGAAGCCATGGACGGTCTGGCGCGCGACATGGACTCGATCATGGAGCGTCTGGAGAAGTCCGGCGTTCAAGGCGATCGCGGCCCGAAGATGAACGAGCCGAAGGACCCGGAATATTGGTACGACCGCGCCGCCAAGGACGGCAACACCGCGCCCGCAGCGCAAGCTCGCCAACGAGAAGCCGCAGGGCGTGACCGTCGACTATGACGAGTTGCTGAAGACCTGGAAGGCGCAACTGCCGGCGCCGAAGAAGATCTGAGGTCGAACAACCAACGGAGCCGGGCGCCTTGCCCGGCTCCTCTTAGCTTCCCAGCCGCCTAATCCCAATCGCGAGCGAGGAAACGGCGATGAACGGCGCGGCGCCACCCCTGCGCAAGACGACGGTGCTTGGCCAGATCGCCGTCTGGGGACCGGGGCTGTTGGTGATGCTCGCCGACACCGACGCCGGCAACGTCGTAACCAGCGCGCAAGCGGGAGCGACCTGGGGCTACCGTTTCCTGCCCCTGCTGCTGTTGCTGATCCCGATGCTCTACATGGTTCAGGAATTGACCGTGCGGCTCGGCATCTTCACCGGTCGCGGCTATGGCGAATTGATCCGCGAGCGGTTCGGCGCGGGATGGGCGTGGCTTTCGTTGATTGGTCTGGCGGCCGCCGTGATCGGTTCGCTGGTGACGGAATTCACCGGCGTGGCGGGAATAGGCGAACTCTACGGGCTTTCGCGCGCGGTGACTTTGCCGATCGCCGTCGTTGCTTTGTTGGCGATTGTTGGCACGGGCTCCTATCGGCGCGTCGAGCGGACGGCCATATTTGTTGGCCTGTTCGAACTGGCTTTCTTCGTCGTGGCTTGGGCGGCGCATCCTAGCCTCGCAGCGCTCGCGAAAGACGCTGTAGATTTGCCGATCGGCAATCGCGACTTTCTCTATATGACCGCGGCGATCATCGGCGCGGTATTCAACCCCTGGATGATTTTCTACCAACAGTCCGCCATCGCCGACAAGAAGCTCGGGGTGGAAGACCTCAGGCCGGCGCGGCTCGACACCGGCTTCGGCGCGGCGCTGACGCAATGTTTGACCGGCGCCGTGCTGGTCGCCGCAGCGGCGACGTTGGGCAAGAGCGGCGCTACCGGCGGCCTCGGCAGCGTCGGCGAGATCAGCAATGCTTTGTCGCCGGTCTTGGGTGAAACATTTGGTCGCCTGGCGTTCAGCGCCGGAGTTCTCGGCGCATCGTTGGTGGCGGCAATCGTCTGCTCGCTGGCGCTGGCTTGGGGCGTCGGCGAGATCACCGGCTACCGGCACTCGTTGGAGCATCATCCGTTCGCGGCGAAATGGTTTTATGGCGTCTACGCGCTTTGCGTAGTAGGCTCAGCCGCCGTGGTCGGCCTCATTCCCGACCTCGTATGGCTCAACATCGCGGCGCAAGTGCTCAACGCGTTCCTGTTGCCGCTGGCGATCGGATTTCTTATCGCCCTCGCGGTCACGGCATTGCCGGAAGCGACGCGCCTCAAAGGCGCCTATCTTTGGGTGCTGGGGGCGATATGCGTCGTGGTGGTAGCCGCCGGCGTGTTCGGTGGTCTGCAAGGCGTGCTTGCCTCTCTCTAGAATACGCCGTGTTCCTGTCTGGATGATGGTCATCGCATCATGTTTGAATTCGATCTGAGCAAGATGATTTTGTTTGGCGTCGTCGCCCTCCTCGTCGTCGGGCCGAACGAACTGCCAGCGGCGTTGCGGACCGCGGGGCGTATGATGGCGAAGGTCAAACGCATGAAGGCCGAGGTGTGGAAAGCCGCTGACACGTTGATGGCTGATGCTTCACTCGACCGCGAGGTCGAGAGCTTCAACGAGACGATGCGGGCCAATATTGCCTTGAACCCCATGACAGCCATGCGGGGGAGCCTTCCCGCAACCAACGCAGGCGCCAATGTCGAGGCGGAGGCGACCGAATATGCTTCACCGGAAATGCGGGCCTATCTCGCGCCGCCTGACGAAGCATCCTCTGTCGCCGAGGCCGAGGCGGCGCACGCTTAGCCATGGCGCTCGAAACGTGCTAGTTCAGTGATCAACCACTGTGTCCGTACGGGCGAAGCGAAGCAATCGACGGCTCCGCCGCCACTGCAGGCAAAACTTCGATCTCACGACGATGGATGCCTTCGCTTCGCTTACAATGAAGGTTGTGGCATGAGGGATAAGCGTCTACATAAGTGCTTGTGGATGCTCGTCGCGCTGCTTTCGGCTCTCTCGACGTCCGCGCGCGCCGCCTCTTCTGATATCCCCTTGGGCGACGTCCCGCGATATCCTGATGAAGCCTCCGCGCGAGCGGGCTGCGGCGACGATCCCGTGGTTTGGGCGGATCGAAAGAGCGGCTTCTTCTATCCGAAATTCCACCCTGATTTCGGCAAAACGCCGCAAGGCGCCTTCACCTGCTACGGTCGCGCGAAGAAGGCTGATTACTGGAGTTTGGTGCCGGAAGGCGACGGCGGGCGCGAGGGTCGCGAGTTTCCGCTGATATTTTGTACGCAATGCAGCTGAAGAAACACGCGGCTAAAGCATTCCGCGTTGAGTAGAATCGTCATTGCGAGGAGCGAAGCGACGCGGCAATCCACATCGCGGCTGCAGCGGCTCTATCCGGCATATCGTCGATCACACGCTGGATTGCTTCGCTTCGCTCGCAATGACGGGTCAGGTGAGTCGCAAACCGCTCTGGCTAACTAGGTGCTGGCGGATAGCGGGGATCAAGGGCCACACACTGTCCGGTTGGGACCCGGTGAAGACACAACGTACGGCGGACCCTGGATTCCCGCTTTCGCGAGGATGACAACGAAAGTTTCAACCTGATTGCAGATGGCGCTAATGGCCCTTACCATCCTCAACCAACGGCGATTGAGCCGCCAACGTTGCCTTGACCTCCGACTTCATGACCTTGCCAATGCGCGAGCGCGGTAGCTCAGCCCAGACTTCGATCTGTTTGGGCGTCTTGACTGACCCCGCATGCCCCTTCACGAACGCTTTCAACTCGGCAGCGTCAACGCTCCGCCCCGGCCGCGGTTGCACCACGGCGACGACGCGTTCGCCCCATTTCGGATCCGGCAGGCCGATGACGGCGCAATCCTGCACGTCCTCGTGCAGGCGCAGCACGTTCTCCACCTCGATCGAATAGACGTTGAAGCCGCCGGTAATGATCATGTCTTTGGCGCGGTCGACGATGAACAGATAATTGTCCTCATCGAGATATCCAATGTCGCCGGTGCGCCGCCAGCCCTTAAAGGTGATTTCCGCCGTCGCGTCGGGGTTCTTGTAGTAGCCTTTCATGCATAGCGAGCCGCGCACCACGATCTCGCCACGCTCGCCGCGATTGCGGAATTCGCCGTCGTCGCCGACAATCGCAACACGCACCAGCGGGCTCGGACGCCCGGCGGAAGCAAGCCTGGCGCGATCAATCGATCCATCAGGCAAATAGTGATCTTTCGGCGCTAGCGTCGAGATCATCATCGGCGCCTCGGTCTGGCCAAACAGCTGCGCCATCGGCCCAATGCGACGCAGCGCTTCCTCCAGCCGCGCCGGCGCCATTGGCGCGGCGCCGTACCAGAGGCATTGCAGCGACGACAGATCCGTGTCGGCGAGTGCGGGGTTGTCGAGCGCCATATAGATCACGGTCGGCGGCAGGAACGCGTGGGTCACGCGGCGCGCGGCAATCAACCGCAGGAACTCGCCGACCTCGGGCTTGCGCATGATCTCGATACGGCCGCCGAGCGTCAAAATCGGGAAGCACAATACGCCGGCGGCGTGGGTTAGCGGCGCGAAGGCGAGATAGACCGGCGCGCCCTCGAACGGATAGCTCATCAACGTGATCGCGGACATCGCCTCTAGATTGGCGCCCGTCAGCATCACACCTTTCGGCTTGCCTGTCGTGCCGCCGGTTCCAGGGATCATGACGACGTCATCGACCGGCGCGCGCTCGTATGGGCGATCCGGCAACCCCTCCAACCAGCGATCCAGCGAGGTCGCGCCGTCGACCTCCGCGTCCAAACAAACGAGCACCTGCAATTTCGGGAGGTCGGGGCGCATCTTTGCGACCATGCCCAGGAAATCCGAGGAGAAGATCAGCACCTCGGTGTCGAAATTATCGAGAATGAAATGCGTTTCCGCGGCTTCGTTGCGCGGGTTGATCGGGCACCAGACGCAGCCGGCGCGGGAAATGCCGAACACGCAGGCGAAGGCGATCGGATCGTTGCCGGAGAGCACCGCAATCTTGGCGCCTGGTGAGACGCCCGACGCCGCCACCGCGCGAGCAAAGCGGTAGCTGAAGGCCAACGTGTCCGCATAGGAGAGCGTGAGCCCGTCCGTCGTCAGACAAGGCTTCTCGGGGCCGAGCGAAGCGCCCTTGTCGAGATAGTCGGTCAACAGCAAGGACGCCTCCCTGGATGGGCGGCGCACACAGCGCCGCCGTTCTGACTATTCGTGCGTCGTCACGATCGGGTTCATCACCAGACCAAAACTACGCAACTGGCCGAGCAGATTGCGATGCCCGAAGGCCTGGCAACCCGATGCAAAACCGACCCGCTGCGCTGGCTGCTGCAGCAGATGATAGGCCGCGTAGGCCTGCAGCATGCCGGTTTGTTTGTAGTTGCAATTGCCGTGGATGACCACGTGCTTGCGCCCGAGCGGCCCCGACGCGTAGACCGAATCCAGCGAGGTGTTGACGCGCGGATTTTCGCGCGGCGGCATCGAGGCTTGCAGGGTGGCCGCGATCTTGCCCAGCTCGATTTCCTGCTGGTCGATCGGCAGCGGCTTGATGTTCTCTTTCACCATCTGCGTCGTCTGGACGACGCCCTCCATCACCGGCCGGGCCAGCACGCCGCCCATCGCCTTGCAATTGGCGACGCGCGGATCGTTGCGAAACCAGACGGGATGCGCGGTGCCGCCCCAGGGTACGGCGATCGCAGTCTCGTGCTGACCAGGCACGACGACATCCGCACGCGCGGTGACATCCCATTCAACAAACTTCTTCTGCTCCATATAGTACCAATTCGCCTTCAGGATGGTGAAGATGGTCTGCGTCGAGGCGTAGGTGGGGAAGCCCTTCCAGAACACGAGAATGTCGAGCGTATCGAGGCCGGGCGTCTCCAGCGCAATGTTGGCGGCGATTTCGCCGGTCGTGTACATCTGCGCAAGATTGGGCGACAGCAGCAGACCCTTCTTGGCGAAGCGATCGCCACATTCATCGGCGCAATGCAGCACCCAATCCTGTTCGCCGGTGGTATCCGTATAGTGGCAACCCGCCGCAAGGCAGGCCTCTACAACGGGGCCGCCATATTTGATGAACGGACCAACCACGTTGCAGACAACCTTGGCGCCGCGGAACAGCTCGGTCAGCGCATGAACGTCTTGCGCGACTTCAACGACCTCATAGTCGGCCGTCTCGATGCCCGGGATCTTCTCAACCACCTCGCGCACCTTTTTGCCGTCGCGACCCGCGGCAATGAAGGGAACGTTGTACTCGCGCAAATATTCGCAAACCAGGCGGCCGGTGTAGCCGGACACGCCATAGACGACGACAGGACGTTTCTTGGACATAGTTGTTCCTCCCCTCACATACCCATGCCGCCGTCGACCGGCAGGCCGGCGCCGGTGACGAAGCGAGCGTCCTTCGAGCAAAGAAAGACGATCGCATCCGCCACGTCGGAGACTTCCGCGAGGCGGCCGAGCGGTGTCTGATCGACGACGGATTGCACGGCCGCGCCGACGTCGGGGGCCAGGCCGACCGCGACGATGTCGTTGGCGAGTTGAAGGCCCATGTCGGTGGCGATCAGGCCGGGATAGACGCAATTGACGCGCACCCCATAGCCGAGCTTGCCGGCCTCCATCGCGCCCACTCGTGTGAGACGGTCAACCGCGGACTTCGTGCTGGAGTAGATGGAGATCGCGGGGAACGCGATCGTCGCGGCGACCGAGGCGACGTTGACAACCGCCCCACCCTTCCCGGCCGCGCCGCCGGGGCGCATCGCGCGGAAGGCGTGTTTCATGCCGAGCCCCGTGCCCAGAATGTTGACGTCGCACATCTTGCGGATGTCTTCCGGCTTGAGGTCAATGACCAACGAGGTGATCTCGACGCCGGCGTTGTTGACGAGAAGGTCGAAGCCGCCAAGCTTGGCGACGGTGGTCTCAACCGCCGCGGCCCATTGCGCGTCATCGGTGACGTCGAGTTTGACGAACTCGCACTTGGCGCCTGATTGGGAGAGCGTGACAGCGGTTTCCCGACCGCGACCCTCGAGAACATCGCCGATCATGACCGACGCGCCGGCCTTGGCGAGCGCCTCCGCGATGGCGGCGCCGATGCCGCGCGCCCCTCCTGTCACCAAAGCGACGTGGCCCGATAATTGTCCACTCATGGCGGTCCTCCCTTTGTCTCAGCCGGCGGCTTTTGCCTGTCCGATTTGCGATTGGTCTCGCATTTTTGGACAAGTGTCAAGATTTTCTGTGACGGGTGTTAAGGCGGTGATTTTTGCTGCGCGCTGTGCGATGATCCCCGCGCGAAAAGAGGAACGAGGTTTGATGCCCCAGGTCACATCGCTAGCTTCCCGGCGCGCGGCTTCGCCCGCAGTCAAAGGGGCGCAGGCGCGCGCGGACAAGCTGGAGTCCCGGCGCGTGGAGCTAGCCGAAGCGACGCTGGAGACGCTCGCCGAACTCGGCTACGCGCGCACCAGTCTTCGCGAGATCGCGCAAAACTCGGAGTTCTCGCACGGCGTGCTGCATTACTATTTCAGCGACAAGGTCGATCTGATTTGCTGCGGCGTGCGCTACTACAAGGCGAAATGCGTCACCCGCTACGATAGCGTGGTCGCCACGGCGACCAGCCGAAAAGCGCTGCTCGAAGGCTTCTGCGCCAAGCTGGAGGAGACGCTGACGCAGGAAGCCAAGATGCATCGGCTTTGGTACGATCTGCGCTCGCAGGCGTTTTATGAGGAGGCGTTCCGCGCCGACATCGATGCGATCGACAAGAGTTTGGAGAACATGGTGTGGCGGATCGCGTCGCGCTATGCGGAGCTCGCGGGCAAGCCGATCGCGGTGTCCAAGGTTGCTCTCTACGCGCTGTTTGACGGGCTTTTCCAGCGCCACTTGCTGTTGTTTCTTGCGGGTGATGCGCAAGCCGCTTCGCGGTTGACGGCGGAGATCCGCGTGCTGTTGCCGAAGATTGCCTGATCCCGCGGCGCCTGTAGCCGCGGTCGTTGACCGCGGGGGCGCCGTGATCGAATGTCTCCCGGATACAGACGCTCACACGACGACCGCGGTCAACGACCGCGGCTACAGGCGGCGCCGGGTCACCGTTCTTTAGAGCCGCGTCCCGGAGTGTCGAAGACCTCGGTGGCGGAGATCAGCGTCGCCTTCACCGTGCCTCTTTTTCCGATCTCAGAAGCGATCCGCATCGCGGCGGCCGGGCTGACGCCCGTGATCACGCTGATGAAATCCAGCGAGGCGCCCGGGGTCGAGTAGAGGTGGCACTGGCCGCCCGCTTTTTTCACGAAATCATTGACTTCATTTATTTCTTTTTTTCTCTGCGATGAGCTAAGCTTTGGCATGCCTTCGACATCTTTGATAAGATAAAAATAAGTGACATCGTCTCTGTCCACGCCCTCAGGTAAAACTATCATTGCCCCTCTCCTCTTGCGAATTTGGCGATCGTAGCCCAAAAGCCAGCGCTTTGGCCACCTTGCGGTATCCTCCAGAGCCGTTGCAATCAGATCGACGCGAATTTGTAGCCGCGATCTCCAGATCGCGGTCGCTTCGGCGATCGGCTGCCTGACCAGCGAGCCGCCTATCTCACGACGACCGCGATCTGGAGATCGCGGCTACAGGCGCCGCGGCTTCGGCCCTAGCGCAGCTCCCACAACAACGCCTCGGCCGCCGTCAAATCTGGCGACTCGGTTCCTTCGTTGAACCAATCGTAGATCGGCCGCAAAAGCTCAAGCGCTTCGCCACGCTTGCCCTGTTTGCGCCAGAGGCGCGCTAAGCGCGTTGACGCCCGCAATTCAAACAATTTTCCCTCTTGCAGCTTCGCCGTCGCGAGCGCCTTGAGGTAGCTTTGCTCAGCGCCGCCGGCCGCCCCCCTTGCCTCCAGCGCGTCGCCTCGCAGCCGATGCAACTCCGCCTCCTTGTATCGCTCGTCCGTCGCATCGATAATCTGCTTGGCCTCAACCAGACAAGCGAGCGCCTCGCCTTGCTTTCCCGCACGACTGTGCGCGTCGGCGAGCATCATCAGCAGGTCCGGAACGCCGGTGATCGCGCCCGTGCCGCGCACCTGCCCCATCCCCTTCGCTATCAGCAAAACGCCTTCCTCGGCTTGCCCCTGGGCGCTCAGCGATTTGCCCCGCCAGGCGGTCGCCCAACCGAGATGCAGCGGGAGACCGCGCTCGGCTGCAAGGGCCAGCATTTCCTCGGTGTGCGTTTTCATTTCAGGCGAGCCGATCAGGCTCCCGATCGCGCAGGCGGATAGCAGGACGTCAGCCAGCGTGTGGACGTGCCTCAGCCGACGGGCCTCCGACAAGGCTTCGTTCAACCGCGCCCGCGATTGGTCAATATGTCCTTGGATCGCCAGGGTCCAGGCGAGGTAGGCCAGCATCATCGAATAGGGATCCGCCGACGACACGCCACCGCGGTGTGCGGGGTCGGCGAGCTCATGACATTGTTCGAGCCGCAGGCGGGCGCCAACGAAGTCGCCAAGGAAAAGCCGCGTGCGACCGTTCGCCCAACGTCCCACCAACTGCGCGGTGACATCGCTCCGCGCCACGCCGATGGTTTCCAGTTGCTCGGCCAGAGCCAACGCCTGCTGATGCTCGCCGCGGACGCGATGAAATGAGGATTGGCCCAGAAACACCGGCCAAAGATAGCCGGGCCGATCCGTCTGCTCGGCCAAGACGCGCGCTCGGGCGAGCGTCTCGCCGACCTCAACCGCCGCATAGCCTTTCGTGGCCATCAACGCCAACCCAAGCGCGAGTTGCAGGTCGAGTTCATGTTGCAGGCGTTCAGCTCCATCCGGGAGGCCGTTGACCGCGGCCAAGCCCTTGCGAAGTTGGGCGGCGGCTTCGACGGCGGCGGAGCGTTGCAGCGCATCGCGACCCGCCTTCAGCCAATAGGCGACGGCCCTTTTATCCAAGCCGGCTTCGGAAAAATGTCGGGCAAGCGCCGCGGGCTGAGCCATGGCAAGCTCCGGGAATTGATCTTCGAGCGTCGCTGCGATGCGGGCGTGGATGCGCTGCCGCCGGTCGCGCAGTAAGGAGCCATAGGCTGTGTCCTGAACCAGCGCGTGTTTGAACCTGTAGGTGGCTTCCGGCGGCGCGCCGCGTCCGTGGATCAGTTCGGCCGCCATCAACTGGCCGAGGGCGTCTTGCAGGGCCGTCCCCTGGATGGGCGCGATCGCTTCGAGCAATCGATAGGAAAACTCCCTGCCAATCGCCGCGCCGATTTGCGCAATCTCCCGTACGGGCGCGAGTCGGTCCAGACGCGCCATCAGCGAGTTCTGCAACGTCGAGGGGATCGTGAGCGGCGTCAGTCCCGGCGACAAGACATAGGCGCCGCCCTCCTCGCGCAAGACGCCGGACTCCAGCACCGTCTTGGTCAGTTCCTCTATGAATAACGCGACCCCATCCGTCTTGCCGACGATCTCCCGCAAAACCTCGGCGGGGAGCGTCCTGCTGCCGGCGACGCGCTCGATCATGGCGAGCGCCTGCGCGCGTTCAAAGCGCTTCAGTGACAATGAGGTTACGTGCGCGAGGCCTTGCCACGGCGCGACAAATTCAGGACGGAAGGTGATCACCAGCAGCGCACGAACGTTCGCCAACCGGTCTATGAGCTGGTTGAACAGATCGAGCGAGGTCGGGTCGATCCAGTGCACGTCCTCCAACAACAAAAGCGTCGGGTTGTCTTTCGACAACCCGACGAACAGATCAATCAACGCCTTGACCGTCTGCTCCTTCTGATGGGCGGGAGACATTTGAATGGGAGGGTAACGCCGCTCAAGCGGGATTGAAAGCAGCGCGGCGAGGTAGGGCGCGATCTCGTCGAACGCCAGCCCCGATGGCGCGATCATCGCCTCCAGTTTATCCAGCTGCCGCGCCGGCGGCTCGCCGCGGACGAAACCCGCGGCGTGCGAGAGATGGCGCGCAATCGGGTGGAAGGCGTCGTTGACGTGATGCGGCGAACATTGGTAGCGCAAAGTCACGTGCTTTTCGGCGTCGATCCCGTCGCGCAGAGCGGCGAGAATGCGCGATTTGCCGACGCCGGCCTCGCCTGACAGCAACACGACCTGGCCCCTGCCCTCGCGAGCCTCGCGCCACCGATCGAGCAGCAAAGCCACTTCCGTTTCGCGACCAACGAACGGCGTCAGCCGCTGCGATCGCGACGCCTCGAAACGGCTGACCGTCTCGGTGGCGCGCAGTACGGCCCATGCGGGAACAGGCGTATCGAAGCCTCTGGGGAGTTGCGGTCCGAGCGCGCTCAGTTCGAACGTCTTGCCCAACAGCCGCCGCGTCGATTCCGCGATCACCAGGCTCCCCGGCTCCGCCAAGACCTGCAGTCTCGCGGCGAGGTTCGGCGTATCGCCGACGACCGATTGCTCCTGCGCCGTCCCCTGACCAACCAAGTCGCCGACCACAACGATGCCGGTGGCGACGCCGATGCGAACTCTCAGGGTCTCCTTCGCGCTTGTCTCCAGTTTCGCGATCGCGGCGACGATGTCCAGGCCCGCGCGAACCGCCCGCTCGGCGTCGTCTTCATGGGCGCGCGGAAAGCCGAAATACGCCAGCACCCCGTCGCCCATGAATTTGGCGACGAAGCCGTCGTAGCGCGCGACCGCTCCTGAGCAGGCGTCCTGATAGGCCCTGATGACCTCGCGAAGATCCTCCGGATCGAGCCGCGCCGACATCGCCGTGGAGCCGACCAGATCACAAAACATCACGGTGAGCTGGCGGCGCGCGGCATCGCTTTTCTCTGCCGGGAGCACCGGCGACGAGTCGAGGGCTGAGATCGCCTTCAGCAGGCGTTTTCGAGGGCCGAGCGGGATCCCGATTTTCTCGAGGTCGCTCTCGTTCAGGTCGGGCAGAATGTCGGCGTCGATTTCGTGCGCGCGGAACGTCGCCTCATATTGGCCGAGGCCAAGGCTTCGGAGCCAATCCGCAACATCCATCGTCTCACTCACCTCGGGGAGCGTCGGCGTCCACGCCGACGGCTACGGGCCGCCGCGTCGTCGGCGTGGACGCCGAGGCTCCGACAGTTTGACTCTGGCTTCGATCTCACAATATTCGCGAGCGGGTCAAATACGGACGGCGACGCAGCGCGGAAGTCGCCGGCAGAAGCAGAGGAAGCGAGGGCATGCCGGCGATCGCGTCGAACGTCATCGTCGAAAGCGAGGCGTTTCGCGCCAACCGCAGCGCGCACCTCGAACTGATCGGGCAAGTCCGCGCTCTCGAAGGCAAAGTGCGCGCAGCCTCCGCCCGCGCCGACGACAAGTTCCGCGCCCGAGGACAGCTGCCGCCGCGCGAGCGTGTAAACCTGCTGCTCGACCGCGACTCGCGCTTTCTCGAACTATCGAGCCTGTGCGGCCTCGGGATGCACGAGGACGACGGCGCCGAGAACGTCTACGGCGGCGGGATCATCGCGGGGATCGGCGTGCGTCTCGGGCGTGCGCTGTATGATCGCGGCCAACGATTCCGGCATCAAGGGCGGCGCCGCGCATCCCATGGGCGTCGAGAAGGCGATCCGCGCCCAGGAAATCGCGCTGCGCGAAAAACTGCCCTATGTGCAACTGGTCGAGAGCGCCGGCGCCAATCTGCTGTTGCAAGCCGAGATGTTTGTGCGCGGCGGCGCGACTTTCGCCAATATGGCGCGGCTTTCGGCAGCCGGCATTCCCGTGATCTCGATCGTGCACGGCTCGTCGACGGCGGGCGGCGCGTATCAAACAGGCCTGGCGGATTATGTCGTGCTGGTGCGCGGCCGCTCCAAAGTGTTTCTCGCCGGGCCGCCGCTGCTGAAGGCCGCGACCGGCGAAATTGCCGGCGACGAAGCGCTCGGCGGCGCCGAGTTGCACAGCGCGACGACAGGCTTGGGCGAATATCTGGCCGAGGACGACGCGGACGCGCTGCGCATCGGCCGAGAAATTCTGAGCCGCGTTGGTTGGGATGCATCGCCGCGACGGACGCCGGCGCGGCCGCCGCTCTACGACGCAGAGGAGTTGCTCGGCATCGTACCCGTCGACTACCGCAAGCCCTACGACGTGCGCGAGGTCATCGCGCGGTTGGTTGATGGCTCCGAGTTTCTCGACTTCAAACCGGCTTTTGGCGCCGAGACGGTCTGCGGGCACGCGTCCATCGAGGGCGCCTCGATCGGCCTGATCGGCAACAATGGGCCGATCGATTCCGCGGGCGCCAACAAGGCGGCGCAATTCATCCAGCTTTGCTGCCAGACCGGCCTGCCGATCGTCTTCCTGCAGAATACGACGGGCTATCTGGTCGGCGTGGCGGCGGAGAGCTCCGGCATCGTCAAGCACGGCTCGAAGATGATCCAGGCGGTCACCAACGCGAACGTCCCTAAGCTGACCCTGCAGATCGGCGGCTCGTTCGGCGCTGGCCATTATGGGATGTGCGGGCGATCGTTCGGTCCGCGTTTTCTGTTCTCCTGGCCGAATGCGCGGGTCGCGGTGATGGGCGGCGAACAGGCGGCGAAGGTGATGGCGATCGTCGCCGAGGAATCCGCGGCCGCGCGCGGCTTGCCGTTCGATGCGGAGAAGACGAAAGCGCAGGGCGCCAAGATCGTGGCGACCTACGACAAGCAATCAACCGCGCTGTTCGCCACCGCCCGGCTGTGGGATGACGGCTTGATTGATCCGCGCGACAGCCGCGCGGTCCTCGCCTTCGCACTCGAAACCTGCGCTGAAGCTGATTCTCGGAAGTTACGTCCCAACACGTTTGGCGTCGCGAGGTTCTGAGATGGCGCTGGTTTCCACCAAGCAAGCGGCCCGAAGCCTTGTTCTGACCCTCGACGACCCCGTCCGCCAGAATGCGCTTTCGGCGAAAATGATCGCCGCCATCGAAGAGGTGATCGACGCGGCCCCGCCGGATCTTGCCGCTCTGGTCATCCACGGCGCCGGCGGCGTTTTCAGCGCCGGAGCGGATTTGAAGGCGCTGGCGCAGGCTCTGGCGACACCGCCCTCGCCAGGCGAACCGGATCCGCTCGAAGCGCTGAATGCCGCGGGCGGCCGCTTCTTCGCCCGCTTCGCCGCGCTGCCTTTCGTCACCGTCGCTATCGTCGACGGCGCGGCGGTTGGCGGCGGCATGGGGCTCGCGGCTGCGGCGGATGTCGTCATCGCGACGCCATCCGCGCATTTTCGCGCTCAGTGAGACAACCCTCGGCCTGCCGCCGGCGCAGATCGCGCCTTATCTGGTTGCGCGGCTCGGCGAGAGCGTCGCGCGCCGCCTGGCGCTGACCGGCGCGGCGCTCGATGGCGCGCAAGCGGCGTCGGTTGGGCTCGTCGATGTTCTCTGCGAGACTGAATCGCAGCTTCGAGATCAACTGGAAACACTGCTGACGTCGATCGAGCGCTGCGCTCCCCGCGCCAACGCCGAGACCAAACGGCTGTTTCGCGCCTGCAAGGTGGAAACGCCCGAGACTTATATCGAGACCGCGGCCAAGAGCTTTGCGTCAGCCTTGCGAGGGGCCGAAGGCAAGGAAGGCGTGGCCGCCTTCCTGGAGAAACGCGCGCCGTCCTGGGCGAGGCCGCCCGCATGAGCGCGCGCTTCGCTTCGCTGCTGGTCGCCAATCGCGGCGAGATCGCCTGCCGCATCATTCGCGCCGCACGCGCGGAAGGCTTGCGCGTCGTCGCCGTCTTCAGCGACGCCGATGAGGCCGCGCCGCATGTCCGCCTCGCCGACGCGAGCGTGCGTATCGGCCCGGCCCCGCCAGCGCAATCTTATCTGTCGATCCCCGCGATCATCGCGGCGGCGAAAGCGACCGGCGCCGAAGCGGTGCATCCCGGCTACGGTTTTCTCGCGGAGAATGCCGATTTCGCGGAAGCCGTGACGGCGGGCGGCCTGGTCTTCGTCGGTCCGCCGGCCGCAGCCATCCGCGCCATGGGCGACAAGAGCGCAGCCAAGGCGAGGATGCAGGCCGCGGGCGTTCCCTGCGCTCCGGGCTACCACGGCGACAACCAAAGTTTTGCGCGCTTCGCCGACGAGGCCGAGCGGATCGGCTATCCCTTGATGGTGAAAGCCAGCGCCGGCGGCGGCGGTCGCGGCCTGCGCATCGTGCGCGAGCCCGAGGGCCTGCAAGCCGCGCTGGCCGCCGCCCGGTCCGAGGCGGAAAGCGCGTTTGGCGATGGACGGTTGCTGATCGAGCGCGCGCTGGTCGGAGCGCGCCACGTTGAAGTGCAGGTGTTTGGCGACGAGCACGGACGGATTGTCCACCTCGGCGAGCGCGATTGCTCGATCCAACGTCGCCATCAGAAGGTGATCGAGGAAGCGCCCTCCCCTGCGGTCTCGCCGGCGTTGCGACAAGCCATGGGCGAAGCTGCGGTCAAGGCGGCGGCCGCGGTCAACTATGTTGGCGCCGGGACGATCGAGTTCCTGCTCGATGGCGACGGCCGGTTCTATTTCCTGGAGATGAACACGCGCATCCAGGTCGAGCACCCCGTGACGGAAGCCGTCACGGGGCTCGATCTCGTGCGGTTGCAGTTGCAGATCGCGCAGGGGCGGCCGTTGCCTTTCGCTCAAGCCGACATCTCGCTCAGCGGGCATGCAATCGAAGCGCGGCTGTACGCGGAAGACCCCGCCGCCGATTTCCTGCCCTCGATCGGTCGACTGGTCGCGTGGCGTCCAGGCGACGGCGAGGGGGTGCGGGTCGATACGGGAGTCGAAGCCGGCTCGGTGGTGACGCCCTACTACGATTCCATGCTCGCCAAGATCGTCGGCTTCGGCGCGGATCGGGAACAGGCGCGACTGAGGCTGATCAGCGCGCTCGAACGAAGTTTCGTTTCTGGCGTAACAACCAATCGCGATTTCCTACTCGCGGCGCTGCGGCGTCCAACCTTCATCGACGGGCAAGCCACCACCGCCTTCGTCGAGCGAGGCGACATTTGCTCCCGCGCAGCCCAGCCGACTCGCGATCGCTCTCGCCGCCCTTCTGTTGGTTGAGCAAGGCGGTCCTTTGGCGCCGACGGCGACGTGGCGGGCGGCGCCCGTGAAGCTTGCAGCTGACGGCGGCGAACATCGCGTCGTGGTCCGCAGGTCGCGGCGAGAACTGGATAGTGTCGATCGATGGCGACGATTTGACCCTTAATCTCACAGAGCGTCGCGATGGCGAAGTTCGCTTCTCATGCGGAGGCCTCGTCAACCGCGCCACTTACGCGCGCGACGGCGACGATCTGTGGCTCGACTTCGATGGCGTCTGCCGTCGCTTCACCGACCGAACCTACGCGCCGCCGCGGCTCAAGGACGCGGACGCCGACGGCGCGGTGCGCTCGCCGGTCAGCGGCGTCGTCGTCGCGGTCGAAGCCAAGGCAGGCGATGCGGTGCGGCGAGGTCAGGCGCTGGCGACGGTGGAGGCGATGAAGATGCAATATGCGATCCTCGCGCCGATCGATGGCGTCATCGCCGAGGCGCACGCCGCAGCAGGCCGCCAGACGCAAGCGCGCGCCCTGCTCTTCTCCATCGCGCCGGCGGGAGCCTGAGATGGACAGAGCCATCGTCACCTGCGCGCTGACTGGCGTTCTCACCGACCCCGCCGTCTATCCCGCCCCGGTGACGCCTGAGCAGATGGCGCGCGAGGCGCGCCGCGCGGCGGACGAAGGCGCCAGCGTCATCCACGTCCATTTCCGCAACCTCGAAATAGGCAAGGGCCATCTGCCCTCGTGGCGGCCGGAGGTCGCAACGGCGGTGATAGCGGCGATCCGCGACGCCTGCCCCGATATCCTCATCAACCAAACGACAGGGATCGTTGGGCCAACATCGAAGGGCCGCTCGCCTGCCTGCGGGCGGTCCGACCCGAGATCGCCGCGCTCAACGCCGGCTCGCTCAACTATCTGAAGACCCGCGCCGACGGGAGCTGGGCGTGGCCGCCGATGCTTTTCGACAACCCGGTCGAAAAGGTCGCTGCGTTTCTCGCCGTCATGCGCGAATGCGCAATCGCGCCGGAGTTCGAATGCTTCGACACCGGCATCGTCCGCACCGCCGCGGCGATCGCCGGGCAATAGCGGGTTTACGCGGCGCGCCCAAATACAACTTCGTCATGGGCGTCGAATCGGGCATGCCCGCCGATCCGGACTGCTGCCGATCCTGCTTCGGCTGATCGTTCCAGGCGCGCGCTGGAGCGTCACCGCGATCGGCCGACGAGAGATCTGGCCGCTGCATCGGCGCGCGGCCGAACTCGGCGGCGATCTGCGCACCGGCCTCGAAGACACGATCTATCTGCCCGACGGCTTGCGCGCGACCTCCAACGGCGAGCTCGTCGCGGCGCTGGTCGCGCAAGCGCGAGAGGCCGGGCGCGAGATCGCCTCGCCGGCGCAAGCGCGCGCGGCGCTCTATTTTTCATCACCAACCAAGGAGACGCGGCCATGAACGCCCATGCTTTGAACTCCCTCCGCAAAAGCCCGTTCTACCATGCCGAACACGAGGCCTTCCGCGCGACCTTGCGCAAATTCGTGCAGCGCGAGATCGAGCCCTCGCCAACGCTTGGGACGAGGCGGGCGAGTTTCCGCGCGAGCTTTATGAGAAAGCCGCCGCCATCGGTTACATGGGGCTCGGCTTCCCCGAGGCCTACGGCGGAACCGAAGGCGACCGCTTCATGCGCATCATCGCGATGCAGGAAATCGGCGCGCGCGGGCTGCGGCGGCGTAGGCGCCGGGCTGTTCAGCCATACCATCGGCGCGCCGCCGATCCTGCACCGCGGGTCGGAGGCGATGAAGGCGCGGGTGCTGCCGCAGATCCTCTCGGGCGAGAAAATCTCGGCGCTGGCGATCACCGAACCGTCCGGCGGCTCCGACGTCGCCAATCTGCGCACGCACCGCGCGGCGCGACGGCGATCATTATCGTCGTCAACGGCTCAAAGACCTTCATCACCTCAGGCATGCGCGCGGACTTCATCACGCTGGCCGCGCGCACCGGCGGCCCGGGCGCGAGCGGCGTCAGCCTGATCCTGATTGAAGGTCAACCCGAGGGCCTGCAGCGCACGTCGCTGAAGAAGATGGGTTGGTGGTGCTCGGACACCGCGACGCTCTATTTCGAAAACGTCCGCGTCCCCGCCGAGAACCTGATCGGCAAGGAGGGCGAAGGTTTCCGCGCCATCATGCTCAACTTCAACGACGAGCGGCTGCACGGCGCGGCGGGCGCGATCTCCGCCGCCCGCGTCTGCCTCGAAGAGGCGATCGCTATGCCAAGCAGCGCGAGACCTTTGGCAAGCCGATCGTCCAGCATCAGGTTATCAGACACAAACTCGTCGATATGGCGCAGAGGATCGAAGCCTCGCAGGCGATGCTGGAATTGCTGACCTGGCGGGTCGAGCAAGGCGAAAATCCGGTCGCCGAGATTTGCATGTTGAAGAACCAGGCAACGACGACGATGGCGTTTTGCGCCTCCGAGGGCGTGCAGATTTTCGGCGGCGCCGGCTTCCTGCGCGGCGCCAAGGTCGAGCGCATCTACCGCGAGGTGAAGGTCAACGCCATCGGCGCCGGAACCGAGGAGATCATGAAGGATCTTGCCAGTCGGCAGATGGGGCTTTGATTGACCTTCGAACGCGGCGCCGTTGCGACGCCGCTGCCGGGATCCGCGGGCGGGGTCCAGCGCCCGCGAAGTGCGCTAGCGCTCGCGACGTGCGGCAGCCCTGGATCCGCTTTCGCGGGATGACAGCAACCTTTCGACTTCGCATTTTCCGTTTGACGGGCTGACAAAGGGGAGCAGCGCATGACGCCGGACATCGGGCTCGCAAACTGGTTCTACGAGCGCGCCCAGCGCACGCCCGAGCGGAAAGCGCTGCACTTCGAAGGCCGCCTCTGGACCTATGGCGAGATGCAGCGGGAAATCGAGGATTGCGCTGCGCGTCTTGCTGCGCTTGGCATCAGCAAAGGCGACAGGGTTGCTTTCCTCGGTCACAATCAACCAATGTTCCTGTTCGCCATGTTCGCCGCGGCGCGGCTCGGGGCGATTTTCGTACCGCTCAATTTCCGCCTGACCGGGCCGGAGCTGGCTTTCATCATCGAGGACTGCGCGGCGAGCCTGTTGATTGTTGATGAAGCGCATCGCGCCGTCATCGCGCCGCAGCTCGCTCGCTTGCCTTCGCTGAAGGCCGTCGTCGCGGCGGAAACCCCCGCGCAATGGACCGAAACCCGCGCGCCGCCCACATCCCCGCGCCCGCGCGCGAGGACGACGTCGCCTTGATCATGTACACCTCCGGCACGACCGGGCGGCCGAAGGGCGCGATGCTGACCCACGGCAATATCTGGTGGAACAATATCAGCAGCATGCACGCCATGGATGTGCTGACGGGCGACGTGACGATCGTCTGCGCGCCGATATTTCATATCGGCGGCCTGAACGTGACGACATTGACCGCGTTTCAGAAGGGCGCGCTGGTTGTTCTGCATCGGACATTCGATCCGGGCCGCGTGCTCGCCGACATCGAGGCCCATCGTGTAACGACGATGTTTGGCGTTCCCGCGATGTTTCTGTTCATGGCGCAGCATCCAAATTTCGCCGCCACCGACTTTTCGTCGGTTCGGTTGCTGATCGTCGGCGGCGCGCCCTGCCCTGCTGCCGGTGCTGAAGACCTATCTCGCGCGCGGCGTTTCGATGCAGCAGGGCTACGGCCTGACGGAAACCTCGCCGATGGTGAGCTTTCTCGCCCCCGAACGCGCGCTGACGAAGGTCGGCTCGTCCGGCCGGACGCCGATGTTCGTCGAGGTCAAAATCGTCGATTCCGAAAACCGGCCGGTCGCGGCGCCGAGTGTGCAAGGCGAAATCCTGGTGCGCGGACCCAATGTGTTCAAGGGATATTGGGGCCAGACCGGACGCGACCGCGAAGGCGATCGACGCCGGACGGTTGGTTCCATACCGGCGACGCCGGCTTTCTCGACGAGGAGGGTTTCCTCACCATCAGCGATCGCATCAAGGACATGATCATCTCAGGCGGCGAGAACGTTTATCCCGCGGAGATCGAGAGCGAGTTGATGCGCCATCCCGCAATCGCGGAAGTCGGCGTGATCGGCGAGCCGGATGCGCAATGGGGCGAGCGGGTCGTCGCGGTGGTCGCGCTCAAGCCCGGGGCATCGCTGACGCTTGAGGAATTACGCGGCTTCGCCGAGGCGAGCGTCGCCCAATACAAACTGCCGCGGCGGCTGGAGATCGTGACGGCGCTGCCGCGCAACGCGACGGGCAAAATCCTGAAGTTCCAGTTGCGCCAGACTTTTGCGCGCGAGCTTCCGGCGGCTTGAAAGCGAAACAGCCTGGCGGGCCGATCAATGATAGAATGCCCGCATCTAACGTGATCGGCCCGGCGTCTCGACGGCTCGGCCAATCGCGCAACAAGCCTCGGACTTCATGAGCCACGATCACAATCATCTCTCGCACGATCACGATCATGGCGGGCGCGAGCACGCTCACGAGGGCGGACATACCCATGCGCCCGCCAATTTTGGAATGGCGTTCGCGATTGGGGTCGCGCTCAATGCGGGATTCGTGATCGTCGAGGCCGTTTACGGCGTCCTCGGCCATTCCGTCGCGCTGTTCGCCGACGCCGGACACAATCTCGGCGACGTTCTGGGCCTGCTGGTCGCGTGGATTGCGAGCGGACTGGTCAAGCGCGCGCCGTCCGCGCGCTTCACTTACGGTTTGCGCAGCTCGTCCATCCTTGCGGCGCTGTTCAACGCGGTCTTCTTATTGCTGACCATCGGCGGGATTTCCTGGGAGGCGATTCAGCGGCTCGGCTACCCGGAAACCGTCTCCGGCGCCACGGTGATGATCGTCGCGGCCATTGGCATCGTGATCAACGGCATTTGTGCTTGGTTGTTTGCTTCGGGTCGCAAAGCGGATCTCAATCTGCGCGGCGCCTTCGCGCATATGGCGGCGGATGCGCTTGTGTCCGCGGGTGTCGTGGCGGCCGGCCTTGTGATCCTGTTGACGGGCTGGCGCTGGCTCGATCCGCTCGTCAGCCTCGCCGTCAATGCCGTGATCGTATGGGGCACATGGGGCCTGCTGCGCGATTCGCTGGGCATGTCGATGGCGGCGGTTCCCGCGCAGATCGACCCGGTCGCGGTGCGGCGGTTCCTGGAAAGCCGCGGTGGCGTCGTCAGCCTGCACGATCTCCACATTTGGCCAATGAGCACGACCGAAACCGCATTGACATGCCATCTCGTGATGCCATCCGGGCATCCCGGCGACGCGTTCATTCACGAGTTGTGCGAAGGGTTGGCGACGCGCTTCGACATCAACCATACGACGGTGCAGATCGAACTCGAGCCGCACACACGTTGCGCTCTCGCGCCTGACGACGTGGTTTAACTTCTCGATTCTTGTTTAGCTAATGGTCGTCGCGGATGTCGAAGCGAACGACCGCGCCATTCTCCATGCGAAAGATGTGCCCAACCGTCTTGTCTTTGAGCCCGTGCGTCTGGCCTTCCAGCGGCTTGCCTTCGAGGTCGCGGACGGATTGGTGAACTTCGGCGACAATCGAGCCATCCGTTACTCTGGTGAAGCTCACCGGTTCGACGCGCGGATCGACGAGCGCCCATTGCCGCGTCCAGTAGTCTCTCACCGCCTCGCGGCCGTGGACATGGCCGCCATCCATGCCATTGGCCCAGGCCACATCGTCACTAAGGTGCGCCAGGACACCGTCAATGTCCCTGGCGTTGAAATGCGCATAGATACGCTTCAAGATGTCCATATCGCCATCAACCATGTCCCGTCCTTTCCGTGTGAGCAGGCGTTAGTTGCCGCCGCCGGCTTTCCGCTATATAGTCGCCTATATATCAACATAGGCGCCTATGCAAGAGGACCAGATGCAGCTGGACGTGTTGGCGACGCCGGGGCACCTGATAAGTTTGGCGGCGCGGGGTTTTGCGCGGCTCAGCGAAGCCCGTCTAAAGCCGTTGGGCTTTGGGGTCGGCTATCTGCCAGCTTTGGTGGCTTTGAAGCAGGGTGCGGCCGAGTCGCAGCGTGACCTGGCCCGGTTCGTTAAGATCGAGCAGCCTTCCATGGCGCAAATGATGGTGCGGATGGAAAGGGACGGGTTGATCCGACGCCTGCCCGACCCCGCTGACGGCCGCAGCAGCCGCATAGCCTTGACCAAAACCGCGCTTGCCCGTCTGCCCGACGCCTGTGCAATTCTGTTTGAAGGCAACCGCGCGGCGTTGGAAGGCTTTTCCGACGAGGAAGCCGCGCAATTTGTGGCCTTACTTAATCGGCTGATTGCAAACCTTGAGCGCCTCACGGTCGCCGAAGCGGCGCGAACCGCTAACGAAACTTGAAACGTCGGCGGCTTTCCCCCCGCTAGCGATTTTCGATCAGATTGAAACGCGCAGGCGTTGCTGTCATCCCCGCGAACGCGGGGATCCAGGGGCTGCACGACGTGCGCTTCAACGTGTTGGCCGCGCGACGTGTGGCAGCCCCTGGATCCCCGCGTTCGCGGGGATGACAGCGAAGGTTCCAGCTTGATTGGAAGCGCTCTAGATTGTTACAATCAAGTTGCTTCGATAAGGATTTTTGCCTCGCAACATCTTTTGTCGGGCTTCCCGTAGCCATTTTCGTTCGAACGCCCAATTGTGCCCGTTCCAGAAAGCAGGGCCAGTCGATGGCTGAAATCCAAGGAGCACAATTTGGTAATGCGACGAACGCGGCGCCAAAGCTCGCGGATATCGAAACGTCCAACCAAACAAGCGGCCGTGCATCGCGGCTTCACGCAAGGCCAACAGCACTCTCATCACAAAGTATCCACTGGAGGGAGCGGAAAACGGAACGTCCGGTAGGAGCGGATACTCGGGGATACAACGCATAGCCTGGGAATCATTGAGGACAACGAAACGGGGGCGTTGAATAAATTCTGCCCAAACACTCGGCTCCGGCTCTATACCCGTAAACATGAACCAGTATCGAGATGGGTCTTTTTGAATCTCTCCAGCAATCTCGATTGAACACGGAAACCCATGATGATTCGACGTGTCGAAATGTCGCCGGAATAAGATCATCATTTGCGCAGGTAAATGTGACAACGACCGGAAAAGTTCGCATCGATTGAATTGAATTACCAAATCGTTAGATGAAATATTTAATTGGTTTATGTCTTCCGCCCTAACATTTTTATTATTAGCAACTAAAATCACCCGTCTGTAAGTGGCTCCCAGATTTTGTAAGATGTCTACAAGTACAGGGTCTCCAGAAAGAATATCCTCAACGCTTGAGCGCAATGTAGCCACTATCGCCTCTCTTCAACACGCCCAACTTATAGCAATGAGGCCGCATATAAACCCTCATGTCCGGCATTTGGTGGACAACCGAAGTTAAGTCCGAAAATGTAAGGAAGCAGCGCCTTAATCACCGCACTGGTGTATCGTCAGCTCTCTCACTCCGCGATAACCTCAAACCCGACCGGGAACTTGCCCAGCGTCGCACGCGCCGCTTCCGCCCATGCTAAGGGAACTTTCGCCCGCAGCACCAGCCCTCGGGGCTCATGCGCGGCGCTGACCGAAAAAGGCGCATCGCCTAACGCGGCTGCGAGCGCTTCCTTCGCGGCCGCCTCGGCCGCGAGTTCGCGCAGGCGGGGCTTGAAAATCTTGCCCACCGGCGTCATCGGCATTTCCTCGATGACCACGATCGCGCGCGGCCGGGCCGGCGGCTCGAGGACGCCGGCTTGCACGAAATCCGCGAGCGCCGAGGGGTCAATGGTGAGGCCCGGCGACGGCGCCACAAACAAGACCGGTATTTCCCCCGAATAAGCGTCGGGCCGGCCGACGGCCGCCGCCAAACCGACGCCCGGAAATTTCAGCGCGACGTCTTCAATAGCCGAAGGATCGATATTGTGGCCGCCGCGAATGATAAGGTCCTTGGCGCGGCCGGTCACGTAGACTTCGCCGTCGGCCCCGATGCGCCCGAGGTCGCCGCTGCGCAGCCAGCCTTCGTAGAAGGTCGCGCCGATCTGGCCGGGATCGAGGTAGCCTTTGAACGTCTGCGGACCGCGCATCGAGAATCTCGCCGCTGGGCGTATCCCGAAGATGGATCTCGCCGTCGGCGAGGACGGCAAGTTCGGCTAGCGGCAGCGGGATCCCAACGGCGCCCAACGGTTGCTGCCGGTCGACCGGCGTCTGCGACGCGGCGCCGGCGAATTCGGTCATGCCGTAGAGCTGCCGCACGCAGTCGCCCTTCCAGACGTCGAGGAAGCGCCGTTCGATTTCCGGCGGGCACACCGAAGCGCCGGTGACAAACGAGCGCAGGCTCGAAATGTCGGCGCCGGCCGAGCGGCGCGGCAGCGACGGCGCTGAGGCCGGTCGGCACAAGCCCGCCAGTCGTTATGCGCATGCGCTCGACGATGCGCCAGTAGTTGGCGACGACCTCGGGATTGCGCATCGCAGCCGGCGGTGGGAATGACTATCGTCGCGCCGGCGCCCAATGTCGCCAGCGATCCGCAGAACGCGCCGCCGACATGAAACAACGGCAGCGCAATCAGATTTCGGTCCTCTGGACGCAGGTCGGAAAACAACATGGTGCCTATCGCCGAGGCCAGCACATTGCGATGGCTCAACGGCACGATCTTAGGCGCCCCGGTCGTGCCGCCGGTTGAGAGCAACGCACAGACAGAATCGATATCGACGACCTCGTCTTCGCCATCGGACGGCTCGGGCGCGAGCGTCTCATCGTCGAAGGCGACGCGCCCGTCGAGTGGCAGCGCTACGATGCGCTTGAGATGGGGCGCCTCGGCTTCAAGGCCGGCAATCTTTTCGAAAAGGCCGCCGGGAGCGCCGGGCGGCGGCGCGAACAAGATCTTGGCTTGGGTGGCGTTGATCTGGGCGAGAATGGCTTCCCGTGACAACAACAGATTCAGGGGCTGCGCTTTCGCCGCGCTCATGGCGCCGAAGAAGGTGATCGTGGTGGCCGTGCAATTCGGCGCGAAAAGCGCAACGACATCGCCGGGGCCGACGCTGTTCCGGCGGAGCCAGCGCGCGACCGCGCGCAGCATGCCGACGAACTCGCCGGCTCGCGTGATGACTGGGGCAGGGTCGAGCGGAGTGCGCAGATAGACCAGCGTCTCGGAAGCAGGATCGCGTGAAAGACCCCCGCGGATGAAAGCGCCAACGCTCGGCGTCGCGCCGAGCCGCGCCCTCGCGCGCGCATTCAGCGCCGCGCGCTCCTCCTGCGTGTAAGCAACCGCCATCGGCGCGACCTCCCCGAGCCAGCCGTTCGGCCGCAATGTTTTGGAGGTTCGGCTCAGGGCGGCGTGGCGTCAAGTGCGAAACACGCCGCGCGAGCGCGGATGCTCAGTTTCGCGGCGTCACCGTAAGGTCACCGCTCGAAATGTATGCAAGCGCCAATCGTCTGTGGCTCGCATGGCGGGTTTATGGCTGTCAGGGGCTTGTCGGCTGGCCGGCGACGCATTAAAAAGTTCTCAGCCGCGTAGGATTGAGACGATCTCCGGGGAGGCGGTGACTAAATCAAATCTTGGCAATGGAGTTGCGACCTTTTGGGCTGCGGAAATGGAACCGGGTTGCCGCGTTGTGATCTAGTTATTGCTTGAGTTGCGTTCAATGCCAACCACAGAGACGACGATGGCTAAGAAGTTGGGTGTGTCGCCAAGTGTTTCTTCCTTAACCAACGAGCATTTAGGTATAATTGTCCAGAATTTAGCGAAGAGACGACCTTCGCAAGCAGAGCCCAAAAAAACTAACGAAGTGGTTTTGCATAGAAATATAAATATTCCGCGCCCCGCGAACGATGCCGTACAAGACAGTATGTTCAATCTTGATATTTCCGGGGGCGATATTGCAGGTCGCGCTGTATTCCTCGCCAAAGATAAAGGTGTGGAGATCGAACGATATTGGGTATTTCGCACCGCTCGCAACGATGACGAAATAGAACGAAACAACTTTCAGTTGGTAAGAAAGCTCTCAAACGCGCTGGAAACGCATATATTTGTCGAAGAATGTTATCAGGCTTTTCTCGAAAGACCTGCTGACAGCGAAGGCTTGGCAAATTACGTGCGGATGCTGAAGAGCAAGCATCTGTCGCCGCGCGATTTCATGATAGCGCTGCTCACTTCGCCCGAGGGGCGAGGCCACACGGAGACTTTGATCGTCGTTCCCTATCCGAGCGCGCATTTGAACAAGCCCTCGGGATTGCATTCGTGAGCTCGGATTTGACCTACGAAAGGCCTTCTAAGCCGAAGGCGGTCGCTATCTGCTTTTTCCCCGCGTTTTCGCCGCCCTCGAGCGGGGGCGAGATGCGTTTAGGGCAGTTTTATCGCGAGTTTTCTGAATATTATGATGTAACCCTCCTAACATCCACCGGTTTCGACGCACGATACGAAGAAATCATACATAAACCGGGATTTACCGAACTACGATTCCCGAAGGATCTGCATTGGCGGCGGGCCTACGCCGCGCTCGATGCCGCGGGCGTATCGGGTGATCTTGCGGGCCTCGCCTTCCTGTTGGCGGTCAGCGACCCGGCTTGCCAATTGCGCCGTGCAGCGTTGGAGTTGTCCAAAAACGCTTCGGTCGTCATTCATGAATTTCCGTACTCGGAGCCGATCTTTGCGGAATCCGAAGGTTGCGTTGAAATTTACAATTCCCACAATGTCGAGGCATGCCTGCTATCGTCAATTGTTCGGGGCCCCGGGTTCGAAAACGTCTTCTTGCGACTGCTGCGATCGGAAGGGAATTTAATACGCCGCGCCGCGAAAGTGTTTGGAACAAGCCCAGCCGATGCCGAGACATTTCGATTGTTATACGGCGCGAAGAAAGCCCGTATCGACATCTGCCCCAACGGCTTTTCAAGCGAGGAACTGGACGCTGTCGCGAAAACACGAGCCGCCGCGCCGCCTCGATCGGGACTCCGCCCGCTCCTGTTGTTTTCAGGCTCCGGTCATCACCCGAACGTCGAGGCCGCCGATTTCGTGTTGCGGCTCGCGGTAGACTTGCCCGAGTGCGATTTTATTCTGGCCGGAGGCGTCTGCAAGTTAATCTCAGATCGCACATTTCCCGAGAACGTGCAGAGTTACGGAGTATTTACACCGGATGAGAAGTTGGCGCTGCTGTCTCGGGCCGACATATACTTAAATCCCGTCGTACTCGGTTCGGGAACAAGCCTCAAAGCGCTGGAAAGCATTGGCGCGGGGGTTCCGACCGTGGCGACCCCGGAGGCGGTCCGGGGGCTGGGACTTGTCGCCGACAAACACGCCAGGATCGTACGCCGCGATGAAATGGCGGCGGCCATCCGCGCCCTGCTTGAGGCGCCGAAATCAGCTGCGGAAATGTCGGTACGCGCCAGGGACTACGCGCTGGCAAACTTCACCTGGAAGAAAATTGCCGGAAAGTTCGTAAAGGCGCTGACCGCCAACAAGCCCGACACAGACTCAGACCCGCCCCTGGTTCTCGCGCTCAACGACTACCCTGTGCTGCTCGCGCGCGCGGGCGGCGAGGTTCGGATCCGAAAACTGCTCGAAAAAATGCAATGCGACGTCGTGCTTTTAACCTTCGCCACCCAAAGCCAGGTTTCGCTGCTGGAGGGCGGCATACTGCATCTGACGGTTGCGAAGAGCCCAGAACAAATCGCTCTGACGATGCGCATCAACGAGGGGCAATCGGTCTCCGCCGACGACATCGTCGCCGCCTTTTTTAGCGGCGGCAGCCGTGCGCTTTCCGAACTGGTGGCGACGTTTGCTCGGCGCGCCAGCGCCTTGATCTTCGAGCATCCCTACATGGCCGCTGCACTGGATACGGCGCTGTCGGTCAGGCCCGATCTGCCCATCGTCTACAGCGCGCACAACGTTGAGGCCACGCACAAGGCGGCCATGCTCGCCGGCCACCCGATGCGCACCGAACTCGTAACCTTCGTGCAGGCGCTCGAACGTCGGTTGGTCGACCACGCCGCTCTCGTCGTCTGCTGCAGCGAAGCGGACGCGCGCCACTTTATTGCGCAGGAGCGGACGGTCATGGTCGTCCCGAACGGCTGCGATATCCCGACGCGGCCGACCGCAAAGCGATCGAAGCGTTCGCCGAAACCTCGCGTTGGATTTCTGGGATCCAGCCATACGCCGAACGCCGTGGCCGCCCGCTACATCGCCGAAAAGCTGGCGCCTGAATTTCCCAATGTTCAATTCGAATTCATTGGCGGCGCCTGCGACGCGGTGGCCAGTATCGCGGCGGAGAATATCGTCCGTCACGGCATCCTCTCGGAGCCGGCAAAGTCCGCCCTGCTGTACGAGTGGGACCTGGCTCTGAACCCGATCGAGGCCGGGGGCGGCTCAAGTCTCAAGCTGTCGGATTTCATGGCGCACGGATTGCCGACGCTGAGCACCGCGGTCGGCGCCCGCAGCTTCGACGTCGAAGCCTATGGCGCCGGCCGGGTCGCGCCGCTGGCCGAGTTTCCAAAGCACCTGCGCGAGATGCTGGGGGATCGCGACCGGTTGCAGGCGATGGGGGAAAATGCGCGGCGCTATGCGGAGTCGGAGCTCGACTGGAATGTGATCGCCGGCGAATATTACGCCGAGCTCGCTACTTTTTTCGCCCCGCCGCAGCAAACCCGGCCGCGCCGATTGCTTGTCGTCACCTACCGCTACACCGAGCCGCCGCGCGGCGGCGCCGAGGAATATCTGATCGAGGTGCTCAAGCGGCTGCGTCCCCGTTTCGATGTCATCGATCTCGCTGCCGTAGACGTCGAGCATATCACCAACCGGCATCACTTTGGTTGCGAGGTCAGGCCCGGCGTCGGAGCGTCGGCGCGCGTCGGCGACCTGTTCGACCACAGCCACTATTTCGAAAGCGAGGAGCCGCCCGAACTCGAGCTGATCGCGCGTTGCCGCGAACTCGAGCGCGCCTGGTCGCATGAGGATTTCGATCTGTTCCGCCCGTTCCTCGGTGAGCTCGCCGGCGCCGACGAACTGCGGCTGCTCGGCGGTTTTTTCTCTGTCGAGGTGCATGACGGCGTGCTGCGCCGCTGGACGGCGCCGCGATTCTCATTCTTGCTGCCGGCAAGCGCGGCCGTATTCCGCATGACCGGCTGGGGCGCGATCGACAAGCGACTGAAGGCGCGGCTGATCGACATAGCCCCCGACGGGTCGACCCGCCAAGCCATTCAGATCGAGCGGCGCATTTCCGCTTCCGTCGACTTGAGCCTCGCTTTGCCGGCCGCGCCGAGCGGCGTGCATCGCGTGCTTGAAGTGGAGGTCGACGAGCACATCGCCACCGGCGACCATCGCCCGTTCGGCATCCTCTTGGAGAGCGCGCATGCGCTGGTCGCGCGCGAGACCGCGGCGCCCGGCGCGCTTCGCCCGCTCGGCTATTTTTCCGCCAATATGAGCGAGGACGTTGCGGAAAAACTTCGCGTGGCGCGCACGCGAGATTGGGTCGCCGCCTTGCGCGACACGGCGCTAAGTCGCACCCGCTCGACGGACGAGCATTTCGCGGCCTCACGCGGTCCGCACGCCCCGTCGATGCAGGAATGGCTCGCCGCCAATAGCGTGAACTACGATGCAGTGCTGGTTCAGGGCATCCCCTTCGACGTGATCCCGAGCTCGGTGCAGACCCTCTCGCGCCTGCCGCATCGCCCGCGTATCGTGACGCTGCCGCATTTCCACGGCGACGACCGTTTCTATTACTGGCGCTCCTACCTGGACGCTTTTGAGGCCGCCGATTGTACGCTGTTGTTCTCGGATTTCCTTGCTGACCAGTTGGGGAAGCGCGAGAAATTCGGCGTCGTGCCTGGCGGCGGGGTTCGCGTCGCCGAGATAACCGATCTCGGCGCGGCGGCAACCTTCGCCGAAGTCCACAAAAGCGACAAGCCGTTCTTTCTCGTGCTGGGGCGCAAAGTCGGCTCGAAGGGGTACGAGATCGCGCTGCGCGCTCATCAGCGGCTGCGACGATCGCGCCCCGAGGTCGAGCTGGTGATGATCGGCCCTGATGATGATGGGCGGCCGGTGTCCGGCGAGGGCGTCTACTATCTCGGGCGGCAACCGCGCGAAGTGATCCGCGGCGCGCTGGCCTCCTGCCTGGCGTTGGTGACAATGAGCCAGAGCGAGAGCTTTGGGATCGTGCTGTGCGAGGCTTGGCTGTTCGGCAAGCCGGTGATCGCCAATGTGAATTGCTATTCGTTCCGGGATTTGGTGCGGCAGGGTGAGACGGGGATGTTGGTGGGGACGGACGAGGAGCTGGCGGGCGCGATGGAGGCCATGGTGGGCGATCCGGAGCGGCGGTTGCGGATGGGCCGGGCGGGGTTTAGAGATGTTATAGAAAGATATAGTTGGGAGGGCGTCGCGGAGGCAGTGGTCGCTAATCTGTGACAATTGGCCCGGAGCGCTACCGACTTTGAGTGTATAAATGCAAACGTGAGCTATGAGCGCCAATACGGTCGCGAGAAATATTGGCCCGGATGCTCGACGTTGCGGCGTAGGCTACTAGCGGATTGGGCTGGCGCGCTAGCTTGGCCTAGAGGTTGAAAGATCGGAACGAACATATGTCCATTGGCGCTATCGAAGACTATTTAGCTGCCGGTTATCCGAACATCGAGGGATGGGTTAGCCCGTATATTTTGCGAATTGTCGGTCACTTCTCCGACGAAATGAACAAATTCGGCGTGGAAGGCGGCGCCTGCGAGATTGGCGTGCACCACGGCAAGTTTATTATTGGACTGTCGAACGTTGTACAAAATGACAGAAATTTGGCGATCGACATATTTGATAACCAGCAATTTAACGTTGATCATTCCGGCGGCGGCGAGCAGATACTCGCTACGTTTCGCGATAACGTGCAAAAATACGCTCACTTTAAGATTTCTGAGCAGAATATCAATTCTCTGGCGATTACAAGTGAACATAAGCGAGCGATTGCCGCGGAGTTCGGTCCATTTAAGTTTTTTAGCGTAGACGGCGGGCATGAAGCGACCCACGTCGTCAATGATTATTTTGTCGCCGAGGAACTTACCCATCCTGGTGGAACAATCATCATAGATGATATTAATAACTCGAGCTGGCCGGGAGTAATGGAGGGTGTGTTCAAATTATTCTTCTGTTCGCAACCCAAATTCGTTCCTTTTATTTTTGGACATAATAAACTGTTTCTTGTTCACCTGTCATATCACCGACTGTATTTGCCCTTAATGTTCGAGAAATTGAAGTCGGAAATTAAGGAAGCCAAGTTTGGGCTGAAGCGGCTTTTTGGTCATGATCTAATATGTTTTTAGCTGAAGACGTCTCTGTGCGGGCTTGACTTCGTAGTACCGTCATTGCGAGGAGCGAAGCGACGCGGCAATCCACGGCGCCGCTGCGGCGGCCTTATCCGGCACATCGTCGATCTCACACTGGATTGCTTCGCTTCGCTCGCAATGACGGCTCTAGTCAGCCGCAAATACTCTAGATAGATGATGGCTGCGATTGCTTCGTCTACTTAAGTCTTTGACAAGACGATATAGCAATTTGACCCATATGAATACCAGACTTTGCTAACCCGGAAGCCTATTTTCGCGGCCAGGTTTTTCACGACTCCAAGCCCGTTCCAATTCATTAGTCCTAGAAACGCATTGCGATCCTTACGATACTCCTCAGAAGAGCTGACGAATTCCCGAGTTGCAGTCAGGTCGAGAATCTCACCGTCAGCGAAATCAAATGCAAACATGCCATGGGGAGGCAGCAGCTCATGGACGGCTTTGAGGTAGTTCACCAGGTCGTAAATGTTGAAATGAATGAACACGCCGCTCGAAAATACCTTGTTGATGCCAGCCTCTCGTACAGGTGAAAAGTCGGCGTACCCAATCAAGTGACAGGTCACATTGCTGAATGGCTTCAACTCTTTCGCGCAGAATTCATGGAATTGAGCCGATATGTCGAGGCAATGTACCTGATTGACGAGCGGCGCTACATATCGCGAAACAAATCCAGTGCCGCTGCCGAGGTCTACGACGCGGTCGCTCGCATCGAACTCCAGTAGGGTGCGAAAAACTTCCATAGTTGATTTTTTGTCCTGCCTTATTTTTTCGACCTCTCTCTCAGGATGGTCGCCATAATGATCCCCTATGAGGGCCCGGAACATCTGTGCTTCGGAGGCGCAGTCCCAAATTCGGTCGCGTTTCATTCGATGCTCCAGGACTGGTATGATGTCTGAGCAGACAGTAGCCGACGAATTGCGTCTGCGCTACGACACAAAAATCGCGGGCTTAGCCAGCGTGGGCTCGGGTCGCTTGTGCTGTCAGCCGGCGGCCGGCTTCAGAACGACGAGGATTTTCAGCCGCATTCCGCTTTGGGTATGGTTGGTTCCTTTTTGGAATGTTAGTCTTTGAACTCGGCAGTGGGAAGAGCGGACCTATGACTGTTCCATATGATGAGGTGGCTGACCTATCGGTGCACAGAGCCGATGTTCAGGCGATGTTTGATCTGTGCGCTGCTCTACGCATCAAACACGACAACTTCGAGCTGGCTCTAGACCTCGGCGGCGGGTTGGGGCTGCACGCGATATTCCTACAGCCGGCTTGTAAAAGCGTTTATGTGGCGGACGTGATCCCCTACAATTCACTCTACGAAGGTGCGCTGGTAAAGCAAGTCATAGAAAAATGTAAAAGAAACAATCTGCCGATACGACCAGAATCGATAGAATTTCACAATGTAGATGCGCAAAAGAACATATATAGAGACAATCTATTCGATCTTGTATTTAGTATCAACGCCTTTGAGCACATTCCGGATCCGGTTGTAGCATTTCGCGAAGCGATCCGGATCTGCAAACCAGGTGGAATTATTTATCTGAAATTTGACCCGCTGTGGCACTCCGCATACGGGCATCATATGTTTGAATTTGGCTTCGAGCCATGGGAGCATTTGTTGTTGGGTGACGAAGAATTCAAACGAAGAGTGATCCAAAAAGGCGGGACTGAGAAAAATATTTCGGACTACGATTACGGTATGAACCGCAAGAAATACAATGTATTTGAAGTCTTTGTTACAATCGCCGCCAGCCGGCCTATTTTCTTCTTTTCACTACGACCGATGGTCAAAAAACGCCGAAGTTGATGCTTATGCAGGACATCCTAATTATCAAGCGTGCCTCAAGAAAGGATTTGAGCCTGAAGATTTATTGACACGAGGCATTCTCTTTGCTGGTCAACGCGCATCGCGCTAATCGTCGGCCTACAAAACGCAGCACAGAAGTCCCATTGCGACCCAATATGGGCCGTTAAAGATGAATAGATTTAAAACACTCCGGACTGGTAAAAGAGTGACGAAGATTAGAAAAGCGAATATTAAGCTATCAGATATTTTTCGAACCGCCATGATTACGATACTTATCACTTTTCCTCATCATGCCTTCGCCGAGGATATAGTTCCGAACTTAGGAATTAACATAAATAGCGCGCTCGTTGATCCGAGCTCGAAGGAAAACGCGCTGTCGATTTTGCGGAGAGAAATAGCTTACGTTTTCTATGACCTGAAATCCCTTGGCGGTGTCTCGGCTCGATGGTTACCCGACGATATTTGGCCTCGATGGAAATGCACAAAGGATGCTGAGATCGCGCCCGGTGTGTTGGACCCCGATTGGTACGTCGTCGTGAGTGCGTTGCTCGACGCAGCTCATGCGGATGGCGTGACCGTAACGATCGTATTGTCGGATATGGCGACGGGCGTACTTTTCGGCTCCGCCCCCCCACTTGAGGGAGGAACCGAAACACGCGGCCCTTCTCCGTCCATTCCGAACGAGAACTACCAAACCGCACAGGCGCGTTGCGCCAATGGATTGGCGCCCTATTACCCTCACTCGGAGGCGGCGCTTTTCGCGAGCCCAACCCTGCAGGCCGAGATACAACAACGTTTTGTGACCATGGCGCGGTTCCTCGCCCGTTTTCCGGCGTTAGCGGGCATAGAGCTATTCAACGAACCCGATTTCTCGCTCACACATACGCCAGCATATTGGCGCACGGTTGATGCATTGCTGCGCGCGGTCAAAAACGCCGATCCCGCGCTGGCGAATGTCCCCGTCTATTCAGGCACAGCCTGGTGGGACAAGAAAATCGTCGCAGAAGCCAAAGCTGCCGGCGCGCTTGATCTGGAGCCATTCCTCACTGTCCACGCCTATGACGACTACACGCGCTCGGAGAACGAGGTCGAGACCGCCCTAGACGGCCTCGTCGACTACCTGCACGGCTTGGCGCCAGATAAGCAAATCATCATCGCCGAAGCCGGCTCCAAAGTTCCGCTGACCCGCCTTGAAGACAACGCCAAGATGATCAGACAACTTCTGCGCCTCTATCTCACCCGCCATGTCGGCGTCTGGTTTTGGGGCGATTGGTTCCAGGGCGACCATGACGTCGACTACAAGTGGGACTTCAGCCCGCGATCCGCCGCCGGCCCTTCGCTGGCGCCGTATTTCTTCGACGCGGCCATGATGGACAAATACGCGCAACCGCGTCGGGTCGCGGAGGCGCCGGGCGGCGGGGAACTCCACGATGTAATGCTCTCGGTGGAAAAGACCGACGACCCCAATCCGTTTCAAAACGGCGTCTGGTCGCTTCGGTTGGATTCGCAACTGTTCCTCGGGTTTTCTCGCGCCGGCGCGTTTCCGCGCCGCGCCGACCCGCCCGAAGCCTTCGCCGCCCCGCCTCCGACCTACTTTACGTCAGAAGGAGCCGCCCCCCGCGAATGGGCCGCAATTTCTCAGACGCCGCTTGGCTGGCGGCTTGATCAGTACCAGTGCGCTGCCCGCGTCGGCGGCTGCCATCGCCACCCCGGAAGCTTTGCTCGGGCTCGCTGAGAACACGCGCCGGAGCGGCTTTGCGGATTGCGAGCATTCGGTCCTCGTCGCGACCGTCGATGCTCTTTGAGACGCCGCGGGCAGGTCAACTTACGTCGCCCACACGCGTCTCAGCGGATGAACGTCCCTGACCGCAGCTCCGACATCGCCTGGCGGATCTCATCTTGCGTGTTCATCACGATCGGACCGTGCCAGGCCACCGGCTCACGAATCGGCGCGCCAGACACCAGAAGGAAGCGGAGCCCTTCTTCGCCCGCCTCAACCGTCACCTCGTCGCCGGAACCGAAAACAACCAGCGAACGATTGCCGACAGGATCGCGCAAGAGAATCTCCTCGCCGTCAACCCTCTCCTCCCGCAGCGGCCCGAACGGCTCGGAGGCGTTGAGGAAATGGCCGGATCCCTCGAAAATATAGGCGAAGACCTGCCGGTAGGTCTCGACCTTCAGCGTCTTGCGCTGGCCCGCCGGCACGGTCACATCGAGATACCTGGGGTCGGCGGCAACGCCTTCAACCGGACCTTTCGCGCCCCAGAAGTCTCCGCAAATCACGCGAACCTTTACGCCATCGTCGTCGACGACTTCCGGGATGTCTGATCCTGAAATATCCTGATAGCGCGGCGTCGTCATTTTCAGGCTCGACGGGAGGTTCGCCCAGAGCTGGAAACCATGCATGCGGCCCGACGTGTCGCCGCGCGGCATTTCCTGATGCAGAATGCCGCGCCCCGCCGTCATCCATTGCACGCTGCCGGCCCCGAGAACACCGCGATTCCCCAGGCTATCGCCGTGCTCGACTTCGCCCGCCAGCACGTAGGTGATCGTCTCGATCCCGCGATGCGGATGCCAGGGAAAGCCGGCGGAATAATCGCTGGGATGATCGCCGCGAAAATCGTCCATCATCAGGAACGGATCAAATTCACTGGGATCGCCAAAGCCGAACGCGCGTCGCAAGCGAACTCCGGCGCCCTCGATCGTAGGTTTTGATTGGGCTATGCGTTTTACGGGTCGTATCGACATGAGCCCTCTCAAAATGGATCAATCAGCTTTAGTTGTCGCGACAATCACGCCTGACGCGACTTTGCCTGCTCTAGGGGCTTCCCTCGCAAAGCTGGCTTACGCGCTACCGTCATTGCGAGCGAAGCGAAGCGATCCAGTGTGCGATCGACGATGTGCCGGATAAAGCGCCGTGGATTGCCGCGTCGCTTCGCCTCCTCGCAATGACGATTCATCCGCGGAAGGCTCTAGGCCGTTCAATTCAGCCGACGGTTGGTTGATTGCGGCTCCGCGAAGGCCGGCGGCGAGGCCGCCTGAACCTGACGCACGCGCTCGCGCAGATTGGCAAGCACCGGCTCGATCAACGAATGGGCGAGCGCGACGCCCGCGGCCGTATCCTCGGCCGAAGCGCCCTCGATATGCGTGAACAGTTTCGCTCGTACGCTTTGCTCAAAAGCGTCGATGTCGTCACGGTGCTTTCCCACCAGCAGCTCCGCCCCAAGCAGGCCGACGAGCTTCACCAGCGAGGCGATCGCCACGCGCACCGAGTCGCTACAGCCGCGCTCCTCCATACCTGCCTCCAACAATCGTCGGTCGCGCCCGCGAACGCTTCGATGGATGCGAAGTTCGCAAGGCTACGTTTCGCCGTGATATGGGGCTATCCCCTATATATGCAAGCTCCGGCTAGCATCGTCACGTCGCGGCCTGACGTTGATACGCCAAGTTTGTCAGGGGTGCGGCGATCGACAACTCTCGGCAAGTCAACGAATTCCGTGACCGGCGCCTATTCGAAAGGCGCCGCGAGCGCGAGTTGGCCGGTGACTTGCGCGCGTTGGTCATCGCCCGCCGCGGCATTTTGGCGCGCCAGACGCGCAACCAGCTCGCGCGCCTCGAGATGCGGCATATGCCCGACGTTCGGCAACAGGTGTGTCGCAACCGCCCCCGGCAATCCGCGCGCATGGCGAGCGGGAATGATGCGATCCTCGAGCCCGAATATGACTTTGACGGGACCGGCGAAGCCCGCGAGCGCCGCGCGGATGCTGTGAACCTGCGCGCCGTCGGGAAGCAACGCCGCCGCGACCCTCGTCTGACTTTCGCCGAGGCCGAGGTCACGCCGCTGGCGCAACGTCGTCTCGGCCAGCGCCGTACCGAGCGTGGCCGGGTCAACCACGAGCTCCGCTAGCCATGGCGCCAGGCTCGCCGCCGAGCGGGCGCGCAAGAAACCGTCGACGAAGCTGCCGTTGATCTCCGGCCCGAGGCCCGCCGGCGCAATGAGCGTCAGCGACCCCACCCGCTGCGGCTCAAGCGCCGCCAGCGCCACGGCCGCCGCCGCGCCTAGCGAGTGCGCCACGAGATGCGCGAAGCCGACGCCCTCCGCCGCAAGCGTCGCGCCGAGCCCGCGCGCAAAACTTTCGATGTCAATGGGGTCGGCGAGCGGCGAGCGCCCGTGACCCGGCAGATCGATCGCCAACGCGCCGCGGCCCGCCGGCAGATAGGGCAGCCAGCGCCGCCAGCCGTTCAGATCGGAGCCAAAACCGTGGATCAGCACCAGCGGCGGCCGGTCGCCTCGGATGAGCCACTCGCGGTGCAGCGCATCTGCGGGGCGAGGCGAAACGTCGCGCGCCTGGATGCGGCCGTTCGGACCGGAGCCTATGATGTGGGCGAGATCGCCGCCGCCCGCGCGCGCCAGACGCCGCGCCTTCGGGGTCGCGCGCACGCCCACAGGATTTTCCATACGAGGCGCGATCGTCTCGGCCGGCGTAGCGGTCGCCGGCGCTACGGCGGTCGGCGTCGCAGCGAGCGGCTCGGCGGCTACCGGCGGCTCCACGGCCTCGCCCGCGGCGTATAGCCAGCCGATCACGGTTCCGACCGGATGCGTATCGCCCTCGTTAGCTGTCACCCCGCGCAGCACGCCGGTCGTGGGCGCTTCGATTTCCATAGCCGCCTTGTCGGTCTCGATCTCGAACAGCGGCTGGCCTTTGGCGACGCTCTCGCCCTCCTTGACGAACCAATGCGTGAGCTTCGCCCGGTCCATGTCCATATCGACGCGCGGCAGAACGATCTCGACCGGCATCAGACGCGGCCTGTCCCGAGCCGCCGCGCGGCGGCTACGATGTCGTCGGTCTGCGGGGCGACCGCCCGCTCCAAGGTCGGACTATAGGGGACAGGGGCGTCCGCGCCGCCAAGGCGCAGGATCGGCGCGTCGAGATAGTCGAACGCCTCGCTTTCGGCGACGTGAGCGCTGATCTCCGCGCCGACGCCAAAAGCTTTGACGCCTTCATAGACGCACATCAGCTTCGAGGTTTTCTTGACGCTTTCGACGATGGTCGCGGCGTCGAGCGGACGCAGCGAGCGAGGATCGATCACCTCGGCCTCAATCCCCTCCCCCGCCAATATCTCGGCCGCCTCGAGCGAGCGCGACACCATGATACCTGTAGCCACGATTGTCAGATCGGCGCCTGAGCGGCAGACCGCCGCCTTGCCGATCGGGACCGTGTAGTGGCCTTCGGGAACCGGCCCCTTCGCCTTGTAGAGCAGCTTGTGCTCGAACAGGATGACGGGATCGGGATCTTCGATCGCGGCGAGCAGCAGCCCTTTGGCGTCGTGCGGCGTGGCGGGCTCCAGCACCTTCAGACCGGGAACGTGGGCATACCAAGCTTCGATGCTCTGGCTGTGCTGCGCCGCGCCGCCGAGCCCAGAGCCCGTCGGCATGCGAAACACCACCGGCACCGACACGGCGCCGCCCAGCATGAAACGCAGCTTGGCGGCTTGATTGACGATCTGCTCCATCGCCAGCATCGAAAAATCGGAGAACTGAAACTCATAGACCGGCCTGAGGCCGGTCAACGCCGCGCCCACGGCGACGCCGGCGCCGCCGAGTTCGGAGATCGGTGTGTCAATGACACGATCATCGCCGTAGCGGGCGACGAGATCGCCCGTGACCTGGAACGCGCCGCCGTAGAGGCCGATGTCCTCGCCCATCAGGAACACGCGCGGGTCGGCATCCATCGCCAGCGCCAGCGCCTCCTGAATGGCCTGCGCGTAGGTCAGTTCGCGCACGGCGATTGTTTGCGCGTTCATTTGGCGCTCTCCAGCGGCGTGTAGACGTCGCGCAACAGATCGGCGGGCGAGGGCGTCGGGCTCGCCTCGGCGAAAGCGACGCCGTCGACGACTTCACGCTCAGCCGCCGCGCTGATGGCGTCGAGATCGGCGCGGCTGAACAGCCCCAGCGCCAGCAGTTCGGTTTCAAACATCACGATCGGATCGCGCGCGCGCCAGGCCTCGATTTCCTCCTTGGTGCGATACCGGTTGCGGTCCGAGCGCGAATGGCCGCGGGTGCGATAAGTCTTGCACTCGATGAGGGTCGGCCCCTCGCCGGCCCGAGCCCGATCGGTCGCGGCGAACGTGGCCTCCGCGATCGCCGCGAAATCGTTGCCGTCGACGATGACGCCGGGCATGGCGTAGGCGGCGGCGCGCGACGCGACATCTTTCACGGCGGTGGAGCGCGCGGTCGAAACCGACATGCCATAGAGATTGTTTTCACAAACAAACACCACCGGCAGCTTCCAGACCGAGGCGATGTTGAGCGATTCGTGGAACGCGCCTTCGTTGTTGGCCCCATCGCCAAAGAAGGAGACCGCGACCGCGCCGGTTTTCAGGCGCTTGGCGCTCAGCGCCGCGCCGACCGCGATCGGCAGGCCACCGCCGACGATGCCGTTGGCCCCGAGATTGCCCTGCGCGGGATCGGCGATGTGCATCGAGCCGCCGCGGCCGCGGCAGTACCCGGTTTCGCGGCCCAGGAATTCAGCAAACATGCGCTTCACGTCGGCGCCCTTGGCGATGCAATGGCCGTGGCCGCGGTGCGTGGAGGTGATGTAGTCGCGGGCGCTAAGCGCCGCGCAGACGCCGACCGCCGTCGCCTCCTGCCCGATCGACAGGTGCATCGTGCCGTAGCTCTTGCCGCGGATATAGCTGTCCTCCGCGGCTTCCTCGAAACGACGGATGAGGTGCATCTTCTTGGCCGCTTCGCCGAGTTGGTCGCGCGTCAGGCGATCGTAGACGGGCGGGCGGTTGCGCGGCGGCGCGGTCGCGGACGCGATGTCGGTCATCGCGAGGCTTTTCCTACTGCAGGCACATCATCCTCCCCGGGGCTGAGACCGCCGCCTCGCGTCTGCGACCAAAACAGTTCGCACGCAAGGCGGGTAGCGCTAATGTGAGGGAAGCCGTTATTGAACATTTGCGTTTCTGTCAAGTCTAATGTTCTAACTCGATCTTCCTCGCCCGCTTTGTGGTCGATCTCATTTCCCCACAAAGGGCGCGGTGGACGGGATATGCTCGACGCGAAGATCACAACAAAGGAGGCCCGCATGCGTATGCAGGAGCGAATTCAGTCCCGCCTGGCCGCCACCCTCTCGCCGGCGCGCATCGATGTCATCGACGAATCCGCGCAGCACGCCGGTCACTCGGGGGCGCGCGCCGGCGGCGAGACTCACTACCGGATCGATGTCGTAAGCTCCGCGTTCGCCGGCAAAAGCCGCGTCCAGAGGCACCGACTGGTCTACGAGGCGCTCGCCGCGGAAATCGCCGACGGCGTGCACGCGCTCGCGCTTAGCACCCGCGCGCCCGACGAGGCATGAACGGTCCGGCGATCCTGGAATTTTCGTTGACGGAGGAAGAGGCCGGCGTCGCGGCCTCGCGCGCGGCGTGGCGCGCCTCCCTGCAAGGCGGATTGCTCGCTCAACACATAGCGCCGCTCGCCGCGTTCGTGCTCGCGCTGCTGTTTACGGCCGTGCTCGGCTGGACCGGTCTGATCGCTCGCCACAGCGCCGAGATCGGGCTCATCGTCGCCGCCGCCGCCTATATGATCTACCGGCTCTGGAGTTGGCGCCGCTTTTTTGCCGCGCGCCGGGCGGCCAGCGCCTGGGCGGAGGCGCTTCGCGCCGCCGCGCCGCTTCATCTGTCGCTCGACGAAGCGGGACTGTCGCTCGACGCGGCGGGGAGCGCCCGGCAATGGCGGTTCGCCGACGGGCTTGAAATCGAAGAGGTCGCGGGTCTCGTCTATGTCTGGCCGAAGCGCGGGGCCCCGTTGATCTGGCCGACCCGCGCGCACCACGATCCCGGCGAGGCCGCCCGCTACCTGGAGACCGCCCGCCAACGCGCCAGGTCGAGCGCAGTAATCAACGGCGGCAAAGCGCTATGACGGAGGGTCGGCGTCCACGCCGACCTTATTGGGCGCAGCTCAGCCGGCTTACGTGTCAACCAAGACGTCGGCCTGGAGGCCGACGCTCCGCGGGACCTCCCTCAACACGACGCTCAACTAGCCGTCCATCCTCAGCACCACCCTGAAGCGCGCTTTGCCGCTGACCATCCGATCATAGGCGTCCTGGGCTTTGCTCAGCGGATAGACCTCGTTCATCGAGGCCACGTTGTTCAGTCGGCTGAACTCCAGGGTATCTTCCGAGTCCCTCGCGACGCCGGAATACCAGCCTTGAACCGCGGCCGATTTGGTAATGAGCTCCAACGAGTTCACCGTCAGAGGCCCGACCGCGCCGATCACCATCATGACGCCCTTGGGGCCGAGGCCGCCGGCGATCGCTTGCATCGCCGGACCGTGGGTGACGGTCGCCAGGATCGCCTTGGCGCCGCCCATCGCGGTGAGCGCCTTGGCCGGGTCCTCGGCGGCGCTGTCGATATAGTCGGTCGCGCCGAGCTCGCGCGCGAGCGCCTCCTTGTCGCGCCCGCGATTGACGGCGACGGTGCGAAAGCCCTGCCGCGCCGCATATTGAATCCCCAGATGCCCAAGCCCGCCAACCCCGTGCACCGCGACGAGATCGCCCGGCCCGGCGCCGGTGTGTCGCAACGCATTGAAGGTCGTCACGCCCGCGCAGAGCAAAGGCGCCGACTGGATCGAGTCGAGGTCATCCGGCACACGCGCGACCGAAGAGGCCAGCGCAATCACATGCGAAGCGTAGCCGCCGTCGCGGGTGACGCCGGTCACCTCGTGCACATTCTCGCAGGCGAAAGCGGTGTCGCGCTGGCAACGCCGGCAATAGCCGCAGGAGCCGCCGAACCAGCCGACGCCCGCGCGTTCGCCGACGCTCCAGCCCGTCACGCCTGACCCGATGGCGTCAACCACGCCGATCACCTCATGCCCGGGGATCCGCGGATACTGGATACCCGGCCAAAGCCCCTCGACCGTCAACACGTCGCTGTGGCAAACACCGCACGCCTCGACGCGGAGGCGGACTTCGCCAACTCCCGGATCAGGAAGCTCGCGCTCTTCCTCGACCAATCGCCCCTTCGGCTCGCGAACAACCATTGCGCGCATTTTTGCCATCGGCCTGACTCCAAGGTGTTTGGTGAACTCCGATCGGCGAACCTGTGTCGAGATTGTGTCAGCGATATGATCGCCGGACTCAGAGCGCGCTGCGTTGTAGGCCCCGCGGAGCGTCGGCCTCCAGGCCGACGTTTTGGTTGACACGTAAGCCCGCTGAGCTGCGCCCAAAAAGGTCGGCGTGGACGCCGACCCTCCGTCATAGCGCTTTGTCGCCGGCATTGTTTGCCGCGTCAACTTAATTGGAGGATCCTCAAGTGAGCCACAACCTCGGCGCTTACGGCGCGGACGCCACGGCGACCACGATCGCGGGCGCATCGACGCCGCTGATCTGCAACGCCGCGGACCCCGCCGCCAATTGGAACTGTATACTCTTGCGCATGCTTGCGCAGTCGCGCTGACGCGAGACATTGCGGGTTTTGACGCGCACATCGTTTTGGATGATGTCGACCCATGCCTCACGCGAAAGCGTCACCTCATACAGAGCGGCTTTCGGGATCGCCGCCACGCGCACAACGCCGCCATAAGTTCCGGCGACGGCGGGCTTCGCCAGCGGCAAGAGATAGCCGGCCGCATCGCTGGGCTTTAGCGTCAGCGTGAACGCCCGGTCCGCCACGGCTATTTCGGAGCCCGCCTCGATCGACCCGGGCGACGGCGGCGAACCAAGCTTTTTCGCGCGCCAGCGACCACTTGAAGTGGTCGCAATCCGCATTCGCCGACGCGCCGACAAAACAAACAAAGACAGCGTGACACCAACTTGCGCCTCATCGCGCGTCCCTCCCCTTAAGCGGCCTCTTGCGATAGCCGCACCGCCTCCGCAATGTCGTCGAAGAAACGCCCGCGCTCCGCGCGACTTTGCGCGGGATCGGGAATGCGCAGCACATAGGCGGGATGCACGGTCGCAAACAGGCGCCGCCCTTCGCCGAAAGGCTGCGTGCGCCCTCGCGCGTCCCGCATCGTGATGCGCTTGCCGGTCAGCGCGTACAGCGCGGTCGCGCCCATCGCGACAACGAGCGGCGCCCGCACCGACGCCAACTCCTTGTCGAGCCACCAGCGGCACGCGACGATTTCCGGCGTATCCGGCGTCTTGTGCAGACGCATCTTACCGCGCGGCGTGAACTTGAAATGTTTGACCGCGTTGGTGACGTAGCATTTCTCGCGGTCGAACCCGGCGGCGGCCAGAGCCTCATCAAACAACGCGCCCGCCGGCCCGACGAACGGCGGCCAGCCAGGTCCTCCTTGTCGCCCGGTTGCTCGCCGACAAACAGCAAGTTCGCGTCCCCCTGTCCCTGACCGAACACGACCTGCGTCGCGTTTTGATAAAGCGGACAACGGGTGCAGGATTTCGCCTCCGTCCGCGAGTTTCTCCAGCGGCTCCGCCTGAAACGGCCGTCGGGGCTGGCGGCGGCGCCGGCCTGCGCTTCCTCGGCGCCGCGGCGGGCGCAGCGAGCCAACTCTCGACGCGCGGCGCGGCGGCGGCCAGCAGCGGCGCGATCTGCCGGGTCTCCGGCATATTGGCCCAATACTTCTTCGGCATTTCCTTGCGCATCGCTGCCGGCATCAGCCGGCCGGGATTGAAAATCGCGCGATAATAGGCCTCCCACGCCGCGGAAAACCCATCCGCATCGGTCGCGAACTCCGGCCGGCCGCCGGGGCCGAACACCAGCCGCCCTCGCTCCAGAGGATGGCGCGGCGCGGGGTGAAAATGACGAACTCCATCGACGCATAACGATCGACGAAGAACGGCGCGACATGTTCTTCAATCAGATGTTCGGGTTCAAACCAGGCGACATAGCGCGGCCCCTCCCCTTCGCGCTCGCGAAAGCGCACGAAGGCCGTCATCTTATGGCGATCGCGCGAGACGGATTTGATCATGGCGGCCAAATGCGCAACGTCGGGTCCGTCGCGCGCTCCAGCAACCGGGGCTCGGCCGCCAGCCGCGCCGCGAGCCGATAGAGCCGGGCGAAGCGCTGCGGATCTCGATGGCGAATCGCAAGGTCGCCCATTTCGACAAAACGGCGCGGGATGCGGATCTCCGAGGAGATCAAAGCGGCCTTGGGCGCTGGACGCTCGAGCGGTAGCGGCGGTCTCGTCATCTTCGACGCGCCACAAAACATCCTCCGGCGCGACGCCTTGCATAAGGAGCGCGCGCGCCTCCTGACGCCAAGCCGCGAAATCGACCGGCGAGCCCAAGGTCGCCACGACGCTCATGCAAACAACTCCAGTTGCTGAGGCCCGCGGCGTCGCGCCAGCGCATCAGGAGTCTCGCCCGCGCGCGGTCGCCAATCCGGCGTCGTGATAAACGGCCGCACCAGCGCAATTCGCCGGCACACGCGCGCGACATCGTCGAGCCGCAAGGCGCCGAGCCTTCGCGCCGCGATGATCTTGTCGACGACGCGCACGCCAAGGCTCGGGCACGCGCAGCAGCATCTCGCGCGACGCATGGTTGACGTCGAGGGGAAACAGATCGGGATGACGAAGCGCCCAGGCCTCGCTTTGGATCTTCGCCAAGGTCGAGCATCGGCGGGCCGTCCTCAAATATCTCCTCCGCCGCGAAACCATAGTAGCGCAACAACCAATCCGCCTGGTAGAGCCGATGCTCGCGCATCAGCGGCGCGGGTTTCAGCGGCAGCGCGGCGGCGGGCGAGGGTATCGGGCTGAATGCGGAATAATAGACGCGCCGCAGACCGTAGCTCGAATACAGATTGGCGCCGCGCAACACGATCTCGCTGATCGGTCGTCGGCGTCGGCGCCGACGATGATCTGCGTGCTCTGCCCCGCCGGCGCGAAGCGCGGCGGCTTGGCGCGCGCGCCGCGCTCCGGCTTCGCCTCCTCCAGCTTCAGCCGGACGCCGGCCATGGCGCGGCGGATGACGCCCGCGTCCTTCTCCGGCGCCAGTCGCTTCAGGCTCGCGTCCGCGACGAGCTCGGTGTTGATCGACAGACGATCGGCGTGTCGTCCCGCCTCCTCGATCAGCCGCGGATCGGCGCCGGCGATCGCCTTCAGGTGGATATAGCCGCGAAATCCGTGCGTCTGCCGCAATTCGCGGGCGACGCGCGCGATCTCCTCCATCGTGTAGTCCTCGTCGCGGATGATCCCCGAGGAAAGAAACAATCCTTCGATCATGTTCCGGCGATAGAAACCGAGGGTCAGCGTCGACGACCTCCTCGACCGTGAAACGCGCGCGCGGGCCAGAGCCGGAGACGCGATTGACGCAATAGGCGCAATCATAGACGACAATGATTGGTCAGCAGGATCTTCAGCAGCGAAACGCAACGCCCGTCCGGCGTATAGGCGTGGCAGATGCCGGGCCGGTGGTCGAGCCAAGCCCTTTGCCGTCGCGCGAGTTGCGACCCCCTGCGCCGCTGGAGGCGCAGGAAGCGTCATATTTCGCAGCGTCAGCCAGTATTTCCAGCTTGCGTTGCAATCGCTCGTCGACTATGTTCATTAAATGTTCTTATCATGGTCAATCGGTTGCAAGGTGCGAAGCGGGTCGAGAAGGCGGCGTCAGGCCCGATGCGCTGGTTGCTTCGCTTCGCTCGCTATGACGGCTGGTCGCCAGTCAATTCCGCCGCCAAAGCCGGCGTCGGGCGCGATTGGCGAAACTTCGTCCTTAGCGCCAGGATGTTCTTGTAGGCGGCGACGTAGTCGTCGTGGCTGGAGCCGGCGCCTGCCGAGCGCGAGCTCCACCGCCGGCTTCGTGATAGACGTCGAGGTTCTTCAAGTCCGGCGCGGGCAGCTCGCCGTTCGCGTAGTCACGCCACATGCCGCGGTAAAGGTCCTCCAAGCCGCCGACGAGACGCGGCGTGTCGAACAGCAGATTGTTCGACGCGCCCGCCGACAACTTTTGCCGCATCTCGCGCAATTCAGCGCCGATCCCGCGCCAGCTCCACCGCGCGCGCGACGTATTGTTCTTCCGTGCCGCAGACCATCTCCTCGAGCCCCGCCGCGCTCACGAGGCTCGCACAAACGCGGGACGCGAAGCTCTTGCCGGGAACGGTTAGAATGGGAGTGCCCATCCAAAGCGCGTCCGCGGCCGTCGTGTGTGCGCCATAGGGGGCGTTGTCGAGAAACAGGTCGGCGAGCGCATAACGCGCGACGTGTTGCGGGTTCGGCTTCTTGCCGCGAAGATCAACCGCTCCGGCGCGACGCCCGCCTGCGCGGCGAGTGCCCTGCAACCTCGCGTTTGTCTCCTCAGCGTCGCCCAACAACCAAAGCACGCTATCCGAAGCCCGCAACCAGATACGCATCCAGTTCGCGAACAACGCGGGCGTGATTTTCTGCGCGCCGTTCAGACTGCAAAAAACGAAACGCGTCGTCCGGGCAGCCCTTCATCGCGCCGCGCCGGCTGCTCGGCGGCAACGATCCGTTTTCGGTCGTTTGGTTGGTAGCAGGGAAGCCGCAGGACCTTCTCCGAATAGTAGCATCTCATGGCCTTGCGGGAATGATGATCTCGTCGGCGATCAGATAATGATGGTAGGACGTGCCCATCGTCCCGGGAAACCCGAACCAATTGACGTTGATTGGCGCCGGTTGATGACGCAAATACGCGCGTCCGCGCGTCCTTCGTGTAACCGTTCAGATCAATCAAGATGTCGATCTGGTCACGCGCCACGCCTCGGCGGCCTGTTCCTCGGTCATGCGCGCTGATGTCGGTCCAACGATCCACCGCCGCCTCGATTCGCCGCCGCGTGTCATCCTGCCTCGGAATGCCGCAGTAATAGGCGTAGATCTCGAAGCCCGTTCGGTCATGCGTCTCCATCACGTCCGTCATGGCGAAGCCGACCGCGTGCTCGCGCAGATCCGAGGAGACATAGCCGATGCGAAGCTTTCTTCTCGTCCCCTCAGGGACGCCGCCAATGCTGACGAAGCTTGGCCTTCAGACGCGCGTCGATCGGCTTGATTGCGTCCTTGGCGTATCTCGCGGCGCGCGCCAACTGAAAGACCGGATCATCGCGCAACGTCGCGAGCGACAACGGCGAGATGTTGAGCAAAGCAACACTTCGGCGGACACGTTTTCACTGGGAAGAAACTGCCGGCCATTTGCATTGACGCAACCGCAGCGCAATCCAATGTTCAATCACCTCGCGCTGATTTGGCCTGATCTCCAACGCTTGGCGCAGCGCATCCTCGGCGGCTGCGTCTCTTTGAAAGCCTTCCAAGACGCGGCCGATCTGCTGCAAGGCCGTCAGCTTGTGTTTGACCGCCTCGCCGTCGACCACCGCCAGGCGTTCAACCAAGGCCATCCATTGCTGGACGCGTCTCCCGCCAGCCCGGAATCCTCTAGCAAACGACCGTAGTTTATATAGGGGGAATAGAAGTCTGGCTTGAGGCGGATGCACTCTCGCGTCGCATTCATTGCGCCGTATCGGTCGCCTGCCGCGGAGAGCGCAACCCCATAATTGAAATAGGCGGCGTGAAGGACGTCAGAGCTCGGATTGAGCGCGATCCAGCGTTTGTACAGCTCCGCGCTGGCGCCGCCCGCCGTCTTCCTGCGCGAGCTTCTCCGCGCCGGCGATGAGATCCACCAGCGACATTTGCCTGACGCCTGATCTTCAACCATTGTCTCTCTGACCGGTTCGCACGCGACGCTGTACCCACCCGTACGCCAGCAACACGGTCAAACCGACCGCCGTCAGGTCCAACTCCAAACCGCCGCCGGCTAGCCAAGCAAGGTCTTGCAACGCGCCGATTTGGGCGGCGGACAAGACCTGCAACTGCGTTGTGACCAACGCATTTCCTTGAGCCGTCGTCAAGTCGCTGATCGCCGTCGTGCTCAGTCCGGCAACCTGCTTTGTCGAGAGCTTCGTCACATCCAGAACGTCGAGCGACGCCGTCGTCAGGCCGTTGAGCTGGGTTGCGGTCAGGCTCTGCTCCTGCGTCGTGTTCAAGGCCGAGAGCTGCGCCGTCGAGAGGTTGTTCAAGGTCGTCGTCGTCAGACCCGAGATCTGCGTGGACGTGATATTCGCCGTCGTCAGCGCCTGGAGGGAGGCGGTCACGAGCCCGCCCATCTGCGTCGCCGTCAGTGCATGCGCCTGCGTCGAGGTCAGGTTGGTCAACTGGGCGGTCGAGAAGTTGTTGAGGGCCGCCGTGGTGAGGCCTGCGACCTGGGTCGAGGTCAGCCCCGACAATTGCGTCGTCGTGTTCAGCGCCTGGATCTCGGCCGAGCTCAGTGCGCCGATCTCGCTGGTCTTCAGCGCGCCGATCTCGGTCGAGGTGAACGCCTCGGCCTGCGCCGTCGTCAGATTGGTGATCGTCGTCGTGCTGAGGCCGGAGACCTGCGTCGTCGACAGCTTGGTGACGTCGAGAACGTTCAGCGACGCGGTCGCCAGAGCATTCAGCTGGGTCGTGGTCAGGCTTTGCTGCTGCGTCGTGTTCAAGCCGCCGAGCTGCGCCGTCGACAGATTGTTCAAGGCGACTGTCGTCAGCCCTGACAGTTGCGTGGATGTGATGTTCGCCGTCGTCAAAGCCTGCGCCGAGGCCGTCACGAGGCCGCCGATCTGCGTCGCGGTCAGCGCGTGGGCTTGCGTCGTCGTCAGGTTCGTCAATTGTGCGGTCGAGAAGTTGTTGAGGGCCGCCGTGGTGAGGCCTGCGACCTGGGTCGAGGTCAGCCCCGACAATTGCGTCGTCGTGTTCAGCGCCTGGATCTCGGCCGAGCTCAGTGCGCCGATCTCGCTGGTCTTCAGCGCGCCGATCTCGGTCGAGGTGAACGCCTCGGCCTGCGCCGTCGTCAGATTGGTGATCGTCGTCGTGCTCAGGCCGGAGACCTGCGTCGTCGATAGCTTGGTGACATCGAGAACGTTCAGCGACGCCGTCGCCAGCGCGTTGAGCTGGGTCGTGGTCAGGCTTTGCTGCTGCGTCGTGTTCAAGCCGCCAAGCTGCGCCGTCGACAGATTGTTCAAGCCCGCGGTCGTCAGCCCCGACAATTGGGTGGACGTGATGTTCGCCGTCGTCAAAGCCTGCGCGGAGGCCGTCACGAGGCCGCTGATCTGCGTCGCGGTCAGTGCATGCGCCTGCGTCGAGGTCAGGTTCGTCGAGTTGCGCGGTCGAGAAGTTGTTGAGCGCGGCCGTGGTCAGGCCCGCGACCTGGGTCGAGGACAGGCCCGACAATTGCGTCGTCGTGCTCAGCGCCTGGATCTCAGCCGAGCTCAGCGCGCCGATCTCGCTCGTCTTCAGCGCGCCGATCTCGGTCGAAGTGAACGCCTCAGCCTGCGCTGTCGTCAGATTGGTGATTGTCGTCGTGCTCAGGCCGCCGACTTGAGCCGTCGACAGCTTGGTGACGTCGAGAACGTTCAGCGACGCCGTCGCCAGAGCGTTGAGCTGCGTCGAGGTCAGGCTTTGCTGCTGCGTCGTGTTCAAGCCGCCGAGCTGCGTCGTCGACAGATTATTCGAGGCGACCGTCGTCAGCCCTGACAATTGCGTGGATGTGATATTCGCCGTCGTCAACGCCTGCACCGAGGCCGTCACCAGGCCGCCGATCTGCGTCGCGGTCAGCGCGTGCGCTTGCGTCGTCGTCAGGTTGGTCAGTTGTGCGGTCGAGAAATTGTTGAGCGCGGCCGTCGTCAGACCGGCGACCTGGGTCGAAGTCAACCCCGACAATTGCGTCGTCGTGCTCAACGCCTGAACCTCAGCCGAGCTCAGCGCGCCAAAAGCGGTGGTCTTCAGCGCGCCGATCTCGGTCGAAGTGAAGGCCTCAGCCTGTGCCGTCGTCAGATTGGTGATGGTCGTCGTGCTCAGGCCCGCCGACTTGCGTCGTCGACAGTTTGGTGACGTCCAGTGCATTCAACGAGGCGGTCGCCAGCGCATTGATCTGCGTCGTGGTAAGGCTCTGCTCCTGCGTCGTGTTCAGGCCGGAAAGCTGCGCCGTCGACAGATTGTTCAAGGCCACCGTCGTCAATCCCGACAACTGGGTGGACGTGATATTCGCCGTCGTCAGCGCCTGCACCGAGGCCGTCACCAGGCCGCCAATCTGCGTCGCTTTCAGAGCGTGCGCTTGGGTGGAGGTTAGATTGGTCGAGCTGAGCCGTCGAGAAATTGTTGAGAGCGGCTGTGCTGAGGCCGGCGACCTGGGTCGACGACAGGCCGGACAGTTGCGTCGTCGTGCTCAGCGCCTGTACCTCAGCTGAGGTCAGTGCGCCAAATGCGCTCGTCGTCAAGGCGCCGATCTCTGTCGAGGTCAGCGCGCCTGCCTGCGCCGTCGTCAAGTTCGTGATTGTCGTCGTGTTCAGGCCAGCGACCTGCACAGTCGACAGTTTTGTAACATCGAGAGCGTTCAGCGAGGCCGTCGTCAGGCCATTGAGCTGCGCGGCGGTCAGGCTCTGCTCCTGAGTCGCGCTCAAGCCGGAAAGCTGCGCCGTCGACAGAGTGTTCAACGCCGTGGTCGTCATCCCCGACAGCTGCGTGGTGGTGAGGTTGGCCGTGGTCAGAGCCTGGGCCGAGGCCGAGTCGAGCCCGCCGATCTGTGTCGCCGTCAAAGCGTGCGCCTGCGTCGCGGTCAGGTTGGTCACTTGTGCGGTCGAAAGTTTGTTCAGCGTCGCTGTGCTCAAGCCCGCGACCTGAGTTGAGGAGAGGCCCGACAGTTGCGTCGTCGTGCTAAGCGCCTGGACTTCAGCTGTGGTCAACCCGCCAAAATTCGTCGTGGTCAGCGCGCCTATCTCCGTCGAGGTCAGGCCGCCGGCCTGGCCGGTGGTCAGCCCGATGATCACATTGAGGGAAAGACCGCTGACGGCGCTCTTTGAAAATCCGGTGATCTGCGTGTTCACCAGCGCATCCAGCGTATTGGTGGTCAACGCGTTGATCTGCGTGCCGCTGAGCGCGGCGATCTGCGTGGTTTGCAACGCCTGGACGTCGGTTGTCGACAGGGCGTGCATAGTGGTCGTCGTCAGGGAGGAAATCTGCGCCGCCGACAATGAACCGATGAACGATACCATCTTTTGTTCCCCGCGGGGCTGCACTGTTCGCCAGGCGCATGGGCGCGAAGCGGCCGACGTTATTCCGTCGTCAGACCCCGACAACGGTTAGACAGCAGACGACAAATTGAGAGGCATGATCCCGGGGCGATCGGCTCGAACGACTTCCCGGCTCAAGCCGAAACGCCGTTGGCGCGTTCACCCACGTCAGTTACGCAACAGGGATCAAGAAACATGGCCCTCAAGGGCCAAAACGCCGGGCAACATCATGTCTCGGGAACGAATTCCCGTCCGGCGCCAGTGGAGCGACCCGGTTCCTGTCTGGCGCGAACGACGCGAAACGAGGGAAGACCGAGGCGCTGATCCGACGTAACGTTATCCGTAAAACTGTTAACACGACGTTACGGAATTGGCGCAAGGCCGAGTTGAGAGACTTGGATGTTGGCTGAAGGCAAGGTCCGAACTCGTGCCGGATGTGCACAGGTAGGCGCGCAGTGTAGCCGCGGTCGTTGACCGCGGTCGCCATGTGAGCGTCCTTTTCGCGAAATATTCGATCGCGGCGCCACCGCGGTCAGCGACCGCGGCTACAGGCGCCCCGTCAGGGCGCGCTGGCCGCATCAAGCGCCGCTATGTCGGTAGCCGAAAGCGTCAACTCGGTTGAGCGGATCAGGCTTTCGAGCTGCGTTAGCGAAGTCGCGCTGGCGATCGGCGCGGTGACGCCGGGGCGATGGATCAACCAGGCGAGCGCGACTTCGGCTGGCTTGGCGGAGAGCGCGGCTGGCGATCTCGTCGAGCGCGGCGAGGATGCTTGAAACCGCGCGGATTGAGATAGGCCTTCACGCCGCCGCCGCGCGGGCTTTGCCCGAGGTCGGCCTCGCTGCGGTATTTGCCGCTCAAGAACCCCTTGGCGAGGCTGAAATAGGTGATGACGCCGATCCCCTCGCTGATGCAGAGGTCGCGCAGCGGCCCATCGAAGCTTGAGCGATCATAGAGGTTGTACTCCGGCTGCAGCACTTCGTAACGTGGCGCGCCGGCGGATTTGGCCGCCGCGAGTGAGGCCTTCAACTGCTCGGCGTTGTAGGTTGGACGTGCCGCCCCAACGGATTTTGCCGGCCTTCTTGAGGCGCTCGAAGGCCCCCAGCGTCTCCTCGTAGGGCGTTTCGCTGTCGGGGAAGTGCGACAGATAGAGATCAATCGTCTCGATCTTCAGCCGTTTCAGGGAAGCCTCGCAGGATTTTTCGATCGCTTCCGCCTTCAGGCCCTTCAAGGGACTGGAGGGCGCGCCGCATTTGGTGATGACGATCGTCGAGCTGCGCTTGCCGCTCTTCTGCAGCCATTCGCCGATGATCATCTCCGACTCGCCGCCCTTATTGCCCGGCGCCCATTCGAATAGACGTCGGCGGTGTCGATCGTGTTGAGGCCGGCCTCGGCGAGCCGATCGAGCAGCGAGAACGATGTCGCCTTGTCGGCGGTCCAACCGAACACGTTGCCGCCGAATACGAGCGAGGGAATGCGAAGGTCGGTGTGGCCAAGCTGACGATGATGCATAACAAGCCTTATGAGATCAGGGGAGCGCGAAGGGGTTTAGCGCATGCCGCGCCTCGGCGTCGACTTAGGCCACGAAACGTTGATCTTGCGAACGCGGGTAACATCCATCGCCCGCCAGATCCACGATGACGATTCGCGCCCCGGCGGCAAGCCGCGCGGCGCCGCCGGTCCAACGATGCGAGAAACGTCCCTCCGCAAGCTCGGCCGCAAGCCAGCCCCGGCCAGCGAGTTGAGCAAGGTTGATGTCGAGCCCGTCAATCTGAAGTCGTCCCACGCAGAGCCCGAGTGTGCGAGTGTCCGCACTCTCGGGGACCGTGTGCGCGGGAATGAACACGTTCGAGCGTAGCGCGATCTCCTTACCACCGGCAGGCAACGCAAAGGCGAGCCGCCGGGATGTGACGCGGATCGGTTCGATCCGGACGCCGTCGACCACGATATGGGCGTCCGCGGCTTGGCTCGCGACAGCGCCTTGCTCGGCGAGCCGCGCGAGAAGGCGCGCCTTGGTCCGCGCGACGGATAGTCCCTTGCTCATCAGCGGCAGACAAGTGTCGGCGCTGTGCTTCGGTTGGAAATCGGGATGCGCCTCGACGAACGCGCCGCCGTTGGCGAAAGCGGTTCGATTGCCACAGTCGAGATAGGATTTCGGCCGGCAGGCCCTCGGCGAGGATGATATCGTGCGCGTCGAGCTCGACGTGCCAATATTCGACGGACGCTTGTTTGATCTGGGCGACGGAGCGTCCGTTGATCAAACAAGAGATCGGCATCAGCGCGTCTTCGAATGCGACGTTATGGCCGGGCGACAACCAAAGATCGCGGCGCGGCAGAGCCTCGCCAAAGGCGCCAGCCAAAACCCGAACCGGCTGCACCGCTGCGGGATCAGGATGGCGGGAAATGTCGATGCGGCGGTGGCCGAGCCAGACAATCGGGCGCAATGCGCCCGAGTTGGTGACAGCGAGATCGCCAATGCACAGCGCCTCGATAGCAATCTCGCCGCGCTGGGTGAGGATGCGCGTTCCCCTCGCGTAGCAGGCGGTGTTGTAGGTTATTTGATCGACGACGGCGGGGTCGGTCAGGGTGAACTGGTTCTGGTTGTAGCTTCCTTCGAGTGTCAGAGTCTCCAGCACGGCATCGGCCGACGTCTCGATCTGCAGCGTGCCCTGCAACCCGGTGTTTTGCGTCCAGACAACGTGGTCCGTCCCACCGGAACCCGCGACTTCGATGACATCGCTCAGCGAGGCCGTGGCGCCGTCTCCGGTGAAGCCCGAAATCGGCGCCGCAAAGGTCAAGCCTGTTCCCTCGCCGCTGAGGTCCAGCGTCCCCCAATGGGCGCCGGACCCGGCGGCGAAAGACACGGTCTGATTGGCTGCGACGCCCGAGAACAAGGCCAGTGTCGCGTCCGTGTCGATGAGCTCGGCGCCGCCGCCGGACACGGCGTCGTCCAACTTCAACACGCCGCCGGAAGCGGTGATCCCGCCATCGTTCTCGATCAGACCGGTGATGGATCCAAAGCCTGAGAGGGTGGCGCCGGACTGCACGTCGAGGCCGCTTGCAACCGCCGCTGCGCCGGCCCCGATCGACACCAGGCTTTGGTTGTCGACGTTGATCGTCCCGTTCCACATCAGGATAGATTGGACGTCGACGCTTCCTCCAGTTTCCGCGCTCAGGCTTCCGGCGCCGCCGGCTTCGGTGGACGTTCCGCCAACAGATAGCGCATCGCCCTGCAGCTCAGACCCTTTGCCCTCAACCGTAACAGTTCCGTTGCTTGCCGTGCTCAGCGGCGATTTCAATCGTACCGGCGCCGCCGGAGTTGGGCGCGACCGACGCGCCGGCGGAAATGGTCAGCGTTCCCTTACCTGATCCGCCGACCGTCAGCTTGCCGCCGAAATTGACGCTGGAGGGCGTGACGCCGTCGGAGGCGAGGTCGGAAACATCCAATTCGCCGGTGGCCGCGCCCTGGTCGCCCAGCACGATGTCGCCGCTGGCGGAGACGTTGCCGCCGGTTTTCACATTCATCGTCGCAATGCCGGCGTCGCCCACAGTCAGTCCGCCGCCGGCGATCGTCCAACTACCGCCGCTTTCGATCGTCGCTTTCTGAATGTTGGCCGATACGCTTTCGCCGAGGGTGGAATCCGCGCTCGACGTCAACGAAGCGCCGTCGTCGACCTCCAACGTTCCCTGACCCGCGCCGCCGACCGTCAGCGCGTCGGTTGTCCCCGTCGTACCGTCGCCGCTCAGCGTCAGCGTGCCGTCGCCGCCGAGTGATTTGCCGAGCGTCACCTCGTGCGCGGTGAGCGTTCCGCCCTGCTGAACCAGCACGGCGCCGGTGGACGCCTCGCCAATCTTTGTCCCGCCATCGAGCTCGAGGGTCGCGATATTGACGGTGATCTGACCATTGCCGCCGTCCTCCGCGCCAACGCTCGTATCGCCCGACACGGTCGTATCGCCATCGACGACGAGCGTGCCCTTTGCGCCATTGCCGACTTGAAGATCGACATCGACGTTCAGGCTGGAATCAGCGTCCGCGACGGTGACGGTTCCATCGCCGTTGTCCTCGTCGCCTATCGTCAGAGTGTTGACTTCGAGCGAGCCGCCGTTCGAGAGCGTGACGGTCCCCGTGCCCTGCCCGCCCACGGTCATATCGGCGGGGTCGACCGAAGACCCGTCGCCATCAACCAACAGCGTGCCGTTCGAGTCTTCCTGATCACCGATCGTGATGGTTCCGGTCGAGGTCAGCGAGGCGCCGTCGTCGACATCGATTTCACCCGTGCCGGCAGCGCCGATGGTGACGGTTCCGCTGCCTGTATCGAGCGATGTGCCGTCGCCAGTGAGGATCAGCTTGCCATTGCCGCTCTCGTTCTCGCCCAGCGTGAGGTCGCCGCTGATCGTGCCGGTCGCGCCGCCGCTGATCGTGTCGTCGGCCATGCCCGACGACCCCACGATATCGTCGCCGTCGTAGGTTACGGTTGTGCCTTTGCCGTCGATCGTCGTGGTTGAGGTGGAATTGTCGTCGGCGGCCTCCGTGGATTTCCCGCGCACGGTGAGCGCGCCTGCGTCATCAACCGTGAGCGTCCCCACGCCGTCGTCGCCAATCGTCAGGTCGCCGCCGACAGTCAGCGCGCTGTCGGCGCCCGTGATGAGGATCGTGCCGGAGGAGTCCTCATCGTTGCCCGCGATGATGTTGTCCTGCGACGTCCAGCTGGCGCCGTCCTCGATCTTGAACGTCCCCGAGCCGCCATCGCCGACCGTGACGACTCCCGAATAGTCGAGCGTCGCGCCGGCGCCGTCGAGATCGAACGTTCCGTCGCTGTCCTGAAAGATGCCGAGGTCGAGATCTCCGCCGTCTTCGATCTTCAGGGTGGCGCTATCGTCGACGGTCACCGTTCCCGTTCCACCGAGCCCGATAGCAACGGGCCCTTGGGAATCGAGAATCGAACCATCGCCGGTGATGGTCACGTCACCAGTTGAATCATCCGCGGCCGCGACGACAACGCCGTACGTCGCATCAGTGACGTTGAGTGTTCCGCCGTCCGAGATCGTGACTGTGCCTGAGCCGTAAGTGCCCACGGCCAGGCCGCCCTCGCCCGCCGTGAACGTCGAACCCGCGCCATCGACGATCAGCCCGCCGGCGCCCGTCGTGTTGTTGCCGAGAGCGGCGCCGTAGGTCGTTGTCGAGTTGGTTGTCGCGACCGTAAAGGTCGCGCCGTCGTCAACCTCGAATGTTCCGGTCCCCTCGTCGCCGATGATGATCCCTAAGCCCGCTTCGAGATCGAGATCGGTCCCGCTGTCGCTGACGGTCATCGTTCCGTTGGCGCCGAGGTTGAAGCCGATATCAACCGAGGCGCCGTCCGCATAAGTTGATGAAAATGACGCGCTGTCATCAATCGTCAGATAACCGGTCCCGCCTGATCCGACATAAACCGGGCCTGTGGTCTCGAGGTCCGAGCCGCTCCCGGTCACCACTACGTCGCCAAAGGAATTGTCCGCAGCGGCGATGATGAGCCCAAAGGTCGAGTCGTCGACGCCCAGCGCCCCGCCGTCGGAGACCGTGACGTATCCGGAGCCGGCGCCGCCCACGCCGAGGCCGCCGTCATCAGCGATGAAAGTCGAGCCGGCGCCGTCGACATCAAGCGTGCCGGTGGAATTTGCCTGGTTCCCGAGTATCGCTGCATCGGTCCCGTCAGGATCGACGCTGGTGATGCTAAACGTCGCGCCGTCGTCGACTTCGAGCGTGCCCGTTCCCGCATCGCCGATGATGATGCCGTCGCCGTGATCGAAATCGAGGTCGGTCCCGACGTCGCTGACAGTCATGGTTCCGGTCGCCAGTCGTGTCAGCCCCGATATCGATCGAGGCGCCGTCGGCGTAGGTCGACACGAACGTCGCGCCGTCATCGATGGTCAGATAGCCGGTTCCGCTGCTCCCAACTAAAGTAGGACCCTTGTTCGATAGACCCGAACCGCTTCCGGTGACGGTCAAATCGCCGGTCGAATTTTCGGAACCGGCGATGATCAACCCGTAGGTTGTGTCGTCAACAAACAGCTCTCCACCGTCGTAGACAGTGGCGCTCCCGCTCCCCGCGTTGCCAACAGCGAGGCCGCCGTCATCAGCGGTGAAGGTTGACCCGGCGCCGTAAACCGTGAGCGTTCCGTCGCCGGCGGCGGCGGCGCCAACCGTCGCCGCATAGGCAGCATTAGGAGTTGCGCTGGTGACGCTGAACGTTGCGCCATCGTCGACGATAAGCGACCCGGTCGCGCCGTTGCCGATGATGATCCCATCACCCTTATCGAAGTCCACGTCCGCGTCGCTGACGGTCATCGTCCCGTCGCCGCCGGTGCTGACGCCGATGTCGATGGAGGCGCCGTCGCCGTAGGTCGACGTGAATGTCGCGCCGTCATCGATGGTGAGGAAGCCGGTTCCCGACACGCCTACGTTAACGACTTCGTCGATATCGAATGACGACCCAGCGCCCGTGAGCGTGACGGCGCCTGTGCCGCCGCTGCGTCCGATATCGAGCGAGGTAGAACTGGACCCGCCCGAGAAGGTCGCGCTGGCGCCGTCGTCGATCGACAGCGTTCCCATTCCATCGTCGAGACCAACGATCCCGCCACCCCCTGTCACCGTCAGTGTCGAGCCCGAGCCGGTGACGTTGAGGGTTCCGGTAGAGCCCGATCCGGAGCCAATGTAGAGGGCGTTGATGTCAGACGCCGAGGTGAAGCTGGCTTCGCCCTCCGATTGGACCGTTAGCGTGCCGTCCCCGGCGTTCAACCCGACGGCGGCATTGCCGTTGGTTGTTTCGATGCTGGAGCCGCTGCCGTCGACTGTGGCCGTGCCCGTGCCGGCGTCGCCGATTTCCAGAACGCTATCGACGCTGGGATTGCCGCCGGTCGCGCTGACGGTGGCGCCGTCGTCGATATCGAGCGTGCCTGTGGCGCCGACGTTTCCGACGGTTATCGTGCCGTCAGAAGTCGTCAGGCTCGAACCGGTCCCGTCGACGGTCAGCGTGCCGGTGCTGCCGTTGCCGCTGCCGACGAAAAGCGCGGACTGGGAGGGGTCTTCATTGCTGATGTTGACGGTCGCGCCGTCGTCGATCTCAAATGTGCCGGTCCCTCCGAGCAGGCCGATGATTGTGCTGCCTCCGGAGGCCGTCAGGCTGGAGCCCGAACCGGTAACGGTGACGTCGCCCGTGCCGCCCTGACCGACGGCGAGGGGCGCGTAGCCTGTCGTCGCTTGAAAATTGGCTGTACCGCCGTCCTTGATCGTCAGGCTGCCCGTGCTGCCCGCGTCGCTGTCGACTTGAGCGCCGCTGTCGTCGACCGTCAGCGTGGATCCGCTGCCTTCGACCGTGACGGTCCCGTTGCCGCTGACAAAACCGATCCCGAGCGCCTCATAGGTCAAGTCCGAACCGAATGTCGCGGTGGCGCCGTCATCGATGGTGAGACTGCCGGACCCGGTGTAGCCGATGACGGCGCCGCCCGGCCCTTCGCCGGTCAGCGAGGTTCCCTGGCCTTCGAGATCGATCGAGCCGCCGTCTGTCGTGATAAACGACGTTACCGAAGCCTTGTCGCTCGAAGCCTCGATTTGCGTGCCGTTGCTGGCGGTAACCGTCCCCCCATCGACTTTGAAAAAGCTCGAGGTGGTGATCGTCGTGTCGTCGAAGTCGGCCGTGTCGTAGATCGCCAGGTATTTGGACGTGATCGAGCCGCTTTCGGCTGTCAGCTCGGCATAGGCGAAGATGTTCATTCCGGCGGTGAGGGATCCGCCATCGAGGTCGAGCGAGGCGTCGATGGTGATGTCGTCGGCCGAGCCGCTGTCCTCTATCGTGGCGGCCGTGCTGAACTGCGCGTTGTCGCCGCCGCCTGGGGTGCTGGTGGCGGGGTCAGCGTCGGGGGTGGACCAATTGTCGTCGTCGGCCCAACTCGTCCCGTCGCCGTTTCCCGTCCAAGTATATTCCGTCATGATTAATCCCCCCGGGTCAATCGACCGGGCTCTTCTGAAAAAAACGACGAGAGTATGCTAGAAAATCTGCCCCCGGCGCAAATAAAAACTTCGACACTTCGGTCCGAAGACTTGCGGCGACATTAAACAATTTCACCCCGTCGTTAAACGGTCCGCAAGCCCCTTGCATTACCCTGGCGTCTTCTCAGGAGCCGCCATGCCGTCCGCCCTCGAAATACGGTCTCTGCGCAAATCGTTCGGCAAGCCCGCCGTCGACGGCCTAGACCTGACCGTCGCGCCCGGCGAGTTTTACGCTCTGCTTGGACCGAACGGCGCCGGCAAGACTACAACCTTGCGCATGATCGCCGGCCTGCTGCCCGCCGACGACGGCGAAATCCGCGTGTTCGGCGTCGATGCGCGCCGCCAACCCGTCGAGGCCAAGCGCCTGATCGCCTGGTTGCCGGATGAGCCGCAGCTTTACGACAAGCTCGACCCGCTCGAATATCTCGAATTCGTCGCCGGCCTCTGGGGCGTCGAGCCCGGGCGAGCCCGCGCGAACGCGGAGAGCCTGCTCGTCGAGCTTGGCCTGCATGACGTCCGCCGCCAGCGCTGCGAGGGCTTTTCAAAAGGCATGCGCCAGAAAGTGGCGCTCGCCGGCGCGCTGATCCACGATCCGAAACTGCTCATGCTCGACGAGCCGCTGACTGGTCTCGACGCCGGCTCGGCCCGTCAGGTCAAGGATATTTTGGCCGCGCGCGCCAAGGCGGGCGCGGCGATCGTGTTGACGACGCATATCCTCGAAGTCGCCGAGCGCATCGCCGACCGCATCGGCATTCTCGCGCGCGGCAAACTCGTCGCGGAGGGCACGTTCGAGGCGCTTCGCACGGCCCGCGGCCGCAGCGACGCCACGCTCGAAGACGTGTTCCTCGACCTCACGGCGCGCGCGGCATGAGCGGGCTGCATGTCTTTGGCCGGCTCGTCGCGCTCGACCTAAAGCTTGCCGCGCGAGGCCTGATCGATCCGTTGAGGGAAAAGTCGCCCCTCGCCCGCATCGGCTACATCGTCGTATTCCTGCTCGCGCTGCATGCGGTGGCGTGGCCGATCGCGTTGTTCATCGGCGCGCGCGAAGCGGGTCCGAACGGCGGCGCTTTCCTCGTCGCGGCGGCGCGGGCGGGCGTGATGTTCGTGCTGCCCTGGGCGATCGCAAGCCCGATGTCGGCGGTCTCGCGGCTGCTCGCGCAGCGCGGCGATCTCGATCTGCTTTTCGCCTCCCCTGTCAGCGCTCGCGCGGTGCTCGCCGCGCGGGTCTGCGCTCTTGGGATCGAGTCGGTCGGCGCGACCTCGATCCTGCTCGGCCCGCTAGCCGACGTCTCGGCTCTTCAGGGCCGCCCGCACTGGCTGTGCCTCTACCCCACCCTGCTAGGCGCCGGGATTTTTGGGGCAAGCGTCGGGCTCGCTCTGGCCCTGGCGCTCGCGTTCGGCCTCGGGCCGCGCCGGGCGCGGGTGGTCACGCAAGTTGGCGCGGCGATCATCGGCGCCTCCGCCGTGCTGACGGCGCAAGCGATCGCGCTGATGCCCGCGGGCGCGCGCGACACCGCTGTATGCCGCCATGCAAAGCGCCCCCGCAGCGGCGGCCGCGCTAATGCTTCCGGAGCGGGCCGCGATCGGCGAACCCGCCGCACTCGCGCTGTGGCTCGCAGTTGCGCTGGCGGTCTACGGCTTGGCGACACTCACGCTGTCCGGCGCCTTTGCGCGCGCCGCGCTGCTTTCGGCGGGAGCGCCGGCGGTGGAGGGCCGGACCAAGGGCGCGGCGCGGTTCAGCGCGAGCCTCGGGGCGGCGCTCAGGGCCAAAGAGCAACGGCTGCTTTGGCGCGACCCTTGGCTTCTCTCGCAAATGGGCCTGCAGGCGCTTTACAGCCTGCCGATCGGCTTCATTCTCTGGCGCAACGGCGGCGTCACGGGCCAGGCCGGCGTCGCCTTCGCGCCGACGCTGGTGGTCATCGCCGGTCAGCTCGCCGCCTCGCTCGCCTGGATCGCGCTCTGCGGCGAGGAAGCGCCGGATTTCATCGCCACCGCCCCCGCGACGCGCGGCGCCATCGAGCGCGCCAAACTCGCCGCCATCTCGCTGCCGGTCGCCATCGTCATGGCGGCGCCTCTCGGCACTGCTGGCGCTCGTCTCGCTGCGCGGCGCGGCGGTCGCGCTGGTGTGCGGGATTGGCGCCTCCGTCTCCGGCGCGTTCCTGATGCTATGGCGCCAGGCGCCGGCGCGGCGTGGGTTGGTCCTGCGGCGGCACTCGCAGTCCAAGGTCGTCGCTGTGATCGAGCATTGGCTATCGCTTTGCTGGGCGGCGACGACGGGTTTGGCGGCGCTCGGCACTTTCCTTTGCCTTGCGCCGCTGGCGCTGGTCGCGATCACGCTTTGGTTGGCGCGGCCAAGAACGAAACGTGTCGTGGACTTGCACTCGACGCCCTTTTCGCCGAACAGTCCGGCGACCTCCTAAAGCCCCGGACGATCGAATGAAAAAACCCTTCCTCGCCGCCCTCGCCGGCGAGCGCCAGCGCCGTCCGCCGATCTGGCTGATGCGGCAGGCGGGCCGCTATCTTCCAGAATATCGCGACATCCGCGGCAAGGCGGCGTCGTTCCTCGACTTTTGCTACACGCCCGCACTCGCGGTCGAGGCGACCTTGCAGCCGATCCGACGGTTCGGCTTCGACGCGGCGATCCTGTTCTCGGATATTCTGGTCATGCCCGATGCGCTCGGGCAGTCCGTCAGTTTCGAGGCGGGCGAAGGGCCAAGGCTTACGCCGATCGAATCCGAGGCCGATTTCGCAAAGCTTCACGAGGCGCCGGATTGGACGCGGCTCGCGCCGGTTTACGAGGCGGTGGCGCAGATTGCGGCCGCGCTGCCACGCGAGACGGCGCTGATCGGCTTCTGCGGCGCGCCTTGGACGGTGGCCAGCTACATGATCGCCGGGCATGGCACGCCGGATCAGGCGCCCGCGCGGCTGTTTGCCTATCGCAACCCAAGCCTGTTCAGCGCGCTGATCGACCGGCTCGCCGACGCCTCCGCCGATCATCTGGCGCGACAGATCGAAGCAGGGGCGGAGGCCGTGCAGGTGTTTGATTCCTGGTCGGGCGTTCTGCCGGGACCGGAATTCGAGCGCTGGTGCGTCGCGCCTTTGCGTCGGCTGGTGACGAGGTTGCGCGCGAAGCACCCTGCGGTTCCGATCATCGCTTTCCCGCGTTGCGCGGCGACGCATCTTGGCCGCTTCGCTGATGTAGAGGGGCTGGCCGCCGTCAGCCTCGATACGGCCGCCGATCCGAAGACCGCCGCCTCGATGTTGCCGGAGCGGCTCGCCCTGCAAGGCAATCTCGACCCGCTGGCGCTGATCGCCGGCGGCGCGGCGCTCGATGCGGCGGTCGACGCGACGCTGGAGGCGTTCGCCCCGCGCGCACATATCTTCAATCTCGGCCATGGCATTTTGCCGGAGACGCCGATCGCGCATGTCGAGCAGATGCTGGCGCGGTTGCGGTAGCCAAGGCGCCGACGTAGCCGCGGTCGCCGACCGCGGTCGCGCCGAGATCGGAGGATTCCGGGAAAGGACCTGCGCGCGACGACCGTGGTCAGCGACCTAAAGCATGCACACATCTGGCGGACGCGGGTGAAACACAACGGCTGCGGACTCCCTCTCCCCGCGTGTCGCACGACGCAGCTCGCCCCATCCACGCAACAGCGGGGAGAGGGTTTGGGGTGAGGGGCGAGCCGCTTGGACGCACGTTTCCAACCACAGCGCACTGCGTGAAGCTAGACGGACTGAGGCAAACGCTCGCTTATTTTGTGCAAGCAAATTTGGCCGGGCGTGAAAAGCGCACGTCCAAGCGGCTCGCCCCTCACCCAAACCTCTCCCCGCTGCTTACCTGATGCGGAGCGCTACGTCGTGGGGACGCGGGGAGAGGAGTCCCCAGCCGTTGTGCTACGCAGTGCGCCGGCCCGATGTGTGCATCCCCTAGGTCAGCGACCGCGGCTACATCCGGCCGCCCTTTAACTCACCGCCGCGCGCCGCCATATGCCGTGCGTAGCGGCAAGGAGCGACCGTATGGCTAGCGCGAAAAAATCAGGTGTTTTCAAGATCGGCGGCGATTTGCCCGTACATCGGCTGGGTTTTGGCGCGATGCGGATCACCGGCGCCGGCATCTGGGGCGAGCCCGCCGACCGGCCGGAGGCGTTGCGCGTTCTGAAACGCCTGCCGGAATTGGACGTCGATTTCATCGACACCGCCAATTCGTACGGACCCGAGGTTTCGGAAAAACTCATCCACGAGGCGCTCGCGCCTTACAGTGGCGTGATCGTCGCCACCAAGGCGGGCCTCACCCGCTCCGGCCCGAACATCTGGACGCCGAAGGGAAAGCCGGACCATTTGATCTCGGAGGCGCATGCGAGCCGGAAGCGGCTCGGCGTCGAGATCATCGATCTCTGGCAGTTGCACCGCATCGACGCCGCCGTGCCGCGCGATGAGCAATTCTCGGCGGTCAAGTCGCTGATCGACAGCAAGGTGATCCGCCACGCGGGACTTAGCGAAGTGTCGGTCGAGGAGATCAAGGCGGCGGGCCGGTTCTTCAAGGTCGCGACGGTTCAGAACAAATACAATCTGACTGACCGGGCGAGCGAGGACGTGCTCGATTATTGCGAGAAGAACGGGATCGGCTTCATCCCCTGGTTCCCGCTGGCCTCGGGCGAGCTTTCCAAGCCCGGCGGCCTGCTCGACCGCGTGGCGCATGCGCACAAGGCGAGCGTCGGACAGATCGCGCTGGCGTGGCTGTTGAAGCGCAGCCCGGTCATGCTGCCGATTCCCGGCACGTCGAAGGTGTCGCACCTTGAGGATAATGTCGCGGCGGCGGAGATCGAACTTAGCGACGCGGAGTTCGCGGAGCTGGATAAGGCGGGGCGCGGTTAGACCATCGACGCGCCCACATTGCTGACTTCCTCGGCATATGTTAAAGCATATGCCGAGGAGTGTTTGCTATGGCCGAAGCTCGGCGTGTCAGATTGTTTCGCAATGGGCGCAACCAAGCGGTGCGCATCCCGGTCGAATTCGAGTTACCGGGAACAGAGGCTATCCTGCGTCAGGAAGGCGGCTCGCTCATTTTAGAGCCAGTCGATAGGCCGTCACTTCTGTCGGTTTTGGACTCGTTGGAGCCAATTCCCGAAGAATTTCCTGATATCGACGAGGGCCTGCCTCCGCTTCGCGACATCAATCTTTGACCGCACAACGGTTGATGCTGGACACAAACGTCGTGTCTGATTTCTTGCGCGACCCAAAAGGCGCTGCGAGGTCGCGAATGGCTTCGTTGAGCGACCAACGACCTTATGTGAGTGCAATTGTTGCTGCGGAGCTACAGTTTGGCGTTCTGAAAAAGGGTTCGGAGCGTTTGTCGCGTCAATTGCACGCGGTCCTGAGCGCCCTCCACATTGTACCGTGGGGACCGCCTGCAGATCGGGAATATGCCCGCATTCGCCTGGCGTTGCAGACAGCGGGAAAACCGATCGGTCCTAATGACTTGCTGATCGCCGCGCACGCCCTTGCTCTCGGCGTCCCGCTGGTGACCGCAAATCTTGACGAGTTTCTCCGAGTTCCGGGCCTCGCGGTCGTCCAGTGGCGCTAGCCATGGGTCGCGGCGTTCAACCAACAAAAATCCCCGCTTGGGCCTGCGCCGGCGGGGATCACAAACTCAACTTATATGAAACATCAAGCCGGGATGCGCTCATCCCCCGGCGGCGGCTCGCGCAGCACGTAGCCGCGGCCCCAGACCGTCTCGATGTAATTGCGGCCCGCGCTGGCGGCGGCGAGCTTCTTGCGCAGCTTGCAGATGAACACGTCGATGATCTTCAGCTCAGGCTCGTCCATGCCGCCATAGAGATGGTTGAGGAACATTTCTTTCGTCAGCGTCGTGCCCTTACGGAGCGAGAGCAGCTCCAGCATCTGATATTCCTTGCCCGTCAGATGGACGCGGGCGGCGTCGACTTCGACGGTCTTCTGATCGAGATTGACGACCAGATCGCCGGTGACGATGACGGACTGCGCATGGCCCTTCGAGCGGCGGACGATGGCGTGGATGCGGGCGACCAGTTCGTCCTTGTGGAAGGGTTTCGTTAGATAATCGTCGGCGCCGTGGCCGAGACCCTTCACCTTATCCTCGATGCCGGCCATGCCGGAGAGAATGAGGATCGGCGTCTTGATCTTGGTGACGCGAAGCGCTCGCAGAACCTCGTAGCCGGACATGTCGGGCAGGTTCAGGTCGAGGAGAATGATGTCGTAATCGTAGAGCTTGCCGAGGTCGATGCCCTCTTCGCCGAGGTCGGTCACATAGACGTTGAAGTTCTCGGACTTGAGCATCAACTCGATGCTCTGCGCTGTCGCGCTGTCGTCCTCGATAAGTAGCACCCGCATGTTCTAGATCCCCGCCTGGACCGCCGCTGCGCGACTGCGACGACTGTTTGCCGGCACTTCGTTTCCGCGACGTCCGCCAACGCCCCGACCGCCGCCCACTCCGAATCGACGCAACCTTTGCGCCACATTCGTTAACAAAACCTAAAACCAGCTTGCAAGAGCTATTTTATACCACCTTCAATGCCACATTAAATTTCTGAATATATTGATTTTTCCGACGTTTCTTTCTTCTAATGTAACACTTTAAGATTCGATCCTACTCAACTCATTCGACTCAGGCTTTGTCCGTTGCGTAATCGCCCTTCCGCCGCCGCCGCCGGATATTCAATTCAAACGCGGCGCGACGTCCTACCGTTAGTGTTAACGATGCGAGTAAACGAAGCGCTAACGCCGAGGTCAGCTTCGCGAAATTTTCGCGACGACAAACGGGCGTCGGCGCGTAACCAACGCGCAACCTTCTTCATTCATCATCGATCCGTCTCGTGGAGGAATGGCGCGTCGGGCGAAACGCCAGTTGCGTCAAAGTGAGTGGTGCGTCGAGTGGAATTAGGAGTGCGTACGATGAAGTCGCGGGACACGCTCATCCGTTTGAAGCGATTCCAGGTCGAGGAAAAACGCCGGCGGGTGAGACAGATCGAAATGATGACGGCGGAGTTCAACCGCATGATCGGCGACCTCGATCGTGAGATCGCCAATGAAGAGAAGCGTTCGGGGATCACCGACCCCACGCATTTCGCCTACCCAACCTACGCCCGCGCCGCGATCGGCCGGCGGGATAACCTGAAGAGCTCGATCGCCGAGCTCAGCGCCCAGATCGACGAAGCCAAAGGGGCGCTGGAGCTCGCCCTCGCGGAGTTGCAGAAGCTGGAATCGCTCGACGGCCGCGAGAAAGCGGTCGAGCGCGCGGCCGAGGTCGCCCGGGCCTGAACGCGGCCCGTCTCGCCCCGAAATCTAAGCCTTTCCGACGGTTGCGGCGAGGGCTTCGATAAGCTAAGCGAAGCGCTGAAACCGAGCGCTTTTCGAGGGGCAGAGCGAGATGTCTAACGAGGCTGGCGTTGCGAAGGTCGATCTTGGCCTGGATCTGCCGGCGCACGAGGAAACCTACGCAGGTTTCGTACATCTCACTGAAAACCTGACCGTCCATATCCTCAATATCATACTGCTGCTGGTCATCTGGGGCCTCGAGGGACATCCCTTCGTCGCGCTGCTCGGCTTCATCCTGAATATCGCCGCGACTGCGCTCGGCGGCGTCACCGGCCTTGGCTGGCGTCTGACCGCCGGGGTCTTCGTGCTCCTGGCCCTCGCCGCCATCGTTCTCTAGGCCAGCGCTAGCGCCCTCGCGCGGCGCGGCGCCTACGAGGCAAAAAAATCATGCGTTTGGGAGTCGCCAAGGAGACCGAAGCGCGCGAAACGCGCGTCGCCGCCACCCCTGAGACCGTGAAGAAGTTCGCGGCGCTAGGCGCCGAAGTGCTGGTCGCCAAGGGGGCGGGCCTCACCTCCGGCACGCCGGACGCCGACTACGCCGCCGCCGGCGCGAAGCTTGTCGAGGCCGCCGAAGCCCTCGGCGCCGACGTGGTGCTGAAAGTGCGCCGGCCCAACACCGAGGAAATCGCCAGCCTGAAGTCCGGCGCGATCGTCGTCGCCATCCAGGACCCCTACGGGCATGACGCCGAGCTCGCGGCGCTCGCCAAGGCCGGCGTGTCGGCGGTGGCGATGGAGCTGATGCCGCGCATCACCCGCGCGCAGGTCATGGACGTGCTCTCCAGCCAGGCCAATCTCGCCGGCTATCGCGCGGTCATCGACGCCGCCGCCGAATATGGCCGCGGCTTTCCGATGATGATGACGCCGGCCGGCACCGTGCCCGCCGCCCGGGCCTTCATCATGGGCGTCGGCGTCGCCGGCCTGCAGGCGATCGCCACCGCCCGCCGCCTCGGCGCGATCGTCACCGCGACCGACGTCCGCCCCGCCACCAAGGAGCAGGTGGAATCGCTCGGCGCCAAATTCGTGGCGGTCGAGGACGACGAGTTCAAACAGGCGGAGACCGCCGGCGGCTACGCCAAGGAAATGTCGGACGCCTACAAGGCCAAGCAGGCCGCGCTTGTCGCCACCCATATCGCCAAGCAGGACATCGTCATCACCACGGCGCTGATCCCCGGCCGCCCTGCCCCGAAACTCGTCACCGCCGCAATGGTCGCCTCGATGCGCCCGGGCTCGGTGATCATCGATCTCGCCGTCGAGCGCGGCGGCAATTGCGAGTTGGCGAAGGCGAATGAGACCGTCGTCTCAGAAAATGGCGTGCGCATAGTCGGCTATTCCGACGTGCGCCGTCTCGCCTCCACCGCCTCGGCGCTCTACGCCCGCAATCTCTATGCGTTCGTCGAGACGCTGATCAAAGACAAGCAGCTCGCCGTCAACTGGGACGACGAACTGGTCAAGGCGACGCTGCTGACCCGCGACGGCGCGGTCGTGCATCCGAATTTCAAGCCGAGCTGAGGCTCGGATCAAGGGGAGGCGCTCATGGACAATTCCGACGCCGTCATCGATCGCGCCAGGGCCGCCGCCGAGGCCGCGCGCGACGCCGCCGCGCAAGCCGAGGCCTACGCCGACCAACTCGCCGCGACCGCTCACGCCGCCACCGGCGGCGCGGTCGATCCGTTCATGTTCCGGCTCGCCATCTTCGCGCTGGCCGTCTGCGTCGGCTATTACGTCGTCTGGTCGGTGACGCCGGCGCTGCATACGCCGCTGATGTCGGTCACCAACGCGATCTCCTCGGTCATCGTCGTCGGCGCGCTGCTGTCGGTCGGCGTCGCCGGCGTCAACGCCGGTTCGGCCTTCGCGAAATTCGTCGGCTTCCTCGCGCTGATCCTTGCCTCGGTGAACATCTTCGGCGGCTTCATGGTCACCGAGCGGATGCTCGCGATGTACAAGAAGAAGGGTTGAGCGGCGCATGAGCCAGAACTTCGCCGCCTTCCTCTATCTGATCGCCGGCATCCTGTTCATCCTGGCGCTGCGCGGGCTGTCCTCGCCGGCTTCGTCGCGGCAGGGCAATCGCTTCGGCATCGCCGGCATGGCGATCGCGATCCTGACGACGCTGGCGCTGAGCCCGCCGCACGGCTTCCTGTCGTGGGTGCTGGTGCTTTTAGGCTTTGGCGTCGGCGGCGGGATCGGCGCCTGGCGCGCGCGCACCGTGCAGATGACGGCCATGCCGCAGCTGGTCGCGATGTTCCATTCGCTGGTCGGACTGGCCGCCGTTCTCGTCGCCGCGGGTGCGCTCTATGCGCCGGTCGCGTTCGGCATCAGCGAGGGCGTGCGTATCCACCCCGCCAGCACGATCGAAATGTCGTTGGGTCTGGCGATCGGCGCCATCACCTTCACCGGCTCGATCATCGCCTTTCTGAAGCTCGATGGCCGCATGTCGGGCGCGCCGATCCTGCTGCCAAGCCGGCATCTGATCAACGGCGGCCTCGCTGTACTGCTGCTGATTCTGATCATCGCCTTCTATGCCTCGCAGAGCTCGTTCTGGTTCTGGCTGATCGCGCTCGACGCGCTGGCGCTCGGCGTGCTGCTGATCGTGCCCGATCGGCGGCGCGGATATGCCGGTCGTCATTTCGATGCTGAACTCCTATTCCGGCTGGGCAGCGGCGGGCATCGGCTTCACGCTCGGCAATATGGCGCTGATCATCACCGGCGCGCTGGTTGGATCCTCGGGCGCGATCCTCTCCTACATCATGTGCAAGGGGATGAACCGCTCCTTCATCTCCGTCATCGCTCGGCGGCTTTGGCGGCGAGACCGGCCGGACCGGCGGGCAAGACGGAAACGCGGCCCGTCAAACAAGGCTCGGCTGACGACGCCGCCTTCATGATGAAGAACGCGTCCAAGATCATCGTCGTGCCCGGCTACGGCATGGCGGTGGCGCAGGCGCAGCATTCGCTGCGCGAGATGGCCGATACGCTCAAGAAAGAAGGCGTCGAGGTCAAATACGCGATCCACCCGGTCGCCGGCCGCATGCCCGGCCACATGAACGTGCTGCTCGCCGAAGCCAACGTGCCCTACGACGAAGTGTTCGAGCTCGAGGACATCAACAGCGAGTTCGCGCAGGCCGACATCGCCTATGTGATCGGCGCCAACGACGTGACCAACCCGTCAGCCAAGACCGACCCGAAATCGCCGATCTACGGCATGCCGATCCTCGACGTCGAAAAGGCGAAGACCGTGCTGTTCATCAAGCGCGGCATGGGCTCCGGCTACGCCGGCGTCGAGAACGAACTGTTCTTCCGCGACAATACGCTGATGCTGTTCGGCGACGCGAAGAAGGTGACCGACTCGATCGTCAAGGCGCTCGCGCATTGATCCGCGCGGCGCTGATGGTCGCCGCCCTCGGCTCTGGCGGGCGCCGCCTTCGCCGAGGACGCCGCTGACAAGGCCGCCCATCCCATGTTTCGCTGGCCGGTGATCGGCAAGGCGACGAAAGCCAAGAACGGCGGCCTCGACATTCCCGCGCCCGAGGGCGAGGCGGTCCATGCGGCGGCGGACGGCACCGTGATCTACGCCAGCGACGAATTGCCGAGCTTCGGCAAGATGATCGTCATCCGCCACGCCGACGATTACGTGACGGCTTATGCGTATCTCTCGGAGTTGACGGTCGCCCAGGGGGTCAGCGTCAAGCGGGGGCAGATCATCGGCAAATCCGGCCAGTCCGGCGACGCCAAGAAACCGGAACTGCATTTCGAACTGCGCAAGGGCACGGCGAACCTCGACCCGATCGGATACATGTCGCCGCGCTAAAGCCGCCGGCCCTGTAGCCGCGATCTCCAGATCGCGGTGTCTCCGAGATCGGCGCTTTCTCAGGCCAAGGCGCGATCTCGTCACCAACGCGATCGGGAGATCGCGTCTACAGGCGCGCCGGCGTTCATCCACCATAGGTCCAGGTCGGCCCGCCGCTGCCGTGGTAGACCCAGTGCCCGAGGTTGTGCTTGGGCGCGAAGGATTTGAGCCACGAGAACAGATTGTCGAGCGGCCCCGGCTGGTTGGCGGCGGTCTCCTCGACCGACGGCCCTTCATGGATACGCCACGGGGTCGCCGCGTCGGCGCGATCGCCGTAACTGGTCTTGCCGCTGTCCCAATCCACGCAAACCGAAGCGTTCTGATCTTTTGAGATCAGACAGACGGAGCGCTTGGCGACCGCGAGCAGCCGCGTGAACGTCACGTAAGAGCCATCCGGCCGCTGAAAGACATAGCTCGCGCTGCGGTCGAGCGTGGTTTCGACCCCGCCGTGCTTCTTCACCTCATCGATCAGCGCGTCCCACGCCTTGTCTTTGTCCGGCGCGCCGGCGTGGGCCACGCTCAGCGTGAGCGCCGTCACCGCGACGATCGTCGGCATCCGCAAGTCACGCATAGGTAAGTCTACCTCATTTGCGGCGACTTATTTATAGGTCAAAAGCATAATAACGCAACTTGGCCAACTTGGGATCCCCCTGGGACCGCGCGCGTCCCGCGCGCTCCCGCCGGCGTCTCGTACGCAAGAGCGCGCGAGACGCGCGCGGTCCCAGGAAGGCCCGAGCACGCGCCCTCTCTTGCGGCCTCACGAAGCCCAAGGTTAGGATCGGCGTATGCGCCGTCTCCTCCTGTTGCGACACGCCAAGGCGGCGCCGTTATCGAACGGCGACGATTTCGACCGCGAGCTGACGGAGCGCGGGCGCGGCGATGCGCGCAAAATCGGCGCGTGGATCGCAAGCTCCGGCCCGCAGCCCAACTACGCCCTCTATTCCGGCTCCGCACGAACTCGCGAGACTTTCGAGCTTGTGGCCAGCGAGCTTCGCGACCGCCCCACGGCGTTCGAGCAGAACGCGCTCTACGATGCGACCCGCGCGCTGATCCTCGGCCTGCTTCGCGAACTTCCCGCGAAAGCCGAGACTTGCCTGGTCGTCGGCCACAATCCCGGCATGGGCGACGTCGCCAACCTGCTGACGGGCGCCGGCGACGAAATCGCGCGGCTGCAGATGGCGTCGAAATATCCGACCGGCGCCCTGGCCGTGCTCGCCTTCGACGATCTCGATTGGTCCGGCCTGACGCCGCGAACCGGCCGGCTCGAACATTTCGTCACGCCGGCCGACCTCTAGCCCCGGAGCCGCCCATGCCGCACAACGATCATGACGCCTTTCTCGCCATCGACGTGCAGACCGATTTTTGCCCCGGCGGCGCCCTCGCCGTGCCTGACGGCGAGGCGGTGATCGCGCCGATCAATCAACTGATGGCGCGTTCACCCATGTCGTCGCGACGCAGGATTGGCACCCCGCCGACCACGCCTCCTTCGCCGCCAGCCACCCCGGCGCCGCGCCCTTCTCGAAGATCGAGATGCCCTACGGCGAACAGACGCTGTGGCCGTCGCATTGCGTGCAGGCAACGGCGGGCGCGGTGTTTCATCCGAAATTCGCGCTCGATCGCGCGACGGCGATCATCCGCAAGGGATGGCGCCGCGAAGTCGATTCCTATTCCGCCTTCTTCGAGAATGATCGCGCGACGCCAACCGGCCTTGGCGGACTGTTGCGCGAGCGCGGCGTCACCCGGGTGTTCCTCGCGGGACTGGCGACCGATTTCTGCGTGTCGTTCTCCGCCCTCGACGCGCGCCGCTTAGGCTTCGAAGCCTTCGTGGTGCTCGACGCCTGCCGCGCAATCGATCTCGACGGCTCGCGCGCGGCGGCGCTCGCGGCCTGGGAGAAAGCCGGCGTCGTAGTCGTAGCGGCGGCGGACGTCGACGCGCGCTAGCTGCTCGCTGCGACGGCGGCTCAACCGACGATTTTGGGAAAATAAGGTTGATCCCCGGCGTCTACTGAAGCCTCATACAACCAACGACGTTATCGTGAAATCGAGGGCGCGGCGCCTGTAGCCGCGATCTCCAGATCGCGGTCGCGGTGAGATCGCTCCTCGCCGGGAGCGCGCCGATCACTTGGAAACCGCGATCTGGAGATCGCGGCTACAATACCACCCTTCCGTCATGGCCGGGCTTGTTGTCCCGGCCATCCACGCCGCGCCGCGCAGACGCCGCCTCCAACCTGCGCAGAACCGCCACGGCTGCACCTTTAAGCTGACGATCTACCGAACGGCGTGGATGCTCGGGTATGACGGGAGTTTGACTGCACTCGCCCGTACTTCGACGTGCTCCAACCGAACGCATTGTTAATGTTCCGGCCAGCACAGCGTAACCGCTGATGTGTTTGATGGCCGCCATGCCGCGCGGCGGCGCCGAGATTCTTCTCGCCGAGCCCGTCAGCGCCTCACGAAACAATGGAGACCTACAATGCGCGTTCTCACCCCGGCAACCCTGGTTGTTGCGCTGCTCGCCGGAAGTTCGATGGCCCTTGCCGCCGACGCCACCGGAACGATCAAGAGCCTCGACATGGCCAAGGATATGGTCACGCTGGACAACGACGCGAGCTACATGGCGCCAAAAAGCGTTAACCTGTCGGCGTTCAAGGTTGGTCAGAAGGTCACCATCAACTACGCCAAGGCTGGCGACAAGATGGACATCACCTCGATGAAGCCCGCCACCTGATAGGATGACGCGAAATTCCCTCCCCCTGCCCCGGGGAGGGAAAGGGAGGGGGTAGCAGCCGCACGCGGCCTGTTGGCCGCGGCTACCCTCGCTCCAGCCCTCCCCCAGGGAGGAGGGGGAGGGCGTGCGAGGCTACTCGATCACTTCGTCGGCGAGACCCAGCAGCGTCATCGGAGGCTCCAGCCCCATTGCTCGCGCGACCTTGAGGTTCATGACGAACAGATATCGCGTCGGTTGCTCAAACGGAATGTCGCCCGGCGGCGTTCCTTTGAAGATGCGATCAACCATCGCCGCCGCGCGCGTCAGGGATTCGCCGAAATCGGCGCCGTAGGACATCAGTCCGCCGTCGTGAGCGAAATTGTCGGCCTCGTAGATCGCCGGCAGCCGGCGCGCGGCCGCAAAATCAATGATCCGCTTGCGGTTGAGGATCATCAAGGCATCGGAGACCATGAGGATCGCGTCGGGTTTGTCGCGATCCATTGCCTCGAAGGCGCCATTGAAGTCATCGGGCTCGCGCACGCCGAGCGCCTGGATGGTCAGCCCTTGCATCTGCGCGGTCGCCGCGGACGCTTCATAGCGCAACGTCATCGCCCGATCGTCGGCATTCCAGAGCATCGCGACGCGCTTGAGGTTGGGCGACATCGCCTTCAGGAACTCGAGCCGCTTGACCGTGAGCGTGGCTGCGATGTCGGAGATGCCGGTCACCACGCCGCCGGGATGCACCCAGCTCTCGATCAGGCCGGTGGCGACGGGATCGCCGACGCCGGTGTAGGCGACTGTCGCCACGCCAGCCGCTTTGGCGGCGAGGGTCGTGGGATAGCCCGCGGTGATGAAGATCTGCGACCCTTGCGCCTTCAGCTCCGCAATGAGACCCGGCAACTTCTCAAAATGCGCCATCGCGCCCCGCGAGGCAAAACTCAGATTTTTCCCGGCGGTATAGCCGAGCTCGCCGAGCGCGCTGACCAGGATCTTGCCGAGCGGCGTATCCGGCGCCATCGGTCCGCCGCCGGAGAGGACCCCCAACCGCAGGGTTGGATCGGTCTCAGCGAGCGCGGGGGCTGTCGCTGCAACGAGCAGCGCGGTCAGGGTTTGTCGGCGCGTGAACATCGGCTGGCTCCTCGCCTCGCGCGATGATGCCGCCGCTTCCTCTCAGGAAGCAAGAACCATCGGAGCGTCGCCGACGTGATGGGGCCAGGTCGTCGGCGTGGACGCCGACGCTCCGGTTGCGCCGCAGCGGGCGTTCCCCTAAAGCCCGCGCTTCCCCCACGCCGAGACGCCGATGATCCGCACGCCGCTGATGAACGTCATGACCGCCGCCGCCCTGAAGGCGGGACGCGGCTTGAAGCGCGACCTTGGCGAAGTCGAGAACCTGCAGGTCTCGGCCAAAGGTCCGGGCGATTTCGTCAGCCTCGCCGACAATCGCTCCGAGAAAATCCTCTACGAGGAATTATCGAAGGCGCGGCCCGGCTACGGCTTCGTGATGGAAGAGAGCGGCCGCGTCGAGGGAACCGACAAGACCCACGTTTGGCACATCGACCCGCTCGACGGCACCACCAATTTCCTGCACGCCATTCCCCTGTTCGCGATCTCGATCGGACTGGAGCGCGAGGGCCAGATCGTCGCCGGGCTGGTCTACAACCCCGCCGACGATTCCATGTATGTCGCCGAGAAAGGCCAGGGCGCCTGGGGCAACAACCGGCGCCTGCGGGTGGCGGCGCGGCGGGAAATGTCGCAGTCGATCATCGGCTGCGGCGTGCCGCATCTCGGCAAGTCCCGCGAGCACCCGCGCTTCAAGGCCGAGCTCGCCGAAGTGATGACCTCGGTGGTCAACGTGCGCCGCATGGGCTGCGTGGCGATCGATCTCGCCTATGTCGCCGCGGGCCAGTTTGATGGCTTCTGGGAGCGGGGCTTGAATTCCTGGGACATCTCCGCCGGCTCGCTGCTGATCCGCGAGGCCGGCGGCTATGTCACGGGCTGCGAAGGCGAGGAGGATTTCCTCACGACTGGCGACATCTGCTGCGGCAACGAGTTCATCCACCGGCAGTTGCTGGAGTTGCTGAAGCGGGCGAAGGCGGGATGACGCGCCGGATGTAGCCGCGGTCGTTGACCGCGGTGGTCGTGCGATCGTTCTTATCCGGCAAAGATCCGATCACGGCGCCGCCGCGGTCAGCGACCGCGGCTACAGGTCGCCCCTAAGCCGCCCGGCGCGAGCGAAAACTCGGGCGCAGCGAGCGCTCCGGCTTCGAAACAAACGCTTTCAGCTCTTTCGCGCCGAACTCCCGCAACCGCTTCGCCGCCTCGGGCCGACGCCGAGCGAGCCAGGCGAGATAGCTGTCGACGATCTCCGGCTCCTCCCACGGCACATCGTGCAACAGCCCCGGCGTCCCAAACATCGCCGGATCAAAAGGCTCGACATCAATCGCCTTGGGGAACAGCGCAATCGATGTCGGCGCGACCCGCGCGCTAAACCGCGGCGATCCGAGCAGCGCGGCAACCAAGTCAGCCCCGAACAATTTGCCAAGATGCGTCGACCCGGTCACCCGCGGGTTCAGCTCCAACAAATGCGCGCGCCCCTCGCTGTCGACGATGAAGTCGAACGAGACAAACCCCGACAGCCCCAGCGCCTTGATGATGGCGCGCGCCGTTGGCTCCATCTCCGCATTATCGGTCTGGCGGATATAGCGGCTCGGCCCGGTCTCTTCGGGATCGCGATGCGCCGCCGCGAAATTGACCCCCGCCAGCTCCACCCCATCGCGGCACGCCGAGTTGCGGAAAGCGAGCTCGCCGCGGATGAACTCCTGCGCGACATGCGCCACCGCCTCACCGCGATAGCCCTCGATGAAGCCAAGCTTGGACTTCGCGCGCGCGACCCACTGGCTGCGCCGCCAACCCCGGACCAGCGAACGATCGTCGTGCGCGATCAGGATGCCGCCGCCGCCCGCCGTCAGCTCGCGCTTGACCACCAGCGGATAGCCGAACTCCGCCGCCGCGGCGCGCGCTGCCGCGAGGTTTTCCAGCGGCCGCGTCCTCGGCGTCCGCAGGCCCAATTCGTCGGCGATGACTGACAGCCGCTGCCGGCTGCGCGCTGCGCAAAACCCCTCGGGCGCGCCAAGCGAAGCAAACAGCAGCCGCCGCGTCTCTGGGGAAGCGCGCGCGACCACGCGCGGGTCGCGCAGCACTCCCGCGGCGAGTTCGTCGAGCGGCACGATCAGGCCGGGCTTCGAAGCGGCGACGAAACTGTTCAGCCGCCGCGCCAGCACAAAGGCGCGCATAGCCGGGCCGCCAATGTCCGTCAGCCGGTAGAGTTTCTGCGCGTAGCGCGTCCGCGCGGCGAAGGCCGAGGCCGGCCCGACGACTTCGCACCGGGCGCCACGGCGTCCGCATTCGGCGACGATGCGATCGCCGCCGGGATCGTCGAGCAAGCTGACGAACAGGATCTTGTCGGCTTGGGTCACCGGGCCTCAGCCCCGCGTCGGCGCGTTGAGGCCAGCGACGCTGAAGTCCGGCCGCGGCTCCTCCGCCACCACCGGTCGCCGGCTCATCGCCGCCACCATCGCGGCCGACGCCGCTCGCGAGGCATATTCAGCGCCGCAGACGAACCGCAACGCCGGCCCGAACTGATAAGCGGCGGTGACGCCCAGAAAATACAGGCCGGAAATCGAAGTCTCGAACCGCCGCGACAATCTTGGCGCGCCGCCGACGCGCGCCAAGGCCGGTGCGCAGCGCCGAGGAAAGAAACCGCAGGCGGTCCACATCGACACGGTAGCCTGTGCCGGCGATCACATAGTCGAACATATGCGTCGAGCGCCCGCCCTCGCGATCGATCATCTCGATCTCGACGCCCTCCGCCGTCTCGCGCGCAGCGCTGACGCTCCGGCCGGCGAGCATGCCGATCTTGCCCTCGATCTCGTCGCGCACGAACCACGCGGGCGCCGGCCCGAGCGTCCGCTCGACGATCTTCACCCGCAGGCTCTGCGGCAGCGAGCGGAAGACGCCTGGGAAATAGCTCGCGGCCCACTTGGCCCAGCCGGGCCCGATCGGGCTCAGCGGCGCTGTCAGCGAATCCTTGAAGGTGCGCGGCAGGCCGCCGGGATAAAAGCGCAACTGAGGGCTGCGGCAGGACAGCGTCACGTCGGCGCCTTCGCGCAACAGCTCGCCGGCCGCGTTGGTCGCGGAGGCGCCGGCGCCGACCACCAGCACCCGCGCGCCCTTGTACACCGAATAGTCATGCAGCTTGGCGGTATGGGCGAGCCGCTCGCGGCTCAGCGGCCGCAATGGCTCGGGGACATATTCAAAACCCTGCAAACCGGTCGCGATGGCGCACTGCCCCGCCGTCACACTGCTCCCATCCTCCAGTTCGATCTCAAACCCGCGCGGGATTTTGCGGATCTGCCGCGCCATCCGCCGATCGAGCTGCGGCGCGAATCGCTTCTGAAAGGCGTCGCCATAGGAGATGAACGTCCCGACCGGCGTCGGCAGATTGATGTCGGCATAAGCCAGGCCCGCCGACTTGCAGAACGCTTTCAGCGTGAATTCGCCCGAGGGCTCAGAGAGCGAGGACGCAAACCCCTCCGATTTCAGCCGCATCCCCGGCGGCGTGCCATAGCGCCACGATTCCATCGGGCGGCCGAAGATCGCGGGGGTACAGCCTTGCGCGCTGAGATGGGCGCTGAGGCTCAGACCATAGGGCCCGGCGCCGATGACCGCGACGGGAATATGTCGTTTCGTCATGCCTAGAAAAATCGCATCGATCGCCAGCGCCGCCTAGTTCGAACTCCCCGCGTGGTTGAGGCTTCCTTACGTGCGAGACGCGCGAGAATGGGGACAGAGCGCCGCGCCCTCCGCTCCCTCTCCCCCCCTTGTGGGGGAGGGCCGGGGTGGGGTGGTCAGCCGCACGCGCCGCGCTATCCTGTCGGCGACGTCCAAGCCGAACCAACCCCCCTCCCCAACCCTCTCCCCACAAGGGCGGGAGGGAGTCCGCCACGTCCGCGCCGCCTTGCACTCCGCCCGTTGCCCGCCCGCCACACCCCCGCGCCGCACCGTCACCCCCGCCCTTTTCCCCTTGCGCCGCCGCCCCGACTCGGTCGATCCTGTCCAGTGGCGGCGGTCGTTAATCCCCGGTTAACCAATTCCTTCCACAAGATGTTGTGCTAACGGTACGGAACCCTATCTACCTATTGACCGTGACGTCATGAATCCGTAACAGGAGCCCTCCCCGGTCAGCGACTCGCGTACGGGCCAAGTTTGGCCCTTAACGGACGCGTCCAGGGCAGGCGGCGTGCACAGTTTTGGCGGGCTTGGGGGCGGATCGCGGCGACATCGCCGCGGGACGACGGGCGCGCGCGTTAAAGCGGGAACAGGCGGCGCGACGCCGCGTCAATCATCTGGGGACAGGCAACCTACATGCGCATTGAACGTCACTACACCACCACCGACGGCGCCGCTTACGAGGCCATCGCCTTCGCCAGCGCGAAATCGGAAATTCGCAACCCCGACGGCTCGGTGGTGTTCGCAGCCGACGGCGTCGAGGTCCCCGCCGCCTGGAGCCAGGTCGCCGCCGACGTGCTCGCGCAAAAATACTTCCGCAAGGCCGGCGTCCCCGCCCGGCTGAAGCGCGTCGAGGAGAACGGCGTCCCCTCCTTCCTCTGGCGCTCCGTCCCCGACGAGGCCGCCCTCGAACAACTCCCCAAGGCCGAGCGCACCATCGGCGAGACCTCGGCGAAGCAGGTGTTCGACCGGCTCGCCGGCGCCTGGACCTATTGGGGCTGGAAGGGCGGCTATTTCGACAACGAAGAGGACGCCCGCGCCTATTACGACGAGATGCGCTTCATGCTGGCGCGCCAGATCGCCGCGCCGAACTCCCCGCAATGGTTCAACACCGGCCTGCACTGGGCCTATGGCATCGACGGCCCCGCGCCAGGGCCATTATTACGTCGACCACGAGACCGGCAAAGCTGACCAAGTCGAAGTCGGCCTACGAGCATCCGCAGCCGCACGCCTGCTTCATCCAGTCGGTCGCCGACGATCTCGTCAACGAAGGCGGCATCATGGACCTCTGGGTGCGCGAGGCGCGCCTGTTCAAATACGGCTCCGGCACCGGCTCCAATTTCTCGACGCTGCGCGGCGAGAACGAGAAGCTCTCCGGCGGCGGCCGCTCCTCCGGCCTGATGAGCTTCCTCAAGATCGGCGACCGCGCCGCCGGCGCCATCAAATCCGGCGGCACGACGCGCCGCGCGGCCAAGATGGTGGTCGTCGATGTCGATCATCCCGACATCGAGGCCTTCATCGACTGGAAGGTGAAGGAGGAGCAGAAGGTCGCCGCCCTCGTCGCCGGCTCCAAGATCGTCAAGAAACATCTGAAGGCGATCCTGCGCGCCTGCGTCAATTGCGAAGGCCCGGGCGATGATTGCTTCAACCCCGAGAAAAACCCCGCGCTGAAGCGCGAGGTCAAGCTCGCGCGCCGCGACGAAGTGCCCGACGGCATCATCAAGCGCGTCATCCAATTCGCGCAAACAGGGCTTCCGCGACATCGACTTCGACACCTACGACACCGATTGGGAATCGGAAGCCTATCTCACCGTCGCCGGCCAGAACTCCAACAATTCCGTGCGCGTCACCGACGACTTCCTGCACGCGGTGGAGGCCGACGGCGATTGGAACCTGACGCGCCGCCTCGACGGCAAAGTCGTCAAAGACCCTGAAGGCGCGCGAGCTGTGGGACCAGATCGGCTACGCCGCCTGGGCCTCGGCCGATCCCGGCCTGCAATATCACACCACCATCAACGATTGGCACACCTGCCCGGCGTCCGGCCCGATCCGCGCCAGCAATCCCTGCTCGGAATACATGTTCCTCGACGACACCGCCTGCAATCTCGCCTCGCTGAACCTGTTGCAGTTCCGCAACCCCGAGACCAAGGCGTTCGAGGTCAAGGCCTATGAGCACGCCGTCCGGCTGTGGACGCTGACGCTCGAAATCTCGGTGATGATGGCGCAGTTCCCCTCGAAGGAAATCGCCAAACTCTCCTATGACTTCCGCACGCTCGGCCTCGGCTTCGCCAATATCGGCGGCCTGCTGATGTCCTGCGGCATCGCCTATGACAGCGAGGAGGGCCGCGCGATCTGCGGCGCCTTGAGCGCGCTGCTGACCGGCCGCTCCTACGCCACCTCGGCCGAAATCGCCCGAAAGCTCGGCGCCTTCGCCGGCTACAAGCCGAACGCCGAATCCGATGCTGCGCGTCATCCGCAACCACAAGCGCGCCGCCGACGGCCTGTCCGACGGTTATGAGAAACTCTCGGTCGCGCCGACCCCGCTCGACCATGCTTCGTTGATCCGCGCCGGCGTCGCCTGGGCCGGCCTCTCCGAAGCGGCCAAGCGACTCCTGGGCCGACGCGCTGACGCTCGGCCAGTTGCACGGCTACCGCAACGCGCAAGTCTCGGTGATCGCCCCGACCGGCACGATCGGCCTGGTGATGGATTGCGACACCACCGGCATCGAGCCCGATTTCGCGCTGGTCAAATTCAAGAAGCTGGCCGGCGGCGGCTATTTCAAGATCATCAACCGCGCCGTCCCCGAGGCCCTTCGCGCCCTCGGCTACGACGAAGCCGAAGATCGCCGAGATCGTCGCCTACGCCGTCGGCCACGCCTCGCTCGGCCAGGCGCCCGGCGTCAACATCGCGAGCCTGCGCACCAAGGGTTTCACCGACGCCGCGATCGCCAAGGTCGAGGCCGCGCTCGCCAGCGCCTTCGACATCAAGTTCGTCTTCAACAAATGGACGCTCGGCGCCGACTTCCTCACCGAGGCGCTCAAAATCCCCGCCGAAAAGCTGGAGGAGCCGAGCTTCGATCTGCTCACCGCGCTCGGCTTCACCAAACACGAGATCGAGGCCGCCAACACCCATATCTGCGGCGCGATGACCCTCGAAGGCGCGCCGCATCTGAAAAAGGAGCACTACGCGGTGTTCGATTGCGCCAACCCGTGCGGGCGCACCGGCAAGCGCTATCTGTCGGTCGACAGCCACATCCGCATGATGGCGGCGGCGCAGCCGTTCATCACCGGGGCGATCTCGAAGACGATCAACATGCCCAACGACGCGACGGTCGAGGATTGCAAGGACGCCTACATGCTGTCCTGGCGCCTCGGCCTGAAGGCCAACGCGCTCTATCGCGACGGCTCCAAACTGTCGCAGCCGCTGAACTCGCAGTTGATCGAGGCCGACGAGGAGGACGACGAGGCCGTCGATCAGTTTGTCGCGCTGAGCCAGCCGGCGAAGACGGCCGCGGCGGTCGCCGAGCGCATCGTCGAGCGCGTGGTCGAGCGCGTCGAGCGCCTGCGCGAGCGCGAAAAGCTGCCCGAACCGCCGCAAGGGCTACATCCAGAAGGCGGTGGTCGGCGGCCACAAGGTCTATCTGCGCACCGGCGAATACGAGGACGGCCGCCTCGGCGAAATCTTCATCGACATGCACAAGGAGGGCGCCGCCTTCCGCTCGTTGATGAACAATTTCGCGATCGCGATTTCGCTCGGGCTGCAATACGGCGTGCCGCTCGAGGAATATGTCGAGGCCTTCACCTTCACCCGCTTCGAGCCGGCGGGTTTCGTGCAGGGCAACGACGCGATCAAGAACGCGACCTCGATCCTCGACTACGTGTTCCGCGAACTGGCGATCTCGTATCTGGGCCGCCACGACCTCGCGCATGTCTCGCCCGACGAGATCGGCAACACCGTGCTCGGCGGCGGCGTCGCGCAGGACAAGGCGCCCGGCGGCTCGGCGTCGCCGTCGCCGGCCAGCGTGGTGTCGCGCGGGCTGGTGCGCTCGAAGACGGATAAGCTGATGCTGGTGCAGGGCGGGGCGTACGCGCGCGCACGTGGCTAGGCGGCGACGGCGCTGAAGGGCGAATTCGCCGAGGCGCCGGAGGTGTTTGCGGGGGTGGCGTTCGCCGCGCCGCGAGGAGACGGTCGCGGAGAAGCGGGCCGAGGCGCGGATGAAGGGGTACGTCGGCGAGGCGTGCCCGGAGTGCGGGAATTTCACGATGGTGCGGAATGGGACGTGCTTGAAGTGCGATACGTGCGGGGGGACGACGGGGTGTAGTTGAGCGAACGGCAACAGCCTTGCTCCTTTCATTGTGTAGATGTTCTAGCTTAGGAACAACCTTTAGAGGGGCTAAAAGGATGACGAGAGGGAGATATTACTACGCCGTGGTAAATCGATTTCGGAGGTGTGATTAACCTAGTGCGGCAGCTTGTTTACGTCTTATCAGTCCGCGAGCGAATTCATCAGAAGGCGCACGACTATTTTCGCCCTTTTCCGGATCGCCACGCCGCGCGACAGAGACGGCTCGTATTTGGTGCGCTCGATGCATTACTTGACGCATCGGAGGCTGCTCGAAGTTACGGCAGGAACATTGGGCAGGATTGGGGGTCGAATGTACTCACTTGCTACGGGTACCTTCAATCGTTATTTATACAGCAAGACGCTGTTTGGAACCTAAGCTTAGCTTTCGGTTTGAGATGGGGCCGCCGCAACAACATTCCCGCCCTCAAAAAAATACGTGACATTCGAGCAGAATTTGTGGCTACCTGGTAAGCACAGATAAAGGAGTGCCACCCTCATCTGCGATTATTAATCGAAATGACATTACAGCTTTAGGGTTCTCTTCTGCTATTCTATGACGATAATTTTGAGAAACTTATAATAAACACTGCTCAAATACTAGGCGAAAATGAGGCTGCCCTAGTAACTCAAATGGTTGTTGTGGAGGCAGAAATGGACCGTTTGGAAAAAGAATTTCGCCGCACGCAAGCGTCCGATCCATTCAGTAAGATTGTTGATCGACGACAAGCTTACATATTGAGCGGGATTTGGTGCCCGCTATACGACAGCGCCAGATTGACACAAGCAAGAGAGTCACATCAAAATGTTTCGAGACTTGCTTGCCCAACTAAAGGAGGCCATTCAATCTCGTGCACTTGCTGATATTTTCCTGCGCTTGACGAGGTTGATACGGCAACGGTCGGTCTGAACATGTTGAAGGATATTTTAAACTCGCACGCCTTCAGTGCAGAAGATCAAAAGAGATATGATATTGTATATGATGGCTTCCGGAAAGTGGCGGACGATGTGATACGAAATGTTGAGCAACTTGATCAAGATCTCCAAGCACAATTGTGAGTCCTCGCTTGATTGATGTACGCTGATCGACCTCTCGCGACGGGGCGAAAGGACTAAACCATGCGCTACGCCGTCGTAATCGAACAAGGCGAAAACAACTATTCGGCTTATGTCCGCCGACCTCCCCGGCTGCGTCTCGGTTGGCGATACGCTGGACGAAGTGAAATCGGAAATCCGCGAGGCGATCGCGTTTCATCTCGATGGCATGCGGGAGGACGGACTGCCGATCCCAGCGCCGCGGAGCTACGCGGACAACCTCGACGTCGCTGTGCCCGAGCAGGACGAGGGCGCCAAAAGGAACGATAGAGCAACCAATACCCAAATCTCGCGTCGTCATCGATGGGCATGGCATAAAGCCGTCTTCACCTCCACCAAAGCCGACATTCTCGCGCGCCACGTCGAGCGGGCGCGATAAAGCTTCGAGCCGGCAATCCAAACCAAGCAGGAGCGCCTAGTTGGAAAGAGGTGTGCCTCCCCTCACGCCCTACACAGTCGTCATCAAGGCTCTGTCAGACGAAGACGGCGGCGGGTATGTCGCTACCGTCCCGGACCTGCCCGGCTGCATGTCGGACGGCGAGACGCGCGCGGGGTGCTGAACTCTGGCAAGCCTTGCAAATTTTGCCCAGCTGAGCATATAATTTGCTCAAAGGAGCAAAAAATGGCCCGCGTTCAGACCAAAGCCCGCGCCGCGCCAAAGCGCCTTTCGGGTCGCCAGGGAGCCGCGAAACTCACAAATAAGAAGGGCAAGCAGCCCGCGGGAGACGCGATAGTTCCCGGGAAGCCAAAGGCGCTGTCCCCCAAGGAGGACACTTCGTTAGGCTGGTTCCAGCCGACCGAGGAGGCGTTCGTTACGCTCTACAAGGCGCCAGATCTGACGCGGGTCAGGTGGGCCAAAAGCATTGGCGCGCATGATGCGAAAGTCATCCTCGCCCAGTTTCGCGTCCCCCAGGGTGAGGCGCTGACGGCATTGCATATCCCGGTGGCTACGGTGAATCGAAAGGCCAAAACCAACGCCCCTCTGTCCCCTGCGGAAGGCGAGCGTGTGCTGGGATTCGGTCGCCTGCTGGGGCAGATACAAACCATGGTCCGGGAATCGGGTAACCCGGAAGGCTTCGATGCTTCGGCTTGGTTGTCGGCCTGGATGAGCGCGCCTGTGCCAGCGCTTGGTGGCGCTCGTCCGCTGGATCTCATGGACACGATGACGGGTCAGGCGCTGGTCTCGCAGGTGCTCTCGCAAATGCAGAGCGGCGCCTACGCTTGAGCCGGATCGTTTATCGTATCGGCGTCGACGCGCCGGCCTACGAGGCGGACGATCTCAGCGGAAAAGGCGCAGAGATCACGGGCGGTCGCTGGAACGAGAAGGGTACGGCGGTCGTCTACGCCGCGGACAGTCGCTCGCTCGCATGTCTCGAAACGCTGGTGCATCTCGCGGCCGGCGCACTTCCGCTCAACAGGTATCTGGTCGAGATTTCGATCCCAGACCCGGTCTGGGCTGCAGCGCAGAGGGAGACCGCGGCAAGTCTGCCCGTCGGCTGGGATGCCGAACCAGCAAGCCGCACAAGCATCGGCTTTGGGACGGCATGGCTGCGGAGCCGGCGTTCGGCCGTTCTCGTAATTCCTTCCGTACTTGTAGCGGAGGAGTGTTGCGTACTGGTCAACCCGGTCCATCCAGACAGCGCAAGCGTCAGCGCCGTAAAATCGCGCCGCTGGCTGTATGATCCCCGGCTGACACGCATTTCCTAGACAGCTATGATGTCCGCCGGAAAATTTTGCCGGTCCCAAAAGGCCCGTTTGTTTCCCGCCCACTACCGACACGAAACGCCAAACTTCTTATTTCTGAATATCCAAATACCTGCTAGACTGGCGGCCCTTTTATGTCCTCGGCCTTTGCCATGATCGATCGGTTTGACCCCAATGCTCGACGTCGCGCGCCACTGCGCACCAGAAGCTGTACCGCCGAACTAAGCGTATTTGGTGCAAATCGGTGCCGAAATACGGAAATCGGCAGCCGAAACAGACCGAAATAAGCCGAAACACGACGTCCTTAGCCCACCTAAAGCCTTGGCCGATAACGATCCGCCCCTCACCCAAACTTCCGCGGCGCCCGCCCCCCGGCGGCGCGCGCTGCGGCGGTGGCGGCGGCGGCGTTTTGCTCCATTCGGTCCTCGATGTAGCGGCGCAGGAAGCAGGCGCCGACCAGCAGGCCGAAGGCGCCGATCAGGGTGAGCAGGATCCCCGGCCCGGGTTCAAATTCCCAGACCAGATCGGGCGGGCAGGCGACGTCGTGCAGGCCGGCGCCGAGAAAGGCCCCGATCACTATCAGGATCGCGTTGCCGAACACGCCGAACGCCACATCGCCCAGCACCCCCGAGGTCAGCTTGCCGAGCATCAGGCCGACGACCGCGATCGCGCCGAGCACCATGCCGGTATTCGGCGCGTCCTTGCCGAACAGGAACGCCAGCAGGCCGATCTTCGGCGCCTCCGCGGGCAGCGGGTCGCCGTCGTAATCGCCGAGATCGTTGAGGCCCTCCTTCAGCGCTTGGGCCCCCTTGCCGGCAAGCTTCTTGGCGAGCTCGCTCTGCTTCTTGCCGCCCTTGCCCTTGGGGAGTTTGGTGGCCTTGTCGATATCGGCGTCGCTAGGGCCGCCGGCAGCGGCGGCGGCGGCTTTGGCCTTGTCGGCCTCCGCCTTCTTGTCGGCCTCAGCCGCCTCGGCGTCCTTCGGCCCGAGCGGCGCGCCGCGGAACGAATCGCCGGCTTTGAGCGGGGCGCTGTCGCCGCCGCGCTGAGTGTCGCGCACATCGACGACGCCCCGGTCGACCTCCAACAGTGCGACGTCTTTGCGGGCCTTCACGTCGAAGCGGGCGGTCTGGGCGTTGGCGCTGAACCATTTGGTGTTGACCGCCAACGGCCCCTGCTCGCTGGCGGTCGCATCAAAATGAAAATCGCCGACCTGCGGCTCGACGGTGGCGCGTGAGCCGCCGCCGGCATGGAACTCGGCGATCGCGTTCGAATCAAACGAAACCGTGTCGTCGCCGCGGCGCAGTTTCACCGAGGTCTGCGGTCCGGTGACGACGATCGCGCCATCCGGCACGGTCGAGCCGATGTCGAGCGACTTGGGCTCCGCGCCCCCCCGCGTCGAGACCGCGTCGCCGGAAACGCTTTCCACCTTCCAGTCGTCGGCCAAGGCGGGCGTGGCCAAAAGCAACGCGCCGAACGCCAGCACACGAAGCAACACGATCGCCCCTCCGAAGTCTCAAAGCCTTCCGCCGAGGACGCGATCACCGTCGCGCCGCAGGGGATTTGACTTGCTCCGTTACGGCATTGCGCTGCGTAACCTTGCCCTCAAGGAACTATATTGGCTTTCTTATTTCCGGATTAACGGCGGCATCTCACTTGACCGCGTTAGGCGAGCGCAGTCGTGTAGCCGCGGTCGTTGACCGCGGTCGAAGTGTGAGCGTCGTTAACCTTCGATCACGGCTTCCGCGGTCAACGACCGCGGCTACAACGACCGCGGCTACTGCCGCGTCAGGTCGGCTTCGCCGTCGCCTTGCGAGCTGTGGATCTTGGCATGCGCTGTCGTCGGGCCGGTGCGCGTCAGGGTTACCTTCACGTCGCCATCGCCGTTGTAACGCACCGGTGCTCCCCGAGACATGGCTCGAATGCACCGGCGTCGTCTGCCCGCCATACTGGTAGCTGACCACCTTATTGCCGGAAATCGTGATCGCCGTCGCATCGCGGCCGCCCCAGGCGCCCGACCAGGTGCCGGTCCAGCTCCCGCCGCCCGAGTGCTTGGCCTTGTGCTTGGCCTCGGCCGGCGAACCCGCCAGGGCGAGCGAAAGCGGAAGGGCTAGCCAAAGCGCCCAGCGATTTATTTTCATTTCTTTCCCCAAACCCAAAAGCCGCGCCCAGTCCAAAGCCTAACCGCCGTCGCGCGTCAACCGCGCCGCGCTAGCGCTTCAGAGCCGCCCGGGCCGCGGCCGCCCGCGCGGGCGTCGCGGGATCATCGCGCTCGCTGCCGAAATTTTCGCGCGCATAGTTGACGACATCGGCGACCTGCGCGTCGCTCATCCCCGCCCCGATCGCAGGCATGAGATGCAGGCCGCCGAGCACGACGGTGAGTACATAGTCGGTGGAGGCAAGCTTCGGGTCGCCAGCCAGCTTTGGATAGGACGCCGCCCCGACCGCGCCGCCGCCATCCGCCTGATGGCAGGCGGCGCAAACGTTTTTGTAGAGCGCCGCCCCGCCCTGCTCATCGAACGTCCAGCCGCGGCTCAGCACCGGCGTCTCCGCGGACGCGGCCGCGCTCGCCAGCCCCAAGCCAATCGCCAGCGCCCATCTCATGCCCGCACCCGCTGATGCAGCCGCTGCACCGCATCGAGCGCGGAGAGGATCGCGCCCTCCTGCCACGCGGGCAGATAGGAGGCGTGCTCGCCGGCGAGCGCGATGCGGCCATCGATCGCGCACAGATTGTCGTAGTGCGCGGCCCGTGCGGCGTCCGACCATTCGGCGGCGCAGCCGAGGGAGAACGGGCTTCGGAGCCAAGCCATCGCGAAACCGTTCTCGAAGGTCTCGCGATAGCGCGGATGCAGCGCCGCGCCTTGCGCCACCGCCGCCTCGATGCGCTGCTCGGGGCTCATCGCCGAGAATTCGAAGCCATTCGGGCCGCCGAACAGATAGGCGCCGAGCAGCACGCCCTTGCCGCCGCGGTTGAAGCCGTAGTTGGGATAGGCGATCTGGCGGATCGGCAGATCGGTGTAGGAGATGCCGCCGAAAATATGCTCGTCCTCCTCCCAGAAGCGACGGGAGAACTGCAGCCCGATCTTTATCGCCGCCGCGTAAGGCACGGCGGAGATCGCCTCGCGCATCGGCGCGCCGACCTGAACCTCCAGACGGCTCAGCACGCTGAGCGGCAGCGTGCAGACGCACCAATCCGCGCGCGCCACTCCGGGCGCGCCGCCTGCGGCGAGATCTTCGAAATGCGCCTCGACGCCGTGCTCGTCCTGCGCGATCTCGGTGACCTTCACGTTGTAGCGGATCGCATCGCCGAGCTCGCGCGCGAACGCTTCGCCGATCCGGCCCATGCCGCCGACCGGCTGAAACATCGTGGTCTGGAAGTCGTAGAGCAGGAAACTCTGCAAGCCCCGCCACAGCCGCGAGGTGAGAATGTTTGATAGCCCGATCGGCTCGCCATCCTCCGGCCGCGCCGAAAGGCCCCCACCGGGATCACGCGCGTAGCCGCGGGTATCGGAGGCTATCGCGCCGGCGCGATAGCGATAGTCAGCGTCGAGAGCGCCGAGATCGCGCAAAGCTTCGAGCAGGATTTCGCGATCTTCCTTATTCAGCTCAGTGTCGAGCGCGCTCTGGCGCGTCGCCTTGGCGAGCAGTTCCGCGACGCCGCCCTCGAAATCGGCTTTGATCGCGCCGATGCGCTGCGGCGCGCCTGCGAATGCTTCCTGGCCGTGGAAATAGGCGTTGTGATTGAGCTGGACGAACGGCTCCAGCGCGACGCCGAAGCGGCGGCAATAGTCGAGCACCGCGTGGTGATGAAACGGAATCCGCCACGGGCCGGGATTGAGATAGTGGCCCTCGTCGAAGCCGCAGGTTTGTTTGGCGCCGCCGAGCTCGACGTAGGTGTCGCCGCCGCGCACCGTCCAGTTCCGCCCGCCGGGGCGCGCGTTGTATTCGAGCACGCTGACCTTGTAGCCGGCGCGGCGCAGCTCATAGGCCGCCGTCATGCCGGCGAGCCCGGCGCCGAGCACCAGCACCGAAGCGCCGCGCGGGTCGCCTTCCAGCCGGATCGGGCCACGATAGGGAGATTCGGCCGCGAAGCCGAAACGGGTCATCAGCTGGTAGACAGCCGCGCCCCCGATGCCGGCGCCGAGACGCGTCAGCAGCGCGCGCCGTGTGGTTGGCTGGGTCGGTCCGTCCATTCCGTGCGATCTCCGAACCACCGGATTGCCGGAGATCGGGGCGGGCGGCAAGCCGCCGCTCACACTGACCCCTCCAATTCGCCATACCCTCGGCCGAGAAACTGGATCAGGCAAAAGCCGTGACCGAACGGATCCGCGACGACGGCAAGTTTGCCCCAGGCCGCGACGCTGATCGGCGATTCGACGATGGCGCCTGCCTCGAGCGCGCGAGCCAGCGCAGCATCGATATCGTCGACGACGATATCGAGATGCACCGGATTCCAGTGGCGCGTGTAGCGCCTCCGTTCGCGACCGGCGCCGATTGAGTCGGCCGGCTTCTCCAGGAGATATACGCGCGCCGGGCCGCCGGTCAGCTCCGCCACCCCGGCGCCGAGCCGACGGGCGGGGACAAAACCGAACGCGTCGCGATAGAACGTTATCGCAGCTTCGAGATCGGGCACGTCGATGTTGACGAGGAAGTTCATGGCATTCGTCCTAGGGATTCGTCAGGGCATACTGCGCTAGCGCTTGCGACCGAGAGCGCGATAGAGAAGCCGCTTGAGAGCTTGTCGCACCGCCGCTTGCACCCAAGCCAGCGCGATCCAAATTCCCAACGGTCGGTTCGCGCCGGACCGCAATCCCAACGCGATGTCCTCGAACGTCAGTTGATCGCCCCAGAGCCGTCCAATCATCGGATGATCCTCCAGCGCGCAGGAATCGAGCAGAGCTACGTCGGCCCTCTCCGAGAGCCGCCGTGAATGCGCGAGCGCCAGTTGCAAGCCGGGCGAAAATACCGCGAAAGCCTCATCATAGGCCGACTTCCAGTAATAGCCGCGTGCGCCCGAAAATCAGCATCAGGCCGGCCGCGATCGGCGAGCCGTCGAGGACAAGCGCCAGCGCATCGAGCCGGCCGGCGCGGGCGAAAGCATCGAGCGCGTTGCGCGCAAAGGCAAGCCGCGCCGGATCATCGGCGAGCGCGGTGCCTCGCCTGCCCTTCCAGCCTTGGCTCTCCAATCTGAGAAACGCCTCGGTGGCCTCGGCGCCCGACATCGTTTCGATCCGGCCCCGTTCAGCCAGGCGCCGGGCCTGACGCCGCCACCGTCTGCGCCGCTCCGGATCGAGGCCCGCCTCGAAGGCGGCGACGCCGGCAAGCCGCAGCGCCGCGCGCCGCCGACTTGCGACCACCGCGAAGGGCAGCGCATCGGCGCTTGAAATTTGCCCTAGCGCCTCGACTAGCGGGCCGCCGGTCTCGGTCATCGGCCAGACTATGCCGGCGAGCCGCGTTTGATCTCGGAGACCCGAGACAAGCGCGGCGAGCGCATCAACCATCGCCTCGCGATCGAACGCTAAGGCCGGTAGCGGGCAATACGCGCTCTGCCAGACCCGTGCGAGGCCGACGCCGAGCGGCGGCAGCCGGAGGGCCACGAAGCCAATCAACCGGCCACCGTCGGCCCAAACCAAAGCCGTCGTAAGCCCGCGCGGCTTCTCGTAGCCGATGAGCGGGAACAGGAAATCCGGGTCGGCAAATGGGTTCGGCTCAGCGGCCCGCGCGCAGAGATCGCGCCACGGACCAACCGATGTTTTCAACGCTTCAACCGACGCGAACTCGACGGCCGGCGCCTTCACAACGCAATGGCGCCGGAGGCGATAGCGGCAAGATGCGCGGCGTCGAGCTTGCGATAGGCGCGTGCGCTTCGATCGTCATAATAGAGCGGCTCGTTGATCTTTCGGGGATCAAACCCTGCGGCGACAAGCTCAGTCTTTTTTGGCTTGAACGTGCCGGTGATGTCGAGCTCGTGTTGGAAGCGCAGAAACAGCGGCCGCGCATAAGCGGGAAGCGCGGCTTCGAGATGGGCGCGCAAGCCGTCGAGATCGAACTCGGAAAGCGAGTCGACAACCAACGCCGCCATGCCGGCGCGACCATCGTATTTTGGGACCGCCACGCCGTAGACGATCGCTTCCTTGACGCCGGCAAAGCCGGAGATCGTCTCGGCGACCTGCGTCGTCGAAACATTCTCGCCTTTCCAACGAAACGTGTCGCCGATGCGATCGACGAAATAGAAATAGCCCTGCGCGTCGCGCCGCATCAGATCGCCCGTGCGGAACCAGGCGTCGCCGGGCTTCAGCACGCCGCGCATGATCTTCGCGTTGGTCGCGGCGGCATCGGCGTAGCCGTCGAACCGGGCGGCGGGATATTTGGGATCGTCGCGGATTTCCGCGAACAGCTCGCCGACCTCCTCCGGCGCCGCATTCGCGGCAGAGCCCTGCGGCGTCGCGCGGGTGCGTGTCGGCGTCGACATCATAGGCGATCAGCGCCATGGGAAATCGCGACTTCGCCCAGTTCGGGATGCGGCCGATCGCCCCAGGGTGAAAATCCAAGTTGAACATCACCGCATTGCCTTCGGTCGAGCCATAGAACTCGAGCACGGCGCGAATGCCGAAGCGGCGCTGGAAGGCTTCGTAGATGTCGGGCCTGAGGCCGTTGCCGATGCAGGCGCGGATCTTATGCGCTCGCTCCTCCGCGCATTCAGGGCTGTTCAACAGATACCGACACAACTCCCCGATATAGACAAACAAAGTACAGCGTTCGCGGGCGACGTCGCTCCAAAAGCCGCTCGCCGAAAATTTTTCACGGATATAGGCCGAGCCGCCCGCGGTCAGCGTGATGCCCAGTGCGATGACGCCGCCGTTGGTGTGATACATCGGCAGGTACATGTAGACGCGATCATCCGCGTTTGCCGCGATGGCCGCGGCGAAGCCGTACATGATGCGCAGCGCACGGGAATGGGTGATGCGCGCGGCCTTCGGCAGACCGGTCGTGCCGGAGGTATAGATGTAAAGCGCCGTGTCAGTGATTGTGAGATTTGGTCGCTCTGAGGCGGCAAGGGGCGCGTCGGAGAAGCCTGAGCAATCGAGGCGCGCGTCGGCGTCGCCGCCATACACGAAGACCGGCGCATTTTGTTTGCGGAGCGCACGCGCCGTTTCGAACGCGGGCATCAGCGTCGCGTCGATGATGATGGCCTTAGCCGCGACGACGTCGAAACTGTGGGCGAGGCTCACGCCGGTAAGGTTGGTGTTGACCAACGCGACGCCCACGCCAGCGCGGGCCAAGCCAAACCAGATCGCCACATACTCCGGACGGTTCGGCATCAACAGCGCGACCGCGTCGCCTTGCGCCAGGCCCTGCGATCGCGCCCAGCGCGCGTAGGCGTTGGCGCGGGCGTTGAGCGCGCGGTAGCTGAGGGATTCGCGTTCGTCCGAAAGCGCTGGTTTGTCGCCGTGCTTTTCCGCCCATTCCGCGAGATGGTCGCCGAGCGTGCGGTCGGGATGGTTGGTCACCAGCTTCGTCGCGCGAAGGGCGCGAACGAGGCCAGCGACATAGGAGAGCTCGCTGCGAATGCGCGTAATCATGCGGCCTCGCCGGCGCTGGGCACATCGCGGTCTGCAAACCTAGCGGATGCACACATCTGGCCGCCGCATTGCCTAGCACGACGGCAAGCGCTCCCTCTCCCCGCGTGTCGCACGACGTAGCGCGCCGCATCAGGTCGGCAGCGGGGAGAGGGTGGGGTGAGGGGCGCGCCGCTCAGACGTGCGCTTCCCACCCACGCCACATCGGCCCAACCAAATTTGCTTGCATGAAGAAACGCGAGCGTTTGCCTGAAATCTTCTGATATAATTTGACACGGTGCGCGAGGGTCGGAAACTTGCGTCCAAGCGGCTCGCCCCTCACCCCAACCCTCTCCCCGCGCGATCGTTGATGAATAATCCCTTCGTGAGTTTTGCGCGGGGAGAGGGGGTGCGCGGCCGTCGTGTTTTACGCGCGGCCCCGAGATGTGGGCATGGTTAGGGGCTGTCGCCTGCGGATCGATGCTCGCCGTATGTTTGAAAATCGCGCTAATCGTCCAGCCCCTTGCCCGCGAGTATCAGCGGCGCGCATTTTTCGATTCTCGCCGCGCGGGTCTTCGATTGCTTCGCTCCCGCGAAATGCAGCAGATAACCGCGCTGACGGCCCAGCGTCAAAGCCTCGAAGGCCGCCTTCAACGCAGGCGCCTCCGCCAGCTTCTGCTCGAACTCCTCGGGTCGCGGATAGTCGGCGTCGGTCTTTTTCGCGACTTTCAACCCGGTCTTCTCGACCTCGACCGCCGCAATCACATAAGCCTTGAGCTTTGCGCGACGGCTGACAACCTCCTTGAGGCTGGAAAATCGTATCTGCCGGCCAGAATTGACGTTCTCGGTCTGCCTGATCAGCAACCCGTCAGTATCCTTCAACAGCGCGCCCTTCATGAACAGCAGCGCGCAATATTCCTTGAAAGCATGAATCAGGACAACGTTCTTGCCTTCCGCAGTGTAGCAGGGCCAGCCCCACTTGAACTCCTCCCGCAAGCGACATTCGAGCGCGACTTCGCGTAAAGCTCGCATCTCCTCCAGCCAGGGTTGGTCCTTCGCTAAAAAGGCGTCAACTTTGGGATTTCGCCAAACCGGATTCATGCCTTACCCCGCCGCCGCGCCCCAGAGATCGTAGGCGTCAGCCCGCTCTATTTTGACCTTGACGATATCGCCGGCTTTGAGCGGGCGGCGCGAAGCGACATGCACGGCGCCGTCGATCTCCGGCGCGTCGCCCTTGGTGCGGCCCTTGCCCCCGTTCGGGCCGCCCTGGTCGATCAGCACGTCGAGCCGCCGGCCGATCTTCGCCTTCTGCTTGGCGAGCGAGATCGCGCCTTGCTTCTCCATGAATCGCTTCCAGCGGCTCTGCTTGATCTCGTCGGGCACGGTCTCCAGCCCCAGATCGTTAGCGCGCGCGCCCCGTACAGGCTCGTATTTGAACGCGCCGACGCGATCGAGCTTTGCCTCATCCAGCCAGTCGAGCAGCAGCCGAAAATCCTCCTCCGTCTCGCCGGGAAAGCCGACGATGAAAGTCGAGCGGATCGTCAGGTCCGGCTGTATCGCGCGCCATGCCCGGATGCGCTCCAGCGTCTTTTCCTGATTGCCCGGCCGCCGCATCGCCTTCAACACTTTGGGCGAGGCGTGCTGGAAGGGAATGTCGAGGTAGGGCAACAGGCCGCCTTCGCTCATCAGCGCCACCACCGCGTCGACGTGCGGGTACGGGTAAACGTAATGCAGCCGGATCCACGGCCCGAGTTTACCGAGTTCGCGGGCGATATCGAGAAATCGGGCAGAGACTTCCCGGTCACCCCACGCGCTCGTCGCGTAGCCAAGGTCCAGCCCGTAGGCGCTTGTGTCCTGCGAGATGACCAGAATTTCCTTCACCCCGGCCCGCGTCAGCTTTTCGGCCTCGCGAAGCACCTCCGCCGCCGGGCGCGAGGCGAGTGGGCCGCGCAGGCGTGGGATGATGCAGAACGTGCAGGCGTGATCACAGCCTTCCGCGATCTTCAGGTATGCGTAGTGACGCGGGGTCAGCTTGACGCCCTGCTCCGGGATGAGATCGAGGAACGGATTATGCGGCGCCGGCGAGGCCGCATGCACAGCGGACATCACGCTCTCGAAATCCTGCGGTCCGGTGATCGCCGACACATTTGGAAACGCCTCGCGAATCTGTTCCGGCTCGGCGCCCATACAGCCGGTGACGATGACCCGCCCATTCTCCTTCAGCGCCGAGCCGATCGCCTCCAGCGACTCCTTCTTGGCGCTGTCGAGGAAGCCGCAAGTGTTGACGATCACCGCATCCGCGCCGGCATGCGATTTCGAAAGCTCGTAGCCCTCCGCCCGCAGCCGGGTGACGATGCGCTCGGAATCGACCAGCGCCTTAGGGCAACCCAGGGAGACAAAGGAGATGCGCGGCGCCGGCAACGTCATGGCCGCGGCTTGCCACGACGGCTTAGCGCCCGCAAGCCGGCGCCGCGACTTGGCGGCGGGGGCGCTCTCGCGCTAAGGCGCGTCGCGGCGCTTTGCGCTGCAACAAAGAGTGAATGATGAACAAAACGATCCCCGTCGCCGCTCTGCTGTGTGCGCTCGGCGCTCTTGGGGCGCCCGGGCTGGCGCTCGCCCAAACCGCGCCCCGTACGGTCAACGATTACTATGAGGCCATGCAGGCGTCGGCCGCCCATCTCGACGCCGAGGTCGCGGATCGGCAGAAATCGGGCGACATGGCCGCTGCGCAAAGGATCGCGCTGGCGGCTGGCATGGTTCGACGGACCGCGGAAGAGTTTCACGGGACCGAGCAGGAGTACATGCAGGACGACGTCAGCGGGCTGAACTCCCCAATCCCCGAGCGCGTCGAGGCGGCGCTGCAAAAGGCCAAAGAGGCCGAGCTAGCGGCGGCCGAGCACGCCGCTTTCGTCGACGAAGCGCAACTGACCTTCAATGCGTTGGTGGCGGCGTTGCCGCAGAAGACGCCGCATCCGGTCATCTACGGCATGCTGGTCAACGACCTCACCGACCCTGCGGCGCCGCTGCCGAGCGACGTCGTCTTTTTCGGGTTCCGGCTTATCGATCCAATCTACAAGAAGGCGCCGACCGTCCAATACGGCAAAACGGAATTCCCGGCCTCAGCCGTGACCGTGAAAGACGATCGGATCGAGGCCAACCTGCCCGAGGCCGTCAAAAACGCCGTGCATTTCGGGCCTCCCCCCTGCATGTCGCGGCCGGGGTTTGGCCTGAGAGCGCATTTCATTTTCGCCGAACGCCATGGCTATTGGCCGCTGGTCTGGCACACGCAGACGGAATCCAACATCGACCTGTTCGCGATGCCGACGCCGATCATCTACTCCGCCTCGATCACCACAAGCTCCCAGGTTTCCGCGACGACGTCGTCAGTGGAAAATTTTGCGGAGCGGTCGAGCGTCGCCAACGTCGATTGCGAGCAGTCGAAGACTGTCGAGGTGAGCGTTACGCTGCCCGCGGCGGCGCAAGACGCCAAGTGCTCGGCCTCCTGGGTCGACGCCACGGGCGCGACCAAGCTCGCCAGCCGCTGTCAGATCGAGGGCCAGGTCGCACATGCGGTCGGGCAGATCACCGCCGGCACGAAGGTCTGTTCTCCTGACAAGCTCTGCACGTGTTCCGTACCCGCCCAGGCTTGGCTCGAAGCCCGTGGCGCCTATCGCCAGCCAACGACGACGACGCAATTGCAAGTCGACGCGGAGCCGGCTCACACCGCCTTTCCCGCCGGAGGGCTCGCCGCACTCAGGATCGCGCCGCGCGAGGGCCGCAAGCTGCGCGACGTCGCGCTGTCGATTTCGCGCCGGGCTTGCGCGACGGTGCTGGATACGATCGATCTCGTCATCGGCGACGACCCCAACGGCCAAGCCGCCTCGCCCTCCGCAAGCGGTGAATTCCGCGCCTCGATCAAGGCGGGGGAGTTGAAGGTCGGCGCGTCGGAAGCGTTCGCTAAGGACGCCCGAAACAGCCCCTGAGGCCAACCTGAATAAACGTTGTCGATTAGTCATTTTGGCGCCGCAATCGCGCCCAACATCCGACCTCGCGCGCCAGCAGGGATTTTCTCGATAAGGCCTTCGTGAACGGCGGCCTGACCCGCTTGACAAAAAAATTCGCGAGGACCTAAGTTGCGACGACATCTTCCAAAACATGTCACGAAGAAGCTTGTCGGGCTCGATCCGGGCCGTTCGGTTGGCCGCCTGGTTGAGGTTTGAGACGTCATGCGTTCGACATCTGAATTTCGCTTGGCCGTCATCGGACTGGGCTACGTTGGTTTGCCCCTCGCCGTCGAATTCGCCAAGTCACGCCCCGTGCTCGGTTTCGATATCAACGAACAACGCATCGCCGCCCTGCGCGGCGGTCGCGACGTGACCCGGGAGCTGTCCTCCGACGAGCTCGCTGAGGCGAAATTCCTGCAATTCTCGACGAAGCCGGGCGATCTCGCGGATTGTAACTTCTACATCGTCACGGTGCCGACGCCGGTCGACGACGACAAACAGCCCGATCTCCGCCCCGTTCTCTCAGCCTCCTCGACGATCGGACGCGTTTTGAAGAAGGGCGACATCGTCGTCTATGAATTGACGGTCTACCCCGGGGCGACAGAAGAAGACTGCGTACCGGTGCTGGAGCAGACCTCCGGATTGAAGTTCAATGTCGACTTCTTTGTCGGCTACAGCCCAGAGCGCATCAATCCCGGCGACAAGGAGCGACGCGTCGCCACCATCAAGAAGATCACCTCCGGTTCGACGCCGGAGGTCGCCGACTTGGTCGACGCGCTCTACAACGAGATCGTCACCGCGGGCACGCACAAGGCGCCGAGCATTCGCGTCGCGGAAGCGGCGAAGGTGATCGAGAACACGCAGCGCGACCTCAACATCGCGATCGTCAACGAGTTCGCGATGATCTTCTCCAAGCTCGGAGTCGACACCGAGGCGGTTCTCAAGGCGGCTGGCACCAAATGGAATTTCCTGCCGTTCCGCCCAGGTCTGGTTGGCGGCCATTGCACCGGCGTCGACCCCTGGTATCTCGCGCACAAAGCGCAGGCCGCCGGGTACTATCCTGAGATCATCCTGGCCGGGCGAAGGCTCAACGACTCGATGGGCCCCTACGTCGCCAGCCAAGTCATCAAGGCGATGGTCAAGAAGCGCATCCATGTTGTCGGCGCCCGGGTGCTCATACTTGGGCTCGCCTTCAAGGAGAACTGCCCGGACTTACGCAACACCCGCATCGTCGACTTCGTGCGCGAGCTGAAAGATTTCGGTGTCAACGTGGATGTGAGCGATCCGTGGGTTGTGCCGGAAGACGCCAAGCGGGAATATGACATCGATCTCGTCGCCCGACCGGAACAAAACGCTTATGACGCCATTATCATCGCGGTTGCGCACGATGATTATCGGAAACTCGGGTCATCAGGCATTCACGCCTATGGGCGAGATCCGCATGTGCTCTATGATCTGAAATATGTGTTGCCCGTTGGGGAATCCGATTTGAGGCTCTGAGGGATACAAACCTTTGGGGCGTGTGGGGAGGCTGAACGTGAGTTACGTCATCGAGTTCGAACGTGGTCGCCCCCGAGGGTTCGGTGGTCGCGCGGCCCGGACTCGGCGGCGGATTTACCAATGCGGGATCCCGCCCGCCTTTGTTAGCGAGCGTGGGCCTGCAACTCGCCGTGGCCGTCGCTGCGGCGGTGGGACCGCTATTCTATTATACCTGGGACCCCTACGCCTCAACGAGCCTGCTTGGCATGCTCGACGCCTACGCTGGCAGCGTCGTGTCGGTGTTGCTCGGTTATTACATCCTGAGGCGCGTCACCAGCTTCCCGACATCGCATGAAGCCGCCGCAGTGTTTCCGATATTCAGCGGCAGCTTTGCTTTGGTGCTGGGATTGCTGGCCTTGTTCGGCTGGCGCTTTGATCCAGCGCCCATGTTCGTTGGCTACATGCTGACGGTGGTTTGGCTGACCGGCGCGCTAACGCTGGCCCGGCGGGCCAGCCGGCGTCAATTTGCGCTGCTTCCGGTCGGCGACACGCTGTCATTGATGTCGCAACCAGGTCCGCAGTGGCGCGTGCTCGGTGCGACCCCTACTCTGCCATCGCCTTGCGACGGCGTCGTGGTTGATCTCAGGGCGGACATCCCCGGCCACTGGGAGCAGTTTCTGACGAGCTGCGTGTTGGCCGGTGTGCCCGTCTATCACGTCACGCATGCGCGCGAGCGGCTTTCCGGCCGGCTCGATATTCGCCACCTCTCCGAGAATATGCTGACCTCGCATGATCCGCATCATGCCTATCTCGCGCTGAAACGGGTCATCGACACACTCGCTGCGCTGGTAGCGCTGGTTGTGTTTGGGCCGCTGATGCTGCTCGTCGGATTGCTGGTCAAGCTGGACTCGCCGGGCCCTGCGTTGTTCACCCAACAACGCATTATGAAGGGTGGCTCGAAGTTCAAGATCTACAAGTTCAGGACAATGACGGCCGGCGCCGCCGCTCCGCAATCGCGCAACGATGCGATGACCCGCGATCATGATCCGCGCATCACCCGCGTCGGCGCTTGGCTGCGCAAGTCGCGCATCGACGAACTGCCGCAAATCCTAAACATTCTGAAAGGCGAGATGAGCTGGATTGGGCCGCGCCCCGAGGCTGCGCCGCTTGCGGAGTGGTACGAGAGCCAGCTGCCGTTCTACCAGTACCGCCATATCGTTCCGCCGGGCATCAGCGGTTGGGCGCAGGTCAATCAGGGTCACGTAACCGATCCCGACGATGTGCTCGACAAGCTGCATTACGACTTCTTCTACATCAAGAATTTCTCGCTCTGGCTCGACATGCTGATCGTGCTGAAGACGCTTAGGACGATGCTGACCGGGTTTGGCGCGCGCTAGATGTCGTCAACTTTGTCGAACGCTGACGCATCGGACGCAATCGCCTATCACGAAGGCTTGGCGGCTGGGTGGACGGACCGCTATGCCTCGGGCGGGTTCAAGCGCAGAGCGGCGTTCTTCACGGAAGCGGTTCTGCCGCGCCTCGCGCCTGCAGGCGAATGGCTCGATGTTGGTTGCGGCAGTGGCGTGTTCAGCCGCCTTCTCGCCGGCGCCGGCGCGCGCGTTTTAGGCTTGGATGGTTCGCAAGCGATGGTTGACGCCGCGCGCGCCCATGCCGGCAAGCTCGCCGCGCGCTTCGAGGTGCGCAAGGTCGAGGACGTCGCGACTCTGGAAGGCGTATTCGACGGGGCGATCTGCCTCAGCGTGCTGGAATATCTGGAGCGGCCGGAGGCTGCGCTGGAGGCCATCGCGGGTCGGTTGCGACCAGGCGCCAAGCTCGCGCTTTCGGCGCCCAATCGCGGCTCGACACTGCGCCGGGTTCAGAAGATGCTGCGGCCGATCGCTGCAGCCGCGGGCTCGAAGGCGTTCGCCTATCTCGATAGCTCACGGAATCTTTGGGGACGCCGCGAACTGGCGCAGCTCGCCGAAAGCGTGGGCTTGGAAGTCGAGGCGATCTTGGGCTTCGATCCGGCCGCGCCGCGCCCGCTCTGGCCGCTGATCTCTCCAAGCCTCTGGTTCCTGGTGGCGCGAAAGCGCTGATCGCGCCGAGCGCTGCATTGTAGCCGCGGTCTCAAGACCGCGGTGGTCGTGAGATCGCGCTTCACCGAAAGAGTGCTCATCCCGGCCAAACCGCGATCTGGAGTTCGCGGCTACAGGCGCTCAGCAATGTGCCCTGTTAGGATTTCCTTAACCTCAGTGCTTTTGGAGATAAGGCGGCGTTCGCGCGGCGTTGGCGGTTTCCTTCGGCCTTGAGGATATACTTTGCCACATAGCGGCTTTGCTTTCGGCGTCGCGCTCGCACTGTGCATCGCTGCAATCCCCGCTCGCGCTGACGACGCCTCCGCGTCAGCAGTCGCGACAATTTCCCTCGATCAGTTGATGTCGATCGGACCGCTACCGGACATTGTTCAGGGCTCACCCTCGGCGCCGATCACAATCATCGAATACGCCTCGATGACCTGCACGCATTGCGCAGCGTTTCATAATACGACTTGGGCCGAGCTGAAGAGCAAATACATCGACACCGGGCGCGCCAAGTTCATCTTGCGCGAGTTCCCGCTAGACCCGCTCGCCGCCGCCGCTTTCATGCTCGGTCGCTGCGCCGGACCGGACAAACGCAATCAGTTGATCGGCAACCTATTTGCGCAGCAGAAAACCTGGGCTTTCGTCGACAAGCCGGTCGAGCCGTTGCTCGCGATGGCCAAAGCCGTCGGATTCAGCCAAACGGATTTCGAGACATGCTTGCGCAACGAAGACCTCTACAAGCAAGTGAATTGAGCCGGGAACGGGCGGCCGAGGCCTTCAATATCAGCGCGACACCTACCTTCTTCATCAACGGCCGCAAGTTGAGGGGCGAGTTGGCCATCGTCGATTTCGACAAGGTGATCGACTTGCTCGCGCATTAGATCCCGTCCGGCGATAATCGACTGTGCGCGGCTCTGCGGAAATCGAGCCCGCCCCGGCAAGAGGGCATCAGCGGGACGGACATACTTCAGTCGACTGCCCACGTGTCCTTCCCGCTCGACAGCCGAACATGGCCGCCCTAAATGCGCGGACAAGATGTCCTGGCCGGCGGGCGCCGACGAGAGGACGGGGCGACAGGTGAACGCTTTCGACGACCTCGCGCGACTCAGGATGTTCGTGACCACCGTCCCGGTTTGCGAGCGGGGGCGACGTTGATCATCGCCATCGACGGTCCAGCCGCATCCGGCAAGGGCACGATCGCACGGCGCCTGGCGGCGCATTACGGCTTGCCACACCTGGACACCGGCCTGCTCTATCGCGCGACGGCCGCGGGCCTCCTGCAAGCCGACAAAGACCTGCGCGACGTTGAAGCGGCGGTCGCGGCTGCGCGCGGTCTTGGACTCACGGAATTCGATGAGTCCGCGCTTCGAGGCGCCCGTATGGGTGAGGCGGCGTCGGTCGTCGCCGCAATCCCGGAAGTTCGGGCCGCGCTCGTCAAAGCGCAGCGCGATTTCGCCGCACGGTCCAGCGGCGCGGTGCTGGATGGCCGCGACATCGGCACGGTCATCTGCCCTGGCGCCGACGTGAAGATTTTCGTCACCGCCAGTCCGGCGACGCGAGCACAACGCCGCGCGCTTGAGCTCATGAAGCGCGGCGAAAAAATCGACTACGCCGACGTGCTCGCTGACATCAAGCGCCGCGACTCCCGCGACGCCGAGCGCTCAGACGCCCCCATGAGAGCCGCCGCCGACGCAGAAACCCTGGACACGACGCGCCTCGACATCGAAAGCGCGTTTACGCGCGCATTAGCGATTGTTGAGGCGCGCCGGCGCGCGTGACGCCTAGAGTAAGATGGCCCGTACGAGGCCAGCCTGACGGACCCTCCCGGTTTCCATGGCGCTCGGCCGAGGCGGGTCCGGGATAGGCGACCCCGCCGGATGCGGCGTTGCCTTCAGGTTACGCCGCTACAGAACCTTTTGAGGGGCCGGTCGCGGCGAGGCGCTCATGGGTTGCGCGCAATCGGGCGATGGCGCCGTCGATGTCCGCCCGCTGCCGTTCGAGATGATCGATTTGCGTGACGATTTGCTGCGGCTTCAGCTTACCTTCGAAGTCGTCCGTAGCATCCTGGGCGCCAAGCAGCTCGTGTATCTCGGTCAATGTGAAGCCCAATTGTTTACCTCTCATAATCATCTGCATACGCAGTCGATCAATGGAAGAGTATAGTCTCGTGTTGCCCTCCCGGCGGGGTCGCAACAATTTTCTATCTTCGTAGAAACGCAATGTTCGCAAGCTTACGTTGAACTCGGACGCCATCTCGCCGATCGTCATTTCTCGCTTCGTATTGCTTGGAGCCGAATCAGTTCGAATCTCTGAATTCGGCGCGAGAAATTGAAAGATTACCTAATATCGACATGAGCCCTGATCCCCGTTGCTGGTTGTTCCCCTAGGGTTGCCGGGCTTCCGTCGCACCGAAAGTCCGCCGCCGCCGTTAGGGATAGCGCGAGTCGCGACCATTTGCAACTCTAGAGTGTATGCAACCAGAATCACACTCCCGTATGGGCGCTAATGATTGACCCGTTTCGGGACACTTTAACGAATTGTTCACCATCACCGTCGAAACATCGCCGCGACGGGCGCGCGCTTCGCGAACGCAATCAGACCAGCCTGGGCGGCGGACAGCGATGAAGACTGCAACGGCGGAAACCGGACGCACAGACGGGCGCACGGCGCACAGAGTCGCTGAAAAGATGGCGAAAAACGCCGGTATCGATTTTGAGGACTGGGTCGCCGAAGCCGTCGCGGAATATGCCGAAGACCTGGGCGTCGACCCCGACGATCTCGACGAGCGCGAGCGCTTGGAGGCGATCGAAGACCGCATCGACCGCCTGGCTCGCGCGGGCTCCCCCCGGCGCGCGCCTGCGCGCGAGGTGGCGCCTGAGCCTTCGCGTCGTCCACCGCAATCCGATCGTTTCGCGCCGCGCGAGCGACCGATTCGTCGGGCTGATTCGCGGGAAGCGCGCTACGAAATTCAGGACGAACCGGCGCCTCGCGGCGGCATTCGCCGCGCCGAGCCCCCCGTTCCCGAGAGCCGCGACCGGCTTGCCGACGTCATCGACGCCATTGAAAAGCGAGCGCAACGTAACGAAAGCCGCACCGCGCGCGCCTTGGAATCTCTGACGAGCCTGGTCGACACGCGTGGCGGCGACAGCGGCCGGCTCGAAACGACCATCGAGAAGATCGAAAAACGCGCGGAGCTCAACGAGGAGCGCACGGCGCGCGCGCTCGAATCGCTGACTGGCCTCGTCGACGCCAAGGGCGGCGAGCGGCGACGGCTCGAAGAAACGATCAAACAGATCGAAAGCCGAACCGTGCGGCATGAGGAGCGCACGGCGAAAGCGTTCGAATCGCTGACCGATCTCGTGGAGACGCGCGGCGGCGAGCGTCAGCGCCTCGATGAGACGATCAAGCAGATCGAAACGCGCGCCGAGCGCAATGAAAACCGCACCGCCAAGGCGCTCGAATCGCTGGCCTCGCTGGTGGAGTCGCGCGACGGCGAGCGCGAGCGGCTGCAGGACGCGATCAAGCAGGTCGAGGCGCGCGGCGAACGCAACGAGGCGCGCACGGCCCAGGCGCTCGAAGCGTTGGCTGGCCTGGTCGACACGCGCGGCGGCGAGCGCGAAAAGCTGGAAGAGGCGATCAAACAGGTTGAAGCACGCGCCGAACGCAACGCCGAGCGCACCGCCCAGACCCTCGAATCGTTAAAAGGGCTGGTCGAGACGCGGCAGGGCGAGCGCGAGCGTTTGGAGGCCGCGATCGAGCGCATCGGCGCGCGCGCCAACGAAACCGAGACCCGCACCGCCCAAGCTTTGCAGTCGCTCACCAATCTGATGCAGGAGAAGACCGAGCGCCCGCAGCCCCAGGCGGCTCGCGACATCCCGGCCAGCCCGCGAACTCAGTGACGCCGACGCCCAGTTCAACGACCTCGCGTCGCGCGCGCGGCCTCGCGATGCGCGCTCGGACGGCGACGAGGACGCCGACGCGCTGCGGCTGGTGTCCGAACGGCTTGCCCGGCGCCGACGCCTTCGCGGCGATCCGCCGAAGTCGGTCGGTGTCGCCGCGGCCATCGACGATCTCGGCGAAAGCGTCGACCGCGTCCGCAGAACCAGCCCGGACCCTGCTGCGCTCGCGCCCGTCGAGGCGAAGCTCGACGAAATCGCCAAAGCCGTCCGCGAGCACGACCTCGGCGGCGCGATTGGAAACCTGCAACGCGATCTGAGCACGCTTGCCGACCGGGTTGAGACGCTGTCCGACGCGGCGGTCGGTTCAACGGCGCTCGATGCGATCCGTCGCCAGGCGGACGAGATCCAGGCCTCGCTCGCCGCCCTTTCGCGCAACGCTGCGCCCGTGGAGCGGTTGGAGCGGCAAATCGTCGATCTCGGCGCCCGCGTCGAGCGGTTTTCCGGCGCGGCGACGCCGGCCGATGTCGCCGCGGCGATGAAGACGCTCTCCGATGCGCAAAGCCAGATCGAGCGCGCGGCGCCGGTTGCGGCGCTGGCGGCGATCGAGCGCCGCATCGACGAACTCGGCGGCCGCGTCGAAGCGGCGGCGCGGCGTCCGACGCTCGACCCGCGCCCGCTGGAAGAGTTGGCCCGGCGCGTCGAAACGGTCCGCACCGCGATCGAACGACAGGGCGCGAAGCGGCCGGATTCGGCCGCGCTCGCCACTGCGCTGCAGGTCATCAACGAGAAGATCGACCGCGCCTCCGCCGCCGGCGCGCAATCCGCCGCCACGATGGCGACGCTGCAGGAGATGACGGCGCGCCTCGAAGACGCGATTCAGCGGCCCGCCGCCGTTTCGCTCGACGCCCGACCGATCGAGGACCTAGCGCGCCGGATCGAGGGCGTGCGCGGCGCCGTCGAGCGACAGGTTGGGATCGCGCCTAAGTTGGAGCGGCTCGAAGCCTCGATGGGCGAGTTGAGCCAGAAGCTGGACCGCCCCGCGGCGACGGCAAATGAAATCGCCGGCATCGAAACCGCCATGCAGGCGCTAGCCGCCAAAGTCGACGCCGCCGCCGACCGCGGCGCCGCTGGCGAGTTCAAAACAATCGAAGAGCTGGCCCGGCGCATCGAGGGTGTCCGCAAGGCCGTCGAAAACAACGCTCACTTGTCGGCGCACGTGCAGCGGCTTGAGACCGGACTCATCGACATCAGCGGGCGGCTCGATCGGCCCGCGCACAGCGCGCAGATCGAAGCCGTCGACGCAACCTTGCGCCGGCTCGCGGAGAAGTTCGAAGAGGCCGTCAATCGTCCCGCAGCGGCCCATGATCCCAAGCCGATCGAGGATCTGGCGCGCCGCATCGACGGCATGAAGGGCGTCGTCGAGCGGCAAGAGGGTTTCGCGCCTCACGCGGCTCGTCTTGAGGCCGCGTTGGGCGAAATTCGCGAGAAGCTCGACCAACCCTCCAAATCCGACTCGCCCGGCCTCGACGCCGCGTTGCGACAGCTCGCCGCGCGGGTCGAGGAGGCCGTCAAGCGGCCGACGACGGTCGCCATCGATCCGAAACCGATCGAGGAATTGTCGCGCCGCATCGACAGCATGAAGGGCGTCGTCGAGCGACAGGCGCCGTTCGCCGCGCACGCCGCCCGGCTCGAAGCCGCGCTCGGCGAAATCCGCGAGAAACTCGACCAACCCGCCGCGCCTGACGCTCAGCTCGTCAATGCGACGCTCCGGCAGTTGGTCACGCGCGTCGACGAGGCGATCAAGCGGCCGGCCACAGTCGCCATCGACCCGAAGCCGATCGAGGACCTGGCGCGCCGCATCGACGGCATGAAGGGCGTCCTGGAGCGGCAGGATCGTCTCGCGCCGGACGTGGCGCGGATCGAAGCCGCGCTCGGCGAAATTCGCGAGAAGCTTGCTCAGCCCGCCGATGCACAGGGCCTCAACGCGACGCTGCGCCAGCTGGTCTCGCGCGTCGAGGAAGCCGGCAAGCGGCCGGCGATCGTCGCTGTCGATCCTCGACCGATCGAGGATCTTTCGCGCCGCATCGACAGCATGAAAGGCGCGGTGGAGCGGCAGGAGCGTCTGGCGCCGGACGTGGCGCGGATCGAAGCCGCACTTGGAGAAATCCGCCAGAAGCTCGACCAACCCTCGCTATCAAACAAGGGCGACGTCGACTCCGCACTGCGGCAGCTCGCCGCCAGGCTCGAAGAGGTCGCCAGCCGGCCGACGACGGTCGCCATCGACCCGAAGCCGATCGAGGATCTCGCGCGCCGCATCGAGAGCGTGCGCGCGGCCCTGGAGCGGCCCCCGCTCGCGCCGCAGGTGGAGCGCTTGGAGACGGCGCTCGAAAACGTCGCCGAGAAACTCGATCGCGCCGCGCCGCTGGTTGATCCCAACGGCTTGAACGTCACGCTGGCCGCTATGAACGCGCGGCTGGAGGAAGCCTTCCGCCGGCCGCAGCAGGTTGCGATTGACCGCGAGCCGATCGACGCGCTTGCCAGACGCGTCGAGGCCGTGCGCGAGACGGTCGAGCGGCAGACCGAGCATATCGACGAGGTGGGCCGTCCCATCAACGAGCTCGCGCGGCGCGTCGACGCCGTGCGGGAGAGCGTCGAAAAGCAGACCGAACAGCTCGACATCGGCAAGCTGGAGGAGACCTTCCGCGCGGCGATCGCCAAGCTTGACCGGCCCGCAAGCGGCGGCGTCGAAGTCGGCGCCATGGTCGGCGCCATCGAGCGGCTGACGGCGAAGGTCGATGGCGGGGCCTCGTCGTTCGACGTGTCGCGTCTGGAAACCCTGCTGCAGGATCTCGCCACGCGCGTCGACGGCGGCCAGCCGGGCGGCGACTTGTCGGCCGTCGTGGAGGCGATCGAAGCGCTGTCGATGCGGTTCGATCGCGGCGCGCCGATGCCCGAGGCGGTTCGCCTGGAAGGGCATGCTCGAAGAGGTGCTGGAGCGGCTCGACGGTCGCGGCGTCGCGATGCGCGACTTGCCGGCGATGGTCGGCGCGCTGCAGGAGCTCGCCGACAGGATCACACGGGTCGAGGCGACTAGCGACCCGACGCAGCTCGAAGATTTGTTGCAGGAAATGGCCGGCCGGTTGGATCGGCTGGACTCAAAGCTTCCGGTCGTGAGCAGCGACGGCCCGACGTCCGCCGTCGATCGGGCGCAGTTCGAAGATCTGGTTCGCGAGCTGATTGGCAAGATCGACGACGCGCACACGCCCGCCGACAGCCGCGCGATGCAGGACGAGCTGCGCCGGCTCAACGACAAGATCACCGAGTTGGGCGCCGCCGCTGACACCCGTGGGCTGGAGGAGGTGCTGCGCGCGCTGCACGACAAGGTCGTCGACCTGGCCGCCGCCCCTCCGGGCGGCCGCGGCCTGGAGCAGGAAGTCCGCCTGCTGCACGACAAGCTCGACGATCTCTCGGACGCCCGGCTCGGCGGCGCTGTCGTCGAACAGGCGGCGCGGGTTATCGCCGACAAGATCGAGCAACGCGGCGCGGCGACGGATCCCACCGTGGTTCTCGGCCACGTGCAGGAGATCCACGAGCGGATCGACGATCTCGTCGCGGCGCGTCCCGGCACGGTGGCGCTGGAGCGCGCCATCGCCGATCTCGCCGACGAACTGGAGGTCATGCGCGCGCATCGCGAGGCCGACAGCCGAAACGCCGCGGTGCTGGCGGATGTGCGCGCCGATCAGCTGCAGCTCGATCGCCGGTTGGACTCGCGTTTCGCCTCGATGCGCGAGGTGCTGGAATCCCTGCTGGAGCGGCTGAGCCGACTCGAGCGGACGCCTGTCGCCAAGTCCGACGAGCGGCCCACGGCGCCGCCCTCGATCGCTCCCCTGCCCCGCCGGTGGAGCGGCTGGCGCTGCAAGATATTCCCGATCGCCCGGAAACCCCGCGCCCGCCCGCCTTGGCCGGCGACACCGCGCCGCTTGCGGCGCAAATCGCGGCGCAGGGCCGGGCTCGCGAGACCACGGAAACCGCCGCCAAGAACGCGGCGATCAGCGCCCATATCGCCGCGGCGCGCCGCGCGGCCAATGCGGCCGCTGTGGACGCCGATCGTGGCGCGGAGGCGGAGACCGTCCGCAAGACGGCCTCTGCCGGCGGAGGGTTTGGCGCTCGCGCGCGGGCGATGCTGACCCATCACCGCAATTCCGTGCTGCTCGGCGCCGCCGGCGCCATGGCGCTGCTAACTGGCGTCGCGGTGGTCGAGATGCGCTCGCACAGCCCGGTGCGTAAATCCGAGGTCGACCAGCCGACGAGCCAGCCCAGCGCGGTTTCCGACGCCACGACGCCGGCGCCGGCCGCCAGCTACGATCCGATGCCGACCGGCGCGCTGGCGACGGCGTCGCCGAAGGTGATCGAGGCGCCGTTGCCGTCGCCGGGCGCTGCGTCGGCGCCAAAGCTGGTGTTGACGCCGGTCAAGCCCACCGCGGAGCTCATCGCCGCCATTCCCGCCGGCCTACCGACCACGCTCGCCTCGGCTGGTTCGAACGGCGAGGTGGGTGCGGAGATCGAGATCGCCCAGCGCTATCTCGAAGGTCGCACCGTCCCGCGCGAACCCAAAACCGCCGCGGGCTGGCTGCAGGCCGCGGCCGACGCCGGTTCGCCTTTCGCGCAGTATCGGCTCGGCGGGCTCTACGAGAAGGGCGTTGGGCTCACCCGCGACGCCGCCAAGGCGCGCGAATGGTACCTGAAGGCGGCCAACGCCGGCAACGTTCGGGCGATGCATAACCTCGCGGTGCTCGAAGCGCAGGACGGCGGGGCGGGCAAGCCGGACTACGCCGCCGCGATCGACTGGTTCAAGCGCGCGGGCGCCTATGGCGTGCGCGACAGCCAGTTCAATCTCGGCGTGCTCTACGGACGCGGGCTCGGCTCGACGCAGGATATGGCGAGCTCGTGGATGTGGTTCTCGCTCGCCGCCAAGCAGGGCGACACCGACGCCGCGCACAAGCGCGACGAGGTCGCCAACCGCATGGACGGCAAGGTGATGGGCGTGGCGACGAAGATGCTGGCGGACTTCAAGGTCAAGACGCCGGATGCGGCCGTCAACGATGCGCCCGCGGCGCCGGGCGAGGCGGCGAGCGCGCCGGCGGATGCGCCGAAGCCGGGGGCGAAGGCGAGCGAGGGGAAAGGCGGCGAGGCGAAGATCTGAGGCGCTCGGGCGGGCGCTTTCGCTCAGGGCGGTGACAGGTCGAGATCGAGCGATTTCAGGGCGCTAAGTGTTAAACGCTGTCCGCTCATACTTCCGCCCTTGTGGCTTAAGCGAGGGTATTGCCAGTTTCACGAGCCGCAGTTCGCACCTCGCGTGGGTAGGGCCGTGGCCGTCTTCAAGGCAGTGTGAGAGAATATGTAGCCAGCGAAACCAAGTGTCTCCAGCCACGGGACGCATTGTGCTTAGGTAGCCACGTTTATCGCAGAAATCCGACACGCTGTTCATCGGAGCGGAGCTGCCACTTCCGGGGTACTCCATTACTCGACGATCACCGAGGCCGACATTACGCCATGTCGACGTAGGCTTGGTCATAGACTGTTGAGCTGTTATCCATCATCGTGTCGAAGTCGCCGCCCTTCGAGATGGATTTTATTTAGCGAACGTCGAACGGCGCAAACTTCAAACTGACCAAGTATCGGCGGCGGCGCTGATGGCGATATGCGCTTGATTGATCACTGATAGCACCCTAGTGCTATATAAGCTAATGCCGAGTGCCGATGAAACCACGCGGACATTCTAGACCGCCTGGTTCTCACGGCGGCACGCGAAGCGCCATCTTCGATGGCGAACTTTGCGAGGCCGTCCAGGAAGCCATGAAAGGCCAAGCCGATCGACTTGGGCGGCGGCGTCTTCAAAAAGCGCCTGAACAAGAACATGCACCGAAGCATTCTTCTCGCGAAAGGCGGTCGATACTGGTTCTACGAATATCTGTTTGCAAAGAACGATCGAGATAATATTGAGGACGACGACGGACTGGAGGACTTCCGCGCTCCGCAAAGAGCTACGCGACGCTTTACGAAGGCCAGATCGAAAAACTGCTTTTTGACGAAGACTTGACGGAGATATGCCATGGCGGCGCGAAGTAAGTACAGGAGCGACATCTCTTAGGCTATCCACTGTCTGCGGCCATGCTCCACAAAGTGGGCGCGCTCGACAAGACGACGATGCGAGATTTCGACGCACGTCATCTGTTGTCCGAGCATGCTGGAGCCTTCTCAGATCAAGCAGTTCGCAAGGCGAACAACGTCAGCCAGCCCGTGTTCGCTCGCTACCTCAACACGAGCGAAAGCACCGTGGAAAAGTGGGAGACAGGCGCGAAGCGGCCAAGCGGCATCGCCCTCAAACTGCTTACGGTCGTCGCTATTTACGGCCTGAAAATTCTCACAGGTCGGGCCGTGGCCGTTTCCGTCAACGTTGACGAAAGTGAGCATCGGGAACAGGTCCTCTGACCTTCAACCGCGAATGCCACTTCAGCCTCCCAACTCCGCCTTATGAGCTTCAACTAAGCCGGCCATGCTATCAAACTTGAAATCATACTTTGGCATTTCGCCGGGATTCATCGTCGCCCCGAAACCCTCCTGATCGAACCGACGATAAATCCAGCACGACGCAAGGCCGTGACGGTTCGCCGGTCCGTGGTCGTGGAACAGGCTCTCCGCGGTGTGAAGGATCTGCTGCTTCTCGATCCCCAACGTCTTCAGGTTTGTCAGCAGGTACTCGAAATTCCGATCTGACGGCTTATAAGCGCCTACGTCTTCCGCGGTATAGATCGCGTCGAATTCAACTTGCAGCTTCTTGTTGCTGCCGGCAAAGCTCTCGTTGTCGACATTGGAAAGAATGACCAATTTGTAGTGTTGTTCGAGATACTGCAGAGCCGCCGCTGAATCGGCGAAAGCCGGCCAATCACGGACGGAGCGGCCGTAAGCCACGCATTCGTCCCAGGCGCCGAGACGCCCCATTGTTCAGCCAGCCGCTTGTAGACTATGGGCAGAAGGTCCCGATACGGCTTGCTCGGCGTTTGCAGTTGTTGCGAGGCTTCGTGGCGAGCATGAGCTTGCAGAATTTCGTCTCGCGAGAGTTCGCGGCCGAGCCGGCTGGTCAGCGGCTTCAGCGCCTCGACCATACCGGATTCCCAGTCGATCAGGGTGCCATAGCAGTCGAAGGTCAGCGCTTTGAAATCGGTGAGTTTCATTGGCGTAAGGCCCTAAGCGATATTTCCCGTGGAGCGGCGAGACGACTACGACTCCAATCGGAGCGTCGGCCTCCTCAGGCCGACGACGCAAGGCGCATGACGCTCTCGTCGGCCTGGAGGCCGACGCTCCGGGCGACCTACGCCGCCGCCTCGCCCGTCGGCTTATCCAGCCCGTATAGCGTATGCAGCGTCCGCACCGCCAGCTCTGTGTACACCTCGTCGATCAGCACCGAGAACTTGATCTCCGACGTCGTGATCGCGCTGATATTGATCCCCTTCTCCGCCAGCGCCTTGAACGCCCGCGCGGCGACGCCGTGGTGCGAGCGCATTCCCGACCCCGATCGCCGAAACCTTCACCACATCCTGCGCGCCGTGGATCGCGCCGTAGTGGATGTCCGCGGCCGCGCCCTCCAGGATCGCCATCGCGCGCTTGTAGGACGCCGACGGCACCGTGAAGGTGATGTCGGTGTGTTTGGCGTCGTCCGACACCACCTGGATGATCATGTCGACGTTGATGCTGGCGTCCGCAAGCGGCCCGAAGATCGCCGCGGCGACGCCGGGCTTGTCGGCGACTTTTCGTAGGGTGATCTGCGCCTCGTCGCGCGAGAAGGCGATGCCGGTGACGACTTGGCTTTCCAAAATATCCTCCTCGTCGCAGATCAAAGTGCCGAGCTCAGGGTCGCCGGGATCGTCGAACGACGAGCGCACGTAGGTCTTGACCTTGTACACCATCGCCAATTCGACCGAACGCACCTGCAACACCTTGGCCCCGAGCGAGGCCATTTCGAGCATTTCTTCGTAGGACACCTTGTCGAGCCGGCGCGCCTTCGGCACGACGCGCGGGTCGGTGGTGTAGACGCCGTCGACGTCGGTGTAGATGTCGCAGCGGTCGGCGTGCAGCGCGCCGGCCAGCGCGACGGCGGACGTGTCCGAGCCGCCGCGGCCGAGGGTGGTCACGCGGTTGGTGTCGGGGTTGATGCCCTGGAAGCCGGCGACAACCGCGACCTCGCCTTTGGCGAAGCCGGCGAGAATCCCCGATCCGTCGACGCTGGCGATGCGCGCGGAGCCGTGCGCGTGGTCGGTCTTCAGCGGGATCTGCCAGCCGGCCCAGGAGCGTGCGTCCAGGCCCATGCCCTTCAGCACGATCGCCAGCAGGCCGGCGGTGACAAGTTCGCCGGAGGCGACCACGGCGTCGTATTCGGCGGGATCATAGAGCGGGGCGGCGTCGGTGACCCAGGCGACCAGTTCGTTGGTCTTGCCCGACATGGCGGAGACGACGACGGCGACCTCGTGGCCCGCGTCGTACTCACGCTTCACATGGCGGGCGACATTGCGGATGCGATCGACATCGGCGACGCTCGTGCCGCCGAATTTCAGGACCAGACGCGCCATTTCGTCTCGGAAGTTCAAGGACGAGCGAGGCTCGCCGGGCGAGCGGGGCCGGCGTATAAGGCCGGCGTTTCGGCAGGTCAACGGCGGGTGGTGGCAAGGCATGACCGACGAACTAGGCGCGGCGCTTGCGGTGCCCCCTCCCCCCTTGTGGGGGAGGGTCGGGGTGGGGGGTAGCCGCGAGCGACGCGCTATCGGGATGGCCTCGGCCAAGGCGCGCCGACCCCCCTCCCTAACCCTCCCCCACAAGGGGGGAGGGAATGCGCCCGATCGGGCGAGCGCGCTTGTAGGGGCAGGTCTATGAGCGTCAGCGCCAGTCTTAAGGCCGATGAGGTGGCGCGGTTCGACGCCTTGGCGCGGGATTGGTGGGATCCCGAGGGGCCGATGGCGCCGCTGCATCGCATCAACCCCGTACGCATCGAATGGCTGATTGGGACGATCGCGCGGCGCTTCAAGCGGCAGGGAGCGACGCCGATCGAAGGGCTGTCCATTCTCGACATCGGCTGCGGCGCGGGGCTGTTGTCTGAGCCGCTGTCACGGCTCGGCGCGCGCGTGACGGGGCTCGATCCTGCGGCATCGGCTATCGAGGCGGCGCGAGGCCATGCCGAGGCGACGGGGGCGACGCTCGACTACCGGGTGGGCGAGGTCGAGACGTTGGCGGCGGAGGGCGCAAAGTTCGACGTCGTGCTGGCGATGGAGGTCATCGAACATGTCGAAAATCCCAGCGCCTTCGTCGCCACTGCGGCTTCGCTGGTCGCGCCCGGCGGGCTCATCTGCTTCTCGACGCTGAACCGCACGGCGAAGAGCTTTGCGCTGGCGATCGTCGGCGCGGAATATCTGCTGCGCTGGCTTCCGCGCGGGACGCACCACTGGGAGCAGTTCGTCACGCCGTTGGAGCTGGAAGGGGCGCTGCGCCGCGCGCAGTTCGTGGTCACGGCGCGGAGGGGACTGACGTACGAGCCGCTGCGGCGGGAATGGCGGCTTGGCGATGATATGGGCGTGAATTATTTTCTGGCGGCGGTAGCAAGGGGCCGTTAGTTTCAACCGTAGCTAGTGGAGCGATGCTTGATCGTTAAAACAAATACCACGCTACGTTGATCCTGAACTTCGCAAACGATGCGATAGTCGCGCACGCGGTAACGCCATAACCCCCGGAATTCGTGTCGCAGCGACTTGCCGAAACGTCTTGGGTCTTCGTTGCCTGCTATCCGCGCGTCCATGTAATCGAGAATTTCGCGCTGAAGGGCGCGGTCAATCGCTTTCAGGTCTTTTTCGACCTGCGGGTGGTACTCAATCGTCCAAGCCAAGGTTCTTGCGCAATTGAGCGGGCGTCAGCCCAGGCTGTAAGTCGGCCAAGCGTTCTTTCGCGGTTCGAAGGTCGTCGGCCTCTTCCTGATAGCGCTCCACAATAAAATCACGCAGGTATTCAGACAACGGCACGCCTCGCGCTTTCGCGGCGGCGGCAAATTGCGCCTCTATGTCCTTGGGCATGTCCAAAGTTACTGTCATCCGCGCCACACTACAAAGAAACCACCGCGCAGGCAATGCAACCTGACGAGTGAGCAATTTTTCACGCGCCGGGCCATCTCACAAGCGCGGCGCGGCCAGCTTCCGTGAGCTCGTACACCCCGCGCGACACCGGCGCGAACCATCCATAAACGTTGCTGAGCAGGATCGCCCCCGCGTCAGGAACCGCCGGGCGCAGATCGCGCGGCCGCTTCGGCCCCGCGCTCATCGCCAGCGCGCAGATCAGCGCGCGCTGACGGTAGGCGGTCATGATCGGCGCGCGGACGCTGCCGCCCTGATGCGGGTCGCCCTTGCGGCGGCGGTGCTCCTCGACCAGCCGCGATCTTCGCTTCGGGTCGCGGCGCGGCGGCGGCGCGACGGGGCTCAGGAGCAACTCCACGCCGCCGTCGTCGCGCACGCCGAGCATCCCAAAACCGAGCCGCCGGCAGAGATCGCGAAACCTGCGGTCGGCGTGCCGCCCCTTTGCGGAAAGTTTGGCGGCCAGCCAAATCTCATCGCCGGCGCGGGCGCGATCGACGCCCTGCAACACCAGCTCCAGATTGAACGTCGTCTTCAGCTCGCCGATGACCACGACCGGCGGCTCGACGCCGCTCAGCGCCACGAGATCGCAGCCGCCGATTTCGCCTTTGCAGGCCAGGCCCAGTCCTTCGAGAAAGCCCTTCACGGGCGCGTAAAGCGCGGTTTCCTGCAAAGTTGTCTCCGAATCACCGGCGCGTCGGCGGCATTGTCGCTGAGCCGGCGCGAAAGGCGAAGCGCGCGCCTTTACCGCGCGGGCGCCCCTCACTTGCCTTCAGCGTCCCGAACCCGCAAAAGGCGCGGCTTGGCGCGACGCAGAGGGCGAGGGTTCCGATTTATGCCTGCCACGTTGGATGAAATCGGCTTGAAATTCGGAACGGACAAAGCGTCCACGCATCACGACTACCTGAGCTTCTACGAGCGGTTTCTCGCGCCGATGCGAGACCAGCCCATCACATTGCTGGAGATCGGCGTCTTCCAGGGCGCCTCGCTGCACACCTGGCGTGAGTTTTTCCCAAAAGCAAAAATCATCGGCGTCGATATTCAATCGACCTGCAAGCAGTTCGAATCCGAGCGGATCAAGATCGAGCTCGCCGACCAATCGAACCTGGAGCATCTCTCACAGCTCGCACTCACCTATGGACCATTCGATCTCGTCGTCGAGGACGGCTCGCACATGTGGGAGCACCAGATCACCAGCTTGCGCGCGCTGTTTCCGTTCATCAAGAACGGCGGCCACTACATCGTCGAGGATTTGCAGACCAACTACGGATCGATGCAGGCGAAGTATCGGGGTTCGGCCGCCGAGCCCTGCACCACGTTCCTCAAGCGTTGGATGGATCTGTTCGTCGCCGACGACTCCATCGATCTGCAACAGATCGAGGATCCGTTCCTGCGCACCTACGGCCGGTCCATCGAATTCATGGCCTTCCACCGCCGCGCCTGCGTCATCCGCAAACGCTTCATGCCGACCGATTGGAAAGTCAGCACCGGTTCAGGTTTGGCGCACCGCGCCGCCGACGCGCTGACGGTTGTCGTGAATGCGCATATCGGCATGCGCGGCGATATTTTCGGGCCGCGCGGTTACGTCGACGAGGGCTCAGACCAGTACACGATCCAGGGTTTCGCGTTGGAATCGGAAATCGGCGCGGTGGAATATCGGGTGCGGTTTCCCGACGGGGGTGGAGTGACTGGGTCGGCGAGGGGGTATTCGCGGGCACTCGCGGTCACGCTTTGCCAATTACCGGCTTTTCCGCGCGCATTGCCGAAAGATTGGCGGACCGGTTCGGGGTGATCGCGCACGGGCTGTTTGTCGGCGGCGCGAAAGTCGAGAAGCTCTCGGGCGAAGACTGCGTTGCGCCGCTGGGCGCGGATTTGCGCGGGCTGCAAGTGATTGTGCGCCCGGCGCCGGCGCCGACGCGCTTGGAAGCGCCCGAGGTTGCCGCGAAGGCGAGTCCCGAGCCGGAGGTTGGCGCGCCGGCCGAACTTGTCGAACCACACTGAGGCGGGCGAGCCGCGCTGTAGCCGCGGTCGCTGACCTAAAGCATGCACACATCTGGCGGACGCCGGTGAAACACAACGGCTGCGGACTCCCTCTCCCCGCGTGTCTCACGATGTAACGTGCTGAATTCCACCAAGCAGCGGGGAGAGGGTTGGGGTGAGGGGTAAGCCGCTTGGACGCGCGTCTCCAACCACAGCGCACTGCGTGAAGCTAGAAGGACTGAGGCAAACGCTCGCTTATTTTGTGCAAGCAAATTTGGCCGGGCGTGAAAAGCGCACGTCCAAGCGGCTCGCCCCTCACCCAAACCTCTCCCCGCTGCTTACCTGATGCGGAGCGCTACGTGGTGGGGACGCGGGGAGAGGGGTCCCCAGCCGTTGTGCTAGTAGTGCGGAGGCCAGATGTGTGTATCCCCTAGGTCGCTGACCCCGGTGGCGCCAACGTGCAGAAAACCTTCAGAACGAGGCGCTTGTCCGAACCAACGCGGTCAGCGACCGCGTCTACAGCGCGACGTCACCAGCGCACGAGCGCAGCGCCCCAGGTGAACCCGCCGCCCATCGCCTCGATCATCACCAGATCGCCAGGCTTGATGCGTCCGTCGGCGACAGCCACGCTCAACGCCAGGGGAATCGAGGCGGCCGAGGTGTTGCCGTGCCGGTCGACAGTCACCACTACCTTTTCCCGGGCGAGGCCGAGCTTGTCCGCCGAGGCGTCGATGATGCGCCGATTGGCCTGATGTGGCACGAACCAGTCGATGTCGGCGGCCGTAACGCCCGCATCCTCGAAACACGCCTTGATGACATCCGTCACCATGCCAACGGCGTGTTTGAAGACTTCCTTGCCTTCCATGCGCAGATGCCCAACCGTCTTGGTGGTTGAGGGGCCGCCGTCGACGTAAAGTTTGGCGCGGTGACGCCCGTCCGAGCGCAGCTTCGAGGTGATCACGCCGGGCGAGGCGAGCGAGCCGTCGCTCTCTTGCGCCTCCAGCACGATCGCGCCGGCGCCGTCGCCGAACAGCACGCAGGTCGTGCGATCCTCCCAGTCGAGCAGCCGCGAGAACGTCTCCGCGCCGATCACTAGGGCGCGCTTGTGCGAACCCGAGACCAAAAACTTATCGGCGGTGGTCACGGCGAACACGAAGCCGGAGCACACCGCCTGCAAGTCGAAAGCAACGCCATGCCGCATGCCGAGCGCCGCTTGGATTTGCGTGGCGGTGGCGGGAAACGTGTAATCCGGCGTGGAGGTCGCGACGATCACCAGATCGATGTCGGACGGCGTCAAATTCGCAGCGGTCAGTGCACGAGCAGCGGCGCGGGTTCCCAGCGAGGCGGTGGTCTCGCCGTCGGCGGCGATATGGCGCTGCTTGATGCCGGTGCGCTGGACGATCCATTCGTCGGAGGTGTCGATCTGTTTGGCGAGTTCGTCGTTGGTGACGACGCGTTCCGGAAGGCAGGCGCCGACGCCGCGCACAACCGAACGGAATTTCAAGTCGCTCATAGGAAACTTTCAGGACTGCGCGGCGGCCGCGGCAAAGGTTCGCGCCTCGCTCGCGTGGCCAATCATGTCCCTGATGTTAGTCAGAAGATCTTGACGAACCATGTCATAGCCGACTTCGATCGCGCCGGCGAAGCTCTCGGCGTCCGCCCCGCCATGACTTTCTTGATGACCACGCCGTCAAGGCCGAGAAACACCCCTCCATTTACGCGAGACGGATCGAGCCGCTCGCGCAGCACGCGAAATGCGGGACGAGCCAGTAAATAGCCGAGACGCGACATGAAACTGACGCTCATAGCGTCGCGGATATATTGGGAAATCTGCTTGGCCGTGCCCTCGGCGGTCTTCAAGGCGATGTTGCCAGTGAAACCTTCGGTCACGAATACATCGACCGTGCCCTTGCCGAGATCGTCCCCCTCGACGAAGCCGTGATACTGCAGATTGGGCCAGGTGGTTTCGCGTAGCAGGCGTCCCGCCGCCTTCACCTCCTCGATCCCCTTGATCTCCTCGACCCCGACATTCAGCAGTCCGACGGTCGGCATGTCGATGTCGAACACGATGCGCGCCATCGTCGCGCCCATGATCGCGAGATCGACGAGATGCTGCGCGTCGGCCCCGATCGTCGCCCCGACGTCAAGCACGATCGATTCGCCGCGAACCGTCGGCCACATGGCCGCGATCGCTGGGCGATCGATCAGCGGCAGCATGTGCAGGCAGACTTTCGCCATCGCCATCAGCGCGCCGGTGTTGCCAGCGGAGACCGCGCAATGCGCCTCGCCGCGCTTGACCGCCTCGATCGTGCGCCACATCGAGGACACGCGCCGGCCCTGGCGCAGCGCCTGGCTCGGCTTGTCGGTCATCTTCACCGCGACATCGCAGTGGACGATGTCGGATTTTTTGGCCAGCGCCGCATGCTTCGCCACCAGCGGCGCGACGATCTTCTCATCGCCGAACAGCAGGTAACGCGTGTCGGGTCGGCGCTCCAGCGCGATGGCGGCGGCGGGAACGACGACACCCGCGCCATGGTCGCCGCCCATCGCGTCCAGGGCTATGATGACTTCGGCTTTCAAATGGATATTCCGCCCCCGCCCGCGCTTATTGCGCAGAAATGAGGCGGGACAATAGCGGTATCGGGCGCTGAGGCAACGCTCAATCCGGCTCGTCGCGATCGGCGATCGCCCGCAGGCGGCTGAACGGCGAATTCGGGCGCCGGCGCATCGCCCGGCGGTTCGAACGCCACGCCGGGCTTGCGCGGGTAAGGGTCGAGCGCCAGCGTCAGGAACTCGGAGGCGATGGCGCCGAGATCGATGCGGCCGTCGACGAGCGGATCCGGCGCGTCCTCATCCTCGATGTCGTGCGCCGCTGGCGCGGACTGGGGCCGCTTGGCGTCGGCCGGCAGAAATCTCACGGCGATCGGTTCGTCGATGTCGACTTCGAACGGCTCCAGGCTGACGACGCAGGTCTGCGTGACGCGGGCGGTGAGTTCGCCCTCGACCGCGACGCCCTTGCCCCATTTGACCACGAGAAACTTCGCGGCGAGCCGTTCGATGTTCGGCAGGCTGTTGAGCGCGGCAAGCGCGGCGCGCTCCTGCGGGTTGGCTTCGATCGCCTGTTCGAGACCGCCGCGCGGCAGCGGGTCCACCTTGATCGAACGGCTGAATTCGGGCTCGCTCACGTAACGGTCTCCGGCGTGGGATAGCGGAAGCGCCCGCTCAGGAACGCCTCCAGCGGGATTTCGCCCAGCCGGCGCTGCAGGCTGAGCGTGCGCTCGGCAAGGCGCCGCGCGGCGGGCGTAGCAACGTCGCCGGCCCGCAACGCGTTGCGGGCAAGCGCGGAGGCCAGCGCGGCCGCGTCGCTGGCGTCGAGCGCTGCCGCGTAAGCCTTAGCGCGGCCAAAATAGGCGCCGGCCAGCTTGGTCATGCGTTTGGCGACGCCGGCGTCGCTGACCGCCATTTCGCGCAAGGCGTCATCGAAGGCTTCGAAGACGCGATCGACGAGATCCTGCGCAAGGTCGGTCGCGCCGAGTTCGGCGAGCCGCCGCAAGGTAAGATCGGCGTGCAGCGTCGTCATCTCGAAGCGGCCGTCGAGGTCATCAGGGACGGCGCAAACAGTATAGAGGGCGGGATCGCGGGCGGCCGCCACGATCTCGCCGTGAATTTGATCAATGAGGACGCGTGCGGCGCGGCGCGCGCGCCAATGGGCGAAAATCATCGGGCTGACTTGATTTTGTTAAGGGCGTTCGGTTACGCCCCAAATCTGGCAAGCCGGCCGCCGGTTCGCAATGGGGAATTTCATGCGCGTTAACCGGAAGCTGACCCTGGCCGCCGGCGCTCTCGTTCTAGCCAGCACGCTTGGCGGCTGCATCGGCTACGAGGGCGATTTCGATCGCGGCTATCAGATCGACGAACAGTCGGTCGCCAAGTTGCAGGTCGGCAAGACCGACAAGCGCGACGCGCTGACCCTGATGGGCACGCCCTCGACCACCTCGACGGTCGGCGGCGACGCTTGGTATTACATCGGTCAGAAGATGCACCGCGCGCTCGCCTTCATGCCGGCGCAGACGACCGATCAGAGTGTGCTGGCGATCTATTTCGACAAGGGCGGCAAAGTTTCGCGCGTAGCCAACTACGGCATGAAGGACGGCCACGTGTTCGACTTCGTGAGCAACACGACGCCGACCGCCGGCCAGGAGCCGAGCTTCCTGAAGAACATCATGAACGGGTTGTTCCGCTTCATCTGATGCGACCGCGGGCGACGTCCCGACAGCAAGCCTAAGAAGCTCCCTTGGAGCGTCGGCCTCCAGGCCGGCGAGGCGACGACGTCGGCCTGGAGGCCGACGCTCCGAGCGCCTGGGACCGCTCGCGTTTCAAAGTATGAGGCGACATGCTCGACAGCGTCACCCTCTCGCTCCTCGCCTTCGCCGCCGCCGCCGGCTTGCTGACGCTGACGCCCGGCGTCGACACCGCGATCGTGCTGCGCAGCGCCGCCTCGCTCGGTCCGCGCGCTGGCTTGGCGGCGGGCGCGGGGGTGTGCGCGGGCCTCTTCATCTGGGGCGCCGGCGCGGCCTTCGGCCTCGGCGCGCTGTTGGCGGCTTCGGCAAAGGCCTATCTGGCGCTGAAATGGGTGGGCGCGGCCTATCTGGTCTATCTCGGCGTCAAGCTGATCGCCAACCCGCGCAGCGCCCCGCCGGACGCGCCGATCGCCGGCGCCGGCGACCCCGCCCGCAGCGCGCTCTGGCGCGGTTTCCTGACCAATGTGCTGAACCCGAAAGTCGGCGTTTTCTATGCAACCTTCCTGCCGCAGTTCATCCCCAACGGCGCCAACGTCGTCGCTTTTTCAGCGCTGCTGACGGCAGTGCACGTGGCGCTCACCGCGCTGTGGTTTGCGCTGCTGGTGGCGCTGACGGCGCCGCTGGGAAGATGGCTGCGTAGTCCGGCGACGATGCGCGCGCTCGACCGCCTGACGGGCTGCGTGTTCATCGGCTTCGGCGTCAAGCTTGCGGCCGCGGATCGCGGGTGAGCGGCGGCCCCCTGGGAGCTACAGCAAGTTCGGCAGAGTTCGCGCCGGTGCGCGACGCGACAGCGACGCCGGCGCTTTGGCGAAAGCGAGCGTGGTTTTCCGATCGCGCTGCGCACTGCTGAGATACTCGGCTTCGGCGAGCGCCAAGTCAGCCTCACGAAGGGCCGCCGCCATCTCGTCCTCGAGCGAGTACGCCTCGCTCTCCCGCGCTCGCCGGCGGGCGCGTCTCACGTTGTCGTTCACCCCGCAGCGCACTGCCGCCTCCTCAGCCGCTGATTACAAGTGCAATGCTTATTGGCCGGGGGGACGGCCATCAAGCGCATCGGGGCGCCGCAACGAAGCTCGCCGCTTCCTGTGGCGGGAATGCCACAGCCGGCTCCTTCCGCGCGCCGAACAAAGCGTGAGCCGTTCGTTAAGCTTAGCTCGGCATTAACCCGCGCGCCCTAGCTTTGGGCCGCGCGCGCCCGTAGCGGCGAGGGCGCTGGCCGGTGTGCGATGCGTACTACGACCTTCTCGGTATTGGACCAACTCCCCGACGCGCTGCGCGAAGGGCCGAAACGGCGCGTCGCCGAAGTCATCGGCGTGTCGCTGCTGGCGCTCGTCGTCGGCGCCGGGATATCGCTGCTCTCCTGGTCGATCGACGACCCGAGCCTTAATCATTCGACCTCCGCGATTCCCCACAATTGGCTGGGCAAGAGCGGCGCGATCGTCGCCGATCTGCTGATGCAATTCCTCGGCGTCGGCGCCGCCGCCACGCTCGCCCCGCCTGCGGCCTGGGGATGGCGGCTGGTCAGCGAGCGCCGCTTGGGTCGCATATCGCAGCGGATCCTGCTGCTGGCCGCCGGCGCCGCGACGACGGCGGGTTTTGCTTCGCTGCTGCCCGCTCCGGCGAGCTGGCCGCTGACGACCGGCCTGGGCGGTGTCGTCGGCGACAGCGTGCTGTGGCTGCCCCGTCATATGTTCGCGGGCTCGCAGACCGAGATGATCGGCGTCGGCGCGGCGCTGGCCGCCTGCGCCATCCTGTCGCTGACCGCGTCGGCCGGCTATGGCCTCAACCGCGGCGCCGCCGAGGACGCGCCGGCCCCGCGCGAAACCCCGCGTCGCCGCGCGGCCGCCGCCGATGCCGACGACGACGATCGCGACGGCGAGCCCGGCTTCGGCCTGGTCTCGCTCGGCGCCGTCATCCACTCGCTCTATGTCATGAAGGGCGGCCTGAAGCGGCTGTTCACCCGTCAGCGGAAGGCAAAGCCCGCGCCGCCGCCGCGCGCGCCCTGGCTCGACGAGACCAGCGTGCCGTTCACCGCGCCGCTCGCCGCCCCGATCCGCCTCGAACCGCCCGTGCCGCCTCCGGTGACGCGCGGCGTCGTAAGACCAACCATTGCGCCGCAACCTGCGCCCGACGTCGTGTCGCCCGCAGCCGCCGCGCCCGCGCCGTCTCGCGTCACGCCGGCCGCTGGGCCGCTGAAGCAAGCTCGACGCCCCGCGACCCCGCTGGAGCGCGGCGAATATGCGCCGCCGGCGCTCGCCATGCTCGCCGAGCCGAAGAAGGCGACCTCGAAAATCTCCGACGACGCGCTGGAGCAGAACGCCCGGTTGCTCGAAGGCGTGCTCGACGATTTCGGCGTCAAGGGCGAGATCATCAACGTGCGCCCCGGCCCGGTGGTGACGCTCTACGAGCTGGAGCCGGCGCCCGGCGTCAAATCCTCGCGCGTGATTGGTCTGGCCGACGACATCGCCCGCTCGATGTCGGCGATCTCCGCCCGCGTCGCGGTCGTGCAGGGCCGCAACGCGATCGGCATCGAACTGCCCAACCAGCGGCGCGAGACGGTCTACCTGCGCGAGATGCTGGCCTCGCTGGATTTCGAGACCTCCAAACACAAGCTCGCCATCGCGCTCGGCAAGACGATCGGCGGCGAGCCGGTGATCGTCGATCTCGCGAAGATGCCGCATCTGCTGGTCGCCGGCACCACCGGGCTCCGGCAAGTCGGTGGCGATCAACACGTTCATCCTGAGCCTGCTGTTCCGGCTGGAGCCGAAGCAGTGCCGGCTGATCATGGTCGACCCAAAGATGCTGGAGCTCTCGGTCTACGACGGCATTCCGCATCTGCTGACGCCGGTCGTCACCGATCCGAAGAAGGCGGTGGTCGCGCTCAAATGGGCGGTGCGCGAGATGGAGGACCGCTACCGCAAAATGTCGAAGGTCGGCGTCCGCAACATCGACGGTTTTAATGCGCGCGTCGTCGAGGCGGCGGCGAAGGGCGAGCAGATCACCCGCCAGGTGCAGACCGGCTTCGATCGCGAGACCGGCGAGGCGATCTATTCGGAAGAGGCGATGGAGCTCGACGAGCTGCCCTACATCGTCGTGGTGGTCGACGAGATGGCCGACCTGATGATGGTGGCGGGCAAGGACATCGAAGGCGCGATCCAGCGCCTGGCGCAGATGGCGCGCGCGGCGGGCATCCATCTGATCATGGCGACGCAGCGCCCCTCGGTCGACGTGATCACCGGCACGATCAAGGCCAACTTCCCGACCCGCATCTCCTTCCAGGTGACCAGCAAGATCGACAGCCGCACCATCCTCGGCGAGCAAGGCGCCGAGCAGCTGCTGGGCCAAGGCGACATGCTCTACATGGCCGGCGGCGGGCGCATCTCGCGCGTGCACGGGCCGTTCGTGGCGGACGCCGAGGTGGAGAAGATCGTCGCTTATCTGAAGACGCAGGGGCAGCCTGAGTATCTGACGTCGATCACGGAGGAAGATGCGCCGGCGAGGAAGAGGAGGCGCCCGCTGAGGTTGCTGGTGGGCCGGCGCTGACGATGGATCAGGAGGAGGCGGGGGATTACTACGATCGCGCGGTGGCGATCGTCACCCGCGAGAAGAAGGTGTCGGTGAGCTACATCCAGCGGCGGCTGTCGGTCGGGTATAACAAGGCGGCCTCGCTGGTGGAGCGGATGCAGAAGGAAGGGGTTGTCTCCCCGCCGAACCACCAGGGGAAACGGGAGGTGCTGGCGGGGTCGCCGGATCGGGAGGAGTTTGAGGAGGAGGAGTGAGGACAGGTCGGCGGCTAGAGGATACAGCGCTTTAGCCGGCTAATTCTGTCCCGTTGCAACTGCCAAGCCTCGCGACTTTAACGTCGTTGCGAGCGCAGCGAAGCAATCCAGCCACGCCGTGACGCGTCGGTTGTCGAGTAAGAACCCTACGTGTGCACAACGGCTGGATGGCTTCGCTTCGCTCGCAATGACGGACCTTTGCATCAACAGGTGACCCCGCTTGGCACTACCTCCCGCTTCGTCTTGCCTATCGATGCCGGTGAAATCGGTGGCGGGCGGAACGAAATCGGGCGAACGCCGCGCCAAATCGCCGGTTTGCGCACACGACATCAAAGGCTTAGCCGTGAAATGCGCGTCACAGTGCGCTTTTTGCACAAGCGGTTTCAATACCTTAGGGCGCCAAACTTGGCTTTCACCCGGGGGCGCCCCGGTATAGGGAGCCGTCCCAAGGGCTTGCGACATTCTATCTCGATTCCGTCGCCTGGAGAAACATTTTGGCGATGCACGAGGTCGAATTACGCAATGGGTATCATGTCCCCGTAATTCCGTAATGTCCAGTTGTCTTGGACTGCGCTATCAGCGGATCCAACAAGGGATCGTCGGTTATTAACGGATTAAGGGCCATCAGCCGACGCTCCACTTGCCTGTGAGACTCAAGGATGGACTGACTAAAAAGTGTACCTTTACGATTTTTGCGTAAGGCATCTCTTCAGCAACAACGCGCTGGACCAACCGGACTAAAACGGCTCCGTTTTCATCTGGAACAAAATCGCGCCGGCCCGATATTCGGTCACTGCTTACGTAGATGATTTTTATTCCAGCATCCAACAATGCTAGATACAATTCCCCCGGTCCCAAATTGGGGTTTTCTTTCTTAAGTCTCGCGTAATCGTCGTCCCAGGTCGCGTGAAGGGGGACAGTTTCACCCTTCCACATTAATCGAAGCGACAAATCGCGTTCTCTCGCGTACAGGCTAAATGCGACAAACTCGACCGCCATCCCACTGTCAGTATCGACCGCGCGTTTGGTCTGCGAATTGTAAATGATATTCATTTTGATTTAAGCCCCCACAAGTGCGGCTACATACTCGACTCAGACGCTAATTTCGTCGCAGTGTTGATCTAACGAAAACCCGCAAAGACCTCGCCGCTCAAGCAGGGCCGCGAGGCGGTCGGACACAAACCAATGAGCCCGAAAATGGCGCTCGATCCAGCAAGCTCGCCCGTTGATCAAGGAAGAATCGAGAGCGCATTTCCACGGCCCGACTTTGCGCGAATAGTTCCATTCTTGTATTGTACCTCGACCACTAGCATTAAAGTTACTTTGACTATCAACGATAGAGTCGATTTGACCAACAACATTAAAAATGAAATACTCTTCCGGGCGCGCAGCCCCATTCGTATCGATCACGGTTACGGGGATAAACTGGTTCTGCTTAGGCTCGATCTCGATGACAGCAGCTTTGAAGCCTGAGCTGACCAAAGTTCCGCCACCGCGAACCGTGAGCCAATCGAAAATGTCTTTGCCTTTGGTGACCCGAACTTGCTTTGGTATAACCTCCGGCGGGATCACGGTGCCGGAAAACCACGACGCCTTTATAATTGTCCCTGGATACGCCTTTGTTGTCTTGAAAAACAGGTTTAGCGCGTCACGACTCCCCTCGAAATGGACCTCAGTATTGGCAAATTTATCCTCGAAATTATCCCGAATGATATAAGCCATCTCTAGATGTCCTCTCTGAACCTGGCTGAACCTGGCGAATTACGGGGGACATGAATACTGGGATTTACGATTTACGGGGACATACCGATTGCGCAGTTAGACATAAGCTTGGCGAATACCGCTCGCTCCCTTTGCGTCACCCTCACACCAACTCCACCCGCAATTGCCGCCCCATGACCGCCGCCGCGCGCGCGAGGCTTTCGATCGTCACGTTGCCTTATCGCCTTGTAGAGCGCTTCGCCTCCGCGCGGGTTTCCATTCGCTCGGCCGGCGCCGCCTTCGTCAGGCCCTGACGCTTCGTCTCCTGCGCTAAGGACCACGCGACGACGCGGACCAACGCTTCCGTGCACGCTGTCTCGCGAATGCCTTCTTGGGCAAGAAACTCGTCGAGGGTCTCGCCCCAATGCGGATTTTCAGCGCTCACGTCTGCATCTCCTTCCAGCGCCGCCTTCGTCAACCTGACGTCATGGCTGACGGCGTTGACAGTATTGCTGCGGCCGCAGACAATGACGGCTTAGATTAGGCGAAGTTCTCAATCGAACCTGTTCAGATTTTCCTCGGTTCAACGTACCGCCAAGGCCATAATGCAAGCGAAATCGCCAATTGGCCGCCCGTGTGTGCTTGTATCGGGGGCCGCGATGAAGACATTACTTTCGCATTCCCTCGACAGTTACGACGCCCTCATCGAGGGACTTCTCCGCGAGTCGCCATTGGAACTCGCGATGGCGCGCGCGGTCGGATCTTCGTCAATGGAGGATTTCGTAAACACCGGCGATATCCAAGTCGAAGTTCTTCGTCATCACGGCTTATCCGAGGGAATGCGGGTCTACGATCTCGGCTGCGGCTCCGGCCGCACGGCGCAGGCGCTCGAACGGGCGGGGTGGCGGGGGGATTTCGCGGGTACGGATATCAATGCTCTAATGGTCGATTACTTCAACATGACTTGCCGACGCCTGCGCGCTGCCGTCAACAAACGCTTGACCATTCTAGCGCCGGATGCATCCCTTGATATGATCTATCATTGGAGCGTATTTACACATATCTTTCCCGAAGAGTGCTTTGTCTATATGAGCGAAATCAGTCGCACATTGCGCCCTGGGGGAAGGCACGTATTCTCGTTCATGGAAATTGAAGATCAAAACCATTACAAACGTATTTTTAAAATGCGGGCTGAAAGATTTGAAAAAGGGCTCGACCTAGCTCATCTGGATACTTTCTTACATCGAGACTGGATTAGGACGTGGGCGAAAGAACTTGATTTTACCGAGCCGCATTTCACCGATGGCTCGGATACACAACATCATCAACGCACGTGGCAAACCGTGGCAAGTATGCAAAAGAAGCATGTATAGCGGGGCGTTGCGGTTTCGATCGCCATATCTCAAACCGTACGTCTCGGTCGTTTCTATCCGCCAACGCGCCCGCCTGAATTCGCACGGGCGCGTCGGCGATATATTGACTGATGGTGCGCCCTACTTCGGCATCAAGACCGAGTCGATGACGTGCACGACCCCATTGGACTGATAGACGTCGGCGATCTCCACCATCGCGCCGCCGCCCTTGGCGTCGATCAGCTCGATCTTGTCACCTTCCATCCGCGCGGTCAGCGGTTCGCCCTCGACCGTCTTCATGTTGTAGCTGCCGCCGCCGGCCTTGATGCCTTTGGCAAGCTCTGCGGCGTCGATCTTGCCGGCGACGACGTGATAGGTCAGCACCTTCGCCAGATCCGCCTTCATGTCGGGCTGCATGAGCTTCTCAACGGCGGCTTTGGGCAACTTTGCGAAGGCTTCGTTGGTCGGCGCGAACACCGTGAACGGGCCTGCGCCCGACAGAGTATCCACGAGACCGGCCGCCTTCACCGCCGACACCAGCGTGGTGAGGTTTTTGGCCTGAGAGGCGTTTTCGACGATCGTCTTGCTCGCCATCATCGGCGCGCCGCCGACCATCGGGTCGACCGCGTAAGCGACGGACGCAACGCCTCCCGCCAAGGCGGTCGCAAGCGCCAGCACGCGCAGTCGATGCACTAAATTGTTCATGGGGTTTCCTCGGCGATACTGCCGGTATGGCAGTGTCTCCACAAAATACGGAAAGCGATTCCCGAAGTTTCGGAAAGTGAATTAAAAGTAATGAACCGAGGCTTTATTTCAAAGGCAAATTGCGAGATCGGCTGGAACATGCCGCGCGTGCGCGCGTAGTTCTAACACTCATCAGCGACCTTTAGAGGAAACCCCGATGAACTCACTACGCGCATTCGCGGCGATCGCCGCCGCATCGGTCGCCCTCATCACCGCCCCCGCCTTTGCGCAGGCTTGGCATGGCGATCCCTACGCCCCCGGGTGGCATGGCGGTTACGCCCAACCCGACCCCTACGGCCCCACCGGTTACGCGAACGGTCCTGGTCGCTATGGTTACGACAATTACGATGTCGATGCGGGCGAAATAGACATCCCGGTTTGCCCGCCGGGTTATCACCTCGGGCGGCATGCGCGGGCCTGCTGGCCGAATTAGGCCGCTGGAGCGTCGGCGTCCACGCCGACGTTGGGCGGAAAATGTCGTCGGCGTGGACGCCGACGCTCCGCTAGGGCTGGCCGCGACGCGTGTGTCGTTCGACAGCCGCGCCCTTGCCGTCGAACGGCGCGGTCACCACGCCCGCGGCCACCGCGCCGACGGCGTGGGTGGCGTTGAGCGCCATCGCGCCAACCGTCTCGCCCAGGTTCGATTTCGCGTCGCTGAGCGTCTGGCCGCTGGCGAGCCGGACGCCGATAGCGTGCACCACGTCGGCGCTGGCGAATTTTCCGTGACGGGCGGGATCGTCGGTCGCCACCGCGGTCAGATCGACGACATTGACATGCGCCTCGGCGAGCACGCCGCGATAGGGCTCCTGGCTAGGATCGACCGCGCCGAGCCGCGGCTCGTCACCCGCGATCAGCTTTGACAGACCCAGCGCCTTGTCGTCCTGCGCGACGAACAGCGTGATCGGCGGCGCGGCGTGGCCGTTCTCGATCTCGGCGATCTGGCGGCGGAACACGTCGACGTCGATATCGGGCGAAGCCAGCATGATGTTCTTGAACTTCGCCGGCAGGCCGCGGTCGCGGATCGCCATCTGCCGCAGCGCTTCGACAGCGACGTAGTTGCCTAGGGAATGGGCGAGGATCGAAACTTCGCTGACCTTGGGATCGTCGGCCAGCGCCTGCAAGACGGCTTCGAGCCCGTCGCGAGAGTAGTTGGCGCTTTCGCGATCGTACAGATATTCGAGCGCCCGGCCGCGCGATGGCCAGGTGAACAGCACCGGCACGATGTCCGCCCCGGAATCATGGGCGACCTGCGCGAAGCGATAGACCGCCTCCTCGAAGCGGGTGTTGTAGCCGTGCACGAACACCAGCGCGTGGTGGCCGGGATTGGCGGCGATGCGCCGATCGAACGCGGTCTTGGCTTCCGCGAGCTCCATGCGGTCGGCGCGCAAGGTCACGAAGTCGCGCGCGGGATCGCCGGGGAGTTGCTGCGGCCATTGCACGTCGCCGACCTTGCGGACGCTGTCGGGCGGGATCGACACCGCGATGTCGGCGAAGCGCAGGCCCCTGCCCGCGCTCGCCGCCGAACATCACGCCAGGAGGCGCCTCCACCGGGCGCGCGCGTGGTGGCGACCAGCATGTCCACTGTGGACGCGCCGGCGACATGCGCCTCCATGGCGATGAGGTTGCCCTCAGGCCGCGATGCGCAGGCGGCCAGCGCAAAGGTCAGCGCGAGAGCGAGGGCGGTCCGCATCTCAGGCGGACGGGATCGGCAGCGAGGGATCAGCGTTGGCCGGATGACGCATGTTCATCCCGCGATAGTAACTGGCGGCGGAGGTAATGACAACGACGCCGGGGATAATAAGCTCAGAAGTCGCCGTGCGCTCCGCCCATGTTGCCGGGACTGTTCAGGCCGCGGCAGTCGCCGTTCGGGCAATCGTCCTGGCCGCTGCGGGACGATGCGCTTGCGGCGCCCCAGGCGCCGGCGTCGGGTTGCGGCGCCGTATGTCGATGCACCCGCGCCTTATGCGGGTAGGTTTGATTGCTCGCGCAAGCGGGCGTCGCCAGCGCCAGCAGCGCTGATGCGACAATCGTGAGACCGAAGGGCTTTACGCGCATCTCGCCAACTCCCGGGGACAGGACCTCAATCAACCGGCGGGCCTTTTGTTTGGTTCCGCCGTCAACTACGCCGGCGGCGCTTGTACCAGGCGTAAATCAGGTAGCCGCCGCAGATCATCAACATCCCGATCGAAATATTCTTCTGATCCTCGGGAGAATTTTGCGCCTCCGCGATCGCCATTCCTCCAACGATGACCACGAAGGCGACGACAATCATCGGCGATTTCTTGAAAATCTCGCGCCAGAACTCCAAAGCATTGGCTGGCGTCAACCGCTCGCGGAAAGTCAATTTCTGATAGCGGCGCGCTTCCTCGCTGTAGTTCGACCATTGCGACCGCAGCGAACCGAGGAACGAATTCGCCGACACGCTGCTGATCGACACGGCCGGCCGGGCCGGAGGCGCGCCGCCTTCGGGCGCCCGGGTGGCGAACTTCTCTGACAGGAGTTTCGCCAGCGCATCGAGCTCCGCCTTGCCCTTGAAAACCTCCGGGGTGTGAAAGGCGCGGAACGGGATCGGCACGCGGCAGTCTTCGATCTTGATCGGAACCAGCTTATTGGCTTCCCGCGCCGTCGTCGCCTCGCCCTGCACCCAGTCGGAAGCCACGGACTTCCGCGACCAGAGCACGATCACCGCCTTGGCCTTTTCAAGCTCCGCGTCGATCACCGCATTGAACCGGTCGCCGGGGATCAGGCTGCGATCCCACCAGACGGCGACCCCGTTGGCCTCGAGCAAATTCGCCAGCAAGGACGCGATCTTCACGTCCTCGTGCGAATAGCTCAGGAAGAAATCGCTCATGCCCAGGGCGTCTTGCAAACCGATCAGCGGCCCAAACCGATCAGCGGCCGGCCTTCGCTACGAATATCACGAAGCCCGCGCGCGTGCGACTCGCCCCTGTTTTGCCTCGCGATGGGCGCACAACTTTGCGCCTCGGCTCAGCCCGGCGATCGCGGGCGTTTTAACGCGACTCGCTTTACGTCGGCCTCGTGACATTCCTTACGGCACATGTCATAGAAACGTCGTTTGGCCGTCGTCATTCTTTTATCTTAAGTCGATTAGGTCGAACGGGGGAACCACCAAAGGGGAGTTCATCTTGAAGAGATTCGTGAAACGCGGCTCGGCGGCCTTGGCGATGGCGGGGCTTCTGCAACCGACTTTGATGGCCGCGGCGCTGGCGAATACGACGCCCTCGGTGACCGTGCAGCCGAACCTCAATTCGACCGTGTCGCCCTATGCGCTGAACATGACGCTCGATCCCGTCGTCTCCAACAACGAGATGATTCGGTTGATCCGCAACAAGGTCAAATATGTGTTTGTGATCTTCAACGAGAACAACTCGTTCGATCATGAATACGGCACGTTTCCCGGCGTGAACGGCATCTACTCCGACGGGCAGAACCCGCGGTCCGCCGCGCAAACCCCCGGCTTCAACCAGGTCTACAACGACGTGAACGGAAACACCGTCACGGTTCAGCCGTTCAAGATCGGGCCGCAGCAGAACGCGAGTTTCCAGGACAGCCTCGATCATTCGCACGGCGGCCTCGCCAAGAAGCTCGACGTTGGGCAGGGGCTGGCCCATATGGACCGCTTCAGCCAGGACGAGTACTCCGCCCGCGCAACCTCTCCCGCCTCAAGCGCTGCGGCGCAGGCGCAAGGCAAGCAGTTTGCATCCCTCGTCATGTCGCACATCGATTGCGACACGATCCCGTTCTTCTGGCAATACGCCAACCGCTTCACAATCTTCGACAACATCTTCGCCACCGAGGACACGCCCTCCTCGCCCAACGCGATCGCGATGATTGCTGGCCAGTCCGGCGAGACGCAGTGGGTCAAGCACGGCCCGACCGCGACGCCCAACGAGCCGATCAGCGGCACGATCAACGGCACGACCTATACCGGCACTGCGACGCCGGCGGGCGTGCCGGTGGTCAACGATCCGCAACCCTATTGGGGCTCGGCGTTCGACACCTCGACCGGCCACCGCGCGCCGACGGCGCCGAAGGAAAACTGGTCGCCTTCCAACAGCAACGAAAATCTCACCTTCGCCACCGTCCCGCTGACGCTCGCCGGCGCCAACATCGAGACGCTGATGGCGGGAGATCGCGCTGCGGCCGCCGACCAGGCCGACATTCAAAACGATATCCCCTACATCGCCGCCAACAGCCCCGCGGCCGTCAGCTGGCGGTGGTATCAGAACGGCTACAACGATCAGGAGACCAACGAGCCGTCCTTCGCCACGCCGGGAACGCACACCAACTATGTGTCGCACCACAACGGCGTGCAATATTTCGGCTACCTCGCCAACAACGCGCAACGAGTGGCCGAACATTCAGGGCGAGCATAATTTCTTCGGCGACATCGCCGCCAACAATCTGCCGCCGAATGGCGGCGTGATCTACATCCGCGGCGGCTACTACAACATCCAGGGTTTGACGCCGCCGATTCAGAACTCGAAATATCCCGACACCGCCGGCCTCACGCAGGGGGAAATCGCGACGATCAACGCCTCCAAGTCCGGCGATGACGATCACCCGAGCTACTCCGACCATCAAATCACCGAAACCATGGCCGCGCGCGTCATCAACGCGGTTGCCGCGAACCCGGAGATTTGGAGCCAGAGCGCGATCATCATCACCTATGATGAATCGGACGGTCTGTGGGACCACGTGCCGCCGCAGATCCTCTCCTACGGGCCGGACAACCTGCCGCTGGCGCGCGGCATTCGCATCCCGCTGATCCTGATCTCGCCGTTCGCCCGCGCCGGCGCGGTGTCGCACGCCGAGGGTGACCACAATGCGGTGATCGAGACGATCAGCGCGATCTTCGGCACGCCGGCGCTGTCGAGCCTGCCGGACGAAATGGCGGCCCTGCAGGCGGGCAACACGGCCGCCTTCAACCAGTTCGCCACGACCTACGGTCCGGCGGGTTTCCAGCAAACCCACCTCGGACCGCGCGATCAGAACACGGACATCACCGACAGCCTGCTCTCGGGCTTCAGCCCGAGGCGTCTGCGCGGCGGCGTCGCGCCGCTGCCGGCGAGCTACGCGACCATCCCGAACCGGGTTCTGCTCAGCTTCCCGCATTACGGCGGCGCCGGCTGTTCGACGATCGGCGTGACGCCGACCGACGCAAACATGCCCAACCCGATCCCGCCGGGGTTCAACACGCTGCCCTCGACGCTGCCGGCCTATAACTGATCAAACACGCCGCGCTCCGCGGCTTGTGCAAAGAGACCGCCCGGCGCTATGGCGCCGGGCTTTCGTTATCAACCTCATCGATGTGAGATCGCCGATGCGTGTCCTTGCCGCGTTGTTGACCTGCGCCAGCCTTTCGCTCGCCACCGCGCCGGCTTTTGCCGGCCCCATCCTCGATCGCATCAAAGCCGCCGGCGTCGTGCGCTGCGGCGGCGTCGCGCGGCCCGGCCTTGTGCAGATCGAGCCGGACGGCAAGGCGCACGGGCTGGAGCTGGATTTGTGCCGCGCCATCGCCTCGGTCGTGCTGGGATCGGATGGCCGGTTGGAGTTCACCAACTATGATTTCAGAGAAGGCCTTCGCGGCGGCGCGGACGGGCCACGAGGACGTGATGTTCCTCACCGGCCGCGAGATGGTTGACAACGGCCTCGCCGGCCAGATCATTCCGGGCCCGGCGGTGTTTATTGAAACGACGTCGGTGATTGTCCACGACGATGCGCCTTATCAACATTTGCAGGAGCTGGCGGACAAGCCGATCTGCTTCTCGCTGAGCGACGGCCATTCGCAGTACCATCTGCAAGCCTGGTTCGACGCGCAGAAACTGGCGTTCCAGCGCATGGGCTTCCAGGAGGACGTCGAGATGAACGACGCCTATGCGGTGCGCTACTGCCATGGGCTCGCCGGCGAGACGACGACGCTCGCCGACACCGCGCATGCCGACAAACTTGGGCTGATGCAACATCGCTATCTGCCGGAGGCGCTGGCCGCCTATCCGATCCTCGCCTCGACCAGCTTCGAGGACGGTCAATGGGCGGCGATCGTCGCCTGGTCGATCGACACGCTGATCCGCGCCGACGCGCCAACCAGCGATTGGGCGCGGGGCGGGTTTGAAGTCGATGCCGGTCGATGCGCCGGCGCTGGGCTTGCAAAAAGGCTGGCAGAAGAAGCTTGTTGGGCTGGTCGGAAGCTATGGGCAGTTGTTTGATAAGAACCTGGGCGCGGGGTCGGAGCTGCATCTCGATCGCGGCGTGAATGGGCCGGTGCTTGAGAAGGGCGGGTTCGCGCCGCCGTACTACGATTGAGCGCACCCCTGGGACCGCGCGCGTCCCGCGCGCCGGCCTGTAGCCGCGGTCTCCAGACCTGGGGGATGCACACATCTGGCCGGCGCACTGCGTAGCGCAACGGCTGGGGACCCCTCTCCCCGCGTCCCCACGACGTAGCGCTCCGCATCCGGTAAGCAGCGGGGAGAGGCTTGGGTGAGGGGCGAGCCGCTTGAACGTGCGCTTTTTTACGCCCGGCCAAATTTGCCTGCACAAAATAAGCGAGCGTTTGCCTCAGTCCTTTTAGCTTCACGCAGTGCGCTGTGGTTGGAAACGTGCGTCCAAGCGGCTCGCCCCTCACCCCAAACCCTCTCCCCGCTATTGCGTGGATGGGCACGCTGCGTCGTACGACACGCGGGGAGAGGGAGTCCGCAGCCGTTGTGTTTCACTCGCGTCCGCCAGATGTGTGCATGCTATGGGTCTAGAGACCGCGGTCCTCCCGCGATCGGCTCTTTAGTCGACGGGGATGCGATCTCACGGCGACCGCGATCTGGAGATCGCGGCTACTGCGGCGCGGTTCCCGCGCCGACGCTGACCGTGTTACCAAGTCGCCCATGCGGCCGGCACTCCTTGACCCCCTGTTCGCCCCCCTGAGCGCGCTGCCCGGCGTCGGGCCGAAAAGCGGCAAGCTGTTCGATCGCCTGCTCGGCCGCACGGACGCCCGCGTCCTCGACTTGCTATTCCATCTGCCAACTAGCGCGCTCGATCGTCGAGCGCGGCCGAAAATCCGCGAGGCGAAGCGCGACGCGATCGCTACCCTGCATGTGCGCGTGACCGAGCACCGTCCGCCGGCGCAGAACCGCAAGGGGCCGTTCCGGGTGCTGGTTGAAGACGAAACTGGCGACATCGAGCTGGTGTTCTTTCTCGCCAACTTCGAGTGGGTTCGGCAGAAGCTGCCGCTCGGCGCGATGCGCTGGATCTCCGGCAAGCTCGAATTGTGGGACGGCCATCTGCAGATGGTTCATCCCGACAAGGTGATGGACGACAAAGAGATCGAGCGCATGGCGCCGATCGAGCCGGTCTACAGCCTGACCGAAGGCCTCTATCCTCGCACCGTGCAGAAGGCGGCGCTCGCCGCTCTGCCGCGCGTACCAGCGCTGCCGGAGTGGATCGACGCCGCGACCTCGCGCGGCTTCGAAAGTATCGGCTTCGCCGAGGCCTTGCGCCGGCTGCACGAACCGCAAGACCCCGGCGATATCGAGCCGACCAGCGCGCCCTGGCGGCGGCTCGCCTATGACGAGTTGCTCGCCGGACAGATCGCGCTGTTGATGGTGCGCGCGCGCATGCGCGTGCTGCCGGGCCGCGCGCAAGTGAGCCAAGGCAAGCTCGCGGAAAAGCTGCTCGCCGCCCTGCCCTATCAACTGACCGGCGCGCAGGTGCGAGCAATCGCGGAAATCCGCGCCGATCTCGCCGCGCCGAACCGCATGATCCGGTTGCTGCAAGGCGACGTCGGTTCAGGCAAGACGATCGTTGCGTTGATGGCGTGCGCGGACGCGGTCGAGGCGGGTCGGCAGGCCGCGCTGATGGCGCCGACGGAAATTCTCGCCCGCCAGCATTTCGAGCGCATGACGCCGCTCGCCGCGGCCGCCGGGCTTCGTCTCGAATTGCTCACCGGTCGCGACACGCGCCGCACAGCGGCGCGAAAAACTCGGCCGGCTGGCCGACGGCGACATCGACATCGCCGTCGGCACGCATGCGCTGTTTCAGGAGGCGATCGTGTTCCGCGATCTCGGCCTCGCCGTCGTCGACGAGCAGCACCGCTTCGGCGTGCGCCAGCGGCTGTCGCTCGCAGGCAAGGGCGAGGCCGCCGATCTGTTGCGTGATGACCGCGACGCCGATCCCGCGCACGCTGGTGCTCACCTATTTCGGCGACATGGACGTCTCCGCGCTCGACGAGAAGCCGCCGGGACGCGCGCCGATCGACACCCGCGCAATCCCGATCGAGCGGCTCGAAGACGTCATCGGCGGCATCGGCCGGGCGGTGGCGACGGGGGCCCGCGCCTACTGGGTCTGCCCGCTGGTCGAGGAGAGCGAGGAGGTCGACCTCGCCGCCGCGGAGGCGCGGGCGGAGGCGCTGCGCGCCTATTTCGGAACGGCCGTGGGCCTCGTGCACGGGCGCATGAAAGGCGCGGAGAAGGACGCGGCGATGGAGCGGTTTCAGCGTGGCGAGACGCAGGTGCTGGTGGCGACGACGGTGATCGAGGTCGGCGTCGACGTGCCCGAGGCGACGATCATGGTGATCGAGCACGCCGAGCGGTTCGGGCTTGCGCAGGTGCATCAGCTGCGCGGACGGGTCGGGCGCGGGGCGGGGCATTCGACTTGTTTGCTGCTGTATAAGGGGCCGCTTGGAGAGTCGGCGCGGGCGCGGCTGGAGATCTTGCGCGAGACCGAGGACGGGTTCCGCATCGCCGAGGAGGACCTTCGCCTGCGCGGCGAAGGCGATGTGCTGGGCGCGCGGCAGTCGGGACTGCCGGGCTTTCGGCTGGCGCGAATCGAGGTGCATGGCCAACTGCTGCGCGCGGCTCGGGCCGCCGCCGAGGCGATCGTCGCGCGCGACGATCGGTTGAAGGGCGAAGAGAACCGGGCGCTGCGGTTGCTGCTTTGGTTGTTTGAGAGGGACGCGGCGGTGAAGCTGTTGGAGGCGGGGTGAGGCGACGACGAACTTCGCCGGGGAGTTTTTACAGTCGCCGCCTCGGCGCCGTCATAGCGAGGAGCGAAGCGAGGTGGCAATCCATGCGGCGGCAGCCGGCGTCTGTAGCCGCGATCTCCAGATCGCGGAGGTCGTGAGATCGCGCCTTACCTGGGAAGCGCCGATCACGGAGGGGCCGCGATCTTGAGATCGCGGCTACAAGTCCGCTTCGATCTGATTGCCGAAGTTTCTAGTTCATAGGTCTGTCTGGAATAGTCGCCGCAGTGCTTGAAGAGGACCACCCATGAAACGGATTGTTTTTGCGCTGTTTGGAATGGGCGCGATCGCCGGCGTCCTCGCCACAGCTGCTTTATCTGAACAATCCGACGGTGAAGCTTCGCCGATCTACGGGATCAGATTGCCTGAGGGCTATCGTGACTGGCGCCTGATCGCTGTCAAACAACTGACGGGAACGGGAGGGTTGAAGCAGCTGCGCGTTCAATTGGGCAACGACATCGCCATCGCGGCCTTTCGCGATGGGACGCGGCCGTTCCCGGACGGCGCCGTCATTGCCGCGCTGCATTGGAACGAAGTGTCGTCCGAAGCCGACAATAAGGTGCTAGCCAGCGGTTTTCCTGGCGCCGGCCTGGAATCCTCCTATGCCGGGTCGGCGAAGAACGTCCAATTCATGGTCAAGGACGCGAAAAAGTACGCCGCGTCCGGCGGATGGGGATACGCCGACTTCACCAACGGCAAACCGGGCAACCAGGCGCTGCACGAAACCTGCTTCGCCTGCCACCAGCCTGCCAAGGATCGCGATTACGTCTTCACGCGCTACGCGCCTACGCCTTGAGACGCGAGTTCGTTCCGCGGGGTCCTTGGGAGCGATCGACGGACGTCATTCCTCCACGGTCACGTGCGGAATACAGCCCGTTTGAAACTACACAATCGCCCACGACATGGCCGCCGCTAGAAATAAGGCCCCCAAAGCAATAAATATAACTCCGGCCCACAGCGCGGATTTGGAATATTCAAACATCTCACTTCTCCCCTTCCTGCTGCTTTTTTGACTCTTTTATCGTCACCATCCGCTTTTCGTTGCTCTGCTCTGAGTAAAACCAATTGCCAAGCAATGCTGTCCGAAGACACATATCTGTAAATTAGCGCTGCTGCAGCGGCCATTCCGAACGCCGCCATCGAGATCACAATCAGGATACGAGATGTGTCGTCGAAGATGTCTTTTTCGATTTTTTCTTTCAGCAAAAACAATACAATTGCTGCAATGGCCGTGATGCCCAGCAATGAAAGCCTAAGAATTTCTGACGAAAAGCTTTGATATAACTCAAGGACGTCGAGATCCGTCGCAAATGAACTCGAAGTTTCGATCATTCCGAGAGATTTCATCTTTAAGCTTGGATCATCAATCAAGAGCGTTTTCTCCGCATGTCGGATTGACGATCAGTTCGTCGGCCGATGATTGCCAGCCTGCAGCCGCGACCGATCAACTCGACGCGGCCTGGTTCTTCTTTTTCTCCTGCGGACTGGGACCGGACCCTTTGAGCCGTATGACCGACTGAAGGGTGTCGAACCAGAACGGGGCGCCGAACAGCGCGGCGATGGCCGTAATGATCCAGCCAAACAGCGATGCAAAGAACAGGCGAGACTGCCAGAGCTTGATCCAGTGATTGGGGTCAGGGCTGTCCCTCACCTGCATAAAGTGTCCGGGGGCCCGAACCGACCGGCAAGTTGGCTTCCAGCATGGTCGTCAGGACAACGTTGGCGGCATCTTCCTGAGCTTTCAGGTCCGCGCCGGCCGCCGGCGGCGGGGATAACGTCTTCAGGCTGTTTGCGAGCGTCGGCTGTTCCCAAAGCCGCATCGCCAGTCGAACGGAATCCAGGTTGATGAGGGCCGCGATGAGCAAGGCAATGACGAAAGTGGCGAGCTGCGTCCAACGTTTGAAGGCGCCGCTCAAACGATCCATGCCGCCATCGAACCAGTTCGCGAGCTCAGTCTTGATTTTCTGGATGTCGCCGGAGTTGCGATTGATGATCCCTTCCATCAGCTGCTTGAGCTGCGGGTCGTCCACCGTCATATGCGCCCTGAGGGCTATGAGAGCTTGTTGCCCGGGCGCTTGGGCGGCTTGCGTAGCGCTCGCCGCCGAAAGGCCGGTGATGTCGAGCAGCGCGCCGGCGAATTGCATTCCCTCGACATACGCCGGGAAGGATTTGACGGGCTCATTGCCCCCGGGGCCGAGCGGATTGATAGAAGCGTGCCGGTAGAGCGTCTTGGCGAGGCCGGTGAAATCGGGATCGTTTACGAGTTGTTTGATGCCCGAGAGCAAGCTGCGCGCACGCAGCTTGAAGATCGAGTTGATCGCTTCGACCGCGGCGCTCGTGAACAAGCTGACAGCCAAAAAGCAGAAGATCGACTCCAACCGCGACATCGAGAATGGTGCTGTTGAACATCGGGGTCACCTCGACCGAAGCCGCGCGCGCGTCTGTCGTCGCAGCTTATTTTTTGGGGCGGGGCGCGAGGGCGGCGCGCTTCTCAGAAGCAGAAACGTCGCGCGCTCGGCGCCGTCGCGGGAAAGGACGGACATGCTTCCCTCCGTCATTCGAAAGCGCTATTAATGCGCGATGCGATCCGATTGGCTTGCTTATGGATGCGCAAGATAAAGTAACTCTCGCCCAACGTTTGTCTAGCACACAAATGCACTGCATTGGTGCGGTTTCGAGTTGAAAGCTTCGTTGTCATCCCCACGAAAGCGCACATGCGCTCGGACAGGCCGACGAAACTAGATTTGATGTTGAGAAGGCGTCGTTTGCATCATGTCCGAGCTTGTCCCCATAAGCGCTAATTTAGGACAATCCGGTTGCGCGGATGATTGGAAAGCCGCTGGCGCCGCGAACTCCCTCCTCCCTTGTGGGGAAGGGCCGGGGTGGGGGTAGCCGCTCCCGGCCATCCATCCCGCGTCGGCGTGAGCATCGCAGCTTTCAAAAAGTAGTAGAGGCGGCTGCAAACGATAGCGTTCGAGTTCTGATACCGACGCGCCACGTCACAGCGTGGATGGCCGGGACAAGCCCGGCCATGACGAGTTTGGGGGCCAAGCGGTGCGCCAGCTGCTTTGGTCGTTTGAACAGAACGCGGCGGTGAAGTTGTCAGCCTCTACGTCGTGGACCTCAAACTCGTGAGGCCCACAGGTTCGTTGGTCACCAAAGACGCAACAAATGGCGGCCTATCTCTACTGTTTTCTATTTCTCAAACCTTATACCATTCTCGCAGGAACTTTTCGCGCGCTTCAGCATGATGTCGATGAGTTCGATAAGCCGAAACATTGGCGGCGACAGATTTCGGCAGTCCGCCTGGTTGGCGTCGTTGCTGATGCTTCGCTTCGTCGAGCTTAGCTCCCATCGCATGATGGATATCCAGTCTCATCGAACGACTGCCTTCTGCGATCTGTGCGTCATGGTATTGCGGCGGCTTATCAGGGTCTACCCAAAGAATTTGATTCCATTGTCCGTCTTCTTGTATGTAGGAAATATATCCTCCTGGCAGAAGTTGCCTTGGCCGCTTGATGTTTCCCTTAAAGCTATATTGCGTACCGGGAGTCACGGAGGCGTCATAAAAATGCGGCGTTATGAAATCTGAGACAGCTATTCCCGTTATCTCATATGCAAATTTATTTGCCTCACAGGGGTCGCACGCCTCCACCAAATAGTTAAAAGTCCCCTGGCTATCAACTACGTCATTTCCGGAAATGCTGATGGCTTGTGACGCATGCATCCGATTGCCGAAGGGATCAACAAGCATTTCCATAATTTCGTGACTTGCGTCGACGGTCCAGCTGTCATCGTCTTTGGCTGCGATGACTTTCGCATACGGCTGATTGGCTTTGTCGAGGTGAAATCCACCCTCCCCTGGCGGAAGTTTCCTAACAAGGAATACCGGCCAGGCTCCGTGAGGAACCGAGGCGATGGAGGGCGCGTAGCTGACATTTGCAGAAATTCCGGCCCAGCAGGAGGGAAGATCCTTGGTGGCTTGAGTGTTTAGCGCAATCGCGGCGTGGTGAAGCAGCGAGGGGTCTATGCTGTGAGTTTGGTCCACGAGCGTGACTTGAACCATGTCTCTCTCCCTTGTTTACGTGGAAACAATGCGCCGCACGCATCGAATAGGATGATCCGCCTGGGATGGGCGAAGCGCGGTTACGGGCTATTCGGCCGATAAAGACGCGGCAATCGCGTCTTCCCCAAACGTCTTTTTGCGACGAAGACTGATGCGATCCGATTGAGCTGCTTTGCCGATCGCAGCGTTAACATAAGTCGCCTGCAGCGGCTGTCCAGCACACAATCGAAATCCATTGTCAGCCCGCAACTGCGGACCGAAGCCAGGATATCATTCCGGCAATCCGGTGAGGCTGAGCGCCTCACCCAAACTGTTGGCGAGCGCGGTCAGGCAGGCGACGCCCGAAAATTGCCGGCTGTATCGAAACGCAGGCTGCAACTCCAATACGCGCCCCGCCGCCGCTCTGGCGTCTTCAAGCCGTCCGAGCTTCGCTAGCGGCGCCGCCAGCAACATGTGGGAAATGCTGTGCCCAGGATTTGACTGGACGGCCTTATAGGCGGCGCCGGCGGCTTCCTCATATCGGCCCTGGTGGAAATGACCAAGCATCAGCGCGTGGTAGGCGGCGAAGGCCCACGGATCGAAGGGACTTAGCCGCATGGCTCGTTCACTCCAAACAATTGCCCGTTCGGCCTCTCCGGCCCAACCGAGAATGACAGCGCCAAGAATGTAGGTAAGGGCTGACGAGGGACTGACGGCGAGCGCGGCCTCGAACGCCGCGAAGGCGGCGGCGTGATCGTGCCCGTCCATGCCGATGGAAAATCCGGCGAACGTGAGCGCAAGGGCGTCGTCCTGGCCGTGCGCGATCGCGGAGCGAGCATGGCGGATCGAGGCTTCTCGATTGTCCTCGCGCAGTCCAGCGCGCAGGAACAGATTGTGATGGCACATCGCTGCGAAAGCGTGCGCCAACGCATAGTCCGGGCTCGAGCGCCAAGGCGCTTTCGAGGAGGATTAGCGCTTGGGTCGCGCCCTCCGGCATTCCCGAATAGACTTCGGGCTGAGCGCGAAGCACGAGATCATAGGCATCGAGGTTGTCCGGCCGCTTTCGTTTGACCCGCTCGACCTCGGCCTTCCGCAAACTTGGCTCGATGGCGCCGACAACCGACAGGGCGATTTCGTCTTGAAGCGCGAAAATATCCTCGAGCGGGCGATCATAACGTTCGGCCCATAGATGGTCTCCGGTCTCGGCCTCTATCATCCGCGCGGAGACGCGGATGCGACTGTTGTCCTTCCGCAGGCTGCCGCGCAGCAGATAACGCACGCCGAGCTCGCGCCCAACACGCTTCAAATCCAAAGCTCGCCCCTCGTAGAGACGGCCAGAGTTGTGCGCGGCCACCGACAACCATTTGATGCGCGACAAGCCCGCGATGATGTCCTCGACCATGCCATCGACGAAATAGTCCTGATCGGGATCGCCGCTCAAATTTGAAAAAGGCAGCGCCGCCACAGAGGCCCCGGGCGAAGCCAGCGCCGGTCTATCCGCGTCGCCGAGCGCGCCGGCCGCTGCGGGTAAGGGTCCGACATAGCGATAGCCGCGACGCGGCAATGTCTCGATCCATCCGGCGCCTCCGGCGGCGTCCGCAAAGACGCGACGCAAGGCGGCGATCTGAACCGTCAGATTGCTGTCCTCGATCGCAAGTCCCGGCCACGCGGCCTCGATCAGCGCTTGCTTGGAAATCGGCGTCCCTGGCCGCTCCAGAAACAGCCGAAGCAACGTGACCGCGCGTTGGCCCAGCGGGACGACTTCCGCTCCCTGGAAAAGGATGTTGGCGTCCACGTCGAGGCGGAACGGGCCAAATTCGGTGATCGTCGCCATGGCCGGAGTGGGCGCCATTCGGAAATATTTTGCAACATATTTCGGAACGATTTCACGACGTCGGGTCGCGATGGGGTCAAGCTGAGCTGCACGCGACGGAGGATGGCGATGGCCGGCAAAGCCGTTATTCGAATGCCTGGCGAAGGCAACGAAGTCACATTAGCAGGCAAGCCGCTCGTATTCCTTGTGACCGGCGACGACACCAAGCACACGTCGATGTTTGAATGGACGGTCCCGGCGGGCTTTTCGACCGGCCTCCACGTTCATCGCGTTCAGGAAGAAACCTTCTTTGTGCTGGAAGGCGAGTGCGCTTGGCGAATAGGCGACCAGCAGATCCGCGCGTTGCCCGGCGCCTACGTCTTCATTCCGCCGGGGACGCCTCACGACATCGCCAATGTCACCGACAAGCCAGCAAGGATGATCATGACCGTATCGCCGCCCGGTCATGAACATTATTTCGAAGAGCTCGCCAAGCTGACCGCGCGCGGCGGCCCGCCGGATGCCAACGCCATCGCGGAATTGAGAGGCCGGTACGACACTGACCAGTTGTCGGCGTTGAGAACCAACCAACGCTAGAGCTGTGGGCGCCTAGAGCCTTCCAAACGTCACTGCGAGGAGCGAAGCGGCGCGGCAACTCGCAGCGCCGCCGCAGCGGCTCGATCCGGCACATCGTCGATCCTTCAGCTTCGATCAGTTGCCGGCTGCGAAGCCATCCGGAATATTGTCGGCGCCGGCCTCTCGGAGAAGTTCCCGGATTACCTCTTCCTGGCCCTTATAATCGCCTTCGCCAAAATGGTGATACCGAATGCGACCACGCGCGTCGGCGAAGTAGTTCGATGGCCAAAATTCATTGGAGAAGCTGTTCCAAATCGTCGAATTGGTATCGACCGCAACTGGGTATGTGATGTGATAGTTCTGGACGGCCTGGCGGACGTTCGAGGTGACACGCTCGAAGGCCAGCTCCGGTGTATGGACGCCCACGACCACGAGACCAGCGTTGCGATATTTGGCCGCCCAGGCCTTCACGTAGGGCAGCACGTGGCGGCAGTTGATGCAGGCATAGGTCCAGACATTGACGAGCACCACCTTTCCGCGCAGTGACGCCGCCGACAATGGCGCCGAATTGATCCATTCGGTCGCGCCCGCGAGGCTAGGCAGGTTGCCTTCGCTCGCCAGGCCCACTGCCGCCGCCAGCCCGATATCGGACGAAGCATCGAACGTCGAGCCGGCAAAGGCCACCGGTATTATGCTTTCGCCATAGAGATTATTTGGCAGGCTCGTTTGGTGATCGACGGCCAAAGGTTGTGGCGCAACGGGTCCCGCAGTCCTGTGGTGTGCTGTGATCCCGAATGTCGATATCAGGCTCTGCTCGATCGGCGTGGTGTCGATCGTCGCCACGTTCGACAGGATATCGGTGTCGAGGCCGGTCGCGGTCGCCACAACAGCGGCTAGAACCGCCACGCCGATACCGCGCCGAATCAAGACGCCCGTTGCAAGATATCGTTTGATCGCCGAAAAGACCCCGCGGCCGGCCAGGAGGGCGACCGCCAGCGAGGTCGCGGCGCCAGCCGCGTACGCGAAAAGCAAGAGCGCGGTTCCCACGCTCGCCCCTTTGAGCGCCACCGTGGCTAAGACAAGTCCCAGGATCGGACCCGCGCAAGGCGCCCATAGGAAGCCTGTCGCCACGCCGATGACGAACGACGCCGCTGAGCCGGATGGTCGCATAGTCCTGCCGACGGAGTTGCTCAATCGGTCGCCGATCACAACCGCCGGCCGCGCCAGGAACGTAGCCAGCCGATCGGACAGAAGCGTGAACGCAAAGAGCGCGAGAACCGCGAGCGCCACGTAGCGTCCATATTGACTGGCGTCGGCGGCCCAGCCGCCTGCCACCGCCGCAAGACTTGAGATGCCTGCGAAAGTCAGAGCCATGCCGAGGAGCAGCGGCAAGCCGCTGCGCACAAAGGATCGGTCGCCGCGCGCGAAGACGAAGGGTAGGACGGGAAGAATGCAGGGACTGAGGATGCTCAGGACGCCTCCGATGTAGACGAGCAGAACGAGCGCCATGCGGCGACCTCCAGAATCTGGGCCAGCGCGGAATACGCTCGGCCTCGTTATTCCTTGCCGTTCGTTCGTCGCAGGAGATCTGTTACCGTCAGGCGCTGGCATGGCAAAATGAGCTCACGGCCTTACTGCTCAGCAAACAATCCCAACGACACAATGGGCGCCCCGCGGACGGCGGCAGATTGACCCTCGTGCTTCGCGGCAACTAACGTGGAGCCATTCGGACGACATATTTTACCGCCGCATGTAACGAATGTCGGCCCAGCGTCGAACCGATGAGGGAAGGGCTCGGATTAGGACCGGCCCCGTTTCGGGAGTTCACAATGACGCTCAAGACCAGCATCACGCTGATTGTCACCGTTTCGACCCTGCTTGTCAGCGTCGCGACCGCGCCTTTGGCAATGGCGACGGACGCCATGTCTACGGATTCCACGGGGCATATGATGAAGTCGCATGCCGGCATGATGAAGGGCCACGCCATGAAGGGCGACGCGATGAAGGGCGACGCGATGAAGGGCCACGCCATGAAGGGCGATGCGATGAAGGGCCATGCTATGAAAGCTGATGCAAAGAGCGATTCTACGCCTCAGTAAGGCATCGGCCCGACTTCGATAGAGGTGGTCTTGAACCTTCCTGATGTCGGCGCGACAAAGTCATCCATCATCAAGACGACCGTTCGTGATATTCAGCCGAAAGACTGTTCACCAATAAGGGCGGCTCAGCGCTCGATCATGAGCCTGCCCGATTGATCGCTGACCTTCTCCCCGCTTCTTTCCGAGCCTTACGACATGCCAGAGGGAACGCTGGTGAATTGAGGAGGGCTCAAGCGGTTGCGCGCACAAATTGGCAAAGGATATCGCTGTAACGGCCTCCCGCGAAGGGAAACTCGCGTCCCCGGACGGCGCTAGAGAACTTGATGCCGCCCGCGGATTAACGTGAGCGCCTCACGCAATCCGCGGTGACAAACGCTGCACTGTTAGATCAATAATTGCAGACTTGAGCGCCGTACCTGTTTATCCAGCAACGTCGCGAAAGTACGGCCGCTCCCAGGGCGGCGCCGCCGAGGACTGCTGCGCCCGCGCCGTATCCATAACCGCCATGATATCCATAGCCGCCATGATATCCATAGCCCCCATGGTATCCATGCCCCATGATATCCACCCCCATGATATCCACCGCCGTGAAATCCACCTCCATGAAATCCACCGCCATGAGCGCCGCCGCGATAAAAGACGGTTTCAATTTGTTGGTCGGCTGTTGATATCCCTGCCGTGGCGCCCGGGAGCGAAAAAGCGAACACAGACTTTACCGACAACGCGAGCATCGAGATGCCCGCGATGGCGGCGACTGACCTTGCGTATAAAGATCGCATCGAACTACCCCTTCTTAAGCATTGCGCCAAGCACTTCTCGTCGTATCACGATTGAACGGTTGGTCAAGAACGCGGCTCGATACGTTGCGAGATAATAAAACTGTCTTATTTCTACGATGGCATAATTCGCCGACCGTTTCTGTCGCCTGCACTTTTTCTCCCTACCCAGATGATTTCCTTCGAAACTGCAGCGGAAAGATCGTCGATCCGTATCGGCATGAAAGACGCCTCGGGAGATCGCTTCTCGATGCGTATGCCGCGCTGGAGCGCCTGACCCAGCTGATTATGCCGGGCATGGTAGGGCCGGCCGTGCAACGGCAGCACAGCGACCCCACGGCGGGAATTGCGGCGGATCGGCCGAACGACGTCCCTGTGGGAACGCTGGTGAATTGAGCGCGGACGCCGCCACCTCTGGGACCGTGGACGTCCCGTCCGCTCTTTTCCGGAGAAGCCGCCTCGGAGCGTCGGCCTCCAGGCCGACGAGGCTTCAGCAACGTCGGCCTGGAGGCCGACGCTCCGAGGGCGCCTCTTACAACCCCCGCGTCCTCCCGAACCCCTCCGCCAGCGCCGCCTTGTCTGCCGCGAGCACCCCGCGCTCCGTGATGATCCCCTCGATCAGCTCCGCCGGCGTCACGTCGAACGCGGGGTTTGCCGCCCGCACCCCTTCAGGCGCCAGCAGCACCCGCGCGGTGCGCCCATCGTCGAGCCGGCCCCAGATGTGCGTGACCTCCGACGCGTCGCGCTCCTCGATCTCGATCTCAGCGCCCGCTGTCGATCGTCCAATCAATCGTCGTGCCCGGCGCCGCGACATAAAACGGCACGCCGTTCGCCCGCGCCGCGAGCGCCTTCAGATAGGTGCCGATCTTGTTGGCGGCGTCGCCGCGCGCCGTCACGCGATCGGCGCCGACGATGCAGAGATCGACCTTGCCGTGCTGCATCAGATGTCCGCCGGCGTTGTCGGCGATCAGCGTGAACGGCACGCCGTGATGCATCAGCTCGTAGGCGGTGAGCGAGGCCCCTTGATTGCGCGGCCGCGTCTCGTCGACATAGACGTGCACGGGCATACCGCGGTCGTGCGCCAGATAGATCGGCGCGGTCGCCGTGCCCCAATCGACGGTGGCAAGCCAGCCTGCGTTGCAATGGGTCAGCACGTTGACCGGCCGCCCGGTCGCCTCGTGCGCAGCCTCGATCAGCTTGAATCCAGCCTCGCCGATGGCGAGGTTCAGCTTCACGTCCTCTTCGCAAATCTCGTCAGCGCGCGCGAACGCCGCGGCGCCGCGCTCTGCGGCCGGCAGCGGCGCGACGACGGCGCGCACGTCGTCGAGCGCGTGCTTCAGATTGACCGCCGTCGGCCGGCTCGAAACCAGCGCGCGATAGGCCTCCTCCAGCATCGCGTCGTCGCCGGACCGCGTCAGCGCGATGGCGAAACCATAGGCAGCGGTTGCGCCGATTAGCGGCGCCCCGCGCACCACCATGGTCTTGATCGCAGCCACAGCCTCAGCCAGTGTATCGATGCGACGAAAGGCGAGCTCGTGGGGCAGGCGCGTCTGGTCGATCGTCTCGAACGCCGTCCCCGCGCGCCAGATCGTCCGATACGCCTTACCGTCAATTCTCATCGCGTCATTTTCCCGCAACAGTCCCGCGCGAGGTCCGTCTAGGAGATTTCGCGCACGCTCACAATGATGCTACGACGCAGCCGGACTTCGCCGCGCGGCGCGAACCTCTAGAAGGATACGCCATGGATCAGGTCGCTCCGATGCCCGAACCCTCCTCCATCGAGGTCCGCGCCTACACCGCCGAGGAGCTGAAGGCGGCCGTGCTCGCCAAGCTCAAATTCACCGTCGGCAAGAACCCCGTCGCCGCCAGCCAGCGCGATTGGTTCCTCGCGGTCGCCGCCGCGACCCGCGACATCGTGGTCGACCATTGGATCGCCTCGACCGACCGCGCCTATCGCGACGCCCGCAAGCGCGTCTATTACCTCTCGCTCGAATTCCTGATCGGCCGCATGCTGCTCGACGCGATGACCAATGTCGGCATCGTCGAGCCGATGACCGCGGCGATGGCGCAGCTCGGCGTCGATCTGACCTCGCTGCGGCGCGTCGAGTCGGACGCGGCGCTCGGCAACGGCGGCCTCGGCCGCCTCGCCGCCTGCTTCATGGACTCGATGGCGACGCTGTCGATCGCCGCGCACGGCTACGGCATCCGCTACGACAACGGCCTGTTCAAACAGATCATCCGCAACGGCTGGCAGCAGGAGGCGCCGGAGGATTGGCTGTCGCACGGCAACCCCTGGGAGTTCGAGCGGCCGGAGGTCAACTACGCGATCGGCTTCGGCGGCTGGGTCGAGGCGGTGCACGGCGACACGGCGACACGACGCGCCACGTCTGGCACCCCGGCGAGCGGGTCGAGGCGATCGCCTTCGATACGCCGATCGTCGGCTGGCGCGGCCGGCACGTCAACACGCTGCGGCTGTGGTCGGCGCGCGCGCCCGATCCGCATCAAGCTCGACGCCTTCAACGCCGGCGACTATGTCGGCGCGCTCTCCGATTCGGTGCGCGCGGAATCGATCTCGAAGGTGCTCTATCCCTCGGACGCGACGCCGGCGGGCCAGGAGCTGCGGCTGCGGCAGGAATATTTCTTCGCCTCCGCCTCGCTGCTCGACCTCGTGCGCCGTCACGTCAGGAACTACAAGGACGTGCGCACGCTCGGCGATCAGGTCGCGGTGCAGCTCAACGATACCCATCCCGCGATCTCCGTCGCCGAACTGATGCGCATCCTGGTCGATCTCAACGGCCTGCCCTGGGAGGAGGCGTGGGAGATCACCCGCTCGGTGTTGTCCTACACCAACCATACGCTGCTGCCGGAGGCGCTGGAGAGCTGGCCGGTCGGGCTGATGGAGCGGCTGCTGCCGCGCCACATGCAGATCATCTATCTGATCAACGCCATGCATCTCGACAGCGTGCGCAAGAAAGGCATGAACGATACAGGCTTCCTGGCGTCGATCTCGCTGATTGACGAACATGCCGGGCGGCGCGTGCGCATGGGCGCGCTCGCCTTCGTCGGCTCGCACAAGATCAACGGCGTCTCGGCGCTGCACACCGAGCTGATGAAGCAGACGGTGTTTCACGACTTCAACACCGTCTATCCCGATCGCATCACCAACAAGACCAACGGCATCACTTTCCGCCGCTGGCTCATTGAGTGCAATCCGCAGCTCGCCTCGATCATCCGATCGAGCGTCGGCGAGAAGGGGTTGCACGACGCCGAGACCCTGAAGGGTCTGGCCAAGTTCGCCGACGATTCCTCGATGCAGGAGCAGATCTCGACGGCGCGTCGGCTCAACAAGGTGGCGCTCGGCCAGGTCGTGATCGAGGCGCTCAATCAGCGGCTCGACCCGGACGCGATGTTCGACGTGCAGATCAAGCGCATCCACGAGTACAAGCGCCAGCTGCTCAACATCCTCGAGACGGTTGCGCGCTATAACGAAATCCGCGCCAATCCCCACCTCGACTTCGCGCCGCGCGTAAAAATCTTCGCAGGCAAAGCGGCGGCGAGCTACACCCAGGCCAAGCTGATCATCAAGCTCGCCATCGACGTGGCGCGGACCGTCAATGCCGATCCGACGCTGCGCGGACTCTAAAAGTTGTGTTCCTGCCGAACTACAACGTGAGCCTGGCCGAGACGATCATTCCCGCGGTCGATCTCTCCGAGCAGATTTCCACCGCCGGCATGGAAGCTTCGGGAACCGGCAACATGAAGATGGCGTTGAATGGAGCGTTGACGGTCGGCACGCTCGATGGCGCCAACGTGGAGCTGAAGGATCTGGTGGGAGACGAGAACATCTTCATTTTCGGCCTCACCGCCGCGGAAGTGTCGACGGCCCGCGCCAAGGGCATCGATTCCGGTCAGTACATCGAGAACTCGCCCGTGTTGCGCGACGTGCTCGACGCGGTCGGCGTCGGGCGTGTTCTCCGCCGACGATCGCGGGCGCTATCAAGGGCTTGTGGAGTCGCTACGCCATCACGACTATTTCATGGTCTGCGCCGACTTCGACGCCTATTTCGCCAAGCAACAGGCGGTCGATACGGCTTGGCTAGACCGCAAAGCTTGGCTACGATCCAGCATCATAAATACCGCAAACACCGGATGGTTCTCGTCGGATCGCACGATAGCGGAATATGCCGACGAAATTTGGGGCGCGCCGTACAAGCGGCTTGCCTAGTAAATAAGGGGTGGACGCGTGGGGGAAGCGTGGCGTGCGGCTGAGGAAGACATCGACGCGCTAGCGGCGGCGCGACACCACAACCCCTTTGCGTTCATGGGGCCTCATCTGACCCCGGATGGCTGGGCGATCCGGGCATTTGCGCCGGACGCCATTTCGGTGCGGGCGCTTACCCGCGACGGAAAGCCGCTGATCGAGCTGAAGCGGCGTAAGAACGATTTCTTCGAAGGGCTGCTGCCGCCGAAATCCGACCGGCCGTACTATCGGCTGGAGGTGAAACGCACGGGCGGCGTCGCCTCTTATGAGGACGCTTATTCCTTCGGTCCCGCGCTCGGCACACTCGACGACTATCTGTTGGGCGAAGGCACGCATCGCCAGCTCTACAAGCGGCTCGGCGCTCAGATCACCACCCACGAAGGCGTGGCGGGCGTGCTGTTCGCCCTCTGGGCCCCCGACGCCCTCCGCCTCTCGGTCGTCGGCGATTTCAACGATTGGGACGGCCGGCGCTGTCAGATGCGTAAGCGCTACGACAGCGGCCTATGGGAGATCTTCATTCCCCACATCGGCGCTGGCGCAGTCTACAAATTCGAGGTGATATCCAAGGCCGGCGAGTTGCAGCCGCTGAAGGCCGATCCGTTCGGCTTCGAGGCGGAGCTGCAGGCCCTCCACCGCCTCGATCGTCGCTCACACCGATGATTTCACTTGGACTGACGAGGCTTACATCAAGGCGCGCGCTGAGGGCGAGCCGCGCCGGAAGGCGATGTCGATCTACGAAGTCCATCTCGGCTCTTGGCGGCGCAACGAGCACAACTGGTTTCTCACCTATGACGAGATCGCCGACACGCTGATTCCCTACGCGGCCAAACTAGGCTTCACGCATATCGAGCTGTTGCCGATCACTGAGCATCCGCTCGACATCTCCTGGGGCTATCAGCCGATCGGCCTGTTTGCCCCAACCAAACGCCACGGATCGCCGGAGGCTTTTGCGCGCTTCGTTGACAAAGCGCATGCGGCGGGGCTCGGCGTCATCGTCGATTGGGTGCCCGCGCATTTCCCGGTCGACGCGCACGGGCTCGCCTGGTTCGACGGCGGCGCGCTTTACGAGCATGCCGATCCGCGCAAAGGCTTCCATCCCGATTGGAACACGGCGATCTATGATTTCGGCCGCAAGGAGGTCGCGAACTTCCTGCTCGCCAACGCGCTCTATTGGGTGGACCGCTATCATATCGACGGGCTGCGGGTCGATGCGGTCGCCTCCATGCTCTACCTCGACTATTCGCGCAAAGCCGGCGAATGGTTGCCCAACGCCGACGGCGGCAACGAGAACTACGACGCCATCGGTTTCCTGAAGCACGTCAATCAAGCGGTCTACGGCCAGTTTCCCGGCGCGATCACCATCGCCGAGGAATCCACCGCGTTTCCCGGCGTCTCCAAGCCCACCAACTTCGGCGGTCTTGGTTTCGGCTTCAAATGGAACATGGGGTGGATGCACGATTCGCTGGATTACATGGAGAAGGATCCGGTCTATCGGCGCTGGGCGCACGACCGCATCACCTTCAGCATGGTCTATTCGTTCAGCGAGAACTACGTCCTGCCGATCTCGCATGACGAGGTCGTGTACGGGAAGAAGTCGGTCGTCTCGAAAATGCCGGGCGACGAATGGCAGCGCTTCGCCAATACCCGCGCCTACTATGGCTTCATGTGGGCGCATCCCGGCAAGAAACTCTTGTTCATGGGGCAGGAGTTCGGCCAGACCAGCGAGTGGGACTCCAACAACGAACTGCCGTGGTGGCTGCTCGACCACGCGCCGCATCAGGGCTTGCAGAAGCTGGTCGCCGACCTCAATGCCTTCTACCGCAGTCGGGCCGCTTTTCACGTGCGCGATTGCGAGCCCGAGGGGTTTCGCTGGATCGTCGTCAACGACTACGAGAATTCCGTGGTGGCGTTCCTGCGCTTCGGCGCGGAGGGAGATTCGCCGGTCGCGGTGATCAGCAACTTCACGCCGGTCGTTCGACACGATTATCGCATCGGCCTGCCCGCGATCGGGAATTGGACCGAGGCGATCAACACGGACGCGAAAGAATATTGGGGCTCCGGCGTCGGCAATTTCGGCGCGGTTCAAGCCGAGCGGCGGCCGATGCACGGCCTGCCGGCGTCGGCGGCCTTGACGTTGCCGCCATTGGCGACGCTCTATCTGGAGTTGGATGTGGAGGCGCTGTTGGGCGCGAAACTTGTCTGAGCGTCGGCGATTTGGGTGTTCAATCCGGGGCAATTCGGCGCAACAATGACGCCGGGCAGCGTGTGGGGAGGAAGTGAGTATGAATTCAGGAAAGCAAGCGGCGCCGGCCGCGCCCTTTGCGCGTCACGCGATGGCCTATGTGCTGGCCGGCGGACGCGGCAGCCGCCTGATGGAGCTGACCGATAGGCGCGCCAAGCCGGCCGTCTACTTCGGCGGCAAATCGCGCATCATCGACTTCGCGCTTTCGAACGCGCTGAACTCCGGCATCCGCCGCATGGCGGTGGCGACGCAATACAAGGCGCACAGCCTGATCCGTCACTTGCAGCGCGGCTGGAACTTCCTTCGCCCCGAGCGAAACGAGAGTTTCGATATTCTCCCGGCTTCGCAGCGCGTCTCCGAGACGATGTGGTATCTGGGCACCGCCGACGCGGTCTATCAGAACATCGACATCATCGAGAGCTACGCGCCGCAATATATGGTCATCCTGGCCGGCGACCACGTCTACAAGATGGACTACGAAAAGATGCTGCAACAGCATGTCGAGTCCGGGCGCTGATGTGACTGTCGGCTGTTTGGAGGCCTCGCTCCAGGAGGCGACCGGGTTCGGCGTGATGCACGTCGATGAGAACGACCGCATCATGCAATTCCTGGAAAAGCCGAAAAACCCTCCGCACATGCCCGGCAAACCGGATGTCGCGCTTTGCAGCATGGGGATCTATGTCTTCGACACCAAATTCCTCATCGAGGAGTTGCGTCGCGACGCCGCCGACCCGAACTCTTCCCACGATTTCGGCAAAGACATCGTCCCCTATATCGTGGCGAACGGGAAAGCGATCGCGCATCACTTCTCGCGCTCGTGCGTGCGTTCGCGCGAGGAATCCCACATTTACTGGCGCGACGTCGGAACGGTGGACGCCTATTGGCAGGCCAACGTGGATCTCACCGACATCGTCCCCGAGCTCGACCTCTACGATCGAGAGTGGCCGATCTGGACCTATGGCGAGATCACCCCGCCCGGGAAGTTCGTGCACGACGTCGATGGACGGCGTGGCAGCGCGGTGTCTTCGCTGATTTCCGGCGGCTGCATTGTTTCGGGGTCGGCGGTCTCGCGCTCGCTGATATTCACGGGGTGCCGCATCCATTCGTATTCGAACGTTCACGAGGCTGTCATCATGCCCTATGTCCGGGTCGGGCGCGGATGCAGGTTGAGCAAGGTCGTGATCGACTCCGGCGTGTTCATTCCCGACGGACTCGTGGTCGGCGAGGACGCTGACTTGGACGCGAAACGGTTCCGTCGCTCGGAGGGCGGCGTGACGCTCATCACCCAGCCGATGATTGACCAGCTCGGAAGCTGAGGGTCCGTGCTGAAGGTTCTGTCGATCGCGTCCGAGGCGTTTCCGCTCATCAAGACGGGCGGCCTCGCCGACGTGGCGGGCGCGCTGCCGTTGGCGTTGCCGCGCGAAGGCGTCGAGATGCGGACGCTGCTTCCCGGCTATCCGGGAGTGAAGGCGAAGCTCGACAGGCGCCGAGGTGGTTTACAACTACCCGGCGCTGATGGGCGGGCCTGCGCGCGTTTTGGCCGCGCGCGCGGCGGGGCTGGATCTTTTCATTCTCGATGCGCCGCATCTCTATGATCGGCCGGGCAATCCCTATCTCGGTCCTGATGGCCGCGATTGGCCCGACAATGCGTTTCGCTTCGCCGCGCTCGGCGCGCGCCGGGGCCGATCTCGCCAAGGGCATAGCGCCCGGATACGCGGCCGATGTCGCGCATGCGCATGATTGGCAGGCGGCGCTGGCGCCCGCCTATTTGCATTTCGACGGCGGCGCGCGGCCGGGGACCGTGATCACCATCCACAACATGGCTTTCCAAGGCCACTACTACGGCGACCTGCTCGGCGCGCTGGGACTGCCCGCGAGCGCGATGAACGTCGACGGCGTCGAATATTTCGGCGGCATCGGCTTTCTGAAGGCGGGCATTCGGCTGGCCGATCGCATCACGACGGTCTCGCCGACCTATGCGCGCGAGATTCTAACGCCCGAATTTGGCATGGCGCTCGACGGGCTGTTGCGGACGCGCGCGGCCTTCGTCGACGGGATCGTCAACGGGATCGACGATGAGATCTGGAACCCCGAGACCGACGCGACCTTGGCGCACGCGTACAGCGCACTGCACCTGGAAGACCGCCCCGTTAATCGCGAGGCGCTGCAAGACAAATTCGGCCTGGCCCGCGACGCCGACGCGCCGCTGTTCGGCGTGGTCTCGCGGCTGACCAGTCAGAAGGGTCTCGACCTGCTGCTCGCCTGCTTGCCGGGGCTAATCGAGCGCGGCGGCCAACTCGCTTTGTTGGGAACAGGCGAGCCGAGCTTGCAAGACGGTTTCAACGCCATAGCCGCGGCCTATCCGGATTCGGTCGGTTGCGTGATTGGCTACGACGAGACGCTCGCTCATCTCATCCAGGCCGGCTGCGACTTTCTGGTCGTGCCTTCGCGCTTCGAGCCCTGCGGCCTGACTCAGCTCTGCGCGCTGCGCTATGGCGCCGCGCCGCTGGTCGCGCGCGTCGGCGGGCTCGCCGACACCGTGATCGACGCCAACGAGGCCGCGGTTACGGCGGGGGTGGCGACGGGGCTGCAGTTCTACCCGCCGGACATCGGCGCGCTCGACCACGCGATCTCGCGCGCGTTTGATCTTTACCGCGACCCCGAACTAATGCGCCGCTTGCGTCTTAATGGTATGCGCGCGGATGTATCTTGGCGGCAGCCCGCCAAGCGCTACGCCGCGCTTTACGCCAAGATCGCGAGCAGGACCGTCGCATGAACGAAACCGCGCCCGCCGACCCCAGCCATGTGATCCGGCTGGAGGGCGGCGAAGTCGCCGTGCACGCCCCGCACGCCGAAGCCGTCCACGTCTGCCTGTTCGACGATCGCGGCGAGCATGAGCGGATGCGCGTCAAACTGACGCCCGACAGCGAGGGCGTGCATCGCGGCTTCGCGCCGGGTCTGGTCGAGGGCGCGCGCTATGGCCTGCGCGTGGATGGCCCGTTCGACCCATCGCAAGGCCACCGCTTCGACGCCTCAAAACTGCTCGCCGACCCACGCGCCGCCGAGTTCGATCGTCCATTCACGCTCGCATCCCTCGATGTTCGAGCGCGGCCGCGACAGCGGACCGTTCGCCCCGAAATGCGTGGTGCGCGCCGCCCCCGCCGGCGAGCCCGGCGCGATGCGCGTCGCCTGGGAAGATACCGTCGTCTACGAACTGAACCTTCGCGGCTTCTCGCGGCTGCGGATGGACATTCCCGAGACGACCCGCGGCCGCTTCGCCGCGCTCGCCGAAGCGCCGCTGATCGCGCATCTGAAATCGCTTGGCGTCACCACCGTCGAGATCATGCCGGCCGACGCCTTCATCGACGAACGGCACCTGCCGGAGATCGGCCTCACCAACGCCTGGGGCTACAACCCCGTCATCTGGGGCGCGCCTGATCCCGGCTCGCGCCGGAAGGCTGGCCGGAGGTGCGCCGCGCGACCGACGCGCTGCACGCGGCGGGTTTCGAGGTCGTGCTTGACGTCGTGCTCAACCACAACGGCGAGAGCGACGAATTCGGGCCGACGCATCTCCTTCCGCGGGCTCGACAACGCCGCCTATTTTCGGCTGCTGCCCGACGACCTCTCGCGCTACATCAACGATATGGGCACCGGCAATTGCGTGGCGCTCGACCGACCGCATGTCGTCGATCTGGCGCTCGCCGCGCTGCGGCGCTGGATGGCCTGGGGCGGCATCGACGGTTTCCGCTTCGATCTCGCGACGGCGATCGGCCGCCGCGCCTCGGGCTTCGACCCGCACGCGCCGCTGTTTGCAGCGATCGCCGCCGATCCGCTGCTGTCGCAAAGCCAAGCTGATCGCCGAGCCCTGGGACATCGGCCCTGGCGGCTACCGGCTCGGCGGCTTTCCCCGAGGGCTGGGGCGAATGGAACGACCGCTTTCGCGACACGCGCGCGCCGCTTCTGGCGCGGCGACTGCCGGCTGCGCGGCGAACTCGCGACCCGCCTTTCCGGCTCGCACGACGTATTCGCCGAACGCGCCCGCGCCCGCCAAGAGCGTCAACTATGTCGTCGCGCACGACGGCTTCACGCTCGCCGATCTCGTCTCCTACGCCCACAAACACAACGAGGCCAACGGCGAGAACAATCGCGACGGCTCCAACGACAATCTGTCCTGGAACCACGGCGTCGAAGGTCCGACCGACGATCCCAGCATTCTCGCCGCGCGCGTGCGCGACCAACGCAATCTGTTGGCGACGCTGTTTGTCTCGCGCGGCGTTCCCATGCTGACCGCCGGCGCGGAGCTCGGCCACAGCCAGCAGGGCAACAACAACGCCTACGCCCAGGACAACGCCATCTCCTGGATTGATTGGGCGCAAGCCGACACACAGCTCGCCGCCTTTGTCGGGCGGCTCGCGGCGGTTCGCGCGGCGCATCCCGCGCTGAGAAAGGCCGCTTGGCTTACCGGTGGGCCGCTGGGCGAAGGCGCGCCGCGCGACGTCGAATGGCGCGACGCCGAATTGCCGCTCGACGACGCCGGCCATTGGGAATCCCCACAGGGCGAAGTCTTGGTCGGAATATTCGCCGCGCAGATCAAAGACGGATTTGATCGCGCGCTGGTCGCGTTCAACCGCGGGCCGGACACTTCGCTGCGCCTGCCCGGCACGCGGGATGGTTTTGTCTGGCGGGTCAGGCTCGACACCGCCGCGGATGCGCGCATCGACGCAGCAACCGAACTCGCCGATCGCACGCCGCTTGCGGCGCGTTCTACATTGATACTCGCGGAGACCCCAATCTCTGCAACGGTGGCCCGCCCGCCTGACGCGCGCGACGTCGAGGCGCTCACGGCTGCCGCCGGCATCGCCGCCGAATGGTGGGATGTCGAGGGTGCCCACACGCTCGTCTCGACCAGCACCAAGCTCGCGCTGCTTGATTGTTTCGGGCTTCCCGCGCGTACGCAAGCCCTGGCGCGCGAGTCGCTCGACCGGCTGATGCAGGAGACACAGGCCCGCGCGCTGCCGCCGTCCGTGACCCTGGCGCAAGACGCGCCGCTGCGCGTCACGCTGCGCTCGGACCCCAACGCGCCGCAGAGCGCGATTGAATATCACGTCACGCTGGAAAACGGCGAAACTCTATCCAACTCGACCCCGGGCGCCGATGCGCGGCGCATGTCGCTGCCGAACGGCCGCGAGATCGACGAGCGCCATTTCGATCTGCCGGCGCTGCCGGTTGGTCGACACCGCCTCGAGGTCAACGGGGTCGTCAGCGCGCTGTTGATCGCCCCGCCCGAAGCCTATCGCAGCAAGGCGGTCTGGCGCCGCCGCTTTGGCGTTTCCGCGCAACTCTACGCGCTGCGCCGCGACGAGGGCGACCAAGGCATCGGCGATTTCACCGCGCTGGGCACAGCCGCCGCGACCGCCGCTAAACATGGCGCCGCCTATTTCGGCGTGAGCCCGATGCATATGCTGTGGCCCAACCAACGCGGCCGCGCGAGCCCGTACCATCCCTCCGATCGTCGATTTCTCGATCCGATCCTGATCGACGCTTTGGCCGGCGACGGCCTGCCGGTTGATGAGGAGTGGCAGGCCGCGGCAGCAACACTCGGTGAGAAACTCACCGCGGTCTCCACCCTACCCTCCATCGATTACGACGCGGTTTGGAGCGTCAAGAAAATTGCGCTGCAATATCGCTTCGCCGCGTTCCTGCGCGCCCGTGCGGCGCAAGCTCAGAACCCGGTGTTCGCCGAATTCGACGCGTTTGTGAAAGCCGGCGGCGAGGCGTTGACGCGGTTTGCGATATTTGAAGCAATCCAGCGCGAGCGCAACGGCGAATACTGGCGCTTCTGGCCGGCTGAACTGCGCGACGGCGACCCGGCGGCGCTCGCGGCCAAGGCGGCGCAGCGCGATTACGACGTGCGCTTCTCGGAATTCTGCCAGTGGGTCGCCGACCGACAGCTTGGCGCTGCGGCGGCGAAAGCCAAGGACGCCGGGCTCGATATCGGCCTCTACCGCGATCTCGCCGTGGGCTCGGCGCCCGACGGCGCCGAAAGCTGGTCGCGCGCCGGCGAACTCGGCATTGGCGCCAGCGTCGGCGCGCCGCCCGACCCGTTTTCGCGCGCCGGGCAGAACTGGCATCTACCGCCGGTCGATCCGGTCGCGGGCGCGCGCTCGGGTTGGAAGGGATTCCGCGATCTGCTCGACGCCAACATGCGCCACGCCGGCATGCTGCGCATCGATCACGCGATGGGGCTGGCGCGGCTGTTCGTGATCCCGGAGGGCGCGCAGCCCTCGCAAGGCGCCTATGTCGCCTATCCGATCGACGAGTTGATTGGACAGATCGCGCTCGAAAGCCAGCGCAACCAGTGCATGGTGATTGGCGAGGATCTCGGCACCGTGCCCGATGGTTTCCGCGACAAGCTGATCAAGGCCAACATCTCCGGCATGAGCGTGCTTTATTTCGAACGCCGAGGCGACGACTTCGTTGATCCGCACGAATACCCGGTCCACACCGTCGCCTGCGTGACGACGCATGACTTGCCGACCGCCGCCGGCTGGTGGCAGGCGAGCGACATCGCCGAGCGCATGAGCCTCGGGCAGCTGGGTCCGGACCACGCCGTTCACGCGCTCGCCGAGCGGTTGCGGGAGAAGGAGACGCTGATCCGCGCGCTGATCGCCGCCGGCCAACTGGAGGAGCCGCCGGCGCTCGACGCGCCGATGGATGATCATCTGGCTGCGGCGCTGCATTCGTGGCTCGCGGAGGCGGCCTCGGCGCTGGCGAGCGTTCAGGTCGACGATCTCACCAGCGAGACGGTGGCCACAAACCTCCCCGGCACCGATCGCGAGCGCCCGAACTGGCGCCATCGCTCAGCCGACGACGCGGCGAAGTTGTTTGACGCGCCGCGCGCGCAGGCGATCCTCGCGGCGATGACGAAGCTGAGGCCGCATAAGGAGTAGCGGCGGGTTCCTCGCCGCCCCACCGTCATTGCGAGCGCAGCGAAGCAATCCAGCCTCTCTCCCAAACCGCGGCTTGGTTGGTGAGGACGCGCGGCGCCCGCGTGGCTGTGCTTGATGCGGCGCCGCCCGGCCCCAGCGCTGGATTGCTTCGCTTCGCTCGCAATGACGGAGGGGCGTTCTTCAAGACAGATCGGTTTGCCTCAGCATAAACCCTGCGAAGAACGCCGCGATCTCCGCAAACGCGTCGAGCGGCAGCACATTGGCGACATATTGGTCGGGGCGCACGACGATGACGGCGCCTCGCCTTTCAACACTGCGCAGATCAAATATGTCTTGCCGCTTCTCAAATCGGGACAAAACATCTTTTCATAGTCGATCAGGCCGTATCGGCCTTTCCTCGGCAACAAAAGCGGCGGCGCTGTCTCTAGCGCAAGATCTCTATGGGCTTGCTGAAACACGGCGCGGACATCGATCACCGAGTCGATGTCCCACCCCGGCGGGGTATGACTGACGATCGGCGAGCCGGCGTCGCTCTGCAGAAAGTCGCACAAAGCCCGCAGCCGCGACGCTTCTCGAAGGATCCTCCGCGTCGGCAAAAGCAAACAACCGCCAACGCCCGTCCGCGCGCACGCAATGGCCGAGCTGCATGGGCTTGGCGTCCGCCAGGCGAATGACCGGCGCTGATTGAAATCGGCGTCCAATCGGAAAGCCCGTCGCCAAAGCCTGATGCGACGCGACGCCTGTGATGATCGAGGGATGGTACTGCGTCTCGACGCCGGCGGTATAGCGCAACTGCTTGACGAAATAGCGCTGGAACTCGGCGGGTTCGACGCCTTCGACGTCCGGCCGCGTTGGATCTTTCGGCGGCGCGCTGAACATCTTTGCCCATTCGCGATCGAAGTCGATCAGCGCCTTCGCGACGCTATGGCGCTCGCGCGAATAGGTATGCAAGAGGCTTGGCGAGGCGATTCCGCGCAGCACCGCTGCGAGTTTCCAGCCTAAGTTGAAACTGTCCTGCATCGACACATTCATGCCCTGCCCCGCCTTCGGACTGTGCGTGTGGCAGGCGTCGCCGGCGATGAAGACGCGCGGCGTGCGGGCGCCGTCGGAAACATCATCGAACCCGTCGCAGAGTCGTTGACCAATCTCATAGGCCGACCACCAGACAACCTCTTTGACCTCGAAGGTGTAGGGCTTCAGGATGCGTTGCGCGGCCGCAATGAGATGCTCTGAGGTCAGGTTGAGGCTGGAGACCCGCGCATTCTCGTTGAGCTTGTTGAGCTCGATATAGATGCGGAACAGATAGCCGCCCTCGCGGGGAATGATCAGCGCGCTGCCTTCGCTCGCCGATTGGATCGCCGCCTTCAGCCGCACGTCAGGGAAGTCGGTGACGGCGAGGACGTCCATCACGCCCCAGGCCTGATTGGCGGAATCGCCGGCGAGCTGTCGCCCGATCGCGGCGCGCACGCCGCTCCGCGCGCCATCGCAGCCCACGACGAAGCGCGCCTTTATAGTCTCGACCTCTCCGTCGGCTCGCTCCAGGCGCACGGTGATGGGAGCGCTGGTTTCCGCGGGGATATCGAGGCCAATCAAGCGCAACGCATAGTCCGGCGACAGCCGCGTCGGCGCGAGCCGCATCCGTTCGAGATAGAAATCGTGCACCCGCGCCTGGTTGAGGATGACATGCGGGAATTCCGACAGGCCATCCTCGACATCCTGCACGCGCGAGCTGCGCATGATCTTGCCGGAGTTCGCAGGATCAGGCTTCCAGAACGACACTTCGTTGACGAAATAGCCTTCCTTCAGCACTTTCTCGGCAAAGCCGAACGCTTCGAACATCTCCATGGTCCGGCAGGCGATCCCATCCGCCTGGCCAAGTTGCAGCGGCCCCGGTTTCTGCTCGACGACCCGCGTGCGGATCTCCGGAAAGATGGCGAGTTGCGCGGCGAGCGTGAGGCCGGTCGGGCCCGCGCCAACGATGAGGACATCGATGACGTCGGTTGAGGACGGCGCGTTCGCTTCAGGGGAGATTTCGGGATCGCCGGCGCGGAACCCGTCGAGGTGGAATTGCACGGCGCTCTCCAAGAAAGGTCTTGATTGACCGCCTGCCATCCCCTCCCCCTTGTGGGGGAGGGCAAGGGAGGGGGTTAGTTCGGCTTGGACGTATCTTTATTGAGAAGGCGCCGCCCGCGGCTACCCCCCTCCCCGGCCCTCCCCCACAAGGGGGGAGGGAGTTCGCGGCGCCGGCGCCTCGTTTGCCTCCCCGCGCCCAAACCCCTATTCCTTATCCACACAGCGCACCGGGCGGAGAGGCCATGGAGTTCGATCTCGTCAAACATATTCGCACGATCCCGGACTACCCAAAGCCTGGCATCCAATTCCGCGACATTACCACCCTGCTCGGCGATGCGCGCGCCTTCCGCCGCGCCATCGATGAGCTGGTGCAACCCTACGCCGGCGCCAAGATCGACAAGATTGCGGGCATGGAAGCGCGCGGCTTCATCCTCGGCGGGGCGGTGGCGCATCAGCTCTCGGCGGGCTTCGTGCCGATCCGCAAGAAAGGCAAGCTGCCGCATACCACGCTCTCCGTCGCCTACAGCCTGGAATACGGTATCGACGAGATGGAGATGCACGAGGACGCGCTGGTCAAAGGCGAGCGCGTGCTGCTGGTCGACGATCTCATCGCCACCGGCGGCACCGCGGAGGGCGCGATAAAACTGCTGCGGCGCGCCGGCGCGGATGTCGTGGCGGCGGTGTTCGTCATCGATCTGCCCGCGCTCGGCGGGGCTGAGAAGTTGAGGGCGCTCGGCGTGTCGGTACGGACGTTGATAGCCTTCGACGGACACTGAGTGCCCCAGGGGGCGGATTGCGATTTCACCGGCTTTGCGTAACATCATCTGAAAACATCAGGGAAGCGCCCGCATGATCCGCACCGTCCAGACCACGGCCTTCAGCGACCAGAAACCGGGCACGTCGGGGCTTCGCAAGAAGGTCCCGGTTTTCAAACAACCGCACTACGTCGAGAATTTCGTCCAATCGATCTTCGACTCGCTCGAAGGTTTTGCCGGCAAGACGCTCGTCATCGGCGGCGACGGGCGCTACTACAACAAAGAAGCGATCCAGATCGCCATTCGCATCGCCGCCGCCAACGGTTTTGGGCGCATCGTCGTCGGCCAGAATGGATGGGTGTCGACGCCCGCCGTCTCGGCGCTGATCCGCTCGCTGAAAGCCTTCGGCGGCATCATCCTGTCGGCGAGCCACAATCCCGGCGGCCCCGACGGCGATTTCGGCATCAAATACAACATCGGCGCCGGCGGCCCTGCGCCGGAGAAAATCACCGACGCGATCTTCGCGCGCAGCAAGACGATCACCCAATACAAAACCCTCGACACGCCCGACGTCGATCTGGGGAAACTCGGCGAAACGAAAGTTGGTGACGCGACGGTCGAGATCGTCGATCCCGTCGACAACTACGCCAAGCTGATGCGCACGTTGTTTGACTTCGACGCGATCCGCGCGCTGCTGGCTGGCGGCTTCCGCATGAAGTTCGACGGCATGCACGCCATCACCGGCCCCTATGCCAAGGCGATCCTGGAGGGCGAACTCGGCGCAGCGGCGGGGACCGTCATCAACGGAACGCCGCTGCCGGATTTCGGCGGCCATCATCCCGATCCGAACCTCACTTACGCGAAGGAGCTCTACGACGAGCTGATGTCGCCGACCGGCCCGGATTTCGGCGCGGCGTCCGACGGCGACGGCGATCGCAATCTGATCATCGGGCGCGGACAGTTCATCACGCCCTCCGACTCGCTCGCCATGCTCGCCGCCAACGCCAAGCTGACGCCGGGCTACGCCAAGGGCCTTGCCGGCGTCGCGCGCTCGATGCCAACCAGCGCCGCCGCCGATCGCGTCGCCGAGAAGCTCGGGATTGGTTCTTACGAGACGCCGACGGGCTGGAAGTTCTTCGGCAACCTGCTCGATGCCGGCAAGGCGACGCTTTGCGGCGAAGAGAGCTTTGGCACCGGCTCCAACCATATTCGCGAGAAGGACGGGCTCTGGGCTGTGCTGATGTGGCTCAACATTCTCGCGGCGCGGAAAATTTCGGTCGCCGACTTCGCGCGCGAGCATTGGCGCACGTATGGGCGCAACTACTATACGCGGCACGACTATGACGAGGTTGACCTCGCCGCCGGCAATGCGTTGATGGATGCGCTGCGCGGGCAGCTTAAAACGCTCGTCGGCAAAACGCTTGGTTCTTATAAGGTCGAGGCGGCGGACGATTTCGAGTATCACGATCCGGTCGATGGCTCGGATACGAAAGCGCAGGGCGTCCGCATCATCTTCGTGGGCGGCTCGCGCATCGTCTACCGGCTGTCGGGCACCGGCACGGTCGGCGCGACGATCCGCATCTATATCGAGAAATACGAGCAACCCAGCGGCGATCTCGGACAGGATGCGCAGGTCGCGTTGGCGGATCTGATAAAGCTGTCGCGCGAGCTGTCGGAGATTGAGAAGCGAACCGGGCGCACTGCGCCGAGCGTGATCACCTAGGGTGTTCCACGTTTACGTAAAACCGTCATTGCGAGCGAAGCGAAGCAATCCATGTTTCGGCGATGTTTGGTTGAGGCCGTTAAACCAAACGGTTGCGGATAGTCCGGCGTCGGACCTGCGCCTCACGGCTGGATTGCTTCGCTTCGCTCGCAATGACGAAGGGGAGTGCTGTAACGCGGGGCGTCGGCCTCCAGGCCGACGATTTGCTAGACCACGTCGGCCTGGAGGCCGACGCTCCGAAGGGGGAAGCTATGAGCGATAGCGTGCTTGTCGAGCGCGAAGACGGCGTCACTGTCCTCACGCTCAACCGACCAGACAAACTCAACAGCTTCACCAACGACATGACGACGCGCCTCAACGCCGCGTTCGAGGCCGCCGCGCATGACGCGCATTGCCGCGCGGTGTTCTCACCGGCGCGGGGCGCGGCTTTTGCGCGGGGCAGGACCTCTCGGAGCGCGCCGTTGCCCCCGGAAAAGGCGAGCGGGTCGACGTCGGCCACAGCCTCGAGACGCGCTTCAATCCGCTGATCCGCCGCATGCGCGCGCTGCCGAAGCCGATCGTCGTGGCGGTCAACGGCGTCGCGGCCGGCGCGGGTGCGAATTTCGCGCTCGCCGGCGACATCGTGCTTGCGGCGAAGTCGGCGAGTTTCATCCAGAGCTTCGTCAAGATCGGCCTGATGCCGGATGCCGGCGGCACCTGGTTCCTGCCGCATCATCTCGGCCCCGCCCGCGCGCTGGCGCTGGCGATGCTCGCCGAGCCGCTGCCGGCGGAGAAGGCGGCGGAATGGGGGCTTATCTGGAAGACCCTCGAAGATGCCGAACTGCTGCCGCAGGCCCGCGCGCTGGCGCAAAAACTCAGCCAGCAATCGGCGCCGTCGCTGGCGGCGATCAAACAGGCGGTGCACGGCGCGGCGGTGCGGACGCTCGACGAAGCGCTCGACCACGAGGTCGACGGCCAGCGGGCGCTGGGCTACGGCGACGATTTCGCGGAAGGGGTCGCGGCGTTTTTGGAGAAGCGGGCGCCGCGGTTCGGGTAAATCAGTCGCCGGATGTAGCGGCGGTCGTTGACCGCGGTCTCGGGGTGATCGCCTCTCTCCAAGCGAGCTCCGATCACGGCGCCACCGCGGTCAACGACCGCGGCTACAGGCGCCGCCCACGCTTTTTCTTGTTTTCCCCAAAAAATTGCGCGCCAACGCCCTTTATCGGCGAAAGCGAGCGGGCTATACGGCGCGTTCGTTTGCGCTTGCTGTAAAATCTGGCGTTTTTCACAAGACCCCTGAGATCGCATGAAAAAACCCGAACCGGTCGCCGATTCGGCCCCGGGCCTGGATGTCTCCATTGTCGCCGCTCTGGCCGAAATCGCCGCCCGACATGATCTGAGCGAAGTCGAGGTCGACCACAACGGCCTCAAGATACGCGTCGCCCGGGAGCGAAAAGCCCAAGTCGCGCATGTGATCGCCGCGCCTGCTCCCGTAGCGGCGCCGGCGCCCTCCCCTATGATGACCCTCGCGCCGACCGCCGCTCCGGAAGAGCATCCCGGCGCGGTCAAATCGCCGATGGTCGGCACCGCCTATCTCCGAGCGAGCCCGGAATCGCGGCCGTTCATCGAGATCGGTTCGGTGGTCAAGGCCGGCGACAAGATCATGCTCGTCGAGGCGATGAAGACCTATAACGAGATCGTCGCGCCACGCGCGGGCAAGGTGACGCAGATTCTCGTCGAAGACGGCTCGCCGGTAGAATATGCGCAAGTCCTGATGGTCATCGAGTGAGCGCCGCTCGCGCGGAGCCAATTGATGTTTGACAAGATCCTCATCGCCAATCGCGGGGAGATCGCGCTGCGCATCCTGCGCGCGGCCAAGGAGCTCGGCATCGCCACCGTCGCGGTCTATTCGACCGCCGACAAGGAGGCGATGCACGTCAAGCTTGCCGACGAAAGCGTCTGCATCGGGCCGCCGCCGGCGCGCGACAGCTACCTCAACGTACCCGCCATCATCACCGCCTGCGAGATCACCGGCGCCGACGCCGTGCATCCCGGCTACGGCTTCCTCGCGGAAAACGCGCGTTTCGCCGACATTCTCAACGAACACGGCCTCGTTTTCATCGGCCCCAAGGCCGAGCACATCCGGCTGATGGGCGACAAGATCGAGGCCAAGCGCACGGCGACCAAGCTCGGCATCCCCTGCGTGCCCGGCTCGGAGGGCGCGGTTTCCGACGAGGTTGAGGCGCTGCGTATCGGCCGCGAGATCGGTTATCCCGTGCTGGTGAAGGCGGCATCGGGCGGCGGCGGGCGCGGCATGAAGGTCGCGCACAGCGAAGCCGATCTGATGGAGGCGATCGCCACCGCCAAGACCGAAGCCAAGGCCGCGTTCGGCGACGATGCGGTCTATCTCGAGAAATATCTGCAGAAGCCGCGCCACATCGAGATCCAGGTGCTCGGCGACGGTCAGGGCCGCGCGATCCATCTCGGCGAGCGCGACTGTTCGCTGCAACGCCGGCATCAGAAGGTCTGGGAGGAAGGCCCTTCGCCGGCGCTCAACCCCGAGGAGCGCGACAGGATCGGCGGCGTCGTCGCCAAGGCGATGGCGGATCTCGGCTATGCCGGGGTCGGCACGATCGAATTCCTCTACGAGGACGGGCGGTTCTACTTCATCGAGATGAACACCCGCATCCAGGTCGAGCATCCCGTCACCGAGATGATCACCGGCATCGACCTGGTCAACGAGCAGATCAAGATCGCCGCGGGTTCGCCGCTGTCGCTGACCCAGGACGAAGTCAGGTTCCACGGCGTCGCCATCGAATGCCGCGTCAACGCCGAGCATCCGCGCACCTTCACGCCCTCGCCCGGGCGGATCACCTCGTTCCATCCGCCCGGGGGGCCTGGGGGTGCGCGTCGATTCGGCGGCGTATCAGGGCTATGTGATCCCGCCGTATTACGATTCGCTGGTCGGCAAGCTGATCGTGCACGGCCGCACCCGCACCGAGGCGCTGATGCGGCTCCGGCGCGCGCTCGACGAATTCGTGGTCGACGGCATCGAGACGACGTTGCCGTTGTTTCGGGCGTTGGTGCGCAACGTCGATATTCAGGATGGCGATTACGACATCCACTGGCTCGAGAATTTCCTGAAGAACGAACCGGCGGGCTGAGTGTAGCCGCGGTCGTCGACCGCGGTCTTTCGGCGATCGCCCGTTCCGGTAGCGCGATCACGGCGAGACCGCGGTCAACGACCGCGGCTACAAGGCGCGCTGTGCGCGCTGTCGTTTTTGGGCTTGCGCGCGCCTACGAATGCATTATACTACATCATAGGAATTATAATGCATGCGGAGGCGCCAAGTGGGTCAGCGCATCGACTTTGGGACGGAGCCCGGGAAATATCGGCACTGGCGCCTCGCTTATGATGGCCCGGTGGCGACGCTGTTCATGGACGTCGACGAGAATGGCGGCCTGTTTGACGGCTACCAGCTCAAGCTGAACTCCTACGATCTCGGCGTCGACATCGAACTCGCCGACGCCGTGCAGCGGCTGCGCTTCGAGCATCCGGAAGTCGGCGCGGTCGTGCTGCGGTCAGGCAAGGATCGGGTGTTTTGCGCCGGCGCGAATATCCGCATGCTCGGCGCGGCGGAGCATGCGCATAAGGTGAACTTCTGCAAGTTCACCAACGAAACCCGCAACACCTTCGAGGCCGCGGGCGCGGAATCCGGCCAATCCTACCTGTGCGCAATCAAGGGGACTTGCGCGGGCGGCGGCTATGAGTTGGCGTTGGCTTGCGATCACATTCTGCTTGCCGACGACGGTTCGTCCGCCGTCGCGCTGCCGGAGGCGCCGCTGTTGGCGGTTTTGCCGGGCACCGGCGGGCTGACCCGCGTCACCGACAAACGCAAAGTCCGGCGCGACCTCGCGGACGTGTTCTCGACGATTGAGGAAGGCGTGAAGGGCAAGCGGGCTGCGGAATGGCGGCTGGTTGACGAAGTCGTTCCCAACAAAGCCTTCGAGGAGACCGTCGCCGTGCGCGCGCGCGAATTCGCGGCGCGAAGCGGCGACAGGGCGGCCGCTCGCGGCATTGCGTTGACGCCGCTCGATCGGACGATTCGCCGCGGACGGCGGCGTGACCTATTCGTTGGTTGAGGTCGCTGTCGATCGCGAGAAGGGCCTGGCGACGATCACGCTTCACGGTCCTGATGCCGACGCGCCTGCCTCGCTCGAAGCGCTGCACGCGGAGGGCGCGCGGACCTGGGCGCTGCGGCTTGCGCGCGAACTCGACGACGCGATCCTGCATCTGCGGTTCAACGAAACCGAGCTCGGCGTTGTATGTTTCAAGTCGCAGGGCGACGCGGGGAAGTTGGTTGCGCACGAACAATTCCTAGTCGCCCAACGCGGAGATTGGTTGAGCCGCGAAATCCTGCTCTATTGGAAGCGGGTGTTGAAGCGGATCGATCTGACGTCGCGCTCGCTCGTCGCGCTGATCGAGAACGGCTCGTGCTTCGCCGGCCTGTTGGCGGAAATCGCCTTCGCCTGCGACCGCAGCTACATGATGAAGGGCGCGTTCGAGGGCGACAATCGCGCCGCCCGCCGCGATCACCTTGACGGAGAGCAATTTCGGCATCGCGCCGATGTCGAACGGACTGACGCGATTGCAGACGCGTTTCCTCGGCGAACCTGAGTCGGTCGAGGTTGCGCGCGCCGAGATCGGCAAGCCGTTGGAGGCTGAAGCGGCGTCGCGGCTTGGACTTGTCACCTTCGCGTTCGACGATATTGATTGGGAAGACGAGGTGCGCATCTTCCTGGAGGAGCGCGCGAGCTTCTCGCCCGACGCGATGACGGGCATGGAGGCGAACCTGCGCTTCGCGGGGCCGGAGACGATGGAGACGCGCATCTTCGGCCGCCTGACCGCCTGGCAGAACTGGATCTTCGGCCGCCCGAACGCCGTTGGCGAGAAGGGCGCGCTGAAGCGCTACGGCACCGGGCAGCGCGGCGAATTCGACCGCCGCCGAGTGTGAGACTTTGTGACCTTTGTGTCTCCTTTGTGCCTTGGTGGTGAAAGGCTTTCACCACCAAGGCACGAAGGAGACACAAAGAACACAAGGCAGAGGAGACAATCATGTCAGATACGATCGACGTCAACTATGACTCGCTGATCCCCAACAATGTCGGGCTCTCCTCCGACCGGCGCGTTCTGAAAGCGCTGGAGAAATGGCATCCCGGCTACATCAACTGGTGGAACGAGCTGATCCCGCAGCAATTCCAGCAGAGCCCGGTCTATCTGCGCACCGCCGTCAGCGTCGACCCCAAGGGCTGGGCCAAGTTCGACTATGTGAAGATGCCGGAATATCGCTGGGGCGTGCTGCTCGCGCCGGAGGTCCAGGACCGCAAAATCCCCTGCGGCGAGCACGCCGGCGAACCCGCCTGGCAGGAAATTCCCGGCGAATACCGCGCGATGCTGCGCCGTCTGATCGTCATCCAGGGCGACACCGAGCCGGCCTCGGTCGAGCAGCAGCGCTTCCTCGGCCTGACCGCGCCTTCGCTCTACGACATGCGCAATCTGTTTCAGGTCAACGTCGAGGAGGGTCGCCACCTCTGGGCGATGGTTTATCTGTTGCACAAATATTTCGGCGCCGACGGCCGCGACGAAGCCGACGATCTGCTTCGCCGCAGCTCCGGCTCGGAAGAGGCGCCGCGCATGCTCGGCGCCTTCAACGAAGCGACGCCCGACTGGCTCTCGTTCTTCATGTTCACCTACTTCACCGACCGCGACGGCAAGATGCAGCTCGAAAGCCTGGCGCAATCCGGCTTCGACCCGCTGTCGCGCACCTGCCGCTTCATGCTGACGGAGGAAGCGCATCATATGTTCGTCGGCGAGACCGGCGTCGGACGCGTCATCGAGCGCACCTGCCAGGCGATGAAAGCGGCGGGGATCGAAGACCCCGAAGACATAGCGCGCGTGCGAGCGCTCGGCGTCGTCGATCTGCCGACCATCCAGAAGAAGCTCAACCTGCACTACTCGCTGTCGCTCGATCTGTTCGGCCAGGAAGTCTCGACCAATGCGGCCAACGCGTTCAATGCGGGGATCAAAGGCCGCTACATGGAGCATCGGCTCGAGGACGATCACAAGCTGACGAGCGGCATCTACGACGTCTGGGGCATCGAGGACGGCAAGCTGGTCAAACAAACCGTGCCCGCGCTGACCGCTATCAACATGCGGCTCCGCGACGACTACACGCGCGACGCGGCGGGCGGGATCGGGCGCTGGAACAAGATCATCGAGAAGGCGGGAATCAAATTCGAGATGAAGCTGCCGCATGAAGCGTTCAACCGCAAGATCGGCGTATTCGCCGGCAAGACGTTCGGTCCCGAGGGCGAGCTGCTGAGCGGCGCGGACTATGATCGCGACCATGAGCAATGGCTGCCCAACCAAGCGGACGGCGAGTTCATCCAGTCGCTGATGAAGCCCTGCTTCGAGCCCGGCAAATACGCCGGCTGGATCGCGCCGCCGAAGGTCGGCATCGACAACAAGCCCGGCGATTTCGAATACGTGCAGCTGCATATGGCGTAAGGCGCACTGACAGCAATGCACGCCCGTCATTGCGAGCGAAGCGAAGCAATCCAGCCTCTCCGCGATCGGCAGAGGCGCCTTTACTCTTGAGGCGACGTCGCTGCCCGGCGCTGGATGGCTTCGCTGCGCTCGCAATGACGGAACAACAGGCAAGCGTCCATGAACCAGCCGATCAAACAACACCTCATCGATCCGGAAATCTGCATTCGCTGCCACAGCTGCGAGGCCGCGTGCCCGATCGGCGCGATCGAGCACGACGATGTCAACGTCGTGGTCAAGGCTGACGCCTGCAACTTCTGCATGTCCTGCATCCCCGTCTGTCCAACGGGATCGATCGACGAATGGCGCCTGGTCGACGCGCCCTATTCGCTGGCCGAGCAGTATGGTTGGAGCGAATTGCCGGCGCAGCAGCCGCTGGAGGCAGCGGTGGAGGCCGAGGACGCGGGCGTCGCGGCGCTACTCGAAGATGCGCATGCCGGCGCCGGCGGCCGCATGCGCGCGCCCGCCTCCGCCAGCAAGCCGACCGTCAATCTCTACACGCCCGCCAAGCCGGTCGAGGCGACCGTGCAGGGCAACTACCGGCTGACTGCGGATAGCTCGGATGTCAGGCACATCATTCTCAATTTCGAGGGGCAGTCCGTTCCCCGTGCTCGAAGGCCAGAGCCTTGGCGTCATCGCGCCGGGCCTGGACGCGCAAGGCCGCCCTCATCTGCTCGCGGCTTTATTCGATCTCGAGCCCGCGCGACGGCGAGCGCCCCAACTTCAACAATGTTTCGTTGACGGTGAAGCGTGAACCGGGCGGCGTCTGCTCCAACTATCTCTGCGATCTCGGCAAGGGCGACAAGGTCAATATCGCCGGCCCGTTCGGCGCCACCTTCTTGATGCCGAACGACGCCGACGCGCGCCTGTTGATGATCTGCACCGGCACTGGGTCCGCGCCGTTCCGCGCTTTCACCATGCGACGTCAGCGTCTCGATGCCGGTGGCGGCGACATGGTGTTGTTCTTCGGCGCCCGCGCGCCCGACAGCCTTCCTTATTTCGGGCCGCTCAACAAGATCCCGCATCGGCAGTTGCGCAAACATCTGGTCTACAGCCGCGTGCCTGGCGCGCCGAAGGAGTACGTGCAGGATCGGTTGCTGGTTGAAAGCGACGATGTCGCCGAAATGCTCGGCGATGCGCGCACGCACGTTTACATCTGTGGCCTGCGCGGGATGGAGCAAGGCGTCGAGGCGTCCTTCACCAGCATATGCGAGAGCGTCGGGTTGTCCTGGGCGGCGCTGCGCGATGCGCTGCGTGAGCAGGGCCGCTATCACGTCGAGACTTACTGATGGAGCGTCGCTCGCCGACTCGTCGTGCGCACGTCGCGCGTGGACGCCGACGCTCCGCGAGGAAACTTGTTACCGTCACCCAGGTAAGAATATGTGGCGAAAAAAACCGTCATTGCGAGCGAAGCGAAGCAATCCAGCGGTGCGGCTGGAGGCCTCCGCGTCAAGTTGGACACCGCCAGCGGCGCCGCTTCGTGGCGAAGCCCAGCCTCGGCATCGCGGAGGGGCTGGATGGCTTCGCTTCGCTCGCAATGACGGCTGACATGAGCGCCTTCGTAGCTGACGAAGACGAAATCTCTGTCTTCGAGGGCTCGCCGAGCGACACATTTGTGGCGCGCGTCGGCGAACGGGTGCGTATCGCCCGTGAGGGTCAGGGTTTTACGCGCAAAAAGCTCTCCGAGCTTTCCAAAATCTCACAGCGCTATCTGGCGCAGCTCGAAGTCCGGCGAGGGCAACATTTCGATCGCGCTGCTGCATCGCGTCGCGACGGCTTTGAACCGGCGCGTCGAATGGTTCGTCGTCGAGGAGGATGCCGTCGGACGCATCACGGATCGCCGCGCTCTACAGCGCTGCGACCGCCTCGCAACGTGAACAGATCTTGCAAATTCTCAATCCCGAGCCGGCCGCTGACCTGCGCGCGCGGCGCCTTTGTCTGATCGGGCTGCGCGGCGCCGGGAAGACGACCCTCGGCCGCCGGCTCGGCGAAAGCCTCGACATTCCCTTCGTCGAGCTCAATCGCGAGATTGAAGAGCAAAGCGGCATGCCGGTCAACGAAGTGATCGCGCTCTATGGCCAGGAGGGCTATCGGCGGCTGGAGCGGCAGGCGCTGGAGCGCGTCGTCTCGACCCGCGATTGCCTGGCGCTGGCGGCGGCGGGCGGCATCGTCTCCGAGCCCGAGACCTTCCAGTTCCTGCTCAGCCGCTTTCATACGATCTGGCTGAAGGCCGCGCCCGAGGAGCACATGCAGCGGGTGCGGGCGCAGGGCGATGAGAGACCGATGGCCGGCAATCCCAAAGCGATGGAGGCGCTGAACGCCATCCTGAAGAGCCGCGAGGCGCTTTACGCGCGGGCGGAGATGACGATCGACACGAGCGGCCGCTCGGTCGAGGAGAGCGCGGAGGAGCTATTGCGGGCGGTGCAGCGGCTGGGGATTGTCTAGCCTCGCTGGGACCGCGCGCGTCGCGCGCGCTCTTTCCTCACGCCCGGCCGTAAAGAGCGCGCGGTCCCAGACGCGGAGGGTTTGGCGCAAGTATGGCGGATCATGTCAAAAGCGCCACATCCCGGTCACGATAGTTTCACGCGTCCGGCCGAAGTTGGGGATTATAAACGACCTAGTTCTTGTTGCACTGCAGCAAGAGCGCTATATGGTGTGTGAAGTTCCAGGAGCCGTCGAAAGGACGGTGATTTGGGGCAAGGGCGCTATGAGCACGACGACCTGGAAAACAAAGTGGGGCGCGCGGCGGGTTCGCCGTGAACCGCCGACGATCGACGAAGCGCTAATCGCCGCCGAGGCGATGGCGCCGGACCCGGAGGCCCGCGCGGAGATCGCCGCCCAGCTGATGGGCATGCCGATCGACGAAGTACGCGTCTTGATCCAGCGCCAGCAGGCGCAGACGCGCGGGCGCGCAACTCTGGTCAATGGCCGCAGCCGCGCCGTGGTGGTGGAGTACAAGCGACCGCGAACGATGGCGCGTCCGATGGCCGGGCCGATGGGACGGCGGTGAGAAACGGCGCGACGTAAGTCGCGCTGCGGCAAATTGCAGTTCTAACTTGGCCCAAGGTATACTAGTCAGGCCTCATGATCGATCGGCCTGACCCGACGCGGCCGCTGTCCAGCGTGCCGGTCTTATGGCGACTGTTGCGCGAGTTCGGCCGCGAGCACGTCCCCGGATACCTCTGCGCCGCGCTTCTTCTCGGCCTGATTTCGTTCGCCAACATCAGCGTCGCCTGGCTGCTGCGGCCCGTGCTCAACGGCATGACGACGGCGCAAACCATCTCGCCGATGGGTCTCCTCGCGCTCGAAGCGCTGCTGCTGTTCACCCTGCGCGGCGCGGCCACTTTCGGCTCGCAGATCGTGCTCTCGCGAATTGGCAACCGCATTGTCGCCACCGCGCAGCAGCGCGTGTTCGACCGCCTGCTCAAGCAGAACATCGGCTATTTCCAGGATCGCCACTCCAGCGAATTCGTCGCCCGTTTGGCCTTCGCCGCCAATGGCGTGCGCGACTGTCTGCAGCTCGTGGTGCAGGGGTTTGCGCGAGACATCGTATCGGTCGCCGGGCTGGTATTCGTGATGATCGAGCGCGATCCGGCGATGGCGACCGGCGCGCTCTGCGTGCTGCCGGTCGCCACGCTATTCATCAGCCGCATCCTCAAGCGGGTGCGGAAATTCTCCAAGCGCTCTTTCGACGGCGCGACCTTGATCGTCCAGACCATGGGCGAGACCGTGCTCGGCGCGCGGATCGTGCGCTCCTTCAACCTCGAATTGGTGATGCGCGAGCGGATGTTCCACGCGATCCGCACCGTCGAGCGCTCCGCCAATCGCATCGCCGCGGGCGGCGGGCTCGCCACCATGCTGGCCGACACGCTCGCCGGCTTCGCGATCGGCTTCGCGATCTTCTACGGATCCTGGCGGGTGGCGGTGGAGCACGCCGACGTCGGCGCCTTCGCCTCCTTCCTCGGCGCGCTGCTGCTGGCCTACGAGCCGGCCAAGCGGCTGGGTCGCTTCCCGATCGACGTGCAGAACGGCCTTGTCGGCGCCTCGCTGATCTACGAGGTGCTCGACGCGCCGCTGCGTGATGAGCAGCCGGCAGGCCTGCCGGCGCTGACGGTATCGCAGGGCCGCGTGCGGCTCGACCGGCTGCGGTTTTCCTATCGCCCGGGGCAGGACGTCATTCGCGGGCTCGATCTCGTGGCCGAGCCGGATCAGACCACCGCGTTGGTCGGGCCGTCCGGCGGGGGCAAGACGACGATCCTCGGCCTCATCCAGCGATTCTACGCGCCGGAAAGCGGGCGCGTGCTGATCGACGGGCAGAATGCCTCGGAGGTCGATCTGGCCTCGCTGCGCGAAAAGATCGCCTTCGTTTCGCAAGACGTGTTCCTGTTCCGCGGCGCCATTCGCGACAATATCGCGCTCGGCCGCCCCGGCGCCTCGCAAGCTGATATCGAGGCGGCGGCGCGACGCGCCAACGCGCATGATTTCATCATGAGCTTCCGCGACGGCTACGACACCAACGTCGGCGAGCAGGGCCTGCAGCTTTCCGGCGGCCAGCGGCAGCGCATCGCCATCGCCCGCGCGCTGCTGAAGGACGCGCCGATCCTGCTGCTCGACGAGCCGACCGCTGCACTCGACTCAGAATCCGAACGTGAGGTGCAGACCGCGCTCGACGCGCTGCAGAGCGGTCGCACGACGATCGTTGTCGCACATCGGTTGCAGACGATCATCGGCGCCGACTGCATCTACGTGATCGAGGACGGCCGAGCCGTCGAGAGCGGTTCGCACGCCGAACTTATCGCCTTCGACGGCGCCTATCGCGCGTTTTTCGCCGCGCAATTCGGGCTGGGCGCGCTGCCGCAGGTGGCGTGAAAAAATTGCGTCGAATTTTATCGAATACGTCGACGCCTCGCTGGGCATGAGGGCGGAAAGGCCGCGTATTGCAAGTGGTTAACCCTGGAAGTTATCGACTTTAAGGCGCGCTCCGCCGCATTCTCGACCCATGGATGAACCGCGAAGGGGATGCGCGGAATGTGGACGTCGGGGATTATCGAGGCTTTCGATGCGCGCGCGGACGGGCGCAAGCGTAAGGTCGAAGTGTCGCGTCAGCGGGTGGTGATCGCGCGCAGTGTCGGCGGGGTCGAGATGCGCGTCATGCTGGAGCCGCGGCAATATCGTGGCGTGCTGTTCAGCGTGCTGATCGCAGAGGGGACGGACTTCCTCTACCAGGTGCGGCTGCTCCACAACGATTCGGAAATGAACGTGACGCTCGCCGATTGCGACAGCGAGCCGGCGGCGCGCACGCTCTGGCGGCGCTGGGCGCACCTGCTTACGCTGCCGCGTCTGGTCGAGCGCGTGGAAGGCGAGATCGAGGTCGACCGCTCGCCGCTCGAAGCCAACCCCGGCGAGCGCCGGCGCGGACGGACGACGCTGCGGCGGCGGAATCGCTTCCTGGCGCGGCGCAAGACCGGCGGCCCGTTACCCGCGGCGCAAGAGGCGCAAGTCTGGCGCCCCTGTAGCCGCGGTCGTTGACCGCGGTGGTGCGGCTTGGAGAAAACTATCCGAGCTGCTTGGCCCAACCAACGCGGTCAGCGACCGCGTCTACAGCGCGCCCAACTCGGCGAGCACGTCGCAGAGGCGCAAGGTCGCCCCTGTAGCCGCGGTCGCCGACCGCGGTGGTGCGGCTTGGAGAAAACTATCCGAAGCGCTTGACCCAACCAACGCGGTCAACGACCGCGTCTACAGCGCCCCCAACTCGGCGGGCGCAGCGGCGGCCCGTCCCGCGGCGCAAGAGGCGCAAGGTCTCGCGCCGCTGTAGCCGCGGTCGCCGACCGCGGTGGTGCGGCTTGGAGAAAACTTTCCGAAGCGCTTGACCCAACCAACGCGGTCAGCGACCGCGTCTACAGCGCGCCCAACTCGGCGAGCGCGGCGCAAGACCGGCGGCCCGTTGCCCGCAGCGCAAGAGGCGCAAGGTCTCGCGCCGCTGTAGCCGCGGTCGCCGACCGCGGTGGTGCGGCTTGGAGAACCTATCCGAAGCGCTTGACCCAACCAACGCGGTCAGCGACCGCGTCTACAGCGCGCCCAGCTCGGCGAGCGCGGCGCGTACGCTCGCGCCGACCGCTTCCTGGCTGAACCTTGCGAGCACGGCGATCCGCAAAGCGGCGGCGCGGCGGCGCGCTTCGTCGGGACGCGCCAAAACCTGGGCCACCGCGCGCGCCAGCGAAAGCCCGTCGTGGGGATCGAAATAGAACGCGTGCTCCTCGGCGACTTCCCGGAACACTGCGATGTCCGAACAGAGCACCGGCATCTCCAGCACCGCGCCCTCGACGATCGGAATGCCAAAACCCTCGGACAAGCTGGCGAACACCACCCCGCCGGCATGGCTGAAATACTGCACCTTCTCGGCGTCGGCGACATAGCCCGGAAAATACACGTTGGCGTTGGGGCCGGGGTCGTAGCGGCGGGAGTCCACTTCGCCCAGCACGACGAGGTTCGCTTGACCTCTGAGATGATCGTAAAAAGCGCGGACGACGAGCGCGATGTTCTTGCGCGGCTCATCGGACGTCGCGGTGACGAAGAACGGCAACGCCGTGTCCCACTCGGGCGGCGGCGCGTGGCCGCCATAGCTGGCGCGAGATTTCCGGCGCGATGCCGGCGTCTTGCTGCGATGCGTATGCGCCGAGGCGGATTCGAAGAACGCCGGCGGCGACGCGGACTTGGTTGGTTCCTCAAACGTCGGCGGTTGCGCGGTCTCCAACAGACCCTGTTGCGCGCCCGAGGCGATCTGCTTGCGTATCGCCGGGTGGAAAATGAATTGCCTCGGCGCCACGTGACGCGGGAACGCCGTCTTGAACGCCTGTTGGGTGTAGCGTGAAACAAACACCATGTTGGCGTTGAGCGCGAGCGTCGCCTCGAGCTTGCGCATGAACAGGTTACGCCAATTGGCGTCCATCGTCGGATCTCGGAGCGGGATGAGATCGTGCACGACTGTCAGGATGCGCGCCGGCGCTATGCCTCGCACCTTGATGAAATGCGGCGTGTCGACGATCGCCAGATCGTAGCCGGACGCGTCGATCGCGATGGCTTGGAAACCGAGGTTGGCGCGGGACATCGACGCGGAATAGAAGCCTCGTTTGAGCACCAGAGAGTCGAACAGATTGAGATGCTCGTTCTTGCGCGGGGTGAAATCGATCTGGCCGGGGGTGTTTTTGACGACGACATTGGGCCGGTAGCCAAACTGGTCGCGCCACTCCAACCAGGCGTTGATCAACGAGCGGCCGCGCTCCGCCAGGAATTTGATATGCGCGCTTTTGTAGTCCCAACGAAAGCTGAAGCGCGCTTGCGCGAAATAGCGGTGGATCTCTGATAGCCTCACCGCGTTGACGGCGTCGGGCGCGGAATTCGACAGCGCGCCGAACCGACCTTCGAGGCCGAAGCCGTCCGCGCCTTCCACCACAAGATCGACGGTCGCGCCGAGGGTTTTCAGTATTTCGACGAGGGATACGCTGAAGTTGAAGATGCCGCGAGGGTGGATCGGCGTGCCGAGGCTGTCGCTGATGTAGAGCACTTTCACGCGGCGCCCTCCGCGTGAGCGCCCGCGCCCGTCATTGCGAGCGAAGCGAAGCCATCCCGTCGGCGCCGCGATGCTTCGGATGCGCGTCGCCATGGACCGGCGGCGGCGGCGCAGCCACGCTTGATGGGGAGGCGCATGGCCCCAGCGCTGGATTGCTTCGCTTCGCTCGCAATGACGGCGATTGCTGTCCTCTGGGACGGGCCCCTCATACGCCCCTCAGAAATGCGTGCACGTCATTGAAATATGTCGACGTCTCCAAACGCGGAAACCCAATCGCCTTGCGTTTCGCCTCGCGCGCGAAGCTCGATTGCTCATCAATCAGCGCTAAAGCCGCACCCCGCCAAGCCAGGCTGTCGAGTGGATCCATGAGGATCGCGTGACCGCGCGAGGCCTCTTGGAACACCGGCAAGTTGGAAGCCACCACGGGAAGCCCAAGTTCGAGCGCCTCGACGGTCGGCAACCCAAACCCCTCGGCGAAGGACGGCGCGAGCAAGCCGCGCGCGCTCATCATCAGCGATCGGAGCGCCGTGGTCGTTCAAGCCCGAGGCTTCGGATACGAAGCCCGCGAGCGCGTGGCAGCGGTCAAGCGCCGCCGCGGTTTCCGCGTTGACCCAACCCCGGCCGCCGACAAGCACGAGCTTTGGCGGCCGATGTCCACTCTCGATCATCGCGCGCCAGCAATTGAGCAGCATCAGATGGTTCTTGCGCGGCTCGATCGTGCCGACGACGACCAGATAAGGCTCCGCCGCCAATTCCGGATCAGCCGCCGTGCGAGCCGCTTGGTCGCGTTGTAACGGCGAGGGTAGCGGCTGGGCGAAGATCGGCGGGGCGGCGAGCCCTCGGCGTTTGTATTCGCGCGCGATACGCTCCGCGACGGTTTCGCTGGAGGTGAGAATGCCCCGCGCCAACGAAAACAAACATGCGATGCGGGCGGCGAACAGCGCCTCATGGCCGGCGGGCCAGAATTCAGGATGCTCCAGCGGCAGCAGGTCGTGCAGGAAAAACACCGGTTTGACTTCGGGACGGGTTCGCAGCCAATCGAAATGCGAGCGCCGCTCCAGAGCGTGCTGCGCGACGTTGAGATACACGGCGTTGTCCAGCGAGCGCGCGCGGGAAATGAACTTGTAGCGCCCAATGCGTGCGCGGCGGAGCAATTCGCGCCGCCAGTCCGGCGGCTCGCGGGGTTTTCGCGCGGGCGGCGCGGCGCGGTTCAAGATCCAGGCCCTGACCCGCGTGAAGGCGGGATCGGCGGTCAGCGCCCCGCCCCATCGGCGTTCGGCCCGCGCGACCACGCTGGAAAGCTCCGCCGGCGCCAGATGGCTCGGACGCCGCACCCCGTAGTGGACCGCGCCGGCCAAGTCCGGCGACGCGGCGAAGGCGCGAGCAAACATCAGATCGACGCGGTCGATGCCGGAGGGCGCGGGAATCTCGGCGCGATGCGACAGATGTGTCAGGTCGTAGAGGATCGGGCGCTGGTAGGTCAAAGCGAGTTGTAGATTTCGAGCGCGAAATCGAGATCGTCGATCACGCGGCCGCGGCCATTCTTCAGCACCAGCGCCTTCTTGCAATACTGGCGGACGATGTGCGCGTCGTGGCTGACCAGGATCATCGCGCAATGTTTGCGACGAACGAACAAGGCGTCATAGCATTTCTGCTGGAAGCGCGCGTCGCCAACCGAAATCACCTCGTCGACGAGAAAACATTCGAAATCCACCGCCAGCGTCAATCCAAACGCCAGGCGTGCGCGCATGCCCGAGGAATAGGTCTTCACCGGCAAATAGAGCAGGCGGCCGAGTTCGGCGAAATCATCAACGAAGGCGACCGCCTCCTCGATCGCCACGCCGTAGATGCGGGCGATGAATCTGATGTTGTCGAGCCCGCTCATCGCCGTCTCGAAACCGCCGGCGAAGGCGATCGGCCAGGACATGAACAGGTCGCACGCCATAGTCCCGTGGGTCGGCGCCTCGACGCCGCCGATGATTTTGACCAGCGTCGATTTGCCCGCGCCGTTCTTGCCGAGCACGGCGATCTTCTCGCCGGCGGCGATGTCGAAGGAGATGTCGTCGAGCACGCGGCGGACCCCGACGGCGGTGTGATATTCCTTGACGATGCCGCGCAGCTCCACCTTGCGGGCCTTGCGCAATGGCGAACTCGACGCGCGTTTGCCAAAGGGCGTCGGCGCCGCGCGCGGGGCGATGGGACCGGGGAAATTCACGGCATGTGCTCCCGAACGTTCTTCACCAGCGCCCGCAAGATCGAATAGGCCGCGAGGCTGAACGCCGACGACGAGCGCGATGTTTGTGAGACGCCTCGGCAAGGCCGCCTGATCGGGAGCGTTCGGGATCAACGACTGTCTGCAGATAGAAATGCTGACGCACCACATCCTGCCGCGCCTTGTCGTATTGTGCGAGCGCCGCCTCCAGTTGTTTGGAGGCGAGCGACCGGTCGAGCATGATGCGGTCGAACTCCTCGAATTTCGCCGCCAGCGAACTGTGCTGGCCAGATAAGCGCTGTCGCTCCTGTGTGATCTGATCGCGCAAGCGCGGAGACCTCGCTGGCGAGACCGGCGATTTGCGGCGCGCGCGGCGCCAGTGTCGTGGTTTGCAGCCAGATCGCTCTCGCTCTTCGACAACCGCGTCATCAGCGCGCCGATGCGCGACAGGGTGTCGGACACCTCCCTGTTGGGATCGAGTACGCTCTCCGCGTTGCGGTACGCGGTGAGCCGGCCTTCAATCGCCGAGAACTTGGCCTTCTGCGCTTCGACATCGCGCTCGGCCAAAGTCAGCGCATCGTTGAAAATACGATTGTTGAGCCGGTTGACGAAGCCTTCGGCATTGCGCAGCATTGCTTTGTTGAGCTGAAAGGCTTCGTCCGGTGTGAACGCGATCGTGCGCAGCCGCGCGATCCCGGTGTCGGAATTGATCTTCAGTTCGACGAAGTTCTGGTAGTGTCGGTAGAGTGTTTCGCGCGTGTCTCGGGAGTAGAAGTTGGGAAATCGATTGACGAAATCGGCGCGCGGACTGGCGAGCATCTCCCGGAGATGGTCGGTTTCAGTCAAGGTGTTTACGGCGTCGCGCGAGGTCAGATATTCGCTCACCGCATAGGTCTCGTCGCTGGCGCGCGTTACTTTTTGATCATCGAGCAAGGTCGCTAGATTGCCCATCTCGCTCGAAGACAGCGTCCGCACCATGAACTCGAACTCCGAGACAAAGCGCGGCGCGGCAATCGCGAGTTGATAGATCAGGCCGATCAGGATCGGCAGCGCGATGGTCAGAGCCTCCAGGGCGAAACGTTTGGGCAGCGGCGGTTTGGCCGGCGGCTCCGGGGGCCGCCACCAATTGTCGAGGACAAGCTCGCCCTTCACATGGACGGGCTCCAGCTCGATCGTACGGAAGCGAGGCGGATTGGCCAACATCAAACAAATCCGGCCCAGGCCGCGATCTGGAGATCGCGGCTACAGGAGGCGCTATCCGGAACACCTTGCGGCTGACTGATGCCGTCATTGCGAGCGAAGCGAAACCATCCAGCGTGTGATCGACGATGTGCCGGATAGAGACGCTGCGGCGGCGCCGTGGATTGCCGCGTCGCTTCGCTCCTCGCAATGACAATTCTACTCATCCGTGGAGGGCTCTAGTTTAGCGGGGTTCGCGATGGTTGGAAGCGTGCGTCCACGCGGCTCGCCCCTCACCCCAACCCTCTCCCCGCTGCTTTGTTGATGCGGCGCGCTACGTCGTGGGACACGCGGGGAGAGGGGGCGGCGGGCGTCGTGTTTCATCTGCGGCTGTATAAGCGTCGTCACTGCGCGTGATCCTTCGATCCGACACTGAGGATCCAGAGGATCGCGAACGCGATGAAGCCGACGACAAACATCGTGACAATACTGCGCAACCGTTCCGGCCGCGTCGCCTCATCCGGCAGGTTGGGCGTGACGATCTCTTCGATGTAGATGCGCTTGCGCTGCGCTTCGGACTCGGCGGTCTGCAGCGAGAGCAGCGCGGACGCATAGCGCTTCTCGGAGAGCTCTCGGAGAAGCGTCAGCTTCTCGTAGTTGGCGACCTTGCCGGCGAGCGCTGAACTGTCGCCGGCAAGCTTGCCCCGCTCCTCCTCAACCTTTTGGCCGAGCGCTTGAGCCGAGGCTTTCAGGCCGCCAAGCGCGGGATTGTTGGGCGACAGCCGCTCGGCTTCGGAAATCTGCGCCTGTGTGCGCGCCTTCTCCAGCGACAGCGAGCCGATCTCCTCCAACATCGCCCCGGCGAAGGCGAGCGGATCAACCAGCAGCGCCTCGTTGCGGAATGCGGTCAGATCGGTTTGTATCTGGATGACATTGTCGCGCGCCTCCTCCAACTCGCGCTGCGAGGCGTCGACCGTGTCGGCTTGCGCCTTGGTGTTAAGGCTGTTGGCCATCTCGCTCGCTAGGCCGAGCATCGCCGTCGCGACGCTCTCGGCGGCTTTCGCGTCGAACGCCGCGATCTCCAATTTGGTGACGCCGGTCGCGGGATCTTTGACGACCGAGATGTAGTCGCGCGTGTAGGCATAAAGATCTTCGAATGTGTCCTTCTCCCAAAACCGGGGAAAGCGGGAGAGCGCGTCCGCGCTCGCGACGCCATAGATCGTGCGCAGGTCGACGCGGGCGTTGAGCTTTTCCAGCACCTCGCGCGATTTCAGGAAACTCTCGATCGCCGAGGTTTCGTCGGCCGCGCGCGAAAGCCCGAACGTATTTAGCAGCGCCGCCAGCCCCGACGAGCGGTGCGCGTCGACCCCACGCACGATATATTCGGTATGCGACACGAACTGCGGGGCGGCGATCAGGCCGTAGTAGACGCAGGCCAGCAGGGTCGGCGCGGCGACCAGGCCCGCGAACTGCACGCGAATGTCGGCGATGAAGGCGCGCAGAGGCCGCCAATACTCGGCCGATGCCGGCGCGAGCCATGCGTTGCGATTTGGTGGTGAGAATCGGTGAGTAGCTTCGCTCATGAGGTCCGCTGGCGTCGCAAGTTTCTATATCTCTATGCAAGTCTCCACGCAACGCTTCATTAATTGCGAGGTGTTGCTTGACGTTGCGGTTTCCCATGCGTCGGCAAAGCTCTGGATGCGCGGCCCTTGACGAGCGTCGCTTACGATCCTAATTAATGTTCTCTTTTTGTTCCGGAGGCCGCCATGAGCGCCGTCGCTTCGCGACATTCAGACAACCTTCAGCGCGTGACGGTCGCGCGCGAACTTGGGGTCAGGTTTGCCGACCGCTTGGCGCCGATCGAAACCCGGCGCGGCCGCGGCGCGCCATCAAACGAAACCGGCCGCTTCGAAACGCAGCGGCGCGAGACATGCGACGACGGCTGGGGCGAGGACGACACGCTCGAGCCGTTGCGAACGGAAATCACGCTCGAGCGGCCGCGCACGATCATCACGCGCAACGAGTCGCCGGATCTTTCCTTCGATCGCTCGATCAATCCGTATCGCGGCTGCGAGCATGGCTGCGCCTATTGCTATGCGCGGCCGACGCACGCCTATCTCGGGCTTTCGCCTGGGTTGGATTTCGAAAGCCGGCTGTTTGTGAAGGAGAACGCGGCCGCGTTGCTGGAAAAGGAGCTCGCGGCGCCAAAATACCGGCCGGCGGTGATCGCGCTCGGGGCCAATACGGACGCCTATCAGCCGATCGAGCGGCAGTATCGGGTTACGCGCTCGGTGCTGGAAGTGCTGGCGCGCACCAATCATCCGGTCGGGATCGTCACCAAATCGAACCTGGTCACGCGCGATCTCGATCTGCTCGGCCCGATGGCCGCGAAGGGGCTTGCCAAGGTTTATGTGTCGGTGACGACGCTGGACCGCGACGTCGCGCGGCGCATGGAGCCGCGGGCGCCGACGCCGGAGCGGCGGCTGGAGGCGATCGAGGCCCTGGCGAACGCGGGGGTGCCAGTCGGGGTGATGGTCGCTCCCGTCATACCCGCCGTCAACGACGGCGAGTTGGAGAAGATCCTGACCCGCGCTTACGCTGCGGGCGCGCGAGAGGCGGGGTACGTGACGCTGCGCTTGCCGCTGGAGCTTCGGGAGCTGTTTCGCGAATGGCTGGCGGTGAACTTTCCCGACAAGCTGAAGCATACGCTTTCGCTTGTGCAATCCATGCATGGCGGCAAGGACTACCAGTCGCAATGGGGGCAGCGGATGGCGGGATCGGGGCCGTATGCGTGGATGATTGGACGGCGGTTCGAGGTCGCCACGCGGAAGCTGGACTTCCGGGAGAAGGCCTACACGCTGCGCAACGATCTCTTCAAGCCGCCGGTGCTTGAACCGGAAGGGCCGCGGCAGCTCTCGCTGTTCTGAGCGGCGCCCCTTGGACCGCGCGCGTCTCGCGCGCTCTGTGCTGACACTCAAACGTCGAGGCGTGAACGACGCCCCCCATCCCAAAGAGCGGACGGGACGTCCGCGGTCCCAGGGGGCGGCGCCTAAGCCGACTGGCGGCGAGGGATGGGTGACTCGCTTCGCCGCAACACCTGCTCACGCGCCTCGATATAGCCGCGTGTGCGCGGCACGACGTCCTGGCGTTTCGCAATCTGGATCTGGAACACCATGTTGCCGGATACGCGGAACGACGCTTCCGAGCCCGCCAGATAGAAGTCCCACATCCGGCAGAAACGCTCGTCATACAGCGCTCGCGCCTCGTCGCGTCGCGCGTTGAAGCGCTCGCGCCAGGCTTTCAGCGTATCGGCGTAGTGCAGGCGCAGTATTTCGACGTCGGTGACGTACAAGCCGTGACGTTCAACGACTTCGAGAACTTCGGAAACCGCGGGAATATAGCCGCCAGGGAAGATGTACTTGGCCACCCAGGGGTTTGTGTAGCCATAACCGCCGCTGCGCCCGATGGCGTGCAGCAGCATGACGCCGTCGTCTTTGAGCAGCCGGTGCGCGTGCCCGAAAAACTCGTCGAAGCGCGCTTTGCCGACGTGCTCGAACATCCCCACCGACACGATGCGATCGAACGTACCCTCGACGTCGCGATAGTCCTGTAGGCGGAAATCCGCGTGACCCGCGACACCCGCCTCGACCGCGCGGCGGGTGGCGATGGCGTGCTGTTCCTGCGAAAGCGTCACCCCAACGACGTCAGCGCCGGTCTGTTGGGCGAGGTAAAGCCCCATACCGCCAAAGCCGCAGCCGATGTCGAGCGCGCGATGGCCCTCGTCGATCAACAGTTTGGCGGCGATATGCCGCTTCTTGGCGAGTTGCGCCTCGTCGAGCGATTGATTGGGATGCTCGAAATAGGCGCAGGAATATTGCCCGTCCGCGTCGAGAAACAGCTCGTAGAGCCGATGGTCGAGATCGTAGTGCGAGGAGATATTCTTTCGGGCGCGGACCTTGTCGTTGCGCTGCCAGAGGAACTGCGTGGCGTCACGGAAGCGCTCGAGCATCCGGATCCAGAACAAACCGTCCTTTTGCCAGAGATTGGAGGCGCCCAGGGCGATCAGGTCGTAGATGTCGCCACGGGTGACGATCAGTCGACCGTCCATATAGAGTTCGCCGAACCTTAATTCGGGATCGCGCACCAGATCCCAAAGGACCGCGTTGTCGGCGACCCGAATCGCGACGTCTGGCCCTGTACCGTCGCCAAATGTCTCGACTTTCCCGGTGGCAAACTCGATCTCAAGACGGCCAAACCTGACCAATTTCGAGATTATACTGGAAATCCACGCACTCATTGTCATATCCGGCGAGGGATTACACCACTGCGCCGCTCCGCAACAACGTTAACGAAAGATTAAGAAAGGGTAATCCGTTTTGCAAGAGACAGAACCGCGACGATTTTAATCATGATTAACGCCGTCCGCTCTCGCCGCCGTTTTGGGCGATTTCGTTGACAAGGGGGCACGGTCTGCCTATCTCAGCGCCGCCTCGGAGCGCGCTTTGCGCGCGGGACGGCGTCGGCGCGTATTCGTGCGGCGTGACGGCTGGCCCAGGGCGTTCCGACCCCCAGGGCGCCGAGGGGTGCGGAAGGGCTTTTCATGCTGGGCGCGGTTCTAAAAACAGTATTCGGTTCGGCCAACGATCGCCGGCTGAAGGCTTATCGCCCGAAAGTCGCTGCGATCAACGCGCTGGAAGCCGAATATTCGGCGCTGAGCGATGAACAATTGCGCGGCAAAACCGAAGACTTCCGAGCGCTTCTGAAATCCGGGAAATCGCTGGACGACCTGCTCGCGCCCGCCTTCGCCACGGTGCGAGAGGCGGCGAAACGCGCCCTGGGCCAGCGCCATTTTGACGTACAATTGATCGGCGGCATGGTGCTTCACGAGGGCGCGATCGCGGAGATGCGCACCGGCGAAGGCAAGACCTTGGTCGCGACGCTTCCCGTCTATCTCAACGCGCTCGCCGGCCGCGGCGTCCACGTCGTCACCGTCAACGACTATCTCGCCTCCCGCGACGCGGGTTGGATGGGCCGCGTTTACAATTTTCTGGGCCTCAGCGTCGGCGTCATCGTGCACGGGCTCGACGACGACGAGCGCCGCAAAGCCTACGCCAGCGACATCACCTACGGGACCAACAACGAGTTCGGCTTCGACTACCTGCGCGACAATATGAAATACGAAATGTCGCAGATGGTGCAGCGCGGCCACGCTTACTCTATCGTCGACGAGGTCGACTCGATCCTGGTCGACGAAGCGCGGACGCCGCTGATTATTTCCGGCCCGAGCGAAGACCGCTCCGGGCTTTACGCCTCCGTCGACACGCTGATCCCGAGGCTGGTCCGCGAGGATTACGACATCGACGAGAAGCAGCGCACCGTCAATCTCACGGAGGCGGGCAACGAACACACGGAAGAGATGCTGCGCGAAATCGGCGTGATGAAGGAGGGCTCGCTCTACGAAGCCGCCAACGCCACCCTGGTGCATCACATGAACCAGGCGCTGCGCGCGCATAAGCTGTTCTCGCGCGACAAGGATTACATCGTCCGCAACGGCGACGTCGTGATCATCGACGAGTTCACCGGCCGCATGATGCCGGGCCGGCGCTTTTCCGAAGGGCTGCATCAGGCGCTGGAGGCCAAGGAGCACGTCACCGTCCAGCCGGAGAACGTGACGCTGGCGTCGATCACATTTCAGAACTACTTCCGGCTTTACGAAAAGCTCGCCGGTATGACCGGCACGGCTTCGACCGAGGCTGATGAATTCCAGGAAATCTACAAGCTCACCGTCGTCGAAATCCCGACGCACCGCGCGATCTCGCGCACCGACGAGGACGACGAGGTCTACCGCACGGCCGAAGAAAAATTCAAAGCGGTGATCCGCGAGATCGAGGCCGCCGCCGAACGTCTGCAGCCGATGCTGGTGGGCACGACCTCGATCGAGAAATCCGAACAGCTCGGCGAGTTGCTCGCCCAGCAAGGCTACAAGCGCATCGATTTCGGCGCCGCCGACGCGCTGCGGCCGCTCTATGACGCCGCCCGCGCGGGCAAGGCCTCGAAGAGTTTTGCTATTCTCAATGCGCGCTTCCATGAGCAGGAAGCCTTCATCGTCGCCGAGGCCGGCGTGCCCGGCGCGATCACCATCGCCACCAACATGGCCGGCCGCGGCACCGACATCCAGCTCGGCGGCAACGTCGAGATGCGTCTCAACCAGGAAGTCGACGCCGACGCGAGCCCCGAGCGCCGCGCCGAGAAAGAGGCGGAGATCCGCGCCGAAGTCGCCAACCTCAAAGAGAGAGCGATCGCCGCGGGCGGCCTCTACATCATCGGCACCGAGCGGCACGAAAGCCGCCGCATCGACAACCAGCTGCGCGGGCGCTCGGGCCGTCAGGGCGATCCGGGGCGCTCGAAATTCTTCCTGTCGCTGCAAGACGACCTGATGCGGATCTTCGGCTCCGAGCGAATGGACGCGATGCTGCGCCGGCTCGGCCTGAAGGAGGACGAGGCGATCGTCCATCCCTGGATCAACAAGGCGCTGGAGAAGGCGCAGCAGAAGGTCGAGGCGCGCAACTTCGACATCCGCAAGAACATCCTGAAGTTCGACAACGTGATGAACGATCAGCGCAAGGTCATTTTCGAGGACCGGCGCAAGATGATGGCGCAGGAATCGCTGGAGCCGACGATCGCCGAGATGCGCGCCGGCGTGATCGACGACATCGTGACGAAGCACATCCCCGCCGATGCCTATCCCGAGGCCTGGGACATCGCAGGCTTGAAGGAAGAAGTGGGCGCCAAGCTGAACCTCGATCTGCCGGTCGACGCGTGGGCGAAGGAAGAGGGCATCGCCGACGAGGAGATGGCCGAGCGGCTGCACAAGGCGACCGACGCCGCCTATGCCGAGCGCGTGGAGCGCAATTCGCCGGAGGCGATGCGCTACATCGAGAAGCAGGTGATCCTGCAGACGCTCGACCAACTCTGGCGCGACCATCTGGTGACGCTCGATCATCTCCGGCAGGTGATTGGTTGGCGCGGCATGGCGCAGCGCGATCCGCTCAACGAATATAAGTCCGAGGCGTTCGATCTGTTTCGCCAGTTGATTGCCCAGTGGCACGAGGGCGTGATCGCGCAGATGATGCGGATCGAGGTGCGCTTCCAGCCGCCCGAGCCTCAGCCGCCAGCGATGCAGTTCCAGCATCTCGATCCGGTGACCGGGATCAACGAGGCTGAGCTCGGCGCGATTTCCGAGCCGATCAACGCCGCGTACTCGCCGTCGACCTCGGCGATCGAAGAGATCATGGTCGCCGATCGTAATCCAGACGATCCGAAGTCCTGGGGGCGGATCGGGCGTAACGAGCCGTGCCCTTGCGGCTCCGGCAAGAAGTTCAAGCATTGCCACGGCGTGCTGGTGTGAGCCGAGCCGGTCGAGAGCTCGCGGCCGTCGACGCAGCGGACCTGTAGCCGCGATCTCCAGATCGCGGCTTCCAAGTGATCGGCGCTTCCGGGCGAGGCGCGATCTCACTACGACCGCGATCTGGCAATCGCGGCTACAGCCGCCGCGCCTTCGATTCCACGAAAATGCCGGCTGCTCTAATCCGCCAGCCCCATGACGAAAGCGATGGCTATGTTGAGCCGACGCACATCGGGCTCGGCAAGACGCCCGATGCTTTGGCCGATGCGTTCGCGGCGAACCGTGATTGGTTTATCGACCATAACCTGCGAGGGAGCGCGCAATCCGTTTTCGGGAGCAGGCTCAATCGTGAGGCGGAAGTCCGGCGCGTCGACGATTTCGCTGGTCATCTGGCAGAGGATGACCGATGCGTGGGCGTCGGGAAACGCGTCGGACTGAACGACGATGGCGGGCCTTGGTTTACCGTAGTCTCCGGCCGCCGCAACGATGACGACCTCGCCGCGTCTCATATGTCATTCGATTCGCCCGCGTCGAATTCCGAGGCGGCCTCGGCGAAACGCATAGCCTCGCTCTCGTCATCAGGCTTGAGGCGCGCGACCTGCGCCGCGATACGTGCCCGTACGGTCGCGGTCCGCGGATCGGGCACCGCCAAGCGCAACTCTCGCAGGCCGCACTCGCGACGACGATCGCGCATTTCCCGCATTCGCTCGGCGGCGCCCACCTGAGAAGTCTCCGTGCTAGGACAGAAGTGTAACGCGTTACGTGCGTCCTGACAATCCGCGCGTTCTCTCGCTCTGAACTCCTGACCGGGAGCCTTCTTCATGGGCGTCGCGGCGTCCGTCTCCCGAATTGCCCTAAAGGAAAATTCTGGTATTCGACTCAGTTAGAAGGCCGCTTCAGAACGGGGAAGACGCGGGACGGCGGCATGAAACGGGGGACACGTCACCGATCGTTCCTCACCGCGCAAACAAACAACGAGATTTGTAACAAACCAAGTGCGGACAGAGCAGCCCATCCGTCTCCCTCCCACGCGATGCGATCGCCGTCGCGAAGCTCTCACGTAACGAGGGGGCGAAGACATTGGCTCACGCCGCGACGATGGGCTTCGTCCGCCTGCCGCCTCACGCGCCCGGACAAACCATCGGGCTGCTAGGCGGCTCGTTCAACCCGCCGCATGTCGGACATTTGCTCGCTTCGCGTCTAGCGCTGACGCGGCTTGGGCTCGATCGGGTCTGGTGGCTTGCGACGCCGGGCAATCCGCTGAAGTCCGGGGCCGATTTGTTGGCGTTGCGGGCGCGTCTGGCGGCGGCGCGAGCGCTGGTTCACGACCCGCGCATTGCGGTCACGGGGTTTGAAAGCGAGATTGGTTCGCGATTCACCGTCGACACGCTGGCTTATCTGCGGCGGAGGGCGCCGGGCGCGCGGTTTGTCTGGATCATGGGCGCGGACAATCTGGCGCAGTTGCATCGGTGGAAGCGATGGCGAGAAATCGCCGCGCTGGCGCCGATGCTCGTGATTGATCGGCCGGGGTCGAGTTTCGCGGCGCTGTCGAGCCGCGCGGGGCAAGCGCTGGCGCGCTGGCGGCGGCCGGAGTCCGACGCGCCGCGGTTGGCGGAGTTGCCGCCGCCGGCGTGGGTGTTCCTGCACGGGCCGAGGTCGGGCGCGTCATCGACGGCTTTGCGCGCGAGGGGGCGTTTGCTTTGAGGACGAAGCTCGCCGATTGTAGCCGCGGTCGTTGACCGCGGTCGGAGTGTGATCGTACCTATCCAGAGGGCTTCGATCACGGCGCCACCGCGGTCAACGACCGCGGCTACAAGGCGCCAGCTTACTTGCCCAGCGCCTTATCCGTGATCGCCGTCGTATACGCGCCTTCCGGCGTCTTCGAGATCACGGGATCGGAGCCGCCGGTCAGCAACGTCTTCACCGTCCGGTCGTAGTCGGCCACATCAAGCTTGCCGTCGGAGCCTTCCGTCAGCTTGTTGATCTCGGACAGCATCTGCGTCTGGTGATGCTCGGTCTGAGCGCCCGTAGCATCGTTGTCGAGGATGAACTTCACTGCATCCTTGGGGTTGGCGCGCGCATCGGCCCAGCCCTTCATCGAAGCGCGCACGAAGCGCGCCATCTTGTCGACGAACGCCGGGTCCTTCAGCTTCGGCTCCAGCACGAACAGGCCGTCTTCGAGCGTCGCGACGCCCTGGTCCTCATATTTGAACACGACCAGCTGCTCGGGCTTGTAGCCGGCGTCGATCACCTGCCAATACTCGTTGTAGGTCATGGTCGAAATGCAGTCGGCCTGCTTCTGCAACAGCGGGTCGACGTTGAACCCCTGCTTCAGCACCTTGACGCCGCCGGCTGAGCCGTCGGTCTTATAGCCGAGCTTGCCCATCCAATTGAGAAATGGATATTCGTTGCCGTAGAACCAAACGCCGAGCGTGCGGCCTTTCAGATCCTGCGGCGTCTTGACCCCGGTGTCGGCGCGGCAGGTCAGCTCCAGACCGGAATGTTTGAACGGCTGGGCGATGTTGACCATCGGCTCGCCCTTCTCGCGCGCGGCCAGCGCGGCCGGCAACCAGTCGACGACGACATCCGCGCCGCCGCCGGCGAGCACCTGCTCCGGCGCGACGTCCGGGCCGCCGGGCTTGATTGTCACGTCGAGCCCCTCGGCCTTGTAGAAGCCCTTCTCCTTGGCGACGTAGTAGCCGGCGAACTGCGCCTGGGTGACCCACTTCAATTGTAGCGTCACCTTGTCGGCGGCCGACGCTTCGGTCGCAACGAACAAAGCCGCCGCTCCCATCAAACCTAAGGCAATCTTTTTCATTCTTTCCTCCGTTTACCTCGCCCTATACGAGGCGTGCCAAAAAGTCGCCCGCCGCTCGACGCCCGCTACGATCGCATAGAACAGCGATCCCGTCACCGCCGCCACGACGATCGTCGCCCAGACCATGTCGATCGCCAGGTGCCCGACCTCGGTCGAGATCCGGAACCCCATGCCGACCGTCGGCGTGCCGAAGAATTCCGCGACGATCGCGCCGATCATGGCGAGCGTCGTGTTGATCTTCAGCGCGTTGAACACGAACGGCGCGGCGGCGGGAAGCCGCAGCTTGCCGAGCGTCTGGCGATAGTCGGCCGCGTAGGTCTTCATCAGATCCCGCTCCATCGCGCCGGCGCTTCGCAAGCCCACGGAGGCGTTCACCAGCATCGGGAAGAACGTCATGATGACGACGACCGCCGCCTTCGATTGCCAATCGAAGCCGAACCACATCACCATGATCGGCGCGACGCCGATGATTGGCAGAGCGGAGACGAGATTGCCGAGCGGCAGCAGCCCGCGTTGCAGGAAAGGCGAACGGTCGATGAGGATCGCGACGATGAGCCCGGCCGCGCTGCCGATCAAGTAGCCCGCGAGCACGCCGCGGATGGTCTGAATGAAATCGGCGGTCAGGGTTGGAACGGACGTCGCGAGCCTCAGCGCGATCGCCGAGGGCGGGGGAGAATAACGGCGGGAACGCCGGCAATCCTGACGATCGCCTCCCACGCGCAGCAGCACCACGACGCCGAACAACAGCGGCGAGGCGAGATCGCGAAAGCCTTGCGCGTTCATGCCGGGAACGCCAGGCGTTTGAGCGTGATGCGGCCGATGAGGTCGATGAGGCCAACCAGCGCGCCGGATAGCGCGGCGGCGGTGAACAGAGCGGCCCAGATCTGCACGGTCTGACCATAGTAGGAGCCGGCGAGCAGGCGCGCGCCAAGGCCGCCGTCCTCGCTCTTCGTCACTTCGGCGACGACCGCGCCAACCAGAGCGGCCGCGGCGCCGATCTTCATGCTGGCGAAGAAGAACGGCAGGCTGGCGGGGGCGCGTAGCTTGGTGAGAACCTGCGAGGGCGTCGCGGAATAGGTGCGCATCAGGTCGAGTTGCAGCGGATCAGGCGAGCGGAAGCCCTTGGCCATGCCGACCGTGATTGGGAAGAAGCAGAGATAGGCCGCGATCGCCGCTTTCGGGGTGATGCCGCCGATGTCGAACTGGTTGAGGATGACGACGATCATCGGCGCCAGGGCGATGATCGGCACCGTCTGCGACGCCACGATCCAAGGCATCAGCGAGCGTTCGAGGAAGGGGACCGAGACGATCATGATCGCCAGCGCTACGCCGAGCGCGGCGCCGATGACGAAGCCTATTACTGTTTCCTCGAGCGTGATGACCGCATGAAAGACGAGGCTGCGTTTCGAGGTCGGGTCCGTGGCGATGATGAGTTTGTAGAGCTCGCTGGCTATCTGGTGCGGCGCGGGGAGCTTTGGGCGCTCCATGTTGAGGGACGCGGAGATCAGATCGGCGGTCGTGTAGGTTTTGTTGTCGGCGTTGGCGAACAGGTCCTGCTGCAAGGGCGCATTCATCCAGGCGGCAGCGACGTACCAGATGGCGAACAGCGCGGCGAGAACGGTGAGAAGCGGGACGATCCGGTTCATGTGCGGGGTCGGGCGAGCGGGTTGAAGCGCGCCGGTTCGGGATACGCGCCGCCGTCGAGTTCCCCCTCCCCCCTTGTGGGGGAGGGCTGGGGTGGGGGGTGGCCGCGAGCGCCGAGCTCTCCAGCAAACAACCGCCAAGCCGAACCGACCCCCCTCCCTAGCCCTCCCCCACAAGGGGGGAGGGGACAGGGCGGCGCGACGGAGACGGAGGCGCGATCAAACGTCATAGGAATGCCCCGCACGCAGACCCTCCCTTACCCGATGCGCGACCTCCAGGAACTCCGGCGTCTCGCGGATCTCCAGCGTTCGATCGCGCGGGAAGCCGCATTCGATCACGTCATGGATGCGCCCCGGCCGCGGCGACATCACGACGATGCGGGTCGACAGAAACACCGCCTCCGGAATCGAATGCGTGACAAACAACGCCGTCTTGCCAGTCTTCGCCCAAAGCTCCAGCAATTGTTGATTGAGCATGTCGCGCACGATCTCGTCGAGCGCGCCGAACGGCTCGTCCATCAGCAACAGGTCCGGATCGAACGACAGCGCGCGCGCGATCGAGGCGCGCTGCTGCATGCCTCCAGACAACTGCCAGGGGAACTTCTGCCCAAACCCCTTCAGGTTGACCAGCTCCAACCCGCGCTCCACCCGCTTCTTACGCTCCGCCTTGTCGATGCCCATGATCTCCAGCGGCAGCGCGATATTGGCGGCGACGGTGCGCCAGGGATAGAGCGCCGGCGCCTGGAACACATAGCCGTAAGCGCGGCGGTTGCGCGCTTCCTGCGGGCTCATGCCGTTGACGCGGATTTCCCCCGCCGTCGGCGACTCTAGGTCGGCCACCGCGCGCAGCAACGTGGTCTTGCCGCAGCCCGACGGGCCGATGAACGAGACGAACTCGCCCCTGCCGATCTTCAGATCGACGGCGCTCAACGCCTGCACCGGCCCGTCGTTCGTCTGAAACGTCAGCGAAACGCCGGCGATCTCGATAGCGTCGAGCGTCGTCGCCTTGTTCATCTGGCGACGGCGTGGCGCGCGGTGTGTTGTTTGTATTTGGCCAGCGCCGCGGAGTCCGGAGAGAACGGCTCGCGCTTGACGAAGCGGCCGCGCCCGTTGTTGGCGAGCACGCGCCCGTCCTCGAACACGACCGAGCCGCGCGACAGCGTGTAGCGCGGCAGGCCGTTCACCTTGACGCCCTCGAACACGTTGTAGTCGATGACCGATTGCTGGCTGGCGGCGGTGATGGTCTTCGACGCCTTCGGGTCCCAGACAACCAGGTCGGCGTCCGCGCCCGGCAGGATCGCGCCTTTGCGCGGATAAAGATTCAAGATGCGCGCAATATTGGTTGATGTCGCGGCGACGAATTCGTTGGGCGTCAACCGTCCGGTGCCGACGCCATAGGTCCACAGTACCGGCATCCGATCTTCCAGACCGCCGGTGCCGTTGGGGATCTTGGTGAAGTCGCCGCGGCCGACTTCCTTCTGTTTGGTCGTGAACGCGCAATGGTCGGTCGCCACCACCTGCAGCGAGCCGGCGCGCAGGCCGTTCCAGAGATCGTCCTGGTTCTTCTTGTCGCGGAACGGCGGGCTCATCACGCGCCGCGCGGCATGGGTCCAATCGGGATTGTAATATTCGCTCTCGTCGAGCACCAGATGCTGGATCAGCGGCTCGCCGTAGACGCGCTTGCCTTCGGCGCGGGCGCGGCGGATCGCCTCATGCGCCTCGACGCAGGAGACATGCACGATATAGAGCGGCGCGCCCGCCTGATCGGCGAGCACGATCGCGCGATTGGCGGCCTCGCCCTCGACGTCCGGCGGCCGCGAAAGCGCGTGGCCCTCGGGGCCGGTGACGCCCTTGGCGAGATAATATTTCTGCAACGCCGCGACGAGTTCGCCATTCTCCGCATGCACCAGCGGCAGCGCTCCCAGCTCGGCGCAGCGGCTGAACGAGGCGAACATCTCCTCGTCGTTGACCATCAGCGCGCCCTTGTAGGCCATGAAATGTTTGAAGCTTGTCACGCCATGCGCGACCACCTTGGCCATGTCCTCGCGCACCTTGTCCGACCAATAGGTGATGCACATGTGATAGGCGTAGTCGGTGGTGGCGAGCTCCGAGCGCTTGTCCCAGGCGGCGATGGCGTCCATCAGCGGTTGGCCGCGGTCGGGGATGCAGAAATCGACCACCATCGTCGTGCCGCCGGAGAGCGCGGCTTTGGTGCCGGTGTCGTAGTTGTCGGCCGAGCTGGTGCCCATGAACGGCATGTCGAGATGGCAATGCGGATCGATGCCGCCGGGCATGATCAGACAATCCGTGGCGTCGATCGTCTTGTCGCCGGTGAGCCCGCCGCCGATCGCCTTGATGGTCTCGCCCTCGATCAGCACGTCGGCGACGTACGAGCTGTCGGCCGCGACGATGGTGCCGCCTTTGATGAGTGTGGTCATGATTGTCTCCTCGTATGGCCAGTGTGATTGATTGGCAGTTGATAGAACGCCGTCATTGCGAGCGAAGCGAAGCAATCCAGCCCCGCCGCGATGCACGGCCTGGCGTTGGGCGCGACCCTTGCGGCCTCTTCCTCGGCGGCGCCGCCCTGCCCCAGCGTGGATTGCTTCGCTGCGCTCGCAATGACGGAGCTCCCCCTTTACCGCGCCTTTACCCCGCGATCTCGGCCTTCTCCAGCACCGCGTGCATCAGCACATTGGCGCCGGCGGTCGACCAATCCTGTTTGATGTCCTCCGCCTCGTTGTGGCTGACGCCGTCGACACAGGGCGTGAAGATCATCGAGGTCGGGCAGACGCCGGCGAGATAGCAGGCGTCATGGCCAGCGCCGGAGACGATCTCGCGATGCGTGAGGCCGAGATGCTGCGCCGCGCGGCGCACCGCCGCGACACAATCCTTGTCGAACTCGATCGGCGCGTAATAGAAGATCTGCTTGAGATCGTAGGTGAGCCCGATCCCCTTGGCGATCGCCTCGACGCCCTCCTTCAGAGCCATGTCCATCTCGGTCAGCGTCGTGTCGACCGGATGCCGGAACTCGCAGCCCATGAAGATCTCGCCGGGGATCACGTTGCGCGAGTTCGGGAACACGTTCATCAGCCCAACCGTGCCTACCCCGAGCGGCGCCTTCGACAGCCCGATCTTGTTGACGAGTTCAACGATGCGCGAGGCGCCGAGCAGCGCGTCGCGGCGGCGCGGCATCGGCGTCGAGCCGGCGTGGCTCTCGAAGCCGGTCAGGCGGATTTCGTACCAGCGCTGCCCCTGCCCGTGGGTGACGACACCGACATCGATATTCTCAGCTTCGAGGATCGGCCCTTGCTCGATATGCAGCTCGAACGAAGCGTGGATCGGGAACGCGCCGACCGGCTTGTCGCCCTTGAAGCCGATCCGCTCGAGTTCGCCGCCGATCGTTTTGCCGTCGGCGTCGGCGCGAGCGTAGGCGTATTCCTTGGTGTAGACCCCGGCGAACACGCCCGACGACACCATGGCCGGGGCGAAGCGCGCGCCCTCCTCGTTGGTCCAGTTGGCGACGATGATCGGGCGGCGGGTCTTTATCTTCAAATCATTGAGCGAGCGGACGACTTCCAGCGCGCCGAGCACGCCGAGCACGCCGTCGAACTTGCCCCCCGTCGGCTGCGTGTCGAGATGGCTGCCCATCAGCACCGGGGCGAGGTCGTTTTCCTCGCCGGGGCGGGTGGCGAACATGTTGCCCATTTCGTCGACTTCGACCGTGCAGCCTTCCCGCTCGCACCACCAGCGGAAAAGCTCGCGGCCTTGCTTGTCGAGGTCGGTGAGCGTCTGGCGGTTGCAGCCGCCTTTCGGCGTCCCGCCGATCTTGGCCATCTCCATCAAGGCGTCCCAAAGCCGCTGCCCATTGACGCGAACATTCGAGAGGTCGGCCAAGATTTTCCCCACCTAAAGAAGAGGCGGAAACGCTAGCTTGTTTCTGACCGATCGGTCAAATGCCGCTAAAGCAGGCTTGGCGCCGCACGAACGGGCGCCGTACACCGGACGGCATGAACGCGCCGCTTCCCAAGTCCAGCATTCGCGAAGTCAACGAGCGCGCGATTCTGGCGGCGGCGGAAACCGTATTCGCAGAGCGCGGCTATTCGGGCGCGACGATGTCGATGATCGCGGCCAGGGCGGGGTCGCCAAAGGCGAACATTCACTATTATTTTCCGACGAAGGAGGGACTTTACCGCGCCGTCATTGCGCAGGTGCTGACTGCCTGGCTCGACGCGGCGGCTTCGTTCGATACGAGCGACGACCCGGTCGAGGCGCTGACGGCCTATATCCGCGCCAAGATGGATTTGGCGCGCGAGATGCCGCTGTCGTCGCAGATCTACGCCAGCGAGATCATGCGCGGCGCGCCGGTGATCCAGGATTTTCTGGACAACACGCTCTCGGAGTGGGTGCGATCACGCAGCGCGGTCGTGCGGAGGTGGATTGCGGAGGGAAAGCTAAGGCCAGTGGAGCCCAAGTATCTGTTTTATATGATCTGGGCGACGACACAGCACTACGCCAACGCGACCCACGAGATGGCGACGCTCGAAGGCGGGGCGCCGCTGGGCGAGGAGGCGTTCGAACGCGCGAAGCGTCAGGCGGCGGAAACGGTTCTGTTCGGAGTGGCGGCAGGCGCCCTGTAGCCGCGGAACTCCAGTCCGCGGTGGTAAAGAGATCGAGCGTCGCTGAGAAAGAGCCGATCTCGGGGAGACCGCGGTCTGTAGACCGCGGCTACAGGGGCCCAGATCCGCCGGTTACGCGGCCGGCCGCTTCAGGTCTGCGCGGCCGAGAACAGCACGCACCAGCCGTGTGGCGTAATATCGCCGGCGACGGACTTGCAGGTGCCGTCCGCGTCCGCCGTCGCGCCGGGGACGAACAGCTTGCAGCCGCTGCACTGATGCCCGTTGTTGGGATCGGTCTGGTATTTGACCGATTTTTGCGGAATGGAGCCGGCCATCGCGCAGGGGGTGAAGAGCAGTGTAGTCGCCGCCGCGGCTGCGGAAAGGACGCTGCGCCGGGACGGCTGTTCCCAATTAGACATAAAACCTCCTGATCTTGACATCGCTCCTACGCCGAACAACCGAGCTTAGATGGCGCTTCACGGAGGTTTGACCGGGGCGAAATCGTTCGATCTCGCCCCCGCCGGACGCCCCTCTCAGGGCGCCGCTACGCCTTCAAGTTCTGGCCAATCCTTGGCCAGGCTCACGCCGAGCAACGGCTTCGGCGCGCCCTGATGGCAAGTGGCGCAGTAAAGCTTCGGGCCGTCGCCATTCGGGCCGAGGCGGTTGGGCGGCCATTCCGCCTGCAACGGCGCGAGATATTGCGCGTTGAGATCGCGCGTCATTTGGATGCCGTGCCACGCAGTCACGCGTTGCGGCGTGCTTTGCGGCCATTGGCTGAACGCGCGGCTGTTGTGGCAATAGGTGCAATTGACCCCGAGGCTGGCCGACATCGAGATCATCAACGCATAGGTCTTCTCGGTTTGCTGGATCGGCGCGCCGTAAGCGACCGGCAGCGCCTGCGTGGCCTGCACGCGTGCGACGCCGTCGGCATCGAGATACCCGCTGAACGGGTCGTTGCTCAGCCCCGTCGAACCGTTGATCTTGCTGGGATGCCCGAGGCCGTCATTGTTGGTCGCAAAGCCTGCCGTCTCGCGGGCGCCTTTGAACCAGAGATTGGCGGGAACCGGCATTCCGCGGTGACACGTATAACAGGTGACCCCGACGGTCCCGACATGCGCCTGCCAATCCTTGTTGATGTGGCGGGTCATCTTCAGCATGACGCGAGCAACCTTCTTCGTATAAAGGTTGTCGTCCGCCATATTTTCGGGGTTATGGCAGTAGGTGCATCCCTGATCCTGCGGCGCGACCCAGGCGGAAAGCCCGAGCATCACCCGGTTGAACTGGTCCACGCTGAGATCGGTCAGCACCTGCACGTTCTTGTAGGCGCTGGTCGCCTTGTCGCCGTCCGGCGAGGCCTTGTCTATCGGATCGGGCAGCGTGTTGGCGAGTTTCAGCAGACTTTCAGACTGGTTGGTCGACAACTGGACCGCCGCAGTGCCGCGGTAGCCTGTCTGAAGGCCATGGATCGGAGGATGACTCCAACCCGCGGTAAACAGCATCGCCGCGGTCAGCAGCACGACGGCCGCAGCGACGAAGAGCAAAACAAGATTTCTCATTGCGAGGCCCCCGTCGCTGCCGGATCGACGACCGGTGGGAAATAATGCGGGTAGGAAGGCGCGACGTTGTGCTGAACCGCCCACAGGTACCAATTGTCGACCACGGTGCCGGTGAGCAGGATGCCGATGCCCCCAGTCAGTGGGCAGAGCACTGCGAACCACCAGGCCCAGCGATGGATCGACTCCATCGTCGCGTTGAAGCCCATGGTCCAGCGCCAGAACAGCGCCGCTCGCTCAGCCGCCGTGCCGCGGTAGACGATCTGCTCCACCTCACGCTCGCCGCCGTAGCGTCCGACCGCGAGGATCGTGCCGCCGTGCATCGCGAACAACAGCGCCGATCCATACAGGAACGCGATCGACAGCATATGGAACGGATTGTAGAACAGATTGCCGTAGCGCAGGGAAAACGCCGCGGTCCAATCCAGGTGTGGGAAGATCCCGAAGGGCACCGCCTCGCTCCAGTGACCCATCAGCAACGGGCGGATGAAGCCGAGCACCAGATAGAGCCAGATCGCGGAGGCAAAGGCCCAGGCCGTATGGGTGCCCATGCCGAGCTCGACCGCGCGGGTGTACATCCTCAACCACCACAGGATAACCGCTGAGGTGAGGAAGAAGCCGGCCATCAACCACCAACCCCCCTCGGCCAGCGGCGGCATGATCATGATGCCGTATTCCGGCTTCGGCGGTTCGAGCGCCAGCCATGGCAGCTGGCGTATGAACTGGATCGGGCTCCAGTGCACCGACGCCAGCATATTGAGGCCGATGATCTCCAGCGCGAAAAAGCCGAAGACCAACGAGGCGATACCATAGCCGCCGAGATAGATCGGGCCGACCTGCGCGTTGCCGATCACGCCCAACCAATATTCGAACGACGGCTTGCCAACCCGCTCGCGGGCAATCAGCGGATTGCCGACGCCGAACTCGGGGATGTCAGGGCGAACCTGAACTTGAGTGAACACATTTTCATAGACGGACATCGAAAGCCTCCCCGTAGCCTAGCGCCAGATCGGCAGGTTGAGCCACCAGTTCCACCATTCCGGCCAGCCCCGGGTCCAGAACGGTCCGCTGATGATGATACAAACGGCGCTCCAGAAGACGGCGGACACAGCCAGGAACAGGCCGAGCCGATGGATGCCGAGAGTGCCGATGGAATACCCGATCGCGTCGCGGAAGTAGGTGTCCTCATACTCGGTCGGAAGCACGGTTCCCCCGCGCCGCGGATTGGCGGCGGAGAGAATCAGCGATCCGTGGATCGAGAGCGCGAGACAGGTGGTGAAGAAGAACGACACCGCGAGCATATGCGCGGGGTTGTAGTGGAAGTGCAGATATTGGTAGCCGGTATTGGACACCCAATCGAGATGGCTGAGTATCCCGTAGGGAAATCCGTACCCCCAGGCGCCCATCAGCACCGGACGGATAACCACCAGCGCGACATAGGCGAAGATCGCGAAGCCGAAGGCCACGGGCACATGATAGCCGATGCCGAGCTTTTTACAGATCTCGGCTTCGCGCAACGCCCACGATGCGAAAGCGCCGACCGCGCATACCGTGATGACTTGCCACAACCCTCCTTCCTTGAGGGGGGCAAACGCAAGTCCGTATTTGATGTCGGGTGGCGCGATGTTGATCTGCCAGACGTTCCACGTCGGGCCCAGCGCCGCGCCGTAGAGAATCATCGCTATGCCGACGCCGGTGAAGATGAGCGTCGTGACGCCGAAGAATCCTACGTAGAAAGGGCCAACCCAGAAATCGAATAGGTCCCCACCCAGGAGCGTGCCGCCGCGTACGCGGTATTTTTTCTCGAAATTGAGCATCGCCATGATCGGCGCTCCTCGAATGAATCCTCAACCCCAGATTAGTCGCGCGCGGGCGGACACGATGCCACCCGCAACGCACCGGCTCTTACATCGAGCCCCTTGCGCTCAACCGAGCGCGGTCGTCTGTTCAATCTGCCCCATCTTTTGCGGCTTGCCTTCCAACCAGTTGAACCGATCGGTGCTGAGCAGGATGAAGTGAATGATCAGCGCCAGAACGAACAAGAAGGTGAAAAGCGCCACAAGCGCGCGTCGCGGATCGAAGAGTAGCCATACTTTATACATGAGCTTCTCCTGTTAGCCGATCAGCGATAGGGCGTGATGGACGGCCGACGTGGCCCCATCGATGAGCGCATAGCCCTTCGGACCTGGAATCCAGGGCCGCCACATCCAAACAAGGAAGTGGGCGATGATCGCGATCACCGTGAAAGCGATGAAGCTTGTGATGAACAGAGAGTGAAACTCCCTGGCCTCCGCATCCGTCAGTCCGGACAGAGAGGATCTGTCTCCTGGTGTAGCCATTGACATTTGGCGTCAACCTTCTTTGGGTTACCGCGCTCGCCCCGGCGCGGCGGGAAGCGTCAAGACTTGTTTAGAGTCTCGACAGGCGTTCCGCGCGGTTGCGCCGCTCGGATGATTGCAACATCGATTTGGCCATGAGGGCGCACGAGGTCGCGATAGAGGCTTGTGAGCGCGCTTCCGCCGACCAGGAACCACGCGCCGGCGCGGGTTCGCACTCGTCGTCGAGGTGGCGGGCGAAGAGGCGGGTTAGGCCCTCGGAGATGACGAACAGCGGCAAGAACAGCGCATAGATCAGCCGCCATTGCAGGTCTTGCCTGTAGTAGGGAACCGCGTGGTAAGCCAGTCTCATGGCCTCATCTCCTCGGATCGCTGTTGGCTCTCGCGCATCAGTTGGCGAGCTCACGGGCGCGTTCGACATCGGCGATGTCGACTTTGTTTTCTCCTAGACGCCGCGCTTCGCGTTCGGCGGCGTCGCGTAGGCGTTTGGCGGCGGAGATGCGGACGATGACGGGAGCGCTTTCAATCAGCTCGTCCAGTCTCGCCCTGGCTTCGTCGCTCCATTCCATTTCGCGCCGGTAGCGCGATGGCGTCGCCTCGACGCGATCCATGTCGGTCGCCAGCGGCAGGATGTGGAACAGCGCGTCAAACATCGCGTTGCACACTTCCTGGGTGATATAGGTCGCGCCGGAATAGCCCATGAACGGCGTGCCGGTGTGGCGTCTGATGATGGCGCCGGGGAAAGACGCTGGGATATAGACGGCGCGCGCGCCGGCTTCGGCCAGATACAGGCGCTCGTTGTAGCTGCCAAACATCACCAGCGGCGTCTTGGTTCGGATCGCGTCGCGCACCGCTTGGTTGTCCGTCTTCTCACCCGCTTTGCGGGAGATCGCGAACATGCAGGGCAGTCCGAGATCGTCCTCGAGAAAGTGCCTGACGCCCCTGGCGTAGGTTTCGTTGGCGACGATCGCGAAGGTCGCGGCGCCGAAGAAATCCTGCGTCACCGAGCGCCACAGATCCCAGATCGGCTTGAGCGTCGTGTGCTTTTCGCGCGCGATGAACGGCTGAGGATCGAGGCTCAGCAACTCGCCGAGCGTCTCCAGGAATTTGGTGGTCGAGTTGAGACCGATCGGCGCCTGCAGATAAGGTTTCTCCAGCGCTTCGCACAGCGCCCGCCCGAACTCCCGATACATACAGACATTGACGTCGGCGTCGGCGAGACGGGGAACATCCGCGAGATGGGAGCCGAGCGGAAAGACCAGGTTGACCTCGGCCCCGACGCCTTCGACGAGCCGAACGATTTCTGCGACGTCGGAGGGCGTATTGAACACGCCGTAGGTGGGCCCGATAATATTGACTTTGGGCTTGGCGCCGGCCTCGCGCGGCTTCGGCTTGGCGGACTTGCCCTTCTTGCCGAATTCGCTCCAAAGCCACAACATCGCGCGATTGGCGCACTGCCACTGATCTTCGTCGATGGTTCGCGGCAGGAACCTCTGCAGACCCGACCCTTCCGGCGTCACGCCGCCGCCAATCATCTCGGCGATCGAACCGGTCACCACGACGCTTGGTTGATTGGGATCAAGCGTCTTGTGGGCGCGCCGCATCGCTGCTTCGGTGCCGTGGCGGCCAAGCTCTTCCTCGGCCAGGCCGGTGACGACGATCGGCAGTTCGTGCGGGGGAAGCGCGTCGGTGTAGTGCAGCACCGAAGTGACCGGCAAATTCTCGCAGCCCACCGGACCGTCGATGACGACCTGAAGACCCTTTATCGCCGTGAAGACATAGACGGCGCCCCAATAGCCGCCGGCCCGGTCATGATCGAGCACTAACATGCGCCGACCTCCCCGCCGATGGGCACATTTTTCGTTTGTTTGATGCGGACAGCCGGCCGTTCCTTTGGCGCCTCGCGCCACACGCCAGCAGCGTAACCCTCGCCAACGCCAGCAAAGAAAGACTTCATCTCCGCGAAGCGGCCGCGGGAGCCGAGCGCAGTGTTGATGATCTTGGATAGCGAGCCCGCTCCGGCGACGCCCATCAACGGCCGCGCCGAGATCAGATTGGTGAAATAAAGCGAGGGAATCGCCCGGGTCTTAGCCGCCTGAACGACCGGGGTCGTGCCGACGACGAGATCGGGCGCGTATTCGTGCATCGCCGCGAGGTCCTGCTCGAGCGTGGCGCGGAAGACGACCTCGACGCCATGCGCTTGCAACCAGGCGCGATCGTCTTCGGAATAAGGCGTGCGCGGGCATGCGGTGCCGACGTAGCGCAGGTCGGCGCCGCTCTCGACTAACAGCCGCCCGACGATGAGCTCCGATCCCTCATAGCCGGAAAGCGTGATGCGGCCTTCGATCGGCGCCGCGGCAAGCGCCGTCTTGATCGCAGGCAGCAGACGCGCCTTGGCGGCGTCGAGTTTGTAGGCTTCAACGTTGCAGACGGCGGCGATGGCGTCGAGCCACGACGCGGTGCCCTCGACACCAACCGGCGCCGAGCCGATGACTGTGCGCCCCGCGGTCTGAAACTCGCGCACGCAGGCGGTGTAGAACGGATGGATGGCAGCGACGGCGGCGCAATCCAGGGCGGAATAGAGTTCGCGCCATTCGCGCGTGGGAACGACCGGGCCAGCGGCGAGGCCGAGCGGCTTCAACAAACCGCCGATCTGCACGGGATCGGCGGGAAACATCTCGCCGATCAACGTCACCGTCGGCAGGTCCTCGCGCGGGCTGCGCGGCGCCTGCACTGGGCCCTGCTCGGCCTCGTTGCGCGCGAAGTTGAGCATCGCGCCGGCCAGCACGTCCTTGGCTTCCGCGTGCGTCGGCACGCCGAAGCCCGGCACGTCGATGCCGATGATCCGCACGCCCTCGATCTCCTTCGGCAACAGCCGAAGGGGCACACCGGAGGCGGTCGGCACGCAGAGATTGATGACGACGATCGCGTCGTATTTGTCGGGATCGGCGAGCTTGAACACCGCCTCGCGGATGTCCTCGAACAGTTTGCCTGTTACAAGCGTCTCCGAATTGAACGGCACGTACCCGACCGTGCGGCGCGCGCCATAGAAGTGTGAGGTGAAGGTGAGGCCGTAGACGCAGCAGGCCGAGCCGGAAAGCACACTCGCCGTGCGCCGCATCCGCAAGCCCACGCGCAAGGCGCCGAACGCCGGGCACATGCTCTGCGGTTGGTCGTGCGGTCCGGCGGGATAGTCCTTGGCGTAGCGGGCGAGCGTCTCGCTCATCCCCGCCTTTTCCGCCGCGGCGCGCATGGTTTCTTTGCCAGAGTGACAGCCAAGGCCATCCTGCGTCGTCGTCGCCTTATCGAGGCTTTGCGCGAACTCACCGGAGCGCGAGAGCGATTCGGCGGCCTCGATCGGCCCTGAGGTTTCGATTGGCGTGTCGAGCGACATCGCGGTTCTCACACGGTCTCGTAGACGACTTCGAGCGAGGGCTTGGGCGCGAAGGTGGCGCCGCACATGTCCTCCATCGTCGCCGGAAGCAGCGTCACATGACGGCCAACCGCCTCGCCGCTGAATAGTCCGAGCAGCCCGTCCTGGCTCAGCGGCTTCGGCCGGTTCGGCAGCGCGTCGGCGACGTTGGCGGCGAGTTGCTCGAACAGCGAACCCCAACGGCTGCCGGGGATACCGACGATCTCATAGTTCGCGCTCTTGCGGCGGATGTCTTCGTCGGCGGGGATCGCGGCCAAGACGGGAATTCCCACAGAGTCGGCGAACGCCTGCGCCTCGCCCGGTGCCATCGTCCTTGTTGATGACCAGGCCGCCAACGCCGACATTGCCGCCGAGCTTTCGGAAATACTCAACCGCCGAGCAGACATTGTTGGCGACGTAGAGCGACTGCAGATCGTTGGAGCCGACCACGATCACCTTCTGGCACATGTCGCGGGCGATCGGCAGGCCGAAGCCGCCGCACACCACGTCGCCGAGGAAATCCAGCAGCACGAAATCGAAGCCCCAGTCGTGAAAGCCGAGCTTCTCCAGCAGTTCGAAACCGTGGATGATGCCGCGTCCGCCGCAGCCGCGCCCGACTTCAGGCCCGCCGAGCTCCATGGCGAACACGCCGTCACGCTTGAAACAAACATCGCCGATGGCGACGCTTTCGCCCGCGAGCTTCTTGCGCGTCGAGGTTTCAATAATCGTCGGGCAAGCGCGGCCGCCGAACAGCAACGAGGTCGTGTCGCTCTTTGGATCGCAGCCGATCAGCAGCACTTTCTTGCCCTGCTGCGCCATCATGTAGGAGAGATTGGCGAGCGTGAAACTTTTGCCGATGCCGCCTTTGCCGTAGATGGCGATGATCTGCGTCGCCTTCTTCGCCACGGGCGGGTCGATGTCGGCGATCAGATGCGCCGGCGGGTGGGCGAGTTCGGCCTCGCTCAGAAAGGTGGTCATGTCGCGCTCCAATCAAGAACCATCTTCACGCAATCGGGATCGCCGAACGCGATCGGGTATGCAGCAACCGCCTCGCGCGCCGCGAGGCGGTGGGTGATGAGGCCGTCGAGCGACAGCGCCCCGGATTCCGCCATGTCGCGGACTTGGCGCGAGATCGTCAGGCGCCCATTGCGCGGCGATGCGGATTTCGGCTTCGCGCATGAAAGCCGGAGGAAACGCGAAGCTGATGACGTCATAGAAGCCAGCGAGCGTGACGCATCCGCGCGGTGAGAGACGTTGGATCAGCGAATCAAGCGCTTTCACGTCGCCGCTGACGTCGATGATTGTTTTATAGTCGCGGCGCGGATCGTCCTCGGGCCGCAGCACGCGGTATCCAACTTCGCCGCTCGCGCGGGCGATGTTAGTTTCCCAGACGATCGGCTCAGCGCCACGAGCGAGCGCAATCCGCGCGATCAACCGACCTAGTGCGCCATGCCCGACAATCAGCGTCGGCCCTTCAGGGCGAGCCATATTTACCGCGTGCAAGGCTGTGGCCGCGAGCGCCAGCAACACGCCGCGCTCGCCGAGGCTCGCACTGACGGGCAGGACACGCGCGCCGGGCGCGACCAACCGCGAAGCCGAGCCGCCGTGCAAGCCGCGTACGGCGCCATAGCATCGGGCGCCGGGAACAAACACATTCGTCCCGACCGCCAGACCCGCCTGCGGACCCGCGCTGACGACCGTGCCGATTGTTTCGTAGCCGGGAACGAGCGGATAGCCCATGCCAGGAAATGAGGGCATGCGGCCGGTGTAGAGCAACTTCTCGGTGCCGGCGCTGACGCCCGACCAGCGGGTCTCGACGACGACGTCGCTTGCCTGAGGCTCGTCAATGGTGAGCCTCGTCAGCGCCAGGCGCTGCGGCTCCTCCATTACGACGGCAAGCGATTCCATCAACGCGGCCCTCCGCCCCTTGGTTGTTGATACGTCACTTTAAAAGGACGTATCAAAACGTCAAGTCAAATTTACACTCGCGACGCTATTATCGCGCTGGCCAGCAGCGGGCGGCGGGTGCGCAACGATTTGGCCGCCCGTGAAACCGGCGCGGTTCAGCAAGCCGATGATTTCAGCCACGGACCGTGCGCGGCCGCGGCCCATCGCCAGCAGATAGAATCCGAAATAGGCGTCGCCGATCGGCTCCGCGCCGCGGGTCCCGGCCATCGGTTCGGCAATCAGCAGCCGGCCTCCGGGGGCAAGCGCCGCGTGTGCGCGTTGCAAGAGAAGGCGCGCCGATTCGTCGTCGTGATCGTGCAGCACGCGCACCAGCGAAACGATCTCGGCGCCCTGCGGCAGCGAATCGCCGAGGAAGTCGCCTTCGAGCACGCGGATACGAGACGAGAGCCCCTGCTTTTCGAGCGCCATCCGCGCCCGCGCGGCCACCGGCGGCAGATCAAACAGCTGGAGATCCAGCTGAGGCGCGCGCTTCGCCAGCGCCGCGAGGAAAGCGCCCTCTCCGCCGCCGACATCAAGCCAGCTCCGCGCTGGCCCTGGCGAAAACGCATCGAGCACGTCCTCGGCGATCATCGCCTGCGAACGCGACATCAGCTCCGAATACTGGGCATAGGCTGCGGGCGTCCCCGGCCGCCTCCGGATCGCCCGGTCGCCGCGCCGCATAAGGCCAGAAACCTGCCAGAGACGGAGCCTTCTGGCCCCGCAACAGCGCCACCGGGTCCTTGAGATCGTCATACAATAACGCGTGATGTTCAACGAAGCCGGCGATCGCGGGATTGCCGATCATCGCGGCGCCAAGATCGGCGAGCGCGAATCGACCTTCCCGCCTCGTCTCGAGCAGCTTCAGCGCCACGGCCGCGCGCAAAAGCCGCTCCGTCGCCTCGGGCGTAAGGCCAATCTCCGCGCTTAGCTCGCGGCTGGAACGCGGCTGATCGGCGAGCCGAGCAAATATGTCGAGCTGTACGCAAGCCGCCAGGATTTGCGAGTAGACGAAGCCGGCGCAGAGATCGAACAGCGCGCGCGCCTGTCGGTCGGCGACCCGGCGGGTCAGCGGAAACGATGCGGCCCAGCGTTGAAACGCCGGCTTGGCGATAAGGCCGCGCCGCCAATGCCGCAAGCGCTCGCCGAGCGACGGCGAGGCCAAGGGCATCTCGGCGGCGGCGGACATTTACGCGGCGGCGCGCGCGAGCTGTTTGGGGAAGAACGCCTGGGTCTGCGCGCGAATCAGCGTTCGCAGCTCGTCCGCGCCCGGGCAAGCCGGGATCGCATCAGACGCCGCCTGCACGAGCGCGCCGAGCCGCGCCTTGGCGCCGCCGACGCCGAGTTGCGCGGCCGCGTTGGGTCGCATCCGCCGCGCGTCCTGCCCGATCGGCTTGCCGAGCTCCTCCGCGTCGCACAGCACATCGCGGAGATCGTCGGCGACCTGATAGGCCTCGCCGATCGCCTGTCCGAGCCCGCGCCAGGGCTCGGCGTCCACCCCGGCCGCCGCAGCGCCGGCAAGCGTCGCGCCGACGAACAGCGCGCCGGTCTTGGCGCGCTGATAGTCGATCAGCGGCACGGCGGCTTCCGATTCCCAGGCCTGCCCCGCGACGATGCCGCCGGGCGACCCTACCGCCCGCGCGACGATGCCAGTCAGCGAGGCCAGCTTTGAACAATCAGCGACGAAAGCGCGGGCGAGCGATTCGAAGGCCAGCACAATGAGCGCATCGCCGGCCAGCACGGCGATCGGCTCGCCGAAGGCGACGTGAACGGAGGCCTTGCCGCGTCGGAGGTCGGCATTGTCGAACGCCGGAAGATCGTCGTGCACGAGCGAGGCGCAATGCAGCAGTTCGAGGCTCGCCGCAGCCGCGGCGGCGCCGGAGAGATCGCGAGCGCCGCAGGCGCGGGCGACGGCGAGCACGAGTTGCGGGCGGATGCGGTGGCCGCCCGGGAACACCGCGTAGCGCAGCGCGCCGGCAAGAAGGGGAGGCGCGCCGGGCCCGACGGCCTCGCTCAAAGCGTGCTCCAGGGCTTGTTCGATGCGCTCGGAAAGCTGCATATTCTCTCCCCTAGACCATCTAGCTTGTCATTCTGACTGTCATCTTAGATTGACATTTTTTCACCCCAGGTCAATCCTTTTCGTAAACAAGGCTAGATCGGCGGCATGAAAAAGCGGCGCGTCATCGTGATCGGGGCGGGTATCGGCGGTCTCGCCGCCGCCCTGCTAACGGCCGCGCAGGGGCTGGACACGCTGGTTCTCGAACGCGCGCTAACACCGGGCGGAAAGCTGCGGGAAGTCGAGATCGAGGGGCGGAAAATCGACGCTGGCCCAACCGTGTTCACGATGCGCGATGTGTTTGAGGAGCTGTTCGCCAGCGCAGGCGCGTCGCTCGGCGATCATCTCAAGTTGAAGCGCGCGGAAGTGTTGGCGAGACACGCGTGGACCGATGGCGCTCGGCTCGACCTCACCGGCGATGTCGAGGAAAATGCGGATGCGATCGGCGCCTTCGCGGGAGCGGCGGAAGCGCGCGGCTATCGCGCATTCGCGGCGCGCGGCGCTGACATCCTGAACACGCTTGATCAGACATTCATGCGCGCATCGCGTCCGAATCCGCTGACCCTTTCGGCGCGGGTCGGCTTGTTCAATTTGCCGAGATTGATGGCGATTTCGCCGTTCGCGACTCTCGCAAGCGCGCTTGGCTCGCATTTCCGGGATCCGAGATTGCGACAGTTGTTTGGTCGCTACGCCACCTATTGTGGCGCCTCGCCGTTCCTGGCGCCGGCGACGCTGATGTTGATCGCCGAGGTCGAACGGCGCGGCGTCTGGTATGTCGAGGGCGGCATGCGCCGGTTGGCCGATGCTTTCCAGGGGGTTGCCGAGCGCGCGGGCGCGCGCTTTCAGTTCGGCGCCGACGTAGAGCGGATCATCGTCGAAGCGGGCCGCGTCGCCGGCGTCATGACGCAAGGCGGCGAACGCTTCGAGGCGGACGCTATCGTGTTCAATGGCGATGTTTCGGCTCTCGGCGCCGGTTTGCTTGGAGAAGCCGCCGCGTCACATAGGCGACCTGAGCCGCGCTCGCTCTCGGCGGTGACGCTTGTTGGCGTGGGACGCGCGCGCGACTTTCCGCTGGTCCGTCACAACGTGTTTTTCGGCGGCGACTATGCGCAAGAGTTCGACGCTATCTTCAAGCAGCAACGCCTGCCCGCAGAGCCAACCACATATGTCTGCGCGAGCGATCGCGAAGATGGTTCGGACCAACAGCGCGGCGAAGAGCGCTTGTTTGTTCTCGTCAATGCGCCGGCCCAGGACGCGCGCCCGCTGGCCGCAGAAGAGGTGAAGTCATGCGAAATCGCAGCGACGAAACTGATGCAGAAATGCGGGCTGAAGCTGGAGATGCGGCAATATCAGACAACCACGCCGCAGGACTTCGGCCGCCTGTTCCCCGCGACGGGGGGAGCGCTGTACGGCCCGGCGCAACACAGCTGGCGGGCCTCGTTCCGCAGGCCGGGGGCGCGCTCCCGCCTGCCGGGGCTTTATCTCGCGGGCGGCAGCGTGCATCCGGGACCGGGGCTGCCGATGGCGGCGCTGTCGGGGCGACAGGCGGCGCTGGCGCTGATTTCGGACCTCGCTTCGATGAGGTCGTCATTCCCGGCGGCTATGCCTGGTGGTACGTCGACGCCTTCAGTGATGACGGGCGGTTCGGCCTGACCATCATCGCTTTTGTCGGCAGCGTGTTCTCGCCCTACTACGCGTGGCGAGGCCGACGCGACCCCGAGAATCATTGCGCGATCAACGTCGCGCTCTACGGGCAAACGAAGCGCTGGGCGATGACGGAGCGCGGACGCAACGCGCTAAGCCGCTCCGCCGAAACATTCGCACTGGGGCGCAGTCATATTTCCTGGGATGGCCGGGGTCTCGACATCTGGATCGACGAGACCTGCGCGCCCTGGCCGCGTCGGTTGAAGGGCCGCGTGCGGCTCGATAGCCAGGCTTTCAATCCGCGCGCATTCGAACTTGAGCGCGTCGGCCGACACCTTTGGCGCCCGATCGCGCCGCTCGCGCGGGTCAGCGTGGAGTGGGAGGCGCCCAAGCTCTCTTGGAGTGGGCCCGGTTATTTGGACACCAACCACGGTGACGAGCCGCTCGAAAACGCTTTCCGATCCTGGACCTGGTCGCGCTCGCGGTTGAAGCAGGGCGCTCGGGTGTTCTACGAAGCGGAGCGGCGTCGTGAGGCGCCGCTCGCGTTGAGCCTGGGCTTCGCTGAAGATGGGGCCATCGATGAGGTCGAAGCGCCGGCGCGGGCTGCTCTGCCAAAGAGCCTGTGGCGCGTCGCGCGTGACACACGCAGCGACGGGGACGCACGATTGCTGGAATCCCTTGAGGATGCGCCGTTTTATGCACGCTCGCGAATTGCGCATCGGCTTGCCGGAGAGGAGGCGATCTCGATGCACGAAACGCTCGACCTCAACCGCTTCGCCTCGCCGATCATCAAAGCGATGCTGCCGTTTCGCATGCCGAGGTGGAATGGGGGTCCCATCAACCCTGACCGCTTTCCCGCTCCGCCTTTTCCCGCGCCGCGCGCTCCCGATCAGCTTTGACGCCCCTGCGGGTCGTGATCAGCTGCCAGATGAGAATGGCCAGCACGACGCCGAACGACAGCGTCATTTCGATCACGCCATAGGCGCTCTGAGGCATCTCACTTTCCCATCTGCTCGACCCGCTCCAGGCGCTCGAATATTTCGAGCACGCGCACGAAACGGGCTCGAAACGAGTAATCCTCGGCTCTTGGCGGGCGATGGAGTGCGACGGCGTCGATGAGAAACGCCACGGCGGGCATGGCGGGTTTGGGCTCGCGGCGGACGAGAGCGACGGAGCGCAAAGTCGCGGCGGCGGCCAGCGCCAGTTTGCGGCGCGCGCCAACACGGGCGCGCGTCGTTATCGAATCGTGGCCGCGCCGCGCGACTTCGCGCCCGATCTCCGCATAGATCGAAGCCGCGGCGAGGATGGCCGGCCGACAGCTTGGCGGCAGGCAGGCTATCCCGTCGCGAGCGCGAGCATAGAGCCGATCGGCTTCGTCGAGCAGGCGCGCGATGACATTCGCCAGCGCCGGGCTCGGCTTCGGTTCGGCGAGGAAATGGGCGGGGTCGAGCCCGGCCTCCGCGAACCAATCAAGCGGCAGATAAAGCCGCCCGGCGCGCGCGTCCTCGCCGACGTCGCGAGCGATGTTTGTGAGTTGCATCGCGGCGCCGAGATCGCACGCGCGAGCCAACACGTGCGGGTCGCGCACTCCCATCAGCAGCGTCATCATCGCCCCGACGGCGCTGGCGACGCGCGCGGCGTAGCTGTGAAGCTCGTCGAGATTGGCGTAGCGGCGGCCCTCGCAGTCCCACTCAAAACCTTCGATGAGCGCCAGCGCCAGCTCGCGGGGAATGCGATGACTGCGAATGAGATCCGCAAACGCCCTGTCCGCGGGATGGTCGTAGGGGCGGCCGGCATAGGCGTCGTCGAGCCTGGCCTGCAGCCGCGCAAGCGCCGGCGCGCCGCTTTCGATGTCGATTGCGTCGTCGGCGAGACGGCAGAACGCATAGAGCGCGAAGGCCGATCGCCTCACACCACCGGGCAGCAACCACGAAGCCGCAAAGAAGCTGCGCGAGCCGGTGCGTATCGCCGCGCGACAGGCGCGATGATCGCTTTCGCTTGCAAACAAGGCGTCAGGCAAAGGTTTGAGCATGCGGGATCACAAGGTCGAGAACGCGGGCCGATGACAATACGCCGGGCAAGTCCGGCGCCGGGATGCACGCCGGCCCCGACGAGGAACAGGTTCTTCACGTCCTCGCTGCGGTTGTGCGGGCGGAACCAGGCGCTCTGGGTCAATAGCGGGGCGAGCCCAAAACCTTCGCCGTGAGTGGCGTTGAGCCGATCACGGAAATCGAGCGGCGTGGCGACCTTCGAGGTGACGATGTGGCGAGAAAAGCCCGGCAACACGTTCGTCTCCAACCATGCGGCGATTCGTTGGCGATAGGGTTCGGCCTCGACGCGCCAATCCTGACCGCCCTGCAAGTTGGGCACCGGCGAGAGCACGTAGAAAGAGTCACAGCCGGAAGGCGCGAGCGTCGGGTCGGCGGCGGTTGGGCGATGCAGGTAGAGGCTGAAATCCTCGGCGAGCGTTTTGCGAACAAATATGTCCTTGAGCAGCGCGCGGTAACGCGGCCCCATCAGGATCGTGTGCTGGCCGATGTCGTTGTAGCGCCCGTCGACCCCGAAATACCAGACAAACAAGCCCATTGAATAGTGCGCGCGGTCGAGCTTGGCGTCCGTCCAACGCCGACGCGACTCGGCCGGCACCAGATTGCGGTAAGTCCAAGCCGAATCGGCGTTCGACACAACGATGTCGGCATGGAGGCGTTCGCCATCGGCGAGCTCGACGCCGGTCGCCACTCCGTTCTCGACGACGATGCGCTTGACGTCCGCGTTGCAGCGCAAGCGGCCGCCCTGCCCTTCGATCAGTTTGACGAGCCCGCGCACCAGCGCGCCGACGCCGCCGATCGGCGAGTGAACGCCAAACGTTTTTTCAAGAAAGGCGATCAGGCAATAGATCGACGACGCGCTGAACGGATCGCCACCAATCAGCAAAGGATGGAAGCTGAAGATCGTCCGCAGCCGCTCGTCGCGAAAGAAGCGCGATACGAGACCATAGACGCTGCGATAGCCTTGCAACCGCAGCAGGTCCGGCGCGATGCGCGCCATATCCAGGATCGAATTGAAGGGGACCGCGCCGAGTTGTTCGAAGCCGATGCGGTAGATCGCCTCGCTCATCGCAAGGAAAGCGTCGAAGTTTTTGGCCTCGCCGGGGGAAAAGCGCTCCACCTCCGCGCGCATCGCGTCACGATCAGCCGAATAGCTGAAGGTCGCGCCGTCGGGGAAGCGGATCTTGTAGAACGGGTCGGTCGGCCGCAAATCGACGTCGTCGCTCATCCGGCGCCCGCAGAGTTGCCAAAGCTCTTCAAACAAGAAGGGCGCGGTGACGATCGTTGGACCGGCGTCGAAGGTAAACCCGTCCTGCCGGTGCACGTAGGCCCGGCCGCCCGGGGCGTCGAGCCGCTCCAGCACGGTGACTTGATAGCCGCGCGCGCCGAGGCGGATCGCCGCCGCCAATCCGCCAAAGCCCGAGCCGATCACCAGCGCTGACGGTTTCCGCCGCCCGCCGCCCATCGATACCGGATCGTTATCCGTAAACATGAGTTGACACTATAAATGTCTATTCGATTTGATCAAGGGTCACGAAGGCTTGACGGATCGCGGAACATCTCGCGGTCCACGCACGTTTTCCGCACGTAAATACGGAGGACGTTGCGATGGTCGGCATCCGCGGCAGGCTGGGGTTGTTGGCGTCTTTCCTAGTGGCCTTATACGCCCCGGGTCTTGCCCTCGCCGACGAGTCCGACCTCGCCAAACGCGGTGAATATCTCGCGCGCGCCGGCGACTGCGTGGCTTGTCACACCAAACCCGGGGGAGAGCCGTTCGCCGGCGGCTTGAAGCTCGATACCCCCTTCGGCCCGATTTACTCTCCCAACATCACCCCGGATCACGAGACCGGCATCGGCGGCTGGAGCGACGACGAATTCTACCGCGCGATGCATGAAGGCATCGGCAAGCGCGGCGAGTATCTCTATCCCGCGTTTCCATTTCCCTGGTACACCAATGTCTCGCGCGATGACGTGATCGCGATCAAGGCCTATTTGTTCGCGCAGAAACCGGTGAAGGCGCCCAACCAGCCACCGGGCCTGTCTTTTCCCTTCAACATTCGTTCAGCGCTGCTGACCTGGCGCACTCTGTTCTTCAAAGAGGGTAAGCCTGATCGGGCGAGCCCAGACCCAGCCGACCACTTGGCCCGCGGGGCCTATCTCGTCGAAGGCCTGGGCCATTGCGGCGAATGTCATAACCATCGCAACGTGCTCGGCGCGTCTAACTGGAGCGGAAGGCTCGAGGGCGGCGAGATCGAAGGCTGGTATGCGCCGAACATCACCTCGGACGGGAAGCAAGGCGTCGGCGCCTGGAGCGAAGACGAGATCGCCAAATTCCTGAAGTCGGGCGTCGCGCCGCATAGCGGCATCGCGCTGGGACCGATGCAGGAGACCATCGACGATAGCCTTCGCTACCTCAACGATGAAGACCTGCACGCCATGGCCGCCTATCTGAAGTCGGTCAAACCCAAACAGACATTTTCGAATTCCGAAGGCGGATATGCGCGAACCGGCGCGCCCGGCGAGGCGCTGTATCAGGATCACTGCGCGGCCTGTCACGGGCTCAAGGGCGAGGGCGTAGAGGGGCATGTTCCCGCGCTCGCGCATAATGGGAACGTCGTCGCGTCGGGATCGCAGGACGTCATTCGCGTCATCCTCGGCGGCCTGGCCTCCAAGCAAGGCCTCGCGCCGATGCCGGCGATCGGCGCCGACCTCTCGGATCAGGACGTCGCCACCATCACGGACTATGTGCGCAACAGTTTCGGCAACGCTGCGCCGGCAACCACAAAGTCGTCAGACGTAGCGACGTTGCGCGCGAGCACCCGTACGCCCATGCTGGCCTTCGAGCGGGCCGACTGCGACAAGCCGCAGACCCAGCAGGTGCAGTCGCTGGCGGCGGACGGCTCAATCGAAGCTGTCGCGAAAGGCGATCCTGTCCAGCTGCTGCCTTCCATCGACGCGCTGGTGGCGAAGCTCAAGCCGGCCGATCGCAATGAAGCAGGCGCGTTCGTCAGCGATCTCGTCGGCGCCTATTGTTCAGCGCTATTTGAGCGCGCCGGCGCGCCTGAGCCGAAGCGCGCTGACGAGCTCGGCCGCTTCGCCTCGCTCGCCTACAGCCGCATGCAGACAAGACTCGCGCAGTGACACCGTCGGAACAGGGTGAGAAAACAGAGGCCGGTTCAGAAGGATCCCAGCCTGCCGGCAAAGACTCGCCCCATCTTGAGGAGCACGAGCAAAAGCAGGCCGCCGCGGCGCAACCCATTCCGGCGCGCGTCATCCACGAAGTGCTTCGCGAAGAAGGCGAAGTCGAGTTGCGCCGGCCCGTCGGCGCGCTTCTGTGGTCGGGCCTCGCGGCGGGTCTGTCGATGGGGTTTTCCTTCCTGACGCTCGCGCTGCTCAGGAAGAGCATGGCCGGTGAGCCGGCGGCTGAAGTGATTGCTCCATTCGGTTACGCCGTGGGCTTTCTCATTGCTGTGCTCGGAAAGCAGCAATTGTTCACGGAAACCACGCTGACGGCGACCTTGCCATTGTTTCATCAGCCGACGCTGTTGGGGTTTGGTCGGCTCGGCCGCATGTGGGCCGTCGTGCTCTTCAGCAATCTCGTCGGCACGATCGTGTTCGCCTGGCTGGTTTCATGGCCGGGAATTTTCGGCGATGACGTCGCTAAAGAATTGATGCACACCGCGCGCGGCGCCTACAGCGAGAGTTTCGGGATCGGCGTTCTACGGGCAATCTTCTCGGGCTGGCTCATTGCGCTGATTGTCTGGTTGCTGCCGGCTTCGAAGACCGCGGCGCCGTTCGTCATCGCCGCGCTGACTTATGTGGTGGCGCTCGCCGGCCTTCCTCACATCATCGCCGGCTCGACGGAAGCGGCCTACGTGGTGTTCAACCGAGGCGCGAGCTGGAGCGACTACTTTGTCAGTTTTCTCGCGCCCACGCTGATCGGCAATCTCATCGGCGGAACGGCAATCGCGGCCCTGCTGAACCATGCGCCCGTAGCCCATGACATGGCCGCCCGAAAGGCGGAAGCGTCGTAGGCGCTCCCAGCAGGGCGCCGGATGTAGCCGCGGTCGTTGACCGCGGTCGTCGTGCGCGCGTCGTCATCCCGAGAGGTTCGATCACGGCGCCGACGCGGTCAACGACCGCGGCTACAAGGCGCAGCCTTCCCCAATCAAACCGGCTCCCACCGCCGCCGCGCGTATCAGCGCCGCAACGCGCTCGGGCGCCTCTTCGTGCGCGAGATGGCCTAAGCCCTGCAGTTTTTCAACGCGAGCGCTTGGCATACGCCGCGCAACCTTATCCGCCTCTTCCGGCCGGATCGCCCTGTCGTTGGCGCCAACGATAAGCAATGTTTGGCAAGCCATGCGAGCGAGTTCGTCCGGCATACGCGAGAGGTCCCAGTTCGCCATCATTTCCAGCGCGCCGCCGCAATGCGCCGGACTGCTCATCAACCGCACGTACAGATCGAGCCCGCGAACATCGAGCTTTGTGCCCATGCCCGCCAGCATATTTGCAACGGTGGTCCGATCAGCCTTCCAGGCAAACAAGCGCGCCGCGAACGGATTGACGAACAACAGCCGCGCGATCGCTGGGAACAGATTCCGGGCCATGCCGTCGAACGGCAGGAAGGCGCCATTGATCGATACAAACAAATTGGGAGCGAGGCGGCCGTTCGCGATGGGCCGGGCGAGGATCGCCGCGCCCGCGGAATGGCCGACGACCAGCCGCGGCGTGAAATCGAGGTGCGCCAGCAAAGTCGTCAGCGCCTGCGCCATGCCCGTCAGCGAAAGATCGGGTCGGCGCTCACTTGTCGTGAAGCCGTGGCCCGGCAGATCGAGCGAAAGCACGCGGAAATCGCGCGCCAGCAGCGGCGCGAGCCCGCGCCAGGAATGGGTCGAGCTCGCGGTGCCATGAACTAGCAGCGCCGGCGGTCCCTGCCCGAGCTCCTGCACATGCCAGCGGAAACCTCCGGCGACAACGAAGCGGCTCGCCTCGCGCAGCGGCCAGTCCGCCCCCTCGCGCTTGAAATCGAGGCGCTTCACGGTCGCGCGCCGCGGACCGCGGCGTTCAACTGCGTGGCGTCAACCAACGGCAATTTCACATAAGCGCCGCCCATCGCCTCGGCGAGCCCGCGCGTCGGGGCGTCGTCGCGCGCCGAAGGCGGCGACGTATCGATGGCGAGCGAATTGAAACGCGCAGCTCGGATGCGACGCGCGGCGTCGAGCGCGTCGCTCATCGCCTGCGGCCGGCCGGTCGCGCCGCCGCGACCAATATTTGCTCGTCCGTCACTCATCAGCACGATGAGCGGCGTCTGCCCCTTGCGGCGAACCACATCGGCGAGACCCAAGGCCGCTTCAAGACCAGCGGCGATCGGCGTGCCGCCGCCCCCAGGCAGTCCGGTCAACGCGCGCCGCGCCCGCGCTGTCGAGCGGGTCGGCGGCAGCGCAATCTCGCTGTCGCGGCCGCGAAACGAAATGAGCGCCACGTTGTCTCGCCGCACGTAACAATCAGCCAGCAGAAGTTCGATCGCGCCCTTCACCTCCGCGAGGCGGTTCATGGCCAGCGAGCCGGAGGCGTCAACCACGAAGATGGTGGTCGCGCCGCGCGGTCGGCGATAGCGCACGATTCGGAAATCCTCGGGGCGGACGATGACGCGGCGAGGATCGCGTCGCTCCGGGTCGCGGAACGCGCGCCAGGGCGCGGCGGCGCGCAAGGTTGCCACCAACGCGAGGCGGCCTTTGGCGAGCGAACCCGGGCGCGCTTCGAGCGGCCGGCCGCGAGTGCTTGAGGCCGCTTCCTCGCCGGATTTGCCGTCGCCGCCTGTGCGAGCCCGTGGGGCCCGGCCCGCGGCGAGGCTCGCAAGTAAGCCCGCGGGAATAGCCGCGCGCGCCGCTTCGAGCACGCGGTCTTCGAGTTCGCGCGGCGTTTGGTCTTCGCCGTCTTTACCTTCGTTCGGCTCCGCGGGCGCCTCCTCAGGCGGCGGCGGCTCGGCCTCCGCCGGCGCCCGCGTGGCGCGCGGGCCGAGCACGAGCGCGGCGGCGAGTTCGATGTCCTCGTCCTCTGTGACAAGAGCGCCACGCAACGCCGCGAGCCCCCGCGCAGCGCGCAGTGCAAACAACGGCGCGCGCAAAGAGGCGACCCCGAGTTCGGCGCCAATCGCCACCAGCGCGGAGATCGCAGACGCGTCGACCGCCACCCGCGGCAACAGCACGCGCGCTTGTTGAAGTTCGTCAGCCGCGAAGATCGGCGGCTCGATATCGCGACGACCCACGGCGTCGAGATCGACCCAGAACGCCAGGCGCTCGGCGAGCGCAGCCGGCGCCGCTTCATCCTCCAGGCCTTCGTCGAGCGCAACCAGGCCAATGCGCGCCGGCCAAACGCGCGCCAGGCCATCTCGCTGCAAGGCGACTTCGCCGCGATCCAGCGCCACGTTGAGACGCGCGGCGACCGATCCGCGCATTCGCTCCGCCATCGCGACGGCGATGACGCCGCCGTCGGCCTGAGCCAACAGGCCGGTCTCAGCAATCGGTTTGCCGGCGCGCAAGGTGGCCGCGACATCGAGCCCGCCAATCAAACGATCGTCGGCAATTTCGGCGGGCATGCGGACCAACGGGCGCGGCGCGATTTCGGCGGCGAGTTGTTCAATCAACGCGTCGCGCGCCGGGCCGACACTCGCACGCAAGAGGACGCCCGAGCCGAGCGGATCAAGAGCAAACAAAGTGGCCGCGAGGCTTGCGCGCGACCACGGCGTGGTGAGCGCCAGCGCCTCGCTCACGGTCCAAACACCTCGGCGAGCGCACGTTCAACCCTCGTCGCCGAGCCTGACTCGTCGAGCGGGTTCCTGCGCAAACGATGGCTCAGCGCCATCGGCGCGACGCGTTTCATTTCGGCGTCGCCGACGTTGGCGATCCCCTCCAACGCGGCGTAGGCGCGCGCAGCGCGGATCAGCGTCAGTTCGCCGCGCAAGCCGTCGGTTCCGAGCGCCAGGCAAAGCTGCGCCGCGCGCTCCAGCGCCGCGTCCGGCGTTTCCACCTCCGAGATCTTCGTTCGCGCGCGCAAAATCTTGGCGCGCAGTTTCTTTTCCTCGCCTTCCCATTTTTTCTGGAACGCCTGAGGGTCGCGCTCGTAGGCGTCGCGCCGCTTCACCACCTCGACGCGGGTCGGAATATCCTGCGGCGTCTTGACGTCGACGGCGAGCCCAAACCGATCGAGCATCTGCGGGCGCAGTTCGCCTTCTTCCGGGTTGCCGCTGCCAATCAACACAAAACGCGCGGGATGGCGAATGCTGAGGCCTTCGCGTTCGACGACGTTGACGCCGGAGGCGGCGACGTCGAGCAACAAATCGACGAGATGATCCTCCAAGAGGTTGGCTTCGTCGATATAGAGGAAACCGCGATTGGCTTGCGCCAACAGGCCCGCCTCGAAATGCTTCTCGCCGGAATTCAGCGCCCGCTCCAGATTGAGCGCGCCGACGACGCGATCCTCGGTGGCGCCGAGCGGCAGGTCGACGACGGGCGCGCCGCGCAAGCTCGATTTCGGCTTTTCGGTATGGCTGCACGCGTCGCAGAGGCGCGCGGGATGATCAGGCTCGCAATTGTAAGGGCAGCCATCGACGACGCGGATTTTCGGCAGCAGCGCCGCGAGCGCGCGGACCGCTGTCGATTTGCCGGTTCCACGGTCGCCGAAGGCGAGCACCCCGCCAACGCTTGGATCGACCGCGGCGATCATGAACGCCAGTTTCATATCGTCCTGGCCGACGATGGCCGAGAACGGAAAAGGATCTGCCATGCCCCAGCCGGTTCGTTGATCGCCGCGTTATGTCATCCGGAGTGGACGATTGGCAATCGTTTCCGAGCCGGGTTGTGGAGCGTCGGCGTCCACGCCGACGTGCGCTGCAAGGCGCGAGGGTCGTGCGCCCCCACGTCGGCGTGGACGCCGACGCTCCGCCTCACTCCGCGGCTTGTCGCATCTCCGGGAACACGCAGGCGGCGTCGGCTTTCGCGGCCGGACGGCGCAGCGGCAGGATCTTGGCGCTCACGAACGGCAGTTCGAGGGTCCGCCAGACGTCGACCAAAGCCTCGGCCAAATCCGCCAAATGCGCTTCGGTGTGGCGCGGGGTCGGCGTTATGCGCAAACGCTCGGTTCCGATGGCGACGGTCGGATAGTTGATCGGCTGAATGTAGATCGAGTGCCGGCGCATCAACAGGTCGCTTGCGGCCTTGCAGCGCTCCGCGTCGCCAACCATCAACGGCACGATATGCGAGCGGTTCTCCAGCACCGGCAAACCCGCCGCCTGCAACGCATGTTTGGTCGCGGCGGCCATATATTGGTGACGGGCGCGCTCGACGCCGGAGGTTTTCAGGTGTCTGACCGCGGCGCAGGCGCTCGCCGTCACCATCGGCGGCAGCGTCGTCGTGAAGATGAATTGCGGCGCGTACGACCGCACCGCGTCGACAATGTCGGCGCTCGCCGCGATATAGCCGCCAAGCGCGCCAAACCCTTTGGCGAGCGTGCCCTCGATCACGTCGATGCGCTGCATCAGCCCTTCGCGTTCGCAGACGCCGCCGCCACGCTCGCCATACATGCCGACCGCATGCACTTCATCGATGTAGGTCATCGCGTTATATTTTTCGGCGAGGTCGGCTATGGCGCGCGATCGGCGCGATGTCGCCGTCCATGGAATAGAGCGATTCGAACACGATCAGTTTTGCGCGCTCGCGAGGTTGGGCGCTAAGCAGACGTTCGAGATCGGCGACGTCGTTGTGGCGGAACACCTGTCGCTCGCAACCCGAGCGGCGCACGCCTTCAATCATCGAATTGTGGTTCAGCGCGTCGGAGAGAATCAGGCAATCGGGCAACAGCGAAGCGATCGTCGAGATCGAAGCGAGGTTGGAGATCCAACCGGAGGTGAAGACCAGCGCCGCCTGGCTTGGCATGCAGGTCGGCGAGTTCGCGCTCGAGTTCGACGATGGGATTGTGCGTGCCGGAAATATTGCGCGTGCCCCCTGCCCCGGCGCCGTGCAGCCCAATGGCGGCGGCGGCCGCCTGCAGCACCGAGGGGTGGCCGCCCATGCCGAGATAATCGTTGGAACACCAGATCGTCACATCGCGCGGCGGCTCACTCGCGTCTTCCGGCCGCCAGAGCGCGTTGGGAAAGCGTTGCGCGCTGCGCTCCAGATTGGCGAACACGCGATAGCGCTTCTCGTCCTTCAGCGTTTGAATCGCTGCGCGGAAATGCTGGTTGCGGTCATTCGCGAACGAGCTCATCTCAATCCTCCCATAATCCCGATTTCCCGGCTTTTTTCACGCAGCGCATTTTTCCAGCGCAGCCAACAAACGCTTGCGGTCGAAACGGCGCCCCGTCGCGACAATCAGCGGCTCTTGCAGACGTTGCGGCGCAAATGGCGTCATCCGCGCCTTGCGGCCATTGAGCTCGAAGGCGATCCAATGCGCCTTGGTGCGCATCGCCCCTTTGACGCCTTCGACCTCGCCGAAGGCCCCGGCCGCGACCAGTTCAAGCACGTGGGCGATATGGCGCGAGTCGCACAACGCCGGCAGTTGCGCGCTCCAGTTCTCCGGCCCCGGCGCGGGCGCATTCTCGGTGAAACTTTCGAGCGCGGCGAACTCGCCGTCGAGCAGCGCCAGTAGCTCGCCTTCGCCTCGCTTCGACACCGGTCCCCACAGCGCGTTGGCGTTGAGCGGCACGACGAGGAACCAATGTTCGGCGACAGCGAGCGCCATCAGCGTCGCCAGCATCGTGTAGCCGATCGCGTCGAAATGCGAGGTCGCGGAGTACGCGCGCAGGCCGAGCCCGCCGGTCACTAGCGTCGAGATCGTCACCGAAAACGGGAAGAACATATTCATCGGGCGGCGCGTCATGTAGCTCGCGAGATAGCGCAAATGCTTGGGCAGCATTTCCTCGCCGAGATTCGGCGCGCCGAAGAACACATTGAGCTTGGCGCTCTCGTGCATCCACCACAGCGTCACATAGGTCCAGAAACCAAGTTGGTTGCCGCGGCCATGGGTGATCGCCAGCAAAACGACGGCGCCGACCAGCGCGAACATCTCGTGATACAGGCCCGTGCGCACCCCGGCGACGAAACGCGAGAAACCGCGCAACTCCGGCGGGCAAGGCTCGCGCAGCGGCCCGGTGATAAAGCCAGTGTAGAAGCTGACGATCTGCCAGCCCCAACAGATCAGGCCGTAGGAAAAGGCCCCGTAAGCCGCCCCCGGGCTCGTATCGTCGGCGGTCGCGGCCAGACCCCACAGCGCGAAGGCGACAAGCACTGTCGCGCCCGCCATCGTGTAGCGAAACGTGCGCGGCGGCAGATTGTCGACGTAGAAGATCGCCCCGGTGGATCCCCACCAGAGCGCGAGCGTCGCGAGTATCGGCAGAACGAAGTCGGTCATCACCGCTCTACCAAACAGGTTCCAACCGGATCGAAGCCGGCATCGCATGAGACTTGGCGGGAATCATGTAAAGCCGTGCAAATCCCAGCGCCGCCGCGCCGACGTAGGCTGTCTTCTTGATGCGGCCCCAGAGACCTTTCTCAGCGCTGGCCTGCTCGATCTTCCGAGCGATCCGGCACAGCCTGTCGAGGCCCGGCTTGAACGCGGGATGGTCGAGGTCGATCGTCAGCGGGAAGGTCTGTTGCGATATCTCCGAGCACAAACGAAACACCCGGAAATCATAGTCGCTGGGGTCGATCCCGACCGCCTTGTGGAACGCGGGGCGACAGTGGTCGCGCACGTACATGGTCGCGAACACCGCGAGCAAGAAGAACTTGATCCACCAGACATTGACGCCTTGCGTGAGCTTCGGGTTGGAGCGCATCAGCAGCGCGAAAGCTTCGCCATGGCGGAACTCGTCGTTGCACCAGTTCTTGAACCATTTGAAGATCGGATGGAAGCGACGCTCAGGGTGCTGCTCCATCAGACGGTAGATGGTGATGTAGCGGGCGTAGCCGATCTTCTCGGACAGATAGGTGGCGTAGAAGATGAATTTCGGTCGGAAGAAGGTGTATTTCTTCACCTTGGTGAGAAAGCCGAGATCGACGCCGATCCCAAAGTCCTTCAGCGTGTCGTTGATGAAACCGGCGTGCCGAGCCTCGTCCCGGCTCATGAAGCTGAACAGATCCTTGATGTCCTTGTTCTTGGCGCGCTTCTTCATCTCGGCGTAGAGCACGCAGCCGGAAAATTCCGCGGTGATTGAAGAGATCAGGAAATCGCGGAACTCTTTGTCGAGCTCGGGTTCGTATGTGAAGGCCTGATCGAACTCTTCGTTGCGGATGAAGTGGCGCTTGTTGGGATCGGCGCGCAGTTCGGCGATCAGCTTGTCCCATTCCTCGCGCACCGAGCTGACGTCGGTGCGGTCGAGCTCCTCGAAATCCGTGGTGTAGAAGCGCGGGCTGAGCACCGTGTTTTCAAGCGCGACGCGGGTTGCGTCTTCGGTTTCGACCTTGCGGACCGGGGCGTTCATAGGAACCTCCGTTCGGTGAAGCTGACGTCGTAAAGCTCGGTAAGTTCGAGGTTGCCGGCGAGACGCGTCCAGATGCGCTCGAGCACGCCGGCGCGCGTCACCACCGCCCTGCGGCGAACGACGATTTTGTCGCCGTAGGGCGGCCGCGCCGGGGCGTCGATCACCTGGACTTCGTCGCCGGGCTCGACGACGAAGCCGCCGTCCAACTCGACGTGGGCGTGCAGCGACTCCGGGGTGTTCTCAATTTCGATCGTGCAGGGAAACTCAAATCGCTGCCGACCGAACGCGCCGAGGAAACTCATTTGACGTCCTCCTTGGCGAGCAGCTGGCCGAAAGCCTCGGCCTGAGTGGGACCGAAGGCGTCGAGATCGATGCGGCGGCCGGTCGTTTCGTCGACAAGAGACTCCGTCCCGTCGCGCCATCGCGTCAGCGTGAACGGCGTCGCTGACCCGATGCCGTCGCGCATGCGCTCATGCGCAAAGCCGCGCAACGCGCTACGCAGGAAGCCATTCGTGCCCGGCGCGACGCGATAGACGACAGCGCCGGTCGCGGCGTCGCGCACAATCACGCCGCCGTCTTCGGCGTCGACGAAGTCGAGATGGCGTATCTGATACGCTTCCTCGGTCGGCATGCGCACGCCGCCGACGCCGGAGTTCCGCGCGAACCAAGTCGCACTGAGCGAAAAGGCCACCAGGGCCGCGGCGGAGATCAACACCCCGCGGGGAACCCCTTGCCTTTGCACTTGCGCCACCTGGCTTCATCGCGCTCTCCTTCTTCAGGCGAGGGCCGCGGCGACGCGGCTCGGTTCGGGGGAGTTCACGGTTGCGCGCGTTGCCGCAGTGTGCGTCTGACCCGACGCCTCCGCGAGCGCACGGCCGAGCGTGTCGGCGACTTCGCGGGGGCTAGCCACGCAACGCAGCGCCGGCTCCGGCTTGGTAAAGCGCAACGGACGCGCGCTGGGCCAAAGCACCAGATAAGGCACGCGCTGGCCATCCGTCAGGCTCACCGTCACCTCGCCCGTTCCGTCAGCAAAAGCGCGCACGTTGGCGGCGCCAATCTGTTTGAACGGCAGGTTGAGAAACAGCGGCAGCGCGATGCCGGTCTTCAGAACGATGCGCCGCTCGGTGATCACATAAAACGTCGTGCTCGCGCTCAACCACGCCAACAGGCTGAGAATCGCCAACGCCGCCGCGCCGAACCCCAGCGTCTTCAGCGCGGAGACGAACCCTGCGAAGGCGCTATCGCTCATCGTGATGCTGACGAAGTTCCAGATCGTCATCAATACGAACCAGCCGCCGACCCATTCCGCGCGATAGGCGCGGCGCCAGAGGCTGGTTGGTTCGGGCCGGCCGAACCACAGCACACGCTCGCCCGGGGGAATATCGGCCGGCAGCAGCTTTTCGAGATTGACGGCCTTCATAGCAGCGGCTCCGCGCGCGCTGCAGTGGCGTAGAGCGTCCCGCCGCCGTAGAAGGCCGCGATCTTTTCCTCTTCCTGCAGGGTGACGGAGTCGGGGTTCTTCAACCCCGGCACGCTGCGCGAATTGGTCGGCGCGAGCGCCTTGACCGTGATTGTGCGAGCCTTGAAGTTGACGCCGACGAAATGAACCGGGACGAGCACCGACTTCGAGCTTTCCAGCGCGATCTCGTAGTAGCGGAGCACGCTCTCGGAGCGGTCGACCCAGAGGTCCTTGACCGTTCCCGCCGCGCGGCGATCGCCAGCGATCACCGTGAAGCCAAGCGGATTGCCAAACAACGGGGCTACAGCAAAGTTGGTGGCGACCCGCAACGGCGCCGACAGGTCGTGACCCTCGGCGGTCTTGTAGGTCACGTCAGGCCGCACCGCCCACGAGCCCGGACCGACGCCGGCCAGCAGCGGATCTCCAATCGGATCGAGAGGCGCGCCGGGCCAAGGTTCGGTCTTGGCGGCGTTGAGCGGCCTCGTATCGCCCTGATAGGTGGGGGCCTCGATGATCGAGCCGTCCGCGAGACGGAAGGTTTTCGGCTCCGGCAGGAACAACCAACCTCGCGGCTTGACGCCGGCTATTTCGGACTCGAGCGGATAGCCTTCGCGGCGGTCTTCCCCGCGCAAGTACCAGATCAGTCCGGCGAAGAAGGCGAAGAAGGCGTAAAGCACCAACTGCGCGACATCGAGGTGGAGAATGGCGCCGCGGATCATGGCAGACCTCCGGAGTTGAAACCGATGTTGGAACCGCCGAGCGCGAACTCGGCAGAGGCGGGGAGCTTGCGCGTCAAGGGTCCGATCACAATGACCGTCGCCAGCAACAGCAAGATTTCGAGCGCGTAGACCAGGGTGAAGCCGGTGACTGGATCGGCGAGCGTGTCGCCGAAAGCGCCGCGAACCGCGAGCGCGCTGCCTGCGTCGTTGATGAAGCCGGACAGCGCGATGGCGAGGCCAGCGGCTGTGGCTTGCGCGGCGCCCCAGGCGCCGAGCGCCAGGCCGCGATCTCCAGGACGCGCCGCCGCCATCGAAGCGGTTAAAGTGCCATGCGCGAACAGGCCGCCGCCAAAGCCGATGAGACCGACGCCGACGCCAAACACTTCGGCGGATTCAAGCGGCGCCGCAAACATCACAAAGGCAAAGGCGATGACGCCAATCACCGCGCCGAAACCGGCGACCCGGTGCGGATCGGCGCCGTTGTTGAGGCGACGCGCCGCCATCCAGAGGCCGAGGCCGCCGCCGACAGCGAGCATGGCGGTCAACGCCGTGGTGGCGCCGACGGGCAGCTTGAGGATCTTGCCGCCATAGGGTTCGAGCAGGATGTCTTGCATCGAGAATCCGGCGGTGCCGAGCGCGATGGCAACCAGACGGCGCCGGGTCCGGCCCGCGCGCGAAAACCCGGCCCAAGCGTCCTTGAAGCCGATTCGACGCTGCCCGGCGACCGGCAACATGTCGCGCGGCTCCTGCTTCCACAGCGCGATCCCGTTCAGCACGACCGTGACGACCGCCGCGCCCTGCACGACCTGGATGAGCCTGACTTCACTGAAATGGCGCAGCAGCAGACCAAAGAACAGCGCCGAGCCCGCCATGCCAACCAGCAGCATCGCGCAGAGCAGCGCCACCACCTTCGGCCGCGCCCGCTCTGGCGCGAGGTCGGTCGCCAGCGCGAGGCCGACCGTCTGCACCGTGTGCAAGCCGCAACCCACCAGCAGGAAGGCTAGTGCGGCGGCGACGTCGCCGATCCATATCGGCCCGGTCGTGTCGCCGGAGAGGATCAACAGCGCGAACGGCATGATCGCGAAGCCGCCGAACTGCGCCATCGTGCCGAACCAGATGAACGGCACGCGGCGCCAACCGAGCACGGAGCGATGATGGTCGGAGCGGAAGCCGACGAGCGTGCGCAGCGGCGCCGACAACAGCGGCAGCGCCAGCATCAGCGCGACGATCCAGGAGGGTACGCCGAGTTCGACGATCATCACCCGGTTCAGCGTGCCGATCATCAACACCGCCGCCATGCCGACCGTCACCTGGAACAGCGAGAGGCGCAGCAGCCGCCCGAGCGGCAATTCCGCAGTCGCCGCGTCGGCGAACGGCAGATATTGCGGCCCGATCCGCATCAGATTGTTGATGAGAACGGCGCTGGCGCGGTTCATGACCTCTGCGCCTCCATCGCCTGCGAGATGTAGAAGCCGCTGGCGACGCGATGCGAGCGCGCAATGCGCCAAGCCGCGAGGCCCTGATGGTCGCGCATGGCCTTCGCTAGGCCGCGCTCGGAGATCGGCGCGATAGCGGGCGCGCGGTCGCCGCGTGGGAAAAGACGGCCGACCGTATGCATCAGCGTCAGCAATTTCGTCCGCGGCGCGACCGTGAACATAATGCTGTTGGCGGTGCGTGCGCCGAGCGCAGCGACGATGCGCGCGATGTCCCTGCCCTCGTAATGAATAAAGCTGTCCATCGCGACGACGTAGTCGAAGGCGCCGAGCGCGGGATCGAGCATGTCGCCGACGCGCCAATCAACCGAGAGATTTCGCGGGCGCGCGTTCGCGCGCGAGATTGACGAGCGTCGGCGAGATATCGATGGCGACGACGTCGGCGCCTCGCGCGGCGAGCTCCAACGCGAGCGCGCCGGAGCCGCAGCCCGCGTCGAGGATGCGCGCGCCGCGCAGATCGTCGGGCAACCACGAGATCAGCGTGTCGCGCATTTCGTTGCGGCCGGCGCGCACAGTGGCGCGGATGCGGCCGACCGGCTCGTTGGAGGTCAGCCGCCGCCAGGCTTCGACCGCGGTGCGATCGAAATAGGTGCGCAGCTCCTCGCGACGGTCGATGTAAGTGGCGTTCGACATCAGTCAAACCCCAGGAATTCGAAGAGATCGCGGTCCTTCATCGGCTGGGCCTCGATCGCCGGGAAGCCGCACCACAACCGGTCGGCGAGCGACATATATTCGTTCTGCACCTCGACGATCTCGGGCGTTCCCTCCATCTCGAACAACGTGCATTTCTTCAGGCGGCTACGCCGCACGGCGTCGAGATCGCGGATATGGGCGACGCGCTTCAACCCGGTCTCCCGGCAATAGCGATCTACTTCGTCGGAGCCCTCGCTGCGGTTCAGGATCACCCCGCCGAGCCGCACTTCGTAGTTCTTCGCCTTGGCGTTGATCGCGGTGACGATCCGGTTCATTGCGAAGATCGAGTCGAAATCGTTGGCGGTGACGATCAGCGCGCGGTTGGCGTGCTGCAGCGGCGAGGCGAAGCCGCCGCAGACGACATCGCCGAGCACGTCGAACACGACGACGTCGGTGTCCTCGAGCAGGCGATGCTCCTTGAGCAGCTTGACGGTCTGTCCAACCACGAAGCCGCCGCAGCCGGTGCCGGCGGGCGGGCCGCCGGCCTCCACGCACATCACGCCGTTGTAGCCTTCAACCACGTAATCCTCGGGCCGCAGCTCCTCGACGTGGAACTGCACGGCCTCCAGCGCGTCGATCACCGTCGGCGCGAGCCGCTTGGTCAGCGTGAAGGTCGAATCGTGTTTGGGATCGCAACCAATCTGCAGGACGCGCTTTCCGAGCTTGGAGAAGGCGACCGAGAGATTGGACGATGTCGTGCTCTTGCCGATGCCGCCTTTGCCGTAGACCGCAAACACCTTTGCGGTCCCGATATCCACGTTCGGGTCGAGCTCCACCTGCACTGAGCCGGCAGGCTGACGGTTTCTGATTGCGATATTCATGCGACCTCCGCGATCACGCCTTCGAGGCGGTCTTCCATTTCATCACCGGCGTCTCGGAGAGAGGCCAGCATCTCACTGTCCGGTTTCCAGTAGCCGCGCGCGTGCGCCTCCAGGATCCGGTTGGTCATCTTGGCGGAGGCGGCCGGATTCAGCCGGCTCAGCCGCGCCCGCATCTCGGGATCGAGCACGAAGGTGCGGGTGATCTGCTCGTAGACCCAGGGCTCGACCTGCCCTGTCGTCGCCGACCAGCCCATCGTGTTGGTGACATGGGCTTCGATCTGGCGGACGCCTTCGTAGCCGTGTTTGAGCATGCCCTCGTACCATTTCGGGTTGAGGACGCGGGTGCGCGTCTCCAGCGCCACCTGTTCGGTCAGCGAGCGCACCTTGCCCTCGCCGCGCGTCTGATCGCTGATGTAGACCGGCGCGCGGCCGCCTCGCGCGCGGGTCGCGGCGCGGCCGAGACCGCCGAGGCTGTCGAAATACTGATCGATCGAGGTGACGCCGAGCTCGATGCTGTCGAGGTTCTGATAGGCGAAATCCACCGTCTTCAGCGCGCAGGCGAGCAGCTCGCGCTGATCGCTCGCCACCCCGCGGCGCGAATAGGCGAAGCCTTTTCGCCGCGCGAAGGTGTTGGAGATTTCGTCCTCGTCGCTCCAGGCGCCGGAGTCGATCAGCATGCCGACATTGGCGCCGTACGCGCCCTCGGCGTTGGAGAACACGCGCAGCGCGGCGGTTTCGAGATCGCAACCGCGTTCGGCTTGAAGCGCCAGCGCGTGCTTGCGAACGAAATTGACTTCCGCGGGCTCGTCCGCCGTCGCCGCCAACCAGCAGGCTTCGGCGAGCAACCTTGTTTGCAGCGGCAACAGATCGCGGAAGATGCCGGAAAGCGTGACGATGATGTCGATTCGCGGCCGCCCCAGCTTTTCCAAGGGAACGAGCTCCGCGCCGCAGAGGCGGCCATAGGCGTCGAAGCGCGAGACGGCGCCGATCAGCGCGAGCGCTTGCGCGATCGGGCCGCCTTCGCTCTTCAGATTGTCGGCGCCCCAGAGCACGACCGCGACGGTCTCGGGCGTCTCGTGGCCGTCGTCGCGATAGCGCGCCAGCACGCGTTCGGCCTGGCGGCGGCCGTCGGCGAGCGCGAAGGCGCTGGGAATGCGGTAGGGGTCGAAGCCGTGCAAATTGCGGCCGGTCGGCAGGATCGCCGGTGTGCGCATCAGGTCGCCGCCGACCACGGGCGCGATGAAGCGGCCGTCGAGCGCGCGGAGCAGCCCTTCGGTCTCGTGGTCTTCGCCGAGCAACCGGCGCCGTTTCCGCGAGTTCCACGACGGTCGCGCGAGCTGTCGCTTCGGCGCCAGCAACCTTGAGCCCGGCCTCTGGGCTCGCGCCCGACATCACCGCACGTACAAGCGCGCGCGCATTCTTGAACCCGTGCGTCGTCTCGGCAATTGCGGTCAGCGTATCTTCGCGCTCCTGCCGGCTCGGCGTCTCGCCGACGACATGCAATCCGTGCGGGATCAGCGTGTATTCGAGCTCCAGAACCTCGTTGACGAGCTTGGCGATACGGTGCGGCGCTTCGGAGTCCCAGGCGGGTTCCGGCGCGCTGAGGTCAACCGCGGCGGCTTGCGATTGGATCAGCGTCGCGAGATCCTGCCTTTCCTGATCCGATTCAGGCGCCGAAAGGCGGTAGCGCTCCAACGAAGCCTTCAGATCGAGCAGCCCGCGGTAGAGGCCGGCTTGGGAGAGGCTCGGCGTCAGATAGCTGACGAGCGTAGCGGCCGAGCGGCGTTTGGCGAGCGCGCCTTCGGCGGGGTTGTTGGCGGCGTAGAGATAGACGTTCGGCGTCGATCCAATCATGCGCTCCGGCCAGCAACGCCCGGACATGCCGGTTTGTTTGCCCGGCATGAATTCGAGCGCGCCGTGCATACCGAAATGCAGGATCGCATCGGCGCCGAAGTCTTCGCGGAGATAACGATAGCAGGCGGAGAAGGCGTGGGTTGGGGCGAAGCCGCGCTCGAACAGCAGCCGCATCGGGTCGCCCTCGTAGCCGAAGGCCGGCTGCAACGTGACCAGCACATTGCCAAACTCGGCGCCCAGCACGAACAACGAGCGCCCGTCGGTCTGATGCCGCCCGGCGCCGGGCCCCATTGCGCCTCGATCTCCTTCAGATAACGCTCGCGTCGCACGTGATCATCGACGGGGATGCGGGCGCAGACGTTGGCGGCCGCGCCGTAGCGCGCGGCGTTGCCACCGAGAATGCGCGTACGCAGCGCGTCCTCATCCTCGGGAATTTCGACGTTGTAGCCTTCGCGATCGAGCGCTTTCAGCGTGTTGAGCAGCGAGGCGTAGACGCCGAGGAAAGCCGCTGTGCCCGCGCGCGCCGCCGTTCGGCGGGAAGTTGAACAGCACGATCGCGACCTTGCGCTGATCGCGCTTGGTCTTGCGCAGGCGCACCAGCCGGCTGACGCGATCGGCCAGCGCAGCGATGCGTTCGGGGTGCGGCTTCAGATCGCGCGAGGTGGTATCTCTCCGACGATCGGCCGCCAAATACGGTCGGCGCGATCGCCCCGTCGAGTTCGGGAATCGCCACCATGATCGTGTTCTCGACCGGCAGCAGGCCGCGCTCGGAAGTGTCCCATTGTTCGAGAGTTTGAAACTCCAGCGCATGCGCGGCGAGATAGGGAACGTCGAGTTCGGCGAGCAGTTCGGCGGCGCTTCGGCAATCGTTGTAGGCGGGGCCGCCAACCAGCGAGAAACCGGTGAGCGATACGAAGGCGTCGATGCGCGGGCGCCCCGCGGCGTCGAAGAAGAACGCTCTCGCGGCCGGCCTGGCGTCGAGACCGCTGGCGAAGACGGGGATCACGGCGAGGCCCCTCGCCTCAAAATCCGCGATCACCGCGTCGTAGTGAGCCGTGTTGCTGGCGAGAATGTAGGAGCGCATCAGCAACAAGCCGACGACGCCGCGTCGGGCGCCCGATGGCTCAGGCAACCCCTGGGTTGACGCCGATACACGACCTTTCAAGCGCGGATGATAGACGCCGACATCCGGATATTCGATCGGCGCTTCGGCGACTCAGCGCGCCCCGCAGCTGCGCATGCTCGCCGCTCGCGTAGCGGTTGACCAGGCAACGCACGAGATTGGCGACGTTCTCGTCCGAGCCCGCGAGCCAATATTGCAGCGTCAGGAAATAGGCGCGCAGATCTTGCGCGGAACCCGGCAGGAATCGCAGGATTTTCGGCAGCCGGCGCAGCATGGCGAGTTGCGACGCGCCGCCGGTTTCGTTGGGCTTGCGGCCGCGCAGTTTCTTCAGGAAATCGAAGGCGCCGCGCTTGCTGCCGTCCATATTGAGGCGGCCGAGGCGGGTGAGTTTGACGATCTGCGGCGCGGACATGCAGCCGAGGATCGCGTCGCAGTGGTCGCGCCGCGCTTGCAGCGCCGGCGCCACGGCCTCGGCGTGCTCCTCCATGAACAGCATGGTGGCGACGACGATGTTGGATTTGCCGATCGATTGGCGGCAGGCTTCAACGGCGGCCGGATCATTCCAATCCGCCGCGGCGTGGAAGTCGAGCTCGAGCTGGGGAATCTCGCGCCGAAGCGTGTGGCGCGCGCGCTCGACCGCGCTCGCCAGATGATTGTCCAGCGTGACGATCGTGACCCGATAGGGCGCGCCGTCAGCGGCCATAGTGGGCTTTCGCGTCATAAAGCGTCCCGAGGGTGATGGTTGATAGCCCGCGCTCGCGTGCGAACTTCTCGGCATTGCCGCGCGCTTTGCCGCGCACGAAGAAAGGCGCCTTCTTCAGCTCTTTTTCCGCCTCTTCCGACCAGAGCAGGGTCTGCGCCGCGACGTCGACGGCCGAAGTCTTCTGAGGGGAGGACTCGACTTCAGACGGCGCCGCCGCGGCTTGGGGGACGCCAACATGCGAAGGTTCGGCGTTCTCGTGGAACTCCGCATCGCCGCGAAACATGCCGATGAGATGTTCCTCGAGGCCCATCATCAGCGGGTGAACCCAACTATCAAAGATGACGTTCGCGCCCTCGAAGCCCATTTGCGGCGAGTAGCGCGCCGGAAAATCCTGCACGTGAGTTGGCGCCGAAATCACCGCGCAGGGAATGCGCAGACGCTTGGCGATGTGGCGCTCCATCTGCGTGCCGAGCACGAGATCCGGCGCTGCCGCTGCGATGCTCGCTTCGACGTCGAGATAGTCGTCGGTGATCAGCGCTTCTAAATTGTGGAGCTTTGCGCGCTCGCGAACGTCGCGCGCGAATTCGCGGCTGTAGGTTCCAAGCCCGACGACGTCGAAGGCGAGCTCCTCGCGCGCGATTCTCTCAGCCGCGAGCACGTGGGTCGCGTCGCCGAAAATGAAAACGCGCTTGCCTGTCAGATAAGTCGAATCAACCGAACGCGAGTACCAGGGAAGGCGCGAGTCTCCGTCGCGGCGCGCGCGTCGATCCCCGCCAGCTGAGCCACCTCGGCGAGAAAATCGCGCGTCGCGCCGACGCCGATCGGGACCGTTTTCGTGTAGGGTTGGCCGTGTGTTTTTTCCAGATATTGCGCGGCCGGCAGCGCGATCTCCGGATACAGCACGATGTTGAAATCCGCTTCGCCGAGCTTAGTCAGATCGACCGGCGTCGCGCCGAGCGGAGCGCTCACGCCAATCTCGACGCCAAGCGAGGTGAGCAGTTTGGTGATCTCATGGACGTCGTCGCGGTGGCGAAAGCCAAGCGCGGTCCCACCCAGGAGATTGACGAGCGGCTTGGCGCGGTTGCCGCGTTCGCGGCGCGGCCCGGCGAAGGCGCGGACGAGCCGGTAAAAAGTCTCCGCCGCGCCCCAGTTTTCTTTTTTCTGATAGGCGGGCAGTTCGAGCGGGATGACCGGGATCGGCAGGTCGAGCGCGCGGGCGAGGCCGCCGGGATCGTCCTGGATCAACTCCGCGGTGCAGGAGGCGCCGACAATCATCGCCTGCGGCCGGAAGCGCTCGTAAGCCTCGCGGGCGGAGGTCTTGAACAGCTCGGCCGTGTCGGATCCGAGGTCGCGCGCCTGGAAGGTGGTGTAAGTGACCGGCGGCCGCTCGGAGCGGCGTTCAATCATCGTGAACAGCAGATCGGCGTAGGTGTCGCCCTGCGGCGCGTGCAGCACATAGTGCAGGCCCGACATGCCGGTGGCGACGCGCATGGCGCCGATGTGCGGGGGCCCCTCGTAGGTCCAGACGGTCAGCTGCATGGCTAGACCTCCAGCCGCGAGCGGCGCGCGAGCGGGCGCGCGAAGAGCTCGGCGAGATCGCCGGCCTGTTCGTAGCCCTGGATCGGCGTGAACAGGAGTTCGATCGACCATTTGGTGGGAAGGCCTTCGGCCTCCAGCGGGTTGGCGAGGCCGAGACCGCAGACCGTGAGATCGGGCCGCTCGGCGCGGCAACGGTCGAGTTGGCGCTCGACGTCCTGCCCTTCGCAGAGACGAACGCCGGCCGGCAGACGGGCAAGCTCCTCGGCGAGAAGCTGTCGATGAATGTAAGGAGATGCGACTTCGATCGGTCGCATGCCGAGCTCGCGCGAAAGGAAGCGCGCCAGCGGAATTTCGAGCTGCGAATCAGGGAAGAAGAAGATGCGCTTGCCGGAGAGTTGGTCGGCGTAGCGGACGAGCGCTTTCTCGGCGCGGGCGCGGCCGGGAGCGGTCACCGCGTCGAAATGCGCGGGGGCGACCCCAAATGCCTCCGCCGCCGCCTTCAACCAAAGCGTCGTACCTTCGGCGCCGAGCGGAAACGGCGCCGCAAGACGCTGGGCGCCGCGCTTCTCCAAGGCTCGCGCTGTAGCGGCGAGGAACGGTTGCGCCAGCAGCACGCGAGTCGCGGGACCGACCGTCGGGAAGGCCGAGGCTTTGCGCATCGGCAGGTAGCGCACGTTGCGAAGGCCGAGCTCCGCGAAAATCCTTGAGAACTGGTCTTCGACGACATCGGCAAGCGCGCCGACGACGAGAAGCGAAGGCTCGGCGCCCTGGGGCTCATCAGGCAGCTCGGCGACGAGGGTGGCGAGGCACGAATCCTCGCCCTCCGTGAAGGTCGTTTCGACGCCGCTGCCGGAATAAGAGAGGATTCTGACATCGGGCGCGTAGCGGCGGTCGAGCCGCTGCGCGGCGCGCTGCAAGTCGATCTTGATAACTTCCGAGGGGCAGGAGCTCACCAGGAACAGCAGCTTGACGTCGGGCCGGCGGTCGAGCAGGCGACCGGTGACGCGGTCGAGCTCTTCGTCGATATCGGCGAGCCCCGCCAGGTCGCGTTCCTCCAGGATCGCGGTGGCGAAGCGCGGCTCGGCGAAGATCATCACCCCGGCCGCGGATTGGATCAGATGTGCGCAGGTGCGCGATCCAACGACCAGGAAGAAGGCGTCCTGGATCTTGCGATGCAGCCAGACGATGCTGGTCAGTCCACAGAAAACCTCGCGCTGGCCGCGTTCACGGATAGCGGGGATTTCCGCGGGCGGCGCCGCGCAGGCGGAGAGGAGCGCGCTCATGCCGACGCCTGCATGGGGGTTAGCGAACCCTGCAACCGCGCCGCGCGCAGCTTCAGCACGAACTGCGTGGCGTTGATGATGTAGGCGGCGTAGGCGGCCAGCGCGATCGCCATCTGCGAGCGCGCGTCGACCGCGCCGGTCACCAGCGCCGCCAGATAGGCGGTGTGGAGCGCCAGCACGAGCATGCTGAAGACGTCCTCCCAGAAGAAGGCGTCGGCGAACAAATATCGCCCGAACACGGCCTTCTCCCAGACGGCGCCGGTGATCATGATGGTGTAAAGCAAGGCTGTCTTTACGAGGATCGAGAGTGTCGCGATGTCCTGACCCTCGCCGGTCCGAAGAAACCGCACCACCAGCGCGAGCGATGCAAAAAAGGCCAGAAACTGGAGGGGCGCGAGAACACCCTGGACCGCTGTCCAGGCCGTCGCGTCTCGCCGCGCCCGCTGTTCTGCGGTGTAGAGCGGCTTCGATCGCGTGCCTATCGACCGATCTACGCCCATCCCGTCCTTCCCTGAACGATGGCCTGATTCCGCTCCCTGCGACGAAATCAGCGCCTTCGACCGCAATCCTAGGTCGGTGATCGCGAGAGTGTCAAGATGAATTGACGTCCACTAAAAAATACATTTAAATGATCGACGGCACGATAGCGGAGCGCCCCACGGGCGCGACTTCGCGGAGGCCGCGCTAGGACGGCCCCGCAGATGCGACCAAGGGGGGGCGAATGGACGATGGGGGCGCCGCCGATTTCTCCACGATTCCCGCAACGTCGAGTTGCGCGGAGGGGAATAGGCAACGTCGGCAGTTCGGCGGGCTCCGCCGAGGCCGCCTTGCGGAGATTCTCGGACAAGAGCTGTTGCCGCGGCTTCTTTCGGAAGCGCGCGTTTCGGCCAACGACCAGCACTCAAGGGGCGTCTCGCGCACCGACCCCAAGGCGCTGGCGCTAAGCCTTATCTCGGGCCAGCGGGCGCAGGCGAAAGCGCTGATCATGACGCGCCTCCGATTGGGCGCGACCGCGGCCAGCGTGATGCTCGAAGATTTGGCGCCGGCCGCGCGCGAGCTCGGAGAGCTCTGGCGCCGCGACGAGTGCGATTTCTTCGACGTAACGGTCGCCACTCAGGCGCTGCGCGAAATGGTGCGCGAGCTTGCCCCGGTACATTCCGCCTTCCGGAACAGCCAAACCGCTTCGATTCTCCTTTCTACGGCCCCCGGCGAAACTCACGAACTTGGCGCCGACATCGTCGCAGCCATGTTCCGATTCGCGGGTTGGCGGGCGGTCCGTTGCGAAAGCGGAAACGTAAGCGGCCGGCTTGCGCGCGAAGAGTTTGACGCGGTGGGTTTCTCGCTGAGTTGCGATCGCCATTTCGAAGCGCTGCGCGGCGCCATTCGCGCCGCGCGCGAGGCGTCCCGCAACCGCAGTCTTACGATCCTCGTCGGCGGTCCGGTTTTTGCTGCGCATCCGGAACGGGCGGCGCGCCTGGGCGTCGACGTTTGTGCGTCGATGCGTGATCTGGCTTACGGATTCCCGGATTCCATTCCACGTTTCAAACGGTTGTAATTGGCCCCTAACACATTTAATCGTCCGCTGATTTGGTCAACAAGGAGGAGCTAGCGCCTTGACTACCGCGGTAGGCCCCTCCCTGCCCAAGGCGCGATTTGCAGCTGCGACGGAGCATCTTGCCGGCTTCGATTTCGAGACGGCCGGGGCGATGATCTCAACCGCGGCCGATGTGTCGCTGATTCTGGACGCGAAGGGCGTTGTCCTCGACGTCGCCTTCGCTGACGACGACCTCGCCAAAGCCGCCTATCGCGATTGGGTCGGCAGGCGCTGGGTCGATACCGTCACATCTGATACGCGGCAGAAAATCGATGATCTGCTACGCGACACCAACACGCGTCAGCCAACGCGGTGGCGCCAGGTCAATCATCCCGCCGTCGATGGCCCCGACATCCCCGTCCGCTATTGCGCGATGCGATTCGGCGCCGAGAAGCGAATTCTCGCGGTCGGGCGAGACCTGCGGGCGCTGGCGCAACTGCAGCAGCGACTTGCCGACGCGCAACAGGGCATGGAGCGCGAATACGCCCGCATCCGCAACGCCGAGAAGCGCTATCGCCTGCTGTTCCAGCTATCGACCGAACCGGTCGCTATCGTTGACGCGGTCAGCCAGCGGCTGGTCGAAGCCAATCCCGCCGCCGCGGCGCTGTTCGGCGTCGAGGCGCGGCGGATTCCCGGCTCCAATTTCGTCGAACTGTTCGAGCCGGCGAGCCGACAAACCATCCATTCGTTTCTGGCGGCGGCGCGGGTCGCGCCACGGGTCGACAACGTGCTGGCCGAACTTGCCTCCAATCAGACTAAGGTGTTGATCTCGGGATCACTTTACCGCCAGGAGAGCGCCGCGCATTTGCTGGTGATGCTGGCTCGCGCCGAACCCGGCGCGGGCGCGCATAGCGCGCAGGACGCGAACCTGCTGCGCATCGTCAACGCGATTCCCGAAGCTTTCGTCGTGGTCGACTCCGGCCGCAAAATCCTGAGCGCCAATCCCGCCTTTCTCGATCTCGTCCAGATCGGCGGCGAGTCGCAGGCGCGCGGGGAGTTGATCGAACGTTGGATCGGGCGGCCCGGAGTCGACATCGACGTGCTGTTTTCGAACCTGAAGAGCCACGGCGTCGTCCGTCATTTCTCGAGCGTCGCGCGGGGGGAACTCGGCGGCAGCGATGACGTCGAGATCGCGGGCGTCGCGGCGCCGGACGACGGTGAACCGTGTTTTGGCTTAACGATCCGCGCCATCGGCTGGCGCGCGGGACGCGAGCGGCTTGGCGGGCGTGAACTGCCGCGCACGGTCGAGCATTTCACGGAGTTGGTGGGGCGTGTCCCGCTGAAGAACCTGGTGCGCGAGACGACGGATCTGATCGAGCGGCTTTGCATCGAGGCGGCGCTGGAGCTGACGGGCGATAACCGCGCCTCGGCGGCGGAAATGCTGGGTCTCAGCCGGCAGGGTTTTTACGCCAAACTGCGCCGCTATGGGCTCGGCAACCTCGACGACGAGGCGGACGGGGACGGCTGAAGCGCATCTGGGACCGCGCGCGGGATCGTCAATTTGAATTGACACTTATTTGCGTCAAGTCTAGCATCCCCGACATGCAAAGGCCCGCACCATCGGCCGTACTCGAACTGCTGAAGCCACTGACGTGGTTCGCGCCGATGTGGGCGTTCGGCTGCGGCGTGGTGTCGAGCGGGGTGTCGGGACGTTGGCTTGTCGCCGCGGTCGGCATTACCCTCGCGGGGCCGCTGGTGTGCGCGACGAGCCAGGCCGTCAACGACTGGTACGACCGTAAGGTCGACGCGATCAACGAGCCGAACCGACCGATTCCCTCCGGGCGGATTCCCGGCCGTTGGGGGCTTTATATCGCTTGTCTGTGGACGGCGCTCTCGCTGTTCGTTGCGGCGACCCTCGGCGCCTGGGTATTCATCGCGGCGATGGTCGGGCTCGTGCTCGCCTGGATCTATAGCGCGCCGCCGCTGCGGCTGAAACAGAACGGCTGGCTCGGCAATTCGGCGGTGGGCCTGGCTTATGAAGGTCTCCCCTGGTTCACCGGCGCCGCTGCGATGGCGTCAAGCCTCCCCGACATCAGGGTCATATCGCTGGCGCTGCTTTATAGCCTCGGCGCCCACGGCATCATGACGCTCAACGACTTCAAGTCGATCGAGGGCGACACGGTGATGGGCGTGCGGACGCTGCCGGTTCAGCTCGGGGTTGAGGGCGCGGTCCGGCTGGCCTGCGTCGTCATGGCGCTGCCGCAGGCCGTCGTCATCTTTCTGCTGCTCCGATGGGGGCATCCGCTTCATGCCCTGGCGGTTGGCGCCTTGCTCATCGGCCAATTCGCACTGATGGCGCGTTTGTTGAAAGACCCGCGCGGCCAGGCGGCGTTCTACAACGCAACTGGCACGACGCTCTACGTGCTTGGCATGCTCGTCAGCGCTTTCGCTCTGCGCTTCGGAGCGGGTGCGCCATGAGCGGCGCGGCTCTCACTTGGGGCCAGATCTTCCGGCTCGGCCTGGTGCAAACGGCGTTGGGCGCGATCGTCGTGCTGATGACCGCGACCCTCAACCGGGTGATGATCGTCGAACTGGCGCTGCCGGCGCTGGCCCCAGGGCTGCTGATCGCCTTGTTTCACGGCGTTCAGATCCTCCGACCCGCCTGGGGTTACCGCTCGGACATCGGCGGCCGACGCGCCCCGTGGATCGTCTTGGGCATGGCGGTGCTGGCGATCGGCGGCGTCACCGCGGCGGCAGGCACAGCGCTCGCGTCCTCTTCGACCGCCGGCGGCCTCTGCCTCGCCGCGCTCGGGTTTCTGCTAGTCGGCGCGGGCGCCGGCGCGGCCGGAACCAATGTTCTGGCGACGCTGGCGGCCCAAGTCGCTCCGCCCCGCCGAGCCGCCGCCGCGACGACCGTATGGGTGATGATGATCTTCGGCTTCGCGCTGACGGCGCCGCTGGCCGGACATTTCCTCGACCCCTACTCGCCCTCCCGCCTCGTCGCCGTCACCGCGACCGTATCCGCCTTGGCCTTCGCGCTCGCCTGTGTCGCGATCGTCGGCGTCGAAACCGCGGGCGCCGCCGAGCCTCGGCGCGACGGCGGCGAATTTTCGCGAGGCGTTCCGGCAGGTCTGGTCGGAGCCTGCGGCGCGGCGGTTCACGATCTTCATCTTCGTCTCGATGCTCGCGTACAGCGCGCAGGAGCTTTTGGTTGAACCCTATGCCGGGCTCGTCTTCGGTCTGTCGCCAGGCGTCACCACCAAGCTGGCCGGCCTCCAGCACGGCGGGTCGCTCGCCGGCATGATCGTCGTTGCGATCTGCGCTTCGGCCCTCGGCGGGCCGCGGCTCGGCGATCTCCGCCTTTGGACCGTCGGCGGCTGCCTCGCCTCGGCCTCCGCGCTCGCGGCCGTCGCCGTGACCGGCCTGATCGGCGCCGGACCCGGCCCGCTGCGCGCCGCCGTGTTCGCGCTGGGGTTTGGCAACGGCGTCTACGCCGCCGCGGCGATCGGGACGATGATGGGGCTCGCGGCCAAGGGCGCGCGCGCGGGGACCCGCATGGGCCTCTGGGGCGCGGCGCAGGCGCTCGCGCTCGGCGCTGGCGGCCTTCTGGCCAGCGCGCTCGTCGATCTGGCCCGCCTGGCGCTCGGCTCGCCGCTCAACGCCTATGTTGTGGTTTTCGCCGCCGAGGCGCTCGCTTTTGTCGCGTCGGCATGGATCGCGGCGCGGCTTGGCGAAGCCTCGGCCGCCAAGCCGCGCGCGACCGCGGCGGCAGCTGGAATGGCCCCGCAGGAGTCTTGAGAATGGCGAACATGGAGGCCGCTTTGCGCTATGACGTGGTCGTGGTCGGTGGCGGACCGGCTGGCGCCGCGGCCGCGACCGATCTCGCGCGCCTCGGCCGCAAGGTCGCCCTGCTCGATAAGGCCGGCCGCATCAAACCCTGCGGCGGCGCGATCCCGCCGCGGCTGATTCGCGATTTCGCGATCCCCGCGCGCCTGCTCAAAGCGCGGGTCTCCAAGGCGACCATGGTTTCGCCGAAGGGCGAGCGGGTCGACATGCCGATCGAGGGCGGCTACGTCGGCATGGTCGATCGCGCCGAATTCGACGAGTTTTTGCGCGTCCGCGCGGCCGAGACGGGCGCCGAGCGCGTTTGCGGCGCCTACCAGCGAATGACCCGCGAGGCGGATGGAACGGTCGTCGTGCGCTACCGCCCGAAAGGGGAAAGCGACGAATCCGAACTACGCGCCAATTTCGTCATCGGCGCTGACGGTGCGCTGACCGAAGTCGGCCGCCAGGAGATCGCCGGCGCCGACCGCACGCCGTTCGTCTTCGCCTACCACGAGATCGTCGAGACGCCCGCTGAGCGAGCCGATCGCTGCGAGATCTATTACCGGGGAACGCTGTCGCCCGACTTCTACGCCTGGATTTTCCCGCACGGCGACACGATGAGCGTCGGCGTCGGCTCGGCGCAAAAGGGGTTTTCGCTGAAAGGCTCGGTCGCCGGTCTTCGCGCCGAGACCGGCCTCGCGCCCACGCGCGACCGTCCGCAAGGAAGGCGCGCCATCCCGCTCAAACCACTGAAAAGATGGGACAATGGCCGCGACGTCGTGCTGGCCGGCGACGCCGCCGGCGTGGTCGCGCCCTCGTCCGGCGAGGGCATCTACTACGCCATGCTCGGCGGCCGGCTTGCCGCTGAGGCGGTCGAGGAGGCGCTGAGATCCGGCGACGCCCGCGCGCTCGCACAAGCCCGCAAGCGCTTCATGAAGGCGCATGGCCGCGTGTTCTGGATCCTCGGGATCATGCAGTATTTCTGGTACGCCAGCGACAAGCGGCGCGAGCGCTTCGTCAGCATCTGCCGCGATCCCGACGTGCAGCGGCTGACTTGGGAAGCCTACATGAACAAGGAGCTGCCGCGGCGCGATCCGTTGGCGCACGTGCGCATCTTCTTCAAGGACCTGGCGCATCTATTGCATTTGGCGTCGCCTTGATGCCTTTCGTCTTCGTCCATTGGAAGAGATTCTGGTCGCGGTCGCAGGCGGTCATCGCTGGTCGCCGTCATTGGCGGCCTGATGACTGATGTCGGCCCCTGGTACGAGAGCCTGCGCTTTCCCCGCTTGCGTCCGCCCAACTGGCTGTTCGGGCCGGCCTGGACGCTGATCTTCGCCCTGATCGCGGCGGCCGGCGTGCTCGCTTGGGACGCCGCGCCCGACGCCGGCGCGCGTCGAACGCTGATCGCCCTGTTCGCGCTCAACGGGCTGCTCAACGTCGCGCTGGAGCCCGCTGTTCTTCAAGCTGAGGCGCCCGGACTGGGCGATCATCGAAGTCATCCCGTTCTGGCTGTCGATCCTGGCGCTTGATCCTGTTCACTCGCGCCGTTTTCGCCGGCGCGCGGCGGGGCTGCTGGCGCCCTATCTGGTGTGGGTCACCTTCGCGACGTGGCTCAACTGGCGGATTGTCCAACTCAACGCGCCGTTCGGCCGCGCGGCCGATCTCAGGCGCCGGTGAGCGCCGTGGGCGCGATCGATCTGCGCTTTCTCGACCTCGCGCTATTGTTGATTGTGATCGAGGGCGTCGGGCTCATCGTCTGGCGACGGGTGAAAGGCGGAGGGCCTCGACCCGCCGCGCTGATCGCGAACCTGGCCGCCGGCGCGTTCCTGCTGATCGTCGCGCGCGAGCTTTGGATGGGCGCCGGCGGGGTGTGGATAGCCGCGCCGTTGGCGGCGCGCCCTGGTTGCGCATGGGTTCGATCTCGTCGCCCGTTGGGAGCCCAAACCTAAGCCCGAACGCTGAGGTTGCTCTGCGGACCGTTGGGCTCCAACGTCAACCGGATGGACGCGCCAAAGGTCGGCCTGGACGCGAACCTCGTAGAGGCATCTTCAGTTTTTTTAGAGGCCACTTAAAATTTTTTTGTGTGCGTAAGGACCCGCGATATGCCGCGGCCTTTGCCTGCAACACCCGGATTCTCCCCGATTATTCTTAACGGCTCCGAGCCGGACCGGTCACGCAAATCGGGATTTGGCCACTGACAGGGACCCACGACAGTCGCGATGGCTGTCAACGACGCTTTACTAATCCACAATTCTCGGCTTCAATGTGACGGCGAGGTCGAAAAGGCCCGTGGGAGTTGCCCAACGGTATTAAACCGGGAGGGGGCGATGCGAGACAGTAGTGCTGCTGACGATTGTCATGTCCCACAGTCGGGATTGCCAATTGGAGAGGGTTGGGACGACGCGAACGAGGGCCACGGCGCGAGCGCCGCGGTCTTGAGCGCGCGGCTCCATTCGGTCGTCTTGGAGCGGGTTCTTCCCCGCCTCGCGCTCATTCACCAGGCGTGGAAGGCCGGCGGCGGCGAGAATCTGCCGACGACCGAGGATATCGAGGCGTTTGGCGCCGCCATTCTCGAAACGGACTCGACGTCCGCACATCAACTGTTCCGGGAAATGCGCGAAAGAGGCCTCACCGCCGACGTGCTGTTTGAAACATTGCTCGCGCCGACGGCGCGCCGGCTCGGCGAATTGTGGTTCGAAGACCTGTGCGATTTCGTCGACGTGACGGTTGGCGTCAACCGGCTACGAATCATGCTGGAGATGTATTCCAACGCGCCGAGCCAGATCGGCGATCCGCGCCGTCGCGCGCTGTTGGTTTCGACGCCGCATGAGGCGCATCTGTTTGGCCTCGACATGGTCGCGAATTTCCTGCGGGCGTCCGGTTGGGACACCGCGCTGGAGGTTGGCCGTTCTCCAGGCGAGAACGCGGAGACGGTCGCGGCCAGTTGGTACGCCGTCGTCGGTTTCACGATCAGCAAAGAAGAGCACCTTACCGCCGCCGCCCGATCCATCGATGCGATTCGGCGCGCGTCGCTCAACACGAAGATCGCGGTGATTGTCGGCGGTTGGGCGCTTCATGGTCGGCCCGACCTGGTTGCTCGTATCGGCGGCGACGCTGCTGCCGAAGATGGCCCAAGCGCTGCGTTGCTGGCCCAGAAGCTCTACATTGCCCAAGGCGCGAAGCTTTGGGCGAGAGGTTGATCGGCAACTCTGGCGGAGGGTCGGCGTCCACGCCGACCGCTTGGTCTCCCACGTGGCCGGCTTACGTATCAACCCCCGCGTCGGCCTGGAGGCCGACGCTCCGCAAGGCGCCTAATCCTCCCTTACAATGCTGGATGGCTTCGCTTCGCTCGCGATGACGAGCGAGCCTACGGCTTGCGCGCCGGCGGCGGCGATTCGAACGTCAGGCGCTCCAATACCTCCGCGCTTCGCTCCAGCGAGTTTCGTATCCCCTCCAGAAGCTTGCGCATATTTGCGGGATCCGCCGCGTCCGTGACCTCCAGCGCCGCGAGCTGCGCGTTCTCGATCACTTGCGAAATCAGGCTTTGCACCTTCAGGTCCGCGTCCGTCTCCAACCGCGTGGAGAGCCGCCGACGGCTGCCGACGAGGCTTTCTTGAAAGCGACGTCGGGCGGTTTCGGCGGCGCGCCGCTCGGTGAGATCGGTGAACAACAACACGTATCCGAGCGCGCGATCATCGTCGCCAGTGATCGCGTCCGCCCGTACGTGCAGCGGCACAGCGGGCCTGTTTCCAGCCCGCAGCATCACATCCCCACGCCAGCTGCGCCTTGTCTGCTGCAGCGATTTGAGCCGCAACGCCATATCATCGGACTTGGCGAAAAAAGCCGGCAAGTCGTCGAGCCGCTTCAGCGAAGATGGTCCGACCCCGACGAGCGTTTCGAATGTAGAATTGCTCTCCAGCAGGCGCCCCTGCGAGTCCGCGACAATCACCAGCTGTTCGCTCGCCCTCAACCGCTTGGCGACCTGATCGAGCTGATCATTGGCGATGACGATCTGCACGGCGCGGTATTGGGTGATCACATCGGCGACGCTGGCGCCGATCATCCGAGCCGCGGCGATATCGGCGGACGTCCAGGGGTCCGATGTGCCCTCCACGACCTGATGCCACTGTGCGAACGAGCGCCGCGGCGACAGTTCGCTCGGATCGTCGTCGTCGGAAGGCGATTTGAACGGCTTGCCGCCCCAGGTGATGGTCCGCACGCGCTCCTGCCGGAACCAGATCAGCAATTCGCTGCCATCTCCGGAAACCTCGGCCGCCACCACCCCCGCGGCGACGCCGGTCAATTCCGTAAATTGCGGCGCCTCCGTCGCGAGGCTGGAGGTGGCGTAGAGGCCGTCGACGAATTTTGAGCTCAACCACTCCGCGAGCGCTCGGATCTGCTCCGTGCCCGGCGCCTCGCCGAGGCTTTCGACCTTGCCTTCGAACACCAGCGCGGCCCCGGTCGCGCGAAGTGGCAGCAGCAGCGAACGCGCGCCGTCAAACAGGGCGCCGCGCCATTCGCCGACCCGCGACAGGCTCTCGACCATTCTTTGCTCGAGCCGTCGCGCCGCCAGCTCGCACTGTCCGCGCGCGAAACTCTCAAGCGCCGCGATGCGCGTGCCGACGGCCTCCGCCAGCAGTTCGCAGACCGAACGCATTTCGAACTGCAGGAAGCGCGGGGAATAGTGGTGGCAGGAGATCAGCCCCCAAAGCTTCTCGCCGACCATCAACGAAACGACGAGGGTCGCCGTCACGCCCATGTTCTTCAGATATTGAACGTGGATCGGCGAGGCGCTGCGCAGGAAGCACAGCGACATGTCGAGCTCGTCGCCGTTCAGCGACGAAACGCGCGGCTCGATAAGCGCAGGCGCGTATTGCACGTCGGCGAGTATCCGCACGCGATTTCTCACGTAAAGCCGACGCGCGATCTGCGGTATGTCGGAGGCGGGATAGCGGTTGCCCAGGAAAGCTTCGAGTTCGGGTTTGCGTGTTTCCGCGAACACTTCGCCGTGGCCATCCTCGTCGAAGCGATAGATCATCACGCGGTCGTAGCCGCTGATTTCCTTGAAAATTCGGGCCGTCGCGTCGCAGAGCGAATCCAGCGAGCCGGCGCTCAACATGGTTTGCAGCGCCCGCTCGATCTCCGAGGAGAGGTCCGCGATCGGCCCCGCGTCCTCCAGTTCGACCACGAGTTCGCCGCCGGCGGCGCGGTGCAAAAGCGCGTTAACGGCGCGCCGCGGATTGGCTAGGCGGCAACGCGCCAAAAAGGGAATCACGTCCGGATCGCTAGGCATCTCCTGCGCGCGTTTCCAGAGATCGCCGCCAAGGGCGCGCAATCGAAGGCCCTGCAAGGGCGTATCCAGCCCGAGAAATTCGGCCGCGTTAGAGCTCGCCTGCAATATGGTCTGGTCGTCCTCGCGAACGCTGATCAACGCGCCGTGCGGTTGGATACAGCCCGCAAGATGGATCTGCTCGCGCTCGCAATTCGAAAGGTTGGCTGCGCCAAAGGCCGGCGCCACGGGCTGCGGCTGGGCCACGGATCCTTCTCCCCTGCCAGATGATTACGCCGTTATGTCAGGCGTCATCAAGCTTATATTTATTCAGCTTCACATGCAGCGTTTGCCGGCTCAGCCCCAGCCGGCGGGCCGCGAGCGTGCGATTACCCCGCGATGTCGTCAATGCCTCTTCGAGGTAGCGCCGCTCGATCGCCTCGACCGAGGCCTTGACGGCTGCTTCCAGCGTATCCCTCGGCGGCTCGAGATTGTCGTTGCTATCTCGACTCTCGACGTTCGAATCCGAGCGGGTTTGCCGCGGGCTGACGTCCCGCATCAAAAGTCCAAGCGTCTTGGGATTGGTCGTTCTGTCCCCGACGGCGGAGATCTCGACCTCGGTTGCGGAGCCGAGCTCCCCTTCCAGCCGGCAAAGCATTCGCCGCACGCTGCCGTGGCGATTCACGAGGCCGGCTATGACCGCAAAATCCTCGCCCGGCTGGGAAAGCCAGAGACTCAGCTTCTGGCCAAGCACCGCGCTCTCTACGCCAACCTGGGCGAGGTCGAGGAAAGTGGGATTGGCCTTGAGGAGCACGCCGTCGCGGTCGACGATGACGAAAGCATCGGGGAGCCGGTGCAGAATCTGTTCGAGACCGTAGTCCTCGTCGTCTATTTCCGGCGCGCCGCTCAGGGCGGCGAGCTGCAGCAGATAGAACGTGTCCGCATCGCTGGTGATCACCGCGGCGCGCAGGCTCCACTGCGAGCCGTTCTGCAGGTGAAGCGCGATATTCGGCGCGCGCCCCTGCGATCTCGCCAACTCCAACGCGCCATCGAGCGCCTTGCGGTCACGCGCGGAAAGGTCGGGCAGGAATTCCGCGCCGGGCAAAAGCCCAAGCGATCGCGTGGCGCGAACATTGGCCTCCACCACGCGCATGTTCGAGCCTCTGACCAACGCCACGGCCTCGTTCGAAGCGTCGAGCACGGCCCGATAGCGTCGCTCAATGTCGCGCAGGCGCCAAAAATCCTGCTCGCGCGCCTTCACCGCATCGACGAGCCGGCTTTGCAGATCGGAGACATTCTGGAGGTTGCGGCCTATGGCGACGAAGCCGGCTTTCTTGCCGAGGCTGACGGTCGTGTATTCGATCGGCAGTTCGCGCCCGCTCGGCAAAAGCTGCTGCACGCGGAAACACTGGGATTCGCGGCCGTTGCGCGACGCCTCGATCGCTTGCGTTACCCGCGCGCCGAGTTCCGGCGTGACGGTCTCGTCCCACGGCCGCCCCCGCCAACTATCGAGCGACTTCATTCTCAAGGGCGATCGACGGCGAGACATCGCGGATGACGCCGTCACGATCGAGCATCAGCGTTATGTCTGGCCTATCAGCGGGTTCATCAATCATTCCGGCCCCGGCGCGCGGCCACTCGTCAGCCGACCCTTACATATGTCACCACCCTCTATATGCCAAGCAAATTTCCCGCGAGAGTAAATAAATCACGCGCTGTTGTTGAGTGGGCGCGCGAGGCTAGCTTGGTTCACCGCGAGGAAAAACTGCGAACTTGTCCTCTCATGGTCAATTTGGTGTTCTTTATGGTAGTATAGTGGCTGCTATCACACCTGGAGAAATAAGGCTGTCGGCCAAGCATGTATTGTGCGAAATTTTCGACCGTGTCAGATTCTATTTGGGTTTATCAATCACCTGCATTGTACGAATTGCTTTATTTCGTCATAAGGACGCGTCAATCGCCATATCTGATGCTCCAGTAACCTTGCCTATTACATCGTCGGCGAAGAAGAGCTCGTGAACACCCTGCTCTGCCTGATGTCCTCCGCCTCGATCGTCACCAGCGCCTCAAGATCGATGTCCTCCCGCGAGGCGAAGCAGCGATTGGCCTGCCGGAGGCGAGCGCGGTCGAGCGCATTGCGAATCGAGCGCGCGTTGGCGAAATGCGGCTGGCCTCGACGTATCGGGATATACTCGGCCAGCGCCTGCTTCGCCGAGGGGCTCAGCTTGTAGTGCAGCTTGACCAGCATGCCCTCGGCGATGGCGAGCAATTCCCCGTCCTGATAGTCGGGAAAGTCGATGTGATGCGCCACACGCGAGCGGAAACCCGGGTTTGATTGAAAGAACTTATCCATCTTGTCGGCGTAGCCGGCGAGGATCACCACCAGATCGTCGCGGTTGTTCTCCATCACCTGCAGCAGGATCTCGATTGATTCCTGACCGTAGTCGCGCTCGTTCTCGGCCTTGTAGAGATAATAGGCCTCGTCGATGAACAGCACGCCACCCATCGCCTTCTTCAGGATTTCCTTGGTCTTCGGCGCGGTGTGGCCGATATACTGGCCAACCAGATCGTCGCGCGTCACCGAGATCAGATGGCCGCGCCGGACATAGCCGAGTTTGTGCAGGATCTCCGACATTCGGCTGGCCACCGTCGTCTTGCCGGTGCCGGGATTGCCGGTGAAGCTCATGTGCAACGTCGGGGCTTCAGCGGTCAGGCCGAATTTCTGCCGGACGCGATCAACCAGCAACAACGCCGCGATCTCGCGGATGCGTTGTTTGACCGGCGCCAGGCCGATCAGTTCATCGTCGAGTTGCTGCAACACAGGTCCGACGCCGGAGCGGTCGAACTCTTCGGCGAGATTGACCTTCGCCGGCGTCGGCGCGTCGGTCATGTGTAGCGCTTCCCTTCCGGACGATCGAGCGAATAGGCGCGGGTCGAATAGCGCTGCTCGCGGCTGCGGCCCTCGACGCGCTCGAGCCGGAAGCCCTCCTCATGCGCGGGACGGTTGACGATGAAGGAAATGCGCAGCGACTCGATACTGTGCGTATTGTCGAAGGCGGAGAGGCGGATGTATTCGTCGCCGTGCAGCTCGCGACATTTGTTGAGCTCGATGAGAACGCCCTTTGCGTCCTTGAGATCAAACATCGGAAGACCCCACATTTCCCAATAAGTATTGCGGGGATGCGGATCGTCCGTGTATTCGAGGTTCACCGCCCAACCCTTGTCCAGGCAATATTGAACCTGCACGAGAATCTGATCGTCGGTCAGATCCGGCAGGAATGAGAAGCAACCTTGGGTGACACGCATTTGTTTCTCCTTTGAACCGTCCCGTCATTGCGAGCGCAGCGAAGCCATCCAGCGCTGGGGCAGCCAATATGATCGCAGGACTTGACGCCCTGCGAATACAGGCGTCACAGTGCGGCGACGGTGAATCTCACGACGGCTGGATTGCTTCGCTTCGCTCGCAATGACGGTTGAGGGATGGCTTCGCTTCGCTCCAAACGATGGTTGTCTGGTTGAGGGGAGGCTCGCGCCTGTGGGGGTAGCGAAATCGAACCTCCCCTCGGGCCCCATGCGCGCCGCGCACCCCGCCAGGGAGAGCGCGCCGCGCCTCGGGGATCGCTCTACGACACGCTCGCCGTCGTCACGAAGTCGGGCTGATCGGTCGAAGCGTAGTTGAACGTCACATCGCCCCAGGTATCGAGCGCCTGACGGAGCGGCGTACAGGTCCTGGCCGCCTCGGCGAGAATGGTTGGACCTTCGTGCACGTAATCGCGTCCCGAATTGCGGGCGAAGATCATGGCCTCCAGCGCCACGCGGTTCGCGATCGCGCCGGCCTGGATGCCGCCGGGATGGCCGATCGTGCCACCGCCGAATTGCAGCACGACATCCTCGCCGAGATGGTCGAGCAGTTGATGCATCTGTCCAGCATGGATGCCCCCGGACGCAACCGGCATCACCTTGTTCAGCGAAGCCCAAGGTTGATCGAAGTAGACGCCGTGCTCCAACCGGAGCGGGGTGAAATCCTCGCGCAGGATGTCGTAGAAGCCCCGCGTCGTCAGCGGATCGCCCTCCAGTTTGCCAACCACCGTACCGGCGTGGATGTGATCGACGCCGGCGAGCCGCATCCACTTGGCGATGACGCGGAACGAGACGCCATGGGACTTCTGCCGCGTGTAGGTGCCGTGTCCGGCCCGGTGCAGATGCAGGATCATGTCGTTCTTGCGCGCCCATTTCGCCATCGATTGAATGGCCGTGTAGCCGATGACCAGGTCAATCATGATGATGACCGAGCCGAGATCTCGCGCCAGCTCGGCACGCTCATACATGTCCTCCATCGTGCCGGCGGTCACGTTCAGATAGGTGCCCTTGATCTCGGCCGTCGCCGCCTGCGCTTTGTTGACCGCCTCCATGCAGTAGAGGAAGCGGTCTCGCCAGTGCATGAACGGTTGCGAGTTGATGTTCTCATCATCCTTGGTGAAATCGAGCCCGCCCTTCAGCGCCTCGTAGACGACGCGGCCGTAGTTGCGCCCTGAGAGCCCCAGCTTCGGCTTCACCGTAGCGCCGAGCAGCGGACGGCCGAACTTGTCGAGCCGCTCGCGCTCAACAATAATGCCGGTCGCCGGGCCTTGGAATGTCTTTATATACGCGACGGGCAGCCGCATGTCCTCCAAGCCGCAGCGCCTTCAGCGGTTTGAAGCCAAACACGTTGCCGATGATCGAGGCGGTGAGGTTGGCGATCGAACCCGGTTCGAACAGATCGAGATCATAGGCGATATAGGCGAAAAACTGGCCGGGCGCGTTAGGCACCGGATCGAGCCGGTAAGCCTTGCCGCGATATTTCTCACAAGCGGTCAGTCGGTCGGTCCAAACAACCGTCCAAGTCGCGGTCGAGGATTCGCCAGCGACAGCCGCCGCCGCTTCGATCGGATCGACCCCGTCCTGCGGCGTGATGCGGAACAGCGCGATGATGTCGGTATCTTTCGGCTCGTAGTCGGGCTCCCAATAGCCCATCTTGCGGTATTCCATGACGCCGGACCGATAGCGGTCTTTGCCTGTCACGGTCTGCGAGGCGTGAACGTTCATCGTGTTTCTCCTGCAAAAGAGTTTCGTTCAGGACCGCGGCGGCGCCGCTCCATCAGCTTGAGGATCAGCGGCGTGAGGATGAGCTGCATCGCTAATTCCATCTTGCCGCCGGGAATGACGATCGAATTGGCGCGGCTCATGAAACTGCCGTCAATCATCGACAACAGATAGGGAAAATCGATGCCGTGCGGATCGCGGAAGCGGATGACGACAATCAACTCGTCCGGCGTCGGAATCGAGCGCGCAATGAATGGGTTGGAGGTGTCGACCGTCGGCACGCGCTGGAAGTTGATATCCGTCTTGGTAAACTGCGGGCAGATATAGTTGACATAATCAGGCATGCGCCTGAGGATCGTGTCGGTGACGGCGCCCGTGGAATAGCCGCGCGACGCCTTGTCGCGATGCAGCTTCTGGATCCATTCAAGATTGATGACCGGCACCACGCCGATCTTCAGGTCTACATGTTTGGCGACGTCGATCTCGTCGGCTTCGATGCAGCCGTGCAGACCTTCGTAGAACAGCAGATCGGAGCCTGGCTCGAACTCGCGCCAGGAAGTGAATGTCCCCGGCGCAGCGCCGTAGACTTCCGCCTCCTCAGCGTCATGCACGTAAGTGCGGGTGAGCCCCGCGCCGTTTGCGGCGTACTCGGAAAAGGTCTTGTCGAGCTCTTCAAACAGATTGGCGTCGGGTCCGAAGTGGCTATAGTGATTGTCGCCGCGCACCGCGGCTTCCTGCATCTTCTCGCGCATCTCCACGCGATTCCAGCGATGGAACGCGTCGCCTTCAATGTAGACGGCGTTGATATTCTCGCGGCGAAAGATCTGCTCGAACGTCCGCTTTACCGAGGTCGTACCGGCGCCTGACGAACCGGTGATCGCGATGATCGGATGTTTGACCGACATCGGCGTCTCCTCAAGCCCGCCAGAGACCGCGGCGCCCAAACAAGGGCGCGCGCGCAGCGGATCGATGGCCGTCGAGGAAGTATTCGCGCACGCGTTCGACCTTGTCGGTCGAGCCGAAAATGAGCGGGGTCCGTGCGTGCAGATCGTCGTAGGCGAGGTCAAGAATGCGATTGACGCCGTCGGTCGCCAGGCCGCCGGCCTGTTCGATGAGAAACGCCACCGGGTTGGCTTCGTAGAGCAGACGCAAGCGCCCCTTCGTATGACCGGCGCGCGAATCGTCGGGATAGAGATACACGCCGCCGCGTTGCAGCACGCGATAGGCGTCGGCCGCCATCGCGCCGACCCAACGCATGTTGAAATCCTTGGCGCGGGGCCCATCCTCACCCATCAGCAGATCGTCGATGTAAGCTTTGACCGGCGCCGGCCAGTGACGCGAGTTGGACATATTGATCGCGAATTCGCTGCGCCCCTCGGGGATCTGCAAGTGCAGCTTAGTGAGGCAATAGCGCGCGCTCGACGGATTTAACGTCGCCGCGTGGGTGCCCGAACCGGTGGTGAAAAATAACGTTGTATGCGGGCCGTAGAGGATGACGCCCGCGGCGCGCTGCTTGTGTCCCGACTGCAGAAAGTCTGAAGCGCTCGCGGGGCCGGTGGCGTCGAGCACCGAGAATATCGTGCCCATGGTGACGTTGACGTCGATGTTTGAAGACCCGTCGAGCGGATCGACAGCAACGAGATATTTTCCCGTCTCTGAAAGCGCCGTCACGTCGCGGCGCTCTTCGGAGGCGAACGCGCGCACTGAGCTTTTGTGCAAACAGCGCTCAAACGTTCGGTCCGCGAAGATATCGAGTTTTTTCTGAGCCTCGCCGCCGGAATTGACGCCGACCTCGGCGCCGAGCGCGCCTGCGATGGGGCCGAGGCGAACCAGCGCGGCGACGTCGCGGGAGGCATTGGCGATCGAGGAAACGATGTCGGCGAGGTCTTCCGGGGCGGTCTGGCGGAGGAATTCCGGGAGTTCGGCTCCGAGGCCGGGCGTGTCCATGATCTGTCCTCCCGCGCGGTCGCTTCTCGGCCTGTGGGGAAAGATAGAGCCTTTCGCGCCAAAGAAAACTGAATTAAATTTGGTTTCGTTTAAGATAGATTGAATTGGTCAGCCGTGAAACCCAACGCCTTCGATCGCGCTCGCGCGCGCCAAATCAGCTTCGCGCAGTTACAGACCCTGCTCGCGATCCACGAGACAGGTTCTCTCGTCGCGGCGGCGGAGGCGCTTGCCATGACGCCTGCCGCGCTCACCGCGCGGGTGAAGGGGCTTGAGGAGGCGATCGGCGTGACCTTATTCTCGCGCACGGCGAACGGTCTAAAGCTCAACGCCGCCGGCGACGCCGCGCTCGGCCATGTCGAGGGAATCGAACGCGCGGTGCGCGACATGCTGGAGGCCATGGAGGATCTGCGTGTCGGGCGCGGCGGACGGCTGTCTGTGGCGGTTGTTTCGACGGCCAAATACTTCGCGCCGCGGCTGATCGCCGCCTTTGTCGCGGAGCATCCAAAGTTGGAGCTGAAATTCCTGATCGGCAACCGCGATGAAACCATGGCGCTGCTGCGCGCGCAGGGGGCCGACGTCGCGCTCGCGGGACGACCGCCCGGCGACATTCCCGTGGAGAAGGCGCCGATCGGTCCGCACCCCTATGTGATCATCGCGCCGCCTGGCCATCAACTCGCCGGCAAAACGCGATTGAAGCGCGACGCGCTGGCGGGCGAGGCGTTTCTGTTCCGCGAAGCGGGATCCGGCACACGCTCGCTATTTGATTATTTCCTCGGCGAGATCGCGGTGCGCGACGCGCAGCCCGGCATCGAACTCGGCTCTAACGAGACGATCAAACAAGCAGTGATGGCTGGCCTCGGCATCGCGCTCATTTCCGCGCATACGATCTCTGCGGAGATCGCCGACGGGCGTCTCGTCACGCTTGATGTCGAAGGCCTGCCAATCGTACGGCAATGGTTCGTGCTGCATCGCGCGGATCGGCCGCTTTCGCCGGCCGCTCGCGCGTTTCAGGAGTTTGCGGGGCGGCGCGGCGGAGAGTTTTTGCCGAGGGTTTTTGGTGATAGAACGCACAATTCTCTCGGCGCCCGGACGTCATCCTAGGCGGTCTGATCGCGTATCTTCTTTGCTGCGCGCGTTCGTCGTGAAGAGGCGCCTTGAGCTATAGACTGGAATCGAGGGCCGCATCGCGGCCGTTAGTTGTTGCGAACTGGAGCCGCTATGGGAGAAAGCCTGAAGATCATCTCATCGATGGCGACGCGTCGCGTGCTCTCTGAACTCATCGACGGCTTTCGCCGTGGGTCGAACCCGGCCGTGGAGATTGAATCCGTTGGTGGTGTCGACGCGGCCAAACGCGTGCGCGCCGGCGAACGCTTCGACCTGGTCATGCTAGCCGCCGACGTGATGGCCAAGTTGGAAGCGGAAGGCCACATTGCCGCTGGAAGTCGGGCCGATTTTGTACGCTCGCCGATGGCGGCTGCCGTTCGCTCAGGGACTGCGCACCCCGACATCAGCAACGAAGGCGCCATCAAGGCGGCGCTGCTGGGCAGCCAGACGATCGGCTACTCAACCGGCCCCAGCGGTGCGCATTTGTTGACGACGCTGAAAGCTTGGGGCCTCAATCCCGAAGCCGAGCCCGCCCGCTTTGTCCAAGCCAAGCCGGGCGTGCCCGTGGCGCAACTCGTCGCGCGGGGGGAAGCAGAGATCGGCGTACAGCAGCTGAGCGAATTGCTGGACGAGCCCGGCGTAGATGTCGTCGGGCTGCTGCCGGCGCCGGTCCAACTGGTGACGACTTTCTCGATCGGCGTCGGAGCGCACTCGACGTCCGACGGCCGACGCGCGCGCGTTGATCGCCTACCTCAATGGGCCTGGCGCCGACGCGACGAAGCGCAAGTCTGGAATGGAGCCGGGATAGGGCCGCTTGCGACGAGACGCGCTGGGCTCGGTCGAAAATCTAGGCTTGATGCAAACCGGCTCTGATAGAGAGCTCATGCGTGCTCCGACCTGCCTGCAAGTGTTTCGAAAGTCGGTCGGCGCCTCTTGAAGTTCCATGAGTCTCTGGTAGGCTCATGGAAACAATGGCGGATGCGCCAAAGAAACGCAGTTCGTTGGGGCGTCGTTAGCGCGCGCTGACTAAGCAAATCGGAGGAAACGACGGCTGCGCTCGTGTCGAGCGCACCAACATCCCGAGGGGTTGCCATGACTACCGACGAGTTCCGCCCACGCGATCGGGCGACCCATCCGCCCGCCTATACGCCCATCTACAAGACGAGTGGCTTGCGTTCGCCCCGAATTCCCCTGTGGTCGTTGCAGAACTCGCTCTCGGAAATCACCGGCCCGCAATTTACTCCCGACGAACTCGGACCGCTCGACAACGACCTGGTCAACAACTACGCGAAGGACGGCGCCTCGATTGGGCAGCGTATCATCGTTCACGGCTTCGTGCTGGACGAGAACGGACGCCCGGTCACGGGAACTCTGGTTGAGGTCTGGCAGGCCAACGCCGGTGGGCGTTATCGCCACAGGAACGATAGTTTCGATGCGCCGATCGACCCGAACTTCGGCGGCTGCGGGCGTATGATCACAGACGACCACGGTCACTATTTTTTCCGAACAATCAAGCCAGGCGCCTACCCGTTTCGAAACTTCGTCAATAGCTGGCGACCCGCCCATATTCACTTCTCGGTCCTCGGGTCCGGCTTCGCGCAGCGCCTGATCACGCAAATGTATTTTGAGGGCGACCCGCTCATTCCGCACGATACGATCATCGCAACGATCCCAGACAAGTCGGCCGCCGAGCGGTTGATTGCGAAGCTGGACCTCGGCATGGCTGTGCCGCTGGAGTGTTTGGCCTATCGCTTCGATATCGTGCTGCGCGGGCGGCGTCAGACTTTCTTCGAAAACAAGATTCACGGGAGCTGACATGAATTGGACGATGAACGTCAGCCGATCCGACCTGCGGGAAACGCCGTCGCAAACCGCCGGCCCTTACGTGCATATCGGACTCATCCCGCAACAGGCGGGCTTCGACATTTTCGAGAAGAATTTCAGCAACGACATTGCCCTGCCCGGCGTCGAGGGCGAGCGCATAAGCATCGAAGGCCGAATATTTGACGGCTCGGGTCGGGCAACGAGGGACGTTTTGGTCGAGACTTGGCAAGCGAACGCCGCGGGCCGTTACAACCATCCTGACGACCGTCAGGAAAAGCCGCTCGACAAGCGCTTCCGCGGCTGGGCGCGCACCGGGACCGATTTTGAAACCGGCGTGTACACCATTCGTACGATCAAACCGGGGAGCGTGGTTGGGCGCAAAGGGCGCAGAGCGATGGCGCCGCACATCAACTTTTGGTTGGCGTCGCGGGGCATCAACATCGGGCTCTCCACGCGCATGTATTTCGGCGACGAGCAGGCCGCCAACGCGAGCGATCCGGTGTTGAACATCATCGAACAACCCGACCGTCGCCAGACTTTGATTGCGGCGCGTTCGGAGCGAAATGGACAAGTCATCTACACGTTTGACATCCATCTCCAAGGCGAACGCGAGACCGTATTCTTCGACGTGTGATCAACAAGTCTCTGGTCTCATCAAAGCGGAGGATGACTTGGCGACGAACGAAGAGATCCTAGCCTCGGTGAAGCGCGGCAAACCTCCGCCGGACAGCCCGGTGTTGGGGACCTGGGCGCTACAGTCCTACGTGCGCGAACGCTTGTCTGACGGTCATCGGCACAATCAGTTCGGAGAACATCCTGGCGGCTACATTGGCTATGCGCCGGACGGACGGATGTATGCGATCTTCACCCGCGATGACCGGGTCGTGCCGCACGATGTCGTCCCCACCGACGAGGAAGGCGTGCAGTTGCTAGGATCGATGGTCGCCTATGCGGGGACATTCTCGCTCGGCGACGGCGTCGTCGTCCACCATATCGACGTGTCCTGGAATCAATCGTGGACAGGCACCGATCAGATACGACATTTCGTGTTGGACGGGGAGACTTTGACCATCACCACGGCGCCGTACAAGAGCTATCTCGATGGGTCGATGGGTCGCTCCATCCTAGTATGGAACAAGGTTGGCTAGTCCGCGGGATGACCAACGATGGTACGCAATCGGCGAGCTGGCTACTAGATGCGAAGGCGGGAACCATGACGGTAAGCGATCGCAGCGCGTTCGAGACAAACATGGACGCCAATCGAGCCAACTTCGTGCCGCTCTCGCCGGTTAGCTTTCTGACCAGAGCCGCCGCCGCCTTTGCCGGCAAGACCGCCGTCATCGATGGCGAGCGCCGCTTTACCTACTCGCAGTTGCTCGACCGAAGCGTTCGGCTCGCGAGCGCGCTCCACAAGCTCGGGGCCGAAAAGCTCGATACGGTCGCGATACTCGCGACAAACGTGCCGGAGTTTATTGAGGCGCTTTACGCCGCGCCTATGCTCGGGGCCGTTCTCAATCCTCTCAACACGAGGTTGGACGCCGCCAACATCGCGTTCTGCCTGCAGCATGGCGGCGCCAAGATCCTGTTGGTGGAGCGAGAATTTCGTACGCTGATCGCCGAAGCGTTGCGCCAGATTGATCAAAAGATCGTCGTCGTCGAAATCGATGCCCCCGGTTCGAGACCTTCGCCGCCCGCGGGGCAATTGGCTTATGAGGACCTGCTCGCCGAGGCCGATCCCAAGTTCAAATGGCCCGGGGTGACGGACGAATGGCAATCGCTTTGCCTGCTTTACACCTCGGGGACGACGGGCGATCCCAAAGGCGTCGTCTACAGCCATCGAGGCGCCTATCTGTCGGCGCTGGGCAACGGGTTCAGCTTCGGCGTGACGTTCGATAGCGTCTATCTCTGGACGCTGCCGATGTTTCATTGCTGCGGTTGGTCCTATCCGTGGGCCGTCGTGGCGGCAGGGGGAACTCAGGTCTGTTTGCGCAAGGTCGAGCCAGCCGTGATTTTTGGCCTGATTGCGGAGCACAAGGTTACGCATCTCTGCGGCGCGCCGATCGTCCTCAACATGCTGGCTCACGCCCCGGCCGAACAACGCACCCCGTTCAACCACACCGTCACGATTGCGACCGGCGGCGCCGCGCCGCCGTCTTCGGTGTTCCGTTCCATGGAGGCGTTGGGCTTCCGCGTGACCCACCTTTATGGCGCCACTGAAAGCTACGGTCCCGCGATGGCCTGCACGTTTCTGCCCGAGTGGAGCGCGTTGCCGGATGATGAGCGCTTCGCCAAGATGGCGCGGCAGGGCGTCGCCTATCCGATGGTGGAGGCGGCCATCGTTGCCGATCCGGAAACTTTGGTTCCGACGCCGCGCGATGGGCAGACGGTCGGCGAGATCCTGATTCGCAGCAACACTGTTATGAAAGGCTATTTGAAGAACGATCGGGCGACGGAGGCGACTTTCGCTGGCGGCTGGCTGCATTCGGGCGATCTCGCGGTCTGCCATCCCGACGGGGCCATCGAAATCAAAGACCGATCGAAGGACATCATCATTTCCGGAGGCGAGAATATTTCGAGCCTGGAAGTGGAGGAGGTGCTGACCCAGCACCCGGCGATTATGAACGCCGCGGTCGTAGCCCGGCCCGATCCGAAGTGGGGCGAGACGCCTTGCGCGTTCCTCGAATTAAAGCCGGGCGTAGCGCAGCCCGCGGACGCGGAGGTCATTGGCTTCTGCAAAGAGCGGATGGCGCGGTTCAAGGTGCCGAAGACGCTGATCTACGGACCGCTGCCTAAGACCTCAACCGGGAAGGTGCAGAAGTTCGCGCTTCGCGAGAAAGCGAAAGCTTTATGAGAAGGGGCGGGAAAGAGTTGGAGTGTTTCGCAAACAATCAGTGCCGTCATTGCGAGCGCAGCGAAGCAATCCAGCGCGGTGAGATCGAATGTCTCTTTGATAGCGTCGCTGCGGCGGAACCGTGGATTGCTTCGCTTCGCTCGCAATGACGGTATCAAACGGTCCTGAACAGCGCTTCGTTGAACCTCGCCTGCCCTATCAAAGCGGCGCCGCCAGGAAGCGCAATCCGTCGCATAGCTTGGTCGCCGTTCGCAGGGATGCGCCGGCGGCCGCCAGCATCTGCGGCAGGACTAGCCACTCCAAGGTCCAAGCGGCGCCGGACCGTTCGTTCTCATGAACCAAAGCCTGATGCTGCGCCGCAAGCAACGAAGCGTTGAAACGAGCGAGCGTGACCAGAATTTCCGCCGGCACGGGGTTTGATTTGTGGGCCATCGCCGAAGAGGCGCCGCCGCCTGAGAGCTGCGCCTGGCCAACTTCGTTCTGCGTCATCAACGCGACGTCCTGCCCAATCTTGCCGAGCGAGCCGGATACGAGCGACAGCCAATTCGCCAATTCCGACAGGCCGTCGCGTTCCGCCTGCCAACTCGGCCCGTTATGGAGTCCGAGACGGCGGGCCAGTTCAGCGGCGATGGCATCGCCATGTCCTTCGAGCCCGATGCGCGCGCCGACCGGGCCGCCGAACTGAACAACCAGGATACGCGGCGTCATCTCGGCGAGACGCTGCCTGTGCCGCTGGAGCGGCTCACGCCACGTGCGTAGTTTGTCGGACACGGTGATCGGTAGCGCTCGTTGCATCCGCGTGTGCGCCATGAGGGGCAGAGATCCCTGATCGGTGTCGAGGGCGCGTAACCGATCAATCAATCGTTCGAGCCGCACGCCGAATGACGACAGGAGCGGTTTCAAACGAAGAACCAAGCTTGTATCGATAACATCTTGACTGGTCGCGCCAAGATGCGCCTTTTCGGCATGCGGCGGTCCGACGCTTCGCCTCAGCGCCTTGATAAATACAGGGATCACGACGCCGTCCTTCGCCGCCCCGTCGCGAAGCTCAGCTATATCCGGTGAGAAAGTCGCGCAGGCTTCGCCAAGCTTCGTCGCTGCCTCTTGCGAGATGAGCCCGACCGCGGCCTGCGCCGCCGCAAGCGCCGCCTCGAAGTCGAGCATCGCGCGAATGTCGGCCTCGACGGAGAAGGCGCGCGCGACCTCTTCATCACTGAGCAGCGAGGATAGGAACGGGTGATCGAAGGCGGATATGGTCATGCCGGCTCAGCTCACGACTTCGCCGCCGAGGTCTCCGCAAAAATGGTTCTCGCGATCTTGAACGCACGGTTGGCGGCGGGAACGCCGGCGTAGACCGCAACGTGCAACAGCGCTTCGCGAATGTCCTCCGGTGTCGCGCCGGTGTTGGCGGTCGCGCGCACATGCATCGCAACTTCTTCGTCGTGGCCGAGTGCGGCGAGCAGCGCGAGGGTGATGAGGGAGCGCTCGCGATGCGTGAGCTGCGGTCTCGACCAGACCGAGCCCCAGGCGCCCTCGGTGATGAACGTCTGAAAGGGCTCGTCGAACTCCGTCATGGCGGCGGTGGCGCGATCGACGTGCGCGCCTCCGAGCACGCTCCGGCGCGTCGACAGGCCCAATGCATATCTCTCGCCTTTCTCAGATGTGGTCATTTCCAACCTCCGCAACATGGCGTTCGATAAGCGCGCGCAGAGCGTCCGGTTTCTCGATGCAGGGAATATGGCCTGCGCCGGAAAGCACCTCGAACTTGGCGCCTGGGATTAACGAGGCAAGCTCCTGAACGAGCGCCACCGGCGTGGACCCGTCTTCGTCGCCGACCACGCACAAAGTTGGAACGTTGATACGCCGCGCGGCCTCCGTCAGATCCGCATCGCGGATGGCGAGGCAGGCGGCGAGGTAACCCTCGACCGGGGTCCGGGTGAGCATGGTCCTCCAACCGGTCAAGGCGTCGCGGCTTGTTTGGTGATAGGTCTTGCTGAACCAAAGCTTCATGACGCCATCGGCGATCGATTCGATACCCTTGGCTTCAACCAAACCGATGCGCGTGCTCCATGATTCGTCGGTGCCGATCTTGTGTGCAGTGTCCGCGAGCACAAGGGATCGGACGAGATCGGGACGAAGGCGAAGCAGCTCTTGTGCGATTAGTCCGCCGATCGATAGGCCAACTATAGTCGCTTGTTTGACGTCAAGCAGGTCAAGAAGCGCCGAGAGATCATTGGCGAGATCGGCCATCGAGGCGGTCGGGGCCGGCAGTTGTGACAAACCATGGCCGCGCTTGTCGTAACGGATGACGCGATAACGTCCGGTCAAAGGACCGACGAGATCGTTCCAAATACGGAAGTCGGTGCCGAGTGAGTTGATGAATACGAGGCAGGGCGCGTCGCGCGGCCCCTCGTCGAGGTAATGTTTGACGCCGCCGTTGACATTCGCGAATTGCATAAGTTCGATCCTTTCGCCCGAGATCGCGGCCAGCTAGGGCGATTTGCGGCTGACTGGAACCACCGTCATTGCGAGCGAAGCGAAGCCATCCAGCGTGTGATCGGCGATGTGCCGGATAGAGCCGCGGCGGCGGCGCCGTAGATTGCCGCGTCGCTTCGCTCCTCGCAATGACGATCCTTCATCCACGTACGGCTCTAACTCACCGCCTTCCCTCCCAACCAATCGCTGTGGAATGCCAAGTGACGCTTTAACCTCCCTTCAAGTCGCGGCGAGCACGCTCGCGCGACGCAGGCGGTCGTACTCGGCTTTTTCAACCGGCGGCGACCCGGGTTCGTCCAGATCGTTGAGGTGCATGCGGTAGGTCTCCCGCGTCGTAAACGCGGAGATCGCTGCGATGATGGTCACGCCGAACGCCAGCGAACCGATGATCCAGGGCACGTTGGTCGAACCCGGAGGCGCCATGATGGCGAAGAACGCCGGCATCAGCGCCGTCAGCATGGTCCCGATGTTCTGCGCAATCGCCATCCCCGAGACGCGCGCCCGCGTCGGGAACAGTTCGGGATAGAAACTCGGGTATACCGCGTTGTAGCCTTGGTAGACGACGCCCCACATCAGGATCGAGAAGATGACCGCAAGCGGGACGTTCTTGATACTGATGGCGTAGAGATAAGCAAATGACAGAAGCCCTGCGCCAAGAGAACCAACCATGATTGGAATTCGGCGTCCAATGCGGTCGGAAAGATCTCCCACGAAGGGAATGACGATGACCGCGACCACATTGCCGATCACGGGGATCCAAAGGTAGAGCGACTTGTCCATCCCCACGCCATAACCGGGTTGCACGGCGTAGGCGGCGCCGAAGATCGTCGCCACGACCGGGATGACGTTCATCAGCGCCATGCAGATCACGCGCAACATATCCGGCCAGTGGTTGGAAATCGCCTCCATGACCGGCGATTTGGGCACTTCATGTTGCGATTTCTCCTGCGCGAAGGCCGGCGTCTCCTCGACTTCGCGGCGAATGTAATATCCGGCGATGAGCACCACGACGCTCAGGAGGAACGGCACGCGCCAACCCCAGGACATGAAGACGTCGTTCGGCAGCACGTAGCTCAGCGGCAGGAAGACGGCGGCCGCGAGAATCTGCCCCGCCTGAACGCCCTGCAAGGTGAAGCTGGCGAAGTAGCCGCGCCTTCCGAATGGCGCGTGTTCGAGGATCATGGAGCTCGCGCCGGAGATCTCGCCGGCGACGGCAAAGCCCTGAAGCAAGCGAAGCACGACCAGCAGAATTGGCGCCCACACGCCGACCTGGGAATAGGTGGGCAGGATGCCGACAGCCATGGTCGAAAGGCCCATCAGCACCAGGCAGACCAGCAACACGTTCTTGCGCCCGTGCGTGTCGCCGAGATGGCCGAGAACGACGGCGCCGATGGGTCTGCGACGTAGCCGACGCCATAGGTGGCGAGCGACGCTATGATCGCGACGGTGGGATTGGTTGAAGGAAAGAATTCTTGCGGGAAGACCAGCGAAGCCGCGGTCGCGTAGATGAAGAAATCATAATATTCGAGCGCCGAGCCGATCCAGCCACTCGCCGCCGCCACCTTGCTTTGATGCCGCCCCACTGGCTCGTGTAGTGTCGCTGCCGTCATTGTTTCCTCCCTTGTTCGTTCTGCGATTAGGCCGTCAGTATTTGATCTGCGCAAACTCTCGTAGTTCGTCGGCGGTCGTCGCCGGGAAGCCGAAAAACTCCAGATAGGCTGGAATCTGCTCGAACAACATGTCGACGCCGACCTGCGTCGGGCATCCCCGCTCTTTCGCGGCGGCGAGAAAGGCTGTCGTCTCCGCCTTGAGGACGACCTCGCCTACGAAGGTTGAAGGCGAAAGATGCGATATGTCCATCGGCATCGGATCGCCGGGCTTCATGCCGAGCGGCGTCGCGTTGACGACGAGGCCGAAGCCGGCCGGATCGTTGGAGCCGACGGTCACTTTCAACTTGCGGTAATTCTGCCGCAGGCGATCGGCGAGCGCTTCGGCCGTGGCCGAGTGGACATCAAAGAGCGCAATCTCTTCGGCGCCGGCCGCAGCGCAAGAGGCGGCTATCGCGGAGCCGACGCCGCCGGAGCCGACGACCAGCACGCGCTTCCCCTCGATGGCGCCGCCATTGCGTTTGACACCGCGCACAAAACCCTCGCCATCAAACATGTCGCCGATCAACCGGCCGTCCTCGCCGCGCTTCACCGCATTGCACGATCCCGCGACGTTGACGGCTGTCGAAACCTCATCGAGCATGGCCATAACGGCCACCTTGTGCGGCATAGTGATGAGGGCGCCGTGGAAATTGGTGAAGCGGCAAATCTGCGGAAACGCGGAAGCAAAATCCTGGCTCCTGATCCCCATCGGCATCACGACAGCATTGACGCCGCGCCGCTCGAACCACGGATTGTAAATCATCGGCGATTTGAATGTCGTCGTGGGGTAGCCGACATGGGCGATGAGTTTTGTCTCGCCGGTGATCATAGGGTCAGCTCCTTCGCAGTGAATTCAGCTTCCGTGAGACTTGCCTCGGCCGCGAGGCGGATGGGCGTGTTGGCGGCGCCGAACAGATCGTAATTGTGGCGCTCGACGATCTCGAAGAAGAAGCGATCCTCGAACGCGCGTGTGTAGATGTGAAAGAATTCGCCGTCCTTGACTCGATCGTAGAGGACGCCGAGCGAGCCGCATGCGCTCCGACAAATCGGGCGCGAGATCGATAGCGCGCCGCGAGATCGTCATAATAATTTTCGGGGATCGGCAGGAATTCGACGCCGCTCGCGGCGGCGCTCTCGACGACGCGAGAAAATATCGTCGGTCGACAGCGCGATCTGCTGGAAGCCCGCGCCGCCGAACGCATCGAGAAAGCGCGAGACGCCGGTCGCGCCGCCTTCGCCGATGTTGAGCGCGATCCGCAGCGCGCCGTTCGGCGCTGCGCAACAGGCGGCTGAAGAAGGCGCCGTGCGGGTCGGCGAGTTCGACTTGCGGCTGCGGCTCGAGGCCCGAGCACCGTGTTGATAGAACAGCGACCAACTGAGGAATTCGCAGCGGCGCACGACATTGGAGAGATGATCGATTTGCCGAGCGCGCCGCTCTGCTGCTGACGCCGGCGAGGTCTCAAAGTCGCGGCGCCATTCAAGGTTGCCCGGCCCTCGATGAAATAGATCAGGCTTCCTTCGACGCCGGCGACCGCCGGCACGAGCGCCTCGCCCGGGCCGATCTTGCCGACATAGTTCTGGCACTCCAGCGCGGCCGCGCCGCTCCAGCGCCTTGTCGACGCAGTCGACGCGGAGCGCCAGCGCGCAGACGGAGGCCCGTGCAGCGGAAAAGGCGTGCGCGAAGCCCTCGCGCTCGCGGTTGACGACGATGTTGATTTCGCCCTGGCGGTAGAGATCGACGTCCTTTGAGCGATGGCGCCCGGCGCGACGGAAACCCAGGCCTTCGATCAGCGCGATCAGCGCCGTCGCGTCCGGCTCGCTCGCCGCGAATTCGACGAATTCGACGCCCTCGACTTCGGGCGCGGGCGGCGGCGGCGCGAGATCGGGAACGCGGCGGCGCCGCGCGCGGCCCGCTCGCGCCGCGAGCGCCTCGCCCGCCGGCGCGCAGCGAGCGCATGCCGTCGAGCGCGATCGCCGCGGCGGAGGCGCCGCGGAACTGATCGTTGAAAATTTCGAGCGACACCGGGCCGCGGTAGCCGGTGCGCGTCGACCGCGTCGAGATAGTCGACGATCGGATAGTCGCCCTGGCCGGGATAGCAGCGATAATGCCGGCTGAGCGACAGCGGGTCCATCAGCAGCGCCGGCGCGTCGGCGACCTGCACGAGCGCGATCTTGTCGCGCGGGAATCGGCGCGATCGGCGCGATCGGATTGCCGCGCACGCAGGCATGAAAACTGTCGAGCACGATGCCGAGATTGGGCCGATCGGCGGCGCGCACGATGTCCCAGGCCGCCGTCCAGTCGCGGACATGGCGGCCCCAGGCGAGCGCCTCGTAGCCGATCGCAAGCCATGCTGTCGCGCGAGGTCGGCGAGTTCGGCGAGATCGTTCGGCCGCGCGCGCGGGATCGTCGATCGCCTCCTCGCGAGACGTTGGAGCACAGACACAGCAGCGGCGGCCCGAGTTCGTGCATCAGTTCGAATTTGCGCTGCGGCGCGCTCGAAATTGCGCGCGCGGATCGCGTCCGGCATCGCCTCGAAATCGCGCATCGGCTGCAGCGCGACGATCTCGAGAGCCGAGATCGTCGGCCATGCGCCGCGCATCGCGCGGCTTGCCGCTGAAGAAGGTCAGATCGTTCTCGAAAATTCGACGGCGCGAAAGCCCGCCTTGGCCGCCGCGGCCAGTTTCGCCTCCAGGCGCCGCCCATGCAGACCGTCGCGATCGACCATCTGAGCATCCAGCGTCCTCCCCCCGCCCGCGCTCACAGCAACGCGAACGGGATGTTTCTGCTTTTTTGCCTCGCAATATCGCAATCGTCAAATAGCAAGATAGCGAGCGACAGTTCGACTTGCGAACCATATTGGTCGCTAACGAGACGAGCGCGCTATCCGGCGCTAGCTCTTGGCCTCAAGCAGCCAAGCCATCCGGCGCAGCGCGAGCAAATACCCCTGCGTGCCAAACCCCGCGATGACCCCGTCGGCGCGCGCGGACACGAAGGAGTGATGGCGGAATTCCTCGCGCTTGTGCACGTTGGAGATGTGCACCTCGAGCACATGAGCGTCGAATGCGTTCAGCGCGTCCAGGATGGCCACAGAGTAATGGGTGAAGGCGGCGGGGTTGATGACAATCCCGCCCGCGGTGTCCCGCGCTTCGTGGATCCAGTCGATAATTTCGTACTCTCGATTGCTTTGATGAAAGCGCAGTTCGAGCCCGAGTTCCTCGGCCAGCGCGCGGCAATCGCGCTCCACGTCCGCAAGCGTTTCGTGACCGTAGATGTGCGGCTGCCGCTTACCGAGCAAGTTCAAGTTGGGACCGTTCAGGACAAAAACGAGCCGCGATGTAGGGATGATTGTCGCTCCGGACGTGTTCGATGTTTGCGCCATTCAGAATGCTCCCTGTGGTCGCCTCAAACTATACCTTCGCTGAGGCGCAATCGATAGCTTCAGCGCCGGGCGGCAACGACGGTCCTAACGCGCAAACGCCGGGGCCCTTGGCGAGAAAAGCACCGATATCCGGGCATTCCGTGGCGAATGCATCAAGATTATCAATCATAACCAACTTTACGTTGAGAGTTAAGGCCAGCGCTCGCGCAACTTATTTAAGCTGCTTTCGCATGCGCTTGCATCTCTACCAATTCGGGGCCTAATATTCTCCGCCGCCGCTTCTCGACGGAGCGGCGCTTTTCGAGATCCGCGCGCAAAGCTTGCGGACCGGAGCCACGAGGAAACGTCACTGCGTCGCAATCAGCCGGCGCCGAAGTTACTTTTCGATGGAGAGCCACTTGAGTCGAGACGAGAACTCCAAGCCCTCCCCTCTGACTCCAAATCCCTTCGATATGGTGCGCCAATTCGGCGCCGCTTCGACCGATATGATGTCGGCCTGGAGCGACGCCTGGGGCGCGATGCTGCAGAACCGCGGCGCGCCGGTCGGCGAAGCTTTGATGAAGAGTTTTGCTGTTCCCACGGCGTGGCCCACCGCGCTGGTCCCGGTCCTCGACGAGATCCGCTCGGCGCTAAAGCTTCCCGCTTTCTCCGACTTTCCGGGCCGCGACATGTTTGCGCTGCCGTCGCCGGCGCCTTTGCTCGGGCTGATGCAGGTGTCGCAGGAATTTGCGAAGATCAGCGTGCCGATCTGGATCAAGACCTGCGAGCGCTTCCTGGCCGAAGCACAGAAGCGCCAGAAGGCCGAGAACGGCAAGGGCGTGGACGCCGGTTCGCTGCTCGATATCTGGAACAACGTGCTCGATCTCACGCTGATGGAGTTCAACCGCTCCGGCGAATTCGCCAAAGCTCAACAATGGTTGCTGCACGCGGCTTCGGAGCAGCGCCGGGAGTTGGGCGGCGCCGTCGAAAAGCTCGCCAAACTCGTGGACATGCCGACGCGAACCGAAATGACCGACGTCTACCGTCGCCTGCACGATCTCAACCGCGAGGTTCACACGCTTGCGCAAAGAGCTTCGCGAGCTGCGCCGCAAGCCCGCGGCCTCGGGTGTGACAAACGCGGAGCCTAATCACGGAAGGACGCTATCGATGTCGTGCAGACTTGACCTCTGGATTGGCCCAACTGGCCTCGTATTCGACGCGCGCGGCCAAGGCCACCGCGATGCTCAGCAAATTCCGCGACGAGGACGTCGACATCGCCACGACGCCGCGAGAGCTCGTCGCCGCAGATCAACGGCCGTTCGCTTCATCGCATCGCGATCGGCGAGCCGAGCCGCGTGAAGACGCCCGTGATGGTCGTCTATGCGATGGTCGGTTACTGGACGATTCTCGATCTTCAGCCCGATCGATCGTTCCTGCGCAACTTGGCCGAGGGTGGTTGCGAAGTCTACATGCTGGACTGGGGCCATCCGACCGCCGCCGATCAGTTCGACGACTTCTCCGATCTCGTCGACATCTACATGGATGGCTTCGTCGAGGTGATCCGCGAACGTCATGACATTCAATTCCGTCAATCTGCTCGGCATATGCCAAGGCGGCGTATTGTCGTTGATCTATTCCTCGCTCTATCCCGAAGAAGATTCGCAATCTGATCACCTGCGTCACGCCGGTCGATTTCCATGCCGACAAGGAGCATGAGCAGGTCGACCGCGGCTTCATGAATGTGTGGGTCCGCAACCTCGCGCCGGAGGAAATCGACCTCATGATCGACTTCGTTCGGCAACATTTCCGGCGAAGTCGGCGGCGCGTTCTTCTCGATGATGACGCCGTACAGAAGCCTGGCGAAATATTGCATGACCCTCGTCGACGTCGGCCAGGACAAGGAGAAACTGCTCAACTTCCTACGTATGGAGAAATGGCTGTCGGACCGCCCCGATCACACGGCCGCGTCGGCGCGGCAATGGCTGAAGGAGCTTTATCAGGCCAACAAGATGTACACCGGCGAACTCGAAGTCGGCGGCCGGCGCGTCGATCTGAAGAATATCACGATGCCGGTCCTTAACCTTTACACGGAGACCGACACTGTCATTCCGCCGCCGGCAGAGTGTTGCGCTCGGCGAGAAGATCGGCGGCAAGGACTACACGCAGGATGTCGTCCCAGGCGGCCACATCGGCGTATTCGTGAGCCGCGATGGCCGCAAGATTTCGCGAGAAGATCGTGGGCTGGTTGGAAACCAGATAGGGTTTTTGTTTTCGCTAAGATGCTGAAGCCGTTTTTAGAGCCTTCCATGGGTAGACTCGTCATTGCGAGGAGCGAAGCGACGCGGCAATCCACGCCGCCGCCGCAGCGCCTATCTGCCACATCGTCGATCACACGCTGGATGGCTTCGCTTCGCTCGCAATGACGGTTCCAGTCAGCCACAAAACGCTCTAGATTAGATAGTTCGTCATGGCCGGGCTTGTCTCGGCCATCCACGCCGAGGTGCGCACCGCGGGTTCGAGCATGGCACTGCTGCTGCACACTGGATGGTTGGAGTTCTGAAACCGACGAGCCGTGTCACGGCGTGGATGGCAAGGCCATGAGCTCGATTAAAGGCTCGAAACAAGGTGACCGCCGTCGACGGCGAGAACGCTGCCGGTCATGTACGTGCTGGCGTCCGACGCGAGCAACAGCAGCGGGCCGTCGAGCTCCTTCGCAAGCCCGAGCCGGCGCTGCGGTATTCGCTTGATGAGCGCCTTCCCGGCGTCGGAAGAGAAGAAATCGTCGTTGAGCTCGGTCTCGATATAGCCCGGCGCCAGCGCATTGACCCGAATCTTGTGACGCGCCCACTCGAGCGCGAGGCTCTTCGTCAGTTGCACCACGCCGGCTTTCGATACCGCATAAGGAGCGACCCCGCCCGCCACGCGCAAGCCCTAGGATGGAGGCGATATTGACGATGCTGCCCCCGTCCCGTGCTTGACCATCCGCCGCGCGGCGGCCTGCGCCGTCAACCAGACGCCTTTGAGGTTGGTGTCGATCACCTGGTCCCAGGTTTTCTCATCGAGATCGAGAGCCGCGCGCGTCGCGGTGACGCCAGCGTTGTTGATGACCACGGACACCGGTCCGAACCGCGCCTCCGCGCCGTCGAACGCCCGCTCGATCCCCTCGGGATCGGTGATGTCGACGACGAGGGCGTGCGCCTTTTCGGCGCCGACCCGTCGCACCGTCTCCGCCAGAGCATCGGCGCGCCGCGCGCCGAGCGACACCACAGCCCCGGCTGCGGCGACAACACCGGCAAAATGGCGGCCGAGGCCGCTAGACGCCCCGGTTACCAGAACATGCTTGCCACTGAGATCGAGAAGTTGCGCCATGTCTCCCCCCTTGTCGCGACTCGCCAAGCCGCTGCGACCAGTTGTTGGCGTCCTGAATTCGACCCAACGAAACTCGATCGAATACCGCTCCGTTCGGAGGCGCTCCCTTGCTTATCAACTCTGCTCGGTGAGTTGAAGCTGTTTCACAGTTCCGGAGGATCGCGATTTCGAGAGCCGTTCAACTCAAGTTCAATTTGGGAATTGTTTTCCGCTCCAAGCGCCCACCTGAGCTTGCGTCGACTCGTGAAACCGAATTGCCCCCGATCACTATGTAGTGATTTGGATATCCATCCCCACTGGCGCTTGAACGCTCCCATCTACACATGTGGGGCGCGCCGATGCGACAGGTTGGCGCTCACACGTGAGATGCATGATCGGGATTCCCAGGGCTCCGGCGCCCAGCATGGATGTACAATCTTTTGCCCAGCCGGAATGTAACAAAGACCGCTGATTGGAGTGTCTATGGCAACCATTGAGGTCAATGGGCGGCAGTTCGACTTCGATGTCGCGGACGACACGCCGCTGCTCTGGGTATTGCGCGACGTCGCCGGGCTGACGGGGACGAAGTTCGGCTGCGGCGTGGCGCTTTGCGGCTGCTGCACGGTCCATCTCGACGGCGAGCCGATCCGCTCCTGCGTGACGGCGATCGGCGACGTCGCGGGGCGCAAGATCACCACCATCGAGGCCATCGGCGAGACGGCCGCCGGCGCGAAAATCCAGAAGGCCTGGCTCGATCTCGAAGTCGTGCAGTGCGGCTATTGCCAGTCGGGCCAGATCATGTCGGCCACGGCGCTGCTCGCCGGCAATCCGAAGCCGAGCGACAGCGACATCGACACCGCCATGAGCGGCAACATCTGCCGCTGCGGGACCTACCCGCGCATCAAGGCCGCCATCAAGCACGCCGCGACGATCTGAGAGGGCCGACACTGCATGAACAAGCCTCTCTCGAGCCGCGAGTCGCCCCGCTCGATCGCCGCGCGTTCCTGTCCGGCGCCGGCGCGCTCGTCGTCGCGGCGAGCTTGCCCGCGGGGTCGCGCATGGCGCGCGCCGCGGCCGGCGACTTCCGCGCCGAACGCCTTCATCCGCATCGCCGAGGACGGCAAGATCACGCTGATCATGCGCGACGTCGAAATGGGCCAGGGCATCTGGACCGGCGCCTCGATGCTGCTCGCCGAAGAGCTCGACGTCGGCCTCGATCAGGTCACGCCCGGAATTCGCCCCGCCGGACGAGAAGCTCTATGCGAGCCCGCTGCTGCAGACGCAGGCGACGGGCGGCTCGACCTCGATGCGCGGCGACTGGGACCAATTTCGCAAGGTCGCGGCCGATCACCCGGGCCGCGCTCGTGCAGGCCGCGGCCCAGCAATGGGGCGTCGAGCCGGCCGCCTGCACGGTCGAGCGCGGCGTCGTGAGCCACGCGGCGTCCGGACGCTCCGCGTCCTACGGGTCGCTGGCGGCGCTCGCCGCGAGCCTGCCGCTGCCGGCGGACGCGCCGCTGAAGCCGCAAGGAAGCCTGGCGCTGATCGGCACGCCGCAGAAGCGGCTCGACACGCCGACCAAGGTCAACGGCGGAACGATCTACGGCATCGACGCCAAGGCGCCGGGCATGAAGTTCGCCAGCGTCGCCATGTGCCCGGTCCTCGGCGGCAAGCTGGTGAAGGTCGACGACACGGCCGCGAAGGCGATCAAGGGCTTCGTCGCGGTCCTGAAGCTCGACGGACGGCGTCGCCGTCGTCGGCGATCATTTCTGGGCGGCGAAGCAGGGCCTCGAGGCGCTCGACATCGAGTGGGACCTCGGGCCGAACGCCAAGGTCTCGCAGGCCGACATCGTCAAGGGGCATCAGGAGGCGGCGCAAGGCCCGGGCATCGTCGCCAAGGCCGAAGGCGATGCGGCGGAAGCGATCGCCGGCGCGGCGATCAAGCTCGACGCGGTCTACCAGCTCCCGTTCCTGGCGCATGCGCCGATGGAGCCGATCAACTGCACCGTGCATGTCCGGCCCGACGGCGTCGATGTCTGGTGCGGCACGCAGGTGCCGGGCCGCGCGCAGGACGAAGCGGCCAAGGCCGCAGGCGTCGACAAGAGCAAGGTCACGATCCACAGCCACATGATCGGCGGCGGCTTCGGCCGCCGGCTCGAGGCCGAATATGTCGGCATCGCCGACCGCGCTCGCCAAGCAGGTTCCCTATCCGCTGAAGATGATCTGGACCCGCGAGACCGACATCCAGCGCGACCGCTACCGGCCGTTCTACTACGATCAGGTCTCCGCCGGTCTCGACGCCGAGCGGCAAGATCGTCGGCTGGACGCACAAGGTGACCGGATCGAGCGTCATGGCGCGCTGGGCGCCGCCCGGCATGCGCGAAGAACGGGCTCGATCCGCGACGCCGTCGAATGCGCCGAGGAGACGCCCTATGACATTCCGAGCCCACCACGTCTCCTGGGTGCGGCACGAGCCGCCGGGCGTGGTCACGGCCTGGTGGCGGGGCGTCGGCCCGGCGCACAACATCTTCGTCGTCGAGAGCTTCGTCGACGAACTCGCGCATGCGGCGAAGCAGGATCCGGTCGCGTTCCGCAAACCGCTGCTCGCCAAGAACCCGCGCGCTCTGAAGGTTCTCGAGCTGGCCGCGGAGAAATCGGGTTGGGGTTCGCCGCTGCCGCCGGGCGTCGGGCGCGGCATCATGGTGCAGAACGCCTTCGGTTCGTTCCTCTCCGTGGTCTGCGAGGCGGAGGTCACGCAACGAGCGGCGAGATCCGGCTGCGCCGCATCGTGGCGGCGCTCGACTGCGGCGCAGGCGGTCAATCCCGATTCGGTCAAGGCGCAGATCGAGGGCGGCCTCGTCTTCGGCATGACGGCGGCGCTCTACGGCGAGATCACCCTCGACAAGGGCCGGGTGCAGCAATCGAACTTCAACAACTATCGCATGCTGCGCATGGACGAGACGCCGCCGATCGAGGTGCATCTCGTCGACAGCAGCGAGAAGCCCGGCGGCCTCGGCGAGACCGGCACGGCCGCCGCTTTCCCGGCGATCGCCAATGCGGTTTTCGCGGCGAGCGGCAAGCGCATTCGGCGCCTGCCGCTGCGCGGCGCGCAGATCGGGTGAGGCCATGATCCGCCGCCTGCTTGTAACTCTCGGCGCCGCTCGTCGCGGTCGTCGTCATCGGCGGCGCGGCTTTCGTCGCCTGGCGGCTCTACGACCGCGATCCCGAGATCTCGGCCGCGGACGTCCAAGCCGACGCCGGAGCTTGATCGCGCGAGGCGAATATCTGGTGAAGGCCGCCGATTGCGCCGCCTGCCACAATGCGCCGGGCGGCAAGCCTTTCGCGGGCGGCCTCGCCGTTCAAGCTGCCGTTCGGCACGATCTATTCGACCAACATCACCGCCGACAAGGAGACCGGCATCGGCGACTGGAGCGACGACGATTTCGTCCGCGCCCTGCATCAGGGCATCGCCAAGGACGGCTCGCATCTCTATCCGGCCTTTCCCTTCACCTCCTACACGGGCCTCAGCCGCGACGACGCCGTGGCGATGAAGGCCTATCTGTTCTCGCTGCCGCCTGTGCACGCGCCGGCGCGCCCGAACGAGCTGTCGTTTCCCGTTCAACCAGCGCTGGACGCTGGCCTTCTGGAACCTCGCGTTCCTCGACCAGCATCGCTTTCACCCCGACCCGCACGGTCGAGCGAAAGCGAAAACCGCGGCGCCTATCTGGCGACGGCGCTCGGCCATTGCGGCGAATGCCACACGCCGCGCAACGTCGGCTTCGCCATGGCGATGTCGAAACAGTTCAGCGGCGCCATGCTGGAGGGCTGGCACGCCTACAACATCACGGCCGACAAGGGCTACGGCATCGGCGGCTGGAGCGACCAGCAGATCGCCGACTATCTCTCGAGCGGCCACGCCGTGGACCGCGGCTCGGCGGCCGGCCCGATGGCGCGAGGCGGTCGCGAACAGCCTGCAATATCTGACCAATGACGACGTTGCGGCGCTGGTCGCCTATCTCAGACGCGTCGAGCCGAGGACCGGAAAGCCCGGCGGTGAAATCGATCCGGCGCCCGCTGCGATGGCGGCGTCCGCCTCCTGGAAGCCGCATGCGGCCGACGCTGGAAATGCCACCGGTCAGCGGATCTTCGAGGGCGTCTGCGCGACGTGCCATCAGTGGAACGGCGGCGGACGGCAGACGCGCTACGCGTCGCTGGCCGGCAGTCAGGCCGTCAACGATCCCGAAGGCGTCAATCTGGTCCGGGTGCTGCTCGTCGGCGCTGACCTCAAGACGAACAAGGGACGCGGCTACATGCCGAGCTTCGGCGACGCCTACAGCGACGATGAGCTTGCCGCGGTCGCCAACTACGTGATTGATCAGTTCGGCGGCAAGACGGGCGCCGTCACGGCGCAAGCCGTGCACGAACGAAGATTGACGCAATAGCGGCTGCGGCGGCTCACAGTTGGTGGAGCGCGGATCGAAACTTGGCGCGAGGCTCTCTCGGAACCTGTCGCGATGAGTAGCGAACGCCGCTCCGTCTATGCCTTCGGCCCGTTTCGCCTTCATCCCGCTGAGCGGCGGTTGGAAAAAGAGGCGCGCCCTGTCCGCCTGGGCAGCCGCGCCTTCGACCTTCTCATCGTTCTCGTCGACCATGCGGGAACGATCGTTCCGGGTCGCAAACTGCTTGCCGATGTCTGGCAGGGCCTGAGCGTCGAAGAGAGCAGTTTGCGCGCTCACATCAAGGCGCTGCGCAAGGCTCTTGGCAACTCCGCGTCGGAAGAAGGTTACGTAAGCAACGTGCCGGGTCGCGGCTATTGCTTCGTGGCGCCGGTCGAACGCCTGGATCAAACAGATGCGCAGGACGCCGAAACTGCAGCGGCTTCGCCTCTGCCGGGGAGAGCCGCTACGGTCATCGGCCGCTCCGACAGTATCGCCGCCATCGGCCGTCAACTCGCACAAAGCCGACTGGTCACGATCGCTGGCCCCGCGGGTGTCGGGAAAACCACAGTCGCGATCGCCGCGGCGCAGGCGGTCCAACAAGAGGCGCAATGGTCTGTGTGTTTCGTCGATCTGGCGCCTGTCCAGGCGCCATCGCTTGTCGTCAGCGCCTGTGCGACGGCGTTGGGGATTGCGATCAAGGAGATCGATCCGCTCCGAGAGCTCACTCAATTTCTGCGGGACAAGCGAACCCTGTTGATTTTCGACAACTGCGAACAGGTCATCGAGGCCGTCGCAGAGGTTATTGACCAACTCCTGCGTGATACAGTCGAACCCCTGATATTGGCGACTAGCCGGGAACCCCTGAGAATTCAGGGGGAGCGGGTGCATCGTCTGCTGCCGCTCGAGTGCCCGCCAAACAAGGTGGATATAACGTTGGACGAGGCGATGTCCTATGCCGCTGTCCAGCTCTTTGTTGATCGCGCATCCGCCCATGCTGATCTGAGGTTTGATGACCCGCAAGCGCCCGCGGTTGCGGAAATTTGTCGCCGGCTTGACGGCATTCCGCTCGCGATCGAACTTGCGGCGGCGCGCGCGGAGTTTTTTGGAGTCAACGCTCTTTCGCAGCGGCTCAACGACATGTTCGCGGTTCTGACAAAGGGTCGTCGCTTTGCGCTACCCCGGCAGCAAACTCTGCGTGCGACACTGGACTGGGGGTACGACCTGCTGTCGCCGATCGAGCAGGCTGTCTTGCAAAGAACGGCGGTATTTCGCTCGGCTTTCCCTATAGAGGCCGCCTTGGCGGTGGTCACTGAAGACCAAGTTCAGGACCCTGTCGGGATATTGGCCGACCTCGTCGCAAAGTCGCTGTTGACCGCCCAAGGCAACGGCGATTGTGTACGCTATCGATTGCTTGAAGCGACGCGCATCTACGCCGCCGAGAAGCTGGCGGAGGGCGAAGGGGAGCGAGACGCCAGGCTCCGACATGCAGGATACCATCTGAAACTGCTGCAGAGCGGTGATACGCGGTCAGGTAAGATTTGGCTGCGTCGATGTTCGGAATGCCTGGACGATATCCGCGGGGCGTTGGACTGGTCGCTCTCCCCTGCGGGCAACCAGCCGATCGGTCTCGATCTCATGGCCGCCTCGGCACATCTCTGGTTTCAACTTTCGCTGAATCTGGAGCACCGCGAGCGGGTCGAGCGGGTCGTTCAGCAATTGGACGCCTCGGCGGACCCCATCGTCGAAATGCGCCTGCAGATCGCCTTAGGCCATGCCTATTGGTATACATCCAGCGATCCCGCTAAAACCGAGCCGGCCTTCGCTCGCGCGCTCGCGTTGAGCGATCAGGTGGCGGAGGCGCCGGTTGAACTCCGTTTGCAAGCGTTGTGGGGCATGTGGGCGAGTCGGCGCTCCCGCGGACAGTATCGGAACGCGCTGGACCTCGCCAAACGATACCAAGACGTCGCCCGCACATCGAACAGTCCCGGGTTCATCGTTCTTGGCGACCGCATCCTCGGACTAACTCATCATTATCTCGGCGATCAGCACACGGCTCGATATTTGACCGAGCGCGTACTCAGCACGGCGCGCCATTCCCCAAACCCAGCAAATACCGATTTCCAGGTTGGCGCTGAAGTGGCGGCGGCGGCCTTGTTACCGCGTATCCTTTGGCTGCAGGGGCTGCCTGACCAGGCGCGGGCGGCGCTCGACACGGCCATCGAAACCGCGCGGCAATCCGATCATTTCTACTCGCTGTATTACGTCCTCGGCCTCACCGGTTGCCCGTTCTCGCTTTGGATCGGCGATCTCGCCGCCACCGAGACCTATCTCGGCATGATGATCAACCGTTCCGCTAGCGACGTTTGGCTGCGGTGTTGGGAATTCCTACTGCGGCTTCGAAGGGGTGCGGGCGATGAGGGTTTGATTGCGTCCGCGCTCGAGCCGCGGTTGGACATGTCGACGTTCGCGAATACGTTGCAACTCGCCAAGCAGCCCAAGCTCACCGTTCCCTTGCCTGACGAGGACGTCGGCGACGCTCTGTGGAGTCTGCCTGAGGTTATCAGGGTCAACGCCGAATTGACGCTTTGGCGGCAAGGGCTCGACGCGGCTGCGGGCGCCGAATTGGCGCTTTTGCGAGCGATCGACCTCGCGCGCAGCCAGTCCGCGCTTGCCTGGGAGCTGCGCGCGGCGACAAGCCTCGCGCGGTTGTGGAGCCGCCAGGGCCGCACGGCCGAAGCGCGCGACCTCCTCGCGGCGACATATGAGCTTTTCACGGAAGGGTTTGACACCCAAGACCTCATCGACGCCCGGACGTTGATAGCCAGCCTGTCCTGAGCCGGCGGGCGCCAGCCCTTCACCAGATATCACAGCCATTCACACGACAGCTCCCGGTCGGCGTGTGAGTATGTCTTGCGACCACTTGGCGCGCGCAATCTGGAGAATGTCTAGTGATGACCGATCAAGTCGTCCTTGTGACGGGCGCCTTATCCGGCATTGGCAGAGCGGCGGCGATCGCCTTCGCGCGCGACGGCGCCCAAGTCGTCATTTCCGGGCGGCGAGACGAGGAAGGCCTGAAGCTCGCCGATGAATTGAGCGCCTACGGAGTCAGGGCTGAGTACGTCCGCGCCGACGTACGGCAGGAGGAAGATGTCAAGAGCCTGATCGAATTCGTCGTCGACCGCTTCGGTCGATTGGACGTAGCCGTCAACAGCGCCGGGTCGGAGGGCTCGCCGGGCGCATTGATCGATCAGTCGCAGGACAACTATGTCGCGACGTTCGAAGCGAATGTCCTGAGCATCATCCTCGGCATGAAGCACGAACTCGCGGCGATGCGCGAGCGCGGGCGCGGCTCCATTGTCAACCTGTCCTCGACGATGGGACACAAGGCGGCCGCGGGCATGGCGATTTATGGCGCGAGCAAACACGCCGTCGAAGGTTTGACAAAAGCCGCGGCCCTTGAGGCCGCTGCTTTCGGCGTCCGCGTCAACGCCATTGCGCCCGGCCCTACTGACACGGAGATGTTGGGTCGTCTCGCACGCGACCCGAGTCGTCGGGCTGCGCTAGTCTCATCTGTCCCACTTGGGCGGGTCGGAACACCGGAGGAGGTCGCGAACGCGATCGTCTTCATCGCCTCGGACAAAGCCTCGTTCATCACCGGACAGGTGCTGTGCGTCGACGGCGGGAAATCGGCGACATGATGTGTCGCCGCTGACTGAGAAAACCAGATCCAACCAATGGAGTGAGCAAATGGCAAACCTTAGCAACAAGTCCGTCCTCGTCACCGGCGCCTCGCGCGGCATCGGCGCCGCGATCGCCAAGCGCTTGGCCGCCGAAGGAGCCAGCGTCGCCATCACCTACGCCAAAGGCGCAACGGCGGCCGAGCAGGTCGTGAGGGCGATCAAAGACGCCGGCGGCAAAGCGATCGCGATCCAAGCGAACGCGACCGACGCCAAGGCGGTCAGTGAAGCCGTCGAACAGACCGTCGCCGCTTTCGGTCGGTTGGACGTGCTGGTGAACAATGCCGGCACGGCCATCCCCAAGCCGTTCGAGGAGGCCACGTTGGAGGAAATGGATCAAGTGATCGACATCAACCTGCGCGGCCTCCTGATCGCCACGCGGGCGGCGCTGAAACATCTCGGCGACGGCGGGCGCATCATCAACATCGGCTCCTGCGTTGGTGAGCGCATGATGACGCCGGGCCTGACGGTCTACGCCGCAACCAAGGGCGCCGTGAAGATGTTCACGCAAGGTCTGTCGCGCGAGGTCGGCAAACGCGGGATCACCGTCAACAACATCCAACCCGGCCCGATCGACACCGATCTGAATCCCGAGGCGGACGAGTGGGCGGAGCCCCAGATCGCGCTCACAGCGTTGAAGCGCTACGGCCACGTGAACGACGTCGCGGCCATGGTGGCCTTCGTCGCGGGTCCGGAAGGCGGCTACATCACCGGGGCGAACTTGACGGTCGACGGCGGCACCAACGCCTAGCGTCGCCCCGGCGCCCTGTAGCCGCGGTCGCTGACCGCGGCGGCGCCGTGATCGAAGGTTAGCGACGCTCACACGTCGGCCGCGGTCAACGACCGCGGCTACATTGGCGCCCGCTCTGTCGGTAACTAGATAGACATCGGTCAGCGGTCCGCCGATGTTCGGCAACGCTTCTCCGCCTCTTAACAAGGAAACTGCAATGCCCGAGCGCACAATCAAAATTCCAGGCGCCGATCATCCGATCACTGTCACCCCCAACGCCAACCGCGTCGTGGTGACGCTGGCGGGCAAGGTGATCGTCGACACGACCCACGCGCTCACCCTGCGCGAGGCCAGCTATCCGCCGGTGCAGTACGTGCCGCGCGAGGACGTCGACATGGCGGCGCTCAAGCGGACCGAAACCCACACTTACTGCCCCTACAAGGGCGAGGCGTCGTATTTCAGCATCCCCTCGGGCGGCGCGCGCTCGGTCGACGCGATCTGGACCTATGAGACGCCTTACGAGAGCGTGGCCGCGATCAAGGACCATCTCGCCTTCTACCCCGATCGCGTCGACGCCATCGAGGAGCGCCCCGCCTAACGCGTCTGGCTTGTCAGCGCTCGGTCTCTGCGGCATTATTTGTACGCGAACAAACTCCGAGCCCTGACCCGAGGCCTTCATGGCGCATGACGAAGCCGCTGGCGCCGCCGCGCCGAGCAAATTGGTGATTCGCAACATCGGGCTGATGCTGAGCGGCGATCTGGCGCGGCCGATCCTCGACGCCGATGCGCTCGTCGCCGTGGACGGCCGCATCGCCGCCATCGGCCGCCTGAAGGACCTCGATGTCTCCGGGGCGACAACGACGATCGACGCGCAGGGCGTGGCGCTCGCGCCGGGTCTGATCGACAGCCACGTCCACCCGGTGGCGGGCGACTGGACGCCGCGGCAGAATCAGCTCGGGTGGATCGACTCCTGCCTGCACGGCGGCGTCACCACGATGATCTCCGCCGGCGAAGTGCACACGCCCGGCCGGCCGCGCGACATCGTCGGCCTCAAGGCGATGGCGATCTCGGCGCAGCGGCAATTCTCGAATTTTCGCGCCAGCGGCGTGAAGGTGCACGCCGGCGCGCCGGTCATCGAGCCGGGCATGGAGGAGAGCGATTTCGCTGAGCTCGCCAAGGCCGGCGTGCGCTATCTCGGCGAGGTCGGACTGGGCGGCGTCAAGGACGGCCCGACCGCGCGCACGATGGTGGCGTGGGCGCGGAAATATGGGATCAACAGCACGATACACACCGGCGGCCCTTCGATCCCCGGCTCGGGTTTGATTGACGCCGACATCGTGCTGCAGGCCGACACCGATGTGATCGGCCACGTCAACGGCGGCCACACCGCGTTGCCTGATGATCAGATCGCCTGCCTCTGCGAAAAATGCGGGCGCGGACTTGAGCTGGTGCACAACGGCAACGAGCGCGCGGCGCTGTTCACATTGCGCACAGCCAACGAGTTGAAGCAGCTCGAGCGGGTCATCCTCGGCACGGATGCGCCCGCCGGCTCCGGCGTGCAGCCGCTCGGCATCCTGCGGATGATTTCGCTGCTGTCGTCGCTCGGCGATGTGCCGGCCGAAGTCGCGATCTGCTTCGCCACCGGCAATACCGCGCGCCTGCGCGCGCTCGACTGCGGGTTGATTGAAGTCGGCAAGTCCGCCGATTTCGTATTTCTCGACCGCGCGCAGCATTCGGCCGGAAAGAACTTGCTTGATAGCGTAAGGCTTGGCGATCTGCCCGGCGTCGGAATGACCGTGATTGACGGCATCGTCAGATCGCAGCGCAGCCGCAACACGCCGCCGGCTGACCGTGCGCCGACGATTGTCGCCAACTAAAAAGCGGCAAGACTGCCTTTGCCGCTGATCGCGCTGGGCGAATAGCGCCCGAGCGTGTCAACCCTCCGTCTCAGGCGGCCTGAGAACTTTCGTAACTTGGTTCGTCGGCCGGGGCGACCCATCTCGGCAGCGCGGGGCCGGCGAGATCGACCCGCAAGGTGAAGTCGCCGCTGCGATGCGCCCAAAGCGCCTCAGGCAGCTGCGCCCGCCCCGTCGTCCAGCGCCACGTGACTTCCCCGCTGCGTTCGAGCTCGTGGTAGCCGACGCCGAGCGCCGTGTGTTCCAGCGAGATTTCGTGCGGAAGTGTGGACCCGTCTTCGATCGACATTTTCGCCAAGCAGACGCCAAGCGCGCGAAAGTCGAGACCGGCACCGACATCGAGCGGCCGCGAAGCCTGCGACGCTAGCCAGACATCGCGCGAGCCAGCCTGCACGGTGAACCGGACGCATTGGTCTTGCACAGTCGCCGGATCGATCCGTACGCCATCGACGACGAGATGAAGATCAGCAAGCGCATCGCGGCGCAGCTTCCAACCGAGCCGACTGGGCGCGGGCGGAAAGCTGCGACCGCACCGCCTCAACCAAGGCGCCACTATCGTGGAACGGCCGACAGAAATCCGCGTGGGTACGCCGCTTTGCGTCGGGCGCGGCTTCGAGAGACACTACAGCCGCCTCGGCGAAAAAGTTGCGATTGCCCATCTCGAGATAACTCTCGGCCGGCAAGTTCTCAGCGAGGAGAATGTCGTGACTGTCCAACTCGACGTGCCAGTAGGTTATCTCCTCGACCTTCGCTTGTTGGATCGTTGCGCCATTGATCAGCGCGCCGGCTGGGATCAGAACCTCGTCCGTGAGATCAACGCAGATCGCATGCCCGGGCGATACGTAGAGATCGCGAGCGGGCTTGTTGGAAGCGAAAGCGTGGGCGGCGATGCGGATTGGCATCACCTCGTTCGGATGTGGGTGGCGTCGGCAATTCACGTTTCGATGGCCGAGCCAGCGGATCGGCCGGCGCTCTCCCGAAGCTGTCACCACGACGTCGCCAACAGCAAGCCGCTCGACCGCAATCTCGCCCGTAGAGGTCAGGATGTGCGTCCCCGATGCGTAGCAAACGAGGTCGTAGCCGATGACATTCATTTCCTGAAGGTCGGTCGTCGAGACCGGGCTCGCCGCGCCGGTGGGGCCATCGCCGAAAGAATCGTATCCGACTCGACGGCGCCCAATCGGCGATATCGGAGCCGGCGGCCACGTCCGCGGCGTCTCGTACAACAGCGTGACCGTTTGGCCATTGTACGAGAAGTACGAAGGGTTGTTGGCGTTGTAACCGGCCGCGAACGGCTCGTCGCGAGCGCCCGCCGCGCCCCCGATTGGGTCACTGTCCTTTCCGTCGGCGGCGGTGTATCGGAATAAATCTAAGGGAGTGTAAGTGCTATTGGCGCCGCCGACATCGGACCGTCCGAGCACTTCCGATATTTCGTGCTCCAAAGTCCCGACGGCGTCATTGCTGGTGTTGCTGCTGTAATTTCCGTTCTGCGTCCAAACCCAATTTTCCGAGGCCGACGAATCTAGGCCGACGGAGCCGTCGTTGGTTGTGCTACTGGCGCTGCCGCCCGTCAGACCTAACGCAAGCTGTTCGGCAAAATTGACGTCAAAGGTTCCTCCATTAGTTGGATCCGTTGTTGGCAATGAAGCCACAGCCGCCGTTTGCACCGCCGAAGTTGTGTCTGTTGCGGTTAAAGCGGTAAGAACTTGATTGTATGTAAAAGTGTTTAGGGAAGCTGAGCTTTCGCCGCTCGCTCCCGCCGCGATCCCCATACCCGCCACTTCGCCCCAACCAAAATTAATGTTGACCGTAATGTTATTCGTGAAATTTTGCTCGAAAAACTGAATGGCGGCGGTAACAGCGCCTGTATATTCTGAGTAGAGCGTCGGATCCGTGGTCTGTAAGCCTGTGACACTTGAATCAAAGGTAGCGTTGATCACAAAGGCCATATTTCCCCCCGGCTGCGCCGAACCTGGTTGCGGACGACTCAAAATCTACGTTGAAAAAGTGCTTTTAGGAGGTTAGCAGAAACAAATCGGCTTTCGCAAGGGCAGTGACCCATCGTTTCGGCCCAGACAAACGCCCAATCGCTCCCTATAGAAGGCAGCCGCGAGGGCTCCCGAGAATTCGAATGTGTGCTGCGTCCGCCATGCAATTTCTGTAGCTCCTGACCGCCTGGCGGCAGGATTTCTGACATTGACGCCCATTGGCGCAAGCCTCGATCTGCGCACTATTTTCCGCCGCGCAGGCTTTCTCGCCAACCGTAGCTCGCGCCCACATCGGCGTCGCCATGGCGATGACTGCGATAAGCACGGCAAACATGTGCTTCATCATTCTTCCGGCCTCGGGAAAAGCTCGCAAATATTGGCGTCTTTGCCGTAGCAGGCAATTCTGAACTCCGATATCCTCGCATGAAACAGTATTCGGGAGACGGGCATGAAGATCCTGATTGTTGGCGCGACGGGCACCATCGGCAAAGCTGTGGCTTCGGCGCTGCAGGGCAAACATGAGGTCATTGCGATCTCCCGCTCTTCGCCGCAATACGCGGCGGACATCACCGACAAGGCCTCGCTCGAAAAGGCGTTCGCGGCGGTCGGCAAGGTCGACGCCATCGTCAGCGCGGCGGGAGGCGCAGTATTCAAGCCGCTCGCTGCGCTTACTGACGCCGACTTCGAGAAATGCCTTCACGACAAGCTCATGGGTCAAGTGAATGTCGTGCGGGTGGGTTCACAGTACGTCCGCCCGGGGGGCTCGATCACCATCACTAGCGGCGTGCTAGCCTCGGAGCCGATGCCCGGCGCCGCAGCCATCAGCATGGTCAACGCCGGACTGGAAGGCTTTGCTCGCGCCGCCGCGCTGGAGCTGGGGAGCGAGAAGGTCCGCGTGAACGTGGTAAGTCCGCCTTGGGTGACGGAAACGCTGATCGAATCGTAGCGAGATGAGAACCCGCGCAGGGACATCCCCGCCGCCGAGGTCGCTGATGCCTACGTGAAGAGCGTCTAACGGCCTAACGCAACGGGAGAAAACCATCGACGCCAGAAAGGTTGGTTCGTAAACTTCGGTTGGCGAACGTTGGTTCGGGAAACATCGTCGGCCGACAATCGGCGCGCGTTCTGCTGCGTCCAACTGACTGGCCGCCCGGCTCAGGCCAACCTCCGCAGCAAGGCCACCAACGTTCGTTGCTCGTCCTCACCAGCGGCGCCAGCGTCTGCGCTGGTGATCTCATGCGCGACCGGCGCGGCGCGCGCAAAAACCTCCGCGCCGAGCGGGGTCAGATCGACGAGCAGGCGGCGGGCATCGTCGGCGTCGGCGCGCGCGCTGACGAAGCCGCGGCCGACAAGACGATCGATGACGCCCTTGATCGTCGCGGCGTCCATCGCCGTGAGCCGGCCGAGCCTGTTTTGTGAAGACGCGCCGATCTCGGCGAGCTTAGACATGCGCGGCCCATTGCGTCGGCGTCAGCCCCTCGATCATCAGCGAAGCAAACAGCGTCGCATGCCGCTGCTGCGCCTGCCGCAGCACGAAGCCGACCTGATCGTCGAGCTTGTAGTCCGTCTTGCCCGCGGCCATGTTCAGCTCACAACGCGAGATAAGCGTCGCGCACGCCAGGCGCCGCGTCGAACTCAGCCACGGTCCCCGAGAAACGCACGGCGCCCTTCTCGATCACGTAGACACGGCTGGCGACGAGGCGGGCGAAGGCGAGGTTCTGCTCGGCGATCAGCATGCCCAGATCCCTCCCGCTTCATTTCCCCGATCGCCGCGATCATCTGCTCGACGATGCGCGGCGCCAAGCCTTCCGAGGGCTCGTCGAGCAACAACAGCGAGGGATTGCCCATCAGCGTGCGCGCGATCGCCAGCATCTGCTGCTCGCCGCCGGACATGCGCGCGCCGGCGCGATGGCGCAGCTCCGCGAGATTAGGGAAGATTTCGTAGAGCTTTTCCGGCGTCCAGGCGGCCGCGCCGTCGCGGGCCGCGCGACGGCCGACGCTCAGGTTCTCGGCGACCGTCAGGTCCGAGAAGATGCGCCGATCTTCAGGCACGTAGCCGAGCCCGAGGCGAACGATAGCGTGGGTCGGCAGATGCGCCAGATCGTGGCCAGCGAAATGCAGATCGCCGCTTCGGGCCTTCAACAGGCCGAGGATCGCGCGAAACGTCGTCGATTTGCCGGCCCCGTTGCGCCCAAGCAGCGCCACCGCCTCGCCGGGGCGGACATCGAGCGAGACATCAAACAACGCGCGGGCGCGGCCGTAAGACGCGCTGAGGTTTTGCACAGTCAGGCCGGCCTCAGTCATCGCGAGCCGCCCTCCAGCAAACCGGCGCCGAGATAAACCCGGCGCACATCCTCTCGCGCGCGCACCTCTTCCGGCTTGCCTTCGGCGATAAGCTCGCCGCGATTGAGCACCAACAGGCGATCGGCGTGACCAAACACCACATCCATGTCGTGCTCGGTGAACAGCACGCCGATGTTGCGCTCGCGCGCGATGCGCTCGACCAGCGCCATCAAGCCGCGCCGTTCGCTTGGCCCCATGCCGGCGGCGGGTTCGTCCATCAACAACAGGCGCGGCGCCTGCGCGAGCGCGAGCGCGAAGTCGAGGCGCTTGACATCGCCGTAGGCGATCTCGGCGGTCAGCCGCTCGGCCTGATCAGCCATTCCAACCTGCGCGAGAATGTCGAGCGCCTCGCTGCGACGCCGACGCGCGGCCCAACCAAAGCTTGGCCATAGCTCGCCCGCGTGCGCGAGCAGCGCCATCTGCACGTTTTCGGCGAGCGTCATCGAGCCGAAGGTCGCGGCAACCTGAAAGGTTCGCCCGACGCCGAGGCGCCCAATCGCGCGGGGCGAGAGGCCGTCGGCGCGGCGGTCAAATATCTGGATATGGCCGGAGGTCGGCGCGATCTGGCCGTTGATCATGTTGAAACAGGTGGTCTTGCCGGCGCCGTTGGGGCCGATCAGCGCCAGGATCTCGCCGGGTTGCAGCGAGAACGTCACGCCTTTGACGGCGACGAAGCCGCGATACGATTTGGTCAGAGCTTCGACGTGTAGCGCCGTCATGGCCGGGCTCGTCGGTTCAATGTTCCGATCAGGCCGCGCGGGAACAGCAGCACCAGCGCGACAATGACGACGCCGATGACCAGCCGCGAATAGTCGGTGTGACTGATGGTCCAGATCGACAGCGCGCGAAACACGATGGCGCCGACGACGCCGCCGGAGATCGTATCGACGCCGCCAACCAGCACCATCACCAGGCCGTCAATCGACAAGGGGATGCCGAGATTGTCAGGAAATACGCTGCCTTTCAGAAAGGCGTAGAGGGCGCCGGCGAGGCCGGCGAAGCCGCCAGCGAGCGTGAAGGCGGCCCATTGCATCGGCTGACGCGCGATGCCGAGCGTTTCCGCGCGCGGCTCGCTGTCGCGCAGCGCCCGCACGGCGTAGCCGAACGGCGAGAGCGTAATGGCGCGCAAGGCCGCGATCGCCAGGCCGCAGACGATCAGACAGAGCCAGAAGAAGCGCGCCGGGCTGGAGGCCCAGGCTGCGGGCCAGACGCCGACGATGCCGTTGTCGCCGCCGGTGACGTCGGTCCACTGGAAGGTCAGCGACCAGGCGATTTGCGCGAAGGCGAGCGTCAGCATCGCCGAATGCACGCCGGTCAACCGGACGCAGAACCAACCAAACACCAGCGCGCCAGCGAGCGCCAGCGCGACGCCGCAGAACAGCGAGGCGCCCATGCCGAGGCCGAGCGTCTTGAGCGCCAACGCCGCGCCATAGCCGCCAAGGCCGAAATAGGCGGCGTGGCCGAACGAGATGAGACCCGCCGCGCCAACCAGGAAATGCAGGCTCGCCGCGAAGAGCGCGAAGATCGCGAGTTCGCTGGCGACCGCCAACGCATAGGGTCCGGCAACCAACGGCAACGCCGCCACCAGCAAGAGGCCAAGCGCCAGCCCGGCACGGGCGCGCGCATCCAGGGGACGAAAGCGCGAGGCCGTGGTTGTGCTCGCGGGCCGGGCAAGCGCCTCGGGCTTGCCCATCAGGCCCCAGGGGCGGACCACGAGCACGAGCGCCATCACGACGAACGCCAGCGCGATCGAGACGCCGGGCAGGATGAGAATGCCGAAGGCGTTGAGTTCGGCGACGAGGATGGCGGCGAGGAACGTGCCGGGAAGGCTGCCGAGGCCGCCGATGACGACGACGACCAGCGCCTCGGCGATGGCCTGCAGGTCCATCGTATGATTGGCGGCTTCGCGCGGCAGCGCCAGCGCGCCGCCGAGCGCCGCGAGAAACACGCCCAGACCAAAGACGCTGCTGAACAGGAACTTTTGATTGACGCCGAGCGCCGCCGTCATCTCGCGGTCCTGCGTCGCCGCACGGACCAGTACGCCCCAGCGCGTGCGACGGAACAGCACCCACAGCACGATCATCACGGCGGGCGCGAGCGCGATCAGCAGCAGATCGTAGGTCGGGAATGGCCGGCCGAGGATCGAGACGGCGCCCTTGAAGCCTGGCGCGCGGGGGCCCAGCAATTCGTCGGGACCCCAGATCAACAGCACGAGGTCTTCGACCGCGAGCGTCACGCCGAAAGTGGCGAGCAACTGGAATAGCTCAGGCGCGTCGTAGATGCGTCGGAGCAGCGTCATCTCGAGGACAACGCCGATGGCGGCGACGGCGAGGCAGGCGAGCAGCGCAGCCGGCCAGAAGCCGATGAGGGGCCCGAGTTTGTCGATCGCGGTGTAGGCGACATAGGCGCCGAGCATAAAGAAGGCGCCGTGCGCGAAGTTGACGATGCGGGTCACGCCGAAAATGATCGACAGGCCCGAGGCGACGAGGAACAACGAGCAGGCGCTGGCGAGACCTGTGATGAACTGGATGACGTAGAAGCTCACGCGCGCATCGTCATTGCGAGCGAAGCGAAGCAATCCAGCCCCGCCACCATGCCGTCGTTGGGCTTGGACCCTGCGTCGCGGAGGCGGCGGCGCCGGGGCCTCCAGCGCGGCGCTTGGCCGCAACGCTGGATTGCTTCGCTTCGCTCGCAATGACGGTTGGTTTGAGCGAAGCGCGGCGTGTTAGCTGCGTCGAGCTTATGAGAAGGCTCGCTCACCGCACGGGCGCCGCTGGCGGCCCGCCTCACTCCTTCGGCCGCTGAGCTTTCACGTCGGCTTCGGACGGCATGTAGTCGCCGCCGTCGTGATAGACGACGTCGGCCATCGCGCCCTTGCCGTCCTTCAACACGGTCTTGCCGACGAAGGCGCCGAGCGTTGATTGATGATCGATCGCGCGGAATGTCACCTCGCCGAACGGCGTGGCGAACTTCAGGCCCTCCGCGGCCGCGATCAGCTTGTCCGTGTCGGTCGAATGCGCCTTGGCGAGGATCGCCGCGGCGGCCTTGATCGTCGAATAGCCGACGACCGAGCCGAGCCGAGGATAGTCGTTGTACTTTGCCTGATAGGCTTTCAGGAACGCCGCGTGATCGGGGATCGTCACGGCGGACCAGGGGTAGCCGGTGACAATCCAACCCTCCGGCGTCTCGTCCTTCAACGGATCGAGATATTCAGGCTCGCCGGTGAGAAAGCTGACGACCGACCTGTCCTTGAACAGGCCGCGCGTGTTTCCCTCGCGCACCAGCTTCACGAGATCGGGGCCGAAACAGACATTCAGGATCGCTTCCGGCTCGGTCTTGGCGATCGCCTCGACGACGGCGCCGGCGTCGATCTTGCCTTGCGGCGGCCATTGCTCGCCGACCCATTGGATGTCCGGCCGCGCCTTGGAGAGCAGCGCCTTGAACACCGCCACCGCCGACTGCCCGTATTCGTAGTTGGGCGCGATCGTCGCCCATTTCTTCGCCGGCAGCTTCGCCGCCTCTTGCGCCAGCATCGAGGCCTGCTCGTAGTTGGCGGGGCGCAGGCGGAACGTGTAGCGGTTGCCCTTCGACATCGTGACGGCGTCGGTCAGCGGCTCGGCGGCGAGGAAGAGAATTTTCTTCTGTTTGGCGAAATCGGAGACCGCCAAGCCAATATTGGAGAAGAACGTGCCCGCGAGCATGACGACGCCGTCGCTGGCGACCAGTTCGTTGGCTGCGGTCACGGCGTCCGCCGGCTTGCCGCCGTCGTCCTTGGAGATCACCTCCAGCTTCTTGCCATCGACGCCGCCAGCGGCGTTGATCTCATCGAGCGCGAGTTTCCAACCCTTGCGATAGGGCTCGGTGAAGGAGGGCAGGCCGGAGTAGGAGTTGATCTCGCCGATCTTGATTGTGTCCTCGGCGCGGGCCGGGAGGGAGACTAACGACGCCGCGACAAACGCGGCTGCAAGCAGACGGGGAAACAAACTCATGTGATGATCCTCCTAAACGCCGCATTTCGAGCGAAGCGAAGCAATCCAGCGCCGGGGCCAGACGCCGCGGCGCCGGACGGCTAACCGCCGCGCCCCGTGCGTGGTGACCCCTGATCCCGCGCTTTCGCCGAGAGGCTGGATTGCTTCGCTTCGCTCGCAATGACGGTCGCTACCTCAATCCATCGACGCCCTTGATCTCATCTTTCTTCAGACCGCCCACCCGCGGATGCGGGCGGCCGGAATTGGTGACGGCGACGGCGACCATGATTTCGTTGGCGCGCGGCGCGTCGTTCAACCGAACCTCCATGCCGTCGAAATGGCTGCGCACAAACGCCGCGTCCTTGTGCCCGAGCGGGATATCCAGCGCCACGCCCGGCCCGCCGCGCTTCTTTGATGACGGGATCAGCGCCGCGCCTTTGCCAAGCGCCTTGCGCACCGGCGCGCCGAGTTTCGGGTGCAGGATCGCGGCGGCGTGCTCCAGCTCGCCATTCTCGCCGACGGCGGCGGCCTTGCCGTAGCTTTCGGCGCGATCGCCGGCAATGCCGAGCGCCGCGATCGCCTTCTCCGTCAGCAAGCCGCCAAGCTCCTCGCCGATATCAATCAACTCGCTGAGGTCTTCGACGTAGCGCCCGGCGAAGGGATTCTTGATCACCGCAACCGCTGCCGCCCGGCGTGTCGGCGGATCGACCACGCGGCCGCCCTCCTCGCGGGTCTCTTCAACGAAAATGGCAAGCTTGCGAATCTCGGCTTTCATCTGAGGCCATCCCTGGCTTTGATCTCGGAAGCCTTCAGGCCGCCGGCGCGGTTGTGCACGCGCGCGCCCGCCGTCATCGCGAGCGCGAGCAATATTTCGTCGGCGCGCGGCGCATCCACTATGCCGACCTCGATCGCGTCGAAATGGCTGCGCACATAGGAAGCGTCGATGTGGGTGATCGGCACGTCGAGCCGCGCGCCGACGCCGGCGACTTTCTTCGCTGACGGCACGATGGCCAGCGCGCCGCCGAGCGCTTCGCGCATCGCATAGCCGCCGGGAACGTGCCACAACGCGCCGTGTTCGATCTCGCCGGCCGCGCCGACGATGGCGCCTTTGCCGTAGCCTTCGATTGTTTTGGGATCGCCGCCGAGCGCGTCAATCAACGCTTTCGCCATTTCGAGCCCGAGTGGTTTCAGATCGTCGGAGAAGCCGACGATGTGCTCGACATAGCGGCCGGCAAACGGGTTCTTGATGACGGCGAGGATTGCCGCGCGCCGATAGGGAATCGCGGCGACCGGGCCGCCCTCGTGAAAGACCTCCTCGATCTGGATCGCGCGCTTGCGCAGTTCAACCGAAGGCATGGCGTTTTTCCTGTGCCAGAGAAGGTTGCGTCGAAGCTGTAGAGGCTGGGTTCGGCCGCGACAAGGCGGGTTTGGCCGTCAAGGCTCAGCGCGGCGGCGTCGATGAGGCCGCGGGCGAGCCAGTGCTGGGCCTCGGCGACGCCGAGGTCGAGCGCGGTTGTGATCTCCGTGGCGGTCAGCGGACCGACGGCGAGCGTCACCAACCGATCGCCGAGATCGCTCTGCGGATCGCGCGAACGGGCGGGCGCGCGCGTGATCGCGGGATGATCAGGCAGGTCGACCGCGTTGGCGATCAGCGTTGCCGCGGCGTCGGCGAGCGAGGCGGTGCGGGCGATCACGGTGACGGCGTCAGCGACGCCGAGCGAAAAGCTGCGCCCGCGCCAGCCGGAGGTAGCGACGCCACGCGCGGAGTCGTGGGCGGTGATGCGCGCTTTGCCGAACGGCGTTGGTTGGTCGGGGCGGGCGATGAGGCCGATCGTGAACGAGGCAGGCCCTTCGATCGTTGAGTGGCGCCGGCGCCGCGCACTCCCTCCCCCCTTGTGGGGGAGGGCCGGGGTGGGGGGTAGCTGCAAGACCCTCCGGTGAGCTTCATCCAAGCCGAACCGCCCCCCTCCCTTGCCCTCCCCCACAAGGGGGGAGGGGATAGCTGAGGGGCGATCACTCCCGTTTTCACAAGCAAGATGCAGCGCGATGTCGCCGCCGTTGTTCACATAGGCGCGCTCAAGCAGCGCCACGTCAACCATCGCCGCGAGAACCTCCTCTGCGACCGCGCCCGCCACGGCGGCCATCGGCGTGACGAACCGCTCGCCAGCAAAGCATGCGACAGCGTCAACCATGCGTCTCGCAACGACGCCTTCCGGCTGCGCGCCGCTTGCGGCGCGCAGCCGCGGCAGCTCCAAACATAACTCGTCAAGGATCGTCGCAAATCGCTCCGCGGCGGCGTCGTAGGCATCCGCTACCGCCATGGCCTCACCTGACGCCTCGATGATGAGATCGATCGGCCCGTCGTGGAAATGACGGCGACCGTCAGGGAGGATGGCGAACTGCGCGCGCATCAGACTCGGGCCGTGCGTTGGATAGCGCCGTCAACGAACACATTGGTCGCGCGTTCAGCGTGCAGCGCCAGCACGTCGCTCAACGCGCGCACTTCTTCGACGTGACCGCCGAGCGCCGCATAATCGTCGAGGCGCAAGGTGAACTCGATCGGCGCCACGATCGCTGGCGTCGGCACGTAGCCGAAGGCGTTCTTCGGCAACAGCGAGACATCAACCATGAAGGTGATGCCGCCGCCGGGCCAAACGTAGACCGGCGCGCCGCCGGCCGTCACCGTCGTCAGCGCACTCCGCACCGAGCGGGTGAGCCGCACCGGGTTCTCGGTGACGCCCGCGCGCAGCGAGCCGCCGGCGCCGGCCATGAACAGAACTGTGCAAAGCGCGGGTTCGCAATTCTCGGCGATGCGCTCGACCGACTCGCGCAGGGCTTCGGGCAATTGTTGTTGGATAGGCTTCAGCTCTTCGTTCAGTTGATAGAACGCGTGCTGCTCGCCGGTCGTCGACACCATCAGCATCGTCATGCCGGGCCACGCGACCTTCGGATTGAAGCCTGCGACGATCTCCAGCGGATCGCTGATATTGGCGCCGCCCCACCCTGTGCCGGGCTCGGCGACATGGAAATAGCGCCCCGGCGTCGAGCGCCGGCCTTTCATGCGGATGCCGGTATCGCGCGCGCCCAAGAACTTACCGGCCTGATGCTCGGACAACACGCCGGTGATGTGGTCGTCAACCACGACGACCTCGTCGACCTTGCCGAACCATTGGCGAGCAAACATGCCGATCGTCGCCGAGCCGCAGCCGACGCGCATGCGCTGCTCGCGGCCGCCATTGACGATCGGCGGCTTGCCGGCTTCGACAATCACCGTCGCGCCGCCGTCGACGGAGAGCTCGACCGGGTTGCCGTTGCAGAGATCGAGCAGCGTCTGGCAGGTGACGCGGCCTTCTTTCTTGGCGCCGTGGGTGAGGTGGTTGACGCCGCCGAGCGAGAGCATCTGCGAGCCGTATTCGCCGGTCGTCACATGGCCGACCGGCTCGCCTTCGGCGCGGACGATGGCGCATTCGGCGCCGAGATGGCGGTCGGTATCGATCTTCAGCTTGACGCCGCAATAGCTGTAGATGCCTTCGGTCACCACCGTCACCGTATCGACGCCATCGACTTGGCTGGAGACGATGAATGGCGCGGGCTTATAGTCGGGATAGGTGGTGCCGGCGCCGATCGCGGTGACGAAGCGCTCGGGGCCGCTAAAAATTTCGCCGCTCCAGGACTCCGAGGCGCCGGCGAAGGCGGCGATGCGGCCGCCCTGGCTTAAGGTGCGGTCGAGCAGCACGTGCGGGTCGACGCGCACGAGCAGGCCGTTCTCGTTGGCGTAGCGGTCGCAGGCGCCGGTCATGCCCGGCCGGATGTAGCACATCACCGGGCAGGCGTCGCAGCGGATCTTGTCGTCGGTTTGGTTCATTGTTGAAACTGCGATTTACCGTCATTGCGAGCGAAGCGAAGCAATCCAGCCTCTCCGCGAGACGTCGGTTGGGCGTTGCGCGACGCCGGCGCTGGAGTGGCCACACCAGAAGCCGCGGTGTCTGGGCCCAGCGCTGGATTGCTTCGCTTCGCTCGCAATGACGGAACTCCTTGGTCTAAAGCACGCCGCTCGCTTGCAGAGCGGCGCGCACGCGGTCGGGCGTGGCGGGCGCGCGCGTCAGGCGGACGCCGGTGGCGTGATGGATCGCGTTGAAGATCGCCGGCGCGGTCGGGATCAGCGCCTGTTCGCCGATGCCCTTGGCGCCGAACGGACCTTCCGAGGACGGGTCCTCGATCAGGATGCACTCGACCGGCGGCATGTCGCCGATGGTCGGGATCAGATAATCGTGCAGGTTCTCGCTGCGGTGCGGGAAGAACTCCTCCATCAGCGCGAGGCCCAGGCCCTGCGCCGCGCCGCCTTCGATCTGGCCTTCAACCAAAGTCGGGTTGATGGCGCGGCCGACGTCGTGCGCGCAGGTGAGGCGCGTCACGCGTACGCGGCCGAGTTCGATGTCGACCTCGATCTCGGCGAGATGCGCGCCGGAGCCGAACACGGCATAGGGCTCGCCCTGCCCGTCGCGTCCAGCGTCGTGGTCGGCGGATCGTAGGTCTCGACGCATTCGATCGACGAAGCCGGCGGGTTGACGGGCAGCGCGGTCGAGGTCGATGCGCGTCTCGCCGCCAGCGCCGCGATGACCAGCGCCCGGCGCGAAGCCGAGCGCCGCGTCCTCGCCGACATTGGCGAGCCGCAGGATCTGGCTCGCGCATCGCGCGGCCGGCGAGCGCGGGCGGCGTTGCCGGTGACGAATGTCTGGCGCGAGGCGGAGGTCTTGCCGCAATCGGGCGTCGTGTCGGTGTCGGCGCCGAGCAGGTCGAGCGCGTCGATCGGCGCGCCGAGCGCATCAGCGAAGATTTGCGCGATGACGGTGTTCGAGCCTTGGCCGATGTCGACCGCGCCTTGGAACAGCGCGACGCGGCCGTCCGGCTTCAGGCCGACGCGGATCGTCGAGGGGTTGGACAGCGAAGTGTTGCCGCAGCCGTACCACATGCCGGCGACGCCGACGCCGCGCCGGATCGGGCCGTTGCGCGGCCGCGTTGAACGCCTCGGCTTCGGCGCGCGCGGCGCGCCAGCGCGGGCGCAGGCTTCCAGGCATTGTTTGAAGCCGAGGCCGTCGGCGAATACCTGGCCGGTCACGGTTGGTTGGCCGACTTCCAGCGCGTTGAGGATGCGGAACTCCAGCGGATCGAGGCCGAGCTTCAGCGCCAGTTCGTCGTAACAACTGCTCCTGCGCCAGCGCGCTCTGCGGCACGCCGAAGCCGCGGAAGGCGCCGGCGGGAACGAGATGCGTGTGAACCGCGCGCGCGAGCGCCCGGTAGTTGGGCATGCAGATAAGGCCCGGAGGCGTGGACGGGCACGCGATTGGCGACTGTCGGCCCCCAGGAGGCGTAGGCGCCGGTGTTGAAATCGGCGCCGAAAATCCATCGCCTGTGAGACGGCCGTCGCGCGTGGCGCCGACTTCAGCGCGAATGCGCGAGGGGTGGCGCTTGGTTGTCGATCTGCATCGATTCCGACGCGCGAATAGGTCATCCGCACCGGGCGGTTCAGCTTCCAGGCGGCGAGGGCGATGAAGGGCTGCACGGACAGATCGAGCTTGGACGCCAAAGCCGCCGCCGACCGCGGTCGGCAGGATGCGCACCGCCTCGGGCGCGATGCCGAGAATGCCGGCGATCGCCGTCGCGATCCATATAAGGCGCCTGGGTGCAGGCCTGCACCTCGATGCGATCGCCGACGCGGCGCGCGAAGCCGGCTTCCGGCTCGATATAGGCGTGCTCGACGAAGCCGGTCTCGAAGGCGCCTTCAACCACGACGTCGGACGCCGCCAGCGCCGCCCTCCGCGTCGCCGCGCACGACGCGGCCGCGCGTGAGGATATTGCCGGGCCGGTTCGCGTGCAGGCGCGGCGCGTCCTCGGCGAGCGCGGCGTCGAGCGTCGTCAGCGCCGGCAGCGGCGTGAAGGTCACGGGGAAGCGGCCGAGGTCGAGCGCCTGCATCGCCGCCTCCTCGCCGACGACCAGCGCCACCGCTTCGCCGCGGAACAGCGCGCGCGCCTCGGCGAGCGCCGGCTGATCGGCGAAGGGCGGAATGACGCCGAAGCGGTTTTCGCCGGGCACGTCCTTGGCGGTGAAAACGGCGACGACGCCGGGGTTGGCGGCGACATAGGCGTCGAGATCGCCGAAGGCGAAGTCGGCATGGGCGTGCGGCGAGCGCACCGCGCGCGCAACGAGCGCATCGCTCGGCCATTCGTCGGCGCCGTATATTTCCGCGCCGATAAGCTTGCGCGCGCCGTCGAGGCGCGGCAGGCGGCGTCCGACCGCGGCGCCCTCCGATAGCGGTGTTTGCTCGGCGCCGAGCGCCTTGCCGACCGCCTCGACGATGGCGCGATAGCCGGTGCAGCGGCACAGCACGCCGCCCAGCGCGTCCTTGATCTCCGTCTCCGACGGGCTGCGGATGGCTTCGCTTCAGCGCGACGGCGGCGAGCAGCGCCGCCGGCGTGCAGATCCCGCATTGCGCCGCGCCCTCGGCGTGAAAGGCGGCGCGCAGCCGCGCCACCAGGGGGTCGGCGTCGCTCAAACCTTCGATCGTCTCGACCGTCCGGCCCTCGACCTGGCCTACCGTCGTCAGGCAGGCGCAAACCGGCTCGCCATCAATCAACACCGTGCAGGCGCCGCAATCGCCGGCGTTGCAGCCGACCTTGACGCCGGTCAGGCCGCAGCGCTCGCGCAGCGTCTGGCTCAGGCGCTCTTCGGTGGGAGCGGAGAGTCGCGCCGGCTCGCCGTTGAGTGTGAGCGAGAACGCCTTGCGCGATGTCGAGCATCAGACGGCGCCTCCGCTCTCGCCCCGGAGGCAAAGCTCGACCGCCCTTTGCGTCAGCGTCAGCGCGGCGGCGCGGCGGTAGCCGACATCGGCGCGCACGTCGTCGATCGGCGCGAGGTCAGCAAAGTCCTCGGGCTGAAGCCGCGCGCCGAGTCCTTCGCGGGCCGCCGCTCCGACGAGCCGGCGCTCGGCGGCGGGCAGGCGCATCGCCACCGGCGAGCAGGCGCCGACGGCCACCCGGGCGGCGCGCACGGCGTCGTCCTCGATGTCGAGCGCCACTGCGACCATGGCGATGGAGATGACGAGATAGCGCCGCGCGCCGAGCTTCAGGAACGTCGACCGCACGGTTCGCCGGCGGCGCGGGGCAGATGACAGCGGCCAGGATCTCGTCGGCGGCGAGCTCGGTGCGGCGCGGACCGGCGATGAAGCGCGCCAGCGGCAAGCGCCGCGACCGCGGCGCGAGGCGAGTTCGACGTCGGCGTCGAGCGCCAGCAGCGGCGGCACGCCGTCGGCGGCGGGCGAGGCGTTGCAGAGATTGCCGGCGATCGTGCCGCGGTTCTGGATCTGCACGGCGCCGACCTCGCGCGCAGCGGCTTTCAGCGCCGTCAAAGGCGGCGGCAGGTCGGCGCGCACGATCTCGCACCAGGTCGTCGCGCCGCCGAAGCTTATTTCGTCGCGCGTCCGGTGAATGCCCTGGATTTCTGCGAGCCGCGAGACATCGATGAAATCGCCGACAAGCCCGGCCTCGCCCGCCGCCGGCAAAAGGTCCGTGCAACCCGCGAGCACCCGCACGCCCGGCGAAAGCCGGTCCAAGGCCTCTGCAAGATTGGCCGGGCGGACGAACAAGCAGCGCGCCTCGCGATTTAGGGGTTCGTTTGTACACAAATGATTGCGCTGGGAGGGCGCGCTGTCAAGCGGGCTCCAGCCTCAATTCAAGGCAAAGCAGCGAAGATACCGCTAGCTATCAGGATAGAGCACGTTCCCTCCCCCCTTGTGGGGGAGGGTTAGGGAGGGGGGTCGGTTCGGCTTGGAAAGGCCGAACCTTGACCTGACGGCGCTTGCGGCTAACCCCCCTCCCCTGCCCTCCCCCACAAGGGGGGAGGGAGAACCTCAAGCGCCGCTGCACTCCCTTATTCGGCCATGACCGCGTCAACACAGGCTTCGACGCCATCAAGCACGACTTTGCCTGTCTCGCGGGCCGCGTCCCGCGCCATCCCCGCGAAAGGCGCGCCGCCAAGCAATACGGCTTGCCCGGGACAGCTGCGGATCGCTTCCCAGATCAGCGGCCGCGCTCCCTCGCGATCAGCAATCATCTCAGGAATCGAGAGCGGCAACACCCGAAGCTCGACGAGGCACGCGCTGACTCCGAGCGCCTCGGCCTTCGCCAGGATTGGCTCGCGCATCGCCGCGCCGAGCGTCACAATCGAGAACCGCCGCCCGCCGCTGCGCCGCCGCGCGCATGCCGGCCTCCCCAAGCCCCACCACGCGCGTCAACCCTTGCGTACGCGCCGCCGCTAGGCCGGGATCGCCGAAGGCGGCGATGACAGCCCCGCGAGATCGCGCCCTCGTGCATGGTCAGCGATAGTTTGCACGACCGCGCGGCCTGCGATCTCAATGTCCTCCGGCGTCTGCATCGCCGCCATGCCCGACTCCGGCGCTGATCGCGATGATCTCGGCTCCCTCCGGCGCACGCGCGCGCCTCATCGGCGAGCCAGCCCGTCACCGCGGCGTTGGTGTTTGGATTGACGATCAGCAGCCGCTTCATTCCGGCGCGCTGGCTCAAGCCAATGGCGCGCGATCTCGTCGCGACGCGCGATCCAGACGCCGCCTTTCGCCGCGCATCGCGCCGAGGATGCGCTCCAGCGCGCCGATCCGCCCGGGCCGGCCGATCATGCGCAGATGCAGGCCGACCGACATCATCTTCGGCGCGCGCGCGCCCTCGCGATGCAGCCAGTCGAACGCGTCCAGCACGTATTCGGCGAAATCCGCGGCGCCGCGCGAAGCGGTTGGTGTTCTGGAACTGCATGTCGTTGGTGTCGAACGCGTAGGGCAGCACGACGTGGCGGCGCTCGCCGCGCTCACAGAGTATAGGGCAGATCGTCGTTGTAGGCGTCGCTGTCGTAGAGAAAGCCGCCCTCCTCGATCAGCAGCCGCCGCGTGTTGGGCGAGGCCGCCGAGCGCGTGTGCCAGCCGACCGGGCGCACGCCGGTCGCCGTCGGCGATCGCCGCGACCGTCGCGGCGATGCGCTCGCGCTCGACCTCCTCGCTCATGCCGGCGTGGCTCTCCCAGCGCCAGCCATGCGCGGCGACCTCGTGGCCGCGCGCGATCGCGTCGCGCGCGAGCGCCGGCGTGCGCTCGACCGCGCGGCCGCAGGCGCTGACCGTCGCCTTGACGCCGTGGGCGTCGAGCAGGTCCATCACCCGCCACCAGCCGGCGCGCGCGCCATATTCGAAATGGCTGTCGATGCAGAGGTCGGGCACGCCGTCGAGTCGATGCTCGACCTCGTAGATCGCTTCGTTGCGATCGTCGCCGTCGGCGATCGAAAATTCCGCGCCCTCCTCGAAATTGACGACGAAGGAGACCGCGACGCGCGCGCCGCCCGGCCAGCGCGCGGCCGGCTTGTCGCGGCCGTAGCCGAGAAAATCGCGCGGGTTCGCGAGACGCCCATCGTGCGCTCACTCCGCCAATCCGGCCAGCCGATGCAGGCCGACCGCGCGATCGGCGATCAGCAGCAGCGCCAAGCGTCGCCAGCAAGATCAGCGTGGACAGCGCGGCGATCGAGGGGTCCGGGACTCTCCTCGATATATTGCAGCATCTTGATCGGCAGCGTCTTTGTGCGCGCGTCGGTGAGGAAGATCGAGACGGGGTAATTGTCCATCGAGGCCAGAAAAGCGAACAGGCCCGAGGTCAGATAGGCCGGCGCGAGCGCCGGGGCCATCACGCGAACAGATCGCAGCCGGGAAAGTTGCAGCCGAGCGTGCGCGCCGCGTCGATCAGCGTGAAATCGAACCGGCTGAGCGCCGGCGATCATGGTGCGCGCGACATAGGGCAAGCGTGACCACGACATGCGCCATCAGCAGCGCAGGCAAGACCTGCGACGAGCCCGAAGCCGCGAAAGAACTGCAGCAGCGCGATGCCGAGCACGAGGCCAGGCATCATCAGCGGCGAGACCAGCGCGGCGGAGAGCGCTCGCGCGCCGGGCATCAGCGCCGCGCGCGATCGCGATGCCCGCCAGCGTGCCGATGCACGAGCGAAATGCGCGGTCGACAGCACGCGCGATTTCCAGCGACAGCGCCAGCGCCGGCCAGAAGCCGTCGAGCGAACCGACCGCGCCGTACCAGCGCAGCGAGGCGCCGCCGAGTCGGCAGATCGAACACCGGCGTCGGCGAGAAGCTCGCCGCGGCGATGACCAGCAGCGGCGCCAGCAGAAACAGCGCCGCCGCCGCCATGCAACCGATGGCGACGACACGAGCGATCGTCGCCGGTCATCGCGCCTGCCCTCCGCTTTGCTCGAACCGCTGGCTGCGACCACCACGACGGTAGCCCGATCACCATCAGGATCGCGCCCGCCGCCGAGCCGAGCGCGGGATCGCGCGATCAGCAGGAACGCCTTGGCGATGGTGGTCGCCAGCGTCGGATAGTTCTCGCCCATCAGCAGAGTCGGCACGACATAGGCCGAGACGGACAGCGAAAACACCAGCGCGACGCCGGCGACGACGCCCGGCAGCGGATAGCGGCACGACGACGCGCAGGAACGCCGCGACCGGCGGCGCGCCAAGCGTCGCCGCGGCCTCGGTCAGGCGCGGATCGATCTGAGCGACGACGGCGTAGATCGGCAGGATCATGAAGGGCAGGAAAATGTTCGCCGCGCCGACGATCAGCGAGGTCTGGGTGAAGATCATCCGGATCGGCTTGTTGGTCAGATGCAGCGACAGCAGCGTATCGTTGACCACGCCATGCGAGCGCAGCAGGATCGTCCAGGCGAAGGCCTTGGCGATCACGCTCGCGGCTAGCGGCAGGAACAGCGCGGCAAGAAACAGGCTGCGCCAGCGCCCGCGCGACATCGCCAAGCCGAAGGCGGCGGGATAGCCGACGATCAGCGTCAGGCCGTCGTGATCAGGCCGAGCCGCAGCGAATTCCAGACCAGCGAAAGTCCGTAGGCGTCGCCGAGCACTTCGCCGTAGGCCTTCGAGGGTGAAGCCGTTCGGGTCAAAGAAACTGCCCGCCAGCAGATGCGCGAGCGGCGCGGCGTAGAGGAAGACAGCACGATCAGCGCCGGCAGCGGCGAGCGTCAGCGCCGGCGCTGCGGCTGCGAAGTCGCTCGGCAAGACTCGCGCGGGCGGCGCTCATCCGGCGGCCTCGGAGCGAAGGCGAAGCTGCGGCCACGGGCCAGTCGCAACGCGACGGCTCTGTCCGAGTACCGGCAGTTCGCCGACGCCGCCGATCTCGACGACGAAATCGGCGCCGCGCCGACATCGACCGACAATGCGTTGTGCGCGAGCCTTGGAACGTGATCTGGCGGATCCGGCCCTCGGCCTGCGTTGTCGTTCGGCGCCTGCCTCGCCGCCGATCCGCACATGTTCGGGCCGCGTCGCGACGATCACCGCGGCGCCGACGGGCTGATCGCCACGCGCGGCGACGGCGCCCGACCGCGCGTGTCGACACGAATCGTCGCCGCCGGCTTGCGCGACCGACCTTGCCGCGCAGCTCCGAGGAGATGCCGACGAAGCGCATCGTGAACAGGGTCGTCGGGCTCGGCATAGACGGCGTGCGGTTCGGCGAATTGCTCGATGCGGCCGGCGTTCATCACCGCGATCCGATCGGACATGGTGAGCGCCTCGTCCTGATCGTGCGTGACGAATACCGCCGTGGCGCCGAGGTCTTTCAGCAGGCGGCGCAGCTCGACCTGCATGGTCTCGCGCAAGTTGCGGTCGAGCGCGCTCAGCGCTTCGTCGAACAGCAGCACGTTCGGCTCGACCGCCAGCGCGCGCGCCAGAGCGACGCGCTGCTGCTGGCCGCCGGAGAGCGCGGTGATCGGACGATCCTCGAACGTGCCCATCTGCACGAGATCGAGCGCGCGCGCGATCTTGGCCGCGATGGCCGTCTTTGGCAAGACCCTTGCCCTTGACAGGCCGAAGCCGACGTTGCCGCCGACGTCGAGATGCGGGAACAGCGCGTAGTTCTGGAACACGACGCCGACGTTGCGCTTGTGCGGCGGCGTTCGCGTGACATCGCGCCCGCGATCGAGACGCGGCCTCGGTCGGGCGTGGCGAGCCCGGCGATCAGTGCGCAGCAAGGTGGTCTTGCCGCAGCCGGAGGGGCCGAGCAAGCGTGACCAGCGCGCCGCGCGCCACTTCGCAGATCGATGCTGGTCGAGCACAGTCGCGGCGCCGAAGCGCTTCGTCAGGCCCGTCGACGGCGACATGCGCGGAGCGGCTTCGATCAATCAAAGCTGGTTCCAGCGATCGACCCAGCCGCCGCGCTCCTTGGCGAAGAACGCCCAGTCGGGCGCGAACAACGTGGCGGGATCGGGATAGCCGGCCGGGCGCGGCGTGTCCGGGTTGGTCGGCGTGACGAACGCCTTGGTCGCCAGCACGCTCTGCACGTCGGGGCCGAGGAACAGGTTGACGATCGCATCGGCGGTGTCGCCGGCGGGACCGCCCTTGACCTTGGTGATGCCCGAGGGCATCGCGAAGCCGCCGTCGGAGGGAATGGCGAGATCGATCGGCGATCCGGCCGCCTTGCGGATCAGCGTATAGGCGGAGAACTGGCCGCCGATCATCAGGGCCTCGCCCTGCTCCAGCAGGTTTATCGCCTGCGGCGCGTCGGTGTAGACGTTGAGCAGTTTCGGCTTCAGGGTCGCGAGCTTCTTGAAGCCGGCGTCGATCTCGTATTGCGCTTCTTTGTAGGGCTTGCCGGTCTCCAGGTGCGCGGCCGACAGCAGCGCCCAATAGCCCTCGGTGTTCTTCAGCGAAGGAATGATCACTTTGCCCGCGACATCGTCGGAATAGAGGTCGCTCCAACTCGTCGGGGCCTTGGCGTCTTTGGTGTAGTAGGCGATGCCGGCCCAGGGCATCTGATAGTTCGCCCACATGCCGTCCTGATGGACGTTGGCTGGCAGCGAGCTTGCCGAGGTTGGGCGCGCCAGCAGCGGTGATCGGCGTGATCAGGCCTTCGCGCGCGGCGACCAGCATGACCGGATCGTCCATGACGACCACCGACATTTTCGGCGCATCCTTGTCCGCCGTCATCTTCTGCAGATTGGTCAGCGAATTGGTGCCCTCGTAGATCACCTTTATGCCGAGCGCCTTCTCGATGATCGGGAAGACGTCGGCGTTGAAATATTTGGCGGCGCCGGCGGGGCCGCCGATCACGACCTCCTTGACGTCGGCGCGCACCAGCGCCGGCGCGCCGATCAGGCTTCCCGCCGCGGTGGCGGCGCTTGCTTTCAGAAGGTTTCGACGGGATATTCGCCACGACGACATGAGTTGCTCCTCGACGCGTTTCCGGCTCGACGCAGCCGCCCCTCGCAAGAAAGCAAAGACGGCGCCAAGTGTGCACATTCTGCGTATCTATTGAAATCAAAGAGATAAATTGAATGCCGGGCGATCTTCGTGCTCGTTGCCGAGAATAATGTGCACATTTTTTTGAGCAAATGTGCACATTTTTTGAGCCGCGGCAATCGCTTTACGAGGCGCCGATGACGCGCGCGCCGCGCCGCCGACCGACCGCCCGACTGGAGCTCGACGGCGCCGCGCTCGACGACAGCGTGCATGCCGAGATTTCGCGGGCGTTGTTCGAGGGGCGCCTGACGCCGGGCGCGAAACTGCCGGAGCATCGGCTCGCCAAACTGTTCGACGTCTCGCGCGAGCGCATACGCAAAGTCTTGCATCGCCTCGTCGCCGAGCGCCGGCTGGAGGCGATCCCGCAGCGCGGCGTGTTCGTGCCGAACCCGTCGCAGCAGGAGATACGCACGATTTACCAGGCGCACCGCGTATTCGAAGCGGGCGTGCTGGCGCAACTCGCGCAATCCGAGGACCGAGCGATCCTGCCGCGCGTCAAAGCGCATCTGGCGCAAGAGCGCGACGCCGCGGCGCGCGGCGATCGCGCGGCCTCCGTGCGGTTGTCCGGCGAATTCCACATGCTGTTGGTTGATGGCCTGGCAAATCCGGAGCTTTCGCGCTTCTTGCGCGAATTGCTGGCGCGCTCCTCGCTGATGGTGTCCGCCTTCGAGCCGGCGCGCCTCTCGCTCTGCGGCGTCGACGAGCACGTCGCGATCGCCGCGGCGTTGGAGGCCAGGGATCGCGATCGCGCGATTGCGCTGTCGCATGAACATTTCCGGCACATTGAGGAACGCCTCGCGCAAGGCATTGTCGAGCGCTCCGAACTCGAACTCGAAGCCGTGTTTCGCAGGGCCGGCCCCGCCCCTAAGCCCCCGAAGCGGCGCGAGAAACACAGGCTGGCCGCATCGGACTTTCAAGCCAAGTGAGCGCGCGCCCCTGTGCAACATTCTCCGTTTGACCGGTCCTGGCGCCGGCCCTATATGCGGGCGTCGACCTCAGGTCGAGCCCCTATGGCGGAACTGGTAGACGCGTCCAACTCAAAATCGGATTCCGCAAGGAGTGCTGGTTCGATTCCGGCTAGGGGCACCAATTACACTAGAATTTCGCAACGATATCATAAAGTAGCGCGCGAATGTATTTTATGGTCCCACAGATAGTTCCGCACTCAAAAGTGGCGTGGCCGGACTGAGACCGTAATTGACGCAACTCCGAAGGCGGCGGCCAGTCTCTAAAGACCACTAGCGAGTCTCAGCGTAGCCTCCTAATCAGCCGGCGCGCCGGACCGCAGCGCCACCATCTTACTCGGACCGACTACAGATCCGCTAAGCGTTTCCCAAAATCATCGAGCTCGCCTTTTCCCCGATCATGATCGAGGCAGCGTTCGTGTTCGAGCCAACCACACGCGGCATGACCGAGCTATCACAGATCCTCAGTCCGTTCACGCCACGCACCCGAAGTTCCGGATCGACGACGGCCTCCGCGTCGATGCCCATTCGGCAGGTCCCGACGGGATGATACGAAGTGCGGCCGAATTGGCGGGCGTAGTTTTCGAAATCGGCTTGGGTGCGCACGTCGTTGCCCGGAAAATGCTCCTTGCGGATGAACCGGGACATCGCGGATTGTTTTAAGACATCGCGGCTGATTTTGATCCCTTCGACAGATATGCGCAGATCGTAGGGGTCGCCTAGAAAGTTTGGATCGACGATCGGCATCGCGGAAAAATCTGCGCTACGCAATTTGACTGAGCCGCGAGCTTTCGGGCGCAACGTATAGGAGTTCAGTGTCACGCCGGACCCGGAAGGAATCTTCGGAACGCCCGCCTCGACGCCGGCGCCAATCAGAAAATGGAACTGCAGATCGGGAACCGGCGATGAACGGTCACCGTACCAGAAGGCGCCGCCTTCAACCACGTTGGAGGTGACGGGTCCCTTGCCGAAAATAAGGTATTCGAGCCCGGCCCAGACCATCCAATGCGGCTTGGCGTATTTGTCGAGGCTGTAGGGCCCGCTCAGCTCGTAGACGATATCGATGCCGAAATGGTCGTGCAGATTCCTTCCGACCCCGGGAAGGTCGGCGACCACCGGCAGCCCTAAGGCCCGCAGCTCGTCCGCCGGACCGAGACCGGAGAGCAGCATCAGTTTGCGGCGAGCCGATGGCGCCGGAGGCGACGAGAACCTCGCGCTCGGCGCGAACCAACTTCGGACGGCCTCCTTCGATGACTTCGACGCCGACGGCGCGGTCTTTCTCGAAGACGATGCGACTGACGAGCGCGTCCGGTCATTACCGCGAGGTTGGAGCGGCCCAGCGCTGGTCGAAGGTAGCCCGTAGCCGTCGAACATCGGCGCGCATTCCGCGTCGTCGTCTGGTACGCGCGCTGTTCCCTCCTGCCGCGGCCCGTTGAAATCCGGATTGTACGGCATGCCATACTGCTGGCAGGCCTGCACGAAGGCCCGCGTCAAACGGTGAGGCGGCGCCAATGAGGAAACGCCGAGCGGGCCGCCGACTCCGTGCCATTCCCCAGACAGCGTGTCGTTATCTTCCGAGCGCAGGAAGTAACGGCTTGATTTCCTGGAACGACCAACCATAGCAGCCGAACTCCTTCGCCCAGGTGTCGTAGTCCTCGGGGCAGCCGCGTGTAAAAACCTCCGCGTTGATCGAACTTCCGCCGCCCAGCACCCGCCCTTGCGCATAGGCGATCTCGCGGTTGTTGGCATGGCGCTGCGGCGCGGTCTTCAGTCCCCACGTCAGCGGCCCCGAAGTCATTTTGTAAAAGCCGACGGGAATATGAATATACGGATTGGTGTCCTTGCGGGCCCGCCTCAATCATCAGCACGCTGACGTCGGGCTTCTCAGTCAGCCGGGCCGCAATGGCGCAGCCCGCGGAGCCGCCACCGACAATAATATAATCAACCATGGTACCGCACCTAGTCTCAGGCGAACCCGCGGGCTCGCTCTTCCGGCTCGAAGTGTGCTGACTTGATCTCGGGTTGTTGCTCGACGCTATATTTTGCGGTCGCGCCCAATGCCACCAGCACGACACATGTCATTCGCGATCGCGATCATGGTTGGTTCCTCCCCTTCGAATTGACGGGCCGCTGCCGACATGTATAACTAGACGGTTACTTATTGCAAGTGCTAGCGCCCGGGTTTCGTGACCGTGATTTGGGGCAGGGCCCAACTTTTGATGCAGCATTTCACGCCAATCAACACTCGGAGCGTCGGACTGCAAATGAAGAAGGCTTCGCCTGAAAAGGCGGTCAGGCAGAGAGACCCCGACGCAACCAAGGCGCGTATCCTGGAGGCGGCGAAACGCGAGTTCGCGAAGCTTGGGTTCGGCGGCGCCCGCGTCGACAGCATCGCGGTGCGGGCCAAGGCGAACAAGCGAATGATCTACCATTACTTCAGCAGCAAGGAGGAGCTCTTCACGGCTGTGCTGGAGGACGCCTATCTCGACATCCGCGCTGCGGAGCGGAAACTGTCGCTCGATTCGCTCGAGCCCGAGGCCGCGCTGGAGCAGCTCGTCGAGGTTCACTTGGAAATACTATCTCGCCAATCCTGAATTTCTGACTTTCGTGAACAGCGAAAATTTGCATAAGGCGCGCCATTTGAAGAAGTCCAACGTCATGGCATCAGGAATACCCGCGCTTCATCGAAATCGTTCAAGGCATCATCGATCGCGGCGTCGCGAAAGGGGTGTTTCGGCCGGACATAGACGCGGTCCAGCTCAACATCACGATCGCCGCGATCAACTACTATTATCTGACGAACCGTTACACCGGATCGATCATCTACGACCGTGATCTGATGACGCAAAGAGCGGCTGGATGAGCGACTGGAGTTCAATGTCGACACGATCCGGCGGCTTGTGCGCGCCGATCCCGCAGCCCCTTGACCGTCGCAGCGTCGTCAGGCTGGGGCGTCAGTCGAGGCTGCCTTCAGCCTCACGATTGGCGAGAACGCCATGCGGTCGAGAACGTCGCGTTGGAGATCGACGCCGGGCGAAATTTCGATCAGCGCGACGCCGTCGGCGTCAAGCCGAAACACGGCCCTTTCGGTTATGTAGAGAACCTCCTGACCGTTCGCGCGGCCTGCGCGCCGCTGAACGTCACGTGCTCCACCTTGTCGACGAGCTTCGGCGATTCGCCCGCCTTGCAAGATTCGCAGCCGACCGTCGTCGTCACTGCTCAACCTCCAGGCCCTTCGCCTCGAACGTCCCGCAGAACACGACTTTGCGCGCCGTCTGCGTGATGTCGACGAAGCCGCCCGGGCCCGACCAGACGTCCCCCGATCATCGAGACGTTGACGTTGCCCGCAGCGTCCATCTCGCCCATCCCGAGAAACGCCATGTCGATGCCGCCTCCGGAATAGAAATCGAACTGATCGTTGGAAGCGATGATCGCATCCGGATCCCGCGCCGAACCGAACATGGGCCCGTCCAGCATCTCGCCATTATGGATGCCCTGCTCAACGGTTCCCCAGTAGTTGGCTCGACCCGCCGCGGCCGCAAGCGCGGGAATCCCGCCGGGTATGCCAAAGCCGAAATTCACTGAGCGGGCAGTCGCCGAGTTCCGCAAGCGCGCGCTCGGCGATGATGCTTCGAATGCCCGAGGGCATTTCGAGCTGCCGTCGTCGAGGCCGGCTCGGAGAGGGGCGCCTCACCGGAGATGCTCGGCTCGTAGTTCGGTAGATAAGTCTTGCGCGAACTCGGGGACGACCGCCACGCCGTCGACGAGAACGCCGGGAACGCGCACCAGGCGGGCATGCAGCCCACGCCTTTCGCGAATCGATTCCACCTGCGCATAAACGCGGCCGCCGCAATTGTGGGCGGCGAGCGCCACGGCATGGCAGTCGAGATCGGCAGGTTCGCGATGGAGCGTCAGATTGCCCCGAGAGTCCGACTTCTGTCGCGCGGATCAGAGCGAAATCGATCCGAATGGGCTTGTAGCGGAGATATTCGCGACCATCGATCGAGAGCAGTTCGACCAAGGTTTCCTTTGCAGCCGCGTTGCAGCGTCCGCCATCGAGTCGTGGATCTGCGAAGGTGCCGAGGCCTATTCGCGTGATCAGATCCAGGCCGTCCCGCCCCGATCTCGCGCATCAGATTCGAAATTGCACCGCCGGGAAACGCATAAGCTTCAATTAAGTTGTCGGCGGCGAGTTTCTGCATGCAGGGCGACCAACTCCAGTGCCCGCCAATCACCCGCCGCACCATGCCCTCATGGGCAAAGCGACTAAGACCGCTATTGCGCCCGTCGCCAATGCCGAGCGCGTGCACGAGGGTCAAATCGCGCGGACTGCCTGTCGCCAGAAACGCAGCCTCGATCGCAGCGAAAACTTCGTCGGCCTCCAGGAATATTCCGGAGCCGGTTAGGGCGATCGTAGCCCCATCGAAGATGCGGCTCGCGATCTCGGATGTCTGCAGCCTCTCGACGGTTTTTCCCATTGCTGCTCCTTCACTCGCCGCCCAATCCAGGGCGCTCGCGACGAACCTTCTCGCCGGGTCGATCGCTTGACGAGCCAATCGCTGCGTCATAAATAACTGGATAGTTACAATTTCGATGATTGTCGAGCGCCTCCCCGCGTTTCGCGTCGGCCAAAGAGAAGATTGAGGAGCGGCGAGGAGAAACATGCTTCCTGTCCCCAAAAACGATCAAGACACCTATCTGCAAATACGCGATATGGCGCGCACTTTCGCAGAGCAGGAGGTGCGGCCGAAGGCGGAAGCGCTCGATCGCGATGAGACGTTCCCGCGCGACTTGTATCGGCAGATGGGCGAACTTGGCCTGTTCGGCATCACGGTCCCGTCCGAGCTCGGGGGCGTCGGCCTCGACACTTATGCCTACGCCATCGTCATGGAGGAGCTGGCGCGCGGATATGCATCTGTCGCTGACCAATGCGGCGTCATTGAACTCATCGGGACGCTGCTCAGCCGATATGGAAACGCCGAGCAGCAAGCCAAATGGATTCCCGATGTGGTGTCCGCTCGAAAATTCGTCAGCTACTGCATTTCCGAGCCAGAAGCCGGTTCAGATGTTGGGGGCATCAAAACGACAGCCGTTCGGGACGGCGCCGACTGGCGTTTGAACGGCGGCAAGATCTGGATTCATAATGCTCCGGTGGCCGATGTCGGCTTCGTTCTGGCGCGCACCGACCCGGCCGCCGGAAATCGCGGCATGTCGATTTTCATTGTCCCGCTTGACGCCAAGGGGGTCTCTCGCGGACCCAAAGAGCACAAGATGGGCCAGCGGGCGAGCCAAGTGGGCGCCCTGCACTTCGACAATGTCACGCTTCCGCAGAATGCGTTGCTCGGCAAGGAAGGGCGCGGCTTCCACATGATGATGAGCGCGCTCGAAAAGGGCCGCGTGGGCATCGCCGCGCTCGCCGTGGGTATTGCGCAAGCCGGCCTGGAAGCCTCGTTGGAATACACGCAGACCCGCAAGCAGTTTGGTCAGCCGATAGCCGCCAACCAGGGCCTGCAATGGATGCTGGCGGACATGGTGAAGGAGATCACCGCCGCGCGCGCTCTCGTGCATCGGGCGGCGATCATGATCGACAATGGCGAACCCGCGAACGCCGCCTGCTCGATCGCCAAATGTTTCGCCGGCGACATGGTCGTGGCTCAAACGTCAAATGCGGTGCAGATGTTCGGAGGCTCCGGCTATATCAGAGGTTTCGAAGTCGAGCGTCTGTATCGAGACGCCAAAATCTGTCAGATTTACGAGGGCACTCAGCAGATCCAGCGCACGGTGATCGCACGCGAGCTGATAAAAAACGGAGCGCGAATTTGACGGGCTATGCTGCGCTGATTACCGGCGGTAGCCGTGGGATCGGCAGAGGAATCGCGACTGCGCTCGCCGCGGAGGGGTTTTCGATCGCCGTGAACGCCCTGGTTCACGACGAGGAGGTCGAGCAGACAATCGCGTCGCTGCTAAGCCAAGGCGTCAAGGCCGCCGCAGCCATTGGAGACGTGTCCGATCTCTCAATCCACGACGCCTTACTCGAACAAGCGGAGATCGGCGTCGGTCCGCTTTCGACATTGGTCAACAACGCGGGCGTCTCCGTCCTTCAGCGCGGTGATCTTCTCGATGTCACCCCGGAAAGCTATGATCGCTGCCAGGCCATCAATACGCGCGGCGCGTTTTTTCTCACCCAGGCTTGGGCCAAACGCGTGCTCGCACGGCCGCGCGACGATGATCATCATAGATCGATTATCACAATCTCCTCCTCGAACGCGGTGGCTGTTTCGATTTCGCGAGGCGAGTATTGCGTTTCCAAGGCAGCGACTTCAATGATCGCCAAGCTCTTCGCCGTTCGGCTGGGCGCCGAAGGCATCGGATCGTATGAAATTCAGCCGGGTCTGATCGAAACCCCGATGACTGCGGTGGTCAAGGACCTCTACGAACGGCGCATCCGCGACGGGTTGATTGTAGCTCCCCGGATGGGTCAGCCGTCTGACATCGGATCCATCGCAGCCGCCATGGCGACGGGTAAGCTCGCCTACTGCACGGGACAGGCGGTGCACGCCGACGGCGGTCTCATCATCCCAAGATTTTGATCGTGGAGCCCAGCGATGAAATCATCTGAAATTGCGCTTCCTGATGAATTCGGCCAGCACGACCATGTATCGGCTGCGCGGCGCTCCCGTCGAAATTCCCGTCCCGCCGCATTCTTTCAATCGCGTGGCTCTATCGGCAGCCCATGTCGTCGCCGACCCCTTCGCGAGCCGGGAGCCAAGCGCCGGCCCAGCAATCGACTGGGAAGCGACGATTCGATTTCGCCGTCATCTTCTGGACCTCGGCATGGGGATTGCCGAGGCTATGGATACCGCGCAGCGCGGTGGCGGACTCGATTGGCTCGGCGCCTACGAGCTCGTTCGTCGTTCGCTTGAGGCGGCCGCGCCGCAAGAGAGGGAGCGGATCTTCTCGGGAGCGGGAACCGACCAACTGGACCCCGCGCGACGCGCGAGATCTGGACGATGTGGTGAGAGCGTATGTCGAGCAGATCGAAGCGATTCAGAGATTGGGCGGACGAATCATTCTGATGGCCAGCCGTGCGCTGGCCCGAATCGCCAGGACAGCCGCCGACTATGAAGCGGTCTACCGCAAGGTTCTCGCCGCTTGCGAGCATCCGGTGATTCTGCACTGGTTGGGCGATATGTTTGACCCGCAGCTGGCGGGATACTGGGGCGCGGGCTCGTTTGAACCCGCGCTTGAAACCGCGCTCGCGATCATCGACGCGAACTCCGGCAAAGTCGATGGCATCAAGATTTCGCTGCTCGATGCGGGGAAAGAAGTTGCGATGCGCCGGCGGCTTCCGCCAACAGTCAAGATGTACACGGGCGACGATTTCAACTATCCCGAACTCATAAAAGGCGACGCAAGCGGCTTCAGTCACGCGCTGCTCGGCATTTTCGACCCAATCGCGCCCGCGGCCTCGGCCGCCCTCGCAGCGCTTGCGCGTGGCGATCACAACGCCTTCGATCAAATTCTCGCGCCGACGGTCCCTCTGAGCCGATTGATCTTCCGAGCGCCAACCCAGTTCTACAAAACCGGCGTCGTGTTCCTTGCGTATTTGAACGGATTTCAAAACCACTTCGTGATGCTGGGCGGCGCCCAATCGATGCGGCCGCTACCGTACTTCACCTCATTGTTCCAGCTCGCCGACGATGCAGGTTTGCTGCAAGACCCGGACCTCGCCATCGCGCGCATGCGCCGTTTTCTGGCATTTTACGGCTTCGAGGATTAATTCGTTGCGTGCGCTAGAAGGTCGCCTCGATCTCTGTTCCATCAACACCGCGACGCTTGGTCACAGAGCGCCAATTGGCGCGGTGATTGAAAGCGTCGCGCGCTTTGGCTTCGGCGGAATCTGCCCCTGGAGGCGCGATCTGGATAGAGAGGACGTCGCGGCCGTGTCGCGGCAAATCCGCGACGCCGGACTTTCTGTGTCAGGGTATTGCCGTTCGACCTATCTGCCGGCAGCCACGCCCGAGGCCTTTCGCGCTAACGTCGAAGACAATATTCGCGCGATCGATCAGGCGGCGATTCTCGGCGCCGCTTGCTTTGTAATGGTGGTGGGGTCATTGCCCAGGGGATCCCGCGATCTCCCTGCTGCGCGAGACCAGGTCGCCGAGGGAACCGCGAAGCTGCTGCAACACGCGCGCAGCGTCGGCGTGCGGCTCGCCCTTGAACCTCTCCATCCGATGTACGCCAACGATCGGTCGTGCCTGAATACGATTCACCAAGCCCTTGATCTCGCGGAGTTACTCGAACCTGGGGCGCCGCAAGCGCCGAACCTTGGTTTGGTGATTGATGTCTACCACGTATGGTGGGACCCGGCCCTCGCCGAAGGAATCGCGCGCGCCGGCGCTGCAAGCCGAATCCTGGGCTTCCATGTTTGTGACTGGTTGGTTCCCACGCGCGACTTCGTCACCGATCGAGGCATGATGGGTGACGGTGTGATCGACATCCCGAGCGTTCGCGCGATGGTGGAAGCGGCCGGTTACGACCGGCTCGTCGAAGTCGAGATATTCTCCGACCGCGACTGGTGGGCCCGCCCTCCCGAAGAGACGCTAGCGGTCTGCGCCAACCGGTTCTGTACAGTCTGCTGAAACATGCGCGAATTGTGCTTTATCTCTTCGGGAGGACTAGAGTGACGCCGTCGCGAGAAGCGGGTTCAAACGCCCTTGAACAAAGGCGCGCGCTTCTCGACGAAGGCCGTCATGCCCTCCTCCCGATCCTTCGTCGCGAACAGAAGTTCGAGCGCCTTCCCTTCGAGGGAGAGGCCTGTGGCGAGCGGTCCGTCGCCGCCGAGATTGACGATCTGTTTGACCATGCGCGCGGCCAGCGGGGCGTTAGCAGCTATACGTTTAGACATGGCCAGCGCCATTCCCAGCGCGCCATCGGGAGCGAACTCCGCCAGCCCTAGCCGGACGGCTTCTTCAACTTCAATGATGTCACCTGTGAGCATCATGCGTAGCGCGGCCGCCTGACCTATGCGTCGCGGCAAACGCTGAGACCCACCGTCTCCGGGAAGAACGCCGAGCCGGAGTTCCGGGAAACCGAAGCGTGCGTTAGGGCCGGCGACTATGAAATCTGCAATCAGCGCGAGCTCCAGTCCCGCCCCGAGCGCTAACCCGTCGACCGCGGCGACAAGCGGACTGCGAAACGCCTCAATCTGCGCCCATCCCCGCATCCTAATTGGATCGCGCAGGCAAGCGAGGCCCAGCTTCAACATTTCTTTGATGTCTGAGCCCGCGCTCAGGTGACCGCCTTCACCCGCGAGCACCACTACCCGAACGCTGCTATCTTCATCGAGCTTTGCCAGAGCGCCGCCAATGGCCGCGACTGTCTTCACATTCAAGGCATTGCGCGCCTGCGGTCTGTTGATTGTGAGAACCGCCACTGCCTCAAATGGCCTCTCGACTCGGAGCGTGTCTGTTGTTTCAGCCATCGACATTTACACTTTAGAGAAAAAATGCCGCCATTGTTCACAAGTATACTCATAGCGCCGTCTCTTGCCTTCGCCTGGTCGGACATACGCTGAGTGTCTACCTTGGGTCTTAACTGGGTCAACGTGGCCCCTAAACCTCTACGCAAGACCAATCTTCTTGCTGCATTCCCGGAACAACGCCGCATCATCTGGTTGGAAGCGGAACGAAGTGAGATAGTCGCGGACGGAGTAATGGGGCGCTGATCGCCTGATCAAATCGACGAATGCCCGCGCTTCATCAAATCTGCCCTCAAAGCCCAGGCAGTGCGCGGCGGTCGCCAGAATGATGTTGTGGGCATTCGGCTTGGCCGCGCCCTTGAGAGCCCATTCGGTAGCCTCCTCGAAACGTCCAAGCCGAACGAACGATACGGCTTTCGACGACATCATCGCAAACAGCAACGGATCAAATGGACTTAGACGCTGGGAGAGCTCGGACGCGCTGATCGCGAACTCGGCGTCTCCGGTCTGAGAGTGAACAAAGGCTAGAGTGTAATGTCCGAGCGCGAAGTTTGGGCTTAGCTGCACCGCCTGCTCCAACTCGCGGAGCGATTCTTCTTGATTTCCGCGCAGCCACAAGGCTCGACCCATAGCCCAATGGGCTGCCGGGCTATGCTTGTCGGCATGAAGACTGAGGCTCGCGGCGTCGGCGGCGAAGCCACTCTCCCGGTCTCGATCGCCCCAATGTTGAAACGCGCTCTGCCAATGGGTGAAAGAAAGTCCAGCATAACCGCCGGCAAACGTCGGATCTAGCGAGACGGCGGTCTGAAAGAAATGCTGAGCGCGTTCGTTCTCTGCGCGGGTGAAGCGATACATGTGCCACAAGCCGCGATGATAAGCCTCCCACGCATTCAGAGATCCGGGCGGCCTCAGGAGGGCGCGGTTTCGCTCCGCTGCCTCAATCTCGTTTGAAATCGACGCGACGATTTCGTTGCAGATTTCATCGAATGCATAACAGGCGTTGCTCAACTGCCGCTCGAACAGTTCGGACCAAACGATGCGCGCCGAGTGAACCTCGGAGAGTTCGATCGAGATCGTGACCCGGCCCGCCTCGCGCCGGACAACGCCGCTCACGACGTAGTCGACCCGGAGCATTCGAGCGGCCTTGGCGGCGTCGACTCCACGCTCCGCCAAAGCGAATACCGAGCCCCGCGCGATCACGAACAAGCTGCGCAGCTTGGCGAGGCGGCTAATGATGTCGTCGGTAATTCCGTCCGCGATACCTCCGCGATCGTCGGCGCACATCCCGTCGACGAACGGCATCACCGCCAGGGAGGCGCGCTGGCGCGCCGAAGCGGCTCGTTCCGCATGCATCGATAGCGACTGGGCGTCTGCTGGAGAGGCCGCCTCTGCGTAGCAGGTCGCCGGCGCCGGCAAGCTTCTCGCGAGCCGCCACGCCGCGCGAACCGGTCCGAAGTCCAACTTCGCATCCTCGAATAGCCGCGCGGCGCCGTGCAAATGCCGCTCAGCGTCGACGGCGCGTTGGTTTTGCAGGAACGCCCCCAACAGCAACACGTTGGCGCGCGTGTCCGTCGGCTCCAATTGCACCCACTGCTCCAAGTAGGTGAGCGCTTCCGAGGATCTTGCGGGAAGCCGAAGCGCCAGGTGCTCCAGGAGGGCCGCCTGGAGGCTTCTGAAATGCCGGCGTTGGGCGGTGAGCCAACTCATGAACAGCGGGCTGCGATCGACTTCCAGCCCCTCCAGGAAGTCGCCCGTGAACCGGCTTGCGGCCGCACGCAGTTGGTCGATATCGACCTTGTCGAAGGCTTTTGCTGCTTCGGCGAGTTCGACCGCGTCGACCGCGCCGTCTTCGAGGCGAAGCCGGACCGTCTCTCCCGACGTTTCGACGGTCTGGCTGCTGGCGGATCCCAGGAAAGCGCGGATCTTGCTGAGACACCAGCGCAGTTCGCCTCGCGGATCGCTGGGAAGCTCCCAGAGCAACTCGCAGAGCCGACTTCGCCCGACGGCGCCGTCGGCGAGGGCGAGATACGCGAAGAGCGCGCGCGTCTTGCGTGAGGCCGGCAAATCGAGTTTCGCGCCCGCGCGGAAAACCGTCAACGGCCCGAGCAGTTGCACCCGAAAGCCGGCGAGCGATAATTCAGCCTCGCCTGTTGCGGTTTCCACGCGCGCTCCCACGGGCATTCCCACGTTACGCCCACAATGGCCTTGTACCATCGCGATCGCCAGCTTCATACTCGCTGGCGGCGCTCCCGGTCGGACCGGACGCGCATAATCGAAACGAATTGAGGAGGATGACAATGACATCTCCCACAACCATAAGAAAAACGGCGGGTCGCGGCCGTCTGTTCGAGAGTATTTTGGATACGGTCGGCGATACGCCGGTCGTGCGGGTCAACAACGTCGGGCCCGCCCACGCGACGATCTATGTCAAAGCCGAGTTCTTCAATCCCGCTGCGTCGGTGAAGGACCGTTTGGCCCTCAACATCATCGAAGAGGGCGAACGCAGCGGCGCGTTAAAGCCCGGACAAACCGTCGTCGAGGCGACGAGCGGCAATACCGGCATCGGATTGGCGATGGTCTGCGCGCAGAAAGGCTATCCGCTGGTCGTGACCATGGCCGACAGCTTCTCGATCGAACGTCGCAAACTGATGCGAATGCTCGGGGCAAAGGTAGTGCTCACGCCCCGCGCCCAGAAGGGAACGGGCATGTACCAGAAGGCCGTGGAACTGGCGGAGGCCAACGGCTGGTTCCTGGCGCGCCAGTTCGAGACCCAGGCGAACGCCGCCATTCACGAATTGACGACGGCGCGCGAAATCATCAACGACTTTGCGGGCTCACGCCTCGACTATTTTGTGACCGGCTACGGAACCGGCGGCACGGTTGTCGGCGTCGCCCGCGTCCTTCGCCGTGAGCGGCCCGAAACGCGCATCATCCTCAGCGAGCCCGCTAACGCCCAGATGGTCGGCAGCGGGAAGCCGCAGGAGCGAACCGCCGACGGCGCCCCCACCGCCAGTCATCCCGCCTGGGAGCCCCATCCGATCCAGGGTTGGGCGCCCGATTTCATCCCGAACATTTTGCAGGAGGCGATCGACAAGGCGCTCTATGACCAATTGATCCCAATCGCCGGCGCGGAAGGCATGAAGTGGGCGAAAGCTCTCGCGCAAAAGGAGGGAATCTTCACCGGCGTGTCCGGCGGATCGACCTTCGCGGTCGCGCGCCAGATTGCCGAAACTGCGCCAGCGGGATCAGTGATCCTCTGCATGCTGCCTGACACAGGCGAACGCTACATGACCTCGCCGCTCTTTGATGGGATCAACGCCGAGATGGACGAGGGGGAAATTGCCCTGTCGCGATCGACGCCGAGCGCCCAATACGCTGAGGCTTGAGAGCCGTGCGAGGGGAAGGCGGGATAGACCTTTTGCGGGGCGAGGGAATCGCCTCGAACGAGGAGACCCTGGACCCTGACGACTGGAGCGAGATGCTGACCATCTCGCATCGGATAGTCGACGACGCCGTCGAATATCTGAAAGGCGTTCGGGAACGGCCAGTATGGCGGGACATGCCCGCCGAGGTCCGAACATTCTTCAAGGAGCCATTGCCACGCACGCCGGCGCCGATCGCGGACGTCTATCGCGAGGTCACAGCCAATGTGATGGCCTACCCGATGGGGAACATCCATCCGCGTTTTTGGGCCTGGTACATGGGCTCGAGCAACTACGCTGGCGCTCTCGGCGATTTCCTGGCCGCGATTCAGGGATCGAACCTCGGGGGCGGCAACCACGCGGCCGCCCTCATGGATCAGCAGGTCGTCGGGTGGTGCAAAGAGATGATCGGCTTTCCCGCTTCCGCGAGCGGGACGTTGGTCAGCGGCGGGTCGATGGCCAATCTGATCGGCCTGACCGTCGCGCGAAACGTCAAAGCCGGAGTCGACGTCCGCGAACGGGGCGTCGCAGCAATCGACAAAGCGCTGCGTTTCTATGGATCAGACCAGCTTCATTCGTGCCACCGCAAAGCCGTAGAGGCGCTTGGCCTAGGAAATCAGGCGCTACGGCGCATTCCCTCCGGCGCGGACTTGCGGATTGACCTGACGGCGCTTCGCGAGGCCATCAGGCAGGACCGCGCTGCCGGGTATCGCCCCGCTTGCGTCATCGGTACCGCCGGCACGGTCAATACAGGGGCCATCGACGATCTCTCCGCTCTTGCAGGGATCGCGGAAGAGGAAGACCTTTGGCTCCACGTCGACGGTTGCATCGGCGCGCTGATTGCGATCGCTCCGGCCAATGCTCATCGCGTCGCCGGAATTGAAAAAGCCGATTCGGTTGCTCTTGATCCGCATAAGTGGCTGCACGCGCCCTTCGAGGCCGGCTGCGCGCTTGTGCGCCACGCAGCGGCGCATCGTCAGGCGTTCGCGACCACGCCGGAGTATCTGGAGAGCACGGCCCGTGGCGTCGCATCAGGCGAGTGGCTGCATGACTTCGGACTGCAAACCTCGCGGGGCTTCAAGGCGCTCAAAATCTGGATGGCGATAAAACAGCATGGCGTCGAGAAATTTGGCCGCTTGATCGATCAGAACATTGCGCAGGCTCAGTACCTGCAGTGCTTGCATCGAGGCCGAGCCGCATTTGGAGCTGGTCGCTCCGACGAGCATCAATATCAGTCTGTTTCCGCTATCGCGGCGCCACAACCAATGACGCCTCCCTCAAAGCGACCAACGTCGAGATCATGCTGAGGCTCCAGGAGCGTGGCGTTGCGACGCTCTCGGATACAACGGTTCGCGATCAGCACTGCCTTCGTGTGGCGATCAACAATCACCGCACCCGGCGAGAGGATCTGGACTTGCTTATCCGAACGGTAGTCGAGGTAGGGGAACAGCTTGAGAGGTGATGGCGCTCACAACTCCACTTGCCCTCGAGCGCGCATTCCCGTCCCACACCTGAGAGCCGCACGCATTTGGATTACGCGCGGAGATGCACTATCCCCGCGCAGAGTGCAAATCACTGCCAAGCTGACGCCGGGATTGGCAGCGGATCGGCCGGCACGAGAGTGGCGACGGAGACGTGCGGCCAACTTAATCCGTTGAAGTTGAGGATAACATTTTGGCTGTACTGAATTTGTGTCGAAGTGACCTTGATCGTTCGCGGGCCCGTCAGTTGGACGGGAGGATCCACCAGGAAGGACGGCACCGGAAGTCCGAACGGGGCGCCCTGCGGCTCGACCGTGGTCGGAGCGCTGCCATTCGGGAAGTCGATGTGAAGTTGGTGTTCGACCGTCTCGATCCAGAAAACCGCGGACATCGTGACCGCGTTCGCGTTTGGGCTTTTCCCGGCGGCGTCCCCGAGGAGGAACGCGATATTGTCGGTTCCGCCGCCAAATAGCGGGTCTGCCGGATTGGTGCTTATTATGATTGTAGTTGTGGAAAGAATGTTCTGCACCGCGATCGCATTCTTGAGCAGCAGGTTCGGATTGTCGAGCAAGGCTTGAGTTATCGTGCCCGCTTGAATCCAAGCCGTCAGGTCTTGTGGGATTCTCGCCGTGGTCTGGTCGGTTGCGGTCTGGCTGGGGAACCTAATCCGATCACCGCCCGCAATCGCCGTCGGAGTGATATCGACAGCCGCTATGTCCGGTGGGCCAGCCTTCGCCGGTAAGGCCTTGCCCTGAGCCACAATGGTGACCCCGTGCGGGATGGAGGCCATGCGGGCGAGCGATACCGGCTCGTTAGGATTGGTCGTGCTCGGCACAATCAGCCAAATGCCAGGCTCGAAATGAATTCCCGTCGGCGGGGCCGGGTTTGTCACGTCGTTGATCGACTGAACATACGGAACGCCGTTCAAGAAGATGTCGTCCTGGAGCATGCCGCGATTAGGGATCGAGCCCAAACTCGGCGAGAACGACAACGTCTCCGAGGTTAGATTCAGTTCGAGAAGATTGTCGCCGGGCGCGGGCTTGGGCAGCGGAAACGTCTGATTTTGCGGCCGGAAAATCGTGTTGAAGCCAATGCCCTTCCATGTGCCGACGAAAGCTGCAAGCGGTCCGAGAGCTGGCGCCGCGGCCGGAGCCGCGAGCGCTTCAGCGACGCCCACGCCCCTCGGAACAACCTGATGAATACGGAAGCCCTTCGGGATGGAAAATGCTGGTTCCAGAATGTCAGCCATGTTAGTCCTCCGTCTCAGTTGAACGCATGAAAGCTCAGGAATTGGAACCGACGTCTCGTGGTCCCGATCTCATCGAACAATGCTCTTCAATTCCGCAGGCATTTTTGACTCCGGCAGCGTGATTGATCGCTTGCCGCTGTCGTCCTCAATATCAAGCCGGTACATGAACTCATCCGCGCCGACCGCGCGTCCCACCTCCGGTTGCTCGCCTTGTTTTGCGTTCGCGTTATTTTCCGGGCTCTCGATGACCCGCGCCAATGCCGCCCGCTGTTCGCTCGATAATTCCTGATCGCTTAGCTCGCCGCGCCGGCTGAGCCCCGCAAAACCACCAGAGCGTTGAACCACAAGTCTCATGCCGCCCTTTCAGGATCGAGAGCGCGCCTATCTGCGCAATGAAGACGACTTCGCATGCTTGTCAGCGCCTTGACGTTTTCGGTTCTGGGCTATCAGCGTCATCGCCGGCGCGTCGACCAACCCTGCTGCCGCAGCGCCACGCATAGACGGCGCGAGGGTGGCAATATTGGCGGCCGCGGCATTTTCCGAAGAGAGAACGCCTACTTCGGTCCAGGCTTGCGCCACGCGCGCGGCAATTGTCAGGTCGGAGGGGAACAGATCCCGAGCGACGGAGACGGTCTCCTGAGCGCATTTCGCAAAGTCGGCGCTGGCGGTGAGACGCTCGGTAAGCGTCACGTACCAGATCTTTCCGATCACCTCCCAGGAACGTCCGCCAATCGCCTTTGCGGCAAGCACGAACGCCCGGTTTGGAATCCCGGAGTTGATGTGCACGCCGCCGTTGTCGTCTTGGGTCTCGACGTAGCCGTCCATGTGCCCTGGCTGCGGATCCTGACCTAAGCGCGGATCGTCATAAGCGGTTCCCGGGTTGGCCATGTCTCGCAATGCGCGGCCCTGGAAGCCAGGTGCGCGAATGTCGGCCCCAATCAACCAGTCGGCCTGGTCTACGGTCTGCCCCTTCGCCCATTGTTTGACCATCGAGCCAAAACAATCCGACATGGATTCGTTGAGAGCTCCGGATTGATCGTGGTAGGAGAGCTGCGCAGTGAATTGGGTTACGCCATGGGTCAGTTCATGCGCGATCACATCCAGCGAGTTTGTAAAGTTCTGGAATATCTGACCATCACCGTCTCCGTAAACCATCTCCTGCCCGTTCCAGAACGCATTGTCGTAATTCTGGCTGAAATGGACCGAAGAAACCAACGAGCGGCCATGGCCGTCCACCGATTCACGTCCGAAGATCTGTTTGTAGAAATTCCAACTCGTGCCCGCGTTGTCGAACGCCTGGTTTATCGCGGCGTCCGCAACTGGGGGGTCCGTTTCCGAACGGGACAGATCTCCGGGAATATCATCTGTGCCGTTGCAATTGAAGGCTTGCCGCCGAAGTCCAGGCCGGATGGGGACCGTCGACGACGGCGCGCCCGTGCTCAACTGCCCGCGAAACGCCTGCAAACTGTTGGTGATTTGCACCGTCCGCGCCGCCGCCGAGGCCAGCTCGCGATCCCCGCTTGTCGACAGCTTTGAGAGAATATGGGGAGGTACGATGAAACAACAGTTGCAAGACCCGAGTGCTGCGCTGAGAGCGTGGTCCACTACGATCTCCCTTATCGCGAGAATGCACGAGGGGCTAACCCACGTGAAGAAACGAGACTTAAATCGTTTTACAGTCTTTCAACGATCCAAGACTGACCCAGCCGCACTCAGCTTGATTACGCAGCGCACGACCTAAATTGCCTCAACGACAAAGACCTATCGAAGCATGCTTGATGTCCACAAACATTCAGGCTTGTGCGCTAGCAAGTCAAACGAAAACTCAGGATGCGCGATTTTTATTTGTAATGTAAATTGTGATCGGCTTCGCTCTATGAAGTGGGTGAGTGAATACCGAAGTGATCGAATAAGTCTGGTATTCCAACCGATCAGAACTAGTCTGGCAGATTGTCGGGATGGTTGGTTGGAAACATCCCGCGTATTGACCTGGAGGCCGTACGAGGAAGCTATTTAATCGGCATTATCCGTGAGCACGCTCCCAGGTCGTGTCCGTCTCGGCGTTCTGACGATGAAGGTATCGAGGCCGAAAACAATCAACAATTCTTGCTCTACGCTTGGCTTTACCCCTTTATCAATCAAGGGTAGGCCCATTGTTCGGAAGATAAACGGCGCGATCAGCGCGCTCCTGCGAATTGGCTTGCGTGGACAGGAGTGCGCTGGCCTGCTCGACTTCCGTCTCCGTTTCGAAGCGCTCCTAGGCCTTGGGCGCCGGTCTATGCATCAAGCTGATGGACGCGAACGCTCCGATCCACGAGCCGGCAGCGGCGAAACACACGTACACCCAGTTGTTCGTGTAGCTGATCACCGCAAAGGAGGAGAGCAGATACCAAACGCTGCTCCACGACGCCGCGGGCCACCGGCGCCGCGCCGCGACCGCCGATGTGAACATGACATAGCAAGCGTCAGTCAGGGCGGTAGCGACGACGACGCCGACCGCCACGAGAGGATCGATTGCTGGAAGGTGCACCCCGTCGTCCTCGCATATGAGTTCGAATTAGTTGCGCGCGCGATCTATCGCTCAGCTTTGACGTCTCAGGACGACCCAGGTCGTCATGTCCCAGGCGTTGCGGATCCCTGCGATGAGGAGGAGGCAGACGCCGATGGTGAGAACTGAGGCGGCGGACTTGCTGCCAACAGCGAAGGCGAAGCCCGAACCCGTCAAAACAATGTAGGCGAGAATCCGCGCAAATACATACCACAGTCGATCTTCCTGATCGATCTTGGCGGTAAGCCGTTTTGAATCATCCGCCGCCAGATGTGCGCTGAATAAGCGATGCCTAGCAATCCAATAGCGCTGAGGAGAACGGCGGGAACGATCTGGTTCGGCGACGGAAGTACGCCGACGATGCAGGTAGCGAGAACGACGCTAAAGGCGACGACGGTTGGCGAGAGGAAAGTCCGGAGACCAACTTGACGCTCTTCCGTGAAGACGCCGGCGCCTACGGAGGCGGCGACAAACATGAGCCCAACCAACGTTGCAGCTGCGCAGCCTACGAGGTTGAAAAAGTCGTGCCAGGATTCGGGAATTGCGTGTGCCATCCGTCGCCATGCCAAAGATTTGGGCAATATGCGGCGGCGGCTGGACGTGCGGCAAGGCAAAATTGCCCCGAATGGACGCGATACCTGGGGGCGGCTTAATGCCCGGCCATGTGGCTCCCGATCGTTGCGCGGTCCGCGCCCGCGCCCTCGGTCAGATAGGCGACGCGGCCCTCAGACATGACGGCGATGCGGTCGGAAAGCTCCAGACACCTCGTCGAGATCCTCGGAGACGAGCAGCACCGCCGCGCCGCGATTGCGCTGTTCGACGATCTGGGCGCGAATGTCGGCGACGGAAACAAAATCCAGGCCGAAGCAAGGGTTGGCGACAATCAGCACATCGACGTCGGTGGAGAGTTCGCGCGCGAGCACCGCGCGCTGCACGTTTCCGCCGGAGAGATCGCGGATCGGCGCGTCCGGCGATACCGTCTTGACGTTGTAGCGCGCAATCAGGTCGCGCGCGATGGCGCGCATCGGCCCCGGTGACAACCACCAGCCGAGCGAGGCGATCGGCGGCTTGTCGAAACTGCGGAACGCCATGTTCTCGGCCACCGACATGGTTGGCGCGGTCGCGTTCTTCAGCGGCTCCTCGGGCAGGCCGAACACTTTGAACTTGTCGAAATGGTCGCGCTTCGGTTCGAAATTCTGGTCGCGCACGAGCACTTGTCCCGCCTTGATGGGACGCTGTCCGGTCAAGGCCTCGACCAACTGGCTTTGGCCGTTGCCGGAGACCCCCGCGATCCCGACGATCTCCCCTGCCCTGACGACGAGATCGAAGCCCGCCACCGCCTCGCGGCCCTCGTCGTTTTCGACATGCAGCCCGGCGATCTCCAGCTGTTTCTCGCCGCGCGGGCGCTCGACGCGGGCCGCGCTCGAGCGGACGACCGCGTCGCCAATCATCATCGCCGCCATGTCGCGGGTCGACAATTCGCCGACCTTGCCGCCGCCAACTTTCCGCCCGCGCCGCAGGATGCTGACGTCGTCACAGAACGCCTCCACTTCGCGGAACTTGTGGGTGATCATCAGCGCGGTGATCTCGCCGCGATGCGCCATGCCCTTTAGCAAGCCGAGGATTTCGTCGGCTTCGGCCGGGGTGAGCACTGAGGTCGGCTCATCGAGGATCAGGAAGCGCTGATCGAGATAAAGCAGCTTAAGGATTTCGAGCTTCTGTTTCTCGCCGGCCGCGAGCGAGGCGACCGGCCGGTCGAGCGGAACGCGGAAAGGCATGCGCGAGAGGAACGCTTCGAGCCGCCCGCGTTCCTTTCGCCAGTTGATCACACCGGGCGCGTCGGCGCGGCTTACGACCAGGTTCTCCTCAGCGGTCAGCGAGGGCACGAGCGTGAAATGCTGGTAGACCATGCCGACGCCATGCGTCTGCGCATCGCGCGGATTGGCGAGTTTGACTTCCTGCCCGTCGAGCAGAAGCTGGCCCTTGTCGGGCGAATAGAAACCCATCACGCATTTGACGAGCGTCGATTTGCCGGCGCCGTTCTCGCCAAGCAGCGCGTGGAAGGTGCCGGCGGGAACTTTGATTGACACATCGCCGAGCGCCTGAAAGCGGCCGAACGACTTGCTCATGCCCATGGTTTCGAGCGACGGGCCGCGGCCGGGCGGCGTCGAGGTTTTGGCGAGCGGAAGGGCGTCGGTCATGCGCGCGGCCTCAACTATGAGAGCGACGGGTCCGCCGCCATCGGGTCCCTGATGTTCGGCGCCGCCGGAGACAAAGATCTCGGCGTGGCCGATCAACGCGCCCAACGCGCCGGCGACGAAGGCGCGGGCGTGGCGTGTGGAGGAAATGTCGCTGTCGTTGAGCATCGTGTGCCGCCGGCCTCGCAAAGTGCCGCTGGCGCCGGCCTCGGCTTTGGCGAGCAGCGCGACGACGCGCGCCGCCTGCCGCGGCGACAAGTTGCCCCGGCGCAGACAAACCCAGCCGAGCAAGCGTCGCCCGCACGGGCTCGACATCGAGCCCGTCGGCCATGACGGCGTGGTCGATGTGCAGCGGGCCTGCCCAGCCTCCAGACGCGGCGCCGAGCACGACGATTTCGTGATCCTCCAGCTCGACGCCCGCGGAAGCCGAGGCGCGCGCCGAGAAGAGGGAAAAATCACGCCCGACGTCCGCGTCTGTCAACCGTTCGCGGTCGATCTCTCCAAGCGCTACGCCGACGCCCAGCGCCGACGCCGCGCGCGAAAGGCTCATCGACTTCAGCGTATCGCGCGTCGCCGTGGTGAGCCCGCGCGCTTCGGTCGCGGCAACGCGATCGGCTGTCAGCAGAGGGCATTTGATCTGGACGAAATGCACGTCTTCGGGGCGTTCAAGACCCGCGTCGCGCATCGCCGCGCGCACCCCTGCGGCGACCGCGTCAACCTGCGCGAGGCGTCCCAGATGCTCATAAGGCAGCCGCGCGCTGCGCGCGCAGCCCACCGCCAGTGCGCCGGCTTCCGAGGGCTCGTCAACGACGCGCGTTTCGAACACGAGAAAATGCGGCGTCAGGCCGCCCTCCGTGCCGCCTGACATGACCAAACAAACCCGCGATGGATCAGCCCCGGCGCGGGCCAACGCATCCGACAGAGCGCGCGTCGCGAGCCCGCGCGAGAAGTCGTTGACGTTTCCGTTGCCTTCGGTTTTGCCAAGGATTGCGACCACGTCTCGCGGCTTGATCGCGCCCTCGGCGACGCGCGCCGCGAAGCCGTCGACGTCGTCCGGCGCATTCGCGGGGATGCGGTGCACGAAGGCGCGTCGCGTCACGGCAGGACCGCGAGCACTTCCGCTGACGAGGCGACGGCGCCGAACACGCCGCCCTGCATCGTCACCATTTTCAGCGCGGCGGCATGATTGCCGGGATCGGTCGCGGCGCATGCGTCGCTGATGATCAGGCATTCGAAGCCGCGATCGTTGGCCTCGCGCATCGTCGTATGCACGCAGACGTCGGTGGTAATGCCGGTCAGCATCAGATTGGTGATCCCACGCGTGCGCAAAATCAGTTCGAGATCAGTCGCGCAGAACGATCCTTTGCCGGGCTTGTCGATGATCGCCTCGGAAGCCAGCGGCGCCAGCTCCTCGATGATGTTCCAACCCGGCTCGCCGCGCACCAGGATCTTGCCGCACGGGCCGGGATCGCCGATGCCGGCGCCGATGCGTCGCGAGCGCCAGCGCTTGTTGTCAGGCAGATCGGAGAGATCGGGCCGATGCCCCTCGCGCGTGTGGATGACGTGATAGCCCTTCTCGCGCGCCGCCGCGAGCAGCGACTTGATTGGCTCGATCGGCGCCTGGGTCAGCGAGAGATCGTAGCCCATCGAGTCGACATAGCCGCCTTTGCCGCAGAAATCGGTCTGCATATCGATGATGATCAGCGCGGTGTTGTCCGGCTTGAGATCGCCATTATAGGGCCACGGATAGGGGTTTGCTTCGATCGTCGGCATGGTCACTCCGCCGCCAGTTTGAGTTTCTCGCCGTAGACGCGCGTCGGCGCGGGAAAACCGTAGGCGGCGCCATCCTTGTGCACCACCTCATCCTCCCAGGGCAGCCGATAGCGGCCGGCGACGAGGTCCTGCATGAATGTATAGGGGCAATCCTGTGCGCCGCCCTTCACCGCGACGAAGCCGCGATGGCCGAGCTGATAGATATTGTTCTCGACCGCCCAATATTTGCGCGCTTCTCTTATGAGGTCGGGGCGCAGCTCAGCGGTGATGATTTCGTCGACGCGGCCGGTGACACCCTGGGCCACGATCGCGCCATCGAAATTGACGATCATGCCCTCCCCCATCGAGTCGAACGAGCCGTCGCTGCCGCACATACAGACATTGACGGTCGCCATCAAGTTCTGGAAGGCGTTGGCTTGGTTGGTGAAGCGCCAGGACTTCGCGGATCGGCGCGGTATAGCCGGCGGTGCGGATCATGATTTCCGCGCCCTTGTAAGCGCATTCCCTCGCCATTTCCGGGAACATGCCGTCGTGGCAGATGATGAGGGCGATTTTCGCGCCCTTCGGCCCGTCGCAGACGGGAATGCCGATGTCGCCGGGCGCCCAGGGCTCGACCGGCGTCCAGGGGTGCATCTTGCGGTAGTAAAGTTTCAGCTCGCCGCGATCGTCGATGATCAGGCCGGAATTGAAGGGATTACCGTCGGGATTGCGCTCCATGATTGAGAAGCAGCCCCAGATCTTGTGCTCCGCGCAGGCGGCCTTGAAGGCGGCGACCTCCGGCCCGTCGAGCGCGCACATGATCTCCGGGTTCATGTCCATCGACAGGCCGTGCAGCGAATATTCGGGAAACACGACGAGGTCCATGCCGCCCATGTTGCGTCGCGCCTTGCCAACCATCTCAACGATACGTGCGGTCTGCCGTTGAAGGTCCGCCTTCGTTACGACATTGGGCAGTTGCAGTTGCACGACGCCAACGACCACGCCGCTCGGCGATTTGTTGAGGCCTCCGAGACCGTTCATCAGGCCCGCTCCTATTTGGCGATGGCGAGCTCGCCCGGCATGTCCTTGGCCGAGCGCGTGGCGCTCGAAGTGGCGATCATGATGCCGAGCGTGAGGATGTAAGGGGCGGCGTTGAAGAAATAGTAACCCTGCGTGACGCCGACCGATTGCAGCGATGGCCCGAGCGCGCCGGCCGCGCCAAACAACAATGCGGCGAGCACACAGCGCAGCGGCGACCAGCGCGCGAAAATGACCAGCGCGACAGCCATCAGGCCTTGACCGGAGGACAACCCCTGATTCCAGGAGCCGGGATAGGACAGCGACAGGAACGCGCCGCCAATGCCGGCCAGAAAGCCGCCCACCGTAGTCGCAGCGAAGCGCACGAAATCGACGGAGAACCCCATCGCCTTGGCGGCCGCCGCGCTATCGCCGACGGTCCTCACAATCAAGCCGATGCGCGTGTTGGCGAATACCCACGCCAGCACGAGAGAGAGCGCGATCCCGACGAAGAACAGCGGATTGATATCGAGCGCGGAGCGCAGATTGACGTTGTCGAGATAGGCGCCGAAGGGGATGGACGGCAAGCGCGGCGCTTGCGGTTGGATGTAGGGCTTGCCGAAAAAGAACGCGATACCCGTGCCAAACAACATCATCGCAATGCCGACCGCGACATCGTTGACGCGGGGCAGTCGGCAGATCGCTCCGTGCATGGCCCCGAGCAAAGAGCCGGCGCAGCCCGCCGCCAGCACGCCGATCCACGGCGAGCCTGTATGATAGGACAGCGCATACGCGACCATGGCGCCGAACACCAAGGTCCCCTCAAGGCCGAGATTGACGCGGCCCGACTTCTCGGTGAGGCATTCGCCGAGCGCAACAAACATGAACGGCGTCGAAACACGGATCGCCCCGCCGAGCATCGCGGTCAGGACAATGAGGAGACTGTCGCTCATGTGCGCTCCTTCGCGTCGGGCTTGAAGATATCGAAGCGGCCGTACAGCGTCTCCGAGATCAGCAGCACGATGAAGATCAAGCCCTGGAGCACAAGCACGGTCGCATCGGGCAGCCCCATGCGCCGCTGGATGATGCCGCCCGCCGCGACGATGCCGCCGAACATCACCGAGACCGGCACGATCGCGACCGGGTTGTGTCGCGCCAGGAACGACACCAGGATGCCGGTGAAGCCGTAGCCCGCGACCAACGAGGCGTTGGCGTCGCCCTGAATGGCCGCGACTTCGAAAAAGCCGGCGATGCCGGCGCAGGCGCCGGCGAGCATGCAGCAGGCGATGATGATCCGTCCGACCGGCAAGCCTTGTGCGAGCGCGGCGCGATAGTTGCCGCCCGTTACGCGCGCCGCGAAGCCGAAGGTGGTGCGCGACATCAGGACTTGCAGCGCGATGGCGAGCAGCACACCGACGGCGAGACCCCAATGCACGTCGGTGCCGGGAATCTTGCCAACCATATAGTCGTGGCCAAGCGGGCGAGTCGAAGGCTTGTTCGGGTTCGACATGTCGCGCAGCGCGCCTTCGACGAAGAAGTTCATGATCGCTATGCCGATGTAGGTCAGCAGCAGCGACGAGATCGTTTCGTTGACACCACGCGCGTAGCGTAGCCAGCCGGCGATGGCGATCCAGACCGCTCCGGCGAACGCGGCGCAGACAAACATCACTGGCAACACGATGAACGCCGGTACGCCGGGAACCATCGGCAGAGCGACGACCGCGGCGACGAAGCCGCCGATCACCAGCGCGCCCTCACCGCCGATGATGATCAGACCGATGCGCGCGGGTATCGCCACGCACAGCGCCGATAGGATCAGCGGCGAGGCGCGTTGCAGCGTGTTCTGGATCGAGAACGCGGTGCCAAAGCCGCCGCGCCAGACAAGCGAGATGAAATCCACCGGCGATTTGCCGATCGCGAGCAGGAACGCCGCAAACGCCAGCGACGCGACCGCCAGCGCGATCAGGGGAATGACGACATACTCCGCCCCCGCGCGCATGCGGTTCAGCGCATCGCCGCCGGACGCCACCGCGCTCGGCGCCAAAGGTGCGGAGCCGCGATCGGCCGCGCTATCAGTCATGCAGGTGTCCCGATGCTGTTTGGGCGCAGCGCGCCCCCTCAGAGCGCGCTGCAAACGAGGCGCCAGTCTGTCAGCCAGCCGAGCCGATCACGCCTTCCAGCAAATAGTCCATCTGGTCGAGGTAGGGATCGAGATTGCCGTAGGTCTTGTCGATCACGACCTTGCCGGTCTTGTTGTCCTTCAACGGCCCGACATAGATCGGCTTCTTCGCCTTGAGCCCGGCAATGGCGGCGTCCGCGGCTTTGATCGCCTCCGGCGTCGCGCCCTTGCCATAAGGCGTGTTGCGAACGAAATCGACCTCATAGCCGCCGGCCGTGAAGTTCGACAGCGTCTTGCCGGCGGCGAGATCGGCCGCATAGCCCTTGTAGATCGTCTCCCATTTGTATTCCGCGCCGGTGATGAAGCCCTTCGGCGCCAGCGGGGCCTGCGAGGCGTTGTGGCCGCAGCTCATCACGCCGCGCTTCTCGGCGGTCTCGATCACGACCTTCGGACCGTCGACATGACAGGTGATGACGTCGCAACCGGCGTCCGCCAGTGCGTTGGCGGCCTCGGCCTCGCGAACCGGCAGCGACCAGTCGCCGGTGAAGATGACCTGCACCACGGCTTTCGGATTGACCGAGCGCGCGCCGAGCAGCACGCTGTTGATGTTGGAGAGCACGCTGGCGATCGGCTTGGCGGCGACGAAGCCGATCTTGCCGGTCTTGGTCGAGAGACCCGCCGCGACGCCGTCGACATAGTGCGCCTGGTTGAGGTAGCCGAAATACGAGCCGGCGTTTTTTGGATCCTTGTCCTTGTTCCAAAGCGGCGCGGCATGCCGGAACTGAACGTCCGAATATTTCTTAGCCGTGTCGACCACGAAGGGCGTGTAATAGCCGAACGAGGTGGCGAGGATCAGGCCCGCGCCGTCCAGGTTAATCATCGATTCCATGGTCTTGGCCACAGCATCGGTCTCGGGGACGTTCTCTTCCTCGATCACCTTGACGCCCGGCACCTGCTTCAGCGCCGCTGCGGCGACCGCGTGCGCCTGGTTCCAGCCGAAATCGTCACGCGCGCCCACGTAGACAATGCCGACCGTCAGGTCGGCGGCGAATGCGCGGCGCGGCGCGCCCAAGCCAAACGCCGCCACGGCAGCCCCAGCGCCGGCGGTCTGCAATAATACGCGACGAGAAATACCCCGATTATGCATTTAGCTCTCCCGATCGAGGGACGCGTGCGCGCGCCCCGAGCGCATCTTTCGGGCAAGCGCCGTGCCGGGCGGGTCGCCGGATTCGTGGAATTACGCAGCCACCAGGTCGTCGCTACGCTCAGCATTTAGGCGAAACGCCTGCAAAATTGACAGATCGATTATGTTTTGCGCGCCGGCGCCGAGGCGCTGACGCCCATATTTCCGGACCTCGAGACGGTCGCCGGATCTTCCGACGGCGCAGCTACGAGAGGCCCCGGCAAGTAGATAGCGGCTCGCCCGGGCAGTCCGGCGAAAACTTTCCCTCTAACGCTGCAGCGGTTTTGCCACGGCTCGGCGATAATGCGCGCCGATAAGCAACGGATTGCATTATTGTTAACCACGCCCTCTTTCTTGGCGCCCTGCCACCTGATACTTAACGGCAGCCGCGAGCGAGCCTTTGGGAACGTTCGTCCGCTTTGGCGGGACAGGTTGATTTATTGCCGATCCCAAAAGGGGCATTTCCATGGTTTCGACCTGGACAGGGGCTGTCAAAAACAATGGGAGCGATGACGACACGTTTTGCTCGATGGCCGTCCCCGGCGCAGCGAAGATCAATGCGGCCGACTTCGTCGGCGCCCGCGCACCCGAAATTTTCGCCTGCGACACCGTCAACGTCTCTGGCAATATCGACAGTAACGAGGTCACCGGCCAGCAAATAAACCTCGAAGCGCTGTTTTCCGGCGCGCTGAGGCAACCGGACGGCGAAGCCAATCGCATTTGTTTGGGCGAGCGGCTCGATCCAAGACCATCAGAAGCGGACAAGAGGCGCCGGCAAGCTTTTCGGCTGTGCCGCGTCACCTCCGATTATTTGAACAGCAGGGCAACATGACCAACTACGTTTGGAACGTCGCCACCGGCAATTTCGGCGCCGCATCGAGTTGGAGCCCGACGGGAACGCCGACGTCCTCCGACGCCACCTTTATTAACACGTCGACGTCGCTTTTCGGCAGCGGCTCGGCCCTGTTCCTGAACATCTACAATGCAATCACGGTCACCGTAACCGCCACGTTGACGACCACAATCGCCAACGACGTGCTCATTGGCGGCGGAGTAGGTCAATCGCCGGCCGTTGTCGATGTGGACGCGGCATGGACGGACAGCAGCGAGATTTCCGTCGGCCAAGACGGATTCGGAACAGGCGAGATGTTCGTCAACGCCGGCGGCTCGCTGAGCGCGGCCTATATCAACATCGGCACGAACTACAGCGATCAGACGCCGGACTACACCGGATCGGTGACGATTCAGGGCGGCGGCAGCGTCAAGACGACCGGCGGTTACGACGAGGTCGGAGCCCTGCAGGGCGGAACAGGGACGCTGACCCTCACCGGATCTGGATCGTCGTGGACCAGCAGCGGAACCCTCGCTATCGGCAACAACGGGACGGGGGCGCTCTACGTCGAAGACGACGCCACGCTGAACGCCGTTTATCTGGACACCGGCGTCAGTTGGGATCAGGACGAGGTCGCCAGCGGCTCGGGAACTACCTACATCGAAAGCGGCGGCGTCGTCACGACGACCGGCCAGTATGAGGAGATTGGCGCCGGATCGACCGGCTCGCCCGACGACGAGATTGAGGGCGCGACCGGCGCCGTGACAGTGACGGGCGCCGGATCGGAATGGAACGCCGAGAACGGCGAGATCGACATCGGTAACGCGGGGTCGACGACAGGCTCGTTGACGATCAGCAACGACGGCGAAGTCCTCGCCACCAACGGATTTTTTATCGGCGGACAGTATAACGGCCCCGACGGCAGCCACGGCAGCCTCACGGTCGAGAGCGGCGGCACGGCCGTCGTCGGCGGCAACAGCAACATCGGCAACAACAACGCTGGCCAGCCGACTTCGACCGCCCTCGTCACCGGCGCAGGCTCCAAGCTGACCGCCGATGATCTCATCATCAATGGGACCGGCGCGGTCACGGTGAGCTCCGGTGGAGCGCTCGACATCAGCGGCGTCTATCTCGGATTGCAGGGCGGCGTGCTTAAGGTCGATTCCGACAGCACGCTCGAAGACGGCGACGTCGGCGGCGCGGCGCTGGGCTACCTGACCGTCGATCCCGACTCCAGCACCGAGACCGCCAATTTCTGGGGCGAAGGCGTCGTCGAAGCCGACGTGATCGACAACGGCCAGATCTATTCGAACGAATTCGCCGGCGCGGGTACGCTGACGATTGAGGGCCCGACCGGTGTCGCTGGAACGGGAATCCTGACCGGTTCGGGCTATCTCTTCGTCGGCACGCAATCGCCGCTCGATCTCGCGGTGGCGTCCGTCGCTTCAACTCTGCATGTGGGGTTCGCAGGCTGGGACACTTCCCTGGAGATCGAGGCGACCGGCTTTTCGGCGCCGATATCGAATTTCAACGCCGGCGATTCGATCGATGTTCAGGGTCTCGACTTCGACAGCGGCGCGTCGAGCTACACCTTCACGCCGAGCGGCGTCTACGGCGGCGGAACGCTCGTCATCAACGAAGGCGCCTCGAGCATCACGCTCGACATCGCCTCCTCGCCGCAGACGATCTCCGGAAATTTGACACTGTCCAGCTATGCAGGCGGGACGGGCACGGCGATCAGTTTTACCAATGGCGCGGCGCAATCGCCGTTCAACCTCTGGTCAACCCTGGGTTCGTTCTTCAACACTTCGAACGGAACGGTCGACGGCGAAGACTACGGCCTTTCAAATGCAACCGACGGCGGCACGCCCATCTGGGTGGAGACCGAAACGCCGGCGGCTTCCTACGTTGCCGGCGCTCCGGACAACTACACCCTTGTGCTCGCGACACAGGACTGGTTGGGCGACATCCAGCCGGAAATCACGATCGCAACCGACAATGATCTCGTCGATCCCTTCGTCGGCGGCGATCTCAGCGCCGGCAACTTGGCTGCGGCGACGATCTTTTCCTCCAGCTCGAGCAGCGGAACTGGCGGTATCGTCTACTGGTCAGCCTCTGCGACGGCCGGCGACTACGCCGTCAATTTCGAACCGTTCACAGTCAGCTATCCCTCCTCGCAAGCCTCGTCGAATTTGGTGACGATTACCGGCTCGCCGGTCACGATGATTTCACCGATCGCCAATCCGCTCAGTTGGACTTTCAGCAACGACACGTCGAACTCGCTTGTCTTCGCCTACATGACGCAGGACACGAGCGGGACCGAAAACCTCTACATGCAAGCGTTCAACGCGAGCGGCGTAGCGACCAACTCCGCGCCGGTGCTGATCGCCAGCGGCCTGCCGGACGGAACACCCTATTACGTCGGCTACGACAGCTTCAACGATGCGTATGCCGGCTACGGCTACCGCTATCTCGAAGTCGGCGGCGCGCTCGGCACTGGTCTCGTCGCCGGCACCTTCAACACGAGCACCGGCGCTCTGGGCGCGCCGACGCTGTTCATCGCCCTGCCGAACTACACCTCGTTCAGCGGCGTCTATTCCCGGTCGCTGGCTTACGGCAACAATACGATCCGCCTCATCGAAGGCGTTGAGAACGGACAGGCGGTCATTCAGTCGTTCCTCAACAGCGACTCGACGGCCACCGCGACCTTCAATCTCTCCTCGGCAAGCGATCACTTCGCCGCCGCGAGCGTCTATGACCCCAACACCGGGGCGATGGACTACACGGTGCTGGCCTACACGGATGCAGGCAAGGTTCACCTCGAACTTCTCAACGAGACCGGAGGTCAGATCGGCGCCGATTTCGTCGTCCCCGGCATCAGCTCCTTCCTGCGTCTCAACTCGATGCAGGGTAATACCGCCGGAGCGTCCACCCGCGTCGAACTCGACTACGAAGTCGCCGATCCCAATGGCGGGCAGCAGATCGAAGGGTTTATCTTCGACACAGACCCCTATCCGTATACTGTCACGCTCAGCGGCGGCGGGCTCTATGACGGCTCTCCCTTCGACGACACCTTCACCTGGGCGCAAGGGACCTACACGATCGGCGGCGGCGGCGGGTTGGACACTTTCGTTGTTCCGCTCAACGCCAATCAAGTCGCCTTCTCGATCGACTCCGCTGGGGACGTCATCGTCAAAACCTACGCGGATTCGACGCTGACGACATCGACTGGCTCGACAACCCTGGTCGATTTCGCCTCCGTCAAGATGAACGGCTCGACGATCGCGATTTCGCAGACGGCGAACGGCGAGGATCTGACGATTTCCGCCGGAGGCCTGCTGCAGCTCGCCGGAGCGATACCGGCAGGCGACGCCATTTCCTTCAATCCCGCCGGAGGAGAACTCGCCATCGAGGGCGGCGCGTCGCTGGTTGGCGCGATCGACGGCTTCACCGCGCTGGACACGATCGATCTCGCCGGGCTTCGATATAATAGCGCCGCGTCGAGCTATTCCGTTGCCGAAGTCGGGACGACCGATGTCTACGACGTGACCGTAGACGAGGGGACCTCGTCGTTCACCCTACAGTTCAAACAAGCAACGCCGCTGACGAATGGCGAGTTGACGCTGAGCCCCGATAGCGGGACAGGAACGCAACTCGTATTGAATGTCGCGACCTGGACCGGAGCTGTCAGCAACGATTGGAACAACGGTGGCAATTGGAGTCCGGCCGGCGTTCCCGGCGCGGGCGCTACGATCTTTATTCCCGCCAATCCCGCCGGTGGTCATGCGCCGAACATCTTGGACGGCGAGACTGTCAACGTCTACGGCAATATCATCAACGACGACGTCATCACGCTCGCATCGACGGGCGACCAGACAAACTTCATCGTCAACGGGCAGGTGACGCTTTCCGGTGCGGGAACATTCACGCTAACGGACAGCGCAGCAAACCGGATCTATTCCAACGCCCCCAACTCCACCCTCGACAATCAAGAGACAATCAACGGCGCGGGACAACTCTTCAGCAATGGTGATTTGACGCTGGTCAACGACACGACGGGCGTCGTCGACGCTACAGGAAACAATGCGCTCGACATCAACAATATCACCGTCGAAAATCTCGGCTTGCTCGAATTGACCGCGGGAACAGGCGGCCTAGAGTTCGTTTCCGAGACGATCGACAATACCGACGCGGGCGCCGCCGATACCGGGAAAATTGCGGCCGCGGGCGGCAATGTCTTGATCGAGAATGGCGTCCACATTATCGGCGGAACGCTGTCGTCGGTGAGTGGGAGTTAAATCGACTCGGCCTCGACGGGCAGCGTACTCGATGGCCAAAGCGACGCCGTGGAGATATCGGCGGCGAGCGTTGTCGCAATCGAAAACGGCGCCAATCTCGCGCTGGAAGGCACAATCCAGAACGACGGGCAGCTTGAGCTCAATGCCGCCGGCGCAACCAACACCGATCTGATCATCGACGGTGCAGTGACGCTGAAGGGCGCGGGCGACGTTATCCTGTCGGATGCAGGCGCGGTCCACTACAATCGCATCTATTCCAACAATTCCAATTCGACGCTCGACAATCAGCAGACGATCGAGGGCGCAGGCGAGATATTCAGCAACGGCGCTTTGACGCTGGACAATGACGCGACAGGCGTCGTCGACGCGACTGGCGCCAATGCGCTCGCCGTGCATGATATGACCGTCAACAACGCCCATCTCCTGGAGTTGACCTCGGGAACCGGCGGCCTTTCCATCTACAATGCGACGATCAACAATCTCGCCGGCAACGACTCCGGGCAGATCGTCGCCAATGGCGCCGGTACGCACGTCTACATCAACAATTCCAGAATTGTCGGTGGTAAGCTCATCACTGAGAATGGCGGCGTCGTCGAAGCAACGGACGGAAACACCGACACGCTCGATGGGACGAACGAGGGCGCGCCGGTCGACATAACGAGCGGTTCGGCGTTTTCGATCGTAGATGGCGCTACGGCGAATATTGTTGGCGTGATTCAGAATGATGGCCAGATTCAACTCGACGCCACCGGGGCCGACAATACCGATCTGATCGTCGGCGGCGCCGTGACCCTGCAGGGGACCGGAGATGTCGTCCTGTCGGACGCCGGAACGATCCATTTCAATCGGATCTATTCCGACAACGCCAATTCGACGCTCGACAATCTGCAGACGATCGAGGGCGCAGGCGAGATATTCAGCAACGGCGCTTTGACGCTGGACAATGACACGACCGGCGTCGTCGACGCGACCGGCGCCAATGCGCTCGCCGTGCACGACATGACTGTCAACAACGCCCATCTCCTGGAATCGACGGCGGGAACCGGCGGGCTATCCATCTACAATGCGACGATCAGCAATCTCGCCGGCAACGACTCGGACAAATTGTCGCCAACGGCGCCGGCACGCACGTCTACATCAACAATTCGACGATCGTCGGCGGCAAGCTTATCGCCGAGAACGGCGGGATCATCGAAGCAACCGACGGAAATACCGAAACGCTTGACGGAACTCACGAGGCAGCTCCGGTCGATATAACGAGCGGTTCGGCCCTTACGCTTGTCGACGGCGCTGCGGTTCACATCGTTGGCGTGATTCAGAACGATGGCCAGATTCAACTCGACGCCATCGGCGCCGACAACACCGATCTGACTGTCGACGGCGCCGTCACCCTGCAGGGGACCGGAGACGTCGTCCTGTCGGATACCGGAAGCATCCACTACAATCGCATCTATTCGAACAACCCTGATTCGACGCTCGACAATCAGCAGACGATCGAGGGCGCGGGCGAGATATTCAGCAACGGCAATCTCACGCTCGACAACGGCGCGACGGGTATCGTTGATGCGACCGGCGCCAATGCGTTCGCCGTGCACGACATCGCTGTCAATAACGCCCATCTCCTGGAATTGACGGCTGGGACCGGCGGACTATCCATCTATAACGCAACGATCAACAATCTCGCCGGCAACGATTTCGGACGAATTATCGCCAATGGCGCCGGCACGCGCGTCAACATCAACAACTCGACGATCGTCGGCGGCGAGCTTGTCTCTGAGAATGGCGGCGTCATCAATGCAACGCCAGGAAATAGCGACACTTTCGATGGGACCACGCCAGATGCGCCGATCGATATCACCAGCGGATCGGTCGTAGCTGTCGCGGACGGCGCCGCACTAAACATCAAGGGAACGATAGAGAACGACGGCCAGATCCAGCTCAACGCGACAGGCGCCGACAACACCGACCTGGTCGTCGGCGGCGCCGTGACGCTGCAGGGCGTCGGCGCCGTCATTATGTCCGATACGGGTACAGTTCACTACAATCGAATCTATTCCAATACCTCCGGCTCGACGCTCGACAACGAGGAGACCATCGAGGGCGCTGGAGAAATTTTTAGCAACGGCAGTTTGACGCTCGACAACGACGACGTGATCGACGCGACCGGCGCCAATGCGCTGGACGTTCATGACATCACCGTCAACAACGCCAGTCTGCTTGATTTCGACTTCGGGGACCGGCGGTCTTTTGATCGACAACGCGACGGTCAACAATCTCGCCGGCAACGACTCGGGACAGATCGTCGCCTTCGGCGCGGATACACACGTCGATGTCAAGAACTCAACGATTATCGGCGGCGACTTCGTTTCGGAGGACGGTGGCGTCATAAATGTATTGGCCGGTGGCTCTGTCACATTCGACGGAACCAATTCGGGCGCGCCAATCGATATAACTCCTGACACGGTCGTTACAGTCGCCGATGGCGGCGCATTGAACGTCAAAGGGACGATCAAGAACGACGGCGAGCTTGAGCTCAACGCCACCGGCGCTGACAATACCGACCTGGTTGTCAGCGGCGACACGACGCTCACCGGCGAGGGCGCCGTCATCCTATCAGATGCGGGTACAGTCCATTATAACCGTATTTATTCAAGCACCAGCGGCTCGATACTCGACAATCAGGAAACCATTGAAGGCGCGGGCGAGATTTTCAGCAATGGCGCTCTGAGCCTTCTCAACGATACGTCCGGCGTCATCAACGCGAATGGCGCCAACGCGCTCGACATCCACGATATTTCCTTCACCAACGATGGCACGGTCGCTGCGGGGAACGGCGGCACGCTGGAAATCATCAATGCGCTGACCAACATATCCTCCGACGCCAACCATGTCGGCGGCTCGGTTTTGACCGGCGGCGTTTACAGTGTGGTTGACCCAGACTCGTTCGGAAACGGTCCCGGACCCGTCAGCACGATCGCCATTTCCGGAGACGGCGCCACCAAGATCACCACGCTCGCCGCAACCGTCGATTTGTCCGGCCAATCGTCGCAGCTCACTTCGAATGGCGCAAGCCTCGCGAGTTCGCTGCTCGAGGTCGCCGACGATGGCGATCTCAACCTCTACTACGGCTACAATTCCGGTTATGCGCAGAATTTCGCCGACCCGAATGCGGTGACGATCGACCGGGGCGGCCAGATCTCGGTGACCGGCGCGGACCTTTCGTCCGCGCAGCTTACGATTGACGCCGGCGGCTATCTATTGGCGGATGGCGAGTTTGTCGCCGGTAATCCGATATACGCCTCGGTCGAAGGCCCGATCGTCAACAATGGGCTGATTGACGCCGATGGCGTGGAGGTGGGCGCGACGCAACCCACGTCGTATTTTGCAGGCCCGATAAGCGGCGCGGGCGAGATCGCCCTCGATCAGGACGCGCTTGCTGAATTCGGCGGCGCGGTCGGGATAGATCAGACCATCTCCTTCGGTAACGATCAGGTGCTGAGCGATTTCAGGTCGCCGGCGAAGAGACAATCAAGATCGATACCACGTCGATTGATCCCAACGGGACAGGGCCTGACGATTTCGCCGCGACGATCGCCAACTTCACGCTGGGCGACGCGATCGACCTGGCCAACTTCGACGACGTCTCGGATTATACGTACAATGGCAACTCGCTGACTGTTTTTTTCAACAGCGACCAGACGGCGACCCTCGCCTTCTCCGGGCTGTCCGATGAGGCCGACTTCCATTTCTCCACGGACGGCCGCGGCGGCACGCTGATCACCCTGGGGACTGGCGCCGAACTCGCTAACGACACAGGCGCCAGCGCAACCGACGGCGTGACCGACGACGCGACGTTGACGGGAACGGGCGACGCGGGCGCATCTCTCATCTTTACCGAGAACGGCGATCGCATCGGCTCGACGGTCGTTGATGACAATGGCCTCTGGAGTTTCACAGCGCCGGGTTTGGAGGACGGAGCACAGACGATCGTCGTAAATGAGTTAAGCGGCAACTTCTTCACAGAAGTCGCGTCAGTCAATTTCGCGCTCGCCACGCAAGCGCCGAGCCTCACGGCCTCGCAATCCCTGTCGGGCGTGACCAATCAAACGACGGACGTGATCTCCGGGGTGGCCACGGCCGAGAATGTGCCGCGCGATGGCATCGACGCGGTCGAGATCATTGACTTGGACGACGACGTGGTTCGATTTGCGACGCTCGGGGACGATGGGGCGTATAGCGCAAATTTGACGGGCCTGAGCGACGGCGGACATAACTTTTATGTCCTAGCCATCGACATTGCCGGCAATGTGACGTCGACCACGCTATCTGACGTGATCATCGCTACGCAGGCGCCGACGGTGACCGCCAGCGAAAGCGTTTCGGGAGAAACGACGCAGACCGACGACGTCATCAGCGCGACTGCGGTAGCGGAGAACCCCGCCTACAACACGATCGCCTCGGTGATCGTCTACGACGGGCTGAACGAGCTCGGCGCGGCAACCAATTCGGATGACACCTGGACCTTCGACGCCGACAACCTGACCCCCGGCGAGCATGATTTCTCGCTTGTCACCACCGACTCCGCCGGCAATTCGACGACGACGGCGCTCACGCCCGTCGATGTCGTTTCCGGCAATGCTCCAATTGTGAGCGCGTCGATCTCCACCCCCGGCTTGACCAACCAAACTTCGGAGACCATCAGCGAAGTCGCAGCCGCCGCCGTTCCCGGCAATACAATCGTCGGCGTCGAAGTTTATGACAACGGCGAAGACCTGGGCGCGGCGTCCTTCAATTCGGACTCGCAGACCTGGAGTTTCACCGCGACCGGTCTCGCTGACGGCGAGCACGACTTCTCGACGGTGACCATCGATAGCGGCGCCAACCAGGCGACGACGGCGCTTCCCGTCGTCGACATTGCGACGGCGGCGCCTGTCAATGGCTCGCCCGGCCAAACGGTCTCGGGAATCACCAATCAGACCAGCGATACGATCTCTGTCACGCCGTCGGTCGAAGGCGTTTCTGGCAATGGCGTCGCTTCGGTCGTGATCGTCGACACTTCGAATAACGCGGAAACCTCGGCGGCGCTCGGCGCGGGCGGTGTCTATTCGGCGCCGATTACCGGTCTTGTCGACGGCGCCCATGTGTTTGACATTGTCACGACCGACAATGCGGGCAATGTGACGACGACAGCGCTTGCCGCCGTGGACGTCGCCACGCAAGCGCCGACAATGAACGCCAGCGAGGGCGTGTCGGGGACGACGACGCAGACGAGCGACGTCCTATCCGCGACCGTTACGGCGGAAAATGTACCGGGCAATTCCATCGTCGCTGTGCTCGCCTACGACGGGCAGACCGAACTCGGCGCCGCGACCTTTTCGAACGGCGTGTGGAGTTACACCGCGAGCAATCTGCAACTCGGCAACCATAGTTTCTCGCTCAAGGCTACCGACGCCGCCGGCAATTCAACGACCAAGACGCTGGCGCCGGTCAATGTCGTTTCCGGGTCCGGACCGACGGTTAACGCTGAGATTTCGACGCCCGGCTTGACCAACCACACTTCGGAGACCGTCAGCGAAACCGCGACGGCCAGCACGGGCAATACGATCACCGGCGTCGAAGTCTTCGACAACAACGTAGACCTCGGCGCCGCGTCCTTCAATTCGGCCACCCAGGCTTGGAGCTTTACCGCTGCTGGCCTCGCCGACGGCGCGCACGACTTCTCGACCGTGACCACCGATAGCGCGGACAATACGACGACGACGCTGCTCCCCGTCGTCGACATTGCGACGCAAGCGCCCACCAACGGCTCGCCGAGCGAGAGCGTCTCGGGCATCACCAACAAGACCAGCGAGACGATCTCCGTCACTCCGACCGTGGAAAACGTACCCGGTAACGGCGTCGCCTCGGTCGAGATTCTCGACACTTCGACGAACACGGGGACGGCGGCGACGCTGGGCGCCGGCGGCGTCTATTCGGCGACGCTGACAGGGCTGAGCGACGGCGCGCACGCGTTCGAGATCATCACGACCGACAACGCCGGCAACTCGACGACGACGCCGCTGAGCGCGCTCGACATCGCCACGCAAGACCCGACCTTGAACGCCAGCGAGAGCGTTTCGGGAACTACGAACCAGACGAGCGACATCCTCACCGCGACGGCCACAGCGGAAAATGTTCCCGGCAATTCCATCGTCTCGGTGCTCGCGTACGATGGGCAGACCGAGCTCGGCGCGGCGACGCTTTCGAATGGGGTCTGGGGCTACACCGCCAGCGATCTTTCGCCTGGTGGCCACACGTTTTCGCTCGTCGCCGACGACGCCGCCGGCAATTCGACGACGTCGACGCTCACGCCTATCGATGTCGTTTCCGGCGACGACCCGACGGTCAACGCGTCAATCTCGACGCCCGGATTGACCAATCAAACCTCCGAGACGATCAGCGAAACCGCGACCGCGGCTCAGGGCAGCACTGTCGCCAGCGTCGAAGTCTTCGACAACAATGTGGACCTTGGCGCTGCGTCCTTCGATTCGGACACGCAGACCTGGAGCTTTACCGCAACCAAACTCGCCGACGGCGAGAATGTTTTCTCTACGGTAACGACCGACAGCTCGGACAGATCGACAACGACTACGCTACCGGTTGTCGAGATCGCGACCGAAGCGCCCGTCAACGGATCGCCGAGCGAGAGCGTCGCCGGCCTGACCCATACGACTACGGAAACCATCTCCGTCGCGCCGACGGTCGAGGATGTCACCGGCAACGCCGTCGCTTCGGTCGAAGTCATCGATACCTCGACCAACACGACGACCGCGGCGACCCTCGGCGCCGGCGGCGTCTATTCGGCGACGCTGACGGGTTTGAGCGACGGCGCGCACGTCTTCCAGATTGTCACGACCGATAGCGCTGGCAACGTAACCAGGACGTCGTTGGCCGAGTTAGACGTCGCCACGCACGCGCCGGTTAACGGCTCGCCGAGCGAGAGCGTATCCGGCTTGACCCGCGCGACCAGCGAGATCGATCTCCGTCACGCCGTCGGTAGAAAACATTGCTGGCAATGGCGTCGCCTCGGTCGAGATCCTGGACACGTCGACCAACACGACGACAGCAGCGACGCTTGGCGCGGGCGGCGTCTATTCGGCGACGCTGACCGGCTTGAGCGACGGCGCGCACGTCTTCGACATCGTGACGACCGATAAAGCCGGCAACCAAACCACGACGCCGCTGGCTGCGGTGGACATCGCCACGCAAGGGCCGATCAACGGCTCACCCAGCGAAAGCGTCTCGGGCATAACCAAGACGACCAGCGAGACGATCTCTGTCACGCCAACCGCCGAAAATGTGCCGGGCAATGGCGTCGCTTCGGTCGAGATCGTCGACACATCGAACAACACGACGACAGCGGCGACGATTGGCGCCGGCGGCGTCTACTCGGCCACGCTGACCGGCTTGAGCGATGGCGCGCACGTCTTCGACATCGTCACAACCGACAAGGCCGGCAACCAAACGACGACCGCGTTGGCCGCAGTCGACGTCGCCACGCAAGCGCCCGTCAATAGCGCGCCGAGCGAAAGCGTCCACGGTCTAACCCGTACAACTACCGAGACCATCTCGGCGACGCCGACGGTGGAAGCTGTCCCTGGCAATGGCGTCGCCTCAGTCGAGATCGTCGACACGTCGAACAACAAGACGACAGCGGCGACGCTCGGCGCGGGCGGCGTCTATTCGGCGACGCTGACCGGCGTGAGTGACGGGGCGCATGTCTTCGACATCGTCACGACCGACAAGGCCGGCAACTCGACGACGACAGCGCTGACAGCGGTCGACATCGCCACGCAGGCGCCGACGGTAAACGCCAGCGAAACCGTCTCGGGAACAACCGGGCTCCGAACTGACGTCATCACCGCGACCGCCGCCGCCGAGCAGGTTCCCGGCAACGCCATCGCCTCGGTCGTCGTCTACGATGGCGACACTGAGCTTGGTCCGGCCAGCCTTTCAAACGGAGTTTGGAGCTACACCGCCAGCGATCTCGGGCTCGGAGCGCATGATTTCTCGCTCCTCACCACCGACGCCGCCGGGAATGCCACGACCACGACGCTCACGCCCGTCGACGTTATCCAGCCGTTGACGGTTTCGGCGAACGAGAGCGTGTCGGGCCTCACCAACCTCACTAGCGACACGCTCTCGGAGACTGCGACCGCCGCGCCCGGGCTCGCGATCGCAGGCGTCGAGGCGTTTGATGGATACACGGATCTCGGCGCGGCCACGTTCGATGCCGGGACCAGCCTGTGGTCGTTTACAGCGCAGAACCTGAGCGATGGGGCTCACGATTTTTCGCTCGTGACAACCGACAGCGTGGGCGACACGCTGCAGGCGACGCTTATACCCGACTTGGTCGCGACCACGCCGCCGAGCGTGATGGTCTCTCAGATCCTCTCTGGCCTGACCAACAATAACCAAGACACGATCACGGAAACCGCGAGCGCCGAGGCGGTTGGCGCGAACGCGATCAAATCGGTCGAGGTTTACGACGACGGGACCGCCGTAGGGGCCGCGACGTTCTCCAACGGCGAATGGGTGTTCAACACCGGTGTGTTGGCGGACGGGGCGCATCGCTTCCTCACGGTGACCACGGACGCCGCAGGCAACGTAACGTCCCAGTCGCTTCCCGCCATCCATGTCGAGACCACTCCGCCGATCGTGAGAGCCACGGAGAGCGTCGCCGGCCTGACCAACCAGAATGTCGTCACCATCTCCGAGACGGCGAGAGTGGAGGCGCCGTCCTTCAACGCCATCGAGTCCGTAGAGGTCTATGACGGCGCGACCGCGCTCGGCGCCGCGACTTTGTCGGGGGGAGTTTGGACGTTCACAACTGCCACGCTAGCCGACGGCGTGCATCGTCTCAGCACGGTGACCACGGATGCCGCCGGCAATGTGACGACGGATACCTTGCGTCCAGTTCGCGTGGCGACCCAGGCGCCCGCCGTGACCGCGTCAGAAAACGTCTCGGGTCTCACCGACATCAACCAAGTGATGATCTCGGAGACCGCGACCGCCGAGGCGGTAAACACAAACGCGATTGCCTCGGTAGAAGTCTACGACGGCGCGACGGATCTGGGAGCGGCGGCATTATCCGGGACGGTTTGGACCTTCACGACCCCGGCCCTCGCCGACGGCGCGCATAATTTCAGAACGGTGACCACCGACGCCGCGGGCAACACGACAACTACGACGCTCGCGCCGATCGAAATCGCAACCGCCGCACCAGCGGTAACCTTGTCGCAGACCCTCTCCGGTCTTACCAATCAAAACCAGGATACGATCACGGAGATCGCGAGCGCAGAGGCGGTCGGCGCCAACGCGATCAAATCCGTCGAGGTTTACGACGACGGGGCCGCTGTCGGCGCTGCGACGTTCTCCGGCGGCGAATGGGTGTTCGACACCGGTGTATTGGCGGACGGGGCGAATCGCTTCCTCACGGTGACCACTGACACCGCAGGCAATGTGACGTCGCAGTCGCTTCCCGCCATCCATGTCGAGACGACTGCGCCGATCGTGAGAGCCACGGAAAGCGCGGCGGGTTTGACCAACCAGAACGTCGTCACCCTCTCCGAAACGGCGAGAGTGGAGGCGCCGGTCCTTCAATGCCGTCGAGTCCGTAGAGGTCTATGACGGCGCGACCGCGCTCGGCGCGGCGACGTTGTCAGGGGGAGCCTGGACTTTCACGACCGCCATGCTTGGCGACGGTGTCCATCGCCTCAGCACCGTGACCACGGACGCTGCCGGCAATGTGACGACAAAGACGTTGCGCCCAGTGCGTGTGGCGACTGAGGCGCCCGCGGTGACGGCGTTGGAAAGCGTCTCCGGTCTCACCGACATCAACCAGGTAACGATCTCGGAGACCGCGACCGCGGAGGCGGTAAATACAAACGCGATCGCCTCGGTAGAAGTCTACGATGGCGCAACCGCGCTCGGCGCCGCGACACTCTCGGGGGCGGCGTGGACTTTCACGACCCCGACTCTCGCCGACGGCGCGCATGATCTGAGCACGGTGACCACCGACGCTGCAGGCAACACGACAACCGCGGCGCTTACCCAGGTCGATGTTGCGACGGCGCCGCCGAGCGTGACGGCGTTCCAGAGCCTCATCGGCTTGACCACCGACAACCAGGACACGATCACAGAAACCACGAGCGCCGAGGCGGTTGGTGCGAATGCGATCGTTTCTGTCGAGGTGTTTGATGGATCGGCCGACCTCGGCGCGGCGACGTTTGCCGGTGGCTCGTGGACATTCACCACGCAGCCGCTGGCGTTCGGAACGCACGGGCTTTCGACGGTCACCGCTGATTTAGCGGGCAACGCGATCACGACCTTGCTCGCGCCGATCAATGTCGAACCGCCGGCGCCGAGCGTCAGCATCGCTCTCGTCGACGACACCAGCCATGGCCTCGCCATCACTAGCGACGATGCGCTCAGCGGCGGCGGCGATCCTGGCGCAACCGTGAGTTTCACAATCGACGGTTCGGTGATCGCGCAGACCGCAACCGCAGATGGCAACGGCGTTTGGACGTTCACGCCGGTCGGTCTGTCGGAGGGCCCGCACACGATCGTGGCCAGTGAAACAAACGGCGGCGGGACGGGCAGCGCAACGCTGAACTTCACCTATCAGACCACGCAGCCGTCCGTCTCAATTTCCACTCTGTCGGGAACGGTCGCCTTTCCCTCGGAGACGATCGACGGACAAGGCGAGGCGGGCACGATGGTGCAACTCTTCGATGGCGGGAAACGCTCGGCGTCGCTGTCGCCGTCGACGACAACGGTCTCTGGAGCGAAACCGTCACGCTGCCCAACGCTGGCGCGAACACGATTACCGCTTCAGACACCGACGCGGCCAACAACGTCGATATCAGCTCGGCGATCACCTTGTTCCTCGACACCCAAACGGTGGGTCAGTCCAACCAAACACAAGTCGCGACCTCGACCGGTGACAATCATATCACCGTCGACGCGGCCAATACGAACGTGACCGCGCTCGGCGGCGACAATACGGTGTCGTTGACCTCGGCCGGCGGCGCCACTCAGTTTCACATCATCAGCGGCGCGGGCGGCGCCAATACGCTCGACCTTTCCGGGACCGGCGGCGGGGCGATCGTCGATCTCGGCTTACAGTTGGCGACGGGCGCGGAGATTGGGACGAACGATGTCTTCAACTTCCAGAACATCATCGGCGGCGCCGGGCCCGAAACCTTGACGCTGAATACGGCGCCGGGCGGCGGCATAGGCTCGGGGGGCGGCGGCGTCGGGACGCCGACACTCGACGCCACGGTCGGCGGCGGGTTCATCGAGGCCGGATCCGGCGACGACATCATGACCGGAAGCCCTAACGGCAGCACGTTCGCGATTTTCTCGGCATTTGGAAATGACACGATCACCAATTTCAATGTTTCCGGTTCAACTCACGACGTGTTCGTGGTGAGCCAAAGCCTTTTTGCGAATTGGTCGGCGATCGACGCGGCTTTGAGCGATACGGCGGTTGGCGCGGAACTGGTGTTGAACACTGCGGAGACCGTGACGTTTACCGGGGTGACCAAGGCGGCCTTGGAGGCCAATGCCGCGACCGATTTCCGGTTTGTTTGATACCGTCGAGGAGGGCGGCACGCCCGCGCTTGGCGTGGACGCCCGCTTTCCGGGATTTAACCCCCCTTAACGCTGAAAGCGGGCGCCGCTCGTCGATTCATGTCCCCTCAAAACTTGTGGCCGAAGCTGGCCTGGGACGATCGGGAAAAAACCCGGATCGCGGAGCCAATTGCCGCATGCCGTTTATTGTCGACCGCAGCCGCTCAATCATCAGCGCGATGATCGTCGGCCGAAAGGTCACCTCACTCGATGTCGCCTGGCTTCGACGAGAAGTCTTCGCGGACGGCCTCGTCACGCGCGAGGCGGCCGAGGAGTTGTTCGCCGTCGAGCGCGCGAAAATCGTCAGGGCGCCGGAATGGACCGACCTGTTCGTCGAGATGATCACCGAACACGCCCTGTGGCAGACCCGGCCGACCGGCGAACTGAACGAAACCCAGGCGGAATGGCTTATCGAGCAGTGCGATTCCTGCATGACCGTCAATGCGCTCGCCACGCTGGTCAATGTGCTCGGCGAGGCGCATCGCGCGCCGGCATGGTTCCTCGCGGCCGTGCGTGCGCGGGCGGAGCGTGAGTGGGCGGGTCTTGAGGAGGCGCGGGCGGTCGCCGTTTAGTCGGCTTGCTTATCAGGCGGGGACAGGGTTAAGAGCGCCTCGCCATCGACGCGGCCGGAGGCGTCCCCCGAGAGCGAGCAAGCGATTGCGGCACTACGCAAATATCCAAAGTCGCGGCGCCCTGGTCCGTGCTCGTCCGCCGTCGGCGGATTTCCGTCAGATTTAGCGTCCCGCATCCCGAAATGGACCATTTCTACCAGAACCTGGATCGCGCCGGCGGCTTCGACTACCAGTTGCAAAGCGTGCCGGAACTCGGCGACCGCATCTATCGCGGGCCTCCGGTGGACCTCGCACGGCCATTCATCGCGTTCGTCGGCGCCGCCCAGACGTTTGGCCGTTTCGTCGAAGCGCCGTTCCCGGCGATTTTGAGTGAGCGCCTGGGTCTTCAGGCGCTCAATCTCGGTGTGGGCGGCGCTGGACCCCGGCATTTTCTGGCGCCGCGTTACCTCGCGGTGCTCAACAAGGCCGAGGCGGTAGTCCTGCAAGTGCTTTCGGGACGCAGCGCCTCGAATTCGATGTTTAACAATTCCGCCGGTGGCGGGCTTGTCGGCGAGTTGCCGCTCGGGTCCGCGCCTATGCGCGCCGAGGAGTTTCTTGCACGCGCCGCGAAAAGCGCGAGTCCAGCAGCGAATTCGCGGCGTTGATCGAGGAGATGCGCGAGGATTACGTCGCCTCCTACCTGCGCCTCTTCGAAGCTGTAACGGCGCCGAAGATCCTGTTGTGGCTATCCAAGCGCCAGCCGGCTTACGAGGAAGACTACAACAACCTGCCAAACGGCGTACTCGGCGAGTTTCCACATATCGTGAATGAGCGCGTGGTCGCGGAGATTGCCGCGCGTTGCGAGGCCTACGTGGAGTGCGTTTCCAGCGAAGGGCTGCCGCAAAAGCTCTGGCGCTCTTCGCATCCCATCGACGGAGCGGCGCTGCGCGGCGAGACGTTGGTAAATCGCTACTATCCCTCGCCGGAAATGCACGCCAAGGCGGCCGATCTGCTGGAAGCGCCCTGCCGCGCCTTGCTCGGCCGCTATCCCCGCGCCGAGCAGGAAGCCCCGCGGCGTTTCATCGTGACCGGCCCGGAGCGGACCGGCACCAATCTTCTCGTCGGCCTGCTCAATCAGTATTCGGGATGCTACTGCGGCGGCGAACTGTTCAACAGCGGCATCATCGCCAAGGGCGGCCTGCCTTGGGTCGATATGCCCGAGCCCGAGCGGGCGCGGCTCGTGGCCCTGCGCGTGGATAATCCGTTGGCGTTTCTCGCCGAAGTGCAAGCGGCGGCCGAAGCGCAGGGTCATACGGCCGTCGGTCTCAAGCTTCTCTATGCCCACGGCCTGGGGCAACCGACGGTGCTCGAGGCGCTGGCCGCGGACAAGACGATCAAGGTGATCCACGTCACGCGACGCAACCTGCTGCGCCGTTTGGTCTCAGAGCGGCAAGCTCGGACGCTGAACAAGTGGTCTGTCGGACGGGGCGCCCCTGCGGTCGAAATGCCGAGGGTTGCGATCGATCTCGCGGACCTGGCGAGATCTTTGGCGCTGACGCAGCAGCGACAGACTAAGTTCGAACAGACCTTCGCGGGACATCAAGTTCTCCACGTCGTCTACGAAGACCTTGCCGCGCGGCCGGCGCACGTGGCGGCTCGCGCAGCGGAGTTCCTAGGGCTGCCGCCGCTCCAGAAGGCCCCGATCATTACCTTGCGCAAGACGGGGTCGGAGGACCTGTCGCAGGTTCTCGAAGGATACGCGGAACTGCGCGCCAGCCTGCGGCGATGGGCTTCGTTCTTCGATAACTGAAAGGGCGTCACTCTGTTGACGCGGTCGCTGACCGCGTTTGGTCAAGCGCCTCGCTCTGTGAGCATCATGCAAGCCGGAGCGACACTGTCAGCGACCGCGCCTAAAGGCGTCCCGGCAAACTCCGGATCGCTTCGAGAACTTTCTGCGAGCCGCGGTAGAACACCTGCCGCACGTAGTGGTTCGCGCCGAGCTCGATTTCGTCGTCGCTTTTCACCACGTCGTCGTAGCAAATAGCGGCAGCGAACGGATAGCGCGCGATCAATTCGCGGGCGCGCGCGTTGTACTCGATGGTGGTGTCGACAATTTGCAGTTCGCCGCCAGTGACCCGCTCGCGCGTGGCGTTGAGCAGCACGATGAACTTGCCGCCCTTCGGCGTGCATTCGATCAGTCGCTCCAACGCAGGCATGGCGTCGTCAGCGGCTCGATGGCTCTTCCAATCGAACTCCGCGTCGAGATAAGCGAGCACGCGCGCGCGTTGCTCGCGCTCAGCCGGCGTGAGGTCCGGCCACTTCGGCAAAAACGTCTCGGACAGCGAACCCGGGGCGGCCGCGTCGAAATCGAAGCCGTCGAAGTCCGGCAGCAGAAACAGCGTTTCCCAGCCACTCGCCTTATGGCGGAAGCGCGGCCATCGCCGCCGCCCATCGCGGGCGCCGCTGAAAACGAACACGGTTCCCTCAGGCGGGTCGTCAAACAAACGCGGCGCGAGGACTTCGCCCGGCACGCCGAACCGTGCGGCGATCTCTTCGGTCGTACGGGCAGGCTGAGCCAGGGTGGAGACGGAGAGAATGGCGCTGTTGACGAGCGGAAACAGCCCCCCGGCGTGCACGTTTCCGGCAACAGCAAGTTTCGGCGTGTAAGGCGCGAGATAGGCGGCCAGGGCCGTCATCTCGCAGCCGCCGAGCGCCCGGATCTCCGGCGCGAGCTGCTCCACTCGCTCAGCGCTGTCGGGCGCGCCCAGCTTAATCCAGTCGATCGTCATGGGCGCGAACAGATCGGTGACGACCGGCGGCGCGACGACCAGTTCGGGGCGCCCGAGATGCTCGTAGACGAAGCGCTCGATGCCCATGCCCATCGTTCTGCAGGAAAAGCAGAAATGCAGCAGGCGCCGCTGCGTGTCGCCGGGCTTGAAATTCTCCCGACCGCTGACACTTAGGAAAAACCCGACGTAGCCATAATCGCCGTAGCGATCGCTCACCCGCACCAGCCCGGCGTGACGGGTATGGGCGCGGCAATGCCTCAAGAGCTTACGCGCCGCCCAGCCAGTCTGCTCCGGCAGCCGCGATTTGGTGAAGTTCAGCTGGTTCGTGCGATTGATCAATTCGACCGCTCGGTCGATGTTGGCCTCGATCTCGTAGTCGATCGTGACCCTGATATCGCAAGAGCGCAGGAAATCCTCGACGCCGTCGCTCGCCTTCGCCCGGTCCTGCGACTTGCGCTCCAGCAGTTTGTACTGCGCGAGGCGGGTGAGCTCCGGATCGCTCTTGCCGCGGAACCGCGGATCTTCGAGCAATAGCTCGCAGATGGATTCGTCCTCGACCTGGATGCCGGGAACCAGCGCGGCGACTTCCCGACGATTGCCGACGTTGTCGTCGATGAACATCACATTCTCGGGCCTGAGCCCCATGTCCTCGATGATCGCGCGCACCCGCGGGCCCTTCGCCTCCCAGGAGATCGAGGGAAAAACGAAATAGTCGGAAAGGCCAAGGCTGCGGATGATTTCGAGCGTCGGGATCTCGTCGTTCTTCGAACAGATCGAATTCATGATGCCGCGGCGGCTGAGCTCGATAACCGCGTCGTGGTTCGCCTCGATATACCTTTCGACGCCGCCTTCAGACAGCGTGCCCTGCCAGAAGGTTTCGTCCAGATCCCAGATCACGAGGCGCACCGCGCTAGCGGCGACCTGAGGCGTCGGGGCAAATTCGATAGCTTCGTGGACGTACGACATCGGATAAAACGCTCCGCGAAAAAACAACCGCCGCACTATCGCATCCAATCGTTGAAAATTAACGCAAGGTCAAGAAGTTGGCGGCGGGGCCGTTTTGCCGTGTTGGCCTGTAGATAATTCTCGGAGCCGCCGGTTGCGGAAATAAAGCATGGCAGGAACGTTCTCATTCGGAGTTCTTACCTCTGGGATGATAACGCCGGGACCCACTGCAATTCGAAGTGCTGGCAACCAGGGCCAATAAGTCGTGCGGTTGCGCGTCGAATACGCGATAATCTTGCTCGCGCTCAGATGACGCCGGTCTGGCGCAAATAGAACAGCGTCGCGTCCACGTCGACATCGACTTCCCGCGTCTCGCCGTAGCCCTCCGTCTTGGATTGGGTTGCAAGATAGTGCGATTCATTGCCGACGATCGTGTCCACCAGCACGTAGTCGCGTGGCAGCCAGCTTGCAATCAGGACGTAGGTCGTGATTTCCGCCCCATGCAAGGCGAACAGCAGGTTGTGGAATGCGCTGCCCCAGCCGCCGATGAAAACCCGATGGGCGTGGATCAGGTCGATCTGCTCGGCGAGGCTCAACTGCTGCATATGGACGATGCGCACCCCCCGCTCGGCCAGCGCCGTCTCCAGGTCGATCTCGTTGCGCATGCGGCGCTGAGCGTGGCCCCGCAGCCCGGGATCGGTGCGCGAAAAATACACCGGGCGATCGTCACGCGAGACTTCGCCGAGTAGCTGGCGGGCGACGCGCTGCGGCGCCTCCAGGTGCGCGGGATGTGCGAAGGTCCCCAGCGAGAAGGTGGGGCTAGGGATGTAGCATTTCGTCAGACGCACCCGCCGGCCCGGCTCGATGGGCGGCAGAACCGAAACCCCCGCGAGATCGAGAAACTGCGCGTAGCGGCCGTCGATTGAGTTTTCGCCGTAGGCCATCGCGTAAAGCGTCGGCAATCCCGAAATTTCCGGCTGGGAGAAATCCGGCCAGAGCCGCGCGATCAACTCGAGCAGAAAATGCCCCCAGTGCTTCATGAACATCGAGCGGAAGACCACCGGCTCGTGGATTTCCTCATGCACCCGCAGGTTCTCGATCCGCGGTTCGGACTCCCAGAACTCAGGGTTCGGATCATCCGCATAGCGCACCAGCTGGCTCGCCTCGATCCGGTTCCCCTCGCGGTCATAGAGACAACGATGCTGCGCCCGATTGACGTAGATCGCGCCTTCGACCTCCTGAAGCGTCAACCCGTTGCGCGGCCGCATCGGTCGCTGACAGAAGTCGCGATAGTGGTCGTAGAAGGCTTCTCGCGCCCGGGGATAGAAGAAGTGCGCCCTGCCCCGGGTCGCGCCCTCAAAACTGCAAGTCGTATAGCGCCGGCTCAAGCGGCCGGACCGTCAGCTCAGCGCGACGCGATAGCTCGCCTGGGTCTTCGCCGCGACCTCCTCGGCCGTCACGCCTCGGCGCAGCTCGATCAGCGCCATGCCCTTATCGCCATGCTTGTCGATGGTGAACACCGCCAGATCGGTGATCACCAGATCGACCACCTTCGCTCCGGTCAGCGGCAGGTCGCAGTGATGCAGCAGCTTCGCCCCATCCTTGGCGACATGCTCCATCACCACGACGATGCGCTTGACGCCGGCGACCAGGTCCATCGCGCCGCCCATCCCCTTCACCATCTTGCCGGGGATCATCCAATTGGCGAGATCGCCGGTCTCGGAAACCTGCATCGCCCCGAGGATAGCGAGATCGATATGCCCGCCGCGGATCATCGCGAACGAATCGGCGCTGGAGAAAAAGCTGGTCGTCGGCAGCGCGGTCACCGTCTGCTTGCCGGCGTTGATCAGGTCGGGATCCTCATCGCCTTCGTAGGGGAACGGCCCCATGCCGAGCATGCCGTTCTCGCTCTGCAGCTGCACCGACATCCCCTCGGGAATGTAGTTGGAGACCAGCGTCGGGATGCCGATGCCGAGATTGACATAAAAGCCGTCGCGCAGCTCGCGCGCCGCACGCTCGGCCATCTGCTCGCGAGTCCAGGACATGCGGGCTCCTTCAGGCGCGCTTGCGCAGGGTGCGCTGCTCGATGCGCTTCAGCGCATTGGGGACATGCACGATGCGCTGCACATAGATGCCGGGCGTGATGATGTGGTCGGGATCGATTTCGCCCGGCTCGACCAGATGCTCGACCTCGGCGATCGTCACCTTGCCGGCCGTCGCCATCATCGGATTGAAATTGCGCGCGGTCTTCCGGTAGACGAGGTTGCCCTCGGTATCGCCCTTCCAGGCGTGCACCAGCGAGACGTCGGCGATCAGGCCGGTCTCCATGACGTAGGCCTCGCCGCCGAACTCGCGCACTTCCTTGCCTTCGGCGACGACGGTGCCGACGCCGGTCTTGGTGAAGAAGGCGGGAATGCCGGCGCCGCCGGCGCGGATGCGCTCGGCCATCGTGCCCTGCGGATTGAATTCGAGCTCCAGCTGGCCCGACAGGTAGAGCCTGGCGAAGATCTTGTTCTCGCCGACGTAGCTCGAAATCATTTTCCGGATCTGCCCGGTCTCCAGCAAGACGCCGAGGCCGATGCCGTCGACGCCGGCGTTGTTGGAGACGAAGGTGAGGCCTTTGACGCCGGTCTCGCGCACCGCGTCGATCAGGGTTTCCGGCACGCCGCAGAGGCCGAAACCGCCGGCCATCATCAGCATGTCGTCCTTGACCAGCCCGGCCACCGCATCGGCCGCGCTTGCGTAGACCTTCTTCATCGCATCGCCTCTTGGGGGATCGCGGCCTGCTTAACCGCAGGCGTTGCGATGAGCAAGCCGCGCCCCCTCGTCATTGCGAGCGCAGCGAAGCAATCCAGCCGGGGTGAGATCGACGTTCAACCGGAAAGGGCGCCTGCCGCCGCATGGATTGCCGCGTCGCTTCGCTCCTCGCAATGACGGGTTTGCGGTGCGCGGGACAGGTCGCGCGCGTTCGAGATCAACGCCTTAACTGGTATCTGGTGTCCCGCCGCCACGCGTCCAACCGAAGCGCACCGCCGCGCTCCCTCTCCCCGCGCGCCCCACGACGTAGCGTTCAACCGAACCGAAACAGCGGGGAGAGGGCTGGGGTGAGGGGCGCGCCCCGCACGCACACGCGGCGCCAGCGCTACTGAGCCCGCCCCTCACCCTAGCCCTCTCCCCGCGCGATCGTTGTCAAACCCACCCGCGGCGCGTGTCACGCGCGGGGAGAGGGAATCGCCGGCGCTTGGTGAGGCCACTGCAGCGGCCCGCTTGCGGCGCTCCGCCTCCTCCCGCCCATCCGCAATCGCCAGCGGCGCGGCGGCGGCTTCGAGCCGCTTCGGCGCCTCGGGCGCCTCGCCCGCGCGCGCACGGCCGACCCCATGATAGCGATCGAGCTTTTCGATCACTTTCAGCAGCGGATCGACGGCGTGATAGTCGCCTTGGGCGAGCGCGTGATCGATGCTCTTGATCGCATAGGTGAGCCGCTCCACCTGCAGGCGCACGTAGCGGTCGGGCGCATCGAGATCGCGGTAATGCAGCGCCCGATCCACCTCCCGCCGCACGGTCCTCACGCTGATCTTGTATTTTTGCGCGAGGAACAGGTAGCTGCAGCCGCTGACGACATTGTCCAGCAACTCCGTCCGCCGTTCGAGCAAGGTCGCCCGGCGGTCTTTTCGCTTGGCGAGCTGCTTTTTGCGACGGGAGGGGCGGTCGGCGGGCATGGCGGGGCGGCTCCGGAAAGGGACCGGGAGTTTAGCATGACTTTTGATTTTCAGAAATAAAAATGGCTTAGCTATTGATTTTTCAAGGAGAGACGCGCCACCGTCAAGCCGACGAGGCCGCAGCAAGGTCGGCGTGGACGCCGACCCTCCTCGATTTCGCGATGCTAAGCAGGCATAGTGCGGCTTGAAGGAGATTGAGTGGGATGTCACCGGCCCCCGCTGTCCCCGCCCGGCGCATCGACGCCAACACCCAACGCGCGGCGCGGACTTTTCTCAGGCGGCTCGACGGCAAGTATGTGGTCGTCGATGCGCTTCTCATGGAAGCCATGCGCGCGGCGATCATAAGCCCGATAGCGACGCCGATATCGCCATCATCTTGAAAGGCGAGCGCGGCGACCGCTACGAGGTCGTTCGCGATCTCGGCGGCATCGAATTCGATGTGATGCTCGAAACCGGAATCTTCATTCAGGCCGTGCCTCTTTGGGAAGACGAATTCCACGAGCCGACGCGGTTCAACAATCCCGCCTTGATCGCCAACATTAAACGCGAAGGCGTGCGGCTTTGAGCGGCTCGGCCGCTGTCGTTTCAAGCTACATGCAAAAGGGATTAAAAGGGATTTGCGGGGACATGATACCCATTACACCATTTTGAGTTGCTGGCGCGTACTGAACCATGCATGGTGTTTATTGTGCAATCGGTATCATGTCCCCGTAAATCCCATTGAGCGACAGCCTAAGCTTCGCGCACTGCGCTGGCGAAAAGACGCGCCACCTAACCTTGTTGTATGTGCCGAATGCGCTGTCTAGCGCGCGCGCCGCATCGACCGTAGTTGCATTGATCTTAGCTTCATCCATCTCATGCAGCCTCGCGGCAGCCCTGAATTCGGCAGACGTGCCCAGCAACTCGACAAATACCGCGAGTACGACGCAGAGTTTTGCGACGGTGTATGCGACCAACTTCTTCCACCTCTCTTCATCGAAATACTCTCCCACTAGTCCTAAGATCAGAACCGCAGATGCCCAAAACACGGTACTTTCCGATAGGCCCAACGATGAACTGACATCGTTATATGACATGGAAGTTAGGCGCGAGTTATTAGATAAATACAACAGAATTGAAAGCATCAAAATTACAGCAGCACCAATTGTTGCTATTATTTTTATCGGTTTTGACTTAAAGAAAATAATGCGGTTTCCAATCAAAAACAAACGAGATCGGTCGAGTTCGTCTTTTGAATTCGCGAGATAATTCCGGTGATGTGCGGGCTTGCGTTCGGCTGTGCCGGCAACGTCGGAAATGATCATCGCCACTAGGCAAAAATAGGCGATAAACGGAATAATATATTGTTCCAAGAGAGAAGTCCCAATGAAAAAGGGCTGGCCCCGGCCAACTCAAAGATCGCGCCTGGAAAGGCTGTCGCTTCCGACAGCAAAAAGCCCCGTACGAGCGGGGCTTTCGGCCAGACCGCCTTGCGGCGGCTAGGTCGCGCGTGAGCTTTGCTTCACTCGGTGCGCGACCGCCTCTTTCGAGGTCTTGAAAGCCTGATGCCTTTCGGCGGCGCAGGTCAGAAGCATATGTGAGTCTATATATGCTTTGTCAAACGGCCCAGTCCGAGGCCGAGTTTTCACTTGTTCTCGAAGCAGCCCAACCAGCTTTTCCAGGTAATACAAAAGGTATGATCATCTTGCCAGCTATAAGTCCCGGTATCTGTTATCCGACAATTGTCTGTCTGGCCGGCTTTGCACTCAGAGACGCCTCGAACCATCTGAGCTAAAGGTTGCGCTCCACTTTTGGCCCATTGGACTTATGCGGTGAAGGGGCTTTGGAACGTGTGCCGCCATGGCGTAGAGTTGGTCGCTAACAAAATTAGGCAAGAGGCGACAGGAATGAGCCGCTTCGATGAAATCGGCTTACGCATCAAATTTCCTCCCTTTAAATAACTCGATCACCTTCGATAACAACACTAATATCGATTCAATTCAAGGCGCTCCTCGTACCGCGGCTAATGTACCGCAAGTGTGACTGTTTACGTGTATCCGCCCAGCATGGGATTTACGGGGACATGATACCAATTGCATCATTGAACTGCTGTTGAAGCAAGCATCGCCGTGCATCAATCGTCGGCGATCAGATCTTCCATCCGCACGCGCAACGCGTCACGACAAAAGTGTGTTTCATGGCTCGCCTCGCTCGTACACGCGTCCAACCGGTCCAATTGATGGGCCCAACGACGCGAGGTTTGGCCTCGAAAAGGCGTCGGTTCCGTCATGGCCGGGCTTGTCCCGGCCATCCACGCCGTGACGCGCACGACAGGTTTCAGAATAAAGCAGCGTCGGCTGCAAACAAGAGCGTTCGAGTTCTGAAGCCGACGACCTGCATCACGGCGTGGATGGCCGGAACAAGTCCGGCCATGACGCGGATAGCGACTATCAAACGCCCTATCGCAAAACGCTTTGGACTTCGATTTTGCGCGAGGCTTGAGCGCACGCCATGTTAATATTTCCCTGGTTCACGGGAACAGATATCAGGGGGAAATCGATGAAACTGCCTACGATCGCCGCCGCACTCGCTTGCCTGATAGCCGCCAGCCCCGCCCTTCGCGGAAACCCCGCTCGAACGCGGCGCCTACCTCGTCAACACGATCATGACTTGCGGCAATTGCCACTCGCCCAAGGGACCGCCGAGCGCGATCGCCGGCAAGGATTTTTCCGGGTTTGCCCGCTTCGATGTCCCCGGCGCTTTCGACGTCACGGCGCCAAACATCACCTCAGACAAAGAGACCGGCATCGGCGCCTGGAGCGCGGCCGACATCAAGAAGCTGCTGCTGACCGGCGTGCGGCCGAACGGACAGTCCATCGCCGTCATGCCGACGGGATTTTACGGCATCCTCACGCCCAGCGATCTGGATGCGATCGTGGCCTATGTTCAGAGCCTCGCGCCGGTGCGCAACAAGGTTCCGGCGCCGATCTACAAGATCGCCATCAAACAGGACGTGTATCCCGGCGCCGAGAAGCCGATCGATCCGGCCCTGCTGAACGACAGCGTCAAACGCGGCTTCTACCTCGCGGCCATCGGCCATTGCATGGAGTGTCACACGCCGCTGAAAAATGGCGAGCTCGATTTCGAGCGGACGGGCGCCGGCGGCCAGCAATTTCCGGGGCCCTGGGGCGTTTCGGTGTCGAGCAACATCACCTCCAGCAAGACGGAGGGGTTGGCGCCTGGACCGACGCCGAGCTGAAGCGCGCCATTACCCACGGCGTCGACAAGGACGGCAAGCCGCTCAACCCGCCGATGGGGTTTGGCTACTACGCGAGATGAAAGCGTCAGACCTCGATGACCTGATCGCCTGGCTGCGCACGGCGCCGGCGAAGGAGTAACGCGAAGGGCTCACTCCGCCACTTCAATTCGCAAGATGTCATTCCCGGCGTACGACAGGCGGACATGCAGGCCGGGTCTGATCGGACCGCCGTGCGAGGCGGTGTTGTGGAAGCCGGGCGTGATAATGTAGTCCGAGTAGGAGAAGCGGCGGCCGCCGACCTCGAAACTCTCCATCTTGTGGCCCTCGTACGGCATCGGGACGAAGTTGGTCACCGTCCCTTCGACCACGTCGAACGGCCGCTGCAAGGCCGCGGCGCCGGCTTGGTGCTGGCCGAGGATGGCGAAGAAGCCGATCAGCGTCCAGACGCAGGCAAACAGCAGGAAAAGCAGGCCGAAGGCTTGCGGGTCGATGCTTCGGCGGCCGGTCGGGATCATCTGCTGCAGGAGTTTCGGCTTGGTCGACAGCAAGACGCCGATGCCGATGAAGATGAGGCCGAAGGCCGGGAATGCGAACGCCGCATGGCCTTGGTGCGCGGCGTCGAAGACGGTTTTGTAGGTCATGATGGGCATTTACGGTCTGGGGGCGTTCCCCTTCTGATTGACGCGTCATTGCGAGCGCAGCGAATCCAGTGTGCGATCGAACGTTTGCCGGATAGAGACACTGCGGCGGCGCCGTGGATTGCCGCGTCGCTTCGCTCCTCGCAATGACGGATCCACTAGTCTGATATTCGATTCCAAACACGCTGTTTCATGTCGAGTTGGAACAGGTGACTGTTCGGCTCGGTCCGACCTTGCTCTGTCCAAACTCGCCCGCCCGTTAGGGCGATCACGGACTCCGATCTGAGTTCAGCCGAATGCCGCGAAATCCACCCAGGGCCGTCGCCTTTTATGTCGAGCCGATCCATCGCGAATGTTTGGATGTCGAGCGACAGGACTTGGGTGGTCCCTAATTGTCGCAGGTCCTTGTAACCCAAAGAGCCGATCAGAATGATCGCATCCTCAACCAACGTTGCGCTGTGAGAGTCGGTAGGCGGGAAGACGGACAGCGGATAGAGGTAGAACTCGAGGCGATCGCCGGGATGCTCGACCACGACGTCGTTGTAGATGCAAAAATTCTCATCATAAAAGTCTTCGTGTTCGCCGCCGATATGAATGATGCGGCCGTCGTCCAGCCGCGTGCTGGTTCGACCGAAGCGTTGCCAACTCCAGAAGGGGCCAGGCATCGAATTGCGATAGTTCGAATGGCTCGGGTGGGAGAAGGGTCTCTCTGGGTCGGTTGGCCAATCGAGGTGCTCGCGGGTCCGGTGGGCGGGCCAATTGTTGCGGACGGCCCGCTCCCAAAGCGCATCCTCAACCCGCTCCGGATTGGCCTCGCCATAACGTGTGCGATGCATGGGGGAGTGCTCCTGAGCTGCGGCGCGGACTCATAGACCCGTCATTGCGAGGAGCGAAGCGACGCGGCAATCCATGCGGCGGCAGGCGCGCTTCCCGGTTGGGCGACGATCTCACGGCGCTGGATTGCTTCGCTGCGCTCGCAATGACGGAGTAAGGCTTCAATCAAACAAACTTTCGCCCTCGGCCAGCCGCGCCAGATGATGATCCGCGTCCCCATAGCTCATATCGATCATCGTCAGCCGCTTGAACAGATGCCCGAGCATGTACTCGTTGGTCATCGCGATGCCGCCGTGCAATTGCGTCGCCTGCTGGCCGATGAATTTGCCGGATCGCCCGATCTGCGCCTTGACCGCGCTTATCGTCCGCGCCCGCGCGGCGTCGTCGGGATCGCCGGTCGACATCGCCGCCAGATACATCATGCTGCGCGCCTGCTCGAGCGCCACCACCATGTCCGCCGCGCGGTGCTGCAAGGCCTGGAAGCCGCCGATCGGCACGCCGAACTGTTTTCGCGTCTTCAGATATTCGGTCGTCACCGCGACCGCTTCCGACATCGCCCCGACCGCCTCCGCCGCCAGCGCCGCGATGGCGTCTTCGATCACCCGGGAGATGACCGGGCCGGCGCCTTCCGGGTCGCCGAGCGCGGTCGCGCGCGCATCGGCAAGCGAGACTTCCGCCGCGCGGCGTCCATCCTGCGTGGCGTAGCCGCGCCGCGTCACGCCCTGCGCGTCGCCGTCGACGAGAAACAGCCCGAGCCCTGTGCGATCCCGCTGTCCGCCCGAGACGCGCGCCAGCACGATCAGCTTTTGCGCGCTGTCGCCGTGCAGCACGAGCCCCTTCTCGCCGTTCAGCAGGAAAGCATCGCCATCGCGCTTCGCCGTCGTCTTGACGTCGTGGATGTTCCAACCCGAGGTCGGCTCGGCGTGGGCGAGCGCGAGCCGCAGATCGCCGCTGGCGATCTCCGGGATCAGCGCCGCGCGCTGTTCGGCGCTGGCGCCGTGGCGCAACGCCGAGCCCGCCAGCACGACGGTGGCGAAGAAAGGCTCCAGCGCGAGCGCGCGGCCGAACGCCTCTTCCGTCAGCATGATCTCGACCGCGCCGCCGCCGTAGCCGCCGTCCTCCTCCGCAAACGGCGCGCCGAGCAGGCCGAGTTCGGCATATTGGCGCCAGAGCTCCTCGCTGAAGCCGAGCGGCGATTCCGCGTAGGCCTTGCGCTGCTCGAAGCCGTATTTGTCCTTCATCACCCGCGCGACGTTGTCGCTGACGAGTTTCTGTTCCTCGCTGAGGTCGAAATCCATCGTCAGAGCCCCAGGATTGCCTTGGCGATGATGTTGCGTTGGATTTCGTTCGAGCCGCCGTAGATCGTGACCTTGCGGGTGTTGAAATAGGTCGGCGCGATGGTCGAGGCCCAATCCGGGCCAATCGCACGGCTCGTTCCAGCGATCGCCCTGTTCGGGTTGATAGGGCAGCGCGTAGGGGCCGACGACGTCCATCAAGCAATTCGGTGGTTGTTTGCTGCAGCTCCGAGCCTTTGACCTTCAGCACCGACGACATCGGGTTGGGCTTGCCCTTGGCGCGCCGCGGCTGGCGGCGATCACCCGCATCTGCGTCATCTCCAGCGCCTTCAGCTCGACCTCGGCGGCGGCGAGCTTCATGCGGAATACGGGATCGGCCATCTTCGGCTTGTCGCCGTAGACGGTGAGCGAGGCGAGCCGGCGAACTTTGGCGAGCCGCGCCTTGGAGACGCCGACGCGGGCGATGCCGTTGCGCTCGTTGGAGAGCAGGAATTTGGCGTAGTCCCAGCCTTTGTTGATCTCGCCGACGATGTTCTCCGCGGGGATGCGGACGTTGTCGAAGAACACTTCGTTGACTTCGAAGCCGCCGTCGATGGTCTGGATCGGCCGCACCGTCACGCCCGGCGTCTTCATGTCGGCAGAGAAAGAACGAGATGCCCTCTTGTTTCTTCACGGCCGCGATCGGTGCGGGCGAGCACGAAGATCCAATCGGCGTATTGCGCGAGCGTCGTCCAGGTCTTCTGGCCGTTGATCACCCACTCGTCGCCGTCGCGCTCGGCCTTGGTGCGAAGCCCCGCGAGGTCGGAGCCGGCGCCGGGCTCCGAAAAGCCTTGGCACCACCAATCGCGGAGATCGATGATGCGCGGCAGATAGCGCTCCTTCTGCGCCTGCGAGCCGAAGGTGTAGATGACCGGACCCACCATGCTGGTGCCGAAGGCGAGCGACTCAGGCGCATGGCCGCGCTGGATTTCGTCGGTGAAGATCGAGAGCTTTATCGCGTCCCAGCCCGTGCCGCCCCATTCGACCGGCCAGTGCGGCGCGCCCCAGCCTTTGGCGGCGAGGATGCGCGTCCAGGTGACGATGTCGTCCTTGCTGGGATGATGGCCGCCGGCGAGTTTTTCGCGGATCGCGGGCGGGAGATTTTTGGCGACGAATTCGCGCACCTCGGCGCGGAACGCGATCTCCTCGGCGCTGAAGCCCAAGTCCATTGCCGGTCCTCCGTTTTGTGGGCTTTGTGTTCTTTGTGGTGAGTAATCTTACCACAAAGGACACAAAGAAGCACAAAGGCGCGCGCGACGGTTTAGGGCTGAACCATATTTGCGGTCAAGCGAGCGTGGGGTAGCCGAGCGCGACGGCTTCGCGTTCGAGTTCGGCGACGCGGGCATAGGCGTCCGGCGGCAGGAATGCGACGCCGCGGAGGCCGAGCGCGGGTTGGTTGGCGGCCTCCGCCAAGGCTGCGCGCAACGCGGCGAGGATTTTCTCGGGGATCGCGCGGGAGGCGATGAACGGCAGCGCGGGCGAGGACGGCGTGCGGCCGATGACGCGCACTTTCGCCGCGAGCGACCGGCGCCCCTGTTGCAACAGCGCGAAACTCACGCAGTCGATGGCGGCGATGTCCGCGCCCTCCTCAGCGACCGCCGCCAGAGCTTGCTGCATGGGCGCCAGTCATCGTCACTTCGGCAAAGAACGGCCGCCCGCCGGCGAGCGGAGCGACGCTCGGCGCGAAACAGGTTCATGCCCGAATTGCTATCGTGGCGAGTTGACCGCCGCGCGCGCATTGCGAAACGCGGCCAGCGTCTCGCGATGATCGTCGGCGCGCACGACCAGGAAACTGCAATGCTCCGACCCGTCGCAGCCCGGGAACGCATAGAGCGGCGTGGCCAGGATCTCGACCGTGTCGCGCAGGCCTGTCCAGTAGGGATAGCCGCAGGTCTGCCCGAACAGCAGTTCGCGCGAGCGCCAGAGTTGGGGCAGGTCGGCGCCACGCGTGAGCGTGTCTGGCGTGGCGATCGCTTCAGCGCGAAGCCGCTCGCGAAGTGTCAACCCAGAAGGCGTCGTTGGCCGGAGCCATCCAGGGAAAGTCGTACATCGGCAGGGCGGCGATCATCGCGACGCGGGGCTCGGGGCGCCAATTAGATCGTCTTGCAGTTGACGGGAACCGTCATTGCGAGGAGCGAAGCGACGCGGCAATCCATGCCGCAGCAGGCGCCCTTTCCGGCTAGCCGACAATCTCACCACGCTGGATTTCGCAATGACAATTCTACTCATCCGCGGAAGGCTCTAAGCCGCCGCTACAACAACTGCGGGAGCGGGATCGCTGACGGACGCCGCCTCCGAAATCTTCGGATGCAACGCCGCGTCATGCGGCTTGAACAGATAGCGCCAGGCGACGTCGACATAGCTGCGATAGACAAGGCCGCCATTGCGCTCCAGCACCGCGGCGCGGTTCATTCGATACCAGCGCGGGATCTCGTACCACGGGAGCCCCGCGCGCAGGTGATGCACGACATGCAGGTTGTTGAACAGGAACAGCGGGCCTAGCACCCACGATCGCTCGACGATCGCCGTGCGTCGCTCGACGTCGTCCTCAGCGCGATGTTCGGCGAAGGATCTGACAAGCGCCAACGCCGTGCCCGCATAAACGAAAGCCCAGAAATAAAGCCAGAAGGGCATGTGACAGACGCCGATCACCCAGGCCAGCACAAGCGCGACCTGGATCAGATGGCGGATCAGAATGGTTCTGCGTTTGCGGTTGCCTCGCGCGATGATGCGGGCCTCGCTGAGCCAGAATCCGATCATGGCCCAAGCCGGACCCAGCACGAGCCGCCCGAGCAGCGTGGACTGCGCCCGCGAAAGCTACCCGCCCGACAGATCCCAAGCCGCGCCACTGCTCGGAGGTATAGTAGTAGGATTCCGGATCCTCCAGCGGATCGGTGAGGCGGTTGTCGTTGTGGTGCTGCAAATGCGAGATGCGGTAGACATCGAACGGGAGCCACAGCGCCAGCGGCCAGGTCCCGATCGCGCGGTTGAAGCGACGCCAATGCGTCGGATGATTGTGAATGATCTCGTGCTGCAGGCTCATCTGCCAGGCGACGGAAACTGCGCCGAAGGCGACGAGCGCCCAAACGGGGAGGCTGCGCCAGCCGTATGTGGCGGCGAACCACATTCCATAAATGACAATCGCGAGAACCATCGTCGGCCACTCGATCCGACGCCTAACCGTTTCAATCTCCTGGAATTTCATGATTTGCAGTCCCCGGTCAGGGAAATGAATCACGTTCGCGTGAGGTCGACAAGGAACGCAATGGGAACGGTTTAGAAAAATAATCTAAACTGTTGGCCTCGTTTTGCTTTACAGCCCGCGAGGCTTGCGCGGAGCTTTTGGGCGTTGAGCAGGGCCGCGCGCTTCGTACGGAGGGAATTCTTGAAGCCTCTTGCCGGATTGAAAGTCGTCGAACTCGCCCGCATCCTCGCGGGTCCCTGGGCGGGGCAGACGCTGGCCGACCTCGGCGCCGACGTCGTCAAAATCGAGCGCCCGGGCGGGGGCGACGATACGCGCGGCTGGGGGCCGCCGTTCCTCGACGGCGAAGACGGCGAGCGAGCGGACGCCGCCTATTTCCATTCCTGCAATCGCGGCAAGCGCTCGCTGGCGGTCGACTTCGAGAAGCCGGAGGGGCGCGAGATCGTGCGGCGGCTCGCGGCGGAAGCCGACGTGCTGATCGAGAATTTCAAGACCGGCGGGCTCGCCAAATACGGGCTCGACTACGCGAGCCTTGCGGCAGATCAATCCGCGGCTGATCTATTGCTCGATCACCGGCTTCGGCCACGATGGGCCTTATGCGCATCGCGCCGGCTATGATTTCATCATCCAGGGCATGGGCGGGATGATGGATCTGACCGGCGAGGCGGACCGCGAGGGGCAGAAGCCGGGCGTCGCGTTCGCCGATCTGTTCACCGGGCTCTATTCGGTCATCGCGATCCAGGCGGCGCTGCGCCAGCGCGAGATCACCGGACGCGGCGCCGAGATCGACATGGCGCTGTTTGATACCCAGCTCGCCGCGCTCGCCAATCAGGCGCATGAACTATCTGGTCTCCGGGCAAGCGCCGCGGCGGATGGGCAACGCGCATCCGAACCTCGTGCCCTATCAGGTGTTCGAGGCGGCGGACGGGCCGCTGATCGTCGCCACCGGCAACGACCGGCAGGCCAAGGATTTTTGCCGCATCGTCGGCCGTCGCGATCTCGCCGACAATCCCGCTTACGCGAGCAACGCGGACCGCATTCGGCTACGCGGCGAGTATATCGGGGCGCTCGCCGAGGCGACGCTGAAGATGCGGCGGGCGGATTTGCTGGAGGCGCTGGAGGCGGCGCATGTGCCCGCCGGGCCGATCAACACGGTCGCCGAGGCTTTCGCCAACCCGCAGGTCGAGGCGCGGGGGATGCGGACCGAATTGCCTGCGACGGGAACGCGCGGGGGAAGGCGCCGGCGGTGCGTTCGCCGATGAGGATCGACGGCGTCGGGCATATCGCGGACCGCGCGGCGCCGCGGCTTGGAGAGCATACGGACGACGAACTGGCGGAATTGGGATACGACGAAGGGGAGCGGGCGCGGCTGCGGGCGGCGGGGGTGATTGGGTGAAATCACGCGCTTGTCGGGATTGTAGGATCGGCGCTTCGGAGAGGGCTCCTCGGCGGCAGATTGAATGCTTGCAATGTGCGTCTTAAGCCAAGCGCAAACTAATGGAGGAAGATATGAGCGCCTATTCACTTGCTCAGGCGCAGAGCGAACTTGGCCGGCTGGTCGACGAGGCGCTGACGGGCGAAATCGTCACGATCACGCGCGATGGCCGACCGGTCGTGACACTCGCGCCAACCGCGACCGCGTCGGCGCCAACGCCGATCGACAACGAGTACCTGGAATGGATGCGTAAGCGAGCGCTCGCTCGGCCAAGCCTGGGAGGGGATTCCGTCACGCTCGTGCGCGAGATGCGCGACGAAGAACGGTGAGCTTTTATCTCGACACGAACTTTGTTTACTCAATCCTGTTTGCGGACGCCCATACGCCGCGAGCGTTCGGTTGGTTGGGCGTCAATCCGTCACAGCTGCATGTTGGCGACTGGGTGGCGACAGAGTTGTTTGCGCTCGTAAACCGGCGCGCTCGGTCGGGGCTCGTTGCGCAAGACCTCGCCAAGGCCGCCCTCGCCGATTTTGACGCCTTCGTTTCAAGCAAAGCGCAAAGCCTTGCGCTATCGCCATCCGCCGGCGCCCTCGCGGCAACCCTTGCCCGCGATCCCCTACTGAAACTTTCCGCGGCGGACGCGCTGCATCTGGCGAGCGCCGCCGACGGCGGCCATGTCCTCGTCACGTTCGACGTGCGCCTCGCGGATGCCGCCCGAACGCGCGCCTATCCCGTGGCAACGCTCTGAATGAGTCGACGGGTCCCGCGAAATTGGCGCTGCGTCCACCCAAGCAATCCGCGTCGATCATCCAACCGATCCGGTCCAACTGCGCGACGCGCCGTTCGATCAGCGTCGGCTCGCGCCCGTCGAGGCCAGGAAAGCGCGCGAAATCGTGGCCTTGAACCCCGTCTAGGGTTGGCGCGCTTTGCGCAAGAATTTTCACCTCCCTCCATAGGAAGCCCATCGCCGCTTTGAGGTGTTCGCACCCTGAGCCGAAGATGACCAATCCGTAATGGGAACACGCGCCCGACGCTCCGAGTTTTTATCGCACGAACTCTAGTTGGGAGTATTTAGGATGACTAGGAACTTATTAGGCGCTTGCGCCGCCTCGGCTGCGGCGTTTGGGCTGGGTCTTTCGTTGCTCGCGACCCCCGCAATAGCGGCGGGCCCGCATATGGGCGGCGGCGGCGGGTTTCATGGCGGCGGCGGTGGCGGGTTTCACGGCGGCGGCGGTGGCGGGATTCACGGCGGGGGGCGGCTTCCATGGCGGCGGTTTCAACGGCGGCGGCTTTCATGGTGGTGGGGTCGCGATGAACGGCGGCGGATGGCATGGCGGCCACGGTGGCTGGCACGGCGGCAACGGTGGTTGGCGCGGCGGCGGCTATGGCGCCGGTTTTGGCCTGGGTCTGCTTGGCGGCGCGGTTCTCGGGTCGACGTACCCATATTATGATCAGGATTATGGATACGGCTACGGCTACGGCTACCCGGACAATGGCTACGACAACGGCTATTATACGGGGTATAGTGTGGCGCCCTTGGTGTCCGGTGAAGACTCCGTCGGTTACTGCGAGGCCCATTTCAAATCTTACAACCCCAAGACGGGGACCTACCTGGGATACGACGGCCTGCGACATGCCTGCCCCTGACCCGGCCTGACGTAAATCGCGACCGCCCCACATGCTTCGGCATCAGGGGCGGCGCTGCCGTCGAAGCGGCATTAATTCGCGCGGCGAAGTCTCGATCCCGGCAAAGGTTGCTTCACTTCACTCAGGATGACGGTCCAAATAAATGTACTGAGACCGTCCAACGATGTTTAGAAAAGCTGCTTACGAGCCCGGCTCATCCGGCTCTCACAGCGGAATATTGTCATGCTTCTTCCAGGGATTCTCCAGCTTCTTGTTCCTCAGCATCGCTAGCACCCTCGACAGTCTCTTCCGCGTCGCGTGCGGCATGATGACTTCGTCGATATAGCCGCGCTCGGCGGCCACGAACGGCGATAGGAACCGATCCTCATATTCCCTAGTGCGCGCCGCGATCTTCTCCGGATCGTTGATCTCGCGCCGAAATATGATCTCGACCGCCCCCTTCGCGCCCATCACCGCGATCTGCGCCGTCGGCCACGCCAGATTGATGTCGCCACGCAAATGTTTGGACGCCATCACGTCGTAAGCGCCGCCGAACGCCTTCCGCGTAATGATCGTCACCTTCGGCACCGTCGCCTCGGCGTAAGCAAACAGAAGCTTGGCGCCGTGTTTGATCAGCCCGCCATATTCCTGCGCCGTGCCCGGCAGGAACCCTGGCACGTCGACGAAAGTCACGATCGGAATGTTGAAGCAATCGCAGAACCGCACGAACCGCGCGGCCTTTCGCGAAGCGTCGCTGTCGAGCACGCCAGCCAGCGCCAGCGGTTGATTGGCGACGATGCCAACCGTCGTTCCCTCGATGCGCGCAAAGCCGGTGACGATGTTCTTGGCGTGCGCTTCCTGGATCTCGAAGAAATCGCCTTCATCAGCGGTCTTCGTGATCAGCTCCTTGATGTCGTAGGGCTTGTTGGGATTATCAGGCACCAGCGTATCGAGCGACATGTCGATGCGGTCGGGGTCGTCGAACGAGGGGATCGTCGGCGGCTTTTCGGTGTTCGAGGCCGGCAGAAAATCGATCAACCGGCGCATCTGCAACAGCGCCTCGACGTCATTCTCGTAGGCGTGGTCGGCGATCGAAGAGCGCGTCGTGTGCACAAGCGCGCCGCCGAGTTCTTCGGCCGTTACGGTTTCGTTGGTGACGGTCTTGACCACATCGGGGCCGGTGACGAACATGTAGCTGGTGTGGCGCACCATGAAGATGAAATCCGTCATCGCCGGCGAATAGACGTCGCCGCCCGCGCAGGGTCCCATGATCACCGAAATCTGCGGGATCACGCCGGAGGCCAGCACGTTGCGCTGAAACACTTCGCCGTAGCCCCCAAGCGCGGCGACGCCCTCTTGAATGCGCGCGCCGCCCGCGTCGAACAGACCGATGATCGGCGCGCGGTTCTTCAGCGCCATATCCTGGATCTTGGTGATTTTCTTCGCATGCTCCTCGCTGAGCGAGCCGCCGAATACGGTAAAATCCTTGGCGAACAGGAAGACCGTGCGGCCGTTGACGGTGCCCCAGCCGGTGACGACGCCGTCGCCGGGCACGTGCTCCTCCTCCATGCCGAAATCCGTGGAGCGATGCTCGACGAACATGTCGAACTCCTCGAACGAATCGCGGTCGAGCAGCAGTTCGATGCGCTCGCGGGCGGTCAGCTTGCCTTTGGCGTGCTGGGCGTCGATCCGCCGCTGCCCGCCGCCGAGCCGCGCTTTCTCGCGGCGCTCGTCCAGGCGGGCCAGAATATCCTTCATTGATGGCGTCCCCCTCGAAGTCGTCACCCGCGATAGCATGGCCGTGGAAGCGGCGGAACCGGCGCAGCTTTTTCGATCGACGCGCCCGCAGACTGCGGTCTACGTAGCTCGTAAGGCTGCGCCGAAACGAGTTGGCGGCGCGCTCCAGACACGTTCAGGGTTTCAAACAAAATAACGGGGAAAACTCGATCGGGCCCTTGCAATCCTCGGGGCGGCTGAGTTCTGTTGCAACGCTTTGTTGTACGTTGATTTGGTCGTCGCGTAAGCTGGAGTGGGAGATGGCGTTTCCAGAGTTGACCCGCGAACAAATGATGGAGCGCTGCGATCTCGCAGGCGTTGCGCGGGTCGTTGCTGTCGGTCGCGCCAGCTCGGATGCTCCTACGCTCGCGAAGCTGGTGTTTCTCAAATTCGTCAAAGGGGCCTCGCGCCAGGGCGGCGGCTTCATCCACGTTCGGCTGCACGGGCGGCCTTTGTCCTCGCTCGACAGCGCAAGCGGTCTCACAGGGTGGTCGGATCGGCGCGATTATCGCGTAGGCGCCGTGGTGATGACGCACCTCGACTGGAACGGGCCGGACGAAATCTACGAAACCACCTGGCCGGGCGCGGTTCGCGAGGTCGACGCCGCGATGGCCAAGGTCGCCTGATCGTTGACCCTGCAAAACGGCTGCCGTAGAGTAAGCTTCGCGGATTGAGCCGCATTTTCGGAGAGTCGCGATGAGCGAGACAGCCGAAGCGATCGACGAACTGAACGACAGGCGTCCTCAACCCGATACTGGCGACGTTTTTATGTACACCTTCGCGGCGGTGGGCGCTTTGACGCTCGCCGCAATGGACGGCGCGGACGCGGCGGCTCCCGGCGCGGTCACGCCCTCTGTACGGGGCGCTCCCGACGCTAGTTTTGGCGCATCCGTCGCTGTGCTGACGGCTCCCCTGGAGCACGGCGCGGAAACCTCGCTGCAATCCATTGTCGCGGGTAACGACCCCGGCGCGCTTGCGGGCCCTGACAGCGAAGCGCGGTTTTCCGACGTCGCGCAGTCGTCTTTCGAGAATCCTTTCTCGTCGCTGGCGATCGAGGGTAACGGATACAATGATCCGGCGGCGTTTGCGGTGGTTGGAGCGGCGCCAAGCCCTCTCGGCGTGAGCGATATTCTGCAGACACTCGGCGCTTATCAGTCGGCTTCGCCGCAAGCTTCAAATGCTTCGATCATTGCCGCATTCGGGGACGTTGCCACGTCGCCGATGTCCTCGCTCGGCGCGGTCGCTCGAGACTAGGTCATCTGCGATGCCGGAGGGTCGGCGTCCACGCCGACTTTTTTGGGCGCTGCTCGGCTGGCTCACCTATTAACCCCAACGTCGGCCTGGAGGCCGACGCTCCGCAAGAAAGCTCTAGCGCAGCGCTTCAAGCGTGAACGCGGCGGCGGCGAATTCGCGCCAGCGCGCCAGGCGCCGCTGTTCGGCCTCCGCGTCGCCGCCCCAACGTTCGATCTGAAAATCCTCGTCGACATGCGCGGCGCGCCAACCCGCCTCCGCCGCAAGCGCGCCTTCCGCAATCATCAGCGCGATAAGCACAGAGCCGGACAGGCTGGTCAGTCCGTGCAAAGCCGTTAGAGCCATGGGCTCGGCGCGCGTCTCGACAGCGGCCCGCACCGCCGCGAGCGCGTTTTCCGGCTGCGCGACATGCATGACGCCGCCCGCCAGCACAAAGCGGGCCCCGAGCTTTCCCTCCGCCCATTCCAATACGGGATCGAACGCTTCCGCCTGCCGCGCGGCGAGAGCTTCTGGTTCGACGACGCGATAGCAGACGAGATCGGCCCCTGCGAAGTTGGCGACTTCCGTCGCGGTCTCGCGCAGCGTGCGCGCGACGCCATCGAGGGCGGAGTTGGCGAGGCGGGTCAGCGGCATGGTTGAGGCGTCGACTGTCTCGCCCTGCCCCGCCCATTCCGCCACGATCGCCTCAGCCAAAAGACGCGTCGGGACGATGAGTTTCGCTTTCGCCGGGGTGCGCGCGACTCGGTCATCGAGCAAAACCGCGAAGCCGCCCTCGATCTCCCCGACGGCTGCGGCCGCGTAAAATCGCTTGATGGTCGCGGCGCGCATGCTCAGTTGCGCGCGCCTGACTGACTGATCCCAGGACGATTCCGTCATAGCTCTTCCGTCAAATCGTCCCGCGCCAACCGCCCCATCATTCCGTGGGCGCATCTTCAATCGGATCGCGCTTGGGCGGGGTAAATCCGAACATGTCGAAGGCCGCCTGCATGTGCGGCGGCAACGGCGCGGTGACGTCGATCATGCCGCCGCGCGGATGCGGCAGGACCAGGCGTCGCGCCAGCAGATGCAGCTTCGGTTCAAGCCCTGGCGGCACGGCGCGCAAGGGATCGTTGCGCGCGGGATCGTTGGCGGGGCGGCGATTGTATTTGGGATCGCCGACGATCGGGTGGCCGATGGCTTCGCAATGCGCGCGCAGTTGATGGGTGCGGCCGGTGATTGGTCGCATCGAAAGCCAAGCGATGCGCGGCCGCACGCTATCGACGGTGGCGTAGAGCGTCACCGAATGCTGCGCGTCCGGATCGCCGTGGCGGACCACGCGCATGCGCTCCTTTTCGGCGTGGTCCTTCGTTTTGGCGCCCCGCGCGTCCATCGCCTCGCCCTTGGCGAGAAACAGCGAGATGCGCCCGTTTTCCGGCTTCGGGCATCCCTCGACGAGCGCCCAGTAGGTCTTCATCGTCTCGCGAGCGCGAAACAACGCGCCGAGATCGGCGGCCATCTTGCGCGACTTCGCGCAGAGCAGCACGCCAGAGGTGTCGCGGTCGAGCCGATGCACCAGCACAGGCCGCTCGCCTTTGGCGTCGGCCAGCGCGGCGAGCATGCCGTCGACATGGCGCGTCGTGCCCGAACCACCCTGTGAAGCGAGACCCCATGGCTTGTTGATGACCAGCACGTCGCGATCCTCGAAAAGGATCAGCGATCTTAGCGCCTCGGCGTCGGCGGGATTGGCGAGAGGCTGAGCCTTGGCCGCGGGCGCGACGAGCGGCGGCACGCGCACGTTCTGGCCGGCTTCGAGCCTTGTGGAGATCTCAACCCGCTTTCCCTCGACGCGGATCTCGCCCTTGCGGACGATCTTGTTGAGATGCGACTGCGGCAAAGCTGGATAGCGACGTCGAAACCAGCGATCGAGCCGCATGCCGGCTTCGTCGTCGCTGACCGCGATGGTTTCGACCCCGGTCGCCATCACAGGCGCCTGATGTAGCCGCGGTCGTTGACCGCGGTCGGAGTGTGAGCGTGCTTATCCGGCTGAGATCCGATCACGGGACCACCGCGGTCAACGACCGCGGCTACAAGCGTAGGTGCTCCGATTATAGCCATGCGGCGCTTCTAGCGCCCGCGCGCGGGTGTCGCAAACCAGGGGTTGTAGCCGCGGTCTACAGACCGCGGTCTCCCCGTGATCGGTCCCTTCCGGGTAAGGCGCGATCTCTTGACCACCGCGGTCTGTAGACTGCGGCTACAGGCGCCCGGGGCCGCGTACTTTACCTAGGGTTTGGCCAATGGCGCGGATCTCCATGGCGACGCTAGTTGCGGCCGAACCCCATCGCTATTTCTATTTTCCCAAACGTTAGACAAGATTTCAGCGCGTTTTTTCGGCGCCCATTTCGTCATCGATAAGTTGCAGGCCCGTACTTATTGCGCTAGAAGTTGCATCATTTACGTTAGGTAGAACGGGCGCGACTTGGTCGCGGCGGGGGCATATGAACAAGACGCCAAATCCGATCGACCGGCACGTTGGAGCGCGGGTGCGGATGCGCCGGCTGATGGTCGGGCTGAGCCAGAGCAAGCTCGCCGAGTTGCTCGATGTGACGTTCCAGCAGGTGCAGAAATACGAGAAGGGCGCCAACCGCATCGGGGCGAGCCGGCTGCAGCTTCTGGCGCGCGTTCTGGACGTGCCGCCGGCGTTTTTCTTTGAGGGCGCCCCCGCCAGCGCGGCGCCTTCCCCCGGTTTCAATGAAGATCCCGGCAATGCGTATGTGGTGGACTTCCTCTCCACCTCCGAGGGTTTGCAGTTGAACCGCGCGTTTTCCGCGATCAAGGATGCGAAGATGCGCAGGTCCGTGCTCGACCTGGTCGAGCAAATCGCTTTCGGCGCGCCGCCTAAACCGCCGCAGCCGACCGAGGGCGCGCCTTAGGCGTTTTTCCCAAGCCGACTTGACCCCTCGCGGCGCGACTGCCAGAAGCGGGCCGATTTCGCGGGGGCGGTCGGACGCCACCGAGCCTTGGAGAGATCGCGATGGCGCGTCAGAATTATCAGTTTACCAGTGAGTCGGTTTCGGAGGGGCATCCCGACAAGGTTTGCGACCGCATTTCCGACGAAGTGGTCGATCTGTTCTTCCGCGAAGGCGCCGCCGCCGGCCTCGACCCGTGGGGGATCCGCGCCGCCTGCGAGACACTGGCGACAACCAACCGCATCGTGATTGCCGGCGAGACGCGCGGCCCGCGGCACGTCACTCAGGACTGGATCCGCCACGTCGCTCGTCTGGCCGTGCGCGACATCGGTTACGAGCAAGAAGGCTTCCACTGGGAAAAGGCGCAGATCGACGTGCTGCTGCATCCGCAGTCCGCCGACATCGCGCAGGGCGTCGACGCCCACCAGCCCGGCGCCAACCAGGAAGAGGGCGCGGGCGACCAGGGCATCATGTTCGGCTACGCCACCAGCGAAACCCCGGCGCTGATGCCTGCGCCAATCTTCTACGCCCACAAGATCCTCGAAGACCTCGCCCACGCCCGCAAGTCCGGCAAAGGTCCGGCCGCCAAGCTCGGCCCCGACTCGAAGAGCCAGGTGACCGTTCGCTATGAAAACGGCAAGCCGGTCGGCGTCACCCAGATCGTCGTATCCCACCAGCACGTTGTCGAGGACCTCACGTCCAACCAGGTGCGCGAGATCATCGAGCCGTTCGTGCGCGCGGCGCTTCCCGACGGCTGGATCGGCAAGGACACCGTCTGGCACATCAATCCGACCGGAAAATTCTTCATCGGCGGTCCGGACGGCGACTCGGGGCTGACCGGACGCAAGATCATCGTCGACACCTATGGTGGCGCGGCCCCGCACGGCGGCGGCGCCTTCTCCGGCAAGGATCCGACCAAGGTCGACCGGTCGGCGGCCTATGCCGCGCGCTATCTCGCCAAGAACGTCGTCGCGGCGGGGCTGGCGGATCGCTGCACCTTGCAGCTCGCTTACGCGATCGGCGTGGCGAAGCCGCTCTCGATCTACGCCGACCTGCACGGGACCGGAAAGGTCGACGAAGCCAAGCTCGAACCCGCGCTCATGGAGGTGATGAACCTCACGCCGCGCGGCATCCGCCAGCACCTGCAGCTCAACCGGCCGATCTATGCGCGCACTTCGGCTTATGGCCATTTCGGCCGGCAGCCGGACGCCGACGGCGGCTTCTCCTGGGAGAAGACCGATCTCGCCGACAAGCTCAAGGCGCTCGTCTGAGGATTTGACGGGCGCAACAACCGAACGCCGCGCGCTCTTCGGGCGCGCGAAGGGCAAGACGCTAAGAGCGCATCAGGCGGGACTGATGCGCGACTTGCTGCCGCGCCTCGCGATCGACTTCGAGGCGCTGCGCGCTGGGCGGTTGTTCGCGGGCCGCGAGCTCTGGCTGGAAATCGGCTTCGGCGGTGGCGAGCATCTTTGCGCGCGCGCGCTGGAAAACCCTGAGGTCGGATTTGTCGGCTGCGAGCCGTTCATCAACGGCGTGGCGAAGCTGCTAGCCAGCATCGAGGCGGCGGGAAACGAAAATATCCGCATCTGCGTCGACGACGCCACTAAGGTAATCGAAGCCGCACCGAACGGCGCTTTCTCGCGCATATACCTGCTCTATCCTGATCCTTGGCCGAAGCGGCGCCAGTACAAGCGTCGGTTCGTCAGCGAACGCAGCATCGCCGAGTTGGCGCGCGTGCTGCGGCCCGGCGGCGAGTTGCGGTTCGCGACCGATATCGACGACTACGCGGGATGGACGCTGCGGCGTTTTCTGAACTGTCCGGAGTTTGTGTGGCAGGCGGAGGCGGCCGACGACTGGCGCCTGCCGTGGGCAGGCTGGGCGCCAACGCGCTACGAGGCGAAGGCGCGCGCGGCCGGCCGGGGATCGGCCTACCTGACGTTTCGGCGGCGATAGATGGACGGCCGTCGGCAACGCCGTCATTGCGAGGAGCGAAGCGACGCGGCAATCCATGCGGCTGCAGGCGCCCTATCTGGTTGCCAGACGATTCTCACGACGCTGGATGGCTTCGCTTCGCAGCAATGACGAGACTACGGATCAACTAGGGGAGCGGCCATGCCTGCGACTATGAGCGTGGATGAGGCGATACGCGTGCGCCGCTCGGTGCGTGGCTTCCGCCCCGACCCTGCGCCCGACGCTCTGATCCGCGAGGCGTTCGAAATGGCGCAGTTCGCGCCTTCCAACTGCAACGCGCAGCCCTGGTCGCCGCATGTCGTCTCCGGCTCGGCATTGAGCGAACTTCGCGCCGAGCTCATCGCCGCCGCCGAGCGGGCCGAGCCGATCAACCCAGACTACCCGGCCGATTACGATTTCCGCGGCGTCTACCGCGAGCGGCAGATCGACGCGGCGCGCCAGCTCTACGCTGCGATGGGCGTGGTGCGCGGCGACCTCGAAGGCCGGAAGCGCGCGTATCTGCGCAACTTCGCAAGCTTCGACGCGCCGCATGTCGCCTACGTGTTCATGCCGGAATCGTTTGGCGTGCGCGAGGCGGCGGATGTCGGCATGTACGCGCAAACGCTCATCCTCGCGCTGACAGCTCGCGGGCTCGCGACCTGTCCGCAGGGCGCGTTGAGTTTCTATCCTGCTATCGTGCGACGACGCCTCGGTATCGCGCCTGAGCAGAAGCTGCTGTTCGGCATCGCGTTTGGATATGAGGATGTCGAGGTCGACGCCAACGCGGCGCGGGTCGGTCGGGCCGGAGCTCGACAAGGCGGTGGCGTTTCACTCCTGATGCGGAGCGTCGGCGTCCACGCCGACGTTTGGTGGGCGTAGACGCCCACCCTCCGAAAAGCTCACATTTCCGCCCAGCCGCCGCCAGTCAGCCGCAACCGGCCGAGCTCTCGCCTGAGCCAGCCGCGATCCTCGGAATAGGCAACCGCTGCGTCATAGTCGTAGGCGCGGCCTAAGTTGCGCGACTCGAATTCGCGGCTCACCTGCCACACGCTGAGACTTTGCCCGGGACGCACCGCGTGGGCGCTGAAGATGGTCAGCAGGCCTTTGGCGTAATCTTCGTCGGCCGGAAGCATAGCCATATTCGGCCTCTCCACCTGCCCCTATCGTTGCTCTCCCCGCTATGAGACTGCGCGGAGCTTGCGTCGGGATTGAGGCGCCGCGGCGCAACAGGAACTACGCGCGGAGGCGGGTGGTCGAGCGATGGCGCCTCAGGCCGACAGCGCGATAACGTCCCCCTCGACCGCACGCCAATAGTGTCCGGCGCCTAAGAGATCTACGACGACCATGGTTGATCCCGCGGGAAGCGGCGCCGCGCCTGTCGTCCAGCGATGCGAGAAACAACCCTCATTGAACTCGGCCTCGCGCCAACCGCTAGCTTCGTCATTGTCGAGCGCAAGCGTCACCCCGTCGATTTCCACCCGGCTGACGCAGAGCCCGAGCTCGCGCAGATCCGCGCTTTCAGCCATCGTATGTGCGGGAATAAACACTCTTGAGCGCAGCGAAATATCGCGCCCGCCGGACGGCAGCGTGAAGGCGAGCCGTGTATCGGATTTATGCGTTGGCTCGACCCTCAGCCCATCAACGACGATATGAGCGTCCGCCTCCTGGTTGATCTCATGCCCCTGCTCAACCAAGCGCGAGAGAAGACGGGCTCTCGTCGCAGTGACTTCAGAGCCCTGCCTGACCAGCGGCAGGCACGTTTCGGCCCAGTGCTTGGGCTCGAAGTCGGGATGCGCCTCGATGAACGCGCCGCCGTTGGCGAAGGCGGTTCGATTGCCCGTGTCGAGATAAGACTCGGCCGGCAGGCCTTCGGCGAGAATGACGTCGTGCGCATCCAGCTCGACGTGCCAGTATTCGATGTGATCCTGTTTGACCTGTGCGACCGAAATACCGTTGATCAAAGCCGAGATCGGCATCAGCGCGCCTTCGGCAGCGACATTGTGTCCGGGCGAAAGCCAGAGATCGCGCCGGGGCAGGTTTTCGCCAAACGCGCCCGCAGCAACCCTCACCGGCCAGACGCGCTGCGGCTTCGGATGTTTGGCAATGTCGAGACGGCGATGACCGAGCCAGACGATCGGACGCTGGGCGCCGGAGGCGGTGATGGCGAGATCGCCGATTTGTAGGTCTTCGATAGCGACCTCGCCGCGCACGGTGGCGATGCGCGCGCCCCGCGCATAACAAGCCGCGATCAAGGTTCCGGCGCCGTCCTGCGACAAAACAAAGTCGTCTGTGGTCAACGGCGTCGCGGACACGAAGTTGAGTTGGACGGAGTTGGCGCCCTCTTGGAAGGTTGCCTGATAGGTACCTGAAACCGCGTCCGTTAAGACGACCGAGCTCGCCTTGGTTATCCCGGCGAATGTGAGGTCGGTCACGTCGATGCTGTCGTCCTTCCCGAATTGGTCGAGGGAGTTCGTTGGCGCATTGGCCTTCGCAAATTCGAGGATCGGATAGGACGAGTCCGCGAGCGTCGAGAATGTAATGTCGCCGCCTCCCGCGGCGCCCTGCGACCCCAATTCGAGCGTGCCCGAATCAATGGTCACTCCCCCCTGGAAGCTATTGGCGACGGCGAGGTCGACGGTTCCGTCGCCTTCAACCAAGAGCGCGCCCGTGCCGCCCGATCCGCTGGGGCCGCCTGTGCCAGACGTGCCGGAGCCGCCCTGCCCGGATGTGCCTCCAGAGCCAAAGACGTCGGCGATCACCCCGGAGATAGTCGTCGTTTGCGCCGACGTTTGGTGGGCGCCGAGGGTAACCGTCTCGGGCGCCCCGGACGTTCCGCCTTGAATGAACATGCCGCCGCCAAGGCTGGCGCCGCCGACCCCTCCGCCCTGGCCTTGGCCGCCCGTGGCGGAGCCCGCGCCGAGCGACGAACCGCCCTCGATAATCAGTGACGCGCCGCCCTGGACGAAGATATCGCCGCCCGCGCCGAGACCGCCGCCACCACCGCCGCCGCCGCCGGTGGTCGGGGTGGTGCTCGCGCTTCCGCCGCCGCCGCCAAAACCGCCGGCGCCAGCCGTCGCCGGACCGCCGCCGATGTCGAAGGCGCCGCCGCCGCCGCCGCCGAAGCCGCCGTTCCCTCCCGTATACTGGCCCGATCCTCCGCCGCCGCCAAAGCCGCCCTGACCGCCAAGGTTTCCCGCGCTGCCGCCGCCGCCGTAGCCGCCGCTCCCGCCGCTGCCCGAACCGCCGCCGCCGCCGCCGACTCCGCTGCCGCCGTCGCCGCCAGCGCCTTTGGTGTTCGCCGAGGCTCCCGCGCCGCCTTGACCGCCGCCGCCGCCTCCGTAGGTGAAGCCGCCGCGCCCGCCCGAATAAGCTGGACCTTTGCCGCCTGCGCCGCCTTTGGCGGAATCGTCTTCGAACGTCACATCATAGAGCGTGACGTTAGCGGGGGTCAGACCGTCATGAGCATCGTCCGCGATATAAAGGCCGCCGCCAAGCCCTGCTCCGCCGCCGGCGCCATCGCCTCCGGCGCCGCCAACCGCGGTCGCGTCGTCGATCGTCAGATCTTCGATCTCGACGTTGCCGGTGAGAACGTACAGGCCGCGGGCGGCGCCATCGGCGTCGAGGGTATGGCCGGCGCCGTCGATGATCAGACCGAGGACGTCAGAAGGCACTTCGATCGCGGGCGAAGCGGTAGGCTGTAAGGCGTTGGTGAGGAGTGTGATCCTCTCGTACGACCCCGGCGCGTGCGAAGTATCATTGTTTGCGGCCTGAATGGCGTCGGACAACGATAAATAGTACGTCGTGCCCGCGGTGGTGCCCAGCGACGCGGCATAAACGGGCGCGATTGTAACCTCTCCGGCGCCGGTGTGGGTCGCGCCTGTCTTCGAGACGTCAAGCGCACTCGAATTGACGAAGGAGCCGCCCCCGCCGCCGCCGCCGGTGCCCGGTTGCGACCCTAGACCGCCCCCGCCGCCGCCGAAACCGCCGCCGCCGCCGCCGCCGTTAACGCCGCCGCCGCCGCCACCGCCGAACCCGCCCTGTCCGCCGCTTGGGCTGCCGCCGCCAGCGAAAGTCGCGCTGCTCAACGAAGACGGGTCGCGGCCGCCTTGACCTGCGTAGGGAAGCTGTTGACCGCTCCCGTAATAACCGCCGCTCCCGCCGGTGAAACCGCCGCCCCCGCCGCCACCGTAGCCGAGGCCTGCGGGGGTTGCGGAGCCAGGAGCGCCGTTCTTCCCGCCGGCGGCGCTGGCGGGCATGTACCCCGAGGAGCCATTACCGCCCGTTCCCGCCGTCTGTCCTCCGCCGCCAGCGCCCCCAGCGCCGCCGCCGCCGCCACCGGCAATCACCTCGTTGACGTCGACCGCGCCTGAGCCGTTGTTGCTCTCAATCACAAAACTGCCGCCGCCGCCGCCGGCGTCCGCGTTGTTGTTGGTGGACCCGCCTGTCCCGCCGACAACGATTTCGAGCTGCGCGCCGGCGACCAGATAAATTTCGCCGCTCGCCATGGCGCCGAGACCTCCCTTGCCATGCACGCTTGGGCCTCCGGCCGTGCCTCCCTGGGCGCCGTAAGCCGTGATGTCGTAGTAGCCCGATGCGCCAATCGTGACGGTTTCAATAGTCGTGCCCGAGTAAGCGAAAGTCGTCGTCGACGTCGAAGAGAGGGTCATTTCGGTTTCCCTGCGGCGATAAGGGTCGATTGTTGGTCGCGGAGCTGCGCCAACCGACCGTCAGTAAGTTTGGGTTGTTCAGTCAGGGGCGATAACCGCCGGACGGCACGCGCGGCCAAGGCGTTGGTTGATCGCGAAAACGCTGGCGGCGAGAGGGGCGGCGTTTCGCTCACGTGCGGCTCGTTGCGCCCTTAAGAAACCCATACGTCGTCAGCGACGCTAGCGGATAGTTAAGGCTAAGTAAATCTTCAAATATTATCAGATTTACGATGCAAAATTCTATTCCACAACTTGAGCCTGATTTTCCAATTTACTTGTCCATATTTCTCAAAGTGAAAACGGCGCTTGCCCGACGGAGTATCGCGCCGATCCGCCTATCCCGCTCCAATCCGCTCCAACTCAAACGGCGAAGTCTGATAGATCTCGTTGATCCAGTTCGACAGCAGCAGATGCCCGTGCGCGCGCCAGGTGTTGGGCGGCGCCAGCGCAGGGTCGTCGCCGGGAAAATAGTGGCGCGGCAGTTCGATCGGGACATTCGCTTTGACGTCGCGAAAATACTCGTCGGCTAGCGACGTCGCATCGTATTCGAGATGGTCGAGCACGTAGAGACGCCGGGCGCGCGGCGAGTCGGCGATAGACACGCCTTTCTCGTCGTTCTGCGCCAGCACCCGCAAATCCGCGCGGCCCGCGACATCTTCCGGTTCGATTTGCGCCCAGCGCGAGATCGGCGCCGCAAAATTGTCGGCGAAGCCGCTCATGTACGGCGACGTCGGACACAGGATCTTCTGGTCAAATACGCCGAACGCCTTCTGCTTCAAGAGCCGCTTCGGCGCGCCGTGGAAATGATAGAGCGCGGCCATCGCGCCCCAGCAAACAAACATCGCCGAATGCACGTTGGTGCGCGTCCAATCAAATATCTGGCGCACCTCCGGCCAGGAGCGAACCTCTTCGTAGGGCACGGTCTCCAGAGGCGTTCCCGTGACGATGAACCCGTCGAACTTGTGTTGCCGCACCTCTTCCCACGTCGAGTAGAAGGTCATCATGTGATCTTCCGACGTGTGCTTCGACGTGTGCGTGCCGAGCCGCACCAGATTGAGTTCGACCTGCAAAGGGGTGGCGGCCAGCAAACGCGCAATCTGCAACTCGGTCTTGATCTTGTTCGGCATCAGATTGAGCAGAGCGATCTTCAGCGGCCGGATGTCCTGCCGGATGGCGGCGGTCTCGGTCAGGACGCGCACGCCCTCGGCCATCAGGGCCTCGTAGGCGGGCAGCTTGTCGGGGATCTTGATCGGCATATAGCTCACCTGAAATGGACAATCGCCTTCAGGTCGCAGAGCGGCCCATTTAGCGATTTTTTTAACGTGGCTGCAAGCCGGCCGGCCAAATCACCACGGAACATCAGGCTTATAGCAGAGCGCGGAATGGGGTGGCAAGGGGCCGAGCGATGTAGCCGCGGTCGTCGACCGCGGTGGCCCGGCTTGCAAATAACCCGCAGAACGAAGCGCTCGACCCAAGACCGCGGTCAACGACCGCGGCTACAGGCGGCGCCTTCGGCGCCCTACGGCCCGGCCTTCTTCTCCGTCGGAAGCGCCTGCACCGGCGAGCCTGGGCCGATCTTCTGCAGATTACCGACGATCACCCGATCGCCCTCGCTGAGGCCTTTCTTGACGCTGACCAGCGGTCCATTGTCCGGCCCCAACTCAAGCGGCCGTATCTCCGCCTTGTCGCCCTGCCCTACCACATAGACATATTTACCCATCTGGTTGGAGCCGAGCGCCGCCACCGGCGCCATCAGCGCGTCGGGCTCGTTGCGGATCAGCAGTCGCACGCGGATATATTGGCCGGGCAACAATGCGAAGTCGTGATTTTCGATCGTGACCCGGGCGACGATTGTTCCCGTGGCTCTGTCGATGACATTGTCCAAAAAGGACAGTTGGCCCTTTCGGGTAATGCTCGGCTCGCCGGGCGTCGAGACTTCGGCTTCAACCTTGCCGGAGGCGCGCGCTTGTTCAATCTCCGCAAGCTCGGACTCGCTGGGATTGAAGGTGACATACACCGGGTCCAACTGAACCAGCGTGTTCAGGGCGCCGGTCGCCGGGCCGACGAGCGCGCCTTTGGCGGCGAGGTTGCGGCCGAGCCGGCCGGTGAAGGGCGCGCGGATTTCGGCGTAGCTGAGGTTGAGCGTCGCCGCCTCGATGGCGGCTTGATCCAGCGCCAGCGCCGCTTCAGCGACCCGCATCGTGCTGGAGCGTTGATCAAACAAATCCTTGGTGACGTTGCCGCTCTTCAGCAACTCCTGGCCGCGCGAGAAATTCGCTTGCGCATATTCGAGCGACGCCTGGTCGCGCTGCGCCTGCGCTTTCGCCTGGTCCAACGCCGCCTGCATGTCGCGCGGATCAATCTTGTAGAGCAGGTCGCCGGCCTTCACGTCGACGCCGTCAGCGGCAGGCTGGGAGTCGATGTATCCGGATATGCGCGGTTGCAGCGAGACGCCGCGAATTGCCTCGATGCGGCCGGGATAGCTCAGATAGATCGGCAGCGTCTGTTTGATGACCGCGACGACCGGAACAGGCATCGAAAATACGCCGGCAGCCGGCGCGGCCGCCTTGGCGCCGCCAAGGCGATCGCCGGCGATGCGCACCCCGGCGAAGGTCGCCAGGGCCAGCACGGCCAGCGATACGAGGGTCCATCTCATCAGGCGCATAAATCAGGCCTCGTTGGTCATTCAGCGGGTTCGGCTTGCGCTGCAGGATGCGGATGCGCCGCCTCCGCGCGCCGACCTTCCCTCGCTCGCTCGATTAGAGAGTAGAAAACCGGCACAAATACGAGCGTCAACGCAGTCGCCGTCAGCATGCCGCCGAACACCGCGGTGCCCAGCGATTGCCGGCTGGCCGCGCCCGCGCCGGTCGCGAACATCAGCGGCAGCACGCCGAAGATGAAGGCGAACGCCGTCATCAGGATCGGCCGCAACCGCAGCCGTCCCGCCTCCATCGCCGAGGCGATGATCGAAAGTCCCTCCTCGCGCCGTCGCTTGGCGAATTCGACAATCAGGATGGCGTTCTTCGCCGCCAGCCCGATCAGCATGACGAAGCCGATCTGCGAGTAGACGTCGACCTGCATCCCTCGCAGGTAAATCACGCCGAGCGAGCCGATCAGCGCCAGCGGCGCCGACGACAGCACCATGAACGGCATCGACCAGCTTTCATATTGTGCGGCGAGAATCATGAACACAAAGAAAATCGCCAGCGCCAGCACGATAGAGGCGATCGAACCGGCGCTCAGCTCCTGATAAGTGACGCCCGTCCATTCGTAGCCGAAATCGTGCGGCAGCGCTTGCGCCGCCGCGCGCTGCATCGCCGCCACCGCCTGGCTCGAACTGAAGCCCGGCGCCGCCGCGCCGTTGATCAACGCGGAGCCGAAGTTGTTGTAGTGGGGAACCGTCTCCGGCCCGACGATCGGCTTCAGCGCGCCCAACGAATTCAGCGGCACCATGCCGCCAGTGTTGTTGCGGACAAACAACTTGCTGAGATCGGAAGCGGCCGCGCGCGACCCCTGCTCGGCTTGCAGCGTCACGCGGAAAGTGTGACCAAACAAGTTGAAATCGTTGACGTAGAGCGAGCCGAGATAGATCTGCAAGGTGTTGAACACGTCGGGCAGGCTTAAGCCCAGCAGTTTCGCCTTGGTGCGATCGAGATTGTAGAGGAACTGCGGCGTCGAGGCCGAGAACGAGGAGAACAGCGATTGCGGGTTGAGCTCGGGCTGCGCGCGCGCCACGCCGAGCAGCGCCTGGGTCGCATCGTTCAACGCCGCGCTGCCGCGGCCCGTCAGATCCTCGACCTCGAATTCGAAGCCGCCGGTGGTGCCGAGGCCGTTGACCGAGGGCGGATCGAAGCTCAGCGCGAAGCCGTCGGGAAGGCCGAGCAGTTTTGGCCGCACGGCGGCGACCAGCGCCGAGGCGCTCTGCGCCGGTCCGCGCTCGTCCCACGGCTTCAGCACCGCGAATTCGACCGCGGAGTTCGATTGCGCGGCGTTGGTGAGGAAGTTGAGGCCGCTGATGAAGCCAGCGATCTCGACGCCCGGCGTCGCCTGCAAAATGTCGCGCACCTGCACGGCGACCGCATCGGTGCGCTCCAGCGAGGCGCCGTCCGGCAGTTGCACCACGACGAAGAAATAACCCTGATCCTCCACCGGCAGGAACGTCGACGAGAGCATGCGCGACAGCGCATAGGCGCCGCCGCAAAGCAGCACGAAGACGAAAACCAGCGCCCAGCTGAAACGGATGAACACCCTGACCGCGCTGGCGTAGCCATGCGCCAGCCTGTCAAAACCTTTGTTGAACCAGCGAAACAGGAAGAACTGTCCCTTCGGCCCATGCCGCAGCAGCGCGGCGGCGAGCGCCGGGCTCAAGGTCAGCGAGTTGAAGGCGGAGATGCCGACGGAAATCGCCACCGTCAGCGCGAACTGGTTGTACAGCCGGCCGGCGACGCCGGGAATGAACGCGACCGGCACGAACACCGCCATCAGCACCGCGGTCGTCGCGATGATCGGCCCCGTCACCTCCGACATGGCCTTTTGCGCCGCCGCCAGCGGCGCCAGGCCCGCTTCGAGCTGCCGCTCGACGTTCTCGACCACGACGATCGCGTCGTCGACCACCAACCCGATCGCCAGCACCATCCCGAGCAGGCTCAGCATGTTGAGCGAGAAGCCGCAGACCTGCATCACCGCCAGCGTCGCCACCAGCGACACGGGGATCGCGATCATCGGAATGACCGTCGTGCGCCAGCTCTGCAGGAAGATGTAGACGACGAACACGACGAGAATCAGCGCCTCGGTCAGCGTGATGACGACGTCCTTCATCGCCGCCGACACGAAGCGGGTCGTGTCGTAGTGCATCGCGTAGGCGATCCCCGGCGGGAAGCGCTTCGACAGCTCCTGCATCTTGGTCTTGACCTGATTTTGCAGGTCGAGCGCGTTGGAGCCCGGCATCTGGAACACCGCCATCACGACGGTCAATTCCTTGCCGAAATAGGCGGAGGAGGAATATTGCAGCGCGCCCAGCTCCACGCGCGCGACATCGCGGAGACGCACCACCGCGCCGCTGACGGGGTCGGCGCGGACGACGATGTTGGCGAATTCCTGGGGATCGGTGAGCCGGCCCGCCGCCGTGACCTGCATCTCGAACGGCGTGCCCGAAGGCGCCGGCGATTGCCCGATCTTGCCGGCCGCGACTTGCACGTTCTGTTCGTTGATCGCGCTCTGTATATCGAGCGCGGTCAGGCCGAGATTGGAAAGCCGGTCCGGGTCGAGCCAGATGCGCATCGAATAGCGGCGCTCGCCGAAAATCTGTACGTCGCCGACGCCGGGCAGGCGCTTCAGCTGGTCGACGATCTGCAGATAGGCGTAGTTGGAGAGCGTAACCGGGTCGACGCTCTTGTCCGGCGACGTCAGGTTGACGATCAGCACGAAATTCGGGTTCTGCTTCTTGATCGTCACGCCGCCCTGGTTGACGATCGCCGGCAGCGACGAGGCGGCCTGGTTGACGCGGTTCTGCACGTCGACCGCGGCGATGTTGAGCGGGTAGCCGACCTTGAAGGTGACGGTGATCGACGACGAGCCGTCGTTCGAGCTCGAAGAGGCCATGTAGCTCATGCCCTCGACGCCGTTGATCTGCTCTTCCAGCGGCGTCGTGACCGTGTCGGCGACGACCTCGGCGCTGGCGCCGGGATAGTTGGCGCTGACCACGACCTGCGGCGGGGTGATGTCGGGGAATTGCGAGACCGGCAGCGCGAAAAAGCTGATCGCGCCGGCGAGCACCATGATGACCGCGATCGCCGAGGCGAAGATCGGTCGGTGGATGAAGAAACTGACCATCAGGCTTCTAGCGTGGGGTTAGGCTGCGATTTGGAGCGGCGGCCTCCAGGCCGCCGACCCGTGGGGTGGTCGGCCTGGAGGCCGACCCTCCGATACGCCAAAACCGCCGACGGCTCTATATGCCTCGCTTTAGCGGCAGAAGCAGGACTCGAGCTTGCCCTTGGCGGGCGGCGGCAGAAGCAACGTCGCCGGCTTGGGCGGCCCGATCTCTCCCGCAAAGCGGACGCGCGCCCCGTCGAGCACGCAGTTTCGGCTCCTGACGCGCCGCGACCTTTGCGCCGACGCCGGTCAGCATAACCTTCAGGGCGCGAGGCTCGACGCGATCGGCGCGCATGACCGCCTGGATGAGGGAGTCGCCCAGCAGGTCGTCAATGGTTTGTGGAAAATGGGTCCACATCGGCAATCTCCTTGTCGAGAAGGGTGGGTAGTTAACCGGACGTCGCGGCTTGCGTTGACTCGCCCTGACGCCCATGTTACCGCCCGGTAACGACGCTAGATACCGATCGGTAACATCGTAGTCAAGTCCATGGGCGAGAAAAACGTGAAGCGAGAGTCGAGCGATGTGGCGGGGGCCACATGCGTACCCCGCCCAAGAGACCGGATTGTCGCTTCGGCGCAGGACCTGTTTCACAAGCACGGCATTCGCGGCGTCGGCGTCGAGACCATCGCCGACGCGGCCGGCACCAATAAGATGACGCTCTACCGGCATTTTGATTCGAAGGACGAGTTGATCCTCGAATATTTGAATTACAAGGGGAAGAAGTCGGAGGAGGTTTGGGCGGACATCGAGCGCAGCAACCCCGGCGATCCGGGCGCGCAGCTTTATGATTTCGTCGAGCGCGCGGCGATTTTCATCGCGGAAGATGAGCGCGGGTGCGACCTCGCCAATGCCGCCATCGAGTTGACGGAGCAAGGGCATCCGGGGCTCAGGGTGATCGAGGAATTCAAGAGCCGGCAGCGCGATCGCTTGGCGAACTTGTGCGCGGAGGCGGGCGCTTCGCAGGCCGAGCTGCTGGCCGACACGCTGTTTTTGTTGATCGAAGGCGCGCGGGTGAGCCGGCGCAGCGTGGGGACCAAGGGGCCTAGCGCCAACCTGTTGCAGACCAGCCGAGGGGTGCTGGCTTCGTTTGGGGTTGTTGCCCCGAGGCCTGATCCCGTCATTGCGAGCGAAGCGAAGCAATCCAGCGTCGTGTGATCGTCGCCCATCCTGACAGGGCGCCTGTCGCCGCATGGATTGCCGCGTCGCTTCGCTCCTCGCAATGACGGCGAGAAGCGCCGCTTGAAAAACACGTGCAGAACGAGGCGCTTACGCGCCGAACGCGGTCAGCGACCGCGTCTACAGGGCGCGATCAGTGCACGCCGCCCGAGGCGTGTAGCCGCTCCCCGGTCAGCCATGCCGCATCGTCGGACGCCAGGAACACGACCGACGGGGCGATCTCTTCAGGCAGCCCGAACCTAGCTCCGAGCGGCGTCCCCGCGACCATCGCCTCGCCGCCGGCGCTGCCGACAAAGCCGGCCTGCCGATTGCCCTCGGTATCCGTGTAGCCCGGCGCCACCGAGTTGACGCGGATTTTGCGCGGACCCAACTCCTTGGCGAGCGCCAGGGTCAGCGTATCGATCGCGCCCTTGGTTGAGGTGTAGAGCGCCGAGTTCGGGACCGGGCTTTTGCTTGCGATCGAACTGATATTGACGATGCTGCCGCCCGCCGCTGGAAAGTGCTTGATCGCTTGCTGCACCGCCAGCATCACGCCGAGCACGTTGACATCGAAATGGCGGTGGAAAGCCGCCTCGGTCACGCTTTCGATCGGACCGAATTCGAACACGCCGGCGTTGTTAACCAGCACGCTCGGCGCGCCGAGCGCCCGCTTCGTCTCCTCGAACAAGCGCTGCACGTCGGCGGCCTGAGACATATCGGCGTGGATCGCAAACGCCTCGCCGCCCTTGGCGCCGATCTCCTCGACCACGCGATCGGCGCCGGCTTTGTCCGACGCGTAGTTGACGGCGACTTTGGCGCCCGCCGCGGCGAGCCCCTTGGCGATCGCGGCGCCAATCCCCTTCGACGCGCCGGTAACAATGGCGACCTTGCCGTTTAACCTGTTCATTTTCGTCTCCAGCAATGAGTTGCTGGCCATGAGATGCCTATTCCCATTGGATTGAGGTAGGCTGGCGACAGAGATAGAATTCAATTCTCACGAGGAATGGATATGGACAGGCTGGCGGCGATGCAGACCTTCATCAAGGTGATCGACACCGGTTCGTTCTCCGCGGCCGCGCGCCAGCTGCGCGTCGGCCAGCCCGCCGTCTCCAAGACGGTGGCGCAGATCGAGGCGAGGCTGGGCGTGACGCTGCTGTTGCGCACATCCCGCAGCCTTGGCGCCACCGAGGCGGGGCAGATATTTTACGAGCGGGCGAAGCTCGCGATCGCCGACGCGGACGAAGCGGAGTTGGCGGCGCGCGGCGCCGGGGCGCAACTCGTTGGTCGGCTTCGGGTCAGCGCGGCCGTGACGTTCACCCGCATAAAGATCGTGCCGAAACTCGGCCGCTTCCTCGCCGAGCACCCTAAGCTCGACATCGAGCTGATCCTCGACGACCGCAACGTCGACCTCGTCGGCGAGGGCGTCGACATCGCGCTGCGGATGGGCGCGTTGACGGATTCGGGGCTGACGGCCCGCAAAATCGCCAGCTCGCGCCGAAGGGTCGTGGGCACGCCCGCGTATTTTGTGAAGGCCGGCGCGCCGCATGAGCCTCGAGATCTCGAACGGCATCGAGGCGATCATCTACACGCAAGGCGGAGGGGTAACCTGGACCTTCGTCAAGGACGGTGTGGAGCAGACAGTCGCCCTCGCAGGCCGCATCCGCTCGACCGCCGCCGAGGCGGTGCGGGAAGCGGTGCTTGCTGACCTTGGGTTTGCGGTTGCGAGCGACGGCATGCTCGGGAGCGAGCTGAAAAGCGGCCTCGTGCGAGAGGCGCTGGCGGATTGGCGGCTTCCCTCGATCGATGTTTGGGCGATATTCCCCGGCGGTCGCCGCGCCAGCGCCAAGGCGCGGGCGTTCGCGGCGTTCGTCGAGCGAGAGCTGGCGATGGAGTCCGAAGTCGAGGAGGCGGCTGCAGGGACGCCGCCACGCCCGGCGACATGACGATTCCGCCTGCGACGGGCAGAGTCGCGTAGTGCGTCGCCGCGCTCGGCGCCTGTAGCCGCGGTCTCCAGACCGCGGTCTCCCCGAGATCGGCTCTTTCTCGGCAAGGCTCGATCTCTTAACCCCCCGCGGACTGGAGTCCGCGGCTACAGGGCGCCCGGGAATCTGGAGAACGGGTCAACTTGATTGCTCCCCGCGCGCAAGCTCAAACGCTGGAAATTCCGAGCTATACAATCGGCTGCGAACTGCATCGCTGAAGGCTCGATCTTGAAAAAGACCCAATTGGCGCCCATATCGCAGACATCGAGTTTCGGCCGAAGGCCTTGGCTTGCGCATTGGTTATAGCCACGCGGCGCAGGCGAGTTTTTTTCTGAACATCGATGATCTGTGATGAGGCGAGTGAAATCGCCAGACGACCGCGCTTGCGCGGAAGGGAACTAAAATGAAAATAGGCACTGTTAAGTGGTTTAACGCTACCAAGGGTTTTGGCTTCATTCAGCCGGAAGACGGCGGCAACGACGTGTTCGTCCATATCAGCGCTGCTGAGCGCGCGGGGATGCATGACCTCGCGGAAGGCCAGAAGGTCAGCTTCGAAATGGTCGCCGACAAGCGCACCGGCAAGATGTCGGCCGACAAGCTCGCCGCAGCCTGAGATAGCGCTTTACCAAGCGCCTCGACCACGGATGTACTGGCGAGGCGCGAAATAGCGGCTTCGGCGAATGCCGAAGTCGTTGCTTCTTCCGATGTTTTGTCGGCGTCGACCTAGCAAATACGCGACGCTGAGCGTCGACTTAGCTGCTCCGCTAAATCTTTCAGTGCTGCGATTGCGCGGCTTCCTTAAATCCCGCGAAGTCGGCCGCCGCTGTGGCCATGGCTTTCACAAAGGAGTTCTGCCTTGCAGGTTCTCGTTCGCGACAACAACGTTGAGCAGGCGCTGCGCGTCTTGAAAAAGAAGCTGCAGCGGGAAGGCCTGTTTCGCGAGATGAAGCGGCGGCGACATTACGAGAAGCCTTCGGAACAGGCCTCGCGCGAGAAGAATGAAGCGATCCGACGCGCGCGCAAGATGGCGAGGAAGAAACTGATCTTTGAGGGATTGATCGCCGCGCCCAAGAAAAAGCTGCGTGACGCTGCGCCCGGCAGATCGCCAAGGCCGGCCGCGCTGGTCATTCCGCAAGCGAGCTGAAGTCTTGGTGTAATCCCGGGGCGCATGTTCGCTGGGCGTATCTGAGCGATCTTCGCTCTATCCTTTCAAAAGAGGACGAAACAGGGCTCATGCGCATTTTTGTCTTCAAGTCGGAATCGCGCTCCAACCTATGCGCTTTCGCTGGCGACATGGTCGGCGCTCGATTGCCGGAAAAGTTCGGCCCTTGGCGCCTGACAAACACCGTTCCGCGCGGCGGAGCCCTGCCTCACGACGTGTTTCGCCCCCCTGTGGAGAAAGCGATCATGTTTGAAGGCTTTCAGATGTTTCGCATGAAGGCCAGCGAACCCGCGAGCTAAGCGATCGGCAAAAATCAGCCGATCCACGTAAGCATTATGACCGGGCGTTGGCCGCGGCGCGGACCGTATTTCCCTCACGATTAATTCAATGTTGCGAATGGGCCATTGTGATACGCCGTAAATAACGGGGTTCGGCGAGTATTGTTATAGGCGCCGCGTTTCTCCGGTAGCGGCGAGCCCAGTGACCGCAGTGGAGGAACTCATGACGTCTTCGAAGGCTTCGGCTTCGGACGCTAGCGCGCCTCCCCTGGTCTTGGTTGTCGAGGACGACGAGTTAATACGGCTGAATGCGGTCGATTTGATTGAATGCGCGGGATTCAATGTAGTTGAAGCTCGGGACGCCGACGAAGCCATTCGCATTCTGTTGGCGCGCGCGGACGTGGCGGTGGTTTTCACCGACGTCGACATGCCTGGCTCCATGGACGGTCTCAAGCTCGCGGCGGCGGTTCGTAAGCGCTGGCCGCCGATCGAGATCATCATTACCTCGGGCAAGGTCAACCCGTCTCCGCAAAGCCTGCCGGCGCGAAGCCAATTTCTTCCCAAGCCTTACAACGGCGAGCGGTTGGTTGATACGATCCGGGCGTTTGCGGCGTAAGGCCGCTTTCGTAATCCCGGCGATCTACATTCAGCGAAGTAAGGTTTGTTATTGAAAGAGCGCAGGCTCCGCTGGGGCGTGGCTATGTCCCTGTGCGCCGCGCGTTCGAGCAGGCAAGCCGCGGCTGCAGTGAGATACGATCAAGCCAGACTATTCACCCGCGCTTCCGACGTGGATGCCTGGGACAGGCCCCATAGGCGCTAACGTTGGGCGAAGAGACTGCATGGATGATTGGAGCGCCGCCGCCGCCGTAAACTCCCTCCCCCCTTGTGGGGGAGGGCCGGGGTGGGGGGTAGCCGCAAGAGCCGCCATTTCTTGAGAACCGCCCCCTCCCTAACCTCCCCACAAGTGGGGAGGGGACTGCAGACCGTCGATCACACCAAAGCCGTCACTGAGCTTAAGTCAGCGCCTGTCGGAGCGCGACGTGGATAGTCTCAATCAAACCCCTTAACTTGGCGCTCATCCGCGAAGGCAGGGTCGACAACAATCATCGTGCAACAACGGCGCGCTACGCCGCAACAGCGATCTTCTTGGCTGGCCGTCCCTTTGCTGCGCCCTTCTTTGCGGGCGCCTGGGCGCCAGGCTTGCGGCCCAGTCCGAGCGCCTTCGCCAAGTCCGAGCGACGCGCCGCATAGGCGGGCGCCACGAGCGGATAGTCGGCTTTTAGATCAAACGCCGCCCGATATCCTTCGGGACTCAGCTGATGGGCCGTCTGTAGATGCCGCTTTAGCGATTTGAACCCTTCGCCGCAGCATAGGCAGGTGATCTCCTCCGGCGAGACCGAGCGCTTTATCGGAACCGCCGGCTGCCACTTCTGCGGCTCAGCTTCGCTCGCCACAAGCGAGCCTGCATCCGCCGCGCCGCTAAACGCCCGCTTTACCGAATCTATAACCGAAGGCAGATCGTTGGCCGCGACCGTATTGTTGGCAAGGTAGGAAGAGAGAATTTGAGCTACCAGCGCTTTATCATCTGAGTCCGACATTTCTTCCTCCACCGCCTGATTCGGCTTCCCATTTACATCTATGTCAACAGCGCGGGAAATAAAAACTTGCTGTCGGAGGCCGAATTTGCACAGAATAGGCGTCGATAGGGGCAATATTTAAGAGTTTCCTAACAAAAAGACTTTCGCGGGAAGGTCGGATTAGAAACGCCGGCGTCGGACGCGGTCGTCAAGGGCGTTATTCACTTCGCGGAGCGTCAGCCTCCAGACCGACGAGGGTCAAGTCCCAAGACCTGCGCTCGGCGTTAGAGGTCGGCGTAGACGCCGACCCTCCGGGCTCAACTATGGTTGGCGACACAGCTGCATCGGGCTTTTCAAGAAGGGCGTTGCGCTTTGCCGACTTCATCAAGCACGCGCTCCAATTCGTCGAGCGCGACCGGCTTCACCAGGTGACGGTCAAAGCCGGCTTCGGACGCCAGCGCCCTGTCTCGGTCCTGGCCCCATCCCGTCTGCGCGATGATCGCGACGTGCTTCAATGTCTCATCCGCGCGGATCGCGCGACAGACGGCGTAGCCGTCCATGCCTGGCAGGCCGATGTCCAGCAGGACGGCGTCGGGGCGAAATTCTCGCGCGGCCTGGAGCGCCTCGCGCCCGTCGTGGACGAGCTGATAGTCGTGACCGATCGCCTCCAGCATCCAGCCGACAGCCTGCGCCACAGCCTCGTTGTCGTCGACGACCAGCACCTTCAGCGTGCGAGCCGCCTCGGTCGTCGGCGGCGCCTGTTTGGTCTCGTTGCGCGGCTCGGCAGGAGCGGTCGCGACGGGCAGCCGTACCGTGAAGACGCTGCCTTTGCCCGGCCCCGGCGCTTTGCGCCGTCGACCGTCCCGCCATGCATGACGACAAGTTGCTTCACCAGCGCGAGACCGATGCCGAGGCCGCCGCGCGCGCGGTCGAGATGATTTTCGACCTGGGCGAACAGTTGGAACACCTCCGACTGCATCTCCGCGGGGATGCCGATGCCGTTGTCGGATACGGTGATCACCGCCGCGTCGGCTTCCCGCCGTAGGGAAAGCGCGATACGGCCGCCCTCGGGCGTATATTTCGCCGCGTTGTTCAACAGATTGCCGACCACCTGCGCCAGCCGCGTCAGATCGGCGTCGAGCCAGATCGGCTCTGTCGGGCAGGTCGACCGTCGAGCGATGTCCTGCGGCATCGATCAGCGGCCGGCTGCTCTCCAGCGCGGAGCGGATGACGTCGGCGGCCTGAATGGTTTCCTTGCGAAGCTCGATCTTGCCCTGGCTGACGCGCGAGACGTCGAGCAGATCGTCGATCAGGCGGACCAGATGAACCAGCTGCCGGTCCATCATGTCGCGGATTTCGCCGGCCTCGGCGCTCTCGGGCGTCTTGCGCAAGATGTCCAGCCCGTGGCGAAGCGGCGCGAGCGGATTGCGCAGCTCGTGCGCCAGGGTGGCCAGGAACTCGTCCTTGCGGCGGTCGGCCTCCTTCAGCGCCTCGGACTGCGCCTTGAGCTCGTCGCGCTGCGCGGCGATCTGCTGGCGCTGACGGTAGAGCTCGAAGAACACGTCCGCCTTGCTGCGCAGAATGTCGGGCTCGATCGGCTTGTGGATGAAGTCGACGGCGCCGGCCTCGTAGCCGCGAAAGCGGCGCTGGCTGTCGGTCGTTGCCGGCGGTCACGAAGATGATCGGAACCCGGCGCGTGCGCTCGTTGCCGCGCATCAGTTCGGCCAGCTCGAAGCCGTTCAGGCCCGGCATCTGCACGTCGACCAGCGCCAGCGCGACGTCGTGCCGCAGCAGCAGTTCGAGCGCCTCGTCGCCCGAGCGCGCCTTCAAGCAGCACGAGCCCGTCGCGGCGCAGCAACGCTTCCAGCGACAGCAGATTTTCTTCCAGATCGTCGACCAGAAGAAAATGAACAGGGCTCATGCGATCGCGGTCATGTCCTTCCTAAGCCTCGCAGATATACCGCGATCTCGTGCAAGCGACAAAACCCGCGCGCTCGGGCACTCCGCCATCGCCGCCTCCGGCATCGCCGAGGCATACGCGCCGTCCGGGTTTTGCACGATCGCCTCCCCGCCGGCTTCGGCGACGGCCTTCAGGCCCTCGCGCCCCGTCCTGATTGGCGCCCGTCAGCACGATCGCCGATCAGACCCGGGCCATAGGCGTCGGCGGCGCTTTCGAACAGCACGTCGATGGAGGGGCGGGAATACAGCACCGGCTCATCGCTGGAAAGCGACAGATGTCTTATCCGCCTCGACCAGCAGATGATAATCCGGCGGCGCGAAATAGACCGTTGCCGCGGCTGATCGGCTCCTTGTCCTCGGCCTCGCGGACCTGCGATCGCGCATTTCGCCTGAAACAGCTCGGCCAGCGACGCTCTTCTTGTCGGGCGGCACGTGGACCACGATCATCACCGGCAGCGGGTAGTCGCGCCGGCAAGCCGGGCAAGATGCGTCGACAGCGCCTCGAGCGCGCCGGCCGACGCGCCGATCACCACCGCTGTTTCGGGAGTTCCCGTCATGCGTCGCGCTTCTGATAGATCTTCTCTTCGCGCACGAATTCCGTGAACGCGTCGGCATGGCTCGGAAAACCGCAGGCTCTCCTTCGAGCCCAGCCCCAGAAAGCCTCTCCTGCGGCAGCGAGTCCTTGAACAGGCCGATCGCCCGGTCCTGCAAGTCGCGGTCGAAATAGATCAGCACATTGCGGCAGGAGATCAGGTGCATCTCGGCGAACACCGCGTCGGTCACGAGGCTATGATCGGAAAAGACGACGCGCTGGCGCAGGGTCTTGTCGAACGAGGCGCGGCCGTAGGCCGCGCTGTAATAGTCCGACAGCGACGATTTGCCGCCCGACTTCCGATGGTTCTCGGTGAACAGCTGGATGCGGTCGAGGCCGTAGATCGCCGGCTTCGGCCGCGGCCAGCGCGTCCTGGTTGATGTCGGTCGCGTAGAACAGCGTGCGCTGCTCGAGCCCTTCCTCGCGGAACAGGATGACGAAGGAATAGAGCTCCTCGCCGCTGCTGCAGCCGGCGATCCAGACCTTGAGCGACGGATAGGTCCGCAGATGCGGCACCACCTTCTCGCGGATGGCCCGGAAATAGGAGGGATCGCGAAACATCTCGCTGACCTGCACGGTCAGATAGCCCAGCAGCCGGGCAGCATCGCGGGATCGTGCAGCAGGCTGTCCTGCAGCGCCGAAAAGCTGCGAAGCCCAATTGCTCGCGCGCCTGCCTCAGGCGCCGCTTGACCGAGGCCAGCGCATAATCGCGGAAATCGTAGTGATATCGCTGATACAGCGCCTCCAGCAGCAGCTGGATTTCGATGTCTTCGATCTTCTCAGGCACTGACGGCGCCTCACCGCGGCATCCAGACGCGCACGAGCGAGAGCAGTTTTTCGACGTCGAGCGGCTTCGCCATATAGTCGTTGGCGCCGGCCTCGATGCAGCGCTGCTGATCGTCCGGCATGGCCTTCGCCGTCAGCGTGATGATCGGCAGCTTCTTCCACTCTGGCGTCCTTGCGGATTTCGCGCGTGGCGGTCAGCCCGTCCATCACCGGCATCATCACGTCCATCAGCACGAGGTCGATCGCCTGGTCGGGCTCGCTCGCGGACTTCGTCCAGCACGTCGAGCGCCTCCCGGCCGTTGCGGGCGATCTCGACGATGGCGCCGCGCGGCTCGAGGATGTTGGTCAGCGCATAGACGTTGCGGACATCGTCCTCGACGACCAGGATGCGGCGGCCTTCCAGGATGGCGTCGCGGTTGCGCGCCTTGCGGATCATCTTCTGCTGTTCGTCCGGCAGCTCCGACACGACCTGGTGCAGGAACAGCGTCACCTCGTCGAGCAGCCGCTCCGGCGATTTCGCGCCCTTGATGATGATCGATTTCGAATAGCGGCGCAGCCGCTGCTCGTCGTCGGCCGACAGATCGCGGCCGGTATAGACGATGACCGGCGGGAAGGAATAGGCGTCCTCGCGGCTCAGCGTCTCCAGCAGCGAATAGCCCGAGGCGTCGGGCAGCGAGAGATCGAGCACCATGCAATCGAACGTCTGCGTCTTGCAGCAGCTCCAGGCATTCGGCCGCCGTGCCCGCGCTCACGGTTTCGACGTCGTGCGAGCGACAGCAGCTTGCCGACCGCCTCGCGCTGCACCGGCATCGTCCTCGACGATCAGAACGCGGTGCATGCGCTGGGAGAGTTTCGCCTCGAGCTTCTTCAGCACCTCGGCCAGTTCCTCGCGCTTGACCGGCTTCAGCATGTAGCCGACGGCGCCCAGCGAGAGCGCGGTCTGGGCGTGATCGCTGCGCCGACACGACATGGATCGGGATATGCCGGGTCCTGACGTCGCGCTTCAGGCGATCGAGCACCGAGAGACCCGACTGGTCGGGCAGGCCGACATCGAGGACGACGGCGCTCGGCATGTAGCTGCTTGGCCAGCTTCAGCGCCTCCTTCGGCGGTGCCGGCGACCAGGGACGGGAAGCCCATTTCGCGCGACAGGTCGCGCAGGATGCTGGCGAAGGACTCGTCATCCTCGACGACCAGCAGGATGCGCCTGGCGTCGGTCAGCGCATCGCGGTCGTCTTCGACCTGCCGCGACGGTTCGCCGGCGTCGGGACGGCGGGCTCGCGCCGTCACGGGCGCGCGCTTCGAACGACGGTGCGCGTGCCGCGTCGCTCGCGCGGCGCCACCATCGCCGGATCGTAGGTTGCGGGAATGACGACGGTGAAGGTGCTGCCCTCGCCCGACCCGGCTCCGCAGCTGAGATCGATCCGCCCAGCAGGCGCGCCAGTTCGCGCGAGATCGAAAGGCCAAGGCCGGTGCCGCCGTATTTGCGGCTGATCGTGCCGTCGGCCTGGCGGAACGCCTCGAACACGCTCTGCTGCTGCTCCTCGGAGATGCCGATGCCGGTATCCGTGACGGCGAAGCGCGATCTGCCCGTCGCCCGTCGGCTGATCGCCAGCTCGACCTTGCCCTTTTCGGTGAACTTGAACGCGTTGGACAGCAGGTTCTTCAGCACCTGCTCGAGCCGCTGCACGTCGGTGTCGATCGTCGTCCGGGCATTCCGGCGCGATCTCGATCTCGAAGGCCAGGCTCTTTTCCTGCGCGACCGGCTGGAACAGCCGCCGAAGATCCTTCGCCAGACGCTCGAGCGACACCGTCTCCGGCGTGATCTCCACATGGCCGGCCTCGATCTTCGACAGGTCGAGGATATCGTTGATCAGGTTCAGCAGGTCGTTGCCGGACGACTGGATCGTCTTGGCGAATTTGACCTGCTCGTCGGTCAGATTGCTCGTCGCGGATTGTCCGCCAGCAGCTTGGCGAGGATCAGCGACGAATTGAGCGGCGTGCGCAGTTCGTGCGACATGTTGGCGAGGAAGTCGGATTTGTACCGGCTCGCCTGCTCCAGCTCCCGCGCCTTCAGCTGCACCGACGGCGTTGGCCCGCTCGAGATCGTCGCGCTGCAGCTTCCAACTGCTGCGCCTGCTCTTCGAGCTGCGAGTTGGTCTGCTCCAGCTCGGCCTGCTGCTGTTCGAGCCGCGCCTGCGATTCCTTCAGCGCCCGGCTTTGCTCCTCGAGCTCCTCGTTCGAGACGCGCAGCTCCTCGCCCTGGACCTGCAGCTCCTCGGACTGGCGCTGCGTTTCCTCGAGCAGCTTCTGCAGTTCGGCGCGATAGTTGGCCGAGCGCACCGCGATCGCCGATCGGCTCCGAGGCGCTGTTCGAGCAGCGCGAGCGCGCTGTTCGTCGATCGGGACGGATGAAGCCCAGTTCGACCACGGCGTTGACCACGCCGTCGGCGCTGGCCGGGGAGATGACCAGATGTGCCGCGGCTTGTCGTGGCCCAGCGCCGAGCCGACGGTCAGATATCCGTCGCGGCACGTCGTCGATCAGCAAAGGTCGGCTCTCGGCGACGGCCTGCCCCAGCAGCCCTTCCTTGCGGCCGAAGCGTTTCGGGGACGTCGGCGTCCGCCGGGAACGCCGTAGGTCGAGACACGCCGGTAGATCATCGCCTTCGCCGACGAAGACCGCGCCGGCATGAGCGTCGAGATAGCGCGCCAGGAAACCCAGGATGTTGTCGCCGAGTTGTTCCGGCGCCTGGTCGCCGAGCATCGCCGAGGACAGGCCGACCTGGCCGGTTTGCAGCCATTCCTGGCGCTGGCGAATGCGGGCGGTGCGGCGGATCAGGAAGCCGACGATGAAGGTGAGAACGATGCCGAGCCAGCCGGAAAGCGCGCTGGTCAGCACCGCCGACTTGTAGGCGCCGGCCATCTCGGCCACGCGCTGATCGCGGAGATCGTCTTCCTCCTGGTCCATCACGCCGATTTCGGCGCGAATCGCGTCCATCTCCACTTTGCCGCGGTCGGTGACGACAACGGCGAGCGCCGCCTCCGCGCCCTTGGTGTTGTGCAGGTCGATCGGTCTCCTGCAACTCAGCCGTCTTGGCGTCGAGATGCCGTTTCAGCGGCGCTATCCGCGCCTGCTGCGTTGGGTTATCCTGGGTCAATTCAGCGACCGCGTCGATCTTCGCGACAATCGCCGACTTCGCCGCATTATAAGGGTCGAGATATTTCGGCTCGCCGGTCAGCAGAAAACCGCGCTGTCCGGTTTCCGCGTCCTTCGCGGTCGAAAGCAGCTCGTCGAGGGCGGAGATCACCGCGTCCGAATGGATGATCTTCTGGTTGTCCTCCCTCAGCATCGTGATGTTGAGATAGGCCACGCCCCCGGTGACCGCGAAGAAGACGAGAGCGGCCCCGAGCCCCAAGACAACCAACGGGTCCATGCCAAAGTTGCGCCTGGAGGGGGCGGCGGCGGGTTTCGGTGGCATGGACCCCTGAAGGTGAAGCGACGGACGCGGCTAATGGCTGAAATAACGCTAAACGCGCAAGCGCAGGGCGGGTTCCCCTGGGGTCAAGAAATTGTGAGCGCGCCCAAGCGCCAGATGTAGCCGCGGTCGTTGACCGCGGTCTTCGTGTGATCGTCTCTATCCGGCAGAATTTCGATCACGGCGCCGCCGCGGTCAACGACCGCGGCTACAGGCGCGCGGGTCCTCAGGCGGTGGCTTCGTCGAGGCCTTTGAGCCGGTAGACCAAGGCGGAGAGCGCCCAGGCCACAATAAACACACCGACGATCAAATAGCCGAGCATCCCGAAATTGTCGTTGATGGCGCCGATCGCGCCCCAGAAGCCGCCCCGGTCGGTCAGACCCAGCTGGTCGCCGATAAGATTGAGCGTTTCCAGCCCCCCCACAATGAAGGCGACAACGATCGACGTCGCGGTGATCGTCAGGTTGTAATACAGCTTGCGCGCCGGCTTGATGAAGGCCCAGCCATAGGCGCCAAGCATCAGCGCACTGTCCACGGTATCGAGCAAGGTCATGCCGGCGGTGAACAGCGCGGGAAACACCAGGATCGACCAGATCGGCAGGCCCTGCGCAGCGCCCGTCGCGGAAATGCCGAGCAAGCCGACCTCCGTCGCCGTGTCGAAGCCGAGGCCGAACAGCAGCCCGATCGGAAACATCTGCCAACTCGCCTCGATGGTGCGGAAGGCGTTTCGAAACAACCGCGCCATGACGCCGCCGCCCGAGAGCGCCGTGTCGATATCGGCCAGCGCCGCGCCGGCGCGCGCGGCGCGGAACGCCCGCCAGGTCGAGGCGAGCACGAACAGGTTGGCGACGGCGATGGCGAACAGGAACAGCGCCGATACGATCGTGCCGGCGACCGCGCCGAAACTCTTGAAGGCGTCGAACCGATCCTTGAGGCCGCTGGCGGTCAAAGCAATGACGATGGAGAGCGCAATGACGACGGTCGAGTGGCCGAGCGAGAAGAACAGACCCACGCCGACCGGCTTGCGACCCTCCTGCATGAGCTTACGGGTCACGTTGTCGATGGCGGCGATATGGTCGGCGTCGAAAGCGTGCCGGAGCCCAAAACTATAGGCGACCGCCGCCAGGCCGAGCAGCACCGGAAAATGCCGGAAGGCTATGAGCGCCGCGCCCCAGGCCGCGACGTTCATGATGGCGAGCAAGGCGAATACGGCGATGATCTTGCTGCGCACATTCTCGCTGCGATCGTCGAAAGCCGCCTTCAACCAAGCCGTCATGCCCGCTTCTCCGTCGCGCCCCGGATGACGCGCGGCGGTCATAATGGTCGAAATCGATAGGCTTCGCCAGCCGGCGCGGCGCCCGTTTTCTAGCGTGCGACGGCGCGCTTGCGGATGGTCTCGCGCATGCCGGCGAGCGCCTCGCTTGGCGCCAGCGCGCCGAAATGCCCGATGACCTCGCCGGCGACGCGTTGCGCGACCGAGATGGCGTCTTGCTGCGGCATGCCAACGAAGCGAGCGGCCAGATAGCCGGCGTTGAAGGAATCGCCGGCGCCTGTCGTGTCGCGGACCTCTGTCACCGTTGGCGCCGGCATTCGGGCCCGCGCGCCGCCCGCGAAAGCGACGACATCGCCTGCGCCGTTCTTGACGACGATCTCGGCGACGCCGGCGGCGGTGATGCGGGAGATTGTTGCATCGGGATCGGCGTCGCCCCAAACAAGCGCTTCGTCGTCGAAGCTGGGTAACGCGATGTCGGTTGCCTGCAGCATGTTGCGAGTGGCCTCGCGCAGCCTGTCGAGGTCGGGCCATAGTCGTAAGCGCACGTTCGGGTCGAAGGAAACAATCGCGCCGGCGTCGCGGGCATCGGCCAGCGCCCGAGCCAAGTTTTGCCGCCCCGCCTCGCCGATCACCGCCAGCGTGATGCCGGAGACATGGATCAGGGCGCAGTCTTTGAGCGCCTCGCGCAGCGCATCGAGGTCGTCAGCCAGGCGCCGGGCGGCGGATGTCTCGCGCCAGTAGCTGAAGCTGCGCTCCGCGCCGGCGAGGCTGATGACGTAGAGGCCGATAGCGCGCTCGGGGTCGCGCGCTATTCGCGATGTGTCCATGCCGTTGGCGGCGATGAAATCGACGAGTTGATTGGAGAAGGAATCGTTGCCGACGCGCGTGCAATAGCCGACGTCTGCGTGCGGCCCGAGCAATTGCGCGATGTGCCAGCAGGTGTTGAGCGTATCGCCCGCGAAACCGCGGCGGTAGAGATTCTCGCCGACCGTGGCGAACTCGACCATGGCTTCGCCGACGCCGACGATGCGGCGACCTCGCCAGGGTGGCTGCGTGTCCGTTGTCGCCATCAGCCAGTCTCCAAGCGCCGCCCCTGGGCGGCTCTATGTACTGCGAAATATCAGCTCGTCTCGCTGCTCATAAAGCTCAGAGAGATTGGCGACGCCCATATGCGCCATTGTCACGTCGATCTCCCTCTGAATCAGGCTGATGACCGTCGCGACCCCCTCCTCGCCGGCGGCGGCCAGACCGAAAGCGTAGGCTCTCCCTAGCAGAACCGCCTTCGCGCCCAGCGCCAGCGCCTTCACCACCTGCGCGCCCCGCCTGACGCCGCCGTCGAGCAGCACATCGGTCTTCGCGCCCACCGCATCGACGATCGGCGGCAGCATCGAAATTGTCGAAGCCGCGCCGTCGAGTTGTCGGCCGCCGTGGTTGGAGATGATGATGGCGTCCGCGCCGGCCTTCACGGCCTTGGCGGCGTCGCGCGGATTTAAGATGCCCTTGAGGATGAGCTTGCCGGGCCAGAGCTTTCGGATCCAACCGATGTCCTCCCAGGTCATCGAGGCGTCGATATAAGCGGCGATCTTGCCGGCCTGCTCCAGAGCATTGCCGCGAAACTCCGGCAGCCCGTGAAGGTTGCCGATCTCGGGCGCGCCGTGACGCAGCACGCGCGCGCACCATCCAGGCTTGCTCGCCAGCGACAACGCCAAACTGGGCGTCAGACGCGTCGCGCTTCGGAAGCCGTTGCGAATGTCCTTCTCGCGAATGCCGCCGACCGGCGTATCCACCGTCACGCAGAGCGCCTCGACATCGGCGCGGATGGCGATTTCGATCATGCGCTGCGCCAGCGCCCGGTCTTTCAACACATAGAGCTGAAACCAGAGCGGCCCGTCGGTCGCCTCGCGCAGTTTCTCCAGCGAAGTGATTGCGAACGTGGAAAGGCAGAACGGGACGCCGACCTTATGCGCCGCGCGCGCGGCCTGGATTTCGCCCTGCTCGGCGAACAGCCCGGAGAAGCCGACCGGCCCGAGCAGCAGCGGCAGCGCCCGCTCTTTGCCCAGATAGGAGACACGCTGAGATCGCTTGGAGACATCAACTAGAACGCGTTGCTGAAGCGTCCACTGCGAGAAATCCGCGATGTTGCGCCGAGCGGTTTCTTCGCTGAAAGCGGCGCCGTCGATGTAATCGAAAAACACTTTCGGCAGGCGACGGCGCGCCAGAAGCCTCGCGTCGTCGACGTTTGCGATCACCATGGCGTCATCCCCCCTCGTCATTGCGAGCGAAGCGAAGCAACCCATCGTCGTGAGATCGCCGGGCAACAGGATGAGGCGCCTGGCGCCGCATGGATGGCTTCGTCGCTTCGCTCCTCGCAATGACGCGCGAGAGCGCCTTCCCGGCTCCTTTAGCGCCCTACGATCACCGCCGCCCCCCGGAGGGCGGGCCTCGACGCCCGCCTCTCGTCGGCGTGGGCGCCGACGCTCCCTAGGGCGTCAGGGCGCCGCGGCGGTCTTCAGCTTGGAGAGCGCGCGGACTTTTACGCGCACGCTCGCCGGCTTCGCTGAAGCCTTGATCATTTCGCCGGTCGCGGGGTTGCGGACCAAGGTTCCGGCCTTGCGCGCCGGCACCTTGCGCAGGCTGACCTTCAACAGGCCGGGCAGCGTGAACTCGCCGAGGCCGCGCGGATGCACTGAGCCGAGCATCGCGTTCTCCAGCGTCTGGAACACGCCGACGGCGGTCTTGCGCGGGATTTCGTTCTCTTCCGCAATGAGATTGATCAGCGCGGACTTCGTCATAGCCTCTTTGACGGGCTTGGCGGTCGGGGCTTCTTTCGCCGGCGCCTTTGCAGGGGCCTTGGCGGCGGGACGTTTTGCCATGAGTGATTTTTCCTTCAACAGAGTTTGCCTAATTGCGAGGCCACGCGCAGCCGCTGCTAAGGAATTACAAGGTGATTCGCAAGATTGCCGGCTCTCAGAAGTCCAACGGCGCGTTGTCGACCCCCCTCTTTCATCACAAAAACCGTTCGCGGAGCGTCGGTGTCCACGCCGACGTTGCCGAGCCCGCGTCGTCGGCGTGGACGCCGACGCTCCGATGAGCCTGACACTGTGGGCGAGTTGCGCTAGGGTTTGGGCGATCAGCCAATCGGATCGTAGCCATGCTCAAACTTGATAAATTTTCCCGTCACCCGCTGACCTTCGGCCCGACGCCGATCGAGTTTCTGCCGCGCTTGACGCAAGCGCTCGGCGGCAAAGTGCAGGTGTACGCCAAGCGCGATGACTGCAATTCGGGCCTGGCGCTCGGCGGCAACAAGCTGCGCAAGCTCGAATATATCGTGCCCGACGCCATCGCCTCCGGGGCGGATACGCTGGTTTCGATTGGCGGCGTGCAGTCCAACCATACGCGGATGGTGGCGGCGACCGCCGCCAAGATCGGCATGAAATGCGTGGTGGTGCAGGAAAGCTGGGTCCCGCACGAAGACGCCGTCTACGATCGCGTCGGCAATATCCTGTTCACCCGGTTGATGGGGGCGGACTCGCGCATCGTGCCTGATGGCTTCGACATCGGCATCCGCAAGAGTTGGGAGGACGCGATCCAGTCGGTGAAGGACGCCGGCGGCAAGCCCTACCCTATCCCCGCCGGCGCCTCGGTGCATAAGTTCGGTGGGCTCGGCTATGTCGGGTTCGCCGAAGAGGTGCGCGCGCAGGAAGCTCAGATGGGGGTGACCTTCGACTACATCATTGTTTGTGTGGTCACCGGATCGACCCAAGCCGGAATGATCGTCGGCTTCGCGGCGGACGGCCGCGCGCAAAAGGTGATCGGCATTGACGCCTCGGGGACGCCGCAACAAACGCGCGCGCAGGTGCGTGAGATCGTCGACAACACGGCCGAGTTGGTCGAGCTCGGCCGGAGAGTGCGAGACGACGAGATCGTCATTCTCGAGGATTACGCCTATCCCGCCTATGGCGTGCCGAGCCGGGAAACCAACGAAGCCATCCGGCTCGCCGCGCGCACCGAGGCGATGATTACGGACCCGGTCTATGAGGGTAAATCGATGCAGGGGATGATAGATCTGGTTGGGAAGGGGTTTTTTCCTGAAGGCGCGAAGGTGCTGTACGCGCACCTCGGCGGCGCGCCGGCGCTGAATGGATACAGCTACACCTACCGGAACGGGTAGAGCTAGCAGCGATGAAGTTGGCGCGCTAGTTTAGCCGCGATCTGGAGCATGCACGCATCTCGCAGCCTCACCTCCAACACGACGGCCGCGGCTCCCTCTCCCCGCGTCTCACACGACGTAGCGCGCCGCATCCACTCAACAGCGGGGAGAGGGTGGGGTGAGGGGCGAGCCGCTTGGACGCATGTTTCCAAGCCTCACGCGCCGCATCAACTTCGAAGATTTCAGGCAATCGCTCGCATTATCCGTGCAATCAAATTTGACGGCGCCGCGTGTGGGGAAGCGCCCGTTCAAGCAGCTGGCCCCTCACCCAAACCTCTCCCCGCTGCCGTCGTGATGCGGCACGCTAGGTCGTGTGACACGCGGGGAGAGGGGTCCCCAGCCGTCGTGATCGCGATGCCGCGGACGGGGTCATCCTGTAGATCGAGCGCCGCAGCGTGGGCGTGGACGCCCTGGTGCGTGACGTGCATGGATACATTGCGCGCGCCGCGCCTTCCGCCCTGGACTGGAGTTCGCTATTTGCTAGACGGCAGCGCAAGGCTGCGTTGTCAGGGAGCTGATTTCGATGCCTATTCCAACACCGGAAAAACAACTTCTCCTGTTCGGCGCCTCGCGCGGTCTCGGGCTCGCGCTCGCGGAGGAGTACCTGAAACTCGGCTGGCGCGTCGTCGCCACCGCCCGTCAGCAGGCGGGGACCGCTCTCCACGCTCTTGCGGAAAACGCCGGCGGCCGCCTCGATATCGAGGTCCTCGACATTACTGATGCTGCTGAAGTGACTTCCCTGCGCAAGCGACTTGGCGAGCGGCGATTTGATCTGCTGTTTGCCAACGCGGGCGTCACGAACGACGACCGGGAAACCATCGCCGACGTCTCCACGGAGGAATTTGTACGGGTGATGGTGACCAACGCCCTGAGCCCGATGCGGATCATCGAGACGTTTCGGGACATCGTGATGCCGACGGGCGCGATCGCCATCATGTCCTCAGGTCAGGGCAGCGTCAGCAACAACGAGAACGGCGGCCACGAGGTTTACCGGGCGAGCAAGGCCGCGCTCAATACGTTGATGCGCAGCTTCGCCGCCCGCTATCGCAACGACCCGCGGACCCTGCTGTTATTGGCGCCAGGTTGGGTGCGAACTGATCTGGGCGGCTCAGAGGCTCGGCTGAATGTTGAGGACAGCATTCCAAATCTGGTCAAAGTGATTCAAGCGCAGGAAGGCAAGCGCGGGCTTCAGTATCTTGATTATCTCGGACGAACCGTTCCCTGGTAATCAGAGGGCGGGCATCCACGCCCACGGATCTCGGGCAAGCAGCACCTCGCCCGCGGTGCAATTCGTCATTGCGAGCGCAGCGAAGCAATCCACCTCTCGGCGATTCCTGGTTGAGCCGTTCACGCCAAACCATCGGCGAATCATCCGGCGCCATCTCTGCCGCCTCACGCGCTGGATTGCTTCGCTTCGCTCGCAATGACGGTTGGAGTGCACGCGATTTCTAAGGCTTCAGCCGATACCCTGTCCGAAAAATCCACCACAGCAGCGCCAGGCAAAGCGCGATGAACAGCGCGGTAAAGCCGAGACTGACTCCGACGCTCACATCGCCGAGGCCATAAAAGCTCCAGCGAAAGCCGCTCACCAGATAGACCACCGGGTTGAACAGGCTGACCGTTCGCCACAGCGGCGGCAACATGTCGATGGAATAGAAGGCGCCGCCCAGGAACGTCAGCGGCGTGATGATGAGCGAGGGAACGATCGCGAGCTGCTCAAAACCCTTCGCCCATATGCCAATAATAAACCCGAACAGGCTGAACGCGACTGAAGTGAGGATCAGAAATGCGACCATCCAGAAGGGATGCAGAATGTGAATCGGCACAAACAAAGTTGCGGTGAGCAGAATGACCAAACCGATCGCGACCGACTTCGCCGCCGCGGCGCCGACATAGGCGGTGATGATCTCCACGGAAGACATCGGCGCGGACAGGATTTCAAACATCGTTCCCGTGAATTTCGGGAAGTAGATCCCGATCGAGGCGTTCGAGATACTCTGCGTCAAAAGCGATAGCATGATCAGGCCTGGCACGATGAAGCCGCCATAGCTGACCTCGCCGATCTGCTGCATCCGCGAACCAATCGCGCTGCCGAACACGATGAAATACAGCGCCGTCGTGATGACCGGGGTCGCGACGCTCTGCCAGACAGTGCGCGCCGTGCGCGCCATCTCGGATCGGAATATCGCCCAAATCCCGTGAAAGTTGATCGCATTCATATCAGGCGCCGCGTCCAATGAGGTCAACGAATATGTCTTCCAGTGTGCTCGCCGATGTCTCGAGATCCTTGTAGCGCACGTCCAGTTCGCCGAGACGCCCGAGCAGATCGGGAATGCCCGCGCCCTCCGCGTCGGCGCTGAAATTGTAGGTGAGTCGACGCCGGTCGTCGCTGAGCTCCAGCCCCCACTCGGCGAGCGAAGTCGGTATCGCCGCCATCGGCGTTCGCAACGTCAGCGTCACCCGGCGCTTGCCAAGTTTGCGCATCAACTCGGTCTTATCCTGAACGAGAATGATCCGGCCGCCGTTGATCACGCCGATGCGATCGGCCATTTCCTCGGCTTCTTCGATGTAGTGCGTGGTGAGAATGACGGTGACGCCTTTGTCGCGCAGCTTGCGCACGAGCGCCCACATATCCCGCCGCAGATTGACATCGACGCCAGCGGTCGGTTCGTCGAGAAAAACCACGTCGGGCTCATGGCTGAGCGCCTTCGCGATCATCACGCGCCGTTTCATTCCCCCGGACAGCTCCATGATGCGGTTTCCGCGCTTCTCCCAAAGCGAGAGGTCGCGCAGCAACTGTTCGATGTAGCTGTCATTCGCGCTGCGTCCGAACAGGCGCCGACTGTAACGGACTGTGGTCCAAACACTGGAGAAGATGTCGAGCGCGATCTCTTGCGGCACCAAACCCACCTTAGAGCGCGCCGCGCGATATTCGCTGATGATGTCGTGTCCATCGATCAGCACGCGTCCTGAGGACATCGAAATGGTTCCGCAGATCACGCCAATCAACGTGGTCTTGCCCGCGCCGTTCGGTCCGAGCAGCGCGAAAATCTCGCCTTTCGCGATATCGAGATTGACGCCGTCGAGCGCCGTGAAGCCTGTCGCATATTTCTTCGAGACGTCGGACACCGAAATCATCAACGACATGCAAATCCTCGTCGCCGCAGGTAGCGGCCGAATGTGTTAGCCTGACTCGGCGCGCCCAGATCAATCGGCTCGAAGCAACACGTCTTCAAGCAATTCGAGCGCTGCATTCGCGAACGCGATCATATTCGCCATCCTGTCGCTCGACCCTGTCTCCAAAACACGGCTTGCCTTGCGCCGACCGGCGATGGCCAAGCACGCATGTCCTGCCGCGTCGCCGTATCTGTTGCCGGTCGGGCCTGTCGCGCCGGTTTCCGCCAAGCCCCAATCCGCGTCAAGTCTGCTTCGGATGGTCTCCGCCAGCAACACGCTCATCGGCTCAGTGGCCGAGCGTATCCCAACCAAATCGGCCGGCGTCAGCCGCAAAATCGACTCGATCGCTTTGCGTGTATAGATGACGCCGCCTCCAAGGAAATAAGCCGACGCTCCCGGAATCGATAACAGCGCCGCGGAAATGAGGCCGCCCGCCGACGATTCCGAGACCGCGATCGTTTCTTTCCGCGCGATCAGCCGCTCCGCGATGCGGGCGACGCGTTGGTGGTCGATCCCCGTGAGACCTTGCATTGCGCCGCTCCTGCCTGCGCCGTCGCGCGGCCGTTGCCGGCCAAACTCGCGCTGATTCCATCTGACATCTAAGCCGCGCCGCGCCACAGGCGCGTCAGCGATCCGTTTGCGCCGTCTACAGGATCTGAACTCGGAATGTCGACTGCGGCCATCGCCGCTGTAATTTCCGCGGACGGCGCGCTTCGGCGGACATCGAAGTTTTTGCCGGGCGGATAGGCGCCCACGACCCAAAAATCTCTGCTGCTCTCGATCAGGCAATGGCCGGTTCCCACGGGAAGCAGCGCTGCGTCCCCCGCGGTAACGCGCGCCTCCCGGCCTCCCGGGCCACCCAGCATTAAGCGCGCCCAGCCCGATGCAAAGCCCAGCGACCTCATGCGTCGTGGAATGGTAGTGATGATAGTCGAAGACGCCATTCCGCCATTGCGGCGGCCAGCCGTTGCGCTCGAAAAGTTGCTCGAAGCCTGAGGCGGTCGCTTCGGCCGCGCCCTCGGGCAACACATGGCGGTAGAGGATCACCGGCAGCTTCGGATTGTTTGGAACCCAATCATGTCGCGGGAGCAGGAAATGTTGTGAATTCATCGAGTCACTTCGCTGGCTTCGATTTGATCATTGCGAGGAGCGAAGCGACGAAGCCATCCATGCGGCGGCAGCCGCCCTTGCTGGCTGGCAGACGATCTCACGACGATGGATTGCTTCGCTTCGCTCGCAATGACGAGGTTGTTGCTCTACGCCTCAGGGCGAGACACGCACGCCGCGCTTGAACACCTCGCGCTTGATTGGACGCACGGCGACCGTCTCGGCGATCGAGCCCGCTTCCACCAGCAGGAAGTCGGCGCTTTCGCCCTTCGCAAGCCGCGCCGACCCAAGCCCGGTCGCCGACGCGGCGCTTTCGGTGACCAGCCGGAACGCCAGCTCCAGATCGTCGTTGGCGCGAAAATCCTGGCGGTCGCAGATAAGCCCAGCCCGCTCAATCAGATCGCCGTTGCCGAACGGCGACCACGCATCGCGGATGTTGTCGGAGCCGGAGAAAACGTTGACCCCCGCCGCCTGCAAGCGTTTCACCGGCGGCATCGGCACAGGACCCGGCCCCGTCGTCATGATCGCGACGCCCGCGCGCGCCAGCGCCTCCGCGGTCGCGGCAAACAGCGCGTCGTCGAGTTCGCCGAGGCAGAAGGCGTGGCTCACCGCGACCTTGCCGCCGAGACCGAGAGCCGCGGTCCGCTCGGCGATCATCTGCAGTTCGGAGGCGCCGAGCGCGCCGCGGTCGTGCAGATGGATGTCGACGCCGACGCCCCGCCGCGCGGCAATATCGAAGACGACGTCGAGATGGCCTTTGGCGTCGCCGTCAATGCCCTCGGGATCGAGGCCGCCGATGAGGTCGGCGCCTTCGCGAACGGCCGCATCGAGCAGCTCCGCGGCGCCCTTCTCGCGGAGAATGCCGGATTGGGGAAAGGCGACGATCTGAATATCGACGAGCCGGGCATATTGCTGCTTGAGCCGGAGGACGGCTTCGAGCCCGTACAGCCGCGCATCGGCGTCGATGTCGACATGCGTGCGCAGCGAAGTCGTTCCGTAGGCGGAAAGGCGCTCGATAAGCTTACCGCCGCGCGCCTCGATGGGGAGCGCGACCTTATTGCGCAATGCGCGTTCGACGGCGATCCGTCTCGCAATCGTCTCGCCTCGGATATGCGGAAGGAAGGGGAGCCCCATCAGTGTTTTGTCGAGATGGACGTGGCCTTCAACCAAGCCCGGCAGCAACAATCGGCCGCCGGCGTCGTAGCGCTCGATTTCCGGATCACTGTCGGAGAACTCGGCAATACGCCCGTCGACGACGCGCAAGCTCGCCGTGACGCCGTCAGGTGTACGAAAGTTGGTGACGATGAGAGATGCGGACATGGCGGCGTTCAACCAACTAACCCAAGGCGGCGCGCGGCGACGATGCGATAGAGCGGATCGCCCCACACGGCCTCCTCGGCCCGAGCCGACAGGGTCAGGCTGATATCGTGTTCGTCACTCGACGCCGTCGCCGCGGCGCAGATATCCGGCCACGGCGGCGCCCGTGTGTTTCGCATCTCGGTCAGCGCCGCCTCGCTCGGAAACTCCGGAAATCCGATCTTCGGGACCAACGAAGCGATCGCCTGCCAGAAGGTGCGGTAGAGCGGCTCGGCGTCATCCAGGGCGCCTTCGAGCAGACGCACCCAATGCAGCCCCGTCAACGCATGCAGAGCGGCGAAGTCCATGGTTGCCGCGAACAGCGCGAGCGACGTCGCGGCCATCCGGCGCGGCGTATCCGAACTGAAACGCAGGCGATCAACGACGTGGCGGAAACCAGGCAGCGCGGCGACGGCGCGGATGTTGTGCCACAGCAGATCCGTCTCGGTCTGATAATCCGTGACGCCCTCGATCGTCGCAACGCTTGCGAGCACGGCCGCGGGATCGTCGGTGTCGGGCGCCTGTCCGGTCGCGGCCGGCAGCGGCAGATAGCAAGCCGCCCAATAGCCGAGCGCGACGCCGGCTTCTTCCGGGTCACTCATCATGCTCGCATAGGCGAGGCGCATCAGCGGGTGGAGCGCGCTTCCCGCGACGCCCTGAAAAAGCCGGGGCGCATAGGCTCGGGTTGCGCCGTCGATGCCGAGCCGTCGAACCTCGGCGGCGAAGAAGACGCGGTAGTCGGTCTCGCGCGTGCGATCGCCGAGCGCGTCGTCCCAGGACGCGCGCGAGATCGGGGCGACGGGCGGCGGCGGCGCCACCAGGCCATTGGCGGCGCGATAAGACTCGAACCATTCCACAAGACGAGCCTCGGAGGCGCCGAGGCGATGCAGCGCCACGAGCGCCATCGGCGCATGGTTGGAGAGCATATAAGGAAACTCGACGCTGTCCCGCCGCGCGCGAGAGAGATTTCGTTGAGGCTCATGGCGACGTCCTCACTGCACCGGACCCAGCCGCCGAACGGACGCGCCTCGCTGCGGCGTGCCTATACAGTCGGCGCGCTGCACGGAAATCGATCATTCCTGAGCGATAGTGTTCATTTTTGTTACATTCAGAGGGCAAGCCATTTTTGTCAAGTGCGCTTGAGTGCGCTTTTGTTTGATGTATAGTTTGGATCGTAGATTTGGACCGGAGGGGTGGAATATGACGCTCTCGAAACAAAAGCTGCTGCGCTGGCGTCGGCGCTTGGCCGCCGTCGTCGGAACGATCGGCGCCGGCGTCGGCAAAACCGCTCGACGGCGTGACGCTCAACGTCGCCTCGATGAACGACCAGTTCGGCGCGGTGTTGGCCGAGCTGGCGCCGAAATTCAAAGAGGAGACCGGCGCGACGGTCAAGGTCGACATTCTCGACTACGGCTCGTTGCTGACCAAGACCACCGCCGACTTCGTCGCCCATTCCGCCGGCTACGATCTCATCACCATGGACATCGTCTGGGCCGGACAATTCGCCGCCAACGGCTATACCGTCGAACTCAGCGATCTCATCAAACGCGACGCCAAGGAAATCGACGTCGACGACATCTACCCCATGCTGATGAACGCGCTCGGCAACTACGGCGGCAAGCAGGTCGCCTTCCCGTTCGCCGGCTACGCCAACGTGCTCGCCTATCGCAAAGACCTCTACGAGGCCGCCGGGCTGAAGCCGCCGGACGACCATGGAGGAACTGGTCGCCGACGCCTATAAGCTGACCGACCCCGCGAAGAAGACCTACGGCTTCGTCGCCAACGGCCAAAAGGGCCCGGCGGTCGCGCAGGATTGGATGCAGTACAACGCCGAGATGGGCGGCTCCATCCTCACCAGCGCGGGCAAGCCGGCGCTCAATTCCGAAGCCAACATCAAGAGCCTGACCGTCTATCGCGACCTGTTCCAGAAGGCCGCGCCTCCCGGCGCCGCGGACTATGATTGGGGCGGGCGCGAAGAATCGTTCCGCCAGGGGCTGTCGGCGAACATGCAGACCTGGTCGGTCGGCGCGCCCGGCTATTACGATCCGAAGATATCCAAGATCGTCGGCAAGGTCGACATCAAGGCCGCGCCGCGCGGCGAGGGGTTGCCGAAGATCTACGGGATCGGCGGCTGGGGCTTGGCGATCAACGCCGACGACTCAGCCAAGCAGAAGGAGGCGGCCTGGACCTTCATCAAATGGATCGACAGCAAGAAGGTGCACAAGGAATTGAACCTGATGGGCGCCGGCAGCTTCCTGCGCAAGAGCGAGATGACCGACGCCGATCTCGCGGCGAAATTCCCGTTCCTGCCGGTGGTCGCCGAGATCGTTCGAGCATGGCGACGGCGACTATCGGCCGCGCATCCCCGAATATCCGAAGATCCAGGATATTCTCGGAACGGCGGTGAACTCGGTGCTGGTCGGCAACACGGATCCGAAGGCGGCGCTCGACGCCGCGCAGGCCGAGGCGGAGAAGCTGTTCTGAGGCGCGCCTTCAAGGCGTCAATCGTCATTGCGAGCGCGGCGAAGCAATCCAGGGCTCGGGCAGTACAGCTAGGCGACAAGCACGGCCACGCTCGTCGCGCCGTCAGAGGTTGAGGCCGAACCGAAGCATCACGGCGAGGCTGGATTGCTTCGCTTCGCTCGCAATGACGGGAGCGGGTTGGCTGAGGGATTGCCGCATTTGTTTTGCGGTGTCATGCGGTGACCTGTGACAGAGTCCCCCGACGCGCTTATGAACGTTCCCCAGCTCACAACGCAGCTGACCCGATCGCAACGCGACCGCCTTCGGCTTTCCGCAGCGCCGAAAGCTGTTCCTCTTCCCGATGGCGCTGCCGGCGACGCTCTATGTCCTCGCCATCGGCGTCTATCCGCTGCTGCGCGGCCTCGTCTTCAGCCTGTATCAGCTACAACCTGCTGCAGCCGAACCGCACGCATTTCGTCGGGCCTGCAGAATTATCGTCGATCTCATCGGCGACGCGACGATGCGCCAGGCGCTCGCCAACACCGCCATCTTCACGGTCGCGGCGGTGGCGATCCAACTCGCTGCTCGGCGGCGCTGATCGCGCTGGCGCTGTGGCGCGACGATCGCTTCAACCGCATCTGCCTGACCCTGATCCTCATGCCGGTGACGATCACGCCGCTCGCCGTCGGCCTGATCTTCAAGGGGCTGTTGCTGGCGGACTACGGGCTCGTCGGCTACTACCTCGCGCAATGGGGCTTGAGCAGCCCGCGCGGGCTGTTCTCCGATTCGCTCGACGGCGCTCGCCACGCTGGTATTCGTCGACGTCTGGGAATGGACGCCGCTGATGGCGCTGATCCTGCTCGCCGGGCTCAAGGCGCTGCCGATCGATCTGCTCGAAGCCGCCGCGGTGGACGGCGCGACGCCGCTGCGGCGGCTGCGGACAATCGTCCTGCCGCTGATGCTGCCCTCGATCCTGCTCGCGCTGACGTTGCGCACGATCGACGCCTTCCGGGTGTTCGACATCGTGTTCGTCACCACCGCCGGCGGCCCCGGCGACGCCACCAACACGCTGATGCTGCTCGCCGTCAAGGAAGGCTTGAGCTTCTTCGACATCGGCCGCGCGTCGGCGATCGCCAATCTGACGCTGCTCTGCATCGCGGTGATCGCCGCGGTGTTCATCGCGCTGATCCGCCGCGCCGACAAGAAGGCGAACGGCCGATGAAGCCTGCGGTTCGCCTTCGATCTCGCGCGGCGAGCGCTTCCTCCTCGTCATGCTGGCGTTCTTCCTGCGCCGTTCCTCTGGTTGGCGACGACCGCCTACAAGCCGTCGTCGGAGATTTTCTCGATCCCGCCGCGGCTCGACGTTCACGCCGACGCTCGACCAATTCCGCAACGCGTTCCGCATTTTCGACGTCGCCAGCCTCGTCGAGTCGAGCCTGCTGATCGCCGGCGGTTCGACGCTGCTGTCGCTGCTGCTCGGCGTCCCCGCGGGCTACGCGCTCGCGCGCTCGCAGCATCCGCTGGCGATGGCGCTCGCCTATTTCTTCATGGCGGTCCGCATGGTTCCCGCGGTCGCCGCGCTGATCCCGTTCTATCTGATGATGCGCGACGTGCATCTGCTGGGGAGCTGGGTCTCGGTGGTGCTCATCAACTCCGTGCTCAACTCGGCCTTCGTCACCTGGATGATGTTCTCCTACTTCCGCAGCCTGCCGAAGGAGCTCGAGGAGGCGGCGCTGACCGACGGCTGCACGCAGTTCGGCGCGTTCTACAAGGTCGCGCTGCCCGCCGCGCGATCCGGCGTCATCGCCTCGGCGCTGTTCTGCACGCTGTTCGCCTGGAACGACTTTCTCTACCCGATGTTTCTGACCCGGCTCGATTCGAAGCCGATCTCAGTGGCGCTGCTGTCGGCCTACGGCACCAAGGACATCACCTGGGGCACGCTTGGGCGCGCTTGCGCATTTCTCGACGATCCCGATCGTGCTGATCGTGCTCGTGCTCAACCGCTATTTCGTCCAGGGCGTCACGAAAGGCGTTCACTAGAGCGCTTTCCGATCAAGTTGAAACCTTCGTTATCATCCCCGCGAACGCGGGGATCCAGGGGCCACCGCACGTCGTGTGGCCAAAACGTTGAAGCGCACGTCGTGTAGCCCCTGGATCCCCGCTTTCGCCGGGATGACAGGAAAGCGTGCGCGATAGGTAAGCTCGCCCCCTGGGACCGCGCGCGTCTCGCGCGCTCTTTGCTGCGCCCAACGCAAGAGCGGACAGGACGTCCGCGGTCCCAGGGGGGCGGCGCCTATCCGGCCGCCGCAAGCTTGACCACCGCGACGAAAACCTCACCGCCGGGATCGACGCGCAGCACCCGCAACCCCGCCGCGCGCGCGGAAGCCGCGCCGACATCGCTGTCCTCGACCGCAAGCAGCCTCCGACGGCGCGACGCCCAAGCGGCGGCAGGCCAGCGCGTAGGGCTCGGGATCGGGCTTGCCGCGCGCGACGTCTTCGCGGGCGATCGCGAACGCGAACGCGTCGCCGAGCGCCAGCGCGGCGAGATTGGCGTCGACGATCCGGCGCACCGAGTTGGAGACGCAGGCCTGCGGCACGCCGGCCTGCGCGCAGCGCCTGCACCGCCTCGCGCGCGCCGCGCAGCGGCGGGAGCTGCGCGGCCGACGCGACATAGACCGCGACGATCTCGTCGAGCCAGGTCTCGACGGCGAGACCCGCGGGATAGTGCGGCGCGAGAACGTCAAACACGTCCTCCATCGCGATGCCGAGGAAGCGCGGGTCATCCTCGGCGACTGGCGCGCCATAGCGCGCCGACACTTGCATCAACGCGGCGTGATGCGTCGGCTCGCTGTCGATCAGCGTGCCGTCGATGTCCCAGGCGACCGCGCGGATCATGGCCGCGCGTCCCGATGAAAGAACGGCCGCAAGCTTTCGTACAGCGCGCGGTAATCGGCATAGACCGCGTCACCCGCCTGCGCCGCGTCCGGCCGCGGCGAGAACGTCTTGCCCGAGCCGCCGCGCCTTGCCGACGTCGCCCCATTCGCGCGAGCCGCATGCCGACCGCCGCGACCCAGGCGGCGCCGACCGACGAGCCGTAGGCATCGGCGAGCGTCGATACCGGGCTGCCGCAGACGTCGGCGACGATCTGCATCCAGACATCGCTGCGGCTGCCGCCATCGGAGGCGTAGAGCCGCTGCGCCGGCGCGGCCGCTGATCGGCGAGCACGTCGAGATGATGGCGAAAGCCGCAGGCGACCGCCTCCAGCGCCGCGCGCCAGATATGGCCGCGCCCGTGGCTGAGGCTGAGGCCGGTGATCGTGCCGCGCGCCAACGGGTCGTGGATCGGCGTCTTCTCGCCGAGGAAATACGGCAGCATCCGCACGCCTTCGGCGCCGGCGGCGACCGCGGCCGCTTCCGCGTCGAGCTCGGCCAGCGAGACTCCGCCGCCGATCAGCGCCGCCAGCCAGCGCAGCATCGAGCCGGAGGCGGCCATGCAGCCGTTCGGCGCATAGAGGCCGGGCACGAGGTGGTAGTCGAGGAACAGCCGGCGGTCGGGCTCGGCGCGTTCGGAGATGGCGATCACGTCGCCGGCGCCGCCGAATTTCAGCAGCACGTCGCCGGCGTCGGTGAGCCCCGCCGCCAAGCGCCGAGGCGATGTGGTCCGCGGCGCCGCCGAACACCGCCGCGCCGACGGGCAGGCCGGTCGCGGCCGCGGCCTCAGCGGTGACGTCGCCGATGCGCTCATGCGCGGCGACCAGCGGTGGAAAGGCTGATGGCGGCGAGCCGCTGTCAGCGCGACCAGATCCGTGGCGATCGCGTCTGTTGTCGAGATCGACGAAGCCCGCCTCCAGCGCCCAGTTGCGCTCGACAGTCAGCCGGCCGGTCAGGCGGAAGTTGATGTAGTCGTAGGAGCCGACGACGTGCGCCGCACGCGCGAACAGCTCCGGTTCGTGGCGGGCGATCCAGCGCAGTTTCGGCGCGACGAGCTGCTGGGTGAGGCCCTGCCCGGTCCGCGCAAGAAACTTGGCCTCGTCGAGCTCGGCGCGCGAGTTCTTCGACTCTCGCTGCGCAGCGCGCGTCGTTCTGCTGCAGGCTGCCGCGCAACGGCCGCCCGTCCGGCGTCGAGCAGGACGAGCGCGGGCACCATGCCGGTCACGCAGATCGCCGCTGGCTGCGACGTCGGCCGCGGCGATCGCCTCGCGCAGCGTCGCGCAGGCGTTGTCCCACCATTCGCCGGGATCGGCCTCGGCGAAGCCAGGCGCCGGCGAAAACAATTGCGACGGCCGCGACGCCGACGCCAGCACCTCGCCGGTCGGCCGCATCACGACGGCGACGGTCGAGGTCGTGCCGATGTCGAGCCCGACGACGCAGGCGGATTGCGCCTCAGAGGGCATTTTCGGTCTCGGGGTCAAACAAATGGATGCGGCGAGCGTCGATTGAGAGCCGAAGCCGCTCGCCGGCGCGAACGGGATGGGTCGCGTCGAGGGCTACCCGCAAGCCGCGGCGCGGCGATGGGGACCTCGTCGGGCTCGGCGACCATCTCCCGCAAGGTTCCCGCGAGGTCGACGTCGAGATGGGCGAGTTGGGTCGCGCCGAAATCCTCGACGAATGCGACCTTGCCGACCAGCGCTGCCTGCGCGTCGTCCTCAGCTCGGACTGCAGCGCTTCCGGGCGGACGCCGAGCATCGCCTTCTTGCCGACATGTTCGACGAGACGCGGCGTTGGCGGCAAGCCACTCCGGCGGGCAGCGTCAGGCGAAAGCCGCCGGCGACGGCCGACCGCTTCCTCGTTCTCCGCGACGATGTCGACGCGCAGGAAATTCATCGTCGGCGCGCCGATGAAGCCGGCGACGAACAGGTTGGCCGGGGTATCGTAGAGCGCGCGCGGCGGCGCCGAGCTGCTGCAGCACGCCGTTGCGCATCACGGCGACGCGGTCGCCCATCGTCATCGCCTCGATCTGGTCGTGCGTGACATAGATCGTCGTGACGCCGGTCAGCTCCTGCAGCTGCGCGATCTCGGAGCGCATGTGGCCGCGCAGCCGCGCATCGAGGTTGGACAGCGGCTCGTCCATCAGGAACGCCTTCGGCCGCCGGGCGATGGCGCGGCCCATCGCGACGCGCTGACGCTGGCCGCCGGAGAGCTGCGCCGGGCTTGCGCTGCAAGATGCTCCTCAAGCTCCAGCAGCCGCGCCGTCTCCTGCACCTTGGCGGCGATTTCCGACTTGCGCGCCCCGCGCGACGCAGAGTCCGAAGCCGATGTTTTCCGCAACCGTCATGTGCGGATAGAGCGCGTAGGACTGGAACACCATCGCGACGTCGCGGTCGCGCGGGCTCAACCCATTGGCGACCACGCCGTCGATCAGCAGACGGCCCTCGGTGATCTCCTCCAGGCCGGCGATCATGCGCAGCGCGGTCGACTTGCCGCAGCCGCTCGGGCCGACCAGCACCAGAAACTCGCCGTCGGCGATCTCGAGATCGAGCGAGCGCACGGCGGCGAATCCGTCGGGGTAGCGCTTGCCGACGCGTTCGAAAACAATCGAGGCCATGAACCGTCCTTATAGCCACTCCGTCATTGCGAGCGAAGCGAAGCCATCCAGCGGCTGGGCGGGACACCACCGCATCAGTCAAGGCCGCGCCTGTCGCCGCGGCGCCGGGTAGCGTCCAACCGAGGAATCGCGGAGAGGCTGGATGGCTTCGCTTCGCTCGCAATGACGATGTCTCTGCTTCGACCTCAGGTCATGTAGACGCCGCCGGTGACGTTGATGCCCTGGCCGGTCATGAAGCGCGCGGAATTGGAGCAGAGGAACACGACGACGTCGGCGACGTCCTCGGGCGTCTCCAACCGCCCGAGCGGCGTTTGCGCGATATAATCTGCAACGACCCGCTCCGGCGACACGCCGCGCAGGTTGCGCCTCCCATTCGATCTCGCGCTCCTGCATGCCGGTCTTGACGAAGCCGGGGCAGACGGCGTTGACCCGAATGCCGGCCGGCGCCAGTTCGCGCGCGAGCGCCTGCGTCCAGCCGAGCACGGCGAATTTGCTCGCGGAATAATGCGCGAGCAGCGGCGCGCCGACTTTGGCGGCGAGCGAAGCCGTGTTGACGATCACGCCACGCCCGCGCGCCTTGAAGCCGCGCGCGGCGATCTGGTTGGCGAGAAAGATGCCGCGCACGTTGACGTCGAAATTGTAGTCCCACTCCTCGTCGGTGATCTCCAGCGCGTGCTGCATCGTCGAAACGCCGGCGTTGGCGATGAGCAGATCGAAGCCGCCCATCAGCGTCTCGGCCGCGCTCAGCGCGGCCTCGACCGAGGCGCGCTTGCGCACGTCGATGGCGACCGCGAAGCCGCCGATCTCCTCGGCCGCCTGTTCGGCGCGCGCGAGGTCGATGTCGGCGATCGTGACTGTTGCCGATTGCCGGGCGAGCGCGGCGGCGATGGCCCGGCCGATGCCGGTCGCGCCGCCGGTGACGACGGCTTTTGCGCCGGCCAATTCCGGGAATTTCGCTTCACCCATGAGGTCTCCCGGCGCCGGCATCCGTTAGCCGTCATTATATCAACAAAAACGTACATCTCAACCAAGAAAATGTTTGAATTTGTTTGTTTATCGCGTATCCTATGTTCGCGATGCAGACGCGAGCTGAGTAGAGCGGTGGGGACAGCGGAGCGGACGCAGTTCGCCAGCGAAGGGCCGAGTCCAAGCGGCGGTTCGTCACGCCTTTATTCTCGGCGCGCTCGCTGAAATGGGCGCGATCACGGTCGCCGACGTGGCGGCGCGGCTCGGCGTGTCGGACATGACCGTGCGGCGCGATCTCGACGATCTCGAACGGGAGGGACGGCTGGCGCGCACGCATGGCGGCGCCGTGAGCAAGGCCGCTACACCCGAGCGGCAGGCGCCGCGGGTCTACCACACATTCGCCGAGCCGACGTTCGAAGCGCGCCTCAACAAGAATGCCGCCGCCAAACGCGCCATTGCCGCCGCCGCGGCGTCCGCCGCGCAGGGCGCGCGGGCGATCGCGCTCGACGTCGGCACGACGACTTATCTGCTGGCCTCGCTGCTCGTGGAGTGGCGACAAGCCAAGGTGTTCACCAACAGCCTGCGCATCGCGGCGAGGCTCGGCGAGGGTCGCGGCGGAAGTCTATCTGCCGGGCGGCCGGCTGCGGGGCGACGAGATGTCGATCTCCGGCCCCTCGGCGATCGCGCAATTCGAGGAGCTATGGTTCGACATGGCGTTCATCGGCGTCTCCGGTCTCACCGCCGAGGGCATGTTTGATTATTCGCTCGACGACACGGAGATGAAGCGCGTCTATCTCAGACGCTCGACGCGCAAGATCGTGCTCTGCGACGCCTCGAAGTTCAACGCGATGTCGCTGGTTCATATCGCGCCGCTGGCGCAGTTCGACGCGCTGATCACCGATGCGCCGCCACCGCCGGAGATCGCCGCGGCGCTTTCTGATGCCGGGGTCGCCGTGGAGATCGCGTCGCCCATCGCTTAGGAGGCGCCCTCGGGACCGCGGGCGTCCCGCCCGCTCTTTGGGTTGGACGAGCAACAAGAGCGCGGCGAGACTTACGAAGGGAGCGGAAGCGTGTTTGATTTCTTTGGCCCGAAGAAAAAAGTCGTGATCGCCATGGCGCATATTGGCGCGCTGCCCGGCGCGCCCGCTTATGATCCGGAGGGCGGCGTAGATAAACTCGCGGCCGACGTTCTCAGCGACGTACGAAAACTGCAGGCCGGCGGGATCGATGCGATCATGTTCGGCAACGAGTTCGACCGTCCCTATCAACTGAAGGCGCCGGCGGAAGGCATAGCGGCGATGACCGCGGTGATTCAGGCCGTCAAGCCGGAGATCAAAGTACCGTTCGGCGTCAACTATCTCTGGGATCCCGCCGCCAGCGTCGCCATCGCCGTCGCGACAGGCGCGCAATTCGTGCGCGAAATTTTCACCGGCGTGTTCGCCTCCGACATGGGGCTCTGGGCGCCGGATTGCGCCACCGCGGCGCGGCTGCGCGCCCAACTCGGGCGCCGCGATCTGAAGCTGATGTTCAACGTCAATGCGGAGTTCGCCTATTCGCTCGACCAGCGGCCGATTGAACTGAGGGCGCGCAGCGCCGTGTTTTCCTCGGTCGCAGACGCCATTCTGGTTTCCGGGCCGCTGACGGGAGAATCCGTCGATCAGTCGGCGCTTCGCAAAGTGCGCGAGGCCGTGCCGGACACGCCGGTGTTCGCCAACACCGGCGTCACCCTCGACAATGTTCGTGATACGTTGAGCCTTGCGGATGGCGTAATCATCGGCACGCATCTCAAGGTTGACGGGAATACCTGGAACGCGGTCGATGGCGAACGGGTTTCGCGGTTTATGGACGTCGTCAACCGACTGCGGTGAGTCGTCATTGCGAGGAGCGAAGCGACGAAGCCATCCATGCGGCGGCCAGTGCACTTTCCGGATGGCCGACGATCTCACGGCGCTGGATGGCTTCGCTTTGCTCGCAATGACGGCTAGATACCTGCAAAGACTCCGGGAGAGACCACGATGGAAAAAGCCTGGTGGCGGCAAGGCGTGATTTACCAGGTGTATCCGCGCTCGTTCCAGGATTCGAATGGGGACGGCGTCGGCGATCTCAAGGGTATTGCGCAGCGCCTTGACCGCCTCGTGGAGCTCGGCATCGACGGGGTCTGGATATCTCCAATCTTTGTTTCACCGATGAAGGACTTCGGTTACGACGTCAGCGACTATTGCGCGATCGACCCGCTGTTCGGCACGCTCGCCGACTTCGACGCGATGCTTCGATCGGCTCACGCGCTTGGGCTGAAGATCATCCTGGACCTGGTGCCGAACCACACGTCCAATCAGCATCCCTGGTTTCTGGAGAGCCGATCCTCGAAGGACAATGCCAAGCGCGATTGGTATGTCTGGCGCGATGCGAAGCCCGACGGTTCGCCACCAAACAACTGGGAGAGTGAATTCGGCGGACCGGCCTGGACATTCGACGCAGCCGCCGGGCAATATTACTACCACGCCTATTTGACGGAGCAGCCCGACCTCAATTGGCGCAATCCTGCGGTCGAGAAAGCGATTTGCGATGTCATGCGCTTTTGGTTCGACCGCGGCGTCGATGGGTTCAGGGTGGATGCGATCCACCATCTCCACGAAGACCCGGACTTCCTGGACAATCCGCCCAACCCCGATTGGCGGCCGGGAATGGCGCCCAACATCCGCTGGTTGCTGACCAGGACGATCGATCAACCAGAGGTGCACGTCTCGATCGCGGCGATGCGGCGGATCGCCGACGCCTATCCGGAGCGGGTGATGATCGGCGAGGCCTATCTCCCGATTGATCGTCTGATGGCGTATTATGGGGTGAAGCTGACGGGCTTTCATCTGCCTTTCAACTTTCACCTGATCACCACCGACTGGAAGCCGATTTCTGTAGCCACGCTTATTGAATCCTACGAAGCCGCCCTGCCCCCCGGCGGGTGGCCGAACTGGGTGCTCGGCAACCACGACAGATCGCGGGTGGCGAGCCGGGTCGGCCGCGCCCAGGCGCGCGTCGCGGCGATGCTGTTGCTCACGCTGAGGGGGACGCCGACGATCTACCAAGGCGAGGAGATCGGAATGACCGACGTTCCCATTCCGCCGCAGCTGGTGCAGGACCCATTCGAGCGCAACATTCCGGGGTTTGGATTAGGGCGCGATCCGGTGCGCACGCCGATGCCATGGAGCGACGGCGCCAAACGGCGGTTTCACTGAAGGGAAGCCATGGCTTCCCCTCAACGCAGACGCCGACGTGCTCAACGTTTCCACTGAGGCTGGCGATCCGCGATCCATGCTGTCGCTCTATCGAACGCTCATTCGGCTGCGTCGGGATAGCGCGGCCTTGTCTTCAGGCGACTTCAAACTTCTGACCGCCGACGAGCATGTGCTGGCTTATGAGCGGCGGCTCGGCGATGAGCGTTTTATCGTCGCGCTCAACATGAGCGGGGAAGAACGCGCTTTGCGGCTGGGCGTCCCGGTTAGCGCGGTCGTTCTCTCGACCTATCTTGACGATCCCGCCGCTTTGAGCGGTGAGGAGATTCACTTGCGCGCCGATGAAGGTCTTGTTCTCCGCCCGGCGCTGGACGTCGGTTAGAGCCCTCACCGTCATTGCGAGGAGCGAAGCGACGAAGCAATCCATGCGGCTGCAGGCGCCTTCTCCGGCTAACCAATGATCTCACGACGCTGGATGGCTTCGCTTCGCTCGCAATGACGGTAAGAAATGGGTCACGCCTGGATGACCGCCCCGCTGCCCACCAGCGAACCAATCTCCTCCTCACCCAGCCCATACTCCCCCAGAATCTCACGTGAGTGCTCGCCGAGCCGCGGCGCCAGGCGGCGAATGTCCGGCTGGGTCTTGCTCCAGCGCTGCGCGACATCCATCACGCGCAGCTTTCCTTCGCTGGGATGATCGCGCAGCGAGAAGAAATTCACCGCCTTCATATGCTCGTCATCAAGCAAATCGTCGGGCGAATTGAGCCGCATCGCGGGGATATCGACATCCGCGAAAAACGCCAACCACTCGTCAGTCGTGCGCGTCGCCAGCGTCTCGGCGAGAAAACTGTACAGGAAGCCGATATGCTGCGTGCGGCCGGCAATCGTCGTGTAGCGCTCGTCGGCGGCCATATCAGGCCGGCCGATCGCTTCGAAGAAACGACGCCAATGCTTGTCGTTGTAGATCAGCGCGCCGATGTGACCGTCTTTGGTTGGATATGGCTTGCGGTTCTTGTCCATCATGCGCACATAGCCGATCGGCCCGTTCGGCGGCTCGAATGTGGCGCCGTAGAGATGGTCGCCCATGATGAACTCGGCCATGCTTTCAAACATCGGCGCCTCGATGGCCTGTCCTTCGCCGGTGCGCTCGCGACTGTAGAGCGCCATGCCAATCGCCGACGCGCTCATCACGCCGACCACGCGATCCATCAACGCCGCGGCGACGTAGGTCGGCTCGCCGGTCCTGCGCGCCTGCAGCACCGGCAGACCGATCGCCGCCTGTATCAGGTCGTCGTAAGCCGGCCGATCCGCATAAGGACCGGTCTGTCCGTAGCCAAAGGCGCCGCAATAGATGATGCGCGGGTTGATGGCCGCAACTTCGGCGTAGGAAGCGCCAAGCCGCGCCATGGCCTTCGGTCGAAAACTGTAGAGCAGCACGTCGGCCTTCTCGAGCAACCGGCGCAATACGGCGCCGGCCTCTGCTTTCTTGAGGTCGAGCGCCAGGCTGCGCTTGTTGCGATTGAGGTTGAGGAAATACGGACCCATGCCCTTGTTGCGCGCCGGGCCGATGCCGCGCAGCGTGTCGCCTTCGGGCGGCTCGATCTTGCAGATGTCGGCGCCCATGTCGCCGAGGATCTGGGACGCGTAGGGCCCCATGACGTTCATTGTCATGTCAATCACGCGCACGCCGTCGAGGGGACCGCTCATCAGGCTCTCCTTCTATTTCGCCGCAATCGCGCCGCTGCGTTGAAACGCATCGATCTCCAAATCCGCGAAACCGATCTCGCGCAGCACATCGCGGGTGTGCGCGCCGAGCGGCGGCGCGATGTTGCGCAAAGCCGCGCCGCGCTCACCATCAACCATGACGGGGAACGGAATGTGCCGCTCGCCGCCAAGCCCCATGACCATATGACGCGCGGCGATCTGCTCGCGGCGGCTCGCCTCCGCGGGCGACATCGCGCGCTGCGCGGGCGCGCCAGTGACCCGCAGTTTCTCCAGCCATTCCGAAGCGGAGCGCATACGCATCACCTCGCGCAGTCGCGCGATCAACTCGTTCCCGCGCTTTCGGCGTTGCGGTTCATCGGCGTACCGTTCTGAACGAAGGTCCGGCGCGATATCCCCGGCGGCCTCGACGAAGGCGCGCCAGAAATGCTCCTCGACAATGCCGAGCGCGATGAAGCCCCCGTCCGCCGTCTCAAACAGATCGTTGGTTGGCCAGATATGCTCCTGCGAGCGCTCGTCGAGATCGAGGCCGTGGCGGATAGAAACAAACGACATCGCGGCTTCGGTGAGGCTGAGGTCGAGCCGGCGGCCGCGGCCAGTCGTTTGACGCTCATGCAGCGCCGATAGGATCGCGATGACCGCATAGGCGCCGCCGGCGAGATCGGCGACGGGAATCGCCGAACGTCGCGGCGCCTCGCCCCAGTGCCCGGATAAAGTCATCGCGCCGCCTGCACATAGATAGTTGAGATCGTGGCCGGGGACTTGCGCATCGGGGCCGCTCTGACCGTAGCCGGAAAGCGAGCAATAGATCAGGCGCGGATTGGCGCCTTGCAGCGCCGCAGGACCGACGCCGAGCCGGTCAACGACGCCGGGTCGGAATCCCTCGATGGCGACATCCGCCCAACCCGCAAGACGGCGCATCACCTCCGCCGCATCCGGCCGCTTGAGATCGATCGCCAGGCTACGTTTGTTTCGATTGGCCATGGTGAACAACGAAGACGGCATGCGACGCGCGAAATCGCCCGAGAGCGGCTCGACCTTGACAACGTCGGCGCCGAGATCGGCGAGCGCCAGTGTCGCGAACGGCCCCGGCAACAGCGCGGAAAGATCGAGCACCCGCACGTCCTGAAGCGGCTGCCATCCTGCAATAGGAGCTTCCTTTTCCATCTCCGCCACCTTCACGCTCCGACGTAGCTTTCGACAACGCGCGGGTCGCGCGCGATTTCGCTTGGCGGACCGTCAATCATAATCGATCCGGTCGCCATCACATAGGCGTGGTCGGCGTGGCGCAACGCCTCGCGCGTGTTCTGTTCAACCTGCAGGATGGTCAGACCGCTCTTGTGCAGCGCCTGAAGCCGCTCGAACACCTGTGTGACCAGCAGCGGCATCAACCCCCAGGATATCTCGTCGATCAGCAACAACCGAGGCCCCGGCATCAGCGCCCGCGCCAGCGCAAGCATCTGCTGCTCGCCGCCCGATAGCGTCGCGGCGGTCTGACGCCGTCGTTCACTCAGCCGTGGAAACATTTCAAAAGCCTGATCGAGGCCCCGGCGCAGATCCGCGGCCTCGCACGCGTAGCCGCCGGCGCGAAGGTTTTCCTCGACGCTCATCCCGCCAAACAACTGCCGCCCTTCCGGCACGAACCCCAGGCCGAGGCGTTGTCGCGTCCATGCCGCCGCGCCCGCGAGATCGCGACCGGCAAACCTGACCTCGCCGGCGTGGGGTGCGAGCCCAACGACCGCGCGCAGCAACGAAGACTTTCCGGCGCCGTTGGCCCCGACGACCGCGACCCAAGCGCCCTCGGGAACTTCGAGGCTCACGCCATTGACGGCAACCGCCTGACCATAGCGCACGATGAGATTGCGCACGCTCAGCATGACGCCTCAGCCTCCGCGCCGAGATAGGCCCTTACGACTCTCGGATCCGCCCGCACCTCCGCAGGCGTCCCTGAAGCGATCAGGGCGCCGGCGTCGAGCACCAGCGCGCGGTCGCAGACCGGCATGGCCTGACGAACATTGTGTTCAACCATGACCACCGAAGCGCGCTGTTTGAGACCGACAATGAGATCGAGCAGCTCCGCCGAACTCGCGCTCAGTCAGTCCGGCAAGCGGTTCGTCGAGCAGTAGCAGAAGGGGCTCGATGGCGAGCGCGCGAGCCACCTCGAGCCGCTTCAGCATGCCCATCGTGAGGCGGCCAGCCAATTCGCCCGCACGGTCGCCGAGGCCGACTTGAGCGAGCAAACTCAGCGCCGATCTTGCGTCAGCTCGTTGCCGCGCGCCTTCGCGGGGACTCGCCGCGAGCACATTTTCGAGCGCGGTCAACTCGCGGAACGGCCGCGTGATCTGGAAGGTCCGCGCGAGGCCGAGGCGGGCGCGTCGCCAAGCCGGCAGCAAAGTGATGTCGCGGCCGTTGAGCCGTATCGCGCCGGCGTCCGGCTTCAGCGCGCCCGCAATCATGTTGAACAGCGTGGTCTTGCCAGCGCCGTTCGGACCAAACAATCCGACGAGTTCGCCCTGCCCGACCAAGAAACTCAAGGTCCGCACGGCGTGCAGGCCGCCGAAGCGTTTGTCGACGCCGCTGACCTCAAGCACGGCGCTCATTCCGCCGCCTTGTGCGCGGCCGCTTTGGATGCGCTGGCCGGACGCGCAGGCGTTCGCAACCGCGCGGCTACAAACGGCCCGATGCCGCTCGGCATGAACAGGATCACCAGGAGCAGCAAGAGGCCGATCACCGCGGTGTGCAGCCCCGGCGCAAAGATATCCAGCAGTTCGCCGACGCCGACATAGAGCAGCGCGCCGAGCGCTGGGCCCGACGCTGTGGCGACGCCGCCAATCAACGGCGCGGCGAGCGACGTCAAGGAGACATCGACGTTGAACACCACATCGGGATAGAGCGAGGCGGTGAATAGACCATGGATCGCGCCCGCGGCGCCCGCCACCGCTGCGCTCACGCAAAAGATCGCGAGCTTCAAACGGCCTGTCGGCAAGCCGAGCGACAGCGCGGCGGTTTCGTCGCCCTTGATCGCCAGCAGCCGGATGCCGAGCCTGGATTGGCGCACGCCGGCCATCAGCAATGTCGCGACGCAGGCGAGAATGATCATCAGGGCTTGCGGCAACCAGATCGGCAAGATCTCCTCCAGCGCAAGGCCGCCAGGTCCGCCGGTCGCCGGGATCTTGCGCACCGCGAGCAACGCGAGCTCCTGGAAGAACAATGTCGCGAAGGTGAAGGGAACGCCGCGCAAGCGCAGGCTGGTCGCGCCAATCAACAGCGAAGCGGCGACCGCGACCACGGGGCCGGTCAACAAGCCGAGCGCCAGCGGCCAATCCGCGTTGAGCGCCATCACCGCCGCATAAGCGCCAATACCCGCGAGGGCGCCGTGCGCGAAGGAAACATAGCCGGTCAGGCCCGACATCAGATTCCAGGCCTGGCCGAGCGTCAGGTAATAGGCGAAGTAGTAGATCAGGATCTGCACATAGGCTGAGGCGCCGAGCCGCGGCGCCGCAAGCGCGAGCGCCGCCAGCGCGATCGGCGGCAGAACCGCCGCGATCGTAAGGCGGGGCCCATCTCGCACAGGCATCACGCCACCGCCTGTTCGCCGAACAGGCCCCGCGGACGAATCAGCAACCCAGCGTAAAGCAAAGCGTATGTGATGATCTTCGCCCAGGCGTCGTCGAGCGCGAAGCCGGCGACGCTCTGTATGAGGCCGATCGCCAGCGCCGCGAGGATCGCTCCCGGCACACTGCCGAGGCCGCCGATCACAACGACGACGAAGGCGTCGAGCACCCAATCATGTCCGACATAGGGCGTCGTCGTGCCAATCAAACTGACCAGCGAGCCCGCCGCGGAGGCAAGGCCGACCGCCAGGCTGAAGGCGACGCGCTCGGTGCGGTGAACGTCAATGCCCGAAGTCGCGGCCGCGTCGCGATTTTGCGCCACCGCGCGAAGCGCAAGCCCAAGACGGCCGGATCGCAGCAGGACGAGGACCGCGGCGGTCAGCAAGGCGCAAACGCAGAGGACACTGAGACTGCGCAAGCCGATCGAGGCGCCCCACAGCTTCAGGTCGCCGGACGGGCCGGCCGAATAACTGCGAAAATCGCCGCCGAATGCAAGAGAGAACAGGCCAAGCCCTAGCGCCGATAGCGCGTAGGTCACCATCAGTACGTCGAGCGAGGGCCGAGCCGCGACCCGTTGTATGATGAGCGCCTGCACCCACCAGCCCACGGCGCCGCCGATCAGGAAAGAGAGCGGGACGCCGAGCAGCGGCGGCAGGCCCATCCGCGCCGCCAACAACCAAGTCACGTAGGCGCCGAGCGTGACAAATTCGCCATGCGCGAAGTTGACGACCCGCATCACGCCGAAGATCACCGCGAGGCCCAGCGCAACGAGCGCGAGCAGGCCGCCCGCCACCACGCCATTCGCCAACAATTGCAGCGCGAGCGTCAATCGCCGGCCCTCCGCGCCTTCAGCTCCACTTGGGCTTCGGCCATTCCGCCGCGGCTGCGGCCGAGCCGCTCACCACCTTGGATACGCCGCCCTGCCATTGCGTGGCGAGATAGCGATAGCCTTCCTGCTGGCCCTTTTCGTTGACGCGGAAGGCGCCGAGCACCGTTTCAATCGATTGCGAGGCCAGATAGTCGCGGATCGCCGCGCGGTCCGCTCCCTTGGCGCGGATCGCCGCTTCGAGCGTCTGACCTGCTGCATAGGCGGCCGCTGAATGATAGGAGGGCGTTCGATTGAACTTGGCCTTGTATGCGTCAACGAAGGCCTTGTTGGCGGGAGTATCGACGGTCGCCTCCCAGGCCGAACGTCCGAATACACCTTCGGCGTTTGCGCCCAGCGCATCCTTGGTCACGCCGTCGGCGGCCTGGATGAAATGGTAGCCGAGCGGATTGTAGCCGCGCTCGATCATCTGGCGGGTCAGCGCGATGCTGGGCTCGTAGTAACCACCCATCGAAACCGCCTCGGCGCCAAAACTCACCAACCGCTCGATGATCGAGCGGAAATCCTGCGCGCCCGGACTGTATCCGTAGCTCTCGACAGTCAGACCCATGGCTTTGGCTGTCGTCTCCGCCCAATCCTTCGCGCCGATGGAGAATGGTGATTGTTCGAACACGATGGCGAGCTTCTTGACAGCATCGCCCTTACTCTTCAGCACATCCAGAAAACCCTGGTGATCGTATTGCGAGGAAGGGAATGCCTGGAAACTCCAATGCAGCTTGCGTCGCGTCCAGATACTGCTGTCGGAGGCGATGGTGCCCAGCAAAGGAACCTGCGCCCGCTCGACAACCACCGCCTCCGCGTCGGTGATCGGACTCGAATAGGGACCGAGAATGGCGAGCGCGCCATCGCGATCAATCAAACGCTGGGCGAGCACGCGACCAGTATCGGGGTTGCTCTCGTCATCATAGATCGTCAGCGCGACCGGTTTCCCGTCGATGCCGCCTTTCGCGTTGAGCTGCTCTTCCCAGAGCTTGTAGCCTTCCTGAGTGTATTTGGCTGAATTGGAAAACCGCCCGGTCAGCGAGAGCGAGGCCCCGAGCGGGATCGCGTCGGCGGCGAGCGCCGGGCGCATGGCGAGGCCGGCGAGAGCCGCGGCGCCGCCATACAGCGCCGTGCGTCGAGATAATTTGAACACGCTGTTCCTCCCGTTATTTTCTTATGCGCGCGGCGCCTTTACGACAATCATAACGCGGCCTGCAGCCTCCTGGAAAGCTCGATCGCCTCGCCGCGCAACGCCTCGCCGATCGCGGCGAAGCCGGTCCGACGAAGCGACTCCGCGACCCCAATCATCACCAGCGCGTTTTTGACGCCCGCCTGCGCCGGCACAGCCGCCGCTATGATCGCGACACCGGAAATATACTGGCCGTCGTCAACCGCGTAGCCGGCGACGCGCGCTTTTTCCACTTCGTCGAGCCAAGTCGCAAAGTCCGGCGGATGGTCCCAGCGCAGCGCATCGAAGCGCCGTTTGAGCTCGCCCGGCTCATAGTCGCCGGCCGCCGCAAGACAGCGGCCAGTCGCGCTGATCAGTGCGGGAAAGCGGCTGCCGATTTCGACGCGAAGCCGCAGCGCCTGCTCCATTCGCGAAATCGCGACGACAACGATGTGCTTGAGGCCGGCCGCCTGGACGCAAACAGCGGTGGCGCCAAAGCGGCGCGCCAACGCATCGAGCGGCGCCTGAGCGATGTCGCCGAGGCTGCGGCGGCGGAGAACGCTGCGCGCGATCGAGAGAATACCCGCGCCGAGCGCATAGCGTTTGCTCTTGGGATCAAAGGTGGCGATCTCCTCCGCCACCAGCGCGCGCAGGATGTGCAACGCAGTTGAGGGCACCAGATCGAGCGCATTTGCGACGGCGTGAACGCCGAGCGGCGCCTCGCTTTTGGCGAGCAACCGTAAAATCGCGATCGCCCGCGAAACCGCGGGCACATTGCGGGTCACGCCGACGCGTCGAACTGTCACCGGCGCCGCATGCGCGGTGGTGCGCGGGCGTCGCGGGGCCGAAGGCCTGGCTCCAACCATCGCATCCCCCGCCCGTGAGCTCATTGTTTGGGGCCTCGCGCCGGAAGTTGCACAATGGCCGAGCCAACCACGGAGAGTTCGCCGTCCTGATTTTGCGCCTGCTGCTCGATCTCGATAAGATGACGCCCGTCTTCAACACGCTTGTTGGTGACGGTCCCGTCGATGAACAACATGTCCGCCTCCGGGTTGTGACGGCGGATTTTGGACTTGGCCTGCACGAGGAATCCGTCGTCGCCCATCCAGTTGGTGACGTGATGAGTGAGCCAGGAGCAACGCTCCGGACCGTAGTCGTAGACGCCCGGCGCGCCGACCGCCGCCGCCATCTCCGGCTCCCAATGCACGCGCTCGGGGCAATCGGGGATGCCGAAGCGGTTGGGGATGCCGAGACCCGCGTGGCGGGTGAACTGTTTCCAATTAAGTTTGTTGGCGCGAATGTATAGCCCACCCCACCCTTGTGCGAAGGCGATAAACCCGGTCACCGTCATCGGCCCTTTGCCCATGGTCGGCAGCTTGTCGCCGACAGCCACGTCCTCATAGTAGCGCTTCTCGGGGCCGCGGATCTGTTCCTCGTGGTAGAGGCGGTAGACGCGTTCGAGCTCGTCTGGCTTGTAGCGCCGCGGCGGCTTCTCCTTCAGCGCCAGATATTTGGTCCCCTCCTCACGGGCGATGTCTCGATCGGTGCGGAAGCACCAGCTCTCCGCCTCGGCGACGAGGTCGCCGCCTTCGCCGAAGAAGTTGACGTGATAGATTTGTTGCACCGCGCGGCCAGCGAATTTGGTGTCATGCACGATCAGATCGGAGAGCCAAGCCTCGGTCGAAATGTCTTCGCCGCGACGCACCCATCGCTTCCAGCGCCAATCCGCGCCGGCCCACATCGCGTGAACGCCGGAGAGCCCGCCGACATAGCCGGAAATGATGCGGTTGGTTGCAAACAGGAAACTCGGCAGGGCGACCAGCCCGCCGAGCGAGCTCTTGGCCGCCGCCGCCGGATCGCACCAGAGCGGGTTGTCGTCGCCTATGCCGTGCGCGTAGTGGCGGATGTTGTCTCGCGTCGCCTCGTAACACCAGGGTTCGAGCGTATCTTCGATCTTCTTGCCGATGCGGGCGCGCAAATCGTCGAGCCCACGGTCGGTGATCTTTGGAAACCGGTAGTTCTCGCTCGACATGAAATCTCCTCGTAAAGGGAATGCGCTCAGGCGGACGTCGGCGCGGCGAGCTCGCGCTCGCGCAGGATTTTTCGGTTCACCTTGCCTGCGGGCGTTTTCGGCAACTCGGGGACAAACGCGACCCGGCGAGGATATTCGTGCAAGCTCAGTCGCTGGCGGGTGAAATCCTGCAGCTCGTTGGTAAAAGCGTCGTCGCCAGCGCGATCGCTGACGATGAAAGCCTTGACGACCAACCCCCGCAAGCCGTCAGGCGCGCCGATCGCCGCCGCCTCGCGAACATCAGGATGTTTGAGCAGCACATCTTCAATCTCGACCGCGCTCATCGTCCAACCCGCGGAGATGATGACGTCGTCGGCTCGCCCCATGTGATAGAAATACCCGTCTCCGTCAACGCGGCCGAGATCCTTGGTTGGAAACCAACCCTCCCGCCGCCACACCTTGATTTCGCCGATCTCGGCGGGATGGCCTTCCGGGTCCTGCACCTCGACCTTCACTCCGGGTGGCGGCTTTCCGAGCGAGCCCGGCTTGACGACGAAATCCTCGGCGCCCGGATAGTTGACGAGAATGACGCCGACCTCGGTGGTGCCATACATGCTGCAGGCGGGCACGTGAAAGTGCCCATCTATGAACTCGAGCGTTGCGGTGTCGATCGGTTCGCCGGTGTAGGAGAGCTTTTGGATGTGAGATCGATATTCGCCGGCCCGCCCGGTTCCGCGGATCATCCGATAATGCGTCGAGGCGGCCGAGAGATTGTTGATCTCGAAATCTTCGAGCGCCCGCAGCAAACGCAACGGATCAAATTTTCCGGCGTAGGCGCCGGCCGTCACCCCGAGCGCCAACGGCGACAAGGTCCCATGCCATAGGCCGTGGCCCCAGGCCGGCGAGGAGGGACAGAAATATTTGTCGCCGGGCCGTATGCCCGTGCCGTAAAGCGCCGCGCTCATCAAGGTGACGATCGCGCGATGTGTATGTTTGACCGCGGCGGGGAGCTCGCGCGTGGTGCCTGAGGTGTATTGGAAAACCGCGAGATCCTCGGCGGCGGTGATCGGCTCGAAGGTAGCGGAATATTGCGACAGCTCGGAGATCAACGCGTCGTCAGCAACGACAGTTTCCAGCCCCTCAATTCCGCGCGTTATCTCAGCCTTTTCCGCATTGGTGATCATCAGTTTCGGTGTGCAATCGCCGACTCGGAGGCGCACCCCGTCGGGGCCGAAGAGTGTGAACAGCGGCGCCGCGATCGCGCCGCGCTTCATCACGCCGAAAAGCGCGACGTAAAACGCAAGCGATGGCTCGAGCATGATCGCCACCCGATCGCCGGGCGCGATTCCCTTTGCGATCAACCAATGTGCAAAACGCGAGGAAAGCGCGGAAAGCTCGGCGTAACTCAGGTCCTCATTGCGTCCATCCGCATGCGCGATGCGAATGGCGATCCGCTCGCCGCTGACGTGCCGATCGATGCATTCGTGCGCGATGTTGAGGCGCTGTTTGTCGCCGTCAAACAGCTCCCACAGCCTCGCCGGGGAGAATAGGCGCTGCGCGTCCTCATAGCGCGTGAAGTCGGTAAGTCTAGCCATCCACCGCTCACTCCGAGCGCCTCGACGTTTCCACCTATTGCTTGAAGCCATTGGACGCCGGGTCGCGAGTGTTGTCAATAGGCGCTGGCTGTTGTCTATAGACAACAAATAAGCTCGTGCGCTCTCGAAATCGAACCGCTGTTTCAGGCTGCGCCCGACTTGATCCGGCAGAAGTAATCGTCGTTCCCGACTTGACCGCCTTTCAGGGCGATCTCGATCCCGTCGAAACGCGCCTCCTCGCTGTGGGCAACACAGAGCGGTGAGCCCGGCGTCGACGGGAGGGGCAACCGCATGGTCAGCGCGTAGACCCCGAGCTGACCTAGCGCATGGCTCGACGTGTCGCCGCCGGCGATGACAACGCGCCGCACCCCCGCTCTTTCAATCAAAGCGCGCTGTATCTGGCCCAAAGAGGCGCCAATGGCGTGGCGGCCGCCATCGCCTGCCCCGAGATCGCCAATGTCTGTCTCCGGTCCCAACGCCGTATGGAGGATAACGCTTCGGCCGCTGGCGAGAATGGCGAGGCCGCTCTCGACCGCCGCCTCGATTGCGGCGCGGCTTCCCGACGCCAAACGTTGGGGATCGACGGCTTTCGCGACGAACCCCTGCGCCACGGCATAGCGGATTTGCCGCGCCGTGGTTGGCGAGCAACTTCCGGACACGACGGCAATGCGATCAACCGGCCCCGGCGGGGCAAAAGTCGCATCGCCCGCAATGACGCCCGTGCGGGTCCATTCCCGCGCCAGCGCGTACTCCACTCCCGAGGATCCAACCACGAACGGCGCCCGATTGGCGACACGAGCGAGCTGACGGCCGACGGCGGCCTGCGTAGCGGCGTCGAGCACATCGAACAAGACGACATTGGCGCCTCCCGCAACCACGGCGTCGACGCGCGCGTCGACATCCGCCTGCGCGAGTGCGGTCAGATCGACCAGGTCAATCTGTTTGGCGGTCTGTCGCGCGAGGTGCGCGCGCAAATCCGCCTCGTCCATCGGTGTCACCGGATGACGCGCCATCACAGGATGCCGGTCGATGCGATAATTGCGACCTTGATAGGCGGCAAACAGGTGACCGAAAGCGGTGTAGCGCTTGAGTTGCGGCGCGCCGACAACCAGGGGAATGAACTCACCCGCGAAGACCCGCGCGCCGATATCGATGGCGCGGCCGATGCTGCCGATGTCGGGGCTCGAGTCGAACGTCGAGCAGACTTTGTAGTGACACACCTCGGCATCGAGGCCTTTCAACCAGGCGAACGCCGTCGCGAGATTGTCCTCCATCCACTGCGGGCTCTCGCTACGGCTGGAGCCTGCGAGTCCGATCGCGCGGGCGTCGGGAAACTTCGCAATCTGTGCTTGCGTCGGCGGCTGCATGAAGAGCACGGTCGGCGCGCCGCGCGAACTGAGCGCCTCCATGACGTCCGTCGAGCCCGTAAGGTCGTCGCCGTAGTAGGAGAGCAGCAGATTCGACATGCGATCAACTCCGCGTCAGGCCGAATCGTCGCCGCCGCCAAATTTGGCGATCGCCTCGGCGAGTTCGCGATGTTCGCGCGCGTAGGTCTCCAGGCTGACACCCGCGACCGCCGCCTCCCAGGCTTGCCTGACGGCGCGCACGCCCGCCGCGGGTCCGCCGGGATGACTGACGACGCCGCCGCCGCAGAGATAAAGCAGATCCAACGTCTGCCCGGTGCGCGCATAAGTCTCCGGCGCCTGACCGCCCCACTGCCCGGAGCCGGCGACCGGCAAAGGCCGATCGGCGGGCGAGAACAGCGGCTCATTGAGCGCGTGAAACGAGCGCACGAACGACTCGTCCGGCTCCCAATATTTCGCGCCGATGCCGTTGATCTGGAATTGATCGACGCCGAGCAACCGCCAGAACTGTTGATAGACGCGGAAGTCCAGACCGAGGCCGGGATGACGGGTCAGGATGTCCCAACCATTGCGATGCGCGTGCAGCACGAGCCGCGAACGCTTGCGCAGATAAGCAAAGCCGCCGTAGCCGATCGAGTTGATGTTGATGACCGCCGCGTTGCCGCCGGCCTCGGCGACGAGATCGTGGTTCTGCATCATCACGTCCGGATCAGCGTGCGAAATGCCGAAGGCGTACATGACCTTCTTGCCCGTCCTCTGTTCGCGATCGAGCAGGATCGGCATGATCGCCTTCACCCGGTCCTTTAAGCTCGAATAGGCCGGGCTCATCAGCTTCTCGTCATCCTTGATGAAATCGACATCGGCCTCCGCCAGTTCGCGCACCATCTCCGCGGTTTCGTGCGGTCTGAGGCCCAACGCCGGCTTGACGATGGAGCCGATGATCGGCCGCCCGCGCACGCCGGTCAGCGCGCGGCTGCCCTCGATGCCGAACTGCGGCCCAGGATGCGCGGCGCCAAACTCAGACGGCAATTTCATGTCAACGATGCGCACGCCGCTAAAGCCCTTGATCGACCAGACGCCGCCGATAGCGATGGTCGTGAGCGCGGCGAGATCGACGCCGACCGCTTCAAGGGGAAACTCGATGTCGGCCTCGCCGCGGTGGAACTGCCCATCGGGACCAGGGCGCGACTGCGGGAAAGACGGCGCCTTGGTCGGCGGCAGCGGACGAACCGCAACAACCCGAGCGCCAACCCGCGCCTTCAGCTCGGGCGTCTCGCCGGAAGTCGGCACAAAGGTTCCCGTCGATTGATCGCTGGCGATTTTCTCAGCCAACGCGGCGACCTCGCCCCCGGTCTCGATGAGGTAGGTCATGCGAATGACGGAGGAGGTCATGGTCAGGCTGCCCTTCTCGGGAACGCGGGGGCTTGAAGAGGTATGATGACTATGCCATCAGATGAGTAGGCGCAACTCGATTCACGGCGCTGGTCAATCCGGGATCGTTCAACAATGATCGCGACGCCCGATCCCATTGTCCGTCGCAAATTGTCGGACGAGGTGTTCGATCGTCTGAAGACTTTGATCGCAACGGGCGACTTGCAGCCGGGCGACGCGATGCCCTCCGAGCGTGAATTGATGGAGCGCTTCGGTGTTGGCCGGCCGGCGATCCGCGAGGCGATGCAGCAGCTGAGCAACATGGGATTGTTGACGATCTCGCATGGCGAGCGCGCCAAGGTGCGGCAGCCGACGGCGAAGTCCATTTTGCAACAAGTCGACGCCGTCGCGCATGTGCTGCTGTCCGCCTCGCCGGCATCGCTCGAACATCTCAAACAGGCGCGTCGGTTTTTCGAGCGAGGCATGGCGCGGGAGGCGGCGAAGAAGGCGACGCGCGCCGACGTCGCGGCGTTGCGGGAAGCCGTCGATGCGCAACGTCGGCAATTGAAGAAACCTGACGCCTTCATCCACGTCGACATGAGCTTTCATACGCGCATCGCCGCGATCAGTGGCAACCCGCTATACGAGGCGGTCAGCGAGGCGATGCTGAGCTGGCTGAGAGCCTATCATACCGAGGTGCTGATTTGGACGGGCAAGGAGAACGTCACGCTCGCTGAGCATAAGGAGATCGTTGATTGTATCGAAGCCCGCGACGCGGACGCCGCCGAGCGCGCGATGACTCGCCATCTCGATCGCTCAGCGAAGCTCTATACGCACCAATCGAGTTCGCGCGGCTGAGCTCGGCGCTCTGTCAATCCGCCCAGATGTAGCCGCGGTCGTTGACCGCGGTCGCCGTGTGAGCGTCCCTATCCCGGCAAGACTTCGATCACGGCGCCGCCGCGGTCATCGACCGCGGCTACAGGGCGGCCGGCGCTCAGGTGATCCGCTGGATACTGGCTGCGATTTCCTCCGGCTCGAACACTTTCTTCCAATCCGCGCGCATCAGCGCCGGCTTGCCGAACTGGATCGCCTTGTTGCAGGCGTCGGAGAACACGCCCGGCGTCTCCTCGAATATGACGGCGCCGAGCACGTTCATATGGCCGAGCAGGAAATCCCGCGCCGCCTCCTTGGGCACGCCGCGCGCCACCACCTCGTCCATCGCCTCGCGCATGACGACCAGCAGCGTGGCGACGACCGTCTCGGACAGGCCCGGCTCCAGCAGCGCCATCTGCTCGACGGTGACGCGATGCGAGCGCATCACCGGCGCCCAGATCACCTTGGCGATCTCCTCGCCGAGCGCGTAGTCGTCTCTCCGGCCCCTGCATCAGCGCGCTGACGATGTGCTGTTTGGCGTGCACGCCGCCGAAATGATCGCGCTTGGCGGCCATCTCGGTCTCGTCGTTGAAGATCGGCGGATGGCAGGGATGGGTGACGAAATAAGTGAGATCTGGCCGCTTCGGCAGATGTCCGGCGAATGGCGCCGCCGCGTCGAGCGCGATCACCATCATGCCCGGCCGCAGCATGTTGTCGATGCCCGCCGCGACCTTGCCGATATGCGTGTCCGGCACCGCGAGAATCACGACGTCGGCGCTTATCCAGCGCGGCGTCGGCATCGACGCAGTCGATCCCGAGCCCCGTCTTCAGTCGCTCGCGGCCGGCCTGCGCCAATTCGACATGACGCACCTCGAAGCGGGAGTTTTGGAAATTGGTGGCGAGGCGATAGCCCATTTTTCCGCCGGCGCCGAAAAGTGCGATCGATTGTCATCAGGCTGTTTCCTCTCGGGGTCGCGCTCGGCCGACGCGCAACTGGTATAATGACCTAACTTGCATCATGTCAATCGCTGTGGCATGACGCTTTCGCTCGATCAATCCGGAACAGCCGGACAAGCGAGATGGGAGGACATGCGATGAAGTTGGGCCTAACGACGTTTCTCGGCGCGCTAGCCGCCGCGCCGCTTTTGGTCGCCGCAACGGCGCCGGCCGCCGCCTCGCCAGACAAACCGGTCATCGCGCTGTCCAACGCCTATTACGGCAACACCTGGCGCCATCAGATGGTCGAGGCTTTCGAGGCCTCGGCCAAGGAGGCCAAGGCCGCCGGCAAGATCGCCGACTACATCGTGCTCAACGGCGACCAGACGGTCGCGCAGCAGAACAGCCAGATCGCCGAATTGATCCTCAAGAAGGTCGATGCCATTGCGGTCGATGCGGCGTCCGAGACGGCGGTGAACGGCATCATCGAGAAGGCCTGCAAGGCGGGGATCAAGGTCGTCAGCTTCGAATTCGATCGCCTCTGCGCCCTGCAACTATCAGCTCAATTTCGACTTCACGGGCTACAAGAAAGAAGAAGCCGAGTGGGTGTTCAAGAAGCTCGGCGGCAAGGGCAACGTATTGCAGGTGCGCGGCGTCAAGGGCTCGGCGCCCGACAACGACATGTTCAACGCCCAGGAAGCGGCGCTGAAGGAATATCCGGACATCAAAGTCGTGGCGACCGTCTACGGTCAAGCGACGGCGTCGGTCGCGCAGTCCGCCATCGCCAACGTACTGCCTAGCCTGCCGCATATCGACGCGGTGCTCGGCCAGGGCGGCAGTGACGATTTCGGCATCGCGCAGGCGTTCGATCAATTCGGCGGCGCTTATAAGGACAAGCCGCCGATCATCGAAGGCGGCGGCAGCACCGACTTCATCAAATGGTGGGCGGCAAAGGCGGCGAGCGGCTATCAGACCATCTCGATGAACACCACGCCCGGCATCGGCGGCGCCGCGTTCTGGCTTGCGCTCGCGATGGTGAAGGGCGCCAATCCGCCGAAGCTGATGATCATGCCGGTCGCGACCGTCACCCAGGACAACCTAAAGCAGTTCGCCGATCTGCCCTCCGGTATGATCGTCAGCCCGACCTACTCGGCGGAGTGGGTCGAGCAGAATCTGCTTTCCAAGAAGTGAGGTTGGCTGTCTGATAAAGCTGAGCCGGCCCGAAGCGGTCGGCTCGGATTCCCGCCGGACAAACTCCCCTGCCCGGTGGAGCGCCCATTCCCGAACGGCTAAAGCATGACACGCAGTCAATTCACCAAGCCGGTCCTGACCCTCGTCGCGTCGAATGAGCGCCAGCCTGCGTTCACGCCCCTGGTTTCGTTGCAGGGCGTCAGCAAAGCGTTCGGCCCCACCAAGGCCAACACCGACGTTTCCATCGACATCGCCCGCGGCGAAGTGCTGGGTCTGATCGGCGGCAACGGCGCCGGCAAAAGCACGTTGGTTCGCATCCTCTGCGGCGCGGCCAGGCCAGACGAGGGCCGCCTGGCCTTCGCCGGGCGCGACCTGTCATTCGACCACTACAATGCGAGCGACGCGCAGGCGATCGGCATTCGCATGGTTCATCAGGAACTGTCGCTCTGCGGCAACCTGACGGTGGCGGAGAATTTCTTCCTGGAGACGCCGGCGGCGGCGCGCGTGGCGCCCGGGTTGGCGAGCCATCTATCGGGCCCGGGCGCGGGAGGCGCTAGACGAGGTGTTTCCGGGCAATGGCGTCGAGGTCGATCGCGAGGTCGGCGCGTTGCCGATCGGCGAGCGCCAGATGGTCGAGATTGCGCGCGTCGCGACCGCGCCGGACGCGCGGCTCGTCATTCTCGATGAGCCGACGTCGTCGCTCGGCCCCGAGCGCAGCCAGCAACTGCGCAGCTTCATTCATGCGCAAGCCGCCAAGGGCGTTTCGTTCGTCTTCATCAGTCACAAGTTGTTTGAGATCGTCGACATCGCGATGCGGGTGGCGGTTTTGCGCAACGGACGCTTGATCTGGAACGGCGATGCCAAAGAGGTCGACGTCGCCGATCTCGTGCGCATGATGGGTGGCGAAGCGGCGGCGCTGCCCGCCACGCTGCGGGCCAACCCCGCCAGCAAAGACGCCGCGGTGCGCGTGCGCATCAGCGGCGAGATCGTCGCGCCGCTCGGCCGCGACATCCTGCTGCGCGAAGGCGAAGTGGTCGGCCTCGCCGGCCTGGAGGGCAGCGGGCAGAAGGAATTGCTGCGCCGGTTGTTTGCTCCGCCGCGCGCGGAAGCCGAGGTTTGGCGCGACGGCGCCGCGAGTTTCGTCTCCGGCGACCGCGCGCGCGAGGGTGTGTTTCCGCTATGGAGCGTGCTTGCCAACATCGGCCTCGGGCGAATTGCCGACATGCCGATGTGGCGCTGGCTTTCGCAAGACGACGAGCGCCGCGTCGCGGCGCCGGCCGCCGAGCGGCTGCGGCTCGATGTCGACCGGCTCAAATCGGATATTCTCGATCTCAGCGGCGGCAACCAGCAGAAGGCGCTGGTCGCCCGCGCGCTGGTCGCCGACGCGCCGATCATCCTGCTCGACGATCCGACGCGCGGCGTGGACGTGGCGGCCAAGCGCGACTTCTACCAACTGACGGCAGACATCGCCCGCTTGGGTCGACTGATAGTCTGGCATTCGACGGAGGATCTCGAATTCCTGGAATGCGATCGGGTTCTGGTGTTTGCGCGCGGGCAAATCGTCGCGGAGTTGAGCGGCGGGGCGATCAGCGAACAGGCGATCGTCGGCGCTTCGTTCGCGGCCGCCAGCGAGCGCGGCGCCGGCGCGCCAGGCCCCGCGAAGCGCGGCGTCGATGTTAGCCGAGCGGTGGCGGCGACGGCGCCGTTCCTCAGCCTGTTCCTGGTGCTGGCGGTGATGATGGCCGAGAACGGCAAGATCGCTTCGGTGTTTGGTCTCGATCTGCTGCTTTGGGCCGCCGTTCCCGTCGCGTTGGTCGCGATCGGTCAGATGTTCGTTGTCGGTGGCAGTGAAATCGACCTCGGCATCGGCGCCTTTGCCGGGCTCGTCAATGTGCTGAGCGCAACATGGCTCATCGACGCGCCGCTGAGCGGGGTGTTGGCGCTAGTCGCCGCTGTTCTGGTTTATTGCGGGCTTGGCGCGCTCATCCAGGTGCGTCGCATCCCGGCCATTGTCGTCACGCTCGGGGCCTCGTTCATCTGGAGCGGCGTCGGCTATACCTTGCAACCGACCCCCGGCGGCTCGAGCCCGGAATGGTTGACGGCGGCGATCGGTTGGTCGATCCCGGGCGTGCCGACCTCGCTGGTGTTTCTTGTCGCCATCGCCGCGCTGGCGTTCGCCATCGATCGCACGCCGCTTGGCGTCACGCTGCGGGCGTTCGGCGCCAACCCGGTCGCGATGGCGCGGGCCGGATGGCATGCGCCGAAATACGCGGCGTTGCGCTATCTGCTGGCAAGCCTGTTTGGACTGTTGGCGGGGTTCGCGCTGACGGCAATCAACACGGCAAGCGATTACAATTCGGGAGGGGCGTACACGCTGCTCTCGGTGGCGGCGGTGGTGGTCGGCGGCTGCAGTCTCGCCGGCGGCTTCATATCGCCGCTCGGCGTCGTGGCGGGATCCGTCACGCTCTCGCTGATCGGCGCGCTGCTCGGCATGCTCAATGTGAGCCCGGACTACAACGCCGCCGTGCAAGGCGCGCTGCTGGTGGTGATCCTCGCGGTCAAGACGCTGACGCGCGGACGGAGCGTAGAGACATGACATTCGCGGACTGGGCGAACCGCAACCGCTGGGTCTGGTCGCTTCTGGGCGTGCTGATCCTGTGGGGCATCCTATCGGCGGTGACCAACCAGCTATCGCTGTCAAGCCTCTCCGGCGTCGCGGTGACGGGTTCGTTCCTCACGCTGGTCGCGCTCGGGCAGATGGCGGTGGTGACGAGCGGCGGCGGCAACATCGATCTCTCCATCGCCAGCGTGATGACGCTGAGCGCCTACATCGCGTTGATCGTCATCGGCGGTCACGACAGCCGCATACCGCTTGGACTGGCGGCGACGCTTGGGCTTGGCGTGATCGTCGGCGCGGTCAACGCCGGTCTGGTGATCATCGCGCGCATTCCCGCAATCATCGCGACGCTGGCGACGGGCTACGTGCTCGCCACCGCTTCGCTGCTAGCCAATCGCGCGATTCCCGGCTTCGTGATCGCGCCGGCGGTGCGCGTCGTCGCCACGGCGCGGGTCGGCGGCATTCCGATCATGGCGATCTTGGCGCTCGTCGCGGTCGGCGTCGCTTCGTTGCTCATCAATCGCACGGCTTACGGCCGTTCGCTGTCCGCCGTCGGGCAGAATGCGGTGGCGGCGCGGCTTGCTGGTGTCAAGGTCGGCCGGGTGACGGCGGCGGCGTTTCTCGCCAGCTCGATCCTGGCCGCCTTCGCCGGGCTGCTGCAGGGCGCTTACGTCGGCGGCGCTTTCCTGGAGATGGGGCAACCGTTCCTGCTGCAATCGCTCGGCGCCGTTGTGTTGGGCGGAACGCTGATATTCGGCGGATCCGGCACGGCGGTCGGCACGTTGTTTGGCGCCTTGTTGCTGGTGTTGATCGTCACGACGATGCAGATCGCGCGATTGCCGCCGGGGGCGCAGGATGTGGTTGAAGGCGTGGTGATCATCGCCGTGTTGGCGCTCGCGGGCGGCGGGGCGGTTCGCCGGCGCGTAAGAACGGCGCGGAACGCGGCGACACGCTAGAGCCAATCAACCCGGGCTGTAGCCGCGATCTCCAGATCGCGGTCGCTTCGTGATCGGCGCTCTCTCAGCAAGGCGCGGTCTCACGATCACCGCGATCTGGAGATCGCGGCTACAGGCGCCGCCTCGATCCGACGAAGGGTCGCCTTAATTTCACCAGCGACGCCCGCGCCAGCCCCACCGCCCGCCTACACCGCCGCCTCCCACCAGCCGCAAGATCAGCAGAAGCACGATGGCGCCGATGGTTGCGTCGACGATGAGCGAGACGATGCCGACGCCGAGTTGAATTCCCAACCGCGGCAACAGCCAATCGCCGATAAACGCGCCGATGACCCCGACAACGAGATCGCCAATGAGGCCGAAGCCGCCTCCGCGCACCAATTGCCCGGCAAGCCAACCCGCGACAATGCCGACGACGAGAATAACGAGAAGACTGTCGTTCGAAAGCCTCATGGCGTTTCCTTTTGCGACCCGACCTACCGAAAAGTTTCGGGGTTCGAGTTACCTAACGCGCCGCGACCGCTGGCGCCTTGCCTCATCTGAACATCTTTTTGTGTTCGCGTCCCGAATCAGCTCTTTTCGGCCATGACATAGTTGAGCACCCGCCGGCCGCCGTCGGGGTAAATCGTCTCGCCGGTGATGTAGGAGGCGTCGTCGCTGGCGAGGAAGGCGACGACCGCGGCGACCTCCGACGCCGCGCCATAGCGCCCCATCGGGGTGCGCGCGAGAATGGCGCGCTCCGTGAAGTCGGAGACGAAACCGGTGTGGATCATGTCGGTGTCGATCGTGCCGGGGCCGACGCCGACCACGCGGATGCCGTTCCGCGCGAAAGCCACAGCGGCCGTGCTGGTGATCTGGTTCATGCCGCCTTTGGTGATCGCGTAGGTCGCGACGCGCGGATTGGCGAGGCCGGAGTTGATCGAGGACATGTTGATGATGACGCCGCCGCCGCCTTGCGCGATCATCTGACGCGCCGCCGCCTGCGTGCCCCAGAAGGCGCCCTCGAGATTGATACCGAGGACCTTGTCGTAGTCTTCTTTGGTGATGGAGAGAAAGTCCTGCACCATGGCGATGCCGGCGTTGTTGACCATGATGTCCAGCCGGCCGAATTTGGCGACCGCGGCGGCGATCAGCGCCTCGACCTGATCCTTCTTGCTCACGTCCATGACGACCGGCAAAACGCTATCGGCCGCGCCGAGGGCGGCGCACGTCTCGTTGCAGGCGCGCGGCGTCGATGTCGGCGAGGGCGACCTTCGCGCCCTCGGCCAACAGCCGTTCCGCACAGGCGCGGCCGATGCCGCGCGCCGCGCCGGTGACGACTGCGATGCGGTTGGTGAGTTTCATGCTGCTGTACCCTTCGCGTCGAACTCCGCCCGGAACGCTACACGCGGTGTGCGAGGCGTCGCAACCCTCGGAGCGTCGGCGTCCACGCCGACGATGCTGCAGCCACGTCGGCGTGGACGCCGACGCTCCGAGGGGGCTAAGCACGGCCCATGCCTTTGATTCGAACCAGCCTGACCTGGCACGCCTACTTGCTGAGCGGGCTCTTCACCTTCATCATCAACATTCAGGGCAACATCATCCCGTTCCTGCGCGATGAGTTGCAGTTGAGCTACACCGTCGTCAGCCTGCATCCGAGCGCGATGGCCGCCGGGATGATGGGTACCGGACTTTTCACCGGAAAAGTGGTTTCGACGATCGGACGTCGCTGGAGCTGTCTGCTTGGCGTCGCTGGCAGCATCGCCGGTCTATTGATGATCTGCTTGGCCGGTAGCGCAGCGGCCAGCATCGCGGGCTGCGCGCTTGTCGGACTCACTGGCGGTATGCTGCCGGCTATCGTCGGCGGACTCCTGGCGAACCTGCATCCCGGCGCGCGCGATCGCGTGTTTATGGAATGCGGCGCCGTGACCTACGCCTGCGCCATCGCCGCCAATCTCGCCACCGGCGTTGCCGCCAGCTTTGCCTTCGGCTGGCGCGGCGCGTTGTTGTTTGGCGTCGCCGGCGGTCTGTTATTGGCCGCCGTCTTCTTCCGCGACACCGTGCCGGAGGCGCCCCGCCCCACCCTGCAAACCCGCGAGCGCATTCCCGCGGCGAGTTGGGCGTATCTGCTCATGCTCGGCCTCGGCGTAGCGCTGGAGATGAGCATGCTGCTCTGGAGCACGGCGTATCTGGAGCAAGTGGCGGGCCTGCCGCGCGCGACGGCGGTTACAGCGGCCGCCGCCTTCCCGGCGGCGATGCTGGTTGGTCGCACGGGAGGTAGCATTCTGGTGCGACGCGTGGCGCCGGCGATCCTGTATCCGGCGACACTGTGTCTGATCATTCCCGGATTCTTGGCGTTCTGGGGAGGCTTTCCAGCATTGGTTGTAGTCCTCGGCCTGTTCGTCGCCGGGCTTGCAATTGCACTGCTGTATCCGCTGTCGTTGAGTTTCGCGGTTGGGGCCGCCGGGGTCGCGGGCAGCGTCGCGAGCGCCCGAAGTGGGCTCGCCTCCGGCGCCGCCATATTGATCGCGCCCTTTACGCTTGGGATGCTGGCCGATCACGTCGGGTTGTCGAGTGCATATCTGATCGCCCCGCTCCTCGCCGCCGCCATTCTGCTGTGTTTCATCGCCGCCCGCGCACTGGAGCGGCGTGGGCAAGCCGGACAAGGACAATTACGCCTCGAGGGCTAGCAGCGCAAAGCTCGCGAGCCAATGTTCACCCATATAATCGCCCGCGATATGCGGCAGGCTCGCGGCGAGGTGTAGGTCGGCGGCTTCGATCATGATCGGGCGCCGTTGATCAGGCTCGGGAAGCGCACGCGCAAGCGACCGGAAACACCAGGCTCGGCTCAGATTGAGCCCGTCCAGATGCGCGATCTTGCCATCACTGCGGTCGGTGAGATTGGCCGGAGTGAACAGCGCCTCCGGCCGCCTTTCAGATAACCGCGGTAGGAACTGATCCAACCAAAGCAGGAAATGCTCCGGCGGCAAAAGGCGGCGCATGCATTCCGCCTCAATCAGCGCGGGAGACAGAAAATCGTCGCCGCTCGGCTCGCCCCAGGCGGGGCAATCCACATCGCCGCCATACCAACGCTCGCCGGTTGTTCGCAGCAGCGCCAGCAGCGCGTCGTCGCCGACCGTCTCGGCGAAGTCGGCGGCCATCCGAAGCGCGAACGCCGTGTTGTAATGGGTTCCAACCCGCACAGGATAGGGCGCGATGGGCAGAAAACCGTGGAAGCGTTGCGCGAAGATTGCCGCCAAAGGCGAGAGCGCTAGCGACCAGCGCTTTTCCGGCAGCCCCGCCAACTCAGCGGCCAACTTCAACAGCCAGCCCCATCCGTAGGGGCGCTCGAAGCCGCGGGTGGCCGGCGCCGCGAGGTATTCGCACTCGCCCGCCACTTTCTCAGGCGTCAATTGGCGGTCGAACAACTCGGCAATTGCGGCGGCAAACGGGGCGTCGGGAAAGCGTCGATGCAGTCGGGCTAGCAACCAATAGCCGTGAACGCAGGAATGCCAATCAAAGCTTCCATAGAAGATCGGGTGCAGAGCCGACGGCGGGCGGAGCCCATTGCCGTCAACCAAGACGTGGTCGAGTTTGTTGGGGTATTCGCGTGTGACGTGGCTTATCGCAATCCGGGCGAACTCGGCCGCGATGTCTGGCGTCAGGCTTTGTTGCATTTTGCCTCTCCATGCGACGCGCCTGATGTAGCCGCGGTCGTTGACCGCGGCGGCGCGGTGATCGAATTCCCCGGGATGACGACGCTCACACGAAGACCGCGGTCAACGACCGCGGCTACAGCGGCGGCGCCTGTTCACTCTCTCGCATCCTGTTCCCTGCGCCGCCAAGCGGCGGGCGACGCGCCGACGACGCGTTTGAACTCGCGGCCGAAATGGTAGACGTCGCAGAATCCGCAAGCCTCCGCGACGGCCGCTATGGGCGCATTGTCGCGGATCATCAGCGATTGCGCGGCGATCAGCCGCTCGCGGATCAACCAGCGCCGCGGGCTTTCCCGCAGGTGCTTCTGAAACAGCCGCCGGGTTTGCGATGGGCTCAAGCGCGTCAGACCGGCGATCTCGCGAGCGCTCCAGGAGCGGCTGATGTTGGCGCGGACAGCGGCGACGACAGCGCCCAACGGATCCGGCGCGTCGCGCAAGGCCGACGGCGCGAGCGATTGATCGATCAGCAAGAAAAACTCGCTGACCAGCTGATTGAGGCGAAAATCGAGGTTGCGATCGCGTCGCCGCAGCGCGAGGAAAAGCCGCTCGAACCAGGCGACGAGGGCTTCTCTGTCGCTGATCGCGATGCGCGGGACGGCCTCGCCGAAAAGTCGCGTCCGATCGGCGGCGGGGCTAGGTCCATCGAAGCGGAACCAGAGCAGCGTCCAGGGCGTAAGCGGATCGGCGATATGCGCGTGCGGCGCCTCGTTCGGAATCCACACGACCTCGCCCGCCTGCACCTCGACCCGCCGGCTGCCAATTTCGACCGCGCCGGAGCCGGAAACGCAAAAAAGCACGTCCTGCCCGACCTGGCTCGCGCGCCGCATGCCGTAGTTCGCCGCCGCGGCGACCTTGCCGGCGCGCAGCACCGTGAAGCGCGGAGGACGTCCAGTCCGCATCGGGGACGTAGTGGAGATTTTCGAGAAAGACGGTCTCGGATGGCATGCGCGTTTTATACAAAAGAAGCGGTCGGTCTGTCCATTGGCGCGAACCACGGGCGCGTCGTAATTTCGCGCTATCCACCAAGTGAAGCCGGCTCGAGCGAACCGCAAGATCGGCGAAGGGAGATGACGATGATCGCCATGACCAAGAGACGAAGCCGCGGCCTATGCCCGCGACGGCTACATTCTCCGCAAAGGCCTGCTCAGCCGCGACGAGGTCGGACGGTTTCCGCGACACCGCGCGCGCGCAGCTCGAGCGGGAGAACCGCGAAGGCGCCGTGATGACCAAAGGCGACAAGGAGGGCAAGACGACCCTTCTGAAGATGTGGACCAAGGCCGAGGATGACCAGTACGGTCTGCTCGCGCGCGACGAGCGCCTGGTCGATCTCGCGCGAAGACGCGGTCGGCAAGCCGATCTATCTCTACAGCCACAAGATGACGATGAAGCAGCCCAACGAGGGCGGCGCCTGGGAATGGCACCAGGATTTCGGCTATTGGTACAATTACGGCTGCCTCGCGCCGGAGATGATGAGCATCTACGTCGCGCTCGACAAAGTCGACCAAGGAGAACGGCTGCCTGCAGCTGCTGAAGGGCTCGCACAAGCTCGGCCGGCTCGATCACATCCGCGAAAACGACCAGACCAATGTCGAGCAGGAGCATCTTGAAGCGGCGCTGAAGCGCTTCGAGCATGAATATGCCGAGATGGAAGCCGGCGACGCGCTGGTTTTCGATGGCAATCTCCTGCATCGCTCCGACGCGAACCGCTCCAACACCTATCGCTGGGGCTATATCTGCTCCTACAATGCGGTGGAGAATGCGCCCTTCAAGCGCGTGCGCGAATATGGCAATTACGAGCCGCTGCAAAAGGTGCGCGCGGGATCTTTCCTGGAGAAGAGCCTAGAGGCGGCTTGATCAAGGGCTCCGGAGCCGGTGGTCGAAGGCAGAGCGCCTCGAAGGTCGGGAGGGGAGTGCGTATGGTCGATGTGGTTCGGAGCGGCGCGCGCGCTCCAACCCGAGAACCGTTCAGGCTGTCGCGGCTGCTTTGGGCGCGAGAGGCGGGAGTGTTTTTGGCGCTCCTCGCGCTGTGTCTGTTTTTGACTTTTGCGACCGACGGCTTTCTGACCTCGCTGAATCTGCTCAACGTCGGGCGGCAGATCTCGCTGCTCGGCATCATGGCGGTCGGCATGACCTTCGTCCTGATTTCAGGCGAGGTCGATCTTTCCGTCGGATCGACCTACGCGTTCTCCGGCCTTTCAGCGGGCATGCTGATCTGCGCCGGCTGGTCGCTTTTGCCCGCGGTCGCTTGCGGGGGTGCTCACTGGCTGCGTCATCGGGCTCATCAACGGCCTGCTCTCGACCTACGGCCGCTTGCCGTCGCTGATTGCGACGCTCGGCATGCTGAGCATGGTGCGCGGCGCCGCGCTGATCCTGACCAGGCGGCCAGCCGGTCACGGTCAACACCCGCAACGGCGCGTCCGAAAGCGTGCTCAACGCCTTCGAATACATGGGCCAGGGCTATCTGTTCGGCGTCGTGCCGATGCAGCTGGTCTTCTTCGTCATCGTTGCCGTGGCGGCCTGGTTCGTGCTGTCGATGACGAATTTCGGCTTTCGCATTTTTGCGGTCGGCGGCAGCGCCAAGGCGGCGCGGGTCTCAGGCATTCATGTCAATGCGGTGAAGATCTCGGCGTTTGTGCTGATGGGCGCGCTGGCGGCGTTCGCGGGCATCTTGAGCCTCGCGTTTCTGCCCAGCGGCCAGGCGGGCCGGACCGGCCTTGGCCTCGAGCTCGACGTGATCGCCGCCACCATCGTCGGCGGCGCGTCGCTGTCGGGCGGCGAGGGAACGATACTGGGCACGATTCTCGGCGTGCTGATCATCGGCGTGATGCGCAACGGGCTGGTTCTGCTCGGCGTCTCGCCGTTCGTTCAGGAGTTCATGATCGGCCTCGTCATCGTCATCGCGGTCGGCATCGACAAGTGGTCAACGCGCAATTCAACGTGAGTGCGCGGGTTTCAAAGCTTCAAGTGGGAGGAAGAAAAATGAAAATAAGCGCTCTTTTGATTGCCGCCGCGGCGGCTCTGACGCCGATCTCGGCGTATGCGGACGGACCTGCAAAAGTCGGCGACTTTCCGCTGGCGGATCGGATCAAGGCGAAGGTCGCCTCGGGCAAGCCGCTCGATATCTACGTTTCCTATCACGACGTCTCGAATGAGTTCGCGCCTGCGATCAAGGCGGGGGTCGCCAAGGGCGGCGCCGAAGACAAGGTCAACGCGCAGTTCATCGGGCCGGTCGGCGCCGACGCCAACGCTCAGATCAACGAAATCGAGACGCTGATGGGCAAGATGGACGGCCTCGCCATCTCCTCGGTTTCGAGCGATGCGCTCGGCCCGGTGATCGACCGCGTGCTGAAGGCCGGCATCCCGGTCGTCACCTACAACACCGACAATCCCGAACAGCAAACGGCTCGCCTTCGCCGGGCAGGATCTGGTGCAGTCCGGGCGCGAGGCCGGCAAGCTGATGGGCAAGTCGCTCGACGGCAAAGGCAAGGTGATGATCACGACGATCGACGCCGCCGCGCAATGGTCGCTCGACCGCGAGAAGGGCGCGCGCGAGGGGCTTGCAGGCCTTCCCCGGCATTCAGGTGGTCAAGACGCTCAACACCGGCACCGACCCGCAGAAGATCTATTCGGAGATCGAGAACGCCATGCTCGCCGATCCCGAGCGTCACCGGCATCCTTTCGCTGGAATGCTGCTCGACGCCGGCCGCCGGCACCTGGGTCCAGCGCAACAAGAAGACCGGCCAGATCAAGGTCGTCGGCTTCGATCTGCTCGATCAGACGGTGCAGCTCGTCCAGAGCGGCGACGTCCAGGCGACCATCGATCAGGCGCCCGGAGAAGCAGGGTTTTGAGGCGGTCGACCTGCTGGTGAAGTTCCTCAACGGGACAGCCGATCCAGAGCATCGATACGGGCGTCGGCATCTACACCAAGGACAATATCGCGAAGGTCGCGAAGAAGTAAGGCGTATGTAGCAACCGAGGTATAGGCCGCGTGCACCTCCCTCCCCGTCATGGCCGGGCTTGTCCCGGCCATCCACGCCGACGCGTGCAGACGCGGCTACCACTCGCGCTCAACCGACGCAGCCACAATCAACAAGCCTGCGTTGCGCCGAATGGCGTGGATGCCCGGGACAAGCCCGGGCATGACGACGGTTTCGTCCATTCCCCCTATTCTCGACATCGCCGGGGTCACCAAACGGTTCCCCGGCGTGCTCGCGCTCGACCGCATCCACGTCGGCTTTCGCGCCGGCGAAGTCCATGCCGTCATCGGCGAGAACGGCGCCGGCAAGTCGACGCTGATGCACATCCTCGCCGGCGATCTTCAACCCAGCGAAGGCGAGATCCTCGTCGACGGCAAAGCCGACGCATTTCGCCTCGCCGCTCGACAGCCGCGCCGCGGGCATCGTCGTCGTCTATCAGGAACTCGCGCTCTGCCCGACGATGACCATCGCCGAGAACATCGTCATGTCGGACATGGCCGCGCCGCTCCGTCGCCTCGCTGATTCCCAGGGCGATGATGCGCGCCGAAGCGCGCGCCGCGCTCGAACGTCTCGGCATGGGCGCGCTCGATCCGGATACGCGGGTCGACCGGCTCTCGGTCGCCGAGATGCAGCTCGTCGAGATCGCGCGGGCCGTCCGCCAGCGCGCCCGCGTGCTGGTGCTCGATGAGCCCAATTCCGCGCTTATCGCGGCGCGAGAGCGAGCGCTTGTTCGAAGTCGTGCGGCAGCTGCGCGCCGAAGGCGTGACGGTCATCTATGTCTCGCATCATCTGCACGAGGTGCTCGATCTCGCCGATCGCATCACGGTGATGCGCGACGGGCGCACGATCGAGACACTGGACAACCAAGACCTGTCTGAACAACGCCTGATCCGAGCGATGGTCGGTCGGGACCTCGGCAAGCGTGCCGCCTTGGCATACGAACCCAGCCGCTCGCTCGCAGGAAAATCCAGTCGTTCTCGCGGTCACGGACCTCAAGGCGCCGGGGCTCGCCGGGCGTCAGCTTCGCAGGTCCGCGCCGGCGAAATCCTCGGCGTCGGCGGCTTGCCGGACTCCGGCAAGGACGGGCTCGGCGAGGCGCTGTTTGGCCTCATGCCCCGCGAGGGACGGGTGACCGTCGACGGCGTCGAAACGCGCCGCCGACCCGCTCGGCTGCATCCGCGCCGGCATGTCCTTCGTGCCCGCCGACCGTCGCGGCGCCGGCGGTCTGCTCTCCATGATCGGTCGCCGACAACGTCGATCTCGGCGTCGCTCCGGCGCTTCTCCGTCGCCGGCGTGCTCCAGCGCGCCGCAATCCGCCGCGAGGCGCGCGCCCAGGTCGCGCGGCTCGATGCGCGCATCTCCCGCCTCGGCCAAAAACTCGGCACGCTCTCGGGCGGCAATCAGCAGAAGATCATCCTCGGGCCGCAGCCTCGTCACCAACCCGCGCGTGCTCATCCTGCACGAGCCGACGCGCGGCATCGACGTCGGCGCCAAAGCCGAAATCTATGGCATACTGCGCGGCATCGCGAGCGAAGGCGTCGCCATCCTGCTGATCTCGTCGGAAATCCCGGAGCTCATCATGAACGCCGAGCGGGTGCTGGTGATGCGCGGCGGCCGGATTTCCGGCGAGTTGCGCGGCGAAGCCATCAACGAGACGGAAATCCTCGGGCGCGCCATGGCGTCATGATTGTCTGGGGTTGGCATGCGGCCTGAGATCACCATCGTCGGAAGCTTCGCGGTCGGCCTGACGATGCGCGCGCCGAAACTGCCGATCTTCGGCGAGACGATGCTCGGCTCCGATTTCGACATGGGGCCGGGCGGCAAGGGCTCCAACCAGGCGGTCGGCACGGCGCGGCTCGGCGCACATTCGGCGCTGGTGGCGATGATCGGCACGGACAAGCTCGCCGGCATCGCCACCGACCTTTACGCCGCGGAGGGGGTCGACACGACTCATCTGACGGTGCGCCACGAGCGCGCGACCGGCGTCGGCTTCATCATCCTCAACGACAAGGGCGAGAATTTCATCATCCTCGACATGGGCGCCAACGAACTGATGGACGCGGCCGCCGTCGACGCGGCCGAGAGCCGGATCGCCGAAAGCGCCGTGGTCATGGCGGTGCTGGAGATTCCGACCGTCGCCGCGGCCGCGCGCGATGGAGCTTGGCCGCAAGCACGGCGCGCGCACCATCCTCAATCCCGCCCCTGCCCGCGCATTGCCGCAGGAGATCTTCGCCAACGTCGACTATCTGACGCCGAACGAGAGCGAGCTGCGCATTCTGCTCGGCCTGTCCGGCCGACGACCCACGCTCCTCGCGCGAGCTCGCCGCGGAGCTTGCGCAATCGCGGGGTTCGCAAGGTCGTCGTCACGCTCGGCCGCACAGGCGCCCTGATCCTCACCGACGATCTCGACGTGATGGTCCCTGCCGTGCCGGTCGACGTCGTCGACACGACCGGCGCGGGCGATGCCTTCAACTCCGGCTTCGCGGTCGCGCTGGCCGAGGGCCGCGACATCGTCGACGCCGTCAGATATCGGCGTGGTCTGCGGCGGCATCGCCTGCACGAAGCTCGGCGTCGTCCCGAGCCTGCCCGACCGCGCCCACGCCGACGCGCTCTACGCCCAAGCTCAAACACTCGGTCTGGAGGACACAAACGTGAATCGCAACAAGCTGCTCAACGCCGAACTCTCGCACGCCATCGCCTCGATGGGCCATGGCGATCTGATGATTGTCTGCGACGCGGGCTTTCCGATCCCTTCGTCGGCCTGGCGCATCGACCTCGCCATCATGCCTGATGTGCCGGACCTCGCGACGGTTCTGACGCCCATCGCGGAGAACCTGATCGCCGAGCGGCTGTCCTATGCGGACACGCTGCCCGAGTACAACGCGCCGCTGCTCGCCACGATCAAGCGCCTGTTTGCCGACGCCGAATTCGCGCCGGTGAAGCACGAGGCGATCCTCGGCGAGATGGCGGCGAAGGCCAAGGTGATCGTGCGCACGGGCGCCTTCGATCCCTGGGGCAATATCCTGCTCTATTCGGGCGTCGACGTGCCGGCTTGGTTCTCCAAGCCGGGCGTCAAGGCGCCGGACTATTACGCCAAGAAGCTCAAGCCGAGCTGATGCCGCGCATCTTCGATTTCGGCGGCCGCGATGTCGAGCGCAGCCAGACCGTCGCGGGCTTGCGCGCGCTGAAGAGGCGCCGGCGCGCAAGCCGCGCAGGTGACGGCCGAAACCGCGGACGAGGCGGCCGCGGCCGAAGCGGCGGGCGTCGAGTTGGTTGTCTGCCGCGCCGCGAATGTCGGCGCGGGTGCGCGAAGGCTCGCAGCGCGTTTTCGTCACCGCCGCGCTCGGCTTCGCCGAAGCCGTGACCGCCGACGAGATCCTGCGCACCGCCTTCGCAGCAATCACCGCCGGCGCCGACGCGGTGCTCACGAGCCGCGGGTTCCAGACACGTGCAGGCGCTCGCCGACGAGCAGATCCCGGTCGTCGGCCATCTCGGATTCGTGCCGCGCAAGTCCACTTGGGTCGGCGGCGTTCGCGCCGTGGGCAAGAGCGCTGCGGAGGCGATGCAGCTGTGGGATCGCTTCCGGCGCCTGGAAGACGCCGGCGCCTTCGCGGCCGAATGCGAGTTGATTGCTGCGCCGGTGATGGCGGAGATCAATCGCCGCACGTCGCTGGTCACGATATCGCTCGGCTCAGGCGCGCAGGCGGATGTGATCTTTCTGTTCACCGTCCGACATCGCGGGCGAGTCGCGCGCCCGCCGCGCCACGCTCGCGCTTGGGGCGATCTGGCTGCCAAACATCAGGCGGTGCGGGATGAGCGGGTTGGCGCGCTGAAGCGCTTCCGCGCCGAGGTCGACGCGAGAACCTTTCCCGCGACGCGCGAATGCGCCGACGCGCCGCCCTCCGAGGTCGAAGCGTTCCGCGCGCGACTAGCCGACGATGAGGCGCCGCCGCTGTAGCCGCGGTCGTTGACCGCGGTCTTGCGGTGATCGAATGTTTGGTGGGCGCGAAGACCGCGGTCAACGACCGCGGCTACATGCCGATTAGTTCACCGGCGCGGTGAGTTGACCCGTCAACGCCGACATCGCCAGCGTCGCCAGCGCATTGTCGACCTGACAGGTTCCCGCAGCCTCATGTCCGCCGCCGCCGTAGCCCAGGCAAACCGCGCCGACATCGACGGTCGAGCTTCTGTCGATGATCGACTTCCCGATGGCGAACACGGTGTTCTGTTTCTTCAGGCCCCACATGACGTGCATCGAAACGCGGCACTCGGGAAACAAAGCGTAAACCACGAAACGATTGCCCGCATAGATCACTTCCTCCTCGCGAAGATCGAGGATGACGAGGTCTCGGTGGACGCGAGCGCAGCGAAGGATCTGATCGCGAAACTTCGTTTCGTGCTGACGGTAGAGCTCGACGCGCTCATTGACGTCAGGCAGCGCCAGTATCTCATCGACAGTATGATCGCGGCAGAAGTCGATCAGTTTCATCATCAGATCATAGTTGGAAATGCGAAACTGCCGGAAGCGACCGAGCCCTGTGCGAGAGTCCATCAGGAAGTTCAAAAGCACCCAGCCTTTCGGGCGGAGAATTTCGTCACTGTTAAACTGAGCCGAGTTCCGCCTTGTCGACGGCGCGCATGATCTCCTGGGAGATGCGCGGAAAATTCGCCTCGCCGCCGAAGTAGCGGAAGACCACGCGGGCCGCGGATAGCGCATCCGGATCGATGATGTGATTGGCCGGCTTTGCTTCGCCGAGGCGCTCGACTTCGCTCGAATGATGGTCAAACGCCAAATGGCATCCCGCGACATAGGGCAGATTGGTGGTGATGTCGCGATCGGTAATGGCGATCTTGCCGTCCTGCATGTCCTTCGGATGAACGAAGAAAATTTCGTCGATGAGATCGTGTTCCTTCAACAGGACGCCGCAAACCAGGCCATCAAAATCGCTGCGGGTAACCAACCGAAATTGCGAAGCGGTCACCGGGTACTCTCCTTAACGCGGGTTGACACTCCCTTGTGTGGAGAAAAACTGAAATTCGCGTTAAAGGGACGTTGTTGGGCGGGGGGAGAGATAACCGATAAGATTGAATCGTTTGTAGTCATCCTCCGCGAAGCACGTACGCGCGAAGATAGCGCTCGACCGACGCTCTCCGCGTCATGCCCGGGCTTGTCCCGGGCATCCACGCCGTGACGAGGCGCGCCGGGTTCAGAACTCCAACCCGTCTCTCGGCGCCCGGGGTTATAGGCCTGAACCGGCGCCGCGCACTCCGACGTGGATGGCCGGAACAAGTCCGGCCATGACGGCGCTCTCACATCGCAAATGCTTACAACCTCACCAAGCCGCCTCCAGGCCAAGCAGCTTGAGAATTTGCTGGCGCCTCGCCACGAGATCGGGGTCGCCGCGATGCCGTGGATAGGGCTTATCCACCCGAAGGTCCGCCTTGATTGACGCGGGCCGGTCGCTGAGCACGATCACGCGGGTCGACATCAGCAACGCTTCCTCGATGTCGTGCGTCACCAGCAGCGCGGTGAAACCCGCCCGGCGCCAGAGATCGACGATCTCCCCCTGCATCGTCAGCCGCGTCAGCGAGTTCGAGCTTGCCGAGCGGCTCATCGAGTATCAGCAACTCCGGATCGTTGACCAGCGCGCGCGCCAGCGCGACCCGCTGCGCCATGCCGCCGGAAAGCTGATGCGGATAAGCGTTGGCGAACGCCGCGAGGCCGACCAGATTTAACGTCTCGTCGATGCGCGCCCGCTCACGGCGCAGCGCACCTCGCGCCTCCGGCCCGAGCGCGACATTGTCGCGCACCTTGCGCCAGGGGTAGAGCGTCGGGTCTTGCAGCACGACCACGCGCGACGGATCGGGGCCGAGGATCGGCGCGCCGTCGCAGATTATTTCGCCCTCGCTGGGAGCGTCCAGCCCCGCGACCAACCGCAGTAGCGTAGACTTTCCGCATCCCGACGGACCGAGAAACGCGACGAATTCGCCGCGCTCGATCTTGAGATCGATGCCGCGCAGAACTTCCAGCGGCGCGCCCTCGAACGCGAAGCGATGGTGGACGCGGCGTATCGACAGCTCGTAGCCGCGCGACGCAGCCGCCGCCGCATGCGCCGCCGCGCTCACCATTTGCAGATCGGCCTTCTGATAGGAGAGCACCCGGTCGCGCAGCTTGAACAGCAGCGTGACGAAGCTCGTGCACATCAGCGACATGACGATCAGCGCGGCATACATGTTGGCGTAGGCCGCCCACCCCTGCGCCCATTGCAGATAAAAGCCCAGCCCCGCCTTCACGCCCATCATCTCGGCCGTGACCAGCACGGCGAACGAGGCGCCGAGCCCCATGAACAGGCCGACGAACACCTGCGGCAGCGCGGCGGGAATCGCGACCTTGAAGATCAGGAACCAGCGGCTCGCGCCGAGCGTGCGGGCGATGTCGTAATAGGCCGGATTGACGCTCGCCACGCCTGACCAGGTCAGCACGGCGACCGGAAAGCCCGTCGTCAGCGCGATCAGGAAGATCGATGCGCTCCAGCTCGATGGAAAGGCGAAGAACGCGATCGGCAGCCAGGCGATCGCCGGCAGCGGGCCGATCAACCGCATGACCGGATGGACCCAATAGCCGAACGGCGCGCGAACGGCCGAGCACCACGCCGACGACGAAGCCGCTCGCGGCGCCGAGCGCGAAACCGAGCAACTCCAACTTGACCGACGCGACGACGCTTTGCGCGAGCTTCAGCGCAGTCGTCGGTGAACACTTCGAGGATGGCGTGCGGCGGCGGAAAGAAGGGTTGCGGCAACCAGCCGAATTTGGCGCTCGCCGCCTCCCAAACCGCGAACACGACGCCCAACGCGAGCAACCAGGGCGTCGCTCGCTGCAACCTGTCGATCTGCCGCCCGAAGCTGATCCGCAAGGCGCCGCGAGACAAACAGCGCGGCCGCCAGGATCGCTGACGCGTAGGCGAGCTCCGGTCCGCGTCCCCAGTCGCCGAGATCGGGCCAAGCGAGGATGACCAACGCGACCGCGACCCATGCGGCGCCGGCGGCAAAGCTCAGCGACGGCGTCGACGCGCCGCCGGCGCGCACGCGCGCTAAGCGGGCGCGCGGCCGACGCAGCCGGCGCGCGGTCAGTGAACGCGAGAGACAACCGACATACCCGGCCCCTCAGCTCAACACATCGGCGTAGATACGCTCGGCGTATTTCGCCGTGTTCGTCGAGGGTTTGAACACCGAGACGAGCTTCAGCTCTTCGGCATAGAGCGCCAGCTCCTTCTTCAGATCCTCGCCGACGGGATGATGATGGTGGGTGTGATATTTGGCGAGGGCGACGAGATCCTCCATAGGGACCTTGCCGGCGGCAAAGGGCGCATAGGTCGCGGCGGCCTCCGCGGGATTTTGGGCCGCGTATTCGGCGGCGTCGAGCAGCGCCAGGGCGATAGACGCAGCGGTGCGCTTGTCCTCACGAATAAGGCTACCGCGCACGCCGACGATGCAGCAGGTGCGATGGGCGAATTCGCCGGCCAGATTTGAGGATATTTCCTTGAGCTTGCCGTCTTTCAACCAGAGGTAGGTATTCGGATCGCCGTCGGCGATCGCATGCGCCTCGCCTTTGTCGACGGCCGCACGCAGCAGCGGGCCGGGGAATTGTTTGAACTCGACGTCGGCGGTCGGGTCGAGGCCGGCCTTGCGAAGGATGATCGCGAAGAAATTCTTCGCCGGCGAATTCATGTCGCTGACGCCGATGATCTTACCCTTGAGATCCTCGACCTTGTCGATGCCGGCGCCGACCGGCGCGAGCAGCCGCATGCAGCCGCCGTGCAGGCTGGTGATAATCTTGACATCGAAACCCTGTTCGAGCGGCTTCAGCCAACGCAGCGCCATGCCGACCGCCGCATCCGCTTTTCCAGTCGCCAGCGTTTCGAGCAACTGATCGGTGGATCCAGCGTAGTTGATGAGATCGACGTCGAGCCCGTGTCTGGCGAAGAAGCCCTTGTCCTGAGCGACGGTTACCGCGAGCAGACAAGGCGCGCCTGCGTTCCAGGCGAATGTGATCTTCTTGCGTTCGCCGGGCGGCACGGGATCGCCATCGGCGGCGGCGCGGCAGACAGGCAAAGCGTCGAAGTCGATGGACGCCGGACGGGTCAGCGCAAACCCCTTGCCGACCGCCAACCCGAGCGGGGCGGCGAGACCTAGCGCGCCGGCCTTCAACAAGAAGCCGCGCCGGGGAATACGGGCACCGTGGGGAGGGATCATGTGAGGCTCCTAATGTCAGGCGTCGGCGAGCGCGAGGCGGCCGCCGCTAGCAAAGATCGTATCGTTCTGTGGCGAGTGGATGCGCGCGCAGAGCACATCGCGATAGTGGCGTTCGAGCGGGTTGGCCTGCGCGAGGCCCGGGTTTCCGCTTAGCTCCAAAGCCTTCGACACAGCCTCCAGAGCCTGTTTCGTCACGTTGTGTTTGACGTAGAAACTTTCCTGCGGATGCGGCGTGTCGCCTCGATCGACACGCTCGGCCAGATTGTTCAGCAGCACGCGGCTCGCGTAGAGCGCGGAATCGATCTCGCCGACCGCTTCCTGCATCCTCGGCAGCGAAGCGAGCGGCGCGCCAAGGTTGGTCGGCTTTCGCTCGCGCAGGAATTTGATGAACCAATCCCGGCCCGCACGCGCCGCGCCATCATAGACCGTGGAGAACAGCACCGAGCCCCAGGCCATGGCGATCGGGTCGGGCGCGCCGAGCGCCTGCGGCGCTTTCAAATCCGCGGCGTTTTCGAACGGAATGTCCACGTGTTCGAGCACGACATCGTGGCTGCCGCTGGCGCGCATGCCAAGCTGCGCCCAGGTTTCCTCGATGCGAAAGCCGGGCGCGCCGGCGGGCACGATGAAAAAGCCGACGCGCGGCTCGGCCTCGTCGGTGCGCGCCCAGACAGCGTTCCAGGCCAAGATCGGCGAGCCAGTCGCGTAGATCTTCCGTCCTGACAGTCGCCAACCCTTCGCTGTGCGGCGGGCGATCGTCGCTGGCAGACCGCCGCGAACGGGCGTGCCGAGTTCCGGCTCGACGCGAAGCGCGTTGACGAACGCGCCTTCACTCACCGCAGAGCGAAAGATCTGCTCACGCAATCCCGGCTCGAAGTTGGAGTTGCGGAGCAGATTGCCATGAAACAAATATTGCTGCGCGAGCACAAGACCCGTGGAGGCCTCGCCGCGGGCGATGGCGTTGACGACGCTGTTGGCCTTGGCGAGCCCAAAACCGCGGCCGCCGAATTCGCGCGGCGCGATCAGCGCCGCGAGCCCGGTCTCGCGCAGGCGGCGGATGTTGTCGAACGGGAACGCGCCGCTGCGATCGTGATCGGCGGCGGTGGTGGCGAATTCGCCGGCGAGCGCGGCGGCGGTCACGTCGATGTCGTCGTGCGCGGCGTCGAAGATCATCGGGTCAGCTCCGCGGAGATTGCCGGCGTGAAAATCGCGCTGACGACTTTGTCCGCGTCGAGCCGCTTCTGAATGAGACCCGCGCGCACATAGAGGTCGATGGTCTTCTGCTCGTCAGCGACGACGCTTTCATCAATCGGCGAAACAATGTAGCGGCCGCGTGCATAAACCTTCTGTCCCACCTCCGGCGGCAGGCCGACAATCGCGCTCCAGGATTTGGCGTAGGCGTCGAGATGCTCCAGCGTCCAGCGCCGCGATTTGGCGAGTTGGCCGACGAAGTCTCGCAACGCTGCGCGTTTGTCCGGGTTGGCGAGCGCATCGTCGCGCGCGAACAAGAAACTGAGGCCCGGCGCAATACCAACCGCGTCGGCGACGCGCCGGCAACCCTGCGCGATTTCCAGCTGCGCGGTATAAGGATCCCAAGTCGACCAGGCATCGATCGCGCCGGTTCTGAGCGCGACCGCCGCGTCGGAGGGCAACAAGAAGGTCAGTTGTACGTCGCTGGCTTTGAGGCCGTTCTGCTCCAACAAAGCCAGCACGAGCTGATGACCAATCGAACCTTTGCCTGTGGCGATCCGCTTGCCAACCAGATCCTTGAACGATTTTGCCGGAGAGTCGCTGCGCACCACCACCGCCAGGCCTTCGAGACCAGAGCGCGTCGCCTCGATCGCCTTGAGCGGCGCGCCAGCGGCGACGGCGAAGGTGAAGGGCGCATCGCCGACCGTGCCAGCGTCGATCGCGCCGGCGTTCGCCGCCTCCAGCAGAGGCGCGGCCGCCGGGAATTCAGCCCATTCGATGCGATAGTTGAGGCCGTCGAGCGCGCCGGCTGCTTCGAGCGCGGCGCGCGCGTTGCCCTTCTGGTCGCCGATGCGCAGCACGGTTTCCGCCTGCGCCATCGCGACGAAGGCGAGCAGCGCGGCGACGAAGAGACAGGCCCTTGCTTGGAGGCTTGCAAGCCCATCACTCCGCCGCCACCGCCGTCCGCTCGCGCTCCGCGACCAGCGCACGCACGCGCGGAATCAAATCGCGGCCGTAGCTCAAAGCATCCGGCAGCGGATCGAAGCCGCGGATGAGGAAGGTGCGGACGCCGAGATCGTAATAGTCGAGCAGCGCTTCGGCGACCTGATCCGGCGTGCCAACCAACGAAGTGGAGTTGCCTTTGGCGCCTGTGAGTTGCGCCATCGCCGTCCACAGCCGCTTGTCGAGGCGCGTTCCCTTGGCGGCGAGCGCGAGCAGGCGGCGCGAGCCTTCGTTGGCAGGCTCGTCCGCGCCGCGGCGAAAGCCGGTCTTGTCGATCAGCGCTTTCGCCCGCGCCAAATAAGCCTCGGCTTTCGCCCAGGCCGCGTCTTCGGTGTCGGCGAGTATCGGGCGGAAAGAAAGGCTGAACTCGGGCCTGCGGCCGTGTTTGGCGGAGGCCTGCGCGCACGCGGCCCGTCAGGTCGCGCACCTGTTCGTAGGTTTCACCCCAAAGCGCGAATATGTCGGCGTGCCGGCCGGCGACTTCGACGGCGGCATCCGAGGCGCCGGCGACATAGACGTCGATCTTATGCGGCTTCACCTGCGAGAAGCCGTTCTCGATCGTGTAGAATCGGCCGTTGTAGTTGAACGGCTCGCGGCTCGTCCATTCCAGCCGCACCACATCGAGGAATTCGCTGGTGCGCGCGTAGCGTTCGTCCTTGTCAGCGACGGTGTTGCCGTCGCGCGCGAGTTCGCGCTGCTCGCCGCCGGTAATGACGTTGATCGAGATGCGGCCGGGATAGAGCGCGTCGAGGGTGGCGAATTGCCGTGCGAGCACGGTGGGCGCGGTGAAACCCGGACGCTGCGCGATGAAGATGCCGAGCCGCTGTGTGACGCTCGCGGCGTGTTGGCCGATCTGCAGACAGTCCGGCAAGTCGGCGTGGAAGGCGAGCAGCGCGCGGTCGAAACCAGCGTATTCGTGGGCCTTGCTGACCGTCTCGATATAATCGCGATCAATAATCGGACCGCTGCGCGGAATGATCTCGGAAGCTTCATTATTGCCGATGAAGCCGATGAATTCGACGGGCATGGTCGATCGCTCCTTAGAGGGTCGCGTTACTCGGCCGCGACGGCGACGGCGTGCGCATGATCGATGCGGCCCGTGACGGTCTGCGGCTGCTTCAACAAATTCAGGATCGGGCACGACGTCTCCACGGCGCGCCGCAATTCGTCGATTTTCGCCGCAGGAGCGGGGCTGTCGATCTTCACGACATAGGTGATGTTTTGCGGGTAGACCGGCGTGGACTCGTGGCCTGGACTACCCGCGCGCGGATCGATCGTCGCCTCGACTTCGACCTCGATGGCCTGCTACGGGAATCTCAAGCGCCGCGGCCTGGATCAAATAAGAATGATTGAGGCATGACCCGAGCACGCCGAGCTGCAATTCGGGCGAACTGGGCCCGAGATCATAGCCAGCAAAGTCGGGGGAGAATCGCTGATGACCTGAAACTCACGGATGCGGATACGCCTGACGCCACTACGTCCTTCGGCGGTCACACGGGCTTTCAACGCGGCGGGTCCCAGCGTCCCCGCGGCGATGCGTTGCTTGCGATCGAGCCATGCGGCTCGCTTCTGCGCGAGATATTCGAGGAGCGTACTCAAGGGGGTCGTGTGTCCTGTTGGCTCGGTTAGTCTACTGATTTTATCGATTAATAGGATCTGATCATTTCGTCAACCGCAAATTGGAGGCGCACGCAAACGAAAGCCTTCCTGATCGCGAGGAGCAAAGCGACGCGGCAATCCGCGCCGCAGCAGCAGCAGCTCTATCTGGTACATTGTCGATCACACGCTGGATTGCTTCGCTTCGCTCGCAATGACGGCTCAAACCGGCCGCAAAAGCTCTAGGCAATTCACCGGCGTTCACATCCATAGATATCGCTTCATCGGGAAACCAACGGGGGCGCGATGTCTCTGATCATTTTGTCTATTAATATGATCAACAAAATACGTGTCAACGATAGGGATGCGGCGCGCGCAACTGCGCGCCAAAGTGGCGGGTGAGCCGATCCCGACATGGGGTCGCCAAGCTCACGCGTTCCCGGGTTGGGATGGCGCAAGGCGGCTATTTCTCGTTGCAGCCGCTGGGGGAATTGGATCGTCGCTGAGGAGCCGGATCTGCTGGATTGAGCCGTCCGCCACAGCGATTGTTCCGTGTGTTATCAACCGGCTATTGCGGTTGCCGCAGGTCGCCCCATATCCTTCGCTCGTCGATTCGTGTACGCGCCGGGTAAGCGCTCGTTCGAAGCGGCCCGGAAGGAACCATGCTCACCGCTAAGGGAAAATACGGCCTGAAGGCCATGATTCACCTCGCGGGGCTCGATGCCGGCGAAATCGCCCAGGTCGCGGACATTGCCCAGGCCTGCTCGATTCCGAAAAAATTCCTCGACCAGATCCTTTCCGAGCTTCGCAACGCCGGCCTGGCTTTCTCGAAGAAGGGGAAGGCCGGCGGCTATGCGCTGGCGCGGCCAGCGAGAGACATCAAAGTCGGCCAGATCATTCGCATCCTCGATGGCCCGCTGGCGCCGATCTCCTGCGCCAGCGTCACCGCTTATCGCCCCTGCGACGATTGCGGCAATGAGAAGCTTTGCTCGGTCCGGCTGATGATGATGGAGGCGCGAGAAGCGCTATCGGGGGTGCTCGATAAACGCACGCTTGCGCAGATGCGCACGCTCGCCAACCCGAAGAAGACCAAGATCAAACATTACATATGAGCGGCGCTGGCCGCTCGAATCAAATTTACTCTTAACCTCGATGACCGATACTCGCCCCGTGTCAAGTGGCGTAGGAGTTTCGTGTGGCCGCGGTTCGTCCTTATTGGAAGGGCTACATCAAGCTAGCTTTGGTGTCGTGCCCGATTGATCTCTATACGGCCTCGACGTCAGGCGAGCGCGTGGCGTTCCGTCAGATCAACAAGAAGACCGGCAATCGTATCCGACAGCAACTCGTCGACGATGTTACTCGTCAACCTGTCGAAGCCCAGGACAAGGGGCGGGGTTACGAATACGCCGAAGATTCCTTCGTCATGATCGAAGACGAGGAATTGGAAGCCGTCGAGATCGAAAGCAACCATACGATCGAGATCGACTCGTTCGTTCCGCGCGCTGAAATCGACGAAAGATTTCTTGAAAGCCCTTACTACATCGCGCCAAACAACCCGGTCGCGCAGGAGGCTTTTGCCGTGATCCGCGAGGCGATGCGGGGCCGAGATATGGTCGCGCTTGGCCGCGTCGTGCTTTCCAAACGGGAGCGCGTGATCATGCTACAGCCGTGGGACAAGGGCCTGCTGGGTACAACGTTGCGATACCCTTATGAATTGAAAGACGCCGATGGCTACTTCGCCGGTATCAAGGACGTAAAGGTTGACCCTGAGTTGCTTGGTCTTGCCCAACACATCTTGAAGTCGAAAGAATCCAAGTTCGATCCGACCAAATTTGTCGATCGCTACGAACAGGCGATCACCGAGATGCTTCAACGTAAGCAATCCGGTTTGCCGGCAAGCGCAAAGGCGCTAGCGCCGCAGACCGCGACGCCTGATTTGTTCGAGGCCTTCCGGCGCAGCTTGGCGGCGGAAATGAAAATCGCGAACGACGGCGGAAAGGCGAAACCCCCGAAGGCCGCTCCGCCGAAGAAGGGGAAGCCGAAGGTCGATGGCCAGCGCGAATTGCTGCTGCCGATCCCAGGCGGCAAGTCCGAAGAGAAACAGCCGGCGAAAGTGGCAACGCCACGGCGCAAAGCCGGCTGAAGGCGCGCGTTCGTTACTTTGCGCCAACCTTTGCGCACTACATCCTGGGAAATGGCGCGGCGTTTTTAAGCGGCGTCGCGCGCTTGGAAAGAGAACGCCTCATGCAGAAGCGGGAGTTCATCAACCGGATCCGCTCTTTGTTCAACATCGACGGTCACTTGCTCCCGGAGTTGACGGGTCCGCAGCAATCGCAATTTCTGCGCGATCCGGTGCGCTATTTTCTAGAGTTCGGACGAGACTCAATCCGACGCCATCATGCGTGAGATCGAGAGCCGACAGCAGAGGCTGATGGCGGCGCCCGCCAGGACTTCGACAGCGTCCACGAAACGCAAAGCCAAGCCGAAGGTTGAAGGGCAAAGAGAATTGCTGCTGCCCATCCCTGGCGGAAAGGCCTCGGATCGGAAAACAGCGACCCCTCCTGCATCCGCCGCAAATGCCGGTGAGCGCGAAAACCGCGAAAATGTTCCTCTTCGACGGTCCCGCTGACGCGGAGGTGACTCTGCTGCTGGCCCATGGGGCCGGCGCGCCGATGGACTCCGCGTCCTGAATGCAATCGCAAAGGCCCTCGCGACGGCTGGGATGCGGGTCGCGCGGTTCGAATTCGGCTACATGGCGTCTCGGCGCTCCTCCCCGCAAAGAAAGCCGCCGCCGCGGGCGGAGACGCTAACCTCCGAGTATATCGCCGCGGTTGATGCGCTGAAGCCATCGGGGCGGCTCGTGATAGGCGGCAAATCCATGGGCGGGCGCGTCGCCAGCATGATCGCCGATCGATTGCACGACTGCAGGCCGGATCGCCGGACTGCTATGCCTCGGGTATCCGTTTCATCCCATCGGCAAACCGGACCAGCTACGCACCGCACACCTTATGACCATGCGCACGCCGGCGCTTATCGTACAGGGAACGCGCGACTCATTTGGGACACGCGACGAGGTCGCCGGCTATGCAATTTCTAAACCCATAGAAATCCTCTGGTTGGAGGACGGCGACCACGATCTCAAGCCGCGGAAGGCGGTCTCCGGCTTCACCGCCGCCGACCATCTGCTCACTATGGCGACGCGCGTCGCGGCCTGGATCGCGGACTGGCGAACCCAACGTCGCGATGAAAATCGCAACCTTCAACGTCAACGGGATCAACGGCCGGCTTCCCGATCCTCCTGCGCTGGTTGGAGGAGAGCCGCCCTGACATTGTCTGCCTGCAGGAATTGAAAGCGCCCGACGAGCGATTTCCAAGTCACGAGATTGGAGAAGGCCGGCTATTCCGCCATCTGGAATGGACAGAAGAGTTGGAACGGCGTCGCCATCCTGTCGCGCGGCAAGGCCCCGATTGAAACCCGACGCGCGCTACCCGGCGACCCGCATGACACTGAGAGCCGCTACATCGAAGCCGCGGTCGAAGGCGTGATCGTCGCTTGTCTATACTGCCCGAACGGAAATCCAGCTCCGGGTCCGAAATTCAGCTACAAGCTTGGTTGGTTTCAGCGCCTCCTGGATCATGCCGCGTCGCTCTTGGCGCTTGGCCTGCCCGTCGTTCTCGCAGGCGACTACAACGTCATGCCCACGGATATGGACGTCTACAACCCAGAACGTTGGCAAGACGACGCCTTGTTTCGACCGGAGGTGCGCACCGCCTATCGCAATCTCGTCGCGCAAGGCTGGACCGACGCGCTTCGAAAGCTTTACCCGGACCAGCGCATCTATACGTTCTGGAAATATTTCCGTAACGCGTTCGCGCGCGACGCCGGCTTACGCATCGATCATTTCCTGCTCGCGCCCGCCATCGCCGGCCGTCTTGTCAAAGGCGGAGTCGATCGCGCGGTTCGTGGTTGGGAGCACGCCAGCGATCACGCGCCCGTCTGGATAGAGATCAAAGATATCGGGCGGACGGCGCGACGAAGCGGGGCCGCCGCGCCGCGGCCCCGCGCTCGAAAAGTCATAGCCGCTTTATCGCGGTAGCCAGCGAACGCTCGCTTTCAAAATACTCCGCCCAAGCCGTCGTTTTGGCCACCAACGCCGGCGCTGTGCGAACCGTATATTTCGCCGGATCGAGCCCCTTCTTCACCTGCGACCAGTTCAACGGCATCGACACCGGCGCACCGGGGCGGCCGCGCGGCGACAAAGGCGCCACCGCCGTCGCCATTCGGTCGTTGCGCAAATAGTCGAGGAAAATGCGGCCCGCTCGCTCTTTCTTGGCCATATTGATCAGATAAAGACCCGGCGTATCCGCGGCCATCGCCTTGCAGACGCTTTGCGCAAACGCCTTGGCGGCCGGCCAGTCAAGCCCCTCGGCTTTGATCGGCGTGACGACATGCAGCCCCTTGCCGCCCGTCGTCTTACAGAAACAAACAAGACCGAGTTTTTCAAGCCGATCGCGGATCTCGCGCGCGGCCGCAATTGTTTGCTCGAACGGCGCGTCCGGCGCGGGGTCGAGATCGAAAACCAGCCGCCCGGGTTGCTCTGGCTGAAACGGTTCGCAATTCCACGGGTGCAATTCCAGCGCGGCGACTTGGGCTGCGGCAATCAGCGCCTCGACGCGGTCGAATTGTACGTAGGGTTGCCGGTCGCCGAACACGGTAACCTCAGAGATGAACTTCGACTGGCCCTTTGCGACGTGCCTTTGAAAGAACTTCTCCTTGCCGGCAATGCCGTCAGGGTAGCGTATCATCGAGCACGGACGGCCGCGAACATGTTTGATCAGCCATTCGCCGACCTGCTCATAGTAGCGAGCCAAGTCGAGCTTGGTGACCGGCTTGCTGTCCGCCGCATCGGGCCAAAGCGGTTTGTCGGCATGCGAAATGGTCACGCCCATCACGGGAGACGATCCCCTGGGGATCGCGATATGCGCGCGCGCCGGCGCCGGCGAGGTTTCAAGCAGCGGCGCGCTTGGCGATTCCGCGGTGACTTCTCCCGCCGGTTTGTCTTTGCGAAAGCCTTTGAACGAAGCCTGCCGCAAAAGGCCGTCCGTCGTAAAACCCTCATATTCGATCTCAGCGACCAACTCGGGCCGAAGCCAATGCATCTCCGCGATTTTCTTCGGCGACCCCTCCGCGAACGGGCTTTTGTTTGTCTCCAGCCGCTTCAGTTCAGGTTCGATCTGCTCGCGCGTGGCGCGTCCAAACCCGGTCCCAATCCGCCCAACGTGGACGAGGCGGCCGTCTCGGTTGACCCCTGCGATCAGCGAGCGGATAGCGCCGTTGTTCGTCAAATAGCCGCCGATCACCACCTCATGGCCTGGTCGGCATTTTGATTTGGTCCAGGTCTCCACCCGGCCGGAGCGGTACGGCGCATCTTCGCGCTTCGAGATGATGCCCTCCAGTTTCATTTGGCAGGCGGAACGCAGCACAGCGTCGCCCTCCCCTGCGAAATGCTCGACATAGCGAACGGGGCCTGACGCCCCGTTGACGAATTTTTGCAAACGCTGCTTCCGCTCCAACAGCGGCAACGAACGAATGTCGTCTCCGCCATCAAACAATTGGTCGAATACGAAGAAGACGAGTTTGGCTGTTTTCCGGTCCGAAAGCGCGGCCTGCAAGGCCCCGAAACTCGGCGCGCCTTTGTCGTCCAGCGCAACCACTTCTCCGTCGATGATCCCATCGGGAAGATCCGCGCCGGCCGCGACGATCTCTGGAAATTTTTGCGACCAATCGAGACCTTTTCGCGTCCTCAAGGTCGCCGCGCCCGCCGATATTCTCAGCTGCATACGGTAGCCATCAAATTTGATCTCGTGCGCCCAACCTGTTCCCATTGGCGGCTTGGTCACGGGCTTGGCCAACTGCGGCTCGATGAAATCGGGCGGCGGGGGCCCGCTTGCCTTTCGTGTTTTTGACTTGGATTTCTTTGGCGCCGCCGCCGCAGCGGAGGCCTCGCCGCCGCTCCGCCAAATGGCGGCGGCGGGGGCGCCGACAGCCGTCATAAAGGGCTTGGCGGCTTTGCCCTTGCCGGCGGCGATCTCCGCCATGGTTCGCTTCGAGGCGACGGAGCGGTCCTCGTCGCTCGGGCCGTCCTCCTCTGACGCCCCTGCGTCGCGATGTTTGATGAGCAGCCAACTCGCCTTGCCGGCCTGTTCTTTCTTCGTGCGAACGAGGACCCATGAACCGTGCATCCGTCCGCCCTCCATGACGAACTTCAGCTCACCCTTCTCAAGCGCGCGGTCGATGTCCTCAAAGCCCCTTTCCGGCTTCCAGTAGCCGCGGTCCCACAACATGACCGTTCCGCCGCCGTAATCCCCTTTGGGGATGGTTCCCTCGAAGTCGCCGTAGTCGAGCGGATGATCCTCCACCTGCATCGCGAGCCGGCGAACCGTAGGATCAAGCGAGGGCCCCTTCGGCACGGCCCAGGACCTGAACACGCCGTTGTTTTCCAGCCTGAGATCGAAGTGCAGGTTACGGGCGGCGTGCTTCTGGATGACGAACCGCAGCGCTTCGGAGGGCAGCGTTTTCTCATTGCCGGCCGGCTCGGCGGTCCGCGTGAAATCTCGCTTCGCTCTATATTTGGCTAATTTCGCGAGGGCCATGAACGCTCAATCCTGCGATATCAAAGACGCCATGATGGCGCGACGCATCGGTCGCGGCAAACGCTTTCCGAAAACGCGCGTTTCGAGGGGGTCGACGACGCGCGCCTCATCCCCTACGAAGGCCGGAAACGCTGCAGCCTGGAGGAAACGATGGCGAAACTCACCGCGTTCGAACCGGGCTTCTTTCGCATCCCGCTGCCGCAAGTCCTGACCGACTCTACACATGGCGAAATGAACGCGTTCGAACTGAATACGATCCGTATTCGCGACGCGGACGGCGCCGAGGGCGTCGGCTACACCTACACGGTTGGACGCAATGGCGCGGCGATCGACGCCATCCTACGGCGCGAAATCCCCGAAATTTTCTCCGGCGACGACGCCGACGCGATCGAGCGGCTTTGGCACAAAGGCTGGTGGGCGCTGCACTACGGCGGGCGCGGCGGCCCGACGGTTCTCGCGCTTTCCGCCTTCGATATCGCGCTCTGGGACCTCAAGGCGAAACGCGCGCGTCTGCCGCTCTGGGTCTACCTCGGCGGCTTTGACCCGCGCGTGCCATGCTACGCCGGCGGCATCGATCTCGATCTCTCAGCCGATGAGCTCATCGAACAAACCAAGGGTAATCTCGCGAACGGCCATCGCGCCATCAAGATGAAGGTCGGCCGCGCCCGGCTTTCCGAGGATGTCGCCAAGATGCGCGCCTTGCGCGAGTTCCTCGGCGACGGTTTTCCGCTGATGGCCGACGCCAACATGAAATGGTCGGTCGACGTCGCCATTCGCGCCGCGCGCGCCTTCCAGCCTTACGATCTGACCTGGCTTGAGGAGCCGACCATCCCCGATGATCCCGAGGGACACGCGCGCATCGTCCGCGAAGGCGGCTTGCCGATCGCGGCGGGAGAGAACCTGCGCAGCCTCTGGGAATTCAAGCAATATATCGCCACCGGCGCGGTGACCTACCCTGAGCCGGACGTGACCAACTGCGGCGGCGTCACGCCGTTCATGAAGATCGCCCACCTCGCGGAGGCCTTCAATCTCCCGGTCACCAGCCACGGCGCGCATGATGTCACGGTGCATCTGCTCGCCGCCTGCTCGAACCGCAGCTATCTCGAAGCGCATGGTTTTGGGCTCGACCGCTACATCGCCGAGCCGTTGCGGATCGAGGAGGGTTTCGCCATGGCGCCCGACAAACCCGGCCACGGAATTGCCTTCGACTGGGCCGGCCTCGAACGCGTAAAGGGTTGAGCTTTGTCCGAGCGTTTTGACCATATTATCGTCGGCGGCGGTTCCTCGGGCTCAGTGGCCGCGGCGGGGCTCGTCAAGCGCGGTGCGAAGGTGCTGCTGCTCGAAGCCGGGCACTCGCACCATCACCCGCTGCTCGATATGCCGCCGGGCATCTTCAAGATGATCCACGGCAGCAAATATATGCGCTACCACACCACGGTGCCGCAGGCGCATCTCGGAGGCCGCCGGCACGACATCCCACAGGGCAACGTGCTGGGCGGCGGCTCCTCAGTGAATGCACAGGTCTATATGCGCGGCCGGCCCTCCGACTACGACGCCTGGGAAGAGACGTTACGGGGCGAGAACGACAATCCCGGTTGGGGATGGAAGGACGTGCTGCCGCATTTCCGCGGCATGGAGGACAACAACCGGCTGCATGACGATCTGCACGGCGCGGGCGGCCCACTGCTGGTCTCCGACCCCGGACATGTCGACCAGCTCTCGCGCTGGTTCGTGCAGTCGGTGCAGGCGCTCGGCGTACCTCACAGTCACGACTTCAATGGACCCTTGCAACGCGGCGTCGGCCTTTATCAGTTCACCAACCGCGACGGCCGGCGCTCGAGCGCCGCCTACGCTTTCCTTGAACCGCTGAAGGACAATCCGAACCTGATGATCCGCCTGCACGCGCGGGCGCGGCGCATCTTGATCGAGAACGGGCGCGCGGTCGGGGTGGTCTACCGCGACGGCGGGGGCGTGGATCGAACCGTGTACGCGGACGGCGAGGTCATTGTGGCTTCTGGCGCGTTGGCTACGCCGCAGCTGCTGATGTTATCGGGCCTCGGGCCGGCGGCGCATCTCAGGGAGCACGGGATCGATTGTCTGGTCGATCTACCCGGCGTCGGCGCCCATCTGATCGACCACCCCGAAGTCCCGATGGTGGCGACCACGAACGGGCCATACGGTTACTTCGGTCAAGGCGTCGGCTGGCGGATGTTGCGCAACGGCTTGCAGTTCAAGTTGTTTGGCATCGGGGCCCATTCTATCGGCTGGGGTCGAGGCGGGCGCCTTCGTCAACCCTGGGGACAGCGCGGCCGAGCCGACGATTCAGGCGTTCTTCGTTCCCATCATCTACGTCGACCCGAAGTCGCAGCGGCTAGCACCGGACACCTATGGCGCGACGATCACGACTGTGGTGTGCAAGCCGAAATCGCGCGGCGAATTGCGGCTCGCCTCGGCTGATCCCGACGTGATGCCACTGGTCTCGCCGCAGCTGCTCGCCGACCCCCGCGACATGGCGACGATGATCGCCGGCCAGCGGTTCTTCATAAGGGCGTTTCAGACCGGGCCGCTCAAGGATCGGATCGAACGCATCTATGCTCCCGATCCGGCGGATCTGAGCGACGAAGCGCTGGCGGAACACTGCCGTAGGTTCGTCAAGACCAACTACCACCCGAGCGGCACCGCCAAGATGGGGCGGGCCGATGATCCGACCGCTGTGCTCGACGCGCGACTGCGCGTGCGGGGCGTCGAGCGGCTGCGCGTCTGCGATTTATCCGCCATGCCCGACATCAACGCCGGCAACACCAACGCGCCCGCGCTGATGATCGGGGATCGATGCGCCGAATTTATCGGGGCGTGAATCGCCAAGTCTCTGCGGAAATAAGCTGGAATATTGGATCGCCAGGGAACGAGCCACCGTGTCTGTCGGTTTTCCTTGCACGCAACGGCGAGCATAGGAGGCTTATGTGAGTGGAACTTCAGACAAGGCGAGCGGGCTGGCGAATGTGGCGATAGGCAAGGTCAAGCAGGGTATTGGCTCCGCCATTGGATCAGAGGACCTCAAAGAACGTGGCGCCGCTCAAGAATTGAAGGGGCACGCTCAGACAGCCGTCGGGGACGCGAAAACAGTGTTGGACCAGCCTTCCGATGATCGCGAAGGCTTAGTCAGGGAGCGCGCGTACCGGATCTGGGAGGAGGAAGGAGCGCCTCATGGGCGCGACAATGAGCATTGGCGCCAGGCGGAAAGAGAGCTCGACGGCGACGTAATCGCGCCCAACATGTGAGCCTCGTTCGCCGCTCGCGTTGTATTCCGCACTCCGATAAGATTACGCAAGGGCCTTGGCCGCGCTCGGCGCCGCTATACAGAGGTCCTTCGTAACCCTTTCGATATTGGAGTACGCGGATGTCGGTCAACGGGAAGATCGCGCTGATCACCGGATCCACGGACGGCGTGGGACGGTTGGTCGCGATCCGGCTGGCGAGCGCGGGCGCACGTGTGCTTATCCATGGCCGAGACCGAGCCAGAGGCGAGCGGGTGGTTGAAGAGATCAGGTCCGCTGGCGGCGACGCCGAGTGTCTGATCGCTGATCTCGCCTCCCTGGCTGAGGTGCGCCGGTTGGCTGAGCTCGTGCGCCACGGGGCTGACCGATTGGACATTCTGATCAACAATGCGGGGATAGGAACTGCGGGCGCCACGCGGGAGATAAGCGCAGATGGGCATGAGCTGCGTTTCGCCGTGAACTATCTCTCAGGCTTCTTGCTAAGCTACCTATTGCTACCACTGCTACGCGCCGCGGCGCCGTCGCGGATCGTCAACGTTTCATCGGCAGGTCAGCAGGCCATCGATTTTGACGATGTGATGCTGAACCGTGGCTATACCGGCGCCCGCGCCTACTGTCAGAGCAAACTCGCACAGATCATGTTCACAATCGATCTGTCGCAGGAACTCACAGGCAGCGGCGTTACGGTGAACGCTTTGCATCCCGCTACTTATATGAACACGACTATGGTCCGGCGGGCGGGCGTGACGCCTACGAGCACGGTGGAACAGGGCGCCGAGGCAATATTGAACCTCGCCGCGGGCGCGGAGGGACAGCGATCTAATGGAGGCTATTTCAACGGCCTGCGCGAAGCCAGAGCCGCCGCGCAGGCTTATGATGCCGAGGCGCGGCGCAAGCTTCGCTCGGTAAGTCTTTCTTTGACAGGGCTGGATGGGGCCTAGGCCTCATTCAAACCAGCGCCGCGCCGGAGGGTCGGCGTCCACGCCGACCTTGGGGCGCAACTCGGCCGGCTTACGTATCAACCTCCGACGTCGGCCTGGAGGCCGACGCTCCGCGAGGCGCCTGCTAAGTTCGGCTCGCCGACGGTTTATCCTTTGCCGCTGACGGGCGGCGCCATTGAGATCTCCGTGATGAGCTTGCGGATCATTGCCTGCTCGAAACTGTTGAAATCTTCGATCTTCAGCACGAACGCGCCCTCGCCGCCGATCACATGCTCACGATAGTAGCCGTCGATGCCTCCCGGCGGATTGGTGTGAGCGGCCAGATAGCCGCCCTCCTCGGCCGCGGTTTTGTTGAAGATGGCAAGCCCGTTGATGGTGGCGCCGGCTTCGACCGCGGCATCTCGGGCGCCCTCGACGGAGAGCCCTTGATTGTTCACTCCGTCACCGGAAACATCGATGACGTTTCGATTGGCGTCTGTTCCGCTCGCCGCGAATTTGTGGAAGGAATAATCGATGGCCGAGCCGATCGCCGTTCGTCCAACAAATGAACGCGGCGCGCCTGCTAAATGGTCCGCGAAAGCCCGCGCATCCTCATCGCTGGCGACGCGTGTCCAATCGACCACCGTCTGCTGTTCGCCCGCGCCCGCCCATTCGACGAAGGCGACGAGAATCGCGCCGCGTCGGCCCGCACGTATCGCCTCCATAACCCGCTGATCGGTGATCGCCGCCGCATATCCCTTGCGCTGCAGAACGAATTCCGGTTCGTTGATGCTGCGGGACACATCCGCAGCCAACACGAGACGCAAATCGACAGGCTCACTTGCATTTGCACATAGCGATACCAGGCACCAAAGAAACATGGTCATCAGCAGTAACGGTGTGCACTTCATATCCGGCGCCTCGCTGGTGGCGGCCCCCGCTAGGAAACTGTGCCCTGGCTTGAGAATGCGCAACCTTTTTTTGGTAGGCGTGCTTTTCGTCCTGGCGTCGCCGTGCTTCGCGCAAGTGGCGCCTCCCGCCGCCGACTACGTATGCGCTTATGGCTGTCGTCAGACGGACGCCAACCCGCGACTCGAAATCCAGGGAACCGTGGCTCGCTGCTGGAATGAATTCGGCGGCGTTTATGTCGGCGAGTTTAATCCGCCGGACAGCGTCTCATGTTTTCGCAAAACGGGCCGCATCATCAGCGGCGGCGCGCGCATCGAGTGGAGCGACGGCGTGCTTTGGCGACGCAGATGAGCTAGGCTTTGGCTCGGCTCCAGCTAACCCGCGACCTTTTCATTGCGAGCGATTTGCCCCTGACTGGAACCACCGTCATTGCGAGCGAAGCGAAGCAATCCAGCTTGTGATCGAAGGTGTGCCTGATAAAGCCGCTCCGGCGGCGCCGTGGATTGCCGCGTCGCTTCGCTCCTCGCAATGACGACTCTACTCATCCGCGCAAGGCTCTAATATTCGATTTCCTCGGCCTCGAGCGACACCTTTCCCGACTCCCAGACCTCAACTATCCGTTGCGCCTGAGCGATATCAACAGCGTCTCCAGAATCGGTATAAAGATTGATATCGAGGTGGCCTTCTTTGTGGAGCGACACCGCGAATTCGCACGCAGGTATCAGATTGTTGAACGTGTGCACGTGTTCGTCGCTCGGATTTACATCGTTTTCCTGTTGAGCGACAGGCGGATGTGAATGCACATCGACGGATTGGTTGATGGAAAGAACAGGCATTGGGGCCCCTCGTCGTTGCTGGCGTCTAGATCTATCTGGAGCCCGCTAGGTTGCAAGGGCTTTTCAGCCGCAACAACTCGGCAGTGCGGTGCGCGATGGTATACTCGGAGCCGTGCTACGGCCACATTGTTGCGCGCTCTAACTTACGAGATAGCCGCCATCGACCGGCAAGACGACGCCGGTGACGAAAGCCGCCAGCGGCGAGGCCAGGAAAAGCGCGGGGCCGGCGAGATCGTCCGGCGTTCCCCAACGCGCGAGCGGGGTGCGCGCCAGGATGCCCCGCGAGCGTTCGGGATCAGCGCGCAGAGCCTCCGTCAGCGGCGTGGCGATCCAACCGGGCGCCAGCGCGTTGACGCGTATTCCATCTGCCGCGTAGGCCAGCGCCAGCGACTTTGTGAGCTGGGCGATGCCTCCCTTGGAGGCGGCATAGCCGGGAACCAGCGCGCCGCCGAAGAACGACAGCATGGAGGCGATCGTCAGGATCGTTCCCTGTTGTTTCGCTAGCAGCGGCCGAGCGGCGTGCGCCACCCGCATCGCCCCGTTCAGGTTGATGTCCAACACAGACTGGAACACGGCGGGGTCGTGCTCTTCGCCGCGACGGATGACGCCCGCGGCATAGACCAGGTGATGCAGCCCGTCGAGGCTCGCAACCATGTGTTGCACGGCTTCCGCGTCGCGAACGTCCAGCGCGGAAACCTCGGCGCCTGCAAGCCGTTCGCGCGCAAACTCCGCCTCATTTTGCGTCGCGCCCGTAACGTGGACGCGTGCGCCCTGCTCCACAAAGGCGCGAGCGATGCCCTCGCCGATGCCAGACGTGCCGCCAACCACGAGCACGGACTTCCGTTCGAAGCAACTGACCGGCCACATCGCCATATTCGTCACCTGATGAACTGCTCGACGAAGTCGGCGCCGAGACCAACTTTGGTGAAATGCTCGCGGCACATGTCGATCTTGGTGAATACGTCCTCGTAGCCGAGATGCTTGCCCCAGGGATCGACATAATACATCACGCCGTTGACCTGGAAGAACGTGATCATCTCCTCGACGCCCTCGGGCACGACGAGCGTGTGTGTCTCACCGGGCGGCTCAAACACGTAGGAGCCTTCCTCGGCGATCCAATCATGTTCGAGATAGCGCCAGCGGCCCTTGAGCACGAGTCCGTGCACGGCGTTGGGATGCCGATGGCGCGAGAGCACGCCTGCGCGACGCACCTTCAGCAGGTTCATCCAGTAGCCGGTAGAGCGGTTGAGGCAGAGCGGCCGGAACCAGACATCTTTGGCCTGGGGCACCCACAGCCGATCGTCCTTCGGGATTGCCTGCGGCACCACGATTTCCGTCAACGCGTCCGGCGGAAAAGGAAGTTGATAGGGCTTCATCGGGTCGGCGTCAGACGAATTAAGCGGCACGGCGGCGCCTCCTAGCGGTATCAGGGCGATCTTGATAGCTTGTTCCCGCTCATCCTTCGATGGCGAGGATCTCGATTTCATCGTCGCCAAAAGCGACGATATCGCCGACCGCTTTGCCCAGCAATGAACGGGCCAAGGGGGCGGTATATGAGATAGAGCCTTGGCGCGGATCGGCTTCGTCTTCGCCAACAATCCTGAAAGTCTGGCGCGGTCCGTCGTTGCGCTTGAATGTCACGCGGCCTCCGAAAGACAAGACGCCGCTCGCCGCCGGCGTCGGAACCAGCTGAGCGGTTCGCAAGCGCTCGGCGAAATACTTCAGGTCTCGGGAAGCGGGCGCGGAGACGCGTCTGCGCTCATTCACATCCTCGATCTGCTGAGAGGCTTCGTACGCCGCGCGAGCCTGCGCCATCGCGGTCTCCAGCGCTTTCCATCCCGACGCCGTCACGAAATTGGGATGCGGCGATATGAGTTGATCAGGAAGTTGAAGCTCCGCAGCCGTTTCGGCGCTTTCCTCCCGGGTAAAGGCGACGCTCATTGTTTCTCATTTCCCTTGCCCAGATTGCCACTTCCGGAGTACCCGCGCAATGGAAGTCTGCTGGGTCGGGCCCTGCGGGTTCCTCTCAGTCTAGGCGGCTCGCCTGGCGCGTGACGGTGAATTGCTGGTTCAAATCAGGCTTGAGCTCTAACCCCAGTCCTGGGCCGGGCGGCACGCCGATCATGCCATCCTTGATAGGAGGCAATTGCGTGACAAGATCGCCATACCACGTGCGATGGTAAGCTCTGACGCTTTCCTGAATGAGCGCGTTCGGAGCATTCAGCGACAGATGCGTCGACGCGCACAGCACGACCGGACCTGTGCAATCGTGCGGCGCGATCGGAAGTCGCCACGCCTCCGCCATGGAGGCGATCTTGCGCGCTTCCGATATGCCTCCGCACCAAGACAGATCGAGCATCACGATGCCCGCCGCGTCGGTCAGCAACAAATCCTTGAACCGCCACCGCGACGAAAGCGTTTCCGATGCGCAGACCGGCGCGGTCGACGCCTCCGCGTATCGCTTGAGGTCGGCGAGCGAATCCATGCGGATCGGGTCTTCGTGCCAGAAGGTGCGATAAGGCGCGAGCGCCCGCGCGATCTCGATCGCCGGCAGCAACTGCCACATGGAGTGGAACTCGACCATGATCTCCATGCGATCGCCGACGCGGCTGCGGATCTTCTCGAACGGCGAGAGCGCGGAGCGCAGCGATGCGGCATCGATGTACTGACCGCCGCTGGCCTCGGCGGCCATATCGAACGGCCAGATCTTCATCGCCGTTATGCCCTCGCTCAGCAAATCTTCAGCGAGGTCGTCGGCCCGGTTCAGGAAAGCGTCCAGATCGGCGTAGCGGTTGGCGGCGTCCTCAAGACCGTAGTTGGCGACCTTTTGCCCGTCCGCCTTCTTCATATATGTGGCGCCGGCGCAGGTGTTATATGTCCGTATTTTATCGCGCGTAAATCCGCCGAGCAGCTGCGCGATCGGTTGATTGGCGACCTTCCCGAAGATGTCCCACAGCGCGATGTCGATGGCCGAGGCGCCGCGCACCTCCGCGCCAGCGGCGCCGAAGCCGATATAGCCGGAGAGAGCGCGTGCATTGGCGTCGATGGCAAGCGGATCGCGGCCGAGCAGGATCGGCGCGGCTGTCTCATGGATGTAGGCCTCGACAGCCCGCGGGCCGAAGAAGGTCTCGCCAAGCCCTTTGACGCCATCGTCCGTGGTCACCTCCACCCACAGGAGATTCGGGTGCTCGGCGATGCGGATCGTCTCGATTTTTTCGATTTTCACGCTAATTGCCCGGAGTTAGGTGGCGATAAGGCTTCGATGTTTGATCGTTCTTATCATCAGCTCGCCTCGGCGTAATGGCAGGCGCAGAGGTGGGCGGCGATTTGTGGTAGGCACGGTCGTTCGGCGAAGAGCCATTCCAGATCGTTGCTGCGAGAATGGGAACGGGCGGTTGTCGATCAAAACCTCCAGAACGCCTTGCCCGTTAGCCGGTGTTTCATTTCGCGAGCCCGGTAATCATCGCGACAATCTCGTTGCGCTCGACGCTCTTGGCCTCGCGGACGCCGATCTGTCGCCCGCGTCGCAGCACGCAGATGCGATCGGCGAGCCGGAAAACCTGATCAAGATTGTGGCTCACAATCATGATTGCGAGACGGCGCGCTTTCAAGCTTTCGACGATCCGCTCGACCCGCTCGGTCTCCGCCACGCCGAGCGCTGCAGTCGGTTCGTCCATCAAGACAAGCTTGGTCGCCCAATGCGTGGCGCGGGCAATCGCGACGCCCTGCCGCTGACCGCCTGAGAGGTCACGCACCGCCGCGCGCGCCGAAGGGATGCGCACGTCGAGAGATTGCATCAGTTGCTCGGTCTCGGCGATCATGCGGCGGCGATCGAGACGGCCGAGCCAGGGTTGGGCGATCTCGCGGCCAAGAAACAGATTCATGTAGACAGGCTGGCGCTCGGCCAACGCCAGGTCCTGATAGACCACCTGGATGCCGCGTTGCTGCGAGGCCTTGGGATCACGCAGGTGAACTTCCTCGCCGTCGATCAGGATTTGCCCGCTGGTCGGCGGCTGCACGCCGGCGACGATCTTGACCAACGTCGATTTGCCGGCGCCATTGTCGCCAACCAACGCAACGATCTCACCGGCGTGAAGGTCAAGCGAGAAACGCTCGACCGCCGTTACGCCGCCGAAGCTGCGGTGAATATCGCGCAGCGACAGAACCGGCGCTGTCAAAGCGGCCAATCCGCCACGCGGCCGAACGCGTCATGGATGGCGCAGACTCTTGGCGCGCCGGTCGACAGTCCCGCGACACCCACGCTGTAGGCGCGCGTAACGAAGATTTGTGGCCGGAAGCCAAACACGACGCTGTCGCCGACTTGCGCGGCCGTGTCCTGGATCATGCCGTAGTAGTCGATCGCCGCGGCCGCGGGGATTTCCACCGGCCTCAGCGCTTTCTGCGACGCCGTCGGCTCGCGCGAAACAATCGCGTGCAACGGATAGTCAGGAAACACGGGATCGATATAGAGGCCGCCGCCGAAGCAGAAGGCCTCCGAGCCGATGCGATGCGAGACTTCGCTCACGTAGACCACGGCCGGCGTCTCGGGCAGGTCTTCGACCGCATGCAGCGGCGTCGTGCCGGTGAGCCCGTGGCCAGGTTCGACTTGAGTTGCGCCGGCGGCGGCCAGCATGGGCAGGATCTCGGTCGAGGTCGTGCCGGGCGCGTTGATTTCGATGTGCGAGCGGCCTCTGGCGGCCAAAGCCTCGGCCGCTTTGGTGAGCGTCGTCAGATTGGGCGTGGGCTTCACCTTGCGTGTTTCAGCGTCGTAGAGCTGCGTCGGAAACGTCGTCAAGCCGGCGAACCTTAGACCCGGCGCGGCGTCGATCAGGTCGGCGACCGAGAGAACATCCGCCGCCGCGAAGCCGCCCTCGTGGCCGCGATAGAACGTGTCGCCGGGCCCAACGATGCGCGCCAAGGTTGGTTGCACGCGTCCGGCCGCGACATTCGCCGCGCTCGCCTCCGCCGCCTTTTCCGCGGCGAATACGGTCCAGTAATCCGGCGCCAGCGAGGCGGCGGCCGCCGCCTCGTAACGCGGGATCTGCACGAGATGTCCGATGTGGCCGATGCGCATTCCCGCGCGATGGCACGCGCGAGCGCATTCCATGTCGACCACGACGGCGGCCGGAATTCCGCCTTTCAATACGGCTTTGCAGAAGTCGCCGTTGCGGCCCATTTGTTTGGTCATCGCAAAGGTCTTCAGGCCGTGTTTGGCAGCCTCGCCGGCGATCAAGCCTGCGTTGCGCTCGACCGCGTCGAGATCGATGACGTAGCAATTGGCGGGGATTTTTCCGGCCTGGTGCAGCGCGATCGCTTGCTCGATCAGCGATGGGTTGCGGCGCAGCGTTAGATCGAGGAACATCGGGAAACCTCCTATTTTCAGCGCTCCGCGTCGCGAAGCGTGAGCGCCACCGCAACCAGTATAATGAGGCCGCGCGCGATCATTTGGTCCGACGGTTGATAACCCATCAGGATCAGACCATTGTTGAGCATGCCCATCAACCAGGAGCCAACCAGCGCGCCAAGGATCGAGCCCTCACCGCCATTGAGCCGCGTGCCGCCGACGATCACCGCAGCAATCACCGTCAGCAGGTCGCCCTCCCCTAGCGTATACCGCGCGCCGTGCAGGCGACCAGCGTACAGCAGTCCAGCGAGTCCCGCGAGCGCGCCGCTCATCGTCATCACGAGGAATCGCAGGCGCGGCACCTCGATTCCGGTCGCGCGCGCGGCGCGGGCATTGTCGCCTGTCGCCAGCACATGGGCGCCAAACTTGGACTGGGCTAGCCCATAATATCCAAGCGCCGTCGCCCCAAGCGTCCACCAGACAAGCGCCGGGGCGCCTAACAGCGAGCCGGAACCAAACACGCCATTGAAAACGTCGTTCTCGATTGGGATCGACTTTAGATCGGTGAGCCGTCGCCCGATGCCGGCGAAAACACCCATCGTCGCGAGGGTCACTAGAAAGGATGGCAGCCGCGCATAGGCGACCAACGCGCCGTTGAGGGCGCCGATCGCGGCGCCGGCCCCTAGACCGATGATGACGCCGAACGGCCACGCCATGTCACGCATCGCGACGGCGCCGAGCAGCGCCGCTACCGCGACGATGGAGCCGATCGACAGGTCGATCTCGCCGGCTGTGAGAACGAAGGTCGCTCCCACCGCCATTACCGTCACCGGCGCCGTCTGCTGTACGATGTTGAGCAGGTTGGAGGCGGTTGCGAAGCCGTCGTCGCGCAGGATGATCGCGAAGGCGGAGAAGATGACGAGGAAGCCGCCATAGATGACATAGCGACTCCATTGCGCCGCCATCAGCGCCGGCCAGCCCGTTCTCCTCGCATGCGCCTCTGAGGCCATCCCGCTTGCTATTTCGCTGCGTCCAGCACCGACTTCGGCGCGTCGCGATGCAGCGATTCCTGCCAGCCCTGCGCGACGTTGCTCTTGGTGACCGTCAGCACCGGCGCAACCACGAACGGCGGAGCGGCTTTGTCGACGAGGCCATAGCCCGCCGCCTCCGCCATCGCACGCCCGAGCTCATAAGCCTGGTCGGCGACGATCGCGACGACGTTGCCGCCCTTCACCATGTCGAGCGCGATCGGCTCGGAGAGATCGAGCGTGACGATCTTGGTCTTGGTATTGCCCGCGGCGCGAAGCGCGGAGAGAACGCCTTCCGCCGGCTCCGCCCAGGTGACGTAGATGCCGTCGAGATCCGGGTTCTTTAGCAACAATGCGTGCGCGATATCTTCCGCGCGCGCGGGGTCGGTGATGCCCGCCGTGGCGACGATCTTGATGTCGGGATAGTCCTGCTCGATTGTCGTCTTGAACGCGTTGTCACGCTGATTGGTCACGTAATAGGCGGCGTCGTGATAGATCCAGGCGACCTTGCCTCGTCTGCCGATCGACGCGGCGAGCGCGTCCGCCGCGTGCTTGCCCATCTGGAACAGATCGTCGGTGACGATCGTCACATAATCCTTGCCTTGAACAAAGTCCTTCGGTTTGTTTGACAGCAAGACGATCTTGACGCCGCTCGCGACCGCAGGCTTGAACGCTTCCGCGGAGGTGACGGGGTCGAGCGGCAGCGCGAGAATGGCGCTCGGCTTCTTGGCGAGGATCGTCTCGACATCGCTCTTCTGTTTGGCGGCGTCGAAGCCCGCGTCGGTTTGCGCGACGACTGCAACGCCGAGCTTGGCGAACTCGTCCTTGGCGCCGGCGGTCACCGCGTTCACGAAGTCGGACGAGGTGTGCCAAAGCAAAGCGGCGCTGTATTTGCCGTCCTTCACCTTCGCGATTTCGGCGTCGCTCAGTTTGATGTCCGTAGAGGGCGTCGCCTTTTCGCCGCCGGGCCCGACAGTTTCGCCGCGCGAAGGCCGAAACACTCAGCGCCAAAAGGCTCGACACGGCGACTGTCGCAAGCTTCCAACTTTGTTTCATGACGCTACTCCCTGGGAAATGCGGCCATACCTAGCCGCCTGCATGAGACCTTGGTTGTTCGGCAAGCGCCGCGAGGAACGCGGCGAAGGCGATGACGCCGTCGAAATATTCCTGAACCTCGACCCGCTCCTCGAGCGTATGCGCGTTGCGAATGTCGCCGGGTGCGCAATACACGGTCGGCGCGCCCAGCGCGTTGGCGAGGAACGGCGCTTCGGACCAATAGGGGGCGCCTTCGATGGCGCCGCGTCCAGGCCGAACGCTGCGCATCGCCTCGGCGAGCAGTCGCACGAAAGGCTCGATCTCCGACGTCTCCGTCGGCGTGCCGCCGAGCGGATGATCGCGACCGGCGGGGTAGTCGAAAGCGATCCGAATTTCCGGGGCGAGCGGCGCCGAGCCGACAGCGCGCTCCAGCGCGGCCCGTGCGTCATCGAGGCTCTGGCCAGGTATCAACTTGAGGATCAGGCTGATGCGGCACTCGCCGGGAACCGCGATATAGCCGCCGGATGAGAGCGACGTGACCAGCAGGAACGGTCTACCAACCAAAGGATGTGGCGCCTGTTTCTCGAGTTCGGCCGAATGCGCCCAAAGCGCTGACAACACGGCATGGCCGGCCTTCAACGCGTCGACGCCAAGCTCGGGCACGCCGAAATAAGCGGATTTGCCGGTGATCGTGATGTCGCAGATCAGGAAGCCCATCTGCGCGGCGTAGACGTTGAGCCGCGTTGGCTCGACATAAACAGCGACCTCCGGCCGCGCGAAGGCGCCCGACTGTGCCTCAGCGACGAACGCCTTCATGCCGGCGCTCACGCCGCTTCCCGGCTCGCCGCTTTCCTCGTCGCCGACGAAAGCAAACAGGATTTCCTGCGGCAGTTTCAGTCCGGCTCGGCTGACGAGACGGGCGGCGATCAGCGTCGAGCAGATGCCCGCCTTCAGATCGCCCGAGCCGCGTCCCCAGATCTCGCCTTCAACCACCGCGCCGCCAAACGGGTCCGCCTGAGGGGCGCCACGCCATTGCTCCGCCCAACCGTTGACGTGCACCGTGTCGGTGTGGCCGGTGAGCAGAAGCCGCGGGCCGCCGCCGACGCCGCGCAGCCGGCCCCAGACATTCGGGCGGTTCGGCGCAAAATCCTTCAGCGTGACGCCCTCGCAGCCGAGCGACCGCAGCTCTTCGGCCAGCATGAGCGCGAAAGCTCTTTCCTCGCCCGTCACGCTGCGCGCGGCGATCGCGCGCTTCAGCAGATCCAGCGCCTCGTGTTCATCGAGCGCCGCGCGAAGCGTGGCAAGGCGTTCGGCGTCAAAGCTCATGCCGCCGCCCTCCGCGGAAGGCTTCCCGGCAGGCTGAGCTCGCCCGGCAGGCCGGACATGCCGAACAGCGCATTATGCAGTCGGTTGACCGCCAGCGACAGCGCCCCAACCAGCCCGGCGCGCGCGCCCAGCGCGCTGACACGGATGTCCGCCGCGCGCGAAAAATAAGTCGGCATCGCCGCCTTGACCCGTTGGACCAGTTCCGGACGGATGCCAACGCTGCCGCCAAGCACAATCAGCTCCGGATCGATAATCGCCGACAAAGCGGTGATCGCGAGCGCGAGCGAGCGCGCGGCGCCTTCGATCGCCGCCAGCGCCGCCGCGTCGTTGTTCTCCATTCGATCAAACAACTCACGCACGCTGCCGGCGCGCGTCGGGCTCTGATCGTGGTAGCGCCGCAGGATGCCCGAGGCGCCAACGTCCAACTCGAACGCGCCGACCCGCCTGGCTTCCGCGCTGTCGAGATCGCCGCCGATCGGCAAATAGGCGACCTCCCCCGCCGCGCCTCTGGCGCCGCGCGCCAGCTGCCGGTTGATGATCAGTCCGACGCCGACGCCAGTGCCTATCGCCAAGAAGGCGGCATTCTCGGCGCCCTGCGCACAGCCTTGCCAGGCTTCGCCGAGCATCGCGAGATTGACGTCGTTCTCGATGACGACCGGCTGGCCGAACAGATCCGCCAGCGCGCGCGGGGCGCTCAGCGCCGCCAACCCGCGAATGTTGGGCGCAAACTCGACGGAGCCCGTCTCCGGATCGACGACTCCCGGCATTCCCACGACAACGCTGCGAACACGAGCGAAATCGATGCGTTGGCTCGCGGCCGCGCGGCGCGCCATCGCCAATGTCTGCCGAAAGACATGAAGACCGCCGCGGCTGTCCGTCGGCTCCGTGGCTTCGGCCAAACTCCTGCCGACGAGATCAGCGAGCGCGACAGAAACTTTCGTGCCGCCGAGATCGACGCCGATCGACACCGCGGCGTCGTGGGCGAGATCATAGCTGACGGCGCTGCGGCCGATCGTGCCCTTGGACAAGCCGATCGGGCGAACCCAACCTTCCGCCTCGAGCTCCGCAATCACCGACGACATGGTCTGTTTGGAAAGCCCCGTCTCCCGCGCCAACCGCGCGCGCGAGAGCGGCGCGTTTCGCAGCAACGTCTCCGCGACGACGCGTCGCGAATATTGCTTGGAAAGGGAGGAGGGTTCTTTGCTCATATTAGTTCGGACCTCGAACGAACTAAACATGAGTATTCCTCGGTGTCAACGGTTGCGTGCGCCGAACCGTCGGGCCAAAACCAAGCCTAACCGCTTTCCTGGCCTCCAAGCCGCCTTCCCGTCATTGCGAGCGAAGCGAAGCCATCCAGCGCGACGCACGACAGTTGAAGGTCGGCAACTCTATGTGCGCACGACGGCTGGGTTGCTTCGCTTCGCTCGCAATGACGGGCCGTTATGTCAATAAGGCTGCCGACAAGGCGGTTATTTTAGGAGCTCCAAAGCTCCAACGAAAGCCTCGACATCGTCGCGGTGCACGCTGTGTCCGACGTGGTCGAGGACAACCACCGACGCGTCGCCGACGTCTTGACGCAGTCGTTCCTGATCAACCGTAGGTATGAACCGACTCGTCTTCGGCAGGATCCAGACCGTTGGCTGTCGTCGCGAAATCTCGGCGGCGTGCGGGCGTAGATCCCACGGCGCGTTGCCGGCGAACGCTGCGCGCGCATCGGCGAAGTCGATCTGTTCGAGCGACAACAGTTTCCACGCCGCGTCGCGGCGCGACCATTTTGGGTTCAACCGCATCAACCCCTCGATGTCGTGGGGAAGATTGGCCTCGTCCCAGGCCAGCATCTCCTGGGGAGATTGTTTGTCCGCGAAGTGAGAGACCGGATCCTCCAACAGCAGCGCACGCGGCTGGAAAACACCCGCCAACACTCCCGCCTGCGCCAAATAGCCGCCGAACGAATGGCCGATCAGCACGTCCGGCGCTGTCGGAACGCTCGCCGCGATGTCGGCGAGCAGCGATGCCGTCGAGAAGTCGCCGTCGCCGCGCGCGCTTTCCCCGTGGCCGCGCATATCTGGCGCGAGCACGCGATAGCCTCGCTCCGCGAGGAGCGCGCCCTGGCAGCCCAAACGCGCCCGCATTGCCGGTGATGCCGTGCAGCGCGACAACCGTGCGCGGAGCGTCTGGAGAGCCCCAACGCATGACGTTGAGCGGAACAATCATAGCTGGCCCTTTTGTTGATCAGCGACGCGGCGAAGCGCGGACAGAAAGGCGGACACTGTAGCGCCCGCGTCGTATTCGACAACCACATCGCAATTCGGCGGCAGGCCTGTCCGGCCGGCGAAATCGATCACCGTGCGCCCGTACGTGTGGCGGCCTGCAAGTTCGACCTCAACGCGCGCCTTCAGCGTTTTGGCCAGAGAAGGTTGCGCGGCTATCAAGATCGCCAGGGGATCGTTGAGCGGCGCGTCAGCCGTCTTCATTGGTCCCGGCCTGTGTGTCGATCGCAACGAGGAAAGGAGTTCCGCCGCGAACGCGCCGACGCGTCCGCCGATCGCCCGCGCCTCACTCGACCAGATCGGGACCTATCAACACTTGAGCGGCGGAATCGATCGGCGCCAGCGTGATCGGCGCGCCTGAGGCGAACACGATATGCGCCGCCTCGGGATCGCAGAGTATGTTCCATTCGGCCGCCGCCGTCTTGTTGCCAAGCCCCCAGGCGCCGCCGAGGATCACCACGCGCGCGATCTGCGTGGCGATTTCGGGGCGCAGCCGCAGCGCCAAGGCAAGGTTGGTGAGCGGGCCGGTCGTGACAACAACCAGCTCCTCATGGCGGAAGGCAAGCTCCGCGATCGCCTGCGCAGATTGGCGACCCGTCTCGATCAGGACAGCGGGAAGTTCGCCACGATCGCGATCGAGGCCTTCGTTTTCGTCCAGCACGGCCGCGATCAGCCGCTCGCGAACGAGCGGAACCTCGGCGCCGGCAAAGACAGGGACGTGCGACGCGCCGGCGATCGCCAGCGTGATGGCCGCGTTGCGGGCGGTGCGATCGGCGGCAAGATGTCCGGCGCCTGTCGTCACGGCGATCAGATCAAGGTTCCGGCGATCCGCAGCGCCGCGAGGATCGCGAGCGCGTCGTCATTGCCAGGATCGCAGTCATGCACGATTTTCATGTTTGTTGATTCCTCCGATGTGGCGCCGGCCTTGCGCGCCGCGCGGCGCGCCAGCGGGCGATGGTCAGCGCCAGCAAGGCCGCGACATAGGGCGCCATGAGGACGAACTCCGAGGGCAGCTGGAAGGTCTGAAGTCGGTCGCCCAGCGCCCCCGCAAGTCCAAATAGGAAAGCGGCCCCCGCTGTCGGCCAAGGCTCGGCCCCGCCAAACAGCGCAGCCGACAGTCCTATGAAGCCGCGCCCGCTGGTCATTTCAGGCAGGAAAAAATGCAAGCCTGTCCATCGCCAGTTGCGCGCCGGCGAGTCCGGAAAGCACCCCGCTGATCAGCACGGCGAGCATCTTGATGCGCGCCGCGCGCATCGCCCGCGGCGGCGGCCGCCGCCTCGTCCTCGCCAACCGCGCTCAGCGCGATAGCCGATCGGCGTGCGATAAAGGAAGACCGCGCACGAGCGGCACAGCGGCCAGCGCGGCCAGCGCGATGACGCTCTGACCTTCCAGCGCGCCGCCCAGCAACGGGACTTCCGTCAGCATGTTCGGCGGCACGCGCCACAAATCAGGAAAATGGTCAGGCCTGAGGCCGCCGGGATCCTGATAGACTTCTTCGAGCAGGAAGAGCGCGCCTCCGTCCGCCAAAATATTGAGCCCGAGGCCGGCGACGATGAAATCGGCGCCGAGGCCGATCGCGACGGCGCCAAACAGAAACGCCATCGCGGTGGCGGCGATCAGCGCGGCCAGAAGCCCAAGCGCGCTGCTGTCGGTCGCCTGTCCAACAGCGATGGCGGCGAACGCAGCCGCCAGAGCCATTCCCTCGACGGCGACATTGAGAATGTTGGCGCGGCTGGTGATCAGCGTGGCCAGGGCGCAAAGCAGCAGCGGCGTCGTTTGCACGAGCGTTGAGTTGAGGAGTTGCGCCGTCAGCATCGCCGCGATCTTATGTCGGCGCCGAGGCGGCGCGGCCCCGCACCGTCATGAACAGAACCAGGAACCCCGTGAGAAGCCCAACCAAGCGACCGCGGCACGTCGGTGTCGATCTGCATGTAGGCCGCTCCGTTGAGGATGAGCGCGTAAAAAGCGGCGGTTGCGATCACCCCGAAAGGGTGAAGCCGCGCGAGCAGCGCGACTGTCAGGCCAATCAGGCCGAAGCCCGGCGAGAAATTCTGCTCGAACCTGTGGCCGACGCCGAGCACGTAGAGCGCTCCGGCCAAGCCGGCGATCGCGCCGGAGAGCGCCATAGCTTCCAGGACACGCCGGCCCGCGTCAATGCCGACCGCCTCGGCGAAACGCGCGTTGGAGCCGGCCGCCCGCAGGTCCGCGCCCCAAAGCGTCCTGAACAGCAGCAGCCAGGCGAGCGGCGCCACGGCCAACGCAATCAAAGCGGCGCCCGTCGCGCCCGGCAAGCCCGGGATTTCAGGGAGCCAAACCGAGCCCGGCAACATCCAGCTGACCGCGCCATAGGCGACGGGATCCCGCAGGGGATGCGTGACCAGATACTCGGTCAACAGCAGAGCAATAAAATTCAGCATCAGCGTTGAAACGACTTCATTGACGCCGAGGCGAACCTTCATCACGGCCGGCGCAAGCGCATAGACCGCGCCGGTAGCGGCGCCAGCGAGGGCCGCGAGGAGGAGCCCCAGCGGCCTTGGCGCGCCCGCGAAGGCAAGGCCGGCAATCGTGCCGGCCATGGCGCCCAGATAGAGCTGTCCTTCACCTCCAACGTTGAATACGCCGGCGCGGAACGAGAGAATGACGCTGAGCCCAAGAAACAGCAGCGGCGTCATGCGATTGATGAACAGCGCGAAGTTGGACGCAGAGTAGAAGTTGGCGAACAGCAGGTCTTGATAGGCCAGGATCGGGTCGCTGCTGATCGCCAGAACAAGCGCGAAACCGCCCGCCAAAATGGCGACAGGCGGCCCCAGCAAAGTCGCCGCCGCGCGAAAATGGGGGGCAGGACGAGCGACTTCATGATGCGCGCGCGCCGCCTCCCATCATCAACCCGATGGACTCCTCGGTCGCCGAAGCCCGATCTACGATTCCAACCAGACGGCCTCGAAACATCACCGCGATCCGGTCGGCGAGGGCGAAAATCTCCGAGAGTTCGGAGGAGATCAGCAACACGCCGCAGCCGCGCTCCGCCGCGGCCGAAATTTGCTGGTGCACGAACTCCGTGGCGCCGACGTCGAGCCCGCGCGTCGGCTGCGCCACCACCAGCGCGACCGGCCGCTGGTCGAGCTCGCGGGCGATCACGACCTTCTGGATATTGCCGCCGGAAAGCGCGCCAATTGGCGTTCGCGGCGTCGCGCCGCGCACGTCGAACTCTCGGATCTTCTCGGCCGCGTAGGCGTCGCGGGCCGCGACTCGGACCAGGCCGGCTTTGTTGACGAGGCGCCTACGCCGGTAGGCGCTGACACTCACGTTCTCAGCGATGGTCATGCCGGCGCTGACGCCCCGGTCCAGGCGATCTTCGGGAATGAAGCCAAGCCCGAGCCTCCGCCGCGCGCGAACGTCCAAGCGCGTGACATCCCGGCCCGCCATTTGGATGGCGCCGCTCTGGATCCGCCTCAAGCCCGCCGCCGCTTCGCTTAGTTCTGTCTGCCCGTTGCCATCGACGCCGGCCACGCCCAGAATCTCGCCAGGTGCAATCGTGAAGGCGACGCCGTCGAGCAGCGGTCGACCCTCGGAATCGGTCGCGACGATGTTTGACGCCGAAAGCGCCGCCGCCGTGTTCGCCTCGACCCGAGGCGCGCCCTCTCGCTTGAGCGGCCGCATCTCGCGACCAACCATATCGATCGCGATCGAGCGCTCCGAAAGCAAATGCGTGGCCTGCGTCGAGATCCACCGACCCTGGCGCAGGACAGTCACGCGATCCGAAACGTCGAGCGCCTCCGTCAGCTTGTGGGTGATGAACAGAATCGCGCGGCCCTTGCTGCGCAATTCCCTGACGACGTCGAGCAGCTGCGCCACCTCTCCCGGCGTCAAAACTGCTGTGGGCTCGTCGAGGATAAGAAGGCGCGCCTCGAAGCCCAGCGCCTTCAGAATTTCGACGCGCTGGCGCTGCCCGACCGAGAGATCGCCGACGACGGCGTCCGGCGCGAGGTCGAAGCCGTAGCGCGCGATGAGCGCGGCGGCGCCGCTGCCGCATCGCCGCCCGGTCGGAGAACAACCCAAAGCGCTTCGGTTGACGGTTCAGATAGAGATTTTCCGCCACCGTCATCGAAGGCAGCAGGCGGAAATGCTGATGCACCATGCCAACGCCCGCCCGCCCCGCGACGAGGGGATTGGCGAAGCGAACCGGGCGATTGTCGAAGATGAGCTCGCCTTCGTCGGGTTGCAGCACGCCGCCGATGATATTCATCAGCGTGCTTTTCCCGGCGCCGTTCTCGCCGCAGACGACATGCACCTCGCCCGGGCGGACGTCGAGATCGACGCCCGCCAGCGCTTGCTTGCCACCAAACGATTTCGACACGTTGCGCAATCGCAGGAGCGCGTCCGAACCGACGTCCTCGGTTGCAAGCGTGCTCACGCGAAGCGCGCCGGGCTACTTCTTGAAGGCGCTGTCGACGACGATTTCGCCCTTTAGAACCTTGTCCTTCGCGGCATCGACCTTCGACTTGACCGAGGCCGGCACGAGCGCGTCGTTGTAGACGAGCCCGACGCCGTCGTTCTTCAAGCCGTAAATCTCAAGTTCGCCGAACGGCGCCTTGTCCGCCTCGATCTGTTTGATGGAATCATAGATCGAGTTGCCGATCTGCTTCAGCATCGAGGCGACCACGTTCTTCGGATAGAGACCGTTCTGGTCCGAGTCCACGCCGATCGCATATTTGTTGCTGTCGGCGGCGGCCTTGAGAATGCCAAGACCCGCCGGCCCCGCGACGTTGAACACCACATCGGCGCCGCCGCCGAAGGTGTTGCGCGTCAGCTCATAAGCTTTCTGCGCGTCATTGAAATTGCCGATGAATGAGACCTGGACGTCGATCGAGGGATCGACCGTCTTCGCGCCCTGTTTGAAGCCGACGATGAAATCCTCGATGACCGGAAGATCCTGACCCGCGACCAGCCCGACCTTGTGCGAGGCGGCCGAGAGCGGAAAATCCTCCTTGTCGGTCGCCACAAGCGCGGCCAGCGCGCCAGCGAGATAGGATCCCTCGTTCTGCGCGTATTTGATGGAAAGTACGTTGGGCAGCTTCAGCTCATCGTCGAAATAGACGTATTTCTGACCGGAATGCTTCGGCGCGACCGCCGCCAGATTGTCGTGCATGCCGGGGCCGGCGAAGATGACGCTCCAACTTCCACTGTCCGAGGTCGCCTCGAGGTTCTGACGCCAAAGCTGCGGATCCTTCGGCGAGGCTTGCAGCAACTTTATCTTTACGCCTTCGGCTTCGGCGCGGTGAAAGCCTGCCGCGGCGGAATCGTTGAAGCCTTTGTCGCCGAGATTGTCGCTCATCACATAGGCGGCGCCAAACTTCGGCGCCGCGACGGCCGCTCCCAGACCGGCGCACAGCAGGCCGGCCGACACCAGTGACACGAGTTTGCGCATACCCTCCACTCCTTCGCTTCACGATCAATAGATACGACTTAGATCCTCGGCTTTGTTTGCCTCTGCAAATTTTGCACCGCGCGCCTGGGAGCTCGTCGGCGGAGAATGCGGCGCTCCGCGAACGGCCTCGAAGGTAGACCGGTTGCACGACACATCGCAAGCAGGTCGGCGAAAGGCGCGCGCGCGCCCGAGCCGCGACCGACCTACTCCCTTGACGTCTGACCTCTGACGTCCTACGGCTTGGAGGACGGAAGCTTGCGGCGATCGGTCGCCCTAGTCGAGCAGCGTCTCGCCAAGCGCGAGACTCGCCGACGACGGGATCATCGCTTTTCGCGACGCCAAGCCAATGCCGAGGGAGCCTTTGACGCAACTTCGCATCCCGGATCTCGCCGCCCGAATGTGGAGCGCTGGCGCTACGCGCGAGGACCTCGTCACGCGGGTCTGCGACGCGTCTGCGCGCGCAGATCGCTGATCACGCCCTGCCCGCCGGCGCGCGTCTACCGAGCGAGGCTACGCTCGCTAGAGAACTCAAGATCAGCAGGCCAACGCTTCGCGAAGCCATCCGCATTCTCGTCAGCGACGGGTTGCTCGACGTCCGGCACGGCGTCGGGACCTTCGTTGCTGCGAACAGTCCGCACCTGCGAAACGCTCTCGATTCGATATCCTCGCTGTCTTCGACGATCCGGGCCGCTGGCCGCGTCGCGAGCGTGCGCAGCCTCAAAATCGACGAGGTGTCGCCGCCCTACGAGGTCGCGCAAGCCTTGGAGAGCCCGATCGGCGCCAAAGTGGCGCGGATCCGGCGCGTGCGGTTGGTGGACGGGGCGCCGCTCGCTACCGCCGCTGAATACCTGCCTCTGAGCAAGGCGCTCCCCTTCGATCGCCTGGCCAGATTTTCGGGCGGCTCCCTGTACGAATTCCTGACCGGCGATCTTGGACTCGCCCTGCTGCGCAGCGAAATGTCGGTGACGGCGGTCAGCGCCACCGCGCGGCAAGCCAACGAGCTCGACATCAAACACGGCGCGCCGTTGCTGCTGATGCGGGAGGTGCATTTCAGTGAAAACGATCGCCGCATCCTTTACTCGGTCAATCATCATAACAGCGCGGTGATCGACCTGACGCTCGTGCGCGTAGGCGCGCGCACATGACCAGATTCTGCGCCCTCGGCAATCTGTCGATCGACGATCTCGTCTTCGTTGACGGCTCGACGCGATGGGCGGTGCCCGGCGGCAACGCCGTCTATTCCGCGCTCGGCATGGCGGTCTGGGGCGAGCGGCCGCTTGTGATTGCGCCCTTCGGTCCGGACTATCCGGTGGCGCCGCTGCGAGCCCGGGTCGAGCTCGCCGACGCGCCTCGCCTGAGCCGCACGTTGCGCGATTGGGGGCTCTACGAGGAAGACGGCAGCCGACAATTCATCTTTCGTTCAACGACGCGAAATTGGGACGAGTTCAGCCCGGTCGCGAGCGACATAATGCCTGGCGTCCCCGCCGCGCATCTCGCGCCGCTGCCATGGCGTCGGCATGTGGAATTGGTCGCGGCGCTGCGCGCGGCCGGAACCGGCATTGTCTCGATTGATCTCGACGACCGACGTCTGGCCGAAGTCACGCGCGACGACGTGGCCCAACTGATGGCGTCCGTCGATCTGTTTCTGCCGAGCCGTCAGGACGGTCGTGTGATTGTGCCAAACGCGAGTCCGACGGACACGGTCCGACATTTGCGCGAGCTGTCGCCACAGACGCCTCTCATCGCGCTCAAATGCGGCGCTGACGGATGCGTGGGTCACGCCAAAGATAGCCCTGATCTGCTGATCCTCCCAGCGGCGCCGGTTGAGGCGAAGGACGCGACGGGCGCCGGCGACACCTTCTGCGGCGGCGCGCTGGTCGGCTACGCGCGCACGCGCGACCGGCCTGCAGGCCTTGCTGCACGGCGCGGTTTCCGCCTCTTTCTGCGTCGCCGAAGTAGGCGTCGACGGCTTGCTCGAAGCCGATCCCGGCGAGGCGGAGCGAAGACGGGCGGCGTTGGCGAACTCGGTGCAGACACAACGCTTTTGACAACAAACAGGCCTCTAGAAGGCTTCATGGAGTGACAGGGTGCAGAACGAAAAAGCGGTGATGCTGAAAGAAGTCGCGTTGCAGCCCGCCTTTGTGCGCGACAATATCGCGCCGATGCTGGCGTACATGCGCGAAGTGCTTCGCAACCGTGAGCCGGGCGCGCTGCGGCACGGCTTCGCGATCGGCTGCGGCGACAGTTATGCGGCCGCGATCGCCGTCCGCAGCTATATGATGAAAGCGACCGGCCGGATGATCGAACCGGTCGAGGCGCTGGAGTTCTCGCGCTATCTGGTCGCGGATCTGCCGGCCGGACAGTTTCGTGTTTGGCGTCTCCAATTCCGGCACGGTGTCGCGCACCATCGAGGGCGTGCGACTGGCGCGCGAGAAGGGCGCCTGGACATTCGCGGTCACGGTCAGCGCCGATACAAATCTCGCGAAGAGCCGCTGAAACGCTGATCAAGGTCAACGCGCCGCCCAACATCAAGGAGCAGCCGGACGGCAGCAAGGTGATCACGCCCGGCAGCGTGACCTATACGGCGAGCATGCTCGGCCTGTTCATCGCCGCCATCGCTTTCGGCGAGCGGATCGGCCATCTCGACGCCGCGCCGCGTGAAGGCGCTGGTTGCCGAACTGGAAACGCTGCCCGCCGCAATGGCGGCCGCCGACACGACGGTCGGCCCGCTCGCCAAGGAGATCGCCCACACTTTTACGCGCGAACGCAAGACCGTCATTCTCGGCGGCGGACCCAACTACGCCACCGCCTATTTCGGCATGGCCAAATGGTTCGAGGGCCTTACCCGCCCCTGCCATCCGACCGAACTCGAAGAATGGGCGCACGAACAATATTTCTTCACCGACGAGATGACCGACACGATCATCCTGGCGCCGCCCGGCGCCGGCCGCGACCGCGCGCTGGAACAGGCGCAAGCGGCGCGCGACATGGGCTCACGCGTGATCCTGATCGGACGCGAGGGCGACGCGGCGGCGAAAGCCGCCTCCGACATCTATTTCGCGATGCCCGATCTACCCGAGGCGCTGACGCCTTTCGTCTACAAACTGCCGTTCGAATATCTGTCCTGCCACATCGCCGATCAGCAGAATATCGCGTTCCTCGGCTTCGACAACAAACGGCGACAGGAGGTCAACTTCCGCCAGATCTTCCATTCCGCTCAGGCGAAAGCCGAGCCTTTGGTCGGGATCTGATGAGCGCGCTGCTCGTCCCTGTTGCGCGCCGGCAAGAAGCCGGTCGTTGGCATGGTGCAACTGCCGCGCTTCCGGGCGGAAGTCGATATCGCAGCGGCGGGATCGACGACGGTGATTGGCACGGCGCTTGCAGAAGCCGAGATCCTCGCAAGCCACGGCGTCGACGCGCTGATGGTGCAGAACCTCGGCGACATTCCCACCGATCTGCACGCGACGAACGTGCAGGCCGCCTGGATGACCAGGGTGGTCAGCGAGGTGCGGCGTCGCACGGGCAAGCCAACCGGCCTCAACATGCTGGAAAACGATGCAGAAGCCATGATTGCGGTCGCGTCGGCGGCGAATGCCGATTTCGTGCGCATCAAGATCTATGTCGGCGCCATGGTCACGCCCTTCGGCGTCGAGAGCGCACAGGCTTTCTCGGCGATCAAGGCGCGCACGGCGTGGAGCGCCGACGATGTCGCGATCCTGGCCGACGTGCATGATCGAACAGGCAACCCGCTGGTCGCGGGCACGCTTGAGGACGATCTTGACGCCGCGGTCAGGTTAGGCGCGGCGGACGCTCTCGTCCTCACAGGCAAGAGCTACCCGGGCACGCATAAGTTGATCGAGATCGCGCGGCGCACAGTTGGCGCGGCGCCGATCCTCGTGGGCGGCGGCGTCACCGCTGGCAATATCCGAGAGCTGCAGACCGTGGCCGACGGCGTGATTGTGAGTTCGTCGCTCAAGGACGCGGCGACCGCCTTTGGACGGTTCGATCCGGTGAAAGTCAAAGAGTTCATGGCGGCGGCGCGCGCTGCCTGATAGCGGGAGAGCGTCAATGAAAATGTTTCGGAAAATATTTTGGAAATCTCTGGGCGCCTTGGCGGTCCTCGGCGGCGCCTTGCTTATGGCGAGCCAGGCCGACGCCAAGTTGAAGGTCGCGATGGTGACCTCCGAATCCGGCCTCGGCGACCGCTCTTTCAACGACATGATGAACGAGGGGATGAAGAAGGCGGAGAAGGAGCTCGGCATCGAGTATGTCGTCATCCAACCGCGCTCGATCTCTGAATTCCAATCGTCGCTGGCAAGAGCCGCGGGCCAGGGTTTTGATTTCATCGTCGGCTCTTCCTTCGACATGATCAAGCCGATGCAGACGGTCGCGAAGGCTTTCCCCAATCAGAAGTTCGGTCTGGTCGATGTCGGGCCCGACCCGATCGCCCCGAATGTGGTGAGCACCGTCACCAAGGACTGGGAAGGCTCGTTCCTGGTTGGCGCCATCGCCGCGCGAACGACGAAGACGGGCGTCATAGGGTTCGTCGGCGGGAAGGATATTCCCATCATTCACCGCTTCTACATCGGCTACTACTACGGCGCCAAAATGGCCGATCCGAAAGTGTCGGTTCTCGAAAGCTACTCGGGCACTTTCACTGATCCCGCGGCCGGCAAGGAATACACCCTTGCACTGATCAACCAGCACTCTGACATCAACTTCGCGGTCGCGGGCGCCACCAGCGCGGGCGTGATCGACGCGGCGAAGAGCACCAAGACCTTCGCCATCGGCGTCGACTCCGATCAGAACTATCTGGCGCCCGGCTTCGTGCTCACGTCCATGGTCAAGCGCGTCGACACCCAGGCGTTCGACATGATCAAATCGGTCGAAGATGGTTCGTTCAAGGGCGGCAAGGTATTTTACTATGGCTTGAAGGAAGGCGGCGTCGCCGCGGCGATGGACGAGTACAACAAAGGGCTGATCTCCGCCGACGTGCTGAAGGAGGTTGACGACCTGAAGGCGAAGGTGATCTCCGGCGCGATTGTGGTGCCCAACTACTTCGACCTGACTGCCGGCCAGAAGGAAATGGGCACGCCCCCGATGGCCTCACCGCCTTCGGTCGCGGACAAAAAGTGAGAGACGCGAGTTCTCTCGAAAGGTCCCGGCGCGCGACGTCATCTCGAGATGCGCCGCAGTTGTGAGGTGGCTGCATGATCCCACTCGTGAAAATGCGGAACATCGTAAAGATGTTTGGCGATTTCACCGCCATTCATGACGCCTCGCTCGACATTCAACCGGGCGAGGTGCACGCGCTCATCGGCGAAAACGGCGCCGGCAAGTCGACCTTGATGAACATCCTCTACGGCCTGCATCCGCGCACGAGCGGAGACATCGAGGTGCGCGGCGCGCCCGCTGATTATTCGGGCCCCGCCGAAGCGATCGCGGCGGGCGTCGGCATGGTGCATCAGCACTTCAAGCTCGCGCCTTCTTTCACGGTCGCCGAAAACATTATCCTCGGCGCCGAGCCCGTGCGAGGTTTCGCGCGTCTCGACCTACGAACGGCCGAGACGCAGACGGCAGAACTTAGCCAACGGTTCGGCCTCGAACTCGACCCGCGCGCCATCGTAGGCGCGCTGCCTGTTGGGCTTCGGCAGCGCGTCGAAATCTTGAAAGCGCTCTATCGCCAGGCTGACGTGCTCATCCTCGATGAGCCGACCGCCGTGCTCACGCCGCAGGAAACCAAGGAGCTCTTTCTGACCATGCGATCGCTGGCGCAAGCCGGCCGTTCGGTTATCTTCATCACCCATAAACTGCGAGAAGTTCTGGAGGCCGCCGATCGAGTCTCGGTTATGCGTCAAGGCCGCATCGTCGGCACGCAGGACAACAAGGGCTTGACGGCGGAGACGCTCGCCAACCAGATGGTCGGCCGGCGCGTCCTGCTGCGCGTCGCCAAAACGCCAGGGCGCCCAGCGCCCGAGCCCGCGTTGCAGGTTGATGGCCTTCGGGTGCTTGGGGATCGCGGCGCAGTCGCCGTCGACAATTTGTCGCTCGCCGTAAGGCCCGGCGAGATCGTCGGCTTGGCTGGCGTTCAGGGCAACGGTCAAGACGAATTGATTGAAAGCATCGTCGGCTTGCGCCGACCCGAGGCCGGAAGGATCGCCATCTGCGGCGCCGCGCCCACGCCAGGCGATCCGCGATCGGCGCGACAGGCGGGGCTCGCCTACGTGCCGGCCGACCGCGCCCGCGTCGGCCTGTCGCTGGGAAGCGCCATCTGGGAGAATATGGCGGTTGGTCATCTCGCCGCTTTTCGCCGAGGCCCGTTTCTCGCCGCCGGAGCGGCGCGACGGCGGTGCCGCGAGTTGATTGGTGAATTCGACGTGCGCGGCGCCAACGAAGAGACGCTTGCGGGTTCCCTTTCCGGCGGCAATCAGCAAAAGGTGCAGCTCGCTCGCGAGCTGACCCGGCCGGCAAAACTCATTATTGCCGAACAGCCCTCGCAAGGCGTCGACATCGGCGCCATCGAGGCGATCCACCGCACGCTGGTGGCGATGCGCGACGAAGGACGCGCTGTGTTCGTGGTCTCCGCCGATCTCGACGAACTTTTGTCGCTCAGCGACCGCATACTCGTGATGTATCGCGGTCGCATTGTCGGAGACTTTGCGACCGACGAAGCGGACGTGGGAGAAATCGGCGAGTTGATGGGCGGCCACTTTGGCCGAGGCGGAGAGGTCGCCGCATGAGCGCGGTCTCGCACGCAAGCCCCGTGCAACAGGCGCTCGGGTCGCGGATCCTGCGCGCCCTCGCGGGACCGTTGTTTGCGGTCGCGGTGTCGTTTGTCGTTGGTGGCCTGCTGGTTCTCGCGCTCGGCCGCAGTCCGCTTGATGTTTACGGCGCGCTGCTGACGGGCGCCTTCAGCGGTTGGCCCAATCTTTCCGTCACGCTGCAAATGATGACACCGTTGCTGTTCACCGGGCTAGCGGTCGCGATCGCATTCCGATCCGGTATCTGGAATATCGGCGGCGAAGGGCAGATGCTGATGGGCGCGCTCTGCGCCGGGATCGTTGGTTATGCGGCGCCTCTGCCCGACATCCTCATGCCTCCGGCTTGCATCCTCGCGGCTTTGATCGGCGGCGCCGCCTGGGCCGCGATTCCCGCGGTGCTTCGGGTGTTTCTCGGCGTCAACGAACTCGTGATATGCCTGATGCTGAATCCGATCGCGCTGCTGCTGACCGGCTACATTGCCGCGCGAGTGCTGAAAGCGCCGGGCCCCACCAACAAGCTGCCCGACGTCCTGGATTCAGCGCGTTTGACAAACTTCACGCTCTATTCGCAACTGAACACGGGTATTTTTATCGGGCTGGCGTGCTGCATCCTCTTAGCCGTGTTCAACGTCGCGACGGTGCGCGGATTTGAGTGGAAGCTGATCGGGTTGAACGCGCGCTTCGCCAACTATGGCGGCGTGCGCATCCGCGCCAATGTCATGGCCATCATGCTGGTGAGTGGGGCGATCGCGGGACTGGCTGGCGCCGAACAGGTGCTTGGCGTCTACGGCGCGTACTACGACAATTTTTCTCCCGGCTACGGCTTCGATGGTATTGCCGTGGCCATGCTCGCCAATTCGAACCCGATCGGCGTCATTCTGTCCGCGTTCCTGTTTGGCGCGCTGAACAGCGGTTCGTCCGTGCTACAGATGCAACTCGGCGTCTCCAAATATCTCGTCCAGGTGCTTCAATTCCTGGTTGTGCTGATCCTGGCCGCGCAATTCACGGTCCCTTGGCGCGGCCGAGCGCCGGATGCTGGCGACGGCGGTGAGCGTGTCGACAGATAACCGCGCGGCCACGGAGGTCTGAGGCTATGCTGACCGACATCGCCTTCTCCTCGATCCGGATCGCGACGCCGCTCATCTTCGCCGCGCTCGGAGGCCTCTACACTTTCCAGGCGGGCATACTGAATATCGCGCTTGACGGCTTCATGATCGTCGCCGCTTTCGCCGCGGTGTCGGCCGCCTATGCGACAGGAAGCCTGACAATCGGCATCCTCGCGGGCGTCATTTCCTCTGCTGCGCTCGCCGCCATTCTCGCGCTGTTCAATCTTCGTTTTCGCGCTCACATATTCATCGCCGGCATCGCCGTGACGTTCCTGGCCTACGGCCTCACGGCATTGCTGCTGAAGAGCATGCTTGGTCAGGACGGCGTATTCGCCTCGTCAGATATCCCCGTGTTTTCGCCGATCCGAATTCCGCTGCTCGCGGACACGCCGATACTCGGCCCGCTGCTCAGCGGGCAGACGCTGCTGGTCTACGTCGCCTACCTCGCCGTGCCCTGCGTCTGGTGGACGCTGTATCGCACGCGCTGGGGTCTGCGGGTGCGCATGATTGGCGAGGCCGAGGACGCCGCGCTTGCGGCCGGTGTTCCCGTCGAGCGCATCAAGTTCGAGACCATGGTGATCAGCGGCCTGTTCTGCGGCCTCGCGGGCGCTTATCTTTCGCTCGGCTACGTATCGTTGTTTGCTCGGCAAATGAATGATGAGCGCGGCCTTATTGCGCTGGCCGCGATCTTCTTCGCGAAGGGCCGACCCTTCCCAACGACGGCGGTCGCCCTGCTATTCGGGGTCGCGACCGCGCTGGCGGTCCGCCTGCCGGAAATGACTGGCGCCGCGCCGCAGTTGCTGCAAATGATTCCCTATGTCGCCACAGTGCTGGCGCTCGTGATCGTCGGCTGGCGCGCCAAGCGCGCCAGCGGCCAAGTTGGCTGGCGATATCGAGACATGATCCGCCGCTGTATCCAAACTTGAAAGGACTGCCATGGCCAAGCGAAAATTGATTCTCGACGTCGATACCGGCACCGACGACGCGGTGGCGATCATGTGCGCGGCCCTTCATCCCGATCTCGACCTGGTTGCGTGCACGACGGTCAACGGCAACGTCGAAGTGCAATATTGCACCAACAACACGCTGCGGGCGCTGGAGTTTGTTGGTCGCGGCGATGTGCCAGTTTACGAGGGACTTGACCGTCCGCTCGCGCGGCCGGATTTTCCGATCCCGCGGGCCTGAAATGCTCGAAAATGGCGTGCATGGCCGCGAGCTGCCCATTCCGAACACGACTTTGCAGCAAGCAAGACCGGCAACGCCGTCGATTTCCTGATCGACGTGTATAAGAACACGACCGACGAGATCGTTCTGATGCCGGTCGGTCCGCTTTCCAATATCGCGGCGGCGCTCGCGGTCTATCCAGAGCTGGTCGATCGCGTTCCCGAGGTGATCATCATGGGCGGCGCCCATCACAAGGGCAACGTCACGCCCTCGGCCGAATTCAACATCTGGGCCGATCCCGAGGCCGCCGCAAAAGTGTTCGCGGCGGGATTCCGCAAAGTGACGATGCTGCCGCTCGACGCGACGCACAAGGCGCTGGTCTCGTCGCAGCGCAGCCGAGAAGTTGGCGGCGCTGGGGACGAACGCGGGGCTCGCGGCGTCGCGTTTCATCGACCAGCGCATACGCGCCTATGACGCCAACCAGCCAATGGAGGAGCGCAACGCCGCGCCGGTGCACGACGCGCTATGCGTCAACTATATGCTCGATCCGAGCGTGGTCACGACGCTGTTCCGCCATGTCGACGTCGAATGCCACGGCACGCTCACGGTAGGGCGAACCGTGGTCGATACGCACCATCGCAATCTCAAGGACGCGAATTGCCACGTCGCCTTCGCCGCGGATCGCGGAAAAGTTCTGCGACTTCCTGGAGACGACACTCGCGCTTGGGCCGAAGAGCAAGTGAGCTTATGGTAACCGGGGTAAATTACCGGGCGAGGGCGCCTGTAGCCGCGGTCGTGGGTTTAGGCGCCTAGTTCCGCGAACCTTTTTCCAAGCCGATCCACCGCGGTCAGCGACCGCGGCTACATGGGCGCCCGGGAATCTTCCCCGGTTACGGCTTATGCGCCAAGTCTCTATCTAGGTCGGCGCTGCTTGCTGCGATGCGAGGGGCGTGAGCTGGCGAACAATGGGGTATCGTTGATGAAGTTCAATCATGTCGCCAATCGCTTGGATCGCCGGTATTTCGAAACGGTCGTCGAAATGCTGAAAGCGAAGCTTGGCTTTGTCGAGTTGCGGCGAACCGAACGCGCGATATGGCTCCGCCAGCCCGGCGCGAACATCGATTTGCAATTCAGCCGCAGCGATGTCGTACATCGCGACGAGGACAAGATACGTTCGCAGGTGTCATTCTTGAGTGAGACGCCTCGCGCTGACCTCGAGGATTTGGTCGCCTGGGCGCTGGCTCACGGCTTGAAAGCTGAAGTCGGGAGCTATTCCGATCGGGAGTTCTACTTGGACGCGCCGGAGGCATTTATCGACTTCGTTATTGAAGCGATGAGACCGGAGCTCGCCGACTACGGCGTTGTTGTGTAGCGGGCGCCGGACGCTCACAAACATATTTGGTCGCGCCAGGCAGCCGGCACTTCTGTGGACTCGAAGGCTCGGCGCCTGTAGCCGCGATCTCTAGATCGCGGTCGTCGTGAGATCGCGCCTTACCAGGGAAGCGCCGAGCACGTTGAGACCGCGATCTTGAGATCGCGGCTACAAGCCTGCTTCGATCGGATTGCTGATGCTCTCCGTTCGTTACGTGCAATTTTCAGACGCGAGGCCAATTCTCGCTTATCATAAGTCCGGACTTGTGCTAGAGCCAGATCAATCGAAACTTCCGATGCAATCTTAGCGCCAAGGATAGTCGATGCTGGACAATCCGCATTTTCGCGACCTCACCAAACTCAGCGCCCGAGCCGCCGCCACGGCGATCGCCGAAGGGCGTCTCACGTCGGAGGCGCTGACGCGCGCCTATCTGGAGCGGATCGCGTTACGCGATCCCGACGTCAAGGCGTGGACCTACCTAGATCCCGTCGCCGCGATCCGCGCCGCGCGTGAACTGGACCGGCGCCCGTCAATGGGGCCGCTGCACGGCGTGCCGATCGGCATCAAGGATATGATCGACACTTTCGACATGCCGACCGGATACAATTCGCCGATCTACACCGGCCATCGCCCTTCGCTCGACGCCGGCTGCGTCGAGACGCTGCGCGCGGCTGGCGCGTTGATCCTCGGCAAGACCGAGACGCTGGAGTTCGCCGCCGCCGGGCGTAACGCCGCGACCGCCAACCCGCACAATCTCGACCATGCCCCGGGCGGTTCCTCAAGCGGTTCGGCAGCTGCGGTCGCGGATTTTCAGGCGCCGCTGGCGCTCGGCACGCAGACCGGCGGCTCGACGATACGTCCCGCGTCGTTCTGCGGCGCCTTTGCGTTGAAACCAACCTGGGGCTTAGTGAGCCGCGAGGGCGCAAAGATCTACTCGCTCACCTTCGATACGATTGGTTGGTACGCGCGCAACGTCGATGATCTCGAACTTTTGGCCGAAGTGTATGGCATCGAGGATGACGAGCCGCCGAGACGCGGGCCGCTCGAAGGGCGCCGGATTGGCTACTGCCTGCCCTTCCCTGAGGCTATCGAAGAGGAGAGCCGCAACGCCGTGCTCGCGGCTGCGGCGCTGATGCGCAAGGCGGGCGCGGAGGTCACGGAAATCGCGCTTCCGGCTGCGTTCGCGACGCTCAACGATGCGCACAAGATCATCATGTACAGCGAAGGCCGCGCCGCGTTTCTCAATCTCTATCGCGCGCATTTTGAGCAGTTGCACGACCACTTCCGTCATCGCGTCGAGAACCGCGACGGCTTCAGCCGCGCCGACCTGCGCAAAGCTCATGATACTGCCGCTTCATGCCGGGTCGCCTTCGACGAATTGGCCTCGGCTTACGATGCCGTGCTCGCGCCAAGCGCGCCAGGCGAGGCGCCGCTGGGCCGAACGCACGGCAATCCAGCGCTCAATCAAATCTGGTCGCTGCTGCACGCGCCGGTGGTGAACGTGCCGGGTTGGTTCGGCAAAAACGGCCTGCCAATCGGCGTGAGTTTGGTTGGCGCGCGCTATACCGATCGGCAGACGCTCGCCGTCGCCGCCGCGCTGGAGGCGGCGCTGTAGCTGTGGTTGTCGACCGCGGCTACAAAGCGGGCCTTGTCGCACGCATCCCGTAGAGCGCCGCCGCCGCGCCAAACACCGCCGGCGCGCTGAAGAGCGCGAAAGTCAGCGTGTAAGACTGCGTCCAAGCGAAGCAGACGGCGTAGCTCGAAGGGCCGAACATCACGCCGATGAACGTGTAGGTCTGCGTCTCACCCGTCAAAGTGCCGGTTCGGCCCGGGCTCAACCGCGCCGTCTCGGCCAGCATCACGCCGTTCCAACCGACCGAGCAGGCGCCGAGTACGCAAAGCGCGACCAACGTGGTCGCCGGAGGGAAGCGGGTCGCGACCGAAAGAAACAAACAACAACACATTGTGACGACGCCGAGAAAGGCCAACACCAGAAAACCGGAACGCGCCGCATCGGCCACCACGCCCCAGAATATGCGCCCGAAGGCGCCAAAAGCTTGCACTGCGGCCGCCATCGCCCCCGCATGGATCGGTGTCCAACCAAAATCGTCGATCAGCATCACCACGAGGAACGCCGAAACGCAGAGTTGGATTGCCGAATAGAATAGCCCAATCAGCGCGAGCGGACCGAGACCCGGCTGCGACCAAAGCGCCCGCTGGCCTTTCCAGACGCCGCCAACCACCTTGGCTTTCGGATCCGCATCGATGTCCCATGACGTTCGCAGAGGAAAGTAGACGACGCCCAGAGCGAAGGCGCCTGCGGCGAAAACAAGCAGCGCCAGCCGCCAATCCGTCCAGGAGGACAGTGGTGGGACAATCAAAGCTGCGAGGATGCCGCCGACGGGCACGCCGGCCTGTTTGATGGAATAGACGAGATTTCGCCGCGGCGGCGGCGTCACCCGCTTCAATATATGTGACGAAGAGGGGTTGATCAGCGCGTAGCCGACGCCAATCAGCACAGAGGCTAGCAGCATCACCTGCAGCAGCCCCGTCGCCAGTCCAGCCAGGCCCGCCGCGGCCAGAAACAAAGCTGTCTGACCAATTCGCGCCGAGCCGTATCGTTTCACCAGGCCGCTTGCGTGCGCGGAAGCCAAAATGCCCGCGGAATAGATGAGACTGACCTGATAACCGATCAGATGCGGCGCGATCCCGAGTTTTCCAGCAACCAACGTTGGGATCGTCGCCAGCGCCAGCACAGACGAGGTGGCCAGCATCTGTGTCGCTGTTGTGATGAACAGTGTAGGCGCCAGCGCGGGCGCCATAGACGATGTTTCCATGCGCCATGCGGCGCGGCTTTCGGTAGCCGGGAGATCGGAGGTCGACATAAAACGGAGGCTGTCTCGCAAGAGAAAGTCCGTACATACACCAGAAATTTCTAGACGCCGCAACCTCTCATATGCGCGGACTTTCGAAAGGCCGAGCTCACGTCAATCGCGCGTGATCGCGACGGAGTAGAAGAACCGCTCCCCAGGCAACGTGTTCACGGAGACCTGGATCAACCGTCGCCCGGTGCTGAAATAGCGGCGGGTAATTTCCAGCGCCGGCGACCCCGGCTCTGCGTCGAGCCGCTTGGCCATCGTTTCGCTGATCAGCGTTGCGCGAATTTCCTGCAGGATCTCGTCGACGATCTCGCCGGTTTGCTTCTGCACAATGAGAAACAACGCGGAGCGCAGCACGGGCGGCAGTTTCAGTCGGGGCGCAACCCGCCCATCGATATAAACGTCCACCCAGGACAGCGGCTTCAACTCGCCCTCGACCGTGCGCTTGCAACCGAGGTGCAGCAGCTTGTGTCCCGAGCGGTAGCCGAGTTCGGACGCCAGCGCGCCGCGAGCGACGATGTTTTCGCGGGATTCGATCGACAGATCGGAATCGTGCGCGAGTTCGAGCAGCTCAGCGACCGACCCGGAGGAGTAGCTGAACCGCCGCGCGCCCGTCTTCGCTTCGACTCGGGTGCCGACGCCTTTGCGCGCCGACAGCATGTTCTGCTGTCGCAACAGGCTGATCGCCTGGCGCACGGTTTGGCGGCTGACGCCGTAATTTTTGGCCATGTCCACTTCGGTAGGCAGCAGCGCGCCGACAGGATAGGCGCCTGACTGAATTGCGTCCTGCAAAGTCTTGGCGAGCACGAGATAGCGAGGCGTCGGATTGCCCTCGCCATTCACGCCATGCGCCTCGAGCCGCCTGAGCTCGCGCGCAACCGAATCCTCGCCCACCTTCGCCGGGCGTCGCCTGTCGACCCGCCCCAGCACGGTCGCCTTCATCGGCGCTTCCTCCTCACGGCGCGCGCCCTATGCAACGGCGCTTGCGCATTCCACTCGATCAAAACGAAGTTGCTCCCCAACTTGCGGCTGCGCAAGGCTTGTCGACGTCATCGCGGCGGCTCTGCAAAAAATCCGCCGCCCGCCCCCCTGCCTGATTAGTTCGGCTGCCGTCCCGTGTCATCGGGGCGAGGCCGGCGGTTGGCATAAAAGTTGCGATTTCCCCGTTTAGTTAGTCCGGTCTTATGCTTGGACTGGGCTGGCGCAACGCAATTGGCCGGGGGCCCGCGCATGAGCACTAAACTGAAGCACTTGGCCCTGGCGGCCGCTGCCGCGCTGACCGGAGCGCTCTGCGGCCCGGCGCGCGCGGAAGGTCCCGATCTCGCCGCGGCGCAGGCGATCGTGGACGCCCACAGCAAAATCCCGGAATTCGTCTCGCCGGGCCCCCCCTTCGACGCGAAGGCCTGCATGCAGGGCAAGAAGCTGCTGTCGATCCCGACCTCAAGCTCGATCCCCTTCCTAGACGGTATCGAGAACTCGATGGACGCGGTCGCCAAGCAGGTCGGCTTCGGCTTCCAGCAGTGGAAGAACCAGGGCAAGCCGACCCAGTGGGTCGAGGGCATGGAATTCGGCAAGAACAACGGATTCACCGCCATCGATCTACTGGGCGGCATCATTCCCTCCTCGCTGACGCCGCAGATCGCCGCCGCGAAAGCGGCCGGCGTTCATGTGTTCGCGTCCCACTACTCCGACACAACGCAGCCCCGCGACCCCGCGGCGGAAGTCAATCTCGCACTCCCCTTCAATGAAGTCGGGCGCGTGATCGGCGCCTGGATTGCCGTCGAAGACGAAGGGAAAAGCCAATGTGTTGATCATCGGTTCGGACGACGTGCTGCCGTCGAAGCCCTACGCGAAAGAGCTGGGCGACACACTCGACAAACTATGTGCTGGCGGCTGCAAGCACACCTATGTAGGCGTCACCATCCCGCAATGGTCGACCAAGATTCAGACGGCCGTCCAATCAGCGCTGATTTCCGACCCCTCGATCAACTATATCGTGCCGCTCTACGATTCGATGTCGCAATTCGTCCTGCCCGCGCTGACGCTGACGGCGCGCAACGACGTCAAGATCGCCACCTTCAACGGCACCCCGTTCATCATCGATATGGTGCGCGCGGGAACGGTGGAAATGGATGTCGGCGAAAGTCTCGGTTGGATTGCTCGATCAACCCTCGACGGCTACATGCGCAAACTCTGCGGGTTGCCGACCTATGATACGCTCGGCGTGCCGCTGTTCATCTTCGACAAAGACAACGCGACGACGGCCGGGGTGCCCGCCACTTTCGACAAGGGCTATGGCGACACGCATCTCGCCGGCTACGCCAAAACCTGGGAACTGCAATGAGCGACGCGCTCCCGCGCCGCTCGCCGGGAGAGCCGCCAGCGCTGTCGATCCGCCATCTGTCGAAGATGTTTGGCCCCTCGCGTGTGCTCAACGACGTGTCGCTCGACGTGATGTCGGGCGAGGTGCATGGTTTGCTCGGGCAGAATGGCTCAGGCAAATCGACGCTGATCAAGATCCTCGCCGGCTTTCATGATCCCGAGCCCGGCGCGGAATTGCTGATGTATGGCGAAAAGGTCGATCTGCCGATGCCGGCGGGGGCGACGCGCGATCTCGGCATCGCTTTTGTACATCAGCATCTGGGGCTGATCCCTTCGCTATCCGTGCTCGAAAATCTACGGCTCGACGAACTCGCGCACGAGACGCGCTGGCGCATCAACTGGGTGCGGGAGGCGGCGAAAGCTCGGGAAACATTCGCGCGCTTCGACCTCAAAATCGATCCGAGGGCGCGGATTGCCGACCTACCGCAAGTTTCGCGCGCGCTCGTCGCCATCGTGCGCGCTTTCGAAAACATCCGCGTATCGAAACAAGGAAAAGGCCTGCTGATTCTCGACGAACCGACGCCGTTCCTGCCCAAGGTCGGCGTCGAGCAGTTGTTTGATCTGGTGCGCAACATCGTGCGCGAGGGCGCCGGCGTCATTTTCGTTTCGCACGATATCGACGAGATCCGCGAGATTACCGACCGCGCCACCGTGTTGCGCGATGGCAACCTCGCCGGCACGGTTATTTCCAAAGACGCAGACAAAGAGCGTTTCGTTGAACTGATCGTCGGCGACCGCGTCACAATGTATAAGACCGACAACAAGCTCCCCGCCGACCGGCCGGTGAGCGTCGCGGTTCGTGGGGCATCGGGCGGCGTGGTTGAGGACGTCTCGCTTGAGGTGCGCGAAGGCGAGATCGTCGGACTGACGGGCTTGATTGGCTCCGGCTTCGATACTCTGCCCTATCTCATCTATGGCGCGCGGCCGGCGACGAAAGGCGAGCTCGAAATCTCCGGGGTCAAGACGCCACTGCCGCCGATGCGGCCGGAAACCGCGATGGCCGCGCGCATCGCGCTGCTTCCCTCGGATCGGCTTGGGGCGGCGGGGGTCGGCAGCCTGTCGATCGCCGACAATATATCTTTGCCTGTGCTCGACGAATTCAAGAATTGGTTCGGTTTGGCTTGGCCCTCCATCTCCCGGCACGCCAAGGCTCTGGGACGCAAATACGACGTGCGACCCAATCAACCGACGCTCAATCTGGCCTCGCTGAGCGGCGGCAACGCGCAGAAGGCGCTGATGGCGAAATGGCTGCAAACGGAGCCCAGGCTGTTGATGCTGGATGAGCCGACGCAGGGCGTCGACGTCGGCGCGCGTCAGCACCTGTTCGGGGCGATCGACGCGGCGGCCAAGCATGGCGCAGCATTTCTGATCGCCAGCACCGATTGCGAGCAACTCGCGCAAATCTGCCACACAGTTTACGTGTTTGCGCACGGACGGATTGTCAAAGTCCTGTCCGGCGCCGAAATCACCAAAGAACGCATCGCCGAGGAATGCCTGCTCAGCGTTTCGGTCGCCGATGCGATGAACGTCACGGCGGAGGCCGCATGAGCCAGGTTCACTCGACGGCGAGCGCGCATGTCGGAAGGCGCGAGGAAAGCGTCACTAAGGAGCCCTTCAACTGGGCGCGCTTCGCGGAGGCTTACGCCCTGGTCGCCGCGCTGATCCTGTTGTTTCTCGGCTTTGGCGTGATGCGGCCGACGACGTTTCTTTCATGGGCAAACGTGTCGACCATGCTCGGTTCGCAGGCCGTGCTGGTGTTCCTCACCTTTTCGCTGATCATACCGCTGACGGCGGGCGACTTCGACCTCTCGGTCGCCGCCAACCTAACCTTCGCCTCGATGATCGTCGCGGTGATGAATGGCCTGAATGGTCAGCCGATCGCCCTCGCGGTGCTGGTCGCGCTGCTGGTTGGTTTGGTGACGGGCGTGGTCAACGCCGGATTCATCCTCTACTTCCGCATCCCCTCGCTGATCGTGACCCTGGGGACGGGCACGTTCATCAATGGCCTGGCGCTTTGGATCAGCGGCGCCAACACCGTGACCGGCGTCGACCCGCTGTTGCTCAAATATGTCGTGGTGCTCCGTTGGTTCGGCATACCCTTGGCATTCTACTACGCGCTCGGCTTCTGCTTTCTGCTCTGGTATTTCCTCGGCTACACTTCGGCAGGCCGCCGGCTGCTATTTGTCGGCCGCGGCCGCGAGGTGGCGCGGCTCTCCGGCATCCGCGTCGATCGCGTGCGCTTTATGTGCCTGATCGCTTCCGGGTTGGTCGCCGCGGCGACTGGCGTAGTTTATGTCGGAACGATTGGCGCCGCGGACCCGAACTCCGGCAACACATTCCTGCTGCCGGCCTTCGCCGCGGCGTTTCTCGGGGCGACGAGCATAACGCCGGGACGGTTCAATGCTTGGGGTTCGATCGTAGCCGTGTATTTCCTGGTGGTCGGGATTACCGGGCTCACCATGCTCGGCGTCGAGACCTACGTACAGAACCTATTTTATGGCGGCGCCTTGGTGTTGGCGGTGGCGTTATCGCAGTTGGTGAGGAAGCGCGAAGCGCAGGATTTTACATAAAGCGCGCAGCGCGATCTGTAGCCGCGGTCGCTGACCGCGGCAGCCGCGATCTGAGGATTGCGCGACGAATTCCTAATGCCTTCGACGGTCACGTCGAATTGTCATTGCGAGGAGCGAAGCGCCGCGGCAATCCACAGCGCCGCAGCAGCGGCTCTATCCGGCAAATCGTCGATCACACGCTGGATGGCTTCGCTTCGCTCGCGATGACGGTTGAGGCTGGGCGAGGTGCGCTAACCGGTTGTTCGGCGCGTGTGGACATCAAGCACCGATGCCGGCTCCTCGTTCTCGCGCTTGTCGCGCACGAGGCGATCCGCGACGATGCGCGCCCGCGCCGCAATCTCCGCAAATCTCTGACGCGCCTCGGGCGTGAAATCGGCGGGCAAACGAACCGCCAAAGCGGGCGAAATTTCATTGGCCATAAGCCACCCTCAAATTGCCGGAAATCGCCGACGCCATGGCGTCGCCTTCTCATAAGCCGCGCCGACGCGAAGCGCGGTCGCGTCCTCGAACCAACCCGCAACAATCTGCGCGCTGGTTGGCAGTCCTCGCGCGTCAAACCCCGTGCAGACCGTCAACGCCGGATGCGCGCTCACGTTGAACGGCGTCGTCACAGCGTTGCTGATCAGCGCAGCGACTCCCTTGGCGTCGGACACCAGCGGCGCCGGCGCGAACGTGCAAGGTAGCAGCAGCGCGTCGAATTGCGAAACAAGCGCGTCGGTCATCTCAGCCAACGTCCTCCGATCGCGCTGCGCGGCGAGATAATCGACGGCGGAAAGCGACAGCCCCGCCATCATCTTGTCGCGGACGGCCTGGCCCATCAGCGACCAGCGCTCTTGGAAATCCTTCTCGTGGATCGCGTAGGACTCCGCCCAATTGATCACCGACGTTACATCGCGATAGCGCCGCAACGGCGCAGGCAAAGCCGTCTCGACGATCTCCGCGCCGAGGTCCTCAAGCACACGCGCGGCCTCGGCGAGATGCTGTAGCGTGATCTCATGCGGATGGACGCCGTCCAAATCGAGATCGGGAATGAAGCCAATCCGCAGGCCTTTCACGCCCTTATCCAGCGCCGACGAAAACGCGACTTTGCGATCAACCGACGACGCATCCGCGGGATCGAACCCCGAGATAGCGTCCGCCACCCATGCGCAATCCTCGACGTTCCAGCACAAGGGGCCGGCGACATCAAAGGCCCAGCAGTTTGGAAAGATGCCGTGGCGGCTGATCAGGCCGGACGTTGCCTTCAGTCCCTGCAGCCCGCAGGCCGCGGCCGGCAATCGGATCGAGCCGCCGGTGTCGCTGCCGAGCGCGAACATCGCCGTGCGCGCCGGAACGCAAGCGCCCGCACCGGTGGAGGAGCCGCCGGCGTAGCAATCAAGGCTCCACGGATTTCGCGCCAGCGGGAACGGCAGGTCGTCAAAGACCTCTCCGGTGCCGGTGCCGAACTCCCAGGTGCTGAGCTTGCCGAGAAGAATGGCGCCAGCCTCTTCAAGCTTGCGAATCGCGGTTGCATCTTCCTGCGGTACATTGTCCAGATACAGGCGCGAGTTGACCGTCATTCGCGCGCCCTTGGCGGCGTAGTTGTCCTTCACCGCATAGGGAATGCCATGCAGCGGACCCCGGCGCTTGCCTGATTGTATCTCAGCTTCAGCCCGCCGAGCCTTGCCGCGCGCCGAATCGCCCAGCACGGTGATGTAGCTGTGCAGGCGATCATCGACCTCAGTGATGCGATCGAGGTAAGCATCAACCAGATCGACCGGCGACAGCTCGCCGACCGCAATCGCGCGCGAGGCTTCCGCGAGCGTCAGCGCGACAAGCCCGGTCGCCTCCTTGGCCGCCAACATATCAGACGACGGGTCCGGACCGCACGTCGTCGCTGATCTTGCGGGGAATGAACGCGCCGTCCTGCAAGGCGCCGTTGAACTGGCCGCCTTCGATCATGACCTTGCCGCGCAGCACCGTCGCGCTCGGCCACGCGTCGACAGCCCAGCCGTCCCATGGCGAATAGTTGGAGGAATGCAGCGCGGCGCCGTCGATCTTATGCGCAAGCTTGGGATCGAGCAGCACGATGTCGGCGTCCGAGCCGACGGCGAGCACGCCCTTCCTCGGATAGAGGCCCATGATCTTGGCCGCGTTGGTCGAGACCAGATTGACGAAATGTTCGAGCGAGAAACCGCGCTTGCCGACCATCTCCGTATACATCAGCGAGACGCGCGGCTCGCAGCCGGAATTGCCCCCTGTGGTGTCGTCGATGCGCTTTCCAACCAGCTTGACCTCGAGCGGGCAGCAAACCTCGTCAGTCGCGACGCACTGAATGATGCCTTCTTTCATCCCGCGCCACAGCTCCTTCTGATCCTCGGGATATTTGAGGGAGGGGTAGGTATGGTAGATCTGGCCGTTGGGACGCTTGTAGTCCTCCACGTTGAACAGCGCATATTGGTGCAAGGTCTCGCCGTAGACTGCGGAGCCTTTGGCTCGCGCTTCGGCGAGCGCGGCAACACCGGAGCGGGCGCTGGTATGAACGAAATATATAGCCGCGCCCTCGACATTCTGGGCGAGCCGGATGACGCGGTTGAAGGCGAGCTCCTCGGAGAGCACTGTGTGCGCCTCCGCCAGATGTTCGAACCCGGTGCGGTCGTCCGCGAACAGACGCTCGTACATATGCATGACGAGATCGTTGTCCTCGGCGTGGACCACCGTGAGACCGCCCGCCTTGGCGAGCACCTTCATCACCTCCCAGATCTCGCCGTGGTTGGTCATATGCGCGAGACGTGTCGGCGTGATGTCGGTCGTGAACACTTTGACGGTTGGATATCCCGCCTGGACCAACTCCGGAAGCTCGCCGATGATCTTCGGACCCATCGGGCTTTCGACCGCCATGTGCAGCGTGTAGTCGCTGAAACAGGCGTGGTCCCAACTTTCGTGGCGTTCTTCGACCGTCTTCTGCAGCGTTTTGCCGTCGGCTTTCCAGAAGGCAAAGTCGCAGATGGTGGTGGTGCCGCCAAACAGCGCCGCCTTGCTCACCTCCTCGGGCGTTGCGCCGGTCACCGTCGTGCCGTTTGGCCCCGGCATGGTGAGGCCGCAATGGATGTGGGGATCGATGCCGCCGGGGATGACGATCTGTCCGGAAGCATCAAGCACTTTGGTAGCGCCGATCGCGGCAAACGTTCCCGCCGCGCCGATGGCGGCGATCTTGCCGTCCTTCGCGCCGATGTCGACCTTTGCCGCGCCGGTCGGCAGAACCGCGAGACCGTTGGCGATCACCAAATCGAACATCAGACAACTCCTTCGTGTATACGCGCGGCGGCGCGAACGGGCTCACAAACGAACGTCTGCAACGGCGTCCAGAGCACGGGACGCGCAAAGGCGAAGCGCTCGAAAATCTCGGCGCGCGGAATGTCGCGCAAGATGAACACGAGCCGGCTTCGCTGATCGGCGTCCGGCCAGCCTGGAAGCCATTGCGGGCGATAGAGCGTATGCTGAACGGCGTGCATGACGGCGATCGCGTCGGGCCGATCGGCGAAGGCGACGAGGCCCTTCATGCGCAACAGATCTTCGCCGCGCTCGCTGGCGAAGCGACCAAGCGCCCGCGCGAACTCCATCCGACCCGGCGGCGTCTGCAAAACGAGCGAGGTCGTCTCGATGCCAAAATCGCCGACAAGCGGTGGCGACGTTACAGCGAGCGCCGAGATGCTCATCGAGACGTCAAACAGCAACGCGCCGAGATCGTCTTCCGCCGGCAGATGCGTGCGCGGCGCGCGTGGGTTGAGCGCGTCGAGCCTTTGCAGCAGAGCTGGAGAAGGCGCGGCGAGATCGGTCTTTGATATCAGCAGCCGGTCCGCAATCGCGACCTGCGCCGTAGCCGCGGCGTGGCGCGCGACCGTCGCCTCGCCAAGCACGCTATCCACCAAAGTCGCTACGGCGCGGAAGTCCAGCACGTGGCTCAGCATCGGATCTTGCGCAAGCGTGTAGAGGATCGGCGCCGGATCGGCGAGCCCGCTGGTCTCGATGACAATACGCTCGAAAGCCGGTATCTCCCCGGCGTCGCGCTGTTCAATCAACGTCGCGACCGTGCTGACGATGTCGAGGCGGCGAACGCAACAGAGGCAGCCGCTCGGCAATTGAAACGTCTGCTCCGCCACCTCTTGCACTAGCAGGTGATCTAGGCTCGCGTCGCCGGCTTCATTGATGATGACGGCCGTGTGCGCCATTTCCGGCGCCGCGAGCAACGCCTTGAGGAAGGTCGTCTTCCCGCTGCCGAGGAACCCGGTCAGCACCGAGATCGGGGTCTTCGGCGTCACATCCGGCGCCATGAAGCCTTTTCTCCGTTCATCACGCCAGAGTTTCGGGTGGCGCGTTCAAATGATGGTTGGTCAGTCTTTGAAAGGCCGCGCCGACAGACAAACAAAGCGCGTCATCGTAGAGCTTGCCGACGATCTGGATCGCGACCGGAAGGCCGCTGCTGCCGAGCCCGGAAGGGAGCATCAGCGCGGGTTGCCCGGTATAGTCGAACGGCATCGTGTTGCGTGGAATCACCTCGGCGAAGGGTTTGCGCACGCCATCGACCGAGGCGGTCAGGTCGTCCAGAAACCCGGCCTCCGCGCCGACACCGGGCGTCACCAGCACGTCCACCTCGGCCATCGCGGCGAGCGCCTGCGCCTGGAACAGCGGCCGCAGTCGCAGGGCGCGCAGATAGTCGGTCGCCTTGCGCGCAAGGCCCTGTTCGAGGCGAGCGAAGGCGCCGCGATCGTAAAGTTCGCTTTGATCGAGGCTCGGCTCTTGCAACGTTGCGAGCTCGGAGAACAGGATCGTGTAGCCGTCGTCAACCACGCGCTCCATCGGGCCGAGATCCACGGGGATCAGCACCGCGCCGGCTTTCTCGAACACGCCGAGCGCCGTCTCCCAAGCCGACAACACCGCCGCGTCGACGCCCTCCACCAACCAACCGCGGGGCATGCCGATCTTCAGACCTTTTATATCGCGCCGCGCGCGGCGCCCATCGAAAGCGCCGACGCAAGCAAAATCCTCGCCGTCTGGTCCTGCGATATGCGGCATCACCAGCATCAAGTCCTCGGCGCTGCGCGCCATGGGCCCGATGTGATCCAGCGTCCACGAGAGCGGCGCGACGCCCGTGCGCGGCACGAGCCCGCGCGTCGGCTTCAGCCCGGTGATCCCGCACCAGGCCGAGGGAACGCGGATCGAGCCGCCCGTGTCGGTGCCGAGCGCCAGCGGGAACAACCGTGCGGCGAGTCCCGCGCCCGAGCCGGTAGACGAACCGCCCGTCCAGCGCTCAGGATTCCAGGGATTGTGCACGGCGCCGTAACGCGGGTTGTGCGCGGAGCCGCAGGCGAACTCCGTGGTCGCCGTCATGACGAAAGGAATGGCGCCGGCAGCGCGCAGCCGTTCAACCACCGCGGCGTCCTTCGCGGCGACGCGGTCGCCGGTCAGCAACGAGCCGCAAGTGACCTTCGCTCCGGCCGCATCGACGATGTCCTTTACGCCAAAGGGCACGCCTTCCAGCGGCCGCGCCTCGCCGCGGCGGATTTTCTCGGCGCTCAGCGCCGCCGCGGCTTCAACGCCGGGAATCGACGCCAGCACGGCGTCGCGTCCGGAACGATGCGACGCGATGCGGTCTCGAAGCTGTCGAATGACATCGGGCGGGCTCAGACGACCGGCGGCATAAGCGGCGCTCAGGCCAGCTACGCCAAGTTCATGCGCGGCGGCGCCAGTGTCTTCAGCTTTGGCCGCCGGGCCAGGGAATGCGGCGACGCTTTTCGCATCGTGCGCAAGCCTGCGTTCGGCCCAGTGCGGTTCCGGGGCGGCGCCCGACCACGCTGTCGCGAACGGCTTTCGTTGATCAGGCGCCCTGTCGCTCATGCCGCGAGCGGCAACCGATCAGCGCGGCTATGCATCAAGGGCTGAATGTATTTGCCGAACTTCTCAATTCCCACCACGAAATCGTCGAAGGTCATCATGATGCCCTTTGTGCCGGGCACCGCGGCGACGTCGTCAAGCATTCGCGCCACGGTGGCGTAGGAACCAACCAGCGTCCCCATATTGAAGTTGATCGCGCCCTCCGGCAGGTTGATGTAGCGCGCGGTCGAGCCCTCGGCCGCGGTCTGGTCTTTGCCGCCCTGGTCAGCCATCCAGGCGAGCGCGTCGACGTCAGCGCCCTCGCGGTAGCTCTTCCATTTGGCCTGCGCCGCCTCGTCGGTCTCCTCGGCGATCACCATGAACAACACGTAGGAGCCGACGTCGCGGCCGGTCTTCTTGGCGGCTTCGAGCAAGCTTTGGTTGAACGGCGCGAATTTGGTCGGCGTGTTGACGCCCGAGCCCATCGCGAAGGTGTAATCGCAATGTTCGGCGGAGAAGGCGATGCCGGTCGGGCTCTGGCCCGCCGCGACCAGCTTGATTGGCGCCGAAGGAGTCGGCTTCATCATGCAATTTTCCATGGTGAAGTGTTTGCCCTTGAAGTTCGACTCGCCCTTCGCCCAAAGCTCCTTCATCACCTGCACATATTCGCTGGAATATTCGTAGCGATAGCCGAAATATTGGTCGCCCGGCCATAGGCCCATCTGGACATATTCCGCGGACTGCCAGCCTGAAACGATGTTGACGCCAAAGCGGCCGGGCGCGATCGAGTCGATCGTCGTCGACATACGCGCCACCATGGCGGGCGGGAGAGTCAGCACGGCGGTGGAGGCGAATAGCCGGATCTTCGAGGTGACCGCCGCCAATCCCGCCATCAGCGTAAAACTCTCGAGGCCGTAATCCCAAAACTCCGTCTTGCCGCCAAACCCGTGCAGCTTGATCATCGAGAGCGCGAAATCGAAATTGTAATGCTCGGCGAGCTGCACGACTTTCTTGTTGAGCTCGAAGCTCGGCATGTACTGCGGGGCGGCCAGCGAAATGAGCCAACCGTTGTTGTTGATCGGAATGAAAACTCCGATATCCATGCATTTTTCTCCAATTTTGCGCCGGACGGCGGCGGGCTTCGAGCGTCAGGCGGCCGAGAGGCCGTGATAGCGGCGGGCGAAATAGACGAGGCCGTCGCGGCTGGCGTCGACCTCCAGCGAGAGCACCTTGCAGAACATCACGTCGTGGGTGGAGCTTTCAAAGATGTCCGTCACTTCGCAGTCGAACGCAGCGACCGCGCCAACCAGTGCGGGTGCGCCGGTCTCCAGCACGCGCCATTCGGCGGCCGCGAAGCGCTCGTCCATCGGCGTCTTGCCGCCGAACCGCTGCGACAGCGCCTCCTGGTCTCGCGCGAGCGTGTTCACGCACAAGACCCGGTTGTGTTTGAAGGTCTGATACACAGACGCCGAGCGGTTCAGACAGACAAGCAGCGTCGGCGGTTTGTCGGTCACGCTGCAGACCGCGGAGGCGGTAAAGCCGGCGCGGCCGCCCGGTCCATCCGTGGTCACCAGGTTCACGGCGGCGCCAAGCCGCGCCATGCCTTCGCGGTATTGATCCTTGATGGCGTCAAGCGTCGACGCCATGTCATCGGCCTTCATACGGTCGCTCCGCATGACGCCTCCGTCCGAATTGAAGTCGCTCGCTTTCATGTACATAAGTACGGACTATCTCACATCCTCGCGCGGTATCGATGCCTATTTGATCGGCAGCGGCGAATGTATTTTTTGCAAACGCGCACAATTTAGATCGCGCCGTCGACGGGGCCGAGACGCTTGAATTGCTGGCGGGCGCGTCGCCTCGCCGTTCGCCGCGCTTTCGTCTCGGCCATCCGACACAAGAAGCGAGCCAATCAGGGCCGCTTGCCAAAAAGACCCCTCGTAGGTACGTACTAATGAAGGCGTCGCGGCTGGCCAGGAATATCGGCGTGAACGAGATCGGCATGAGCGAAATCGAAAAAGTGGGCGTCGATGTGAAGACCTTTTGGCGCGTGCTGTCGCAGCGCGCCGTCGGCATGACCATCGTGACGGCCGACAGCGACGAAGGTCCGGTCGGATTTGTCGGTCTCTCCGCCGCGCACGTCACCGCCGATCCGCCGACGGCGCTGGTTTCGATCGACCGCAAGACCAGCGCACTGGCCGGCGTGCTGTCGCGTCGGCATTTCGCGATCAACTACCTGCCGGCGGAAGCGACCGCGCTCGTCGACAGTTTTGGCGGCAAGAGCGGGGTATCGGGCGCGGCGCGCTTCGTCGAAGGCGATTGGACGCGGCTGGAGACCGGGGCGCCGATCTTCAAGGCCGCCCTCGGCGCCTTCGATTGTGCTGTCGACGAGGTGATCGAACGCGGCGGCGTGGCGATCGTGATCGGCAAAGTGGTCGCCGCGATCAGCAACGAGGGCGATCCGCTTGGTGTTCTTCCGCGGCAAAAGCTGGCGCGGCGTCGGCCAGCCGGCGTGAAGCCAGCGCCATCAGCCTTGGCGGGCGCCTAGCGCTTCGGCGAGGTCTGCAAAAACAATCGCCTCGTTCGCCAGCGCTTTTCATGCGAGCGTGGCGGACCGGAAGGAAACGCCTGGGCTCAAGCGTCGAATGGAGCCTGGCGAATGCGAACCTACATTCCCCTGAATGCGCTGCGAGCGTTCGAAGCCGCCGCGCGCCACCTGAGCTTTACCCGAGCCGCGGCGGAGCTTTGTGTGACGCCGACCGCGATCAGCCACCAGATCCGCTCGCTGGAGGAGTTTTTGGAAACTTCGTTGTTCGAGCGGAAGAACGGCAAGCTCATCCTCACGCCCGCGACAACCAATGCATTGCAGGAGCTGTCCGAAGGATTCAACAAACTGGAGTTGGCGCTGCTGACGCTCAATCGACGAGGTGGCCGGCGCAAGATCACGGTCGCGACTTCGCCGTCGGTCGCGGCGCTCTGGCTGATGCCGCGCCTGCAGCGGTTCTTCGGGGCTTTCCCCGATATCGACGTCAGCCTCTCGACCGTGATTGCGCCGAGCGACTTCGGCGACGCCGGCTACGACGTCTCGATCTGCGGCACGGACGATTGCCCTGGACGCAAGGTTGAACACCTCATGGACGAGGTGATCGTCCCGGTCTGCGCGCCTTCGCTGCTGGCGGGGTTGAGCCCCGCGGCGGCGCTCGCGGAGTTGCCTTTGATCCATGACGATAAGGTGAACGACCAGTTTCCAACTTGGCGACGCTATTTCGAAGCCACGGAAGGCGGGCGTCGCGATTGCGCCAGCGGGCTTCGTTTCAATCAATCGAGCCTGGCGATCGATGCTGCGATCAAAGGCCATGGTGTGGCCCTCGGGCGAAGCCGATTGATCGCCGGCGCGCTTGCGGACCGGCAACTGACCTTGGTGGGAGCGCCGCCCTATCCTTCGCCATGCCGGTACTACACGGTGCGGCAGCGCGGCGAGGAATTGCCCGCGGTTCGCGCCTTCCTCGCTTGGCTGAGCGGCGAGGTCGAGGCCGACATCAAAGCGCCAAGCGTTGACCAACCGAGCCCTCGCCTAAGCCGAAAGGATGTGCGCATCGCGGTCAGACCAGACCAGCGTAACCGGCTCGCCAATGTCGACTGGCGCCGAGAAGAACAACTCGTCGGAGATTAGCGCCGCAGCCTCCAAACCTTTGTCGGAGCCGACGGATATGCGGACCGTCGGCCCCAGATATTCGACGTTGGTCGCGCGGCCGCTGAAGCTCGGCGCCGCGCCGGGCGCCCGAGGCGGCAGCGATCCACCCGTACCGCGATGCGTCCCGCCTCGGTGTCCAGCACATTGTGGCCGCCGATGAAGCGGGCGACGAAGGCGGTGTTGGGTCGCTCGAAAACCTCGCGCGCCGCGCCGGCTTGGCGGATGTGACCGGCCTCCATGACGACGACGAGATCGGCAAGCGCCATCGCTTCGTCCTGGCTGTGTGTCACATGCACGAAGCTGATGCCGAGTTCGCGCTGCAGGCGCTTGAGTTCGCCGCGCATATGCTCGCGCAGGAAAGGGTCGAGCGCGGACAGCGGCTCGTCAAGCAGCAACACCTTTGGTCGCGTGATCAGCGCGCGCGCCAGCGCGACGCGCTGCTGCTGGCCGCCAGACATCTGCCCCGGCAGACGCAGAGCGAATTCGCTCATCCGGACGAGATCGAGAAACTCGCGCGCCTTGGCTCGCCGTTCGGGCTTGCCCACGCCGCGAACTTTCAGGCTGTAGGCGACATTGTCGACCGCGCGTCATGTGAGGAAACAGCGCGTAGTTCTGGAACATCATCGAGGTTCCGCGCGCGCTTGGCGGCGCGTCGGTGACGTTGCGGTCCCCGATCAGCACATCGCCTGAGGTGACCGGTTCGTGGCCGGCAATCATTCGCAAAGTCGTCGATTTGCCGCAGCCGCTCGGGCCGAGCAGGCAACAGTAGCTGGACTTCGGGATGCGCAGCGAAATCGTATCGACCGCCATGGCGCCGTTGTAGTTTTTGCTGACCGCCGCGAGTTCGACGTCGAAACGCGCAGGACTGGATGGCTGAGGGATCGGCGTCGCAGGCCCGTTGATGGATTGTCGAGCGTTCATCGGCGCGTCCTCAAGCCGCGGGACGCACGGCCGCCGGCTCGGCGCCGGACGATGAGTCCGATCGTCAGCAGAGCGGCGGTGAGGACGGCGAACGACACGATCGTGGTGACCGTACCCAGCGCGAATAGCACCGGCGATATCGCCGCCGTCGTCATCGCCCAGATCTCCAGCGGCAATGTGTTGACCGTGCCGACAGTCAGCTCGGAGCGCGGGAACTCGTCGTAGGAAAGAGTAAAGCCGAAAAGCGCGACGCCGATCACGCCGGGCATGATGATCGGCAGGATGATATCGCAAAAACGCTGCCAGGAATTGGCGCCGAGATCGGTCGCGGCTTCTTCGTAGCGCCGATCGAACCGGCCAATCGTGGCGAAGGTGATCATCAATCCGAACGGCAGCGTCCAGGTGAGTTGCGCGCCGAGCCCGGAAGTGAATAGGCCGGTCTTCCAGCCAAGCTCCTTGAAGCCGAGCGCGATGCCGAAGCCGACGAACAGGCTCGGCATGACGAGGCTCGCAACCGCTGTGTAGAACAATGTCGCGGCCCCAAAGAACCGCCGCCGGAACGCCATGCCCGCGGACACTGAGATCAGAACTGTCAACGCCGAGGCGAGCAGCGCCAATTCGAGCGAGCGCACGAACGCGCTGGGGATGTCGCCGACGCGGCCGGTGCCCGACAGCAATTGCTGGAACCAGACAATCGAGCTTCCCATCATCGGAAAGCTCATGCCGCCGTCGGGGCCTTGGAACGACAGGATGAAGATGACCAGCATCGGCCCATACATGAAGGCCAGAAACAGCAGGAACAGGAGGCCGAGCACATAGAACGATTTGGGGCGCGGCTGGCCCGCTTCGGTCATCATCGCCGCAAGCTCCTTGCGTACGTCGACCAGACGGAAGATCGCCACGACCAGCGACGATGACTACCACCAGCAGCACTACGGAGCTCGCGGCTGCAGGCGGATATTCGAACGCGTTGAGCTGCGTGGCTATCCCCGAGACGACGCCCGCCGCTCTTGCCGCCGCTGAGCACATGCACGATGAAGAAGTCGCCCATGGTCTGAGTGAGCACCAGCACGGAGCCGAGCGCGATGCCGGTCTTCGAGAGCGGCGCGACGATGTCGCGCACGATCTGCCATTCGCTGGCGCCGGCGTCGCGCGCGGCGGCGATCAGGCTGCGGTCGATCTTGCCCATCGAATTGACGATCGGCGCCACCATCATCATCGTGAAGATGTGGACATAGGCGACGACGACGGCGAAATCGGAGAACAGCAGGAAGTCGAGCGGCTGTTTGACGAGGCCGGTCGCCATCACGGCGTTGTTCAGGATGCCCTCGCGGCCCAGGAACGGGATCCAGGAGATCATCCGGATCATGTTCGAGGTGAAGAACGGGATCGAGCAGGCGAGCAGCAGCGCGATGCGCCAGGCATCGTGCGCACGTGGAACGTCAGGAAGTAGGCGACGAAGAAGCCGAGCACGAGCGTGATCGCCTCGACGATCAGCGAATATTCGAAGGTTTTCAGATAGAGCCGGAGCGTGACCTCGGAGGTGAAGATCTCGATGTAGTTGTCGAGCATGAAGCTCGGATAGATCTCCATCCGGTCGTAGTCGAAGAAGCTCACCACCACGACGAAAGCGAGCGGCGCGACGAACATCAGCAGCAAGACCAGCGCGAGCGGCGCGGCCTGCAGCCAGGAGACGAGCGCTCCCGGCCAAGGCTTTCGTTGCGCGCGGCGGACGTGCTCCGCCGCGACGTCTTCGTTGATGCGAGCCGCCAAGCTCATGCAGAGATGAATTCGTTCCAGCGCTTGGTCAGATAGCGCTGCTCGATCCATCAGGCAGTTCCAGACCGCGACATTGCCCATGCGCTCCCACAAGGCGCCGCCGTCACGCTTGTTGCCGGCCTTCTCCATCAGCTCGCCGAACGGATCCGTGATGTCCTTCGCCGCCGGCTTGCCCTCGTACCAATAATCCCACTCGTAGGGTTCGAGCGTCGCCTTGGTGGTCTCCGGCACGGTGCCGTAATAGCCCTGGCGCGCGATGAAGGCGCCCTGCCAACCGGAATTGTACCAGTTGAGATATTCCATGGCGGCGTCGAGCTTCAGGCCGGTCAGATGCTTCAGCGGCACCAGGGTGACGCCCCAGCCGCGATAGCCTTCCTTCAGCGGCACGAACTCGCAGGCGATGCCGCGCGTCCGCACCGCGGTCACGGCGGGCGACCACATCGACTGGATGACCACTTCGCCCGACGCCATCAGGCTGACCGACTGGTCGAAATTCTGCCAGAACGAGCGGAACTGGCCGCCCTTCTTGAGGTCGATCAGCAGCGATGATGGTCTTGTCGATCTCCGCCTTGGTCAGGTTGCCCTTGTCGCCGTATTTCATCGCGCCCGAGGCCTCGAGCGCCATGACGGCGTCGAGGATGCCGATGTCCGGCTGCGTCGACCAGCGCGGCCTTGCCCTTGAATTGCGGGTTGATCAGCTCCGCCCAGCTGTCGATCTTGCGCCCGACGAGATCGGGCCGGATGCCCAGCGTGTCGGCGTTGGTGAGGGTCGGAATGCTGGTCAGATATTCGGTCGGCGTCGGCGACAGTTTCGTGCCGTCCTTGTCGGCGTAGTACTGGAACTTGATCGGCGCGCCGCCCTGCACCGAGGCCTTCTTGCCGTCGGGATACTCGCCCTTGGTGAAGAGCGGCATCGTCTTGTCCCACCATTTGTACTTGGACACGGGGATCGGCAGGCCGATCTTCTGCTTCATCATGTCGGGAACGACGTTGATCGAGAGATCGGCGATGTCGATCGATCTGGCTGGGTGAACAGGCGGTTCATCTGGGTGGCGTAATCGACCGTCTGCATGTCGATCTTGAAGCCGAGATCCTTGCTGGCCTGCGCGCCGATCTGCGGGATGACCGAGAAGGACTGGCCGACATGGGTGAGCGTCACGTCCTTGATGTTCTGCGCCCAGATGGTCGGGAAGCCGGTGATCGCTCCCGAGCCCGCCGCGACGCCGGCGAGCGCCGCGCCGCCTTTCAACACGCTGCGTCGGGTGATACTCGACTTGTTCGCGTTCGTCAGACATGACCGTCTCCCGCTCCATATGTGAAAGCGTCTCACTTTCGCGTGCGCGCCACCAAACGAGAGGATTTCATCGGACGATGAGATTAGTTCGCGCCAAAAATGCAGGCGCCTGCACCGCCGCTAGGCAGAGCCGAAACGCGTCCCGACAATCCCGTCATTGCGAGCGAAGCGAAGCAATCTAGCCCTCGTGCGCCCGTAGGGTGGAAACTCGAACCATCGGATCACGGCCGCTGGATTGCTTCGCTTCGCTCGCAATGACGGTTTCTTGCAATTAGCTTTGTAGCGCGGCGCGGCTCTTCATGCGCGGCTGGATGTGCTCGCCGAACTGCTCCATGCCGATGATGAAATCGTCGAATGTCAGCATGACGCCCTTGAGGCCAGGGATATGCCGCGATCTCGTCGAGCATGCGCGCGACGCTCTCGTAAGAGCCGATCAGCTTGAGGATCCCGGTCGGCTGCGGGTCCTTGATCACCCGCGCGAGGTTGGAGGCGGTCGAGCCGTCCTGCGCCTTGGTGTCGGCGCCGGCCTGGTCGGCCTGCCATTGCAGCGCCTCGAGGTCGGTGCCGTCCTTATAATGCTGCCATTTGGCGAAGGCGGCCTCGTCGGTTTCGGCGGCGATGATCATCAGCAGCAGAAGCGCGCCGACGTCGCGGCCGGTCGCCGACACGCGGCCTTGCGCACCCGCTCGACGACGCCGAGCGGCGCCCTTCGTGTCGTTGAGGCCGGGCGCGCCGACGAAATTGTAGTCGCCATATTCGGCGACGAACCGCATGCCGCGGTCGCTCTGGCCGGCGCCGACGATCGGGAATCGTGACCCGACGGGCGCGGGCTCAGCACGCAATCGTCCATCTGGAAGAACTCGCCCTTGAAGTCCGAGCGGCCCGTCGTCCACAGCTCCTGCATGATCTGGACATATTCGGAGACGTAGTCGTAGCGGCGCGCGAAATGCGCGTCGCCGGGCCACAGGCCCATCTGCTGATATTCCTTGGGCTGCCAGCCGGTCACGATGTTGACGCCGAAGCGGCCGGGCGCGATGGAGTCGATCGTCGACAGCCATGCGCGCCACCAGCGCCGGCGGCATGGTCAGCACCGCGACGGAGGCGAAGAGCTGGATGCGCCGCGTCACCGCGGCGATCGCCGACCATCAGCGTGAACGATTCCAGATTGTGCACCCAATATTCGCTGGGGCCGTTGTAGCCGCGCAGCTTGATCATCGAGAGCGCGAAATCGAGCCCATAGAACTCGGCGCGCTGCACGACGGCGCGGTTGAGATCGAAGCTCGGCATGGTCTTGCGGCGAGGTCGTCGAGATCAACCAGCCGCGGCTGCCGATCGGGATGAACACGCCAATTTTCATGTCTTACAAGGTCTCCTGATGACTGTAGCCGAGGTCGCTGACCTCGGCCTCCGCGGTCAACGACCGCGGCTACAGGCGCTCACGCCGCCGCCGCCGCGGTCAGATGCGCGCGGCTCTTCATCAACGGTTGGATGCGCCGGCCGAATTGCTCGACGCCGGTCGTGAAATCATCGAAGGCCAGCATCACGCCGGCGACGCCGTCGATCTCGGCGATCTCATCAAGCAAACCCGCGACGGTGGCGTACGACCCGCAAAACGTCTGCAGGTAGCTGGGCGCAGCGTTCTCGCGCGCTCTTTGCAGCATTGCCGCAGTGGACTCCTTGGAGGCATTCTTGTCCATGCCGCTCTGCGACGACATCCAGGCGAGCGCCTCGAAATCCGCTCCCGCATTGTAGTGGTCGAGCTTGGCCTTGGCGATCTCGTCGGTCTCGTCAGCAATCACCGCGAGTAGGATCAGCGCGCCGATCTTTCGCGTCGCGCCCGCTGTCGCCTTGTTCAGCCGAGCGATCGTTGGCGCGATCGCTTCCGGATTGTTGACCCCGCCGGTGGCGACAAAATTGTAGTCGCAATATTCGGAGACGAAGCGCATGCCGCGATCGCTCTGGCCGGCCGAGACGATGGTGATCGGCTGCGCTCGGATGCGGCAGCAACCGGCAATCGTTCATGGTGAAGATAGCGCCCTTTGAAGTCGGAAGCGCCCTTCGCCCACAGCTCCTTCATGACGGCGACGTATTCGCTGGAATAATCGTAGCGGTAGCCGAAATAAGCATCGCCCGGCCACAGCCCCATCTGGTCGTATTCGGCCTTCTGCCAGCCAGAGACGATATTGACGCCGAAGCGGCCCGGGCGCGATCGAATTGATCGTCACCGCCATGCGCGCCACCATCGCCGGCGGCAGCGTCAGCACGGCCACGGAGGCAAGCAGCTTGATGCGGGTGGTCACGGCGGCCAGTCCCGCCATCAGCGTGAAGAATTCGAGATTGTAGTCCCAGTATTCCGTCGGGCCGCCGTAGCCGTGCAGCTTGATCATCGAAAGCGCGAAATCGAAGCCCGTAGTGCTCGGCCCGTCTGGACGATCGCTGCGATTGAGCTCGAACGTCGGCTTGTATTGCGGCGAGTTCGCCGAAGCGATCCAGCCGTTGTTGCCGATCGGAATGAATACGCCCACATCCATCGCCGAGCTCTCTCGCCGTGCGTCGCCGAGCGCGCTATGCTCGGCGCGACGGCGGGCCCCGCCAAATGACGATTTCTCATCGCCCGCGGACAAAAGATGCTTGGGCGTCGGCGCGGCCGGTCGGTTAGCTCTGCGGCGTTCGGCGTTCCAGAACGCAGGCGCGGAGCGAGTTCATGGCGCGTAAGGTGGCGTTCATCGGCACGGGCGGCACGATCTCCTCGATCGGCAAGGGCCCGCTCGACATCCTCGACTACACCGCCAACGACACGATGCTGCACGCCGAGGAGATCGTGGCCGCGGTCCCGAGCGTGCAGCGAGGTCGCCGACCTCCTGGTCGTCAAGTTCCGCAACATTCCGAGCCCGGCGATCTACTTTCCCGGAATGGAAGGAGCTCGTCGCGCTCTGCGAGCGGCTCGTGCGCGGAGACCGCCGATCTCAGCGGCATCGTCATCGGCCACGGCACGGCGACGCTCGAAGAGACCGCCTATTTCCTCAATCTCACGCTGAAGGTCCCGTCCCCGTCGTCATCGTCGGCTCGCAGCGGCCGTTGAGCGGGCTCGCCAGCGACGCCGCGATGAATCTCGTGGCGGCGGTGCGGACGGCCGCGAGCCCCGCTTCGCGCGGGCGCGGCGTGCTGGTCGTGCTCAACGACGAAATCCAGGCCGCGCGCGAGGTGACGAAAACCTCGACCTTCCGCCTGCAGACGTTCCGAACGCCCGACTTCGGCGTGCTCGGCAGCGTCGACGGCGAGCATGTGCGCTACTACCGCCGCACCGAGCGACGCAACGCGCCGGAGACCGAGTTCGACATCAGCGCAGCTCGACGCCCTGCCCCGGGTCGACATCGCCTATTCCTATGCTGGCTCGGACGGATCGGCGATCCGCGCCTTCGCGGCGGCGGGCGCGAAGGGCATCATCGTCGCCGCGCTTGCGCCGGCCATGGTGACGCCGGGCGAGGCCGAAGCGATCAAGGAGGCCGTCGAGGCCGGGCGTCACGGTCGTCGCTCTCGACGCGCGCGGGAAGCGGCGTCGCGCTCGACGGCGCGCAAACTGCGCGCGCTCGGCGTGCTGACCGCCGACAATCTCAATCCGCAGAAGGCGCGATCTGCTGCTCGCGCCTCGCCTTGACGGTCAGCGATCGAACCCGAGGAGATCCGCCGGATCTTCGCAACCTACTGACGCAGTCCGCCATGGAGTCCATTGCGCAAACGAACTGACGGCGACGGCAGGCGCTGAGCCTGATCCGCGACGGGCAAGCTCACGGTCGAGGCGTTGGCGCAGGCCTGCCTGGCGCGCATCCGCGAGCGCGACCCCGCCGTGCAGCGGCTGGGTCTATCTCGATCCCGAGCTCGTCCTGCGCAACGCCCGCGAACTCGACAAGCGCGAGGTCAAAGGCCCGCTGCACGGCGTCCCGATCGCGGTCAAGGACGTCATCATGACGGCCGACATGCCGACCGCAGCACAATTCGCCGCTCTACAAGGGCAGCTTTCCCACGCTCGACGCGGGCTGCATCAAAACGCTGCGCGCCGCCGGCGCGCTGATCTTCGGCAAGACCGACACGACGGAATTCGCCTCCGTCACGCGCGGCGGCACGGCGCGCCATCCGCTCGACCCGAGCCGCACGCCCGGCGGCTCGTCCAGCGGCTCGGCCGCCGTCGTCGCCGACTTCCAGGCGCCGATCGGCCTCGGCACGCAGACGGCGGGCTCGACGATCCGGCCCGGTTCGTTCTGCGGCATCTACGCGATGAAGCCGACCTGGGGCGCGATCAACCGCGAAGGCCTGAAGATGCTGGCGCTGAGCCTCGACACGCTCGGCCTGTTCGCCCGTTCGGCGGAGGATCTCGATCTGCTCGCCGATGTGTTCGCCCTCGAGGACCGCGCGCCCGGCGCGCCCTTCGCGCTGCGCGGCGCGCGCATCGCCGCCTGCCGGTCGCCCGCCTGGGACAAGACCGAGCCGGCGACGCGCGACGCGTTCGAGCGCGGCGTCGCGCCTGCTGCGCGAAGCCGGCGCCGAGGTCGAGCCGCTGGAGCTGCCGCCGGCCTTCGACGCGCTGCCCGAGCATCAGGCGACCGTGATGGCCGGCGAGGCCGCAGTGAGCTTCCTCAGCGAGATCCGCGCCCAGCCGGAGCTGCTGCACGAGGACCTCACGGCCATGGCCAACGAACAGCAAGGGCGATCACCAAGGCGGCGCTGGTCGCGGCCTACGACGCCGCCGCGCAGTGCCGGATCGCCTTCGACGAGATCGCCGCCGGTTTCGACGCCGTGCTGACGCCGAGCGCGCGCGGCGAGGCGCCCGTCGGGACGACGACGGGCGACGCGGCCGTCAACGCGATGTGGACCCTGCTGCATGTGCCCGTCGTGCAGGTCCCCGGCTTCAAAGGGCCGGCGGGCATGCCGGTTGGGCTGTCGCTGGTCTCGCCGCGCTACACCGATCGCCGCTTGCTTGCGGTCGGCGAAGGCGATCGGGCCGTTGTTTGAGGCTCGCGGGGCGGCTTGAGGGAGCGAACGCATGGGCGCGGCTTCTGACGATTGCCTCCGCGCAGATGGGACCGATCGCGCGCGCCGAAACGCGCAAGGACGTCGTGCAGCGCCTGCTGGCGATGATGCGCGAGGCGCAAGCGCGCGGCGGCGATCTCGTCGTGTTTCCCGAACTCGACGCTGACGACGTTCTTTCCCGCGCTGGTTCATGACCGATCAGGCGGAGATCGACGCCTTCTTCGAGAAGGAGATGCCGGGGCCGGAGACGGACGATCCTGTTCGAGACCGCGGTCGAGCTCGGGATCGGGTTCTATCTCGGCTATGCGGAGACTCGACCGCAGCGAGGGACGCATCCGTCGCTTCAACACCTCCATCCTCGTCGACAAGAGCGGGCGCGATCGTCGGCAAATATCGCAAGATCCATCTGCCCGGACATGCCGAGCATGAGCCGCAGCGTCCCTATCAGCATCTGGAGAAGCGCTATTTCGAGCCCGGCAATCTGGGCTTTCCGGTCTGGCGCACGCATGGGCGGCGTGTTCGGCATGTGCATCTGCAACGATCGGCGCTGGCCGGAGACCTATCGGGTGATGGGGCTGCAAGGCGTCGAGGTCGTGCTGCTCGGCTACAACACGCCGGTCGGCCACACCGGCTTTCCCGACGTCGACGGCCTGTCGAATTTCCACAATCATCTCTCGATGCAGGCCGGCGCCTATCAGAACTCGACCTGGGTGGTCGGAACGGCGAAATGCGGGATCGAGGAGGGTTCGCTGATGATCGGCCAGAGCGCGATCATCGCGCCGTCGGGCGAGATCGTCGCGACCGCGCTGACGCTGGAGGACGAGGTGATCACGGCGAGCTGCGATCTCGATTTCGGCAAGCGCTACAGCGAGACGATCTTCAATTTCGCCAAAGCACCGCGAGCCGAGCAACTATGGTCTGATCGTCGAGCGCAAGGGCGCCGTTGCTCCGCCGGTATAGCGCAATCGTCATTGCGAGCGAAGCGAAGCAATCCACGTTTCGGCGATGCTTAGGCTGAAGTCGTTTACACGGAACGCTCGGCGCAAAATTCGGCGCCATACCCTGCGCCCGCGCGCTGGATTGCTTCGCTTCGCTCGCAATGACGGCTCCGCGCCTCGGAGCGTCGGCGTCCACGCCGACGAGGCTGCAGCCACGTCGGCGTGGACGCCGACGCTCCGCTCTCAAACTGGCGCGCGCCGCAGATGCCAATCCGTCATCGCCTGCCAGGCTTTGCCGACGCGGAAGAGCGTCGCCTCATTCCACCATTTCGCCTCAAACAAAGCCCCGATCGGCAAGCCGTCCTTGGTGAACCCGCAAGGCAGCGAAAGCCCGGGAATTCCCCCAAGCCCTCCACCAAACGCGAACCGCGTGGCGTGCGCCGTCGTCACTTCAAGATGCGCGTTCTCGACGATCGGCGGCGCCGGATAGGGCGATGTAGGAAACAAAGTGACGTCGACCTGATCAAACACGCGTCGCAACGTCATCCGCCACGCCTCGCGAAACCGCATCGCCCGGGCGTAGTCGACGCCGCTTCGACTGCGCCCTTTGATCATCCGCTCATACACCTGCTGCGACATCAACTCGGGGCGCCGATCTAGATTGTCTGCGTGAACGTCGCAAACGTCGCTATAGATCATCGTCGTAGCGTAGCTGTGCGCCGACTCGGCGCCGGGGATATCGATCTCAACCAATGTCGCGCCCGCCCTGGCGAAAGCCTCCGCAACACTCATGACCGCAGCGCGGACCTCGGGATCGATGTCATCGAAGTAGAATTTGCGCGGCAGTCCGATGCGCAATCCGCTGACATCGCCCTCGATCTTCAGCAGGTCGGCGGATAGCGGGTGATCGACTCGAGAGCGGATCCTCGGGGTCCGGACCGGCGATGGCGACCAGCACCCGCGCGACATCCTCGATACGCCGCGCCAACGGCCCGATCGTGTCGAAGGTTGGACTGACCGGCAGGCTGCCACGGTTGGGCACGAGGCCATGCGTCGGCCGGATCCCCGTCACGCCGCAGAAGCCCGCGGGCACGCGGATCGAGCCGCCGGTGTCGCTGCCGAGCGTCGCGTCGCAGAGATCCAGCGCCACCGCCGCCGCCGACCCTCCGCTCGACCCGCCGGGCACGCGTTCCGGGTTCCAGGGATTGCGCACCTGGCCGCCGACGTAGTCGAAACTGCGGATGCCGAAAGCCAGCTCCATCATCGACGCTTTGCCAACGATGATCGCGCCGGCGCGGCGCAATCGCTCAATCACCGGAGCATCCGCGGCGGGCACGCGATCAGCGAACCACGCTGATCCCGCCGCCGTGCGGACGTTCGCCGAATTCGATGTTGTCCTTCACCGCGATCGTGACGCCGTGCAGCAGGCCGAGCCATTGTCCCTCCGCTTCCGCTTTGTCGACCCGGGCGGCGTCGGCGCGCGCCCCTGCCGCATCAACCGTCGCGAGCGCGCAATATTTCGGATTCAGCGCGGCAATCCGCGACAGCGACGTTTCAAGCTTCTGCAAAGCGCTCATGGTGTAACCTCCTTGCGATCATCGCGGGAATGTGGCGTGGTGCTCATGCCACCAACGGGCGATGTCGATGCGGCGCGTGATCCAGGCGCCGCCCTTCTTCTGCACGTGATCGATGAACTCTCTCAGAGCATGGATGCGGCTGGCCTGACCAATCAAGCGGGGATGCAGGCCGATGGACATCATCCTCGGATGAGTGGCGCCTTCCTCCCAAAGCGTGTCGAAACCGCGTTTCAGATTGTCGAGGAAATCGGCGGGCGAGCCGACACTGGGCGGCAAGCTGAATTTCGCGTCGTTGTAGGTCATCGAATAAGGCACGATGAGCTGTTTCTTGTCGCCGACATCGACATAGTAGGGCAGGTCGTCGTTGTAGGCGTCGGACTCGTAGACGAAGCCGCCCTCCTCGACGAGCAGCTCGCGCGTATGGACCGAGGGCCCATAGCGGCAATACCAGCCGAGCGGCCGCTCGCCGGTGGTTTCTTTGATCGACTTCGACCGCCAGCCGGATGTGCTCGGCTTCCTGCTCGCGGCTCAGCAACCAGCTCTCTTCCCAGCGCCAGCCGTGGCTGCAAGGCTCGTGTCCCGCCTCGCGAATCCAGTCGCCGACCTCGCGGTTTCGCTCCAGCGCGACGGCGGAGGCATAGAACGTCGCCGGCAGCTTGTATTCGCTGAGCAGGCGTTCGAGCCGCCAGATGCCGGCCCGCGAGCCATATTCGAAGACGGATTCTGCACAGAGATCGCGGTATTTCGGGTCCATGCCGTAGGTCATTTCTACCAAGCCGTCGTTGCGACCGTCGCCGTTAGCGTGGGAATACTCTGAACCCTCCTCATAGTTGATGACCAGGCTGACCGCGACGCGCGCATTGCCCGGCCATGTCACCTTTGGGATGCGCCGACCGTAGCCGACGAAATCGCGCTTAGGTCCGGGAACGTCGGCGGCCTTGAACGGGGTGAATGTCAATTCGATCCTCCATTGGTTGGCTAGCTAAAGTGGTTGCTGATCGATCTCGATCGCACTTTGTCATCCCCGCGAAAGCGGGGATCCAGGGGCTGCCCCACGTCGTGTGGCCAAACCGTTGAAGCGCACGTCGTGTAGCCCCTGGATCCCCGCTTTCGCGGGGATGACACGAGGGCAAGCAATTCCATCCAAATGCGACGATTTCGAGCGGCGCGATGATGCTTGGATGGTTCGGCCGAAAGAGTGGCGTCGAGGGTTTCGTTGGCATGGCGACCGATATTCGGGCAGCTGTCGCTGGTGCGCTTAAAGATCAGGCATCTCGCGCGCGGGGCATCGGCGGGGCCGCGGGCGCGCAGAGCTGCGCTGAAGCGGCGCCCGACAATCGGCGCGGCCCTGGCGCCTGAGTGCAAAGCCTTGAGAGGAATGAGACGCCGCAGCCGCGCTCCGGCGCGATCGCGTTTCGCCGGCGGCGCCAGAACGAAAATTCCCACCTTGTCCGCTTTTGGCATGGAGCGTGCTTATGTCCGTACGTGCGTAAGTCCGTACCTGAGAAGTCCGAACCCAAAAGAGGGCGCCCCTAAACTTTCGTCAAGTGGCCTGATGTCTTGATGACCAGATGAGGAGTGAATGCGCCGTCCAGGATCACTACCGCACGCGGTGATGACCGAGATCCAGCAGCTCTTCACTGACGAAGGCCAAAAGGTCGGAGATCGGCTCCCCTCCGAGCGCGATCTCGCCAAGCAGCTGTCGGTGGGGCGGTCTTCACTGCGCGAGGCCATCCAAGGCCTCGAAACCATGGGCCTTGTTCAGCGGCGACACGGGGTCGGAACGTTTTTTGTCGCGGAGCCGGGAAGCTGGTGCACGAAATCCGGCCGCGGACGCGATGCGGGACCATCTGCTCGAATTGCAGAAGGATTTTTTGTCGATCGTTGAGCCGTCGCGGACGGCGAACTGAGGAGAGTAGCGCAATGAATTCCATGAAACGCCGTCAATTCCTGCAAACCGCTTTGGTCTCTGGCGCCGGAATGAGCGCCCTCGCCGCGACGCCCGCGCTCGCGGCGCCCTCGGGCAAACTCGTCGACACCGCGGGCATGAAAGTCGGGGTCGTGCTCGAAACCCTGTCGCATCCGCTGATCAAATATTGGGGCGACGAATGCGTGCGCCAGGGCGAGGGTTTTGGCATGAGCGTCAGCCTGCAGGACGGCGAGCGCAACGTGCAGAAGCAGACCAGCCAGGTCGAAGCCTTCATCAGTCAAGGCGTCAACTTCATCGTGCTGCAAGCCACCGACGCCGCCGGTCTCACGCCGTCGGTGCGCAAGGCCGAGCAGCAGGGCATTCCCGTCATCACGCTCAACCAGGATGTCGCCGGCGTCCACTCGGGCTTCGTCGGCATGGGCCACTACGCCATGGGCGTCGAGGTCGCGCAAGGCATGGCCGAGCAGTTGGGTGGCAAAGGCAAGATCGTCATCCTCGAAGGCGTTCAGGGCACCGGCGCCAACATCCAGCGCCTCGCCGGCTTCACCGAGGAACTGAAGAAACATCCGGGCATGTCGATCATCGCCAGCCAAAGCGCGGCCTTCGACCGCAAGAAGGGACATGACGTGTTCCAGACAATCCTGCAAGGACAGCCGCAGATCGACGGCGTGTTCGGAATCAACGACGAGATGGCGATCGGCGCGGCCCAGGCCGCCGTCGAGGCGAACCGCCGACAGGGCATACGCTTTTGGGGCGCGGACGGCGAACTCGACATGTTCAAGGGCATCAAGTCGGGCCTCGTCGATGGCGTCTCGGCGATCGCCGCCAACGCGGTTCCGGATACCGTGATGTTCATCGGCTGCTGGATGATGACGGCCGGCATGAAGGGCGGCGCCGCCGCGGGCAAGGTCAATCTGCCGCCTTATAACGTCACCAGCGCCAACATCGATTCGGTGGCCTGGCCCGCCGCCTGATCAGGAGACTCGGGCGGTGGTCGAGGCGCAGATGTCGGTCACACCCGGCGCGCCCTCGCTGTATTGGCGGGGGCGGTTTCGCCGCGCGCTCGCGCAGGCGCGCACGCAAGGGCTTGATGCTCGCGCTGATCGCGCTGATCGCGCTGTTCTGGACCACGGCGCCGGGCTTCGGCACGCTCTACAATCTGACCGAAACGCTCGCCGATCTCTCGATCCTCGGCATCATCGCCATCGGCGAGACCTTTGTGCTGATCGGCGGCGGCATCGATCTCTCCGTCGGCTCGGTGTTGTTGATTGGCGGCATCGCGGTCGACGACATGATCCGCCTCGGCGACATGAACGCGGCGCTCGCCGTTCCAATCGCGGTCGCGGTCGGCGTGGTCGCCGGGCTGGTAAACGGGTTGTTGATCACGCGATTGCGCATCTCCGCTTTCATCGTCACGCTGGCTACGCTTTATATGATCCGCGGCGTCGGGCTGTCGCTCTACCGCTCCGATGTCAAGGATCTGCAAGGCGGTCTGATTCAGGACGACAATTTCCTTTTTCTCGGCCAGGGCGACGTGTATGGCGCGCCGGTCTCGTTTCTGATCTTTGTCGCTCTGCTGCTGATCGCGGCTTTCGTACTCAATCGCACGCGCTTCGGCCTGCATCTCTACGCAGTCGGCGGCAGCGAACTCGCGGCCCGGCTGACGCGCATCCGCGTCGGACGCGTACAGATCATTTCCTACGCGATTGGCGGCCTGTGTTCGGGACTGGCTGGAGTGCTGCTCGCCTCGCGGTTGCAGACAGGCGCGCCGCAGGCGGGGCTGGGCGAGGAATTCGATGTGATCGCCGCCGTCATCATCGGCGGCGCCAGCCTGTTCGGCGGCCGCGGGACCATGCTCGGCACGCTGATCGGCGCGGCGCTGATCACCGTGCTCGCCAAGGGCCAGACGTTAATTGGTGTTCCCTCCAACTACCAGTCGTTGACACGCGGCATCGTCATCCTGATCGCCGTCGTGTTCGATGTGCTCGGCCAGCGCGGCGCCCAATCCTCGCGGCGTTTAGGCGCTCATATGTCCGGACAAGCCCGCGCGCCCGCGGAAGCCCCGCCCGAGGCGGCGCCGACGTGGGCGGGAAGCGCCGCCGGCGCTGGAGGCGGTTGGGCTCAGCAAGATGTTCGTCGAGATCCGCGCGGTCGATGGCGTCAATTTCGACGTCCGCCCGGGCGAGGCGCACGCCATCGTCGGCGAGAACGGCGCCGGCAAGAGCACGCTGATCAAGATGTTCTCGGGCGTGCTGAAGCCCGACGCCGGCGAAATCCGCATCGACGGCAAGACCGAGACGATCGACAGCGCCGGGCGTGGCCAGGATCTCGGCGTCGCGGTGATCTACCAGGAGCGCGCCGTCGTTCCCGAGCTGACGGTGGCGCAAAACATCATGCTCGGCCACGAGCCGACCAAATATCTGCCCGGCGTCATAGATCGTGCGGCGCTGCGCGCCAAGGCGGAGCAGATATGGGACCAACTCGGCGCCCCGGCGCCGCTCGACACGCCCGTCCGCGACCTCGGTCCTTCCGTGCAGCAGGTCGTCGACATCGCCCGGGCGCTGGTGTTCAACGCGCGCGTCGTCATCATGGATGAGCCGACCGCGACGCTGACGCGCCAGGAAACCGAGCGGCTGTTCGCGATCATCCGCGGCCTCAAGCAGCGCGGCGCGGGCGTCATCTATATCTCGCATGATCTGGAAGAGATCTTCGAGATCGCCAATCGCGTGACGGTGCTGCGCGACGGCCAATTCGTCGGCATGCTGCCGGTCGCGGAAGTCACGCGCGCCAAATTGATCCGCATGATGATCGGGCGCGACATCGACGAGCAAGCGCGCCCGGAGATCAATCAAGGCGGCGCGGAGGTCTTGACTGTTCGCGACCTCCGCCGCGGCTCGATCCTCGACGGCGTCAATCTCACCGTCCGCGCCGGTGAGATCGTTGGCGTCGCCGGCCTTGTCGGCTCCGGCCGCAGCGAGTTGCTGCGCGCCATCTTCGGCGCCGACCGCATCGACGGCGGCGCCATGACGCTCTACGGCAAGCCTTACGCGCCGCGGTCGCCGATCGACGCCGCAGCCGCCGACGTGGGCCTGATCCCTGAGGATCGCAAGCTCGAAGGCCTCGTCCCCGGCTTTTCGACCAGCCGCAACCTCGCGCTGCCCAACCTAGACGTCGTGTCGAATTTCCGCGTTTGGTTGGACCGCGGCCGCGAGACGGCGCTGGCGTCCGCGCAAATCCAGGATCTGAAGATCGAGCCGCCGACGCCGGGCTGGCAAGTCAGCCGGCTCAGCGGCGGCAACCAACAGAAGGTCGTGCTGGGAAAGTGGCTGGCGCGGCAGCCAAAATTGTTGTTGATCGATGAACCGACGCACGGCGTCGATGTCGGCGCGCGCGAAGAGATCTATCGCGTGATTGATCAGCTGGCGCGCCAGGGCGCTGCCGTCGTCGTCGTATCCTCCTATCTGCCCGAGGTGCTGCGCATCAGCGATCGCATCGTCGTGATGCGCGAGGGGCGGATCGTCATGGAGACGCCGCGCAACCAAGCCACCGAGGAAGTGCTCCTCGACGCCGCGACCCGAGGATGACGATGAGCGCGATATCCTCCGGCGCTCGCCTGCAACGCAGCCGCATGACGCCGGTGGTGTTTTTCGCGCGCTACGGTTTCTACGTCGCGTTGCTGATCCTGATCCTCGTCTTCACCGCGCTTTCCCCAAATTTTCTCACCATCCCCAACGGCGTCAATATCCTGCAGCAAACCTCGACGATCGGCGTCATGGCGCTCGGCGAGACGCTGGTGATCCTCGGCGGCGGGGTCGACGTTTCGGTGGGCTCCGTGCTCGGCCTCGGCGGCATGGTCGCCGCGATGGTGATGCGCATGCCGCATGCGAGCCCACTATTCGCCGTCAGCGGCCGGCATGTTCGCCGGCCTGTTGATGGGTCTGCTCAACGGCGCCATCATCACCGGCCTCGGCATCGACGCTTTCATCACGACGCTTGGCGACGCTGAACGTCGGGCGCGGTCTGGTCTACATCCTCTCCAACCAATATAACGTCGATGTCCCGGACGGCTCGCCCTTCTTCGCGCTCGGCCGCGGCTATATCGGTGGGATTCCGAACTCCGTCGTGATATTTCTCATCCTGTTCGTCGTGCTCTATGTCGTCGAGCGACGCACCGTATTTGGTCGTTCGATCCACGCCATCGGCGGCAATCTGCGAGCCTCTTATCTCTCCTCGCTGCCGATTGCGCGAATTCGGTTGGCGACCTACGCGATTTCCGGCGCCTGTGCGGCGCTCGCCGGCGTCATCGTGGTATCGCAAACCGGCATCGCGGTTCCCTATCTGGGAACGGGATATGAGCTCGACACGATCGCCGCCGCGGTGGTTGGCGGCGTTGCGTTGACCGGCGGCGCCGGCAGTGTGCTGGTGGGGGCACTCGGCTCGATCTTCATTGGCGTGCTGCTGAATGGCATGGCGCTGATCAATGTTCCCGCGATTTGGCAGATGGTGATCCAGGGCTTAGTCATCATCGCCGCGGTCGCGCTCTACGCCGCCGCGCGATCGCGCACCCAGTAAAACACAGCTGAAGGAGGAGCCAGACATGCTCGATGTGCTCATACGCGGCGGCAACGTCGTCTCGCCGGAAAGCACGCAGAGGTTCGACGTCGGCGTCAAGGACGGCCGCATCGTCGCCTTCGCCGATCCAAATTCGGTTGATCTCCAGGCGACGCGGACGATCGACGCGCAGGGCAAATATGTGATCCCCGGCGGCATCGACGCGCATGTCCATTTCAATGTCGCGATGAGCCCGGTGATGCGCGCGCAATCCGCGACTTTTGGGGGCCGCGCCGCCGCCTATGGCGGCACGACGACCTTCATCGATTTCGCGCTGCAGGCCGGCGAGCAGAGCCTGGTGCGCTCGATTGAGGCCAAGCAGGTCGAAATCAAGAACGACAAGCCCGACATCGACTACGCGCTGCACGCGATGATCACCGGCAAGGCGACGCTGGAGGTGATGGACGAAATCCCCGAGGCGATCTCCGGCGGCGTCTCCTCATTCAAGATGTTCACCACCTTTTCCAGTGGTCCCGTGGGCTCGAGCTTCACCGATGACGGCCGCATCTGGGGCGTCATGCAGCAGACCGCCAAACATGGCGGCATCGCCATGGTGCATTGCGAGGATGATTGTCTGGTCGAGCACTGCGTGCACAAGCTCTATCGCGAGGGCCGGCAGGCGGCGAAGAACATTCGCGAGGCGAGGCCCAACATCTGCGAGGAAGCCGCGATCAGCCGCATGCTGCTGCTCGCCAAACGCACCGAGTCGCCGCTCTACATCGTGCATGTGTCGAGCACCGAAGGCGTCGAGGCGATCGCCGAGGCGCAGGGCAAGCGCCAGGCCGTCTACGGCGAGTCGCTGCACAACTATCTGGCTTTCAGCGACCAGGATTATGCGAAGCCGAATGGCATGATCTATCACAACTATCCCGCGCTGAAGTCGCCCAAGGACCGCGAGGCGCTTTGGGAGGGCTTGAAATCCGGCGTTCTCGATGTGGCGAGCTCCGACGACTTCACCATTCCCTTCGCCAGCAAGATTTCCGGCACGACGGTTGATAACGCGCTCGGCGGCCACAATGGCATCGAGACGCGGATGGGTTTTCTGTTCTCGGAGGGCGTGAAGAAGGGCCGCATCGACGTCAACCGCTTCGTCGATATCTCCTCGACCTCCGTCGCCAAGATATTTGGGTTGTTCCCACGCAAGGGAGCGATCGCGATCGGCAGCGACGCCGATATCGTCTTGATTGACCCTAACCGCAAACAGAAGATCGCGCAGGCTGATCTGCACTCCAACTGCGACTACAGCATCTGGGACGGTTGGGAGTTCGAGGGCGTTCCCACCATGACGATGCTGCGCGGCAATGTGCTGGTCGAAGACGGTCAGTGGACCGGTCCGAGCGGCCTTGGCCAATTCATTCACTCGCGATCCCCGGAGCGACCATGAACAAGCCTGCTGGTGTCCAACAGAAGAGCGTCGCGATAGGCGCCGCCGAACTCGTCTTTGAACACCGCGAAGCGGCCGGCGCTCACCGCCGCGATCCGCTGGTGATGCTGCATCCCTGGTACGGATGCCTTCGTTTCTGGGATCGGACGGTCGCCGCGTTGCCGGACTACGAGACCTACGCGCTCGATCTTTATTCGCTCGGCGCCCGGCCCGGTTGGGAGACTTTCGCCAGCCCGGCCGGTGTGTCTCGCGCGGTTGAGGCTTTCGCTGACGCGGAGGGGCTTGCGTCGTTCAGCCTGATGGGCAACTCGATGGGCGGCATCGCCGCGCAAGAGCTGGCTTCGCGGCTCGGGCCTCGCGTTTCCAAGCTGATCCTCGTCGGCACCGGCGCGCGGATCGTCGGCGTTCAACCGGCCTGGCGCAGCGCCATGGACGAATGGATGTCCGGGCCGCCGAACCGCGCCTTCACCGCACGGATGGTTTCGGCGCTGATCGCTCGGCGGCCGGACGATCCCCTGGAGTTCGAGATTTTCGTTGACGCGGTCATGTCAGCAAACAAAGCGTTCATGGGCGGCGTGCTGAACGCGGCCTTCGATTTCGATCTGCGGCCTGTACTGTCGAAGATCACGGCGCCGACGCTGGTGATCCGTGGCGAGCTGGACGCGGCGAGGACGCCGGCGCATGTCGCCGAATTGGTGGCGGGCATCCCCGATTGTCGCGCGATTGAAATCGCCGACGCGGGGCATTCGCCGCAGGTCGACAGCGCGGAGGCGTTCTGTCCGCTCGTGCGCGATTTTCTCGCGAGTTGAACGCCATCAACCCTACGTCGGCGGCGCCACGGTGACGCCGCTCACGCCCAACTCCGCCATCAGCCGCGAGATGAGGCCGGACTGCTTGGCGTCCTCGACGAAATCGGCGAGAAAACTCGCGACCTCGGGATCAATCGCAACATAACCGATCGCCTGCGCAATGGCCGTGAAACGCCCGGGAAGCACGGCGGCGCCGGCTAAGCTGTGGCTGTCGGCGAGCAGCCAAGGACGAAGTCCGGCGAGCGCGTCGACCTCCCGTTTAGCGAACAGATCACGCGCGGCGGCAAGGCCGTCCGCAAGCACGAGCGTTGCGTCGACAAGATTTCGCTCCAACCAAAGACCGTAGGCGGTTCGCGCAGGCGCGGCAATGCGAACGCCCTTTGCGTCGACTTGCTCGACACCTTTGAACTGCGACCCCTGAACCAGATAGGTCGCCTCAATCAGCGCATAGGGCGGCGAGAAGGCGATTTCGCCTTCTCGCGCATGTTCGGCGCCGATGAGCGCAACGTCCCAAACATCGAGGCTTCGTTTGTCAGCAATCTCCCCGGGAGTCGTGAAAGGGATCAACCGAACGGGAACCTCCAACTGCGCCGCGACGGCGCGCGCGACGCTGGGCGCGAGATCCCGTCGGCTCGCCTGAGGCATCACGGCCGGAAACCAGCAAGGTGTTGGACAGATTGATCGCTACACGCAAGATTCCGCGAGGGGCGAGACGCTCCCGGACGCTTTTCAGACTGAATGATGTCAATCGACGATTCTGCGCCATTCGCGATATTCCGCCTCACCCTTCCGCGCTAAACACGTCGTACGATCGCCGCAAGCGCGATCGGCGCGACGACGACTCCATCGTCATCCGCGACGAGGATGATGTCGCCGGAGACCACTAGCACATTCGCGCAGGTGCTCGGCACGTTCGCGGCGATGGGCGTACGCGTGATAGTTGGGCGTCACGCCTTTCACCCCTATGCCGATATCGGTTTTGCCGCTGCTGCGGAATCGCGTGTTGCGGCGCGGCGGCCTTACCGTCTATGCTAGGCCGATCTGCTGTCGCACGCCTGCGCTACCGAACGAGCAAGCGAGGCGTTTTCGCGCTGACAAGACGCACAGTCGCAAGGGGCGCCTGGGACAGCAGGGGAGGATTCGCCGCCTTCGTAGGGAAGGCGGTCCGTCCGGCCGTTAGAGAAAGATTCTCGTGTCATCCTTTGTCCGCAACGCGATCGTGCTTGGGCTTTTGTCCGCGGTCGGCCCCTTCGCCATCGACATGTACCTGCCGGCGATGCCGGCGATCGCCGCCGACCTGAAGACCTCGACCAGCGCCACGCAGCTGACGCTGACGATGTTTTTCATCTCGTTCGGCCTGTGCCAGATCGCTTACGGCCCCCTGTCCGACCGCTATGGCCGCAAACCCCCGCTCTACGCGGGGTTGGCGCTGTTCATCGCCGGCGCGATCGGCTGCGCGCTGGCGCCCGATGTCGGCTGGCTGATCGCGTTCCGCGTCGTGCAGGGCGCGGGCGCGGCCGCGATGGGCGTGATCCCGCGCGCGATCGTGCGCGACCTGCACACCGGCGTCGAGGCGACGAGGCTGATGGCGCTGGTGATGCTGGTCTTCTCGGTCTCGCCGATCCTGGCGCCGCTGACCGGCAGCGCGCTCATCGTACCGTTCGGCTGGCGCGCGGTGTTCGTCGCGGTGACCATCGCCGCCGCGATCGCCTTCGCCCTGGTGGCCGTGATGCTGCCGGAGACGCGGCCCGCCGAAGCGCGCGTCGGCGGAGGCGTGCGCGCCATCCTGCGCAGCTTCGGCGAACTGCTGGGCGACTGGCGCTTTCTCGGGCTCGTCTACATTGGCGGCCTCGGCATGGCGAGCTTCTTCGTCTTCCTGGCGACGTCGTCCTTCGTCTACATCGGCCATTACGGCCTGACGCCGACGCAATACAGCCTGGCGTTCTCGGTCAACGCCATCGGCTTCATCGGCGCCTCGCAATTCGCCGGGCTGCTCGGCGGCCGCTTCGGACTGGCGCGGGTGGTGATGGCGGCCGCTGACCGCCTACGCCAGCTTCGCCGTGCTGCTGCTGGCGCTGACGCTCGCCGGCTTCGACAGCCTCAGTGTCCTGATCCCGATGTTGTTCGCGTCGTTCGCGTTCCTGGGCCTGGTCATCCCGTCGACGATGGTGCTGTCCCTGGAGGAGCACGGGCCGATCGCGGGCCTGGCGGCAGCGCTCGGCGGCACCTTGCAGATGGTCAGCGGCGGCGTGATGATCGCGATCGCCGGACTGTTCTTCGACGGCACTTCGCTGCCGATGGTGGCGACGATCGCTCTGACTGCGGTCGGTGCGTTTGCCATCGGCGCAGTGACCCTGCGGGACCGCGCGCTGGAGACGTCGCCGGCCGAGTAAGGGGCACGGTGCAAACACAGGTCGGTTGATTTCCAGGGGCGCCCCACCCCTTCGTCCCGCCTGATGAATGCAAACTATTGATTTAACTGGCGCCGGTTGGAACCCTAGAACCTACCGATTACAAATAATCCAATCCGCTCGTTTCTCGGCGAAGCGCACGCCGTCTCACAATGATGGTAATCGCAAGTTTTTATTGCACCGGAGTGTTGCAAACCGTCATATAGGCAGACGGAGTTCTGATTTGATCGCCTTAGCAGAGCCGATGTCGCCCGAGTTCGTCGTCTCCACGATGCGGGGCATCAGCGGATAGATGAGCTGGTCGGACCGCTCAGATCCTCCAAGAACTCTGACCCTGGCGAAACGCTCGAAATGAACGCGCGGTCGCGCGCTCTGGTGATCGCCACGTAGAGCAGTTGGCGCTCCGTCGCCATCACTTCGTCCAACTCAAACTCGTCGGCTACATCGGCGACGCGCGCCGCAGACGGGATGACGCCCTCATCGCAGGCTATAACGACCACTGCACGGAATTCGAGCCCCTTCGCTAAATGCATCGTGCCCACGAGCGCAGCGTCATCGCGCGCCCGCTCGGCAGTTGTGCGTACGGAAAGGCCCGCCGCATCTGCGGCCGCAACTGCGCGCGGCAATTCATCTTCCGAACGCACGAATATACCGATCTCCGCGGGATGGACCCCTTCGGCCAGAACACGCGTGAGGAACCCCGCCGCCGCCGTACGCTCGGCGTCCCTATCGGGCGCCAGATAGACCTCGGGAGCAGGTCCCTCAAACACCGAAATCGTCCCGTTTCGTTCGTCTTCGAATCCGTCTGCGTCCCGCACAGAGTGCGGCAGGAGACGATCGGCGGCGAGCCTGATCTGATGGGACGTCCTGTAATTGACCTTCAGGGTCGCCGAGCGTCCGCGGACGTCCACGCCGAGGCCCTTCCAGGAGAACGGCTGCTGGAAAATGCGTTGGCCGATGTCGCCGGTGAAGAACAGCGCGTCGGAGCGATCCGGGGCGATACCGGCGAGAAACCGCAGTTCCGGCACGCCGAGATCCTGCGCTTCGTCGACGACGATGTGCTCGAACGGCTTTGCCCGCCCCGGATAGGCCGACGCGGCTTCGGCGAACAGGCTCGCACGGGTGTGCAGCCCCTTCGCCTTCATCTCGGCGATCACGGCGCCGAAAACCTGCCAGAGCCGTTCCCGCTGACGGCTTCCGAGGCGGTTCTTGCGACCCATGCGCGGCACAGCGGCGTAATCCTCGAGGCTCGTCAGACGCCAGGCGTCGACGACGTGCTCCCATTCGGAGACCAGGAACTGCGGGGAGAATTCGCTCACGCCAAGCCGCCCGGCCACGCCTGTCACGATCTGCCTAACCAGTCTGACATCAACGACATAGGGCGCGCGCCCCGTCGCGAGTGTGACGAGATCGCGCGCGGCGGCGTCGAACGAGGCGATGCTCGCGCGCTCGAACACGCCGGGCCGCTCAGCGGTCATGAGCTTGAGCTTGTCCGCCAGCGCCTCGGCCAACGGCGTCGAGAAGGTCGTCAGCAGCACGCGCGCATTGGGGTCGCGCGTCAGCAACCGCACGGCCCGATGCAGCGCGACAACCGTCTTGCCCGTCCCCGCGGAGCCGACCACGCGCGCCGGCCCCGTCCAGTCGCGCTCGACGAGGCCGCGCTGGGCCGGGTGCAGGAACACGATCCATTTCTCGAACGGCGCGTCGAGCGCCGCCCGCAGTTCTTCGACGTCGTCCATGACCCGGAAGCGCCGCTGGCTGTCGGGATGCTGAATGGGATCGGGGACAGGCGGCGCGGCGGGCTTGAGCACACCGGTCGCCGCGAATTCCAGCAACGCCTCGCTCGCCTCCGCCGGCAGATGCGTGGCGATGTGGAAGAAGCCGTCCTCGTCGGCGGCCACGACGTCGCCGATCCAGTCCTCCGGGACGCCGACCGAAAGCAGAGCGTCGTGGTCGAGGCCTGCAAACAGTCGAGGCTTCACGGGCTCGCCGCGAGGCGGAAAAATCTCGCCCTGCGCTGGCGCGGCGATTTCGACGACGCGCTCGCGAACCTCGACGATCTGAATCGCTCCAGTGGTCGGATGTTCCTCGATGCGCCGCCGCTCCGCCCAGCGATAGGCGGCGTCGTGGTGGGCGACATAGACGAGCGCGACGCTGTCGGCCGCCTTATGGACGATGAAGCGCAGATCGGCGTTGACGCGCGCCGACCAGAAGTTCGGATCGCGCGAGGTGTCGATCCGATGCATTTGCAAGCCCGGATGCTGCGGGTTGGTCTGCAAATCATAGACGGAGGTCTTCGCCGCCTTCTGCTCGGGTGGGGAAAGCTTCGCGAGCGCGTCGGTGAAGGTGGCGGCGATGAGGAAGGTCATGGCGCGATCCCCAAGTCGCAAGAACCCCTCTCCCAAAGGGAGAGGGGTGAGGGAGGGCGCGTGGCCTTGGCGGAAAGTCCCCTCACCCCTGGCCCCTATTCCCAAAGGGAGAGGGGGAAGGCGCACGTCCGGCTCTCACACCCCAAACACCTTCAACACCTCGTCCCCGAAGTGATTGATCACCTTCACCGCGATCCGCCCTGACGCGGGCCTTGGGAACGGGCGGGACACGTCGGAGTAGAGCGTCGCCCAGGCTTCCTCGTCGATCTCCGCCCTGAGCGCCGTCTTCAGGCTCTTGTAGGGGTCGCTGCCGCCGCTCTTGGCGCTTCCGAGGAAATAGGCGTGGCGGACGAAGAAGCTTTCGTCGTTGTAGTCGGTGTCGATGAACCAACAGGCGATGCCGTCGACGCCGTCGGAGCGGATCGCGCCGGTGGAGGGGTCGAAGACGTCGACGCCGTGGACCTTGACTTGAATCTGGCCGTCCTTGGTGCGCAGCAGTTCGACATCGGGCTCGCCGAAAACGACGAACAGGTTGCCCTTGCCGGTGTTCTTGAGGTCCGCGGCCATCTGGAGGTCGGGGTTCATGCGCGCTTTCAGGATCGCCAGCGGCCCGAGCTTCGTCAGGTCGGAGGCATGGGCGTCGAAGGCGAAGGCGCAGGCGATGAGCGCGTCGAAGCGCGCTTCCGAGGCCTCGCGCGCGGCGGCCGTGATCTGCGATCGCGACAGGGTGCCGAATTCCGGGCCGATCAGCACGCCGGCGCGGCGCTCGACGCCGGCGCCGTCGTTGTAGGTCGCGACCGCCGCGACATAGTTGCCCGGCCACGGCTCCAGCGAAGTCAGGCGGATCGTGTCGGCCTTGGCCTGCTGGTGCACGCCCGAGGTTTTCAGGTTTTCGAGCACCATCGCGGCGAAATCGGGCTCCGGCACATTCTTGGGCCGGCTGATGCTTGCCCTCGATCAGGCCGAGGTCTTCGCCGAGACTGTCGTCGCGGCTGGTGACGACGCGATGCGGCGACAGGCTCTCGACGGTGAAGGGGCCGGCGACGCGGACCTTTGTTTTGTCCTCATAAGGACGGTCGTAGAGCAGCTCGACGTCGGCGGCGCGGGCGATGGAGGCGTCGATCTCCTTTGTCGTGCGATGCGCGATCCCACCAGGCGGCGTGGAGCGTGGCGGTACCTGTTTGATCGAGCCCGCCTTGCTGTACGCCTCCCTGTGTCCAATCCAGACATCAAGGTCGCGAGGGTTGGCCATGTTCCCAGAAAGTGCGGGCGGCGGCGGCTCCAGCTTGGCTTGCCAGCTCGCTTGTACTGGCGTAGATGACGTCGTTCCCGATTGTTGGAGACGGACTTTAGCGGGACGCGGGTGCTCAGCCATGGCGAAGCCGTTGCCATCGCGATCAGTTGTGCGCCGGACCCTCAGTGCAAAACATTGCGTGCACATTTCCTCTTGCGCACGGCGATGCGGCTGGGAAGCGGATAAATGATCGTCCGCTCATCAGCCGGGTGCGGGCGCTAGTGCGACGCGACGTCTAAGGATCGGAGGTCCCATGTTCTCTGCTGTAGCCATGTGTCCGGAACCGTAGGCGGTCGAGACAGGTCCCCCGAGATCGGATACGCCATGACGGCATGCGCTCGTCAGGCGTCAGTCGCGAACGCATAAATTTTACGCCGCGCTACCGGCCTTCGGCCATAGTTTCACTGATAGCGGAAAATTTTCACGTACCTGCACGTAGCGGAGCATATTTCCGGTTGGATCCTGCCTGCTTGAGTCGTTTAGAAAACCATCTCCCGTCTCCGCACGCTAGGCGCCGTAACACAACCTTTGCTGAACCGGTATTTGAGCCCGACGGTCGATTGGTATCGGTAAGGCTTTGTAATGTTGAAAAGTCGTGCATCTTCGTTGTTTGATCGTAACTCGCACCAGATCCGTGAGCCAACTCTCAATTCTTCTTATGAGATATTCGCTCCGAATCGTATTCCGAATATCTACTGCGTACAGAGCCATACTCCTGCAGGAGGGCGATAGCGCTTGTTTTGCCCGTAGTCTTCTCATGCGCAGCCGTAATTTAGTTATGGATTGCTCCTTACCAACACCTATCCGTAGCCCGCCGATGCACATTCTCGCCGACCGATCTGCACTGAAGATCCGACTCCGCTCTCCGTCAGCCTCTCGCGCACGACGCTGCGAGCCGGCTTCCCTCAAGATTACGTCTCCGTCAGAATGCATGCCGTCGCCTCCCAAGTATCGCAGAACGCATTCGTCCTTCCGCGCTCGCGACGTACACCTCTCCTCGCCGCATCCCTTGCCGTCCTTCACGTCGCGCGACAGCGTCGAGACCTGCCAGTTCGAGTTGAACTTGATCCCGTAGGGCGGGTCGAAATAGATGCACTGCACCTTGCCGCGCAAAGCCTCGCGCTCGGCGAGGCTCGCCATCACCTGAAGCGAGTCGCCCAGGATCATGCGGTTCTGCCAGTGCTTGGCGTGCTGATAAAATTCCGTCGCCGCCTCGGGGTCGTCGAGCCCGTTGAAATCGGCGAACAGATCGGGCGTGTCGGACTTCGCGCGTGCGCGGCCGCTTGAGATCGTCGATGATCGCCTTGGGGTGGATTTTCTCCTGGATGTAGAGCGGCGGCGCGTTCACCACCAAATCCGACCAATCCTGCGCGTCCTTGCCCCGCCAGGTCAGTTGCGCTTCAGATAAGTCGATCTCCTCGCCGCGCGCGAGCGCCTTCAACTGCGCCTGCGTCAGCCGCACCTTGGCGTTCGACCAGACGATCTGCGGATCGCTGTCGGCGTCGCGCGGGCGCGTCTCGCCTTCCGCGAGCGGCCTGTCGCGCGCGATCCGCATGTCTCGCTCGTCGCCCAGCATCTCCGCCTGCTGCTCGAACAGCGACGCGAGTTCGGCGGTCGGATTGTTGAGCCGCTTGTCGCCGTGGCGCAGCGTGGCGACGGTCTTCTCGGAGGGCTTGGGCGTGCGGGGCATCAACGATCCTTGATCGTGGGAACCCCTCTCCCTTCGGGAGAGGGGCAGGGGTGAGGGGCCTTCAGGCGCGGGGCGGACCCCTCACCCCCGACCCCTCTCCCAAAGGGAGAGGGGGGAAGGGCGCGGGGAACCCCTCTCCCTTCGGGAGAGGGGCAGGGGTGAGGGGTCTTCAGCCGCGGGGCGGACCCCTCACCCCCGGCCCCTCTCCCAGAGGGAGAGGGGAGCGCTCCGCCGGCGAGTTTGAGTTCGCTCTTGATCCGCGCCAGTACGGCGTCGAGATCGCCCAGAACCTCTTCGTTGCGGAAACGAATCATGCGGACATGCGCGAAAGCTTCGATGTCGGCTTCGCGGGCGGCGTCGTAGTTGATGAACCATTCATGCTGCGCGCCGTCGAGTTCGACGATGAGCTTGGCGGCGTGGCAGTAGAAATCCGCGACGTAGCGGCCGAAGGGGACCTGACGACGGAATTTCGCGCTCTCGAAGCGCCGGCCGCGCAAGGCGCGCCAGAGGATCTCTTCGGCCTTGGTTGGTTGTTGGCGCAAGCGCCGCGCGAAGTCGCGCGTTGATGTCATGACGGCAAGCCCCCTCACCCCCGGCCCCTCTCCCGGAGGGAGAGGGGGGCCACTAGCTCAGCGTATTGTCGTTCTATCTCGAATGCGTCGCGCAATTCCGCGAACGCCCAGCGACCGTGCTCTCCCAGCCGGTTCACGCCGGGAACCCACAAAGCCTTCATCGTGCTCGCCTTGATCTCCGCGTCCAGTCCCGCGAAAACCCTTGATTTCGAGGACGAGGTTCAGCGGATCGTCGGGGCCGTGACCGTCGTCGAGGCGGACCAGGAAATCGGGCAGATAGCGGCGGCTCTCCGAGCCGTAGCGGTAGGGGACCTCGAAGCCGAGGCCCTGGTTCTTCACATAAGCCAGCGTCGAGGGATGCCCCTCAACGACGCGCGCGAACTCCATCTCCCAATCGCTGTCGCCGACGACGTAGTTGACATGGGACTTGTCGGAAGCCGTCGCCCATAGCTTCGTCTTGGTTGTGAGGAACAGGACGTGATCGGTGACGCCCGGCGGGGTTGTAGGGGTCGAGCAGCGCACGCACGACCGGCTCGCCGGCGGCGCCGGCGGTGTGGACCATCGCCTGGTAGATTTTCTCCGCCGCGATGTCGGCGATCATGGCGTAAGTCAGCATGCCCGCCGTGGCGCCGCCCGTCGTGGCGAAACAGTCCCGGAGCCAGGCGCGGACGAGCGGCTGCACCTTGTAGGTGAGGTGATAGGGCGGGTCCTCGCCGGGCTTGGCGAGGTAGCGCTCGATGAGCCGCTTTGTCAGATGTAGCCCGACGGCGGCGGGGCGCATTTCGTCGAGGGCGCCGAGATCGACGCCTTCGCCGACGATGCCTTCTAGTCGCGTCATGCCTGGGCCGACATCGTTCGGCGTCAGCGTGAATTTGGAATCCTCGTTGAAGGTCGCCGTCAGCCGGTCGTCCGGCAGTTCCGTGCGATAGCCGGCGACGCGGGGGAATCGCATCGACAGCGTCGCCCGCTCGCGCAGGGCCTGGACGCGCGTGACCGGCTTCGGCGTCGTCTTGACGATTTTCTGCGGCTCGGTGGCGAAGTCGAAGGGGATGCCGAGGATGTCGGCGTATTCGGTCTCGAAGACAGGGTTGCCGTCGAGGTCCGTGTCCTCGCCGAGGTCGTAGGACTGCCGGCGCAGGCCGCGCCCGATCACCTGCTCGCAGAGGAGTTGGGTGCCGAAAGCGCGCACGCCGAGCACATGGGTCACGGTGTTGGCGTCCCAGCCCTCCGTCAGCATGGAGACGGAGACGACGCAGCGGATCTGCTCGCCGAGGCGGCCCTCGCGCCCGACCGTGTTCATGACCTCGCGCAGCAGGTCAGAATCGGTGAAGGCGCCGGCCTCCGCGCCCTCGCGCTCCGCCTTCTCGCGCTTGAACCGCTCGATCTCCACCTCCGCGGCGGCGCGGAAATTCGCGTCGAGCGCCTCGCCGGATTCGAGTTGGATCGCTGTCGATCAGCAGCGTGTTCATGCGCGGCAGGCGGATTGCCGTTGGTCGTCGTAGTTGCGGAACAGCTCCAGCCGCCCGTTCTTGACGAAGCGCCGCTCGCCCTCGACCTCTCGCTCCCAGCCGGAGATCCATTCATAGATCAGCTTCGACGTCGCGGTGTTGTTGCAGACGACGATGAAGACCGGCGGCGTCTTGATGCCGGCGCGTTTCCATTCCTCGAATTCTTGCTTGTAGTGCTTGTAGAGCGTTTCGAGGGCGTTTTCGAGAATGGCGATTGAGCTCGGTCGGATCCAGGTCGCCGGACTTGACGGCGCCCTTCTTCGGCATGGACTTGCCGATATGATCCCACAGGTTGCGGAAAACCGGCGTGTCGTTCTTGACCGTGTTGTCCGACACCGGCACGCGGGGCAGCTTGACGATGCCGCACTCGATGGCGTCGACGAGGCTGAAATCCGAGACGACCCAGGGGAACAGCGTTCCCTCGTCGTAGCCCGAGCCGCGCAGGAAGAACGGCGTCGCCGACAGATCGTAGACCGTCCGCACGCCGATCTTGCGTTGCAGCGCTTCGATGCCGGAGATCCAGAGCCGCGCCGCCTCGTTGTTCGTCTTCGCCTCGGCGAGATCGTCGCCCTTGAGCGGCTCCTCCTCTTGCGGTCCGCCCGCGCGCTCGCGGTAGCAGTGGTGCGCCTCGTCGTTGAGAACGACGATGCTCTTCAGCGCCAGCAGTTCGCCGCAGGCCCGGCGCAGCATCTCGCCCTCGGTTTCCAGCGCCTCGACCGGCGGCCCGTCCGTCCCTGCAAAACGCGCTCGCCGATCGCGTTGGTCTCCAGCACCCGGCGGCGCTGGAAGACGTGGTAGTTGGTGATGACGATCTTGGCCTTTTGCAGGTCGATCATCATGTCCGGCGGAACCAGTTCGCGCGACGCGTAGTAGCTGTCCTCGCCGCTCGGGAGCAGGACGCGCAGCCGGTCCTTGATGGTGATCCCGGGCGTGACGACGAGGAAGCCTCTTGTGAACAGCTTGGACGCCGCCGAGCGGGCCGCGTTGACCGCCTGCCAGGCGATGAGCATCGCCATCACGGTCGTCTTGCCGGCGCCCGTGGCGAGCTTCAGCGCGATGCGGAAGATTTCGGGGTTGGCGTCGCGGTTCGACTCCTCAAGATGACGGAAAATGCGCAGCGTACTGACGGCGACCGCGCGCGACCTCGCTCAACCAGATCGCCGTCTCGACGGCCTCGATCTGGCAGAAGAACGGAATGGGCCCCTGGAAATTGTTGTGTCGCCAGTGCTGGAGCAACTTCTGCGTCGTCGGCGTCACGCCCCAGTCCGCGGGGTTCGTCAGAACTCGCCAATCGCCGACGTGGCGGCGTATCTCGTTGACGATGGCGTTCTCGTTGTACGTCCCCGGCTCGCCTTCCTGCGTGTGCAAAGGCAGTTCGGGGGCGTCCGCATGCCGCCGTTTAGCGCTGGGAACCGGCGTCAGATAGCGAGACCGCCGCCGTCCCAGAATGGGCTCATGGTCGAGCGGCTGTCCCTTGTCGTCGATGGCGTGATGGCGGGTCGGCGCGAAGTACGGGGAGTTCAGAATTGGCTTTTCGTAAAATGGCTTCGCCACAAGTTCCGCCCCGCACGATTCGTTTGACGCAACATCGCTTGATACACGGCGCAACGCAAATGCATGGTTGTGGCCAGTAGTTTGTGTAGATTTGCGGTATATCGAGAAGTATTTCGTGCAGAAGATTTTTGAAGACTTAAGTTTTTCGCCTATACAAAGACAATTGAGCCGTCAGTTTCAAAAGAGGGCGGCTCCAGACGATCACGCGGAAACATTTCTAGGATAGCTGCGCGCAGAGGATGCTCGAAGCCGGTGCTGAAATATCGTCTGAACATAACACCGTGATTTTTGTTGGTGCCGGTTGCAGGAATCGAACCCGCGACCTACTGATTACAAATCAGTTGCTCTACCAACTGAGCTAAACCGGCTTGCCGCTCCATACCATCCCAAACTCGTCTGACCTAGAGGCCAGTTGCGCCTACCTCGGCGCATCCGCTTAGCCGAGAACTTTTCAAAGCGCGATAGGCGCTGATCGGCGTTACGAACCGTGCCGCTTGCCAGGCGGTGGCGAAAAACAGCGGCCCGACGAGGAGGAATCCAATCGTTGCAAAATGCATGGCTGCGCGTCCCATCGTATCGAGATACTAAATCGTAGGATTTGAATTTACGGCGTCAACTTAACTTTTCAGAAGCCGCCGGTCTATCGCCGACATTCTCCGCCGCCCTCAGCTAAAATCGCCAGCGTCCGCGCGTCAGGCGCGCCGCCGAAGTAGCGTTCGAGCACGCGCGTGAAACACCGGCGGAGCGCCGGGCAGCGAGGCGAACAGCGTCGCGCAGGAGCGCAGCTTCAGGTCGTCCGGCGAGCCGAAAATCTCCCGCGCCGTCGGGCCCTCTGCTGCCAGCGACGATCTCGAACAGCTCGATCAGACGCGGCCCCGAGTTCGGCGTCGGCAAGATAGGCCTGCGCCTCGGCGCGCGAGCCGATGCCGTAGAAACTGCGCCGTCTCGCTCGCGCCGAGCCCGCGCATCTGCGGGAACATGAACCACATCCAGTGGCTGCGCTTGCGCGCCGGCGCGTAAGCTCGGCGCGCGGCCGCTCGAAAACGCCTTCTGCGCGGTCGCGGAATCGCGCGAGATTGAACGGGTCCATGTCGGCTCTCGCGTTGCGGCGCCGCCGCTGCGGCGGCTACAGCGCCGCGCCTACCCCTCGGAGTTCCAGCCTTGACGCCCGAAAGCGGCGTCAATCCCTATTGGCGACGCAACCTCTACGTCTGCCTGTTCGGCTCGTTCGTCAACATGGCGGGCATGACGATCCTGCTGCCGTTCCTGCCGAACTACGTTCGCGATCTCGGCGTCGCCGACGAGACGGCGATCGTGTTCTGGTCGGCGGCGGCGTTCAGCGCCTCGTTCATCGCCGCCGGCGATGGTCTCGCCGATCTGGGGCTGGCTCGCCGATCTCTATGGCCGCAAGCCGATGCTGATCCGCGCCTGCCTCGGCATGACCATCGCCATCTCCGCCGATGGGCATGGCGCACAACGTCTACGAGCTGGTCGCGCTGCGCGCGCTCGCCGGCTTTCTCGGCGGCTACACCTCGGGCTGCGTCATCCTGGTCGCGAGCCAGACGCCGAAGGACCGCTCGGCCTGGGCGCTCGGCAAGCTCTCGATCGGCTCGCTGTCGGGCTCGCTGATCGGGCCGCTGATCGGCGGCGTGCTGCCGCGGCTGATCGGCCTGCGCGACACGTTCTTGCATGACCGGCGCGGCGATCTTCGTCGCGTTCCTGCTGACGACCTTCGTCATCCGCGAGGACCGCAGCCTGCGCCCGCAGCGCGAGAACGGCCGGCTGCCGCCGCTCGGCGCGCCTCGTCAAGGACTGGCGGCCGATCGCGCTGATGCTCGTCTCGGCCTCGCTGCTGCTGGTCGCCAACATGTCGATCGAGCCGATCGTCACGCTCTACGTCGGCGAGATCGCCGCAGCCCGGCGACGACGTCGTGCTGTACGCGGGCGCGGCGATGTCGGCGGGCGCTTTCGCCGCGATGCTCGCGGCGCCGACCATCGGGCGGCTGCGCCGATCGGCACGGCCATTGGCGCGTCGTCGGCGCTCTCGCTTCGCCGCCGCGGGCGCGCTGCTGGTCCCGCAGGCGTTCGTCGCGGCGCCCTGGCAGTTCGTGGCGCTGCGCTTTCTGATGGGGCTTGCGCTGGCCGGCCTGCTGCCGGCGATCACGGCGCTGATCCGCCGCAGCGCGCCGGACGCGGCGATGGGCCGGATCCTCGGGTTCTCGCAATCGGCGCAATATTTCGGCCAGATCGCCGGCCCGTTCGCGGGCGCGGGGGTCGCGGCGCGCTTCGGCATGCGCGCCGTGTTCTTCGCCACCGCGCTCGCCATGCTCGCCGCCGCGGGCGCCAACGAGGCGATGCGGCGGCGGGTGGAGGGCGGGCGGCCGTAACTCTCGCGGAACGGACCGTCGCGCGAAAGCGTTGATCCGAAAGGTGACTGTTAATACGAGGGTTCAATGGACAACAAGCACGAGGAGAGCTTGATCGAACGGATCAGGGAAGGTTTTAGCACCGCCATCGGTCTACCGCCCGGAAAACATGGCGAGCCGACCAACGCAAACGACGATAACTCGCCCCGCAAAACGTTGACGTCCGATGACGCGGAAGGCTTGCCGCCTCACCCGGGGACCGGGATCAAGCCAGTCGAATAGGAGACTAGCGATGCCAAGTGACCAGCCAACGCCGGATCCGTCGTTTGAACAGTTGCAGCGCGCGTCGGAGGATCTGAAGAAACGGATTGAAGAAGAGCGGAAGAAAAACGCCATGCCGGTCAATTCAGCATTGGGCAGTACGGCGATCGACGCGGCCAACGCGGATGGTCACAACGACCTGAAAGGACGACGACGACGAGTGATCGGAGCGTCGGCGTCGGCGTCCACGCCGACGTTGCGCCGCAATAACGTCGGCGTGGACGCCGACGCTCCGATGGTGTTGACTTCCCGTTTCGCGCCCGCGCCTATAAGCCGCGCTCAACGCGGCGGGCCTTTCCGCCGCAATTTTTTTGGCCCGCGCCTCGCGTCGCCGCGGCCGACGCGATCAGGAGTTTGACGCCGTGAAGCGCACCTATCAGCCGAGCAAACTCGTGCGCAAGCGCCGCCACGGCTTTCGCGCCCGCATGGCCACCGTCGGCGGCCGCAAGGTGCTGAACGCCCGCCGCGCGCGCGGCCGCAAGAAGCTCTCGGCCTGATCTCGGACCTCGCGTCTCGGCGAATGCCTTGGACGAGACTGAGGGCCCAACGCCCCGCCCCTGGGGGCGGCTGAAGCGGCGGGCCGAATTCCAGCGCGCCGGCAAGGGCCGGCGCGTCGGCGCGCCCGGCTTCACTCTGCAAGCCAACGCTCGCGCCCGAGCGACGCCGGCAGGGCCGCGCTTCGGGCTCACCGTCACCAAGAAAACCGGCAATTCCCCGGTGCGCAATCGCATCCGCCGGCGGCTGCGCGAAGCCATGCGCCGCATTTCGCCGCTGGACGCGAGGCCCGACCATGACTACGTGCTGGTGGCGCGCCGCGAGGCGCTGTCGATTCCCTTCGACGCGCTCGTCGCCGAGATCGCCGGCGCGATCCGGCGCGCCAACGCCGACAAACGCGGCGGCCCCGCTCGAGACGGACGATCATGAAATCCGAGGATACCCGCAACCTCATCCTGGCGATCGTGCTCTCCGCGATCGTACTGATCGGCTGGAGCTATCTCTTCCCGCAGAAGACGCGGCCGACGCCGCCGATCGCCCCGGTCGCGACCGGGACGCGAGCCCGCGAACCCCTCGGCGGAACAACGGCGCCGCCCCGGGCGGCGCCGCGCCGGGGCAGATCGCCGCCCTGCCCGCGCCGGACGCGCTCGCCGCCAGCCCGCGCGTGACCATCGACGCGCCCGGCATCGGCGGCTCGATCAATCTCGACGGCGGCGAGATCGACGACGTATTCCTGAAAGGCCTACCGCGAGACGATCGACCCGAAGAGCCCGAACGTCGTGCTGTTCTCGCCCGCCACGGCGGCCCGAGCCCTATTGGGCGGAGACCGGCTTCGTCACCCCCGACAAGGCCGTCAAGACGCCGAACCGCACGACGCGCTGGACCTCCAGCGGCGGCGACCTGACGCCGAGCCATCCGATCACGCTGACCTGGGACAATGGCGAGGGACTGATCTTCACCCGCGACATCGCGGTCGACGACAAATACATGTTCGCCGTCACCGACAAGGTCGAGAACAAGGGGACCGCGGCGGTATCGCTGCGCCCCTACGCGCTGATCCGCCGCATCGGCACGCCGAAGGTCAGCGGCTATTCCGTGCTGCACGAAGGCTTCGTCGGCGTGATCGGCGACAGCTCGGTGCAGGAAGTCACCTACGCCGGCGATCGAGAAAGAGACCGACAAGGTCAAGCAGATGAAAGGCGCCGGCGGCTGGCTCGGCTTCACCGACAAATATTGGGCCTCCGCGATCATTGCGCCGGCCATCCGAACAGATCGACGCGCGCTTCTCCGCCAGCGGCGCGCAGCCGCGCGACGGACTATCAGACCGATTTCGTCGCCGCCGCGCTCGACGTCGCGCCCGGCGCGACAGCGTCGCAGCACCACCCATATTTTCGCCGGCGCCAAGGAAGTCGCGGACAATCGACGACTACGGCGCGGCGCTGGGGATCAAGAAGTTCGATCTGATGATCGACTGGGGCTGGTTCTACTTCATCACCAAGCCGTTGTATTATGCTGATCGATTTCATCTACAGATATCGTCGGCAATTTCGGCTTGGCGATCCTCTGCGTCACCGTGATCGTCAAGGCGCGTGCTGTTCCCGCTCGCCAACCAGAGCTATCGCTCGATGGCGAAGATGAAGCTGCATCCAACCGAAACTCGCCGCGCTGAAGGAGCAGTTTCCCAACGATCCGCAGAAGCAGCAGCAAGCCCAGATGGAGCTGATGAAGAAGGAAGGCGTCAATCCGGTCGCCGGCTGCCTTCCGATGCTGGTGCAGATCCCCGTGTTTTTCGCGCTCTACAAGGTGATCTTCATCACCATCGAGATGCGCCACGCGCCCTTCTTCGGCTGGATCAAGGATTTGTCGGCGCCCGACCCGACCAACATTTTCAATCTTTTCGGACTGATTCCGATCGACCCGACGACGGTTCCGATGTTCGGCCATTTCCTGGCGCTCGGCGTCTGGCCGCTGATCATGGGCTTCACCATGTTCCTGCAGATGAAGATGCAGCCGGAGCCGGCCGACCCGACGCAGAAGATGATGTTCACCTACATGCCGTTCATCTTCACCTTCATGTTCGGATCATTCCCAGCCGGGCTGGTCATCTATTACGCGTGGAACAATTCGCTGACGGTTCTTCAGCAATCGTTGATCATGAAGCGGGCTGGCAACAAGGTCGAACTGTTCGACAACCTGCGCAAGATGTTCGCCAGGCCGGCGGCGTAGTCGGCAAATGTAGCCGCGGTCGTTGACCGCGGTCTTCGTGTGATCGTCCCTTTCCGAAAGGGGCGATCTCGGAGGGACCGCGGTCAGCGACCGCGGCTACAGCGTGCGGTGACCGGGGAAACGCTTTCGGGGCCTTCGCCCCTGTGCTACGGAGGCGCCGCGCAGCGGCTGAGGGCGGAACACGAGCGAAATGTCGGAACGCAGGTCACAATACGGCTACGAAGAGCTTCTCGCCTGCGCCCGCGGCGAATTGTTCGGCCCGGGCAATGCGCAGCTGCCGCTGCCGCCGATGCTGATGTTCGATCGCATCTCCGAGATTACCGAAACCGGCGGCGCGCACGGCAAGGGCGTCATTCGCGCCGAGCTCGACGTCAAGCCCGACCTCTGGTTCTTCGGCTGCCACTTCAAGGGCGACCCGGTCATGCCCGGCTGCCTCGGCCTCGACGCGTTGTGGCAGATGACCGGCTTCTTCCTCGGCTGGCTCGGGCTTCCCGGCCGCGGGCGGGCGCTCGGCGTCGGCGAGGTGAAGCTCACCGACCAGGTGCTGCCGCTCGCCAAGCGGATCATCTACGGCGTCGACGTCAAGCGCATCTTCAAGGGCAAGCTCAATCTCGCGATCGCCGATGGTTGGTTGGAGACCGACGGCAAACGCATGTATGAAGTCGCCAACATGCGCGTCGGCGTCATTGCCGCCAGCGCCGCGGGCGCCGCCTGAAACCACGGAGGTCAGCATGACCCGCGTCGTCGTCACCGGCATGGGCATCGTCTCGTCGATTGGCAATTCGACGCAAGAGGTTGTCGCCAGCCTGCATTCCGCGCAAATCCGGCATTTCGCGGGCGGAGAAATACGCCGAACTCGGCTTCCGCAGCCAAGTGCACGGCGCCCCGACGCTGGAGCCCGAGGGGATCGTCGACCGCCGCGCCCTGCGCTTCGAAGGCGGCGGCGCGGCCTGGAACCACGTCGCCATGGATCAGGCGATCCGCGATAGCGGGCTGGAGCCGGACGAGGTCTCCAACGAGCGCACCGGCCTCATCATGGGCTCCGGCGGCCCCTCGACCCGCTCCATCGTCGAGGCCGCCGACATCGACGCGCTCCAAGGGGCCGAAGCGCGTCGGCCCCTACGCCGTGCCGAAAGCCGATGTCCTCGACGTCCTCCGCGACGCTCTCGACCTGGTTCAAGATCAAGGGCGTCAGCTATTCGATCTCCTCGGCCTGCGCGACCTCCAATCATTGCATCGGCGCCGCCTACGAGCACATCCTGCTCGGCAAGCAGGACGTGATGTTTGCCGGCGGCTGCGAGGAGCTGGATTGGACGCTCTCCGTGCTGTTCGACGCGATGGGCGCGATGTCCTCGCGCTACAACGACACGCCGGAGCGGGCGTCACGCGCCTACGATAAAAATCGCGACGGCTTCGTCATCTCCGGCGGCGCGGGCGTTGCTCGTGCTGGAGAACTACGAGCGCGCGCGAGCGCGCGGCGCCCGCATCTACGGCGAGATCGTCGGCTTCGGCGCGACGTCCGACGGCGCCGACATGGTGGCGCCGTCCGGCGAGGGCGCCGCGCGCTGCATGCGTCAGGCGATCGCGCGACGTGAAGATCCCGATCGACTACATCAACCCGCACGCCACCTCGACGCCGATCGGCGACTTGAAGGAGATCGAAGCGATCCGCGCCGTCTTCGGCTCGGGCGAGAAGTGCCCGCCGATCTCCGCGACCAAGTCGCTGACCGGCCATAGCCAGGGCGCGACGGGCGTGCACGAGGCGATCTACTCGCTGCTGATGATGCAGAACGGCTTCATCTGCGAGAGCGCGCATATCGACGAAATCGATCCCGGCGATCGAGGACATGCCGATCGTGCTGGCGCGACGCGACAATGTCGCGATACGCGCGGCGCTCTCCAACTCATTCGGCTTCGGCGGCACCAACGCGACGCTCGTTTTCAAGCACGTCGACGCATGACGGATTTGATGCAGGGGCAAGCGCGGCCTCGTGATGGGCGTCGCGAACGATCATTCGATCGCCTGGGGCATTGCGCGGACACTGTCGGCTCACGGCGCCGAACTCGCCTTCACCTATCAGGGCGAGGCGCTCGGCAAGCGCGTGCTGCCGCTGGCGGCGAGCCTCGGCTCCAAGCTGGTGCTGCCCTGTGACGTCGAGGACGTCGAGACCGTCGACAAGGTGTTTGCGACGCTGGGCGCGGAGTGGGGTTCATTGGATTTTCTGGTTCATTGCATCGGGTTTTCCGACCGCAACGAACTGAAAGGCCGCTACGTCGACACGACGCGCGCCAATTTCTCGCGCACCATGACGATCTCGGCGTTTTCCTTCACGGAGCTCGCCGCGCGGGCCGCGCGGCTGATGCCTGACGGTGGGGCGCTGCTGACGCTGACCTTCGGCGGCTCGACGCGCGTGACGCCCAACTACAATGTGATGGGCGTCGCCAAGGCGGCGCTGGAGGCGAGCGTGCGCTATCTGGCCGCCGATTTCGGGCCGCAGGGGATCCGCGTCAACGCGATCTCCGCGGGGCCGATCCGCACGCTGGCCGGCTCCGGCATCGGCGATGCGCGGTTCATGTTCAATTTCCAACGCGACCACTCGCCCTTGCGCAAGAACGTGTCGATCGACGAGGTCGGGGGATCGGCGCTGTATTTGCTGTCGAGCCTGTCGCACGGGCGTCACCGGCGAAGTGCATTTCGTCGACGCGGGCTACAACATCATTTCGATGCCGCGGCCGGAGGATATCAAGAACGGGGGGTGAGGCGGTGGCGGCCCGCTTCGGAGCGTCGGCGTCCACGCCGACCTCGGCGTGGACGCCGACGCTCCGGTGTGGCGACCCCGAGCGTCAGGACGCCTTCGCGAATACGGCTGGCGACGCCACGACGTCGAGACATATTTGGTCGCGTCCGCCGGCCTTCGCCTTATAGAGCGCATCATCGGCCCGCCGAAGCAGGTCTTCGCTCTTTGTGATCTCTCGACCGGGAAAATGCGCCGTGACGCCAACGCTGATGGTGACGACGCCGTGTTCGCTGCCCTTGTGCGGCAGGCGCATGAATTTGACCGCGCGTCGCAGGCTCTCAGCGACGATCGCCGAGCCCACCGTGTCAATATTGGGAAGCAGCACGACAAATTCCTCGCCGCCATAGCGCGCGGCAAGGTCGGCCGGGCGGCGTAGCGTCATGCGAAGTTGTTCGCCAATCAACTGAAGACACCGATCGCCGGCCTGATGCCCATAGGTGTCGTTGTAGGCCTTGAACTTGTCGACGTCGATGAGGAGTACGCCGAGACACTGCCCCTCACGCGCCCCGCGCCGGAACTCTCGCTCGAACGCCTCGTCAAATCCCCTTCGATTGGTCAAGCCCGTCAACGCATCGAACCAGGCGAGGCGGGCCAACTGCTCGTTGGCTTGTTTCAACGCGTTTTCGGCGCGCATGCGGTCCGTTATATCCGTAAGCAACATCAGCGAGCCGCCATTGCGGACAGTTCGCGTGCGAGCCTCGATCCAGCGTTCGTTGGAAAGTTGGATGGTGCGATTTCCCGCTCGTAGAATCTTGCGGATGTGTTCGGCAAGCCAGCCATCGAAGTCCGAGGTTTCCGGGCCAAGTTCCTCGCCGCGCGCAATGGATTTTCGGATGATATCGCCAAGCGCCGCCCCCGGCACGCGCAGGTCCTCAGTGAGCGGAAACAGTTGGCGGTACTGCATGTTTGAGAATTGTATGACGCCATCGCGATCATACAACACAAGACCGTCCGCCATATTGGTCAGCGCATCTTCGAGATAGCCATGCGCCGTCTGCAACTGATCCTCTAGCCGCTTTTTCTCAGTCTCGTCGCGATTGAGCGTGATCAGGCCAACCAGTTCGCCGCGGCTGTCGTGCACAGGCTTTTTAAGCGTGGAAAGCCGGGTAAGTTCGCCATCCGCGAAGGTGACGGTCTGTTCGAGGGTCTTGGCGACGCCGTCCTTCATGACCAATTCTTCGTCGGCGCGGAAGGCTCGCGCGACCTCTTCGGGATAGAAGTCGAAATCAGATTTTCCGATCAGATCCTGCGCGGAATTGGCTCTCATGAGCCTGGCGGTGGCGATGTTTGCAGCTTCGAACTTGCCCTGCGGATTTTTGAAGTTCAGGCTGTCGGGCAACATCTCGACGATCGCGCGATACACCATGTTGGTGTGCAGGCTCTCGCGAAGCCGCGTCTCATGCAGCAGCGCCAATCCGGCCAGGAGCGTCGCGACAAAGATCAGGCAGGTGAGCGGCGCGAAGATCGGCGGCAGGGCGCCGACGTTCGCCGCTTTCGGCAAAATCACCAACCAGGCCGCCGAGTTCGCGGCGGTCGCGGTGGCGAGAACAACAATATCGCGCTCGCGTATCGCCCGGCCGGCGAGCCAGCGGCTGCCGAGCACGCCAATCGTCGCCGCGACGAACATGCTCAGACCCGCCACTGGAGCGCCGACGCCGCCAAGCGCCAATCGATAGGCGACGGCAATCGTCGTCGCCAGCATCCCGGCTATCGGGCCGCCAAAAAAGCCTGCGACCGAAAGCAGCGCCGATCGCAGGTCGAACGTAAGCCCCGGGTGAACCTCCATGGCGGTCATCATCGAGAGTACGGCGCCGCCGCCCATGACCACGCCGAAGGTCAGCGATTGATGCGCCCGGGAGGTGGGCAAATGGGCGCGGGCATGGGTCCAGACGCTGGTTACCGCGCCGACCACCGCCAGACTGGAAAGCAAAGCTTGCCAAACGCCAGACATTCACGCACCCGAAACCTCCGGCGAGGTTCGCGCCGAAGTTCCGATGTGAACTAAGCAAAAAGCGATTAACGAATTTATCCACGCATCGCGCGCGGAACACGAATAAGACTGTAGCCTCGATCTCTCAAAAACCAGGGTTAATTGCGTTTTACGTAGGGAATATTATTGACGACCGCGCCGCTTTACAGACTAGACAGGTGAGATGATTGTAAAAGTCAGCGCCAAATGCGGCGTCTGCGCAAAGGCGCCTCCAACCTCAATCAATCAAACGGGCGCCGCGCTCGAAGGTGAAGTAGCGCAACGCCCATTGCATCATCACCAGCGTCCGCCGCTCGAACCCGATCAGCAGGAACACGTGCACGATCGACCATAGCAGCCAGGCGATCCGGCCCGTGAGCTTCACCCGGCCATAGACATAGACCGCGGCGTTGCGGCCGATGACCGCCGTGTCGCCTTTGGTTTGGTAGCGGTAGGGCGCGGGCGTCCCCGGCTTCCGCAACTCGCGACCGAGGTGCCGGCCTTGCTGCTGGGCCACCTGCGCCAGCGCCGGCAAAGCGCGCCCGTCCTGCTTGAACAGGGCGACGTCGCCCAGGGCAAAGATGTTCTCCTGTCCCGCCACGGCGAGGTTGGTCTCGACCGGGATGCGGCCAATTCCGTCCTTGGTCCCGCCCAGCCACTCCGCGCCCTCCGCGGCCTTGATGCCGGCGCCCCAGAGCACCGTCTCCGCCGCGATCCGTTCGCCCGCGATCACGACGCCGCCGGCGTCGATGCTCTCGACCGCGCGACCGAGCCGCACCTCGACGCCGAGCCGCTCCAGCGCTTGCACAGCGTAGGTAGCGAGTTCCCTGGGAAAGGCGGCCAAGAGGGTCGGTCCCGCCTCGACCAGAACAACTTTGGCGGCGGCGGGGTCAATGCGCCGAAAATTGCCTCGAAGCGTATGGAGGGCGAGTTCAGCGATGGTGCCGGCCATTTCAACTCCGGTCGGCCCGCCGCCCACCACCACGACCGTGAGCAGCGCCGCGCGGCGGTCAGGGTCGGCGCAGCTCTCGGCATCCTCGAACGCCTTCAGCAGCCGCGCCCGGATGCTGCGCGCGTCGGCGATCGACTTCGGCGCCGGCGCAAACTTCGCCCATTCGGGATGCGAGAAGTAGTTGTAGGCCGATCCCGTCGCCAGGACGAGTTGATCGAAGGGCAAATAGCCGCCGTCGACCAACTCGACTTGGCGCCGCGTCGTGTCGATGCCTGACACCTTCGCCAGCACCACGTCGACGTTCATGGCTCGGGCGAGCACGCGCCGGATCGGCGCCGCGATGTCGGCCGGCGAAAGCGCCGCAGTCGAGACTTGATAGAGCAGCGGCTGGAAGAGATGGTAATTGCGCTGGTCGACCAGTGTGACATGCACGTCCGCTCCGGCGAGCGCCCTCGCGCAAGCGAGCCCGCCGAACCCGCCGCCTACGATCACGATGCGACGCTGATCGGTGACGGGGCGCGGCGTGCGGTCGAGGTATGTGGCTGGTTGCATGCGTCCTCCCTGCTCGCTTCCCAACGTTCGTAGGACGTTTGCGGTCTCAGCGTAACGTGATCAACCTGGGTCAGCCCAATCTGGTGTGGCGACCAAATTTGGCGCACGGCTGGTAGCCGCCTTGCGGCATTGACGCTCGATCCCATCGGGGTCGACCATTTCGCGTGCCGGCGACGAACGATACACGGAGGCGCGAAGGCGCGAAATTTCCACGCAAGGCGGAGAGGCGGATGCTGCGTCTGTTGCGTAATTCTGCGACGCGTTGCGGGTCCGAACGGCAATTTGATATGACTTCTGGGTTACTCTGCGACCGAGACATAGTATACGAACCGCATGAATTTCGGTAATTATGTAGTCTACGCCGACGAGAGCGGCGATCACAGCCTTACGTCCGTCAATCCGCAAAATCCGGCGTTTACACTTGCATTTTGCATCTTCGAAAAACGCATCTATGTAGATGTCGTCGTTCCCGCAATTCAGCGGCTGAAGTTCCAATTCTTCGGTCATGATTGCGTGGTGTTGCACGGCCACGACATCCGGAAGGCACACGGCGAATTCAACATTCTCCTCAACGGGACCGTGCGCGACGCGTTCATGGCCAGCCTGAACGAGCTTATGCGGGACGCGCCTGTTACCATAATCGCGGCCGTGATCGACAAACAACGTCATGTCCGGCAATACGTCGATCCGGCGAACCCTTATGAGATTGCTCTGACGTTCTGTATGGAGCGTCTTTGTAAGTGGCTTGGCGAAAACGGCGAGCGCGACAAACTAACCCACCTGATGGTCGAGAAGCGCGGCGCCGCGGAGGACGCCAAGCTTGAGCTGGAATTTCGGCGCATCGTCGCGGGTCAAAAGAGGGTCGGCGGCATGCCCAATCTGGACATCCGCTTCATGGATAAGAAGCACAATTCGAGCGGGTTGCAGATTGCCGACCTCGTAGCGCATCCGATCGGTCGCCACGTTATCAATCCGGGCCAGCCGAACCGGGCTTTTGAACTGATCGAACCAAAGTTTAGAAGAGGGCCAGGGGGCCGAGTACGCGGCTACGGGTTGAAAACATTCCCTTGAAAAGCGAAAGGCCCCGGGGTTCCCCCGGGGCCAGACGCCGAACGAGCATTCCCGTTCCACTTGATCGTAAAATGGGACACACCTTTGATTGTGTCAACGAGTCAAAAGCCAAAACACAACATTTCAACGGGTTAACGTCGCTGAAACAGAATTTCGCGTAGTGGTACCTGAAGGCCGCAAGCACGTAGTCGAACCTTGACCAAAAAGGCGATCTCACGACGGGGGCGTGGACTCTGCCGCCACGGCCGCAAGCTGCGAATTCCGCCGTTTGCACCCCGCCCCGCCCCGCATTAAACCCCCTTCCGGCCTCATACGACAGGATCCCACATGTCGAGAATGGAAGATAAACTCGCGCGCATCCGCGCGGGCGAGTACCGCCGCCGCGATTTCATCATCGCCGACGCCAAGGATCCCGACATGGGCCCCGGCCTGCACGCGGTCGGCCCGATCCGCGCCGCTGACGGCTCGACGCCACGCCTTCGCACCCGCGCCGAGTTCCTCGGCGAATGCGCGAAAATCATCAAACAAGACGTCGTCGACATCCTGCTCGCCTCGGTGTCGAATATCGAGGCGTTGGTCGAGGACGGCGTGTTCCACGGCACCGGCGTCAAGCCGGCGATCCGCGCCAACGACACCACCGACATCTGGCGCCACCGCGGCGCCACGCACCACGAGACTCCGTCGCGCGCGTTCCGCACCGCCTCGCTGTCGCGCGTGCGGCACGGCTCGCCGACGGCGCAGATCGGCGGCCACATCGCGCTGACCGATCTCGGGCTCTATTCGATCACCTTCAACAACGTGACCGACGCCGACGTCGCCTCGTTGGAAGCCTTCGCGGCGTTCCGCGTCGAAGCGGCGGCGAACGACTTCAAATATTTCCTCGAAGTGTTCAACCCGAACGCCAGCGCCGGTCTCTCGGACAAGGAGATGCCGCATTATGTCAACGATAGCATCGTCAGGTGCATGGCCGGTCTCACCAAGGCGGAGAAGCCGCTATTCCTGAAGATCAACTATAACGGGCCGCGCGCGCTTTCGGAACTCGCCGAATACGATCCGAGCCTCATCGTCGGCGTGCTCGGCGGCGGCGCCGGCACGACGCGTGATTGTTTCGAGCTGATCCATCAGGCCGAGAAATACGGCGCCCGCGTCGCGCTGTTTGGCCGCAAGATCAACCTCGCGGAAAGCCCGCTCGATGTCGTGCGTTTTATGCGCGCGGTAGCCGATGGCGAGGTGTCGCCGAAGGAGGCGGTCGCGGCCTACCACGACACGCTCGCCAAGGCGGGGATCAAGCCGGCGCGCGCGCTTGCGGCCGATTCCGAGATCACCGAAGCGCCGCTAAAGGCGGCGTGATCTTGTCCCTTAAGAACGCCACGCGACGGCGCCGCGCTCCCCCTCCCCCCTTGTGGGGAAGGGCCGGGGTGGGGCGTGGCCGCGACATCACCGCCTGCGAGTAAACCTGCGTGCCAGCCGAACCGCCCCCCTCCCCAACCCTCCCCCACAAGGGGGGAGGGAGTTCGCGCGGCGCGCGACGTGGCGTTCTGACCGCCGGCACCTGGTGCGTCGACCTCAACAAGTCGATCCCCGTCTGGCCGGCCGAGGATACGATGACGACCGTCACCGAGGCCGACCGCCAGGGCGGCGGCCCCGGTTGCAACATGGCGATCGACCTCAAGCGGCTCGATCCGACCTTACCGGTCGCCACCATGGGCCTGATTGGCGACGACGGCGACGGGCGGTTCCTGCTCGACCAATGCGACCACTACGGGATTGAGCGCTCCCGGTTGGCGCTCTCGCGCGAGGGCTCCACACCGGCTTCGGATTGTTTCAATTCGAAGGCCAGCGGCCGGCGCACCCACATATACTCGCCCGGCATCGCGGCGCTGATGTCGCCCGAGCATTTCGATTTCAGCGGCGTGGAAGCGCGCATTTTGCATCTCGGGCTTCCCGGCGCGCATGCGAAGATGGACGCCCCCTGGCGCGAGGATTCTACCGGTTGGGAGACCGTGCTGCGCAAGGCGCGCGCCGCGGGGCTGCAAACAAACCTCGAAATGGTCTCGACCCATGCGCATGAGGTGGCGCGCCTCGGCCACTCCTGCCTGCCGCATCTCGATCTGCTGATCGTCAATGACTACGAGATCGGCTGCGTCGCGGGCATCGAGACGCGCGAGGAGGGACGCGCGGCGCCGGTGAAAATCGCCCAGGCGCTGCGCAAGGCGCTCGACATGGGGCCGCTGACCTTGGCGGTCGCGCATTTCCCGGAAGGCGCGATCGCGGCCGCGCGGGATGGCGCGCTGGTTGCCGTGGGCTCGGTTGCTATGCCCGCGGATAAGGTTGCCGGCGTCAACGGCGCCGGCGACGCCTTCGCCGCCGGCGTACTCTATGGCTGGCATGAGACGTGGCCGCTCGCCGACGCGCTGCGGCTTGGCCACGCCTGCGCCGCCGCCTCGATGCGCCAGATTTCGACGTCGCAAGGCGTAGCGCCCGTCGCCGAATGCCTGGCGCTTGCCGAGCGCTACGGCCTGCGACCCAAGCCGCTTTGATCCGCTGCCCGCATCGCATCTGGTTCATTCGACACGGCGAGACCGAATACAATCGCGTCGGCCGGCTACAGGGCCAGCGCGACATTGCTCTCAATCCGAAGGGGCGCGAACAGGCAAGCTCGGTTGGGCGCACACTGAGGAAACGCGCTGGCGGCGAGCTTGATTGTTTGGAGGCGGCGCATGCCTTCGTCGCTTCGCCGCTCTTGCGCACGCGTGAGACGATGGAGCTCGCACGCGCCGCGATGGGATTTCCCCCGGCGGACTACGCGCTGCGCGACGATCTGAAAGAGCTAACGTTCGGCGACTGGGAGGGTCTCACCTGGCCCGAGGTGGAGGCCCGCTATCCCGAGGGCGCCGCGGAGCGAGCTACAAGCAAATGGATGTTCACGCCGCCGAACGGTGAAAGCTACGCGACGTTGGCGGTTCGGTTGACGCCGTGGATTGAGGACCTGAGCCAGGACGTGTTCGTCGCCTCGCATGGGGGCGTGGCGCGGGCATTGATGCATTTGATCGGCGGCGTGGCGCCGAGGATCGCGGCGGAGGCTGATATTTATCAGGGCCGCGCGCTGGTGTTCGCCGACGGCGGATTCCGCTGGCTTGGTTGAAGCGCAGCTAACGTCAAGCAACCGTCCTCATCAGCGGGCAATGACGGTGAGAACGGCTATCAGACAAACTTCAATCCGGGCGGCAGCTTCACCTACGGCGGCGTAAATTACACAGCGGCGAATTTTTTGAGCACCGGGAATGCGCTGGCAGATTCGCTCTTGCCGATCGCTTTCCGGAACTGACGGCGTGCGGACGTCGTTCTTCCCGAGCTCCAACGATGAGTTTTTCTTCGGCACCTCCGCTGCGGCGCCCTCGGTCGCCGCCGTGTCTATACGCCGACAACGCCGTTCGCCCCCGGCCCGCACAACATCAGCGCGACCCAGACCCAACGAATCGAATTTAATGTCTCCGGCTTTGAGCGTCGACAGTTTCAAGATCCAATTGACGCTGGCTGCGCCAATCATCACAGGCGCCCAGGCGAACCAGACCGCGGACGAAAGCCAAGTCATCAACCCCTTCGCTAACGTCGTCATCAGCGATCCCACGCCTGGCCAGACCGAAAACGGTGACAATCGCCGACAGCGCGCCTCTAAATGGCGCCCTCGTCGATCCCAACGCGAGCACGGACGGCGACGGCGAGGAACTGCCGATCGAGCAGGACGCGGTGTTCGGCGAAGGCTGGCGCGCGGCGGAGCAGAAGGACGGCCGCGTCGCCTGGCGCTGGACGGCGGGCGTGGCCCGCCTGAGCCCCGGCGCGCGCGTCGTGTTGGTCGATTTCGCGGGCTTTGGACACTATTGGCGAGAGCAGGACGACGGCGGCTTAGCGCTCAGCGCATGAGTGGCGTCTAGGGCGTCGGACGAAGCTCCGCCCCCGCCTACCCCTCTCGAAGGTTCCCTCCGAACGGCGCTAGCACTCATAGGAGCGTCGGCGTCCACGCCGACGTCGCACCCCCGCGTCGTCGGCGTGGACGCCGACGCTCCGATTCAGCGCTTTTCGTATCGCCTCAGGTAAGCCTGACGATCGACGTCGGCGTCGCCGAACCCACCGCGGCGACCGCGTCCCGCTAGCGCGCCTCCCTAAGCGTTACACCGTAGCAGCGGCAACTCTCGATCAAGATGCCGAGTGATCTGAAATTATCTAGGAATCTAGGGAGTTTAGCTGGTCAAACGCAGCACCGTCTTGCGCGCTATTGCGTTAGTTAATGAATCCTGCTTACATTGAGTTGCTGAATATCAGACGATAAGTCCTTTTTTCGGAGCCTGAGGCGTCAGGCGACGAACTAGATGGTTATGGCTTGCGACGGCCGTGCGGCAACCCGCCGGCGTGTATGTGGCCTGTTGCGAGGGGAGCATTCGTGGCCGATCCGCCCTGGAATGGTAACTCTGATAACTTGAACACATCGTTCGATTGGTCCGCCACCGGGCTTCCCGCCTCGAGTGACGACGTCATCATCGACAGCGGCCCGCCGCGGGTCACACGCACATATTGGCGCGATCGCCGTTTTCAGGATCGGCTCACGGGGCTCGTCGAGGCTCTATAACGGCGCTCGCAAATACGCTGGCCCGGCGTCAAACGTCGGCGCGATCTATCTGGACCAAGCAACAATACGCTCACCGCCAATGACGCCGTCGAGGCTGGCGGCATCAACAACGCGAACGGCCCCATCAATACTTTCTGTTCAACGAGTGCGGTCGCCCCGCCGGACGTCACCGCAGCGGCGGCCGCGTCTTTTAGCGCTGGTCCGCCAGCCCCGGTCGCGTGCAGTCAAGCGCGAAAAGCATCCGGAGCGCTGGGTCGGGGCCCCCACGCGAGATTGCAAAGCGAATAACGCATCTTCTTGCAGATAGTGAAATTCAATCGGAGGGTTCATCGTGGCGAAGACTGAATTACCAGCTCCCGCATAACGTAACAACAGCGCAAATTGAGCCGGAGCTGCAAGCCGACGAGAATATACTTACCGGCAGCTATACTTTGGACAATACCGGCGACGATTTCATCCTCGCGGCGGTGACGGACGACGATTTTCCATCTCTCGATTTGCAGTCGGGTGGCGTCATAACCGGGGGCATGATTCAGGACTTAGGGAACGGCCTGACGGCGGACGGCGGCACTCTGAACAACGTCAAGTACGAAGGCGCGCTCAATATCGGGGCGGGACACTCGATCTATATCGACGACGACCTCACAGCGACGGGGGTGAACGGGACCGGCGCGGGTACAATCAACATTGACGATGGTATCCTGTACCTGGAAAATACGCAGACTCTCAATAACGCCACGGTCAATCTGACAAACAGCGCCCAACTGCAACAATACACGACCTATGCCGCCTATCAGGCAAACGGGACACGCCCCCGCCCGAGACCCTCACGTTTGGCGCAACTCTCATCATCGATAGCGAGTCGGCAACCAACTACATCAACAGCGGCGGATATGGTACAAGCTTTATTGTCAACGACGGTGAGATAGAGACCCAGGGAACCGGATCGGTATTAAATATCTCTCCGTCAAATTTTACCAACGCGGGCTTGATTGACGTCGCCGGAACAACTGCGACTGTCAATGTTTCCTCGGCCAGTTTCTCCAATACCGGAACAATCGACGTCGCCAGCGGCAATACATTCGAATTGAGCAACGCGGATGATACGACCGCTTCAGCGTTCGGGGGGACGTTCAATGCGGCTTCGGGGACGATCGAGCTTTATAGCAGCACCCTCAACAATACCGGCGCGACGCTGTCGATCGGTTCGGGAAGCGGCATAGGGACGTTTTACCTGAACGGTAATAGCGTCGTCTCGGGCGGTATCATCAAGGACGGCGGCTCGGGGCTGCAGTCCAGCGGCGGCACGCTCAACGATGTCAAAGTCGAAGGCGCGTTGAACCTTCAGGGTGGCTCACTTGGCATCGACGACGGCACTACCTTCACAGGCGCGGGCGGAACAGGCGCGGGCTCAATCGCGACCAGCGGGTACCTATACGTCTACGACTCACAAACTTTAGACGACGACACGATTACGCTGACGGGCGGCACGCTCCAACAGTATACGAGTTACGCTGCCTATGTGGCGAACGGGTCCGTGTACCCGACCGAAACCCTGACCCTCGGATCAAAGCTCGTCATCGATGCGTCGGGCGGCAACATCTCGACGGGCGGCTATTCCAACACGAGCTCCATCGTCAACGACGGTGAAATCGAGGACCAGAGTTCGAGCCTTTCTATTTCGCCGACCGCATTCACAAACAACGGCACGGTCGACGCGCAGGGTACTATAATTTACGTTCAATCGGCCACTTTCACCGACACTGGCGTTTTACAGGCCGAAGGAGGCGGCGAGGTTTATTTATACAATGGGGACGATTACAAATCTTTCGTCTGACGTCAATTACTCTGGCGGCGACGTCTTAACCGGAGGGACCTACAAAGTCGCGGATGGCGCATCAAGCGCCGGTAGCCAGGTCAATTTCGAAGAGCCTGGCGGAGCAAAGATCACGACGCTCGCCGCCACCCTCGATATTACCGGCGCGAACTCGTCCGTCGTCTCCAGTAACGTCACGCTCAGCAATTCCTTGGATGATATCGCCTCCACGGGCACGCTCAATCTCTATTACAGCGCTGTCTCGAACACGCAGGCGTTTTTCGACGACGTGGCCACGACAAATCTTCACGTGGACGGCTCTGTGAACCTCTACGGCGCGAAGCTGCAAGCGGGCGCGCTCACCGTTGACAGCACCAGCGTCGTCACCGGCGTCGGCGAGAGCGACGACACGACCCCCGAAGTTGCCGAGATCGAAGCGGCGGTGACAAACAACGGCGTGATCGTCGCCGGCGTCGCGGGCGGCGGTAATCCCGCAGGCGATCCGGAATCTCGGTTCTATGTCCTCGGCACGATGAATGGCACAGGCAAACTCGAAATCCAGGGCAACACGATCGCCGAGTTGTCGGGCGCCTCGCATGGCCAGTCGATCATCTTCGAGAACACGGAGACCACCGAGCCTGCGACGCTCCAGATCGACACCAACTCGGTCGGGACCGGGGCGAGCCCGAAATTCACTAGCACGATCGCTGGCTTTGAGACGGGCGACGTGATTGATCTCGCGCATCTCAATGTCGCCAATCTCACAGGCCACTCATTCAACGGAACCACGTTGAGCCTGACTTTCAGCGGAACGCCCGCTTCCGCCTCACTGACGTTTTCCGGCCTCAACGCCGGCGACACCTTCAATTTCACAACCGATGGCGCCAACGGAACCGACATATCGCTCGTCGCCTGCTATGGCCGCGGCGCGCGGATTGCGACGCCTGACGGAGACGTCGCGATTGAAGCGCTGCGCGAGGGCGACCTCGTGCTCACCGCCTCAGGCGCATCGCGCCCGATCCGATGGATCGGCCACCGCTGGCTCGACATCTCCCGCCACCCCAACCCGAAGGCAGTGTGGCCGGTGCGGGTCTCGGCGAACGCCTTCGGCGAGGGCTTGCCGCGTCGCGACCTCTGGCTGTCGCCTGGCCACAATGTAGCGTGCGAGGACGCGCTGACGCCGGTCTGCGGGCTGGTCAACGGCGTTTCCATCGCGCAGATCGCACAAGACGAAGTCGAATACTGGCACATCGAGCTCGACACGCACGACGTCATCCTGGCCGAGGGCCTGCCGGCGGAATCTTATCTCGACACCGGCAATCGGGCCGCCTTCGCCAATGGCGGCGCCTTCATCGAGGCGCATCCCGATTTCGCGCCCAAGCACTGGGCCGAGACCTGCCTGCCGCTGGTTCACGAAGGTCCCGTGCTGGCGAGGACCAAGGCGCGGCTTCTCGAAAGGCTGCGCGCGCAGGGCCTTGAACCGACCACCGACGGCGATGTGCATATCGTCGCCGACGGTCGACGGCTCGAGCCAACCGTGGCCTCTTCGATGCAGCTATCGTTTGATCTGCCGGCGCCTTGCCACGACATCGTGCTGACGTCGCGGCGGTTCACGCCGGCGCATATGGTCCCCGAGAGCGCAGATTCCCGAGAACTCGGCGTGTGCATCGCGCGGCTGCGGGTCGACGGCGTCGATCTGCCGCTCGAGCGCGAGGACCTGTTCGAGGAGGGTTGGCGGGAGGCCGAGTGGGAGGATGGCCGGGTCGCCCGTCGCTGGACCGGCGGGGCCGCTCGCCTGCCGCGAGGCGCGCGCTCCGTCTCGATTGATCTCGCAGGCGGCGGTCACTACTACCGGCGGGTGAAAGATGAGGGCGTTGCGACGCTGGTCGCCTGACGCGAAGCGAGATCCGCAGAGCGTCGGCGTCCACGCCGACGTCGGGGTTTACACAAAAGCCGGCTGAGCTGCGCTCAAAAAGGTCGGCGTGGACGCCGACCCTCCGTCAAGCGCTTTACCGGCGACCATCGCTTGCTTCAGAAGGCCCTAGGCGCCGACACCGAAACCTGTATAAGGCCGCCTTCCCTCGGGCGGCTTCTGCCGCGCGACGGACGCGACCGACCTGGACGACATCCCGGCTCGGCCGACCCCAAATCAGGAGACATCCGATGTCGATCACCACTGAGCGCAAGACTGCAGCTCATACGCGATTATTCCCTCAAGCCGGGCGATACCGGCTCGCCTGAGGTCCAGGTGGCGATCCTTACCGAGCGCATCACCAACCTCACCAGCCATTTCAAGACCCACGTGAAAGACAACCATTCCCGTCGCGGCCTTCTGAAGATGGTCTCGCAGCGCCGGACGCTGCTCGACTACGTCAAGAAGTCCGACGAAGGGCGCTACAAGTCCCTCATCGAGCGTCTCGGCATCCGCCGCTGACGCCACGAGGCCGCGCTTCGCGCGCGGCGAATTCGGCCGCGGGAGAGGTCTCGCGCGGCCGTCCACGAGATGCGAAAGCCGCGTCATGGCAGGATAGCCAGGGGTTCCGCCCGTTCGAGGCCGAACCCCTCGCCGTCTTGCCGATGATGTCAAAGTCCGACTTTGAAGCCCATGAGCTTTCGCATCCCCAACACTAGAGAAGGATGTGAAGCATGTTCGACATACAAAAAGTAAAACTCAATTTGAGCGGCCGCGAGCTGACGCTCGAAACCGGCCGCATCGCCCGCCAGGCCGACGGCGCCGTGTTCGCCACCTGGGGCGAGACCACCGTGCTCGCCACCGTCGTCGCCGCCAAGGCGGCAAAACCCGGCCAGGATTTCTTTCCGCTCACCGTGCACTACCAGGAAAAGGCGTTCGCGGCCGGCCGCATTCCCGGCGGCTTCCTGAAGCGCGAAGGCCGGCTCTCCGACAAGGAGACGCTCACCTCGCGCCTGATCGATCGCCCGATCCGCCCGCTGTTCCCCGATGATTTCCGCTGCGACACGCAGGTGATCATCACCGTGCTCAGCCACGACATGGAGACCGATCCCGACATTCTCGCGATGATCGCCGCCTCGGCCGCGCTGACGCTTTCCGGCGTGCCGTTCATGGGCCCGATCGGCGGCGCGCGGGTCGGCTACATCAAGGACGAGATCGTCGTGAACCCGACGCTCGAGCAGCTGAAGGATCAGCGTGCTCGACCTCGTCGTCGCCGGCACCGCGGACGCGGTGCTGATGGTCGAATCCGAGGCCAAGGAGCTTTCCGAAGAGACGATGCTGAAGGCGGTGATGGCCGGCCACGCCTCGTTCCAGCCGGTCATCCAGGCGATCATCAAGCTCGCCGAAAAGGCCGCCAAGGAGCCGCGCGAGCTCGCCACCGATCGACAAGTCGGCGGTCGAGAAGGCCGTGCTCGAAGTCGGCGAGGCGGATCTGCGCGCCGCCTATTCGCTCACCGTCAAGCAGGAGCGCTACGCCGCCGTCGACGCGGTCAAGGCGAAGGTCGAAGCGGCGCTGCTGCCCGCGACCGACGCCAAGTTCACCAAGGAAGAGGTCGCCGAGGCCTTCCACAACGCGCAGGCCAAAGTCGTGCGCTGGAACATCCTCGATCACGGCCGCCGCATCGACGGCCGCGACGTGACGACCGTGCGGCCGATCACGGCGGAGGTCGGCGTGCTGCCGCGCACCCACGGCTCGGCGCTGTTCACCCGCGGCGAGACCCAGGCGCTGGTGGTCGCGACGCTCGGCACCGGCGAGGACGAGCAGTTCATCGACGCGCTGGAAGGCACCTACAAGGAGCGCTTCCTGCTGCACTACAACTTCCCTCCCTACAGCGTCGGCGAGACCGGCCGCATGGGCGCGCCCGGGCGTCGCGAAATCGGCCACGGCAAGCTCGCCTGGCGCGCCATCCATCCGATGCTGCCGACCCCGGCCGAGTTCCCCTACACGATCCGCGCCGTCTCGGAGATCACCGAGTCGAACGGCTCCTCCTCGATGGCGACCGTCTGCGGCTCTTCGCTGGCGCTGATGGACGCCGGCGTGCCGCTGAAGCGCCCGACCGCCGGCATCGCGATGGGCCTGATTCTCGAAGGCGAGCGCTTCGCCGTGCTCTCCGACATCCTCGGCGATGAGGACCATCTCGGCGACATGGATTTCAAGGTCGCCGGCACCACCGAGGGCGTCACCTCGCTGCAGATGGACATCAAGATCGCCGGCATCACCGAGGAGATCATGAAGCAGGCGCTGGCTCAGGCGAAGGACGGCCGCCTGCACATCCTCGAAGAGATGAGCAAGGCGATCACCGGCGCCCGCGCCGAGCTCGGCGAGTTCGCCCCGCGCATCGAGCAGATGAAGATCCCCACCGACAAGATCCGCGAAGTGATCGGCACCGGCGGCAAAGTGATCCGCGAGATCGTCGAGAAGACCGGCGCCAAGGTCAACATCGAGGACGACGGCACCGTCAAGATCGCCTCCAGCGATCAGGCCAAGATCAAGGCCGCGATCAACTGGATCAAGTCGATCGCCTCCGAGCCGGAGGTCGGCGCGATCTACGAAGGCACCGTGGTCAAGACCATGGAGTTCGGCGCCTTCGTCAATTTCTTCGGCGCCAAGGACGGCCTCGTCCACATCAGCCAACTCGCCAAGACCCGCGTCAACAAGACCACCGACGTGGTTAAGGAGGGCGACAAGGTTAAGGTGAAGCTGATGGGTCTGGATGATCGCGGTAAGGTTAAGCTGTCGATGCGCGTCGTCGACCAAACAACCGGCGAGGATCTGGAGAAGAAGGAAGCCGCCGCCGCCGCTGTGGCCGGACGCGCCACAGCCCGCCGTTCACTGATCAAAGCTCATAAAAGACAGGGCGGCGCCACGTTTGCGCCGCCCTGTGCGTTTTATCACAACCCTGCGGACCGTAATCGTCAACTATAAGGTCAGGTAAGTTTTCGCGGTGAACGTCGAGTTAACCGCGGAGCAAGCTAGGGGCCTCAGGTTTTGGCGAGGGTCTTAACATGGGCATTGTTATGCAAGTCAGTTTCACCGCGTCCCTCGACACCCCGCGCACTCAGCACACCATTGGCCGGGTGACCGCGCACACGCCCTGGCGGTCTGTGGACCGGGAGCTTGGCGAGGCCGAACGGGAGATCGCGGTGCGGGCGCTGGTGCGCGAGGCCGAGGAATACGGCGCGGATGGCGTCGTCGAGGTGGCCTACGCCGTTGAGGTGTGCCGCGGCTCAGAGTGCGAGAGCGTGAAGCTGCACCGCGTTGTGGCGACCGGCCGCGCGGTCAAGCTGGCGCTCGCGGCGTAGCCGCTCCGGTCGTTGACCGCGGTCTTTAGGCGCCTCGTCCCCATCCGAGAGAGACGATCACACGACCGCGGTCAGCGACCGCGGCTACATCGGGCGCCTCTCCACCCCCTCATTTAGGCTGCGCCGCCGGCGGCGCGCCCTTCGGTGGAGGCGGCGGCACGACGTTAGGGTCAGCCGTCTTCGGCGCCGGCTTTTCGATCGCCGGGTCGACCTCCTTAGGCTGGATGACCCCGTTCGATTGGTTCAATTTTTCGCTCAAGTTCTGGCCCGACGGCGTCGCTGTGCCCGTGGGCGTGGGCGTCTGTGCGAAGGCGCAGCCTGTGGAGAGCAGGACGCCTACCGTCAGCGGCCGAAGGTATTTGAGAACGCGCATCGAATTTGCCTCTTCGTTCCCTGGAGATAATGCGTCGGAGACGGCGACGTTCCCGGGCTCGAAGGCGAGCTGAAGCGACGCTGGCTGATGGAGGGTCGGCGTCCACGCCGACCTTTTTGCGCGCTGCGTGGCCGGCTTAATATACGACGTCGGCCTGGAGGCGGACGCTCCGCAAGGAAGGGTCGCAACGAATATGAGCAAGGTAAGACCTACCCAAGGAGGCGGCGCACCTCACCTACTCGTGGCGATGACGGGCAAGGCGAGCTCGGCGAAGGCGGCGGAGGGCGACAAGCCCGTATTCGACTACATCGCGAGCCTGCCTCAGCCGCAACGGGCAATTGCCGAACGAGTCGATGCATTGGCCGCGCGGGCGATTCCTGATCTCAAGCGCGCGGTGAAATGGGGCATGGCGTATTACGGCGTGAGCGAGGGCTGGAGCTTCTCCTCGGGCGCCTTTGTCGGCCATCAGAAAGTGATGTTCATACGAGGCTCGGAGTTGGCGCCGGAACCACCCGTTACGCCGACCGGGATGGGAAAATCCACGCGTGGCGTAGAGCCGGCCTCGGTCGACGATCTCGACGAAGCTCAGCTGCTGGACTGGATGACGCAGGCGGCAGCAAAGCCATTCGTCGGCGCCAGCAAGCGGAAGTGAGCCGACTGTCCTCGACCCGACTGGGCCAACGGCGTGCGAGCCTCTCGCTTATCCGCCATGGCCAGTATCAAGCTGACGGCGTACCCCGCTCGAATTGGCGCTTCGCGTCGCGCAGGCGCGGGCGGCGGTTTTTGCGGGACTGAGAGATCGCCGAGAGCGCCGAGCGCCGCCGCCCAAACCGTCACGCGGGAAGGGCAGCGGCCTTACTGGCGGAATTATCGGGAGGTGGCACGCAAGCCCGATGCGGGCGACGCTACCCCGTCAGAGTTAACGGAAGCTAACCCAGCGAGAGGCGACTGGCGGCGCGTTCCATAACGCGCCAATTCCGTGAATCCGCGCGCATACGTGGGCACCCTTTGCCGAAAAGGAAATGGGAGATAGACTTCGTCCTCACCGGGGAGGTTGCGATGAGGCGGCGGACGTTCCTTGCTTCGTTCGCCGCCGCTGCGGCGTGGCCGCTTGCGGCGCAAGCGCGCATTCCCCGCGTCGGTTGTTTCTGGAACGGATCGCCGGAGCCGAACGTCGCGCGCGAGGGGTTGCGCGCGGGCTTGAGCGAGCGCGGGTACATCCTCGGCGGCAACTTGATGCTGGAGGAGCGATACGCGCACGAAGACCCCGGCCAAGCGCGCGCGTTGCTGGCGGAACTGTTGGCGCTCGACGTCGATGTGCTCGTGACCGGAAGCTATGCGCTTACTCTCGCGCATACGCTGACATCGGCCGTGCCGATTGTCGGCGTGGCCGCCGATTTCCTCGGCGTCGGCCTTGCGAAAGCTTTGGCGCGACCGGGCGGCAATGTGACGGGGCTGTCGCTGCTATCGGTGCAATTCAGCCCGAAATGGCTGGAGGCGTTGAAGGCTGTCGTCCCGAAGCTGAACCGCGTCGCGTTCCTCGCCGATTTCTCGGGCCTTAGCGCCGAGGAAAAACGCGGCTTGGACGAAGCCGCGCCATGCTTCGGAGTGACGGTGACGCAACTGGACGCCTACTATGGAAACCTGGAGGCTAGCCTCGCCGCGATGGCCGGTTTCGATGGGCTTATCGCCGGCGAAGTTTCGGAATTCTACCTTCCGCGCATCACCGAGGCCGCGGCGCAATCCCGCATCCCGGCGATTTATAGTTTCAGCACAGCGGTCCGCCAGGGCGGTCTGATGTCCTACTTCGCCGACTATTTTGCGCTTTGGCGTGGCGTCGCCGGATACGTCGACCGCATTCTCAAGGGCGCATCGCCGGGCGAGCTTCCAATCGAGCAGGCGACGCAAATCAAGTTCGCCGTCAACTTGAAAACGGCGCAGACGCTCGGTCTTGAAATCCCGCCGACCCTGCTCGCCGCCGCCGACGAGGTGATCGAATAGGGCGTGCGAAATTCATGACTGCTGCACCGGCACTTTTTGATTAAAAATTGGGGAGTTATGAGAGATCGATGGCGCGTGATACGCGACCTTGAACGTGGAGGCGGGGGATGGCGCGACGGCGTTCAGAGCGGTCAACTTGGCAGAGTGACAAGTACGCAACTTTGGATAGGTTTGTCGCCCATACTCAGGCCGACGACTGGGAGGGCACCGCGGCAGCAGAGGAAGACGTGAGCGGCGATGGCATATCGCGCCTTATGCACCAACGCGGCCTCCTTAATCCCGACAAAGACTTTGTGGCGGCGGTCTCGCTTCGCCTCACGGCTGAAGGCAGAAAACCGCGAACCTGCTCGCTAACTGCGTACGTGGCCGCTCGACCAAAAAAAACGCCGTGGGCGGCGGTGGTCTCCAACCAGCGAAGCCCCCTTCATGTGCGAGAGGTGGAGATCGAAGATTTGAGCTTGGGGGACTTTTTTTGCCTCTTCAAAAGAAGCAACATCGTTCTCACGCGTAACCACTGCAACTTAATAGGGCGGCCCTTTATAAGTAAAATCATAGATGCATAACCGCCTTCCGGAAGTCCTTGAAGAATGCCGCTATCCTTATTGGCTTGCTGGTGTGTGCTCTCGCCATCGGACTTGTGATTGGGGCCGCAAAAGTCGGCCTTCGACGGTTTTTAGATTGGCTATTCTAGCCCCTGCGCGGCCTCGTGGGATTTCTATGGTACGCCACGGCAATTCATATCGTGGGACTGCTGGTCAAAACGAGCAATTGCCTCCTGTTGATCTGCCGATAGGGACGTTTCTTTACCAGACATTGGGCCCCAATAGGTCAGAAGAATTGTTCCGCTCTCGCTTTGGGTGTTACGAAACTTTAGCGTGACTTGAATTTCTTTATCCTCATCAGATTGTTTATCGCCCGGCTCTGGCCCTGAAATCCACGAGGGAACTACCGTAAGGGGGCGCGACGTATCGAACGTGCCCGTTTGCCCCTTATCCGCGAGCGCCATTAGCTGATCGTAATTTTCTTTTGTTGGGTAGAGGACTAGCGCCATGCCGACGCGCCATTGCGCGACGGGGCCGCTCGCTACGAGCTGCCCGTGGGCGCGCGTTGTCGAGCGCCATCACCCCAAACCAGCAATCATTCGGAATGGCATTCGTCGCTTTTGAGGCTACAGGGAGCAGCGTCACAACGACGGTAAGGATCAAGGTTTTCAGCACGGGCTAACCGCCTAAGGCTATGAACGACCCTCGCAAGGCGTCGCGCCAGAATCAAGAACAGAAGCGTTTTGCATGCGAGGTGCAGAAATCATGAAATCAGCTCTACGGTTTTTTGCTTGAGAAACAGGGGGCTTTTGAGAGGTGGGCCGTCACGCTATGCACGTGTGGCGCGTTTCGCCTGTCACGGTGCCCCGACATGATCGCATTGTTTCGTAACTTCAAATATAAAACAGATGTAATAGTGCAAGTTCATGCTATTTTAACGGGCGTGCCTGAATTATCGGCTTTGTTAAAATCTCTTACCGGCTTAAATAAATTGATCGCAGATTTCAGAAAAACAGGGCTTTCGCCGCTCGAAGCGGCAACGTACGTGAGTATGTTAATAATAGAACAACTTACAGAAACAATTCCCATAAAGGTGCGGCGCAAAGTTTTTGATGAACTTGCTGCGCCGAGGGCGGAGGGATTTATTTATTTTGCCAACATACTTCAAAAAATAAAACGGGAAGACACATCGGTTAGTCTAGATGGACAACCGTTATTAGCCGTAGCCCTAGGGCATGCGCTTTGGTATTTGGATTACCATAATCGAGAAGGTGGCTGACCTCTCAAGCCCTTGAAATCTTCAAAGCAGATGTTGGCGGCCTGTTGCGAGGGGAATCGCCAGAGACGAGAGCGAATAATCGCGCGACGGCTGCTCTCCGCCAGATCATTTCGTCAGACCGTGAGGATCGGTAATACCTTGAACGGCATGACTAGTAAGGCGCGCTAATGGCTACGCTCGTCGTTTTTTCTGGTCTTCCGGGAAGCGGGAAGTCCACAATCGCGCGCAAGCTGGCGAACTTGACTGGAGCTATGTGGCTACGACTTGATTCGATAGAGCAAGCGATCAAGCACTCTGGCGTGGCGCGCGACGGGATTAATGATGCGGGCTACCTCGTAGCCCACGCTGTAGCGAAGGATAATTTATGCGTTGGTCGCGACGTTATCGCTGACGCTGTAAATGCTTTTATTTTTACGCGAGATGCGTGGCAATGTGCCGCCGAGGAAGTTGACGCGCAAATCATCGAGGTTGAGATAGTTTGTTCGGATTGTGTGGAGAGGCGTCGGCGCGTCGAACAAGGCTCCACGACGGCCTCTCTCTTCCGCGATGGCATGACATCGCGAACCTTCCATACGACCCGTGGGATCGGCCTCACTTGAAGATCGATACCGCAAGGAGCAGCATCGCAGACTGCATGAGCTTTCTTCGTAAGGCCATGGCGCAGGTGCAGAAGTCATGGGGGGGGGGGGGAAAGGTTGAGGGTGGGGGAGGAGGATGGAGGGGATGGAGTGGTATGTTCGTTTAGCATCGAGCATGCGGAGGGGGGGCAGGCGGTGAGGGGAGGGACGGGGGGAGGGGAGAAAGGGGGGGGGGGAGGGAGGAAGAGGGGGGGAGGGGGGAGGGGAGAGGTGGAAGGGAGAGGGGGGGGGAGGAGGGGGGGGGAGGGGGGGGGGGAGGGGGGGAGGTGGTGGGGGTACTTCTGCACGCGATACGGCGCGGCGTCGAAGGGAAAGCGTGATAAGAGCGAGGAGCGGTCAGCGCCATATTGGGCAAATACGAAATGGTATACAATTTCGTGTTCATCGCGGTCATTGCCGTGATCGGTCTGTACCTGTGGCGCGTTCGATATTTGGCTTCTTACCTTGAACGATCTCACCCAGCGACATGGGAACGGCTAGGGCGTCCCACGATGCAACGGCACCGCGCCGCCAGCATCTTACAGTCCACGTCGTCTTTAGTTGGGTTAGCAAAATTTGCCCTCGTATCAGGCGAATATAAAGAGAGCGGCGACGCAACGCTTGCGCGAACCATTTGGTCAGTTCGCGCACTTTTCCTCTTGGGCTTTCTGCTAATGATCGTGCTGGCTATCGTCGATCCGCATGGGCTTTGGGCGGCGTTGCACAAGAACAAAGGCGCTTAGACCGACCTGCACACTGCCTCTCAAAAGCCCCTGATTTTCCGCTCGAAACCGCAAGTGCAGCAGTCATGACTTTTGCACCGCGCAGCTAGGGGATTGTCTCCCTATCGTTCCGAGTTTCCCGCGAGGAGCGCGGCTGAGATCGAAAATTGGCAGGTTAAGGCGAGGATAGTGCAGAATATGAGAAACATTGATTTTGACACCGGACCCGATGGCGACGATAAGAAGATAGATCACATCCACAATGACGCAAGAATTTGTATCGTAATAGCAATACAATATCCTCTTGAGAATAAATATAACAAAAACGATACCGCTGTGCCAATCGTCAAAATGGCGGGAACTACGCAATGAATAAAAAATTGAGAATGCAAATTTATGCGCGCTTGATTTTGAGGAAAGTGGATCGCGTTAAACGTCACTGCATGTTCCAACCTATGAAATTCATAAATTCCAAGGCGAATAATATTAATTCCAATAAATGTAAGCGCCGCCGCAAACACGAGCGTCGAATAATAACCGACAGTACGAAAATTAATTTGAAAGAGACGCATTCTATGCTTCAATATTCAACGTTCTACCGTTCAAGGGCAGAACCTGCGCCCACCTCAGGGAAAACGCAACGCCATTGCTAGGCCATCGGGCTCTTCTCAAAAACGATCCATTCCCGGAGATCGGAGCGAGTGAGCCTGGCATCTCCGGAAATGGCTGAAAACGTCTCTCGAAACTCAATCTCAATTCCTGCCTCTCGAAACTCCGACAAAGATCTGAGTTTCGAGGGGCTGCGATCAATTAAACACAAGCCCGTGAAATCGTGGCTCGCGCTACGCCGTAGCGCTCCGCCAGTTCTCTGAGCGTCACTCCCGCGGCCCGCCAATCCCGTGCTTCTCGCCGTTGCGCCGGCGTGAGCTTCAGTGGTCTACCCATGCGTTGCCCACGGGCTCGCGCCCTTTCGCGCCCCTCTGCCGTACGCGTCCGGATCAGATCGCGCTCCACGTCGGCCAGTCCACCAAGCACGGCTAGCATGAGACGGCCGGTGCTATTCGACGTGTCCGCCCATGGCTCCGCCAGCGAGCGGAATTGCGCTCCCGGCGTCCACCATCTTTTTGACAATCGCGAACAGATCGAAGGTCGAGCGAGCGAGGCGATCAATCCGCGTTACCGTCACCACGTCGCCAGGCGACGAGAGCCTTGAGCAGGATTTTCAGCTCGCGCCGTTCCGACTGGGCTCCGCTCGCCTTCTCGCGATAGATTTTCGTGCATCCCTCCGCGCGCAGTCGCTCCAGCTGAGCATCGAGGGTCTGGCCGTATGTGCTGACGCGGGCGTAGCCGAGACGACGGTTTTCAGCGAGACTTTCGGTCATATCTTTCGAGCCTTCCAAGCCCTTGATTTTTCAAGGTCGAGAAAAATGCCCGAAAACCATGAGTTCCGGGCCGTCGCCGCGACGGCGTAGCGCACCGTGACAGCGAGGCGCTTTGCCGAACCTTCGGCGATGAGTCGTTCTCTTTTTCCGAAACATATGGTAGACTTGGCGCCTATGCGCCCATCCTCAACATCTCGGCGAAATCGACGCTTATTTGCGACGGTATTCGTAAGCCCCCCCCGGCGGCCCCGGCTATTGCCGGGCAAGCCCTTGAAAACACTCAAAAGCGACCGCGAATTTCACAATTGGCGTCAAACTCAACGCTCGGAATATCAAAGAGTTGGATCCGCCGGTCTGCGCCCGCGCGCCGATTTCGGCATCGAAACAGCTCCTTTTGCTCGAAAAACCGCGAATTTCACGTCGTGAACCAAGGCGAAACGGCGCCGAACGCGATCCCTTTGCGCCCTTCGCCCTCTCAAGCTAACCTACGCGGCAGGGAAACGCAGAGGGCTTCATGAACCAGATTGATCTTGACGGCCAGCACGCCGTCGTCACCGGCGGCGCGCAGGGCTCGGCTTCGCCATCGCCAAGCGCCTCGCCGCCTCCGGCGCGAACGGTCACGCTGTGGGACATGGACGCCGCGCAGCTGGAAAACGCCAAGGCCGCGCTCGGCGGCTCCACGCGCACCGTCGCCGTCGACGTCACCGACGCCGAGGCCGTGGTCGCCGCGCACAAGCCGCGAGCGAGGCCGACGAGCGGCCCGGTCTCGATCCTGCGTCAATTCGGCGGGTATCGCCGGCCCCAACGCCTCGCTCGACGCATATGACATCGCGACGGTGGAAGAAGGTCATCGACGTCAACGTCAACGGCACGTTCTACGTCAACCGCGCCTCGTGCCGAGCATGAAGGCGCGCAACTACGGCCGCATCGTCAACATCGCCTCGGTCGCCGGCAAGGAAGGCAACCCCAACGCCTCCGCCTATTCGACCTCGAAGGCGGCGGTGATCGGGCTGACCAAGTCGCTCGGCAAGGAGCTCGCGAGCTTCGACATCGCCGTCAACTGCATCACGCCGCGACCGCGCAGACGCGCATTCTCGAGCAGTTGAAGCCGGAGTTCATCGAATACATGCGCGTGCGCATCCCGCGCGGCCGCTTCCTCGAAGTCGACGAAGCCGCCAGCATGGTCGCGTGGCTGGTCTCCAAGGAGAACAGCTTTACCACCGCCTCGACGTTCGATCTCTCGGGCGGACGCGCGACGTACTGAGCCGGCGCTGTAGCCGCGATCTCCAGATCGCGGGGGGTCGTGAGATCGAGGTCCGCCGGGGAAGCGCCGATCACTCGGCCACCGCGATCTGGAGATCGCGGCTACAGGCAGGCTTCGATTCGATTTCGGAACGCTCCAGCAGCAATTGCGCCGCCACCGAGGCGGCGATTACGGCCGGCGTCTTGTCCTTGATGCCGGGAACGCCGATCGGACAAGTCATCCGGCCGAGCATGCGCTCCGACATCCCGGCGCGTCGCATCTGGCTGAGGAAACGCGCGCGCTTGGTCTCCGACCCAATCAGGCCGATGTACTGAAACCGCTCGGCGGCGAGCGCGGCCGAGACGATCGCCAGATCGAGTGGATGCGAATGCGTCATCACCAGGACGAAGGCGCCGCGTGGCGCGTCTGCGATTTCCCGATCGGGCGCAGGGTTGTGGACGCACTCGAAATTGGCGGGCGCGTAGCGGGGGAAGGCGTTCGCGCGGGAATCGATCCAGCGCACGGCGAACGGTAGCGGCGCCAGCGCCAGCGCCAACGCGCGCCCGACATGCCCGGCGCCGAACAACAGCAGCGGCGTCGCGCCGTCGTCGAACGTCTCGACGATAGACCCGTCGCCCGTCTCGACAACCGGGACCGCTTCCCCGGCGCCCTGCTGACGGGTGCGCAAGAGCCGGCCGTCGGGGCGCCGCCGCGCGCGGGTGACGAGAGGGCCGCGCGCTTCCGCTTCAGCAAGCGTCTCGAGCTCCTCGAGATCGCTGCGGTCGAACGTCTCGATCATCAGATCGACCCGGCCGCCGCAGCATTGGCCGAGTTGCGGTCCGAGCAGCATCGGTCGCCGGATCGCCGGCCCGCGGCCGCGGGCAAGCGCCCCGCGCGCCTCGGCGATCGCCTCCCACTCCAGCGCGCCGCCGCCGATCGTGCCCTGGAAGGCGCCGGACGGGCGAACGATCATGCGCGCGCCGGCCTCGCGCGGCGCGGAGCCCTCGGCAACGACGACCGTGACGAGCGCGGCAGACGCCTCGTCCTCGATCGCCGTCGTCAGACCCGCGAAGATTTTCAAGGGCTCATCCGTTAGGCCGTTGGCGCCGTTGCCGCACCTCTATTTACGCCGTCTTCTCGCGCCGACAATGCCGCAGAGCGCCCTCTGGGACCGGGTCCTATTGCCTTAACAGGGAAGGTCGACGAAAACCCGCCGCATGAAAGCGCCCGGCGCCCAGATCTATGACATCGTCGTCGTCGGCGCCGGCGCCGTCGGGCTCGCCTTCGCCGCAGCGATCAAGCGGGAAGCCGGCGCGCTGCTGAAGATAGCGATCGTCACTCCTGGGTCACAAGGGGGCGACGGACGGCTGCGCGCGGTCGCGCTGAGTCCCGGCTCTCGGGCGCTGCTTGAGCGGGTCGGCGCGTGGCGCATCCTGGAACCGCAAGTCGAGCCGATCCTGGAAATGGCGATCTACGACGGCGCCCCGGAAGACGCCGTGCGGCTTGAGCAATTGCGCTTCGCCAATCCCGATGGCGCCCCGCTCGCGCATATGGCGTTCAACGACGACGTCACCGCCGCGCTTCGCCTCGCGGCCGAAGAGGCGGGCGTACAGTTTATCGAGGGCGCGGCGGCTGAACTTGCCGTCCATCCTTTCGTCGCCGGGCTGACGCTCGCCGACGGGCGAGACATCCGCGCCCGGCTCATCGTCGCCGCCGACGGCGCGCGCTCGAAGCTGCGGGCGCTCGCCGATATCGCCACCACAGGCTGGTCGACCGGCCAATCCGGCATTGTCGCCACCATCGCCCACGAGCGCGAGCACGCCGGCCGCGCCGAGCAGCATTTTCTGCCCGCCGGCCCTTTCGCCATGCTCCCGCTGCCAGGGCGGCGCTCCAGCATCGTCTGGAACGAGCGGCCGGAGGAAGCCGAGCGGCTGGTCGCGGCGGGAGAGGCGGAATTCATCGCGGCGCTCGAGCAACGTTTCTCGCCGCGGCTCGGGCGGTTGAGCCTGGCGTCGCGCGCCCATGCGTTCCCGCTCGAATTCCGTCTGGCCAGGGCCTTCGTTGGCGAGCGGCTGGCGCTGATCGGCGATGCCGCCCATCTCGTGCATCCCCTTGCCGGCCTCGGCCTCAATCTCGGCCTGCGCGACGTCGCAGCGCTGGCGGAAGTTCTGATTGAGCGGCTGCGGCTCGGCCTCGACCCGGGCGCCCGCGAGCCGCTCGAAGATTATCAGAAGCGCCGACGCTTCGACGCGCTGACGTCGGGCCTCGGCATGGACACGATGAACCGCGTGTTTTCCAACGATTTCGCCGCGCTGCGTTTTGCGCGCGACCTCGGGCTCCGGATTGTCGACCGCGCGGCGCCGCTGAAGCGCCGTTTCATCGCCGAGGCCGCCGGCGACGGCGCGAACGCGCCGCGGCTGTTAAGAGGGCTTGGGTTGTAAGCGGCGCCCCTGGTACGCGGCTCAGTGCCGGAAGTGCCGCATTCCCGTGAACACCATCGCGACTCCCGCCGCATCGGCGGCCGCGATCACTTCCGCATCGCGCTGCGCGCCACCTGGCTGAATAACCGCCGTCGCGCCGGCCTCGATCGCCGCGACCAACCCGTCAGCAAAGGGAAAGAACGCGTCCGAGGCGACGACCGAGCCCTTGGTCAGCGGCGTTCCCCCTTTCGCGGCGTCCTCGGCCTTGCGCACCGCCACCCGCGAGGAATCGACGCGGCTCATCTGCCCGGCCCCGACGCCAACCGTCGCGCCATCCTTGACGTAGACGATCGCGTTTGACTTCACGTGTTTGCAGACGATCCAGGCAAAGCGCAGGTCGCGCAACTCCGCGTCGGTCGGCGCGCGCTTGGTGACAACCTTCATCATCGACGCGTCGAGCCCGCCGTTGTCCCGATCCTGCACAAGCAGACCACCCGCCACCGAGCGCACGGTCAGTCCCGGCGCGCGCGGATCGGGCAAGCCGCCGGCCAGCAACAACCGCAGGTTCTTCCTCGCCGCAACGATCTCGATCGCCTCGTCGTCTGCGCCCGGCGCGATGATCACCTCCGTAAACACCTCGACAATCTTGCGCGCCGCTTCAGCGTCGAGCTTTCGGTTGACCGCGACCACGCCGCCGAAGGCGGAGACTGGATCGCAGGCGAACGCCCTCTCGTAAGCCTCGCTGAGCGTCGCGCCGATCGCGACGCCGCAGGGGTTGGCGTGTTTGATGATCGCGACCGCGGGCGCGTCGAACTCGGCGACGCATTCGTACGCCGCGTCGGTATCGTTGATGTTGTTGTAGGAGAGCTCTTTGCCCTGGACCTGCCGCGCGCTTGCGACGCCCGCCCGGGTTTCCGGGCCGGCGTAGAACGCAGCGCTCTGGTGGGGATTTTCGCCATAGCGCAGCGCCGAGACAAGGCGTCCGCCGAAGGCGCGCCACGCCGGCTGCGTCTCGCTGTTCTCGCGGGCGAACCAGTTGGAGATCGCGGCGTCGTAGGCGGCGGTGCGGGCGTAAGCCTTCTGCGCCATCGCGCGGCGGAAGTTGCTCGACGTCCCGCCGTCGTTGGCCCGCATTTCCGCGATCAGCGTATCGTAGTCGGCGACATCGACGATTACGGCGACGTCGCGGTGGTTCTTCGCCGCCGCGCGGATCATCGCCGGACCGCCGATATCGATGTTCTCGATCATGTCGTCGAAATTGGCCCCGCGCTGCAGCGCCGCTTCGAACGGATAGAGATTGACCACGAGCAGGTCGATCGGCCGGATGTCGTTGGCGATCATCGCCGCCTGATGCGCCGGCTCGGTGCGGATCGCCAGAAGTCCGCCGTGCACGCGGGGATGCAACGTTTTCACGCGTCCATCCATCATCTCCGGAAATTCAGTAAGCTGGGCGACATCGACGACCCTAAGGCCCAATTTGGCGATCGCCGCCGCGGTGCCTCCGGTCGGATACGATCTCCACGCCACTCGCGGCGAGCGCGCGCGCCAGCGTTTCCAGTCCGGTCTTGTCAGAGACGGAAATTAGCGCGCGGGCAATCGGCGCCGCATCAACCTGCATGGGTGCAATCTCGCTCTGTAAGAACCGGCGGGCACATAACATGCGATCCGACGGATCGGAACCGGCCGCCGGCGAGACGACGCGCGAAGAGGAGATGGCCGCCTATAATTTTCCGGCGAAGGAACATTCGATGACTTCAGTCGTTGCATTGCAGGTCATAATCCATTATGGCGGCGGCGATCAGCAAAAGACGATGGAGACTAAGCATTGCCGTCAATGAAGCGCCTTTTTCTTGCCACAATATTCGCCGGTTCGGTTATCAACTGTGGATTTGCTCGCGATCTTGACCCCGAGTTGCGCCAGACTGTGATCGCAAGTTGCAGCCAGGACGCCTACCGTCTGTGCCCGCAGTCGCTCGGTAACGAGCATGATGCGGTGAACTGCATGAAGGCCAAACGCTCACAGCTCGAGCATACGTGCCGCGTCGCCTACGATAAGGTCGCCCGCGTTCTCGCGCAGTAACTTCGCGCTGGGACCTGCTGCTCGTCCCTGCGTGGCAGATTCCGAGGCGCTGTAGCCGCGGACTCCGGTCCGCGGTGGTTAAGAGATCGAGGCTTGCCGAGAAAGTGCCGATCTCAGGGAGACCGCGGTCTAGAGACCGCGGCTACAGGCGCCCTCTATCTGCCCCGTTACGCCGGATCCTGAACGGGCGCCGGACCGCGATCCGCGGGCAGGAAACCCGCACCTCGGCATCAAAACCGGAAGCTGCTATGGCCTGCCCAGGCAGGTGAAGCATGATCGCGGTTACCGATAGGATCGACACCGTTGCGCACGTCATCCAGGTCGCGCTGACGCCAGTATTCCTGTTGACCGGCGTCGCCTCGCTGCTGGGCGTGCTTTCCACCCGGCTCGCCCGGGTGGCCGACCGGGTCGATGCGCTGCTCGAGAAACTCGAAGTCGCCAGCCCTCGCGAGCGGACCCGTCTGGAGATCCGGCTCGCTTACCTCGACCGGCGCAGCAAGATTCTCGACGTGGCCGTCATCCTCGCCACGCTCGGCGGTGTGATGACCTCCGCGGCAGCCCTTTTGCTGTTTGTGGATACGCTACGCAGCAACGCAGGCGTCACGCTGTTTATCGCTTTCGGCCTCGCGCTGATGATGACGATCGGCGCGCTCATCTGCTTTCTGTTGGAAATGCTACTTGCGAGCAAAGGCATCCGCAGAGAGGCCTCGAAGCCTATCGAAGAACCGGAGCCAGCTGAGCCGCCGGAAGAGATGCGCGTCGAAACCGCTCCGGACATCGCCCGCGCCGATAGCGGAGGCGCCGCTCAGGGCTAAGCAAACAGCGCCCGGCACTCCGCCGCCGTCGCTGGCCTTCGTCCCAACGCCCTGGCAATTCCGGCGATGCGCTGAACGGCCTCGGCGTTATCAGTGGCCATCGACCCGTCCGGCCGGACCAGCGAATTTTCGAATCCGACCCTGACGTGACCGCCGAGCGCCAGCGCCATGGCGAGCGCCGCGGTTTCCGTCCGCCCGAAGGCGCAAAGGCTCCACGGTAACTCCGACGGCCATCGTTCGAGAAACGCCATCAGCTCGCGCGGGTCTGCCTGTTGATCCGGCGCATGCTTGCCCAAAACAAACAACGGATGCAGACCGCGCTCGCGAATGACTCCGCGCCGCGCGAGGTCAATCAACATCGCCACTTCCCCTGGTTGGTAGAGGATGTGTTGCAGCGCGACGCCTTCATCGGCGGCCCATTGGTAGAAATGCTCCGCAGCCGCCTCGTGCGCCGGGGTCGGGATCAACTCGATGACCGCCGACCGACGCGGCTTCCGGCTTTAGTCGCTTGACCGCTTCCATCTGCTCGTCGGGTCCGTAGCGGCCGGCGGCCTCCGAAGTGACCTGGATCACCAGCGCGTCGCCGACGCTTTGCCGAACCGCTGCGATCGCCTCGCGATATCGCCCGGCATCGAGGCAGTGCCGGCCGTCGTCGTCGCGGACATGCAAATGCAGCAGCGAGGCGCCGGCCTCGGCGCATAACTTCGCCTCGCGCGCAATCTCCTCGGGCGTGATCGGCAAGCGGGCATGATCCGCTTTGCCGCGCCGAGCGCCATTCGGCGCGACCGCGATCGCCGCCACCTCGCTCAACGGCCCGTCGCCGCATCGAGCGCCGCCATCAAGGCGGGCAACGATGTCGTCGATCTCTTGCGCGCTGACGATGAAGGGCGGCGCAAGCAGCACATGATCGCCGCGACGGCCGTCGACCGTTCCGCCCATCGGATAGACCATCAGTCCTCGCTGAAACGCTTCGGTCTTTACGCGCGCATGCAATCGCCACTCCGGATCGAACGGCGCCTTGGTTGATCGATCCCCGACCAACTCGACGCCGACCAAAAGCCCGCGCCCTCTAATATCGCCGACAAACGGATGGTCGCGCAACGCGCTTTGGAGCCTGGCGCGCAGTTGCTCGCCGCGCGCGCGCACGTTCGCGAGAAGGTTTTCCCGCTGGATTGTTTCTTGCACGGCGAGCGCGGCGGCGCAGGCGATCGCGTGGCCGATATAAGTGTGGCCGTGTTGAAAGGCGCCGGAGCCCACGACGATCGCCTCGTAGATCCGTCTCGAGCAGAGCGTGGCGCCGATCGGTTGATAGCCGCCGCCGAGGCCTTTGGCGATCGTGACGATGTCGGGGACGACACCGTCCTCCTGACAAGCAAACAAATGACCGGTCCGGCCCATACCGCTCATCACTTCGTCGAGTATCAGCAACACGCCGTGACGCTCGCAAACCGCCTTGATCTTCTTGAAATAGCCGGCGACCGGGGGAACCGCGCCGAGCGTCGCGCCAACCACCGTCTCAGCAACGAACGCCGCGACGCGTCCCGGGCCGGCTTCGACAATCGCCGCTTCCAATTCCGTGGCCAGACGATCGGCGTAGGCGTCTTCGCTCTCTCCCGCGCCCAAGTCGCGATAGGCGTAGCAGGGCGAGACGTGGATCGCCGGCGCCAGCAACGGCAGGAATGGCTCGCGTCGCCAGGCGTTGCCGCCGATTGCGAGCGCGCCGAGTGTGTTGCCGTGATAGCTCTGCCGTCGCGCGATAAACAATGCGCGCTGCGGTTCGCCGATCTCGACAAAATATTGCCGAGCGAGTTTGAGCGCCGCCTCGATCGCCTCCGAGCCGCCGGAAACGAAATAGACGTGCGAAAGATCGCCAGGCGCCCGAGCCGCCAGAAAGTCGGCGAGCTGTTCAGCGGGCTCGCTGGTGAAGAACGAGGTGTGCGCATAGGCGAGTTGATCGGCCTGGCGCTTGATGGCTTCGATGACGTGCGGATGCCCGTGGCCAAGGCAGGAGACCGCCGCGCCGCCGCTCGCATCGAGATAGCGCCGGCCCGCGGCGTCGAACAGATAGACTCCCTCGCCGCGCACCGCGACGGGAAGCTCTGCGCGCGGCGCGCGATGAAAGACGTGGGTCAACGCTGTGGCTGCTGGCATGTGGCGAGCATAGGCGCGCCGAGCACATTGAGGAAGCCGCCAACGCTCCACCTCAAGCCGTCGAAAGCGCTGCCTCTTCCACAAGAAAATCCCGCAGCGCCCGAATGCGCGGCGTCTCCGCCGCCTCGGGGCGGCAGAGAAAATAATAGCCGAACGGCGTGCGCAAGGTCGTCGCGAACGGCGCGACGAGCCGCGCCGAGGCGAGATCATCCGCCGCTATGGCGAGCGAGGCCAGCGCTACGCCCTGCCCCTGCGCCGCCGCCGCGATCGCCATCGACATCTGGTTGAAGAAAACCCCGCGCGTCGCCTCGACCTCGCCCGCCCCCGCCGCCTTCAACCAATCGCTCCATGATGGCCAGGTCGGAAAGCTCGGGTTCCATTCCAGGTGCAAGAGCGTGAAACGCGCAAGGTCGCTCGGCGTGGTCAGCGGCGGTTCGGCGGCGACCAATTTCGGCGCGCAGACCGGAAACACCTCCTCCTTGAACAGCCGGGTCGTCGACAGACCGGGAAACACGCCATCGCCCCAGCTCACCATCGCGTCGGCGCCGCCGCGCTCCAAACTGTCCTCGCGCGGATCGGCGTCGAGGAGAACGTCGATGTCGGGATGGCGCGCCTTGAACCGGCCGATCCGTCCGACGAGCCAGGTCGCGGCGAACGAAGCGCTGGCGTTGACGACCAGAAAACTGCGTCCCTTGGCCTCGCGCATCGCCCGCGCCGCGCGCGCCAGCATAGCAAATCCATCGGTCAGCGCCGCCGCACCCGCTGCGCCCGCCTCGGTGAGGCGAAGCCCCCGACCGGAGCGTTCGACGATCGGCGCGCCGATCTCCTCCTCCAGCAGGCGGATCTGCTGGGCCACCGCCGCTTTGGTGACGAAAAGCTCCTCGGCCGCGCGGGCAAACGATAAACGGCGGGCGACAGCTTCGAAGGCGCGCAAGGCGTTGAGAGAGGGTAAACGCTGGTGGGGCTGCATCGTCAATATTTTCTATTCCACCGCGGATATAAGCATGACTTGCCGCGCCGCACAATCAGCCTATATCAAACAGCGAAACGGCGCGACGTCGCGCCGAAACTTATCAGGGGATTGGTAAAGTGAGCCACTACGACGCATCACCCAACGGATCAGCACATTCCCAGGGATTTGCGCTCGGCCGCCTGGGTCAACAAATTCTTAACCTTCTCGACGCCAGCGGCGCGCGGGCGGCCGAGCGGCGCAGCATGCGGTCGCTCGATCGGCGCGGGCTCGACGATTGTGGTCTGACGCTCGCCGACGTGACCCCGGAGCTTCCCGACCTCTACGCAAACGACTTCCGCGTCGTCGGCTTCGCGGAGCGCCACGCCGCCTGATCCAGGGCGCGTAGAAGGGAAGCTCCTAGAGGCTTCCCATGACGGCTTTGGTTTGGTTGCGTGACGATCTGAGGCTCGACGATCAACCGGCGATTCTCGCTGCGGCCAAAGAGCCGTCGCTTTTTGTTTTCGTCCACGATGACAAATCCGCGTCCCGCCCACGCGGCGGGGCGAGCCAGTGGTGGCTCGACGGCTCGCTGAAATCTTTCGCCCGCGATCTCGAAGCGGCCGGCGGCCGGCTCGACATCATCAGCGGCGACCCCGAGCGCGTAATCCCAGAGCTCGCGAAGGGCATGGACGCGGTCTATTGGACGCGCCGCTACGGTGGTCCCGAGACTGAGATCGACAAGCGCATCAAAGCCGAACTCGGCGACAAGGGTGTCAAGGCGAAAAGCTTCAACGGGCAACTGTTGCGCGAGCCCTGGGAGGTCAAAACTGAGGGCGGGACCAACTTCAAGGTGTTCACGCCCTATTGGCGGCGCAGCCGCGAGATGGGCCCGTTCGAGCCGCCCCACCCTGCCCCCAAGCGCCTGGAGGCCGCGCGCTGGCCGCAGCACGGTCCGCATCGCGTAGAGATCGCCGACCTCGGCCTGCATCCGACCAAGCCGGATTGGTCCAAAGGGCTCGCCGAAGCTTGGGATCCCGGCGAAGCGGGCGCACGCGCCCGGTTGAAAGCGTTCATCGATGACGCGCTCGAAGATTACCCCGACGCTCGCGATCGGCTCGACGGAGAGACCACGTCGCGCTTGTCGCCGCATTTGCGGTTCGGCGAGATTTCGCCCCGGCGCATCGTCGCGGCGATAGAGGCCGCGGCCGATCGCGGCGCCATACCGAGAAAGTCGGCTGAGAAATATCTCAGCGAGATTGGCTGGCGCGAATTTTCCTATGCGCTACTGCACGAGCAACCCGACCTCGCCACGCGCAATTGGAGCCCGCGCTTCGACGCCTTTCCCTGGCGGGGCGACGAGAAGGCGCTCCGGGCCTGGGAAAAGGGAAAGACTGGCTATCCCGTGGTCGACGCGGGCATGCGCGAGCTATGGACGACCGGCTACATGCACAATCGCGTCCGCATGATCGCCGCCTCGTTCCTGATCAAACATCTGATGCTCGACTGGCGCGTTGGCGAGGCCTGGTTCTGGGACACGCTCTGCGACGCCGACCCCGCCAACAACGCGGCAAGCTGGCAATGGGTCGCGGGATCCGGCGCGGACGCGGCGCCTTACTTTCGCGTGTTCAACCCCGTGCTGCAGGGCGAGAAATTCGATCCTGAGGGCGCCTACGTTCGGCGCTGGGTCCCTGAGCTTGCCAAGATGGAGGCGCGTTTCATCCACGCGCCTTGGAAAGCCCCACGCGAGTCGCTAGCCGGCGCGGGGGTGACTCTCGGGCGCGACTATCCCGAGCCGATCGTCGATCATGAGCAGGCCCGCGCCCGGGCGCTTCGCGCTTTCGCCGAGCTCGGCCGCGAGGCTCAGCGTAAGCCGGCGGCGCGGAAGAGCGCGAAGAAAAGCGGGTAATCGCTCGCCCAAGGCGTCGAGCCGGCTCTGTGCGCGATAGGCGACCTTGGCGCTCACCGTGCGGCTTGCGGAGCGTCCTCACGCTTGGGCATCAGAAAGATGTAGCGGCTGCCGCGCCGGACGGATTCATGGACGGCGGGCTCGAGAGTCTCGAACGGCAGATCGAGGCACATCGCCACCGCGGCCATGCCGATGTCATGGTAGATGCTCGCCAGCAGGCGGCTCGGCCGCTCGGTCGTCTTGACCGGCGCGGTCAGCGGCGCTGACGTCAGCGGGCGGGGTTTTGGGACAACAAGTGGCGTCATGTCGTCGTCTCGGTACAAAGCCAAACGCGGCCGGCGGCGAGGGACGCAGCGCAGTTTCGTCGCGGGTGATTCGCGCTTCCGCTGGGCAGCGTCACGCTGTTTTGCCGCGAAGATGGTTAACGTCGGATTTCCATGCCGGGGAGCGCCCCTCTCGGACGCCGTTCGGCGGCAGGCCTTGGAGCGTCGGCCTCCAGGCCGACGAGGCCGCGACGACGTCGGCCTGGAGGCCGACGCTCCACCAGCGCTTGACGCCCAACCCTAAAGAGCGCGCGGCGCCATGGGGCAGCGCTTCAGCCCGCCCGCGCGACGAGCCCGGCTTCGACGGCGGCGAGCGCTTCCTGGGTCTTGGCGCCGTCCGGGCCGCCGGCCTGCGCCATGTCCGGCCGTCCGCCGCCGCCCTTGCCGCCGAGCGCCGCGGCGCCTAGCCGCACCAGATCGACCGCATTGAATCGGCCCGTCAGATCAGCCGTCACCGCCACGACGAGGCTCGCTTTGCCGTCCGCCCCCGCGGCGGCGATGGCGACAACGCCGCTGCCGACCTTGGGTTTGGCCTCGTCGGCCAGCGACTTCAGATCCTTCATGTCGACGCCCTCTACCGCGCGGGCGTAAAACTTCACTCCCGCTACGTCGCGCGCAGCGTCCTCCGCGGCGCCGCCTCCCATAGCGAGCTTGCGCTTGGCCTCCCCGAGTTCGCGTTCGAGCCGGCGCCGATCCTCTATCAGCGCGTCGAGCCGGGCGACCGCCTCGGCCGGCGGGCTGCGTAGCTTCTGGGCAATGTCAGCGAAGAAGTGGGAATCGGCGTTGAGCCGCTTACGCGCGCCGTCGCGCGTCAGCGCTTCGATGCGCCTGACGCCGGCGGCGTTCGCGGTTTCGCCGGTCACCGAGATCAACCCGATTTCGCCGAGGCGGCCTACATGCGTGCCGCCGCAAAGCTCGATCGAATAAGGCCGCAGCCCGTTGTCGCCGCCCTCGATCGTTCCCATCGAGACGACGCGCACCTCGTCGCCGTATTTTTCGCCAAACAGGGCGCGGGCGCCGGAGTCGCGCGCGTCTTCGAGACCCATCAGCCGGGTGACCACCGGCTCGTCCTTCAAGACAATCGCGTTGGCGATGTCTTCGACCCGCCCGATTTCCTCCGGCGAGAGCGGCTTCGGATGGGCGAAATCGAAGCGCAGCCGCTCCGGCCCGACATAGGAACCCTTCTGTGCGACATGATCGCCGAGCACGATGCGCAGCGCTTCGTGCAGCAAGTGGGTTGCGGAATGGTTGGCTCGGATGGCGGCGCGATTGGCGTGGTCGACTTTCAATTCGAGCGCCGCGCCCACGTCGAGACGGCCTTCGATGACCTCGACGACATGGGCAAAAATATCGCCGAGCTTCTTCTTCACGTCGCGAACGGCAACGCGCACGGACGCGCCGCGCATCTCGCCGACATCGCCGACCTGTCCGCCGGACTCGGCGTAGAACGGCGTCTGGTTGAGGATGACGAAGCCGGTCTCGCCAGGCCCGAGCGTCGAAACCTCGGCGCCGTCCTTGACCAGCGCGGTGACGACGCCCTCGGCGCTCTCGGTCTCGTAGCCGAGGAATTCAGTCGCGCCGACGCGCTCCTTCAGCGCGAACCACAAAGTTTCGGTGGCGGCCTCGCCCGATCCCGCCCAGGCGGCGCGCGCCTCGGCGCGCTGGCGCGCCATCGCCGTCTCAAAGCCCTCGACGTCGACGCTGAACCCGCGCGCGCGCAACGCGTCTTGTGTCAGGTCGAGCGGAAACCCAAACGTGTCATAGAGTTTGAAGGCGGTCTCGCCAGCGAGCTTACCGCCCGGTTGGAGAGGACGGGTCTCTTCCTCAAGGATGGCGAGGCCACGCACCAGCGTCGCCCGAAATCGCGTCTCCTCGAGTTTCAGCGTTTCTTCAATCAGCGTCTCGGCGCGCAATAGCTCGGGATAGGCCTGACCCATTTCGCGGGTCAGCGCCGGCACGAGCCGCCACATCAGGGGATCGCGGGCGCCGAGCAGCTGCGCATGCCGCATGGCGCGGCGCATGATGCGGCGGAGTACGTAGCCGCGGCCTTCGTTGGAGGGCAGCACGCCGTCGGCGACCAGGAAGGCGGAGGCGCGCAGGTGATCGGCGATGACGCGATGCGACACTTTCTGCGGGCCGTCGGGATCGACGCCGGTCGCCTCGGCGCTGGCGCGGATCAGCGCGCGCATCAAATCGATGTCGTAATTGTCGTGCTTGCCCTGCAGTACCGCCGCCAGGCGTTCGAGGCCCATGCCGGTGTCTATCGAGGGGCGCGGCAACGAGACCCGCTCGCCGCCGGTCAGCGTCTCGAACTGCATGAACACGAGATTCCAGATTTCGATGAAGCGGTCGCCGTCGGCGTCGGCCGAGCCCGGCGGCCCACCGGGAATTTCCGGCCCGTGATCGTAAAAGATTTCCGAGCAGGGGCCGCAGGGGCCGGTGTCGCCCATCGCCCAGAAATTGTCGGATGTGGCGATGCGGATGATGCGGCTTTCCGGCAGACCCGCGATCTTCTTCCAGAGATCGAACGCGTCGTCGTCGTCGTGATAGACGGTGACGGTGAGCTTGTCTTTCGACAGGCCGAAATCGCGGGTGATCAGTTTCCAGGCAAGTTCGATGGCGAGCGGCTTGAAATAGTCGCCGAACGAGAAATTGCCGAGCATCTCGAAGAACGTGTGGTGGCGCGCGGTGTAGCCGACGTTGTCGAGATCGTTGTGCTTGCCGCCGGCGCGGACGCATTTCTGCGAGGTGACCGCGCGATGATAGGGCCGCCGCTCGACGCCGGTGAACACGTTCTTGAACTGAACCATGCCGGCGTTGGTGAACATCAGGGTCGGGTCGTTGCGCGGCACGAGCGAACTCGAAGCGACGATCTCGTGTCCGTTTTCCTTAAAGAAATTCAGGAAATGCGATCTGATCTCGTTTACGCCGTTCATTCCGGGAAGCCTCTAGCGCCGCAATTCATTGAAACTGAGATGTCATCCTCGCGAAATCGGGGACCCAGGGGCGGCAATACGTCGTGTCGCCCTGGATCCCCGCTTTCGCGGGGATGACATTTGATCGGTGTTTACTGCGGAACGCCGGCAATTCAAATGTTTCGGGCGGCAAATTGACCGGCGCCGGTGTAGCCGCGGTCGTTGACCGCGGTCTTCGTGCGATCGTCTCTTTCGGACCGGGCGATCACGGCAGACCGCGGTCAACGACCGCGGCTACAGCCGGCGCCTGATTTTGCGCCAGCTACCAAGTTTCGCCATCCAAGAAAAATTGGCCGACGGGCGCCATCGGCAAAACATAAGCGCGGCCGCGTCGGGGTTCCGACGCGGCCGCGCGCGCGACGCTAAGGTTCCTGGCGGGAGGGCGCGACTCGAGAGGGGGTTAGGCCGCGCCCAAGGAACTAGGCGTCGACGTCGGCGTCTGCGTCGGCAGGATCGATGTTATCGAGAATGCGGTCGGCGAGCAGTCCGGCGTTCTCGCGAATGGCCGCCTCGATGCGGTTCGCCATATCGGGGTTCTGGCGCAGGAAAGCCTTCGAGTTCTCGCGACCCTGGCCGAGCCGCGTCGAATCGTAGGAGAACCAGGCGCCGGATTTCTCGACCACGCCGGCCTTCACGCCGAGGTCGATGAGCTCGCCGAACTTGGAGACGCCCTCGCCGTACATGATGTCGAATTCGACCTGCTTGAACGGCGGCGCCACCTTGTTCTTGACGACCTTGACGCGGGTCTGGTTGCCGACCACCTCGTCGCGCTCCTTGATCGAGCCGATGCGGCGGATGTCGAGCCGGACCGAGGCGTAGAATTTGAGCGCGTTGCCGCCGGTGGTGGTCTCGGGGCTGCCGTACATGACGCCGATCTTCATGCGGATCTGGTTGATGAAGATGACCATGGTGTTGGAGCGCGAGATCGACGCGGTGAGTTTGCGCAGCGCCTGGCTCATCAGCCGCGCCTGCAGGCCCGGCTGCGAATCGCCCATCTCGCCCTCGATCTCGGCGCGGGGGGTCAGCGCGGCGACCGAATCGATGACCAGCACGTCGACCGCGCCCGAGCGCACCAGCGTGTCGGTGATCTCCAGCGCCTGCTCGCCGGTGTCGGGCTGCGAAATCAGCAGATCCTCGAGATTGACGCCGAGCTTCTTGGCGTAGATCGGATCGAGCGCATGCTCGGCGTCGACGAAGGCGCAGACGCCGCCCTTTTTCTGCGCTTCCGCGATGACGTGCAGGGTCAGCGTCGTCTTGCCTGAGGATTCAGGACCGTAGATCTCGATGACGCGGCCGCGCGGCAAGCCGCCGACGCCGAGCGCGATGTCGAGCCCGAGCGAGCCGGTCGGGATGGTCTCGATCTCGACGGCTTTCTGGTTCTTGCCAAGCCGCATGATCGAGCCTTTGCCAAAGGCGCGTTCGATTTGCGAAAGCGCGGCGTCGAGCGCCTTGGTCTTGTCCACGAACGATCCTTCGATGACGCGCAGATTGGCGTTGGCCATGACCCTCTCCTTCTCTCACGGCCGGTGTCGGCAAAGCAACCGCCCCGTCCTCCATAGCGCTAAAGTACACGGTTTGTTCTCACGCGCAAGTTCTTTTTTTGTTCCCGACGGCGGTTTGGTTACCTCGCAAAAGACGCCACTCCACTGGCGTTTCGCGGCGCGAAGATGGTCGTATCCCGGGCTCCGGGCCACTTTAATTCCCAAGCACATGAAGTTGGTTCACCACGCAATTGCGTGGCGTTCCCTGGCCGCCGCATATGACGTCGTGATCGAGCTCAAGAAGCAAAGCCAGCACGATCATCGCGACAAAAGTCCACGAAAAAGCGATTATGCCAAGGAAAAGTCGCGGACGCTCGTTTCGGTGCACAGTCGCGCCTCCCCGCAAACGCAAGTGGCCGACTTTTACGCCCTGGCGTATCCACAAAGACACGGCGATAGCCGATCCGACGAGCAAAAACGCGCCTACAATATCCGACTTCATAGTCGCGTCCTCGACCTAGCCGTCGTCGATCCTTTAGCTTAATTCGACGTATTTGCTCGTACATAAAGATCGTAAAATTTAGACAGCAACAGAGATATCGGAACCCACATGCACATCCAAATCAAGAATCTATAAAGGCTCGGCAAAGTAACAAAAATTTCGATAATGGACATCGCTACCGCGCAGAGCAAGCTAGTTACTACGGCTTTCAATAACACTGATAATTTCACGTTCCCAATTTTTCTGTTCAGATCCATGACAATAACTCTTGTGCCGACGAACCTCACCGAGCGCTTGCAGATCTCGCAGCGCCGCTCCGTCTTTACGGTATGCCTCCTCGACAATGGGGACGAAAGGATATCGGGCGCAGGCCAACGTAATCAGATCGCAGGGCCAACTCTTGAGCACCAGCCGCCCAACGCCATGGTAGCACGATGAAAACCTCATGGGCCCACAGCGCCATGTAGTCGCCTTTTCATCCCGTAAATCCGGCCTAGGAGCGTTCCCCAAGCAGACAAACGGCTCCCCCTGACGCGGGAGCTAGGATAGAAATACTTCCGTGTACACGGGGAATTCGCAATTCGGCAAAACGCAAGTGATCGAAGATGTACCATTATTTATTGAGGGAGGGACAGGTGGGCGACCAGATGACAGCGGGGGCAGACCCTTTTGCCGAGCGGCTCTTGAGCGGTGAAAAGGTGGTTTGGCGCGGTCAGCCACAGCAGGGTTTCTTGCTGACGTCGAGAGACGTTTTTCTCATTCCGATGAGCTTGGTCTGGTGCGGCTTCATTGTGTTTTGGGAATCGAACGTGCTTCGAATGCCCAACGCCCCGATCTTTATGGTCTTGTTCGGCGGGCTCTTCTTGCTGGTCGGTCTCTATCTGATCGTCGGGCAATTCTTCGTCGACGCCTGGATCCGGGCTGGCATGCGCTATGCGCTCACAGACCGTCGAATTCTTATCCTTCGCTCCCGGCCGTCGACCAAGCTTCAGTCGGTGAGCCTGGATCGTCTGCCTGAAGCGACTTTAAGCGAGACCTCGGGTGGGCGCGGCTCCATTAGATTTGGCGCCGCTTTAGCGATCTGGGGAAACCGATCCATGGGAGGAGTGGGGTCATGGACGCCCGCGTTGGACCCAACGCCCCAGTTTCTCGCGATCGATGACGTCAAGAAAGTATTCGCACGCATCCAGGCGCTCGCTGCGCCTCTGAAATAACCTTTCCCACGTCAGCGGAACTCATTCGATGGCGTAATTTCGGAAGGCCTCGCCGCCGGGAAGGCTTGGGCCGGGATCGTCGGGCGCGTTGGGCGGCGTCACGGCGAGCGGCGGGACCCATCGCGAGACGGCGCGCGCGGGCGGCGGCGCGGCAGGCGCTGGCGGCGCCGCGGGCGCGACCGTCGCGGGTTTTGCTTCAATCAACGGCGGCGGCGTGGGCTGGGCGGATGGCGACGCGGCGCGTAGCGCAATCGCCGGCGGCGGCTCTGTGGAGCGCTCGTCCGGCGTACGCCAGACGAAGGCGTCGAGCGCGCCGCTCGGGCTCGCCGGCGCCCATTTGTCGCTGATCACCGTATCGGCGACCCAGGCGCGGTCGCGCGGCGCGCGCGCGGCGCGGTTCAGCCATTCGCGCACGGCGCCGTCGTCGCCGGCTGCATCCTCGATCTCGGCCATCAGGATGCAAGCGCGGGCGGTCGGGCGGCCGAAACCGCCTTCAGCTCCGACCAGCGACGCCATCGCGCTACGCGCGGCAGGCAAATCCTGCGCCTCAAGCGCCGCGCGGGCGATCGTCAGCACGCTTTCGGGGTCGGATGGCGCGACGCGCGCCAGCGCTCTCGCACGGGTCAACCGATCGCCAGCGGAATCACCGAGACGAAGCCGCACGTAAGCGGCGGCAAGATCCGGGTGCGGCGTCGCGGCATAGGCGGATTCCAAAATGCGCGCGGCCTTGCGCAGATCGCCGCTCGCCGCGGTCAATTTGCCGCAGAGCGCCGCAGCGGGAACCAGGCTCGGCGCGAGGTCGAGCGCCTCACGCGCCAGCGCCAACGCGCCCTTGGCGTCGCGCTCGGCGCGCTCCGCCGCGAGCGCGGTCTGCAGCACGGCTCGCCAGCGATTGGCGGTCGGCTTGTCGAGCAGGCGCGCCTCGACGTTGGCTTCGACCGCGGCGAGCGCGCTCGCCCAGTCCGAGCGCCGGGCGTGGTCGTCGAGCACCGCCTGCGCCGCCCAGGGCAGCGACGCGTGCGCATTGGCGCGGCGGGCGTATTCGAGCGCGGCCTGCGCCTCGCCGGCGCGCCGCGCTTCGACATGCAGCCCGCGCAGGCCCAGCAGCTGCGTATCCTCGACCGCCAGCATTTCCTGGAAAGCCGCGATGGCTTTGGCCCGGTCACCCGACAGCTGCGCGGACTGCGCGCGCAAAAGTTTGGTCAGCGATTCGTCGCCGAGATATTTGTCGGCCTCGTGGGCGTAGCGGCCGGCTTGGCGCGCGTCGCCGGCGCCAATGGCGATCATGCCGCGCGACAGCGCCACAAAACCTTTCTCGCGACGACGGGCGCGGCTGGCGTCGGCGAGCGCCGCGGGCGCACGCAACACGAAGCGCAGGATCCCCCAGCCGGCGGAGATGATAACCGCGATGCCGAGCACCAGTCCGGTTGCTGTGATCAGCGAAACTTCGCGTTCGGCGCCGCGCCAACTCAGCTTCACCCCGCCCGGAATTTCCGCGAGCCAGGAAAGGCCTATTGCGATGAGGCCGAGCGCCGCCAGAAACGCCAACAAGCGCAGCATGCCGCTACCCTATCTCTTCGCCGCGCCGAGGTCCGCGATCGACCGCTCGGCGAGCGCGTCCGCGGCCTTCGTGGCTTCCAGCCTGGCGCGCGCGGCCTTCGTCCAGTCCGCCGCGGCGGCGCGGGGCGCCTCTGGCAGGCTCTCGGCCGCGGCGATCGCGCCGGCAAGGTCGCCGCTCGCCAGCGCCGCTGCAATGCGCGACGCGTCGAAGTCGACGTCCTCACCCGGGCTTTCACCGACCTTGCGCACCTTGACCAGCCCCTGAACTTCCCCAAGCAGTCGATCGACTACGCCGCCGGACGGCGCGGACCGACCGGCGGCGTCGATCCTAGGCGCAGCTTCGCGAAATAAGTTTAACAGCGCGGCAAAGGTCGGAACTCCGGAATCGGCGTAGGGCCGAAGCGCTTCGAGCATGGCGGCGTCGGCGCCTGCGGTCTGCAGCGCGGAAAGCTCGGTTGCGTAGCGTTCTCCGGCGCGAATACGCGCCTGCAACGCCAGGGCGGCGATCGCCCGGGCCGCGGTTGGGGCGGACGCCTGATCGCTCTGTGATTCCTCGGCGGCGACCCGGGTTTCGGACTTCGCCGCGAATACCGCCGCCTCCAGCTTGCCGAGCCGATCCGAAAGGCCAGTCTGATCGGCGGCCAGCGCCGCGACGCGCGGATCGGGGATTGGCGTCGGGCGCCGCTTTGGGCGTCGGCGCATCGGCGGGGCGGGCGGTCTCGAGCGCGGCGATGCGCTTTTCCAATGTCTGCGTCGTGGCGGAAGCCGCGTTTTTGAGTTCGGCAAGCTGCTCGGCGAGCGCCGTTTTGCTCGGTGGCCATGGCTTGCGAGCTCGGCGATTGGCTTCGCGACGTCCGGCGAAGGGGTCGGAGCGGCGGCCAGCGCCGACAACTTGTCCGAAAGCGATTTTTGCGCCGTCGCCGCGGCGACTCCAGCCGCTTCGAGCGCGGCGATTTGCTCTGCGGAAGTTTTGCGCGCGGCCGCTGCATCGGATTGCGCCGCGTCGAGTGCGTCCATGCGTCTGGCGAGCACGGTGGGGTCAGGACCGGTGTCGAACAGCCAGACGCCGCCGATGGTCAACAACGCGCCGATGGCGCCGCCGACCGCGCCGGCGGCGATCGGACGCGCGAGGCCGCGCGGGGCGGGAGCGGCAGGCGCTGGGATCGGACCAGGCTTCGGACCGAGGCCGCTGGTGGCCGTGCTTTCGATCAAGATAGGGTCGCGCTTGGGCTTCGGCGGCGTCGGCCGCGGCGGGGGGCCCTCCATGTCCTGATGGTCGTCAGGCATACGCTCTCGACCTTTCTTATCGCGACGCCTCTATAGGCGAGACCGGGCGCCGTGCAAACCGCGGCTTTACTTGGCGCCGTAATCCGCCAAGGCCGATTCGAGCGTGTCGAAAGCGGCTTCTTCGTTAGCGGTCTGCGGCCACAAGACGCGCGCGGCGCCGAAGGCGGCGAGCGGACCGGCGACTTGTCGCGACAGACAAACGTGCGGGCCGTAGCGGAAGGCGGCGGCGATTCCGGCGCTTTCCGCGAACCGCGCGGCTAGCGTCGCGCCGCGTTCGGAATAGTGCAGCGCCGCCGAGGCGCCGGCCACCGCACGCGCCTCCTCGGCGCTCCATCCGTCCCGCGCCCGGGCCTCATAGACGACGAGCGCCGTCACGCGGTCCCCCAGCGCGGCCTCGAGGTCCGGCTTGCGATCGAGGCCCGCAAGATAGAGGGCGCGGCCCGATATTCCCTGCAAACGCGGGATGAGTTCGGCCAAGTCCGCAGCGGCGTCGCCAACCGGCGAGGCGCCGCGCGCGCGGGCGGCGGCGGCGGTCTTCTCGCCGATCACGTAGAGCGGCAATCCTCGAGTGGCGGCCAAAACCGCCTCCGACCCGAAAACGAACGCCTTCCCGCTGGTCGCGATCGCGAAATCGAAAGGGCCCACTGGCGGCGCCGGGTCCGTCCCATGGAGTTCGATAACCGGCGCGATCACGGCGGAAAAGCCGCGCGCAGCGAGACGCGCGGCGGAAGGCTCTGCGTCCTCGCGCGCCCTGAACAGCGCAACCGCGGGCGTAGACTTCGTTCTCGCCATGAGATCAGCGTTAAACCCTGTTGCGCCGCGCGCCAAGCGTATAGAGAGCCTATCGCGGCCGACGGAAATCGCTCAAGCACATGCGCGTTTTAGGACTGGAGACCACCTGCGACGAGACAGCAGCTTCGGTGGTGCGGCTGCGCCCTGACGGGTCAGGGGAAATCCTCGCCGACGAGATCATGAGCCAGATCGCCGAGCACGCGGCCTATGGCGGCGTCGTCCCGGAGATCGCGGCGCGCGCGCATGTCGAGGTGCTCGACGGGCTGATCCAGCGCGCGCTCGACAAGGCCGGCATGAAGGCCAGACAGCTCGACGGCGTCGCCGCCGCCGCGGGGCCGGGGCTGATTGGCGGCGTGCTGGTCGGGCTTTCCGCGGGCAAGGGCGTGGCGCTAGCTGCGGGCAAACCGTTCGTCGCGGTCAATCACCTGGAGGCGCATGCGCTGATCCCGCGCCTGGATGGGCGGCTGGGCTTCCCCTATCTGCTGCTGCTCGCTTCTGGGGGTCACACGCAGATTCTCGCGGTCGAAGGCGTCGGCGACTACGTGCGGCTCGGCGCAACGATGGACGACGCGATCGGCGAGGCGTTCGACAAGACAGCCAAGATGCTGGGCCTGCCTTATCCCGGCGGCCCCGCGGTCGAAGCGGCGGCGCGTGACGGCGACCCGGAACGGTTTCACCTGCCGCGTCCGCTCGCCGGACGACCAAACGCCGACTTTTCGCTATCTGGATTGAAGACGGCGGTCCGCCACGCGGCGATGTCTGTGGCGCCACTAACGCCCCGCGACGTCGCCGATCTCTGCGCGTCATTCCAGGCGGCGGTGGTGGATACGATCGAGGATCGCATGCGCGTGGCGTTGTCGCTTTATCGCCAACGCGGGCGGAAGGCGAAGGCGCTGGTGCTCGCGGGTGGCGTGGCCGCCAATACCGCCATACGCGCGACGCTTTCCCGCTTTGCGCAGCAAAGCGGGTTGCCATTCATCGCGCCGCCGGTCCGATTGTGCACCGACAACGGCGCCATGATCGCATGGGCGGGGATCGAGCGGTTGCGCCTCGGGCTAACCGACTCGCTCGACGCGCCGGCGCGCGCGCGCTGGCCGCTCGACCCGAAAGCCGAGCGGTCGCGCAACAATAAAGCTTAGGTGCTCGGCGAGGGGGTCGGGGTCGCTGAGGGCATCGGGGTTGCCATCGGCGTAGGGCTTGCGGCGGCCGCGGCCTTCTTCTGCATTTGCACTTTGTGCATGTGATGGCCGGCGATGCAGCCGCCGATCGCGCCCAGTACGGCATGATGGCCCGCATAGTGGCCAGCGACCGCGCCGGCGGCGCCGCCGGAGATGCAGCCGACCGCGCGCGCGGGCGCGGGGGCGAGCATGGGGACGGCGGCGAGGCTCAAGGCAACCGCCGCGGCGGCGAAAGCGTAACTCGATTTCATGTCTTCCCCCAGACAAGCGCGCTGCGCTTTGGGCTCGATGGACGCGCTCTCACGAAGCGCGGCGAGGATTTAGGCTGCGGCCCGTCAAGGCGCAAGTGGAGGCTGATTCAAGTGATTCCCGAAAATCGCGATCCGGGCGGAAGAAAGGGCGGCGTTCGGCTCGGCGCGGCGATCAACCTCGGCGTCTAAAGCGCTTTGCCCAACAGATAATCGATCAAGTCGAGCGCGACGGTCAGCGCATTTTTCATCGCTGCGGCCCGGACCCCATTCTGCGTCGCGTTGTCGAGAAGTCCCTTTGCGGATGCCAAGTCGGAAACCCCGCGAACCGAAAATGCGTGCTGACGCGGAGCAGCCCCGCCCGCCGCGGTGAATGCATGAAAAAAACCGAGAGTCTCCATGTCGACCACCAGAGGCCGCGGACTAGACCACTTGCGGCGAGGGTGATCTGTTCGCCCCTCCTTCTGCGCATAATAGTCGTGCGTCTCATCAGTATTTTTTTCTTGAATGAATTTGATGTATTCAAGAGAGTTCTACAACGAAGTCGGCCCCGAAGATCGGAGCGAAGCGGATTTTCGGATTGCTGTTTGTCAGACCATCCGGCAGCCCTTGGACCTGCGCCGGATCGACGCTGGACAGCGCCAGACCCGTGTTCCGCGCGTGAATAACATATTGCTGCGCGTGGCCCGCGCTGCCATCCAGCCGCAGTTCGTCGCGCCGATAACGGAAAAAGCTGCTCTGCAGGTAGCGTTTGCGTTCGTCGACGTGAATCTTGCCCGCCGTGAACGCGCTCCCGCTCGCAATGTCCACGAATTCTTCTGACGCGTCGTGCAGTTGCTTGATCTTGTCGGCGTAATAGGTCTTCACGTGGGTGCCCACGATCACATCGCCGACGGTCACCGCGCGTTCGTCCAGCGATCCGGCGATCCCCGTGAGCAGGCAGATGTTCGGCTGGTTGTCGAGGAGCGCAGGCAGAACTCGGAGCGCGGTTCGTAAGTTGCCCATATCCTGAATGACTCGAAACTCGACGGTCGCTTTCCGGCGGTCGTGTCGTCTCCATTCGAATACATATACAGGCGAACTCTCGTCGTACTCCGCGTCGGTGACAGCGCCACGTTCATGCATCAAATCGTAGGCGTAGCGCATCTCCTCGGGCAGCGGCACAAACACCAAAACCTGCGCCACCGACCCCTCCCCGACAACCTCTTACGCGGCCGCGACGTCGACCTTGCAATTGAACCTCTTTCGCACCGCACTCCACGCGGGAGAGTCTCGCAAACGGCTCGAATTTAGTCCGAGCGGTCCGGTCGTGACGCCTTGGGAATGGAAACCGAGAATGGCGAATTGCATGCGAACGCAGCCGAACGAAAAAGATTGCAGGCGTGTCCGGTAGGGAATCAATTGGGCAATCCGTTGCTTCGCAACAATGACATCCGAGACGAGAAACTCGTCCAAGAGCGTTTGTTCAAAACCGGTGCGCCGGCTTACAAGCGGAAATGCGACGTCAAGTTCAACATTGACTACCGGCGCTACGCGACCAGATTCATTTTCGGACGCTTCTTCGGAGATCTTGCGTCGCGTCAGCAAGTTCAGGGCGTAAAACCCGACATATATATCGTCGAAATTGCTCCAATCGTCGCCAAGCAATCTTGCGGTATATTGATCGATTCGCGGTCGAAGATCGCGATCGTTGGCGGACTCTTGATATCGCCGATAGGCTTCACGAGCCTTGTCCATCCCTTCCGTCGTCAACGACAGTCCCGCCATCTTAATCCCGGTCACCTCGTATGTGTCGACGTCTTCATACTCGTCAGTCCATATGTCGTCGGGTGCTTTGGGCGCTTCAGCGCCGTCCGATCTATGCGAAGCCATGGCGCTCGTCGCATTCGGGGCCTGACGAAGAACAATTCATGAGAACTTTAGCTCCTTTAAGGAGGTATATTTGTCAACGGCGCCAGCAGCGCGCAAGCAGGTGGGGGGCAAGCTGCCATGTCGGCGTCAGACTGACAAGCCGCGCTCGCGCCGTATTTTGCAGGTGCGCCGTGGACGCGGCGTTTATGACCCGAGTGCCGCCCGCATCTCCTCGACCGTAGCCGGTTCGGCTCCAGCGTCGCGCACGCGGCGCACCGCGTCCTCGACCAGTGCGATGTTGCCTGTCGCACACCCGAACGGCGCGTCCTCCAGCCCGACCCGCACATGGCCGCCGCGCGCGACCGCGTGTGGAATCAGCGCTCGCGCGTCCACGCCGAGCCCCGCGATCATCCAGGGCGCGCCGGGCGCTTCTGCGGCCAACAGCGATAGATGCGCCTCAAGCGCCCAGGGCTCGGGCGGGAAGCCAAAGGCAAAAGTCTCAGAGAACATGAAGCGGTAGATCGGCGTCTTTACCCGCGCATGCCGCGCGAGCGCCGCGCCGGCGCGCGTGAAGCCGGGCTCATAAATCGCGTAAGCCGGGTGGAAGCCGTGCTGGAGCGCCAGCGCAAGGCCGTGGCGGATGTCGGCTTCGGTGTTCAAATAAGTCTGCGCCGGCTCGCGCCGCGGCGAAAGCGTCGTGAAATTGACGCTGCCCGGATCGACGACGGAAAACTCGAGCAATCCCCGCGTCGCCAGCGCCTCGATGTGAGCGAAGCGCTCCTCCGGCGGTTGTCCGGCGCCCATGGGGATCGAGGGATAGACGGGGACATCGACTACGGCCCTAATGCCTTCGATGATGCGCGCGTAGACCCGCCAATCAAAGGTCTGCGGGCCGCCGCCGTCGTAGGCGTGAACATGGACGATGCAGGCGCCGGCCTTGGCGCAGGCTATGCCCTCTGCAACGATCGCTTCGACAGTGTCAGGAATACCCGGCTGCCGCGCCCGGCCCCAGGGCCCGTTTAGCGCGGCTTCGATCCAGACTTTTCGCATGATGTTATCTGGCCGCCGCGCGGCGAACGATCGCACCCTCATCCACGCCCGACGGCAGCGCGCCGTAGTGGTGCGCCCCGCGGCTCTCCAACCGAGCCCGGCAAAACGCGTCGGCCGCGAAGCCGGGCGCGGCGCGGATCATCGCGCTGGCTTGCAGCCCGAGCGCCAGCCGGTCGCAGACATCGCGCGCGCGCGCCTCAAAATCGTTGGTTGCGCGCAGATCATCCTTCAGCGCCTCGACATGCACATCGAGCGCCTTCGATTCCCCGCGAACCGCGCCGACCTCCGCGAAATAGGTTTGCAAAACCTCCGGCGACTTGCGGATCGCGCGCAGCACGTCGAGGCATTGCACGTTGCCGCTGCCTTCCCAGATCGCGTTGACCGGTCCCTCGCGGTAGAGCCGCGGCATCGGTGAATCCTCCATCACGCCGGAGCCCCCGATACATTCCATCGCCTCGTAGGCGTGCTGGGGCACGCGCTTGCAGATCCAATATTTGCCGAGCGCCGTCCCGAGCCGCACCAGCGCACTCTCGCCCGCATCGAGCGCGCGCGCCAGGCGCAATGTCAGCGCCAGCGAAGCTTCAGCCTCCAGCGCGAGATCGGCGAGCACGCCGCGCATGATGGGCTGATCAATCAACTTGGCGCCGAAGGCGCTTCGTTGGCGGCAATGGTCGATCGCCTCGATGAGCGCCCGCCGCATGCCGCCCGCGGAGCCGATCATACAATCAAACCGCGTCATCGCCACCATCTCGATGATGCTAGCGACCCCCCTGCCCTCCACCCCAACGCGTCGGCCGATAGCGCCGCGCCATTCGGTTTCACTGGAGGCGTTCGAGGCGTTACCCATCTTGCGTTTGAGCCGCACGAACTCAATCGGGTTCTTTCTTCCGTCCGGCAGCCAGCGGGCGCTGAGGAAACAAGTGAGCCCAGCCGGCGTCTGCGCGAGCACGAGGAAGGCGTCGCACATCGGCGCCGAGACGAAAAACTTATGACCGGTGATCTCGTAAAACCCGTCGCCGATCTCGACCGCCCGCGTCGTGTTGGCGCGCACGTCCGAGCCGCCCTGTTTCTCGGTCATTGCCATGCCGATCGTCGCGCCTTGTTTGCTCGCGACGGGGGCGTTTGCGGGGTCGTAATGCCGGGAGTGAATGCGCGGCAGCCATTCTTCCGCTAGCGCCGGTTCGAGCTTCAGGGTCGGCGTTGCGGCGAAGGTCATCGTGATCGGGCAGGTGTGCCCCGCCTCGACTTGCGTCTGCATGTAGAATTTGGCCGCTCGCGCGACATGCGCGCCCTGCCTTGGCTCGTCCCAGGGAGACGCGGCCATTCCCTCGGCGATCGCCGAGCGCATCAGTTCATGATAAGCGGGGTGGAAACGTACGAGATCGACGCGCCGGCCGTAGCGGTCGTGCGTGTCGAAATCGGGCGGATAGCGATTGGCGAGCGCGCCAAGTTCGAGATAATCGCCGGCGCCGGCGCGGGCGCCGAAGCGCGAGAGATCGTCAGCAGCCCAGCCCGCGCCCTCCCGCAACACGCCTTCCTTGAGCGCGGCGTCGCCTTCGAAAAGGTTGACATCGACGAGCGGAAGCGGCTGGTTCAGCACGTCGTGGGTGGAGAGATGGCTTTCGGCGAGGTTGGTCATGCGGGCCCGCTCCGGTCGGCGACATTCTAGCACGGGAGTGGACTCGAATCGCCGGGCGCCGATAGACATGATCTAATGAACGTTTCTGGGGGGCGAAATGGGCGATTTGGCGATAGGCTTCGGAGTCGGAGTGCTAACGTTTCTGGCTGGGTTCGCCGGCATGTGGCTGCAAAAGCTGTTGCCCCAAGCCCATATGACATCGGGCGCGCGCGACATGATCGGCGCCGTGATGGGCCTCATCACCCTATTGCTTGCCCTGGTGCTCGGCACGCTGGTCGGTTCGGCCTACGGTTTCTTCGCCACACAGAAGGCCAATGTCGAGAGCCTCGCCGCCCGGTCGATCCAGCTCGACATGGCGTGTAAGCAGTTCGGCCCTGAAGCCGCGCCGATGCGGACCGGTCTTCAACTGGCGATGAACCAGGCCTACACGGGGATCTGGGTCGAAAATCTCGATCCGCGAGACTACAAGCTCGCAGGACTCGTCGCGTCTTTCACGCGGATGAATGAGGCGGTCGCGCTTCTCCAGGCGAAGACGCCCGAACAGGTCGCCGCTTTGCCAACGATCAACGCCAGCATCGGCGTAATCGAATCGACGCGGTTCCTGATGTCACTGCAATTGGCGAGCCCGATCTCCTGGCCGCTGCTGCATGTCGTGATATCCTGGGCGATGCTGCTGTTTGCCGGCTATGGGGTACTCGCGAAGTTGAACGGAACGGCCGTAGTCGCCGCCTTCATCGGCGCCTTCGCGATCGGGAGCGCTGTGTTCCTGATCCTGGAGCTGAACCAGCCGTTCACCGGCTTTTTCCGCATTCCCGCCGTGGCCATCGAGCAGACATTGGCGGTGCTGAACAAATAAACGGCCCCCGTCATTGCGAGCGGAGCGAAGCAATCCATCGCCGTGAGAGCGGCGCTCAATCGGAATGGCGCAGGGCACCCAATTGGATTGCTTCGCTCCTAGCAATGACGAGTTCTATCTAACGCCCCATCGCATAAAACTCATTGTTGGGCCGAATACCAAAGGCGTTGGCAAGCCGGTTTGACATTGCAAAAAGCGCAGCAATGGCCGCGATATCCCAGGCATCCTCGTCGGAAAACCCGTGCTCGTGCAGCGCTGCATAGTCCGCATCGTCAATCTCACCGCTGCGGGTTGTTACTTTTAGCGCAAACTCCAGCATAGCGCGCTGGCGCGCCTTGATCTCGGCCTTCGCGTAGTTGGTCGCGATCTGCTCGCCAAGGCGCGGGTTCTTCGTCCGGATGCGCAAGATCGCACCATGCGCGACGACGCAGTACAGGCAATTGTTGGCGCCCGAGGTGGCCACGACGATCATCTCGCGCTCTGCCTTGCTAAGCCCGCCCTTCTTCTCCATCAGGGCGTCGTGATAGGCGAAAAACGCGCGAAACTCATCGGGGCGGTTTGCCAGCGCCAGAAACACGTTCGGCACGAAGCCGGATTTCTCCTGAACTGCGCTGATCCGGTCGCGAATGTCCTCAGGCAAATCGACGAGATCGGGGACGGGAAAACGAGATATGGGATGATCCATGCGAACCTCCGCTTGGAAGGCCGCAACCATCACCCAAACTGCTGTCCTGTCAAATGACGCCTTCCTGGGACCGCGGGCGTCCCGCCCGCTCCTCTCGCAAGAAAGAGCGTGCGGGACGCCCGCGGTCCCAGGAGAGGCGCACAAACGAAAGCCGCTGCGAAACAGAACGCAGATGCTTGTCGCTAATTAACGAAGTTGCGCTATAAGTTCTCTATCAACTTGCGCCCGAGTCGGTTCATCGACGCCGCGCGACCCTCATGTTCGCTGTTCATGCTTCGAATTGCCCTGCGCCGAAGCGACGACGCCGGACGCTATGATCGCAATGGCGGCCGCAGCCGCGAGAAACTTGGCTTTCATCCGGGCTCTCCTCCGGTCCACAAAATGGTTCGGTTCAACGTGTGGCCTGCCGCATCGTTCCGTTTGACGGGTTTCGCGACACGGACCATGAAGCCGAAATGTCCAGCCCCGATTCGCCTAATCCGCTGCACGAGACGATCGTCGCTCTGTGCCTAGAAGCCGGTCCCACCCGCACAATCTGCCCAACCGACGCCGCCAAGGCGTTCGCGCAGTCGAGAGGCGAAGATGCGCTGGGGTGGCGCAATCACCTGCAGAATGTGCGCGGCGCCGCGGTGCGTCTCGCCGACGAAGGGCGGATTGTGATCTATCGCAAAGGCAAGCCAGTCGACCCGCACGAGTTCCGCGGCGTCTACCGCCTCGGCGCGCCCCGCGATGATTGATTCGCAACGCGCTCTGTGACTGCAGTTGACGATCGCGGCTAGATCGCCGCGCGGGTTGATTTCATCTAAGCGTCACGAAATCTTGGCTCCTTGCGACAGGCGTCCGTTCAAGAAGGGGAGACACATCATGTCCGACACTTTGGAAGTCACACGACGTGACACGTTGTTGCTGGGCCTCGCCGGCGCGGCGGCGGTGTTTTCAGGAGGTTCGGCACTCGCTCAAACGCTGGTCGAGGCGAGCGGTGTCGTGTTCGAGGATCACGACGGTACAGGCAAGCCGGGCCCGAACAATCCGGGCCTTGCCGAAGTGCTCGTCTCGAACGGACGCGAGGTCGTCGCCACCGACGCCGCCGGGCATTGGCGTTTGCCAGCGCCGTCGCCTTGCGTGTTCTTCGTCATAAAGCCTGCGGGCTTTACGCCGCCGGTTGACAAGCTGACAGGTTCGCCGCGCTTCTACTATCTGCACAGCCCCGAAGGCTCGCCAGCCTCACTCGACCTGACTTTTGCCGGGATCGCGCCGACCGGTCCGCTGCCCGCCTCCATCGATTTCCCGCTTACGCGTCAATCAGAGCCCGAGCGTTTCGAGGTCGTGCTGTTCACTGACCCGCAGCCGGAATCGGAAGTTGAGATCGACTATATCCGTGAGGACGTGATCGAGGCGCTCTCGGGAACGACGGCGAAGTTCGGGCTGACCGCCGGCGACATCATGTTTGATGATCTCTCGCACTACGATCGCTACAACCGGATCATCGGCACGATCGGTCTGCCCTGGTGGAGCATCGGCGGCAACCACGATCTGAATTTCGAGGCGCCCGACCGCGTGCTATCGCGCGAGACGTTCAAGCGCGTCTACGGCCCCAACTATTATGCGTTCTCCTACGCCCGCACATTGTTCCTGATGCTCGACGACGTCGACTATCTCGGCCACGATCCCGCGAGACCCAACGGCGCCGGCAAATACGAGGGACGCATCGACGACAAGCAACTGGAGTTCGTGCGCCAGGCGCTGGCCCACACGCCCGCGGAAACTTTGATCGTCATCGTCATGCACATCCCGATCGTCAACACGATTGATCCGCAGGAGAATTACGATCGCCTCATCAATCGGGACGCGCTGTTCGCGCTATTCGCTGGCCGCAAATATACTGTGAGTTTCGCCGGACACACCCACACAACCGAGCATCTTTATTTCGACGCTGCGCAGGGTTGGAAGGGCGAAGGCGCGCACCACCACCATATCTTGACGGCGGTCAGCGGCTCCTGGTGGAGCGGACCGATCGATCATCGCGGCGTAGCGTGCGCCGATAGTCGCGATGGTTCGCCGAACGGCTTTCATATCTTGTCGGTTGACGGACTAACCTACAAGACGCGCTTCATTCCCGCCAAAGAACCGGGCGGACGGCAGATGCGTTTGTCGGTGGACAGCCGTTTCCATAGCGGCAACAAAGAAATCGACCACGAATTCCGTCCCGGCCAATTGCTGTCCTCGCCGATTGCCAAGGCTTCGCTCGGCGCCGCGGCGCTGATCGCCAACGTGTTCGACGGTGGTCCGAAGACGATCGTCTTGATGCGCATCGGCGATCGCGCACCGATCCCCATGCAACGCAAGATCATGCCTGATCCGTTCGTCGCGGAGGTGTTTGCGCGCAACGACGCGGTGAAAAAACCGTGGGTTAAGGCGGAAGTGTCCTCGCATATCTGGACCGCGCGGCTGCCCGCCGATCTCGGGACGGGCGCGCACCGGGTGGTGGTCGAGGCGACGACGGAATACGGCGACTTGGTCACCGGCCGCCTGGCGCTAGAGATCGTCGGCTAAGACAGGCAGGGCCCTTGTGCCCTTTGTGCCTCCTTCGTGTCTTGGTGGTGAAAGGGTTCACCACCAAGACACGAAGGAGGCACAATGGACACGAAGGTGCTTGCAAATAGGTCAGCAATGCTGTCTTATCTGCGGGCAGGGAGGCCGCGATGTCCGGGAACGCGCCACGTTACGCCAGCCGCATCGCCGGCATGAAGGCGTCGGAAATCCGCGAACTCCTGAAGCTGATCGACCGCCCGGACGTCATTTCCTTCGCCGGCGGCATCCCGGACCCGGAATTATTTCCCGCCGACGCCGCGCGGGAGGCTTACGCCGCCGCTTTGCGCGATCCGGCGACGGCGCTGCAATACGGGGTCAGCGAAGGCCATGCAGGGTTGCGCGCCTGGATCGCCGCCGAGATGACGCGCGACGGCGTTCCCGCGGGACCCGACAACATCCTCATCACCGCCGGCTCGCAGCAGGGCCTCGACTTCCTCGGCAAGGCGCTGCTTTCCCCTGGCGACACCGTGCTCTGCGAATACCCGACCTATCTCGGCGCCTTGCAGGCGTTCTCCGCCTATGAGCCGCGATACGATCAGTTTCGCGCGGGCGGCAATCGCACGTCGGCCTCGTATATCGGGCGCGCGGCCAAGGCGGGCGGCGAGGTCAAGGCGCTCTATCTCGTGCCCGATTTCGCCAATCCCACCGGCCTGACCCTCAGCGTGGGCGAGCGCCAAAACGTGCTGGAGTTGGCGCAGGAGCTTGGCGCCCTCGTGATCGAGGACGCGGCCTATCGCGCTCTGCGCTTCGCGGGCCCTGCGGCGCCAAGCTTACAGGCGCTCGATGTCGCCGCTGGCGGCGATATCGAACGCTCCCGTGTGGTTTACCTCGGCACATTCTCAAAGACAGTGGCGCCGGGCATGCGGGTCGGTTGGATATGCGCGTCAGCCGCTCTGATCGCCAAGCTGACGCTGCTCAATCAAGCGAGCGCGCTGCATGTGTCTTCGATCAACCAGATCGCGATGCTGAAGCTGGTTGAGCATGGTTACGAGGCGCGGATCGCCGATGCGCGCGCGCACTACCGGCGCAAGCGCGAGGCTTTGCTGGATGCGCTTGAGCGATACGGACGCGGGCTGGCTTGGACGATCCCCGAGGGGGGCCTGTTCTCCTGGTTGACGCTGCCGGAGGGCGTCGATGCAGCGAAGCTGCTCGAACGCGCGCTTGAAGAGGTGCGCGTCGCCTTCGTGCCCGGCGGGGCGTTTCATCCCGACGGCTCCGGCGCGAATACGTTGCGGCTGTCTTATTCGTTGCCTTCGATCGAACGGATCGAAGAAGGCGTGTGGCGCTTGTCGCGATTATTGTAGCCCTTGTGTCCTTTGTGCCTCCTTCGTGCCTTGGTGGTGAAAGGCTTTCACCACCAAGGCACGAAGGAGGCACAAAGGACACAGGGATTACCGCGCGCCCATGATGTGGTTGCGCACCACCGGATAGATTTGCGCGTCCCAGCGCTTGCCGTTGAACACGCCGTAGTGGCCGACGCCCGCCTGCAGATGGTGCGTCTTCATATAAGGCCGGAGCCCGGAGCACAGATCCTGCGCGGCGAGCGTCTGCCCGACCGAGCAGATATCGTCCTTCTCACCTTCAACCGTCAGCAGAAACGTCTTGCGGATCGCGCGCGGTTCGAGCTTCCGCCCCTCGAACGTCATCTCCCCGCGCGGCAGCAGGCAGCGCTGAAACACCTGATCGATCGTCTCCAGATAGAACTCCGCCGTCATATCCATCACCGCGAAATATTCGCGGTAGAACTCCGCGATCGCGTCGGCCTTCTCATGCGCGCCTTCCGCGCGATAGCGCCAGAAGTCGACGAACGCATTCTGATGCCTGAGCGAATTCATGCTCATGAACGCGCTCAACTGCACGAAGCCCGGGTAGACCTTTCGCCCGCGCCCCGCGAACTTCGCCGGCACCGTCGAGATCAGATTGTCGCGAAACCAGGCCAGCGGTTTCTCATTGGCGAGCTTGTTGACCCCGTTCGGCATAATCCGCACATCGATCGGCCCCGCCATCAAGGTCAGGCTCGCCGGCTGAATATTGGCGCCGTCCATCGCCAGCACGGTCGTAGCGGCGAGCGCGCTGACGGTCGGCTGGCAGACCGCGACGACATGACAATCCTCCCCGATGTGCTTCACGAAATCGACCAGGTGGCGCGTGTAGCCGTCAAGCCCGAACTCGCCGGCCGAAACCGGCGTATCCCGCGGGTTGAGCCAATCCGTGAGGTAGACCTGATGATCGCGCAGCAGCGTCTTTAGCGTGCCGCGCAGCAGCGTCGCGAAATGCCCGGACATCGGCGCGACCAGCAAAACCCGGGGATCGTTCTCCCCGCCCTCGCGGCGGAACAGCGTGAGGTGGCAGAACGGCGTCGCCATCGCCACGCTCTGGGTCACTGCGTGCGGCTCGCCGCGAACTTCGATGCTGGTCACGGCGAAATCGGGACGCACGTGGGTAAAGCCAAAAAGCGAAAAACCCTCCAGCGCCGCCCCGCCCCAAGCGAACCCCAGATTCGGAAAAAGACTGTTCCACCCCTCGAGCGCGGCCCCGCCACCACCGGCGAAAACGCGCATGGGGTCGGCGATGTCCATTACAGCTTGATAGAAATCGTATAACATCGCCCCGCAACCCCTCTGCGGAAATTTCCGCGGCGTAGCGCGGCTGGCACGCCGATTGCTCCGCTTAAAACACCGCTGGCCGGTAACATACTCGAGCAGGAACGACGCATGGCCGCCGCCACTCTGACCCTGAGTAGCAAGAACTATTCCTCGTGGTCTATGCGGGGGTGGTTAATGGCCAAACTGGCCGGCATAGATTTCGAGGAAATTATCGTAGAACCCGGCGACGCCGACGCGCGCGCGGAAATCCTGCTGCTTTCCCCCTCGATCCTGGTGCCCTGTCTGGTCTACGAGGGTGTGCGCGTTTGGGACACTCTCGCCATCGGCGAATTCCTGCACGAGATCGCGCCGAAGAAGCGGCTGCTCCCCTCCGATCGCATCGCGCGCGCGCATGCCCGGGCGATCTGCGGGGAGATGCACTCGGGCTTCGTCTCGCTGCGGCAGGCGCTGCCGATGAACATCAAAGCGCATTTCCCGGCGTTCAAAATCTGGTCGAAAGCGCAGGCCGATATCGAGCGGATCAAAACAATCTGGACAGAGTGTCTAAAGCGTTACGGGGGCCCTTTCTTGTTTGGTGAACAGGTCAGTCTCGCCGACGCCATGTACGCTCCGGTTGTCAGCCGATTCCGCACATATGACGTGAAGTTAGCTGGCTCTTTGCAGGACTACGCCGACCGTATTTGGTCGCTGCCCGCGGTCGTGGAATGGCGTGAAGCCGCGCTCACCGAGAAGGAGGAGATCGAAGAACTCGACGTTGAATTTTAACGCGCCGGCAAGCCCGACGCGCGATGCTCCGCGCGGTTTCGTAAGCGTATTGGAGCGTAGCATGTCGAGCACGGCGCCGGTCTCTGCAATCGACGCCGACTCACTACGGAAATCGATCTACGACAAGGGCGCCGCGACTCGAACCGATCTCGTCGGTCTCATGGGTTTAGGTGTCCAGCGCGGCGACGAACCGCGTTATTTGGCGCTTGTCGCCGACGTGGCCGCGGACGTGCTCGTGCTCAACGCCGAGCCGCGCGGCTATTTCAGCGACGCCGACGCGGACTGGCTGACGGCTCATCTCGGCGACGGCAGCGGGCTGGCCTCCCGCGCCGAGTTCGAGGTTCTCAAAGCGGTCGTTGGCCATGCGGTCAGTGTCCCGCCGTCGCTCGTCGCCTTCGCGGTCCGCGAGGTCGAGCGCGCCATCCTCACCGGCCGGCGCGGCTCGATCGGCGGGGCCGAAACGGAGCCCGGCATCGTCACCGCCGCGGATGTCGAGGCGCTGCGCATGCTGGTTTTCGCGCCAAGCGCGGAAGCTGCCTGCCACGTCGACCGCGCCAGCGCGGAAGCGCTGTTCGACATCGCCCACGCCACCGCCGCGGCGAAGAACGATTCCGCTTTCCCCGACTTTTTTGCGCGGGCGGTGGGAAATCACCTCATCGGCGCCGCGTTCGTTCATGCCCCGAGCCGCGCGGAGGCGATCGCGATCGAGCGCGAACTCGATCGGCGCGAAAGCTTTGGGCAATTCCTGTCTGACCTGGTCGGCGGTTTGCTCTCGCGCCCCGCCACGCCGGCGCTGAAGTCGGTCGATCAACTCACCGACGACCACTATTTCAGGGAAAATGCCGAGACCGAAGCACGGCTTGAGGCGGCCGCGCGCATCGATGTCGGCGAGGCGAAATGGGTCCTCGCTCATCTGACCCGCGGCGGCGATCTGTGCGCGGCCGAAAAACGGCTGCTCGCGTTCCTGCGCGACCAAGCGTCATCGGCTCCGCCCGAACTCGCCGCATTGTTCGGCCGAGCGGCGTAAATCCGCCACACCCGCAAGCATCGAGCAAGCCACAATTCTTAAGCCTTTCTCAACCTCGCCTGCGAGGAAGGGAACGGTTCATGCGGACGCGTCGCGCCACTCTCACCGGATTTGGCGTTCTCGCTGGCTTGGCGGTGGCCACGGCCGGCGCCGGTTTCGTCGCGCCCGCCGCGCTACCGGCCGCCGTCGGCGCCCTGATAGCGCTGGCGGCCGCTTTGCTTGTCGTCGAATGGACGCTCAGCCGGCCGATCGCAAAACTTTGCGCCAGCGCCGAACCTGACGCGGACCTGCTGGAGCGCCTCACGGCGTGGGTTGAAGAAGCGCGCAATGCCGAGCGGACGCATGCCGAGGCTGAAACGCTGCGCCGCGCCGAACTCGAGACGCTGAAGGCGAATGCGCTGGCCACAGCCGCATCTCGACGCGCGCGCCTGGATTTCGCGGGCGCCATCGTCTCGGCCTTCCGCGGACTTGCCGAGGGGGATCTGACCAAGACGATCGACGCGCCCGAACTTGCGCGGGAATACGACGCCGCTATCGGGCTGTACGCCAAAACCCTGCTTGCGCTCGCCTCCAGCGCCTGCGCGATCGATGGCCGAGCCCGCGAGGTCACCCTCGAGGCCGACGCGATCGCCGCGCGCGCCGAACAAAGCGAGCGGCGGGCCGCGTCTGCGCACACCGCCCTACACTCGATCGCCGGCCACATGGACGGCAGCCTGCGCGCGGCGCAGGAAAGCTACGAGGCGCTGCTCCGTCTGCGCGGCGCCACGGAAACGGCGGCGGGGGCGCTCAGCGAGGGCGCCGCGTCGCTTGAGCGCATCACCGGCGCGCGCGCCGGCATGGCCGCGCTCGCTGATGAGATCAACGGGTTCGCCTTTCAGACCCATCTGATCGCGTTGAACGCGAGCGTCGAGGCCGCACGGGCCGGCGAAGCCGGCCGCGGCATGGCCGTCGTCGCGCAGGAGTTGCGCGCGCTGTCGCAACGGTCCTCCGACGCGACACGCGAACTCAACTCCGTTCTCGCCGAAGCCGCCGCTGATGCGGGCGCGCACGGCCAAGCCTTGCGCGAGGCGGCGGAGGCGGCCGAACGCGCAGTAGGTACGAAGCCCCAAGCCGCAGCGGCAGCCGATGCGGCCGCCGCGCTGAGGATTGTCGAGACCGCGCTGGCCGCGGTGGCGGCGGACGCGCCCCGCGATGCGAAGGCTGGCATAGAGATCGGCGCGGCGAGCCGATCGCTCGAAGCGCTGGCGGCGAAGCTTTCAGCCCTTGCTGAGCAGTTCCGTTTCAACAGTTCGATGACGACGTCGACGGTGGTCGCGGAGGGGGCGGTCCTGATCGAAGCCGCGCCGCGGGCGCGGCCGGTGCTGGCGTTTCACGCGAATACCCCGGCGATGGAGCGCCGGCGACGCGCGGGGTGAGATGGATCGGATGGCCGCACAAGCCCGGCCATGAGTAGACGAGGCGGAATACCAGGCGGCGCCGCTCTGTAGACGCGGTCGCTGACCGCGATCTTGAGCGCAAACGCCTCGTTCTGCTAGAGTTTTCCAAGCCGATCCACCGCGGTCTAGCGACCGCGGCTACAAGGCGCGCCCGGGAATTTGCCCCGGGTTGCGCGCCATGACAGCAGCCGCTTTAAAACAACTCGAAGTTCTCAGCCGGAGGCGGCGCCTCGGTGGTAGGCACAGCACCGTCGCCGAGCCGCGCCCCAAGCTCGGCCAACAATACGCAACGCGCCGCCCCCTTCGCGTCGACCAACCAATCCGGCGACATGGTCTGGCTCAACGAGTCCAGGAAATCCGCGACGCCGAGAATCTTCTGCCGGATATGATCGAGCTTCTGTAGCTCCAGTATCTGCTCAGCGCGCCCGTTGCCCGCCAGCGAAAGAGCCAGGCCCACGACCTGCTCAAGATCCTCGACCATGCTGATCGTTCGGCGCAGCTCGCGCGACGTGCGCTGAAGCGTCGCGCCAGCCGCCTCCCGGCTCCGCTCCGAAACTCGCCCTTCATCGACTAACCCCCGGCGACGCATACTCAAGCTTTTCAAAAAAGATCGACGTCGCCCGCAATAGACGCGCGGCGCGACCACGCGCCGCGGCGGCGGATCGACGACCTTGGAGATGTAGCTTTGCATGGCGCGGCCCGATGACCGGCCAGAATTGGATCCGCCGCCCATGCTCGCCGCCCGATGTCGCCGCCGACGATCTTGATCCCTTCGTAGGCGAGAAATCGTCTTGGCGAAATCCGCGTTCTTCTTGCCGATGTCGGACAAGCCCGCTCATCATGCGCGCGCCGCCGAACAACTTGGCCTCCAGCCGGTCGCGTTGCGCGCCCTGCCGCATCAGCCCATTGAGCAGCAGCTCCATCAGATGCACGCCGAGCCGCTCGGATTCGCTGCGGCGCGCCGACGTCGCCGCCCGGCAGCAGAAAGTGGTTCATGCCGCCGACGCCCGCCACCGGATCGCGGATGCAGGCGCCGACGCAGGAGCCGAGCAGCGTGGTCAGCACGACGTTCGGGATCGTCGCTGACCTTGAACTCGCCCTGGACGATGTTGATGCGATGCTCCGCGACGCGTCCGCGTCATGTCAGACGCCCCACCACCGCCTCGATCGCCGCGCGGATCGTCTTGGTCGTGAAGGGCTTGGCGATGAAGTTGTTGAGCCCGATCTGCCGGCCGCGCTCGACCAGCGATTTGTCGGGACTGCCGGTGACGAGGATGAAGCCGATCTTCGCGGTCGGCGCATTGCTCGCGCAGCGCCTTCAGCAGCCCGAGCCCGTCGAGATTGGGCATGTACTGATCGGAGATCACGAGATGCACCGGCTTGATCTTCAGTTGCGTCGAGCGCCTCCGCGCCGTCCTTGGCCAGCGCGAGATTGGTGATCCCGATCTCCTGCAGCGACTCGGTCATCAGCATGCGACTGACGGACGTGTCGTCGACGACCATCACTTCCAGTTTGTTCGCGGCGGCCATGACCGTCAGTCCCTGCTCTCGAGTGGTGAGCGCGGCGATTTCCGCCGCGATGGATGTGCAGCGGCGCCTGCTTCTCGACGGCGCCGATCTGCCAGGCGACCTTCGGCATGCCGTAGACGACGCAGGTCGCCTCGTTCTGGCCCAGCGTGCGCGCGCCGGCCTTGCGCATCGCGAGCAGGCCTTGCGCGCCGTCGGCGCCCATGCCGGTCAGGATCACGCCGACCGCCTTGGCTCCGACGTTCTCGGCGACCGAGTGGAACAGGGCGTCGACCGAAGGGCGATGGCCGCTGACCAGATCGCCTTCGCGCAAGACGCAGCGCAGTTGATTCCGCGCGCGACACCTCCAGATGCGCGTGCGTGCCCGGCGCCACATAGATGTTGCCAGGCAGGATCGGCGCGCCGTGCGTCGGCCTCGTGACACGCGCGGCGCACAGATGCGGTCCAGCCGCTGCGCGAAGCTGCGCGTGAAGGGCGACGGCAGATGGATGCGTGACCACCGTCGGCGCGCAATCCGCGGGAAACTGCGAGAGGATCGCGACCAGCGCCTCGACGCCGCCGGTGGAGGCGCCGATCGCCACCAGTCGGCCGGCCAGCGCAGCCGCCGGCGCACGCGCCGTCGGCGCCGGCGCCGCGCGACGCCGGGCGGAGCGCCGCTGGCGCGCGAAGCTCGGATCACTGAGCCGGGCGCCCGCCGCCGCTTGCACCTTGTCGGCCAGCGTCGCGAACGCGTTGGGATGCTCGATCGTCGGCTTGGCGACGCAATCGACCGCGCCAATCTCCATCGCCGAGATCGTCATCGTCGGCGCCGCGCTCGGTCAGCGACGAGACCATGATGACCGGCAGCGGCCGCAGCCGCATGACCTTCTCGAGGAACTCGAGCCCGTTCATGTGCGGCATCTCGACGTCGAGCGTCATCGACGTCGGGATTGAGCGCCTTGATCGCTTCGCGCGCCTGCAGCGGATCGGCGGCCTCGCCGACGACGCTGATGTCCTTGTCGGCGGTCAGCGTCGCGCGAATGCAGCGCGCGCATCGAGGCGCTGTCGTCGACGATCAACACCCGGACCGGCTTCATCGGGCTGGTCCCTCCGACCGGACGGTAGGTCGAAACGCCGTCGCTGCGCAGATGCGACGACGGCCGGCCCGGTCACCCGCTCGGAATGGCCGATGTAGAGCGCGCCCTCCGGCCGCAGCCTGGGCGCGAACTTCTCCCAGATGTTCTGCTGCGTCGGCTCGTCGAAATAGATGACGACGTTGCGGCAGAAGATCGCGTCGAACTGGCCGTGCATCGGCCACGACTCGACCAGATTGAGCTGGCGGAAGGTGATCATCTTTCGCGCTGCGGCGACGACCCGGAGATCGCGCTCGCCGCAGCGCGGTTCGAAGAACCGCCGGCGCATGTCCGCGCTGACGCCGTCCAGCAGACTCTCCGAATAGACTCCGGCCTCCGCGGTCGCGAGCACGTTGCGGTCGATGTCGGTGGCGAGAATCTTGACGTCGTGCGCTGGCGGCGTCGGGCCAGAGCGAGAGCAAAGTGAAGGCGATCGAATACGGCTCCTGTCCCGTCGAGCAGGCGGCCGACCAGAGACGCGTCGCGCGCGCGCCGTTGCGCGACAGCGGCGCGAGCACCTGCGTCTTCAGATGCTCGAAATGATGCGGCTCGCGGAAGAATCTGGTGACGTTGGTGGTCAGCGCAGTCAGCATCTCCTGACGCTCGGCCGCGCCTTGCGGGCTCGACACCAGATCGCAATAGTCGCGGAACGCTCGCATCTGCAGAGCGCGCAGCCGCTTGGCCAGCCGCGCATAGACCAGCGCGGCCTTGCCCTCCTCCAGATGAATGCCGGCGTCGGCGTAGATCATCTGCGAGATGCGGCGGAAGTCGTCGCGGCTGAGCAGGAAATCGCCGGGAATCATCGGCCTCGCCCGGTCGCGGCCAGAGGCTTTCGCTGGCAAGCTCATGCGGCTTCACCAACTTGGGTCGGCATGACGCTCTCCAGCGCGATCAGGCTGATCATGCGGTCCTCGATAGCCATCACGCCGATGACGAAGGCGCGGGCGGCCTCGGAGCCGATATCAGGCGTCGGCTGCAACTTGTCGGCGGCGATGTCGATGATGTCCGAGACGGCGTCGACCAGCAGACCAACAATCTGCTTGCCCGTTTGCGCGACGATGATGACATGACGCGCCGTCGGCTCAGTCGCGCGCGAAGCCCAAACGGTCGGCGAGGTCGATGATCGGCAGCACGACGCCGCGCAGATTGATCACGCCGCGCACGAAGCCGGGCGCGCGCGGCAGCGTGGTCGCCGGCGTCCAACCGCGGATCTCGCGCACCGACATGATGTCGATGCAGTAATACTGCGAGCCGATGCGGAACGTGATGTACTCACGCGCGCCGGCTTCTCGATTCCATCTCAGTCATGTTTGTCACCCCGCTAACAGCATTTCAGAGGGAGCGCCGCGCCCCGTCGAGCTATTGACGATCGCATCCGTGTCGAGAATCAGCGCGATCCGGCCGTCGCCGAGAATGGTTGCCGCGGCGATGCCTTCGACGTGGCCGTAGTTGGCCTCCAGGCTCTTGATGACGACCTGGCGCTGATCCTGGATCGCGTCGACCATCAGCGCGCTGCGCATGCCGCCCTCGGTTTCGATCAACAACGTGACGCCAGACATCGGGTCGGCGCGATCCATGCGAAACCCGAGCTCGTAGCCGACGTCGATCAGCGGCATGAATCCGCCGCGAATGCCGATCACCTGGCTGTCCGGTCCGAGCCCATAGACATCGCTGCTCTTCGGCTTCATCGTCTCCAGGATCGCGTTCAACGGCACGACAAGTGTCTGATCGGCGACCCGCACCACCATGCCGTCGAGCACGGCCAAGGTCAGCGGCAGACTGAGTGAGAAGGTCGAGCCGTGGCCCGGTTTGGTTGTGATCGCGATGCGGCCGCCGAGCGCCTGGATCGAACGCTTGACGACATCCATGCCGACGCCGCGACCAGAAATGTTGGAAACCGTCTCGGCTGTCGAGAAGCCGGGAAGGAACAACAAATTGTCGATTTCGGCATCGGTCAGTTGAGTGTCGGCGGGGATCAAGCCTTTCCTGATCGCGATCGATTTGACCTTCGGGCGATCGATGCCGCGCCCGTCGTCGGCGATCTCAATGACGACGCGCCCCGACCTGTGCGCAGCCGACAACCGCACCTCGCCCTGCGCCGGCTTGCCCGCGGCGATCCGCGCGTCGGGCTTTTCGAGGCCGTGATCGACGGCGTTGCGGATCATATGCGTGAGCGGATCGGCGAGCCGCTCAATCACGGTGCGATCGACTTCGGCGCCCTCGCCCTCGGTCTTCAACCGCACGTTCTTGCCGGTCGCGTCGGCGATCTCGCGCACGATGCGCGACATGCGCTGGAACAGCGGCCGCACCGGCTGCGCGCGGATCGCCATCACGCTTTCCTGGATATCACGCGTGAGGTGTTCGAGATCCTCCAGCCCGGTGGCGATGCTGGCGTTCTTCACCGCGCCGGCTTCGAGTACACGCTGCGTCAGCATCGCTTGATTGATGACCAACTCGCCGACCAAATTGATGAGACGATCGACGCGATCGAGATCGACGCGGATCGTGTTCTGCGCGCCGCCGGCGTCGGCCTTGGCCGGCTCGCGCGGCGCTCGGGCTTCCGGCGCGGCGACGGCCGGTTTCGCCGGCTCAGCGGCTTTCGCCTCGACGATCGGATCAGGCGCCAAGGCCTCGACTTCAAGCGCCGGCGGCTCGATGCGCTGCCTCAACCGCCTCTATATCCAGCTGGCAATCGCCGTCGACGAACTCGAACACCGCCTGCACGGTCAGGAGATCCTGATCGCTGCGTAAAGTAGCCCGCCAGGACAGATAGGATTGCTCCGGCTCCAGATCAGCCAGCAGCGGAATGTCGGCGATCTCACAATGCACAACCAGCGAGCCGAGGCGCGTCAACTCGCGCATCAACCGGGTTGTTTCGTTGCCTTTGGCGTAGAGCTCCGGTTTCGGCCTGAAGGCGATGACGTATTCATTCAGCTCCGGCTCGATATCGAGCGTCACCGGCTCCCAACCCAGCGCTTCAAACGGGTTTTCATCCGGCTCCGGCTCGGGCGCTTCGAGCTTGGCCTGCGGTGGCCTCGCTGTGTCCGCTGAGCTCGGCGATCAATTCGTTGGAGCGGCTATCGTCGAAAGCTCCGCCGTCGCGCGAAAAGGTGACGAGATCGGCGAGCACGTCGGCCGCCCGCAGCATGGTCTTCATCACCGCTGAGGTCGGCGCGAGCTGCTCGGTGCGGATCTTGTCGAGCGTGGTTTCAAACACGTGCGCAAACTTGACCAACCGGTCGAGCTTGAATGCGCCCGCGCCGCCCTTGATGGAATGCACGGCGCGGAACACGGCGTTGACGGTTTCGCCGTCCGCCGATCCCTCCTCCATCGAGAGCAGCCCGGTCTCCAGTTCGCCGAGCTGCTCTTCGCATTCCTGGAAGAACGTCTCTCTGATGGCTTGCATCGGATCCATGTCGAGCCCCCCGACTGGCCTCAGGCCGCCACGCGACGGATGACATCAACGAGCTTGACCGGATCAAACGGCTTGACGATCCAACCGGTCGCGCCGGCGGCGCGGGCGCGTTGTTTCTTGTCCGGATCGCTCTCGGTGGTCAGCACCAGGATCGGCGAGACGCGGAAACGCTCGATCTTGCGCGCGCCCTCGATGAACCCAAAACCGTCCATCTTCGGCATGTTGATGTCGGTGATGACCAGCTCCGGGTTTTCCCGGTCCAACACCTCAAGACCGTCGAGGCCATCGACCGCCTGAACCACCTCGAAGCCCGCCGCCGTCAGCGCGAGCCGCAACATGTCGCGCATGGTGCGGGAATCGTCGACGGTGAGTATCTTCATGCTCATGGGGAGATGACTTCAGAAAGAAACGTGTCCGGCGCCAGGCCGAGAAGGTTCAGGTCTTCGAGGAAACGAGGCGAGGGATCGCGCAACGTCAGCGCGTCACCGGCAACCTTCCAGGTTCGCGCCGCGGCGAGCAGGACTTGCAGGCAGGAGGCGCCAAGCCGCTGCACGCGCGAGGCGTCGACGGTCAGCGGTTCGCCCGCGTGTTTGGAGAAAGCCTCGACGAGTTGCGCGGCAATCGGCATGTCGAGATTTTCGGGCAGTTCAATCACGCGAGCGGCGGAGAGGCTCAAGCTGCGGCTCCTCTATGGTGGATACGGCGGGCGAGCCGCAGGCTCCGGTTCGACAACATGTTTGAAATCGTTCGCGCCGACGCAGGCGCGCATCATCATCCCGGGGCGCGGATCACCCCGGACGCAGCGGCCGTGCAATCAAGTGGGAAAAACCGGATTGAACCGGCGGGATCCGGCGGCGTCATGCCTCTCCGCGACGCCGGTCCCTCGGCGTCCTGAAGCGGGTCCCATTTACGAGATAAATGACGCTGGTTAACAACGGCTGAAAAAACGTCGACCCGCGTGGTGGGCTAGCCCGGCCTTTGCTCTGGCGGGCTCGATTCCCTGCCTTTCCTTGCGGAAGGGCCGCCTACCGCCTTCGTCATTGCGAGGAGCGAAGCGGCGCGGCAATCCAGCGGCAGCAGGCGCCCTTCCGGTTGGACGACGACCTCACCACGCTGGATTGCTTCGCTTCGCTCGCAATGACGGAGAGTGCGTTGAGAAGCGCGGCGGCCGGCGTTCTGCGTCTCCGCCTTACCCCACCCGCTTCGCCACGATATCCGCCACCCGCAGCGAGTTGGCGATCAACGTCAGCGTCGGATTGACCGCGCCGATCGAGGGGAAGAAGCTGGCGTCAACCACGTAGAGATTGTCGAGTTCGTGCGTCCGGCAATCAAGATCAAGTACGGAAGTTAACGGATCCTCGCCGAACCGCATCGTCCCGGCCTGATGCGCCGTGCCGCCGATCGGAACACCCTTGCCGAAATAGAGCCGGCGGTCGAGCAGATGCGGGTGAATATCCACCTTGTCGCAGATCGCCCTTAGTTGCTCGCGCAACCGCGCCGCGCTCTCCGTATTGGTGTCGACGACGTCGAGATGCGGGATGCCGTCGCGATAGTAGACACGATTATCCGGCCTCGCGAGGTCCTCGGTCGTGAGCCAGAAATCGATAGAGTGGCGCGCGATCCAATCAAATGGCTGCTGCGGCAGCCAGTGCAGCATCGACGGCAGTCCCTCCAGCTCGATCTGCGCCCCATCGGATTTACCAACCATCTGGATATGCCCGAGCGGAAACTCCCATGCATTGGCCGGGCTCAGCGCCTTTCCGTGATAGAAATCATTGAGCCCGAGCGTCTTCTGAAACTGCGTCGGGTTGGGCGTGCGCGAGATTGCCAGCACGGTTGCGTTGTTGTGGCGCATATAATTGCGGCCGACTTGGTCGGAGCCATTGGCCAGCCCGCGGGGATGCTTGTCGTTGGCCGAGCGCAGGAATAACAAAGCCGAGGACAAAGCGCCGCAGGCAACCAGCACGATGTCAGCGGAAAACAGGCGCCGCTCTCCGGCGACCGTCGTCTCCACGCCCCTCACGCTTCGTCCCGAAGCATCGGTGAGCAAACGCTCGACATAGGCGCCGGTCATCAGCGTGACGTTCGGATGCGCCTTCAGAGTCGGATCGACGCAAACAATCTGCGCGTCAGCCTTGCCGTTGGTCAGGCTCGGATAGCCGTCGAACGGGTCGCAGCGCAGACACGGCGAGTCCGGCGCGATCGACGCCGTTTTCGTCTTCCTCGATCCAGGCCCCCATCGGCATATGAAACGGATGCAGCCCTTCCCGCTTCAGCCCGTCGGCGAGCTCGGCGATGCGCGGTTCGTGCCGGATTGGCGGCTTCGGGTATGGGGCGCTCGCCCAAGGTTCGGTTGGGTCTTCACCGCGCACGCCATGCACGCGATAGAGTTTTTCCGCTTCGCCGTAGTAGGGTTCAAACACGTCGTATTTGAGCGGCCATTCCTACGACACGCCGTCGACATGGCGCACGCCGTGAAAGTCGGTCTCGCGCAAGCGGAACAGCGCCGCGCCATAAAGCTTGGAATTGCCGCCGACCCAGTAATGCAATCCCGGTTTGAAGGTCGCGCCGTCGGCCGACTTCCAGTTTTCATCGGCCTGGTAGCGGGCCTTGCCGAACACTTCGTGAGTGTCCCAGTTCTCGCGTTCGCGCGGCAGATAGGTCCCGCGCTCGATAAGCAGGATGCGTTTGCCTGTCGGGCGAGCCGCCACGCCGCCGTCGCGCCGCCGGGGCCGGAGCCGATAATGATGATGTCGTAGCGGTCCGCGCTCTCAACCATTTTCGGCGAAACCCGGAAACAGGGTCATGCCGCCATCGACAAATATCGTCGCCCCGACGATGTAGTCGCAATAGTCCGAGGCCAGCAGCGCCGCGACCTTGCCGATGTCCTCCGGCTCGCCGATCCGGCCATAGGGAATCAGCGTCATCAGCGAGTTGAGGCCTTCTGTGTCGCCCAGGCGTCGTGGTTGATCGGCGTTCGGATCGCGCCCGGCGCGATCGAATTGATGCGGATGCGGTCCGGGGCGCATTCCTGCGCGAGGGTCTGCATCATCAGCATGACGCCGCCCTTTGAGGTCGCGTAGTTGACATGGCCAGCCCAGGGATCATCTGATGCACCGAGCTCATGTGAATGATTTTTCCGCGCGCCCGCGACACGTGGCGCGAATCGCCCTGCTTGCGGAATTCGGCGATCGCCGCGCGGGCGCAGAGGAACTGGCCGGTCAGGTTGACCGAGATCACCTTGTTCCATTCGTCGAGGTCATCTTGGCGATGCTCGCGTCGCGCTGCAGGCCCGCGTTGGCGACGAGAATGTCGATCGCGCCGAAATCCACGACGAAGCTCGCGACCATCGCTGTCACGTCCGCCTCGCTGGAAACGTCGCCCTTGTAGATGCGCGCACCCCCGCCAAAGCGCGCGCGGCCGTCGCGACTTCCTCCGCCTGCTCGGGATTGACGACGTAGTTGATGCCGACATCCGCGCCCGCTTCCGCCAACGCAAGCGCTACCGCTTTGCCGATGCCGGAATTGGCGCCGGTGACCAGCGCCTTCTGCCCGGAAAACAATTTGGGCAGTGGAGGCAAATGTGGCGCCGCGTTTTGCGGTCCGGCTTTGTTGTCGGCGGGATCTGTCATCATGCTCTCCAAGACAAGCTTGTAATTATATCAATGTTCGATGGACGACGGAGTTCCTTTGCCCGGGCCGCGTATGAGCGCGGCGACGAGGCCCGTCCAACCCGTCTGATGCGCAGGCCCCGCATCCGCGTCCGCGTATCGCCATGGAAATATTCGAAGAACTGCAAGAGATCCCGGAAATGCGGATCGTCGTCGAAGCGCGGCCATTCCGCCTGATACGGCCGCCGCCCGCTGGCGTCTTTCAGGAACAGCGATTGGACGCGGCGCGACAATTCATCGGCGATTTGCGTCAAGTTCATGAAATTTCTTTGATCCGGTCGGGCACTCCATCTGGAATTCGTCGCCGAAGAAGCGATGCAATTTGCGCAGCGCTCGGATGAAAAGAAAGTTGATCGGCGCCCAAACAGGCCCACGCCAGTTGGAGTTGCCGCCGTAAAGACGGGTCAGTCCTTCCCCCGGCTCGTATTTGAGCGTGAAGTTTCGCCCGCCGAGCTCAATCTCATAGGGATGATCGAGGTGATAGCGCGACACGGACCGGATCCCGTGCGGCGAAAGAAACTCCGTCTCGTCGAGCATGCGCGTCAGCACCGCGTTAAGCCGGCGGCGACGCATGATGCCGAGCAACCGATCACCATTCGCGTTGGGTGTGCGCCAATTGGAAACCAGCCGCGCCAGTTCGGGGCGATGCTCGATGAACCAATCGGCGCGGGCGCGAAATTGCGGACAGCGGTCAAAAGCCTCGCTCGGGATGACCTCCGCCGCGATGATAGGCAATAAGCCGACGATCGAGCGGACGCGCAGCGGTGTCGGCGGCTGTCCGGGCGCGCGCAGCACGTCGAAATAGAACGCGTCCTGCTCATCCCAAAGGCCTTCCGCGCCCGCAACGCCAAGCCCGTGCATCGCGTGAGCGATATCGAGGAAGTGCTCGAAGAATTTGGTGGCGAGGTCTTCATAGCTCGGATTGTGCTTCGCCAATTCGAGCGCCATGCGCATCATCGCCAGCGCGTAGGCCGCCATCCAGGTCGTGCCGTCGGATTGATCGAGTGTGCCGCCGAGCGGCAATGGTTCGCGCATGTCGAACACGCCGACATTGTCGAGGCCCGAGAAATCCGCCCTGAAACAAATTGCGACCGCCCTGATCCTCGCGGTTGATCCACCAGGTGAAGTTGATCAGCAACTTATGAAAGATGCGCTCCAGGAACGTTTGGTCGCCGACCCCGGTCGCCTCCATGTCGTAATCATAAATCTGCAACGCCGCCCAGGCGTGAACGGGCGGATTGACGTCATCAAAATTCCATTCGTAGGCCGGCAGCTGCCCGTTCGGGTGCATGAACCGCGCTTGGGTTAGAAGCGTCAGTTGCGACTTGGCGAAAGCCGGATCGATGCTCGCCAGCACCACGCAGTGGAACGCCAGATCCCAGGCGGCGAACCACGGGTATTCCCAACTGTCGGGCATCGACAAAATGTCGCCGGATTGGCCGGCGTCGACATCGCCGCCGGCGAAATGCGGCCAATCGCTGTTGCGGCCTTTGCGGCGGGAGTCCGGCGGCTTCGGCTGCAACGGATCGCCGGCGAGCCAGCGCCGGATGTCATAGCCGTAGAATTGTTTGCACCAAAGCATCCCCGCATAAGCTTGCCGTTGCACGAGGCGCGCATCGGCGTTCTCAATATCTGCCTGCAACGCCTCGTAGAACTCGTCCGCCTCGACGATCCTTTGTGTCATCAGAGCGTCGAAGTCCGCGAACGCATCGGTCGTTCCGCTAGGCCTAAGCCGGACGCGCAAGGTCACGCTGGCGCCGGGGGCAATGTCAGACTCTTCAGCACCGCCGCCTTGGTTCCGCGACACAGCGGGGTTGACCGCGGCGGCATCGCCCTGCACGACGAAATCGTTGACGCCGTCTTTGCAGAAGCGCGAAAGCGGCTGGCCCCACAGCTTGTGCAAATTCGTATCGTTGTCACAAAACAACGGCTGACCGTCGTAGTCCCAGAGCAACTCGCGCTCGATGTCGTCGCCTTGGTAAACGCCGATGCGGTCGCCTTCGAGGCGCATCTCCGGCCGATGATCGAACGTCGTCCAGGACCAGCGGTTGCGCAACCAAATCTGCGGCAGCAGCCAAAGCTTCGCAGGTTCCGGCCCACGGTTGGTCGCGGTCACCCGCAACAGCAGATCCTCGACGTCGGCTTTGGCGTATTCGATCTGCACGTCGAAATAGCGGTTGTCGTCGAATGCGCCGGTGTCGATCAGCTCGAACTCGCGATCCTCCAGACCTCGCCGCGCATTCTCTTCCTTGAGGCGCGCGTAGGGAAATGCGGCTTGCGGATATTTGTAGAGCATCTTCATGTAGGCGTGACTGGGTACGCCATCGAGATAGTAATAGAGCTCCTTCACGTCCTCGCCGTGATTGCCTTGTGCGTTGGTGAGGCCAAACAATCTTTCCTTGAGAAACGGGTCAGCGCCGTTCCACATCGCGAGCGAAACACAGAGACGCTGTCGATCGTCGGAGAATCCGCCGAGACCGTCCTCGCCCCAGCGATAGGCGCGGCTGACCGCCTGTTCGAAGGGAAAGTTGGTCCAGGCGTCGCCGTCTTCGGAATAGTCTTCGCGGACGACGCCCCACTGGCGCTCGGCCAGATAGGGACCCCAGCGCCGCCAGTCTTGGCCCTTTGCGATGCTTCCGAGGCGCTTTCCCTCCTCGGTCGTTTTGAGATCGTGCGCAGGCGCGTTGGCGGTTTCGTTCTTCATTGGCGCTTTCGCGGAGAGGCGTTGAAAAAGCGACGGCTTGAAATGGCGTCAGCGGCCATCGTAAAGCCAGGGGCGAAATTTTGTGAGTACGGAGATACCACGATGTCCCATGTCGTATATCAAGTCATACAGCACGATGGCGGCTGGGCCTATCGCGTCGGCGGCACTATCTCCGAAACCTATCCGAGCCGCGACCTCGCCCACAAGGCCGCAGCCGCCGCCGCGGGCGAACAGCGCGCGCCTGGCGAGACGACGGCGATCGAATATGAGACAGCCGATGGCAAATGGCATGAGGAAAGCGCGCGCGGCGGCGACCGTCCGGAGACGGACGTGAAGGATTAATGACGATCGATCGTGACGCCTACCCAGGCGCCTGCTGTTTTGCTTGTTTGATCGCGTGCTGAGTATTTGATCACGTTAGGCGCTAACTCAGGCCGCGGCGACCGCTTTGGTGTGATCGACCGCCTGCCGTCCCCTCCCCCCTTGTGGGGGAGGTTAGGGAGGGGGCGGTCCGGCTTGGAGGTTCTTCTCAGGAAAGGGCGGCGCTCGCGGCTACCCCCTCCCCGGCCCTCCCCCACAAGGGGGGAGGGAGTTCACCGCGCCAGCGGTTCTCCAATCATCTATGCAATCTCTTCGCCCTAAGTTAGCCCATATGGGCGTCCCGCACGCCGCCGCGTCAGGAAAGAGCGGACGGAACGTCCGCGGTCCCAGGAGGCGCGGTTACCCCGCCTTCTCTTCAACCACGCCGGTGCGCAGCCCCATCGCCGCCGCAAGCCATTTGATCCGCTCGGCGACGACCTCGCTGTCCGGCGCGCGCGTCGTGGGCGCGACCTCCAGCACCAAACGGTCGCCCTCCGTCTTCAACCGCGCGCTTTCCAGCACCGCCTGCGAGGCGCCGGAGAAGCGGTAAGCCAGCCGGAACGCCGAACCGAGGATTCGGGCCCGGCGTCGCGCGCCCTCGCCGATCAGCCGGATCGCCGGCTCCAACCACGGCGCGTCGGCCTTGTAGTCGTAGCGGAAATGCAGCGCAGCGGCGAGAAACACCCGGTCGGGATGATCGACGCCGATGAACGGAAACTGCAACACGCGGCGGAACGTCTCCTCGGCGCGCAATTCCGGCGCGTCGCGCCAGGCCATGTCGGAGAGCGCGCAAGCCGCGACCCGCAGCCGCGTCTCGGCCTTCGTCTCGCCGGGAAACAGCGGCGCCGTCCAATCCACGAGCGCGGCGGCGAACTCCGGCACGCGGGCGGCTGGCAGACCGATCAGCCGCGCGCCTTCGATCAGTGGATCACGAAACTGCTCTTCAGGCGGGAGTTTCGAATAGATCAGCCCCTCGCGAAGGCCCAGCGCGGAAAAAACCACCTTTTCCGGCGCGAGCCGCTTCAGCACGCGGTCGAGCACCAGCGCAGCCGAAGGGAGGCTGCGCGCGCGGCGCGATTGCACGCCCGGCGTCAGCGTCGGTTTTGCCTGCGCGGGACGCCAGATCGATTTGGCGAATTCGCGCGCTTCCGCTGCGCCGAGCGAATAGCCGTGCGTCACCCGAACCGGCGCTTTCACCGCCGTCATGTGCGCCTTGGCGAGCGCCCGCCAGCCGCCGCCAACCGCATAGAACGTCGGCTTGGAGAGCGATAGCGGCAGGCCCGAGCGCATCCGCTCGTCGACCTCGCGTTTGGCCTCGTCACGCCCGACCGCGAGCATCGCCTCCACCGGCAACGCGCCGAGCGGCAGGCTGACTGAAACGTCGCCGACCTTGTCGTCAAGCGCCAGCGCGACCTCCAGGCTGCCGCCGCCCATATCGCCGACAGCGCCGACCGGCCGGTAGAAGCCGGAAATGACGCCGAACGTGGAGTAGCGCGCCTCCTCCAGCCCGCCGAGCACGCGCACCTTCAACCCCGATTCCGCCTCGATCGCCGCGACCAGCTCCGGACCATTGGTCGCGCGGCGAATCGCCTCGGTGGCGGTGACGTCGAGTTCGCCGACATGCATCGCCTCGGCGATCGCCGCGAAGCGTCGCGTCGCTTCGACGGTGCGGCGGAAATTGTCGGGGTGAATGCGGCCGGTCTCGGCGAGGCCCTCGCCAAGGCGGCACAGCGACTTCTCATTGAAGCGCGGCAGCGGCGCCCTGCCCAACTGGTCGTACACGACCAGCCGGACGGAATTAGAGCCAATGTCGACAATGCCATAGGGGCGTCGGCGCTCAATCGCGAGGCCGATGTCGAGGGGGCGGTGTGGCGCGACGGCGTCGGTCATCTCACGTCTCCGCGCGCCCTCTAGCACAGGCGCGCGGCGGGCGGCTATCAACTCCGCGCAACAGCGCGGCGCCGAACGCGATGAGCCACAGCAGAAACGGATAAGCCGCGAGCCGCTCGACAAGACCGACGCCGATCCGCTCCAGAATTTGTGTCAAAAGCCCAAGGCAGGCGATCAGTCCCAGGCCGCCCGCCAGGACGCCAGCGCGGCGGATGCGACTTGGCGTCGCACCGCGGCCGAGCCCGATCGCCAACGCCGCCAGGTTGCAGCCGGCGAGATTGGCCGCGGCGCCGGCATAGTGCCAGGAGGGCATCACATCCTCTGGCGATGCCCCGACGACGAACACGCCGACCGCACAGACAAAGAGGCAAAGCGCGCCGAAGCGATTTATGCGGCCCGCGCCAAGCAGCGGTCTGACCAAGACCAGGCCTGTCGCGATAAGCACGCCTTGCAAGAGGAAAGAACCGTTCATCAGCGAATGCAGCGGCGAACACGACGTTGCGCAGGCCGTCGCGCCGAGATCGCTGATGAAGTCAGAACGGTAGCTGTAGGCGCCCCGGTATTGGCTCGCCGCTATAGCCTCCGCCGCGAAGAACTGCGCGCAACCAAGCCACGCCAAACCGCCAAGTCGCGCGCGGCTTTCCGCAAACCCAAGTCCGCTCACGCGACCTATCCGCCATGCCCCGCGAGCGGCCCGGCCATCCGCATCTCGCCGACCGCCGCACCGCGCCAATTGTAGAGCGGCCGGCGCAGGAAGCGCGCGAAGGCCGCCCGAGTCACCTCGTCCATCGGCAGAAAGCGCGCGATGAGCGCGGCGATCATCATCTCGGCCGCCCGCGTTGCGCCATCGTCGGCCTTCACCGCCAGCCCCAGACCGAGATCCGGCAGAGCTGCGCAGAATACGCCCTCAGCGCCCGTCTTGGTGATCGCGCGGCCCGCGAGCAAAGTCATCGCCTCGGTGTCAAAGCGATCCGCGCCCGCTACGTACAGCGGGTGCGCCGCGATCGCGGCGAAAAGCCTCTTCGCCGCCGCCGCCCGAATCGCGCCTAAACCCCTGCCGGTCCCCATTCGCGCGAAGCCGCGCGCCAGGCTATTCAAGGCCATGGCGTAGGTCGGGATCGAGCAACCGTCCGTCCGCCGCTTCGCTCGTTCGCCGAGCCTTTCCCCGCAGACGTCCTCGACGCGCGGCCTTCACCTCGCGTTGCACGGGGTGCTCGGCGCGCTCGTAACCCCCGTCGGTCCGCGCGCAGGCGACGCAGAGAAACCCGCGTGCTTGCCGGAGCAGTTGTTGTGCAGCGCGCTGGAGCGCCGGCCTTCGCGCGCAAGCGCCCGCGCGGCGTCCGCGTTGAGCGGCCAATGCGCGCCGCAGGCGAGCGCCCTCGGCGTCGAGACCGCCTTGCCCAGCATCGCGCGCGGCCGCCGCGACATGCGCGGGCTCGCCGGTGTGCGAGGCGCAGGCCAGCGCCAGCTCGTCGTCGGTCAGCGCGAATTTTCCGCCGCGCCGCTCTCGATCAGCGGCAGCGCCTGCATCGGCTTCACCGCCGAGCGCGGAAAGACCGGCTGCTCGACTATCGCCGAAGCAAAACACCAACGCGCCATCCGCATCAACGACCAGCGCCCGCGCCGCGGTGCGCGGACTCGACGCAACCGCCGCGGGTGATTTCAACAACGATCGGATTGTCGGCCATGCATTAGACTTCCCGTTCAATTGAATGAGCGCAATACAGGGCGCCGCGCGTGCGGTCCCCCTCCCCCTTGTGGGGGAGGGCCGGGGAGAGGGGGTAACCGCAAGCGCCGCGCTATCCGGGTGGCTTCAACCAAGCCGAACCGCCCCCCTCCCTAACCCTCCCCCACAAGGGGGGAGGGAACGCGCCTCATTCTGCTCGCTTGCAGAGTCTTCACTTGATTGGTCAGCAAATATCTTACGCGCTTCCCAAGCAAAGGCTCAGTTCACCCGCCGCCCCTGCCCTCCCAGTACGGCTTGCGCAGTTCCGTCTTGAGGATCTTGCCCGCGCCCGACAGCGGCAGCGGCTCGCCGCGGAACGTCGACCGCGCGCGGCGCCTTGTAGCCGGCGATCAGCGTCGTGGCAATGCGCGATCAGCGCTGCTCGGCCGTCGTCGGCGCCCGGCTTCAACCGCACGATCGGCATGCACCGCCTCGCCCCACTTCGGCATCGGGCACGCCGATGACGGCGCATTCGGCGACGGCGGGATGCTGGTACAGCGCCTGCTCGACCTCGGCGGAATAGACGTTCTCGCCGCCGGAGATGATCATGTCCTTCATGCGGTCGACGACGATAGACGAAGCCGTCCTCGTCCATGTAGCCGCCGTCGCCGGTGTGCAGCCAGCCGTCGCGCAGCGCCTTCGCCGTCAGCTCGGGCTGGCGCCAGTAGCCGAGCATCACGTTGTCGCCGCGCCCGCAGATCTCGCCGACGTCGCCGCGCGGCGCCTCGTCGCCGTTCTCGTCGAGGATGCGCGACTTCGCAGCCGAGCGCCGCCCGCCCCGCCGATTTGAGCTTGCCGGCCTTCGGGCCCTTCGACGCGTGACGGTCGGGATACAGGAAGGTCATGCACGGCGCCGCCTCGGTCTGCCCATAGGCCTGCACGAAGCTCGGTGTGCGGCAGCGCCACGAAGGCGCGGCGGATCACCGCTTCCGGCATCGGCGAAGCGCCATAGAGCACGCGCTTCAGCGACGACGTGTCGGTCGCTCTCGACGTCGGGATGGTTGACGATCATGTTGATCATGGTCGGCACGATCAGCGTCGCCGTCACCTTCTTCTCGGCGACCATCTTCGAGGAACGCGCCCGGATCGAAGCGCGGCATGAACAGATGCTTGCCGCCAACCGCGGTCACGACGAAATTGACGGCATTGTCGGCCAGGTGAAACATCGGCGCGGCGTGCACATAGACAGTATCCGCGTCGCCCGCCAGCGCCAGCGCGGTGTTCAGCGCGTTGGCGACGATGTTGCGATGGCTCAGCATCACGCCCTTGGAGCGTCCGGTGGTGCCGCCGGTATAGAATATGCGCCGCCAGTTCGTCGCCGCGCCGCGCCCGCATCGGGCGCGGGCTCGGTCCGGTCGAGCAAAGCTCTCGTAATCGAGCATACCCTGCGGCGTCGCGCCTTCGCCGATGAACACCAAATGTTTGAGATGCGGCAGCTTCGGCTTGAGCGACGCGGCGACATCGGCGAAGTTTTCGTCGACCAACAGCGCCGAGCATTCGGAATCACCCAGCCAAAACTCGATCTCGGGCGTAGCGAGCCGCGTGTTGATGGGAACGACAACCAAGCCGCCCCAGGGCATGGCGAACAAACACTCGAGATAGCGATCCGAATTCAACCCCAGCAATCCGACGCGATCGCCCGGCGCGAGCCCAAGTCCGCGGAGTGCGCCGGCGAGGCGCGCGACGCGGTCGCTGAATTCGAGCCACGTGCGGCTTCGCCCGGAGAATTCCGCGGCGATGCGATGCGGCGCGGTCTGCACAGCGCGGCGCAGCAATTGCGTGATCTGCGTCATCTCGCTCCTCCTTTGCAGGGCCTATTTGTGTAGGGAATAAAGAACCGCCGGCTGGGGGTAGCCGCAAGCGGCGGCCTTTTGAGGAAGCCGCGTCCAAGCCGAACCGCCCCCCTCTTCCTAACCCTCCCCCATAAGGGGGGAGGGAATCCGCTTATCCTTCGCCCTAATTGCACCCTGCCGGCACCTTTACGTCGCCTGTGCGCCGAGGCAAGCGGCGCGCGGATGTTGCGGACGCTCGCGGCGCAAGTGCTTAAGTCGAAGCCGGCGCACGACCGCCTCGCGAAACCAATCGCCAGCGGAGCCCGTTTGTAGCCGCGGTCGTTGACCGCGGTCGATGTGTGAGCGCCGTTATCCAGCAAAGACACGATCACGGCGCCGCCGCGGTCAACGACCGCGGCTACAGGGCGCCTTATCGGGCAAACACATCCTGCGAGCGCACGCCCGCCAGCTCTGGAAACGCAAGGAACGACACGCGGCGCAAGCCCCAATTCATCCACGCCGCAGACCCTCGAACAAAGAAATACAGCGGTTGAGCGCGGCTGCCCAAGCGAGACTTGAAACTGTCTGAGGTTTGCCCGAGGTGGATCGACGTAGCGCCGCTGCGAAAGGCCTGATCGAGGTCATTGTAGAAAAGGTTGAAATATAGATCCCCCTCATTGTTGAGAGCGTAATCCAGGCCCGAATAAAGATTGTAGTGCGTGCTCTCGCGGGTGATCGCGAATGTGAATGCGCAGACGTGGCCCTCGCGGCGTATAAGCGTCAGCGCGACTTCGTCGCCGAGCGCGTGCGCCAGCTCCCGAAAGAACGAGGACGGCATCAGCTCTAGCTTGTGTTCGGCGCGCTGCTGAACGGCCACGTACAGTTGGTGTACATCGTCACTCCAGTGCGCATCGAAGAACGCCTGCCCACGGCCGCTGAGCGCCTCGAAACCCGCCGTGTTCAGCTTCTTTTGCGAGCGCTGGATCTGCGCGCGGTAACGGCTTCGCAGCGCGTCGCGGTACTCTGCAAAGCTTTGAAAGCGCCGGTCCAACACGTGCATCGGCGGAATGCCGCCCTGTATGTAGCCCGCCTGCCGCAGCGCCTGCGCAAGCATGTCTGTGGTTTCCTCCAACTCCTTGAAGACCAGCAACCTGGCGCCGTTGGCGGCCGCCAAGCCGCGCATGATGCGATCAACCTCCGCCGTCACCGCCATAACCTCCTGCGGCTCCGCGCTGGCGCGGAAACGAATATGACTGGCGCCGGAGGGGATAGGCAGGCCGCAGAACAAAACGTTCATGCGCAGGAACCCGGGCCAGATCGTGCGAATGCGATCGCGCATGCGCGAGAGCCAAGGATTGGAGACGTCCGCGAGTTCGGTTGGGAACAGGCAAAGCGCCGCGCATCCAATCGGCAGCTCGCTACGGTAGACGATCACGGCCCAGCAACGACACTGGTCGGCAAGGGTGCGCTGGAATACGCCAAGCGCCTTTAAGTCCATCGCAAGATCCGCCGGCTCGCAGAGCGTAAGCCAGTCCGAGGGCAAGTCTTCGAAAGCGGAAAACAGTTTTGAGGAGAGTTCTATCGGTCTCGCGTCGAGGCGCCGACGGCCTCTCCTTCGGCGCCGTTCTCGCGGTCCTCAACACGGACGGCTCCCTGAATGGTTGTCTCGCGGCGCGTTTGATTCAGCGGCGCCGCATCGGAGATATTACGCTGCGGAACAGGCGCTAGCCAACCCGAACGCCATGCCCAGGCAAAAAGCCGAGCCGCCTGCGCTTCGCCGACGTGTCGCGACCATAGCGTCAGTGTCTCTCTCACGGTAGCGTCTGGCCGCAGCGCGTCGAAGAGCGGCGCGATTTCGACGCCGTCGGCGAATGCGACTGGTTCGGCGGCGCCGGGCGGGGCGATGACACGTCGCATCTCAATGCGGTTCCCGATCGGACACGGCTCATCGCGAATTCCGACGCCCGTTCCAAAACCGATCGGCTGATCAAGCTGCAGCGGAGAGATGTGCGGGGGCTCTGGGGGCGGCTGCGCGCGGGCGCGCCAGAACGGTGTCGGGTGGACGGCCGCGGCCTCCGCGTAGAGGGCTGCGGTCCAGCCGGCGTGGCGGGTCGCGCGACGCTGGCTTCGTCGATTTAGGAAAGCTTCGACCATTGCGGCCGCACTCGAGTTCTTCGAACAACGTGTGGATCGCCAGCGCGGCGTCGACCGCCGACTGCAACGCGGCGGAGACGCCGGATGAGGACAGCGGGTCCAACGCCAGCGACGCGTCGCCGATGCGAAACAGGCCGGCGCCCTCGAAGGCCGGCGCGCTGTAGGGCGTGCCATCGGACGCAGCGACAGCCTTCGGACGGGAAAGGTTCGTTGCCCCGTCGAGGACGCCTGTTTCTTCAACAATGCGTTCGAGCCGGGCGGCGGGATTGCCTTCGGATTTGCCGATGTGCGGATCTTCGAACACACTGATCGCATAGCCGCCGCCGAGGAGTAGGCGCGCCCCAAATCCAGCCGTCGCGAGCGGCGGCGACGCGTGCGGCGGTCGGTAGATTTTCGCCCTGATAGACGACGTGAAGGCCAATCAGCGGCGATCTCCGTCGCCGCGGCGCGCGCGTCATCCCGCGTCGACCCGCCGCGTCAACTAAGACCCGTGCGTCATACGCATCGGCGCCAGCTCGCAAACGCCAGCCTGCGGCCGTCGGTTTGGGCGCTTCGGCGCGTTCATCAATGACATGTACGCCGGCCTCGATCGCGCCTTGCCGCAATTCCGCGTGCAAGATTTGCCGATCGACAACCAAGCTTTGCGTGGGCGCAATGCGGGGCTCGAACGATGTCTTGCCCCAGCGGACTTCGAAATCGACTGGTTTGCCGGTCGGGCTCGGCAGACCTTCGATGGCGAGTTGCTCCTGTGCGGCGGGGCTCAGCGTCTCGAAGCGGTGCGAGGCCTCGCCCGAGCGGCGCCGCAAGCACGACGTCATAGCCAAGACGCTTAAGCCGCAGCGCTAGCGCGACGCCCGCCGGGCCGCCTCCGGCGACGAACACATCACACGGCTTCAGCGGCATCTTCCCCAAACAGCGCAGGCGTCGCCGCCGACAGCCGCGCATAGGCGCCCAGGCAATAGTGCAGCCAGCCGCGCACGTAGTCGCAGGAGCGCCGCTCGTGCGCGATCGTCTCGTGATGGCAACCGCCGCCGCACAGAAAACGCGCCCAGCAGGTGTTGCACGGCGACTGCCGCAGGACATGCCGATCCCGCAACCAATCCGCCTGCCGCGTGCGATCGACCCCCGCCGCGAGCGACCCGAGCGCACCGGCGTCATCATCAACGAAACGATGGCAGGCAAACAGGTCGCCGCTCGCGGAGACGCCGAGATAGCCGGCGCCAGCGCCGCAAGGATAGGGGCGGTGCGTTCCCTTGTGGATTTCGCGCAGGGACTGCAGCATGTTGGCGAACGGATAGCGCTCGCCGGCGATCGTGCGACGCTCGAAGGCGAGACCGCAAGCCACCATGCCCTCAAGCATGCGCGCGAGATCTTCGCGGCTCATCTCCTCGCGACCGCTCGGCGAGTTCAACATCGGCGAGAAGCCGACGCTGTGAAAGCCCATATCGACGAACGCGTCGAGAATGCCGGGCAGGTCTTCGTGCTGCGGCGTCACCGTGACGCGGGCCGACACCTGCGCTTTTCGCTGGCGCGCAAGCAGCGGCGCGATGCGTTTGGCGATGCGCCCAAAGCTGCCGCGGCCGCCCTTGAAGGGGCGAAGCTTGTCATGCAATTCCGGCGGCCCGTCGAGGCTGATCGTTACCGCGAAGCCGTGCGTCTCGAAGAAATCGGCGTCGGTTTCGTCGAGCAGCGTGCCGTTGGTTGTGAGGGCGAAACCGACGCGGATTTGCTGCCTCTCGGCTTGCTCGGCGGCGTAGAGCGTCGTTGCGCGTAGCACGTCGCGATGGATCAGCGGCTCGCCGCCCATGAAAGCCAGATGCACGCGCTCGCCGGGCGCCTTGCCGGCGAACATCAGATCGACGCTTGCCTTGGCGGTCTCCAACGGCATCGCCTTTGGCGCGCCGCCAAAGCCGCCTTCGCGCGCGTAGCAATAGGTGCAGCCGAGATTGCAGGCCTGCGCCACCGCCAGCGACAACGCATGCACGGGCGGGTTTTCGAGCGGCTTGTCATCGATCGCGGGCTTTGGTCGCGCAAGTCCCGCGGCGGCGAGCGCTTCCGCGCCGAGGCCTGCGGCGACCGCTTCGCTGAGTGCGGCGAACGCGGCGGCGTCGAGATCGTAAAGGCGGCTGCCGTCGACGACCAGCGCATGGCCGCCGACGCCGGATTGAATGAGATGGACGTCCGCGGAGGTTGGTTGAGAGGCGCGAATCAGGGCGGCGGCCTTTGCGCTCGCCGGCCCGAGGTCGGCGACCTCGGCTACAGATTGCGCGTTCAAACGCCCGGTCCTTCGGGCGCCTCTTCGGCGCGGCCGCCGATGACGAATTTCAAATACCGCTCCCAGTTGGAGAACAGGTCATCGTAGCTCACAAGCCGCGGATCGTAGGCTCGACCGTCCCCCCCGGTATCTGGGATGTAAGGCGCCGTGTGTTTCTTCTGCATCCACATGGCGCCTTGGCTCGCGCCATCCGGTCCCGGCTCGACATTGACGAAGTCGGGCCGCGAGGCGGCCCAATAATAGCAGGCGCATTCGCGATAATCGTTCTGCCAAGGCGAGCACAGCCCCTGCGTGAGTTCGCCGGGCTCGGCGAGTTCGCGGGCGAGCACCGCGCGTTGGCGCGAGGTCCCCTCCATCAGGCTCGTATCAAATATTTGGCGGATTTCGAGTTGGACGGTGGTTGTTTGCAAGGGCTGGCCATCCGGGCGCGGCCAGATGAATTCCATCCCATTCGGCGGCGGCGACGCCGAGAATACGCAAGCGACCGATTGGCCTTGTTTGTCTCGGAAACGGGCAAAGCTGTTCGACCATTCCATGAACGCGACCGCTTCCGGGTTGCCGTCGACCGGCAGTGAGTTCTGGCCATCGCCTGGGAACGCCGGTCCCGTCGCCCCAGTCACGACCGAATGTCCGTCGATCTCTAAGAGGCGGCAATTCAGCAGGTTCTGGTAGCGCGCATCCTCGACCGCGACGACATAGTTGTTGTGCTCGGTCAACACGATTCCCTTGAACAGGCGCCGCCAGATATTGCGGAAATCGAATTCGAGGCCGGGGAAGCAATTGGAGATCGCCGACACGGGATGCGCGACCGGCGGATTGCCGCGACCGCGGTGCTCAAGCTGATCGCGCAACGCCGTCAGGTTGGCGGCCTTCGGCGCCGATCCCGGATCTGCAAACACGCCGGCCTTGGCGACTTTGGAGATGACGTCGATCTGGCGACGGGTCAGCGTCAAATAGCGCGCGTCGGCGCCGCGCATCAGCGCCGGCATTTTGCGCCGCGTCGCGTCGCTGAGATCGCCGATGTCGTCGGGTTGTCGCAGAAGGTCAGGGAACCAGGGCGCTGTTCCCGCTCTCAGCGCCGCGAGCGCGGCCTGATGCAAGCCGAGAATGGCGCGCGTGTCGGCGATCCCGGCGCCGACCACGGGCTGATAGGCGCGATGCGTATCGTTGGAATCCTGCGTCGGCATCATGCTGGCGGGACGCGCGACGCCGTTGACGGGGTTGCCGTTCATCACCGCCACGTTCATCAGCCGGACCGTCTCGGCGGCGCGACGAACGATGTCCTCCGCGTCCTTCAGTGTGGCGTCCTTGACATCTTTTCCGAGGAGCGCCTGCAACAGTTCGTCGTGCGCTGTTCTGACCGGGAACCCGTCAGGCGCAAAGCTCGGTGGACCCGCGCCGATCCGGGCGAAAGCGCTCAGCTCTCGGCCGTCGGCGAGCGTCAGAAAGACAGTGACGATCCCATCGCATTCGTCGTCGAGATAGCCCCAGCTCACATGATTGCCGTCTTTGTCGCTATAGCCCGCGAAGATCGCGCCGGGGTTGGTCGAGGCCGCCGGGTCCTGATCGATCCAACCCACCCATTGCTGTTTTGGATTGGCGCCGTCGTAGATGATCCGTTCATCGGAGCTGAAGATTGGATCGGGATCGTCGTGTTCCGCGCCAAATTCGTCGACGCGCTTGCGATTGCGCCGCGCGCCGTAGACCAGGCCCTTAGCGGGCGTGAACCTCAGCCGGATCTCAGGAAACGCGGCGGTTGGACGTATGTAGTGTACATGTCCCAGCGGCAAATATTTGCCGGGGATGAAATTCGGCGCTGTCGCGCGCAATTCCTGCGGCTCGTGGTCGGAGACATCGAGGGTCGCGAGCGCTTTGTCTCCAGCATCGCTGGTGCGCCGAAACACTTTGATATTGCCGACCTCGACCTTCCATCGCACTTTGACCTCGTCAGCGCGCTGGACGCCGAGAAGTTCGAGCGAGAGCGGCCGCATTGAGCCGTCGCCGAGATGGGCGAACACTTCGAGGAACGGCGCGACGGGTCTTATTTGCTCGCCGTCGCGAAACACGATTCGTCGAGGCTTTTCGGCGCGCTCGATCTCCCCGCTGGTCGCGTTGACATAGAGCGTCTCCGCGGGCTCGATCCGACGGAAGCCGAGACCATCCTCGGGGGTGACGAGGTTGTAGTTCTCGAGCGGGTTTGGCGAAGCGCCCAATCGCGCAATGGCGAGCGGCGGCAGGATGCTGAGGCCGACGATGTTCATGGCGTATGCGATCCCGAGAGAATGGCTTCGATGTCGGCTACAATCGAACGGTCGGTGGCTTCGAGCGAGGCTCGCAGCGATCGTCCGTCCTCGCCCGTTGCAGGCAGCGTCCGCGCCTGTTCGAGCGCGGTGTGCGCGAGATCAAGATGCAGCCGCCAGAAGTCCTTCTCGTTATCGGGGAGATGCATCGTGTAGGGCATCTGGAACGGCGGCCCGGCGGGCTTCGCAGGATCGTCGGCGAGCGGCCGGCGAGACAACAAACCCGCGATCGTTTTCAGCCCGTACATTTCCCCAAAGGCTCGGTTGAGCGCGAGCCCGCGCCGCCCGACGCCGAAACTGGACGGCGCGCTGCCGCCGAGCTCCAGCGCGTGGCCGAGCCAGGTCAGCAACATGCGATAACGCAGGTTAAACATCGCCGCCCAGGCCTTGGCTTCCTCGTTGGTGATGACAACGGCGCCGGCCCCGGGGCCAGGAAGCGTCGGATTGACGGGAAGCGAAAGCGAGGGCGACCAATCCTTCGCCTTGTCGAGCCCACGCCAGACCCCGAGGAAGCGCGAGAAGTGGGAACCCTCCTGGTCCGCCGTCACCTGCTCCGGCGCCTCGCCCTGCTCAGCAATCGTTCGCAGCGCGAACAGCGCCTGTCCTCGATGGGCGGCGGGCATCACCAGCACATCCGGCGCTGTCTCGCCGGCGAACTTCCGCGCGCCGGGCGCGTAGCCGCGTCCCCAATCCTCGAAGGCGGCTTGGGCGGCAAAAGTATCCGACCGAAAATCATCGTCCTTCAGCGCGCGATCGTCGCCGAACATGTCGATCAGCTTCGCATAGAGCACGCCGACGCGACCAACCGGCGTGCCGACATCCTCGGTCGCGAGCGCCTCGATCGCCGCGCGTTCTTCTGGCTTTATGTCCGCCGGCCAGATATCCGGGCTCTCGGCGATCACATATTTGGCGACGGTCGTCCGCGACGCCGGGGCGAGATTGAAGGCGTAAGGATAGAAACCGCTGATCCAGGGGAAATCCTCGCGGTCGAGATGGATCGGACCGCCGATCAGCCGCAGCAGATTCTGCACAGTCACAAGGTGACCCATCTCCTCCTTGGCGACGCCGAGCATGATGCGCCGCCAGGATTCGACTTCGTCGCGATGCTCCGGGCGCACTTGCGGACCGCCGAGCGACCAGGCCGAATAGAGATACTGCACCATCAGCGAGTGCTCGATCTCCGCCGCCATCGACAGAAGAAAGACCGCGTATTCTCTCTGACTGAACGGGGTCGGCGCACCCGCGACGAGCGACTGGGCCGCCAATCCGCCAATCGGGCCGCGGCGGCCGGGCCTGCTAGGCGCTCCGACCAGTGGTCCCAGGTTCCTCAGCATCTGCGTTCGCATTGGACGCGGCTCCGCTTGAGTTATTTGGTTGCGTGTTTCAACGGTTGCTTTCTTCGCGTCGTGGCTTTCGCGGAAGCCGCGGCGGCCTTGGCCGGCGCCTTCTGCGTCGGGGCGATCACCTCACGCAACGCGCTGAGCGACGGCGCGAAGAAATAACCGCCGCCGGTCGGGATCACGAATTGCTCAGGCAAGCGGACCTCGGCCATTTGTAGCCCGGCGCCAAATATGACTGCGCGGCGCACGCCGTCACGCGCGGAGGCGTTCTGGCCGACGATCAGATCGTTGCCGCTCGGCGCTTTCGGTCGCGTTTCGTCGTTCATCCAGCGGGCTTGCAGGAATTCGAACTGCTCCTCGATCGAGGTCTGGATGCTGAGAAACAACAGCCCGCGCTCAGGCTCGTCGCGCGTCGGCGCGGCGTACCTGTCCTTCACCGGCGGTCCGAACGGAACGCCGACGCGAAGCAAACGCCGATCGTAGGTTGAAGAGCGGCCGCCCATGTCCGAGGGCGCGTCGCGCGTGTTGACCTTGCGGATGTGCGCGGCGAGCGGACATCGCGCCCCGATTGGATCGGCCGTGGCCTGCGGGAAAGCGTCCTGGCCGTTGACCAGGCTCAAAGCGGCGGTGTCGGAATCGAAACGGAAATGATTGTTGGCGAGTTGGCTGTCGCCGAGCTTCGGATCGTCTTTCGAAGGCGTTCGCGCGAGCGGCGCGCCACTCGGCCATCGTCCAACAAGCTTGGCGGCGAGCGCCACATCTGAGAGTCCTGCAAAGCCCGGCAAGTGCGACAGGCGCGCGGCCTCTGATTTCATCGCGCGCCAGAAGCCGTGCACGTCCTGCACGAGCCGGCGATAGACAAGGAATGAACCGTTGCGCGTCCAAGCGGGCGCGGCAGGCTCGACGGGGCCGGGGATCAGCGGATCGGGACTCGTGCGCGGATAGCCAATCACGAATTCTCCAGGCCAGACCAGATCCTGGCCCGGATATCCATAGAGCGCCGAGGCCGGGTATTGGCCCGGCGCGACGTGGCGCGTCGTCAGATAGTCGCCGGGCGCGTCGGAAGCTCGACCGCGAATGCCAGGTTGCGACACGCCATCGTCGAAGCCGAAATGCTCATGACCCTTCAAATCGCCGGGCAGCACGTCGCCCTGTTGCACGACGGTCTTCACGCCGATGTTGAGAAAGCGCTTCTCGATCTCCTTGGCTTTGGCGTCGACGCTCGCGCGGGAGTTTCCCGCGACAATTACGAGGGCGTCGAGCTCGGCGCCGGGCGCGCCGACTACCCAGGTCGAGGGCGCGCCCTTCTTGTCCTGGGGATCGCCGAGCAGCTTGGCGCGACCGGGCAATCCGATCTTGAAGGCTTCGCTTGCAATTTGCGTTGCGCCCGCCGTCAGATCGGCAAGGCCGAGATAGCCAATTCCGAGGGCGACAAGCGGCGGCGCGATGAGCTTCGAGTTCCCGCGATGCGCTCGGCGATCGGCGAGCGTGGTCGCGCAATTGGCGATCTCCAGCGCGCCGAGAACGCGCTGAAAGTCCGCCACGGCCTTGTCTGTGCGTGGGTATATCAGCCCAATCAACGTCTGATAGGGCTTGAAAAACCCGGGAGCCGCGATGCCTTGAATATCGTCGACGTCCAGCACAGGCTCGACAGGCGCGCGGGGACTGCCCTCACTCATCGGCGCCTCCCGGCTTGAGCCAACGCAACCAACGGCGCCGTAGGTTCAACCTCCGCATTTTCATCGACGAAAGCGCGGACCAGCCCGGAGCGCGGCCCGCCGCGACGCGAAAAGATCTGGCGCGCGTCCGCGGGATCGACATAGCCGGCCGACGTCAACTTGAATTGCGGATTCTTCACCGAGCCGAGCGCCGCTGCGACGCCGACCAGTTTGACCGTGATGCACTCGGCGATCTGTCCACCGAAGCGGATCGGCGCGCCGCCAATGCGGATGTCGGAGACGCTGAATTCGTGGGTCGGATATTTGACGACCAATCGCTCGATCGCGTCGGGTTGGCCGCGCACCACGCGCACGCAATCCTCCGCGGCGACGCCGCCCGGCGCCTCCCAGCCCGAGAGATCGATATGATCCATGTAGAGCCCGACGGGATTGGCGAGCGTCACCATCGCGCCCGAACGCGCGAGAACATTGACCGTGGCTGCGATGGTGGGATCGCTGTTGCGGTTGGGTCCGCCGAGGGCAGAGCCTGAGATCAGTGCGTCGGGATCGACGACCGCGACGCCAAGGTCGTCCTCGAACAGCAAGGTCGCGAAGGCCGCGAGATTGATCTCGGCGCCGAGGCTGTTAGGCGGCGCGCACAGATGCATGATTTCGTGCGTGGTGTTCCATTTGTTGTAGGGGTCGTAAGCGCCACGTTCGTGTGCGCCAAGCGGGGACGTGTAGGTGATCGGCGTCAACAGATCGTTCAGTTGCACCGAAGGGTCGACGTGCCGGCGATAGAGATCCAGCAGCATGGACTTGTCGCCGGGAAAATCGACCTTCGATCCGTCCAGCTTGCCGCCCGCCAGCGCCAGCCAATATTCCGGCGGCTCGGAGGAGAAGGCGACGCGGCGGATGCGCCCCGTCGAGGGATCGCGGTCGACATGCCATTCGCAGTATTCGACCGTTGGACGATAGAATATCTGATCGTCCGGCCTCGCCGCGTTGGGGTTGGAGACGAAACTGCGCTCGGGGTTATCGGAGTTGTAGATCCAATCGTTGGAATAGGCCGAGACCGGCCAAAGCCGATCCGCCTCAACCAGCGCTCGTTCGCGCCCAAAGCGTCGAAGCAGCTCCTTGGGAAAGGCGTTCCAGACCACCGCTTGTTCGATCATGGCGCCGCCGGGATCGAAGCTCGAAGCGTCAAAGAACTGCGGCGAACCGCCGACGGCATTAAGTTGCGAGGACAGCGAGTTCTGAGGGGCGTTGATCTGCAATTGGAATTGTTCGACGAGAAACTCGTGCCACTTCCGTCGCTGACCGGGGATGGCGTCAAAATCGCTCATCTGCGCGGGAGGGTCGTAAAGAGGCAGCAAGCCCAAATCCCCCTCCTCATTGCCTGTGAAGTCGATGAGAGTTTTGAGTGGCAATCTCCGCTCGCCGCAGCGTAATTGTCAACCATCGCCGCTTCGTATGCACGCACTTTAAAAGCATCTATCCGGCAATCGATTGCAACGCGGTTTGCCTGCGCTCATGGAGCGTATCGTTCCGGCGATTTGCGCGTTTTGTCAGGCCGATGCGAGGAGCCGCCCTTCCGAAATTCGCTGTGACGCATCGGGCGAGCAAAAAAATTTCGTCCGGCGGGAATAAACCTCGCGCAGCCCGAGTCTCCCTCAGCGAGCGGCGAATCCGCCGCCTCGAGGAGACGAGATATGGACGAGACACGAGCCCGGCTCGACCGGCGGCAGGTTTTGGAATGCATGGTGTGGGCGGGAACCGGCGTCGTCTGGACCTTGTCCGGCGGCGTGCCGACATCTCGACTGATCGGCGAAGCCAAAGCCGACGAGGCCGGCTTCTCTTTCGTGCAAATATCCGACAGCCACGTCGGCTTTTCAAAGCCCGCCAACCCTGATGCGCGCGCCACGCTGAAAGAGGCGATCGGCAAGATCAAAGCGTTGCCGAACAAACCCGCCTTCATGCTGCATACCGGCGACGTGTCGCATCTCGCCAAGCCCGAGGAATTCGACGACGCGCATCAACTCATCGGCGAAGCTGGGCTGGATGTGCATTACGCGCCGGGCGAGCACGACATCCTCGATCCGGCCACGCAAAAGGCCTATCTGGAGCGGTTCGGCAAAGGCGCGACGGGCGGCGGCTGGTACGCGTTCGATCATAACGGCGTGCACTTTGTTTCGTTGGTCAACGTCGTCGACCTGAAGAAGAACGGCCTGGGGTCGCTTGGGCCCGAGCAACTCGCTTGGCTCGACAATGATCTGCGCGGCCGCTCGGCCTCGACGCCGATCGTGCTGTTCGCGCATATTCCGCTCTGGATGGTCGCGCCGGACTGGGGTTGGGGGACGGAGGACGGCGCGCAGGCGCTGCAGCTATTGTCGCGCTTCGGCTCGGCAACCGTGCTCAACGGCCACATCCATCAGCTCATGCAGAAGGTGGAAGGCTCGGTCACGTTCCACACCGCGCGGTCGACCGCCTTTCCGCAACCCGTTCCGGGCACGGCGCCGGGACCCGGCCCAAAACTCGTGCCCGCGGGAGAACTGCGCAAATATCTGGGCGTGGCGGAAGTTGTTTACGCGCCCAAGAACGCGCCGCTCGCCATCACCGACGAGGCGCTGCTGGGATGAGCGCGTCCGTTTTTAAGCAGCCCCCTGGGACCGCGCGCGTCTCGCGCGCCCGAGCGGGCAAGACGCGCGCGGTCCCAGGGCGGCGCTTCGTCCTCGGCCTGGCGCTGCTCGCGCTCGCCGCGTCGCCGGCCCTCGCCGCGGGCGATCCCGGCCGAGGCGAAAAGATCTACGAAGGCTGCCAGGACTGCCATTCCGTCGACAAGAACGATGTCGGGCCTCGGCATCGCGGCGTCTTCGGCCGGCCGGCGGGGTCGTTGCCGGACTTCGCCTATTCCGATGCGCTGAAAAACGCCGGCTTCACCTGGAACGAACAAACGCTCGACAAATGGCTCACCGATCCGCAGGCCTTTCGCCCCGGCGTGCGGATGTTCTATTCTCTCCCGGAGGCGCAAGATCGAGCCGATGTCATCGCATTCCTTCGCGAACGCGCGAAGTGACGCGCCGCAGATCGAGGGGGGCATGGCCGGCGAAATCGCCAAACGACGCTTTCGTGAAGTCGTGCTCCCCCATCTCGACGACGCCTATGGCCTCGCGAAGTGGATCTGCGGCGCGGGCGCGGACGCTGAGGACATCGTGCAGGAGGCCGCCATGCGCGCGCTCGCCGCGCTCGAGTCCTCGGTTCCGCTGCGCCCCAAAGCGTGGTGGCTCAGCGTCGTGCGCAATACGGCGCTGACCTGGATGAAACGCAATCGCCCGAAGGCGATCTCCTTCGTCGGCGATTTCGAGGATCTCGACATGTTTGACGTGGCCGAAGCCTCCCCCAATCCCGAAGCCGCGCTGATCGCGCGCGACGAAAGCGCGCGCGTGCGCGAGGCGGTCGCCGCGCTGCCGTCACCTTTGCGGGAGACCCTGATCTTGCGTGAATTCGAAGAGCTCGACTACCGCGAAATCGCGGCGGCGACGGAAGCTCCGATTGGAACGGTGATGTCGAGGCTTTCGCGCGCCCGCACCATGCTTCAGCGATTGTTGGGAGCGAAGCCATGAGCGACGACCTCCTCTCGCCCGCGCAACGCGCGCAGTTGGCGCTCGACGGTGAATTCGACGCCGCCAATCAACTCGCCTTCGAACGCGACATGGCGCGATCGCCGGAGCTTGCTGGGGAATACGCGCGGCTTCTGAGATTGCGCACTATGCTGCGCGAACATGCGCCGCGCGAGGCCGCGCCGGAGCGTCTTCGGGCGCGACTCGAGCAGATGGTTGAGGCCGCGCCTGCGCCGCGCCGCCGGAGCGCGCCTTGGGCCATGGCGGCCAGCGTCGCCGCCGCGATTGTGCTCGTCGCCGGGGCGGGGATTGCGCTACGGACATCCTACGGCGCTGATCCCGTGGTGGCTGCGCTCGTCGCGGGCTACGAGCGCGCGGCGCTCTCCGGTCAACCTATCGACGTCGCCTCGTCGGATCGCCACACCGTCAAACCCTGGCTCGCCTCGCGCGCGCCGCTCGGCTCAGAGGCGCCTGATCTCGCCGACGCCGGCTTTCCCCTGATGGGAGGGCGCATAGACATCGTTGATCGCCGCCCCGTTCCGACGTTGGTGTATCGCCGCCGCGAGCATCTGATCTCGGTGAGCGAGCTGCCGTTGTCGGAGGCCAGCGACGGCTCTGCGACACTCGAGGGCTATCATATCTTGCGCTGGCAGGACCATGAGCGCGGCTATGTCGCAATCTCGGATATCGACGCAACCGAATTGGCCGCTTTCACTGCGGTATTTCGTCGAGCCGCGGCGGGTTGATCACCTTTTCGTGTTGCCACAATCGCGCGCGATTATGCGTGTGTTTCTTTGGTTGTCGCCGGTTGCCGGTATAAGTTTCACTCCCTAACATACCTCGGCGCAAAAACGCGTCGGCGGGAGGCTTTGGCCAACCGCCAAAAGGAGGATGTATATATGGGGAAAATCGTAATCGGGCTCGCGGCTGTGATAGGGGCAGCGACCCCTATTGCCGCGCAGGCCTCGACCGTCTCGTCAGAGGAGGCCAATCAAGCGTTGCGCGTCTCCAGCATAGCCGAATTGCTGCAGCCGGTTCCCAATTCCGTCGCGATTTTGGCGGCGCTCGACGCTGAGCCGAAGTCCGACGCCGGCGCTCCCGCGGAGCCGGGCGTGCAATTGGCGTGGCACGATCACCACCATCACCACCATTGGCACCACCATCATCATCACCATCATTGGTGGCATCATCACCATCACCACCATCATTGGTGGCATCACCACCATCATCATTGGTATTGATACACCCAGGATCGGCGCCATTTGGCGCCGATCTACCATCGTAGCCGCAGGGCTTATGGGTTAGGTTCGCGCGTGGTCGCTTTGGCGGCGCGCAGCATGTGTCGGTAGGTCCCGTCAAACACAGTATGAGTTGACGAACTCCAAGCTGTGTCGGCCGTCAGGGTTGATCGGGCCGCGTAAATGCGCCGCGCGCGAAGCTCGCGCCCCGCCTGCTCCTCATCCGTCATTTCCTTCAGATCGAACTCCGCCGTCTCGGGAAGAATGAGAATTTGCGCCATCGGCTCGCCGGGTCGGAAGATGTGGGTTTGCCCTTCCAGCGGCGACTTGAAGACCATGAAATAGAGCATCGGCCACCAATTGCGCACAAGCGCGGGTGCGGCGATCGGAACGTCGCCAGTCCTGTCTGAAAACAATCTGGGGTGCGGCTCGGTGCGGATCGCGTAGCCCTCGCCGGGGTCGAGATCGAGCAGCAACTGATAGGTGTAATAGACCGTGCCGAAATCGCGGAAAGGCGGCCATTGCAGCGTCGGATCCGGCGGTTCGCCGAAGTCGCCTTCGAGATGCAGTTTGCCCTCGCGCATACTGACTCGCAGTTCGTTCTCGTAAGGATAGAAGATTTCGATTCCATACTGGGCGCCTTCGGTGAACGGCATGCAGTGCCACACCTGTTCGCGGCTGCCATCGGCGCGCGGACTGCGATCGCCCGCCCAACCGGGAATCTCCAGTTTGGTGCGACGGGGCGCAAGGCCTGACAGGCGATAGCGCATCTTGACTTCGCGCATAACAAACTCCCTTTTCTATCTCGATCTATAAACCAAGAGAATTTTCGCGCTACATCAAGCCCTGTGAGAGGCGCGGATTCTTGGTGGCGTCTGCGTCGCCCTCAATTCAAGGAAAATCGCAGACTCGCGCCGAGCATTTGTTCGCAGGCGCGAAAAACCTCGGCCGGTCGCAAGCCGTGCAGGCACGCCAGATTGCGCGAGCATTTTGCGGGATTATCCAAATAACAGGGGCTGCAGCTCATATCCCGTTGCAGCGCGAGCGCATTCGGCCCGATCGGCCCCCACTCCTTCGCCGAGACCACGCCGGAATGCACGCCGATCGTTGGCGTTCCCATCGCGGCCGCCAAATGATGCGGCCCGCTGTTATTGCCAACGAAAAGCCGCGCCTCGCGCAACAGGAATCTAAGCTCCGGCATTTTCGTCTTGCCGACAAGCGACCAAAGTCTATCGTCGGTCCGCGTTTCGCTAAGCACCGCCTCGGCGACGGCGGCTTCGCCCGGCGCGCCAACCAGCGCCACGTTGACGTCGAAAGCCTCGATGATGAGATCAATCAGCTGCGCGAAATATCCGGCTGGCCATTGCCGCAGGACGTTTCCCGCGGCCGGATGTACGCAGACGAGCGGTCGATCAAACAGGCCTGGTCGCAAGTCGGCGAGGCCGGGCGCCGCGCGTAGCGCCTTCTTCGCGGCGCTTTCGTCCGGGACGTCCAGGAATTGACGTTCCCGTTCACACGCCAGCGAGATCGCCTCGACAAGCGCCACATAGTCGTCGGAGACCTGCGTGCGTTTGGGCAGATAGGGCCAATCGCCGTCCCACTCGAGCGCGACATCGAGCCAAGGATACGCGCCGCGCAGATCGAAGCCGGCCAACAGCTTCGCGCCGCTGCGTTTCAAGACCTCGCGGGTCTCGGTGTGTTTGCGCAGATCGACGGCGATGTCGAAGCGCAACGGCTTCAACCGCGCTTCAAGCGCCAACCATCCGGCCTCGCTGATGTCGAGCCGGCCTTGCTGTGAAACATGATGAAAGAAGTTGAATTCGATCACGTTGTCGATCGAAGGCTCCCATTGCGCGATCGCCGTCGACGCGGTCGGCGCGAGCACGTGGATCTCCGCATTCGGAAACCTTTGCTTCAGCCGCTGGATGGCCGGCAGGCCAGTCACGAAATCGCCGACGTGGTCAAGCTTCTGAACGAGTATGCGGCGCACCGATTCGCGCGCAAACAGCGGCCGACCCGCGAAGACGACGCGGGTCGGCTCGAGATCCGGAGCGTAGTCATTTTCGTCGCGTGACAATCGCGGATGAAAAAACGGGTCGCCGAGCGCGAAAGTGTTGCGCCACGCCGCGTCGAACGCGGCCTCGTCGAACAAGTCGCTCAGTTCGATGCGGCTCGCCATCTCATGATGGACCAGCCTCGTGTGGGGGGTGTAGACGACGCGCTTGCCCGCGCGCCACACACGCAAACAGAGATCGACGTCGCTGTTCGCGACAGCATGGCTTTCCGCGAATTGGCCGACGGCTTCGAAAACTGTTCGTCGGGTCAGCAAACAGGCGCCCGTCACGGCTGCGACATTGCGTTCCGCGGCGGCCAATCCAAAAGGGCCGAAATCGTCGGGCTCGGCGAATTGGAAGGCGTGGCGAGCGTCACGCTCAATCAGATACATGCCGCCATGCTGAATGCGCCCGTCGGGATAAAGCAACTTCGGACCGACCACGCCCACTTCACGCCGCTCCGCATGCTCCAGAAGCGCGTGCAGCCAGCGGGAATCGACGATCTCGATGTCGTCGCTCAGGAACAACAGATACTCGCCCCGCGCCGCCTCGGCGCCGGCGTTGCTGAGTTTCGACCAGTTGAACGGCCCGGGGCATTCGACGACGCGGTCCGCAGACCGCGCGAGCCAAGCCTTCCCCGCCGTATCGGCTTGCCCCTTATGTTCGACGCAGACGATTTCGAAATGCGGATAGCGTGTGAGTTTGCGGATCGAAGCGATACAAGTTTCGATCAGCCGGCGGCTGCCGGCGGCGGGAATGATGATCGACACCAATCCTTTCGTCGCGAGCCTGCGCCGCACGCGGTAGACGCCGGCCGCGCCGCCGTCTCGCATTCCGCCCTTGACGCCGCGGCGGGCCATGGCGGCGCCAAGCGCGTCCTTTTCGCGGCCGCTCTCCTCTCCGCCGGCTGAAAGCTCGGCGAGCACATGCGGCGCGCGCCCGATCTCATAAGCGGCCTCGCTCACGCGCAACAGCCAATCGAAATCGCCGGCCTCGACCCAGCGCGAGAGCGACGTCCCGGCTTTCGCGACAAGCGCCGCGGACGCGCACCAGGTTCGACCGATGTAGTTGGTCGACCAGAGAAGGTCCGGCGACCACTCCGGCTTGAAGAACGCCGCCGTCTTGCCTCGGCGCGGGTCGTGGCGACGATCGTCCGCGTAGACGAAATCCTGCTCCGGCCGGGTGGCAAACTCCAGAGCGAATTCCATCAGCGCGTCGGCGCCGAGACGATCCCCGGTGCGCAGAAACAGGAAAAACGGTTTCCGCCCTCGCTCGCTCCAATGCCTTGAGGCATCTTCGATCAGGGCGTCCGGATCCGCTTCGAAGCGCGCGATCCGCAACGCCACTTCGGATTGGCTCGCAACCTTTACGGCCGCATCGACCGCCTGAGGGCTCGAGGCCAAAAACACCACGCCGAATTCCGAAAATGCCTGCTCGCGCAGCGAGGCCAGGGTTCGCTCAAGGTCTAGCGCAAAGTCTTGCCTGAAGTTGGAGGCCGCAAGAAATACCGTGAATGCTGGTCGAACCGCCGAAGCGTCGATCAGCGTCGTCTTGAGATCGATTTCCGCCTGCCCAACCCGGGTTCGCAGCGGACCGACCTCAGCTTCGAGATCGGCGTCGTCAACCCGGACCCAGAGCGCGAGTTCTTTGGTGTCTCCACTCCTGTCTCGCGCCTCCAGGCGCAGGAGATGCGACTCGCGCGGGAACAGCTTTCGCGGCAGTTGGATCGTGAACCCGGCATGGGCGGAGTTTGGCCAATCCGGAAACGCCGACGCGATATCGGGCCGGCGAACTCCGCTAACCGCCGAGGCGATGGGCGCATCGTCGAGATATACGTCGACGGCGGCTATTCCATTGCGGGCGACCGCCCAGCCCTCGATCGACAACATACGCCGAATGGGACGCACAAGGGCGCCGTCGGCGATGGCAGGCGAATCGATATTCATTTGAATGTTGGCGCGCTGCGCCGACGCCGCCGTCTGCGTCGAGGTTGTGAGCTCGCGGGTCAAGATCCGATCGGAAGGGGTGCGGAAAGTCAGGGCGATCCGATGCTCGCCAGGTCCAACGCCTCGAACGGTCCTGCGAAATTCAAATCCGCTCGTACGGGCCAGGAGAATATTGGGATGGTCGGCGGCCACGTCGGGCCTGGGAACGCCAAGGCGGGCCTCGCCCAGGTAGATGTCGTCAAGGCGGATTTCGATGCTTTTCAGCCCCTCCCTGGGCGTCGCCCATCCCGAGAGCCTCATTGCGCCGTTCTCGCTCAGCTCCAAGACGTCGCAATGAAATAACAGCCCGTCATTCGCCGAGGTGTTGCGCTCGAGCGTCGTTGGCCGCAAAATCCGGGTCGAGGCGGTGCGGGTCAGGCCGTCGTTCAAACGCACCGTCACCAAGGCCTCGTCGGCCTCCAAGAGCTCGTCGCTCAGGCGCGCCGATAAGTTGAATCCCGATTTCGCTGCGTTGACCAGGTTCGGGTGAGCGGCCTGCACATCGGGACGCGCGCGGCCGTACTCGGCTTCGCCCAGCATCGTCGCTCCAACGCGCACCTCGATCGCCTCAACGGGCAGGGCGCCGGCGGCCCATCCGGCAACCGCGAGAACGCCCTGCGGATCGAGCCGCACATCATCCACGAAAATTATCAGCGGTTCAGAATTCACCACGGCATCTCGCAATTGGCCGTTCGAAATCGAAAGTCCCAGGGTCGCCCGACAATATTAGGGCGACGCGAGGAGCCCCCTCTCAGTGCGCCGCGCACTTCGGATGAAGCCCGAAGCGCGGCGGCGTCAAGTGTTGTCTTAAGAAATCGTTAAGCCGCCGCCCGTTGCGACTGCTTCAGCCGCTCCAGTACGGATTTGCCGGTTGGCTTGGTTTGGTCGCCAAAGCCTGCGGCCTCGAGTTTCTCCGCGACAAGATCGGCGCCCGAGCTTCCCTCGATCGCTTCGATGGCGCAGGTCGCCGCCTCATCCTCGATTTGCCGCTCGCGCAGGCGCTTGAGGGTCGCTTCGGCGTCCCGCAGCGCGCTTTCGCCGCCGCCAAGATTTTGCGAGCCACGCGAGCGCAGCCGCCGGATGGCTTCCGCCGCGCGCGCCGCCCGTCGTCCGCGTTCGAGTTCGGCAAAGCGCCGCTCCGCGTCGCCCGACATGCGCGACAGCTTGTCGCACTCCCGGGTAAAGCTGGCCCTGGCCGCCGCGGCGGTGGCGACGTCGATTTCGAGACCCGCGATGGCTTCGGCCGCCTCGGCCGCCAGATCTTCGCGCGCGGCCTCGAGCGCGGCGAGAGCGCGCTGTTCGAGATCGGCGATCTTCGCCTGCATGCTTCCGATCCGTGTGGCTTCGGAAGAAGTCTTGAGCGCGGGCGATGGCCAGGGCGCGGCGGGCTCGGTCGAGGTCGGCCGCGGCGTCGCGAATTTGTTGATCAAGGAGCGTCATGGCGTTGGCGTCGGCGAAGGTCTCGACGGCTTCGGCCTGCCGGCCGCGGACGATGGTGAAGATGGTTTTGAACATGCGCGTCTCCCATGGTATGCCGTGAACTGCGTTCACGAGCGCACACTAGCCGAGATTTGAACGTTGTTCAAGAGGGATTTGAACGACGTTCAAAACGATCTTCGAATAGGCCTTAAGATGGATAATGCATCGGTTGAGCGCGATCCGCGCGGGGAACTTCGCGAAGCTCTGGTGGCGGCGGCGACGCGCTTCATCGCCGAAAAGGGGTACGCCGCACTGCGCGCACGCGATCTGGCCGCCGAGGTCGGCTGTGCGGTCGGCTCCATCTACAATGCTTTTCCCGACATCGACGCCCTGATTCTCGCAGTGAAGGCGGGCACCCTCGATCGGCTGGAAGCCGAATTGATCCGCAGGCTTGGCCCGTTCTCGGCGGGCTCGCCCGATGCGGCGCTCGCGCGTTTTCTGGATCTCACCCGCGAATACGTCAATTTCGCCAATCAAAACTGGCGGCTCTGGTCGCAAGCGTTCGAGCATGCCGCAAAGCCGTCACCGGCGCTCGATGGGTATATGCTGCGGCTTGACGGCATTCTCACGAACATCGAGCAACCCCTCGGCGCGCTGCTGCCTTCGATCCCACCGGGTGAGCGGCGCCTGCTTACCCGCGCTTTGTTCGGAAGCGTCCATGGCGTTGTCTCGCTCGGTCTCGGGGGCAAGCTCGGGTCGATTACGCTTGAGCAGTTGCAATGGCAGACGCGGACGGTCTTGACCGCCACCCTGAATGGCCTGCGGGAAGCCCATAATTGAAGTTAGAGCGTCGCCCACGTCGACGACGCAAGGTTGTCGACGTCGGCTTAATTCATACCGCATAGCCGACCTTGTCCGAGCCATGCCGCCGGAAAGACCTGCTGTCTTATCTGCGGCGCGAACTCGGACCCAATATGACGGTGTGCGATCCATTTCTGAAGTTGTTTTCACGGTCAACGCAACGAGAAGTCCAAATATTTTTCCGCGAAAACAAGATGCGGGTACGTATCAGCGAATGCCATCGCCATCGCCAAACCCCGCAGCTGCTTATAGTCATGTACGCTGGGCGCCAAGGGATTCTACGCTAATCCACATTCACCAACCTCAATTTGCTGATTTTATAATCGAATCAGCTACGTAAAGCGAACTATCCGTGCAAGATAACGAATCACGCCCCTGACGTTGCGTAATATGCACAAACAACTTGGTCGATCAAACATTCCAGGTTATGGTAAATGCGATGCAAGTCGATGAGGCGGATGTCTGTGGCGGATCCGGTTCCCCCTAGTGAAAAGTCAGGCGGTTGCGGATCCATCCGCACGTCCGCGATAGCGGTTTTGCGGCGGCTCTGCGCGCGTGAGGCCGCTTCCGCGATTTCGACCCGTTGCCCGCGAAGGCGAGACGCGCGATGAGCAGGACCCTGTTTTTCCTGCCCGAACTGGTCGCGCGCGATGTGCCGCGAACCAGCGCCAAGGAGTCCGCGCTGTCGATGGCTCGTCGACCTGTTATTTTCGACATGAGCCATTTGATCGCGCGGTTGCGCGCGCGCACCGGGACCGGCATCGACCGTATCGACCTCGCCTACGCCTTGCATTTTTTCGCCGAAGGCGGCGCGCAGGAAGCGGTGCGGTACGGGTCGGGTCCGCCACGTCTGATGAGCGCAAAATGGGCGCAGCGATTTACCCGCGCCGCCCGAGGCTTCTGGACCGACGATGCGAGCGCGCGCGCCGAGCTGCTTTGGAGCTGGTTGGAATCGCCGCCTTCCAGCGCCGCGAAGCCCAAACTCGCGGCGCCGTCGCGCCATAGCAGCTCCGCTTGGAGTTGAAGGCTGCTCTCCTGGGCGGGATATCTGATCGGCAGCGCGCTTCACGCCGTTCCCCCGCGGGCGATCTATCTGAATGTGGGGTATCATCGGTTCGAGCAGCCCCGCTTCTTCGCCTGGTTGGCGAAGCGTCCGGACGTCGATGGGGTCTTCATGATCCACGACCTGCTGCCGCTCGATTACCCTGAGTTTTTTCAAGACGGCGAGCAGGAAAAGTTTCGCGCGCGCATCGACACGGCGTTGCGCTACGGCCGCGCCTTTCTGGTTTCAACCGAAGCGGTGCGGCGGCGACTGCAACAAGAAATAGTTTCCCGCGGCTTCGACCAACGGCCGATCTGGGCGCAGCCGTTTCCCTCGCCGCTGGCCGCCTTCACGCCGCCGCTCGGCGCGCGACGCCGGCCCGAGCATCCTTATTTCGTCGTCATCGGCACGATCGAACCACGGAAGAACCATCTGCTGCTGCTCAATGTCTGGCGTACCCTGGTTCGCCAGTCGCCGAACCCGCCGCGCCTTGTCATCGTCGGCGAGCGCGGCTGGGAGAACGAACAGGTTATCGACATTCTCGATCGCTGCGAGGCGCTGGCGCCGCACGTCATGGAGGTATCGGGGCTTGGCTCGCGCGATCTCGCGGGCCTCATCGCCGGCGCGCGCGCGGTGCTCGCGCCTTCGTTCGACGAGGGCTACGGCCTTCCCATCGTCGAGGCGCTGTCGCTCGGCGCGCCCGTCGTGGCCTCGGATTCGGCGGCGGCGCGCGAGGTCTCGCAGGGACGCGCTTGCCTGCTGTCGCCGGTCGATGGCGAGCGATGGCGCGAGGAGATCGAGCGTCTGGCGGCGGACGACTGACTACTACGCAGAGCAGCAGGCGCGATCCGCGGGGTTTCGCGCGCCGAATTGGCGCGACTATTTCGCCTCGCTTGACCAGTTTCTCTCAAATCTCCGGCCTCAAGCACGGAGCTGACGCCTGAGCGCGTACCCGTCATTGCGAGCGAAGCGAAGCAATCCATCGTCGTGAGATCGTTGGGCGCTGAGAAGGTCACCTGCAGCCTCATGGATTGCCGCGTCGCTTCGCTCCTCGCAATGACGGAAGTGCAGCTCTACGCCCGGCGGCGTCGAGATTTCGCGAAAGTGTCGAACGCCACCGCCAGCACGATGATGACGCCGATGATGATCTGCTGGATATACGACGACACGTTCATCAACACGAGACCGTTGAGCAGCACGCCGATCAGCAACGAGCCGATCACCGTGCCGAACACCGTGCCTGACCCGCCGAACAGACTCGTGCCGCCGATCACCACAGAGGCAATCACCGTCAATTCGTAACCGGTGCCCGCCACGGCCTCGGCGGAGTTCAATCTCGCCGCCAGCACAAAGGCGCCGAGCCCGGCGAAAAAACCGACAATCAGATAGACGCTCAGCACGATCCGGTCGACGTTGAGGCCCGATAGCCGCGCCGCCTCCGGATTGCCGCCGACCGCATAGACTTTGCGGCCGTAGCGCCCGTGGCGCAGCACGATATGCGCGACCACGGCGGCAACCAGGAAGATGATGACCGGCGTCGGCACCGGCCCGATCTTGCCCTGTCCCCACCACGTGAAGTTGTCGTCGAAACCGGAGATCGGCCCTCCAGATGCGAACTGTAGCGCCGCGCCGCGAAACGCCGACATGCCCCCAAGCGTCACCACGAACGGCGGGATTTTCAGGCGGGTGATCGCGATGCCCTGGATAAATCCGCCGGCAACTCCAACCAGGATCGCCCCCGCGGCCGCCAACGGCCAGCCATAGCCTGCGACGCCCTCGCCAACCGTGAAGCGATCCTGCATGCCGCCCTTCGCGATCGCCGCGGCGACCAGACCAGCGAAGGCGAGCAGCGAGCCGACCGAAAGGTCGATGCCGCCGGTCAGGATCACGAAGGTCATGCCGATCGCGATCAGGCCGGTGATCGACACCTGCCGCATCACGTTGAACAGATTGATCGACGAGAGGAACCGCGGCTCCATGATCGCAAACAGCAGCATCAGCACGATGAGAAAGATCGTCGGCGCAAAGCGCGCGAGGATTTCGAACATGTCGAAGCCGCGCTCTTCCGCGCGCGGCGGGCTCAGGGATTGGGTCATCGGTTCATCTCTCTCAAGCCGCGCCCGCCGCCGGCGTCTCGTCGAGGGCCATCATGGACATAAGTATTTCCTGCGTCGCGGCGGCGCGCGCGATCTCGCCGGTGACGCGCCCCTCGCGCATGGTCACGATGCGATCGCAAAGCGCCAGCACCTCCGGCAGCTCCGAAGAGACCACCAGCACGGCGACGCCGGCCTTGGCCATCTCGACGAGGATGTTGTGCACCTCGATCTTGGCGCCGATGTCGATGCCGCGAGTCGGCTCGTCGACAATGAGAATTTTCGGCTTCAGCGCGAGCCAGCGCGCCAGCACCACTTTCTGCTGATTGCCGCCGGATAGTTTTGAGACCTGCTGGTCCGGCCCGGTCATGCGAATGTTGAGCTTGCGCTTGAAGGAGTCGATCAGCGCGTTCTCCTTGCGCTCGTCGACGAACCATCTGAGCGCCGATATCTGATCATGCGCCGCGATCGAAAGATTGGCGCGGATCGCGAGTTGCAGGAACAGCGCCTGTTTTTTGCGATCCTCCGGCACGAGCCCGATGCCGAGCCGCATCGCCGCTTCTGGCGAGTTGATGCGGACCGACTTGCCGTCAATCAATATCTCGCCGGATTCCAGGGTGTCCGCGCCGAAGATCGCGCGCACCGTCTCGGTGCGCCCGGCGCCGACGAGGCCGGCGAGGCCGACGATCTCGCCCTGGCGCAGTGTCAGAGAAACGTCGATCAGTTCGGTCGCGCGCGGATCGCGCGGATCGCGGCGGCGGGTCAGACCTCGCGCCTCCAGCGCGATCGGTCCCGGCGTCGGCGCCGGTCGCGCGCCATAGAGCAGATCGACGTCACGGCCGACCATCAAGCGGATGATTTTGTCGACATCGGCGTCGGCGACCGCGCCCGCCCCCGCATAGCGCCCATCGCGCAGCACGGTGTAGCGGTCGCAGATGCGGAAAATCTCGTCGAGCCGGTGCGTGACGAAGATCACCGAGATGCCTTCCGCGCGCAGCCGCTTGACGATCTCGAACAGGTTGGCGACTTCCGCTTCACTCAGCGCCGAAGTCGGCTCGTCCATCACGATGAGGCGCGAGCGCATCGACAGCGCACGGGCGATCTCGACGAGCTGCTGCTCGGCGACGGAGAGCTCGCGCACGGGCGTCAGCGGCAGGCGCTTGAGGCCGATGCGCTCGGAGATCGCGAGCGTATCTGCGGCGAGCTTGCCCCAGCTCACAAACAATCGCGATCCCGGCTCCCGGCCGATGAACACGTTCTCCGCGATCGACATGGCGGGGACGAGCGTGAATTCCTGATAGATCGTGGCGATGCCGGCGCTCTGCGCATCGTGCGGAGAGGTAAAGCGGACGGGCGCGCCCGCGAATTCGATCTCGCCGGAGTCGGCGGTTTGCGCGCCGGAGAGAATTTTCAGCAGCGTCGATTTCCCGGCGCCGTTTTCGCCGAGCAGCGCGTGCACCTCGCCTTCCGCGACCTCGAAGTCGACGCCGTCGAGCGCCAGAACGCCAGGAAATTGCTTGGCGAGCCCGGTCATTTTGAGGAGAAGTCTTCATGCGGCGGCGGCTTTGAAGTGATAGACGCGCCGGCGCCGCGAACTCCCTCCCCCCTTGTGGGGGAGGGCCGGGGTGGGGGGTAGCCGCAGGCGGCGCGCTATCCGGATAGTCTCGTTCAAACCGTACCGCCCCCTCCCTAACCCTCCCCCACAAGGGGGGAGGGAATCGACCTACAGCTAGATCACTTCACCTCGTCGAGCCGCTCGGCCTCTTTCAGATTATCCTTGGTGATCGCGACCGGCGTGAGCAGGACGATCTTCTGATCCGGCTTCTTGCCGGTCTTGATGAAGTCCGCGAGCATGTCGACGCCTTGCCCGCACTGCTTGGCGGGGAACTGCTCGATCGTCGCCGTGAGCCCGCCGTCGCGGATCTGCGCCAGCGCCTCCGGCAGCGCATCGAAGCCGAGAATCGCGATCTTGCCCGCAAGCCCGCGCCCCTTCGCCGCCTCCATCGCGCCCAGCGCCATATCGTCGTTGGCGGCGACGATCACGTCCGGCGGGTCCTTCATCGCGGCGAGCGCCGCTTCGGTGACCGAGAGCCCCTTGGCGCGATCGAAACCCGCCGTCTGCTCGAATATGATCTTGTACTTGTCACCGGCCTTATCGATCACATTGTGCAGGCCCTTGTTGCGATCGATCGCGGGCGACGCGCCCGACTGGCCCTGCAGGTTGACGATTTTCGCGCCGTTCGGGAACAGCTTGAGCACCAGGTTGCCCTGCGCCTCGCCGCCCTTCACGTTGTCGGCGCCGATATGCGCGAGAATGCCCGTCACTTTCGGCACGCGACGGTCAACGGTCACGACCGGCACGCCCGCGTCGACCGCCTCCTGCAGCGCCGGCGCCATCGCGTCGACCTCGTTCGGCGACAGCACGATGCCCTTCACGCCCTTGGCGAGCGCGGCCTCGATGTCGGCGGTCTGCTTCGGCGAGGACACCTGCCCGTCGCTTTCAAGGACATTGAACCCCTGCTTCTCCCCTTCGGCCTTGAAGGCCTGCATCATGTGGACGAAGAAGGGAAAGCTCATGCCGGGAACGGACGCGAGAATTGTCGGCTTGTCGTCGGCGAACGCGGCGCCGGCGAGCGCGACAACGCCGATGCCGGCCAAAAGCAACCGTCTAGTGAACATGTTTTTCCTCCCTGGCGCCGCGGCCGGTTCAATCCGGTTTGCGTCGCGGCTAGCATGCCAGTAAAGCGCAAGGCCGCGCGGAGTCAACGCGGCGGTCCACGGCCTTCGTCTTGAATCGTCGGGTCCGCTGGTCCAATCTCTCGCGCCAAGGAGGGCGCTTTTTGTCTGCGACTTCATCGCCGCCGGGCGCAGGATTGCGCGTCGGTCTGTTCGTCACCTGCCTCGTCGATCTGATCCGCCCGAGCGTCGGCTTCGCGGCGGTGAAACTGCTGGAGGACGCCGGCTGCAAGGTTTTCGTGCCTTCGCAGAGCTGCTGCGGCCAGCCCGCCTATAATTCCGGCGACCGCGCCGACACCAAAGCGATCGCGCGCACGACGATGCGCGCCTTCGCCGACTGCGATTACATTGTCGCGCCGAGCGGCTCCTGCGGCGGCATGCTCGGCCAAACATTACCCAGAATTGTTCGCCGACGAACCTGACGCCTCGCGCGAAGCCGTCGCCTTCGCCGGCAAATGCCGCGAGCTCATCAGCTTCCTCGTCGATACGCTCGGCGTGACGCGGGTGGAGGCGCGCTACGACGGCGTCGCGACCTATCACGATTCCTGCTCCGGGCTTCGCGAGCTCGGCGTGCGCGATCAGCCGCGCAAGTTGCTCGCGACCGTCGAGGGTCTGAAACTCGTCGAACTCGACGACAGCGATGTCTGCTGCGGCTTCGGCGGAACGTTCGCGGTCAAATACGGCGAGCTGTCCGACGCCATCGTCGGCAAGAAAAGCGCCAAGATCGCCGCCACCGGCGCCGACACGCTGCTCGCCGGCGATCTTGGTTGTCTGATGAACATGGCGGGCAAGATGCAGCGCGAGGGCCGCGAAGATTTCGCGTGCGTCACGTCGCCGAGGTGCTGGCGGGCATGACCGACGAGCCGCCGATCGGCGAGGGACCTTCCCGATGACCGCCGCTGCTGACGACGCCACGCTTCAAGGAGAACGTCCACGAAGCGCTGCACGACGCGCGTCTGCAGCGCGCGATGAACAGCCCAGGCAATTTCGTGCCGCGCCGCGCCGCCGCCGCCGATCGCTTGCCGGAGTTCGAGGCGCTGCGCGACAGCGCGCGCGACATCAAGAACCACACGCTCGCGCATCTCGATCTTTATCTGGAAGCCTACGAGAAGAAGGTCACCGAGTGCGGCGGCCACGTGCATTGGGCGCGCGATGCGGAGGAGGCGCGGAAGATCTTCCTCGATCTCTGCCGAGCGCGCGGCGCCAAGCGCGTCACCAAAGGCAAATCGATGATCTCCGAGGAGATCGGGCTCAACCAAGCGCTCGAGGCGCAAGGCATCGAGGCGATCGAGACCGATCTCGGCGAATACATCATCCAGCTCCGCCATGAGGGCCCGTCGCATATCATCGCGCCCGCCATCCATGTCACGCGCGATGACGTCGAGGCGGATTTTCGCAAGGCGCACCTGCATCTGCCGGCGGACCGTGACCTTTCGGCGCCCGAGACGCTGCTTGCGGAAGCGCGCGCCATCCTGCGCGCAGAAATTCCTCTCGCGCCGACATCGGCGTGACCGGCGCGAATTTCTTGATCGCGGAGACGGGAACGTCGATCATCGTCACCAACGAAGGCAATGGCGACCTCACGCAGATCCTGCCGAAGGTCCACGTCGTCATCGCCAGCTTGGAGAAGATCACGCCGACGCTTGATGACGCCGCACAGTTGCTGCGCGTGCTCGCCCGTTCGGCGACGGGCCAGGACATGTCGGTCTACACCACGCTTTCGACCGGACCACGCCGGCCCGGCGACCCGGATGGCCCGGAGGAATACCACGTCATCCTGCTCGACAACGGCCGCTCGGCGATGCTGGCCGGTGAGTTCAGCGAGATGCTGCGCTGTATCCGCTGCGGCGCCTGTATGAACCATTGTCCGGTCTATCAGGCGGTTGGCGGACACGCCTATGGTTGGGTCTATCCGGGCCCGATGGGCGCCGTGCTGACGCCTTCGTTGATTGGCGTCGCCGACGGCGGCCAGTTGCCGAACGCCTCGACGTTCTGCGGGCGCTGCGAGGCGGTCTGCCCGATGCGTATTCCGCTGCCGAAGATGATGCGGCATTGGCGCGAGCGCGAGTTCGAGCGCCATTTGTCGCCGACGGCGGTGCGCTACGGCCTGGGTTTCTGGGCGTTCTTCGCCAAGCGGCCGGCGCTCTATCGCTTCGCGACAGATATCGCCATGCGGGCGATGGGGCTGGTTGGACGCAGCAAAGGCCGCTTCGCCTGGGCGCCGTTGGCCGGCGGTTGGACGCGCTATCGCGACTTGCCCGCGCCGCAAGGCGCAACCTTCCAGGCGCGATGGCGCGCCAAGAGCGGAGCCACCAATTGAGCGCGCGCGAGGAGATTTTCGCGAGCGTGCGACGCTCGTTGCATGTGACGGGCGCGGAGACTCCGCGGCGCGCGGCGGTCGCGGATCGGCTTGCGAAGGCGCCGTCCGGCGTAATCCCCGCGCGTGGGCAGGGCGACGCGGCGACGCGCGTGGCGACCTTCAAAGCGGAGTTGGAGCGGGCGGCCGCTACTTTGTCGGAGATTGGTTCGGCCGATGAGATACCTCGGGAAATCGCGCGCTATCTGCGCGAACTCAATTTGCCGGCCATGCTCAGGATCGGCGCCGACGCGCGGTTGACTGATCTTCCATGGGGCGAGACTTCGTTGGAGGTCTCTCACGGTCCCTCCGACGGCCAGGATCTCAACGCCGCCAGCACGGCTTTCGCGGGGATTGCCGAAACCGGCACATTGGCGCTCGTCTCAGGCGCCGATAATCCGACGACGCTCAATTTCCTGCCCGACAATCATGTGGTCGTCGTGTTCGCCGAGGATATCGTCGGCGACATGGAAAGCGTGTTTGCGCGGCTGCGGGCGCGCTACGGCGCGGGCCAGGCGCCGCGTACGCTCAACTTCGTCACCGGCCCTTCGCGCTCCGCCGACATCGAGCAGACATTGTTGTTTGGCGCGCACGGGCCGAGGCGGCTGCATGTCGTCTTTGTGAAAGCGGGAGGCTGAACCCCTATGTAGCCGCGGTCGTTGACCGCGGTGGTCGTGAGCTCGGCCCTATCCTGCAATCCTTCGATCACGGGACCACCGCGGTCAACGACCGCGGCTACATCGGCCGCATGACTTGGAGAGATAGCATGCTCGATCATATCGGTTTTAGTGTCGCTGATTTCGACATCTCCAAGGAATTCTATCGACGCGCGCTGGCGCCGCTTGGTCTGCAATTGCTGATGGAGGTGACGCGGGAACAGACGGGCGGCGACGCGCATGCCGGGTTTGGGGCGAACGACAAGGCTTTCTTCTGGATTGGAACGGGCGCGAAGCCCAAAGGCGGCCTGCATGTCGCGTTCCCCGCGCGGGCGCGGGCGGACGTGGATGCTTTCTACAAGACCGCGCTTGTCGCCGGCGGCAAGGATAACGGCGGTCCTGGCCTGCGGCCGCAGTATCACGCCAACTATTATGGGGCCTTTGTGCTCGACCCCGACGGCAACAATATCGAGGCCGTCTGTCACGCGCCGGAGTGAACAAACATATGCGAATAGGCGGGACGGTGACGGCGCCATGAAGGCGGTAAGAGTTGCAGCCTTCGGCGGCTATGAGCAGATGGAGCTCAAGGACGCGCCCACGCCTGTGCCGCAGGCGGGCCAGGTGCTGGCTCGTGTCGCCGCCGCCGGCGTCGGTCCATGGGATGGTTGGATCCTTGCGGGCAAGAGCGCGCTGCCACAACCGCTTCCGCTCACGCTCGGCGCCGATTTCGCCGGCGAGGTGGTCGCTGTCGGCGATGGCGTCGACAAATTCGCTGTGGGCGATCGCGTCTACGGCGTCGTCAACAAACAGTTCACCGGCGCCTGGGCCGAATTCGCCGCCGCCGAGGCGGCGATGATCGCGAAAGCGCCGAAAGGCATGGAGCCTGGCGGAGGCGGCGTCCGCGCCGATCGTAGCTGTCACCGCTTGGCAGGCGCTGTTTGTTGAAGCGGGCCTTCGTCGGGGTCAAAGCGTTCTGATATTGGGCGCCGCCGGCAATGTCGGCGCCTACGCCGTTCAGATCGCGCGCGACGCAGGGATCGCCGCCGTCGCCACAGCGAGCGCAGCCGACGCCGACTATGTGCGCGGTCTCGGCGCGCAGACGGTCGTCGATGCGCGAAGTGAGGGGTTTGAGACGAGCTTTCCGAGCGTTGATGCCGTCGTCGATCTCATCGGCGGCGAAGCGCAAAGACGAGCGTTCGCCGCGCTGAATCCTGGGGGCAAACTGATCTCGGCGGTTTCGTCGCCGGACGTGGAGCTCGCCGCGGCCAACAGCATCGAGGCCCGCTTTTTCCTGGTTGATGTCAGCACAGAAAGGCTCGACGCGCTGACCGCGCTGTTGGAATCCCGCCGAGTTGTCACGCAACTCGGGGCGGTGCTGCCGCTTGCAGAATGCCGGACGGCGCTAGGGATGGTCGAAGGCGCGCTTCCGCGTCCCCGTGGTAAGATTGTGCTAGAGCCGTCGGCAGTTAAATAGAACCGGCATTGCCGTTCTGGCGGAGGGTCGGCGTCCACGCCGACCTCTGGGGCTCCCACTTGGCCGGCTTAGGTATCAACCCCGACGTCGGCCTGGAGGCCGACGCTCCGCAAGGCGCCTAGTCCTCACTTCGCTCGTCGAAGACGCCGCCACAAGTCACCGATGGCTTTGCGATCGTGGTAGGCGAACCTACTGGCCAGTTGCGATTACGCCGGCTATTCTACGAATTCAATTATACGAATGGGGCAAGGCCATGCGAAGCCATTGTTTTCGTGCAACTGGAATTGCTGTGGCCGTTGCCGTCGTCAGCGTGTCATGCCCCAGTCTTTCGTCAGAGAAATTGCTCAAGTCTGTTCAACAGCATGCGTCGAAAATCGACGACCCCTTTCAATGGCCCGCCTCGTCGGTTGGGAAGATTACTGTCCCGTGGCACACCAACCTGCTCGTCGAATGTACGGCAACGTTGATTGGCGCCAGGCTTGTCTTGACCGCCGCACATTGTCTTTATTTGAGAGACCAACTCGCGAAACCTACGATGGTGCATTTCGTGCTTGGAATGAACCGGGGCGAGGTTTCCGCCCATTCGGTGGCGGAATCATTTGAGATCGCGCCAAATCATTCGACGGAGGAACCGCAATCCGTCACATTCGCCAAAACCGATTGGGCCCTGGTGACGCTGCATGATCGCATTGAAGCGAAACCCATACCGATCGCCGCGCTTTCGCAGGAGCAGTTCGCAAAGATTGCTGCGGACAAAAACGCCTTCGAGATTGGATACGGCCGGGAAAGGCCTTTTCTGCCTTCCGTAGCCAAGGATTGCCAGATTGCAGCCAGGATGGACGAAGGCGTGTTCGTTCATGACTGTTTGTTCAATTTCGGATATTCCGGCGCGCCTATTTTAGCCGACATAGGAGGCGGCCCCTCAATCATTGGAGTTTCGTCCCTCAATCTGAGCCATGACGGTGTCGCTACAACCGGCGCCGCCTGCTCCGCCAATCAGTTCGCGGCGGAGGTCGAGAAGTTGTCCGCGACGAAGGCGCCCGAAAAACATTGAGGCCGCGGGCTTTGTCTTGTCTGAATGCTCTTCGGCGTCGGAGAGCCATACTGGAGTTTGCTGGCGCCGCAACCGCGCGTGCTGATCCGAGTCTACAGCCTGACTTGGTCCCCGCCGCGTTCCGCCAGCAAACGCGCGACATGCGCGCGCAACTCCGGCGCGCCCTCACCGGTGCGCGCAGACGTGAAGAACACATGCGGGTAGGCCGCGGCGTGCGCGCGTAGCGCCGTCAGCGTCGCTTCGACCCGCTCGGCTTGCACTGCTGGTTTCACTTCGTCTTTCTTTGTCAGGACGACAGCGTAGGAGACGGCGGTCGCGTCGAGCGCGGAAAACGTCTCTTCGTCCGACGCCTTGAGACCATGGCGGCCATCGACGAGGACGAAAGCGCGCAACAGCGTGGGGCGGCCGCGCAGATAGTCGCGCACCAGTTTCTCCCAGCCGACGGACATCGCCTTGGACACGGTCGCGTAGCCGTAGCCGGGCATGTCGACCAAGCGCAGTCTTCCGGCAAGGTCGAAGAAGATCAGCTCGCGCGTGCGCCCCGGCGTGTGCGAGGCGCGGGCGAGGCCATGGCGGCCGGTCAGCGCGTTGATCAGCGAGGATTTGCCGACGTTCGACCGTCCCGCGAAGGCGATTTCCGGCGCGCCGATCTCCGGGAGTCCCGAGGGCTGCGCCGCTGCGAAAAAGAAATCGCAGGGGCCGGCGAACAGCTTGCGGCCCGCCTCGAGGAACGCGGCGTCGTCAGTACCGTCCGTCACATCAAGCCTGTCGCGCGGGCGTGATAGAGCAGCGCGATCGTCTTGGCGTCGCGGATCCCACCGGTCGAGATCAGCCGCAGCGCCTCCTCGAAGGCCATCTCGATGACCTCGATATGCTCGTCGGCGTCGACGCCGCCACCCGCGTGTTTGCGGTCTTGCGGCGAGTATCGGGCGGTGAAGCAGGAGATGCGCTCAGTGACGCCGCCGGGGCTCATGTACGCGTCGAAGGCGTGCTGGACGTTTGCTGCGCTTCGACCCCCGTCTCCTCCCGCACTTCGCGCTTTGCGCAGACCTCCGGCGTATCGTCGTCGAGCATGCCGGCGCAGACTTCGATCATCTCGGTCACGCCCTCGGCCAGGTACGGCGGCATGCGAAACTGCCGAACCAGCATCACGACGCCGCGATCCGGATCATACAGCAGCACCGCCGCAGCGAAGCCGTGGCGGTAGACTTCATGATCCAGCTCAAAGCTCCGCCCCGCCGCATCGTGGATCGCGGCGCGGGTGCGCGTTAGCGCAAAGCGCCCTTTGAACAGCACCCGATCTTCCAGGATCGTGACCGAAAGATTCACGCCCGCCTCCTCAACGTCCGATTCGCATCGGCGCACCCGGAGAGGCGTCGTCGGGGAAGAACGAGCGCGAAGGCGCGCGCTGCCCGACATCGGCCGGCGGCACGAGATCGCCGCCCGCGGTCGTCGGCTTCGGTTTGGGCCGTTTGGTCTTGGTGGGCTTCGGCGTCGGCGTCGGCGCCGGGCGTCGCGGGCTTGGCGGCGGCGTCGGCGGGCGTATCGGCGTCGTCAGCGGGCGCCTCGGCGACCTCGGGCGCCTCCTTCACCAGCGGTCCGTCGCCTTTGCAGTCGGTCAGCCAGATATCGTAGACGGGATGCTCGACGCCGTGCAGACCGGGGCTGTCGGCGAACATCCAGCCACTGAAGATGCGCCGCAGCGTCTTGTCGGTCTCGACCTCGTCGACCTCGGCGAAAGCGTCGGTGCGCGGGGCCTCGGTGGTCGGGCGCGAGAAGCAGACGCGCGGCGTGATCTGCAGCGAGCCGAACTGCACGGTCTCGTCGATGGCGACCTCGAACGAGATGATGCGGCCGGTGATCTTGTCGAGCCCGGCGAAGACGGCGGTCGGATGCTTGATCTTGTCGGCGCGCGCCGGGGCGCCGACAAGGGCGGCGAGGGCGAGGCCGCCAAGGAGGGCGGCGAACCCTTGGGTGATTTTCATGGCTTCCGCTTCGTCGCCGTTGACTATGCGCTCGCCATGCCGCGAGAGCGGCGCAAAAACAAGGCGGCGCTCAGTTCGGAATCCAAGCCTGGTAATCGCCGCCGGTCGCCTGGCGCTTGCTTCGGCGCAGCGTCGAGCCCTTCGGCCGGATGGCGGCGGGGGTGCCCGTCGGGTTGCCGCGATGCGGCAATTCCCATGAGTGGCGCTTGTAGGCTTCATCGACGGGCGGCGTATCGACGGTGTGATGCAGCCAGCCGTTCCAGCCCGGCGGGGTCATCGAGGCCTCGGCGACGCCATTGTAAATCACCCAGCGGCGCTCGAATCCGAGCGCGGGATCGATCTTGCCGCCGCGCATGCGATAATAGGCGTTGCCGAATTCATCGTGGCCGACGAGTTCGCCGTTTTTGTTGGTGTAGACGTGCGTGTTGAGATTCGCGCCGTTCCACCAAGTAAAAAAGCGCAACAAAAATAGTTTGATAGACATGCGGCCGCCTAGGAGCGCAAGGGCGCGGCCGGACTATGCCGGCTGCGGCGTGGAAAGTCCAGGCGACGCCGGCCGCCGGCGCGCGCGCCCTCCATCGCCCGAATTTAAATCAAATCGCGTCGTCCTTGACCTTGGCGCGTTTTTTTGACCCTATCCCGACCTGGGTCAACTGCGTCGTGAGATCGCTCCATGGTGGACAAACCGCGTTGGGAAGTTCCGGACGCGCAACAGCCGCGTCCGGAAGAGGTTCAGTTCGACCTCGATCGCGCGCTGCTGTCGATCGTCAACATCGAAGCCGACATTCCCAGCGATGCGTTTACGGCGACGACGCTCGGCACCGAGCGCGCCGGCAGCGGCATAGTGATTCGCGAAAACGGCCTCGTGCTGACCATCGGCTATCTGGTCACCGAGGCGGAGAATGTCGTCATCGTCGACGGCCGTGGCCGCGTGACGCCCGCGCACCCCGTCGCCATCGATCAGGAGAGCGGCTTCGCGCTCGTGCAGGCGCTGGGCAAGCTGGATTTGCCGGTCTTGCCGATGGGATCATCAGCAGCGGTTGGCGTCGGCGAGCCGGTGGTGATGGCCGGCGGCGGCGGTGGCCGGCAACACGCTTGCCGGGCGCGGGTGATGGCGAAGCAGGAATTCTCTGGCTATTGGGAATATCACATCGACGACGCGCTGTTCACGGCGCCGGCGCATCCGCTCTGGGGCGGCGCGGGGCTGATCGGGCCTGACGGTCGGTTGATTGGCGTCGGTTCGCTGCATGTGCAGCAGAGCGATGGACGCGGCCATTCGCAAGACGTCAATATGAGCGTGCCGATTGATCTGCTGACGCCGATCCTGGATGAGCTTATCAAATATGGGCGGCGGAATAAGCCGGCGCGGCCCTGGCTGGGGCTTTATTCCACGGAGAGCGCGGGCAGAGTGGTCATCGCGGATGTGTCTGAGGTTGGGCCGGCGTCGCAGGTGGGTCTGCGCTCCGGCGACATCGTTTCGTCTGTTCGGGACGCGTCGATTGAAACGCTCGCCGACTTCTATCGCGAGGTCTGGAACTGCGGGCCGGCGGGGACCGAGATTCCGATCGAAATCGTGCGCGATAAGCGCACGCTCTGGGTGCGCGTGAAGTCCGGCGATCGCACGGCGTACCTGCGCAAGCCGCGGATGCACTGAAGACGCGGCTGTCGATGCCCAAGCCGCTAGAGGTGGCGCCGGGCGCGCTGTTCTATCCTGGCTATCTCTCGAACGAGCGACAGACCGCGCTGCTTGCCGATCTGCGCGACGTGATCGCCGACGCGCCGCTGTTTTGCCCGGCGATGCCGCGCACGGGAAAGCCGTTCTCCGTGCGCATGACCAACTGCGGGCCGCTCGGATGGGTCTCGGATCGCAACGGCTATCGCTACCAGGAGCGCCACCCGGATACAGGACGAAGCCTGGCCGCCGATCCCGTCATCGATCGCCACGATCTGGCGCGATCTGGCCCCGGACGCGCCCACGCCTGAGGCGTGCCTGATCAACTACTATGCGACGACCGCCAAAATGGGGTTGCACCAGGATCGCGACGAACAGACCTTCGATGCGCCCGTGCTGTCGATTTCGCTTGGCGACAGCGCGCTGTTTCGCATCGGCGGCGGGACGCGCGATGCGCCGACGCGATCGTTCCGGCTCAATTCCGGCGACGTGGTGACGCTAGGCGGCGCGTCACGCCTGGCTTTTCACGGCGTCGACCGGATTTATCCGGGAACCTCGACGCTGCTGGCGCCCGAGGCGGGACGGATCAATCTGACCCTGCGGCGCGTGAACTCAGCTTAGGCTACAACCCCGCGGAGCGTCGGCCTCCAGGCCGACGAGGGTTCATCTCCAAGGCCGGCCGCGCGTGGCCAAAAGGTCGGCGTGGACGCCGACCCTCCGCAAAGCGATGCTCAGGCCGACGGCGCCGTCTTCACCGCGCCCTTGGACACCCCAACCAGCGCAGGGCGCAACACGCGATCGGCGATCCGCCAGCCGCTCTGCACCACCTGCGAGACCGCGCCCGAGGGCACGTTTGCGTCCGGCGCCTCGAACATCGCCTGATGGAAGTTCGGATCGAACTTCTCGCCCTGCGGGTCGAGCCGCTTGACGCCGTGCCGGCCGAGCACGCTGGTGAGGTCCTTCGCCGTCAGCTCCACGCCCTCGATGAGCGTCTTCAGCATGCCGTCCGCGACCGCCCGCTGCTCGGGCGCCACACTCGCCAGCGCCCGCTCCAGATTGTCGATCACGGCCACCATGTCGCGCGCGAAATTGGTGACGGCGTAAGTGCGAGCGTCCGCGGCTTCCCTTTCGGAACGCCGACGCATATTTTCGGTTTCCGCAAGCGCGCGCAGCGACCGATCCTTCAATTCGGAATTTTCGGCAACCAGCTTCTCGATCACCGAATGTGGATCCGGCGTCGCTTCGTTCCTGATATCAATACCTTCCGACGCCTTTGTCTCGGCGTCGCGATGTTCAGCATCGGTCATGGCAATCCTTGCCCCGCGTTCCAGCGGCGATATCGAGACTTAAGGGCGAAAAATCAAGACGGCCGGCTAGTCGGATTGCAGCACCGACATCAAATGGCGTTTCAGAGCCGCCTGCCTGGCCGGCGCCGTGATCTTCGCCCCGGTCAAGTCCGTCACATAGAACGCGTCGACGGCCTTTTCGCCGAACGTCACGATATGCGCCGAGCCGATGTTGAGGTTCTGCTTGGAGAGCAGCGTCGTCACTTCGTAGAGCAGACCCGAGCCGGTCCAGCCCGGCGATTTGCAGCACGGTGTAGAGCGACGACAGCGTGTTGTCGATGTCCGCCTCCGGCTCGACCGGAAAGCTGCTGGCGCGGGTCTCGCGCTTGCGCTTGTCCTGAATGATGTCGCGAAGACGCACCTCGCCCCGCAGCGATTTCTCCACCGTATCTGCGATTCGCGCGCCTCTACGGATCTCGTCGGTATCCAGGGGGAAGGCGCGGGAGATGAAGATCGAATCGAGAGCAAATCCGTCGGTCGTCGTGAAAATATGCGCTTCGACGATATTGCCGGACGCCGACGCGCAGGCGCCGGCGATCACCGAAAGCAACCGCGGATGGTCGGGAGCGATGACCGTGATTTCGGTCACGCCATGCTGCGCGTCGGTGGAAACCTCCGTCGCCAACGAACGAACCTCGCGCGTCATGCCGTAAAACAGCCGCGCGTGCGCGATCTGCCGCTTCAGATCGACCTTCAACCAATAGGCGGGATAGTGACGCGAGGCGTACGCCTCGAACTCCGGATCAGACCAGTTCGGCAGCGCCTGGCGCAGCGCCTCCTTTGCCGCGGCGACGCGCGACTTCCGATCAATGCGCGAATGACCGCCGCCGAGCACCACCTCGGTCTCCCAGAACAGGTTGCGCAGCAACTGGCCTTTCCAGGCGTTCCAAACCCCCGGGCCGACCGCCCTGATGTCGCAGACCGTCAACGCCAGCAGCAGCCGCAGGCGATCCATCGTCTGCACGATCGCGCCGAAAGTCTCGGCCGTGCGCGGATCAGAGAGATCGCGGCCTTGCGCGGTGTTGGACATCACAAGGTGCTGCTCGACCAACCAGGCGACGCGCTCGGTGTCCGCCGCGTTCAAGCCGAAGCGCGGGCAGAGTTTGCGCGCAACCTCGGCGCCGGCGATCGAATGGTCGACGCCGCGACCCTTGGCGATGTCGTGCAGAAAGGCGGCGACATAGAGGACGGTGCGATGGTTGATCTGCGGCAGGAACTCTGTGAGCACCGGATGGTCTTCGCGCGTGCGTCCTGAACTCGATCTGATTGAGCACGCCGACGGTTCGCAGCAGATGTTCGTCGACGGTGTAATGATGATACATGGAATATTGCATCATCCCGACGACGCGGCCGAAATCGGGGATGAAGCGACCGAGCACGCCCAACTCATTCATGCGGCGAAGCGCGACCTCGGGCGAGCGCCGCGAGGTCAGGATTTCCAGGAACAGCCGGTTGGCGGTCGGATCGTTGCGCACTTCCGCGGTGATGCGTTTCAGCGATTTCGTCACCAGCCGGGTCGCCTCGGGGTGCAGCGGAAGTCCGGACCGGTCGGCGGCCCAGTAAAGACGGATGAGGTTAGTTGGATCCTTGTCGAAGACGTCGTCGCTGACAACGTTGACGCGTTCTTTCTCGACCCGGAAATCCGGCGCGTCCGCAACGGCCTTCGGGCGGCGTCCGAGTTTTGCCAGGAAACGGTCAAACGTCTGCGGCCGTTTGGTTTGTTTCTCCTCGAGCGCTGCGCAAACGATGGCTGTAAGATCGCCGACGTCCTTGGCGACGAGAAAATAATGTTTCATGAACCGCTCGACGTCGGTCTGCCCGGCCCGCGAGGCGTAGTCGAGCTGTTTGGCGATCGGCAACTGAAGCTCGAACGTCAGCCGCTCCTCGGGGCGACCGGTGAGGAAATGCAGATGGCAGCGGACCGACCAGAGAAACTCCTCGCAGCGTTGAAACTGTTTGAGCTCGTCCTTTGTGAATAGGCCGGCGCCGACAAGCTCCTGCACGTCCTGCACGCGGTAGACGTATTTGGCGATCCAGAACAGCGTGTTGAGATCGCGAAGGCCACCCTTGCCTTCCTTGACGTTGGGCTCGACCAGATAACGCGACTCGCCTTGCCGTTGCAGGCGCTTGTCGCGCTCGGCAAGCTTGGCGGCGACAAATTCGCTCGCCGTCTTGGCGACAATTTCGGCGTCGTAACGCCGCCGCAGCGTGTCGAAAAGCTTGGCGTCGCCGCTCAATAAGCGCGCTTCGAGCAACGAGGTGCGGATCGTCATGTCCGCGCGCGCTTGGACCAGGCAATCGTCGACCGAGCGGGTTGAATGGCCGACCTTCTGCTTGAGATCCCAAAGCACATAGAGGATCGTTTCGACGATGAATTTGATTTTCGGATCGTTGGGTTGGGCGGCCAAAAACAGCAGGTCGATGTCGGATTGCGGCGCTAGGGTGCCCCGGCCGTAGCCGCCGACCGCGACGATCGCGTGCGTACCGGGTTGCCTCTTTCGGGCGTCGAAATCTCGATCAGCGTCTCGTGCAGGGACCGGATCATCAGGTCTTCGACGTGACTGAGATATTGCGCGCACGCCTCGCCGCGGCCGCCGTTCTCCAACCTTGCGCGCGCCTCGTCTCGCCGAGCGGTCAGGAAGATGTCCAACCGCTCTGCGATGTCTTTCCGAAATGCCGCGGTATCCGCGCCCCTGCTCTTGTGGGCTTCGCGGATGGTTGAGCGAAGCTCTTCGGCGTCACGCCGCCAATCATCGGCGACATGGGTCTTGCGCGATGTTCGCTCGCGAGTCGCAACCGCACTCATTTGCGCGCCTTTGCCCGCGCCTCGATGGCGTCCCAGATGGCGCTCGCCAGATCTGGCCCGCCGAGCCGTTTGATGGCGGCCAAGCCCGTCGGTGAGGTGACGTTGATCTCGGTGAGGCGGTCACCGATCACGTCGATGCCGACAAATACCAGGCCGCGCTTTTTGAGCTCCGGCCCGATGCGTTCACAGATTTCCCGCTCGCGCTTGGTCAGCGGCGAAAGCTCGGCCCGTCCGCCGCGCACCATGTTCGAGCGGATGTCGTCTTGCTGCGGCTTGCGGTTGACGGCGCCGAGCGGTTCGCCCTCGACGAGGATGATGCGCTTGTCGCCCTGCGTTACCTCCGGCATGTACTCTTGGATGACCCAAGGCTCTCGGAACGTTACGGAAAACATGTCGAACAGCGAGCCGAAGTTCATATCCTTGGCATCGACCTTGAACACGGCCGCGCCGCCATGGCCGTAGAGGGGCTTCATCACGGTCGCAGGGAAACGCTTCCGAAAAGCTTCGATTTCCCGTTTATCGCGCGAGATCAACGTCGGCGGCATCACGTCGGGAAACTGCATGACCAGTATTTTTTCCGGCGCGTCGCGCACGGCGCGGGGATCGTTGACGACGAGCGTCTCAGGGCCGAGCAGCTCCAGCATGTGCGTCGACGTGACATAGGCGAGATCGAACGGCGGATCCTGCCGCAGCAACACAACGTCGAAATCGCGCAAGTTTCGCCGCCCGACTTCGCCGAGCGTTGCGTGGTCGCCGACGACGTCCTTGACGCGCAGCGGCTGCACCCAGGCGAACACCTCGGCGCCGAGCTGCGACATGTGGTCGGGCGTATAGTAGGCGAGTTCGTGCCCACGGGCTTGCGCCTCCAACAGCAGCGCGAAAGAGGAATCCCCGGCGATGTTGATCCGTTCGATCGGATCCATCTGAATGGCGACCTTGAGGCTCATATCCGTGCTTTATCCTGGGAATTCGAGGGAGAACGCGTCCTCGATATGGAGCGGCGCGCGCCAACCGCCAACAAAGACCGCATCGCCGCGCAGCGTCCAGCCCTCGGCGACCCACGGGTTGCGGGCAATCCAGACGGCGGCGGCGCGGCAAAGCCGGCGGCGCTTTTGGTGGGTTATGGCGATCATGGCTTGCTCGAGGCTCGGCCGCGCCTTCACTTCGACGAAGGCGATCGTTTTGCCGCGCGCAGCGATGATGTCGAGCTCCCCGCTGCGGACGGTGAAGCCGCGGGCAAGAATGCGGTAGCCTTTGAGCCGCAGCCATATGGCGGCGACGGTTTCGGCCCGCGCTCCGAAATCGAGCGCACTGCGACGTCGCTCTCGCGAAAGGTCGGTCATGCAGGCCTGCCTCGCGAAATTTCCAGAGCGCGCGCATAAACGTCGCGGCGCGGCAGCCGGTGACGGGCCGCGATAATCGCGGCGGCGTCCTTGGTCGTGTGATCGCCGAGAAGCGACGCGAGCTCTCGCAACATCTGGTCTTCGTCGACGGCCGCCTCATCTTCGGGCGGCCCAACGACGATGACGATCTCGCCTTTGATCGACTCAATATTGGCGTATCGGCTCGCCAGCTCGTCGAGCGAACCGCGATCGACTGTTTCGTGCAGCTTGGTCAGCTCGCGGGCGACGCTGGCGGGGCGTGGCCCTAGCTCCGCCGCTAGATCGGAAAGACACGCGACGAGCCGCTGTGGCGCTTCGTAGAAGACAAGCGTAGCCGGCACGCGGGCGAGCGCATTGAGCCGCGAGCGGCGGCCCTCCGTCTTTGCGGGCAGGAAACCCTCGAACAGGAATCGATCCGTCGGAAGCCCGGCGGCGACCAGCGCGGCGAGCAGCGCCGACGGCCCCGGCGCGGGACGGACGGGAGCGCCAAGCTCCGCGGCCTCGACGACCAGCTTGTAGCCGGGATCGGAAAGCAGCGGCGTGCCCGCGTCGGAAATGAGGGCGAGCGACTGGCCCTCCGCAAGCCGCGCCAGCGCCTGGGGCCGCGCCTCGTGGGCGTTGTGCTCGTGATAGGGGCTCATCGGCGTCGCGATGCCGTAGTGGTCAGTAAGCCGGCGCGACAATCGCGTATCCTCGGCGAGAATCAGGTCCACGCCGGCCAGGATTTGTAGCGCCCTGACGGTGATGTCGCCGAGATTGCCGATCGGCGTCGAGACCACATACAGCCCCGGATCGGCGGCCGGCGCCGGGCAACGCACGCCGAAGGCGAGGAAACCCCGATCCTCCGACTTTCGGCTCATGGCCTGCCCTTCCCAGCGGGGATCATAATCCCCAGTAAAAATTCCGCTCGTTGCCCGAGCTTTATCATCTTCCGGACCTTTTGGCAGTCGATACCTCTGAGATGATGGGCTATCGGGGCGCCAAGAGCGTCGCGTTTATGTTACGGCGGGCGAGGAGCGGGAACAGGAGATCGCCATGGCGGCGCGCGACACGCGTCAAAGGCGCAACGGGTTGAAGACGCTGGCGGCATTCGGCGTCGCCGCTTTGCTCGCCGGCTGCAACACGCCGGGCCTCGGCTCGTTCACCGAAAATCCGTCCGCGCCGACGCCGAAGGTCGACGCGCAGCCGCTGCCTGGCCCGAACGCGCCGATCGGTCAGACGTTCGGCTCCGGCCCGGTGCGGGTCGGCATGATTCTGCCGCTGACGCAGAATGGCGCGCCGAGCGGAATCGGGCAGGCGCTGCTGAACGCGGCGCAAATGGCGATCAGCGACGGCGGCGCCGGCGACATCACCCTGATGGTGCTCGACGATCGCTCGTCGCCCGAGGGCGCCGGCACCGCCGCGCAGTCGGAGGTGAAGGGCGGCGCGGAGATCATCCTCGGACCCTTGTTTGCCAATGACGTGCGGCAGGTCGGAAGCGTCGCAAAGGCTGCGAGCGTTCCTGTCATTGCCTTTTCCACAGACGCGACCGCGGCCAGCGAGGGCGTCTATCTGCTGTCGTTCATGATCGAGACTTACGTCGACAGGATCATCGATTTCGCGGCCTCGAAGGGCAAGAAGAACATCGCGGTCCTGGCGCCGCAGAACGATTACGCCAACGTCGCGCTCGCCGAACTCAAAGCCGAGGCCGAGCGGGTCGGCGTGACCGTGGTCACCGTCGCCCGCTATGCGCCAGGCCAGGCGGCGGGCGCGGTTGCCGAACTGTCGAAAGCCAATTTTGATGCGGTGTTCGTTCCCGAACAGGCCGACGGGCTGTCGGGCGTCGCCTCGGCGCTCGGCGCCGCCGGCGTGAAGACGCAGTTGTTGGGCACCGGCGTCTGGAACGATCCGCGCGTCGCCAGCATCTCGGGCATGCAGGGCGCCTGGTATTCGGCGCCGGAAATGGCTGGCTTCAATGCTTTCGCCAAGCGCTACAAGGCGAAATTCAACGCCGATCCGCCGCGTCTGGCAACCCTGTCCTACGACGCCGTTTCGCTGGTGGCGGCGCTCGCGCATTCGCAGAACGCGCAGCGTTTCAAACCCTCAGTGCTCGCCAACGCGTCCGGCTTCAATGGCGCCGACGGGGTGTTTCGGTTTCGAGCCAATGGGGTGAACGAACGCGGACTCGCGGTGGTCGAGATCAACGGCTCGGGTGTCGAAGTGATCAGCCCGGCGCCGAGGAGTTTTGCGGGGGGCTGAGCGGGTCGCTTTGTAGCCGCGGTCGTTGACCCATAGGCGCTAACTTATAGATTGCCGATTTATTTCAAAGGTTTGATGTCATCCCCGCGAAAGCGGGGATCCAGGGCTGCCGCACGTCGTGTGGCCAACACGTTGAAGCGCACGTCGTGTGGCCCCTGGATCCCCGCTTTCGCGGGGATGACATGCTGGCAAGTTATTCAATATTATCGGAAATTGCTCTAGGTTAGCGCATATGGGTCGTTGACCGCGGCGGCGCCGTGATCGTTTCTCTCCGGATAGTGGCGCTCACACGCAGACCGCGGTCAACGACCGCGGCTACATCGTCAGATCACCAGCATGAGCCCCAGGCTCACCAAGCCCGCCGCCGCGCAATAGTAAGCGAAAGGCTTTAGCGCGTTGAATTCGTGCTGCTTGAACCACCGCATCAGCACCACCAGGCTCAGGTACGCGAACACGCCGGCCGTCACACCAGAGAGTAGCGAGGCGAACCCGAGCGTCGCGCCCTGCTTGAACAGCTTCGGCGCTTCCAGGACCGTCGCGCCGAGGATGATCGGCGTCGCCATCAGGAACGAGAAGCGCGCCGCGGCCTCGTGCCGCAGCCCGGCAATGATGCCGGCGGCAATCGTCAGCCCCGAGCGCGAAAACCCCGGCACCAGGGCGAAGCACTGCGCGAAGCCGATAGCCAGCGCGCCCTTCCAGTTGAGCTGATCGAGCTTACCGACCCCCCGGCCCGCGATCTGGTCACAGAAGTAGAGCAGCGCGCCATTCAGGATCAGCACGAACGCCACGATCCACGGCTTGCTGAACGCCGCCTCCAGCGGCTTGTGAAGCGCCGCGCCGACGATGACGGCGGGGATGGTCGCGAGCACGACGAAGAAGAAGATGCGGCGATCAATCAGCGCTTGCGGGGTGTCGGCTTTCAGCACGGAGGCGAGGAAGGCTCGCCAATCCGCCAGGAAATACAGAAACAGCGCGATGGCGGTGCCGAGATGCATCACCACGAGATAGGGCAGGAAATCCGGGTTGTGGATGAGATCGCCCCACCCGACCAGGCGGGGAAAAATGACCGCATGACCTAGGCTGGAGACCGGAAACAACTCGGTAATGCCCTGCAACAGGGCCATCACGATGGCTTCAAAAATGCTCAATGGCGCCCCCGCCTCGCGGCCAAATCTCGCGAATCGCGCCGGCCGCGGTCGGCGCGCGGGCGTCTTCTAGAGGAAAACCGCAATTGCTGTCAGGTTAGCAGGTCGCGTGGCCGCATTTGTGAACCGCGTCGACTTTGCCCTTGAGCTCATCGTAACCGACAGCGCCGACCACGACCGAATCGCCGACAACGAAAGTCGGGGTGCCATTGATCTGCAGATCGTCGGCAACAGCCATGGTTTCCTTGAGGCCGTCGTCGACCTCCTTGCTCGCCATATCCTTCTCGAGCTGAGCCATATCGAGGCCCATCTCCTTGGCGACCCCCAGCGCTTCCTTCTTGCCGATCGGGCCGTGCATACCGAGCAACTTGTTGTGGAAATCCCAGAAACGCTCGCCCTGGAGCTGGTTGCGGACCGCGGCGGCGACCCGCGCCGCTTCGACCGAGCCTGGTCCGAGCACCGGGAAATCCTTGAGCACGACGTGCAGGTCGGGGTCGTCTTTCATCAGCTTGGCGATGTCGGGCAGCGCGCCTTTGCAGAAGTGGCAGTTGTAGTCGAAGAACTCGACAAGCGTCGCGTTGCCCTTGGGATTGCCGACGTCGGCCTGGAATTTCGAGCGATAGATCGCGCCGGCCTGATCCTGCACCGCCTTCAGCCGCGCCTGGTCAGCGACCTCCTTATCGTGCTTGTCGAGCGAATCGATCGCCGCGCGAAGCACTTCCGGATGGGTGACGAGATAGTCCTTGATGAAGTCCCCGAGCTCTTTCTTCTGGTCGCTAGAAAGCGAGTCGGCATGGGCGACGGGAGCGAGGGCGACCGCGAAGGCGAGGCCCAGAACATAGCGAAGCTTCATAACGATCTCCCGATAATCCCGGCAGTCTCAAGCCGATCCTTTGTGTCTCCTTTGTGTCCTTTGTGGTGAAATCTTTTTCTCACCATGGAGAACACAAGGGCTCACTGACCTTCCGGATGGCGCTTAACCCATTCCGCGCGCTCATAATCCTCGAAGGCGGCGATCATGGCGCGGTAGCTTTTCTCCGCAACGTCAGGGGCCAGGCCGTTTTGCTCGGCCATCCCGCGCACGCGCGCGACGATCGCCTCGACGCGGGCCGGAGCGCTGACGGCGGCCGGGTTCTTCTTGAACCGCCCCGCCTCGGCGACGTATTTGCCGCGCTCGGCCATGGCCGCGACGATCTGCCGGTCGAGCCGATCGATATTGTCGCGCACCTCGCCCAGCGTCTGGCAGCATTTGCCGCCGTCGACGGACGGCGTTCCCCAGTAGGCGGGCTGATCCGCACCGGTATCCGCCGCCAGCGCGGACGCCGAGACGATCGCTGTCGCTAAGAGGGCAGCGCGGGCAGCGATCAGCGTTCTCTTGCCAACGAAGTTCAAGACCATTCTATCCTCGCTCGGGCGCTTGAACGATCGGCGCCGTCTGATTCGTCTTCCGAGGGGGAAGCTTTCCATGACCATCGCCTTCTGGTGCGTCTTCGTCGCCGCGCTGCTGCCCTATGTTGCGTTCGGTTTTGTCAGGGGCGCGGATCCGAAGAACCCGCGCACCAGCGTCAAAAGCTTCGAGGGCCAGTCCGCGCGAGCCCATGCCGCCCATCTCAACGCCTTCGAAGCCTTCCCGCCATTCGCCGCAGCCGTCGTCATCTCGCACCTGACGCTCGGCGCCAACACGGTGACCAACCTGCTGGCGCTCGTCTTTGTCGTCGCGCGCGTTGCGCATCTCGGCTTCTACCTCGCCGATCGTCAACCTCCGCGCAGCGCGTCGTTCACAGTCGGGTTGATTGTTGTCGTCGCCCTGTTCATCCACGCCGCCTGGGGGTGAGGTCGCGGCAACCGCGCACGACTGTAGCCGCGGTCGCTGACCGCGGCCTGTGCGCAACTCAGGTCCGTGGCTTTAGCTGCCATCTGTGGTTACAATGCTCATATGAGCCGAGCTCCGCAACTCCATCTCAAACGTCTCGACTGTGTCTTCTCCGACCGGCCATTATACTTCATCACCACCGCGACTTCCGATCGCCGCCCGTTACTCGCCAAGCCGGAAATCGCCGCCATCTTGCTCGACGAGTTACGTCTGGCAAAATCGCGCCGCGGGTGGACGGTGGGACGCTATGTCTTCATGCCCGACCATTTGCATTTCTTCTGCACGGAAGGCGGCGACGGTCCGTCTTCGACACTTTCACAATTCGTAGGTCAGTTCAAACAATGGACTTCCAAACGAATTGCCGCGTGCGTGGATGCGCGCCAGCCCATTTGGCAACGCGAGTTCTTCGATCATCTGCTGAGATCAAATGAGAGCTACGAGTCGAAATGGATCTACGTCAGGGACAACCCGGTTCGCGCGGGGCTCGTGGCGCGTTGGGAAGACTGGCCCTACGCAGGCGAAATTGAGCCGCTAGGCTATCCTTAACTGCGGCATTCCCGATCAGGCGCCGGATGTAGCCGCAGTCGCGGTCGTTGACCGCGGTCGTCGTGCGCACGTCCGCATCCGGCAAACATTCGATCACGGCCCGACCGCGGTCAACGACCGCGGCTACAGGGGCTGCGCTCACTCCGCTGCCGCCGCTATCGCCTCCGGCGTCGCCACCACCTTCGGCTTCCTCACTGCGCGGCGGCCGGACAGCAGCGAGTCGATCTTGTCGAGATAGATGTAAACCACCGGCGTGATGTAGAGCGTCAGCACCTGGCTGACGCACAATCCGCCGACAATCGCAACGCCGAGCGGCTGCCGTAGCTCCGCGCCGGCCCCCGTCCCGAGCGCGATTGGCAGCGCGCCGAGCAGCGCGGCCAACGTCGTCATGATGATCGGCCGGAAGCGGATCAGCGCCGCCTCGCGGATTGCGGTGACCGCATCGGCGCCCTCGCGGCGGCGCACCAGTGCGAAATCAACCATCATGATCGCGTTCTTCTTGACGATACCGATCAGCAACAGAATGCCGATGATCGCGATCACCGACAAATCCATATGCGCCCATTCCAGCGCGATCAGCGCGCCGATGCCCGCGGACGGCAGGCCGGAGAGAATCGTGATCGGGTGGATGTAGCTCTCGTAGAGCACGCCGAGCAGGATGTAGATCGTCAGCACGGCGGCGAGCAGCAGCGCGCCCTGCCCGGCCAGCGCCTGCTGAAACAATTGCGCGTTGCCGGCGAAGTTGGTGATGATGCTGCCGGGCAGGTCGATGCGTCGCTCCAGCGCGTGGATTTCGTCAATCGCTTGCCCGAGCGATGTGTCCGGCGAGAGGTTGAACGAGATCGTCACCGCCGGCTGTTGCGATTGCCTGTTGATCTGCAGCGGCCCGACGGAGCGACGCATCGTCGCGACTTCGTCGAGCGGCACGAGCTGACCGGCGGGCGTCGCGACCCGGATGCGGCCGAGCGCGTTCATGTCGTTCTGGAAGTTGGCGCCCGCTTCCAGGATCACCTGATAATCGTCGGAGGGTGTGAAGATCGTCGAAATCTGGCGCGTGCCGAACGCATCGTAGAGCGCGGTGCGCACCTCGTCGACGCTGACACCTAATGCTGCGGCCTTGTCGCGGTCGATGTCGACGCTGGTTTGCGGGTTGGTTATCTGCAAATCGCTGTTGACGTCGCGAAGGCCGGGGAGCTTGGCCATCTCGCGCTCCATCACCGGCGCTTTTACAAACAACGTGTCCTGATCGCCGGATTGCAGCGTGTACTGGTATTTGGCGCGCGCGATGCGGCCGCCGGTGAATTCGAGGTTCTGCACCGGCAGCATCAGCGTGCGAATGCCGGGAATGACCGAGGTCGCCGCGCGCATGCGGCCCATGATCTGAGCAACCGGCGCGCGCTCCTTCTTGTCCTTCAGCTTGACGAACAGAAAGCCCTTGTTGGTCGCGCCGCCAAAACCCACCGCCGAGGTGACGTAGTCGACCGCCGGGTCCTTTTCGAGAATAGAAACCACGGTCTGCTGGCGGCGCGACATCTCCGTGAACGACGTGTCGGCTTGCGCCTCGGTGATGCCGCGCAGAAAACCCGTGTCCTCTTCAGGGAAGAAGCCCTTCGGCACGTTGGCGTAGAGCGTCATCGCTGCCCAGGCGGTGCCGAAGGTGACCAGCAGCATGATGAGCCGCGCCTTCAACACGATGTCGAGCGTGACGCGGTAGAAGCCGGCGAGCGAGTCGACGAAGAGGTCGGAGAGCCTGGAGAATAGGCCGGCCGCGGCGCCGTGCTTGGGCGCGGAGAGCATGCGGGCGCACAGCATCGGGGTCAGCGTCAGCGAGACGAAGCCGGAGACCAGGATCGCCACCGTGATCGTCACCGCGAATTCGCGGAACACGCGACCGACGACGCCGCTCATCAGCAAGACGGGAATGAACACCGCGACGAGCGAGAAGGTGATGGAGAGGATGGTGAAGGCGATCTCGTTCGCGCCTTTCACCGCGGCGTCGAACGGCCGCATGCCACCCTCGATATGGCGCGTGATGTTCTCCAACATCACGATCGCGTCGTCGACGACGAAGCCGACGGACAAGCGTGATCGCCAGCAACGAGATGTTGTCGATCGAATAGTTGAAGGCGTACATGAAAGCGCAGGCGCCGATCAGCGAGACCGGGAGCGCCAGCGCCGGAATGAGCGTCGCCGCCGCCGACTTCAGGAATACGAAAATGACGATGACCACCAGAAAGGTGGAAAGCAGCAGCGTGTATTGCACGTCGTCAATCGACTGCCGGATCGATATCGAGCGATCGTTGAGCACCAGCGCCTGCACCGAGGGCGGCAGCTCGGAGGAATAGTAAGGTATTTTCGCGTTCACATTGTTGACGACTTCGACGGTGTTGGCGTCGGATTGCCGAAACACCGCGAGCACGATGGCGCGCTGGTCGCCCTTCCAAGCCGCGATCTGCTTATTCTCGACCGAATCGTAGACATTGGCGATCTGGTCGAGCCTGACCGGCGAACCGTTGCGCCAGGCGACGACCATGTTGTTGTACTGGTTGGCGTGAAGCATCTGGCCGGTGGCGTCGACCGTCACGTTCTGCCGGGCGCCCAGCAGCGCGCCCACCGGAGTCGAGGAATTGGCGGCGGCCACGGCTTGGCTGACATTTTCGAGCGTGAGCCCGCGCGCGGCCGCGGCGTCCGGGTCGACGGCGACCCGCACCGCGAATTTCTGCTGGCCGAACACCAGCACTTGGCTGACGCCCGATATCTGCGAAATCTGTTCGGCGAATATGTGCTCAGCGTAATCATCGACGGTCGTCAGCGGCAACGTGTTCGACACGAGGCCGATAAACAGAATGGGGCTGTCGGCGGGGTTGATCTTCTGAAAGCTCGGCGGCGCCGGCAGCGTGTTCGGCAGTTTTCGCAAGGTCGCGGAAATATTTGACTGCACGTCGAGCGCCGCGCCGTCGATGTTGCGTTCGAGATCGAACTGCATGACGATCTGCGTCGTCCCCAGCGCCGAAGACGACGTCATCAGGTCGATGCCGGGAATGGTGGCGAAGGCGCGTTCGAGTGGCCCGGCGACCGCGGAGGCCATTGTCTCGGCGCTCGCGCCGGGCAGCGAGGCGTTGACGGCGATCGTCGGATAGTCGACGCGCGGAAGCGCCGACACCGGCAGCTGCCTGTAGCCGAACAGACCGAACACGATGAAGGACAGCATCAGCAGGCTGGTCATCACCGGCCTGCGTATGCAGAGCTCCGGCAGGCTCATCCGCTGGCCCCTTTGGCGAGGTCGCGGATTTGCACTTTGGCGCCTTCAAACAAAAGCAGCGCGCCGTCGAGGACGACCGTCTCGTCGCCCTCGAGTCCCGTGGTGATGATCGTCTCCGTCCCTTCGGTGCGGCCGACCGTCACCGGCGTCACGTGCGCGGCGTCATTCTTGATCGTGAACACGAAATTGCCGTTCTGCGAAATCTGGATCGCCTCGCGCGGCACGACGACGGTGTTGGGCTCATTGCGGAGCGTAAGCGTCAGATTGCAGAGCTGGCCGGGCCACAGCAGTTCATCGGCGTTGTCGAATTGCGCGCGAATGACGATGGTGCCGGTCCCGGGATCGACGGTGTTGTCGATCAGCGCAAGTTTGCCCACGGCCTGACGGGTCGAGCCTTGCGGCGTGGCGACGACCTTGACGCCATTCGCCATCGCTTCGCGAAGCGCTGGCAGCAGTTTCTGGCTGACCGAGAGCGCGACATAGATCGGCGAGATCTGGTTGATCGTGGCGAGAATGCCGGAGGAGCCGTTGTCGCCCGCTTTGACGATGTTGCCTTCCTTGATCGAGACGACGCCGACCCGGCCGGAAATGGGCGCGGTGATCGTGTACCACCCGACCGCGACCTGCAGGTTGCGGATCGACGCCGCGTCGCCGATGATGGCCGCGCGGGCGGTGGCCGAAGCGGTCTTGGCGTTATCCAGATTGATGATCGGCGTGGCGGAGCGGGACACCAGATCGGTGTAGCGGGTCACGTCGCGCTGAGCCTGTTCCAGTTGCGCCTCGTCCTTGGCGAGCTGAGCCTGCGCCATCGCGAGTTGCGCCTGCGCCTGACGGTCGTCCAGCATGACGAGCGCGTCGCCGGCCTTGACCTCGGCCCCGTCGGCGACCGGCACTTTCAGCACAGTGGCGTCGAAATGCGATTTGAGCGCGACGCTGGCGACAGCCTGCGCCGTACCGATGTCGGTGATCGTCCAAGGGATGGTCTTGCGCTCGGCGCGACCGACCTGAACCGAAACCGGCGGGCGAGGCGGGGCGGCCGGCGTCGGCGCGGCGGCCGGCTTCTCGCCGGTGACCGCAGCGGGCAGATATCCGTGAGCCAGTTGAGCGTATGGCGCCGCACGCGGGAAATAGAGTGCAACCACCTCGGGACGATAGGCAGCGTAGGCCGTGACCACCACCGCGGCGAAGATAAGCAGCTTGACGAATTGAATCAAAAAGGACACTTCAGCGAAGCCTGATCTACTCAACCGCCACGATCGTTTGCTTAAGCCGGCGCCGACAACCTATACCGGCGACGCGCCGACTTTTGCGTTTGCCACTCCGCCGACAGCGCGCAAGCTAGGCGTCGCGGAACGTCGAATCAAGCGCGAGTTTCGGAGGGTCGCGTGGCGATCGCGAGCTATATTCGCGCCTTGTCGGAAAAATGGCACGAGGCGCGCGAGAGGTTCGGCTACTCCCGCCTGGGGCGAAACGGTTTCGCGACGCCCTTCATCCGCGACGAAGATTTTCGCAACCCGGCGCTTGCCCCGAGCCCCTGTCGCCGCCCGGAAGGTGTTGCTGACCGGGAGCTGCGTGACCGTGATCTGGAAGGATCACATCGAAGACTATCATCCGCAAATTGCGATTGAGCATCAAATCCTCAATCACATTTCGAAATTGCAAGAAAAGTCATCGGAGGAAATCGAGCCCTACCAGTTTCAAATCGTGCAGTTGCCTCTACGGTTCGTGATTCCCGAGCCGGAGTATTTCGGCATAAAGGCGAACGCGGAAGGATTGGGCGAATGGCGCGAGCTGTTCGTCCGATGCGTCGAGCGGTTGCGCTCGCGGCTTGATGCCGGCCTGAAATACAACCGGCAGGTGGGGCTGACGACCTTCGTGCTCAATTTCGCGCGGCCGCAGTCGAACCCCCTCGGCTTGCTCGCCCCAAAATACGACCTCAGCAACTTTTCCTTTTTCGTCGATCAGTTGAACCAGGCGCTCGCGCAGATGATCGCGGCGGAGAAGGCCGTCTATCTCATCGATTTCGACGAGATCGCCGCGACGATCGGCAAACGCTACATCCTGGATGACGTCACCCTGACCATCAACCACGGCGCGTTCATCAGCCCCGGCGCCAGGGCGGAGGATCTGGAGCTGACGCCCTATGGGTCGACCGGGGCGATATTTGCGCCGCGGCGGCGAGCCGCGGCCTTGGCGATCTTTCACGAGTGCCTGGCCGCTTACAACATCCTGGCCTCTACGGAGAAGATCAAGCTCGTCATTTTCGACGTCGACGGCACGCTGTGGCGCGGCGTTGCCGCCGAAGGTCAGGATGTCGGCGATCTCAGCGAAGGCTGGCCTCTCGGGGTGCTCGAAGCCGCCGCTTTCTTAAGAAAGCGAGGCATTCTGCTCGCCATCGCCAGCAAGAACGATCCGGAAATCGCAACGCAAATCTGGAACGGCGTTTATGGGCGGGTGTTTCCGCTATCGAACTTCGTCAGCGTGAAGTTCTCGTGGCGACACAAGATCGAGAGCATCCATGAAATCTTGAAAGAGACAAACCTGCTGCCGGGAAACGTTTTGTTCGTCGACGACAACCCGGTCGAGCGCGCGCGGGTGAAAGAGCAATTCCCGGACATGCGTTTGCTGGAAGGGCCGATCGCGACTTGGCGGCGGACTCTGCTATGGGCGCACGAGTTACAGGTTGCCCACGTGACCGAGGAGTCCGCGACGCGCGCCGAGAGCCTGCAGATGAATGTCATGCGCGAAGAGCTGCGCAAGACCATAAGCGACGAGGAATACCTCAAATCCCTGCAGGTCAAGGTCAGCATCGATCGATTGAACTCGACGTCGGCCCCGCGTTTCCCGCGAGCCTTCGAGCTGCTCAACAAGACCAACCAATTCAACACCACAGGGCGCCGCTGGTCCGCGACGGAGATCGAACAGTTCTTTTCTTCAGGCGGCTATGCGCTCATTGCGCAGGTATCCGATCGCTTCAGCAACTACGGCTTGACGGCGCTCGCGCTCTGCGCCGGCTCGCATTGCGAGCAAATGGTGATGAGCTGCCGGATATTCGGACTCGGGGTGGAAAAGCAGCTCTTCGAGGAATTTGCTTCGCGGGCGAGACCGATAGGCCAGCCTTCGCTGGCCTATCGCACCACTTCGAAGAACGGCCCCGTGAAAGGTTTCCTGCAAGAGATTGGCGTCGCAGCGGATGCGGGGCGCCAGGATACGCTGCAGATCTTGCAGGTCGAGGCTGGACGCATACTGGCGCCGCCGGTGGAGTGAGGCGGCGCGCTATTTCTTCTGCGACTTCACGTCGGCATTTTGTTTTGTCTTGAGCGCTAGAGCCGTCGGCAATTAAATAGAACCGGCATTTCGAGCCAAGCGAGTTTGAGTGGGTAGAGCCGTTCTGGCGGAGGGTCGGCGTCCACGCCGACCTTTTGGGCTCCCACTTGGCCGGCTTGCGTATCAACCCCGACGTCGGCCTGGAGGCCGACGCTCCGCAAGGCGCGCGATCCTCACTTCGCTCGTCGTGACGATTCAACCCTAAGGCAACATGCTTTAGTGCGGCTTCTCAACCAGTTTGCTCTTGTACTCGCTGCGCGGCAAGGCGCCGGGCGCAATGAGCTCGATCTCCGTCGTCACCACGAGCTTGTCGCGGATGCGTGCGCGGATGCGCTCGGCCAAGCCCTCGCGCTCAGCGCCCTCCGTGGCTTCAACCAGGATTGGCAACGGCGGCTCCTGCCGCACCCCTGGCGCGCTGGGCCGGATCGACAAGACTTCCGGTGGTCGCGGGCGCAAATTCGTTGACGATCTCACGCACCGCGGACGGAAACAGATTGACGCCGCGCACGATCAGCATGTCATCGGTGCGGCCGATGCAACGGACGCGCGGCGCCGTGCGTCCGCAAACGCAGGGTCCGACGCCGACGCGGACGTGGTCGCGAGTGCGGAAACGCAGCAGCGGCGTCGAGCGATTGACGAGGTGGGTCAAGACCAGTTCGCCCTCGGCGCCATCGACGATGTCCCTCGGCTTGCCGGACACGGGGTCAATCAACTCGAAATGCACAAAACCCCGCCCGCTGAAATGCATTCCCTGCTTGGCTTCGCATTCGCCCCACATCGAAATCGAAATGTCGCCGATCCCCATCGCCTCGGTGACGCTCGCGCCCCAGCCCGCTTCGAGCTTGGCGCGCATGGCCGGCTCGCCGCCGCCGGGCTCGCCCGCCGTCAGCACACGCTTGACACTCGAGGTCGCCAAATCGATGCCCCGCGCGCGCGTCCACTCCAGCAGATGCAGCGCATAGGAGGGCGTCATCGCCGCAACCGTTGGCTTCAGAAGTTGAATGGCCGCGACAAGTCGCTCGGTGTTGCCGGTCCCGACGGGAATGTGACAGAGGCCGAGCCGCGCCAACGAATTGAGCGCCGCGCCCGCCACGAACGGACCCGCGTTGTAGGTGGACACCAGCCGTTCGCCGCGCGCGACGCCCGAGGCGGCGTAACTGCGCATCGAGGTGCGGACCCAGACATCGAGGTCGCCGGCGGTCAGCGGAATGTAGCTTGGCGTGCCCGTCGTGCCGCTGGTTGAATAGATGCGCACAATATCCTGCGGCTCGGCAGTGAGATGGGTTCCGATCGGCTCATCGGGCGAGCGCGATTGTCGCAGCTCGTCCTTTTCCGTGAAGGGCAGCGCGGCGATCTGATCGAGGCCCTGCGCCGCGCGCGCGTCGGCGAAGCCGGCTTCGCGCAGTTTTTGCCGATAGAACCGCGAGCGGTCGAAAAGATATTCGAGCTGCTTCAAATAAAGTGGCGCGTCAGCGGCGGCTTGCGTTTCCCACGGCGCGCCTTCGATTTCCGGGTTGAGCATCGTCATCGGCGCGAGCCACGCGCAACAAGCGCGGAGCGCGCCTTGGATCGCGTTCGCATCATCCCTCCCGCCTTTTCTCCGCCGCTAATCTCTCGTATTTTCGCGGCCTCGACAAGGTTGAAGACGGGGATGATGGATCGCGACGAGACGTTGACGATCAGCCAACATGCGGGCGAGTTCGGCGCCTGGCGTATCGCGCGCCTCGCGCCGCGATCGTCGTTGGCGCCTTTTGTAGGATCGCTCTTCGCTTATGAGGATCACGCGACCTCCTTCAAACGACGCAGAGAGCTTCCCGACGGACAGGCGACGCTGATCTTCAACCTGGGCGCGGACTTGGGCGTCGAGCTGCGGCCGGACGCGAAATCGGTCTTTTCGGCAGGGCGGTCGTTCTACAGCGGCGCCAGCGAGCGCTTCGTCATCACGGAAACCAACGGGGCGCAAACCGGCGCACAGGCGATGCTGACCCTGCTAGGCGCGCGGCGGCTGGCTGGAACGCCCCTCGCCGAGTTCGGCGATGCGCTCGTCGATCCCGCCGACGCGCTGGGCATCGCTGCAACGGAGCTCTCCGAACGGCTCGCCGGCGCGAATTCTCAAGCTGCTCGGCTTGCGATATTGCGCGCGGTGATCGAGGCCAAGCTTCTCGTTTCGAGACCGCTCGCGGCTTTTCTCGAACACGCCTTTCTGCGTCTGAATGCCGGCGCTGTCGGGGTCGGGACCTTGGCGAAGGAAATCGGCGTGAGCCGCAAGCATCTGACGACGACCTTTGCGCGCGAGTTTGGCCTCACGCCCAAAACCTTCGCCCGCCTTCGACGATTTGATCGCGCTCGCCGGCTCCGCGAACGCGAGCCGGCCACGAGCGCCGCCGAGGTCGCACTCCGCTGCGGGTTCGCCGACCAATCGCATATGGTGCGTGAATTTCGCGAATTCGCCGGGTTGCCGCCTGAGGCGCTGAGGCGGCAACAATTGCCAGATAGCGGTGGCGTCATGCTGTGAAAGTGGTCGCCGCACTGGAGATCTAAAACATGCACACATCTGGCGACCGCATGCTACGCAGTGCGGCGAGCATCCTTAGATCTGGAGATGGCGGCTACAGACGCTTCGTTGTTGAACTCATCCCAGAAGGAGCGTCCTCGCGAGCTCGTACAATTGCCGGTCGCCGGCAGCTATGATTCGGCCGCCCTTGGCGGCGCTGTCGCCGTCCCAGGTCGTGATGATGCCGCCCGCGCCTTCGACGATCGGCGCCAGAGCGACGATGTCGTGCGGCTTCAGATTGGTCTCGATCACGAGATCGACGAACCCCGCCGCGAGCGCGCAATAGGCGTAACAATCAGCGCCATAGCGCACCAGCCGCGCCTGGCTCTCGACCTTCTGATAGGCGGCCCGATCGGCGTCGTCCTTGATGAGCGCCGGACTGGTCGTCATCACCGTCGCCTTGCGCGAGCTCCGCGCAGGCCCGAGTTCGCAGCGTCCGCGTCACCCATTCCGTTGGGGCGCCTCGCCGCGCATCGGCGAGAGCGTACGAAGTCGCGAACGGTTGCCGTCGCCGAAGAAACGCTCGCGCGTGAAGGGTTGGCGACATCATGCCATAGGCGGGCACGCCGTTATGCATGAGGCCAATCAGCGTACCCCAGGTCGGCAGGCCGGAAATGAAGCTCTTGGTGCCATCGATCGGGTCGAGCACCCAGACGTATTCGGCGTTTGGCCGGTCTTCCCCGTATTCCTCGCCGATTACGCCGTGGGCCGGGAATGTTTGTGCGATCAGACGGCGCATCGCCGCCTCGGCGCCGCGGTCGGCCTCGGTGACAGGATCGAATACCCCGCCGCGCGATTTGTCTTCGGCGCCGATCGCCGAACGAAAGAACGGCAGAATCACCTCGCCTGAAACTTGCGCGAGCCTGTCCACGAAAGCAGCGAAATCAACGGCGGTCATCGCGAGAGCTCCGTTCGAAGAACCAAAAATCGCCGTCGGTCAGGGTTATTTCGCATATCAGGCATGCTTTCTTGCCGGGTGAACGCACCGCACAACGTCGTGAGCACACGCATACCATTGATTAAACCACAATATTAGTTTCGTGCGTAAGTGGCGCCGCTTGCCAGGCTGTTGCAAAAACGTCGCAACGCCGCGGATGTATTTGAAAACCAGCATTGAGATCTTGCATTTGTAGGATTTGGCGCCAAAATATTAGTCGTACGGTGTTTGCCGTACATGCCCTCCTTGGGCGTTTCCTCCCTAGACTCAGGCCGCCTACGGGCGGCCTCCTTTTTTTGCATCGCGGCGAGGACGCGCGGCGTCATCTGTACGGCGATTTGCGTAACCGGGGCAAATTCCCGGGCGACTGTAGCCGGGACTCCAGTCCGCGGTGGTTAAGAGATCGAGCCTTACCGAGAAAGAGCCGATCTCGGGGAGACCGCGGACTGTAGTCCGCGGCTACAGGCGTCGGCCGCCTCCCCGAACACGTTGATTTGCGGACGTTATACGCCTGCAGGCGCTACTTGGCGCATAGCTGCTATGTCCCGTCACCCGCTTGCCTTTGCTGCATCGCAATGCGAGATTGCTGCGGTGCGATGCGTCGCATATGCCCTCCTCAGGGCGTTTCCTCCCTAGACTCGGGGCCGCCTTAGGGCGGCCTCCTTTTATTCCGCCGCCCATCGCGTCCGCGGCGCCTCTTGAGCTCTGGCGCAGAGTTCCGCCACCATCGTCGCCAACGCTTGCATCAGAGTCGCCGCGCCGGGGCTCAGTTCGATCGTACGCTCGTCCATATAGAGCGCCCGGTTGATCTCGATCTGAACGGCGTGCCGCCCGGCGCTCGGGACCCCATAGTGCTCGGTGATATAGCCGCCCGCATAGGGCTTGTTGCGCCGCGCGGCGAGACCGAATCGTTTTAGACCGTATTCGATCGTTTCAACGACCCAGCGGGCGGCGCTCGATCCGTAACGATCGCCGAGCACGACGTCGCAGCCTCCGACATCGGGCGAACTTGACGGCATCGAATGGCAGTCCAGGAGAATGGCGAATCCGAAACGCTGCCGCGTTTCTTCGATCAGGCTCTCCAGACACGCGTGGTAGGGGCGATGCAAGGTCGCGATTCGTGCAGCGCGGCCTCGACCGGAAAGGGCTCGCGATAGATCGGCTGGGCGTCGCCGACCACGCGGGAATCACTCCGAGTCCGGCCGCTACCCGCAACGACCGGGTGTTGGCGAAATCCGGCAGTCGTCCTTCGAACATCTGGGGGTCAAGCTCGTAAGGCTCGCGGTTGAGATCGAGAAAGGCGCGGGGAAAGCGAGCATGCAGCAGCGGGGCGCCGTGCGCAGTTGACGGCGCGAACATGCGGTCGACATAGGCGTCCTCCGATCTCCGCAGAGTGCGCGCGTCGAGCCGGGAGGCGGCGAGAAAGGCCGCGGGGTAGTGCGAGCCGGAATGCGGTGAATTCAAAATGACGGGCGCCGCGCGCGCCAGTGCGCAGGATTTCGAAGGGCGGAGCAAATTCTGATAACCCATGCGAGGCCTCGCGCATCTCCTTCCTTTCTCCTCGTGTGGCGACGGGTAGCCGCAAGCTTGATAATAGACGGAAAACCCAGTTGTGGTAAATCGTGCAAGCGACGCGCACCGCAATATTCGTCTTCACTCCGTGTTCACGATATGATTTGAAGAAATATTGCGGGAAGTCCGAGGGGAATCAACGATGAGCAATCCGACCGCCGCCAGCGCGCGGATCTTGCTGGCGGAAGACGACAACGACATGCGTCGATTCCTGGTCAAGGCATTGCAGGCCGCAGGCTATGCCGTGGCCTCGTTCGATAACGGGCTTTCGGCCTACAATCGGCTGCGCGAGGAGCCGTTCGAACTGCTGCTCACCGATATCGTGATGCCGGAAATGGACGGTATCGAGCTGGCGCGCCGCGCGACCGAGCTCGATCCAGAGATCAAGGTGATGTTTATTACCGGCTTTGCGGCTGTCGCGCTCAATCCCGACAACAAGACGCCGAAGGACGCGCGTGTGCTGTCGAAGCCCTTCCATTTGCGCGAACTCGTCAGCGAAGTGCAGCGGCTTCTGAAAGCGGCCTGAAATGCGCGCTTGGCTCGGCGCGGCGATGTGTGTCGCCGCGCTCGCTCCGGCAGACGCCTCGGTCCTCTCTGATATTTTGCAACGCGGAACGCTGCGAATCGGCACGACCGGCGATTATCCGCCGTTCACCCGGCTCGAGACATCGACCGGCGAATATTCCGGCTTCGACATCGATCTCGCGCAATCCCTGGGTCCTCGCTCGGCGTGCGCGTAGAATTTGTAAAAACCGCGTGGCCGTCGCTGGCGACGGATTTTGCCGCTGGCAAATTCGATGTCGCCATGGGCGGCATCACGGTCACGCTCGATCGCGCCAAGCTCGGCTTCTTCACGACGCCCTACCTGCGCGAGGGCAAGACGCCGATCGCGCGCTGCGCAGACAAGGACAAATTCGCGACGCTGGAGGCGATCGACCGCGACGGCGTCACTGTCCTCACCAATCCCGGCGGGGGTAATGAGCGCTTCGACCGCGCGCATCTGCATACGGCTCACATAGAAGTCCGGCCCGACAACACGACGATCTTCGACGCGCTCGCGCACGGCGAGGGCGATCTGATGATCACCGACGCCTCCGAGACGCGCTATCAGCAGAAACTGCACGCGGGCGTGCTCTGCGCCATCCATCCCGACGCGCCGTTCGACTTCGGCGAAAAGGCCTATCTGGCGCCCTATGATCCACCGCTCGATGGTTTCCTCGATCAATGGCTGCATCTGATCAAGGAGAACGGGACGTTCGCGACGATCTACGGCAAGTGGTTCTGAGGCAGCCGCCAACGTCATTGCGAGCGCAGCGAAGCCATCCAGCGCGGGGGCCAAAGCGTCGCCCTGTCTGGTTGGGCCGCGCTCGCCGCAAGGGTTGAGGGCGCAACCAAACCGCCCGATCACGGAGAGGCTGGATTGCTTCGCTTCGCTCAGCAATGACGGCGGCGGCTCGGTGTTTTACGGGATCGCCGGCTTCGTCGTCGTTTGGTCGCTGTATTTCGCCATCAGCGAAGCGGCGCCCGCGATCCACAACGACATGGCCGAAGCCTACGCCTGGGGCCGCGAATTCCAGCTCGGCTACAATCAGCATCCGCCGTTCTGGGCTTGGATGTGCGGCCTTTGGTTCCTGATCTTTCCGCGCGCCAATTGGGCGTTCGCGATCTTGGCGATGCTCAACTCGGGCGTCGGGCTGCTCGGCGCTTGGGCCTTGATCGGCCGCTTCGTTGAAGGCGACAGGCGCGTCGCGGCCACCGCACTGCTGGCGCTGACGCCGTTCTATTCGTTTCTGGCGTACAAATATAACGCCAACTCGATCTTCTTGTCGGTATGGCCGTGGACGCTTTACGCGTTTCTCGGTGCGCTTGGCACACGCAGCATCGCCGCTTCGCTTGGTTTCGGCGTGATGATGGGGCTCGCGCTGAACTCCAAATACTACGCGCTCGATTCTCGCCGCGACTTGTCTGATCGCAGCGCTGGCGAGCTCCGAGCGCGGCCGCTACTTCCGCTCGGCGTCGCCCTATGTGTCAATCGCCGTGGCGCTCGCTCTGTTCGCGCCCCACCTCATCTGGTTGGCAACGACGGGCGCGCCGCCACTCCGCTACCTCGGGCGCGTCTCGGGACGAGGTTTTGCGGAGACCGGCGGCTTTGCCGCCAGCGCGGTGTTGGGCTCGCTGTTGCAGCAAATAGTCGCGGTTGGCTTGGTCGCAGCCGCGGGGTGGAAGGCCGGCCTTTCCTACGAGAGCGAGACAGCGAAAGAAATCGACAACCGCCGCTTGCTGCCGATCCTCGCGCTGGCGCCGTTGGTTTTGAGCGTGGTGGCCGCGTTGGTGTTGCGCACAAAGATCTCGTCAAACATGTTGATCGGCGTGTTTCCCTTGAGCCCGTTGCTGGCGATCCAAGTCCTCGCCCCCGCAGATCCCGCGCGGCTCCGGCTTTGGGCAATGCGCGGCGCGACGATCGTATCGCTCGGCGCATTGCTGCTCTCGCCGCTCATCGCTGTCGCCAAGGCCTGGTATGGCCGCGACTCCGAGGACGTCGAACCCAGACGCGAAGCCGCGCTTGCGGCGACGCGGGTCTGGGCAAGCACAACTGGCGCACCGCTCGCTTTCGTCGCCGGCTCATTCCGCTACGACAACGCGGCGGCGTTTTATAGCCCCGAGCATCCGAGCGTGTTTGTTGACTTCGACTATTTTGGCAATCGCTGGGCGACCCCGGAGCAGATAACCGCGCGCGGTCTGATGACGATTTGTTTGAAAGAAGATGCGGTTTGTCTCAAGGAGACCGAGGCGTTTACGACGCCGGCGACGAAGCGCGAAGAGGTGATGCTCGCCCATTCCGCCTACGGCCGCACGCGCAAGCCTTTCGCGTTCGTGCTCACCGCAATCCCGCCGCGGTGACAAAGCAGATAGGTTGGCGCAGGATTTAGGTGCGGTCTCGGGAAAGGGCGATCTGCAACGAACGCGGTCAGCGACCGCGGCAATCTACAACCGTCATTGCGAGCGAAGCGAAGCAATCCAGCGCTGGGGCAGTACGCCACCGCATCAGATATGGCCACGCCGGCGGCGCCGGTCCGTGGTGAAGCCAAACCGAAGCATCACGGAGAGGCTGGATTGCTTCGCTTCGCTCGCAATGACGATGGAGAATTTATTTTGCCGTGTCGCCTAAGACTTGACGGCCCCTTGCGCGGCATAGAACCATGCCTGATCGTCAACCAACGCGCTTGCGGAGATCGTAAAACTCTCGGCCTTGCCTTCCCCGTAAGCGTTGCCGCCCCACGGATTATACAAGCTCACCGTGCCCGCCGTTGCGTCAATCCCGGTGACAGCAAACATGTGGTCGTCCACGAGGTTGCCCGAGACCGGATTGTCGCTGGTGCCGAGGAGAACGTCGTCGCCCGCCGCCAGCGAGCTCTGCAGCGTCCCAAGCAGGCTCGTCAAGCCGCTCGCGCTTTCATCGCCCAGATAATACGAGGAACTGGATTGCCCGGTGATCAGGCTGATGCCCTCGTCGGCGCCTGAGTTCAACTGATAATACTGGTCGTCCCCGCCGTTATATTGCATGCCGGTCAGGACATTGGGTTGCTCGGAGAGCTGCGCTAGCGCCTTCTCGACCAGCGGAACCCAAAGACTGGTCGTCGAATTTGCGAATTCCATCTTCGAGCCGTTGTATTGCTCGATGCCGCCGCCGTAGGCCGATAGTTGATCGTTGACGGTCACGTAGTCGGCTCTGCCGTTGACCTCGAACCTCACGGCGTAAGTGCCGTTGCCGTGTTCGGTGATCATGCTCTCGATCTGCGACGGGTCGAGCATTGCGGTTTCGCCCAAAGCCGCGAGGAACCAGCAATCGCCGACCTGGCCTTGGTTGACGTCGGTCATTTGCGGACCGGCGCTCGTGAACAGCGGCAGCGAATAGGCCTTGTAGCTCGTCGTCGTATCGTCGCTCTGGCCTGGCCCAGGCGCGACGCCCGGCAGGTCGGTCCCGAGAAACCACTTGCGGATGAGATCCTTGAATTGCCAAGGCCGGCTCGTCGCCGACAGATCGCCGAGCGTCACCGCATCGTCCGAACCGCCGTTCCAATAAGCGTTCGCGGAATTGCCGAGCACGACATTGTCGAACATCTGCTTGACGTACCTCGACGCCGAAATCTGGCCGGTGGCGAAATCGTCGGCGATCGCAGTCAACTCGGAGAACACCGTCGCGTTCATCGTGGAATTGGACGCGTCGCGCAGCACGGCCAAGGCGCCGCCGTAGCCCAACGAGCCGCCGCTTTCGTGCGCGGTGACGTCGGCGAGGACCGAATTGTTTGACGTGGATGTCGATGCAGAAGCGAAGCGATGTGGCCGCGGGCGACGTGGCGAGCGAAGTCAAGGCGGGAGCGGTTTCCGGCGGCAAATAAAAGGACAAGGCCAAACCGTCGTCCATCGCACCGATCGTTTGTCCGTCGTCGATTTCGGCCCTGGTTCCAAATCGTTTCACGCTATGCATCCGCTCTCTCACTAACTTCAGCAAGATGCCTGAGATAAACTCAGCCGACAAACGCAAGCCGAGTACAGAGGAAAGGAATCCTAAAAATGCATTCTGTCGATATATTGCAGGAATTGGGGCAAATTTAATTAAATGCATCTCGACTGGCGGAGGAGACGGCTGCATCGCGCTGTGGACGGCGCGGAGGTTTGGTTTCCGCCGGGCGCCGCACCGCCTATCCTCGGCGAATGCGATTCCAATTCATTCACGCCGCCGATCTTCACATCGACAGCCCGCTCGACGCGCTCGGCGCGAAGGACGCGGCGATCAAGGCGACCTTCGCCGCCGCCAGCCGCAAAGCGGTCGAGCGCCTGATCGCTGAGACGATCGACAGCGGCGCGAAATTTCTCATCGTCGCCGGCGACGTATTCGACGGCGACTGGCGCGACGTCTCGACCGGGCTCTTCTTTGTTCGCGAACTGGGCAAGCTGCATCGGGCGGGCCTGCCGACGTTCATCGTCAGGGGCAACCACGACGCCGAGAGCGTGATCTCGCGTTCGCTTCCCTATCCGCCAAGCGTCCAGGTGTTTGACGCGCGGAAGGGACATACGCACCTGATCGAAGAGTTGCGCGTCGCCGTGCACGGCCGCAGTTTTTCCGAACGCGGCGCGCCCGACGATTTTCTCTCGGGCTACGCGCCGAGGCGGGAAGGCTGGCTCAACGTCGGCCTGCTGCACACCAGTCTCGACGGCGCGCGCGGGCACAACCCCTATGCGCCATGCACGACCGCCGATCTCGCGCGCTTCGGCTATGATTACTGGGCGCTCGGCCACATCCACGCAGCCGAGATCGTCGCGCGCGATCCCTGGGTGGTTTATCCCGGCAACGTGCAAGGCCGCAGCCCGCGCGAGACCGGGCCAAAAGGCGCCGTGCGCGTGACGGTGGAGGATGGCCGCATTGCCGCCGTCGAGCCTTTCGCGCTCGATGCGGCGCGCTGGGCGCATGAGCGCGTCGACGTCACCGGACTTCCCGATGAGGAGGCGGTGCTCGGCAGGATCGCCGACGCCCTTGGCGTGGCGCAGGCCTGCGGCCGAAGGCCGACCGCTCGCCATCCGCCTGACTTTGGTTGGAGAGACGCCCGCGCACGCCGCGCTGGTCGCGCGACGAGAGGTGTTGCAGGACGATGCGCGCTCACAAGGCTTCGCGCTGGCCGCGGATTGCTGGGTAGAGAAGCTGCGCCTGGAGACGCGGGCTCCCGCAACAGCTGGCTCCACCGATCTCGACGCGCTCGACATCGCCGGTCTCATCGCCGCGGCCGCGGAGGATCCGGAATTCGCCGTTCTCGTCGCCGAGCTTGCGGCGAGCGTAGCGGAGAAACTGCCGCGCGAACTCAGGGGCGCGTTCCTCGAGAGCGATCCGGCGGTCCATGCGGCGCTCGCGAGGGATTTGCTGCTGGGAGCGCGCGGGTGAGGCTCGAGCGGCTTGACCTCGCGCCTTACGGCCGCTTTGCCGATCGCGCGCTGAAGCTTTCCGGCGGGGCGGCGCTGCATGTGGTGCTGGGACCCAACGAATCGGGCAAGACCACCACGCTTTCGGCGATCGGCGACCTCCTGTTCGGCTTCCCCGGCCAGACGCCGTATGGGTTCCAACACGACCAGCGGCTTTTGCGGGTTGGCGGCGTCCTCGTTCTCGCGGATGGGTCGCGTCTAGATCTACGCCGCCGCAAGGGCAACAAGGACACGCTTGCTCGACGGGCAGGACAAGCCGATCTCCGACGCTCGACCTGCGCCGCAGCGCTCGGCAGCGTGGATCGCCGGATCTTCGAGACTGAATTTGGCCTGAGCCAGCGCGCGTTGCGCGAAGGCGGCGAGGCGCTGCTGCGCGCCGGCGGCTCGCTGCCGGAGACGCTCGCCGCCGGCTCCGCCTCGCTCGGCGCGCTCAATGTCTTGCGCGATCGGCTCGGCGTGGAGGCGGACGCGCTGTTCACGACCCGCGCGCTCCGCCGCCAAGCCGTTCTACGCGGCGCTCGATGTGCATGACGCGGCCGAGCGCAAGCTTCGCGACGCCATCGTCACGGCGGACGCGCTGAAGGCGCGCCGATACGGAAGTTCGCGAGGCGCGGGCGCGGGAAATCGACCTCAAGGCCCAGCACGAGGAGACCGGGCGCGCCATAGCGCGTCGCCGCCGCGCCCAGCGTGTCGCTCGGAAAGCTCGCACGGCTCGATGCGGTCAGCGCCGAACTCGCCGCGCTCGCCGATCTGCCTGACTATTCGGCGCTCGCGCTGCAGGAGGCGCGGGCGGCGCTTGACGCCGACAGGAGCAAGCGCGGCGAGATCGAACGCCTGGCGGCGGAGGACGCGCGCGACGCGGCCGCGAAAGCCGGGCTCGGGATCGACGAAGCGCTCGTCGCGCAAGGTCCGGCGATCGACGCGCTGAACCAGCAGTCCGGCGCCGTGCGCAAGGACGAAGACGATCTGCCGCGGCGTTTCGGGGACGCAGGCGCAAGCCCGCGCCCAGCTCGACGCCATCGCGCGGCGGCTGGGCCTCGACGGTCATGCGGCGCTGATGGAGGCTTCGCCGACCGACGCCGCGCTCGCCCGCGCGAGGAAGCTGTTGGACGAACGCCGCAGAGCCGTGGAGCGCAAGGCGCGCGAGACGCGAGCGCTACGAGACCGCGCTTGCCGAGCGCGAGCGGCTTTCTGTTCTGCGGCAGCGCCGGCGACCGACCCCGCGCCGCTGAAGCGTCGGCTCGAAGGGCTCGCCGATGCGCGCGCCGACGCCGAGCGGCTGCGTCGCGAACGCGCGCAAGCCGAGCGGGAGGCGCGCCGCCTTGGCCGAGGAGGCGGCCGCGCTGGATCCGACAGTGACCGATCTCGACGCGCTGGCGCGCGCGTCGCTGCCCGACGAGGCCACCCTGCTCATGCGCTGCGCGCGTCGAGGACGGCGCGGAGGAGCGCCTCCGCGCCGCCGAACAGAAGCGGGCCGCGGCGCAGGCCGCGGTGGAAGCGGGCGAGGCGGAGCTTGGCCAAGCGCGAGAGCGCTTCCGCCGTGCGCGACGCGCGCGGATTGGGATCGCGCCAGCGCGGCGAGGGAGGCCGCGCTCGATCGGCTGGGTGCGGCGCTGGAAGGCTCGGCGGAAGCGCGGGCCGAGCGTTTCGCTGATGTGCGCGCGCTGACGCTCGCCGCCGACGCGACGGTCGAGAACGTGCTCGCCGACTCCGCGCGCGCCGCTCGACTGCAAGCGGCGCGCGAAGAACTGGCCGGCCGCCGCGCCGAGGCCGAGCGCGCCGGCGCCGAACGCGCAGCCGCGCGACCGAGCGCGACGCGGCGCAGGAACGATAGTCGAGCGTTGTGGGCGCGCGAGCGGCATCGCGCCGCGCGACGCCTGCCGAGATGGGCGCTGGCGTTCCCAAGTCGCAAAGCTGTTCGGCGCGCCGCGCGGCGCTGCAGAGCGCGGCGCGCCGACTCGGCGCGCGCTCGACGAAAAAGTCGCGGCGGCGCGTGTAACCCTCGCCGCGTGGCTTCACGACGCGGGCGCTTCCGCGCCGGACTCCTATCCCTTCGAGGAGGCGCATCGGGCGGCGATGCGGCCGGCTCGAGACCCTCAACGCCGCCTGGCTGGCCGCGCGCGAGGTCGAGATCGCCAAGGCTCAAGCCGACAAGGCGATCGCCGAGGCGGAGCGGGCCGTCGCGCGGGAAAACGCGGCCGAGGCCGCGATCGCGACGCAATGGCCCGCGGCGCTGGCGGACCTCAGGTTGCGCTCCGAGGCGACGATGGAGGAGACCGAAGCCGCGCTCGCCGCATGGGCCGCGGTTCCGCTGCCGCGGCAGACGCTGCAAGACGCCACGCACCGCATCGCGACCATGCAGGCCGACGTCGCGCGGTTCGAGACGGAGGTCGGCGAGGTTGTCGCCGCCGCCGCGCCCGCGCTCGCCGGCGTGAAGGGCCGCGACGCGTTGCCGAGGCTGACCGCCGCGCTGGCCGACGCCCGCCGTGCCGCGGACGAGCGCGCGCGTCTCGATCGCGCCGCCGCGGCGCGGGCCGCCGCGCGTGGCGGGTTCGAGGCGGAACGAGCCGCACTTCAGACGACGCTGGCGCGGGCCCGCCAGAGTTTGGGCGCGGCGGACGATGAGGCGTTGGCGGCGGCGCTCGAAAAGCTCGAGCGCCGCCGGGCGCTGGAGGCGGAGCAGAACGGCCCTCGCCCGCGAGTTGACCGAGATCGGCGACGGGCTCGACGAGCCAAAGCTTCGCCTCGAACAGGCTGAGCTAGACCTCTCCCTTCTGCCCTCGGAGATCGCTTTAGCCGAGCAGAGCCAAGCGCGGCTGTTCCATGAAGTCGGCGAGGCGGCGGCGGCGGCGAGCGGCGCCGAAGCGCGGCGTGAAGCTCTCGCCAAAGGGCGTGACGCCGCCGGCGCCGCCCGCGAGCGCACGGAAGCCGCGGGCGAACTCGTCGACATCGCCGAGCGCTGGCTGGTGCGCGCCGCCGCCGCGCGGCTCGCGGCCCGTGCGATCGAACGCCACCGCGCCGCGGCGCAAGATCCGCTGATCGCCCGCGCCGGCGAGTTGTTCCGCGTCGCGACCGCCGGCGCGTTCGCCGATCTCTCCGCCGACTACGACGAAGCCGACCGCCCGATACTCGTCGCCCGGCGCGCCGGCGGCGAGCGGGTGCGGATCGAAGGTTTGAGCGAAGGCGCGCGCGACCAACTGTTTCTCTCGCTGCGCCTGGCGCTGATCGAGCGCCGGGCCGGCGAGCCGCTGCCGTTCATCGGCGACGATCTGCTGGCGAGTTTCGACGATGAACGCACGCGACGGACGCTTGGAGCTGCTCGCCGAGTTTGGCGCGCGGACACAGACGATACTGTTCACGCATCACGCGCGGGTGGCGGAGCTGGCGAAGGGGCTGGCGGAGGTGGTGGAGATGGGCGGGTAGTGGGTTTCGGCGGATGATAACGAGGTCGGGCAGATTCCCGGGCGCCTGTAGCCGCGGTCTCCAGACCGCGGTCTCCCCGAGATCGGCTCTTTCTCGGCAAGGCTCGATCTCTTAACCCCCCGCGGACTGGAGTCCGCGGCTACAGGCGCCCGGGAAATTCTGTCCCGCCGAAAACCCGAAGCCGGTATCCAGTCGGAGCGTCGGCGTCCACGCCGACGTCGGCCTGGAGGCCGACGCTCCGGAGCGCGTTCATCGAATCGCGAGCTTTGAGGCCGTCAGCGATCCCTGAAATTCGTCGAATTCTCTTCGCCGATAATATCAGGATAGCCGCCTTGGATCGCTCCTGACTTCACCAGCCCGGCGATCAGCTCGAAAGTCGGCTCAGCCATTTCAATCAAGCTGATGATCGGGACGGCGGCGGGATCGAAGGTCGCAACCGCCTCCATCACCGCGTTCGCTGCAGAGACGTCGTCAGTGAGCGTTCCCTTTCCTTCGACAATGCGGATGATCGGGCCGGCGAAATTGACGAAGGCGGTAAGGCCTGTCGCGCTTATGCCAAGCGTGGGAAGCGTGGGAGTGGGCGAGGGTGTGGGCAAAGAGCTCGGCGAGGATCTGCTTCCGCCGACCGCGTTCTGAACGGCCTTGCCGACTGTTGTGAGTATCGATTGCCAGGAGGTGAGGAGGGGGAGGCTCATTTTCGCTTTCAAGAGATGGTTGTTTGGCCCGCGATCACCGGGTTCGTCGGGTGGGTGCGCCCCATAAAGCGCGCGTTAAGAGTTCGAACTCAGCCAAAAAACGACTTCATGGGCGCTATGCGACGCAGCATAATACTGAAATTCAGAAAATTCAAGATTTTGGATTAGCGCAAACGGAATAGGCGACCGCCCTCTAAGCCAACGCCGCTATTTGCAGTGCGCAGCTACCTCGGAAGCGTCGGCGTCCACGCCGACGTCGCGTCGTGCACCCGAAGGCCGGCGGCGTGGACGCCGCCGCTCCGTCATACGTGCTCAAGTCCTCGCGTTGCGAGCGCGACGACGCGGGGAATCGGTTTCGCGCCCTGTTCGTAATAGGCCACCATGCGGCGGCTGAGTCCAAGCGCGCGCGCCGCCGCGTCGAGCGTGTAAGCAGAGCAAAGGCCGCTAAGATCTTTGGCTTACGAACGATATAGATATCTCTTTGCAAAATATACCCATGTAGGTATAATCCACCGTGAAACTTAAACCTCTGATCTGGGTTGGCGGCAGCAAGAAAGACCTCTTGGAAATGCCAAGTGAGGTGCAGGACGTTTTCGGATTTGCGCTTCACGAGGCTCAGGTTGGCAAGAAACACGATCAAGCCAAGCCAATGAAAGGCTTTGGCTCGGCAGGGGTTCTGGAGATTGTAGAGGACTGGCGCGGCGATACCTACCGCGCCGTCTACACCGTAAAATTCGGTTCGAATCTATATGTGCTGCATTGCTTTCAGAAGAAATCGATGAAGGGCATCGCGACGCCGATGCCCGACCTCGAAAAGATCCGCGTCCGGCTGAAAGCCGCAGAGGCTCATTCGAAAGGCTTACCTCGTTGATTGAAATCGAAACAGGCAGTGCGAATGTGTATGCCGACCTTGGCCGCGCCGACGCCGACGAGATGCTGGTCAAGGCGCAACTCGCCTCCAAGATTGGCGACATCATCAAGCGCCGAAAGCTGACTCAGGCCCAGGCCGCGGAAATTCTCGGTATCCCTCAGCCGAAACTGTCCGGCCTGTTGCGTGGTCAGTTTCGAGGGATAAGCGAAGTGAAGATGATGGACTGTCTGGCGAGGCTCGGCCGAGACATACGCATCGTTGTCGGCCCCGCGCGACGGACGTCAGGCGCTGGCGCCGTTAAGGTGGTGTTTGGGTAAGACCCCAGGCGCAGCCATCCTGGGACCGCGGGCTCCCGCACGCTCTTTGCCATCTCCCCGAAAAGAGCGCGCGGGACGCGAGCGGTCCCAGGCGGCGCCCGCCCTACTCGTCGCTCTGCGAGCTCGCGGTCATATCGGCGTCGTCCTGCGCGGGCAGTGTCGGCGACACCAGCTGCGTCTCCTCGGTCCCCACCGGCGCGGGAAACGCAACGTTCGGCCCGTGCAGATCGACCGGCCCCGCCGCGTAGCTTGGGGCGAACCTCGGCTTGGCGCGCGCGACGTCCTGAGGTTCGTCGACATCGGGCGCCGGCGGCAGGCCGTCGGGCTGGCCCGGCGGCGGCATGAGGTTGGGCGCCGGGTTCGGGCGGCAATAGCGACGCGGGCCGGTGTTGGTGCGCCCATGCATCGCCAGATCGAGATGGAAGTGATTGTAGTGGAACGCGTCCGACCCCGGCCCCAGCACGGTCGTGAAAAACCCGCAGGCGCTGGCGTGAGCCTCGTGCAGGAAGGCGGATTCCTGCGTGTCGGTCTTCTTCCAATCGCGGACGATGACGATCTTTCGGCCGTCGGCGAGCACAAAGCCGGATACGTCGACCGCATTGCCGAAGGCGTGCTCGGACAGTTTTTCCCCCGCCAGATTATCGACCGTCCGGCAGGAATAGGCGCCGAACACGTCGAGCGCCGCTACCCCGACGCCGAACCGCGCCATCGCGGCCGGCTGAACGGTCTGATCCAGCCAATCCTCGATCGCCGCGACCATCGGGCAGTCGACGGTCAGCGCCTTGTCCAGGGGAATCGCGCCGTCCTTCAGCGCCGAGACGCGCAGCGGATGCTCCATCCCACACAGGCCCGGACCATCGATCGCGGCAAGCTCCTGGACGTAGGCCGAGCGCTTCACGCGGCCTTCGGATAGGCACACTTTCTCGGCTTGCGCGCGCCACGCCGGACGCTCCGCGCGCTGCAGCACGCCGCAGCCCGACAACAGGAGAACGACGCTCCCGAAAACAACGAATGGCCAAACGCAACGCGCCATCGGCTTAAAATGATTTTGTTTTCTAAAGGAATTCTGAACCTTGCGCGTCATTTTTGGGCCGCGATCGGCGGTTAGGCGCTTTCGAACCAGGGCCAAGCCGGGGGCGAAGGATTCGATATGCGGGGGTTGACGGCGGCGGTCGCCGCTTTTGTCCTGTTGGCGCCTGTGTCAGCGCCGGCTCATCCGCACGTCTGGGTCACCGTTCGTAGCCATGTCGAGTTCGCGGACGGCAAGGTGGCGGCGGTCGTGCACGATTGGGTGTTCGACGAGATGTATTCGTCGTTCGCCACCGAGGGGCTCGCGCCCAAGGGCAAGCTGGTGACCCGGGAGATCTTCGCACCGTTGGCGCAAGAAAACGCCGGTAGCCTGGCCGAACTCGGCTACTACACGACCCTGAAACTCGACGGAAAGACGATGGAGTTCGCGCCGGTCACCGAATATTGGATGGAGGAGCGGCCCGATCATCTGGTCGCATTCCATGTCAGGCTGAACTTGAAGACGCCGCAACCGATCGGACGGTTTGGGTCTCTGCTGGTGGCGGACCCGGAGTTCTACATCGATTTTGAGTTCGACGATCCGCCGAACGGCGTGGTGATGGACCACGCGCCGGAGGGATGCTCGAACTCTTTGAGTAAGCCGAAGCCGCTGGAGACGGGCGACAAGCAGAAGCTCGACGAGTTGTTCTTCAGCAACCTGTCGCCGGGCGCGAATTTCGGGATGAAGATGGCGAGCCGGGCTATTCTGGCATGTCCGTGATCCGGAGATTGTTGTTCGTCGCGCTGGCGCTTGTTCCCGCCTCCGCCTTCGCGCAGCATCGGCCGTTTGCCGTCGGGGGCGGCGAAGGCGGCGGCGAGTATGGCGGCCTGACCGGCTGGTTGCTCAACGCCCAGTCCCGACTGACCCACATGATGTCCGCCGATCTGCGCGCTGTCCCGCATGATGCGGCCGCGCTGTGGGCGCTGATCGGCATCGGATTTGTCTACGGCGTCGCGCACGCGGCAGGACCGGGGCACGGCAAGGCGGTGATCGCCTCGTACATGATGGCCAACGGACGGGCGTTGCGGCGCGGCGTCGTGCTGGCCTTGCTGGCGGCGCTGCTGCAAGGCGTGGTCGCGATAGCTATCGTCGGCGTGGCCGCCGTCATCTTCAACGCCACGGCTGCCCGGATGAACGAAGTGGCCGACGGACTCGCGACGGCAAGTTTCCTCGGCATCGCCGCGATCGGCGCCTGGCTTGTCTGGAAGAAGGGGTTCGCGCTTACTCAAGCGCTGCGCGCTTATATCGCCCGCCGCACGACCGTTTCGGCGGGCGTGTTGTTTGCGGGGGCGCCGTGGCGAGCGTCGCCGGCCCTCGTTGGCGTCGGCGGCTTTCGTGCGGGCGAACAAACCGTCGAAGAGGAAAATTGCGGCCACGCCCATGCGCCGGATCCGCGCACGCTCGGCGAAGACTTTTCCTGGCGCGGCGCGTTGTTGACTGTGATCGCGGCGGGCTTGCGTCCCTGCTCGGGTGCGCTGCTGGTTCTCGTGTTCGCGCTGGCGCAAGGCCTGTTCATCGCCGGCGTCGCGGCCGTCGCCGCGATGTCGCTTGGCACGGCGATCACGACCGGCGCGCTGGCGACGCTGGCGGTGTTTGCGAAGGATTTGGCGGTGCGTTTCGCGGCGGGCGAGGATTCACGCGCGGCCTTGGTGGCGCACGCGTGCGAATTCGCCGCGGCGTTGTTGGTGCTTTTCTTTGGCCTCGGACTTTATTTCGCGTCGCGCGGCGGCGCATAGCGATATGCATCGATCCAAGTTGATTGGAACTGAATGATGAATTTCTGGCTCGACATCGCCGCCTTCTTGCTGAAGGCGTTGATCCTGGTTCTCGCCTTCGCCGCCGCGGCCGCGCTTGTCGCCCGGATCGCGCGCGGAGGCGGGGGCGGCGGCGACGATGAGATCGAAATCGAGCGGTTGGACGAGATCTGGCGGGTCCGGGAAGCGCGTCTCGGGGCTTCGTTCCTGCCCAAGAAGGAGCGCAAGGCGCATTTGAAGGCCGCCAAGAAGGCGGGGAAGGCGCCGCCGCCAGACAGGCACATCTACGTGCTCGATTTCAAGGGCGACATGCTCGCCTCTTCAGTCGGCCGACTGGCGCGCGAGATTGACGCTCTGCTCACCGTGGCGCGGCCGGAGAAGGACGAGGTCGTGCTGCGGCTCGAAAGCCCCGGCGGCACGGTGACGGGCTATGGGCTTGCGTCCGCGCGATTGCAGCGTCTGCGTGCGGCGCGAGTGAAGCTGACGATCTGTGTCGATCAGGTGGCGGCGAGCGGCGGCTATATGATGGCGGCGGTCGCCGATCGCATTCTAGCGGCGCCGTTTGCGATGATCGGCAGCATCGGTGTGGTCGCGCAGGTGCCGAACCTCAATCGGATCTTGAAGAAGAACGACATCGACGTCGAGGTGATGACCTCGGGCGAATTCAAACGCAGCGTCTCGATGTTTGGCGAGATCACGCCTGCGGGCCGCGAGCATTTCCAGGGCAAGCTTGAGGAGACGCATGACGCCTTCAAATCGATGATCGCCGAATTGCGCCCGAGCGTGAAAGTCGGCGAGGTCGGCAATGGCGATGTTTGGTTGGCGCGCGATGCGGTGGCGCTGGGGCTCGTCGACGAACTGATGGTCAGCGATGATTATCTGTTCCGGCAGCGCGGTCAGGCGGCGATCTATCTCGTCTCCAGCCACGAGCCCAAGCCGCTGCTGCGACAGTTGCTCGACAGGTTCGGCTTTGTTGCGCGGCTGCTCTCGTGGGCGGGGAGATTTGCCTAAACGAGAACCCCCGCCGGAGCGGGGGTGGTCGATCAAAAGCTTGGTTGTAACTTCAGCACGCGTTGACCGGGCGCTGACCAATGTAATTTCCCCAGTTGTCATAGACCGGCGCATAGGTGACGCAATAAGCGTCGGCGGCAATGCCCGCCCCGATCACGCCCGCCGCGATGCCAAAGCCGAGACCGGCCCCACCGCCCCAGTAGCCGTGACCGCCCCAGCCGTGCCCACCGCCCCAGCCGTGACCACCACCGCCGTGCGAAAACATATGTGCAGAGGCGGGCGCGGCGGCCAGGGTCAAAACCGCAACCGAAGCCAGGATAGTAGCCGTCAATGAGCGCATGGTTGTTCTCCTCGGGTTTCCTGATTTAACCGCTTTCGATTTTCCGCTTCGCTTACATTTGATTTGACTTGACTTAGCGAAGATCTCAGCGGCGACGGTTTGTGTGTAGGCGCAGTGCAAAAGGGCAGATGTGGTCATTCTCACAAGGCGCAACAACGGCTTCGCACGAGAGGCGACCCTTGTAGCCGCGATCTCCAGATCGCGGTCGTCGGGAGATACACGGTCCCCAAACAAAGATCCGATCGCGGGGGGACCGCGATCCTAGCGGCCGCACGCGAGAACGAAGGCTGGGGGCCCCCTCTACCCGCGTGGCTCACGACGGAGCGCGCCGCATAAACGAAAGAGCGGGGAGAGGGTTTGGGGTGAGGGGCGAGCCGCTTGGACCTGCGCTTCCCGCGCACGACGCACAGCCATATTTTGATTGCACGAAATAAGCGAACGTTTGCTTTAAGTCTTCTAACTTGACGCGGCGCCCACTGGCGGGTGACGTGCGTCCGAGCGGCCCACCCCTCACCCCAACCCTCTCCCCGCTGCTTGGTTGATGCGGCGCGCCACGTCGTGCGGCGCGCGGGGAGAGGGTGTCCGCGGCCGTCGTCCCTCATGCGCAAACGCCAGATGTGTGCATCCTTCAGATCTGGAGATCGTGGCTACAGGCGGGCGATCGCCTGGCTGCCACTTGTTCTAAGGTGGAATCTTGCTAGGGTTGCGCTGATGTGTGTCAGTTGGTTGGTCTGACTGTTATGGGAGGGGGTTTGACGCCTAGTCTTCGGCTTCGCTTGTTTTCCTGGCTCGTGCGAGTGAGCGTGCGCTCGCGGCTCGGCGACATGCGCGACCTGGCGCGCCTGAAACGCGTTTTCGAGGGCGCGAGCATGCCGCCGCCGCGCGGCGTCCGTTTTCGCGAGGAAACGATCGGCGGCGTGCCGGGAGAGTGGGCGGAGGCGGGCGGGCAACGACCGTTGCTTTATTTGCACGGCGGCGGCTTTGTTGGCTGCTCGCCGAAGACGCATCGCTCGCTGACCGCGGCTTTCGCCAAACGCGGCTTTCTTGTCTACGCGCCGGACTACCGGCTTGCGCCGGCGCATCCGTTTCCGGCGGCGGTCGACGACGTCGTCGCGGTCTGGCGGGATTTTGCTTCGCGCGTTGGCGCGCCGGCCGTGGTGGCTGGCGATTCCGCAGGCGGGGGCCTCGCGCTGTCGCTGTCGCTGCTCGTCAAACAAGAAGCGCGCTCGCCTGCGGCGGCTGCGTTGTTCTCGCCAGCGACCGACCTCACGGGCGCAGGCGAGTCCTGGCGCAGCAATCGCTATCGCGACGCGATGTTCACGGACGCGTTGCAAAACCTTGGCGGCTTTTATCTGAACGGCGCCGATCCCAGCGATCCGCGCGCGTCGCCGTTGTTCGGCGACCTCAAGGGGCTGCCGCCGCTGTTGTTTCATGTCGGCGAAAGCGAGTTGCTTCGCGACGATTCCGTGCGTTTCGTCGACGACGCGCGGGCGGCCGGCGTTCGCGCGGAATTGAAGATCTGGGACGGCGCGCCGCATAGCTTTCAGTTCATGCACGAATACCTGCCCGAGGCGCGCCAATCGGTTGACCACGCGGCAGCCTTCCTCACAACCGTTCTGGACGGACGAAACTCATGAGCGACGTGATTGATGTTTTGATTGTCGGCGCCGGACTGTCCGGCATCGGCATGGCCTGCCATCTCAAACGGCGGTCGCCTTGGGCGCGATATGCGATCCTGGAGGCCCGCGCGGACCTCGGAGGCACCTGGGATTTGTTCCGCTATCCCGGCGTGCGCTCCGATTCCGACATGTTCACGCTGGGCTACGCGTTCCGCCCTTGGGCGGAATCGAAAGCGATCGCCGACGGCCCGTCAATCCTCAACTATATCAAACAGACGGCGACGGAAAACGGCGTGCAGCGACATATCCAATTTGCAACCAAGGTGCTTGCCGCATCCTGGGATTCCAAGGCTGCGCAATGGTCGGTCGAAGCGGAGCGCGGCGGCGAGAAACTGCGCTTCGCTTGCCGTTTCCTGATGATGTGCGCGGGCTACTACAGCTACTCTAAAGGACATGTCCCCGACTTTCCCGGGCTCGAGAGTTTCGCCGGCCGCGTCGTCCATCCGCAGTTCTGGCCCGGTGATCTCGACTATGCCGGCAAGCGTGTGTTGGTGATCGGCAGCGGCGCCACCGCGGTGACCATCGTGCCGGAGATGGCGAAGACCGCGGCATCCGTGACGATGCTGCAACGCTCGCCGACCTACATGGTTGCAAGGCCGTCCGAGGACGCGCTCGCCAACCGCTTGCGCGCCAAACTCCCCGCGGGTTTGGCCTACGGTCTGACGCGGTTGAGGAACGTGGCGCTCAGCATGTATTTCTATCGCCGCGCTCGCAAATATCCCGAGGCGGCCAAGCAGCGGCTGATCGAGATGGCGCGCGGCGAACTCGGCGCGGAGGTCGATCTCGCCGATTTCACACCCCGCTACGCGCCGTGGGATCAGCGGCTCTGTCTCGTGCCCGACGCCGACTTTTTCCAGGCGGTGCGCGACAAGCGCGCGCGCGTTGTTACGGATGAGATCGAAGCCTTCACCAGCGAGGGCGTCCAGACAAAGTCTGGCCGCGCATTGGAGGCCGACATCGTCGTCATCGCGACCGGTCTGCAACTCAATCTGCTCGGCGACGTTGTATTCAATGTCGATGGCCAGCGCGTCGATTTCGCCGACCGACGCGTCTACAAGGGTTGCATGTACGAGGGCGTCCCGAATCTCGCGTCGGTGTTTGGATACACCAATTCGTCGTGGACGCTGAAGGCGGATCTGATCGCCGGATACGTCTGCCGGTTGATGAACTTTATGCGCAAGCGCGGCTTTGCCGCAGGAACCCCGCCCTTGGCGGCTGGCGAGCCGTCGCTGCCGTTCATGAATTTGACATCGGGGTACGTACAGCGGGCTGTCGACAAGTTGCCCAAACAGGGCGCCAAAGCGCCCTGGCGGGTTTATCAGAACTACGCGAAGGATGTGGAGCTGCTGCGCTTCGGGCGGATCGACGATGGGGTGATGCGGTTTGCGCGGGCTGGCGCGTTGGAGAGGGCGGTTGTCGAGCGTGAAAGCGCCAATCGTTTGGCGCTTCTCGGCGGAACCGAACCCGAACTCGAGGCGCCGCCTAGGCGGCGTCCCATCTAGGGTTTGCGGGTACGTCGACCCTGGGATAGCGGCGCCAATCGGGTTAGCGGCGCCTGCAGGCGCCAAACCGCCTTTCATGGAGGGCATAGCGTAGAGACGGATCGTCCGAGGGTACGGTGTTGGACAGACAATAAATGTCTGCTCTAGGATGGGGCCTATGACACGCGACGAAGTTCTCTCCCGGCTGCGGGCGCACGAGGCCGACTTCAAGCGGCTCGGCGTGCAGAGCCTTTATCTTTTCGGCTCCGCCGCGCGAGAAGAAGCGCGCGAGGGATCGGACATCGATTTGTTCTTCGATCACGAGCGGGGCGCCATCGGCTTGTTCGAATTGATGGACATCAAAGAACGCGCGGTCGAGGTCCTCGGCATCGAGGCCGACGTCATGACCCGTCGTAGCTTGCATCCCCGTCTCAAGAGTCGAATTGAAAGCTCGGCGATGCAAGTGTTTTGATGGCGCGTCGCCTTCTTTCTCATCGCATTGAGGACATGCTCCAAGCCATCGCACGCGCGCAGGGCGTCGTGCGCGGAACGTCTCTGGACGCCTTCGAAGCGGATTGGGAGAAGCGTTGGCTGATCGAGCGGGCAATCGAAATCGTCTCGGAGGCGAGCCGCCACCTCGGCGATGATGTTTGGGCCAATCAAAGCGCGATACCATGGAAGCGGATTGCCAGCATTGGAAACGTGCTGCGACATGCATATGATCAAATCGCGCCCGACGTACTTTGGAACGTCGTACAGACGCATTTCCCGCCTCTTGAAGCAGCTTGCCGCGCTGAGTTGCCCCGCATTCTGGCTGTGGAGGCGAACGACGAGGGATGAAGGTCTTAGTCCCTTCGCCCTTTCAGCGCCCCCAGCCGCTCCATCAGAAACGCCCGCGTCGCCGGGTCTGTCTCCAGCCCAATCGCCCGCCCGTAAGCCTCCGCAGCGCTCGTGCGCCCGACACGCGCCTCCAGATCGGCGCGCGCCGCCCAATAGGCCTGGAAATCGGCGAGCGCGCCCGCCTCAATGGCGTCCAGCGCCGCGAGACCTGCTTCCGGCCCGTGCGCGTGCGAAATCGCCACCGCGCGGTTGACGGCGACGACAGGCGAGCCGGTTAGCGCAAGCAGCCCATCGTAGAGCGCAGCTATCGCCGGCCAGTCGGTCTTGCCGCAGCCCCGTCGCGCGACATGCGCGGACTGGATCGCCGCTTCAAGCTGAAAGCGGCCCGGTCGCCGCAAGGCGGCGGCCGCGGCGAGACGCCGCTCGGCTTCGTCTATCGCCGCGTGATCCCACGCGCCGGTGTCCTGCTCGCTCAGGGCGACGAAGCGGCCGGCCGCATCCCGGCGGGCGCCGCGGCGGGCGTGGGCGTAGAGCATCAGCGCAACCAGCCCCGCGGCCTCGGGCTCGTCCGGCGCGAGACCGGCCGCAACGCGGCCGAGCCAGATCGCTTCCTCCGCGAGATCGCGGCCGCGCGGGTCCTCGCCGAATGTCTCCAACCAACCGTGTGTGAAGGCGGCGTAGATCGCCTCCAGCACCGCGCCGATCCGCTCCGGCCACAACTCCGGCGAGGGCTCGCGAAACGGCACGCCGGCTTGCCGGATGCGGGCCTTGGCGCGCGCCAGACGTTGGCCCATCGCGGAAGGCGTGATCAGGAACGCCGAAGCGATCGCCGCCGCGTCGAGCCCGAGGATCGTCTGCAGCATCAACGGCGCTCTGACGCCAGGCTCGATTGCCGGATGGGCGCAGGCGAACATCAGCGCTAGCCGCCGATCAGGGATCGGGCTCTCGCCGATCTCCGCCAGCTCATCCGCAATCAGCGCGAGCGCTCCCTCGGCCTCGGACGCCGTCTTTCGCCGCCGCGATCCATCAGCCAAGCGGCGGCGCGCGGCGACAATCAACCAACCCTCGGGATTGGCGGGCGCGCCGTCGCGCGGCCAGGCTTCGAGCGCGGCGGCGAAAGCGTCGCCGAGCGCGTCCTCCGCCGCCGGCACGTCGCGATCGCGCGCCGCGAGATAGGCGACGAGCCGGCCATAGCTTTCGCGCGCGACCCGGGCCGCCTCGCGCGCCGGTGAGCCCATGTAGCCGCGGTCGTTGACCGCGGACGACGCGTGAGCGCCGTTATCCGGCAGAGATTCGAACACGGCGCCACCGCGGTCAGCGACCGCGGCTACAACGCGCCCGGAGCTTACAACGGCCAAATCGCGCGCACCTCGATGGTCCCGTAGCTGGCGCCGGGACAACGCGCCGCCCAGGTGATGGCGGCGTCGAGATCGGGCGCCTCGATCAGATAATAGCCGCCGAGCTGTTCTTTGGCTTCCGCGTAGGGGCCGTTCACGACCGAAGTCTTGCCGTCCTTCGCGCGCACGATCGCGCCGCTAGAGGCTGGGTGCAAGCGTTCGCCGCCGCGCCAGACATCAGCTTCGCGCAGCGCTTTGGTGTAGGCCATGAATGCCCCCGACAAAGCCTGCGCATCCTCCTGGCGCGCCGCCGCCATGGCGGCTTCGTTGCTATGGATCATCAACAGATATTGCATCGACGCTGCTCCTTCCAAAAGGCGCCTCGACCGGCGCCGACAATGAGACGCGCCGGGCCGCTCGATTTCGACAGCGCCGCCGAAAAAAGTTTCGCCCCCGTGTTTACCGGGCCCGCGTTCGCAATGTGGCGCAGGAACATTGTTCAGCCCTCACGATGTGGCCCAGGCACATTTTCGCATCTCCGCTCGCACTAGACCGACCTTCAACCGAACTGACCCGCTGATCATAGCGGGTCATCCCGGTGAAAGCGCGGAACCCACAGCGTATCGGCTGTGGATTCTCGCTTAGCCGGGAGGGCGAAGTCGAAGCGGATTGGCCAGGGAGTGTCCGATGTTTCATGGCAGCGAGATGGCGCCGGCGCCGTTCACCGGTCGAATCGAGAAATTCTTAAATCGGTTGTTTGGGCGAAAACGCCGGTCTCCAGCGTTCGACGCATTTCGCTACAGCTTTCTCGAAGATGCAAATCTGGAGTGCGACGGAGTTGACATGGCTTCGTTGAAAACACTGCAAAACCGCGAGCGCGAAATGGCCGAGCGCATGTTGATTGAGGCCCTGCCAGACTTGCGCGCGGTGATCGGCCTTGGTGTGCTGCGCTCGCGTCGAGCGGAGCCGCGGCTCATCGAATTGTTCGAGTTCGAGTGCGCGGCTGCTCAGGCGGCGCGGATCGCTGGCGATCGGCGTTGGCGGGCCCGCGCGCTGATCCCGATTGCACAGGCGCTCTGGCGGATCGCGCCGCAGCCGCGCTACGCACGGGCGATCGCCGGCACGTTGCGATGCGCGCCGAGTTGGACCGAGCGCATGGACGCGGGAATGGCGCTGGCGGAGATGCCGCTGCCCGAGGTCGAGGACGCCTTGATCGAAGCGCTCGACGATCGCGACGCCCTGGTGCGTCACCACGCGGCGCGGGCGCTGCTGACAATCCATGGCCTGGATTTCGACGCGCGCGCGATCAATCACATGGTGTATCGCGTCATGGCCGAAGACCCGGAGCGGCGCGAGGGCGGACGGCGCGACGTGATCGCCGCCGCCGACGGGGCGCCGCGGCAAGCCGTGGTTTTGATTGACCCGCTGCGGTCGCGGCAACTCACCGCGCGCGCTCAGCCGCCTTGGGCGGGGTAACCAGGGGCGGCTATGTAGCCGCGATCGTTGACCGCGGCCGCGCCGAGATCGACTATCTGCCGGATAAGGGCGCTCACACGGCGACCGCGGTCAACGACCGCGGCTACACTCGGCGCCCGCGCCCCGCCACGATGCAGGCTAGGCCCGCCAAGCTGATCACGACGCATGGCCAGAACAGAGAGTGATAGTTGTAGGCTTGCGCCCAGGCGCCGGCCGCCAGCCCCGCGAGCAACTGACCGATCTGGCTGGTGTTGGCATAAAGCACCGAGGCGGCGCCGACACGGTTCGGCATCAGGTCCTGCAGGTAGCTGATGCCGATGCAGCTCACCAACCCGATGCCCACCGCGCGGAGTATTTGCGCCCAGACAAGCGCCCCGGACGACGGCGCCAGGCCGGCGGCGACGAAATAGAGCGCCAACGCAATGAACCCAATTCCGATGCCTTTGCGCCCGAGGAAATAAGACGGCCGCACAGCGATCGCCATCATCACCGGCACCTCCAGCAGCGCGCAGAGGCTGGCCGCGAGGCCGACATCGCCCTTCGTGCCGGCAAAGTCGACGGTGATCGCGATCGGCAACGCTACCGCGCCGATACCGATGGCCATCGAGAACAGCGTGAAGCTGGCGGCCGCGAGCGTAACGGCGCCGCCCAGGCGCGGGCTAGCCGTTGCTTCTTCGCTAGCCGAGGATGCGGCGACCCTTTTCAGCGCCAGCGGCAGGAAGGCCAGGCCGCTGAATAGCGCGCTGACCCAGAACAGAGCATTGTAGTTGTCCTCGCGAACCACGATCGCGCCGAGCGCCGGACCCACTCCCCAGGCCAGCGAGAAGCTCGCCCGCAGCATCGTGATGCTTCGCGCGATCGCCACGGGACGGGCGCCCGCGCTTCCCACTTTGGCGATGGCGAAGATCAGCGGGAATGCAGCAGCGCCCAGCCCTTGCGGTATCGCGCCGATCAGACACAGCAGTGCGAAATTGGTCGTGGTCGTCATCAAGGCGTAGCCGATGGCGCCGGCCGATAGCGTGACCAGCAGCGGCCACAGCGATGCGCGCCGATCGAACCAGGCGCCAAACAGCATGCTGATCGCAATCGCGCCCGCGGCTCGCGTGGTGAGAAAGATCCCAACCGCGAGCGGCCCCATATGCGCTTGTTCGACGGCGAACAGCGTGATGTAGGGCAGGCTCATCGAGTCGCGAAAACCAACCAGCACGCTCGCGACGAACAGGGGCAAAAAAAGCGGGACTTCCGCGAAATCTCTCAAAAAAGGAAGCCGATCTCTCCGGACTTCGAATCCGGGAACCGCCGGCTGCAGTGGTATAGGCATGGTAGGGGTATTTGCCATATCAAGTAGAGATTGTCGCGGAAAAAATAGTTAACCAGCCGTTAAGCCGTGCACTTTTGATTTTTACGACGTTGACATGCCACATTCGGACGGTCAACGTTTTCATTACATTGTTGCTGGTCGCCGCAACACTCATCTACTGCCGAGTTTGCTAGCCATCCCGACCGCAAGATTGAGGAATATTTGAGCACTCGCCTGCCTACTATTCCGCCGCTTCGCTGAACTGGGCGTTGTGCAGCCGCTGGTACAGACCGCCCTGCGCGAGCAGGTCGCGATGAACACCCTCTTCGGCAATCCCCGCGCCGTCGACGACGACGATCCGGTCGGCGTTGCGGATTGTCGCTAGGCGGTGGGCGATCACCAGCGTAGTGCGGCCCTTCGACAGGTCAGCCAGCGAGCGTTGGATAGCGCGCTCGGTCTCCGTATCGAGCGCCGAGGTCGCTTCGTCCAGGATGAGGATCGGCGGGTTCTTCAGGAACATGCGCGCGATCGCCAGCCGCTGCTTCTGGCCGCCGGAGAGCTTGACCCCACGCTCGCCAATCAGCGTATCGAGCCCGTCCGGCATCTCGTCGATCACGGCTTCCAACCGGGCGCGGTGAGCGGCTTCGAGGATATCCGCCTCGGAAGCGCCAAGTCGCCCATAGGCGATATTCTCGCGCATCGTGCCGCCGAACAGAAACACATCCTGCTGGACGATACCGATCTGCCGCCGCAACGATTGCAGGGTCATCTTTTGGATGTCCATGCCATCGACGGTGATGCGCCCGCCGCTGACTTCATAGAAACGCGGCAGCAACGAACAAAGCGTCGTCTTGCCGGCGCCCGACGGACCGACAAACGCAATGGTCTCGCCGGCGCGGATCGCGAGATTGACATTGTCCAAAACCGTCTTGCCGGGCGCGTAGCCGAAGCTCACGCTTTCAAACCGAATGTCGCCGCGCAACGTGCCGACATCGATGGCGCCGGGCGCATCGGCGATGTCCGGGGCTGTGTCGATCAACTCGGTGTAGCGACGAAAGCCCGCGATGCCCTTTGGGTAGCTCTCAAGCACGTTGGTGATCTTGTCGATCGGCCGCAGGAACACGCTGACCAGCAGCAGGAACCCGACGAAACCGCCGGCCGTGAGGCCGCCGTGCAGCACGAACCAGGTGCCCGCCACCATGACCAGCATCTGGATCAGCCGCGTGCCGAAATACGAGAGCGAGGAATTCGCCGCCATCACCCGATAGGCGTCGAGCTTGGTGCGCCGATAGTTGGCGTTGTCCGAGGCAAACAGCGCGCGCTCGTGATCCTCGTTGGCGAACGCCTGAACGACGCGCATGCCGCCGACATTCTCTTCGATTCGAACGTTGAACGCCGCCACGCGCCCGTAGAGCGCGCGAAAATTGTGGGTCATCTGCGCGCCGTAGCGGCTCGTCACCCAGGCGATGGCGGGCACGATGGCCGCGGTGATCAGCGCCAGTTCGATATTGACGGAGAGCATCAGGATGAAGGCCCCCAGGAAGGTCATCAACGCGATGAACAGATCCTCCGGGCCGTGGTGCGCGACTTCGCCGATCTCCTCGAGATCCTTGGTGACGCGCGCGACGAGATGCCCGGTCTTCTCGTTGTCGTAGAAGCGGAACGACAGCTTTTGCAGATGATCGAACGCCTTTCGGCGCATCTCGGTCTCGATGTTGATCCCGAGCATGTGGCCCCAGTAGGTCACCACGGTCATCAACCCGGTGTTAAGTAGGTAGACCCCCATCAGCCCGGCGGAGGCGAGCAGGATCAGGCCCCAGTCTTGTCCGGGCAGCAAGCGGTCGACAAAGGTTTTGACCGCGATCGGAAAGCCGAGTTCGAGCAGGCCGGAGACGACCGCACAGCCGAAGTCGAGGAGAAACAGCCCGCGGTGCGGGCGGTAATAGGCGAAGAAGCGGCGGAGCATGCGGGTGCTGTGCGTGACCGTCGCGGCAAGATCAAGGCACGCGGCACGCGTAGCCGCCGTCGTTGACCGCGGTCGACATGTGGGTGTCCTACTCCGGCAGGGATTATCACGGCTCCGCCGCGATCAACCACCGCGGCTAAACACCACCATCTAACCCGCGGTTTCACATTCCAAGTAATAGTTCAAATTCTGCTCGACGCGCGTTCCCGTCTTCCCAGCGATGCCCATGATATCGTTAGCCACGCTGATATCTATCGCATAGTTATAAATGTAGCACGGGTCATCTTCATTGTTTTTGACTAACGACAAAACTCCGTCCCAACTACTTGGCGGAATGTCAAATTCAAAAGCAACGCGCTCTGTGTTTGGGTCATACCCGACAACCTGTCGTGTCACCGTCGTCATGGCTCAACCCTCCGGGCTGGCGAGGCTGGCTTAAGTAGCCTGCCGTCATCGGGGTCAAATTCGCCTTCGTGATGACCCCGGCTGTCATACCTTTCCACTTTTCCGTGCGCGTAGTCCCATTCATATATTGTGCCGTCATCGTCCTTCCACCTCTTACGCAAGCCGCCGCCTTGAATTGGCGTCTTAGAGGTAGCCTTCGTGGCCTTGGGGAATGCGGGCAGCCTCTTCGGCGCGGGACAATAGGTCTCGCGCATAGATGCCGCGTCGTCCCCTTGGGACATTTACGCTTCTCGCCCCTCATTCGTTAAGGCGAGGTAAAACATGTTTTCGTGACCGTGTCGCGCCTACGCGAGGGCGACGCCCAGCATCGACATTAAGATCCAAGCTGAGACACTATCTAATGCCGCTCGGCTTCACCGCCTCTCCGCCGTCACCCCCATCAGCCCGCCCAGCAGGTCGAGCGCCACCCGCAGCCGATCCGTCACCACCGCATCCGCACGCCACGGCGTGACGATCTCCGGCACGAAACCGCGGCATTCGCGAACGCCCGCCCCTTCCAGGATGATCCGCGTCAGGATCGGCCAGGCGTGCGCGCCGGCCTTCTCCTCGGCGGCGCGTATCTTGTCGCGCGCGTGCAACGCGATCTCGCTCGCCGGCAATCCCGACCGCGGCCCAAAGCCGGTCTGCCCCATGCGATCCACGGCAATGGCGCGCAGCGCATCAAAGCCCGCGCGCTGATGCACGCGCCGCAAAGCCTCGCCGACCAACCAACGAATGTCGTTGAGTTTGGGATCGTGCGGCGCGAGCGCCCGCGTCGCCCGCATCACGTCGAACGGGTCGAGCAGCCGACGGGCGCGCCCGGGCTCCTTTTCCGCGTCCTGCCCCGCTTCTTTCGCCCGCTGCAACCGCTCAGGCGTGGCGTCGAGCTTGTCATCGACAGGCGCAGTAGCGGCGCGCTTGGGCTTTTTGGGTTTCAGGCTCATGACATAAGCTCCGAACAAAGCGCTGCTGGGGAGGTGCAGGAGGACGAGGCCGGCGTCGCTGAGATCCGCTGCGGCGTTGAGGTCGATTTCACCCGCACGTCCGGCGGCGGCCGGCTATGCGCGCGCTTCAAATCCTGCAAATGCCGGGAGCATGCCCGACGCAATCGCTCGCGTTCTGTTTCGGTCTTTCGCTCGCGCACCCCTGCCTTGACCATAAACGCCTCTTTTTGTTCGCTATATGTTCTATTTTGGATAAACAGAACAACTTTGTCAACGATTTTTCGGAAATTCGTGATTGCACAGGCATTCGGAAAAGCAGAATAGTTAATTTCATGACTGTTGAATGGATTCGAGACGGCCTCAAGCGGACCCGCAAGACCCGCAGCGGCCTGGCCAAAGCGCTTGGGCCGCTCCCCCTCCGCGGTTACCGACCTTTTGAATGGCTCCCGTCGGCTTCGCGCCGAGGAGATTGCGATTGTCGCCGAATATCTCGGCGTCGAACCGCCGCGTCTTGTCGGCGGAGGCCAGCCGCGCCATCCGACCGGCCGGGTGCCGCTCGTCGGCTACGTCGGCGCTGGCGCGATCGCGCATTTCTACGCCGACGCACAGGGGCCTTTCGATGAGGTCGATGCTCCCGACGCGGCGAGTTCGTCAACGGTCGCCGTGCAGATCCGCGGCCATTCGCTCGGCGCGTTGTTCGACAATTGGTTGGTGTTCTATGACGACGTGCGCGATCCGCCCGGCGAGGATTTGATTGGCCGCATGTGCGTCTGCGGCCTCGCCGACGGGCGCGTGCTGGTCAAGGCGCTGAAGCGCAGCCAGGTGGCGGGCATGTGGACGCTGCTCTCCAACACCGAGCCGCCGATCTACGACGTCGTGCTCGATTGGGCGGCGCTGGTTCGCGAGATGCGCCCGCGGTGACCGACGCCGCTTCGCCCACCGCGCTGGATATCGCCCGCGATCTGCTGCGTTTCCGCTCGATCACACCCGTCGACGGCGGCGCCCTGCCCTATCTGGCGAAGCTCCTCGCCGAGGCCGGATTTGCAACGCAAATCGAGCGCTTCTCCGCGCCGGGAACGCCCGATATCGACAATCTCTGGGCGCGCTATGGAACGGCGGCGCCCTGTCTCGCCTTCGCCGGCCATACCGACGTCGTCCCGCCCGGCGACGAGAGCCGCTGGCGTTTTGGACCGTTCGCCGGCGAAGTCGCCGACGGGCGTCTATGGGGTCGTGGCGCCGCCGACATGAAAGGCGGCGTTGCGGCGAGCGTCGCCGCGGCTCTGCGGGTCATTGCCGCGGGCGAGTGCAAGGGCTCGATCGCGTTCCTCATCACCGGCGACGAGGAAGGACCCGCCGTCAACGGCACGGTCAAGCTGGTCGATTGGGCGCATGCGCGCGGCGAACGAATTGACCACTGTGTCCTCGGCGAGCCAACCAGCGTTGCGACGCTCGGCGACACCATCAAGAACGGCCGCCGCGGATCGCTGACGGGCCGTCTGCGGTTGATTGGCAAACAGGGGCACGTCGCCTATCCGCATCTCGCCGACAATCCGATCCGCGCGCTGCCGAAGGTGATCGATGCGCTGCTCGGCGAACCGCTCGATGCGGGTACGGCGGATTTCGATCCGACCCATCCTCGAAATCGCCAGCGTCGATGTCGGCAACCCCGCGACCAACGTAATTCCCGGCGAGGTTCGCGCCGTCTTCAACATCCGCTTCAACGATCTCTGGTCGCCGGACTCGCTCGCCGACGAAATCCGCCGCCGACTGGCGACGACGGGCGCGCAACACGAACTGACCTTCGATCCCGACGAATGCCGTGTCCTTCCTGACGCCACGGGGCTCCTTCACCGATCTCGTGTCGCTCGCGGTCGAGCAGGAAACGGGAACGCGGCCCAAACTATCGACCGGCGGCGGAACGTCGGACGCCCGCTTCATCAAGGATATCTGCCCGGTAATCGAGCTCGGACTGCTGAGCGGCGGCATGCACGGGGTCGACGAACACGCCTCGCTCGATGATCTCGAAGCGCTGTCGCGCATCTACGAGCGGGTGCTTCGGCTGTATTTCGCCTCCGAGTGAGCCTTTCACCCGTCTTTGCGAGCGAAGCGAAGCAATCCAGCGTCGTGAGATCGACGGCCAACCGGAAAGGGCGTCTGCCGCCGCATGGATTGCCGCGTCGCTTCGCTCCTCGCAATGACGATCCAACTACGCCTCCGCTGGATACTCGACCCGCTCCAAATAAAGCCCGTCCGGCGGCGCTACGGGCCCGCATCGGCGCCGATCGGCCGCCTCGAACGCTGCGCGAAAATCCTGCGCGCTCCACTTGCCTGTGCCGACTTCATTCAACGACCCCACCATCGAGCGCACTTGCCGATGCAGGAATGAACGCGCCCCGACATCAAAACATATTTGCTCGCCCGATCTGCGGACCTCGATATAATCCAGCGTGCGCAACGGCGAATTCGCCTGGCATTGCGAGTCGCGGAACGTCGAGAAATCGTGTTTGCCAATCAAAACCTGCGCCGCCGCATGCATCGCCGATGCATCGAGCGATTTCTTCACCAACCAGGCTCGGCCGCGTTCGAACACCAGCGGTGCGCGACGATTGATCACGACGTAGCGATAGTGGCGGCGGATCGCGCTGCGGCGCGCGTCGAATTCGTCGCCAACGGCGGCTACGTCGACGACGCCGACGCGCTCCGCAATAAGATGCGCGTTGATCGCCTCACGCAGCCGCCAGCCGTCCCATTCCCGCATCAAGTCAACATGCGCGACCTGCCCGCGCGCGTGCACGCCGGCGTCGGTCCGGCCAGCGCCGGCGACTTGCGGCGTCACGCCTGTCAGGCGGCCAAACGCATCTTCAAGCGCCTGCTGGATCGAGCGCGCATTTTCCTGCCGCTGCCAGCCGGAATAGAGCGCGCCGTCGTACTCGATCGTCAGCTTGTAGCGCGGCATTTCCAAGTCATTGCGAGAGCAAATTCACGAACGGCGCTTCTGTAGCCGCGGTCGTTGACCGCGGTCTCGCCGCAATCGACCGTCAACTAGAAAACGCGCGATCTCACTACCACCGCGGTCAACGACCGCGGCTACAGAGTGGCCTCAGATCGTCAGCACGATCTTGCCGATATGATCGGAACTGTCGATGCGCGCATGCGCCTTGCCGGCATCAGCGAGCGCAAATGTCGAATCGATGATCGGCTTGCAGCGGCCTTGCGCGAACAGCGGCCAAACCTTTTCCCGCAGCGACCCTGCGATGATCGCCTTCTCGGCCGCGGAGCGCGGCCGGAGCGTCGAGCCGGTGTGGACGAGCCGCTTCACCATCAGCGGGCGCAGATCTACTTCAACCTTCGAGCCTCGCAGATGCGCGATCTGCACGATACGACCATCAACCGCCGCGGCGGCATAGTTGCGTGGCGTATAGTCGCCGCCAACCATGTCGAGGATCACGTTCGCGCCGCGCCCCCCCGTCGCCTCGCGCGTGCGCTCAACGAAGTCTTCGTTGTTGTAGTTGACGACGACGTTCGCTCCGAGCTTCAGGCAAGCCTCGACCTTTTTGGCGTCGCCAACGGTCGCGATGACCGACGCGCCAAACGCCTTGGCCAGCATGATCGCGGTGGTGCCGATGCCTGACGCGCCGCCGTGAACGAGCAACCATTCGCCGCTCTTCAGCGCACCGCGATCAAACACGTTGGTCCAGACGGTGAAGAACGTCTCGGGGATCGCGGCGGCCTCGACCAGCGTCAGACCTTGAGGGACCGACAGCGCGTTGGTCTCGTGCGCAATCGCGTATTCCGCATAGCCGCCGCCGGCAACGAGCGCCGTCACCGCGTCGCCGACCGCGTGCAGCGCGACCCCCTCGCCGAGCGCCGCGACTTCGCCGGCGAGTTCGAGCCCGAGCACGTCGGGGGCTCCGGGCGGCGGATTGTAGGAGCCCTGCCGCTGCAGCACATCCGGCCGGTTGACGCCGGCCGCCGCGACCTTGACCAGGATCTCGCCAGTGCCCGGCGTCGGCACGGGCCGCTCGACGATCGTCAAAACCTCGGGGCCGCCCGGCTTTGCAGCGATGACCGCGCGCATTTTCTCCGGGATCATGCGAGCCTCGTTTCTGATTTGACCGTCGCGCCGTCCAGAGGCGGGACGGCGATGAACACGTCCAGGCTTTCCGCGCGCGCGGCGAAGGCATTGAGCCTCGTGTATCCGCTGGCGTCGAAGGCGTCGCCAATCATGCCGATGACAAACGTCCACGCGCACGCGATGGCGATGTCGGCGTGAGTTGGCGCCTGCTCGATCCAAAGCTCAGGCGTCTCGGCGTCGAGCATCGCGAGGCCGTGGCGAAGCTGACGCGTCACGCGCGCGCGCCAGCTCTCGCTTTGCTCGCCCGGGCCGCGCAACGCGCGCTCGTAGTGGAATTGCACCGCCTTCTCCATCACCGTCAGCGCGACGCCCAGTAGGCGAAAACCGGTGGCGGTTCTTGGTTGGAGCGCCGCGAGCGCGGGTGAAAGCGTCGCGAGATATTCCAGGATGACGCTCGAATTCGACGATCGCGCCGCCGTCATCGGCGATCAGCGTCGGCGCCTTCAATAACGGGCTCAACGCCGTGAACGCGTCGATGTGGCGAAACAGCGAGATCGGCTTGTGCTCGAAGCGGACGCCCGCCATCACCAGCGCGATCGCTACGCGCCGCACGTAAGGCGAATCGAGCATTCCGATGAGTTGCATGGCGGGTTTCGCTCTCGGCGCGAGATGCGCACGCCGTTTCTAGCGTTTACCGACGTTCGCGTGAAGCCGCACTGGAGCGGCGGCGTCCACGCCGACGACCTTCGAGCGCACGACGCGTCGTCGGCCTGGAGGCCGACGCTCCGAGGGCCGGTCGAGACGCCACTACCGGAGCGGCGGCGTCCACGCCGCCGACCTTCGCGCGCACGACACGTCGTCGGCCTGGAGGCCGACGCTCCGAGGGCCGGTCGAGGCGCCACGGCCGGAGCGGTGGCGTCCACGCCGCCGACCTTCGCGCGCACGACGCGTCGTCGGCCTGGAGGCCGACGCTCCGGGGTGGTCGGCGCGCGTCCGCGCCCTTATGTACGGGCGGCCACACATCCCGGAGCCTTCATGCCGCGTGACGAAGAAGCCAACCGTCTCTCCGCCCGCGCTTCGCGCTATGCGCGGCTCGGCGTCGAGGCGGGCGCCTTCGCCGCGCGGGTCGGGGCGAAGCGTCTGACCGGCGCGGGGCGCGACGACGACGCCCGCGTCTTTGCCGAAGCCCTGGGCTCGATGAAGGGCCCGGTGATGAAGGTCGCGCAGTTGCTCGCGACCATCCCCGACGCCCTGCCCGCCGACTATTCCGAACAGTTGATGAAGCTGCAGTCACAAGCGCCGCCGATGGGCGCCGCCTTCGTCAAGCGCCGCATGCAGGCTGAGCTCGGGCCGGAATGGCGCGCGCGATTCGGCGAGTTTGGGTTAGAACCCGCGGCCGCCGCTTCCCTCGGCCAAGTGCATCGCGCGACGACCCTCGATGGCGAGGCCGTCGCCTGCAAGCTGCAATATCCGGACATGGCGTCAGCGGTGGAGGCCGACCTTTCGCAGCTCAACATGCTGTTCGCCATCCGCCGCCGGATGGGCGCGGCGATCGACACGCGCGAGGTGCAGATCGAGATCGGCGACCGGCTGCGCGAGGAGCTGGACTACGCCCGCGAGATCAAGCTGGCCGCGCTTTACGGACACATGCTCGCCGATACCCCTGAGGTGCGCGTGCCGCGTCCGCATCCGGAATTGTCCTCGAAGCGCCTCCTCACCCTGCAATGGCTCGACGGCGAAAAACTGCTCGCCTTCGAGAAGGCCGATCCGCAGACCCGCGCCCGGCTGGCCGAGCTTCTGTTCAAGGCGTGGTGGCGTCCGTTCCTGCGCTATGGCGTCATCCATGGCGACCCGCACCTCGGCAATTATTCGGTTGTCGCGGGCGGCGAAGCGGTCAATCTCTACGATTTCGGCTGCGTGCGCATCTTTCCGATGCGTTTCGTCGAGGGCGTGTCCGAGCTTTATCAAGCGTTGAAGGCGAAGGACCACGAGCGCATCGTGCACGCCTATGATCTCTGGGGTTTCAAGGGCCTGAAGAAGTCGACCATCGAGGCGATGAACATCTGGGCCTCCTTCATCTACGGCCCGATCCTCGACGACCGCGTGCGTAGCTTCGCCGACGGGGTGAAGCCGTCCGAGTTCGGCCGCAAGGAGATCCGCGCCGTCATGCAGTCGCTTCGGGCGGAAGGGACGGAACTTAAAGCCCCGCGCGAGTTCGTGTTCCTGGACAGGGCGGCGATCGGCCTCGGCGCTGCGTTCCTGCGCCTCGGCGCGGAGCTGAACTTCCATCGCCTGTATGAAGAAACGATCGCCGATTTCTCGGTCGAGACCGTGGGGGCGCGCCAGCAGGAAGCGCTGAAGGCGGCGGGTCTGGTTTGAGTCTAGCACGCGACCGGAGCGCCACGGCGCTCCTCTTTTTCGCTAGCGGCGTAGGGTTTGGCGGCTGGTCGGCGGCGATCGCGCCGATGCAGCGCGCGCTCGAACTTTCCAACGGCGAGCTAGGCCTGCTGCTTTTCACCGTGGCGGGCGGCGCGGTGTCGTCGATGCCGCTCGCCGGTGTGGCGGGGCCGCGGCTCGGCGGCGCCGGCATGGTCGCGGCCTGGGCGGGCGCCGCTTTCGCCTTATGCTTTGCGCTCGCGGCGGTCTCGCCAGGCGCGGGGGCGCTGGCGTTTGTCGGGTTCGCGATCGGGGCGAGCAACGGCCTGATGGACGTCACCATGAACGCCCATGCGACCGCCGTCGAGCGCAACTGGGGCTCGCCGATCATGTCGTCGTTCCACGCCGCGTTCAGCGTCGGCGGGCTGGTCGGGGCGGCCTATGGCGCGGGCATGCTTGCGCTGGGGACCGGCTGGCGGATCATGCTGTTCGGCCTCGCTTTGTTGGCTTTAGGGCTCATCGGCGCCGCCGGCCAATGGATCGACCCAGGCAAGCCGCAAGAGCGAACCGACAGCCCGTTCGGATGGCCGCCGCGCACCTTGGTTGGGCTCGCCGTCATCGCCTTCTTCTGCTTCGTGGTCGAGGGCGCGATGGTCGATTGGACCGGCGTCTATCTGGTCTCGGTCGGCGTCGGTCCCGCCGCCGCGCCGCTCGGCTACGCCGCCTTTGCCTCGACGATGATCCTCGGTCGATTGCTCGGCGACCGTTTGATTGCGCGCATCGGGCGCCGGACAGCCGTCTTTGGCGGAGCCGCGCTGGCGACCGTCGGGCTGGCGTTGGCGGCTGGCTGGGCCAGCCCTGTGCCGATAGCGGTCGGCTTTGCCCTGGTCGGCGCGGGCATCGCCAATGTCGTGCCCGCCTTGTTCAGCGAGGGCGCCGCACTGGCCTCCTCGCCGGCGCGAGGCATCGCGGCTGTGGCGACCGCCGGCTATTCCGGGTTCCTGGCGGGGCCGCCGATCGTCGGCGCCATCGCCTCGTTCACAGATCTGCGGGTCGCGATGGCCGCGCTTTCCGGCTTTGCCCTAGTCGCCGCCATTCTCGCTGCCCGCGGCCGCTGAGACCAAGCCGCGCCACCGCCGCCACTGCCACACCGGCGCGATCGCATAGTTGAGCTGCACGGCGATGATGAAGGCGACGCCTATGAGGGTGTGCGCCATGCCGAGCAGCGCGCCGAACGCGTAAAGACCTTGCGCGATGACGATGCGCTTGCGGATCGCGCCATCCGTCCCCGGCGGCAAATCGTCGCGGACCAGCTTGTTGCAGACGGCGTTGGCCCAGGTCGCATAGATGACCAAGCCGCAGAGCAGGATGTTGAACCAATAGGCGATCAGCGCGATGCGGAATTCGAAGAAATCCGCGAGCAGCCGGGTCGAGAACGGCAGCGCCGTGATCATCGCCAGGAACAGATAGCTGAGCCAGGTAAAGTCGCGATCGGCCCGCTTGATTTGGTTGAGCTGTGTCTGCTGGCCGACCCAGAAAATACCCAGCGTCATCATGCTGAGCAGCCAAGTCAGCCAGCGCGGCGCGAGAGCGGCCAGCGCGGACAACAACTCCGCTTCGGTATGGATGTCGCCGCGCTCCGGCGTGTGGATATCGAGCACGATCAGCGTCGCCGCAACGGCGAACACCCCATCGCTCAGCGCCGCGATGCGCCCCACGTCCCCAGCGGCGATGCGGTTGTACTGTTCCTTCATCTAGCCAACCTGCACGGCGTCGGCGCCACGGTCAACGCGCCGCTGTAGCCGCGGTCGTTGACCGCGGTCTTGCGGAAGATCGTACTCTTCCGAATGATAAAGTCGCACGATGACCGCGGTCGGCGACCGCGGCTACATCACGCCGGCGTGGTCAACGATACCGAGCGAACGCCCTTTGACCCCGCGCCCGCCAGCGCTAGAAGTCCCGCACGCGAGCATCGCGAGGGATACGGAAACGCTTCAAGAGGGTGTAAACATGGGCCTTAAATCAATTCTGGCGACGGCGTCCGTCGCCCTCACGGCCGCGTTCATGAGCGTCGCGGCCAACGCCGCCTCCGACAAGGTCGTCATCGGCGACATCGACGACATGTCCGGCGTCTACGCCGACGTGATCGGACCGAAAGCGGTCGAGGCGATCAAGATGGCGGTCGCCGATTTCGGCGGGACCGCGCTCGGCAAGCCGATCGACATCCTCACCTACGATCACCAGAACAAGCCCGACCTCGGCAGCCAGAAATTCCGCGAATTCGCCGATCGCAACGGCGCGACCATGGTGCTCGGCGGCTCCAACACCGGCGTCAGCTTGGCGATGGCGGTCGCGGCGAAAGAAAAGAAGGTGCCGTTCATCGCGATCGGCGCCGCCGGCGCGTCGCTGACCGGCAAGGACTGCAACGCCTACACGATCCACTACGCCTATGACACGACTGCGCTCGGCAACGGCACCGCGACCGCGATCCTCAAGGAGGGCGGCAAGAGTTGGTTCTTCCTCACCGCCGACTACGCGTTTGGCACCCAGTTGCAGCAATCAGCGGAACGCGTCGTGAAGGCCGGCGGCGGCAGCGTGGTGGGCGCGGTCCGGGTGCCGCTCGCGACCTCGGACTTCTCGTCCTACCTGTTGCAGGCGCAGAATTCCGGCGCGCAGGTGCTCGGCCTCGCCAACGCCGGCGGCGACTTCGTCAATTCGCTGAAGGCCGCCAACGAATTCGGCATCACCTCGCAGATGAAGCCGGCCGCCCTGCTCGGCTTCCTTTCCGACGTCAAAGCGCTCGGCCTGGACGCCGCCAAAGGCCTCTACCTCACCACCAGCTGGTATTGGGACCTCAACGACAAGACCCGCGAATTCGGCAAGCAATTCATGGAAAAGACCGGCATCGAGCCCGGCGAAAACCAGGCCGCCTATTATTCCGCGACGATGACCTACCTCAACGCGGTGAAAGCCGCCGGCACGACCGATTCCGACAAGGTGATGGAGGAACTGCACAAGGCGAAGATTGACGACATGTACGCCGCCGATGGCTTCATCCGCCCCGACGGGCTGATGCAGCACACGATGTACGTCATGCAGGTTAAGACGCCGGCCGAGTCGAAAGGCCCGTGGGATTTGTACAAGCTGGTGCAGACGATGTCCGGCGAGCAGGCTTTCGGCGCGCCCGCCGACACGACCTGCCCGCTGGTGAAGAAGTAAGGCAGGGACGTTTGTAGCCGCGGTCGTTGACCGCGGTTGCGATGTGATCGAATACCTCCCGGATAACGACGCTCGCACGCGAACGCGGTCAACGACCGCGGCTACAGTTGCCGCGGCGCTAACGAAACGCCGGCGGCGCCAGCGCTACGCCGCCATCCGTCGCATCGGCGATAGCTCTTCAGTGATCACCTTGAACTTGGTCAGGCGATGCGGCCCGTAGGAGGTAATCATGGCCACGTCCGCCGCGTCTCGGCCGCGCGAAATCAAGATCCGCCCAATGCGAGGCTGATTGTGTCGCGCATCGAAAGTATACCAACGGCCGTCCAGATACACTTCAAACCACGCGTTGAAGTCCATCGGCGCCGGATCGGGCGGCACGCCGATGTCGCCGAGATAGCCATTGCAGAAGCGGGCGGGAATGTTCAGGCATCGGCAAAGCGTGACCGCGAGATGCGTGAAATCCCGGCAGACCCCGCTCTTTTCCTCCAGCGCCTGCGCGGCGGTGCGCGTTTCGCGCGCATTGGGATAGCTGAAATTCAACCGGTCATGCACGAAATCGCAGATCGCCTGAACCTTCGCCCAACCACCTTGCACGCGCGCCAAAATTCGCCCAGGCAAAGTTGGATAAAAGATCGGTTTCGCAATAGCGGCTCGCCGTCAGAAACGGCAGAACGTCCGTCGGCAAATCGCTGACGGGCACGCAATCCGCCGAAAGGTTCACCTCGTCCGGCGCCCCGCTGTCCTGCACCACGCCCGTCAACTGAAGGCTCAAACTCCCTGCCTGAGCGGTTATGCGCCGCGTCACGTTGCCATAAGCATCAATCAGCGTGGCGGTTCGCGCCGCCGGAGACGCATGCAAGCCGCTCTCCGTGACCACGTCAGCCTGACGAGAAGGATGCAAATCCATCACGGTGAGCAAGGTGATCGCTTGCGGAAGCGCAAGCTCGATATCGAACCCGTACAGAATATTCATAGCCAGTCCGTGATTTATGTATTCCCGAGCGTCACGGATAACCTTGTAAATAATCGATAGTTCCAAGTGGTTAGGCACTTTTTGAACTCGGCGCCATCTCGATTGGAAATTGGCGACAATCAACCCGTCCAATCAAGCTATGAGCCCCTGCCCCAGTACAGCCACGTTTTCGAGGAACCGGGCAGCGGTCGCTGTAGCCGCGATCTCAATGCGACGATTTGCCCGAGGCGATAGCCGCCGGCGCCACCGAAGCCGACGCCTTGCGCGAGATGCGGGAAGCCATCGTCGCGGCCGTGCGGGGTCGCATGAAGGACGCGATGGACTTGTCGCCCCCGGCCATAAGGAGAGAGGGGCCGCGCGTCGCGTTGCCGACGCGACTTGCCGCCAAGGCCGCCGTTTATTCCGCGTGGCGCGCGAGCGGTCTGAGCAAGGTGGCGCTCGGCGAGAGGATCGGGCGAAGCGAGACGGAAGTGCGGCGTCTTCTCGATCCCGATTATGGGACCAAGCTTGACCAACTCGGCGAGGCCGCCGACGCCTTGGGAGGGCGGCTTTCCATAGCTTTTACGACGACGCCGTAGCGGTCATGGATGCAGTGAAGTCAACCCGTTCGGCTGGCTATCGCGAGGCTTTATTCGAACGGAAAACTCCACGTCCTGCCCCAAAGCGCCGAGGATCGCAGCCAACCGCTCCATGCTGAACCGGCCGATATTGACGCGGCGAATTCGGGTGAAATCGGCATGGTTGATGCCCGTCATTTCCTCGGCCTTGCGGGTGGTCCAACCTCGCGCATCGAGCGTTTTAAGGATCGCCGCCGCCAGAATAGCCTTGGCTTGGCGGATATCGGCGTCGGGGTAGTTGAAGTCGCGGAACACGTTGCCGCTGCCGCGCACCAGCTCAAAATCGTCGTCGCTCATGGCAGCGCCTCCTTCAGGCGTTTTATGCGGTCACGGATTAGGTCGATTTCGGCCTTTGGCGTCGCGATCCCGCTCTTAGATTTCTTCTGAAAGGCGTGAACCACCCAGATTTCGACGCCGATCTGCACGGCGTAGACGAGGCGAAAGGCCCCGCCTCGATGTCGCAACGCCAGTTCCAGAACACCCGAGCCAAGGCCGTGCAGTGGTTTGGCGATCGAGGGATGACCGCCCTCGGCAATAACGCTCAAGGCGTCGAGCAGGTCGTCTTGGGCGGCCCTCGGAAACTCGGCAAAATCTTTGCGTGCGCCTTTGATCCAGGCGATTTCTCGACTTGTCGGAACCACAAATAGGGATGGTGGCAGATTTACCACCAAAATGTCAACTCAAATTGGGATTTACGGGATTTACGATTTACGGGATTTACGGGGACATGATTGCACAATAAACACCATGCATGGTTCAGTACGCGCTAGCAACTCAAAATGGTGTAATGGGTATCATGTCCCCGTAAACCATTCGTAGATCTCCCTCGCAAATCCGGGTCTGGTGTCGCGAACCGCGGGCGCGGCGTAGGTTGGCGACATAAGAAATGAAAAAGACGGCGCCTCCGGCTCCAATGCACCGTAGCATGGGTAGCCAAGGCGCGGGGGCGGTAACTGTAACGAAGGGTGATCGTCAGCGCGTCCCGTTTCCATAGCCACCGGTTTTACGGTTTTACGGGGACATGATACCGGTTTTACGTTTTACGGGGACATGATACCGAATACACCCATTAATCTCTTGAAGAGCCCACGGTGAGTAAGCAACTCGAAACATGCAATCGGTATCACGTCCCCGTAAACCCTGATCTACCGCAAACCTGGTGCGGAAACCCTCGAACTGGTCCGGCTCGGCTCGCACAACGAGTGGGGACTTTGAGTTGCCTTGAATTGCAAAATCCCTAGGCGTCCGCAACTATGCAATGGGTATCATGTCCCCGTAAACCCCCGTAAACCACGCTTACCGCACGCTTACCGGGAAGCCAGGTTGGATGTAAGCTGCTGTAATCATTTGTATTGTCACGTTATTGAAAGTAGTGAGGTCTTAACGCAGATTGCGCGCGATCGGTTATTTGCGCGGCGGCTGAGACGACAATGCGCTCAACCCGCTGATCCGCTCACTCCCTTGTTAGGCCCAAGCCAGAAAGGGCGAGAACCGGGCAATTCTTGTTGATCCATTCCCAGACCCAGGGCTGCGCCCACCCTCCATAGTCGGAGACATCACATTTAACGATCAGAATATTGTCCTCAACAGTAAGCACTTCGCGCAATTGATTAGTAATATCCTGAGCACTCAGGTGGGAGCTCACCAACCAAGTATACCCGTCGAACCTTAGCCAATCCTCGTGTCGACCAAGAACGTTCTCAATCGACGTAGGTGAAAGCGCGGTCTTGACCCACCGAATGCTTACGCAATATAGATTAGGCATGGCCAGGCCTCTCTTCAGAGGGTTCTGGTAAGAAGAATGGGGGCTCAACATTCGGCTGTGAGTGGGGGATCTGCGTCCCTCGCATCGCCATTTCGATCTGTCGGAACGTTATGAGTTCTGTACCCTCTAGCAACGCGACGCCGGGGTTTTTTGAGGCAAACCACATGCTAGCGAGGGAACTGTATAGAAAACTGCAAATGCCAATTACGAGCGCCGCACCGATTAGCCACGAGTTGCTCATAAAATCCGCCCGCGACAATGGCGGAAAAGCAAACGACATAAAGGACCATCTGAAGCGTCGCCATTTTGCCAACCACGCCGTTTCCAAACTTTATTCTGTCGATCCCCGACGCGCTCATGCCGAGAGCCTTCAGCGTCGCTTCCAAATTCGGTGGCTCCTCTGCGGCCATTCTCGCTCCCTCCCGAGAACGAGGGTAGCCGAATAGAGGCGAATTCAAAATTGCCGTTCGAGTTTACCCGGCGCTAACCCCAACATCTAGTGCGGAGGCATATTCTATATATATATCAACGATCTAAATAAAGCTAGCACGTTACAGGTTGATCAGGTAGGGCTTGCGCCCATTTCCGCAGGACTGCCAAGCGAGATGATAAAGGCGCGGCTCAAGCCGGCTCTTGGTCGCCCGCCGCAGGATTAGATCAGCCCGCTCCGGTATCGATGCGTCGATATCCAGGGGCAGCCCACTGGACTGCACCCCTTGGCTGAGACACGCTAATTCGGTGACAAAGCGTCCTGTTCATTGCGCTGACGCTGTCCTGGTCGGCGGAGATCTTCCTCGAACTCAACCGGAGGTTTATATCCGAGCGCCGAGTGAAGGCGCTTTGTGTTGTAGACGGTTTCGATGAAGGCGCCGATCTGTTCGCGGGCGTCCTCGAGGTTTCCTGTAGGCTTTCCCGTTCACCTCCTCGGTTTTCAGCGTCTTCATGAAGCTTTCGGCCTTGGCGTTGTCGTAAGGGTTGGATTTACGGGGACATGATACCGATTGCACAATAAACACCATGCATGGTTCAGTACGCGCTAGCAACTCAAAATAGTGTAATGGGTATCATGTCCCCGTAAATCCCGTAAATCCGGCCATTGCCGCAGCGGAGTACGAGTACGGTGACAGGCCCGTGGAGTGCACCCCTAAAGTGAGACACCAGAATTTCGGTGACAAGGCTTTTGGAAAGGAGCCTTGTGATGGAGATGATTTACAGGGGACATGATACCGATTGAGGATTTACGGGGACATGATACCGATTGCACAATAAACACCATGCATGGTTCAGTACGCGCTAGCATGCAACTCAAAATAGTGTAATGGGTATCATGTCCCCGTAAATCCCCGTAAATCCGCTAGCGGCTCGTCCCACCCCTTTAACGAAACAACAATTTTTGGCGTTTTTCTTGACTGCGTATCGGCAGAACGCTAAAATACTTCAAATAACGTGATTGAATGCGGGTGCTATTCTGTTGCCGATAACAACATACGCTTTGCAACTTTACCGAGATTTGCAGAACGGCGCGTCCACGGTAAATTCGCGCGATCAGAAAAAACCCATCCCAGGCAGCGCGCCACTCGCGCTGGCTTCCGAGAAGTCGGGCGCGAACCTTCGAAACGTTCATGGACGAGTTTGGTCCCCTCCCCCGGGGTGGCGACGCGTTTTCATACGCAACACATTGATATATAACATGAAATATGCGCCTGCGACGTATTTTTCACAGCAAAACCTGGCCAACCGGAGCTCGAATCGCCGTAAAAGCCGACGTTAGGCGTCAATTGCTCATTGAAAACCACGGATTTCACGTTGGGTCCGCCGTCTCGATGGCCTCTTCACGCCAGCCTTCAACTCTCTCTTTCCGTCATGGCCGGACGAACAACGAGCCCCCGCCGCAAAGGGCGGGCTGGAAGCCCGCGGTCCCAGAAAGGGCCTCGGCTTGGCGGTTACAAGAGGACACCAAAGACCAGTTAAGCCGCTGAAGAAAAACTCCCCCGGCCTATCCCTGCACACGCCGACCCTCACCCCTTCGGCCGCTTGTCGATCACCCGCTTCGCCTTGCCCTCCGAGCGGGGCAGCGCCCCGGGGTCGCAGACCCTCACCGTCGCCGAGACCCCGACCACGTTCTTGATGTGATCACCAGCTCCCGCGCCGCCGCCTCCCGTCGCACGCGTCCGCCCCGCGCCGCCTCCACCCGCACCGTCATCTCGTCGAGCCTGCCTTCCCGCGTCAGCTCGATCTCGAAATGCGGGCTCAGCCCCTTCACCCGCAGCACCTGCTCCTCGATCTGCGTCGGGAACACGTTCACGCCGCGCAGGATCATCATGTCGTCGGAGCGGCCGGTGATCTTCTCCATCCGCCGCATCGTCCGCGCCGTGCCCGGCAGCAGCCGCGTCAGATCGCGGGTGCGGTAGCGGATCATCGGCAGGCCTTCCTTGGTCAGCGTCGTGAACACGAGCTCGCCCTGTTCCCCGTCAGGCAGCACGCGCCCGGTCTCGGGGTCGATGATCTCGGGATAGAAATGATCCTCCCAGATATGCAGCCCGTCCTTGGTCTCCACGCATTCGTTGGCGACGCCCGGCCCCATGATCTCGGAGAGCCCGTAGATGTCGACCGCGTGCATATCGAAAGCCTGCTCGATCTCCGCGCGCATCGCGTTGGTCCACGGCTCGGCCCCGAAAATGCCGACCGCCAGAGAGGTCTTGCGGGGATCGATGCCCTGGCGGCGGAACTCGTCGAGGATCGACAGCATGTAGGAGGGCGTCACCATGATGACGCGGGGCTGCAAATCCACGATCATGCGCACCTGCCGCTCGGTCATGCCGCCGGAGAAGGGCACGACGGTGCAGCCGAGCCGTTCCGCGCCGTAGTGCGCGCCGAGGCCGCCGGTGAACAGGCCGTAGCCGTAGGCGACGTGCACGATGTCGCCGCGCCGGCCGCCGGAGGCGCGGATCGAGCGGGCCATCAGGTCGGCCCAAGTGTCGATGTCGCGCTTGCGTGTAGCCGACGATCGTCGGCTTGCCGGTGGTGCCGGAGGAGCCGTGGATGCGGACGATCTTTTCGCGCGGGGCGGCGAACATGCCGAACGGGTAGGCGTCGCGCAGGTCGCTCTTCACCGTGAACGGGAATTTGGCGAGGTCGGCGAGGGTGTGCAGATCGGAGGGATGCACGCCGGCGGCGTCGAACTTTTGTTTGTAGAACGGGGAGTTGGCGTAGGCGTGGGCGAGCGACCATTTGAGGCGCTCGAGCTGCAGGGCGGCGAGTTCGTCGCGCGAGGCGGTTTCGATAGGCTCGAGGTCGCCGGGACGCGGCGCGAGATCCTCCATCGTTTCCCTCCCTGGCTTCAGGGCAGCAGCGTACCCTGAATCGCGCGGCAATGGCCGCGAAATTCGGCGATCAGCTCGCCGGCCTGGTTGGTCACCGAGACGTCGTAGATGCCGCCGCGACCGCGCAGGTGCACCTCGCGCGCATGCGCCGTCAACGTGTCGCCGACTTTTGCCGGCGCGATGAAGCTGATGGCGCCTTGCTGCGCCACCATTTTCTGGTTGCGGCTGTTGCAGGCGAAGGCGAAGGCGGAATCGGCGAGGGTGAAGACGAAGCCGCCGTGGCACATGCCGTGGCCGTTCGCCATCGTGGGCAGGATTTCCATGGCGAGGCGCGCCTCGCCGGGGCCGACCTCGACGATCCGCATGCCAAGCCCCTGCGAGGCTCGGTCGTCCGCCCACATCGCCGCGGCGCAGGCCTCGGCGATGCGCTGAGGCTCGTCCGAGATCACGCGACCTGCGGCAGGGCCGGCGCCCGGCCCGGATCGGAGGCGGCGCGCGCCGGTCCTCGAACCACGGTCGGGCAGTCGAGCGAGGCGAAGCGCGGGCCGAGCTTCTCCCGCCCGCTCAACAGGGCGCGGAAGGCGACGAAAGCGTCGAGCGTCACCCTGGCCAGCGAGAAAACCTGGCTGGGATCGCGGGCGAGCAACTCGGCGACGGCCGCCAAGGCGACCGATCCGTCCGCCTGCAAGCTGGAATGCGCGGCGGGGGGAAGTTCGCGATCCAGGGGATCGGCGACGACGCGCACGGCGGCGAAGGGCACGCCGAGTTCGCGGGCCAGCGCGCCCGCCTGGAAGGATTCCATGTCCACCGCGCAGGCCCCGGTGGTCGCCTGCATGTGCCGCTTCTGGTGCGGGCGGCGCACCGGATCGGGCACGCTGACGATGTCGCCGACTTCGGCCAGCGGCAACCGCTCCGCCAGCCGCGCCGACCAGTCGCGGTCGGTCTCGATCCGCTGCTCATTGGCGGACACGCCGGTCGCGACGATCCAGCTTCCGGGCCGCAAGTGCGGCAGCAGGCCGCCGGCGATGCCGAAACTGATGATGGCGGGAGCGCCTGCGAATACCGCATGCCGAATCGCGGTCGCGCGCAAACCTACATTGCCGCCGCACGCAAAAACCCTGACGCCCGGCGCAGATGCGATCTTCGCTTCCGCTCGCATCCCCGTAATTACGATCAACGAAACCCCCTGGAGAACGGCGCAAATTAACCTTAGCGGTCGCTGCGCTCAAGGCCGAGAGACACATTCCCTAACATTGCGTCCAAATCGCAACATCGGGCGGGCGTCCGTCGGCGTCCCATTCACTCAGGTCTGATGACTCCCATTTTAAGAATAATATTTCCATAAAGGCGACGCTCCGACGTCGACACGACCGCAAAAGTTTTTGCGGCTTTCGCGTAGAAAGCGAAGCGTTCGAGCGAAGCGAGCTGGAATTTGGCGCCCTCGCGGCGGGCGATAACCTCCCGAAACTCCGCGAAGATCGGCTGTTCCTCGTTGGGTGCGCCGACGACCTGCATCCGCCAGGCCGCCTCGGGAACGAAGTCATCGAGCGGCATGACGCTCAGGATCGCGTCGAGCGCCTGCGTCGCGTTAACGCCGTCGAGACGGACGACGCGCGGGCCGGCGGAATGGGCGGGGTAGTTGGCGTCGACGATGACGATTTCGTCACCGTGACCCATTTGCCGCAGGGCGTGCAGAAGATCGGCGTTGAGAACTGGATCCAGATTTTTCAGCATGTCAGCATCCTATCGCGGCGTCGGCGCGTCGGCGCGCAGCAAGCCCATCGATTTCAAGTCGCGCCACAGTCCGGCGGGGATCTTGGTTTGCAGAATTTCCGCGTTGCGACGCACCTCGTTCGCCTTCTGGCCGCCGGGGATGACGCTGACAATCGCGGGGTGGCTCAGTGGAAAACGCAGCGCCGCCGCCGGCAGCTTCACGTTATGCGCCTTGCACACCGCCTCGATATTGCGCACGCGCTCGACAATGTTCGGCGGCGGCGGGGCATAGTTGTAATAGGCGCCGGGCTTCGCGCCCGTGGCGAGGATGCCGGAATTGTACGGACCGCCGATCACGACGCCAATCTGCTTCTCCACGCACAGCGGGAGAAAACTGGTCAACGCCTCCTGCTCCAGCAAGGTGTAGCGGCCCGCGAGCAGAAACAGATCGAAGTCGCCCTCGCGCGCCAGCCGCTCGGCGATGTCCCATTCGTTGATCCCGGCCCCGATCGCCTTGATCGTCTTTTGCTCGCGTAGTTCAACCAACGCCTTGTAGCCGCCGCTCATGAACTCGCGGATGCGCGTATCCGCGGCGGCGGCGCTGCCGTGGGTGAACACATCGACGTCATGGGCGTAGACAATATCGATATGATCGATCCCGAGCCGCTCGAGCGAAAATTCGATCGAGCGCAACACGCCGTCGCGCGAATAGTCGAACACCTCCTGCCGCGACGGCGTCTCAAAAAAGGCGTTCGGCCGCGTCCGTTCCGCCGGCGGGCAGACGCGCAGCAGGCGCCCGACTTTGGTTGACAACAGATAGCCGTCGCGCGGCTTGGCGCGGAGGAAGCTATTAAGGCGCGTCTCCGACAGGCCAAGACCGTAGAGCGGCGCGGTGTCGTAGTAGCGGCAACCCTCCGTCCAAGCGGTGTCGAGCGTCGCGCGGGCATCCCGCTCTGTCAGGGGACGATAGAGGTTGCCGAGCGGCGCGGCGCCGAAGCCGAGTTCGGTGAAGGCCAGTTCCTCCCCGCTGCGCGACTTGAACTTGCGCTTACGGATCGTGCGTCCGTTTCCCGGCCCCGCCATGATTTTCTAGCCCTCTCGCCGTCGACTTTGCGGCGTTCATCGGCCGACCTTATAGCAGGCCCCAGCGAGAGGTAAGTGGGCGCCTCAACATCCGAGTTCGCCGGACCGTGGGTTCCGCAAGGTCTCCAGATAGGCGTCGAGATTGCGAAGCGCTGGATTGTCGGGGCTTTTCGCCGCCAATGAGGCGCGAAGCGTGCGCAAGCCCGCAACGGCGGCGTCTCTGTAGCTCGGCATTCGTCTCAAGATAAGATTTGTGTAGTCGATCGCCCGATCGACGATCTGTTCCAGATTGTCCACTTACCAATCGCCCCGCTCGCCTCATCGGCGGCGGCGGCGCAATACGAAGGCCGATTACGTAAGCCGTATTTTGTCCCGAGATGTGACAAAAGCGCCGAGGCAGAATGAGCGTCGACATGGCAAGTCATTTGCCTGTTCGATGTCATGACTGCAGGAGCGAGCGCGCCGTGTCGCGCATACGTTTGCGTGATGCAGCGTCAGGGACGGGCGATCGCAAAACGAAACAATAACGAGCCGCGAGGTGATCGCGGTAGATGGCGCCGGCGCTTTGTAGCCGCGGTCGCTGACCGCGGCGGCGCCGTGATCGAATGCTCGCCGGAAAAGGACGATCACACGAAGACCGCGGTCAGCGACCGCGGCTACATGGGCTGGCCGCCGAGCTCACGTCGCGCGCTGCGCGTATCCCATGCGTTGGTTGAGTTGCTCCATAAGATTGATCGCCGCTTCCGGGATCACGGTGCCGGGTGGAAAGATCGCGTCGACGCCAGCTTCGCGCAGCGGCTTAAAATCCTGCTCGGGGATGACGCCGCCAACAACGATCATCGTCTCGCCCAAGCCGATCTCCTTCAACGCGCGCTTCAACGCCGGCGCCAGCGCCAGATGACCGGCGGCCAGCGACGAGACGCCGACGATATGCGCATCACCTCGCTTGGCGAGCGCCGCGACCTCTTCAGGCGTCGCGAAAAGCGGGCCAATTTCCACTTCAAAGCCGAGATCAGCGAAGGCGGAGGCGATGATCTTCTGGCCGCGATCGTGACCGTCCTGCCCCATTTTCGCGACCAGGATGCGCGGACGGCGGCCCTCGTTCTCGGTGAAGGCGCGGGTCAGCTCGATCACGCGCATGTTGGCGTCCGCGGCCGGGCCGGAGGCGGCGAGGTAGACGCCCGAAATCGACTTCGATTCTGCGACGTGCCGACCAAACACCTTCTCCATCGCGTAGGAGATTTCGCCGACCGTCGCCTTGGCGCGCGCCGCTTCGACGGATAGCTGCAACAGATTGGCCTGCCCGCGCGCGCCCTCCGTCAAAGCGTGAAGCGCCGCCTGTGTCTTGGCCTCGTCGCGCTCGGCGCGAAGGCGTTGCAACTTCTCGATCTGCTTCAACCGCACGCTCGCTGCGTCAACCTTCAACACGTTGAGTTCGCGCTCAACCATCGGCGGGAACAGATTGACGCCAATCACCGGCTGCTGGCCGGAATCGATGCGCGCCTGAGTCCGGGCGGCGGCCTCTTCGATGCGAAGTTTTGGCAGCCCTTGCTCGATCGCCTTGGCCATGCCGCCGAGCGTCTCGATCTCCTCAATATGCGTACGCGCCCGCGCAGCGAGATCAGCTGTCAACCGCTCCACATAGTAGGAGCCGCCCCAGGGATCGATGACGCGATTGACGCCGCTCTCCTCGATGAGGAACAGCTGGGTGTTGCGGGCGATGCGCGCGGAGAACGGCGTCGGCAGCGCCAGCGCTTCGTCGAGCGCGTTGGTGTGCAGCGATTGGGTGTGGCCTTGGGTGGCCGCCATTGCCTCGATCTGCGTGCGCACGATGTTGTTGAACGGGTCTTGCGCGGTAAGCGACCAACCGGAAGTCTGCGAGTGCGTGCGCAAAGGCAGCGACTTCACCGACTTCGGACCAAAACCCTGCACGAGGTTCGCCCACAGCAACCGCGCCGCGCGAAGCTTGGCGACCTCCATGAAAAAGTTCATGCCGATCGCCCAGAAGAACGAAAGCCTGGGCGCGAACTGATCGACCGTCATGCCCGCGGCGATGCCGGCGCGGATATATTCGACGCCGTCGGCGAGCGTGTAGGCGAGCTCCAGATCCTGCGTCGCGCCGGCTTCTTGCATATGATAGCCGGAGATCGAGATCGAGTTGAATTTCGGCATATGCTTCGCCGTGAAGGCGAAGATGTCGGCGACGATCCGCATCGAAGCCGTCGGCGGATAGATGTAGGTGTTGCGGACCATGAACTCTTTGAGGATGTCGTTCTGAATGGTCCCAGAAAGCGCGGCCATCGGCACGCCCTGCTCTTCCGCGGCGACAATGAAGAGCGCGAGCACGGGCAGCACGGCGCCGTTCATCGTCATCGACACGCTCATCGCGTCGAGCGGGATGCCCGAGAACAGGGTGCGCATGTCGTAGATGGAGTCGATGGCGACGCCCGCCATGCCGACGTCGCCGGCGACGCGCGGATGATCGGAATCGTAGCCGCGATGGGTGGCCAGATCGAAAGCGACGGAAAGGCCTTTCTGACCGCCGGCGAGATTGGCGCGATAGAAGGCGTTGGACTCTTCCGCTGTCGAGAAGCCGGCGTATTGCCTGACTGTCCAAGGTTGGTTGACGTACATGGTTGGGTAGGGGCCGCGGACATAGGGCGGCAGGCCCGGCCAGGTGTCGAGATGGTCGAGCCCCTGCAAATCGTCGGGCTCGTAGAACGATTTGACCGCGATGCCCTCGGGGGTGAGCCAAGGTTCGGTCGGCGCGGGGGCCGGTGAGCCGACGGAGGCGAAGGGTATCTTTGTGAAATCGGGGATGTGCATGAGCTGTCCCAGGGTTCGCCTTCTGGTTAGCACCGACGGGGGACGAGGGAAACTTGGGCTTTACAGCAGGCGGCGGGGATGTGGGTAAGCGGCGCAGGGACAGGCGCGCTGCGGCGATTTTTCAAGGCGATAGTTGGCATTCCGTGTCCCTCTGGCCATCACCAGGGACAGTCGTAGGAGCGCGCGACCTGGAGGCCGCCGCTCCAACTGCAACCGGCCCCTACGGCACATGTTTCCCTAAGAAATCCAACATCAGCGCCGCGATCTCATCGACCTTCTCATCCAGCGCGAAATGGCCCGCATCAAGCAGATGGATTTCGGCGTCGGGCAGGTCGCGTCTGTAGGCTTCCGCGCCGGGCGCGATGAATGAGCTGTCATAGCGGCCCCAGACGACCAGCGTCGGTGGTTTGTGCTGCCTCAGCCAAGCCTGCCAAGCGGGATAAGACGCGACGTTGGTGCGGTAGTCGTAGAGCAGCGCTTCTTGAATCTCCTGCTGGCCGCGGCGGGAGAGGAACTCGTGTTCCTCGATCCAGGCTTCAGGGTTGTAGCGCTCGGGATGCGGGCTGCCGCCGTCGTGGCGAACCTCGGCGGCCCACAACGAAGTGAACAGCGCGGGAACGTCCGGATGCGCCTTCGGATCGCTCCAGTACTCGGCGACGCTCTTCCACTTCGCGCCAAGACCCTCTTCGTAGGCGTTGCCATTCTGGATGATCAGCGCCTGCAGCCGATCGGGATGGGCCAGGATGATGCGAAAGCCGACCGGCGCGCCGTAATCCTGCAAATACAGGCTGTAGCTGATGACCCCGAGCTGTTCGAGCAGCTTGTTGGTTGTCTCGGCCAGATGATCGAACGTGTAGGTGTAAAGCGACGGTGGCGGCGCGTCGCTCTGGCCAAAGCCGGGGTAATCCGGCGCGATCAGATGATAGCGCGTCGCTAGCAACGGAATCAGAGTTTCATATTGTCGCGACGAGGAGGGGAAGCCATGCAGCAGCACGATGGTTGGCGCGTCCTTGGGGCCCGCCTCGCGATAGAACATGCCGACGCCATCGACGTCGGCGCGATGATAGGTGGTTGTGGCGGAGGTGGACGGTAGCAAAGACGAGGCGGCGAAAGCATGACCCGCGATCAGCGACATGGCGAGGCCAATCCAGTGTCCGGCATTCATGAGGTTCCTCCTCGTTCGAAACACGCGCTCCAAGACCAGTGGGCGTCTTTCGACCGCGCCCGCGTTTTGCCTGGCACAAAATACAATCGGCAACTTGGCGAGTTTGCTCAGAACTCTTTCCGACAAGTCCGAGAAATTCCGTATCTTGACCGTGTGGTCGGCGAAGCGGGCGACGATTTCAAGTTCGCCGCCCATGGCTTCGATGAAGCGGCGAAGGGTGCTTACGTACATATCTGCGCGCTTTTCGAGCTTGGCGACTGAACCTTGGTTGATGTTCAGAGTCTGCCCCAACTCTTGTTGCGAGAGTTTCAGAGCGCGCCGCACTTCGGCAAGATCCATCGCCTCCCCAAGGCGGCGCGCTTCGGCTTCAGCCGCCGCACGCCCCGCCGGGCTCATCTTCGCTCGAAGCTCCGCAAAAGAATGCCTACCGGCCATGGTCGCTCTCCTTATCCAATTCAACCAAGTGTTCGTCGTAGAGTTGGTCAGCGAGGGGGATCATCCGCTCGTAGAAGCGCTTGTCGCCTGTCTCGTCGCCGCCGATCAGCAAAATCGCGGTCCGGCGCGGGTCGAAAGCGTAGAACACCCGCAGAGGCGCGCCCTTGCTCTGAATCCTCAACTCGCGCATTTGCCCGTGCCGCGATCCGCTGACTCCGCTCGAATACGGAAACGGCAATTGCGGCCCTCGCTCCTCCACCTTACGCACGTGAGCGTCGACGCTAGCCTGATCGGCCTCCAACAGGGTTTCCCACCAGGTTCCGAACTCGTCGGTGTACTCGACGATCCAAGCCATGAGGGAATAGTATTCCTTAACGTGAATATGTGCAATCGATTTTGGCTTCTGCGATCTGCTAATCTGCACGGAGCAGGTTTACTGGCCGGGAGACATCGCATGGACGCCGCCTATGAAGCGCTCGCCGACGGCGCCTTTCGCGCCAGCGCGCTGACGGTTGGTCCCTGGAGCCCCGAGCATCAGCATGCGGGGCCGCCGTCGGCGCTGATCTGTCGGGCGGTCGAGCAGGCCGCGGCGCCGCAAGGATTGACCCATATCGCGCGGCTTACCGTCAATCTACTGCGGCCGGCGCCGGTCGGCGATTGTCGCATCGCGGTCAACCCTGATTATCTCGGTCGCGGCGCTGGGCATTTCTCGGGCGTGCTCACCGTCGAGGGCAAGGAGATCGCGCGCTTCACGGCGCTAGCGCAGCGCGAGCAAGAACTGCCTGTGCCGGAGAACACTCCGGGTCATCCGCTGCCTTTCGCACCGAAGCCGCCGGAGCAATCCGCGCCCGCCAAAATGGGTTTTGTGGCTGAGTTCGGGTACAGAGATCTTGTAGAGAACCGGGTGGCGGCGGGCGACTACTTCAGGGGGCCGAGCGCTGTTTGGTTCCGGCTCAACTATCCGCTGGTGCGCGACGAAACGCCGAGCCCGTATCAGCGCGTCGCTGTAGCAGCCGACTCCGGGAATGGCGTTAGCGCGTCACTCGATTTCAGCAAATACATCTTCGTCAACTGCGATCTGACAATCAATCTGTTTCGACGTCCATTGGGCGAATGGATTTGTCTCGACGCCGAGAGTTTTTTCGGCGGCAACAGCTGCGGGCTTGCGGAATCCGCGCTTTATGATGAGCAGGGGCTGATTGGTCGAGCAACGCAGAGTTTGGCGGTGCGGTTGCGGTGAGACCTCTAGTCTGGAACATTGTGCGACCATGCCCGGCCGTCATTGCGAGCGAAGCGAAGCAATCCAGCCACAGGGCGCAGGCTCGGCGTCGGCCTATCCGCCGAGCCCTCGGCGAAACGGCCTCAACCACGCGTCGCCGAACGTGGATTGCTTCGCTTCGCTCACAATGACGATGCGTTGCTGATACACGATGTAGACGTGGTCGCCGACCGCGGCCGGCTGAGGTCAACGACCTCGGCTACATCTTCCCATATGTCTCATCAAACGAATACCCCGCGCCGCGCACCGTACGGATCGGATCGCGCTCGCGGCCGCGCGACAGCGCCTTGCGCAGGCGGCCGACGTGCACGTCCACCGTTCGCTCGTCGATCTCTACGGATTGCCCCCAAACGCCGTCCAGCAATTGCGCGCGCGAGAACACGCGGCCCGGACGCTCCAGCAAATATTCGAGCAGGCGAAACTCGGTTGGTCCCAGATGCAGGTCGCGCGCGCCGCGGCGGACGCGGCGCGTCTCGCGATCGAGGTCGAGATCACCGGCAACCAGTCGCTCGGCAATGCGCTCCGGGCGGCTGCGGCGCAACAGCGCGCGTACGCGCGCCATCAGCTCCGGCACCGAGAAGGGTTTGACGACATAATCGTCGGCGCCGACAGAGAGGCCGCGCACGCGCTCGGCTTCCTCGCCGCGCGCGGTCAACATGATGACAGGCAGCGTGCGCGTCGTTTCGCGCGCGCGCAGGCGCCGGCAGATCTCCAGGCCCGAGACGCCCGGCAGCATCCAATCGAGGATCACCAGATCCGGCGGCGTCTCAACCAATCTGAGCTCGGCCTCATCGCCGCGCTCGACACTCTCGGCGAGGTAGCCCTCAGCCTCCAGATTGTAGGTCAACAGTAGCGCCAAGTCGGCTTCATCCTCTACGACGAGGATGCGCGGAAGCTTTGAGGCGCCAGCGCGAGTCTCTCGGCGGATTTCGTTCACGCCACGGCTCCTGTGTCAGGCCGGCCCCTTTGGGCGATCGGCCGGAAGCGTCTCGCCGGTGGCCAGATAAAACACCGTCTCGGCGATGTTGGTGGCGTGGTCGCCGATGCGCTCGACGTTCTTCGAGCAAAACAGCAGATGCGCGCAATAAGTGATGTTGCGCGGGTCTTCCATCATGTGCGTCAGCAGATCGCGGAACACGCTGTCCTCCAGCGCATCGAGCTCCGCGTCGCGCTCCCAGACCGCGCGCGCACGCTCGACATCGCGTTGGGCGAATGCGTCGAGCACATCCTTCAGCAATTCGGTCGCGACATCATTCATATGTTTGAGGCCGACGATCTCGCGTTGCGAGCGCGGCTCGCCGCCGATCTTCAGCGAACGTTTGGCAATGTTCTTGGCGAGATCGCCGACCCGCTCGAGGTCGCCGGCGACGCGGATGGCGCTGATGATCTCGCGCAGATCCACCGCCATCGGCTGGCGCCGGGCGATGGTGAGAACCGCCGTTTCCTCGATCTCCCGTTGCAGGGTGTCGAGCCGGTCGTCGCAGGCGATCACTTTCTGGGCCAGCGTGACGTCGGAGCTGCTCAGCGCGTCCATCGCCTCGATCACCATTTTCTCGGCGATCCCGCCCATTTCGGCGATCCGGCGCTCGAGCAGCTCGAGCTCCTTGTCATAAGCTTTCTGTGTATGGTCCGCCATGAAACGGGCTCCTTCAGCCGAACCGGCCGGTGATATAGTCCTGGGTGCGTTTGTCGGTCGGCGAGGTGAACACCTTCTTGGTGTCGCCGAATTCGATCATCTCGCCGAGATACATGAAAGCGGTGAAGTTCGAGACGCGCGCGGCCTGCTGCATCGAATGGGTGACGATCGCGATCGTGTAGTCCTCGGACAGTTCGTCGATCATCTCTTCGATCTTGGCGGTCGAGATCGGATCGAGCGCCGAGCAGGGCTCGTCGAACAGGATCACCTCGGGTTGGATCGCGACCGTGCGGGCGATGCAAAGACGCTGCTGCTGGCCGCCGGAAAGGCCAAGACCGCTGGATTGCAGCTTGTCCTTGACCTCATTCCACAACGCCGCCCGCTTCAACGAGGTCTCGACGCGCCCGTCCATCTCGGACTTCGGCAGCTTCTCGTAGAGGCGGATGCCGAAAGCGATGTTGTCGTAGATCGACATCGGGAACGGCGTCGGCTTCTGGAACACCATGCCGACGCGCGAGCGTAGCAGATTGAGATCGAGATCCGGCGCGAGCAGATCCTCGCCATCCATCAGGACTTCGCCCTCGGCGCGTTGGCCGGGATAGAGATCGTACATCCGGTTGAGCACGCGCAGCAGCGTCGACTTGCCGCAACCTGAAGGGCCGATGAAGGCTGTCACCTTGCCGAGCCGCAGCGCGAGCGACACCGATTTCAGCGCTTTCGGGCCATTGGGGCTGTAATAGAAGTCGAGGTTCTTGACGACGACCTTTTCGCGCAGCGCAGGGCTGGTTTCGACCTCGGCCTTCGACGTCGCGGCATCCATGGTTGACTCCGAACTTGGTAACTCGGGCGCTTTGTAGCCGCGGTCGTTGACCGCAGCCGCGCCGTGATCGAAACTCTGCTGGATAGGAACGCTCACACGGCGACCGCGGTCAGCGACCGCGACTACATCCGGCGCTTGTCCAGCTCGCATTTTAATGTCCGCCGCGCTTCGGGGCGGAAAGCAGGCGCGCGACGATGCTGAGGGTCAAGACCGCTGCCGTGACGATCAGCGCGCCTGTCCAGGCAAGCTTCTGTTGCTCGGCGTAAGGACTGCGCGCGAATTCGTAGATGATCAGCGGCAGGCTCGACATCGGCTGGCTCACATCGACAGTGAACAGCGAACTGCCGAGCGCGGTGAAGATCAGCGGCGCCGTCTCGCCGGTCATGCGCGCAATCGCCAATAGCACGCCGGTAACGAGCCCGCTCATCACCGTGCGATACGCGACATTGCGGATGACCAGCGATCTCGGCATGCCGAGCGCAGAGGCCGCTTCACGCAGCGTGTTGGGCACGAGGCCCAGCATGTCCTCGGTTGTTCGCACAATGATGGGTGCGGCGATCACCGCCAGCGCGACGCCGCCGGCGAGTCCGGAGAAATGGCCGAATGGCACGACGCAAAACTGATAAACGAACAGGCCGACGACAATCGACGGCGCGCTCAGCAGAATGTCGTTGATGAAGCGGATCACTGTCGAGAGTTTTGAATGGCGGCCGTATTCGGCTAGATAGGTTCCGGCGAGAATGCCGATCGGCGCGGCGAACAGCAGGCCGATCGCCGTCTGGATCAGACTGCCTACAATCGAGTTGAGCAAGCCGCCAACCACACCGGGCGGCGCGGTCATCTTGGTGAACACATCGAGCGACAGGCCTCCGAGGCCGTTCCAGAGCAGCGCGCCGAGAATGAGCGCGAGCCACATCAGGCCGAAGCCTGTGGCCGCGTAACAGAGCGCCGCCCAGATAACGTTGTTTCGTCTACGGCCGGCATAGAGTGCGTTGGCCATCAGCGGGCCTCCTTCCGCGCCAGCCGGGCCAGCATCAACCGCGCCGCCGCGAGCACGAAGAAGGTGATGACGAACAGTATGAAGCCGAGCGCGAGCAGCGAAGAGGTGGCCAAGCCCGGGTCGGCGTCGGCGAAGGAGTTGGCGATCATCGCCGAGATGGTCGTGCCCTGCGCGAGGATCGAGCTTTGGATGTGCGGCGCGTTGCCGATGACGAAGGTGACGGCCATCGTCTCGCCGAGCGCGCGCCCCAGGGCCAGCATCACGCCCCCGATCACCCCGACGCGTGTGTAGGGCAGCACGATATTGCCGACGACCTCGAACGTCGTGGCGCCGACGCCGTAGGCCGCCTCCTTCAACACGGGCGGTACGGTTTCAAATACGTCGCGCGCGATCGCCGTCACGAACGGCAGGATCATTACCGCGAGCACGAGGCCGGCGGTCAACAGGCCGTAGCCGAGCGGCGGACCGGCGAACAGCGCGCCAATCAAAGGCACGTTGCCAAGTGTGTCAATCAGGAAGGGTTGCAGATAGCCCTGCATGAACGGGCGGAAGTAGTAGACGCCCCAGATACCGTAGATGATGGAGGGAATGCCAGCGAGCAACTCGATGGCGATGCCGACGGGCGCCGCAGCATCGGCGGGCAGAGTTCGGTCAGGAACACCGCGACGCCAAGGCCGACGGGCACACCGATCAGCATGGCGATCGCCGAGGTGACGAGCGTGCCGTAGATCGCCGCGGCGGCGCCGTATTTGTCGCGCGGCGGACTCCACGCATCGCTGGTCAGGAAGCCGAAGCCGAATTCGCGGAACGCGGGCCACGCGCCGATGAACAACGAGATCGCAACGCCGAGCAGAAGCACGAGCACAATCAGTGCGGCGATAAGCGTCAACCAGCGGAATGTGGAGTTCGGCAGCCTTGTGTCGGCCGAGAGCGCTCGCGCGGTCGAACACCGCCGCTCGCGCGGCCGAGGACGTTTCAAGCGTCGTCGAACTCATGACGTCCTTTCTTGAGAGAGCACTTGGGACCGCGGGCGTCCCGCCCGCTCTTTGGGTTGGACGAGCAAAGAGCGCGCGAGACGCGCGCGGTCCCAGGGAGCGCGATTACTTCTGCGCGATGTCCTTGGCCCAGGTATCCTTGACCATCGCGACGACCTTGTCGGGCATCGGAATGTAGTCGAGCGCCTTGGCTTCATCCGCGCCCTTGTCAAAAGCCCAACCGAAGAATTTCAACGCTTCGTTGGAGGCCGCGACGTCCGTCGGCTTCTTGTACATGAGGATGAAGGTCGCGGCGGTCATCGGCCACGACTTTTCGCCGGGCTGGTCGGACAGGATCAGATAAAAGCCCTTGGCGTTGGCCCAATCGGCATTCGCGGCGGCGGCCTGGAAGGCGTCAACCGTCGGGGCGACTTTCTTGCCGTCCTTGTTGATCATATCGGCCCAAGCCAGCTTGTTCTGCTTGGCGTAGGCGTATTCGACGTAGCCGATCGCGCCCTCCGTGCCGGCGACGTTGTTGGCGACGCCATCGTTACCCTTGGCGCCGATGCCTGTCGGCCAATCAACCGCTGTCGCCTCGCCAACCTTGTCTTTCCAATCCGGCGACGCTTTCGACAGATAGTCGGTGAAGTTGAAGGTCGTTCCCGAGCCGTCAGCGCGGTGAATGACGGCGATGGGCGTCGCGGGCAGCTTCGCGTCAGGGTTCAGCTTGGCGATTGCGGGATCGTTCCAGGTCTTGATCTTGCCGAGATAGATGTCGGCCAGCGTCTTACCGTCGAGGGTAAGGCCGTCCGAGGCGACCCCGGTAAGGTGAACGACGGGAACGATGCCGCCCATCACCATTGGGAACTGGGCAAGGCCCGCCTCTTCGAGATCCTTGGCCTTCAGCGGCGCGTCGGTGGCGCCGAAGGTGACGGTCTTCGCCTTGATCTGCTTGATGCCGGCGCCGGAGCCGATCGACTGATAGTTCAGGCCGTTGCCCGTGTCCTTCTTATAGGTGTCCGCCCATTTGGCGTAGATCGGAAACGGGAACGTGGCCCCCGCGCCGGAGATGTCCGCGGCCGCGGCGCAAATTACGCTCGCCGCGACGACCGTGGCGCTGAGGAGGGTCCTAACAAACATGCAAGCCTCGTAAAGTTGCCTGGCTCGCTACGCCGACCGTACGGCCTGGCGCTGCGGCCGACGGCCTTATAGGCCGCCGTCGCGTGTCTCATATGACATTAACAAGACAGTTTGATTACAGCGCTATCAATTGAATGATATCAGCTTTTTGCAAGCCGACCTTCGCCGGGGGTCTCAGAAGCCGCGAGCGGTGCGAACGCTGTAAACGTGGAACCTTCGCCAAGCCGGCTCGAGATCGCCAGTCGCCCGCGATGGCGGGCGAGGATATGTTTGACGATCGCCAAACCCAAACCGGTGCCGTTCTTGGCGCGGCTCTGGCCGGGATCAATGCGATAGAAACGTTCAGTCAAGCGAGGCAGGTGCTCGGATGCAATGCCCTTGCCGTGGTCGCGCACGACCAGCACCCCATCCTTTCCCTTGCGCGCGACCGTTATCTCGACGCTGGCCTTCGCGTCCTCCGCGCCCTGGGCGCCGTATTTGATGGCGTTCTCGATCAGGTTCTCCGCGACGCGCACCAGCTCGTCGCGCTCGCCGATGACGATGACTGGCGCCTCGGCGTCGAGCTTGAGATCGACGCTCATCTCCTCGGCGAGCGGCGCGAGGGTGTCGGCGACGTGGCGGACGACTTGCGCCAGGTCGACCTCGGTCTCTGGGCGCACGTGCTGCTTCTGCTCGATGCGCGACAGTGACAGCAGGTCGTCGATCAACCGCGCCATGCGGCGGCCTTGCTCGCGCATGATCGCCAGGAATTTCGAACGGGCTTTCGCGTCGGCCTGCGCCGAGCCCTGAAGCGTCTCGACGAAGCCGAGCAGCGAGGCGAGCGGCGTGCGCAATTCGTGGCTGGCGTTGGCGATGAAGTCGACGCGCATCCGCTCGACGCGACGGGCTTCGGTCAGATCGCGCAACGTCAGCAGCATGGCGACAACCTCGTCGGCGTCGGTGGCGATCGGCGCGACGTCGACCTGGAACAGCCGCTCGATCGGCGCCCGCTCGCTCCACAGCGCGGTTTCGGCCTCGCCGCCGGCGGCGACGCGGCGCACGGCGTCGATCACGTCGGGGGCGCGCAGCGCCAGTACCAGCAGGTCGCCGCTACGAAGCGCCGGCAGGAGGTCGCGCGCGGGGGAATTGGCGAACTCGACGCGCGATTCGGCGTCGACGAGGATGGCGGGCGAGGGGATGGCGTCGATCAACTTCTCGGCGCCCGGCGCGCGGAGTTGCGTAGTCAGATTGCGCCGCAAGATTTTTGCTTCGCCCATGGCCCGAGCTCCGCCGCCGATCGGCTCAATCGTCTTCTAGCCGCGCCCGTTCGATCGCCTCGCTGAGCGAGCGCCAGCGACGGACCGCCTCATGCGCGCCGAGCAACGCCAACGCGAGCAAGAACGGCACGATATAATAGATCACGCGAAACAGCAGCAGCGCGGCGAGCAATTGGTCGGCGGAGCCGCCGACGCCTTTGATCATCGTCGCCTCGAAAACGCCGAGGCCGCCGGGGGAGTGGCTGGCGATGCCGAGCATGGCGGCGAAGGAATAGAGCGCGGCGAAGGCCAGAAAGCCGACGCCATGCCCAGCGGGCAGCAGGACATAAAGCGCGCCCGCCGCGGCGCAGACGTCGATGACGCCAAGCGTCGTCTGGCCGAGCGTCAGCAAGGGGCCGGGCAGCCGGAAATGCAGGAGCACGCCACGTCCGCGCTGGCGCAGGCGCGTCACCCAAATCAGATAGGCGGCGAGCAGAAGGATCAGCGCGGCGCCAATCGCCTGATTGAGCGGCGCCGCCAAGTGGTTGATCTCGCCAATGGCTTGCGAGCCGAAGATGAATCCGGCGGCCAGCACCATGCCCATGCCGAGCCAGAAAGTGATGCCGGCGACGACAGTGAGGCTGGCGATCTTGCCGGCGGAAAGCCCCGCCGGCCCATAGATCCAGAAGCGCACCGCGCCGCCGGTGACGAGCGGAAAGCCCAAAGTGAACGAAATCGCGTAGCTGGTGAACGAGGCGAGCGCGGTCAGCGGGTACGGCACGCGCACCCCGAGATGGCGCAGCGCCAGCGCATCGTAGCCGGTCAGCGCGACGTAGCTGGTCGCGGCGAGGCCAAACGCCAGGAGAATCTGGTCGGCGCCGGTCGCGCGGAAAGCGCTCTCGAATTCCGCGAGGTCGATCTTGACCAGCGTCCGGCCGAAAATGAAGATCGAGACCGAGACGATGATGATGCTCGCCGCAACGCCCAGCCGGCGCAGCAGCACGCGGCGCTGGCGAAGCGTCTCGACGAATGCGGTGATCGCGCTTGCCCAAGAGTTTGCGACGACGGGGGCGCCTTCCTCTCGTCTCAGCCCCATGCCGAAGCGGATCCTTATCCAGCGGAGTGGGGCGTATAGAGAAGGCGGGTCGGCGGGGCAAGGCGGGCCAGCGGAAAGGCATGTTTCCGCGGAACCGAAATCGGCGCCCCTGTATTGTCCGCGTTGGGTGATTTGCGGGCTCTTAGGGCGAGAGACCGGGGCAGATTCCCTGGCGCCCTGTAGCCGCGGACTCCAGTCCGCGGTGGTTAAAAGATCGAGCCTTGCCGAGAAAGAGCCGATCTCTTGGAGATCGCGGTCTAGAGACCGCGGCTACAAGTCCGCGTCGATCTGTTCTATATCTCTCCTCAGCTGAATGGTCGAAGGCGGCATGAGCGAATTAGCCCCCAATTTTCTCGCCGATATCGCGACCGTCAGCAGTATCGAGGCCGTGCCTTCGATCCTCCAGGTCGTTTGTCACGCCACCGGCATGGGTTTCGCGGCCGTTGCGCGCGTGACCGAAGGGCGCTGGATCGCCTGCTCGGTGCTGGATCAGATCGACTTCGGCCTCAAGCCGGGCGGCGAGCTGAAAGTCGAGACCACGATCTGCCACGAAATCCGCCAGTCGCGCGAAGGCGTCGTCATCGACCATGTCGCCGAAGACGCGGTCTACTGCGGCCATCCGACGCCGGCGATGTATGGCTTCCAGAGCTACATCTCGTTGCCGATCATTCGACGCGACGGCTCGATGTTCGGCACGCTTTGCGCTATCGATCCGAAACCGCGCCAGTTGAAAAATCCGGGCACCATCGGAATGTTCAAGCTGTTCGCCGAGCTGATCGCCGTTCATATCGACTCCACCGACCGGCTGGCGACCAGCGAGGCCAATTTGCTGGACGCCCGCAAGACCGCGGAATTGCGCGAGCAGTTCATCGCCGTGCTCGGTCACGATCTTCGCAATCCCTTGGCTTCCATCGATAGCGGGACGCGGCTTTTGAGCAAAAGCCCGCTCGACGATCGGTCGAAGGAAATCGTCGCCATGATGCAGAACAGCGCGGCGCGGATGAACGCGCTGATCGGCAACGTGATGGACCTCACCCGCGCGCGCCTCGGCGGCGGCTTTCAGTTAAACCGGGTCGCCGAAGCCTCGATCCTGCCGGTGCTCGAGGAAGTCGTCACAGAGATGCGGTTCGCCAGACCCGATTGCGTCATCGAGATGACTGCCGACGTTCGCGATCCGGTCGATTGCGATCGCGGCCGGATCGCGCAGTTGTTTTCCAATCTGCTCGGCAACGCCGTGCAGCATGGCGACGCGGCGGGCGCGATCCGGATCACGGCTGAGACCGCCGACGGGGCGTTCAAACTGTCGGTGGCCAACGCTGGGGCGCCGATCCCCGCGCCTGCGATCAAGCGCTTGTTTCAGCCCTATGCGCGCGGCAGCGGCGCCGGGAACCCGCAGGGGCTAGGCCTTGGGCTTTACATCGCCTCCGAGATCGCGCGGGCGCATGGCGGCATGCTGACGGTGAAATCGACGGCCGACGAGACGCGCTTTACATTTCAAATGCCGCTGCACTGAACGCTCGCGGGCGATCGCTCACGCCTTGGCAGTTATCGCCAGTCGCGTTAGATGCATGCGGCCGTCGGTGTGCGGGCGAAAGGGGAAATCATGGGGTCGGTGCTGCGCTTGGCGGGGATAGTCGCGACTTTCGCGCTTGTGTCGGGATACGGGCTGGCGCCGAGCGCGGCGGCGTCGAAGCTGCATCTGCGCGCATTGCTCTCCAACGAATCCGGCAAAACGGTCGGGACGTTCTACGAGCGGTGCGACAAGGGCGGCGCGGCTTCCTCGACGGTCGTGCTCGGAAAATCGATGCCGCTCAAGGCGGGCGCCATTCTGGCGATCTACAAGACCGCCGACTCCAATCCGATCGTCTCGACGGTCGTGGGCGCGAAGGGCGGCAACGTTCGTCACTTCGGCGGCGCCAACAGCAGCGGCTGTGTCGACAAAGGAACCGGGGTCGCCCTGACTATGTCGCCCGGCGGGTTGGATAGCACGCTCCTCGTCCTCTTGGGCAAAGGTGTCGTCGGGGACAAGCGCGCCAATACCAGTGACACGTTCTCATGGCCGTGGCCTTGGTTTAAGCCTGCTCAATAAGTCGGTCTCTGGCTTCGGGTCGTAGGCCAGCGTCAAAGCACCCCCGCTCGCTTTCCCGCGCCTCTCTCCCGCACAGTAGCAGTTTTGTGCAGCGATCTTGTTTGGGCGTCGCTCGCAGCTGTTCGCACGCATGACGGGCTGTTCACTGTAAACATTCCGGGCTAACTTCGCCGTTCATAGTCGAGGCCATCGGGGAATCCATGAATTCGTACACCTGGACCGGCCTCGTCGGCGACTGGAACACCGATGCGGACTGGGTCCCGCTGACGCCGCCGGGCGACGGCCAGCCGGCGCCTGACGATTCGGTCGTCATCGCCAGCGGCACAGTCACCCTGACCACCAACGATTTAGCCGATGACGGGCTGTTCGAGAACAACAAGGTGGCGCTTGGCGGCGGCGCCAGCGTCGCCACCCTGCTGCTGAGCGATTCCGCGCCGATCGGGCGGTACTTCAGCCTCGCGCTCGACGGTAACGCAACGATCGAGGCGGATGGCGTCCGCGGCATCGCGGCCAGCATTACAGGCAACCCGAACGACGGCTCCGCCCTTACGTTCAAGGCCGACCCGGGCGGAGATCTCGTTCTGCTGAGGGGCGGATCGTTCAATGTGACGGACCGGGAGATCGATTTCGACGGCGATGTCACGATCGAGCGCAACGCCAGTCTCTCGGGAAACATCGTCAACAACGGCACGCTCTCGATCCTACAGGGCGCCACGACCATCGCGACCAACCAACTGACCGGAACCGGGACCATCGACATCGGCTCGAACGGCGTTCTCAGCCTGGGCGGGTCCGATTTCGGGGGCGCACACCAGACGATCTCGTTTTCGGGCCTCGGAGGAACGCTCGACGTCTTTGGGTTATCAGGCGCTTTCACCGGGACCATCAAGGATTTTGCGCCAGGGGATTTCCTCGACTTCATTGGCAATGGCTCGTTCGTGTCGGGCTCGGTAGATGACGTCGCCCACACGCTGACCCTCGACTACAGCGGCGGCGCCGATGTCTTCAGCAATTTCTACGGCGTCGCCGGCGCGCTTTCGGCCGTGCGCGAGACCAACGGCCACGACCTGATCGGGTATGCGAGCGCAGGCGCGCAGGTGAAATATCAGCTCGACGCGGGCGCCCTCGCGATGCATGCCGACGTCGTCCATCAGATGACCGCGCCGGGCAGTTCGAACCCGATCACCGGCGTCGGCGTGAAGATCGGCATCATCTCCGACAGCTACAACCTCAACGGGGGCGCCGCGACTGACGTTGCCAACGGGTATCTGCCCGCCTCAGGCGTCACGGTGTTGGGCGAAGGACCGGCGGGAGGCGAGGACGAAGGCCGAGCGATGGCCGAGTTGATCTATCAGACGGCGCCGGGCGCCAGCCTCTATTTCGACAGCGCCGGCGATGACGACGCCAGCTTCGCCGCCAGCGTAATCGCTTTGCAGGCGGCCGGCTGCACGGTCATCGTCGATGACATCGACCTTGGCGACGAGCCGTTTTTTCAGCTCGGCAGCGCGGCCGAAAATGCAATCTCCGACGTGATCGCCAAGGACGGAGTTACATTTGTCAGCTCGGCGGGCAATTTCGGCGACGCCTACTACCAGCACGCCTTCACGGCCTCGACGACGACCCTGTACGACGGCTCCCCCGCGCAGGCGATGACCTTCAGCAACGGGACGTCCTATCAGAGCGTCACCGCTGCCGGCGGCTCGTACGATTATATCACCCTGCAATGGGACGCCAGCTATTACGACTCAGGCGCCGCGCCGGACAGCATCACCATCAAAGCGTTCGACTCGAACAACAACCTCGTCGCGACCTCGTCGCAGGTCGAAGTGAATGGTCAGTTGGTGGCGGCGACGGAGCTTGCGCTGCCCCCTTCCAACAGCACCACCACTTACAACATCGCGATCTATCAGAACGCCGGGACGCCCGCCGTTAGCGAGATCAAATACAACCTGATCGGCGTCGGCGTCTCGGGGGGAACCGGCGTCGGCGGTCGCATCAACGATCGCGACGCCGGCTCCGGTGACGGAGAAATTGCGGGCCACCCGCTTATCCCAGGGGAAATCGCGGTTGGCGCGATCGATGTCGCCAATACGCCGGCCACCGGCGCGACGCCGGACTTCACCGATTATTTTTCATCGACCGGGCCAGGCAAGCTTTTGTTCGATGCGAACGGAAATCCGCTGCCCCAACCGGTTACGGTCAACACGCCCGACGTCGTCGGACCCGACGGGATCGACACCTCGGTCAGCGGCTTTGCGCCGTTTTATGGCACCTCCGCCGCCGCGCCGAACGTAGCGGCTGTGGCCGCGCTGGTGCAGCAAGTCAATCCGGGGCTCACGCCGGCTCAGTTGGCGACCATCCTCGAACAGTCGGCGACGCCCCTGAGCAACGAACCCGCCAGCGTTGCCGGCGCAGGTCTTGTGCAAGCCGACCGCGCAGTCGAAATGGCCGAGGCGGCCGCCTGTTATTGCGCGGGAACGCGGATCCTGACCGCTAAGGGCGAGCGTCCGATCGAAGCCCTCGAAATCGGCGATCTCGTGGTCACCGCCTCTGGCGCCGAGCGGCCGGTCAAATGGCTTGGTCATCGCCGTCTCGATCTTACCAAACATCCGAGGCCGGAGGACGTGCGGCCGGTGCGGATTGCCGCCGGCGCATTCGGCGACAACCTGCCGCGACGCGAGCTGTGGGTCAGCCCGGGTCACAACGTCGCTTGGAGTGGCGTGCTGATGCCGGCCATCGCCTTGCTGAATGGACATTCGGTTGCTCAGATCGCGGTCCGGTCGGTCGAATATTGGCATGTCGAGCTCGATGCTCATGACATCCTGCTTGCCGAAGGCCTGCCCGCCGAAGTCTTACCTCGACGCCGGCAATCGCGCGGCTTTCGTGAATGGCGGCGCCTTCGTCGAGGCGCATCCGGATTTCGCTCCCAAACAATGGACCGATACCTGCCTGCCGTTGGTCAACCAAGGCCCTGAGGTCGAACAGACAAAGACGCTGCTCTTGGCGCGGCTCGCGAAGCAGGGCCACGAGATCGTCGAAGAGGCCGACGCGCGCGTCGTCGTCGATGGGCTCAGCATCGCGCCGATGCGGCTCTCGCCGACACGTCTCGCCTTCGCCCTGCCCGAGGGCGGAAAAGACATCCAATTGCGCTCGAAGACATTCATCCCGGCTGAGACGACGCCCCAGAGCATGGACCGGCGCGAGCTCGGCCTTTGTATCGGTCGTTTGGACATCGACGGCGAGCGCCTCGAACACTTCGCCGCGCCGGGGATTGGCTGGTGCGAGCCGGAGATTGCTGATGGGCGTTTCCGGTATCGCTGGACGTCAGGCGCGACCCCGCTGCCGTCCGGCGCGCGCATCGTCATCTTGGAGCTGGCCGCGTTTGGTAGGTATTGGCGCCGTGTTGAAGACCGGAAATTGGCGCGAATTGCGTGAGGCGCCGGAGCGCGCGGCGCTTGCTTAGGAGCTCGCGATGATCCGAACTGCGCTTGCCGCCTTCAGCCTCCTCGTCGCTTCGCTTCTGGCGGCGCCCGCGAGCGCGGCGGGCGAAATCGGCGGCCGGTGCGGGGGCGTCGGGCATATTCCCTGTGAGAGCGGCCTCTGGTGCGATCCGCCGTCCGGCCTGTGCGGAAAGGCGGAGGCGGTCGGTAGGTGCGTCGATATCAAAGGCCGTTGCTTTCGCTACTATCATCCGGTTTGCGGATGCAACGGCGTGGACTATGACAACGAATGCGCCCGGCAACACGAGTTCATGCCTCAGGCTCATATCGGGAAATGCTGACCCGCAGGGCCAACGCCGACTTGATTGTAGAGCGGCTCTTGCCCAATGAAAAAGCGATCTGGAGCGGTCGGCCGCGGCAAGGTTTCTTGTTACGCAGCGCGACGCGCTGCTGATCCCGTTCAGCTTGTTGATAGTTGTTCGCGCAAGGCGATAAGATAGGCCCAACGACGCGAGGTTGGCCTCGAAAACGCGCCGGCTCAGTCATGGCCGGGCTTTCCCGTCCATCCACGCCGTGACGCGCACTACAGGTTTCAGAACAAAGCAGCGTCTGCTGCAATCGAGAGCGTTCGAGTTCTTACGGCGACAAGCCGCGTCACGACGTGGATGGCCGGAAAAGTCCGGCCATGACGCGGAAAGCGACGATCAAACGCCCTATCTTGGCGCACATGCGCGTTCGCGGGGATGACACGGGAGCGGTTGATTCAATCTGAATCGGAAACCGCTTAGCTCCGCTTGACCCCGAACATCGTGCCATCCGCCTTCTTGATGAACAGATTGCAGAGTGCGTCTTCGACATTGTCGTTGGTGAACTGAGGTTTCACGCCCTCGAATTTGCATGAGGCGAGCACTTGTTCGATGATGAACTTGGGCTGAAAATAGGCGAGCGGCGCCTCGCTTTCCCTGACACGGTCGAGCACCTGCTGTGTAGATATCGTCCGTCAGTTCCAGGCCGGCTTTCTTCGCCATGCCGTCGAATATCTTGCGGAACAGGTCTTCCGGCGGCGCCACGGTCTCCAACTTGTAACCGATACGGCGCTGGAACGCCGGGTCCATCAGATCGTCGGGATGCATGTTGGTTGAAAAGATCACGATTTCGTCGAACGGAATCGTCACGCTCTTGCCGGTATGCAGAGTCAGATAGTCGACGCGGCTATTCAGCGGCACGATCCAGCGGTTGAGGATGTCCTCCGGTTTGGCGCGCTGTCGGCCGAAATCGTCGATCAGAAAGGTGCCGTTCAGCGCCTTGACGTGCAGCGGCGCCTCATAAAACTTGGCGACCGGGTTGTATTTGAGATCGAGCATTTCGATCGTCAATTCGCCGCCGGTGATCACCATCGGCCGATGGCATGCAACCCAGCGCATGTCGATGCGACTGCGGCGCACGTTTGACGACGCCTGGTTGCTCGCCGGTATCTGGTACTTTGCGGTGAATGGACGGATCGTAGACCTTCATGATCTCGCCGTCCATATCGACGCAGTAGGGAACGTAAATCACGTTCTCGAAGATTTTGCCGACGATCTCAGCGACGGTCGTCTTGCCGTTGCCGGCAGGCCCATAAATGAGAATGGCGTTTCCGGAATTGATCGCCGGTCCCAGCCGGCTCAGAAACCGCTCGGTCATCACCAGGCCGGCAAATCCCTCCTCCAACCTCTGGCGAGACACCAGTTCGTTGGTGATCCGCTGCTGCAGAATGCGATGCTGATAGTCCCTGAGCGACACCGGCGCAGGCCCGAAATATTGTCCACGCTTCATCGCATCGGCGGCGAATTCGCGCCCGGCCCGGGTCAGCGTCAGGCGCAATTCCGCCATGGCGCTGCTGCCGGACCGCCGCCGCCAACGGCTCCACGAATTTGCGTTCCTTGGCCTCGTTCAACAGTTGATTCACTATGGTGCTGGAGAGTTTCAGCGCCTCGGCGATCTGCGAGGCCGACTCGAGATTTTCCGTGAACATGCCTTTCATGGCGAGTTCGAGCAGCAGCACGGGATCGATGCCGGTGGCGGCCGCCGTCAGCGGCGTCTGCGGCGCATCCTCCAGCACCTTATTGATCTGTTCATTGGTCAGGATGCCAAGAGCGACAATGCTTTCGCCGAAGCGGCCGCCATTCTGGCGCTGATGTTCCAGCGTGCGCTTGATGTCTTCAGCGGTAACCAACCCCTTGGCCACCAAGATATCGCCCAAGTTCATTTTTCAGCCCATCGCTCCTAGTTGCCAGCACATGATGCGCCAAAATAGTGTCGGATTCGTTTTTAAGACTTGGCGCCTAATCTTCGATCAGCAGCGTCGCGTCGAATGAAACGGCCCGTTGCAATGCCGGAGACAAGACGAATTATCGCCAATCGTCGCCGCTAACGCGTTGTAAAGGATACGGCGAAGATCTGCCGTCTCCCGACAGAGTCGCGCAATGTGTGTAAGCTCACGCCGCCCCCTGCGGGAGAGAGGACGGCAGGCCGAGCGTGGCTTCAAGGCCAGCTCTTCGCCACCATTGTCAGCAACTCATAGCGCGCGACAACCGCGCCCGTTTGGTTGGTCACCTTGCAATCCCATCTCACCTCGCCGTGCTCGGCGGCGCCGCGCGGATTGATCTCCTTGCAAGTCAGCGCAACCTGCAATTCGTCGCCCGGTTTCACCGGTGTCAGGAACCGCAGGTTGTCGAGCCCGTAGTTGGCGAGCACAGGTCCGGGCGCCGGATCGACGAACAGGCCCGCAGCGAAGGCGACGACCAGATAGCCGTGCGCGACGCGCCCACCAAACAACGGGTTCGCGCGCGCCGCTTCCTCGTCCATGTGGGCGTAGAAAGTGTCGCCGGTAAAATGCGCGAAATGCTCTATGTCATCGAGCGTCACCACTCGTTTGGCCGTTACGATCTGGTCGCCGACTTTCAGCTCCGCCAGCGATTTTCGGAACGGATGCGGCGGCGTGGCGTCGACGGGCGCGCCGTCGGTCCAGCGCCCGCGTGACGGCGGAGAGCAGCCGCGGCGCGCCCTGCACGGCCGTCCGCTGCATGTAATGTTTGACGGCGCGAATGCCGCCGAGCTCTTCCCCGCCGCCCGCGCGACCCGGGCCGCCGTGCACAAGGCCAGGCAGAGGCGAGCCGTGACCCGTCGAGCTTTTCGCGCTCGCGCGGTTACCGACGAGGATGCGGCCATGCTGGGCGCCAAGCCCCAGAACAAGCTCGCGCGCGACCCGCTCGTCGTTGGTGAACACAGAGGCGACGAGCGATCCGCCGCCGCGATTGGCGAGGTCGATCGCCTCGTCGAGATCGTCATAGGGCATCAACGTCGCCACCGGTCCGAAGGCTTCGACGCTGTGCGCGGCCTGGGCCGCCGCGGGTTTCGCGCAATAGAGCAGCACCGGATTGAGGAACGCGCCCTTGTCCGCGTCGCCGCTCGTGACCGTGACATTGTTTGGATCGCCGACGACAATCTCCGCTTCGCGCGCGAGTTCGGCGATGCGCGTGCGCACCTCTTCGCGCTGAGCGAGACTCGCGAGCGCGCCCATGCGAGACCGCTCGTCGCGCGGATCGCCGACGGCGATGCCACCCAGTCGCTTGCGCAGCGCCTCGACCGCGGCCTCCACATGCGGGCGAGGAACCAACGCCCGACGAATGGCGGTGCATTTCTGCCCGGCTTTCGCCGTCATTTCGCGCGCGACCTCTTTGATGAACAGCTCAAACTCTTCCGAGCCAGGCGTCGCGTCGGGCGCGAGCACGCACGCGTTGAGGCTATCGGCCTCCATGTTGAACCGCACCGAATTGCTGACGAGGGTGGGATGCGTCCGCAGGCGCGCGCCCGTCGCGGCGGAGCCGGTGAAGGTGACGACGTCCTGCCCGGTCAGGTGCTCCATCAGATCGCCGACGCCGCCGCAGATCAGTTGCAGCGCACCTTCCGGCAGGAGGGCGCTTTCGATGATGCGGCGAAACATCAGCTCGGTCAGATAAGCGGTCTGGCTCGCCGGCTTGACGATGGCCGGAACGCCGGCCAGCAGGCAAGGCGCGACTTTCTCCAGCATGCCCCAGCAAGGGAAGTTGAAGGCGTTGATGTGCACGGCGACGCCGCGCAGCGGAGTCAAGATGTGCTGTGCGACAAAGCTGCCGTCGCGCGCGAGGCTCTCGACGTCGCCTTCGACGAGAAACGTATCGGCCGGTAGTTCGCGGCGGCCGCGCGAGGCGTAGGCGAGCAGTGTGCCAATGCCGCCCTCGATATCGATGGCGCTGTCGGCGCGTGTGGCGCCGGTTGCAAACGAGAGTTGGTAGAATTCCTCCTTGGCCTCGGTCAGAACCTGCGCGACGGCCTTCAGCATGTTGGCGCGTTGATGGAAGTTCAGGCCGCGCAGCGCCTTGCCGCCGCGCGTGCGGCCCCAATCGAGCGCGGCGGCGAAATCGAGACCCTCGGAATCAACCAGCGCGACCGGCGCGCCAGTGCTGGCGTCGCAGGTTAGAACCCCCTCTCCCGCGCCGAGGCGCCATTCGCCGCCAACGAAACTTTGGAGCCTGCGCGATCGGTTTTCTTCGCTCGCCATCGCCATTTCCTCAGAGAAGTTGCAATTCGCTCAACAAGGCGTCGATCCGCGAACGCCAGGCGGCGCGCAAATCCTGGTTCTGCCGATGCCGAAGGCCGAAACGCTTCAGCGTATCAAATCGCGTGGACTCGGCGGCGCCAAAGCTCTCGCTGACACGCGGCCGCCAATAATCCGCCGAAGCTCTAGCTTGCGCGCGTCCCGCCCCGCTACCGACGATGGTTCGCAACCCCTCGACGCCAAGCTCGGCGTGTCGTCGCTCGCGCGGCGCGATGGCTCGGAATTGCTCGGCGAGCGGCGCGTAGGAGATCTGCGAAAATTCTTCGAGCTGCACGCCGACCGCGGCGCCCATAAGCGCGTTGAACACGACCGCATCGATCCAACCTTGCAACGGATAATGAAACACGGCGAGCCGCATATCGCCGCCGTGGCGCTGCGGACCAATCTCGGCGTCGCGCGACAGGCGCGCGCCCCAGGGACGATGCACGGCGTAGCGCGCCGTGTCGGCGCCGAACTCGCCCATGATCGTCAACACGCGCTCGGCGTGGTCGGTCTTCTCCAGGACGATGCGGGCGGCGGCGATGCGCTCCTTGACGCCCGGCGCATCGTTGATGCGATCGGCAAAGCCCGCCGAGCCGCTGAGCTCGCTGTCGACGAACGTCGCCATCAGCCGCAGCAATTCACCGCGATAGCGAGGCGGCGCATTGGCGGGCGACGTCAGCACGCCGCCTTTTTCGAGATAGGTCTCGATGTCCATCGTTTCAGACATGGGGACCTCTTTTGCCGCCGCGGCGCGTCGTCATGGCGAGCGAAGCGAAGCCATCCAGCCTTCGTGCACACGACGCGTTGGATTGCTTCGCTGCGCTCGCAATGACGATGCCTGGGGCGCACCGAGGCTGGATGGCTTCGCTTCGCTCGCAATGACGGCAAGGGCGCGGTCTCATTGGTCGTAACTCACAACCAGCTTTGCGCTCAGCGGATAGCATTGGCACGTCAGCACGTAGCCCAATCGCACCTCGTAATCCTCCAGCGCATGATTGGTCAGCATTTCCGTCTCGCCCTCCAGCACTTTCGCGCGGCAAGTCGAGCAGACGCCGGCCTTGCAGGCATAAGGCGCGTCGAGGTGGTGCGCGAGCGCCGCTTCGAGAACGCTTTGGCCGGTCTTTGGCATCGCGAAAGTCCGCGTCGCGCCATCAAGCGTCAACGAGACCTCACACATCTCCGCATTTCGCGCGTCGCTCGGGGCGACAGAGCGTCGCGGGGCGCGACCCGGTTGACCCGAGGCGAACAATTCGAACTTGATGCGCTCGTCGGCGACCCCTTCCTCCCGCAAGGCCGCGGCCACCGTCAGCATCATCGGCTCGGGGCCACAGATGAACGCAGCGTCGGCCGACTTGGCGTCGATCCAACGCTGAAACAGATCCCGGCATTTTTCCGGTGTAAGACGCCCCGTGAAGAGATCGATCTCCTGCGCCTCCGTTTCCAGCACATGCAGGATCGACAGGCGCCCGAGATTGAGGTTCTTCAGATCCTCGAGCTCCTCACGAAACATGATCGAGGAGATCTGCCGGTTGGCGTAGACCAGAGTGAATCGGGACTTCGGCTCGCGCCGCAGCACGGTCTTGATGATCGAAAGTAGCGGCGTGATCCCGCTTCCGCCAGCGAAGCCGAGATAGCGCCGCCCGACGCCGGCGTCGAGTTTGGTGTGAAACGCGCCCATCGGCGGCATGGCTTCGAGCACATCGCCGATCCGCACAGTTTCGTTGATCCAGTTCGAAAACACGCCGCCCTCGACGCGTTTGACGCCGACCCGCAGCACACCGTCATCGAGCCCAGAGCAAATCGAATAGGAGCGGCGCAGCTCCTCGCCTTCGAAGGTGTGGCGGAACGTCAGATATTGGCCTTGGATGAAAGCGAAAGCTTCCCGATCCTCCTCGCGCGGATGAAGCGTGACAACGACGGCGTCGCGGGTCTCGCGGCGAACGTCGGTCACTTTCAGGGGAAGAAAGCGCGCCATCGTCAGCGCCGCCTCAAAGACACTTGAAATAGTCGAACGGCTCGGCGCAGTCCTGACAGGCGTAGTTGGCCTTACAGGGCGTGGAGCCGAACTGACTGATCTTCGCCGTGCGCAAGGAACCGCAGCGCGGGCAGGCAACGACCGGCGTTCGCTCCAGCGCCGCGATCCGTGCAGCGACGTGGCCATCGGCGGCCGTGCCTTCCACCGGCGGCGCGACGCCGAACTCGCGCAGTTTGCGACGCCCTTCCTCGCTGATCCAGGCCGTCGTCCAGGGTGGTGAAAGGCGGCGCTCCAGTCTTAGTTTGTCGACACCGTGATCGCGCAGCGCCGTCTCGATATCGAGGTTGATGATCGCGGTCGCCGGACAGCCGGAATAGGTCGGCGTCACCGCAACGACCAACGTGTCGTCGTCATAGCGCACGTCGCGGATCACACCGAGATCAATAAGTGAGATCGCCGGGATTTCCGGGTCGGGAACGGCGCCGAGCCATTCCCAGACATCAGCGACGGAGCGGTTCACCAGCGTGCGTCCGGATAGGCGCGCGGGAGAAACTGCATCTCCGCGAGAATGAACCCGAGCGCTTCGGTGTGACGACCGCTCTTGCCGCCTTTGTGCGCGAATCCGGATGCTGGCGCCTTCAGCGTCGCCGCCGTCAACACGGCCTCGAGCGTTCGTGTCCAGGCCGGCTTCAGGCTGTCTGGCGTCGGGACGACGGCGGCCTCAGCAAGGCGCTGCTCAGTGGCGTCGGCGAGAAACAACTCGCCCGTATAGCTCCAGAGCGCCTCGAGCGCGGCTTGCATGCGAGCGCGGCTTTCCGTCGTTCCGTCGCCGAGCGCTATCACCAGCTCGGCGGAGCGCTCGACGTGATAGGCAACTTCCTTCTGCGCTTTCGCGGCGATCTCGCAGATGCGCGGGTCGGTCGATTGCGTCAGGGCGCCAATCAACTCGATATGCCACGCGTCAAACAGGAATTGCCGCATCAGCGTATGCGCGTAGTCGCCGTTCGGCCGTTCAACCAGCAGCACGTTGCGAAAGGCGGCGGCGTCGCGACGATAGGCGAGATCATCGGCGCTGCGTCCGTTGCCCTCGATCTCGCCGGCCAAGCCGAGCCAAAGCTGCGCCTGGCCAAGCAGATCGAGCGCGACATTGCTGAGCGCAATGTCCTCTTCGAGCGCCGGTCCGTGGCCGCACAACTCGCCGAGCCGATGCGAGAGGATCAGCGCGTTGTCGCCTATCCGCAGCAGATATTCGAAGCAGTCATCCGCCGGCGTCACATCGGCCCCACTTCGTCGGGAATGTCGTAGAATGTCGGATGGCGGTAGACTTTTGATTGAGACGGATCGAACAGCGGACCTTTATCGGACGGGCTGGAGGCGACGATGTCGTTGGAGCGCACCACCCAGATGCTGACGCCCTCGTTGCGGCGGGTGTAGACGTCGCGCGCGTTGCGCATCGCCATCTCGGCGTCGGGCGCATGCAAGCTGCCGACGTGGCGGTGGTTGAGGCCGTGTTGGCCCCGGATGAACACCTCCCACAGCGGCCATTCATCGGACATGATTGTTTCCTCGAACCGAGCGTGCGTCAGCAACTCCCGTCATTGCGAGCGAAGCGAAGCAATCCAGCCGTCGTGCGCACGCTGGATTGCTTCGCTTCGCTCGCAATGACGATAACGGAATCAAGCGGCACGCTGCGCGCGCTTCTTGCGCGCATGCGCGAGCAGCCCGTCTCGAAACCAGGCGCCGTCCTCCCAGGCCTTCACCCGCGCGTTCAACCGCTCCGTGTTGCACGGCCCATTGCCTGCGAGCACGTCGTAGAACTCGCTCCAATCCGGCTCGGAGAAATCGTAGCCCTGCTTCTCCTCGCTCCATTTGAGCTGGTCGTCGGGAACGGTGAGACCGAGATAGTGGGCTTGTGGCGCCGTCTGGTCGACGAACTTTTGCCGCAGCTCGTCGTTGGCGTTGATCTTGATCCTCCAAGCCATCGACTGCGCCGAGTGTACCGAGTCCTTGTCTGACGGCCCGAACATCATCAGCGAGGGATACCAGAACCGATTCAGCGCATCCTGCGCCATCGCCTTCTGTTCGGCGTCCCCCGCGCCATCTTGGTGATGAGATCGTAGCCCTGGCGCTGATGAAAGCTCTCCTCCTTGCAGATGCGGATCATCGCGCGGCTGTAGGGGCCGTAGGAACAGCGCTGCAGCGGCACCTGGTTCATGATCGCCGCGCCGTCGACCAGCCAGCCCACCGCGCCGATGTCCGCCCAGGTGAGAGTCGGATAGTTGAAGATCGAGGAATATTTCATCTTGCCGGAATGCAGCAGGCCGAGCAGCTCGTCGCGGCTGACGCCCAGCGTCTCGGCGGCGGAATAGAGATAGAGGCCGTGCCCCGCCTCGTCCTGAATTTTGGCGAGCAGAATGGCCTTTCGCTCGAGCGTCGGCGCGCGCGTGAGCCAATTGCCCTCCGGCAGTTGCCCAACGATCTCGGAATGCGCGTGCTGGCCGATCTGGCGGATCAGCGTGCGGCGATAGTCTTCAGGCATCCAGTCCTTGGGCTCGATCTTCTCGCCGCGATCGATGCGCGCCTGGAAATGGCGCTCCTGCTCGCTCATCTCTTCGAGGGATCTGACGCGCTTTGCGTCTGTCTTGACCATCTGCGCGTACATGGACCACCCTTTGTAGCCGGCGTCGTTGACGCCGGAGGCCGAGGTCAACGACCTCGGCTACAGTTCACTCAGACGCGTTCGAGGATCATCGCGATGCCCTGGCCGACGCCGATGCACATCGTGCACAGCGCATAGCGGCCCTTCTGGCGGGCTAGTTGATAGGTCGCGGTGGCGACCAACCGCGCGCCGCTCATCCCGAGCGGATGGCCGAGGGCGATCGCCCCGCCGTTGGGGTTCACGTGCGCCGCGTCGTCGGCGAGACCAAGTTCGCGCAGCACAGCCAGCCCCTGCGCGGCGAAGGCCTCGTTGAGTTCGACCACATCCATGTCGGAGATCGTAAGTTTCGCGCGCGCCAGCGCCTTGCGCACGGCCGGAACCGGCCCGACGCCCATGATTCGCGGCTCGACCCCCGCGGTCGCCATTGCGACGATCCGCGCTTTCGGCGTCAAGCCATAGCGCTTCGCCGCAACCTCGGAGGCGACGATCAGCGCTGCCGCGCCGTCGTTGACGCCAGAGGCGTTGCCGGCGGTCACCGTCTTGTCCGGGCCGTTGAGCGGCCTCAGTTTCGCAAGCTGCGCCTCCGTCGTTTCGGGCCTCGCATGCTCATCGCGATCGACGACGATCGGCTCGCCCTTGCTCTGCGGAATTTTTACCGGCGCGATCTCCTCGCGGAAGACGCCCGCTCCCTGCGCGCGCGCCCAGCGCTGCTGGCTACGCAGCGCGAACGCGTCCTGGTCCGCGCGCGATACGCCGTATTGCGCTGCGACATTGTCGCCGGTCTCGGGCATCGAATCCACGCCGTAGAGCGCCTTCATCGCCGGATTGACGAACCGCCAGCCAATCGTCGTGTCGTAGATCGCATTGGCGCGGGCAAACGCGCTTTCGGCCTTCGGCATCACGAACGGCGCGCGGCTCATGCTTTCGACGCCGCCGGCGATCAGCAGTTCACCCTCGCCGGCGCGGATCGCCCGCGCCGCCGTGCCGACCGCATCCATGCCGGAGCCGCAAAGCCGGTTGATCGTCACGCCCGGCACGGAAATCGGCAGGCCCGCCAGCAGCGCGGCCATGCGCGCGACGTTGCGATTGTCCTCGCCGGCCTGATTGGCGCAGCCGTAGATGACGTCGTCGACCTGCGGCCCAGTCGACATCCGGATTGCGCGATTTCAGCGCCGCGATCGGCGCGGCGGCGAGATCATCGGCCCGCACGGCGGATAGAGCGCCGCCGTAGCGGCCGATCGGCGTGCGCAACGCGTCGCAGATGAAGGCTTCGGACATCGCTCCTCCTCACCGCTTTCGGTCTTGGGCCCTCGCATAGCATATATTGCCTTGATCGTGAGCGACAAAGGCGCGCCCCTGGGACCGCGCGCGTCTCGCGCGCTCCCTCGGCTCGACGGATGGAGCGGACGGGACGTCCGCGGTCCCAGGGGGCGCTGGACGCAGCCGCGCTGCGGCTTTATGCGCGCGGCGTAAACACTCTTTCCGTACGTGCGACGTAAAATGAAAGGTCATTAATGCCCATAGAGGCCGCCCCTACCGTTCCGACCGCCGCAGCGACCCGCAGCCGCCAGGCGACGGCGCGGCTGGCGTTCGGCGCGGCGATCGTCCTGCTCGCGCTTTGGACGTTCGCCGAATACCTGCCGGCGCTCGGCTGGGCGGGCGTCATCGCGATCGCCACTTGGCCATTTTACAAAGGCCTGAGAGCCCGCTGCGGCGACGGCGCGCTCGGTCATGCGCTGCCGGCGCTGTTCGCGGTGGCGATTGGGCTCATCTTCGTGGCGCCGGTCGTCGGCGCCGGGTGGATGTTTGGTCGCGAAGCCGACGTTGCGGTCCGATGGCTCGACGACGCGCGACATCACGGCGTGCCATTGCCGGACGGGCTCGATCATCTCCCCTATCTCGGAGCGAGCATAGCCAACTGGTGGCAACAAAATCTCGCTGACCCGCAGACCGCGTCTGAATTGGTGAAAGGCATCGACAAGGCCCCGCTGATCGCGATGAGCGAACATATCGGCGCGCTCGCCGGGCGGCGGCTCATCGTGTTCCTGTTCACGATTTTGGCGCTGTTCTTCCTGTTTCGCGATGGCGACAGCCTTGCCGACAAGCTCGGGCATCTGAGCGAGCGCGCGTTTGGTCCCCGCGGGCGGGCGATCGGCGAGCGTATCGTCAATTCGGTACACGGCACGGTCGATGGGCTGGTGCTGGTGGGCCTCGGCGAAGGTCTGGTGCTGACGATTGCCTATTATTTTACCGGCGTGCCGCAGACCCTGCTGATGGGGGTCGCGACTGCGATCGGCTGCATCGTCCCGTTCGGCGCCTTCGTAATGTTCTCGCTCGCTGCGATCTTGCTGGTCTACAAGGGCGCGATCGTCGGCGCGTTGTTCATCTTTGTCTTCGGCTTGGTTGTGCTGACGGTCGCCGACCATGTCGTGCGCCCCTATGTGATCGGCAACGCCACGCGGCTCCCGTTCTTGTTCGTGCTGGTCGGCATCCTCGGCGGCGTCGAGGCGTTCGGAATGCTCGGGCTGTTCCTCGGGCCGGCGATCATGGCGATACTGGTTGACCTGTGGCGCGAGGCGACGGACGAGGACGGAGCTGTGGCTGTGTCAGAAGCCGCATAGCGTCTAAACCGTCATTGCGAGCGAAGCGATGCAATCCACGGTTCAGCCGCAGCAACCCTACCCGGCAAAATTTCGATCTCACAACGATGGATTGCTTCGCTTCGCTCGCAATGACGGGAGACTTACGAAAAGCCGCGTAGCGCGGATCGGCCGATCTTGCCGAGATCGTCCCAGCCGCCAAGCGCCATCGCGCGGTCGATCTCGCGCCGGAACATGTCGAGCACATGGAAGACGCCCGCCTCGCCGGCGCAGGCGACGCCCCAGAGATGCGGGCGGCCAAGGAGCACCGCGCGCGCGCCGAGCGCGATCGCCTTCAACACATCGACGCCTCGCCGAAAGCCGCCGTCTACCAACATCGGAATGCCGCCATCGACCGCGTCAACCATCGCCGGAAGCGCCTCTATCGAGGCGATCGCGCCGTCGAGCTGGCGGCCGCCGTGGTTGGAGACGATAACGGCGTCGACGCCCAACTCGCGAGCCCGTCGCGCCTCGTCCGGGTGAAGCAGACCTTTCAGGATCAGCGGTCCGCGCCAGAGGCCGCGCAGCCACTCGACATCGCGCCAACCAATGTCGGGGTCGAGTTGCTCAGTCATCAGCGGCCCGAAGGCGCCAATCGAGGCGCGGGCGCCGTAGTTGACGAAGGTCGGCGAGGGGGTTTCGCGCATGCGCAAAAGCCATCGGGGTTTGATCGCGAATTGCAGCGCGCTGCGCGCCGTCCAGCGCAGCGGGAAACTCATGCCATTGGCGACGTCGCGGTCGCGCCCCGCCATGACCTGATTGTCGACGGTGAGGATGAGGCCGGCATAGCCAGCCTCCGCCGCGCGTCGCGAAAACTCGGCGGTAAGGCCGCGATCTTTGTACAGAAACACCTGCATCCATTTCGGCGCCGGCGTCGCCGCCGGCGATCTGCTCTAGCGTCGCGGTCGAGGCGTGGCTCGTGCTGTAGATCGTCCCGAAACGCGCCGCCGCGCGGGCCGCCGCAAGCTCCGCGTGCGGCCATAACAGACCGGCAAGGCCGGTCGGGCCGATCAGCACCGGCGAGGGAAGTTGGTGACCAAACAGCTCGACGCTCTGATCGCGCTTCGGGGCGCCGGCGAGGAGCTTTGGGACCAGCTCGATCTCAGCCAGCGCCGCCTCGTTGCGACGCATCGTGTGCTCGTCGCCGGCGCCGCCGTCAACCATGTCGAACAACATCCGCGGCAGCTCAGCCCGCGCCAGACGCCGCAGCGCGGCGATGCTGTAGCCTTTGCGCGCGAGCTGGTCCGGCGTCATGCGGCTCAGAGGCGGTAGATGCGGATCGCGTTGTCGCGAAACAGATTGCGCCGCTCACCCTCGGTGAAGTCCGATGTCGCCTGCTCGAGCGTCGTCAGCCATTGCAGATAGTCGCCGGCGAGTTGAGACACCGGCCAGTCGCCGCCGTAGAGAATGCGGTCGATACCGAAGCGCTCGAACACCCAATCGATATAGGGGCGCAGCTGCTTTGGCGTCCAGGATTGATGCTCCGCCTCCGTCGTCACGCCGGAGAGTTTGCAGGCGACGTTTTGAAACTTTGCGAGTTCATCGATCTCCTTGCGCCAGGGCTCGACAAGGCCGTCCTTCACGCCAGGCTTGCCGATATGGTCGAGGACGAAACTCACTTCCGGGCAGCGGCGCACCATCTCGATGGTGTTCTTCAGCTGCGGATGAAAGATGCAGATGTCGAAGACGAGTTTGTACTTGGGCAGCAGTTTCAGCGCTTCCACAAAGGCCGGGCGCAGCATGAACTCGGGGTCGGATTGGTTCTGGATGAGCCGGCGCACGCCTCGTGTCGTCTTCAAGGCGGCGACGCGTGCGATTTCTGGCTCCAACGAGGCGCCGCGCTCCAGCGGCAAGCAAACCACCGAGCCTTTCAGGCGCGGGTCGCGTTGCGCGATCTCGTGGACCCAATCCGCTTCATCGAGATATTGCGGCATGTCGACATCGACCTCGACGAACACGAATCCTTCCAGCTGATAGGGGAGGCTCGCACGGGCGAGATCGTCGGGCGTCCAGTCCCGCTTGAGCGTGGGCGCGCCAGCCGCCCAGGCGTAGCCGAAACGCTTCTGATCGAGCAGATGGATGTGCGAATCGATGATTGGAAATTCGAGCATGCCAACTCCATTTCATCGCGCGTGCGCGACAGATTCAGATTGCGGGCGCCGCTGTAGCCGCGGTCGCTGACCGCGGTCTTCGTGAGATCGCCCCCTTCCCAAAGAGACGATCGCACGAAGACCGCGGTCAGCGACCGCGGCTACAGGCAGTCGCTACCCCTCATCGGCGACGAACCCTTGCGGAACCGGCCCGTCGTAGCGCACCGCCGCCGCGCCGACCTCGCTCATGTGGAAGCCGATCGGCCGCGCGCTTTCCTCGATCAGATGACCAATCAGGCTCGCCGCGCGCGCCAGCAGTGGCACGCCCTTCAGCCCTTCCAGCGGGAAGCCGACATCGAGCAGCACCGCAGGGATCGCGGCGGATACGTTCATCAGCAGAGGTTTGCCGATGAGATCGGGTAACAGTCGCTCCGTCTCACGTATGACCTCGACATGCCCTCGGGCGACGCCCAGCTTTTCCGCGATCGCAAAAAGCTTGATCGCGCGCGGATCGCCTTCGCGGTGGAGAGGATGGCCGAAACCTGGGACCTGACGCTTGGCTTGGCGATACCGCGTCACCACATCGCGCACGGCCGCGGCGCCGCCGCCTAGCGCCAGCACTTCGCTGGTATACCGCCCGGCCGCCTCCGAGGCGCCGAGAATTACGGAGCCACACCCCAGCAACCCCGCCGCGACCGCGCCCTGAAAAGCTTCCGGCGCGGCGGCGAGCGTCATGCGGCTCGCCTGGACGCTCGGCACGAGACCGTGCTCGGCGATCGACACCAGCGTCGCGTCGAGGATCGCTCGCTGGATTGGGTTCGGCCGCGCGCCGACGCAGAGCAACCAGATATAATCGCTGAAGCTGATCTCGCCGATCAGATCCTCAACCAGATCGTGGCCGCGCACGACGATCGTGTGCGGATTGGAGGCGCTGATCGCGGAAGCCGCGGCGGATTTCGGGCCGATCTTCATGTCTGTTCCGTTGCTGCGCGCCGCGGGAAAGCGCTTAGGCCGCTTTCGCTCTCGCTTGCGCCGGCTTCAATCCGAAATCGAAGTTGAGGTGGCGCCACGGCGTGGTTGTCTTGGCCCCATCCGGCATCGGCGTTCCCGCCGGCTTTTCAGCGAAATCGACAATCAGCGAAGGTTTGACCGCATAGACCGCGTCGGAGCCGATGTGAGGATCGCCCTTGACGAACAAATGCGTGACGAGCGTATCGTACCCCGGCGCCTTGACGAGAAAGTGCAGATGCGCGGGCCGGATCGGCCCTTTCTCGACCGCGCGCACCAACTCTCCTATCGGCCCGTCGACGGGAATCGAATAGAACTTCGGCACGATCGATTTGAAATGATAGCGGCCTTCCGAATCAGTGAGGAAACGCGCGCGCAGCTCCATCTCGCCGGCGGGGAGGCCGGGTTTCTGCATGTCGTAGAAACCGTCTTCGTCGGCCTGCCAGACATCGACGATCGCGCCGGCAATCGGTTTGCCGTCAGCCGAACGCACGACCCCGTCAGCGTACAGCGGCTGACCTTTCAAGCCCGGCGCTACGTCGGCGCCGAGCGGCATCACCGGCGGGTTTTCCGCATAGAGCGGCCCGAGAACCGTGCTGTCAGTGCCGCCCTCGAACGCCTGCTGGTTGACGGTGTCGACCAGCATCGAGACTCCGAGCACGTCGGAGAATAAAATGAATTCCTGCCGAGAGGGGGCGCAGGCTTGGCCGATCTTTGTGAGAAACTCGACGCCCTGCATCCATTCTTCGAACGTGGGCTTCGTGTCTTTGATGAAGGCGTGCAGGTGAGAGACGAGCTTGGTCATCACCTCGCGCAGACGCGGGTCAGGCGTCGCCCGATAGGTCGCCAGAACCTCCTCGGTAAGACGATCGGCTTCGGCGTTACTCATGAAATCCTCCCGTGAGATGGCGCTCTGAGGTCGATGCTGCCGCCAGCCGGCGTGAAAGTCAAAGGCGCTGGCCAGCGCCAAACCGCGCGCCTATGCTGGCGATGAACGCCCCCGGGAGAACGCCGATGCTGCTGCCGACGACACTGGTCGGCTCCTACGCTCAGCCGGAATGGTTGATCGACCGCAGCCAACTCGCCAAGCGCTTCCCGCCACGGGTCGCCGCGCGCGAGCTTTGGCGTGTGTCCGAGCCATGGCTTGCCGAGGCGCAGGACGACGCGACGCTGGTGGCGATCCGCCTGCAGGAAGAGGCGGGGCTCGACATCATCACCGACGGCGAAATCCGCCGCGAGAGCTATTCGAATCGGTTTGCGACCGCGCTCGAAGGCCTCGACCTCGACAATCCTGGCTATGTATCAATCGGTCGGGCCAGGCCAATCCCGTGCCGCGCATCGTCGGTCCCATTAAGCGCGCGCGCCCTGTGGAAGTGGAGGACGTTAAATTCCTGCGCCGCCACACGGCAAAGCCAATCAAGATGACCGTGCCTGGGCCGTTCACTATGAGCCAGCAGGCGCAGAACGATTTCTATCCGGATATCGCCGATGCGGCGATGGACTATGCCGATGCGGTCAATGCGGAGATCAAGGATCTGTTCGCGGCCGGCGCGGACATCGTGCAGATCGACGAGCCGTATCTGCAAGCGCGGCCGGAGATCGCCGAGCGATACGGCGTCGAGGCGCTGAACCGGGCGCTTGACGGCGTGACCGGGACCACGGCGGTGCATCTTTGTTTCGGCTATGCGGCGATCGTCCAAGATCGGCCGAGCGCGTATTCGTTCCTGCCGCAACTTGCGCGCTGCCGTTGCCAGCAAATCTCGATCGAGACGGCGCAGGCCGATCTTGACTGCTCCGTGTTGCAGTCGCTGCCTGAACACAAGATCATGGTTGGAGCGCTCGATCTCTCGACCCCTGAGGTCGAGACGCCGGAGGTGGTCGCGGCGCGAATTCGCAAGGCGCTCAAATACCGCAAGGCCGAGGACATCATTGTCGCGCCAGACTGCGGGCTCAAATATCTGCCGCGTGACGCCGCTTTCGGCAAGATGAAGGCGATGGTGGAGGGGGCGAGGATAGTGCGGGGCGAGATTGGGGCGGGTCAGCACGAAGCGCGCCGAGATAAGCTCCAATGAGGGTTGGCCTTAGAAACGCAGGCGTCATGGCCGGGCTTGTCCCGATACCCGCTAACTAGGGTTTGGCGAAGGCGTTGGTGTGATCGAAGGCTTGCCGTCCCCTCCCCCTGGTGGGGGAGGTTAGCGAGGGGGGCGGTTCGGCTTGGATGTTCTTCTCAGGAAATGGCGGCGCTCGCGGCCACCCCCTCCCCGGCCCTCCCCCACAAGGGGGGAGGGAGTTCGCGGCGTACAACGAAGTTGGCGTTGATGACCCACGACCTTCACTGCTATGCGCGAAAGCGTAATGACAACAATCGATCGGCAACCGCTCTAGATTACGCTACACGGACAGCATGGCCGTCATTGTCTTGATGTATCACCACACCCCCGCGGGCAGCGCAGAGGGGTTCTATGACGTGCCGCTCTCCGTGTTTCGCGACCAGATCCGCGCGCTCCTCGACGCCGGCGTGAACTTCATCAAATTCTCGGATTGCAACCGGCCCGAATACGTCGAGCGCGGGATGCATGTCGCGCTGACGTTCGACGACGGCCACGCCAGCAACGAAGCCGCCTTCCGATTTCTCGCGGATTGCGGGGTGAAGCCGATGGCGATGATCGTGCGCGATTGGTCGATGCGCAATCCCAGCTATCTCTCGAGCGCCGCGCTCGGCGATCTGCAAAGCGTTTGTGAGCTCGGCGCGCACGGCGCGACGCATCAGGCCATGTCGTCGTTGTCGGACAGCGCGCTCAGCGACGAACTCACCGCGAGCCGCGACTTTGTCGGGACTATCGTCGGGGCGCCGGCAACCTCGATGGCGTTCCCCGGCGGCCACGGCGGCGTGCGCGAAATCGCCGCGGCGTTGAAGGCCGGCTATCGGCTGGTTGGCAACTCGCGGCCGTTTCCGCACACGCGGCAGGGCCCGAGCATCAATCGCATCTGCATCAATCGAACCGACGACGCGCGCGCGCCCCTGCGCTTGGTAAAGAAGAGCGCAGCCTACTGGGCCACGCGGCGCGCGCGGTTCGCGGCCACCAGCGCCGCAAGGGCCTTGCTGGGCCAAAAACTCTATGGCGCGTTGACCGCCTTGGCGAAATAAGCCTCTTCGTCGACCGGGCCCGCGGTAGGCTCTTCGACGCCGCGCAGTTCCGCCACCTTGGCGAGGATGGCGCGCACGCGGTCATCGACGGAGTGGCCGGAGTTCAAACACCTGATGTGCCCCGCCTCCGCGATCTGCTCGCGCTCAGCGCCGTGGTCGAGGTAGTAGCCGATCTTGGCGACCATTTCCTCCGCGCCCGCGAACATCCCGCAGTCGCGGCCTTCCTCGAAATATTGCGCGACCTCGTCGTTGCGCTCGTGCAGCATGAAGCCGCCGCAGGCGGGAATGTGGAACGTGCGCGCGGTTATAAGATCGCCGCTAGAAGCGCCGCCGCGCACCTCGCTCAGAATTCCGAGATTGATCTTGGAAAGCCTAATCGCTTTCGCGTATTCGGCCCCGAGCACTTCGCGCGACGCCACCCAGCGCGCCAGCCGCGCGCCCGCCTTTTCCCACTGCATGCCCCAAATCTTCAGCTTCACGTCGGGCCGCGCGGCGACCAGCGCTTCGAGCAGCGCCTGCTTCTTCGGCGACCAGGTGCCGATGAACGAGACCTCGCAGCCGTAACGGGCGTGATCGCTCGTGTCGCAACGGAATTTCCGATGCACTTCCGGATGAAACGCGTGCGGCATGAACGAGGCGGAGGTGACGCCGAACTTCGCTTCGAGATCGGCCAGCCCAAAACTCTTTGTGGTGAAAACCCAATCGTAGTGCGGCACGGCGCGCGGGATCGAGGGGCCGTGCGCGAAAAAGCTGACATCCGGCCACCACAGCGCTGCAACAGCCCCCGCGCGCTTGGCCGCCTCGATCGCGCGGGGTTCGACCAGCAGCCCCTTGCAGACGAATAGGAGATGCGGCTGCAAGCCCTCGGCGCTGCGGATCAAAGCGTCATTGAAATCGCGAACGATGAACGGGCGCAGGAGCCGGCGGGCGGCGCGGAGGACGGGGCTCCGCCATTCGCGGCCGTAATAGGTGCTGTCGGAGACGATGGTGACAGAATGACCGAAGCGGCGAAACGCCCGGGCCAGGGCGTAGGAATCGGAGCCCTGCCAGAGGTCGCTGACCAGCAAAATTCGCAAGGGGCGATCGGTGGCGGTCATAACCTTCTGTCCTCTGGTCGGCGGCGCCAATGTCGCCGACCAATTGCCGAACCATTGCAAAATTCGAGTGACGTATGTTCGCGCCGATGTGGCGGGACACCGTTTGTTTTCGGTCGTTGCCAAATCATGGCGACGCCGTCAACTTTCATTCGCATGTCCTCTAGTCGAAGGTTACCACATTTGGAAATCCAAGGCTCGCCGGTTCGCCCGCGCGGCGTGAGCCAGTCGGTTCTGGTCACGAACTTTTCACATCCGAGCACGTTCCGGAGCCCGTTTGTAGTCCAGTTGCCAAGCACTACTGGACGGAGCTGATCTTTTTGTGGAGAGGAGGCCGATGACGCCGCTTGCGCCAATCAGCTCCGCTCCGCGCGCGCTGCGGGCCGCCCTGCTGATCTTGCTCGCTGCGGGCGCGGTCGGGGCCGCACTCGTGCTTCACGCGGGCTTTGAGCCGCACACGCTCGCCGTATGGATCGACGCGCGCCGGGCCTTCGCGTCCGAACACCTCGCGACTTCAGCGCTGCTCTATTTTGGCGCCTACTGTAGCTTCGCGGCGCTATCGCTGCCGGGCATATGGCTCGTCAGCGTGGCCGGCGGGGCGCTGTTCGGGCCCTGGCTCGGCGCGCCGCTGGTTGTTCTCGCCTATACCTCGGGCGCGACGCTCGCGATGCTGTTGTCGCGCCGCGTGCTGCGCGAGTGGGTTACCGCGCGGTTTCCAGCGCGCGTCGCCGAGGTCAATGCCGGCGTCGCGCGCGACGGGGCGCGCTGGCTGTTGGCCGCGCGGCTCACGCCGGCGATCCCCTATTTCCTCATCAATCTCGCGGTAGGGGTGACCCGCATGCCGGCGATCATCTTCGCCGCGGTCACCGCCGTCGGCGCGCTCCCGCTCGCCGTCCTTTGTGTCCTCGCCGGTTCGAGACTCGCCACGATCGAACATGCGAGCGACCTCGCGAGCGCTCCCGTGCTCGCCGCACTGGCCGGACTCGGCCTCGCGACGCTCGGCATCGGCCCGATGCTACGCTGGCGAGCTACGCAACGCGCCCGCGTGGGCTGAAGCGTGGCGCGCGAGTGTGGCGCCGAAGGCGCGCTGTCAAGCGGACGTGAACGAAGTTTCGGTTTTCCGCTTTGCGTTCGCGGCGCGTCGGCTTACATGTCAATCAGGATTTAATTTGCGGGGTCCGCCATGATGCGCTCAAGCCGAAATCTGGGAGGGTTTGTCGCCATCGTGGGGCTGGTGGCCTTCGCGAGCGTCGCCGTGGCGGCCCCAATCAAGCACCATCATCCGGTTCACCGCGGCTACTCCATCGACAACCGCCCGGTCGTCTTTCCGAAGTACATCGACACCGGTTCGGATCGCAATCCGGGCGGCGACAACCTGTACTTCACCGACACGAAGAGCCCGTTTCGGCTGAACGAGCCCGGGCCCTACATCATTGGTCCAGCGTATTTCCAGCGCTGGTGGGACTGAGCCGCCGGATGTAGCCGCGGTCGATGACCGCGGTCGTCGTGTGAGCGACATTATCTGAGACAGCACAAAGGTCGATCTCGGCGCCACCGCGGTCAACGACCTGGGCTACACGGTGCGCCGAGGCGCCGCCGGCGCTACTGCGCAGCGCCTTCAGTGGCCGCGGCTTCGGCCTTAGGCGCTGAGCCGCCCTTCGCCAACACTTCCTTCGGGAGTTCCTTGGCCTTCATCGCGTCGGCCGGCAGTCGATGCCACGTCTGGGTCTTGCCGAACATTTCGATGCCGAGATAGCCGCGCACCGCGAGATCCTGCCCGTCCTCGCTCAAATCCATCTTCGCGTGATAGATCGAGCCGCTGCGCGGATCGAGCACGCTGCCGCCGGTGTATTTGAGCCCATCACGCTTCATGCCCCAGAACAGGGTCAGGCCCATGATCTTGGCGCCCTTCTTCTCGCCGGAGCACTTTCCGCACACCTGCTCTTCCTCCGTGAGCTCCTCGGGCTTCTTAAAACCCTTGACGAGGCGGGCGGAGAAGACATCGTGCTTCTGCGAAAAAAGGAACCAAGCCGTCGGCTTTCCGTCGTCGTCCGTCGCCTCCCAGAACCCGGCGGCGGTCGTCTCGCTATCGGCCCGCGCGGCGCCGCCCAAGGCGACGAGGAATGCGAGGGCAAGAGCTGATCTGAACTTCATCTTTGACGCTCTCCGAACTGGCGCCGCCCCTCGCGCTGGGGCCGACGCGACCATCAGCCCTCCCCTAAAAGCCACTCAAGGCATTTTTTTGAAAAACTCGGGCTGACGAGATTCCTCGGAGGGTCGGCGTCCACGCCGACCTTTGGCCACGCGCCGCCGGGCCTGCAGATGAACCCTCGTCGGCGTGGACGCCGACGCTCCGCGGGGGCTATTGCGCTTGGCCATCCGTGGCGGTCGGCGAGGGAGACGCGGCCGGCGGCGGCCCCTGCCTTGGCGAGCACTTCCTTCGGAATTTCCTTTGGCTTCATCGCATTATCCGGCAGGCGATGCCAAGTCTGCGTCTTGCCCAGCATTTCGATGCCGAGATACCCGCGAACGGCGAGCTCTTGCCCATCTTCGCTCAGGTCCATCTTGGCGTGATAGACGGAGCCGTCGCGCGGATCGACCACGCTGCCGCCGGTAAATTTGAGACCATCCTGCTTCAGACCCCAGAACAGGGTGAGGCCCATGACCCGGGCGCCCTTCTTTTCGCCTGGGCACTTCCGGCAAATCGGGTCCGGGGGCTTCTCGTCGTCCCCCTCCTTCTTGTAACCTTTGACGAGCCTGGCCGAGTAGATGTCGCCCTTATGCGAAACCAGAAACCAGGCTTCGGGCTTTCCGTCGTCGTACTGCAATTCCCAAAAGCCGTCGGCCGACGACGAGTTGGCGCGAGCGGCCATGGTTCCTGCGACGAGCAAAGCGAGGGCGAATGCTGACCGTATTTTCATCAACGCTCTCCGAAACCCCAGCAGTCGGCCATCAATCCTCAGCGACCATACTGCGTGAACAGATCAAGACACTTCTGAGAAAGATGGTCGGGCTGGGCGTTGTCGCGGTGCTCGTTCAGGCAGGCCTGGTACATCGTCTGAACCGTCATTTGATCGGCGCCCTTCGGAGGATGTACGTTTTTGCAGAATTTGCGAACGTCCGGCAGGCAGGCGTCGCGCTGAGCGGCGGTAGGCGTAAAGGCGTCATCGGCCAGCACCGGCGTCGCCGCAAGGGCGAACAGCGCCAGTGCAATAAAACGTGAATACATCATGGACTCCTGAGATTTGCCAACCCGGACGGGCGACAGAAGCGAAAAGAGGTCCGTCGCCGAACCCCGATTCGCAATGATCGCGGCGTGAATTCGTTCCCCGGGCGGAACGAAGAACTAGTGTGTCTGGTGAACCGTCATGACTTGCGCACACTTCGGTGACAATTCGCCGAAGTGAAACTGCAAACATCCGCGATAAGCTTCTTCGTCCGCTTTGCCAAGACTGCTGCAAAGCTTGCGAACGTCTGGCCGGCAGGCCGCCTGCTCTTCCTTAGTGCCTGACTCAGCTTTAGCTGCCGTTGCAAGACAGGTTAATGCGAGCACTGTTAACAAAGTGATTGATTTCATGTGCGCACTCATCGGTTAAGCGGGTTGCGTCGGATCGGGCGGAGGCACCCGCGGTTTGCCCATCAAAATCGGTTGAAACAGCACCGCTGCGCATAAGGTCGTCACTAGCGAAAGCGCCAGCAAACGGCCCATGCTCGCCGTCCCCGGATGCGAGGAAAACATCAGGCTGCCAAAGGCCGTCGCGGTCGTCAGCGCGCTGAAGATGACCGCGCGGGTCAGGCTCGTCTGCAACAGATGTGTGACCCCCTCCCGCCAAGCCATGATGTAATAGATCTTGAAGGCGACCCCGACACCCAACAACAGAGGGAATGCGATAATATTGGCGAAATTGAGCGGCATGCCGAACAGCGAGCAGATTTCCAGCGTCACCAGCCCAGCGACCGATAGCGGAATCAGCGTCAGCAGCATGTCGGTCACGCGGCCGAGCACCAGCCAGAGCAGCAACGCGATCGAGATGAGCGCCCAAATGCCGGCCTGGATGAAGGCGTTGAGCACCGTGGAGCTCGCTTCGAGGATGGTGATCGGGCCCTCGGTGGCGTCAGGTTCGACGGCGAGCATCGCCTTGGCGAATTTGCGCATCGCCTCATTGTCATTTTGATCGGCGCTCGGCGCGATCGATAGGCGCGCGCGGCCATCGGGAGCGATCCAATCGCCAACCAGATCCGGCGGGAGGCTTTCGCGAGTTACCTTTGTCCCCGACAGCGAGGCCTTCAGCGACGCCAGATCGCGCTTCAACGGCGCCACGAACACGTCGTCAGCGGCTTGCCGGAATTTCGGGTCGGCCTTGGCGAGATCGGTCAACGCCGTGGCGAGACGCTTGGAGGCGTCGGCGCCAGCGCCCGGATTGTCCTTCGCGGCGTCCTGAAGCCGCGAAGCGGCCTCGTTGAGCGCCTCGACATTGTCCTTGTCCGTCGGCGGGCGGTTGCGCTTCGCTCGGATCGAACGCGCCGGCCAGCACCTTCGCGGTCGCGGCGATCAACGGCAGCCGTGCGTCCTGATTGGGCGGAATGAAGAACGACAGCGTCGTCGCCCGCGACACCTCTGGCAGCTTGGAGACCGTGGCGGCGGCGGCGTCGGCGGCGGCGAGATCGGGCGACAGAAGCTCGACGGCGTTCAGGTTGGTGGCGGGGTCGCGCTTGAGGTCGAGGTAGGTCGCAATCGACTCCGTCTTCGGATTGCGAAGGTTGATCGGATTGAAATCGAACTGCAGCCAGTAAAGCGATGGCAGCAGGACAACCACGGTTCCAATCACGCCGTAGAGGATCGGCAGCCGATGACGATCGAGAAAGCGGTCGAGCGGCGCCAGCGCCGTGTAGCCCAGCGGCTCGGGCTCGCCCGCCGGATTGAGCAACTCCAGCAGCGCCGGCAGGACGGTCACGCTGGTCACATAGGCGATCAGCATGCCGAAACCGGCGATGATGCCGAGCTCTGAAACGCCTTTGTATTGGGTCGGCAGGAACGAGAAGAAGCCGAGCGCGGTGGCGACGCCGGCCAAGGTCAGAGGCGCCGCGACATGATGGCCCGCCGAGCGGATCGCGACGAGCAGATCAGGGAATTCATGGCGCTCGTTGCGGTAGCGAACGCTGTACTGGATCGAGAAATCGATGCCGATGCCGACGAACAGCACCATGAAATAGACGGAGATCAGATTGAACGAGCCGACCAGCAGCAGTCCGAGCGCGGCGGTGATCGGCAGCCCGATCATCAGATTGACGAACACGCCGAACATCAGCTTTGGCGATCTGCAGCGCCAGCCATAAGATGAACAGCACGATCGCGAAGGTGATCGAGCCGTTGAGCGCCGCATTCTCCTTGATCGTCCCGAATTCCTCGTCGGCCATAGCGACTGGGCCGGTCAATCGGACGCGCGCCTGATATTTGGGCGCGACCTCCGCCGCGATAGCGCGGAGCGCCGTTGTCGCGACGTTGCCCGGCTCGACGGAGTTGAAATCCAGCACCGGACGGACTTCGATGAAGCCCCTGAGCTCAAGCGGGCTCGGCGCGTGACCCTCGGCAAGCGCGCGCCAGGAGAAACTGGCGGGACGGTTGGACAGCACGTTTTCCGTGGTCTCGGCCGCTTTGTTGAACACCGGCGCGGCGGCGTCCAGTTCGAGCTTGTGCTGGTTGACGCCGATCAGCACGTCCTCCAGCGCGGAGACCAGGCCGCGCAGGCTTGGATCCTGACCGAGATCGGTGATCAGCGCCTCGCCGCGCTCGATACCTTCAAGACTCGACTTCAACTGGTCTTCCGGCACAAACAGCAGACCGTTGCGGGCGAAAAAATCGACGGCGCTGGAATTGGTCACCGATTTGAAATGAGCCTTGTCCTTGGACAGGGCCGAGGTCATGGCGTCGGTCGCGGCCGCCGCCAGCTCCGGCGTCGGCGCGTCGACGATGACGTCAATGATCTGAAAGCGGCGGAAAGCGTTTTCAAAGGTGATGCTGCGCTGCCGCCAGGGCAAATCCTTCGACATCAGCGCATCGATGTCGGATGTGATGGCGAAATGTTTCGCCGCATAGACGCCGCTCACAACTGCGAGCAACAAGCCGGCAAAGACTACGCTACGCGGATTACGCAGACAGAAATCAATAATCTTGACGATGATCTTTGCGAGCATGAAATATCTTCGTCTCCAGGGCTGGCTGCGGCGGTCCTAAGCGTGGGCTCACGCTTTCGGCCTTACCCAGACAACCCGCGCAATCCGCGACGCCGGACGCTGCGTCTCGCCGGGGCGGCGAGACGCAAAACAGGAAGTGAATACCTAGGCCAGCTTACTCGGCCGCGGTGACCCGCGGTCGAGCGGGAGCGCCTCGGGTCTGCGCATCCAGTTTCGCCAGCATTGAATCCACGTGTCGGGCGTGCACGTATTCCGCCGGCCGCTGATTGGCCAATGAAATCTCCGGCGCCATCGGACCGGTGGTGCGCGGACCGCGGATCGCGACCCAGGCCGCCTTGGCGACGTTGCTGATCGCAGCGTCCGCCGCGGTCGGCTCGTAGCCGCAATGCGCCATGCAGTTGGCGCATTTCTCGTACTTGCCGGTGCCGTACGTGTCCCAGTCCGTCGTCTCCATCAATTCTTTAAAGGAAGAGACGTAGCCCTCGCCCACGAGATAGCAGGGCTTCTGCCATCCGAAGACATTGCGGGTCGGCATGCCCCAGGGCGTGCAGCTGTAAGTCTGATTGCCGGCGAGGAAGTCGAGATAGAGCGGCGAGTGCTCGAGCGTCCACTTCTTGCCTTTGCCGAGGTCGAACACGCGACGGAACAGCTCCTTGGTGTTGCGACGGGCGAGGAAGTGCTGCTGGTCCGGCGCCCGCTCGTACGCGTAGCCCGGCGAAATCGAAACGCCGACGCCGAGATCGCGGGCGTAGTCGAGGAAGGCCGCGATGTCTTCGGCCGAATGGTTGTCGAAGATCGTCGCGTTGACGTTGACCTGAAAGCCGGCGGCCTTCGCGGCCTTGATAGCGCGCACGGCGATCTCAAACACGCCGTCTTGCGACACCGAGCGATCGTGATGATCCTTCAAGCCGTCCAAGTGAACGGTGATCACGAGATAGGGCGACGGCTTGAGCAGGTGCATCTTCTTTTCGAGCAGCAGCGCGTTGGTGCAAAGCGACACGAACTTCTTGCGCGCGACGATGCCCGCGACGATTTCGCCGATCTCCTTGTGAATCAGCGGCTCGCCGCCGGGAATGGCGACGACGGGCGCGCCGCACTCGTCGACCGCGTCGAGGCATTCCTTGACGCTTAGTCGTTGATTGAGGATCGGGGCTGGGTAGTCGATCTTTCCACAGCCGACACACGCAAGATTACAGCGAAACAGCGGTTCGAGCATCAGCACGAGTGGATAACGCTTTACCCCACGCAACTTCTGCTTGAGGATGTACCCGCCGATTTTAAATTCTTTATGTAGGGGAATCTGCATCCAAAAGCCTCGACAAAGATAAAGCCTTGCCGCGCAAGCTCTCGCCGCGCGTCAAAGCTCGGATGTTAACTAAGGATGCCCCGCCTGGCGTTTCCTTGGCCCCTCGCCGGGCGCCTTATAGGCACGAACGTCCCAGGGGGCAACCTAGGGCTCCCGGGCCGTATAGCGACGCCGAATCACACAATCGTGCGCGACAATTGCAGAGATAGGTTGCGACTGTGCGAACCCGGTCACAGCTCACCTCTTCCGCAGCGGTGCGTTTTACTTTACCGAGCGCTCGCCGCATTGTACGGGGTGGGCGCGGAAACGTTGCGCTTTTCGTGGGTTGCGGGGCGCGAATACGCCGGAGATGTAGCCGCGGTCGTTGACCGCGGTTTGCGTGAGCGCCGATATCCGGCAGGATTCGATCTCGGCGCCGCCGCGGTCAGCGACCGCGGCTACACTGCGGTAGGGGGCCGGTCGAGGAGCGGGGATGGGGTTGTTCGAGGCGCGAACCGAGACGGGCGGCGGAGGCAAAGCGACGCGCGAGCTCGATCACGCCGGCGAGCGCCTTAACATCGCCTTCGGCGCCGAGCGCCTCGGCTTCCTCGGCCTCAAAGCGCCGATCGTCACGCTGATCACCCTGGCCGTCCTGCTGGTGCTGGCGGTCATCGGCATATCGCGACTGACGGTAGACGATTCCCTAAGCGAGCTGTTTCGCTCGGAAACGCCTGAATTCAAGCAGTTCGAAAAGGAATCCAAGCTCTTTCCCTCCAACGAGTACGACGTGCTCGTGGTGATCGAAGGCAAAGACCTCCTTGGACGCAAGCAGATCGCCGCGCTGCGCCAGCTCGCTACTGATCTTCAGCTGGTCGACGGCGACAACGGTCTGATTTCGATCTTTTCCGCACGGCAGCCGGCCCCGCACGGCGGAATACCGGAGCCGGTATTTCCTGAGGATCTGCCGGAAGGCCCTGACTTCGACGCGCTGGTGACGAAGCTGCGCAACAACGACCTAATCAAAGGCAAGCTGCTCGCCGAGGACGCCTCGCTGACGCTGATCGTGATGTCGCTTTATCCCGAGGCCACCAAAGGCGGACGCCTCGCCACTGTGGTCGCCGATATTCGGAAAACCCTATCCGAGGATCTGGAGGACACCGGGCTCACCGGCCAGCTCTCGGGCGTGCCAATCATACAGTTGCAAATCCGGCAGGCGGTCGAGCGCGATCGCATCGACTATAATGCGGTCGGTTTCGCACTCGGCTGCGTGGTGGCGATTCTATTTTTTCGCCGCTTTTCGTTCCTGGTCATCGCAACGGCCCCGCCGCTGCTCGCCATCGCGCTGGCGCTCGGCGTCGTCGGCTGGCTCGATCTCCGGCTCAACATGTTTCTGAACGTGATGACCCCGCTGATCATGGTCATCAGCTTCTCCGACAGCATGCAGCTGACCTTCGCCGCGCGCGATCGGCTGATCAAGGGTGACGACCGCGCGAGCGCCTTCCGTTTTGCGATCTGGACCGTCGGACCGGCCTGCGTCTTGACCCACGCCACCGGCGCACTGTCGTTCCTCGCGCTGCGGTTCTCCGATTCCGACATGATTCGCGCCTTCGGGCTCGCGGGTGTGATCGCGATGATCATCGCCCTGCTCACCGTGCTCACGGTGCTGCCGGCGCTAGGCATGTTGCTGGCGCCGACCGGCAACCGGGTCGCGACGCTTGGTTCGGGCGATACGGGCGTCAACGCGCTGCGCTCGTTCTGCGACTGGATCGCCGACCGCATGACCCGGCGGCCAGGGTTGGTGAGTCTCTGCTCGCTCGCCGTGCTCGTTGTCTTGAGCCTCGCGTATTTCGATCTAAACCCGCGATACCGCCTCGCCGATCAGGCCCCCGACCGCGAACATGCCATAGATGCGATCAACCGCATCGACGCCAAGCTCGCCGGCGCCAATCCGGTCGACGTGATGATCACTATCCCAGCCGATCAAACGATCTATTCCGCAGAATCGCTCGACGTGCTGGAAAAAATTCATCGAACCGTCGAGACCCAGGCCGGGCTTGGCAATGTCTGGTCGATGCAGACATTGCGCAATTGGTTGAAAGACAAGCTCGGCATCACCGACATCGCCGAGGTGAAGAGCTATGTCGACGTTCTGCCGAAATTCCTGGTGGAGCGCTTCCTTTCCGCCGACGGACATACGGAGCTTGTTGCTGGCCGCATTCCCGATAAGGATGCGAGCGAACTCTTGCCGGTCATTGACAAGCTCGACCATGGCCTTGACGCCGTGCGCGCCGAGCACCCGGGCTACGGCATCGCCGTCACCGGTCTCGCCGTCATCGCCGCGCGCAACAGCGCGGGGATGATCTCCAAGCTTGGACGCGGACTGACCGCCGAATTCGCGGTGGTGGCGATCTTCATCGGCCTTGCCTTCCGGTCGGCTCCCGTCACACTGGTGACGATCGTGACGGGCGTATTCCCCGTGGTAGCGGCCGGGGGTCTGCTGTGGGCGATTGGCAGCGGCATGCAATTCGCGAGCGTGATCGCGCTGACGATTTCGTTCGGACTGGGGTTGAGCGCGACGATCCACTTCCTCAATCGTCTCTGGCGCGAAGTCGGCAAAGACCCAGACCCCGCGGTCGGCGTACGGCGCGCCACGGTGCTGGTTGGCCCTGCTCTGATCCTCACGTCGGTCGTGCTGATCTTTGGGTTGGCGGCGACGGCATTCTCCAACCTGCCGATGCTAAAAACCTTTGGTTGGCTCAGCGCCTTTGCTATGTTTGCTGCGCTGGTCGCCGACCTGACGATACTGCGACCGATGATGACCGTATTTCTCCAATGGGAGGCAAGGCTGCGGGGGCCGCGCCGCCTGGAGGGAACCCGCTAACCCGCTACTCCAGACAAGGAAGACATCTATGTTTGCTATCGCCAAGCCGTTCGCGCGGAAAATCGCGGTCGCCGGCGTTGCCGCCTCTCTCATCGCTGGCTCAGCGCTTGCGGCCGGGCCGTTTGGCGAATTCGCCGGCGCTTGGCGTGGCTCGGGGAAGGCCGCCGACATTCACGGAAAGACTGAGACGCTGACGTGCAAATCGTCGAACTCGCCCTCGTCCGACGGCATCGCAATGTCGCTCTCCCTGGTCTGCGCCAGCGACAGCTACCGCGTCGATTTCCACGCCGATCTTTACACCGACGGAACGGCGTTGCGCGGCACCTGGACGGAGACGACGCGACAAGCGACGGGCGAGATCAAGGGGTCAATCACTCCCGATTTGATCAATGCGACAGCCAGCGCGCCCGGCTTCAGCGCCAGCGTCGCGATCAAGGTTCTCGCCGGAAAGCGGCTCGAGGTCGACCTCAACGCGCAGGGCACGTCGGTCAATCACGTGGTGGTTACGATGAAGAGGTGAGGAATTAGGGAGAGCGCGAACGCCTGTAGCCGCGATCTATAGATCGCGGCCGCGGCCATACCAAAGCGCCCCCAGCTACGATCGCCGGTCCACCGCGATCTGGAGATCGCGGTTACAGGCCAACCTCTGAGCTCTCGTCCCTGACCTTTAAAGGAAGTGGAGGCTTCTGTTGCCAGGCGCCTCCGGACCCCGCCTAGAGGGGCTAACCCCTAGGACTTGAACCCAGTACCATCACCGCATTACGCGGCGAGGGCCACCGGAGCATAGTTGTCATTCGCAACTATAGGTTTGACCCGATAACGGCGGTATCATGCCGAGCAAAAGCGCACCCTTTTGATCCCCCGTCGAACCTATTTCGCCCCCGCCGGAGCCCGCCGCTGAAGGACGGGCTCGGGTGGAGGCGCCGGGTACCGCCCCCGGGTCCGAAAGACCTATTCCGATGAACGTTTATCGCCATAGCCGCTTTTGACGGCGGCGAAGTCAATATAGGCGGAGAAAGCGCGGATGGGAAGGGCGCTCTGTGGCCGCGGTCGCTGACCGCGGCGGCGGCGCGATCGAATATTTGCCGGATAAGGACGCTCACACGTCGACCGCGGTCAACGACCGCGGCTACATCCGGCGCCCGTTCGGAGCGTCGGCGTCCACGCCGACGTCGTGGGGCCAAGACGTCGGCGTGGACGCCGACGCTCCCATCACGCTTCCTCCTCAATGCGCAGCTGAACGACCGAAGACGCGCCGCCATTAAAATACGAGGCGACGAAATGGCCGATCGCCACGGCGAAAATGCAAAGCACCACCGAAGCGACGACATTGACAGCGGCGCGCACGATCGCGCCGCTCCGCAACAACTCGAGGGTCTGCAAGCTGAACGAGGAGAAGGTGGTGAACCCGCCGCACACGCCCACCATCACGAACAAGCGGAGGTTATCCGACACGGGAAAGCGACCGTGCGCCAGGGTCAGGGCGCCAAACAGCCCGATGATAAAAGAGCCGATGATGTTGATCCCAATCGTCCCCCACGGCAGCGACTGGCTGTAAGGCGCCGCCAGGACGGAGATCGCGTAGCGAGCGAAGGTGCCGATCGCGCCCCCGATCATGACAAACAGACAGCTGGCGAACGACATGCACGCTCCCTAGGGTTGAGGCGGGCAAGAAAAAACCCGCCGGACGGCGGGTTGCTGCGAACGCACCCCTACCGCTGAGTCTCGCGGTAGGAGTCATCAGCCCTCGCGGGCGGTTTCGGGGAACTCCATCCCCATCAACGCCTGATTACCCTCGGCGCGGCGGCGTGGCAAGGCCATTGACGCTCTTCACACCGCACCGCACAAAGGCCGCGTGAACAAGGCTCCCGCATGGACATCTCCGATTTTCTCACGCTGATGGATATCGAGCCCGCGGGCCCGGATCGCTGGATCGCGCATTCCCCCGATAACGGCTGGGTGCGGGTATTTGGCGGTCAGGTCATCGCCCAATCCCTGGTGGCGGCGCAACGCACGGTCGACCCAGCTCGCATACCGCATTCGCTGCACGCCTATTTCATCCTGGGCGGCGACCCGACCTTGCCGATCGAGCTTTCGGTCGAGCGGGTGCGTGACGGCCGCAGCTTTTCCGTGCGCCGCGTCGTCGCGAAGCAGCGCGGCGAGATCATGTTCTTCATGTCGGTTTCGTTTCAGCTCGAGGAGCCGGGCGATCTCGAACATGCACTGCCGATGCCCGCCGCGGCGAGCCCGGAACTGACGCCGGATCCCGTCGAGGTCGCCGCCGCCGCGGCTTCGCCGACGCAGGCGGCGCGTGTGCGGGAATTCTTTGAGCGCATCAGCCCGATCGAACTCAGGCCGCTCGACCCGAGACGTTACCGCCCATCGACGCCCGGGGTCCTGAGCGACCCGCACCAGTCGCTGTGGATCCGGCTCAAAGGCCCCTTGCCCGACGATCCAGCCATCCACCGCGTCGCGCTCGTCTATCTCTCGGACATGACGTTGATCGATACCGTGCTCGTCGCGCACGGCTATTCGATCGCGCGCGGGCAATTCCAGACCGCCAGCCTCGATCATGCAGTCTGGCTGCACCGCCCGTTCCGCGCCGACGATTGGCTGCTCTACGCGCAGGAGTCGCCGACCGCTCAGGGCGCACGCGGACTGACCCGCGGCGCGCTTTACACACGCGATGGCGTCCTGGCGGCCACGACGGTCCAGGAAGGCTTGGTCCGCAAGCGGCCCGTTTAGATTTTGCCTATTTTTTAATCGCCTATATTGTAGGCGCCGCTTGCGCTCCTGTAGCCGCGGTCGCTGACCGCGGTGGCCCCGAGATAGAAGCCTATCTGGATAGCGACGCTCACTCGCAAACCGCGGTCAACGACCGAGGCTACATTCGGCGCCCTTTCGGCAGTTTGCCGCACGAACGCCGCCGCAACGCAACTCAGCGGCCCATTATTTCCTGATGCATCGCAAAATTCGGCGAACCCCCGACGTTGGCATGGCCCTTGTAAGGCGGCGGGAGACCGACCGCACCCGCGGCCGATCTTCAACGTTGTAGGGGGCTGGCGGTCGTCGAGTGGCGATCGTCGCGAACCCGGAAAACGGGGCGTTGCACATGAAAATCGTAATGGCGGTCATCAAGCCGTTCAAACTCGAGGAGGTCCGCGATGCGCTGACCGCCATCGGCATCCACGGCCTGACGGTCACGGAAGTCAAAGGTTACGGGCGGCAGAAGGGCCACACCGAGATCTACCGCGGCGCGGAATACGCGGTCAGTTTCCTTCCCAAGCTCAAGATCGAGGTCGCAGTGGCGACCGAGCTCGTCGACAAAGTGATCGACGCGATCGTTGCGTCGGCGCGCACCGGCCAGATCGGCGACGGAAAGATCTTCGTTTTTGGGCTCGACGCGGCGGTTCGCATCCGAACCGGCGAAAAAGACAAAGACGCGCTCTAAGGCCCTCTCTTTCTTACTGTTCCGCGGAGTTCCACAAAATGAGACTGTCTAGGTTTATTTCTGGCCTCGCGCCGGCGCTGGCGATTGCCGCGCTGATAGGCTTTACGCCTGCGCCGAGCCAGGCCCAATCGCCATCGCCGACCGCCACGGCTGAAGCCACGCCGGCGGCTTCGCCGGCTGCCTCGCCGGCCGCCGCCGCCTCTCCAGACGCCTCCGCGACCCCGGCGGCCGCCGCTGCGCCCCCCGCGCCTCCGTCCTGTTCGGCCACCGTCGGCGACAAGTGCACGGGCAACTCCGGCGACACCGCTTGGATGCTGACCTCCGTTGCACTCGTCTTGATGATGACGATCCCGGGCCTTGGCCTGTTCTACGGCGGCATGGTTCGCAAGAAGAACGTCGGCGACACCGTCATGACGAGCTTCGCCATCTGCTGCCTCGTCACGGTGATCTACGTCTGCGTGACCTATAGCTTGGCCTTCACAGGCGGCGGCAGTTTCATCGGCGGCTTCAGCCGGGTGTTCCTGCAGAACATCCACTATGACCTCGGCTCGGGCGCGAACTCGCCGAACGGCCTTGCGCCGACGATCCCCGAAACCGTCTACATGATGTTCCAGATGACCTTCGCGATCATCACGCCCGCACTGATCGCAGGCGCGTTCGCGGAGCGCATGAAGTTCTCGGCGATGCTGTGGTTCGTCGGCCTGTGGGCGATCTTCGTCTACGCGCCGGTCGCGCACTGGGTCTGGGGTCCGGACGGCATGTTCTCGACCGCCAACGTCGACGCGAAAGGCAACTTCACCGGTTGGAAGGTCGTGCTCGACTATGCCGGCGGCACGGTCGTGCATATCAACGCGGGCGTTGCGGGTCTGGTCTGCGCGCTCATGCTCGGCAAGCGCCGCGACATGGGTCCTCCCCACAACATGGTGCTGACCTTCATCGGCACCGGCCTGCTGTGGGTCGGCTGGTTCGGCTTCAACGCCGGCTCCGCCGTCACCGCCGGCCTTCAGGCGGGCATGGCGATGACGGTCACGCAGATTGCGACCGCCGTTGCGGGCCTCACCTGGATGTTCGTGGAATGGGCGCATCGCGGCAAGCCGACCGTCGTCGGCCTCTGCTCGGGCGCTGTCGCCGGTCTGGTTGCGATCACCCCCGCCTCCGGTTTCGTCGGCCCGATCGGATCGATGGCGATCGGCGTCGCTTGCGGCATCGGTTGCTACTGGGGCGCGACCGGCCTCAAGCACACGTTCGGTTATGACGATGCGCTCGATTGCTTCGGCGTCCACGGCGTCGGCGGCATCATCGGCGCGATCCTAACCGGCGTGTTCGCTGTCAACGAGTACAGCGGCCACTCCGGCCTGATCGAAGGCAACCCCGGACAGGTGATCAACCAGTTCATCGGCGTCGGCACGGTTATTGTATACGACGCTGTCGTGACCGCGATCATCCTGTTCATCATCAAGGCCGTCATTGGCCTGAAGGTGAGCGACGAGATCGAGCGCGAAGGCCTCGACCTCGCCCTGCACGGCGAAGTGGTTCAGTAAGGCGTTGCATCCCGGCCGGGGTTCGCCCCGGCCCCTCGTTCCTCCCCCTGGGGCGCCTCACGGCGCCCCTTTTTTGTAAGGGGACCGCGAAGACGATCGCCAGCGCGAGCCACGCCAGGATCATCAGCGAACCGCCAACCGGCGCGGCGAAGGGGAACAGCTTTTCGCCCGCGAATGCCCGAGAGGCGAGATCGCCGGAGAATAGCAAGGTCCCTAACGCCAAGGCCGCTCCGACGGCGACGAGCCGCAGGGTTCGGGCGCTTGTAGCCGAGCGCGCGTTCGCGGCGACGCCGATAAGCGCTGCGGCGTGGAGGATGAGGAATTCGGAAGCCGTGCGGCCGAGGTCGCCTCCGCCGGCGTGCGTCGAAGCCGCCGCCAGCGCCACGCCGCCGGCGCCCATCAACGCGGCAATCAGGGCGAGATAATCGGCAAGCCGTCGCATGAGCGCGGTCGAGCCACGCGGCTGCGCCAATGTCAATGCGGAGCATCGGCGTCCACGCCGACGTTGTTGGGTCATGACGTCGGCGTGGACGCCGACGCTCAAAGTCCCCGCCGCGGCGGGGACGGATACGCGAAGGGCATCGCGACAAATCAATCGCAGACATTCACGGGTTGGCGACCGCTGTAGTTTCCGTCTTCGTCGTACGACGGACGCCAACGGATGCAGCCGCCATCATACCCGCCGACGTCGACAACCCCATAGCCGCCGCCATAGCCCCAGTGACCCCAGTGGCCGAAATGCCCGCCGCCGAAGTGACCGCCACCAAAGTGGCCGCCACCGCCGCCATGAAAGTGAGCAGAAGCCGGCGCTGCGACGAGGGCGAGGCCGAGAGCCATAGCGGTCGCGGCGAGAGCGGTGCGAAGATTGCGCATGTGAGAACTCCTTGGAGCTAGAGGGCGGCAGGATCGCCGTCCCTGACATCCGTATGTCGCCGGAGCGGGCGAGGAGGTTCAGTGCGCAGACCGATTATTATTGAGCTCCATTCGACAGCGTCGATTCGCGGCGTTAGCGTCGGGGGAAAAGGAGGCGCGCATGGGCTTCGTCGATCCAACCAAAGAGACTTTCGCCCTCTTCCGGGAGAATGACCGACCCGGGCCGATCGATATGCTGAACCTCGTGCGTCTGCGCGAGCGGGCGGACTATCCGGACGGCCGCGCCGCTTCAGGCGCCGAGGCTTACGCGGCCTATGGTCGCGAAAGCGGCCCCGTCTTCAAGCGTCTCGGTGGCCACATCGTCTGGCGCGGCTCATTCGAACTGATGTTGATTGGACCCGCCGCCGAGCGTTGGGATCATTGTTTCATCGCGCGTTATCCCTCGGTTGCCGCCTTCGTCGAGATGATCCGCGATCCCATCTATCGCGAGGCGGTCAAGCACCGTCAGGCGGCGGTAGAGGACTCCCGCCTGATCAGGCTCGCCCATGTTGAGGCTGGCGACCTGTTCGGCTGAGCTGGCGCTCCTGGGACCGCGTGCGTCCCGCACGCCTCTTGCCTCAGGACGTCCGCCTATAGACGCCAACCATGCGCCGTCCCCTGTAAGCGGGGCAGATCTCCGGCCGCCCTGTAGCCGCGGACTCCAGTCCGCGGGGGTCAAGAGATCGCGCCTAGCCGAGAAAGAGCTGATCACGGGGAGACCGCGATCTGGAGATCGCGGCTACAGCGCGCCCGGGAATCTGCCCCGGTTACCGTCCCCTTGCCTTGTGAGAGCCGTTCGCGGCGCCGACTGTTCGTCAATCAAGACGTGCGATGGCTCCTCGAGAGCGCGCGGACGCGCGCGGTCCCAGGAGCAGCCGCGGCGCGCGCTACGCGTCGCGTCGAGCGGCGCCGGTATGAGGGCGGAACGTCGACTTCGGCGAGCCGCAATCCGGGCAGCGCCACGCGTCGGGAAAGTCGGCGACCGGCGTGCCAGGCGCAACCCCTTGCGCTGGCAGCCCGAGCCGATCGTCGTAGATGAAGTAGCAGCCCGAACAGATGAACCGGTGCGCGGACGGATCGAACGCGCCGGTCGGCGCCGCGGCCGGCGCGAGCCCGGTGACCGCATTGGGCAGCATCACAGCATCGCCGACGGCTATGCGTCCATCCTCCCGCGCCAGCAGATAAACGCCGAGATCCTTATGGCCGAAGGCGGTGCGCAGCGAGCGCGGGATGTCGAGATCGCGCGCGCCTGTCGCCGGATTGACGTTGGTCGCGCCGCAGCGTCCGTTGCGCCGATCGACGGCGAACTTCACGCCGCCGATGCGTATGTCCTGGCCGACCCAATCGAACTCCGACCAGGCCGGCGGCCCGTCGATATAGATGTTGGCGCGAAACCGCAGCGGGTCGACCGGCGGCGCCCCACATCGCCTCGACCGCGCGCACCGTCGCAAGATTGATCAGCGAAATGACGTTGTCCGGCTTGTCCATGAAATGGCCGCCGCGCGAACGCACCAGCCGCGGCGGCGCCGAGAAGTTCGGCAGCAGCGTGAGGAAATAGTCCTCAAACAACCGCCGGTCGTCTTCACTCTCGAGGCTTCCTTCGACGACCTTACGGCCCGGCCCGTCGACGCGCAGCCGCATCGTCCGGGAATCAAAATGGGTGACCGCGCGCGCGAGCCCTTCGTCGAGCATCAGCATCGCGAAATTGCCCTTTTTCGCCCATTGCGGCTCGACCGGATCGATCGGCGCATTCGGCCTGCAGCAGCGCATATTCGCGATCGTGCGCGAAAGGCTGGCCGGTGCGGATCGCGGTCGCATCGAGCGGCTGCGCGCTGAGACCCTTGACTGGATAGCCATAGAGATGCTTGACCGCCGCCATCTGTCCCACCGACGGCTTGACGCCGTGCAGCGGCGCAATTGACCGGCGCGCCGGGCGGATGGCGAGCGCCAGCTGGCGCCGGAAATCGGGGTCCAGTCGCGCCTTCGCGCCGCGGGCGGGGTCAGGCTGCCGAGCGAGGGCGGCACGCTGACCAGATAATCGCTGACGTCGGTCGCGGGATCGTCCATCGTGTCGTCGATCGCCTCGGACAGCCGCTCGACGCCTTGCGCGATCTGTCTGAGCGAGAGCCCGCCGTAGCCGAGCAGCAAGCGTGCGGCGCTCCAGCAGCGAAGCGCGGAAAACGGTTACGTCGGCGCTCTCGAAGCCGAACACGCCGATACGCCGGCGCCGCGCCGTCGCCTCGACCAGCGCCGCGTCGGGAACGCCCGGCGGCAGATGCCAGAGCAGATGCAGGCCGCTCGCCTCGCCGCTGTAACTGACCTCGCCGAAATGGCGCTTCAGCGAGGCGAGCAGCGCGTCGCGGCTCTCGCGATAATGCGCGCGCACGCGGCCGACGTGGTGTGAGTAGCTTTGGCTCGCGATCATTTCCGCAAGCGCGGACTGCTCGAGCCACGACGGCGGGCTCGACAGCAGCTCTTTGGTCGTCGCGAACGCCTCGGCGAGTTGCGGCGGCGCGACGAGAAACCCCAGCTTCAGCCCCGCGCCGAGCGTGCGGGAAAAGCCGCCGAGATAGATCGTGCAATCCGGCGCGAGCGCGGCGATCGCCGGGGGATGCGCGCCCTCGTAGCGAAACTCGCCGTCGGAATCGTCCTCGAGGATGTAGCAGCCTTGGCGCCGCGCCCAGGCCGCCAGCGCTTCGCGACGATCGGGCGCCAGCACGTGGCCGGTCGGAAACTGATGCGAGGGCGTGACATGCGCAAGCGCGACGGGGCGCGAGGGGAGGCCTTCGGGATCGAGTCCGGAAGCATCGATCGGGGCGCCGATCACCTGCGCGCCGGCGGAATCGAAGGCCATGCGCACGCTCGCCGGTCCCGGGTCCTCCATCGCGCGCGAGCGATCCACCGCGCAGGAACAGTCGCGTGGCGAGGCCGATCGCCTCTCGGGCGCCGCTGGTTACGACGATGCGGCTCGGATCGGCGCGCACGCCGCGGGTAGCGGCCAGATGCGTCGCGATCGCAGAACGCAGAGCTGGCAGCCCCGCCGCTTCGCCAGCTTCCGCAAGACCCGACGCGCCGCCGCGCGCAAGTTGGTCAATCAGGAGCCGCCGCCACAGTTTGAGCGGGAAGAGCGGAGCGTAAACGCCCTCCGGCTTGAAATCATAGGAAGGCCTCGCCCGCCCCGCGGCCCCGCGGGAGCGAAAGGATCGGCGAGGCGGGAATCGGCATGCCCCAGCCGGTCGAACGCAGCGCCGGCGGCGCGCCCGGTCTGGCCGGCGGCGCGTCGGCGATGAACACGCCTGCGCCCGGCCGGGTCTCCAGAAGCCCCTCGACGATCAGCTGCTCGTAGGCGCGGATCACGGTGTTGCGGCCGATCTCGAGTTGCTCGGCGAGGCCGCGGCTCGACGGCAGTTGCGCGCCGCGCGTCAACAGCGATTGTTCGATCGCGAGCCGCAATTGCCTGACGATCTGGTCGGTCAGGCTTTCGCTCGCAGCGCGGTCAAGGAGCAGCGGCAGTTGCATCGGTCGCCTTAGTGTCCTTCGTGTCTCCTTCGCGCCTTGGTGTTGAATTCTTTCACCACCAAGGCGCGAAGGAGACACCAAGGTCACAAAGTGAGACCTACGCAATTCGTGAGCCCCGCGAAACTGGCTCCGTCGCTGGCGCCATCGATTCCCCGCGAACTGGACCCATGAGAGCCAGCGCCGTCCGCGCAGCAGCCACATATCAGGCGCCGGTGAACGCCGCCTTTGCATCAGGCGCCACGGACGCGCCTGCGCTGCCCTCGGATTGATCGCACACGGCCCTTCGATCGGACTCATCGCTTTTGCACGCCTTGGTTCTCGGGCGTTTGGCCACCCCATGCGAGCCTCCCTCCAACTTCGGGCCCCTCGCCTGAGGCGTCAGCTAAGGAGAGAAAGCATGACCATAAGTTGGAAGGCGCTCGCGCGCTCCGCGCTCGCCGGGGCGACGTTCATCGCCTCCGCCGCGCTCGCGCGCGCCGAGGACACGATCAAAGTGGGCATCCTGCATTCGCTGTCGGGAACGATGGCGATCAGCGAGACGATCCTGAAGGACGTCATGCTGATGCAGATCGACGAACTCAACGCTCACGGCGGACTGCTCGGCAAGAAGATCGAGCCCATCGTCGTCGATCCCGCCTCCAACTGGCCGCTGTTCGCGGAAAAGGCGCGCGACCTGATCAGCCGTCAGAAAGTCGTGGCGGTGTTTGGCTGCTGGACCTCGGTCTCGCGGAAGTCGGTGCTGCCGGTGTTCGAGGAGCTGAACGGGCTGCTGTTCTATCCGCTCGAATACGAGGGCGAAGAGGATTCCTACAACGTGTTCTACGGCAGCTCGGTGCCCGACAACAAGGCGATCCCGGCGGTCAAATATCTGATGAGCGACGAAGGCGGCAGCGCCAAGCGGTTCGTGCTCGAAGGCACGGACTACGTCTATCCGCGCACCAGCAACAAGATCATCCGCGCATTCCTGAAATCCGCCGGCGTCGCCGACGAGGACATCATGGAAAACTACACGCCGTTCGGCTTCTCCGACTGGCAGACCGAGGTCAAGCGCATCAAAGCCTTCGGCGACGCCGGCAAGAAGACCGCGGTCGTCTCGACGATCAACGGCGACGCCAACGTGCCCTTCTACAAGGAGCTCGCCGCGCAGGGGGTCAAGGCGACCGACATTCCCGTCATCGCCTTTTCCGTCGGCGAGGAGGAGCTCGCCGGCATCGACACCAAGCCGCTGGTCGGCCATCTGACCGCCTGGAGCTATTTCGAATCGGTCGACACGCCTGAGAACAAGGCCTTCATCGCCAAATGGCGGGCCTATTCGAAGAAGCCTGACAACGTGACCAACGACCCGATGGAGTCGGCCTACATCCTATTTCACATGTGGGCTCAGGCGGTGCAACAGGCCGGCTCGACCGATGTCGATGCGGTGCGCCAGGCGATGATCGGCCAAAAATTCAAATCGCCGTCGGGCGTCGAAGTGACGATGCTGGACAACCACCACATGGCCAAGCCGGTGATGATCGGCGAGGTGCAGGCGAACGGCCAGTTCAACATCGTCTACCAGAGCAAGGCGCTGCCGCCGAAGCCCTGGAGTCCCTATGTCGAAGCCAACAAGGGCCGGGTCGCCAATTGGTCGTGGCCCTATGTCTGCGGCGGCTGCACCGCGCCGAAATACACGACGTTCTGAAACTGTAGCCGCGATCTCCAGATCGCGATGTCTCCATGATCGGCGCTTCACTCCGTGAGGCGCCGATCTCACCACGACCGCGATCTTGAGATCGCGGCCACAGAGAGAGCTACCGCTCTCGCGTCCTCATGCTGTCGTGCCACTTGTGCAGCAAGAAATAGGTGAGGCCGGTGAAGAACAGGAAGATACAAATTCCCGTCACCGATATCAGCAGCAGCGCCGCGAACATGCGGGGGATGTTGAGCCGAAAGCCCGATTCGACGATGCGATAGGCGAGCCCCGAGCCGGAACCCGCCGACCCCGCTGCGATCTCCGCTACGATCGCGCCGACGAGCGCAAGTCCGCCGCCGATCCTAAGGCCGCCCAGGAAATACGGCAGCGCAGACGGCAGGCGCAGCAGCCAGAGCTGCTGAAGGCGCGACGCGCCATAGAGTTCGAACAGATCGATGAGATTGTGATCGGCGGAGGCGAGCCCCAGCGAAGTGTTGGCGAGGATCGGGAAGAAGGCGACCAGGAAAGCGCAGACCAGGACCGCCGCGCTCGAAGACAGATAGACCAGCAACAGCGGCGCGATCGAGATCACCGGCGTCACCTGCATGACCACCGCGAACGGGAAGAAAGCGCGTTCGAGCGGCCGCCATAGGCGGAATGAGAGCGCCAGCGCAACGCCGCCGGCGATCGCCGCGATCAGCGCCTCGAAGGTGGTCGACAGCGTGACCAGGAGCGAGTCGAATAGCGTGGACCAATCCTTGACCAGCGTCTCGATCACCAAACTCGGCGCCGGCAGTTCGAAGGTCGGTATGTGTTCGATGCGGACCAACAGCTCCCAAGCCGCGATGACAATGACGAACATCAGCGTGGGGAACAGATAATCTTCGACGTTTTCGCGGCTCACAGCGTCGGCCTCTTCACGCGCATTTGGCCGGCCCCATGGCGTCCTGCAAGGCGGCGGAGGCTTCGCGCGCGCGATCGGCGTAGTAGGGGCCGAGCCGAAAATCCTCGTCGCGGTTCAAATTCGGATCGACCGAGATCTCCGCCACCACGCGGCCAGGACGCGGCGCCATCACGCAGATCCGGGTCGAGAGATATACGCTCTCGTAGACGGAATGGGTGACGAACACGATCGTCGCGCCGAGCGACGCCCTGAGTTTCAAGAGATCGTCGTTGAGCTTGGCGCGGGTGATCTCGTCGAGCGCCGCGAACGGCTCGTCCATCAGCAGCAGCGCTGGCTTGGTGACCAGCGCGCGCGCGATCGACACCCGCATCTTCATTCCGCCGGAGAGTTCCCGGGGATAGGCGCGCTCAAATCCGGTCAGGCCGACATTGGCGAGCGCTTCGTCGATGCGCGGCTTGGCTTCAGAGCGCGAAACGCGATTGAGCCGCAGCGGCAACCAGACGTTGTCGAACACGTCCGACCACGGGGCCAACGTCGGCTCTTGAAAGACGAAACCGAGGCCGCGCTGATCGCGCCAGGAAATCTCGCCGCCGCTCGTGTCCGTGAGACCGGCGATGATCCGCAGCACCGTGGATTTGCCGCAGCCGGAGGGGCCGAGCAAACTGAGAAACTCGCCCTCGAAAATATCGAGATTGAGAGATTGCAGCGCCACCGTTCCACTTTTGAAGGCCTTGGTGACGCCACGCAACGAAATCAGCGGCATGATGACTCCGCCGCCGTCAGCGAATATGTCGACGCGCGGCGCGTCGACATCCGCCCTGTCGTAGTCTCGACCAAACCGCCCTCACTCGATCTCCCGGCCCCCGCTCTGTCGGCGGGGCGCACGCGCGTCAACTTGGCATGGCCGAAAACGCGAGACAAGGACCGAGGGTCACACTTTCCCTCGACGGTAAATCGCCCAAGCGTTGGCGGCGCCCGGTAGACGCGGTCGCCGACCGCGTTCGTGGGTTTACGCGCCTAATTCTGCAAGTGTTTTCCAAGCCGATCCACCGCGGTCAGCGACCGCGGCTACAGGGGCGCCCGGGAATCTGCCCCGGTTACGCCGACGCTCCTACTTCTTCGTGGCGTCGGGGGCCGCGGCCGGCGCGGGGTCTGCGGCCGGCGCGGGCGCGGCGTCGAAGCGCTCGATCTTGGCGTCCTTGCGCAATCCGGTGACGAGTTCCGTCTGCGCTTTCTGCTGGACGTAGCGCGCGGCCTGATCCTTCACCTGGTCGAAGGGCGGGAACGTCTTCACCCGCTTTTCCTCGACCTTGATGACATGCCAGCCGAACTGCGTCTTCACCGGGTCGGAGATCTGGCCGGGCTCCAGCTTGAATGCGGCTTCGGAGAATTCCGGCACCATGCGGTCCTTGGTGAACCAGCCGAGATCGCCGCCCTCCCCTCCCGGGTCCTTGGACAACTCGGTTGCGACTTTGGCGAAATCCTCGCCGCCTTTGACGCGGGCGAGCGCGGCCTTGGCGGAAGCTTCGTCGGGCAGCAAGATATGGCGGGCGTGGATTTCCGGCTCCGGCGGCTGCGCCTTGGCGGCGGCATCGTAAGCTTCGTGCTCGGCGGCATCCGTGTCGGCGGTCTTGGCGATCTTGCCGAGCACTGTCTCCATCGCAATCTTGTCGCGGTAATAGGCGAGCTTGCGCGCGAACTCGGGGTCGGCGTCCAGCTTGTCGGCGAGCGCCTTGCGCGCGACCAGCTTGAGATCAATGAGATAGTCGACCACGTATTTGCGCCGCGCCGCGGCGTCCATCTTCTCCGGAAGGCCGGAACCGATGTCGGCCATCGCGTCATCGACATCCTGTTCGGTAATCGCCTGCCCGTCCACCGTCGCAAGAGTCTTGGATTCGGCAAAGGCCGCAGAGGCGGCGAAACTGAGAAACACAGCGAGCGCAAGGCGGCTCGCGGTCGGCGGGAAAAACATGCAGGCTCCTATTACGCGGCGGAACGTCGTTGCGGGGACGCGCGCCGCCTATAAAGGCAATGCGTCTAATTTGCGAGCGGGATCAGGCGAGGCTTGACTACATCGGTTGTTACAACGCATTTCCGATGGGCAAGTGTACTATAACGCGCAATTACTTCGCGGGAGGATAGATGATCGACATTGCCGGCAACGCCGCAGCCTATTTCGTCGATCGTCACGCAAACGGCGCGCGGCGCGATCATCCCGCGTTCCGCGAGGCGGGCGGCGCGGAGCGGACGCTGACCTACGGCGAGCTTGGCAGCGCGAGCGGGCGGGTCGGCGCGATGCTGGAGCGCCACGGCGTTGGGCCGGAACAGCGCGCGATCCTGTTGATGACCGACACGGTGGACCTCCCCGTCGTGTTCTGGGGCGCGATCAAGGCGGGTGTCGTGCCTGTGCCTGTTAACACGATGCTTTCGACCGAACTTTACGCCACGATCCTCGCGGACAGCCGCGCGCGCGCCCTCTTCGTGTCGGCGGAGCTTCTGCCTGTCGTAGCCGCACTGCTGCCGGGTCACCCGCAGCTACGCGCCGTCTTCGTGGTCGGCGGGGAGGCGCCGGAGGGCACACTCGATTTCGCGCGCGAACTCGCCGCGTCCGAGAGCCGCGCGACGGCCCCGGCCTCGCCCGATGAATGCGCGTTCTGGCTCTACTCTTCCGGCTCGACAGGCCAGCCGAAAGGCGTGCGCCACGCCCACGCGAGCCTGAAATATACCGCCGATACTTTTGGAGCACAAATTCTTGGGATTGCGCCGGATGATCTCGTGTACTCGGCCGCCAAACTGTTCTTCGCATACGGCCTTGGCAACGCCATGACCTTCCCGATGTCGGTCGGAGCGACCGCCGTGCTTTACGCCGGCCGGCCGACACCTGACGCGGTGTTTTCAGTGTTCGACAAGTTTCGCCCAAGCGTGTTCTGCGGCGTGCCGACGCTCTATGCCGCGCTCGATGCGAAGCTCGAAGCCGGGGCGGCTAAGGTCGAGCATCCCTTGCGCCGCTGCGTGTCCGCCGGCGAAGCGCTGCCCGAAGAGGTCGGCGCCAAATGGCGGCGCTTCACCGGATGCGACATTCTCGACGGCGTCGGCTCGACCGAGATGCTGCACATTTTTCTGTCTAACCGGCCGGGCGATGTCGTCTACGGCACTTCTGGCGTCGCCGCGCCCGGCTACGATTTGCGCCTCGTCGACGAACAGGGCGCGGAGGTGGCGGAAGGCGCGCATCGGCGAATTGTTGGTGCGCGGAGACTCGGCGGCGATGGACTATTTTGGGCGCCGCGCGCAGAGCCGCTCGACGTTCGAGGGGCATTGGACGCGCACCGGCGACAAATACGAGAAACTTGCGGGCGGGCGCTTCCGCTACTGCGGCCGGACCGACGACATGTTCAAGGTCAGCGGCATCTGGGTTTCGCCGTTCGAGGTCGAGCAGGCGCTGATTGGGCACGCCAAAGTACTGGAGGCGGCTGTGACGCCGCAGCGGGATGCCGACGGGCTCGAAAAGCCCAAGGCCTATGTCGTCTTGAAGCCCGGCGCGCCAACCGAGGGGCTAGTTGCGGAATTGCAAGAGCACGTGAAGGGGCGCATCGGCCTTTGGAAATATCCCCGATGGATCGAGTTCCGCGAGGAGCTGCCGAAGACGGCGACGGGGAAAATTCAGCGGTTCAAATTGAGGGGATAAGTTGGGGAGCGGCGAGCCCAAAGATCTCGGGCTGGACGGGCTGTTCAAGCTATTGACCTGGCGCAGCCTCGCGATCTCTCGCGTATTCGGTCTGCCCGACATCGTCGGCGAACCGTTGCAACAAGAGTTCCAGTTTCCGCGAGAGCGGCGCGTTGATCGGCTCTATCGGCTCGCGGATGGGTCGCTGCTCAACATCGAGCATCAGTCGAGTTTGGCCGACCGCGAGGCTCTCGCGCGACGGATGGTCACGTACCATGTCATGATCAAGGACCAGTTTCCCGACGGCCGCCTGATGCAAATCGTGATCTACACGGGAAGGACGGCGATCAAGCCGGAAGGGCCGCTGGTTTACGAGTCGCTTGACGCGACGGGCGCGCATGGGCTGAGATTTACCGCGGCGCTGCGCGACTTTCGCTCGCTGCCTGTGGATGAGTTTCGTAAGTCTGGCCGCGCTGATGACCTCGTGCTCGGACTGATGGCTGCCGGTGGCGACGATCCGCTCTACGCGCTGGAGGTTCGCGACTTCGTGCTTCGAACTCGCGGCGCGGAGCGCATCGACCTACTGGAGAAAATGGCCGCAGTTTATGCTAACATGCCCGAGCGATCGGCCTGGAGCGCAATATTTGGAGAGATCGAGATGTTCCCTGCGGAAATTGAGGACACCCCACTGCATCGACGCATTGTGGAGTTCTTCGGCAGGAAAATGCTGGAAGAGGCTGCGGACGAAGGTCGACGCGAGGGCCTTGACGAGGGTCGCCGGCTCGGGCTCGCCGAGTTGATCGTCCGTCACGCTCGCCGCAATGGCATGTTGCTGTCTTTGTCGGAGGAGGAAGCCGCCGCCAGGCTCGCCGCACGGTCCAGCGAGGAAACGCTGATGGACATGGCTGGCGCATTGTCCGAGATGACTGACGTCGACGCTTTCTTCAAGCGTTTCGGTGTCGACCTATCGAGTTCGACCGGCGAACCAAACTGAATTCGCCCATCGTCGCGCCGCGCCGCTAATTCCGCGCCCCGAAAATCATCCCCTTATCGAACCGCCGCCCCGCCGACGGCGCGACCTCAGAAAGCGCGCTGGTGATCAGCGTAGCACCTTTCTCATCCACTAGCGTCCAGCGCCCGTCGCGAAGTTCGATCGCGTCAACCCGACCAAGACGCGGAACGTCGTCACCAGGATGCACGGCAAAGATCCGGGCGCCTTCGCGAACCCAAGCAAAACTCTGTTGCGCGCCCACCAGCTGATATCCCGCAACCTGGCCGTCGCCTTTGCCGGAGATCGCCCCGACCGGGTTCATGTCGAGCCCACCATGCTCGGGAGCGTCGTCGACTCGATTCGGGTGGCTGGGTTGCGCGAAGATCGCCAGATACTGCACGCCGTTGATCAGCGGCGAGCCATCGTTGCGCATCATCATATAGGCGGCGAAGGTGACCGCGCCCGCCGCGGTGGCCAAACTGCCGCCAACCAAGGCGATGTCGACACCGCGCCCCGCCACCAATCCCATCAGACCGCCGAAGGTCGCGGCTAGCGGCTTCTTCTTATCCATGCCCCGTCTCCTCTTTGGCTGGACCTCTGAGCGCGGCGGCAAGATCGACGAAGGGATCGTCACACAAGGGCGAGGTGAGCGATTGCGACATCGCATCGTAGATGCGCGGCACCGTCTTCACCGCCTGATCGAGCACGGGATCGGCGCCCGCGGAATAGCCGCCCATCAGCCGCAGTTCGCGCGTCTCTTCGTAGCGGGCGACGAGCGCGCGCAGCCGCATCACCAGCGCGCGCTGCTCGGGCGTCCATTTCGGCTGCGGAATGCGGGAAATCGAGGTCAGCACGTTGACGGCGGGATATCGGCCCTGATCGGCGATGGCGCGGTCGAGCACGATATGGCCGTCGAGCGTGCCGCGGATATTGTCGGCCACGGGATCGTTGTGATCGTCGCCGTCGACCAGCACCGAGAACACGCCGGTGATCGCCCCTGAGCCTTCGGCGCCGGGCCCCGCCCGCTCGAGCAGCCGCGGCAGATCGCTGAACACGCTCGGCGCATAACCGCGCGCCACCGCCGGCTCGCCCGCCGCCAGCGCGACGTCGCGCGCGGCGTGGGCGAAGCGCGTCACGGAATCGACGATCAGCAGCACCGACTGGCCGAGATCCCGGAAATATTCGGCGATCGTCATCGCCGTTTTCGGCGCCAGCCGCCGCATCATCGGGCTTTCATCGCCCGTCGAGACGACGGCGACCGGCTGTGCCTGTTGTCGCCGAGCGTATCGTCGAGGAATTCGCGCACTTCACGCCCGCGCTCGCCGACCAGCGCGATGACGACGGCCTGGAAGTCCGGCGCCGCGCGCCAGCATGGCGAGCAGCGAGGATTTGCCGACGCCGGAGCCCGCGAAGACGCCGATACGCTGCCCGGCGCACAGCGGCGTAAACAGATCGATGACGCGGATGCCGGTCTTGATCGGCTCTCGCACGCGCGCGCGCCGCATCGCCGGCGGCGGCTCGGCGTCGAGCGGCATCGCGCGCTCGCCCGCCTGCAGCGCGCCGATGTCGTCGAGCGGACGGCCGAGCGCGTCGATCACGCGGCCCTTCCAGCTCTCGTCGGGCCAGAGCGTCAGGCTCTCGGCGCGATAAGCGCGGGCGCCGATCTCGGCGTCGCAGACGCGTGTCGAACGGTTTTACGGTGATCGCCGCGTCGTCGATGCGCACCACCTCGCCGATCGGCGCGCGAGCGCCCGCGCCCGAACCGCACGATCTCGCCCATGCGCACGAACCGCGAAAGGCCCGCGACACGGAAATGCGAAGTCGCGATTTCGGTGACGACGCCGCCGACGGTCACGCGCGGCGCGAGCCGCGATCCGCGCGCCAGCGCAAGCTCCAGGCGATCGAGCGCCGTCGACGCGAGCGATCCGCGCGCCGTCGCTCATGCGGCGCCGCCGAGCGTCTTGATCGCGTCTTGCAGCGAGTTCTCGGTCTGCGTGACGCCGTTGGTGACGCCGTCGAAGGTGCGGGTGACTTCGATCAGCTGCGTCATTTCGCGTGACCGGGATCGACGTTGGCGCCCTCGATCGCGCCCTGCACGATGCTGTTGCGCGTTGAAATTCAGCACGGGCTGCGCCGGCTTGTCGGAGGTGAAGCCGGAAGTGCCGGCGCGCGTCAGCTTGGCGTTCGGGTCGAGCTTGAACAGGCCGATGGCGCCGACCTGCCGGCCGTCCTGCGAGATCATGCCGTCGCGCGAGATCTGACGGCGGCCCTGCGCCGGGATCGAGCTGGATCGGCGCGCCGGCGGCGTCGAGCACGGGCGCGCCCGTCACCGAGTTCAGGCCGCCGGTCTCGTCGATCTGCATGCGGCCGTCGCGCGTGTAGATCGTGCCTCCGCGGCCGACCGCACGCGCAAACCAGCCCTCGCCCTGGATGGCGACATCGAGCGGATTGCCGGTCTCAACGATCGCGCCTGTGCGGCGCGAGATGTAGCCCTCGCCCTCGTCGACGAACGAGACGTTCGAGGCGCCCGCCTTGGCGAGCTCCGTCGAGAACGTCACGCCGTCGACGCGATAGCCGGGCGTGTTCACGTTGGCGACGTTGTTGGCGATCGTCTCGAGCCGGCGCTCGAGCGAGATCTGCGCCGAGAGGGAGACGTATAGGTCGTTCTGCATCCCAGCCGCTTCATGCGCCGCGCGAGATTCGTTGCGGCTTCGCATCGGAAAACGTGGCGGTTTCGACTTGCACGAGGCTGACCGACGGGAACCAGTCTCGCGCAAGTCAGTCGCCAGCAAGCTCGGCCTCGCCAGCGGTCGCGAGTGGGGGCGAGAAGCGTGAATTTTGGCATTGGGTTAGTCATAGCGCTCGCCAGCATGATGGGCGGCTACTCGGCGCTCGGCGGCCATCTCGAGGTGCTCGTGCAGCCCTTCGAGTTCCTGATCATCTGCGGCTCCTCGCTCGGCGTGTTCATCGTCGCTAATCCTTTTTCAACCATAAAAGATTGCGGCAAGGCCTTCATGGAGGCGATCCTCGACAAGGTGCCGAAGCCGCGCGACTATCTCGACGTATTGAGCGTGCTGCACGCGCTGATGCGCGAGCTACGATCCAAGTCGCGCAGCGAGGTCGAAGGCCACTTCGACAACCCCAAGGAATCCGAGATCTTCAAGGGCTTTCCGAAGCTGCTCGCCAACGCCGATCTCGTCACCTTCATCTGCGACTATTGCCGCATCATCATCATCGGCAACGCCAGAAGCCACGAGGTCGAGGCGCTGATGGATGAGGAAATCGAGACGCTGCATCACGAGAAGGAAAAGCCCTCGCACGCCTTCCAGGCGATTGCCGACGGCCTGCCCGCGCTCGGCATCGTCGCGGCGGTGCTCGGCGTCATTCACGCCATGGGCGCGCTCGATCAATCACCGGAAGTGCTCGGCGGCCTGATCGGCGCGGCGTTGGTTGGCACCTTCGCGCGGCATCTTCCTCTCCTACGGAGTCGTCGCGCCGGTCGCGAGCAAGATCAAGTTGGTGCGCGACAAACAACTGCACCTCTATGTGCTCGTCAAACAAAGCCTGATCGCCTACATGAACGGCGCAATGCCGCAGGTGGCGGTCGAGTTCGGCCGCAAGACGATCCCCAACAAAGAGCGCCCGACGATCGACACCGTGGAGAACGAAACCTCGCTTGGCGGCGGGGCGGCGAAGGAGGCGGCATAAATGGCGCGCGTGGGAACTGAACGCGGCAATTGGATGCGCGAAGGCAAGCCGGTCAGCGCAACCCACGCCATCCAGAAGACGCCGCAGTTCCGCTCCTCGTTGGAGCGCTTCGCCGAGCGCGCGGGCGAGCGCCTGTCGACAACCTTCGGCGGACTGTTCAACGCAGGCCTGGAGGCCGACGCGCAACGTCAACGCCTTCGAAGGATCGACCGAACACGCAGGGCAGCCCGCGAGCCTCATCTACAGCGACGCCGCTGGACACACGGATGGCGATCCTGTTCGAAGGCGGCGCCGTCGACTCCTCATCAACGCCATGTTCGGCGTCGAGGTCGGCCAACGACGCAGCGCCGCCGAGCGCCGCGACGCGCCGACCGCGCTCGAAATGCGCATGATCGGCGAAGTCGCGCAAGCGCTTGCCGGCCGCCTTTCGCGACGCCTTCGCGCCCGTGGCGGATTTCGATTTGACGTCGAAGCGACGGAGACCGTCGAAGACGATGAGCTGCTCGGACCGAAGGATTTTCCTGCGCTGCTCGCGCCCGTGACGATCAAGGCGCCGACAGGAACCTTTAGCTTCACGTTGCTGCTGCCTCACCCGTTCCTGACGCCGCTGCCGCCGCCTTCGCGCGCGGACCCGCGCCTGGCGCCGCCAATCTCGACCCTTCTGGTCCAACCGGATGGAGCGGCGCGTCACAGAATCGAGCCTGACGCTGACGGCCATCCTCGACGAATTCCAGATGAGCCTGGCTGATGTTTCGAGCTTGCGGCTTGGTCACATTCTGCCGCTCAGCGACGGCGGCCAGGGGCAGGTTCGCATCGAATGCGGCGAGCGCGGCGTGTTCATCTGCAGCCTCGGCGAACGCAACGGCCGTTACGCGCTCGAAGTCGAAGACGTCATCGCAAAACCTGTCGAGGGCGCCTATCCGCCCACCTCGCCTTACTTTTAGCGCAGTCGATAAAGCACCCGGAGATGGTTGAGCCATGGACACTCTAGAAGTCGAAGACGGCGAACTCGGCGCCGGCGTAGTTCCGAGCCTCGACGCCATCCTCTCTATCCCCGTCACCGTGCAGGTGGTGCTCGGCGAGACGTCGATGCCGGTCGCCAAGCTGATGAAGCTCGGCCGCGGCGCGGTCATTACGCTCGACCAGAAAGTCGGCGCGCCGTGTCAGCGTGCTCTGCAACGGACGGGTCGTCGCACGCGGCGAAGTCGTCGTGGTTGATGAAGAGAGCGCACGCTACGGCGTCTCGTTGACTGAAATCGTCGGAGCGCCCAAGGCTTGAGCCCGTTTGCGGTGACGAGCGGCGGCGCGCTGATTTCCGGCCGAATCGATGGCGGGCGCGCAGCGGGCGGCGGCGGTGCTGCTGGCTATGGACAAGGCTTCCGCGCAGGCGCTGCTGCGGCATTTCGCGCCCGGCGAGCTGCGCGAAGTGACGATCGCCGCGGCGCGGCTAGGCAGTGTCCCGCACGCGACGCTCGACGTGATTGTTGAACGGTTCCAACAGGAATTCACCGACGGCGCTGGCCTGCACGGAGACGAGGATCACGCGCGCGAGCTGGTTGGCGAGGCGGTGACGCCGGATCTCGTCTCCAGCTATCTGCAATCAGCCAACGACGAAGGGCCAATCGACGTTTGGAAGGGCCTCGCCGGACTGCCGGAGAAGTTCCTTTCTGAGTTTCTGGCCGAAGAGCATCCGTTGGTCGTCACCTATATTTTGTCGCGACTGGACCCTCAGCTAACCTCGCGGCTGGTGGCGTCCTTGCCGCGCGAGATGCGCAACGCCGCGCTGTGCCGGCTGATGGCGCCGCCGGCGCTCGGGGAACAAGCGCTCATCGTGCTGGAGAAGGGTTTGCGGCAAGTGCTGCTCGGCGGCGCGACGGGAAGCGGCGCCGACGAGGCGCGCGCTCGTATCGCTGATATCATCAACGGGCTGGAGCCTGCCGACGCCGAAGACGTGATGAAGGCGCTGGAGGCCGATCGGCCGCAGGACGCCAAGGCGGTGCGCTCGATGCTGTTCTCGTTCCTCGATCTGCCGAGACTTTCTCAGCGCGCCCGCGCGCAATTGTTCGACAAGCTCTCAACCGACCTCGTTGTGGTGGCGCTGCGCGGCACCGACGCGGAATTCCGCGAGGCGGCGCTCTCGGCGATGGCGGCGCGCTCGCGTCGCCTCGTGGAGGGCGAACTCTCCGCGCCGTCCAATACGCAGCCGGCCGATATCGCCAAGGCGCGCAAGGAGGTGGTCAAGATCGTGTTGACGATGGCGTCAAAAGGCGAGTTGGAGCTGCCGTCGAACGATTTCCACGACGGCATGGCCGCGGCCTAACAACGAAGCGAATGCATGGCCGACGAGAGCGACGACGACAAAACAGAAGAGCCGACAGAGAAGCGTATCGCCGACGCTCTCGATCGCGGCGATACGCCGGTCTCGCGCGAGGTCGCATTCCTCTGCTTCGCTTTGCGCCTATCTGATCGTCGAGATTTACGCTTTGCCGGCGGCGACGCCGGGGCTTGTCTCCGCGCTCGTGCATTTCCTCGATGACCCCTCGGGCTGGCGGCTCGAGACAAGCGGCGACGTGATGCTGCTGTTTCGCGCCGTTGCGCTGATCGCCGCGCGCTTCGCGGGGCCGATCGTTTTCCTGATGATGGCCTTCGGCGTCGGCGGCTCGGTCGTGCAGAACGCGCCCCGAGTTGTGCTTCAACGCATCGCGCCGAATTTTCAGCGGCTTTCGCCGCTCGGCGGATTTCACGCGATTGTTCGGGCCGCGCGGTTGGACGGAATTCGCCAAGAGCGCGCTGAAACTCGCCGCGGTCGCCGCCTCCGTCGCCATGCTAGTCGCCTCGCAGCGATTTGCTTTGATCGACGCGATGTTCGTCGATCCGGCCGGCCTGCCCGCGCGTCTGATATCGCTCTGTGTCATGGCGACTACGGCGGTGATGTTGGCCGTTCTCGTCATTGCCGGGGCGGATTTGACTTGGACGCGCATCCACTGGCGCCGCGACCAACGGATGAGCCGCCACGAGGTGAAGGAAGAGGTCAAACAAGCCGAAGGCGATCGTATGCTGAAGGCGCGCTTGCGCTCGCTGCGTCTCGATCGTTCGCGAAGAAACATGCTCGCCGCCGTGCCGAAGGCGACGATGGTGATTGTCAATCCGACGCACTACGCCGTGGCGATGCGCTATGTGCGCTCAGAGGGCGGCGCGCCGGTGGTGCTAGCCAAAGGCGTCGATCTCATCGCCTTGAAGATCAGGGAAATCGCTTTCGAGAACGACGTTCCCGTTATCGAAGACAAGCCGCTGGCGCGCTCGCTTTACGACGCGGTCGCTGTCGATGCGGTCATTCCAGCCGAATTCTACCGTGCGGTCGCCGAGATCGTGCATCTCATCCAGTCCAAGCGCGCCGCTTGGCCGCTTAGCCGACGGAGGCTCAATTGACGGCCGATCCTCAGGAGATTGATCTCGCCGAACACGAGCGCGTGCTCGCCGACGCGATCGTCGAAGTCGCCACCGAACTTCAGGCTTTCCGATCCGACGGAGTTCATCATGCTGGTGCGTGGCGAGCAGGAGGCCAACATCTCCGATCTCGTCAACTCGTCGAGCGAGTTGTTCTTCAAGAAGGGCGCGCTTCGCTATGGGCTCGCCGCGGATTGCGTGGTCGGCTGGGGTTCGACGCCGAGCGTCAGTCTCGACATGGAGTTCCGGCATGATCGCGTCACCGCGTTCTTCCGCCTGACGCTTGGCGGCCAGCGCGCCTCCGTCGAAGTGCTCGAGGTTCTCGTCGATGACGAAATCAATTACGGCGAAACAGCAGAGCGGCTGCGCGCCGCGGTCGCCTCCGCTCGTCTCTCATGACGCGCGAGCCGCTGACAATCGAGGCTGTCGCGGCCGGCGCGGATGTCAGCCTTTGGCGCAGGCTCGTCCGCGAGGGGCGCGCGGCTTATCGCGTGGAGGCGCGGGGCGCGGCGCGCCAGCTCGCGCGTTTGCAATCGGCCAAGATACTCGATGGATCGGGCGCATTTCTCTGTGAGGCGACGATAAAGGATCATTCGGCCGCGGGGCTTCGCCTGCTGCTCGCACGCAATTGCGGCCTGCCTGGGCGATTTGGCGTGCACCTCGATCTCACTGGCGAAATCCTGACCGCGACGCAGGCGTGGCGGCGGGACCGGCTCGTCGGGATCCGCATTCTCTCGCTGGGACCGCCGGCGCCGCTCAAGACCAGTGAGCGGACGGCGCTGAGCGGACGCTACTACGCGGTGCCCAACTAAGGAGCGTCGGCGCCCGATGTAGCCGCGGTCGTTGACCGCGGCCGACGTGTGAGCGTCTCTATCAGGCAAAGTACCGATCTCGGCGCGACCGCGGTCAACGACCGCGGCTACAAACGCGCGCTGCGATCTCGAACAACTGAACGCTCATCAACTACCCCAACGGCATGTGTGCGGACAACGCATTTCCCCGCACGCCGAGCTCAACAGTTTACCCGGGTTTAACCCGCGAAACCTACGCTGAACGCGCGATGTAGACCCGGCGCACGCCGGGCGGGCATGAGGCCGAACACTCGCGCCGGTTCAAATCCGACATTTCGTTCGCCAAGCTTCCCATTCGAACTCTTTGTTCGTCGACGGACCTTTGCGCCGCGACGTCAGCCCATTCAGGACCTCGACGCATGACCCTCGACGATCTCAGTTTGCGCACCAAGAACCTCGCTCCCTTGGCGATCATGGCCGCGACCGTGCTCGGCGATGGTCGCCTTCGGCGCCACGCGGCTGATCGCCGTCAGTTCGACGGCGAGTGAGATCATAGAAAAACGCGAGTTGGCCTCGGTGAAAATTTCGCGCGCGGGCACGTTCGTCGCGAAGATTCCGTACTCGGTTTATGGCGCCATCCTCAGTGACGAAGCAGTCTCCCTCAGGTCTGGCGGCGAAGAAAAACTTCGAATTCAGCGCCCGCGACTGCCGAAGCGCTGCTGCGAAGATGCCGCGACGCTACTGCCCGAGCGTGCGACGGCGTTGAATGGGTTTGCGGATCGCGTGAAATCGCTGGTGGAGATAGCGAAGCCGCCGTTCGATCTCAGCGCCAAGTCGCCCGGCCTCGAGCACGCTGAGACACTGAATCCCGCGCAAATCACCGCCTTGGCCCAGGCGACAAAGCTTGCCGAAGACGTCGACGACGATGCGCGCGCGCTGATTTCCGAGATGATGGCATACAATGATAGATCTGTTGGTCACTAACAACGAGGCCGCGGAAGCGTTACGCGCGCAATCGCGAAGCGCCGTGATGACTTTGGTGATCATGGGCGCGTTGAGCACGCTGCTCGCCGGCGCCGTCTCCTTCTGGCTGACCTCCGCAAAGATCGAGCGCCCGCTGAAACGCCTCGGCCAGCAGATGCGCGCGATCGCCGATGGCGCGCTATCCCTCGACGTCGAGGGCCGCAACCGGCGCGACGAGATCGGTCAAATGGCGAAGGTCGTCGACGTCTTCAAACAAAGCGCGGCCGAACGGCGCCGTCTCGAAGAGGAAGCGGTGAACGCAAGGTCGGCGACCGAAGCCGAGCGCGAACGCGCCGCCGCCGACCGCCAGCGCGCGGCCGGAACGCAGACCGACGCCATGAGCGGGTTGCGCGAGGGCTTGCGGCGGCTTGCCGAGGGAAATTTGACGGTTCGCCTGGATCAGGGCTTTTCGGCGGAATATGTGGAAGTGCGCGATGACTTCAACGCCGCGGCGTCGAAACTGAAGACCGCGGTCGCCGCCGTGGTGGCGACGTCGCGCAGCATCGACGCGAGAGGCCGCGAGATTTCCACCGCCTCCGACAATCTCTCGCAGCGCACCGAACAGCAGGCGGCCAACCTCGAACAAACCGCGGCGGCGCTCGAAGAGATCACCACGACGTTGAGGAATTCCGCGCAAGGCGCAAAGCACGCAGCCGACGTCGTCGCCGCCGCCGACACCGACGCGAAGAAGGGCGCGGTCGTCGTCCGTGAGGCTGTGCAGGCGATGGACGCGATCGCTACTTCCTCGATGAAGATCGGTCAGATCATCGGGGTGATCGACGAGATCGCGTTCCAGACAAACTTGCTCGCGCTCAACGCCGGTGTGGAGGCGGCGCGGGCGGGCGATTCCGGCCGGGGTTTCGCGGTCGTCGCCTCGGAAGTGCGCGCGCTCGCGCAACGTTCGGCCGAAGCGGCCAAACAGATCAAGGCGCTGGTGCTCAGCCTCCGGCGCGCAGGTAGAGAACGGCGTCAAACTCGTGGCGCAATCCGGCAAGGCGCTGGAGAGCATCATCGGCCAGGTTTCGGAGATCAACAAAGTGGTCGCCGATATCGCTTCCGGCGCTCAGCAGCAGGCGACGGGCCTGCAGCAGATCAATGCGGCGGTCAACCAGATGGATCACTCGACGCAGCAGAACACGACCATGGTCGAGGAATCCAACGCCGCCAGCCGCTCGCTATCGCAGGAGATGAACCAACTGGCCAAGTTGGTAGAGCAGTTCCACGTCAGCGATTCCGGCGAGGATCGGCTGCGACGAGATTTACGGAGCGTAGCCCCGCACGCCTTCGCCAAACCTGCGCCGGCCGTCTCGGCGCCCGCGCCGCGCAAAGCGAGCAAAGCCGTGGTCCGCGACGTTCCGCGGCCCGCCACGAAGGTCGCCGCAAGCGCTTCCGCCTCCGCGTCCGCCGATTGGACGGAGTTCTAGGACGGACCTTCAGCGGCGCCGCTGTAGCCGCGGTCTCCAGACCGCGGTGGTCGTGAGATCCTTCTCTTCTCAGCGAGAGCCGATCACGGAGAAACCGCGGTCCGGAGACCGCGGCTACAGCACGGCGGCGCCGCCCGCTTGCCAAATTTCCCCCGGCCGTGTTTCTAGTTCGAACAAACACGACCGGAGGAACGCTTTGGCTTACCCTGCTATTCCGCTCGCCGAGGCGCAGCGCCGATTGACGGCGCCTGGCGCCCCGTTCGAAATCGTCGAGACGGAGATCCGGGGCGAACGTCAGAAGGTCTGGAAGAACGCGCTGCCGACGCTGCGCGACGTGTTCGTGCAAGGGCGCAGCTTCGGCGAGCGCACGTTCCTGGTCTACGAAGAAGAGCGCGCGACCTTTGAGGCTTTTGCCAGGGCCGCGGTGGTGTTCGCGCACGAACTGCAAAGCCTGGGCGTGGTGAAGGGCGATCGCGTCGCCATCGCCATGCGCAATGTCCCGGAGTGGCCCGTCGCCTTCTTCGGCGCGATCCTCGCCGGCGCCATCGCCGTACCGCTCAACGCCTGGAGCACCGGGCCGGAGCTGGAGTTTGTGCTCAACGATTCCGGCGCGAAGATCGCCGTTGCGGACCCCGAGCGTTTCGAGCGCATGCTCCCCCATATCGACGCGTGCCCGGCGCTCAGAGTGGTTCTTGTAAGCCGCAGTAGCGGCCCGTTAGGCCATGCTCGAGCGGAGAGCTTGACGAGCTTGATTGGCGAGACAGCGGACTGGGCGAAGCTGCCGGTGTTCGATCCGCCAAAGGTCGACCTCGCCCCCGACGATGATGCGACGATCTTCTACACCTCGGGCACGACCGGAAAACCGAAGGGCGCGCTCGGCACGCATCGCAATATCTGCACGACGATCGTCGCGCGGGCTTACGGCATGTCGGTGGCGGCGCTGCGTCGGGGCGACACGCCGCCGGCGCCCGATCCGAATGTGCAGAAGTCGGCGCTGCTGTCGGTGCCGTTCTTCCATGTGACCGGCTGCCTGTCGACGATGATCCCCTGCCTGGCCGCGGGCTTCAAACTGGCGACCATGCGGCGATGGGACGCCATCGAAGCGCTGAAGCTCATCGAGCGCGAAAAGCTGAATGGCGCCGGCGGCGTGCCGACGATCGCCTGGCAGCTGATCGAGCATCCCGATTTCGCAAAGTACGATACCTCATCGCTGGAGGGGTTTTCCTATGGCGGCGCGCCTGCGGCGGCCGATCTGGTCCGCCGCGTGAAAGCCGCCGCGCCCGTAGCGCAGCTCACCACCGCTTGGGGCATGACCGAAACGTCGGCGCCCTTCACCATCGTCATCGGCGAGGACTACGAGACGCATCCGACGACCTGCGGCTACGCGTTGCCGGTGGGCGATACGCGCATCGTCGGCGCGAATGGCGAAGATAGGCCGATTGGGGAGGCGGGCGAGCTCTGGGTGCGCGGGCCGATGGTCGTGAAGGGCTATTGGGGCAATGCCGAGGCCACCGCGCAGACGTTCGGCGGTGGTTGGTTGCGAACCGGCGATATCGCCAGGGTTGATGAGGAAGGGTTTTGCTACATCGTCGATCGCGCGAAGGACATGCTGATCCGGGGCGGGGAGAACATCTATTGTGTCGAGGTTGAGAACGCGCTCGCCGCGCATCCCGCAGTTATCGACGCGGCGGTGGTTGGCCGGCCGCACCATGAACTCGGCGAAGAGCCGGTGGCGGTGGTGACGGTGAAGACGAAGGTGAGCGAGGCGGAGTTGCGGGCGTTCTGCTTGGAGCGCATCGCGGCGTTCAAGACGCCGGTGACGATTATCGTGCAGGAAGAGATGCTGCCGCGAAATGCAAACGGGAAGATATTGAAGCGCGAGTTGCGGAAGATGTTCGCTGCGTGAGGTAGAGGTGCTATCGTCTTGCGAGGGGACTTGCGGGGCGAGACATGTTTGCGCCGATGCCGGAAAGAACTGAGGCGGCTGCGCGCGGTTGCGTAAACGCGGCTTTGCGGGTTCACAAGCGGCTCGGACCGGGGCTGCTGGAATCCGTATACGAAGCGTGTCTCGCACATGAACTCCGTAAAGCTGGGCTGCCCGCCGAGCGGCAGTTGCTCATCCCGCTGCTCTACGACGGATTGGAGTTCGAGGCAGCCTATCGCGTTGACTTGCTTGTGGACGAGAGCGTGATCGTCGAAGTGAAGTCGGTGGATGCGCTCGCGCCGATCCACGAGGCGCAACTGCTGACGTACTTGAAGCTTTCAGGACTGCGTCTCGGCCTGCTTATCAACTTCAACGTGCCGCTTCTCAAGCACGGCGTCCGAAGGTTCGCTTTGTGAACTTTGTGCCTCCTTCGTGCCTTGGTGGTGAAGGGCTTTCACCACCAAGGCACGAAGGAGGCACAAAGGTCACTAAGGACGCTCGCCCCGGGCCAGCCTCTCCTTCAACCGACTGCGATCACCGGCAGCAAATCCGCCACCGAATCCACCACATAATGCGCCCCCGCCGCCGTCAGCGCCTCATAAGCCGCCGCGCGCCGCCTCGAAAACTCCTCTGCCGGCATCGCCCGCACTTCCTCCAGCGATGCCCCGAACGCATTCCCACTCACCGCCACCCCGACGCTCCAAGCCCCGGCATTGACCCCCTCCGCAACCCCCACCGTTGTATCGTCCACCTTCACCGCCCGCCAAGCCGGCCACGCGTTCATCTCGATCAACCCGCGCCAGAACATCAGCGGGCTCGGCCGCCCGTCCGGCGTGTCGCCGGTACAAACAAGATTGTCCGGCGCAATCCCCTGCTCAGCCGCGCGGGGCAGAATCTTCGCCATGATCTCGCGCGTATATCCCGTCGACGACCCGATCTTGATCCCCCGCGCCCGCAACGCAGCAAGCGTCTCCGCGGCGCCGGGGATCGCATCGGCATAGACCTCCGCCACCGCGATGTTCTTTGGCACAAAAACCTCATACAGCGCGTCGATATCGCTCTCATCAGGCGCCCTTCCATGCCGCGTCGCCCAAGCCGCGCGGACACGAGGGAGCGCGCAGAGCGCCGCGATATGTGGCCGTTTCGCCATCCCCATCGGCCCGCGCGCCTCTTCGATACTGATGTCCACCCCGAACTCGCCAAAAGTCTCGACGAACGCGCCCATCGGCGCACGCGAACCGTAATCAACCAACGTTCCCGCCCAATCAAATATGACGGCGACGATCCCGCTCATGTCCCGCTCCCAAACAAATCCGCGATCGTCTCCTCGGCGATCGCGAACGACGTCGAGGCGCCCGTCCCGCTGGTAATGAGCACGATGCGCACCGCCTCGGACGGCCGATCCATCAGCATGAGCCGATCCTTGGCCGAAGCGTAGGTTCCCGTCCAGCGCGCGACGACCGGCGGCAGCGGGCCTTCGTAGACCGCAGCGTATTCCTCGAGGATGAGATCGTCGACCTGCGTCGGCGCAAACGGATCAGGCGTTGCGCCGTAATGGTGCGAATCGCCGACAACCAGCGTCCCATCGGCGCTACGCGCGACGATGAGATGCACACCATTGTCGAGTTGCGCCGCCTGCTCCGCTTGCAGCCGCGCGGCCAGCGCCGCCGCCGCCGGCAACTCGGCATAGCCGAGATATCTGACCATTCCGAGATCCGACATCACCACCGGAAGCCGCGCATCATAGCGCTCAGGGCGAAGCCGCATCATGTGCAGCTTGCAGCGGGTGAGGCCGTAGGCGGCGACGCGGTCGGCGTACAACGTGTGGAAATCATCGCCTGGACAGACGACAACCGTCTCGGCTTCAACAACGCCGCGGCTCGTCTCCAATCTCGGCGGAGCCGCTACGTGGACCGCGGTCTCGCGAAGAAACACCACGCCATGCCGCTCAGCAAGCCACGCCGCCAGCTTCGGAATCGCCTCGCGCGAACTCGACCCGGATTTCATGCGGCGAGTGAAGTGCGCCCGCGAACTCCCGCGTTCGCAGCCCCTGCCCCTCGATCTCGCTAGGCCGCAGCAGTTTGCAACCGCTTCCCATCTCAGTGGCTGCGAATTGCTCAAGCACGGCCAGCGCCTCAGGCCGCCGCGCGATCATCAGCAGCCCTTGCTGCGGCGAGTCGATCCCGGCCTCGCGAGCGACCTCGGCCCAGATGTCACGCGACCGCATCGCGCGGCGCCAACAATCGCCGGCTTGCTGACCTGTCACGGTGACGAAGCCGAAGTTGCGAACCGAGGCGCCGTTGGCCTGCGCGTCGCGATCAATCACCACCACGCGCTTGCCGCGCCGAACCGCGGCGAGCGCGTGCGCCAGTCCGCATATGCCGGCGCCGACTATGGCGAGATCATATCCCGCGGCAGACTTCACGGCCATGTCCTCCTACGCGCATCGTATCAAGGAAAACCAAGCTTAGCCCTCCATCGCTTGAGGCGCCATTCCAACCTCTTTAGCGCGATCCGAACCTCGTCCATCAGCGGCGACTCGTCCCGGCGTTTCGGCGCCGGTTCGGCGGCGACGCGCTCCAGCGGAGTGTCGCAATTGAACCTGCGAAAAACGATGCGCCAATCAGCGCGCGACACGGCGTGCAGCCGATATTTGCTTGGATCGCGCCGCCAGGCCATCAGCATCATCGTCTGCTCATCGTCCACAAGATCGCACGCGAGCAAAGCATCTAAAGCACGGGAAATTTCCGCGGCGAACGCCGGCCACGCCCAGGTCGGGCCAACGATATGCCCGGCCTGTATGTACGGCGTGCCGAACCGAACGACGCGTGAAATCGGCGCATCGTCGAGCTCAGTCACATGAAACAAGTTCATGCGATCGCCCGCGTCGAATCGCCAGGGTTTTGTCGAGTCGAAGCGCTCGTCGTCGCGGCAATATCCGAAATCGATCCATGCGAGTTGCGCTGAGCTTACAAGCCCGATTTCGATCGCCGTGTTGGCGAAAGTCGGTTTAAGTGCGGTCAGTACGGCGTAACGCGGTTCGCGAAATTCGGGATACTCCGGGTGCAACAGCCAACGCCGGAATTGCGGCGTCATCCGTCTGCCGGCCTCCGCCACGGCATTCGCGACCGGCGGCGCCTCGAACAATCCCTCGATCTCCACAATCGAAGTGCGGAGTTCGAGCCCTGCGCGCACGCGCGCGTCGAGAACACGCTGCGCCAAGTCCTTCTGGGTGAAGATGACGAACGGGTTTTTCAGCCGGGCGAGCCGCTCGAACCAATCAAAATATTCATCCACGCCACGGCGGAAATTCGAGGGTTCGCCTTCGCCCCCAACCCAGTCCTCGCGGCGAAGATCGAAAAACGCCGTTAAGATCGTGCTTTCGGACGGATCGGATACCGGCGGTTGCGGCGGATTCCAACGCACAGACGCGTAGTCGGTAAGGCTGATCGGCAATCCCTGATATTGAACCATCGTCGCTTCGCGGTACCGTCGTCGCCAAACCGGATAAGCTGGCCCCTTGCCCTAATATCACCTGCCACGGTGGGCAAGCCGGCTATTGACGTCGCCCTGCCCGCATGGCTTTAAGCCGCCTCCGCAACGCGGGGGACTTCATGACGCAGTGGCCGAAATACGGACGCATCGAGGGCGCGATCGTTATGATCGGCTTCGGCTCGATCGGGCGCGGCACGCTACCGCTGATCGAGCGCCATTTCGACTTCGACAGGAGCCATTTCGTCGTCATCGGCCCCGACGATGCGGACCGCGCCCTGCTCGACGAGCGCGGAATTCGCTTCATTCATGAAGCCGTCACACGCGACAACTATCGTGAGCTGCTCGGGCGCTATCTGAAGGCCGGCCCGGGACAGGGGTTCTGCGTCAACCTCTCCGTCGATACCTCCTCGCTCGACCTGATGAGATTCGCCCGCGAGATCGGCGCTCTGTACATCGATACCGTCGTCGAGCCGTGGCCCGGCTTCTATTTCGACAAGACGCTAGGCCCGAGTGCGCGCTCCAACTACGCGTTGCGCGAGACCGTGCTCTCCGAGCGGCGCGCCAATCCTGGCGGGACCACCGCCGTCTCCTGCTGCGGCGCGAATCCCGGCATGGTCTCCTGGTTCGTCAAACAAGCGCTGGTCAATCTCGCCAAGGATCTCGGCGACCATGCGCCGGAGCCGACCAATCGCGAGCAATGGGGGTTGCTAGCGCAACGTCTCGGCGTCAAGGGCATCCATATCGCCGAGCGGGACACGCAACGCGCCAAACAACCGAAACCGCGTGACGTGTTCGTCAACACCTGGTCGGTGGAAGGCTTCCTCTCCGAGGGCATGCAGCCGGCGGAGCTCGGCTGGGGCACGCACGAGCGATGGGCGCCCGCCAATGCTGGCTTTCACAAAGAGGGCTGCGGCGCGGCGATCTATCTGTTGCAGCCAGGCGCCAACACCCGCGTGCGCTCGTGGACGCCGACGCCGCAGGCGCAGTTCGGCTTTCTCGTCACGCACAACGAATCGATTTCGATCGCCGATTACTTCACCCTGCGCGACGAGAAGGGCGACGCCAAATATCGCCCGACCTGCCACTACGCCTATCACCCCTGCGACGATGCGGTGCTGAGCCTGCATGAACTGTTCGGCCGGGCGGGAAAGGTCCAGCCGACCAACCATATTTTGACTGAGGATCAGATCGTCGACGGGATCGACGAGCTCGGCGTGCTGCTCTACGGCCATTCCAAGAATGCCTATTGGTACGGATCGCAGCTTTCGGTGGAAGAGACCCGCGCGCTGGCGCCGTATCAGAACGCGACCGGCCTGCAGGTGACCTCCGCGGTTCTCGCCGGCATGGTGTGGGCGCTGGAGAATCCGAGCGCCGGCATCGTCGAGGCCGACGAGATGGATTACCACCGCTGTCTGCAGGTACAGACGCCCTATCTCGGCCCCATGGTTGGCGTCTACACGGATTGGACGCCGCTGACCGATCGCCCCGGCTTCTTTCCGGAAGACATCGACCCAACCGACCCCTGGCAGTTCCGCAACGTGCTTGTGAGGTGAGCGCGACGGACGGCCCGACGTTTCTTTACATCGATTACGGCGTCTCGCCTCACATTGGGCGGGAGCTTCGCTACAGCCTCGCGACGTTGCTCGCCGAATGCGAAGCGCCGCGTGTCGTCGTCTACACCGATAAGCCAGAGATTTACGCGCGCCTGCACCCTTGCGTGACGCCCCGCCCGCTTGGATCGGACCTGGCGCGCTGGACGCGCGATGGCGCTTACAATCATCGGGCAAAACCTTGTGTGCTGCTGGATGCTCTCAACGCCAACAAAGGTCTCTGCGTGCTGCTCGACACCGATTCCTGGATCGAGCCCGGTTTCGCCGCGACGCTCGCGCGCATGACAGCGAATGGGCCCGCCATGGACCAGTTCGAAGCGCGCGATCCCTATCCCGTGATCGCGGGTTTCGCCTCAGCCCTGCCGAACGCCGGCGCCTACGTCTATTCTCGCGACACGGCGATCATGTTCAACAGCGGTCTGATTGCAACGCGTGACGGCGCGGCGATCGAGGACGCGATCGCCTTGATTGATGCGCTGTGGGACGCCGGCCAGCGCCGGTTCAACATCGAGCAGATCGCCGTCAGCGAGGCGTTTCGCGCGCGTGGCGCGACGATCGGCGAAATTTTCCCAACGTTCCAGCATTATTTCCGCCGCAGCCTGAAGCGCTACATGCATTGGCGCATCGACGCCTGGATTCGCCGCACGCCGCAGTTCCAACCGACGCGACCCTGCATCGCCGCGCCGCGCAACGCTGTGCGTGTGTTCAACTGGGTCGACCGGGCGACGGGAAGGCGGATTTCGGGCGGTCGAGGCGGCTAGCGGCACGCGTAATCAACCACTCCCGTCATTGCGAGCGAAGCGAGGCATCCAGCCCGCCGTGCGCACGTACGCCGGGCGTTTTCAACCAACGTGCGGCGGCGCGCGTTGGATGGCTTCGCTTCGCTCGCAATGACGGCAGGGAGACGCAAATGGCAGCTGATCACAGACGCTCCCCCAGCAACACGCGCACGTCGTTCTTCTCACAAAACTCCGCCAGGTCCGGCTCCGCGATGCCGAGATCGCTGACCCGATACCCGAGGGCCTCCAGCGCCGCCCGAACCTCTCGCGACGGCGAGCCAAGCATGCCATGCGTCTCGACCAACGCCACGCGCGGCGTGATCCGCATGTCGCGTAAAATGGTGATCTCTGCGCCCTCGCAATCGAGTTCAAGCACATCGCAAGCCGGCAATTCCGCCGCCGGCAACACCGGCGGCAGCGCCTCGCCGCGATTGCGGTAGACGCCAATGGCCGCCCCGACGATCGCGCACTCGACTTTGACACGCTCCGCGACCCCGTTGAGCGCGGCGGTTTTTCCGACATTCTCAGACAATAGCGGCGAGCCTTCGTAACAGATAACCCGGCCTGACGACCCGACGAGCCCCGCCGCATGCGTGGCCGTGACCCCGAGGCCGCCGCCGACCACGATGACCGTGTCGCCCGCACGCGCCGTTCGGCTCAGCCCGTTGATCAACGCGAACTCGTAATCCGTCATATCGGCCAGATGATCGGGCCTCCAATGCCTCGGCGCCCATGCGTCGCCGAGCCGTCGGTCCGCGACGATCACGCCGCCGTAGCGGACGTGCCCGCGCAGCGGCAGCGTCGGACGGACCGCGCGCTGGTAGAAGGCGCCGAGCGCGCGGCGAAGCCGCCGGTCAATCCGCAGGGGTCGCGGCGCCTGCGCCCAAGACGGCTCCGGCGCTCCAAATTCCGACATCGAAGCTCGCTCAACAGGTTGCGTCCGCGCGCGTCGGCCCGCGCGCCGACCTTTCCCTGGAGGCGGCGGCGCGCTAAATCGCGCGTCGATGGGCGCTCCCTTAAAAGAACATCGACAGCCGTGGCAAGAACACGCCGCGCCGCCGACGACCGCCAGCTTCGTCGAGGCGCCCTCCGCCCGTTTTCGCCTGCGCCCTACTTCTACCGCCATAGCCAGGGGTTTTGTGCGCCTGCTAGCGGAAGGAGATCGGCTGTGCATCGCGCCCGCATTCGCCCAAACGCCGCTGTTGGTCCTGGATCCGGACCGGCGCCTCAGCCCGCATCGCGAGGACGCCGCGATCGAACCTGTCGGACCGATCGCGCGACTATCGCGCGCCTTTCGCGCGCTAAATCCTTCTTACGCCAAAGCGATGCTGAGATTCGGAGGCGCTGCGGTCTACCCGGAGGGCGGCCGGAGCGAGGTTCGCAGCTATCGTAAGCTGATAAAATTTGCGCGCGCCGCGGATATAGCCTTCGACGGCGAAAACTTTCGTCGCCATCCCGAATTGGCGCTTGGTTTTTCGGGCGCTCAAGCCGCCCGACGGGACGCTCCCGAGCGGTCTGGCCCAGCAACCGCGGTGGTGCTGCATCTGCACTACGCCGAGCTTTGGCCGGAGATTGCCTTTCTGCTGAGACGCTGGCGCGCCCGCTTTCAGCTGTTCGTAACGCTGACGCGCGAGGACGACACGCTGGCGAGCGGAATCATCGGAGATTTTCCCGCCGCGAAAGTGGAGGTTGTCGAAAATCGCGGCCGCGATGTGCGCCCGTTTTTGCAGCTTCTGGAAAGCGGCGCACTCGACGCCTATGAGCTCGTCTGCAAGATCCACGGCAAGCGCTCTCTGCGAACTGGCGCGTCGCCGCTGTTCGGCGAGATGTTTCGTCGCGCGACGCTGCTTGATCTGATCGGAAGCAACTCTCAGGTTGAAGACATCCAGAATCGCTTCGTGGCCGAGCCGCTGCTCGGCCTCATTGGGCCAGAGCGGTTTCGCGCCCGATCCCGCCATAACGATCCGGCCGAGATCATGGGGGCAAGCCGCGCGACTATCGAGACGCTCGCGCGGCAGATGGGCGCCGAGATCGGGCAAGGCGAATTCGACGTATTTCACGGAACCATGTTCTGGGCGCGACCGAAGGCGCTGGCGCGGTTGCGCGGGCTCGAACTTGCCGCGAACGGGTTCTCGCCGGAAATCGGGCGTGAGGATGGCGCGATGGAGCACGCCGTCGAGGGCCTCATCAATCATGCGGTGCGCGCGGATGGGTTCACCGTGGCGGGGACGAAGTTTTGATTGTCGGAGTTGGGGGTTTGACGGAGCCGGTCGACATCTGGAAGCGCGAATTGTCTCTCCACGCTCCCCATGCGCGCGAGATTCTCGAAATTGGCTCCTTCGTCGGCGGCTCGGCCACGCGCTTTCTGACGCTGCTGCCGAACGCGCGCATCACCTGCATCGATCCGTTCACTGGCGACCTGCACGGCGGCGAGGCCTACAATGGCAACGTTGAAACAATCGAGTCGCGCTTCGATGCAGCGCTGGCGCCCTTCCCGGATCGCCTTATCAAGATCAAGTCGCGTTCGGTTCCCGCGCTCGAAGCGCTCGCGCAAGACGGCAAAACCTACGACGTCGTCTACATCGACGGCAGCCATTTCCACGACGACATCATCGTCGACTCGCTGCTCGCCTGGCCGCGACTGCGCGTCGGCGGCCTGATGATGTGGGATGATTACAAAGGCGGCGGGACTTGGCCCGAGCGCGAGCGGCCGCGGCACGCGATCGAGTGTTTCCTTATGCTGCATCCCGACCACGAGGTGGTCTATCTCGACTATCAACTATTCGCCCTCAAGACAGCGAAGCCGCAAAGGCTGCGCACGGCCTCGGCGGCGGTCTACCGCCATTTTTTCAAATAGCCGCAGATGGACCGAATCGTCGCCCTCTACTGGGACAACATCGATCCGCGCATCGTGAAGGCGCAGCGCGATGTGTTCGCCCATTTTGGCTATGCGATCGATCAGCGCGAGCGGACTCGCGTCAGCCACGCCGATTTCCTTGACGCCTACATGGCCGAAATTGGCGCCGATGATGTTGCGCTGCTGACGGACATCGATTGTTTCCCGCTCAACGGCGAAATCGTCGCGCGCGCTTTCACCGCCGCGCGCGAGGGCCGCATTTTCGGTTGCGCGCAGTCAACCAATCATGTCGATCCCGATCGCATTTATGTGGCGCCGATGTTCATGGCGATCTCCAAACAAACCTGGGAGGCGCTGGGGCGGCCGAGTTTCAGGGGCGACAAGCAGAGCGATGTCGCCCAGCGCCTCAACGATGTCGCCGTGGCGAAAGGCGTCGGTATTGAGCGCTTGGATCCCTGGGCTTCGATCGTGCCGAAATGGCGGCTCGCCGATATCGGGCTGTTCGGGCTCGGCACCTTCTATCGCGGCGGCGTGTTCCATATGTACGAGTCGCGCTTCACGCCGTTCTCCTTCATCCTGTTCGAAGTGGCGGAGGCTGTGCTCAACGATCGGCCGATTGACTATGCGACGCTGATGAACCGCGCGGTCAACACGCGCGCCAATCAAAAGTGGGCGCGGCGTTTCACGCGCTGGCGCAAGGCGATCTGGTTGAAGCGACTGACCAAGCGCGTGTTCGGATGATACCGGCCTATGTGATCAATCTGAAACGCTCGCCGGAGCGGCGGGCGTTCATGTCGCACTCACTCGCCCGCGCGGGGGTTGCCCCGACGTTCGTGATAGCCCTCGACGGCCGCGAGCTTGCCTGGAAGGAACCTGTGCGCGGCGCCTTGGCGAGAACCGAAGCCGCGCTAATTCTCAGCCACCGCAGAGTATGGCGACGCTTCTTGCGTGGCGGCGGCAACTTCGCCGCGGTTCTCGAAGACGACGCGCATATCGGCGAAGGTTTTCGCGAGTTGCTCGCATCGGACTGGCGCGCCGGCGAATTTGACGTCGCCAAGCTGGAGACGATCCGCAGCCCCGCCTGGATCTCCAAACGCGGCGCGCGGCTTTGCGACCGGGCGCTGCACGCACTCGGGGCTGAACATTTTGGCACGGCCGGTTATGTCGTCAGCCGCGGCGGCGCAGAGAAGCTGCTGAGGCTGACGACGGCGCTCAACGAACCCCTTGACCATATGATGTTTGGACGCCGCGCCGTATTTGAACGTCGGCTTCGCGTCTTACAGCTTGTCCCCGCTGTGGTTGTTCAAGATGTTCACCATCCCGACCCCGCGCATCGCCGCACGATGACCACGACCCTGGGCGAGGCGGGCGCCGCCCGTTTCGCCGATACCGCCGCGCGGGCCAAACCGCACGGTCTGGCGCGCTTTGCTCGGGAAGCGGATCGCCTCGTTCAACAGACGCGCCGCGCGTTGCGCTTCTGGCCTACAATGCATCGCGTCATCGTGCCGTGGCGATGAGCGCGGCCCCTGTCTATGTGCTCAATCTCGCGCGCTCCCCCGAGCGGCGGAAGTTCATGCAAGACGCCTGCACCCGCGCCGGCGTGACCGCTGAATTTATCGCGGCTGTCGACGGTCGCGCTTGTCATTCGACCGGGCCGCCGCGGGCGCTCTCAAAAGCCGAGACCGCGCTCATCCTGACTCACCGCAAAGCCTGGCGGAGGTTGCTCGCCGCGCGCGAAAATTTCGCGGTCGTGCTCGAAGATGATGTCCACCTGGGCGAGGGCTTTTCCGCGCTAGTCGGATCGGACTGGGCGGGGCTTTCTTTCGACGTGATAAAGCTCGAAACAATGTTTCAGCGCATCTTGGTCGACCGAAGCGGCGTCCGCCTCGGCGACAGACGCTTGCATCGTTTGAAGTCAGAGCATTTGTGCGGCGCCGGCTATGTCGTGAGCCGTGAAGGCGCCCGCAAACTGCTGCGCTCTACACGCCGGCTCGACGAGCCTGTCGACCAGACAATCTTTGGAAGACGCGCGATTCGGCGCGGTGAGATCGTCGCGTATCAGCTACTTCCCGCAATCGTCGTGCAGGACAACTTGCGCCCGGGAGCGCGCGCCGGCCTCGCCACAACACTCCACGAGCCCGATCGCGCGGCGCTCGCGAAGGCAACGCGGAGCGCCAAACCGCGAGGCATGCAGCGCATGCGGCGCGAAGCGTCCCGATTGGCAACGCAGTTCGCCGACGCCTTGCGGGCGCGGACGACCTGTCGGCGGTTACGGCCTGATTGGCGGTGAACGACCCCGTATCAATTTGGCGATCTGTCGGTCGTGTGATCCCGTCATTGCGAGGAGCGAAGCGACGCGGCAATCCATGCGGCGGCAGGCGCACTTTCCGGTGGAGCGACGATCTCACGACGCTGGATGGCTTCGCTTCGCTCGCCATGACGGACCTGCGCGATTTCAATTGTTCTAGTTCTCCATCGCATCGCGCAACTGATAATACGCAATCGCCCAGCTGCCGTAGATCTCGTGCATCCCATGCAGGGGCATCGGCTTCAACCGACTGGGTTTGAACGGTAGCGGTTTCGCGCGATCAACCAGATGCGCGCCGATCGCGAGTCCGAGCGCCGTCGCCAGCGCGACGCCGCGGCCATTGTAGCCAAGCGCGGTGATCATGCCTGGCGCCGGTTCGTGCACGTGGGGTAGATGGTCAGCCGTCATCGCGACGCGGCCAGACCAATAGTGCTCGATTGGGAACGCCGCGACCTCCGGATAGAAGGCCTGCAGCGCCTCGCGCAGAAAGGCGTAATCCGCCGGCCCGCGAGGCTCGCGGAACGGGCCGCGCCCGCCCATCATGAGCCTTCCGCCAGGCCCGAGGCGAAAATAATTGCCGATACGGCGCGTATCCGAGACGGCTTCGCCGCCGGGAAGGATGCGCGCCAAAACATCTGCTGGCAGCGGCGCGGTGGCGATCTGACAGGAGCGGGCGGGAAGGATTGTTTGTTTGAGGCCCGGCCACAATGCATCGGAATAGCCGTTGGTCGCGAGCAATACATTCTCCGCCTCGACGCTCGCACCCACCGCTGTCGCCAAGCGCCAGCGCGCGCCCACGCGCGCGAGGCGCGTCACGATTGAGCCGCCGTGCACGCGAGCCCCCGCGGCTTGCGCCGCCCTGCAAAGCCCGTGCGCGTAATCAAGCGGATGCAGCACGCCGCCGCGAGCGTCGCGCCAACCGCCGGCCAACCCGCGGGCGCCTGTCGCCTTCGCAACCGCAACCGAATCCAGCGCCTCAACCGGCGCTCCGCGCCGCCGCCACTGCTCCGCGCGAGCAGCGATGACGCCGCGATGCGTCTGTTTGACCGTCGCCTGAATCCAACCCGTCCGCCGCGCGCCGCAGGATAGTTGCAACCGCTCAATCAAAGCGAAGGTCGCCTCGGCCGCCTCGCCGACGAAGGCCGTCGTCGCTTCACCGAAGCGTCGGTCGAGCGCGTCCGGGTCCAACTTCAGGCCGGGAATCACCTGGCCGCCGTTGCGCCCGCTGGCGCCGAAGCCGGGCGCCTGCGCCTCCAGCACGATCGCGCGGGCGCCGCGCTCGGCGAGCGCCAGAGCCGCGGCGAGGCCGGTATAGCCGGCGCCGACGATGGCGACATCGGCGCGTACGCTCTCGGCCAACGGCGGCGCCTCGGGCGCCGCGACGCTTGCCGTCGCTTCCCAAATGCTCGTCACCCCGGCGCCCAGCGGTCCCGCCAACTGGGTTTTGCGCCCGGAAACGGCAGCGCGGTCGCCGCATAGACGCCGCGGGCGATGGCGCGAGCGATGCACTCGGCGGCCAGCGTCCCGATCTCGGCGAGATCGCGAAAGTCCGGCGCCGGCGCGGCTCGCGCGGTCGAGGCGGCGAATACGATGTCGCCGTCGCCCGGGCCAAAGGCGGGGCGCAGCGCCATCGCGAAGCCGCCCGAGGCCATGATCGCGATGCGGGTCATCCGCGCTTTGTCGAAGGCGGCGTCGGTCGCGACGACGGCCAGCGTGGTCGCGCCGGCGCGGTCGCTGGTCAGTGCGAAATCGAAACGGTCCGGGACCAGCGCCCCGTCGCCCAATCCACCGAATTCGTCGCCGCGCTCGTAGGCTGCGGCCCAGAAGTGCGGGCAGGTCCCGCGCGTGACCCGGCCCGCGCAGTTGACCGCGGCCAGCGCGCCGACGGTAAATCCTCGCGAGGAGACTACGCTCGCCGAGCCGAGGCCGCCTTTCAGGTCGTAAGTCCAGGCGCCGTAACCCGCGCCTGCCGTGCCGAGCGCGAACTCTTCGCCCACGGCTCGCGGCGGCCGCATAGCCAAGCTCGGGATAAGGCGAGCGCTTCCACGTCTTGTCGCCGCCGTGGGTGAGATCAAACAAGGCGGCGGTCGGGCAGATCGGCACCCGCATGTTGTGGACTTCGAAGCCGCGGCCGCGCTCGGCCAGATACGCCATCGCGCCGCTTGCGGCATCGAGGCCGAAGGCCGACCCGCCGGAAAGCACGAAAGCGTCCACGGCCTGAACGGTCATCTCCGGCGCGAGCAAAGCGCCATCGCGGAGCGCCGGCGCGCCGCCAAGCGCGGCGAGTCCCGCTACCGCCGGCGCGTCGAACAGCACGACCGTCGTGCCCGAAGCGAGCTGCGGGTCTTGCGCATGCCCGACCTGCACGCCGGGGACGTCGGTGATGAGATTACGCATGCGTGTAGAGCGCTCCGGGGGCCAGGACGCGCGGCAGCGCGTCGGCGAGATCTTCGGCGATGAGCCCCGGGCCGCAGGCGCGGCCGCAAGCGCCGTGCAACCAGACCGCGGCGCTCGCAGCTTCAAACACGGGAACGCCCTGCGCGAGTAGGCCGCAGACGAAGCCGGCGAGCGTATCGCCGGAGCCGGCGGTGGCGAGCGTCGGCGGCAGATCGCAGCCGATCGTCGCCCGGCCATCGGGAGCGGCGACGACGGTGTCTGAACCCTTCAAGACGACGACGGCGCCGAGCGCGCGCGCCGCAGCGCGGGCGCGGGCGAGCTTGTTTGTTTGGCCGACGACGTCGTCGCGGCCTTTGAACAGGCGGGCGAACTCGCCTTCGTGCGGGGTGATCACCACGCGGCCGCGCGCGCCGATCAGCGCGGCCAGCGCGGCGGCCTCGCCGGCGAAGCTCACCAGCGCATCGGCGTCGAGAACCACGGCGCGGGGCTGATCGCTGGCGCCGCTCAGCGCCGCGGTCACGCAAGCTCGCGTGCGTGCGCCAACACCCGCTCCGGGTCCGATGAGGATCGCGTTGCGACGGGGATCGGCGAGCAATTCGGCAAAGCCTTTATCGCCATCGAACGGGGCGACCATCACGGCTGTCTCATGCGCAGCGTTGACCTCGACAGCGTCGACGGGACTTGCGATCGTCACCAACCCCGCGCCGACGCGCAGCGCCGCCCGCGCCGCGAGCCGCGCCGCGCCGGTGCGATGCGCTTCGCCCGAAAGCACGAGCGCGGCGCCGCGCGTATATTTGTGCGACGCGGCGCCGAGCGCCGGCAGCGCGTCCCGCCAAACCGTTGGTTGATTGGCGAAGGCTGTGGGGCCGATCACGTCGAGCGCCGCTTCGGGGATGCCGATATCCGCGAATGCGAGGCGACCCGGCTTGCCGCCGCCGGAGGACAGCAAGTGTCCGGGCTTCAAGCGAAAGAACGTGATGGTGGCGCTCGCCTCGACCGCGATCCCGCGCACGGCGCCGGTCTCGCCATCGAGGCCGGAGGGGACGTCGACGGCCAACGACCTTGCCGCGCCTATCGTTGATGCGGGCGATGCAGCCGGCGGCGAGGCCGTCGACATCGCGCGAAAGCCCGGCGCCGTAGAGCGCATCGATGACGAGGTCGGCGCCCTCAGTCGTGAAGGCTTCGGCGGCGTGGACGCCGCCGCTCCAACGCGCGGCCATTTCGGCGGTGTCTTCGCGCAGCGCGCTTTTCTCGCCGAGCAGGTAAACCTCTGTCGGATAGCCCCAGCCGGCGAGGTATCGCGCGGCGACAAAGCCATCGCCGCCGTTGCCGCCGGGCCCGCACAGCACGACCATCCGGCCTCGCGTCCTGGCAAGCCGCGCCGCTTCGCGTGCAACCGCGAGGCCCGCGCGCTCCATCAGCACGAGCGCGGGGATCGCCGGCGCGGATGGCGAACCGATCGGCCGCGGCCATTTCGCGCGGGGTCAGCAGTTCGGGGCAGGCGGCGAGGTCGAGCATGGCCGGATGGTGGCGCCGCGCGCGCGGGTGGGCAAGGGCGCTGGACGATGGGCGGGCGCGGGAGCAGAATGCGAGCGAAAAGGGAGGATCGATATGCACCTGGAATTTCGCATCAACCATCTCGCGCTCGTGGTCCGCGATCTCGCGAAGAGCGCCGCGTTCTACGGCGAGGTGCTGGGTCTGAAGGAGATCGAAAACCGGACTAAGCGGCCGACGATCCGCTGGTTCGCTTTCGACGGCAACCGCGAGATCCATCTCATCAGCGGCGACGGCGAGCCAGCGCCGGATCGCCCGATCAGCGAGCATTGGTGCCTGTCGACGCCGCATTTCGACGCTACGCTGGAATATCTGAGCTCGAAGGGCGTGCGCTATCGCAATCTGTCGGGCGAGATGAACGCGTTCAACTATCGCGGCGACGGGGTGCAGGCAGACGTACTTTCAGGATCCCGACAATTATTGGATCGAGGTTTGCGAGGCGCATCCGGATGGGACGGTGGGGTGAACGGGCGCCGCCACGAAGGCATGTCGCCGTAGTCTCCTTACTTGCTGCGAACGGGGCTCAAATCGATGGATTTCCAAGCCCGGCCAAGACTATTGTATTGTTGGGCGTTTCTCGTCTTTTCAACGCTTTAGAGGATCGGGAGTGCGCCTCCAACGACTTCCCCGCGGATCCGAAAATCGCCAAATCAAGAGATGAATGCCGAAGTTCGGTAAGAACAAAATAAGGGTCAGCCGCCTCGCGGAGCGTCGGCCTCCAGGCCGACGTCGGGGTTGATACGCAAGCCGGCCGAGTTGCGCCCCGAGAGGTCGGCGTGGACGCCGACCCTCCGAGCCGCCTCACGCCGCCGGCAGCATCGCCGCCAGGCGCGCTTTGCCCGCCTCGTAATCGAACGGCTCCGGCGTCTTAATGCACGCCAGCAGCGCCTGGGCGCGGGCCAGCGAGCGTCCCTCCAGCGGCGGCGAGGCTTCGGCCACCGGTTGCGCCTCGGCGAGATCGCCGTTGCAATGCAGGGCGATGTCGACCCCTGCGGCAAAGGCGGCGCGGGTGCGCTCGTCGAATGAGCCGCCGAGCGCCTTCATCGAGAGATCGTCGGTGAACAGCAGGCCGTCGAAGCCGATCTCGCCGCGCACGATCTCGCCGATCACCTTGGCGAGATCGTCCCCGGCCGTCCGGGATCAATCGCGGAATAGGCGCAGTGCGCCGTCATTCCCGCCGGCGCGTGGTTTAGCGCGCGGAACGGCGCGAAATCGCGCTCCGCCAATTCGCGGCGGCTTGCGGCGACGATGGGCACTTCGAGATGGCTGTCGGCGCGGGCGCGGCCGTGCCCGGGCGCGTGCTTGATCACCGGGGCGACGCCGCCGGCCAGCAGGCCTTCCATCGCCGCCCGCCCGAGCGCGGCGACCCGCGCCGGATCGAAGCCATAGGAGCGCGAGCCGATCGCCGCGTGGGTCGCCTCATCAGCGACATCCAGGCACGGCGCGCAATCCACGGTGACGCCGATCTCGTGCAGGTCGTGCGCGATCAGCCGCATCGTCAGCCGCACGGCCTCCTCGGCGCGCGCCGGATCGAGGGCCGCGTCGAACCGAGCGGCGGCAGGGTAGGCGGGCCAGTGCGGCGGCCCGAGACGCTGCACGCGCCCGCCCTCCTGGTCGATCAGCACCGGCGCGTCCTCGCGCCCGACAAGCGTCGCGAAACGCGCGCGTCAGCGCCGAAAGCTGCTCGCGGCTCTCGACGTTGCGCTTGAAGAGGATCAGGCCCCACGGCTGATAGTCCGTGATGAACGCGCGCTCCTCGGGCGTGAACGCCAGCCCGAGGCAGCCGGTGACGAAAGCGCGCATCAGTTCTTGGCGACGAAGCAGTCGCCGCCCGCCGACTTGATCTTGGCGCACATCGCCGCGGCGTCGGCCTTGCTCAAGCCGCCGGCGCGCACGCGGTAGATCGTCTCGCCGTTGCGATCGGCCTTGCGCACCCCGAGCGAAGTTCCGCCGAGCGCGTCGGCGTATTTGCTCTGCAGGCTGCGGATCTGGCCCTTGGCTTCGTCCGCGCTGCGCGGCGCGGCGAGTTGCACGGCGTAACCGCCGCTCGCCGGCGCCGGCGCCTGCGCGTCGTCCGTCTTGGCGGCCTCCGCATCCGCGGCCGGCTTCGGCTTCGGCTTCTTCGGCTTCGGCGGTAACCGGGCCGGCGCCCGCATCGGCGGGCGCGGTCGTGTCGGTCTTCCCAACCACCCGCGCGCCGCTCTTCGGCGGCGAGAGCTTCGTTGGCAAAGCGACCGCGGGGCTCGACGCTTCCGTGTCTGCGTCGGCGGCCGCCACCGGCGGTTTCTCCGGCGTCACCGTGGGCGGCGGCGCAGGCGCCGCGGGCGCCGAAGCGGCGTCGGTGGATTGGTAGCTCGACGAAATCAAGGTGCCGTCCGGCCGAACGGAGATCGTCTTAACGCGGCTCGGATCGGACCCCGATCGGCGATATCGGACCCGCCGTCGGCGTCGCCGTCGCCACGATCTGCGTATCGTTCGACGCAGCTACAGGCGATCCGTCGCTGGCGTTTGGCGCGGCTCTGGGGACTCGTCGGCCGCGCGGAAAGGTCGACGGGCGCTTCCGGCGTATCAACCAATTTCGGCGGCGTACCCTTGGCTTGGGCCGTATCGTGGGTCAGCAGCGACCCGCTTTCGTTGTCGGTGCGCACGGTGTCGTCGCTGGGCGGGGCGACTTTCGTTGGCGCCGTGGAGGCCAGAATCAGCGGCGGCGCTCCGGAACGCGAGTGACCGCCAACCTTGAACACGACGACGGCGCCAGCCATCACCGCGGCCGCGGCCAGCAGGCCGCCGACCTTAAGGCCCCAGTTTCGCGGACGCGGCGTCTTGGCGGCCAGGGCGCCTCCGGCGGCGGAACAGCTGGCCGCCGCGGCCTCAACCGAGGCGGCGGGCGTTTGCGGCTCGAACATGAACGCTTCGAAATCTTCGGCGTCGAGCGCAGGTCTCAACAGCGGCTCAACGTCCCGCAAGGGCGGAGGGGCAGGCGGCGCCGCGTCAAACTCCGGCTCCATCTCCTCAAACGAAAATGGCTCCAGGTCTGGCGCAGCATGCGACGGCGGCGGAGGCGCGCGCAGCTCAACCGCGGGCGCTGGCGGCGCTCGGACGACCGGCGCGGGCGGCGGGGCCCGCATGACGGGCGCCGGGGCTGGCGCAGGCGGACGCGCTTCGACTACGGGTTGAGGCGCCGGCGCCGGGCGCGGCGTTCGGCCGTAATCGAGGGCGCGCTCCGATGGGGAGCGCTCAAGCCCAATCGTATCGACGAGCCGCGTGAGTTCGGCGAGCGGGTCTTCGACCCCGGCCTGTGGCGCCACGGACGCGCGCAGGCGCCGCTCGAACTCTTCCAGGTTGATTTCCGCGACCGGCTTGGGTCTCGGGGTGCTCATGTTCATCTGCGTCCTCGCGACTGCAACGGCGCGCGGCTTAATGAACGGAAACGCTCACTACGCCCCCGTTCCTGGCTACGCATACTCCGATCGCGACTTGCGTCGCGATCAACGCATCTCCTCGGGCGCCCCCACACCGAGAATTTCCAGCGCTGTTCTTAGCACCCGGCCGACCCCCGCGGCGAGCGCAAGCCTTGCTTCCGTTACACTTCGTTGTTTTTCGTTAACGAAACGCAAATGCGGCTGGTCTTTACCTCGCGTCCAGTAAGAATGGAACTGTGTGGCCAATTCATGAGCAAAGAACGCGATGCGATGCGGCTCGCGCGCATCCGCGCCCTGCATGACCACACGGGGGAAACCAGCGATCGTCCGGATCAGCGCCCGCTCGCCCTCATCGACCAGCAACGTCAGGTCGGCGTTGAGCAGGCTGGGGGCCGATACGTCGATATCGGGGAAAACCGTGCGCGCCTGACGCGGCGACGCTCGCGGCGCGGGCGTGCGCGTATTGCACGTAGAACACTGGGTTGTCGGCGCTTTGTTCGATGACCTTGGCGAGGTCGAAGTCGAGCGTCGCATCGTTCTTCCGCATCAGCATGATGAAACGCACGGGATCGGCGCCGACTTCGTCGACGACCTCGCGAAGCGTGACGAAATCGCCGGAGCGCTTCGACATTTTCACCGGCTCGCCCGCGCGCATCAGCCGCACCAGTTGGCACAGGCGGACGTCGAGATCGACCTTCCCATCTGACAACGCCTGGACCGCCGCCCGCATGCGTTTCACGTAGCCGCCGTGATCGGCGCCCCAGACGTCGACCAGGCTAGTAAACCCGCGATCGATCTTGTCCTTGTGATAGGCGATGTCGCTGGCGAAATAGGTGTAGCCGCCGTCGGCCTTGGCGAGCGGACGGTCGACGTCGTCGCCGAAGTCGGTGGAGCGGAATAGGGTCTGCTCGCGATCCTCCCAATCTTCCGCCGGCGCGCCCTTCGGCCGCGGCAGCCGGCCCTCGTAGATGAGCCCCTTGGCCCTGAGCGCCGCGATCGCCTCGGCGACCCGATCGCGCTCGCCGTTCAACGACGCCTCGGAGAAGAACACCTCATGGGTGACGCCGAGCGCAGCGAGATCGTCGCGAATCATCACCATCATCGCGGCGATCGCGCGTGGGCGGACGACCGGCAGCCATTCCGCCTCCGGGGCACTGCGCAGACCCTCGCCGAACTCGGCTGCGAGCGCCGCGCCGACGCTTTTCAGATAGTCGCCGGGATAGAGCCCCTCGGGGATCGGCCCGATCGTCTCGCCGAGCGCCTCGCGGTAGCGCAGGTAGGCCGAGCGGGCGAGCACGTCGACCTGGGCGCCGGCGTCGTTGATGTAATACTCGCGCGTGACCTTGCGGCCGGAGAAGTCCAGCAGATTGGCGAGCGCATCGCCGAACACCGCGCCGCGCGCGTGGCCGACATGCATCGGCCCGGTCGGATTGGCGCTGACATATTCGACGTTGACCGGCGCCGCCGGTCGGCTCGCCGCGGCCGAAGGTCCCGACCTTCGAGAACGTCGCGAAGCACATCGTCATAGACCGCGGGCTGCAGGCGGATGTTGAGGAAGCCGGGGCCGGCCACTTCGACCGCGACCACGTCGGCGCCTCTGGCGAAGCCCCTCGGCCAGTGATTCGGCGAGCGCGCGCGGGTTGGAGCCGGCGGCCTTGGCCTCCTTGGCGTAGACCATAGCCGCGTTGGTCGAGAGATCGCCGTGGGTGGCGTCGCGCGGCGGCTCGACCACGAAGCGGTGAAGATCGAGGTCCTGCGGCAGCGCGCCGGCGGCGATGCGCGCTTGCAAAAGCGTGGCGACGCGCGCCTCGAAATCGGCGAAAAGGTTCATGTACGGGCCTGAAAGGATTAGCGGCCGCCTTTATCGCAAGCGCGCCTCAGGGTCAAAGCGCCGGCGGTATTCGCCAAGCGCGTAGCGGTCGGTCATGCCCGCGACGTAATCGGCCGCGGCGCGTTCCGGCCCGATCGCTTCCGCGCGCTCCGCCCAGAAGGCCGGCATGTCCGAGGGTCGCTCGGCGTAGGCGGAAAACAGCGCGCGCACGATGCGGTCCGCTTCCGCCCGCATGCGGTTGACGTCGGGGTGCCGGTACATCCGCTGAAACAGGAAGGCCTTGATGTCACGCTCCGCCTCGGTCATCGCAGCCGAGAAAGCAAACATCGCCCGCCCGGCCGCGCGGGCGTCGGCGGCGGTCTCGACGCGATCCGCAGCGAGGCGCTCGCCGGCGGAAACGATCGCGTCCTCGACGAAGCGGGTGATGACCCGACGCGACAATTCGTGGATCTCGCGCGACGGCTCCAGCCCGGGATGCAGCCGCTCCACCTCCGCGACGAGCGCATCGAGGTAGGGCACATCCCGGATATCGCGCAGCGTGAACAGCTTGGCGCGCAAGCCGTCGTCGATGTCATGCGCGTTGTAGGCGATGTCGTCGGCTATCGCCGCGGCCTGCGCTTCGAGTGAGGGATAGGCGGAAAGCTCCAGGGACTGCTTGCGATCGTAAGCGAGGATGGCCGCGGGGACGCCGCGCTTCGCCACTTGCGGCGCCGGGCCTCCTTGCGCATCGATCAAAGGCCCATTGTGCTTGACCAAACCGTCGAGCGTCTCCCAGCTCAGATTGAGGCCATCGAAGTCGGCATAGTGCCGCTCGAGTTCGGTGACGAGCCGTAAGCGCGTGACTGTTGTGGTCGAAGCCGCCGAGACCATCCAGGCAGGCGTCGAGAGCGTCCTCGCCGGCGTGGCCGAACGGTGTGTGGCCGAGATCATGGCCTAGCGCGACCGCCTCGGCGAGATCCTCGTCGAGCGCGAAGGCGCGAGCCAGCGCGCGGGCGAGCTGCGAGACCTCGATCGTATGGGTGAGACGGGTGCGGAAGTGGTCGCCTTCGTGATGCACGAAGACTTGGGTCTTGTGCGCAAGGCGCCGGAAAGCCGTGGAATGGACGATCCGGTCGCGGTCGCGCTGGAAAGGATTTCGTGTCGGCGACGGCGGCTCCGACGCCAAACGGCCGCGTGAGGCGCCGGGATTAGTCGCCAAAGGCGATCGGGGCGCAAGGTTTGGAGCCAACATCGGTCGAGATTTCGATTGCGGTTGCGCCGGCGCTGCTTATCTTACGTGCGACCATAGCCTTGGATTGCGACATGAGCGAGATCCCCGCCTTCACCATCAGCGCCAGCGCCGCGCGGCGTTTGAAGACGGTGCTCGCCGACGACCCCGGCGCGGCTCTCCGGATTTCAGTGAAAGGCGGCGGCTGCTCGGGTTTTCAATACGAGTTCGACGTCGACGGCGCCCGCGCCGAGGACGATTTCGTCGTGACACGCGACGGAGCGACGGTGCTGGTCGATCCGGTTTCGCTGGAAATGGTGAAAGGCTCGGAGCTAGATTTCGTCGATGACCTGATGGGCCGAGCGTTCAAGGTCAAGAACCCGAACGCAGTCGCTTCGTGCGGCTGCGGGGTGAGCTTTTCGGTTTAAGCAGAACGTGCCGCTTGTAGCCGCGGTCGTCGACCGCGGAAGGCGCTAACCTAGGGCAATTTCCGATAATATTGAATAACTTGCCAGCATGTCATCCCCGCGAAAGCGGGGATCCAGGGGCCACACGACGTGCGCTTCAACGTGTTGGCCACACGACGTGCGGCAGCCCTGGATCCCCGCTTTCGCGGGGATGACATCAAGTCTTTGAAATAAATCGGTAATCTATAAGTTAGCGCCTATGGGTCGGTGGCCCGCGGAAGGCGCCGTGATCGAAATTTTGCTTGATATTGACGCTCACACTTCGACCGCGGTCAACGACCGCGGCTACATTGGGCGCCTGGCAGGTGAACCGCGGCGTCTTACTTCAGCGCGCTGCTGACTTCCGAGAATTCCGCGCTCAAGCGCGTTCCCAGGTTGGTCAGCACGGTGATCAAAACGATCGCGAGCAGGGACGAGATCAACGCGTACTCGATGGCGGTTGCGCCTTGCTCGTCCGCGAAAAACGTCTGCATCATGTTACGCATGTTAGCTCCCGAGGTCTCGCTTTGAGGCCGTGGATCGCTCGCCGTGGATGGCTGCGATCGATGAACTCACAATATCCCCCGAGGCGCGCTTCCGAAATTGTCGTGATTACCTAAGTTCGCGGGAAATGACGCTTAATCAATCCTTATGCGAAAGCGCCTGGCGCATCAGTTCTGCAATCGACCTGACTTCCAACTTGCGCATGACGGCGGCGCGATGATGTTCGGCTGTACGTACGGTGACTTCAAGTTTAGCAGCGATTGTTTTGCTGGGAGAACCTTGCAGCAGAAGTTCGAAGACTTCGGTCTCACGCTCCGTCAGCGTCGCCTTGCGCTCGTTGAAGCGAACGCTTTCCAGACCATCGACGCTCTTCCGCTCGGCGCGCGCGAGCGCATCCTCGACGACGCTTAGCAACGCTTCCGCATCAAACGGCTTTTCCGTGAAATGATAGGCGCCAAGCTTCATGGCGCGAACGGCGGTCGGTATGTCGCCATGGCCGGTCATCATGACGACGGCGGCGTTCTTTGATCTCTCGACGATAAGGGCGAGCAATTCGAGGCCGCTCATGCCGGGAAGGCGATGATCGAGCACCACGCAATAGGGTTCGTCGTGCGGCGCGTTCTCCCAAAAGCCTTCCGCTGACGCGTATTCCTCGGTTTCGACGCCCGCGGTGGCAAGCAATAGCGTAAGCGAGTCGCGAATTTCCGTTTCGTCGTCGACGATGAAGACGCGGCGTCGCGCGAGGGGTGTGGCGGGCGTCATGCGAGCGGCACCTCCAGTTCAAACCGCGCCCCGGATGGGACAACCGGCAGCCAGCGTAGGCGGCCGCCGTGTCGGGCCGCGATTTCCTTGGCGAATGGCAAGCCAAGTCCCATTCCGCGCGGCTTCGTCGTCTCAAACGGCTCGAACAGTCGATCGGCGATTTCCGGGTCGACGCCAGAGCCATTGTCCTCGACCGCGAGCACGGCAAAGCGATCGCGCTCGCCTAGGGAAACCGCGACGCGTCCGTCGCTCGCCGGCGCCGCCTCGATCGCGTTGAGCACCAGATTGGTGAAAGCCTGCTCGACGCCGACCCGATCGACGTTGGCTCGCAGCGGCACGGAACGCGGTCCGACCCGCTTCAGCGTCACGCCGCGCCCGCGCGCGGCGTCTTCCTCAAGCCTCAGAATGGTCTCGACGAGGTCGTCGATATCGACAAGCTCGCGCGTCATGTCGCCGGTGGCGACGAAGTCGCGCAGCCGTTCGATAATCTGTCGCGCCCGCGCGGCCTCGCCCTCCGCCTTGCGCAGCGCGCCCAGGGCGATTTCCACCGACTGACCGCTTTCGAGAACACGTCGCGCGCCGTGCACGTAACCTGCGATCGAAGCGAGCGGCTGGCTGATCTCATGCGCCATCGCCGCGGCCATGGCGCCGTTGCTGGCGCGCTCGGAGACCTTGGCGAGTTCGAGCTGTTGGCTTCGCAGTTTCGTCCGCGTCGCCTCCCACTCCGTGGCGATGGCGCCGAGCGCCTGCCCGGAGACTGCAAGAATGAACATCATCACCTGATAGCCGTCGAAGCGGCGGTCGGTGACATGGAACCAGTCGAGCGCCCCGACCAGGAAGAGTTGCACGAACAGCAGCACAATGGCGGCCGTATCGTAGCCGAACCTGAGTCCGATCAGCAGCATCGGCAGATAGGCGAGATTGAACAGGTAGCGGTGCTGGATGCTCGAAGCGCTGAAACCGATGACGAACATCAGAAAGATCAGCGTGACCGTCAACCGCGCGATCGGATCGGCGATCTTCACGCCCTGCCACGGCTTCGCCGCCGCGATCCGCAGCAGAGCGCCCATGGCGGGAATGACGATCCCCATCGCCGCGGAATCGCCGATCCAGAAGCCCGCGAAGGCGGAAAGGAAATCGCTCGGGGCCATAGCGCCCACGCCCACCAGCGCGCCGCAATAGAGCAGTCCCGTAAGAGCAGCCCCGAGCGGAGACACCGCCATCACCGCGATAAGGTCGCGCGGCCGCATGTTGCGGATGTCCAGCCCAAACCCACGCCGCAGCGCGATCGCCATCCCGAGATAGCCGGCCGCCAGCGTCGTTTCCGCGCAGATCGACCGCGGGTTTCGAATATTCCACGTGGCTGATCGTGAAGTCGGTCAGGATTTGGGCGAGGAGGACGACCGGCGTGAAGGCCCACGATTCCAGGATGAGCATGACGCTCAACGCGTTGTCGGGGCTCCAAAGCGTGATCGACGAACCGTTGAGGCTGCGGCCTTCGGTCAATAGGTTCAGCGCGAAATAGACCGCGAAATAGGCGAGCGCCAAGCCCGCAAATTCGCGCGCACGGAGCGGGGAAGACAAGGCGGGCGCTGGCGCCGGCGCGGCGAAATCGGTCAACGGGAAGCTCCCTCTCCGCGGCGAGCTAACGCCGATCCCGTTCAAAAAGCGTTGACGCAACTAGCTTTTCGGACGTCCACGCACGCGCCGTAAGGTGTTGAGGGCTTCGACTCCGCCGGAAAAAAGGAAGGCGGCGTAGATATACCCTTTCGGAACGTGCAGTCCGAACCCATCGGCGATGAGCACCATGCCAATCATCAACAGGAAGCTCAAGGCCAGCATGACGAGCGTCGGGTTGGAGGAAATGAAGCGCGAAAGGGGTCCCGCGGCGAAGCCCATCAGCACGATGACGATGATGACCGCGATCGCCATCACCGGAAAATGGTCGGTCATGCCGACAGCGGTGACGATGCTGTCGATCGAGAACACCAAATCCAGCGCCACAATCTGGGCGATGGCCGAGGCAAATCCGAGTTCGGCGCCCGCTTTCTCCTCATCATGCTCGCCCTCGACGTGGTCGTGGATCTCCTGCGTCGCTTTCGCGAGAAGGAAGAAACCGCCGCCCAGCAGCACGAGATCGCGCAGCGAGAAGCCGTGACCGAACAGCGAGAACAGCGGCGAAACCAGGCTGACCAGCCCCGCGAGCAGGCCGAGCAGAGCCAGGCGCAGCACCAGCGCGAAGCCGAGCCCGACGCGCCGCGCCAACGCCCGCCGCTCCGGCGCGACCCGCCGGCTGACCAGCGCGAGGAACACGAGATTGTCGACGCCAAGCACCAGCTCCATGGCGACCAGCGTCGCCAGCGCCGCCCAGGCCGGCAGGGTCGAAGACGAGCGCGAAAGGATCTGTCACGGTTTGCGGAGCTCTTCCTCGATCTGGCCGAGACGCTCCTTGCCGAAGAACATCTCTTCGCCAACGAAAAACGTCGGCAGGCCGAAGACGCCGCGCGCGACGGCCCGGCCGGTCGCTTCGACGAGCGCGGCCTTTATTTCCGGCGTCTGGCTCTGCTCGATGAGCGCGGCGCCGTCGAGGCCTGCGCGATCGAGCCGTGCGACGAGCACGTCTCGATCGGCGAGGTTGAGGCCCTCCTCCCACAATCCCTGCAGCCCCGCCTCGATATAGGCGTCGCCTTGCCCGGCCGCGCGCGCAGCGACGAGGCCGCGCATCAGCATCAGCGTATTGACGGGGAAATGCGGGTTCATGCGGAACTGGGTCAGCTTGTGGTGAGCCATAAAGCGATCACTCTCCAACTGCTCGTAGGCGAGCTTGCCTTTGACGGGGGCGAAAGCCGTGATCGGCGATTGATTGTTGGTCGCCTTGAACACACCGCCGAGCAGAACCGGTTCAATCTGCAACTCGGCTTGGGTTCGAGCGAGCAGGGGCGGAAGCGCGCGGTAGGCGAGCCAACAGTTGGGGCTGCCGAAATCGAACAGAAATTCCAGGATTTTGGGCATGATTCACCAGGGCTCGCAGAAAGGCCTGAGGTCCATCTCGAATGTCCAGGCGCTCTTCCTTTGGTGGTGCAGCCAGACAAAGTTGCGCGCGATTTCATGCGGATCGAGGATTTCCTCGCGCGCCAGGCGCTGCTCGGCGTCCGGAGCAATCGAGCGCGCAAACGTCCCGTCGATCATGCCGTCGATCAGCACATGAGCGACGTGGATGCCCTTGGGCCCCAATTCACGCGCGGCGCTTTGCGCCAAAGCGCGCAACGCGTGCTTGGCGCCGGCGAAGGCGGAAAAACCCGAGGCGCCGCGGGCGCTGGCGGTCGCGCCGGTGATGAGGATGGTCCCGCGGCCGCGCGGCGCCATCACTCGCGCCGCCTCGCGGATCGTGAGAAAGCCCGCGAGCGCGGCCATCTCCCAGACTTTCGTGTAGACCCGCGTCGTCGTCTCGACGATCGGGAAACGCACATTAGCCCCGATGTTGAATACCACGGCTTCCAGGGGCGCGATGTCGCGCTCGATCCGATCGATGAGCGCGGCGACCTCGGTCTCCTCGCGCGCATCGAGCGGAAAGGCGTGCGCATGGCCCCCATCGCTGCGGATTTTTTCGGCGAGCGCTTCGAGATGGTCCGCGTGGCGAGGGCGGCGGGTCACGCAAACCTCGAACCGTTCGGCGGCGAAAGCGGCGGCAATGGCGCTCCCGAGCCCGTCCCCTGCGCCGACGACGAGGCAGGCGCCCTCAGATTGCGGCATGGCGACCTCCTACCTCGGCGAAATCGATTCGTAAATTCAGTGTCCGAACCGGCTGAGCGCAAGGACCGCGCCGAGAATGACGATGGTCTGGAAGCCGATGGCTCCGAACATCCATTTCAGGATTTCCGACTTGGTGGTTTCGATCTTGGCGGCTGACCGCAACTCGGCCTCGCGCAGATCTGAACGCAGCTCCGCAATGTCGACTTTGAGCTCCGTGCGCAGGTCGGCAATATCAACTTTAAGCTCCGCGCGCAGGTCACCAATGTCGGCTTTAAGCTCCGCGCGCAGGTCGCCGATGTCGGCTTTGAGCTCCGCGCGCAGGTCGCCGATGTCGGCTTTGAGCTCCGCGCGCAAGTCGCCGATATCGGCTTTGAGCTCCGTGCGCAGGTCGGCAATGTCGGACTTGGTCGCAAGCTGGTCGGCGCTGGCCTGAGCAAAGGCCTCGGATAGGCCCTCAGCCTGCTCAGGCGTGAACTTGGCCTTGTCCCGAAGCGTTTGGGCGAATTTCAGCGTGTCGAAAGCGACTGCGCTCAACGGGATAAGTCTCTCAAGGCCTGCTTCCCTATTAGCAGCAATGCGCTGGCGATAATATAGCGCTCCTCGACGCCAGCTTAGGCCTCGCGCTATAGCCACGGGCGACCTTGCTTTGAAGGAGACTCAACCGCTTGGCCCACAGCCTTTCGGCCATAGCGTTTTTGGCGCCAGATTACGATGCCGGGATCGCATGGTTTCGCGATCGCCTTGGCTTCAGCGTGCTCGAAGACCATCCGCTCGGGCCGGACAAGCGCTGGGTGGTCGTCGGCGATCCGTCCGCGGAGGGCGCCCGTTTCATCGTCGCCAAGGCCGAGGGCGAACAACAGCTCGCCGCGATCGGCGCCCAGGCCGGCGGCCGCGTCGCGTATTTCATCGAGACCGACAATTTCGAGCGCGACCACGCGGGGTTTATCGAGCGCGGCGTCGAGTTTTTGGAGACCCCGCGCCGAGAAGCCTACGGGACGGTCGCGGTCTTCAAGGATCCCTGGGGCGGCCAATGGGATTTGATTGAGCCGCATCGCACCGGGAGCGCCTTGACCCTACAGCGGCAGGTCGCTGTTTGGGTCATCGTCGTCGGCGCCATCGCCGTTGCTGTCGACACGCTCGGCTCGACGCTCGCGCCCTTCGCCTGCGGGATCGCGCTCGGCTACCTTCTCAATCCCGTCGTGCACTTAATGCAGCGCGTCGGGTTTAGCCGGTTGACGGCGTCGTTGACGATCCTGCTGGCTTTCGTCGGCCTGGTTGGCTTCGCGGGCGTGACGCTGGTTCCCGCGTTGATCCGCCAAATCGGGGATTTTTCCGTCAAGCTGCCGCAATATATCGAAACCTTGCAGAATGTGATTGCGACGAAGGGCGCCGAGTGGATGAACCATTACGCCGCGCCGTGGATGCAACAGTTCGGGCTAGGCGAGACCTGGACGTCCGATCAGATCCAGAAAGCGGTGGGCGACCTCTTCAACCGTAGCGGCGCTTTCCTGCTGACGGGCTTGCGACATCTAGCGGTCGGCGGCGCGGCGGTGATTGGATTTCTGTCTTTCCTGATCGTCACGCCGGTCGTCGCCTTCTACATCCTGCTCGACTGGCACAAACTGGTGAACACCGTCGATTCCTGGCTGCCCCGCGACCACCGCGCGGAGATGCGCCGCATTGCCGGTGAAATCGACCAATCACTAGCCGGGTTCTTGCGCGGTCAATCCCTGGTCTGCCTGTTTCTCGGGCTTTGGTACGGGCTCGGGCTGATGCTGATTGGTCTCGACTTTTCCTTGTTGATTGGCGTCGCCGGCGGCCTGCTGAGTTTCGTGCCCTATATCGGCTCGCTGACGGCGCTGGTTCTCTCGCTCGGCGTGGCGATCGTGCAGAAATGGCCGGACATGCACCTGTTCCTCTACGCGCTAGGCGTGGTCGGCGCGGGACAGTTTTTGGAAGGCTACGTTGTCTCGCCAAAACTGGTGGGCGAGTCGATTGGGCTACATCCGGTCTGGATCATCTTCGCGCTGTTCGCGTTCGGCGACTGGTTTGGCTTCACCGGGCTACTGATCGCCGTCCCGGCCTCGGCGGCGATCGGCGTGATCATACGCCATCTGATGCGCAGCTATCGCCGAAGCCCGATGTATCGCGGCCAGCGCCCGGCGCTCGCCGGCCCGTGACCGCGCAACTCCCGCTGCCGCTGCCGCACGAGCCAAGTTTTGCGCGCGAGGATTTCCTGGCCGCGCCGGAAAACAAGGCGGCGCTGGCGCTGATTAACTCGTGGCCGCGCTGGCCCTCGCCGCTGATGTTGCTGGTTGGGCCGCCAGGATCGGGAAAGTCGCATCTCGGCGCGATCTTTGTCGGCGCAACCCTGGCGAAGGCGGTCGCAGGCGGCGATCTCGGCGCAGTCGACGCGGAAGCCGCGTCGGATGGACCGGCGTTGCTGATTGACGACGCCGACGCGGTCGGCGCGGCGGAGGCGCCGCTATTTCATGTACTGAACTTCGCGCGCCAGCGTGGGACGTCGGTGCTGATGACGGCGAGGGCGCCGCCGGATCTTTGGGGCGTCGCGACGCCTGACCTGCTGTCGCGGCTGCGTCTGGCGCCGATCGTCGAGATTGGGCCGCCGGAGGTTTCGCTGGTCGAGGCGGTGCTGACAAAGCTGTTCAGCGACCGGCAGTTGGCGGTGGAGCCCGCGCTTGGTCGCTTATATCGCCCGACGGCTCGATCGCTCGCTCGACGCCGCCCGCGCGGTGGTAGACGCGTTGGATCGGGAGGCGCTGGCGCGGGGGAAGAAGGTTACGCGGGCGATGGCCGCTGAGGTTTTGGAGCGTATGACGGGGGATTGAACTGAGGACAAACCCTCAGTGGGCGCCTGGAGATATGTCGAGGCGCTGTTCGATCCGCTGGACGCGCTCCTCGAGATCGCTGATCAGGATACCGTGGCCGACGACGGCGGAATGATACTCGGTCAAAGCGCGCCGTACGCCGACGATTTGCTCGCGAGTTTCTTTTCTGAGCCCCGCGATCTCTTTGCTTACGTTCACGAAGTCGGAGGCAACATCCGCCCGAAGCGAGTTTATCTCAGACCTCAACTCGGCCTTCAATTCAGCTTTTACCTCCGCGATATCGGTCCTGAGATCGCGCAAATGCCGCAATATGAGATTGTCGGGTTCTTCGACCAAGCACTGTATCCTGTTTGCACCCGTGGGCGGGTCGGGAAGTCGAAGTCAGTTTATACACCGCAAGTCCGCCACATTCAAATTGCCAAACGAAGATTTGAAGCGGCGGCGTCCACGCCGCCAACACGGGGCGTCCGCTTGGGAGCGCCCGCTCATCACGCGAGATAACGAGGCAGCTCGCGCTCGAAATCTGGGAAATAGCGTGCGATTACGCTGAGGTCGAAGCGCGAAAGTATCGATTCCTTCGGCTCGCGCTCCAGCAGAAACGCGAAGGCGGCCTTAACCACCTGCTCCGGCTTCGCGCCGTTGCCTAGCCGTGAAAAATCCGCCGCGGCGAGGGTCACGGCGTGGTGCGTCTCGCTCTGCCCTTCGCGCACGAGAACGGCGAAGCGCAGCGGGTCGGTCCCGCCCTCGTATGTGATCTCGATCATCGCGCCTTGTCGCTCCCGAAGCGCGCCGCTATAAGCGCGCCGCTTTCCCTGACAATGAGATACCTTACGCATGGCCCTCGAACGCACCTTCTCCATTCTGAAGCCCGACGTGACCCGCCGCAACCTCACCGGCGCCGTAAACTCCGCGATCGAGGCGGCGGGGCTGCGCATCGTCGCCCAGAAGCGCGTGCACATGTCGCGCGCGCAGGCCGAGACTTTTTACGGCGTGCATCGCGAGCGCCCCTTCTTCGGCGAGCTCGTGGAAATGATGACCGCGGCGCCGGTCGTCGTGCAGGTGCTCGAAGGCGACAACGCGATCGCCAAATATCGTGAGGTGATGGGCGCGACCAACCCGGAAAAGGCCGCTGCCGGCACGATCCGCAAGCAGTTTGCGCTCTCGATGGGCGAAAATTCCGTGCACGGCTCCGACGCGCCGGAGACGGCCGCGCAGGAAATCGCGCAGTGGTTTTCGGGCAACGAACTCGTAGGCTGAGGGCTGCGTAGCGTAACCAGCGCCGACGCCGGGCGCCCCTGTAGCCGCGGTCGCTGACCGCGGTCGCGCCGCGATCGTCTCTATCGAGAAAAGGACGATCTCACACAGACCGAGGTCAGCGACCTCGGCTACAGATGCGCGGCGCTATCTGATCGTTATCTCGATCAGCGTCGGCCCATCGCGTCGCACCGCCTCAGCGAAGGCCGCCAGTATCGCTTCGCGCGTGTCCGCCTTAGCGTAGGGTGTCCCCATCGAGGCCGACAACGCGGCGAAATCGATCGCTGGATCGACCGTCTCCATGCCAACGAAGCGGCCGGCCTTGGCGTTGGCGTAGCCGAGCGAACGCGCGACGTTCTGCAACACGCCGTATCGGCGGTTGTTGAATACGATGAAGATCACGTGCGCCCGATAATGCGCCGCGCTCCAAAGCGCTTGTGGCGAGTACATCGCGCCGCCGTCGCCGACCAACGACACCACCCAGTCCGGGATCGCCAGCGCCGCGCCGACGCTCGCCGGCATGTTGCAGCCGAGCACCCCGCCGCGCGCGAAGAAATAGCGGCCGGGGCGCGTCTTCAGCAGCGCTTGCACCTCGCCGAATGTCGCGGCGGAATCGTTGGCGATCAACGCGCCCTCCGGCAGCGCGTCGAGCACCGCCAGCACGGCGCCGTCCGCCGAGAGCGGCGTCTCGGGATCGCCCACAATCTTCGCGCGCAAAACGTCGTCGGCCGTCTTTCGCCGCGCGGCGAGCTCGGCCAAACGGGTCGCAACCTGCGCGCGGTCGCTCGCACTCAGCACCGAGGCCGCTTCGGCAAGCGTCGCGCCGATGTCGCCAACGAGCGCCATGTCGGCGGCGTGCTCGCGCCCGAAAGCTTCCGCGTTGTCGGCGATGTGCAGGAACGGGATGCCTTCAGGCGTCGGCCTTTCGGCGCTGTAGGGATAGGCGACGAAGGCGCGCCCGCCGACCAGCACGATGGCCTGCGCGTCCTTGAAGCGCTCGTGCATCCAGGCGAAATCCGGCTTGATGACGCCGGCCCAGCAGGGATGCGTCGAGGGAAACGCCGCGCGCGAGGTGAGTTGCGCGCCGAGCACCGGGAAGCCGCGGCTCTCGGCGAAAGCGACCAACCCCGAGCTGACGCTCGCGGGAAGATCGTCGCCGAGCAACACAAACACTTTTTCAGGGTCGAGCGGGGCAAGTCGCTCGCCGAGCCGCTGCGCGTCGGGCGATGGTCCCAGTCGCGGCGGCGCGGATGCGGGCGGGGCCGGCCCTTCGATTTCCTGGTCGAGCACGTCCATCGGCAGCGAAAGAAACACCGGCCCGGTCGGCGGCGTGCGGGCGATCGCAAAGGCGCGCCGCAACGCCTGCCCGACATCCTCGCCGCGCCGGACTTCGCGCGCCCATTTGACCACCGGCGAAGCCAGCGCCACCAGATCGCCGGAGAGCCACGGCTCGGTCATCAAATGACGGGTGTCCTGCTGACCGGCAGTGACGACGAGCGGCGTCTCGCTCGCCTTCGAGGCCACCAGCACGCCCATGGCGTTGCCGAGCCCGCCCATCGCATGCAAGTTGACGAAGCCGACCTTGCCCGACGCCAGCGCCCAGCCGTCGGCCATGCCGACCGCGGTCGCCTCCTGCAGGCCGAGCACGTAGGTGATGTCGGGCGCGTCGACCAGCGCGTCCATCAGCGGCATTTCCGTCGAGCCGGGATTGCCGAATATGTGCGTGACGCCTTCGTCGCGGAGGATGTCGATGAGGATGTCGCGGGCGCGGGGCATGCGGGGGCCTCCTGGGGGTGCGGCAGGGTGAGGGAGATGTGGCGGCGGCGCAAGGGACAGGTCGGCGTGAGAGCGGCGAAGCCGTGGGCCGCCCATTTGGCAATCTTTGGATCGCGCGGCGTTTCGTGGTAGAAATCGCCCTATGATCAACATCTCCCCAGAAACGGAAACCCTTATCCAGGCCAAGTCCGCCCGCACAGGCAAGACGCCCGATCAGATATTGCGCGAAGTGTTGATGCGTACGGGAGACGTTTTGCCGTGGCGCAGTTCCGCCATGCCGCCCCCCGCCGATCTCTCAAGGGAGGAGTTGATTGCGCAAATGGAGGCTATCGCGGTGCGCAGCGCCGCCCGCCCGTCTGTCGATCCAAGGTCTATAGACGAAATCATCGGATACGATGATTTTGGCTTACCAAGATGATCGTAATCGACACCTCTGCGTTAATCGCTATTCTTAATTATGAACCCGAACGCACTGCCTTTTACGACGTCATCGCCGCCGCCGACCGTCGCCTTGTCGGCGCCGTGACGTATCAGGAAGCCGGACAGGTCCTGATTTCCAAGCGGGGCGTCAACGGCCTCTACGATCTTGAGGATTTCCTTGCGCTCATCAAAGCTGAGATTATCCCGCACGATGTGAGCTTGGCGGCCATGTCGCTCGAGGCTTTTCGGCGTTACGGCAAGGGGATCGATCCGAAAGGCACGGTTGAACTATTGCGACTGCGCGGTCTACGCGCTCGCCAAGGCGATGAACGCGCCGCTGTTATTCAAGGGAAACGACTTCACCGAGACCGATTTGCAGGCCGCCGTATAAAATAAAGTCGGCCCGGGAGGCCGGCGCTCCGCGAAAGTATACAAATTTAGTGGGTTGATTTAAGACGGCCGCTCGCGAGGGCTTCCTCGCTTTCGGAGTTGCCGATGTTCGCTCGCACGACCGCCCTCGCCCTTATCCTGCTCGCCGCTTTGCCGGCTCGCGCCGAGCCGCTCGACCCTAGCCTGAAGGCGGCGATCGATGCGCCGTTACGCTCGGACAAGAACCGCGCCCGCGATCCCTTCCGTCACCCCGCCGAAGCGCTGAGCTTCTTTGGCGTCAAGCCGGACAGCGTGGTGGTGGAGATCATGCCCGGCGGGGCGGGCTACTGGACGGAGATCCTGGCGCCGTATCTGAAGGACAAAGGCCGCTACATCGCCGCCAACGCCGAGCCGAGCTCGGACGAGGCCAAGCGCGATACGGAAGCTTTCGCCGCCAAGGTTACGGCCGACGCCGCGGATTATGGCAAGGTCGAGCAGAGTGAATTCGGCGCCGACCGGCACGCGATCGCGCCGCCGGAAAGCGCTGACTTCGTGCTGACGTTTCGCAACTTGCACAATTGGATGAAGAGCGGCGAGGCGGAGGCTTCGCTGAAAGCGTTCTACGCGGCGCTCAAACATGGCGGCGTGCTGGGAATCGAAGATCACCGCGCGGTCGACACAGCGCCGCAGGATCCTCTCGCAAAATCCGGATATGTGCGGCAGGATTATGCGGTTCAGTTGATTGAGTCGGTCGGCTTCAAGTTTGCCGGCGCCTCTGAGATCAGCGCCAATCCGAAGGATACGAAGGATTATTCCGTCGGTGTTTGGGCGCTGCCGCCTACGTATCGGCTAAAGGATGTCGATCACGCCAAGTATCAGGCGATCGGGGAGAGCGATCGGTTCACGCTGAAGTTTGTGAAGCCGTGAAGCCGCCGCTGTAGCCGCGGTCGTTGACCGCGGTCTCCCCGCGATCGGCTCTTTGTTTGCAAACATACGATCTCACGACGACCGCGGTCAACGACCGCGGCTACATGCGGCGCCCGGACAGACAAACATCCCGGGCGCCCAACCAAATCTCAATCGTAGAGAACCGCGGCCACCTTCGGGTCAGTTATGTTGCTCTTGTCGTACCAGTAGAACCCAGTGTCGATCGTCTTCTCGAGCTTCTCGCCCTTGAGCGCCTTCGCCAGCGAGTCGACGACGCACTTGCCAATGCCGACAGGGTTCTGCGTGATCGAGCCGAGCAGGATGCCGTCCTTGATCGCGTCCTTCTGCCCCTTGCCGCTGTCGTAACCGATGGCGACGATCTTGGCCTTGGTCTCTTTCATCGCGGTGACGAGGCCATTCGCAGCGCCTTCGTTGGAGGCGAAGACGCCTTTGATCTTCGGATGCGCCTGCAGCATCGCCTTGACGTCCTCGGCCGCCTTCAGCGCGTCGTTGGCGTATTGCAGATCGTCGATTTTGATCTTCGGGTATTTGGCCTTGATCTCGTTGACGAAGCCGTCGCGGCGGCCGGTGCCGGTGGCGCTTGTCTGGTCGTGAATGACGACGCCGATTTCGCCCTCGCCCCCAATCGCCTCGCCCATCTTATCGGCGGCGGCGCCGGCGGCCTTGGCGTTGTCGGTGGTGCAGGTCGTCAACGGCAGATCGCTGTCGACGCCGGAGTCGAAGGCGACGATCGGGATGCCCATGTCGTGCGCCTTCTTCAGCAGCGGCACCTCGGCCTTGGAGTCGAGAGCGGCGAAGCCGAGGCCTTGCGGCTTGCGGGCGATGGCGGCGTTGAGCATGTCGATCTGTTTGTCGATCATATACTCCGTCGCCGGTCCTTCGAAGGTGATCTTGACGCCGTTGGCCTTGGCGGACTCCTCCGCGCCCGACTTCACCGCCTGCCAGAACTGGTGGCTGAAGCCCTTCGAGATGACCGGGAAATAGGGCTCGTCGGCGCGGCTCGGGCCTGCGAACATGGCGACGCTCAGGGCGAACGCCGATACCAGCATAGTCTTCTTCATTCCATCCTCCTTATTTGATCAACACCGCCGCGCATGCAGCGGGTCCCGAGCTCGTTGATGATGAACCCGACACGCGGGAACCCCCTCCCCCTTGATGGGGGAGGATTGGGGTGGGGGTGACAGCGCCCAACTTGCAGGATGCGGCTACCCCCCTCCCTAACCCTCCCCCACAAGGGGGGAGGGAATTAGCGCGGCTCTCAAGCCCTTCGCCGCAAGGTGATGTCGACATACACTGCGACGATGATGATGATGCCGGTCACGACATACTGCCATTGCTCCTCGACGCCCATCATGCGCAAGCCGTTGTTGAGCACCGAGATGATGAACGCGCCGATGATGGTGCCGAGGATCGAGCCGCGGCCGCCGGAAAGCGATGTGCCGCCGATGACCACCGCGGCGATCGCGTCGAGCTCATAACCGGGGCCGAGCGCCGGCTGCGCGGAATTCAGTCGCGAGGAGATCAGCAGACCGGCAACGCCGCAGATCAGGCCGCCGAGCGCATAAGTGACGATCTTCCAGAAATCGACGTTGACGCCGGAAAGCCGGGCGGCCTCTTCGTTGCTGCCGAGCGCGAACACGTAGCGTCCAAGGATCGACTTGTTGAGGATGATCGCGGCGATGATGGCGACGCCGAACATGATGAACACGCCGTTCGGAATTTCCAAGTTTGGAAACAGCAGGCTGATCGAGCTGTCCGGCGAGAGCAGCGAGTAGTTGGGCGCGTCGTTGAAATAGATCGGCTTCACGCCGGAGATGATCAGGTTGAGCCCTTTGAGCGCCTGCATCATGCCGAGCGTGGCGATGAACGGCGGGATTTTCAGCTTGGCGATGACCGTGCCGGAGACGATGCCGCAGAGCGTTCCCGCAATCAACGCCGCGATGATGGCGATGATCATCGGCATGCCCAGGAAGGCGACGAAGACGCCTGAAATCACCGCGCAGAACGTCATCAGCACGCCGATCGAGAGGTCGATGCCGGAAGTGATGATGACGAAGGTCGAGGCGACGCCGAGCACGCCGTTGACCGCAGTCGCCTGCAGAATATTGACGACGTTGCTCCACTGCGCGAAATTTTCATTCGCGATGCTGAAGAACACCCCGAGCGCGATCAGCACCACGAAGGCGACCACCTTCTGCAAGGCGGCGAGGGTGAAGAAGCGCGAGCGGACGGCGGGGACGGGTTGGAGCGCGAGGTCGGTCATGCTGCGGCTGGCTCCTTCAATGCGGCGTCCGAGCGCTGCGTGGCGAGGGTCATGATCGTTTCTTGCGTGGCGGTTCTTCCGTCCAATTCGCCGGTGATGCGGCCTTCGCACATCACCAGGATGCGATGCGAAAGCCGGAGCACCTCAGGCAATTCGGAGGAGATCACGATGATCGCCTTGCCTTGCTCGGCGAGGCCGTGCAGCAGTTTGTAGATCTCCGACTTGGCGCCGATGTCGATGCCGCGCGTCGGCTCGTCGAAGAACAGGATGTCGCAATCGCGCAGCAGCCACTTGGCGATGACCACCTTCTGCTGATTGCCGCCGGAGAGCAGCCGCGTCTCCTGATCGACAGACGGCGTTTTCACCTTCAACAGGTCGACGTATTCGCCCGAGGTCTTGCGCATCGCGCCGTCGCGCATGAACACATTTGCTGAGGTGAATCGCCGCCAGGACGCCATGGTCACATTGGCGCTGACTGACATCGGCGTCACCAGCCCGAACTGCTTGCGGTCCTCGCTCAAATAAGCGACGCCGTGGCGGACCGCATCGCTCGGGCTCGCGACCTTGGTTTTTTGCCCGTGGATGTAGATCTCGCCGCTGTCGATCGGATCGGCGCCGAAGACCGCGCGGGCGACTTCAGTGCGACCGGCGCCCATCAGGCCGGCGAAGCCGAGAATCTCGCCTTTGCGCACGGTGAAACTGACGTTCTTGATGACTGAGCCGCGGTTCAAGCCGACGACGCGCAGCGCCTCATCACCGCTCGTCGCCTCCTCCGCTCGCGTCGCATCGGCGAGCTCGCGGCCAACCATCAGCGAAATGATCTTCGAGATCGGCGTGCTGGCAGTGGGCAAGGTTTCGATGGTCTGGCCGTCGCGCATGATGGTGACGCGATCGGAGATGCGCTTCACCTCGTCCATCTTGTGGGTGATGTAGACAAGGCCGACGCCATGCGCCTTCAGGTCCTCCATGACGGCGAACAGATGCTCGACCTCGGTCTCGTTCAACGCCGAAGTCGGCTCGTCCATGATCAGCACGCGCGAATTGAACGATAGCGCCTTGGCGATTTCCACGAGTTGCTGACGCGCGACCGTCATGTGGCCGACTTCGGCGCGCGGATCGATGTCGATCTTCATGCGCTTGAACAAAGCGGCGGCGTCCGCATTGGCCTTGGCTTCGTCGACGAACATGCCGAAGCCGCGCCGCGGCTCGCGTCCGACAAAGATGTTCTGCGCGGCTGTGAGGTGGTTCATCAGGTGGAGTTCCTGATGAATGATGCTGATGCCGAGGTCTTGCGCCGCGCGAGGGCCGGGAATCGAGACGGGCGCGCCGTCGACCAGAATCTCGCCGGAGTCGGGTTGATTGACGCCGGTCAAGATCTTCATCAGCGTCGACTTGCCGGCGCCGTTCTCGCCCATCAGCGCATGCACTTCGCCGCGCATGAGATCGAGGCGCGCGCCGCGAAGCGCGCGCACGCCCGGGAAGCTCTTTTCGATGCTGCGCATCTCGACGAGCGCGGCGCTGCGCGAGCCGTTCGAGGCAGCGGATTTCTCGGCGTCGGCGTCAGACATGCGCCTTTGTTCCTCCCCGTGAGATGCTAGCGTTTAGCTTACCGCTTGCATAGGGTTAGAAACGACTTCTTCGGACCCGCCAAACACGCCGACGCAATGTTATTGCGCGAAACGTGAGAAGAGCGCGCCGCCGCGGAAGGCGAGTACCCCGTCAAAATGATGAAACGAAAATTCCATTCAGAAGTCAAGATGGAATATTTATTCTTTTTACGCATCGGGGCGCCGATGGGCGCCTTCGCCGGCTATGCGCTAAGCCAGCCCATTGGCGACAATGAAACCTATGAGCACCACGGCGATTCCCAGATCGCTGACCATGGCGATGTTCTCGTTGCGCGAGCGATCCGGCCCGACGACGTGCAGGATCCCCGCGGCGCCGTAGAAAATGCCCCCAAAAATGGCGGCGGGCAGAACAAAGCTGGGTATCGCAAGCGAAAGCAGGGCCGCCACGCTGGCCGAAAAGTTCGCCAAGCCTAGTTCGCGTACGGCGGGCAATACCTCGTCGCTGGTTGTGTGAAAGATTTCCCTCGCGGTGAAGGCCGGTTGGATGAACTGACGGGTCCCTGCGAGAAACAGCCGGACCCCGACGCCCCAAAATACAAACCAACGCCCGATTGAGAAAACAACTGACGATGCGCCGGGGTGTAAGCCGAGATCGATCGCGATCGACACAAGCGGCAGGATCAGCATCGTCAGCGCGACGACAACGATATACATGGTTGCTCTGCTCCCCTGCCCACCAACATCGCCGGCGTTTTGGCCGGTCGTTCTTGCCCCTCGTTACGCAGATCCGTCATTGCGAGCGAAGCGAAGCAATCCATCGTGTGATCGACGATTTGCCGGATAGGTACGCTGCGGCGGCGCCGTGGATTGCCGCGTCGTTTCGCTCCTCGCAATGGCGGTTTTACTCAACAACCAAAGACTCTAGCTCCCTTAGTCGTCGCTCCCGCGTCATGCCCGGGCTTGTCCCGGGCATCCACGCTGTTCAGCGGCGCGTCCGTCTCAGAACGCCAACCTTGATTGGACCCGTCGCGTCGCCGTTCTGCAATCGCGCTGAACGCCCCCGCGTGGGTGGCCGGGACAAGCCCGGCCATGACGGAACCTATGCGTTTCACGGCTCACTGCGTGCTACCAACTACGCCACGTCGAACTTGACCCCTTGCGCGAGCGGCAGCGTGCGGCCGTAGTTCACCGCGCTGGTCTGCCGGCGCATGTACGCCTTCCAGGCGTCGGAGCCGCTCTCGCGCCCGCCGCCGGTCTCCTTCTCGCCGCCGAACGCGCCGCCGATCTCGGCCCCTGACGGACCCATGTTGACGTTGGCGATCCCGCAATCCGAGCCGCGCGCGCCGAGGAAATATTCGACCTCGCGGATGTCGTTGGCGAAGATCGACGACGACAGCCCCTGCGGCACGCCGTTCTGCAACGCGATCGCCTCGTCGAGCGTCTTGTATTTCAGCGCGTAGAGGATCGGCGCGAAGGTTTCCTGTAGCACCGGCCCGGTTTGCGCGGGCGCTTCAACCAGCGCCGGGCGCACATAGAACGCGTTCGCGCCGTTAACGTCGACGCGCTCGCCGCCATGCACGCGCGCGCCCATCGCCCGCGCCGCGTCGAGCGCGTTCTGCATCGCCTCGAAGGCGGCGCCGTCAATCAGTGGACCAATCAAAGCCTCGCTCGCGCTCGGATCGCCGATCGACACGCCAGCATAAGCCGACTTCAGTCGCGCCAGCAGCGCGTCGTAGACGCTCTCGTGTACAATCAACCGACGCAAGCTCGTGCAGCGCTGGCCAGCCGTACCCATGGCTGAGAAGGCGACGGCGCGCAGCGTCAGATCGAGATCGGCCGACGGCGTCACAATGGACGCGTTGTTGCCGCCGAGCTCCAGAATCGCGCGGCCGAATCGTCGCGCGAGCCGCTCGCCAACCGCGCGACCCATCCGCGTCGAGCCTGTGGCCGACACGACAGCCACCCGAGCGTCGTCAACCAAAGCTTCGCCGACGCCGCGACCGCCGATCAGCAGCGTCACCAGACCCTCGGGGGTCTCGCCGAACTCGCGCGCCGCGCGCGCGAAAATCGCCTCGACAGCGAGCGCCGTCAGCGGCGCCTTCTCCGAAGGCTTCCAGATGACGCTGTCGCCGCAAACCAACGCCAGCGCCGCATTCCAGGACCACACCGCGACCGGGAAATTGAACGCCGAGATGACGCCGACCGGCCCGATCGGATGCCACTGCTCGACAAGCCGATGATCCGGCCGCTCGGAGGCGATGGTCAGGCCGTAGAGCTGGCGCGAAAGACCGACGGCGAAATCGCAGATGTCGATCATCTCCTGGACCTCGCCGAGGCCTTCGGATTCGATCTTGCCGACCTCCAGCGTCACCAGCCGCCCCAGCGCCGCTTTTTCCGCGCGCAGCGCCTCGCCGAGCCGGCGCACCAGTTCGCCGCGGCGCGGGGCGGGGACGTCGCGCCAGGCGCGGAACGCCGTCTCGGCGCGGCCGATGGCTGCGGCGGGGTCTTCAGTTTCCACGACCGCGCCGATGCGCGATCCGTCGATCGGCGAGCGTACGATGAGGGCCCCATTCTGGAAGCGCTCGCGCGGCACGCCTAGAGAGGTAAGCAGTTCGTGGACTTCCGCGGCGATGGACATGCGAGGCTCCTGATAGCGTCGCCCGCTTTAGCCGTTTCGCGCGAAATCGGGAACCGGGCGAATCTTCTCCGATTAGGCCGACGCGGCGCCGTAGCCGCGATCTATAGATCGCGGTGGTAGTGTGATCGCGCTTTTCCAGGCGAGCGTCGATCGCTCGCAGACCGCGATCTATAGATCGCGGCTACAGGCTGGCCTCGCTATCGCTCCGCGCGCCGATAGAGCGTCCACGCGGCGCCGATCGAGGCGGCGGCGGCCAGCATCAGCCAGAAGGCGGGGGCGGCCGAGGAGCCGGTCGCCTTGATGATCTGCTTGGAGAGCAGCGGCGTCGACGTCCCGAACAGCGCCGCGGCGAGCGAGTAGGCGAGCGCGAAACAGGAGGCGCGGACATGCGGCGGCACCACCTCCGTCAACGCCGCCACCATCGCGCCATTGTAGAGCCCGTAGCCCAGGGACAGCACCATCTCCACCGCGAGCAGCTTGCCGAAGCTCGGCGCCGCGGCGACCCAGGCGAGCGCGGGATAGGCGGTGACCAGCAACAGCACGGCGGCGCCGAGCATCACCGGCAGCCGTCCGACGCGGTCCGAAAGCGCCCCGCCGATCGGCAGCCAGAAAAAATTGGCGATCGCGACCAGCGCGGTGACGAACAGCGAGGCGCTAGCCGACAATTGCAACGTCTTGCCGAAATCCGGGGTGTAGACGGTGATGAAATAGAACGACACCGTCGTCAGCATCACCATCATCATGCCGAGCAGGACGGTCGGAAGATTGGCGAGCACGGCGGCGTAGATCTCGCTCGTCGTCGGGTGCACCTTGCGCGCGAGAAACTCCGGTGTCTCCGTGAGCGAGCCGCGCAACACGAAGATCAGCGGCACGATCAGGCAACCGATGATGAAGGGAATCCGCCAGCCCCAGGCGCTGATGATATCGGGCGACATGGTTTGACTGAGCGTGTAGCCGATGAAGGCGCCGACGAACACCGCGACTTGCTGGCTCGCCGATTGGAACGAGGTGACGAAACCTTTCGTGCCCGGCGTGGCGATCTCCGCGAGATAGACGGAAACGCCACCAAGCTCGACGCCGGCGGAGAAGCCCTGCAGCAGGCGGCCGATGATGACGATGATCGGCGCGGCGACCCCGATCTGCGCGTAGGACGGCGTGAAGGCTATGATGACAGTGCCGACCGCCATGATCGCCAGGGTGACGATCAGGCCCTTGCGGCGACCGAGCCGGTCGACATAGGCGCCGAGATAGACCGCGCCGAGCGGGCGCATCAGCGCGCCGAACCAGAACACGATGAAGGCGATCGAGGTGTCGAGGAACTCGCTGCCGGTGTTGAAGAACGCCTTGCCGATCGGCTGCGCGTAAAGGCCGAACAGGAAGAAATCGAACATTTCGAGAAAATTGCCGCCGGTCGCGCGCAGCACGGCGCCGAATTTCGACGGCGCCGGGGCCGAGGGCGCGAGGTTGAATGCGGCAGTCGTCATGGCGTCTCTCCCTCGGAGGAGAGGGATGAAACTTTGGCTGGGGTTTGGCAAGGGCGGCAGGTCGCGAAGAGCGAAGCTGCTGCTGCAAACATCTAGTCCACCAATTCGCCGACGCCGGTCAGCTTCAACTCGCCCTGTCCGGGCAACGTAACGCGCAGCTCCAGCGTGCCGCCCGCAGCCTCGATGAAACGCCGCAACGTCGAGAGATAGAGATCGGTCTGGCGCTCCATCTTCAGCACCGCGGGTTGGCTGACCCCGAGACCTTCGGCGATTTGCTCCTGGCTGCGCTTGGCGATGAGCCGCAAAGCCTTCAGTCCCTCCACCTCGGCGCGAAGCTTTGAGGTCCGGGCCTCGACTTCAGCGCGGTCGGCGGCGGGGAGGTCGTCCAAAATCTGCTGACGGGTGCGTCCCACGCTCAACTCTCCCTGATCGCCTTCAGATACTCGCCAAAACGACGGTCGGCCTTTGCGATCAGCGTTTTGTAGAACCTTGCTTGCGCGGCGCCGCTCTTGTCTCCCGCAACCAAGACAATGGCTTGTCGCTTCGGATCAAACGCAAACGCGGCCCGCCAAACACCGCCGTCAGCCGAAAATCTAAGTTCCTTCATGTTCGCGTGCTTGGAGCCCTTGAGCGTATCGACGTAAGGCCTGCCGAGGGCCGGCCCATAAATCTCCAGCAGACCGGTCGCGGCGAGCAAAGCGAGGCGCGCTTCCCGTGGTAGCGCGTCGAACTCCGGATCGAACTCGTCGTGATAGACCACCGCCCATGACACGCGGTAATATAACCTGTGGCTTATATTCTGTCCATGGCGGTCCGGAGCTTTGGCGCCTCGCGCCCCATTCCCGCCTAGGTTGATTTCCCGCGAAGCTTCGGACAATGCCCCGAAACGAGCCTCGCGCCGGCAGGCGAGGCGGCCAACCGAGCCCCCCATGCAACTCCCGCGCACAGGCGCCTTCCTCGATACGCTGCGGCTGTCCTCCGGCCTCACGCTGTTCCTGTTCGCGCTCACTCATTTCCTCAACCATGCGCTCGGCCTATGGAGCCTGGAGGTGATGGAGACGGTGCAGGGTTGGCGGTTGGCGGTCACCCGCTCCTATATCGGAACCGCCGCGCTAGGCGCTTGCGCTGGTCACCCATCTGGCTCTGGCGCTCTTGCGCATCGCCCGGCTGAAGACTTGGCGCCTGCCGCGCGCTTCGGTCTGGCAACTGGTCACCGGCGCGCTGATCTCCGTCGTCATCATGCCGCATCTGTTTCAGGCAGGGTTTGGCGCCCGAGTGGCGGACCGCATTCTCTCCTATCCCGCCGCGCTGACGATCATCTGGCCGGGCTCGATACGGTTGCAAACATCGCTGTTGGCGCTGGTTTGGGTGCATGGATGCATTGGGCTGCATCAATGGTTGAAAGGCGAAGCCTGGTGGAAGCGCCACTCGCACGTGCTCGTCGCCCTCGCCGCACTCGTCCCCGCCGCCGCGGTGGCGGGCGTCGTCACCGCGGGGCGCGAGGTCGCGCGGCTGAAAACTCAACAGGCGTTTCCGACGCCCTATCCCGAAAGCGAGCGGCTCGAATGGGTGGCGCGCGCAGGCGACGCCTCTGTTGTTTCGCTCGCCCTGTTGGCGCTGGCCCTCGGCGTCGCCTTGGCAAGCTGGCTCTACGCGCACCGCCGCCGACGCCTCCCCATCTCCTATGAACCAGGCCCAAAAGTCTATTCGGCGGCGGGACCGACCCTGTTGGAGATCAGTCGCGCCAACCGCGTGCCGCATCTCTCGGTCTGCGGCGGCAAGGCGCGGTGCTCGACCTGCCGGGTGCGGATCCTTGAGGGTCAGGACGATCTCCACGCGCCCTCGGACGCCGAGCGAACGCTTTTGCGGCGCATCGGCGCTGATAGCGATGTACGGCTAGCCTGCCAGATCCGGCCAACACAGCCCCTGACGATCAGCCGCCTGTTGAGCCCGGAGACCGCCGGTCCGGCGTTCGGCGGCGGGCTTGAGGCGGCGGGCGTCGACCGCGTCGTCGCCGTGCTGTTCGTCGACATCCGAGGATTTACGAAACTCAGCGAGGCGAAACTCGCGTTCGACATTGTCTACATCCTCAACGCTTTCTTCACCGAGGCCGGCAAGGCCGTGGAAGCTTGTGGCGGCCGCGTCGACAAATATATCGGCGACGGCATGATGGCTTTGTTCGAGCACGCCGAGGGCCTGCCCGCGGCCGCGCGTAACGCCTTGGCCGCGGTCGTCGCCATCGACGCTTCGTTGCGCAACGTCAACCAACGGCTCGCCGGCGAGATCGACGCGCCGCTTGCTGTCGCCATGGGTCTGCATGGCGGGCGTTTAGTGAGCGGGCGGATAGGTTATGGCGATGCGGCGCACCCGACGGTGATTGGCCCCGTCGTCAATGTCGCAAGCCGGTTGGAGACGCTTGGCGAAAGCGCGCGGCGTGGAGCTCGCGATGTCGAGGTCGTGCGCCGAGGCGGCGGGGCTCGATATGGAAAGGCTCACGATCGAGGCGGTCGATATCCGCGGGCTGGGGGCGGCGTTTTCCGTCGTGCTCGTCCCGTACGCGAGGGGATTGGGCGCGATCGGATCCGCAACAGCGGCGGACGCTTGATCGTTTCTCTGAGGTTGAGCGTACAGGGGCGTTTTGCGGGCGACTCGAACCGTCATTGCGAGCGAAGCGAGGTTGAGTGGGCAGAGCCGTTTGGCGGAGGGTCGGCGTCCACGCCGACCTCTAGGGTTCCCACTTGGCCAGCTTACGTATCAACCCCGACGTCGGCCTGGAGGCCGACGCTCCGCAAGGCGCCTCACTTCACTCGTCGTGACAATTCAACCATAAGGCTGCATGCGCTAGCATTGACGAACGCTGCTATCAAGCCGCGCGCATAGCGCTGCGCTGCTCGACGAGATGCACAATCGAGCTGACGAAGTCGAGCAGCGTCAGATCATAGTTGATGTCGGCGAAATCGATCCCGAACGCCTCCTCCACGAACATGATCGTCTCGACCGCGTCGAGCAAGTCCAATCGCGCGGTCGAGAACAACGGGTCCGCATCGCCGAGCGGCGACGTGTCGCCCTTCAAGCGCAGACGCTGTTCAAAGTGGCTTCTGACCTGGGCATGCACGCTCATTTTGGGCCTCCGAACAAATATAGCAGGAAGTTGACGTGTTGCAGGAACGAATGCTCCCGGTCCGTGGGCGCGTCGAACACATGCAGGATGCTGAAGAACATCATCACGCGGAGAAAAGGGACGGCCTGGTCCCAGACCCATCCCCTCGGTTGTGTGATGCGTCTCGGATAGATCTGCGAAACGTAGATGCCGATCGCGAGCAGGAAGGTGTAGAACGCATGCGAGGCCTCGCCCGCGAGCGCCTTCGCCCAGCCCATCTCCGCGATGAAGTGAATGTCGCGCAGGAAGTGGAACAGCAGATTGCCGACGCACGCCGACATGAACGTCGCAAAAAACAAACGTAGTTTTTTCCGCTTGCGGAAGAAGGTGAAGAAGGTCGGGTAGAAGAAAAAATCGACCAGCAGCTCCTTGAAGAAATAATAGTATCTGTTCCAGAATTCGGTGAGCGTCTTCGCGCCCAGCGGATTGTAGGTGTTTCTCGGCAGGCGGAAGCCGGCCAATCGCGCCACCCCGACGATGGAGCCGCCCCACATCGTCACCGTCATCAGATCGTAGAAATACGATAAGATCAGGCTGACCCATGACATCGCCAACGTGTCCGCGCGGCCTGAGCAGAAATGCGCGAAAGTGTCTTCATAGAGCGGGACGCCCAGATATCCGTAAATCACCTTCCTGAAGATGTTCGCCGCGGTGAGCACGACGAGCATCCAAGCCAGCAGCTTCACGCCCTTCAGTTGGGTGACGGCCAGATCCGCAGGGGTCTTGGCCTCATATTTCTGAAGATAGCTCGTCATTTTGCCGAACGGCGTCAGCGAGGCGCCCCAGAAGGGGTGAAACACCGACATTTGCCGCCAGATCGGGACTTTCGGGTTCTGGGTCAACTCAGCCAGCGCGTATCCGACAAACCAGAGATACGGCAGCACGGTCATCAGGAACGTCCAAATGAGGACGCGGGACACGCCGGCGCAGATCGGCGATTGCGCCAAGACAATCAGGCCGACGATCAGAAGCGTCGACAGCAAGGTCGATCGACCCATGGAGATGTGGGCGGGCGCCTTTGGCCATGCTTTGATGAGCAAGACAAACAACAACGCGGCGAACGCCGGCATGGCGTAGAGCAGAGAAGGAACGTTCCGGCTGACGGCTTCCTGATCGGCGATGCGCGCGATCAACCGAGTGTCGATCCAGAAGCCGTTTTGGATCGTGATCGCCAACGTCGCTAGCGAGATCAAAGGCCACCGGTATCGGCCGCCGTAGGCGCAGACGCCGGCAAGCCCGGCGATCACCGGGTTCTCACCGACCGTGTGGAGGAAAACCGCCGACGCCAGTAGGAGAACGATGCGCCCAACCCAGGTTTGGGCTTGCGCGACAATCCGCTCATCCTTGTCGATCTCGGGGATGATGCGCAGCGGCTTGCGACGCGGCCCCGCCGCGAGCCCGGTATCGGCGGCGGTTGCGACCGCGCTCATGCTACAGCGGGCTCGGCGATCAGCGACGGCGCGCGGGGCGCCTTGGCCCGCCGATCGTGATCGGCGCCCACAAGCACCGCCGTGGCGCGCCGGTCCGCTTTGCCGTTGCTGTTGGTTGGCAGAGCTTCGAACCAAATAAACCGGCTCGGAACCATGTAATCGGGCAGGCGCGTCCGACACTCCGCCATCAACTCGGCTTCCGCGAGCTCTTTGCCGCAATAGGCGGCGACGAGGCGGCTCGCGCCATTGGTGTCGCGCAATACGATCGCCAGCGCGCGGTCGACGCCGGAAACCTTCGCCAGAGCATGGTCGATCTCCTCCAGCTCCACTCGGTAGCCGCGCAGCTTCACTTGGTTGTCGGCGCGACCGCGGAAGCGCAGAACGCCGGTCTCCATATCTTCCTGGACGAGGTCGCCGGTGCGATAGAGCATCGAGCGGAAGCCCTTCGCGAGCGGGTCCTGACGAAACCGGCTTTGGGTTTCTTCGGGGTTGTTGAAATAGCCGAGGCCGACGCACGGGCCGCCAATCCACAGTTCCCCGATCTCTCCGACGCCGACCGGCGCGAGATCTTCGTCGAGAATGCGATGACTGAAATTCGGGTTCATTCGTCCGAGCGGCGCCAGACCGTCCCCGGATTCGAAGACAGCCGGCGTGATGTCGTAACTACTGCAGATGCAGCTGGTTTCGGTTGGTCCGTAGCAGTTGATGAGGCGCGCGCGGCCGGCGAAGGCGTCGAAGAAACGACGCAGCCGTCCCGTCGGGAATCCCTCGCCGCCAAACATGAAACGATTAACTGTCGGCAGCCGCTCCGGGGTCAACAGGCGCATCGAATCGAGATGCATGAACAGCGTCGGCACGGCGAAGAAGAACGTGCAGCGCTTTTCCGTGAGGCCTTCGGTGAGAGCCTGCGGCGGCTGACCTTTCAGCGCGTCCATCGCGATCAGGCCGGCGCCGTTGAGCAGACCCGCGTAGATATCAAACACGGAATTGTCGAAGTGGAGCGGATTAACGCTGCTGAGCCTGTCGTGTGGGCCAATCGCGAGATCTTCGGCCGCCCAGTCGGCGAGGTTGAGCACGCCCTGATGCGGAATGACGGCGCCCTTCGGTTCTCCGGTCGAGCCGGACGTGAACATCACATAGGCGGGATCAGCGCCGCTGATATCGCGCGTCACGCTCAAGTCGGCGCCATCGAAGCCGTCAATGCGCCGCCGCAGGTTTTCCCGGTGCGTGGGATCGGCAAGCACCACGCCCTCGAAAGCGTCGTCGCGCACGCCGACAACCAAACTCGGCCGACATCGATTGAGCATTCGGAGCGTTCGATCAACCGGCGCAGCGGGATCGATGAAAACGTAGGGCGCGCCAATCTTGATGCATCCCAGCGCCAGCGCATAAGCTTCCGGCATCTTCGGCAGTTGCAGGGCCACGATCTGTTCGCGCCGCACACCGCGGCTCAAAAGCCAGCGGGCGCAACGGTTGGCGAGGGCGTTCAAAGCTTCGAAAGTCAGCGTTTGGCCTTCGCAGAACAGCGCCGCCGCCAAGGGCGAGGACTGGACTCTCTCCTGGAACCTCAGACCTACGTTATGTGCGGCTCTCGCCATGATCGAAAAGCTTTCTTGGTTCGGCGAAGCCGGACGCCCACCCGGAGGGCGTGGGGTTCAAGCCGCCTCCGCCGTGGGGAGTTGATCCACGACCAGGACGGCCGCTGGTTGTTGCATCGCCGACAGTCGCTCGCGCAGAAGCGTCGAGAGAGTGACGGCGAGTTGTTGCTTGTGAGCCGCGGCAAGCGGGTCGGTCGACTTGCGGACGAAGCTTGCGTGGGGCGTTGTCGCGAGGCTTTTGGCTTGACGGCCTATCCGACAATCGCGCCGGCTGATGGTGACGTCGAAGCTCCCGTCACGCGAGTGCGAGGGCAACTCGACCAGGACATCATATGCGCCTTGATCTTGCAGCCGCCAGAAGGTCTCGGGATCAACAGCCTGGGCGTCTAGCTCTGCGATCATCTCGCGGATGCGCGTCGCCGGGATTTGCGCATCGAGTTGATTCAATAGCCGCCAAGCGATGACATCCTTGGCGACTCGGAGATTGGGAACACCAACGATCTGGACGGCGTCCGATTTCCGCGCCTGCAAATGCGAAACGATGTCGTCGACTTTGAAGCCTTCAGTCCGCCAGCAGGAGACATCCGCCGCGGCGACGGCCGGATCCTCGCCGATCTGCAGGACCGCATCATAGCGGTAGTCGTTCATCTCGTTGCGGGCGTGACCCCGCTTTAGCAAAATGTCCGCGCCCGAAACGCGCGGAATTAGATCACTCACGCCGCGGAAGAACTCAGGATCGATCACCAGTTCCCGCTCTTGATCGATCATCAGCGACACTTTGCTCCTGAGCCAACCCACTTTCGCGTTGGCGGGAGCTTTCGCCAGCTGCACGCCAGCGTGAAAGGCAGGCAGCAGGCCGAGATGACGGACATCGCCGATGAACAGGCGGCCGCCGGGAGCGACGAGGTCCGCCGCGCGGGTCAGCACGGTTTCGAGATAGGCGAGGTCGGGAAAATATTGCACGACCGAATTGATCACCACCATGTCGAAGGATTCGCGGGAGAGACCGGCAAGATCGGTGGCCTCGCACTCGGACAACTCGACATGTCGCAAATCAGGCCGGGCCGCGGTGAACTCGCGCAGCCGCTTTATCGCCGCGCCGGAAAAATCCGTACCCGTGTACGCCTTGCGGCCTGGCGCTAACCTCTGCGTGAGCAAGCCGACGCCGCAGCCGATCTCCAATACCCGCTCGGGCTCGTAAGATTCGATGCGCGCGACCGTGCAGTCGAGCCATTCCTGCATCTCCTCAGGCGGGATTTCCTTGTTGGTGTAGCTGCTCCGCCAACCCACAAAATTCGGACCGTTGTCCTGCTTTTGCGGGCGATAGGTCATGTTGAAGATGGTTTTCCACTGTCCGACACGGCCGTCCTGCTGGCTCGACGGCGGTTGCGCCGGCTTTGCACTCGATCGGGTTGAAGAAGCCGTCGCGTAGACGATCGAGTAGCGTTCGCCGGCCGGGTCTTCCTGATCGAGTATCGAGACCTGCGATACCTCGGGACGCCCCAACACAATGGCCTCGATTTCCCGACGGGCGCTGAGCGGAAGAGTGGAGTCCAAGCGGCGCTTCCTTTAGGCGTGTTCCGATGTTGACGGGCCGGGCGGCAGTAACGCCGTGTATTTCAAAAGTTTAGAATGCGAAGAACCTAGCGGCGGCGGCCTAACAAATCGCTAAGCGTTGCTGAGCCGCGCGGCGACCTGAAGCGCCTGCCCCGCGGAGCGTCGGCCTCCAGGCCGACGAGGGTTCATCGCCAAGGCTGGCCGCGCGTGGCCAAAAAGGTCGGCGTGGACGCCGACCCTCCGGGCTTCGCGAGGTGGCGAAAGTCGCTTTCCTTTAATGTCTGGTGCGATAAGTTTTTCGTGGCGATCTCAATCTTTCATGAGCCGGCGCGCTCGAGAAAGGCCGGTGTCATGCGCGGAGTCTTCCCCTGACGATCCCTTGGAGAGGCTTTTCGCGCTTTCGCCCGAGGAACAGCGCGTTTTTATCCTTGAAGCTCCGCCGCAGCCGTCGGAGACGGCGAGGGTATCGGCTGCTGGTGACACTCCCGTCGACGCCACCCCTGAGAAAACCGGGGGTGAAGGGGTGCTGGAGGTTCTGGCCGAAGGGACTCCCGACCTTCTGGAGTTTGTCTTCAGCGAGGTCTTCGGCAGCTTGCTGGAGTGGCTGGAGTGAACGAAAGCGCTGTAGCCGCGATCTCCAGATCGCGGTTTCCAAGCGATCGGCGCTTTCCCGGCAAGGCGCGATCGCACAGCCACCGCGATCTGGAGATCGCGGCTACAGCGCCAACCGATCTACAGGTCTATTCCGCAGCAGCGACCCGCGGCCTTGGCGCCGCTTGCGCGCCAAACGCGCGTGACAGCGCAAAACCGCCGATCAACACGACAAGATAGACGACCACCTGCAGCAGGGAAGGCTGATCGGAATAACCAACCAGCGTGTGCAACACGCGGCCGAACAGGCTCGTGTCGGAGAGGATTGCGGAGGTGTCCCAGGCGGTGTCGGCGAGCGCGGTCAAGATGCCCGCCTGCTGCAGGAACACCACCGCCTGGGCCGCAAGCCCCGCAGCCAGGAAGGTGATGAGCGCCGTCGTCACCTTGAACAGCCAGCGCGTCGGGATCGTCACCAACCCGAAATAGGTGAGCGCGGTGACAACAGCGCCCAGCAACAGGCCGAGTAACGAACCCTCGATGAGTTCGTAAGCGGTCGAGTTCGCTGAAGCCACCAGCCCATAGAGGAACAACACGACCTCCGAGCCCTCGCGCATCACCGCGACCGCGACGACGACGCCGAGCGCCGCGATCGAGCGCGATCCTGCGCGCACCTCGGCGCCGACTTGTTTGACTTCCGCCGCCAACTCCCGCCCGTGCGTCGCCATCCAGACGTTGTGCCAAGTCAGCATCGCCACCGCGAGCAACAGGATGGAGGCGTTGAACACCTCCTGCCCGACACCTGCGAGCGCATTCCCGATCGCTCCGGCGAAAACCGCCACCAGCGAGGCGCCCAGCACGCCGGCGATCACGCCAAGCCCGACCAGCAGCCGGCTGCCGCGAAGGCCCCTGGTGACGGCGAGCACGATGCCGACGATCAGGCCGGCCTCGATGACTTCGCGGAAGACGATGATGAGCGCGCCGAGCATGGCAGGAGTCTCTGACTATTGAACGACGAGGAAACCTTCGGTCGTGTCCTCGTGATAATCGTCGAAGAATCGGTAGCGCCCAGGCGTCAACGCGCGCACCCGCACCGTGACGGTCCCGCCGGCGGGAACGACCTTCTCGACGCGCAAAGTCTTGCTCTCGAATTCCGAGGGCGTCTTGTCCTGGTTGGTCACCTCGATCGAGATCGGCTTGCCGACCGGCGCGCTCGGGTCATGCGGAATGAACTTGTGGTCCTTCAGTACGACTTTGACGGTTGCGTCGTCGGCGAGCGCCGGCGTCGCCGCTAGGCCGGACAACGCCAGGCCAAAAATAGCCGCGCCGATAAATAGCACCTTCACGCAACGCTCCTTCATTCCGCAACTCGATCCCGAGTGGATGGCCGCGATCACGCGGACGGGTCGAATTCTTGAACCGTCGAAGAGGCCTGCAGCGCGAAGCTGGCACAGGCGCCGTGATGGGAGCTAGGCGTTTGGTCGCGCGCCGCGCAATGACTGGCGCCGCGTTTTGAAACGGTTCAAATCACTTTAGAAACAATTCAAACTTGGCGACCGGGCATTCCGGCAGCGTTTCGGGCTCCCCGGAGCGCACCCGCACGATAACATCGATCGCGGTGACCTTGGCGCCCGCGGGCGGCGGGACCGTTAATGACGGGATGTGCTCGCTGGGAATATCGGAAAGTTGTTGGGTGTCTTCCCAGTAATAGTGGCAATGCGGGCCGGTATTGGTGTCGTACCAGATCTTCGAATCGTAGAGCGCAATCTCTCGCAACAACCCGTTTTCCACGAATTGATTCAGAGTGTTATAGACAGTGCCTAGGGAAGGCGGATAGCGCAAAGCCCGCGCTTCGCCATGGATGGTCTCGGCGGTGAAATGCCGATCGCCCTTGCCGAACAGCAGCTCGGCGAGTTCAAGTCGCTGGCGAGTCGGGCGCACGCCGGCCGAGGCCAGCTTCACCCACAATCGGCCCATTTCCGGGTTATTGCTCAACGTCTTACCGGCGATAGCTCGCCGCCCTCGCGTCCGAAACACCCTATCGAATGATTATCCTATCAGGGTGTGGGCGTTGCCGCAAATGCGGCGAGGGACGGGCGGGTCGCTCGGGAAGTCGCCAAAGTGTCAGATGTGACGATTGTGCGACAGGGAAAAAAATCGTCCCGGGCGGAAAAAACCGCTTGCATTTCCGAGCAACTCGCACAATCTCCGACCTGCCCAATACGCACGTGCCTGTGGACGCGTGTCGACCGGCGGGGATCTGGACAAGAGGCCAGTCAACCGCCCCTGAAGAGGTCGACAGCCGGAGACGAACCGGCGAACCCCGCCTAACGGGGGACGCGACTTGAAGCAACGACGGACCGGGCTTTTTTGGTCTCCGTCGGCCCTCCAAAGGCCGGCTCACCGAAGAGGCTAGTCTATCTTGCCGGGTGTGCGGAAGGGATTCCTCCTTTCCAAACGATGGCTTTGAAACGCGAACGCGAGGTTCGCCGCTCGAGGCCACGGCGCAGCATCTGATCCCGTTGCGGGATTGGCGCGGCTCTCCGCCGTGTCGACGCTTCGCATCGGGTTCGTGGTTGGCGGGTCAACGACGGCGTCCGTGCGTCTCCAACGCGCGCGGGCCGCGACGCATCGCCACCTCCCTGTTGTCGACTATCGCGCGCTCTCCGAGCGCGCGGGGGATGCCGCTATGACCGATCGCATCAAGGAGTTCCTCAACCGTAATCCCGAGGAGGGACCGCGGCTCGTCGTCGACCTCGAGGTCGTGCGCGAGAACTATTTCGGCTTCGCCAAGGCGTTGCCTGACACCCGCGTTTTCTACGCAGTAAAAGCCAATCCGTCGCCGGAGATCCTTGATCTGCTGGCGCGGCTCGGCGCCTGTTTCGATTGCGCCTCCGTGCCCGAGATCGAGCAAGCGCTCGCGGCCGGCGCGACGGCCGACCGCATCAGCTTCGGCAACACGATCAAGAAGGAGCGCGACATCGCCAGGGCTTTCGAGTTCGGCGTGCGCCTGTTTGCTGTCGACTGCGAAGCCGAGGTCGAGAAGATCGCGCGCGCGGCGCCGGGGGCAAAAGTGTTCTGCCGCATCCTCTGCGACGGCGCCGGCGCGGAATGGCCGCTGTCGCGCAAGTTCGGCTGCGCGCCGGAGATGGCCGCGCGCGTGCTCGAACATGCGCATGCGCTCGGTCTGGTCGCGCACGGCCTGTCGTTCCACGTCGGCTCGCAGCAGCGCGATCCGCGCATGTGGGACGGGGCGCTGAAGGCTTCCGCGGCCATCTTCAAGGATCTCGCCGAGCGCGGCATCGAGTTGCAGATGCTGAACCTCGGCGGCGGCTTTCCGACGCGCTATCTGAAGGAAACGTTGCCGATCAGGACCTATGGGCGCACGATCTTCCGCGCGCTGCGCCGGCATTTTGGCAACCGCATCCCCGAGACGATCATCGAGCCCGGCCGCGGCATGGTTGGCAATGCCGGCGTCATCGAAGCGGAGGTCGTGCTGATCTCGAAGAAGTCGGACGCGGACGCGCATCGCTGGGTTTATCTGGATATCGGCAAGTTCAACGGGCTCGCCGAGACGATGGACGAGATGATCCGCTACCCGATCCGCACGCCTTTCGACGACGATGCGCGCGCGCCCTGCGTGCTGGCGGGGCCGAGCTGCGACTCGGTGGACGTGCTCTACGAGAAGGAGCCTTATTTGCTGCCGATTTCGTTGGAGATCGGCGCGAAGGTGCTGATCGAGGGTACGGGGGCGTATACGACGACGTATTCCTCGGTTGGCTTCAATGGGTTTGCGCCGTTGAAGAGTTATGTGATCTGAGGGCTAAGCGGGCTCGGGCGGCATGCTTGGCAATGCCGCCTCGGGCGATTAGCCTTACGCCACGATCCAGTGAGGCAGTCTAACGGGTCTGGAAGCCGCAGATGGCGTCATCACCAAGTCGAACCGCCCCGAGTTCGGGCAACGCTCAGTCGCGTCGCCCTGCGAGCGTGACAAAGAAAAGTGCGCAAAAGTCGAAGAGCGACCCAGAGGCTGGCGCAAAACCAACCGTCAAGGCAAAAGTTGCCGGCAAAAAGCCCACGACTACGCCGGTGCACGCAACGCGTATTGCGCAACTTGGGCGGGGTCTCGAATATGAGGCGGCCGCGGACGTACCGGGCGTGAAATCGGAAATTATCGCCCGAGTACGCAAATGGGCGGGCGGGGATCACCAGGCATTGGCCTGGTATCGCGCTCAGCCAATTTCAGCTTTTGGCGACCGAACCGCAGAGGCGCTGGTGAAGTCCGGACAAGCCGAAGCCTTGCGCGATTATCTCGACTCTCTTGCCCTCGGCGGATTTGCTTGAGATTTAAGGGAACGGCCTATCGCGCGCACCATCCGCGCTGGTCGTTCCGTCCGATTTCCGGTGAGGGCGCCGCAATTCATGGCGGACGCTTCAATCCGAAAGGGCGGCCTGCGCTGTACCTCGCCCTCGATCTCATCACCGCCATCAAAGAAGCCAATCAAGGCTTCGCACGCAAGATCGAACCCTACGTTCTCTGTTCCTATGATGTCGATTGTGAAGACATAGTCGATCTCATTGACGACGCTGGGCGTCGCGCCGTGGGCGCCGATGAGACAGTGCTATCTGCGCCATGGTTTGCTCACATCGCAGCCGGAACGCAGCCGCCGCAGTGGAAACTGGTTGACGAACTCCTGGCGAAAGGCGCGGCGGGAGCGCTGCTCCCAAGTTACGCTCCTGGCGCGACTGTGGAAGATCGAAACCTCGTTCTCTGGCGTTGGGGTCCGCGCCTTCCGCACAAGATTGACGTTTTTGACCCGAGCGGCCGACTGCCGAAGAACCAACTCTCCTGGAATTGACCCGTCTTCTTTCGATCGGCGACGACTTTCACGCGTCGAAGATCGCCACCGCGCGTGTCCAACCCGCCGAGGCGCGCGCGATTTTCACCGGGAAGCAGGCGATCGTGAAGCCGTGCGCGGGCAGCGCCTCCAAGTTGTGCAGCTTCTCGATGTGGCTGTAGCCGATATGCCGCCCAACTTTGTGGCCTTCCCAGATGAGTTTGGCGTCGTGGTTTTCCGCATAGCGCTTAGCGGTGTGGACGAAGGGCGCATCCCAGCTCCACGCGTCGGTCCCGGTCAGCCGCACGCCGCGCTCCAGCAAATATCTGGTCGCCTCGGCGCCCATGCCGCAGCCGGACGGTACATAGTCCGGTTGCCCATATTTGGCGCCGGCGCTGGTGTTGACGACGACGATGTTGAGCGGCTTCAACTCGTGACCGACGCGATCTAGCTCTGCCTTTACGTCCGCGGCCGTTGCGACATAGCCGTCGGGAAAATGGCGGAAGTCGAGTTTGACGGCGGGTTGGAAACACCAATCAAGCGGCACCTGGTCGATCGTCCAGGAGGGCTCGCCGTCGTTCATCGTGGGATGATAGTGCCAGGGCGCGTCGAGATGCGTGCCGTTATGGGTGGTGAGCTTGACTTGCTCGACCGCCCAACCCTTGCCCTCGGGCAACTCTTCTTTTGTCAGGCCGGGAAAATAGGTGAGGATGCCGGGGACACTCTGCTCGTGGTCGGTGTACTCGATCGATGGTCCGGGCCCGAGATCGGCGGGCACGCCGTTTTCTAGCGGAACAGATAGGTCGATGATGCGGCGGGGCATAAGGTTTCCTCCAATGTGGCTAGCTACTAAATGGGTGGCTTGTCATCCCCGCGAATGCGGGGATCCAGGGCTACACGACGTGCGCTTCAACGTGTTGGCCACATGACGGGCGGTGGCCCCTGGATCCCCGCTTTCGCGGGGATGACACAAACGTTTCGAGTTAATCGGCAACAGCTTTCGGCGGGATGACAGCTTCGGCGTTACTGGGCCACCACGCGATTGCGCAGCACCCCAATGCGGTCAACATGCAGTTCAATCACGTCACCGCTTTCGAGAAAGCGCCCAATCTCAAGTCCGCAACAATTGCCGACCGTGCCTGAGCCGAACACTTCGCCGGCGTGAATCGTCTCGTCCTGTGACGCGTAGGTCAGGATTTGCGGGAAGCTGAACAGCATATTTGCGGTCGTTCCCTTCGCGCGCGTCTCGCCGTTGACGCGCACCTCCACATTTAGCGTCTGCGGATCGCCAAGCTCGTCCGGCGTGACGATCCACGGCCCGAGAACGTTGGCGCCGTCAAAACTCTTGCCTTTGGCGGGACCGAGCCGCCCGGCCATCTCGACCCGCTGGCGGTCGCGCGCGGAGAAATCGTTGAAAATCGTGTAGCCGAAGATGTGGTCGCCGGCCTCCCCATCGGGGATATTGGCGCGTGTGCGGCGCGTGACGATGGCGATTTCGAGCTCATAGTCCCAAACTTTGCTGTAGCGCGGCCAGCGCACCGTCGCCTCGGGGCCGGCGACGATGAGCCGGTTGGTGAGATAGTAGATCGGCATCTGCCGATAGACCTCGGCGAGCGGCTCCAGCGGAACGGCCAGCGCTTCGCGAAACGCCGCCTCGCCGCCCTTGGCCCGCGCATCCAGCGCCCGCCCGCCGCGCGCGGATTGTCGGATATGCGTCTCGAACGACATCGCGTCGCGGATCTGCCGCGGCTCGGGCAAAGGCGCGAGCAGTTGAACAGAGGCGAGCGGCGCCCAGTGTTTCCCGCCCTCCGCAAGCTCGCTGGCGAGTTCGAGCCCCATATCGTCGGCCTCGATCAGGGTCAGCATCGAGGCAAACGGCGCAGGGCTCCAACCAACGCCGGAAGCTGCCGCGGCGAGATCGAGGACGCGGCCTTGGTCGACGTCGACGAGGCCGACCCGCGGGGCGCCCTCGGCGTGATAGGTCGCAAATTTCATGGCGCTCCTCCCTTGCATTCCCCAGGATTATATACGATCCTATTTTTTGTCGATAATCAAGCTGCCGTGATGCAGCTGCGGAGGAACGCTCGTGAAACTAGCCCGCGCCTGTATGGCTATCGCCCTGTTCGCCGGTCCGGCTCTGGCCGAGCCCGATCAAAATCAAGATCGCCTGCACCGCGACCTCCGACTGCGCCTCGGCGATGGTCGCGACCTATAACGGCGTGTTCGCCAAACACGGCATTGACGCCGAGATGACGCTGATCGGCATCAATACCAACATTCCGCCGGCGATCGCTTCTGGCTCGATCGACTTCGGCGGCCCGACCTCGCCGGTGTTTCTGCAAGCCGTCGACGGCGGCCTCGATCTGGTGGCTGTCGCCGGGGCGTCGGCCATGGACTCGGTTGAGGCCGAGACCATCGCCGTCGTGCAGAAGACCGGTCTGACAATGGCCAAGCCCGCCGATTTCATCGGCAAGAAGGTCGGCGTGCCCGGCATCGGCGCATTCCTGCACGTGCTGTTCCGCAAATGGCTCAGCGACGCCGGAGTCGATCCCGCGAAAGTCAATTATGTCGAAGTGACGTTTCCGACGCAGAACGATGCGCTGAAATCCGGCGCGGTTGACGCCGTGCTGACCGCCGAGCCGTTCGTCTCGCGCATCGTCGGGGCAGGAAATGGCAGCGTCGCCGCGCACTACGCCGCAGACCTCAAACGCGTCGATCCCATCATCGAATATGTGACGACGCGCGATTGGGCGCAAAAAAATCCAGACGCGGTGAAGGCGTTCCGCGAAGCGATCGCGGAGGCGGCGACGATCGTCAACACCGATCACGACAAGGCCTGGGAGGCGCAAGCCCGGTTCACCAAAATGGCGATTGATCTCGTCAAGAAGACGCCGCCCAACCACTCCAAGCCCGAGCTGAAGCCCGACGATTTCAAATGGTGGGTCGAGGTGATGAAACAGCAGGGCATGCTGCAATCGCGAGGTCGAGACGAGCAAGCTGGTTTTGCCGTGACGCACGCCGACGCCGCGACGCTGAGCGCGCGCGCGGCGCAGGCGATCGAGGCCGACATTCTCACCGGCCGCCTCGCGCCCGGCCGCTCGGCTCGGCATCGCCGAGACCGCCGCGCGTTATGGCGTCGGCGCGACGCCGTTGCGCGAGGCGCTGTCGCGGCTTGCCGCGCGCGGGCTGGTCAACGCGATCGGCAACCGCGGCTTTCGCGTGACGCCGATCTCGCGCGCCGATCTCGCCGACATCGTGCTGATCCGGCAGGTGATCGAGCGCGAGGCGCTGCGGCTGGCGATGGCGCGGGGCGACGCGGCATGGGAGGCCGAGATTCTCGGCGCGCTGCACAAACTGAAGCGCTGCGTGGCCGACGACCCGCGCGGGTTCCGCGAAGGCGACGCGCCGTTCGATACGCTGCACAAGGGGTTTCACGCCGCGCTGATCGCGGCCTGCGGCTCGCCGCGTCTGATCGCCGCGCAATCGCAGCTTTACGATGAGTCCTATCGCTATCGGCGGCTGATGATGGCTTCGTTTCAGCGAGCCGATGATTTTCTCGCCAATCATGAGCAACTGGCGGAACTGATCATCGCTCGCTCAAACGAGGCGGCGGAGGCGCTCAGCGAGCATATCGCTTCGACGCTTGACCCTCGTTTATCCCGCGCCGGAGCGCCGTTCTTGAGCGGCGCCGCTCATCGAATTCCGCGATGTGGCGCTCACCTTCGGCCGCCAGCTCGTGCTCGGCGGTCTGAGCTTTCGAAATCGCGCGCGGCGAAATTCTTTGTCTGGTCGGCCCTAGCGGTTGCGGGAAGACCACGGCGCTTCGGGTCGCGGCTGGGCTGATTGAGCCGACCAGCGGCGAGGCGCGATTCGCCGGCGCGTCCATCAAGGGACCGCGCCGCGACGTCGCCGTCGTGTTTCAGGATTACGCCAAGGCGCTGCTGCCCTGGCGCACGGCGGAAGGCAACGTTTCGCTGGCGCTCGAAGCGCTCGCGTGTTCCGCGCGGCGAGCGGCCCGCGCGGATCGCCGCATTGTTGCAGCGCGTCGGCTTGTCCGGCCAGCAAAGCAAATATCCCGACGCAGATGTCGGGCGGCATGCAGCAGCGTCTGCAAATCGCGCGCTGTCTGGCGCAGGAACCGGCCGCGCTGATGATGGACGAGCCGTTCGGCGCGCTCGACGCGATGACGCGGCAGGCGCTGCAGGATCAGATGCTGGAGATCGCGCGCGCGACCGGCGCGACGATCTTGTTTGTCACGCATGATCTTGAGGAGGCGATCTACCTGGGCGATCGCGTCATTGGGCTGGCGCCGCATCCCGGCCGGATCGGTATCGAGCTGAAGGTCGATCTGCCGCGCCCGCGCGATCAGGTGTCGACGCGGGAGAGCCCGGAATTTCTGGCGCTGCGGAGAAAGCTCTACGATTTCATCCACGGCGTCGAGCAGGCATCGGTTGATCACCCGGCGAGATATCAGAATTGAGGCGGTCTCCCTCTGCCCCTTGTGGGGGAGGGTTAGGGAGAGGGGGCGGTTCGACTTGGATGTCAACCAACAATCGGGCGCGGCGGCTGCGGCTGCCCGCACACCCCGACCCTCCCCCACAAGGGCGGAGGGAGGACCGCATGGCGTCGTGCCTCGTCCTGCACATGAAAGGTCTTCTGCTACCCATTCTCCTGATCGCGCTCGCCGAAATCGGCGCGCGCGCGCATGGCGACAGCGACGCCATCGCGCCGCCGAGCCGATCGCCACCGCCTTCGCCGAGGCGCTCGGCGACGGCTCGCTGTTGACGGCGACGCGCGACACGCTGATCGCCGCCTTCGCGGGCCTCGCCATCGGCGCCTCATCGGCCTGGCGGTGGGTCTGGCGCTGGGCTTGTCGCGCGTGCTCGACCGGCTGCCGGAAATCCCATCGAGCTATTGCGGCCAATCCCTTCGGTCGCCGTGATCCCTGTAGCGCTGGTCGCGCTTGGCTTCGGCTATCGGCTGGAGATCGCCATCGTCGCCTTCGCCTCGATCTGGCCGATGCTGATCTTTTCCCGCGCGGCGGTCGCGGGCGTCGAGCCGCGGTTGTTGGAAGTCGCGCGCGCGCTTGCGGCTGGCGCCGTGGCGACGGTCTCTAAGATCGTGATCCCGGCTGCGCTTCCGCGCATCTTCGTCGCCTTCCGCCTCGCGGCGGGCGTCGCGCTGATTGTCGCAGTGACTGTCGAGATCGTCGTCAACCCGCAGGGCCTCGGCGCCGCGCTGATGACCGCGGGGCAGGCGCTGCGGCCTGACCTCACGCTCGCCTTCCTCGTCTGGGTCGGCGATCGTCGGCTTCGCGCTCAATCAAGCTTGCTGTTCGCTGCAAGCGCGGTTGTTTGCGGGACAGGCCGCGACATGAAGACGCTCGCCTGGCGGCTCGGCAGCCTCGTTGTACTCGCCGCGGCGATCGCGGTCTGGGCCGAAATCGCGGCGCTCAATCTGATCCCGCCGCTGTTTCTGCCGTCGCCCGCGCGCGCCTGGAACGCGCTGATCGCCGGATTCTCGCGCGGCGATCTGCTGAAGAAGCTCGAGGGCACGCTGACGCATATGGCGATTGGCTGGGTCGTCGCCTCGCTCGCCGGCGTCGCGCTCGGCGCGCTGATCGGCTCCTCGGCGCGGGCGCGCGTCTATGTCGGGCCGACGCTCGAATTCCTGCGCCCGCTGCCGGCCTCCGCCGTGATCCCCGTGGCGATCGCGATCTTCGGGCTGACGCCGGCGATGGCGATCGGCGTCATCGCTTTCGGCTCGATCTGGCCGATGCTGCTCTCGACCGTGCACGGCTTCGCGCATGTCGAGCCGCGGCTCGTCGAGGTCGCGCGCGCTTTGCACATGTCGCGCCTCTCGGTCATCTGGAAGATCGGCCTGCCCTCGGCGCTGCCCGACATTCTCGCGGGCCTACGGCTCGGCCTGACCGTGGCGCTGATCCTGGCGGTTGTTTGTGAGATGATTGGGGGTATCGACGGGCTCGGCCAATGGGAGCTGGTCGCCGCGCGCGCCTACCGCAGCCCGGATATTTTCGCGGGCGTCATGCTGCTCGGCTTGATCGGGCTCGTCGCCAATTCGGCGCTGACGATGATCGAGGCGCGGGCGCTGCGCTGGCGAGCCTCATGAACGCGCCGCGACGTCGGCGAGGCGGCCGCCGGTCAACTCGGCCAGCGCGGCCGGCTTTAGTTGAAACACCGCGTTGGGCGTGCCGGCCGCGGCCCAGATCGTGGCGAATTTCATGAGGTCTTCGTCGATCAGCGTGATCGGCGCGGTCGCGTGACCAACCGGCGGCACGCCGCCGATCGCAAAGCCGGTCATCTCGCGAACGAAATCAGCGTCGGCGCGAGAGATTTTCTCGCCGATGAGGGCGGCGACTTTCTTCTCGTCGACGCGATTGTCGCCGGAAGCGACGACGAGGACGGGGCGGCCGCTCTGTTTGGCGCGGAACACCAGCGATTTGGCGATTTCCGCGACCGTGCAGCCAATCGCCGCCGCGGCGTCGGCGGCGGTGCGCGTGCCGGCGTCGAACTCCAGGACTTCGTAGGCGTCGCCGAGTACGGCTTGGACCTTCAGGGCGGAGGGGGCGGTGGCGGGTTTCATGAGCAGGTCTATCTTTGTGATCTTTGTGTCTCCTTTGTGCCTTGGTGTTTAACCCTTTTCACCACCAAGGCACGAAGGAGGCACAAAGGACACAAGGGTTTCACGCTTCGCGCCACGGCCTGAAATGCTTCGACAGTTTCAGCCCCTGCCCCTGATAGTTGGAGCCTCCAACCGCCCCGTAGAGCGCATCCGAGGCAGATGACAACGGCTCGAACACCAGGCGCCCGATCGGCTGGCCGTCCTCCAGCAGGAACGGCACATCGCGGCCGCGCACCTCCAGCACCGCGCGCGCCCCCGGCGCGCCGCGAGGCCGTCCAACCAAACCGGGATCGAAGAACCCGGCGTAGTGCACGCGGAACTCGCCGAGCGCCGGATCGATCGCCGCCATTTCGGCGGCGAGATCGGCGGGAATGTGCATCTTCTCGCGGCTGGCGAGAATATAGAACTCGTCCGGATCGAGGATGAGCCGCGCCGGACTCGCGCGCGCGGATCGGCTCCCAGAAATCCTCCGCCGCGTAGGCGCCAGGCCGGTCGACATCGATCACGCTGCCGTTCTTGATGGCGCGGAAGCCGACGATCGCGTTTTCCGCGCCTGCCAGCCCGACGTGTACAACCAGCCCGTCGCGCAGCTCCAGCGCTCCATCAACCAGCGGCGCCCCGACTATGCCGCACCCGCAGGTCCTCGTCCGAAAGCGCCGCGCGCGGGCCACCGCATTCGCGAAAACGCAGTTGATTGAGCCGCGATCCCTCGCGCACCCGGACCGAAAAGCTGCGCGGCGAAATCTCCACCCAGAGCGAGCCGGAATAGCCCGCCGGCGCCTCGTCGAAAGCTGCGCCGCGGTCGACGATCAGGCGGGTGAAAATGTCGAGCCGGCCGGTCGAGCTTTTCGGGTTCGCAGCGCCTGCTAGCGTCGGCGGCAGCGCCAGCCGTTCGGTGAGCGGCGCGATATAGACGATGCCTTTTTCCAGCACCGCGCCCTCGCCGACCAGCGAAATCCGCTCGGGCGACAAGCTCTCAAGCCGCTCGCGCACAGTCGCGTTGCGCCCAGGCAGGAAGCTTGCGCGCAGCCGAAAAGCCTCCGGCCCGAGCCGCAAGTCGAGGCTCGCGGGCTGGATCTGCGAGGGCTCGATGATGCGTTCGGCGCGGATCGCGCCTGCGCTGACAAGCGCGGCGACGGCGGGGCGCGGCAGCAGGCCAGCGGGGCGGGCGTCGTCGGTCATACGCCGACCTATAGCCGCTTTTCCGCCTGCCGCTAGGGCGCTTCTGTAGCCGCGGTCGTTGACCGCGGTGGTCGTGAGATCGCGCCTCGCCGAGGTAGACCTGATCACACGGACCACCGCGGTCAACGACCCATATGCGCTAATCTAGAGCAAATGTCCTAAAATATTCAATAACTTGTCAGCATGTCATCCCCGCGAAAGCGGGGATCCAGGGGCCACACGACGTGCGCTTCAACGTGTTGGCCACACGAGGTGTGGTAGCCCCTGGATCCCCGCTTTCGCGGGGATGACATCAAACCTTTGAAATAAATCGGCAATCTATATGTTAGCGCCTATGGGTCAACGACCGCGGCTACAGCGAGCTAGGCCCGGAAGCGGTAGACCGCCGTCCGCTTGATATCGCAATCCTCGAGGTCGCGGGTCACCGGCACGGCTGTAGTGCGCGATCGGCTCCAGGAGATCGCGTGCGAGATAGCTGCGGCCAGGGTCGCCGATCAGGACGGCGCGCCGCGCCGGGCGAGGGCCTGCAGCCACGACGTGACCAGCGCCGCCATGTCGCGCTCGTAGGAGACGTCGCCGGCGAGCACCACGTCCCAGCCCTCGTCACGGCCGACGAGATCGCCCTGCGCGCACGACGATATCGACCCCATTGGCTTCGCGCGTTGATCGCGATCGCGGCCAGCGCGAATTCGTCGATTTCGCTGGCCTCGACGCGCGCCGCGCCCGCCTTCGCCGCGGCGATGGCGACCAGCCCGGAGCCGCTGGCGAAATCGAGCACGCGTTTGCCCCGCACGAGCTCCGGATGATCGAGGACGTAGCGCGCCAGCGCCTGTCCGCCCGCCCAGGCGAAAGCCCAGAACGGCGGCGGCAGCCCCATGCGGCCGAGATCGTCTTCGGTCTTCCGCCAGAGCGGCACGGCTTCGTCGGCGAGCTCCAGCGACATTTCCGGCGTCAGCGGAGGCGCAAGCAGACGGGTATTTTCGAGGATGAAGGCGCGGCGGTCGCGATCAGCAGCCGCCGCGCTCAGAGCCTCGTTACGACGACGAGCTTGCTGATCTGGCCGCTGCGGAAGGCGCGCAGGAAAGCGTCGTAGTCGCGGAACGACACGCAGCCGTTGGAATCGCCGTTCGGCCCGAGCATGTAGGTGTGGGCGAGCAGGCCGGCGCGGCCGTAGACGTTGCTGTCGACCGGCGTCAGCCGGAGCGCCGCGACGCCGTGGAACAGTTCGCCGCGCGGCGTGAGCGCATAGGTCGCCGGCGGCGTCGGCGCCGCGCATGCGCTCATTGACCTTGGAGGGGTCGTCGCGCGCGTCGCCGAGCCCGGAATGCGCCTCGATCGTCGAGCCGTCAGGCAGGTAAACCATCGCGGCGGAGATGTCGTAGACCGCGACGCGGTCGCCGAACCGGGACGTCGGATTGCTGCCGCTGCTGCCGAAGTTGAGGCCGCGCAGGAAGCCGCCGAACCCGCCGCCTCGGGGTGTCGCGCCGCCGCGTCCGGCGACCGCGTATTGGCTGAGGCCGGCGCTCGGCGGCGGAGGCGGCGCATAGGCCAGCTTCGGTTCCGGGGTCTTGGCGGCCGGTATCGGGCCAGGGGCCGGCGAGGTGCTGCCGAATAGGCGACCGAATACGCTGGGCGCTTCCGCCGGACTCGGCGTCGGCAGCGGCGCCGGCGTCTCCAGTCGCGCTACGGCGGCTGGCGGCGGCTCGACGGCGCGAGCGAAATCGGGGCGACGGGGCGGCAAGGGCGCGCCTTCGTCTTCCGAACGCAGATCGGAAGGCGGAACCGGCGGCAGCGGAACGTCCCGTTCCGCGATCTCGAAATGCGTCGTCGAGCCAAACCCTTGGACGACCAGGCCGCCAAACGGATTGCCGGATTTGGCGGCGGGGGCACGCGCGGCGGGCGGATTGATCGGCGCGAGCCCGCCGAACGGGTTGGCCTCGGTCTTCGCAGCCAGTTCGGGCGCCGGAGCGGAATGCGACATAGGGCGCAGATAGATCAGCCAAACGCCAAGCGCTGCGCTCAGCGCAAACGCCAAGGCTCCCGGGCCCAACTCGGGACATAAAGCCCCGTTGTCGCGCTCCTCGAGCAGGTCAATCGCGTCGGTCCAGTTCGTCATTCGTTTACGCCGTTACTCCGCATCCGAGCATTTTGGCGCTTTCGCCTTTAAGAGGCATTAACGGAAAAAAATTGAGAACGCTAGAGGCAAGCCGGAACCGCCGCCCAGACCTCCCAGACGCGACACATTGCTTTCGCGCCGCGCGCCCAGTATATAGCGCCGCCGCGCCAGCCTCCGGGCCGGCTTTCCCGGAGCTTTCCCCCTTGTTGATTACGCCCGCCTTCGCGCAAGCCAGCGGCGTGTCCGCCCTGGGCTCGACGGACATGCTGATTCAGTTCGCGCCGTTCGTCATCATTTTCGCGATCATGTATTTTCTGCTTCTGCGACCGCAGCAGCAGCGCGCCAAGCAGCAGCGCGAGCATGGTGCAGGGCGCGCGGCGCGGCGATATCGTGGTGACCAGCGGCGGCCTGATCGGCAAGATCACCAAGGCGACCGACGACAACGAGGTCGAACTCGAAATCGCGCCGAACGTGCGGGTGCGTCTCGCCCGCTCCGGCATCTCCGATGTGCGCTCGAAGGGCGAGCCGGTGAAGGACGCGCCCGCGATCCCGCCCGCCAAGAGCGCGAAGTAACCGGCGAATGCTGCGCATCGCCACCTGGCAGATCGTCGCGATTCTCGGGCTCGTGCTCGCCGCGATTCTGCTCATCGTCCCGAGCTTTCTCGATCCCGCGACCGTCGCCTCGCTCGAACGGCGGCTGCCGTCGTTCCTGCCCGGCGCGCGCGATCGTGCTGGGGCTCGATCTGCAAGGCGGCGCGCATCTCTTGATGGAGGTCGACAAGACCAAGCCTGGTCAAATCCCAGGTCGAGCAGTTGCGCGACGACGTGCGCGCCAAGCTGCGCGAGGCGAAGATTCCGCTGAGCGGCGGCGTCGCCGTGCAGCCGCGCGGCGTGATCGTGCGCATCGCCGACCCCGCCGAGCGCGCAAGGCCGCTCGATCTGCTGCAGAGCCTCAACCAACGCGTCGGCGGCGCGATCGCCGGGCGCGACCGACCGCCTGCTCGACATCGCCGACACCGGCGACGGCGGCATCAGGCTGACGCTGACCGATGCGGCGATCAACGACAAGGTGCGCCGCGCGGTGGCGCAATCGATCGAGGTGCTGAACCGCCGCCTCAACGCCTCGGGCACCAAGGAGACCAACGTCCAGCAGCAGGGCGCCGACCGCGTGCTGATCGAAGTGCCGGGCTTGCAGGACACGACCAAGCTGAAGCAGCTTGTCGGCACGACGGCCAAGCTCGAATTCCGCCTGGTCGCCGACGCCGGCGATCCGCCGAGCGAAGTCGAAACGCTCAAGCAACAACAGGGCGGCGAGATTCCGGTCGAGAAGCGGGTGATGGTCGCCGGGCGAGGATCTGACCGGCGCGCAGCCGGGCTTCGATTCCCGCTCGGGCGAGCCCGATGTCGAGTTTCCGCTTCAACCTGCGCGGCGGCCAACGTTTCGGGCAGGTCACCTCCGACAATGTCGGCCGGCCGTTCGCGATCGTGCTCGACAATGTCGTGATCTCCGCGCCGCGCATCCTCGGGCCCGATCACCGGCGGCCGCGGCCAGATCACCGGCAATTTCACGGTCGAGAGCGCCGACCAACTCTGCCGTGCTGCTGCGCTCCGGCGCGCTGCCGGCCAAGCTCACCACCGTCGAGGAGCGCACGGTCGGGCCGGGCCTTGGCCAGGATTCGATCGACGCGGGCAAGCGCGCCGCGATGGTCGGCGGCCTGCTGGTGATCGTCTATATGCTGGCGACCTACGGCGATTTTCGGCGTGTTCGCCGATCTCGCGCTCGCCGTGCACATCCTGTTCATCTTCGCCTCGATGGCGTTGCTCGGCGCGACGCTGACCTTGCCGGGCATCGCCGGCATCGTGTTCACGATCGGCATGGCGGTCGATTCGAACGTGCTGATCTACGAGCGCATCCGCGAGGAATCGCATATGGGGCGCAGCGTCATCTCCTCGCTGGAGGCCGGCTTCAACCGCGCCTTCGCGACCATCATCGATCTCCAACGTGACGATGTTCGTGGCGGCGCTGATCCTTTATCTGTTCGGCTCCGGCGCGGTGCGCGGCTTCGCGGTGTCGCTGGGCCTGGGCATTCTCACCTCGGTCATCACGGCGGTGACGATGACGCGCATGATGATCGCGCTGTGGTATCGCCGCAACCGGCCGCAGGTGTTGCCGATATGAGGGTGCAGCCCCGTCATTGCGAGCGCAGCGAAGCAACCCAGCCTCTCGGCGGTGCACGGGTCGCTGGTTGAGCGCGTGCTCGCGGAGACCGCGCGCCCGCGCGTCGTGCGCCGCGTCCTGCCCCGGCGCTGGATTGCTTCGCTGCGCTCGCAATGACGGGGCTTCGTTCTAAGCGGAAAAGCGTCCCATGAAACTGCTCCGCCTCGCGCCGGAAAACACCAAGATCAGCTTCATGCGGTTCCGCCGCATCAGCTATCCGCTGTCGGCGGTGCTCTCGATCATCGCCGTCGTCCTGTTCCTCGTGGTCGGCATGAATTTCGGCATCGACTTCGCCGGCGGCACGCAGGTCGAGTTGCGCGCCCATTCCGGCAAGGCGGACATCGCGGCGCTGCGCGGCAAGGCCGACACGCTCGGCCTCGGTCCCGTCGAGGCGCAGCGCATCGGCGCCGAATCCGATGTGACCTTGCGCGTCCAGGTGCAGCCGGGCGGCGAGGCCGGCGCAGTCCGCGGCGGTGAAGAAGCTGCACGATACCTTCGATCCCGACTACGAATTCCGCAGCGTCGAGGCGGTCGGGCCGCGCGTTTCCGGCGAACTCGTGCAGAGCGGCACGCTCGGCGTCGTCGTGGCGATCCTCGCGGTGCTGACCTACCTCTGGTTCCGCTTCGAGTGGCAGTTCGCAGTTGGCGCGATCATCGGCACGATGCACGATCTTTTGCTGACGGTCGGCTTCTTCGCCTTCACCCAGCTCGAATTCAATCAAACCTCGATCGCCGCAATTCTCACCATCGTCGGCTATTCGCTCAACGAGACTGTCGTCGTGCTCGACCGCATCCGCGAAGTGATGCGCAAATACAAGAAACTCTCGACGCCCGAGATCATCGATATGTCGGTCAACGCCGTGCTGCCGCGCACGATCATGACGGCGACGACGGTGTTTCTGGCGCTGCTGGCGCTATTCTTCCTCGGCGGCGACGTGATCCGCTCGTTCTCAGCGGCGATGATCTGGGGCATTTTCGTCGCGACCTACTCGTCGATCTTCATCTGCTCGCCGATGCTGATCTACATGGGCGTGCGCGCCGAGACGTTCGATCGGCCGACGGAGACCACGACGCCCGTCAAAGCGCCGGCGTGAACGCGGGCTTCGTCCCCGGCCGACACGCTATCGACGCCTACGGCGCCGGCGGCTTCCGCTTCGCCGGCATGAGCCACGTCGGCTCGATCCTCGCCACGCCCCTCGGTGTTCACGCCGTCGCCGCGCGCGATCTCGCCGACTTGCGCTTCGAGCATTTCGCGCCGCTGCTCGCCGAGATCGCCGAAGCGCCCGGATCGGTGGAGTTGCTGGTCGTTGGTCTCGGCGAGAAAATGGCGCGGCTGCCGACGCCGCTTGCGCAGAAATTGCGCGGCGCCAAGCTTCGCCTCGACGTGATGGCGACAGGGCCGGCCTCGCGCATCTACAATGTGCTGGTGGGAGAAAACCGCCGCGTCGCCGCGCTGCTGCTGGCCGCGCCTTGAGCCTCGTCGAGGCTTACGCGCATTGCGCGGAAGTGGCCCGGAACGAGGATCGCGACCGCTGGCTCGGCGCCCTGTTCGCCCCGCCGCAAGCCCGTCCGCATCTGCACGCGCTGATCGCCTTCGAGCGCGAACTTTCGCGGCTGCGCGAAAGCGTGCGCGAGCCGATGGCCGGTGAACTTCGGCTCACCTGGTGGCGCGAGGCGCTGTCGGGCGAGCGACCCGAGGAGGCGAAGGGGCATCCGGTGGCGGCGGCGCTGGTTGATACGCTGGATAAATTCCGGCCGCCCGCGCATCTCATCGAGAATGCTGTCACGGCGCGTCAGTTCGATCTCTATGATGATGTGTTTCCTGGTGTCGTCGAGTTGGAGGCCTACCTCGGCGAGACGCGCTCGGGACTGTTGCAGATTGCAGCGTTTGTGCTGGCGGACGGCCGCGACTTGGGCGCCGCAGAAGCCAGTGGTTTTGCCGGCGTGGCGCTCGGTTTGATTGAGCTGATGCGCGGTCTTTCGGGCCCGCGCGCGCTGACGGGGTTTGTTCCCAGCGAAATCCTTGCAAGCACCGCGGCCTCGCCGGAGGATTTCCGCGCCCGGCGCGTGTCACCCGAGGTCGCCGCGGCGCTGCGGGATTTGGCCGCGCTAGCGCGGCTGCGTCTCGCCGAGGCGGAGGCGGCTTTGACGAAGCTGCCGAAGGCGTTGGCGCCGGCCTATGCGGGCCTCGCCACGGCGGCTCTGTGGCTTGGCGCGATCGAGCGCGCCCTAAACCCCTTCGGGCGGCCCGTAGAGGTCGCAGCATGGCGGCGCCAATGGGTGCTTTGGCGCTGGTCGCGGCGGACGTAGGCAGTGCGCCATGGGGCGGTCGTTGAACTAGCGAGGGGTCTGACGCAAATTGGCCACGCCCGCAAGCGTCGCGATGATCTCCGCGTTTTGGGCTAGCACGATACAGCCGCGCCGCGTTCCCGTTTCCTGCTCAGCGCGCGTTTTCGGATAAAAACACTGCAGCGAATGCCGCGCCACGCCGTCGGCGATATAGTCGGCGGTCAACTGCTTGCCCTCCCCGTAGTTGTCGTAAGTATAGCCGGGATCGTCGGGCACCTGGAAGTCGTCGATCAGCACGATCGCCCTCGAGGCCGCCGAGAAAATGATGTCGATCTCCTCGGCCAGCGGCAGGTCCTGGCTGCCGTGCGCGTCGAGATAGAACAGGATCGGCCTATCCAGTTGCGTCGAGAGCGCGCCGGTCAGCAGATGCCGGAGCGCCGACCGACTGTCCATGTGCAACATATGCACATTCGGGACGACGCCCAGCCGGGCGCGGGAGAAGCCGAAATTCAGCCCCGACGCTTCGCAGGTATAGACCGGCAGTTGGAAGGCGGCGAGCCACTCGGTCGTCGTGCCGCGATACGTGCCGGTCTCGACGATGGCGACCGGCTCGGTCTTCAGCAGTAGCTCCGCGACCAATCGAACGCGGCCGCCCTGCCCGTTCATCGGACCGCCCCAAGCGCGACCGGAGGTCGGAGAGCCGCGATAACGCAAAGCGCCGTAGGTTTTGTCGCCTAGCAGGAGGATCAAGCCGTCTTTCAGTGGCTTCACGACACCCGTCCGGCCATTTCCCGGATGCAGAGCCTATTCGGCGCTCGGCGTCGCATGCGATCCCCCTCGTGTCAGATAGTCCCTCTACCCTGTGACTCGATGAAATGTCATCCCCGCGTTCGCACTGACGCCGCTGCGTCGGGTGCGCGCTTTTCCGCGCAATGTTATCCTCTGCGACCGCGAGGAGATTTGTAGCTGATGGGTGAAGCGCTGCTCGATGCCAGAGGTCTCATTTGCCCGCTGCCGATATTGAAAGCGCGCAAAGCTCTGAAAAAGGTGCCCGTCGGCGAGACATTACGCGTGCTTGCCACTGACCCCGGCGCAGACGAAGACTTCGCTGCCTTCTGCCGCACCACGGGTCATGAGTTGGTCGAATCGAGGATCGAAGACGGGAGTTTCAACATCCTCATCAGACGGTCAGCGTTGGCGGGTTAGCTGCAACTTCGCTACCGGAGCGATTTCCGTGCGCGGCGCTAGATGTAGCCGCGGTCGTTGACCCATAGGCGCTAACCTAGGGCAATTTCCGATAATATTGAATAACTTGCCAGCATGTCATCCCCGCGAAAGCGGGGATCCAGGGGCCACACGACGTGCGCTTCAACGTGTTGGCCACACGACGTGCGGCCGCCCTGGATCCCCGCTTTCGCGGGGATGACATCAAGTCTTTGAAATAAATCGGCAATCTATAAGTTAGCGCCTATGGGTCGTTGACCGCGGTCGGTGTGTGGGCGTCGCCCTCTGGCAGATTTTCGATCTCGGCGCCCTCCGCGGTCAGCGACCGCAGCTACAAGGCGCGCCCCGCGAAATTGCCCCGTTGCCAACTACGCTACGCCATCGCCTCGGCCAAGATCTCATAAGACCGCAGCCGCGCCTGATGATCGAATATCGCGCCCGCGACGATCAACTCATCCGCGCCCGTCTGCTTGACGAACGCCCGCAGCCCCTTGGCCACCTGCTCCCCCTCGCCGACAAACGAGCACGCCAGCATGCGCGACGCATGCGACTTCTCCGCCGGCGACCAATAGCTCTCAATGTCGTCTATCGGTGGACGCAGCTGCCCGCGCGTGCCGCGAACGAGATTGACGAAACTCTGCTGCGGCGACGTGAACAGCCGGCGCGCTTCCGCCTCGGTATCGGCAGCGACCACATTGCAAGCGACCATCGCGTAGGGCTTGGCGAGTTGCTCGGACGGTTCGAACCGATCGCGATACATCGCCAGCGCATCCATCAGGTGATCGGGCGCGAAATGCGAGGCGAAGGTGAAGGGCAGGCCCAGCATCCCCGCGAGTTGCGCGCCGAACAGGCTCGAACCCAGGATCCACAGCGGCACTTTCAGCCCTGCCCCCGGCACGGCGCTCACCCGTTGTTGCGGGCCCGGCTCGGCGAACAAGGCCTGCAACTCCAAAACGTCTTGAGGAAAGCCCTCCGCCGTCTCCGGCGCGCGGCGAAGCGCCCGCAGGGTGATCTGATCGGTCCCCGGCGCGCGCCCGAGCCCCAAATCGACCCGGCCAGGATAGAGCGCCTCCAGCGTCCCGAACTGCTCGGCGATCACTAGCGGCGAATGGTTGGGCAGCATGATCCCGCCCGAACCGACGCGGATGCGTTCGGTGGCGCCAAGAATGTAGCCGATCGCCACCGAAGTGGCGGCGCTCGCGATGCCGACCATGTTGTGATGCTCGGCCAGCCAGTAGCGAGTGAACCCCAAACGCTCGACATGTCGCGCGAGATCGCGCGAATTGCGCAGCGCGTCGCCGGGCGTGGCCCCGAGCGGCACGGGTGCGAGATCGAGTACGGAAAGCGGGGTCGTGGGCATGTCCCTGACATGGAAACGCCCGCGCCGGAAAGCAAGCGCGTTGCGTCGGCAAAGGATGTTGCCAAGCGGCGCGGCATCGGTCATTTTGCCTAATAACTAGGCGCCAGAATGAAATGCAGCTTGGAATCGGCGATGCGGACGCTGGCGTGGGTGGCATAGCGCTTGCTCACTCGGGGCTAACGCAAACCACGCGGGGAGTCATGGCGGCTGCGGGTAATTTGGAGCTGGTGAAAGTATCGAAGCGGTACGGCACGAGCTTGGCGGTGGACGCCGTCGATTTGCGGGTGCCGGCCGGCGCCTACTGCTGCCTGCTCGGACCTTCGGGCTGCGGCAAGACGTCTACGCTGCGCATGATCGCCGGTCACGAGAGCGCCACCTCCGGCGACATCCTGATCGGCGCCGACAACGTCACCGAATTTCCGCCGGCCAAGCGCGGCACGGCGATGATGTTCCAGAGCTACGCGCTGTTTCCGCACCTCACCTGCGTCGACAATGTCGCCTTCTCGTTGAAGATGCGCGGCGTCGAAAAGGAAGAGCGGCGGAAGCGCGCGCTTGAGTTCCTCGAACTGGTCGCAATGACGCCCTACGCCGAGCGCGTGCCGGCGCAGCTTTCCGGCGGCCAGCAGCAGCGCGTGGCGCTGGCGCGCGCGCTGATCACCGAACCGCGCGTGCTGCTGCTCGACGAGCCGCTGTCCGCGCTCGACACGTTTTTGCGCGTGCGCATGCGGCTTGAATTGAAGCGGCTGCAGACCCGGCTCGGCATTCCCTTCATTCACGTCACGCACGGCCAGGACGAGGCGCTGGCGCTCGCCGACCTGATCGTGGTGATGAACAAGGGCAAGATCGAGCAGGCGGGTTCGGCGCGCGAAGTGTTCGAAACGCCGGCGACCGAGTTCGTCGCTCGCTTTCTCGGCGGCCACAATGTGATCAAGACGCCGGCCGGGCTGATCGCGGTGCGCGCCGATCGCACGCGGCTGACCCGCAATGGCGCGACCAACCGGATGCCGGCCACCGTCACCGGCGTCGAATATCAAGGCGCGGCTTACACCGTGGCCCTGGAAGGCGCTGGGGCCGCCGATCTCTCCGCGATCGTGCCGGACGCGGAATTTTTGCAGACACCGGTCGCCGTCGGCGAGCAGGTTGGCCTCATCTGGAGCGATGAGGAAGTTCATCAATTAACCCCGGCGAGCTAATTGGCGCTGGGCTTCTGAGGAGGGTAAGTCGTGTCCGATAATAATGAAACTTCATCAGGCGTCTCGCGCCGCGACGTATTTAAACGCGCCGGCGCCGTGGCCGCCGCGAGCGCGCTCGGCTCGTTCCCCGCGCCCGCCGTTTGGGCGCAGGAAGAGAAGGTGCTGCGCTACCTCGGCACCGCCGTCAACCAATCCGACGACATCACCAAGAAGGTGAAGGCCGAGACCGGCATCACCATTCAAAACATCGTCGCTTCAACCGACGACGTCACCAAGCGCGTCGCCACCCAGCCGAACTCGTTCGACATTCTCGACACCGAATATTTCAGCCTGAAGAAACTGGTGCCGTCGGGCAACATCCTCGCGATGGACGCCAAGAAGATCAAGGAATTCGACAATATCACGCCGATCTTCACCAAGGGCCAATTGCCGAACGGCAAGGTGATTGGTGATCAGGGCACCGCGCCGAAGAAGGTGATGTACCTGGAAGGCGAGCACTCCAAGGTGTTCTCGAAGACGCCGACCGAATGGGTGACCCTGATCCCGACCGTCTACAATGCCGACACGCTCGGCATCCGCCCGGATCTGATCAAGCGCCCGATCAATTCCTGGGCCGAATTGCTGAATCCGGAGTTCAAGGGCAAGGCCGCGATCCTCAACATTCCCTCGATCGGCATCATGGACGCCGCGATGGTGGTCGAGGCGACCGGCAAATACAAATATCCCGACAAGGGAAACATGACGCGCAAAGAAATCGACATGACGATGGAAGTGCTGACGGAAGCCAAGAAATCCGGCCAGTTCCGCGCGTTCTGGAAGGACTTCAACGAGAGCGTCAACCTGATGGCCTCGGGCGAGACGGTCATTCAGTCGATGTGGTCGCCGGCGGTGACCGCCGTGCGCACCAAGGGCATCGCCTGCACGTTCCAGCCGCTGAAGGAAGGCTATCGCTCCTGGGCCTCGGGCTTCTGCATGTCGAAGGGCGTCACCGCCAAGCAGAAGGAATGGGTCTACGAGTTCGTCAACTGGTACCTCTCTGGTTGGGCCGGCGCCTACCTCAACCGCCAGGGCTACTACTCCGCCGTGCTCTCGACAGCCAAGTCGAACATGGAGCCCTACGAGTGGGCCTATTGGATGGAAGGCAAGCCTGCCGAGAAGGACATCAAGGGTCCCGACGGATCGTTGCTGGAGAAGGCCGGCGCGACGCGCGACGGCGGCTCCTACGACGACCGCATGGGCAACGTCGCCTGCTGGAACGCCGTGATGGACGAGAACGACTATATGGTCCGCAAGTGGAACGAGTTCATCGCCGCT
>CAWADL010000009.1:0-107235 GCA_963780825.1 uncultured Pseudomonadota bacterium | reverse complement strand
GCCGTGAGGCGCAGGTACGGCGCCGAATTTTCCGCCAAGCGCTCGGCTAACAACCCCAACCAAGCATCGCCGAAACTTGGATTGCTTCGCTTCGCTCGCAATGACGGTTCTGTGCCGCCCTCAAACCACCGGCATGCGGGCGCCGGTCGTCGGGATCAAACAGATGCACGTAGTCGAGATTCGGCGACAACGCGAGTTGCTCGCCCGGATTGACCGTGATGCGCTCCCGGAACACTCCAACGATCTTCTGCTCTCCGACCTTGGCGAAGACTTGGGTTTCCGATCCCGTCGGCTCCGTCACCGAAACCTGCGCGAGCACATCGCCGCCGAGCCCCAGGTGCTCCGGCCTGACGCCATAGATGCAAGGCCGGCCTCCGAACCGCTGGGCGCCGCGGCCAGCGGCAAGCTCACGCCATCGTCGGTGAGCACACTCGGCTTGCCGTCGATGCGGATCTTGCCCTTCAGCAGGTTCATCGAAGGCGAGCCGATGAACGCGGCGACGAACAGGTTGGCCGGCCGATCGTAGAGGTCAAGCGGCAGCCCTGTTTGCTCGATCACGCCGTCGCGCATCACGACGATGCGGTCCGCCATGGTCATCGCCTCCACCTGATCGTGCGTCACGTAGATCGTCGTCGTCTTCAGCCGCTGATGCAGCTCCTTGATCTCGGCGCGCATCTGCACGCGCAATTTCGCGTCGAGGTTGGAGAGCGGTTCGTCGAACAGAAACACTTTGGGATCGCGCACGATCGCGCGGCCCATCGCGACGCGCTGGCGCTGGCCGCCCGAGAGTTGCTTGGGAAACCGCCCCAGATACGGCGTCACGTCGAGGATTTCCGCCGCGCGGCGCACGCGCGCCTCCATCTCCGCCTTGCGGCGTCTTGCGCAGCTTGAGCGCGAAGCTCATGTTCTCCGCGACCGTTTTATGCGGATAGAGCGCATAGTTCTGAAACACCATCGCGATGTCGCGATCCTTCGGCGGCAGATGGTTGACGACGCGCTCGCCGATTCGAATTTCGCCCGATGTCACCGACTCCAAACCCGCGATCATCCGCAGCAGGGTCGATTTTCCGCAGCCGGATGGGCCCACGAGAATGACGAATTCGCCGTCCGCGATGTCCACCGAGACGCCGTGCAGAACCTCGAGCGAACCGTAATTCTTTCTGGCTTTAACTACGCTCACCGACGCCATGGCGCTCTCTCCGCCGATCCCAGAACCGATGTTCGCACTTTCGAACCGACGAATGCTATTTGAGGATGATCGCCGCGTCGAGGATAAATTCGACGCGCCTCGGCGTCCTCGTTGCGATTTGACCGCGAATGATTGATCTGGCAGGAGTTCGCTATGCTCGCTGCGCGACGGGAAATAGAGCCATCGTGAGCTACAAAGCCATTTACGCCTACCCTTGGGACCTCGCCGAGATCGGCGTGGCGGAAGCCACACGGCAGTTCCGGTCGGTCGGGCTCGACACCGTCACGGTCACGGGCAGCTATCACGCCGGCAAATTTCTGCGGCCGCACGGCAAGTCGGGCAAGGTGTATTTTCCCGAGGATGGAACCGTCTATTTCAAGTCCGACCCAAAGCGCTATGGCGCGATCAAGCCGGTCGCCGAATTCCATGGTCGCGGGCGGACGCGATATGCTCGCCGAGCTCTGCAACCAGACCGCCATGGCGACCAATGTCTGGTTGGTGCTGCTGCACAACAGCCGGTTGGGCGCTGAGCATCCGGAAGCGACCGTCGCGAATGCGTTCGGCGATCGCTATATCTACAGTCTTTGTCCCTCGGCGCCTGAGGCGCGGGCTTACGCGATCGGGCTCGCGCGCGACGTGACCGAAACCTATCCGGTCTCGGGCGTCTCGCTGGAGACGCCGGGGTTCCTCCCCTATGCCCACGGCTATCATCACGAATTCGCGCTCAACCGGCCGAACGTCTGGCTCGACAGCCAGCTCGGCCTCTGTTTCTGCCCGCATTGTCTCGACGGCGCCAAGCGGGCTGGCATCCGCGCGGAGGCGTTGCGCGCGCGGGTCGCCGAAGATGTCGAGGCCTATCTCGCCAGCGACGTGAACTTCCCCGCCGACATGGCCGAGGCGTTTTGGATGGCGGACGGCCGCACGGATGGCGACCTCGCGGCGTTCCTGGATTGGCGTTGCTCCGTCGTGACATCGCTGGTCAGTGAGATCCGCGCCGTCGTTCGCAAGGACGCGAACGTCGCGGTCATCCCCTCGGTCGCCCGGCCGACCGCTGGCGCCTGGTACGAAGGCAGCGATCTTGCCGCGCTCGCGGCTGCGGCGGGCGTCATCGAGGCATGCTTGTACGAACCGGGCGCGGAGCGGATCAAGGCCGATCTGTTCGACGTCAAGCGTCGTCTCCGCGGCGCCGGCCGCCTCCGCGGCATTTTGCGTCCCGCCTATCCCGACCTCGAAGACCGGGCCGCGTTCGTCGCGGCGATGCGCGCGCTGGCCGCGGGTGGCGTGCGCGAGGTCGCCTTCTACAATTGGGGCCACGTGCGTCCGCGCAATTTCGAGGCGATCGCGGAAGGGCTGGCGGCGATGGAGAGCGTCACATGACGTTTTCGGGCAAGACGATCGCGATCACCGGCGCGGCGGGCGGGATCGGCCGGGCGTTGTGCCGGCATTTCGGCGCGCAAGGCGCGCGGCTGGCGGCAATCGACCGTCGCGAAACCGTGGTCGAATTCGCGCGCGAGTTGACCGGGCAAGGCGTCACGGCGGAAGCCGCCGTCGCCGACATCGGCGACGACCAAGCGGTCGAGGGCGCTTTCGCCGACCTCGTGAACCGGCTCGGCGCGATCGATATTCTCATCAACAACGCGGGCGTCTCCAACCACACGACTTTCGCCTCGACCGATCCGCAGGGTTGGCGCGACGACGTCAACAGCAATCTCAACGGCGCCTATAGTTGCGCGCACGCGGTGCTCGGCGGCATGAAAACCCGGCGCTCGGGCGTGATCGTCAACATCGGCTCCGTCAACGGATTGGCCGCGCTCGGAGATCCCGCCTACAGCGCCGCGAAGGCCGGCATGATCGCGATGACGCGCTCGCTCGCGCAGGAATATGGGCGTTACGGCGTTCGGGTGAACATCGTTCTGCCGGGAACGGTGCGCACGCCGATATGGGATGAACGCGCCAAAAAGGACCCGGCGGTTCTGCGGACGCTGGAGCGCTGGTATCCGCTCGGCCGCATCGTCGAGCCCGGCGATATCGTCAACGCCGTCGCCTTTCTGGCGTCGGACCTCGCGGCGGCGATCACGGGCGTTGCGCTGCCGGTCGATTGCGGCCTAAGCGCCGGCAATATCGTGATGGCGCGCGAACTGACGCTCGAGGATTTTTAGAGCGCGCTTCTGATTGCGTGAAGCCGAATAGGAGAGTTGCAGCATGACTTCATCGACGCCGGAGCAGCGGCTCGCCGACCTTGGGCCTCTCGCTTCCCTCAACCCCGTTCCCGTCGCCAACTACGTGCCGTTCCGCTGGGCCGGCAACCTGTTGTATTTGTCGGGACAAGGGCCAAAATTGCCGGATGGCTCCTATAAATTGGCCGGCTCGGCAAGGACGCCACGATCGAAGAGGGCTATGAGCGGCGCGCTCACCGGGCTCCAATTGCTCGCGGTCGCCAAATCGGCGGTCGGCGAATTGTCGCGCATCGAAGCGGTGGTCAAGCTGCTCGGCATGGTCAACGCCGAACCGGATTTCGCTGATCATCCGAAAGTCATCAACGGATGCTCGGATCTGTTGGTCGAGGTTCTCGGCGATGCGGGGCGTCACGCCCGGTCGGCCGTCGGCATGGGTTCGCTACCCAACCGGATGATGGTTGAGATCGAGGCGATCCTGCTCGTCAAAACTTGAGAGGGTGCGTCTCATGTCCGTCGAAAACCTGAAAGCCGAAATCGCGCGCCGATACGGCACGCCGGCGGTCGTGATCGACCTCGAAATTGTCGAGCGAAATATCGCGCGCGCGCAAGCTTTATGCGACGCCGCGGGCGTCGCGTTTCGACCGCACATCAAGACCCACAAGAGTCCCGAGCTGGCGCAAATGCAACGCGCCGCCGGCGCCGCCGGGATCACCTGTCAAAAGATCGGCGAGGCCGAGGTGATGGTCGGGGGCGGCCTCGACGAGATCCTGATCTCCTATAACATCCTCGGCGAAGAGAAGCTGGGTCAGGCTCGGGCGGTTGCTTGCGCGCGCGAATGTCACAGTCGCGGCTGACAACCCGATGACGATTCAGGGCCTGCCCGAAGCAGCGAAGATCGCGGGTCGCGCGCTCGACGTCGTCGTCGAATGCGACACCGGGCGCAAGCGCGCGGGCGTCGAAACGCCGGGCGAAGCGATCGAACTCGCGCGCATGATCGCCGCCGCCCCCGGCCTCGCCTTCGCGGGCTTCATGTTCTATCCGCCCGACAAGGGCATGGCGGGTTCGCAGGCCTTTCTCAACGAAGCCGTCGCGGGCGCGCGCGCCTCGGGCTCGATCCCCGCCTTGTTTCCTCCGGAGGCACGCCCAACCTGGCGCAGCTCGAACGTCTCGACGGCGTGACCGAACATCGCGCGGGGACATATATTTTCAACGACCGGATGATGATGGAGCACGACATGGCGACGCTCGAGGATTGCGCGCTGCATGTCTACGCGACGGTCGTCAGCCGGGCCGGCGCGGAACGCGGCGTTCTGGATCGCCGGATCGAAGACGCTCACTGCCGACACCGGCGGCGGATTGGACGGTTTCGGGCTGATCCGCGAATATCCGCAAGCGCGCATCGCGGGATTCGCCGAAGAGCATGGCCTGCTTGATTTGCAACGCAGCAACGATCGGCCGCCGGTGGGAGACGGTCGTCCGCATCGTGCCCAACCATGTCTGCGTCGTCGTGAATATGGTCGACACGCTGATCGCGGTGCGCGGCGACGAGATCGTCGGCGAGTTGCCGGTGGCGGCGCGCGGCAAAATCACTTGATTGTAACGATCGCAGAGCTCGGCGCTCGCTCTTGTAGCCGCGGTCGTTGACCGCGGTCGCTGTGAGATCGCGCTTATCCGGGACGATTTCGATCACGGGGCCACCGCGGTCGACGACCGCGGCTACATGGCGCCTCGTCAAAATACCGCGCATGGCGCCCTGGGAGCTTGACGAACTTGGTGGGACCGCTATTTAGATCGATCTAAGGACGGCTGCCGGACGCCGAAAGGCGCTTGGTCGGCTGACACGAGGAAACGAACCTGGGCGTAGCGACAATGGGCGCACGCGTGACGTTGAATGACATCGCCAAGTCCGCCGGCGTTTCGCGGGCGACGGTGTCTCTCGTCGTGCGCAACAACCCCCTGGTCGCCCGCGCGACGCGTGATCGCGTGCAATCGTCAATCGCGTCGCTCGGATACGTCTACGATCGCGCCGCCGCCAATCTCCGCGCACGCCACACGCACACGGTCGGGCTAGTCGTGTGCGAATCACCAATCCTTTCTACGCTGAGTTGACCGCCGGCATCGACGAAGCGTTGGATCGCGCCGGTTGGATCGGGTTCCTCGCCAACACCGCGAATTTCCCGCGCGCCAGGATCGCTTCATCGAGCGAATGCGCGAGCATCGCGTCGACGGACTGCTGCTTTGTCCTGCGGAAGGAACAAAGATCGATCTCATCGATCGGATGCGGGACTTCGGTTTGCCGATGGTGCAAGTGCTTCGCCGATTGGGCCGACGCCGAAGCCGATCATGTCGGCGCCGATTTTCGGCTTGGCATGATGCTGGCGGTCGAACATCTCATCCGGCTTGGCCACCGTCGGATCGCTTTCGTCGGCGGCGGCCGCCATGCTTCGCCGGCGCGAGATCGCGTCCGAGCCTATCGCGAAACGCTGACCCGCCACGGGTTGCCGGTCGGACCGATCGTCAGCTGCCTTCCGACACGGGAGGATGGCGAGCGCGCTGTGAAGGCTTGATGCGCGACGGGCCGACGATCCAACCGCAATTGTCTGTCACAACGATCTCTGCGCCATGGGTGTCCTGGTTGGACTGAGCGATCGCGGACGGATCGGCGGCAAGGATTGCGCCGTGATTGGGTTCGACAACATTCCCGAGGCCGCGCATTCGCGCCCGGCGCTGACGACGATCGATATCGGCGCCCGACAGATCGGGGCCGAGGCGGCTCAGCTTCTCCTCAGGAAAATCATGGCGCCGGCGAGTCCGCCGGAAAGCATCGTCTTGCCTCCGCGGCTGGTTGTCCGCGCGAGTTGCGGCAGTCCGCGTGGTCAGGAACCATCAATCATCCCGCCCTGACCAACGCATTAAACCGTGGGATGAACTAGGAGGAAAACGCCAATGAGATCGAAACTTGCAAGCCAAATGTTGATCGCGGGTTCAACCCTCGCGATCAGCGCGATCGTTGGGCTATCGCCCGCCTTGGCCGCGGACGACGCTGTCGCGCAGGCCAAAGCCGACGTCGAGCGCTATGCCGGCCCACAGACAAATGGGAGGGGCCACCTCTGCGCCGAAACCCGATCGCGGCCAAGTCGATCGTCTTTCTGTCCGGCGACGAGCAGAACGACATCTCGCACCTCTACGGCGTCTATATGAAGGAGGCCGCGAGAAAATCGGTTGGAAGGTGACGATAATCGACGGCAAAGGCAGCCCGACCGTCTGGCTGGCGGGAATCAATCAGGCGATCGCGCTGAAACCGAACGGCATCGCCATGTTCGCCGACGCCGCGAGCTTGAAGGACCCGATCAAAGCCGGAGTCGCCCAGGGCATCAGTTTCGTCGGTTTGCACGCCGCCGGTTTGCCCGGTCCGCAACCCGACCTCAACCTGTTCGTCAACATCCAGGAAGATCCGCGCGAAATCGGCAAGGCGGAGGCGCAGTGGGCCATCGCGGACTCCGACGGCAAAGCGCGCGTCGTCATTCTCACCCATAACGAATATGCGATCGCCGAAGTCAAATCGATGGCGACCAAGGCGGCGATCGAGAAATGCGCGGGCTGCAAGGTGCTCGAATATGTCAACTCGCCGGCTTCCGAAGCGGCGCAGCGCCAGCCGCAGCTGACCACGAGCTGGATCCAGCGCTTCGGCATGCCGCTTCTATGGCACCTCGGTCGGCGACAATGATTGCGACTTCGCCGTCCCGGTGCTGCGCACCGGCGGCGTCGCTCCCGACCATGTCAAACTGATCGGCGCCGACGGCAACCGCTCGGCCTACGACCGCATCCGCAAGGGCGGCCAATATCAGATCGTGACGGTGTCCGAGCCGATCGAGCTGCAGGCCTATCAGGCGATCGACGAACTCAACCGCGCCTTTCACGGCCAGCCGCCGAGCGGCTTCGTGCAGCCGCCCTTCCTGGTGACGCCGGAGAATATCCACAGCGAGGGCGGCGACAAGAACACGTTCATCCCCAGCAACGACTACAAGAAACACTATCTCGAAATCTGGGGCGTAGCGAATAGTCCTTTAATGCGGCCGGCGCCGAGCGCCGGCCGACCCCGAGATGCGGCGCAATCAGCGCGCGACAAAGGATCAAGGCGCGAAGCGGATGGCTGAAAGTCTATTGCTGGCAAGCGAGCCCGCGGCGTCCCCTTCGTTGCTCGCGGTCGCCGGCCTGACCAAGCGCTTCACCGGCACGCTCGCGCTCGACGCGTGGATTTCGATGTCCGCGCGCGGCGAGATCCACGCCCTGCTCGGCCAGAACGGCGCCGGCAAATCGACGCTGATCAAAATTCTGGCGGGCGTATATCCGGCGGATGCCGGCGAGATTCGATCTCGGACGTCGCGCGGTGCTGCCCGGAGTCGATGCGTTGCCGATCAGTTTCATCCATCAGGACCTCGGCCTGGTCGATTGGATGACGCGTCGCCGAAAATGTCGCCGTCATCGCGGGCTATCCCGCGCGCGCGGCTTGGCCTCATGATCTGGCGCGACGGCGCGACGCGCGGCGCGACGACGCGTTGGCGCGCATGGGCAGCGACATCGATCCCGATGTCGCCGGTCTCGACGCTCCCCGCCGCCGAGCGCTCGCTCGTGGCGATCGGCGCGCGCTGGCGGTGCACTCCGACATCCTCGTCCTGGACGAGCCGACCGCGGCGCTGCCAGAAGCCGATGTGAGCCGCCTGCTCGACGCACTGCGGCGCCTGCGGCGAGCGGCATCGGCATCGTCTATGTCACCCATCGGCTCGACGAGGTTTTCCGCATCGCCGACCGGGTGACGGTGCTGCGCGACGGGCGGCGGGTCGCGACCGTGCCGGTCGGCGAGACCTCGCCGGCGGATCTCGTGCGAGAAGATCGTCGGCCGCTCGATGAGCGGCGCGCTTGTCAAGCCGCGCCCCCGCCTCGCACCGCGGATCGTGTTCGCAGGTCGACGGCCTCGTCGCCGAGAATGTCGGCCCGGTGTCGTTCGAAGTCGCCGCCGGCGAGACGCTCGGCCTTGGTCGGCCTGCGCGGCGCCGGGCATCATACGATCGGCCGGGCGATCTTCGGCCAGATCGCATTGCTCAGCGGCCATGTTCAGCTCGACGGCGAGCGGGTCGACCCCGCCGACCCCGCCGACGCGATGCACAAACAGATCGGCTTCGTTTCCAGCCGGCGGGGCGAGGAAAGCTTCGCCGCCAACATGTCGGTGCGCGAGAACATCTACATCAACCCGGCCGCGACCGGAGAGCGGGTGCTTCAACTCGATCTCGCGCTGCGGGATGAGCTCGCCGAGACCCGCGCGGTCCTCGCTCGCTTTTCGGTCAAGCCGCGCGATCCCGAGCGCCTGATCGCCACGCTCAGCGGCGGCAACCAGCAAAAGGTGGTGCTTGCGCGCTGGATGGAGGCCAAAGTGCGTCTTCTGGTGCTGGAGGAGCCGACCATCGGCGTCGACGTCGGCTCCAAAGCGGAGATCTATCACCTGCTGCAGCAATCCCTGAAGGCCGGACTCGCGGTGCTGCTGCTCTCCTCCGATTTCGAGGAAGTCGAGCGCATCTGCCATCGCGCCCTCGTGTTCAGTCGGGGCCATGTCGTATCGCGAAATCCCGGAGCTGAACTCGACGTCGCACGCCTGACCGCCGACGCGTCGGGCGGCGCCGCGATCGTCAGCAAACGGAGCGCTGCCATGAGCGACGTAAGTACCAGACGCGACGTCGGCACGGCGATCACGCGCGCGATCTCGGTTTGGGGCCTGCTGATTCTGTTGATCTCTGATCGCTGGTCGTTTTCTCGGTGCTGCGAGCCCGACACTTTCCCGACGCTGCTTCAACATCAAATCGATCCTCAACAACAAATCGGTGCAAGCCCTGGTGGCGCTGGCGGTGTTCATTCCGATGACCGCCAACCATTTCGACCTCTCGGCCGGCTTCAATCTCGGCATCTCCCAGGTGCTGGCGATCGGGCTGCAGGGCCAAGGCCTGCCCTGGTGGGCCGCCGTGATCGCCGTGCTGCTGATGGGCGCGCTGGTCGGCCTGGCCAACGGCGTGCTGGTCACGCGGGTCAAGATCGATTCCTTCATCGCGACGCTCGGCACGGGCACGGTGCTCTACGGGCTCAACGCCTGGTACACCGGCGGCCAGCAGGTGCTTGCCGATCTGCCACCGGCCTTCCTCGCCATCTCCGGCGAGTCTCGGCATCGTGCCGCTGCCGGCGATTTACACGCTGATCGTCAGCCTTGCTCTGTGGTTGGTGTTCGAATATCTGCCGCTCGGTCGCTATCTCTATGTCCTCGGCGCCAGCCCGCGCGCCGCCGAACTGAACGGCATTTCGGCACGGCGCTATGTGACACTGGGCTTCGTCGCCGCCGGCGCGCTCGCCTCCTTCGCGGGGATCGTCCTGCAATCGCAACTGCAGATCGGCCAGAGTTCGGTCGGCCAGGAATATCTGCTGCCAGCCTTCACCGCCGCGCTGCTTGGGGCGACTTCGGTCCGGCCCGGGCGGGTGAATGTCTGGGGCACCGTCCTGGCGGTCTCCGTGCTCGCGGTGACGGTCGCCGGGTCTGAACCAGCTCGGAGCGCCGTTCTTCGTCGAGCCGCTGTTCAACGGCTCGATGCTGATTCTCGCGGTCGGCCTGGCCGTGCAGGCGTCGCAGCGGCGAACGCAGCGCGGCAGCGAGGCCGACCGCGCGGCAACCGCCGGCAGCGGATCGACGAGCCGAAGCCATCACAGGAGATGAGTCGATGAGCGAACCGAGCGAGGCCGGCACCGACAGATCCGACCCTCGGACTTGACTGGCGGACCCTCGCGCTGGGGCCCGGAGGACCAGCGCGGCAACGGCAATCGATGGGCCCTGCGAAAGTGCTCGAGGCGACCCGTCTGATCAAGACCGGCGAGATCGTCAGCCTCGGCCACCCCTACGAAGCCACGATGCCGCTCGCGCCCGGCCGCGCCTTCGCGCTGCGCATGCCCGGCGGACCAACCGGCGGCCCCGATGGCGGCGTCAGCCGCACGGTCTGGAACGACGAATTCCTCAGCACCGAAATCGGCCAGATCGGCACCCATATGGACGCTCTCGGCCACCTCGGCTGCAATGCGGCGTCAAGGGCGATCAAAACCAAGATGCTGTTCTACAACGGCAATCGCTTGAGCGAGATGTGGTCGCCCTATGGGCTGAAGAAGCTCGGCATCGAAAACGCGCCGCCGTTCTTCACGCGCGGCATTCTATTCGACGTGCAGGGCCTGAAGGGCCGGGTGCTCGACGTCGGCGAGGAGATCAAGCTCGCTGATCTCAAGGCCTGCCTGGAGCGGCAGAACTTGACGGAGGACGTCATCACGCCGGGCGACGCCGCGTTCGTGCGCACCGGCCACGGCAGTCGCTGGCATCACCGAAGCCGCTACTTTCTATGACGGCGCGCCCGGCCTTGGCCTCGAATGCGCGCGCTGGTTGGCTGAGCAAACAGGTCTGCGTCGTCGGCGCCGACAACTTCGCCGTCGACGTCGTGCCGCCTGTCGACCCCGAAGTGTTCCATCCCTGCCATCAGCATCTGATCATGAAACATGGCATCCATCTGCATGAGGGCATGACCTTCGAAGGGCTTGTGGAGCGAGAGGCCTACGTCTTTGTCTACGTTTTCGTTCCGCTGCCGATCGTCGGCGCGACGGGTTCAGCAGGCCGTCCGATCGCGATCCTCTGATTGCGGGCACATTCCTCCTTCTGCTTGAATCGTCATTGCGAGGAGCGAAGCGACGCGGCAATCCACGCCGCCGCCGCAGCGGCTCTATCCGGCACATCGTCGATCGCACGCTGGATTGCTTCGCTTCGCTCGCAATGACGGATGAGGTTGATTTATGAAGGCTGCAAATTGAACAAAACTCAACCAGCCAGCATTTTGGCCAACAGAAAGCCGGAGCCCGCGCCTGTTCCCGCCCCGGGCCATGTCGAGGCGCCGCAGAGATAAAGATTGCGGACCGGCGTTCGATAGCGCGACCAACCTGCGACCGGCCGCAGAAAAAAATTCTGATCCAGATGATGGCTACCCGAGAGATTATCTCCGCCGATCAGGTTTGGATTCTCGCGCTCCAAATCCAGCGGCGAAAACACCGAGCGTCCGAGGACATGCGATTTCAGGCCGGGCGCGTAGGACTCGAGAATGTTCAGCACGCGCTCGGCATAAGCCTCCTTCGCCTCGTCCCAGGTCGCGGCGGCGATCTCGTCGGCCGCGTCGCCGCGGATCTCCGCCGGCAACACACGCACCTGCACCCAGAGCACGTGCTTGCCCGGCGGCGCGCGCGAAGGATCGATCGCGGTCGGTTGGCCGACGACCAGCACCGGCTCGGCGGGCAGAAGGCCCGCGGACGCCTCCGCGTAGACGCGCGACATCATCTCCAGATCCGGCGCGACGTGAACATAGGCGAAGTCGCGCAGCGCGGCGCCGGCGCGCCAGTCGGGCAGATCGTCCATGGCAAGATGCATCATCATCGTGCCCGGACCGGCGCGGAATCCCGCAATGTCGCGTTCAAATTTCGCCCGCGCCGCGTCGTGCGGCGACAAGCTCGCCGAACACGATCTTTGGGTGGGCGTTGGCGATCACCGCCTTCGCCGTCGAGCTTGCTTGCCGCTCGCCAGCGTCACGCCCGTCGCGGCGCCGCCGCTCGTCGTCACGCTTGTTACCTCGTCGCCGAGATAAAGCTCGCCGCCCTTGGCCTTCAGCGCGCCAACCATGGCTTTGATGATCGTGTCCGCCCCGCCCTGCCCGATCACCATGCCGAAGTTCTGATTGACCATGCATTCCAGATAAGGGAACAGCGCGCCGCCCGCGTGTCCGGCGCGAAAATCGAGATGCATCCCCCAGGCCGCCATCATCGCTTTGACCTTGGGATGCTCGAAATGCGCGTCAAGAAAGTCGCGTGGCGTGGCGAGCAGCAGTTTGAGTGTCTCGTAGAGCCAGCCCACGCCCTTCTCGCGCCAGGCCTTGCCAACCACCTTCGCCGCCGCCCACGAAGGCACCGGCGAGCCCAGCAACGCGAACAGATGGGGCGCGTCACCGTCGAAGCGCTGCGACCAGATCGCCGTCCAGGCGTCCGCATCGCGCCGCGATAACGCGGCAATCCCCGCAAGCGTTTTCTCCAGCGTCTTGGCTGACGCCGAGATAGGTCCCATCGCGGAACACAGTTGCGAAGCAATGCTCGACCGGCGCGAAAGCAAGCCCTTGAGCGATCAACGCATCCTTGTGCGCGGCGAAGAATGGCGAGCCGGCGAACATCGAGAGGTTCATCGCACAGAGGTCGTGACGGAACCCCGGCAGCGTCAGCTCGCGTGTCTTGACCGCGCCGCCGGGCTCGCAATGAGCTTCCACCACCGCCACCCGCCAGCCCTTCTCGCTGAGCCGCACGGCCGCCGCGAGGCCATTGTGCCCCGCGCCGATAATCACGGCGTCATAAACCATGCCACCCCCATTGCATGCATTTTCAGGCATCGCCGCCTACGCCGCTCCGCCCGATTTCGCGGAGCCTGCCTGAAAACGGGGCGCTTCTCAATACAGTTGACCCGATGAAGCGCGGCGGGTCCGGATGATTGTTGCAAACTCATATTTCCGCGGTAAGCTTGGCGCCGCGCGCCGCGACGGCTTTCTGTCCAGGGCGCGACATCGGAGGACGCACATGAGTTCAAGCCAAACGCTCACCGATCTCGCCGCGGCGCTGCTTTCCGGATCGGTGCGGGTCGTCGATCTCTCCGCCCCGCTTGGCCCTGACACTCCTGTTCTCTATCTGCCGCCTGAGATTGGCAAGAATACGCCGGCCGTCAAGGTGCATGAGATCTCCAAGTACAACTCGGACGGACCCTATTGGGCGTGGAACTGGCTCGAACTCGGCGAGCACACGGGCACCCATTTCGACGCGCCGCGCCACTGGATCAGCGGCAAAGACTACCCGGATGGCACGACTGACAAAATCCCGCCCAAAAACTTCGTGGCGCCAGTCAATGTGATCGACCGTTCGAAAGAATCGGCAGAGAACGCCGACTACCTCCTGACTGTCGATAGCGTCAAAGCCTGGGAGAAGCAGCATGGCGACATCGCGCCGGGAACTTGGGTGTTGCTGCGCACCGATTGGTACAAACGCGGTGGCCGCACGGAGACCTTCCTCAACGCCGACGCCAACGGTCCTCACTCGCCGGGGCCGACTGCTGAAGTCATCAGTTATTTGATTGATAAGGGCGTGATCGGTTGGGGTTCGGAGACGGTGGGAACCGATGCGGGCGCCGCCGGCGGCATGACCCCACCTTTCCCCGCGCATACCCTGATGCATAAGGCCAATCGCTACGGTCTTGCGAGCCTTTGCCATCTCGACGAGTTGCCGCCGAAAGGCGCGGTGCTGATCGCGGCGCCGCTGAAATTCGTCGAGGGCACCGGCTCACCTGTCCGCGCCCTCGCGCTCGTTCCCGCCTGAGCTGTCGGTATGGCGAGCGCCGATTATGTGATCGTCGGCGCGGGCATCAATGGCTTGGTCGCGGCGGCGATGCTGGGCAAGAAGGGCCGCAAGGTTCTGCTGCTAGAGCGGAGCGATCGAGTCGGTGGGTGTCTGCGCACGGAAGAGATTACCGCGCCAGGTTTCGTGCACGACGTCATGGCGACGACGCTCGTCTTGTTTCTGACGTCGCCCGCTTACGGCGCCCTCGGCAAGGATCTCGAAGCGCGCGGTTTTCAAGTCGCGCATTCCGACTTGCCGACCGGGGTGCTGAGAGACGATGGTTCCCACCTGCTGTTCTCGCGCGACCGCGCCCGGAACATCGCCGCTTTCGAGGCCTGCGCGAAAGGCGACGGCGAGGCCTTCGCGAAGGACATGGAGCGCATGGGCGCCGATGCGCCCTTTCTTTTCGCGCTGCTAGGCGGCCAGCTCTGGTCCAGGCAAATGGCGATAACCATCGCGCGCGAGGCTTGGAGGCGCGGCCCGCGGGCGCTTGCGGCGTGGATCGGCGAAGCGCTGCGTCCGGCGCGACATTATCTGGAATTCAACCTACGCATCCGAGGCCATCCACGCGCTGTGGGCGCCTTGGGGACTGCATTGCGGGCTCAATCCGGAAAGCGCCTATTCCGCGCAAATGGTGAAGCTGATCGCGTTCGCCGTGGAGCTCGCGGGCTGCCCGATCGCAGTTGGCGGCGCAAAGACGCTGCTGTCCGCGTTTGAGAAGCTGATTGGTGACCAGGGCGGCGAAATACGCTGCGGCGCGGAAGTCGAACGCATCGAGACCGATAGCGCCGGACGCGGCCGTTTCGTCCGTCTCGCCTCCGGCGAGCGCATAGAGGCTTCGCAAGGCATCGTCTGCTCGATGACGCCCAACCAGCTGTACGGGCGTCTGCTCAAGGATCAGGCTGCGGCGGCGGAGGCCATCACGTCGCTGAAACGCTATCGTTATGGCAAAGGCGACATGCAAATTCACTATGCGCTGAACGCGCCGCCCCGCTGGAAGGGCGGACCGGATCTCGGCAAGGTCGCGCTGTTGCATGTGACCCCGGGTCTGGATGGGGTTTCGCGGGCCGCCAACGAATGCGAACGCGGCCTGCTTCCAGCAGAACCAACGATCTGCGTCGGACAACCAACCGCGCTCGATCCCACGCGCGCGCCGGTTGGCAAGGCGATCCTCTGGATCCAACTGCCGGAGGCGCCGCGTCAATTAAAGGGCGATGCGAAGGGCGAAATCGAGACCCCCGCCGACGGCCGCTGGACCGAGGCGGTGCGCGAAGCCTATGCCGATCGCGTTGAAGCGCTATTCGCGCGCCACATCGAGGATTTCCGCGAGCAGGTGATTGCGCGGCGCGCCTATTCGCCGACGGACCTGGAGGCGCTCAACGTAAATCTCGTCGGCGGCGATCCCTACGGCGGCTATTGCGGGCTCGACCAGTTCTTTCTCTGGCGCCCGTTCGCTTTCTCAGTCAACCACAAGACGCCGGTTCCCGGCGTTTATCACATCGGCGCCTCAACCCATCCGGGGCCAGGCCTCGGCGGCGGTTCGGGATTCCTACTCGCGAGCGCGTTGAAATGACCGACCCCGCGCCGGCCCGCGCTTCGCCTTTCGGGGATCGGCCGTGGGTCCGAGGCAACGGATCGGCGCCGAGACCTTCGCTCGGACAGATCGGGCTGCAACAATTCGCGCCCTATCTCATCAACAGCGTCTCGTTGAGCTGGATTACCCATCTCGCGGCGGAGTTGAAGCCGCACGACATGACGACGACGAAGATGCGCGCGCTGGCCGTGCTCAGCATCTCCTCACCACTGACCATCAATGAACTCTCGCTCTACGCGCTGACCGAACAATCCACGATGAGCCGCACGCTCGACGCGCTGGAGGAGCAAGGCCTTATCCTGCGGAGGGCGCGAGCCGAGGACCTGCGCGTCCGCGACGTTGATATAACGCAGGCCGGCCGCGACGCGTTCGCGAGGGTTTGGCCGACGATGTACGACCTTCTCCTCGTGATGTTCGAGGGCGTCGACATTGAAGAATACAAGGCGTTCACGGCGACCCTGCAAAAGGTGATGGACAACATCGGAAAGCATGGCGTTTAGACCGGAACATGCCACCTTATCGTTGTCGCGTCACGGCGAGGATCAGGCGCCTCGCGGAGCGTCAGCCTCCAGGCCGACGTTGGCGTTGATACGTAAGCCGGCCAAGCGTGGCTCCAAAAAGGTCGGCGTGGACGCCGACCCTCCGGCAAGCGAGCTTGGAAACCGCGATCTAGAGATCCCCGCGCCGCGCCTTCGATTTATGACGGACCCATTGTGAGCGAGCGGCGTCCATTTCCCGTGCGTTTGCATATTTTTCTCGCGTCGCATGCGCCGCGTCGGTAGGACGGCGTAGCGTGCGCCCTGTCGACTTTAGCTCGTCCCCGCGCTTGACACCCTGCCGAGATCGGCAATTATGCATGAGGACGCATGTATCGTAAAAAGGCCTGTCGCCATACGGCGAGGCCGGATGCTCAATCGGAAGTTGTGAGAGTGAGGCGTCCGGGCCGCGCCGGAACAGGTTTGGTGGACACAGGGGAGGTCTGCAATGGTTGATCTGAATCGACGCCAGGCGCTAGCGGTCGGCGCCGCGGGTTTCCTGTCTTCTTTGCTAGTCGGCGGCGGCGCCAACGCGGAAGCCGGCGACACGCTGACCATCGCCTTCAACGTCAACCTGCCGGCCTTCGATCCGACCGTGGGCCCCTCATCGGTTAACCCCACCATTCAGGCCATCTACCGCGCCGTGTTCGATCAATATATCGGGCAAAACGTCGACCTCTCGCTCGCGCCCGGCCTGCTGACCAAATGGGGCTGGAACGACGACAAGACCAAAGCCTGGATGGACGTTCGCGAAGGCGTAACGTGGCACGACGGCTCGCCGTTCACCCCCGAAGACGTTGTCTGGTCGATCGAGCGCGCGGGCGATCCGAAGGGTGGCAATCCCGTCGCCTTTGTTTGGGGTTCGCTTGGCGGCTTCAAGATCGAAGGCCAGCGCATCACCGCGGACGTGAAGAACTTCGATCCGACTGTCTTCAAGTGGATGGCGTTTCTCACCGGCTACGTGCTGCCGAAGGCCTACTACACCAAGGTCGGCGCGGACGGCTTCGAAAAGAAGCCGATCGGCACCGGTCCGTACTTGGTTGATGAATATCAGGGCAACGCGTTCCTGCGACTGAAGCGCAATGACAAATATTGGGGTCCGAAGCCGAGCTTCGAGACCGTCATTTTCAAATTCGTTCCCGACGGGACCAGCCGCGTCGCGGAGATCGAAAGCGGCTCGGCCGACGTTACCCTGGAGATACCCTACGAAGAGTATGATCGGCTGAAGGCAAAGCCCGGCCTTGCCGGCGTCTGCAAACCCGTCACTGACATTGGCATGATCTTCATCACCAACGTCGAGAAGGAAATGCTCGACGAGAACGTGCGGATGGCCGCGATTTGCGCGATCGACAAAGACGTCATCGCCAAGAAGCTGTTGCGCGGCTACGCGACACCGATCGAAACGCTCGACGCGCCCGGCTATGACGCCTACGATCCCTCAATCAAGACGGCCTACGATCCCGACAAAGCCAAGAAGTTGCTCGCCGCGAGCGGTTATTCGACGGACAAGCCGGTCAAGTTCAAGATCCAGACAACCCGCGGCTTCAAGCCGAAGGACTATGAGACGGTGCAAGCCATTGTCGGCATGTGGCGCAAGGTCGGCATCGACGCCGAGATCGAGGTTTATGAGATCGCCAAGCACTACGAGCTGCGCGCCGGCCACAAACTGGCGCCGATGGCCTTCTACAACTGGGGCGATGCGATCGGCGATCCCACTTGCTCGACCGGCTTCGCCATGTTCTCGCCCTCCCCGCACTCGGCATGGAAGTCAAAAGATCTCGACGACCAGATTGGTCCGCTGTGGGGCGAGAAGGACGAGGCCAAGCGCATCGCCGGCTGGAAAGCGATCGACAAATATATCGCCGAGAAGGCCTACGTGATCCCGCTCGTGCAATATTCGCAGCCGATCATCTACAAGTCTTCGCTGAAAGTCACCGCAAACGGCACCGGCGCGTTGCAGCCGACGCTGGTGGCGAAGGCCTGACCGCCCGAGGTGATCGCGCGATGCAAAATATCGCGCAACACCCTCGGCCGCTTGCAGGTCATGTGTGATCAAGGCGATCCTGCACCGCTTGGGCATGGCGGCGATCACCATGGTTGGCGTGGCCGTGGTGATCTTCGTTTTGCTGCGTGTCGCCCCCGGCGACCCGATCGCGATGATGATCTCGCCCGGCGCCTCGGTCGCCGACGTTGCGGCGCTCCGCGCCCACTACGGCCTTGATACGGGCCTCCTGCAACAGTTTCTCGTCTGGGCGCGCGATCTCGGGCGCGGAGACCTTGGGACCTCCATCTCGCTGCATCGACGTGTGCTCGAACTACTGGCTGAACGCCTCCCGGCGACCCTTGAGCTAGCGTTCGCCGCGCTCGTGTTCGCCACTGCGGCTCGGTGGCGTTATCGCGGTGTTTGCGACATTGACGAGCCAATCGAAGATTGCGCCCGTGGTCGACACGGTCAACGGTTTGTTCCTAGCGGTTCCGGATTTCATTTGGGCTTTTCTGCTGGTGCTTGTCTTTGGTGTATTCGCGCCAATATTGCCGCTCTCCGGCCGCATCGACCCGAGTTTGGGTGTTACCTTCGCGACGCCCTTTTATTTGCTGGAGAGCCTGTTCGCGCTACGCTTACGCGTCTTCCTCGACGTAGCCCGGCACATGCTGATGCCAACGCTCGCGCTCGGCCTGCCCCTCGCCGCCGTCATCACGCGCGTGCTCAAGGAATCTCTCCGCGAGGCGATGGTTCAAGACTATGTGCTTCTAGCGCGGTTGAAAGGAAAGTCGGAATTGCGCCTCGTCCTGCAGGAAGCGCTGCGCAACGCCGTGGCGCCAACGCTGGCGCTGACCGGGGTGCAGTTCACCTTCCTGATCGGCGGGACGGTCATTGTGGAGCGAGTCTTTGCTTATCCCGGCATCGGTAACATGGCGATCGACGCTGTGGTCAATCGCGACCTCCCACTGATCCAGGGACTAACCTTGGTCTTCGGCGCGCTATTCATTCTCGTCAACATGAGTGTTGATCTGTTCGTCGTTGCGGCCAATCCTCGGCTGCGACATGGGTGAGGTCGTAGCCCTGGGTTTGCCGGGCCACGCGCCGGACCGTGGTCGATGGGATTTCCTTGGCGCGTGCCTACGCGATCCCAAGGTGGTTGTTGGCGGAGGCTTTATTCTGTTCCTGGTTGTATTAGCGTTGGGCGCACCCTGGGTCGCGCCAAAAGACCCGCTTGAGCAAGACATCATTCTCGGTGCGACGCCTCCGGCCTGGTTGGCTGGCGCGGAGCCGGGTCACTGGCTCGGCACCGACGATCTCGGCCGCGACGTACTCTCGCGCGTCATCTATGGATCTCGCGTCGCACTGACCGTGGCCATCGTCGCCTCTGCGCTTGCCGCGGCGTTCGGGTCGATCCTCGGACTTCTCGCCGGCTGGCGACGCGGCTGGATCGATTCGACAATATCGCGCTTAGTCGAAATTTGGATGGCGTTCCCGCCGGTCTTACTCTCAATCCTGCTGGTGGCGGTGGTTGGCCCGGGCGTCAGCTCGATCATTGGCGCTATCGCCATCATCGACTGGACGCGCTTCTGCCGGGTGCTGCGCGCGGAAACCATGAACCAAGCGAGCGCGGACTATGTGACCGCCGCGCGCGCGGTCGGCTTCTCACAATCGCGTATTCTTGTGCGCGAAATATTGCCGAACGTGGCGCCAGTGCTGATCGCGCTGATAAGTCTCGAAATGGGCATCGCTGTCATCGTCGAGGCCATTCTCTCCTTCGTTGGCCTTTCTGTGTCTTCCGACACACCGACGTGGGGCGGGATGATTGCACAGGGCCGTCAGCTCCTGCACCAGGGGTGGTGGATCCTCGCGGCGCCACTGACGATGCTGTTTCTCACGGTGCTTGCGTTCAATTTGCTTGGCGAGGGTTTGCGTCGAGCGCTCGATCCGGTCATGCGCCGATGAGCGCGCCGGTCCTCGCCGTTTCCGGACTCTCAGCGATCTCCACTCGGGACGGCTCGCAGATCCTCCGCGAGGTCTCGCTCTCGGTCGGACGCGGTAAACGCATGGCGTGGTTGGTGAAAGCGGCGCGGGCAAATCCACGATTGGAAAGGCGATCCTCGGCATGCTTCCGCGCACAGTGCGCGTGACAGGTGGCGAGATCCGCTTCGAGGGCGGGAATCTGCTGACGACTTCGAAATCGATGCTGCGCCGCCTCATTGCCGAGAAGATCGCGCTCATCCCACAGGATCCGATGACGGCGCTGAATCCCAGCCGCCGTATCGAGGGACAGATCACCGACGGCTTGCGACTTATCCGTGGACTCGACGCGCGAGCGGCGCGAGAGATCGCGTTGCGACTTCTGAACGAAGTGTACATTCGCGAGCCTGAGCGCGTGCTGCGCAGCTTCCCGCACGAACTCTCGGGGGGGATGCGTCAGCGGGTGTTGATTGCTGCGGCTTTCGCGCTCGAGCCGGCGCTCATCATTGCCGACGAACCGACGACGGCGCTCGACGTAACCGTGCAAAAACAGATCCTACGCCTGATCCGAAACATGCAAAGCGTGCATGGAACGGCGGTGATTTTCATCACCCATGACCTCGGCGTGGTGGCGCAGATATGCGACTTCGTTACCTTGTTGTTCGACGGGCGCGTCGTCGAGGCGGGGACCGCAGCGCAAGTTGTCGAAGCCCCGAAGCATCCCTACACGCGGGCGCTTCTCGAAGCCTGCCCGCGTTACGACCGCCCGGATGCCGGCCTGCGGCCGGTCCCCGCAGAGGTGATCGCTCAACTACGCGCCGAGGCTCGGGCGCCATGAGCCAAGAGCTGCTCGTGGCGGAAAACGTCGAGGTGATCTTCGCAAAGCGCCAAGGTCTGTTCAGCGCGGCGCCGGCTTCGAAGGTGCTGCAGGGCGTCACTGTGCGCATCGGGCGCGGCGAGACTGTCGGCATTGTCGGCGAAAGCGGATCGGGCAAAACAACGCTCGGACGCGCGCTGCTGCGCCTGCTCGACATCAACGCTGGGCGGATCAGCTTCGAAGGACGCGATATCACGCGGCTTTCCGAAGCCGAGATGCGGCCGCTGCGCCGGCGCATGCAGCTCATCTTCCAGGACCCGATGGCTTCGCTCAATCCACGGCGCACGATCCGGCAAATCGTGACTGAACCGATGCTGTTTCATCGTGTTGCCAGCAACGAAGCCGAGGCGGAGCGAAGCGCGCGCGCCATCTTTGAGCGATTCAGCTTACCACTGGCGTGTTTGGCCCGATACCCGCATGAGCTCTCAGGCGGACAGCGGCAGCGCGTCGGTATCGCCCGCGCGGCGCTGCTGTCTCCCGATTTCGTACTTGCAGATGAGATTGTTTCGGGGCTCGATGTCTCGACTCAGGCGCAGGCGCTCAACCTTCTGAAGGCGCTGTCGCGAGATCTTGGCCTCTCGATGGCGTTCATTAGTCACGACCTGTCGGTCGTGCGCGCGATCTGCAATCGGATCTATGTTTTACAAGCCGGGCGTATCGTTGAAGAAGGCCTCTGCGAAGACGTCTTCGCGGCGCCGAAATCCGACTACACGCGAGCGCTGCTCGATGCGATTCCGCTGCCGAAGATCGATGCCGCGTGGTTGCAGAAAAGCTAGAGTTTGGCCGATATTGACCCGCTGGGTGGCCGTTTCGCACCCCGCTTTCTCTTGGAAAAAAGACCTGATATTCTATTCGTCTGGGGGTCCACGCGACATGTCGGCAACCGAATTGACTCGCGCGAACGAAGCAACCGCCGAGGCGCCGCCGCCGAAACCTCCGGAGCCGGCGCGACGCACAGCGGTCGTGTTGTTCGTGATCGTGGCGGTCATCGCCGGCCTTTCGCTCTGGTATCTGTTCCAGGCACAGCCGCTGGTCGTGCAAGGCGAGGCGGACGCGACGCGGATCGATATTGCGGCGCGCGTCGACGGGCTGGTCCGAGAGCGTCCGGTCGAGCGAAGCGACAATGTCGCAGCGGGCCAGCTTCTGCTGGTCATCGACAACCCCGAGCTCGTCGCCAAGCTCAACGAGGCGCGCACCGCCAAGGCGGTCGCCGAGGCCAATCTCGCCAACGTTCTCGTCGGCGTCCGCGAGGAGGAGATCGCGCAGCGCGAGGCGACGGTCGCGGCGAGCCAGGCCAGTCTCGTGCTCGCCCAACAGGAATACGATCGCACCAAGCAGCTCTCGGAGCACGATTTCGCCTCGCAGCAGAAGTTGCAGCAGGAGACGGCGTCGCTCGACGTCGCGAAGAGCACGCTGGCGCAGGCCAATGCCGCCCGCGACGAAGCGGTCGCCGGCGCGACCCGCGAACAGCGCGCCGATCGCCCAGGCCGGCGTCGTAAGCGCCGACGCCGCCGTACAGACATTGCAGGCGCAGGTCGACGAGCTTCAGGTCAAGGCGCCGATCGCGGCGCAGGTCTATCAGATCGGCAGCGAACTCGGCGAATATGTCTCGCCGGGCGTGCCGCTGCTGTCGCTCGTCGATCTCAGCGATGTCTGGTTCCGCTTCGATCTGCGCGAGGATCTTGGCGCGAAATCTCAAAGTCGGCGACAAGTTCTCGGTGCGGGTCCCGGCGCTGGCGGACCGGTTGGTCGCCGTGCAGGTGAAGACGATCGCGCCGCGCGGGGAATATGCGGGCTGGCGGGCGACGCGCGCGACCGGCGACTTCGATCTGCGCACCTTCGAGGTTCGCGCCTATCCCGTCGAGCCGCTGCCGGCGCTGCGGCCCGGCATGAGCGCCTATCTCGAATGGAAGGGTGGCGAGCGATGAGCCGCCCGACCGGCTTCCTCGCCGTCGCGGGCGGGAGCTGCGGTGGATCTGGAGCGATCGCGCCGCGTTCCTGCTCGTGCTTGATCATCCCGCTGCTCGCCGCTTCGATCCTGGCGGCGACGTTCAGCGAGCCGGTCATCCGCCGCATGAGCGTGGCGATCGTCGATGAGGACCGCACGCAGACCTCGATGGCCTATGTGCAGGGCGTCGAGGCCGCGCCGGGCGTTTCCGTCGCCGAGCGCTTCGACGATCTTTCCTCGGCGATGCACGCGATCCGCTCCGGCGAGGCGATCGCGGCCGTGTTCCTTCCCGAGCATCTCGAGCGCGACGCGCTGGCGGGCCGGCGACCGCAGATCGTCGTGTTCTACAACGAGCAGCTATTCACCGCCGGCAATCTGGTTTCCTCGTCGCTGCGTTCCGCCCTGGGCGCGGTCACCGCCAACCTGCCGACGCCCCCGCGGCGGCGGCGGCTTCCGCTCAGGCCAGCTCGTGGTGGAGCGCTATGCGCTGACCAACCCGCAGACCAACTATGCGCAATTCCTGCTGCGCGCGATTCTGCCGACGGTGCTGCATGTGCTGATCGCGATTTCCGGCGGTTTCGCGGTCGGATCGGAGTTCGGCTATCGCAACATGCCGGAATGGCTGGAGACCGCCGGCGGTCGTCCGGCGACCGCGCTCGCCGGCAAGCTCGCGCCCTATCTGGCGCTGTTTCTGGCGCAATTCGCGCTCGGCGTCGCCATTCTCCATTTCGCCTTCCATCTTCAGTTTCGCGGCGATCCCGTGATGACCGCGATCTCGGCGATGTTGCTGATCGCCAGCTATCTGGCGCTCGGCGCCCTGTTCCAGACGCTGACGAAGGACCTCGCGAGCGGCCTTTCGTTGACCGGCATCTTCTGTTCGCCGGCGTTCGGATTCGCCGGCGTCGGCTTTCCGGTTCTGGGAATGAGCGGCTTCGCCAAAGCCTGGGGCTCGATCCTGCCGCTGCGCTGGTATCTGCAGATCCTGTTCGATCAGGCCGCGCGCGGCTCCCCGCAGATGCGGACTCGGCGACGCCGTTCGCCTGGCTCGCGGGCCTGACCATGCTTTACGCGGTGCTGGCGCTGTGGCGGTTGCACGCGATTTTGCGCGCCCCGCTCGCGGAGAAGCCGGCGATCTGGAGACGCCGCCGATGCCGTCGACGCGCCTCTCGGCGGCGTTCACGGTCGAGAGTCTGCGGATACTCAGATCGCGCAGCGCGTTTGGCCTGATCGTGCTGGCGCCGCTCATCTACGGCGCGCTTGTATCCGCAACCCTATCTCGGCCAACTCGTGCGCAAAATCCCGATCGCCGTCGTCGACGACGACGGGACGGCGCTCAGCCGCGAGATCGTTCAAACCCTGAACGCCGACCAGTCGCTGCAGGTGGCCGAGCGGCCGGCGACGCTCGCCGATGGCCAGCGATTGCTCGCGCGAGCGGCGCGTGTTCGGCATCCTCGAGATTCCCCGCGACGCCGAGCGCGACCTGCTCAAGGGCGACACCGTGCATCTGCCGGCGTTACGTCGATTCCACCTATCTGATTCTCTACAGCCGCGTGCTCGGCGGGATCACCGAGGCGATCGGCGACGTCAACCTGCGCGAGCTCTCCAGCAGCGCGCGCGCCGACGGCAGTCTCGCTTTCACCGCGCTGGCCGAGCGTGCAGCCGGTGACCGTGCTTTCGCAGCCTCTGTTCAATCCGACCGGCGGCTATGCGAGCTACGTCGTGCCCGCCGCGTTTATGTTGATCCTGCAACAGACCTTGCTGATGGGCGTCGCCACGCTCGGCGCGGGCTCTCCCTGGCGCACGCGGCGTCGCGCATCGCGCGGCGCTACGCGATCTCCGTGGTGCTTGGCCGCGCGCTCGCGCACATGGCGTTCGCCGCGCCCGGCTTTGTCTTGTTTCTGTACATGCTGCCGCGGTTCTACGGTTTGACGGCGATGGCGTCGCCCCTGACGCTGGCGCTGATCGCGGCGCCCTATCGTGCTCGCCATCAGCTTCCTCGGACAATGTCTCGGCGCCTTTTTCGTCCGCCGGGAGGCGGCCGTGCTGGTGTTGATCGGCATTAGCCTGCCGTTGTTCTTCCTGGTCGGCGTCGCGTGGCCGCGGGAAGTGATTCCCGCGCTTGCTGAGCCGGGCGGCGGAGCTGTTTCCGAGCAGCGCCGGCATCGACGGGCTGCTGCGCGCCAACCAGATGGGCGCGTCGCTCGCCGACGTTCACAGCCAGTTGTCGACGCTTTGGATGCTTGGTCGCGATCTATGGCGTGATTGCGGCCTTGCTGATGGCGCGGCAAGCGTCGAGGAGGCCCGCATGAGCGCACTGGCTCGATATCGCGGCAAGGCGCTGCTGATCCTCGCGTTGGTCGTCGGGCGGTTGCGTATACGCCGTCTACGATTCGCAGCGTGCGGCGCGCGAGCCGCAGCCGATCCTCGGCATGGTGCGCCGCACCGAGATTCGGATCTCGCCGCGGATCAGCGGCCGGCTCGGCGAGATCAAAGGTGTCCCCGGCGCGCGGGTCGCGAAGGGCGCCGTCGTGGCGGTGCTCGACGCGCCTGATCTGATCGCGAGCCTGGGCCAAGCCAACGCTGCGGCCGCCAACGCCGCCGCCGACCGCGCCAACACCTACGCGGGCGTGCGCAAGGAAGAACAAAACATAGCGCGAGAGGCGGTCGAAACCGCGCGACGCCAATGTCGTCTTCGCCGACGACGAGCGCAATCGCGCGACGGCGCTCGCGGCCAAGGGCTACGCCTCGCCCGAGCGGGTCGACCAGGAGACGGCCAATCTCGCTTCGACCAGCGCGACCCTGGCGATCAAGAAAGCCGCCTACGCCGAGGCGACCGCCGGGACCGACCAAGGAGGAGCGCGGCATCGCCGACGCGCGTCTCGCTCGACGCGCGCGCGACGCGCGGCGGTGACCGCGGCGCGGGTCAGGAAATCACGCTGACAGCGCCGGTCGACGGCGTCGTCAAGACCGTGGTGGGAGAACTCGGCGAGATCGTCCGGCCGGGGCAAACCGTCGTCACCATCGTTCCCAGCGAGCGCGCCGTGGTTCACCTTCACGATACGCGAGGACAAACTTGCGGGCAGTCGCGATCGGCGCGACGATGAAGTTGATGCGCAGCGACGGGAAAGGCCACTTCGGCGCGCGTGGTCGAATTGCGGCCGCTCGGCGACTTCGCGACCTGGCAGGCGACGCGCGCCGTCGGCGACCACGACCTCAGCAGCTTCTTTGTTCGCATGGACGCGGTCGGCGACGATGACGATGATCTGGAGCCGGGCATGTCGGTGTGGCTGGAAGCCGCGGGGCCGTGACCGGAGGCGCCTTTGTAGCCGCGGTCGTTGACCGCGGCGGCGCCGTGATCGAAGGCTTGCCGGATAGCGGCGCTCACACGGCGACCGCGGTCAACGACCGCGGCTACAAGGCGCCTTGGTTCTATTTCGCGTCGTGGAAAATGATCCCGACCGTATGACGATGGCCAGATCTGATCCGGCTGACTCCATGTCGCAGATTGACGCGATACGTCCCCTTCGCGCCCTGCACCGGCCGGTTGTGCACAGCGAAAGCAACAGCGTCACCCTGGCGCAGCGGGACGACCTCAACCCGGCTCTGCATGCGCGGTCGCTGTTCGGTCAGCACGAATTCGCCACCCGTGAAATCGCGGCCCGGCTCCGAAAGCAGAATCGCCACCTGAATCGGAAAGGCGAGATCGCCGTAGAGGTCCTGATGCAGCGCGTTGAAATCGCCGGCGCCATATTGCAGCAACAGGGGCGTGGGTCGCGTCTGTCCCGCCTCATGACATAACTTCAGGAAATCTGCATGCTCGGCGGGATAGCGGTTCTCCATCCGCATCCGCTCGCTCCACGCGTTGGCTGTGTCAACCAAGCGCGCGTAGAGCGCCGTACGAAGTTCTTGCAGCAGCCCCGGCAGCGGATATTTGAAGTAGCGGTACTCGCCCTTTCCGAAGCCATGCCGCGCCATGACGACATGACTTCGGAAATGCTCCTCGTCCGGGTAAAGCGCGGCGATCTCCGCGCATTCCTCAACTGAGAGTAGCTTCTGCATCACCGCGGCGCCTTGAGCGTCGAGTTCGGCAGCGAGCGCCCTCCAATCATATCGCTCGACTCTCTGCTCAGCTGAAGGAGCGGCGCTCGGCTTGGCTTTGGCAAGCGCGCTCATACCCGCTTCTCCCTTTCGAGCAGGGCGCGCTTGCGCTCGACGCCCCAGCGGTAGCCGGAGAGTCCGCCGTCGCTTCGCACCACGCGGTGGCAGGGGATCGCGACCGCGACTTTGTTGGCGGCGCAGGCCCGTGCGACCGCGCGCGCGCGCCGCGGCTCGCCGATGCGCCGAGCGATTTCGGCATAGCTCGCGGTCTCGCCGAAGGGAATTTCGCGCAACGCCCGCCAGACACGCTCCTCGAATGCGCTGCCCCGCACATCGAGCGGCAGATCGAGGCCGATCTGAGGCGCCTCGACAAAGCCGACGACACGCGCCACCCATTGCTCAAAGTCGCGGTCGCCGCCAATCAACCGCGCGTTCGGAAAGCGGTCTTCGAGATCGCGAGTGAGCGCGCCCGGGTCGTCGCCAAACGCGATCGCGCAAACGCCCTTTGCGCTGCGAGCAACCAAGATCGCGCCGAGCGAACACTCGCCGATCGCAAAGCGGATCTCCGCGCCCTTGCCGCCCTTCTTGAAAGCCGTCGGCGTCATGCCGAGCACCTCGGCGGATTTCTCGTAGAAGCGGCTGCTTGAATTGAAGCCGGCGCCGTAGATCGCCTTGGTCACGCTGGATGTTTCATCGGCAAGTTCAACGCGAACCCGCTTGGCGCGCTGAGCGGCGCCGTAAGCCTTCGGCGTAAGGCCGGTGACCGCTTTGAACTGACGATGAAAGTGGAACGGGCTAAGTCCGACGGCGGCGGCGAGTTCGCTCAGCTTCGGCGCCGCCTCGGCGTCTTCGAGCATCCTGCAGGCCTTCGCGACGGCGTCGGTCGCGTTCTCCGCGATCGACCGTCCGGCGGGACGGCATCGCAGACACGCGCGGAAGCCCTGCGCCTCGGCTTCATCAGCGGTGTCGAAGAAGAGGACGTTGTCTCGGTTCGGCGCGCGCGAGGGACAGGAGGGGCGGCAGTAGATGCCGGTCGTCTTGACTGCATAAACGAAGGCGTGGCTCGCCTCGGCTTTCCGATCCAATACGATCCGCCAGCGTGCGTCGGTTCGGGTTTCTCTATTCATGGTGAGGCTCATAACCCAACTCCTCGGTTTTCCTATGCCCTGTACCTAGGGCGCCCGAGGCGGCGGCTCACTCCGATCCTTGCTCTCAAATTCGTTTTTGGAGCGTCGGCGTCTACGCCGACGAGGCGGCCACGCTACGTCGGCGTGGACGCCGACGCTCCCGCCTCACGCCGGGCGGACAATGCTCGGCAGGTCCAGATGGTGAGCGCGAGCGCATTCGTTCGCGAGCTGATAGCCCGCATCGGCATGACGCATGACGCCGCTGGCCGGATCGTTCCACAGCACGCGGCCGATGCGCGCGCGGCCGCCTCGGGTGCCGTCGCAGACGATCACCATGCCGGCGTGCTGCGAAAAGCCCATGCCGACGCCGCCGCCGTGATGCAGCGACACCCAGGTCGCGCCCGAGGCGCAGTTGAGCAGCGCGTTGAGCAGCGGCCAGTCGGAGACGGCGTCGGAGCCGTCGCCATCGCCTCGGTTTCGCGATTGGGCGAGGCGACCGAGCCGGAATCGAGATGGTCGCGGCCGATGACGATCGGCGCCTTCAGCTCGCCCTTCGCCACCATCTCGTTGAACGCGAGGCCCAGCCGGTGCGCGGTCGCCCAAGCCCGACCCAGCAGATGCGCGCCGGCAGGCCCTGGAACTTGATGCGCGCGCGCGCCATGTCGAGCCAGTTGTGCAGATGCGCATTGTCGGGAATCAGCTCCTTCACCTTGGCGTCGGTGCGGTAGATGTCCTCCGGGTCGCCCGACAGCGCCACCCAGCGGAACGGGCCGACGCCGCGGCAGAACAGCGGGCGGATATAGGCCGGCACGAAGCCGGGGAAATCGAACGCGTTCTTCGACGCCCTCCTCCAGCGCCATCTGGCGGATGTTGTTGCCGTAGTCGACGGTCGGCACGCCGGCGTGTGGAAAGTCGAGCATCGCGCGGACGTGCTCGGCCATCGAGGCGCGCGCGGCGCGCTCCACGCCTTTGGGATCGCTGGCGCGCCGCTCCTCCCATTCCTGCAGGGTCCAGCCCTCCGGCAGATAGCCGTTGATCGGATCGTGCGCGGAGGTCTGGTCGGTGACGATGTCCGGCCGCACGCCGCGCCGCACGAGTTCGGGCAGGATTTCCGCCGCGTTGCCGATGCAGGCCGACCGAGACCGCCTTGCCCTCGCGCGTCGCGCGCGAAATCATCTCCAGCGCTTCGTCGAGGTCTTGCGCCTGCGCGTCGAGATAGCCGGTGCGCAGGCGGAATTCGATGCTGGAGGGCCGGCATTCGATCGCGAGCAGGGAAGCGCCGGCCATGGTCGCCGACAGCGGCTGCGCGCCGCCCATGCCGCCGAGGCCGGCGGTCAGAATCCATTTGCCCTTCAGACGAGCCGCCGAAATGCTGGCGGCCCATCTCGACGAAGGTTTCGTAGGTGCCCTGCACGATGCCTTGCGAGCCGATGTAGATCCACGAGCCCGCGGTCATCTGGCCGTACATCATCAGGCCCTTGCGATCGAGCTCGTGGAAATGGTCCCAGGTCGCCCAGTGCGGCACGAGATTGGAATTGGCGATCAGCACGCGCGGCGCATCGGCATGGGTGCGGAACACGCCGACCGGTTTGCCGGATTGGACCAGCAGTGTTTCGTCGCCCTCGAGCCGGCGCAGCGTCTCGACGATCTGGTCGAAAGCGTTCCAGTCGCGCGCGGCGCGGCCGATGCCGCCGTAGACCACGAGTTCGCCCGGCCGCTCGGCGACGTCGGGATCGAGATTGTTCATCAGCATGCGCAGCGGCGCTTCGGTGAGCCAGCTCTTGGCGCTGAGCTCGGAGCCGCGCGGCGCGCGGACGACGCGCATGTTGTCGAGACGGGAAGGTAGGGTCATAGGATGGCTCCTCGAAGCTGAGCGACGACAAGATTGACGCTAGCGCGAGCAGCGCCTCCAACAACGCCGCAGCGTCGGTTGGATCAGGCCCGCGCGGGCGGGTCGAATGGCGTCGGCCAGTTGTCTCGTCGATGCGCTCGGGCTCGGCCATGTAGCCGCGGCAGCCGAGCTCCATCTGCACGGCTTCGACGCCCGTCCTCGGGCCGTCCGAAGCTGCGCGTGATCCAGCCGCCCTTGAAGCGGCCGTCGACGGCAAAGCTGAGGCCGCTTTCCCCGACGATCGCCGTGAGCCTTTCGCGGCAGGCCGGGGCTGCAGGCGCGGCCCGAGTTCGTGCCGAGATTGAACATGCGGCAGCTCGCCGTCGAACAGACGCGGGATGCGCGAACGGATCGAATGCGCATCGTAGAGCGCCACGCCGGCCATGCGCGCTGCCGCAGCCGCGCGATCTCAGCGGCGAGCGCGGCGTGATAGGGCACGAAATACGCTTCGCGGCGCGCGGCGATCTCGGCCGCGTCGGGCGCTACGTCCGTCGCGGTAGAGCGGGTCGCCGTCGAATGTGGTCGTCGGGCAAAGCTCCGTCGTCGCCTGACCCGGGTAGAGCGAGGCGCCCGACGGATCGCGGTTGACGTCGATGATCGAGCGCGAAATCCGGGTCCGGACCATCGTCGCGCCGAGCGAGGCGGCGAAGGCGTAGAGCTCGGGCAAGATGCCAGTCGGCATCGCGGCGGGCGCGCCAGGGGCTGACGAAGCGCGGCTCATAGTCGCCGAGATCGATCGCCGGCGTGCGGGATGCTGACGATCAGCGGCGCGTCGCGCGGCTCGACGCTCAACCAGACGGTCGCGTCATGGCGCGCCTCCGCTGACGCCCGGCAGCGCGACGCCGCCGACGGCCTCGATCAGCGCGCCCTCGCGCACCAGCGCGCTCGCGCCGCGCGAGATCGGGATGGAAATAGCGGTCCTCGTCCAGATGTCGGCGACGTGCGCTCTGATGCAGGCGCGCGCGCCGCCTCGAGCGCTTCGCTCGAGCGAGCGGCGCGTGGAAGTCGCAGCCCTGCGCGGCGGCAAGCGCCTCGATCGCGATGACCGCGCCGCGTTCCTCGCCATCGGCGCCAGCCGCCGCGCGCCATGCGCGGCCATCGACACATGGTCCTCCTGATTGGCGGAGGTCGGGATCGAGTCGACGCTGGCGGGATAGGCGCGCTGCTTGTTCTCGGAGACGAGCGCCGCCGCCGTCACCTGCGGCGATCATGAAGCCGGAGTTGAGGCCGGGACGCGGCGTGAGAAAAGCCGGCAGGCCGGACAGCGCGGGATCGACCAGCATGGCGATGCGCCGCTCGGCGAGCGAGCCGATCTCGCAAATCGCGAGCGCGATCATGTCGGCGGCGAAGGCGACGGGCTCGGCGTGGAAATTGCCGCCCGAGAGCGCCGTGTCGTCCTCGGCGAAGATCAGCGGATTGTCGGTGACGCCGTTGGCCTCGTCGGCGAGCGTCGCGGCGGCCTGGCGCATGAGATCGAGGCACGCGCCCATCACCTGCGGCTGGCAGCGCAGGCAATAGGGATCCTGCACGCGCGCGTCGCCCATGAGGTGGGAGGCGCGGATCGCGCTGCCCGCCATCAGTGCGCGCAAGCGCGCCGGCGACCTCGATCTGCCCGCGATGGCGGCGCAGCGCATGGATGCGCGGGTCGAACGGCGTGTCGGAGCCGCGCGCGGCGTCGGTCGACAGCGCGCCGGTCACCAGCGCCGCCTGAAGACGACGTTCGGTCTCGAACAGGCCGGCCAGCGCATGGGCGGTCGAGAATTGCGTGCCGTTGAGCAGCGCGAGCCCTTCCTTCGGCGCCGAGTTCGAGTGGGCGCGAGGCCCGGCGCGCGCCAGCGCCTGCGGCGGCGGGCATGCGCGCGCCTTCAAACACGCTTCGCCCACGCCGATCATCGCCGCGGCCATGTGCGCCAGCGGCGCCAGATCGCCCGAGGCGCCGACCGAGCCCTGCGACGGCACGACCGGCGTCACGCCGCCTCGCCAGCATGGCTTCGAGCAGCGCCAGCGTTTGCGGCTGCACGCCCGAGGCGCCTTGCGCGAGCGAGGCGAGCTTCAGCGCCATCATCAGCCGCGTGATGCCGACAGGGCTCGGCTCGCCGACGCCCGCCGCGTGCGAAAGCACGATGTTGCGTTGCAGGCGCGGCAGATCGCGCGTCGGCGATGCGCACGCTGGCCAGCTTGCCGAAGCCGGTGTTGACGCCATAGACCGGCTCGCCCTTGCGCGAGAATGCGCGCGACCGCCGCCGCGCTGGCGGCGATCGCCGGCGCGTGCGCGGGATCGAGCGCGACGTCGGCGCCGCGCTAGATGGCGCGCCAGTCGGCCAGCGAGACCTCGCCTGCGCGAAGCGTGACCGTTCATCGGCCTCTCCAGACGCGGGCGTGCAGCGGATTGAAGCCGAGCCGATAGACGAGCTCGGCCGGGCGCTCGATGTCCCAGATCGCGAGATCGGCGCGCTTGCCGGCTTCCAGCGTGCCGACTTCGTTGGCCGAGCCCGAGCGCGCGCGCGGCGTTGCGGGTCACGCCGACCAGGCATTCCTCGACGGTCAGGCGAAACAGAGTCGCGGCCATGTTCATCGCCAGCAGCAGCGAGGTCAGCGGCGACGTGCCGGGATTGCAGTCGGTCGCCACGGCCATCGGCACGCGGTGGCGGCGGAACAAGCTCGATCGGCGGCGCCTTGCGTCTCGCGCAGCGAAGTAGTAGGCGCCGGGCAGCAGCGTAGCGACGACGCCGGCCCTCGCCATGGCGGCGACGCCGGCCTCGTCGAGGTATTCGAGATGGTCGGCCGACAGCGCGCCGAACTCGGCCGCGAGCGCCGCGCCGCCGCAGGTTGGAGAGTTGCTCGGCGTGCAGCTTCACCGGCAGGCCGAGCGCTGCGGCCGCATGCGAACACGCGCGCGCATTTCCTCGCGCGAGAAGGCGATGCCCTCGCAGAAGCCGTCGACGGCATCGACCAGCCCTTCGGCGGCGAGCGCCGGCAGCATCGTCGTCGGCAGACCAGCGTCGATATAGCCGTCGGCGTCGTCGCGATATTCGGGCGGAAGGGCGTGGGCGCCGAGGAAGGTCGCTCGCACGTCGACCGCGCGCTCGCGGCCGAGGCGCCGCGCGGCGCGCAGCATCTTGCGCTCGCTCTCGAGGTCGAGGCCGTAGCCCGACTTGATCTCGACCGTTCCGACGCCCTCTCGGCGATCAGCGCGTCGAGCCGCGGCAGCGACTGCGCGACGAGTTCGTCGTCGCTCGCCGCGCGCGTCGCGCGCACGGTCGAGACGATGCCGCCGCCGGCGCGCGCGATCTCCTCGTAGCTCGCGCCTTCGAGCCGCATCTCGAACTCGCGCGCGCGGTTGCCGGCGTAGACGAGATGGGTGTGGCAGTCGATCAGCGCCGGGCGTGATCCAGCGGCCTTCGCAGTCGACGACCTTGTCCGCGTCGAGCGGCCGGCGCGTCCGCGTCCGGCGCCGACGAAGACGATGCGCTCGCCGCGCGCGACGATGGCGCCGCGTTCGATGACGCCCAAGGCCCGGCGCGCCGGCGCGAGCGTCGCGAGGCGGGCATTGCGCCAGACCGTCGTCGCTTCCGCCTCCGGTTCACTGGACATGCGAGCCTCCGCCTCTTGGCTTTGGCCGCGATTTAATGTATAGACATATTCATTGTCAAGCGCGCGGGAGAGCGCATGCCGACCTTGCATTTCGAGCGGGCGCTCACGCCGGAGGGTTGGCGCTCCGACGTCCGCGTGGCGATCACCGAGGCGCGCGGATCGCTGCGCTGACCGCGGCGCGCCGCCGCGCCCGGCGACGAGCGCTGCGGCGATCGGCCTGCCGGCGATCGGCAACCTGCATTCTCACGCCTTCCAGCGCGCGATGGCGGGGCTCGCGGAGCGGCGCGGCGCGTCGGCCGACACGTTTCTGGACCTGGCGCGAGACGATGTACCGCCTCGCGCTGGCGATGACTCCCGACGACGTCGAGGCGATCGCCGCTCAGGCTTATGTCGAGATGCTGGAGGCGGGCTTCGGCGCGGTCGCGGAGTTCCACTACCTGCACCACGCCGAGAACGGCGCGCCCTACGCCGACGTCGCGGAGATGGCGCTGCGGATCGCGCGCGCGGCCGAGGAGACCGGCATCGGTCTCACGCTGTTGCCGGTGTTCTACGCCCGCTCGAATTTCGGCGGCGCGCCGCCGCGGCCGGAGCAGCGGCGGTTCATCAACGATCCGCGATCAGCTACGCTCGTCTTGTCGGGCGATGCCGCGAGGCTATCGGCGAAACGAGCCGTCGTCGGCGTCGCGCCGCACTCGCTTCGCGCGGCGACGCCGGAAGAACTCGCCGCCGTCACAGCGCTCGCCGACGGCGGCGCCCATTCACATCCACGTCGCCGAGCAGTCAAGCCGAGGTCGAGGCCTGCCTCGCGTGGTCGGGCGCGCGGCCGGTGCGCTGGCTGCTTGATCACGCGGACGTCGACGAGCGCTGGTGCCTCATTCACGCGACCCATATGGACCAGCAGCGAAACGCTATCGCTTGCGCGCTCAGGCGCCGTCGCCGGCCTCTGCCCGATCACCGAGGCCAACCTCGGCGACGGCGTGTTTCCCACGCGCGCGTTCCTCGACGCGGGCGGACGGTTCGGCGTCGGCGCCAACTCGAATGTCGAGATCGGCCTCGCCGATGAACTGCGGATGCTCGAATACGCGCAACGTCTCTCCACACGCACGCGAAACGTCCTGGCCACAGCGGGCGGCTCGACGGGCCGAGCCCTGTTTGACGCCGCGGCGATCGGCGGAGCGCAGGCGCTCGGTCGCGCATCAGGCTCTCTCAAGCCAGGCGCCTTGGCCGACATCGTTTCGCTCGATGCCGCCTCGCCGCTGCTCGCGGGGCGCGACGGACGACGCCGTTCTCGACACCTGGATTTTTGGCGGCGCACGGGGTCTCGTCGACGCTGTTTGGAGCGGCGGGCGCAAGGTCGTGAGCGAAGGCCGGCATATAAGTCGCGAGCGCATTGCCACACGCTTTGCCGCCGTTCTGCGCCGCCTCGCCGAGCGTGGATTGCAGGGAGAGACGATGGTCCAGGCCGCCGACGAAAGCTCGCCTTCACCTCCTTCGCTGCACGCGCAGATCCTCGCGGACATCGAGGGACGCATCCTCTCCGGCGAATGGCAGCCCGGGCATCGCATCCCCTACGAGCACGAATTGACCGAGCAATACGACTGCTCGCGCATGACCGTGAGCAAGGCGCTGACACAACTCATGCGCGCCGGACCTGATCGAGCGGCGGCGCAAGGCGGGCAGCTTCGTCGCTCAGCCGCTCAGCCAATCGGCGCTGCTGGAAATCCGCGACGTCGCCGCCGAAGTCGCCGCGCTCGGCCTGCCCTACGCGTTCACCGTGCTCGAACGCAGCCAACGTCGCGCGACACGCGCCGACCGCGATCGTCTTAACCTGACCGCCGGCGCGCCGGTGCTTTCCGTGGTCTGCCGGCATGACGCTGCCGGGCGGCCGTTCTGTCACGAAGACCGGCTTATCTCCTTGGCCGCCGTTCCCGAAGCCGGCGACGAGTTATTTGAAGCGATCTCGCCCGGGCCCTGGTTGATCGCGAAATCGCCGTGGACCTCGGCCGAGCACCGCATTCGCGCCGTCGCTGCGGATCGAGAGATTGCCGCGAGCCTGCGCATCGCCGAAGCGGCGCCTTGTCTGGTCGTCGAGCGCCGAACTTGGATGAGGGAGCAGCCGGTGACGCATGTGACGCTAACCTATCCCGCAGGCGCGCATGAACTCGTTGCGAGCTTCACGCCCTCGCAAAGCTGATCCGGCGTCCGGCGAGGATCTGCGCTGTTTCGACCTATCGGCATCACTCGAATTTGATATCGACGCCGCGCCGGTACCCGCGATCTCCAGATCGCGGTCTCCGCGAGATCGGCTCTTGATTTGGAGAGCCGCGATCTCACAACGACCGCGATCTAGAGATCGCGGCTACACCTGCGCGTCGACCCGATTGCAATGGGTCTAGACCTCGCGCGCCGGACGAGCGGCACATTTCGCCAAGATCCTCTATCGAGACAACGGCACTCAGCCCCGCAGCCGCGGATTTCGACGCCGCGAACGTTCGGGGGCGTCACTGACGGGAATAAATGTCATAAGCCTCCCGTAGGTTTGCGAGACTTCGCGGCTTTTGCTTAACTCAGTCGCGGCGGCGAGCCGACACCTCGGTCGTTGGCATGGCGATCATCACGGAGACTCCAGATGCAACTTGGCATGATAGGGCTTGGGCGGATGGGCGCCAATATGGTCCGGCGATTGGTCAAAGCCGGCCATGAACTGCATGTTTACAGCGATCATGCGAATGAAGTTGAGGCGCTGCAGGCCATAGGGGCCAAGGGCTCGACCACGCTCGAAGCCTTCGTCGGCGGCCTGGCCGCGCCGCGCGCTATTTGGATGATGCTGCCGGCGGCGGTCGTCGATCCGGTGCTGACGTCGCTGATGGCGCATCTCAAACCAGGGGACATTGTCATCGACGGCGGCAATTCCTATTACCACGACGATCTGCGCCGGGCCGGGACGCTGCGGGAAAAGGGCGTGCACTATGTCGATGTCGGCGTCAGCGGCGGCGTTTGGGGGCTGGAGCGCGGCTACTGCCACATGATCGGAGGCGAGCCTGAGATCGTCAAACATTTGGACCCGATCTTCAGCTCGCTCGCGCCGGGAGTTGAGACCGCGCCGCGCACGCCCGGCGCCTCAGGCGAGCCGGCGCAAGCCGAACAGGGATATCTGCATTGCGGTCCCAATGGCGCGGGGCACTTCGTGAAGATGGTGCACAATGGCGTCGAATACGGACTGATGGCCGCCTTGGCCGAGGGGTTTGGCATCCTGCAGAAGGCGAACATCGGGAAGACAGCGGGTGTTATCGACGCCGAGACGACGCCGTTACGCCAGCCAGAACTCTACAAGTACGATTTCGATATGGCGGCGATCGCGGAGGTTTGGCGGCGCGGCAGTGTCGTCAGCTCCTGGTTGCTCGACCTGACCGCCAGCGCGCTCCGCAAGAGCCCGGATCTCGCAAAGTTCTCCGGCCGAGTGTCGGATTCCGGCGAAGGTCGCTGGACGCTGCAGGCGGCGATTGACGAGGGTGTGCCGGCGCCGGTCATCGCAACGGCGCTGTTCTCGCGCTTCAATTCGCGCGGCGAGTCGGAATATGAGGACAAGCTGCTGTCCGCGCTGCGCTATGAGTTCGGCGGCCACGAGGAGAAGCCTGCCGCGAAATAGGGTTGCCGCCAGCGGCCTTGATCGCAGCATCTGTCACAACCAAGCTTCGGCGCCTCTGGCGCCGCTGCAGGGGTTGGTGACGAAAGCGGGTTTTGCCCAAGCCCGGGATCGCGATTGTTCGTGAACAGATCGCTAAACAGGCAAGCTGAAGGAGCCTAAGTTGACCAATTCGCCGCTCCCCTCGAATCGGCGCCGAAGGCGAAGCCGGCCGGCCCTTGCGCGATCGTCATCTTCGGGGCCGCAGGCGACCTGACGAAGCGGCTGGTGATCCCCGCGCTTTACAATCTCTCGACGAGCCAACTCCTTCCCGAAGACTTTGCGCTGATTGGCGTCGACATCGCCGACATATCGACGGAGGAGTGGAGGAAGCGGCTCGACGACATGATGAAAAGCTCCGCCTCAGGAGGGAGCGAGGTACAGATAGACGACGTGCAGCAAAAAGTTTGGGATCGACTGCTCGGGCGCGCCACTTATCTGAAGGGGGATTTCGAGACCAAAGACACTTATGCGCGACTTGGCGCGTTGCTTGACGAAACCGAAAAAACGCAGCGGACCGGCGGCAATGTCCTGTTCTACCTCGCCGTCGCGGATCGCTTCTTTGGCACGGTTGCGGAAATGATCGCGACGACCGGACACGCCGACCAGCAGGATGGCAAGCGCTGGCGACGCATCATTGTTGAGAAGCCGTTTGGACACAGCCTTGATTCCGCCAAGGCGCTCAACGCGCGTCTCCTAAAGGTTCTCGGCGAAGACCAGATCTATCGGATTGATCATTTTCTCGGGAAAGAGACGGTTCAGAGCATTATGGCGGTTCGTTTCGCTAATGGGTTCTTCGAGCCGATATGGAACCGCGACCACATCGATCATGTGCAGATTACCGTCGCCGAGACGGTCGGGGTTGAAGCTCGCGGCCGGTTCTATGAGCAGACCGGCGCGCTACGCGACATGGTGCCCAACCATCTGTTTCAGCTGTTGAGCATGATCGCGATGGAGCCGCCGACCGGCTTTGACAGCGATGCCGTCCGCAATCGCAAGGCCGACGTTTTGAAGGCGATTCCACCCGTCGACATAGCAAATGCAGTGCGAGGTCAGTACGGCCATGGGACGGTGCTGGGAAAACCGGTCGAGGATTATCGGCGCGAGCCGAACGTCGCCGCCAACTCGCCCATCGAGACCTATGCGGCGCTGAAGGTTGAAGTCGATACTTGGCGCTGGGCTGGCGTTCCCTTCTATCTGCGCACCGGCAAAGCCATGTCGCAGCGCTGGACCGAAATCGCCATCTGCCTCCGGCGCGCCCCACTGTCGATTTTCCGCGGCGCCGATCTCGGGGAGATGGCGCCGAATTGGCTCGTGCTGCAAATCCAACCCGAAGACGGCCTGTCGCTGCAGTTTCAGGTCAAGCGTCCGGGACAGGCGCTGTCGCTGGCGCCGGTGAAGACCAGCTTCGCCTACAAGGATTGGTTTCCACCACTCCCCAATGTCGGCTACGAGACACTGATCTATGATTGTATGATCGGCGACGCCAGCCTGTTCCAACGCGCCGACATGGTCGAGACCGGTTGGCAGATCGTTCAGCCGGTGCTGGATGCCTGGGGCGCCGAACAACCCTCGGATTTCCCGAACTATGCCGCCGGGAGCGATGGTCCCGCCGCAGCTGACAAGCTGTTGCAGGATGACGGCCGCGCGTGGCGACCGATTGGACATCCTATCTGAAGGCGGCCAAGGCCTAAGATCCGCCACCCGCGTGAGCGCCGCCGAGATGGAACAGCGTGCCGCCGCTGGACAAGCGATCCGGTCCCAGAGAATAATCGCGCGAACTCACGCCATATTGGTTCGCATATTGGTTCAACAATTGCAGAGTTGCGGATAGCGGTTGCGCGTTGGCGGGATCGGCGTCGGTGATCGTGACATCTGTGTAGGTTCCCGCCGCGCCGGTCCCCTTGACGGCGGTGATCGATGTATCTGACCAATTAAAGTTGAACAGATCGACGGAGTCGTTGGAGTCCATGCCCGCGATCGTCCCTGCGAAATCCTGCGCCGCCGTGAGGAGCAACTGAGAGGGCGCTGACGAACCAGGGCCGGCGACGTCCTTGAACACCACTGCGTAGCTCGACGCGTCTCCAATGCTGACGATCTGTCCGCTCATTATTTTGAGCCCGCCTTGCGGCGGCGTTATCGATCCAAATAGCGAGTCGTCGGGGGCGACGCTCCAACCTTGCGCAAACTCGCCAAGCAATTGTTGAATGTTGAGCGAAGACAACACAGTTCCGTCTGGCAATTCGATGTCGTTGGCCTGCCCGGTGTCGGATCCCAACAACCCTTGCACCGAGCCTGGCCCGTCGGAAGGCCCGAGCGTTGTGCTGACGTTGAAAAATGTGCCGGCGTCGTCGACCGTCAGCGTCTCGCCGCTGTTCCAATTCACCTGATAAAGCGAGGGGGAGACTTCGGTCACCGTACCGTCGGCAAATGTCTGCGCCTGTCCCGGGGAAGTGAGCGTCGTGTCGGCGACGCCGTTGACGAGCAGCGGATTGGTCGCCGCCGCGTCGAAAGCGATGACATCGGACCCCACCTGCGCGGCGATCGCAGTGATCAGGCTCGTCGCGTTGTTGTCAGCGAAAGGCGCGGTCTCGATCTGTATCTCGAAATTGTCGCCGACAACCGTCGAGCGGGTGAGGATATAAGTCCCGTCCGCCTGGAAGTCATAGTGCAGACCGTCGTAGGTCAACATATGCACGTCGCCGTTTCCGCTTCCCGACTTGGCGATCGCGAAGTTGTCTGTTGCGGAAACCGGGGAGACATTTCCGTAAGCGTCGGTCTGCGTGGCGACGACGCTGTGATTTCCCGTGGCGAGCGGCGCCTTGGGCGTGAATGACCATGAGCCGTTGGCTGCGACGGTAGCTGTTCCCGCCACCGAGCCATCAATCGACACTGTCACGGTGTCGCCGGCCACTCCGCTTCCCACAATCGCCGGATCAACGTTCGACGTCTGCGATCCGTTAGCCGGGCTGGTAATCATCGGGGCTGGCGGCAGGGCGATGCTGACGGTGAAGGTTTCGCTGGCGATCGTCGAGGAGACGCCCAACGTGTTGGTGACCTGCGCCGTCACCGTCGCGGTCCCGTTGGCGAGGGTGATCGCATCCGCCTCAGGCAGGGTCGCCGTCCAACCGGTGGCGGCCGAATTCACTGTCGCGGTATAGGTCTTGTCGAAGCTGCCGTCGGTCACCGTAACCAAGAATGTCGCCCCGGCGGCGAGGCCGGAGACCGTTCCGCTCAGCGCCACGCCTGAAGACGCATGGGCTTCGGCGTTGTTGAGCACATTGTCGCCGGCAACGACTGCGATCGTCACAGTCGGCGGCGGCTCCGAGATCGTGAGGGTGTCGGTCGTCAGCGCCGAGATGTTGCCGTAGGCGTCGGTGACCTGCGCACTGAGCGTCGCCGATCCGTTCGTCAGCTTGACGGCGTCGCTCTCCGGGATCGTCGCCGTCCAACCCGTCCCGGCCGCGTTGACCGTCGCAGTGTAGGTTGCGGAGAACGGATCTGTTTGGACGAGCGACACCGAGAAGGTCGCGCCGGCGCGCGAGGCCGCTGACCGAGCCGCCGAGTTGCACGCCGCCGGTGGCTTGGGCCTGCGCGCCAGTGATCACGTTGTTGCCGTTCACCGGCGCAAACGTCACCGTCGGCAAAGTCTCGGCGACCGTGACGGCCTCGGAGGCCGTGATTGACGAACTCAGGCTTGCGGTGACCGTCGCTGATCCGTTCGGCAGCGTGACCGCGTCGATTTCAGGGATCGTCGCGGTCCAACCCGTTCCCGCCGAGTTGACCGTCGCCGTGTAGCTTTTCGAGAACGAACCGTCGACGACCGAGACATTGAACGTAGAGTTGGGCGCCGCGCCGCTGACCGCTCCACTCAGCGCCACGCCGCCGGCGGCGTGCGCCTCGGCGTTGTTGATCACGTTGTCGCCGTCGACCGGGTTGATCGCGACGGTCTGGGCAACGGCCGAAGTCGTGGTGACCGCGATCGAGGCCGGGGTCGCCTTGCCGCCGAGGCTGTCGTCGGCGTTTATTTGTATGGTGTCGGTTCCCCGCGGCGCTTTCGGTATCGGAGAGCGTCGCTGAGGTCGGCGTCGACTTGAGCCAGCGAGCCTGTGATGGTCAGGCTCGTCGTGCCAGCGCCGGTGATCGTCCCGCCGCCGCCCGATCCGCTCGTGTTCGCTGAAAGCAACCCCGCCGCGTCAGAAAGCGTGACACTCAGGTTGACGCCGACGTTCGAGTCATCAACGCTGACCCCCGCTACCGCGCCGGCCGCGCCCGCAGTGAGCGCAAGGGTGGAAGGCGCTGTGATGGTCGGCACAGCGGCTGTCGCCGTGGCGACCGTGCCGGTGATGGTCAAGGTCTCGACCGGGAGCGCGTCGTCGGTCGCGGCGTCGGTCGGGTTGAGCGTGATCGTCTCGCTGAACGTACCCAGTGTTGAGGTGTTGAGCGTGACCGTCGGGGCCGTGTCGGCCTGGCCTGATGCGACATTGGAGAAGGCGGCGAAACCGGAGTTGACGAACTCATCGTCATCGCCCGAAATCGTGAAGCTTCCTGACAGCCCGTTCGCCGGCGCTGAAGCGCTATTGAGCACGCCGAGCGAGACCGTGGCCGGCGAGCTGATCGCGCCGAGATTGAGTGTGTAGGCGGCGCCTTTCTGCGTGAACGTCCCGCCGCCGGAAAGCTCCTCGAACTGCGCGGCGGCGGGAATCGTTGCCCGAGGTCACGACGATCGGGATGGTCACGTCGCCGAGATCGGTCATGCCGAGGCCGTCGATGCCCGCGCCGTCCGATTTGAGATCGAGCGTGACAGAGCCGATCTGACCTGGCGTGCTTGTTGAGAAATTGACCCCGATCGTGGCGTCGTCCAGCGGCTTGATGTCGCCGGTCGTCGCCTGGCTCACCGTCACCGCGCCAGTCGTGCCGACGACGGTCGCGATCAGGTTTTCGGAATAGCCGTCGTCGACGTCGAGGTTGGTGATGGTGAGGGTTTGCGAGCCGGAATCGCCGACGTGAACGGTCAGAGCGCTGGGGCTGACGGAGGGGTCGGCCAGACGATAGACCGAGCCGAAGATATCGATATAGGGCGATTCCTCAGCGATCGGCGACGTGTTCCCGCCGCCGCCGTCGGAGGTGAACGTCTCCGTCACCGAGCCGCTCAGCGCGCCGGCCGTGCTGGTGTTCGAGCCCGACCGTCAGATCGCTGGCGTCGGTCGCGCCCGGCGCGAGATCCGTGATCTGTTCCGCTCGCCGTCGCCGAGCCGCTGGCTGACAACGAAACATCGAGGTTGGCGCGCGCCGGTCGCGGCCGTGTTGGAGACGCTGACGTGCTGGCTCTCCGTCGCGCCGACATGCACGGCGGGGAAGATGATGGTTGTCGGCGTGTTGATCTGCGGCTTCGCCGCCGGGCACGACGGTGTCGACGATGTCGAGCGTGATCGGCGCCAGGGCGGCGGAATAGCCGGTGCCGTTCACGTCCGTCGGGTCGAACGTCAGCGACATCGTATTGACGCCGAGATCGGCGGTGTTCGACCGAGGTGTAGAGGCCCTCGTAGGCCTCGCCCGGCGTCAGCGGCGACGGCAGATTGTCGCCGGTGACGACGAAACCTTCGCCGGTTGGGGCGCTGAACGTGCCCGACAGATTGTCGGCCGCGCCCGTGGCCGCGTTGACCACCGCGAACTCCGCGGCAACGATCGCCGCGCCTTGCGTGACGCCGCCGAGATTCGAGCGTGTAGGTGTTGGTGGCCGCGTCGAAAGTGAACGTGCCGTCGTTGCCGAGATAGGCGAGCGCGGCCTGCGCCGGCGCGCCCGCTACGGCCTGATTGTTGTCGACCTGGGTCGATGCGGTCGGCGCGAAGATCGGTCACCGCGTCGTCGGGCGAGGAGACTTGCACCTGCGACTTCTTCGAACGGCGTCGAGCCGAGCGCGCCTTGCGGCACGTCGACGGTGAACTGCGCTTGGCTCTGACCCGCGGCGATGACGACGCTGCCCGACGGCGCCTGCACCGCCGAAGATCGGCGGCGTCGGGCTCGGTGACGGTGTAGTCGACCGTCGTGTCGTCGTCCGCGACGCCGGTGAGATAGGCGGTGAAAGTGAGTTCGGTCGGGCCGCTCTCGGCCTCCTTCACCTCGGCCGCGTCCGCCATCACGCCGATCGCGGTCGCCGGGGTCGTGCACTGCGTGATGCTCGGCCGCCGGGTGTCGGTGACCTGCTGATTGACGTTGGCGCTCGCGTCCACGGATCTCGATGCTGCCGGTGGCGAGATAGTCGAGTTCGGCCTGCTGCTGCGAGCGTCGGGATCCGTGATGCCAGCCGCCGCAACGGCCGCTTGCGCCTGCGCCAGCACGCTCGCGGGAATATCGGCCAGGCTGATCTGGTTGGTCGGGAAGCCGGGAACCGTGAAGGTCGCGGTTGTTTGATCGCCCGTGTAGTAGAACAGCGAGCTCGCCTGCGTGACGCGCCATTCGTCGGCGTATTCGCCATAGAGATCGCAGGTGGTCGACGGCAGATCGTCGCCCGTCTGCAGGCCGATGACGGAGCCGCGGAATATTGGGCGCCGAATCGCTGATGTTGAGATAACGGCTGCCGTTGGTCAGGAGGCTCTCGCCCTCGGTGACGGTCATCGTCTCGCCGGTATTCCAGACCACCTTGTACATGGCGGGCGAAATTTCGGTGATCGTTCCGCCGGCGAGCGTCAGCGTCGGATCGCTCATGCTGAGCGTCGTCAGCGCGCCGTTGTCGCGCACCGTGATCGGTTGCAATCCGCCGCCGGTGTCGAACGTGATGTCGTCGGCGCCCAGCGATATCGCCGCCTGAGTGATGTAGGTGACGGATGAAGACGTGGTGTAGGGCTGCAACCGGATCTGAATGTCGAACGAGTCGTCGGCGAGGTTCGATTTCGCCAGCGTGAACTCGCCGGCCGCCTGGAAATTGTAGGTGACGCCGGTGTAGGTGTCGATGTGCACGTCGCCGAAGGCCTGGCTGTAGATCGCGCTGGGAACTTCGAGCGTGTCGGTGATCGTCAGCGTGATCGGCGAAAGCTGCTCGGAATAGCCGCTGGCGTTGGTGTCGACGGGCGTGAAGGTGATGACGTCGTCCTGCGCGCCGAACTTGTTTTGGACCGTCGTGACCGTCAGCGCCTGGTCGCTCGAAGCCGGCGCCAATCGGCGACGTCAGCTCGCGCCGGACTTGTCGTCGCCGTCGACGGTAGTTTTCGTAGCCGGCGACAGTCTGCCAGGTGAATGAGCCGGTCAGCGAGTCGCCGGGAGCGGAGTTGCGCGTTGGCGATCGCGAATTGCAGCGCGGGAAGTGGTTGACCAGAATTGAATGTCGCCGAGGTTCAACGTGTAATCGTCGCCGCTGCCAGTGAACGTTCCGACGCTGCCGAGATATTCGAGTTCGGGGACGGCTTTCGCCGGACCGCAGACGATCGGCGCGGTCGCGGTCGCAGCGGTGACCGCCTCCACGGCGGTAGGCGCAAACACTGGCACTCTCGCCGGGCGAGCTGATGTTCAAGTCGCACGTCCTTGCTCGGGCTCGTCCCGAGCGCGCCTTGCGGGACCGCGATCGTGATCGTCCCTGCGGTTTGCCCGGCGGCAATGGTGATCGATCCGGTCGGCAGAGATCCCGCCAAATGTCGCGGCGTGAAATCGTCGTCGCCCGTATCGACGACGGCATAGTCGACGTCGTCGCGTCGTCTCCGGGGCAGTGAGATAAACGTCGAAGCTGACGTCTGTTGCGCCGGACTGCGACTCCTGGACGGCGGATACAGGGGCGAAGACGCCGAGCGCGCCGTCCCTTCTGACGGCCGACGCTTTCCGTGACCGAGGCCGGCGATGTACTTGCGCCCTGAAAGAAATCTTTGTCGGCCGCAATCACACTTGGCTTGCCGCCGCCAGCAATATAGTCGAACGCTGTCGCAGCCGCGGCGCCAGGATCTGTGACGCCCGACGCCGCCACCGCTTGCGCCGCTATCGCTACGACTATTTGCCGGAAGATCTGCCAGAGTGATCGGTATCTCGGGGAAATTCGGATCCGTGAAAGTGCTCGGGCTTGACCTTGGCCATAATCAAATAAAGACGTCATCGGAATTCACCCGCCAAGCGTTAGCGAAGGTGGCATAGAGTTGGTCGCTCGTCAGAGGTTGCTGTAGAACTGTTCCGTCTGGAAGCATGAAATCGTCGGCTTGGCCCTCGTCCGACCCGATCAGACCTTGCACAAGGCTCGAATCGCAGCGCTGACGTCCACGCTTACGTCCAAGTACGCCCCATCGTTGACCACGGTGAGGCTCTCGCCGGTGTTCCATTTGACGACATACGTTGCCGGTCCCGATTGGGTAATCTGTCCCTCCGGCGAGCAAAGTCGGAGTTGCAGGGTTGAGATTTACAGCACGCCGTCTATCCACACCGTTGCCGATCGCCCGACAGCCAAGGTGACCCGGTCGTTTCCGACAGCCATCGCGACCTGCGTAATCTCGCTCGTCGATTGACTATCCGAAGATTGCGCGCGAATTTGTACTTGAAACGAGTCTCCCCGTGTCTGTGGATTTGGCTAAAACGAATTCACCCGAAGCGTCAAACTGGTACACCGTTCCGCTTGACGTAAGAATGTGCAGGTGTGGACCCGTTCCACCTGGCGATTTTGAAGGAGGAGGAATGGTCGGTCTTTTTAATGCGACCACTACAGCATTTTGGAGCGCTATATTCGCTGTCGTTAAGTTTTGATCGCTCTGCTCCAGCGCCAGTATGTGTTTGCTCAAGCTTGCATCAAATTGGGCCTGTCTTATGGTTTGTCCCTGAGACAAATACGATGAAAACGCTGCGCTTAAGGCGGCGTTGATCACAGCGCCCGCAAGTGTAAGCGCAATTAATGCTGCCGAGACCATTTCGGCAGCAGCTATTCATTGGTACGTAAGATTCTCGGATGGAGAATTCAAATTATTGATGTCATCCTATCGCGCATTAATTGCATCGTTACTTGCCGCTCGCCGAAACGAATCAGGCCATTACCATTGAGTTCCTTGGCCGCTTGACCTGTCCGCCCTGGCGCCGGCGCATTGAGCGTCCCTTCGTTGGTCAGACATGCGGAGAGGTCTTGCGCCGGTAGTATCGGCATAAGGATCGGACACGCTGATCGCCGGATATCGCTGTCGGTGTTCCGAGGATAAATAGTGGATTAACTGCGCGGACGTTCAGCGCTGGTTGCGTGAACGGCACTGTTTCGCGTCGTCACCGCGATCGTCTACGCCGCTGTCGCGTTGTCGGCGTCGGTCACCGCAACTTGTTACGTTGTCCGGACGCCCCGGCGGCGCCACCGCTGTAATCGATGGCTGCGCCAACATCGTGTTGATGTCCGCGAGATCGCCAGTCAGCGTCAAGCTTGTTGCCCCCGCTTCCAGTCAGCGTCCCGCGCCTGCCGCCGCCCCAGCGAGCGTCCCTGACTGCGCCGTAATCGTCACCGTCAACGATCCGTTGCCGGCGCCGGTATCGGCGATCGTCAGCGGCCCGAGAACCGTCGGATACCCCAGAAACGCCGTCTGCGACGTCGGCCCCGAAATCGTCGGCCCCGGCGGCCCCAGCACCAGATTCGTGCCGCCGTGCTGATCGTCCTCGATCGCGAACGTATTGGTCGCGAGCCCAGGCCCCGAGACCTGATAGCTGTAGGTCTGCGCGCCCGCCGTCACCGTCAGCGTCGAGCCGATGACCACCGCGCTCGTCGCCTGCACGCCCGCGAGGTCGATCACGTCGTCTTTGGCGAGCCCGGAGATCGACCCGCGTAAAGCTCTCGGGTTGATCGAGCTTCAGCGTTCCGACATGGTCGTCGAAATTGACGGCCTCGGCCGTCGCGCCGCCGAGCTCCAATTCCGAGCCGTTCGCGATAGCCGAGCGAGCCGGCGCCGGTCATCGGCCCCGACAGCGTGAGCAACCCGCCGCTCGCGGTGATCGCGCCGTCGTTGGCGATCGCAGGACCAACAATTCCATAGCCGGACGCGGTCGCGCCGGCGTCGAGCGTCACGTCCGGCGGAAGCGGGCGCAATGATGTCGCCGCCCTGCATCGTCAGCTTGCCGGTCGACGTGACATGCACGCCGTCGTCGGCGTCGAGCGAGCCGCCTAGCTTGAGCGTCGCCCGCATCCGTGAACGCCCCTTCCGAGCCGAACACGTTGTAGGCGGCGATCGTCATTTCGTCGTCGTTGCTGGTGGCGCCGAGCGACTGGAAATTGTTGACCTCGCCGACGCGGCCGGTGAGGTCCATCGTCCCTGTGTTGTCAACCGAGCCGACGATGATGTTGTAGCCGTCGCCGGGGTTGAAGGCGCCGGCGTTGTCCAACGCGCCCGTGATGGTGACGTCGGCCTGCGCTGTCGCGCTTCCGTTGATGTTGGCGGTCGCGCCTTTTTGGTTGTCCCACTCCGCCGCCGTGAAGATCGTCGTCGCCGTGTCGATGTAATTGCCGACGTTGATGAAGCCGCTGTTGGTAAACGTTCCCGCGATATGCAGCGTGCTGCCGCCGGAATTGTCGAAGCCGTCGAACACCTGATTGTCGACGCCCATCGTCCCGGAATTGTCGAGATCGCCGGTCAACGAAGCCGAGGCGCCGAAGTCGAGATAAAATGAACCGGCAACCGAGTTGAGGCCGCTCAAAGCGGAGTTGCTGTTGAGGTCGTCGGCGTCGGCGACGTAAGCGTCGGCGGCGAACAGGGCGATCTGGGCGTTCGCCGCAATGCTCTGGATCGAGCCGCCGCCGTACACCAGCGACGCCGGGCCGCTCGGGTTGCCGAGCACGGTGCCGACGTCGACATTCAACGTTCCGTTCCACACCGTCGGCGCGGCCGCCGCCACATTGATCGTCGCCGCGCCGACGCCGCCCTTGAGGCTGATCGTCCCCGTCGCCGTGTTGTCGAGATTTTCGACATCGAGGGTCGCGTCGCCTTCGGTGTCGTAGCTGCCGACGTTGAGGTTCAAGCTGTTGGTCAGCGTGCCCTGAACCGTCAGCGTGCTCTTGCCGGAGCCGTTGCGATCGTCGATCCCAAGCGTGCCGGAGTTGTCGAGGTCGCCGTTGGTCGTGACCTTGGCGCCGTAGCCGATCGAGAGCGAGCCGGCGATGGATTGCAGACCGGAGAGCGCGCCATTCGCAGTCGTGTCGTCGGCGTCGGCGATGAATCCGGCCGACGTTTCCAACGTGATCGACGCATCATCGGCGATGCTATGAATCGACCCGCTCGAAAAGATCATCGAGCCTTCGCCGGAGACGTTCAACGCGCCCACCCAGACGCTCGGCGCGGCGGACTCGACGGTGAAAGTCGCGCTGTAGTTGCTGGAGGTCTCGATGTTGATCGTGCCGGCGCTGGTATTGTCCAGCGCGCCGACGGTCAGCACCGCCGGACCGGACAAGACGCCGTTGCCGAGGGTGACAGTCGCGCTGTTGGTCAGCGTGCCTGCAACTTTCAGCGAGCTGCCGCCGGAATTGTTGAAGCCGTCGAACTGATGCTCGTCGACGCCAAGAAAACCGGTGACGTCGAGATCGCCGGAGATGCTGACGCTGGCGCCGAAGTCGATCGAGAGCGTGCCGGCAATCGAGGCCAGGTCGTCCAGCGCCGAGTTGGTATTCGGCGTGGCGGCGTCGGCGACATACGCCTGCCCCCAAACAGATATGGTCGCACTCGTGGCGATGGTCTGAATCGAGCCGCTGGCGAACAGAATCTCCGCGGGACCGGAAGGATCGTTCAGCACCGTGCCGACGTTGAGGTTGAGTGTGCCGGTCCAGGTGGTCGGCGCCGCCGACAACACGTTCATCACGGCTTCGGCCTTGCCGCCGTACAGCGTGATCGTTCCCGTGTTGACCAGCGCCCCCACGGTCATCAGCGATTCCGCGCCCAGGCCGCCGTTACCGATATACACCGTGTCGTCGTTGGTGAGGGTCCCGTCGACGGTCAGCTCGCTGCCGCCGTTGGGGTCGAGGCCGTAATCGCCGTTGGTGTCGAGATTGATATTCCCAGTGGACGTGTTGACGAGATCGCCGGTGATCGTCAGCGGCGCGGCCGCGTCCTCCAAGTCGAGATCGCCCGCAATACTGGTCAATCCTTTGAGGGCGGAATCGTGGGTCAGATCGTCGGCATCGGCAACGAAACTGGTGGGATTGGCGAGATAGAGCGTCGCCCCGGCCGCGATCGAGGAAATCTGGCCGGAGCCGAATTCCAGCAGTGAATCGCCGCTGTGATTGTCGCGGCCGCCGAGATCGTAGAAGCCGGTCAGCGTCGTCGGCGCGGCGCCGGTAATGTCCAGCGTCGCTTGAACGTCCTTCGAGATGTTGCCGACGATCCGAATCGAACCGGTGTTGTCGATCGATTGCGCGGTCACCGTAGTGGCGGCGCCGAGAGCGGGGTTGCCGATGTTCAGCGCGCCGTTGTTGGTGTTGACTTGGCCTGTGTTGATCAGCGCGCCGTTGATCGTCAGACTACTGCCGCCATTGGGATCGAGCCCGTAGTCGGTGTTGGTGTCCAGATCGATCGTGCCGGTGTTTGTCAGGCCGCCCGACAACTTCACCGGCGCCGCGGCATCCTGCAGTTCGAGGTCGCCGGCGTTGCTGGCGAGGTTGATCAAGGCCGAGTCGTGGCTCGTGTCGTCCGCGTCGGCGACAAAGCTGGTGGGATTGGCGAGATAGAGCTCCGCGTTCGCGGCGATCGAGAGGATCTTACCCGAGCCGAATTCGAGCAGCGAATCGCCGCCGTGGCTGTCGCGGCCGCCGAGATCGTAAAACCCGGTCAGCGTCGTCGGCGCCGCGGCTGCGATGTCGAGGGTAGCCTCGATGCCTTTGGTCACATTGCCGACGAGCGAGATCGAGCCCGTGTTGACGAGCGAGGCCGCCGTCACCAGCGCGTTGGCGGTCATACCGCTGTTGCCGACAACGAGTTTGTCGTCGTTGGTCAGCGCGCCGGTAATGTTCAGCGTGCTGCCGCCGTTGGGATCGAGGCCGTAGTCCGTATTTGTGTCTAGGTAGACCGTGCCGGTGTTGGTCAGGCCGCCTGAAAGCGCGACCGACGCGCCATCCTGCAACTCGAAATCGCCGGCGTTGCTGGTGAGCCCGGAAATCGCGGAATCGTCCGCGCCGCCGGCGTCGGAAATGTATCCGTCTGCGCTGCCGAGATAGATCTCCGCATCATCCGCGATCGCGCCGATCGAGCCGCTGCTGAATTCAAGCAGCGACTGGCCATAGAGCGCTATCGACCCCGTCCAGGTGGTCGGCGCCGCGGAGAGAACGTCGAGAACCGCCCGCTCGGTATTGCCTAGGCTATTGTTGCCCGACAGGGTGATCGAGCCGGTGTTTTGCAGCGCGCCGACCGATATCAGCGTCTGCGCGGTGAGGCCGCCGTTGCCGACGCTGAAGCGGGAGGTATTGTCGAAGGTCCCGGTGACACTCAGCGAGCTGCCGTCAGCGCGGGTGTCAACGTCGATGACAGCCGTTCCCGAGGACCCGCTGGTGTTCGTGAGATTGCCGGAAATTGTGACTTGGCCGTCTTGCAGCTCGATATCGCCGGCGTTTGTGACATCGTCGGCGACGGAGGCGGTGACCCCGGTCCCTATCGAAAGCACCGCGCCGGAGTCGCTGATCGTGACCGCGCCTACGTCAATCGACGCGGTGACCGACACCGTGTAACTCTGCGTGATGGCGAAACCGGTGACGCCGAGCACGGCGTCGTCACCGACGCCCGGGACCGTTTCCGGCAGCCAATTGGTCGCGACGTCCCAATCCCCGTTGGCGGTGACATTCCAGAATATATTCGACATCAGGCGCCGCCCCCAACGCAGACCGATTCACCGGTTCATTAAATACTGCTTGCGGATGTATTTAGCGAACTGGAATATTGCCGCTATTTCAATGAGAGAACAAGCTCACGTCGAACTGAACTCTACAATTAGTTCTGCCCATCCCGCCGCAATTCTTCAAGTTGTCGGAAGGGTTAGCCCTTGTCAAGAAGCAGGAAAGTCAAAAAATCGAGGCGATGCGGGCGCACATGGTCGCTAATCTGTGCGCAACGCGTGTGACGGATCAGCGGGCGCCTCGCGCGCCTTTCGTCAGGCTAGACGGGCCCGCGCCGCGTCGAAGCCGTTCGCGAGGCGGCCGAGCGGCTGGGCGATCGTCATAAGGTCCGCGCGCCAGGAACGCGCCCGGTCCCCTCTTCCAGGAGCAGCTTCCCTTCGCGCATCGCGACGGCGCCGCGACGGATCGTCATCACCGGCCAGCCCGTCACCTCGCGGCCTTCGTAGGGCGTGTAGTCGACCGCGTGCCCCAGCAGCGCGTTTTCGATCCGCACGCGCTTTGCGGGATCCCAGATGACGATGTCGGCATCGGCGCCGGGCGACAGCGCGCCTTTGCGGCCGCCGAGCCCGTAAAGCCGCGCCGGATTGGTCGCGGTCAGCGCAACGAAGGTCGGCAGGTCGATCCGGCCCTTCACGACCCCTTCGGAAAACAACAGCGGCAGACGTGAACCGACGCCGGGTACGCCGTTCGGGATGTCGCGAAAAGGCGCGTCGCGGCCGTTGCGGTCCTTCGCATTGTCGCCCGTGAAGTTGGACGCCGCGTGATCGGAGGAGACGACGTCGATCACGCCCTGCCGCATCATCTCCCACAGGCCTTCGTGGTCGGAAGCGTCGCGCGGCGCCGGGCTGCATATGAATTTCGCGCCCTCGAAGTCGGGCCGCGCCATGTCGTCGGCGGTCAGCGCGAAATATTGCGGGCAGGTCTCGCCCCACACTTTCAGCCCGCGCCGCTTCGCGCGCGCGATCTCCTCGGCGACTTCGGCACAGGAGACGTGAAACACCTGGATCGGCGTGTCGACAAGCTCGGCCAAGGCGATGGCGCGGTAAGTCGCCTCGCGCTCCACGACTTTCGGCCGCGACCAGGCATGATACTTCGGCGCCGTCAGGCCGGCGGCGAGAAGCTGTTCAGTCAACCAACCAATCGCGTCGTAGTTCTCACAATGCACGGCGACCATCGCGCCTTCGCGTCTTGCTGCCGCCAGCACGCGCAGGAATTGCCGGTCATCGAGCCGCGACGCCTCGTAGGTCATGAACACCTTGAAGCTGCGGATTCCCGAGGCGACGATCGCGGGTAGTTCGGCCAGCACCTCGTCGGTCGGGTCGGATAGGATCTGATGAAAGCTGTAGTCGATGATCGAGCGGCGGCCGCGGCGCAGCGTCTCGGCCAGCACGTCGCGGATCGGCTCGCCTTTGAACTGAGAAACGAAGGAGATCGCGCTCGTCGTGCCGCCGAGCAGCGCGGAGCGGCTCCCCGTCACAAAATCCTCGGCGCCGTAGCCCATGCCGGGCTGGACCTGATCCAGATGACAATGCGTGTCGACGCCGCCCGGCATGACGAGCAGGCCGCCCGCGTCGATGGTCTCCCGACCCTTCAGCGATTCCCCGACGGCGGCGATACGCTCCCCGATCACGCCGACGTCGGCGCGAAACGTCTCACGGTCGGTGACGACCGTACCGCCCTTGATGACGAGATCGTAGATGTCGGTCATGGCGATGTCCCTTCGAATGGCGCGGAGTGAAAGGCGATTTCCAGCTCTAGCGCGCGGCGAAAGCGCTGGCTGAGCACAGGTTCTTGAGCGGGGTCTGCGGCGTCGATCTGCCGACGCAGCCAATCGGCTTGCGCGAGAAACGCGGGCTCGGCGTGCAGGTCCACCCAGCGCTTGAGGATCGGATCGCTGATTGTGCGCTTGGCCGCGCGCGAGCACCAGGTCGCGTACATCCATTCCGCCGCCAGCATGATCGCGACGCCGTCGAGATAGCAGCCGTCGCGCGCCATGCTCAGCATGCCCTCGCGAAATGCAGACACTGAAGGCGGCAGCGGCTCGCGCGCGATTTTCGCTGGTCACGCCGAGCGCCGCGAAGGTGTGCTCGAAATAGCCGATCTGATCGACCGCCAGCGCCTGCAGCACGCCCGCGAGCCAGCGCCGCTCCGGCAGCGCCGGCGCCTTGACCAGCATGTGGCCGAAGATCAGCATCGCGGTTTCGACGAAGTCGCATTCGTAGATCAGATAGGCCTTGAACGCCGCGGCGCTCAGCCGGTCCGCTTCGATCTCCGCGACGAAGCGATGCGCCTGCATCGCGTCCCAGACGTCGAGGTTGGCGGCGCGGATGCGCTCGGAGAGCGGGGCAGCGCTCACGCCGTCGGCCTCCCGCCGGATTGCGCGCACCTTGTCCATGAAGGCCGCGACACGCGCCTCCTCGACCGGGTTCCACCAGACGCCGTCCTGCTTCAGCGCGCTGGCGACGATGACGCCGTCGAGCAGCGGCAGCAGGTCGCCGATGTTGTCCGGCGTCGCGCCGCTGCCGACCAGCAGCGGCAGGCTCGTCGCCGCCCGCATCGTCTCGGATCTCATCGACGCGCCGCGGCGTCGCCGGTGCGCTGGCCGGTGCAGATGATCGCGTCGGCGTCGAAGAACTCGACATCGCGCACCAGCTCGGAGATGGTGCGGTCGGCGACGATCGCATGGGCGCCGTGCTTCACATGCGCATCGGCGAAGATCGCGACGTCGTCGGCGCCGATCGCCGCGCGGTAGCGCAGCGCGACCGCGGCCTCGCCCTCGACGATGCCCTCGTTGGCGACATAGGCGTTCGCCCATTGATTGACGCGCACGAAATTCGCGCCGGAGGCCTTGGCGACGGCGAGCGCAGGCAAGGCGGCGTTGGCGAGCACGTTGATGCCGATCGGCACGTCCACATCGCTGGCGCACCCGATCGGCGATCACCGCGAGCGCGGCGCTGGTCTCATGGCCGATCCGGTCGGGCTTGAGGAAAGGGATGTCGCCATGGTTCTCGATGATCAGGCCGTCGACGCCGCCGCGCACATAGGCTTCGCGTCCGCAAGAGCGATGTCTACGACTCGTTTGAAAGTCCTTATCTCGATAACGCGGCGACCCCGGCAACGGCGGACAATGCAACACACCAATTATTACTTGTGTCTTCCCAAATATAGTCTTGATGATGCTTGCTCGTTCGTGCGATAGGGTCGGCAAAGGCAAGCTCCTCCTGGATTTTTGATGTTTCTTGTTTTAGGCAATGCAACGATCGACGAGTCCATGGCGACCGAAGCTTGGCCGACGCCGGGTCAGACCATCGTTGTCGGCTCGCCGCGCCGCGACCTCGGCGGCAAAGGCGCCAATCAGGCGTTTGTGTTGAGCCGGACCGGCGCATCGGTCCGCTTCGTCGCCGCTATCGGCGGCGATGCCGAAGGCGATTGGATCGCGCAGCGTCTCGCCTCGGAAGGCTTGGACAACCGGCTCTGTGCGGGTCGATGCAGCTAGCGACCGATCGATTGATCTTCGTGAGCGCCGACCGGCGAGAACGCCATCGCTTCGACGGTCGCCGCCGCCGCCGCGCTGACGCCTGCATTCGCGCGCGCGTGCGCCAGCGCGCTCTCGCGCCGGCGATCTTCTGATGATGCAGGGCAATCTCTCGCTCGCCGCGACACGAGGCGGCCCTGGCGTCGGCGCGAGCGGTGGGTGCGCGCACGGTCGTTCAACCCCTCGCCGATCCAACCGGGTTTCGCGGCGCTGCTGCCGCTGGTCGACTTGCTGATCGTCAACCAGGGCGAGGCCGAGCGCCTCGGAGGCGCGGGCGCGCCTGAGGCCGTCGTCGAGGCGCTCCGCCGCGCCGGCGCCGGCGCTGTCGCGCTGACCCTCGGCGCGCACGGCTCGCTGTTTGCTGACGCTACGGACCTCATCCACACGCCCGCCCTCACCCCGCCTGTCGTCGACACGACCGGCGCGGGCGACACCTTCGCTGGGCGTTCTCGTCGGCGCGCTCTATCATCTCGCCTCGCGCCGCCGGCCGCGCTTGCCGCCGCCACGGCAGCCGCGGCGCTCACCGTGCAGCGTCCCGGCGCCGCTTCCGCTTTTCCCAGCCGCGCGGAGATCGAAGCGATTTTCGCTCGGCGATAGACCACGCGCTCACCCCGCCGCCGAGAAGACGCGGCGCGGATTGTCGATCATCAGAACGTCGATGTCCTCGTCGCTCAAGCCGTGGCGCTTCAGGCGCGCGAAGAAATGCTTCTGCATATAGGCGTAGCCGAAGCCGCCGTAGCGGGTCAGCATCATCTTCAGGAACACGTCCTGCGACATCAGCACGCGGTCAGCAAAGCCGGCATCGATCAGCCGCTTGATGGCGCGCGCGTTCTCGTCGTCCGACGGACATTGCACGCCCTGGTCGGCGTACCAGAAATCCATGCCGATCATATCGTATTCGAGCAGCGCCCCACGCCGCGCCAGCGCGAACTGATAGTCGGTATCCTCACCGGACGGGTTCATGTGGCACAGCACGGTATGGCTGATGTCGGCGCCCTCCTCCTCCACGATGTCGAGCACTTCGTGCGCGAGCCGGAACCAGCCGGGCAGATGGACCATCAGCGGCAGACCGCAGCGGCGCTGCGCCGCCGCCGCGCCGCGCAACGACTTTCCGCTCGGCGGCGGTGAAGTCCGCGGAGACGCCGATCTCGCCAATCAGGCCGATGCGCACGCCTGTTTCGTCGACGCCATCGCAGCGCCTCGCGCACGATCCGATCGGCGATGTCGCCGGCGCTCATCTCCGCCACCTCTGGCGGGATGCGAGCTCTCCAGATAAAAGCCGCCGCCCATGACGATGTTGAGGCCGGTCGCGCGCGATATGCGCTGCAGCCGCCAGCGGATCGCGGCCGATGCCGCGGCAGGTCGGATCAACCACCGTCCGCCCGCCGAGCGCCGCCACCGGCTTCAGCTCCGCGATCGCCAGCTCCTCGTCGTCGAGCGTGCAATTGTGCAGGTTGACGAACGGGTCCATGCGCAATTCGCCGAGCGATCTCGATCGAGACCGGCCCGGTGCCGAGATAGGCCCGCTCCGGCTCCTTCGGCTTGTTCCACCAGCAGCGGCAATCGTTGAGGATGTGCTCGTGCATCAGCGTGAAGCCGAGATCGGCGGCAGCGATCGGGCCGCGCACGGTCATCACCTTGCCTGAGCCGACATGCGCTTCGGAGAGCTCGCTCATGATCCTCAGCGTCCGGCGTAACGCGCCGCCGACCTGGTCGAACAGGCGCGTGTTGAGCCAGATGGCGATGAGGATGATCGCGCCGGTCACGATCTGCGTGTAGAACGCGTCGATGTGCGCGAGGATCAGACCGTTGCTGATCACCGAGATGGTCAGCGCGCCGAGCACCGTGCCGATGATCGTGCCGCGCCCGCCGGTGAGCGAGGTGCCGCCCAGCACGACGGCGGCGATCACGTCGAGTTCGGTTCCGACCGCCGCGTTGGAGGAGCCCGACCCGAGCCGCGCGGCGATCACCAGCGCCGCCAGCGCCGAGGCGACGCCGCTCCACACGTAGACCGACGCGATCGACCCGCTGCGCCGGCATGCCGACGCGCCGCGCCGCTTCGGCGTTGGCGCCCGACCGCGCAGACCCGCCGGCCGTAGACGGTCGTGTTCAGCACGACGTAGCCGAGCGAGCGCGACAACCAGGCCAAGGATCGCGGGATTGGGGATGCCGTACAAGCGTGCCGCGGCCGATCGTCAGGAACAGGCTCGGCGGAATCAGGATCGAGAAGCCGCCCGTCAGCACCAGCGCGACGCCGCGAATGGCGGAAAGCCCGGCCAGCGTGACGATGAAAGCGGGGATCTTCTGGTAGGCGATGAAGAAGCCCTGGAACAAGCCGATCGACGCGCCGAGCGCCAGCATCAGCGACCGACACGAGCGGCCACTGCCAGCCGGCTCGCAGCAGCAAGCGCGGCGGACGGCGTTGACAAGCGCGATGATCGAGCCGACCGAGAGATCGATGCCGCCCGTGGTGATGACGAAGGTCATCGCCACCGAGACGATCAGCGTCGGCGCCGCCTGCCGCAGCAGATTGAGCAGATTGCCGGTCGAGATGAACACGCCGTTGAGCGCGGTGAACAGCGCGCAGCAGGCGATGAGAAACGCGGCGATCGACAGCACATGCGCGTTCGCGGTGAAGATAGTCGCTGAGCTTCGAGCCCTGCTGCCGCTCGGTATAGAGCGCTCATGCGTGCTGCCCTTCGCCGACGATCAGGCGCACGATGTCCTCGAGGCTGGTTTCCTGGATCGCCCGCTCCGCCACCTTGACGCCTTCGTACATCACGGCGATGCGGTCGCAGACGCGGAACAGATCCTGCAGGCGATGGGTGATCAGCACCACCGCGACGCCCTCCGCCTTCAACCGGCGGATCAGCGCGAGCACCGCCTCCACCTCGGCGACCGCGAGCGCCGAGGTCGGCTCGTCGAGGATCAGCACGCGCGGATCGAAACGAAGCCGAGCGCGCGATGGCGATCGACTGCCGCTGCCCGCCCGACAGTTGCGCGACTTTGGCCGCGACGATTGGGAATGCGGATTTCGAGCCGCTTCAGCATCTCGCGCGCGCCGCGCTGCATCGCGGCCTTGTCGAGAAACGGCCCGCGCCGCAACTCGCGGCCGAGATAAAGATTGCCGGCGACGTCGATCGTGTCGCACAGCGAAAGGTCCTGGTAGACCATCTCGACGCCGCGCGCGCGCGCCTCCGCGGGACCGGAATAAGCGCACCGGCTCGCCGTCGAGCTCGATCGAGCCCTCGTCGGCGATATAGGTGCCGGCGAGGATCTTGGTGAAGGTCGATTTGCCCGCGGCGTTGTCGCCGACGAGGCCCAGACATTCGCCGGGCCACAGATCGAGATCGACGCCGCGCAAGCGCCTGGTTGGAGCCAAACGTCTTGCGAATGCCGCGCACGCGCATGCGCGGCGTCCGGCCGACGCCCTGGGTCGGCGGGTTGCTGCCGACCTGCGCCAGGGCGTCTGTCGCTCACTTGAACGCGGCCCGGAACTGGTCGACGTTGGCCTTGGTGACGATCGTCACCGGCACCTTGATCGCCTTCTCCACCTTGCCGCCGTTCGCCAGCGTGTCCAGCGCCTCGACCGCCTTCTGTCCTTCCTGATAGGGGTCCTGCTGCACGACGCCGACCAGATAGCCGGCGTCGATGGCGCCGACCGCCTGCGGGCTCAGGTCCCAGCCGAAGATCTTGATCTTGTCGGTGCGGCCCTGGCTCTGCGCCGCCGCAATGGCGCCGACCAGCGCCGGCTCGCCGGTCGCGTAGATCGTCTGCATGTCGGGATTGCCGGTGAGCAGGTTCTCCGCCGCCGACATCGCCTGGTCCTGGATGTTGCGGCCATCGACGACGCCGACCTGCGTGACGCCGCCGGCCGGCTTGACCACATCGTCGAAGCCCTTCTGCCGCGTGTTCTGCAAGGCGGAATTCAGCGCGCCGACGACGCCGAGCGTCGCCTTGCCGCCCATGTTCTTCTTGACGTAGTCGACGTAGAAATCGCCGATCAGCTTGCCGGCGGCGTAGTTGTCGACCGAGATCTGCGAGGCCTGCGGGCCCTCGGGCAGGATGGCGTCGACGGCGACGACGGGGATGCCGGCGGTCGAGGCCGCCTTCACCGCCGGCATGATGCCGTCCTGGATCGACGGACGACGATCACGATGCCGTCGACCTTCTGCTGGATGTAGGTGTCGAACGCGTTGTCCTGCGCCTGCGCCGAATTGTTGGCGTCGAACACCAGCAGCTTGTCGCCGGCGGCGTCAGCGGCCTTCTGCGCGCCGCGGGTGATGTCGGTGAAGAACGAGACCTGCTGGTTGTACTGGATCAGCGCAAAGGTCTTGCCTTTCGCCTGCGGCATCGGCAGCGAAGCCGGCGACAGCGAGCGTGGCGGCGGTCGAGCGCGATCATGTTTCGTATCATATCATTTCTCCCTGCTGCTTGGCGGTCCTACGTCGGTGGTTCGGCCTGCGGTGGTCGGCTGACCGATTCCCGCAAGACCAGTTCAACCGGCAGATGCTCGACGACGTCGTCGACGTCCTCGCCCCTCAAGCCGCGAACGAGCAAATCGACGGCGCGCCGCCCCATCGCCTCGACCGGCTGACGGATCGAGGTCAGCGGCGGATCGAACAGGATGAACGGCGCGATGTCGTCGAAACCGATGACCGAAAGGCGCTCGGGAATGCGCAGCCCCGCGCGGCGGAAAATCTCCAGCGCGCCGATCATGATCTGATCGCTGGAGACCAGCAGCGCCGTCGCGGCGCTCTCGGTCGCCATCAGGCGCTCGGCGCAGGCGCGGCCGTGCTCGGGCGAATATTCGCCGCAATAGACGTCGCAGACCTCCGCCGGCACCGCGCTTCCGCGATGGCGCGTCGCACTCCGGCGAGACGCGCCTGGGTGCTGCGCATCGCCTCCGGGCCGCCGAAGAAGGCGATGCGGCGATGCCCCATGTCGAAGAGATGCCGGCCGGCGAGAAAGCCGCCCTGCTCGTTGTCGCTGAACACTTTCGAGCGCTGCACGCCGGCCACGTCCTCGTCGAGGATGACGATGCGGCGGCTGCTGGCGGCGATCGGCTCGGCGAGCGCCCCGTCGTCGGCGTGGTTGGTGACGAAGATGACGCCGTCGACCGCCATGCGGCTCAGGCGCCCGAGATATTCGCGCTCGCGCTCCTGCGTGTTGAGCGAGGCGCAGAGCGTCAGGCCATAACCCTGCCGCGCCGCCTCCCGCTCCACCGCCGCGGCGAGCCGCGCGAAATAGGGATTGGTGATGTCGGGCACCACGAGGCCCAGCGTATCGGAGCTTGCCGCGGCTGAGGCTGCGGGCATGCGGATTGGGCTGATAGCCGAGCGCGTCGATGGCCCCGCGGATGCGCGACACGGTGGTCTTCGGCAGTTGCAGGCTGTTGTTGAGGTAGCGCGAGACGGTGGCGATCGACACGCCCGCCGATCGCGCCACATCAGACAATCGCGCCGCCTGTTTGGCCATCTGTAACCGCTTTACCAAAACGCAGCGCGACACTATCGCCGTGGCTTCCGCTTGCAAGCGAATAATTTGAGCAGCAGCGAGCCTTTTGTCTCGCCGGAGACTACTAATGATGGCTTTCGAGGCGCGAGCGGCTAGATCTTCGCGCGTCGGACGCGATTGCCTCGGACGGAAATCCCGATGTAAAAGGCTTTACTGCAGTGGTATCAGGGAGCGGGGCGTGGAGATCAATCGACCCGACGTGCTGGCCGAAGTTTGGAGCGCCTATCGGCGTTACGAAGCGGCGCTGCTCGTCGCCGACGTGACGACCCTGGACGAGTTGTTCTGGGGCGACGCGCGCACTATCCGCTACGGCGTCGCGGAAATCCTGCATGGCCATGCCGCCATCGCCGCCTTCAACGCTCGCCGCAAGATCAACCCAGAGCGCGTTCTCGCCGACACCGTGGTGACGACCTACGGCGCCGATTTCGCGACCGCCTCGACTCTGTTCACCGACACGCCGGAAGGCAAGATCGGCCGGCAGATGCAGAGCTGGGCGCGTATGCCCGAGGGCTGGCGGCTGGTCGCTGCGCATGTCAGCGTCATCAAAAAGCCAGCCGAGACCTGCCGATGAGCGGCTTTCGTCCGGACGGCGATCCCAAGCGCGACGATTTCGGCGCCTTCCTGCCCGGCCCTCGCCTGAAGATCGACGGCGCCGCATCGGGCCGCTGGCCGGGCCTGACCTTCGCCGCCAAGGATCTGTTCGACGTCGCGGGCCACGTGACCGGATGCGGCAACCCGGATTGGGCCGCAGCCACGCGCCCGCGACGCGCTCGGCCGTCGTGTTGTCAAGCAACTGCTGGCGGCAGGCGCGTCGTTGATCGGCAAGACCGTAACGGACGAAATCTCGCTTGGCCTGCTCGGACGCAATCGCCACTTCGGCGCGCCGATCAACCCGCGCGCGCCGGACCGTTACACCGGCGGCTCTTCGAGCGGCTCGGCGGCGGCGGTGGCGGGCGGGCTCGCGCATTTCGCGCTCGGCTCCGACAGCGGCGGCTCGATGCGCGTTCCCGCCAGCTTTTGCGGGCTGTACGGCATTCGGCCGACGCATGGCGCCATATCGGTCGAAGGCCTGATGACGCAATCGCCATCGTTCGACACCGCGGGCTTCTTTGCCGCGGATCCCGAGATCTTTCGCTCGCGTCGGACGACGTGCTGTTGCCGCCGGGCGAGGCCGGCGAGATCGAAGAACTGCTGATCGCCGACGACGCCTTCGCCGCCGCCGACCCGGACGTGCGCGAGGCGCTGCAGCCCGCGGTCGAACGGGTCACGCGCGCCATCGGCCGCGCCCGCGCGATCGTCGTCGCGCCGAAGAAGGCTTGCGCACGTGGAACGCGCATCACGTTCATCTCCAGCATCCCGAGTTCGCGGAGACCTTCGCGAGCTGGGTTGACGCGGTCGATCCGCGTCTGTCCTATGACGTCGCCTCGGCCATCGCGAACGCGCGTCGGCTGCCCGCTGAACCCCGCCGCGAAGCGCTGGCGTTTCGGCCCGAAAGTGCGCGCGCGTATGGACGCGCTGTTGGCGGGCCGCCGGGTCATCTGCCTACCAACCACGCCCATCCTGCCGCCAAAGCGCGACTTGACGCTTGCGGAAACCGCAGCCGCTGGCGAGCGGATCGTCGATCTCACCTGCATCGCGGGGCTGACGGGCCTGCCGCAAGTGAGCTTGCCGCTCGGGCAGTTTGACGGTTTGCCTGTTGGTCTTTCGTTGATCGGGTGGCGCGGCGGCGATCGCGCGCTGCTCGAACTCGCGGAGCGTCTCGGGAGACCCTGATGTTCGCAGATTACGGCCGCTAGAGCCTTCGGCGATCAGATCGAAGCGCATTTGTAGCCGCGATCTCCAGATCGCGACCCCTCCGTGATCGGCGCTTCCCAGGCAAGGCGCGATCTCACGACCTCCGCGATCTTGAGATCGCGGCTACAATTGCGCCTCCAGGCCGACGTGCTGTGGCGCCGAGGTCGGCGTGGACGCCGACCGTCCTTAGGCGCACCAGCGCGCGATCGTCAGCGCTATCCCGCGCGTGCAGGCGACCAGATCATCGATCGACACGCGTTCGTTGGGTTGATGCGCCTGCGTCGGGTCACCCGGACCAAAATTCAACGTCGGCGTTTTCCCGAGTTCAGTTGGAATGCCCATATCGGTGTGGGCGCCGGTGCCGGTAAGCTTGGGCGAAAGCCCGGCCGCTGCGACGGCCTCCTGCATGGCGGCAACAAAGGGATGGTCGCTGGGCACTTCCGCGCAATCGGCGTCGAGGATCCACTCCACGCGGGCGGGATGCCGGCGCAGATAGGGATCAGCGTTGCAAACAGCGGCGATATGCTCCTCCACCTCGCGCTTCACATGGCCGCCGAGCAAATTTTCATCCTTCTCGCTCGGCAGATATTGCACGTCGATCACGATCTCCGCGCGGCCCGCCATCGAGGCGGGATGTTCGCCGGCCTTGATCTGCGTCGGAATGATCTGGCACGGCAGATCCATCAGCGGATGGTTCTTGCGCGGATCAAACCGCCAGCGCCGGTTCAGGATGTCGAAGCCGTCGAGCATCTGCCGGCACAACCAGATCGCGTCGACCGGACCGGTGGTGTCCCAGGCGTTCGGCTTCAGCTCGGCGTGCCCGCCGATGCCGTCGAGGATCACCCGCGCCCAGAGAATGCCGTGGCAGATCGGCGCGATCGTGTTGGCGGTCGGCTCGGTCATGATGCCGACATCGGCGCGATAGCCGCGGTCGGCCATCGCCAGCGCGCCCATGCCGCCGATTTCCTCGTCGACGACGGTGCCCCAGACAACGTCGCCGCGCAGCGGGACCTCGAGCTCCCTCAGGATCTCGATCGCCATCAACATGCAGGCGACGCCGCCTTTCATGTCGACCGCGCCGCGCCCCTGTACGAAGCCGTCGATGATTTCCGGCGGCGAAGGGATCGGTGCGCCAATGCTCGGCGGGGCCCGGCGGCACGACGTCGATATGGCCGGTGAGAAACACCGAGCGGCCGCCGCCCTGCCCTTTCAGCGTGCCGCCGAGATTCGGCCGGCCCTCGAAGGTGCGCCCCTTGTGCGCGCGCGGGGCGGCCTTTGTATTTCTCATAGAGCGCCGGGCCGTCCGGGTCCCAGAGATCGGTGGCGAAGCCGATCTTCTCGAGCCGGCCTTTCAGATATTCCTGACACAGCCGCTCGCCCGGCCCAGCCTTTGTCGGATCCGCCATCACGATCGAGGGGAAACCTATCAGATCCTTCAGCGTGCCGGCGATACGGTCCGCCGCCGCCTCGACGGCGGCGATGATGCGAGGTTCAAGGTTGGTCATCGCGGTCTCCAATACGGGGTAGAAGGTCGAACAACAGGCTGAGGATCAGCAGCAGGCCGACGATGCCGACCTGGTAGATGGTCGGCGTATTGATGAACTGCAGGCCGGTCTTCAGCGTTACGATCATCACGACCGCGAGCAGCACGCCGAGCACGCCGCCGACGCCGCCAGAAATCGCGACGCCGCCGAGCAGCGCCGCGGCGAGCGACTCCAGTTCGAGATTGACGCCGATGTTCGGCCGCGCGCTGCCGAACCAGGCGATCGAGACGAGCGCCGCCAGGCCGCGAGACCGCCCGAGCAGCGTGTAGACGAGCAGGCGAACGCGATCGACGGGAATGCCGACGAGCCGCGCCGAACGTTCGTTGAAGCCGAGCGCATAAATCCAGCGGCCCCAGGAGGTGAAGGTCAGCATCGCGGCGGTGACGAGCGAACAGCGGCAGCACGAGACAGAGAAAATGCAGCGGGTATGCCGGCAAAGGCGCCGCGGCCGAAGGGCGTCAACCAACTCGGCGCGCCGGAAATCGAGGCGCCGTTGGTCAACGCCATCGCGGTGCCGGCATAGATGAAATAGGTCCGCCAGCGTGCCGATCAGCGGCAGGATGCGGTAGCGCACGACGACGAGGCCGTTGAGTAGCCCGAGCAGCAGCCCGCCGCCGACCGCCATCGGCCGGGATGAGCGACCGTCGGCAGCGCCCGATCTGGACGGCCAGCATCGTGGCGACCGCCGAGAGCGAGACCGACGCCGCCGACCGACAGGTCGATGCCCGCGCCGCCCGACAGCACGACGAGCGCCTGCCCCAGCGAAACCAGCGCCAGCAGCGTCGAGAATTGCAGCACCGTCGTCGCCATGTTCGGCTCAGAAAGCGCGGATTGTAGAGGCCGAAGCCCACGACGAGGGCGACGAACAGGACGCAAAGCAGGATCAGCTTGCGGTGTCGTCGTCGTGCACGGCTCATGCGCGCTGTCTGCAGCAGGCGCCGAACCGCTCGAACAATCCGCGCTCCAACAGCAGCGAACCGAGCAGCAGCGCGCCCGTCACCACCGGCTGCCAGAGCGACGGCATGCCGACGATCGTGAAGCCGTTCTGCAAAATGCGGATCAGCAGCACGCCGAGCGCCGTGCCCAGCAGGCTCGCGCGTCCGCCGACAATGCTTGTGCCGCCGAGCACCACGGCGGCGATGGCGTCGAGCGCCAGCGTCGACGCCGACCGTCATTTCGACGTTTCGATAGGTCGTCACGTAGAAGATCGCGGCCAGCCCGCAGAGCGCGCCGCTGACCGCATAGCCCGCAAGCCGCACCCGCCTGACCGGCGACGCCCGCAAGCCGCGCGCGCTCCTCGTTGTCGCCGATCGCCAGCAGATGCAGACCGAACGGCGTCCGGCGCAGCGCCAGGAACGCAGGCCGTAGGCCGCCGCGATGACGATCAGCGACACCGGGACGGCATCCCGAACAGCGCGCGCCGAAGACGCCGCTCAGCGTCGGCGGCAGGCCGGACAGCCAGCTGCCGCCGAGCGACCACGAAGATCGCCGTGCGATAGACGCCGAGCAGGCCGATCGTCGCGACGATCGCCGGAATGCGACCGAACACCACGACCGCTCCCGGTCAGCAGCCCGAGCAGCAGGCCGATCAGCGGGCCGGCCGCGGCGGCGAGCCAGGGATTCGCGCCGACGCAGCAAGAGATTGCCGATGCGCGATCGCCGCGAGCCCGAGCACGACGCCGACCGTCACGTCGATGCCGCCCATCGCGAGCAGCAATGTGATCCCAAGGCCGACAAGCAACAGTTCGACGCTGTTGCGCAGCCACCGCCGCGAGATTGCCGGCGGCGAGATAGGTCGGGCGAGGCCAACGCGAACACCACTCCCGCGAGCAGGCAGAGCGCCAGGAGCGTGAGCTCCCGGCGGCCGAGGCTTGCGACAGCAGCGTCGGGATTCAGAACTTGAACTCGTCGACGTTCTTGGCGGTGAACACAGTGGGGTCGCCGAGCAGCAGGATGCCGGTCTTCGCATCATAGGTGACGGGCTTGTCCATGCCGGGCACCGTGTTGCTCGGCTTGAACGCCGCGCCGTCGATCAGCTGCTTGCCGGCCCAGACCGTGAGATAGCCGAGCGCCGCCGGGTCCCACAGCACGGTGAACGGCATGGCGCCGCTCTTGATGTAGGAGCGCGCGGTGTTGGGGCTGCAATAGCCGGCGCCGATCACCTTGCCGATCTTGCCGGCGGTTTCGATCGCCTGGCCGACGCCCGGGCAGGTCGAGGAAGCGACCGCGATGAGGCCCTTGAGGTCGGGATGCGCCGTCATCAGATCCGCCGGCGAGCTGCGCGGCTTTGTCGGAGGACGAGCCGGAGAATTGCGGATCCAGCAGCTTCAGCTTGGGATATTTGGTCTTGGCGCGGGCCTGCATGATGCCGATCCAGGTGTTGAGGTTCGACGCCGTCGCATCGCCCGAGACGAAACCGATCGTCGCATCCTCGCCGACACGGGACGACCATTTCGTCGAGCAGCGTGTTGCCGAGCCCCTCGTCGGTCGCCTGGGCAACGTAGACCTCGCGCCCGCTCTTCGGCGCGTCGCTGTCGCTGGTGAACAGATGCAGATGCGCGGCCTTGGCGCTATCAACCAGCGGCGCCAGCGCGGAGGCGTCGAGGATCGACACCGAAATCGCCTCGACGCCCTGGTTGATGAGGTTCTGCACGATCTGAAGCTGGTCGACCGGGTTGGCGTCAACCGGGCCCGGTGTAGACGAAGTCCACGCCGAAAGCCTTGGCGGCGCGATTGCCGCCCTCCTGCATGGCGTTGAAATAGGGAATGCCGGTGAGCTGCGGCACGAAGGCGACGCGCGGCTTGCCCGCGGCGAGCGCGGGGCCGGCCAGCAATCGACGAGGGCGAGGGCGCCGACGAGAGAAGGCTTCAGCGACATGGGATACGCTCCTTCTTGCGCGACACCCTCGCGCGGGGATTCAAGCGCAGCCGTCGAGCAGCGCCTCGTCGCGCAGGCTCGGATGGGCGCCGGTGATGAAGGCGACGATCTCCTCGGGATCCGTATCCGCGCGGCGGCGCTCGGCGATCTTGCGGCCGCGGCGGAACACCGCCATTCGGTCGGCGACCTCGAACACGTCGGAGATATTGTGGCTCACGAGCACGACGGCGCAGCCGCGATCCGCGAGCCGCCGCACCAGCGTCAGCACCTTGCGGGTCTCAGCGACGGCGAGCGCCGCCGTCGGCTCGTCCATGATGACGAGCTTGGCGTCGAGATTGAGCGCGCGGCAGATCGCGACCGCCTGACGCTGACCGCCCGACATGCCGCCGACCGGCAGGCCGGGATCGGGGATATGCGCGTCGAGTTCGTCGAGCAGTGTCGCGACGCGCCGGCGCATCGCGGCGCGGCGCAGGAACGGCATGCCGAGCGATTCGCCGCGTCTCCTCGCGGCCGAGATAGACGTTCTCGGCGACCGACAGATTCTCGGACAGCGCGAGCTCCTGATAGATCGTCGCGATCCCGGCATTCGCCGCGTCCTGCGGCGAGGAGAAGTCGACGGGCGCGCCCTCGATCACGATCTCGCCCGCGCTTTGCTTGTGCGCGCCGGCGAGCACCTTGACGAAGGTGGATTTGCCGGCGCCGTTGTCGCCGAGCAGCGCCAGCACCTCGCCGCGCCGAATCTCCAGATCGACGCCCGCGAGCGCCGTGACCGCGCCGAAATGCTTGCCAATCTTTCTGCGCAACCAGGAAGGGCTCGGCGGACAGGCGCGACGTCGCCGTCACGTGAGCTTTGTCACCCAGCTCAACAGATTGCTCCACAGGCGCGCGTAGCCGGGCCAGGCGACAAAACTGTTCGGCAACCAATGCGGCCCGACGTCGGAGGTCCAGGCCACGCTGCGGCCTTCGCCAAACGCGCCTGCGACCAGCAAGGGATGGCCACCCTCCTCGGCCGGCAGCCGCGCCAGCACCTCCGCGCCCTCGCGCGGCTTGACCTCGTTGGCGCCGAGCAGCAGCGGCCATTCGGCGTCGAGCCCTTGCAGGATCGGATGGTCCGCCCGCCCCACGACCTCGGCGCGAAAACCCTCGGGGACCTCCAGGCGATCGTCGTACGGCAGCAAGGTCACGGGCAGCGCTTCCTCCACCGGCGTTCGGAACCAGCGCCCGCGCCCGTCGATGCCCTGGAAGGTCAGATAGCCGCCCATCATCACCAGGCCGCCGCCGCGACGAGTCCATTCGCGGAGCCCTTTTAGGCGATTTGGAACCGGTTTACCGTGCAGCCAGACGTCCGGGTGCAGCAACAGCGAATTGGAGCCGATGTCGGAGAGGATGATCGCGTCGTAGGCGTCGAGCGCCTCCGCGGTGAACGGCAGGCCGGTAACGGCTTGGTGCGCCTGAAGCCAGGTCACTTCGAACGGGCCGCCTTTCAACGCAGCGACGAAATCATCGGCGCCCGTGTGGAAAGTCACGCTGCTGAACTGATCGAAGCCTTTGTAGTGCGTCGCCGCGCTGACCCAGCTTTCTCCCAGGAGAAGAACCTTTTTCATCGCCATGCAGTCCCCTCCGCAGCCCGTTTGCGAGGCCTTGTAAACCGATTAACTGCGGAGGTTAACGGCGAGCCACCGGGGTCGGCAAGCGCATTTCGTGTTCAGGGGCGCTTTAATTTCCGGCGCCCTGGGACCCGCCTGGGACCGCGCGCCTCGCGGCGCGCGCGTAGGCGCTATTGTTACAACCCTTGGCTGCGCCTGAAGAGCGCGCGGTCCCAGGGCGCCGCGGCTAGTTGGGAAGCTTTTCTTTGAATAGCGCGAGTTCGTTGGGCGCCATGCGAACGACGTGGCGTGGCTCAGGGTAGGCGCCGCTGTTCACGTCCTCGACGAATTCCTTGAAGGCCGCGACGCGTTCGTTCTGAAGGCGCTCGAACTCGGCGGCGAAGTTGCGATAGACTTTGGAATGGCGCGGCGTATGGCCGCTGTTGTGACCGAGCACATCCTCGGCGAACAGATATTGCGCGTCGCCGCCGGTCCCGGCGCCCATCGAAATCATGAACAGTGAGGTGCGCTTGCAAATCTCCTCGGTGACTTCGACCGGCACGACCTCGATCTCCGCGCCAAACGCGCCCGCGGCTTCGTAGTTTCTAACGGCCTGCAATATCTGCAGGGCGGAGTCCGCCGTCTTGCCCACGGCCTTGAAGCCGCCGGTCCAGGTCTTTCGCGACGGTATCAGCCCGACGTGGCCAATCACCGGGATGTTCTCGTCCGCCAACGCCTTCACGGTGGCGTAGCTCGCGCTGCAGTAGAGCGCGTCGGCGCCGGCTTTGTAGAGCGGGAACGCCCAACGAATGAAATCGTCGGCGGTCCCGATCTCGTAAAAATTGTCGCCGGGCATCGAGAACAAACTGGGCGCCGCGTCGCGGTATCGCGGATCGAGCATCAGAGCCGGCGGTATCGACACCATGTCAACGCCCGCGCGCTCCGCCGCCTCCGCTTCCTCGAGGGTCAGTACGCGCAGCATCGTCAGTTGACGCTTGCCCTTCATCGCCCTGAGATCAGCGACCGTCGGTCTCGCGCGCGCCATACTCTACACCCTTCCGCCTTCACGCAACGCTTCGCAGCCCCAGAGCCGCCTCGTGCAGGTCCTCGCGATACGGCCGCGCCGTCGCCGGCAATTCACGGCGAAGATAGCAGTCCTCGTCGCGCATTTGCCGCAACAATACAGGAATCATCTCGCGATAGGCGTGCAGCATCGACGGATTTGGCGTCGGCAAATCATGTTTGATCAGTTCGTGCAGCCGCGGCAGCGAATGGAACGGAATCATCGGAAACATGTGGTGCTCGACGTGGTAATTCATGTTCCAATAGACGAACCGGCTCAGCGGATTCATGTAGACGGTTCGCGAATTGAGCCTGTGGTCGATGACGTTGTCGGCCAGGCCGCCGTGCTGCAACAGGCCGACGAGAACCATGTGCCAGCAACCATAAAGGCGCGGCAGACCGATGAGCATCAGCGGCAACCAGGAGCGCGAAGCAAGCGCAGCGACAAGGGTCACCAAATAGATCGCGATGTGAATGCGGCCGGCCAGCACGGCCTTGGGTTGCTCGGAGACGGGTATGTAGCTCTTCTCGTCTGGAGAGAGATTTCCCAGCGCGTTCGAAAGGAGCGTTCGCATGGAAAACCATACGTCGATCAGTCCAACAAAATTCACGGCGACTTTCAGCAACTCCGGAGGACGCATCACGGCGATCTCGGCGTCGCGCCCGACGATGACGGTGTCGGTGTGATGTCGCGCGTGGCTCCATCGCCAGGTTACCGGATTGCGCATGACCATGAAGCTGGCGATCTGATAGACGACCTGGTTCATCCAAGGCGTCTTGAAAGCCGTGCCGTGGCCGCATTCGTGCCAACGCGAGTTGCTGGCAGAGCCGTAAAGCACGCCGTAAACGAAAAAGAACGGAACGCAGCCCCAAGAGCCCCAAAAGTACACGCCGCCGGCGGCGGATAGGATCAACAGCCCTATCCAGAGCATTGTGTCTCGGATTGCCGGCCCGTCGGACCGGCGCATCAGGTCCTTCATGGTCTTGCGTGGAATATCGGAGTGGTACCATTCGGCCGAGGCGAGCCCGGTTTCGATCGCCCGCCGCGTGCTTTCCCCCACCAGACTGTAGTCTCGCTTGACCGTGGCCGCGTTCGCCATTCTGTTCCTCGTACGTTCGCCCGGGCTTGGCCGTCTGCGTCCCGAGAATGATCGGAAGCGATGGAACGGCTGCGAAATCGTTGCCGTCGTTTACCAGCGCAACATGCGTCTCGCCAGCCCGATCCGCGGCCAACGCGCGATTCCGAGGGTCGACATGGTGGGGGCGCGGCCGATTGCGCACGGCTTTGTCTTGACGCATGCGGCGCGCGGCTTGGCGCGGACGGAAAGCCGAACTGATCCGCGCTTTTGGAGGGTCGGCGTCCACGCCGACCTTTTGGTGCGCCGCTCGGCCAGCCTGAGAATCAACCCCGTCGTCGGCCTGGAGGCCGACGCTCCGCGCGCGTCTCGCGCGCCCTTTGCCGACGTTGCACGGAAAGAGCGGGCGGGACGCCCGCGGTCCCAGGCGCGCCTCTCAACCAACCCGATTGGCGGTCACAGGCAAGCCGGCTCGTCTCCGCGACGCCATGATCGCCACTGCTCGGCGACTGGGGAGAGGACCGATGTCATCGGACCTGCATTACGAAACGCTGACCGCGTTTCCGACCTCATTCGCCGGCGTAAGCTCTCGCCCGTCGAGGCGACGCAGGCCATCCTCGCCAGGATCGACCAACTCGACGGCCGCTATCGCTCCTATGTGACACTCACCGCCGATCGCGCGCTGGAGCGCGCAAAGGTCGCGGAGGCCGAGATCGCGCGGGGTCTTTGGCGCGGACCGTTGCACGGCGCGCCCATCGCCGTGAAGGACCTGTGTAACACGACCTTCGCGCCCACCGCGTCGGGAACAACGATCTTCAAATCCTTCACCCCCAGCTTCAACGCCACCGTGGTCGACCGACTAGAGCAAGCCGGCGCCGTCATCCTCGGCAAGCTGCGAATGACCGAGGGCGCCTACACCTCGCACCATCCCGAGCAGCCAACGCCGCTCAATCCCTGGAATACCGACTATTGGGTCGGATCCTCCTCAACCGGCTCGGGCGTCGCGACATCCCTAGGGCTTTGCTACGGCAGCCTTGGCAGCGACACCGGCGGCTCGATCCGATTTCCCAGCGCCACTTGCGGCCTGACCGGGATAAAGCCGACCTGGGGCCGCGTCAGCCGGTACGGCGTGTTCCCGCTCGCGGAATTGCTGGACCACGTCGGCCCGATGGCGCGAAGCGCCGCCGACGCCGCCGCCATGCTGGGCGCGATCGCCGGCTACGACATCAACGACGCGACCAGCTATTCGGCGCCTCCGCCCGACTATCTGGAAACCATCGGCGATGGCGTGCGCGGTTTGAGGATCGGCGTGGACCGCGGCTACGCGACCGATGGCGTCGACAGCCAAGTCGTGGCCGCCTTTGACGAAGCGGTTGCGGCCTTCGCCAATCTCAAGGCGATCGTGCGCGAGGTGCAATTTCCTTCCTATCAGAATCTTGTCAGTCTTTGGATCGCGATGTGCTCGGTCGAAACAGCCGCCGCGCATCGAGAAACCTATCCGGCGCGAAAATCGGAGTACGGGCCTGATCTCGCGCAGCTGATCGAGCAAGGGCTTGCGACATCAGGCGTGGAGATTGCCGACATCAATCTGGAGCGGTTCGCATTCCAGCGCAGGCTGGCGGATATGTTCAAGCAGGTCGATGTGTTGCTCATCCCCACCATGCCTGTACCGATCCCAAGCCTGACGCTGATGGCGTCTTACGGCGAGGATCCCAATGTTCTGCTCAACATCCTGCGTTTCACTGCTCCGTTCAACTTCAGCGGAAGCCCCACGATAACGCTGCCAAACGGATCGGACTCGGCGGGCATGCCGCTCAGCATGCAAGTCGTCGGCCCGCATCTCTCAGAAGACGTGCTGGTTCGCGTCGCGCAGGCGTTCCAGTACGTGACCGACTGGCACAAGCGCCGACCACCGGTCGCTTGACGACGACGCGACTTCCGCGCGAAGCTCACGCTCTATGACAGGGGAGACACTGTGTCCGATTGGTTTTCCTCGTCCTATATGGCGCGAAAGGCGCTCGCCGCCGGCAAGCCGGGGCGCACTCATCATCTGACCGAAGCCGCGCAAGGCGAGTACCGCTATGTCTACGGCGCCTACGCGAAGCCGGTCCTGACCATATCGCCTGGCGATATCGTCGTCGCCGAGACGCTCGACGCATTTGGCGGCGCGATCAAGACCGTCGATGACCTCCCTTCGCAAAAGCTCAACATGCCCTTCGTCAATCCGCAGAACGGGCCGATCTTCGTCGAAGGCGCTGAAAAAGGCGACGTGCTCTGCGTGAAGATTGAGCGGATCGTTCCCAGAGGGCCGCAACCCGCCGGCACCTCCGCGCTGATCCCGGAGTTCGGCGGCCTCGCGGCCAACGCGGGCACGCCGATGCTCAACAAACCGCTGCCTGAACGAGTCATGAAATACGAAGTGACGGAACAGGGCGTGCGTTTCAACGACAAGATCATGCTGCCTTATGAGCCGTTCATCGGCACGCTAGGCGTCAGCCCGCAGATCGAAGCCGTGCTGTCGCTGCAGCCGGATTACTGGGGCGGCAACATGGACCTGCCTGATGTCGCGCCGGGCGCGATCCTGTATTTCCCGGTGCAGACGAAAGGCGCTTATCTGTTCCTTGGCGATTGCCACGGACGGCAGGGCGATGGCGAGCTTTGCGGCGTCGCCGTTGAGATCAACTCGACAACCACCATCCAGGTCGATCTGATCAAGAACTGGCCGATCTCCTGGCCGCGGCTCGAAAACGCTGAGTTTTTCATGGCGATCGGCTCCGCCCGCCCGATGGAGGACGCCGCGCGCATCGCCTACCGCGAGTTGATCCGCTGGCTGGTCGCCGATTTCGGCTTCGATGAGCTGGAGGCCTATTTCTTGCTGACGCAAGCCGGCAAAATGCGCGTCGGCAATATGGTTGACCCGAAATACACCCTCGGGGCCTCAATTAAAAAAGAGTATCTACCTAGGACTTAAGGGGCGGACATGGATCTGGGCCTGAAAGGATTGAACGCTGTCGTCACCGGCGGCAGCAAAGGCATCGGCCGCCAAGTCGCCGAAACCTTCGCGCAGGAAGGCGCCAACGTCGCCATCTGCGCGCGCGACGCGAAAGAGGTCGCGGCTGCGGTCGCCTCGCTTCAGGCCAAGGACGTCGCGCGCATACGGCGCGACGGTCGACGTCGCCGACAAGGCGGCGCTCGAAGGCTTTGTCGCCGATAGCGCCAAGGCGCTCGGTGGTGCTCGATATAGTCGTGGCCAACGTCTCCGCCCTCGCCGTCGAGGACAACGAAGAGGCATGGCGCCGCGCTTTCGAGACCGACATGATGCACACGGTGCGCGTCGCCAACGCCGCGCTGCCGCTGCTCGAAAAATCCAAGAGCCCAGCGATCGTCATCGTCTCGTCGGTGTCGGGCCGCGAGGTCGACTTTACCGGCCCGGCCTACGGCGCCTTCAAGGCCGCGCTGATCCACTACGCGCAAAGGCTCGCCTTTCAGTTGGCCCCGAAAATGATCCGCGTGAACGCGGTTTCCCCAGGCAATACCTATTTCGAGGGCGGCGTCTGGCACAACATCGAGCGCGATCTGCCCGATCTGTTCAAGCAGGCGCTGGCGCTCAATCCGACCGGCCGGATGGCGACGCCGCAGGAGATTGCTCGCGGCGTCGTGTTCCTGGCGAGCCCCGCCTCCAGCTTCACGACCGGAACCAATCTGGTGATCGACGGCGCGCTGACGCGCGGCGTACAGCTTTGAGAACCGGCGATCGCGCCGGCAAGACAAGCGGCATGGCGGTCGTAGACAAGCGCATCGTCGCGAGGACCCCTAACTTCGCGCCAGATCAATTCACTCGATCGATGGGAGATTCGACGATGAGCATCAGCCGAAGACAGTTTCTTCAAGGTACCGCCGCGACCGCGGGCGCGAGCCTTGCCTTCAATCCCGCGTGGGCGGACGACCCGATCGGCGTCGCCAGCCTGCACGATCTCTCCGGCGGCCTCGACATCTACGGCAAGCCGATGGTCGACGCGCTGACGCTCGCCGTCGAGGAGGCCAATGCGGCCGGCGGGCTGCTGGGGCGGCAGATCAAACTCATCAGCTACGACACGCAATCGAGCATGCAGCTCTACACGCAGTTCGCTCAGCAGGCGGCGCTGAAAGACAAGGTCGCCGTCGTTCACGGCGGCATCACCTCGGCTTCGCGCGAAGTGATCCGGCCGGTGCTCGATCGTTTCAAGACGCTGTATTTCTACAACACGCAATATGAAGGCGGCGTCTGCGATCGCGACCAGTTCGACACCGGCGTCACGCCCGCGCAGACGGTCGAAAAGCTTGTGCCCTACGCGATGAAGAAATGGGGCAAGAAGGTTTATGTGGTCGCCGCCGACTACAACTACGGTCAGATCACCTCGCAATGGGTGAAGAAATACGTGAAGGACAACGGCGGCGAGGTTTCCGCGATCGAATTCTTCCCGCTCGACGTCACCAACTTTTCTTCAACCATCTCGAAGATCCAAGCCGCGAAACCCGATTTCGTCTGGTCGGCGCTGGTCGGCGGCGCGCATATTTCCTTCTATCGCCAGTGGGCGGCGGCGGGCATGCGCAAGAGCATTCCGATGGCGTCGACGACCTTCGCGGTCGGCAACGAGCACATCGTGCTGTCGCCCGACGAATGCAACGGCATGCTGGTCTGCTACAACTATTTCGAGGGCGTGAAGAACCCCGTCAACACGGCGTTCCTCGAGCGGTTCCACAAGCGTTTCGGCGCCGACTATCCGAACGTGACCGAGCTCGCGATGGGCACCTATCAGGGCTTCCAGCTTTGGGCCGAGGGCGTGAAGAAAGCCGGCAGCGTCGACCGGCTGAAAGTGATCGACGCGCTTGGAGACGGGCATCAGCATCAGGCGCCTTCGGGCACGGTCACCATCGATCCGCCGACGCATCACTGCATCCTCGACGTCCACATCGCCGAGGTGAAGGACAAGAAGCTCGACGTGCTGGAGGATTTCTCCCAACAGAAGCCCGCCGACACGGCGGCGGTCTGCGACCTCAAGAAGAACCCGACCGACAACCAGCAATATGTGATCAAGATCTAGGTGCGCCGCTCTGCTTAGCGCCCAGCGAATGCCTGAGTCGTCATGGCGAGCTGTCCGCCGTCCCCTCCCCCTTGTGCGGGACGGGCGAGGGAGGGGGGCAGGGTTCGGCTTGGACGGAGTCTGCAATTGAGAGCGCAGCGCTTGCGGCTACGCCCCTCCCCGGCCCGTCCCCGACGGGGGGAGGGAGTTCGCGGCGCGCGCGGTTCATCAATCAACGTGCGCGAGGCATCGGACATAGATCGTGGATCTCGTAGCGCTGCTCGCCATCCAGGTTCTCTACGCCATCGCCAGTCTCGCGCTGATCAGCGTAGGGCTGGCGATCATCTTCGGCATGATGAAGGTGATCAACCTCGCGCACGGCGAGTTCCTGATGCTCGGCGGCTACGCCGCTATTGAGGCCACCCAGCTCGGCGTCAACATCTGGATCGCCATGCTGGTCGTCGCACCGATCGTCGTCGGCTTGATTGGCATGATCGTCGAGCGCGCCATCATCCGCTGGCTCTACGGCCGCATCGTCGACACCATGCTCGCCACCTGGGGCCTGAGCCTGTTTCTGGTCGGGCTCACCACGGCGATCTTCGGCAACACCACCGTCGGCCTCTCGGCCCCGCTCGGCAGCTTTGAGATCGGCCGCTACCGGACGAGCGGCTACACGCTGTTCGTCATCGCCGTCGCGATCGTCGTGCTGCTCGGCGTGCTCGCCACGCTACGCTACACCCGCGCAGGCCTCATCGCGCGCGGCACGATGCAGAACGGCGCGATGGCGGCGGCGCTCGGCGTCAATCCCAGCCGCGTTTATTCCGTCACCTTCGGCATCGGCGCGGCGCTGACCGGGCTTGCCGGCGGCGTGCTCGCGCCGGTCTCCGGCGTATTCCCCACCATCGGCGTCGCCTATGTCGCGAAATCCTTCATCACCGTGATTGGCGGAGGCGCCGCGATCGTCACCGGCACGGCGACCGCGTCGACGCTGTTCGGCGCCATCAACCAACTCGCGACCTACGCAACGACGCCGGTATTCGGCGAGGTGGCGTTGCTCGCCGCCGCGATCGTGCTCATCCGCATTCTGCCGCAAGGCGTGACCGGACGCTTCTTCCGGAGAAGCCTGTGAGCGGCCGCATCGCCAATATCCTCGGGTTGCTAGCCGTCGCGCTCATAGGCGGCGCGGTCCTCCTCCTGACCCCGCGGCTTTTCGAGCTCGACACGGTGCTCAACGTCACCGTCTATATGATCATGGCGGTGCTCGCCTTGAGCCTCGCGCTGATCTGGGGGTTCGGCGGCATCCTGTGCTTCGGTCAATCCGCATTCTTCGGCCTCGGCGCCTACACCTACGCGATCGCGATGATCAACTTCGGCGAGAGCACGGCGCCTTTGCTGCTGTCGATCCTCGTCCCCGCCGCCTTCGCGGCGCTGCTCGGCTATTTCATCTTCTATGGCCGCATCAGCGACGTCTATCTCGGCGTCATCACGCTGACGGTGACGTTGATCCTGTTCAACTCGATCAACTCGACCGCCGGCCCCGAGTTTCACATCGGCGTCGCGCGGCTCGGCGGCTTCAACGGCATTCCCGGCATTCCGCCGCTCAACACGCCGTTCCAGAAGGACAGCCCGATCGATCTCGAAGGCATGTTCTATCTTTCGGCCGGCTCGCTGCTCGCTGTCTATTTCGGCCTGCGCGCGCTGCTGGCGAGCCGGTTCGGGCGGATCATCGTCGGCATCCGCGAGAACGAACGGCGCGCAGAGTTGCTCGGCTATGACCCCCGCGCCTACAAGCTCGCGACCTTCACGATCGGCGCGGCGCTCGCCGGCTATGCCGGCTGCCTGTTCGCCAACTGGGGCGCTTTCGTCAGCCCGACGATCTTCGGGCTCGCGCAATCCGCGCAGATCATCATCTGGGTCATCGTCGGCGGCCGAGGCACTTTGATTGGCCCGATCCTCGGTTGCGTCGGCATCCAATGGCTGACCGCGGCGCTGGGCGCCAACGCGCCAACCGGCGCAGGCGGCTGGGCCTCGCTGCTCGGCAACGCGCCGCTCATCCTCGGCGCGATCCTCACAGCCTTTGTGCTGATCGTCCCCAAAGGGCTGGTGCCGACGCTCGCAGATCTCGGTTCGGTCGTGACCCGACAGCGCGCGGACGCGACGCCATGACGGCGCCGCTCGTCGAGACCCGCGGGCTCGGCATGCGCTTCGGCGGAGTGCAGGCGGTTCGCGACGTCAATTTCCGGCTCGCGGAACGGGAGCTTCGTTGTCTGATCGGCCCGAACGGCGCCGGCAAGAGCACCTTCTTCAAGCTGCTGACCGGCCAGTTGCAGCCAACCTCGGGCCAAGTTCTGTTTCGCGGCGAGGATATTTCGCGCAAGCAGCCGCACGAGATCGCCCGGCGCGGCATCGGCATCAAGACCCAGGCGCCGAGCGTGTTTGAAGGCCTCAGCGTGCGCGAAAACCTATGGCTTGCCGCGTCGCGGGTGAAGCGCGGTCGCGAGGCTCGCGCGCTCGTCGACGAGATGCTGGAGCGGATCGGCCTTGGCGCGATCGCTTCGCGCGTCGTCGGGCAACTCGCGCATGGGCAACGGCAATGGGTGGAGTTGGGCGTGGTGCTATCAACCGACCCCGATCTCGTGCTGCTGGACGAACCCGCCGCCGGCATGACGGACCAGGAAGCCTCGCGCACCGTCGATCTCGTGCGCGAGATCAACAAGACCAAGGCGCTCATCGTCGTCGAGCATGACATGCAGTTCATCCGCAGCATCGCCAGCAAGGTGACGGTGTTCAATCAAGGCGCCGTTCTCGTCGAGGACGATGTCGAGACGATCATGCGCAACCCGACCGTGCGCGACGTCTATCTCGGCAAGCAGGCCGCCGCATGATGCTCGCCGTCGAAAAACTCAACGCCGGCTACGGGCGCATCCCGATCCTCAACAATGTGAGTTTCTCGGTCGAGATGGGCGAGTTCGTCGGCGTTCTCGGCCACAACGGCATGGGCAAGACGACGCTGCTGCGCGCGCTGATGGGCTATCTGCCGGCGACCTCCGGCCGCGTGATCTTCGACGGCGCCGACCTGACCCGCGCCGAACCCTACGCCCGCGCCCGCGCGGGTCTCGGCTACGTGCCGCAAGGCCGCGAGATTTTTCCTCAGCTCAGCGTGCGCGAAAACCTGCGCATGGGCGCGCTGAAACGCAATGGCGATGAGGCGGCGGTCATCGAGGCGGCGCTCGAACAGTTCCCCCGTCTGAAACGCCTGCTCGACAGGCCCGGCGGCGCACTCTCCGGCGGCGAGCAACAATTGCTGGCGATCGCGCGCTGTCTGGTTGGCGACCCCAAGCTGGTTCTGCTGGACGAGCCGACCGAGGGCATACAACCTTCGATCATCGACGAGATCGTCGAGACGCTGGGAAAACTTCGCGACAAGGGCGGCTTGACGATGATCCTGGTCGAGCAGAATTTCGACTTCATCTCCGCGCTCTCGCAACGCGTGCTGATGATCCAGAAAGGCGCGATCGTGCGCTCAGCCAAGCCTGACGAGTTACACGATGTCGGGCTCATTCACGAGTTCATCGGTGTTGATAAATAACGCCGGGTCCTTGCTCCAGAGGAGGCGAAACAACTGAAGGAGCTGAGTCAATCCACTTCCGTCATTGCGAGCGAAGCGAAGCAATCCAGCGCTGGGGCCAGTAACCGGCGCAGCAAGCACGGCCACGCAGGTGGCGCCGGCGCGTGGCGACGCTGAACCGAGGCATCTCGGAGAGGCTGGTTTGCTTCGCTTCGCTCGCAATGACGGCCGGGAGACGAGTCCTGTAATCAAACGCAATGGAGGAAGCCAAATGTCAGTCAAACGCCCCACCCTCGAACAAATGTCGGATATCGTCGACGCCCTCGGCATGAACATGACGCAGGAGCGAGTAGCGGAGTTCCTTTCGCTGATGGAGGGCAATTTCGCCGCCTACGATCTCGTCGACCAAATGCCCGACGAGATCCCGGTCGTCAAATATCCGCGCACGCCCGGCTATCGCCCCGGCCCCGAGGAAAACCCGCTCAACGCCTGGTACGTCAAGACCGACATCCAGGGCGCCCGATCAGGCAAGCTCAAGGGCAAGACCGTCGCGGTGAAGGACAATGTCTGCGTCGCCGGCGTGCCGATGATGAACGGCTCCTCAACGCTCGAAGGTTACGTCCCCAACATCGACGCAACCATCGTCACCCGTCTGCTTGACGCCGGCGCCGTCATCAAAGGCAAATCGCATTGTGAGTTGTTTTGCCTCTCCGGCGGCAGCCATACCGGCGCGCTCGGCCCCGTGCACAATCCGCACAAACACGGCTATTCCGCCGGCGGCTCGTCCTCGGGCAGCGGCGCGCTCGTGGCGGCGGGCGAAGTTGACCTGGCGATCGGCGGCGACCAGGGCGGCTCGATCCGCATGCCCGCGTCGTTCTGCGGCATCTACGGCATGAAGCCGACGCACGGCCTCGTGCCCTACACCGGCGTGATGCCGATCGAATCCACGATCGACCACACCGGCCCGATGACCGCGACCGTCGCCGACAATGCGCTGATGCTGGAGGTTCTGGCCGGGCCGGACGGACTCGATCCCCGCCAGTACTCGCCTAAAGTTGGAGAATATGTCGCCGCGCTCAAGCGCGGCGTCAAAGGCTTGAAGATCGGCGTCGTCAAGGAAGGCTTTGGGCACGCCAACAGCGAGAAGGACGTCGACGCCAAAGTGCGCGACGCCGCCGAGCGCTTCAAGGGTCTCGGCGCCAGTGTCGAGGCGGTCTCCATCCCCGAACATCTCGTCGCGCCGGCGATCTGGACCCCGATCGCGCTCGAAGGTTTGCAAGCGCAGATGATGCTCGGCAACGGCATGGGCTACAACTGGAAGGGGCTGTACACCGTCAGCCTGCTCGACGCCCATGCGCAATGGCGTGAAAAGGCGGACGACTTGTCCGACAGCTTGAAGATCTCGATGATGGTTGGTCAGTATTTTCTGACCCACTATCGCGGCCGCTTCTACGCCAAGGCTCAAAACCTCGCGCGCAAGATCCGCGCGGCCTACGACGCCGCATTGGGCAGCTACGATCTGCTGCTGATGCCTACCCTTCCGGTGAAAGCGACCCCCCTACCCCCGGCAGACGCACCGCTCGCGCTCTATCTGCAACGCGCATTCGAGATGATCGGCAACACCGCGCCGTTCGACGTGACCGGCCACCCCGCGATGAGCCTGCCCTGCGGCCTTGGCGAGGGCCTGCCGATCGGCGCCATGCTGATCGGCAAACATTTCGACGAGGAGACGATCTACGCCGCCGCCGCCGCTTTCGAGGGCGCGGGGGATTGGAAGAAGTTCTAAGCGGCGCGAGCGCCTCCCGTGGGACCGCGCGCGTCTCGCGCGCTCTTGCCACGGACGTTTGTCCGCTAGAGCGCGCGGGACGCGCGCGGTCCCAGCAGAGGTCGCGGCATGGGGCTTGCTTGACAGGATGAGGGCGCTGTGAACGAAATGTGAAGGTGCGTGACATCAAGGCGGGTCCGGCGTGATACAGTGCTTGACGACGTCCGACAAAAGGCCCTCCGAGCGTCTGGAGTATTGGCAGGAAGTCGTCTGCAAGAAATATGTCTCCGCCTCCGCCGCCACGGATCTCAACAACGAGGATTTCAGTGGAAGCCTGATCAGTCGCGAAATCGGTCCGCTGGTGGTCGCCGAACTTGCGGCGCCGTTGCATTTCTGGTCGCGCAAGCCGCAACATGTCCGCAATGACGGGCAGGAAGTCTTTATCGTCAGCTTGATCAAGCGCGGCGGCGGCGAACTCAGTCAGTTGGGCCGGACCGTCCGCCTCAACGAAGGCGACCTCGCCATCTACGATTGTAGTGCGCCGTTCGACTATGCATTGCACGCCAGCACGCAATTGATCAAAATCCCGAAACGCCTGCTGGAGTCGAAGCTCGCCAACACGCGCGACCTCGTCGTCAGGAAGATCGAGCGCGGCGATCCGCTGACCGCGATCCTCGGCGACTTGATCTCCACCACACTGACGATCAAGCTGTCCGAAGGCGCCGGCGCCGTCGCTGCCAAACGCTTGTCGAACGCCATCGTCGACCTGCTCGTGTCCGTCTATGATCTTCGGCGCGAGACTGTTTCCGAACCCTCGCGGCCTCTGGAAAAGGCCATGCGCTTCGCCCGCGCCCATCTCGACAGCAACGAACTCACGCCGGAGACGCTCGCGGCCGCCGGCGCCATCTCGGTCCGCACGCTCAATCGTCTGTTCGGCGGTCTTGGAACGACGCCGATGCGCTGGGTGTGGTCGCAGCGTCTGGAGGCGAGCCGAACCTCGCTCGCACAAGGTGAGGTGGCATCGGTCACCGAGGCCGCGTTCGCGCATGGTTTCAGCGAACTTGCGCATTTCAGCCGTAGCTTCAAGAAGGCGTTCGGCGTAACGCCGCACGAGATACTCAGGAAATAGGCTCGGCAGGCCGATTGCGCCGGAGCGCCGAGCGCGATCGAAAGGATCCTGTCAAGATGCCGAACCTGACGCCCGAAGGGCTTCGCGCCGTCACCGACGTCGCTTCTCGGCACGGCTTCAGCCTGGACGCGGCGCAAAGCCTGCTCGAGTCCCTGATGCATGGTCAGGGAAGCCAGGCGCAGTTCAGTCATCCCGAGTTCGGCGGCATGGGTCAATGGTCGCGCGGCGGGATGATCATGATTGGCGATATGTTCAATCAGGGCTTGAAGTACCGCGTGGACGCGCTCTGCAACGATTTGTCCGGTCTTCTGGGCCGCGAGAATTTTGTCCAGGCGCCGGTTCAAAGCTTCCAGTCTCAGTCGCAGGGCGGCGGGCACAGCTTGTTTGCAGGCGGGACGTCGTCCTGGTGGCCCGGGGAACTCGGGCAGCCCTCGTCGAGCGGCGCGCAAAACGATATGCGCTACGCTTTCTTTCCCGCCGCTCGGCGCATCGCTATTCAGCAGGGGAGCACGGTTCGAAGTCTACGATTCCGGCGATCACCAGTTCTCGGGCTTTTCGCAGCAGCAGGGAGGCGGCCAGTCGCTGACCTTCAACAGTCAACACGGGACAGTGAGGATCTCGGATCTGCCTTTGGTTGCTGGCGAACGCGAAAGCGCCGCGGCGCCCGCATCGGCCGCCGCGCCTCATCCGCCGGCTGAGCCCATCGAGAGGGCGGCGACCTTCGCGCCGCCGCCGTCGAGCTCGGCGTCTGCGGCGGCTTCAACCGCTCAAGCGGCGGCGCTTGCTGTCGATGACGTCCTCAAGACCATCAAGAGTCTCGCGGCGCTCAAGCAGGATGGCGTCCTCACTGAGGAGGAGTTCGTCGCAAAGAAAGCCGAACTGCTCAGTCGCATCTGAGAGGCGCCTGTAGCCGCGGTCGTCGACCGCGGGGGCGCCGAGATCGGATCTTTGCCGGAAAACGACGCTCACACGGCGACCGCGGTCAACGACCGCGGCTACATGCGGCGTCGCTCAGATATTGCGGGCGTATCGCTCCAGTAAGACCCGACGCCGGCCAGATCGACGATGACGACGCGTGCGCCCGCAGGGAGCGGGGTCGCGCCGCTCGTCCAGCGATGCGAGAAACACCCGTCGGCATATACCGCCTCATGCCAGCCCGGCCCAAACGCGCCGCCAAGCACGACCGCCGCACCGTCAATCTGCAGGCGACCCACGCACAGACCAAGCGTGCGGGTGTCTGCGCTGTCGGCGACAGTGTGGGCGGGGATGAACACTTTCGATCGTAGCGCGATCTCGCGACCATCGGCGGGGAGAAAGAAGGCGAGCCGCGTTTGGGACAACTGGATCGGCTCGATGCGGCGCCCATCAACCACGATATGTGGGTCGCTCTCCTGATCGACGTAGAAACCTTGGTCGCTGAGGTGCGCAATCAGTCTGGCTTCGTCCGCGCGACCGCGGGCCCTTGCTTGACCAACGGGAGACAGGTCTCGGCCCAATGTTTGGGTCGGAAGTCCGGGTGCGCTTCGATGAAGGCGCCGCCGTTGACGAAGGCCGCTCTGGCGCCGCAATCGAGATAGGATTCCGCCGGCAGGCCCTCAGCGAGAAGGATGTCGTGCGCATCGAGTTCGACATGCCAATATTCAACCACATCCTGTTCGATCTGCACGATCGAGACGCCGTTGATCAGGGCCGAAATAGGCATCAGTAGGCCGCCCTCCGCCGCCACGTTGTGGCCGGGAGAGAGCCAGAGATCGCGACGCGGAAGGCTCGCCGCCGAACGCGCCCGCCGAGACTCGCACCGGCCACACGGCGGCAGGATCGGGATAGCGAGACGCGGCAATCCGGCGATGGCCGATCCAAACAACCGGCCGCCGCCACCCGAGGCGGTGACGGCGAGATCGCCGACGCCAAATGCTCAACTGCGACCTCGCCGCGCGCTGTCGCTGATGCGCGCGCCCCGGACGTAGCAGGCAAGCTCCAGATCGGTGCCATTGCCGCTCGGATCGGCGGCGGCGGCGAACGTGTCGCCGGTCACGCTTGGATCAAAGTTAAGCGTGTAAAACGTGTCCCCCTCGGTGAAGCTCAGGACATTATTGGGGCCGAGCATCGGCTGGCCGCCGGTAAAGGAGATACCCCTGAGATCGATGACGTCACCGGCCGCAAAGCCGAAAATGACGTTGGTTGGAAGCGTCGTTCCGTCAATAACGAGATCAGGATCGTTGGCGAAGACAATGTGTCCCGTTCCCGCCGCACCAGGACTAGCGAGCTCAAGGGCGCCTTGTTGAATGACGATGTTGCCGGAAAAACTGTTCTGCCCTTCGAGCTTCACCGTTCCCGGGCCATCGATGACCAGACCGCCCTGACCCTGACCATTTGAAATGGCGCCCGACAAATCGATGGCGGCGCCGGCCGCGGGCGCAATTGTGAGCGTATGCCCGTTCAGCACGATGTTGTCGCTGAGCGTCCCCGAGGGTGGCGCGACAAGGGTCTGGTCCTCGGTGACGATCAACTGCGGCGGTTGACCTTGTATGACGATTTCGTAATTCGGGTTGAGGATCTCGTCGAGGGCCCGCGCGTCGTCCTGCGCCTGTGTCGAGGTCAATGGCAGGACGGGCGTGCCCGTATCGGTGAAGGTGATCGACCCAACATTGGCGTCGCCATTCAACGTGTCGAACTGAGCAGCGACATTCGCCGCGCTGTCGAAAATGGCGATGTCGCCTCCAAACCCTGTCGGATCTTCGAGATATTCCGCGACGCTATAACCGGTGATGACTTTGGTGACGCCTAGCCCGGCAAGCGTGTCGATGTCCAAAGGCGTCAACGTCGCGAGATGGGCCGCGGTGTCCAGGATGTTTGCTGTATCGCCTGCGGGGACGGAGACATCGAGGCCCGCCTGTTCGATCGCTAGCGCCTGTGCGGCGGTGAAATAGAGTGATTTATCAGTCGCAATGAATTTGGTGACGCCGATTCCCGCTAGCGCGGCGATCTCGGCCGGTGTCAGCGCCAGCATTCGCGCCGCGACGTCCTTCACGGCGACCGGCGCGCCCGCGCCGTCCGAAAGTTTCAGGTGGTCGCCGACCGCGTCCAGCGATTGCGCGACGGTCAGATCGAGTTCGGCGTCGGTCGCGTTCAATTGGCCAAAACCGGCGCCGGCAAGCGACTGCAACTGCAGGCCGGTCAGCGCCCCGATGTTCTTCGCCGTATCGGCGATTGTCGGGATATCGCCGACCGGCGACGACACCTTCGTGATGCCCGCGCCGATCGCCCCGTTGGCCTGCGCCACGTTCAGCGTGAGCGCCGCGTCGGTTGTTTGCAGCGCGCTGATGCCTGCCTTGCCGATCGCCTTCAGTTGCGCCGCGCTGAGCGCGTCGATCTTCGCGTGGGTGTCGATGATCGAGACGCCGAAGAAATCGATCAGCCCGACATGGCCGTCAACCGCCGCGTTCGCTTGCGCCGCGGTGAGATCGAGCCGAGTGTCCTCCGCTTCAATCGATTTGATGAACAGAAAGTCGTCGAGATTGGCGATGAGGCTCGCAGGCAGATCGTCATCGCCGATGTTAGCCGCCGTGTCGTAGACGATGGCGCCATTAGGCCCCGGCGGCCCGCTCGCCGTCCCGGTGTTGCCGCCCTGCGCCAGCGCAATCGTCTGCGCGACGGTAAGTTGCAGGCCGCCGTCGGTGGAGGCCAGCGTCACTCCGGTCGCGCTGACCAGCGCCGCGATTTGTTTGGCGCTCAACGCCTCGAGATCGGTCGAGCTGTCGAGGATGATGAGATCGGGGGATATCGTGAACCCATCATCGACGAGCGTGGCGAGCGCCGCGGCCTGGTTGTCGCTGGGGTTGGCGTCGATCGTCAGCGGCCCGTCGTCGCTTTCGATCCCGCTGATGTTGATTTTCGCCAGATCAAGAAAGCCCTCCGCTGTGAGATCGGCTATCGCCGCGGCGCTGTCGTCGAGCAGGGCGTCGCTCGGGCCTGCGCCCGCCGCGGTTCCTGTCGAGCCGCCGTTCTCCAGCGCATCGACCTGGTCGACCGTCAGCTTCAGGGGATTGCCGTCGTCCGAAGCCAGTACGACGTGATCGTCGGTGGCGAGCGTCTCGATCTCTTTTGGCGCCAGCGCATCGACTGCGGCCGCGGCGTCGAGCACGACGACCGGTTGATTGCTAACGAACGACGTCTCGGCCAGCGCCGACGCCTGTTCGGTGTCGAACACGATCGGCTTGCCGTCGCTGGCGTTGAGCCGATCGAAACCCATCGCGGCGAACAGCGAGATGTCTTCGTCGGCAATCCCGCCCAGATGATTGGCGGAATCGTCGAGGACGGCGCCGTAGCCGTCGGGACCCGCGAGGATCTCCGTCGGTTCCTGGTCGGGCTCGGTGTAGCCGGCCGCAATCGCCGAGGCCTGCGCGACGGAAAATTCGAGCGGCGTGTCGTCGGAGGCGAAGCGGGCGCCCTCGTCCTCGGTGAGCGAGGTGAGAACATCGTCGTCGAGCGCCTCGATATGCGCGGCGGTGTCGATGACGTCGATGCCCGAGTAGATGGTGAAGATGCCGCCGGGTTGATCGAGGAGAAACTTAGCCGTGTCGGCGTCGAATGTGAGCTTCACGTCGTCGGTGGCTATCACGCCGACGACGCCGAATTGAATGAGCTGGCTGATAGCGTCGGTCGACAAATCAGGGAGATTGTCCGACCTGTCGGCGAGCACCGCCATGCCCGGCGCAATGTCGATGTTATCAGCGATGAGGTCCGATACCTGTTGGACGTCCAACTGGATCAGTCCGTTCGTGGGGTCGATTTGGGTAATGCCGACCGCCGCGATATCGGCGATGCTATCGTCTTTCAGCAGGTCGCCGATGTTGGCTGCCGTATCTTCGAGGATCACGCCATCCCCGTCGGGCGCCTGGACGCTGAGATGATCGTCGATGTCGGTATCGACTTGCGCCACATCGAGGTGAACCGTTGCGTCCGTCGATGTCAGCGTTTTCACGCCGATCGAGGCGACGTCGTCGAGGTCCTCCGGTGACAGGCCGCCGCCGCCCGGCGTGCCGATACCGAGCGCACTATCAACCACGCTGACGCCGCCAGGGGCCGATACTGAGATCTTTTCATCGCCCAGCGCCGTAGCGAGCGCCGCCGAAAGTTCGAGCGGGCCGTCGGTGGCGACGATCTTGGTGATGAAGCTGCCGTAGAATCCGAGATTGCCGCCGACGTCGCTGGACGCCTCGAAGAGCAGGGTGGACAGGCCTTCGATATTCTCAGCGGTGTCTTCGATTTCAATGGTGTTTGTCGCGTGCCCGTTCGTCGAATAAAATATGTTGGAGAAGGCCTGGTCTTGCCGGATCGGCAGGTATTGCGCGACCGTCATCGGCACATCGTCGCTCAGGTCAGACGGGTCGAGCGAGACCGTGACGAAGTCGTAATTACCGGTGTCGTTGGTTTGAAAAAAGGCGTTGACTGTGCTGCCGATCGTGTCCAGCGTGTGTTCGATTGACAGGAGTTTGGCGGCGATGTTTTGACCGGTGTCTTCGACGTCGAGCCGTAGGCGGACGAAATCCGTGTATGACTTCAGTGATTGGAGGATAGTCGGCAGTTCATCGGCAATATTTGTCGCACTGTCGTCGACTTCCAAGGCGAGGTCGGCGCCGCCCACGGCCGATACAACTCCCTCGTCGCTGGAGGCAGACTGAAGGCTGGTCGTGGTGACCGCCAGAACGTTGGTGTCATCAGCGGCTTCGTCGGCGGTGACAATAATAGGTTGCGTGAGATCGGTCCCCGTGCCGTTGCCGGTCTGCACGACGACCGCTTGGATATGGCCCGCGCCGGCGCCGATGACGGTGTTGAGGTAGTCGAGATTGTCAGCGAATTCCGTGACTGAGACTTCGTCGAACAGATAGATGTTTAGATAGTTGTAAATCGTATTGGATTGATCGGCGGCAAGCGCGGCGGCGATGCCTGGTAGCGCTTCGAACGGGTTGACGCCGCCGATAATGCCGTCCAACCCCTGTTCGGCGAGCGGAATGACACCCCAAAAGAAATTGTTGTCGCCGGTATTAAGGACAACGTCCTCGGTCACGTCATATACGTAGATGCCGTCGGTAAAATCCGGATCGTTGGCGATCACGGAGTCCAAATCAGGTTCAATCGGCACGTATATCGCGGAAACTTGCGCCATAATTCAGCTCCAACCGCGGCAATTTCACTCGCGCCGCGTAGGCCGCGACGCCCTTACAAATTCAGCCCTTTCTTCAAAGACTTGAGTCCCAGTGCGCCGCTTTGGCGCGTGGATTTCCTCGTGTCATGACGAAAAGGGCCACATCCCTGAAATAGTTCGTCCGATCCGCAGTTTGCTTGACATCGCTTCGTCTCGCGTTCCAACGTCACGCCAGCATTCGAAGCCTATTCTTGCCTGTTAACGCTGTCACCTAGCAAAATTGTCAGTTAAGACAGAGACATGACCGACAAGAGCCTTCTCGAAAACGTTCGAGGTTTCGTCGCCGAGTGTGAGAAGATCGGCAGCCTGGACGACCTCAGAGATCAGTTGGGCGGGCTGGTTGGCGGCTTCGGCTTTCCCCTCGTCGCGAGCGGACGGATCGGGCAGACCGGATTGCTCGACGCGCTGCATTTCGCCAACTGGGAGCCAGCGTGGCTGGAATATTATCTGAAGCAGGAGTTCGTTCACATCGATGCGGTCCCGCATTGGGCCGCGGTGTGCGGCGCCCCTGTCGGGGCCAACGAATTGCGTCGCTCATTGCCATCAGGCCATCCGGCGCTACGGGTCTTTGAGGCGGGCGATCGCTACGGTCTCGGCGGCGGATATATCGTCCCGCAGCGGGCGGCGGACAATCATTTCGGCGTCGTCGCCTTCATCGGCGCGGGCGATCCCAGAACTCTCGAGGACCGCTTCGCACTTCGCGCGTTGGCGGGGATCGTGTTTGATCGCGCCGAGGCGCTGGCGGGACGACCGGCGAGGCGTGCATTGCCGGCGCCTCGCAGCCCGCTAAGCCTGCGCGAGCGGGAAGTGCTGGCGTATCTGATGCAGGGACGATCCGCGGTCGCGATCGCCTCGGCGCTCGCCGTGTCGCCGGCGACGGTGCGGTTCCATGTGACCAACCTCAAGGCGAAGACCGGCGCGCTGAACACCGCGCAATTGACCGCGTTCGGCGCCTCGCTAGGGTTGTCTCCCTGGAGGGCTTGAGGCGCGCGCCTGGGACCGCGGACGTCCCGTCCGCTCTTTACGTGAACCCGGAAGAGCGCGCGGGATGCGCGCGGTCCCAGGAGGGCCTCAGCCCTGCGCCTTGCGGATCTCCGGCAACAGCACGCTCTTCAGCGTTTCTTCCGTCAGCGGCCCGACGAATTTGTAGGCGACGACGCCGTCGCCTTTGATCACAAACGTCTCCGGCACGCCGTAGACGCCCCAATCGATGCCGGCGCGGCCGTCCGGATCGAGCACGATCGCGCCCGTAGGGGTTGCCCTCGGCGCCGAGAAAGCGGCGCACGTTCTCCGGCTTATCCTTCTGCGCCATGCCGAGGATCGTCACCTTGCCGGCTTTTACGTCGGGGTCGTCGGCGAGCGTCAGCAAGACGGGGTGCTCGTAGTGGCAGGGCTCGCACCAGGAGCCGAACACGTTGACCACCGTGACGCTGCCCGGCCCGCAAGTCCGCGTCCGTCGCATCGCCCGGGCCGTCGAGGCTCGCAAGCTGCAGCGCCGGCGCGGTCGTGGCCGACCAGCGCGGACGGCAGTTTCGAGGCGTCGCCCGCGCCGAGCCGCAGCCACAGCAGCGCCGCCAGCGCCAGGAATACGACGAGCGGCAGGCCGCGAAAGCCAGCCTGCGGGCATTGGAGCTTGGCCTGAGGGCAAGCTCATCGCGGCGCGCGCGTCTCGCCGCGGCGCGCCGCAGCTCGGCGAGCTTCGCGGTGAGATCGCGGTAATCGCAGCAGATCGCCCCGATCATCGCCGACGATCGACGACGGCGGCGACCGCGTAGGCGGCGACGATATAGCCGAGATGCGGAATGTCGCTCATGGCGCAGCGGCCTGCGGCTCGAGCGGCGCACCGAGGTCGCCCTGCGGCGGCCGCGAGCATCGTCAGCCGCGCCAGCCGGCGGCGCAGGATTTCGTTGCGGATCGCCATCAGATGCAGCGTCAGGAACAGGCAGGTGAAGGCCACCGCCATGACCAGCAGCGGCCACAGCAGCTCCGGCGCGATCGTCGGGCCGCCCATGCGGAACACCGAGGCCGGCTGGTGCAGCGTGTTCCACCAATCGACCGAGAATTTGATGATCGGCAGATCGACGGCGCCGACCAGCGTCAGGATCGCCGCCGCCCGCGCCGCCCGGCCGGGCTCGTCGATCGAGCGCCACAGCGCGATCAGGCCGAGATAGATGATGAACAGCACCAGCACCGAGGTCAGCCGCGCGTCCCAGACCCAATAGGTCCCCCACATCGGCTTGCCCCAGAGCGAGCCGGTGACGAGGCAGATGAAGGTGAAGCCGGCGCCGAGCGGCGCGGCGGCCTTCTGCGCGGCGTCGGCGAGCGGATGGCGCCAGACCAGCGTGCCGAGCGCCGCCAGCGTCATCACGCCGTAGATGAACGTCGAGAGCCAGGCCGCGGGCACGTGCAGATACATGATCTTGACCGTCTCGCCCTGCTGGTAGTCGGGCGGCGCGCGGAAGCCGAGGATCAGCCCGATCGCGAACAGGACGAACGTCAGCGCCGACGAGCCACGGCAGCATGCGCCGGCGAGGGCGAGAAAGACGGTGGGATTGGCGAGGTTGACCATGCGGCGCTAATTTTACCGCCGAGCGGCACGCGGCAATGCGCGCGAACATCGGCCAGGCGGAAAGGCGTGAGGCGCCATGTTCAAGGACGGACTGTTTGCGGGCAAACGCATTCTCGTCACCGGCGGCGGCACCGGGCTCGGCAAGGCGATGGCCGAGGCGTTCCTCGCGCTCGGCGCCGAGGTCTTCATCTGCGGGCGGCGCAAGCCAGTCTGCGAGGAGACCGCCGCCGAATTGATGCAGCGCCACGGCGGCAAGGTTACCGCCTATGGCGTCGACATCCGCGACGCCGCCGCGGTCGACGCGATGGTCGAGGACATTTTCACGTCCGGCCCGCTGACCGGCCTCGTCAACAACGCCGCCGGCAATTTCATCTCGCGCACGCAGGATCTCTCCCCGCGCGGCTTCGACGCCATCGCCAACATCGTCATGCACGGCACGTTCTATGTGACGCACGCGGTCGGCAAGCGCTGGATCGCGGCGGGCGTTCCCGGCAGCGTCGTGTCGATCGTCGTCACCTGGGTGCGCAACGGCGGCCCGTTCGTCGTGCCCTCGGCGATGAGCAAATCGGCGGTGCAGGCGATGACGATGTCGCTGGCCACGGAATGGGGCCGCTACGGCATCCGCCTCAACGCCATCGCGCCGGGCGAAATCCCGACCGAAGGCATGAGCAAGCGGCTCAACCCCGGCGAGACAGCCGGGCGCGCGCACCGCCGCGGCCAATCCGATGGGCCGCTGCGGCACGCTGGAGGAATTGCAGAACCTCGCCGTCGTTCCTGCTCAGCGACGGCTGCCGCTGGCTGACCGGCGAGACGATCGCGATGGACGGCGCGCAGGCGCTGGCGACGGGCGGCAATTTCTACGAACTGCGCAAATGGGGCGACGCGCGAATGGGCCGCGGCCCGCGACGCGATCAAGGCGCAGAACGAACGCGGATAAGTCGGCGAGGGGGTAAAGCCGGAGCGTCGGCGTCCACGCCGACATTGGCCCGCGCCGTCGGCGTGGACGCCGACGCTCCGAAGCCCATCAGGTCGTTCACCCTTGCCGATTTCCTGTGATCGCGCAGTTGACGACTTAGCGCAATCATGATTTTCCTGTTAACTTTCTTGCTCTTGTGAACTTTGGAGGAACCGCGTTGGCGACTTACGGCTACTCCGGTGTGATCCAAAAACTTACTGTCGCTGATACCGGCACTTACCAGATCGTCGCGTATGGGGCGCAAGGCGGGGCCGGTTATCATGGTCCAACCGCTACGCAGTCGACGAGTGGTGGCCTCGGCGCGGAAGTAACCGGAACCTTCCAGCTTACTCAAGGGGAAGTGCTGGAGGTTGTTGTCGGCGGCCAGGGTAAGTTCGGTTACTTCGGCGGCGGCGGCGGCGGCGGCTCCTTCGTGCTCGTCGGCAGCGGCAACGGTTCCTATACCTTGCTGGAAGCGGCCGGCGGCGGTGGCGGCGGCGGCTTCAACAATTCCGGTACTGCCAACAACAACGGCGTCTCGGCGACCGCAACGCTTGACGGTACGGGCGGCGGCGGCGGCGTAGGTTATAGCGGCGCCGGGGGCCAGAACGGCGCCGGAGGCGCCATTGGCTATTATGGGGGCGGAGCAGGCGGCGCCGGGGTCAAAAGCGACGGCGGTAGCACCAATGAGGGCTATCGGACCGGGAGGATGGCTGATTCCTACGGCGGCCTTAACGGCTCCGGCCTGTATGCAGGCGGCAAAGGCGGAGCGCAAAACGGCGGCACGGGGGGAATGGCGGCTTCGGCGGCGGCGGCGGCGGCGGATACGGGGCTTACCACGGACACGGACAATACGGGCGATATGCCGACTTGTCCGGCGCCGGCGGCGGAGGAGGCGGATACAGCGGCGGCGGTGGCGGCACATCCTTCAAGGGCGGCGGCGGGGGCGGCTCGTTCGATTCGGGCGGCGGCGCGACGGAGACAAGCGGTGTGCAAACGGGCAGCGGCAAAGTCATCGTCTCACCCAATGCTGTCTGCTTCCTGCAGGGCGCGCGCATCCTGACCGCGCGGGGCGAAGTGCCGGTAGAGCACCTTCGCCTCGACGATCTCGCCGTCACCGCCTCCGGCGCCAAACGTCCCATCAAGTGGCTCGGTCATCGCGCAATCAATTGCCGTCGCCACACGCGCCCGAGCGACGTGCTTCCCGTTTGCGTCAGCGCGCACGCTTTCGGCGAGAACCGGCCGGCGCGCGACCTCTATCTCTCCCCCGGCCACGCCGTCTGCGTCGATGTGTTGGGCGAGGTCCTGATGCCGATCTGTACGCTGATCAACGGCGCCTCGATTGCTCAGATCGACGTGGATGAGGCGGTGTATTGGCATGTCGAGCTGACACTCACGACATTCTCGTCGCGGAAAACCTGCCCTGCGAAAGCTATCTCGACGCGGGCAACCGCAGCTTCTTCATTGAGTCCGATACGACCTCTCTACACGCCCGTCCCGACGCGGCGCTCGGCGAGGTCGAGTTGCCCTTCTGCCGGCCCTTCCACGTCACCGGGCCACTCGTCGAAGCGGCGCGCGCACAGCTCGCGCGGCGGGCGGAGGCGCTTGGCTGGGCTCTGGCCCCTTCTTCCGACGCCGGCCTGCATCTGCTCGTTGACGGTCGCCGCGTCGAGGGCCAGGTGGACGGGCTCGTCGCGCGCTTCGCATTGCCGCCCGAGTGCGGCGACGTGTGGCTGGTGAGCGAAACCGCGCGGCCCTGCGACGTCGGCTTCAACCAGGACGAGCGCCACCTCGGCGTGTCGCTCCGCCGCATCAGCGTCGACGGTTGCGAGGTCGCGCTCGCCGACCCGCGCCTCAGTGTCGGTTTCCATGATCCTGAGGATGGCTGGCGCTGGACCGGACGCAGCGCGAAGATTGCCAGCGAGCCTCATTGGCGCGCGCGGCGGGCGCGAGCTCACCTTAGAGCTGACCAGCCCTGCCCTGCCGCGCTGGCGCCGAGAGGCGCGCGCCGCCTGAGCTTCCGGTGAACAACGGCATTCACTTCATCTCCGGCCTGCCGCGGTCGGGCTCGACGCTCTTGGCCGCGCTGCTGCGGCAAAATCCGCGCCTGCAATCCGGCATCACCAGCCCGGCCGGCTCATTCGTCTCAACCATGCTGCGCGAGATGAGCCAGGGCAACGAGTCGGCAATCTTCGTTGATGACGCGCAACGCCGGGCGCTGCTGCGCGGCCTGTTCGACAACTATTATCACGACGTCCATCCAACCAGGACCGTGTTCGACGTCAACCGCGGTTGGACGACGCGGCTCGAGCTGCTGGCCGACCTGTTTCCCGAAGCCAAGCTTATTTGCTGCGTGCGGCAGATCCCGTGGATCATCGACTCGGTTGAGCGCCTGATCCGCAGGAATACGCTCGAAGTCTCGAAGATATTTGGCTTCGATCCGAATACGACAGTCTACTCGCGCGCCGAAGCGGTCATGGCCCCGGGCGGCCTCGTCGCCTATCCCTTGAGCGCGCTGAAGCAGGCAATGCACAGCTCTCAATCCGATCGCCTGCTGCTGCTGCCCTACGACACGCTGGTCAACGATCCCGCCTACGCGCTCAGCGCGATCTACGAGTTCACGGGACTGCCGGGATACGCGCACGATTTCGAGAACGTGGTTTTCGACGAGAAGGAGTTTGACGCACGGCTCGGAACGCCGGGCCTGCATACCATTCGACCGCGCGTGGCGCGTGAAGACCGGGAGACGATCCTGCCTCCGGACCTGTTCACCCGCTACCAGACCACGCCACCATGGCGCGACGCTGAGTTCAATACGAGACAGGTGCGGATCGTCGATCTGCCGAAGTGAAGCGGAGCGTCGGCGTCCACGCCGACGTAGCTACACCACGTCGCCGACGCTCCGCTAGTCGACCGGCCGTGTCAGCGCCAGCCAGAAGCTGAACTGCGCGATCACCCCCGCGGAAAACAGCACCACGCCGACCGCCAGCGCCGGGTTGGGCCCGACCCCAGCGAGGGCCGTGCAGATCGCGCCGATGATCATCTGTATGAATCCGTAGAGGCCGGAAGCCGAACCCGGAACTTTCGGATTGATGCTCAACGCCTGCGCCAGCGCGGTCGGCGAGGCGATGCCCGCGCCAAAGCAAAGCATCATGATTGAAGCCAAAGTCGAGACGACGCTAAGCGCGCCGAAAGCGGCAAACCCGAGGAACGTCGCGGCGCTCACGGAGGTGATCAAATTGCCAACGACCATCAGCCGTCCCATCGGTATGCGACCAATCAAGCGGCTCGCCGTCAGGCTGCCGAACCAGATGCCGATGATATTGATCGCGAGGTAGAGGCCGATCTCGGACGCCGGCCGATGCATTTGATCCACGAAGATGAACGGCGCCGCGCCGACGAAGGCGTAAAACGAAGTCGTCGCACAACCGCCGCCAATCGAATAGCCAATGAAACCGCGCGACTTCAGCAGTCGCCCGTAGTTGCCCAACACGCTGGCGACGTTGCCGCCGTGGCCGCCGGTTTCCGGCAACAATCGCCAGATCAGCGCGAGGGCCGCGAGGCCGAGCAGGCTGACCAGCGCAAAGATCGACCGCCAGCCGGTGACCGCGACCAGCGCCGAACCCATCAACGGCGACAGGCCGGGGCCCGCCATGGTCATCAGGTTCATCAACGATAGCCGCCGCGCCGCCATTTCTCCCACTGCGCCGTCCCTGATAATGGCGCGGCCGAGCACCAGGCCGGAGCATCCGCCGACCGCCTGAAACAAGCGCGCCGCGATGAGCCAGCTCATGCTCGGCGCCGCAAGCGCGGCAAGGCTCGCGAGGGTGTAGAGAATCATGCCGAACATCAGCACCGGCCGCCGCCCGAAATGGTCGGAGACCGGGCCATAGGTCAGTTGGCCGATCGACAGGCCGACGACATAGACGCTGAGCGTCATCTGCGCCGCGCTCGGGGCGCCGCCGAGATCGCGCGCGGCGGCGGGGAGAGCCGGCACGAAGATGTGCATCGCCAACGTGCCGTTCAGCGTGATCAGCGCGAGCAGCCACAGCGGCGGGGTTTTGACGAGGGGTCGCTCGGCGAAATTCACGGCTTGGCCTCACGGCCGCCCAAGCGCTCGAGATGCGCGGAGAGCCGCTCCAGCACCGCGCGAGTTGTCGCGAGGTCGTCAGTGGCGATCTCCGCCAGCAACTCGCGCTCGAGTTCCTGAGACACGCCCTCGACGCGGTCGGCGAGTTTTCGGCCTTTGGCCGTGATGAGGATCGGCTTGGCGCGATGGTCTTCTTGGTCCTCCCCGCGCGTGATCAGGCCGGCGTCCTCCAGCCCTTTGACGATGCGCACGACCGAAGACTTGTCGAGCGCGAGCGCGATGGCCAAGGTCCTTCTGCCGCATCGGTTCAACCGCGCGCGCCAGATGGATGAGCGGAAGCCAAGTGGCCTCGGTCAGATCGAACGGCTGCATCCGCAGATCGACGACGCGTCGCCATTGCCGCCCGGTTCGCCCAATCAAGCCGCCAAGTCTCTGCGAGGGTTTTGCGGGCGATATCACGGGCGCGGCGGAAATGGTTTGCATGTCATCCGATATAGATGACATGCAAACCAAACCTCCGCAAGGGGTTGCGCAACTCATCTTGAGTGCCGATCGCGCAGCCCGGCTGCCCGAGGGCGCACGCATCGTCGTCGTCGACATCGCCGCGTCGCGGCGATACTGGCGCGCGAACGGGGCCATGCAGGCGGCCTCGGCGGATTTGCGAGCGGCTCCTTGAGCAGGTTGCCTTATCGGTGAATCGCCCTCTCGCGGAGCGTCGGCCTCCAGGCCGACGTCGCGGTTGACACGTAAGCCGGCCGAGCGGCGCCGCAAAAGGTCGGCGTGGACGCCGACCCTCCGCGAGCCGAGGTTTGTTTGGAGTGGCTATGGATTGATCCTCAAGGATACGACGTCAGCGCAGCTATTCCGCCGTCGAAACCGTATCCCGAGCCTCTTTACAGTCGGACAGCGACTCGTAGACGATATACCCGACCTTATCCTTGGACACCGAGCACGAGATCGCCTTCCCGCCCGTCGGTGTGCCTTCATCGCCGCATGAATACGGCGCCGCGGTTATCTCCTGGGCCAATTTGGAGCCAACTTTGAAGCAGCGCAACTTGTTGGGAGCGTCGCTCATCTTCAAGGCCCATTTTCCCAGCACCTTGACATCAGCCGCCTGGACTGACGACGGCGGAGCGGCAAACGCCAGCAGCGAAATCGCCAGCCAACCCCACTCCCGCGCGGACCGCGCTCGCATCTGATGTCTCCCCGCGACTGAGCCGCCTCTTAGCGCGCACCACGTCTACGCACAATTCTCGGAGGGTCGGCGTCCACGCCGACCGTGGCGGATCGCAACTGGAAATCGGAAACAAGCCGCCATCCCTGGGACCGCGGGCGTCCCGCACGCTCTTTGCCGAGCCAGCCGAAAGAGCGCGCGGGACGCGCGCGGTCCCAGATGGCGCGTTATCGCCGCGCCACCAGCTCCACCCGTCGGTTTTTGGCCCGCCCCTCGTCCGTATCGTTCGAGGCAATTGGCTGCGACATGCCCAAGCCTTCACTGCTCAGCCGCCCGCCGTCGACGCCGTAGCCGCGCACCAGCTCCGCAACCACACTGGCCGCCCGCCGTTTCGAAAGATCGAGATTATACCCCTCCGCCCCCTTGCCATCGGTATGGCCGACAATCTGCAGCCGCAACGCGGGACTATCGGCGAGCAGCTTGGCGATTTGGTCTAGCGTCGGCTTCGACTCCGGCTTGATGGTCGCCTGATCGAAATCGAACTGGATGCCATAAAGCTCAACGCGTCCCGCCCCATCGATCGCCGTCTTCATCTCATCAGCTTTGACGATTTTGACCTTATCGGTCTCCATCGGCTTGCTCTCGACCACGCGCACGAACACGACGGTCCGGCTCTTGTCTTCACCCGCGATCACCGCCGCATAGGCTGCCCCCGCATCGCGCTTCGCCAACAGGTAACGCGCGTGATCGAAATAGGCCGTGGATATGCCGTTGGAGGGGTCGAGCGCCTGTCCGAGAACGTAAGGGTCGGTGACCTTGCCGGTGAGACAGGCCTTGTCCGCACAGGCGAATTCGACCTCGAAACCGTTGCCTTTGAGCGAGGCTTGATAGTTGGCGATGACCTCGAGCGAGGATCGTCCCTCGGGAATCTCGTAGCGGATCTCGGTGACTCTTGCCCTGCAGCGTCAACCACTCCGGCCCCGACCGGTCGTCGAGCGCGTTGCGATCGAGCAAAGCTCCGTAGTCGAGCGGCGCTTTCAGGAGGGCGACCTCGTCGAAGGCGTGGGCTTTGTAATAGACGATGCTCGATCCCTCGAAGCGCCCGGCCAGCGGATGATCCTTCGCGCCGTCGATGTCGGCGATCGAGAGGGTCGCGAAGGCGAATAGGGCTGTGGCGGCGAGGGTCGCACGAACGGTGAAGCGTCCGGATGCGATGGCGATCACGATAGCGGGCTCCATTCCTAGATCCGAGCCGTCGCCTGGTCGCAGGTCTAGGCTCTTCGATGGGAATGTTTATGCCGTGCTCATCGTTGGTTGTACAGACGAAACTAAGCGGGCTCGACGGGGCGCCGAAGGAGGAGACCGCCCGCAGAGGCGCGTTGCCGCGATCGTTCTGAGTTAGGTCTTGCGACCGTCGGCGAACGCGGGCAGCGCAATCTCGAGTAGGACGGATCAGTTGATCTTAAAGTTGCCCACGCTCAGACTCGTCGTCCCCTTGAAATCGATGACGCCGTTGATGCCCAACTGAAGTTCGAGGCCACCAGCGCCGTCGCTCGTCAGCGCGGCATAGGCCTGCTCGGGCGTTGAAAAGCTGCCAACGTAGTTGAAAAAGTCCACCACCCCGCCCGCATCGTTGCCGAAATTCTCGATCGTCGTCGACCCGAGGTCGGTGCCGGCAATAAGTAGCGTGTTCGATCCGCCGTCGCTGATCACGTCGTCGGCCCCGAGCGTGATCTGATTGGCGCCGCCCGAGAGAATCGAGATCGTGTCCGAATTGTACGCTTGAATGACGTTGTGCGACCTCTCGACATTCAGCGTTACGTCAGCCGCCAGGAGCACGGAATCACCGAGAGTGGACAGGTCGACGATTGCAGGTTCCGACACGGTCACGCTGTAGTCGCTCCCGGTCAAAACATCGACTTCGTTCGGGTGGCCGTTGCTGTTGATGGTCAGCGTCTCATCGGCGCCGATATGGGCGTTAAGGCCCCCGCCGACAAAATACAGAAATCCGCCACCGAGCACCGCCACCGTGTCGTCGTCGCCATTCAACGTGATATTGGAATCGTACCCTATACGGATCGTATCGTCCGTGGCGGTCACGGTGTCCACGGGCCCCCTCGCGCCGTTGCCGCCGATATAAAATTCCGCGCCGGCCTCTCCAATCACCGCAAAGTTCGCGCCGAGCAAGCGATTGTTGCTTCCCAACATCGCCAAGGACGAAAGGTCGTCAGCATGGATGACATTGTTGCTCCCATGTACCTCAAGTTGCGAGTCGTGCTCGACGAAAATGCGGTCTCGGTCGCCCGCGAGAAAGTCGCCGCCGACGGTCGCGCCACCGGTGTGGATCCTATCGTCCGAGCCATATATGTTTGTGTTGTCGCTCTCCGCCTGCAGCGTGCAATTGGCGGCCATAAAGACGTCGAACTGGTTCCCACTGAGAATGAGCCGCGAGCCGGTCAGGAGCGTGATTTCGAGGATCGTCCCGCTGAGTGTATCCCAAACCTCACCTGCGTTGTTGATGGTTATGTAGCCGGAATTGTGCGTGATCGTATCGTTGCCGCCGTTTATCGTGACTATGCTGTTGTTGTGCACGGCGATCTGATCGCCGCTGACGTTGGCGGTGATGTCGATTCCGTTCAGCGCTAACGCACCGTAGCCGCCGTTAACCACATCATAGTAACCGTGCACGCCGACCGTCGCGCCTGCGCCGACCGTGACAATATCATCGTCACCGGTAATCAGTTCGTCGCCGCCGGCGGCGACGGAAATGTTTTGGTTAGATGCAACATCGTCATCAGTCATTATAGCTCCAATTGCGCCTTTCACGCTCCGCATGCGAGGCCTGCGATCGCCGAGCGCAGACAGGCCAAGCGTGATAAATCAAATCGACTTAGGGTTACGAGTTTCCGGAGATAGGCTCTCAACGGGCCGCCGGCTGAGCCAGTTGTCGCCGTGTCCCGCGTCTTTGATGCGGGTGCGACAAGAGAGTCTCTCGCATACGCGGCTGAGGTCCTACGCGCATAGCAGTAGTTTGCTCATTAACCCCCCGACGCGGCGCCCGCCTTCCGCGCATTACCGACATCGCAGGCCAATCGATGCGCTAGCGCCCGAACGTACAACGACAGGGGTAGCTTAAGGAAGGGCTAATTGAAAACCCATCTGGAACCGCTGTATGCAAACCGAGTATCAGGAACTTGCATTAAATCTCGGCAATGGCTTCAGACCCTCTAATCTTTCTGCTCGATTGCCAGTTTTTAGTTATCGTCTTGCTTCAGGCGAAGATTTTGACTTCGACCTTGAGAATGGCGTCTTTCCTAGGAGTAAAAAAGGAGTCGACCCGTTGAAGCTGCGATACTTTCCCACTTATTGTGAGCTAACCGCCGCTTCCGTCGCGGCGTTCGCACGGCGGTGAGTGAGATGAGAGCGGCGGAACGACGCAAGCAACCGCTCGCATCTCCCAAAAAACGGCCCAACGGGCCATTAACATTTCAGTTTCACAACAATCGCGACGTGCGGCTTGTCTTTTCTCAGTCGCAAGGAACGACGATGACAAGATGCCTCGCGTGCCGAGACGACGAGCCGCTCGGGTTCGACTTCGACATGGCTTTCCAGCCGATCGTCGATGCGGCGAGGCAGCGCGTCTGGGGCTACGAGTCGCTGATCCGCGGCCTGAATGGCGAATCCGCCTATTCCGTGCTCTCGCGCGTGACGGAGGCGAACCGCTACAGGTTCGACCAGTTATGCCGCGTCAAGGCGATCGAGCGGGCGGCCGAGCGGTTCGACCGCGCCGATCTGATGCTGTCGATCAACTTCATGCCCAATGCGGTCTACGAACCGTCGGCGTGCATCCAGGCGACTCTGGCGGCGGCCGATCGCACGGGCTTCGACCACTCGCGGCTCATGTTCGAGTTCACCGAGAACGAGCCGATACGCGACACCGGCCATATCGGCAAGATCATAGCGGCCTATCGCGAGTTCGGCTTTTTGACCGCGCTCGACGATTTCGGCGCGGGCTACGCAGGGCTCGGCCTGCTCGCCAGGTTTCAACCGGACCTGATCAAGATCGACATGGAGCTGCTGCGAGGCGTCGACGAGAACGTCGCCCGGCAGGCGATCGTGCGCGGCCTGACCAACATCGCCGCCGACCTCGGGGTGCAGGTTCTGGCTGAAGGGGTGGAGACGGAGGGGGAGTTCAAGACGCTGGCGGGGATGGGCGTGCGGTTGTTCCAGGGCTATTATTTTGGGCGTCCGCATGTGGGCGCGGTAGAAAGCGGGAAGGCGTTCGGGTGGGCGGCTTAGGGGCGCGGGCTCAGGGCCACGTGTTTGATATCGTTCAACGAAGCTCAAGTCTGAGCTCGCGTCCCTACGGCCTTGGCTGCGCTCTTTAGCGTATAAGCGTCACACTGCCGCTGGTCGGATCGAGCTGGCGGTCGAGCTGGCGCGGGCGTTTTGGCCGTCGTATTTGGCGGCGCGCCAAATGACACGTTCGTGTTGCAATTGCATATGCAAAGTCGCTAGTTTAGCGGGATAGGGAACAGTGGAGTTCGAAGGCTTCGACTGGGACGCGGGCAACAGTGCGAAATGCCAAAAGCACGGGCTCACTCTTGCGGACATCGAGAGCCTGTTTTCGCGGCGGGTCTTGATCGTGAAGGACGAAGCCAACTCCGAAGCCGAGCAACGATTCCGCGCGATTGGCGTCACGGCGAGCGGCAGGCATGCCTTCGTTGTTTTCACATGGCGCGGCAAGACGCTTCGGCCGCTCAGCGCGCGCTACATGCACAGGAAAGAGATTAGTCGCTATGAGAAAGACAATACCGACATTCAAAAGCGATGGGAAGCCGAGCGGTTCGTCGATACCGCCGACCTCAGCGAATACGACCTGTCGGGCCAGTTCGTGCAATTCGAGCTTAAGCGCAAGGATAAGACGGTCAGCTTGCGTTTGCCGGAGGCGCTGCTTGAAGAGGTTCGCCGCCGCGCGCAGAGGGCGGGTATGCCGTATCAGCGTTTCATCCGGTTGGCGGTCGAGCGGGCCGTGCATGAGGGGAAGTGAGCGCGCTATGCAATCACGCGACGCGTGAAATTAATGTCGTGGCTTCACTATTCCGTTGGGCGGCGAGGCTTTTCGAAACCCGCAAGAAATCTCGTGCGCATTTCCGCGCTGTCGTAGGGGCGCTGCGGCTAGCCGCGATCTCTCGATCAGCTTCTTTGAGCGAGCCGATAAGGGTCTCACACTTGCCGTCCGACAGTTCTTCCGCATAAAGCTCGACGCCGCGCTTGAAGTCTTCGAAGACATCGTCCGGCATTGATTCGAGTGTATAGTTGGTACGCACGTTTGCGCGTTCAACCGATCGACGATGTTTCGTCATGGCTGCGGGTTTCCGATGGCGATGCGACCGGCGCGCAGGTCGGCGAGACCCGCGTCGATGCCGTCTAGCTCCTCGCGAGTTGCGCGATAACGGCCGAGCCGCCGCGCCTCGATGTCGCGCGCGGCCTCCGCGAGCTGCTCTTGATCTTCCGCGGGCCAAGCTTCGATGGCCCGAAGCATGGATTTTAGGGTGGCGTTCATGGCCGGATGCTATCACAGACGCGAGGGCGAGACAGTAGCGGGCTCAAGGCCGCGACCTCCTCTATCTGAACGCGAACGAAGGTCGTCGTCTCGCTCAGCTCGATGAAGTTCAATCCGCAACTCGCGACCTACGGCCTTGGCGGCGCTCAACAAGGTTTCGAGAGTCACGCTGCCGCTGGTTGGATCGAGCAGGTGGTCGAGCTGCGCCCGGCTCGTATGCATCAAGGCGGCCATCCGTGACTTGGTGAGACCGCGCTCCTTCATAGCCACGGCGATCTGTTCGGCAATAACGCTCTTGATGGCGGCAGCGGTGACCTCTTCGCGAAGGCCCGTCTCATCAAGCCAGCTTTCGAAGGTCGAACCGATGTGAGAGTTGTTGGAACTCATTCGGTTATCGCCTCGCTTGAGTGAGGTTTTAACGCCAACCCGCTACAGTCTTGCATTGGTAATCGGTATCAAGTCGCGCCGTAGTCCCCAAGGTTCGATTGCGGGGCAGCATGGATATAAGGTCGTATTTCATCGGTAAATGATAGCGCTGTCGCGTGGACCCGCCAATGATGCCAGATTGCCGACCCATGAGTTCCTACTCAACCTTGTGCAGTTATCTTTCGTATGCGGCCAATACGATGTCGGCAATGCCGGACGAAGCGATTGTCATCGGGTGTCCGTCTGCGTTGCAGACCAATGTACGCTCCGTTGCTCGGGAGGGGAATGCATTTAATGGGCGGATGGAACTTGGGGTGCCCGAATGCGGGGTCGTCAGCACAATTGTAGTCGCGGTCTGACTTAGCGGAACTAAGCTGTGAAGGTTGCCATGCGTTAGCCGATATCTCCCCCCTTCACGATGAACTTCTTCGCGCAACACTCGAAGCGCGACGCGTTCACCCGTGGACGTTAGGGCCGACTTGTTACCATCATACGAAACTTGGTAGATCTCAGATGAGCCGGATGAATTGCAGGAGCAATCTCGTACAATGTTTGCTTGATCACGCCCTGGACAATGAAGCTATCTATGTCAAAAACGTGATCATGGACCTCAAACCCGCCTTGTCCGAAGCTGAAGGTGGCATTCCAGAGGTGCAGACGGAGAGTGTTTCCACTCTCATCTTCAACCTTAAAGGCGACGAAGTTGAGAGGGTGTTTTCTCGCGACAACCGAGGCCAACGAGGTCTTGATAATGGCCGCTTCGAAGGTGCCCGCGCTTGCAGCGTCAACTAAGTTTTCAAATTCCTTCAAAAGATCAAGCATAGGGAAGATCTGGGCTCACAATCGCGGCGACGACGGCTTGGCACTCATATTCAGAGAGCATCACATTGATCCCAACCCGAGCGATTAGGTCGTTCACTTTATTCGACGTGATCTCACCCTGAAACTGAACCGCTGCAAAGTCCAACTTTCTACCATTTTCTGCTTCGTTTCGAAATTCTTCGTGATACGACGCGTAGAATTTGGATCGGCTGGAACAGATGATGCCCGGCCACTGTGGATCTTCTCTAGTCATAACCAATCTGTCGTCTGACATATCAAGCCGAAATAGCGCGAAATCGCTTTTAAGATAAACCTCAGCAAGAAAAAAATGACTCTGTTTGCTGAGGCGGGCTGCGGTGGAGAATTCGTGGCTAGTATTTGGACCGAATTGACTGAACGCTCCATTCTTTCGTTTCGTTTGCCAGGGAATTGCGATATCGTGCATATTTTGAAAGCGTTTCCTCCTCAGCCGGATCAGGAAGCAAGATTGTGAGGCGGCGCAGTTGAGAATCCCGCTTGCCAGCCATGAAGAGGGCGGTCATGACCGAACTGCGGAGGAACCGGCCGGATCGCCCTCTAAACCAATAATTCTTCGTCGAGGAAAGGGGTTGTCTCAATACCTCTCGAATGTTCCACGGCTCAAGTGCAGCGATATCCTCCTCGACTTGCTCTTTGGCAGGAAGTAGCCCAGCCAAAGTAGGAGAACTGACACGCAAACCGCAATCAGGCTAGCGCAGAGATTATCAATAACGCTAGTGCCAAAGGAGCGCAGCCATGAGCCGGAATTGCAACAGGAAACCGAGCCGAAAAGTATCGCCCACGATCGGTTTGAATGTTCCCAGTCAGGGCAATGTATCGGCATAATGGCCAGCTGACCAAAACGATAAAACAGAACAGAACTGTAAGCACCACAATAAGCTGTTGCGTATCTACTTCCGGCCGAGCACGCGGTACGGCCTTGTCGTACGTCGCGCAAACAACGTGATACGATCTGCAAACTGCATGAGCGCACAATCCTCGTTCGAGGCCCACTGTCGGCTTACCAGATAGCCCCGCCGGCTTCTAAACGCGATTAATCTTTGTCCTCTCCGTAATCAATCTGTCATCTGTGAATACCTGCTCGTATGCACGGTATTGCGATATTTCTCTTAACCATAGTCATTGCTTGCAATTATTGACTAAATACGCTTCCAAATTGATTTCGCAGAATCATTGAAAAAAAAAAGAGCCGCCTTTCGGCGGCTCTCTTCAATCTCCCAACCAACCCACCCCTCACTCCGCCGCCGGCGCCCGCGCCCGCGACGGCCGCGACACCGTGTCCACCGAGGGCGCCGCGATCGGCAGCGCCGGCTGCATCGCCGACTCCTCCGCCCGCTGCGCGAGGATCAGGTTGTCCCGGGTCGTCGCGACCTGACGCAGCTTGGTGATCGCCGCGCCCGTGCCCGCCGGGATCAGCCGCCCGACGATCACGTTCTCCTTCAGCCCCTCCAGCGTATCGACCTTGCCGTTGACCGACGCCTCGGTGAGCACGCGCGTGGTCTCCTGGAACGAGGCCGCCGAGATGAACGAGCGCGTCTGCAAGCTCGCCTTGGTGATGCCGAGCAGCACCGGCACGCCCGACCGCCTCCTTCTTGCCTTCCGCGCGCATGATCTCGTTGGCCTGATCGAGGTCGCTGAGATCGACCTGCTCGTCCTTCAGGAAGTCGGTCCCGCCGGGATCGGTGATGTCGACCTTCTGCAGCATCTGACGAACAATCACCTCGATGTGCTTGTCGTTGATCAGCACGCCCTGCAGCCGGTAGACCTCCTGGATCTCGTTGACCAGAAAGGCGGCCAGCTCCTCGACGCCCTTGATGGCGAGAATGTCGTGCGGCGCGGGATTGCCGTCGACCAGATACTCGCCCTTCTCGATGACGTCGCCATCCTGCAGATGGATGTGCTTCGACTTCGGGATCAGATACTCGACCGCCTCGACGCCCTCTTCCGCCGCCTCGATCGTCACGCGCTGCTTGTTCTTGAAGTCCTTGCCGAAGCGGATCGTGCCGGAGATCTCCGCGATGATCGCGTGATCCTTCGGACGGCGCGCCTCGAACAATTCCGCCACGCGCGGCAGACCGCCGGTGATGTCGCGGGTCTTGGCCGAGTTGATCGAGATACGGGTGATGACGTCGCCCGCCCGTCACCGACGCGCCCGGCTCGTAGGAGATGATCGACTTCGACCGGCAGCATGTAGCGCGCGTCGCCGCCGCGCGGCAGCTTCGCGATCTTGCCGTCCGGGCCCTTCACCACCAGCGCCGGCTTGAGGCCGGAGGTGCGCGGCGAGGAGCGCCAGTCGATGACGATGCGCTTGGCGATGCCGGTCGCCTCGTCGACCTGCTCGGACATCGAGGCGCCTTCGGTCAGATCCTCGAAGCCGATCACGCCGTCGACCTCGGTCATGATCGGGCGGGTGAACGGATCCCACTCGGCCAGACGCTGGCCGCGCTTGATCTGATCGCCGTCGTCGACCTTCAACCGCGCGCCGTATTGCACGCGATGCACCGCGCGCTCGGCGCCCGAGCGGTCGTAGATGACGATCGCGACGTTGCGCGCCATCGCCATCAGATCGCCGTTCGAGTTGCGGGCGAGGTTGCGGTTCCGGATCTTCACCACGCCGTCGAAGTTGGACTCGATGAAGCTCTGGTCCGCCAACTGCGCCGCGCCGCCGATGTGGAACGTGCGCATGGTGAGCTGGGTGCCCGGCTCGCCGATCGACTGCGCCGCGATGACGCCGACCGCCTCGCCCATGTTGACCGGCGTGCCGCGCGCGAGATCGCGCCCGTAGCAGGCCCCGCAGACGCCGTTCTTGGCCTCGCAGGTCAGCACCGAGCGGATCTTCACCTCCTGGATGCCGGCGGCGTTGATCGCCGCGACATGCTCCTCCAGGATCATCTTGCCGGCGGGCACGATCGTCTTGCCGTCGAGATCGGTGATCGGCTCGGCGGCCGTGCGGCCGAGGATGCGCGAGGTCGAGCGACGCCACCACCGTGCCGGCGTCGACGATCGCGCGCATCTTGATGCCGCCCTGCGAGCCGCAGTCCTGCATGGTGATGATCGAGTTCCTGCGCGACGTCAACCAGACGACGCGTCAGATAACCCGAGTTCGCCGTCTTCAACGCGGTGTCCGCCAGACCCTTGCGGGCGCCGTGGGTGGAGTTGAAATACTCCAGCACGGACAGGCCTTCCTTGAAGTTGGCGATGATCGGGCTCTCGATGATTTCGCCCGAGGGCTTGGCCATCAGGCCGCGCATGGCGGCGAGCTGGCGCATCTGCGTCGGCGAACCGCGCGCGCCCGAGTGCGACATCATGTAGATCGAGTTGATCGGCAGGTCGCGGCCGTGCTCGTCCTTACGCACGGCGGAGATGCCTGCCATCATCTCCTCGGCGAGCTTGTCGGAGCACTTCGCCCAGGCGTCGACCACCTTGTTGTATTTCTCGCCCTGGGTGATCAGGCCGTCGTTGTACTGCTGCTCATATTCCTTGGCGAGCGCGGTGGTGTCGGCGATGCGCTTCGGCTTGGTGTCCGGCACGACCATGTCGTCCTTGCCGAACGAAATGCCGGCCTTGAACGCTTCGCTGAAGCCGAGCGACATGATGCGGTCGCAGAAGATCACCGACTCCTTCTGACCGCAGTTGCGGTAGACGGTGTCGATCATCGCCGAGATGTTCTTCTTCGTCATCAGATTGTTGGCGACGTCGAACGGGATCTTGACGTGGTTCTGCGGCAGCAACCGGCCGAGGATCATCCGGCCGGGCGTGGTATCGAACATCTTGGAGACGCGCTTGCCGTTCTCGTCAAACGCCCAGGCGCGGCCCTTGATCTTGGCGTGCAAGGTCACCGCCTTGGCGGCGAGCGCATGCTCGATCTCGCCCATGTCGGCGAACATCAT
>CAWADL010000008.1:0-386814 GCA_963780825.1 uncultured Pseudomonadota bacterium | reverse complement strand
CAAAGCCAGGCCGGTCCCCCTTTGGCGAAACGTCGGCGTTGCCGTGCTCGTCCTGCGTGCCGATCAGAACAAACGGGCTGCGGCCCAGGAACTTCCGCGCGTGACCATCGAGCTTCCTTAGCTCCTTGCGAAGCACGTCCGGGTGAGGTTTGCGGTAGACCGCGCGCAACTCGTCTTGAGACGTGATGAAGTCCATGTCGTCTCGCTTTGTCAGGCGCCGTGATCGCGCAAAGGACAAAATAGCTCGCATTGCGCAATCGTCAACGTGTGAGCAAGAGACATCAACCAGACGCCTAGGCGTGACGGCCGGGTTCGCGCCCTTTTACAAGCGCGCGACGCGGATAGCGGTGACGCGAGCGGGATCCACGACCGAAGCACACGGGCGCGTCGTGGGACTTTTTTAACGATTACGAATGCAACTACGTGTAGGTTCGCAATAAATCGATGCAGGCGCGACGTCTGAGGTACATTTGAGCTGATATTATGAGCCCAAGCGATCAATCCGGATTTGACCGACGCGGTATGGCTGATCGCAGGCGAGGCGTCGACTTTCGCTCTCCTGAAGAAAGACTGAGACAAGGCGAACGGCGTCAGGGCCTGGATCGGAGGGCCAGGGGAAAGCGCGAGCCCGGGGGCCTTGGCGTCATCGGCCACAATTTGCTTTACGCCATCGCAGGCGCGGTGGTGTTCTGCTTCGCGGACATCCGGTTTTTTGACGGTCAACACTCCATGCGCGTCGCCGTCGCGTGGGGTCAATACGCCGCCTACACCGCGGAACACTGGGTCGGCGCAGGGTTTGCGCGCTAGGCTAGGACCTTCTAGCGAATCAAACAATGGCGGTGGTAAAGCGCCTTGGCGGAGGGTCGGCGTCCACGCCGACCTTTTTGTGCGCAGCTCAGCCGGCTTACGCGTCAACCCCGACGTCGGCCTGGAGGCCGACGCTCCGCGGGGCCTCGAGGCTCGGCCATCCTTGTAAAGCCAGCTCAGCCAAACAACTTCAAAACTGCAGATGCACTTTGAGCGATCGTCCCTTGTCCGCCGCAAGATCGAACGCTGGCGTCGGGTCGGAAGCGGGGACGGTGGCGGTCAGCAGCGCGCGGATCTGGGCGCGATTGCGGGCGATATAGTCGATCGCCCCTTTGAATTCGTCGATGAAGCGAAAGGCGCCGATCACGTCGATCTCTTTTGTCACAATCGTCGACATATTGATCTCCGGCCGCGCGCCCTGCCCCACGCAGACGACGGTTCCCCGCGGCCGCACCAGATCCAGCGCCGAAGCGGCGGCCGGCGCGCTGCCGGACGCCTCGAACACGATGTCGAACACGCCCTTGCCCGCCTGTTTCTCGGCAAGCCGATCAACTTCCTTGCCGACGTTGATGGTTTCGTCGGCGCCGAGTTCAGCCGCCCGGCGCAGCGGCTCGTCGAGCATATCCGTCACTGTGATCCAGCTCGCCCCCGCGCTGCGCAGGATAAGCGCAATGATCGCCCCGATCGGCCCCGCGCCTGAAACCAAGACTTTCTTGCCGAGCAGCGAACCGGGCCGGCTGGCGGCATGCAGGCACACCGCCACCGGCTCCGCGAAAGCGGCGTCGTTATCGGTCAGCGCCTCGGGAACGGGAATGGCCTGCTCGGCCTTGCATACAATCGTCTCGCGAAAGCCGCCGTCGACGTGCGGGTTTCGCATCGCGCTGCCGTAAAAGCGCATGTCCGAGCAATGGTTGCTCAGGCCCTTCTGACAAAAGGCGCAAGACCCGCAAGCGAGGCTCGGATTGACCGCCACGCGCTGGCCGCTCCGCAGCCCACCCACATCGCGCCCGGTTTCGACGATCACGCCGGAGATCTCGTGCCCGAGGATCATGGGATGGCGAAGCTTCACGACCCCGAAATCCGCCGTGGCGGTAATAGTGCAGGTCCGATCCGCAGATGCCGCCGACGGCGATCTTCACTCGCACCTCGCCGGCGCCGAGCGGCTGCTCGGCCACCTCTTCGTAGCGAAGGTCTCCGGGCGCGTGGATGACGATGGCTTTCATCGGCGGCGATCCTTGTCGAGCGGCTTTGTTGGCGAGAACGGTGACTGCATCGCCTACCGCGAAACCTTTCGCAACCGCTCCCCCTGCCGCATTATCCTATATACCGGCGAATATTACGGCGCCTTCCCCGATTAGAGGACTTGTCCTAAACGTCGAGGGGAGGAAACGATGCCGGGCGTTTGGACGTCGGCGCGGCCAAGAACACGGGCTCCCATCATGCAGATGAACGATACGCAACGCGTGCCCGCCTCGCAGGACAAGGTTTGGGCGGCGCTCAACAACCCCGAAATTCTCAAACAGTGCATTCCCGGCTGCCAGTCGCTGGAGATGACTTCGCCAACTGACATGACCGCAACCATCGTAGTCAAGGTTGGCCCGGTAAAGGCGACGTTTTCGGGAAAAGTCACGCTCTCTGATCTCGACCCGCCGAATGGTTATCGGATCGCGGGCGAAGGCTCAGGCGGCGTCGCCGGCTTCGCCAAAGGCGGCGCGACGGTCAAGCTCGAACCTGACGGAGACGATGCGACCAATCTTCAATATGTCGTCGACGCCCAGATCGGCGGCAAGCTTGCGCAACTCGGCAGCCGTTTGATTGATTCGACCGCGAAGAAACTGGCGGGCGAATTTTTCCAGAACTTCGCGGCCGCCCTGACCGCGCCGGTCGGCGACACGGCGCCGGCAGCGGGCGAGCAAGTCGAAGGTGAGGCGAAGGTGGGCTGGTTGAAAAAGCTGATCTCGTAGCGGGATTGCGCGGCGTCGCCGTACGCACTTGCTTCAGTTAGGCGCGGCCGCAGCCACGATTTCGGATTGACGGCAGCGGACGGCTTCGGTCCCAGCGCCGCGCAGAGCTCGGCCATCCGGGACAGGTTGTGTATCGGCCGGAACTCGTCGACATGCGCCAGCATGGTGCGCACGCCGCCGGCCTTCGCTTCGAAGCCGGCAAATCGCAACAGCGGATTCGCCCAGATCAGCCGACGGCGACGAGCGATGCAGCCGATCCATCTCGCGCGCCAATTCGTCCAGGCCTTCGCGCTCCAGCCCGTCCGTGAACATGACAACGATGGCGCCCTGCCCTAGCACTCGCCGCGACCAGTCCTTGTTGAAACGGTGCAGCGACGAGCCGATGCGCGTGCCGCCGGCCCAATCGAGCACGCCGGCGCCGCAGGCCGCCAAGGCCTCGTCGGGATCTTTGGCCCGAAGCAACCGCGTGACGTTGGTGAGCCGGGTGCCGAACAAGAAAGAATGAACGCTGCGCCGCCGCATCGTCAGAGCAGTGCAGGAAATGCAGGAACACCCGCGTGTAGTCCGACATCGACCCGGAAATGTCGCAGCAGCGCCACGATGGGCGGGCGCACTTCTTCGGGACTGCGCCGGGCGAGTTCGATGCCGGCGCCGCCGGCCCGCAGCGACCTGCGAAACGATCGCCGCGGGATCGACCGCGGCCCCGCGCGGATCGGCGCGTCTGCCGCCGCATCTTGACGGCGTCGTGCGGCAGCCTCAGCCGGGCGACAAGCCGGATGGCTTCGGCGATTTCGGCCGCGCTCATTTGCGCGAAATCCTTCTGCGCCAGCTTTTCCTGCGTCGAGACCGCCAGCGCGGCCGAAAGCTCGGAGTTGTTCTCAACCGTCTTGTTTGGCTTCTTCCCTGCCAGCGCCTCGGCCACCCGCGACGCGCCCGCCTCGGGTTTCGGGCCTCTTTGGTCGGGGTCGCGGCCGGCGACAGCGCGGCCATCAGCTTTTCGAGATAGCCGCGGCGACGCCAGAAGGCGGCAAAGGCCTGGTCGAACAGGATCGTGTGCTCGTGGCGGCTGACCAGCGTCGCATGCAGCGCGGCCCGAACATCCTCACGATGCGTCGAGGCCCGCACAGTTCGACAGCCTCGATTGCGACATGCACGGCGCCGGGACCAATCGGAAGCCCCGCGGCCCGAAGCGCTCGGGCAAAGTGCATGATGTTGAGCGCGAGCTTGCCGCTGGGTTGAGGCTCGACGGAGAGAGTTCGGCGATCTGTCCCGTCATCGCCGGGCCGCCAACGTGCTCACGAGACGATGGCCGCCCCGCGGACGACCTCCGCTCTCACCTCATCGATCAACGCCTGCGCCTTGGAGCCCTGGATCTTGGCGATGTCGTCCTGGTACTTCAGCAGCACGCCGAGCGTGTCGGTGACCACGTCGGGATCGAGCGCGACGGCGTCGAGCTCGGTCAGCGCCATCGCCCAGTCGAGCGTCTCGGCCACGCCCGGCGACTTGAACAGGTCTTCCTTGCGGATCTTCTGCACGAAGGCGACGAGTTCGCGGGTCAGCGTCGCCGGGCGCGTCCGGCGCCTTGACGGCGAGGATCCGCGCTTCGCGCTCGGCGTCGGGATAGTCGACCCAGTGGTAGAGGCAGCGCCGCTTCAGGGCGTCGTGGATTTCGCGCGTGCGGTTCGAGGTGATGATCACGATCGGCGGCTCGGCCGCCTTATCGTGCCGAGCTCGGGGATCGTGACCTGGAAATCGGACAGCACTTCGAGCAGATAGGCCTCGAAGGCCTCGTCGGTGCGGTCGAGTTCGTCGATCAGCAGCACCGGCGCGCCGCTCGGGCTGGGCTCGAGCGCCTGCAGCAGCGGCCGCTTGACCAGGTAGCGCTCGGAGAACACGTCCTCCTTGCAGCGTGTCGCGGTCCTTGTCGCCGGCCGCCTCGGCGAGCCGGATCGCCATCATCTGCGCGGCGTAGTTCCACTCGTAGACGGCGGAGGCGGTGTCGAGGCCCTCGTAGCATTGCAGGCGGATCAACGACCGGCCGAGCGCCTCGGCCAGCACCTTGGCGATTTCGGTCTTGCCGACGCCGGCCTCGCCTTCGAGAAACAGCGGCCGCCCCATCCGCAGGCTCAGGAACAGCACCGTCGCGAGCGAGCGGTCGCCGACATAGTCGGCGCGTTGCAGGAGCGCCGAGGTTTCGTCGATGGAAGCGGGAAGCGGGACGGCATCCGAGCCAATCTATCTGCCATGCCAGGCTTCGGTGATCAACCGAGAGGCTTCTCCGCCCTATCGAGACGAAGGCGATCGATGTAGACCCACTCGCCGCTAGGGTCGCAGCAAACCCGTCATGCGCGAAGCGGAGCCATCCAGCGCCGGGCTCGCCGCCGATCTCAGAGCACAACGGCGCGGCTACGTCGGCCCGATCGCGAGCGCGGAGAGGCGGATGGCTCGCTTGCTCGCAGACCGCGTTCTGCACATAGCCTTCCGTCAGCCATTCGCCGTGGCCAGCGCCCGCCGCGCCATGACGCCGATCAGATGGGCGCGATAGGCGGCGTCGGCGTGGATGTCGGAGTTCAGGCCCGTCCGGCGACATCTTTGATGTCCTTGATCGCATCGGCACGAAAGTTGGACTCGAGCGCCTGTTCGAACTCCGTCGCCCGGAACACGCCGTTGGCGCCGGCGCCCGTCACCGTGACGCGCACGCCCTCGCGGTCTTGGCCACGAACACGCCGACCATGGCGTAGCGCGACGCCGGATTGCGGAACTTCTCGTAGCCGGCCTTTTCGGGCTTCGGGAAGTGGATGGCGGTGATGATCTCGCCTTCTTCCAGCGCCGTCTCGAACAGGCCGGTGAAATAGTCGGCCGCCTTGATCTCGCGCTTGTTGGTGCGGATCGTCGCGTCGAGGCCGAGGCAGGCGGCCGGGTAGTCGGCCGCGGGATCGTTGTTGGCCACCGAGCCGCCCATGGTGCCGCGCGAGCGCACGGCCGGATCGCCGATCACGCCCGCCATCGCGGCCAGCGCCGGGATGACGCGCTTGACGATCTCGGACTCGGCCACTTCGCCGTGACGCGTCATGGCGCCGATCGTGACGCCGCCCGCCTCTTCCTTGATGCCCGACAGTTCGTCGCGCAGCCCGCCGAGATCGACGAGCTCGGTGGGCGCGGCAAGGCGCTGCTTCATGGTCGGCAACAGCGTGTGGCCGCCGGCGAGCAGCTTGGCCTCGCCGTGCGCGAGCAGCTTGTCGGCCTCGTTCAACCGAGGCGGGGCGGTGATAGGTGAATGCGTACATCGGGCTCTCCTATTCGGCCGCCATGCGGGGCTGCGCTTCCTGCACGGCCCGCCAGACTTTCAGCGGCGTCGCCGGCATGGCGATGTTCTCGTGGCCGAGCGCGTCCGTGATGGCGTTGATCACGGCCGGCGGCGCCGCGATGGCGCCGGCCTCGCCGCACCCTTGATGCCGAGCGGGTTCGACGGGCAGCGCGTCTCGGTCGTCTCGACAACCAAAGACGGGAAGTCGTAGGCGCGCGGCATGCAGTAATCCATGTAGCTCGCCGTCACGAGCTGGCCGTCGCTGTCGTAGACCGTGCCTTCGAGCAGCGCCTGGCCGATGCCCTGGGCGATGCCGCCATGCACCTGGCCCTCGACGATCATCGGATTGATGATGATGCCGAAATCGTCGACCGCCACCCAGCGCTCGATCCGCGTCACGCCCGTTTCGGGATCGATCTCGCATTCGCAGATGTGAACGCCGGCCGGGAAGGTGAAGTTGGTCGGATCGTAGAACGCGCCTTCCTTCAGCCCCGGCTCGAGCTCCTGCCCGCTGAACTTGTGCGCCACATAGGCCTGCAGCGCGACCGAGCCGAAATCGACCGTTGTCGGTGCCCTTGACGGTGAACTTGCCGTCCTTGAACTCGATGTCGTCGGGCGACGCTTCGAGCACGTAGCCCGCCACCTTCTTGGCCTTGGCCTCGACCTTGTCGAGCGCCTTGACGATGGCCGACATGCCGACCGCGCCGGAGCGCGAGCCGTAGGTGCCCATGCCCATCTGCACCTTGTCGGTGTCGCCGTGGACGATCGTGACGTTGTCGATCGGGATGCCGAGACGCTCGGAGACGAGCTGGGCGAAGGTCGTCTCGTGGCCCTGGCCGTGGCTGTGCGAGCCGGTCAGCACCTCGACGGTGCCGACCGGGTTGACCCGCACCTCGGCCGATTCCCAAAGTCCGACGCCGGCGCCGAGCGAGCCGACCGCGGCCGAGGGCGCGATGCCGCAGGCCTCGATATAGGCCGAGAAGCCGATGCCGCGCAGCCGGCCGCGCCGCTGGGCTTCCGCCTTGCGGGCCGGAAAGCCCTTGTAGTCGATCAGCTCCAGCGCCTTGTCGAGCGAGGCGCCGTAGTTGCCGGCGTCGTAGCACATGATGACCGGCGTCTGGTGCGGGTAGCTGGTGACGAAATTCTTGCGGCGGAACTCGGCCGGATCGAGCCCGAGTTCGCGCGCCGCGACCTCGACGATGCGCTCGATCACGAAGGTCGCCTCCGGGCCGGCCGGCGCCGCGATAGGCGTCGACCGGCGCGGTGTTGGTGTAGACGGCGTCGACCTCGCAGTAGATCGCCGGGATGTTGTACTGGCCCGACAGCAGCGGCGCGTAGAGATAGGTCGGCACCGACGACGAGAAGGTCGAGAGATAGGCGCCGAGATTGGCGGTGCGTGTGCACCCGCAAGCCCGATCATCTTGCCGTTGGCGTCGGTGGCGAGTTCGGCGTGGGTGACGTGGTCGCGGCCATGCGCATCCGACAGGAAGGCCTCGGTGCGGTCGCTGTTCCACTTGACCGGCCGACGCACCTTCTTGGCGGCCCAGACGCAGACGGTCTCCTCGGCGTAGATGAAGATCTTCGAGCCGAAGCCGCCGCCGACATCCGGCGCGATCACGCGCAGCTTGTTCTCCGGCGCGATGCCGTTGAAGGCGGAGAGCACGAGCCGCGCGACATGCGGGTTCTGGCTGGTGGTGTAGAGCGTGAAGCTTTCGGAGCCCTCGTCGTAGTCGCCGACCGCGGCGCGCGGCTCCATGGCGTTCGGGATCAGACGGTTGTTGACGATGTCGAGCTTGGTGACGTGGGCGGCCTTGGCGAAGGCCGCTTCGGTCTCGTCCTTGTTGCCGAGGTGCCATTCGAACACGGTATTGTCGGGCGCGACCTCGTGCACCGGCTCGCCGCCGACCGTGCGGGCGCTGGCCGTATCGACCACCGCCGGCAGCACGTCGTAATCGACCTTCGATCTTTTCGCCGGCGTCGCGGGCCTGCGCATAGGTCTCCGCGATCACCACCGCGACATGGTCGCCGACATAGCGCACCTTGCCCTGCGCCAGCGCCGGATGCGGGCCGGCCTTCATGGGCGAGCCGTCCTTCGAATGGATCATCCAGCCGCAGATCAGCCCGCCGATCTTGTCGGCCGCGATGTCGTCGCCGGTGAAGACGGCGATCACGCCCGGCGACGCCTCGGCCGCGGCCTTGTCGATGCCGTTGATCTTCGCATGGGCGTGCGGCGAACGGACGAAATAGGCGTAGGCCTGGCCCGGGCGATTGATGTCGTCGGTGTAATGGCCCTTGCCGGTGATGAAGCGGAAATCTTCCTTGCGGCGGACGGATGCGCCGATGCCGGTTGCACTCATGGGTTCCTCCTTGCGGCTCAGCTCGGGACTTGCCGCGCCGATTACGCGTAACCAAGCCGAGCCGCTGCTCATGATTGATGGGATGATTATTCGGCGGCCTGCTTGAATGCGCCGTGCTCGCCCATGGCCTGGGCGCCGGCGGCGACCGATTTGACGATGTTGTGGTAGCCGGTGCAGCGGCAGATGTTGCCTTCGAGATCCTCGCGGATCGTGTGCTCGTCGAGGTCGGAGCCGCGGCGGTTGACCATGTCGACGGCCGTCATGATCATGCCCGGCGTGCAGAAGCCGCACTGCAGGCCGTGGTGCTCGCGGAAGGCCTCCTGCATCGGATGCAGCGCGCCGCCTGCGGCCAGCCCTTCGATGGTGGTGATCGCCGCGCCCTCGCAGGCCACCGCCAGCGTCGTGCAGGACTTCACGGCCTTGCCGTCGATATGCACGACGCAGGCGCCGCACTGGCTCGTGTCGCAACCGACATGCGTCCCCGTCAGTCTCAGATTGTCTCGCAGGAACTGAACCAGCAGCGTGCGCGGATCGACGTCACGCGACACGGCCTTGCCGTTCACCGTCACTGAAACCAGCATCGTTTCCCCCGATCACTTGGGCTTCCTCAAGGGTTTTGCGGTCGACGAACCCATATGGCTCGCGCGGACCACCCGGGCTTGATTTCAGCAAGCCCCCAAGAGCGTTGATCGCTCTTTGGAATTATTCCAACTCTGAAGGGTTGCGCGGGCGCGGTCAAGGGCTAGAGGGCTGTGGCGTCGCGATATTTGTCAATCGGCGCCAGGTCATCTCAACGTTGAAGGCAACGCAAAACTGTATCATTCCCGCGACGGCGGGAATGATTGGCAGAGTCGGGTAAAGGACTGCAGCGGGCGGGATCGCCTCCCGTTCCGTTATTAACCATCAACCATTCAAAACAGCAGCAATTCGCGATGGCGTCGCCGGCATATCGAAATGCGTGACGCCTCGCGCTCGATAGAGGGCATCGACAACCGCGTTCATTACCGCTGGGCATGAACCAATCGTCCCGGCTTCTCCCGCCCCTTTCAACCCAAGCGGATTGGTGGTCGAGGCAATATTGCGGGTCTCGAACTCAATCGTCGGCATATCAGCCGCGCGGGGCAGGCAATAATCCATCAGCGTCGCGGTGAGCAGTTGGCCGTCTTCCGAATAGACCGTGTTTTCTAGCATGGCCTGGCCGATGCCTTGCGCCACGCCTCCATGCACCTGACCCGCCAGCAGCATCGGGTTCATGGTCATGCCGAAATCGTCACAGATCGCGTAGCGTTCGATCTTCGTGACGCCGGTCTCCGGATCGATCTCCAACTCACAAACATGCGTGCCGTTCGGATAGGTGGCGCTGGCCGGCACGTACTCGTCGCGCCCGGTTCGTATCTCCAAAGTGGCGTTCGGGAGCGCCGCCAGATCGGCATAGTTGATCGACCTGTCGGTCCCGCTGATCCGGATGGCGCCGTCCGCGACTTCGAGGTCGGCGACGGCGGCTTCGAGCTTCTCGCTCGCCAGCGATTTGAGTTGCTCGACGAGTTTTACCGACGCGCCCGACACCATCACCGAGCCAACGGGAATCGACCGCGAGCCGCCGGTGCCATTGCCGGTCTTCACCAAGTCGGTGTCGCCTTGCACCACGACAATCCTGTCGAGCGGAACGTCAAAATACTGCGACGCGGTTTGGGCGTAGGCGGTGGCGTGGCCTTGGCCGTTGGATTGGGTGCCAACCAGAATGGTGAAGGTCCCGTCCGGCTCCAGTCTAACGATGCCGTCCTCGCCCTCGCCCCACGCGGTGCATTCGATGTAGCTCGCGAAACCCAGACCCCTCAGCTTGCCGCGCTTTTGCGCGTCCGCGGCGCGGGATTCAAATCCGGCGGCGTCGGCTTTTTCGAGCGCTCGCCGCATCGCGCCTTCGAAGTCGCCGACATCGTAGGTGCGATCCGTCACGGTCTTGTACGGCATCTTGGCCGCGGGAATGAAGTTCAGCGCCCTGAGCGCATCCGGTTTCAGGCCAAGCTGTCGAGCGCAATTGTCGACCAACCGCTCGAGCACATAGGCGGCCTCCGGTCGTCCAGCGCCTCGATAGGCGTCGACGGGAACCGTGTGCGTGTAGACGCCGCGGCAGCGCGCGTAGACAACCGGAATGTCGTAGGCGCCGGTCGCCATCGTCGCGCCCAACCAGGGGATGAACGGCCCGAATTGCGAGAGGTACGCGCCGAGGCTTCCCAGTATGTCGACCCGCATCGCCAGGAAGCGTCCGTCCGCGTCCAAGGCCATCTCGGCGGTCGTGTGATTGTCGCGGCCCTGAGCATCGCCGAGAAAATGCTCGGTGCGATCCGCAACCCAGCCGACCGGCTGCGCCACGCGCTTCGCGGCTTCGAGCAGCAGCGGGTATTCGCGATACATCATCGCCTTGGTGCCAAAACCGCCGCCGACGTCCGGCGTGATCAGGCGGATCTGTTCGGGCGGCGCCTTCATGATCGAGTTGGCCAGCGAGTCTCGCAGTCCGTGCACGCCCTGACTGCTGGTTGTGAGGACGTATCGTCCCTGCTCGTCAATCTCAGCGAAGGCCGCGCGCGGCTCCATGTAGTTTGCAACCAAACGCGTGTTGTCGACTGTCAACGAGACCACGTGGGCGGCTTTGGCGAACACGGCGTCCGCCGCCGCCTTGTCGCCGATGGCGTTGTCGTAGGCGAGATTGCCGCCGGCGCCTGGCCAGACCGCAACCGCCCCCTCGGTGAGCGCCGCGCGCATGTCGACGACGGCCGACAGAATTTCAAAATCGATCGGCGTCGCTTCGATCGCGTCGCGAACTTGCTCGGCCGTCTCGGCCACGATCATCACGATGGCGTCGCCGACGTGCCGGACCATGGACTTCGGCCAACACCGGATAGCGCGGCACCTCCATATCGGTGCCGTCGCTGTTCCCCATCGGGGCCAAGCACGGCATCGGGCCGAGGTGACCGAGATCGTCGGCGGTCAAAACCAGCTTCACCCCCGGCATGGACCGGACCTCGGCGAGATCGCCGATCGCGAATCGGGCATGGGCATGCGGGGAGCGTAAAAACCCCGCCGCGAGGCAGTTGGGAGGAAAGACGTCGGCGGTATACCGGCCTCTTCCGGTTATGAATTTCGCGTCCTCAACCCGCTTGACCGGCTGCCCGACGCCAAACTTCATCGGCTTCATAGTGTCCCTCAAACCCTGCTCGCGCGACGCGTGACGAAATGGTGCTAGCACAAACGCGGCGCGCGTCGATTACACGGCGTAGCGACATTATGCACCTGCAGGTCACAAAACGGAGATTATGCCGCATCGCTATATATTAACTAATACAACGATATCGGAGGGTCAGCGTCCACGCCGACCTTTTGGGGCGCAGTTGGGCCGGCTTACGGATCAACCCCTACATCGGCCTGGAGGCCGACGCTCCGCGAGGCGCTTGAGCCTGCGCGATCACGATCCAACCATTTTGATTGTAGAGGCTTCAACCAACCAGCTGATCCTGGCGCGCCCGGAAGGGTTCGAACCTCCAACCCTCGGTTTCGAAGACCGATACTCTATCCAGTTGAGCTACGGGCGCGTCGCCGCCTCCCTAGCACGCGCATGCGGCGGCTTGGAAGACCTCACGGCCCGCGCGGCCTTGCCACATAAATCCCGGCCATGATCAGCAACCCGCCGATCGCCTGCAGCGCGGAGATCGGCTCACCGAGCAACAGCGCCGCGAACACCGCCGCCGCGACCGCCTCGAGAAATATCACCAGCGAGGAAAACGTCGCCGGCAGGCGGCCGAGCGCCACGCTGAGCAGGCCTTGGCCGCCGGCGTGGCTGACCCAGGCCAAGCCGAGCAGCGCCGCCAAGCCGGCAAAACTCGCCGGCAACAGGGCGCCCTCCAGGCCGACGGCGACGAGAAGCAGGACGCCCGCCGTGATCAGCGTGGCCTCGAAGGTCACCCGCGCCGCGTTGGATTTTCGTAGCGCCGCCTCCACCGCGAGGAAATACAGGCCAAAGAACACGCCGGTGGCGAGGCCGAAGGCGTCGCCGATCGCGCCTTCCGGGCGCAGCCGCAGGCTCTGCGCCAACAGCGCCGCGCCGCCGCAAAGGCACAGCGCGAGCCCGGCAAGCGTGCGCCGCTCAGCCCGCCGCCCGAACAGCATCCAGCCGAAGGCGACGACCCAGATCGGCGCCGTCGTGGCGAAGAACGTCGCGTTGGCGACGCTCGTCCGCAGGATGCCCGAATGCCAGAACAACAGGTCGCCCGAGAAGGCGAGGCCGGCCAGGATCGTCGGCGCCGCGAAACGGGTCCCCCTCGGCGTCTCGCGCTCCGCTAGCCGCATCCAGGTGTAAAGCACCGGCAGGGCCAGCGTGACGCGCCAGAACGCGCTGGTGAACGGGCCGACGTCGGCAAGTCGCACGAAGATCGGCGACAGCCCCATCGCCAGGGCGCCGACGACGAGCGCGGCGAAGGCGGCCGCGCCGCGGCGCGCGGCGAGCGGCGCGGTTTCCGACATTTGCAATCTCCAGGAAGCGTTTGCGTCCATATTCTTGCCGCAACGCTCGATCAAGGCTCGCTCTATGGACATCGCCGCCGCGGATTTCGCCGTCGAGGACGATTTCGGACCGGTCGAGCGCATCGTCGGCCGGCTCGACGCCGGCGCGCTCATCATCTGCGACCACGCCCGCAACGCCCTGCCCCCGGCCTACGGGACGCTTGGCCTTTCGGCCGAGGCGCTCGAACGCCACATCGCCTACGACATTGGCGCCGCCTGGCTCACTCGCCGGCTTGCCGCGCGGCTCGAGGCGCCAGCCCTGCTCTCGACCTTCTCACGGCTGCTGATCGACCCCAACCGCGGCGCCGACGACCCGACCCTGGTGATGCGCTATTCCGACGGCGCGATCGTGCCCGGCAATGCCCGCGTCGACGAAGCCGAAATCGACCGCCGCCGCCGGCTTTACTGGTCGCCCTATCGCGATGCGGTGCAAGCAATGACGGAGGCGATGCTGGCGAGCGGCGCGGCGCCGGCGCTGATCTCGATCCATTCGTTCACGCCGGTCTGGCGCGGCTGGGCGAGGCCCTGGAGGATCGGCGCGCTGTGGGACGACGACCCGCGGCTGACGCGGGCGCTGCTTGAAGCGCTGGAGCGGGACGGGCTCGCGCCGCATGAGATCGGCGACAACGAGCCTTACAGCGGCGGCTTGAAAGGCGACACGATCGACGCCGTGGCGAAGCCGCACGGGCTAGCTAACGTGCTGATCGAGGTGCGGCAGGATCTTATCGCGACGAAGGAGGCCGCCGAGGCCTGGGGCGATCGGCTGGCTCGACTATTGGCGCCGCTGCTGCGTGAGGGCGTTTGCAAGCCGCTAGCCGCGCCGGCGTCCGAGTAGAGCCGCCCCCGCCCTACCCCTCTCGCCACTCCGCCAGCGCGTCGGCCCGCTCCAACTCCTCGATCAGCGGCGCGAGCGGCTCGGCGTAGGCGCGCCAGCGGCCGAGGCCGCGCGCGTTGACCGGCTGTCTCACCTGGCTGCGGCTCACCGTGCGGACTCGGCTGTCGGCCTCGTGGAAGCGCGCGCAGTTCGGGTCCGGCGGCAGATCGAGATGTTCGAGCACGCGCGCGAGCGTCGCGTCGAAATCCTTCACCCAACCGTCCAGCCGCAAAGTCAGGATCGGCAGCACGGTCTTCCAATGCTTCATCAGCCGTCCTGCTCGCCGATCATCCAGCCGAGATCGGCGAGATCGTGGGCGTAGCCGTGCTCGCCGTGAAACCGGAAGGTGAAGATCGAAAAACCGATGTCGCGCGGATCGCGCACGCAATGGATGATCTTCGCCTTCGGGAACAACAGCGCGATCAACCAGACATAGAGATAGTTGCCCGGCATCTTGTCGACGATGCGGCTCTTGTCCGGCGCGAGCGCGCGAAGCTCCTGCAAATAAGTCTCCGCCTCGGCGTCGAGCGTCGCTTGATCCAGCGCGGCGATGCGGGCGACCGACTCCGCCGTCTCGCCCGCGCCGAGCCGCCAGGCGAGCCGCCCCAGCGCCGAACGCTCGCCCGCGCCATGGCCCTCGGCGTGCGCGGCGAGGATCTGCTCGGCCAGCGTCGTGCCCGAGCGCGGCATGCCGACGATGAACACCGGCGTCGGATCGATGTTTGTCGCGCGCGGACCGTCGGCGAAACGCTCCGCCGTAAAGGTCGCGATCGCGGCGTCGTCATAGGCTTGGGTCGCCTCGCGCGAGAATGGCTGGATCGGACGCAGCAGCGCATGGCCTTCGCTCCATTGCGAGAAGGCGCGGGCATCCTCGCCTTGCGCCGACCAGAATTTGGCGAGGTCGTAGCGCGCCATGATCTTGTGTTCGAGCACGGCGCTCGGCCCCATGTCGGCGAGCGCGGCCTCCATCGCCTCGGCCGAAGCCCACGCGTCGGCCCGGCGCCCCTCGGCAAGGGCGAGCAGCACGTCGCGCCAGAGCCGCAGCGGCGCAAGTTCGGGCGGCGCCGCGCCGAGCGCGTCGAACTCGCCGAGTGCGGTCCGCGCTTTATCCGGCCGCCGAAGCGCGAGCAGCGCCAGCGCGCGCTGCAGATGCCAATGGCGCGCCGCGGGCAGATCATCGGCGGGAGGGTCAACTTCGTTGAGCAGCGCCAGCGCCCCGGCGGGGTCTTCCTCCTGCAGTTTCTCGGCGACGAGGTTCAGCCGGGCGCCGGCGTCGTGCGGGTTGCGCGCAAGCGCCTGCTGCAGCAGCGTCTCGGCGGCCTCGTAGCCGCCGGTGAGGCGCAGGAACGCCGCCAGATTGTTGGTCGCCGCGGGGTGACCGGGCTGCGCCTGAAGAGCGCGACCCATCGCGACCTTGGCGTCGCCGATCGCGCCTTGGGAATAGCGGGCCAATCCGTAGTTGACCCAGGCGTCGGCGAAACCAGGCCTCAGCTTCACCGCCACCGCAAAAGCCTGCTCGGCGCGCGCGGGCTTTCCGGCGGCGATCCACGCCTGACCGAAGGCGTAGTGCGCTTCCGCCCGATTGGGCTCGGCGAGGCAGGCGTCGCGCGCCGACTCCAGGGCCGCTTGTGTGTCGCCACGCTGCAAGGCCTCGCTAAAAGCGCGCAGCAGAGCGTTCGCGTCCGCGGCGCCACCGCCGGCGGTCGGTCCTCCCGCCGCGTCGGTCATCGGGGAAGCAAAGGGATTGTCACGCTCAACTCTCTGCCCCTCTCCCTGGACCTAACGCCAGGGCCGCGCTTGACGACTCCGAGCATCGCCCAAGTTTGGCGATGAGTAAACCGCGGCCTCGCCCCCTGGGACCGCGGGCGTCCCGCACGCTCTTTAAGGTTGGGACGCGATGGCCCTCGCTCAATATGGCGCATCGGCCGACAGCGCGAAAACCAGCCGCCGCTCCGAAATTCGGACCGGCTCGATCCGCACGCCGTCGACGAGAATATGCGCGTCCGCCTCGACCATGTGGCAGGTATTTTGCTATACTCGACGCGTTTCTCGGCGCCCGACGGCGCTATTGACTTGAACCTGCGATGCACGTTCCGTCAATCGCCGGCGCAAGGCCCGCCGTCACGGAACCCTTCGGTCTTCAGGGACCCGGCGCGGGAACTGGAGATCGCGGCTACGGCGCTGCGAAGAGGTGTCTGCTAAAAGATCGACCCTACCATCAGCGGCTTCTTCTCACTCGCCTTCTTCATCAGCACGCCCTTGTCGGGACCAAACATCGAATAGATCGGCAACAAACTCGCGCCGATCGCCGACGCACGCGGCCCGAGCGAGCCGGGGAGTATCTCCGGAACAATCAACCCTCTCGGCGCCAGGCTCGAGAATTGTGCGCGGACCCGCGCCACCGTGTCGAGCAACAACGCGCGCGGCAGCAGCCCGTCAATGACGACCGCCTCGACGTCGACGATGGCGATCGCCCCGATGATCGCGTAGGCCAGCGCCGCCGCGCAATCGTCCTGCCATTCCGAGACGAGCTTGGCGGCTTGCGGCGGCAGCGGGTCCAAATCGCGCACGCGTTTGATCTCGACACCGCCGAACCGCAGGTGGTTGATCAGGGTGTAGATCGATGCGCGGTGCAGCAGCACGTCGAACGGACCCGAGGGCTTCGTCACGGACGCGAGTGAAGACGGCGGGACCGGGAACGGGCCGAACGCCGCCGTGTTGCCGTGTGGTCCGGTTTGCAGCGTGCCGTCGAGAACGAGGCCCGCGCCAACGAACGTCGTCAGGGAAATGTGCAGGAAATCCTGATAGCGCGCGCCGACGCCCTGAACCAGTTCGGCGATCGCGGCGGAGGACGCGTCATTTTCGACCTGCACCGGCAAGCCGCCCGTTTCCAAATAGCCCGAGGCGATGTCGATCGGCTTCCAGGCCGCGGCGGTCTCCGGGGGAAAGCCGAGCTCGCGATCCCAACCACCGATGAAATACGGCGCCGACACCCCTACTCCAATCAGCCGCGACGCTTGTTGACCGACGCTCTTCCTGAACCGCCGCAGGATCGCATTGGCGGTTCGCCGAATGACGACGGGGTCGGGGTAGTCGTGGTCGTGTGTCTCATAAGCTTGCGGCTGGCCGCAAAAATCAATCAAGACCGCGTCGAGCGCGCGGCGGCCGAAGTGCAACCCGATCGAATACGCCCCGTCCGGCGACAGCTCATACATCGCCGACGGCTGCCCCTTGCCGCCGAACCGTCGCCCGCCGCCCTTGACATAACCGCCTTGTTCGAGCGCCTCGACGATCGTCGCGACCGCGGGCGGCGTGAGATTCGCGAAGCGCGCGATCTCGGCTTTCGACGCCTGCCCAAAACGGCGCAAGGCGTTGAGGACGACGCGCTCGTTGTAGTGTCGTAGTTGAACCGAGTTGCTGCCCCGCCCCGTCATGACCTTCGACCGCCTTGCCAAACCACTATTATTTAATCGCGAGTTGTTCGTCGAGCCGTCTTACGTCTGATCCTCGCCATCCCCGTCATCCCGGACTTGTTCCGGGCACCCACGCCGTCACGTGTGTCGTCCGTCTCAGAACGCCAACGATCCTGTTGGCAACGGCGCGTGTTATTTTCTGCAACCTGCGATGCGCACAGCGACGTGGATGGCCGGACATGCCCGGCCACGAGATTGCGGCATTGATTGGAGAACCCGCGGCGGCGCCGTCCGGCGCACAAACCAAACACCCATCGCGACCACCGAACCCCCTTGACAGTATTTTCTCGCCACTATAGTAGAATGCTTTAATAAATCGCCTCGTTTTCAAAAAACGAAAGTGGCTCTCGTCGTCCGATTCTCGGCGAGAAAAGGCCGCTGTGGATGAGGCGACGCAGCAGGCCGAACCCGGTCGCTAGAGGAGGAAGCTAACGATGCCCACGCGCATGAACGACCTGACCCGACGCAACTTCCTGCGGTCCACCGCGCTTGCCGGCGCCGGCGTCGCGACAACCGTCGCTGGCATCGCGCCGGCCCGAGCTGCGCCTATCGAGATTCGCTATTTCTACCGGGCCGCTTGGCCGACGTCGGAGACCTACGCCAATTGGTTGATCGACAATTTCAACAAGAAGAACGAAGGCCGCATCCATGTCACCGGCGCCAGCGTCGATGGCGAGACCTACAAGACCAAACAAACCATCGAGATCAGTTCGAGCGCCCCGCCCGATGTGTTCTACTCCTGGGAAGGCGGCCGCGCCGGCGAAATCGTCAAGGCTGGTTTCTCCGCTGATCTCTCGGAATACTATAAGAAATACGGCTGGGACAAATCGCTGAACTCGGCGAGCGTCACCCTCGCGCAGTACAACGGCAAGCCGTATTTCGTGCCGACCGAAATCGGCGCCTCGGTTGTCTGGTATCGCAAGGACCTGCACGACAAACTCGGCCTCACCGTTCCCACCACCTGGGATCAGATGATGGCCAACGCCGCCAAGGCGAAGGCGGCGGGCATTGCCCCCTTCATGCTGTCCAACCAGAAAAAGTGGCCGGCGCAGTTCATGTGGTCGGCGATGATGGTCAACAAATACGGCCTGGATGCGTATCAGGGATTGATCGACAATAAGATCCCCTGGACCGATCCGCGCGCGGTCGACATTACCGCGATGATGAAGAAGCTGGCTGACGACGGCATGTTTATCGAGAATTTCAACTCGATCGACTTTGCTCCCGCCCAGGTGCCGTGGGCGCAGGGCAAGGCGCTCTATTGGTACAAGGGCTCGTTCATTCTCGGCAGCTTCCGCGGCGACCAGAAGCAGTGCTGCGCCGAGCCGATCGATTGGTTCGCCTTCCCGGCGATGAGCGACAAGAAGCCCGTCATGTCGATCTATGACGAGGACACGGTGATGATCCACGCGGCGAGCAAGAACAAGGACGCCGCCGCCGAGTTCGTCAACTTCATGGTGTCGCCGGAAGGCGCCGCCGCGAAGTTGGAGATCGACAAGCCGTACGCTTCGAACGCCTCCAGCGATCTCTCAAAACTTTCGCCGATGGAGCAGCGCTTGGGCAAGGCGATGGCCGATGCGGGCTCCTACACATTCATGCATGTCGATCACGGAACGCCGCCCGCCATATCGGATCGTTTCCTTGACGGGTTGCAGGGCGTGCTCGCCGGCGCGATCGCGCCTGACGAGGCCATGCAGGCGACCGAAGACGAGGCCGTGCGCACGCGCGGCAAGATCAAGACCTGATTGATTGCAGAACGAGGCGCGTTCCCTCCCCCCTTGTGGGGGAGGGTTAGGGAGGGGGGTCGCTCTCCCGGTAGGGTGGCGCCTGTAGCTACCCCCCTCCCCGGCCCTCCCCCACAAGGGGGGAGGGAGGACTGAAAGCGCGGCGCTACATACCCAAAGCGAAGGGGGATCACCGATGGCGGCGGGGATGCGCGACGAGCACACGTCTTTCGTCGCCTTCGCGCGCCAACACATATTCGTCACGCTGTTCGGATTGATCCTGCCTGTTGCGCTTTTCCTGGGCTTTGTCGGCTATCCGATCGCCTACACGATCTACCTGAGTTTCTTTGAGTGGAACGGCATGGCGCCGGCCAAAACATTCGTCGGCTTCTCCAACTACGCCTACATGCTCCGCGACAAATATTTCTACATTTCGCTTGAAAACAATCTCAAATGGCTAGTGGTTTCGCTGGTCTTCCCCGTCGTGCTCGGATTCCTCATCGCCTACGCGATGCGAATTCGCGCCGTCTACCTGCCGACCCTGCTGCGCACGGTGATCTTCTTCCCGGTGACGATGTCGCTGGTCGCTGTCGGCCTGATGTTTCTCCTGATTCTCAATCCGATATTTGGCGCGTTCGACGCCGTTCTGCGCGGGATGGGTCTGGGTTTTCTCGTGCGCGAATGGTTCGGCGATTATCGGATAGCGCTCTACACGCTAGCCGTCGTCGGCGGTTGGGCGTTCACCGGGCTGCCGATGATCTTCTATTTTGCCGGGATCGGCGATGTGCCCAAAGAGACGTTCGACGCGGCGAAGATCGAAGGCGCTGGGCATTTTCGCATGATGCTGGGCGTCGCCTTGCCGCAACTGCGTCCGGTGACCGCGGTTGTTGTCATGTTGACTTTGTTTGAATCCCTCAAGGCGTTCGACCTCATCGCTGTCATGACCAAAGGCGCGCCGTTCGGACGCACTGACGTTCTCGGCTATCTCGTCTATCTCGAAAGCTTCTGGAACTCCCGCTTTGGCTATGGCGCGACGGTCAGCGTCGGCATTCTCGTGCTGTCGATCGCCGTCGCGACGCTGCTGCTGCGCACGCTGCTGCGGGGCGCCTTCGATGTCTGAGGCCGCCGCGATCATCCGCCCGAGCCGGACCTGGGTGCGTCTGCGCTACGCCACGCCAAAGATCTTCGCGACGCTGTTTGCGCTGCTGCTGGCGGCGGTCTGGATCGGCCCGCTGGCGCTGATGGTGATCACCTCGATCAAGCCGAACAGCGAGTTCCTCAACGGTCCCTTCGCGCTGCCGATCGCGCCGACCTTCGAACCCTATCGCAAAGTTTGGGAGGGATTGAATTTCGGCGTGCTGATGGAGAACAGCCTGATCTACGCCGCGGCAGGGTCGGCGCTGGCGGTCGGGCTCGCGCTGGTGCCGGCGTTTGCGCTGAGCCGGTTCGAGCCTCCAGGCAAACGATATATTTTCGCGCTTATACTGACGGGATTGATGCTGCCGCAGCAGACAGTTCTCATCCCGCTCTATGACATCCTGCGCTGGCTGCATCTGTTCGACACCCGCATCGGTCTCGATCCTCGTGCACGGCGTCTACGGCATGCCCTCGCAGATCCTCATCCTGCGCGGCTTCATGACGACGATCCCGCGCGACATCGAGAAGGCCGCGCAGATCGAAGGCGCGACCGATTTCCAGATCTTCACCAAAGTGATCTTACCCCTGTCGGTCCCGGGCATCGTCGTGGGCTTCACGCTGAACTTCATCGCAATCTGGAAAGAGTTCGTGTTCGCCCTGGTGTTCCTCAACAACGAAGCGATCTTCCCCGTCACCGTCGGCATGCTCAAGTTGAACAGCGATCGCTACATTTCCGCGTTCAATCTGCCATCGGCCGGCCTGGTGATCTCGCAAATCCCGATCGCGATCCTGTTCATCTTTGCCTACCGTTGGATTTCCAGCGGCAATTTCGTCGGTTCGGTCAAGGGCTGAAACAATGGCCAAAGTTTCCCTTGTCGATATCGAAAAGCGTTTCGGCGCGCATGTCGTGATCCCCCGCCTCAATCTCGAAATCGCCGACGGCTCTTTCGTCGTGCTGGTCGGCCCCTCGGGCTGCGGCAAGACCACGACGCTCAACATGATCGCGGGACTGGAGACGATCACCGCCGGTCAATTGCTGATCGGCGGCCGCGACGTGACCGACATGCCGCCGAAGGATCGCGACATCGCCATGGTGTTCCAATCCTACGCGCTGTTTCCGCATCTCAGCGTGTTCGACAACATCGCCTTCGGCATGCGAATTCGGCGGTTGGCGAAGAGCGAGATCGACACGCAAGTGCGCAGCGTCGCTGACCGGCTGCGGATCGATGCGCTGCTGGAGCGCCTGCCGAAGGCGCTTTCCGGCGGCCAGCGCCAGCGTGTCGCGCTGGCCCGGGCGCTAGTGCGGCGCCCCGGCGTTTTCCTGATGGACGAACCGCTGTCGAACCTCGACGCGAAGCTCCGTATCGAGGCGCGCAGCTTTCTCGCCAAGATGCACCACGAGATCGGCGTGACGACGGTCTATGTCACGCACGATCAATCGGAAGCGATGACGATGGGCGACACGATCGTCGTGATGAAAGACGGCGTCGTGCAACAGGCCGCTTCGCCGCTGGTCACCTACAACCAGCCCGCCAACACTTTTGTAGCCGGCTTCATCGGATCGCCGGCGATGAATTTTCTGGAATTGTCGCTCGCGGATGCGACGTTGACGGATGCGGCGAACGGCTTCTCGATCCCGATCCCAGACCGACTGCGCGGCGCGCTGAACGGATACGCGAAGCCCAAGGTGACGCTCGGCGTCCGCCCGGAAGGATTGCGCCCCGCGACCCGCACTGCCGATGCCTCAGGCATGCCGCAGCTTACCGTCGACGTCGCGCAGCACTTGGGGCATGAAACATTGCTCGACGCATCGAGCGGCCCGCACCGCATCGTCGCTCGAGTCGCCGCCTCCGACAATTCGCGGATTGGAGAAAAGCGGCCTTTCGTGCTCGATCAGGATCACATGCATCTGTTTGATCAGGACACCGGCGCCAATCTGGCGGTTCGGGCGGGGCTGTAGCCGCGGTCGTTGACCGCGGTCGTCGTGCGAGCGTCGCTATCCGGCAAGACTTCGATCTCGGCGCCACCGCGGTCAACGACCGCGGCTACAAGGCGCGCTATGTGCGAAAGCGGAGACGACCCCTCCTACCAACTCGCCCAACCCTCCGCCTTCAACCAAACAAACACCCGATCCTTCCACTGCGTCGCCACCGGCTCAGGCAGCGCTTCAGGCGCCGCGGCGTCCGCGACGCACCCCGGCCGCAGCCGCGACACCACCACCTCGCCGTCGGTGTAATAGCGATCGCCGCCGCCGTTGCGACCCATCAACGTCGGCCCAACTCCGCTGATCCGATAGGTCGCCTCGACATGCCCGCCGCGCGCGAGATCCTCGGTAAGCTCATCGCGCTCCGCATCGACATCCGCCCCGATGTGATGCGTGATCTGCCCGGTGCGATGGCTGAAGCCGACGCTTCGGTCGTAAGTCGCGGCGCCAAGCCACACCGGCTCGCCATCGTCGCCCTGGTCCAGCACGCGCCAGAAGCGCACGTGGTGGCGACGGCTCGGGCTCGTCGCCGCCGCCTTTTCGTAGGCGAGGTCCTGCTTGCGTCCATCGTAGTAGAGCGCGCTGACGGGCGCCGTCAGATACTCGCGCTGCCGGAGCACGCTGGTAACAATATGCAGGCTGCTGCGCAGCTTCACCGGATCCGCGGCGCGCCAACCGGCCGCGCGCAGCGCACATTCGACGTCGTCCGCCGCGCCCTCGAGCCCGACGTTGATCGGATCGCCCGGCGCGCCGTCCACCGTCCGCGTGATCATCGGCCGACCGTCGAGTTTTTCCTGATGCTCGTAGTGGCGCAACAGCAATGGCGCGACCCCATAGGCGACGCCCGCCCAAAGCAGCACCGTCAGCGAAACCCAAATCCCGACGCGTCGTGCATGCGTCATGCGAAGCGCACCGGCGCCCCCCCGCCGCGCCCCAACACCTCCCCTTCCCACATCGCGCGCCGGCCGCGCACGAAGGTTCCCACCGGCCAGCCCGTCACGGTCTTGCCGTCGTAGGGCGTCCAACCACAGCGCGAGGCAATCCAGGCGTCGCGGATGGTCTCGCGCCGTTGCAGATCGACGATCGTCAGGTCGGCGTCGTAGCCGGCGGCGATGCGTCCTTTGCCGACAATGCCAAACAACCGCGCCGGCCCCGCGCTGCTCAGATCAACGAAGCGCTGCAGGCTGAGCCGCCCCGCCGCGACATGATCGAGCATCACGGGCACCAGCGTCTGCACGCCCGGCATGCCCGAGGGGCTTTCGGGATAGGGCTTCGCCTTCTCCTCAAGCGTATGCGGCGCGTGATCCGAGCCCAGCACATCGATGATCCCCTGCCCGACGCCGCGCCAGACGCCGTCGCGATGCTCTGGTCCGCGCACCGGCGGGTTCATCTGCAATTTGGTCCCGAGCCGCGCGTAATCCTCGGAGGACAGCGTCAGATGATGCGGCGTCGCTTCGCAGCTCGCGACATCCTTGGCGCCCGGCGAGGAATTCGATTTCCTCCCGCGTCGAGATATGCAGCACATGCACCTGCGCCCGCGCCTCGCGCGCGATGCGGATCAGCCGCTCGGTGCAGATCAGCGCCGCCTGCTCGTCGCGCCAAACATGGTGGGAGGAGGGATCGCCGGGGACGCGCTCCCCCTTGCGCGCAATCAGCCGCGCCTCGTCCTCGCTGTGGAAGGCCGCGCGGCGGCGCGTGCGCTTCAGGATCTCCAGTACGCCGCGATCGTCGGCGACCAACAGCGAGCCAGTCGAGGAGCCCATGAACACTTTGATGCCCGCCGCGCCGGGCAGCCGTTCAAGTTCGCCGATGTCAGCGACATTGTCGTGCGTGCCGCCGACCCAGAACGCGAAGTCGCAGGCCATGCGCCCGGTCGCGCGCGCGATCTTGTCCTCCAGCGCGGCGGCGTTGGTCGTCTGCGGATTGGTGTTCGGCATTTCGAACACCGCGGTGACGCCGCCGAGAACCGCCGCGCGCGCCCCGGCCTCCAGGTCCTCCTTGTGTTCCAGACCCGGCTCGCGGAAATGCACCTGGCTGTCGATGACGCCCGGCAGAACGTGCAGACCCCGGCAATCCAGCCGCTCGCCCGCGGCCGCGCGCGCGAGATCGCCGATCTCGGCGATGCGGCCGTCCACGACGCCGATATCGCGGACCCCGACGCCGTCCTGGTTGACGACCGTCCCGCCTTCGACCACGAGATCAAATGTTCGCGTCATGTCGGCTCCTTGTTAGCGCTTCGAGGCGGCTTAACTCTAACGCGAATTGTTCGGCGACTGGGAGATTTGCTTATGTCCGAAACGCTTCTTGATGACCGCGGCGTGGCGCGGGTCGAAGGACCGGACGCGGCGAGCTTCCTGCAGGGGCTGGTCACCAACGACGTCGAAAAATGCCCCGTCGGCCAATCCCGCTACGCCGCGCTGCTGTCTCCGCAGGGCAAGATCCTGTTCGATTTTCTGGTGTTTCGGCGTGACGACGGCTTCCTGCTCGACGCGCCCGCTGACAAGACAGCCGAGCTCGTCAAGCGGCTCGGCTTCTACAAGCTGCGCGCCAAGGTCAGCGTGAGCGACGAGAGCGCGCGTCTCGCCGTGATCGTCGCGCCCGAGGGCGAGCCCGCGCGATCCGCGCGCGCCCGCGCTCGGACGGCGCGACATTGTCGCCAGAGAAAACGCCCCTGCGCCAGACCCTGCCGCACGCGCGGCCTACGAGCAGAAGCGCATCGCGCTCGGATCGCCCCAGGGCGGGGTGGATTTCGCTTATGGCGACATCTTTCCGCACGACGCGAACATGGACCTCATCCACGGCGTCGACTTCGCCAAGGGCTGCTACGTCGGCCAGGAGGTGGTGTCGCGCATGCAGCACCGCGGCGGCGTGCGCAAGCGCATCCTGCGCGTGCGCCTCGACGGCCCGGCGCCGGCCGCGGGCGCGCCCGTGCTCGACGGCCAGCTGCCGGTCGGGACGCTCGGCGCTTCGGCGGGCGGCGAGGCGCTGGCGCTGCTCCGGCTCGACCGCGTCGAGGACGCGCGGCTTGCCGGCCGTCCGCTGAGCGTCGGCGGCGTCGCGGTAACGGTGCTGGAACTTCCACCCTCCGGCCGCGATTTTGCACGGGACGGCGCCGCCGCCGCCGTCTAAGGAGGAGCGCCCTCCGGCAGACGCGGCGGAGGCGCAAAAGAGGGGCAATTCCATGCGCGCAATCGTCGCCGTTCTCGGCCTGAGCCTCGCCTTCGCGACGCCCGTCTTCGCCGACGACCCGGCGCCCAATGCGAGCGTCAATTCCGTCTACGGCGCCTTGGAGCAGACGCCGCTGACCGAAGACCAGGTCAAACACTATGTCGCCTCGCTCGGGGAAATGCAGACCGCCATGGGTGACGCCCCGGCGGACGCAGCCGAACCCGACGCCAAGACGATGACCAAGCTCGAAGCGATCGCCCGGAAATTCGGCTTCAAGGATTTCGCCGAATACAACAATGTTGCGGGCAATATCGCCATCATCGTCGATGGGATAGATCCGGATTCGAAAGCTTATGTCGGCACAGATAAGATGATCGAGCGGGCGATCGAGGATACCAAGGCCGAAAAGCAGATGTCGGACGCCGACAAGAAAGCCACCGTCGCGGATCTACAAGCCCAGCTGAAGAATGTGACGCCGATCAAAAATAAAGCCAATATCGATTTGGTGTTGAAGTATTACGACCAACTGAGCGGCGACGAGAAGTCAGCGAAATAGCGGAGCGAGCGCCGCCTGTAGCCGCGGTCGTTGACCGCGGTCTCTGTGTGAGCGTCCGTATCGGGAAGAATACGATCACGTCGCGACCGCGGTCAACGACCCATAGGCGCTAACTTATAGATTGCCGATTTATTTCAAAGTTTGATGTCATCCCCGCGAAAGCGGGGATCCAGGGCTACTGCACCTCGTGTGGCCAACACGTTGAAGCGCACGTCGTGTGGCCCCTGGATCCCCGCTTTCGCGGGGATGACATGCTGACAAGTTATTGAATATTTTAGGAAATTTGCCCTAGATTAGCGCATATGGGTCAACGACCGCGGCTACAGTCAGAAATGATAGCCCACTCTCAACCCCACACTCGTCAATCCGGGATTGGTGTCGCTGCACAGGTTGGCGTGCGAGATGTGCTCGATGCTGGCGAGGATATCGACCCGCTCGGTCAGCTGCCACCCGATCGCCGCGGATTCGCGGAAGGTCACCGGGCAACCGAGATCGGTATGCTGCATGTCGTGCGGATTGGTCGAGGAATCGTTGACCGCGCCGCCGAAGCCGAGTTCCCCGAAAATCGGCCCCCATTTCGGCGTGCGCCAGTTGAGACCGGCGTAGGCGTAGCTGGTCAAACCGAACGTATTGATCATCGCGCCGCCTTCCAGGCGCGGGGCCAGGAACGAGGCGAGCCAGCGGATTGGCCGACTGGTAGAACACGATCGGCGAGGACAGCGCATCGATCGAAGCCATCGGCGCCTGCCGCTCACGATGCACCGCATCGTCGCCGAAGATGCCGAGCCGGAGTTCCTCAATGGGCTGGAACGGCGCCGGGGCGCCATCGGGCGGCGCCAGCGGATTGGCGAGGTCGGCCGCGCGCGCGAGCGTCGCCAGAAAGGCGAGAGCCACGGCTAAGCCCAGTCCCTTGGCCATCCCCGCGCCGCCTCCAAACTCCACGCCGACCGCGCATCTTGTGAACAGAACGTAATCTTCGCCTCGATTCGCCGCATTGCGGGTCAGAGTCAACCAATTGCTAACGATCCGCCGCGCCGGGTTCAGGGCGCGCGACCATTCCGCATCTAAGATTTCTTATAGCTATCAATGACATTGGCTAAGAAGACACACATAGCGTATTTTGAAAGTCACAATTGGCGAGCCCACGTTCAACCTCGGAGGCTCTACCAAAGGAGGCCGCCACCCGCTCTGGCGCGGGCGGCGGATAAATGCTTTGTTCCCCGCCCCCAGGCAGGACGAGGCGCCGAGGCGCAATGGATGATTCGGATTGGTTGACGCGCGCGCTCGCGACTTTGGAGCGCGCCCCCGTCTTTGACGGACACAACGACCTGCCGTGGGTCATCCGTCAGGACCCGTCGGCCCGCGGCGACGTCTTCGCCTACGACCTGACGCGCATTCACGAGCGCGGCGACACCGACATTCCGCGGCTGCGCGAAGGCCGCGTCGGCGCGCAATTCTGGTCCGCCTTCCAGCCGACCAGCGCGCCGCATCCCGCCCGCACGACCTTGGAGCTGATCGACACCATCCTGCGCATGGAGGCCGCGCACCCCGACGTGTTCCACCCCGCCCGCTCCGCCGACGATTTCGCGCGCGCGCGAGAAGCGGGGAAGATCGCTTCGTTCATCGTCGTCGAAGGCGGCGTCGGCCTGGAGAATGCGCTCGCGCCGCTGCGCATCTGGCATGCCGCGGGCGCGCGCATGCTGATCCCCTGTCACAACGAAACGCTGGACTGGGTGGATTCGGCGACCGACGCCCCCCGTCACAACGGTTTCAACGCTTTCGGCCGCGCCATCATCGGCGAATGCAACCGCCTCGGCATGATCGTCGACGCCGCGCATCTCAGCCACGACGCGATCCGTGTGCTGCTCGATGTCAGCGCCGCGCCGGTGTTCCTGTCGCACTCCAACGCCTATTCGCTTTGCGACCATCCGCGCAACGCGCCCGACGATGTCTTGAAGCGTCTGAAAGACAACGGCGGGATCGTGATGGCGACGTTCGTGCCGGGCTTTGTCAGCCAGGCGTTGCGCGACTGGTTGAAGCGCTCGCGCGACTCCTACGGCAAGGCGCCGATCGCGCCCGACCCGAAAGCGCAGTTGAAGGAGATCGAGACGCGCCAAGGACCCGCGCCGAAGGCGACGTTGAAAGAGGTTGCCGACCATATCGTTTATCTCGTGGAGACGGCGGGGATCGATCACGTCGGCGTCGGCTCCGACTTCTTCGGCGGCCCGCAACCGCTGGGGCTGGAGCACGTCGGCCGCTTCCCGCATCTCATCGCCGAGTTGTTGCAGCGCGGCTTCTCGGAAGCCGATATCGAGAAGATCGCCAACGGCAACGCGCTCCGCGCCATGCGCGCCGTGGAGGAGGTCGGTCGGAAGCTGCGAGAAACCCGCAAGCCCGCGGTCGGCCGGATCGAGGATTACCCGGGGGCCTAGTGCCTTTGTGAAACCTTTGTGCCTTTGTGGTGAAAGAGCTTCACCACAAAGGCACAAAGGTTTTCACGAAGACACTAGGCCAAAGTCTTCTGCACGAACACCAGATCCAACCAGCGCCCAAACTTCCTCCCAACCTCATGGAAATGCGCGGCGCGGGTAAAGCCCAACCGCTCATGAAAGCGCAGCGACCCGGCATTATCCGCGTCCACCGCGCCCAACATCACGTGCATCCCGTGCTCGCGCGCGAGGTCCATCAGATGCCCCATCAGCACCGCGCCGACGCCCGCCCCGCGAGCGCCATCGCCGATATGCACGCTATGCTCGACGGTGTGGCGATAGCCGGGAAACGCCCCGCGCCAATCGCCATACGACGCAAACCCCAGCACCTCCTCGCCCCGCTCGGCGACCAGCACCGGAAACCCCGCCGCCCGCCTGCGCATGGAACCAACTCGCCCGCTCTTCGAGCGTCGTCGGCTCATCGCGATAGACCGCGGTCGAGGTCGCGATGATCGCGTTGTAGATGTCCAAGATCGCCGGCAGATCGGCCTCGTTGGCCTCGCGCGTCTCGACGACCGCCTCGTCGTCGCCGAGATCGAGCGTGAAAAACACGCTGTTCGGATCGGACTTGTAGGACGCGAACGGCGGGCAATCGCAAAAACCGTAGCGGCGATAGAGCCGCCGCGCCGGCCGGAAGAAATCCCACGAGCCGGTCTCGAGGCTCACCCGCTTCAGCCCGAGCGCCCGCGCCCGCCGGACGAGATGCGCAAGCATTTCCACGCCGGCGCCGGTTCGCCGCTTCGCCGCGACCGTATGCATCGACTTCACCTCGCCGCGCCCGTCGCCGAGCTGTTTCAGCGCGCCGACCGCCACCGGGGTATCGCCGTCCCAGCCGGCATAGAATTCGATGTCCGCCGCCTTCAGGCCGGAGACGTCGAGCGCATGCGCGCTGCCCGCCGCCGTCTCGGCGCGGCACTGCGTAAGATGCGTTTGCAGCAACGCGAGGATGCGGGGATCGTCGAGATCGCCGAACGCGATGCGCATCGGCTCAGGCGGCCTTGCGCGCTTCGGTCAACGCTTCGGCAAAAACCTGCTCGCTCTGCGCGCCGGAGACCGCGAATTTCGAGGCGAAGATGAAGAACGGCACGCCACTGACGCCGAGTTTCTGCGCCGCCTCGATCTCCTTGCGCACCTCGTCCGCGCCCTCCCCGCTTTCCAGTCTTGCACGCAATGCGTCGGCCTCAAGCCCGCAGTCGCTCCCCGCCGCCACGAGAACCTCGCGATCGCCGATGTCGCGGCCGCGCTCGAAATAATCGGAGAACAGCCGCTCGACGACCGCGTCGGCGACGCCCGCCTCATCCGCAAAGCGGATGAGGCGGTGCGCATCGAGCGTGTTCGGCGAACGCTTGATGTTGGCAAAATCGAAGGCGATGCCGGCCTCCGCGCCGAGCACGGTCAACCGCGCGTGCGCGTCGGCAATCCGCGTCTCGTCGCGGAACTTGGCGCTCATATAGGCCTTGCGATCGAGGCCTTCGGCGGGAATGGTCGCATCGAGCTGATACGGCCGCCAACGCACCAGCACCGCACCCTCCTGTTTGAGCGCCGCCTCCAGCCGGCGCTTGCCGACAAAACACCAGGGACAGACCACGTCGCTGACGACGTCGATGGTGATGGGTTCGGACATGGGGGCCTCGCGGGGTTTGCGGCATCATAGCCACGGGAGGCGGACGATGTCATGCTTCCTTGCGAGCGCGGCAGGACAGGCGCATCGGGCGCTGCAATGGATTTCGCTCGCGAGCAAGCGGGAGCTATCCTATATTCGTTCCATGCAGCCCGCATCAAAGACCCGCACCCACCTCGTACCCGGCGCCGTCCCCTTCAACGAGGCCGAACAGGCCGAGTGGGACGCGCTTTCGGACGAGGAGCGTTTTGCGCTGTTCAACGAGATGCTCGCCTCACCCGACTGCAACAGTTACGTAGATGAGACCATGGATGAAATTCTCGCGGCCAACAAAGCCCGGATGAAATCCCGCCATGGGCAGATACCGCCTGACGCCGCGCGCGCGTCGGGACTTGGATGACATTTACGAATACGGCTTCATCGCTTTCGGAGAGTATCAGGCCGACGCCTATCACGCCGGCCTTGGGCGAACGTTCGGCCTGCTCGCGGATTTTCCCGGCATGGCGCCAAAGGTCGATAGCCTAAATCCCCTGACTGGACGGTTTCGCTTCCAGTCGCATTTCAATTACTACCGGGCGGAAACGGGCTCTATTGCTGTCCTCACGATCCTGCATCACGCGCGGGACTGGCGGCGTAAATCGATCTAACCAGCCGCGCCCCACGGATCAACCAACCCTACTGGCGCCGCAACCGTTGCAGCCATTGCGCCAGATGCGCCGCGGATTTTGGATCGCGCTTCTGCTTCAGCGAAACGCCCCTGGAAATCTCGGCAAGCGTAACGACGCTCAATCGGATCGCGCGCGGGTCTGCGGAGCATAGCCATTTCACCGCCGGCTCGGCGCCCCTGCGCGCTTCAGAAATGACGTTCGTGTCGACGAGGAATATTAAATATCCCGTAGCGGGGTAGCGTCGCGCGCGACGACGTCGTTTGCGAACGCCTCGTCCCAATCAGGACCGCCGAGTAGCGCGTCGACGATCAATTCCTCCCCCGCCGATAGCCGGTCGAAATCTTCCACCGACAGGACGACCGCCGCGCGCCGCCCACGCAACGTCACCGTCTGTGGCCCTTCGCTCACCGCGCGTTTAACGACCTCGCTGAATCGTTTCTTCGCGTCCTGAAGCGGCCATTTCATTCGCGTCACTCTTTTAATTTAGACTGTCTAGACAGCAGCAAACGCAGCCGCGTGAAAGTCCTTACTAAATCCCCTTTTTCTGCTTTCCTGTTGCCTAGAAAAGTTGGGACTTGGATTGGGGATTCAGTAAGGTGTCACCGTAAGCCCCATTTATTCCACGGTCCCCTTGACGCTTCCTGCGCGTGGCGTGTTCGGATGGCGTCGGGACGAAAGGGCGTCGGTCGGCGCGAAGGTTCGACCAGCGCCTCCGGCGGGTCGGACAAAAGGGCAATAACTCTTTCCGATGTTGTTTGCCGCGGTCACGGAAGACAGTGTCGCGTAAGAAGCCGTTTTTGCGAGACTTTTCCAGCGCCAGTCTTCAGGGCGTCGGCAGAGCCCGGCGCGTACCGGGTTGAACGCAAGATAGCGGACCGCGGTCAACCAATGCGCCTCGTCCATCGCCACGCAGCCGAAGCGCGATTGAAACAGATGCCCGGTGGTGCGCGCCCGCGCGTTGAAGAAAGCGGTATAGCGCCGATGCGCCTCGCCGACCGACCGCGACAGCGCCGCGCCCGCCGCTGCGGCGTCGTCGTGCATCGGCGACAGCAGCAGATGAACGTGATTGGGCATCAGGCAATAAGCGGAGCATGTCACGGCGTGCGACTTCAGCCGCTCGGCCAGAAGGTCGCGGTAAAGTGCGAAATCAGAAGCGTGTTTGAAAATAGCCATGCGGCGATTGCCGCGCTGGGTCACGTGGTGAGGCGTGAGCGGGACGACGATGCGCGCGAGACGAGCCATGCATCCAAACGGGACACGCCGGAATTAATCGCACAAATGGGTACCATGTCTCCTCGCACAGGGTCCGGCTAAATTTGAGGGCTTTGGGGCCGCTCCGGATTTAACCCGTCTTCAAGTGAGATTTGCTAGCTAGTTTTCTACGGGGAACCAGGATAGCTAGGCGTGCCGTTCCTTTTTGTCTTGGCCGCCATATTGGCGTGCGGCGCAGTTTCGTTCGTGGTTACGCTGCCGAATGCGGCCGTCTTGATCATGATGTCGAGCTTGGGTTTTGGTTTCCCTCTGCTGTTTGCGCCCGCGCCGATACCCTACCTTTTCGTCGCACTGCCTTTCACCCTGGGGACAACTCACGCCGTCGCCAGGGGCGCCCTGGCGGCGGTGGCGGTGGTCGTTGCCTGCGTGGCGCCGAACCTCTTTGCCAGGCGCGAGCTGGCGCGCTTGAACGAGGAACAGCCCACGCCTCGCCTCGAGGTCCACGCGCCGCCACCGCGGACGTTAGAAATCTTGGGGAGCGACAAAATTTGCGCCGACCTTTGCCTCTCACTGCTGCAAACCGGCCAAGTCGACTGGCTGCGATTGCCGGCTATGGTTCCGGGGCTCTTCCAAATCTATGCCATCGGCGACGGGCGGAAATGCGAATTCGGCTCGCGCCGTCGTCATTTCTGCGTCACGGCCTTGCCCGACAGCGGCGCTCCCGCGGCGCTGCGAATGGAAATGCAGGTCGCCCCCTTGCCGGAGCCCGCCGGCTTTGCGCGCTATTTGGTCGGAAACCTCAGACGCGCCCGCGTGTTCGCCACGATGAGGGACGGCAACCGGACCATCTACGACCGGTCCGCTGTCGAAGGAACAACGGTCGGCATACCGGCCCTACTTACGGCCAAGATCGATGGCATGCAGAGCCAGGGCGTCGAGGTGTTCAGGAACTCGGGTATCGACAACCGACGACGCCTTGTTGAAGCCCTAAAGGATATCGGCTACGCCGTACCGAGAGGACTTGCAGATTAAAGCGTAAGCGGACCATTGTCCGCAATACGCGCTTTCCGCCCATTCCGTGACACTTTGCTAAATCTCTTTGCGGTTCGGACAGCCTGGAGAGCTGGGTTACACACGCCCTCCCTTGCGCGTCGCGGGTCGCGACCCACATGGCTCTCATGTTCGCAAAACGCATCGTCGTTGGCGGCGCGCTGACCCTAATGTTGCTCGGAGGAGCGGCGGTGGCGCTTGGAGGCGTAGCCGTGGCCGTCGAAGAACCCGCCTTCAAGACCGTTGTTGCGAACGGCCCTTTCGAAATCCGCGATTATCCCGAACTCGTCGTCGCCGAGGTCACCGTGACCGGCCAGCAGAAGGAGGCCGCCAGCAAGGGTTTTCGCCTGCTCGCGGGCTATATTTTCGGGGGCAACAAGCGCGCCCAGAAAATCGCTATGACGGCGCCGGTGGCGCAGGCCCCGGCGGGGGAGAAAATCGCGATGACCGCGCCCGTGACGCAAATCGAGACCGCCGGCGAATGGGTGGTGCGGTTCACGATGCCGAGCCAATATTCGTTGCAGACGCTGCCAGTTCCCGACGACGCACGGATTCACCTGCGCGCGACGCCGCCTGAACGTTTCGCCGTCATCCGATTTTCCGGCCTCGCCCGACCGGAGGATGTCGCGGCCAAGACCGCCGAGCTATCGAATTGGATGAAGGGCCGCCAGTTGCGGGCTTCCGGTCCTGCCGCCTTGGCGCAATACAATCCGCCATGGACGCTCTGGTTCCTACGGCGCAACGAGGTCTTGATTCCGATCGAGGTTTGATCGGCGCGGCCGAAAACCCCGATCTGATATTATACAAATACAACATGTTATTTATGACAATCGAAGATTGCGCATCGTGAACAGGATAGGAGTCCCCTGACATCTCTGACGGGACGAGCCGCCCGGACGAGTGACAGCCGTTGCCACCCAAACTCCTGAAAAAACGCGCGCACGACCTGTCCCTGTCGCAATCCGCCCCTGCCCTTCCCCTTCCCGGCAATCTCGTCTATGCACCCGCCCGGCTAGCCCCCGGCGCATGATGCCTAGAGGACGCGACGCAGCGCGACGCGGCCTTTTTTTGTGCGCCCGTCACGAGGACCGCATGCCCAAACGGACGGATATCTCCACCATCCTGATCATCGGCGCCGGCCCGATCATCATCGGGCAGGCCTGCGAGTTCGACTATTCCGGCACCCAGGCCTGCAAGGCGCTGCGCGCCGAGGGCTACCGCATCGTGCTGGTCAATTCGAACCCGGCCACGATCATGACCGATCCCGACATGGCCGACCGCACCTATATCGAGCCGATCACCCCTGAGGTCGTGGCGAAGATCATCGCCAAGGAGCGCTACGCCATCCCCGGCGGCTTCGCGCTGCTGCCGACCATGGGCGGCCAGACGGCGCTCAACTGCGCGCTGTCGCTGAAGCAGCATGGGCGTGCTGGAAGAATACGACGTCGAGATGATCGGCGCGACCGCCGACGCCATCGACAAGGCCGAAGACCGCGAGCTCTTCCGCGAGGCGATGAACGGGATCGGCCTTGAAGACGCCGCGCTCGCAGCAGATCAAGACGCTGACGCAGGCGCTGGCCGCGCTCGACGACATCGGGCTCCCCTCGATCATCCGCCCATGCTTCACCCTGGGCGGCACCGGCGGCGGCATCGCCTACAACAAGGGCGAGTTCATCGAGATCGTCGAGCGCGGCATCGACGCCTCGCCGACCAGCGAAGTGCTGGTCGAGGAGAGCGTGCTCGGCTGGAAAGAGTTCGAGATGGAGGTGGTCCGCGACAAGGCGGACAATTGCATCATCATCTGCTCGATCGAGAACATCGACCCGATGGGCGTGCATACCGGCGACTCCATCACCGTCGCCCCGGCGCTGACGCTGACCGACAAAGAATATCAGATCATGCGCGACGCCTCGATCGCGGTGCTGCGCGAGATCGGCGTCGAGACCGGCGGCTCCAACGTGCAGTTCGCGATCAACCCCGCCGACGGGCGCATGATCGTCATCGAGATGAACCCGCGCGTGTCGCGCTCCTCCGCGCTCGCCTCGAAGGCGACGGGCTTTCCGATCGCCAAGGTCGCGGCGAAACTCGCCGTCGGCTATACGCTCGACGAGATCGCCAACGACATCACCGGCGGCGCGACGCCCGCCTCGTTCGAGCCGACGATCGACTATATCGTCACCAAAATCCCGCGCTTCGCCTTCGAGAAATTCCCCGGCGCCGACCCGATGCTGACGACGGCGATGAAGTCGGTCGGCGAGGCGATGGCGATCGGCCGCACCTTCGCGGAAGTCGCTGCAGAAGGCGCTGCGCTCGCTGGAGACCGGCCTCACCGGCCTCGACGAGATCGAGATCGAAGGCCTCGGCAAGGGCGACGACGCCAATGCGCTGCGCGCCGCGATCGGCACGCCGACGCCGGACCGGCTGCTCGAAGGTCGCGCAGGCGCTGCGGTTCGGCATGAGCGTCGCTGAGATCGCACGAGGCCTCGCAAGATCGACCCGTGGTTCCTGCAGCAGCTCGCCGACATCGTCGCGCTGGAGGACAAGTGCAAGCGCCACGGCCTGCCGCGAGACGCCGGCAATCTGCGCCGGCTGAAGGCGGCGGGCTTCTCCGATGCGCGGCTCGCCGCGCTGGCCGCGCGTCGAGGAAGCGGTCGTGACGGCGGCGCGGCGAAAGCCTCGGCGTGCGCCCGGTCTACAAGCGCATCGACACCTGCGCGGCCGAATTCGCTTCGCCGACCGCCTACATGTACTCGACCTACGAGGCGCCGTTCGCCGGTGCGCCCGAGTGCGAGGCGCGCCGTCAGACAAGCGCAAGATCGTCATTCTCGGCGGCGGCCCGAACCGCATCGGCCAGGGCATCGAGTTCGACTATTGCTGCTGCCACGCCTGCTTCGCGCTGCGCGACGCGGGCTTCGAGACCATCATGATCAACTGCAATCCGGAGACGGTGTCGACCGACTACGACACCTCCGACCGGCTCTATTTCGAGCCGCTGACCGCCGAGGACGTGCTGGCGATCCTCGCCAAGGAGAAGGAGAACGGAACGCTGGTTGGCGTCATCGTGCAGTTCGGCGGGCAGACGCCGCTGAAGCTGGCGCACGCGCTTGGAAGCCTCGGGCGCGCCGATCCTCGGCACCTCCGTCGACTCGATCGATCTCGCCGAGGATCGCGACCGCTTCAAGCGGCTGCTCGACAAGCTCGGCCTGAAGCAGCCGAAGAACGGCATCGCCTATTCGGTCGAGCAATCGCGGCTGGTCGCCGCCGATCTCGGCCTGCCGCTCGTCGTGCGGCCGTCCTATGTGCTGGGCGGACGCGCGATGGCGATCATCCACGACGAAGGCGCAGTTCGACGATTATCTGCTCGGCGTGCTGCCGAGCCTTGTGCCGGCCGACGTGAAGGCGCGCTATCCCAACGACAAGACCGGGCAGATCAACACCGTGCTCGGCAAGAACCCGCTGCTGTTCGACCGCTACCTCTCCGACGCGATCGAGATCGACGTCGACGCGCTGTGCGACGGCAAGACCGTGTTCGTCTGCGGCATCATGGAGCATATCGAGGAGGCCGGCATCCATTCCGGCGACAGCGCCTGCTCGCTGCCCGCCGCGCTCGCTGTCTGCTGAGATGATCGAAAAGCTCGAAGCCGAGACAGCCAAGCTCGCGCTGGCGCTCAATGTCGGCGGCCTGATGAACGTGCAGTACGCGCTGAAGGACGGGCAGATCTACGTGCTCGAGGTCAACCCGCGCGCGTCGCGCACGGTGCCGTTCGTCGCCAAGGTCATCGGCAAGCCGATCGCCAAGATCGCCAGCCGGGTGATGGCCGGCGAGCCGCTGGCGTCCTTCGGGCTGACCAAGACGCCGCTCGGCCATGTCGGCGTCAAGGAAGCGGTGTTCCCGTTCGCGCGCTTCCCCGGCGTCGACACGGTGCTCGGGCCGGAGATGCGCTCGACCGGCGAGGTGATGGGCGTGGCGCACGATTTCGCGCTGGCCTTCGCCAAGAGCCAGCTCGGCGCGGGGTCAGGCCTGCCGAAGTCGGGCGGGGTGTTCGTCTCGCTGCGCGACAGCGACAAGCCGGGCATCGTCGAACCGCTGCGCGATCTGGCCGCGCTCGGCTTCAAGATCTTCGCCACCGGCGGCACGCAGAAATATCTCGCCGCGCATGGCGTGGCGGCGACCAAGATCAACAAGGTCTCGGAAGGACGTCCGAACGCGGCCGACGCTGGTGCGCAACGGCGGCGTCCAACTCGTCTTCAACACGACGGAGGGGAAAACCTCGCTTTCCGACTCGAAGCCGCTCCGCCGCGCCGCCCTCTTGCAAAAAACCCCTTATTACACCACTCTCGCGGGCGCGATCGCGGCGGTCGAGGGGGTCAAGGCCTTCGCGACCGGCGATCTTGAAGTGCGAGCGCTGCAAGACTACTTCGCTTGAAGTCCGGCGCGGTCGCGCCGGATGTTGCTTTTTGATTCTCGACAGGTGGCGGATATGGAGCGATTTCCTGTAACGGTCGCGGGCCATGCGGCTTTGGAGGCGGAGTTTGCCCACCGCCAGAAAGTCGACCGCCCGCGCATTGTCCAGGCGATCTCCGAGGCCCGCGCCCACGGCGATCTCTCGGAAAACGCCGAATACCACTCCGCCAAGGAAGCGCAGTCGCATAACGAGGGCCGCATCGTCGAGCTCGAGGACCTGCTGCAGCGCGCCGAGGTGATCGACGTTTCGAAACTCTCGGGCGAGACCGTCAAGTTCGGCGCGTCGGTGACCGTCGTCGACCAGGACACCGAGCAGAAGAAGACGTTTCAGATCGTCGGCGAAACCGAAGCCGACGTGAAGAACGGCAAGATGTCGGTCGGTTCGCCGACGGCGCGCGCGCTGATCGGCAAGAAGGCCGGCGACGCCATCGAAGTCAACACGCCGGGCGGCGGCAAGAGTTACGAGATCCTGAAGATCGAATATAAGTAAAAACACGCCCAGGGGTTTTGCATGTCCGTCATCAGCCGCCGCGTCGCTTTGGCCGCTCTTTTGGTGGGCGCACCTTTGTCCGCGCTCGCAGCGCGTCGCCGCGACCTTGACGGCTCAGGCCGCGTCTTGGTCGACGTCTCGCCGCTACGCCGCACCGGCGACAACGCGGACGCTGACTATTTCGAGGGGGCTTTGCCGACCTTCCTCCGTGAGACTTTCGGGCCCGGCCACGACGTTCGGGTTCGTATCGACGACGTGTTCTATGGCTCGGCTGGCAGCAACGGGCAGGCGAACGGCAATGGCGCGGTTGACACCATCGCCGGCGTCGGCTGGATCGACGGCCGCGAGGTTCCGCTCCAATGCTCGATCCAGGCGACCGTGTCCTTCCCTGACGTTGGCGGCTATGGCGCGCGGGTCCGCCAGGTCATGCTGGCGCAAAGCTTCGCGCAATGGCTGCCGCGCCAGCTCGGCCATTAGCGGCGGGAGGCCCGGCCTGCGGGCGCTGATCCTGGGCTCCGGCCGAATTGGACACGAGGTCAACGCCCTGGGCATTGCCGCCGCGCTCGGTGGCGGGCAGGAGATGCGCCGAGTTCGAACCCCGTTACCCCTTCGCCCGGCTCGCGCCGTGGGGCCCCGCCGACCCCCGCGATCGCGCCGTATTCGCGGGCCCGGCGCCGGACATTGTCATCGCCAGCGGCCGCGTGACGGTACCCTATTTGCGCGCTTGGAAGCGCCGGGCGCCCAACCTGTTCGCGGCGTTCCTGCAGGATCCGCGTTGGGCGCGGTCGGAGATGGACCTGATCTGGGTCCCCGAGCACGACGCGCTTCGCGGCGCCAATGTCATTTCGACCCTGACCTCTCCGCATCCGTTCTCGCCGGCGCGCCTTGCGGCGGCGCGCGCGACGCCCGACCCGCGGCTCGCCGCCCTGCCCTCGCCGAGATGCGCGATCCTGCTCGGCGGTCCAAGCGGCGCGCAGCATTTCACCCCCGGCGATATCAGACGCATGGGCGAAGCGGTGGCCGCGATCCGCGCGGAAGGCTTCGCCGTCATGGCGACGCCCTCGCGGCGCACGCCGCCGGCGCTGACGACGGCGGTTCTCGACAATCTCGGGACGGCTTCCTGTGGGACGGCAACGGCGAAAACCCCTATGGCGCGTTGCTCGCGCTGGCGGACGCCATCCTGGTAACCGGCGACAGCGCCAACATGGTTGGCGAAGCGACGGCGACCGGCGCCCCGGTGCACGTGTTCGAGCCCTCCGGCGGCGCCTCCCAAAAACTCGGCAGGGCCATCGACGCGCTGATCGGGCGCGGCGCGGCGCGGCGTTGGGAAGGACGGCTGCGAGCAGTTCAACTATGCGCCGATCAATTCCAGCGCGGAGATAGCCGCTGAAATTGTGCGGCGGTATGAGGCTTCCCGCGCGAACAAGCGCGCCGGTTGACATTGCGCGCCGCCGCCGCCGCCGCTAGCATCTAAGGCGACCAGGAGGCGAAAGATGACCTATGCGGCGCATGCAGACGGGTTCGCCTCGGATCGCCTTCACGAGCTTTCACGTCAGGATCTCCAGCATATTCCCGGCGACGAAGGATGGCCGCTGATCGGCATCACGCTGAGGCTGCTCGCTGATCCGAAGGGCCAAGTCGAGCAAATGGCCAAGCGCTATGGGCCGGTGTACCGCTCGCGCGCCTTCGGGATGCGCGTCATTACGTTGCTCGGGCCCGAAGCCAACGAGTTGGTGCTGTTCGACCGAAACAAGATCTTTTCCTCGGCGGAAGGTTGGAATCCGCTGTTGGACCGACTGTTTCCGCGCGGGCTGATGCTGCTTGATTTCGACGAGCACCGTCTGCATCGTAAGGCTTTGTCGTCGGCCTTCAAGATCGGGCCGATGAAGGCTTACCTCTCGCGCCTGAACGATGGCATCGCCAGCGCGGTCGCGGGCTGGCGCGCCAAGGGCGGCGATATGCTGTTCTATCCCGCGATCAAACAACTGACGCTGGAGCTCGCGGCCACATCGTTCTTCGGACGCGATCTCGGCGCCGACATGGAGCCCTTGAAACGCGCCTTCGTCGATATGGTCAAAGCGATCGTCGCCGTCGTCGGATCGCCGTTGCCGGGAACTTTGATGGCGCGCGGCGTCAAGGGGCGCGCCTTCATGGTCGATTATCTCACGCGCGAGATCGAGGCGCGTCGCGCCAGCGACGGCGATGATCTATTCACCGAGCTCTGCAAGGCGTCGATGGAGGACGGCCGGCTGCTGAGTCCGCCGGAGATCGTCGACCACATGAGTTTTCTGATGATGGCCGCGCATGACACGCTGACTTCCTCGTTGTCGTCGCTTGTCTGGCTCCTGAGTTCGAATCCCCGACTGGCAAACGAAGCTGCGCGAGGAATGCCGCGGACTTGGCCTCGCCCCCGGCGAGCCACTGCCTTACGAGCGGCTCGACGATCTCCCGCTTACGGAAATGGCGTTCAAGGAATCGCTGCGCTTGTTTCCGCCGGTTCCCTCGCTACCCGCGCCGCGCGGTGCGCGACACCGAGTTCAAGGGCTTCAAGATCCCCGCGGGCACCCGGGTATCCATCAACCCGCTCTATACGCACGGTATGCCTGATGTGTGGCCCGACCCGGAGGTGTTCGATCCGACCAGGTTTTCGGAGGAGAATTCGCGCGGCCGGCACAAGTTCGCGTTCGTGCCGTATGGCGGCGGCGCGCACATGTGCCTAGGGCTTCACTTCGCCTATATGCAGGCGAAGTGCTTCGCCTATCACTTCCTCACATCGACGGTCTGCTCGGTGGCGGAAGGATATCGGCCGGATTGGAAAATGTGGCCGATCCCGCAGCCGCGCGATGGGCTGCGGATAAAGCTTGAGGCGCTTTCCTGAAGCAGAGCCTTTCAAGAGCCTCCCTTCGTCATTGCGAGGAGCGAAGCGACGAAGCCATCCATGCGGCTGCAGGCGCCCTGTCCGGCTGGCAGACGACCTCACCACGATGGATGGCTTCGCTGCGCTCGCAATGACGGATCAGTTTGATTGGAGATTGGGTAGATGAGCCTGTTTACTGAAGGCGGCGTGGCGGTGATCACCGGCGGGGCGAGCGGCATCGGCCGCGCCGCCGCGACGATGTTCGCCGAGCGCGGGATGCAGCTTTGCCTGTTCGACCACAATGCGGACGCGCTCGCCGCGACCGCCGCCAAACTTCCCGCGAACACGCGCACCGTCGTCGGCGACGTCGGCCGTCGCGAAGACGTCGAACGCCTACGCGACGAGGCCTTTGACGCTTTTGGCGCGGTCACGGTGCTGATGAACAATGCCGCTATCGGCGGCGGATCGCAGAGCTGGGGAACGCTCGATCGTTGGACCGCCATTCTCGGCGTCAATCTCTGGGGCGTCGTGCACGGCGTCGACGCCTTTGCCGCGCGAATGTTGGCTCAGGGAAAGCCCGCGGCGATCATCAACACAGGATCGAAGCAGGGCATCACCAACCCGCCGGGCGATCCCGCCTATGCGACGGCGAAGGCGGGCGTGCGGGCGTTGACCGAGCAACTCGCGCATGCGCTTCGCAATCACGAAGGCGGAAAGGTCAGCGCGCATCTGCTCGTCCCTGGTTGGACCTTCACAGGGCTGACGTCCGCGCAAGGCGCCGCCAAGCCCGCCGGCGCCTGGACGCCGGAGCAAGTGGTCGAGCGCATGATCGGCGCCGTCGATCGCGGCGAGTTCTACATCTATTGCCCCGACAATGCGGTGACCGAAGAGCTCGACGCGCTGCGTTTGCAGTGGAGCGTCGGCGACATCATCGAGAAGCGGCCGGCGCTGTCACGCTGGCATCCGGACTGGAAGGAGCCGTTCGAGAGATATGTTGAGAAGGGCGGGAAAATTAAGTAAGCGACGCACTCACCGTCATTGCGAGCGCAGCGAAGCAATCCAGCGCCCGCCGCTATGCCTCGGTTTCGCCTCACCCTGTTCCGGCGCGGACGGCGTCGCCGTGCCTGATAGCCTCGGAGCCCGGCCCCGGCGCTGGATTGCTTCGCTTCGCTCGCAATGACGGTGTTTGGTTGAGCTCCGCCTTCCTCTACACCAGCCCCATCTCCTTCAGCACCTCCGCGGCCAACCTGAAACAGTCCATCGCGGCGGGAATGCCGCAATAGCCGCCGATCTGCAGCAGCACTTCCTGGATCTCCTCGACCGTAACGCCGTTGTTGATCGCGCCTCGCACATGAACCTTGAACTCGTGCGGCCGGTTGAGCGCCGCGAGCATGCCGAGGTTGAGCAGGCTGCGGCTCTTGCGATCGAGGCCAGGGCGATTCCAGATCTCATCCCACGCCCATTCGGTCGCCAGCGTCTGTGAGCTCCAACTGAAGTCGGTCGCCGCGGCCAGACTGCGGTCGACGTGCGCGTCGCCCAGCACTTCGCGACGGGTCTTCAAACCGCGCTCGAAGCGCTCGGAGCGGGGACGAGATGATGGTCATCTTAAAACTCCCAGCGGAGCGGCGGCGTCCACGCCGCCGACATTCTTCGTCCAAACGCGGCGGCCTGGAGATCGCCGCTCGAAGATCAGGCGGCGGCGCGGAGCCCTTCGTCAGCCAGCGCTTTCACGACGCTCGGTCGCGCGCACATGCGCTCGTAGTGCGCGGCGACGCGGCTCGGTACAGACCATTTGACCCGCACGATCGCCCACCAGGAAACGTAGAACAGCGCCGCATCGGCGATCGAGAATTCGCCCGCCAACCAATCCCGACCCGCAAGCGTCTTATCGATGAGCTCGAACCCCGCCATCGCGACTTCCTTGCCGCGCGCTTTCACCGCTTCATAGTCGGCTTCGTTGGGAGAGAAATAGTTGGGCCGGAACACGCGCCGGAATCCGTCCTGGTGGATCGTGCCGACGACATAGTCGAGCGCCTCGTACATCCGCGCCTCGGCCAGCGGAGAGCTCGGGATCAGCGGCTTTTCCGTATGCGTCCGCGCCAGATAGGTCGCGATCGCCTGAAACTCGCTCAGCACCGAGCCGTCGTCGAGTTGCAGCAGCGGAACCTTCGATTTCGGATTGAGCGCGCGATAGGCCTCGCCATATTGCTCGCGCGCGGCGAAATCGATCCGCGCCAGCGTGAACGGCGCGCCGGTCTCCTCGAGCAGGACATGAATGCCGAGCGCGCAACTGCCGGGAGAATAGTGCAGCTTCATGGGGATCCTCGAAGGCGGGAGGCGAACCGCGTAGCACGCCGCGCGCGCTCGACAAATTATATTCGCGCGCCGATCTTGACGAATAGCGCGCGCTACATCTAGCTTGCGCGCCAAATCGAAGCTCGAATCCGTGAGTCCCGACGTGGATATGCTTATTGTACGATGCGCGCCGCGAGGTGGACGGACCTGAGGGTTCGCATCCACGTTACCGGCGCATGACCCAGGCCCCTCGCGGGCCTTTTTTATTGCCTCCGACACCGCAGCCTCCAGGAGACACCCGATGTCCAAGCAAATGACCGGCGCCGAAATGATCGTCGAAGCCCTGAAGGACCAGGGCGTCGAATATGTGTTCGGCTATCCCGGCGGGGCGGTGCTGCCGATCTACGACGCGCTGTTCGGCCAGAACCAGGTGCGCCACGTGCTCGTCCGCCATGAACAGGGCGCGGCGCACGCCGCTGAGGGCTACGCGCGCTCGACCGGCAAGGTCGGCGTGCTGCTGGTGACCTCGGGCCCCGGCGCGACCAACGCCATCACCGGGCTCACCGACGCGCTGATGGATTCGATCCCGCTGGTCTGCATCACCGGCCAGGTGCCGACGCATCTCATCGGCTCCGACGCGTTCCAGGAATGCGACACCACGGGCATCACGCGGAACTGCACCAAACACAATTATCTGGTGCGCCGCATCGAGGATTTGCCGCGCGTGCTGCACGAGGCGTTCTATGTGGCCTCGCAAGGGCGGCCCGGCCCGGTCGTCATCGACGTGCCGAAGGACGTGCAATTCGCAATGGGCGACTATCACTTCCCGCGCAACATCCAGCACAAGACCTATAAGCCGAAGCTGAAAGGCGACATCGACAAGATCAAACACGCTGTCGCGATGATGGCCAAGGCGAAGCGGCCGATCTTCTATACCGGCGGCGGCATCATCAACTCCGGTCCGAACGCCTCGACCTTGCTGCGCGAACTCGTCAAGCTGACGGGCTTCCCGATCACCTCGACCTTGATGGGCCTCGGCGCCTACCCGGCGTCCGACAAACAATGGCTCGGCATGCTCGGCATGCACGGCTCGTTTGAAGCCAACAACACGATGCACGATTGCGACCTGATGATCTGCATCGGCGCGCGCTTCGATGACCGCATCACCGGCCGGCTCGACGCGTTCTCGCCGCACTCGAAGAAGATCCACGTCGATATCGATCCGTCCTCGATCAACAAGAACGTCAAGGTCGATCTCGGCATCATCGGCGATTGCGCGCATGTGCTGGAGGATATGGTGCGGCTGTGGCGCACCGAGTCGGCGAAGCCCGACGCGACGGCGCTGGCGGATTGGTGGCGCAAGATCGAGCACTGGCGCGCCCGCAATTCGTTCGGCTTCCGCAATTCGAAGGAGATCATCAAGCCGCAGCATGCGATCCAGCGGCTCTATGAGCTGACCAAAGACCGCGACGTCTACATCACGACAGAAGTTGGTCAGCATCAGATGTGGGCCGCTCAGCACTTCAAGTTCGAGGAGCCGAACCGCTGGATGACCAGCGGCGGCCTCGGCACGATGGGCTATGGCCTGCCGGCGGCGATCGGCGCGCAACTCGCGCACCCCAAATCGCTGGTCGTCGACATCGCGGGGGAAGCGTCCATTCTGATGAACATGCAGGAGATGTCGACGGCGATCCAGTACCGCCTGCCGGTCAAGATCTTCATCCTCAACAATCAATATATGGGGATGGTGCGGCAGTGGCAGGAGTTGCTGCACGGCGCGCGCTATTCGGAGAGTTATACGGATTCGCTGCCCGATTTCGTCAAGCTCGCCGAGGCCTATGGCGGGCATGGGATTCGGTGCACCGATCCCGCGAAACTCGACGCCGCCATTATGGAGATGATCGATACGCCGAAGCCGGTGATCTTCGATTGCGTGGTTGATCAGAAAGAAAACTGTTTCCCGATGATCCCCTCGGGCAAGGCGCATAACGAAATGCTGCTGGCCGAGCTTGAAGATGATGCCGGGATCGAACTGGGCAACGTGATCGACGAGCGAGGCAAGATGCTGGTTTGAAGACCGCACCGCCCTGCGTGCAGAGAGGCGTCACCGCCCCTCCGTCATTGCGAGGAGCGAAGCGACGAAGCAATCCAGGGTGCGCACGACCGCCTGCTAACGCGGCCGGCGCGCCAGGCGCGAACGGTTCAATCACGGCGCCGCTGGATTGCTTCGCTTCGCTCGCAATGACGGGAAAACAAAGACAGGTCGCGACGCCATGCTCACCCTCGCCGAACTCGAAACTGCCGAAGCGCTTGTGCGCCAAGTGCTTCCTCCGACGCCCGCCATCGCTTGGCCGCTGCTCGCGCGTCGGCTCGGAACTGAGGTCATCGTCAAACACGAGAACCACAACCCGACCGGCGCCTTCAAGGTGCGCGGCGGCCTTACCTACATCGATCAACTCAAGCGGCGCGCGCCGCAAACCCGCGCGCTCGTCTCCGCCACGCGCGGCAACCACGGCCAGAGCCTCGCCTTCGCGGCCGCGCGCGCCGGCATCGAGCCAATCGTCTTCGCGCCGATCGGCAATTCGGTTGAGAAGAACGCGGCGATGCGCGCCTACGGCGCGCGTCTCATCGAGCACGGCTCGGACTTTCAGGCCGCCCGCGAAGAGGCGGCGCGCTATGCCGCGGCCGAAGGCCTCGAAATGGTACCGTCGTTCCACCGCGATTTCGTGCGCGGCGTCGCGACCTATTCGTTGGAGCTGTTTCGCGCGCACGCCGATCTCGACGTGCTCTATGTGCCGATCGGCCTCGGCTCCGGCATCTCGGGCGCCATCGCTGCGCGCGACGCGCTGGGGCGGAAGACCGAGATCGTCGGCGTCGGCGCCGAGGGCGCGCCGGCTTACGCGCTGTCGTTCGCTGCCGGCCGCCCGATCGCCACCAACACCGTCGATACGAACGCTGATGGCGTGGCGACGCGCGTGACCGATCCGGCTGCGCTTGAAATCATCCTGCGCGGCGTATCCCGCGTGATCACGGTATCTGATGAAGAAATCGGCGAAGCGGTTCGCGCCTATTGGACGGATACGCACAATCTCAGCGAAGGCGCCGGCGCGCGTTCCGCTCGCCGCGGCGCTAAAAGAGAAGGCGCAGCTCGCCGGCAAGAAGGTCGGCCTCGTGCTCAGCGGCGGCAACATCGATTTCGATTTGTTTCAATCCTGGATCGCCGCGCGCGGTCCGCAGCGGGAAAACCATCCATGACCAAAGCCTATCCGCCCTCGCCCTATTCCTCGCCGATCGGCAAACAGAATCTGCGAGAGCCATACGCTTTCCGTGCTGGTCGACAACGAGCCGGGCGTGCTCGCGCGCGTCGTCGGGCTGTTCTCGGCGCGCTCGTTCAACATCGAGAGCCTGACGGTCGCCGAGGTCGCGCACGAGACGCATCTGTCGCGCATCACCATCGCGACATCAGGCACGCCGGAGGTGATCGAGCAGGTGCGGCATCAGTTGGAGCGGCTGGTGCCGGTGCATTCGGTGACCGACCTGACGCTCGCCGCGCGCTCGATCGAGCGCGAGCTCGCGATGGTGAAGGTGCGCGGCAAGGGCGACGCGCGCGTCGAGGCGCTGCAACTCGCGGAGGCGTTCCGCGCCAAGGTGATCGACGCGACGACGGAGAGCTTCATCTTCGAGATCACCGGCGCGCCGCGCAAGATCGACGATTTCGTCGATCTGATGCGGCCGATCGGTTTGGTTGAAGTCTCCCGCACCGGCATCGCCGCGATCTCCCGCGGACCGGAGCCCATCTAGCGCCTTTGTGATCCTTCGTGCCTTTGTGGTGAAACGCTTCACCACGAAGGCACGAAGGTTTTCACGAAGACACCAAGTCCTTGCCGATCCGGAGCAGCGTGAACAAGCTGCAACGGCGGCAGCTCGCGGCGCTCGAGCAATCGCGCTTGCGGGTTCGCAGCGAGCCAATCGCCGACTGCGGCGTAAGGAAACCGAGGATGCCAGCCGAGCCACGCCGCAAAGCTGTCCATTCCGGTCTCGATCCCGACCCGCCAGCCACGCTCGGCAGCGAAATGGTTGATCAAGATGAGCTCGCCGCCCGGACGCACCACGCGCCACATTTCCTCCAGCACCCGCGCCGGCTCTGGCACGACGCTCATCACAAACGGCGCCAGCGCGACGTCGAAATTCGCGTCGTTAAAATCGAGCGCGCCCGCGTCCATCTCGCGCAGCGCCTGCACGTGTCGCATGCCTTTTCGCCTCACCCGCTCGCGCGCGACGTCGAGCATGCCGCGGCTCAAGTCGATCCCGGTCACGCGCGTCGTTGGCGGTAGAAGTGGTAGCTCCAGCCCGGTGCCGACCCCGACCACGAGGATTTCGCCGTTCGGCCCCGCTGCCGCCCCAGCCGCTTGCGCGCGCCGCGAGTCGACCCGGATGGAACGGCAGATTGAAAACCATGTCGTAGATCGGCGCCCAGCGGTCGTAGGCGGCATCGGACGCCTCCTGGTCGAGGGGACGGGCGGCAGCGCGGGTACTCGTCATGCTCTACGATGCTCCAACAATCGCCTGTAATATACAAGCGTCAACGCGCCGAGCCCGGCTTTCGTTTCACTGCATCCTCGAGCCGCATTTTCGCGGACCCCGGCTGCAGCGGCCGCGGCTGGCTCGGATGCGGCGCCCAGCCGGAAAGCCAGAGAATTTCGAAGGTCGCGCGCAATCGCCCGTCCGGATCGGTGAAGCGCTCGATATAGTGCGCCGCTGCGCGCGCAAACAGTTCTCGGCGGGCAAATCGCCGTGAACGATCGACCAGCGCGTTGGTCGCCCCGAAGGCGCGCAGATCCCGCATCAGCGCGAACATGTCGGCGTATCGCACCGTGAAGCGGTCGCTATCGATGACCGGCAGCGCAAACCCCGCTCGCTGCAACAGTCCGCCGAGCGCGCGCGCATCCGCGAGCGGCGCGACCCGCGGCGAAACCCCGCCCGTCATCTCGCTCTCGGCGACAAGCAGGCACTCGCGCAGTTCGTTCAGCGTGTCGCCGCCGGGAATCGCAGCGATCAGCAGGCCGTCCGGCTTGAGCGCGCGGCGGATCTGGATCAGCGCGCCGGGGAGGTCGTCGACCTGGTGCAGAGCGAGCAGGGAGACCGCGAGGTCGACGGCGTTCTCACCGAGGGGGAGGCGCTCGGGGTCGCCGACCGCGCCGGCGAATGGCCCTCGCCCGAGGCTCGCCAGTGTCGGCGCAATTCTCAACACGGAGGCGGCTTGCAAGGCGGCGGCGGCGTGCGGCCCGGGCGTGCCGATGTCGACAGCGACGGCGAATTCCCGCTTCACCAGCGCGAGGCGATCGCCAAGATCGTCCGCCGCCCGCGCAAGCAGAAAATCGGCTGGCCCCGCCGCGAGCGCGCGATCGAGACGACGGCGCTGTAGCGCGCCGTCGAAAATGCGTGGGGCCTGCACCAGCGCGGCTATACCTCGCGCCAGCCGGGTTTCGAGGGATCGCTCAGGTGAAAGGTGATCGGCCCGAGGCCGCTTATGGCAATGACGGCGGGCTCTTTGTCGGTCTTCTTGGCGCCATCGTAGTGCGGCGTCCGCGCGACGCGGCGCACGAACGAGCCGGCCGTGACCGGGACGGTCGCGTCGGGCGCGAAATCCTCGCCACTCGCGCACCACCATGTACCGGAAAGCACAAAGCAGAGGCGGTCGGTCTCGTACCAATGCGGCGCGCTCATGTAGCCCGGCTTCCAGCGGATCAGCGTGAAATATTGGCCTGGTTCGGAAGGCTTGCCGAATAGCGGCGCCGTTTCAGCGGCCTCGGGCGGGAGATTGTAGATCTTCTGCCAGGGAATTTTGTCAGGCGGCGTGATGATGGTCATGCTCGGATCGACGCCGGCCGCTCGCGCGCCCCTGTTCCGCAAGCGTCGCGAAAGCGGCAGCAAGCAGGGGAAGGGCCAGAGCCTCACGTCGGGTAGACAAGGGTTCGCTCAAGAACGCCTCCTCCTGTGTTCAGTCAGCGAGCGCTGCCTAAATAGGCGCTACGCAGCACGCTGGTAGGCTCATGAGCCCGATTTCCACGTCTTGCACAACGCAGAAGCTTGGTCTCGCGCCAAGCGACTGGCTTGGTTAAGGTGGCCCCGTGAGCTTAAGCTTCGAAACAGATACCGCCTCCGCCCCGCCTTGGCGAGAGCGATTGCCGCTTGGGCGCGCCACGCCCGTCGGGCCGCGCTCGACCTCGCTCTACCCGCCGACCTGCCTAGCCTGCGCCGCCGCCGTCTCCGAACACGGCGCGCTATGCGGAAAGTGCTGGCGCGAGATGCGCTTCATCGAGCGCCCGTTCTGCGATCGGCTTGGCACGCCGTTCCCGCACGACATGGGCGAGGGGTGCTATCGCAGCGCGCCGTCGACGATCCGCCCGGTGTTTCGCCGCGCCCGCGCGGTCGCCTGCTTCGAGGACGGCCCGGCGCGGCGGCTGGTGCACCGCCTGAAATATTCCGACCGGATGGAGCTCGCCCGCCCCATGGGCGCCTGGATGGCGCGCGCGGGCGCCGACATCCTCGCCGAAGCGGACGTTCTCGCGCCGACGCCGCTGCATTTCACCCGGGCCTGGCGGCGCCAGTTCAACCAGGCGGCGGCGCTCGCGCAGGAGATTTCGCGACTTTGCGGCAAGCCTTGGGAAACCGGGCTGCTCGAACGGGTCAAGCCGACCCGCTCGCAAGTCGGGCTCAGCCGCACGCAGCGCGCGGCGAACATGCAGGGCGCGTTTCGATCTGCGCCGACCGCCCGGCTCAGCGGCCGGCGCATCGTGCTGGTCGACGACGTGCTGACCTCTGGCGCCACCGCCAATGCGGCGTCGCGGGCGCTCTTGCGCGGCGGGGCGGAAGCTGTCGACGTGCTGGTCTTCGCCAGGGTCGCGAATTGAACATTCGTTCGCTTGTGACGCTATTAAGACGCTCTATATAGACTTAGCGTCAATTTTGGAGTGCGACTTTGCCGCCGATCGTCATCTACACCAAGTCCACGTGCCCCTATTGCCACGCCGCGAAGGACCTTCTGCGGCGCAAGGGCGCTGCGTTCTCCGAAGTCAGCGTCGACGGCGACCGCCCCGCTCAAGCTGCGATGGCGCAGAAGGCGGGCGGCCGCTCGACGGTGCCGCAGATCTTCATCGGCGGCGCACATGTCGGCGGCTGCGACGATCTCTATGCGCTCGAAGAGACGGGGCGCTTGGACCCGATGTTGGCGGCATGATCAAATTTTCGCTCGCCTGTGAGCGCGAGCACGAGTTCGACAGCTGGTTTCCCGACAGCGCGTCCTACGAGGAGCAGGCGCGCCGCGGTTTTGTGGTTTGCCCGGAGTGCGGTTCACATCGCGTGGCCAAAGCGCCCATGGCGCCGGCTGTGCTGACGCGTCGTCGCGCTAATCCCGACGAGCCGCGGCCGGTCGCGCTGCTGGATGCGAAAGCGCAGGCGCTGCGCGAGGCGATGACGGCGTTGAGGCGCGAGATCGAGTCGCGCACCGACGATGTCGGCGCGGAATTCCCGACGGTCGCGCGGGCGATCCACGCGGGCGACGAGCCGGAGCGGGCGATCCGCGGCAAGGCGAATTTCGGCGAGGTCAAAGCGCTGCTGGAGGAGGGGGTGCGCATCGCGCCGATCCCGATGCTGCCGGATGAGGCGAATTAGCGGGCGGCCGGAGCGGATGGGCGTGGTAAACGTGCGCTCGTTGACGACGGCGACGAAAGTCGCAGAAACCCAGCCGCAGTTGTGATACAGGCGGCGCATGAAACGCGACGAGATCATCAGGACGCTGAAAGAGCGGGAAACTGATCTGCGGGCGCATGGCGTCACGCACGCAGCCGTGTTCGGCTCCGTCGCGCGTGACCAGCAGAAGCCCAACAGCGACGTCGACATTCTTGTCGACCTCGACCCCGCCGTCGTCGCCACCATGTTCGACTACGCGGGTTTGAAGGACTATGTCGCAAGCTTGTTTGAGGGTTCCGTCGACGTGATCGACCGCGACGCCTTGAAGCCGCGCCTTCGGCCTCGCGCGGCGGCCGACGCGATCTATGCTTTCTGATGGCGAGCGCGACGCGCTGGAGGACATCAGGGACAATATCGCCCGAGCGATGCGCTTCGTCGGCGATCTCGACCTCGACGCCTTCCTTGCCGACGACAAGACGTTTTACGCCGTGACGCGCTGCCTGGAAATCATTTCAGAGGCATCGCGCCGTCTGCCGCGCGCCTTCAAAGAACGCTTTCCCGAAATTCCTTGGAAGCAGGTTGCCGGGTCCGGCAACATCTATCGGCATGCCTACGAAGACGTTCAGGAGCGGCGAGTCTGGGCGACAATTCACGGAGCTCTGCCTCCGCTTCGCGCGATCGTGGACGCGGAGTTGCACGAGTAATTGTCGGCGCATCTACGCAGTCGCACGCACCAGACCCTCGCAAGCGCATAGCGTCGCTCGCATTTCGTCGTGAAGCGACAGCCTGTTTTGTCCGTCAGAACGATCCAGGCTCTCGGTTCTTACCTCGGAGTTCAACTACCCCACTTCGCCTCAAGTATGCCCAACAACCGCCTTCGGCTTGTAAGGCGCCTCCAGCTTCGCGATCGTCTCCGCGTCAAGCTTCAGCGCCAGCGCCGCCGTAGCGTCCTCCAAGTGATGCGGCTTCGACGCTCCGATGATCGGCGCCGTGACATACGGCTTCGACAGCACCCAGGCGAGCGCCACCACCGCCGGCTTCGAGCCCAAATCCCTCGCCACCTCGACCACACGCAGCCTTATCTCCTCGTCCTGCGGCGAGCCCAACCCCAGCGCCACGCTGAACGCATCGGAGCGCCCGCGCGTCGTCGCCGCGTTCTGCCCGACCCCGGACCCCGCGAGATACCCGCGCGCGATCGGCGACCACGGGATTACCGCGATCCCTTCATCGACGCAGAGCGGCATCATCTCACGCTCCTCCTCGCGATAGATCAGGTTGTAGAAATTCTGCATCGAGACAAACTGCGCGTGCCCCCGCGCGCGAGAGATCGCGATCATCTTGGCGAACTGCCAGGAATACATCGAGGACGCCCCGACATAGAGCGCCTTGCCGGCGCGCACGACGTCGTCGAGCGCCTCCAGCGTCTCTTCCATCGGCGTCGCCGGATCGAAGCGGTGGATCTGATAGAGATCGACATAATCCGTCCCAAGCCGCTTCAGCGAATGGTCGATCCCCTCCATGATGTGCTTGCGCGATAGGCCGCCGCTGTTGGCGCCGTCGCCCATCTTTCCGTGCACCTTGGTCGCCAGCACGATTTCGTGACGCTTGGCGAAGGTTTTTAGCGCACGGCCGGTGATCTCTTCGCTGACGCCCAGGCTGTAGACGTCTGCGGTGTCAAAGAAATTGATGCCGCGCTCGATGGCCTCGCGGAAGAACGGCTGCGAGGCTTCTTCCTCCAGCACCCATTCGCGCCATTTCGTCGAACCGTAGGTCATGCAGCCGAGGCACAGCCGCGAGACTTTCATGCCGGTCTTGCCGAAGCGCACGTAATCCATGATCGTCTCCGATTGCGCGAACGCCGCGCACATTTGTATATGAGCGCGCAGCATAGTCCGCTCAGGCACTCGCGCCAAGGCGATGCGGCGCGAAGGTGTTCAAATGGCTGTTAAGCCGAAGCGTTGGGATTTTTGGGTCGATCGCGGCGGCACGTTCACCGACGTTATCGGCAAGGACCCAAAAGGACGTGCTGCACGCGCGTAAACTTTTGTCTGAAAGCCCCGCCTACAAAGACGCGGCGGTGCAGGCGATCCGCGAGCTGCTGCATCTCGGCGCCACCGCGCCGATCCCCGAAGGCGCGGTCGGCTTCGTCAAGATGGGCACGACGGTCGCAACCAACGCGCTGCTGGAGCGCGCCGGCGAGCGCACGTTGCTCATCACGACGCGCGGATTCCGCGATGCGCTGGAGATCGGCTATCAGGCGCGGCCGAAGATATTTGCTCGCCAGATCATCAAGCCCGAACAGCTTTACGCCGAGGTCATCGAGATTGACGAGCGCGTGCTCGCGGACGGCGCCGTCGAGCGGGCGCCGATGAAACGCAAGTCCGCGATGTGCTGACATCAGCCAAGACAGCGCGGCTTCGACGCCGTCGCCATAGTGTTCATGCACGCCTGGGCTTATCCCGCGCACGAGAAAATCGTCGCGGGCATCGCCCGTGAATTGTTCTCACAGGTCTCCGTCAGTCACGAATGCTCGGCGCTGATCAAACTCGTCGGGCGCGGCGACACCACCGTGGTTGACGCCTATCTGTCGCCGATCCTCGCGCGCTATGTCGCGCGCGTCGCTGACGCGCTCGACGTCGAGCGCAGCGGCGCGCGGTTGATGTTCATGCGGTCCTCGGGCGACCTCACCTCGGCGAACCTGTTTCAAGGTAAGGACGCCATTCTCTCCGGCCCTGCTGGCGGCGTGGTGGCGATGGCGCGCACCGCCGAGAGCGCGGGCTTTCAACGAGTCATCGGCTTCGACATGGGCGGGACGTCAACCGACGTCGCTCACTATGACGGCGCGTTCGAACGCAGCCTGGAGACCGAAGTCGCGGGTGTGCGGATGCGCGCGCCGATGATGAGCATCCACACGGTCGCGGCCGGCGGCGGATCGATCCTCAGCTTTGACGGCGCGCGATTCCGCGTCGGGCCGGAAAGCGCCGGCGCCGATCCCGGGCCCCGCGCTTATCGCCGCGGCGGCCCGCTAACAGTCACGGACGCCAATCTGATGACCGGCAAGCTGATGCCGGAATATTTTCCCAAAATATTTGGCCCTTGGCGCAACCAGCCGCTCGACGCTGACGCGGTAAGCGCGGGCTTCCAGGATTTGGCGCACGAGATCGGCGACGGGCGCGCCCCAGAGGCGATCGCCGACGGCTTTCTCTCGATCGCCAACGCCAAGATGGCCGAAGCCATCAAGAAAATCTCGGTCGCGCGCGGCTACGACGTCACCCGCTACGCGCTTAATTGTTTTGGCGGCGCCGGCGGCCAGCATGCTTGCGACGTCGCCGACGAACTCGCCATCGAGACCGTTTTCATCCATCCGCTCTCTTCGCTGCTATCGGCCTACGGCATGGGGCTCGCCGAGATTGGCGCGAACCGGGGCCAGGGTGTCGAAGGTCCGGTTGATGACAGCAACGCCGCACGCTTTCTCGACCTTGCTCGCGGTCTGTCGGAAGCCGCGACGCGCGAGGTGCAAGACCAGGGTGTCGAAGCGAAAGACATTTCGACGACGCTTTCCGCGCGGTTGCGCTACGCGGGATCAGACACAGCGCTGGAGGTCGTATTCTCTGATCTCACGCGAATGCGCCGCGACTTCGAGCGCGCACACAAGGCGCGGTTCGGCTTCATCGATCGCGCCAAACAAATCGTGTTCGACTCCGTGCACGCCGACGCGACCGGCGGCGGGGCAAAGTTCGCCGAACGCGCGGCCGAGGCGCCCGCGGCTCCGCCGCCTTCGATCGCCCGGCAGCGGACACGGCTATTCTCGCATGGCGCCTGGCACGAAGCGAACGTCTACGTTCGCGACGATCTCGCCCTCGGCGCCAGCGTCGAGGGGCTGTCGCTGATCTTGGAGCCGCATCAGACAATCGTCGTGGAAGACGGCTGGCAGGCTGAGATAACGGTGAAGAACCATGTCGTGATGCGCCGCATCCGCCCTACCCGCGCACGCTCGGCTGTGGGCACGAAAGTCGACCCGGTCCGACTGGAAATCTTCAACAATCTGTTCATGTCGATCGCCGAACAGATGGGCGTGACGCTGCAGAACACCGCCTACTCCGTAAACATCAAGGAGCGGCTCGACTTCTCCTGCGCTGTGTTCGACGCGCAAGGCCAGCTCGTCGCCAATGCCCCGCACATGCCGGTGCATCTGGGCTCAATGGACCGCTCAGTCGAAACGATCATCAGGCTCAATCAAGATAAGATTCGGCCGGGCGACGTGTTCGCGCTCAATGCGCCCTACAACGGTGGCACACATCTGCCCGATATCACCGTCTGCACGCCGGTGTTCGACGAGCGCAAGCGCGACGTCTTGTTCTGGGTCGCCTCGCGCGGACACCACGCGGATATCGGCGGCGTCGCGCCGGGCTCGATGAGCCCGCGCGCGACAAACATTCATGAGGAAGGCGTCTATATCGACAACTTCCTGCTCGTGGATAAGGGAAAATTCCGCGAGAAGGCGCTGTATGAGCTGCTTGCGTCAGGCGACTATCCGGCGCGAAATCCCTTGCAGAACGTCAACGATCTGAAGGCGCAGATCGCCGCGAACGAGAAGGGCGCGCACGAGCTAAGCCGCATGATCGAGCTGTTCGGTCTCGAAACCGTCGAAGCCTACATGGGCCACGTGCAGGACAACGCGGCCGAGAGCGTGCGGCGCGTGCTCGATCGCCTGCCCGACAGCGAGTTCTCGCTGGAGACCGACCAAGGCGCCGTCATCAAAGTGAAGATCAGCGTCGATCGCGAGAAGCGCGAGGCGACCGTCGATTTTACGGGAACCTCGCCGCAGCGCGACGACAATTTCAACGCGCCCGAGCCGGTCGCGCGGGCGGCGGTGCTCTACGTGTTCCGCGTGATGGTCGACGACGAAATCCCGATGAACGCCGGCTGTCTGCGGCCGATCCACATCATCATCCCCGAAGGCTCGATGCTGAGCCCGCGCTATCCGGCGGCTGTCGTCGCCGGCAATGTCGAGGTTTCGCAGAACGTCACCGATTGTTTGTTTGGCGCGCTGCACGCGTTGAGCAGCGCGCAAGGCACGATGAACAATCTGACCTTCGGCGACGATCGCTATCAGTACTACGAGACCATCTGCTCAGGCGCCCCAGCCGGCCCCGGCTTTTCCGGCGCGAGCGGCGTCCACACGCACATGACCAACTCGCGCTTGACCGACCCGGAGGTGCTGGAAAGCCGCTTCCCCGTTGTGCTCGAGGAATTTTGCGTGCGCCGCGGCTCGGGCGGCAAGGGTCGCTGGAGCGCGGGCGACGGCACGCTGCGGAGGCTTCGTTTCCGCGAGCCGATGGATCTGGCGATCCTCAGCGGGCGCCGGCGCGTCGCGGGGTTTGGGGTAGACGGGGGCGCGACGGGGGAACTCGGGCGCAACATCGTTTACCGCAAGGACGGCCGACAAGAGGAGTTGCCAGGCAGCGCGCAGACCTCACTCGAAGCAGGCGAGGCGATCGAAATCGTCACGCCGACGGGAGGCGGCTGGGGCGCGCCCTCATAGCGGCGCCGAAATAACGCCGTCGCTTTCGCTGCGCAGCCGTGGCAGGCTCCCTAACGTCTAGGAGGCGTGCCCACGTGATCAGCGTCTTCGAGTTGTTCAAAATCGGCGTTGGGCCTTCTTCCTCGCATACGGTCGGCCCGATGCGCGCTGCGGCCGCCTTCGCGGCGTCGCTGCCAACTGAGCGCGTCGCTTCGGTCAGAGCGACCCTGCTCGGTTCGCTCGCGTTCACCGGCAAGGGCCACGCCACCGATCGCGCCGTGACGCTGGGCCTTGCGGGGCAGAAGCCCGACACGCTCGACCTGACTGAAGCGGATGCAATCATCAAAGCCGCACGCGAGACCCATGTGCTGCCGCTCGCGGGACGCCGGCGCATCGCGTTCGACCCGGCGCACGACATCGTCTTCGACTATGTCACGACGCCGAAGAAACATCCGAACACGCTCTTGTTCGCCGCATTCGAGGCAAGCGGCGCGGTGGTCGCGGAGCAAACATGGCTGTCGGTAGGCGGTGGTTTTGTCGTGCGCGACGGTGAAGCGCTCGGCGCGGCCGACGCGGCGCAAATCTATCCCTTTGCCTTTCGTGATGCGGCGGAATTGCTGCGGGTGGCGGCGGCGAACGGGCTCACAATCGCAGAGTTGGTGCGTGACAATGAAAACGCCGAACTCGGGGCGGAAGCCGTCGAAAAGCGTCTCGACGCGATTCTCGAAGCCATGTTTGCCTGCCTCGATCGCGGCCTTGCGCAAGACGGCGAGTTGCCCGGCGGCTTGAAAGTGAAGCGGCGCGCCAAGGCCGTATTTGATCGGCTTAACGCTCAGGCCGGTCGCAATGCGCGGCCCGCGCACGAGATCATGGATTTCGTCTCGGTTTACGCAATGGCGGTCAACGAAGAGAACGCCGCCGGCGGCCGGGTCGTCACCGCGCCAACCAACGGCGCGGCCGGTGTGATCCCGGCGGTGCTGCGCTACTATCGCGACCATTGCGAGGGAGCTTCGCAGGAAGGCCTGCGCACGTTCCTGCTGACGGCGGGCGCGGTAGGCGCCTTATTCAAACTCAACGCGTCGATCTCGGGCGCGGAGGTCGGCTGTCAGGGCGAAGTCGGTGTCGCTTCCTCGATGGGCGCTGCGGGGCTTTGCGCGGCGCTCGGCGGCAGCAACGAGCAGATCGAGAACGCGGCGGAGATCGCGATGGAGCATCATCTCGGCATGACCTGCGACCCCGTCGGCGGCTTGGTGCAGATCCCCTGCATCGAGCGGAACGCCTTCGGCGCGATCAAGGCGATCGCCGCCGCCTCATTGGCGCTGCACGGCGACGGCTCGCACAAGGTGTCGCTGGACTCGGTGATCGTCACGATGCGTCAGACCGGCGCCGACATGCAGACCAAATACAAGGAGACGTCGCTCGGCGGCCTCGCGGTGAACTTTGTAGAGTGCTGAGGAAAGGCTTCTAGCCGAGCGCTGCAACTCCGTTGTGTTTGACGACATGCAAGAGCTTGAGCGCCGCGCCCGTCGGGCGTCGTACGCCCCGCTCCCACTCGCTGATGGTCGACTTCGCCACATTCAGAAAAGCGGCCATGCTGTCCCGCGTCAAACCCTCGGTCTTGCGAAGCGCTGTGATTTCCTCTGGGGTCATGTCTGGCACGCGCGATTGTCCAAGCATTGCCTTCGTTGTCCGAGCCAACTCTTCCTCGCTAACGACGCCGATCTCACGTAATGTTTGCGTCATTTCGACAATTTCGGCGCGCAGGCGCGACTTGCCCCGCAATTTGTCGTTCGGTTTAGCGTTCGAGACCATATTTCACTTCCGATACTCTTTCTGCAGCAATAGTCTGCGCTAACTGCTCGTCGGTCAACTCAAGGAAGCCTTGGCCGACCCGCTTCAAAGCCTCAAGTTCAACGCGATCGATGTTCGCACGATCATTTTTTGCAAAGCCAAATAGAAACACGCATCTTTCCGCCCTCTTGTAGGCAATAAGCGTTCGATACCCGCCGCTTTTTCCCTTACCCTTCCGCGCAATGCGCTGCTTGACTAACCCACCGCCCAAATCGGCTTCTACCAAACCCATTTCGGCTCTGCGAACCGCATCGACAAGCTTTTCGTCTGCAATATTCTCCTGTCGCTGATACTTCGAGAAGGCCCTGGTCTTAAATACCCGCATCCTGAAAATTCCAAGTCCAAGTCGGCGGCATCCCATCTCGCCGCAACCTAAGAGTATTCCTGCATCACGGTCGTCGACAACTCGATGCGTCACGCGGTCTTGCCAACGCGCCCGACAACGCGCCATTCTCCGCTCAACCCAGCGGCCGCCCACAGCCGCCGCAAAATAACCCAGGCGAGGAAATGCAGGACAGCAAACCGCTCGTAGCCACCCCTCGCGTCAAGTCCATCCAGCGCGTCGCGCTCGCCATGCTGGTCGTTGCGGGCGTCATCAACTATGTCGACCGCGCGACGCTTGCCGTCGCCAACCCGCTCATCCGGCAAGACCTCGGCCTGTCGATCGCCGACATGGGTTATCTGCTCTCCGCCTTTCTCTGGGCCTACGCCTTCGCGCAGCTGCCAACCGGCGCCATGGTCGACCGGCTCGGGCCGCGCCTGTTGCTCACATGCGGCCTCAGCGCCTGGTCGCTCGCGCAATTGCTCGGCGGCCTGATACAAAACTTCACACAATTCTTCGGCGCGCGCGTTTTGCTCGGCATCGGCGAGGCGCCGCAGTTTCCGACCGGCGCGCGCGTCGTGCGCGATTGGTTCAACCCGCGCGATCGCGGGCTCGCGACAGGCATCTTCAACTGCGCCTCTTCGCTCGGCACCGCCCTCGCGGTTCCTCTGCTGACTTGGCTGATGCTGAGCTTCGGTTGGCGCGTGATGTTCGCCGTTATGGGGATCGCGGGCCTCATCATGGCCGGCGTTTGGTTCCTCAACTATCGCAACCCCGGCGACATCTCGCTGACCTCCGAGGAAACGCTCTACCGCACGCAGGGCGACCCTCCCGGCCAGCGCACGCGAGTGACGTGGCGGGAATGGAAGCTGCTGTTCCGATTCCGCACCACCTGGGGGATGATCCTCGGCTATTTCGGCTGCATCTACCTGACATGGATCTACACGGCCTGGCTGCCCGGTTACCTGGAGATCGAGCGCCACATGAGCGTGAAGTTCACCGGGATCGCGGGCGCAATCCCCTTCGCTTGGGGCGTGGTTGGCGGAGTCAGCGGCGGCTTTCTCGCGGACGTGCTGGTGCGCCGCGGCGTGTCTCCGATCAACAGCCGAAAATATCCGGCGGCGTTGTTCCTCACCGGCACCGCGGCCTGCACGATCGCGGCGGCTTTCGTCTCCTCGAATGCACTGGCGATCGCCTTTATCTCGGCGTCGCTGTTTCTGGTCTATTGCACCAGCACCTGCGCCTGGGCGCTGAGCTCGGTCGCCGCGCCCACCAATTGCACCGCCTCGATCGGCGCCATGCAGAATTTTGGCGGCTATCTCGGCGGCGCGCTCGCACCAACCGTCACCGGGCTCATCGTGCAGTCGACCGGCACCTTCGTTCCCGCGCTGGTGGTCGGCGCCCTGATTGGCGTCGCCTCCGCGGCGTCTTATCTGTTCATCGTCGATCAGCCAATCACCGCTGGCGATATGGATGCGCTCTCCGACTCGGCAGCAGCGGCCTTGCCCGCGCGTTGACACAGCTTGGCCGCGCGTTGTAGCCGCGGTCGTCGACCGCGGTCTCGCCGAGATCGAAACTTTACTCGAGAGCGACGATCGCTCGAAAACCGCGGTCAGCGACCGCGGCTACAGCGATCCGCTCTAATGGCTTGCCGAGGCGCGCACGAAATCGATGAAGGCGCGCAGCGGCGGCGGCACCAGCCGACGGCCGGAATAGTACAGGAACGGCCCCGAGAAACGCGGCCACCAATCCTCGAGAACCGGCGTCAGTTCACCGCGCTCGAAACGAGGCCTGAGCCAATCCTCGAACAAAAACACGATCCCCGTCCCCGCAATCGCCGCCTCGACGGCGAGGTCGGAGCCGCCGCCGGCGTCAACCATCAGCGGGCCGACGGGATCGAGCCGCACGGTCTCTCCCTCGCGCTCGAACTCCCACGGAGTCGCCCGCCCGGTCCCGAAACGATGCGCCAGACAAGCATGCTGCGCCAGATCGCGCGGATGGACAGGGCATCCTCTCCGCGCCAGATAAGCTCCGCTCGCCGCGGCGGCGAAGCGCTGCTCGCGCGGACCGATCGGGAGGGCGATCATGTCCTGCTCCAGCCGCTCCTCATAGCGGATGCCGGCGTCGAAGCCGGCCGCCAGGATGTCGACAAAGCTCTCCTGCGTCGTCACCTCCACCACGATTTTGGGGTATGCGGCGAGAAAGGGCGGCAGCACGCGCGGCAGCGCCAGCCGCGCCGCGCTGACCGGCACGTTCAGCCGCAACGTTCCCGCCGGCTGATCGGCGAGGCTCGCCGCATCCTCCAGCGCGGCGCTGATGTCGGCGATCGCGGCGCCCAACCGCCCGCTCAGCCGCCGGCCGGCTTCGGTGAGCCCGACGCTGCGGGTCGTGCGATGCATCAGCCGAACGCCAAGCCGCCCTTCGAGCCGCCGAACCGCCTCCGACAGGCCCGACGCGCTGACTTGAGCAAGCCGCGCCGCGCCGCGATATCCGCCCGCGCGCGCGACACTTAGAAAGGCTTCGATGTCGTCGAGGTCGCCCGCCATTGTTCGCTCGTTCGTACAGCCTGTTCGGATTGTGACCGATTTTCGCGCAGTGCGCTATCGCGTAGTTTCAGGGCGGATTTCAGGGAGACGCATATGACCGCGATTGAAAAAGCCGGGACGTTCAAGCTTGGCGACCGAACCGTCAAACGCCTGGGCTACGGCGCCATGCAGCTCGCCGGCAAAGGCGTCTTCGGGCCGCCTAGAGATCGCGCCGAGGCGATCGCCGTGTTGCGCGAGGCGATCGCCTCTGGCGTCGATCACATCGACACCTGCGATTACTACGGGCCGCACGTCACCAACCAGATCATTCGCGAGGCGCTGCATCCGTATCCCAAGGAGCTGCTCATCGTGACCAAGATCGCCGCGCGTCGCGACGACAAGGGCGGCTGGCTGCCAGCGTTGTCGCCGGCCGAGCTGACGCAAGCCGTCGAGGACAACCTGCGCAACCTCGGCCTCGACGTGTTGGAGATCGTCAACTTCCGCAGCATGACGGGCGTTCACGCGCCGGCGGAAGGTTCGATCGAAGCGCCATTCAGCGTGCTTGCGGACTTGCAGCGCAAGGGTAAGATCAAACACCTCGGCTTGAGCCATGTGACGCCCAACCAACTCGCGGAGGGAAAGCGCATCGCCAATGTCGTCTGCGTGCAGAACATGTACAACGTGGCGCACCGAAGCGACGACGCGATGATCGACAAGCTCGCGAGCGAAGGCGTGCCCTACGTGCCGTATTTCCCGCTCGGCGGGTTTACGCCGCTGCAGTCGTCGGCTCTGGATGACGTTGCTGCGAAGCTCGGCGCGACGCCGATGCAGGCAGCGCTGGCTTGGTTGCTGCAAAGGTCGCCCAACATTCTGCTAATTCCCGGCACGTCGTCGCGTGGGCATTTGCGTGAGAACCTAGCGGCGGCGGAGCTGAAGCTGCCGGAAGAGGCGATATTTGCGCTGAATGGAATCGCCAAAGCCTGAGCTTTTCAACCGTCATTGCGAGCGAAGCGAAGCAATCCAGCGCCGGGGCCGGACGCCTTCGCTTCAAGCACGGCCACGCCGTGCGCGGCCAAACAGGTTGAAGCCAAACCGAGGCATATCCGCGAGGCTGGATTGCTTCGCTTCGCTCGCAATGACGGAAGAAATGGCAGCGTATATGTCAGAGGTAGAAAGGCGGAACGAAGCTCGGCCGCAAGTCTGACGCCTTGGCGATGAGGCTCCCCATCACCAAGGCGCGAAAGAAGGCTTAAGCTCACACCGCCATCGCCGCTTTCAAGTTCGCGTCGATCTTGTCGAGGAACCCCTCAGTCGTCAGCCACTTCTGCTCCGGCCCGACCAGCAGCGCGAGGTCCTTGGTCATGAACCCGGCCTCGACCGTGTCCACGCACACCTTCTCCAGCGTCGAGGAAAACTTCGCCAGCTCCGCATTGCCATCGAGCTTCGCGCGATGCGCCAACCCGCGCGTCCAGGCGAAGATCGAGGCGATCGAGTTGGTTGATGTTTCCTTGCCCTGCTGATGCTGGCGATAATGGCGCGTCACCGTGCCATGCGCCGCCTCGGCCTCGACCGTATTGCCGTCGGGCGTCATCAGCACGCTGGTCATCAGCCCAAGCGACCCATAGCCCTGCGCCACCGTATCCGACTGCACGTCGCCGTCATAGTTCTTGCACGCCCAGACATAACCGCCCGACCATTTCAGCGACGCGGCAACCATGTCGTCGATCAACCGATGCTCGTAGGTGATGCCGAGCGTCGCGAATTTCGCCTTGAACTCGCTCTCGAAGACCTCCTGGAACAGGTCCTTGAAGCGCCCGTCATAGGCTTTCAGAATCGTATTCTTGGTTGAGAGATAGACCGGGTATTTGCGCAAAATCCCGTAGTTGAGCGAGGCGCGGGCGAAATCGCGGATCGAGTCATCGAGGTTGTACATGCTCATCGCCACGCCGGCGCTGGGGAACTTGAACACCTCTTTCTCGATCACCGTGCCGTCGTCGCCCTCGAACTTGATCGTCAGCCGCCCCTTGCCAGGCACCTTGAAGTCGGTCGCGCGATACTGGTCGCCGTAGGCGTGGCGGCCGACGACAATCGGCAGCGTCCAGCCGGGAATCAGCCGCGGCACGTTCTTGCAGATGATCGGCTCGCGAAAGATCACGCCGCCGAGGATGTTGCGGATCGTGCCGTTCGGGCTCTTCCACATCTCCTTCAGATTGAACTCCTTCACGCGGGTTTCGTCAGGCGTGATCGTCGCGCATTTGACGCCGACCCCGGCGGCCTTGATGGCGTGAGCCGAATCGACCGTCACTTGGTCATTGGTGGCGTCGCGGTTCTCGACCGACAGGTCGAAATACTGCAACTGAAGGTCGAGATAGGGGTGGACCAGCTTGTCGCGGATCAGCTGCCAGATGATCCGCGTCATCTCGTCGCCGTCGAGCTCGACGACGGGGTTGGCGACCTTGATCTTCGGCATGGGTGATCCTTGTGCAGCGCAAAAAAGGGATAGCCGCGCTATAACACCGGCTTTTCACGCCGCAAAGGCGTGACCTGCCGACATTTTAGCCAAGAACCGGCGGCCGATTGCCACCGCTGCGGCAAGCGGGAAGTTCGCGAAGCCACAAGAGGATGTGAACAGCTTTTTGATCGCCCGGCCGCTTTCAGTCTCACTCTGGGAGTGCGAAATGTCGCGCCCGCGCCCACGCGCGGCGACATCGGGAGCCCGCCGGCATGGATCTGAAAATCGAAGGCAAACTTGCGCTGGTCACCGGCAGCACCGCCGGCATCGGCTACGCCATCGCCGCGGGCCTGGCGCGCGAAGGCGCGCGCGTCATCGTGACGGGCCGCGCCCAGAAGGGCGTCGATGAAGCCGTGGCGCGCATGAAATCGGAAACCGGTGGCGAGGTGATCGGCGCGGCCGGCGACTTGGGCGAGGCCAGCGCCTCCGAGGCGCTCGTTAAAGCGCACCCCGACGTCGAGATCCTCGTCAACAATCTCGGGATTTTCGAGCCGCGTCCGTTCGAAGAGATTTCCGACGCGGACTGGATGCGCTTCTTCGCCGTCAATGTCGTCAGCGGTGCACGGTTGTCGCGCGCTTATCTGCCGGCGATGCGGCGCGCCAATTGGGGACGCATCCTTTTCATCTCCAGCGAAAGCGGCTTGCAGATTCCCTTGGAGATGATCCACTACGGGGTCACCAAGACTGCGCAGATCGCGCTCGCGCGCGGTCTCGCGGAGGCGACGGCCGGCACGGGGATTACAGTCAACAGCGTGCTGCCGGGCCCGACGAAGTCGCGCGGCGTCGGCGACTTCGTTGACGCGCTCAGCAAGGGTTCAGGCAAGAGCGTCGCGGACGTAGAAGCCGATTTCTTCGCGCATGTGCGCCCGACCTCGCTCATCAAGCGCTTCGCGACGCCCGACGAAGTCGCCTCGCTGGTCGTCTATCTGGCAAGCCCGCTGGCGTCAGCAACGACAGGCGCCGCGCTGAGAGTGGACGGCGGCGTTGTGAAGAGCGCGTTCTGAGGAGCGTCGGCGTCCACGCCGACGTGTGTGGGCCACCACGTCGGCGTGGACGCCGACGCTCCGCTCAATCAACAATCACATGCGGCACAAATCGCGCGCGGTCCGTGGTCAGCGGCGTCGCATCCTCGCGAATGCCCATCCCCGCCGGCTCGTCGCCGACGATCCAGGCGCCGATGACGGGATAGCGGCCATCGAACTCGGGCAGCGGCCGTAGTTGCTGGCGGACGTAGCCCTCCGCTCCGTAGCCATCTTTGGGACCTTGCACCACGTCGCCGTCGCCCTTCAGTTCGATGTCCGCGCCCTCGCGCGAGAACAGCGGCTTTCGCGCATAGCGCGAGAGCAGCTCCGCCTCCCGCTCACCCTCGAAATAGCACTCCAACAGGTTGGGATGATGCGGCGCCATCTCCCACAGCAGCGCCAGCGCGCCCTTGTTTGAGAGGATAAGCTTCCACGGCGGCTCGATGAACCGCGTCGTCGCGACGGCGGGCGAGCGGCCAAACTCGTCAGCAAACATCCATTCCCAGGGATAGAGCTTGAACAGGCGCTCGATCTTTCGCCCCTGCGGATCAATAAAGCTACCGCCGCCGCGCACCCCGATCTCGCCCATATCGAGCAAGCGCGTTTGCAGGCCCGCCTGTTGCGCGCAATCCTGGAGATAGGCGAGCGTGCCGGCGTCGTCCGGCGCTGATTGCATGCAGGCGAGGTGCAGGAACCCTCCCTGCCCTATCGCCCCGAAACGCGCGATCAGCTTCTCGTGCGCCGAATTGAACTGGTCGGCGTCATCAGGCAGCTGGCCCGCTTCGATGAGTTGCTCCAACCAGCGCCATTGCACGACGGCGGCTTCGTAGAGACTGGTTGGCGTATCGGCGTTGTACTCCAGCAGCTTCGGCGGGTTGCGCCCGTCATAGGCGAAATCGAAACGGCCATAGAGCGAGGGGTCGCGGCGACGCCAGCTCTCGGCAATGAGGTCCCAAGCGAACTCGGGGATCTTTAGTCGCGCGAGACTGCGCGTATCGCGCACGACCTCATCAACCAACCGCAAGCACAGCGCATGCAAATCTGCCGCGGCGCGTTCGAGGTCCTGCTCGATCTGGTCCATCCGAAAGCGATAGCGCACGCTTTCGTCCCAGTAGGTCTCGCCGTCATCGAAGCGCCAGCGAAAGCCAATCTCCTCGGCTTCTGCGGCGAGACGCGCGCGTACCGGCGAGGTCTCTCGTTTCACGATCCACCCCCGTGTCCGGCGCCGGCGTGCCCGAACCCGCCAAAGCCGGCGTGGGACGCCGAGGAGGACGATCCCGCCCCGGACGAACCGCCGAAGCCGTAATATCCGTGCCCGGTGTGACTACTCCCGTAAGATGAGGAGGATCGGCAACTCTCGGGAATGGAGTGGGGGTCGTCAGGATTTTGTGGCTTGCAGTGTTGCGCATGATATTCGGCCGCGGCGGCAAGACTGAGGGCCAGTGCGCTCACGCAGCCGACGGCGACCATCCGCGATCGCAGACGCCGCCGGGCGATTGTTGCTGCGCCGGCGATACCGCCTGGCGCGTGCGTCAGCGGCGCGGAGCCGAGCCCGCGCTGGCCGAAATGGGGCGGCCGCGGCCGGGTCATCGCGTCACGGCGTCATGCAGGCGTCGCAGACGATCCCCGCGGCGATCGATACGGCGGCGAGCCAGATTGCGGCGGCAAGCGCGTTTTGCTCAATCGCCTGCGACAGGTTTGGATGCGCGAGCCGGGCGAGCCCGTAGGCCAAGAGCTGCGCCGAGGCGGCGATGAAGGCCCAGGCGATGAACTCCAGCACGGAGCGTGTGTTGTGGATCGCGCCGGCCAGCGCGATGGCGAAGCCCAGCAGCGTGCCGGAGAGTGCAATCGCGGCCGAGGCGTTGTGCTCGCGTACGATGAGGTCGAATTCGCGATGCGGCGTGAGCCGCAGATAGACGAAGCCGAAGCCGACGAAGAAAATGATCGCGCCGCCGAAGTAGCCCGCGAAGGCGACTACGCCGCCGAAAAATTCCGCCATCCCCGCCTCGCCGCTTCACGCGATTCTAAGGGGGAGGGTAGCGCATTTCTGAAGGAGCGGGAACTGGGGCGAGGCGGTTGAGAGATAGCGCGTTGGCCTTAAACCGCATCAATTCCGTCATGGCCGGGCTTGTCCCGGCCATCCACGCCGGCGTGCGCATCGCAGGTCTCAGAAACTAGCGCCGGCGGCTGCAATCGCGATCGTTGGCGTCCTGGAACCGACGGGCCATGTCACGGCGTGGATGGCCGGGACAAGCCCGGCCATGACGGGTGGTGTCAGTCATACGTCTTGTCCTCGCGCCGTAGACAAGCACATCAACCTACGGCCAATCCAGATAATGCGGACTTCCCATAAACCCATCGAGCGCATTCGCCGGCACAAAGCCCTTCGCGGCAAATTTCTGCAACCGACGCCCCTCCACCGTTTCGCTGGTGTACAGATCTCCCTTCGAGTCCACAGCAATCATATGCAGCAGCGTGAACTCGCCAACGCCGTGCCCCGCACCGCCGAAGCCGCCGAGAATTTGGCCGCATTGGTGGTCGAGAATCCACAGCACCTCGTTGCCGGCATCAACCACATACATGTACTTCTGCTCAGGATCCCTGGAGAAAGCTACGTCGAGCGCCGAGCCTACAGCCTGGCGGCCGGGCGCGCCGTCCGGCGCGGGCGAAAAGCCGGTGCCCGGCTTGATATCAATCACCTTTTTCAACGCGCCCATCTTGTCGAATACTTCGACGCGGTCGTTGCCGCGGTCGCAGACATAGAGCAGCCCGTCATGGTCGAACTTGGCGCAATGCGGATGCCCGCCGCCCATCACCGCGAACAGCCCCCGGTCCGCGCCGGCCTCCCCCCACTGGCGCAAGAACTTGCCCGAGGCGTCGAACACGACGACGCGGTGATTGCCGTAACCGTCGGCGACATAGATGTCGCCGTTCGCAGGATCGACGGCGATGTCGGCAGGCTCGTTGAGCAGCGTCGGACTCTTGTTGAAGCCCGGCTCGCCGCATTTCTCATCAGAATTGTCGCAGACGCCTCGTCGCCCGATCTGCAGCAGCAGCGTCTTGCCGTCGTGCGTCCATTTCTGCACGACGCCGTCGCCGTTGCCGCCAAACCAAATGTTGTCTTCATTGTCGATGAAACAACCATGTGGTCCGTTCGGCATGACCTTCGGGTCGCCCCAGGTGTTCACGATGCCGCCATCGCTGTCGTATTCGATAACCATAGGCGCCGGCTGTTTGCCGTTCTTCTTCTCCATCGCGGTCAAGTCGATCCGGTTGACCCCGAACACATGGTCCTGCTTGTCGACGCAGACGCCGCCGACCGCTCCTGTCACCCACCGGTTTGGCAGCGGCTTCGGCCAATACGGATCGACAACGAAACGAGGAACCTCGCTCTCCGCCGCAGGAGCGGGGGCAACAGCCGCGATCAGGCCCAGCGCGCCTATGAGAAAACCGCACAGCATCCGCATCGCGCGTCTCCTCAAACGGTTGCGATTGGCGTGACGGGAGAACCGACCGCGCCGGGCAATCGCAGGGGCGGCGCCGTCAAGAGAAAGCGCGAACGCTTGTGCGCGCGCAGCCAGTCGGCGAGCGGCGTCAGATGCCAGATTTCGCCGAGATGGATGCCGTTCTTGAACAGGCAATGCTCATGCAGCGGCAAGATGGAACAGCACGTGTCGGACTCCGGGCGTCGCGGGAAACGCTTCGACGGCGTAGTTGTCGGCAATCAGCACCGCGAAACCGCTCGACGAAATCCAACTCAGCAGCTTGGGGTCGCGCCCGTCGAGCGCCGTGCAAGCTCCCGTGCAGAACCGTAGGGTCGGGCTCGCGCCGCATCTCCAGGATGCGCTGCGCAAAGCCGGTATGGAAGCAAACCATATCGCCGGGCTCGACCTCGACGTGATCGGCCTGCATGACCGCCATCAGATCGTCATAGCCGACGCTCCGCTGCTCGTCGCCGAAATGCGCGCGCAGATCGATCATAACGCGCGCGGCCCTGCACGCCGTGCGCGGCCATGTTCTCAATGCCGAGGCGCGGGCGCGCGGGAAGTGCTGTCTCGTTCCCGTCAGCACCCGCGTCGCTGGCCTCGGTCGGGCCGACGATCTCCGCGCCGGCGCGAAACCCGTTGTAATAGACCCGCTCCGCGATCCCGTCGCCGTCCGCGTCAAACAGCCCGCCGACATGGGCGAGGCTGTCCCATTGCGTGGAATATTGCAGATGCAGGATCGCGAGGTCGTCGTTGAAGACGTCGGTGCAGTCGCTATCGGCGAGCGTGCAATTGAAGTTGGGCCGGCCGTCGCGCAGGGTCGGGCGCAGCGCGCGGAGGATGGCGGCGCGGATTGAGCAACGCGCCGCCGGGATAGTCGAGCGGCAGGCTGAGGCAGAACGTCAGGCCTTCCTTCGCCTCGGCGAGGCCCTGGCGAACCTTCTCCGGCGTGATCAGATTGAGCCGACCGCGCTGATCGTCGGGGCCGAAATCGCCCCAATTCGATCCTAGCGGCCGTCGCCTCCAGCGTTGAGCCATCGGCTGCTCCTCCCCTTGGTCTCTGAGCGCCGGGCGATTCAACCAAGCTTCACGGGCTCAATTCAATACACGATTATCTCATCTTCGGCCTCGCCGCGAGGCGTCCGCATTCAGATTAACGCGATAAACTGACCCTTAGCGGCTGGGTAAAGTCGTCGCCATCAATCATAGTGATAGCGACATGCGACGATTTCTAGCGTTTGTCCGCCCGCAGCCCCGGAACACGATAGACCAGCCGGTGCTCTTTCGTGACGCGCCGCGACCAGAATCCCTTGAGTTGACCGGCCAGCGGCTCTGGCTTGCCGAGACCTCGAAACGGCGAGCGCGACGTATCCTTGATGAGCTCGTTGACGCGCGAAAGGAGCGCTTTGTCGGTTTCCTGCCAGTAGAGATAATCGGTCCAAGCCCGTTCTGTGAAGGCCAGCCTCACGGCCTCGCCAAGCGCCTCGGCTTGGCTTTGCCGGCCTCAAGTTCGGCGATGGATTTAAGCAGATGCTCCGCATTGGCTCGTGAACCGAGAAGATCGAATTGTCTCGCGCAGTCCCTCGAGCTCCGCTAACGGCATAACGACGCAGGGTTCGTGGTTTTGCCTCGTCACGATTAGCTCGACCCGATCATTTTCGACCTCGTCCAAATGGCGGGCGATATTGCCGCGAAATTCCGTGAGTGTCGTATGGCGCATGACATCCCGAAAAGTTTTGTCAGTACGGATATCTGTACATCGCAGACGCGCCGCCGTAAACCGCGCAGCGTCGTCGCGTTTCAGTCGGCGCGGGCGTCCCGCCTCTGTCCGGAGAAAGCCTATCGGCCTACGTAAGGCAGAACTTCGATGTAGAGCGCGTGGTAACCGGGAATCGCCTGGAACTCCGCGGCTTTCCCCGGCGTCGAGACCGCCACGATCGCGGCTGCGACCTCCCCGCGGGGCAGCTCGTCGATGTCGCTCTTGTCGCCTTGTTTGAGTTGCGCCCCGCCCGCTCCCGCCACCGCGAACGACGCTTTCAGTTGCTCGCTGGAAATCGACGTGACCCCGGCGACGAGAACAGTCTTGTCGTCGAGATCGGCGGCGCTTTTGACCTCCGGTTTCGCAAGCACAACCAACATTTGCGGTCCCGACGGCGCTTGCGCACCCTCGTTCGGGGAGCCGATTTTCGGCTCAGGCGAAGCGGCGCGATCGTTCGATGGCTTCGCGGCGTCGCCGAGCGTGGCGACTTCTTGGGCGGCTTGGCTCGCTGCTGGCGGCATCGGGGCAGCGTCTGCAGCGGCTGATCCCGGAGCGTCTTGTTGCGCGATCGTCGCGGGGGCGGCCTCCGCCGACGCGCTCGGTGTTGGCGCTTCCACTGGCTTTGCGCCGGCGTCCGCGGATTTCGCCGGTGTATCGGTCGGCGCGGGCGTCGGCGCCGCGCTTGGCGCGGCCTCGTCGCTCGGCTTCGCAGCCGCAACCTCCGACGCGGTGGGCGACGGCCGCGCCGCTTCGCCGTTGTTCGGCGTCGTCGCCGCAGCCGACGCCTCGGGGGTTACCGCGGACTCGGCGTCGAAATTGGCGGGCTTGCCGCGGCGGCCTGGTCCGCGCTTTCTACCTTGGGTTGGCTGTTCGCGTCCGGCGTCGCGAGGATCGCCGCCGGGGTCGGCACAGACTGGCGCTGCGCCTCGGGGGCTGCGAGGCTGACCTCAGGCGCCGGCGCAGGCGAAGGGACGGCGCTATCGACCGCGGATTGGCCCTTGGCTTCGGGCGCGGCGACGCTCACCACAGGCGTCGCGACAGGCGAAGGCGCGGCGGCAAGCGCCTTCTTCGGCGGCTCCGGAACGGGCGAGGCCTGGGCCGCGCCCGTCGCGCTCAGATCGGTTGGGCCTTTGGCGCCACGCGCAAGGTCTGAAGACCGCTCCCTCCGCTCTGCCCTGGAGTCCGGCTTACGCTCGGCGACTTCGGGTTCGCCCCGCTCGACTTTGCGGCGAGCCACTTTCGGCTTCTGCTTCTTGCGAGGTTCGTGTCGTGACTGTGGATCTTCAACGTCAGCGCGCGGCGTGTCCGGCTGCGCGACGGGCGCCGGCGCCTCGTGCGGCGGAAGCTTGATGCCCATCCATGCGCGGCACAGAGTTCCACACGGTAGCCCATTGACGATGATGAATTCTTCAGCGGGCGAAGCGCTGGGAAATCCAAGACCTAAAGCGGCCGCGAACAACAGACCGACTTTTGAACGCTTTGACATAGGAAATTACCCGGTTGGATTGCCCCGCTCGGCGGCGGACCCAGCCCTCACACGCGTTTACCATTAGACGAGTCCGAAGCTCTTGGTAAAGCCGATATGTTCTTGGCCCATTCTTGGCCCTCACCCCGCCAGCAGCGTCGCGACGAAGCCCTCCACTCCCTCGGCCACCCGAACGCCCCGCGCGCGCTCGGCGTCGAGGATCGACACGACTTGGCGGTAGGCCCGCTGCAGATCCTCGTTGACGACCACGTAGTCGTAGAGCCGCCAACGTTCGATCTCGCGCTTGGCGTTTTCGAGCCGCTGGCCGATGGTCGCGGTGGAATCCTCGGCGCGGCGCTCCAGCCGGGCGCGAAGCTCGCTCATCGACGGCGGCAGGATGAAGACGCTGACGACATCGGCGCCCAGCGCCTCCTTCACCTGGCGCGCGCCTTGCCAATCGATGTCGAACAGCATGTCGCGACCCAGCGCGAGCGTCTCTTCGACCGGCCGCCGCGGAGTGCCATAGCCGTTGCCGTGCACCTCAGCCGCCTCCAGCAGGTCGCCCCCTCCCTTCAGCAGATCGTACTGATGACGGTCGATGAAATGGTAGTGCACCCCGTCGACCTCGGACGACCGACGCGCGCGCGTCGTGACGGAGATGGACAAGGTGAGGTCGAGCGCCTTGTCCTGCAGCAGCATGCGCGTGAGCGTGGTCTTTCCCGCCCCGGAGGGCGAGGAGAGGATCAGGATCATCCCGCGTCGGCGCATGCGTCCTCGCTCATTCGATATTCTGCACTTGCTCGCGCAACTGCTCGATCTGCGCGCGAAGTTCTAAGCCTTGCGCCGTGAGCGTCACGTCGTTCGACTTGGCGCACAGCGTATTCGCCTCGCGTGAAAATTCTTGCGCAAGAAAATCCAGCCGCCGGCCAACCGGGCCGCCCTCGGCGAGCAGCGCCCGGGCCGCGGCGACATGCGCGATCAGCCGATCGAGCTCCTCGCGGATGTCGGCCTTGGCGGCGAGCAGGATCGCTTCCTGGTGCAGTCGCGTCTCGTCAAGACCTCGCGCCGCGCCGGCCAGCGACTCGATCGCCGCGGCGAGTCGCGCGCGCACCGCTTCCGGCTTGCGGGCAGGATTTTCGTCGGCGGCGCGGGTGAGCGCGGCGATCGAGTCGAGGCGATCGTCAAGCACTTTGCGCAGCGCCTCGCCTTCCGAGCGGCGCGCCGCGACCAGCCCTGCGATGGCGTCATCGAGGCTCGCCAGCATAGCCGCGGCAACCGCAGCCCTCGCCGCCTCGTCGTCCTCGGAATCGACCGTCTCCACGACCCCGCGAACGGCAAGTAGCCCGTCAAGCGTCGGCGGCGCCAAGCCGAAGCGCATCTGCCGCCGCGCGCCCGGCCGCGGCGACCTTCCCGAGCAGATCCTCATCCACGCGCACCGAGACCCCAGCGCCTTCCCGCCCAGCGGTCAAGGTCGCATACGCCGTTCCCCGCGCCAGCGCCTTGGAAAGCCTGGTGCGCGCCTCCGCCTCAATCCGGTCGAAGCCCGCGGGAATGCGGACCCGCAGATCGAGCCCCTTGGCGTTGACGCATTTGATTTCGACGTTCCAGCGCCAGGCGCCATGCGCGCCCTGCGCACGGGCGAAGCCGGTCATGCTGGCAAGAGTCATCGCCGATCCCACTCGTGATTCGCACCGGCGGGCTCGCCGCCGGTCGCCGCCTCCCATGCCGCGCCAACGCGCTCCTCGCAACGGGGATTTACGCGTTCGTTCAGCCTACTGACATTTTCTGACAGCGGTGGCTGCTATCCGTTCCTCGTCGCAAACAAAGGAAGCGCCCCATGTCGAACGTCAACTTCGTCCTCCTCTACGTCGAAAACGTCGCGCGAAGCGCGGACTTCTACTCCCGCCTGCTGGACAAGCCGGTTCCCGAATCTTCGCCGGGCTTCGCCATGCTGCCGGTCGCCCCAGGGCTGATGCTGGGTCTGTGGAGGCGTGAAGGGGTCGAGCCGAAAGCGGGCGCGCCCGGCGGCGGCGAGATCGCCATGACGCTTCCCGATGACGCCGCGGTCGAAGCGGAGCACGCCCGTTGGGTCGAGTTTGGCGTAAACATTCTGCAGGAGCCGACGCGCATGGATTTCGGCTACACCTTCGTTGGGCAGGATCCCGACGGGCATCGGATCCGCGCATTCGCGCCCTCCGCCGATTGAGGCGCTGGACAGACAAAGCCTTCGCCTTATATTCGCCCCACGCGCTTTTCGCGCGTAGGGGCGGTCCAACCAGAAAATGACGCAATCGATTGCCGACCATTACAAAGGCCTGGCGGCGGCCTACACCGACGCTATTCGCGCCAGCGACTTCAAAGCCAATATCGTGATGTTCTTTCTGTCGCTGGTGCTCGGGCCGATCATTTTCAACCGCGATAAGTTTCCCGCCTATCTGACCATGCCGGTATTGGTCGCGCCGTTCATTGTCGCGTTCTTCTGTTTGTTCCTGGCGCTCTTGCCGCGCTACCCGAAGCGCGGCCGCTCGAGCTTCTTCATTTCGCGCCAGGCGAAACCCGCCGACTTCCTTTACCGCGGTTCGGTCGGCGACGACACGCAGGACCTGCAGCTTCGTGTCGCGATCTTTTCAGATATTCTCTACTGGAAAACCGTTTGCCTGCGCGTCGCGTTTTTCGTCTGCATCGCCTGCGTCGTTGTAGGCGCGCTGCTGCTCGCCATCTACGCGCCATGAGCGCCAACCAAACTTCGCGCTGACCGAGGCCACCCCATGTCCGAGGAAGCGACCGCGCATTATCGCAACATCATCGGCGCGTTCACCGAGTCGATACGGCTGAGCGACTTTAAGGCCAACGTCGCCATCGTGTTCTCCGGCATCATGATGGGGCCGGTCGTGGCCTTCAGGGACAAGCTGCCGCCGTTTCTGCCGTTGTCGATAGCGCTCGCGCCATTCCTGTTGATCTTCGTCTGCCTGCTGGTCTGTCTTTATCCTCGCTACGGGCGAGAGGGGCGCGTGCATTTCGTCATCGCGCGCAATGCGCCGCCGCACCTGTTCCCCGGACCGGAGAGCGACGAGGTCGAACTCGAAAAGCTGCAAACCCTCTGCGCGATCCTCTCGCGTATTCTCTACTGGAAAACGCTGATGCTGTTGATCAGCTTCTATACCTGCCTGCTGACGGTGGCGGTGGTCGCGCTAATGGTTGTTTACGAAACGTTACAGTTTCACTGATGAACCGATCTTGGTCATTAACCCGCCGGTAACTCTCGCCGCCTTAGCGTCGCTCCGCCAACGAGTAGAGAGGCGCGTATGAAGGAAGCGGAAGGGATCGCCGGGGCCCGGATTCTCTCGATCATCGAGCGGATCGAGCAGCTGGAGGAAGAGATCAAGGCCCTCAACGAGGGCAAGAAAGAAGTCTTCTCCGAAGCCAAGGGCGAGGGCTACGACATCAAGGTGCTCAGGGAAATCCTGAAGATCCGCAAGCTCGATCGCGATGAGCGGGACGAACAGGAATCGCTGATCGATCTGTACATGCGAGCGATCAGCGAAGCCGAACCGGAAAAACAGGCGGCCTAAAGCGCCCCCGGACCCGCGGCCGTAGGCGGCGGCGGGTCCGAAGCGGCGGTGCTCGACCCCTGAAAAGACTCGAAGACGGCTTAGCCGCGGAGCGTCGGCGTCCACGCCGACGTCCGGGGGGCAGCACGTCGGCGTGGACGCCGACGCTCCGCGGGTCGCTAGCCGCTAGCGCAGCGTCGGACCAGCCCGTCGCTGCTTCGATTTTGCAGAACTTATCGATCAATTCTCGTCATTACAAATGACAGAAAATGTCACTCCATGGGCCAAAAATTGGCGCCCGAACGCATCATTCTTCCCTTAAGGCATTACGCAAACATATTGATTTAGCGATATTTTATTTCAATGGAGAAAACCGTCCTCCTTCCCCGCACGACGTCCGCCGAAAACTTCGCCTTGCCCTCTTCCGGTGAAAGGACGATAGCGAAACAGAGAAGGCCGCCCCTGGGATCGCGGCGAAACGCGAGGACGATATCCGTATGGCCCGAAGCAAAATTGCACTGATTGGCGCCGGCCAGATCGGCGGCACTTTGGCGCATCTGGTGGCGCTGAAGGAGCTTGGCGACGTCGTGCTGTTCGACATCGTCGACGGCGTACCGCAGGGCAAAGCGCTCGACCTCGCCGAATCCGGCGCCGTGGAGGGTTTCAACGCCAAACTGAAGGGCGCGTCTTCCTATGCGGAGATCGCGGGCGCCGACGTGATCATCGTCACCGCCGGCGTGCCGCGCAAGCCCGGCATGAGCCGCGATGACCTGCTCGGCATCAATCTGAAAGTCATGGACGCGGTCGGCGCCGGTATCAAGACCCATGCGCCCAACGCCTTCGTCATCTGTATCACCAATCCGCTCGACGCGATGGTCTGGGCGCTGCAGAAGGCCTGCGGCCTACCGCACAACCGGATCGTCGGGATGGCGGGCGTGCTCGACAGCGCGCGCTTTCGGCATTTCCTCTCCGAGGCGTTCGACGTTTCGGTCGAAGACGTCACCGCTTTTGTGCTCGGCGGGCACGGCGACGACATGGTCCCCTCGGTGCGCTATTCGACCGTCGCCGGCATTCCCCTGCCCGATCTGGTCAAAATGGGCTGGATCAGCCAGGAAAAGCTCGACGCGATCGTCGAGCGGACCCGCAAGGGCGGCGGCGAAATCGTCAATTTGTTGAAGACCGGTTCAGCCTTCTACGCCCCCGCTTCTTCCGCGATCGCGATGGCCGAGTCCTATTTGAAAGATCAACGCCGCGTGCTGCCCTGCGCGGCCTATTTGACCGGTCAGTATGGGGTCAAGGACGCCTATATAGGTGTGCCGGTGGTGATCGGGGCAAATGGCGTCGAGCGCATCGTCGAGATCGCGCTGGACGAAGTCGGAAAAGGCGATGTTCGCGAAATCGGTCGCTTCGGTGAGTGGATTGATCGAAGCCTGCAAGGGCATCAACCCGGCGCTCAAGTAAGAGCGCCGCTCTCAATCACAAAGCTTCGCGCCACGACGGGAATGCCTCCATGAACATTCACGAGTATCAGGCCAAATCGGTGCTGCGCAGCTTCGCGGCGCCGGTGTCGAACGGCCGCGCCGCGTTCACGCCCGAGGAAGCCGAGGCGGCGGCGCGCGAGCTTCCAGGGCCAGTCTGGGTGGTAAAGTCGCAGATACACGCCGGCGGCCGCGGCAAGGGCAAGTTCAAGGAGGCCTCGGCCGGCGACAAGGGCGGCGTGCGGCTCGCCAAGTCGGTCGACGAGGTCAAGCAATTCGCCAAGGAGATGCTCGGCGCCACACTGGTGACCGTGCAGACGGGGCCAGCCGGCAAGCAGGTCAATCGTCTGTATATCGAAGACGGCTCCGCGATCGACAAGGAGTTCTATCTCTCGATGCTGGTCGATCGCTCGACGGCGCGCATCGCGTTCGTTGTTTCGACCGAAGGCGGGGTCAACATCGAGGACGTCGCGCACAATACGCCTGAGAAAATTCACTCGTTTTCCATCGATCCCGCCACCGGCGTGATGCCGCATCACGGCCGCACGGCGGCCAACGCGCTGGGCTTGACCGGCGATCTCGCCAAGCAATGCGGGGCGCTGGTGACCAAGCTCTACGCGGCCTTCGTCGCCAAGGACATGTCGATGCTGGAGGTGAACCCTCTGGTGGTGACCACGCAGGGGCAGTTGAAGGTGCTCGACGCCAAAGTCTCGTTCGACGACAACGCGCTCTACCGTCACGCCGATATGGTCGCGCTGCGCGACGAGACCGAGGAGGACGCCAAGGAGATCGAGGCGTCCAAATACGACCTCAACTACGTCACGCTCGACGGGACGATCGGCTGCATGGTCAACGGCGCCGGCCTCGCGATGGCGACGATGGACATCATCAAGCTCTACGGCGAGAGCCCCGCCAACTTCCTCGACGTCGGCGGCGGCGCGACCAAGGAGAAGGTGACGGCGGCGTTCAAGATCATCACGGCGGATCCCAATGTGAAGGGCATTTTGGTCAACATCTTTGGCGGCATCATGCGCTGCGACGTGATCGCGGAAGGCGTGATCGCGGCGGTGAAAGAGGTCGGGCTGAAGGTGCCGCTGGTGGTGCGGCTGGAAGGGACGAATGTCGAGCTCGGCAAGAAGATCATCCGCGACTCGGGCCTCAATGTGATCCCGGCGGACGATCTGGATGACGCGGCGCAGAAGGTGGTGAGCGCGGTGAAGGCGTCGTGAGCCTGAATGCCAGCCTGCACTGACGACTCAACAGGTCTCTGTGAAGACTAAGTGAACGATCGGAGGCGGCTATGACGAACATCACATCTAGCGGTCGAAGACGAGATTCTCGACGAAGCTCGCGATCGTCGCGGCGCAGAGAAGCGCACGACGATGACACGCGATGGTGCGAGAGTTTCCTCGTACCGAGCGCATTGCGACCGTCGACGCGAGGTCGAAGAGCGCGTCGCAAAGCAGTCGTCTCGAGCTGATCGATAAGCTCACACGGCCGATATGGGCGCCAGACTGCGAATGTCGAATCGCGAGGAGATCTATGAACCATAGAGTCTTCCTGGACACGAATGTCTTGTTCTACGCGGCGATCGGCAAGCGCTTTCGACCGCCGACAAATACCGCAGGCGCGGCAGATCATGGCGGCGAAACTTCGCTGTCTCCGGACAGGTCATCGGCGAGTTCTATGTCAACGTGCAACCGAAAAAATGCGCAGACCGCTGCAACCGACACGAGCCGTCAATGGATCGATTCGCTTGATTGATCTGCCCTTGTGCCGAGATCGACCAGCGAGATCGTGACGCTGCGCTTCGGATTCGAGAGCTATACAAGATCTAGTATTGGGACTAGCAGCATCGTCGCCGCAGCCGAGCGATTCGGCGCGGACGATCCTCTACACGGAAGATCTTAACCACGGACAGTCTTATGGCTCGCGTCCGCGTGCTAGAACCCGTTCCAGACACATTGAAGTCCCAGTTTAGGAAAGTCCGCCATGTCCATCCTCATCGACGCGTCAACCAAAGTCATCACCCAAGGCTTCACCGGCAAGAACGGCACGTTCCATTCCGAGCAGGCGATCGCCTATGGCACGAAGGTCGTCGGCGGCACCTCGCCCGGCAAAGGCGGCGGCAAACATCTCGGCCTGCCGGTCTTCGACACCGTCGCCGAAGCGCGCGAGGCGACCGGCGCCGACGCCTCCGTCATCTACGTGCCGCCGCCCGGCGCCGCTGACGCGATCTGCGAAGCGATCGACGCCGAAATTCCGCTGATCATCTGCATCACCGAGGGCATCCCGGTGATCGACATGGTGCGCGTCAAGCGCTCGCTGCAAGGCTCGAAGTCGCTGCTGGTCGGCCCCAACTGCCCAGGCGTGATGACGGCCGGCGAATGCAAGATCGGCATCATGCCCGGCAACATCTTCTCGAAAGGCAGCGTCGGCATTGTCTCGCGCTCCGGCACGCTTACCTATGAAGCCGTGTTTCAGACGACGCGCGAAGGCCTCGGGCAGACAACCGCCGTCGGCATCGGCGGCGACCCTGTCAAAGGCATGGACTTCATCGATGTGCTGGAGCGCTTTCTCGCTGACGATCACACAAAGTCGATCGTCATGATCGGCGAGATCGGCGGCTCGGCGGAAGAAGACGCCGCGCAGTTCCTCAAGGACGAAGCGAAGAAGGGCCGGTCGAAACCGATCGTCGGCTTCATCGCCGGCCGCACGGCGCCGCCGGGCCGGCGCATGGGCCACGCCGGCGCGATCATCGCGGGCGGCAAGGGCGGCGCGGAAGACAAGATCGCCGCGATGGAATCGGCCGGCATCCGCGTCTCGCCTTCGCCGGCGCGGCTCGGCAAGACGCTCGTCGACATGCTGAACGGCAAATAATCAGGAGTCGCGGCACATGACGCGCCAGGACATCAACCAAACTTTCATGCGCACCGCCTTCCTCGATGGCGCCAACGCGACCTATGTCGAGGCGCTGCAGGCGCGCTATGAGAAGGACCCCAACTCCGTCGAGCTGAGCTGGCGCGACTTCTTCGATTCGCCTCGGCGACGATGCCGATAGCGTCGACAAGACCGTTTCCGGCCCCTCGTGGGAGCGGCCGAACTGGCCGCCGGCGCCCAGCGACGAACTGACCCACGCGCTCGACGGCGATTGGCCGGCGACCGAGAAGGCGATCGCCTCCAAGCTGAAGGCGAAGGCGGCGGAGATCGCGTCGAGGCGCCGAGCGAGGACTCGGTCCATCGCGCGACCCGCGATTCCGTGCGCGCGCTGATGATGATCCGCTCCTACCGCATGCGCGGCCATCTGCACGCCAATCTCGATCCGCTGGGCCTCGAGCCGCGCCGCGACCACGAGGAGCTGCATCCCGGCAACTACGGTTTCGATGAAGCCGACTACGATCGCAAGATCTTCATCGACAACGTGCTCGGGCTCGAATTCGCGACCATCCGCGAGATGATGGCGATCCTGCGCCGCACCTATTGCGGCACCATCGGCTACGAGTTCATGCACATTTCCGATCCCGCGGAAAAGGCCTGGATTCAGGAGCGCATCGAAGGCCCGGACAAGGAAATCCAGTTCACCAAGGAGGGCAAGCGCGCCATCCTGTCCAAGCTGGTTGAAGCCGAAGGCTTCGAGAACTTCTTCGACGTCAAATTTCCCGGCGCCAAGCGTTTCGGGCTCGACGGCGCCGAGGCGATGATCCCGGCGCTCGAACAGATCATCAAGCGCGGCGGCCAGCTCGGCTTGAAGGAGATTTGTTTGGGCATGGCGCATCGCGGCCGGCTCAATGTGCTGAGCCAGGTGATGGGCAAGCCGCACCGCGTCATCTTCCACGAGTTCAAGGGCGGCTCCGCTTCGCCCGACGAGGTCGAAGGTTCGGGCGACGTCAAATACCACCTCGGCGCCTCGTCGGACCGCGAGTTCGACGGCAACAAGGTGCATCTGTCGCTGAGCGCCAATCCCTCGCATCTGGAGATCGCCGATCCGGTCGTGCTCGGCAAGGTGCGCGCCAAACAGGACCAGCTCAACGATTATATCGAGCGCGTGAAGGTGTTGGGCTTGCTCATCCATGGCGACGCGGCTTTCGCGGGCCAGGGCGTGGTTGCGGAATGCTTTGGGCTCTCGGGCCTGCGCGGTCATCGCACCGGCGGCTCGCTGCATTTCATCGTCAACAATCAGATCGGGTTCACGACTTATCCGCGTTTTTCGCGCTCCTCGCCCTACCCTTCCGACGTCGCCAAGCTGGTCGAGGCGCCGATCTTCCACGTCAACGGCGACGATCCGGAGGCCGTGGTCTATTGCGCCAAGATCGCCACCGAATTCCGGCAGAAATTTCACAAGCCTGTCGTCCTCGACATGTTCTGCTACCGCCGCTTCGGTCACAACGAAGGCGACGAGCCGATGTTCACGCAGCCGCTGATGTACCGCACGATCCGTTCGCATCCGACGACCCTGCAGATCTACGCCAAGAAGCTGGTCGAGGAAGGCGTCATCGGTCCAAACGAGGCCGACAAGCTGCGCGGCGATTGGCGCCGTCGGCTGGATGCGGAGTTCGAAGCTGGTCAGCACTATGCGGCGAACAAGGCCGATTGGTTGGACGGTCGATGGGCGGGCGTCAAATCCTCGATCGACATATCCGATGATGATCGTCGCGGCGAGACCGCGGTCGACGCGGATCACCTCAAATGGTTGATCGATCGCATCACACGCATCCCCGAGGGTTTCAATGTCCACAAGACCATCGGGCGCTTCCTCGACAATCGCAAGGCGACGATAGCGGCCGGCGACGGCATTGATTGGGCGACCGGCGAGGCGCTCGCCTTTGCCTCGCTGCTCGATGAAGGCTTTCCCGTGCGGTTGTCGGGACAGGACAGCGAGCGCGGCACGTTCTCGCAGCGGCATTCGGTGTTGATCGATCAAGGCAGCGAAGCGCGCTACATCCCGCTCAACAACATCAGGGACGGGCAGCCGCGCTACGAGGTCATCAACTCGATGCTGTCGGAGGAAGCGGTGCTCGGCTTCGAGTACGGCTATTCGCTCGCCGAGCCGAACGCCCTGACGATCTGGGAGGCGCAGTTCGGCGATTTCGCCAACGGCGCGCAGGTCGTGTTCGACCAGTTCGTCTCCGCGGGCGAGCGCAAGTGGCTGCGCATGTCCGGGCTGTTTGCATGCTGCCGCACGGCTACGAAGGCCAGGGCCCGGAGCATTCCTCGGCGCGGCTTGAACGCTATCTGCAGATGTGCGGCGAAGACAACATGCAGATCGTCAATTGCACGACGCCGGCCAATTTCTTCCATGTGCTGCGGCGGCAATTGAAGCGTTCGTTCCGCAAGCCGCTGATTGCGATGACGCCGAAGTCGATGTTGCGCAACAAGCGGGCGGTATCGGCGCTCTCGGCCTTTGCGCCCGGCTCCTCGTTCCACCGCCTGCTGTGGGACCACGCTGAGACGCACAAGGGCGAGAAGACCAAGCTCGCCAAGGACGAGAAGATCCGCCGCGTCGTGCTGTGCTCCGGCAAGGTCTACTATGATCTCTACGACGAGCGCGAGAAGCGCGGCATCGACGACGTTTATCTGCTGCGCATCGAGCAGCTGTATCCGTTCCCACTGAAGGCGCTGGTCAAGGAGCTATCGCGCTTCAAGCGGGCTGACATCGTCTGGTGTCAGGAAGAGCCGAAGAACATGGGCCCCTGGACTTTCGTCGATCCCTATCTGGAATGGGTGCTCGGCCAGGTCGGCGGCAAGAGCAAGCGGCCGCGCTATGCGGGCCGGCCTGCGGCGGCGGCGACGGCGACGGGGTTGATGTCGAAACATCTCGCGCAGTTGAAGGCGTTTCTCGACGAGTGCTTTGCGGAGTAACCATGGCCTGGTTCCTCGGCAAATTGATTCCGCCGCGACCAAGCTTTCCGCTCGACATGAGCGAGGACGAGCGTGGGATCATGCTGGCGCATCAGGACTATTGGTTGCCGCAGATCAACGCAGGGCTGGTGCTGGCGATGGGGCCAGTGCTCGACCCCAAAGGCGCCTATGGCGTAATGCTGGCCAACGTTCCCTCGCTGAAGATGCTTGAGGATTGGCAAAACAAAGATCCCGCGGTTCTCTCCGGGCGCGGGTTTGCTTATGAGAACGCGGCGATGCCGTCGATTCGCGTGGCGCCGATCGAGCCGCTGGCGCCTGTTTCCTCCGTTTCCCCTTAAAACAGCAGAAGGGCGTCGCTTGACGACGCGATGCGCATGGCCACTGAAATCCGCGTTCCGACTCTCGGCGAGTTCGATCTCCGAAGCCACCGTCGGCAAATGGTTCAAAGTGCGCGGCGACGCCGTGAAGGCGGATGAACCGTTGGTTGAACTTGAAACAGAGAAGGTGACGCTGGAGGTCAACTCGCCGGCTGCGGGGGTGTTGTCAGAGATCGTCGCCGATTCCGGCGCGACTGTCGCCATCGGCGCGCTGTTGGGATCGCTCAGCGCGGCGACCGGGGGCGCTACGAAGCCTGCGGCTGTCGAGACGAAGCGTGAGGCGCCTGCGCCGAAAGCGGCGACTGCAATGCCGCCCGCGCCCGCTGCGGCCAAAATTGCAGTGGAGAACGGCCTCGATCTCAATGGCGTCGCCGGCAGCGGCAAGCGCGGGCAGGTGCTGAAGGGCGACTTGATTGATACGCTCGCCAAGCCGCCGCAGCCGCCTGTCGCGCCGCCGCCCGCGCCCGTCGCGCCGCCGCCTGCTCCCGCGCCCGCCCCAGCGCCGGTGCGCGCGCCGTCCGTGCCGGACGACGCTTCGCGCGAGGAGCGCGTGCGCCTCACCAAACTGCGTCAAACCATCGCGCGGCGGCTGAAGGACGCCCAAAACACCGCGGCCATGCTGACGACCTTCAACGAGGTCGACATGTCCGAAGTGATGGCGATGCGCACCAAATACAAAGACGCCTTCGAGAAGAAGCACGGCGGCAAGCTCGGCTTCATGGGCTTCTTCGTGAAGGCTTGCGTGCAGGCGCTGAAGGACATTCCCGCTGTGAACGCGGAGATCGACGGCGCCGATCTCGTGTTCAAGAACTACTATCACCTCGGCATCGCCGTCGGCACCGACAAGGGCCTGGTGGTGCCGGTGGTGCGCGACGCCGACAGGCTGTCCATCGCCGGCATCGAGAAGCAGATTGCCGATTACGGCAAGCGCGCGCGCGACGGCCAGTTGAAGATCGAGGAGATGCAGGGCGGCACGTTCACCATCACCAATGGCGGCATCTATGGCTCGCTGATGTCGACGCCGATCCTCAACGCGCCGCAGTCGGGCATCCTGGGCATGCACAAGATCCAGGAGCGGCCGATGGTGATCGGCGGCAAGATTGAAATTCGCTCGATGATGTATCTGGCGCTGAGCTACGACCACCGCGTCGTTGACGGCAAGGAGGCGGTGACGTTCCTGGTGCGGGTCAAGGAGGCGCTGGAGGATCCGGCTCGGCTGGTGCTGGATCTTTGAAGGCGTATCGGGCCGTTCTCGCCCACTCGACATTTGCTTAGAAAATAAAGTCGCAGTGTAGGCGGCGTGCGCACTCGGTGCGCTTGCATTCGGCGAGTTCCTCGGCTAGATACTGAACCACATGGTTCAGTATCTAGATCCCCGCATCGACACCTCGTTCGCCGCGCTCTCGGACGCCACCCGACGCGGCGTTCTCGAACAACTTGGGCGTGCGGATTCCACCATCACGGAGCTCGCCGGGAAGTTCCACATGACCCTTACGGGCATGAAGAAGCATGTCGGCGTGTTGGAGCAGGCGGGGCTCGTCGCCACGGAGAAGGTCGGGCGCGTACGAACCTGCAGGCTTGGGCCGAGCCGTCTGCAGGAAGAGACAGCTTGGATTGAAAGGTATCGCCAGCTCTGGGAGGCGCGTTTCGACGAGTTGGACAAGGTCATCGAGGAACTGAAGGAGAAGCTGGATGAATGAAACGAACCCCACGAAAGCGGAGCGGAAGTCCGACCGCGAGCTTGTTGTCACGCGGATCTTCAACGCCCCTGCGCGCGTCGTGTTCGAGGCGTGGACCAAGCCGGAGTTGCTCAAGCGCTGGTGGGCGCCGAAGTCGATGGGCTTGTCGCTGGTTTCTTGCCAGGCGGATGTCCGCCCCGGCGGCAGCTACCGTTTCGAGATCGGCCGCGAGGGCTGCAAAGCCGATGGCGTTCTTCGGCAAATATGTTGAAGTGACGCCGCCCTCGCGCCTGGTCTGGACCAATGAGGAAAGCGACGAGGGCGCCGTCACCACGGTGACCTTCGAGGAACAAGGCGGCAAGACGCTGCTGACCATGCACGAACGCTATCCCACGAAGGAAGCTCTCGACGCCTCCATCGCCGGGATGGAGGACGGCATGTCGGAGACGTTCACGCAGCTGGACGAGTTCCTCGCCAGCGCGAAAGGATCGTAACGTCGTCGCTCTCGCGCATCATCGGCAACCGGAGCGTCGGCGTGGACGCCGACGCTCCGCTACCCCGCCTTCTCAATCAAACTCTTCGCCGCCGCGCGGGCTTCCCGCGTGATCTCCGCCCCGGCCAGCATGCGCGCGATCTCCTCGCGGCGCTCGTTCGCCCCGAGCGTCATCACGCGCGTGGCGACCCTCGCGCCGCGCTCGACCTCGGCCTTGATAATCTTGAAATGACGCTGCGAACGCGCCGCGACCTGCGGCGCGTGAGTCACCGCCAGCACTTGCGCGCGCGCGGCGAGGCGCGCGAGGCGCTGGCCGATCGCGTCCGCCACCGCCCCGCCAACCCCGGTGTCGATCTCGTCGAACACCAGCGTCGGCGCGGTCTCGCGATGCGCCAGCGACACCTTTAGCGCCAGCAGAAACCGCGCCAGTTCGCCGCCGGAGGCGACCTTCATCAGCGGGCCCGGCCGCGAGCCGGGGTTGGTCTGGACCATGAACTCGACGCGATCGAAACCGTCGGGCGAGACGAGCTTTTCGTCGCTGGCGATCTCGGCGGCGAAGCGGGCGCGCTCCAGCTTCAGCGGCGGCAGTTCGGCGTTGACGGCGCGGCCGAGATCCTCAGCCGCCTTGCGACGCGCTTCCGAGAGCGCACGCGCGGCGTTCATATAGTCGGCCGCGGCCGCCGACGCCTCCTGCTCCAGCCGGGCCACGCGCGCGCGCCCTTCCGAAAGATCAGCGAGCTCGGCGGCGTATTTTCCGCGAGCGCGGGCAGCGCATCGACGGCGACGCCGTATTTTCGCGCCATGCCGCGCAGCGCGAACAGCCGCTCCTCGGAGCGCTCCAGTTCACGCGGATCGAAATCGCAGGCGCCGAGGGCCGCCTCAACGACCTGCGCGGCGGTCTCCAGCGCCTCCATCGCCTCGTCGAGCGCCTTGATGCTCGGATCGAGCAACTCGGGCGCTTGCGCCGCGCGGCGCTGCAGCCGGCGCGCGATCGACACCAGCTGCGGCAACACCGACGATTCGCCGGTCAGCGAGCGATGCGCGTCGCGGATGTCGCCGGCGACCTTTTCGCCCTGCATCATCGCCTGCCGCTTCGCGGCCAGCAGCGCTTCCTCGCCAGGCTCGACGGCGATCTTCTTCAGCTCCTCGCTGGCGTGGCGTGCGAAATCCGCTTCGCGTTCACGAGCGGCTACGTCCGCCTCGGTGGCGCGCAGCTCCGCCTCGCGGGCTCGCAGCGCAGCGAATGCTTCGCGGGCGCGAGCGACCAGCGCCCCGAGGCCGCCATAGGCGTCGGTCAGCGCGCGATGCGTGGACGCGTCCAGCAGCGCCCGCTCGTCGTGCTGGCCGTGGATCTCGACGAGGCCCTGGCCGAGCGCGCGCAGCGTCTGCGCGCCGACGCTCTGATCGTTGACATAGGCGCGGGTGCGGCCGTCGGCCATCTGGACCCTGCGCAGGATGATCTCGCCTTCCCCAGGCAAATCCTGGGCGGCAAGCAAAGCGTGCACGGGATGATCGGCCGGCGGCTCGAACACCGCCGTGACCTGCCCCTGTGTCGCCCCGGCCCGCACGAGGCTGCCATCGCCGCGCGCGCCGAGCGCGAGGGAAAGCGAATCGAGCAGGATGGATTTACCGGCGCCGGTCTCGCCCGTGAGGATCGTCAGGCCACGCGGGAACTCGAGATCCAACTGATCGATCAGCACGATGTCGCGGATCGAAAGCCGGACAAGCATTGGAGGCGTCCCAGGGGCTCCTTAGGTCGGAGCGACCATGTGGTAAATCTTCATCATCCAGGAGTCCTGATGCTCCTGTGGGCTCAAGCCCCCGCTCTTCAACAGCGTGTAGGCATCCTTGTACCACTCGCCGTCGGGAAAGTTGTGCCCGAGAATCGCGGCCGCGGTCTCGGCCTCGTCAGTTATGCCAAGCCCCATATAGGCCTCGACCAGCCGATACAGCGCCTCCTCCGCATGCCGCGTCGTTTGATAGTTGGTCAGCACGGCGCGGAAGCGATTGATCGCGGCAGCGAAGTTACGCCGATGCAGATAGAATCGGCCGATCGACATTTCCTTGCCGCCCAGCTGGTCGGTCGCCACCTGGATTTTCTGCTTGGCGTCGTCGACATATTCCGATTTCGGATAGTCTTTCACCAGCTGCTTGAACAACTCGTTCGCCCGCTCGGCGTGGTCCTGATCGCGGGAAATGTCGAGGATCTGCACGTAGTGGCTGTTGCCTTCCAGGAACAGCGCATAAGGCGCTTCATCGGATTTCGGATATTCCTTGACGTAGCGTTGAGCCGAGCCAATCGCCATGTCGTAGTCGCCCGCTGTGTATTCCGCGTAGGTCGTCATCAACAGACCTTTCCGCGCCCAGTCGGAGCCCGGATATTTCTTCCCGAGATCAGTGAATTTCTTCGCGGCCTCATCAGGGGCGCCGCCCGCGAGCTTGGCTAGGCCCTGGTCGTAGACCTGGCTCGCCGGCACAACGGGCTCGACCTCCATCTTGTATTTTTCGCCTGAGAACGGGTTCCAGTCCTGCAGCGTGGAGCAGCCGGCGAGCGAGGCGGCGAACGCGAGCGCAAGCGCGCCCGAACCGAGGCGCGCTATGGCTGAGCGACCTATTAGCGCTGACGTCATTCAAAGGCCCCTAACAGATTTCCGCACCTGCCGACTGCCGCACGTTCCGCAGCGCCCCGTCGGCTTAGCTCGGATTCCGAACCCAGGGCAACACCACGGGAATATGGCGCGAAAACGCCCATTTCCCTGAAAAATTCTAAAATGCAAGCGTTTTTCAGTCGGCGTTCGCGGCGAACGCCGCCGCCACCCGGCCAACCGCTGCGCCGGCGCGCGCGACACGGCGCGGCGCGCCTTCAATCACCTCGTAATTCGACCGGTCGGCGAACAAAGCGGTGAGCATGGCGGCGTTGAGCGAATGGCCCGGGCGATGCGCGTGATAGGCGCCGAGAATCGGCGCGCCGGCCAAAGCCAGATCGCCGATCGCATCGAGCGCCTTGTGCCGCACGAACTCGTCGCGGAAGCGCAGGCCCTCGGGGTTCAGCACGCGATCGCCGTCGATCGCCACCGAATTCTCCAGGCTGGAGCCGAGCGCGAAGCCCGCGGCCCACAGTTTCTTTACGTCACCGACGAAGCCGAAGGTGCGGGCCTTGGCGATTTCTTTCCGGAAGGTGGTGGGATCGATGTCGAAGGCGCAACGCTGGCGGCCGATGGTTGCGACTTCGAAATCGATCTCGACATCCACATGGAAGCCGCGATCGCAGGGTTTCAACTCCGCGCGGGAGCGGGAATGCTCGACATAAACCGATTTGAGCACCCGGAGGTATTTGCGGCGGCGGGCTTGCGTGATCAGGCCAACTTGCTCGATCGCGTCGACGAACTGCGCGGCCGATCCGTCGAGAATCGGGGCCTCCGGGCCGTCGATCTCGATCAGCGCGTTGTCGACGCAGAGGCCGGCGAGCGCGGCCATCAGATGCTCGATCGTCGCGATCGTTACGCCGGTGCGGTCGCCGATCACGGTGCAAAGCGCGGTCTGCCGGATATTGCGCCAATTGGCGTCGATCATGCACTCGGCGCCGTCGGTCGTTCCGGTGCGTAGGAATACGATGCCGTGGTCAGTGCCTGCGGGATGGATCACGATGCGAGCGGGTGCGGCGGAATGTACGCCGGTCCCGAGGATTTCGACCCGATCAGCCAGGGTCTTCTGAAATCCATGCTTCATCAGTTCGCCTGCCCCAAAAAATTCGCCGCAACCCCGCGATCGCGACGCCGAAGTGTTGGAAGGAGACCCCGAGATCCCCTTAGTGTCACGAGCGCCCCGCTTCGGCCGCAGGATTCGCTCGCTTTCTTTCGACACTTATTAGCCATGCGTTGCGAAAATAACCAAATCACCTTTGATTACCGTTCGTTACAATTCGGCAAGGTGAGTTTTATCCGTCTATTTCAATAATTTATCTTAGCAAGCAAATGTTGCGCCATAACAAAATAGAAGCGGCCGCGAGCAGCGCTCGCGGCCAATCCAAGACTATTGTGCGGCCGAATCAAGCCCCGTTGGAACGCCTCAAAAAGGCGGGGATCTCCAGCTGATCTTCGTCGTTAGCCACGGGGCGCGGCGACTGACGTCCCTGCGCGTCGAGCTGTCCCTGAGCCGGGCGCGGCGGCGTCGCGCGCGGCAGTGCGCGTTGCGCATCGGCGCCGGCGGTGAGCTGGCGCGGCGGCGCGAGCGGGGTCACCGTACGCGGCGCGACATCTTCCGGCCGGCTGATGCCGAATGCGGCGAGCTTCTCCAGCAACGAGCGGCGACGCTCGGGCTGCGGCGGGGGCGGCATGATCTCGCCGCGGGCCTGACGAAGCTGCGGCTGCACGACCGCCGGCAGTTCCTCGAGCGTCGGCATGCGCGTCGCGCGGACGATCGGCTCGGGCGCGGGCGGAATGAAATTCTCCTCGATCGGCGCTTCGTCGTAGGACGCCACCGGCGCCTCGATCGGCTCGCTGGCCAAGTGAATTTCAGTTTCCACCTCAGCCGCAACGCTCGTGACCGAAATCGCAACCGGCTCCTGAGCCACCACGACCGGCTGCGGCGCCGGCGCCGGAGCGGCGGCAACCGCCACGACGGGCGACGGGACGAGAGCGACGGGCGTCGCGCGGGCCGGGGTGAACCGCGCCGCGACGATCGCATCCGAGCGCACCGCGGCCTGTGTTTCCGCGCGCTCGATCGTCGCCTGATCGATGCCGGTGGCCACGACCGAAACACGCACCACGCCGTCGAGCGCGGAATCGAAGGTCGCGCCGAGGATGATGTTCGCCTCTTCGTCGACTTCCTGGCGAATGCGGCTCGCCGCCTCGTCGACTTCGTAGAGCGTCAGATCGTTGCCGCCGGTGATCGAGATCAGCAGCCCGCGCGCGCCCTTCATCGAGACTTCGTCGAGCAGCGGATTGGAGATCGCGGCCTCGGCCGCCTGCACCGCGCGGCGCTCGCCGGTCGACTCGCCGGTGCCCATCATCGCCTTGCCCATTTCGCTCATGATCGAGCGCACGTCGGCGAAGTCGAGATTGATCAGGCCTTCCTTCACCATCAGGTCGGTGATGCAGGCGACGCCGGAGTAGAGCACCTGGTCGGCCATCGAGAACGCGTCGGCGAACGTCGTCTTCTCGTTGGCGACCCGGAACAGGTTCTGGTTGGGGATGATGATCAGCGTATCGACCGACTTGTGCAGATCGGAGATGCCGCCTTCCGCCAGACGCATGCGCCGGCCGCCCTCGAAGTGGAACGGCTTGGTCACCACGCCGACGGTGAGGATGCCCATTTCGCGCGCGACGCGAGCAATCACCGGGGCCGCGCCCGTGCCCGTGCCGCCGCCCATGCCGGCGGTGACGAACACCATGTGCGCGCCGGCGAGGTGATCGCGGATTTCCTCGATCGCCTCTTCAGCGGCCGCGCGCCCGACCTCGGGCTTGGAGCCGGCGCCGAGACCTTCGGTCACCTGCAGGCCCATCTGAATGATCCGCTCGGCGCGGGACGAAGCCAACGCCTGCGCGTCGGTGTTGGCGACGATGAAGTCGACGCCGACCAGCCCTGAAACAATCATGTTATTGACGGCGTTGCCGCCGGCGCCGCCGACGCCGCAAACCATTATGCGCGGCTTCAGTTCTCTGAGTTCCGGGGCCTTGATATCGATAGTCATGTCCGCCTCGTTATGTCGGCGCCCGCCGGCGCCTTTCCCCTGGAGTTCATCTTGAGACTTCCGCCGCGACGCGGACGCCCCGGTTTCCTTAAAAACTTTGCTTCAGCCAGCGTCGCACCCGCGTCACGTAGCCGTCGTCCTGGCTGTCGCTCCTCGCCGCCATGTCCTGGGTCGACGCGTGTTCGAGCGCGGCGACTTGCGGATAGACCATCAGGCCAACCGAGGTGGCGAAGGCCGGATTTTTGGCGCTCTCCGGCAGGCCCTCGACGCCGAGCGGCCGGCCCATCCGCGCCTGCGGTGAAACAATCGCGCGGGTGAGATCGGCGAGACCGGCGAGCTGGCTCGCGCCGCCCGTCAGGATCAGCTGCCGCCCGGCCTGCGCGGATTGCCCGGCGCGAGCCAGGCGATCGCGGGCGAGTTCGAGAATCTCCTCGACGCGCGGGCGGATGATACGCACCAACTCGGATTTGCTGATCTGGGTCGGACGGTCCATCTCGTCGCCGACGCGATGGATCGAGATCAACTCGCGTTCGTCCATCGGCGAGTCGACGCAGGCGCCGTGCATCGTCTTCAGCCGCTCGGCGTCCGCAAGACTCACCGACAGTCCGCGCGCGACATCCATGGTCACGTGATGGCCGCCAACGGGAATAGCGTCGACATGCACGAGCCGGCCGCCGACGAAGGCGGCAAGCGTCGTCGCCCCGCCGCCGAAATCGATCAGCGCCGCGCCGAGCTCGGCCTCGTCATCAACCAAAGTGGCCAGACCCGCGGCGTAGGGCGAGGCGATGATCGCGCTCACGCGCAAATGGCAGCGCTCGATCGCCAGCATCAGATTGCGCGCCGCCGCGGTATCGCAAGCGCAGATGCTCAGGTCCGCCGCCAGCTCCTCGCCAATCATGCCGCGCGGATCGGCGACGCCGTGCTGTCCGTCGAGCGCAAAACCCTTGGGGATCGCGTGCAGAATGATGCGTCCCGCGCGTTCGCCCGCCTGTGCGGCGGTCGCCAGCACGGTGTGGGTTTCAGCGTCGCCGATCGGCCCGCCGCTCACGCTGGTCTTCGCGGAAAACGTCTGCGAGCCGAGCCGGCCGCCCGACATGTTGACGATGACGCTCTCGACCTCGACGCCGGCCATGCGCTCGGCCGCGTCGACAGCCAACCGGATCGCGCTCTCGGCCGCGTCGAGATCGACGATCGCGCCGCGCCTTCACGCCGCGCGAGCGCTGATGCCCGACGCCCAGCACCTTGCAGCGATGCGTGCGGCCGCGCAGCGTCGCGCCGCGCTCCATCGGCACCAGACGCACGATCAGACAAACAACCTTGGCCCCGCCGACATCGAGCACCGAAATGACGGCGCTCTTGCGCGGGTTCAGAGGCCGAAGCCGGGGGCCGAAGGACGCGGTCACGTCTTCTCCCCCTTCTTCGGTTTCGCCGCGAATTTTTGCGCGCGCGCATCCGCCGCATCGGCGGACAGGCGGGCGAAGGCGCGACCGGGTTCGCGCAAGTCGAGGGTGATGATGTCGCGCTCGAGAATGCGCGAGTTACGCTCCAGCTTGACCAGCGTCGCCACGGCCTGCGCGGGATTGGTCTCCGGCAGCTTGACGTCGACGCCGGACTTCATGCGCAGGTTCCAGCGCCGCTCGCGCAACAAACACGCCGGCCTCGATCTTCGAGCGCAGCTCCTGCGCCGCGTCGAGCAGCGACAGATATTCCTTCAGCCGCTTGTTGGCGCCGTCGCCGACCACGAACGGCAGATCGTTGAGCCGCTCATCGCGCAACGCGTCGAGCGCGGCGCCATCGGCGGCGACGATGCTGACCTCGCCATCGCGCTGCCAGAGCGCGGCCGGCGAGCGCTCGACGATGTCCATGAACACGCGGCCGGGATAAAGTTTGCGAACACTCGCGCTCGCCACCAGCGGCGCCTTTTCGAGCTGAGCCCGCGCGGCGTCGACGTCGAAGAACAGCATTGAGGATTTCGAGGAGACGCCGGCGAGGTCGAGCACTTCCTTCTCGCCGAGCCGGGTGAGGCCGGAGATGGTGACGGCCTTGACGTCGAGCCCGACATTCCTGGCGACGAAATTGCCGAGGCCGCCCTCGGCCGCAACGAAAGTTTGATAGTGCCCACCGCGCAGCGCGCCGAACGTCAAGGCCGCCAACAGTAACGAGCCGGTGAGAAACAGCCCGAGGCCGCGCGGCGCCGCGCGCTGCCAGAGGTTGAAACCGAGATAGGCGCGGCCGGATCGCTCGCGACGCAGCAGCACGCGCGGGTGCGCCACCTCCACGGATGCGGCGTAGGCCGGCTCGGAGGCGCCGGCGAAGCTCAATCGCCCGCCTAGCGCTCGCACGAGGCGTCCTCCACCATCCAGGCGACAAGGTCGGCGAAGGCGATGCCGGCGTGAGCGGCCATGTCAGGGACGAGCGACGTCTCGGTCATGCCCGGCTGGGTATTGACTTCGAGACAAACCAATTCGCCGCCCTCGCCCTTGAACTCGTCGTAACGAAAATCCGCTCGGCTCACCCCTCGGCAGCCGAGAGCGCGATGCGCCTTCACCGACAAGCTTTGAACTTCAAGGTAAATTTTCGGTTTAATTTCCGCGGGAAGTATATGAAGCGAGCCGCCTTTCGAATATTTCGCGTCGTATCCGTAGAAGCCTTCCGAAACCGACCTGAACTTCGATGACGCCGAGCGCGCGATCTCCCATGACGCCGCAGGTCAATTCCTTGCCGTCGACGTAGCGCTCGCACAGCAATTCATCGCCATAGGGCCAGTCCTCTCGGCCGACTTCCTGAGGCGGATGCGCGCGATCCTCCTTGACGATCACCACGCCGAAGGACGAGCCCTCGGAGACGGGTTTCAGCACGTAAGGCGGCGGCAGCGCGTGGCGGCGGGCGGCGTCGTGGCGGTTGACGGTGACGCTCTCGGCGACGGGAACGCCCGCGGCGGCGAGCACGGTCTTGGCCTGGTCCTTCCGCAGCGCCAGCGCGGAGGCGAGCACGCCGGAATGCGTATACGGAATCCTTAAGATTTCGAGCAGGCCCTGGATCGAGCCGTCCTCTCCGGAAGGACCATGCAACGCGTTAAAGGCGACGTCCGGCTTCAGCTGCGTCAGCACCGCGGCGATGTCGCGGCCGACGTCGACGCGGGTGACCTTGTAGCCCCGCGTTTCCAGCGCGTCGGCGCAGCCCTTGCCCGAATTGAGCGAGACCGGCCGCTCAGCCGACCACCCGCCCATGAGCACCGCAACATGTTTCATTTTTACCACGCACTCCGCCTATGCGGCGCCAAAGGTAAAAGAGGATTAAGGCGCTTCCGTTAATGGGGGCTTAACCCCAGGGAGGGCGGTGGGGGAAATTGTTTGGAGCTAAAACGCCAGTTCAGCGAGCGGCGTGCGTTTAGGTCTTTTGGCGCTGCTCCCGGTCGAGTCAAACTCAGGAGCGTTTGGGAGATAGGCGAGAGCGGATTTCGTTCCAAAAGTGATATTCGCGCATGTTTATTGTGGTAGACTTGCGTCGGCTTTGGGAGCGCGATCATCGTTCCGAAGCGTCTTTGAAGCGGTGCGCTGCGCGCGGAGGTTACGAGGTGGTCCTCGGCGTATCATTTGAACCGAAGACCGCGGTGGCGCTGTCCGCGTTGCGGGTCGCCAAAAGCCGCGACTGTCCGTTCTGCGGCCTCATTACTCGGACGACTACCGATCCGAGTTCATCTCGAACGGCGAAAAAATCGACCCGCAGTCTTTGAGCTCAGCCGTGGATCGCACGCCTAACGTCGCAAAAAGTGAGGCGATGCCGATGTCGCTGTAGCGACCACTGCATCATCTGCTTGACGCTTTCCTCGTAGTTGTTCGCGAGGACCGAGGAGGTTGGATCAAGGTTTGTGACGCAGACGATCCCCGTCGGGGGCGCGTCATAAGCTCTGATCTCAAGGTCTGGTCGCCGTTGCTTCAAGAGCATCGCTACCCGCCATACGTCGCCTGTCCAGGAGCCTCCGTTAATAGCGCGGACCGGCGGCGGCACCGTATCGCGTTCAGCCATCGGCCACTCGACCGGCAAACAATCGTGCAACACAATGATCGAGTTTTTGCGGCAATGACGTTCAACATTGATAAAGTCGCGAAGAAGGAACTCGCTGAGGTGCATTCCGTCAAGAAAACGCAAGAGCGAGCGGTTGTCCTAAAATTAGTTGCGGATTATGCTTCGTAAAGAATTCGTCGCTCGTTCCCCGATACAGAGCGCATAGTGATTTTCCCTCGAGCGGCGTCATGGATGTCAATTGAGGGCTCGGGTCGATCGCAATCGACGCCGATCTTGAAAGCCCAAGCGAAGAGCCCTGGAAAATTCCAATCTCGAGATAGGTGGGCGGCTTCAGGCCATCGTGAAGCTGCTTCAGCACTGTGAGGTAATAATCACCTTGATGATCGTCGACCCATAAAGTTCCGTACCCCTCGGGAACGAGGTCCGGCGACGCAACCTCTACTTCCGTATTTGTCATGATTTCCTCGTCAAGCTCCGGGGCCGCATCCCGCCACGGCTGTCACTTTGTGAAAATTACGGTGCCTTCGATCATGAATTCTTCCTTCATTTCCTTGGTCACCGATTTGTCGATCTCACGCACCACCTCATTTGCCCAGCCAGGCATCACGTCCCGTCCCCAGCCTTTGCCCAGCCACAAGTTCTGAGCCACGTAATCCTCAAACATGGTATCGGTCGCGCCGGAGTGATTTGAATATATAATTACATTTTTTACCCCGGCCTCCTTGCCGATCTCCTGAAAAAATCCACGGGTGAACAGCCACTTATCGTCAAGCAGCTTGGTGATTTCCTTGGGCGGCCCGGAAATCCCGCTCCTCCATGTGTAGTCGTTGTTCAAAGTCTTGAAAAAATCTATCAGAGCGTCGCTCAGACGCAGGTTTGCCGGCATAAGATCCGATTGGCGCAGCAGCGCGAGATGAATCAATTTAAGTATCGAACACCCGTACTCGAACGGCTCGTAGAAGATCACGGAGCCGCCAGGCTTTGTCGCTTCGATCGCGTTCAAAACCGCGCTGCGCGGGTCGATGAGGTGATGCAGAATGGCCGACCCCATGGCCAGATCGAACGAGTTCGGCCTGAACAACCGCTGTTGCACATCGACGCAGGCCAGCCCCAGACGGCCATTGCCTTCGGGGGTATTTCCCAGCTTGTTTTTCAGGATGCAGAGCAACGACGGGCTGACGTCGGTCGCAAGAATTCTGCTCGGTCTTGAACACGCCGAGCGCCGCCGCGATAGAGTTGCCAGAACCCGATCCAATATCGAGAATGGTGTGCCTCTCGCCCTCTGGCAGGTGTGACAGGGCTCTGTGCATCAACCTGCGCTGGCCTTCGGGATAATAATGCCTTTCGTCATAGATCGCCGCTTTATCGATATCATAGACTTGGATGCTGCCGTCGAGCGGATTGATCAAATTGCTTTTTGGGACCAGTATCCCACTGAAGGCTGTGTCAGAATAATCGCCAAGATCTGCGATAGGCTCTAAGAACACATCGGAATAAACCGCAACTTCGCCCATGTCAGTTTTCCTTGCCTGTGCTAACAGTCACCGCACCTCAAAATAGTCGGCGGTATGCTTTACCGCATAGGCGCGAAACTTATCGCCACATCAACATGCCAAAAAATCGCTTATACGGTTCAACGGTCACATTCCGCAACTGCAAAACGCCCGGGCAAAATACATCTTGGCGGCGCAGCTAGTTTTCGATCTCCGTTACAAAACTAAACTGTAACTCATTTCAGAAGCCAAGCGCTCGGACGGACTGAGCGCTCAACACGATCAACCCGACACTCGCCCCAATTGCAGCTTGCCAAGCCCAACACCCCGGCCTATCTTTGGCCTGTTTCGTGCTCGGGCGGCGCCCGAATCGAACTTTGCCTCGGTGGCGGGCGGGCGTTTGCGCCTGACGCGGCGTCGAGGTGGCGATGTAGGCGCCATTTGCTCAAGCAACCGGGATTTCGCCCGTTTTCCTAGGACTTCGCGTCCGCTTGGATTGGCTTATCTCGGTCGAGCGTCGCCCGGAGGTCGCGGGCTTCGTAAGCGAAACCTTGTCGGCGTCTTCGGTTTCGGGGACGCGCAGAGCGACGGCGCACGCTGCGTCGACCGCTCGTTATGCAAGGTCCTCATGCCCGCGTCGCCCGCCACCAAACCGTTGTCCGCGAGTACCGGCGGGTTGGCGGGCGCGTGCGCTCTCCTTCGAAACGCGAAGACGAAGGAATTCCGCCGCGCCGCTCCGGCGTCGGGTCCCCTTTTTCCAACTTCCACATGCGCGCCGCGCCCAGGCCTCGCCGGTTCTCCGCGAGCCTCGAGGTTTACGCGAAGGCGTGCCGAAAGAGTTCACAATGTCCAACAAGATGATCATCGATGCATCCCACCCGGAAGAGACCCGGGTGGTGGTTTTAAGAGGTAACCGGGTCGAAGAATTCGATTTCGAATCGGCAAGCAAGAAGCCGCTGCGCGGCAATATCTATCTGGCGAAAGTCACGCGCGTGGAGCCCTCGCTCCAGGCCGCCTTCGTCGACTACGGCGGGAACCGGCACGGCTTCCTCGCCTTCTCGGAAATCCACCCCGACTATTACCAGATCCCGGTCGCTGACCGTCAGGCGCTGCTCGAGGAAGAGGCCCGCTCGCACCGCGAGGACGAAGACGAACCCGAGCGCCGCAGCCGCCGCCGCCAACGCCACCGCTCGCCGCGAAAGCGCGCGCGCGGCCGAAGGCGAGCGCATCTCTGAGCCGGCCGAACACCTCGACGAGGACGCGCTGCGGTTCGGCGGCGAACAGCCGCCAGTTGAGACCGCCGCCGGTCCGCTCGATGGCGGCGAAGAGATCGAGCCCACCGACGACGCCCCCCTGCTCGATGCGGAAGCCTCGGACCAGCCCGAAACCGTGGCCGCCAACGAGGTCGCCGAGGAGCTCTCCGGCGAAGACCCGACCGTCGACGGTTTCGCCTCTGTGGACTCGGACGAGCCCGCCGACGAGATGGAGCCGCGGGTCGAACTCGACGAGCCGCCGTTACGTGAGGACGAAGACGAGGAAGGCCCGACTGGCGCCGTCGAAGCCCAGGCCGCGCGCGACGAGGCCTCCGCTGAGAGCCTCCGCGAGCCCGGGCCAGATGAGGTCGAGGTCCGCCACATCCCCGCCGCCGCGCATGACGACGAGGACGCGCACGAGGAAGTGACCACGCTCGGCGGCGGCTCAGGCGAAAGTGACGAGCCGGTGCGCGCCTTTCGGCCGCGCAGCGAAGAGGAGGGCGAGCCGGTCGAGGTGATCGGCGGCGACGCCATGGACGAGACGCCGCGCCGCAATTCGCGCCCCCGCCGCCACTACAAGATCCAGGAAGTGATCAAGCGCCGGCAGGTGCTGCTGGTCCAGGTCGTCAAGGAAGAGCGCGGCAACAAGGGCGCGGCGCTGACCACCTACCTTTCGCTGGCCGGCCGCTATTCCGTGCTGATGCCCAACACCGCGCGCGGCGGCGGCATTTCCCGCAAGATCACCAACACGCAGGACCGCAGTCGCCTGAAGGCGATCGCGGAGGAACTCGACGTGCCCGAGGGCATGGGCGTCATCCTGCGCACCGCCGGCGCCTCGCGCACCAAGCCGGAGGTCAAGCGCGACTTCGAATATCTGCTGCGCATGTGGGAGACGGTGCGCGAGACGACGCTCGCCTCCACCGCGCCGATGCTGGTCTATGAGGAAGGCTCGCTGATCAAGCGCGCCATCCGCGATCTCTACTCGAAGGAGATCGACGAGATCGTGGTCGCCGGCGAGGAGGGCTACAAGGAAGCCAAGGACTTCATGCGGCTGTTGATGCCGAACAACACCCGCGCGGTCGTGCCGCTATCGCGACCAGCAGCCGGTGTTCGCCAAGACCGGAGTCGAGGCGCAGCTCGACGCGATGTTCTCCAACCAGGTGACGCTGCGCTCGGGCGGCTACATCGTCATCAACCAGACCGAGGCGCTGGTCGCGATCGACGTCAACTCGGGCCGCTCGACGCGCGAGCACAATATCGAGGACACGGCGCGTCCGCACCAATCTGGAGGCGGCCGACGAGGTCGCCCGGCAGCTGCGGCTGCGCGATCTTGCCGGCCTGATCGTCGTCGACTTCATCGACATGGAGGAGGCGCGCAACAACCGCGCGGTCGAGCGGCGCATGAAGGACGCGCTGAAGAACGACCGCGCGCGCATCCAGGTCGGCCGCATCTCGCATTTCGGCCTGCTGGAGATGTCGCGCCAGCGCATCCGCACCGGCGTGCTGGAGGGCTCGACCGTCCCCTGCCCGCATTGCGCGGGCGCGGGCGTGGTGCGCTCCACCTCCTCGGTCGCGCTGCATGTGCTGCGCGTGCTGGAGGACGCGCTGATCCGCAGCGCCGCAGTACAACGTGACGCTGCGCGCGCGCACCGCCGTGGCGCTCTACATCCTCAACCAGAAGCGCGCGCATCTGCGCGATCTCGAGCAGCGGTTCGGCGTCGAGATCCTGATCGAGGCGGACGAGACTTTGGCCGCCGGCGTCAATCATGGGCTGGAGCGCGGCGAACCCGCGCGCGGCGTGCGCGCCGAGCCGGAGGCGGCCCCGCGTCCAGGCTATGGCGCCCTTCCCGACGACGATTTCCCGCTCGAAGAAGCGCCCGAGGCTGAGGTCGAGGAGGAAGAAGTCGAGGTCGCCGAGAGCGACGACGCGATCGCAACGGAAGCGGTCGAGGACGACGAGGAGCCCGTGGAGGGCTCGGCCGAGGATGCTGGGCGACGACGTCGCCGGCGCCGACGCCGACGCGGCGGCGAGCGGCCCCCGGGCGAGGCAATTGTTGCCGCTGACGCGCCGCAGCCGACCGACGACGGGCTGGAGGCCGTAGCGGAAATCGGCGGCGATTTCACGCCGCCGGTCGAGTTCTGGGTCTGGCGAAGGCGGCCCGCTCAATGGCGCGCGTCGGCGCCGGTCGCGGCGCGGTCGGCGAGATCGTTTCGGGCCCCGGTTCGAGGAAGCGCCGGTGGGCGAGGCGAGCGCTGAAGGCGCGGAGCCCGTGGGCGAATACGAGGAGGCGGAGCCGCCGGCCGCAAGCGAGCCAGTGGCGGCCGCCGCCGAACCTGTGGCCGATCAGGGCGATGTGGCGCATGAGCCGGAAGACGCGCCGCCGACCGAGGAACATGTCTCCGAGCCACACGCAGAGGTAGCCGAGGCGCCGTCTGCGGCAAAGCCCGAACCCGAGCCGGAGCCCGAGCCCGAGGTTGAGGAGCCGTCTCGCCCCCGCCGCAGCGGTTGGTGGCAGCGGGCGAAATCAACGCTCGTCGGCGGGTGAAGCGCCCTCCTGGGACCGCGGGCGTCCCGCCCGCCGTTTCGGCTCCAACCGCAAGAGCGGGCGCTAACTTAGGCCTCGGCGAAGACTTTGGTGCGATCGACCGATGCAGTCCCCTCCCCCCTTGTGGGGGAGGTTAGGTTAGGGAGGGGGGCGTTTCGGCTTGGAAGTTCTTCTCTGGGAGTGGCGGCTCTTGCGGCTACCCCCCACCCCGGCCCTCCCCCACAAGGGGGGAGGGAGTTCACGGCGCCAGCGGTTCTCCAATCATCTACGCAATCTCTTCGCCCTAAGTTAGCGCATATGGGCGGGACGCCCGCGGTCCCAGGAGCGCCGCTGAGCCATGAAACCTTTATTTTCCGACTGGGTCTTCTGGGCTTTCCTGTCGGCAGGCTTCGCCGCGCTGACAGCGATCTTCGCCAAGGTCGGCGTCGAGGGCGTCAACTCCGACCTCGCCACCTTCCTGCGCACGCTCGTCGTCGTCGCGGTCTTGGCGCTGCTGCTGACCGCGCTCGGCGAGTGGCGTCCGGCGAGCGCGATCAGCGCTAAGACCTACAGTTTTCTTGCGCTCTCCGGCCTTGCCACCGGCGCCTCGTGGCTATGCTACTTCCGCGCGCTGAAACTCGGCGACGCCGCGCGTGTTGCGCCGATCGACAAGCTGAGCGTCGTCATGGTGGCGCTGTTTGGCGCGCTGTTTCTGGGCGAGCGGCTTTCTCCAGCGAATTGGTTGGGCGTCACGTTGATCGCAGCGGGCGCCGTGCTGGCGGCGTGGCGCGGGTAGCCACTCGGAGCGGTGGCGTCCACGCCGCCTCCCAGTGGGAACATACGGCCAACAGCCACGTTTTCGCGACATGACTGATTCAAGATCAAACACCGAAAAAGACCCCGACGAATGGGTATCCGGCGACGAGCCGATGACCGGCGCGCAAGCGTCCTATCTGAAAACCCTGTCCGCACAGGCCCACGAACCTGAAGCGTTCGATGAGAACCTGACAAAGGCCGAGGCCTCCAAACATATCGACCGCTTGCGAGAGAAGATCGGCCTGGGAGAGCCAGACAGATAGGGCGGGCTCCTTGCATTGTAGCCGCGGTCTCCAGACCGCGGTGGTTGTGAGATCGCCCATCCCTTAGAGAGAGCCGAGCGCCGGAGCGACCGCGGTCTGGAGACTGCGGCTACAAATCGCTCTGCATTCAGTCCCTACTCGAATGCAGGATCACGTTGAATCCCTCTTCCGATGTCGGGGGAACGAAATACGCCATGAACCGATCGTAGGTCGCCTCGCCGACCTGATAGGCATGTTTGCCGCCCTCGTTGCGCCGTCGCAACCGCTCCTTGCAGATGTCTTCGGGAACGTCGAGAACATGCAACTCGTGCGCCACCTCGGCTTCAGCGATCAACGAACCCATCCAATTGCGCCAACTCACCGTGTTCGCCGGAAAATCCAGCACCACAGAAATATCGTTGCGGAGGATCTTGACGACATGCGGCCCCATAGCGTCTCGCAGCCGACCCGCCAGTCTCGCAAAATCCTCGAGTGTCCTGTTTTCCGCGGGAAACAAGGTCGACATCCAGACATCCATCTCGATCAGCAATGTCTGAGGCCGCGCCGCAAGTCGGCGCGCGAGCGTCGACTTGCCCGAAGCGATCTTGCCGCAGAGCAGATAGAGCGTAGCCGCGCCTTTCAACCAAGCCCCTCCGCCCGTTTATCGCGCCTGGCCAGCCGCGCGAGCAGATAGTCAGTCTCGGCCCGCGCAGCCGCTGTCATCCCCACGCCGGGTTTTCTCTGGGCGTCATGCGCGAGCAGTCCGCGCCGCATCATCACATATTTGCGCACGGCGAGCCCGACGCCCGGGCTGCTGCTCGTACCGTAGCAGCGGCAGATGCGCGTCAAACAGATCATGAGCGGCGTCGCGCTGGCCCTCGCGCGACAGGCGGACGACATCAATCAACATCTCGGGGAAAGCATAGCCCGTATTGGCGCCGTCCGCGCCGCGCTCCATCTCGAAATCCAGGAACAGCCCGCCATTGCCTGTGAGGATGGAGAGCGGCCGCAGTGCGCCCTGCCGCTGGAAAGCGCGCAGCGCCGAGATTTTCTCCAAGCCCGGCCAATCCTCATGTTTGAGCATCACACAGGAGGGATTGTCGTCGACAATGCGTTTGATGACGCCGGGAGTCATGATGACGGAAAGCGTCAGCGGATAGTCCTGGATCACGAAGGGAACGTCGGCGCCGATCGCTTCAACCGCCTGCGCGTAGTAGGTCACGATCTGATCGTCGGTGCGCAGCGACGACGGCGGCGCGATCATGACCGCCGCGGCGCCGGCGTCGGCGGCGGCGCGGGCGAGGCCGCGCATCGCCGCGAACCCTGGAGCGGAAACACCGACGATGAACGGCAGCGCCGCGCGATGCACGCATCGACGCACGATATCGATCGCCTCGGCCGCGTCGAGTTTCGGGGCTTCGCCGAGGATGCCGAGGATCGTGCAGCCGTCCGCGCCGATCGCGACGTAGTGATCCATCAGGCGGTCGAGGCTTTCGAAATCGATGCGGCCGTCGGGATGGAATGGCGTCGGCGCGATCGGGAACACGCCGCGGGCGTCTGATGTGAGGCGCATGGCGAAACGCTCTCCTGTCGGTACCTTGGCGGCTATACGCCGGCCGACGGCTCGGCGCCAACCGCCCTGGGACCGCGGGCGTCCCGCACGCTCTTGCGGTTGGACGGCGCAGAAGGGCGCGCGAGACGCGCGCGGTCCCGGGACGGCCTTCACCCAGAGAGCGCCTGCCTCAACGGTCCCAGATACGCATCGTAGTTTCGCGCGCGCCCAACCGCGCTGCGGTACAGCGGCCGACGCACCTGAACCAAGCTCGCGGTCCGCACTTCGCGCGCGGCGCCGTGGAAGTTCAAACAACGCGCGTCCCAGTCAAGGCCGCAATATTCGAGCAGCTCTCGCGCGGTCCTCTCGGGATCGGCGACGAGGCGTTCGTATTCGATCTCATGCATGACGCCTGGCGGCAGAGCCGCGCGCCAGGAGTCCATCAGCTCCGCGTAGCCGCGATAATAGCGGCCGATGGCGGCGAGATCCGGCGCAAATGGCATGTCGTCAGAGAAGAAGCAGAAGAAGCAGGAAACTGCGCAGTCCAAAGAATTTCGGCGAACATGCACGAGCCTGGCCCGCGGCAGCGCGCGACGGATGGCGCCGATCTCCAGCCAATTGCCAAGTGATTTGTCGACGACCCGCCGCGCTGACCGCGCATCCTGCGGCCAGCGCGCCAGATAAGCCGCGGCAAGCGCTTTAGCGTCGGACGCCCGCGCAGCCTCGCCGGCAAACACTTCTGTCTCGCCGAGCGCGCGCACCTCGGGATGGCTCGCGAGTATCTGCTCAACCAGCGAAGTGCCGGAACGCGGCATGCCGAATACGAAGATCGGCGCATCGCTCATACTGCCCGCGCCATCGAGGCCACGCGCCGAGGGCGCGGCGCGCGCCATCCGCAGGGCTTCCCCGCCTTCGTCGCCTGACCATCGCGCCCGCCTGAGCCGCGCCCCGGCCTCGGCGGCCGCGAAAGCGCGCGCGAAATCGCCAGCCTCGTCGTAGGCCTTCGCTAGTGCGTAGAGCAGGAACAACCGATCCCGCTGGCCGAGCCTTTCGCGCTCGGTCGCCAGAGCCTCCATCGAAGCCAGTTGGTCCGCCGCGACGTCGCCGAGCATCGCCAGCCCGAAATGCGCGCGCGCGAAACGAGGGTCGAGGCTTAGCGCCATTGCGAATGCGGCGCGCGCCTCGTTGAGCCGGCCGGCTTCCGAAAGCAGCACGCCGCGCGCGTCGTGCGCGGCTGGCGAGGGTTTCCGTGCGATCACCGCGTCGATATCAACCAGCGCCGCCGCCCCCTGCCCCAGGGCGCGACGCGCCCGCGCGCGCGCGGCAAATCCCTCTGGCCGAGTGGGGTCGAGCCGCACCGCCGCCTCAGCGAAGACGAGCGCTTCCGCGGAACGGCCGGCGTCGATAAGCGCCTCCGCGCTCTCCGCTTGAGCTTCAAAGCTTTGCGCCGCGTCCTCAATCAAGCTCACAGCTTACTGTGGCGTCGGATCGACGCTAACCCCGTCATGGCCGGGCTTGTCCCGGCCATCCACGCCGTGCGGTGGCTTGTCGGTTTCAGAACTCCAACCGTCTCGTTCGTAGCTGACAGCGCCATGTCTTGAAACCTGCGGTGCGCACTCCGGCGTGGATGGCCGGGACAAGCCCGGCCATGACGAAATCCGAGCGTTTTCTAGGCCAAACCTGGTATCGTTTGATCTCTCTTATCGCGCTCGCGCCACTCTTTCAATCAAACCGCTCCTCATAGAGGTTCGGAACATACATCTCCGCCGGCACCGGCGTCCGCGCATAATCCTTCTGATGCTCCCGCTGCGGCAACACCGGATCGACGTGCGGAATCGGCTCGTAAGGTATCTGCTTCAGCAGATGCGCGATGCAGTTCAGCCGCGCGCGCTTCTTGTTGACAGCCTCGACCACATGCCAAGGCGCCTCGGGAATATGCGTGCGCTCCAGCATTACCTCTTTCGCCTTGGTGTAGTCCTCCCAGCGCCGGCGCAACTCGAGATCCATCGGGCTCAGCTTCCATTGCTTGAGCGGATCGTGGATGCGCAGCTGGAAGCGCAGATTCTGCTCCTCGTCGGTGATCGAGAACCAATATTTGATGAGCAGCGACTCCCGGCGCGCTTCAGCATGCGCTCGAACTCGGGAACCGACTGGAAGAACTCCTCGTATTGCTCGTCGGTGCAGAACCCCATCACCCGCTCGACGCCGGCGCGGTTGTACCAGGAGCGGTCGAACAGCACCATTTCGCCGCCCGCCGGCAGATGCGCGATATAGCGCTGAAAATACCATTGCGTGCGCTCGCGCTCGCTCGGCGCGGGCAGCGCGGCGACGCGGCAGTCGCGCGGGTTGAGACGTTGCGTGATGCGCTTGATGACGCCGCCCTTCCCCGCCGCGTCGCGCCCCTCGAACAGCACGACGACTTTCAGCTTCTTGTGGACGATCCAATCCTGCAGCTTGATCAGCTCGCGCTGCAGCCGCAGCAGCTCCTTGAAGTAGAACTTGCGGTCCTCGCTCGCGGCCGTCGGTTTGATCAACGACGCCGTCGATCGTACTCGCCGACGCGTTCGTCGTCGAGTTCGAGCTCCATTTCCTCGTCGAGGTCGTCGGAAACCTCGCGGTGAATGCGCTTGTAGAGCGCAGCCTCCTTCGCCAATTCGTCGTCGCTCATGCCGAGGGTCTCCAAAAACCATCAGCCCACATTGTAACGCGGAGGTTACCCTTTTGCGACAGTCGAGGGTTGACAGCGCGCCATGCCATGCTTGATTGAGCGGCCCCCCTGGGACCGCGCGCTCTGCGCCTGTAGCCGCGATCTCCAGATCGCGGTGCGGGTGAGATCGCGCCTTGCTGGGGAAGCGCCGATCACGGGGAGACCGCGATCTGGAGATCGCGGCTACCAGCGCGCTTCTATGGTGATTGCCGACGGCTCTAGCTGCCGCGGAATCCTGTCGCGAGCACATACATCTCCGCGCTATCCGCGCGGCTCGCTTTCGGCTTCAAATGCCGCACGGACGGCGAAATCCCGCTTGAGCCGCACGAGCAGCTCTCCCTCCGAGCCGCCCTGAAAAACCTTGGCGAGGAAGAAGCCGCCTGGCGCCAACACGCCGCAAGCGAAATCCACCGCAAGTTCGGCCAGGCCAATGATCCGCAAATGATCGGTCTTGCGATGGCCCGTCGCGTTCGCGGCCATATCTGACATCACCCCGTCCGCGGGCCCATTCAACCACTCGCGCAACGCCCCTGGCGCCTGCGCATCATGAAAATCCATCACCCGAAACTCGACGCCCGCGATCGGCTCGATCTCCAACAGATCAATGCCGATCACCCTGCCCCGCCCGTCCTGCGATTTGACCCGGGCCGCCGCGACCTGCGCCCAGCCGCCCGGCGCCGCGCCGAGATCGACGATGCGGCCGCCCGGCTTGAACAGCCGATATTTGTCGTCGATCTCGCTCAACTTATAGGCCGCGCGCGAGCGAAACCCCTCGCGCCTGGCCTGCGCGACAAACGGATCGTTGAGCTGCCGCTCCAACCATAGCGTCGAGGCGAGGCTGCGCTTCTTGGCGGTCTTCACACGAACTTTGAGCGCCCGCCCGCCTTCGTGGCCCGAGCTGCCCCCGCTCACGCCTCGCGCCTCGGCGCCGGATGGTCGGCGCGCATCATCTGCGAGAGGATGCCTTCACGCAGGCCCCGGTCGGCGATGCGGACGCGCTCGGCGGGAAAGCGGCCGCGGATCGCCTCGAGGATCGCGCAGCCCGCAAGCACCAGGTCCGCGCGCTCGACGCCGATGCAGCCGTTCGCCGCCCGCTCCGCGTAGTTCATCGCGCGGAGCCGCCCGACCGCGGCGTCGACTTCCGTGCGAGACAACCAGAGGCCGTCGATGGCGCGCCGGTCGTAGCGCATCAGGCCGAGATGCACGCCGGCCAGCGTCGTCACCGTGCCCGAGGTGCCCAGCAGATGAAAACGCGCGCAGCGGCGCTTGTCCTTCACCTGCTCTACAAAGGGATGAAGCGCCGCGTCGACGTGCGCGACCATGGCGGAGAAAATCTCCGGCGTCACATCATCGCCGCCAAAAGTCTCGGCCAGCGAGACCACGCCGAGCCGGAGCAATTCCCAGGCGGCGACGCTGCGGGCGCCGTCCGGCGCGCGCGCCATCCAGACGATTTCCGAAGAACCGCCGCCGATGTCGAACAGCACCGTCGCCTCCGCGTCGGCGTCGATCAGTTCGCCGCAACCGGCCGCGGCCAGATAGGCCTCGGTCTCTCGGTCCACGATCTCCAGATGCAGGCCCAGGCGGTCGCGCACTTCGCGCAAGAACTGCGGGCCGTTAGCGGCGGCGCGGCAGGCTTCGGTCGCCACCAAACGCGCGCGCGTGACGCCGCGAGCGCGCATCTTGTCGCGGCAAACCTTTAGCGCGTCCATGGTGCGCTCGATCGCCGCCTCGGACAGCCGCCCGCTATGCGACAGACCTTCGCCGAGACGAACGATGCGCGAAAACGCGTCGATGACGCGAAAGCCGCCCTGCCCCGGACGGGCGATCAACAGACGGCAGTTGTTGGTGCCGAGGTCGAGCGCCGCATAGATGCGGAAGGGCGGCGCACGCGACGCCGGGGGCGCCTCGGACCCTTCCGGGCGCGGCGCCGACATGGAAACCAAACTTTCAACTCCTCGCGGGGCGCCGAAGCGCTCGCCTGCAACTTCGAGGCGAACCTAGCATGCCGCGCGGCTTATGCAATTGGCCGCGGCGATCCCAGCTAGGTTCAGGCCGCCGCGCGCAAAACCCGGCTCGGCGCCGAGGCGTCAGGGCGACGGCGCAAGCCCAGCGGATGACCACGCCCATCATGATGCGCGACGATCACCGCGTGTTTGAGCGCGTCGAGCGCCTCCTTCATTTCCGCAACGAGATTGTCGAGCGTCAGCAGCGCGCTCTCATCCCCGCGATTGTCCTGGAAATGCTGGAGCTCATCGGCCGTGGTGGACACGCAAGCGTCGCATTTTTTGACATCAGGCCAGAGCGAGGGGAAGTAGAATCCGACCAGCATCCTGAGCTTTGCCGACTCCTGCATCAGCTTGCTCCAGGCGAGTTCGGTGTGCGGCCGGTAGGAGTGGCCTGCTGCGACGAGCGAGTAGGAATGCGCGAAATAGTCGGTGAGGTCGCGGTCCACCGACTCGACCAGCGTGTAGAGCTCCTCGGCTTTGGTGGAAAAGAACTGCCGTCGCTCTCTGGATTCGACGATCAGATAGGTCGTCGTCGCCGCGGTCGCCGCACAAGCCAGGATTTGCAGGATCGACAGAGACAACGACATGCACGAAACCCACTTCACCAGGGACAGACACCTTGGTGAATTTAATTGGTTAATAACGCCATAAACGCATTTTATGCGCAGCGCGGAACTCTTGTTCGAGTTCGGGACGCTAGGGCTTGTAGCCGCGATCTCCAGATCGCGGTTTCCAAGCGATCGGCGCTTCCCCGGCAAGGCGCGATCTCACGGCCACCGCGATCTGGAGATCGCGGCTACAGGCGCGGGCTGCTTTACAAGCAGGCGGTGATGCCGCCGTCGACGTAGAGCACGTGGCCGTTGATGAAGCTTGACGCGTCGGAGGCGAGAAATACCGCCGCGCCTTCGAGCTCCTCGACATCCGCCCAGCGCCGCATCGGCGTGCGATTGACCAGCCAATCGGTGAACTTCTCGTCCTCGACCAGCGCCTTGTTGAGTTCGGTGCGGAAATAGCCGGGCGCGATGGCGTTGATGCGCAAGCCGTGCTTGCCCCAATCGGTCGCCATGCCCTTGGTCAGCATTTTCACCGCGCCCTTCGAGGCCGTGTAGGGGGCGATGTTGGTGCGCGCCAGTTCGCTCTGCACCGAGGCGATGTTGATGATCACGCCGCGCTTGCGCGAAATCATCGGCTTGGCCGCCGCTTGACCGACATAGAACACGGCGTCGAGGTTGGTCGTCATCAGTTCGCGCCAGGTCTCGGGCGCAAAATCCTCTAGCGGCCCACGGCGCTGGATGCCGGCGTTGTTGATGAGGATGTCGATCGGTCCAATCTCCGCCTCTATCCAGCCCACCGCCTCCGTGACGCCGGCGAAATCCGTCACGTCAAACGCGGCGCCGAACGCCTCGATGCCCTCGCCGATCAGCTTCTCGACCGCCGACGTCACTTTCGTATCGTCGCGGCCGTTGACGACCACCGTCGCTCCCGCCGCGCCGAGCGCGCGCGCCAGCGCGAGCCCGATACCGCCAGAAGAGCCGGTCACCAGGGCGATGCGCCCGGACAGCGAGAACAACGTTTGCAGGCGAGCGTTCAAGGCAGGATTTCCTGGGGAGGGCAAGGGTGTTTGGTTTCAGACGCGGTGCGCGGCGCGAAGGATGTGACCGCCGTTGTCGCCGATTTGGGGCGAGCCCGGCGCGAGCCGCTCGCGTATGCGGCGCGGGCCCCAATCCTCGACGTCGTCGAAGCCGAGATCAGCAAGCCGGCGATGCAGGTCCGCGGTTTCGAAATAGCCGCGAAATTGCTCGCCCAGCGCCGCCACGCGCGCGGACAGGCGCTCATGGCGAGCGCGCGCCTCATCCGCTTCGATCGTCTCAGGCGGATTGACGTAGTCGAACACGATTTCCGCGCCGCCTGGCAGACCGGCCAGGTAGCGTAGCGTGGCCTCTACAGCGGCAGACGTGAGGTAGGGCGTCACGCCGAGCCAAATGAAGAAAGCCGCAGCGAGCGGGTCGAAGCCTGCGTCCTCTAACGCTTGGTTGAGCGAGCGCGTCTCGAAATCGCAAGGCGCGTAGAGGAGGTGCGAGGGGACGGCGATTTCGGCCTCTGCGAGCCGCCGCCGCTTCTCGGCTTGCGTTGCGGGATGGTCCACCTCGAACACGCGGAGCGCCTCGATCGAGCCGACTCGGTAGCCGAAGGTGTCGAGGCCGGCGCCGAGCACGACAATTTGCCGGACGCCCTCGCCAATAGCGCGCCGCGCTGCGTCTTCGGCGATTCGGCTGCGCAGCGCGATAAACAGACGCAAACGCCGACGGGCCGGATCGCTGCCATCGGCGACAGCCGAATCGAGGTCTTTGCCGAGGATGCGCGTGGCGAGCGGGTCAACGAAGAGGCTTGCCCCATCGAGCACCTGATGAGCGGCGCGATGGCCGGCCGCGCCGATCGCGGTGCGGCTGAACTGGCCTTCGAGCATGGCGCAAACCTCCCCATCGACAGTTCGTTGAATTTGCCGCAGCCTCGTAAGGCGCGCCGCCGAGTCTTGCAACCGGGGCCACGCCCTCGGAACTGCGCGCAATAAAAAACCCCGCCAGATTGGCGGGGCTTTTTACTCATTCTAGCGAGCTGTTAGTTGTTGCGGTTATCGCGCGGCGGCCCATTGGCTGGCATGCTGTCGTCCGGCGCTGCAGCCCGGCCTTCGCGCATCCCATTATCGGTATTCTGGTAGGCGGGATCGCCCGCGTGCACACCACCGCTGCCTGGCGTGTTGGTCCCGGACCCGGTCACGCCGGTGCCCGACGCGTTGGGGGACCCGGCGCTTTGCGCGAGCGCCGGCGCGGAAAGCGCGAGAAGCGAGGTGAAGGCTATCGCCAAAGTCGTTCGCATGTCTATCTCCTATTCATGCAACTGCGGGGAGTTAACGTCGAGCTTGAATTGAGGTTCCCGGGATAATATTAACGGATGTTGCGAAATATTATCGAAAATCCAGCGTGATTATACCACGCTGTTGCTTTCACGATATTACCTGGTTGAATCCTTAAGCACAGATCAGCTACGCACTACATGAGACCGCGCCGCGCTCGGCGCTGCCGCTTGCCTTTTCGATCCCGCCCGCGCATGAGGGCCGCCGCCATTCCTCCCCGGACGCATACGCATGGGTTTCAAATGCGGCATCGTCGGCCTGCCGAACGTCGGCAAGTCGACCCTGTTCAACGCGCTGACGCAGACCGCCGCCGCGCAAGCCGCCAACTATCCGTTCTGCACCATCGAGCCGAACGTCGGCGACGTCGCCGTGCCCGACCCGCGGCTGGAGACCCTGGCCGCGATCGCCGCCTCGAAGGACATCGTGCCGACGCGGCTCACCTTCGTCGACATCGCCGGCCTGGTGCGCGGCGCCTCGAAGGGCGAGGGGCTCGGCAACCAGTTCCTCGCCAACATCCGCGAGTGCGACGCGATCGCGCATGTCGTGCGCTGTTTCGAGGACGGCGACGTCACCCATGTCGAGGGCAAGGTCGATCCGATCTCCGATATCGAGACGATCGAGACCGAGCTGATGCTGGCCGACCTCGAAAGCCTCGAACGCCGCATGGTCGCTATCGAGAAGAAGGCGAAGGGCGGCGACAAGGAAGCCAAGGAGATCTACGAACTCGCCGCGCGCGCGCTCGCTGAACTCCGCGAAGGCCGCCCCGCCCGCGTCGCTGCGACCGACGTCGCAGATAGAAAGCTGTTCAACTCGCTGGGGCTGCTCTCCTCCAAGCCGGTGCTTTATGTCTGCAACGTAGAGGAGGCCTCGGCCTCGGCCGGCAACGGGTTCTCTGAGCGGGTCGCGGCGCGCGCCAAGAGCGAAGGCGCCATTGCGGTCGTCGTCTCGGCCAAGATCGAAAGCGAAATCGCCGTGCTGCCGCGCGAGGAGCAGCGGGACTATCTCGAAGCTGTCGGGCTCGAGGAGCCGGGCCTCAACCGGGTGATCCGCGCCGGCTACGATCTGCTGCATCTGGTGACGTTCTTCACCGTCGGGCCGAAGGAGGCGCGCGCCTGGACAGTCGAACTCGGCGCGCGGGCGCCGCGGGCGGCGGGGGTCATCCACACCGATTTCGAGAAGGGGTTTATCCGCGCGGAGACGATCGCGTATGAGGATTATGTTGCCGGCAAGGGCGAGGCGGGCGCGCGTGAGGCTGGGAAGTTCCGGTTGGAAGGTAAGGATTACCCGGTGCGCGACGGGGATGTGATGCATTTCAGGTTCGCCAACTAAAGGGCGCGGGCAAGGGCGAAGCCGCAGCGGCCGGAGCGCCGTTCCCTCCCAATTGCGCCGCAATTTGCGCGCCTCGGGCCGCGGTCGCCGGCGGCGAAAAGCGTGGTTTCGCCGCAATTGGCCAAGGAAAAATCCTTGTTCCGGGCTTTCGGAGAGACCGAAAGCAAGCCTTTGCCACCCCACAGCTAAAGCGCGAACAGCCAAACAACTGATTTTGCTCAGTGCAAAGTGTTGCGCACGTCCAGCAATATCTGAGCTATCCTTTGCCATTTTCAATGAATTCAACGACTTCTGAGGGCGATCAGGGGCGCCAAAGGGAACAGCCGAGAAGTTGCGCCGCAATTTCGCGCGAGTTTCGCCTGGGATGAGCTGAAGCATGAAGATAGCTTAACACGAAATTCTGTAAAAGAGAAATTTTGGGGCGTTATAGAGGCGCCCCGGCGCGACGCTCCTGGCTCGATCCACAATCGCAAATTGACACAAACTGTGCGGTACTGTACGGCTGATCTGCGGAGGATCGACATGGCAAACCGTCGAGGCGCAGAGGACGCGAGAAACCATCTCCCTGAGTTACTCGAAGTCCGCGGAACGCGGAATCTCCACGATCATCACCAAGCGCGGCCGCGCGGTCGCGGTATTGGCGCCGGCGGATGCGGTCCAGAGCCTCGAGCGGCAACCGTCGTTGTTGACGCTCGCGGGTTCGGGCCGAGGGTTGTGGGGCGCCGATAGCGCCGCGGCGGTCGCAGCGTTGCGCGACGAATGGGGCCGGTAACTCTCGAAGGCTTGCGCGAAGGGGCGTTGCTGTGGCTCGATAGCGCCCCGATCATCTACACGCTCGAGGACCACCCGCGCTTTGCGGCGCGTTTCCGCCCCGTTTTCGAGGCTCACGCAGCGGGTTCAGTACGGTTTGCCGTGAGCCCGGTCACTATCGCCGAGGTGCTGACCGGCCCGCTGAAAGCCGGCGACGAAGCGCTTGCCCGACGCTATCGCGCGCTGCTCGAAAGTTGGCGGGTTGTGCCGTTCGACGCCGACATAGCCGAAGGCGCGGCTCGCCTTCGCGCCGCCTACGGCCTGAAATGGCCCGATGCCGTGCAGGCCGCCAGCGCTCTTGAGATCAACGCTGATGCGCTGGTAACACACGACCGTGACTTTTCGCGGCTCAGCGCTCTGCGCATCATCGCCTGATAGAAGCGCATTTATACATTGGCGGCATCAGGAGGTTTAACTTCCTGGCCCCGCTGTTGCGATCGGCTTTACGTGGACATACGATTACACTTCTTCACATCTTGCAGCGTGACGCTGACTAAAGCAACGCAAACGATGCAATCGGTATCATGTCCCTGTAAATCCCGGTAAATCCGTTTTCGAGGCCCACGCAGCGGGTTCAGTACGGTTTGCCGTGAGCCCGGTCACGATTCGCCGAGGTGCTGACCGGCCCGCTGAAAGCCGGCGACGAAGCGCTTGCCCGACGCTATCGCGCGCTGCTCGAAAGTTGGCGGGTTGTGCCGTTTCTGACGCCGACATAGCCGAAGGCGCGGCTCGTCTTCTGCGCCGCCTACGGCGCCTGAAATTGCCCGACGCCGGTGCAGGCCGCAAGCGCTTTTCATATCAACGCCGATGCACTGGTAACGCACGACCGTGACTTTTCGCGGCTCAGCGCTCTGCGCATCATCGCCTGATCGGAGTGCATTTATACATTAGCGGCGTCAGGAGGTTTAACTTCCTGGCCCCGCTGTTGCGATCGGCTTTACGTGGACATACGATTACACTTCTTCACATCTTGCAGCGTGACGCTGACTAAAGCAACGCAAACGATGCAATCGGTATCATGTCCCCGTAAATCGCGCGCCGCATACGGCCTGACTGGCCCGACGCCGTGCAGGCCGCCAGCGCCCTTGAGATCAACGCCGATGCACTGGTAACGCACGACCGTGACTTTTCGCGGCTCAGCGCTCTGCGCATCATCGCCTGATAGAAGCGCATTTATACATTAGCGGCAGCAGGAGATTTAACGTCCTGGCCCAAGTCGTCGCCGATCGGCTTTAAGCGGGAAATAATACAATTACACTTCTTCATATCTTGCAGCGTGACGCTGACTAAAGTAACGCGGACGATGCAATCGGCACTAGCTCCCAAATTTGCGTCTTGGGAAGAGCGATGAGAGCGGCGCTGATTTCGCCCCATCTGAGATTGGCAGCTATTTCGCCATCCAATAAGAAAATAAAGGTTGTTCGCCTTAAAACCCGCGCGCCTATGGAGTAGGCGATCTCCGCACAATCGGCATTTTTGGAGGAAATTTTGAGCCGATTAAGAGTGTGACTTCGCCTTGCGGATATCCTCCGCTTCCTTCCCATCCTTGTCCAGGTAATCTGTCCAATGTGTCTGCCCCTATTCTGCAGCGGATAGGGCCTGCATAAGGCTGCGCTTGGCATCTGCTTGTGTTGACTCACCGAGAACAGATAGACCGAACAATATAACTCCGTTTAGGTGGACCTCCCAAGAGCCGTATTCCCAGCCTGCCAAATGCACTGCCTGTCCGAACTGCAATTCTAGGAAGTGACTTTCTGGGTCGCCTTCCATGAACGCAATTTGTATTTTATGGTTGGAAGACTTTAGACTGCTCACGAAGCGATCCATTTGGTCAGGCATCAAAACCCTCCAAGCTGCCGCCTGCTCAATTTGCGCCGCGCGTTCGTTCGCTGCGCTTGCCTTTATATCGGCGTCCGCGGCTTGCAGCTTAAGTTCTGCGGCTTCTTTTTCCAACTCAGCAGCGCGGCCGATTGCTTCCGAGGCGCGATCTGTCGCGACGCGAAATCTCACCCTGTTGTTTTGAGCTTATGGCCTCGTCAAAATTCAATAAAAGCAACGTTCCGGCCGCGCTTACGACTACGCCGATTATGACCGCAGCGAACGACGACACCTTTTTACTATCAAGTGGCGGTTCTATTTCCAGTAAGATTCCAATAGCGACAAGCGCTTCACCAATCAAACTTCCCCAAATCAAAAATTTGTGGGTAATGGCTTCGTCGGAAGTCCCGGAGATGACGGCATCCCAAAGGGATGGAAGCGCCATAATGGTAGCGCAAATTTTCATCGTGGCTATACGGCTTTACGTGACATGATACCGATTACACCCATCCACATCTGCAGAGCGTTACCCTGGAAACGGAACGCAATATGCAATTGGTATCATGTCCCCGTAAATCCACCTACTGTAAAGCCCTACGCTAGCCCGGCGCCATTTGTGGACTTCCTTGGCTTCAGGCAGATGAATATGTAAGTGTCGCCAACGACGGGCGAGAGCCGTTAGGCGCAGATATTCTTCGGCGCACCCACATCGTGATCACTCTTTAGGTTTACGTTCGTATTCGTTGCATGTAAGATTTGCAATAGATTCTCTGGATAAAACATTAAATGGCACGGAAACAATATTTGTCGCAGGATTATCGGTCAGTAGCGTCACCACTATTTTACCTATATCTTTTTTGGTACGTAATTTATCAATAAGTAGCTGACCACCTTCGCATGTTACCCGATCGCTATACAGACTAAATTCAACTTCCACCGGTATACTTCCAACATAGACCGGACCAATTGCACTAAAAACGCCGGCTTGTAATCTTTTTGCAGTATCTGAATCTGCTCCATTTTTCCCTGTAGACATAATTTCGACTATATCTCCACTATATGACGCATTTACTCCAACTATTTTTGCTATACCATGCTCATTGTCTGTACTGACCCGAACATCAAAAACAATATATAATTGAAAATAATCTTTGCCGCCATGGCCAGATTCTAATCTTAAATCGTATTTCCCGTTAATTGACTCTCCATATAATGTATTTATGCGAAGCGATGATGGCGTTACCTTTCCCAAGGCCTCATCCACACGTTTTATCGCATCATCCAATCTAGCTTCATTTATTTTATATGAACCTACTGCAAAGAAGCCACCCAACACTGCAAATATACTTATGAACCACATAACTCTTTTAAAAAACCACAACTCCCCCTTGTATACAGTAGCTATTTGCTCTTTTAGGACTGATTGTGCTCCTTCCAAATTGGAAACTCGGCTGGTCAGATCAGCTCCAGTGCCGCCCGGAGAAGGAGGAGGCAACGACTCGGGACCGAGGTTAGCAGCATGACCCATCGCAATCTCCGGCCGTAACGCTTATCCACAAAACCCTATCGCGACAAGAGGTCCGCCACAATCAATGTAAGTCGGCCCTTTAGCACGAGGCTGACACTTGGAAATTGGGTTTACTGGCTTTACGTGTACAGGATACCTATGCACTCATTCACATCTTGCAGAGCGCCGACAAAAGCAACGCTAACTATGCAATCGGTATCATGTCCTCTTACATCCCTGTATATCCCGTAAATCCAAGTAAATTTTGTGTAGAACGATAGGAACTGCGCCAATTACTTCGCGGGGCTTTACGGGGCTTTACGGGGACAGGATACCTATTACACTCATTCACATCTTGCAGAGCGTGACGCTGACAAAAGCAACGCTAACTATGCAATCGGTATCATGTCCCCGTAAATCCTATCTCCTTCGAGATATGCAGGAGATCGGTTATGTCGCGCTTTTCCATAAGTTCCCACAAGCTCCAAAGCTTCTTTACGGGGACATGATACCGATTACACGTTCACACCTTGCAGAGCGCGATGCTGACAAAAGCAACGCAACTATGCAATCGGTATCATCTCCGCGTAAATCCCGCGCACGGCCACACTTCCCTATCTTCGTTACGCCTGAAAAAACCTTTTTGAGGGATGAGGCGCCACGGGGATTTAAGGGGGTTACGGAGACGCTCCAAAAGTAATAATGCATTGCATGTTCGATAGCGGTTCGAAGGAGCGGCGACTTGCCATTGCTCTACATCGCTTTGTCATCACCGAGAACAAGGGGGATCAGTGATGGGCGATCCATCCGAGACCAAAGCGTCTGCGCCTGAACGCCCCTCGTTACTAGAGCCGGAGTTCGATCAGGGTTTGGCAACTGTTCTACGCCTTACGGGTGACTGATCTCGTCGCGATAATTGCAGTATTGGCGTCTGCGGCGGGAGCCATTTTCGAAATAGGTCGTCGTTACGGTAATTCGCAATCGCCTTCCGAGTCGCTTCTCGCCGGACCAACCAAGCCAACAGGATATATTATGGGAGAAAAACGAACCGGAGATTAGTTATGTAGGCGCTAATTTACGATCATTCTCACCTTCATCATTGCAGACGTGCAGAAACACATGTCGTATTGACCGAACGTGCTTCTTCTTTACCCTCGCTCGGGATAGTTGTTATTTGAAGTCTGTGTTATTTCCAAAACAAAAAGCAGGTAACGACGTCATATCCGGAGCAAAACTCCATGAATGATAATTTTTGATCGCATTTCGCGCAGTGCAGCCGCGGTGTCATGCCGAGCAACACCAGGCTCCCCAGCCGCGACAGCGCCTCGTCCGGCGGCGCGATCTCCAGGAAGCCAGCAATCGATGATAGCCGCGCCAACGACTTCGCCGGCTCAAACCTCAGCCGCAAACCGAGCGCGCGTGCGATCTTCGTTATGGTCGCGAACCTCGGGTTGCCTTCCGCCGAGAGCGCTTTTTCGAGTCCCTCGCGGGTCAACCCCGCGTCTTGCGCCACCTGGCTCATGTTTCGCGAGCGCGCGATAGCGCCCAACGCCAGCGACATCTGCGCGGGATCGTTCTCCTCGGCGCTCGCTTCGAGGTAGACGCTGATGTCTTCTGGTCTTCAGTTAGTCGGCCGCATCGTATCGCAAGAACGTCTCGATCATGGCGCCCTACTCCTTCGCCAACCAAAGCGCCCATTCGATGCCGACCATCGCGGCAAGCGCCACGCCCGGCGGCAAATGCCTGTATTCCCCACGCCATGTGACGGTGGCGATCGCGGCGATCAACACCATGGCCGCGAGCGCCAATCCCCAAATTCGCGTTTGCGGGAACAACGATGAGCGCGGCGCCAAGCACTTCGAGCGCGGCGGTGACGAAGTTCCACCACGCGGGATAACCCCAGCGCACAAACTGCGCCTGCGCGGCCGCGCCGCCCAGGGCGTTGAATAGGCCGGCGCCGGCGAAGGCAAACGCCAGCAGCCACGCAAGGGCGCTTGCTATGGGAACCTGAAGTATCGCCATGATCGGCTCCTATCCGTTGGCTCGCGCCGATGAGGATCGCGCCCGCTGCGACAATGACCAGCCCGTCAGGCCATGAATGCCGAAGGCGGCGGCTCGGCTTCCGCCCGATCGAAGGACGGTCGCCGCATCGCCGAAGGCGATGAGGCTGGCGACGAGCAGGAATTCGCCGAGCAAGCGCGGCGATCCGTTCGCCATCAGCAGGAAGACAAACAGGCCGGACACGATGTCTCGCCCGCCCTTCACGGCCAGCCACGCGGTAAATCCGGTCGATGGCGAGGGAGAATTGGCAATGCCGAAGCCGCTTGAAGCCGCAGCGGGGTCCCACAGAAAGCGCGGCGCCGATGAACATAATCGCGACCGCGATCAGGCCGGAGAGGGTGTAGCCGATCGAGCGCCATAGCGAACTCCTGTCAGCTGCAGATATTCCTATCGCTGCTAGATTCGATGTCAAGAAAAATCTAGCATTGACAAAAATTCGGTCGTTGCTAGGATATTTCGATGTCGATCGCCGAACGCAGAGAGCGCCAGCGCGCGGAGCGCTATGAACTGATCCTGGCGACCGCGTGCGAACTGGCCGAAGCCGAGGGCTGGGACGCGGTCACCACGCGCCGTCTCGCGGGGCTAATCGACTATAGCCAGCCGGTTCTCTACAGCCACTTCAAGGGCAAGGCCGACATCATGGCCGCGGTGGCCACGCGAGGATTCGAGGAGCTTGCAACGCGATTGAGAAGCGGCGAACGTCCCCGGCGCTCCGGACATCCTGCGCAACGTCTGCGCCGCCTATCTCGATTTTGCCCGTTCGCAGCCGGTTATCTACGAGGCGATGTTCGTCCTGCCAACCAAGATCAAGTTCGCCAGCGAGGAAACGCCGCCCGCTCTTCGCGCCGGCTTCGACGAGTTGGTCGCCGCCCTCGGGCCCGATCGGCAAGAGCCGGAATTTTTGGCCGAAGTGCTGTGGAGCGCATTGCACGGACTGGTCGTGCTCGCGCAAACGGAACGTATTCCCGCCGCAGGCGCCGAGGATACGATTGGATGTTCTCGTCCGACAATTCACTAAGTAGACCCGCTCGTCGAACTTAAGCGGACGTGACACAATCACTTCCTACTATAACATCTCAGATATTCATTGCCCTCGTAGTTCACCTGAACCCAGGCATCTCCGCCAGCGCCGCCGCCCGACGCAGCGCCGCTATATCCGGCACAGGCCGAGCCGTTCTCGGATCGCCGGCCAACTCGCGCTCCAGCGCCGCCGCGACCGCCAGCACCTTCGCGTCCGCCCCGCGCGCGCCGACAATCTGCAGGCCGAACGGCATTCCCGCCGCGTCCAAGCCGACAGGCAAGGAAATCGCGGGGTGCCCGACGATCGTGACCGCGTAGGCGAGCGCGAGCCAATGGAAATAGCTCGCGGTCGGGCGGCCGTCGATCTCCTGAGGATAGAGCTCCGTCCATGGGCGCGGAGAGATGGTGATCGACGGCGAAATAATGACGTCGTAATCGGCAAAGAACCTCTGCCATCGCTGATAGATCGCGGTCTGCGTCGCCATCGCGCGGGCGACGTCGAGCGCGGAATAGCGCATCCCCTCTTCGATGTTGGCGTGCAGGTTCGGGCCGCACAGCGCGGGATGCTCGCGAACCTTCGCGCCATGCGCGGCGAGAACGCCGACCGCGCGCAGCACGGCAAAGGCTTCATCGGCGCCGCTGCAATCCGGCGTCGCGACTTCGCATCGCGCAAACAGATGACGAAAGAGAGCGGTCTTGCCGGCCGAAGGTCGCTCGCACCTCGCGCGCGGTCGGCGCAAAGCCGAAATCCTCGGTGATCGCGACCCGAAGGCTGCTGAGGTCGCATTCCCCAAGCGCTGTGGCGCCGACGCGGTTCAACATGTCCCGAGAATCTTCGCCGCTCATCGCCGCGAGCAGCATGGCCACATCAACCACAGTGCGCGCCATAGGTCCGAGCACGCCAAGTCCAGACGCGCCGAGGCCGCGGCTCTCGTCCGGAACCAGCCCCGGCGTCGGGCGGAAGCCGACGACGCCGCAAAACGCCGCTGGGTTGCGAAGCGAGCCGCCAGTATCGGAACCTGTCGCCAACGGCGTCATCCCGGTCGCGAGCGCGACGGCGGAGCCGCCTGACGAACCCGCGGCCGACAGAACCGGGTTGAACGGATTGCCGGTCGCTCCGTAGACGGGATTGCGGGTGTTCGCCCCGAGCCCGAATTCCGGGACGTTGGTCTTTCCGATCACGATCGCGCCGGCGGCGCGGGCCCGGGCCACCGCGCCCTGATCGACATCGGGAACATGGTCGCGAAACAGCGGACTGCCCCATGTGGTGCGCAGACCGGCCGTAGGCTCCAGATCTTTCACCCCGAGCGGCAAGCCATGCAGCGGCGCCAGCGCGTCGCCGCGCACGACTGCATCGTCGCCGGCTTTCGCCGTCGCTCGCGCCCGCTCGAAGTCGAAGGCGACCATCGCGTTCACGGCGTGGTTGACCGCCTCGATCCGGGCTATGCAACTCTCCAGCAGTTCAGTTGGCGCGAGTTTCCGGGCGCCAATCAACCGCCGGGCGACGGAGGCATCGAGATCGCAAGGTTCCGTCATGCCAGCGGCTCCCAAAAGCTACGACCCATCATGCGGCCGCGGCGGCGAATTTGAAATGGCGGGCCGGCGTCGGATCAAGCACGCGCGCCATCTCCTAGAAGCGCCGCGCGAGCCCATTGTTTCGTCGTGTCAACTCCCTTGCCTGATCATCTCGTCGCGCGCCAAGGCGCCTCCAGGCAGATTTTCGCACTGTTTCGCGGGGATGATATATCGTATATCCAACCGGTCAAGGCGCGGCTGCGCGACGTTTTCCCGGCCGGACGCCGCTACGAACTCGGGAGCCGTCATGAGCACTGACGCCAACGCCGCCGATATCTGGCGAGACGCCTGGGGCATACCTCACATCAAGACGAAAACGCGCGATCAGGCGTTTGCCGCGCTCGGCTTCGCGCATGCGCGCGACCGGCTGTGGCAGATGGAGGCGCTGCTGCGCCGCGGAACCGGCCGCTATGCCGAATGGCTCGGCAAATCCGCCGTCAGCGCCGACATTCTCGCCCGTCAGGTCGACACCGCAGGCGCCTCGCGGCGCGATTTCGATCTGGCTCAGCGCGGAGACGCGTGCGATGCTCGAATCCTACGCGCGCGGCGTCAATGCGTTCATCGCGACCGGCCATCGGCCGGTCGAATATCAGCTGCTCGACGCCGAGCCAGCGACAATGGCTGCCCTGGCACTCGATCGCGGTGATGCGGCAGATCGGCTTTCTGATGGGCTCGGTCTGGTGGAAGCTGTGGCGCGCCGCGGCGCTTGCCGATCGTCGGCGTCGAAGGCGTAGCAAAGCTGCGCTTCGAGGATGGCGGCAAGCGAGTTGCTGTGCCTTCCGCCGGGTCTGGAGAAAGGCCCCTACCGCGCGGCGCTCGACGATCTCGCCGCCGGCGCGGCGGCGCTGCTCGAAGTCGCGGCGCCTGATGCGACAGGAGGCGGCAGCAACAATTGGGCGCTCGCGCCCGGTCGCACCGCGACGGGTCGGCCGCTGGTCGCCGGCGATCCGCATCGCGTGCTCGAAATGCCCAACATGTACGCGCAGATGCACCTCGCCTGCGACGAGTTCGACGTCATCGGCCTCACCGTGCCCGGCGTGCCCGGCTTTCCGCATTTCGGCCACAACGACAAGGTCGCCTGGTGCGTCACGCACGCCTTCGTCGACATTCACGATCTCTATGTCGAGCGCTTCTCGCCGACGACGGCCAAACTTATCTGTTCAAGGTCAATGGCGGCCTGTGCGACGCCGGCGCGAGGAGATCGCCGTGAAAGGCGAAGCTTCGGTCGCCGTTGATGTCGTCGGAGACGACGCATGGTCCTGTGATCGTCGGCGAACCAGGCAAGAGCTTGGGGACTGGCGCTGCGCTCGATGCAATTCACCGAGCTCGACCGATCGTTCGACGCGCTGCTGCCGATGATGCGCGCCGGGTCGGTCGAGATCGCTTTACGAGGCGACGCGGGAATGGGGGCTGATTGACCACAACCTCGTCGCCGGCGATATCTCAGGCCAGATCGGCTACCGCGTGCGCGCGAAAGTGCCGCGCCGGCCGAGCTCGAACGGCTGGCTGCCCGTGCCCGGCTGGACCGGCGAGCACGAGTGGGAGCGGCATTATCGATTGCGAGCCGCATGCCCGCCGTGATTGATCCGCCCGGCGGCGCCATCGTCACCGCCAACAATCGCGTCGTCGACAACGGCGAAGACTATCTCTGCACCGACGCTATGCCGCCGCATCGCGCGCGCCGGGTCTGGCGGCGCCTGGAGGCGCTGAAGTCGCCGACCGTCGAGGACATGGCGGCGATCCATCGCGACCTCGAGACAATTCCAGGCGTCGAACTGCGCGAGCGGCTGCGCAGCGTCACGGTCACGGGAAATGCAGCCGCGGTCTGCGCGACCTCATTCTTGGTTGGGATGGCCGCATGGCCGCCGACTTCGCGGGGCGCGACCGCCTACAACGCGACGCGGCTCGCGTTGACGAAGCTGGTCGCCGCCCGCAGCGGGCTCGCCGCCGCTGTCGCAAACCCCGTACGCGCGCGTCGCGCCGGGACTGGTTCCGGAGAATCAGCTATGGTGGACGGTGCTCGGCCTGTTGCGCGACGACGATCGCTGTTGCTCAGCGGCGCGAGCTGGGACGAACTGCTGGTTGAGGCGCTCGCCGAGGCCGCCAAGTCGCCACTTGGCGAGTGGGGCGCCGCGCATCTGCCGCGGTTGACGCATCCGCTCTCCGCGTTGTTTCCGACCGATGCGATGGCGCTCGACCGCGTCTCAGCGCCGGTCGGCGGCGACAACGACACGGTGTTTGCGACCGGATGCTCGGCGAGCGTCGGCGCTCGGGCGGTCTATGGCTCGCTGTCGCGTTATGTGTTCGACGTCGGCGCCTGGGAGAACTGCCGTTGGATCGTGTTTCATGGCGTCTCGGGCGAACCTGGCGATCCCTGGCACATGAACCAGAACGCGGCCTGGGCGGCGGGCGAGATGGTTCCCGATGCTCTATGATTGGGAAGGCGTCACTGCGACGAGGCCGTCCGCGCATCAGCGCCTGTTCTTCCGGGATGCGGACGTGTATGGCGTCGGAGCCGAGCGAGCGCGGAGATGGGGATTGATGCTGGACGGTTTGAAACTCGGCGATCGCGAGAATTTCACGACGCGCGTCTACAAGCAGCTTCGCGAAGCGCTGATGGCCGGCCGGTTCTGGCCGAGCCAGCGCCTGCGGATCGGCGAGTTGGCGACCGCGATGGGCGTCAGTCAGACGCCGGTGCGCGAGGCGATCATGCAACTTGCGTCGCGAGGGCGGGCTGGAAATCCGCTCCAGCCAGTCGATCACCGTCGCCAACCTCTCGCTGTCCCGCTATAAGGAACTGCGCGAGGTTCGCCTGCTGCTGGAGGGGCTGGCGACGGAGAAAGCGACGCCGCTGATCACCTCTGCCGAATTGGCGCGGCTGGCGGACTTGCATCGAGAGCTGATCGCGGCGGAACGGAGCGGCGATTACGAGACCGCCACGCTCGCCAATTTCCATTTTCATTTCCTGATCTACCGCGCGTCGCAAATGAGCGATCTCGTCGCCATTCTCGAAAGCGTCTGGCTGCGCAACGGTCCGCTGCTCAAATATCTCTACCCCTACGCGCCGCCGACCTATCCCGGCCAGCACCAGCACCTCACGCTGATGGAAGCGCTGCGCCGCCGCGACTCGGTCGCCGCGCGCCAGGCTGTTCAAGATGACATGATCGAGGGCGGCGCACGGCTCGTGGAGCTGATGGGCAAGATCGAGTTCGGCGGCGCGGTGTGAGGCCGAGGCTACGCTGACGTTTCGCGAACGGCCAACGCAGAGCGCGGTGAAGGAAGCTTGCAGCGCTTGAGCGTTTGCCGCGGCGTCGAGATCGAATGCCGCAGAAGACGCTCCGGCGACTGCGGTAAAGACGAGGCTCCACGGCGCCTCGTATGCGCGTACGCGCAGTCCGCTTGACGGATATATCATATATTGTAGGCTGACGCCGTTCGGAGGAATCCCGCGATGAACATCCAGGTGGAGACGGCGGATCAGAAGCTCCGGGCGCGCGCCCGACGCGTCATCCCCGGCGGCATGTATCGGCCACATGCGCGCCGGCGGCTTGCCTGCCGGGCTATCCGCAATTCTTCGAGCGCGGCGAAGGCTGCCATCATCTGGGATGTCGACGGCAGACGCTATCGTCGACTTCATGTGCAGTTGGGGGCCGATCATTCTCGGCCACAAACATCCGGCGGTGACTGAGGCCGTGCAGCGACAAATGGCCGCTGGGCGATTGCCTCAACGGCCCGACCGAGCGGATGGTCGAACTGGCCGAGCGTCTCGTTCGTCTCATCCCGCACGCGGACTGGGCGCTCTTCTCGAAGAACGGAACCGACGCGACGACGACCTGCGTCACGCTCGCGCGCGCGGCACCGGGACGGCGCAAAGATTCTCGCGGCGCGTGGCGCCTATCACGGCGCCGTTCCGTGGTGCACGCCGCATCCGCTCGGCGTGACCGCCGAAGACCGCGCCCATCTGATCGAATACGTCTACAACGACATCGCCAGCCTGGAGGCGGCGGTCGCAAGCGCGGGCGACGATCTCGCGGCGTCATCGCCTCGGCCTTCCGCCACGACTACGGATTCGATCAGGAACTGCCGAACGCCGAATTCGCCCGGCGCGCGCGCGAGCTCTGTGACGACAAGCGGCGCGGCGCTGATCCTCGACGACGTGCGGGCGGGCTTCCGGCTGACTTTGCGTGGCAGCTGGGACCTCGTCGGCGTCCAGCCCGACCTCAGCGCCTGGAGCAAAGCGATCGCCAACGGCTACGCGCTCTCGGCGGTCACCGGCAACGATCAGCTTGCGCGACGCCGCGTCGCGCTTGTTCGTCACCGGCTCGTTCTGGTGCGGCGCGTCTCGATGGCGGCGGCGGTCGCGACGCTCGACGAACTTGAGCGGATCGACGGGCCGCGCGTGCTGCGGAGACTCGGGCCAGCGCTTCCGCGACGGGATCGCGGCACAGGCCGCGAAGGCTGGCGTCGGGGTGCGGCAGAGCGGGCCGCCGCAAATGCCGACCATCCTGTTCGACGACGACGCTGATTTCGCGATAGGCGAGACGGTTCTGCCGCGGAGGCGCTGAAGCGCGGCGTTTATCTGCACCCCCGCCACAATATGTTCCTGTCGACCGCCCATACGGCGACGATATCGACTTCGCGCTGGAAGCGACCCGAAGCCGCATTCGCCGCTCTGGCCGCCGGTTAGGCGCTGGCACGGTTCTTGCGTTAGATATACGATATATCTCTGGAGGCCGCAGCGACTGTCGCTGCGGCTTCTGATGAGGTGCGCAAGCCGAAGGGAATTCGCATGGCCGCCTTGCGACGACGAGACTTCACTCGGGGAGCGCTCGCACGTCGGCGCGCTTACGTTGGCTTCCAACAATCCAAGTCCGCATTCGGCCGATCCGAAGAAGGGCGGCGTGCTCGCCTACGCGACGGTCTCGGGTCCCGGCGGCCTCGATCCGCATGTTTCCTCGAGCGCGGTCGAACTCGAGGTCATCCACAACGTGTTCGAGCCGCTGGTCACGCTCGACAATCAAAACGCCACCAAGACGATGCTCGCGGCGAGCGCCTCGGCCTCCGCCGGACGCCAAGACCTACACATTTGAGCTTCGGCGGGCGTCAAGTTCCACAACGGCGACGAGATGACCTCGGCCGACGTTCAGGCGTCGATGGAGCGCTACGGCAAGAGTCAGCCCGAACGCCGACAATCTCGCCGGCGTCGAGCGCTACGAGACGCCGGATCCCTACACGTTCATCATTCACCTCAAGGAGCCGAACGTCGTTCTGCTCGACGTGATGAAGGCGCCGGTCTTTCCCTTCATGATTCTGCCCGCTTCGCAGAAGGACAAGCCGGCGCGCGGCATCGACGTGATCGGCACCGGGCCCTTCCATGCTCGGCGAATGGGTCAAGGACAGCCATCTCGTCATCAAACGGTTCGACGGCTATTCGCCGGATCAGAGCTCACCCGGCCGCGACGGCTACGCCGGTCGCAAGACCGCCTATCTCGACGCCGTCAACTATCGCTTCATGCCGGAGGCGACGACGCGCATCGCCGCGCTGCAAACCGGATGAAGCGCAACTCGCCGGCAGCATTCCGTTCGAGCTTCGCGGGCAAGATCGAGGATCATCCGGAGCTCGCCATACGCGAGATCTTTCCGCTCGGCGGAACCTACATCATCGTCAATTCGCAATACGGCGCTCACCGCCAATCGTGGCGATTCGCCAGGCGATCGCGGCGGCGATCGACATTGGCGAGATCTCCGAGGCGGTCGGCGGCATCAACAAGCCGAACCCCTGGATGTCCTATCCCGAACACGCCCTACTATCCCGGCGATCAGACGCCGGCGCCTTGGTACGATCAGAAGAATCCCGACGAAGGCCAAGGAGCTCGCTGGAGAAGGCCGGCTACAAGAACGAAAAGCTCATCATCGAGACGAACAGCAACTATCAATGGATGCGCACGACCATGCTGGTCGTCGCCGAGCAGCTCAAGGCCGCCGGCGTCAATGTCGATGTGCAGATCGTCGATTGGACGACCAACGCCTCGCACATGCAACAGGGAACCGGCGAGTGGAACCTGTCGACCACGCTGTTCGGACCCGAGCACATTCTCGGGCCGCAGCAATGGCGGCCGCTGATCTATGCCTTCTCGAATATCAAGGGCAATGACGCGCTGGACGCCGACTACAAGGCGTTCTTTGCCGAACCGGATCTGGACGAAACGGCGCGAGATCTGGGTGAAGATCCAGCAGGAGGTGCTCGGCGGCGGCTATATGATCAAGATCGCCGACACCGGGCGATTGATCGGCTACGCGAAGAAGCTCAAAGGCCAGTCCGACTATGCGGGCATCCTCCAGCTTTGGGATCTCTGGCTCGAGTAGACGTGACCGATATCGGGGCCGACCGCAGCCTCACGTCGCGGGCTCTCCCGAAACGAAGCGGTCCAAGCGAATAATGCCGCGACTGATCGCCAATCGAATTCTGCAAGCCGCGCCGGTCATCGTCGTCGTGTCGATCCTCGCCTTTCTGCTGATCAACCTGCTGCCCGGCGATCCCGGCCGTCGTCATCGCGGGCGATCAGGCCTCCCCCGAGGCGATCGCGGCGGTGCGCCACAATCTCGGGCTTGACAAGCCGCTGATCGAGCAACTCGGCATCTGGTTCCTGCATCTTCTCCAAGGCAATTTCGGCGCATCGCTGATGCTCAATCAGAGCGTCGTCTCCGCCATGGGCGAGCGGCTGCCTGTCACTTTGTCGCTCGCGCTGCTGTCGCTCGCCATCACGCTGCCGATCGGCATTTTCGCCGGCGCCGTCGCGGCCTACTATCGGCGGACTTGGATCGACTCCAGCGTCATGACGCTGGCGCTGCTCGGCGTCTCCGCGCCGGCGTTCTGGATCGCGATTCTTTCGATCATCCTGTTCAGCGTCATGCTGCGGTGGTTTCCGACCGGCGGCTACACGCCGTTTATGCAGGACCCGGTGCTCTGGCTGCGTTCGCTGGTTCTTCCCGCCGCGATGCTGTCGCTGTTCCAGATCGGCTTTCTCGCGCGCATGACGCGCTCGGCCATGCTCGACGTGCTCGAGTCAGGATTATGTGCGCACCGCGCGCGCCAAGGGCCTCAGCGAATGGAAGACCGTCGCCAAACACGCCTTTCGCAACGCCGCTGATCCTGATCGTCACCGCGATCGGCATTCTGCTGTCGACGGCGATCGGCGGCTCGGTGGTGATCGAGCAGGTGTTCGCGCTGCCGGGCGTCGGCCGGCTCGTCGTGCAGGGCATTCTCGCGCGCGACTATCCGCTGGTGCAGGGCGTCATGCTGATCTACGGCTTCGCCTTCGTCCTGATCAATCTCGCCGTCGACCTCATCTACACGTTCGCCGATCCCGCGCGTGCGCTATGACTGACCTCGCCGCCGGCGCGATCGCGGGAACGCTCGCGCCGCGGCGCCGGTTCGTGCTGCTGCGCCGTCTGGCGGGGCACCGCTCGTTCCAGATCGGCCTCGCGCTCGTCGCGCTGCTCGCGCTCGCGGCGATCTTCGCGCCGCTGCTCACAAGCCTCGATCCTTCCAGCATGAAGGTGCGCTTCCGCTTCAAGCCGCCGTCCTCGGCCTTTCCCGTTCGGCACCGACAATTTCGGCCGCGACATCTTCACCCGCGTGCTCTACGGCGCGCGCGTTTCGCTCTGGATCGGCTTCGTCGTCGCCGTCATTCTCGGGCCTGTTCGGCGCGGCCTTTGGCGTTCTGGCGGCGCAGTTCCGCCGTCTCGATCCGTTCGTGATGCGCGTGATGGACGCGCTGATGTCGTTTCCCGCGATCCTGCTGGCGCTCGGCGTCACCGCCGCGCTCGGCCCGCGCATGGAGAGCGTGATCATCGCGCTCACCGTCGCCTACGTCCCCGCCGGCGTGCGCTTGGTGCGCGCCTCCGCGCTCGTCGTCCGCGAGCTCGATTATGTCGAGGCGGCGCGCATCGCCGGCGCCAGCAACGCGCGGATCATGCTGCGCCACATCCTGCCCAACAGCGTCAGCCCGCTGCTCGTCCACGTCACCTTCGTGTTCGCCTACGCGATCCTCGCCGAGGCCGCGCTGAGCTTCCTCGGCGTCGGCGTGCCGCCGCCGACGGCGAGCTGGGGCAACATCATCGCCGAAGGCCGCGACTACGCCACCGAAGCCTGGTGGGTGATGCTGTTTCCCGGCCTCGGCATCACCTTGGCCGCGCTCGGCCTCAATCTGCTCGGCGACGGCTTGCGCGACATCCTCGACCCGCGATTGAAGGGGCAGGGCTGAGATGGCCGCGCCGCTGCTTTCGATCGACGATCTCACCGTCCAGTTTCGCGGCGATCGCGGCTGGAGCACCGCCGTCGAGGACGTGTCGTTCGACATCGCGGAAGGCGAGAGCCTCGGCGTGGTTGGCGAGTCCGGCAGCGGCAAGAGCGTGACGGCGCTCTCGATCCTGCGTCTGCATGCGCGCGGCGTCGGCGCGGTTCGCCTCGGGCGCGATCCGCTACGCCGGGCGCGATCTCCTGCGAGCCAGTGAACGCGACCTGCGCGCCTGCGCGGCCGCGACATCGCGATGGTGTTCCAGGACCCGATGTCGTCGCTCAATCCCGGTGCTGACGATCTGCGACCAGATCTGCGAGCCGCTGCGCCTGCACCAGGGACTCTCGCAAGCGGACGCGCGGCGCCGCGCGATCGAACTGCTCGATCTCGTGCGCATCCCCGACGCGGCGCGCCGGGTCGACGAATATCCGCATCGGCTATCGGGCGGCATGCGGCAGCGCGTGATGATCGCCATCGCCATCGCCTGCCGGCCGCGGCTGCTGATCGCCGACGAGCCGACGACCGCGCTCGACGTGACGATCCAGGCGCAGATCCTCGAACTGCTGCGCGATCTGCGCGCGGAACTCGGCATGGCGGTGATGCTGATCTCGCACGATCTCGGCGTGATCGCGGAATTCGCGCAGCCGCGTCATCGTCATGTACGCCGGCCGCATCGTCGAGGACGCGCCGGTCGAGGTCCTGTTCCGCGCGCCGCGCCACCCCTATACCGAAGGCCTGATGGCCTCCGCGCCGCCGCTCGAAGGCGGCGGCCGAGCGTCTCTACGCGATCCCCGGCCGCATCCCCGACCCCGACGAAGCCGATCGCGGGCTGTCGCTTCGGCCCGCGCTGCGCCCATGTCGAAGCGATCTGCCGCGCCGCGCAGCCGGAGCTTGTTTCCGATCGACGGCGCGCATCGCGTCCGCTGCGCGCCGCGCACGCGCGTCGCCGGTTCAACAACTGATGACCGCCGAAGCGCTCGTCGAAGCGCGCCACGTCGACATGGCGTTCGATCTCGGCGCGCCAAGAGGGCAAGCGCGCGCGGCTGCAAGGTGCTGCGCGATATGTCGCTTCGATGTCGAATGCGCGGCGAGACGCTGGGGCTGGTCGGCAAATCCGGGTCCGGCAAGTCGACCGCGGGCCGCGTTGTTGATTGGCCTGCATGAACCGACCGGCGGTGACAGTGAAACTGTTCGGGCGGCCATCACCGGGCCCGAGCGACGCGTCAATCTCGCCGCCGTGCGCTCGCGAACCCAGTTCGTGTTCCAGGACCCGCACGCAGCGCTGAACCCGCGCATGCGCGTCGGCGACTGCATCTGCCGAGCCGATCGACGTCGCCGGCGCCCACACCCGCCGCGACCGCGCCGATCGCGTGCAGGAACTGCTCGCCATGGTGGGTCTGCCGCGCGACGCGGCGGACCGGTTCCCGCACGAATTCTCGGGCGGACAGCGGCAGCGCATCGTGATCGCGCGCGCGCTGGCGCTCGAGCCGCGGTTCGTCGTCTGCGACGAGCCGGTGTCGGCGCTCGACGTCTCGATGCAGGCGCAGGTCGTCAATCTGCTGATGGACCTTCAAGCGCGGTTCGGCATCAGCTATCTCTTCATCGCGCACGACCTCGCCGTCGTGCGCGCGATCGCGCATCGCGTCGCGGTGATCTACGCCGGCGCGATCGTCGAGATCGCCCCCAAGGACGAGCTCTACGCCGAGCCGCGGCATCCCTACACGCAGGCGCTTGCTCGACGCGGCGCCGCGACCCGATCCGGCGCGCGATCACGCAAGCCGGCGATCGCGGGCGAGGTGCCGAGCCTGCTCTCGCCGCCGCCGGGCTGCCGGTTCCACACGCGCTGTCCCCACGTGATGCCGCGCTGCCGGAGCCGAGGAGCCTGTGCTGCGCGAGACTCGCGCCGGGCCGCCTGACCGCCTGCCACCTCTACGAGACGACCTCAAAGCGCCCCACGCCGCGATGTTGCGAGGATTCCGAGGTATGACCAGTTCTGATTTGCTCTTCATGCCCGCCGTCGCCGCCGCGGCGCTGATCCGCCGCAAGAAGCTGTCGCCGGTCGAATATATGGACGCGGTGCTCGCCGCCGTCGATCGCCTTCAACCAAAGTTCAATTGCTTCATCACCGTCACCGCCGAGACGCCGCGCGCGCGGCGCAAAAGCCGCGGAGCAGGCGGTCATGTCCGGCGACAACGCTCGGCCCGCTGCACGGCGTTCCCGTCAGCATCAAGGATCTCATTCCAACCAAGGGCGTCCGCACGACCTTCGGCTCGATCGCCTTCGCCGACAACGTCCCCGATCGCGACGACGTGCTCGTCACCCGCCTGCGCGCGGCGGGCGCGATCATGATCGGCAAGACGACGACCCCGGAATTCGGCATCAAGGGCCAGACCGACGCGCCGATCTACGGCGTCACGCGCAATCCCGTGGAACCTCGATCGCACGCCGGGCGGCTCGAGCGGCGGCGCGGCGGCCGCGGTCGCCGCCGGCATCGGCCGATCGGCCTTGGCAGCGACGGCGCGGGCTCGACCCGCATTCCCGCTGCGTGCTGCGGGCTCGTCGGCCTCAAGGGCACGACCGGCGCCATCCCCTATCAGGAAGCGCGCGACGCGTTCGCCAATGTCATCGCCGCGGGGCCGCTCACCCGAACGATCGCCGATTGCGCGGTCATGCAATCGGTGATGGCCGGCGCGGATCCCGATGGATCCGTGGACGCGCGCACGCAGAGCCGCTCGGCCGCGTGTCGCCGGCAATTGCTGTCGCAGGATCTGACAGGCCTGCGCATCGGCTATCTCTCGCGCACCGCGGCGACCAAGGTGTCGGCGGAGGTCGACGAGGGACGTCAAGGCCTCGCTCGCCGTGTTCAGCGATCTCGGCGCGGAGATCGAGGAAGTGAACGCCGACGTTGATTGGATGTCCGAGGATCAGCGAGCGCTGTATCTCTGCTCGATCGCCAACGGCCTCGGCCATATCGTCGATCAGTTTCGGCGACAAGACCGACAAGGTGCTGCGCGCCTATGTCGAAGCCGGCCAGCAAATATGACATCGCCGCCTACATCAAGGCGCTCGCCGCGCGCACGCGGCTGTTCCGCGCGGTCCAGGGGCTGTTCGAGACCTACGATTATCCTGGTCTCGCCGACGGTGACGCGCACCGCGCTCTCCGCCGACTTCAACGGCGCGACAAGCATCGTAGAGAGTCGACGGCGAGCCCGTCGGGCCGACGCAGCCCGCGCCTCACCGGATTCGTCTACCCGTTCAACCTCACCGGCCACCCCGCGCTCGCCGTACCCGTCCGGCTTCGCGGCGGACGGCCTGCCGACCAGCGTCCAGATCATCGGCCCCCGCCACGCCGACAGCGGCGTGTTGCGCCTCGGCGCGCTGCTCGAACAGGCGCGCCCGTGGGCGGGGCAGAAGGCCGGCGATCGCCGGCGGGGAATAAAGCGCCTCGATCCGTCATTGCGAGCGAAGCCGTTCTGACGGAGGGTCGGCGTCCACGCCGACCTTTTGGTGCGCCGTTTGGCCAGCTTACGTATCAACCCCAACGTCGGCCTGGAGGCCGACGCTCCGCAAGGCGCTTGATCGCCCCGCGGTCACGCTGACAATTCAACCATAAAGTAGCATGCCCTAGGTATCGCCGAGAGGTGGATTGCTTCGCTTCGCTCGCAATGACGGTTCAACCAAAGCTCAAGGCGGCAGGGACTCGAGCAACGATTGGGCGGACGTCACAAACCCAAAACATTGCCGCACATTGTAGAGCGTCGCCGCGACGCAATAGTCTGGCGATGTCGTGGCACAGCCATCCTCCAGCAAGATGCAATCATAGCCGAGGAAGTTCGCGTCCTGCAGCGTGCAAAGCACGCACTGGTCGAGGTTCACGCCCGCAAACAGCAGCGTCGTCACCCCGAGATTGCGCAGGATGCTGTCGAGCGGCGTATCCCAAAAGCCGGACATCCGGTATTTCGCGACATGAATATCGGCGGGATCGGGGCGCAGTTCGTCGACGATCGCGGCCGACCAGCTTCCCTGCTCGAGCACATGCGCGTCCGCTTTCGGCAGGGGATCGCCGAGCCCGGTCCCCTCGCCTGTCGGCTTGTAGACATGCAGCAGCGAAGGGCTGAGGTTCAACCGATCGGGTCGATTGCCCCAGTTCACCCACAGCACGCGGGCGCCCTGCCCTCTCAGCGCCGGCAGCGCCTTCGCCAACACAGGGATAGGCGCGCGCGCGGGCGTCACGTCGACGCCGATGTGGGCCAACCAACCGTCGGGATGGCAGAAGTCGTTCTGCATGTCGATGACGAGGATCGCCGTGCGCGCCAGATCGAGCGTCACCGCCTGCGGCGTCGCCTCGATCCGCAGCGGGCGCGGTTCGGGCGCGCGCCGGATCAGATCGACCTCGGTTTCTGAGACGCGCCATTGGTTGAGACGGCTCGAACCCAGCGGGGTCATAGTCAACTCCCCGCTCAAGCCGCCAACACGCGGAGATCTTCCTCGTCGAGCTCGACAGGCTCACCCGCCCGAATGAGCTCGGCGAAACCTTCGTTGGGCGTCATCACTGTCAGACAATAAAGCTTGCCGGCGCCGGTGTTGCGGATCACGTGCTCGGCGCCAGGCTTGACCAGCAGCGCGTCGCCGGCCTTGATCGGCGTCTCGGCCGCGCCGCAGCGCGCCACGCCCTCGCCGTGCAGAACGTAGAAGAACTCGTCGGCGTCATGGTGAGTGTTGGGCGGCGTCGCCCCGCCGGGGCGGAAAATCTCGACAATGAACAGATTGCGCACGCCGTCCTTCTCGGGGTCAAACAGCACGGCGAAATAGTTGGTATCCGTCGGCGAAATGCGAAACGCCTTCGCTTTCGCCGCCGTCTCCTTGCTGAATGGCGTCATGCGCGGGTTCTCCTGCTTGGGCTCAGTCTATCACGCCGCCGCTCGCGTCGGCGCGCACAGTCGCAAAGCGCGTGCCAGCGAGCGGCGATGTTGGATGGCGACAAGGCGCTGCGGTGATAACCCGCGATTGGTACGCGGACGAGGTCCAAGCAACTCGCCCGTACACGGCTATCTAACAGGATGGGCGCGCGCGTTCGCCGACGGTGCTGATGATCGGCATCGTGATCGGAGGGTCGGCGTCCACGCCGACCCTTTTGGCCACGCGCGGCCGGCCTTGTTGATTAAGCCTCGTCGGCCTGGAGGCCGACGCTCCGCGGGGCTCAGGGCTGTCCGATGGCATCCCAAGCTCGGCGCACTCGCGCCAGCCGGAGCGGCTGAGTTGCAGGAGAGCGTCTCAGGATTGCGCGCTCCATCGCGCGAGCTCTTCAGCGAACGGAAGTATGGCTTCGGCGGGGATCGCGAGCGTCAACATGCCCGAACCCTCGCCGAACGCGGCATATTCGAGGCAGAGAACCAGGCCGTCGCGGGCGCCCGCCCTCAACGACCAGCCGATAAGCGGTTTCGGCTCGGCCGGGGCGAATTCGATTTCCTCCATGTCACCCTCGATTTGGCAAGCGCCTCAAACACCCCAGCGCAGGGCAGCGGTGCGCACAGGCGCGTCCCAAAGCGCCTTGGCTTCGTCGTCGAGCATCGACACGGTGATTGACGCGCCGGCCATATCAATCGATGTCACGTAAGATCCGACCAGCGATCGCGCGACCGATACGCCGGCGGCGGCGAGTTGTTTGGTCGCTTCGCCAAACAAGAGATAGAGCTCCATCGAGGGCGTGCCGCCGAAGCCGTTAACGAACAACAGCGCCTCGCGGCCACGCACGGCGCCGAGATCGCCGAGAATCGCCGCGCAGAGCTCATGGACAATGTCTTTGGCGGGCGCGAGCGGCACGCGGCGCCGGCCGGGTTCGCCGTGGATGCCGACGCCCATCTCCATCTCGTTGTCGGCGATGTCGAAGTTCGGCTTGCCCGCCGCGGGCACGATGCACGAGGTCAGCGCGACCCCCATCGAGCGCGTGCGGCTGTTGACCGCCTGCCCGAGCTTCTGCAGCGCTTCGAGACTGCGTCCTTGCTCGGCCGCGGCGCCGACGAGCTTCTCGACAACCAGTGTTCCCGCGACGCCGCGCCGCCCGGTCGAATAGGTGGACGTCTCGACGGCTACGTCGTCGTCAACCAGCACGGTGGCGTGGGGATGGTCGAGCATTTCCGCCGCCATCTCGAAGTTCATCACGTCGCCCTCATAGTTCTTGACGATGAACAAGACGCCGGCGCCTTGGTCGACGGCCTGCGCGGCGGCGATCATCTGGTCGGGCACGGGCGCGGTGAAGATCTGGCCCGGGCAGGCCGCGTCGAGCATGCCTTGCCCGACCAGCCCCGCGTGCAAAGGCTCATGGCCAGCGCCGCCGCCGGAAATCAGAGCCACCTTGCCGGGCGTCAGCGTTTTGCGGCGAACGAAATGCTGCTGATCGCCGAGGACGACGAGGTCGGCATGCGCGGCCGCAAACCCCTCGAGGCTCTCCTGCAAAACCGTCTGCGGCGAGTTGAGAAACTTTTTCATGTCTTTCCTCCCGTTTGATTGATTGTTACCGCGATCTTACGTGTCGCCTGTATGCATCAGTCGCGACAATCGTCGCGCCGTCTCGCGAACCAGTTCGTCGAATTCGCGATTGGTCGCAGGGTCGCCAAAATCGGCGACTTCGAGCTTTAGCATTCTAACGCCATGTGAGCCGCGTCGCGGCTTCAGCCGGTTGGGATGCGCGAGGTTGAACGCTTCGAGGAAGCTTTTCTTCTCGGCCGGCGAGAAATGGCAGATCTCGAAAATCACGTCGAGATGCGGCGCAGGGATCGGGACCGGATAGGATGGATTGGAGATCTGGGAAACAAAGCTGCGGTTCTTGCTGAGCGCATTGGCGAGGCGCTGTCGGGTGCCGGAGGGGCGGCGGTCGAGCACATCGCGCAACAGCGCCTTGTAAGCGGCCACCGAAGTCGCGCGGGCTTCGCGCGGCGGCGCCGCTTCGTTCATGCGGCTGGCGCCGACAAATCGAGATGAGCGATCGCTTGCTTGACGGCGTCGATCGCCGCGGGTGGCACGGAAAGCGTCCGCAAGCCGGTTCGCAGCAATCGTTCAACCAGGCGAGGGTCCGAGCCGGCGTCGCCGCAAAGACTGACTTTGCGTCCGACCGCGGCCCCATGCGCGACGACGCCCGCGATCAGCCGCAGCACCGCGGGATGCGAGGGATCGTAGAGCGAGGCCACCGCCTCGCTGTCGCGCGCGGCGGCGAGCACATATTGGGTCAGGTCGTTGGAGCCGATCGAATAGAAATCGGCGTCGATGAGGTCCGGCGCAATCGCGGCGGCGGGAGTTTCAACCATCACGCCGAGCGCTGGCCGCCGGGCGGCCTCGCCAACCCTGCGAAGCTCGGCGTAGGCTTCGTCGAGCAGGTCGGCGCTGGCGCGCAACTCGTCGCCGGTGGCGACCATAGGCAGCATCACCTCGACAGCTCCCAGCGCCGCCGCCCGACATAGCGCGCGCAACTGAGTGCGGAATACCGGGAGCCGTGCGAGCGAAAGCCGCACGCCGCGCAATCCCAGAAAGGGATTGCGCTCGCCGTCGAGCGTCAGACCGGGGATCGGCTTGTCGCCGCCGGCGTCGAGTGTGCGGATCGTCACCGGCCGCCCCGCCGCCCAGGTGACGATCCGCGCGTAGGTCTCGAACTGCGCGTCCTCGTCCGGCGGCGCGGACCGGCCTTCGAACAGGAATTCCGTGCGCACGAGGCCGACGCCGTCGCAGTCCAAGGGATCGAGGCCGTCCAAGTCCGCGGGCGAGGCGACGTTGATCAGCACGGTAATTCGGACCCCGTCCTTGGTGACGGCGGGCTCGCGGCGAAAGGCGGCGGCGGCGCGGGTCTTCGCCTCGGCGCCGCGCGCCCGCGCCTCGAAATCCGCGCGCGTCGCCGGCGCCGGATCAATCCAAAGCAGCGCGCGCTCGCCATCGACCAGCGCCAACGCGCCTTCTGGCAGCGACCCGGGGTCAACCCCGAGGCCGACGATCATCGGCACGCCGCGCGCGCGCGCCAGCGTCGCGACGTGGCCAAAGGCGCTGCCGCCGGCGAGCGCGATGGCGCCGCCGCCGCTCCAATCGGTTGCAAGAAACCGCGACGGCGAAAGATCGTGCGCAAGCACGATCGAGCCCGCGGCCAGCGGCGTTTCGGCGGGGGCGCCACGCAGCACGGCGAGCACGCGGTCGCGGATATCGGCGATATCGATCGCGCGCGCCTGGAAATGCGCGTCGTCGGCCGTTTCGTATTCGTGGATTTGCGCCGCCAACGCGTCGCTCCAGGCCTCTTCGGCCGAGCGCCCTTCGCTGAGACTGTTGAAGGCGGGGTCCGAGAGCTCGGGGTCCTCGAGCATCGCCGCCTGAAAGGCCAGAATGTCCGCTCCGTCGCCCTCCGCCAGCGCCTGCAATTCGGCGAGTTGCGCGAGCGCGGCGGCGATCGCATCCCAAAGCCGCCGCGCCTCTTCCGTGGGCGCTCCGGCGACGCGCGCCGTCTCCCTGCGCTCTGTGATAGGCGCGAGCGGACCGGTGGCGAAACCTCCGGCGGCCGGTCGGCCTTCGAGCCGCAGCTCAGCCACGCGGGGTTCGCTCGGGCGGCGCGGCGGCGTGCCCCGCCTCCTCGTGAAACGCCTCATCGACCAGTTCGCGCAAAGCCATCAAAGCCTGCTCCGCGTCCAGTCCTGACGCGCGGAAATGCAGCGTGTCGCCCTTGCCCGCTTTGAACGCCATCACCTTGACGATGCTCTTGGCGTCGACCCACGGACCGTCCGGCGACGCCGCGACCTCGATCTTCGACGCGAAGGTTTTGGCGAGCTTGGTCAGCTTCACCGAGGGCCGCGCGTGCAGTCCGATCTCATTGGTCAGCCGTGACGAGGACGTAGCGACTATCTCATCCATTCTCAAAACCTCTGGCTCCTTCGCTCATGGCAACGTCTCCGACGACTTCAAGGCGACAATTCCTCCGCGGTGCGCCGCACGACGTTGAGCGGCGCCCCGCCAGCGGCTTCTGTCGCCGCGACGACCGCGCCTTCGACGATGGGCGCATTGCAGATAACGACCCGACCGCGTCGGTTGTCGGGCAAGGCTTCCACGGCCATTTCGCTATTCGTCTCCGCGCCGCCGAGATCCACGAGGATCGCGACGCCCGCCTCCGACCAGGCTCGGTTGATCGCTTCGCCGATCGCCGCAAAATCCGTGCCCAGACCGCCGGCCGCATTGCCGCCGGTCCAGGCGAGCGGGACCTCTTCGCCGACCATCTGCCGAACCATGTCGGCCGCGCCTTCAGCGACTTTGTGGGAATGCGATACGATGACGATACCGACGTTGCTCATCAGATCTGGCTCCCCTGCTCGCACAGCGCCGCGATGATGAGCGCAGCCGACCACGCGCCTGGATCGACGTGTCCAATTGATCTCTCGCCGAGAAAGGAGGCGCGGCCGCGCGTTGCGCGCAGCGGCGCGGTCGCCTCGGCCGCACGGCGCGCCGTCTCCGCGATTTCCTCAGCCTCGGCGCCTTCCTGTATCGCCTTCAACGTCGGCGACAGCACATCGAGCAACGTCTTCTGGCCGACTTCGCTCTTGCCCCGGGCCTTCACTGCCGCGATTGCCTGTTCGAACGCCGCCGCGAGATCCGAGCGGGAGAGTTCTGGCGGCCATGCCTTGCCGAGCGCCATGAACAGCGTGCCGTAAAGCGGCCCAGAGGCGCCGCCGACGGTCGAGACCAGCTTCATTCCGAGCGCTTTGAGGAGCTCCGGGGCGCCTGCGCGGCCAGCGCGTCGACCGACCCCAGCACCGCCTCAAAACCCCGTTTCATGTTGTGCCCGTGATCGCCATCACCAATCGCCGAATCGAGCGCGGTCATCGCATCGGATTCGGCGATGACGCGCTCCGCTACGGCTGCGATCAGCCGCCTGCGCGTGGCCGGGTTCGATAGGTCACATCGAAAGACCATCAGGCCGTCCCCACGACAATTCGATCGCCGCTGGCGTCGAAGAACAGCGGATTGACGAAGCGAACGCCGATTTCATCGCCCACCGAAAGCGCTGCGTCGGGCTCCGCCAGCGTGACCACGTCGTGTCCGAGGATGCGGGCGTGCAGACGGTTCTGATCGCCGAGATGTTCGATCCAGACGACCTCGCCATGCGCGTCCGCGCCGCGCGCTTTCACGATCCTCAGGTGCTCCGTCCGCGCGCCAATGGTCACGGCGGCGCCGGGCGCTGCAAGTTCGGGCGCCGCGGCTCGAGGAATGAGATTGATTGACGGTTGCCCCAGCCGCGCCGCGACATAGATGCTGTTCGGCGCTTCGTAGATCTCGCGCGGCGCGCCAAACTGCACGAGGCGCCCAGATTCGATCACGCCGATCTTCGTCGCCATCGTCATCGCTTCGATCTGGTCGTGTGTGACATAAAGAAAAGTGGCGCCGAGCTCGACCTGGATACGCTTCAATTCGAGCCGCAGCTCCGCGCGCAATTTGGCGTCCAACGAAGACAGCGGCTCGTCCATCAAATAAAGCGAAGGCCGGCGCACCAGCGCGCGGCCAATCGCCACGCGCTGCATCTCGCCGCCGGAAAGCCGCGCCGCGCTATTGCCGAGCTTGCTTTCGATGCGCAACAGCGCGGCCGTTTCCGTCACCTTCCTGCGGATCTCGTCCTCCGGCAGCCGGCGAGCCGGAGAACGCAGCGGGAAAGCCAGATTGTCGTAGACCGTGAAGTGCGGATAGAGCGAATATTGCTGAAACACGAAAGCGACGTCGCGGCCGGCCGGCGCCAGCCTGGTCACATCGCGATCGCCGATGCGGATCAACCCGCGGTCCGGAGTTTCGAGACCCGCCGCCAGCCGCAAAGTCGTGGTCTTGCCGGCGCCGGTGGGGCCGAGCAGCACGACGAACGCCCCGTCGTCGACCTGAAGCGTCAAGTCGTCGACCGCGACAATGTCGCCGAAGCGTTTGGAGACGCCGATCAGCGCGATGTCAGCCATGCGCCGCTCCTTCGTGAAGCGCGGTATGAATGGCGCGGCCGCTCGGCTTTTCAAACAACGACAATTTGTCGGGCCGAAATCTGACGCCGAGATTTTCCCCGACGCGTACGTTGCGGTCCGCCCCCACGCGAGCCCGCAGCATGCCGAACTCGGTGGTTATCGTCACGATCTGAGTGGTCCCCAGATATTCGGTCCCGAACACGGCGCCGCGCAGGACGCTCGCGTCGTCGAACAACACCGCCTCCGGTCGCACGCCAAGCGCCAGTTCGCGCTCAGCCAGCGACTCGCGCAATGCGGGCACGGAAATCTGCGCATGGCCAAGTCGAACTTCCGTGGCGCCGGATTGCAGTTGATCAGCGAAGCTCAAGAAGTTCATCGGCGGCAGGCCGATAAAATCCGCGACGAACATGCTGGCCGGTCGATCGTAGATCTCCCGCGGCGTCCCGATCTGCTCGACGACGCCCTGGTTCATGACGGCGATCCGATCGGCCATCGCCATCGCCTCGTGCTGGTCGTGCGTGACATAGATCGTGGCGCCGTGCAGCCGGTCATGCAGCGCCCGCAATTCCCCGGTCATCACCTGTCGAAGCTCGGCGTCGAGCGCGCCGAGCGGCTCGTCCATCAGGAACGCGCGCGGCTTTCGTACGATCGCGCGACCGAGCGCGACCCGCTGCCGGTCGCCCGACGACAAGCCGGAGACAGAACGGTCGAGCAGCGGCTCGATCCGCAGCGCGCGCGCGGCCTCGGCCACCCGCAGCGCCCGCTCGGATCGCGAGACGCCCTGCGATTTCAGGGGAAACGCGATATTCTGGCGCACGCTCATGTGCGGATAGAGCGCGAAGAACTGAAACACGAAGGCGATGTCGCGCTGCGCCGCGCGCTTGAAGGTGACGTCCTCGCCGTCGAGCAAAATCCGGCCCGATGTCGGCAGCTCCAGCCCCGCGATCATGCGCAGCGTCGTCGTCTTCCCGCATCCCGACGGACCGAGCAGGCAGAAGAACTCGCCGTCCTCAACGATGAAGTCAGAACTCTTGACGGCGACGAAATCGCCAAAACCCTTATGCAGTTTCTCAATCTCGATCTTCGCCATGTTTCGCCCTCACCGCGGAAATTTAGTGACGACGACGAACAGGATCGTTCCCGCGAGGATCGTCAGGAACGAGTACGAATAGAGCGCCAACCAGAACGGTTGGCAGAGCATGATGACGCCAATCGCGATGATCGCGGTCGCGGCGTTTTCCCAGGGGTTCCGGCGGAACAGGCGCCGCAGAATCGGGCGCGGCGGCGCGGGGCTCGGCGCGACGCTCATCGACGCACCGCGCCGAAGGTGATGCCGCGCAACAGATGCTTGCGCAGCAGTATGGTGAACAAAGCAATCGGCGCCAGGAACAAGGTAGTGCCCGCGGCGACGGCCGGCCAATCCTGTCCGCCCTCGCCGATGATGAAGGGAATGAATGGCGGCATCGTCTGCGCCTGGGCGTTGCTCAGCAAGAGATCGAACGCATATTCGTTCCAGGAGAAGATCAGGCAGAAGATCGCCGTCGCCGCGATGCCGGTGACCGCCTGCGGCAGCACAACCTTGCGAAACGCCTGCAGACGCGTGTAGCCGTCGATGAGCGCCGCCTCCTCATACTCCCTGGGGATTTCGTCGATGAACCCTTTCAGCAACCAGACCGCCAGCGAAACGTTGACCGCCGTGTACAACAGGATCATGCCGATCCGCGTGTCGTAGAGGCCGAGATAGCGGTACATCATGTAGATCGGCACCGCGACGGCGATCGGCGGCATCATCCGGGTCGAGAGGATGAAGAACATCAGGTCGTCCTTCAGCGGCACCTTGAACCGCGAGAAGGCATAGGCCGCCAGCGTCCCCAGGAAGGTCGCCAGGATCGTCGAACCAAAGCCGATGACCAGTGAATTGACGAAACCGCTCGATGACTCGCGAGGGCCCAGCGATCACCATGTCATGACTGCGGGCGAGCTTGTCATACCAAGTCGTGGCCGGCTGCATATGGGCGATGAAATCGTGGGGTCTGATGCGTCTGCACGGTGAACAGATTGACGAAGCCCTCCAGCGTCGGCGTGAACAGCAGCTTCGGCGGATAGGCGATCGCGTCCGATTGCGATTTGAACGCCGTCAGCAGGATCCAGACGAGCGGAAGCAGCGACACGACGGCGTAGACGATCACGATCGCGCCGGCCACTCCGCGCGTCAGCGGAGATGGCTCCGAGAAGGGGCGATGCGCAGAAGCGTCGCTCATGCCTGTTTCACCCGATTGAGCACTTTCACGTAGATGTTGGCCGCGCCGAACACGGTAACGAACAAGATCACCGCGAGCGCCGAGGCATAGCCGGTGTTCCACTTCTCGAATGCCTCGCGCTTCAAGGTGATCGACACCAATTCGGTCGTCGATCCCGGACCGCCCGAGGTCAGCAGATTGACCAGGTCGAACATCTCGAACGATTGGATCGCCTGAAACAGCACGGCAAGCATCAGGAAAGGCGTCACCATCGGCAAGGTGATCGACCAGAATTGCCGCAGCGGCGAGGCTCTATCCACCTCCGCCGCTTCGTAGATGTAGTCGGGGATCGAGCGTAGGCCCGCAAGGCAGATCAGCATCACATAGGGCGTCCACATCCAGGTGTTGACCATCACGATGGTCCAGGGCGCGAGCGCGACGCTGCCGATCATGGTGAACGAGCTCGGCGCGATGCCGGTGAAGAAGCTGACGAAATAGTTGAACGGCCCGATCTGCGGTTGCAACAACAGCGTCCAGAAGTTGCCGACCACCGCGGGCGACAGCATCATCGGCAGCAGGATCAGCGTCGTCCAAAAACTGTGTCCGCGGAATTTCTGGTTGATCAGCAGCGCCAGCCCGAGGCCGACGATCACCTGCAGCGCGATGGTCCACAGCACGAAATGGGCGGTCGACTGGAAATGCGCCCAGACGTCTTCGTCGGTGAGAATGTCGGTATAATTGTCGATGCCGAGGAAGCCCGCGGGGCTCGGCAGGTTCGCCATGAACCCGGTGAAGGAAAGCCGGATCGCCCAGATCAACGGGAAGACGTTGATCGCCAGCAGGAGCACCATGGTCGGAGCGATGAACAGCCAGACTATCGACCGATCCGAAAGCCCCGCGCCGCGTCCGACGCGCAAGGCCGGGGCCTCGTTCGCAGGGCGATCGGCGAACGTGGAATGGTCGATTCCACTCATCGACCGTCCGCTGGCGTTCGAGAGGTTCCACGGCGGCGGGCCGCCGGGAGCACGGACACAGTCGGCAGGCTGTCGCCTCCAGTTCACGAGGCTCCCTTGCCTTCGCGCTTGAACACCTTGTTCCAATCCTTGACCAGCGCATCGAGCGCCTCTTTGGATGTCCCCTTGTTGGCGATGACATAGTCATGCACGCGGTTCTGCATGTCCAACAACAGCGGAACATACAAGCGGCTCCGCCCAGAAATCCTTCACGATGCCCATCGAAGCAACGAACGAGGGCGCATAGGGAGCGCTCGCTCTTATAGGCGTCGGAACCGAGCACGGCCTTGGAGGCGGAGGCGCCGCCGAGATCCGTCCACTTCTGCTGCACGGCCGGCTGGGCGAACCATTTCACGTAGGCCAGCGCGTCGTCGACGTCTTTGGAGGCGGCGACGACCGAGAGCCCCTGGCCGCCAAGCTGGGTGAACTGACCGGTCGGCCCGGCCGGATTGGCGAAGAAGCCGATCTTGTCGCCGCCGACGTTCGGATCCTTATAAAGGCCCGGGAAGAACGCGTACCAGTTCATCTGCATCGCGACTTCGCCTGACTTGAAGGCGTCGAGGCCTTCCTGCATATAGGCGTTGGTCAGTCCCTTCGGCTGGCAGCACTCGAACAGCGCCTTGTAGGTGTCGAGACCCTTGATGGCCCCTTCCGAGTTGACGACGCCCTCCATGTGATAAGGCTTCTTGGGTCCATATAATCGAAGCCGTAGTTGTACATCGCGTTGGTGACGCCCATCGTGATGCCTTCGGAGCCGCGCTCGGTGAAGATGTAGGAGCCATAGACCTTCTTGCCGTCGATCTCCTTGCCGGTGAAGAACTTGGAGACCTCGATCAGCTCGTCCCACGTCTTCGGCGGCTCCAGCTCGCGATTGTATTTGGCCTTGAACTCGGCGCGCAGATCGGGCTTGGCGAACCAGTCCTTGCGATAGGTCCAGCCGACGGCGTCCGCCATCGCCGGGAGGCCCCAATAGTTCGGCGTATCCTTAGGCCATTCCGCGTAGCCGACCACGGTCGCCGGCAGGAACGTGTCCATCGAGATATGGTTCTTGTCGAAGAAGTCGTTGAGCTTGACGTACCATTTGTTCTCGGCGGCGCCGCCGATCCACTGGCTGTCGCCGATGATGAGGTCGCATTCGGCGCTGCGCGAGTTTAGTAGATTGATGAAGTGATCGGCATAGCTCGTCCACGGCACGAACTCGTGCTTCATCTCAATGCCGGTCTCCTTGGTGAAATCCTTGTCGAGCTCGACCAGCGCATTGGCGGGGTCCCAGGCGGCCCAGCACATGGTCAGCGATTTCGATTGGGCGGCGGCCGGCGACCCGACGAGCGCCGCGAGACCTCCCAAAACACCTGCCAAAGCGAGTTTTTGAAGCATGATTGATTCCTCCTCTGAGGCGCGGCCACTCGCCGCGATTCCCCGGCGTCCACCCGCCAGCTCTTAAGTTGGCGGCGCGGCATTGATTGGCGTTTCCTGATCGACGGCTGAATTAACGCCCAGCCGGCGCAGTGTTTATTAAACTGCTTATTACTAAACATTGCAAGCGCTTTTTTAAAGCGCGGTCGCCTCAGGGTCGCGCCATGGCGGCAGCTGGCGAGACGCAATTATCGGACTTCAATCGTGCAAAGCCTTGCGGCGAACGCGCTACGTAGGTCTCAAGCAACCATGGCCACGACGCAGGTCCCGCTATGGCGCCAATAATACCCGACACCCGCAAGATTAACGATAACCTCCCGCGCGCCGCGAGCAAGCGGTGTAGCGCCGGTCGTCCAGCGATGCGTGAAGCGTCGATCACCGTATTCGGCCTCGCGCCAGCCCGGCCCACACGTTGCCTCGTCGTCGAGAGCGACCGTCAAACCGTCAATCTGCAATTCGTCGACGCACAGGCCGAGCTCGCGATCATCCACGCTTTCGGCAATCATGTGCTTCGGAACAAACACGTTCGAGCGCAGCGTGATGTCGCGACCGCCGGCCGGCAAGACGAACGTCAATCGTCTCTCGGTTCGTCGCGCAGGCTCGACCCTCAATCCATCGACGATGATATGGGCGTCCGCCTCGTGATCAATCGAATGGCCTTGCTCGAATAGACGCGCCAGCAGACTCGCTTTGGTTGCGACGACCTGTCGCCCTTCCCGAACCAGCGGCAGGCAGGTGTCGGCCCAGTGCCTGGGCATGAAATCGGGATGCGCCTCGACGAAAGCGCCGCCATTGGCGAACGCACTCCGGTTGCCGCAGTCCAGATAGGATTCCGCGGGCAAACCCTCGGCGAGGATCACGTCATGCGCGTCCAGTTCGACATGCCAGTACTCGACGCGATCCACATCAATTTGCGGTAACCGAGCGTTGGTTGATCAAGCTCGATATCGGCATCAACACGTCTTCAAACGCGACGTTATGGCCAGGCGAGAGCCAGAGATCGCGCCGTGGCAGACCGGGGCCGAAAGCGCCCGCGGAAACGCGCACCGGTCGCACGGCCGCCGGATCGGCATGCCGGCGGATGTCGAGCGCGCGATGGCCGGTCCACGTGATCGGGACGCAAAGCGCCCGACGCGGTGACAGCGAGATCCCCGACGCGCAGGAACTCGATCGCAACCTCGCCGCGATCTGTGAGGATCCGCGTTCCCTTGACGTAGCAGGCGGCCGCGAACGTCACGACCTGCGTCGCGCCGCCCGTCTGACCGTAGGCGTCCTTGTCGTTGGCGGCGATGCTGTTGGCGCCAAGCGCCAAGGTCAGCGTCTCGCTCCAGGCGCCACTGTTGTCGACGGGCGCGTTGAGCCCGATCGGCGTCCCATTGTCGGTCAAGGTGACGACCGTGCCGGCCTCGGCTGTTCCGGTAATCAGGTAGCTTGCGGTGCTCGTGTCGGACGGCGACGTGATGGTCACGGTTGGCGCGGCAGGCGGCGCGGCGACGATATTGTCGTCGATCGTCAGCACAATCGGCGTCAACGATCCGAAAAAACCCGAGGCGTTGGACTGCGTCGGCGTCAGCGTGATGGTTTCGCTGTGCGCGCCGAGCGTTCCGTTGTTGGCGAGGATTTGCAGGCCGGCGGACGTCGCGCCGCTGGCGAGATTTGTCGGCGCGATCTGGTTTTGCGTCGTGAAGGAGCCGTCGCTCGAGCCCACACCGGAGAAGCCGTAGGCGCCGGAGAGCAGATCGGCCCCTTGCGGCCCGCTGTTGGCGACGCCCAACAACACGCTCGGAGCGTTCCCGCCGCTGACGATCGAACCCAGATTGAGCGACCAGTGCGTGGCGTCGGTTTGCACGAACGCCCCGCCGCCGGAAATCTCGACGAAGGCCGGCGCCGCGTCGACGCCCTCGGTCGGCGTGTGATTGACGACCCGGAAGTCCGCTGTCGAGGCGATCTCAGCGGGGGGCGCTGAGCTGTCGGCCGTTGTCGCGCCGGTGATGGCGATACGCAATTCGTCGGAGACGTCGGCGCCGATGCCGGGAAGGGTTAGCGAAAAATTCGCGCTTGTTTGGCCGGCGGTCAAGGTGACCGAGCCTGTGGTTGGAGTAGCGCCGAATTGCGCTGTCGTCAGATAGCCCGAGAGACCGGTATCCACGACGGAATAGTCGACCGTGAGCGAGGTCGTGAGCGCGCCGGTTAGATAAACTTGGCCGACCGCCGAGCTATTGTCGGCGAACGACGCGGCCGTGCTGCCGATGCCGAGCGCCGCGGAGGCGCCTCCCGAGGGCGGCGTGACGGTGACGGTGGCTGTGGTTCCCGTCGGCTGGGTCTGCTGCTGCGCCGCCACAGCTGCGTTGATAAAGTTCGCATTCCCTGTAAGCGCATAGTCGTAAGCAGCGTCGGCGGCCAGCGTGCCGTCCGTTACGCCAGCGCCGGCGACGGCGTTTTGCGCGGCCTGCTTCAAAGAACTCGGGAGATCAGCGAAGGTCAGCGGACTTGCCGGAAAGTCCAGCACATTGTCGGTTGCGGTCGATTGGCCCACGGCGTAGTCGAGCAGTGACTTTGATTGATCGGTAATCCGCCAGGTGTTGGCGAGCGAATTCGGGTCTGAATAGAGCTGCGCCGCCGTTAGCGTGATGCCCGGCGAGGTATAGCCTCCGTGGCCATCGCTGAGTTGCAGGTCGTTCTGGTAATTGCCATCGCCATCGCCGAGCAGGCCTTGAACCTGCCCCTTCGGACCATTGACGCCAAGTTGCGTGACGACCTGCACGTACGATCCATAGTCGGCGGCGTCGACGGTCTCGTCGTGCGCCGTGGTGACGATATATTCCTCGCCTGATGAGACCCGATGGACGGTTGCGCCGTCCGACAGCGTCTTTGTGCCGTCGACGCCGATATCGACCGCGGCGCCGTCGATCCAAAGCACGCCGGTTCCCGCGAGGCCTCGATCGGAATTGATGCTTACCCGATGGCTGCCCGTCTCCACGGCGATCTCGTGGAAGTAGGAGACCGATCCGGTCCCGACGGTGCGCGCCTGCACGGCGAAATTGTCGCCGGCGACCAGCGCAGCGCCTGTTGTCTGCGCCAGGATGAAATCGCCCGCGCCCATGAAATCATAATGCAAGCCGTCGAAGGTGGTTAAGTGAGGGTCGCCGACGCCCCTGGCGGTCGGATTAGGATTGGCGACGAGCGTGTAGGTATATTCGACCTCGGCCTGCTGCATGAGCGTCGAACTTGTGGGGTTCACGCTCTCAGGGTTGAACAGAATTCCCTCGGTGTGCGTTCCGATCGCCCCCGCGCTGGTGCTGATCCTAAACGAACCGAGTTCGGCGTCGTCCCCAGGCGCCGCCTGATTGGGCGAAAAGTTGTTGGAGAAAGCGGCGTCCTGAAGGCTCGGGTCTACTTCCGGTGAGGCCTTCGCCGTATCCTGCAACATTCCCTTTCTTTCATTTACCACCCCAAGAATAATCTCGTCGACATTCTGCCCGACGTAAAAAGTTCCGAGATTTCCGGTCTTGACTATCACTGGCAACGACTGGTTCGGGTCCGGCGTCGTCGATGTTGCGGTGAGGGAAACGGAGCCGTCGTCGCTTCCGACCTCGATGTCCGCATATTGGTTGATCTTGACGGTGACGGGAACCAACCGATCGCCTTGATCGGTTTGGCCGAGCCCGCTGGCGCCGGTTCCGTCGCTGGTGAGCTTGACGCTCAGATCGGCGCTCTGGACATCGGGCGCGTCGTCGCCAGTATTGGCCTGGAAGCGGAGGCTCGTTGCGTTGGTTGCCCCCGCCGCAAGCAAACTTGTGGCGCCCGCGATGGAGGTGAGACTACCTTGGATCGTCGGGCCGTCGAATGCCGCCAGCAATCCCTCCTGATAGCCGGCGTTGGTAATGACCTGGTTGATGACCGGCAAGTCGAGCTGCGGATCTTCGCCTTCGTGCAGGTAGAACGTCGTGGTGGGAAAAACGGCTTTCGCGAAATCGTAGACGTTGGCGGCGACCTTCACGGTCTCCACTTTGGTTGACGCCGTGGTCGGGTCGCCGGGAAGCCCCGCGGCGGTCATCGGATCGATGTTCGAGTTCAGCTTGATGTCGAGCGAACCGCTGATCGCCCCGGCGGTATCCGTCTTGACGCCGACCTTGATCGGCGCGCCTTCGGCCGGCGGTTGCAGCGCCGTCGCGATCTCATCGGTGGAATGGCCGGGCTGCAGATCGGTGAAGCCCCCCGACGCCACGATCTGGCCAGTCTCGCTCGACGCCGAAAACTGGCCGTCAACCGTGTAGGTGTTGGGCGCATCGGGATTGGTGACGACGGTTTCGACCGAATCGTCTCCGCCGGCTTTGACGTGAACGTTCGGCAGGACGGGCACGCTCAGAAACGGCTCATATTTGGCGTTGGCGCTGTCGTCGCCAAACACCAGGTAGGTTCCGCCCATCCCATCCAGACTCGTGGTGACGCCGATGTTTTGGAGATCCGCCCCATTGAACAGGAAGGTCTCGTCGGACAGCGCAGTGCCGGCGTCGTCCTTCAGATGGACCGTCAGTTGGACCTTGCCGCCCCCCGCCGCGGCCAGCTCCAATCCGGAGCCGGGGCCGCTTGTTTCGTTGAGCAGCGCGCCCTGGAGATGGATGCGGTTGCCCTCAAGCGTCGTGTTTCCCATCGGCCCGATCTGGGCCGTCGCGCCGCTGGGCGTCAGCAGATCCAGCGTCCCTCCGCTCATCCCATCGTTGGCGAAGAAGAATTGATCGCCGCTGGACGCCAGCGAACTGTCGAGCGTCAAGGTGGCGGCGGCGCCGATCGTGCCGAATCCATTGGTGAAGGCGCCCTCAATCCTCGCCGTCGCGCCGACGCCCAGCGTGAGCGTGCCGCCAATGACATCGCCGGTGACGGTGGCGGTGGTGCCCGCATCGAGATTTAGCGCGCCGGACTGGTCGTCGCCGGCGACGAAGATCGAGCCGTTTGTTGCTCCGCCCGTCCCCTCAACCGTCCGGACAGCTATGCTTGTGAGGTTGCCATTCACGGTCAGCAGGCCGCCCTTCGCCAGAATGGAGCCCGCGCCGCTGTCGGAGGAATTGACTGTGCCGTAGCCCTGGATGGCGCCGAAAAAAGCCTGCTGACTGATGACGGAAAGGTGCGACCTGATCCCGTTCGCCTCGACCGAGCCACCTTGCAAGACGATGGACCCGTAGAGGTCGAGCGCGTGGGAGCTGTCGTTGAAATCGGCGCCGTTCAGCAGTTGCAGGCCGCCGAGCGTGGCGGCGAAGCCGACTTGGGCTTGCCCGATCGAGGTCAGCGAATTTTGCAGATCGGTGATCTCGACGCCGCCGGGGCTCGCGACGAAAAAACGCGAGGCCGCCCCGTCGAGAATGACGTCCGCGCGCGCGAGAGTCGTGATCGGAGCGTCGCCGTCGATCTGGATCGCGCCGCCGTTCACAGCATCGTAAGTTCCGTTGGAAAGCACGCCCCCATTCAAATCGGTGACGCCGCTCGTTGAGACGCCGTCGCCGAGTTCGACTTTGCTGCCGTTGACCGACTTGGCCTCGCCCTGCAGTCCCTGGGTCGGATCGTACAAAGTCCAGTTGGCCGCCGAGAGTTGCAGGGTCTGGCCGGCCTGATCGGCCTCGATCAGTCCGAGCACGATCGCCGCCGATGGGCCGCCAGAATTGTCCTGGACGCGGATGACGCCCGCGCCGGAGATTTCGCCGACCGGGCCGTCGAACGACGAGCTGCCGTCGAGATAAAGCTTGCCCGGCCCGCCACTGACGCCGGTCATCACGTCGAGGTCGGTTGATTGAAGAGCGTAGTCGTCGCCGCCAACGATGTGGACGTCCGGGTTGCCGGTCAGCGTGGTGGTGGTTGGTACGTCGATGACCTGCGCGACCGTGACGTTGGTGAAATCACCGATGGAATTGTCGATGTGGTCGTTGACGATGATCGAGGCGCCGGAACTCAGATTGATTGTACCGTTGCTGAACAGCACATTGTTGAGCGACAAAGTACCCGAAACCGTGTAAGTCCCGCCGTTGAGATCGATGACGGTCGGCGCTGAGGCCGACGATGTGTCGAAAGCGTTGATCGTCAGATCCGCGAAACCGCCGATGCTGTTCGTCGCGCCGAACTTCAGAACACCGCCCTGATCGAGTTGCACGAGACCATTCTCGACAAGCTCGTCGTCGAGGGTCACGCTCCCCGCGATCTCGACAACATTGTAGGCGGCGCCGCCGCTATCGACAGCGAGATTGAGAGTCGCGGGGGCGCTCGCTCCGGGCGCCGCTTGCAGAGTATCATCGCTGTCCAGGGTCAGAAAGAGCGGCTGGCCCGAGCTCTGTACGTTCGAAAACGCGATGTCGCCGGTCACTGTCGTATTGATCAGCGTCCCGCCCGATGTCCCCACGACCAGCAACTGCTGCCCGGACTCCTCGACGATATTGGCGCCGAAACTGTCGCCGTTGATTGTACCATCTTGGAGTTGGAGCGAACCGCTGACGACGTCGAGTTCGCCGTGCATCGAAAGCGAGCCCTGCACGTCGAAGATGGCGCCGCCGTCAACTGTGACAAGGTCGGGCGCCCCGCCGTGCGCGGCCTCGAAAATAGCGAACGAGCCGTTCTTGATCTGCACGTTGGCGTTGTTGCCGATCGTGAAGTCGTCCTGGATGCCGACAGCGTCGAGTATTCCGGAAATGCCGCTGGCGACCGTATTCTGATCGGCGAAGGTGAGCGCTCCGTTGTTGTTGAAATCGCCGCCTTGCTCGAAGACCAACGCCCTCAGCGTTCCGCCGGCGAGTTGGAACGTCCCCTTGTTCAGATTGAGCGTCCCGAGCCCGCCGCCGCCGCCCGGTTGCACATTGTTGGTCAGGTCCAGCGAACCGGTCAGGATCACCGACGGCGCGGCCGCCGGATCCGTTAGATTGACATTGACCGTGTCGCCGGCCTCGACGCCGTCGATGGTCAGTGTGAACGGCGTCGTTTCCACCGAATTGTCGATCGTGGCGACGTCGTCCGCGCCGGAGGCGACAGGGACCCCGGACAAGGGAACGCCGTTCGACCAGTTTCCCGGATCGCTCCAGAGCCCGTTGCCCGCGGCGCCAGTCCAAGTCGTTGAGAAAGCTGGCACGAAGCCCCCAAATCCGCATGTTTGCAATGTGAACAATTTTAAGGATTTGTTCCCCAGTGGCAACCCGCCAATTAGGGGGCTGGTTACAAAACTTAATATTAATTAAGGTTCGGACGATTGGGGCGATTAAATTACGCAATTTCGAAGTACAACTGCCGCGAGGGTCCGCTTTGGCGCTGTCGAGGGTGAGGCTTCATGAGCTATTTTTCGAAAGCTCGGTCTCTATAGCGGCGAGCACGGATCTATCGCAGTGCGAGTTGGTCTTCGCCGACGCAGTAGCGCATTTCGACATGGACGTTTTTGCCTGCGGCGAGGTCGATCTCTCGGCGCCGGAGAGAAACGTCATGCATGTCCTCCACTGGCCGGACACGTGGCGAAAGTTCTATCTGACAAGCGGCTTCGCGGCGCGCGACCCCTTGGTTGAAAACTTGCGGGGTCGCCGCGCGCCTTTCACCTGGAGCGACATGCGCGCGGACAAGACCATCTCCGGCGCCGGCACCGAGGCTCTCCGCGAGATAGCCGCGCATGGTTGGACGGAAGGGTTGGCCTTGCCAATTCCGCGCTCGGAGACCCAGATCGGCCTCGTCAGTCTTGTAGGTCGGCGCGGTCCTCTAGAGGATAAGGAGCGCGACTTTCTCTGTTCGCTAGGCTTTCTTTTCCACGAACGCGTGCGTCTGCTCGCGCCGCGACAAGCCATCGCCGTGCTTCCCTCAGGCATGACGAAGCGCGAAATCGAGGCGCTGCAACAGATCGGCCGCGGCGGGACAGACGCGGATATCGCGCGAGAACTCGGCGTATCCGCGGCAACCGCGCATGAGTTCGTCGAGAAAGCCAAGCGGCGTTTGAAGGCGTCGAGCCGCGCGCAAGCGATCGCTTTGGCCGTTTCGTTGGCGATTGTGAGTTTGTGAGCAGCTTCGGCGCGGCGCAGATGACAGCGATAACATTGCCCTCTATAGTCCAAACGTTTTCAGTGGAAGATTTGACTCCGGTGACCCGTCATGTCGACCGCCCCATTTTATCGTGCGATTCAGAGCGCGCCTGATCCGGCCTATCTCGGCTCTGGTCAACGGGCGCTCCGTCGTTCAGATCGACCGGCGCCGGGTCGAATATTGGCATGTCGAACTCGACGCGCATGACATTCTGCTCGCCGAGGGCCTGCCGGCGGAATCCTATCTCGACTGCGGCAACCGGACCGCCTTCGCCAACGGCGGCGCCTTCATCGAGGCGCACCCGGATTTCGCACCCAAATACTGTGCCGAAACCTGCCTGCCGCTGGTGCTCGACGGACCGCAGGTCGCGGCGGCCAAGACGCACTTGCTCGCGCGATTGGCGGCGCGGGGTTGTGTCCTCACCGAGCAAGATGACGCGCATATCGTCGCCGACGGCCGGCAAATCGAGCCGATCCGCCTTTCGTCAACCCGACTCGGCTTTGTCCTCCCCGAGAGCGCCCAATCGATCGTCTTGCGATCAAATACTTTTGCGCCCGCGCATGCGCGGCCGGAGAGCCGGGACAAGCGAGAACTCGGCCTATGCGTCGGGCGACTGCAGATCGATGGTTCGTTGTTTGCGCTTGATGACGAAAAGGCGTGTGGGTCGGGCTGGCATGCGGCCGAATTTGTCGACATGCGCTTCACGCATCGCTGGACGAGTGGCCACACGCCGCTTCCCGCGGCGCGCGGACGGTGATTGTCGATTTGGCAGGAAATGGATATTATTGGACCGGACCAGACGCGCCAGCGATGTCGAGGCCAGTTCGGCGGGCGGTTCAATCTCGCTCGAACGTCTGAGCGCCATCAGCGAAGATTGACCGCGATCCTGCTCAACACCGCCGCGAGGATCACTCGCGGCGATGTCGGGAGTGCGGCATCAGCTCAGCGCAACTTGTTCTGCTGCGCCTTGAGCTCGGCCTTGGCCTCAGCCGCGCGGCGCTCGGCTTCACGCTTGATGGCGAAGCTGGCGTAGCCGGCGGAGCCCGCCCTGATCAGCAACGCGGAGGCGCCGCCCGTGTAGAGCGCGGCGGCCCCGCCGGCGACAGCGCCGATCTCGCCTGCCGAGCTACGCGCGGCGCGAGCTGCGTCGCGCATCAGCGGGTTGAAATCTTTCACCACGGGGACGTCCTTGGTCAACTTCGCCATGCCGTCGTAGTAGTGGCCGACGACCTTGCCGACCGCATGTAGGTCCTTCATGACCCTACCGTCCGCGATGACGTGCCCAGTCTCCTTGATGAGCTCCTTCGGATGCTCGACGGCCTTCACCGCGGTCTTTACGTCGCGCGCTACGTCTTTCACCGTATCTTTGGGATGCGTAACGGCTTTGCCGATGCTCTTGCCGGCCTTGACGATGTCGCCAAAAATGCCCGCCGAGGCGGTGGAGGGCGCGACGACGGCGGAAGCGACGGCGGCGATGATTACGGTGGTCTGGATGAGTTTGGCGGCGTTGCTGAACATGTTCGTATTCCCCTGATCAAGGCGGGGAGTGGTTTGATTGGCCCCGCAACTGTCTGTCGCCGGCGGGCTCGAAAAGGGTTCAATCAGAACGCAATTATTTTTGCGTTTGAGGAGCGGCCCCTCTCAAAAGCGCCGCGATGGCAGGCCGGAAGCCCATCGCTGCGGCAGTCTTGAATTTCGGGTGGTGAAGCACAGCAGGCCAATCCACCCCGTGCTTTTAGCCGCCAGCGCTTTCTAAGCTGCCCCGGCTCGCGTTGTCTCATCGTAACCAGGACAGATTTCCCGGGCGCCTATGTAACCGAGGTCGGCGACCCCATATGCGCTCGGATTAGGGCTGGGGAGTGTCGTCTTTTGAGCCAAGCCAGAACGCAGACCAGATGGATCGCGATCGATCTCGGCGCGCACTTTCAGTTTGGTTCGGCATAGGAAGCGCTATCATACAAAAGCCTTCGAGGCGCTGCCGCCAAAGCCGCGTTACCGGTGAAGATTGCAATGATGGATTTGCGCCCGCCGCATCGCAAATCACCACGTCAGCGGCTCCCTACCTCCAAACTGGCGCCCGCCGACCTTGTACAACCGCGCAAAACCGTGATCCGCGACGGCCTCAAGATGCGTCAAGGCGACGCGATCAAAACTTGAAATTGACGCGAGGTCAGCGTTCAACACTAGCACATAGTCGAAATTTGCTCGCCACGTCTTCAGATACGGATCGCCGGATACGGTCGCTCCAAGTTGTCTCGGGTAAGGAATTGACGACGCAATCACAGCTTTCCTGCGCCATCCCGGTGCGATTTCGAGGGCGTGCTGGCCCGGCACCGAGAATAGCGTCGGTATAAAGGCGTGGCGGTCTATCACCACCAATCCACCGAGATGGCGGCCTGTCGCGCGCACTCCGTTCGGTGAACCAATCATATAACGTCCCGTCGGCGCCAGCCGCCAGTCCCGCGTCTCCTGCTGCAGCGTGACGACCGAGGACCCCGGGGCAATGGAGTTCATCGTTTCGTCTAGGGCGGCGATGTCCCCTTGTCGGCTCATCCACACCCACGTGATCCAGAGTGTCCGGCTCAACGCCAGAAGCGGAAGCGCTATCGGCAGCCATTTGCGAGAAAACACGTCGGCAGAGTTCTGCGGACGCAACGCGGCGAGGAACAGGAGGGCGGCCATGATCGGAAATCTCTGCGGCAGCCAAGAGCCGTCGCCGAATGCGTCGGGCGCCACTGGCGAGAGCACAAAAAGCACGCCTGCCACAAGCGCGAGCCCCGCGTGGACCCTCAGTCGGCGTCCGATCAGCGTGCAAAGAACGAGCGCCGCGATCGGTAACGAAGTCAGGATATCGCCTACCAAATTGTAGCTGAGGACGGGTGAAAACAGGATCGTCAAAATGTGAATCGGATCGACAATGTTTGCGGGGTCGCCCCAAAACGGTCGCGGTGGGGCGGTCCCAGGCACGCCCGAAAAAACGAGGCGCATGAAAACGACCGGCGCCATAACGCCGCAGAGAATGCCCGCAAGCCGGCGCAAGACGTCGCGGGCCGCCGTGTATGCAAATTTTGATCGAAGCTCAGGGCCGATCTGAAGACCAAACATCGCGGCTGCATAAAAGCCGAGACCCAGCGGATGGATAAGGATCAGGATCGACGAAATGGTCAGATGCAGTAGAAAATTGGGCTTCGACAATCCATCGCTCTTTGCCGCGACAATGGCGACGCCAAACAACGCCGCGCCGAGACTTATCTGAAAATTGACGAAACCGGCGATGGCCGTCGTCGACCAGGCCAATGTCAGAAAGGTCATCTGATACGGGTGAAACTTGTGAACCAGCGCTCTGTTGAGAACTACCCCTCCCAGCGGAGGGCCAAGAAACGCGAGGGCTATCAAGAATTTGCTCACCCATAAGATGGGCACGGTTCGCGCTAGAGTGGCGGCGATGAGGTCGACGCCGACATTGCCGCCCGCTTTGGCGAAATCGATTTTGTAGATTTCGGCGAGCGGCAATTCCGCGGCGCCGCCTGCGATCAACCAGATGCGGGCGAGATGGTTTGGGAGGTCCATGATCGGCGGCATCGTCGCGCCGACAATAGGCAGCGCTGCAATGAGGAAACAAACCGCAATCGCCGACCCATATTTGCTAATTTGAGACCGAGGGACTGAAACCTGTCATCCGAGCGGGAATACCTTTGGCTTGAGGAGTATCGTGTCGCTCGAGACCCATTCAAGATTTGCGCCACGCCGCGTATCGCGAGCCCCAGCGCTTTGATCGCGAGGCCGCGCGGCGGCTATCGGCCGCAAGACAGTTCGGAAGCGTTCCGAGATAAGATAGAGCGCGCTTTGCCGGCGCCGGGTCCAAACGAGGTGGTAAGTCGCCTGGAAGGCGGAAATTACTGTTGTAGCGGGCGCAGGGCGCCCACGACAGCATGGGCGCCGGGCCTGGGCAGATTGAGCTTCAAGGGTTCTTCAACTCCCCAGGGCTTTTCGCGGTGTGGGAGGAAGCGGCGGCATAGGCGGCTTCGCACAGCTCGAATGTCTTGACGTTGTCGCTGGCCGCGGTCTCCGCTGCTCTCCCGGCCCTCAGCGCGCCGAGAATATTTGCGCAAGTCGCAAGCACGCTCTCCTGAACGACGTGCCAGGGCCGGCTCGCCCATTCCAGGACGGGCGGATCGACATCGATGTCTGTCGCCTCTCCGTTTGACGTCAACTCAAGAACCAGGCCGCGACGCAGCGCAATCGCGCCCTTCGTACCTTCGATTTCAACCAAGGTCTCGGGAAACGGGTCGGGAAGCCGACGCGACTCGATAGGTGCATTCGACGACGGATACGGCCCCTGACGTGTGCCGCAGCAGCATGGTCGCCGTGTCTTCTCCTTTGACGGAGGGATTTCGGGTCTGCGCCTGTGCATCCACGCGCTCGACTTCACCCAGAAACACCCGCGCAAGATCGAGCACATGAGCGCCGAGATCGGCGATGACGAGCCGCTCCTCGTTCCGCAGATAGGGCTGTCCGCTGTAGATGTCATAGCCTGTGCGAAAACTTATCCGCGACCAAGTCGTTTCGCCAATCGCCCCGGAGGCTATGAGTTCGCGGACTTTTCTCATCGGCGCTTGGAATTGGAAGTTCTCGTGCACCGCGAGGAAGACGCCCGCCGCTTCCGCCGATTTGGCCATCGCCACGGCGTCGGCCAGTGTCGGCGCTATGGGCTTTTGCACGATGGTGGGAACGCGATGCTTTATCGCCAGCTCAACCAACGTCCGGTGCGTGTCCATTCGTGTAACGATGTCGACGAGATCGAGCGCCTCGGAGGAGAACATCTGCTCCGGGTCCGTGTACCACGCGCCTGCGGCGAACTTTGCGGCTGCGGCTTTCGCTTTGGCGGCGTCGAGATCGCAGACCGCGGCGATTCGAACGCCGGCGTCGCGCAGCGAAGTCCAGGCATGAAGGTGGTTTTCCGCGAAGAAACCGCATCCGATAATGCCGAGCCGAATTTCCTTATCCATCCGTCATCGACCTCCCTCAAGCGTTCGCAGAGCGCGTGTACCACCTGCGAGCCAAGCGCCAAAGCCATGGCGCGATCGCAGCCATTCAGGGCGTGCGTTATTGTAGCCGCAGGAAGCCAAGCTCGTAGAGTTGGTAAGCATCGCCTTCAAACAAGCCCTTCGAGGCCGCACCGAAATGCCGTTTAGGCGAAGCGCCAATCCCCGGCGCCGCCGGTTCTATCCGGCAAATCGTCGATCAGACGCTGGATGGGATTACGTTTGTTCGCAAGGACGGTTGGACAGGCTAGGACACGGCGATTTGCAGCGCCGCTTGCTGATCGATCGTCATGCCGCTGATCTGCATTGTGCTGAAGGCGGCAATCTGATTGCCGTTGAGCGCTTCGATCTGGGTGGTGGTGAGGCCGGCGATAGCGGTCGCGGAGAGCCCCGCGACCTGGGTCGACGTGAAGCCGCTTATCTGGGCGGGGGTGATTGCCGCCAGCACGCTGGCGCTCACGTTATTGAGCTGCTGGGTCGTCAGCGCGCCGACCTGCGTCGAGGTCAAGGCATTTGATTGACTGGTGGTCAACGACGCGAGTTCAGTCGTCGTCAGATTGAGCACCTGGGTCGTCGCCAGCGCGGCGATCTGGGTTGGCGCCAGCGCGCCGATCTGGGTGGGTGTCAGGGCTCGGAGCTGGCTGCGCAACAAGCCGCCAAGCTGGGTGGTGGCGAGCGCCGCGACCTCGGTCGTGGTGAAGGCGCCGATCTGGGTCGGCGTCATCGACATGATTTGCAGGCTCTGCAGGCCTGAGAATTGCGTCGTGCTGAGCCGGGCGATCTGATCGTTGGTGAGCCCCGCGACGCCGCCGGCCGAGAGGGCGCCAATCTGCGTCGAGTTCAACGCCGCCGCTTGGGTTGCGCTGAGCAGGCCGATTTGTGTCGCGGTCAGGCCGCTCATTTCCGTGGTCGACAGCAACCCGATTTGGGTCGTGTTCAAACCCGCGATCATCGTCGTCGTGAGGGCCGCGGCGCCGGTGGCGGAAAGGCTGGCAAACTGGGTCGCCGTCATCGCGGCGATCTCGGTCGCGGTGAGGTCGCCGACCGCGGTCGAGGATAGGCCGGCGATCTCCGAGGCCGACAAGGCCGCGAACTGCGTCGCGCTTAGCTGTCCAATTTGCGTCGCGGTCAAACCGGCGATTCCGTTCGCCGAGATCGCGGCGATTTGGGTCGCGCTGAAGCTGGCGAGCTGCGTCGAGGTCAACTGAGCCGCCTGCGTCGCGGTTATACCGCTCATCTCTGTCGTTGTGAGTTGCGCAAGCTGCGTCGTGGTCAGCCCGGCCAACTGGGCGGCGGTGAGCGCGCCGATTCCCGTCGCCGCAAAAGCCGTCAACTGCGACGTCGTCAGCGCCGCCAGATCGGCGCTCGGAAGCGCGGCGACCGTGGCCGTCTGCAGGTCGCCGATCTGCGCCGAGGTCAGGCTGCCGAACTGCGTCGTGGTCAGAAGACCAATCTGGGCCGGGGTGAGACCGCTGACGCCGCCGGTCGAGAGCGCGGCCATCTGCGTCGAGTTCAGGCTCTCAACTTGGGAATCCGTCAAGGCGCCGACCTGCGTCGCCGTCAAGCCGCCGATTTCGGTCGCTGACAAAACGCCTAGCTGGGTGGTCGTGAGGCCCGCAATCTGCGCCGCGGTCAGCGAGGCGATTGCGGTCGTCGAGAGCTGCGAAAGCTGGGTGGAAGACAGCGCTGAGATCTCGGTCAGACTGAGACCCGCAACGGTGGTCCCGGAGAGCGCCGCCATTTGCGCGCCGGTAATCGCGGCGAGTTGGGTCGGCAGCAGCGACCCCAACTGCGTCGCGGTCAAGCCCGCCATGGCGGACGCACTCAAGGCGGCAACGCCGGTCGTCGTCAGGGCGTTCATCTGCGGCGCGTTCAGAGCGCCAAGCTCGGCGGAAGTCAGCGCCCGCGCTTGCGTCGTCGAGAGGCCGGCGACCTCAGTCGTCGTCAGCGCGGCGACCTGGCTTGTGTTGAGCGCCGCCACCTGGGCGCCCGTCAAGGCGGCGAACTGCGTTGCCGACAGCGCCGCGACCTGGGTCGTCGTGAGGCCGCCGACGCCCGAGGTCGACAAGGCGGCGATCTGTGTCGAGGCCAGCGCGTTGAATTGGTCGGTCGTCAGAAGCGCGGCCTGCGTTGCCGTGAGGCCGGTCACGGCGGTCGTCGTCAGCATCGCCAGCTGGGCGGTCGCCAGACCGCTTGTCTGGGTTGTGGTCAGGGACCCTATCTGCGCTGACGTCAATCCGCGCAGCTGCAGATTCGTCAGCGCGTTGAGTTCGGTCGTGGTCAGCGCGACGATGGCGTTCGTCGACAGGCCAGAGAGCTGCGTCGAGGTGAGGTTGGCGATCTGATCGCCGGTCAAAGCGCCGGCTTGCGTCGCGTTAAGGGCGCCGATCTGGGCCGCGCTCAACGCGGCCGTTTGCGTGCCCGCCAGGGCGCCGATTTCGGCTGTCGTAAGACCTGCGATGCCCGTTGTGGACAGTGCTTGGATCTGCGTCGGAGCGAGCGCCGCAATCTGAGTGGCGCCGAGCGCACCGATCTCAGCGCTGGTCAGTGCGCCGACTTGCGTGGTCGTAAGCGCGTTGACCTGCGTCGTCGTAAGCGCGCCAATCTGCGACGTGGTCAGAGCGCTGGCCTGAGCCGCGGTCAGACCGCTCATCTGCTGCGGCGTCAGCGCGGCGATAACGTCAGTCGTGAATCCCTTGAGGACCGACGCGGCGATGCCGCCTATCTGGGTCGATGACAGGTTGGCGAATTGCGCAACGTCGATCGCGCCGATTTCGAGCGGCGCTGAGCGCCCCCATTTGCGTTGCGGCCAACGCCGCCGTCTGCGTCCCCGACAGAGCGCCGATTTCGGTCGTTGTGAGCCCGCTGACGCCCACCGTGGAAAGAGCGGCGATCTGAGTGGACGCGAGCGCTGCGAATTGGGTCGTCGAAAGCGCGGCGACCTGCGTGTCGACGAGCGCGCGCATTTGCGTGGCCGTCAAGGCGGCGAGTTGGGAGGTAACCAGCGCCGCGATGCCGCTTGAGGTAAGTCCGCTGAGGCCGTTGACGGAAAGCGCGGCGATCTGCGTCGGATAAAGCGCGGCCACCTCAGTGGACGCGAGCGCGGCGATCTGAACGCCCGAGAGACCGGAAACGCCGGTCGTCGTCAACGCCGCGAACTGGTCCGGGGTGAAAGCGGCGAGCTGCGTCGCCGCGAGATTTGCAACCTGCGCAGCGCTCAAGCCCGCGATTTGGGTCGTCGCGAGGCCGGCAACGACCGTGGTGGAGAGGCCGTAAAGGCTCGTGGCGGACAGCGCGCCGAATTGCGTCGCCGTGAACGCGCCGAGTTGCCCGGTATCGAGCCCCACCAGTTGCGTATCCGTCAGCGCGGCCATCTGGCTCATCGTCAGCGCCATGAGCTGCGTCGTGGTCAGCGCCGCCATTTCGGACGCCGTCAATCCGCTGACGCCCGAAGTCGAAAGGGCGGCTATCTGAGTGGGCTGCAACGCGCCAAGCTGATCGAGACCCAATCCGGCGATCTGCGCGCTGGTCAGGCCCGCCAGGCCGGTCGTGCTCAGCGCGCCGACCTGCGAGGTCGAGAGCGCCGCGAGCTGCGGCGAGGCAAGAGCCCGCGCCTGCGTCGCGGTCAGCGCCGCGAGTTGCGTACTCGACAGCGCGCTCATCTGCGTCGCCGACAATCCGGCGACGCCGGTCGTCGACAGCCCGCTGACCTGAGTAGCGGTCATCGCCGCAAGCTGCGTCGTCGACAACGCCCCGACCTGGGCGCCGACGAACCCGCCGACGGTTTTGGCGCTCAGCATTGCCAGTTCCGAGGTCGAAAGCCCGGCGACCTGGACGGTCGACAACGCCGCCGCTTCGGTCGAAGTGAAAGCGCCAAACTGAGCCGCCGACAGGGCCGCAAACTGCGTGGCGCTCATCGCGCCGATCGTGGTCGACGAAAACGCCGCAACCTCCGTCGACGTCAGGGCGGCAATCTGAGTGGCGGACAGACTTGCAAAGGATGTCGAGCTCAGACCCGCGACCTGCGCGGCCGAGAGGTTCGCCGCCGGCAGCGCCTGCAGCGCCGTCGCCGACAGGCCATTGACCAGCGCCGCCGTGAGGGCGTGCATCTGCGTCGTCGTCAGGGCGCTAAGTTGTGCGGTCGAGAAATTGTCGAACGCCGTCGTTGTAAGGCGGGACATCTGATTCACGGTCAGCCCCAGCGCCTGCGTCGAGCTCAACGCCTGGACCTGGTCTGACGACAGGCTATTGATCGCCGTCGTGGACAATTGGCCGATCTGCGTGGAGCTGAAAGCCGCCTGTTGGCCCGCGGACAGGTTGGCGAAGGTCGAAGTTGTAAAGCCCGCAAGTTGGACACCTGAGAAGCTAGACGGGTTCAGCGCCTGCAACTCGTCGCTCGTCAGCCCGTTAATCTGTGTCGTCGTCAGCGCATGCGCCTGTGTCGATGTCAGCGCGCCGAGTTGCGTGGTGGAGAAATTGCCCAGCTCCGTCGTCGTCAGGTTGATCATCTGGTTGACCGACAGGCCCAGAGCCTCGGTCACGCTCAGCGCCTGGACCTGCGCCGCCGACAGGCTATTGATCGCCGTGGTGGACAATTGGCCGATTTGCGTGGAGCTCAAGCCCGCCATCTGGCCGTCGGACAAATTGGCGAAAGCCGTCGTCGTCAGCGCGGCGAGCTGGACGCCCGAGAAGTTCACCGGGTTGAGCGCCTGAAGCTCGTCCGCCGTCAACGCATTGACCTGCGTGGTCGTCAGCGCGCGCGTCTGCGTCGACGTGAGAGCGCCGAGTTGCGCGGTGGAGAGATTGCCCAGCGCCGTCGTCGTCAGATTGGCCATCTGGCTGACCGACAGGCCAGCAAGTTGCGTCGGCGAGAAGGATTGGATTTGGTCAGACGACAGGCCATTGACGACAGTGGTCGAACAGGAACCCCGCTTGTATCCTGGTCATCGACGCAAGTTGATCGGACGACAGATTCGTGAACGACGTCAGGCTCAGACCGGCGACCTGCCCGACCGCGAGATTTGGGACGTTGAGCGCTTGGAGCGCCGAGGTCGACAGCCCGCCGATCTGCGTCGAGGTGAGGCCGCGAACCTGCGTCGTCGTCAACCCCGCAATCTGGGCGGTCGACATATTTCCGAGCGTGGTCGTCGTCAGGCTGGCGATCTGGTTGGCCGTCAGCCCCAACGCCTGCGTCGCGCTCAGCGCCTGGACCTGGTCCGCCGATAGGCCGTTGATATCGGTCGCGGACAGTTGCCCGATCTGCGTCGAATTCAACGCCGCTCTCTGACCGTCGGACAGTTCCGCGAACACTGAGTTTGTGAGCCCGAAAAGCTGCGAACCCGACAGGTAAGGAACGTTGAGCGCCTGGATTTCGTCGGCGGTCATCGCGTTGATCTGTCGAGGTGGTCAGCCCCTGCGTCTGTGTCTTCGTCAGCGCGGCGATTTGCGCGAGGGTCAGATTGCCGAGCGACGTCGTCGTGAGGTAGCGGACTTGCAGGACGGACAGTCCGCCGATCTGCGCCGTCGTGAGCGACTGGAGTTCGCTGCTCGGCAGCGCGTTGATCGCCGTCGTAGAGAGAAAGCCGATTTGAGTCTGGCTCAGCGCCGCGATCTGATCCCCGGAGAGGTTCACCGCGACAGTCGCCGGCAGGCTGGCGATCTGCCCGACGGAAAGTTTCGTGACGTCGAGCGACTGAAGGTTCGTCGGGGACAGATTCGCGATTTGGCTCGACGTCAGTCCGCGAACCTGCGTCGTCGACAGGCCGGCGACTTGATCGCCCGTCAGGCTTGTGGCCGCGGTCGTCGAGAGACCGCCTACCTGGCCCATCGTAAGGCCAGCCATCTGGCTCGCGGTCAGCGCTTCGAGTTCCGACGTCGGCAAAGCGTTCAGCGCAGTGGTGGTCAGATGCGAGATTTGCGTGCTCGTCAGCGCCGCAATCTGATCGCTAGATAGGGCCGCGATCTCCGTCGCATTGAGGCTGCCGACCTGAACCGCGGACAGATCTTGGGCCGCGAACGCATTGAGTTCCGCGGACGTCATCGCGCCGAGCTGAGTGGGGGTGAACGCGGCGAGATCGGTGTCGGCCAGAATTTTGAATGTGAAGAGGTCGAGTGCGCTCAAGGCGGACGACGAGATCGCGCCGATCTGACTGCTCGACAGCGAGGAAAGTTCGGTCGACCCCAATCCCTCGATGTCCGTCGCGGAGAACGCAGCAATCTGCGTGGTCGTCAACGCCGGATTTGCGAAGGCTTGACGGTTAGCGGCGGCGTAGTTCGCGATGGGGGACCAAAAGGACGAGCCAATCACTGTCATGCCGGGACCCCTGCACACCACGCGCTAAAAATACGCCGTAGCGTCCAATCCCGAAGCCGAACGCGCCGCCCCCACTTACAATCCGCCCGCTTGCGTCAGGCTGGTGCGAGCAAGCCACCTGGGGCATAGGGGCGCCAAACCATGACGAAAGTTCGTCGGCCCGGCATGGACCTTGCTCCCACGAGGCTGGAGCGGTCCTGATGAAGGTTGGTCTCCTGTTCTGCCGAAATGGTCCTGCCGGCCTATGGGGGCCCTCGGCTGAGGCCAGCGCCGTCGTGGCCGCGGCTGAGATCAATGTTGCCGGCGGCGTGCTCGGCCAGCCCGTCGAACTGGTCGTCCGCGACGTGGGCACGACGGAGACGGAAGCGTCGGAAGCCGCGGCAACGCTTCTCGACGTTGACGGCGTCGACGCCTTGGTCGCCATGCATCCGAGCAATACGCGCGACGCTGTGGCGCGCGTGGCGGATGGTCGGGCGCCCTATGTTTACACACCGCAATTCGAGGGCGGCTTCATCGGCGGCGCTATCGCTATCGGCGGGACCGACGATACGCTTCTCGGCCCCGCCCTGGCCTGGCTCGCCCAGAGGAAGAGCACGCGGCGCTACTTTCTCGTGGGAAGCGACTATATCTGGCCGCGGACAACGCACCGAACCGCATCCGCTCTGATCACAGGGTGTGGCGGCCAAGTCGTTGGCGACGCCATTCTGCCCTTCGGAAGCGAAGCGTTCGATTGTCTTTTCGATCGCATTCGGCACACCCGGCCGGATATCGTTCTGCTGTCGCTGCTGGGTCTCGAAGCCGTGCGCTTCAACCGGGCCTTCACCGAAGCCGGCTTGCAGCGCCGATACACGCGCCTCGCCCTCGCGCAGGATGAGACGGTGATCTACGCCTCAGGCGCCGAGGCCACGGAAAATCTTGCCGTGGTGTCCCACTACCTCGGCAACGTTCACACGCGTGGCAACGATCGCTTCTTGGAGCTCTACCATCAGGCGTTCGGCGCCGAGGCGCCGCCGGCGAACGCATTCGGCCAGTCCTGTTACGAAGGGCTGCATGCTCTGGCTGGTCTAGCGCGTCACGCCGGTTCGCTGCATCCCGCCGCGCTGCGCAAGGTGGCGGCGCGGCCGATCCCTTGCCGGACCGCGCGTGACGACCAGTTCGCGGCGCCGTTGTTCGCGCCGCGCTCGGTTTATGTCGCGACGCTGGACGGCCTGGAAACCACAGTTGTGCAAAAAACCTGAGCCTCGCGGCAATTGTCTTGCAGCTTCCCACAGACAGCAGCTAGATACTTGAAACGGCATGCTTTCGTGCGCCGCCTGCAAGGAGGAACAGATGAGCGGGCCGAGGCTCCAAGATCAACTCGGCCATATGATCGCCAGCGTGAACCGGCAGCTCGAGGAGGAACTGGCGGAGCGCCTGCGTCCAGAGAAGCTCCCGATCGAGCAGGTGCGCGTTCTCGAATATCTCGCCAAAGAAGAGGGGGGCTGTTCGATGCGCCAGATTGCCGATGCGGTGCTGGTGGATCCGCCGACATTGACCAAGATCGTCGATCGTATGGTGTCGGACAATCTGGTCTACCGGACGCCGTCGACGTCGGACCGCCGCGTGGTGATGATCAATCTCGCGTCCAAGGGCAAAGTGCTGCATCGGCGCATCCGCGGCGTGTTCGTCGAGCAGGAGCGCCGGCTGGCGCGGCAATTGCCAAGCGACAAGGCGGAGGAACTCCGCGCCCTTCTGCGGCAGATTCTCGGCTGACCGGGGGCGTCCCTACGCCATCAGGGCGTCGAGCGCGGCGGGGTCGTGGACCGCCGCAGGGTCGACTTCCTCACGAAGCCGGCCTCGCTTCAAGATCTGGATGCGCCTGGCGAGCGAGGTAAGGAATTCGAGGTTCTGCTCGACCAGGATCACGGTCAAGTTCTGCTGTTCGTTGATCAGCTTCAGCGTGTCGGTCATCTCCTCGATGATCGAGGGCTGGATGCCCTCGGTTGGCTCGTCGAGCAATATCAGTTTCGGACGATTGCAGAGGCAGCGCGCGAGCGCCAGCAATTGCTGCTCGCCGCCCGACAGCGCGCCGCCCGCTCGGTCAAGCAGACGGACGAGGCGCGGAAACAGGCCGAGCACATCGTCGATCGCGACTTTGGCCCGAAACGCGCTGATCATGAGGTTTTCGCGCACGCTGAGCGCGGGAAAGATTTGCCGTCCTTGCGGGACGTAGCCGATGCCCGCGGCCGCCCGACGATGGGTTGGCGCCGTGGTCACATCTTTGCCCATGAAGCTGATGGCGCCTGATGTGGCGGGAAGGGCGCCGATCAGTGTCTTCAATAGCGTGCTCTTGCCGGCCCCGTTGTGTCCGAGGATGCCGACGAAATCTCCCTCCGCCACCGACAGGTTCACGTCCGTCAGAATGGAGATACGGCCGTAGCCTCCGCTGAGACCGCGAACCTCAAGCATCGTGTTTGAACCTCTTGCCGAGATAGATGTCGCGAACGCGGCCGTCGCTCAAGACGGTGTCGACGTCGCCTTCCATGAAGGTCTCGCCCTGGTGAAACACCGTCACGTGGTCGGCGATCAGGCGGATGAAGCGCATGTCGTGCTCGACCACAAGCACGCTGCGCTCCTTCTTGATGGCGCGGATCAGCTCCGCGGTGCGGTCCACCTCGGCGTCGCTCATTCCGGCCGCCGGTTCGTCGAGCAGGATGAGCGTCGGCTCGCCGGCGAGGACGCCGCCGATCTCGACCCATTGCCGCTGCCCATGCGCCAACCGGCTGACGAGCTTGTCAGCGATGCCGGTGAGCTGCAACTCCTCCATGACCTGGTCAACCAATTCGCGCAGCGCCGCCCCCCGGCGCTTGCGGCGGGCGGCGAGCCAAAGGTTCTCGCGCACATCGAGTTCATCGAACAATTTTGGAACTTGCGTCTTGATGCCTATGCCGAGCCGGGCGATCTGGAAGCTGGGGAAGCCGGTGACGTCCTGGTCGCAGAACGTCACGGCGCCGGATGTTGGGGTCAGTTGGCCGGTAATCATCTTGAAGAAGGTGCTCTTGCCGGCGCCGTTGGGGCCGATCAGGCAATGCACGAGGCCCTCGGTCATCTCGAAGTCGACCTGGCGGATCGCGACCACCCCGCCGAACCGCATCTCCAGCGCTTTGGTGGCGAGAAAACTCATAAGGGTAACTGCGGGATTGGGCGGGTCTTTTCGTCATGGCGAGCGCAGCGCAGCCATCCAGCCGTCGTGCGCGCGTAGAGTTGTAGACTTGCAGCCCTCGCGGCGCGGCGCGCTGGATGGCTTCGCCGCGCTCGCAATGAAGGAGAGCGCTCGGCGGCTATGCCGTTACTCAAGCGGCGGGTCCTTCCTGCTGGCCAGTGCGCGCCGGGCTAGGCTCTTCCGGTGTCGCGCGCGGGGCCGTCAGGAGGCGCCCGATCCGCTCGGCGATCCGCCGCACAAACGGCACGGCGCCTTCTGGCACGAGCACCACGAACAACATCAGGATCAGCCCGAGCACGAGGTTGGTGTCGATCGACCCCGCCGTGCCGAGCTTGGTTGTTAGATATTGCATCCCCATCGCGCCGAGCACTGGACCGATGAAGGTTTCGCGGCCGCCGACGATGATCCAGATGATGGTCTGCGCCGTCATCGCGAGCGAGAACACGTTCGGCGAGATGAAGGCGTTCCAGTTGGCGAACAGCGCGCCAGCATAGCCCGCGATCGCGGCCCCGATGACGAAGATCGCCAGTTTGATGAGGGCGGTGTTGTAGCCCATAAGCTCCGCTCGATCCTCGTTCTGTTTCACCGCGACGATGATCCGTCCGAAGGTCGAAGCCGCCAGCAGCTTGCAGACCAAATAGACGAGGATCAGCGATCCGAAGGCGAGCAGGAACATCGCATTGGGTTCGAGCGTCGCGTCCGGCTCGCCGGGCACGTTGATCTGCGGGATCGACGACATGCCGTTGAAGCCGTTCAGCCCCGCCTGACCGATCGCGTAAGAGGGGTCCGAGGTCGAATTGAAGAAGTTGAACAGGATCAGCGAGACGCAGAGCGTGATGACGCCGATGTAGAGTTCGCTCAAGCGCCCGAGGAACATGAAATAGCCGAGCAGCAGCGCGGCGACGGCCGGGACCACCAACGACAGCAGCACGGGGATCGTGCTGTCGGTCATGTTCTCGACCGCCACCGCATAGGTGTAGCCGCCCAGTCCGAAGAAGGCGGCTTGTCCGAAGCAGAGGATGCCGCCCAGGCCCCACGCGAGCGACAGGCTGAGCGCCAAAATCGCCATCACGGCGAAGATGGTGATCTGCAGGACGTTGTAGGTGTCGAGGAAACGGGGAACCAACAGCAGGATCACCAGCCCGAACGCCGTCGTCACATAGGTTCCTAGCCCGAGCCGCCGCAATGTGGTCATCAGACGCCCCCCTTGAAGAAGCGCCCGGAGATGCCTTGCGGCAGCACGCGCAGCAGGACGATCGCGGCGAGCAGCAACGCCGCCTCGCCGATCACCGGCGTCGACCAATAGCTGACGAGTTGGTTGATCGAGCCGAAGATCGCCGAGGCCGAGCCGGTGCCCATAATGATGGCCTCGCCGCCGGAAATAACCGTGATGAACGCCTTGGCGACGAAAGCCGAGCCCATGGTTGGGATCACGCCGGTCAGCGGCGCGAGCAGGCCACCCGCGAGTCCCGCGACCGCGGCGCCGACCGCGAAGGTCGCCGCATAGACGTGGCGCGTGTTGTAGCCGAGCGCCGCCACCATATCAGGATTCTGCATCGTGCCCCGGGCGACGATGCCCCAACTCGTCAGGCGCAGCACCAGATAGATAGCAGCCAGCAACAGCGCCGCCACGACGATCAGCACCAAATTGTAGGCGCCCAGGCCATAGGCGCCGATCGTAAGCGTGCCGAGCGGCGTCGGCATTCCCGAGGTGGTGTTGCCGTAGATCGTGGTCACCAAACCGGTGAGGAACAGGCTCAGGCCCCAGGTGGCCAGCAGGGTCTCGATCAGTCGACCGTAGAGGCGGCTGATGAGAACGCGCTCGACCACGATCCCGACCAGGCCGACGACGATGGGCGCCACCACCAGCATGCCGATCCAATCGTTGATCCCGGCCTCATGGCTTTTGATGGCGGCGTAGCCGCCGAGCATGAGAAATTCGCCATGCGCGAGGTTGATGACTCGCATCATGCCGAACACAATCGCCAGCCCGGCGCTGAACAGGATGATGGTGGCGATGGCCGCGACGATCTGGATCAGCAAGATGGCGGTGAGCGCCATGCGCAAGCCCCCTCAAGTCGGCGTGAACTGTTTGTTCGTGCGGGCGTTCTTGACGAGGTCGCACTGGTCGCCGGTGTCGCCGGGATATTGCTGAGGATAGGTCTTGAACACCGACCAGGCCTTGTTTTCGCAGCGCCCGAAATAGATGTCGCGCGAGGCATGGTGCACGCTGGCGTTCATCTTGATTGTGCCGGCCGGCCCGTCCCAAGGTGCGCCGGCCTCCCAAGCCTTGATCACCGCTTCCCGGTCGGCGGTTCCCGCGTTCTTGACCGCCTGCGCCCAGGCCATGGTGCCTTCGTAGCCGCCGAGCGAGACGTTGTTCTGATACGGCGCATCGGCGCCGAACTTCTTGTGGTAGCGATCGACGAACGCCTTGTTGGCCGGCGTGTCGATCTCCATGAAGTAGCTATACGGCGCGATGATGCCGTCACTGTCGGAGGCGGGCAGCATTTCGTGCTCGTTGCCGGCGCCGAACGAGTACGACATGATGGGGATCTTCTTCAGCATGCCGGCCGCGGCCCATTGCCGGTAGAAACCCATATGCGCGGCCCCAACCAAGGTCGAGGCGACGAAATCGGGCTTTTCAGTTTGGATCCGGGTGATGATCGGCCCGAATTCGGTGACCGACAGCGGGAAGAATTCGCTGGCGAGCGTCGTCGCCCCGTATTCCTTGCCGAATTTGGCGTTCCAGTCGCCGATGATGCGCGGAGCGTTATAATCCGCCCCGATATAGAAGATCTTCTTGCCGTAGTTCTCGACCGCCCATTTGAGCGGCTCCTTCACGGTCATGGCCGGCGTCGTGCCGGTGCAGAACGTGTTCTTGTCGCAGACGCCGCCCTCGTATTGCGTCGAATAGAGGTAGAGCGCCTTATAGCGGTCGAGGATCGGTCGGATCACTTCGCGCGAGGCGCTGGTGATGCCGCCGTGCACGAACTGCACCTTGTCCTGTAAGGCCGCCTGTTGCGCGTATTGCGCGTAAAGCTGCATGTTTGATTGAGTGTCATAGCTGATCATGCGGACTTTCTTGCCATTCAGGCCGCCCGCGTCGTTGATCTCGTCGACCGCCATCTGCATGCACATGTGCAGCGGCTTGCCATAGATATCGAGGCCGCCTGACAGATCTAGGATGGAGGCCATGATGATCTCGTCGTCGGCAAGCGCGCGCCCTATCAGCGCGGGCGAGGCGATGGCGGAAAATAACATGCTCTTAGTGAAGGTTCTTCGGTTGATCATGGGAAAGTCCATCTCGAGATTGGAGAAATCGGCTATGGGGGCGTGAAGTCGGATTACATCCGCTTCCAGTCGCCAATTTTCTCGAAGGCCGCCGAGGCCGAGATCAGGACGTCGTCCTTAAGTTGACCGGCGGTCAGCATCAGTCCGATTGGCAAGCCGTCGTGGATCCCGCAGGGGATTGAGATCGACGGATGGCCGGTGAGGTCCGCGGTCACGGTATTGCGCAGCATGGAGAGCGCGGAGCTGACGGTGTCGTTCACCGAGGCGTAGCGATCAACCATCTTCGTCGCGCGCGCAGGCGTTGTCGGCATCGCCAGGACGTCGAAACGCTCCAGGGCCTTGTCATAGGCCTCGCTGACCAGGTGTCGAAGGTTTTGCGCCTTGTTGTAGTAACGGCCGTTGTAAAATTTGCGGAAATATTCGCCGCGCAGCAGCACTGACTTGACGGTCGCGGCGAGATCGTGAGCGTGCGCCTTGAAGCCGCGCGCCAGCGCTTCCGCGAGGCCGGTATTGTAGTAGCCCTGCCAGTTGGTGCCGGCGCCATAGCCTCTCAGCATGAAGGCGGCGGCGCCTTCGAGCGCGATGGCGGACCAGATCGGATAGGCGTCGAGATGATAGGGGATCGAGATCTCTTCGACCTCGGCCCCGAGCGAACGCAATTGGGCGATGGCGCCTTTTACACGCTCGTCGACCTCAGCTTCCGAGGACAGCAATCCGAGTTCGCGGCCGTCTTGTTTGAAGCCCTCGCGGACGACGCCGATCTTCATGCCGCGAACGCCCCTGCCGAGCGCCGGCATGTAGTCGGGCTTGAATTCGGGCGAGACGCGGCCGTATTGCCGGGGATCGAGCGGGTCGAAGCCTGCGATCGCGCTCATCAGCTTGGCGATGCCTTCGGTGGAATTCGCCATCGGGCCGATATGGTCGACCGTCATCTCGATCATCGCGCAGCCGGTATAGGGAACCAGCCCGTAGGTCGGCTTGAGGCCGTAGCAGCCGGACCAGGAGGCGGGGATGCGGATGGAGCCGCCCTGGTCGCCGCCGATCGCGAGATCGACCTCGCCGGCGCCCAGTAGGGCGGCGCTGCCGTTGGACGAGGCGCCGGGATTGTGGTCGGGCTTGAACGGATTGCCGACCGGACCGTAGCTGCAGGTGTGGCCGCCGCCCGAGAAGGAAAAATCCTCGCAATTGGCCTTGCCCACGATATTGGCGCCCGCGTCGAGCAGGCGGGTCACGATGGTGGCGTCGATGTCGGGCACATAGCCTTCGAGCAGGCGCGAGCCGTTCATCATGGGAACGCCGGCCAGGCAGACCACGTCCTTGAGCGCGACCCTCTGGCCCTTGAGGATGCCCTGCGGAGCGCCTTTGACGTCGCAGCGCCAGTACCAGCCGTTCAGCGGGTTTTCCTCGGCCGGCGGGCGGTAGCCGGTGGTGCGCGGATATTTCACCGGCAATTTGCGTTCGGGCAGCACGTCGAGACGCGCGTAGAGTTTGGAGGTCGCATCCGCCATGGCCTGATAGTCCTTGGCCTCCTCGAGGCCGAGCGGCACGTGGAGTTCGGCGGCGATCTGCATAAGGTCTTCGATGGAGGCGGATTCGGGTCCAAGCGGCATGGCGATCCCCTACGGCGCGGAATTGCGCTGCCAACGTTCAATCGGCAATTGTTGCCGTGGCAAGCTTTGTGCCAAACCGCGGTCGCGACCCGGGAGGTCGGACGCCGCTCAAATCAATTGCTATTGTTTGTTCACGCGGGCCGCGGTCGTTGTAGCCGCGATCTCAAGATCGCGGCCGTCGTGAGATCGGCGCTCTTCAATCAAGGCGCCGATCGCGGAGAGACCGCGATCTGGACGATCGCGGCTACAGCGCGCGCTCGACTTAGTTCAGCGGCGCTCGCCGCTGACGCCAGACGGTGGCGCGCTCGTACGCCTGGGCGGCGCGCAGCACCGTCTTGTCGTCGTGCAGACGCCCGGCGATCTGGAAGGAGAGCGGCAGCCCATCCTTATCGAATCCGGCCGGCAGCGCGATGGCGGGCTGGCCGGTGATGTTGAACGGCGGGCAATAGCGGGTGAGGCCGGCCATCAGGTTCTCGCGCACGTTGCCGATCGTCACTTCTTCGGCCCCGATTGGCCAGGCCGGGAACGGGACCACCGGCATGGCGATCACGTCGACCCGCTCCATCACCGCGGCGTAAGCCAGCGCGAGTTTCTGGCGCACACGCTGAGCGTGGATATATTCGGTCGCGGGCAGGAAAGCGCCTTGCAAGATCGTGGCGCGGACGCCGTCCGAATAGTCCTGCGGCCGGGTTCGCAGCCAGTCTCGGTGCGCCTCGGCGAGTTCGGAGGCGGCGATCGCCCACATCAGGCTTCGTGACAGCAGATGGTCGGGGAGCTCGATCTCGATCAACTGGGCGCCCTCCCGCTCCAGCGTCGCCAGGGCGTCCGCGCAGGCCTGCCGCATCTCGGAGTTTATCAGTTCGTTGGGCTGCGTCTTCGGAACGCCCACCCGCAGGCCGGCGACGCCGCCGTCGAGCCCGGCGAGGTAATCGGGCGCGGGCCGTTGTGAGCCCGCGGGATCGCGCCCGTCCGGGCCCGCCATCGCCTGCAGCATGACCGCCGTGTCGCGCACCGTGCGGGTCAGTGGCCCGACATGGTCTAGACTGTAGCCGGCGGGAACGACGCCGGCGCGGCTGACGACGCCGTAGGTCGCCTTCAGGCCGACTAAGCCGCACGCGGCGGCGGGCAGGCGCACGGAGCCGCCGGTATCGGTGCCCAGAGCCCCATAGGCGAGCCCGGCCGCTACCGCCGCCGCAGGGCCGCTGCTCGAGGCCCCACAGGCGCGGTCCAGCTTCCACGGGTTGCGGCTCTCGCCGAAATCGGGGTGTACCCCGCCGAACGCCAGTTCGTAGAGGTTGAGCTTGCCGAGGATCACGGCGCCGGCCGCTCGCAGACGCTGGACGACGGTCGCGTCCTGATCCGGCACCCAATCCGCATAGAGCCGCGAGGCGGCCGTGGTCCGCACGCCCGCGGTGGCGATATTGTCCTTGATGGCGATCGGAACGCCGTGCAGCGCGCCCGAGCGGCGCGCCGCCCGCGCGCAGACCGTCCATCGCGTTCGCCTGGGCCAGAGCCGCTTCGCGCATCACGGTGATGAAGCTGTTGAGCTGGGGGTCAAGCCTCTCGATGCGGGCGAGCAGAAGCGTCGTGAGTTCGACCGAGCTGATGGCGCCGGTGGCGATCAACTCAGCTGCCTCGGTCAGGGCCAGGAACGGCAGGTCGGCTTCGGAGGGGCGGCTCATGGCTGGCTCCGATCGATCGGAAAGGCAATGAAGGGTTCGACGCCTGTGAGATCGAGCGCGCGCAGATCCGCGAGGCCTTCGAGGCCGCCGGCGAGTTGCGCGCTCAACGCCTCCGCCTCAGCATCCGAGAGCGCGATCTCGAACATATCGGCATAGGCGCGCAGGCGTTCGGTCGTGACGGCGAAGCGGGGTCGGTCCATGGCAGGCTCCGGGATTTGGCGGCGGCGATGGCATCATCTAGCAACCCTGGCGCCGGGTCGCCGCGCAACGCGCTTGGGCGCGTGAGGTCCTCAGGCTATGTTCGCGCCCATTCCTCGCGCCGCAGCGGCGCACACCGATTCTCTGCAAACCAACGAATGACACCCGGAGCCCTCCCCCAAATGAACGCCACTCTGCGTCTCGCCCGCCCACCGACCCTGACCCAGATGGCGGTCGATCAGATCCGCGACGCCATCGTGTCGGGCCGCTTCCAACCGGGAGAGCGGCTGGTGGAGATGGAGCTTTCGGAAAACCTCGGCGTCAGCCGCGCCCCCTTGCGCGAGGCGTTCCGGATTCTCGCGGGCGAAGGGTTGATTGAGATCAAACAGAACCGCGGCTGCACGGTGGTAAACCCCTCGGTCGAGGAGTTGGAGCAGATGGTGCTGTTTCGCGCGCTGATCGAAGGGGCGGCGGCCAGGCTCGTCACCGCGCGCGCGGATGAGGCCGTTTTCGACCGCCTCGCCGTCTTCCATCGGTCGATGATCGGGTCGCAAAAAATGAAGGATAACCTGCCCTTTCTCGAAGCGTATTGGGAGTTTCATCGCAATCTACTTACCTCATCAGGCAATGCGTTTCTGCTGCAGTCCTGGATCCAGATCGGCGCGATGCACCGGATCTTCATGAGCCGGACTTATTCGCATTTCGAGGACCGCCGCGAGATCATCGAGACCATTGGAGGCTTTCTCAGGTGCTTCCGCTCAGGCGACGCCGAAGAGGCTGAAATCGTGGTGCGCAGCATGATCACGTGGATGGGATATTTGCTGCTCGACGCGCTGATCCCGCACGACGTGGCCAGCTACATCACGCACTTGATTGGTCCCGGCGGGCACGTCGTCAAAATCGATCCCAAGCAGCTTGCGAAGCGACGCGTACCGGACCCGGCGGCGGCTGATCCGGTCTCTACGGCGACGAAACCGCGCTCGAAAATCAGGCAGACGCGCGCCCTCGCTTAAGCAGTCTGACCAAAATTTGTATATTGACGACGGTCGACAATTCGAATGTAAATGACCGTGCGTATGTACAGACAAAGTCGCGCTCGCCGTAGGGATCAAGCGCCCTTGATCCTCGGCCAGTAAACCTGAGCCCGCTCGAAAAACACCCTAGGGAGGCGATTGCGGCCGGAAGGCGCTCTTGGGCGTCGGATCGTGCGCGCGGTCGCGTCCTGACGCCTGGTCTCTAAGCCGAAGCGACTCTCATCTCGGATGCGTGCGAATGCTGCTCGAGGTCAAAAGTCTCACAACGAGTTTTCCGTCCGCCTCCGGGACGGTGCGGGCCGTCAACGATGTCACCCTGTCGATTGATCGCGGGGAGGTTCTCGCGGTGGTTGGAGAATCGGGTTCAGGCAAGAGCGTCACGGCGCTCTCGGCGACCCGTCTCGTGCCACAGCCCCCCGCTGTGATTGAGGGCGGTCAGGTGTGGCTCGATGGCGTCGACATTCTCGCGCTGAAGCCCGCCGCGATGCGCAAGGTGCTGGGGCGGCGGATCGGCATGCTGTTCCAGAACGCCTTCGCGGCGCTGCATCCGATCCTGAAAGTCGGCGATCAGTTGCTCGAAGCCGTCATGCTGCACCGGCGCGTCAACAAGGCCGAGGCCTTCGACATCGCAACCGAGCTGCTATCAAGTCTCGGCTTCGCTGATCCGCCCGCCCTGATGAACCGCTACCCCTTCGATGTGGCGGCGGGCGACGCACAGCGAGCCATGCTGGCGATCGCGCTGGCCGGGGAGCCGGACCTGCTGATCGCCGACGAACCAACCAGCCTGCTCGACGCGGTGGCGCAGGACGAAATCCTGACGCTGATCAAGAAGCTTCAGGCGCGCACCGGCATGGCGGTGTGGCTCATCACTCATGATTTCGGCGTGGTGTCGCGCATCGCGGATCGCGTCGTCGTGATGTATGCGGGCCGCACCGTCGAGTCCGGGCCGGTGGCGAGCGTTCTCGGCCAGCCGCATCATCCCTATTCGGCGGGCCTCATCGCATCGGTGCCCAGCGATCGGGAAAAGGGACGCCTGAAACAAATTCACGGCGAGATCCCCGACCTCACGGCGCTGCCCGCGGGTTGTTCGTTCCGGCCGCGCTGCGATCGCGCCTTTGCGCGATGCGAGGAAACCGTGCCCAACATGTACACGGTCGAGGTCGCGCGCCGGGCTCGTTGTTGGTTGTACGCCGATGCTTGACGGTCCCCGTCCTCTCATCTCGCTCAAAAGCGTCGGGCTGACGACGCCGAGCGGCAAGGCGATCCTCAGCGACATCAATCTGACGATCGGCGCCGGCGAGACTTTTGGGCTCGTGGGTCCGTCCGGCTCCGGCAAATCAACAATCGGGCGGATCGTGCTGGGGCTGACGCAGCCCACGGCGGGGGTCATCGCCTATGCGGGCGAAACCATCGACGCGGCCAAGGGGTTGCCGACCGCGATGCGGCGCGACGTACAGATGATCTTCCAGAACCCGCTCGCCGCCTTCAACCCGCGCCGGCAAATCGGCGAGAGCATCGAACTGCCGATGCGCAATTTCGGCATCGGAACCCAGTCCGAGCGCAATGTCCGGATCGGCGAATTGCTCACCATGGTGGGGCTCGAGCCGCGGTTCGCCATGCGCTACCCGCACGAGCTCTCGGGCGGCCAGTGCCAGCGCGCGGGCATCGCCCGGGCGCTCGCGAGCAAGCCGAGGTTCGTCTTCCTCGACGAGCCGCTCTCGGCCCTCGACGTGTCCGTGCAAGCCCAGGTCGCCAATCTGCTCAAGGATCTGCAGGCCTCGCTTGGACTGACCTATCTGTTCGTCGCCAACAACCTGCTGATGGCCCGCTTCATGAGCGACCGCGTCGCCATCCTGGAAGGTGGCCGCGTCATCGAGACCGGCCCGGTCGATGACGTTTTCGACAACCCAACTCAACCCTTCACCCGCCGCCTGCTCGCCGCCTCCCTCTCGGCCCGCCACACCGTGGCGGCCGCTTAACGCTTCGAAAGGACCCTCGTCATGATGATCACGCGACGTACCCTGGCCCGCCTCGGCCTTGCGAGTTCTTCTAGCCGGCGCGCTTACCTCGCCGGCCTGGGCCGACGAGCCAACCAAAGGCGGCACGCTGGTGGTTGGGGCCGAGACCGAGATCGGCACGCGCGACCCCGCCGTCAGCGAATCCGGCGCGGCCGCCCGCGTCAACCAGATGATCTTCGAGGGCTTGGCGGGTCGCAACTACAAGATCGACACCAAGGGCGCGCCTCCGCCGATCATCGGATTGCTCGCCACCAGCTGGGACAAAAGCCCCGATGGCCTAACCTATACGTTCCATCTGCGCCAGGGCGTGAAGTTCCATGACGGCACCCCGTTCAATGCCCAGGCGGTGGAGTTCAACGTCCGCCGCGTCTGGGATCCCAACTTCAAGTATTTCTACAAACGCGGCGCCGCGATCCCTCCGTACCGCTACTTCAACCTGAAGGACGTCAAGGCGGTCGACGACAACACTGTCGTGTTCACACTTTCCGCCCGCAACGCCTTTTTCATCGAACAGCTCGCCGAGGGCGCTTCGCCTGGCCTTCCCACCATGGCGAGCCCCACGGCAATAGAGAAATACGGCAACGACGATTTCGGCAACCATCCCGCCGGCACCGGGCCGTTCATGGTCAAGGATCAGGTCAAGGGACAATACGTCACGCTCGTCCGCAATCCCGACTATTGGAACAAGCCCTATCCCTACCTCGACACCCTGATCTTCCGCGAGATTCCCGACACCACGACGCGGGTCAACGCGTTACGCGCCGGTGAGGTCGACCTCATCGTCAGCGCGCCGCCTGACGACGTCGAGGGTCTGAAGGACGACGGCTTCACCATCGCCGACAATATCCTGCCGCACATCTGGTACCTGGCCTTCAATGTGGCCTCGAAGCCGTTCGACGACGTGCGGTTGCGACGCGCCGTCAATATGGCGATCGACAAGCAGGGCATGGCCAAGGAATTGCTGCGCGGCACCGCCTCGCCGGTCTTCGCCATGGTGAGCAAATCCTCGCCCAGTTACGACACCACCTGGAAGGACCCCTATCCCTACGACCCCGAGGCCGCCAAGAAGCTGGTCGCCGAGGTCAATCCGAATGGCATCGACACGATCTTCGAGATCCCGACCTCCGGCTCGGGCGAGATGATCCCAGTGCCGATGGCCGAGTGGATCCAGCGCGACCTTGGCAAGATCGGGATCCGGGTGAAGCTGTCGACTTCGGACTGGAACACCTATCTCGGGCTCTGGGCCAAGGGCATGGCGCCGAACGTCGGCATCGACCAGCAGTCCTGGGGCTCGAACTCCGACTTCTGGATGCAGGTGCCGATTCGCACAGGCGTGCTGGGCAATTCCGGCAACCTGAAGGACCCGGCGATGGACAAGCTGCTCGACGACATGTTGGGCGCGACCTCCGAGCAAGAGCGCATCAAGTTCACCCGCGACCTCGGCGTGCGCGATATGGATCTCGCCTATCACGCGCCGATCGTCGGCGATCGCGGCACCTATGCGATGGCCGCCAAGGTGAAAGGCTTCATCCGCGCCTCTGATTGGATCGAGGACTATTCGATTGTCTGGATCGGCAAATAGCAGAGACCCTGATGCTTCGCTTTGCGACCCGACGCCTTGTCGCCATCCCTTTCATCCTGTTCGGGATGGCCTTGGTTGTCTTCCTGCTGATGCGTCTGATCCCAGGCGACGCCGCCATGGTGTTGCTCGGGCCCTATGGTTCGCCCGAGGCTTTGAAGCGGCTGCGCGAAGATCTTGGGCTCGACCTTCCGGCCTACGAGCAATTCATCATCTGGTTGCGCCACGTGGTCGTCGGCGACTTCGGCAAGTCAGTGTCGTTCAACACGCCAGTGATGGACGTGCTGTTGCCTCGCGCGCTGAACAGCGCGATTTTGACGCTGGCCGCCTTCCTGATCGCAGCGATCTTCGGCGTTGGCCTCGGCGTGCTTTCCGCCGTCAAGCAGAACTCGTTTCTCGACCGGATCAGCGTGATCGGCTCGCTCTTGCTCGCCAATGCGCCGCCGTTCTGGCTCGGCTTCATCCTGGTGCTGTATTTCTCGCTGACGCTGCACTGGCTGCCGGCCTCGGGCATGACGGTGGTGGGACGACCCGGCGGCTTTTTCGTTGTGCTGAGCCATCTGGTGCTGCCGGCGGTCACCGCCGCGCTGATCCCGCTCGCGGTGATCCTGCGGCTCACGCGCTCGGCCATGCTGGACACGCTGCGTCAGCAATACATCATCGCGGCGCGCGCCCGCGGCATCGCCGAATGGAAGGTGATCATCCGCCACGGCCTGCGTTCAATCATGCCGGGCGTCGTCAACATCTGCGGCTTGCAGCTTGGCTATTTGTTCGGCACCGCGCTGTTCAGCGAAGTGGTGTTCAACTGGCCGGGCATCGGCCAGCTCATGTACAATTCGGTGATCTCGCGCGACGTGCCGGCCATCCAGGCCGTGGTGCTGGTCGTCGGCGCGGTCTTCGTCCTCGTCAACTTCGTCTCCGACCTGACCCAGGCGGCGCTCGACCCGAGGGTCCGATGACGTCCCCTTCCCAGGAGCTTCCGATGACCCACATCGCAGTCGCCCTCCCCTCTCAAGTCAACGCTAAGCTCCGACCGCCGCCGCGACGCACCAGTCGCAACTGCGGCTCGCAGCCCGCACCTTCATGCGCGACCGGCTTGCGACCATCAGCCTCACGGTTGTCGCGATCGTGGTCGTCGTCTCGCTCCTGGCGCCCTGGATTGCTCCCTACGATCCCTACAGCGCGGGCGACCATGTGCAGCGGCTGCGGCCGATGTTCACGCCCGGGCACATCCTCGGCACCGACGGGCAGGGCCGCGATATTTTGAGCCGGCTGCTCTGGGGCGGCCGGGTTTCGCTGCCGATCGGCATTCTGCCGCCGCTGGTCACCATGGTGGTGGCGTTGGCGCTCGGCACGACGGCCGGCTTCTTCGGCGAGAAAGCCGCCAACATTATCATGCGGCCGATGGACGTGATCTTCGCCTTCCCGATGGTGCTGCTCGCCGTCGCAGTCTCGGCGGTGCTCGGGCCGGGCATGCTCAACGTCATGCTGTCGATGGCGTTGGTGATGACGCCCTACTTCTCGCGCGTCGTCTACATCGAGACGCTGGCGGTGCGTAACAAGGACTTCATCGACGCCGCACGGGTCGCGGGAAGCTCGACCCCCAAGATCCTGATGCAGGAGGTGCTGCCCAACGTGCTGGCGCCGGTGCTCGTCTACGCCACGACCGCCATCGGGGCGATGATCGTGTTCGCCTCAGGGCTCAGCTTCCTGGGCCTCGGCGTACAACCGCCGATCTCCGATTGGGGCATCATGTCGTCGGACGGCCTCACCGTGCTCGCGCGCAGGCCGCACGTCGCGACGATCCCCGGCATCATCATCGTGGTGGTGGCGCTCGCCTTCAACTTCATCGGCGACGGCATCCGCGACGCCCTCGACCCGCGCCAGCGCACGGCTCTGAAGCGCTGATCTTTCAATCCAACCAAGGAACGTTCAACCATGCCTATCGGTCCCTCCTATCCGTCCCCTGAGACCCTCATCGCCATTGCTGAAGACTACGGCATCGAGCTCTCCTACGAGGATGCCCAGGTCTACCGCACGTTGGTTGGCCACAACCTCGCCTCCTACCGTGAACTCGACAGAATGGTCGAACCCAAGCTGCCGGTGAAATACAAGCGCGACGCCGGTTGGAAGCCCGAGCCGAAAGACAACCCGCTCAACGCCTGGCTCTGGCGCTGCGAAATACAGGGCGCCCCCGAAGGCATCCTGAAGGGCGAGAAGGTCGGCATCAAGGACGTGGTCTGCGTCGCCGGACTGCCTCTGACCAACGGAACTCGCGTGCTCGACGGCTACACCGCCGATGTCGACGCCACTATCGTGACGCGCATCCTCGACGCCGGCGGCGTCATCGTGGGCAAGACCAATACCGAGGACTTCTCCTTCTCGGGCGCGGGCCACACCTGCAGCCACGGACCCGTCGGCAATCCGTTCAAGCCGGACCACAATCCCGGCGCCTCCTCGAGCGGCAGCGCGGCCGCGATCGGCGCCGGCGATATCAGAATGGCGATCGGCGGCGACCAGGGCGGGTCCATTCGCATCCCCGCCTCGTGGTCCGGCTGCTATGGCCTGAAGCCGACCTACGGCCTGGTTCCCTACACCGGCTGCGGCATGATCGAGATGACCGTCGACCACCTCGGGCCGATGGCCAGCTCCACCGAAAGTCTCGCCAAACTGCTCACAGCGATCGCCGGAACCGATCCGCTCGACCCGCGGCAGCGCGGCGTCATCCCTGCCGATTTCAAATTCGACTACATGGAGGCGCTGAACCGCGGCGTGAAGGGCATGCGCATCGCGCTGGTCCGCGAGGGGTTCGGGTTGGAGCTGAGCGAGAGCGGCGCGCCGGCCTCCGAAGAGGTGGTCGACGAGCGGGTTCGCGCCGCCACCAAACAGCTCGAAAAGCTGGGCGCCATCGTCGACGAAATCTCCTTGCCCTGGCATCGCGATGGCCTGCACGTCTACACCGCGATCATGATGGAGGGCGCGACCGACTTCATGATCCGCGGCAACGGCATCGGCACCAACTGGCAGGGCTACTACAACACCAACCTGGGCGAGGCGATCGCCAAGGGAATGGCGGCCAAGCCGAACGACGTGCCCTATCAGGTGCTCTCGGTTCTGCTCACCGGCGAATACGCCAAGCGCAACTACTTCGGCCGCTACTACGCCAAAGCGCAGAACATCCGCCGCACTTTGGTCGCCGCCTACGACGAGGCGCTGAAGAATTTCGACATCCTCGCCATGCCGACGACGCCGATCCGCTCCACCAAGCAGGTCGGTCGCGACGCCGGTATCGCAGAATCGATTTCGAGCGGCTTTTCCATGCTGCGCAACACCTGCGTGGCGGACGTGACCGGACATCCCTCGATCAGCGTGCCCTGCGGCCTATCGGAAGGCCTACCGATCGGCCTGATGCTTACCGGCCGCAAGCTCCAGGACAACGTGTTGATCGCGGCCTCCCAGGCCTTCGAGAGCCTCGGCGATTGGAAGGCGATGTAATGAGCAGACCAGTGCCGGCTGATCGACCTTGTCGCGTAGCGCCGCGAAGTGAGAGCCTACCCTCGGTTGATGAGGCGGCGCGGACCGTGCGATGTGTCCCAGGGGCGCGCTCTTTTCTAGCCGTCCACTAGCCGAGACTCATCTCGCGCACGGCGTCTGTCACGATCAACTGAGCCGCCGTCGCCGCGCAGACCTGCTGCCACGCTGACACCCGGCGCGGTCTCGCGCAACAACAAGCCTTCCGCGCTCGGCTCGATCACCGCCATCTCGGTGACGATCAGCGACACGGGGCGCACCGAGGTAGCCGGCAAGGTCAGGCTTTCGACGATTTTGGGCGCGCCTTTCTGCGTGTGGTTCATCGCTACGATCACCCGCCGCGCGCCGCTCACCAGATCCATCGCGCCGCCCATGCCCGGCACGAGCTGGCCGGGGATCATCCAATTGCCGAGGCGACCCTGGCTGTCGATCTGCAGGCCGCCGAGCACGGTCATGTCGAGATGGCCGCCGCGAATGAGCGCGAACGACATCGCGGAATTGAAAGACACCGCTCCCGGCAAGGCCGAGACATAGGCGCCGCCGGCGTCGGTCAGGTTGACGTCCTCCATGCCTTCCGGCGGACGCGCGCCGAAGCCGATGATGCCGTTCTCCGACTGAAAATAAACGCGCATGCCCGCCGGCACATATTTGGCCACCAGCGTCGGCAGGCCGATGCCGAGGTTGACCAGCGTGTTGTCCCTGAGTTCGAGGGCGACGCGCCGCGCAATCAGTTCCCTGGCGTCCATCCAAATCTCCTCGAGCGGTTTCCGATCAAGTTGAAACCTTTGTTGTCATCCCCGCGAAAGCGGGGATCCAGGGGCTGCCGTACGTCGTGCAGTCAACACGTTGAAGCGCACGTCGTGTAGCTTCTGGATCCCCGCGTTCGCGCGGATGACAGGATGGCGTACGTGATTCAATCCGTTCGCAAATCTCCTAGGGCAGCGGCGGGCGTTCAATCAAATGGTCGATCAGGATGCCCGGCGTGTGGATGGCGTCCGGGGCCAGCACGCCGAGCGGCACCGTCTCGTTGCTCTCCGCAATCACCGTGTCGGCCGCCATCGCCATCAGCGGGTTGAAATTGCGCGCGGTCAGCGAATAGACGAGATTGCCCCAGTAATCGGCGCTGCGCGCCGCCACAATCGCGAAATCCGCCCTGAGCGCCGGCGCCACCAGATAATCCCGCTCGCCGACCCGCACCACCTGCGCCCCCTCGCCCGCGAGCGTGCCGAGGCCCGTGGCGGTGAGGACGCCGCCGAGGCCGGAGCCGCCCGCGCGGATGCGCTCGGCGAGCGTGCCCTGCGGCACCAGATCGACCTCCAGTTTGCCGTCGAGCATGAGGCGCTGCGTCTCGGGATTGGTGCCGATATGCGAGACGATCGCCTTGGCGAGGCATCCGGCCGAGACCAGCTTGCCGATGGCGACGCCGGGGCGGGCGGTGTCGTTGGCGATGATTGTGAGGTTCTTCGCCCCCCGCGCGACGAGCGCCGCGATGATCCGATGCGGCGAGCCCACGCCCATGAAGCCGCCGATCATCACGCTGGCGCCGTCGGGGATCAGCTTCGCCGCCGCCGCCGCAGATATGCTCGTCCTCATCTTAGCGTCCCTCTAGCCGATCACCGCCAGCAAATCCTTGGCGTCCACGGGCTGCCCGGGCCCGATCAACAGCTCCAGCACCTTGCCGTCGCGCGGGGCGGAGATCGTCGTCTCCATCTTCATCGCCTCGATCGACAGCAAGATGTCGCCGGTCTTGACCTCCTGGCCGGCCTTGACGGCGAGCGACGAGATCGAGCCCGGCATCGGCGCGGCGACATGGTTGGCGTTGCCCTCCTCGGCCTTGCGGCGCGCCGGCCGCGTCGCCACCGCCGAACGGTTGGGCACCTTGATGACGCGCGGCTGGCCGTTCAGCTCGAAGAAGACGCGGCACCTGGCCTTCCTCGTCGGTCTCGCCGACGGCGGTCAGCCGCACCACCAGCGCCTTGCCGGGCTCGATCTCGATGGTGCTCTCCTCCTCGAGCGCCATGCCGTAGAAGAACACCGGCGTCGGCAGCACCGAGACCGGCCCGTATTTGCGATCCGCCGCGCTGAAATTCGGTGAAGACCTTCGGATACATCAGATAGGACGGCGAGCTCGTCGTCGTCGAGCTTGCGCGCCGCAGGCCTTCTCGGCCTTGGCGAGTTCGGCGGCGAGGTCGGCGGCGCGGCAGCAGCGCGCCGGGGCGCTCGGTGATCGGCGTCTCGCCCTTCAGCACCTTGCTCTGCAAGGCCGTCGGGCCAGCCGCCCGGCGGCTGGCCGAGTTCGCCGCGCAGCATCTCCACCACCGAGGCCGGGAAGGCGATGTCGTTCTCGGGATCGAGCACGTCGGCCGCGCGTCAGGCCCTGCGACACCATCATCAGCGCCATGTCGCCGACGACCTTGGAGGAGGGCGTCACCTTGACGATGTCGCCGAACATGTCGTTGACGGCGCGATAGGTCTTGGCGACCTCGTGCCAGCGCGCTTCGAGCCCGAGCGAGCGCGCCTGCTCCTTGAGGTTGGTGAACTGCCCGCCCGGCATTTCGTGCAGATAGACTTCCGACGCGCCGGACTTGAGGTCGCTCTCGAAGGCCGCGTATTGGCGGCGCACCGCCTCCCAGTAGAAGCTGAGTCGGCGGATGGCGTCGGGATCGAGGCCGGTGTCGCGCGCGCCGTGGCGCAGCGCCTCGACGATCGAGCCGAGGCAGGGCTGCGAGGTCGTGCCCGACATCGCATCCATCGCCGCATCGACCGCGTCGACGCCCGGCGTCCACGGCGGCGAGCACCGTCGCGGCCGACATGCCCGAGGTGTCGTGCGTGTGGAGATGGATCGGCAGGCCGACCTCTTCCTTCAGCGCCTTGACCAGCACGCGCGCGGCGGCCGGCTTCAGCAGCCCGGCCATGTCCTTGATGCCCAGGATATGGCAGCCGGCCCTCTCCAGCTCCTTGGCCAGATCGACATAATATTGCAGCGAATATTTGGCGCGCGCCGGGTCGAGGATATCGCCGGTGTAGCAGATCGCGCCCTCGGCCAGCTTGCCTTCCTCGACCACCGCGTCGATCGCGACGCGCATGTTCTCGACCCAGTTCAGGCAATCGAAGATGCGGAACAGGTCCATGCCGCCGCGCGCCGCGCGCTGGACGAAGAAGCGCACGACATTGTCGGGATAATTGGTGTAGCCGACGCCATTGGCGCCGCGCAGCAGCATCTGCGTCAGGATGTTGGGCGCCTTCTCGCGCACCAGCGCCAGCCGCTCCCACGGGTCCTCGTTGAGAAAGCGCATGGCGACGTCGAAGGTCGCGCCGCCCCAGCATTCGAGCGAGAACAGTTGCGGCAGCCCGTCCGCGTAGGCCGGCGCGGCGCGCGCGATGTCGTAGGTGCGCATGCGCGTGGCGAGCAGCGACTGGTGCGCGTCGCGCATGGTGGTGTCGGTGACGAGCACCGCGCTTCTGCGCCTTCATCCACTCGGCGAAGCCCTTCGGGCCCAGCCGTTCGAGCATCTGCGCGGTTCCCTCGACGGCGGGCTTGTCGAAGCGCGGGCGGCTCGGGCGTGCGCAGGTCGCGCGGCCGGCTTCGCCCGCCCGCGCGTTTCCGGATGGCCGTTGACGGTGACGTCGGCGATATAGGTCAGCAGCTTGGTCGCGCGGTCCTTGCGCTTGCGTGCGGCGAACAGCTCCGGCGTCTCGTCGATGAAGCGGGTGGTGTAGCTCTCGTCGCGGAATTTCGGATGGTTGAGCACCGCTTCGAGGAAGGCGAGATTGGTGGCGACGCCGCGGATGCGGTATTCGCGCAGCGCGCGATCCATGCGCGCGATGGCCTCCTTCGCGCGTCGGCGCCCAGGCGGTCACTTTCTCCAGCAGCGGATCGTAGATAGCGCGTGACGACGGCGCCGGAATAGGCGGTGCCGCCGTCGACGCGGATGCCGAAGCCGAACGCGCCGCGATAGGCGGTGATGCGGCCGTAATCGGGAATGAAATTGTTTTCGGGATTTTCGGTGGTGATGCGGCATTGCAGGGCGTGGCCGTTGAGGCGGATCTCGTCCTGCGGCGGAATGCCGGTCTCCGTCGACATGGCCGAGCCTGCCGCCTTCGAGGATCTTGATCTGCGCCTTGACGATGTCGAGCCCGGTCACCAGTTCGGTGACGGTGTGCTCGACCTGGATGCGCGGATTGACCTCGATGAAATAGAACGCGCCGGTGTCGGCGTCCATCAGGAACTCGACCGTGCCGGCGCCGACATAGTTGGTGGCGTCGCCGATCCTCAGCGCCGCCTCGCACATCGCGGCGCGCGTCTCCGGCGCCAGGAAGGGCGCCGGCGCGCGCTCGATGACCTTCTGGTTGCGGCGCTGGATCGAGCAGTCGCGCTCGAACAGATGCACGCAGATTGCCGTGCGTGTCGCCGAGCAATTGCACCTCGACATGGCGGGCGCGGCGCACCAGCTTTTCCAGATAGACCTCGTCCTTGCCGAAGGCCGACATCGCCTCGCGCTTGGCCGAGCGCACCGCGTCGATCAGCTTGTCCTCGCGCTCGATCGGCCGCATGCCGCGCCCGCCGCCGCCCCAGGAGGCCTTCAGCATCACGGGATAGCCGACGCCTGCGGCGAGCCGCTTGATCTCGGCCTCGTCGTCGGGAAGCGGCTCGGTCGCCGGCATCACCGGCACGCCGACCGAAATGCGCGAGATTGCGCGCCGCGACCTTGTTGCCGAGCGTGCGCATGGTCTTCGGGCTCGGGCCGATGAAGATGATGCCGTTGGCCGCGCAGGCGTCGGCGAATTCCGGGCTTTCCGACAAGAAAGCCGTAGCCCGGGATGGATGGCGTCGACCTTCGCCGCCAGGGCGACGCGGATGACCTCGGGGATCGGAGAGATAGGCCTCGAGCGGCCCGAGCTTGAGGTCGCCCGCCGCGCCGCGCCCGACCTGATAGGCCTCGTCCGCCTTGAAGCGATGCAGCGAGAGCTTGTCCTCCTCGGCGTAGATCGCGACGGTGCGGATGCCCAGTTCCGCCGCCGCGCGAAACACGCGGATCGCGATTTCGCTTCGATTGGCGACCAGCAGCCGTCTGATTTTGCCCGCCATGAAAGTGGCCTCCCGCTGTTTGTCGCGTCGAATTCGCGCCGGCGGGAGGGAGCAAATCCGGGCGCCCTGCGCGCGAAAGACGTCACCGCAATAAACGCGCCAATTCACAGGCTCTGCGGCGGGAACTCGGCGGCGGACCATTGGCGAAGGGCCTTGCGGTTCGGCCGCCGCTCAAGGGCCGAAGATCGACCAACCCATCCGCTTTGTCAGTGTCTCGAGCGCAATGCGGCCAAGATGCGAATTTCCCGAGGCGTCGAGCCCCGGCGACCACGCCGCGATGGACGCCTTGCCGGGTGCGATCGCCAGAATGCCGCCGCCGACGCCACTCTTGCCCGGCAAGCCGACGCGGTAGGCGAATTCTCCGGAGCCGTCGTAATGGCCACAAGTCAGCATCACCGCGTTGATACGGCGCGCCCGTCCCGGCGGCACAACAGACATGCCGGTCGACGGGTTGCGGCCGCCATGGGCGAGAAAGCGCCCCGCCATCGCCAATTGTCGGCATGACATCGCGATGGCGCAATGGTGGAAGTAGACGCCGAGAGAGTGCTCTACGGGATTGTCGAGGACGCCAAAGGACTTCATGTAGTTGGCAAGCGCAACGTTACGAAAACCCGTGCGCTGCTCCGAGGCGGCGACCGCCTTGTCGATGTGGATGTCTGCGTCATCAGCCAGAAATCTGAAAAAGCGCAGGATCTCACCGAGCGCCTCGCGCGGCTGGTGACCGGAGAGGATGACGTCGGTGACGGCGATCGCGCCGGCGTTGATGAAAGGGTTGCGCGGAATGCCGCGTTCGCGCTCGAGTTGGACAATCGAATTGAAAGGGCTGCCCGAGGGCTCCCGCCCGACCCGCTTCCACAGCCGCTCGCCGACCATTCCGAGCGCGAGCGTGAAGGTGAAGACTTTCGAGACGCTCTGGATCGAGAACGCGGTCTCCGCTTCGCCCCCGAGCGCAACCTCGCCGTCTGCGTCAATCACCGCCAATCCAAACGCGTCGGGGCCGACACGCGCCAGTTCGGGGATATAGGAGGCGACTTCGCCCCGATCCGGCCTGCCGCGCATTTCCGCGGCGATCTCTTCAACGACGGTTTTGAGGACGGGCATACGGGTTCAGCGCCAAGATGAGTTCGAAGCACGGTTGCGACATATCGTCAAAAGGCGTGGTCTTTGTTTTATCGAGCCTTGAGATTGCGCGTCAACGACGCCGATTGGCGCGGTGAAGCGAATGTCGGCCGCCATGCGGCGCACCCGGTATGCGCACAAGCGCCCGCCGATACGGGACAATGGTGAGAAGGCGCTGTCTTGCCGCTTCCCCCTAAGCTATCGAAGTTGCACGAAGCGGTTTCAGCGCCCGCACGAATTGTCACGGGATGTCCCGGTTAGCTGGTCACAACATGGTCACTCGCGAGGAGGCTCGCTTGAGAACCAATTGTTAAGAACCCCATAAGCTATCAATTTATTTGGTGCCGCAAAAGGGATTTCGAACCCCTGACCCCGTCATTACGAATGACGTGCTCTACCAGCTGAGCTATTGCGGCGACCTTGGGGTCTCGCGACCTCTAGGCCTCCCTAATCGGTCGGAGCCCGGCCCGTCAACCCGAGCGCCGAACCTTACGCTGCGTTAATTTCACCAGACTCCGGTATTCGCCATCGACTTCCACGGCTCCGCGGCCGGCTTCGCCTCGCCTTTTTGCAGCAATTCAATCGAGATATTGTCGGGCGAACGCACGAAGGCCATGTTGCCGTCGCGTGGCGGGCGATTGATGACGACGCCCGCGTCGCGAAGTTTCGCGCAGAACTCGTAGATGTCGTCGACCTCGTAGGCGAGATGGCCGAAATTGCGGCCGCCGGTGTAGACCTCCGGATCCCAATTGTAAGTAAGCTCGACCAACGGCGCCTTGTTCTTGCGCCCGGCGTCCTCGTCCTCCGACGCCGCCAGGAACACCAGGGTGTAGCGGCCCTTTTCGTTAACAACCCGGCGCGTTTCGACGAGGCCCATCTTGCCGACCCAGAACGCCAGCGAGGCGTCGAGATCGGTAACGCGGATCATTGTGTGCAGGTAACGCATAGGCGGTTCTCCCAGGGTTTTGCGCATCCTCGCGCCCGCTTATAAGGGGCCCGGCGCGGCAGGGCTATGACGGATGACCACGGAAAATTCCGGCGCCGCTAGCGCCAAACGCCGAGCGGCCGCCCTGTCGATCGCCGCCAGCGCCGGGCTCGCCACGTTGAAACTGGTCGCCGGCGGGCTCTCGGGCTCGCTCGCCCTGATCTCCGAAGGCGCCCACAACGCGCTCGACATCGCCTTCTCGACGCTCACCTATTTCGCCGTGCGCGGTCGCCGACAAGCCTGCCGACGAAGGCCACCCGTTCGGGCACGCCAAGGTCGAGGCGGTCGCCGCGCTGGCGCAGACCGGCTTTCTCCTCGTGCTCGCCTGCGGCGTCGCCTACCAGGCGTTCCTGCGCCTGTCCGACAACGCCGCCGTCCACGCCAATGCGCTCGCCTTCGCCGCCATCATCGCCTCGATCGCCGTCGACGCGTTCCGCTGGCGCGCGCTGATGCGCGTCGCCCGGGAAACCGGCAGCGAGGCGCTCGAAGCCGACGCCCTGCACTATTCCAGCGATCTCGTCGGCTCCGCCTTCGTGCTTGCCGGATTGTTCGCCGCCCGCCTCGGCTTCGTCTCCGGCGATGCGCTCGCGGCGATCGCGGTCGCCCTGTTCATCGCGGTGGCCGGCTTCCGTCTCGGCCGACGCACGATCGACGCGCTGGTCGATGCGGCGCCGCAAGGGCTTGCCGGCGATGTGCGCGACGCGCTCGGCGAAGTGCGCGGCGTCGAGGCGGTGGACTTCCTTCGGCTGCGGCGCAGCGGCGGCGGCGCCGTCGGCGAGCTCGGCCTGCTCGTCTCGCGCACGCTGCCGCTGGAGCGCGTCGCCGAGATCAAGCAGCGCGCGGAAGCCCTGCTCGCCGCCCGCTGGCCGCGGCTGCGCGCTGACCATCTCCGCCAATCCGGTCGCGCTCGACGACGAGACCGTGCTCGAACGGGTGTTGCTGATCGCGGCGCGGCGGCGTCTGTTCGTGCATCATGTGACGATCCAGCGGGTCGGCGAACAGACATCGGTGTCGCTTGACCTCGAGGTCGACGGCCGGATGCGGATTGGCGACGCGCATGACGTAGCGACACGGCTCGAACTGGCGATCGACGAGGAATTCGGCGGCGGCGTCGAGGTCGAGACCCATATCGAGCCGATGGAGACGCGCGAGCTCGCCGGGCGCGACGCCGATCCCGCGCTGACCGCCGCGCTCGCCGAATGCCTCACGCGCCACGCCAAGGATATGAAACTGTTGCGCGATGTGCACGACGTTCGCCTCAGAGCGGCCGGCGGCGGATTTCTCGGCGTATTTCACTGCCGCGTCGATCGCGAGGCGACGGTGGCGGCGGCGCATTTGGAAGTCGACGCGATCGAACGCGCCGCGCGCGCGGAGTTCCCTGATATCTCACGCATTATCGGCCATGCAGAGCCGGGTTGAAGTCAGACAAACGCATCTCGGCGAAAAGCATTTGGATTGTGCGGCGCCAGCAAACCCTCTATGTCTTGACCCTCCCCAAAATATTGATTCGCAGCGGCATGGATTTCGAGAACGACAATCCCGAACTTCGCAGCGCCCACGTCGTTGTGGTCGGCAACGAGAAGGGCGGCGCCGGCAAGTCGACGCTGTCGATCCACATCGCCGTCGCGCTGTTGAAATCGGGGCACAAGGTCGCCTGCATCGATCTCGATACGCGCCAGCAGACATTGTCGCGCTTCTTCGAGAACCGCGCCTCGTGGTCGCGCCATGCGAGTTGGCCGATCGAGCTGCCGCATCATTGCGCGATGGGGCGCGGCGAGAGCAACGACGTGCAGGCCAACGAGGCGGAGGAGTTTGCCGCCTTCGCGCAGGCGATCAGCGACGTCGAGCATGACTATGAGTTCGTCATCATCGACACCCCGGCGAGCGATTCTTATCTGATGCGGCTTGCGCATTCGCTGGCGGACACTTTGGTCTCGCCGCTCAACGACAGCTACATCGACGTCGATGTGTTCTCTCGCGTCCACCACGATCGCGACCGCCGCGGCGCGGTCGCGCACTATGCCGATCTCGTGCTGCAGGCCCGGCGCAAGCGCCGCATCGTCGACAATGGCGTGATTGATTGGGTGATGGTGCGCAACCGCATGGCCTCGCTCACCACCAACAACGCCAAGCAGATTGCCGTTAGCCTCGGCCGGCTCTCGCGCGAGCTCGGCTTCCGCACCGCCGACGGGCTGCATGACCGCGTGATTTTCCGCGAGCTGTTCCCGATCGGGCTCACCGCGCTGGATCCGATCGAGGAAGGCGCGATCAACGGCTCGTTGACGACGTCGCAATTGTCGGCGCGGCGCGAAGTCGACGATCTGGTCAAGGCGCTGGCGCTGCCGACGCGGCTGCCCGGGGTCGAGCACATGGAGTCGCGGCGTTTGTGGCGCGATCGCGTGGTTGGATATTATCGGGAGCTCGCGGCCGAGCCTGCCGGAGCCCGCGCATTGAGCGGAGACGGTTTCTTGTTTGGCCGCGGGGCGCACGACCGCCGCAGTCCCCCCTCCCCCCTTGTGGGGGAGGACCGGGGTGGGGGGCGCCCGCGAGAGGCGCGCTCTCTGGTTGGAGACGGCCAAGCCGGACCGCCCCCCCTCCCTAGCCCTCCCCCACAAGGGGGGAGGGGAAGCGCTCGATGCGGGTCGCGCGGTTCACTCCAAGGCCCTGCCCTTTGAGCAGCGCCGGCTTCAAGAAAACCGCTCTCTGTTTCACACCGGACCTTTCGTTCTTTCGTCCGGCGGTGCGGACCATCGCCTCGCTCGTCGAAGCCGGCGACGCGGACGCGTTCGACATCTTTATTGTTTGTGAGGCCGCGGACGTCGCGCCCGGCTTTGATGCGCTGGAGCCTTCACTGAAGCGGCGCATCCATCTGCTGACGCTCGACTTCGCCGCGCTCGATGCAGGCCTTGCGCCGAAGGGTCGGTTTTCCCGCGCCGTGTTTCGCCGCCTGTTTCTCGACCGCGTCTTGCCCGAGACTTACGAACGCTACGTCTCGATTGATGCGGACATGCTGATCGCGCGACCAGGCCTCGCGCGGCTGACTGAGATCGATCTCCGCGGCCGCGCGCTGGCGGCGGCCTATGACATGATCTTCCTGATGGATCACAAGGGCGGCCCGCTCGCGCGGGAGTTTCAAGGCTATCGCCGCGCGCTGGGATTGGCGCTCGATACGCCCTATTTCAACGCGGGGCTGATGACGGTGGATCGCGCCGCCTGGCGCGCGGCAGGCTGGTCCGAGAAAGCCGCGCGCGCTTTGCGCGAGACGCCCGAACGCTTTCCCTTCATGGAGCAGGACGCGCTCAATTCGCTGATCAAAGGCGATTTCGCGCCGCTCAGCCCGCGCTACAATTTCATGGGCGATTTTCTGCTGACCGGGCTGGAGGCGGAAATCGCGCCGATCGTGCTGCATTTCGTCAATCAACCGAAACCCTGGCAGTATCTGGGTTGGCGCGGCGAGGGGCGCTTCGCGCGGAACTACGCGGATTGGTTCTCTGCGTCGCCCTGGCCGGAATGGGGCTTGCCCGAGGGCGTCGCGGCGCCGGCGCGACGAAAACCCAAGGCGACGCCGCTCAGGCAACGCTTCGCGGACTCGCTGCGCAGGTTCATCGCGCAGTCGAGTTTCGTTGACGTTTGTGTCATTCCCGCGAAAGCGGGACTCCAGGGGTCGTAGGGCTGACCGCTTCCATCGTCCCACGGCGGCGTCGAGAGACACTACGCTCGCGTCGTGACCCCCTGGATTCCCGCGTTCGCGGGAATGACAAGGCTCCTTAACGAAGCGTTACTATCGACCAACACTTGCCTCTCAAGACAATTCGGTATCAGTTCGTTAGGGTTAAACTCAAATTAAGTATTGCTAGCCATCTTCCTGTTTACCGGTTCGTCATGTCGCTTCGAACCGCCGGGACGGGGATTGGACCGATGAGACTGATTGCCGCCGCTGCATTAGCGGGCGTGTGCTTGGCGACCTCGCCGCTGTTCGCCGCGGACCTGCTGGGACCGCCGGCCGACGAGGCGCCGATGGTGGAGACCAACGAACTCGGAACCAACTGGTACATTCGCGGCGACGTCGGCTACGGCCAGACGACGCAGCCGACCATCGACGCAGTAGGCTCCGGGTTGTTTCCGTCTATCGGAAATCAGCCGATCGGCAGCGCAGCCTCGACAGTCCCGGTTATCCGCGGCGACGATCATTCGACGTTTAGCGCCGATTTTGGACTTGGGTTCGGCTATCGCGTCAACGATTTCTTCCGCGTGGAAGCCGACTGGCAGTTCTCGCAAGGTCCGGGTGCGTCGATCCATCAGCAAGTGTATTGTCCAGAGGTCGCCAACGCGGTGTCGAATTATTCGTATACAAACCCGCAAACCACAACCGTCAATGGCGTATCGACGACCACATACACTCAGACGTCAGTCCCGTTCGGCTATCAATACGACTATACGACCTGCAACGGCGTGCTGAACGTGCATCAGTACAACAATACCGGACTGGTCATGGGCTACTTCGACCTCGGGCACTTTGGAATCTTCAGTCCTTATGTCGGCGTGGGCGGCGGTATCAACGTCAACACGATCTCCGGGCTCGCTCAACTTCAACCAGACCGATACGGGCGCAACCTATACCGGGCCGCAAGTCAACGGCAGCGCGCCGGGCAATTGGGCGGTCCTCACAAACGGCTTGGATCGAGAGGGCAATGCTATCTACGGCAACCTACCGAAGCCTCCGCCGCAGACTGGCGTGCCGCAACCGGTTGGCCCGGCGAACTGGTACCGCAATATCAGCGCCACGCAATATTCGTTCGCGGCTTCGGTTGCAGCGGGTCTTGGAATCAAGATCAGCCAGTCCGCCACGCTCGACTTGGGCTATCACTTCACGACGCTCAATCTGACCGGCGGCATGAACAACGCCCGTCAAAGCGTGAGCCTCGGCGTGCGCTACAATCTGAACTGAGGTTCGCGCTAACCCGCTCTTCGTCGCGATGCCCGAGCTTGTCTCGGGCATTTTGCTATGTTTGCTGTTCCTATCTTCGCGCTTTCCGTCATTGCGAGCGAAGCGAAGCAATCCAGCGCCGCCGCCGTCAGGCGCCGCCGCCGAGCAAGCGCCGGCCGTAACGCGTGATCGCGCCCAACCAAGTCGTCGCGGAGAGGCTGGATTGCTTCGCTTCGCTCGCAATGACGGGGGCGCGTTAGTTAGATCGCCGACTTCGCGAGATACCAACCTACGGTCGCCCCGCCAAATCCCCACCGCCCGCGGGCCGCGGCAGCGCGATCAGCTCATCAACCACCGCATAATCCTGATAACCGCAGCGCGCCAGCGGCCTTGCCCGCGCCGTGTCGAAACGACCGTCGCGAATCAGCTGCATCGTCGAGATGGAACGCGACGACCTCGCCGAGCACCAGATAATTGTCGAGATCGCGCGCCCGTATGTCTCTTCAGCCGCAGCACCTGCGTGACCTTGCATTCGAGGCTCGCATGCGCCTCGGCGACCCGCGGCGCGGCGACCAGCCGGCATGGCGCCATCGTGAGGCCGGCGTGCTCGAATTCGTTGACTCCCCTGCGGCAACGGCGCCGAGGTCTCGCTCATCTGTTTCATCAGGTCGTGCGAGGCCAGATTGAAAACAAACTCGCCGCTCTCCTCGGCGAAGGCCGCCGAATCCTTGAACCCTTCGCTGGAGAAACCGACGATCGGCGCCTCCATCGAGGCGAGGGCGTTGAAGAAGCTGTAGGGCGCGAGGTTGATCGCGGCCGTCCTTCGGCGCGCGTCGAAATCCAGCCTATCGGGCGTGGCGCGATGATCGCCTTGAACGGATCGTGCGGAAGGATCGTCTTGTCGCGCGCGCGCGTCTCATAAAACATCGTAGGCCTTACCGGTTCAGAAATAGGTGACGATCTCGGCGAGCGCTGGCCGCGGCCGATCCTCCGGCGGGCTCTTCGGCGCGCCCGATATGCACGAAGCCGGCGATCCGCTCGTGCGCGCCGAGCCCGATCCGCTCGCGGAAGCGCGCGTCGTAGGCGCACCATTCCGTGAGCCAGGTCGAGGCGAAGCCGAGCGCCGTCGCCGCGACTTCCAAGCGCCATCGCCGATGCGCCGGCCGACAGCACCTGCTCCCATTCCGGAATTTTCACGTGCGGCGCCGCGCGCGAGACGACGCCGATCACCAGCGGCGAGCGCGAGAAGCGCGAGAGTTCGGCCTGCCGGGCCGGCTTCATCAAGGGATGGGTTGTCTTCGAGCTTCACGTCGAGCGCGAGACGCCCGGCCCTTTCGGCGCCCTCGCCCTGGAAGACGATGAAACGCCACGGCGCGAGCTTGCCGTGGTCGGGGACGCGCGAGGCCAGTTTCAGCAGCGTTTCGAGTTCGGATGCATCGGGGCCAGGGCCGGTCAGGAAGGCCGGTCCCACGGATCGGCGGCGGGAAAGCAGGGCAAGCGCGTCGGTCAAAAGCATCTCCTCGGAGGTCCGCGATTCCCTGACGGGATTTCCCGCCCCTGTAAACCCAGCGCAAGGCGGAAGCCCGATCCGCCGGCAGCCCGCCTAGCCGCACGCAGCGCGCGCCTGTAGCCGCGATCTACAGATCGCGGTGGTGGTGAGATCGCGCGTTGCCGGGGAAGCGTCGATCACGGGGAAACCGCGATCTGGAGATCGGGGGGTCGTGGCGTTGTGTTTCACCCGCGTCCCCCAGATGTGTGCATGCTTTAGATCTGGGGACGCGGCTACAAGCCCGCTCTGGAGGGAATCTGCCCTATCCTGTTGGCCCAGCCGCCAAACCCGCCCTTGCTTCGCCGCGAACTCCCGCTAGAGCACCCCGCGATGCATCGACGCACATTCATCACTGGCCTGGCGCTCGCCCTCGCCCCGCCCGCGGCAGCGGAAGACGCCGACAGCGCGCAAGGCGCCCTCAGCCTCGCGGCGGCGCTGGGCGCGGGTCCGCCGCTCGAAGCCGGCGTGCGCTGGCGCGTCTTCAAGTCGACTCCCGATTCCGGACGGGATGCATCGGCTGATCGTCGAATTCGCCATCGCCCGCCCTACCCTTTCCATTCCCTCCGGGCGATTATGTCGTGCATGTCGCCTTCGGCCTCGCCAGCGCGACGAAATCTGTGACGATCGGCGCCGAAGCGCTGAGCCAGACCCTGACGCTGTCGGCCGGCGCGCTGCGCATCCATTGCACCGGCGCCGGCGACAAACCGATCGACCCGACCGAGATCGCGCTCGCCATCTACGTTCCCGAGCGCAACAATGCGACCGCGCGGCTGGTCTACGCCAAGGCGCACGAAAACGAGGTGATCGGCGTGCCCGAGGGCAACTATCACATCGCCTCGACGTTTCTCGACACCGTCGGCATCGGCTCGCTCGGACAGAACAGAGGCTCGGCGATCCCCACCAACTCGATCTCCGCAGGCGACGTGCATGTCGCGACCGGCAAGATCGTCGACGTGACGTTGCGCCACCGCGTCGCCACGCTGACGATCAAGCTGGTCAATTCGCTCGGCGGCGGCGCGCTCGCCAATTCGACCTTCACCGTGCTGACGCCGGGCGGCGACATCGTGCGCGAGCTCGCCGGCGCTTTCCCCTCGCTGGTGCTGGCGGAGGGCGAATATGTGGTGGTCGCGCGGCACGACGCCAAAACCTACCAGGCGACATTTACCGTGCAATCGGGTATCGATCGCGACGTGGAAGTGCTGGCCAAGGGCGCGAGCAACTGAGCCTCTGGGGCGAGCGGCGGATGCAGACCTTTTTCGTTCAGATCAAATGCCAGCTCGGGCGCACCTATCAAGTCGCAAACGCGCTGGCGGAGGCGGAAATCGCCTCCGAAATCTACTCGATCGCTGGGGATTTCGACATTCTCGCCAAATTCTACGTCGAAAGCGACGTGGACATCGGCCATTTCGTAGGCGAGAAGGTGCACCCGATTCCCGGCATCGCCGACACCCGCACGCTGATCACGTTCCGGGCTTTCTGAGTTGAGGTTTTCACGATGCGCATGACCGTTCTCGTCGTTGCCGCGCTGGTCGCGGGCGCGGCCCGCGCGGAGGAGCAGACGTTCCTGTTCGACGCGCTGCGACTGGCGAAATTCCACATGTCCTGGGACAAACTGGTCAAGGGCGTGGAGCCGACGCCGGATTGGTTGCTGCACTTCATGCGCAATTTCGACGGCGCCGCGGGCGAGTTGATAGCGGTGACCATCGAGGGCAAGCCGTACAAGCTATCCTACGTCTGCAAGCCCGAGGATTGCGCCGGGCATCGCTTCGCAGTGCTGTTCGACGCGGACGGGACCCGGGCGTTCGGCGCGCTCGGCGGCAAGGACGAGTCGCCGGCGTTCTTCGGCGCGCCCGACCCCGCCATGCAGGAGGCGATGACCAAGGCTTTGCAGCCGTCCTCCGCCAGCGCCGGCGCTGATCAGCACAAGTCGGAATAAGTCCCGCCGATCGCGTCGGTGAGGACGTAGTCGGGTCCGTCGCCTTCAAGATACGCCGGGCCAATCGGGATTTTTCCGCGCGCGTCAGGAAGGTCGAGCACGTAGGTCGGCATCGCCAGGCCTGAAACGCGCCGGCGCAGCGCCCGCATCAGCGCCTGACCCTCGGCGACCGTGACCCGCAGATGCGAAGTGCCCGGCGCGAGATCGGGGTGGTGGAGATAGTAAGGTTTTATGCGCGCTTCGACGAAGCCTCGCATAAGCGCCTCCAACGTCTCGACGCGGTCGTTGACGCCTTTCAGCAATACGCTTTGGCTCACCATCGTGCAGCCCGCCTTGATCAAGCGGCGGCAGGCGGCCACGGCTTCCGGCGTCAACTCGCGCGGGTGGTTGGCGTGCAGCGCGACGTAGACCGTCTTGTCGTGTCCTGACGCCAGCGCCGCCGCGAGCGCTTCGGTAACGCGCTCTGGCGCGGCGACGGGCAGTCGCGTGTGCCAGCGCAGGATTTTCACATGCGGGATCGCCGCCAGCGCGCGCGTGACCTCGGCGAGGCGGCGCGCCGACAACACGAGCGGGTCGCCGCCGGTGAGCACAACCTCCCAGATATCTGGCCGAGCGCGAATATAGTCTATCGCGGCGGCGAAGGCTTCAGCATCGAGCGGTGCGCCGCCGCCCACGCTCTCGCGCCGGAAGCAGAACCGGCAATAGACCGCGCAAACCGAGGCGAGCTTTATCAGCACCCGGTCGGGATAGCGGTGCACCAGGCCGGGGGTCGGGCTCTTGAGGTCGTCGCCGATCGGATCGCTGTGCTCTTCCGGGCGTCGATCGAGTTCGCGGACGTCGGGCACAACCTGGCGCGCGATCGGGTCGTCGGGATCGTGGCGATTGATCAGCGCGGCGAGCGCGGGCGGGAATGGCGATGGCGTAGCGCTCGGCGACGGCGCGCCATTCCGGTTCGCGCTCGGTCGGTCCGAGGCCGGCCTTGATCAGCGCGCGCGGTGTGGTGAGGGTTGGCATGACGCGGTGTCTAAAGCAGAGATCGGCCAAGCCGCAACCGGAGGGTCGGCGTCCACGCCGACCGCCTCGAAGCACGCGGCCAGCCTTGCAGAGCGCCCCCGTCGGCCTGGAGGCCGACGCTCCGCGGAGGGTCGGCGTCCACGCCGACCTTCTTGACGTCTCACGCAGGCCAGCCTTGCAGCGCGCCCCCGTCGGCCTGGAGGCCGACGCTCCGAGGGGAAATTACCGACTCCACGCGCCACCCATCATGAGCTATGGTTGCGCGGCCGGAGGCGCGTATGGCGTTCGAGAACAAGCGTCCGCAAGACCTCGCCGCACGCGTGGCGAAGCGGCGCGCCGCTCGCGCGGAGAGCTCCCCTGCCTGGCGCCGCGAGAGTTTCACGCTGCCGCGCGCCGAGGCGCGGGTGAAAGCCCGCGAGTTGTTCGACCGGTATCCGAAAGCGGCCTACCTCACGGAAATCGAGTTTTGGCGCGAGCTTGATGACGGGCGCATCGAGTTTACGATGCGACGATTGCCGACGGCGGATTGAGGGGGACAAGAGCCAGACCTGGAGCAGCCAGTAGCACGTCCAGGGCGTCTGCCAAAACAAGCGCTTGCCTCCCTTCGCCGCTACGTTGTCCTGCATCAAAGCCTAGCGGCGGCGGAAGTTTTCGTCAGGCGCGAGGACGGCGAATGGGGCTATGAATTCCTGACCGCCGAGCACGCACTCGCAATGCCGGAGATCGGGATCGACCTTCCGATCCAGGAAATCTACGAGGGCATCGAGCTAGCGGGGTGAGTGCGAAAAATTGCAGCCGCGGCGGATCCCCGGGCGCCCATGTAGCCGCGGTCGTCGACCCATAGGCGCTAACTTATAGATTGCCGATTTATTTCAAAGACTTGATGTCATCCCCGCGAAAGCGGGGATCCAGGGCTGCTGCACGTCGTGTGGCCAACACGTTGAAGCGCACGTCGTGTGGCCCCTGGATCCCCGCTTTCGCGGGGATGACATGCTGGCAAGTTATTGAATATTTTAGGAAATTTGACTAGGTTAGCGCATATGGGTCGTCGACCGCGGTGGATCGACTTGGAAAAATCTAGCAAATCCAGGCGCCAGCCCCAAGAACGCGGTCAGCGACCGCGGCTACAGGGGGCGTCGTCGGGGCTCTGCCCCGGTTACCTAAAACTCGATGCGGAACACAGCCCCACCCTCATTCGCCGTCGTCAGCGTCCCATCGATGCTCTGGATCAACGTCTGTATCAACCGCATGCCCAAAGTCTGCTGACCCGCCTTGAGGACATCCGGTCCGAGAGGCAGGCCGACGCCCTGATCGCGCACTTCGAGGATCCGCGTCTCCCCGCTCTGCGAAAGACTGACCGCAACCGTTCCGCCGCCCGGGCCATAGGCATGCTTGGCGGCGTTGGTCGCGAGTTCGGTCAGCAGCAGCGCAAATGAGGCCGCGCGATCGGCCGGATATTCCATCGGCGTCACCGAGCAGCGGAACACCATATGCCCCCATTGGTGTTGCAGCGCCTCGCAAATGTCGGCCACCAGCAGACCGAGATCGGTCGTCTCCGCATCGGCGTCCCGCCATAGCCGGTCATGCGTCTTGGCGACGGCGATGATCCGGTCCGCCGCATCGGCCAGCGCCTTGACGGCTTCGGAGCTGGGGTTGCCCCTCGCCTGCATTCTCAACAAGCCGGACAGCATGGCGAGACTGTTCTTCACCCGGTGGCTCGCCTCTTTCACGAGCACCTTCTGATACGCGATCGCCTCGGTCAGACGCTCCTCCGCCAACTGCCGGTCGAGCGCCACGCCGATGAAGTTCGCCAGCCCCTGAAGGAAGGCGAGATCGGCCGCCTCAAAACCGCCGGCGCTGGAGCTGTCGACCTCGAGCACGCCCCACGGCCCGCTTCCGCCTGCGATCAGCACGTTGATGGCCCGACGCACCCGGTGCTCGGCCAGAATCCCCGGCGTCCGAAACCGCTCTTCGTTCTCGAGCTGGTTCGAAATCACCGGAGAGCCGGTTTTGAACGCATAGCCCGCCGGCGATTCGAGGTCCGCTCCGAGCGTCGAACTCCCCACCACCCCCTCGCGCCAGCCGACGCCGGCGCGGATCAGAAGGTCGTTGTGCGCGGCGCGATATTCCATGATCTTGGAGAGTTTGGCGCGCATGCCCGCGGCGGCGACGACAGCGGCGTTGGTTAGCAATTCGTCAATGCTGTGGGACTTCAACGCCTGCATGCCGAAATTCGACAGCGCCGCCTGCTGCTCGAGGCGATAGCCCAGCATCGAGTTGACGCCGACTTCGTCGACCGCTTCGGAAAAGCTCGTCTGATCGAGCCCGTCGCCGGTCTTCTCCTCGACGACTTCATGTCGCGGTGTTTCGAGTTCAATTTTTGGACCGTCTGGGATCAACGCTATATCCTGTTCGCGAGCGCCGTTCGGCGAGCTTACGACGATCCTACTCAATCCGCGAAATTGTCGATCACAGTATCGGCAATCGCACGCTTGGTCACGACGCCGACCACGTCTCGCGCGTGCGGGCGGCCGTTGCCGGAATAGACGATCGCCGCCGCGGCGCGATGACGCTTCAGTCTAGCTAGCGCGCGGCTCAGCAGGTCGGTGTCGCGCACGAGGACCAGGTTCGTCTCGGCGAAATCCTCGACCTTCACGTTCGGGTCGGCGCGATAGCGGCTCCACAGGCCGGAGCGCGGTTGCACCAGCCCGACCAGGCGACCGTCGCGCTCGACCACAACCGGCATAAGATCATCGGTCTCGTCGTTGGCGAGCGCGGCCGACAACGGCGCCCCGGCTTCAGCGCGAACGAAGCGCCGCTCCATCACATCCTGCGCCTGCGCGACCAGATACAGATTGACATGTCGCTCCTTGGGAATTCGGTGGCCGCGATGACGCAGCTTGATCGTATAGATCGTTTCCGGAATGAGTAGCCGACGCACGCCGGCGGCGACCGCGACCGCGACGATCACCGGCACGATGATCTCATAATCGCGGGTCATCTCGAACACCATGACGATGGCGGTCATCACGCCGCCGGTCCCGGCTCCGACCATCGCCGCCATGCCGACGATTGCCGCCGAGGGCGCCGCCAGACCCGCGCCGGGCAAGAACTTGCCGACCACAACTGCGTAAGCGGCGCCCAAGCGTCGCGCCAAGATAGAGCGAGGGCGAGAAAATGCCGCCGGACGCGCCGCTCCCGAGGCTCACCGTCGTCGCGATCAGCTTCAGGGCAAACAGCAGCGCCAATAGCGCCGGGGCGGTCATGCTATTGTCGAGGATCGTCTGAATGACGCCGTAGCCGACGCCGTCGACGTAGTGGTGGCCGTAGACGTGGCCGAGACCGACCATCATCCCCCCGACGATGCCCATCCCAATGATGTTCTGCACGTAAGCGCCGCCGGGAATTTTCGGGAAATAGTCCTCCATCAACACCAGAACCCGGATGAACAACCAGGCGCTGACGCCGACAAGCGCGCCGAGCACGATATACGCGACCGGCTGCTCGAAATTGAATTGGCGCGCCGAGGGCATGGCGAAGGTCGGTACGATGAAGGCGGGGTCCTGACCGATCAGCACCCGCCCGAGCAGCGTCGCCGCGCCCGTCGACAAGACCACCGGCAGGAACGTGCGATTGGACACCTCCGGCAGCAGGATCTCCAGGGCGAACAACACCCCGCCGAGCGGTGTATTGAACGTAGCGGCGATCCCGGCGCCGGCCCCGGCCGCGACCATGGTGATCTTCTGCGAGGTGGTGAGGTTAAACGTCCGCGAAAAAGCCGAACCGAGCGCCGAGCCGATCTGTATGATCGGCCCTTCGCGCCCGACCGCCGCGCCCGTCCCGATCGAGAGCGCGGAAGCCAGCGTCTTGACGACCGCGACAAGCCCGCGAATGTCGCCGCGGCGATAGAAGATGGCGTCCATCACCTCCGGCACGCCGTGGCCTTTAGCCTCCGGGGCGAACCGCCGCACCAGAAACACCACGACGAGACCGCCGAGGATCGGCGACAGAATGATCCAGTCTCCGAAGCGGCTTACGCCCTCCAGCACGTTGGCGTCGTAAAAGATGCTCAGCTTGCCGGAATAGCAGAGGTTGTGGATCAGGCCGATCAAGGCGCGCAAGGCGACCGCGCCAACGCCGGTGGCCAGGCCAATGACCACGGCCAGCAAGCAAAGCACGAGCAAGTTGACGCGCGCCTCCTCCTGCGGGGCTACGCGCGCTCCATCCCCCGAAGCCGGGGCTGACGCAGCAGATGCGGACATACGACCGGCTCCGACAACGAGATTGGTGAAGTCGGCGGGTTCGCACGTCGAGGTTTTCAGGGCAACCTCAAACGGCGATCGCGGCAGGGCTGGCCTAAGGCTCCAAGGCGCCAGGGGCCGCCAAAAGAAACCCTAATGGGGATATATTTACCAAAAATATACGATGTCCTAGGCCCTGTGGATTTCCCGTATTAGGTAAGAAATGATTTGGAAAAATCGAGGGGTTGGGAGTTCTTGGTATGAGCGTTACCAACGATGCCGTTTCAGGATTCCGTAACCGTTTCCTATCTGTCATTCACCGCGGCGACCAGAAGTATCCGCAATCCAATCTGCCGTCAGAACCGCAGCTTTCACCCCAGTCCAACGTGATGGAGCAGAGCCTGCTGGCGGTCGCGCGCGATAGCGCGGACATTCGCCGCGACCACGACGCGATCCTCGTCAAGGCCGCCAGCCTCAACACGCTGCAAGAGGATCTGCTCGCCGTATTCGAGCGCTCCTATCAGGCGCTGGAACAGCTCGCCGAGGCGCGCTCGCATCTGGCCAAGGCGGAGGCGGTCGCGAAGTTCGAACGCGACGCCCGCGAGGCCGCCTCGCAACGTCTGAGTGGGCTGACCGCGACCTATCATCAAACCGTCTCCGAGCTCGAAAAACTTCGCCCGGAAAACAAGCAGTTGCAGGCCGCTCTGCATCAAATGAACGAGAAGTTGGCCAGGCTTGAGGACGACAACGCCCTACTCAATTCGAGCTTGACCGAGGCCCGCACCGAACTGGAGCGCAAACACGCCCAGGAAACCGTCGCCCGCCGGGAGCATGACACGACCAAGGCGGAACTGGCTTCCGCCAACAAGTTCGTGGCGCAGAAACTTCTGGAGATGTCGCAGTTGCACGAGCGCTCGGAGATCGCCGAACAGGCCTCGCGCGCTTCGGTGAAAGCTTTGGATGAAAGCCGCAGCGAATGCGCGAACGCGCTGGTGCGGCTCGACGAGGAGCGGGTCCATTACGCCAATGCGCAGAGCCGCATCGCAGCGCTGGAAACGCAACTCCGGGATCTGGGCGAAAAATTCTCCACCGCTCGCGGGGTTTTCAGCGGCAGCGCCGAACAGTTCAACCAAACCATCAGCGATCTCAAGGAGAAGCTGGCGCAGGCGCATGGGTTGCACGAAGCGCATCAGCGGTTGCTGACCACCGCGCAGAGCGATCTAACCGCGTTGCGGCGTCAGAACAGCGAACTCGAGGACCGCGTCGTCGACCGCGACCTCGTGGTCAGTCAGTTGCGAACCCGCGCCGAGTCCGCCGAACAGGTTCGCGACCAGTTCGGCAAGGACCTCGATGGCTCCAAGCGTCTGCATCAGTCGCTGCTGCGTCGCGTGAAGCCGATGATCGCCGCCCTGCGCGAGAAGAACGCCGAGAGTTCGCGGCTGTCCTCGACGTTGGGCGATATCGATCAGCGGTTCCTCAACTATCAGAGCGAATCCGCGGACACGATTCGCAACCTGCAGGACCGCGAGACCTTCCTGGTCGCCGCGCTGGAGACCGAGCGCGCGCGGCGCGTCGTCGCCGAAGGGGCGCTGGCGATTGATCGCAGCTTCCGTCCGATCGAGACGCAAAAGCGGCTCGCCCAAAGCGAGGGTTGAGGCGCCGCGGAGCGTCGGCGTCCACGCCGACGTGGCTCGGCCACGTCGGCGTGGACGCCGACGCTCCGATCTCTCAAGCCCTCAAAGCCTCCGCCGGCGCGGCCGACAAAGCCGCGCGCGTCAGCGCGACCAGCTGCAGCGGCGCGGCCTTCCCCCGCACGGGGATCGGCGCCAGGCGCTGAGCCCCGACGTCCGCCGGCGCCCGCAGCCGGTCAAAGACGGCGGTCGAAACAAGCACGTCGGCGCCAGTCTCGCGGGCCGCCTCCAAGATCCGCGCGGCTGTGTTCATCGCGTCGCCGATCAGCGCAATCTCCTTCTTCCGCGCCCCGAGTTCGCCGATGACGACCGGCCCCGCATGAATGGCGGCGCGAAAGCTGGGGACGAAACCGAAATCGCCCGCCGATAAACCTCGGCTTGCTCCTCGATCCGCTCGGCGGCGGCGAAGCAAGCCTCTATCGGCAGCGCCGCGTCCGCGGTCGCGGGCCAGGCCGCGATCACTTCGTCGCCGACATATTTGTGCACCTCGCCGCCTTCTCGCTCGATCGGCTCGGTGACGTCAGCGAAAAAGGTGTTGAGCAAATCCAGAAACCGCTCCTCGCCGAGCCGCTCGGCGATCGCGGTCGAGCCGCGCAGGTCGAGATAGAGGATGATCCGCTCCTCCCGCCGTGGGCGCCGGTAGCGGCCGGCAACGAAAGCGATCAGCGCGCCGGAGCCCAGCAGCTGGTCGATGGCGAGCAGAACGTTGGCGGCCAGGCAGACGCTGAAGGCGAAGAACACGTCGTCGCGATCGATCACTATGCCTGTGACGTGGACGTTCAGCAGCGGTAGCGACACCGCGGCGATCACGAGAACCACGACCAGATAGATCGCGACCCGCAAACCCAAAACCGCGATGAACGGCAAACGCCGCAGCCGCGCGTCCGCCCAGCGGTCGAGCACGACGAGCTCCAGCCAAGAGAGCACGCCGGCGTTGACCGCGCCCACAACCGCCCCGCCGACGATCGCGCCATGCGCCCGCCAGCCATGGACGCTGGCCGCCGCCGCGCTCAGCAGAGTGATCCAGAGGACGCGGCGCAGCTCGCCGTTGGAGCGGGTCTCGCGGTTCACTTCGTGCCGAACATGCGGTCTCCCGCATCGCCGAGGCCTGGGACGATATAGCCGTGATCGTTGAGCTTCTCGTCGATCGAGGCCGTCCAGATCTGCACGTCCGGATGCGCCTTCGAGAGCCGCTCGACGCCCTCCGGCGCCGCGAGCAGGCAGACGAAGCGAATGTCCCTGACGCCCCGTCCTTTCAGTTTGTCGATCGCGGCGACGGCGGAATTGGCCGTGGCGAGCATCGGGTCCATCACGATGACCAGGCGATCGGCGACATCGACGGGCGCCTTGAAATAATATTCGACCGCCTCCAACGTTTCGGGATTGCGATAGAGCCCGATATGAGCGACGCGCGCGCTCGGCACGAGGTTCAGCATCCCATCTAAAAAGCCGACGCCGGCGCGCAAAATCGGCGCGAACACGAGTTTCTTGCCGGAGATCGTCGGCGCCATCATCTTGGCGAGCGGCGTCTCCACTTCGACCATCTCCAGCGGCAGATCGCGCGTCACCTCGTAGGCGAGCAGCATGCCGATCTCATTCAGCAGCTGACGGAAACCCTTGGTCGAAACTTCCTTATCGCGCATCAGCGTCAGCTTGTGCTGCACCAGCGGATGATTGACGACGTTGACGCTTGGCATGCGGCCTCCTGGGTTCTCGGCTTCTATCGCGCCGCGCTCAGATGGGGAACCATCGCGAAGTTTTCGCGGGCGCCGCTTGCCTCTATTGACGGCATGCGTGGGAAACTGTCAGGTCCTTGACCCATGGTCGAAGCGAAAACCGCCGCCCACGGCGGCCATCTGAATCTGCCCAATCTCCTGACCTACGGCCGCGTCGCCGCCGTTCCGGTCGTGGTCGCGCTGCTGTTCTGGCCGGATCAGACCTGGGCGCGGATGAGCGCGCTCGCGATCTATATCCTGGCCGCGATCACTGATTTTTTCGACGGCTATCTCGCCCGCGCCTGGTCGCAGCAATCCTCGCTCGGGCGGATGCTCGATCCGATCGCCGACAAGCTGCTTGTGGCCGCCGTGCTGCTGATGCTTTCCGCCGACGGCGTGATCATCGGCGCCAGCCTTTGGGCGGCGATCATCATCCTCTGCCGGGAGATCCTCGTCTCGGGCCTGCGCGAATATCTGGCGGAGCTGCGCGTGCCGGTGCCGGTCACCGCCGTCGCCAAATGGAAGACGACGGCGCAGCTCGTGGCGCTCGGCTTTCTCATCGCCGGCTCAGCCGGCGAGCGAGCCCTGCCCGGCGTGACGATCGCGGGAATCGTGTTGCTGTGGGTCGCGGCGGTACTGACGCTTTACACCGGCTGGGACTATCTGAAGGCGAGCTGGCAGCACGTCGGAGGCGTTTGAGCGTTGAAAGCCGTCTATTTTGCCTGGGTGCGCGAGCGCATCGGCAAGGCCGAGGAGGAGATCGAGCCGCCCGCCGAGGTCCGCACGATCGGCGATCTCATCACCTGGCTTGCCGGGCGCGACGAGGGTTACGCGCACGCCTTCGAGAATCCCAAGGTGATCCGCGCGGCGATCGACCGCGCCCATGTCAAATCCGACGCGCGGCTCGAAGGCGCGCGCGAGGTGGCGTTCTTCCCGCCGATGACCGGCGGCTGAGCGGATGATTCGGGTCCAGGCCGAGGATTTCGACGCCGCCGCCGAGGCGCGCGCGCTTTCTGCAGGCCGCGCGGACATCGGCGCGCTGGTCACTTTCGTCGGGCTCTGCCGCGACGAGGGCGGCCAGCTCGCGGCGCTGGAGATCGAACATTATCCGGATATGGCGGAGGCCGAGATCGCCCGCGCTGTCGCGGAAGCCGAAGCGCGCTGGCCGCTGCTCGGGGTGACCGTGGTGCACCGGCACGGGGCGATCCGTCCGGGCGAGCAGATCGTCATGGTCGCCACCGCCTCCGCGCATCGCGGCGCGGCTTTCGCGGCGGCGGAAATGCTGATGGACTATCTGAAAACCCGCGCGCCGTTCTGGAAGCGCGCGCGGCGCGCCGACGGGACGATCGAAAGCTGGGTGGAGGCGAAGGACGGCGACACCGCCTCCGCCGCACGTTGGGACCAGCGCTAAGCCGGCGGCCCGACCGCGATCCGCGCATCCTGTAGCCGCGGTCTCCAGACCGCGGTATCTCCGCGATCGCCCAACAAACAACGATCTCACGGCGACCGCGATCTGGAGATCGCGGCTACAGGATGCGGCGCTTATCTAGGCGCGCCTCGCGACCATGTTGTAGATCCAGAGCACGAGGACCGCGCCGAGGATGGCGAGAAGCCAGGTCCATGGGCTCCAAAATGTTTCCAACCCGCCAAGCCCCAGCTTCGCGCCGATCTCGCCGCCGACCAGGGCGCCGACGATGCCGATCACCATGTCCAAGAGAATTCCAGAACCGCTCTTGTTGACGAGCTTGCTCGCGACGAAGCCGGCGATCAGGCCGAGAATGATCCAGGCGATCCAACCCATGACGTTTCCCCAAAATATTCGAGCGCGGAGGGCGCCCCAGCGGCAGGTTTGACGTCATGGACGTGAAAAACGCAAGGCGCTAGAGTAACCTCCCGGGAGCCCAAGGAGACAGGGAATGAGCTTTTTTGACGATGCGCTGAAAGAGGCGGTGCCGGGCGGCGATCTGACGACGCCGATCGCGATCGCAGCGGGCGCGCTGCTGCTGCACCATTTCCTGGGCGGCCACGCCTCGACGCCCGCCCCTGCCCCCGCCGCTCCCTCAGCGCCGGCGCCAACGCCGGGTACAGGCAGCTTCCTCGATGGCGGCGGCCTGCTCGGAGGTTTGAGCGGTCTGGTCAACAAATTCGCGACCGCCGGCGCCGGCGCGCAGGCCAACTCGTGGGTCGGCACGGGCGCGAACCAGCCGATCAACACATCGCAGCTCAATTCGGCGCTGGGGCCGGATGTCTTGAGCCAACTCAGCGCGCGCACCGGCCTGACCCAGCAACAGCTGATTGATCAGCTCGCGCAAGTGCTTCCGCGGCTGGTCAACAACCTGACGCCGAACGGCCGCTTGCCGACGCCCGGAGAGGCGCAATACGGGCGCTAGGGGACCTTCCTGGGACCGCGCGCGGTCCCAGGCGCGCCAACGCACCTGCCCGCGGCGCCGGAGAAACGCACTCGGCCGTAGTTCACGGCGCCGCTGAACCCGGCATGGTCGAGGGATCGCGAGCGGAGTGCCGGATGTTGTGAATTACGATTTCGTCGGCGGTCACTTCGTAAAACACCAAATAAGAAAAGGGCGTGACGACCAAGCGGCGGATTGATGGATCGTCCGTCCGCACGCCAATGAAGGGATGAGATGGCAATAGATCGACAACGGACTTGATGCGAGCTTGAACGTGCGTCGCACCCTGAGGAGAGCGCGGCGCCAAGTAGTCAAGAATTTCCTCGAGATCTTTCAGTGCCGGAAGGGTGAAACGAACCCTCAAAGTCCGTGCTTCGCCCAGACCGCGCGCACCTGTTCGTCGGTGGCGAATTCGCCCCGAGTTGCAGCGGCTTTCGAGCGGGCGATCGCGGCGCGTTCGTCTGCAGTCAATGCGACCGGCGGCTCATCGTCGGCATGTTGCAAAAGGAATTGGGCGACAGCGTCCTGCGCTTCGGGAGGCAGACTACGGGCGGCAGCTACGGCTCGTTCTAGCAATTCGGTCATTTCGGAACTCTACACTTTTCCGACGGCCAGCGGTATACGAAAGCGAAGCGCAATACGGCTGCTAAAAACCTCCCTGGGACCGCGCGCCGCTCAACCGACCTGTCCGCGGTGCCTGAGAAACGCATCCGCCAGCACACAGGCCAGCATCGCCTCGGCGACCGGCGCCGCGCGAATCCCAACACACGGATCGTGCCGCCCCTTGGTGACGATGTCGACCTCTTCTCCCTCGCGCGTCACCGTCTGCCGCGGCGCGAGTATCGACGACGTCGGCTTGACGGCTAGTCGCGCCACGACCGGCTGTCCCGTGGAAATGCCGCCAAGCACGCCGCCGGCGTGATTGGACAGAAACCTCGGCCTTCCATCATTGCCCATGCGGATCTCGTCCGCATTCTCTTCCCCGGTCAGCTCGGCGGAAGCGAAGCCATCGCCGATCTCCACACCCTTGACGGCATTGACGCCCATCAGTGCGCTGGCGATCTCCGCGTCGAGCTTGCCGTAAATCGGCGCGCCCCACCCCGCCGGGAACGCCTTCAGCCACGACCTCAATCACGGCGCCCACCGAAGACCCGGCTTTGCGGATCGCGTCGAGATAGTGGGTGAAGCGTCCGACCGCCTCGACGTCGGGCGTGAAGAACGGGTTGCGCGCCACCTCGCTCCAATCCCAGCGCGCCCGGTCGATCGCGAGCTTGCCCATTTTGACCAGAGCCGCGCGAATCGTCACACCCGGTATGACTTTCCGCGCCACCGCCCCCGCAGCGACCCGCGCAGCCGTCTCCCGCGCTGAGGAGCGGCCGCCGCCGCGATAATCGCGGATGCCGTATTTGGCCTCGTAGGTGAAATCGGCGTGCCCCGGCCGGTATTTGTCTTTGATCTCGCCGTAGTCCTTCGAGCGCTGGTCGACGTTCTCGATGTGGATGGCGATCGGCGTCCCCGTCGTCACCTGCACGCCCGAGCGCTCATCCAGCATGACGCCGGAGAGGATGCGCGCCTCGTCGGGCTCGCGGCGCTGCGTGGTGAAGCGCGACGTGCCCGGCCGGCGCCGGTCGAGATCGGCCTGGATGTCGGCGACGTCGAGGGGAATGCGCGGCGGGCAGCCGTCGATCACGCAACCGATTCCCACCCCGTGGCTTTCCCCATAGGTGGTGACGCGGAACAGATGGCCGAACGTATTGTGCGACATATCGCCCTCCGTACCCTCCTAAACCTTGGGATAGTGCTGTCGTCAAACATTGACGGGTTGCTTTTGTTCATGTCCAATTCATGTCGCGTAAACCAGAATTCGCAACGAGCCGACATGTAGGTTGGCATTGCCCTTTGGAGGCCAGAATAGTGCTAAAGAAAATCGCCGCCCTCGGCTTGACCGCCGCAATCGCTTTCTCTCCCATCGCCGCGCTCGCGCAAGCCACGCCCGAGCCGACCCCGAGCATGGCGCCTGATGCGGCTTCCACGGACACCCCGAAGCCGATGAAGAAGCATAAGATGAAGCATCACTCCACCAAGCACATGATGAAGAAGAAGAAGATGGCCGAGCCGGCCCCGGACGCCACTCCCGACGCGCCGAAGTAAACAGCGTCCACCTCTGCCAAGCGGCCCGGCTCGCGAGAGCCGGGCCGCTTTGTTTTTGAACGCGCACGCAAGCGCGGTATGTAGCCGCGGTCGTTGACCGCGGTTGTAGCCGCGGTCGTTGACCGCGGTCAGCGTGTGAGCGTCTCTATCGGGCAAATATTCGATTTCGGCGCCTCCGCGGTCAGCGACCCATATGCGCTAACCTAGAGCAATTTCCGATAATATTCAATAACTTGTCAGCATGTCATCCCCGCGAAAGCGGGGATCCAGGGGCCACACGACGTGCGCTTCATCGTGTTGGCCACACGACGTGCGGTAGCCCCTGGATCCCCGCTTTCGCGGGGATGACATCAAACCTTTGAAATAAATCGGCAATCTATAAGTTAGCGCCTATAGGTCAGCGACCGCGGCTACAGGCGCCCGGGAAGACCCAAAATGTACCTGCAAAGGCGCATCGATGCCCGCTCTCGACTTCTGGTACGAATTCGCCTCGACCTACTCCTATCCCGCGGCGATGCGCGTGGAGGCGCTGGCTCAGCAAAGCGGCGTAGCGGTGCGCTGGCGTCCCTTCCTGCTCGGGCCGTTGTTCGCCGACGCTGGTTGGCGCGATTCGCCGTTCAACATCTATCCGGTGAAGGGTCGCTATATGTGGCGCGACCTGGAGCGTATTTGCGATTCGCTGGGATTGCCGTTTGCGCGTCCAGACCCGTTCCCTCAGTCGACGCTGCTTGCGGCGCGCGTCGCTCTGGCGATCGACGACGAGCTGCGTCCGGCGTTCTCGCGCGCCGTCTACGACGCGGAGTTCGCCAAGCGCCGCGCGATCGCGGATCGCGAAGTTGTCGCCGAGTTGCTTTCGCAGATCGGCGCCGACGCTGAGGCTCTGTTGACCCACGCCGAATTGCCGGAAAACAAAGCGGCGCTCAGAACGGTCTGTGAAGAAGCGAAAAAACTTGGTCTGCCCGGCGCGCCCTGTTTTGTCACTGAAAGCGGCGAGACGTTTTGGGGCAACGACCGGCTCGAAGCCGCGCTCGAATGGGCTTTGCGGGCATAGAAGGCTTGGCCAGTTCCGCGCCAACGCGCTGCCCACCTGTGATCGATGCGTCCCGCCGTCATGGCCGCGCCCGTCGCGGAGGCGTTTAAGCGCCTGCAAGTGGCGGTCACTTTTCGACTTACAATCGCCGAAATTTGCAGTAAAACCCCGTTCGCTTCATTTCGACGCGACAGGGAGACGGACATGATTGTCATGCGTGACGTTCTCTACGCGTCCTCGCGCCGGTATTTTACGACCGCGCCGTGATCGCGGCTTAGAGCCGCGCCACTCCTTAAACTCCGAGACAACCGTCCGCGTTTGCGCGGGCGTAATCGTCTCTCTCGCACGCGCCAGCTCGGGCCCCGCCATGTTTGCTCTATTTGAACGCCTCATCGACCCTTTTCGCGCGCATGACGAAACTATGCCGCCGGCCGATTTGCTGCGCTACTACGCGCGCTATTGCCGGCAGGTCTGGCCGTTCATCGCGGCGCTGATCGTGCTCGGCCTCGCTGTCTCGCTGATCGAGACGCAGATCCTGCGCTTCTCCGGCGCGCTGATCGACATGCTGCGCGACACCAAGCCCGCGGACGTTTTCGCGCGCTATGGCTCGACCCTGATCGGCATGGCGTTTCTCGTGCTGATCGTGCGGCCCCTCGTCCATCTCGCGCACGATCTGGTGACGCAACAGGCCGTCGCGCCCGGCTTCACCAACCTGATTCGCTGGCAGACGCATCGCTGGGTGCTGCGCCAGTCGATGAACTATTTCGCCAACGATTTCGCCGGCCGCATCGCCTCCAACATCGTGCAGAGCGCGGCTGCGCTACGGGAATCCGTGGTGCAGATCGTCGATGCGCTGTGGTTCGTCGCGACCTTCGCGGTCACCGCGATCGTCGTGCTCGGGCACGCCGACCTCCGGCTGGCGATCCCGATCGTTGTTTGGATCGCCTACTATGTTGGCGTGCTGTCTTTGATGGTGCCGCGCATTCGCCGCCGCTCGGAGGTTTTGGCGCATGAGCGCGCCAATCTCACCGGCCGCGTCGTCGACGCCTACACCAACATTCAGACAGTCAAGCTGTTCGCGCATATCGATCGCGAGGATGCGGACGCGCGCGACGCGCTCACCTCGCATCTCCACGCGTTCCACAAACAGACGCGGCTCATCACCGTGCTCAACCTGCTGGTCTCCAGCGGCAACAGCGTGATGATCGTCGTCGATGCGAGCCTGGCGATCTGGCTATGGAGCATCGGCGCGCTGACCCTTGGCGATATCGCGGTGGCGATCGGTCTCAGCGTGCGCGTCGTCACCATGTCTGGTTGGGTGATGTGGACGGCGATCGGCATATTCGACAACATCGGCCAGGTGCAGGAGGGCATGCGCACCATCGCCAAGCCCCGCGCGATCGAAGACGCGCCCGCCGCGCCGACGCTCGCCGTGGCGCGCGGCGGCATCTGCTTCGACGACGTGACGTTCCACTACGGCAAGGGCGCCGGCGTGATCGAGCGGCTTTCGCTCGACATCGCGCCCGGCGAGAAGGTCGGCTTGGTGGGGCGGTCGGGCGCGGGCAAGTCGACGCTGGTCAACCTGCTGCTGCGCTTCTACGAGGTCGAGGGCGGACGCATCCTGATCGACGGCGAGGACATTTCGAACGTCACCCAGGAGAGTCTGCGCCGCCACATCGGCATGGTGACGCAGGACACTTCGCTGCTGCACCGCTCGATCGCCGACAACATCCTTTACGGACGCCCGGACGCGTCGCGCGATGAGATGATCGAGGCGGCGCGCCGCGCCCATGCGCACGAATTCGTCAAGGGCCTGACGGATCCGAGCGGCCGCACCGGCTACGACACGCTGGTCGGCGAGCGCGGCGTGAAACTGTCGGGCGGCCAGCGCCAGCGCGTCGCGATCGCGCGCGTGTTGCTGAAGGATGCGCCGATCCTGGTGCTGGACGAGGCTACGTCCGCGCTCGATTCCGAAATCGAGCAGGCGATCCAGGAGAATTTCCAGGCGCTGATGGCCGGGAAGACGGTGATCGCGATCGCGCATCGGCTCTCGACGATTGCCGCGATGGATCGGCTGGTGGTGCTCGACGCGGGGCGGGTTGTAGAGATGGGCTCGCATCGCGAGTTGATCAGCCGCGATGGGCTCTACGCCGCGCTGTGGCGGCGGCAGTCCGGCGGGTTTCTGGAAGCGGCGGAGTGAGGCTCGTCGCCTGGGACCGCGCGCGTCTCGCGCGCCTTTGCCGGCAGGACGCCGGTAAGAGCGCGCGAGACGCGCGCGGTCCCAGGAAGGCCCCGACCGGCGCCACCCCCTACGAAGCCGCGCCCTAGCGTGTTAAATACCCCCGATGACCCGCGTCCTGAACCTCCTCGAAGCCGACCCACGCCCCCGCCATCCCGAAAAGGCGCATCGGCCGGATAACCCGGTCGCGCGAAAACCCGCCTGGATCCGCGCCAAGGCGCCGGGATCGCCAGGCTTTGCCGCGACGCATGCGCTCGTGCGCCAGCATAAGCTCACCACGGTCTGCGAGGAGGCGCGCTGTCCGAACATCGGCGAGTGCTGGGAGAAGAAGCACGCGACCTTCATGATCATGGGCGAGATCTGCACCCGCGCCTGCGCCTTCTGCAACGTCGCCACCGGCCTGCCCAACCGCGCTCGACGCGGACGAGCCCGCGCGCGTCGGCGATGCGACCGCCAAGCTCGGCCTGTCGCATGTCGTCGTCACCTCGGTCGACCGCGACGATCTCGCCGACGGCGGCGCGGCGCATTTCGCCGCCGTCATCCGCGCGATCCGCGCGGCCGCGCCGACGACGACCATCGAGGTTCTAACCCCGGATTTTCTGCGCAAGGACGGGGCGCTGGAGATCGTGATTGCTGCGGGCCCGGACGTATTCAACCACAATCTCGAAACCGTCCCCGGCAAATATCTCACCGTGCGGCCGGGCGCGCGCTACTTCCATTCGCTGCGGCTGTTGCAGCGCGCCAAGGAGCTGGACGCAACCGTGTTCACCAAATCCGGGATCATGGTTGGCCTCGGCGAGACACGCAACGAGGTGCTCCAGGTCATGGACGACCTGCGCTCGGCGGACGTCGATTTCCTGACCATCGGCCAGTATTTGCAGCCGAGCCCGAAACATCACGCCGTCGAGGATTTCGTGACGCCGGCCGAGTTCGAGGCCTATGCCGCCGTAGGCGGCGCCAAGGGCTTCCTGCTTGTATCGTCCTCGCCGCTGACCCGATCCTCGCATCACGCCGGCGACGATTTCGCGCGGCTGAAGGCGGCGCGGCTGAAGCTGTAGCCGCGGTCGTCGACCAGGTCGTTGACCGCGGTCTTACCCCACGACGCAACGATCGCGGCTAGACCGCGGTCAACGACCGCGGTTACAGGCCGCGCGTCCCGAAACCCCGCCCTTCTTTTGCCCAATGCGGTCTGCTAACGCGAGGAATTGTTTTTCCCCGGGATACCCGCCTTTATGCGCGTGACGCTGCTTGGACTGTTCGCCATTGTCGCCCTCGTCGCGGGCCTCTACGAGCAAGACGGGATGACCATCGGCCTCGGCGTCTCCGCCGGCCTAGGCGCGGCGGCGGCGGCGCCGAAAATTCGTATCCCGACGTTCCTCAAGATCATGTCCGAACTGTTCGCGGTCGAGACCGTCATCTTTGGCCTCGTCGTGCTCGCCGATGGTCTCGGCGCCTGGCCGCAGAGTCTCGCCGAATACGCCCCGCCGCGTTATCTGCCGATCGCCACCGCGCTGTTCGTGGTCGCGCTGACGCTGGTCTCTTACGTTCCGTTCGTCCTCCGTATGAGCCGGATCGCCGATCCCTTCTTCGAACCGAAAACGCCGATTACGATCCGCATCTGGCCGCTGTCGGCGTTCGCGCTACGCCAGAGCTACTACGCCCGCATCAACGTTTTCTTCCTGATCCTGATCAATCAGCTGCAAGTCGCGATCGGCGTGCGGCTGAACTTCTTCTACCGGGATTTCGGCAACGCCATGCAGGTGCCGGATGCGGCGCATCGCGACGCCTTCTGGCATCAATTGCTCGACGTGTTCACGCCCTGGGCGCTCGTCTCGATTGTCGCCGTTCTCATCGAATTCTTCGTCTCGCAGAATTTTGTGCTGCAGTGGCGACGCTGGATGACCGCCTCCTACACCTCGCGGTGGCTGCTGCATTCGGTCCACTACAAGCTCGCCTTGCGGGGCGGCGGGACCGACAACCCGGATCAGCGTATTTCCGAAGATATCGGCGGCTTCATCAGCGGTGAAGGCGGCCGTGGCGCTTATTCAAACCAGGGCATCTACAACTACACGATCCAGGCGGTCTCGATCGCGACCAATCTGACGGCCTTCTCGATCATCCTCTGGCAGACCTCGTCGACCATGGACCTCCGGCTTTTTGGGATTCCGATCCCCGGTTTCCTGTTCTGGGTCGCCATCTTTTACGCGCTGTTCGCCACCGGCGTGATGCAGTGGATCGGCCGATCCCTGTCACGCCTGATGTTCGCGCAGCAGGCGGTGGAGGCCGACTTCCGCTTCGATCTCGCGCGCATTCGCGAATACAGCGAGCAGATCGCGCTGCTCAAGGGCGAGGCTCGCGAGATCGACCGCGCGGGCCGGGTGTTCAACGACGTGTTCATGACCGTTCGGCGCATCATCCGCGTGCGCACCATGCTCAACTGGTTCCTGCAGTTCTATCTGCAGATCTCCGCGATCATTCCCTATGTCGTCGTCGCGCCGTTTTATTTCGTCGTGCAGAAGGTTGATTTCGGGCGGTTCAGTCAGTCCGCCGACGCGTTCAGCAACGTCAACAGCGCGATGAACTTCTTCGTCGACCGCTACACCGGGCTTGCCGCTTTCAGCGCGACCATCCGGCGTTTGAGCTCGTTCGAGGACGCATTCGCGCGCGTGCTGGCCGATGAAGGCCGCGAGGCGCGGGTGAAGCTCGCCGTGGCGGAGGGTCCGATCCTCTCGGTGGCGGGGCTCGATCTCGAACTCCCCGATGGCCGCAAGCTCGCCCATATCGGCGATCTGGCGCTGATCCCGCAGGAGACGACGCTGGTGCTTGGCCCCTCGGGCGCCGGCAAGTCGACGTTGTTCCGCGCGATCGCCGGCCTGTGGCCCTACGGCGGCGGCGAAGTCCTGCAACCGCCGCACGCCAAGCTGATGCTGCTGCCGCAGCGCCCCTATATCCCGATCGGGCCGCTGAAGGAGGCCATCGCCTATCCCGCCGATGCTTCGTCGTTTTCGCCCGACCAACTGAAGCAGGCGCTCATCGATGTCGGCTTGCCCGCCTTCGCCGAACGGCTGGAGGAAACCGACAATTGGCAGATGCGGCTTTCCGGCGGCGAGCAGCAACGGCTGGCTGTCGCGCGCGCGCTGCTCGCCAAGCCCGACTGGCTGTTTCTCGACGAGGCGACCGCTTCGCTTGACGAGAATAGCGAGAACGCGCTCTATCGCACCATCGCGCGCGCGCTGCCTGCTGCGACGATTGTCTCGATCGGCCATCGCTCGACCTTGAAAGCGTTCCACAAGCGCGAAATCACGCTGCAGCCCCATGAAGGGCAGCCGGCGACTCTGACGGCCTAAGCCGCGGGGAACTGCAATCGGGAGGCTGCGTTTCTGATCTCTGTCACGGCGCGGTCGCGCCTGCGCTCCTTCGGGCGCGGCGCGGCGGCTTTCGCGGGAAACCGGAGCTTCGCGTTGAAACGGGTAAGCGCAAAAATCGGTGATAATTTTCCGGCGATCGAACTTCCGCCGCCGGCGTTCGAAGATGTGCTTTCGCTCGGCGAAGCCTTTCAGCGGCGCGAAACCCAGCGCGTGTTTGCTCCGACCCCGCTGCCCCTAAACAAGCTCAGCGAACTGCTGTGGGCGGCCTGTGGAGTGAACCGCAAAAAGGGCCCGTTCGGCCTCACCGGCCGCACCGACGCAACCGCCAGCAATTCGCAGGAAATCGACGTCTATGTCGCGATGGAAATGGGCGTCTATCTCTACGACCCCGACCGTTCGCGCCTCGCGCCGATCCTGATTGGCGATATCAGACCGCTGGCTTTGGACCCGACCCACACGCCGGCCGGCGACCGCGCCCCGGTGCGTCTCATTTACGTCGCCGACGTGGACCGGCTTGAACATTCCCAGGGTGGCGACGAACCCGGCTTGCACGACGCGGAGACGCAGAAGTCCTACTATTACGTCGACTGCGGCATCGTCGCCGCCAACGTGTATCTCTACGCGGCCGGCGCTGGGCTCAACGCGTGGTTTCACAGTTGCGATCGCGTGGCGCTGGCCAAGCGGCTGCCGCTGCGGGCCGGAAGGCGCGTACTGTTCGCGCAGACCGTTGGCTTTCCGGGCTGAGGCGATACGCTCTAACGGAGGGTCGGCGTCCACGCCGACCTTTTTGTGCGCCACTCGGCCGGCTTATGTATCAACCGTGACGTCGGCCTGGAGGCCGACGCTCCGCACTGCGCCTGACTAACTTGCCTGCCGCTGCGAAAGTCGGCATGGTCGCGCCGCTTTTCCCGCCCCCCGGAGCCTTTATCGCATGAAAATTCGCGCCGCTCTTCTCGCCGTGGCGTTCGGCTTCGGGCTTGCAACGGCTGCCGCGGCCGTTCCGGCGCCGGAGGGCACGGTCGACATGACCGAACTGCTTAAGGCGGCCCCCCTGCCCGAGCTTGCGATGGGACCGGAAACCGGCGTCACCGTCGTCGAGTATGGGTCGGTCACCTGCCCGCACTGCGCCGCCTTCGACAAGACCGTGCTGCCGAAATTGAAGGCCGCTTACGTCGATACCGGCAAGGTGCGGTACATCTTCCGCGAATTCTCGCGCAACGCGCTCGACGTCGCCGCGTTCACACTGGCGCGCTGCGTCGGCGACGACAAGGCGATGGCTACGATCGAGCTGCTGTTCTCGACGCAGGACAAGTGGGCGTTCACCGACAATCCGCTAGAGCCGCTACTGGCCTCGCTACGCCCCACCGGCCTCGCCCGCGACAAGGCGATGGCCTGCCTGAAGGACAATACCGAGATCAACAAGGTGCGCTCGATCACCGAGACCGCCGAGAAGCTGGTCAAGGTGCAGGGCACGCCAACGTTTGTCATCGACGGCAAGGTCTATGGCGGCGAATTGTCGATGGACGATTTCGATCAGATCCTGAAGCCGCTGATCAAATAAGGCTGCAGCCGCTGTAGCCGCGGTCGTTGACCGCGGTCGGCGTGTGAGCGTGCTTTAACGGGTAGAGATCCGATCACGGCGCCACCGCGGTCAACGACCGCGGCTACAGAGGGCCTGCCTCACGTCAGCATCGGCGTAAACCCCGGATCGCCCTTCTCCATGGCGCGCCGATAACCTTCGCGCGCGCCGATCTTTTGCAGATAGTCCCGGATCGCCGGATAGGGCGCCAGGTCGAACGGCACGAACAGCCGCATCGTCGTGAGCGAGAACACGATCATGATATCGGCCGCGGTGAACGCCTCGCCCGCGAGATAAGGCGCGTTCGCTAGCCGCTGTTCGACGTAGCTGAGCGCCCGCTCGCGCCGACCTCTCGGCCCAGACGGAGACAGGGTGATCGGCAGGCAGTTGCGCGCGCCGCGTCAACATGGCGCGCCCCAAAGCGGGCTGCAGCGTCCCATTGGTGTAGTGCAGCCAATGCAGATAGTCGGCAAAGCCCGGCGAACTCACGGGCACAGCGAGCCGCCCCGCGCCGTATTTGGCGAGGATATAATCGACGATCGCGCCGGATTCCGCGAGGATCGGCCCGCCGTCGGTGATCAACGGCGCCGCGCCGCTGGGATGCAGCGCCTTGAGCTCCGGCGGCGCGAGAATGGTCTTGGGGTCGCGATCGTAGCGGACCAGCTGGTAGTCGAGGCCCAGCTCCTCGCAGAGCCAGACGATGCGCTCGGATTGCCCTCGCCCCAGATGGTGTACCGTCAGCATGTCCGCGCCTCCGCTTGCCTCGAGCGACGCTTGTCGCACGAGAAGGCGGGATTGTTCTAGCGGGGCAATCGTCGATTGACGCGCCTGCACCCCACGCTGCGATTAAGCGCCTGTCTTCGGCTTGAAGACGTCGCTGATGATATTTGTATCCAGCAGATAGCGCATCAAATCTCGACCTTGCGGCCCGCTTCGCGAGGACGCGTCAGGTCGAGATCAGCGCCGACCAGCGGAGATCGCCGCAGGGCCGCCAGGATTCCGCCCTTCGCGGGGGGTTCGCCGGCGATCGACCTGCTGACAGCGGCTCGCAACTCCGAAGCCTCCGGCGTGTCATCCGCCAGCCTCCTGGCGAGCGATCGGATCAAGTCGCGGTCGGCCTCGCGGCCCAACACTTCGAAACGCGCCAATCCGCGTTCGCCGAGTCGCGACCGGTAGTTCTGAATGGCGCGTCGCTGAGCTTTGCTGATTTTGAGATTCCAATCTCGCTGGTAATGTAACCGGAAAATAGCTGGAGCCAACTGCGATCGCCCGCGAGACGGTCATTCCAACAGCGATCCGGCAGCACGGAATCGTACCCGACGAGTATGCCGAAACAAGAAGGGCGACGTTATGCGGGTCAGCGAAAAGGGACAAGTGACCATCCCCAAGAATATCCGCGAACGCGCGGGCCTCATGCCTGGGACCGACGTTGAATTCGAGCTCAAGGGCGGCGTTGTCTGCCTGATCAAGACAGAGCGCCGCACGGGACGCAAAACGCGGGGGCAGAAGCTGGTGGAGAGACTGCGCGGACGTGGCGACTTCAAGATGAGTACCGACGAAATCATTGCTCTGATGCGCGGGCCACCTGCCGACGATCTTTAAGCGAGCTTTCGACGGCGAGTATCCCCTTCGTCACCCATTCTCGTGAAAAAACCCGTACACAATCCGCGCCGTCGCCGCGTTCACCCCCGGCGTCTTCTCCAAATCCGCCAGCCCCGCCCGCGCCACCGCCTTCGCCGTCCCGAATGCGTGCAGCAGCGCCCGCTTCCGCGCCGGCCCGATGCCGGGGATCTCATCCAGCGGGCTCTTCACGAAATCCTTCTTCCGCCGCGCGCGATGCGTGCCGATGGCGAAGCGATGCGCCTCGTCGCGCAGCCGCTGCACGAAGAACAGCGTCGCGTCGCGCTGCGGCAATTTGAACGGCTCGCCGCCCTCGACAAAAAACGTCTCCCGCCCCGCGTCGCGATCCGGCCCCTTGGCGATCGAGGCGATCTTCACGCCCTCGACGCCGAGCCCATGCATCACCTCCCGCGCGGCCTCGAACTGCCCGCGGCCGCCGTCGATCAGCACCAGATCGGGCGTATCGGGAAACTCGCCGGACGTGGCCGTCTCGCCCTCGCGCTTCAGCCGCGCGAAGCGGCGCGTCAGCACTTCGCGCATCATCGCGTAGTCGTCGCCGGGCGTCAGGGTCTCGCTCTTGATGTTGAAGGTGCGATACTGGTTCTTCACGAACCCCTCGGGCCCCGCGACAACCATGGCGCCGATCGCATTGGTCCCCATGATGTGCGAGTTGTCGTAAATCTCGACGCGCCGCGGCGGCTTCTCCAGCCCAAACGCCTGACCGAGCGAACCCAGCAACCTTTGTTGCGTCGACGTCTCGACCAACTTGCGCGACATCGTCTCGCGCGCGTTGCGATAGGCGTTGTCGACCAGCTCTTTCTTCTCGCCGCGCTTCGGCGCCCCGACCGCGATGCGCCGCCCTGCCCGCTCGGACAGGATTTCCGCCAGCGTCGCCTGGCTTGGCACTTCGTGGTTGAGCAGCACCAACCGCGGCGCCGGCCGCTCCAGATAGAACTGCGCGAGAAACGCGTCGAGCACCTCGGCCGGGTTCAGCGCTTTGTCGGCGCGCGGAAAATAAGCCCGGTTGCCCCAGTTCTGATAGGTGCGGAAGAAGAACGCCTCGATGCAGAATTGCCCGCCCTCCTCGGCGATCGCGAACACGTCCGCCTCCGGCACCGAACGCGGATTGACGCTCTGCTCGCCCTGGATCGCCGACAGCGCCGAGATGCGGTCACGCAGCCGCGCCGCGCGCTCGAATTCGAGCGCTTCCGCCGCCTCCGTCATCTCGCGCGCCAGCCGATGGCGCACAGAGCGGGAGCGGCCGGAAAGAAAGTCCTGCGCCTCGCCAACCAACTCGCCGTAATCGGCGAGCGAGATTTCCCCCGTGCACGGCGCCGAGCAGCGTTTGATCTGATAGAGCAGACAAGGCCGCGTTCGATTGGCGTAGTAGCTGTCGGCGCAGGTGCGCAACAGGAAGGCGCGTTGCAGCGCGCTGAGCGTGCGATGCACCGCCCCAGCGCTGGCGAACGGCCCAAAATAATCGCCCTTGATGTCGCGCGCGCCGCGATGTTTGCCGATGCGCGGCGCGTCGTGATCGCGGGTGACGAGAATATAGGGAAAGCTCTTGTCGTCGCGCAGCAGCACATTGTAGCGCGGCTTCAGTTGTTTGATCAGATTGGCTTCGAGCAGCAGCGATTCCGCCTCCGACTCGACGGTGACGAACACCATCGAGGCGGTCTGCGCGATCATCCGGGCGATGCGGGTCGATTGCCGCTCCGGCGTCGTATAGGCGAGGATGCGTTTCTTGATCGAGCGCGCCTTGCCGACGTACAAAACCTCGCCGTCCTCGCCGATCATGCGATAGACGCCGGGACCGTTCGGCGCGTGCTTCCAGAACGCTTTTATGACCGCGGCGCCGCGCGCAAGCGTGGCTTCCTCGACCGCGTCCTCTTCGGGAGCGATTTCGAGGTCGGCGACCTCGTCGTCGAGGTCGGGAATGTCGGGAGCGTCGTCGGGCATTAGCGAGAATCTAAGGCGAGCGACGCAATTCGCAAAGTGGTAGGTAAGCACAAGCCAAACCGGCGTCGGACCGGAAAGTCCGACGCCTACACTAACTCCCGGAGACGAGAGCGATATCTACTGCTTTTGCGCCGGTGTCGCCGGCGCCGCGGGCGCCATAGCGTCGGCCTTCTGCTCCGGATTCTCCGCATACTTGAATTCCGGGGCCGATTTCAGCTGCGCCTGGGTAGCGTCGATCATGGCCCGGTCAGGATAGCCCTGATAAGCCTCGGCGGCCGCAGGATCGATCCGCTTAGTGGCGGGCTTGTCGTTCGTAGCGGTCATCGATCCGCTATTCCCAGCGGGGTTTGCGGCCGGCGGCTCGTTGATCGCTACAGACCTTTGCTCTGTTTGCCAATGAAGCGAGTTGAAGGGCACCGCGACATCTTTCTTGCCGATTCCGAGGAACCCGCCGATGCCGATCACGACGGCCTTCACCGCGCCGTTGTGGTCGATGAGAATGTCGTCGATCTTGCCAACGCTCTTGTTGTCGGAGCCATAGACCGCGACACCGACCAGTTTCGGCGCTCTGACAAGCCCGACATCCTGCTTGTCGATAAAAACTTCCGCAGGCGTCGTCGCGTCCGCCGACGCGTTGGCGGGGGCGGACGGCGTGGTCGTATCAGCCGCGACGGCCGCGCCGATCCCGATCGTCGTCGCCGCGATGCAGGTGATCAGTAAGGATTTCATGCTGAACCTCCGTTGATTAGGCGAGCCGGAAATTCCCTGAGGTCGCCGCCGGTGTCCGCCGCCGTCGCCTTGCTCGCTCGTATCTTTGTCGCCCGATATTCACAAACTACGAGCGACGTACGCAACTTCACCAACGATCAACAACGTCAGCCGTTTCATCACAATTTGTTGCCATCATTCACATGCGCGCGCTGAGAATTTGCGGGGAAATACGCGCAGCAGAGCAATTCACATCTGGGCGATGCTTAGTTGGAAGACTAGCAATCTGCGAGCTTGTCGGATTGTTAGACGCGCCGATCTGGGTCGATGCGCGGCGAGTTGAGCTCAGCGGTTGTCGCTGACGCCATGCCAATCGTCGCCGCGGCGGCGCCAGGGATTGGCGGGGACGCCGTCGCAGGGATCATCAAGTCCTCGCAAGCGCGAGATTGGCGTCAACGCGACCTGAGTGGAAGCACGCCGTCGGGCCGCGCTTGCGTTTTTTCCACCGACCGCGCAGGGGACGCAAATGCAGACCTTCGTCTCCGACGGCGTCACGCTTGCCTATCGCGACATCCCCGCTGAGGGCGCCGACCTCGGCGAACCGATCCTGCTGATCCACGGCTTCGCTTCCAGCCACCGGATCAATTGGGTCGATCCGCGCTGGGCGACGACGTTGACCAAGGCGGGACGCCGGACGGTCGTCTTCGACAATCGCGGCCATGGCCAAAGTGAGAAGCTCTACGATCCCGAGGCTTACACGACACCGTTGATGGCGCGCGACGCGGCGAACCTGCTTGCCGAACTCGGCATCCGCCGCGCCGATGTGATGGGCTATTCGATGGGGGCGCGGATCGGCGCGTTCCTGGCTCTCGAGCGGCCGGAGTTGGTGCGCTCGCTCACGCTCGGCGGATTGGGCGCGCACTTGGTCGAGGGCGTCGGCCTGCCGCTCGGCATCGCCGATGCCATGGAAGCCCCATCGCTCGATGCGCTGACCGACCCGATGCAGCGCATGTTCCGCGCCTTCGCCGACCAGAACCGCAGCGATCTGCGCGCGCTGGCCGCCTGCATTCGCGGCTCGCGGCAGACCCTTTCGCGAGACGAAGTCGCGCGCAATCGCCTGCCCCTCGCTGGTGGCGGTTGGAACCGCGGACGCCGTCGCGGGAGATGCGCACGCGCTGGCGTCGATGCTGTCGAACGGCGCGGCGCTCGACATTCCCGGACGCGACCACAATCGCGCGGTGGGGGATCGGGTCTACAAGGAGGGCGTGCTGGCGTTTCTCGCGAGGCGGCCGTGAGAGCGCAATCGCTGGCCGGTGGGGCGCTAGCTTGGGGCGAAGCGATTGGGTGGATGATTGGACAACCGCTGGCGCCGCGAACTCCCTCCCCCCTTGTGGGGGAGGGCCGGGGTGGGGGGTAGCCGCAAGAGCCGCTATTTGCTGAGAAGGACGTCCAAGCCGAACCCCCCCTCCCTAACCTCCCCCACAAGGGGGGAGGGGACGGCAAGCCGCCGTCACCCAACGCTTCGCCGCCGAGGCGGGATTGACAATTAACCGCTGTTCCTCAGCCCCGCCGAAATCCCGTTGATCGTCAATTGTATCCCCGTCAGCACCTTCTCGCTCGCCGCATTCGCCCGGTGCAGCTTCAGCAGCTCCACCTGCACATGGTTGAGCGGATCGAGATAGGGGAAGCGGTTGCGGATCGAGCGCAACAGCAGCGGATTGTGCGCCAGCAAATAAGGTTGCTGCATGATCGCGTTCAGCGCATCGACCGAGGCTTTCCACTCCTTGGAAATCCGCGCGAAGATCGCCTCGCGCAACGCCACATCAGGAACCAAACTCGCATAACGCGAGGCGATCGCCAAACTCGACTTGGCGAGCACCATGTCCATGTTTGAAAGCAGCGTTCGGAAGAACGGCCAGTTCCTGTACATGGCGCGCAGCCGCTCCAGGTTCTTGTCGGGGTCGGCCTCCAGATAAGCCTCCACCGCCGAGCCGAAACCGTACCAGCCGGGCAGCATCAACCTGCACTGCGCCCAGGAGAACACCCACGGAATCGCGCGCAAATCCTCGATCGCCTGTGTCTTCTTGCGGCTCGCCGGGCGCGAGCCGATGTTGAGCGTCGCGATCTCGGTGATGACCGTCGACGACCAGAAATATTGTACAAACCCTTCGGTCTCGTAGACGAGGGCGCGATAGGCTTTGTACGCGGCGTCCGACAGCGCCTCCATCGTCTCGAGATAGGCGGGATCGGGCGCAGCGGTCTGCTCCGCCAGCAGGCTGGCTTCCAACGTCGCCGAGACCAGCGTCTCCAAGTTGCGGCGGCCGACTTCGCCATTTGAAAATTTCGAGGAGATGATCTCGCCCTGTTCGGTGATGCGGATCTGCCCCTGCACGGCGCCGCCGGGCTGGGCGAGAATGGCGTCGTAGCTCGGGCCGCCGCCGCGACCAACCGAACCGCCGCGGCCGTGAAACAGGCGGATGCCGACGCCGTATTTCCTGAACACCTCAACCAAGCCGATCTCGGCCTTGTACAGCTCCCAGCCCGAGGTGACGAAGCCGCCATCTTTGTTTGAATCGGAGTAGCCGAGCATCACCTCCTGCTTGGAGCCTAGTGACGCGACGAACTTCGCGTATTCCGGCAGGCCGAGCAGACGGTCCATCACGTCAACGCAGGCGCGCAGGTCGCCGATGGTCTCGAACAGAGGCACCATATTGATCTCGGCGCGCCCGTCCGCGCCAACCAGGCCAACCTCTTTGAGCAGGAGCGCCAACTCCAGCATGTCGGAGATGCCTGTACAATTCGAGATGATGCTGGTGACGATCGCCGCCGACCCATAGGTCTTGCGGATCTTTGCGGCAGTGCGGAAGATCGCCAGCTCACCTTGCGTCTCTTCGCTATAGACGTGGTAGGGCAGAACGAGCGGGCGCGGCGAGACAAGCTCCTTGCGCAGCAGCGCGATCCGCTCCTCTTCGTCGAGCTTCAGATAATCGACGCCGGGCTCGGCCGCCGCGAACAGTTCGGCGATCGTGCGCTGGTGCACGCTCGAATTCTGCCGCATGTCGAGCGGCGCCAGGTTGAAGCCGAACACATCCACTGCGCGCCTGAGCGCACGCAGCCGACCGCTGGCGAGGATCGCGCCGCCGCGCTGCTCCAGCGAGCGCGCGATCGTCTCCAGATCGGCGCCAAACTCCTCAGGTTTGGCGTAGGCCGGCGCATCGCCGATCGCATGCCTGAGCGCGATCAGATGTCCAAGCTCCTCGGCGGTCTTGGCGACGCGGGCGTAGACGCCAACGATGGCGCGGCGATAGGGTTCGTCCTTGCGTGCGGCGCCGAGGTCGGTCGAGCGATCGGCGAGCTCGACCAGTTCGGGCGTCACCCGCATCAGGGTCGCGCTCAGCGAAAGCTCGCCGCCGAGTTCGTGCAATTCATCGAGATAGTGACCGAGCGCGCGGGCGCTTTGCAGACGCATCGCTGCGCTCAGCACATCCGCGGTGACGAACGGGTTGCCGTCGCGATCACCGCCGATCCAGCAGCCGACGCGCAAGAACGGCTTGATCCGGGCGCCCGCCAGCTTCGGGTCTTGGGCTGCGAGTTCGTCTTCGATCTCGGCAAAGATTCGCGGGATTTCGGGGAAGAACGTGTAGTCGTAGTAGGACAGCGCGTTGGCGACCTCGTCGATCACCTTGAGCTTCGCCTGCCGCAGCATGTTGGTGCGCCACAGCACGAGGATCGCGCGCCGCATGTGCAGCTCGATGCGAGCCAGCTCGGAGTCGTCCTCAGCCGCGAGTTCTCGCGCGTCGAGCAACTCGGAGATTTCCAGTTCGCGGGTGATCGTGCTTTTGCGTCTGACCTCGGTCGGGTGGGCGGTCAGCACCGGGCTGATCAGCGCGCCGTCGAAGAACTCCCGCAAGGTCGCGGCGCTTAGCCCGGCTTCCCTAGCGCGGCGGAACGTATGGCGCAGCGAGCCGGGGCGCGGCGCGGAGCGGCGGCGCACATGCGCGCGGTTGCGCCGCGTGTGATGCTGGTCCTCGGCGATATTGGCGAGATGCGAGAAATAGCTGAAGGCGCGAACGATCGACAAGGTCTGGTCGTTGTCGAGGCTGTCCAGCGTCGCGGCCAGTTCGCGGCGCGCGCCGACCTCGTTGTCGCGGTGAAAGCGGATAGAGGCCTGGCGGATGCGCTCGACCAAAGCGAAAACCTCGCTGCCCTCCTGCTCACGCACGGTGTCGCCGAGCAGGCGTCCGAGCAGGCGGATGTCGTCGCGTAAGGGCACGTCCTTTTCGTCGTAGGCGTGTTCGGCGGGTTCGAGAACGACGACGTTCGACATTACAGGCGAACCTCCGATGCGAGGTGGGGGCGGTCTGCAAGCGCAGAGGCGGGTGGTCGAGTCAAGCAAGCGCCGCGCCAAGCTCGCGCCAAGCGACGCTCGGAGATACGATCTATCAGACCCGCCGGGGGCGGGAGATCGTTGGGCTGCAATCCGGCAACCCATTGCGTCACTTTATGCATGATAATGCAGATCCGTCGCTTGAGTAAGTATTTTGGGGAGTAGAAACGCCGAAAAACTCGCCTTGTCCTCGCGAGATGGCAAGTCCTGCGCCTGCTCGCCTTGCATGACCCGGGCCTGGAAATCCTCGAGGGAGGCAGGAATATATTTTGATAGCGTGGCGCGATTAAATTCATTGAGAATCTCAATGGCTTCGTCATAAAGCGCGCGATATTTTGACACGAAGACATTGCCGATCGCGTTGTCGATCTTACTCAAGAATTGTTCGTGCTGATGCAAGTCATAATGTATGAATTCGAATTGCCTGATATCAACCGGGGCGTCGCCGGGATCGTCTTGGGTCAGAAACACCACTGGCTTGCCGAGTGCGTGGGCGAGACCGATTTCATAAAATACGTTTGGATTTGCGAAACTCACATCCCCGAGGATCAAATCAGCCTCGACGATCCGGTCGCGGATTTTGTCCATCAGCGCTTTCGTCAAGATGCGATGATCGCCGCGCTCGACCCTCAGCCCGTGCTTTTCGGATATGTAACGCTGCAAGTATAGATAAAAGTAGTTGAGCTCTGGACGGAACGGCATCACGACGAAACACAAAGGCCGTCTAGACATACCTTGCGACCGTTTCCGCCACCAGCGGCCTCACGGCGCGCTGCACGAGGTTAGCCAGACCGTCCAAATCATCGGGCTCATAGATAATGAAAGAAAAACCGGACAGGTTCGAGGGAAGACCCGCGTTGGATTTCGCGCTTGCAATCAGAACGGTGGGCTTTCGCAATGCGTGGGCGAAACCGAGTTCATAAAGAACCCATTCGCTTTGATTTGTGACGTCTGCGACAATGAAGTCTGCAGATTTGATTGCGTCGGTTACGGCGTTCGCCAGCAAGGCGCCGGGCGAAAGGAGATCGAATCTGGCGACTTCGATATCCATCTTTTCGAGCGCGATTCTGAGTGTGTCCTGCACGCGCGCGCCTCCGTCATCAAAAGGGGCGATGACAAGGCTTCGCGGCTTCCGCATGAATTCAGAATTCTGCACGCCTGCAATCTAGCACGCGCGCGGACGAAAGTCCTCGCCTGCGCTTGGCGCGCTGGCGCCGTGCGCCAATCAGCGGGACTATGCGGAGCAGAGCGCGACGCGGAGCGCGGTTCGCAGAGAGGTGGCGTCCTTGAGCGCGCATTCGTAGATCACCAGCGTGCGCCAGCCGAGCCGCGCAAGCGCCTCCAGGTGCGCGGCGTCCCTAGCGCGATTGCCGGCGATTTTTTTCCGCCAATAGTCGGCGTTCTCGCGCGGCGGCCGGTCTCCGCGCGCGCAGTCGTGGCCGTGCCAGAAGCAGCCATGGACGAAGATGGCGAGCTTTCTCCGGCCGTAGACGATATCGGGCTTGCCGGGCAGATCGGCGCGATGCAGGCGGTAGCCGGGAGCGATCTCGCGGAGGAGCTTGCGGACGGCGAGTTCGGGGGCTGTGTCGCGCGATTTTACCGCGCGCATGGTGGCGGAGCGTTGGGGGGACGTCACGGCTTCAGGATCGGCTCCATCCAATGCGAAGCGAGATGGCGCACGATCGGCGCGACCACGCCATCACCCAGCAGATGATAGGCCTCGTTGTAGTTCTCCGGCAGCGCGTAGCTGTCGGGCAGGCCCATCAGCCGCGCGGCCTCGCGGGAAGACAGCAACCGCGCGCGCACCTCGCCTCGCTCGACGACCAGGATCGATTGTCGGCTCGATCCGCCAGCCGGCGTGCGCAAGCAACCCGCAAGGCCATCGAACCGCACCTCCGCGCGCTGCGTCTTGCCGCCGCTCGGCGCCGGCCGAGTGCGGCGGTAGAGCGCGCCGACGCGGCGGCTGTTTTGAACCGCGGCTTCAGCGACCCGCTCGCGATGAAGCGGGGCCATCAAGCTCAGCAAACGCGCAACGGCGTCGGGGTTTTGCCATTCGACGCCCTGCGGGTCGTCCTCGACGAGGTCGATCAGATCGAAGTTGCGACGCGGCGGCGGCGGCAGGCGCCACCATAGAAAGCGCCCCATGGCTTCTGACGAGAGCCGAGCGTGCGCGGCGAGAAGGGCAGGAGAAACACCCCAGGCGGGCGGCTCGGTGTCGAGAAGCGCGTCGGGGATCGGCATATCGTCGGCAACAGCTAACAGGAACAGCCGCGGCCGCGATTGTGGGGTGAAATCTGCCGCGTCGATCACGAGCGCGCCGCAGCGATAGCCGCCCGCCTGAACCATGCTGACCAACGTCGTGAAATCCGCGCCGCCGCGCGAACTCAAAAGGCCACAGACGTTCTCGATCGCGATGAGGCGCGGGCCGCGGCGCTCGGCGCCGAGGCGCCGCATCAGCCGCCAGAACGGCCAGAATGCGCCGGAGCGTTCGCCGTCGAGCCCGGCGCCGGCGCCGGCCAGCGAAAGGTCTTGGCAAGGGAACGATGCCCAGGCGAGATCGGCGCGGGCCGGGATTTCGTCCGGACCGATGTCCGCGACACTCTTTACGGCGAGCCGTTCGCCTCCGAAATTGCGGAGGTAGGCCCGCGCCTTGCGCGGATCGATGTCGTTGGCGAACAGGCAGCGCCAGCCGTCCCCTAGGCCGACGCGGGCCATGCCGCCGCCGCAGAAGAATTCGAGAAATGTCGGGTGCGCCGCCGCACTGAGCGCCGCGCCCTCGACGGCGCCTTCTGTTCGCATGGGACCCGCAAACCGCTGTGAGAACGCTTGCGCCTTAGGGCCGAATCAGGGTGTCTCACAACACCCGAGCGAACCGCTATTTGCTCCGCGCCTCGACATATTCGCGCAGGGCCTGATTGATTTGGGTCTGGTAGCCTTTTTCCGCTTTCGTTTGGCGCTGGAACCAATCGATCACGTCGGCGTCGAGCCGCAGGGTGATCTGACGCTTGAGCGGACGAAAGAAAACGCCTCGCCGCGCGCCCGACCAGTCGCGCTGCTCTGGAATGTCGGACGTGTCGATTTGCTCGTCGGGAAGGGCGATCAAAGCCGCCAATTCCGCGCGCTGCTGCTGACTGAGCGACTCAGAATTCCCCCGCGTCATAGGCTCTTCTTTCGTGCGGTGTCGCTTTGCGCGCGCTGATGATGCGACCTTCCTCGTCATCGTCGCCATTCTCCATTTTCGACCAAGTATGCACAACGAACACGGTCAAGCCTTTGACCCAACCGACCGTTTGCCATCGGTCACCGTCGGAATGCGGATCAGGACGGCTCAGGGCGGAAGGGTCGTCGAACACAAGACACGCGGTCTCGAAACTGAGCCTGTGTTTCTGCCGATTGAGCAGATTCTTGCGCTCGGACCATGTCCAACGCAATTCAGGCTCCAATTGTAACTACATATTTGTCGTTATGTCGAGGACATCAAGCGCCCTCACATTAAGCAAGGGGTCTAGCTCGGGGTTCGAAAGTCGCCAAGCGCAACCCACCTTGACGCCCGCTCGCCGTTCCCCTCAAATCCCCTCATGACATTCGCCTTCCCCGTCCTCGTTGCCGACGTCGGCGGCACAAACGCGCGTTTCGCCATCAAGGCGGCGCCCGACGGCGCGTTGTCCGAGCCCGTGCATGTCCATACCGGCGACTATCCCGGCCTTGCCGAGGCGATCGAAGCCGCCCTCCCGAAACTTCCGGCCCGACCGCGCTCGGTCATCGCCTGCGGCGCCGGCCCGATCGTCGACGGCAAGCTGAAGCTCACCAACGCGGCTTGGCACATCGATGGGCGCGAGGTCGCGAGCTACTTGAAGCTCGACGGCGGCCTGCTGCTCAACGATTTCGAGGCGCAGGCGTTGTCGTTGCCGGCGATTTCCGCGGACTGGACGCGGCAGATCGGCCCGCTGGCGCACGGGGCCGACGGCCCACATGTGATCCTCGGGCCGGGGACCGGCCTTGGCGTCGCGGCGTTGATCGAGGCTTCGGGCAAGCACACGCCGGTCTCCTCGGAAATCTGCCACATGGGTTTTGGGCCGGCGACCGACGAAGAAGCGGCGATCTGGCCGCATCTCGAACGCGCTCACGGCCGCATCACCTGCGAAAGCGTCACCAATGGCTCGGGTCTGCTGCGCATCTATCGCGCGCGCCTTTTGGCCAAGGGAGGCAAGCCGATCCACGACGATCCCAGCCGGCGTCACCACCGCGGCGCTGGCAAACCCGAAAGGCGAGGAAGCCGAGGGGGTTCGGCTTTACTGGCGCATCTTCGGGCGACTGGCCGGCGATATCGCCATCGCCTTTGTCGCGCGCGGCGGCGTGACGCTCGCCGGCGGCGTATTGCCGCGGATCGTCGATCTGCTCGACGAAGCCGACTTCCGCAAGGCTTTCGAGGACAAGGCGCCGGTCGACGGGCTCGCTCGCGCGATCCCGACCCGGCTGGTGATGAAGCCCGATTCGGTGCTGGCCGGCATGGCGGCGATCGCCGCCGCGCCGGATAGCTACGCTATCGATTATGACGGACGAGCGTGGGCCTGAGGAACGCCGTTAATTTGCCGTTTTCCTATTGTGTGCGAGATGTCTAGAAAATTCGCGGGAAGCGACGCGCGGGGTTGAAGCCATGCCGAAGTCACTTTGGGCCGCCGTCGGCGCGGTTGTTGTTCTGACCGCCTTTCCGGCCTTCGCGGCCCAGGACTGCGCCTCCGATTTGCAGGCGCTCGCGGCGAAGCGCGAGGCGGCGATGAAAAACATCAACGACCTGGTCGCCTCCGCGCACGGGAAGAAGCTCGATCCCGACGCATTCTGCGCCCGCTCGCGCCCGCTCAATGTGGCCGAGGATGCGATGCTCGCCTACATGCAAAAGAACAAGGACTGGTGCCAGATCCCCGATGAAGCGGTCAACCAGTTGAAGGAGACGCACGTCAAGAGCGTCGCCTTCGGCGGCAAGGCCTGCACTGTCGCGGCGCAGCTCAAGACGATGAAGGCGAAGGCCGCGCAAGCCGCCCAGCAGGCCCAGCAGGCGGGAGGCCAGCCCGCGGTGCAGCCGCTGCCGGCCGGGCCGCTTTGAGGGCGCCCAGCGCCGCCGCCGCACTCCCGGACGCCAAGCCCGCCAGTCTCGTCCTGCGCCTCGCGCCGGACTACGCCATCCCGTTCGTGCAGCTTGCGCGTTGGGACCGTCCGATCGGCTGGGAGTTGTTGCTGGCGCCGTGCTGGTGGGCGACGGCGCTCGCCGGGGTCGCCGCGCATCACGGGCCAAATATCTGGCATCTCGCGTTGTTCCTGATCGGCGCCATCGCCATGCGCGGGGCGGGCTGCACCTACAACGACATTCTCGACCGCGATCTCGACGCCGGGGTCGAGCGCACCCGCGGCCGGCCATTGCCCTCGGGCCGTGCAACGGCCAAGGCGGCGGCGGTGTTCATGGTGGCGCAATCGCTGGTCGGGCTGGCGGTCCTCTTGTGTTTCAACCGCTTCACGATCGGCGTGGCGATCGCTTCGCTGCTGATCGTCGCCGTCTATCCGATGATGAAGCGGATCACGTCCTGGCCGCAGGCGGTGCTCGGGCTTGCCTTCTCCTGGGGCGCGCTGGTCGGTTGGACGGCGAGCTTCGCTCGGCTCGACTGGCCGGCGGTCGCGCTCTATTTCGCGGCGTTCTGCTGGACGATCGGCTACGACACAATCTACGCGCAGCAGGATTCCCGCGATGACGCCATTGTCGGCATCCGCTCGACGGCGCGGCTGTTCGGCGCGCGGGCGAAGTTCGGCGTCGGGCTGTTTTACGCGCTGACCGCGGCGCTGACTGAAGCTGCAATCCTCGGCGCCGGCGGGGGCGTGTGGGCGCAGCTCGGATGGGTCGCCTTTGCGGCGCATCTCGCCTGGCAGGTGTCTCGCATCGACGGCGCGAGCCCGGCGACGGCGCTGAGTCTGTTCCGCTCGAACCGCAACTCGGCGCTGCTGCTGTTTGCGGGGTTGGCGGCGCAGGGCGCGCTCGGCTGAGATCCGGCGCGGTCAACGGCTGAACGATCGCCGCATTCAAACAAGTTGGGTTGACACGCGGCGCGCCGATGGCGCCTGCGCATTCACGTCTTGAAAGGACGCGTCCGCGCCCAAGACGCACCGCGCGTCGGATTCTCAATACATTACATAAAACGATCTGACACATTACTTAATGTCGTCACGTGATTTTGACCACGCGAAGGCAACATTTGTCATATAGCGGCGACCGCAGTGCGGTATCGCAAATACCGAGGATTTACCTGCAGATCAGGTGACCTTGCGTGAAGTTACAAACCGCAACTTACTTAGCGTAATGACTATAATATAGGCACGATGTGCTCAATTTGGAGCCATAGGACTGGTGCGATGGAAAGACCGAGTTCGCCGCTAAGAGGTCAGGCGATAACGTTCAACCAGGAGAAGATTCAGCAAGGATTGGCGCTGCAAAAACAAGGAAAACTATTTGAAGCCGAACAAACGTTTGAAGAAATTCTACGAAGAGATTCAAATAACTCTCGTGCAATGTATTATTTGGGCCTGCTGGCGCTGCAAACCCGCCGAGCCCAGCGCGGCGCCGACCTTTTCAGGCGGGCCATCGAACTCGATCCAACTTCCGAAGCCGCTCATTTCAATTTTGGAAATTGCCTGAATGAGCTGGGGCGGTTGAATGAGGCCGCGTCCAGTTATGACAAGGCGATTGCGCTCAAGCCGCGCTATTCCGAAGCCCATCATGCTCGCGGTACGACCTTGTATCGTCTTGGTCAGCACGAAGCCGCGTTGGCGAGTTTCGACAAAGCGACCGCCTTAAAGCCCGATTTTATTGTCACGCATAACAATCGCGGCATTACCCTGTTTGCGATGAAACGATTTCAGGATGCCCTCCTGAGCTTCAACAAAGCCATAAAACTCAACCGAGACTATGCAGACGCCTATTGCAATCGAGCGGGCGTTCTCATCGAGCTTGGTCGCCTGGCCGAGGGGTTGGCGAGCGCCGACAAAGCGGTTTCATTGAATCCCAAATTCGCCTTGGCGCACAACATCAGAGGCGTCGCCTTGAAGGAGCTGAGCCGCCTGAACGAGGCGGTGGCTTCCTTTGATAAGGCGATCGCCTTGGCGCCTTCGAATGCCGTGGCGTTCTACAACCGAGGCAATGCGCTGCGGGAGAGCGGCCAGCAGACGGAGGCGGCGGCGTCCTACGCTCGCGCGGTCGCCCTCGCGCCGGACTACCTCGAAGCGAGGGTCGCCATGTGCATGGCCCAGCTTCCCATCATCTATCGTGAGGAAGCGGAAATCGCCCGTTGCCGCGCGGCCTATCGCAATCAGATCGAAGATCTATCGGCGTATATCGATCGCCAGAAACCCACCTCGGACTTGGTCGCAGCTATTGGCTCGAGCCAGCCGTTCTTTCTGGCCTACCAGGGACACAACGATCGCGAACTGCAGGAGCTCTACGGGTCGCTTGTCTGCCGAACTATCGCGAAAAGATATCCCTCGTCGGTGGTCGCCGACCGTGCGCCGCCCATTGGCGAGCGCCTGCGTCTCGGCATCGTCAGCGGCTTCTTTCGGCGGCACTCGAACTGGAAGATCCCCATCAAAGGCTGGCTGACGCAGATCGATCGCAACAAGTTTCAGATGTTTGGATACCATACCTCCGCCAAACAGGATAACGAGACCAAACAAGCGAGTGCGCTCTGCGATCGCTTCGTGCAGGGCCCCCTCTCGATCGATGATTGGCGTAAAGCCATTCTGAATGACGCGCTCGATGTCATTATATATCCGGAAGTCGGGATGGATCCTGTCTCGCGTCAGCTCGCCGCGCAACGCCTGGCTCCCGTTCAATGCAATTCATGGGGTCATCCGGACACCAGCGGAATGCCGACGCTCGATTATTATCTGAGCAGCGAATTGATGGAGCCTGCCGACTCCGCGGATCACTATTCCGAGAAACTCGTCAGGCTGCCCAATCTATCCGTCTATTACGATCCGATCGAAACGGAACCTGCCCGGGTTGATCGCTCCGCGCTCGGACTGCGCGCCGGCGCAACCGTCTATTGGTGCGGCCAGTCGCTTTACAAATATCTTCCCCAACACGACCGCGTCTTCGCGAAGATTGCGAGCTCAATTGGCGACTGCCAATTCGTCTTCCTGAAGCATCCGTCGGCGCCAGCAGTGACCGAGTTGTTCCAGAAGCGTCTGGAAGGCGCGTTCGCAAGCATGGGTATGAAAGCTTCGGATCATTGCGTGTTTCTGGATCGCTTGGACGCAGGGCAATTCGTCGGCGCCATGGCGCAATGCGATGTTTATTTGGATAGCATCGAGTGGTCTGGCTGCAACTCGACATTGGAAAGCCTCGCCTGCAATTTGCCGATCGTGACGCTGAGCGGCGCGCTGATGCGCGGCCGCCATAGCGCGGCGATCTTGCAGATGATGGGGATCGAGGAAACCATCGCCAACTCGGTTGAAGACTACATCGCCATCGCCGCCAAACTCGGCGCCGATCGCGAGGCGCGGCTGGCTATGAGCTCGGCCGTGGCTGAGCGGAAGCGATTGGTTTATCGTGACCGAGCCTGTATCCTGGCGCTAGAGGAATTTCTCGAAAACGCGGTTCGCGGCCGTTAGAGCTAGAGCTGGCGATTGCCTCGATGATTGGAGAGCCGCCGGCGCCGCGAACCCCCTCCCCCCTTGTGGGGGAGGGTCGGGGTGGGGGGTAGCCGCAAGAGCCGCCTTTTCCTGAGACAAACATCCAAGCCGAACCGCCCCCCTCCCAACCTCCCCCACAAGGGGGGAGCCGCGTCATGGCCGGACTTGTTCCGGCCATCCACGTCGTGACGCGGCTTGTCGGCTTCAGAACTCGAACGCTCTTGTATGCAGCAAACGCTGCTTTGTTCTGAAACCTCGAGTGCGCGTCACGGCGTGGATGGCCGGGACAAGCCCGGCCATGACGCAAACGGTGCAGTTTCAGGGCCGAGCCTTTCGTCTCCGACGCGTGACTCTTTTCCCTCGCCTCAAACGTCCTTGCTTCATCGGTAACGAAACAGGGAGCGCACCCATGACCCTCGCCAACAAAACAATCCTCGTCACCGGCGGCAGCCGCGGACTTGGCCTAGGCGTCGTCGAGGTTTTGGCGGAGCAAGGCGCCGAACTGATCGTCGTCGCGCGGGACAGAGCCGGGCTTGCGGCGGTCGCGCAACGCTTCGGCGTCGCCACGATCGCCGCCGACGTCGGCGAAGAGGGCGCCGCCCAGCGCATCCTCGCCGAGGTCCGCCCGGATATTCTCGTGCTCAACGCGGGCGCGACGCCGCGGATGGGGCGGCTCGACCAGCTGAGTTGGACGGATTTCAGCGCGACCTGGGAGGCCGACGTCAAGGCCGGCCTATATTGGTTGCAGGCGGCGCTCAATCTGCCGCTGAAGCCGGGAAGCCGCGTACTTGTCGGCTCCAGCGGGGCGGCCGTGAACGGCTCGCCACTATCGGGCGGCTACGCCGGCGCCAAGCATATGCTTCGGTTGATGGCGAAATACGCGAACGGAATCGCCAAGCAAAAGGGGCTCGGCGTCAAATTTCAGGCGATCTTGCCCATGCAGATTGTTGGCGGCACCGGCGTCGGCGATGAGGCCGCGCGCGCCTATTCCGGGTCGCTGGGACTTAGCCGCGAAGCGTTCCTGGCCAGATTTGGCGTGGACCTGCCGCCGCGCAAATTCGGCGAACTTGTCGCCGCACTGCTGACCGATGCGCAGTATGAGAGCGGCGTCGCATTCGCTGTTAAGGGAGAGACCGGCATTACCGTTCTCGAGGGAGAGGCGGCTTGAGCGAACCTCCGTCCCCGTTACCCACATTGCGCCAGACGGAGTTGCTGGCGCTGGCTGGGAAACTGCGGCCGGAGCTGCATCGCTACTGCGCGCGCTTGATGGGCTCGGTGATCGACGGCGAGGATGTCGTTCAGGACACGTTCGCGCGAGCCTTGTTGGCCCTGAACGAATTGGACGAGGCTACGCCGTTGCGCGCCTGGATGTTTCGAATTGCCCACAACCGTGCGCTCGACCTCTTGCGAAGTCGGGCGATCCGCGAGGCGGCCCCGATCGAAGCCGCCTATCAGATCGCCGACGAAACAACTCCGGGTCCGATGGAGGCATTGATGCGCCGCGAAGCGGTGGAGACGGCGGTCTCGCGATTCGCGGAGCTGCCGATCCTGCAGCGCAGCGTGGTCGTGCTCAAAGACGTGCTCGACCAGTCGCTGGAAGAGATCTCGGAGATGCTCGACCTGAGCGTCAATGCCGTGAAGGCGCATCTTGCGCGCGGGCGCGCGCGGCTCAAAGCGATCAACGCCGAGCCGACAACCGATCCCGCCCCGCGGCCGCCGTCCGCCGAAGTCGCCCGCTATGTCGCGTTGTTCAACGCGCGCGACTGGGAGGGCCTTCGCGCGATGCTCGCCGATGACGTTCGGCTCATCCAATCCACCCATCCGATGCGGGTCGGCGCGGCCAATGTCGGCATGTTCTTTGGCATTTATTCGCAGGCCCCGCCGGCGCGGCTCGCGCCGGCTTGGCTGGAAGGCCGCGAGGTGATCGCCGTCTACGAGCAAGCCGGCGCGCTCAAGCCAAACTATCTGATGCGGCTGGAATGGCGCGACGGACAGATCACGTTCATCCGCGACTACAAATATGTCGGCTACGTTATCGATGAAGCTGAGTTGACGATGGCGGCGCCCGCGGCGACGTCGGCCGAGTGAGGTCCGTCATTGCTGTGTAAGTTTGATAATTCGAGCGAAGCGAAGCAACCCAGTGTGTGATCGACGATTTGCCGGATAGAGCCGCTGCAGGGCGTGGATTGCCGCGTCGCTTCGCTCCTGGCAATGACGTAGAGGCTCTAATTCAACGCCTTCCGCGCGAAAAGAAAGACAAATAGACTCCACAAATAATCTTGACATGTGTTCCCATAAGCAAAATCTTGCGCGCCAACCCAAAGCATCGCGCAACCGAAGATATTTGCGCATTGAGAATTTCAATGGAGGGGAGCGTGACGCCAAGCCGGCTCGTTAGCCTAGTTTTTCTCGGGAGCGTCGCTTTCGCCCCGCTTCCCGCTGTAGCGCAGAGCTTCACATGGCTGTCCGGATCGGGCGCGTTCAGCGAGACGACCCGGGATCGGTTCTATAGCCAGGACCAGGGCTCGCGCATGATCCCCTATGCGTGGCTCAAAGCGCTGAAGCGCCCCGACGGCCAACCCTTCCTTACCGACTCGCTCGCCCGCTACGGCTATCTGGCCAATCCAAACCGCACCGATGGTCTGCCCGTCGGCTTCACGACCTTGGAGGCGACGGGGCCGGCGATGGTTGGTATGACCTGTTCCGCCTGTCACACAAGGCAGATCGAGGTCGCCGGCAAGCCCTACCGCATCGACGGTGGCCCAGCGATTGCCGATTTCCAAAGCCTCATCGTCGATCTCGACGCGGCCGTCGCGGCCACGCTGGATGATAGCGCGAAATTCGCGGCCTTCGCCACGGATGTGCAGGCGATCGATCCGAGCACGGACCCGAGCCGGCTAGCTGATCTGGTCAAGGGTTGGCGCGCCTCGCTCCACGCCATCGTTTCGGCCTCGATCAGCGGCGTCGACAACCATGCGGCGTGGGGATTTGGTCGGCTCGATGCGATCAGCATGATCTTCAACCGAGTGACGGGGCTCGACATCGGCGCGCCCGACCGCATCGTTCCCGGCAACATGCAAGCCGCCGAGGCGCCGACGCGCTACCCTTTCCTGTGGAACGCGGCGACCGAAGACAAGACCCAATGGCCGGGGTTCGCGCCCAACGGTCCGCTCGGTCCGGCGCTGGCGCGCAACGTCGGCGAGGTTTTCGGGGTGTTCGCGCGCTTCGATCCGCAGAGCCCGTATTTCGCCGTGCAAGGCTACAACCCGAGCAGCGTCAATTTCGACGGCATGCATTGGTTGGAGGATGCGGCCGCCTCGATCCCCGCGCCGAAATTTCCTGAGCCGACCGATAAGACCAAGTCGGACCATGGCGCGGCGATCTTCGCAGACCATTGCGTGAGTTGTCACGGGAGCGCGCCCGGCAACCGATTTGTTCAACGCAAGACCCCCGTTCAGGATGTTTGCACCGACGGCGCCGAGAACCTGCTGCTCGCGCGTCGCGTCGTGTCGGCGGGCGTGCTGAAAGGCGCGCCGACCGTCGACATTCCGTCGCGCCCCCTGGACGATCAGGCGAAAGTCATCGACGTCCTCAAAGTGGCCGTCGTCGGCGCCATCCTGCAACACTACACGCATTTCGCGATCGACAATCTCCTCGGGGAGACCTCAAACATCGATCTCGATAGCGCGGCCAAAGACCCGCTCGCGCATGCGTCGATGCAGCTCGCGTTGCGGCAAGCCGCTTCGCTTGCTCGACATGCGCCGATTTCGCCGGACCTGCTGGTGACCCAATCGCTGGCGCTGAACCATTTGCCAAGCGATCTGAGCGACCTCACATCCGCCTATTCGGCCTCCCGGGGTAATGTCGCGACGGCCCTGGATTGCGCGCGGCCGGACAGTGCGCCCGCGCCCTATGAGGCGCGTTATCTCGGCGGCGTCTGGGCGGTCGCGCCGTATCTGCACGACGGCTCGGTGCCGACACTTTGGGATCTCTTGTCGCCTCCCGCGCAACGTCCCGCGAGTTTCCGCATCGGTCCGAATTACGATCTCACGAAAGTCGGCCTCGACAGCGCGCAAGCCGACGACCGTTCGTCACTGATGTCGACGACCGATTGCTCAGTCCTCAATTCGGGCCGGAGCCGTTGCGGGCACGTCTATGGCGTGGATTTGTCGGATGACGACAAGTGGGCGCTGATCGAATATCTGAAGGTCTTAGGACAGTGATGGGTATCCCAGCCCTGTAGACGCGGTCGCCGACCTAGGGGATGCACACATCTTGCGGCCGCACGCGAGAACGAAGGCCGGGGACCCCCTCTCCCCGCGTGTCTCACGACGGAGCGCGCCGCATAAACTAAAGAGCGGGGAGAGGGTTGGGGTGAGGGGCGAGCCGCTTGGACCTGCGCTTCCCACGCACGACGCCTAGCTCAGCCATATTTTGATTGCACGAATAAGCGAACGTTTGCCCTAAGTCTTCTAGCTTGACGCGGAGCCCGCTGGCGGTGACTTGCGTCCAAGCGGCCCGCCCCTCACCCCAACCCTCTCCCCGCTGCTTGGTTGATGTGGCGCGCCACGTCGTGCGACACGCGGGGAGAGGGGGTCCGCGGCCGTCGTGCCTCATGCGCAAACGCCAGATGTGTGCATCCTTTAGGTCGCCGACCGCGTAGGTTGGGTCAAGCGCCTCACTCTGCAAGTTGTTTGCAGACGGACGACCACGGTCAGCGACCCATAGAGGCTTGAGATAGCCCCAACGACGCGAGGTTTGGCCTCGAAGGCGCGCCGATTCCGTCATGGCCGGGCTCGTCCCGGCCATCCACGCCTTAACGCGCACTACAGATTTCAGAATAAAGCACTGTCTGCTGCAAACAACAGCGTTCGAGTTCTGAAGCCGACAAGCCCTGTCACGACGTGGATGGCCGGAACAAGTCCGGCCATGACGCGGATAGCCTATCTGCCAAGCGGCTCCTGGAGTCCCGCTTGCGGCAATCACATGTCATGACAGCGCAAGCCAGTCGCGCTATCTGCCGCATATGTGGCTCGCGAAAATCCTCTCATATCTCTTCTACGGCCCGGCTTGGCTGACCTTTCTGGTCATGGGCGCCGCGGCGGGTGGCTTTGCGGTCTGCACTTTCAATCTCTACGAGCTGTTCAGCGCCAATTTCAACTTCGTCACGACCTACGGAGTGATGGCGCTGCTCGACGGCGGCCTGCTGCAACTCGTGCAATTGACGTTCTGGGGCTATTTCGGCGTCACCTGCTATCTCATCTTCAAGGGGTGCGTTCACGGCCTCTTGGAGCGTGTTCCGCATCGAGCGGCGAAATCCGCTGTTCCCAGTCCGCATAACGAAACCCCGGCGCCCTGAAGGCGCGCGAGACGCGCGCGGTCCCAGGAAACGCCTAACGCAGCCCGATCGCCGTCTCGTCCCCCACTAGCCCCATGCCCCGCGCGCGCCGCTCGTCGCGATAGCGCCGCTCCAGATCGAGCGACCAATGCCCGGCCTGCTTCTCCAACCCCGGCGTCGCCACTGGCGCATCGCCGAGGTCGACGCCGACATGCGTGCATAGCCGCCGCACCGCGCCCGGCAGATCGGCGGCAAGCTCTTCATAGGCGAGCGGCATGGTGATCGCCTCGGCGCCCTTCAGCGCATCGCGCCAACCCTGCGTCGCCACGAGGGCGCTGTGCACCTGCCAATCGATCTTCTCGAAATCGTAAGGCGCGCCGCGATCGCTTTCGCCGGGTTTGACGCCCTGCCCTAGCCGGCTGTTCCAGATCTGGGTGGCGATCGCGACATAGTGGGAGATCGCCTGCGCGACGATATTGTTGCGTCGGAGCCAGACCAGCCGCAGGTCCGGGAAAAAGCCGCGCATCACCGCGAGCGCCGACGCGTCCGCTTCCCCGCCGCGAAACGTCTCGACCAGCGCCGGCAGCTGGAAGAAATGCACCGAGGCCGCGAACACGCCGCCCATCTCCGACCCGGCTTTCAGGATGTAATCGCGCCAGTCGGGAAAGCTGGTGAAAGAAACGTCATCGGGAACCCGAAGCTCGGCGCGCAGCCAAGGCTTGTCGATCTCGGCTTGGCTGAAATATTCGAACGGCTTGCCCGCCCGTCCGGTGCCGCGCAACGTCGCCGCCAGGAGGCTCGAACCGGTGCGCGCATCGCAACAGACAAAATAAGCGCGTCCGGGGTAACGGTCGATCATGCAGGGCTCCGCGGCCGGATCGCCCGGTCGAGGCAAATCATATCGACGGCCGGCGCGAACGCCAAGAGCGCGGCGGCCCGCGGGTATTTTTCGCGAGCTTTGCAACCAAGACGCGGCCCGATCCGTTATTCACTTGGCGCGCATGGGCGTTTCTAGGCCCGCTAGGAGGTTCGACATGTTCAAGTTTGCCGTGGTTTCGCTCATCGCCGTTTGCGCATCGGCGTCGTCGGCGCTCGCAGCCGGCGCGGCGCTGCCCAAGACCGGATCGGTCAAGCACGCCGCCTACACGATCTGCCGATCGCTGGGCGGCGTAGATCTCGGCGACGTCGGCTCCAGCACCTCGGCGGATTGCACGGCCATCGTGAAAAACCGCGACGGCCAAGCCCTGTTGGACAATCTGGCGATGCATTGCCTGGAGGAATCGGTCGCGCGCAAGGACGGCTACAAGTTCATCGGAACCTGCGTCGAGACGGACGCCGACGGAGATAAGATCTATGTCGGCTACGAGGGGCCAGAAAGCGGCCCCATCAGCGTGCTCGGCGGGACGGGCAAATACAAGGGCATGAAAGCCAAAGGACAATGGTCGGTCACCGACGCCCCCGGAAATTCGCCGAGCCTGTTCGCCTTCATGCTCGACTATCAGCTCGATTGGACGTTTGACTGAAGCTTGGAGCCCCGACCTCGGAGCGGCGGCCCCGGCCGGCCTGAGAACCATCTTTTCCAAAATCTATCCCCTTTGGAATTTTCGTTCTAAGTTGCCCCTGAGGAAACGGATCGAGCGGGGGGCGATGCAGGCGCCGGCAGACTTCGAAGCTTTCAAGCAGCGGCTGGTCGAGATCGAGGCGACCCTGCCGAAACGCTTGAAGCAGACAGCGGCTTTCGCGCTGCAAAACCCTGACGAAATCGCGCTCGGCACCGCCTCTGGGGTGGCGCGGCGCGCCGACGTCCAGGCCTCGACGCTCGTGCGCTTCGCGCAGGCGCTGGGTTTCTCCGGCTTCACCGATCTGCAGGGCGTCTTCCGAACGCACCTTCGAAACCGTTGGCCGGAATATCCCGAGCGGCTGAAAGCGTTGCACAAACGTTCGCTCGATCCTGGCGATCCGATGAGCCTGTTAGTGGGTTTTTCCGAACTCGGCCACGCAGTCGGTCGTGGCGCTTCGCGCGCATACCGATAGCGAAGCGCTGGAGGCGGCGGTCGAGCTGCTGGCGCGGGCCCGCACGGTTTTTCTGGTGGCGCAGCGGCGCACATTCTGTGTCGCGCATTATCTGGCCTACGCGTTTGCGCAGCTCGGCGCGCCGGCGCTGCTGGTCGACGACGTCGGCGGCCTCGGGCGCGAGCAGCTCGCCGCAGCGGGCGAAGCGGACGCCGCCCTCGCCATCAGCTTCGCGCCCTATTCGCCGATCACGCTGTCGCTGGTGGAGACGGCGCGGACCCGTAAGGCCAAGATCGTCGCCATCACCGACAGCGCGCTTTCGCCGCTCGCAGCGCTAGCTGACCGGAGGCTGGAGGTCGTGGAGAGCGATTTCGGCGCATTCCGCTCGTTGAGCGCGACTTTCTGTCTGGCCATGACGCTGGCGGTCGCCGTGGCGGAGCGCCGCGGACGCTAGCGCGCGCCGCCGAGCTCTTCATTCACGCTCGCCAGGAACGTGGCGAGATCGTCGGTGACGAAATCGACGAAGGCCGGCGCGGTCTCGCGGTCCTCGGGCTGGCGGTGGTCGATCCGGCCGGGTTTGCCGGTCACCATCACCGTCGTCATGCCGCGCGCGCGGGGGACGGCGAGATTCTTGGCGATGTCCTCGAACATCGCGGCATGCGCGGGATCGACGTCATGCGCGCGAAAGAACGCGTCGTAGGCCTCGTCACGCGGCTTTGGCACCAGCCCCGCCGCGACGATGTCGAATGTCTCCTCGAACAACCCGCCGAGACCGAGCTGCTTGACCGTCATCAAAGCGTGGCTGCGCGAACCGTTGGTGAAGATCAGCTTTCGCCCCGGCAACCGCGCGATCTCCTCCGCCAGCGCCGGATTGGGCGCGAGCCCAGACCGGTCGATGTCGTGCACGAAATCGAGAAAGTCCTCGGGAGCGATGCCGTCTTCGTCGACGAGGCCGCGCAAGGTCGTGCCGTGCTGATGGTAGTAGTAGCGCTGCAGCGCGCGCGCACTCGCGCCGTCGAGCCCGCTGTGCTCGATCAGAAAAAGCGTGATGCGATCCTCGATCGCCGGCCATAGCCCGCTATCCGGGGGATAGAGCGTGTTGTCGAGATCGAAGATCCACGACGTCACGTGCGCGAACTTTGTCAGCAGCGGCAGACGGAGAGAGGCGTTCATGCGACGGAGGGGACCACGGGACAGCGATACTATGCCAAGCTTTCCTCAATCGTTCCGATGGTTTCGGGCCGCCGTCAAGTTTGGCCCACTGGGACGCACGTGGCGCCTAACTATGGCAGAGCCGCCCCCCGGAGGGTCGGCGTCCACGCCGACCTTTTTGGGCGCCGCTCGGCCGGCTCAGGCATCAACCCAACGTCGGCCTGGAGGCCGACGCTCCGAGAGGCGCCTCGTCCTGGCCACGGCAGGCTTTAGGCGAACATGCCGTTCAAATCGCGCGAAGGCAGTCCCTTGCCCAGCGCCGCGAACGACCCGGCCTGGAATTCCCGCGCGGCCGCGACGACCGCCGCCCAGCCAATCTTGGCGAGCCCTCCCCCGACGCTGACCCGCCGGACCCCGAGATCGGCGTATTCGGCGAGCGTGTGGCGGGGTCCATCGCCAGCACGTTGAGCGGTCTCGGCGCCACCGCGCGCACCATGGCGCGGATGTCCTCGGGCTTTCGCACCCCCGGCGCGTAAAGGCAGTCCGCGCCGGCATTGGCGAAGGCGACGAGCTTGTCGATCGCCGCCGCGACTTGGGTCGGATCGTCGAGCAGCAGCTCGGTGCGGGCGACGAGCAGGGTCTCCGTCCGCGAGGCCTCGATCGCGCCGCGCGCCGCACGCAGCCGATCGAGCGCGGCAGGAAGGTCGTAGAGCCGGCGCGCTTCGAGATCGCGATCCTCGATCGAAAGACCCGACACGCCCGCCTCGATCGCCAACCGAACGCTCTCCGCCACGCCCTCCGGGTCCTTGGCGAAGCCGGATTCGAAATCGGCGTTGACGGGAACGCTCACCGCGGCGGAAAGCTCGGCGAGATGCGCGAGGACGTCCGCGCGGGCCACATTGTAGTCGGCGTGCCCCTGCGTCCAGGCGAAGCCGCTGCTCGTCGACGCCAGTGCGAGAAAACCCAGATGTTCGAGCATGCGCGCGCTACCGACGTCCCATGGATTCGGCAGCGCGAAGCAGCCCTGTGTGTGCAGCGCACGGAATGCGGAGCGTTTTTCAGCTACAGTCGCCATGGGTTCCTCCCGGTGTTCCCCGGACCGCGCGCGGCTTCGGGGTTCGGCCTGGCTTCGCTATACAGCCAACTTCGCGCGGTGCGGAAGCCGCGCGCTAGGTATCGAGCTTGGCGTGGCTGCGCTGCCGCGCGATGTGATCTTCTAGGGCCACAACAGGTTTCTCTCAACTTGTTTGGAGTTTGGCTTTTTGATTCGACAACTTTGTCGTCGCCATCCTTCGTCGGCCCCCAATCTCAGCAACATTTCGCTTGATGAGCTGCCATAAAGGTGTTGGGTGCTTCACAGAAAGAGCCGCGATTTACACCGTGGATCCCGGTCCGGGTGGCAAATTGTTAGGACGCGAACAGTTTAAAAAGTCGAGTCATCTGCGGCTTGGGGGGAAGCGATAATGGCCACCGAAGTGCAAGAAGCTGCAATAATGAAGTCGGCGCTTATCGTCGTAGATATGCAGAATGACTTCGTTCACAACGACGGGCATCTAGGATGTGTCGCCCGAGAAAATCCGGGGGCGGGAATCGATATGCCGTTTCTCCTGGGCACAATTCCCAATGTGAAGCGCCTTACTGACGCCTTTCGGAGAGCCGGGAGACCCGTCATCTATCTGGCGCATGTTATGAAGCCAGATTATTCGGACGCCCAGTGGCCTTATTGGCGTGCCGGGGTCGGCCCGGGCAGCAATCAAATCTTTATTGTCGAGGGCACGTGGGGCGCGCAGATTGTGGATGATCTCAGGCCCCATGAGGGGGAACACCTGATCGTCAAAAAGGGGTTCGGCGGATTTTCGAATACACAGCTCGACACCGTTCTGCGCAACATGGGCGTAACCACCTGTGTAATGACAGGAGTGACGACCTGCGTATGTGTTTCAACAACCATTCGCGGCGGCGTGGAGCATAATTATCAGATGCTACTGGTGAAGGACGCCGTCGCCGAAGTGCACCGAGAGGACCATGAGGCAGAGCTGAAAACCATGGCGCGAACTCTTTGCCGAAGTGAAGACAACCGAGGAAGTGCTGGCGATGCTGTCTGCAGGATAGTTGATCAGTCCGCGTAATTCCGAGAGCGGCGCGCCCGGCCCGACGGCGCTCGATATCAGACGGCCTCCTTCATCGAAGTGATGTGGCGACGGGAACTCATCAGCGGCTGGATTCGCGTTCCGAAATTCTCGATGCCGACGAGAAAATCGTCAAAGGTCAACAGCACTCCGGCAGCGCCCGGCACGGTCGCCATTTCGTCGAGCATGCGGGCCACCGATGCGAAGGAGCCAACCAGCGTGCCCATGTTGAAATTGACCGCCGATTTGGGATTGGAGGCCTGCTTGATGTGGGCGTCCTCGCGCTTGTCCGCCGAAGCTTGCAACCCCAACCAGGCAAGCGCCTCGGTGTCCGCGCCCGCCTTATAGTACTCCCATTTCGCGAACGCCTTTTCGTCGGTTTCGTCGGCGATCACCATCGTCAGCACGAAAGAGCCGACGTTCCGACCGGTCTTAGCGGCCTCCGCGCGCAATTTTTCGGCTGAGGGCGCAAAACCCTTTGGCGTATTCACGCCATCGCCGATGCAAAAATTGTAATCGACATATTTCGCGGAAAACGCCAACCCCTCGTTGCTCGAGCCGGCGCATATCAGTTTGATCGGCGTTGCGGACGCGGCAGCATCCGGCAGTCCTCCATCTTGTAGTATTCGCCCTTGAAGTCCGAGCGCCCGGTAGACCAGAGTTCCCGCATGATCTCGGTATATTCGGTCAGCACGTCGTAGCGATTGACGAACCAGTCGTCGCCCGGCCAAAGCCCCATTTGCGCGTATTCCGGCCTCTGCCAACCCGTTATCAGATTGATTCCGAAGCGGCCGCCCGAGATGGAATCGATCGTCGTCGCCATCCGCGCGACAATCGCAGGCGGTAGCGCAAGCACGGGCGCGGTGGCGAAAAGGCCGATCCGCTCGGTGACCGCGGCCAGCCCCGCCATCAAGGTGAAGGATTCCAGATTGTAATCCCAGAACTCTGTCTTGCCGCCGAAGCCTCGCAATTTGATCATCGAGAGCAGGAAGTCGAGACCATGATGCTCGGCGCGCAATGCGATCTGTTTGTTGAGTGCGAAGCTGGGCTTATACTGCGGGGCGTTCTCGGAAATCAGCCAGCCGTTGTTCCCGATAGGGATGAAAACGCCTATGTCCATCTATGCACCATCGTACCCGTCATTGGGTAAGCGACTTGGCGAGCAAGAAGGAGGCCAGGGATAGTCTTTGACGGCTGACTGGGTCCAAGGGTGACCGGCCCGTCGCGCTGGCGCAAACGGCGGATTTGCGCGATAGAACCGCCGCCAGATGCGGATTTGGGCGGCCGCCGCTTCGCCTTACAGGCTAGCTGCGCTCGCGGCGATTGGGATTGAAACTCCGCGTGGGGGACGCTTCAACCCATCGGGCGGCCGAGTATACTTTCGGCCCCTTCAGGTTTGTTCCGGGCCAGCATTTGCTGTTGCGGAACGGGGCCGCTGTGCCCCTGAACGCCCGCGCCTGCGAGATCCTGCTGGCTCTGGTGGAGCGACCCGGTTCATACCTTACGGCGGAGGAGTTGATCGCGCGCGCCTGGCCGACAGGAAACGCGGACGAAAGCAATCTGAAGTTTTACATCGCGACGCTCCGAAAAGCGCTGAGCGGCGAGACCGGCGAAACCTATATCTCGAGCGTTCCCGGAAATGGATATGGCTTCGCGGCCAACAAAATTCTGGCGGTCGAGGCCGCCCCGCTGATTTCCCGAGGTTCTCGCGACTTCCCCCAATCGCCTCCCCGCGCCGCTCGCCCGCATGGTCGGACGTGACGAAGCGGTTACGGCGATTGTCGCAAGACTGACACAGCATCGCTTCGTGACCATCGTCGGGCCAGGCGGCATTGGCAAGACCACGATCGCGGTCGCGGTCGGAAACAAAATCGCCAACAGCTTCCCGGACGGCGCCAATTTTGTTGACCTGTCGCCGGTCACCGACTCCTCGCTTGTGGTGACGGCGGTTGCTACGTCGTTGGGCGTACCGGTTCGCGTGGGGGGCGTGAGCCACGGCTTGATAGCCAGTCTCAAGGACAGGCGCCTCCTGCTCATCCTTGATAACTGCGAGCATGTGATCGAGGCCGCCGCGGCCTTGGCCGAGGAGCTCTTCAGGGTCGCCCCCGGCCTATGCATCATCGCGACGAGCCGCGAACCCTTGAGAGCTGAAGGCGAGCGCGTTTACCGGCTGAACGCGCTTGAGGCGCCAGCGGATCTCGATCAGATAACCGCCGTCCAGGCGCTCGAATTTCCGGCGGTGCAATTGTTTGTCGACCGCGCCTCGGCGGCTGCGGATACATTCGCGCTCTCGGATTCCAACGCCTCCGCCGTGGCCGATATTTGCCGCCGTCTCGACGGCGTTGCGCTCGCCATTGAGATCGCCGCCGGGCGAATAGGCGCTTTCGGGATTGCCAGGCTCTCCGGGCTTCTCAACGATCGTTTCCGCCTCGCCATGCGAGGACGACGAACAGCCTTCACCCGACATCAGACCCTGCAGATGGCGCTCGACTGGAGCCACGAGTTGCTCTCCGAAGCCGAGCGTGTCGCGCTCCGTCGGCTCGCCATCTTTTCCGGCGCCTTCACAGAGGAAGCCGCCACGGTCGTGCTTGAGTGCGGCGCTTCTCCCATTGACGACGCTCAACTCACGCTCGACGATTTGGTCAGCAAATCGCTGGTCAACGTGAACCTGGAGAATGAATTCGTCCAGTACAAGCTGTTGGAGACGACGCGGGCCTACGCGGCGGTCAAACTCGACGCCAGCCCCGATCGGTCGAGCGTGGCTCGCCGCCACGCCGAGCACTACCGAGACGTCATGATGGAAGCGCGCCGGCGATGGAGCGAGCAGCCCGCGGCCGAATGGTTGGAGGCGCACCGCCATCTCATCGACAATGTCCGAGCGGCCCTCGAATGGGCGCTGTCGTCGAGCGGAGATCCGCTTGTCGCCGTCACGCTTACCGCGGCGGCGATCCCCTTGTGGTTCCAGATGTCGCTGATCAGCGAGTGTTGTGATCGCGTGCAGATCGCTCTCGCGACGCCCCTCGATCAGCCTGATTCCGAATCCGATCTTCAGTTGCACGCCGCTCTTGCCTGGTCGCTGATGCAAACCCGCGGCTCGGTTCCGGAAACGCGCGCCGCTTGGGGCGCTACGCTCGAACTCGCCGAAACGCTCGGCAACATCGATTATCAACTGCGAGCCCTATGGGGGCTGTGGTCAGGCTTGCTGAACAGCTCACAACTGAGAGAAGCGCTTTCGACGGCCGAGCATTTTCACGCTCTTGCCGAAAAGAGCCTGGATCCGTCCGATGTTTTTGTCGGCGACCGCATGGTTGGATACATCCTGCATCTGTTGGGCGACCAGGAACGCGCGCGCTTTCACATCGAGCGGATGCTGGCGGGGTACATTCCTCCGGTCTCCGGGGAGAAGCTGGTTCGTTTCGTGTTCGATCAGCGGGTGACCTCGCACTGCTTTCTCGCCCGCATCCTTTGGATTTAAGGTTTTCCCGATCAGGCGCTCTCAGCCGTGGACGCGGCGTTGCGCGAAAGCGCGGCCAGCGGCGATCCGCTCACCGTCTGTCAGGCGCTGGTCCAAGCCGCATGCCCGATCGCGATTTTAGCCGGCGATCTGGCGCAGCTCACGCACTATGTCTCCCGTCTGCTTCACGAAGCCGAGCGCAATGGGTTCGGGTTCTGGCGCGTGTGGGGAGACTGCTTCGACGCAATGCGGTTGATTATGGGCGGCGATCTCGATCGTGGAACCGTCCGTCTGGCGAAGGGTCTGGAGCAACTCAGGGAGATTCAATATGGCGTCTACTACATCGTCTTCTTATGCGAGTACGCCGATGCGCTCTCCCGTTGTGGTCAAGTCAATTCGGGCTTGGTTGCTATCGACGAGGCGCTCAACCGGGCTCGACGCAACGAGGAAAACTGGTATTTGGCCGAGCTGCTGCGCGTGAAAGCTGAGCTCCTGCTGAAACGAGGGGGTCGCGCCTCTGTCGCGGAGGCGGAAAAGTCTCTCCACGAAGCGCTCGCGCTTTCGCGCCAGCAGGGCGCCCTTTCCTGGCGGCTTCGTGCGGCGATGAGCTTTACGCGGCTGCGTAGCAATACGCGGGACCGCAAGGCGGCGGGGGAGTTGTTAAGTTCGACCTATGAAGAGTTCAGCGAAGGTTTTCGATCGGCCGATCTGCTCGCGGCTCAACGATTGCTTGAGGAGTTGGCGCCCGTTCAGTGAAGGCGCGCGCGCAGGAGGAGATCACGGCGCTACGTTGAAGCACCTTCCTCGTCATTGCGAGGAGCGAAGCGACGCGGCAATCCACAGCGCCGCAGCAGCAGCTCTATCCGGCATATCGTCGATCACACGCTGGATTGCTTCGCTTCGCTCGCAATGACGGTTCCAGTCAGCCACAAACCGCTCCAGATGGCTTTGCCTTGTCAACCAATGCAGCTAACACATCCAGCATCTCACCCGTCTCTTTTAGCGTCCCGCCGCCGCTCAGCCTCATCGATTTCGCCGTTTTCGCGTAGCTTCTCGAGCGCATACGCCCGAACGGTTTCGAGCATGCGCCATCGCCCGCCGTCCGCGATGACCAGGGATTTCGCAACGAGATTGGACAGCCCTTCGACAGCGCTTGCGTCGTCAACGCCCGCGCCCAAAAGTCCGGCGGCGGCCTCTAGCGTAAAGCCGGACGAAAACAGCCCGAGATGGCGAAACAACCGCCGCTCATCGGTGGGCAGCAGGTCGTAGCTCCAATCCAGCGCAGCGCGAAGCGTTTGATGGCGCGGAAGCGATGTTCGCCGTCCGCCCGTCAATAAGTCAAACCTGTTGTCGAGCCGCGCCGCAACCTGCCGAACCCCCAACATCGCCGCGCGCGCCGCCGCGAACTCGATCGCAAGCGGAATGCCGTCGAGCCGTCTGCAGATCGCCGCGATCGTCGAAAGGGCTGTGGGTTCGAAGATGGGGTCGGATTGCAGAGCGTCCATTCGGGTGATGAAAAGTTGCACCGCGTCATTGTCGATGAGATCGTTCAAATCATCGTCGTCTTCAGGTGGCGGGTTCAGCGGCGCCACCCGAAAGGCCTGTTCGCCATCAATTCGCAGGGCTTCGCGGCTCGTCGCGACGATGCGAATATTTGGACAGTTGCGTAGGAGCGTCGCCGCACAGCGCGCGGCGCTTTCGATGACATGCTCGCAATTGTCGAGAACGATCAGCAGGCTCCGCTCGCCGATCGCCATCCCGACGCCATCCGGCGACGTTTCCGCCCCCGCCGCCGTCAAGCGTAACGCGCTCGCGATAGCGTCAGACACGCGAGCCGGATCGGAGACGCTTGCGAGCTCCGCCAACCATGCGCCGTCCGGAAATTCGGGCGAAAGCGCGCGAGCGAGCGCCAACGCCAGCGACGTCTTGCCGATGCCGCCGACGCCGGTGAGCGTGACAATCCGGCACGTCGATACGAGCTCGCGCAATTGCATCAATAACGCGGCGCGACCAAAGAGATCAGAGGCAGCCGCAGGAATGTTTCCCGGCGAAGCCGAAGTTTTGGGCTCCGCAGGCTGAGGCGGCGGAAGGCCGCTCTGGCGTCCCTGCGACAGGGTCCAGTCGCCGATGAGCCGGTAGCCTCGGCCCGCTTCCGTTTTCAATAGCGCGCGATCTGCCCCCAGGGCCTTGCGAAGGGCGGAGATATGCACCTGCAGGGTATTTTCTTCGACGACGACATCGGGCCAGACCCGATTCATGAGTTCGTCTTTGGTGACCAGGCCGCCCCCTGCGCCGGCCAGGACCTCAACGATGTCGAAAGCGCGGGCGCCCAGATCGACCGGCGCTCCATTTAACCGAAGCTCGCGCCGGCCGAGATCGACCTCCCAATCGCCGGATCTGACGACTGCATTTTCCACCGACACTGGCGCCCTCTGACAACCGATAAGCACTTGAGTTTTAGTTCATAGAAGGTTCCGCGCAACGGTAACCGCGGATTTCGATCAAAACACCCCGTTGAGCGGCTCCAGGAAACGCGTTCAAAAAATATCTGCAAAGCATTATCAAGAATCACATCGACGTTATAACCCAATACAGTCTCGAATTGCTACGCGCCAACGCGACACGCGAAAATAACACCCCCAATGATTCAAATCACAGAGTGCTGGAAATCGAGCAGCGTGCTTGGATAATTCGCTCTTACCGGGGTGAGCGGGTCTACAAGCTCCTGGCATCGGCGATGCCCAAAGGCGCCAGTCGCGGCGCGACGCGGTCGGCAACCCGCGAGATTCTATAACTCTTCAGAACTTATCAGGTGCGCGCCAAGGACGCAGCGTTCGCCTCGTCGCTAAACCGAGAAACCAATTAAAACCGAAGGGAACACCGTGATGCTCCAGATCGCCACACTGAGAGTCGCCGACGCGAACGCTTCCCAGGCCAACGAGTTTTTCGCGCTGCCGGAGAATGAAAGCTTGCTGCTCGGCGAGGCGCATCATCGCATGAAGAATACCTTGGCCTTGCTGGTCATGCTGCTCCATCGAGATTTCAGGCCGTCGGAATCCCTAGACGTTCGAAGCGCGGTCACGAAATTCGAGCGGCGCCTCGTTGCCTTCGGCGATCTTTATCGTCTCCTCTCGATCGGTTGGGAAAGTGATCAGGTCGCGTATGGCGCGCATCTCAGAGATTTGTGCAAAGCCATGACATCGACGATTCTCGAGCCGCTTGGGCTTCGCTGCGAGGTCGCGGTCGAGGAAGGCTCTATTTCGTCCAAGCGCTGCGAAAAACTGGACTTAATTCTCTTGGAGCTGGTGACCAACGCGGCAAAGCACGCCTTTCCCGATCGCGCCGATGGGGTCATCCATGTCGACGCCTTTCATCGCGGCGGATGCTGGCGTCTGATGGTGTCCGACGATGGCGTTGGCTCGAGCGCGCCGCCGCTCGGGGCTGGCGCGCGGATCGTGAAAGCACTCGCGCGCAGCCTTCGCGCACGAATCTTTACCGAAACGGCGCGCGGCGGCGGCGCCAAGGTGGTCGTCGTCGTTCCAGATTAGAGCCATCGGCGACGAAATGAAACCGCGCTGGGAGGGTCGGCGTCCACGCCGACCTTTTCGGGCGCCGCTCAGCTGGCTTACGCATCAACCCCGACGTCGGCCTGGAGGCCGACGCTCCCCGATGGGCCCACGATCCAAACAAGCGATTGCGACGGGCAGCAAGCCGGAACGCTTCTTCCTCTCTATGCACGAAGGCGGCTTCCTGGCCTTTTTCGCGCTCGCTAAATCCTCTCATGCTTCTGTATAGGAACGGTGTCGGTAGAAGCTTCCGGATGGTTGGACAGCGCCGCCTGCTCGACGGAAAGCCAATGCGGTCGATGCAGCTGGATGAAATCGAGCAGGCGGTTGCGCGCCCGTTTGAGCGGCGGCAGGTCTTCGGCCAGAAACAAAAGTCCAAGCGGCAGCATCCAGATGCCCAGCAGCGGCAGAATGCTGAGAAGGCCGCCGCAGATGAGCAGGGCGCCGGCGGGAATGCGGGCCCAGCGCGACGAGGGTCGAAACAGCCAACGGGTGAGGGCCTGAGGCCGCGCCGGAAGGCGGCCAATCAGCCCGTCGACAAGCCGCTGATGACGATCGTAGGGCGCCGCGGCGGATGTCGTCGTCACAACCATGCCATTGGCGGAGTTGGTAACGTCGGTCATGTCATCGCTCCCTGAAGGCGGGTGCGGAAAAGCCTCAGAAGCTGCTCTTCGCGCGGATCGAGCCGGCAATCGGCGGCGGCGATCTCAGAGCCGACGCTGAGCATGAGGTCCGCGATGGGACGATCCGTGAAACGGCCGAGACGCTGAAAAGCGGAGAAGGGCCCGTTCGGCTTTCGAAGTTCGCGGACGCGGCGCTCGAATTTCTCCAGCACCTCGTCGCGCTCGAAAGACGACAAAAGGTTATAGTGATCGACGAAGTCGAGCAGTTGCGTGCGCTCGACGTCCTGAACCCATCCGTCCGCGCGTGCGATAAGGGCGGCCATCGAGACGATGGCGTCCAGCCATTCGTGTTTGTTAGCATCGTCGCGCAAAGCGGCAATCTTGGCTTGCGTTGCAGAAAGTCGGCTGAGGGTTCGTAGCTTCGACATCACGGCTCCTGTTGCGAGTACCGTGTTTGTCCGAGGAAGCGGGCCAGCTCTGTCGTAGGTTCGTTGATCATGCGAGCCCGTGACGAAGGACCAGCCCAAACGCATCGGCGCAGGGACACGGCGATCCGACATCGCGAGGTTGCCTGACACTCCGTCAGAGTCCTCGCCAGAGGGGCCCGGATCAAGTATATGTTGGTTATCTAAACACGTGAGAGCGCAAATCGATAGAGCTGTTTTTGAAAAAACAGCCGATTTTGCTGAATATTACCTAACCTTCATCTGGATGTCAGACTGTTGTTATCATGTGCATTGTCATTATTTTGTTCGGCCTCGACAGCGGTGTTTGCGGCCGATTGTGCAAATAAGCTGCCAGCGGAACCGTCAGCCAAGGAGTTCGTCGCTTGCTTAAAGGAGCAAGAGGCTACGCTAAAAGAACAGCAAAATACCATCGCTAAACTTAATAACGGAAGAGCTGAAGAAATAACTTTTCACTCTAACGTTGCAAGCGTCAATTCCGACGACCTGCGCGATCCAGATTTTAGGTTGCTCAGTGGAACAGCAGATTCGACGAGCACCAAGCATATTTGCTTTTTCACTCGTGTAGCCACCGGCGCAAGTGGTAATTGTGCGCTCAAACAAGATGTGAACGGATGGTGGCTTGCTACAAGCCCTAACCCATCGCGGTGTATAGTATCGTGTCTGGAGGTTGAACAGTCTGCGAAATGATCAGAGCGGCCCGATGGAGGTAAGCGACGCATTGGGGTATTATAGATTAAAGTAGCACAGCAAAGAGAAAAGAGGCGCGAAATGATAATGAGGAATAAGGCATATGGACTGATAGCGACTTCGTTTTTCTGCGTATTGTCTTGGAACTCGTATGCACAATTCGCGCTTGGTGCATATCAGAATGGCTCGAATTCAACGCAACATTTGAGTATTAACGTTACGTCTTTTAGATATAGCGAAAAGGTTACGTTTGTTGCTCCGGTCCTTCCAGCATCAATAGCAGGATTGCCATGCAAAGGAAATTTGACTTTTCAATGGGATTTCTATGTTAACTACTCTTACTCCGGTCAAAGTGTGGGTTCTGCCGACAATCTGCAAAGTGGCGAGGATACTTGTACTCAAGGAGGCGGAGGCAGCATCATAAATATAGTGCCGGGATCACCAATTAATATATCAGAATCGTTTACGAGACAAAGCAATAGTAATATTGTCGTTGCTGGACAAGGACAAGGTGGATATATTGCCGGCCTATATATATATGGTGGCCTAGGTTCGTCGACCATTAAAGGCAACGTTTCCTTTCGGAGTTGGAATCCAACACTCAAATTTATAATTAAGAAAGTCGGCCGACCTCCGACAGTTGTTTCGTCACCAATACGGAATGTGGATCAAGCGCTCAACAAATATTAAACTTAATGTGAAGGAGTCCGGCCTATCTCTCATAAGTCCCCAGAAAAACGGGCGAACCACGCCTCGTTAGATTTCTTGAATTATGCACTCTCCCCTCGCGATAGATTGGCCTTGCTGCCAAAAAACTATCAATCGCGTTCATTCGCTTTTCGAATAGCTTCTTCCATTTGACGCTTTGCCTGAATATCTTTCCTTTGCAAAATTTCCGCCTTTAGTCCGAAGTGATATGGTTTGGGAAGCATTCGTCTCCCAGAAACTTTGCCCCAGTGCCAATCTTGAAGAGCCCTGTTATAAAACGCACATCTAAGATCAAATTCTACGGCAGCTTTGTGCTTGATATCAGTGAAGTTATTTATAGTCATATTTTCATGCCGCCATGACGCGGCCATCAACCAATGATGATAGGCATATTCGTACTGCTCTGTCACATGGTACTGATGAGCATGCCGCTCTAAACCGTGATACTCGTTAGCCATCTTTCTGACGAAGTACACGTCGGCAGGGAATTCGTCGCCATCCCAAGTAAGGTCTGGAACCTTCATAGATGTGAACAGGCGCAATACTCCATCCCAGCCGCCGAAGTGCTGTGTCGCGAACTGAGACGCCAATCGGTCAAAATTCGGCTGCCATTTCCGAAATTTCATGATTTGCACCGACTGATTGGAATTGCGGTCGCAACGGAACTTTGGAGAACCTTCGGCGGTGTATCTGTGTCGATCAAGCTTGGCTTGTAGAGGCCGGATAACTTTCCACACCAACGTGCAAGGCGGCTGCCAAGCCCATGGCCAAGGTGCCTAGGTTGGTATCGGGGGTTAGCGGCATTCCGATATTTTGGGTTTTGCTCCCGAGTTCGAGTGATTATTTTCGCGATCTCACTTGGATTATCCCCATGCGCAACGGAATTGCGTAGCGCGCCGTAGGCGCTGATGGCGTCCAGCACCAGATCAAGCCATGCTTCATCTAGAAGTGCGCGAAGGACGCCCAATTGGTGCTCTATACTCAGCCGAGGCAGCTTGTCAGGCCGAGCCACGAAACGTCTCAGAATCTGGTCCACTTCTAGCTCCAGAGAAGCGTGCGCGGTAATGATCGCTGCGGCCTGCGGATGAATGGCCCTCAACCTATCCCGGAGCCGAGCCATAGCTGCCGCAGGCGTGTCCGGCTCGAAGTCATCGCCGTGCGGTAACTCGAATAGGTCGTCGGCCATGCTCAACTCGTTTCTCTAATAGTTTTGCGGCGTCATTGAGCGGCTGGCTCAGGCCGTTTTTTTTGCGTCTATGTCGCGACGGTTCAAGCCTCTCAAAAGTCCCCAAAACTCGAGCAAAATGCGTTCATCAGATTTCATGCAGACCGTGCGAAAACGGCGCGGGATGGATAGTGATGAGTTGAAACGCGCAAATCGAGCAATTTTTGCAGCTTGATCGCGCAGATGGACCTGTAGCGCCTGCTATCGGGTTCGGCAAGGCGCGCTTTGCAGGGACTTTGGAGCGACTGAGAGCGATTTGGCCCGGATTCACGCCGCGACCGCCTCCATAAGCCTCTCCATTCCGACGATATTGAGCACCCGCCGTAAATTGTAGACGAGCGCCGTCAGACTGAACTCGGCGCGCACCTTTTCGAGACCGCGCATCAGGAACGCGCCCTGGTTCATCCATTGCTTGATTGAGCCGAAGGGATGCTCGACCGTCTCGCGACGACGGTCGAGAATTTCCGGCCTCGCTTCCAGGCGAGCCGCCATGCGGTCGAGCGCGTCCTCGTGCTCCAGGCGCGAAACGGCGCGATAGCCGGCATCCGTACAGCGCCGGCGCAGCGGGCAATGGCCGCACGCCGCTTTGTTGGCGTAGTCGATCTTCGCCATTTCGCGCAGCTTGCCAAAGCGAAACGGCGTCAGTTCGTGACCCGCCGGACAAGTATAGGCGTCCCGCTCCGGATCGTAGCGAAACTCGTCCTTGCGGAAGAACCCTTTGCTTATCGACGAGCCGCGTTGCGGCCGGGGAACGTGCGGCGTCAGGCCGGCCTTCTCGCAAGCCTCGATGTCCTCGGTCCTGAAGTAGCCCGCGTCCGCGACGACGTCGATCTTGTCGACTTCGAGGATTTCGCGGGCCGGCTCGGCGGTCGCCTGCAACAGCCCCATGTCGACGACCTGGTTGGTCACTTCCTCATCGACAATCAGCTTGTGCTTGGCGTCGACGGCGATCTGGACGTTGTAGCCGACAGCAACCTTGGTGTGCGCCGCCATCGCTCGGCTGTCGGGATCGGTGAGGGAAATTTGATCTTCGCCCGTGCGTTCGAGATGCCTCAGCATGGCGTCGTATTTGCCGCGCTTCTTGCTCAAGGCCTCGATCTTCTCAGCGAGATTTTTCACCCGCGCGCCGCCCGTCGCCTTTTCCGTCGCGTCGCCCTCGTCGAGCCGCTCGAGGTAATCCGCCAGCCGCTCGTCGGCCTGCTTGATGAATTTCTGCAGCGAATTGCGAGTGAAATTGCGATCCTTGTTGTTGACCGCCTTGATGCGCGTCCCGTCCACCGCCAACAGTTCGCGTCCGAACAGGTCGAGCCGCTTGCACAGCAGCGTGAATTGGCGAAACACCGACTTGAACGCGGCCCGATTGTCGGCGCGGAAATCGGCGATGGTCTTGAAGTCGGGCTTCAGCGTCCGCAACAGCCAGATGACCTCGATATTGCGATGACATTTCGGCTTCCAATCGGCGGCTCGACCGAACTCGGTTGAGATAGCCGTAGATGTAGAGTTTGAGCAGATCGCCCGGCGCGTAGCCCGGCCGGCCTGTCGCCTTCGGCTGCACCCGCGCGAAGCCCGCCTTGACGAGATCGAGGCCTATCGACGAAGGCGTCAATAAAGCGGACGGGATTGTCAGAGCCGACGTAATCGTCGACTGCTTCGGGAAGAAGCAGAAGCTGGTCGCGTTCAAAGCCGGAGATGTGCGCCATGCCCGATTCTAATATGGCGCTGGCGATTCGTGAATCCCGTCAGCTCGAGTTTCCACACGGTCTGCATGATTTTTGAAACCGCACATTCGCTTTAGTTTAGCACTATAAGGTCTGCGCGTGATTAGCGTCCAACAACCAGCACCGGCATCCAGCTCGAACTTCCGCAATGCCGCCCACGCAAGACTGCGGGCTCGCGCCTTCGTTTCAACCGCCCGTGCTATCAACCGCGCCGCGTCAGTTGGGACACCAGAAACCACTTAGCGCGTTGAAAACAAGCGATCGCGACCTGTCCCGGCGCGTTTGCGAGCCTCGTCGCCCTGGTTGGTCGTGTAACCCCATTGCCAGGCCGCAAGCGCCTCTCGCCTTCACGCACGGAGGCGGTCGCCCGTCAGTCTCCGCGCCGCGGCGACGCCGGAGCGGATCGCCCCTTCGATCGTCGCCGGCAACCCGGTCTGCGTCCAATCGCCGGCGAGCGCGAGATTGCGCCATTGCGTCGCCGTCCCCGGCCGTCGCGCGTCTTGCTCCGGGGTCGCTGCAAAGGTCGCGCGCCGCTCGCGCACGATCTGCCAGCGCGGCGGCGCCCCCGAGAGCCCCGCGACCTTCGCAACGTCCGCCCAGATGCGCTCGGCCAGCTCCTCGCGCGGCGTCTCCAACCAAGCGTCGCCCGCGCTGATCGTCACCGACAGTCGATCGGGGAACGCGAACAGCCATTGCGCGGCGCCGCCAATAATCCCTGTGATCGGCGGCAGCCCCGGCGGCGGCGCCATCCGATAATGGGCGTTGACGATCGAGCGGAATTCGCCCGGCACAACCAACCCCGGCAACAGCGGACCGCTGACTTGCGGCGGCGTCGCCAGCACCACCGTCTCGCCCTCCCCTACCGCAATCTGGGCATCGCCAAAATCAAGGCTTGCGACCCGATCCGCTTCGAAGCTGAACGCGCGCAGCCGGCGTCCATAGACGATCGTCCCGCCCTGCGCTTCCAGATAGGTCAGCGCGGGCCGAACCAGCGCATTGGATAGCCCGTCGCGCGCCACCAGCGGATGATAGTTGCGCCCGCCCGCGGCGAGCGTCTCGCGCACCACCTGGCCGGCCAGTTTCGCCGAGCCCGCCGGCGCTTCGATGTTGAGCGCGGCCACCAGGAACGGCTCGATCAGCCGCTCCCAGAGCCGGCCCTTACAAGCCAGCGTGTCGGCGATACTCGCCTTCGGCCCTGCCCGCAGCAGCTTGGCGAGTTCGAGATATTCGCCAAGCCGCGTGTCGGGCACGCGCCGCGAACTCATCAGCATCCAATACGGGATCAGCCCCTCGTTGGCGTCGAGCGTCCAGCGCTGGCCGGTCGCGAGATCCATGAACGGAAATCGCGCCGCGCCCGGGCCGACGAGCTTGTCCTTCGCGCCGATGCGTTGCGCGTAGGCCAGCGTCGCGCGATTGCCGGACAAGACAAGATGGTTGCCGTTGTCGATCTCCATGTCGAGCGCGACGTCGAAATAGGAGCGGCAGCGTCCCCCGGCTTGCGGGCTGGCTTCATGCACGGTGACCGGCCGTCCCGCCGAGGCAAGCTCTACCGCCGCCGAGAGGCCGGAGAGCCCCGCGCCGATCACATGGACTGTGCCTGTCATGGTAACCGGCGCCTGCGGCCTAGCAGCGGCGCCTGTAGCCGCGATCTCCAGATCGCGGCCGCCCAGCCAACCGCGATCTGGAGATCGCGGCTACAAAAGACTCGCGCTGCGCTCATGCCAGGAAGCAGCGCGCGACGATCATCACGAGTTTCAGCTTGCCGAGCTTGAGCGGCGCCCGCGGTGCGTTCCAGCCGCGCGCGTAGAGGCGATCGAGGATGTAGCGGTAGGCCTCGCCCATGATGCGCGGCGTGCGCGCAACTCTCGACGGCGTGCGCGCGAAAATTTCCCAGGCGGCCTTGAAATGACCCTCCGCCCGCTCGGCAACGTGCAGGCAGGCTTTCTCGATGTTGGCGTCGTTGATGACGAGGAGCGGATCCGTCGCGGAAATCCCGGCCGCCTGCAGCGCCTCGACGGGCAGGTAGAGCCGATCGACGGCAGCGTCCTCGTCGAGGTCGCGGAGAATATTTGTGAGCTGCAGCGCCCGGCCGAGATGATGCGCGAGCGCGATGCCGTCACGCTCCTGCATGCCGAACACCCGCGTCGACAGCCGCCCGACCGCGCTGGCGACGCGGTCGCAATAAAGGTCGAGCGTCGCCCAATCGGTCGCGCCGGCGCCGACGGTGCGCTCGACGTCCATCTCCATGCCGTCAATCACGGCGAGGAAATCCTCGAGCTTCAAACCAAACGTCTTGACCGCGACATCGAGGTCGCCGAGCCGCGTCGGCGCGTGGCCGGCGTAGAGCGCATCGAGATCAGTGCGCCAACGTTGCAGCCTCGCGCGCGCCGTTTCTCGCGGACCGCCGTCGTCGGCGATGTCGTCGACGGCGCGGCAGAACGAATAGATCTCGAACATCGCCTGCCGCTGCGCCTTCGGCATCAGCCGCATCGCGATATAGAACGAGGATTTGCTCGCCCGGGTTTGCGCGCCCTCGATCGGCTCCGAGAACGCCATCGTCACGGCCGCGCCTCCGAGACACGGGCGTCAGCAGACGCGCCGAACAATATCCCGCCCGCCGTCGCGGTGAGCGCGACCCACGCCATTTGCCAGCGCGGCAGCTTGGCGCGGGTTGCCAGCGGGTCCATCGTCAGCAGACGTTCGATGTGTCTTTCCGCCAGCGTGTAAATGACCTTGATCTCCAATCGCAGCCGGCGGTCGGCGACCGCGCTCGCGAGCCCCCTGCCCTCATGCAGCAGCGCGCGGGTGCGCTCCGTCAGCTCGACGATGGTGTCGCGCAGGCCCTTCGAGGCGTTCGGTTGGCTCAAGGCCTCGACCTCGACGCCATGCGCGGCGAGCCGATCCTGCGGGATGTAGACGCGATTGAGTTTGGCGTAATCGTCGGCGCAATCCTGCAAGTGGTTGATGATCTGCAGCGCCGAGCAAATGGCGTCAGAGGCCGGCCAGACCGCCGGATCCTCGCGATGGACGTCGAGCACGAAACGACCGACGGGATTGGCGGAATAGGCGCAATAGCCCATCAGCTCCCACCAATCGGCGTAGCGCAGCTTTGTCGCGTCGGCGCGGAAGGCGATCAGCAGGTCGCGCGGGTGGCGGGCGGTGAGGCCGCGCGTCTTCAGCGCAGCGCGCAGCGCCTTGGCCTCGGAATTGTCGGCCTCCGCGTCGTCGCCGACCAGACCTTTCTCCATGAAGTCGAGCCGCCGCACCTTCTCTTCGGGAGAGAAGCCGGGATCGTCGGCGATGTCATCCGCACGCCGCGCGAAATCGTAAAACGCCAGGATGAGCGGACGATGCTCGGCGCGCACGAGTCGGGAGGCGACCGGGAAATTCTCGGTTTCGTGCGTTTTGCCGGAGCGTGTTTTTCGGTTCTCGTCCATGGCCCACAGGTCTACGCGTCTCGTCCCTATTTTCGGGCGAAAGCTTTCGCAAGCGCATCGCGCAACTAGCATATCGCTTTCGGCGCGTCGAACCAGCGCCCCTGGGACCGCGGACGTCCCCTCCGCCCTTTTCCGTTGCCGATCAAACTGGGATCGTTTGACGTTGATCCGCATTGCCACCCTGGTTGCCGTCAATCCGTTCCCGCGGAGGGTCGGCGTCCACGCCGACCTTTGTGACCACGCGCGGCTAGCCGTTGAGAGGAACCCTCGTCGGCCTGGAGGCCGACGCTCCGCGGATAAGCTCTCAGGGGCTTCGAGGTCGCCGCGACATCGGCGAGGCAAAGAGCGGACGGGACGTCCGCGGTCCCAGGAGCGCCCTACAGCCTCGCGATCCGCCCGTGAGCCTCCAAGAACGCGATCACCGCTTCGGCATTCGCCTCCGCGGTCGCAGCCGCCGTATCGAGCCGCAGCTCCGGCGCCTCGGGAGATTCGTAGGGCTGATCGACGCCGGTGAAATTCTTGATTTCGCCCGCCAGCGCCCGCTTGTAGAGCCCCTTCGGATCGCGCTTGATCGCTTCTCCGATCGCGGTGTCGACGAAGATCTCGAAGAACTCACCTTCCGCGGCGATCTCGCGCGCCAGCCGGCGCTCCGCTCGGAACGGCGAGATGAACGAGGTCAGCACGATCAGCCCCGAGTTGGTCATCAACCGCGCGACTTCAGCGATGCGGCGGATGTTCTCGACACGATCGGCCGCGGTGAAGCCCAGGTCCTTATTGAGGCCGTGGCGCACATTGTCGCCATCGAGCAGAGCCGTGTGGACGCCTCTCGCGTGGAGCTGCTGTTCGACGAGATTGGCGATCGTCGACTTGCCCGCGCCGGAAAGACCGGTGAACCAGAGGATCGCCGGCTTCTGATGTTTGAGCGTCGCATGCGCTTCACGGGTGACTGTAAAGCCGTGCCTATGCACATTGGTCGCGCGGCGAAGCCCGTGCTGCACCACCCCCGCCGCCGCGGTCTCGTTGGTGCGGCGATCAATCAGGATGAACCCGCCGAGGTCATGGTTCTCGGTATAAGCGTCGAAGGCGATCGGCGTCGTCGTCGCGAGATTGCAAACACCAATCTCGTTGAGCGCCAGCGTCTTGGCCGCGAGCTTTTCTTGGGTGTTGACGTCGATCCGATGCTTCAGATCTGTAATTTGCACGGGCGCCGTTTTGGCGCCGAGTTTCAGCAGATACGACCGGCCCGGCAGCATCGGATCGGTGCTCATCCAAATCAGATGCGCGCTGAACTGATCAGCGACCTCCGGCCGCGCTTCCGCGTGGCACAAAACGTCGCCGCGCGCGATGTCGATCTCGTCGGCGAGCGTCACCGTCACCGCATCGCCCGCTTCCGCCTGCTCGGCGGGCTTGTCCGCAACGTAAAGTTTCGCCACTTTCGAGGCGCGCCCTGAGTTGGCGACAACGATAGCGTCGCCCAGTTTGAGCCGGCCGCCGGCGATGGTTCCCGCGTAACCCCGGAAATCCAGGTTTGGCCGGTTGACCCATTGCACGGGCATACGGAATGGCGAGGCCGCGTGATCCTCATCGACGTCCTGGGTTTCGAGATGCGACAGCAACGTTGGCCCGTCGTACCAAGGCGTGCGCGTCGACCGTGAAGACATGTTGTCGCCATAGCGAGCCGACACCGGCACAGGGACGCAAGTCTTGAAGCCAAGCGGCTCGGCAAAGACCCGGTAGGCCTCGACGATGTCGTCGAACACCGATTTGCTGAAGTCGACCAGATCAATCTTGTTGACCGCCAGCACGACGTGGCGAATGCCGAGCAGCGAGACGATCAGCGAATGCCGCCGCGTCTGCGGCAGCAGGCCCTTGCGCGCATCGACGAGCAGGATCGCGAGATCGGCGTTGGAGGCGCCGGTCGCCATGTTGCGGGTATATTGCTCGTGGCCGGGCGTATCGGCGACGATGAACGAGCGTTTGTCGGTGGCGAAATAGCGGTAGGCGACGTCTATGGTGATGCCCTGCTCCCGCTCGGCCTCGAGGCCATCGACGAGCAGCGCGAAATCGATGTCAGCGCCTGTGGTGCCGTGCTTGCGGGAGTCTTTTTCCAGCGCGGAGAGTTGGTCGTCGAAGATCAGCTTCTGCTCGTAGAGCAGGCGTCCAATCAAGGTCGACTTGCCGTCGTCGACGGAGCCGCAGGTGAGAAAGCGGAGGGTCGGGAGAGCATACAAATCACCGGAATTTCCCTTTGCCGAGCTTCAAGCGGAGGATCCAGCGCTGACGGTTCTGTAGCGCCGCCGGATCAGACTCCCTCCCCACTTGTGGGGGAGGGCCGGGCGAGGGGCGTATGCGCAGAGTCGCCATTTCCGGAGAAGTACGTCGCTAGGCGAACCACCCCCCTCCCTAACCCTCCCGCACAAGGGGGGAGCGAATCGCCGGCGATCACCCATCCCTGCGCCCGCCATCAGAAATACCCCTCGCGCTTCTTCTTCTCCATCGAGCCGGCTTCGTCGGTATCGATCAACCGGCCTTGCCGCTCTGACGTGGTGGAAGCTTTCATCTCCGCGATGATCTCATCGAGCGTCTCCGCATCCGACTCCACCGCGCCCGAGAGCGGATAGCAGCCGAGCGTACGGAACCGCACCTTCCGCATTTGCGGCGTCTCGCCAGGGTTCAACGGCAGCCTGTCATCGTCGACCATGATCAGCGTTCCGGCGCGCTCGACCACGGGCCGCTCCTTCGCAAAATACAGCGGCACGACCGGAATGTTCTCGTGCTTGACGTATTCCCAGACATCGAGCTCGGTCCAATTCGACAGCGGAAACACCCGCATCGACTCGCCCTCGCGGATGCGCGTGTTGAACAGCCGCCAGAGCTCCGGACGCTGGTTGCGCGGGTCCCAGGCATGCGCCGCGGAACGATGCGAGAAGATGCGCTCCTTGGCGCGGCTCTTCTCTTCGTCGCGCCGCGCCCCGCCGAACGCTGCATCGAATTTGCCCGCATCGAGCGCCTGCCGCAGGCCTTCCGTTTTCATTACCTGCGTGTGCAGCTGGCTGCCGGAAGCAATCGGATTGATCCCGCGCGCGAGCCCGTCCTGGTTGATATGCACGCGCAGATCGAGCCCGAGCCGCTTCGCGGTCGCGTCGCGGAACGCATACATTTCGCGAAACTTCCAGGTCGTATCCACGTGCAGCAACGGAAACGGCAGCGGCGCAGGATAAAACGCCTTCAACGCGACGTGCAGCATCGCGCCGGAGTCCTTGCCGATCGAATACAACATAACTGGCGCGCGGAATTCCGAAACTACCTCACGCATTATGTGGATTGATTTGGCTTCGAGGCGCCGTAGGTGGGGCGGCAGGTTTTCCGACATCGACGGCTCCAGCTAAGGGCGGGTCGTGCGGAACCAGCGCCCATCGGCCGCCGCTATTCACGCGGGCGCCGAGAGCCGCGAGGTAGGGTGGCGAGGCGGCCGCGTCAAGCGGCTGCTCGCATGCCGGAAGAAAGACGCTTCGGCGAGGGGGCGCTAGTTGAGGTCGACGACGCTCGGCTCTCCATATGTGATGAACGCCTTAGCCGCGAGCTTAGCGCGGTCGACGGCCGCGAGCTTCGCGGCTCGTCGATCTTCAGCGGTCTGCTGAAGTGAGCGAGTTGTCGTCATCACAAATCGGATAATACTCTCCGAAGCCGGGTCGCTCCATGTGACCCGCCACCACTCCGTCATCTCGCCATCTGCTTCCAAGTACTCGATATCCATATGAATTCCCCATGCTTCCCGCCAAGCACACAGGGCTGGAGGCCGGATTTGAGCGGCCTGAAGCCCTACAAGCGCTAGATGCGTTCGATCTTCTTGGCCGCTTCATCGAGCGCGTCGGCAATCGCCTGCACCTGCTCCCGCGTCGCCTGACGCCCGCGCAGCCGCAGCTTTACCGACGCGCGCAAATTCAGCATCGCCCGGAAAACAGAGCCGGCGCCCGCCATATCCGCTTGGTTGTCGCCAGCGAACCGGGCGAACATCGCATCGACCTGCGCCTTGTTTTCGTTGAGAAAACCTTGTCCTTCCGGTGTGATCGCGTAAAGCTTGCGCCCCGCCTCGTCGACGCTGGCTTTGGCGTAGCCCATGTCCTCGAGCATGGTCAGCGTCGGATAGACGACGCCTGGGCTTGGGCTGTAGTCGCCGCCAACCCGCTCGCTGAGCGCCTTGATGACCTCGTAACCATGGCGAGGCTTCTCGGCGATCAACGAGAGGATGGCGAGACGCAGTTCGCCGCTGTCGAACATGCGGCCCTCGCGGCCGCCAAAACCGCCGCCGCGTCCAAAACGCCCGAAGCCATGGTGCTCGTGACGTCCGCGCCCGAAGGCGCCGTGATCGTGTAAGTGTCTAAAAAACATTGTATTTTCCTGTTGAGTGTTTTTAGACATATCTAAGATATGTCTTCACTAAAATAGTCTAAGATATATCTCAGTCAAGCCCCTCAGCTGAGTTTTTTGGCGCCGCCCCCTGGGACTGCGCGCGTCCCGCACGCCCTTTGCCGACGTGCAGCCGCAAGAGCGTGCGGGACACCCGCGGTCCCAGGGGGCGCCCCGCTAAGCATTCCGCAAGATTACCCGCCAGTTAACTTAACCGCTGGAAAGCAATTCCACCGACAACTCTCCAACTCTTGTCAACGTTAAAAGATTTCGCGCCCTCTACGAAGCCAATTGCATAAAATTCTCCGCATTTTTTTCTGAAGACGCCAAGTCGCGGCGGCGATCCTCGGTCCCATCGAAAGGATCGGGACCGTCATGTTGAAGCCGCTGCTGTTCGTCGCCGCCGCCGCCGCTCTCTTCGGAGCTGCGTTCGCCACGCTGAGCCAAGCGTCGGAAACCGGTCTGCCAAACGCCTCCTACGCCGGGGTCGGCGCTTCGACCTCCGTGCCCTACGGCTGGGTCGATTTCTGCGGCCGCCGCCCCGAGGAATGCTCGCTCGGCCAGCTCAGCCCCCTCGACGTGCGGATGAGCAAGTCGACCTGGGCGACGCTCAACCGCATCAACAAGCGCGTCAACGCCGCGATCGAGCCGGTCACCAATCTCGCCCATTGGGGCACGATGGTCGATCACTGGGATTATCCGGTCGACGGCAAGGGCGACTGCAAAGTCTACGCGCTCTACAAGCGCAAGCTGCTCATCGAGGCCGGCTTCCCACGCCAGGCGCTGCTGATGACCGTGGTCAAGGACCTCGAAGGCGAAGGCCACGCGGTGCTGACGGTGAAGACCGATCACGGCGAGTTCGTGCTCGACAACCTGAGCGAAGACATTCGACCCTGGGACGCGACCGGCTACACCTACATCAAGCGCCAGGCGCAATATGATCCGAATGTGTGGCTCGATCTCGGTGGAGTGCGCGGCGTGGCGTCGATTGCGGGCAACGAGACCAACGGCGGCTGAAGTTAACGTCGTCTTGCGCCCCCGCTGTCCGTTGCGTTAGGCCTCGACCTAGGCGGACGGACGGAGCTGATGCAACGAATTATGGACAGGCTGTGGCCGGTCATCGGGCTGGCGGCTGTCGTGTTCTCCGGCTGGTTGCTGTATCGGGAACTGCGCGGGCATTCGGCGGCGGAGTTCATCTCCGCCATTCGCGCGATCTCTCCGCTTCGTTGGTCGCTCGCGCTGGCTTCGACCGCCCTCGCCTATGCGGCGCTCGCTTGCTACGATCAGCTCGCGCTCACCCACTTGCGCCGCCGTCTTGATTGGCGGTTCGTCGGGCTGACCTCCTTCACGGCCTACGCGTTGGCGCACAACATCGGCGCGACCGTCGTCTCCGGGGCGCTGATCCGCTACCGCGCTTATTCCGCGAAAGGCCTCTCCGCCGCCGAAGTTGGACTGCTGGTCGCCTTCACCTCGCTGACCTTCGCTCTCGGCAGCCTGCTCGTCGCCGGCCTGACGTTGCTGATCGATCCCGACATCTTGCATCGCTGGGTGAACTGGCCGCGCCACGCCGCGCATGTCATCGCAGGAGTGCTGCTGTTCGGGCCGTGGCTCTATGTGCTCGGCGCGCTGTTTCATTTCCGACCTCTAAAGATCACCGGTTTCTCGCTGACCTATCCGCGCCCGCCGATCGCGGGTCTGCAGATGCTGCTCGGACCGATCGAGCTGATCGGGGCGGCGGGGATCATCTACTTCGCGCTGCCGCCCGATACCAACCCGGGTTTTTTGCCGGTGCTCGGCGTTTTCGTCGCCGCGTTCGCGGTGTCGCTGATCAGTCACGCGCCGGGCGGGTTGGGCGTGCTGGAGTTCACCTTCCTGAAGGCGGCGCCTGATATACCCGCGGCCAACGTGGTGGCGGCGCTGCTGGCGTTCCGCTTGCTCTATCTGATCCTGCCGCTGCTGGCGTCGCTCGTGATTGTCGGCGTGTACGAGAAACAGCGCGCCCGCGGTGTTTTAGAGGCGCCCAGAAACGCCTGAGATACATTACGTTCCGGCTCCGCCGTCATTGCGAGCGAAGCGAAGCAATCGAGCCGCGGGGCGCAGTTTGCGGCGCCGGATTATCCGCCAAGCGCTCGGCTTAACTGCCTCAACCAAGCATCGCCCAAACGTGGGTTGCTTCGCTTCGCTCGCAATGACGGTTCTGCGTAAACGCAGAATTCCCTAATAGCCCCGCGCCCGATCAACCAGATTGCGCAACTCGCCTCCCCGCTCAAATTCAAGAATTTGCTGAGCGATGTAGCGCGCCACCGCGTTCGGTTCGGACACGGCGGCGTTGTGCGGGCTGATGAACACGTCCTCGCGCGCCCACAGCGGCGAGTTTGCAGGCAGCGGCTCCGTCTCGAACACGTCGAGCGAAGCGCCTTTCAGCACACCAGCCTCCAGCGCGGAGAGAATGTCGCCCTCCACCTGCAACCCGCCCCGCCCTGCATTGATCAGCACGGGTCCGATGCGCCCGTCGCGCGAAAGCTTTGCAAACAGCGAAGCGTTCAACAGCCCACGCGTATCAGGCGTGAGCGGCAGCAGCGAAACCAGAATATCGGTGCGCGCCAGTAACGCGTCGAGGCCGTCGGCGCCATGAAACGTCGCGAGCCCTTCGACCTGCTTCGCCGTCCGGCTCCAACCGGCGACGTCAAACCCGATCGCCGCAAGCTTCCGCCCGGCATCGAGTCCGAGCACGCCAAGCCCCAAAATCCCGACGCGGACGTCGCGCGCCGCCGGCTGCGCCTCGTCCTCGTCCCAGACGCGCTGGCGTTGCTGCCGATCGTAGCGCCGAAACTGGCGATGATGCAGCAACACCTGCATAACGACCCACTCGCTCATCCGCGTCGTCAGATCGGGATCGACGACGCGCACGATTGGTGCGGGCGGAAGCCGCGTATCCGCAAACACATGGTCGACGCCGGCCCCGAGCGAGAAGATCGCCGCGAGATTTGGCAGATTTTCGAGCGCCCCGGTCGGATGGCGCCAGGTCAAGACATAACGGACCGCTGAGCGGTCAACCAATGTCTTCAATGTGTCGACGCGGCGTCCCGGCAGCGCCGCGGACACCCTTTCGACCCAAGGCTCGGCCGGCCAACCTGTCAGGATGATGAGCAGGCTCACGCGACGATCCGCTCGATCACCGCCGGGCCGCGCGCGGGCGCGGCTTCGCCGATCTGATAGGCGGTGGCGAGCTGCGCAATCGCCGCCTCGGCCTGCGCGTTGCTGCGGGCATGAACCAGCGCAAGCGGCGCGCCGGCGGTCACTTCCGCGCCGAGGCCCACCAGTTCAGTCAAGCCCACGGCGGGATCGATTGTATCCAAGGCGCTCCGCCGGCCGCCGCCGAGCTCCACCACCGCCAGTCCAATCGCCCGCGCATCAATCGCCACGACGAAGCCGGCTCGCAGGCTTGGCGCGGCGCGAACGATCGGCGCGCGCGGCAAATGCTGGCTCGCCTTCGCGATGAAATCGCCGGGGCCGCCGAGCGCGCGCACCATCCGCTCGAACTTTTCCGCCGCCGCGCCGCTGTCGAGCGCGCGCCGCAAGAGGGCTCCCGCAGCGCCGAGATCGGCGGCAAGACCGCGCGCGACCAGAGGCTCGGCGCATAGCGCGAACGTGACTTCAACCAAGCGCGGATCGCGTCGAGCGCCGGTCAGGAAATCGACGGCGTTGGTCACCTCGACCGCATTACCCGCGGCGCTGGCGAGCGGCTCATTCATGTCGGTGATCAGCGAAACCGTCGGCACGCCCGCCCCCGTCGCCACCTTCGCGATGCTTTGTGCAAGCTCGCGCGCGCTTTGCAGCGAACTCATAAAGGCGCCGGAGCCGCTCTTCACATCCATCACCAGCGCCGAGAGGCCGGCCGCGAGTTTCTTGGAGAGGATCGAGGCGGTGATCAGCGCAATCGACTCGACGGTCGCTGTCACGTCGCGGATCGAATAGAGCCGCTGATCGGCAGGCGCGAGCGCGGCGGTCTGGCCGATGATCGCGCAACCAACCTCGCGGACGACTTTGCGAAATCGCGTATTGTCGGGCTTGGCGACATAGCCCGGTATCGCTTCGAGCTTGTCGAGCGTGCCGCCGGTATGCCCGAGGCCGCGCCCGGAGATCATCGGCACGAAGGCGCCGCAAGCGGCCAGCATCGGCGCAAGCATCAGGCTCACATTGTCGCCAACCCCGCCGGTCGAATGTTTGTCGACGACCGGGCCGGGAAGATCGAGGCTCGCCCATTCCAACGTGTCGCCCGAATGCATCATCGCGCGTGTGAGATCGACGCGCTCGTCCATATCCATATCGCGGAAAAAGACGGCCATGGCGAAGGCCGCGACTTGCCCCTCCGAGATGGATTGATCCGTGATCCCGCGCGCGAAAAACTCGATCTGTTCGCGCGAAAGTCGGCCGCCGTCACGTTTGGCGCGGATAATTTCCTGCGGCAGCATCAGGCGCCCGCTTGGATGAAGGCGCGCAGCAGGCGGCGGAAGTTTTCGGAGCCGCGACGGGCGAATTCCTGCGTTTCCTCATGGCTGGGGTCGCCGCCCGACAGCCCGGCCGCGAAATTGGTGACGAGGCTCACGGCGACGCAGCTGAGCCCATGAAGGCGCGCCAGGATCACCTCAGGGACGGTCGACATGCCCACCAGATCGGCGCCGAGCAGCTTCGCCATCCGTATTTCCGCCGGCGTCTCGAACGACGGGCCATTGAACCACATATAGACGCCTTCATGCAGGGTCAGGTTTGTTTGTTTGGCGGCGCCGCGCAGCCGGTCGAGCAGCGCCGGATCGTAAGCGCGGGTCAGTGGCACGAAACGATCGTCGCTGGCCCGTCCGATCAGCGGATTGACGCCGGCGAAATTGATGTGGTCGGTGATCGCGACCAGCGCCGGCGGCGTCCACTCCGTATGCAGGCCGCCGGCGGCGTTGGTGAGGAACAGGGTCTGGCCACCGAGGGTCTTGAAGGCTTCAATCAAGACCGCCATCGCCGCGGGATTGCCGCGCTCGTAATAGTGGCCGCGGCCCTGGAACAAGGCGACCCGCCGGCCCTCCAGCTCGCCGACGACCAGCCGACCCTTGTGGCCGGCGACGGAGGGCTGCGGGAAGCCGGGGATGTCCGTGTAGGGGATCGACACTGCGTTCTCGGCTTCGTCGGCCAAAGGCCCGAGGCCGGATCCTAGGATGAAAGCCAGCGGCGGCAGCGAGGTTACGCCGCGGTCGGCTAGGGTTTTCAGGGCGGCGGCGAGTTCGGTCATGCGGGGTCCTGGCGTGCGGCGCCGAAATTTCAGGCAAGGGCGGCGGGAAGTCCAGCGACTTTTCCGGAGTGTCGGCCTCCAGGCCGACGACGTAGCCTCGAGGCCGGCGCTCCGCACTGCGATGACGCGCCTCTGGGACCGCGGGCGTCTCGCCCGCTCTTGCCGTGCGGCGTCAACCAAGAGCGCGGGAGACGCGCGCGGTCCCAGGGTGCGCGCGGCCCGGATTGCGAAGCCTCATCTGCCAAGCACGATGTCAATTTAGATATCACTTCCTTCAATCGACCTTGCTCAATGCGCGCCGCCCGGCCGCGACGCTAAACGCATCCGGAACAGCGCCGATGGCGTCGATCGCCTCGTTTATTGCGCGCGTGACAGGCGCCTCGGCGTTGCGACCGATAAATTCCACAAGCGCTCGCCGGTAAAGTTCGCTGCGCGAGGTTCCGAAATGCTTTGCCAAAGCTTCGGCTTCGCTGAAAACCTCCGCGGGGACGAGATCACGACTTTCATACCTCAGCTACGACCGACACCGGCGGCTTCGTCAAGCCGCTCGTCAATCCTGAGCGCGCAACTGAAACCGCTGTATCTTCCCCGTCTGCGTCTTCGGCAACGCCTCGACGAAACGAACCTCGCGCGGATATTTGTACGGCGCAATCGTCGCCTTCACATGGGTCTGCAGCGTCAGCGCCATCGCCGCATCGCCGGCAAAACCCGGCCGCAGCACGACAAACCCCGCCACGATCTGCCCGCGCTCCTCGTCCTTCAGTCCGACGACCGCGCATTCCGCGACCGCCTCGTGCGCCAGCAGCGCCGCCTCGACCTCGGGGCCGGCGATATTGTAGCCGGCGGAGATGATCATATCGTCGTTTCGCGCGGCGAAGCGAAAGTAGCCCTGCTCATCCTGCGTGAACGCGTCGCCGGTGATGTTCCAACCATTCTGCACGTACTCACCCTGGCGCGGGTCGGCGAGATAGCGGCAGCCCGTCGGCCCGCGCACAACCAAACGACCAACCACCCCGCGCGGGACCTCGTTGAACGCGTCGTCGACGATCTTCGCCTCATAGCCGGGGATCGGCGTCCCCGTCACGCCCGGCGCATTATCGTCGATCCGGCTGCCGATGAACACATGCAGCATTTCGGTCGAGCCCATGCCGTCGAGGATCGGAACGCCCGTGCGTTTTGTCCAGGCTTCGTGCACCGGCGCCGGCAAAGTCTCGCCCGCGGACACAACCAGCCGCAGCGATGACAGATCGGCGCCCGTCTCGTCGAGAAGCCCAAGCATGGCGCGATAGGCGGTCGGCGCGGTGAAGCAGATCGTCGCCTTGTAGGTCTCGATGATCTTCACGAGATTGGGCGGCGTCGCGGTCTCGATCAAGGCTGCGGCGGCGCCGAAACGTAGCGGAAATAGCGCCAGCCCGCCGAGCCCGAAGGTGAAGGCGATCGGCGGGGAGCCGACAAAAACATCATCGGGCGTCACCCGCAGCACGTGTTTGGCGTAGGCGTCGGCGACGATCAGCAAGTCGCGGTGGAAGTGCATGGTCGCTTTCGGCGATCCCGTCGTGCCCGAGGTGAAGCCGAGCAGCGCGACATCGTCGCGCCCTGTCTGCACGGCTTCGAAATCCGCCGACTGGCCCAGCGCCGCGCGGTCGAGCTCCGCATCATGATTGGCGGTGCCGTCGAAGCCGACGACCGTCTTCAGGAATTTGCTGGTCTTGGCGCAAGCGACCAACTCGTCGAGAATGCGGGTGTCGCAGAGCGCAAGGCCGATCTCCGCCTTGTCGACGATCTTCGCCAATTCGCCGGCGCGGAGCAGCGGCATCGTGTTGACCGCCACGCCGCCGGCCTTGGTCACGGCGAGCCAGCAGGCGATCATCGCGGGATTGTTGGCCGAGCGGATCAGCACACGGTTGCCCGGCTTGACGCCGTAGGTCTCGACGAGCGCGCGGGCCAGCCGATTGGTCCAATCCGCCAGTTCCTTATAAGTGCGCCGGCGGCCGTGTCCGATCAGCGCGACGCGTTCGCCGAAACCGCGCTCGACCATGCGGTCGCTCAACTCGACGGCCGCGTTGAGATAGTCGGGATAGGCGAAAGCTTCGAGATTGAAGCTTGGCCATTGTTCCGGCGGCGGCAGGTTGTCGCGCGCGAAAGTGTCGACGTGAGCGCTTGGGCCGAGCATGGCGCCTCCTAGGTAAGCGGCGCCGCCTGTAGCCGCGGTCGTTGACCGCGTTCTCGGTGTGAGCGTCTCTATCGGGCGAATATTCGATCACGGCGCCGCCGCGGTCAACGACCGCGGCTACAGGTCGCCCGAAAAACGCTTCAATACCCAATCGTGAACCGCTTCCGTACATGCTTCGGCGCTTCGAGTTCATCGACCGCGGCAATCGCATAGTCCTCGAACGAAATCGTACTGCCCTTCTCGCCGACCAGCAGTTGATCGTCGCCCAAGCGGAACTTGCCCGTCCGCTCGCCAGCCACGAACATCGCCGACGGCGACAGAAACGTCCATTCGAGATCAGGCGTCGCGCGCAGACGCTCGAGAAAAACCCCGCCCGCCGAAGCCTCCTTCTTATAAAGCTCCGGAAACTCCGGCGTGTCGATCAACTTCACGCCCGGCGCGACCTCGAGGCTTCCCGCGCCGCCAACGACAAAGTAGCGCTTGACCCCCGCCGCGCGCACCGCCCCAATCAGAATGTCAGGATCACTCGCGCTGAAGTGTATCGAGCTGATCACCGCATCGTGCCCCGCCAGACTCGCGGCCAGCGCCGCCTTGTCGTTGGCGTCGACCGCCTTTGCCGTCACTCCGGGCAGATGCGCGATCTTCTCCGGGTTGCGGGCAAGCGCGGTCACCTGGTGACCGCGTCGCGACAGCTCGGCCAGCAGCCGCGAACCCGCCTGTCCCGACGCCCCGATAAGCGCAACTTTCATTCGCCTCTCCTCTACGGTATATTTTGGATACCTGCTAACGATAGGACAGCAAATGGCGCCTTCCGCCTCTCCCGTAAAGAAGGCACGCGAAGCTCATCAGGTTTCGCCGGCGAAACCGCCCGATCCCTATTCCGCGACCTGCCCAACGCGGATGGTGCTCGATCGCATCGCCGACAAATGGACGGTTCTGGTGCTCGCGCTGCTCGATGCGGGGCCGATGCGTTTCAACCAGCTTCGTCGTTGCGTCGATGGGCTGTCGCAGAAGATGTTGTCGCAAACGGTGAAGGCGCTGGAGCGCGATGGGCTCATCACCCGGCGAGGCGTTCGCTACGGTTCCCGTGACGGTCGAATATGCGATCACTCCGCTTGGTCGCACGCTGGCGCGGGCGCTCGCGCCGATCTCGGATTGGGCGATCACGAATTTTGCCGAAGTCGCACGGGCCCGCGCGCGCTACGACGCTGTCCCGCGCTAAGCGCTCCGCCTGGGACCGCCCGCTCTTGCGGCGCCAAGCCAAAGAGCGGACGGGACGGGGGCGCAGCTTGCCCCAAGCGCCAAAACACGAAATGAGCGGGCGCCAAACCGAGTTCGAGGAACACCCCATGGCCGACGACGAACACCATCCGCTCGGGCCCCGCATCGAGGCGCAGCCGGCGCCGCGACCGGAGCGCGTCACGCTCAAAGGTCGCGCCGTCACCCTGGCGCCGCTGACCGGCGCGCACGCCGAGCCGCTGTTCGCGAATTCGAGCGGCCCGGGCCGCGAACCGCTCTGGACCTATCTGTTCAACGGCCCCTTCGAAAATCTCGCTGACTTCGCCGCCGACGTCGAGGCGAAGTCGAAAGCCGCCGACCCGCTGTATTTCGCCGTCATCGACAATCGCGACGGCCGCGCCGTCGGCTACCAGAGCCTGATGCGGATCGATCCGACCAACCGCGTCATCGAAGTCGGCGGCATCATGTACACGCCGCTCATGCAAGGCACGGTCGGCTCGACCGAGGCGCAATATCTGTTCGCCAAATATGTCTTCGATGAGCTTGGCTACCGCCGCTACGAATGGAAGTGCAACGATCGCAACGCGCCCTCGAAACGCGCCGCGCAACGGCTTGGCTTCACGTTCGAAGGCGTGTTCCGACAGCATATGATCATCAAGGGACGTAGTCGCGACACCGCGTGGTTTTCCATGCTCGATCACGAATGGCCGGTGCGTCGCGCGGCGTTCGAGGGATGGTTGGAGCCCGCTAATTTCGACGGCGAAGGACGGCAGAAGCGAAGGTTGGAGGATTTTGCCGCGCTGTTGTCGCGGTAACTGACTCATCGGGGCTCGGCGAACGATGCGAGGCTTGGTCCTGATAAGGCGGCGAGCCCGTCATGGCCGGGCGTGCGCACGACAACCGCGGTCAACGACCTAAAGCATGCACACATCTGGCGGACGCGTGTGAAACACAACGGCTGCGGACTCCCTCTCCCCGCGTGTCGCACGACGCAGCTCGCCCCATCCACGAAACAGCGGGGAGAGGGTTTGGGGTGAGGGGCGCGCCGCTTGGACGCACGTTTCCAACCACAGCGCTCTGCGTGAAGCTAGACGGACTGAGGCAAACGCTCGCTTATTTTGTGCAAGCAAATTTGGCAGGGCGTCAAAAGCGCACGTCCAAGCGGCTCGCCCCTCACCCAAACCTCTCCCCGCTGCTTACCTGATGCGGAGCGCTACGTCGTGGGGACGCGGGGAGAGGGGTCCCCAGCCGTTGTGCTACGCAGTGCGCCGGCCAGATGTGTGCATCCCCTAGGTCAACGACCGCGGCTAAATTCGTCGGCGGATACTTCCCGTTAAGCTGAATTTTTAGGGTTAAGTCGGCTTTAACGCATCCGTGGCAAGTTTCGCTTCCATCGAATAAGGGCGCGGGCCGCGTTGGCGTCGCGCAGAACGAAGGGACGCTGTCATGGTCGCTTTTAAGGCCGTTGCCTTGACCACCGTCGCGGTTCTCGCGCTTGCACGCGCGGCCTCCGCGGCTGATCTGTTGCCGCCGCCGCCGGCCGTCGAGCCGCCGCCGCCCCCCGCGTTCGACGCGGGCGGCTGGTATCTGCGTGGCGATGTCGGCATCGGCTTTAACAATTCCGTCAGCGCGTCAACCAGCCCGAGCGCGCTCAACTACCTCCCCTCCGGGACCACCGGCACCGACAATTGGTACAACACCTCCGTGTCGGAAGCCGCCCTGTTCGACGTCGGCGTCGGCTATCAGGTCAACAACTGGTTCCGCGCTGACGTGACCGGCGAACTTCGCGGCGGCTCCAACTTCAGCGGCCTCGAAGTCGTCAACGTCCAGAACGGCGCCGGCGGCAACTCCCCGCAGTACGCCGACTTCTATCGCGGCAGCCTCTCCAGCGAGATCGCCCTGGTCAACGCCTATTTCGACATGGGCACTTGGTACGGGGTCACGCCGTATGTTGGCGGCGGCGTCGGCGTCGCCTTCAACAACTTCTACGGCGGCACGGACAACGGCATCGCCAGCACCGGCTACGCGGTGTCGCCCGCCGGCGGCATTCTCGGCAACAGCACGCAGACCAACTTTGCCTGGGCGCTGATGGCCGGCCTCGACATGAAGGTGGCCCGTCACCTCAAGCTCGAAATCGGCTATCGCTATCTCGACTACGGCAACTTCAAATCCGGCACCAGCCAGTGCCTGACCGGCAACGGCGGCGGCGGCAGCTTCAGCGGCGCCTACTGCACCGGCGGCGGCTATACGGTCGCCTCCTCGCACACGCTGTCGTCGAACGATGTCCGCATCGGCTTGCGCTACTACTTCGACGACGAGCAGCCCGCTCCGGAGCCGGCGCCGCTGATTCGCAAATACTGATCTCCAGAACCCCACCCCTTCCAAATCAAGCGGCGCTTCGGCGCCGCTTTTTTATTTGCTCAAAAATTGGGGGGCCGCGGGCGTGCCGCCCGCGCTTTGGGGGCGAAGAGCGCGCGGTCCCAGGGGCGGCGTCTCCAAGACAACGACAGTACGTTCGAACAGGCGCTCACGTTGCGTTATTTTTGAATGCATGATCGTTGCGGTTGAGCGCTACAACAACGGCGCGCTAAGGTCGGGAGTTGCGGAAGGAACTCAGAATTTGTGGTACGCTGAGCACCTCGCCTGTCCCGACTGCAAAGCTGAGCTTGCCGCGACTGGCGAAGCGTGGTTGTGCCCGGACTGCGCGCGTAGTTTCGCTGGCGTATCGCCGCTCACACTGCTGCCGTCGGATCCCAAGTCGCGCGCTCTGAACTTCACCCCATTACGCGCAGATCCGCGACAAGCCGCCCGCGTAATCGCAGTGGGACCGCCCGCGCCCGCCTACTTTGGCCCAATGCCCGGACGCGACTCGCGCGAGCTGCTCTCAGCTGTGGTTGCTGAGCCGACGCCGCCGCGCGCGGCGCTAGATCTTGGCTGCGGGCCCCGCGATCAGGCCCTGTGCTTTGCCCATCTCGGTTGCCATTATGTTGGGCTGGATACGCCGGGCACGGCCGCTGACATATGGGGCGACGCGCATTTCCTGCCGTTTCGCGCGGGCGCGTTTGACGTTGTATTCGCCTATGCCGTGCTGGAGCACCTCTACAATCCGTTCCTCGCGCTGGCGGAGGTTCGAAAAGTCTTGCGATCCGGCGGCCTGTTCGTCGGCGTAGTGTCGCAAGGCGAGCCGTTTCACGACTCGTTCTTCCACATGACGCCGTGGGCGCTGGTGGCGCTCGCCGAGGCCTCGGGCTTGTTGATGGAAAGGCTATGGGCCGGCCCGGACACACTTGCGGCGCTGAGCCGAATGGGCGGCTATCCTCGCGTGATCCGGGCGCTGCTTGGGGCCGTGGGCGCGCTCGATCGCGCGGCGCCCTTCCTTGCCCCGCGCCGGATGCGTCGGTCGGATTCCGACAAGCGCTTCGACGCGCTTTGCCGCGCGGGCTCGATTGGCTTCACCATGCGACGGCCGGCTGATTAGCGACGCCTGGGACCGCGCGCGGGACGCGCGCGGTCCCAGGGGCGGATCAGAACACCACGACGTTGCGAAGCGCCGCGCCGGCGCGTGACGAGGCGATCGCTTCGTTGATGCGCTCAAACGGAAAACGCTCTGTGATCAATTCGTCGAGCTTCAAACGCCCTTGCGTGTAGAGTTCGACAAGTTTCGGCACGTCGACCGGAAGCCGCGCCGATCCCATCTTGGAGCCGAGAATGCGCTGGCCGTCGGCGGCGAGCCAGCCGGGGTCGAAGGTGGCGCTGACGCCCGACGGCGGCATGCCAACCAACACGGCGGCGCCATTGCGCGCGGTCAGCGATATCGCCTGCTCCGCCGCGCCGCGGACGCCGACGGTGACGAACACGAATTCCGCTTTCCGCCCCTTGGTGATCTCCGCAACCCGCGCGGCGACATCCTCGGTCTTGGCGTTAATCGTATGGGTCGCGCCGAAGGTTCGCGCGGCCTCGAGCTTGCCGTCCGCCACGTCGATGGCGATGATCGGCGTCGCCCCCGCAACGCGCGCGCCTTGCACGCTGTTGAGCCCCACACCGCCGCAGCCGATGACGACGACGCTCGCGCCGGCGCCGACGCCCGCGGTATTGGCGACGGCGCCAAAACCCGTCAGTACGCCGCAGGCGATCAGCGAGGCGACGTCGAGCTTCATCTCCGCGGGCACCGCCGCAACCTGGCTGTGGTGCACGACGACGTGCTCGGCGAAGGCGCCGATCCGCATGCCGTGGACGATGCTGTGGCCGTCCTGATCCTTCAGCGGGCTGACGCGATCGAGGTCGAACACCTCTTCGCAAAACACCGGCGCGCCGCCTGAGCAGGAGGGGCAGAAGCCGCAGGAGCGGATGAGGGTCGCGACCACGGGATCGCCGACCTTTACGCGCGTGACGCCGGGGCCGATCGCCTCGACGATGCCCGCCGCCTCGTGGCCGAAGACGGCCGGCAGTTCGCCGCCCCAAGCGCCCTCCCAGTAGAAAATATCGCTGTGGCAGATGGCGCAGGCTTCGATCTTGACGCGGATTTCGCCTTGGCCGGGCTCGGCGAGTTCAACCTCCTCGATAGTCAGGGGAGCGCCGAACTTTCGGCAGACGGCGGCGCGGGTTTTCATGCAACGGCTCCGGGTTTCGCGGGGGCGCTGGCGGCAATCTCCCTGCGGCCGGCGGAGATGCAAGCGCAGGCTTGTCCTAGGCCCGCCGGATTTTTGTCTACGCGCCGATGGGACCGCGGGCGTCCCGCCCGGCTCCCCGGGTTGCGGACCCACGCAAAGAGCGCGCGAGACGCGCGCGGTCCCAGGATCGCGCTACCGCGAATCACGGCTTTCGCGCATAGTCGCCCGTCATGAAAGCCCTGACCCTCCTGCGCCAAGCCCGCGCCGATCCGCGTCTCGCGCTGATGCTGGCGTTTGGGTTTTCCTCGGGTTTGCCGTTCCTGCTGATCTTCTCGACGCAGTCAGCGTGGCTGCGTGAGGCGGGCGTGTCGAGGGCCGACATCGGCTTGATGAGCTATTGCGCGCTCGCCTTCTCGTTCAAGTTCCTCTGGGCGCCGATCATTGATCGGTTTGATCCGCCGGGTCTCGCGCGGCTGCTTGGCCGGCGGCGGGCTTGGATGCTGATCGCGCAGATCGGCGTCGCGGCCGGACTGCTTGGCTTGTCCTTTGGCGCGCCGCAGCAGACGCTGGTTTGGAGCATCGCCTTCGCCTTCCTGACGGCGTTCGCGGCAGCGACCCAGGACGTCACGATCGACGCCTGGCGCATCGACGCCGCGCCGGCGGAAAGACAGGGCATGATGGTGGCGGTCTATGGCCTCGGCTATCGGCTGGCGATGATCTGCGCCGGCGCCGGCGCGCTCTATCTCGCCGATTTCGTCAGTTGGCGGCTCGCCTATTCCGCTATGGCCGGGCTGACGCTGGTCGGCATGATCGCCTGCCTGCTTTCGCCGCGGCTTGATCGCACCGAGTCGGGGCCGAAGGCGTCGCTGCAAACATCGTTCGTCGAGCCGCTCTCCGATCTCGTGCGGCGCTACGCCGCGACCATCGTGCCGATTCTGTTGCTGGTGGCGCTCTACCGGTTGCCGGATTTCGTCTCCGGCGTGATGGCCAACCCGCTGTATATCGATCTTGGCTTCACGAAGTCGGACATCGCGACGGTTTCCAAACTTTACGGCATTTGGATCGGCATTGCCGGCGCCTTTGCCGGCGGCGTCTTGGCGCAGAAGCTCGGCTTGATGCCGACGCTGCTGATCGGCGGCGTCGCCGCCTCGGCCTCGCATCTGTCGCTCGCCTATCTGGCTGCGCACGCTGGACGACTCGATCTGCTGACGCTCGCCGTCAGCGTCGAGAGCTTCGCCGGCGGCTTCGCGGGCACGGCGCTAATCGCTTATATGTCTTCTTTGGTGTCGCCCAGTTACGCGGCGACGCAATACGCGTTGTTGTCCTCGCTCTATGCGTTGCCGGGAAAATTCATCGGCGGGCTCTCCGGCTTCATGGTGGAGGCGATGGGCTATCCGCGGTTCTTTGTGATGACATCGTTGATTGGCGTGCCTGTCGCGGTGCTGTGTTTGATTGTTTGGTGGGTGAGATCGCCAAAGGTCGGAAACGCGGAACGATCTGCGCCTGTGGAGTCCGCAGGCGCAGGCTAATTTGCCGAGGCCTTCGTTAAAAACCTGCCGCCTTGTTATAGGCGTCCGGATCGTCTCTACATTTCCTGACTTCGTCGCCGCGGGCTTTGCCCTTCAAGTCTGGATGCGCCACCGTCACGAGCGAGGGGCATCCCTGCCGGGCGTTGTGAACATTCATCCTCATTGCCTGTGCGGGCGCGGTTGAAAAACCGAATGCGCCCAACGTCATTGTGACACCAAGAATTGTCACGAGTGTTTTCAAAGCGACCCCCTATCAACAGCTTGTCGGAATAGTCGACAGCACGGAGTTTTGCCGCGAAATAAAAACTTGGCAAGGGGAAAAGGGACATACCCGCAAATGCTACCAGGTTGCCTTACCCGGGGCCAGGTGGCCTTCAAACACCGCCTGATCAGCGAATTGCTGGGCAACCGCCCATTGTGCAGGCGTTCTCACCGTCCAGGTTATGACGGGCTTCTCACCAAGCCCACGAAACAGCGACGGCGCGGCGTGCGGCAGATCCTCGACACACCATGAGAGAAAGTCGGGCCGGGTGCGGGCGAGGTGGAGGAACGCGGCGCAGTCGCGCTTCTGCGCCGACGACAGGGCGGCGAAATAGGGATCGTCGTAGCTCGCTTCGGCAACCAGCCCGAGCGGACGCGCCGAACCCGCCTCTCGCAGGAAGGCGATGACGTCAGGATCAAAGCTCTTGAACGCAAGCGGGCCGTCGTAGCCAACCGCGATTTCCGCCGCGCGGGCGGCGAGGCGAGTGTCGCCATTAAAACCGCTCTTGATCTCGCAGATCAGCGGGACGCGGCCGGCGATCAACTTCAGCAATTGGGGCAGCGTTGGAATAACATCGGCCGAGCCGCCGAGGTGAAGCGCAGTGAGGCGAGCGGCGGAATAATCGACAATCCGCCCTTGAGTTCGCGTCAGCCGTTCGAGGCTGTCGTCGTGGAAGACGATCGCCTCGCCGTCGGCCGAGCGTTGGATGTCGCATTCGATGGCGAATCCTGCGGCGATCGCTGCGCGGGCGGCGCTGAGCGAGTTCTCGATCCGCCCGTCTCCATGCCACCCGCGATGGGCGATCGGGCGGGCGGTCAGCCAGTTCAAGGCGCGATCTCGAACAGGCCCTCCACTTCGCAGATCGCGTTGAGCGGCAGATGCGCGACGCCCACCGTGGTGCGCGCGTGCCGTCCCTTTTCGCCAAAGATTTCGGCGACGAGATCGGAGGCGCCGTTCATCGCCTGCGGCAGCGCCTCATGCCCGCCTTCGACGCTGAAGAACCCGCCGAGCCTGATGACCCGCCGCACCCTTTCGAGGTCGCCGACGACGGCCTTGACCTGCGCCAGCACGCCGATCGCGCTGAGCCGCGCGGCGGCTTTTGCCGCGTCGATAGCCGCGCCCGGCTTCAGCTTGCCGATATGCTCGGGCGCGAGCTTGCCGTCGGTTCCAAACGGCAGTTGCCCGGAGACAACGACGAGCGTCCCCGAGACGACCGCGCCGACGTAGTTGGCGACGGGGGCGGCGGGGGTCGGCAGCTTCACGCCAAGGGCGGCGAGGCGGTCTTCGATGGCGGACATGGGCGGGCTCCTTTGCGCCCGCTTTGTAGCAGGAAATGCGGGTTGACGTACCGGCGGGTTGCGCAAAGGGAGGTGGTCGGTCCTGATGGGGCTAGCGCGTTGCCGTTGCCTTGGGCTTACTTGCGGAATGCCGAACGACCACGATATGCAGTCAGGCGACGCGCCGGCGCCGGAGCGATTTTTTGCGGAACTGCCGTCTTTTGAACAGTTCCCGGAGGAAATTTTGGCCAAATGGGTCGCGATCCCGGCGGACCAGAACATATCTGTTACATTGACAAAAAAGGATATTGATAGTCTTCTATTCGCATTATTGCGAACAAATGACGCGCATCTTGCGATCGACCAAACGTTAGTTAAATGGTCAATAGGTGATTTGAGCGGTGCGAATGTATTCCTTGCCGAATTCCGACGTTTAACTATTGAGAGCCAAAATCATACTCGCCGATTTTTTGCCTCGATAATGGCGCTAGCTGCGCGGGGCCCCTAAAATGCCTGAAGGCGCATATTCAGAATACCAAGGCTCTAACATAGTCGAATTGCGAGACAGGATGGGCGCGGGAGACCCTCCTGGGCCGCCCTTACAACCGCCGACGGGCGGAGGAGGAGACGATATGGAAGCGCGTGTGAGAGTTCTCGAGACGCACGTCGAGTATATCAGATCCGGCATTGCTAAAATTGAGACGTTTGCGGAGGCGTCTCGGAAAGATTTGGCGGACCTTAACGTAAAAATGGCCACATTGACTGCGAATGTTGCGCATCTTCCGAGCAAAGGACTTCTCGTAACAGCAACAACGACGACGGTTGTATTGATAGTAGGACTCTTGACAATACTGTCAAGATTTGGATTTTTGACGGCAGTGCCGGGGCCTAAATAGTTTTTTGCGGCGGTTACGCGACCTCACCAATTCGCCGATAAAGTAAGCCGCTTTCCCGCGATGCTAAACGCAACTCGATAGCGCGCTCCGTGTCCTCGCAACCGGGTCTCGTACAGTTAGAACATCGGTGACCCGCTCGAAGCCACCCAGGATCTATGATCAGCGCGCGCCGCTGGCACGGAGAATGGTCGAAGGTTGCCCGCCCCACCGCCAAAAAGAAGAGCCGCCCCGAGGGGCGGCTCTTCCATTGTCGCGACCGAGCAAAGATCGCATAACCCCTTAAGCCCGTCGCTCAGCCGCGAAATGCGCCCGCGCGGACGATGCTCCAGGTCCAGAACGACTTGCTCGGCGAGTGACAATGAGACACTGGATCACCTCCTTTCGGTTGTTGACGACAAGCTCAATATGACTGCGATTCGCGGTTTCGCCAAGATCGGATCAGTGGCGCCGATGCGTCTTTGTTAATCCGGCGCCTGCTTCCGCGGCAGTGGAGCGGTGGCCAGGCCGACGTCGCCTGAGGCCGACGCTCCGACTACGCCGCGGCCTTCGCCACCGCCTCGCAGACATCAGCGACCAGCGAATCGACGAGCTTTCGGTCCTCCGCCTCCGCCATCACGCGGATCACCGGCTCAGTGCCGGAGGGTCGGATCACCAGACGGCCGTGGCCATTGAGCCGCTCGTTGGCGGCGGCGATGGCGCGCACCACCCCCTCGCTCTCCAGCGGCCGGCCGCCGTTGAAGCGAACATTGCGCAACACCTGCGGCAATGGCTCGAAGCGATGGCAGACTTCGCTGGCCGGCTTGCCGAGCTTCTTGACCATGGCAAGCACCTGCATCGCCGCCACCAGCCCGTCGCCGGTGGTGGTGAAATCGGTGAGGATCATATGGCCGGACTGCTCGCCGCCGACATTGTAGCCCTTCTCGACCATGCGTTCGAGCACATAGCGGTCGCCGACCGCGGTGCGTTCTAGCTTGAGACCGAGCCCGCCCAGGTGGCGCTCCAGGCCGAAATTCGACATCACCGTCGCTACGATGCCGGGCTTCGAGAGACGGCCGTCAGCGCGCCAGCTTTCCGCAATGACGGCGAGAATCTGGTCGCCGTCGACGATATGGCCGCGTTCGTCGACGATGATCATCCGGTCGGCGTCGCCATCGAGCGCAACACCGATGTCGGCGCGCATCTCGCGAACTTTTCGGGCGAGCGATTCCGGCGCAGTCGAGCCGACGTGATGGTTGATATTGAGCCCATCCGGCTCGACGCCGATCTTGATGACTTCGGCGCCCAGCTCCCAGAGCGCCTCGGGCGCCGCCTTGTAACCCGCGCCGTTGGCGCAATCGACGACGACCCGCAAGCCCTCCAGGGTCACGTCGCGCGGCAGCGTGCGCTTGGCGTATTCGATGTAGCGGGCGACGACGTCGTCGACCCGGCGCGCGCGCCCGAGTTCGGGGGAGCGCGCGAGTTGCGGCGTCAGATCCGATTCCAGAAGGTCTTCGATCTTCTGCTCAATCTCGTCGGAGAGCTTGAACCCATCAGGGCCAAACAGCTTGATGCCGTTGTCCTCGTAAAGGTTGTGTGAGGCGGAGATCATCACGCCGAGATCGCAGCGCATCGAGCGCGTCAGCATGGCGACCGCGGGGGTCGGCACCGGGCCGAGCAGCAGCACGTCCATGCCGACGGAGGCGAAGCCGCCGACCAGTGCATACTCGATCATGTAGCTGGAAAGCCGGGTGTCCTTACCGATCACGACGCGATGGCGATGCTCGCCGCGCTGGAACACCAGCCCCGCGGCCTGCCCTACCTTCAGCGCTAGCTCCGCGGTCAGCTTCGAGTTGGCGCGGCCGCGAATGCCGTCGGTGCCGAAATGTTTGCGCCCCATGTCGTCCCCGGTTCTCATTATCCCGTCGCGTTCGGCGAGACCGCTGTTCCTCATCCCCGCAATAGCGGCGATAGAACGGCGAAGCCATGTCCCTTACGCCGTTCGGCCGGTTGTCTTGGGACGCGGCGTAACGCTAGCGCGCTGGCCCTTCAGCAAATAATGCATTTGCCGTGGAAAATCCTTAAAATTGCTTGCGATCGTTAATGTTTGGAGACGGAGGGCCGGCCGTGCCCAGTGGCTTCCGACGCTCCGGCGCCGAACTCTCGGATAGCGCCCGCAGGAACCCTCGCCCAGGCGGGGCCGCGCCGGCGGGCAACTCGGCCTCTAGCGCCGCGTGCTCGTGGCGCCAGATCGTCAGCGCTCGCTCAAGAGAGGACCGGCCGTTCTGAGTCACCACCACCGACCGGCGGCGGCGATCCCCCGCGACCTCGCCGATCTCGATCAAACCTCGGCGCTGCAGGGGTTTCAAAAGCGCGGTGATGCTCGTGCGATCCATGGCTAGCAATTCAGCAATCTCCGCAATGGATTGCGACGGTTTTCCCGCAACGAACATGAGCAGAGAATACTGCCCGTTGGTCAGCCCTACCGGCTGCAGTGCTCGATCGAATCTCCGCCCGAGACGCCTCGCCGCCCGCTGCGCCGCCAGGCACAGGCAGGTGTCGCGGACTTCGAGGATCGCGGTTCTCGAAAGCTGACTTGCCTCGACCATGTTGGGTTGATATCAACTCTTATCCGGCCGCGCAACAAACAGGGATCGCCGATGACCTCGAACTATCGCTGGGTGATGGTCGCCGCGGGCGGCCTTATGGGCTGTGTGGCGATCGGCGCGATGTTCGCGCTCCCGGTTTTCCTCGTGCCGATGTCGCAGGCGACCGGCTGGAGCCGGGCCGGGATCTCCGGCGCCATGACGATCGCGTTTCTGACGATGGCGATCGGCAGCGTCGGCTGGGGCGCCTTCTCTGACCGCTACGGTCCGCGTCCTGCTGCGCTGATCGGCGCGCTGCTATTGGCGGCTGGATTGGCGCTTTCGGCTCAGGCGCGCACGCTGCTCGAATTCCAGATCGTCTTCGGGCTTAGCATGGGCCTATCCGCTTCGGCGGTGCTGGCGCCGATGATCGCGGCGGTCACGGGGTGGTTTACGACGCAGCGCAGCCTCGCCGTTTCGTTGGTGTCGGCGGGGATCGGCGTCGCCCCAATGACCATGGCGCCCTTCGCCGCCTTCCTGGTCAGCCACTACGATTGGCGGACGTCCTACCTCTTTCTCGCGGTGATCTCGCTCGTGCTGATGCTGCCTGCCGCCCTGCTCGCGCGGCGCGCGCCCGTCGCGCAAAGCGCCAGCGCGACCGGCGCGGCGCAGGACGGTCCGGCGGATATGTCGGTTCGGACAGCGGTCCGTTCGCCGCAGTTTCTCATCCTGGTCGCCACCAATTTCGCGTGTTGCGCCACGCACTCCGGGCCGATCTTTCACACCGTGAGTTATGCGATGTCCTGCGGCATTCCCGCCATCGCCGCGGTGACGATTTACAGTGTCGAGGGGTTTGCCGGGCTTTTCGGGCGGATCGGCTTTGGCGTGGCTGGTGATAAGTTCGGCGCCAAACGCGTGCTGGTCGCGGGGCTCGCCGTCCAGGCCCTCGGCGCGCTCGCCTATGCGTTCGTTCGCGATCTCGACGGGTTCTATGCGGTCGCTGCGCTGTTCGGGTTCACGTACGCGGGCGTGATGCCGCTCTACGCGGTGCTGGCGCGCGAGAATTTTCCGCTGCGAATGATGGGGCTTATCATCGGCAGTTCAAGTATGGCGGGAAGTCTTGGCATGGCCTTGGGGCCGGTGCTCGGCGGGCTGATTTTCGACGCCTACGCGACCTATGTCTGGCTGTACGTGGCGTCGTTCGTCATGGGGATTGGCGCGGTGTTGATCGCTACGACCTTCCGGCCGTTTGAGAAGCCACACACTGAGCCACTCGGCGCCCTCGCGCCGGCGAGTTGAAAGCCCCCCTGGGACCCATAGGCGCTAACCTAGGGCAATTTCCGATAATATTGAATAACTTGCCAGCATGTCATCCCCGCGAAAGCGGGGATCCAGGGCCACACGACGTGCGCTTCAACGTGTCGGCCACACGACGTGCGGCAGCCCATCCCCGCTTTCGCGGGGATGACATCAAGTCTTTGAAATAAATCGGCAATCTATAAGTTAGCGCCTATGCCCCTGGGACCGCGGGCGTCCTGCCCGCTCTTGGTCACGCCAATCTACGTCCGCTAGCGAGCGGCGGTCGCTCTCCACCCCCAAAGAGCGCGCAGTCCCAGGGGGCGGCGCCCTTAGTTCATGATCTTGCGCACGAACGGGCTGTCGAGCGAGAACGCTGGAATCTCCACCTCGAACGACTGTCCGTCCTCGTCGACCATATCGTAGCTGCCGGCCATGAAGCCGCTCGGCGTCGTCAGGGGGCAGCCCGAGGTGTAGCGGAACGCTTTGCCCGGCGCGATCGTCGGCTGCTCGCCGACCACGCCCGGGCCATCGACCGTCTCCTGGTGTCCCCGCTCATCGGTGATGCGCCAGTGCCTCTGCATCAGCTGGACGCTCTTGCGGCCGAGGTTGGCGATTTCGATCGTGTAGAGCCAGAAAAAACTGTCGTCGATCGGCTCCGACCGTTCAGTGGAAAATTCCGGGCGCACCGTGACCCGGATGCTTTGTGTCTGGGCTGAATACATGGCTCGCAAACCCTAAGCGTGGAGCGACGGCATCGAGGCCGGCGGCGTGGACGCCGCCGCTCCAAGGAAGCCGCGGCTTATCCCACGTGCTTGGCGAAGAACTCGAACGTCCGCCCCCAGGCCAGGTCGGCGCTGGCGCGATCATAGCTTCCGCGTGCGTCGCAGCTGAAGCCGTGCCCCGCGGGATAGGTATAGACCTTCACGTCGGGGTGCAGCTTCTCGACCTCGCGCACGCCGTCCATGGGAATGTGATCGTCCTTCTCGCCGAAATGCAGCATGGTTGGAACCTTCGGCTGCAGGTCCTTCATCCCGATAACGCCGCCGCCGTAATATCCGACCGCTGCAGAAAGCCCCGAAAGATGGCCCGCCGCCGCCCAGGCGTAGGTGCCGCCCATGCAGAAGCCGGTGATCCCGACCTTGCCGGCTTCGCTGGCGACTTTTATGGCCGCGGCGATGTCGCCGAGCGTCTTTTCGCGATCCATCTTGCCGGCGAGCGCCATGCCTTGGGTCATGCCAGGCTGGTCGTAGCCAAGGTCCACGCCGGGCTGGACCCGGTCGAACACAGCCGGCGCGATAGCGAGATAGCCGGCGGCGGCGACCCGGTCAGTCACGGCGCGGATGTGCTCATTGACGCCGAAAATCTCCTGGATGACGACGATCCCGCCTTTCGGCTTGCCCGCGGGGTCTGCGCGCCAGGCCGCGGTCTCAAATCCGTCCGCGGCTTTCAATTTGATCCATTGTCCCATGTCGCCCTCCGAATGTGCGGGGAAAATCCGTCCGCTTGGTATCGCATCACTCGGCCCCCGGCTTTCACGTTCGCGTGTCGGCCGCGCGGCGGCCCGACGCAGCGGCGCCGCGCTGCGCCAGCACGATCCCGGCGACGACCAGCGCCAACGCGACCAGATGATAGGCGGCGAGCGGCTCTCCGAGCAATCCTACGGCGAGGAACGCCCCGAAGATCGGCACCAGATTGACGAACACGCCGGCGCGGCCCGGCCCGACCAACTCGACGCCGCGCATGAACAGAACCTGCGCGAAAAAGGCTGGCCCCAGCGCTGCATAGACGAGCACCGCGAAACCCCTGGGACTGGGCCAAACGAAGCCGCCTTGCCAGACCTCCCAGAGAAACGGGGGAATTGAAGTGACGAACGCGGCGAGCGCCATCCCCGCGAGGAATCCGAGCCCGGAGACCGCCGGGCGGTTGCGCAGCCCGAGGGTGTAATAGGCGTAGAACACACAGGCGATAAGCAGCAGCACGTCGCCGTAATTGAACGCCAGGGCCGCGAGCTTGGCCGCATCGCCCTGCGCGGCGATGATCGCAACGCCGGCCATCGTCAGCGCAGTGCCAAAGGTTTGCGCCAAGGTTGGACGCACGCCGAACGCCACCGCCGCGCCGATCAGCACGAGCGCGGGAATGCAGGCCTGGATCAGCGACATGTTCAAGGCCGCGGTGTAGTGCGCGGACAGATAGAACAGCGCGTTGAAGGCGGTATAGCCCAGCGCGCCGAGGCTTCCGACAAACAGCCAGCGCTGGCGCAACACCGCGAGATCGGCCCGCAGCGTTTTCCGCGCGGCGAACCAGATCGGACCGAGCGCCAAGCCCCATCGCAGGAAGGTCAGCGTCATCGGCCCGATCTCGCCGACCGCCAGCTTGCCGACGACCGAATGGCCGGCCCAGATCAGCGACGTCCCCACCAAAAGCAGGAACGGGCTGTTCCAGACGCGCGCGTGTGCGCGGCTTGTAAATGCGATCTGATCGGCCAAGGCGAACTCCAAAACCCTCGCGGCGTCACCGACAGCCCAGCAGGATTTGCGCGCCTTGTAGCCGGAGCGGGCGCACGCGGCTAGCGCGCGGTCCCAGGGGCGCTCACACCGGCGCCAAACGCGCCGAAAAGGCTTCCCACGACGCCGACCTCAGCCAAGCCCGCATCGCCGCCTCGTCCTGGAAACCGCCGTCGCCCGGCAGCCGCCTGCCCTGCCCTTCGATCTCGAACGCTGCGTCGCGAAACGGCCAGGGATCCAGTCTGAAATCCCACGGCGCAGCCTCCGTGACGCGCACCGCTCCGGTCGGCAAATCCAAATCCGCAGGCAACCGCAGGGCGCCGCACAGCGCCAGCGACAGCGCATCGACAAATGCGATCAGTGTGGATTGGCGCTCCAGTTCGACGTCGTCGAGACCGGCAGCCGCCGCCCATTCCGCCTCGCGCGGCGCCTGGGCGGCAAGATAACCTTGGATCGCCGCGGCGTCGGCGGGGCCGGCGAAAGGTAGACCGAAGCGGCGATAGATCCGGCCTCCGTGCCTGGAGATGAGCAAGGCGACGTGCGGGCCCCAGGCGCTCAGCGCCCGCTCGATGCCCGTCGTCCACATCGGCGCATGAATCGCGGCGCCGACTTCGCGAAAAGTCGGGGGCCGCCGCGCGCTTGCGTCAAAACTCGGCGCGCGCTCCCAATCGAGCCAGCCGATGTCGTGCTGTTCGCCGGCCATCAGCAGCGGCTCGGAAAGCGCGACATCGAGTTTGCGCAGCAGCTGGCCAGAGATCCAAGCGTGCGCGGGTTGACTGATGGCGAGCGTTCGGCCCGCCTCGGCGCGGTACAACATGCAGCGAACATAGACCCGCGAGTCACCAACCGCCACACATTCGCCGCCCAGCGAGCGTTTTGCGCAAGGCGCGCGCGAAGCTTATCATCGGCGGGAAAATCGCGGAGGCGGTTAAATGAGCATATTGGCGAGCGGCCCTTGGCCAGCGGCGCGTAGCCTGGAGGCGTCGTCATGAGCTTGGAGCGAACCCGCGCACCCGAGGCGTCCGCCGAAGTCGGGGCTCGCGTGCTGCTCGTCGAAGACGACCCGACGATCCAGAACATGCTGGCCGACGCTCTGCGCGACAGCGGTTTCAGCGTCGGCATCGCCGCCTCCGGGTCCGAAATGGATCGGAACATGCAGAAGGACGGCGCTGACCTCGTGCTGCTCGACTGCATGCTCCCCGGCGAGGATGGCCGGGCGATCTGCGCGCGATTGCGCGGCCAGTTGCCGGGCCTGCCGATTATCATGGTGACCGCGCTCGGCGACGACATCGACCGCATCGTCGGCCTCGAGATCGGCGCCGACGACTACGTTTCAAAACCCTTCAACACGCGCGAACTCATCGCGCGCATTCGCGCGCTGCTGCGGCGCGCGCGGGCGAGCGGCGGCGCGCGCACGCGTCAAGGGCCGCTGCGTTTCGCCGGTTGGCTCATTCATCCGACAGAGCGCAAGCTGATCAACCCGCAAGGCGCCATGGTGACGACGACCAGCGCCGAATTCGACCTGTTGCTGGCGTTCTGCGCCCATCCCGGCGAAGTCTTGTCGCGCGAACAATTGCTGGAGCTGACCCATGGCGGCCTCGCCGGCCCCGTCGAGCGCAGCGTCGACGTGCATGTCAGCCGCATCCGGCAGAAGATCGAGCCCAACCCCGGCGAGCCGACCTTCATCAAGACGATCCGCCTCGGCGGCTACATCTTCACGCCTGAGGTGACGTCGGGATGAAGGCCTTCGCCGCTGTGCCGATGCCCGCGCACGGTCGCGGGCCAACTCACCGGCGTGGTGATCGGCGCAGTGCTCGATCGGCGTCTGCCTCGCCTCGGCAGTCATGTTTTATCTCGTCTGGTCCGGCGGCGTCGGGCCATCGCGGCAGACCCTCGCGCAGGTCCGGGCCGCGCGCATCGCCGCGATCGTTCGGCATGTCTACGAGAAGCGCACGACCGGCGAGAGATCCTCTTCTATTTCAAACACGTCAGCACGGACCGGTCTCCGTCCGCTCGGGCAATCCGCCGCCTTAACCGGCCGCTCTCGCGCCGTCCGCGTCGCTCGCTCGTCGCCGACGTCGAAGACGGAACTGCGCAACGAATTGGGAGATCGACGTCCTCCCGCACGAACCGCGCCGGCGCCGACGCCAACGCGATTTATGTCAGGCCTGGATCAAGACCGCACGCTGCGGTTCGAGGTCACACCGTTCGGGGGCACCGGCAGCTCTGGTGCTGACGCAGACGCTTTGCACGCTGGCGGTCATCACCTTCATCATCCTGTTCGTCTCGGCGTTTGCGGTGCGCTCGATCACGGCGCCGCTGACGCTCGATCGCCAGCGCGGCGCGCGCCTTCGGACGAGGCGGCAGCGAGAGCGGATGGCGACCTCGCGGAGATAGGCCCGATGGAGATCGTTCAGGCCGCGCGCGCGCTCAACGATATGCGCAAGCGCGTCCGCACGCTGGTCGACGAGCGAACGCGCATGTTGGTCGCCGTCAGCCATGATTTGCGCACGCCGTTGACGCGGCTGCGGCTGCGGGTCGAGCGGCTGCGCGACGATCCCTCGAAGGCGGCGATGCTCGGGCGAAATCGCCACCGTCAACGAAATGCTCGCGGAAACGCTCGCCTATATGCGCGAGGCCGGGCAAAGCGAGGCCGCGGCGCCGACCGACCTGCCTTCGCTGTTGCAGACGATCGCCGGGCAATTCGCCGACACCGGACACGACGTCAACTATCGCGGCCCCGATCGGCTGATGCTTTCCTGTCGTCCGCATGCGCTGACCCGCGCGGTCAATAACCTCGTCGACAATGCGACCAAATTTGGCGCCTGCGTCGAGATCGCCGTCGAGGCGCGCGGCGAGCGGGTCTTCATCGAGGTTTCGGACGACGGACCGGGCATTCCCGCCAACTTGCTCGACCGCGTGTTCGAGCCGTTCTTCAAGGGCGATCACGCCCGCGGCCAGCAGGCGCGGACGGGTTTTGGGCTCGGGCTCTCGATCGTGCGCGAGATCGTCGAGGGTCAGGGCGGCGCCGTCGAGTTGCGCAACCGCTCCCCGCACGGCTTGCTTGCACGGATATCGCTGCCGGTGAGGAAGATGCGCGAAGCCGCGGCGGCCTGAGCGCACGGGAACCTCGTCCAGCCGCGAGCGTTTGCTGTCGAAAGCCAAATCACAATCGGGAGACGAGCGATGTCGACGGCGACCCAAGAGCTGGAGCAAGGCGCCGAGGATTTGAAGGACGCCGCCGCGGCGGAAGCCGAAGCGGTGCAGAAGTCCCTGCCTGATCAAGAGCTCTCCGCTGATCAGGAGCAGCTGTTCGCTAACGCTGACGAGCGGCGAGATCTGCGACGCAAGGCTGATAAGGTCGAGCTGCGGCTGGCGTTCCGAGAGCTGACGGATGGAGTGCGAGGGTTGATCCGGGTAGCGCCGCTAACCGCAGTGCTTGCGGGAATCGTAGTGGGCGTTGGTCTCGGCAAGCGTTCGCGCACCCGTCGGGCGCCGACTCCGCCGCTGAGTTGGACTCCTCTGGGACCGCGGGCGTCCCGCACGCTCTTTGTGTTGCCAAAGAGCGTGCGGGACGCCCGCAGGCGCGTGGCGACAATCTGGACAAGGTCTCGCGCAGGGTGTTGATGCCTCGGCAAAGCCCCGCTGGAGATTGTTCGGATGATACGATGGTCTCTGGCCACCGTTTGCCTGGGAGGCGCGCTCGAAACCAAGCTCGCCGCCGCCGCCAAAGCCGGCTTTCGCGCCGTCGAGATCTTCGAGAATGATCTGACTTTCTTTCCCGGCAAGGCGCGCGACGCACGCAGGATAGCTTCCGACCTCGGATTGGAGATCGTCGCGCTCCAGCCGCTACGCGACTTCGAGGGCGCGCCGGCGCCGCAGCGTCAGCGCAATTTTGCGCGCGCCGAACGCAAGCTCGAATTGACCCGCGAACTCGGCGCGCCCCTGCTGTGCCTCTGCTCCAGCGTGGCGGAGGACGCCTCAGGCGAGGCGGAGCGCATCGCCGCCGATCTCGCGGAGCTCGCCGATCTGGCGCGCCAATACGGCCTGAAGCTTGGCTACGAAGCCCTGTGCTGGGGCCGTCACGTAAAGGATTGGACCCACGCCTGGGACCTCGTCGCAAAGGCCGATCGCGCCAATCTTGGGATCGTGCTCGACAGCTTCCACATCTGCGCGCGCGGGCTGCCGATCGAACCGATCGCCGCCCTGCCCGCCGACCGCATCGCGCTGGTCCAGGTTGCAGACTCGCCCGCTCTGCAGATGGACCTGCTGTCGCTGAGCCGCCACTATCGCTGCTATCCGGGCCAGGGTGACTACCCGATCATCGACTATCTCGATGCGGTCGCACGCGCGGGCTACCGCGGCCCGATTTCGCTCGAAATCTTCAACGAACAGTTCCGCGGCGCCTCCGCCGCAGGCATCGCGGTCGACGGCATGCGATCGCTGCGCGCCGCGGGCGAAGCCTTGTCGAAACGCGGGTCCACGCCCTTCCCTCCCCTGCCCCCGGCGCCCGAGGTGCTGCGTCCGGAATCGCTGGAGTTCGCCGCGTCCGAAAAGGACGCCGCCGATCTCGCGCATCTGTTCGCAGGGCTGGGGTTTGCGCATGTCGGCGCGCATCGCAGCAAGCCGGTCGACCTCTACGCGCAGGGCGAGATCGCATTCATTGTCAACCGCGAGCGGGGATCGTTCGCGCACGGCTTTCAATTGCTGCACGGCGCCTCCGTCTGCGCCCTGACCTTGAAAGTCGATAGCGCCGAGCGGGCGATCGAGCGGGCGCGAGCGATGGAGTGTCCGGCCCATGTCGGCCGCATCGGCCCGGGCGAAGCGCTGATCCCCGCGGTTGGCGGAGTGGAAGGCAGCCTCATCTATTTCGTCGACGATAAAGCCGCCGACTGGCGCAGCGATTTCGTTATGGAAGCCGAGACGCCGGCGGGACCGCTCGCGCGCATCGACCATCTCTCCAACGTCGTCCGGCGCAGCGAATTCCTGAGCTGGTCGCTGTTCTACAAGACGGTGCTCGGCCTCGCCGCGGAGCCACAAGTCGAGATCGCCGATCCCCACGGCGCCTTCTATAGCCGCTCGCTGAGAAGCTCCAACCAAGCGCTGCGCCTGGCGCTGAACATCGGCGACGGCGGCGCGACCGGCGTCTCCCGCTTCCTCGATACGTTCGGCGGCGCGGGCTATCAGCAGATCGCGCTGTCGACGGACGACATTTTTGCAGCCGTCGAAGCGGCGCGCTCGCGCGGCGTGGCGTTCCTGCCGATCCCCGACAATTACTACGACGATCTCGCCACCCGCTTTGAAATCGCGCCCGGCTTGCTGGAGCGCATGCGCGCGCTCGGCGTGCTCTATGATCGGGCCGGCGGCGGAGAATTCCTGCACATCTACACGCGGGCGTTCCGCAATCGCTTCTTCTTCGAGATCGTCGAGCGACGAAACTACGATCTGTTCGGCGCCGCCAACACGCCGGTGCGGCTAGCGGCGCAGGCCTATCTCGATGATGCGGAGGCGGGCGCTGCAGCGGAGGCGGCGTTGTGAGAGCAACACCATCTTCTGACGCTTTGAACCGACGATTGCATGCGCCGGTTTTTTGCGCGCGGTTATTCCGTGGTAAGGTCTGGTCATGAACCTGATGCTTCACATCCCCGACGATGTCGCAACGCGCCTCGGCGCAACAGGGCCTGATCTAGAGCGCCGAGCTTTGGAGGCCTTTGTCGTCGAGAGCTATCGCGCCGGTCGCATGACAACCGACGATCTACGAAAAACTCTCGGGTTCGAGGTTCTCAACGACGTCGACGGCTTCCTCAAGGCGCACGGCATTTACGAACCTTACACCGACTCGGATTTGGGCCGCGAGCGTAGGATATTGGACGAGCTTGGTATTTGAGGTTGCGTGCTGGTCGTCGCGGACACCGGGCCGCCGCACTATCTGGTTCTGATCGGCGCCATCGAAGTTTTGCCCATTCTGTTCGGCCGCATCGTGTTGCCAGTGACCGTCCTCGACGAGCTTAAACATCCGCGCACACCAGAACTCGTGCGTCGATGGGTGGCCGATCCGCCAGCTTGGATCGAGTTCGCGGCGACCCCGCCACTCGGCAATTTATTGTTGCCGAACATCGGGGCTGGCGAAAGCGCCGCGATTTCGGTGGCCTTGTTGCGTCGCGCCGATCTTGTTTTGATGGATGATCGCCTCGGCGTCGGGGCCACACAGGCCGCGGGCCTGCGGGTTATCGGAACAATTGGGCTGCTTGACCGCGCGGCACGGCGAGGATTGATCAACTTGCGGGCGTCCGTAGCGAGGCTTCGAAGCACCAATTTTCGCTGCCGTCCTGAGATGCTCGACAAACTGTTGGCCGAACATCAGACGGAGAACCCATAAACGCTTTACCTTGCTGTTCGCGCCCTCACATCTGCTCGACGCCCTTCACCTCCGGGAGGAAGTGGCGGAACAGGTTCTCGATCCCGTTCTTCAGCGTCGCGGTCGACGAGGGACACCCTGAGCAGGCCCCCTTCATCCCGAGATAGACGATGCCCTCACGGAAACCCTTGAAAATGATGTCGCCGCCGTCGCCCGCGACCGCGGGACGCACGCGCGTCTCAATCAAATCCTTGATCGTATCGACGATTTCCTGATCGCCCGCGTCGAAGAACTCATCGCCACGCGTTTCGACGCCCGACAGCGCCGGCGCGCCGGATAGGAAGAACTCGGTGACGACGCCGAGAACCGCGGGGCGCAAATGCTGCCACTCGCCCTCGCCCTTCGTGACGGAGATGAAGTCGGGCGCCAGGAAAACGCCGCGAACGCCGTCAATCTCCATCAGCGCCTTGGCAAGCGGCGACCGCTCGGCTTCCTCCGCCGAGGTCGCCTCGAAGGTGCCGACGTCGAGCACTGGCCGCCCAGGTAGGAACTTCAGTGTGGCGGGGTTCGGCGTTACTTCGGTCTGAATAAACATGGGGCCCTCGATTTGCCTGCCTAGATAAGCCTCGCGGCCGGCCGCCGCAACATGGCCGCGCGTTGACTCCGTTCGAGCGGGTGAGTTGACGGGACGGGTCGCCTGAGGCTTTGTTTTGAAGGAGACTGCGGGGGACCAGCATAGCATGCGAAACGTGGCCCGCGCAGCCATCGCGGCTATCGGCCTCCTCGTCGGGATGGCGAGGCCTTCGCAGGCCGAGGGCGGCGGCGACTCGGTCATCGGGCCGATTTGCGCGATTATCAATTCGTCCGCCCGCGCGCAGGGGATTCCCGTAGCGTTCCTCACCCGGCTGATCTGGCAGGAGAGCAATTTCCAGGTGAACGCCGTCAGCCCTGCCGGGGCCAGCGGGATCGCGCAATTCATGCCGGGGACCGCCAGCGCCCGCGGTTTGGCCAATCCCTTCGACCCAGAGGCCGCTATCCCTAAAGCCGCGGGGTTGTTGGCCGAGATGAAGAATCAGTTCGGCAATCTCGGTCTAGCAGCAGCGGCCTACAACGCCGGCCCCGGACGCGTAGCGCAATTCGTCGCGGGAAAGGCCGATTTGCCCGGCGAAACGCAGGACTACGTGTCGATCATCACCCGGCACTCCGCTGAGGAATGGCGGACCGACGGCGCCAAGCTGACTGACGAAGCGGTGTTCCCCGACGCCTCCTGTGTGCAGATCGTCGGCAAATTCCACGTCGCCGAGCCGACGTTGTTCGCGCATTCCTCGTTCTGGGCGCCGTGGGGCGTGCAGATTTCCGGCGCCTTCAACAAAGCCGCAGCGCTGCGCGAGTATGAGCGGGCGAGCGCCCAATACGCCGCCATTCTCGGCGGCATTCAGCCGATGATCCTTGGCGGACGCTTGCGCAGCCGCGGCTTCCGGCCGTTCTATCGGGTGCGAGCGCCGGCGCAGACACGCCAGCAAGCGGAAGCGATGTGCGTTAAGCTCGAAAGAGTCGGCGGCGCCTGTGTCGTGCTGCGGAGCAGCTGAGCGCCGAAGCCCTCGCTGGTTCATCGGGTCTGATATTCTTGTTTGTAGTCGATGACACTGTATCCCAACGAATGGGCGCTGTCGGCAAGGGCGGTGTCAGTCGTTACCAGTGTTGGCTCGATCCCATTTCCAGTCAAACTGCAGAGGTGTAAAATCATCGCATCCGTGAGTCCAAGTTCGGCGAACTCGTTGCGCTGAACGCCGTAGACACTCGGAAGGGGCAGCTCCAAAGTCGTGTTGACCAGCGTTCTAAATGAATCCTGTATTTTTAGGCGTGCCGGGTTGTCAATTTGCTTTATAAGATTCGACGTTTCGGACAAAACATGCGGAAGCATTACTATATCCGAGAACGTTCCTATCAATTCAACAATTAACTCAAAATCATCCGTTGAAAATTCGGTCAGGCGCTTATGTTTATTTACGAATTCGATTGACGCAGACCCGACGACCAAGAGCACCAGAAGATTGGTGTCAACGACGATCACGCCGTTCACTAAGCGACTTCCGTCTTTTCTCGATTTTTCATTGATAAAACTGTACCGTCACCAGCCATTGTAATCACTTTATAAGATCTCTTCAGTGGAGACACGGCGCCAAGATTCTCCAATACCTCTTGCGCTCGTGTTCGCGGCGTGTGCCAAGGGCGAGAGAACGCGATGGTTATCACCCAATTACCATCTGAACTGAAATGCTCGATTTCCTCGAGTCCCAAATCTGTCACCTGTTCGTCGGCATAGATTTCCTTCACGTATTTCTTGGCCGCCGCGATAGCTTCCTTGAAATCCATAGCATCGCCTCCGTCAGCGCCATTTACGTAAATTAGCCCGCACCGGCTCATGTCACCGCTTCGTGTTCGGCGCTGCTATCAGGCCTCCATATGGCGCCGAGCCAATGGTCGTCGCAAGCGGCGCCCCTCAAAACACGTTCGTTTCTCCCGATCTCTCGCGTCTCTCCAATCGCCAGACCGCGGTGTGACAGACGCCGCAATTTGCGAGAGACGCCCTAGCCGCTATATCCCGTGGTTCACAGGGCTCGGGAGCGGGGTTTGACGGCGGCGGAGCAGACGGCGGTGTTGCTGTCATTGCGGGTGGCGAGCATCGGCGCGCTGGCGAGCCTGCCGTTCGCGATCGCCGTGGCCTATCTGCTGGCGCGCGTACGTTTTCCTGGCCGGACTGTCCTCGACGTCGCGGTGCATCTGCCGCTGGTGCTGCCGCCCGTGGTCACCGGCTGGTTGTTGCTGATCTGGTTCGGCCGCAATGGCCCACTCGGCGCGTTTCTTGAGCGGGCGTTCGGCTTCACCTTCGCTTTTCGCTGGACCGGCGCGGCGCTGGCGGCGGCGGTGATGGGCTTTCCGCTAATGGTGCGCGCGATCCGCCTTTCGATCGAGGCGGTCGACCGGAGGCTCGAACAGGCTGCGGCGACGCTGGGCGCGAGCCGGCGCGCGCATTTTCGCGACCATCACCTTGCCGCTTGCGCTGCCGGGTATCCTGGCCGGCCTCATTCTCGGCTTTGCCAAAGCGATCGGCGAATTCGGCGCCACCATCACCTTTGTCGCCAACATCCCCGGCGAGACGCAGACGCTCGCCACACTGATCTACAACACCACGCAAGACCCCGACGGCGCGTCGGCGACGTGGCGGCTTACCGCTATCGCCGTCGCCATCGCGGTGGTCGCACTCGCCGCATCCGAAGGTCTTGCACGCGGCCTCGGAGCCACGCGGTGATCGAAATCCGGGTGCGACGGTCGCTAGGGTCTTTCGCGATCGAAACCGACATACGCGCCGAGGGCGGAACTCTCGCGCTGATCGGTCCCTCCGGCGGCGGCAAGACGACGATCCTCAACATGATCGCAGGATTGGAGACGCCGGATCAGGGCCGCATCGCGATCGACGACGCGTTGCTGTTCGACTCCGAGCGCGGCGTCAATCTGCCCGCGCTCGAACGGCGGATCGGTTACGTCTTTCAGGAGCCGCGGCTGTTCCCGAATTATTCAGTCGCCGGCAACTTGCGTTACGGCGCACGTCCAGGCGTGGCGCTGATCGAATTCGCGGAGATCGTCGAATGGCTGGGCATTGGCCATCTGCTCGACCGCAAGCCATCGAAACTGTCGGGCGGCGAGAAACAGCGGGTGGCGATCGGCCGGGCGTTGCTCAGCCGTCCCCGCGCGCTGTTGCTCGATGAGCCGCTCTCGGCGCTCGATGAGGCGCGGCGCGAGGAAATCCTCGGCCTGCTCGAACGCCTTCGCGACCGGCTTTCGATCCCGATGGTTCTGGTCAGCCACCGTCTCGACGAAGTCGAGCGGATTGCTGCAACATCCGCCCGGGTCGAGCCGGGTCGCAAGGTCACACTTACCAAGTAAACACGCCTCGCGGAGCGTCGGCCTCCAGGCCGACGATGCCTCATCAACAACGCTGGCCGCGCGTGGCCAAAAGGTCGGCGTGGACGCCGACCCTCCGTTGAAGCGCTCAGTGCGCCGCCGCGGCGTCTATGCCGATCCCGGTCTGCGAGCGCACGTACTGCGCCTCGTAGGCCGCCTGCTCGCGCGCCGCCTGGGCCGACTTGTCGGTCACCGAGAACACGTAGCAGCAGACGAACGCCAGCGGCATGCTGAATATCGCCGGCGACACATAGGGGAACCAGGCGCCCGACTTGTCGAAGCCCAGCACCGCGACCCAGATCGAGGGGCTGAACACCGTCAGCACGACCGCCGCAATCAGCCCGACGAACCCCCCGATTACCGCGCCGCGCGTAGTGAACCCTTTCCACAGCATCGACAGCAGCAGCACCGGAAAGTTCGAGCTCGCCGCCACCGCAAAGGCCAGGCCGACCATGAAGGCGACGTTGACCTTCTCGAACAGCACGCCGAGGATGATCGCGACGATGCCTAGCACCAGCGTGCTGATCTTCGAGACCATCACCTCGGTGCGCTCGTCGACCCGGCCGTGGCGGAACACGCTGGCGTAGAGATCGTGGCTGATCGCGCTGGCGCCCGAAAGCGTCAGGCCCGAGACTACGGCCAGGATCGTCGCGAAAGCCACCGCGGCGATGAACCCTTTCATCAGGTCGCCGCCGACAGCGTCGGCCAGATGAATGACCGGCATGTTGCCGCCGCCCAGCAGCGCCGCCTTCAGATCGCCGCCGACATGATAGGCGGGATTGGTCAGCACCAGCGTGATCGCGCCGAAGCCGAGGATGAAGGTCAGGATGTAGAAATAGCCGATGAACGTGGTCGCCCAGAACACCGACTTCCGCGCCTCCTTCGCGTCGCTGACCGTGAAGAAACGCATCAGGATGTGCGGCAGTCCGGCGGTGCCGAACATCAGCGCCATGCCGAGCGAGATCGCATTGATGGGATTGGCGACCTGCGGGCCGGGCAGCAGTATTTTCTCATGGTTGGCGTGTACTTCGACCGCCTTCGCGATCAGTGCATTGAAGTCGAAGCCGAACTTCGCCAGCACCAGCAAAGCCATCAGGGTCGCGCCGCTCAGCAGCAAGGTTGCCTTGATGATCTGCACCCAGGTCGTCGCGATCATGCCGCCGAAAGTCACATAGATGATCATCAGCACGCCGACGATGATGACCGCGTAGAGATAGGGCAGCCCGAACAGCAACTGGATCAGTTGCCCGGCGCCGACCATCTGCGCGATCAGATAGAACGCGACGGTCACCAGCGTGCCGGTCGCCGCGAGCGCGCGAATCGGCGTTGCTTGCAGGCGATAGGAGGCGACATCGGCGAAGGTGAAGCGGCCGAGATTGCGCAGCGGCTCGGCCATCAGGAACATGATGAACGGCCAGCCGACCAGGAAGCCGATCGAGTAGATCAGCCCATAATAGCCGCCGGTATAGACCAGCGCGACGATGCCGAGGAACGAAGCCGCCGACATATAATCGCCGGCGATGGCGAGGCCGTTCTGGAAGCCGCTGACGCCGCCGCCCGCGGCGTAGAAGTCCTTGGTCGTTCGCGTCCGCCGCGCCGCCCAGTAGGTGATGCCGAGCGTGAGAATCACGAAGGCCGCGAAGATGATGATCGCAGTCCAATTGGTGGGTTGCTGCGTTCCCGCTTCAATCGGGCCAGCCGCGTAGGCGGGGCCGCCGAGGGCCGCGAGCGCAGCGGCGAGAGCTAGTTTGCGGCTCATCGGACCGCCCCGGTGGAGGAGGCGACGATGGCGCGGGTCAAGTCGTCGTAGCGCGAGTTGGCCCGCGCAATATAGATGCCGGTGACCAGGATCGAAAATACGATCAGGCCCGCGCCAAGGATAATTCCCACGGTAATGCTGCCGCTCACCGGTGTTGCGATCAGCGAGGGATCGAAAGCGACAATCGCAATGAAGCCGTAGTAGACGACGAGGGTGATGATCGCCAGAGTCCAGCCGAAGGCGCTACGTTCACGCACCAAGGTCTGGTAATTCGGGTCGCCCTGAATACGGGCGAGCAACTTGTCGTCCATTACGTTTCCTCCGCAGCGCGACTGTTTTTATCCGCGCGTTAAAGCCAAACAGGAGCGAAGGAGCGTTATGGCGTTTTCAGGTCTAGAAAAAACCCGACTACGATTCGCGCGCTAGGGCCCCCGAATTGACCCGTCGTCGGCTATATACCGTGCAAAAATGTGTGGCGTCGACCCGCAGGCTATTGAACCTTGGTCTATCCTCTAAGGCCAGATTATTGTGTTTTTCCGAAACGTTTGTGCCACGCAGCGAATTCAGCTAATCTCGGATGGGGCTAGCCCGCCGTATCGATGCGGGGGATCCGGTCTGGCTACGCCGGCCGAAAACCCCATATCGAGGAAAACATTCGCGGGACGCGCGCGTCGCAAGGCGCGCTGTCATGCGATTGTTCGGCGTTATAGCCGTGTATAGAAGGCCAATTCGATGGATTTCCTCCAGCCACGGTTGCTCCGCATGAACCGCCGCAGACGCATCTATGAGGGCAAAGCCAAGATCCTTTACGAGGGTCCGGAGCCGGGCACCCTGATTCAACACTTCAAGGATGATGCGACCGCTTTCAACGCCAAGAAACACGAGGTGATCGAGGGCAAGGGCGTCGTCAACAACCGCATTTCGGAATATCTGTTTCAGCGGCTGAACGAGATCGGCGTCCCCACCCATTTCATTCGTCGCATGGGTCCGCGCGAGCAGCTGGTCCGCGAAGTCGAGATCATCCCCCTCGAAGTGGTCGTACGCAACGTCGCGGCGGGTTCGCTGGCGACCAAACTCGGCATCGAGGAAGGCACGCAGCTGCCGCGGTCAATCATCGAGTTCTACTACAAGAACGACGCGCTCAACGACCCCATGGTGTCGGAGGAGCACATCACCGCGTTCGGTTGGGCCACGCCGCAGGAACTCGACGACATCATGGCGCTGGCGATCCGCGTCAACGACTTCCTCACTGGGCTGTTCCTCGGAGTTGGCATTCGCCTCGTCGACTTCAAGATCGAGTGCGGCCGGCAGTGGGAAGGCGATAACATGCGCATCCTGGTTGCTGACGAGATCAGCCCGGACTCCGCCCGTCTGTGGGACACCAAGACCAACGACAAGATGGATAAGGACCGCTTCCGCAAAGACCTCGGCGGCATGATTGAGGCCTATACCGAAGTCGCGCGGCGGCTCGGGGTGATGCAGGAGAACGAGACGCTGCGCACCGGAGGGCCGAAGCTGGTGAAGTAACTGCGGCTGATTGTGAGGGTAGTTTTGAGCGCCGGACGCCGAGAGGGTCCGGCGCTTTTGTTTGGGGGGTGGGCGTTCACGCCCACCCCGTCGGCGTGGACGCCGACGCTCCTATTTATTTGGGCTCCGAGCCGCAGGTCTCGACGATCGCGGTGAGCCGGCTGCGTTCGTCCTTCGTGATGGAATGGGCGCCCAGACGCCCGGCGAGGCCGGCCGTTGAGGCGTCGCGCACGACGCAGGCGCAAGCGCGGTCGCAAGTGTCGATCTCGCCACCCGCCTCGACGCATGCGGGACGACAGGCCCTCAGATAGACCTCAACGGATTGGCGAAGATTGAACCCGCTGAACTCGGTCGCTCCATAGAGAAGGCCCAGCAAAATAGGCTGATGGATCAGATAGAGCGCCAGGCTGTGACGCCCTGCAAGAGCGAGCGCGCGCCCCCCCGAAGTTTTCGCGCGCCAGCCTGAGAAGGGAACCGCCGCCAACATGGCCGCGCCCACCCCAATCAACAGCACCCCGCCCCAGGGCAACAGCGGACGCCAGTCCAGCGTCGGCGGCTCCTGGGTTCCGAGCCCGAGCCAGACAAGCCACGGCGGATTGAAAAGCGGCGTAGCAACCAGCCGCGGGGCGATGATGAGCGCCAGGCCGACAGCAAGAGCAAGTACGGCGCGCGTTTGTCGAGAGCCGCCGCCCGCCGTTCCCCTCCCCCCTTGTGGGGGAGGGTTAGGGAGGGGGGTCGGTTCGGCTTGGTCGACGGTAACCTGACGATCACGGCCGCCTCCCTGGGGATCACTAAGGAACGGCGTCGCCAACAAGCTGGCGGCGAAAATGCAGTGCAAAATCCCGAAGCCGATCACTGTCTCCGGCGCGATCGCGTAAGTCGCCGCGGTCACCAGCGTCGCCGCCGCGCCGATCCGCGCGAGCCGCATCGAAAACGCCCGCCAGCGAAACCCGTTCGCGTGCGCGAGCGCCAGCGACACACCGGCAAGCGCAAGAAACACGCTGCCGATCGCATGCGAGGCGACCCGCATCGGCGTCGTGAACGGCGCGTTGGCGGAGATGACGCCGAAATAGGCGAGATCCCAAGTGAAGTGATAGGCCGCCATCGCGACGAGCGCGACCCCGCGCGCGACGTCGATTACGTCGAACCGCTGGGCCCCGCTTGCTTTCATGCCGCGAGAATGGCGGACGTCAGCTCGATCTCGCGCTCGAATTCGACCGGCCCGGTCATCCGCACGTGGCCGTCTTCGCGACCATTCGATGATCAACTCGCCGCCGGGTAATTCGATTGCCGCCTTCCGGCCCGTCAACCCGCGCCGCGCCGCCGCGACCAACGTCGCACAGGCCGCCGAGCCGCAAGCGAGCGTCGCCCCGACGCCGCGCTCCCAGACCCGCAAGCGAATGCGATCGGGCGCCAACACCTGCGCGAACGAGATGTTGGCCTTTTCGCGGAAACAGCTGATGATGCTCAAGCCGAGGCCCGGCCTGAGCCAGGTCAACCGCGGCAACATCGCTCACGAAAAACACCGCGTGCGGATTGCCCATGTTGACCAACCCGGCGAGCCCAAAACCGCCCGCCTCGGGAATATCGACAGCGCTTGTATCTTGAACCGGGCGCGCGATCGGAATTTCCGACCAGTCAAGCCGCGGCGGCCCCATGTCGACGCGGTAGGTCGCTTCGCCGAGCCGCTCGCACAGGATGAGTCCGCCCTCCGTCTCCACCGCGAAGGACATGGCGCCTGTCTCGCGCGACAGCCGATCCGCAACACAGCGCGTGCCGTTGCCGCAGGCCTCCGCGAGACTGCCGTCGTTGTTGTAGATCGGCACATAGGCGAGCGTATCGGCGCTGCGCGGATCGGTCAGCAGCATCAGTTGGTCGTAATCGAGCCCCGGCGCGCGGTTGATCGCACGCGCCTCCGCGGGCGACGGCCAAGCGCCGCCGCCTCTTAGATCAAGCACGAGTATCTTGTTGCCCGCGCCGTTCATCCGGACGACGCGCCGGCCAACGAGGGCTGAAGCTGAGCTCATGGCGCGGCTCTAACCCGCGCGACGCGAACTGTCGATGGCGAGGGGTCAACCGCCGCGTGCGCGGTCAATCACCCGTGCGCCGAGCCGCGTCAGCGCCTCTCGCAAGCCCTCGTCGTCCACCCCGGCGCCGAAGCCGCGGGCTTCGGCGAGCGCTTCCGGGCTCGGCGGACGGATGCGGCGGCGCGGCGTGGGCGTCGGCAGCGGCCCTTGCCGGAACGCGACTTTCGCCACGCAGCGCCAACCGAGATGCGTGTTCACCCGCTCGGCAATCAGCTGCGACAGATGCTGCGCTTCGATGGCGAAGGCGCCGTCGATCCGCAGAATCAGCGTCGCCGGCGCCAGCGCTTCCAGGGGATCCCGCGCGGCCCCCCTCGGGGGCCAGTTGAGCCGTTCGAAGCGGGCGAAACGCGCAATATCGAGGCCGACGATTTCCGGCCAATGCGTGATCAGGCTCGAATTCGCTGAGGCCGCGCGCGGCCAGCGTCGGGCTCAAGATCGCGCCGAGATGCGCCCCGAGCGAAGTCGCCGGTTTTCTCTTGGCGTAGGGCGGGCTAGACGCGTCGGCCATGCCAAGCCTTGTAGCGCCCCGCGCCAAACCTGGATACTCCATCGCCGCGCGGACGCTGGCCTGGTTTGATACCCACCGGCGCACCCTGCCCTGGCGCGCGGCGCCGGGAGAGCGCGCCGATCCTTACCGCGTGTGGCTGTCAGAAATCCTGCTGCAGCAGACGACGACGGCAGGCGCCGCGCCGTATTACCGCGAGTTCCTGCGCCGATGGCCCAATGTCGCCGCGCTCGCCGCGGCGCCGCTCGAAGCGGTCATGAGCGCCTTCGCCGGCTTGGGCTACTACTCGCGCGCTCGAAACCTGCACGCCTGCGCGCGGGCTGTGGTGGCGGCCGGGGGGCAATTCCCCTCAGATGAGACCGGGTTGCGCGCCCTGCCGGGGATCGGTCCCTACACCGCCGCCGCCATCGCCGCGATCGCCTTCGAGCGGTCCGCGACGCCGATCGACGGCAACATCGCGCGCATCGTGTCGCGGCTCGCCGGCTTCTCCGCCCCGATCGCCAGCAATCGTGCAGCGATCGAAGAATTTGCGCGCACACTCACGCCGCAAGCCCGCGCCGGCGATTTCGCGCAGGCGCTGATGGACATCGGCGCGACCTTGTGCCGGCCGAAGAACCCGGCATGTCTTATGTGCCCATTGCGCCCGGACTGCCGCGCCGCCGCGAGCGGCGATCCGGACGCCTATCCAGGGCGCGTCGTCAAAAAGGCTCGGCCTGAAAAAGTCGGCGCCGCTTTCTTCGCGGCTCGCGAAGACGGCGCCTTTCTCGCACGACGGCGGCCGCCGCGCGGCCTGCTTGGCGCGACCATGGAGCTGCCGGGCGGCCCCTGGCGCGTCGGCGAAATCCTCGAAGTAACCGCGGAGGACGCCCCCTTCGCCGCGGCCTGGCGACGTTTGCCTGGACACGTGGACCACGTGTTCACACATTTCGCATTACGGCTGGCCCTGTTCTCGGCGCCTGTGGGAAAGCTGGCGGCGCCCGAGGGGATGGTGTTTATCTTGCCGCAGGAAATCGACGGGGCGGGTTTTTCAGGCCTGATGCGCAAAGCGGCGCTGCAGGCGCGAGCAGACACTGCGCTGTAGCCGCGGTCGCTGACCGCGGTGGCGCGGAGATCGAATGTCTGATTGATAGCCACGCTCACACGGCGACCGCGGTCAGCGACCGCGGCTACATCCGGCGCCTGCCCGGCAACAACGATCGACGGAGCTCGTCTTGAAACATGAAATCACCAAAGTCCGGCATGAGCTTCGGCGGCGCGCTCTCCATGTTCGACGCACCGAATTCGTCACGCCGCGGATGCTGCGGCTCATTCTCGCGGGCGATGAACTCGCCGGCTTCACCAGCCTTTCCGCCGATGATCACGTCAAAGTAATCGCTCCCGGCGAGAGCGGCGCCGTCGAGCGTCGCGACTATACTCCGCGCCGCTACGATGCGGCGGCCAACGAGTTGGCGATCGACTTCGCGCTGCACGACGCCGGCCCGGTCACGGCCTGGGCGCGCGGCGTCAAGCCAGGCGACCCCGCGGAAATCGGCGGACCGCGCGGCTCAATGGTGGTGCCGCAGGATTTTGATTGGTGGTTGCTGATCGGCGATGAAACCGCCCTCCCCGCGATCGGACGGCGTATCGAGGAACTACCCGCAGGGGCGCCGGTTGTCAGCATCGTGAGCGTGACCGGGCCGGAGGAAGAGCAGCGGTTCGCGACGCAGGCCAATCATCGGGCCATCTGGACGCACCGTCCGGCGGCGCAGGCGGCCGACCCCGCTCCGCTTCTGACGGCGCTTCAACAATACACGCCGCCGGTTGGCGAGGGGTTCATCTGGGTCGCCGCAGAAGGCGGCGTCGCCCGCACGCTTCGCAAGCATATCCTCGAAGTCTTGCGACATCCGGCGCCGTGGCTGAAGTCCAGCGGCTATTGGGCGATCGGCAAGGCGGATACGAGTGAGAAGCAGATGGATCAATAAGGAGCGTTACCCGTCATTGCGAGCGAAGCGAAGCAATCCAGCTTTGTGAGATCGTCGCCCATCCGGAAAGGGCGCCTGCCGCCGCATGGATTGCCGCGTCGCTTCGCTCCTCGCAATGACGGACGTACCGCTTGCTAGGCAGAGCGCTCTTAGTGCGCGAGTCCCGCGATCTCCCCGGTAATGACGTTTTCAACCTCCGCAACCGACGTCGTCTTCGGGTCGATATTGTCGGCGACGATATGGCCGCGCCGCATCACCACAATCCGGTCAACCACCTGGAACACGTGATGGATATTGTGCGCGATGAGAATGCACGAATGCCCAGAGTCGCGCGCGTTGCGGACAAAGCGCAACACCCCCTGTGTCTCCGCAACACCGAGGTTGTTGGTTGGCTCATCGAGAATGATCAGATCGCTGTCAAAGTGCATCGCCCGCGCGATCGCAACGGCCTGACGCTCGCCGCCTGACAGCGAACTGATCGGCGTCGACGCCGGGATCGCCTTGCCAATGCCGACCCGCCTGAGCAACTCGCCCGCCACCCGCTCCATCAACTCGCGATCCATTCGGTTGAGAAAGCGCGGCCCCTTCAGCGGCTCGCGGCCGAGAAACAGGTTTCTCGCGATCGAAAGCTGCGTCACCAAGGCCGAGTCCTGGTAGATGGTCTCGATGCCCTCCGCGATGGCGTCGGAGGTGCTGCGCATCTGAACTTTCTTGTCGCGCACGTAGATGTCGCCGCTGGTCGCCTGCAACGCGCCGGACAGCACCTTGATCAGCGTCGACTTGCCCGCTCCATTATCACCGAGCAGCCCGACAATCTCCTGTCGAGAGACGCTCAGGTTCACATCCTCGAGCGCCTGCACCCGGCCGAAGAATTTGTTGATCCGCTCCATGCGGATGAGCGTCTCCGCCATGGTCAGGTCCCCGCCTGATGCCGGCGTTCGAGCCAGGAATGCAGCGCCATCATGCCGAGAATGATCGCGCCGATAAAGATGTTGTAGGCGAGACCGGGCACGCCGATCAGCACGATGCCGTTGCGCATCACCCGCAAGATCAAGATACCGATGACGGTGCCGACGATGGTGCCGCGACCGCCGGTCAGCGCGGTGCCGCCGATCACCACCATCGCGATCACCTCCAGTTCGTAGCCGCTTCCGCTATTTGGATTGGCCGCCGAGGTTCGGATCGAGCTGATGACGCCCGCGAAGGCGGACAAGACAGCGGTGAGCACGAATAGCGCCACCTTGACCCGGTTCACGTTCACGCCACGCGCTTGCGCCGCCACGGAATTGCCGCCGGTCGCCTGGATCCAGTTGCCGTATTTCGAATGGGTCAGCACGTAGCCGAGAACAATCGCAGCGCCCGCGAACCAGAACAGCGAAGCGTAGATCCGAAACGAACCGATATAGAAATCGCCAACCAGCAGATTCGCCAACCCCTGCCCGCCAGCACTCCATGTGCGTTGCGGAAAGCCGTCAGTGACGAACAGCGCCGTCCCGCGAACAACCAACAGCATCCCAAGCGTGACCAGGAACGAAGGAATCTTCAGCCGCGTCACGAACAGACCGTTGACCAGGCCGATCAGCGCCGCGACCACGAGGCTCACCAGGAAGGCCGCGCCCAGCGGCAAAAGCCCGCCATTGTACAGCGTCCACATCATCACCGGCGCGAAGCCGAACAACGATCCGACGGAAAGATCGAATTCTCCGGCCGTCATCAGAAGTGTCATGGCGAGCGCGATAAGCCCGAGTTCGACCGTGAACGTCAGCGTGTTCGAGATATTGAGGATCGAAAGAAAGTCAGGGTTTATCGTGGTGAAGACGACGATCTCCAGCGCCAGCAACACGAACGGCCCAAACTCCGGCGCCGACACCAAGCCGCGCAAGAACGAGCCGCCTTGCGGGTGAGCCAGCTCGATTTTTTCAGGAGACGGGGCGGCTTCGGCCAATTCAATTGCATCCTGCAGGGAGCGGCGCCCGCTGCTCAAAGCTCCAGAGGAAGAGGCGCCGCCGCGGGGCGGCGCCAAGCGCGAAGGCTACTTGCCGGAGAGGACCTTATCGTAGGTCGCGGCCGTGTCCTTGCCGTAGAGAGCGCCGACGTGGATGTCGAAGCCCGGGGGGATGCCCCCAGCCGCAAGGTTGGCGTAGGAGAGCGCAATATAGCTGGTCGCCTGCGGATCCTGCCATTCCGCTGCGTTGACAAAGCCATCAAGCACTTCGCCCGTCGTGTCACGCGAGTTGCCCCAACCAACTACGGGAATATCGCCGGCCTTGACGCCGACCTGATCAAACACGCGCTTCACCGAACCCGTGACCAGATCGCCAAGACCGATGATCGCCTTGATCTTCTTCCGATTGGCGGTGACATAGTCGGTCATGCGGGAAATAATGTTGGCCTGGTCGAGGGTCGTGTCGGTGACTTCCCAGGTGATGTTCAGCGGCTTGAAGACGCTGGCGATCCCCTGCTCCTCGACGACGCCGTAGCTGGCGCCGGGAACTTCGACCGGCATCCAGACGAAGTCGCCGTTCTTCACCAGCTTGTGGTCAACCAGATATTGCGCCCAGCCCTTGCCGACCGTGATCAAATCGACGCCGACATAGGCGTTGAAGTCGACCTTTGCATCCGGCGTATTGAAGTTGATGACCGGTATGCCCGCGGCGCGCGCCTCTTTGACGACTTGCACGAGACTGCCGGGGTCCGGGCTGGTGGTGACGATCGCGTCGGCCTTCGCGGCGATGGCGGAGCGGATCGCCTCCTGTTGCGCGGCGACGTCGCCATTGTGGAACGAAGTCTTGACCGTCTGGCCGGTGTCCTTGGCCCACATGTTCGCGCCGGCGAGGAAATAGGTCCAGACCGGATCGGCGGGCGAGCCGTGCGAGATCCAATAGAAGGTCTTGGCCTGGGCCGCGAGCGGCAACCCAACGGCTAAAAAGACCATCAGCAAATAGCGAGTGAGCGTTCTGAGCATGAGCGTTTCTTCCCAAAAGTCGATCGACTGCGCGCCTCTCCGGGCCCGTCGCGCGGGAATGTCGCATATGAGGATGGGAGCGGCAAGCGGGAGCGGGCGCTGCGATATTCGGGAGCGCGGCGCAATTACATGAGATAAATCCATACCGTAAACATGCGAGGGCGGGCTACGCCCGATCGCCGATCGAAACGCTAGGACCAGTCCATGCCGTTGCACTCGCTCATGTTGTCGTCCAATCAAAGACTGCAAGCCTGCCTGGTCGACGACAAGGCACATGTCACGCTGGGCGATTCCGGCGATCATGTCGTGCTGATCCAGGCGGCGCTGATCATTTTGGATGGCGCGGACATCGTGGCCGACGGACGCTATGGTCCGCGGACGGCGGCGGCAGTGCTCAGCTACAAGTCCACGCGCAGCATCATCAACCGATCTTATCAGCAAAAGCCGGACGCCATCGTCGGCAAGATGACGATCGAAAGTCTCGACGACGAGATGGCGGCGCTCGAAGCGCCCTTCGCATTCCTGCCGGGCGCAACCGCGCTGTTGCGCGGCCTGTTCTTCGCGCCGACGATCAAGACCAAGCCGTCCAAGCTCGTCATCGTTACCGAGACCAATCCGCCCTGGTTCGCCTGGGCGAAACAGGTCAAGAAGCATTTTGACTCGCTGCCCGACACGAAGGGTCTCGTCGTCGTTGTGCCATTGGGCAACGGCCTCAGCGTCGCCTCGGCCGCGAGCCAGCTGGCGTCGGCGGCGGCGATCGCGGGCGAACTGGGGATTCTCGTCCTATCGGTCGGCCACGGCGCGCCCGGCACCGCCCCCGACAGCGGCGTGTTCGACCTCGCCCCCAACCATAGGTTTCAGTTGGGCGGCCGCAACGCCTGGATGGTTGGACAGCCGAAGCCCAAAGACGTCGGCCAGATCGATGCGCGTGCGCATCCGCACCCCTCGCAGACCAACGCCTTCTATGCCGACCGGCCGCCGTCGAGCGCCGGCATCACTGTGCTGTCCGATCTCGAAAACGACCAGAATTCGCAATCGCACAACGCGAAGATCCGCCTCGACAATTTCCGGCAGTACCAGAAGATCATGACCGCCTTCAAACCGCTCGGCCTCATCGTCCTGTTGACCTGTCGCGTCGGCGGCGCGTCCGGATTCCTGCAGCGCGTCCGCCAGCAGTTCGGCACGCCGCTACTGGCCTACAAGCGCCGTATCGCTGGGCAAACGCAACCGAACGGACGCACCCGGCTCTTTCTCGAAGGCGACGATCCCGGAGTCTGGCACCAACGTGCCGACGGGCGAGTTTCTCATCCCCGTCGCGCCCAACGACATGTCGCTGATTTTCTAGAGCCTGCTCGCGGAGCGTCGGCCTCCAGGCCGACGTTGGGTTGATAAGTAAGCCGGCCGAGCTGCGCCCCAAAAAGGTCGGCGTGGACGCCGACCCTCCGTTCGATGGCTCTAGTCACCGTGGGAACACACGCGTTGCGTCGGTGTCTGGCTGGGGTGCCTGGATTCGAACCAGGGGATGGCGGAATCAAAATCCGCTGCCTTACCGCTTGGCTACACCCCAAATGCCGAGTACGCCGGCCGCGCTGCAAGCGCGCCTACATAGAGGGGCGTCGCCACGCCCGCAACCCAAACTCAAGCCCGCGTCGCGGCCTTAGGAAACACCTTGGCCTGCAGCGCGTCGTAAAGCGGATTGGGGATCTCAAACATCTGCTCGACGCTGTGCACGCCGACCCGCCGCGCGCCCTTCGACAACAGGAAGTCGGCGAGCAGCGCCGCCTTCTCGCGCGGACACAGGAACGCGACGGCCTCACCTTCGCCGTCGGGCTGCGCGGAAAATCTCTCCGAAGCCTCGGCGATGATCCCCGCCGCGCCATCCGGCAGCCGCGCGCGAACTTCGCGCGAACGGCGCGCCAGCTCGGTCGCCGCTAGCCGCGACAGAATCGCGCGCGCCGCGTTGCGCGCGTCGGGCGTCCAATCCGCGCCGCGCGAGGCCACGAGATTGGCCTCGCTCCGGAGAATCACGCCATCCTCCAGCGTCTTCAGCGCGTTGGCGGCGAGCGTGCCGCCGGTCGTGGCGATGTCGACGATCAGTTCCGCCGATCCCGCCGCCGGCGCGCCTTCGGTGGCGCCTAGGCTCTCCACGATCCGATAATCCGTCACGCCGTGTTCGTTGAAGAAGCGCCGCGTCAGATTGACGTATTTGGTCGCCACCCGCATGCGCTCGCCGCGCTTGGCGCGGTAGTGCGCGCAGACGTCTTCGAGATCGGCCATGTTGCGCACGTCGATCCAGGATTGCGGCACCGCCACTACGACGTTGGCGCGCCCAAATCCCAGCGGCGTCAGCAGCGCGAGGCGATCGTTCACATCGCCGACGTGCTCGCGTACGAGGTCCTCGCCGGTGACGCCGATATGCGCGGCCCCGGCCGCGAGCTGGCCGACGATCTCGGAGGCGGACAGAAACGCCACCTCGATATCGGAAAACCCTGCGATCGCGCCGCGATAGTCGCGCGCGCCGCGGCCTTGCACGATATCGAGACCCGCGCGCGCAAAATAGTCGAACGCGTTTTCCTGCAACCGCCCCTTCGAGGGGACCGCGATCGTCAGAGTCATGCCGCGGTCTCCAACGGTAGACGATCCAGCGAGATCGCGGCGCCGATCGCCGGCGTCGCGACCGCAGCGCCCAGCTTGCGCGCCAAGCCGTCGTAGCGGCCGCCGCCGATCGCTGGACCGGCGTCGGGCGCGGCGGCGTCGACTGCTTCGAACACGAAGCCGGTGTAGTAATCGAGATCGCGCACGAAGCTCGCCGAGTAGCTGATTTCGTCGATCGGCAGACCACGCGCGGCGAGAAAACCGACACGCTCGTCGAACGAGGCGAGCGCCGGGCCGATGTCCAGCCGCGCCGACTTCGCGAGATCGCGCAATTGCCGGGACGCCGCGTCGGGATGGCCGGAAATGGCCAGGAACCGATCGAGCGTCTCCAGCTGTTCTTCGCCGATGCCCGAATCGAGCCGGGTCGCCGCCTGCTCCAGGAAACGGTCGGCGATTTCGCTCGGCGAGCGACCGCCGACCGTGGTGATGCCCGCCATCGCCAGCAGGTCCTGCACCAGCGCCTTGGCGCCGTCGTGGTCGGTCCGCTCCAGCGCCGCCAGCACGCCGGCCTTGGAGAATGGCGTCAGCCCGCGGCTATCCAGCACCTTTTCCAGCGGCTGGCCGCGCGCGACGCCGCGGCGCACCCGTCGGCGCCAATATTCGGGCAGGCCCAGCGCGGAAATGACATCCTCGAACAGGCGCGCGTCGCCGATCTTCACCTTGAGCGGCTTCGAGCCGGCTTTCTCCGCCGCCTCCATCGCCAAAGCCAGGATTTCCGCGTCGGCGGCCTCGATGTCCCGCCGCCCAAAACTCTCGAGCCCGGTCTGTATCAGCTCTCCTTCCGCGCCGGCGCGGGCGCGAAAGATCGGACCGAGATAGGCGTAGCGCTGTTCGCCCTCGGCGCCGCCTTGCGCCAAATGCAGGAGGCAGACGGGAATGGTGTAATCCGGCCGCAGGCACAGCTCCTCGCCGTCCGATCCCGAGGTGAGGTAGAGCCGGCCGTGGATATCCTCGCCGGACATATCGAGAAACGGCCCGGTCGGCTGCAGCACGTGCGGCTCGACGCGGCCGAAGCCAACGCTCTCGAAAAACGCCAGCGCGCGCTCGCCGGCCTGAAGCCGCGCCGCGCGTTTGGCCGCAGACACACTCGCCACTAGTGACATCCTCAAAAGGGTGCGCCCTCTCTAACAAACCCCGACGTCGCCCGCAGCCGATTTCCGCGCACAGGGTGAACGGCAGACGAAAAATGCGTAACTCGGGGCGATTCCCACAGCGCCTGTGTAGCCGCGGTCGCTGACCGCGGTGGATCGGCTTGCAGAAAACGAACAGAATGAGGCGCTTGAACCACACAACGCGGTCAACGACCGCGTCTACAGGAGGCGCTTGGCCTCGATTGCAAAAATACGCTCGCCCGACGGGACAATCGCCATGGCGCGGCCATGCTCTCGGGTCATTCGGGGCCCGCGGGCGCCGCCGTTCGGCCGGCATTGCGGGGAATTGCTTGAGAACGTTACGCCTTCTCGTCTATTTCGCGTTGCTCGTGTTCGCGCTCGCCGGGCCAGGCTGGACCGCCGAGGACAAGCCGCGCGACACGCTCGCTTTGATCAAGACCGAGCTGGTCGAAATCGACGATGAACTGAAGCTCGAAAATCTCTCCGACAGCCAACTCGCCCAGTTGCGGATGCGCTCCGAGCCGCTGGTGGGACAGCTACAAGCGGTCATCGCCGAACTCGCGCCCCGGCTCGAAGCCTCGCGCAAGCGCCTGACCGAGCTGACCCCGAAATCGAAAGAGGCCGCGCCCGAACCCGACCCCGCGGCGGCGGAGCTGAAGGCTGAGCAAACCAAGTTCGACAGCCTCGACGCGGATCTTCGCTCCTCGCGCGCAGCGCTGTTGCAAGCCGAGGACTACATCACCCGCATCGGCAACGCGCGCCGAAATATCTTTACCCGGGAGACGTTTGCGCGCTCGACCAGCCTGCTGAGCCCAGTTCTCTGGCTTTCCGTGGCTCGCGAACTGCCGGAGGACGTGACCGCCTTCGGCAATCTGCTGACCAACGCCGCGACCCGCCTCGCCGCGCATGTGACCGTCGGCCAATGGAGCGGATTTCTCGCGGTCCTCGTGGTGATCATCGTGCTCGCCGCGCCGCTGCGGCGCACCGCGCATCGCGTCATCGTGCCCTCGAGCGACGAGAAAGCCCCGGCCCGGCTGCGCAAGGCGCTGGTCGGCCTGTGGACGCTGGCGGCGCTATCGGCGGGGCCGCTGGTCGGGCTCGGCGTGATTTCCTATTCGCTCGACATCTTCGATATTTCAGATCCGCAGTTGCAGGGCATCATCAGCGCGCTGCTCGACGGGATTCGTTTGACGGCGCTCACCTATGCCTGCGCGGAGGCCCTGCTCGTCCCGAAGCGCGAGATCTGGCGTCTCGTCCCGATGGGCGACCGCTCCGCCAAACGGCTGACACGGTTGGCGATCGGCGTCGCGATCCTTCTCGCGCTGACGCGGCTGATGGAGTCCGTCGCAGAATCAATCTCGTCCTACAACCTGCTCGTGCTGACCCGCGCGCTCGGCTCGCTGGCGATTTCCGGCTTTGCCGCCGACACGTTCCGCAAGCTCGGCCGCGCCCCGGAACCGGGCGCAAGGGATGGCTGGGCCCCCGCGCTGACCTTCGCCTGGGCTTACGTGCTGGCGGTCTTCATCTGCGCGCTGGCCGGCTACATCGCGTTCGCCACGTTCCTGGTCGAGCACGCGCTGCGCCTCGGCGGCATTGCCGCCACGCTGTTCCTGGCCGACGCGCTCATCCAGGAAAGCTGCGAGCGGCTGCTGCGCGCCGAACTCTTCCCTAGCACAGGGCCTGAAGGCGACCTTGGGCTTCCGGCGCGAGGGCCTGGAGCAGATCGTCGTGCTGGTGCAAGGGCTGGCGCGGATTGCGGTGGTTGTGGCGGCGCTGATCGTCACCATCGGGCCGTTCGGAATGCCGAGCCAGGATCTGCTGGCGACGTTACGCACAGCTTATTTCGGTTTCAGCGTAGGCGGCATCACGCTCTCGATTTCGACGCTCGTGGCCGCGGTTGTCCTGTTCATATTCGTACTCGGCGCGACGCGGGCGGCGCAGACCTGGCTCGGCGAACGCTATCTGCCGCGCACCAGCCTCGACGCCGGCGTCAAGAATTCGATCCGCACCATTTTTGGCTATCTCGGCGTCGTGGTGGCTTTGATCGTCAGCGGCTCGCGGCTCGGCGTCGACGCCGAGCGGGTCGCCTGGGTCGCCGGCGGTCTGTCGGTCGGCATCGGCTTCGGATTGCAGGGCATCGCCAACAATTTCATTTCCGGGCTTATCCTGCTGTGGGAGCGCGGCATTCGCGTCGGCGATTGGGTCGTGATTGGCCAGGACCAGGGGTTTGTCCGACGCATCAACGCGAGGTCCACCGAGATCGAAACTTTTGAGCGCGCGACTTTGATTGTTCCCAATCTCACACTGGTCACCGGGGCGGTGAAGAACTGGATGCACACCGATCGCGTCGCACGGATCGTGATCGGCGTGCACGCCGCTTTCGAGAGCGATCCGGAGGTCGTGCGCACGCTGCTGATCGACGCTGCGAAGGCGCAGGACGCGGTGCTGTCGATACCTGCGCCGCTCGCTTTGTTTGCGGATTTCGGCGATTGGTCGATGAAATTTCAGCTCGTAGTTTATATTGAAGAGGCGCTGCTGTTCGAGCGCGTGCGCAGCGAACTCAACTTCGACATCATGCAGCGGATGCGGGCCGCTGGACTGCGGATTCCTTATCCATTTCCAGTTGGAAATGTCGAGATCGAGCGTGGACCCAATACGTCGCGCGTTGCTGACGGCCAACGCGCTGAGGGCGGCAAATCATAACAGAAAGCGCAAAGCCGGACCCTTTGCGAGGGCCCGGCTGAGCTCAGAAACCTGCATCGCCGCGCTCGGAGCGCGGTGATGCAGCGGCGCTACGCTCGACGCACGACGGCAAAGAGCACGCCGACAATCACGACGACGACCGCCACCCAAATCAGCAGGTGAGCTCCGCCCATGGCTGTCGAAGCAACGCCGCCAAAGCCGAATAGCGCTGCGATGAGCGCGACAACGATGAGTACGAGCGCGTAATAGATCAGATTTCCTGGCATGGGCGTAGGTCTCCGATGTTTGATTGTATGTGTTGCAAGGCTGTTCACTGACTTGGCGGAGTAACCGACATGCAGGCGATCCGGTTCCACGTCGCCGCTACGAATTAAGCGCTGGGGCGCCAAGGCTGGGGGCGCCGACGCCCCAAGCAGTGGACGGCGACCCCAGACGCGCTTAATTCGCGGCGTCCGCCGACGCGACGGTGGGGTTGCAAGCGTAAGCCGCGTTTCCCGCCTGAGAACCCGAGATAAGGTCTCCCGTCATTGCGAGCTAAGCGAAGCCATCCCGCGCCCCTAGGCTGGCCAAAGGAGCGCCGCCCGCGGTCCCAGCGCCGCGCCTCTTCCGGCGACACGGTCTAATGACGCCAGCCCGTTTCTTCCTCGACGTCGAAACCTCGCTCACCGGCCGCTCCTGGCGCGCTCGGCTCGATGCGGCGGGGGAGGCGCGGGCGCTGGCGATCTCACAGATCTCCGGACGGGGCGATCTGCTGGCGCGCATCCTCGCCGGCCGCGGCGTCGACCTCGACGGCGTCGAGCGCCATCTCGAACCGACCCTGCGCGAGCTGATGCCCGACCCGCACACGCTGATCGACATGGCGCCGGCGACCGCGCGCCTGGCTCGCGCCATCGCCAATCGCGAGCGCGTGGCCATTTTCGGCGACTATGATGTCGACGGCGCCTGTTCGGCCGCCCTGCTCAGCGAATATCTCGCCGGTTTCGGCTGCCCGACGCTCATCCACATCCCCGACCGCGTCACCGAGGGCTACGGCCCCAACGTCGAGGCGATGCGGCGCTTTCGCGCCGAGGGCGCCGACCTCGTCGTGACGGTCGATTGCGGCGCGGTGAGCTTCGAGCCGTTCGCGGAAGCCGCAAAACTCGGGCTCGACGTCATCGTGTTCGACCATCACCAGGCGCCGGAAATCCTGCCGCCCGCGCTCGCGCTGGTTGATCCAAACCGCCAGGACGATCTTTCCGGTCTCGGCTCGCTCTGCGCGGCGGGCGTGGTGTTCATGGCGCTGGTCGATCTCAACCGCCGGCTTCGCGAGACCGGCGTCGCCGTCCCGGACCTGAAGAGCAAACTCGACCTGGTCGCGCTCGCCACCGTCGCCGACGTCGTCCCGCTGGTCGGCCTCAACCGCGCCTTCGTCCTTCGTGGGCTCGAGGCGATGCGGCGGCGCGAGCGGCCGGGGCTGGCCGCTTTATTTGATGTCGCCGGCGCCGGCGGGCCGCCGACGCCGTACCACCTCGGCTTCCTCGTCGGCCCGCGAATCAACGCGGGCGGTCGCATCGGCGACGCCGCGCTCGGCGCGCGGCTGCTGACGACCGCCGACCCCGCCGAAGCCGCCAAAATCGCCGCCGAGCTCGACCGGCTCAATCGCGAGCGCCAGCGGATCGAGATCGACATACTCGCGGAGGCCGAGGCGCAGGCGCTGGCCGCGCTCGGGCTCGACGAGCGCGGGGCCTGCGTCGTGGTTTCGGGTGAGGGTTGGCCGCCGGGCGTCGTCGGGATCGTCGCGGCGCGGCTGAAGGAGCGCTTCGGCCGCCCAGCCTTCGCGCTGGCGCTGAACGGCGAGGAGGCGACGGGCTCGGCGCGCTCGATCCTTGGCGTCGATCTGGGACGGCTAGTGCGCGGCCTGGTCGAGACGGGGCTGGCGGCGAAAGGCGGCGGGCACGCGATGGCCGCTGGCCTCACCGTGCGGCGCGATCGGCTGGGCGAGCTACGCGCCGCGCTGGAGCAGGCGCTGCAAGCGCCGGTGGAAGAAGCGCGTCGCGACTCCGGGCTTGTGCTCGATGGCGCGCTCGCCGCCGCCGCGGCGACGCCGGAGACGCTTCACGCCATCGAAGCGGCGGGTCCCTTCGGGGCAGGCAATCCCGAGCCGATCTTCGCCCTGCCCCGCCACCGCGTGACCGACGTGGCCGTCGTGGGTGTCGACCATATGCGGCTTCGCGCTATTTCCGCAGATGGGAGGGCCGTTGAGGGCATCGCCTTCCGTGCTGCGGGAAAGCCGCTCGGCCAAGGCTTGCGTGCGCTGCAAGGCGGGCTCGCGCATCTGGCCGGGGTTCTGGCGATCAACCGCTATGGCGGGCGCGAGCGCGTGCAACTGCGCGTCATCGACGCCGCGCCCGCGGCAATGTAGCCGCGGTCGTTGACCGCGGTGGATCGACTTGGAAATAAGCCCGCAGAATGAGGCGCTTAGGCGGGCGCTTTGTAGCCGCGGACTCCAGTCCGCGGGGGATTAAGAGATCGAGCCTTGTCGAGAAAGAGCCGATCTCGGGGAGACCGCGGACTGGAGTCCGCGGCTACAGGCCTCCGGGAATCTGCCTCGCTTACCAACAACGCGGTCAGCGACCGCGTCTACAGGCGCGCCTTGTTAACCGAGATCCGAAACGGTGAACATCGTTCAAAAATAATCTTGAACAACGTTCAAGGCCATGTTACACCCCTCTCGTGAACGCGGTTCACGGCCCGATCCCCGGACCGCTCGAACCCGGCAAAGGCAAGAGGAACATCGCTATGAACGAGACCACCAACAACTCCGGCGCCTGGATCAGCTTCACCTACGCCAACATGTTCGGCTCGCTGGCGCTGACGCTCGGCGGGCTATTCTTCTTGCCCATCGATCTGTGGGTCAAAGGCTACATGCTGATGGGCGTCGTGATGGTGACCTCCTCGACGATCATTCTCTCGAAGACTCTTCGCGACCAGCACGAGGGCGCCAAGCTGCACAACAAGATCGAAGAGGCGCGCACGGAAAAGCTGCTTGTCGGCCTGAAGGGGTAATTTTTTAAAGTGCGCTTCACCACAGAGGCGCCCTTCGATTTGCCTGTAAGCCAGACAATGCGACGCTCAGACGAAGCATTGTCGGCTGACCCTCCAAGGATCGTGTCATGGTCAAACAATTATTAACCTCGCGGCGCTTCGGCCCGCTGTTTCTCACGCAATTCCTGGCGGCGCTAAACGACAATTTCCTCAAGCAGTCGCTGGTGCTGCTCTGCCTGTTCAAGATCGGCGGCCCGACCGGCGCGATGCTCGGCACGATCGCCGGAGCCGTGCTGATCGCGCCGTTCTTCCTGTTTTCCGCCTTCGCCGGCGAGCTCGCCGACAAATACGACAAGGCGATGCTCGCGCGCCGCATGAAATTCGCCGAGATCTTTGGCGCCGCCTTCGCCGCCGCCGGCTTTCTCCTGCAATCCGTTCCCTTGCTGATGATCGCGCTCGGCCTTTACGGAACCATCGCCGCGCTGTTCGGCCCGATCAAATACGGCCTGCTGCCGGACCAGCTTGCAACGGACGAACTCGCGGCCGGCAACGCCTTGATTGAATCCGGCACGTTCCTCGCCGTGCTGATCGGCCCGATCGCCGCCGGCTGGGCGGCGGCGAAGCATCAGCCGCCGATGATCGTCGCGGTCCTCATCATGGTGATCGCCATCGCCTGCTGGCTGACTTCGCGCTTCATCCCCAGCGTCAAACCGGCGGCCGGCGATCTCGTCATCACCAAGAACCCCTGGACCTCGACCCGCCACCTCATCGCCGAGACGCGGCGCGACACGCGCATCTGGGACGGCACGCTGATCGTCTCCTGGTTCTGGCTCGCCGGCGCCGTCACGCTCTCGTTGCTCGCCCCGATCGTCACCCAGACCATCGGCGGCACGGAGAACGTCAACACGCTGTTCATGCTGGTGTTCGCCATCGGCGTGGCGATCGGCTCGCTGCTCGCCGCGCAGCTGGAGCCATCATCGCCCGAACATGGCGGTCGTTCCGCTCGGCGGCGTCGTGATGGGCGTCGCCAGCTTGGCGCTCGCCTGGACGCTAACGGGAATCGACGTCGGCAGCGACGTCGGCGCGATGGAATTCCTCGCTTCCTACAAAGGCGTCGTGACGCTGGCGGAATTCATCGCCATCGCGATCGGCGGCGGCTTCTTCGTCGTGCCGTCGTTCGCCGCCGTGCAGGCTTGGGCTGCGCCTGAGAAGCGCGCCCGCGTCATCGCGGTCAACAACGTGGTCTCGGCGGCGTTCATCGTCGGCTCGAGCCTCGTCGTCGCCGGGCTGCAATATCTGCGACGCCAGCAACGCCTTGTTGTTTGCTCTGCTCGGCCTCGGCCACATCGGCGTCACCTATCTGGTGCTGAAAGCCTGGGGCCGCGAGGGCGTGCGCGATTTCGGCGGCTTCCTGTTCAAGGCGCTGTTCCGCGTCGAAGTGCGCGGCCACGAAAACATCCCCGCCGCCTCCGAGCGCATGATCTTCACGCCCAACCATGTGAGCCTGCTCGACGGCCCCCTGCTGCACGCCGTGCTGCCCGTCGACGCCGCTTTCGCCGTCGACACCGGCATTGCGAAGGCCTGGTGGGCGAAGCCTTTCATGGCGATGATCAACGCGTTCAAGGTCGATCCGACGTCGCCGCTGGCGACCAAACATCTGGTCGCGCTGGTCAAGTCAGGCGCGCCGCTGGTGATCTTTCCCGAAGGTCGGATCACGGTCACCGGCGGCATTATGAAGGTCTACGAGGGCGCGGCGATGATCGCCGACAAGAGCGACGCCTGGATCGTGCCGGTGCGCATCGAAGGCGCGCAGCGCTCCACGCTCAGCTATCTGAAGCCGTGGCAGATCAAGAAGGTCTACTTCCCGAAGATCACCATCACCTTCATGCCGAAGATCAAGCTCAGCATCGACGACAATCTGCGCGGCAAGGCGCGGCGCCTGGCGTCGGGCGCGGCTCTGCAGGACGTGATGATTGATGCCGTTGTGCGCAACTCGGTGATGGATCAGACTTTGTTCCAGGGTCTCGCCAACGCCTGGCGCGATCGCGACGCCGGTCAACCCATCGTCGAAGACCCGATCTCCGGCAAGCTCACCTACCGCCGCCTGATCGCCGGCGCCCAGACGCTCGCGCTGAAACTCGAGCCGCTTGACGGAGATCGGCGAGAATGTCGGCGTGATGCTGCCGAACTCCAACGGCGTCGCCGCGACCTTCTTTGCGCTGCAATCGCTGGCCCGCGTCCCCGCCATGCTCAACTTCTCCGCCGGCGCGGTCAATCTGATCTCGGCTTGCGAGACCGCGAAGATCAAGACGGTTCTCACCTCGCAAGCCTTCATCGAGAAAGGCAAGCTCGACGGCGGTCGTTCAAGCGCTTGTCTGCGACACGCGAAGATCGTCTATCTCGACGAGTTGCGCGCCGAGATCGGCTTCCTCGACAAACTGCGGGGCTGACTCGCCGGCGCGACGCCGCGCGTGCCCTGCAACGCCTGACGATCCGGCCGTGGTGCTGTTCACCTCCGGCTCGGAAGGCGCGCCGAAAGGCGTCGTGTTGCTCGCACCGAAACATCCTCGCCAACGCGGCGCAGGCGCTGGCGCGCATCGACGCCAACGCGAGCGACAAGGTGTTCAACGCGCTGCCGGTGTTCCATTCCTTCGGCCTGACCGGCGGCCTGATGATGCCGCTGCTCGCGGGCATTCCCGTCTATCTCTATCCGTCGCCCCTGCACTATCGGATCATTCCGGAGCTGGTCTATCAGACCAACGCGACGATCCTGTTTGGCACCGACACGTTCCTCGCCGGCTATGCCCGCGCCGCGCACGCCTACGACTTCCGCTCGCTGCGGCTGGTCATCGCCGGCGCCGAGGCGGTCAAGGAGCGCACGCGCGAAACCTATCAGCGCCGCTTCGGCCTGCGCATTCTCGAAGGCTATGGCGTGACCGAGACCGCGCCGGTGCTGGCGATGAACACGCCGATCGCCAACAAGCCGGGCACGGTCGGGCGCTTGTCGCCGCTGATGAAGGCGCGGCTGGAGCCGGTCCCCGGCGTCGCGGAGGGCGGCCGTTTGTTCGTCGCCGGCCCCAACGTGATGCTCGGCTATCTGCGCGCCGACAATCCCGGCGTGCTGGAGCCGCCGCCCGGCGGTTGGTACGACACCGGCGATATCGTTGCGATCGATGCGGACGGGTTCATCACGATCAAGGGCCGCGCCAAGCGCTTCGCCAAGATCGCCGGCGAGATGGTGTCGCTGTCGGCCTCGAGGCGATGGCCGCCGCCGTCTGGCCGCAGGCGCAAAGCGCGGTCGTCGCGCTGCCGGATGCGCGCAAGGGCGAGCGCATCGTGCTGCTGACGACGGAAGCCGCACGCGACCCGCGAGGCGCTGCTCAAACATGCGCGGGCGATCGGGGCGACGGAATTGTCGGTTCCCAGCGTGCTGCTGAAGGTTGACGCGTTGCCGATGCTGGGGACGGGTAAGACGGACTATGTCGGCGCGGTGGAGTTGGCGAAGACGATGACGGCGCTGGCCGCCTGAGCCTCACTCCGTCATTGCGAGCGAAGCGAAGCAATCCACGCTGGGGCCACGACGCGAGCGCGCCGAATGTAACGTTGGTTGCTCGCAGGCCAGAATCGCGGAGAGGCTGGATTGCTTCGCTTCGCTCGCAATGACGGGGTTTAGTGTTTACCCATCACGGCTTTCTCGCCAGCGCTAGCCCTAACCCCGCGCCGAACAGGAAGCCGCCGGTCAGGCGATTGCGCAAGCGTCCGCCTGCCTTGAGCGCGCCGCCGAGGCGAGCCGCCAGCAACGCCCAGCCGCTGTCCACGGTCGCGGCGATCAAGAGGAACGTGAGCGATAGCACCGCTATCTGCTTGGCCATCGGCGCGCCGGCGTCGAGGAACTGAGGAAAGAAGGCGGCGAAGAAGAACAGCGTCTTCGGGTTCGACAGCGAAACAAGGAAGCCGCGAACAAACAGGCGCCGCAAGGGGCGACGGTCCGCCGTGGCCGCGAGATTATCGGCTGGCGCGGTCCACGCGCGAAAGCCGAGCCACAACAGATACGCAACGCCGAGCCATCTGATCCAGGCGAAGGCCTCCGCCGCGCCGGCGATCAGCGCGCTCATGCCAAGGCCCGTAAACGCGAGCTGCGGAAGCATCGCCGCGCACGTGCCCGCGACAGTCGCCAGCCCCGCCCTCGGGCCGCGCGCAATCGAATTGGCGACGATCAGCGCGACATTCGGGCCGGGGATCAGCATCAGCGTGATCACAGCCAAAACGAACGTTGCATAGAGCGCCGGCGACATGCAAACTCCTTTGTGCCTTTGTGAAACCCTTCGTGACTTCGTGGTGAAGCCCTTTCACCACCAAGGCGCGAAGGGTTTCACAAAGACGCGAAGATCAACCTTCCCGATGTCGCGTCGCTTCGAACGCGGGCACAGCAGCGGAGAAGGCGTCGAGCCAGGGAACCAGCTTCGGCCGCTCCTTCCGCCACGCGCCCGCGAAGCGCAGGTCGAGATAGCCGAGCGCGCAAGCGAGCGCGAGCGAGGCCACGTCAACCTTCTCCGCCGGCGGCGGCGCGGCCTCGAGCGCGGCGAGGCCACGGGTGATCTTTCCCGTCTGATGCTCCAACCACCGCGGGCTATGCGAGGCGTTGTCGCGCCATCGCTGTTCGTAAACCTTCGAGAATCGCCGCTTCCATCACCCCGTCGGCGAGCGCGGCCCGGGTCAGCACATCGAAGCGCTCCGGCCCCGAGGGAATGAGCTTGCCGCCCCCGGCCAGCCAATCCAGACATTCCAGGATCACCGCGCTGTCGTAGATCGCGTGGCCGTTCTCCATCACCAGCGTCGGGATCTTTCCGATCGGGTTCTGCGCGCGCAGCGTATCGGCGGGATCGGAGGTATCGGCCGGCACGATCTCGATACGGTCGGAGAGGCCCAACACCGCCGCGGCGATGCGAATTTTCCGCGCAAACGGCGAGGCGGAGGAGGATCGCAGGATCATCATGGCGAGTAAGCTCCTCGCCACTCCAGTTGAATGCGCGGCGCAAGCGCCGATATAAGGCGACCGGCGCTTTGCCGTCCAGTTCCCAGAGGATTGTCTTGTCCGATACCCCGGAGCGTCTCGTCATCATCGGCGCCGGCCCCGCCGGCTACACCGCCGCGATCTACGCCGCGCGCGCGCTGCTGAAGCCGCTGCTGCTGTCCGGCTTCGAACCCGGCGGGCAGTTGATGATCACCACCGACGTCGAGAATTATCCAGGCTTCGCCGAGCCGATCCAGGGGCCGTGGCTGATGGAGCAGTTTCGCGCGCAAGCCGAACACGTGGGCGCGCGGCTCGAAAGCGAGCATGTCGTCGGCCTCGATCTCGCGCGCCGGCCCGTTCCGCATCCAATGCAACTCCGGCCGCGTCATCGAGGCGCATTCCGTCATCCTCGCCACCGGCGCGAAAGCCAAATGGCTCGGGCTTCCCGGCGAAGAGGCGCTGAAGGGTTTTGGCGTCTCGGCCTGCGCGACCTGCGACGGATTTTTCTTCCGCGGCAAGAACGTCGTCGTCGTCGGCGGCGGCAATTCCGCGGTCGAAGAGGCGCTCTATCTCGCGGGCATCGCCGCGTCGGTCACCGTCATTCACCGTCGCAACTCCTTCCGGGCGGAGCGCATCTTGATCGACCGCCTGCTCGCCCGGCCGAACGTCGCGGTGAAGTGGAATCGCAAGGTCGACGACATCGTCGGCGGCGGGACGCCGAAGGGCGTCACCGGCGTACTGCTGCGCGACGTCGAGAGCGGCAAGCTTGAGGAATTCGCGACCGACGGCGTGTTCGTCGCCATTGGCCATGCGCCGCAGACCGAACTCGTTCGCGGCCAGGTGACGCTCAAACCCAATGGCTACGTGCAGACGGCGCCGAATTCGACGGCGACCAACATCGAGGGCCTGTTCGCCGCCGGCGACATCGCCGATGACATCTTCCGCCAAGCCGTCACGGCCGCAGGCCTGGGTTGCATGGCCGCGCTGGAAGCTGACCGCTGGCTCGTCGCCAAGGGCCTGTAACAAACGGCCGCGCGCCCCTGTAGCCGCGGTCGCCGACCGCGGTTTTCCGGTGATCGAAGCTTGCTCAGATAGCAGCGTGCGCGCCACCACCGCGGTCAACGACCGCGGCTACACGGGCGCGGGCAGCGGCAACGGCTTTCTTCCCCCGAGGATATCGCGTAAGCGCAGTGCGCAGGGGGGCCGCTCGGGGCAATGGACTGGGACAAGCTGCGCATATTTCAGGCCGCTGCCGAGGCGGGCTCGTTCACGCACGCCGGCGAGACGCTGGGCTTGAGCCAATCCGCCGTCAGCCGGCAGGTCAGCGCGCTCGAAGGCGATCTCGGCGCGCCGTTGTTTCATCGGCACGCACGCGGGCTGATTCTGACCGAGCAAGGTGAGACTTTGCTGCAAGCCGTGCATGATGTCGCCATGAAGCTCGATGCGGTGCGCAGCCGCCTGATCGACAGCCGCGATAAACCGAGCGGACATCTACGGGTGACCACGACGCTGGCGCTCGGCGCCAATTGGCTCGCCTCGCGGCTCGGCGAATTCACCGACCTCTACCCGGAGGTGAAGCTGCAATTCCTGCTCTCCGACGACGATCTCGATCTCGGCATGCGCGAGGCGGACGTGGCGCTGCGGCTACGCGAGCCAATGCAGCCGGACCTCATTCGCCGCCGACTGTTCACCGTGCATTTCCACGCCTACGCCTCGGCCGAATATCTGAAGAAAGCCGGGCAGCCGCGTACGCTTGAGGATCTCGATCATCATCGTCTCGTCGCCTTTGGCGCGCCGACGGCGACGCATTTCCTCTATGACCTGAATTCCCTGCTGGTGACCGGGCGCGACCCGAAAAACCCGCGCACGCCGCATCTGTCAATCAACAATCTCGCCGCAATCATCAGAGCTGTCGAGCACGGCGTCGGCATCGCGGTGTTGCCGGATTATTGCGTCGCGCCAAATTCCGGTCTCGTGCGGCTATTGCCGCAGGCGGACATGCCGGAGATGGATTGTTTCCTCGTCTATCCCGAGGAGATGAAGAACGTCGCGCGCGTCCAGGCTTTCCGCGATTTCCTGGTCTCGAAGGCGCAACGCTGGCGCTATTGAGGGCGGGGCTTCACGGCCGCCGCGCGCGCTTCAAATGCAAGGCCGCCGGAAATACCGCCGCCGCGTCGATTGTCGCTGAATCGAGATCCAATCCGGTCGCCTCGAGCCCTTCCAGTTTGGCGCCGCGCAAATCGGCGCCGCTCGCGTCCGCGTCGCGAAGCTTGGCGCCGCGGAAATCCGTCCCGCCGCATTTCGCGAACCTCAGGTCGGCGCGGGAAAGATCGGCGCCGCTGAAATCGGCGTTGGCGAGGTTGGCTGAGGAAAACGAAGCGCGCATCAGGCCCATCGATTGGTTCTTCTCATCCGCGGCCCCGTTGGCGCCGCGCACGATGGCCCCTTCCAGGTCGGCGCCGCTGAAATCGGCGGCGATCCGCGCATGCGACAAGTCGGCGCCCGCGAATCGGGCTTTTTGCAGCTGTGATTGGAATAGGCTGGCGCCGGTCAGACGCGCGCCGGAAAAATCGGCGCCCAGCGCCCACGCCTGATCGAGGTTCGCCCCTTCAAGATTGGCGTGCGCGAGATTGGCGTGATTGAGCCGCGCGGCGCGCAAGACAGCGCCGTGCAGGTCGAGGTTGGAGAGGTCGAGCCCCGAGAGACGCTTGCCTGTGAGATCGAGCGGCTTGCCGTCAGACGCCCGGATCGCCGCCTCAATGCCGGCGCGGGTTGTTTCCGCCATCGTCATGTCGGGCGACGTCAGGTCGAGGCCGCTCATCATGCTCTGCGCGGAGGCCGCGGAACAAAACATCAGGCACGCTGCGAAAATGGCTCGCATGAAGAGGGGATAGCCGAACCACCACGCTACGTCCAACGGCAACGCGGTGGCTCGGCTACGTCGCCGCAGGCGAACGTCTGGCTTGGGCTTTTTGGAGCGGTTTGCGGCTGACTCGACCCGTCATGGCGAGCGAAGCGAAGCCATCCAGCGTGTGATCGGCGATGTGCCGGATAGAGACGCTGCGGCGGCGCCCTGGATTGCCGCGTCGCTTCGCTCCTCGCAATGACGATACACTCAACCGCGGAAGGTCCTTCTCTTCGCCGCGCCTATCCCAGTTGACCGCCTATACTTCCGTAGCGGAAGTTGTGAAGAGCTCCACCGCTTCAACCGCGCAATGACGTGGTTGAAAGTGAGAACGCGGTCAACGACCGCGTCTACATGGGCAGCAACGCGCCTGAATGAAAATCAGATCTTGCTTGCTTCACGATCCGGGTACGCGCAGCGCCATTTGGCGACGCGGTTGCCGGGATGCTCCTCCGACCATTGCGCAATATACGGTTGAGCTTGAACCATACATTGCATCATCGATTCATCGGAGGTGAATTGGAGCCTCGCCTCGCCGCAGTTTGCAGGGGCGGAAAGGGAGCAGACAGTCATGATGAGGACGAGCACAGAGTAGGTCTCCTGAATATTAACTTAGTTGCTACGCTCGCACGCTCTCCTCAGGCTTTCCACCAGCGCGGCTGATCGCCGGGTATCTTTCCCGGAGCTTCGAGTTGGCGCCACGGCCAAACTTCCGCATAATCCCGGCTCAGCAAGTAGCGGGCCAAGCCAGGGAGGCGGCGTGAGCGCCGACGGCGTTCGAGTATCCACGACAGCCCGGCTGCACCTGGGATTTCTCGATCTCGCGGGCGACCTTGGACGCAGATTCGGATCGATCGGCCTTTCCATCGACGGGTTCCCGACCGAGGTGCGCATGCGCCGCGCCGCGCAATTTGCGGCCCGGGGCGTCGAGACCGACCGCGCGGCGCGGCTGGTTCGTCGCCTCGCGGAAGCTTTAAAATGTCCGCTCGACGTCGAGGTCGAAATCGCCACGGCCATTCCCGCACACAACGGCTTGGGTTCGGGTACGCAGCTGGCGCTGGCGTTGGCGGCGGCGTTTCGGAGCCTCCACGGTCTTAGCCCGGATACGGCGGCGGATACGGAAATCCTCGAGCGGGGCGCGCGCTCCGGCGTAGGCGTTGCCCTGTTCGACAGCGGCGGGTTCGTTCTCGATGGCGGACGCGGACCGGCGACAACTGTCCCGCCGATCCTGTCACGCCTGCCCTTCCCCGGGGATTGGCGCGTCGTGCTGATCCTCGACGACGATCTCATGGGCGTCCACGGCGAGATCGAGCACGGCGGCTTTTGCGGCGCTGCCGCCGCTGTCGCCACAGGCGGCCGGCGAGCTTTGCCGGCGCGCATTGATGCAGGTTGCGCCTGGCGTGGCCGAGGCGGATTTTGCGGCGTTCGGCGAAGGCGTCAGCGCCATCCAGCGCATCCTCGGCGACCATTTCGCGCCGGCCCAGGGCGGCGGGCGCTGCACCAGCCCGCGGGTCGGCCGCGTGTTGTCTCGGCTCGAGGGGCCGGGGCGGCGGGCGTCGGACAAAGCTCCTGGGGGCCGACAGGCTTTGCCTTCGCGCCCGATCCCGACGCCGCCGCCCATCTCGCCGCCTTGGCGGCGGAGGAAGGGCGCGGGGAAATTGACGTGCAAATCCACGCTGCCCGCGCGCGCGGCGCCGATATCGTCTCCCTCGAACCCGCCGAGGAAAAGCCATGGCGAAGAACATCCTGCACATGCTGACCCCGCTGGCGCACATGAGCCCTTTCGACGTGAACATGGCGGCCGACGCGGGGTTTGACGTCATCGCGACCTACACGAACGTCGCGCTCGCCGAAGTGGCGGGACTCACACAGGACGCGATGTTTTCGCGCTCGCCCAAGGACGCCGCCCGCACCGGGTTGTTCATCGGCGGCAAGGACGCGTTCGCCGCTCTGGACATGCTCGACGCGGCGGCGAAGTCTTTGCTGAAGCCGTTCGAGATTTCGCTTTTCGCCGACCCCGCAGGCTCGTTCACCACCGCCGCCGCAATGCTCGCCGTGGTTGAAAAGATCTTCAAAGCCAAGTTCGACAGGGCGCTCGCGGGCGCCAACATCGCGATCTTCGGCGCGACCGGGGTTGTCGGCGTTGCGGCGGGCGTCATCAGCGCGCTGGAAGGCGCCAAGCCGACATTCGTCGGCTACGACGGCGCCGCGCGCGTCGAGCGCAACGCCGCGGAGGTCAAGCGCCGGTTCGGCGTCGATGTCGCCGCCGCCGATGGCTCCTCGGCAGAGCGGCGCGCGGCGATCCTGTCATCCTCGGACATCGCGCTTTGCGCCGCCAAGGCCGGCGTACGCGTCCTCGAGCGCGGCTGACATCGAAGGCGCGGCGGGGCTGAGGATCGCCGCTGACGTCAACGCGGTGCCGCCGCTCGGCGTGGATGGGCTCGATCTGATGGCCAATGGCGCGCCGCTTGGGCCGCATGGAGCGGTGGGAGTCGGCGCGCTGGCGATCGGCAACGTCAAGTATCGCTGCGAGTCCGGCTTGTTCAAACAAATGACCGAGAGCGCCAAACCGCTGCGGCTCGACTTCCGGCAGGCGTTCGCGCTGGCGCGGACGCTTGCCTGAAGCGATGTAGCCGTGGTCGCTGACCGCGGTGGCTCGGCTTGCGATAAATTGGCCGGATGGGCGCCGCCGGACGCGGTCAGCGACAGCGTCTACAGGTCGCGCGCTGCTGCCACGGACGCTGCGCGCCGGCGCACCATTTCGACCCCGACCGCGCCCTCGATAACGTCCAGCTTGCGCGCAACGATCTTCACTTCCCGCGCGCGTTCGTGGCGCAGCACGATGGCGGCCACCGCCTCGGCGAATGTCTCAACGAACTCATGATGGCCCTGCGCAGCAACGATCCGGATCGCGTCGAGAATCACGTCGTAGGAGAAAATCGCGCGCATATCCGAGAGGTCGCCGCCGGCGCGCCGAACCAGCGCCTCGACGTCGAACGCAACGCGCTGGCGCCGGCCCCGCTCGAAATCATAGGCGCCAATGTCGGCCTCGATAACGAAATCGCGCACGAAAATGCGATCGAGATCGTCGTCGGTCTCGGGCGCCGCCGACGAGACCGCGACCGAGCAATCGCCAATTGACGTTGTCAGCGTCAGGGTGCGCACCTGTCTCGCGCGGGATCAGATCGCGGACCAGCGTAACGGCGGCGGCGTCGATGTGCGCGGCGCGGTCGCGGTTCGCGCATAGCGCGCCGCGAAAACCCAGAACGTCGGGGGAGACGAGCAGCAGCCGCGGAATATCCGGCGGCTCAAGCGACCCCGCCAGCCCCGCGGTGAGGCCAGCCGAGCGGCAGCGCGCGCAGAACGCTTCGAGCCGCGCGACGTCGAGGTAGGTCAGCAACCGCCCCGCGCCCTTGCGGCGCGTGTCGAGCATCGCCCCCGAAAAGCCGAGCTTCGCCAAGTCCGGGATCAGATCGAAGTCCGGCTCATCATCAGCAAACAGCATGCCGATGAGCTTGACTTCGCGCGCCAGCGTCGAGAGCGACGGCGCGAGCCTCTCCAGCGAGGCGCGGTCCAGCGCGAGCTTGAGCGTCTCGACGCCGAGGCCTGCGAGCGCTCGCGCCCGGGCCGCAAGCGGCTCGGGCTCGTAAGGCGGATCGCCGAGGGTCGCGCTGATCCGCGCGGCCCCGCCGACGGCGCGTACGCAAAGACCGGCCACATCGAGATCGAGCGCGCCGATCGCGCCGCGCCGCGGATCCTTGAGATCGACGATGTCGGCGCCGCCGCGCACAACCAGCAGCGCTTCATCAACCATAGCGACGCTGGCGAGCATCTGGGTCATCGGGCCCCCGACCACAAACCCACTTGAGCGACAAGCCCTGGGCGCTTAGTTTGAGAGTGGGAAGGAAACGCACATGCAACCTGTTTGGAGTCTCGGCCTCGCGGCGGTCTTCGTTATGCAGGCGGCGGGGTTTGCGCAAGCGGCGGGGCGGCCGGGCGCGGACGCGGATTGGCCGTGCCATCAGAACAAGGTCGCGGAGTTTCCGCTCGCCTCGGTCTGGGATGGGCCGCCGATCGACACCGCCAGCAACGCTTGGCGCGAAGACCCCGTGGTTGCTGGGCTGGTGACGCAGATGTCGCAGCGACGCGTGGCGATCGCCGACATTCAGGCCTCGGTCGCAAAACTCGTCGCCTCCGCCGGCCCCGACGCCAAAGCGCGGCTGTTGCAGGCGTTTGGCGCCGCCTTCGAGGAGCTGACGCGGCAACGCGCGGAAATCATCGTCGGGCTCGACCGTTTTGGCCGCAAGCAGCGCGAACTCGCCGACCGCATCCGTGCGGAGAACGAGACCGCGAACCGCGATCAACCGGCGAGCGACGCGACGCCCGACAGCCCGCTGCAGAAACTGCAATGGGATTTGCGCGTGTTCGATGATCGCCGGCGCACCGTCGCCTATGTCTGCGAAGCCCCGCAGGCGGTCGAGGCCCGGATCGGCGAACTGGTAAAGATCGTGCGCGCGGCCCTCTGAGACCCAACGCGTCATTGCGGTCGGGGCGCCGGCGCGCGCTCTTCCAGCGGATAGCCAGCTTGCGCCCAACCATCCGCGCCGTCCGGATACCAATCAACATGCGACAAGCCCAACGCCATCGCGCGCTTGGCCGCGTTCCAGGACATCCAGCAGTCGCGCTGACAATAGAACACCAGCGTACGCTTCGCGTCGCCCTCGGCTGCGTTGCTCAGTCCGTACAGGAAATAGCCGCGCATCGGCGCGCTGAGCTCGCCGTATCCGGTGTCGGGCAACCAGACGCTACCGGGGATGTCATAACGCGGCTTGTCGCGCCAAACGACGTCCTTCGGCAGGTTCTTGGGACGCGGCGCTTGGGGAAGCACGTCGATGAACACGGCGCGCTTCGACTCCCACAACGCATGCGCTTCGTCGCTCGACAACACCGTCGCGCCTTTCAAAGTCGCCGGGGTCGGCGCGCGATAGGCGTCGGTGCGGTAGCCCTGGGGCTCCGGCGGCGGATCGGCCAGCGCGGTCCCAGCGCAGACCATCGTGAGTAGCAGCGCAACAACCAAGCCCAGTCCCAGCCGCCTCCGCGCCAACTTAGGGCGACGCGATGGGCTGGATGATTGGAGAACCGCTAGCGCCGCGAACTCCCTCCCCCCTTGTGGGGGAGGGCCGGGGTGGGGGGTAGCCGCGAGAGCCGCCATTTCCTGAGAAGAAGCATCCAAGCCGAACCCCCCTCCCTAACCTCCCCCACAAGGGGGGAGGGGACGGCAGGCGGTCGATCACACCAAAGCGGTCGCCGCGGCCTGAGTTAGCGCCAAGGGTCAATCCCAAGGGCGGCGCCTTGATCCGGCCGATCATGGGGAGGCGGCGGCGAGCGGCTTGTCGTTCTCGTCGAGCAGCGGGACGCCGTAGCCGCGTAAAATCGTCGTCGATCTCCGCCCGGTTCTGCGAAATCAGCTTGTTCAGATCGCGCTTCCAGTTCTGATCGCTGTGCCTGACGCCCATCGAAATTCGGTAGGCCATCTTTGTCGGCCCGCCTCTCTTTGACCAGCGGCGCCAGCGACATCGGGGTTTGAGTCTTGCCCGCGTAATAGCCGGCGATCGGCCCCCACGTCGAGGGCGACGTCGATGACGCCTTTGTCGAGGTCGTCCATCATCTCCGCGTTCGGCGAATCGAACCGGCGTGTCCACGACCAGCGCGTAGGACTTTATCTGTCCGAGCAGTCCGTCGACCGCGAGATAGGTGACCGGCGGCGTTCCCGCGATCACGCCGATCTTGGCGGTCTTCAAACGCGGATCGCTCAGCGAATCGAGGCCCGCGAGCGGCCCGCTCCTTCGCGTAAACCGCGACGTAGGCGGTGCGGTAATAGGGATTGGTCGGCTGGACGATGTCGGCTTCCTGCGCGATCCCGAGCACGACGTCGCAGCGGCGCGCGTTCAGCGTGTTGCGGATGAAGCCGGTCGCGTCGGGATAGAAGGTGTAGGCGAGGCTCTTGCCGAGCTTCTTGGCGAACAGTTCGGCGATCTTGTTCTCGAACCCCTCGCCGGCTTCGTTGGAGAACGGCAGGTTGCGCGGATCGGCGCAGGCGCGAAACACATGCGGATCAACAAGCTCGAGCGCGCCGTTGTCATCGCGCCTGCTGCGCGCGCGCGCCGATTATCGACGAGATCGCCAGCGCGAATCCCCCCGATCAGCGCAACGCGCTGCGCTTTGGTTGATTCGCTCCGCGCGCATGTTCAGTCCGCGGACTGCATTTGGTCTCGTTGGCGTCGTAGGACGCCGGCTTCGGTTCGTGTTTGGCCGGCCGGCCGCGCGGCACCGCATCCTGCGAGCGCGCGCGCAGATAGACGTAGATGTCGTTGAGGTAGCAGGTGACGTTCTTGTTCTCGGCGAAAGACGGCATGACGTTGTCGTTGCCGTTGATCAGGTCCTTGCGGCCATTGACGACGATGCCGGCGAACGTCGTGTAGTCCATCGTCTTCAGGAATGGGCGAGCGCCGGCGCGTAACTTGAACCCTCGCCGTCCGGGCCGTGGCAGACATGGCAATCCGAGTGATAACGCCGGAAACCCGAAAAGGTCGGAAAGTCGACCGTTCCGTCTGCGGCGATCTTGTAAGTCGGGTCGCCCGCCTTGTCGCGCCAATATCCATCCTCGTCTTGTTTGACCGCAGCCGGATCGCCTGGCGGGTCCGCATGAACGACGACCCCCGAAGCCAATGTGAAGGCCAAGACAGCAAGAAATCGCAGCGCAGCCAATCTCACGGAATTCGGTCCTCCCCGGCGCCTCGTCCCTCGCGGCGCCGCTCGCTCTAACGAAGAAGCCCGGCGCTCGGTTGCCGCCGATGCCGCCGGATTCCCAATTACGATCATGGATCGCTCTCAGTTGCTGGGCAGCGCGAACACCGTCAACTGGCCGCCGAGCGCGGTGTAGTTGGACAGCGCCGCATAGCCGCCGACCGCGCCGAGGCCGTCCTGCGGCTTGGTGAGACCGGCCGCCAGGCCGATGCCCGCCCAACCGCCGACGCCCGAGAGGATGCCGATGTACTGCTTGCCGCCATGCTCGTAGGTCATCACGTTGCCGATGATGCCCGACGGGGTCTTGAACTTGTAGAGCAGCTTACCCGTCTTGGCGTCGACCGCCTTCAGATAGCCTTCGAGCGTGCCGTAGAACACCACGCCGCCCGCGGTCGCCAGAGCGCCGCCCCAAGCCGAGAACTGCTCGGGATCGGACCAGACGATCTTGCCGGTCTTGTTGTCCCAGGCGATGAAGTTGCCCATGTTGCTGTCGCCCTTCGGCGGATACATGGACAGCGTCGCGCCGACATAGGGCTGACCCGCCGTATAGCTGACCTTGAACGGCTCATAGTCCATGCAGACATGGTTGGTCGGCACGTAGAACAGTTCGGTCTGCGGCGAATAGGCCGCCGGCTGCTCGTCCTTGGAGCCGAGCGCCGCCGGGCACATGCCCTGGCTGTTGACGTCCTCGCCGTTGTGGTCGGTCGACATCGCGGGGACGACGAGCGGACGGCCATAGTTCGGCGAGGTCTTGTCCATTTCGACCTTGGTCGCCCAGTTCACGGCCGGATCGAACTTCTCGGCGACGAGCAAGTCGCCGTTGGTGCGATCGAGCGTGTAGCCGAAGCCGTTGCGGTCGAAGTGGGTGAGCAGCTTCTTGTCCTGACCGTTGATCTTCTGGTCGGTGAGGATCATTTCGTTGACGCCGTCATAGTCCCACTCGTCGTGGGGCGTCATCTGATAGACCCACTTGGCCTTGCCGGTGTCGACGTCGCGCGCCCAAACGGTCATCGACCATTTGTTGTCGCCCGGACGCTGCTTCGGGTTCCACGTCGAGGGATTGCCGGAGCCGTAGTACATCAGGTTGAGCGCGGGGTCGTAGGCGTACCAGCCCCAGGTCGCGCCGCCGCCGATCTTCCACTGGTCGCCCTGCCAGGTCTTGGTTGACGAATCGGCGCCGACGGGCTTGCCGAGCGCGGTGGTGTTGGCCGGGATCGATCAGCGTGTCGGAGTCCGGACCCATCGAATAGCCGCGCCAGGACGAGTTTGCCGTCCTTCACATTGTAGGCGGAGACCCACGAGCGCACGCCGAATTCGCCGCCGGAGACGCCGATGAACACCTTGTCCTTGAAGATGAACGGGGCGTCGGTGCCGGTCTGGCCCTTCGAGGCGTCGCCGTCCTTGACTGACCAGGCGACCTCGCCGGTCTTGGCGTCGAGCGCGACCAAGGTCGTGTCGGCCTGATGCAGGAAGATCTTGCCGTCGCCATAGGCGAGACCCCGGTTGACGGTGTCGCAGCACATCACGGGAATGACGTTCGGATCCTGTTTCGGCTCGTATTTCCAGAGGATCCTGCCGTCGTTGTTGAGATCGAGCGCGTAGACGAGGTTCGGGAACGGCGTATGAACAAACATCACGTCGCCGATGACCAGCGGCGCGCCCTCATGACCGCGCAATACGCCGGTTGAGAAGGTCCAAGCCGGAGCGAGCTTGTTGACGTTCGCCGCCGTGATCTGGTTCAGTTCCGAATAGCCCGTCGCCGCGAAATTACCGCGCTGGGTCGTCCACTGTTTGGAGTCTTTTTGCAGCGTGGCCTGTTCATCGTCGGCGTAGGCATAGCCCACTCCGCATAAGGCGACAGCACTCAAGCACGTCGCAAGAAGATATTTGCGCATCCGTTCCTCCCATGACTATCCGGACGATAAAAACAGCTCCGACCCAAGGGGCCTGAACCGCCATATCGGCGACACTTCAAATTGGGATCCTGTGACCGGCAGCGTGTCACAACAGGCAAGACAGTAGGCATCTTCCCTGCCCGGGAAGTCATGCCTGCCTCCGAAGAAACGCCGAGGCTCCCTTTCCTCGACGTCCGTGAAGCCGGTTACAACTGCAATCTATGTCGGGGCGTTGAGGAGCGCAAGCGAAAATTGTGGGCGCTGATGATTTGACTATATATGAACGCGCCGCTTGGTTGGAGACGACGAGCTCCGCTTCTTATGAGTTTGATGAGGCGCATCTGGTGCAGCGCAGGAAAAGCGAAAGGGAATGGTTTCGGCCTGCATTTGCAGGGCTTTTGACGCTTTGTTTGATTCTCGCCAACTCGGCGCGGGCTGAAGATTTCGCATTGCAACAAATCGCTCCCGGCGTGTTCGCGCATCAGGGCGCGATCGCCGAAACGGACAGTTTCAACCAAGGCGACATCGCCAATCTCGCCTTCGTGATCGGTGATCGCGGCGTCGCGGTGATCGACACCGGCGGTAGCGTCGAAGTCGGCCGACGCTTTCTCGCCGCCATCCGTAGTATTACCCATAAGCCCATCATCTACGTCATAAACACGCACGAACATCCCGATCATGTCTTCGGCGACGCCGCTTTCGCCGCGAGTGGCGCGACCTTCGTCGGCCACAAGAACCTTCCGCGCGCGCTCGCCGCCCGCGGACCTTATTATCTGAAGCGATTTCAATCGATCCTCGGCGACGCGGCGATCGCCGAGGTTCGCCTGATCCCGCCGTCCGTTCTCGTTGACGGGTCGTTGTCGCTCGATCTCGGCGGCCGGACGCTTGGAGCTGAAAGCCTGGCCGCCGATGCACACCGACTGCGACCTCACCGTCTACGATTCGCAAACCCACACGCTGTTTGCGGGCGATCTGGTGTTCTCAGGCCATCTGCCGGTGATCGACGGGTCGCTGAAGGGATGGCTCAGCTCGCTCGACGCGCTGGCGGCTGTCCCCGCCGAGCGCGTCATGGCCGGGCACGGGCCGATCGACCAACCCTGGCCGGCCGCGCTGAATGATGAGCGCACGATATTTCCTGAAGTTGAGCCAGGACATCAAAGAAATGCTGGCGCGCGGCGAAGATATTCGGCGCGCCGCTGACTCCGCCGGCGTCGGCGGAGCGAGACAAATGGCGCCTGTTTGATGACTACAACAAACGCAATGCGACTGCGGCCTACGCCGAATACGAATGGGATCCTTGACGGGCCGTAGACAAAACTGAGGACTGAACAGATGAGACGCGTTCTGACATCGCTGCTATTTGCGGCGCTCGCCACAGCGGCGGCGGCGCAATCGACGCCGGCGCCTGATCCATGGCCCGATCTGCAAAAACAATTGTTCAGGGGCAAGACGATCGCCGAGGATGCGACCTTCGCGTCGCTGGAGGCGCCGCCTCGCGCCGAGGATGCAGCCCTCGTGCCGGTGGCGATGTCCGTGCATATCCCGGCGGCTGATGCGCGGCGTGTCGTCAAGCTCAGCCTGGTGATCGACGAAAACCCGGTTCCGCTCGCCGGCGAATTCGCGCTCGGCGAAAAGTCCGACGTGACGCGGATCGAGACCCGGGTGCGCGTCGACGCCTACACCAACATGCGCCTGATTGCCGAGCTGAGCGACGGCTCGCTCCACATGGCGAAAGCCTATGTCAAGGCGGCGGGCGGCTGTTCGGCCCCGGCGACGAAGAGCCTCGACCAGGCCAATGCGGAACTCGGCAAGATGAAATTGCGGGTGATCGACGACGCCGCCAAGGGCCGCGGCGACTACGTCGTCATGCTGCGCCATCCCAACAATTCCGGCTTGCAGATGGATCAGGTCACGCGGCTATATACGATGGCGCGATACGTCGATCATCTCGCGATCTATCAGGGCGATGATCTCGTCTTTGCCGTCGAGGGCGGCATATCGATCTCGGAGAACCCGAATTTCCGCTTCGACTTCGCGCGCAGCCGAGCGAAAAATCTTCGGGTCGAAGCGAGCGACATCGACAACACGCATTTCCACGCCGATTGGCCGCTAGATCACGGCGGCTCGTGAGCGCAGATCTGTAGCCGCGGTCGTCGACCGCGGTGGGGCCGTGATCGAATATTTGCTTGATAGCATCGCTCACACGCCGACCGCGGTCAGCGACCGCGGCTACATCTGCGCCGCGCGCGTCAGAAGCACCGCACCTCGGCCTCGGCCTGCGCGCGGCGCAGGGTCGCCAGATCGTCGCGGGCGAGCAAGGTCGCGTTGAAGGCGCGTCCGACCGGGCCGATGTCCTGCGACATCGAGGCGACCGTCTCTCCGGCGACATATTCGTCGTAAGGCACGAGCGAAGCGATGACATCGATCGAGCATGAGCATTGATCGAGCGACGCCCGCGTCTCGCCGTTGACCTTCATGCAGGCGAATACGTAGTCGGCGCGGGCGGCGGTCGGGTAGTCGTTGAGTGTGGGGACCGCCGCCTTGGCCGGCGCGATCGACAGCAGAGCAAGCGCAGCCAACCATGCGCGCATCAGCATCCTCCCAGGACTGTTGCGCTCTTATATCACGAACGCGCCAACAACAGGGCAACGGCCGCGGCCGGTGCGCAATGCGACGCCGCAGGCCCGGCGCCGATCAGCTCCGCAAATCCCACCGAGGCGCGTCCAAGCCGACGCGCGACCTCGCGAGCGACCGCCTCGCCGATCCCCGCCGCGACGACCGGCGCCGCGCGCAAAACATCGCCGCGCGACAGGCGAAGATGCGCCGCGTCCGAGATGTCGCGGATTTGCGCCTCCGCGAACCACGCGGCGAGCCCTTCCCAGGCGGCGTCGGACGCGTCGTCCGCTTCGCGTCCGATCATGCGCGCCAGCCGTGCGCGCGAGGCGGCGGCGCCTTTGTCGCGCCCGTCGGCGGTCGCCATCAGATCGGCGCCCTCGGGGAGGTCGCCGAGGACGCGGCGAACATCGGAGGCAGCGGCGAAATATTCGTTCATCAGCGGCGTCCATTGGCCGGCGAACGGCGCGCGGCTCGCCATGGCCATGGCGAAAGACCGGGTGAGGCCGGTGTAGACGAGTTCCCCGGCGACCAGCCGGCCTGCGTCGTCATCGCCCACTGCAGCGACGGCCCCCCCGACGATCGGGATCAGGTCCGTCGTCGTCGAGCCGATATCGATGAACAGCGCATCGGGCGCGTGCAACGCCGCGGCTTCCGCGCTCGCCCGCCAATTCGCGGAGGCGATATCGCCGATGTGGTTGCCGACCGCCGCGATCGGGACAAAACCCGCTCGTCCCGCGTAGACCCGCGGGTCGCCGAGATGCCCCGCGGCAATCGCAGCCAGGCCAAGAACCCCCTCGCGGCGGGAGGCGAAGGCGTCGCACAATTCCCCGGTCATCGTGACGCCGTGCGCGTCCGCCGGCCCGAGCTGGCGGCCGAGATCGTCGAACGCCGCGTGCAGACTATCGAGGCCCTGCCAGAGCGGCGTCGCGGCTTGCACGGCGGCCACGACGCGGCCGTTCTCGACGCGGGCGGCTTTCAGATGCGCGCCGCCGATGTCCCAGCCAATGGTTGATGGCAAAGCGCCCTCCTACTCGCATCGTGGCTTGCGCCGGCTCCAGGGCGCGCGTCAACCAACTCGACTACCGTCCGCGTTCGCCCCAAAACATTGCGCCCAACAAAGGAAGTCGCCATGTCACGCAAGCTGATCAGCTCCGGCTCCACCTTCGAGACCGAGATGGGCTACAGCCGCGCGGTCGCGCAGGGCGACTGGGTGTTCGTCGCGGGAACCACCGGCTTCGACTACGCCAAGATGACCATCTCGGACGATCTCGGCGAACAGGCCGAGCAAACCTTACGCAATATCGAAGCCTCCCTCGCGCAAGCGGGCGCCAGTCTCGCAGACGTCGTTCGGGTGACTTACATCCTGCCGGTCGCGTCGGATTTCCCGCAGTGCTGGCCGGTTCTGCGCAAATATTTCGGCGACATCCGCCCCGCCGCGACGATGATCTCAGCCGGCCTCGCCGACCCGAGGATGAAGATCGAAATCGAGGTGACCGCGCTGCGGCGGCCAAATTCGGGCTGACGCGGCAAACACGGGGCGACGATGGCGGGCGAGCTTTATTTCGCTGAGCGAGGCGGTGGGCCGGCTTTGCTGCTCATTCACGGCGCGCTGGTCGACGGCGAAATGTTCAACACGATCGTCGACGTTTTCGCGCGCCGACGTCGCGTCATCGTTCCGGACCTGCGCGGCGCGGGGAGAAGCCGAAGCTTGCCGCCGCCTGACACGGCGGCCGTGCAGGCGAATGACCTCGCGACGCTCCTCGACAAGCTCGGCGTCGACCGCGCCGACGTACTCGGTTACTCGCACGGCGGCGCCGTCGCTCAACAATTCGCCGTCGATCACGCGGACCGGTGCCGCCGGCTCGCGCTGATATGCACCTACGCGCAAAACACGGCGACGACGCGGGAATGGATCGAGGCCCAGGTCGCGCTGTTGCTTTTGCGCACGCTGGGCATGCGGCAATTCGCGAACCTCATCGCGGGACTGGGGATGAAACACCTGGCGCCGGGTCTCGCGGCGTCGGTGAAGCGCATGATGGCGCGCCAGGATCTCGGTCGGATGATCATGGCCTGGAAAGAGCTGATCGCTTTCGACGGCCGTCCCAGGCTGAATCGCATCGCCTGCCCTACCCTGATCGTCGCCGGTTCGGCGGATAACGGCGTGCCGATGCATCATGCCCGCGAGCTTGAGGCGGGAATCGCCGGATCTCGCCTGGTCGTCATCGAGGGCGGCGATCACGCCCTTGTCTGGACTCACGCGGGCAAGCTTGCTGCGATCGTCGAAGATTTTTTGGGCGCCTGACTTGACGCCTGACTTGACGCCTGACTTGGCGGTTGACTTGGCGGTTTGCTTTCCCTCGCGCGCCCAATTATAAGGCGCGCTTTCCCCCATTCCGAACGAGAGGCCGCGCTTCCCCTTGTTGCAGGGCGGCGCCGCTCGGCCCGAAAACAGGAGTTTCCGATGAACGAAATCCCGCTGATGCCCAAGGCCACCGCCGTTTGGCTGGTGGAGAACACCTCGCTGTCGTTCGACCAGATCGCCGAGTTCTGCAAGCTGCATCCGCTCGAAGTGAAAGGCATCGCCGACGGCGAGGTCGCGACCGGCATCAAGGGCTATGATCCGATCTCGACTGGCCAGCTCACCCGCGAGGAGATCGCGGCGGCCGAGAAAGATCCCGAGCACAAACTGAAGATCGCCGCCTCGAAGGTGCGAGTGCCCGAGTTCAAGAAGCCGCGCGGCGCCCGCTACACGCCGCTGTCGCGTCGTCAGGACCGGCCGAACGCGATCCTCTGGTTGCTGCGCAACCATGCCGAACTGAAGGACGCGCAGATCATGCGGCTCGTCGGCACCACCAAACATACGCTGGAGGCGATCCGCGAACGCAGTCACTGGAACAGCGCCAATCTGCAGCCGATGGACCCGGTGACGTTGGGCCTCTGCTCGCAGATCGATCTCGATTTCGAAGTCAACCGCGCCGCCAAGGATCGCCCGAAAGTCGAGGAGACGAAAGGCGCGACGCTGGTTCCCGCCGAGATCACCACAGCGCGTCCGAGCCCGCTCCAGCGCCAGCGATGTTTTCGGCGCCCCCGCGCCGAAGCAGAAGGAGGAGGAGCGGATCAACGTCGATTCGGTGTTTGGCAAGCTGAAAGAGCTGAAGATCCCGGAGTAGCCTCGCCCGGAGCGGCGGCGTCCACGCCGCCGAATTGCGCAGCACAACGGCCGGGGACCCCCTCTCTCCCGCGTGTCACACGACGTAGCTCAGCCGCATCAACATGAAGCAGCGGGCCGCTGGTTAGACGAAGGCCGTGTTGTCCGCGGCCGTCTTGTTTTAAATGAGGCCGTCAAAGGCCGCACGGTTCAACCTCGCTCCAACCGCCAACTCCGCACCTCGAACGGGCGCAAGCTCGCGCCCACCTCGACAGCGCGCTCCAGCAGATCAACCGAACTCGCGCGCCAGCCATCAGGCAGCCTCAGGGTCGTCTCGCCCCGCCCGCCCGATGGCTCATAGACGCGCAGGATAAGCCCCTCGCCGTCCTCCCCTGGCTTCAACCCCGCCAGCGCGACCGGCAGACCTTCGAGCTTGAGCGGCTGCATCACCCCATCCGCGAGACCTTTGGCAGGCATCGCCAGCAACGGCTGGTTGAGCGCCTCGGCCTCCGCGCGCACGCCCGCCTCGTGCCATGCCCCCGCGAAGGGCATCAGCGCATAGGTGAAACTCTGCTCGCCTTCGTCCGCCAGCGGATCTGGATAGATCGGCGAACGCACCAGGCTCAGTCCGATCACGTTGTCACGGACACTGTGCCCGTATTTGCTGTCGTTGAGCAACGCCACGCCGAAGCCCGGCTCCGCAGAGCACGACAAAACGATGCGCGACCCACTCGAACATCGCCGCTTCCCACGACGTGTTCTGATGCGTCGGCCGCTCCATCACGCCAAACGCGCATTCGCGCGATCGCCGTCCGCGAACGGACATCGGCGGGCGTCAGCGAACGCAATAGCGCGCGGCGGTCGCGCCAATCCAAATGCGTGCGAATGTCGACCCGCCGCCCGGCGGCGGAAAGCCCAATCTCCTGCACGATCCTTGAATTTCGCCAGCGCCGGCTGATGCGCAACGCAGCATAGTGCGGGCCGCGTCGCGGCGATCTCGATGGCTTTCGAGCGCGACGATCTCCTCGCCGCTCTTCTCATAATCCTCTTCGACGTCCCAAGCGTCCCAGTTGCGCGGCTTGTCCTGCGGATAGACCCAGAGCTGATTGCCGCGTCCCGCCAGCGCTTCGCGGCCCGTCGCCTTGTGAACGAGGCTCTCGATCGCGCCGTCGTCGCCGAGTTCTACCTTGAGATGTGCGTTCTCCAGCGAGCGCGGGCCCACAGCCAGCCCCGGCGCCGGCCGCAGCGCTTCGCGTCTGAGGACGCGCACGGCGAGCGGCGGCAAGATCTCGTTGGTCGAGACAAAACCGTCGCCGGGGATATCGACCTCGATCGGCCGCGGATCGAGCGAGGGATTGGCGATCAACAACGCCATCCTCCCCCTGCCCTTTCGGCGCCAGCTTGACCAACGAAGCCGAGCGCCGCCTGTTGCGCGCTCTCGCCAACACTAGTCGCCTCATCGAGCTCGCGATCCGCGTCCTGGTAGACCTCGCGGATGCTGGAGCCCGGCAGGATGTCGTGGAACTCGTTCTTGAGGACGATGCGCCAGACCGGCTCCATCGACGCGGGCCTTTCCGCACCGAGCAGATGCGCGAGCGAGGCGAGCGTCTCGGCGACGATCAGCGCCCGCTCGGCGCGGCGATGCTTTTGTTTGACGCTGCTTTGGCTGGTCAGCGTTGCGCGGTGCAGCTCCAGATACATTTCGCCCGACCAGCGCGGCAGCGGCTTCATCTTCGCTGTTTCGTGCGCGCGAGCAAAGAAATCGTCGACCCGCGACCAGCGCGCTTCGGGCAGCGCGGGGAAATCGCGCAATTGAACCTCGCGCGCGATCATGTCCGGCGTCACGCCGCCGCCGCCGTCGCCGTAACCGACCGCAAGCAGCGTCTCGTCGTGCAGATGTTTCTGCCGAAAGTTCTCCCAGGTCGGCGCGATCCCGTCCGGCCGCACGCAGGCCATTGTAGCCGGCGAGCGGATTGTCGAAGACATGCGCGAGCACGCGCGCGCCGTCGAGGCCTTCCCACCAGAACAGATCGTGGGGGAAACGGTTGGTCTCCGACCAATAGAACCTTGATGGTGAAGAAGCTGTCGATGTCGGCCTGGCGCAGCAATTGCGGCAGAGCGGGCGAGAAGCCAAAGCAATCCGGCAGCCAGCAGACGCGCGAGCGCGCGCCGAAAGTCCGCTCGAAATATTGCTGGCCATATAACAATTGCCTGACCAGGCTTTCTCCCGTCGGCATGTTGGTGTCGGGCTCCACCCACATGCCGCCGATCGGCTCCCAGCGGCCCTCGGCGACCCGTTGTTTGATCGCCGCGAACAGATCAGGATCGTCTCGCTCGATCTCGGCGTAATAGTGCGCGGTCGATTGATTGAAGCGGAAATCGGGCGAGCGCGCCATCAGCGCCGAGCGCGGTGTGAAACGTGCGCCGCAGCTTGCGGCGCGTCTCCTCGTAGGGCCAGAGCCAGGCGAGATCGATATGGGCGTGGCCGGTCAACGCGACTTTGCCGCGCGGCGGATAGTCTTGCTTGAGAGCCTTGAGGCGCTCGGCCAAGGTCTCCCGCGCGCGCCGCACACTGGCGCGCTCGGCCTCGTCGAGCCCCGGCGGATCCGCGTCGACGGGCGGCAGCCGCCAGACCGTTTGCATGCGCGGCGTCGGGGCCATCCGCGCGATGTAGTCCGGCGTGCGCGAAGGCCAGCGCAGCGCGCGCAGCGCCGCTTCGCCGGCATCAATCAAATGCGGAACCACCTCGGCGCCGCCGAGGGTCGCAGCGGCCTCTATGATCTGCGTCAGCAGCCGATGCAACGCCTCGACCTCGACGTCGATCCAGGCCAGTTCGGCGCGCCGCAGCGCCGGCGCGGCGACGGGCTGACCGAAAGGCGCGCGCGCGACGCTCTCCGCCTCGATGCGAAGCTTTCGCGCCAGCAGCGGAAATTCGTCGTGATAGGGATCGAGCCCGAAGCTCTCGGGGCTCGCGCCTTCATAGCGCAGCGTAACGAGGCTCTCGCCGCCGAGGTCCAGGCGAAGCCGCGTTTCCTCAACCGGCCAGGCCTCTGGCGCCTCCGCTTGCGCCGAAAAGCGGCGAACCCCCTCGCGGTCCGGCCAAGCTGCGCCGACCTCAACCGGCGCGCCGTCGCACGTCCACCCGCCCACTTGCGCGCGCGCCCGGATACGCCAGGCCTCCAGCTCGACGATGCGTTGCCGCAACCGTTCGCGGCGTTGATCGAGGGTGAGGGGCATCGGAGCTCCGCGGCAATTCGGGGGCGAAACTCGCCGAACGTGAGACAGGGGTCAAACCCGGTCGGGCGGTCAAACAAGCCGGTCAGGTTGCAAGCTGCGCACGCGCTTGTAGCCGCGGTCTCCAGACCGCGGTCTTCAAGAGATCGATGCTTTGGTCAATGAGATACGATCGCACGACCACCGCGATCTGGAGATCGCGGCTACAGCCGGGCTTCAGGTTGGAAACCCTTGTCACCTCGGTGACAGCGCGCCCGCGCCGCCAGACCTAGTGTGCCCTTGTCGAAACGGGAACGAGTTTCCCACCAACCAGGGGCACACTGAAATGAACGCCAAGCTCTCCACCCTCGTCAAGTCCGCCGCTCTTCTTCTCGCGGTCTCCGCCGTCGCCGTCCCGAGCCTCGCCTCGGCCAGCATTTTTGGCGACGCGATCCACGCCGTCAAAAGCGTCGGCAAAGCCGTCACGCATCCCGCCAAGTTGGTCAAGGACGCCTCGCATGTCGTGAGTTCGGCCGCGAAAGACGTCACCCATCCGTCGCGGCTGGTCAACGACATCAAGCAGATCAAGGTCGGCAAGATCGTCAAGAAGATCGGCGACGATGTGGGCGACGTCTATAGCGCCGCGGCGAAGGTCTCCGGCAATATCCCCGTGGCGAAGGATTTCCGCCCGCTGATGCGGGATTTCGCCCGGGCGACGCGCAGCGTCGAGGGGCGTTGGGCGGGGGCGGCGGGCGCTGGCCTTGCTGTGGCGACCGGCGGCGCTTCCTATGCGGGGACGGTGGCGGGCGGCTGGGCCTATGCCGCCTATCTCGGCCACAAAGGCGTCAACGCGGCGAAGGCGCAGGTGAAATCCATCAAGCTACAGTGATGCGCACTCGCTGTGAGCGAGGCAAAGCGCCTCTCTCACAGCCCCCTGTTGTGAAGCCGGCGCTCCCAATCGATCGCCTGCCGTACGATCTCCTCGAGATTGTCGCGTTTCGGCTTCCAGCCGAGCGCCTCGCGGGCAAGTTCGGCCCGCGCGACGATAACGGCGGGATCGCCGGCGCGGCGCGGCGCGATCTCGACATGGAAATCGACGCCCGAGACCCTCTTGACCACGTCGATAACTTCTTTGACTGTCGCGCCATGTCCATAGCCGCAGTTGCACACCAGGCAATCGCCGCCTCTGCGTAGGTAGGCGAGCGCGTCGAGATGTGCGTCGATGAGATCGCTCACATGGATGAAGTCGCGCTCGCAGGTGCCATCTCGGGTCGGATAGTCGACCGCCGAAAATGCTCATCGAAGTCCGCCGGCCCAACGCCGTCTGCGCGCCGACCTTGATCAAATGCGTCGCGTTCTTGGCGGACTGCCCGAGCCGGCCCTTCGGATCGGCGCCGGCAACGTTGAAATAGCGCAACGCCACATAACGCAGATCGTGTGCGCGCGCGGTGTCCTCCAGTATCTGCTCGACCATCAGCTTGGAGCGCCCATACGGCGAGATCGGCGCGAGCGGCGTCGTCTCCGTGACCGGCGCCGATCCCGTCTCGCCATAGACCGCGGCGGTCGAGGAAAAGATGAAATGTTTGATCCCGTGCTTCACCGCGCATTCGAGCAGGGTCAGAGCGTTGGCGGTGTTGTTGCGATAGTAGCCGAGCGGATCGGTCACGGATTCCGGCACGACGATCTTGGCGGCGAAATGCGCGATCGCGTCGACGCCGTGTTCGGCGATGACCCGCGCAACCAAGATCGGCGTCGCCGAAATCGCCGACGATCATCTCGACCCCGTCGGGAATCGCCCATGCAAATCCCGTCGACAGATTGTCGATGACGACGACCTTCTCGCCGGCGTCCTTGAGGCCCAGCACCATATGGCCGCCGATATAGCCGGCGCCGCCCGTCACAAGCACGGTCATTCGCTTCGTCTCCGCAGAGCCCCACTGCTGTAGCCGCGGTCGTTGACCGCGGCCTTGGAAAAGACAATCTCACGCCGACCGCGGTCAACGACCGGCTACAGCCGGCGGCGCTTTGCCCCTTCCCCCACTGTCCGCACATGGCGGTTTCCCGAAATTGCGGCAAGCCCAAAGCTCGCACAAGGCTTACTGACCCTTCCCAAGCGGACGCTAGCCGAAGCTGGTTAATCGGGTCTAAGAGGCGCTGTTGCGGAGAACCAAGCCCCATGCCGAAGCCGATACGCAAAGCCGTGCTGCCCGTCGCCGGGCTCGGCACGCGCTTTCTACCCGCCACCAAGGCCGTGCCGAAGGAAATGCTGACGGTGGTCGATCGTCCGATCCTGCAGCACGTCGTCGATGAAGCGAAGGCGGCAGGCATCGAGCATTTCGTGTTTCGTCACTGGCCGCAACAAGGCGGTGATCGAAGACCATTTCGACAACGCCTACGAGCTCGAGGAGACACTGCGCAAGCGCGGCAAGACCAAGGAGCTCGAGGCGCTGCTCGATGAACTGCCGGCCGCCGGCGCCTGTTCGTTCACCCGTCAGCAGGCGCCGCTGGGATTGGGCCACGCGGTCTGGTGCGCGCGCGAAATCATCGGCGACGAGCCATTCGCCGTGCTGCTGCCGGATATGGTGACGATGGCCGGCGCGGCCGGCAGCCGCTGCCTCGCGCAATGCGTCGAGGCCTATGAGAAGCACGGCGGCAATATCATCGCCGTCGAGGAAGTTCCGCCTGAGGAGACGCATCAATACGGGATCGTCGCGGTCGGCAAGGATTTCGGACGCGATTTCGAGATCACCGGCATGGTGGAGAAGCCGGCGAAGGGGACCGCGCCGTCGAACCTGATCATCTCCGGCCGCTACATTCTGGGGCCCGAGATCTTTCCAATCCTGGAGAAGGCAAGAAAAGGGCGCGGGCGGGGAGATCCAGCTCACCGACGGCATGATCGCGCTGGCGAAGTCGCAGGCTTTTCACGGCGTGCGCTTCGACGGGCGGACGTACGATTGCGGCTCGAAGATCGGGTTCCTCGCCGCCAACCTGGCGTTCGCGCTGGAGCGGCCGGAGCTGGCGCACGGCGCTACGGGCGGAGGCGCGGAAGCTGGGGCTTTGAGAGGATAGGAACGAGCGTTTAGAGCAGCCGGCGTTCTCGCGGAATTGGAGCAGCGGCGCCGCTATCTCCAGATCTAGGGGATGCGGGCATGTGGTGACCGCACTGCGTAGCACGACTGCCGGGGACCCCTCTCCCCGCGCGTCCCACGACGTATCGCGCTGCATCAGATCGGCAGCGGGGAGAGGTTTGGGTGAGGGGCGAGCCACTTGGACGTACGCTTTTCTCGCACGACGTACGGCCCACAAAACGCGTTGCCTGAAATCTTCTATTTGACGCGGCGCGCAGTGGCTGCAGACGCGCGTCCAAGGAGCGCGCCCCTCACCCCAAACCCTCTCCCCGCTGGTTTGTTGATGTAGCGCGCTCCGTCGTGGGACGCGCGGGGAGAGGGGGTCCCCAGCCGTCGTGTTCCACCGCGTTGCGATTGACCGTCATAGGCCGCCCTCTTGTCCCCGTTGCGACGTCAGCCACGCAATGTCATTGAGCGACATCATATCCTAAATGCCGGCGTACTGGGGGGGCGTCGCGGATGGAGCTGGAGGAAAGCAGACCCCGGCTTCTCGGGGTGTCGCGCGCAATCGAGACACTGATGCGCCTTGCCGGACGCATCGGGGGCGATCCCGGCGAAAGCAGCGAGACAGCGCTACAGCGGCGCCTCGTCGTCATGCTGAGCGTGGGGACCCTTCCGCTGACGGTTCTGTGGTCCGCAATCTACCTCGCGGCCGGCGCCCCGCTCGCGGCAGCCGTCCCCACGATCTACTCGCTGGCGACCCCAGCCAACACGCTGTTGTTCGCCTTCACCCGCCACCTCGGCCTCTACCGCTTCACCCAGCTGCTGATGATCCTGATCCTGCCGTGGCTCGTGATGATGAGCCTCGGCGGGTTCAAACAATCGAGCGTGGTGATCATCTGGGCGGCGCTCTGTCCGCTCACCTCGCTGCTGATCGAGGATCTGCGCTCGACCGTGCTGTGGATCGCGGGCTTCGTTGCGCTGTTGATCCTGAGCGCCGTGCTGCAGCCGCATCTCACGCCCAGCGGCCTGTCGGAGACCTTCGTCACCTGGTTCTTCGTGCTCAATTTGGGAACGGTGATCGCGATCGTATTTGCGCTGCTCTATTATTTCGTCGGGCAGCGCAATTTTTTCCAGGAACGTTCGGAGACGCTGCTGCTCAACATCCTGCCTAAGGAAATCTCCGAAGCGCTCAAGGCGGGGCGGGGCACTATCGCCGCGCATTACGAGGCGGCGAGCGTCCTGTTCGCCGACGTCGTCGAATTCACGCCGATGGCGGCGACGATGACGCCCTTGTCGCTGGTTGATCTGCTCAACGAGGTTTTCCAATGTTTCGACGGCTTGGTTGAAGGCCATGATCTCGAAAAGATCAAGACGATCGGCGACTGCTACATGGTTGCCGCCGGTGTCCCCCGCGAGCGCCCCGACCACGCGGTGGCCCTCGTCCAGCTGGCGCTCGACATGCAGGAGGCCGTCGCGACCCAGACGTTCGGCGGCCGCAAACTGGCGTTCCGTGTCGGCATCAACTCCGGTCCGGTGGTCGCCGGGGTCATCGGCCGGAAGAAGTTCATCTACGATCTCTGGGGCGCCGCGGTGAACCTGGCAAGCCGAATGGAAACCCACGGCGAGAGCGGGACCGTTCAGATCACGCGCCACACGTATGATTTGGTCCGCGACGAGTTCGACTGCGAATCGAGGGGCGAGATCAGCGTGAAAGGCGCGGACCGAATGGAAGTCTGGCGCGTGCTCAGTCGGCGGCCCGCGCTCGCGGCGCGCTGATTGAGCCGGCCTGGACGGATTTCTGGCTTACCCGCCGCCGCCGCCCTGAACGCGGCAAGCCCCGCCTCGACCACCGATTGAAATGCTGCGGGATATGGATAGGGTTTCCGTAACATGAAAAATATTTCGACGACGTCCATCGAGCAAGCCATCCAGAACTTCACGGAAGCGTCCGTACTGCCAGACCTATTGCCTAATGCTTTAAATAATTTGGCAACCGCAATGAATGCGCGCGGCGCGTTGCTTGCCACACCAAAATTTAGCCGTCGTTGCAATCCCGTCTCAGAAGGAATTGATGACTCATTTTCCGCCTATATGGAACAGGGATGGTACAAGGTCGACGAGAGAACTCACCGCGGCGTCAAATGGTATCTCGGTAACGGCGCCGGTTTTTTCTGCGAGGATATGCTGTTCTCTCGCGAAGAGTTACGCAAGAGCAGCTACTTCCGAGAGTTTGCCGAAAAGCAGGATGTGCCTTGGTTTGCCGCAGCGCCTCTTGTCGGCGATGAGCAGGACTATGTGGCGATCACTTTCAACCGCCGCGCAAAGGAAGGTCACTTTACTCGTGAAGATATCGCACGACTGAATAAGGCTTTGCCTTCGCTTCAGGTTGCCGCCCTCGTATGCCAGGCGTCAATGGCGGCGCGAGAGCAAGGCATGCTGCTCGCATTGGGAATGATCGCAAAACCGGCTTTTCTGCTCGATTGGCAAGGCAAAGTGCTTGATCAAAATGAATGTGGCGCGAATTTCCTTGGAAGCGCCTTACGTCTCCGCTTCGGGCGGCTAACGGCGCGTACCCAGTCGCTTCAAAGCAGAATAGACTTGGCCATCGACATTTCCCTTTCAGCCACAGATCGCGAAGCGCTCCCACCCACGACAGTGCACCTAGGCAGCGAAGTCTTTCCGACAACGGCCAAGCTGCAGGCGATGCCGATCACCGGTGACGCTCACAACGTTTTCCACCGCGCCAGGGCCATCGTGATTATCTCGCCCGGCATAGCCCACGACGCGGCCTCGGCGTCCACTCTGGAAGCGCTCTACGGCCTTTCGCGGCGCGAAACGGAAATAGCGCTGCTTCTGGCGAAAGGTAAAAGCATTGGTCAAGCCGCACTGATTTTGGGAGTTGGAGTGGGCACGGCGCGCTTCTATTTGAAGTCGATCTTCTCTAAGACGGGAACACACCGGCAGGCCGAGCTTGTCAGCGTGATCTTGGGGCTTCACTCCTAGCTAGAGATGTCGGAGGTGTGGCGTGTTCAATTTTGACGTTGTGGCCGCTCATCAAGAGACTTGTGACTCCGATACTCCGGAATGCGTATCCGGAGATGAGATTCGGCAAGTTTTCACTTCATTGGAAAGTTTCCTATATCGAATCGAACTTCTGTTCTCGTCGAGCTCGGGGGCCGGGGACGGGAGATTGTGTTTCGAGCTATACGAAGGGAACCGGCTTGGGCCGCAGGCCGGGGAACAGCCGCTACCCCTGGTTTCCAGCTCTGTCGAGATTTCCCGCGTCTATGAGGGAGGATGGCGATCCTTTGAATTCTCGCCTTTGCGCAACTCGCAGGGGCGAGTGTATACTATCTTGCTCAAGATGACCGGCAGCGGACAGATCAAATTACGAAAAATCGACGGCGTCGGAGAAAAATATAGTTTTCGCTCCCTCGCAGAGAAAGGCGTGCTTGCTTATCGCGCCTTTGCAGTTCGAGATTTCATTATGTACGATAATTTTAAAATGCTGCGAACTGAAATGCAGTCCAGCAATGCGAATGTTAAGCACCGACCAATAATGCTGCGCTTGGAAATATCGACGGTTTGCAATCAGAAATGTGTGATGTGCGCTCACGGGCAAGACAATTTCCGATTGCAAAAGACCGACGCCAAACACATGTCGCTAGAGGTCTTTAATAAAATCGTCGCGCCGCTTTTGCCGACGACAAGTGTGTTAGTTGCATTTGGACTTGGTGAGCCGTTCTTGAACAAGGAACTTATGGAAATATTGAAAGAAGCAAAGAGAATTAATCCACTGACAAATATATTTGTATCGACAAACGGCACGCGGTTATCAGAAGAAATTTCTAGAGAAATTGTTGTTGGCCATTTAATAGATGTCTTGCAGATTTCCATTGATGGCGCCAGCGAGGAAACTTATGCAAAAATTAGAAAAAGAGCAAAGCCGGGCAACGACTATGACATAGTTTTAGACGCTCTTAGGACAGTTATAAGAGTAAAGAATCAGTACAATCAACATTTCCCGCGAATTAAAGTGGAAATGCTCGTGACTCCGCATACGTCGAACGATATATTTATGTTTGTAGAGCAAATGACGAATCTTGGAGTCAATATGATCGCGCTAGACTCTGTCAAAGGCGAATACCCGGGACTCGGGCTCGACGAATGTGACATTCCCAGTGTTTACGCCGAACTGCAACGCGCCAGAGCCTATGCTGAGGGCGCAGGCGTCCTGATGGAGGGGCCGCTTTTCAACGAACTGTCTGCGCTCTTGTCCACGCCGGGCAAAGTCCACGCCAGCGTTGGTTGAAATGGACAAAGCCTGCATTATCCCTTGGCAAAGTCTGATGATTCGCGCCGACGGCTCGATTCGTCCGTGCTGCAATAGCCACCGAACTCTGAACTCCTATGCGAATTTTGATGGCGATAATATTTGGAATACCGACGAAAGCATGAATCTGCGCAGAGAAACGCTCACGGGTAAATTAGACAACTTCTGTACTGTTTGTAGGTCACGAAATGTCGATCCCCCAGAGGAGATAATATCAAAGATCTACACCGAGCATGCGATTTTTTGTGAAAATTTGCCGGAGACAAACGAGCCCTTGGCGATAGCGGGGCCGTTGCACTTCGGCGCCTTGCATCCCTGGCAAGGGGCTTATGTAAATTTCGCCAATGGGCGCGCTCCCGGACCTTCGGATCGACTCGCAATCATCATTAGACACGACGCCGCCGCCGACACGCCGGAATTGTACTTTCTGCGGGATCGCGACCACAAGATATTAGCCAGCGCGCGGGGTATTCCAGTTGACGAATGCAATATCGAGGTCTTTTTTGAAAATATAGTGCTTGAACTCGAATTTGCGGGGAAATTGTTTGTAGTTGCGCAATTTGCGGGCGGAGAATATCGCGAGATTGCATGGAAGGTCGACGAAGAAATTGCAATGACTGATTATATATTGCATGTAGGCGATCAAAAATATCCCATTATTTCAGACATGATAGCGCCATCAGGCATCATGGGATATTTTGATGAATGTTTTTTCGTTGGCAACGTTTTGAGATGCAAGGGATGGGCTTTCGATCGGAATCGGGATCGTATTCCCGACCGCTTCGCAGTGTTTTCCCGCAACCAATTCATCGCCATTTCGGACCCAAGAGGGGAACGTTACGATGTGGCAAAAGCGATGTCATCCAGTAAAGCTGTGAAAAGCGGCTTCTTTTTTACTGTAGAATTAGGCGCTGATTCTGATATTCAGCAGTATAGCGAAATTCAGGTGGTCGCATTATTTGCGGAGTCTCATTACGCTCATCTTGTCGGGACCGCGCGGGCTAGCTAGAGACTTCCGCAATTGCGTGGAACCCTGGTCTGCAACGGAGGGTCGGCGTCCACGCCGACCTTTTTGGGCGCAGATCAGCTGACTTACGTATCAACCCCGACGTCGGCCTGGAGGCCGACGCTCCGAGGGCAGCGCTGCCCGTTATTTCGATCTCTCGAAGATGCACGGCTTCGCTATCGACAAGTCGATATCATTCGCACTTATTGACTTGGACAACACAGGGTTGACCGTACTTTGTGCAGTTGCCCATGGCCAGGCTCACCGATTCGTCGGCGTTACCCGAGACAGCCCATCCGGAATGGTCGGTTCCAGTTGCATGCACCACAGCAATACAGCCGGAGCCCCAGGTCTTTAGCACATTGCAACCCCCACCGTAACGCCCGCGGCAGAAGGCCATCGCTTTATCAACCGCAGCTCCCGCTGACGGCATGTGGGTCTCGTAGACATAGTTGCCCTTGCTCGGCGTACTCAACAGAGCGCCTGCTGAGTACGCCGGTCCTGCGAGCAGTGTCGCCAACCCAATTGCAGACAGAGGTATCGTGATGCCGCGGATCATATCCAGGTCCTCCCATTGTCGCCGTTGACAGGTTGGATTTCGAGCGCCTGATTTTCGGAAACGCAGCCACCCCAATCCGAGGATACTCCTTTCAAACTCAGGTCAGAGACGCCTCTCCCAAATGGGAGATCGAACCGTATGGGTCGCGCAAATAACCGGGACTGCCGACCGCACTCTCGAAACAATCGATCCAGCCTAAGCCGTGGGGACGATCCTCCGGGGCTAACGACGGGGAAATTACGTGAATGTTGACGCTGTATGTTGTTCCCCGGGGAACAGGTAGTAGGCCTTAACTACGGCCACCCTCGAACTCGACAGGGCTTGCTTTCGGCGCAGTAATGGCAATCGGGCCTGCGAAAATCACAGAGAAAATAGGGAAGCCGATAAATCCGGAGAAGATCGCAACGCCGAGTAACTTCAAGGGCCATTCCTAGCACGCGAAGCAGTCCAAAGCGCTTTGATCTGGAGGCCAGCGGCTCAAAGTTTCGGGATTAAATTCAAGCGTGGCTTCAGTGTAAATTTTTCGTTAAACGTAATGATTTCAACACCGTTAGAAGAGTTTTACGTACCGAATCTGAGCTCACGAAAACGGACATTAATTCGATTTGCGCAAGCGCGAGCACGATACGATCACCAAGCCCCTTGCTGTCTCCGCATTTATTGCGATATTAATAGCAGATGCGTCGGGAGGAGGCTGAACGATGTTGGTGCAGAAATCCGATCTGGACGCGATGCCATTGGACGAGCTCTGGGCGCTTCACGAAGTGATCAGCGCGGTCTGTTTTGAGCGTATGAAGGATCAAAAGCGCGAGCTGGAAAAACGTCTTTCGTTATTGAACCCGAGAGCCCCTTCATACGAACCGTTGAACCCGCCGCCGTCTGTTGATAACCGCGCGGCCCGGCGAAAATACCCGAAGGTCTGGCCGAGATATCGCAATCCGGAGACAAGCGAGACGTGGTCGGGTCGCGGAAAGCAACCCCGGTGGGTGATAGCCGCCATGGAGGCCGGCCGCAGCTTGGATGATTTCCGAATCAACGAGTAGGGCTTGCGGCCCGGCCGAGGCCGCGAGAACACGGGGGTTGCGCAAACGCCGCCTGGTTGCAAATTCCCGGCGCCTATGTAGCCGCGGTCGCTGACCCATAGGCGCTAACTTATAGATTGCCGATTTATTTCAAAGGTTTGATGTCATCCCCGCGAAAGCGGGGATCCAGGGGCTACCGCACCTCGTGTGGCCAACACGTTGAAGCGCACGTCGTGTGGCCCCTGGATCCCCGCTTTCGCGGGGATGACATGCTGACAAGTTATTGAATATTTTAGGAAATTTGTACTAGATTGGCGCATATGGGTCGCTGACCGCGGTAGATCGGCTTGGAAATCGATTTCAAAATTTAGCGCTTAATCGAACGAACGCGGTCGGCGACCGCGTCTACAGAGCGTCGCCGTTACAACCGCGCTCAGGTCACCCCGCCTTCAAGCACCCAGCAATCTTAAATGCTTGTACGCGCGAACAGACCGCGCAGTCGTATTTTCTCTTCCAACGGCCAGCAAACGCGATTTTCGAAAACTCAACATTAAAATTTAGCACAATCAATTTAAGGTTGCTTTATTCAGATAATGTAAGGGTATTTCAATATCTTCGTGGGCGAATTGAACGCCGCCCACTCTCTCAGCCAGCGCAGTTCGGATGGCGGATATTTCGCACAGAATTAAATCGCAGAGCGCAATTTGAGAGACAAGCGAGTCGGAGGTAACAGACGCGGTTTTCAAGCTGCGTAACTGAAAATGTGCCTTTTTAATCGCAGACAATGAGCGTTGCACGGGATTATTAGCCAAAAGCTCGGAATATATAATATTAGACAACGCAGTTACTCCGTCGGTGCCTGCAGCGACCTGCAGATCAGCCCATGTGCTTCTCTTACTTGACCTCCAGCGAATGTTTTTACGACAACGCTGCAGCGCCGCCGCGGCCAGCCGGCCCCGACGCGCCCAACATTCCCCACCCTGTTTAAAACGTCAATAATCCGACCCGCTCATATTTAAAAAAATATACAAGGTTTCGATAGGGACACGGTGATAGTTAACGGCAGCCCTAACGTCCGTCAAAAGTTTGTCGAATAACCTTAAACGCAGCGAAAATAATGACAATTGCGTATATCCCCGAGCCTATAGCGCGTATTTGATTGAAATGTTTGCAATAATCGCCTGGATTCCACCGGGATGCAGCCGGCGATAGGGAAAAGGTCGCGTAGCTATCCGGGCGCCATTTTAATATAAATACCTTCTGGTGCATTTTCTCGTTTTTAAGGGTGCGGGAAAAATCGCTCTCTATGGGCATCCAGCCGCGTTCACCGACCGCCAAGACGTCGTTGCCGCCGCGCCGGCGGCGGCGGCGCGGCGAGGCAGGTTTCGATCGGCGTCCCCGTAAAAGTGGGACCACTTCGATGCGCTTCCACACCGTCTTGCATAAGGCTCTCACCGGACATAACCTCGCGCACCGGGGTTGCCCTTGGCGAATCCGAAGTGAAACGTTTCGTATTCGGCGGCGCGCCTTATGACGGCTCGTGGCTAAATCCCATCGTCGGCCCTCGCGAAATGAGGACCGCCGGTCCGCGTCAGGAAAACTTGAAATATAGACCGGATCGTACGGCCGGAACGACCGTAGTCAACGAACTACAAGGAGGATACGTCATGAGGTCTAAACTCAGGCTATTTGTGGCCTCTGCGGCAGCCAGCCTGCTGTGTGTCGCGGCGTCCGCGGCGCAAGCGGATAGTTGGATCGGAACCTGGGGCGCGAGCGACGTTTTTCCCGTCGGTCAGGACATCAACTTCGTGACTTTGCGTCAGTTCGTTCGGCTCAGCGCCGGCGGAAAAAGGGTGCGGATCCGTTTCTCCAATGCGACCGGCCAATATCCGCTGGTCATCGGAGCCGCCCACGTCGCGAAACCCGCCGCCGACGGGGCGGCTGGCGCGATAGACCCTGCAAGCGACCACGCCTTGACCTTCGGCGGGGGCGCCGGCGTGGCGGTGGCGCCGGGCGCGGAGGTCGTGTCCGATCCAGTCGAAATGGATCTGCCGGCGCTATCAACCCTTGCGATCAGCACGTTCGTGCCGCGCTGGACCGGGCCGGCCGTGATCCATCTCGACGGGGTCGCCACAACCTATATCTCCGGCGACGGAGACTTCACGGCCGCCGCCACGATCGCGTCGCCGAAGACGTCGACCTCGCGCTTCTTCATCGATGAAGTGGATGTCGAAGCGACCGGTCAACCAGGGGCCGTCGTCACGCTTGGGGACTCGATCACCGACGGCTATCATTCGCAGGTCGACGGCAACCACCGCTGGCCCGACCGGTTGGCGGAGCGTTTGGCGGCGCGATCGAACGCCGCGCCGGTCGGCGTGGTGAACGCCGGCGTCAGCGGCAATCGCATCCTGCACGATCATCCTGAAGACCTGTTTGGTCCGAGCGCCTTGGCGCGACTGGATCGCGACGTGCTCTCGACCCCCGGGCTCCGCTGGGTCGTGCTGATGGAGGGAATCAACGACATCGGCCACCCGACGAACGCATTGCTTCCGGAGCAGGACGTGACCGCGGACCAGATCATCGCGGGCATGAAGCAGATCATCGCGCGTGTGCACGGTCACGGCGCGAAGATATATGGCGCGACGCTCACGCCTTATGAGGGCACCGTATTCCATGCCTACTACCAGCCCGAAGGCGAGAAAAAGCGTGAGGCGGTGAACGAGTGGATCCGCCACGGCGATTTCGATGCGGTGATCGACTTCGACGCCGTGGTTCGCGATCCGGAGCACCCGACAAAGATTCGCGCTGACTACGACGTGGGCGACCACCTGCACCCCAACGATGCAGGCTATCGCGCCATGGGAGAAGCGGTCGATTTGAAGTTGTTTGAATAGGCTACGTTCAAGCCTCAGACATCTACTCTCCCCTCGCCGGCCGCCCGCCGCGAAACGTCGTCGCCGCCGCCCCCGCGGCGGCGGCGCGAGCAAGGCAAGTTTCGATCGGCGCCCCTGCGAACCGCGCCGCTAGGAACGCAGCGGCGAAGGCGTCGCCGGCGCCAGTCGTGTCCACCGCCTCAGTCGTAGGCGCAGGCGCCGTCCATCGCGCTCGCCCCGCGACGGCGACCGCGCCGGCCGCACCGCGCTTGATGACGACTAGGGGATAATGCGCCCCCAATCGCGCCCCCTGCTCTTCGGGGTCATCCGTGCCGGTCAGCGCCGCGGCCTCGTCGGCGTTGGGCAAGACGAGCGCGGCGCCTTGCGTCCAGCGCAGGAAAAACTCTGGCCCCATCTCCCGCAACGGCGCCGCAGAGCCGGGATCGATGCTGACCGGCCTTGGCGCCGCCCGCCGCATCAAGTCGATCGCGGTAGCCCGCGCGCGCGAATGCTGGAACGTGTAGCCAGACAGATGCACCCAACCCGCCCCCGCCAGCGCCTCCTCGGGAATATCCTCAGGCGACAGCGCATCGTTGGCGCCGCGGTCGGTGAGAAACGATCGCTCGCCGCCCGGCTCGACCAGCGCAATCAGCCGCCCTGTCGGGAGGTCGGGATCGGCGGCAAGCCACGGCGTCACGCCCTCGGCGCGAAGCTCGGCGGCGATCCGCGCCGCGTCGGCGGCGCCCACCCGGCCGACGAAATCCACCTCCACGCCCGCCCGCGCAAGCCAGACCGCCTGCGTCGCAGCTGAGCCGCCGGGATGCTCGAAAATTTTCGCGGGCGTATCCGACCCTCGCGCGATCGCCGTTTCGAGCCGCACGACGACGTCGATCATGACGTCGCCGACGACCAGAATACGCGGCATCAGAGCTTGGCGAGTTCGACCGCGACGTCGGCCGCCAGGATCGCGTTGTTCTTCACCAGCGCCATGTTGGCTTCGAGGCTGCGCCCCTCCGTCAGCTCGACGATGCGGCCGAGCAGATAGGGCGTCACCTCCTTCTTCTCGATCCCCCGCGCGCGCGCCTCCGCCACCGCCTCGCCGATGCGCTTCTCGATCGCGTCGGCGTCGAGCGCGTGCGCTTCCGGGATCGGATTGGCGATCAGCACGCCGCCCGGCCCGATCTCGCGCTGCAGCCGGATCATCCGCGCCAGATCGTGGGTCCCATCGAAGCGATGGTCGATCTTGTACCCGCTGGTGCGCGCGTAGAAGGCGGGAAACTCGTCGCAGCGGTAGCCGCAGACCGCGACGCCCTGCGATTCCAGATATTCCAGCGTCTTGGCGATATCGAGGATCGACTTCGCCCCGGCGCAGACCACCGCGAGCCGCGTGCGCGAAAGCTCGACCAGATCGGCGGAGATGTCGAAGGTCTCCTCCGCCCCGCGATGCACGCCGCCGATGCCGCCAGTAGCGAAGATTTCCAGCCCAGCCAGCTCCGCGATGAACATGGTGGCCGCCACCGTCGTGCCGCCGAGCCGCCGCGCGCCACGACGGCCGAGAGATCGCGTCGCGACGCCTTCACGACGCCGCCGGAAAGCCGCGAAAGCTGCTCCAGCGCGCCGCGATCGAGCCCCACCTTGAAGCGACCTTCGATCACCGCGATCGTCGCGGGAATAGCGCCGCGCTCCGTGACGGCGGCCTCCAGCATGAGCGCCGTCTCCAGGTTCTTCGGATAGGGCATGCCGTGGGTGATGATCGTCGATTCCAGCGCCACGACCGGGCGCTTGCTGCGAGAGCGCCTCGGCGACGGGCGGGGCGAGGTCGATAAGGTCGCGGGCGGTCATGCGGGGTCTTTCGAGAGGTTTCCACACCCTTTAGGCCCGGCGCCGGGTTGCGGCAAACGCGGCGCAAGACTCCGGTTCGGCAATCTGTATATGACGAGAATACAAGGGCGTTCGGACGAGCGTAGCGATGGATGAGCGTATCACCGAGGAGGGCAAACCCTCCAACCTGCGCGCCGCCCTGCGCCGAGCGCGCACCGACAGCGCCGACCAGCAGGAAGCGCTGGCGGACCTGCGCCAGGCCGAGACCGCGCGCCTGGAGCTGCTGGCGGACTCGATCCGCCCGATCGTCGACCAGGCGCCCGAGGATGTCGAACTGTTCGATCTCGGCGTCACCCACGGCGACCGGCCGCGGCTGTTCATCGACATGATCAGCTTTGTCGATCTGGCGCACGATCGGCGAACCTACCGCTTCTTCCAGGATACCCGCCACGGCCGGGTGCTGATCGCCGAGAACGAGAGCGCGGACCGCATCCTCGCCGCGGTGACGAATTACGTCGCACGAAGGTTGGTGGAGCGGGAGCAGGCGCTCGCGGCGGACTGGCGCAGCCGCAGCGTCGTCAGCGAGCACATCAAGACCGCGACGCGCCGGCGCGAATTGCATCGCAACGCGAATGGGCAGGCGGTGGCGCCGCCAGAGCCGCGCCCGCCGCGCCGCTTCTGGCGGGTGGCTGGCGATGTTTTCGGCTTTGTGCTGATGACGATCGGCTCGATCGCGCTTTGTGTGGGGCTGTTTCTTATCGCGCAGGCGGGATGGGAGGCGTGGGGACGGGCGTTTTGGGAAGCGCATGTAGGGCACGCGCCGTTCTAGCGAAGCCGACCGGCGTCACCGCATCAACGACAAGGCGGTCGCAATGGGCAGGAACAGCCGCCTTGTCTCGGTTGGGATCAGCGCAAAACCGTTAGCCTCGTAGAACGACACTGCCGTTTGATCTTTCGCCTCTACGATCAGCGCGAAGGCGCCGACGCCAAAGCCCTTTGTGCGTATCGCCGCATCTTGCGCGCGCAGGACACACAATCAGAGTTGATGGCTTTATGTCTCCGGCCCTTCTCGCTCGCCAATCTCGCGGCCGCCCATCACAAGCCCGCGGGCGCGCCAGGCCGTGCGCCAGAGCGCGCCCTCCCGTTCGACATCGATCAAATAATAGCAGGCTCGGTGCACGGCGTCGGGCGCGGCCGAGGAAACCGAGGGTGCGCCGAGGACGGGGACGAAACCGGCGGCGTTGCGCGTCGCCCGCGACGGCAAACGGTGCGCCATGATGCGGTGCGTGTGCCCGTGCAACACGAGTTCAGCCCCGCACTCCGAGATGATCGCCTCGAACGCGCCCGCATCGTCGAGGCCCCGCAAAAGCGGCGCTTTGCCGCCGCGCATCGGCGGATGGTGGATCATCACAATGCGAGCAAGGCCGCGCGCCGCCGTCTCTCGCAACATCTTCGCAAAGTCGCTCGAGTTGCGTGCGCCCTAGTCGGCCGGTGGCGAAGAACGGCGCCGTCGGGACACCGCTATTCAACCCAATCAAAGCCACCCCTTCGCGCTCCCGCAGATAGGGAAAGCGATATCCCTCCGTCCACGGCTCGAAAGTCCGCTCCAGCGGCTCCAGAGCGTCGTGGACGTAAGCATCATGATTGCCCGGCGTGAACGACACGTCGCGCGGCGCGCCCAGCCCGCGCATCCACTCCGCGGCGCGCGCAAATTCTGAGCGTAAGCCGAGATTGACCGCGTCGCCGGTCATGGCGATGTGATCCGGCTTTTGCGCGCGGAGATCAGCGACCAGCCGGGCCAGCATCTCCATGTCGTTGATGCGCTCGCGGGCGCGCTTCCAGTTGACCCAGCCGAGGAATTGCTTCAACCGCAACTCCCGCCCGCCCGGAAACGGGGCCGGGCTCAGGTGCGGGTCTGAGAGATGCGCGATTCTGAAACCCATCGAAGACCCGCTGCGACGGCGCGGCGAATCCTCGACCGTCCCGCCCCGAATATAGGCAAGTCGGGCAAAAGTCCGGGCGCCCCTGTAGCCGCGGTCGTCGACCGCGGCCTTTCCGTGATCGCCTGTTTCGGGAAGAGACGATCGCACGAACACCGCGGTCAACGACCGCGGCTACATCAGGCGCCCCGATGACCGCGCCCCAAGTCCCACCGAAACGGCGCAAACGCTGGCGCGACCGCATCGCGCATCTAAGCTTCGTGCTGATGCGGCCGATGACGCTCGGCGTGCGCGGTGTGGCGCTCGATGAACAAGGCCGCGTGCTGCTGGTCAAGCACAGCTACACCCCGGGCTGGCACTTTCCCGGCGGCGGCGTCGAGCCGGGCGAGACTTGCGAGCACGCGCTGATCCGCGAGATGGCGGAGGAGGCCTCGGTCGAGGTCGAACCGCCGCTGCAACTGCATGGGCTGTTCCACAACATCAACGTGTCGTCGCGCGATCATGTCGCCGTCTACGTTACGCGCCGCTTCCGCATCACCGGCGAGCGCAAGCCGGACCGCGAGATCCTCGCCGCCCGCTTTTTCCCGCTCGACGCACTGCCTGAAGACACCACGCGCGCGACGCGGACGCGGTTGGCGGAAATCCTGCGAGGCCAAGCGCTGTCGCCGACGTGGTGAGGCGCGCGCGGCCGTGGTAGAGGCGCCGAAATGTCCGATTTTCTCTATACGCTCGAACCCGAAACGCCCGGCGACGAAGAAGCGATCCTGCGCCTTAACGAGCGTGTGTTCGGCCCCGGCCGTTTTGCGCGCACCGCCTATCGCGTGCGCGAGGCTGCGACGGCCGACCTCTCACTGAGTTTTGTCGCGCGCGTCGGACCGCTGCTGGTTGGGGCGAACGCCATGACCCCGATTGTGATTGGCGAGCGCCCTGCCCTGCTGCTCGGGCCGTTGATCGTCGAGCCGGTGTTTCGCAGTCGCGGCATTGGGGAAGCGCTGGTCAACGCATCCCTGGAGGCGGCTCGGGCGGCCGGCGGCCAGCTCGTGATCCTAGTCGGCGATGAGCCCTACTATGCGAAGATGGGCTTTCGACGCACGACCGCTGGCAAGATCGTCATGCCTGGCCCGGTGGATACGGCGCGATTGCTGTATTTCGAGCTGACGCCGGGCGCGCTGGAGGGGGTCGAGGGCAAAGTCCGCGCCGCGTGAAGCGCCGCCCTTGGGACCGCGGACGTCCCGTCCGCTTTTTACGGCCAAGCCGAGGCCGAGAGCGCGCGAGACGCGCGCGGTCCAGGGCGGGGTCTCAATGCGCCGCGGCCGGCGCGCCGCCGAGCTTCACCTTGCGCAGAATTAGCGCCAACGGAATCGCCCCCAGCGCCAGCAGCATCAGCGTCCAGAACACGTCGACGTAAGCAAGCAGCGAGGCTTGTTCCGCGACCTGCTGACCCACCCAAGCCGTCGCCTGCCCCTTCGCCGCCGACAGTGAGGAGCCCATGCTGACGAAGTAGTTGGTCGCCTGCTTGACCGACTCCTGATAGCCGATCGATGACGGGATCGCGGATTCGACAAGCCGGCTCTGATGAAACTGCTCGCGATGCGCCAGCACGTTGCTGGCGAGCGACACGCCAATCGAGCCGCCGGTGTTGCGCGCGGCGTTCAGCAACGCCGAGGCCATGTCCGTCTGGCTCTTCTTCAACCCTTCGTAGGACGCCGCCGTGATAGGGATGAATATCAGGGGCAGGCCGAGGCCGATCAGCATGCGCGTCTCGGCGAAGAACCAGAAGCCGAGATTCGGATTGACGTCGGTCAGCCAATACATCGAGGCCGCGCAAATCCCGGCGCCGGTCGCGATCAGATATTTGGGCTGCACGAACCTAGACAACTGGCCGACCCCGAACATCGCAAAAACCGACACTATGCCGCCCGGCGACAGCGAAAGGCCCGCCCAGGTCGCGGTGTAACCAAAATCCTCCTGCACGAGCTGCGGCATGAAGTTGGTCGTCGCCAGCAGGATGGCGCCAGTCGCCAGCATCACGATGAAGCAGGAGCCGAACTGTCGGCTGGCGATCAACCGAAGATCGATCAGCGGATCTTTCCTATGGAGCTCCCAAGGAATCATGATCAGGAACGCCAGCGCTGAGACAGCCGCCGCCTGGACGATGATCGGTGAACCAAACCAATCATCGACCTGACCGCGGTCGAGCACCAGCTCCAGCGCGCCGAGGAACAGCGCGATCAAGGTGAAGCCGATCGCATCGAAACGCACCGGGATATTATCAGTCTTCTCGTCGATCAGTACGTAGATCAGCCCCATCGCCAAAAGCCCGACCGGCGCGTTGATCAGAAAGCACCAGTGCCAGGACCAATTGTCGGAGATCCAGCCGCCAAGCGTCGGGCCGACGACCGGGGCGACGACGACAGCAACGCCGAACAGCGCGAAGGCTTGTCCGCGCTTCTCGGGCGGGAATGAATCGGCGAGAATGGATTGTGCGACCGGCACCATGCCGCCGCCGGCAAACCCCTGCAAAACTCGGAACAGCAACAAGGTGTTCAGATTTGGGGCCAGCCCGCAGCCAACCGAGCTAACAGTGAACAGGCCGAGACAGATAATGAAGAATTTTTTCCGCCCAATCTTCTTGGCGAAATAGCCAGTCGCGGTGACGATGACGGCGTTGGAGACCAAATAAGTGGTGACGACCCACGACGCCTGATCCTGGCTGACGCCGAGTCCGCCCGCGACATAGCGCAGAGCGACATTGGCGATCGTCGTATCCAGCACCTCCATGAAGGCGGCGAGCGCAACGACCAGCGCGATCAACCACGGGTTGACCCGCGGCTTATCAGCCGCCTGGCTCACAGCGCCCTCCAATAACCCTCAAGCCGGCGCTGATAGGGCTCGGCGGCCGCGGTCCATTTCTCCCAGATCGAAGGCCGCGGATCGGTGCGCACGGTTGGTACGACCGACATGCCAGGTCCGAGCGTGACGTCAGGCGGCGGATTGTCGAGGATGATCTTCACCGGCACGCGTTGCACGACCTTCACGTAGTTGCCCGTCGCGTTCTGCGCCGGCAGCAAGGAGAACGCCGTGCCCGATCCCGGTTGCAAGCTGGCGACGCGGCCGGTCAGCTCGCGCTCAGGATAGGCGTCGATGGTGAAGGTCACCGGCTGGCCGGGGCGCATCTGGTCGAGCTGCGTCTCCTTGAAGTTGGCGACGATCCAAGTCTCATCAGGCACGAACATGGTGAGGCTGGTGCCCGGCTGCGCGAACTCCCCAGGCTCCGCGCTCAGATTGACCAGCCTGCCCGGCTCCGTCGCGCTGACCGTCGTATAGGACACATTGAGCAGCGCCTGTTCGCGCTGCGCGTTGGCGACGGAAAGGCTCGCCTGAGCGCTCGCCAATTGCGCCTTCAGCGCCTCGAGCTGGCGCTCCGCGACGAGTTCGTTGGCTTGCGCGCGTCTTCAGCGCGGCTTCCTGCTGGCCTTGCTGGGAGACGTATTGCTGGGCGTTCTCGATCGAGCCACTGCCGGTCTTGGCGAGTTGGCCGTAGCGCGAGGCCTGCTGCTGAGCAAAGGCGAGCGTCGCCTTGGCCTGATCGACCTGCGCCTTACCGGCTTCGATCTGCGCGTGCTGCACGTCGGTCTGCGCCTCAGCGTTGGCGATGCTCGCCTTCGCCGAGGCAACTTGGGCGTTCGCCTGATCGAGCGCGGCTTGGTAGTTACGATCATCGATCTTGGCGATCACGTCGCCCGCATCGAGGTGCTGGTTGTCCGTGACCGGCACGGATGTGACATAGCCGGTGATCTGGGGCGCGATCGCGATCTGTCGCGCGGCGATGAATGCGTCGTCGGTGGACTCGAAATGTTCGCCGTTCTCCCACCAGACGTAGCCGGCGGCGACAGCGAGCGCGGCGAGGCAGACCAGCCCGAGCGAGAGCAGCGGCCGGCGGCGTAGGAAGCCCGGGCCTTTCTTCTCGTTTTTCGAGTTGTCCTTCTGTTCCGCCTTTTTGGGCTCGCGATCCTTCGTTTCGTCCTTTTCCGGCGCCTTTGGCTTTTCTTCCGTCGACGGCTCGCGCGTCTTTACCGGCTCGCCGGGCGCTTGGCGCCGCGACTCCGGCAATCTGAGCAGCCTCTCCTTCGACGCGCCCGAGGGCGTAATCTCGTAGCGCGGGATCGGGGCGTCCGAGAAATGTCCCTCCAAACCGCTCTCGGAATATTCAGCATCCAACATAGAACGGCTCCTCGCGCGGGGGTCCTCGGATGATGAGGAAATGGGGAACGCCGGATCGAAATCAATATCGAAACGGAACGGTAACGTTCTATTTACAAGCGCCACCCAAACCCCTATCTCTGCGTTAGACGCGATGAGCGAACCAAGGTTCCCAGGAGGTGGCGAGTGAGAGAGATGACCGCCCGCGTAGAGACGCCATCCCGGCGCGTCGGCCGCCCGCCGATCGAGTTCGCGGGCGAAGTCGAGGCGCGGATTCTCGATGCGGCGGCGCGTGTGTTTCTCGAACGCGGCTTCGATGGCGCGAGCATTGAGTTGATCGCCGAGACCGCCCGCGCCGGCAAGCCGACGATTTACGCGCGCTTTCCCGACAAGGAGGCGCTGTTCGAAGCGGCAGTGCTGCGGCGGATCTCGGCGCGCAATGCTCGGCTGGGGACGCATCGCCCGAGCGGCGCGACCGTTCAAGAGCGCCTGACCAACATCGGCATAGCGCTGGTGCAGGAAAGCCTGAGCGACGATTTCGTCGGACTGCTCCGTCTCGCCATCGCCGAGTCGCGGCGCCGGCCGAAATTCGCGAGCGACCTGCTGCAACTCTGCCGGGAACGTGGCGGGAGGCTGGTGACGCATCTGCTCGTTGAAGGGCTCGACGGCCTGCTGTGGGGCGACCAGGATGATCCCAGAGCCGAGAAAGCCGGCCGCTTCTTCGCGGAACTGGTGCTGCTGCCGATGTTACTGCGGGGCCTCGCCCAGCAAGACCTCAGCGGCCTGCGCTCCGAAATCGAGACGCATGTGCGCGAACACGCCGCGTTTTTCCTGGCCGCGCTGAAGAACGGCGGCTTGGACGAGGCCTAACGCGGAAGCGTCGGCGTCCACGCCGACGAGGCCACAAAAACGTCCGCGTGGACTCCGACGCTACGCGTCATCGCGCGATTGTGAGATGCGCTGCTGGGTTTCCTGTGTTCGGAAGCCTCCAACCGGAGAAAACCTTTGCTCAGAATTTACGTCTCGGCGTTCGCCATTCTCGCCTCAGCATCCGCATGGGCTGAGGCGCCCCGCGCGGTCATCCGCGGCGTGATCTCCGCCGTCGCCAGCGATGGCGCGTCGTTGACGATGAAGTCACGCTCCGGCGAGACCGTCGATGTGCACCTTGCCGCAGATACACGCCTCGTCGAGATCGTGCCCGCCACGGCGGCGGATTTGAAGCCCGGCGCCTTTATCGGCGTGGCGGCGGTGCCCGACACCGGCGATCAGTTGAAAGCGCTCGAAGTTCACGTCTTCCCCGAATCCATGCGTGGAACCGGCGAGGGTTTCCGCGCCTTCGACCTCGCGCCCAAGAGCAGCATGACCAACGGCGCGTTGAACACGCGCGTCGGCGGCGTCAACGGCGACACGTTGACGGTGTCCTACAAGGGCGGCTCGCAGACCATCCGCCTGCCCCCCGACGCGCCGATCGTCACCTTCGCTCCGGGCGACAAGGCCGATATGAAGGTTGGGGCGGCAGCGATCGCGCGCGGGACGAAGGGCGCCGACGGCGCGGTGGACGCTTCTGCTCTGTTGATTGGTAAGGACGGTCTCGTCCCGCCGATGTGAGAAGCGCCCCCCTGGGACCGCGCGCTCTTCCGGCCGCGGAAACAGGCCATGCGGAGCGTCGGCCTCCAGGCCGACGTCGCGGTTGATCCGTAAGCTGGCCGAGTGGCGCACCAAATGGTCGGCGTGGACGCCGACCCTCCGTCAGCTTTGCGCCAATCAAAGGACGCAGGCCTCTCGTCCGCGGTCCCAGGCGCGGCGCTAACCCCGCTCGCGCAGCAACCGCCCCTTGTCCCGGTTCCAATCGCGCGCCTTCTCGGTCTCGCGCTTATCGTGCAGCTTCTTGCCGCGCCCGAGCGCGATCGCGATCTTCGCCCGGCCCTTGTCGTTGAAATAGATGCGCAGCGGCACGATCGTCATGCCCTCGCGCTCCACGCCCTTTGGCGAATTTCGCGATCTCCTTCGCGTGCAGCAGCAGTTTCCGCGGCCGCTTCGGCTCGTGGTTGAAGCGGTTGCCCTGCAAATATTCGGGGATGTTGGCGTTGTAGAGCATCAGCTCGCCGTTGCGGTCGACCGCGCATACGACTCCGCCACCGTCGCCTTGCCGGCGCGCAGCGATTTGACCTCCGTGCCGGTCAGCATGATGCCGGCCTCGATCACCTCGCCGATTTCGTAATCGAAGCGGGCGCGGCGGTTGTCGGCGGCGACTTTGTAATTCGGATCTGATTTTTCAGCCAAAGCGTCACGCGTTCAGGATGCCGGCATGCGCCATCGCGCGGCGGATCGCGCTCTCGACGTTCGCCGAGACCGGCGTCAGCGGCAGCCGCAGTTCGTTCTGCGCGCGCCCGACCAGGCTCATCGCATATTTCGACGCCCGCCACGCCCGGCTCCAGGAAGATCGCGGCGTGCAAGGGGATCAGCCGATCCTGCAGATGCAGCGCGCCCGCGTAATCGCCCTTGAACACCGCCTCCATCAGCTCGGCGCAATGCGCCGGCGCGACATTGGCCGACACCGAGATGCAGCCGTGGCCGCCCGCCGCCATATGCGCCAGCGCGGTCATATCCTCGCCTGAAAGTTGAATGAAGTCGGCCCCCATGGCGTGCCGCTGCTTCGAGACGCGGCCGACGTCGCCGGTCGCGTCCTTGACGCCGACGATGTTTTCAAGCTCCGACAGCCGCTTCATCGTGTCGACCGACATATCGATGACGCTTCGGGGCGGAATATTGTAGATGATGATGGGGATGCCGATAGCGTCGTTCACGGCCTTGAAATGCTGGTAGAGTCCTTCCTGCGTCGGCTTGTTGTAATAGGGCGTGACCACCAGCACCGCATCGGCGCCGGCCTTCTCCGCATGCTTGGCGAGTTCGATCGCCTCGGTCGTATTGTTGGAGCCCGCGCCGGCGATGACCGGCACGCGCCCGCGCGCCTCGTCGATGCAGACGTCGACGACGCGGCGGTGCTCGGCGTGGCTCAAGGTCGGGCTTTCGCCGGTGGTGCCGACCGGGACGAGCCCGTGCGAACCGGAGCTGATCTGCCAGTCGACCAGCGCGCGGAACGCCGGCTCGTCGAATTTGCCGTCCTTGAACGGGGTCACCAGCGCCGGCATCGAGCCGTGAAACTTCGCCCGCTTCTCCATATCCTGCTCATCCGTGTCGCGCGCCGCTCGGCGCCATTCTGGGCCGACACATAGACCCTCGCTCCGCGCTCGCGAAAGGGGCGAGTAGGCTGCCGGCGGATTCCCTCCCCCCTTGTGGGGGAGGGTTAGGGAGGGGGGTTGTTTCCACGGGGACGACGGTTTCTTCAGACAGAGCGGAGCTTGCCGCTACCCCCCTCCCCGGCCCTCCCCCACAAGGGGGGAGGGAGGCATCCGCCGCGTCCTTTGTGTCCCCGTTATCCGTCGCCGCCCCGGCGCAATGGTTAACGTCTCGGATACGTGAACGTGTTAGACAGGCGGCGGAGATTGGGATGTCCGCGTCGCCGAGCCGCCTTGCCGCATCGCGCCTGCCCGCTGGTCCGACGCTCGCGGTCCTGGTCGCGGTCGCCGCGGTCGGCGGGCTGCTGGTGCGTCCGAAGCCAACCGCCGCGCGTCGCCGCCGCGGTCCCGGCGCCCTCGATCGTCGCCTCCCCCCTTTCGCCGCCCACGCCGCGCGTGCAGCCTCCCGCCGTTGTCGACGCCATGCCGACCGGCGCGCTCCCGTCGCCCACGGCCGACCCTTGGGGACCCCTGCAGAGCCAGGTCACGCCGGAGGCTGCGCCGGATTCGCCGCGCCTCGCGCCAGCGGAGATTTCGCGTTTTCTCGAGGCCGCCGCCTTCTACCGGAAAAACCAGTTTTCGCAGGGCGACGCCGCCTCCGCCGCCATCACCGACCCCATCCAGCGCGCGGCGCTCGACTGGATCGCGCTGCGCGTCGCCGCCACGCCGCAGCGGCTCGACGCCTTTGCCGCAGCTCATCCCGACTGGCCGCTCGCCGACTGGATGCAGAGCGTGCACGAGGGCTGGATGTTCTCCGGCAAGCCAAGCCCGGCCGACACGCTCGCCACATTTGCCAAGGCTGAGCCGACGACCTCCGTGGGCCGCCTCGCGCTGGCGCGCGCAAAACTCGCCGCCGGCGATCGCGACGCGGCGCAGAAGATCGTCAGCGCCCTATGGCGAGATGGCGATCTCGATTTCGCCACCGAAACGACGATCACCCGCGAATTCATGGGCATGCTGACCCGCGACGACCACCGCGCGCGGGCCGATCGCCTGCTCTACGCGGAGCGCGGCGCGGCCGCCTGGCGCGCCGCCGCGCTCGCCGGCCCCGACGTGCTGGCGCTCGCCAGCGCGCGGCTGGAGGCGGCGCGCGGACCGCTCTCGGCGCGGGCGTCCTCGGCCGTGCCGCCGGCCTTGCGTACAGAGCCCGGCTATCTCTTCGCCCATGTCCAGGATTCTCGGCGGTCGGGTCGTCTCGACGAAGCGATGTCGTGGCTCGGCCTCGCGCCAAAGGACGCCGCCAAACTCGTCGATGGCGACAAGTGGTGGACCGAGCGGCGCATGATCGCCCGCATGCTGCTCGACCATGGCGCCTACGAGAAAGCCTACACGGTCTGCGCCGAAGCCTCTCCTGTGTCCTCGCCCTCGCGCGTCGACGCCGCGTTCCATGCGGGTTGGATCGCGCTGAGGTTCCTCAACGATCCCGCGCGCGCGGCGCCGCATTTCGCCGCCGCCGCGGCCGCCGCCGAAACGCCGCTCTCGATTGCTCGCGCCAACTACTGGCGCGGCCGGGCCGCCGACGCTCTATCGCAAGAGGAGGAAGCGCGCGGCTACTACGCCAAAGCGGCCGCTTATCCGATCGCCTTCTACGGGCAGCTCGCCGCGCAAAAACTCGGCGCGTCGGAAATCACGCCGCGCCGTCCCGCGATCGCCGCAGTCGGCGAAGCGCGCGCGGAAGCGACGCGGGTCCTGGAGCTTTATCTGGCGGCGGGGCTCGATGATTTCGTCCAACCGGTCGCTTTCGCCGCAGCACGGGTCTGGACGGACGGCGCGCAGCTGGCGGCGTTGTCGGATGTGCTGCGCAGCCGCGCCAGCGCCGCAACCAACGTCGTGTTCGGCAAGATCGCCACCGAACGCGGTTTCCCGCTCGACGCCGTCGCCTTTCCGATCTTCGGCTTGCCCAACTACGAACCGCTCAACGGTTCGGCGAGCCTCGATCAGGTGATGGCGGTGGCGCGTCAGGAAAGCGAATTTCTGCCGCGCGCTTCCTCCGGCGTCGGCGCGAAAGGGCTGATGCAGATCATGCCTTACACCGCGGCGGACACCGCGCGCAAAGCCGGCATCCCCTACGACTACGGTCGCCTTATCGGCGATCCCGCCTATAACATGCAGCTTGGCGCGGTTTACCTCGGCCAACTCATCGCGGCCGAGGGCGGTTCGCTGGAAATGGCCGCCGCCGCCTACAATGCGGGGGCGGGGCGCGTCGCCCAATGGGTCGCGGCCTATGGCGATCCGCGCAACGGCGCCGATCTGGTTGATTGGATCGAGCGCATCCCCTTCGACGAGACGCGCGACTATGTCGAGCGCGTGATGGAAAATTATCGCGTCTATCAGGCGCGGCTCGCCGAGGGGCCGGAGCCGAGAATGCTCGCCGCCGGAGCTTTGGCGAAGCGGTGAGCGAACGCATCGCCGTCCGGGTGGCGGCGCAATACCTTCGACCCGGCAACGGCGGCATTGCGGAAGTCGCGCGGGTGACGACGAAGGCGCTTGCGCTCGGCGGCCCGACAGCTGCGCTCGCCTGCATGGAGAGCCAGGACTTTGCGATCGAAGGCGCGCCGGTCCGGGCGTATCAGGGGGCGCGTGCGCGGTTCCTGTTGGGGCTCGAGGCGGCGAGCCTTGCGCCTTCGCGTTTTCTCTACGATTTCGCCGGCACGGCGCGCTCGGCGCGGCTGCTGTTTCCGCGCCGACCCTACGCGGTTTGGGCGCACGGCATCGAGGTTTGGGACGACGTGCGCGCCGACCGCCGCGCCGCGCTTGAGCGGGCCGATGTCGTGCTGGTCAACAGCGCGTACACGCGGGCGCGGGCCGAGCCGACGCTAGGAAAACTTCGCGACGTGCGGATTTGCCGGCTCGGCGCTTACAACGACGAGCTCGCTGCGCGCGCGCCGGAAGTTGGGCCACCCACGGTGTTGCTGCTGGGCCGGCTGGAGACGGGCCTGCCGAAGGGGCAAGGCCAGCTCATTTCGATCTGGCCAAAGGTGGTCGCGGCTGTGCCGGAGGCGCGGCTTCTGCTAGTCGGGCGTGGCCCGGCTCTCGACGCCGCGCGCGAGCTTGCGCGGGCATCCTCGGCAGCCGCGTCGATCGAGGTTGCGGGGTTTGTGCCTGAACACGAGATCGACGCGATCTGGGCGCGGACGAGCGTCTTCGCTATGCCGAGCCTCACCGAGGGATTTGGCTTGGTATTCATCGAGGCCATGCGCCGCGGGGTGCCCGTGCTGGCGTCGCAGGCCGATGCGGGGGCCGAAGTGAATGTCGACGGCGTCACCGGCTACACGGTTGATCGCGAACATAAGGAGCGGTTGGTCGAGACGCTGGTCACGCTGCTGAGAGATCGGGATCTCGCGGCAAGTTTCGGCGCCGCCGGCCAAGCGCGATGGCGCGCCGAATTCAGCTTCTCCGCCTTCGCCGCGCGCTTCGACGCCGCGCTCGGCGATTTTTGGACGTGAGGCTTACTTGTCATTCCCGCGAAAGCGGGAATCCAGTGGGCCACGACGTGCGGTCCGAAGTTGACAACGACATAGGCGAGAGCGTCGCTTGAAGGGTAAGCCAGCGTGCGCAGCGCCCAGCGGAAGTCGTCGACCAAGCGGCCCTGGATTTCCGCTTTCGCGGGAATGACTTTTGGGCCATGCCCACATTTCGTGATAAGCAACTCGTTATGTCCGAGCGCGCTTATTGGGTTTATATGATGGCAAGCCAGCGCAACGGCACGCTTTATGTCGGCGTGACCAACGATCTTGCGCGACGTGCCTGGGAACATCGGACTGGGCGGGGCTCGCAGTTCGCATCGAAACACCACGTCAACAAGTTGGTCTGGTGTGAAAGTTACTCGGACATACAAGAAGCGATCCGGCGTGAGAAGCAGCTCAAAGGTTGGGAGCGACGTTGGAAGCTGGAGCTGATTGAGCGCCAAAATCCGGCTTGGAACGACCTCTACGACGCGTTGAACAACTAACGGGCCTGCGCTTGACCAACGAATGCATCGGCAAGATGCTGTCTATGTCATTCCCGCGAAAGCGGGAATCCAGTGGGCCACGACGTGCGCTCCGTAGTTGCCAACGACATAGGCGAGAGCGCCGGCTGAAGCGATAACAACCAGCATGCGCGCCTGCGCGGCGCCCAACGGAACTCGTCGGCCAAGCAGCCCCTGGAATTCCCGCTTTCGCGGGAATGACCCGATATTTCAGTCGATCCAGAGCCATTTTCGATCAGATTGAATCGCGCACGCCATCCGGTCATCCCCGCGAAAGCGGGGATCCAGGGGCTACACGACGTGCGCTTCAATGTGTTGGCCACACGACGTGCTGCAGCCTCTGGATCCCCGCTTTCGCGGGGATGACAACGAACGTTTCAACTTGATCTGAAACCGCCTGCTACGGCCCCGGCCAGAGCGCGTCGGTTCGGCCCATCAGCCGATAGCTCGCCAGCCCCACATACTCGTGCACGGCGAGGTCCAGCGCCTCCAAGCCGCCGACCGGATCGAAGCCAAGACCCTCCTCACCAAGCCAGCGGTAATCGATGGGATCGGCGACAACTGCAAACCCCGCGACGCGAAAGCACCCGACCGCGCGGGGCATGTGGAACGCCGACGTCACCAGCACCCAAACCTCGCCCGCTTTCGGCTTGGCGATCGCCGCCGCGTCGATCGCGTTCTCGTAAGTGTTGCGCGACGCTCGCTCGATTTCGATGCGCTCGCGCGCCACGCCCAGCGCCGTCAGCACATCGGCCGCGGCATCCGCCTCGGCGCGCCCGTCCGCCGGCGTCGGGCCGCCGATGTCGAGCACGCGCGCTTGCGGATAGGCCTTAGCAAGCCGCGCCGCTTCAAACAGCCGGCCGATCGCCGGATTGAAGCCGGAGCCTTGATGCGCGTCGAAGTCCCTTGCATCGAGCGCGCCGCCGATCACCAGCACCCCGTCAATATGCGGCGGAGCGACGAGCGGCGGGAAGGTTGCCTCCAACCGCGCCAGCGCGAGGCCGCCAACAGGGATAACCGAGACCACGGTGATCACGACCAGCGCCGCGGCGACAATCACACGCCCGCGTCTGCCCATCGCCGCGCCGACAAGCGCCACGAGCAACAGCACCCGGCTCGGCGCGGCGAACAGCCAGCCGATCTTCGAGAGAACAAACAGCATCGTCAGCGAAAGCCCGCGCGCAGCGCCGGCACGAGACGCGCGCGCGCCGCGCGCTTCAGCCCATTCGGCAGCGCCGCGTAGACCAGAGGCAGCACGACGACACAGCCCCAGACCGCGACTTCCGCCAGGAACAACGGCAGCGTCGCCGGCCGAACGTAGGCTTCGAGCGCCAGCCCGGTAGCCGTGCAGATCGCCGCCGCCACCAGCCCGATCGCCAACGTCCGCAGCAGATAGCCAAAGAACCCCGGCAGCATCGACATCGTCGAAAGCCGCGGCACCAGCGCGCCATAAGCGATAATTTCCGCGACCCCGAGCCCGAACACCAGGCCTGTCGGCCCTGCAATCATCTCCCCCAGCACGCAGCCAAGCGGCCCCAACACGATCAGCGCCAGCCGCAGTAGACCAATCTCGCGCGAACGGTTGGCGTATTGCAGCAGCGCCATCGGCTGCTGCAACGGCGCCACCGCCAACAGCGGCGCCAGCATGGCGACCGCGATTTTCGGATCGTAGAGATGCGCGCTGCCGGTCCAATAGTAGGTCACCATCGGTCCAAACGAGAGGATACCGCCAACGAAGGCGCCGCTCATGACAGTGGTCATCCGCCCGACCTGCCCGGTGATCGCCCAGGCGCGCGCGAAATCGCCGCTGTGCGAATAGGTGGCGATCTCCAGCCCGGCGCCGACCGCCGCGAATTGGAACGACTGTCGGATCTGATTGACCATCGTGCGCATCAACAGGAACGCGGTGATCTGAACCCCCGCCACACCCCAGGCGTCGAACACGATGATCGGCGTCTGCAGCCAGACGGTTGGCGCGATCATCTGCAGCGCGAACCATTTCACGTGGCTGAACATGCGCGAAAATTCCGCGCCCGTGGGCAACGCCGGCAATGCGGCCCACTCGCGCCGCCGCACGCGCACGTCGAGATGGAAGAACACCGCTGACCCGATGCCGTAGATCGTGAAGAACAGCGCGGCGACCAGAACCGGACCCGCCCCCAGGCTGACAGCGGCGAAAGCAGCCAGGGTGTTGATCATCGAAGCGCCCGCGGAGACCAGCGTGACATAGGCGAAGTCGCCGCTCGACGAGAACACTGCGCTGGCCGGGGCTCTCAACACCGAGAGCAGATTGCCGATCCCAATCAGCCAAAGCATCAGGCGCGCGCTCGACAGGTCGAGATTAGGCAGGTGCACCGCGCGGTCCGCGCCGCCGGAGGCGACCAACGCTGTGAAAAGTACGGTCAGCGTCGCCACTACAACCAAGGACATGCCGAGGTGCGTGCCGGCGATGCGACGAAACCGCGCTTTGTCGCCTGCGACATAGGCGCTCTGTTCTTCGTTCTGGAAATAGATCTGCGCGCCGAGCTCTACCGTCAGCAGCAGCGCGGCCCATGACTGCACGATGGCGTAATCGGCGAAAGTGTCGGCGCCCCATGCGCGGAGCAGCAGTCCGACCAGCACGATCCGGTCGATCACCGCCGCGGCGAGGCTGACGACCTGGGCGGCGATATTGGACGTCGCTCGCCGCAAGCTGGCCATGAAATGCACCCTCCTTTCGCCGGCGAAGTCCCGTTCGGGCTAAAGCAGCGTTCGCAAGCGAATACAAGCGCGGCGCCTGCCTTCCCGCTGGCGGGCGGGCGAAAGCCCGCATGTCGCGCTAAAGCCCTGACCGGACTGCACGACGTTAACTCGCATGCGCCCTGCGGGGACCGAAGTTATTTTTCGTGAATGCGTGGTTATGCTGAGCTTTGGTAACCGCAGTATTGCAAGCGGGTCGAAGAGGTCTCACCGCGAAAGATAAAGGAAACGCAGCTTTTTGTATTTTAACTTTACCGGTCCTGCTGGCGCCTTGCCTGCCCCTGGGACCACGGGCGTCCCGCCCGTCCTTGGGTTGCAGGGTCAACCAGCCCGTGGAGCGTCGGCCTCCAGGCCGACGAGGCCGCGACGACGTCGGCCTGGAGGCCGACGCTCCGAGGCGCAGTTGAGCAGCAGCAAAGAGCGCGGTCCCACGCGCGGCGCTAACTCTGCCCCTGCGTGGCGGCTTGCTCCACCCTCAACCTCGCCGTCACCGCGGTCTCCCCCGCATTGTGCCAGATCCGGAACGGCGCCGCGTCCTTCGCGTCGAGCCCAACCGCCACCCGCACATACTCGTCGTTGGCGCAGAGATTGTGAACGGCGTCGAACGCCACCCACCCGAGCCCCGGCGTAAGCGCCTCGCGCCCAAGCAAACATCTCCGTCCGCCTCGGCCGCATCCGCGACCCGATAGCCTGTCACCACGCGCGCAGGGATCTCGGCCAACCGCGCGCACGCCACGAACACATGCGCGAAATCCGCCGCGCCCCCCTTCTTCAGCGCGAAAATCTCCGACGCCGGCGCCTCGCCGCCAAACCCCGGCGCGTAGGCGATCTCCTTGTGCAGGGCCTCCATCAGCCGATGCAGCCGATCCAGCGGATCGCTCGCCCCCTCCCCCGCTTCCTCGGCGAACTGCTTCATCGCCTTGTTCGCCTGTGCGAGCGGACTGGCGCGCAAAAACATCGTCGGCGGCAAGGTCTCCACCGCCCCGCGCACCACGCCGACCGCGTCGTTGGTCTCAACCTCGCCGACCGCCGAGGCGGTCAAGCGCTCGACCGGCTTGTGCCAGCTCAGACGTATGCACCACCGAGCCGAACGCATCCTCGCTCGGCCGCAGGCTCGCGTCGATATCGCAGCCGACCCGCCATCTCAGCACATATTGCGATTCGAAACTGCGCGGCGTCATGCGCAGCGTCAGATGAAGCGCGCGCGCCGGCCCGGAGAAGGCGAAGCTCGTCTCATGGGTCACCCGGATGCGCATGAACCCCCTCAAACAAACAAATATTGCTCCGAGATGGCGTCGGCGAGCCGCCCGTTCTCGTCGATGAAGCCGGTGACGAACTCATGCAGGCCGCTCTGGAAAATCTCGGTCATGCTCGCCCGCTCCAGCTTCGACAACATGTCCCGCGCCTGCCGCTGCGCCGAGCCGTGCGCCCGTTGCCGCGGGCAAGATCCTCTAACGCGCGATCAAGCGCGTCATAGCAATAGATCAGCGAGCGCGGCATCGCCGGCTTCAGGATCAACAAATCCGCGATCAGCCAGGGTTTCACCCGGTCGCGATAGACCCAGTGATAAGCGGTCGCGGCGGAAACCGCCCGCAAGATCGCCACCCACTGAAAATAGTCGAGCGGCCCGCCAATCTCTTCGTTGGGCGGCAGCAGCAGATTGTATTTGACGTCGAGCAACCGCGCCGTGTTGTCGGCGCGCTCCAGGAACAGCCCGACCCGGTTGAACCAATAGCCATCGTTGCGCAGCATCGTGCGGTAGCACGAGCCGTCGAAGTCGAGCGAAGCCTTCTTCACATATTCGAGGAAGCGCGTCAGCGCCTCGCGATCGAGCTCCTTGGTTGCCCGGCGCGTCGCCTCGAAGCGCTTCAACTTCAAGCCAGGCGTCGTTGATCGCCGTCCAGGTCTCGACCGTCAGCGCGGTGCGCACCGCGCGGCCGTTGGCGCGCGCGTTCTCCAGGCAATTGCAGATCGAGGAGGAATTGTCGCGATCGAAGGTCAGATAGTCGAGCGCGCGATTCTCGGTCACCTCGCCGTGCGCCTTGGCGTAGCTCTCATGCGCGCCCGCCGCCTCCAGCGCGCTCTCCCATTCGCCGCCAGATGCAGCGATCCCGCCGCGCGGCAAATATTCGAGGCGCAGCGTCGCCTCGATCATGCGGGCGATGAAATCGGCGCGCTCCATGTAGCGGGCGAGCCAGAACAGGTTGTCGGCTGTGCGCGCGAGCATCAAGCGTCCTCGTCGTCGACGACCCAGGTATCCTTGGTGCCGCCGCCCTGGCTCGAATTGACCACCAGCGAGCCCTTGGTCAGCGCCACCCGCGTCAGCCCGCCCGGCACGATCTTCACCCCCTTCGCGCCCGACAGCACGAACGGCCGCAGATCGACATGGCGCGGCGAAACGCCGCCGTCGAACGAGGCCGGGCAGGTCGAGAGCGCCAAGCGTCGGCTGGGCGATATAGTTGGTCGGGATCGGCCTTCAGCTTGGCGGCGAACATTTCGCGCTGCGCCTGCGCTCGCGTGCGGGCCGACCAGCATGCCGTAGCCGCCGGAGCCGTTGACCTCCTTGACCACGAGCTGGTCGAGCCGCTCCAGCACGTATTTGAGCGCGTCCGGCTCGCGGCAGCGATAGGTCGGGATGTTCTTGCAGCTTCGGCTCCTCGCCGAGGTAGAATTTGATGAGGTCGGGCACGTAGCTGTAGATCGCCTTGTCGTCGGCGACGCCGGTGCCGACTGCATTGGCGATGGTCACATTGCCCGCCAAATAGGCGCCGATCAGGCCGGGCACGCCGAGCACCGAATGCGGGTTGAACACCAGCGGATCGAGGAACTCGTCGTCGACGCGGCGATAGATCACGTCGACCCGCTTCGGCCCGAGCGTCGTGCGCATGAACACGACGTCGTTGTCGACGAACAGATCGCGCCCCTCGACCAGTTCGACGCCGAGTTTGTCGGCGAGGAACGAGTGCTCGTAATAGGCGGAGTTGAACGGCCCCGGCGTCAGCACGACGATGGTCGGCGCAGCCGACGTCGGGATGCGGCGCGACCGAGGCCAGCGTCGCCAGCAGATGGTCGGGATAGTCGTCGACCGGCGCGACGCGATGCTCGGCGAACAGATCCGGCATCAGCCGCATCGTCACCTCGCGGTTCTCCAGCATGTAGGAGACGCCCGACGGCGTGCGCGCGTTGTCCTCCAGCACGTAGAAATCCTCGTCGTCGACGCGCACGATGTCGATGCCGCCGATATGCACCCAGATGTCGTGCGGCGCGCGATGGCCGATCATCTCCGGCCGGTAGTGCGGATTGCGCAGGATCAGCTCCTCGGGGACGATGTTCTCCTTGAGGATCGCGCGCGCGCCGTAGACGTCCTTGAGGAACAGGTTGAGCGCGGTGACGCGCTGGACCAGCCCCGCCTCCAGCTTGCGTCCATTCGGCGCGCGACAGCAGCGCGCGGCACGATGTCGAACGGGATCAGCCGCTCCGCCGCCTCCTTGTCGCCGTAGACGCCGAAGGTGATGCCGATGCGGCGGAACATCAGTTCCGCCTGGGCGCGGCGCGAGGCGAGCAATTCCGGCGGGCTCTGCTCCAGCCAGCGCGCGACGCCGGCGTAGACCCGCCGCGGCGGCTCAGCGTTTCCAGCCCCATTTCGTCGAACGCCGCCATCCAATCTCCCTGCCCTGCTGCGGGCCGAATATCGCAAGTCCTATGCCGCGCCGCGCGCCAAGTCGAGCGCCTGCGCGCCCGGCATCGGCGGCGTTCGGCGGGAAAGCCGCGAAGTCGCCGACGCCGGCGAGCGCGGCGGCGAGCCGGCGGCGGTATTCGGCGCGGCTGATCTCGACCGCGCCGAGGGTTGCGAGATGAGTCGGTGAGGAACTGCGTGTCGAGCAGCCGGAAGCCGCCGAGTCTTAGGCGCGCGACCAGATGCACGAGCGCGACCTTTGAGGCGTCGCGCGCGCGTGAAAACATGCTCTCGCCGAAGAAGGCGGCGCCGAGGCTGACGCCATAGAGGCCGCCGACGAGTTCGCCGTCTGGCCCACGCTTCGATGGAATGTGCATAGCCTTGCGCGTGCAGGTCGCCGTAGAGTTTCAGGATCTCCGCGTTGATCCAGGTCTTCTCGCGCGCCGCGCAGGCCTGCATGACCTCGCGGAAGGCTCGGTCTGCGGTGACTTGGTAGCGATCGGCGCGGACCGTTTTGGCGAGGCTCTTGGAGATGATGAGCTGGTCAAGCGGGAACACACCGCGCCGCTCCGGCTCGACCCATTGCAACACGCGCGCTGTCGCGGTCCTCCGCCATCGGGAACAGGCCGATGGCGTAGGCGCGCAGCAGCAGGTCCGTGGTGATCTCGAACGGCGGCTGGCGGCGGGACATGGGCAAGCGTCGCCCGAGGCGGGGTCGGCGTCAAGAAACGCAGTCGTGGATGCGGCAAAGAGCGGACGAGACGTCCGCGGTCCCAGCGGCCGTTCTAGGATCGCGGGCGCCCAGCCCGCTCTTGGCCTCAAGTTACCGCAACCCCGAGATCTCATAAAAAAGGCCGCCTGTAGCGGCGGCCCATCCATCGAAATGGCGCTTTTCGCCTCAGCCATTCTCCTCCGCACGCGCGTTCGCCGCGTTTAGCTCTAACGCGCTCATCTTGCGAGGGAACTCATCCACCTCCCGGCGCAAGCGCTCGGTATCCGACTCTGGTGCGGGCCTGGCATCAGCTTCTGCCGCGTTGAGTTGTTCGAGGCTCTGCATCCTGTAGGAATTGGGGTCAATTCGCATCGCATTCTCCGCGGCGACCTCGGATTTGGTATCTTGGTACTCAGGCTTGGCCACCACCTCCGGCGCATCGTCGTGCTGAATGCCGAGAACGTCCTTCACGAAGTTGACCGCCTTATCAACTACGGTTTCGGTGTGTTGAGTTTCCATAGCCGCATCTCCTTCCGATATTCGAAGGAGAACGCATCAGGTCGGCTTTGGTTTCGCGGCCGGTGAGATCGGGCTTTCCGTGAAACAGACTATGGAGCCGTCAAACATTTCCGATCATCGTAGCGCCGCCTAACCCCGCCATGAAGCCGTGGTCGACGCCTTCGCGGACATTCTCAAAACGCCCCGATTTGCAGCCCCAATACGCCGGCGAATTCCGTGCCGCTCCCGCGAGTTGGCGAAAGAGCAAGCTTCAGGCCGGCGATTGGCGGCGGGCGACGATCGTGCGTTTAAGCGGGCGGCGTATAGGTGATGGTTGTTGTCTGGCCGGAGACAACGGCTGCAAAGCCCGACGCGCTGTAAACGCCTGTCAGCGTCACCCCGATGTTGGCGCCGTTGTTGGCAAAGTTGAGGGTTCCCGCGGAATTGTCCGCGTTCTCCGAGAACCCGGTGAACATCCAGGCGCTCGTGTCGACGACGATGGCGTCGCCGCTACCCGTCGCGGCGAAGCTACGCACCTCGCCCTCGAACGCCGAGACGTCGTTGAGGGTAAGTGTCTGATCGGCGTCGGTAAAGACTATCGATTGGCCCGCGCCAACTGCGCCGTCGAAAGTGAATCCTGGACCTTGCACGCCGGACAACAGCGTCCCCTGCAAGTCTACGTTGGTGATGCGGTCCTCTCCCGTTCCCGCGACGGCGTTATCGAACTCTATGCCTGCCCCCGACGCGATGTCGCCATTGTTTTGCACCGTGGAGGAAATATCAGCGACTCCGTAGCTGGGAACATCCGGCGGCGCCGCCATCGAACGCATTTCGATCGAGCCGTCGTTGACGATCGTTCCGCCTGTGAGTTTGAAGAGGAAGTCGGTCTCCCAAACCATATGGGCGCCCGCGTTGTTGACGATCGTATCCCCGGCGCTCATCGTGATGTCGTTCTGGTCCGCGGCGCCGCCGATCAAAAGGTCTTGGTTGTTGACGAGGGCGACACTGTCGTCGAGGGCGCCGTCGGGGCTCCATCCGAATAGTTGCAAAACCCCGTCGTTGACGACTTGCCCCTGGCCCCCGATTTGACCGCTGATTTCGCCGCCCGAGAGAACCAGCCTTCCGGCGTCGAGCTCCACGTCCTCGACGATGAACGGCTGGCTCGCCGATCCGGCGACAACTCGGCCGCTCACGTCGGCTTCGCCGACATCGGCGGAGACGAGCACGCCGGGCGCCCGAGGCAAACGCGATAGTGTCGCCGGAAGCCGAAAGATCGCCTGGACCGCGAATGACGCCAGCGATCGTCGACCCCACCAGGTTTACGAATCCGACCTGCGCGCCGGCGCCGATGAATATCGTCGCGCCATCCGTCACGTCCAGTGCGCGGAAGCTGAAAGCGCCGTACATGCTCGCGGAGTCGTACAAAAAGCGGACCTGTGTTTCCGCGCCGGACACGGTGAGGACGCTGTTCACGCCGCCGATGAACTGGCCGCCGCCGCCGCCGCCGCCAAAGTGGCCGCCGCCGCCTCCCTCCGCCGGAAAAGTCTCCCAGAGAAAGCGAGCGATTTCCTCCGTTTATAGCCATTATCCTAGTCCCAGCGTCGGCGAGACCCAGAGGAAGACCGCCAACATTGATGAGCGTATTCGGCCCCGAGAATTCGAGTGTCCCCGCGTAGTCGAGAGTCCCGTAATCGAGGAAGTTCGTCGAAATGAGGTTTGTATCGGTCGGCGCGCCGAGGGCGTCGAAAGCGCCGAAATTGACGAACTGGGCGGCGGGGTCCGCCCCCGCGATCTCGGCGCCGGCGTCGACACTCCACGTCGTTAAATTCCTGATGAGCGATCCGTCGTTTACGATGCCGCTTTGAACCACCGAGCCGCCGTTTGCGAAAGTCGCGTCGTCGTCGACATCGACCCCGGTCAGGGTCGCTTCGCCAAGGATCCGTATCGTCCCGGGCCCATCAAAAGTCGATGAACTGATCGAAGTCGTTACCGCCGAAGCCAAGGATAGCCGCTGCGGCGACGTAAAATACCGCGTCATCGACGATCACGTCATCAGAATATCGCGTCGTTTGCTCAATGTTGAAAACACCAGTCAGGCTTTGTGGGCCAGAAGGCATAACTCTCCCCGTATTTACTTGTTCTGATGAAATATATCGTGATCCCGACAATGTATCGTGTCACGCCATCGAGTCGATGTAAAGCATTGCGGCCGGTCCCTCGGCGACCGGATGCCAAATGCGGCCGTCCGCCGTTCTCGCATCCATTTTCCGCCTCAATCCGCACGGCCTGTATGGGTTCTGCACGGGGTTTGACAAAGTTAGGCGGCAAAAGCGCACGCATTTTCGCCCGCAAGGCCTTGATATCCCCCGTGCATTACGCGCCTCTGGCGCGTTTCTTCGCCGCAAACGTTTGAAACGGGAGCGCAGGAAGCGCCGCAAGAGTCGTCGTTCGGCGTGGATTGCGCATCGAAAACCGCCCATTTCACGCCGCGCCCGTCCCCGACCGCCCGCTCTTCCTGTCGCTGAGAATTAGCATTAAAGATCAAGCGCGAGGAGGGGGCACGCATGATCCTGATTTCGGGCGAGGCGCTGATCGATCTCATTCCCGACGCCGGACAGCGACGGCCGCTACGACGCCGTCCTCGGCGGCTCGCCCTATAACGTCGCGATCGGCCTGGCGCGGCTCGGCGGCAAGGCCTCGTTCGTCTCCCGCCTCTCCGCCGACGCCAACGGCGAGGCGATGGCCGCGGCGCTGCTGCGCGACGACGTCGATCTCTCGTTCGTCGCGCGCGACCCTCGCCCCTCGACGCTCGCCTTCGTCATGCGCGGCACCGCGCAGACCGGCTCGCGCTACGCCTTCTATCTCGACGCGACCCCCTTCGACGGCCTCTGGCCGTTCCCGCCGATCTGGCCGGCCGGCGCGCGGCATCTGCACGTCGGCTCGATCGCCGCGCTCGACCCGCGCCACGGCGCGACCGTCGTCGAGGCGCTCGCCCGCGCGCAGACCGCACGCCTCGATCAGCTTCGATCCCAACATTCGCCCGCTGGTCACGCCCGACCGCGACGCCGTCGTCAGCCTGGCCGAGCGGCAGGCGGCGCTGGCGAGCCTCGTCAAGGCGAGCGAGGAGGACCTCGAATGGCTCTATCCCGGCCGCGGCGTCGAGGACACGCTCGACGGCCTGGGCGGCGCGCGGGCCCGAAATTCGTCGTCGCCACCCTCGGCGCGAAGGGCGCGATCGCCTATCTCGGCCGCGAGCGGCTGCGAGATCGCCCCGATCAAGGTCAATGTCGTCGACACCGTCGGCGCCGGCGACAGCTTCATGTCGTCGCTGCTGTTCGCCATGGACCGCGACGGCGCGCTCGGCGCCGGGGCGCCCGCCCCCACCCGCGAAAAGCTCGCCGACTGGCTAAACTTCGCCGCCCGCGCCTCCGCGATCACCTGCTCCCGCCGCGGCTCCGACCCGCCGACCCTCGCCGACATGAACGCCGCCCGTTGAGACGCCCCCTGGGACCGAGCGCTCTTTCCTGCGTCCCGACAGCAAGCCCCGGCGCGTCGGCCTGGAGGCCGACGCGCCACCGGCAGAACGCCCGCTTCGGCATGTTGCGGCGCGGCGCCGCTGGGGCTAAAGCCGAGCCGCAACAAAGGACCGCCCCTCATGGCCTCTTCCCCGAGCGCGCCCAAGACGCGCCCCAGACCGCTTTCGCCGCATCTCGAAATCTACAGGCCACCCTCACGATGGCGATGTCGATCGTGCATCGCATCACCGGCGTCGGGCTCTATGTCGGCGTGCTGCTGCTGGCCTGGTTCCTGATCGCGCTGTCGAGCGACGCGACGACGTTCGCGATCTTCTCCGGCTTCATCCACTCGATCATCGGCCAGCTGCTGCTGTTCGGCTTCACCTGGGCGCTGTTCCACCACATGCTCGGCGGCGTGCGACACGCGCTATGGGACGCCGGCTATCGGCCTCGATCACCCGCTGCGCGAGCGACTCGCGCAAGCGACGTTGATCGGCGGCATCGCGCTGACGATCATCGTCTGGATCATCGGCTACGCCGTCCGCTGAGGCGCCCGATGCCCGAATCCTATCGCACTCCCCTCGGCCGCGTCCGCGCGCTCGGCGCCGCGCGTCTCGGCACGGAGGACGCTTGGCGCATTCGCATCACGTCACTGGCGCTGATCCCGCTGATCGCTCGCCTTCGTCATGACTCGTGCTGACGGTTGTGCACAAGGACTACAACGCCGCGCGCGCGGTGATGAGCGAGCCGTTTCCGGCGGTGCTGGTGCTGCTTTTTGTACTGGCCGGCCTATATCACACCGAGATCGGCATGCGCTCGGTGATCGTCGACTACGTGCACGGCCAGCTGCGCGAATGGGCGCTGATCGCCAACTCCTGCGTCGCGGTGGCGCTGGGCATCGCCTGCGTCTACGCCGTGCTGCGCATCGGCTTCGTGTAGC
>CAWADL010000007.1:0-178052 GCA_963780825.1 uncultured Pseudomonadota bacterium | reverse complement strand
CCCGACTTCGATACCGGCGGGGGCTTCAGGGCGAGGCGCGGCGCGAAGCTATTCCGCCTGCTCTTGATCTGCAGCTTCCTTATCGTGGTTGCGGTGCCGACGCTCGCAACCGCCGTATATTACTACGGTTTCGCCTCGGACCAATATGTCTCGGAAACGGATTTCACGGTCGCCGTGGGCGAGGCGCCGGTTCCTGACAACGTTGCCGCGATTACCGGCATCCCCGCCCTCGCGATCATCCAGGACACCCAAATTGTCGTGAACTACCTCCACAGCCGCGCGGCGGTCGAGAAGCTCGACGAAGCGATCGGTTTGAGAGCCCTCTATTCGCGCCCCGACGCCGATTGGCTCGCCCGCTTCGACAATCGCAAGCGGATCGAACGTTTCCTGAGCTACTGGAACACGATGACGACTGCCTCCATCGTCATGCCGGCCGGCATCGTACAGTTGAAGGTGCGGGCTTTCACGCCGGAGGACGCCCGCAAGATTGCGCAGGCTGCGTTGGACGTCTGCGAGCAGATGGTCAACGATCTCAACGCCCGCGCCGACCGGGACGCCGTCGCCGGTGCCGAAGAGGAGCTGAAGCGATCCTCGCAACGCGTGGCTGCGGCGCTCGCGGCGCTTGAAGCGGCGCGCAACCAATCCGGGATCGTGGAGACCAGCAGCTCCGCGTTGTCGCTGGAGTCCTTGGTCAAAGAGGCCAAGTCGAAATTGCTGACTCTGCAAGGCTCCTATGACGCTTCGTTGAAATATGTCGGGCCCGACGCGCCGCAGATGAAGGAGTTGAACACGCGCATCGAGATCACGAGACGCCAGATCGTCGAGATCGAGTCCAAATTGACCGCGTCCTCGGAAACGTTGAATACAGGCGAGACGACTGTCGCGAACGCCATGTCGAAGTTCGGCGAACTGGATCTGGAGCGCACCGTGGCCGAAAAGCTCTATTCCACTGCAGCGGCCGCGCTGGAAGCTGCGCGCGTCAACGCGGAAAACCGGCAGATGTACTTCAAGACCTTCGTTTTCCCGGCCGCGCCGCAGGAGGCGCTTTATCCGAAGCGGGCGATCAAGACCCTCACCACCCTCGGCTTGAGCTTGCTCGCCTGGGCTATTCTCGGCGGCGTGGCCTCGCTCGTTCGCAACAACATGGCTTGAGGGATGACCTGAGCATGTTGTTCAATGTCGATGTCGACGCAGGGTTTATCGTAAAGGGATACGTCGTCCCGGATGCTTATGATAAATATAGCAATCTGGTCGTGAAGAGCGGCGGCCGCGAGCTTCTTGTGATTACAGCGAACGGTCCGCGGGACGGCCAGTTGGTTGGTGGCCGGCATATCGACAGTCAGTGCGGTTTCTCCGTCGACGAGACCCAAATCCCCGCCATGGGCCAAATGTCGGACCTGGAACTGCGTGACGAAGAGACCAACGTGCTCATCTATCGGCGTTGGAAACCAGAATATATTCCGCAAAAAGTCTTTAGAACTCTAGAGCCACTTATTGCCCTTGTGGCGAATTGATAAACCGATGAACGCCCGCTTTCAATATTTCGCAACCCAGGTTGAAAAATACGGGCGAGAGACGATACTGCAAATCGCCAACATCGCTACTTTCAGTTCGGTATTCTTTTCCGGACGCTTCATGTATTCATTGGCGCGACAATATATCGAAGACGTTTTCAAGATCATATTCGTGATGCACCATCCGTATGAGGAGTTGGCGGAACGCTTAATGGTCTTGCGGCAAATCCCCGAAGGCGGAGGGGGCATACTGGCGCGCCCGAGACATAAGCTATTTCTCGCCGGTTTTGGCTTTCGCAAAGTCGCTTCCGCTCGAGGACGAGAACGCATTGGCCCTGAAGCTGCGCGATGCGCCCCGCGAGGTGGCGCAACTGATCGCGAACCCCGTCGTTCGGCAACTCACTTGCGAGCGGATGGAGGACGCGCCAGGCGCCCGCGGACTCAGCATAGCGTTGGACGTGTTATCGTCGTTCGAAATTGTCGGCCTACGACGCGCATCGACGTCGCTGTTAAGCGCGGTCGCCGCTTTCAGCCAGACGCCACTCAACATGTTCGCGCCGCTTTCGACCCTGCCCGGCGTAACGACGCTGGCGAAGGCGCTGAGGCGATCGCGCGAGTTCGAATATCTGCTGGAGCTCGATCTGCAACTCTACGGTTACATTGCCGAGGCCTACCGAAAGGTAGATCCACCCGCGTCGGAAAAGGTCCCCGGCGCCTCCTCGGCTGTTGTGTCAAGCGTCGACATAGTGGAGCAGGCTGCACATGGCTGAGCTCGACACCGAACCGGTCGAACGCGTAACTTCGCTCAACACGGCATATTTCACCCGTCCGGCCAAGCGCGCGCTGGCGACCCTGGCCGTAGTGCGCCCCATCGCCGCGAACGTCGCCGGGCGATTCTTCAACGGGCCAGTGAGGTCCGACGAACCGCAAACCAGCAGCCGAGGCGGTGGGGCGAAGTACCTCATCAGTCTTGTCCTTTTCGTCGTATTGCCGACTATCATCGCCTCGATCTATTTTGGGTTCATAGCATCCGATCAATATTCCGCAGAAGCCCGCTTTGCGGTCACGTCCTCACGGTTCGAGCTTCTGGATAAAGTCAGGGGCGGTATGAACGGCTTGCCGACATCGGCCGGCCAAGACGCCTATGTGATCAGCGCATATATCCACAGCCGAGCCATCGTTGATGAAATATCGCGCAAGCTGAATTTGCGCGAAATATTCCGCCGACCCGAAGCCGATTTTTGGGCGCGCCTCCCCGCGGACGCCAGCGTGGAAGAACTAGCCGTCTACTGGCGAACGAAAGTCACCGTCTATGTCGACGCGCTGTCGGGAATCGTGACGATAAGCGTCCTTGCATTCCGCCGCGAGGATGCGCTGCAACTTTGCGAGGCGATCGTTAAGGCCAGCGAAGAATTGGCGAATTCGGTTTCCGCGCGCGCGCAGCAATACACAATGAAGCTGGCGGAAGGCGAAGTCGCCCGGGCCGAGACCCACGTCGTGTCGTCTTTGGATGATTTGCGACAGTTCCGCGATCACGCCGGCTTCATCGATCCGACCTCGCAGGCGAAAGCCGCGAATGTGATTCTCACGGAATTACTTTCCGATAGGATCAAATTGCAAAACGAATATTTTGCGTCGAGCCGAGCGATGTCGAAGGACGCGCCGACCGTCCAGACGATGAAGTCGCGACTGGACTCTGCTCGACGAGCAGATCGCGCAAGAGCGCGCCAAGTTGACGGGCGCTGCGGGCGAGAACGCGACGGTCGCTAGCCTCATGCCGAAATACGAGTTGCTTGAACTTCAGAACAGGTTTGCCGAAAAAATCTACTCGCTGGCGCAAGATGGTCTGGAGCGGGCGCGCCTTCGCGCCGAGGCGCAAACCATCTACGTCAATGCGTTTGTGCCCCCTTCGTTGCCCGAGGACTCCGAATACCCGCAGAGGTTCTACACGATCCTTTCGATCGCGTTCGTGCTATCCGTTCTCTGGGGTATCGGCGCGATGATCTTTGCGGTCGTCGAAGACCACAGGATCTGAATCGCGATGGCAATCATTATCGATAAGACATCGACCTTCTTGGGCGCGTTTCGCGTCCAAAGCCGAGTTGTATTCGCGCTGATGCTGCGCGATGTTCGCACTCGATTTTTTGGAAATCCTCTATTTTATATCATCGCCATCCTATGGCCATTGGCCAATATTTGGATTTTGCTTGGGGTCAATGGGGTAGCGGGCCGCACGGCGCCTTACGGGGAGAGTGCGGCCCTATGGTTCGCGACCGGGCTCGTTCCGTTCACGGCCTTCAACTATATGGCGCGAAATACCATGATCGGGTTGGTCATGGTCAAGCCGCTAATTGGCTATCCAATAATCAAACCTATGGATCTTCTGCTGGCGCGAGGAATTTTGGAGATTCTTAGCGCCGGGTGCGTCGTATTACTGATGATTTCTATTTTTGCGGTCGAAGATATTCCGTTTATGCCGTTCGATCCTATTCAAGCGCTGGCCGCGATAGGCGCCTCGATGTTGCTCGGCTTTGGCTTTGGATTGATCAATGGCGTTATCGCGGGCCTATTTCTATTTTGGGTGACCGGATACGGACTGTTCTCAATCGTCATGTGGGTAGCATCCGGAGTTTATTTCGTACCGGACGCGCTGCCGGAAACTGCCCGTTATTGGCTGAGTTTCAATCCGGCGCTACAAGGTGTGGTATGGATGCGCGCGGCTTATTATGAGGGATATGGTATGCTGACTTTAGACAAGGCTTACATGTTGAAGTTCGCCGTCGTTTCGGTGTGCCTGGGCTTCTTGTTCGAACGACTGATGCGCGGGCGAATTTTTCTGTCCTACGTTTCACTCCGCACGGAGAAATTGGTAAAGCGCCGCGCGGTTACGTACGCAATATCTGTTCCTGAATATAAAGGCTCAGTCTCGGGGCCCAGCAGAGTGGAGACGAGTTGATGTCACGTGAACATATCATTTCGAGATATATTGAAAGAGATGCGCCGCCAGATCCGTTAGCGATGCAAAAGGCAAGACCATTTTGGCGAATTGAGCCAATACAGTGGTGTTATGCGCCGCGCAACGGAAATGTATTTGCCCTTGAAACGTGCGCCCCGAGGCTTTAAGTGAAATACCACTCTGCAGCGCCCTTCTTCTTATATGATAATGCTTGCGGCTTCGATGGTCCGGATTGCTGAGACGTCGATCTTTTCAGCCAAGCGCTTCGTCGTCCAGAACTCACTTCAGTCCTGTTTAAAGTTTTTGATCGCGAACGTATCTCGAGGAATCCTCAGAATCACATATATTCAGATAACGACTCGTGGAATCAATTTATAATCGACAGTTACATTCGCCATCAGCCTCTAGGTTGCCCGGCTGTTATCTTATATGTCTCAATGATGCGTATGTAAATAATCATGTTATTTACTTTGGAAGTAGCGCCAGACCACTATGCTTTACGAGATGCATTGGCCACCAGATCGGCCAAGTACTTCTATAAATCATAGTGTTCATCATAAGCTCAATACGAGAATAAACTCCCATGCAGATAATCAAATCTATTTTTATCTTGGAGGCTCTGGTTCTTCCAATTATGGTCATTGGCTGACTGATGATCTCCCGAGACTGGCGGCTATCGAGCAATATCGGAAAATAAAGCAGGAAGCTGATTTACTATCCTGATAACTGAGTCGCGGATTCAGCGTGTGGACGAAGCGAGACGCGACACAGTGACACGCCACCCGAGATTATCAGATGTGACCGTCCAATTTATCGACCCTGGCGTCGTCTACCATATCGACCGCATTCTATACGCTACCCCGGTGAGCTATCATCCGGTTGCTAAATTGCGGGCCGGTATTAATATGTACGTAATACGTACGGACGTGTCGAAGGTCGAGGCATCGCAAGATCTATATTACCAGGCCCCCGACCAGTACACGCAAGCTTTCGAATGGGGACGAAATCGAGGCGTTTCTAGGTGAACGGGGTTTTGAAGTCTTTGACGCGGGAACTATGACGTTTGAGGAACAGGTCGAACTTTTCTCAGATGCAGCAATCGTCGTCGGGATCATGGGCGCGGCTATGACCAATACCATTTTCTGCGCACCCGGTACACCCATCGTGCATCTTTCGTGCAAAGGTTGGGCAGAGCCTTACTTCTGGGATCTCGCGGAGGCGAGTGGCCAAGATTACGCCTGCGTATATGGGCAACCCGAGCCGGGCGAAACTCCGCCACATCTCGCCTCGTTTCGCATCGAGCTGACTTATCTCGAAGCCGCGCTGAATAAATTCACGTAGGGGGAACTTTCATGGCAACTACAACAATTCCGGACCTGCATCGTGGACATTCCTACTATGAATTTATGGGCCAACTCAGCCAAAAGAGGTCTGTGAAACGCTACTTCGAAATCGGGGTCAATGAGGGTAAGCTAATGAGCTTCATACATGCCGACATTGCTGTCGGCGTTGATCCCGAATTCGTGCTGAGCGCAAACGTAGCGGCAAACAAACAGGAAACGCACTTGGTTCGTAAAACCAGCGATCGATTTTTTCAAGACATCGATTTTCGTAACACTTACGGTGGGCCGCCGGAACTCTGCTTCCTAGATGGCTACCATACATTCGACTTCCTTTTGCGTGATTTCATGAATACGGAGGCCATCTCAGCATCGACATCACTGATCTGCATGCACGATTGCTTGCCGCTCGACGAAGTGATGACGATTCGCAGCTATGCCGCATGGAGCGCAGCCACGGTCGGCACAAAGTTTCAAGGTGCTTGGACCGGCGATGTGTGGAAAATCATTCCGATCCTTCAGCGCTATCGCCCGGATCTAAAATTGGTGGCCACGTCTTCGCCCCCGACAGGGGTTGTATGCGTAACGAATCTAAAGCCCGGCAACTCAACTCTAAGAACAAACTACCTTGATATAGTCAAAGAATTCGGGTTGATTGACAACAGCCGCGCGCAAATCGAAAAAATGTATGAAAGCACGAAAATAACAGAAACTGCAGATATTTTGACTGAGATGGAGAATACTTTGCATTTTCTAATCTGAACCTAAGCGGTTGCGCAAACAGTTGTCTCCCGCGCACAGACGGGGTCTTGCGCGGATGCGGTGCTGACGGCGCCCCCGCGATATCAGGTGGGTTCGTGTCCGCACCCTCACATTTTACGGTCTCAACGGTGATGGTCTTGTACAGAAGAGGAGATCGGGCATAAGACGCTGGCAGGCTCGCGCGGGCGCTCGAAAACAGCTACCGAGGAATTGGCGAAGAGCGCGCATGAGAAAACTGAGAAGCTTTCGCTGGAAATTTGGATTTTCGCCGTCCCGCAACCTGGCTCTATCCGTGAATTCAGCTAGTCTGTCGATTTGGACCCTCCGTACATACCACGACACAACCCTGTTCTACGATCCAGCGAAACGGCTCTGCATGCACGCCGCGGAGCCGCGCGAAGGCTGGTGCACAGTCCATCTTTGGAGCAATGACCGCGTGCACGGTCTTATTATCCCCGATTGCGCCCGCGCTGCGGAGCACATTAGACCGGTGCGAATACGATTCTACAACGAAATGCAGTGCTTATTGCTGTCGGCACGGTGTGGGCTCGACGAGCGGATTTATTCCGCCAAGCCTGCCGATGACTTCGAATCGCCGGGAGGATTTGTAGAAGCGGGAGAGCAAGCCGGCCCATGGGAGGTCGTCACTATTGTTCCAGCCCCCGAACGCACCGGGATACATGAAAAGTCGCTGCTTGCTTTCTCCGAATTGCTCACAGAGAAACCAAACCCCACAACCGTCATGGATCGGCAAACAGACGCGCTTGGATTACGTTGGTACCTAGCCTTTCAGGAGTACATGTATCTCGATACTCTCGGGGGCGAGGCTATCAAACAGCCGGGCCTTGGGTTCATGCGGGGGTTGGCGGCGACCGCAACGCAACCGGCTACACGACATGCCTACGAAAGCCTGGCCGACTGGATCGAAAATCGAGACGAAAACAGGCCCATCGGGCATCTTGGGTACGACTTCGATGTGCTTGAGCCTTGGCCCCGGCATGCGCCTTTCACGATCGATTTCGAGCTCATCGCGCGCATGCGCCAGTACATAGAGCCGAGGAAGGGAGCTTGCGTCCTCGCTACGTTACGCAACGAAGGACCGTACATAGTCGAATGGCTTGCTTATCACAAGTCGTTGGGATTTGAGCATTTCTTCATCTATACGAATGATAATTCCGACGGATCCGACGAATTGTTAGCAGCGCTCGCAGCTCAAGGCCACGTCACCTTGATAACTAATGAGGTTCGCAATGTGCGACCGCAATACAAGGCCTACGGCCATGCGTTCAAGGCTCTCCCTCACATTTTAGACTACGAGTGGGCGCTTGTAATTGACGCCGATGAATTTCTAGTGCTGGCGCCAAATCGAAAATTTTCTGATGTCAAACATTACATTGATTGGATAAGCACACGGCCGGTCGACGCTATCGCGCTAAACTGGCTGGTCTTTCGCACTTGCGGCATAGAGCGGGCTGACCTGAACAAACCTGTAACTTGTCGTTTCGTGCAGCGCGCCGACTTCGTTGACCAGCATATCAAGTCTTTGGTGAAACCAAGATATTTCGTCCATTCGCATGCCCATCACGGCTTCGAGATAGCGGGGCGGCCGACCAGGTATTTGAATTCCAGCGGCGACGTCCATCTTCATGAGCATGAGAAAGCGCACAGCTTTCATCCCGTTGCGGACGCGGCTTGGGTCAATCACTATTGGACCAAGTCGACTCAGGAATTTTGTGGAAAGTTGGCCCGTAAGCCAGGTGACATGTACAGTAGTTACGTCCGCCCGCTGGCCGAAATCGATGATATGCTTAAAACCATGCTGCAGGTTGAGGCGCGGGAGGATGCTGTCGAAGATCGGCGAATCTGGTCGCGCCTCGAGGCTGCGGAGGCGATTGCGTCGCAGATCCTCGCCGATCCCCGCGTGCGCGCCGCCCACGAAGCTTCGATCTATGATCAACGCAAGCATCTCGATGTGCTCACCAAGCAGTTGGCATCAGATCATGGCGACAGGGTTGCGGCGCAGCGAGCAACTGTCGACGCGTCAGAAGAAACCGAGGCGGGCGCGAGCTAATCACAATTGAGTAAGTCGAGGAAGGCAAGCCGAACCTATCCGGTTCGGACGTGGAGTAGTATGGATGGTTAGCACACCGGCCAAGGACTCGCATTTCGGCCGCTTTATTCCAGAAGCTAATTATATGCCCTGGAATACCGACGAAAGTTTCAACGAAATTTATTCAAAAATCAAACCGAACACGATGGTCGATGTCTACCGTTGTTACGAACTGTGGACCCTGGTAGAGCAAACAGCAAAGCTACCCGGCGACATTTTGGAAGTTGGCGTGTGGCAGGGCGGCACCGGCTGTCTAATGGCCAAGCGCGCACAACTTATCAAATCCAAAGCCAAGGTATACCTCTGCGATACGTTCCGGGGCGTAGTCAAGGTAAGTGATCGCGATCCACATTATCAAGAGGGCTGGCACGCCACTCCGCAAGACTACGTCAAAACATTGATCGGGGCATTAGACATAACTAACGCCAGCATCGTGCCGGGCGTATTCCCCGACGAGACCGGACATCTACTGAAAAACCACAAGTTCTGCTTATGCCATATCGATGTCGACATCTACTTGTCGGCTCTACACATCGTGGAATGGGTGTGGCGGCGAATGCCGATCGGCGGGGTTCTGGTGTTCGACGACTACGGATTCGGCGGGCATGACGGAATTATCGATTTGGTCAACGAACGTGCTCATCTTCCTGGCACGCTCACACTTTACAATCTGAACGGCCACGGCCTGGTGATAAAGACCGGGAACTGAGCGTCTCGCGCGGCGCTCTCTCGCGCGGACGCCCGAAAGCGGCTAACGGAAAGGCGGGAATCAGGCGCTGTCCGGCGATGGGTTTCGGAGAAGGGTATGCTCGATATTGCCGACTACATGTTCCCACGCGACTTGCAAGCGCGTGAATTCAAGTTCAGGCAATGTTTGTTCATCGGCTCTTGCCTCGTGGCTGACACGTTACGCGAAATGGGGCCGCGTCATCCCGAAACTAAATTCGACCTGATGCTGTTCAATTTGATGTCGGAGATGAAGGATAATCCTCCATCTCCGGTTTCGAGTTACGAATTCCAGTATATCCAATTGCCCTTGAGAAGCATAATCACCGATACTGTCGTCAGATTTGAAAACTTCAACAACCCAAAACTCAACAAGGCGATCACCAAGCACGCGCACAATGCGCTGAGGTTGATGCTGGACCAGGCGCTCAGGTACAACAAACGCGACAAGATCCTGACGTTCGTCCAAAATTTCATCGTGCCGGAGATGCAATCCGCGGCGGGTCTGCAAGCCGTCCGCACGCATCTCGACTTTCGCATACTCGTGCAAGGCTTGAACACCGCGCTCGTCGATCTGCTCGGCGGCTATTCCAATGTCTATTTGATCGACGCGGAGGCCATCGCTTCGACGATGGGGAAGCGGTATTTCCTCGACGACAGTGTGTATTTTTTCACCCACGGCGGCTTCAACTATCCAGGTTGGGTGGAATTCGAGACCACACGCATAGAAAAGATACCGGATCCTGAATTGACCACCGCCAGCCACAGGCTGCAGTTCATGGACGCGATGCTGCGCGCCTGCGAGTACAACTACCGGGTCATCCAGCAGATCGACAGCGTCAAACTCGTCATTTTTGACCTGGACGATACGCTTTGGCGCGGGTTGATCGGCGAGCAATTCCAGGAGGGCAGCGAGACGCCGATGTGGGAAGGATGGCCGCTCGGGCTGCACGAAGCGATCCACCATTTGAAGGCGCGCGGCATCCTGGTGGCGATCTGCTCGAAGAACAGCCCGGAGATCGTCCGGAAGCGTTGGGCGCAGGCCGTGCCGTTGCAGTGGGTCAAGCTAGAGGATTTCGTCGCCGCTGAAATTAGCTGGGCGCCTAAGGTGGAGAGCGTGGCGAAAATCCTCTCCGCAGTCAGTTTGACCCCGCGCAGCGTGCTGTTCGTCGATGACAATCCGGTCGAACGCGAAGCCATCCGCGCCGCCTTTCCCGGCATCCGCACGATCGGCGGCAATCCGTTCGAAACCCGGCGAATTCTACTGTCGGCGCCTGAGACGCAGGTGCGCGCGTTGACCCGGGAATCGGTCAATCGCGATGCGATGATCCGCCGGCAGATGGACCGCGAAAACCAGCGCAACACGATGTCGCGCGAGGAGTTTTTGGCAAGCCTCGGCGCGAAGGTCACGCTCGGGCGTTTTGGGTCTTCGACAGACGAGCGTTTCCCGCGCGCTTTCGAATTGCTGAACAAGACCAACCAGTTCAACACCAACGGCAAACGCTGGACCGTCCAAGAGATAAATGACTATTTCGACCGCGGCGGACAGATCGTCACCTTCGAAGTCGTCGACAAGTTCACCGAATACGGCCTCGTCGGCGTGATCCTGTTGGAGCCCACGAAGATCACCCAGTTCGTGATGAGCTGCCGCGTCCTGGGGCTGGATGTCGAGGTCGGCGTGTTGAGGCGACTTATCGGGACCGTACGCGCCGACGGTGCTCCCGGGCCGATCGAGGCGAGGATCGTCGAGACGGAGGCCAACATGCCCTCCCGTGACGTGTACGAACGCGCCGGATTTCAGCGATCTCGGCGGCGGGCGCTACGCCTTCGAAGCCGGGGACGCGCCCGAAATCCCCAAACATTTGACGGTGAACTGGAAATGATCCGACGGTTGCACGGACAAGCCTTTTTCGCTTAGTCGTCGCCGCGCAACGCGATATCACGCTATCGGGAGGACAATTCGGGCGTGCAGGACAGGGTCCAGCCGGAGAGCTTAGCGTCTGGGGAAGCCGTCGCCGACGCGACGCCGCCGAACGAAGATTCGCTTGGCCAACCCGCCGCGCAGGCGGCAGGCGAATATCCTGGCCAGGAGCCCGCCGAAGACGTTCCGAGCGGATCTCCGGCCGTAGAGCTCGCCGCCACGAGCAAGCCGGTTGATTCCCTGCTCGTCGAATCCAGCGAGCCTGCTTCTCGCCCTCCCCTCTTCGACCCCGCTTTCTATCTCGCCGCTCTCCGCGCGCGCGGCCTGGAGTTCGACGGCCTCGATCCGTTCGCGCACTATCTCGCACACGGCGACGCCGCGGGCGCCCCGCCGCATCCGCTTTTCGATCCCGTCTATTACGCCAAAGAAAACCCCGACGTCGCCGCCGTCGGGGCCAACACCCTCGAGCACTACCTCAAGAACGGGTTTCGCGAAGGCCGCAATCCGCATCCGCTGGTCGATCTCAAACTGATCGCCAAACAGCTGGGGCCTCGTTTCGAAGGCGATCCGCTGCTCGCCTATCTCGCCTCGCGCGGCGCCGAGTTGAAGCCTCACCGCCTCGTCGACCCTGTCTTTCTCGCCGCCCAGCAAAAATCGCTCGACCCCGGCGACGAGCGCCCGGCGCTTCTGTTTTACCTCCAGAGCGATCCGGCGGCGGTAAATCCCTCCGCTGACTTCGATGGACAGAGCTACTGGCGGCTCTATCCGGACGCGCGCAAAATCCATCCGCTCGTCCACTACGCGACGATTGGCGAAGCGGAAGGCCGATGGGCGCCGAAAGACCGCACCGGGCTCGCGCGCGTCGCCCCTCAGATCGAGGCCGCGGGAACACTCGAGCCGGATCTGGTAAAGCCGTTCGCCGACGTCGGCGCGACCACGATCATGGCCGGCTACGATTTCGCGCGCCGCGAATTCCGCCTCTATCGGCTGCTCGCAAAGGCCGCCGGGCTGCACGCCTATCCCCATGTCATCTTGACGCCTTGGCTAAAGCGCGGCGGCGCCGACCGGGCCGTCGTACATCTCGCCCGCGCATTGCTCGAGAGCGACTCGTCCGCGCGTGTGCTGATCGTCTGCACGCAGGACGACGCGGTTGAGGCGCTCGACTGGGCGCCGCTGACGCGTCGGTTGGTCGTGGCGAAAGTCGCGCGCGAAGTCGACGACGCCAACGATACCTACGTCGCCTTCAGCAATTTCCTGCGCTTCTGCAGTTGCCGCCATCTCTATGTGGTCAACAGTCTGTTCGGCTGGAATTTGATTGAAAAATACGGCCACGCGTTGAAGCCTACGATGCGGCTCTACGGGTTCGCCTTTTGTCAGGACTACGACGACAAGGGCCGCCGCGCCGGTTACGCCTGGACCCGCCTCGCCGGCGCGATCGACCGGCTGAGCGCGGTGGTCACCGACAACACGCGCACCCTGCGCGAATTCGCCGATGATCACAGGTTCGACGCCCGCGACCTCCAGAAATTCTACACCCTTTGGCTGCCGATGGACGAGCGTCTGGACGGGATCGCCGCCGAACAGGTCGCCTTCAATCTGGCGCAAGGCGCATCTCGGCGGCATCGGATTTTCTGGGCGGGGCGTTTCACCGCGCAAAAAGGTCTCGATCTCGCTGCGGAGATCGCGCGCGAATTTAGCGAAGCTGAGATCTGCGCATTCGGCGGCGATGCGAGCCAGGCGCCTGCGGACGCGCCTGAAAATTTTGTCGCTCGCGGACCGTTCGAGGATTTCGCCGATCTGCCGCTGCACGAGGCCTCCCTGTTCCTCCACACCGGCCGCTGGGAGGGCCTGCCCAACGTGCTGCTGGAGGCGGGCGCTGCGGGCCTGCCGATCGTCGCGCCCGATATCGGCGGGATCGGCGATCTCGTCGACGAGACTACTGGCTGGCTCGTCGCCCGCGACGCAGGGGTCGAGGCCTATGTCGCCGCCCTCCGCGATGCGCTGGCACGGCCCGAGGAGGCGCGCGCGCGCGCGACGCGCATGCGCGAGCGGATCCGCGAGCGCCACGCGCCGGACGCGTTCGTTGCGTCCGCGCAAGCGCTGCAGACGTTCGGCGAGGGAGGCGCGGCGTGACCGACGTCAGCGTCATCGTCAATCTGCACACCGAGGGGCGAATCGCCGTGCCGGCGCTACGCAGCGTGGCGCGCGCAGTGGAGCTCGCGACCGCGGCGGGGCTCGCCTGCGAGACGATCGCGGTCGTCGACCGCGGGGACGAACCCACGTTTCGTGCGCTCGATAGACTGGAGCGACCGCCGCAGGTCGAAACCTGCGATTTCGGCGACCCGTCGCCCGCGCGCAATTTCGGCGTCGAAAAGGCCAAGGGCGCTTTCGTCGCCTTTCTCGATGGCGACGACCTCATGGGCGAGGGCTGGCTCAAAGTCGCGGCCGCGAACCTCCAACTCCGCGAGGGCCGCGAGATCGTTGCTCATCCCCGTATGAACTACGTGTTCGGCCGCGATGCTCAGCCGTTGATCTGGCTGCATCCGGACATGGAGCGAGATCCCATCGACCTCACGATGCTGCGCGCCGGAAATTTCTGGACCAACGCCAGCTTCGCCCGCGCCGACCTCTACCGTCGGTTTCCGTTTCGCGCCAACGCTCTTGGGGCGGGCTTCGGACACGAGGACTGGGCCTTCAACCTTTCGACGGCGCGCGCCGGCGTGACGCATATCGCGCCGGAGGGAACGATCCATTTCATTCGACGAAAGGCGGCTGGCAGCCGGCTCGCCGAATCGGACGCGCTGCGGGTGCTGCCTAATTTCGAACTACAGTAGCGCGGCTCGCAGTTTGAGGATCACGTCAAGCCGCCGAAAGCGCCATATCATCGCGATGGATCATCTCGGTGCGGCCGGGCGTGCCGAGGATATCGGCGATATCGCGCGAATTGCGGCCGCGAATTCGCTCGGCGTGCAAAGCGTCGTAAGCCACCAGACCGCGGCCGATCTCGACGCCCTGTGCATCGCGGATCGTGACGCAATCGCCGCGGGCGAACACGCCTTCGACGTGGGTCACGCCGGCCGGCAGCAGGCTCTTGCCGCTCGCCAACGCGCGCGCCGCGCCGGCGTCGACGATCACGGTCCCTTTCGGCTCCAGCGTCCCGCCGATCCAGACTTTTCGCGCCTGCATCGGCGTCGACGGCGTCAGGAACCAGGTGCAAGGCGCTCCTTCGGCGACGCGCGCGATCGGATTTCTTACGCGGCCGTCGGCAATCAGCATATGCGTGCCCGCCTGGGTCGCGATCCGCGCGGCGTCAATCTTGGTGCGCATCCCGCCGCGTGAAAACTCCGAGGCGGCGCCGCCCGCGATCGCCTCGATCGCTGGAGTGACGCGCTCGACGATCGGGATCAGTTCGGCGTCCGCGACGAGGTTCGGCGGCGCGGTGTAGAGCCCTTCGATGTCGGAAAGCAGGATCAGCAAATCCGCGCTCGCCATGGTCGCCACGCGCGCGGCGAGCCGATCATTGTCGCCGTAGCGGATTTCGCTGGTGGCGACCGTATCGTTCTCGTTGATGACGGGGATGGCGCGCATGGCCGTGAGCCGGGCCAGGGTCTCGCGCGCGTTGAGGTAGCGGCGGCGCTCCTCGGTGTCGTTCAGCGTCAACAGCACCTGACCGGCGACAAGGTCGTAACTGTGCAGCGCCTCGGCCCACGCGCGCGCCAGCGCGATCTGCCCGACCGCGGCGGCGGCCTGGCTATCCTCCAGCTTCAGGGCGGCTCTGGGCAACTTGAGCAATGTGCGCCCGAGCGCAATCGCGCCTGAGGAGACCACCAGCACCTCGGCGCCGCGCTTGTGTAGCGCGGCGATGTCGTGGGCGAGCGCGTCGAGCCACTCGCGCTTCAGCGCCCCGGCTTCGCGGTCCACTAGCAGCGATGAGCCGACTTTCACGACGACCTTGTTGAACCGGTTCAGGTCGGGGAGATCCGCCACCGCCTCGCTCGCATAGAGTTTCCAGGAACCCCTGCCCGTAGAGCGTCCGCGTCGTCTGTTCAAGCGGCCTTGACGGGAGCGTCAGCGTCCACGCTGACGTCCGACGTTCCTAGTCAAGCCGCCTTGAGCCGCGGCTTAAGCGCCTTCAGCCTTTGCATGAGAGGCGGCCTTGGTTTGCGAAGGACGAGCCAATCTGGAACGGCGAGCGCATAGGTGACGTCATGCAAATGATCGGAAAGAGCTTGTCGATCCTTGATCGCAGCAAGCCTTTCAAACGGGATCGGTGCGCCGACCACAACCGGTAGCATGGTTCCTATTCGCGCCTTCACCTCATGGAAGATGAGGGAAATCCGCAGCGAATAGCTGACATGGCTGGCGATCTGGAAAAGCCGGCTGTTCTGGCCGCCAAACCAAATGGGTACGACCGTCGCCTTGGCTCGTTGAATAAGGGCGGCGACGAACGGTTGCCAACGGCCGTCGATCGCCGGTTGCTTGCCGAGCTTGTCAGGCGCCGTCGAGACCGCGCCGGCGGGAAACACGATGACCACCCCACCGCGCTCGAGATGCGCCCGCGCCGTGGCCCGGCTCTTGACGTTGGTTTCGGTCGCCTCCGGCGTGCCGGCGAAATCGATCGGCAGGATGAAGTCGCGTATTTCCGGCGCGCGCATCAACACAGCGTTGGTCAACACCAGGAAATCCCGCCTGACCTTCTCGACCAACCAGGAAATGACGATGCCGTCGAGCACGCCATAGGGATGGTTGGCGACAATGACGACCGGCCCGCTTTCAGGGATTTTCGCCAATGCCGCCGCGTCGTAGCGCACGTCAAGCGCGAGCTTGCGCACGGCGGCGCCAAAGAAACTCTCGTTCGGACGCGGGTTTCGTTGGTTGTCGAGATACAAGCGCTTCAAGATGGGCTGCCCCGTTGCGCGCTCGACCAGCCGGATCAGGCCGCGCTTGACCGGCGGATCTTCGGCGGCAGCGTAGCTGAACAGATATTTGTCCATGCCCGCGTCATAAAACGGGAAGGTGAAGCGCCGATGACGGACCCGTTACGTATTTTGCACGTCAGGGTCGTCGGCGTTTTCGCCAGGGCGTCGAAGGCCTGAAGTTCTTCAATCAGCGCCTCGAACTCGCGCAGCGGCACCATGTTCGGGCCGTCGGAAGGCGCGCGATCGGGATCGGGGTGGGTCTCGATGAACACGCCGGCGACGCCGACCGCGACCGCCGCGCGCGCCAGCACCGGCACGAATTCGCGCTGGCCGCCGGAGGCGCCGCCGAGGCCGCCCGGCTGCTGCACGGAATGGGTGGCGTCGAAGATCACCGGCGCGCCGGTCTGCGCGCATGATCGGCAGCGCGCGCATGTCGGAGACCAGCGTGTTGTAGCCGAAGCTGACGCCGCGCTCGGTCACCAGCACGTCGCCGGCGCCGGCGGCGGTGAGCTTCGCGACGACGTTCTGCATGTCCCAGGGCGCGAGGAACTGCCCCTTCTTGACGTTGACCGCGCGGCCGGTGCGCGCCGCGGCGATCAGCAGATCGGTCTGGCGGCAGAGGAAGGCGGGGATTTGCAGCACGTCGACCGCCTGCGCGGCGAGCGCGCATTGCTCGCTCTCGTGCACGTCGGTCAGCACCGGGCAGGCCCAGGCGTCTCGCGGATTTCCGCGAAGATCGGCAGCGCCGCCTCCAGCCCGACGCCGCGCGCGCGCCGCCGCCCGACGTGCGGTTGGCCTTGTCGAACGAGGTCTTGAAGACGAGGCCGATCTTGCGCCGCGCCGGCGATCTCCTTCAGCGCCGAGGCGACTTCGAAGCGCGTGGTCGCGGCTTTCGAGCTGGCAGGGGCCGGCGATCAGCGCGAGCGGCAGGTCGGCGCCGAATCGAACCGCGCCTGCGCCGCGACCGACCTGGACAATAGCGTTGGGAGACATCTGTGCGCGCATCCTGGTGTGTGCGCGCGTCTTAACCAGGATTGCTTGCAAGCGCCACGTTCGGAGCGGCGGCCTCCAGGCCGCCGACCTTTGGGCGCACGACAGGTCGTCGGCCTGGAGGCCGACGCTCACAGAGCGCCGCAGCCCGGGCCGCCCTGTAGCCGCGGTCGCTGACCGCGGAGGGCCGCCGAGATCGAATCTTCCGGGAAAACGACGCTCGCACGGCGACCGCGGTCAACGACCGCGGCTACATCCCGCGCGTGCCTCACCGCATCGTCTCCTGGGGCCGCGGGCGTCCGCCGCTCTTGTGCGCTCAACCCAAAGAGCGGGCACACTACCCGTGGTCCCAGAAACGTCGCGCCCATTTGAAACCGATCGCAAATGCCCGTAGTTGTCGCGTCTTGGAACCGCCGCGAGACCCTTATGAGCAGCGCCCGCCGCTTTCCGTCACATCGCCCATCCCGCGCCCGTCCCGCCGGCGGAGCGCGCCCAAAAACTCGTCGATCCCGGCTTCGGGCGCGTATTCACCGATCACATGGTGTCGTCCGCTGGAGCGACGGCGAGGGCTGGCATGACGCCGAGGTGCGGGCGCGCGGCGCCGTTCTCAGATCGATCCGGCCAGCGCCGTGCTGCACTACGCGCAGGAGATTTTCGAGGGCCTGAAGGCCTATCGCATGGCGAACGGCGTCGCGCTGTTCCGCCCCGAGCGCAACGCGCGGCGCTTCCAGGACTCCGCCGAGCGGCTCGCCATGCCGAGCTGCCGGAAAGCCTGTTCCTCGGCGCGATCGAGGAGCTGATCCGCATCGATCGCGACTGGATTCCGGACGGCGAGGGCAGCCTCTATCTGCGCCCGTTCATGTTCGCCAACGAGACCTTCCTCGGCGTGCAGCCGTCGTGCGAATATCTCTTCGTCGTGATCGCCTCGCCGGTCGGCGCCTATTTCAAGGGCGGCAAGAAGGCGGTCACCGTCTGGCTCTCCGACAATTATACCCGCGCGGCGCCGGGCGGCACGGGCGCGGCCAAATGCGGCGGCAATTACGCGGCGAGCCTGGTCGCGCAGGCCGAGGCGCTCAAGCATGGCTGCGATCAGGTCGTGTTCCTCGACGCCGCCGAGCACAAATGGGTCGAAGAACTCGGCGGCATGAACGTGTTCTTCGTGTTCGACGACGGCTCGATGCTGACCCCGCCGCTCGGCGGCACGATCCTGCCCGGCGTCACCCGCGATTCGATCCTGACGCTCGCCCGCGCCGACGGTCGCAAGGTGCGCGAAGAGCGCTACAGCATCGACCAATGGCGCGCGGACGCGGCCAGCGGGCGTTTGCGCGAATGCTTCGCCTGCGGCACCGCGGCGGTGGTTTCGCCGATCGGCAAGATCAAATCGGCGCACGGCGATTTCGCCATCGGCGAGGGCGAAGGCGGCCCGATCACCGACGGGCTCAAGGCCAAGCTTGTCGGCATCCAGCGCGGCGAGATCGCCGACGAGCGGGGCTGGGTGCGCCGGGTGTTCTGATCGCGACGTGTCTCATCCCCGTCCGGGCGTAGGCGCTAAAAAAGCAAAGTTTAGTCCTGGATACGCGGCGATTCCGTCATGCCCGGGCTTGTCCCGGGCATCCACGCGGTAATGCGCACTACAGATTTCCGAATAAACCAGCGTCTGCTGCAAACAGGAGCGTTCGAGTTCTGAAGCCGACAGGCCGCGTCCACGGCGTGGATGGCCGGAACAAGTCCGGCCATGACGCGGATAGCGATGATCAAACGCCCTATTCTTAGCGCACATGCGCTTTCGGGGGGATGACAGCAAACCTTCGCGCGCGGTCCCAGGAACACCCGCCGCGGCGCGGCAAAATCGCCGCCATCGCCGCTTCCCAAGATTGCGCGCGATTTCTCCAATCCCTTCCAGACCGTAAGCAAATAACAACCGCTTCATCACCTCCCGCGGCGCGCTTGAAGAAAATAATCGCGCCGACGGAAACCATGAACCTAGTTGTGAGTTTTCCCACCGCCGAGCTTAGCCTGCGTCTCTACATATGCAGGCGACAACGAAGCAAACAGGTAACGGAACCCGCCATGAAAATCGCCCCCGCCCTTACCGTTTCGTTTTTCGCGCTGGCCGCGACAGTATTTGTCGAGCCCGCCTCGGCCGCGACACTTTCCGGGCCGGTTTCCAACTACTTCGAGGCCAATACTGCGGTGAGCCTTCTGGCTTCGTGTGATCGCTATCGTCGGTATGGTGACAGCCAATCTAGTCTCTCGTCGCCAGACTCCGCGCCTCGTGCGCGTCAGCGCCGCAGTCAATGCGACACGGTCGGGTATTCGTTTCGATGCTTAAAGATTACGCGCGGAAGTTCTGTGTGTTACTTGCGAATGTAGCGTAGAACGCATTGACCTCACAGACATTTGAATCGAGTTTCGATTTCTCCCCTGTTGCCAATACGTTGTGTAGGTCTAAGTGAGTTGGGTGTCGTGTCGGAATCGGTTGCGTCTACAGCGTTGAAACGAGTGAGACTAACTACTTCAGACGGGAGTAGCTTTCCAATGCTGGACGTTCAATTCACCAACACCATAGCGTCGGCGCTAAACGCCGCCATGCTTAGCGCTAAACAGGGCGCAAACGACACGCGTGCTGAGTTCGCGCCGGACGACCTGCAGCGCCTCTGCCGGCGGGCGGCTTGGCAGCTGATGTTCGACTTGGACGGACAGTCGCTGCTCGACCTCGCTCTGGCGAAACTCTCGGCGGAGCAGGACCTTAGCTTCGCTAAGGCGGCCTAGCTTCAGTTCGCGAGACCGGCCAATTGTGTGGCCATTGCCTCAAATACCGGCGCCCATTTGCCGGCTTGCGTTTGTCTGAATAAGCGCATCGACGGATACCAAGGCGTAGCGTCCGTGCCGCGTAGCCATCTCCACTCCGAGTCGTACTTCAGGACGGTCCATGTTGGACGCCCGAGAGCGCCGGCGAGATGGGCTATGGATGTGTCGCACGTCACGACCAGATCCATAGAAGCCATGACCGCGGCTGCGTCCAGGAAAGCCGGTCCGCCCGAATCATAGTCGGCGGAAAGTCGTTCGATGGCGAACGGCGGCTGGCGCTTCCGATAGCTGCTCCTCGCCGAACCCACGCTGCAACGAGATAAGACGGACGCCTGGGATCGCCGCCAGTGGCGCGAGCGCGTTCAGCGGGAAACGAGCGTGCGATGTCCGCCTCGGGATTGGGGTTACCCTGCCAGACGCAGCCGACCTTGAAGCCGCCGTCGCCGATTCGCGCGGCCCAGCGAGCCACGCGGGCGGGCTCCGCGGAGAGATAGGGCATCTCCGCGGGTACGGTGTCGAGACGCGTGGCGAAGGCCCGCGGCAGGCTGGAAATGGCGATCTGCGCCTCGAACTTCAAATGGTCGGGTTCACGCTCGAAGATGCGCCCCTCCACCAAGGGGCCGATCAGCCCATGCATTTTCGCCGGACAGAGAAAGTGCGGCTCCGCTCCGGCCTTGGACATCAGCGGCAGATAGCGAGCGAATTGGATCGTGTCGCCGAGGCCATGATCGTTGATTACCAGCACGCGTTGCGGCGGCGAGGCCGGCCCTTTCCAGAGCGGGTAGCGGATTCCCAGCGCCTCGGCGATCGACTTGCCGTCCACCCAGCGCGCCTCGTAGCCTTCCCAACCCTTGGCAAAGTCGCCAAGCATCAGGTCAAGACACCCACGCCCGCTGACAGCCTCCCGACATCCGAGGTCCACCGCGCGATCGAAAGCCGCGCGCGCCTGGTCGAGCTGATTTAGCGCGCGAAGCGCCAGCGCCTGACCGCAAATCGCATCGGCGAACCCCGCGCGCAACGATTCGGCCGCCGCGTACGCCGCCAGCGCCTCTTGCGGCCGGGCGGCTTTCAACAAGGCGGTCCCGAGATTCAAAGCGGCTTCGGGAAAATTCGGGCGCAATCGCAACGCCTCGCGCGCCGCCGATTCCGACTCCTCAAGCCGCCAAAGCGCCCGAACAATGCCTGATCGGGTGTTCCAGGCATCCGCGTCTCCCGGAATGCATCGCAGGCTCTCATCGATGGCCTGCAATGCATCGACAAAGGCGCCTTGCTTGAACAGCAGCTTGGCGAGGTTCGACCACGCCGCCGGCAGGTTTGGTTTCAATTCCAGCGCGCGGCGATAGAAGCGCATCGCTGTGTCGCCGCGGCCGGCGCGTTCGAGAATGTAGCCGCCAAGGCTGAACGCCTCGGCGAAATCGGGCCGCGCGGCAATCGCGGCGTCGAGCAGCTTCGAGGCTTCTTCGCCGCGACCGAGATCGACGAGCCTCATCGCCTGCTGGTAGTGCGCGGCGGCCTTGTCGCGCGGTAACGTCTTGGCTTGCATGTCGGGCTCGCGCTCGGTCCAGGCGAGCATTGGCGCACCCGCCTTGCGCCGGACTTTCGCTGCCGCACGCCAACATCCCGACCGCAAACAGACGCAGCCGTCTCGGAGCGTCGGCGTCCACGCCGACGAGGCCGCGACAACGTCGGCCTGGAGGCCGACGCTCCGCCCGCTCTCGACGGCCAAGTCCCAGGGGCTCGCGTCGCCTCAAGGCTCGGACAAGCCGTCGCCTCCATTCTCACCCTCAGGCGATTCAGCCGGCCGGGTTTCCATCGTGGACGACGTCTACCTCTTTCAGCTGTCCTCTCAGCGCACCGCCTATCTGTCGGCGCGCCAGACGCTGATCGCGGGCAACGTCGCGAACGCCAACACCCCCGCCTACAAGGCCATGGATCTCGCCCCTTTCTCGGCCGTGCATGGATCAGACGTCGATCAAAATGTCGACGACCAACCCGGCCCATCTGACGCTGACGGCTCAGGAAGTCGACCCCGCGCAGCACCGCCAGGACGACGACGACTATTCGACCGTCTCCGGCAATTCGGTCGACGTCGAAGGCGAAATGGTCAAGCTCGGCGAGGTCAACCGCGACTTCAGCATGGCGACCAGCGTCAAGAAACTCTTCCATCAGATGTTCATGCAGGCGCTCAAATAATGTCTGACACCGACTCGCTCAAAGCTTCGCTGCGCATTGCCGGCGCCGGGCTCGAATCGCAGTCGGTGCGCTTGCGCGTCATCTCCGAGAACATCGCCAACGCCCAATCGACGGCGTCGGTCTCGGGCGGCGATCCCTACACCCGCCAGACCGTCACGTTCGAAGACACGCTCGATCGCGCAAGCGGCGTCTCCCTGGTCAAGGTCAAAGACATCGGCCGCGATGACGCGCCCTATCGCGTCGAGCAAGACCCCGGCAACCCCGCCGCCGACGACAAGGGATACGTCAAGCTGCCGAACGTCGACGTGATGGTCGAGCTCGCCGATCTGCGCGAAGCCAATCGCAGCTACGAAGCGAATTTGCAGGTCGCCAAACAATCGAGCGATCTGATGAACCAGACGATCAGCCTGTTGAAGGACATCTGACGCGCTCGTTTTGAGCGGTCGAAACAAACGGAGGCGCGCGCGCCATGGAAGTTACAGCCCTCTCTTCAATCGGCGCCGCCGCCTCGACGCGCGCTCAGGCGGTCACGCCTCCGGCAACCCCCGCGAGCTCAGGCACGTCGTTCACCGACATGCTCGGCCAGATTATTTCCGGCGGGATCAACACCCTGCAAGCCGGCGAATTCGGCCGCCATTCAGGGGATGACCGGCGCCGCCCCGCCATTCAAGGTCGTCGAGGCGGTGATGGAGGCGCAGCGCACCCTGCAACAGGGCCTGTCCATGCGCGACAAGGTCGTCTCCGCCTATCAGGAAATCTCGCGCATGACGATTTGAGCCGCTCCAGCCTCGCGCCAAGTCGGTAGGCGAGATTATCCAACGTCAGGCGCGCGTCGCGCCTCTCTAGTTTCGGCGCATACAAAGGGAATTGTACCATGCGGGCATTGTCGATTGCGGCGACGGGCATGAGCGCGCAGGAACAAAACATTGAGGTGATCGCGAACAACGTCGCGAACATCAACACCACCGGCTTCAAACGCTCGCGCGCCGAATTCACCGATCTGATCTATCAGAACGAGCGCTTGCAGGGCGTATCGAGCCGCGGCCGCGACGCGACCGTGCCCGAGGGCGCGCAGATCGGCCTCGGCGTCCGCACCGCGGCGATTCGCTCCGTCAACATCCAGGGCGCGCTGACCAGCACCGGCAACACGCTCGATGTAGCCATCAACGGCCGCGGCTGGTTCCAGGTCACCACGGCCAACGGCGACACCGTCTACACCCGCGACGGCGCCTTCAACACCAACGCACAGGGTCAGTTGGTGACCTCCGACGGTCTGCTGGTGACGCCGAACATCGTCATTCCCCCGACCGCCACTTCGGTCGCCGTCAGCCAATCCGGCCTCGTCACCGCGACCGTCGCCGGTCAGACAACGGCGCAGACTATCGGTCAGCTCACCATCGCCAATTTCGTCAACGACGCCGGCCTGCTGGCGCTCGGCGGCAATCTGTTCCAGCAGACCGCCGCCTCCGGACAACCCAACGTCGGCGTGCCCGGCGACACCGCCTTCGGCGTCATCCAGCAGGGCTATCTGGAAGCGTCCAACGTCGATCCCGTCTCGGAGATCACCAATCTGATATCGGCGCAGCGCGCCTATGAGATGAACTCGAAAGTGATCCAGGCGGCCGATCAGATGTCCGGCACGATCTCCAACCTGCGCTCCTGATGCGCGCGCCGCTTTCCTTCGCCGTCGCCCGATTCGCGCTCGGCTTCCTGCTCGCTCTCGGCGCGCCGGCCGCGGCCGATGAGGCTCTGGCGCCGACGCCGAAAGCCATCATCTATCCCGGCGACCTCATCACCGAGGACATGCTGACCGACGCGCCGCTCGACGCGCCCACCTATTCGGGCCCGATTGCGATGCAGGCCAGCGACGTCGTCGGCATGGCCGCCGCACGCACGCTGCTACCCGGCAAATCCATTGCGATGGCGAGCCTCGCCCAGCCGCGCGTGTTGCGCGCCGGCGCGCCGGTCAAGATGGTCTATGTCGACGGCGAGTTGACGATCACCGCCAGCGGCTCGGCGCTGCAGGATGGCGTCGTCGGCGAGATGGTGAAGGTGCGCAACGATGACAGCGGCGTGACCGTCTCCGGCCGGGTTCGCGGCGACGGATCGGTGCTGGTGAGCGGCGGATGAAGCGCGCGCTGCTCGCTCTGTTTGTTTGGACGTGCTGCCTGCTGCCCGCCGGCGCCGCGGTGCGCATCAAAGACGTGACTTCGCTCCGCGGCTCGCGCGACGCGCAGCTGCTCGGCTACGGCCTGGTGATCGGCCTGCAAGGCACCGGCGATTCGCTGCGCAACGCGCCGTTCACCGACCAATCACTGCAATCGATGCTCGATCGCCTGGGCCTCAACATGCGCGGCGCGTCGCTGCGCAACAAGAATGTCGCCGCCGTTCTCGTCACCACCGATCTGGCGGTCGGCGTCGACTCCGGGCAGCGCGTCGACGTGACGGTCTCCTCGCTCGGCGACGCCACCTCGCTGATGGGCGGCACGCTGGTCCTCACTCAGCTGGTTGACGCGAGCGGCGAGGCCCGCGCGGGCGCGCAAGGCGCCGTCACCGTCACCGGCTTCGACGCCGGCGGCCAAGCCGAGAACGTCACGCAGGGCGTTCCGACCGCGGGACGCATTCCCAACGGCGCGATTGTCGAGTCGCCGGTCCCTGGACCGGTCGACGAGCTGCGCATGTTCCTGGAGCTGCGCAATCCCGACTATCAGACCGCGATGCGAATCATCGACGCGATCAACAGATATTCGAAAAAAGCTTTCCGCAAAGAGATTGCTTTCGAACGCGACGCACGCTCAGTCGAGGTGTTTCGTCCCAGAGAGGTGACGACCCCGCGGCTGATGTCGCAGATTGGTCAGCTGCTGATCGAGCCGGATACCGCCGCCCGCGTCGTTGTCGATGCCCGCACCGGGACCGTCGTCATCGGCCAGGACGTGCAAATCTCCACGGTCGCCGTCACGCATGGCACGCTCAACGTTCGCATCACCGAGACGCCGCAGGTCTCGCAACCCGAGCCGCTCAGCAACGGCAAAACGGTGGTGACGGCGCGCACGAAAATCGATGTCAACGAAGGCGGCGGCCAGGTCGCGGTGGTCAGCGGGTCGAGCCTGCGCGCGCTGGTCGCCGGCCTCAATCGATTGGGCGTCAAGCCGAGCGGAATCATCGCGATTCTGCAGGCGATCAAATCGGCCGGCGCGCTGCAGGCCGATCTGGTCGTGCAGTAGCGTCAGGTCGGCATAAGCCATCACGCCTAGCGTTTGCCTCATGAAGACGCTCTATCAGAGATTCTCCATCGTTTTCCCGCGAGCCGCCGCGCTGGCGCTCGGCCTTGCGCTCGCACCAGCCGCTGCACAAGATCCGAAGCCGAAACCACCCGCCCCCGCAGCCACGCCGACGCCCACGCCCGTCGCCGCGGATCGGCCGGTGGACAGCGAAGTTGCTCGCTATTGCGGGGCCCTGGCGCCGAGCGCCAGCGAAGCCCGCGCGACCTATCAACTGCGCCGGCTTGCCGACCTCGAGAGCGAAGTGCGCGAAGAGGTCGCCAAACTCGAGAAGAAAGAAGCCAGCACCCGCGAGTGGGTTTTGAAGCGCGATAATATGATGAAAGACGCGACCGAGGACGTCGTCGCGATCTACGCCAAAATGGACCCCGAAGCGGCGTCCGCCGAGTTGGCTGTCATGGACGAGGTGATCGCGTCCGCCGTGCTCTCGAAGCTCAGCCCGCGCGCGGCGAGCGCCATCCTCGGCAATATGGCCGCAGACAAGGCGGCCAAGCTCTCCACGCTGATCGCCGGCGCTCTTGTTGCGGACAAATCGTGATGCAGGTCTATCGCTTCGCCGCGCTCGCCGTCTCGCTTGCGCTTTGCGGCTGTGCGCCCCCGATACGCGACTTCATGCGCGCGCCCGAAATGTCTCCGGTCGGCTCAGGCATCGGCGAAACCGGGGCGGACGCCACCGATCTGCCGCCGGCCGCGCGCGCCGTCGCGGCGCCGCGGGCGGTCAATCTCTACACTGACCAGCGCGTCGCGCACGTCGGCGACATCGTGACGGTCGCCATTGTCATCAACGACAAGGCCGTGGTCGGCAATTCCTCCGACCGCAAGACGAGCGCGAGCGGCACCTTCAGTTTTGACTGGCTGTTCCAGCCGGTGACCAGCAGCTCCGGCGGTTCGCCGACTCCTGGTAATTATAAACACGACTTCAACTCGACCTCCGCCTCGCAAGGCAATGGCGACATCAACCGCTCCGAGCAGATCAATCTGTCTGTTCCCGCGGTCGTGACGCACGTGCTGCCGAACGGAAATCTGGTCATCCGCGGCTCGCAGGAGTTGCGCGTCAACTTCGAACTCAGGGAGCTGACGATCGCCGGCATCGTGCGTCCCTCCGACATCACGCGCGACAACATTATCTCCTATGACCACATCGCCGAGGCCCGCATCTCCTACGGCGGTCGCGGCCGCATCACCGAGGCCCAACAGCCCGGATGGGGCCAGCAGGTCTACGACATCGTCAAACCGTACTGACGCGAGGGCTTTCCCATGGCCGACGAAAAGCCGGCCGCAGCTGGCAAGAAGAAATCCTCAGTGATGGGGACGATCATCGAATGGTTGATCGTAACGCTCATCGCCGCCGGCGTCGGCGCGGGCTTGACCGTCATCAACCCACCCCCGAAGGCGCCGGACGCCGGCGCCGACAAGGCGGTCGGCAAACTCGCATCCGAGAAGAAGAGCGACAAGGTCGAGGTCGCCGCCAATTGCGCTCCCGGCGGCCAGAACATCGTCGATATGCCGCCGATCGTCACCAATATCGCCAACCCCCCCGACACCTGGGTGCGGCTGGAGGCATCGATCGTCTTCGATCCGAAGACCGCGCCACATCCCGAAATCCTCGCCGCCGAAATCGCCACTGATGAGCTTGCCTATCTGCACACCGTGTCGGTCAACGAGCTGCAGGGGCCGATCGGACTTGAGAACCTCAGGCAAGACTTGCGCGACCGCGCGCAGGTCCGCTCCAACGGCAAAGTGACGGAGCTCTTGCTGAAGACGCTGGTGTTGCAATGACTCGATTTGGCCTCGTCGTTGGCCTGATCTTCGTGCTTCCCGCGGCCGCGGCCGCGCAGACCATCGACCTTGGCTCGCTGATCCCCACAGGCGGCGCGTCGGCGACCGGCCGCGTGTTGCAGATCGCCGCGATCCTCACAGCCCTCTCGGTCGCGCCCGGCCTGCTGATCATGGTCACCAGTTTCACGCGTTTCATCGTCGCGCTGTCGTTCCTGCGCAGCGGGCTCGGGCTTCAGAGCACGCCTGCGAACATCGTGCTGACGTCGCTTGCGCTGTTCATGACCCTGTTCGTGATGGCGCCGACCTTCGATCGCGCCTGGCGCGAAGGGCTGCAGCCCCTGATGGAGAACTCGCTGCCGGAGGATAAGGCGCTCTCCGCGATCAGCGCGCCGTTCCGCGACTTCATGCTCGCGCAGGTGCGCGAGAAGGATATGGCGCTGTTCGAGAACCTCTCCCGCGGACGTTTCGAGATCAAGGACCGCTCCAGCGCGGACCTGCGCATTCTCATCCCCGCGTTCATGATCTCTGAACTTCGGCGAGGCTTCGAGATCGGCTTCATGATCGTTCTGCCGTTTCTGGTTATTGACCTGATCGTCGCCACGCTCACCATGTCGATGGGCATGATGATGCTACCGCCGACAGTGCTCTCGCTTCCGGCCAAGCTGTTGTTTTTCGTCATGGTTGACGGCTGGAACCTGCTGGTCGGGAGTTTGGTAAGATCAGTTAACTAATTCCCGCGCTAGCCTCGGACAAGGATCGGCGCGCTTCATCAAACTCAGCGACGTAGGAGTTAGCCTTCATGAGCATTTTGAATACCTCTGTTTCCGGCATGCTGTCGAACACCAATTGGCTCGCGACCATTGCCCAGAACGTCGCCAACGCAAATACGACCGGCTACAAGAACGTCGAAACCCAGTTCCAGACGCTGGTGGACAGCGGCTCCGAGAACCTCTCCACCTCTTCTTCTTCGCAGTTCGCCGGCGTCACCACCGACGCCATAGCCTTGAACTCCTTGCAAGGCACGGTGCAGGCGACTTCGACGTCGACCAACCTTGCCGTGCAGGGCACCGGCTATTTCGTCGTCGAAGACAGCGGCGGCGATGTCTACCTGACGCGCGACGGCTCCTTTGTCCCGGATGCCTCCGGCAATCTGGTCAACTCCGCGGGTTACTATTTGATGGGCTCTCCCACGAATACGAGCGGCGTCGCGCTCAATTCGCTCTCGGGATTGCAGAAGATCAATGTCGACGACGCCAGCGACACCTCGATTCCCTCGACCACCGCGACCCTGGTCGCCAACCTCCCCTCCGCATCCACGCCGATCACCGCCAATCTTCCCTCGAGCAACTCGGCGAATTCCCAATTCACCGCCGAGACCTCGCTCGTCGCCTATGACGATCTCGGCGGCGCGCACACGATCAATTTCTACTTCACCAACGAAGGCGGCGGCCAGTGGGAAGTCGATGCCTACGACGCCGCGGGCGCATCCTCCGGCGGCGGATTTCCCTATTCCTCCGGTCCACTCGCAACCAACACCTTGACCTACAGCTCAACCACCGGTGGACTCACCGGCGGCTCGCCGTTCACCTTCACGGTGCCCGGAGGACAGACTCTGTCGGTCAATCTGGACCAGACCACCCAGCTCGCCTCCAGCTTCGCGGTCAGCACCGCAACCATCAACGGCAACGCCCCCGGCACGCTCACCAGCGTCAGCATTTCTCAAAGCGGCGTGCTATCGTTCAACTATGGCAACGGCTCGATCACCCCGGTCTACACGATCCCGCTCGCCAAGGTCGCCGCCCCCGACAATCTTACCGCCATTGGCGGCGACGCATTCCAGGCGAATTATTCCTCCGGCGCCCCGCAGGTCGGCGTCGCCGGCGCCGGAGGCTTTGGCACCATCCAATCCTCGTCGTTGGAGGACTCGACGGTCGACCTTGCTACCGAGCTGACCAACATGGTGCAGGCGCAAAGCAGCTACGAGGCGAATTCAAAAGTGTTCCAGGCGGGCGCCAAGATCCTCGACGTGCTCAACAACATTCAGCCCTGATCGTTGGCTCCTACGTACGAGATTGACCCGTGACGCTCTCCTCCGCGTTCAACATCATAAATTCTGCGTTCACGACGATCGGGACGCAGAGCTCGACCATCGCGAACAACGTCGCCAACGCGAACACGCCTGGCTACTCGCGCGAGATCGCCAACGAGGTCACCGTTCCCTACGGCGGCTCGAAGATCGATTCGGTAACACGCGTCGCCGATGATGCGCTGGTCGACCAGGTCAATTCCGCGACCTCGGAATCGGCCATGCAGAGCGCCATCTCGTCAGGGCTTTCCAAGCTTGCGGCGACGGTCAGCGATACTTCGAGCTCCACGTCCACCGGCGCGCTTTCCAACGGGAATTCGCCGTCGGCGATGCTGTCCAACCTCGACGATGCGCTGATCACCTACCAGGCCTCGCCGACCAACTCGCAATCCGCGCAGGCGGTCGTCACCGCGGCGCAGAATCTCGCCGCCTCCCTGAATGCCGGCGCCAGCGCGGTCGATGACGTTCGAACACGAGCCGATCAGGGCATCGCCACCGCGGTCTCGTCCGTCAACTCGCTGCTCGGCCAGTTCGAGACCGTCAACAATCAAATCGTCACCGGGCTGAGTGACGGCTCCAACGTCGGACCGCAAGAGGATCAGCGCGATTCGATCCTCATCCAGATCTCGCAGCAGATCGGCGTTTCGACTTCGACCAATCAGTATGGATCGGTCTCGATATATACCGACAGCGGTATCGCGCTATTCGATCAGACGCCCAACCTTTTGACTTTTCAGGCGAGCGGCGAACTTGGTGCCGGCGCCACCGGCGCCCAAGTCATGATCGCGGGAACGCCGATCACTGGAAGCCAATCGACGATGCCGGTTCAGACCGGCGCGATCGCGGGACTTGTGCAGTTGCGCGATCAGATCGCGCCGCAATACGGGACGCAACTCGATCAGATCGCCGGCAATCTGATCTCCGCCTTCAGCGAAACCGATCAGTCCACGACCAACCCAGGTCTCCCCGCGGAGCCCGGCCTGTTCACCTATCCCGGCGCCACCGGCGTGCCCAACTCGGCCAACTTTGCGGGGCTCGCCACCTCAATCGAAGTCAATCCCAATGTCGTCACCAGCCAGGGCGGCGACCCGACGCTACTGCGCGATGGCGGCATCTCTGACCCCGGCAGCACGGACTACAGCTACAACACGACCGGCGCCACGGGCTACACCGGCCGCCTGCAACAGCTGGTCTCCGCGTTGAGTACGCCTACGACATTTTCGGCGAGCGCGGGCATCGGCTCGAACACGTCGATCACCGACTACGCGAACACGTCCGTCAGCTGGCTGCAAGGCCAGAACTCGCAGGCCTCAAGCAACGCCACCTATCAAAGTTCGCTGCTCTCTCAGGCGTCGTCGGCGCTGCAAAACGCCACCGGCGTCAACCTCGACACCGAACTCACCAACATGCTGAACATCGAGAATTCCTACACGACGTCAGCCAAGCTGCTGACCACGGTCACCTCGCTCCTGCAAACCTTGATCAACGCGGCGTAAACGACCATGAACGTCAACTCCATATCCTCGCAGTATCTCAACAGCGCCATGCTGCCGTCGATTCACAACGCGCAGCAGCAATTGGCGAACCTGGAAATCGAGTCATCCACCGGTCAATACGCGGACCTCGGGTTGCAGCTCGGCGCCCAATCCGGCTATGAACTGTCGCTGCGAAATGACGACGATCTCCTGCAAGCGCTGACCGGCGCCAATGGGATCACGTCGACGAACCTCACGACGGCGCAGAGCGCGTTGAGCTCGATGCTCAAAAGCGGGCAAACCGCAGCTTCCGGCATCACCGCCTGGACAGCCAGCACCGACTCCGGCGCGACGTTGCAGTCAATTGGCGAGAGCAATCTCCAACAGCTCATCGCGGTCGGCAACACCACGTCATCAGGCCAATACGTGTTCGGCGGTCAGAACGCTGGGGTCGGCGCCGCTCGATGACTACTATGCCTCGCCAACTTCGAGCGCCAAGACCGCAGTCGATAGCGCCTTCCAGAGCTATTTCGGCTTCTCCGCAGGCTCCCCGCAGACGTCCGGCATCACCTCCTCGCAGATGCAATCCTTCCTCTCCGGACCGTTCGCAAATTTGTTCACCAGCCCCGCCTGGGGCTCAAGCTGGACGACCGCCTCGACTGACAACACGACATCCGAAATCGCGCCTGGCCAGACCGTGACCACCTCGACCAACGCCAATTCCGCCGGCTTTCAGCAGCTCGCGCAGGGCTACACGATGCTGAGCGAATTCGGCAACATCGGGCTCTCCTCCGCGGCTGAGCAAACGCTGGCCGCGACCTCGCTGAACGTCGTCAATCAGGGCGTGGACTCGCTCACCAATACGCAGGCGGACCTTGGCGTCTCGCAGAGCGCCATCACCCAAGCCAACGACTTCATGAGCTTACAGCTTACCCAAGTGCAGACGGAGATTGGTAAGCTTGACGACGTCGACCCGGCGTCGGTCGCCACGCAGTTGAGCACGCTCAGCACCCAACTGCAGTCTGCCTATCAACTTACCGCGCAAATACAAAGGCTCAGCCTTGCGCAATATATACCGACTTGAGTGGGGAGGAACGTGCGATGTACGAGTTCGCATACAATGAGATTATCGAAGAGTTGGCGCAGGCGATGCGCGCCTGCGAGGCGCGGGCGCTCGATCGCGTGATCGGGATGCTGAAGGACGCCGAGCCCTCGGGACCGAAGTCGCGTCTGGGAATCAACGCGCTCTATCAGTTGCGCACGCTGTGGATCGTCTTCCTCGACGATCTCAATGGGCCGGAGAACGCGTTGCCGACGACGTTGCGTGCGCGTCTCATCTCGATCGGCATCTGGGTCATCAAGGAAATCGAACGGCTGCGCGCCGGCGAAAGCCGCGACCTGGTTCCTCTCATCGAGATCAATCAGATCATCCGCGACGGATTGAATTGAGGTCGAAATGAATATCACGCTTAGGGCTGGTGAGCGCATCTACATCAACGGCGCCGTGTTGCGCGTCGACCGCAAGGCGACGCTGGAGTTGTTGAACGACGCCACCTTCCTACTGGAAGCTCACGTCATGCAGGCCGAAGACGCAACGACCCCCCTGCGCCAGGTCTATTTCGTCACGCAGGTCATGCTGATGGATCCGAGCTCGGCGCGAACGACCGCACAACTCGCGCATTCCCTGATCACCAAGGCCAAGGAGGCGTTCGAAGCGGCTCAGATCAAGCATGGGCTCGACGCCGTCGCCGAACTCATCGGTCGGGCCCGCTACTTCGAGGCGATGAAAGCCTTGCGAGCCATGTACTCGCTTGAACATGCCGAAATGTTTCCCGCCGAAAAACCGCCAACCTCCTACGCAGCCTGAGGTCCTCCCCATGTCGGTCAGCGCCGTCCCTCCCACGTCTTCGACGACTTCAAACTCCGCGGCGAGCGCGCCGCAGGCGGTCTCTGCTACAAATACCCTCAGCTACGACGATTTTCTCACGCTGCTGATGAGCGAGTTGCAGCATCAGGATCCGACTCAGCCGATGGATCCGACCGCCATGGTGAGCCAGCTCGCGACCGTGTCGCAGGTCGGCCAGTCGGTGAAGACCAACTCGACGTTGAACTCCATGCTGATCTCAAATTCTCTGTCGCAGGCCGAACAATTGGTTGGACAGACGATCACGTCCTCGGACGGCGCCAGCAGCGGCGTGGTCTCCTCCGTCACCGTCTCCAGCACGGGAACGACCGCGACCTTGACCAACGGCGACACGGTGTCGCTCGCCAACGGCGCAGTCGTCCAGTGAGCGAAGGCGACGTCCTCGATCTGTTGCAATCGGCGATCTGGATGGTGGTTGTCGGCGCGGGGCCGGTAACGCTTGCGGCGATGATCGTCGGCATTTCGGTCGCGCTGATGCAGGCGCTGACCCAGGTGCAGGAGATGACCCTCACCTTCGTGCCGAAGCTGATCGTGGTGTTTCTGGTGTTCAGCCTGACAGCGTCGTTCGTCGGCGCGCAGTTCTATGTCTTCACCGAGCGGGTTTATGCCCGCATAGCCACCGGCTACGGCGATTGAAGCCCAGAGGGTGGGGGTCCCCTACGCCCGGATTCAAGCGACGGGACGTCTGCGCAGCTGTGGAGTGAACATCAGCCCGCCGCATCGCTTAGCACAACGGCTGGGGACCCCTCTCCCCGCGTGTCGCACGATGTAGCTCGCCACATCAGGTCGGCAGCGGGGAGAGGTTTGGGTAGGGGCGAGCCGCTTGCACGTGCGGTTCCCAGGCGCGGCGCATTGGAGCGCCGACTCTGATGGCAGGAAACACTCTAACGCTTGCGTGCAATCTTCAAATACAATTTGACGCAGCGTGCGATAGTTGGAAACGTAAGCCCAAGCGGCTCGCCCCTCACCCCAAACCCTCTCCCCGCTGCTTTGTTGATACGGCGCGCTGCGTCGTGGGACCCGCGGGGAGAGGGCGTCCCCAGCCGTCGCGCCTATATGCGGCCGCCAGACGTGTGCATGTTTTAGGTCGCTGACGGCATTCGCTGCGCGATTTTCCCCTTAAAACTTTCCGATCGCCGAAACCCTGCGGTCAGCGCACGCGGCTACATCCCGATAAGGCGCCGGTTCGGCAGACCCGCGCAAGCCGCGGCGGCCATGATCGGCGCTGGCTGGATCTCCGGGGAGAGACGCGTTTGTCGGTAACTACCGTTTCGGCGCCCGCGACGGCGGCGCCGCGCTCAGGCAACGATATCGCGTTTGCGGTCGGCATCGTGCTGGTGCTTTGCCTGTTCTTCCTGCCCGTCCCGGCGTTCATGATCGATTTCGGGCTGGCGGTGTCGATCGCGCTCTCCGTCCTGATCCTGATGGTGGCGCTGTGGATCCAGAAACCGCTGGAATTCTCGGCGTTTCCAACCGTCCTGCTGGTTGCAACCGTGCTGCGACTGGCGCTCAACATCTCCACCACGCGGCTCATCCTGGCGCATGGCAGCGGCGGCCCGACGGCGGCCGGGTACATCATCGCCGGCTTCGCGCAGCTCGTCATGGGCGGCGATTTCCTCATCGGCATCATCGTCTTTCTCATATTGGTAACTATCAACTTCCTGGTCATCACCAAGGGCGCGACACGTATCGCCGAAGTCGGCGCGCGGTTCACCTTGGACGCAATCCCCGGCAAGCAGATGGCGATCGACGCCGACCTCTCGGCGGGTTTGATTGACGAGAAGGTCGCGCAGCAGCGCCGGCGTGAGTTGGAGGAGGAAAGCGCCTTCTTCGGTTCGATGGACGGCGCCTCCAAATTCGTGCGCGGCGACGCCATCGCCGGCATCATCATTCTCGGCGTCAACATCTTCGGCGGCATCGTGATCGGCGTCACCCGCCACGGCATGAGCCTGTCAAGCGCCTCCGACGTCTTCACCAAGCTTTCCGTTGGCGACGGCCTGGTCTCCCAAATCCCCGCGCTGATCATCTCGCTGGCCGCGGGCATGCTGGTCGCCAAAGGCGGCACGCGCGGCTCGGCCGAGAAGGCCGTGCTCGGTCAGCTCGGCTACTATCCGACCGCACTGTTTATGGCCGCCGGCCTGATGTTCATCTTAGGCATCGTTCCCGGCCTGCCGCTGCTTCCGTTCGCCACGCTCGGTGGACTGCTGGCGTTCGTTGGCATTGCGATCCCCGCGCGCGACCGCGCCCGGGCCGCCGCGGAGGCGGCCACGCGCGCGACCCAGGAAGAGCGCACACGCGCCGAGGCGCGCGGCTCAATCAAGGAGCATCTGAAGCCCGCCGAAGTCGAGCTTTGCTTCTCCAAAGAGCTCGCGGCGACCCTGCTCGCGCAGCATGCCGAGATCGCCAACCGGGTCGCGAAGATGCGGCGCAAGTTCGCCAGGGAATACGGCTTCGTCGTCCCGGAGATCAAACTCACCGACGAGATCAACGCGCCGCCGAAGACCTATCAGATCCGCTTGCACGGCACCGTGGCGGCGACGCAGGAGCTTCGCGTGCACGACATGTTGGTTGTCGTCGGCGACGGCCGGCGCCCGTCGACGCCGGGCGATGAGATTCGCGAGCCCGCCTTCGGCATGAAGGCCCTCTGGATCGCCGAGGCCTTCGCCAAGGAGGCCAAGCGCGAGGGCTTCCGGCCGATCGATCCAATCTCGGTGATGCTGACCCATCTCTCCGAGACGATCCACAACAATCTGGCGCGCCTGCTGTCTTACAAGGACATGCGCGGCCTGCTGGATCGCCTCGACACCGAGTACAAACGCCTGCTCGACGACATCTGCCCGTCGCAGATCTCGCATTCCGGCTTGCTCGCGGTGTTCAAGCTGCTGCTCGCCGAACGCGTCTCGATCCGCAATCTCAATCTGATCCTGGAGGCGATCGCCGAGATCGCCCCCCACGTTCGCCGACCCGAGCAGATCGTCGAGCACGTGCGGGTCCGCATCTCGCAACAGATTTGCGGCGCGATTCTCGATCAGGGCGTGCTGAAGGTGCTCAGGTTGGGAACCAAATGGGACTTGGTGTTCCACCAGAGCCTGAAACGCGACGCCAAGGGCGAGATCGCCGAGTTCGACATCGATCCCGCGGCTGATGGAGGAGTTCGCGACCCAAGTCTCCGCCGCGATCCGCAAACGGCTCGAGGAGAAGCACATGTTCGCCGTGATCACCACGGCGGAGACGCGGCCGTTCGTGCGCATGATCATCGAACGCATGTTCCCGACGCTGCCGGTGCTGTCGCAGCTCGAAATCGCCCGTGGCGTCGAAGTGCGCTCGCTTGGCGTCGTCGCTTAAGCGCCGCAATGCCTGATTCCCACACGGTCATCGCGACTTTCCTGCTGTTCTGCCGCATCGGCGCTTGTCTGATGATCGCGCCGGGCATCGGCAATACGCAGATCCCGCCGCAGATCCGGTTGTTTGTCGTGATCGGGGCGACGCTGGCGCTGACCCCAATGCTGCTCGATCGCGTCGAAGCGCCCGCGCATGATCAGGACCCCGTGGGCATGGCGAAGTTGGTCGTCATGGAGCTTTTGGTTGGCGGCTCGATCGGCGTCCTCTCGCGGATGTTTCTCTCGGCGCTGGAGACGCTCGCCTTCGCCGCCGCGACGATGCTGGGGCTCGCCAATCCCTTCGGCGTCGAGGCCGATCAGAGCCAGGCGATGCCGCCGTTGGCGACGCTTCTGGCGCTGGGGGCGACGGCGCTGATCTTCGTGGCCGACCTGCATTGGCAGATCATCATCGGTCTCGTCGACTCGTATCGAGCCATTCCCTTCGGCGCGGCCTTCGACGCACGGCGGGGGTTGACGGCGATCGCCGACGTGCTCGGCCAATCGTTCGTGATCGCGGCGCGGATCGCCTCGCCGTTTTTTCTTTATTCGGTCGTCGTCAACCTCGCGATGGCGCTGGTCAATCGGGTGACGCCGCAGATCGCCGTGTTCTTCATCGCGCCGCCGTTCATCGCCGGAGGCGGGCTTGTGCTGATCTATTTCACGATCCGCGGCCAGCTCGCGGAATTCACGGCGGCGTTCTCAAGCTGGCTCGGTTCGGGATGAGAGTCGCATGCCTTGGACCCCAACGAGCCGCGCGAAACACAACAACCGTCATTGCGAGCGAAGCGAAGCAATCCATCGCTCGGCGAGACGTCGCCGCCTCAATTACAGCCCCGCTGCGGCGGCGGTACGTGGGGACATCAAACCGAGGCATACGCGGGAAGCGCTGGATTGCTTCGCTTCGCTCGCAATGACGGATTTTCCGGGACGTTCAACCAAAGGAGCGCTTCTTTGAAAGAAAAGATCGAACGGCTCGTCCGCATCGAGCGGCTGAAGAAGCGCATGCACGAAATCGCGGTCTGGCGGCAGGCCGCGGCGACCTTGGAAAAAGACAAGCTCAACGCGGCCCACGCCGAGATGATCGAGGCGATGGGCGATGGGTTGATGGCCTACGGTCCGCCAGCGGCAATCGGCGCCCGAAAAGTGCGCGGCATCGAGCGCCAGTTGGCGCGCGTCGAAGCTGTCGAGAAGCATCTGACCGAGCGCGCGCTGGAGGAGGGCCGGCTCGCCAAACTCGCCGACCGCTGGCTCGATTCCGCCCGCGACGCCCATCGCGAAGTGCTCGACCGACGCAGTCTCGAAGAGCTGGTCGAGGCGACCCTGAAGCCGGACTCAGGCTCGCGCAAGCCGTGAGAGCGAGAATGTGTTGATCCGCGTTTTGCACGGCCGAGGGCGCAAGGGATGAGCATCGCTCCGTCCACAGACATCGTTGCTGAAGTCGCGCGCGCCGCCGATCCCGCGCGCGCCGCCGCCGTCACAGCCAAGCTGAACGCGCTCTCCAGTCAAGGCGCCGATTCGCCTCAGGACTTCGCAGCCGCGCTCGACGCGGCGACTCCCGCAACGCCCACCGAGGGCCTCTCCGATGCGCGCGGAAAACTCGGCAACGCGACGCTGTCGCGCACGGCGCGCATGGACAAGGCGCACACCAAACTTGAGTCTGTGTTGCTGACCGAAATGATCAGCGAGATGCTGCCGAAAGATACGCCGAGCGCTTACGGGCAAGGTTATGCGGGCGACATGTGGCGCTCGATGCTTGCTGAACGCGTCGCCGATCAAATCGCGGGCTCAGGACGGCTCGGCATTGCTTCGCGCTTGTTTTCTGGCCGGCCGATGTCGGCGAGCTCCGAGCTGACCGCGCCGGGGAAACCGCACGAAGCGACGGCGGCGGCGACAACGCTTGTGAGCAGCAACGCGCTCTCCGCGCCGAGCCAGGCTGACATCGAGCACGGCGCCGTCATGTTTGCGAGGACCAAACCGCTGTGAGTAGCCGAACAGTCAAGCCGGAGACGGGCCCCCTCGCGTTCTTTCTGTTGACCGTCGAGCGTCTCACCGACGCGGTCGAACGGGAGACCCGCGATCTCGATGGTCCGGGCCCGGTGGATTATCGCGCGCACAGTCAGCGCAAAAGCCAAGGCCTGCTTGAACTGAGCCGGATCGATGTCAACCTCGCGGGTATGCGCTCGCACCCGCGCGCGCGCGCCGCGCTTGGCGACCTGCTCGGCAAGCTGGAGAAGAACCAGAGGATTCTGCACGCGCGCTTGCGCGCCGCGCGCACGATTTCGGAAGTCTTGGCGCGCACCATTCGCGACGGTCAATCAGACGGCACTTATTCCGCACAGATCTGGCGGGAGAACCGTCGATGATCAAGACGCTGTTCGTGGCGGTCTGGTGTTGTCTGGTGATGGTGGGAGCGACATTCGGCGCCTCCTACGTGATGAAGGTGAAAGCCGAGAAGGAGAGCGCGAAACCCGCTGAGAGCGCGTTCGAGACACGAAAGACCCGCGAGCTCAACGTGCCGATCATTCGCGACGGCGCGGTGAAGGGCTATGTCGTCGTGCAGCTCAACTATGTCGTCGATCTCGAAGTCGCCAAGACACTGCAGGCGCCGCCGGAGGCCTTCGTGATCGACGAGACTTTCCAATACATCTACGGCGATGAGAAGATCGATTTCGCCCATCTCGACCGCGTCGACATCGGTAAGATGACGGAGAATTTGATTCAGAAGATCAATACGCGGCTGCGCTCGAATGTCATAACCGACATGGGCGTGGTGGAGTTCAATTTCCTGGTCAACAGCGAGAACAAGAAGACGTAAGAGGACTGGATCAACGAGAAGCCGCGGCCGCTTGTAGCCGCGGTCGTTGACCGCGGCGGCGCCGAGATCGAATATTTCCCGAAAGGGGCGCTCACACGTCGGCCGCGGTCAACGACCGCGGCTACATACCGCGCGCGCCCGCCACTTTGTCACAGCTTATCGCCTCGCCGCCAAAACCTCCGCCCGCCCTCCGTCAACCACATCACAATCAGCGCGCCAACAAGCACGATCAGCCCGCCAAACCCCTCCGCCAGCGGCCGTCGCGACACTCCAATCAAAGCGCTGGCGCCGGTGCGCTTGACGGCGATGAAACCGGCCCCCGCGTAAATCGGCGACTCGCGCATCGCTAGAATGCGCGGCACGGAAATCGGATCGCCAAGACGCTTCGACGAACCGCCAGTGGAGTCCGCCAGCGCGCGCAGCTTGTCCGTCGTAGACACGACCTCCTGGTATTCAATCGGGTTCTCCGGCCCCACATTGACCAGCGCGATATGCTCGCCATCGCTCGCCCGATACAGCCCATCGTCCTCGACATGCACCACCACGCGGGACAATCCCGGCTCGGCGGCCTTCAGCGTCAACGGCCGCGTCGCGCCGTCCGGTCCGGTGAGCGTGACCGGCGGGATTTCGTCCTTCAGGCTCTGGCGCTCGATCGTCACATCCTGCCCGTGCGCGCGGGCGCGAAGGGCCTCCTCCTCCAGCTCCGGCTCCTTCATCAACCAATGCGCGAGACGGCGCAGCAGATCGAGATGCGGGCCGCCGCCATCGTAGCCGCGCGCCCACAGCCATATCTGATCGCTGAGCAGCAGCGCGATGCGTCCCTTGTCGATGCGCGACAGCGCCAGCAGCGGCGTCGTCGGGCTCGCCTGCATCACGTTGACGCCGGTGGTGAGCTTGGCGCCGATGGCGCGGAACCAGCCGCCCCAGGCCGGCGTCTCCCCCTCCGAACCCGGAAGCCCGCGCGTGACCGGATGTTTGGCGCCGTCGGCGGAAATCTGCGGCTTGAACGCGGTGAGATAATCCTCGCCGGTCGGTCGCGCCGGGGAAATCTCGCCAATCGGCGTGTTGAACAGACCCTCCGGCGTCTCGAACTCCGGCCCGACCGCCAGCATCAGCGCGCCGCCCTCGCGCACGTAGCGCACGATGTTGTCGAGATAGACCTGCGGCAACACGGCCTGCGTCGAGTAGCGGTCGAAGATGATGAGATCGAAATCCCTGATCTTTCGACCAAACAAATCGGCGACGGGGAAAGCGATCAGCGACAGTTCGTTGATCGGCGTGCCATCGGTGCTCTTGTCCGGCGGCCGCAGGATGGTGAAATGGACGAGGTCGACGTTGGCGTCGGACTTCAGCAAGTTGCGCCACATGCGTTCGCCGGGATGCGGCTCGCCCGATACCAGCAACACGCGCAGCTTGTCGCGCACGCCGTTGATCGTGACCACCGCCTTGTTGTTGATCGTGGTCAGTTCGTTGGGAAGCTGGGCGACCTCCAGTTCGAATATGTTGTCGCCGGCGTGGTCGATCGGCGCGGGTATTTCGAGCCGCTGGCCAATGCGCGCCTGAACGGTGGCGATCGTCTGCCCATCGCGGCGCACTGCGACTTCGGCCGGCTCGCCGTGATCGTCGCTGTCGAGCACGCGGGCAACGATGGTCTGGTTCTTGCCGACGATGCCGAAGCGCGGCGCTTCAACCAACTCGATGCGCCGGTCGCGCTCGCCGTCGTGGCCGGTGACCAGCACATGCAGCGGCGCCTTGAAGCCGAGCGCCGCGGCGTTGGCGGGCGCATCGTGCGCTATGCCATCGGTGATGACGATCGCGCCGGCGACGCGTTCAGGCGGCGTGTCGGCGAGCGCTTCGCGCAAAGCCGAAAAAACCTCGGTGCCCTTGTTGTCGGGATCCTCGCGCGGCGTGTCAACGAAATGCGGCTCGACGTTGTCGATCGTCGCGAGTTGCTTCGCGACCTCGGCGCGCGCGGCCTCGGTCTGCTGTCTGCCGGTCGCCGATCCGGTTGGAGCCGGAATGGTCGACGACGACGGCGACGACGTCTTTCAGCGGGCGGCGATCCTCGCGACGCAAAGCGGGGTCAGCGAGACCAAACAACAGTAGCGCCGCGACGACGGCGCGCCAGAACGCCGCGCGCGGCCGCGCCCATGCGGTCAGCGCCACGCCGAGCGCAGCGGCGACGCCGAGCGCGGCAAACACCCAGAGCGGGAAGACCGGGGAGAGGCTCAGCGACCAATCGTTCACCGCGCCAGCCTCTCCAGCAGATCCTTGGCGTGCACCTGGTCGGCCTTGTAGTTTCCGGTCAGCGCGTACATCACCAGGTTGATGCCGCCGCGCAGCGCCATCTCGCGCTGGCTGCGGGCCGCCGGGCTTCAGCGCGTACAGCGGCGAGCCGTCCTCCCGCGCCGCCCAGGCGCCGGCGAGATCGTTCGACGTGATGACGATCGGCGAGACGCTGTCGCCAGCGCGCGCCGGACGGTTGGCGCGATCCTTCGGATCGATCGGCGGCAGCGCCTCGATCCAGGTCTGGCCGTTCTCCGAGCGGCCGACGATCTGGTCGAGCAGATAGAAAGTCTTGGTCACGACGTGATCGCGCGGCACCGGCTCCAGTTCAGGCACGTCGACGCCGGTCAGCAACTTCCGCAGCCACTGTGTCTCCGGGCTCGGCGGATCGCCGGGGCGCGAGGTCAGCGCGTCGCGGGTGTCAAACACCACGGTGCCGCCGTTGCGCATGAACGCGGCGACGCGCGCCACCGCGGCGGACGATGGCTGCGGCCGGTCGGCGGCGATCGGCCAGTAGATCAGCGGATAGAACGCGAGTTCGTCCTTCGCGGGGTCGAGCGCCACGGGATCGGAGAGCGCGGCGGAGGTACGCGCGTCGAGCGCATGCGTGAGTTGCTCGAGGCCGAGCCGTGACGTCTCGTCGACCTCGCCATCGCCGCTCAGCACATAGCCGAGGCGGGTGGAGGTCGCGGCCTGCAGGTCGCTCGTATCGGCCGCGCGAGCTTGCGGAGCGGGCGCCAGCATCAACAGCGCCAGCATCAAAGGCGCAGCGCGCCAAAGCCGCAAGGACCGCCCTACCCCGCCGAGCCTGAGGCTCACCACCGTGTCAACGAGGAAGCCAATCAAAGCCAGCAGCAACAACCAAGGTTTCAGATCGAGCGGCGGCGCGATGGCGAGGCCACCGGCGCGCATCGGCAAGCCGGCGTAGTCGGCGGGCGCGAGCGCGGCGCCTTCAGCGAGCGCGTTGACGGCGAAGGCGCTCTCCGCCGGGCCGTAGAAGCCCGGAGGATGCTCGGCGTCGGCCGCGCCGGAAAAACCAACCGGCAAAGGCTTTGCCGACGCCGGCGGCGCCTCCAGAGCGCCATAGCCGTCGAGCGTGCGCCACGGCGGCAGCGCCGATTTCGCCGCCGTCGCGCCGCCTGCGGGGCTCGCCGAGCCCGCCTCGGCGACGATGCGGCGCATCATCTCGACGAACAGGCCGGAGAGCGGCAGGTTCGACCAGGTCGTGTCGGCGGTGACGTGAAACAGCACGATCAGCCCCTTGCCGCGCCGCGCCGCCGTGACCAGCGGCGTGCCGTCGGCCAAGCCGCGCCCAGGTTTTTTCCGGCAGGCCGGGCTCGGGTTCGGCCAGCACCTGCCGGGAGATCATCACTTCCTCCGGCGCGGCGAGCCCGACGAACGGGCTCGGCGCCTCGAACGGCGCAACGTGCCGCGGCGTATCCCACGACAAGGCGCCGCCCAGCGTGCGCCCGCCCCGCCGCAGCGGCGTCGGGATCAGATCGTCGTCGCCGGACGCCAGCCGCGTCCCCGCGAAGCGCACCAGCACGCCGCCGCCGTTGATCCAATCAGCGATTTTGTCGTGCGTCGGTCCCGGCGCCGACATTCATGTCGGCGAGCGCCAGCACAGTTGGTTGCTCAGAGAGCAGGTCGGCGATCGGATCGGCGGCGCCGGGTTTCGCCTCGCGCACGTCGGCGAACGGCGCCAGCGCGCGGGTGATGTAGTAGGTCGGCGCCAGCAGCGGCTCGGCGAGATCGGAGCTGCCGCCAGCCGCCACCGCGACGCGCCGGCGCTTGGCGCGCTCGTCGATCAGCCAAGCGGCGCCCGGCGGAGGCCTCGCCGTCGATGGCGAGCCGGGTGATGTCGTTGCGCAGTTCGACCGGCAGTTCGAAGCTGCGCCGTCGCCGTCGTCTTGTCGGCGAAATCGAACGGCGCCTCGCCGATCGAGGCGCGAGCGTCCGTCATAGGCGCGCACGGCGCCGTTGTCGCCGACGCGGTCGCGCGGCGCGGGCGACGCGAGACTTCCAGGCTCGCCGGCAGGCTCGCCGCGCCGACGAGGGCGAGCGGCGTCTCGGCGTCGGCGGCGACCTCGACCGGGCCGCCGGCGGCCTTCAGCGCCGCGCGCGAAGTCGGACGCCCGCCCGAGATCGAGCCCGTCGGCGATCCACAGCGTCTCAGCCCCGGGATTTGCGGCCAGGAACTTGGTCGATCGATCCCAGCGCCGGCGCATGCGGGACCGCGTAGGCGACCGGCGCCAGCGCGGCCAGCTTGGCTTCGACCGCCTCGGCGTCGTCGGCCGCGATCGGCTCGGCGCCATGCGACACCGGCGCCAGAGCCACCGGCCGACTGGCGCGCGCCGCGGCGCTGGCGTTCTCGCGCGCGAGCGTGATCCGCTGCTCCCAGGTCGGCGCCGCGGCGAAGCCGTCGTCGATGACGATCAGCAGCGGCCCTTTCGCGCCCGTCGCGGCGACCAGCGCCCGCAGGATCGGCCCCGCCATCGCCAGCACGACCAGCGCCGCGATGAGCAAGCCGCAGCAGCAGCAGCGGCCAGGGCGTGCGAAACGCCGTCGTCTCCTTCGGGTTGAGCCCGAGCAGCAGCCGAACCGGCGGAAACACCTGCCGGCGCGGCCGCGGCGGCGTGACCCGCAGCAGCCAGTAGAGCGCGACCAGCCCGAGCAGCGCGACCAGCGCGGCGGGGGCGGCGAAGGCGAGCGGCAGGCCGAACATCTCAGGCCGCTCCCAATCTCTGCCCAAGCCGGGCGTGCAGCGCCAACAAGGCGCTGGCCGCCGAGGCGTCGGTGCGATGCAGCGCGAAATCCCAGCCCCGCGCCCGCGCGGCGGCCTTCACCGCCTCGCGCTGCGCGGCGAGCCGCGCCTGATAGCCCTCGCGAAAATTCTCGGCGCGCGGCGCGCGCAGGCGCGGCAACGCCGGCCATGTCGAGAAAATCGGTATGGCCCTCGAAGGGAAACGTCTCCTCGACGGGATCGGCGATCATCAGCACATGGCCTTCCGCGCCCTCCGCGCCGAGCGCCGCGAACCGCTCGGCGATCGCTGTCGGGCTCGCGAGAGGAAATCGCCGATCAGCACCAGCTTCGACCGCGCCGCGACGGCGCTCGCCGGCGGCAGCGGCTTCGGCGCCGGAGCGCCGGCGCGGCGAGGATCTCGGCGAACCGGTCGATCACGTCGCGCGCGGCGATCGGCCGCGCCAGCCCGAGCAGGCCCGACCCGCTCGCCGCCGCGCACCGCAAGATCGGCGAGCGCCAGGATCAGCACGGCCGCGCGGTCGCGCTTGGTGGTCTGGCGCGAGTTCGGAGCGGAAATCCATGGACGCCGAGCGGTCGAACCAGAGCCACAGCGTCTGCGCCGCCTCCCATTCGCGCTCGCGCACGAAGGCGTGGTTCTCCCGCGCCGAGCGGCGCCAGTCGATGCGATTGGCCGGCTCGCCCGAGACGAACGGGCGGAACTGCCAGAAATTCTCGCCCGGCCCGGCGCGCCGGCGTCCGTGCACGCCGTGCATGACGCTATGCGCCAGCCGCCGCGCGGCGACGACCAGGTCGGGCAGCCGCGCGGCTGAGCTCGGCGGCCTCGTTCGCGCGGACGCCTCGCGGTGGCGCGTCGCCACGGTCAGCGCACGTATTTGGCGACGAGCCGGGCCGACCACGCCCGACGACCGTCTCGCCCTTCGGCGCGCGCGGGAAGGTCAGCGCCATGCGGTGCTTCAGCACCGGCTCGGCCAGCGCCACGACGTCGTCGCGCGACGGCGCGAGCCGGCCGTCGATCAGCGCGCGGGCGCGGGCCGCCAGCATCAGCGCCTGCGCCGCGCGCGGGCCCGGCCCCCAGGCGATCGGCTTGGTCAGCTCCGGATCGCCTTCGCCCGGGCCGCGCCGCGCGCACGAGATCGAGGATCGCCTCGACGACGCTCTCGCCGATCGGCGCCGCGCGCACCAGCCGCTGCGCCGCCATCAGATCCTCGGCCGTCATCGCGGCCTTCGGCTTGGTCTCGGCGACGCCGGTGGTCTCGATCAGCACGCGCTTTTCCGCCGCGCGGTCGGGATAGCCGACGTCGATCTGCATGAGGAAGCGGTCGAGCTGCGCCTCGGGCAGCGGATAGGCGCCTTCCTGCTCGAGCGGGTTCTGCGTCGCCAGCACATGGAACGGCGCCGGCAGATCGTGGCGCTCGCCGGCGACCGTCACGTGCCGCTCCTGCATCGCCTGCAGCAGCGCCGACTGGGTGCGCGGGCTGGCGCGGTTGATCTCGTCGGCCATCAGCAGCTGCGCGAAGATCGGCCCCTGGATGAAGCGGAAGGAGCGCCGGCCGTCCTGCCCCTCCTCCATCACTTCCGAGCCGAGAATGTCGGAGGGCATCAGGTCGGGCGTGAACTGGATGCGCAGCGCGTCGAGGCCGAGCACGATGCCCAGCGTTTCGACCAGCTTGGTCTTGGCGAGGCCGGGCACGCCGATCAACAGTCCGTGGCCGCCCGAAAGCAGCGTGGTCAGCGTCTGCTCGACCACCTTCTCCTGGCCGAAAATGACGGCGCCGATGGCGGCGCGGGCGGCGCGGATGCGATCGAGCGTCGCCTCCGCCGATTTGGCGACCGCGGCGTCGAATTCGGTGACCGGCATCATGATCTCCCGTCGCGAGGCGTTTATCGGAGCGCTCGCGAATCTGGTTTCCAGGACAGCTTGGCGTCACCCTAGATTAGGGATCTCGCATGCATCTGTCGAGCCGTCCATCGGCGTTTGCAATGCAATCCACGCGAGATTATGGCGGCCGTGTCGCAAAACGAAAACATTCGCGCTCCCGACAAGCGGTGGCCGGCCTCGGCGAAGCGCAAGCCGCCGCGCAAGCGCGGCCCGCCGCCGGTGCATCTGTGGAATCCGCCGTTCTGCGGCGACATCGACATGCGCATCGCCGCCGACGGCACCTGGTTCTACCTCGGCTCGCCGATCGGCCGCGCGCCGCTGGTGAAATTGTTCTCGTCCATCCTGCGCAAGGACCCGGATCGCTACGTGCTGGTCACGCCGGTCGAGCGGGTCGGCATCAAGGTCGACGACGCGCCGTTCCTGGCTGTCGAGATGTTTCGCGAGGCGGGGCGGATCGGGTTTCGCACGCAGGTCGACGATTTCGTCTGGGTCGACGCCGAGCATCCGCTGCGATTCGAGACCGGCGCGGCGGAGGGGGTGAAGCCCTATGTGCGGGTGCGGGGCGAGCTGTGGGCGCTGGTGAAGCGGGCGCTGTTCTACGATCTCGTCGAGATGGGCGAGACGGCGGTGCACGAAGGCGAGGAGTGGTTCGGGGTGCGCTCGGCGGGGGGGTTTTGGCCGATGCGGCGGGCGAGCGAGATTGAGGGGATGTGAATCGACTTTGAGAGTGGCGGATGGGATTGCAGCGGTCCTTGAGAAGTAGCGCAATTCGTACTTCAACAAATAAACCGCACTCCGACTGTGAACAGCAGTTCAGTAGATAGTCGTTGCGCCGCGCCGTTTTATACCAGGCGTCGATGGAACGAAAAGCTCATTCCAGTAGCGCCTTCAATTGCGAGACGTCGCTTAAGTCTCCAACAAGCGTGTAACGTTTGTCGCCGCGGAGCACGACGAAGGTGGGAGTGACGATGACGCCATCGTTGACCGCTCGCTTGCCGTTTGCGAACACATCAATAATTTCCGGGACGAGATGGGCGCGGTTAGCGCCTAACGAGGCTAAGACAGCGCCGAGATTTTGCTCCGCGCGCACGCTATTGGGCGTGGAGCGCGCGATATAAAGTCGCAACTGGGGCGCCTCGGCACTCGGTCGAGTATAACCCGAGCCGACCGAATCCTCTCCAGCAGCGGCGAGTTCGCTTGAAGACGTCATTCGGCGGCCTCGCGCGCGCCACGTCCTGATTGGTCGGTCCTAAAGGCGATGCGATCATCGGCATCGCCTTGCTCGGCTTCGCGCATCATCTCCTGATCGAGTTCGAAGAGCCTCACCTCGCGCTCCTTCCATTCCAAATCTTGCGCGGCCCTCGCGGCGATCGACTTGAGTTCAGCCACGTTCTTGTCGAGCTCGAGGCGTCTGCTCTTTTCGTCTATTTCCTGCTGAATATGTTGGCGACGATCGTTAGCTTGCTTCTGCAACCGCGCAGACCCCATCAATACGTCGCCCTCGGCTGTGTAGCTGTCGGCGATCTCGATGCCCCTGGAGCCCAAGATCATTTCGCAGACTTGATTGGAGTGGGCGGTGCCGCGCGACTTGACGATAGTGATCGCGCGATTCCGTTCGCCCTGGCGCGCATGATAGGAGACGTGGAGCCACGTATCCGCGATCGTGGATACATGGCTTGCCGACAACTCGTCGGCGGAGCCGAGTTTCACGAGCAACGAAGTGCAGACCACCGTGATTCCCGAGGACTTCGCTTGTTCCAGAATTCGTTCGCAGACCATCTCCGCGAAGGGCAGATCCTTCTTCAACAAGGCGGACAATGGATCGATGACCATGAATTCCGGGCGTTGTCGATCCAACATCTCTCGGATGGTCACGTAGTGTTCTTCGGGGCTTCGACTGCTTGACTGCAACGCTTCTATGACCAGAAGTCCAGACTGGACGTAAACATCAAGATCGAGTCCGATAGACTTCATATTTGAGACGATCTGCGCGCCGCTCTCGTCAAAGCTGACAAACAGGGACCGGCAACCTCTCTGACAGGCGGCAATCAGAAAACTGGCGGCGAGACTGGTCTTGGAGGTTCCAGGCGCGCCCGAAACCAATGTGCAACTGCCTCTGAGGTAGCCGCCATCGAGCCTATCGTCGAGGCGGGGAACACCGCTCGACACGCGTTCGGCGGAGACCGGATGGCTAAGGCGCTTTCCGCTGCATCCCACAACCTCCAGGCCGGAGACTCCAATGACGAACGGCATGGGATTCGCCGCAAATCCTGAGCCGCGGTATTTCGCGATCCTCACGGTTCGAGAGTAAGCGGAAGCGGTCACAAAGCCATCGAAAACGACGACGCAGTCGGTCATGTATTGAAGGAAGTCCGCGCGATGAAATTCCGGCGTGGTCGCGCCGTGGTCTTTGACGGTGAGCACGGCGGTCACGCCCTCGTCTCGAACCCATCTGCGAAGGCGCACGATTTCCTGACGCTCCAGCATCTCGTCGTTCAATACGCCGAGCAGGATGTCGATTCCGTCGAACGCGATGTTGCGAGCTCCTGATTCCGCTATGTGCGTCGATAGAATGGCGAGGAGCGCCGAAAAATCAAATACGCCCGAGCGGATCGCGTCAAGCGGAAGCTGCGCGTCAATCATGCGAATGTCGTCGTCGCCGATTTCGGAGAACTTCCAATCGAACGACGCAAAATTACGCCGGATTTGGTCCGGCTGCTCCTCAAACAACACCAATATGGCCCGCTCGCCCCTTTGGCGAAAACCGGTGACGAGAGTCTGAAGCGCAAACACCGTTTTGCCCGAACCAGGGTCGCCCACGATCGCGGTGATACCACCCACGGGGAGGCCGCCCTCGGCGAGGTCGTCAAAACCGGGAATGCCAGTCGCCCTTTTTTCGATCGCATGGCGGCGCGCCGGTTTTAAAGCGCCAAACGTGGTGGTCTTCGGCGAGGCGCGTGAGGTGCGTTGATGTCTGGGTCATTTGTGATCCGCATTGCGTTCGGCGACCGCGGACGGTTCCGGCGGCGCTCCCATGGGCAGAGTGACGCCGAGGTCCAACAGATAGACGAAATCCTCGGCGGTCAGCGGAAGGCTGAACAAATAACCCTGTCCGATCTTGCAGCCCTCGTCACGAAGGAAGTTGCGCTGAATGATATCCTCTATGCCCTCCGCCACGACCTCCAGTTCGAGACTTTTCGCGAGCGCTATGATCGCGCGGATAATGGATGCGTCACTCGAATCGACGACCATCTGTCGAACGAAAGTCTGATCGATCTTCAGCTTGTCGACAGGCAGATCACGCAAATGGCGAAACGATGCGTAACCGGTGCCGAAGTCGTCGACCGCAAGCGTGAATCCCATCCTCTTAAGCGCGTTCAGAACGTTGAGCACGACCGGGGACGCTTCGATCATGAAGCCCTCAGTCAGCTCTATTTCAAGCTGGCTCGCCTTCGCGCCGGTCCGCGCGAGCGCACCCTCGATCGTGTCGAGAAAGCCCGGATGTAGCAGTTGGACGCCGGAAACGTTGATCGCGATCTTGGGGACATTGGCGTGACGTCGCGCCCAATCCACCGCCTGCCGCATCGCCTCTTCCATAACCCATGCGCCTATGGGTATTATCAACCCGGTCTTCTCGGCCAAGGGAATAAAGATGTCGGGCCGCTGCATCCCGAGTGTTGGATGGCTCCACCGTATCAGGGCCTCGGCCCCGATAATCTTCCCTGACGCTAGGTCGACCAAGGGGTGATAGTGCAGTTGGAACTGGCGGCCATCGATCGCCTCGCGCAGGGACTGGCGGACGAGAGTCTGATTCCGACGGCGGTCGTCAGCGGCGAAAGAGTAGAGCTGGTGCATGCCGCGACCAGCCCGTTTCGCTTCGTGAAGCGCGATATTCGCGCGCTTCATCAGCTCGGACACACTGTGCTCCCCCGCGGATTCCTCCGCCGTTGAACCGAATGGAAAAGCGGCGACGCCGATGCAAGCTTCGATCGTAAACGCACGATCGTCGACTTGGAGCGGCTGCATTAAATCGCGGCAAAGCGCGTTAGCGTCATTCGGAAGATGGCCCTGCGTCTCCGGCGAGAAAAACACCGCGAATTCGTCACCGCCGGTACGAGCCGAGTATCCCGCGCGCCGGCCGGCGAAATCGACGATCCGTTTGGACAAGCCACGCAAGACGGCATCCCCGATTTGCCGTCCAACTGCATCGTTGACTTCCTGAAATCCGTCGAGGTCGATGAGCAGTAACGCCATTTGACGATCGTCGGATTGACTTGTGTCCAAGGCCTTCGCGAGGGAAGAGTCAAACAATGAGCGGTTGGGCATGCCGGTCAACGGGTCGTGGTAGGCAAGATACGAAAGTCGCTCCTCGGCAACTCTCTCGGCGGTGATGTCGAGGCCTATTCCATCCCAGACGATAGCCCCGGATTCGAGATGTCGCGGTCGGGAATACGTCCGCATCCAACGCTCACCGCCGTTCGCTGTTCTCAGGCGGAAGTCGACCGACAAGTCCGACATGTCCGCGGCGGAGCGTTCGATGCACCGATGCAGGTGCTCGCGATCGTCGGGAAGGATAAACGCCCAGATTTCGTCTGCGGCGCGTTGGCGGCCGCCGGGGATGCCGAGCAAGTTGGCGACGTAAGGACTGAAATAGGTGATGTCGAGCGCGCCGTCCGGTTTCAACGTGCGTTGGAATACATAGCCCGGTATGTTTTCAATGATCGACGTCAGGCGCGTTTCCAGTTCGCGACTCTTCGCTTCGCTCTGCCGCCGAGCGGAGACGTCATTTACGATCCCGACGAATCCGACCACCTCGCCATTCGCGTCGGCTTCCGGACTGATCGTGAGTTCGTTCCAGAATTCCTCGCCATTTTTGCGGTAGTTGAGCAATTCAAGCGTTATCCGCCCCCCAGACTTTAGCGTTTCTCTAATTTGCGCGACAGAGTGTCGATCCGTCGCGGGGCCCTGGAGGAACCGACAATTTCTTCCAATAACTTCTTCAGATGAAAATCCAGTAATTATGGTGAAAGCGGTGTTGACAAAAATAATCGGATTGTTTTGCTTAGTTGCATCGGTAAGAATAATACCCGCCGGACTAAATTGCACCATAGCCTGAAAATTAACGGCCCTACTTGAAGTTTCTGACGTGGCGGCTGCCACAGCATTTTTTCGAATCACCAAACGACATCCTAGGACACTGCTGCAGTGTACACGGTATCTTCACATAAGTCCATTGTTACTTTGTGTGGGAATTACGCAAGTTCGGGGCATAATATCGATTGCGCGGTTAATCTCTTCGCCGCGAATAGAGCGCTGCGTCTCGGTTGCAACGACGAGACCGGGGACCTCGGACGAAACGGTTACACAACGATGCTCGTCTTCATCGAAGCCGACCACGACAGTTTGGGTCACGGGGTCCTTCCGAGGCTTCAGAAAGACGGGTTAAGCCAGCCTGTACATCAATAGTAGCTTTTTCGCTGCACGGTAGCGCAAGCCGGCTAACCCTGCTCCGTCCCCGCAGTAACCGCCACATTAGCCTGCGACACGTCAATCGCAGAACAGCGCCGCGTTGGCGAGCGCGGTCGCCTTCGCCTCCTGTTCGGTGACGACTTCGCCCGCCCGGCCACGTCTTCACGATGTGCGTATACATCGGCGGCCCACCGGCGGTCCGCGCGAAGACAATCTTCAAAACGCTCACCGCAACGAGCCCCGCGCCGCCGCCGCCTGACTGATCAAACTGCGAAACAACGGCTGACAGTTCGCAATTGTCGGCGATCAATTCGCCCAAAACCTCCGAGACGGCGCTGGCGCGAAATTGCGGTTGCGCACGTCCTGACGAAAGCAAATTCACCGGTTGGCCATTGCTGACGTAGCCGGTGAAGAACACCGATGCGCGCATCAGATTCTGGGGCGACGGTTCGGTGAAGTCCAGCCGCATCGCCAAGGCGATCTGCATGGCGACGTCACGCGACGGGTGCGTGTAGTGGAAGGTCAGCGTGGCGCCGGTGGCCAGGAGGCTATCTGACAGGCTGATCATTGGGCTTCCTGTAGAGGTTGGCCCCGCTTCCCGAGCCGTCGCGACGACCGCAGCTGACGTATGTTATAGACGTTTACAGCCACGGTTCCCAACCGCTTTTTCGAAAGCGGTCAATTATGAACCCCGCACGCACGCTTCTGCTGAGACACCGTCTCGCGTTCCCGTCGTCATCAGGTCGCAGACAAAATACGAACAACCTGCGGATGTCCGCAGGTTGTTCGAGAAGGACGCAATCGTCCCAGTTGCACCTATAAAGCGCAGCGGCGTTCAGTCGCTCGGGCCGTGCGACGCCTTTTCCGCCTCGCGCATCTTATTCTGCATCTCCGCCTTGACAGCGTCGAGATTGAAGCTGGCGCCGCGCTGCATCGGCGGGTAATCGAGGAAGGTCTTGATTTCCTTGCCGATCAGCTGCTGGACGAACACGAAGCGCCAGAACTGGTACTTGAACCAATCGAAATATTGCTGGCGCGCCGTCCTTGGTCCCGTTATTCGGCCAGCCGGTGCGCTCGAACGGATCGAGCCGCAGGTTGGTGATATAAGGCACGTCGACGTGGGTCTTGTCGCCGAGCCAGCCCGTCCGGCTGGTCGATGAAGCGGAACTTGTAGTCGTCGATGCGGACCGCGCCGATCGTGCTTTCGCCGAGATAGAAGATCTCGTGGCGGTTGGACGGGCCTTTGCCGGTGATCGCGTCCAGCTGGTTGTAGCCGTCGAGATGGTTCTTGTAGGTGCGGTCGCCGATCGTCTTGCCCTTCAGCAATTCGTCGGTGATGTTCGGATTGCCGGCCATGGCGGCGAAGGTCGGCAACCAGTCGAGGCCGGAGAAGATGCCGTTCTGCACCGAATCCGCCGGCACGTGGCCGGGCCAGCGCAGCAGCGCCGGCACGCGGAAGCCGCCCTCGAGCACGGTTCCCTTCGACTGCGCGAACGGTGTCTGGCCGCCGTCGGGCCAGGTGAAGACTTCGGTGCCGTTGTCGGTCGTGAATAGGACGAGCGTATTGTCGTCCTCGCCGATGTCCTTGAGCTTCTTCATCACCAGGCCGACGTCGTCGTCGAGCTGGGCCATGCCGGCCTCTTCTTCTGACCAGCCGTTCTCGGAGTTGCGCAGCGCCTCGTATTTCGGCGAAAGATGCGTCACGATGTGCATGCGCGTCGGATTCAGCCAGACGAAGAACGGCTTGCCGTCCTTTTTCGCCTTGTCGATGAAATTGAGGGCGAGGTCGCGAATCTCGTCGTCCACCGTCTCCATGCGCTTGGGATAGAGCGGGCCGGCGTCCTCGATCTTCTGCTTGCCGACCTTGCCCCAGCGCGGCATGTTCCGTGGGGTCGTCGACGTCGGTCGCCCAGCTATGAACCATGTTGCGCGGGCCGACGACATTCAGCAGATTCTGCGGATAGTTGGGATGCGCCGGATCTTCCATCGCATCGAGGTGATAGAGATAGCCGAAGAATTCGTCGAAGCCGTGCACGGTCGGCAGGAATTCGTTCCTGTCGCCGAGATGGTTCTTGCCGAACTGGCCGGTGGCGTAGCCCATCGACTTGAGCACGGTCGCGATGGTCACCGCCTCGGCGGGAATGCCGATCGCCGCGCCGGCCTGACCGACCGTGGTCATGCCGGTGCGGATCGGCAATTCGCCGGTGATGAAGTTCGCGCGGCCCGCCGTGCAGCTCGCCTCGGCGTAATAGTCGGTGAACAGCATGCCTTCTTTGGCGATCTTGTCGAGGTTCGGCGTTCGCCCGGCCATCATGCCGCGATGATAGGCGCCGATGTTCCACATGCCGATGTCATCGCCCATGATGACGACGATGTTTGGTTTTTTCTCTTGCGCGATGGCGCCCGGGATCGCCGAGGCCAATCCGATTCCGGTCGCAACTATAGCCGCCGACCAGCGAAGAACTTCGCACCGCATCGTGTTTCCTCCCTTTATCGTTCGTTTAAAACAAGAGACAAATTATCAGTAAACTGACGCCGAGAGACTTTCTCAGCGACACTCATCTCCGAGAGGTCATTTGGGCGCAATTCGAATACACTACATAAACGTAAAATATGATCGCCGCAAGCCAATTTATTGTCGTCGATTTTTTTCTTTGCTCTGGAGCACGCTCTATCAGAAATCTCACTGTACCTACCAGTCTGGGCATCGTTAGCAATAACAATAGAATAAATAGATCGCGCGCTCAAATATGTTCATGTTATAAGCTGCATTCACTAATATCTGATGGCTACGTCGTTACGGTGACACTTTGCTAAATTTCCATTTGCAAAAAGCATGCGCGAGCAGCTGATTCAGGGAGTTGGCAAAGTGGCAGCTCCTCGCCATCAGTCCGAACTCGCGCCGGACTTCTCCAGTTTCTCCATTACCGCATCGAGGTTGAAGCTCGCGGGTTTCTGCCGCACCGGATATTCCTTGAAGCTCTGCAGCCATTGGGCGGCGAGCGCCTGCATCGGCACTTGCACGAAAGCGCGATCGATCATCCATTTGTCGTAGAGAATGGATTCGTCGCCGCGCTCGAACGGGTCGGCGCGCAGATTGAACAGCTTTGGCAGGCGCAACACGGTGAATTGCCCGGACCAGACACCGATGCCCTTGTTGTCCTGTTCGAGGAAGACACACTTCCATTCGTTGACGCGGATCGCGACCAGCTGACCATCATCGTTCCAGTAGATGAATTCCTTGCGCGGCGCTTCCTTGGCTTCGCCTTTGAAAAACGGGATGAGGTTGAAGCCGTCCAGATGGATCTTGAATGTCTTGTCGCCCATCTTTGCGCCTTGCAGGCATTTGTCGACGATATCAGGATCGCCGGCGGCGGCGGCGAAAGTCGGCAGCAGGTCGTAATGTGTGGCCATGTCGTTGTAGATGCTGCCGGGCTTGATCGTCCCGGGCCAGCGGATCACGGTCGGCACACGATAGCCGCCTTCCCAGTTGGTCGCTTTCTCGCCACGGAAGGGAGTAGCGCCGCCATCCGGCCAGGAAACGATTTCCGCGCCGTTGTCGGTGGTGAAGACAACAATGGTATTGTCGGCGATGCCGAGTCGTCGAGCTTCTTCGAGCAACTGACCGACCAATCCGTCCAGCTCCACCATGCCGTCAGGGTAGATGCCAAGTTTGGTCTTTCCCTGAGACTCGGGCTTCAAATGTGTCCACACATGCATGCGCGTCGTGTTGAAGTAGCAGAACCACGGTGTGTTCGCCTGCGTGCTTGCGGTCGATGAAATCGGTCGCCGCGCCCGATGAATTCCTCGTCCACCGTCTCCATCCGCTTGGTGTCGAGCGGTCCGGTATTCTCAATCACCTGCTTGCCGACACGTCCGTATGCCGGATCGATCGTCGGATCGTCGGTGTCGGTGGCCTTACATTTGAGTACGCCGCGCGGCCCGAACCTGGCCCGGAACGCGGGTTCTTCGGGTAGTCCGGATTTTGTGGCTCCTCCTCGGCGTTGAGATGGTAGAGATTGCCGAAAAATTCGTCGAAGCCGTGCACCGTCGGCAGATATTCGTTGCGGTCGCCGAGATGGTTCTTGCCGAATTGCCCGGTGGCGTAGCCGAGTGGCTTTAAGGCTTCGGCGACGGTCATATCCTCGGCGTGAAGCCCGATGCTCGCGCCCGGCAGACCGACCTTGGTCAAGCCGGTTCTGATCGGCGATTGCCCGGTGATGAAGGCGGCTCGCCCTGCGGTGCAACTTTGCTCGCCGTACCAATCGGTGAACAGCGCGCCTTCTTTGGCGATGCGGTCGATGTTGGGAGTACGGTAGCCCATCATGCCGAGATTGTAGGCGCTGACATTGAACCATCCGATGTCGTCGGCCATGATCATGAGGATGTTCGGCTTGCCGCCGGCCGGCTGAGCTAGCGCCTTTGTTCCCGTAATTGACGCGCTTGCGCCAATCACAGTAGCCCCTGCCAGCGTCGTGCCGCCGAGCAAAATCTTTCGACGGCTGGGAAGCGGGGCGCTTTGCTGAAGCTCGATCTCTTCTTGTTCCCTCTCCATGTCCAGATCTCCCTCGCAAATCCGGGTCTGGTGTCGCGAACTCGCGGGCGCGGCGTAGGTTGGCGACATGAGAAATGAAAAGACGGCGCCCCCGGCTCCAATGCACCGTAGCATGGGTAGCCAAGGCGCGGGGGCGGTAACTGTAACGAAGGGTGATCGTCAGGGCGTCCCGTTTCCATAGCCACCGGACGCCCGGCTTTCGACGAGGTCTTCGGCAAGGCCCGGTTCGATTGGCTTGCCGAACATCCAGCGGAGGCGGCGCTGTTCCAGCGCGCCATGCGCCTGTAGCCGCGATCTACAGATCGCGGTGGCGGCGAGATCGCGCCTTATCGGGGAAGCGCCGATCACTTGGAAACCGCGATCTGGAGATCGCGGCTACAGGTCCGCTTCTATCTGATTGCGGAGGTCGAGACGAACTTATCTGCTGTTCGTCAAGCCGCTTGCGCCTCTTCGAAGCGAACCGCGTCGACGGTCGCCACGGGATAGGCGTCCAGCGTCACTATCCGCATGACCAAGCAGCGCACGCCGGTCACGTCCAAGACCGCGTCCCCGTCCGTCCAGCGCCAGCTCTGTTCGCCTTCGCGCTCGACACGATGGAAGCCTGACACGAAAGCAGGGTTATCATGCGGCAATCTCCGTCCGTCGACCGTCACCTCGTTGAGGCTCAGGCCAAGCCGCCGATCGTCGCCGCTTCCGGCATAGCTCCACATGGGCAGCGCAGCGCGCGACAAGATGCGCAAAGTCCTGGCGCCCTCCGGCAGAGTGACAGTCAGCCTTTGGCCTGCCCATTCCCCCGCAACGGGCTGATCGTCAACCAAAAGCCGGACGTCAGCGTCCGCTGTCATTTCGAACCCGAGCGTTTTCGCCTCTTCGAGCAGCCGCCAACGAAGATTGTCGAACCGTTGGCCGCTGTCGGCGCGCGGCGCGCAGGCGTTAGCCGCCCAGATATACGACATCGCATCCGAATCCGGCGGCAGCGGACGAAGCGGCGTCACGCCGTCGTGGCGGGTGAAACCCGATCGGTTGCCGGTATCGAGGTAGCTTTCGGTGGGCAATCCCTCGGCCAGGATGACGTCATGCGTATCGAGTTCGACGTGCCAGTAGGTAACCCGGCCAACCGGCTGCCGGACTATCGTCAAGCCGTTCTCCAGCGCCGAAATCGGCGCGAGTATCCCGTCCGCGAAGACGTGATGCCCGGCGGATAGCCAAAGATCGCGTTGCGGCAAGTTGCGGCCAAACGCGCCCGCCCGGACAGACACCGGGTAACAGGCTGATGGGTGCCGCAGAGACTCGCAGTCGATGGTGACATGACCCAGCCAACGAACCGGACGAATCTCACCCTTCGCTGTGATGACCTGGTCACCGACGATAAGATTTTCGACGGGAACCGGGCCGTTGACCGTGGCAATCCGCGCGCCGGAGACAAAGCAGCCGAGCGCGGCTTGGATCGTCATCGTATTGGTTGCCGTCAGCCCATTCGGACCCGTGGCGCTCAATTGAATGGTATCGCCATTGGTCGGAGCAGACACGGTGTAGGTCAATGTCTGAAACAAGCTGGTGTCTATGTTGGAGATCGACCCGCTGATTGTTATCGAACTTGTGCCGCTGCCCGTAACGGCGCCGTCACCTTCCGGCTGCGCGGTGAAGGTGGTCAAGCCGCTCGTGTCGGTAATCGTGATGCTGTAAGTTCCAACCGGTGCGTTATCCAGCTGCAAACTTACGAAAGGCACAGACGAGCCGCCCGGGAAGTCACTCACGCTCTGGCCAACGGGGATCGGCGTAGTGCCGGCGTTGGCGATGATTGTTAAATTTGGATACGATGGCACCAGTTACCCCCCGATTGTACAATCCGATCAACTCAGTATTCGAATAGATTGCCAACTTTAATTAGCAAATTTGACGCCGCCGCGCAATGGAGCCCCTCCGTTCGGGGGCCGGGATACCCCGCTCGTTGAGGTAACGGCGTGAAACGGGTGAGCGCGTCGGCGATCGCAGGTTTAAGAGCGTTTTGCGACTGACTGCGATCCGTCATTGCTGCGATAGTATAGCCGTCCTGAGGGAGGGTCGGCGTCCACGCCGACCTTTTTGGGCGCAGCGTGGCCGGCTTACGAATTAAACCCACGTCGGCCTGGAGGCCGACGCTCCGCAAGGCATGCGGGCTCTGCCGGCGCGGGAGCCGCCTCGCCGCGTAAGCCCTCCCCTTCTCACGTAAAACTAAATTGCGACGCCGTGAGACTGGAAGCGGCCACTCCCACCAGCTCCACGGAGTCGGCGCCGAGCGTGATGAACGTTCCCGCGATTGTCTGAGACAAGTGGCTCGAGAGCGCGGTGAAATCGGCGAAGTCGTTCTTGCTGAATTGGTACGCATCGCCCGACCCGGCTCCGGTGACGACGTCCTGCCCACCGATACCTTGGCTGAACGAAAGCAGGTCGTTTCCCGATAAATTGGCGCTGTTGTTGGAGCCGGCGTTGAAAAAGACCGTGTCGCCGCCGCCGACCACACTGACTTGGGCATTGGTCAAGCTGATCGACGCGTTAGAGGCGAAAGCGACATCCGAAACGCCGGCTGAATTGTAGAAGCTCGCGGCGCCGGAGGCTCCACTCAAATAAACCGTGTCGCCGCCGCCAACCACGCTGACTTGCGAATTTGTCACGATGATCGTCGTATTGGAGCCGAAAACGGCATCCCAGGCGCCTGCCGTATTATAGATGCTCACAGCGTTGCCGGACAAGCCGTTCAAATAGACACTGTCGTCGCCGCCGGTCACGTTGACCTGGGCGTTGGTCAAGCTAATCGCCGCATTCGAGCCGAAAACGGAATCCCAGGCGCCGGCTGAATTGTAGAAGCTGACCGCGTTGCCCGACGAATCGTCGACATAGACGTTGTCGCCGCCGCCGGTCACGTTGGTTTGGGCATTCGAAAGGTCGATCGTCGCATTCGCGCCAAAAATGGAATCCCAGGCGCCTGCCGTTTGATAAAGGCTGACTTGGTTGCCCGACACTCCGTTGAGATACACGTTGTCGGCGCCGCCGATCACGTTGGCTTGCGCGTTGTTGACGGTGATCGCGGCGCCGGAACCGTAGACCGAATCCCAACTGCCGCCCGTGCTGTAGAGGCTCGCGGCGTCGCCCGCCGAGTTGTCGAAATAGATGTTGTCCCCGCCGCCGACGATGGAGCCCTGAGCGTTGGTGATGTAGACGTCGCCCTGCGAGCCTGTCACCGTGTCCCACTGACCTCCGGTGCTGTCGAGGGTCACCCAAGTCCCGGCTTGGACGGTCCGAGACAAGCTGTTGCCGTCCAGCACCTGCCCCTTAGTTGTCGTCGTTATCCCGCCGTCCGAGCCCACCGTCAGTTGCAACGGACCGCCGACGTAGCCGACAGCATAAGACCCCAACTCCCCGGCGTTGAAAGTGCCGGCAGCAAAGCTCACGGTTCCAAGGCTTGCGCTGCTCGTGTTGAGGAAGGTCAGGACGTCCGGTTGCCCTGAGCCCGCCTGCGTGATCGAGTAGCTGGCGACGCTCGCGCCGGCGACCGCCTTATCATCGATGACGTTTATGCCGCCTGTTTGAAATCCGGCGATCGGAGATGTCTGCGAAAGGTTGAGCAGGCCGCCGCTGGTGTTGAGCACCAGCGTGTTGGTGGCGCCAATGTTGGCGCCGAACGTGATCGTAGTGGTGTTGAGAAGGGTGAGGAAGCTGCTCTCGGCGATGAAGGTTCCGCCGTTTTCGATGGTGACGCCGAGGTTCGCTATGGCCCCGATAGTGGTGCTGGCGTCGATCACGCCGCCGTCGGCGTCGAGACTGAGCGTTCCAACCGCCCCCGCGATCACACTGACATCAGCGGTGGCGCCGTTCTCTGCGGCGATATCGAGCGATCCGAGAAGCAAGACCGCATCCAACGTAACCGTTGGAGGCGTTGGTCCAGAACTGGTAACTTCGACGCTCTGCCCGCCCAGGGCGGCGGCGACAGGTTCAGTCTGGCCGTTTTGCGTGTTGTTGTAGACGATAGGGGTCGCCATAGCCATTGTCTCCATAAATCGGCGCATCGGCCAACGCCGCCAAGCGTTGATGCGCGAAGTTGCATTACGTTACGGCAATACTCAGCGCGTCTTGCCGCTCATTCGAATTCGACTTGCGAGAAGTTAATTCGAATTCCTCGCCGAATATTGCGACGGTAGTTGTTGCTTGTTGTTAAATTTTTGGAACATAAGTTGAATTTGTTTATTTATATTAACAAGATGCACTATGGGCGGAAGCCGCCATACATCACCCCTATGGGACCGCGCGCCCTCGCCCACAGGACGCCTGCGGCCGGTTTGAGCTTTCACCGTCGAGCGCCAGGGCGAGCTGCACGCGCGGCCCGACCGCAAGAGCGCGCGGGACGCGCGCGGTCCCAGGAGGGCCACGCGGCAAAAGCTTTCCTCCTCCAACGAAATTGAGCTAGACTGTCGTATGCGTCACCCGACGGCGACCCGGCCACGGAGACGCCCCCCTGGGGGAAAGCCGCTTTTTGCGCCTTAAGACATTGAAATCGCTTGTGCAAAAGGCGCGCTCGGACACGCATTTCACGGCTAAGCGCTTGATGTTGCGTCGCGCGAGCTTGAGATTTCGCGCGCGTCCCGCTCGCCTTGGTTTCGCCGACCGCGGTTTTCACGCGCTTCGAGCGCGGCTTCGCGCATGACGCTGGACGCCCAAACCTTCCGCACGCTCGCCCGCGCACGGCTCGATCCCGAACCCACGCCGGACGCAGTCTCATCCCGCCGATCCAGCGATTTCGCGCTGAACGACGACCTGCCGTCAAATCTGCCCGCGCCGCGCCCCGCCGCAGTGCTGGCGCCGATCGTCGCGCGGCCGGAAGGACTGACGGTGCTGCTGACGCTGCGCGCTTCGGCGCTGCGCTCGCATTCCGGCCAGGTCGCCTTTCCCGGCGGCAAGATCGACCCCGGCGAGACGGCGCTGGCCGGCGCGCTGCGCGAGGCGCGCGAGGAGATCGGGTTGGAGGAGCGCTTCATCGAGCCGCTCGGCTGGCTCGACACCTACCTCACCGGCACAGGTTTCCGAATTGCGCCGCTGGTGGCGCTGGTCGAGCCCGGCTTTACGCTGACGATCAACCCGCATGAGGTCGACACCGCGTTCGAGACCCCGCTCGTCTTCCTGATGGACGAGGCCAACCACGCCATTCACGAACGCGAATGGAACGGGCGGATGCGGCGCTATTATGCGATGCCCTATGAAGATCGCTACATCTGGGGCGCGACGGCCGGCATGTTGCGAAATCTCTGGGAGAGGCTGTTTCGCTGATGGCGCGCGCGCTGTTCGAGACGTTCGGGTTGTTCTTGGCCCCCTTCGCGCTGTTCGCCGTGTTCCTGGCGTTGCGCGCGCGCTTTCCGCTGGCGGTCGAGCACTGGACGCGCGGGCGCCTGAGCTGGCTCACGCTGACCGGCCTCGCCGCGGCGGCGCTTGGCCTTCTGCTGTTGAACGCGCTCGCGCCGCGCGGCCACGGCCGCTATATCCCCGCCCATATCGAGAACGGCGCCATCGTGCCCGGGCGGTTCGAATGACGGCCTTGGCGCTGCGCGACGGCCGGCTCGCCGATCTCTCGGTTCTGCAGCGCCCGGCGCTGGCGCGCGCGTTAGAGTTGCTCAACGCGGACGGCGAGGAGGCGCGGCTGGTTGGCGGCGCGGTGCGCGATCTCTTGCTCGGCGCGCCACCGGGCGATTTCGACATCGCCACCACCGCCGACCCCGCGGAGGTCATTCGCCGCGCCAACGCGGCCGGGATCGGCCACGCGCCAACCGGCATCGCGCACGGCACTGTCACGTTGCTGCTCGAAGGCGCGACGATCGAAACGACCACGCTTCGCGAGGACATCGAGACCGACGGGCGGCGCGCCAAAGTGCGCTTCGGCCGCGATTTCCATGCCGACGCGCTGCGGCGGGATTTCACCATCAACGCGCTTTCGATCGACGCCGGCGGCTTCGTCCACGACTACACCGGCGGCCTCGCCGATCTCGCGGCAGGACAGGTGCGTTTCATCGGCGACGCGCGCCTGCGGATCCGCGAGGATTTCCTGACGGATCCTGCGTTTCCTGCGTTTTTCCGCCCGCTTCGCCGAGGGGCGGCTCGATGGCGAGGGGTTTGCCGCGGCGATCGCGGAAAGAGCGGGTCTGGCGGGGCTCTCGGCGGAGCGGGTTCGCTCCGAGCTTCTGAAGATATTGGCGGCGCCATACGCCGCGCGGGTCATCGCCGAAGCCGACGGCGCCGGACTGCTCGCGCCACTGGTCGCCGGGATCATGCAGCCTCGGCGCTTCCAGCGCCTCGCGGCCATCGAACACGCGCGCGGCGCGACGCCCGACGCTGTGCTGCGCTTGGCCGCGCTCGCCGTGCAAACCCGCGAGGACGCGGCGCGGCTACGCGAAAGGCTGCGCCTGTCGAACCTCGAAGGCGACCGGCTCGACGGCGCAGCCCGCGCGCTCGAAGCGTTGCACGGCGCGGAGGCGCCGCCGTCGCTCGGCGATCTCAGAATTCTGCTGTTCGAGCGAGGACGCGCGACCGCGCGGGACGCGATGTCGCTCGCCCACGCCGAAAGCCGCGCCGCGCCGGATGACGGGCGCTGGCGATCCGCCGACCGATTTCTCGCCGATACGCCCGAGCCGCGCCTGCCCTTTTCGGGCGCCGATCTACTGGCGCGCGGCCTGCCGCCGGGGCGGCGCGTTGGGCTTGCCCTGAAGACCCTGCAAGCCAAATGGATTCGCGCCGGTTTTCCCCGCGAGCCGGAGGCGCTGGCGAGGTTGCTCGAAGAGGCGGCGGCGGAATGCTGAAAAGCTTGCAAGCGGCGCGGGCGCGATGATATGCGCCGTCTCCCGACTGCGGAGGGGTGGCCGAGTGGCTGAAGGCGCACGCCTGGAAAGTGTGTATGCGGGAAACCGTATCGCGGGTTCGAATCCCGCCTCCTCCGCCACGAATTAAGGTCTTGCCGCCGGTCGCGCCGAATGATCGACCCCGAGAAGACAGCGTCGCCGGGCTTGCGGGCGGCCGGCAGCGACTCGCCGGTCAGCGCGGATTGATCGACCGAGATTTCGTCATCTGCCAGTAAACGCGCGTCGGCGGGAACAATGCCGCCCCAACGCAGGCGAACCACGTCGCCGGGAACGACCCGAAGTTATTGCCGGCTCGCTGATTTCTGTTAGACTTTTTGCTCGCAGGTGAGCGGATTCACCCCGCGACGCATTTCAGAGGGAAATTATGACAAAACAGAAGGGAAATCAGCCAACCGCGGGGTCGCCGCCCACGCTAACGTCGGACCTGACCGAAGCCAACGCAAAAGCTCAAAAAGCAAAACCGGCCGCTAAGAGCAACGAAGAGCTTTCCCAAAACGAATTGGGTAACGTATCAGGCGGCGTAAGCGGCGGTTGGAATCGGGTACGAAACTAGCGGCTCGCGTCCTTGCGATTGATGCTATTTTCTGAAATCTAGATCTTCGCGTTGCAACGGCGGAGATGATTCGCGGCTGAGAATTCTGCAGCCGCATCGCAAGCAGCAATGGGTGATCGCGCCCGAGGCCAACGCGGCCTTCGTGGCGGCGATGGAAGACGTTCTGCAAGTCTACCAGAGGCCGCGCGATCCTGAACGGCCCTTGGTTTGTCTTGATGAAACGTCGAAGTCCCCCGGCTCTCGCCACACCAGGCCCGATCCGAATTTACCGGACGGCGCCTCAACGAAACAACTTGGTGATCTCCGCGGCGCCGAGCCCCGACTTCTCATAGTGAGTCTTGCAAAGCTCGATATAGTCGTTGACGTCGAAATAGCCTGTCGTATTGCCTTCCTCGTCCAGCCACATCAGCGGCGCGCTGACGACGAAGAATACGCGCATCGGCTCCGGATGATCGTAGGCGACCAACGTGTGGCTCTCGCCTGGCGTTTCGTAGATGAAGTCGCCGGCGGTCGCGGTCCAATCATGTTCGAGATAGCCCCATTTGCCTGAGATCGTGTAGGCGAAGATTTGGTGCGGATGATAGTGACGGTTCACCAGGCCGGCTTTCTTCGCCATCAGGATATCGCACCAGCGGTTCTGTGTCGGCGATATCCAGAGCGGCCGTGAGAATACGGTTTCGCTGAGCGGCACATAGTAACGGTCGTCGTCGATCGCCGCGTTGGCGATATAAGCCTCAGGCAACGCGTCGGGTTTGAAGACCTTGCTGATTGGTTTGATACTGCGCCAGAATTCGGTGGTCGGCGTCTCGGCCATTGTGTTTCTCCCTATGCGGCGTGATCTTTGCCCAGAATGAACCGCGCGGCGCGTTCGCCAATCATGATCGTCGGCGCGTTGGTGTTGCCCGAGACGAGGCGCGGCATGATCGAGGCGTCGGCGACACGCAGGCCCTCGACACCGCGCACCTTCAAGTCCTCCGAGACGACCGCCATCGCATCATCAGGCGCGCCCATCTTGGCGGTGCCGGAGGGATGGAACACGGTTTTGGAGATCGAGCGGACGTAGTCGCGCAAGGCGTCCTTATCCTTTTCCAGACCGGGCTTCGGCAGCACGCGCCGCGTAACAAGCCGCGCCAGCGACGGCGCCTCGGATATCCTGATGCTGAGCTCGACCCCGCGCACCAACGTATCGACGTCCGCCTGGATCGCGAGCGAATTGGCGACGAACAGCGCCGGGTCGCTCGGATTGTTCGAGCGAAGCCGCACCGTGCCGCGCGACTGCGGCCGCAGCACGCAAGGCCCAATCGAGATGCCGTGTCCGGGTTCCGCGAGCCGATCCGCGAAGCCGATGAAACAGGGCAGCACGTGAAACTGGATGTCAGGTTCGCCTGTACCGGCGGTATCAGCGAATCCGCCGCTTTCGACCACCGTCGACGACAGCAGGCCAGTCTTGGTCAGCAAATATTGCAGCATATGCCCGACGGCTTTGACACCCTTGTCCTCGCCGAAGATCGAGATCGGATCCCTGATCTCGCATTGCACCGACGCTTCGAGATGGTCCTGATAATTGGCGCCGACGCCAGGCACATCAGCGACCACCGAGATCCCGTGTTCGCGTAGATGATCGGCCGGACCCACACCAGAGATCTGCAAGATCTTCGGCGTCGCCAGCGCGCCGGCGGTGAGGATCACTTCGCGGTTGGCTCTGATCAGTTCGCCGCCCTCCAGCCGCACGCCGACCGCGCGCTTGCCTTCAAACTCGATCTTGGCGACCCGTGTCTGGGTACGAACGGTCAGGTTTGCGCGACCCTCGGCCTTGCGCAGGAAGGCGGCGGCGGCGCTGCGGCGCCGGCCGCCGGCGGTCGTTGTCTGATAGAAGCCGACCCCAAGCTGTTTGTCGCCGTTGAAGTCTTCGTTGTAGGGGAGCCCGGCCTCCTGCGCGGCGCGGATGAAGGCCCAGGACAGCGGATGGCCGTAGGGCCGATCTGACACTGTCAGTTCGCCATCGGCGCCGTGAAACTCCCCGCTCAGCCGCTGGTTGTTCTCGAGATCGCGGAACACCGGCAGCACTTTTTCGTAGCTCCAGTTCCGACACCCCATCTGCGCCCAGGTGTCGTAGTCCTGATGCGAGCCTCTGATATACACCATCGCGTTGACGGAGCTGCCGCCGCCGAGCGTGTGGCCCTGCGGCACGATCGACGGCCGGCCATTGAGGCCCTTCTCAGGTTCGGAGGCGTAAAACAGCGCATCGCGCCCTTTCTCCAGCACTTTGAAAAAAGTGGCGGGGATGTGGATGTATTTGTCCGAGTCGGGGTGGCCGCTCTCGATCAGCAGCACCCGCACGCTACGATCCTCGCTGAGGCGCGAGGCGAGCACGCAGCCCGCCGAGCCGCCGCCCGCGATGATGTAGTCGTAGTCCGCCATGTCCCTCCCCAAACGGTCAGCAGAACGCCCTCTGCACGGTCGTGAATTCTTTCAGCCCACAATCGGATGATCATCGATCGAGCGTCTTGGAAAAGAACGCGCCGCCGATTGGACGCGGACGCGCCCTCACGCGCGCGCAAGGTCCTTGGGTGAACAGTCGAATGCTCGCTTGAAGCAACGGTTGAAATAAGAGATGTCGTTGAAGCCGGAGGAATAAGCGACGGCGGCGATCGTGCCGCGCTCGCCGCCGCGATGCATCTCAACCAGCCGATCGCGCGCAAGTCGCAGCCGTCGATCTCGTATGAACGAGGTCGTCGTCGAGCCAAGCACCGAGAAATCCTCTTGCAAGGTGCGCATCGAGACGCCCAGGCGATGCGCGATCCACTGCGGTGTCAGTCGTTCGTCTGTCAGGTGTCGATCGATCAGCGCGCGAGCCAACTCCAGTCTCCCACAAGCGCGATCCCTGGGTTGTAGCGGCTCGTCGGGCTCATCGGCGGCGAAGGCTTGACGCGTGGCTTGGAGCAACAATTGCCGCAGTTCGCTCGCCCGGCGGTGCGTGGCGGGTGTCTGCAACATCTTCGCCACCAGCGCCCGCAGCATCGTCGACATCGGATCGTCGCAGGCGAGACGGCGCGACACTTCGATATCGCTAGGCTTTTGCGCGAGCAAAAGTTGACGAGGCAGATGCACCGAGAGGTGATTGCTGAACCGGCCGTTGAAATAGAAGTTCGAGGTCAGCGCGGAATCGACGAGGATGCAGTCGCCGGGCGCGATCACATTCTGCCGCCCCTTCTGCTCGATGCCGCATGTCCCTTCGAGTTGGAGCAGCAGGAAAAAATGTTCGCCGTAGTCCTGGCGAATATCTTCTGGCGTGCGTCGCACCACATCGACATCAGTAGCGACCTGCACGAGTTCGAGGCCGGCCGCATTTGCGGTGACCACTCCGCCTGTTACATGGGTTGCTTCATTCCGGGCGTAGGGGTTGAATTGGCCGCACACGGACTGCAGGCGGTCCCGCCACTCGTCCAGTGGCGATCGTCCCCAAATCGAAGTCGCCCAGCAACCGAATTCCTGAAGCGGCGTCACGCGCTCCTCCCTCGATCGACGCCGTTGCCCGGCCAATTTCGATAACGTGTTAAGGGAATGGCGGACCCTGTCAACTTCCGCCGAAAACTCACGCCAGGTAGGCGCTGTGCAGAATGTCGGGGTTGCGGACGAGTTCCTGCGGCTCGCCGGCAAAGCAGATCCGGCCGCGCTCCATCACATAGGCGGCGTCGGCGATTTTGAGGGCGATATGCGTGAACTGCTCGATCAGCAGCACGCCGACGCCCTGCCCGGCAAGCTTCTGCAGCACCGGGACCAAGCGCGCCACGATGACCGGGGCAAGGCCGAACGAGAGTTCATCGGCGAGCAGATAGCGGGGCTTGGCGACGATCGCTTGCCCAAGCGCGAGCATCTGCTGCTGTCCGCCGGACATCGCGCCCGAACGCGCCGACAATCGCTCGCGCAGCTCGGGAAACGTTTCGAGCGCCGCCTCGATCGCCGGCTTCAGCTCCGCTCGTGTCAGATGGCTACCGGCGACCTTGAGGTTGTCTTCGACCGTGAGATCGCTGAGCACCTGATGGCCCTCGGGCACGGCCGCCACGCCGAGCTTGCGCAGCCCTTCGGGCCGCAGGCCTTCGGTGGATCGGCCATCGATGGTCACGCGGCCGCCGGTCGGCGGCAGCGCGCCCGCGATGGCCAGCACCAGCGTGCTTTTCCCGGCGCCGTTCGCGCCGAGCAGCGCGGTGATCTTGCCGGGCGAGATGGCGATGTCGACGCCGTGCAAGCACCGCTTTGCCGGACCGCGCGCACGCTGAGCGCCTCGACCTGCAACCCCTCGCTCATGCCGGCTCCTCGACGACGCCGAGATAGGCGGCGCGTACTTTGGGGTCTGCAAGCACGTCGCGCGGTCGGGCCGTAGGCGATGCTCGAGCCGAAATCGAGAACAAGCGTCGAAGAGCAGGTCGCCGAGATGAGATCGACGTCGTGGTCGACCAGCAGCACCTGCGCACCGCAATGGGCGGGAATGCCCATGATCACCTCGCGCAAATGCTCGCTCTCCTCCTCCGCGAGGCCGGCGCCGGGCTCGTCCATCATGATCAGCTTCGGCGAACCGACCGTCGCGCGGGCAATCTCCATCATACGGCGGTCGTAGGCGTTGAGGTCGCGCCCTAGCACGTTCGCGCTTGGTTGAGACGCCGACGAAATCGAGCGCCCTGGCGATCAGCTTGGTTCGCGGCTGCCCCGCGGTCGGCACGTTGTCGAGCACGGCGGCGACGTTTTCGGCGGCGGTGAGGTTCTCGACCACCTGCTCGTTCTGAAAGGTGCGGCGGATGCCGAAGGCGGCGCGCTTGTGCGGCTTGATGCTGCGCGAGGTCCTGGCCGTCGATGCGCACCGTCCCCGCCGTCGGTTTGACGAAGCCGGAAAGCACGTTGATCAGCGTCGTCTTGCCGGCGCCGTTCGGGCCGACGAGCCCGGTAACCGGCTCGGGCAGATTCGCGGTCAGCGCGTTGAGGCCGCGCACGCCGCCGAACATCACGGTGAGGTCTTCGATCTCGATCATGACGGTCCCCTTGCCACGCGAGCTTGCGCAGCGCGCCGAATGCGTCCGCGATCTGGCCGGCCATGCCCTGCGGCGCGGTGATCAGCGCGTGCAGCAAGCCGGCGCCGAACACCATGGTCGCGATGTTGCCGTCGACGTGGAAATCGTTAAGCAGCGCGGGGAAGGCGCGCAGCAGAAGTCCTGCGAACAACGGGCCCGCCCAACTATAGGCGCCGCCGACGATCGTCAGCGCGAACAACCATGATCGACTGGCTCGCCGGAAAAGCGCTGCCGTCGAGTTGGCCGACGCCGCCGGCCAGCAGGCCTCCGGCGACGCCGGCGAGAAAGCCTGCGAGCGTGAACGCCCAGACCTTGTAGGCAGACGATATTGACGCCGCAGGCGAGCGCGCACACTTCGCTGCGCCGGATCATCGCCCAAGCGCGGCCCGGTCGCCCGCGCATGTGCAGAATAGACGAGCCCGTAACACAGCGCGAGCAGGATCAGGCGCATAGCGAAAATAAGCCTCGTCGCCCTGCGCCGCGAACGGCCGCTCCATCATCATGCGCGCGCCCGAGCTCTTGCCGAGCACGCCGGGTCCGCCGTCGGGAAAGCCGAAGGCGGTGATCAGCACCTGGATCGCGCCGGCCATCATCAGCGTGATGATCGCAAGATAGAGGCCGCGCATGCGCAAGCGCCGGCAAGCCGACAATCAACCCGACCAGCGCGGCCGCGACGCCCCCGATCAACAGCGCGAATTCGAACGGAACGTGAAATCCGTGCGAGATGCGAAGCGCGAACCAGCCGCCGACGCCGAGCAGGCCGAACTGCGCGAGCGAGACCATGCCGAGCTGGGCAAACAGCAGGCTCACGCTCAGGCTAGCGATCGCCAGCGCGGTCGCGGAGATGAACGTGCGCAGCCAATAGTCCGAGAGCAGGTCGGGTACGACATAGAGAGCCGCGAGCGCGATCAGCACGGCGATGATCGCCCCAGGCGGTTCGCTCGCGCATGGTCAAGCGAACGAGCTCCGGCGATCGCCTGATCGGTCACGTCGGCGGCTCACCGATAGACGTAGGTCGCGCGCCGCTGCATCCAGAGCAGCGCGGCGACAGCGAACAGGAAGGGCACCGCGGTGCGGAATGGACCAACGATGGGAACCGGAGTCAGCAGCGCCTCGCACACGCCGATCACCAGTCCGCCGGCGACCGTCGCCGGCAGCGAGGCGAAGCGGCCGATCACCGCGGCGGCGATCGCGGGGATGACGGCGAAGGTCAGCGCGATGCCGCTGAGCCGCTGCAGGTCGGCGAGCAGAATGCCGCTGACGCCCGCCAGAGCGCCGGAAATCATCCAGGCGTAGCCGTCGGCGCGCAGCACCCGTCACGCCGAGCATGGCGCTGAGATCGCGATTGTTGGCGAGCGCGCGCATCTGCAAGCCGAGCCGGCTGCGCGCCAGGAACAGTCATGATCGCGACCGTCGGCGACGAGCGCGATGGCGAAGGCGACGGCGCGGGTGTAAGTGACGCGGACGCCCAGCATCTCGAAGCCGTCGGTGTCGGTCGGCAGCCGCAGCTTGCGCGGCAGTTCGCCCCAGATACTAGTCGATGAAGCCGAGCAGGATCAGCGCGAAGCTCAGCGTCGCGACCGCGCGCATGACGGGATCGCTGTAGGCGAGGCGCGGGGCCAGCACGCGGCCGTAGAACAGCGAGATGGCGATGGCGAGCGAAGACGCCGGCGATCCAGCCGAGCGGCGTCAGGGCCGCCCTGCTGCACGATCGACCAGCGAAACGAAGGCCGCCAGCGCGCCGACGGCGCCCTGCGCGAAATTGACCACGCCCGACGCGCGATAGAGCACGACGATGCCGACCGCCGACAAGCACGTAGGTCGCGGCGGTCGCGAGGCCCGGATACGAAGAAGGGCGCGAAGTTCGGCATGGCGATTACTTCGCGATGCCGATCGTCTTCTCGTAGGCGTGGACGTCGTCGAGTTCCGGATCCTGCGAGTCGATGCAGCTCGTCGTGCGGCACGAGCTTGCCGCCCTGAACCAGCGAAGTCGGGCCCGGTGTGGTTGGGGTTGTGGCGCGGGCCGTCGCCGATATACCAGGGCGCGCAGAACATGTCGCTCTCGAACCGCTTCACGCCGCGCAAGCGCGGCGGTGACCGAAGCGCGGTCGATCTTGGCCGGGTCCATCTTCAGCAGCGTCTCGGTCGTCGACGCGCGCGGCCAGATAGCCGGCCTGAGCGAATGTGTCGCGCGGAATGTCTTGGCGTGGAATATTTGTCCATGACCGCGCGCCAGTTGGCGGTGTCGGGCTTGTCCGCGTCGGCCGATCGCAGCTCCATGTCGACGCTGACCTTGCCGTCCCAGGCCTTGCTGATCGCCGGCGGGAAAGTCGGGTTGTAGAGCGAAGCCGGGCCCATCCAGTGCACCTTGTCGATCAGGCCCTGTTCCTCGGCCGCCGCGAAGATCGGCACCGCGAGGCCCTTCGGCGTCGAGACGCTGATCACGTCGGGCTTGAACGCCATCGCCTCCAGCACCAGCGAGGTCGCGTCGAGCGAGCCGGGATCGAACACGATGATCTTGCCGTCGCCGCCGTTTCGCTTCGATCCAGCCGACCGCGCCCGCGCAGGACCATTCGCCGACGTTGGGAATGTTGGGCGCGAAGCAGACGAAGCGCTTGATCTCGGGAAACTTCTTGACCAGGTCCATCAGCGTCTTGGTGTTGCTGACGCGCGGGCCGGCGTTGGTCGTCACATAGTTCTTCTGGAAGAAGCAGTCGCGGGGCACGCCGACGCCGGCGATCACCATCACGTCGGCCTTCTCGTAGTGTCCCTGGTTGGCGCCGCAATCGACGAAGCTCATGTTGCCGACGAGCGCGACGACCTTCTCGTCGTTGATCAGCTTGGCGGCGTCCTGCGAGGACTGCTCGGGGTTCCAGCCGTCGTCGAGCATGTCGTATTTGATCGGCCGGCCGTTGATGCCGCCGTTGGCGTTCACGCAGTCGAAATAGGCTTTTGCGGCGAAGCCGGAGAAGCTGAAATTGTCAGGGCCGGTGATGCTGACGATGCCGCCGATCACGATCGGCTCGCCCGTCGCAGCCTTACCGTTGCTGAGACCGCATTTGATGTCCGCCGCATGCGCCGCGCCCGCTGTTGTCGCCATGACAACGCCGACGATAACTACGCCGATTGCCCTTATCCAATTCATGACGCTACCCTCCCTCGCCAATTTATATGTCGCCGGCCGTGTCTGCCCGCGCTTTCGTCCACTGTGCTGGGCGCGGCCGCCAGCGTCAAGGACGCTGGCGCTCGATCCCCGGCGCCCATGTAGCCGCGGTCGTTGACCGCGGTGGATCGGCTTGGAAAACGCTTCCAAAATTATGCGCCTAAACCCACGAACGCGGTCGGCGACCGCGTCTACAGGCCCTTTTCGCATACGCGAGCCCCCTGCCTAAGGTCTTGGACTTCGCGCGCAAGGCGCGTAGGACGCAGGCGCGTTCATCAGTCCACCACGGCTTCGACCAACATCGGTCCTTTTGCCGACAAGGCGCGGCTCAGCGCTTCGCGAAGCGTTTCGGGGTCGTCGGCGCGCGTTGCCTCGCAACCAAAACCTTTGGCGATCGCCTGGAAGTCGAGGCCCGGCAGATCGGTCCCCGGCACGGGTTCGTTGGCGGCTGAAGCCGAACACCGGCGCGAAATCCTGCAGGGCGGCGTAGCGCCTGTTGTTGAGGATGACGAACGTGATCGGCAGGTCCGAGCTGGGCCGCGCTCCAAAGAGCCTGGATCGAATAGATGCTCGAACCGTCGCCGATCATGGCGACGATGCGCCGCCCCGGCTTGCCGAGCGCCACGCCGACGGCGGCGGGCATGCCGCAGCCAAGGCCGCCGCTGTCCATGGTGTAGAAGCCCTCGCTGTCGGAGATCGGCAGATAGCGCTGCATGACCGGCCGCGCGCTCGGCGCCTCCTCGACCACGATGCATGTCGGGTCGCGCGAAGTTCGGCGAGCGTCTGCATCACGAAGGCGACCGATCAGCGGCGAGGACGGCTCGACGCGCGGCGCGCGGCTCGCGCGCGCGCGGCGCCGGACGCGGCGGGCGGCGCGGGGCGCGCGAGCAGGTCGAGCAGGCCCAGCCGGATGCTGCCGATCGCGGCGATGCCCGACCGGCGTCCAGGCGGCGGTCTGCGGATCGTCGATCAGCTGGCAAGCGTCGCGCCCGTCGGGACGTGCGGCCCCGCGCCTTCGACGTGGTAGGTGAAGGCCGGCGCGCCGATCGCGAAAATGAGGTCGCTGCCCTGCAAGCAGTCCGACGATCTTCTCGCGCATCGGCGGCAGGAATCCGGCGAACAGCGGATGCGTCTCCGGAAAGCCGCATCGCCCGACATCGGCGCGCCGAAGACGCGCGCGTTGTGGCGCTCGGCGAGCCCCACCACCTCGTCCAACGCCTCGTCACGGTCGACCGCGCGCGCCGACCACGAAGACCGGCCGCTCGCGCGGATCGAGCGCGTCGCCGATCGCGCCGATGACGGCGGGATCGGGCCGCATCTCCTGGCTGACCACGCGCGCTGCGCGACCGTGCTCGCCGGGCCGGTCCCAATCGTCGACGGGAATCGAGACCAGCACCGGCCCGCGCGGCGGCGTCATCGCGATGTGATAAGCGCGGGCGATCGCCAGCGGCACGTCCTCGGCGCGCGCCGGCTCGATGCTCCACTTCACGTAGGGCTTCGGCAGCTCGGCCGCCTGCGTCGAGGCGAGAAACGGATCGTAGGGCAGGATCGAGCGCGCCTGCTGGCCAGCCGTGATGACGAGCGGCGTGCGGTTCTTGAAGGCGGTGAAGATGACGCCCATCGCGTTGCCGACGCCCGCCGCCGAATGCAGGTTGATGAACGCGGCGTTGCGCGTCGGCCTGCGCATAGCCATCGGCCATGCCGACCACGACCGCTTCTTGCAGAGCCCAGCACGTAACGGAAATCGTCCGGGAAGTCGCGGAACAGCGGCAATTCGGTCGAGCCCGGGTTGGCGAAGATCGTCGTCATGCGCAAATGGCGAAGCAGATCAATCACCGCGTCGCGAACGGTGGGCGCTTCTGGATCAGCGGCCATGCGTTCTCCTAGGCGAAATGGACGCTGAGCGTCCCGTGGCGTCCGAAATCGGCCACGATCGTATCACCGTGACGACATTCGATGGGTCTTATGAAAGAGCCGGCGAGCACGATCTGGCCGGCGGACAGCCGCTCGCCATACTCGGCCAAGCGATTGGCGAGCCAGGCGACGCCGCGCGCGGGGTGATTGAGCACGCCAGCGCCTAGTCCCGTCTCTTCTACCTCCGCGTTGCGCGAGACGATGGCGCCCATCCAGCGCATGTCGATCTCACTTGGTCGCAGATATTTCCCTCCCAGCACCAGGCCGGCGTTGGCGGCGTTGTCGGAGATCGTATCGACGATCGTGCGCGCTTTGCCGGTTCCTGGATCGACGCGCCGAACGCGCGTATCGAGGATTTCGAGCGCGGGAGTCACGTATGCGGTTGCTTCCAACACGTTGAGGATGGTCGCGCCAGGGCCGCCCAAATCCTTTTTCAGAACAAACGCGATTTCGGCTTCGATACGTGGCTGAATGAAGCGGTCTGGCGTCGACCCGCGCGCCATCGTCGAACGCCATGTCATCAAACAGAACGCCCGAGTTCGGGAATATCGATGTTGAGCGCCGCCTGCATCGCCTTTGAAGTGAGGCCAATCTTATAACCGATGATCTTCCGGCCCGCACCGAGCTTCCTCTTCACCCACGCGGCTTGGACCGCGTAGGCGTCATCCATCGTCATGTCCGGATGTTTGAGCGAGAGCAAACCGATCTGCTTGCGATCACGCTCGGCAGCGTCCAGTGCTTCGGCCGCTGCAAGGATCTCCTGTTCAGCGAGCATCGGCTAGGCCTCGTCCTCAATGGTATTGCGGAGCACGCCGATGCCCTCCGCCTCGACCTCCACCACATCGCCAGGTTTGAGCCACACCGGAGGATCGAGCCGAGCGCCTGCCCCTGTCGGCGTACCGGTCAAAATAACGTCGCCGGGAGCGAGCGTGGTGAAAATGGAGATGTAGCTGACGATGCGGCGGAAGGAGAAGATCATCCGGCCCGTGTGGTCCTGCTGTCTGACTTCGCCGTTGACGCGGGTTGTCAAGCTTATGTCGGCAAGCTGCGCCTCATTCTCCAGAGGAACGAGCCAGGGCCCAATCGAGCCGCTACGATCGAAATTCTTGCCCTGCGTCACGTTGAACTTGGCGTGCCGAACCCAATCCCTCAACGTCCCTTCGTTGGCGAGCGAGATGGCCGCAATGTGGTCGAGCGCCGAGGCCTCGGGAATGCGCCGCCCGCCCTTTCCGATCACAATCACAACCTCGCCTTCGTAGTCGAGTTGGGCGCTTTCGGGGGGCCGGATCAAGGGCTGCTGGTGTCCGGTGAAGGAACGCGCAAACCGAACAAACAATGAAGGATTGGTCTGCGCGGTTTGGCCGTCCTTATATTCTTCGTTGCGGTCGGGATAGTTGACTCCGACGCAGATGATTTTCTCAGGAGCGGGAACAGGTATCGCGAACCGGATTTCCGCGAGCGAAAAGTCGGGACTGAGCCGCCCCGCTTCCGCGCCGAGTTGTGGCAACGCCCCGTCGGCGATTGCCTCACGCAGACTTGGCCATTGCGCGCCGAAGCGTGCGCTAAGGTCAACGACGCCGTCGTCGCGCACAGCGCCGTACTTCAACTCGCCCTGGCTCCAAAAACTCGCCAAGCGGGACGCGGTGGCCATGCGAAACTCCGTCGCTAAGGAGCGATGATAGGTTGGGCGGCCAGCGTCGGCTCGCGAACGGCGGCGCCAGCAAAGGCGCTTCCCTGTTCGAACCACGAGCGAGGCGCCGGCGCGCCCCAAAGCGTCTGGCGCTGCGGATCCTTCAGATCCCACTTGATCGGCTCGAGATCGGGATCGACGGTTTGATAGTCCGAGCAATAGATCTCGATGCGGTGACCGTCGGGGTCCAGGACATAAAGAAAGAACGCGTTGGAAATTCCGTGGCGGCCGGGTCCGCGCTCGATATTGGCGACCCAACCGGTCGTCGCCATCAGATCGAGGAGGTCGATGATGTTGAGCGGCGTCGGGACCCAGAACGCTGTGTGATGCAGCCGCGGGCCGAAGCCGTTGGTAAAGGCCATATCGTGCACGCCACCTTTGCGATGCGTCCACGCCGCCCAAAGCCGACCGCTTTCCTCGTCCGCCGTGTATTCGGTGACGCGAAATCCGATCTCGTTGTAGAACGCGACGGACGCGTCGACATCCGGCGAGAAACAATTGAAGTGATCGATCCGCAGCGGTTTGACGCCTTTGTAGAGCGCGTATTTCTGGTGGATCGGCGGCAGCCTTTCCATTCGCGCATAGAATTCGAGCGGCGTCCCTAGAGGATCGCGGGTGCGGAACGTGCGCGATTGATGTGGTCGCTCGATCCAGTCAACCGGCAGGTCTTTCGCCTTGAAAAAGCGCGCGGCTTTGTCGAGATCCTCGTCGTCGAAGACTTTAAAGCCGAGATCGCGCGCCTCGGCCTTGGGGGCTCGGGTCAGCACTATGCAATGATGGCCGCGCTCTTCGAGCGCACGCAGATAGATCCGATCATTGCTCTCGTCCGTCACCTGTAGGCCGAGCGTATCGACGTAAAAAGCCCGCGACTTGCCGAGGTCTGTGACCGCAAGCTCGACGTGGCTCAATCGAACAATGTTGAACGGCGGATAGAGATTCGGCTTCGGGATCGGCATGTTCTCCTCCCAGTGCGGTTCGGCGCGAAGCTCAACCGCCCAGTTTCTGGATCGCGTGCGCCTTGGTGGCGATGGCGACGTTCTTGGTCTCCATGTAAAAATCGAACGACCAATCCCCGCCGTCGCGCCCAATGCCTGAAGCTTTCACGCCGCCAAACGGGGTCGGCAGATGGCGAACGTTTTCCGAGTTGACCCAGATCATGCCGACATCGAGTTGGTCGGTGAAACGCAGCGCGCGGGTGATGTCAGCGGTCCAGAGATAGCCAGTGAGACCATAGGACACATCATTGGCGAGCGACAACGCTTCCTCCTCGTCGCGGAAGGGGATCGCCGTCAGCACCGGGCCGAAAATCTCCTCCTGCGCGATGCGCATCGAATTGTTGGCGCCGACAAACAAAGTCGGCTCGACATAGCATCCGCCGCCGGGCCCCTCGTGTTTGCGTCCGCCAGCCGCGATCCTGGCGCCCTCCGCCTTTCCGATCTCGATATATTCGAGCACCTTGCGTTGGTGAACGGGGTGAATCGAGCGGGCCGACGACGGTGTCGGGGTCGAGCGGATGGCCAATCCTGATCCGCTTTGCTTTCTCAGCCACCAGGCCCGTAAACCGCTCGTAGATGCTCTCCTCAACCAAAAGCCGCGAAGACGAGGTGCAGCGCTCGCCATTGAGCGAGTAGATCATGAAGACGGCCGCATCCGCAGCGCGCTCCAGATCGGCGTCGGCGAACACGATGACCGGATTCTTGCCGCCAAGCTCGAAGTGTACGCGCTTCAACGTATCGCGCGCCTTGTTTCATGATAAGCGATCCCGTACGGCTTTCGCCAACGAAGCCGATCGCCTTGATCGCCGGATGTTCGGTTAGCGCTTTGCCCGCGTCCTCGCCAAAACCGTTCACGAGGTTCCAAACACCGGGCGGCAACCCGGCCTCCTCGGCAATCTCAACCAACAACCGCGCGGTCAACGGCGAAAATTCCGCCGGCTTGTGCACCAATGTGCATCCAGCCGCCAGCGCTGGCGCAATCTTCCATGTCGACAGCATGAACGGCGTATTCCACGGCGTAATCACGCCAACCGGGCCGATCGGCGCGCGGCTCGTAATATTGATCTGACCTGGCCCGCGAAGCGACCTGCCGTCCCGCGCTTCGGGCGCGCGATCGGCGAAAAAGCGAAAGTTCTCCGCCCCGCGCAACGCCGCCTTCGCCATGAACTTCAGTGACTGACCCGTGTCCATGCACTCGACGAAAGCTATCTCCTCCGCGCGCGCCACGATCGCGTCGGCAATCTTGTGCAGGAGTTTCTTGCGCGCGTCGCCGGCTAGCGCAGCCCAGGACGGAAACGCCGCCTTCGCCGCCAGCGCTGCGCGCTCGACGTCAGCCGCCTTGCCGTGCGCAACCCGCGCGAGCGGCTTCAGATCAACCGGCGAGATCGTCTCGAACGTCTCGCCATCAGCGGCGGGGACGGCCTTGCCGCCGATATGGTTCGGCGCGCCGCGCTCGCGAAATCGCGCGAGATAGCCATCGGCCTTGCTGAGATTGTCTTGCAACTGGGACATCAGCGCCTCTTCAGCTTCGCGACAGTCACGCCCCTGCGCGCAGTCGCGCGTGCATGGTGTTCTGCTTCCAACTTAACTCCGGATCGATCTCGCGTATCTCCAGAGAGAGCCCGAAATGCGGGGTTTCCAGAAGCGGCGCCAGAGCCGTCTTCGCGGCCGCGAAAATCCGCTCGCCAGCCTGCCGCTTCTCGTCCTGTGTGCGGCCGGCGCCGATCCTGAACGTCATGTGCACAAAAGCGTTTTCCGCCAGTTCGTCGGCGATCGCGTAGTGATCGCATCGCACCGCGCGCACGCGGGCGGCGCCGATCTCGAATACGGGTGAGGCAAGAATGGCATGCAGCGTTTCTTGGCAAAGGACGTCCAGATCGGCGCGACTCTCCAGGTTGGACGAATATTCGATCGTCAGATGTGGCACGCGCTCGCCCTCCCCCCTTTTTGATGACGATACTTAACGTGTTAAGCGTCTGTCAAGGCCATTGCCTAGGCGATTGCGGCCTCGTTTCCGTCTGTCCTATGACATTCGCGTTTCAGCTTCCGAAAGTCGATTGCTTGCCAAACACGCGCCGCCCCCTGCCCATTTCGCTGCTTCGCGCGCGCGAAGCCGTGATGGCGAAATTTCGCCCCATGCTGGCGCGGCACGATGTCACCGAGCAACAATGGCGCGTGGTGCGCGCGCTGAGCGAGGCGAGCCCGCTCGACGCGAGCGAATTGGCGGGCCGCGCGGCCCTGTTGCCCCCAAGCCTTTCGCGTATCGTCCGAGCCTTGGAGGAGCGGCGACTGATCAAGCGCGGCAAGCCGGAGGGGGACGGCAGGCGCGTTCTGTTCTCCATTACGCCGGCGGGTCAGGCGCTGATCAAAGCCGTGTCCCCCGAACGCGAGGAGATCTACCGCGCGATCGAGCAACACTTCGGGACGGCGGAGCTTCAGCGTCTGCTGGACATGTTGGATAGGCTGATTGAGCGGATGGCGTAGGTAACCTATCGAATCCACGACGTCATTGCTGCGAAGCGAAGCCACCCAGCGTTGGGGCAAGACGCCACCGCTCAAGCCAGCCACGCTGGCGGGCCGGTCCTTGGTGACGCCGAACCGAAGCATCGCGGAGAGGCTGGATTGCTTCGCTTCGCTCGCAATGACGGTCGAGGCCGGGGACCCCTCCGCATCACCCCTGCAGCGAAGCCCACATGGCGATGTCACGCTCCGCGGTCCAGATACGCGGCGTGTCGATCCCTAGCGCCTCGTCGTAAGCGCGCGCGACATTGAACGGCAGGCAATGTTCGTAGATCGCATAGGAGGCGAACTTCGGATCGCACGCGGCGCGGCAGGCATCCCACGCTTCTTTCAACGATCCTCCGCCGCGCGCCACACGGGCGATCGGACGGTACGTCGAGGTCACGAAATCGATCGTATTGTCCAGCGCCTCTCCAACCCGCGCCTTGCCGACAAAAGCATCCCCACGGCCCGGCGCGATCGCGTCGACATCAAACGAACGGATCGCCTCGAGGGTCGCGGGCCAGTCGGTGAAGTGAGCATCGCCGCAATAGCAGGCCGAATGATATTCAACGATGTCGCCAGTGAACATGACATTGGCGTCGGGGACATAGGCGACGATATCCCCGGCTGTATGCGCGCGTCCGAGAAAACTGAGATCAACTCTGCGCTTGCCCAGATAGAAAGTGGCGCGTTGGTTGAACGTCAGCGTCGGCCAGGTCAGCCCCGGAATGCTTTCGTGACCTTGGAACAACCGCGGGAATCGCTGGAACTCGGAATCCCAGTCCTCCTTGCCGCGCTCGGCCACCATGGCGCGAGCTTTCTCCGACATGATTATCTCGGAGGCGCCGTAAGCCGAAGCGCCGAGAACCCGCACGGCATGATAATGCGAGAGTACGACGTATTTGATCGGCTTGTCGGTGGTGGTGCGAATTTTCTCGACCACCTTTGCGGCCAGCCGCGGCGTCGCCTGCGCGTCGACGATCATCACGCTGTCATCGCCGATGATAACGCCGGTATTCGGGTCTCCTTCCGCGGTGAAGGCCCACAGTCCCTCGCCGACCTCGGTGAAGGAGATCTTTTTTTCGGCCATATCCCCTTGGGACGCGAAGGCTTTCGCGGTTTTGGTTTCGCTCATCGAATTTATTCTCCGCAGGGGTTGCTCTTGAGCGTCTGTATCCCCCAAACGGGGCGAACATACCGCTTAAATTCGATCTCAGCCCGACCTTCGCCGACTATCACTCGACTTGCTCACGGTCGCGCAGATTGTTATCGGACTAAGCCTCGCCAAGAACAAGTTCGATTGGAGGAAAGTCGGCGATCCGCCAAGCTCGATAGCCGAAGGAGCTCTTCATGAATGAGGTCACACGCCCGAATCTAGCGATGACGGCGGCCCTGCGCGCAGGATCGCCGCAATATCTCACCGGCTTCGGCAATCAGTTCGAGACGGAAGCGTTGCCGGGCGCCCTGCCGGTCGGACGCAACTCGCCGCAGCGATGCGCCTACGGCCTCTACGCCGAGCAACTCAGCGGCTCGCCCTTTACGGCGCCGCGCACCACCAACGAGCGCAGCTGGCTCTATCGCATCCAACCCACAGTCGCGCATTGGGGCAAGTTCCGCAAAGCCGACATCGGACTTTGGCGCACCGCGCCGGCGGCGGAAGTGGAGATACCGATCGCGCCGCTGCGCTGGGATCCCATCCCGATTCCAAAGCAGAGCCTCTCCTTCGTCGAGGGCGTGCATACGATCACCACCGCAGGCGACGCCGGAAGCTCGGCCGGAATGGGCGCGCATGTCTATATCGTCACGCGCTCGATGACAGACGAGTATTTCTACAACGCCGACGGCGAAATGTTGATCGTGCCGCAGCAAGGCGGGCTTCGCTTCTGCGACCGAGTTCGGCATCATCGACGTCGAGCCCGGCGAGGCGGCAATGATACCGCGCGGCGTGAAGATCCGCGTAGAGCTGAAAGACGGCCCGGCGCGCGGCTATATTTGCGAGAACTACGGCGGCGCCTTCTCGCTGCCGGAGCGCGGCCCGATCGGCGCCAATTGTCTGGCCAATCCGCGCGATTTTCTCACGCCGGTCGCGGCCTACGAAGACCGCGATGCGCCCGGCAAGATGTTCGTCAAATGGGGCGGCTCTCTCTGGGTTGCCGACGTAGCGCGATCGCCGCTGGACGTCGTCGCCTGGCACGGCAACTACGCGCCTTACAAATACGATTTGCGCCGCTACTCCCCCGTCGGTCCGATCCTCTATGATCACGCGGATCCGTCGATCTTCACCGTACTGACCTCGCCGTCCGAAACGCGCGGCACGGCCAACATCGACTTTGTGATCTTCACTGACCGCTGGCTTGTGGCAGAAAACACGTTTCGGCCGCCCTGGTACCATATGAACGTGATGAGCGAGTTCATGGGCCTCGTCTATGGCGTCTATGACGCCAAAACCGGCGGTGGTTTCGTGCCCGGTGGAATTTCGCTGCACAACACCATGCTTCCGCACGGCCCAGACATGAGCGCGTTCGAGAAGGCAAGCGCCGCCGAGTTGAAGCCACATAAGCTCGAAGGCACGCTCGCCTTCATGTTCGAGACACGCTTCCCGCAGAAGGTGACCAAATTCGCTGCGGAAACTGCGTCTCTGCAACAGGCTTATGGCGACTATGGGCATAACCTGAAGCGCAACTTCGACCCGACGAAGCCGTGAACCGATCCAGAAGGGTGCGATGGAAGTATCGTCGGAACCACCTCGCCTCCGCATATTTGTCGACGCCGACGCCTGCCCGGTCAAAGAAGAGACCTATCGGGTTGCAGCGCGCTACAAGCTCAAGGTCTACGTAGTCGCCAACAGTCCAATCCTTGTGCCACCCGCCCCTGGTCTGGAGCGCGTTGTGGTTGGCGCTGGGCCGGATGCAGCAGACGACTGGATCGCTGAGCGGGTCGGGCTCGGCGCGATCGTCATCACATCGGATGTACCGCTCGCGAGCCGTTGCGTGAAGAAAGCTGCGGAAGTGCTGAGTCCAACGGGAAAGCCATTCAGCGAAAGCTCGATTGGAATGGCGCTTGCGACGCGAAACTTGATGGACCAGTTGCGTTCAGCCGGTCAGACAACGAGCGGGCCGCCGCCCTTTGGCCCACGTGATCGCTCTCGTTTCCTGAGCGCTCTCGACAATGTCGTCTCGCGTCTGAAGCGATCCGGGATCGAGCCGGACTCTTTCTAACGCGGTCCTACGAGCGTCGTGTCAGTGTACAAGGGGGCGGCTCACTTATCCGAAAAATGTCCGAGCAAATTCTCGGCCGGCGTCAACACCGGCACTGTGAACTGAAAGATGGCGCCTCGAGGCGCGTTCGCCGACGCAAACAATCTGCCCCCATGAGCTTCGACAATCGTGCGGCAGATCGCAAGTCCCATACCCAATCCAGTGGGTTTCGTCGTGTAAAAGGCGTCGAACAGGCGTTCAGAACTCACGGTTCCCAATCCCGGACCCGAATCCGCGACCGCGACGATTATGTCCTCGGGCCCGGAGTCGCCGGTGCTGATCAGCAATTCGCGCTTTCCATCGCTGACGCCGGTCATGGCCTCGGCCGCGTTGATAATCAAGTTGAGTATGACTTGTTGCAGTTGGACCCGATCTCCTTGTACGCGCGGCAGGCCCTGCTTGAATCGCGTTCTCACCGATACCTCGTTTCTCAAAACCTCCCCTCGGGTCATGGCGATGACCTCCATGATAGTTTCGTTTATCTCCAGACGATCCTGCCGGGGCGGCTCTTTCTTGACCAGCGCGCGGATCCCGCTGATGACCTCAGCCGCGCGATTGGCGTTTTCGAGGATCCGAGCGAGCGCTTGCTTGGCCTTGTGGAGATTTGGAGGCTCCGCCTCCAGCCAACGCATCGCGGTTTGCGCGTTGGTGACCGCCGAGGCGATTGGCTGGTTGACCTCATGGGCAATCGAGGCGGATAGCTGCCCAATCGTCGCGACGCGGTTGGCGTGTTCCAGCTCCAATTGGACCTCTCGGAATCGCTGCCGGCTTTCGCGCGCCTCCGCCTCCGCCCGTTTCCGCTCGGTCAGGTCGAGCACGAAAGACACGCTTTGGTGTTGAATCCCCTCGATACCCGCCACACCAACCAGCACGGGGACGCGGCTACCATCCTTGCGAAAATACTCTTTTTCGTACGGCTGCGCGGCGCCCGTCATCGTAGCTTTGGCGAAAGCCTCCGCCGAACGATCGCGCCATTCCGGCGGCGTCAGGTCCGTCCAACTGATACGACCGGAACGCAGATCCTCTCGATCGTATCCTACAATGCGGAGATACGCGTCATTGGCTTCAATCATTCGACCGTCGCTTGACCCGACGCAGATTCCGATAATGTTGGCGTCGACCAGCCCTCGGATCTTGGCTTCGCGTTGTTCGAGGTCTCGGTACAAGCGGGTATTTTCCAGCGAGATAGCCGCTTGTGAGGCAAGAATCCGCAAGACATCGAGGCGCTCACGCGTAAACGCGTAGGGAGACACGTTGTTCTCGAGATATAGCACGCCAACCAGCCGGGCCTGCTTGATCAAGGGAAGACACACAACCGAACGAGGGCGCGACCTCGTAACAAACGGATCCGTCGAATAGGCGTTGGGTTGCAGCGCGTCATCGAGCAAGACGCTCTCGCGCGAACGCGTGACATAGCGAAGCATGGACTCTGGCAGCGCTTCGGCGACATCGGATACGTCACACAACCTCACCTCGACCATATCCTGGTTGGTCGTAGCCTCGGCGACGATATGCATTTCCTCGTCCCGCGGCAGCAGCAGCAGCGCTCTGACTGCGCCCGCATGCTTGACCGTGACGACCATCAACCGCTCAATCAGTCCGTCGAGCAGGATCTCACCGGAGATCGCTTGCGACATCTCCACCACGTACGCCAGGTCAAGCTGGTCGCCCCGAGCTGCCGTTATGATCGCGCCCGCGCGCGGCGGCTTCTCGCTCAGATGGGGATACATCAGGTCGAACTGCCGAACCTTGCCCTCAGCGCCCCAGCGGAAGTAGCAGATCCGCGACTGACGGCGATAGGCGTCGGCAATCGTCATAAAACCGCGCGAAGCGTAGAACCGAGCCGTGACCTCGTTGGCTACGCCCTCGATCTGCAAGAATCTGTGTTCGTTCGACAACCGGATGGACTGCTCATACAGGCCTTGGGCTTCCAGTTCGCGGCCTTCCAGACGCGCGATCTCGGCATCAATTAGCGCCGCGCGACACGAGAAATTCTGCGGACAGTTTCCTGCCCAGAGCGTCAATTTGTCTCGATGGGCGTGCAGTACCACTAGATCGCGTGAAAGCTCGTTAGGCGATGTGACATCGCATAGCGCTGCGCGGGCGACGCCAGCGCAAAAGTGGTATTCCGCCGACTCGAAGTCCGTGGGCATCGCCCAGAGCACAGTGGCGGCCCTCGCGGCGGCGGCGAGTGCGGCTCTGTAGTCGTCGGCGAAAAAACGGGCCTGAAGTTTGCGGATCCAATAGGCGCCCGCGGATTTTGCCCGTTGCGGATCGCTCTCCAACTGGAGTTCAAATTTTTCCTCATCGAACTCGGAATCGCTCAAGCAGCCAAAAGCCGAGGTCCGGCCTTGAAGGCACCGGATGAGGGAGAGCCAGAAGCCAATCCCGTCAGCAACGAGACGAAACTTCGCTTTCCGCGCGAAGCTCAGTCCATTCAGAATCTGCTGCTCAGCCTCGGCGAGCGGCTCCCCGGAGTTGACAAGGTTCGCAGCCAAATCGGCGCGGCTGTAGGCGGCATAGGCAATGTCACCCACCTCCTGCGCGGCTTCGAACGCCCACTCCAGATAGGGCTGGCACGTCGGCAGATGTTGCACCCAGGGAGCAACATGGTTGCCGAACACTTGGTAGACGCGCGCCTTGAAATGGTCGAGCCCGCGGTTCGCGACCAGATCCAGGCCGAGTTGGCTGAAGCGAAGGCCGGACGCATAGTCGCCGAAAGTCGGGCCCAGCACGAATCCTAAACTCACATAGGCCAAACTCGATTCGTCGCAATTGCCGTGCTCCAGACTGAGGACAGCCATCCGACTGACGATGATATTGCGCAGATGTCGGTCGCCGAAACTGGCCGGGGCCACGAGCGCCGAAAGCACGTTCATCGTCGCGAGGTGGTCAGGCGCCGTCATCAACGGCAAGTCGATCAGGGCCTCGATCGGCCGATCCCCGATACGCCGCCACAAAAGCTCGTAATCCCGGTCGACCTCTTCCCGCGTTGGGTGGGCGGGAACGCGGATGCCAACGCCATCGAGATATTCGCGACCAACGTCGATAGCCCGGTCATTTTGATCCAAACTGGTGTGGACGAGCACGCGCAGGCAAGTCACAGCGGCCTCGTCCACGACACCTCTTGCGTGACTGGAAATTTTCGAGAGCCTCGCCTCCGACGCCGCGAACTCCCCCGTCAGGTACTCGCATTCGGCCCTGTTGAATTCGATAGCGAAAGCGAGACTGGGGCTGCGTTCCCATATGTCGCCCCCGAGCAGTCTGCCGCCGGCGACAAGGTAGGTCAGCCCCGACGCGTAGGCGGTCGCCGCCTTCGCCCGCAGGGCGGCCAAGAGATTGAACTGGGCGACCTGTTCGCGCTCCTCACGCCCCGTGATCAATGCGGCGCCGCGATTGAATTGGTTCACAATATCAAAGATGCTCTCTTCGAGCTCTTCGGCAGCGGTCCTTGACGCCAGCAATCGGCCAATTCGCAGATGCTCCGAAGCTCGATCGCCCTCGACTATCAGAGCATAGGCAGCCTCCTGGATGCTATCATGAGAGAATGTGCAGGCGCCATTCTGTGTGTAGATCAGACCCGCCTGAATGGCCTCCGATAGCGCGACGCGAAGGGTTTCCTCGTCCGTTCCGCATACTTTGATCAATGTGGCGATCTTGCAAGTGTTGCCGAGGGACGCGAGTTGCTGCAAAGCGAGTTGAGTGACGCCGGTCAATCGGCGCAGTTTTCCCACCATAAGGTCAACTAAGTTGTCGGTAAAACCTTTATCGTGGATTTGCTCGCAGGTCCCACGTCCATGCGGCCGCAGCGGCATCGAACACGAGCAACCCATTCTCCGCCATCGCGGTCAGGAACTGGATCGTGAAAAAAGGATTGCCGTCGGTCTTCTCTCGCACCAACTCCACCAAGGGCGCGACGCGCTCGGACTCGCAATGTAACGCATCCCCGATCAACCGCTCGAGATCGTCGCGAGCAAGCCCCGTCAGGTGGATCTCCTGTACGGGCGCTCCGGCTTGGCGGATCGAGTTGAGCTTGCGCATCAGCGGATGCGTGGCGTCGACCTCGTTGTCGCGGTAGGCGCCAATCAACATCAGATGTTGAAGATCCCCCGCTCAGCAAATCCTCGATGAGGTCGAGCGACGCAGCGTCGAGCCATTGCAGATCGTCGAAGAACAAGGCCAACGGATGTTCGCGGCGAGCGAAGACGCCAATGAAGCGTCGGAACAGCAGCTGAAATCGGCTCTGCGCCTGCCGCGGGTCGAGTTCGGGGACCGGCGGCGGCTCGCCGATGATGAGTTTCAGTTCGGGAATGAGATCGGTCAGCAGCCTTGCGTTGGGCGCCAGCGCCGTCAGAAACGCGTCGCGCCAGATCGCTAGCTCAGCGTCGCCCTTGACGAGAATGGGCCGCACAAGGCTTTGAAACGCTTGAACCAAGGTCGAATAGGGAATGTCGCGCTTGTGCTGATCAAACTTGCCTGAGGCAAACAACCCCCGCGGCGGCACGAGCGCTTTGTAGAGTTCGCTGACGACGGCGGACTTGCCGATGCCGGAATAGCCGGAGACCAGCACAAGTTCCGCGGGACCCCCCTCGACAACGCGATCGAAAGCGGCGAGCAGCAGATCGATCTCGGGTTCCCGACCGTACAGCTTCTCCGGGATGATCAGCCGATCCGACACATCGCGCGCGCCCAACGCGAAGGGTTCGATTCTGCCGCCCGCCTCCCATTCCGCTTGGCAATGCCGGAGGTCGGCCACGACCCCCGCCGCGGTCTGGTATCGCTCGTCGGCGGTCTTCGCGAGCAACTTCATCACGATCGCGGAGAGCGGCGAGGGAATCGTCTTCACCCGCTCGCTGGGCGGCGTCGCCTGCCGAGCGATGTGACAATGGATCCACTCCATCGGATCGGCCGCCGAGAACGGCAATGCGCCCGTTAGCGCCTGGTAGAAGGTTACGCCGAGCGCATAGAGGTCGCTGCGCGAATCCACCGAGCGGTTCATTCGACCCGTCTGCTCGGGCGCCATATAGGCCAGCGTGCCTTCGATGACCTCGGGCGGCCGAGGTGGTTGGCGCTCGCGCGGCGACCGAGAGGCGATGCCGAAGCCCGTCAACCATACGGCGTCGCCCGTCGGACCGACGAGGATGTGGGCGGGCTTGAGATCTTTGTGCACCAGGCCGGCCCTGTGCAGGTTCCCGAGCGCCTGAGCGATTGCGATGCCCAAGCGCAAGAAGCCTCCGACTTCCATCGGCGCGCCTGGCGTCAAGTCGAGCGGCCGGCCACCTGGGTCTTCGAGCACGAGCAGGGATTGATCCCGTTCGCGCGCCAATATGATCGGCCGCGCCGCCCAGGCCTCACTCAAATCATCCCGCAACGCGTATTCGTGAGCCAGGCGATCGAGCCCGAGCGGGGTCGCCGAGAGCACGCCAAGCACCCGCGTTCTCGCGCCGGCGTCCTCTCGCCATCCCTCACAGAAAATGCGCTCGCCGTCCTCCGCAAGCAATCGCAGGTCGTAAACGCCGCCGGCGCTGAACTGAATAGAGGCGGACATTCGTCAAACTTCCCATCGAGTCGGTCGTCAACTGGCCGCGGGAAGCGGGCGAGTTCTGGGCGGTGCAACTCCCCAAAACCCTGGCAATACTGAAATTCTACGCGATTGACTTTGTCATGGCAAGCAGACCGGCGACCGCCGCTCCGCCATTGGCGAAGTGATCGAAGTCATGGCGGGAGGCGCCGCGCTGAATTCTCTACGGCCTAAAGCGAGGCGCCGCAGCCCGGTTTCGCAAGACAGCCCGGCCTTCCGCTTCACAATCAAGTTCCCAGTTGAAATTGTTCGAACCGATGTAGCTCAGCTTCAATCCTCGACTTATGGCGCTTGGCGCCCTTTCCAATCCAATTCCACTGTTGGATCCGCAGCAGCTTGTTCTCGCGATCCGCCTTCAAGTCGATGGCTGCGACTATTTGATCGCCGACAAGAACAGGCAGCGCGAAATATCCCATCACCCGCTTTTCCCTCGGCAAGTAGGCCTCGAAGAGATGATCGTAGCCGAAGATAAGCTCAAGCCTTTTGCGTTGAATGATTAGCGGATCGAAGGGGGAGAGGATGTGAACCCGCGGGTCACCAGGTGGGGGAACCGGATCGAGCGCTTGCGGCGCCGCCCAGTGCTCAGGTTTTTCCGCTCCCTCGATAGCGACAGCAATGAGTTCCCCGCGGCGTACTCGCATTTCAATCGAAGCTCTGACTGCCGGCTTTCGTTTGGCGTCGAGATGGCAGATAGAGTCGAGGCTAACCACGCCTTGAGATCGCAACGCCCGCGCGATCATGTAGTCTACGACTTGCCGTTCTGTCGCAGGCTTCGGCCTCGCGGCCCAACCAAAATGACGCTCCATCAGTTCGTAGCTCTTTAGCATGCCTGAACGTTCGCTGATCGTCAGAGCGCCCGTGAAGAACGCGAACTGGAGCGCGCGTTTTGAAGGCTTTCGGCTGGCCCAAGGATGGTCCTTCTCCACGAGGACGTCGTCTTCGATATCTCGGATCGAGAGCGCTCCGTTGCGACGGACGAGCGTGAGAACCTTGCGCAAGTCTTCCTTCGAAACAGAGGCAAACCAGTTTTTTGGCGATTGCCGATGCCGCTTCATTTCCGGGAGAAAGAAGCGGAGGTCCCGGGTCGGCACATAGGACAAGGCGTGCGTCCAATATTCGAACACAGATTTGTCGACGGTCTGAGCTTGGCGCAGGTGCTCCCGTCGGTAGTCGGGAATGCGGTTCCACAAGATGTGATGGTGGCAGCGCTCAATCACATGGATCGTGTCGATCTGCAGATAGCCGAGATGCTCGATCGCGGCTTGCGTCGCCTGCGTACCGCCGCCAAAAGGCTCAAATTCATCGAGCCGCTGCGCGCGCAACCAGATACGGCGCGCGGCGCTCTTGGAGAGCGTGACCAACGATCGAGCGATAGGCGGCATAAGCGGATTTAGATCGGAACCGGCCGGTTTTCAATAAAGTCAAGCCTGCTCGGAGCAGCTATGCCAGCGGCCGCACTGCAAGTCGGCCGCCCTGCGGCTACCGTTACGCGTTAGAAATTGATATTGCTTCGACGATCTCATCAGTTCAATCAAACCTTGGCCTAAGATCATGCGCCCTAAAATCATTTGCCATATGGCGATGTCGATCGACGCCCGTCTGCACCCGAGCCGCTTCAGCGCGCCGGCCGCAGGCATTGATGGAGTGCGGTTGCGTCGTCACTACGACGAGGTTCCGACCCGTTTCAGCGCCAACGGTTGGATGGTCGGCCGTATCACCATGCAGGAAATCGCCAAAGGCGGCGCTCGCGCTATAGAGGGCGGCCCGTTCCCTCGCGAAACTTACATTGCCAAGCGGCAAAATCGCGAATTAGCCGTCGCGGTCGATCCGAACGGCAAGGTTCACTATGGACAGGACAACGCCTATGGCGATCATTTCGTCGCCGTGCTCGGCGAAAACGTCTCGGACGCTTATCTGGCCGAACTCCGCGCGGACGGGGTTTCCTACCTCTTTGCCGGACCAGATGGACACGATCTGCCGCGGGCTATGAGCACGCTCGGCGAGGCGTTCGACGTGAAAACCATTCTCCTCGAAGGCGGCGCGATAACGAATGGACTGTTTCTGAAGTCTGGCCTCATCGATGAGATCAGCCTGCTCGTACATCCCGCGATCGACGCGTTGGCGGGCGTTCCGACCATTTTCGAGTATGCTGGCGGCTCGCAGGAAAAGCCGGCGGCGGGCCAATCACTGCGCCATCTCGCCACGGAGACCCTGGAAGGCGGTATGGTATGGCTGCATTACTCTGTCGAGGCGAGCCCATAGCGCCCATCCAAGCCTGCGATTCGCCGCCTGATCAAATCCCCGCCGCCGTCGCGTTCGCCGATGCGTTGTAGGAGCCCGTATGCACTCCCCAAGCCAGATCCGATTGGGCGCCGACATCGGCGGCACATTTACCGATGTCGTGCTCGACGTCGGCGGCCACATTCATTCAACCAAGGTGCTCACCAGCCACTCGGCGCCCGAGCAAGCGATCCTTGATGGAATCGCCATCGTGGCTGCACAGGCCAGCATTGAGGTGAAAGACCTCGACGTTGTCATCCACGGCACGACGCTGGCAACCAATGCGCTGATCGAGCGGCGCGGCGCCCGCACCGCCTTCGTGACCACGGAGGGCTTTCGTGACGTGATCGAGATGCGGACCGAGAGTCGCTTCGATCAGTACGATCTCGGCTTACGCCTGCCGCCGCCGCTCGTGCCGCGCGAGCATCGCTTTCCCGTGCGAGGGCGGATCAGCGCGCGCGGCGAGGAACTGCAGGCGCTCGACGAAGCGGCCTTGGAAAACTTGTCGATCCGCTTCGTGGAGCAAGGTTTCGAATTGATCGCGGTCGGGTTCATTCATTCCTACATGAACCCCGATCATGAGCGTCGCGCGCGCGACATTATCGCAAAGAAGACGAGGGCGCCGATCTCGATCTCGTCCGACGTCTCCCCGCAGATGCGCGAGTTCGAGCGGTTCAACACAGTGTGCGCCAACGCCTATGTGCGCCCGTTGATGTCGACTTACCTTGCGCGCCTTCAATCCCGCCTGCGCGAACTCGGCGCGAAGTGCCCCGTGTTTCTGATTCACTCGGGCGGCGGATTGGTCTCCGTCGAGACGGCGGCGGAATACCCGGTGCGGCTCATTGAGTTCGGGCCCGGCTGGCGGCGCGATCTTCGCGGCCGACATCGCCCGGCGCTTCGGTCTTGATCACGTCGTGTCCTATGACATGGGCGGCACCACGGCAAAGATCTGTCTGATCGAGAACCACCAACCTCGTACGGCGCGAAGCTTCGAGGTAGCGAGGACTTATCGCTTCGCCAAGGGATCGGGAATGCCGATCTCGATCCCCGTCATCGAAATGATCGAGATTGGCGCCGGAGGAGGATCGATCGGGTCGATAGACGCCATGGGCCGAATCCAGACGGGCCCCGAAAGCGCCGGCTCCGAACCTGGGCCCGCTTGCTATCAGCGCGGGGGAACGCGTCCAACGATCACCGACGCCGACTTGGTCCTGGCAAAGATCGACGCAGAGAATTTCGCCGGCGGGGCAATCCGTCTTTCGGTCGACAACGCCAAGCAAGCCATCTCCGCGCATGTCGGCGCGCCGCTCGGGCTCGCGGCCACTGAAGCGGCGTTCGGCGTTGTCGAGGTCGTCGACGAAAACATGGCCAATGCCGCGCGCATCCACGCGGTCGAGAATGGAAAGAACATCTCGGACAATCTGATGATCGCGTTCGGCGGCGCCGCCCCCCTGCATGCTGCGCGGCTATGCGAAAAGCTCGGCGTCGACCGCTGCCTGGTCCCCGAAGGCGCCGGCGTCGGTTCAGCGATCGGCTTCCTCAGGGCGCCTTTCGCCTATGAAGCTGTTGCGTCGAAGCTGACGAGACTCTCGATGTTTGACGCGGAGCTCATCAATGCTCGGCTCTCCGCGTTGAAGCACACCGCTGAAGAGTTCGTGCGCGCAGGCGCCGCCGGGCCGCTGTCGACCGTCGTGACGGCGTTCATGCGCTACTCCGGCCAGGGATGGGAAATTCCGGTCCCCCTGCCCGATCGGGCCTTCCGTGAAGAGGACGCCGCGTTCGTGCGGGAGGCGTTTCAAACGGAATACTCCCGTTTCTTTGGTCGGACGATCGAGGAGGCGGACGGGTTGGAAATCGAGATCGTCACCTGGTCGGTAAAGGTGCAAGATCAGCGAGACGCGCCCACGCCGCAAGCGCTCGCGGAAAAGGGGGCACTCGTCCTTGCAACGAAACACCGCGCGGTGTTCGATCCAGCGACTGGCTCGGCGCTCGACAGTGCGATCTTCGAGCGCGGGGCGCTGTCGCCAGGCGCGCGGATCGAGGGTCCCGCCGTCATCGTCGAGCGGGAAACGGCGACAATCGTCACCACCCCCTTCGATGCGATCATTCAGGGCGACGGCGCCATTCTGCTCGTTCGCAAGGGAGCGCGCTCATGAGGCAGATCGACGACATCCGACTGCAAGTGATGTGGAATCGGTTGATCTCCGTCGTCGAGGAGCAGGCGATGACGCTGCTGCGCACCGCGTTCTCGACTTCGGTGCGCGAATCCGGCGATCTCTCCGCGGGCGTATTCGATCCCGAAGGGCGGATGCTCGCGCAAGCGGTCACCGGCACTCCGGGACACGTCAATACGATGGCGGAAGCCGTCGGTCATTTCATCGCGGAGATCCCGCGTGAGGAGATGTTCGAGGCCGATACCTATGTGACCAACGATCCCTGGAAAGGCACCGGCCATCTGCACGACATCACCATGGTCTCGCCCTCTTTCCTGGATGGCCGGCTCATCGGCTTCTTTGCATGCACCGCGCATGTGGTCGACGTCGGCGGCCGCGGCTTCGGCGCCGACGGAAAGTCGGTCTACGAAGAAGGCATTCAGATTCCCATCATGAAGTTCGCCGAGCGCGGCGTCGTAAATCGGGATTTGATCCGACTTCTGCGCGCCAACGTGCGCGAACCGAGCCAAGTCGTCGGCGATTTCTACTCGCTCGCCTCCTGCAACGAGGTCGGCCATCGCCGCCTCGTCGACATGATGCGGGAAATCGGCCTCCCCGCGCTGGATGCGATCCGCGATTTCATCTTCTCGCGGACACAGGCTGCCATGCGCGAGCGGATCCGCGCCTTGCCTAAGGGCCAGTGGCGCAACGAGATGACGACGGATGGCTACGACGAGCCGATCCGTCTCGCGGCGACAATCGATATCCGCGAGGAGTCGATCCACGTCGATTTCTCGGGCAGCGCACCGGTCAGCCGCTGGGGCATCAACGTCCCTCTGATTTATGGCAAGGCCTATGCGAGCTACGCGCTGAAATGCGTCGTGGCGCCTGATGTGCCGAACAATGCCGCCTCGCTCGAATTCTTCAGCATCTCCTCGCCAATCAACATCCTGAACGCGCCGCGACCGGCCCCGGTGAGCCTGCGTCATGTGATTGGACACCTGACCCCGGATCTGGTGTTGGGCGCGCTCGCCAAGGCGATGCCCGGTCAGATCCTCGCCGAGGGTGCGGCTTCGCTGTGGAATATCCACATCTCCTTGCGTCCGGCGGAGGGACGAAGCGGACGCCGCGCGGAGGTGCTGATGTTCAACTCTGGCGGCATGGGCGCGCGGCCATCGCTCGACGGTCTCTCCTCGACGGCCTTCCCCTCAGGCGTGATGACCATGCCGATCGAGGCGACAGAGCAGACAGGCCCTATCGTCATTTGGCGCAAGGAGCTCCGCCCCGATTCCGGCGGCGATGGTGAGTTTCGCGGCGGGCTGGGTCAACGGATCGAAATGCAAGCGGAGGACGGACATGAATTCGACTTCTCCGCCATGTTTGAGCGCGTCAACCATCCCGCTCGCGGACGTGACGGCGGCGGCGATGGCGCCCCCGGCGCGGTCAAACTGGACGATGGAACGCCGCTGCGTCCCAAGGGGTGGCAGCACGTGCCGGCCGGGCGGCGCCTGATGCTCGATCTGCCGGGCGGCGGCGGCTTCGGCGACCCCGCGCGGCGTAGCAACGAAGCGCGGCGCGAGGATCGCATCAAAGGCTACGTCACCGAGACGGACACGTGAGTTTCAAAGTTAGCAGGAAATTCTAATGACGCCGCTCTATGAGAGAATCCTAATTACAGGCGCCGCAGGCCGACTTGGCAGCCATTTGCGCAAAGGACTGAAGCCGGTCGCGCGAAAGATCCGGCTTTCCGACCGTATGGAGATCGACGACCTCGAAGCTCATGAGGAAGCGGTCGCTTTCGATCTGAGCGATGCTGCCGCGGTGCTTGCGGCGACCGAGGGGGTCGACGCCATCGTCCACTTCGGCGGCGCGGCGCTTGAAAGCCCCTGGGAAGAGGTCCTCGCCTCCAACATCCGCGGCAGCTACAACATTTGGGAGGCGGCGAGAAAACAGGGCGTCCGCCGCATCGTCTATGCCTCCTCGGTACACGCGATCGGCTATCATGAATTGGAGGCGCAGATCGACGCCAAGGCGCCCCATCGCCCCGACAGTCTGTACGGGCTGTCGAAATGTTTCGTGGAAGATCTGGGCAGGCTTTACTGGGACAAGTTCGGGATCGAGAGCGCGCACCTGCGCATCTTCTCATCCTATCCGGAACCCGCGGAACGGCGCATGCTTTGGTCTTGGTTGTCGTTCGACGACTGCGTTCGACTGACGACGGCGGCGCTCACGGCGCCGCGGGTCGGCCATACGATCGCGTTCGGAATGTCCGACAACAAGTTGAAGCCGGTCGACAATCGCCTCTCCGGCCACCTCGGCTTCCATCCCGTAGACTTTGCCGAACCCTTCCGCGCCGCCGTCGAAGCCGCCAAGCCGCCTCAGGACCCGAAGGCGCCGGCGACGCGTTACCTCGGCGGTTGGTTCGTCGATCTCGGCCATCCCGACGACGAAGCGAAGCCGTGAGCATGGCTGCCGCAAACAACTTTTCGTTGCAATCAACATCCGCTTGGCAAAACGAACATGTGCCGAGTCTCACGCTTCGTTCGAGGCGGGATGTGATCGGAGATCGTTTGCATGGAGACAGCTCTCGTCACAGGCGCGACGAGCGGGATCGGCTACGCGATGGCCGTGGCGCTCGCACGTTCGGGGAGACGGGTCCTCGCTGTGGGGCGCCAAGCCAACGCGTTGGCGCGCCTCGCCGAGATCGCCAACATCGAGCCAACGCCGCTCGATATCCTCGATCGATCCGCGCTAGAGCAACGGCTTCGCGACGAGCCGATCGACATTCTCGTCAACAACGCCGGGGTGATGCCGCCGCTCACGCCTTTCGACGAAGCAACGCTTGAGTTCATCGATGCTGCGATAGCCGTCAATTTGACTGCAAGCGTGTATCTGACCCGGCTCGTCGCGCCGGGGATGCGGGCGCGACGGCGTGGCCACATTTTCTTCACCGGGTCGACAGCGGGTCATGCGGCGTTTCCACGGCTCGCGATTTATGGAGCGACGAAAGCCGCCATCGGCGCCTTCGCGGAAGGTCTGCGCCTGGACATGGCCCCCTACGGGATTCTGCGTCACGGAGATCGTCGCTGGCCGTACAGAGACCAACCTCTATCAATCGTTGCTGAGCGATGAGGCGCGAGCCGCGATGTATGCCGGCGGAACGGCCGTACAACCAAAGGACGTCGCCGACATGGCGCTCGCGGCGCTCTCGCTTCCCGAGACCGCGAATGTCTCGCGGTTCGATATTGTGCCGACGCGCCAGGCGACGCCCACAGGCGCGGCGAAGAAGGAAGATTGATATGAAGGGGCTGACAGTTGTCATCGTAGGCGGCGGCGCCGGTCTCGGCGCCCTGCTCGCGGAAATGGTCGTCGCCGAGGGCGCGGCGGGCCTCGGCGTGATTGATATCAACGCAGGGGCCGCTGAATTCGGCTCTCGAACCCGCCCGCAAGGCAGGCCTGGCCGTTGCTTCCGCGACTGCGGACATCTCACGAGGACCGGACGCGCATGCGGCTTTCGAGTTGGTCGCCGCGAAGCTGGGCCGTGTCGACACTCTGATCAACTCGGCGGCAATCTACCCTCGCAAGCCGCTACTCGAAATCACCGATGCTGATTGGGACGCCTCGAACGGAGTGAACGTCAAAGGCGTGTATCACATGATGGTGGCTGCGACTCGTCAGATGCGCGCGCAAAACGTCCACGGCGTCGTACGAGGCCGCATCGTCAATATCACTTCGGTTGACGCCTTCAAAGCGCATCCGCAAAACGCTCACTATGCAGCAACTAAGGCTGCCGTCGTCAGTCTCACTCGAAGTTTCGCTCACGCCCTTGCGCCGGACGGCATTCTCGTCAATTCCGTGGCGCCGGCGGGCATGGCGACCGAGAAGGCGCGTGAATCGGGTTTCCTGGACGAGCTCGCAAAGGCGAGTCCGCTGGGTCGCGGCGGCGAACCGCGTGAGATGGCGGAATGGGTGCTGATGGCCGGAGGACCGCGCAATACCTACATGACCGGCGAAACCATAATTGTCTCAGGCGGCTATATCTACGCGTAAGCGCACGCAGCCACGGCGTCGCGCCCCCGACGTGACAGAAGGCGCCCATTGTGCGATAGGCGGCGCCTCACGATCGTCAGGAGCAAGATTTGTGAATACGTTGGATATCGCCGCGAAGGTTGCCGAGGTCAGCAACGTCAGCAAAGCTCACGCGAAGACGCTGATCGACGCCTTCCTGAAGGAGCTCATCACCGAGGCTGCTACTGGCGCCGAAATCGCGCTGCCGGGCTTTGGTAAATTCAAGGTCAAAGAGAGCCCTGAACGCGAGGGTCGAAACCCCGCCAACGGCGAAAAGATCAAGATAGCAGCGTCGAGGAAACTTACGTTTGCGCCCGCAAAGGCGGTCAAGGACACACTCAACGGAACGTCGGCTTCCGCCTGAGCAACGGCTGTCGCGGCGCCTCGCCCCTAGGACCGCGCGTCTCGCGCGCCCCTTGCGCGGGCGAGACTCCGCGGTCCGATTATAAGGGCACGTATTGACGTCAACATTGCAACCGAACCGCCCCGCGTTTCGTCTATCAATTGTTTGACGCCTCAGGGCGCCACTTCTGCCTCACGCCCCGTCGCCTTGATCGCCTCCCAAACCTCCTCGGGCAGCGGCACGCCGTTTGCCAGCCTTTGCGATCGCATGCGTCTCTCCGGCTCGCCCGGCGTCAGGATTTCTTGGCCGGGCATTGGCTTGCCCTCAGAAAACCATTTCAGATACCTTGCCATATCGGCGTCGAACACATGGCTCGCGTCGATCCGCTTTGGATCGATGAAAAGCGAGAACATACCGTTCGCGAATTTTCGCTCGGGTCCGGTCGCGCCGTTGCCGGTGAGCGATCCGCCGAGCAGTTCGCACATCAACGCCAGTCCGGAGCCCTTGTGTTCGCCGAACGCGCGGATCGCGCCTTCGCCATGCGAGTGATCGCCAGAGATTGTCGGAGGTCAGCGGCCCGTAGAGCAGTGAGGGATCGCCGGAGAGCGCGCCATCCGGCCCGATGAGCGCGTCCGGAGGCAAGGGTTTGCCACCCTGGCTTGCAACCCGGACCTTGCCCTCGGCGACCAAGGATGTCGCAAAATCCAGGATCAATGGCGGCGCGCCCTCGCGCGGCAGTCCGACGCAAAACGGCGCGGTGGAGAGCCGCCGCTCGAGGCCGCCGAACGGGGCGACCAGAATGGAGCCCGCGGCGTTGACGAAATGGACCGAGATCATCCCAGCCGCGGCGGCGCGCTCCGCCCATTCGCCGACCCGCCCGACGTGGCCCGAATTGCGAAGCGAGACCGCCGCCAAGCCGCCGCCCCGCGCCTTTTCGACGCCGATGTCGACGGCGCGCGGCGCCATCGTCTGGCCGAAACCGAAACGACCATCTAGCACCGCGAAAACCGGCGCATCGATTAAACAATCAAGTGTTTGGTTCGGTATCAAGTCCCCGGTTTTTACCCAGGCCACGTAGCGCGGCACACGGATCACGCCATGACTATCGTGTCCGGTGAGATTGGAATCAACCAAAGACGCGGCGACCGCGCGCGCTTCCTCGGGTGAACTGCCGACGCTTTCGAATATCCGCGCACAGAAATGCGCGAGCTCATCAACGGGAATGGAAATCGTCATGTCGTCGCCTTGGATTGCGCGCCGCCAAGGTAAGCGTCGCGGATGCTTTCGTTGCTCCAGAGCGTCGCCGGATCGCCGCCGAGAACCAGGCGGCCGGTTTCCAACACATAGCCCCAACTCGCGATTTTCAAAGCCATATGGGCATTCTGCTCGACCAGCAATACCGTCGTCCCCCGCTTCTGAATTTCCGCGATGATACGGAACACGGCTTGCACGATCACCGGCGCCAGCCCCAACGACGGCTCGTCAAGCAGCAGCAATCGAGGCTTCGCCATCAAGCCGCGCGCCAGCGCAACCATTTGCTGCTGCCCCCCAGACAAGGTCCAACCGAGCGCGTCGGCGAAGCCGCGGATATCGGGAAAAAGGCCGAACATCGCATCCGCCTCGCGTCGAATCGCAGAGCGTGCGATCTTTCGGTTGGAAGCGCCAAGCATAATATTCTCACGAACGGTGAGGCCGGGAAATATTCGCCGCCCCTCGGGAACGTGAGCGACGCCCATGTGCACGATCGCGCGCGGACCCAGATTCGCGATTGATCGGCCGTCGAACAGGATCGTCCCCGAACGTGGCGGCGCCAAGCCGGAAATCGCGCGCAACGTCGTCGACTTACCTGCGCCGTTGGAGCCCAACAGCGCGATGACGGCGCCTTCTTCAATCGAAAACGAGACTGCACGCAGCGCTTCGATTTCGCCGTACTGAACGCTGACGTCTCTGAGTTCAAGCAACGCCATCACGACGCTCCGAGATAGGCGGCGACCACGTCCGGCTCGCGAAGCACTCGTGACGTCGGGCCGTCGGCGATGCGCTTTCCGAAATTGAGCACCGTCAGATGCCTGGCGACGCCGGCAATCAAGGTCATATCGTGATCGATAATGAGTATGGTCAGACCTTGGGCCGCGATCCGGTCGAGCAAGTCGTGCAGCGCTTTTTTCTCTGAGAGGTTGAGACCCGCAGCGGGCTCGTCGAGCAGAAGGACGGTCGGATTGGCCGCGAGCGCGCGCGCGATTTCGATCAGGCGTTGGTGCCCGTAGGAGAAGCTCGGGATCTTCTCGTGCATCCGCTCCTCGAGGCCGACGTAAGCCAACGCGGAGCGTGCGCGACTAAGGAGTGCGTTAGCATCGCCGGCAATCAACTTATTGCCGTCGCGCTCAGCGCCGATCACCACATTCTCGAGCGCCGACATCGATCGGAACAGCCGGATGTTCTGGAAGGTGCGTGCAAGGCCCGCGGCGGTGCGTTTGTGCGCGGGCAGCGCCGTGATGTCGACGCCGTCGAGCGCAACGGTCCCACGGGTGGGTCGATAGAGCCCGGTCACGACGTTCAGGGTAGTGGTCTTTCCGCTGCCGTTTGGGCCAATGAGGGCGTGAACCGCGCCCCGGCGCACGCGGAATTCGACGCCGTCGACAGCCTTCAGCCCACCGAAATGCTTGGCGAGATCGCTCACCTCAAGCGCGACATCCGCGCCGCGATCCGCAGGCGTAAGCACGAGCGGCTCGGCGGCTAACGGCGCCGCGCGCGGCGCCCGCACAAACAAGCGACCCACAAAACCCCAAATGCCGTCGGGCATGAAGATGACGATCAAGATCACCGCGCCCCCGTAGATCGCGAGATAGAGACCCGGCACGCTTTTCAGAAAGCGCAGCCATTCCGGAATCAGGATCAGCAATCCCGTGCCGAGCGCCGAGCCGACCGGCGAGGCGACGCCGCCGAGCAGCGCCATCGTCATCAGCACGATGGAGTCGGCGAAGGCGAACTGGTCTGGGCTGATGTAAGAAAAGCCGCCCGCGAACAATCCGCCGCCGAGGCCGCCGAGCGCCGCGCAAAGCGCGAAGGCGATGCAGCTTGGTTCGAAATACATCGACGCCGGCCGCCGAGGCGGCGAGCTCATTGTCCCGCACGGCGCGCATCGCACGGCCCAGTCTTGAATTGGCGAGGCGCCAGACGAAATATCCGGAGAGCGGCCATGGCGGCGATTGCGAGTGCGAGAAACGATTGGCTCGACTCGAAGCCCGCCGGACGTCCGATCGAGCCGACGCCGTCCGGCCCGTGCGTAAACCCGATCGCGTTGATCAGCACGACGGTCAGAATCTGCTGAAACGAGATCGTGACCATAGCGAGATAGTGCCCACCGAGCTTCAGGGTCGATAGCCCAAGCGCGGCCCCCGCCGCGAAGGCCAGGCCGATGCCGAGGATCAGGCAAAGCCAGAACGGCAGGCGATAGTCGACCGCGCCAAGCGCGACCGAATAAGCGCCAACCGCGAAGAACGCGGCCTGCGCGAGATTGATCTGACCGCAAAGGCCGAGCACGATGGAAAGCCCAAAGACCGCAATAGCGTAAGTCGCGGCCTGCATGAGGATGTTAGCGACATAGCCGTCCGTCTTTACCGTCGCTGCGAGCGCAACGGCGGCGAGGGCCGCGAGCGCATAGACTATCTGCCCGAGCGCGCCGCGCATCAGGCTTTCTCCGCTACGCGTTCGCCAAAAATCCCTTGTGGCCGCAACGCAAGAAAGCCGATCAGCACGACGAACGCGAACGCGTCCTTGAACGGTACTGAGATATACGCGGCGCCGAAGAGTCTCGACGATGCCGATGGCGAAACCGCCGATGATGGCGCCTGCGACATCGCCGAAACCGCCGATGATCGTTGCAGCGAAAGCTTTCAGGGCGATCGCCGAGCCCATCTGGATGGAGACAAACAGCACCGGCGCGACAAGTATGCCCGCGATGCCGCCGAGCACGGCGCTGTAGACGAAAGTGAACATGATCATCAGCGCGACAGGTATGCCGAGCAAGGCGGCCATTTCCTTGTCCTGGCTGGTCGCCTGCAACTTCTTGCCGAGAAGCGTATGCTCAAACAACCAGTATTGAAAGAGGACCAGGACCAGCGTCACTCCAAGAATGACCAGATACTGGCTATCGAGATAAACCGGCCCAAGCTGAAAGCCCGGTGTGTCCAGCCAACCCGGAAGCACCTGCGGTTGTGGGCCATAAAGGGCGAGCACGGTATTGGAGAGAAAGATCGAGGCTCCAATTGTCGAGATCAGGACGGGCAGATAAGTGCGGTTTCGCAAGGGGTAGTAGACGAGTAGGTTGAACACGGCGCCGAGCAGCGCCATTCCTGCAATGGAAATCAGGAATGCGACCCAATAGGGGAGCCCAAGATCGATCGAGAATACAACCATCAGATAAGCCGCAACCATCGAGAACTCGCCCTGCGCGAAATTGACAACGCTGGTCGCGCGGAAGATCAGCACGAAGCCGAGCGCAACCAGCGCGTAAACGGCGCCGATGCCGACACCGGTGAAAAGCAATTGCGCGAAGAAATCCATACCAGGGCGCTCTTTCAGGTCGTCGCGCGCGGTTACCGTTCGGCTCTTCACGGCGTGGAGAGCCGGAACGATCGTGTTCACTACGTAGCGAGAAAATCACAGGCGCCCGGCTGTCTCACCGCAACAGCCCTCAGTCGGTGAACTCGATGTGTTTGTCGAATACGATCTTGCCCTTCTCGTTGCGCACAATGTTGTATCCGTGCAGCCCATCGCCGAACTCGTCGAAGTTGTATTCGCCTTCGGCGCCTTTGTAGCCGCGGGTCGCCAGCATGGCGGCGCGCAACTTATCGGGATCGGTGGCGCCCGCCCGCTTGATCGCGTCGCAGAGGACGCTAATCGCGTCGTAGGTCCAGGCGCTGTAATTGTCCGGGGGCAGTTTCGTGATTGCGGTATAGGCGTCCGCGAATTCCTTCGCTGCTGGGTTGGAGTCGACAGCGTAGTCTGCGACGCCGAACGTGCCGTAAAGGGCGGCCCCCGCGAGTTTAAGAGAGCCAACGGTGATGATCGTCGGCGAACCGACCCAGGGAAGCGTCACCCCGAGCTGCCGCAATTGCCGCGCAAAAATCGCCAGATCGTTGTCGAAGGTGAAATAGGATCCGATCACATCGGCGCCTGAGGATTTTATCGCCAGCACAACCGGCGTGAAGTCCTGGCTCTGATTGGGATATCCCTGGTCGATTGCGACTTTCGCCCCGATCTTTTCGAGCGACGTTGAAAGCGCGTTGAAGCCGCTCGTGCCGAAGGCGTCGGTGGAATGCACGATCGCCCAATTCTTCTTGCCCAGAGTCTCAACTCCGTAGGTGGCGATCACGCGGCCCGAATAGGAATCGTTCGGGCGAAAGCGGATCAGCCAGGGATTGCCGAGCTTGGTGAGTTTGGGATCGGTGCCGCCGAAGCAAACCGGCTTGCCGGTCTTGAGGATATCGGCCGCCATGGCATGGTTTTGTGTCGACCGGATCGAACCGAGAAAGGCGACGATATCGGGTTGCGCGGCCAGCTTGGAGAACGCGAGCACGGCGCCGGGGTTGGTCGTTTGATCGTCTTCGGTGACGATTTCGACTTGTTTGCCGAGCACGCCGCCCGCCTTGTTGACGCGATCGAGCGCGATCTTCGCGCCGGTGAGCGCGTATTTTCCAGTATCGGCGGCCGGGCCGGTGACCGGAAGCACCATGCCGATTTTGAGGTTCTCGCCGTCCGCCCGCGCCGCGCGCAAAATCGATGGGGCGGCTATGGTCGATGCAAGCCCCCAATTCAGAGATCGCCTGGTGATCGTCATGGCATCCTCCCGTTAGCCGCTTGAGTCCGCTTGTTCGGAACTTCAGGCCTTAGGGACCGAAACTGACGTGGCGTGCGCCGCTTGGCAAGCCCGTCTGGCCTTATGCAACGTCGTCGCCAGCGAAAGCGGCGCTGAGTCCCTCTTGACACTTTGATAGCCCCGAGAAGACTTTAAATCGAACCAACGGAGGAAATCGCCTATGGGACGCAAGCTGCGCGTCGGCTTTGTCGGGCTTGGGCGCGTATTCGACCTCAACGTGCGCGGCTATCTCAACCATCCCGAGGCGGAGGTCGCGGCGCTCTGCGAAAGCGACCCTGCCCTGCTGGCTCGTCGCGCGGCCGAACACAGCGCCCTCGCGACACAGGATTTCGAAGAGTTCCTCCGCTCCGACCTCGATCTCGTCGAGATCCTGACGCCGCACCCGCTGCACGAGACGATGACGGCCGCGGCACTCGCGGCCGGCGCGCATGTCAGCGTGCAAAAGCCGATGGCGATGACGCTGGCGGAATGCGACCGCATGATCGCCGCCGCCGATGCGAGTGGAAAGCGCCTGAAACTTTTCGAGAACTTTGTTTTCTATCCGCCGCTGGTGCGCGCCCGCGAATTGCTGCGCGACGGCGCCATCGGCAAGCCACTGCATTTCCGCATGAAGGTCGTGATGGCCGACCGCGCGCAGGCGTGGGCGGTGCCGGAGGCGGCGAGCCGCTGGCGCCACGCGCTCGCGGCCGACGGACGCGGCGGCCCCATGGTGTTCGATCACGGTCATCACATGATGGCGGTTGCGCTTTGGTTGTTTGGCGATGTGCGCGACGGATTTGCTTGCATCGAGAGCACGGAGAGCCCGGCCGGAGTCTATGACGCGCCCGCGACGATGACGTGGCGCCATTTGGACCCGCCCGTCCACGGAATGTGGGATGTTTCACTCGCGTTGAAGATGACGCTGCGCACGGACTACTACGCCGACGCCGAGCGATTCGAAATTCAAGGCGAAGAAGGCATCATCCAAGTCACGCGCTGCTCCGATCGGATGTTGGACGAACCCGCGCTGACGCTCTATCGCGGCGGAGAGGTGCGCGCCTTCCACAACCTCGACGCTGATTGGAGCAACAGCTTTCCGCGGTCGACGCGCCACTTCCTCGACGTGCTCGCGGGAAGGGAGCCGCAGGAGGTGCTGACGGCGCGCGAAGGCCGGCGGGTCATTGCAATGTATGATCTGTTTCAGCGCAGCAACGCGGAAAGGCGCGCGCTCAACCTATGAGGCCGTCTCACGTTTACCCAAGACAATGCCGAGCTTCTCCGCCAGGCGCAACATCCCCATGTTCAAGTTCGTTTTAGCAGACAGCTCCTCGGCCTGGGTCGCGACATCGAGATAGCAAATCAGACCCAGTTCGATCCCGTCGGTCGTCATGGCGTTGACGCTGATCAGGGTTCGGCTCGGGATCGACGCTGGCACCGAGGCCACGACGTTTGCCAGTTCAGAGACGAACTCGTCGACCTGTTTGGCCGTGGTTCCATAAGCCAGCAGCGATTTCAGATCGCATAGCCGATGTCTACGCGTTCCGAGGTTGTTCACCGTGGCGTCGGCCAGCTTACCATTTGGCACGAACACGAGACTGTCGGCCGCGGTGCGGATGCGCGTCGAGCGGATCCCGACGTGCTCTACCGTTCCCGCCACGTCGCCGGAGTTGATCCAATCGCCTCGACGAAACGGACGGTCAGTGGCGATCAGCGCGGCGCCGAACACGTTCGACAACGTCTCTTTCGAGGCGAAGGCGACCGCCAAGCCGCCAATTCCGAGGCTCGCCACGACCCCATCATAGGGAAGCGAGAGCGCGTCGGCGACGAACAGCAGACCGCCCGCCAACAAGACGATCTTCAGGGCTGCGAGCACCAGCAGAATCGCAATGTCGTCCAACGTCCCCACCGACCTTTCCGCGCGCTTCACGAAGCGGTCGCCGAGGGCGTCGATCAGCTTCCAGCCGCCCCAGATGACGCTAAGCGCCAGGGCCACTCCGGTCGCGCCGACCGAAAATTGGCTGGCGCGCTCTGGCAGACCGAGCACGGGAATGAAAAAGCGGTACAGGATCAGCATCAAGGTCAGACGCAGAGGCCAGGCCACCTGACGCTCCGAACTCGATGATTTTGCCGCCGACTACGAAGCGCAGCAGCAGGAGCAACACAAACGAGAGCAGCCACGCGCCACAGAAGGCGAGAGCCAGCAGGAGTATGACACCAATGATTTGCCACGCTTCCAGCGAGCCGATCCGCGCCAACAGAGTCGAAGCGCGATCATGCACCCAGCGTCGCGCCCGAAAATAGCTTGAATGAGGCTCGGGCAAAGTGTCGCCGGTCGCGACCGGCATGTTTTCTGTGGCAATGAACAGATCGCGGGCTCGTCGCACGGTTTGCGCGTCGAAGCGCCAGGATGCCGCATCGCCGGCGCCGGAGGCCGTAATTACGACGCGCCCCTCCGGATGGCTGACGACCAGATAAGGTTCTCGACTGCTCGTATCGTCCGGGACCTCCTGAGGAACGACGGCCCCTACGCGGGCGAGGATTTCGTTGATGTATTGTGCCGCGAGCAGACCCTCGTCCTCGCGCGTGGCCTCGCTGAAGTCGGATAAATCCAGAGCATCGAGGGCGACTTGCCGACCCGCGCCATTCCAATCGGCAATGCCGGTCGCGAAGGCGCGAAGCGTATCGCGCGGGCTTCGACGATGCAGATAGTCGTCCGCCGGGCGCGTTCTGCCCCCTGTTCGCGTCAGCAATCCTTTGCGAAGGGCGTCCATCTGCTGCGCATCGGGCATCGCCACGAACCACCGCTTGTCGTCATCCTGCACCATCGTAAGCGAGAGAGTCGCGCCCGTACCCGCTTGCATCAGCGGTACAACCAAAACAGGACCCTGCGCCCGCTGCCCGGGGATGGTCCAGAGTTGGATGGTGGTCAGGTCGACCAGATCAAACAGGTTCCGAGCGGCCGCCAACTTTTCGCCTGGCGCCATATTATCGCCGGCGGGACCGAATTCCATGACCGCGGCCGCTGTGCCAATCTCGTCGAGCGCGCCCGAGCGGGCCGCGTTGCCTGCCATGATGAAGGTGCGCAGCGCTTCGCGCGCGCCGGTCTGGTCAACCGGCACAGACGCCTCTTCGTTGTCGCTCCTGCCGCCCGTCCACCATTCGCCGGTGTCGAACCGGCCCATGAAAGTCTGACCATCAGGCGCCAGCACAAAAGTTATAGAGCCGCGGCGGGCGCCTTCGATCCATTGGCCGCGAAGCACTCGTCCCGCTACCTTGCCTTCAATTCGACCGCCGTAGACCGGATAGGTTCCGAATACATCGGCGCCGCGTTGTGTCAGCTCCATCTTGGCGCCGGATTCGCGCCAACGGGTGTCCCAGGTCCCCGACCACGAATTCGTGTCGGCTCGAGCTGGGCGTATCGGTCCGCCCAAACAAACAAACACGACAATAGCAATCAGCGCCACTCGCCACAGCAACGCAGACAACGGGTTCCCAATCCGCATCAGAACTCTCCGACACCCCGCGGTGACGTCGCCGCTCGCTCTAATTTTGGCATATTGCCGAGTTGGCGCTCAAGCCCCGGACGCGCAGGCCCGCGCTGAATCATCTTCCTCCGGATCTACGTCGCAACTCATCGAAAAGTCGACGAGCGTTCGATGAGCCGGCCCGTTACCACCCGGTGAATGCCGCCGGCGGAATTGCTGGACGAAATCATCGCCTGCAAGATCGCCATGGCCTCGGTGACCATCGCCGGCACGTCCTGCACAACCGTTGTAAGATCATAGCCCTCCCACGACGCCTCCGGCACGTCGTCAAACCCGGCCACAAGCACATCTTGCGGTACGCGGGCGCCGACTTTGCGTCTGAGAGCATCGAGCAAACCAATCGCCATGAGATCGTTTGCGCAGAATATGGCGTCCGGCAACGCGCCGCGTCGTCGAAGGTCTAAGGCTGCGTCAAAACCGCCTTTATAGCTGAAGTTGCCGGTCGCGATGTCCACATGCGAAAATCCCCGATCAAACAGCTGTGTCTGGAATCCTCTAAGCCGTTCGCTACTCGCGTGGCTGCCCTCGGATCCGCCAACGAAGGCGAAGCTTCGCGCGCCTCTCGCCAAAAACAGGTCAGCGACGGCGGACGCGCCTCCCGCGCTGTCAACGCAAACAGAGGCCACCCATTGGTTGCTGATCGGCGTGTTGAATGAGATCGCAGGGATTCTCACCCGCGCAAAAGCCGCCGCCGCCTCCGCCGAAAGCACGGGAAGCGCGCTGACGAACGCGTCAACGCGATAGCTCGCCAATTTCGGCATCACGCCGTCCAACGAATCGTCGCTGTCAACGTGCACCAGAAGAACCTGATCTCCAGCCTTCTGCAGCGCTTTGGTAAACTCCTCGAGCGCCACCGCATAAAACGGATTGCTCGTCCCGCTGATCACGACAGCAACCAGATGCGACCGATGCTTTAGGAGTATGCGCGGAATAAAGTTCGGACTGTAGCCGAGCGCTTCCGCAGCGGCGAAAATCCTCTGGCTCGCCTCCTTCGACACTCGCTTCCCGCCCGAAAAAGCGCGCGACACAGCCGATTGTGAGACACCGGCCAGGCGCGCGACATCTGTAGAGGAGGGATACCTGCGATCCGAACCCATTTTACCCGTTCGCCACGCAGCGGCGGCTGCCCGTCAGATGGTCTTCAACATACCGCCATCGATGAAGTAGGTGGAGCCAACCGAATAGCTGGCGCGCGCCGAGCACAGGAAAACGAAGAAGGCGGCGATTTCCTCTGGCGAGGAAAACCGGCCGATCGGCGCGTTTTCCTTCGCGAGCGTGTCGATATAGCCTTGCCAGTCTCCCCCTGTGTTCGCCGTAAGTTGTTTGGCGGTCTTGATCCAATCCGGCGTCAGAACAAACCCCGGGTTCACTGCATTGACCCTGATATTGTCTTTGATGAATTCTGTCGCCATCGTCTTCGACAGCATGACCAGCGCCGCCTTGGTCACGTTGTAGATCGGCTCATACCAAAGCGGCTGCGTGGCGCAGATAGAGGCGTTGTTGAGGATCACTCCGCCGCCTCGGCGCCGCATGGAAGGCACAAGCCCCCGCGCCAGCCGTACGGCCGCCATGACGTGCAGCTCCCAATACAATTGCCATTTGCTGTCCTCGGCCTCCATGATCGTTTCATTGCTGCCGGACCCTGCATTGTTGACGAGAATGTCGGCGCCGCCGAACTCTTTCTCCACGAAGCGAACCACCTCGGCGGCGCCCTCCGGCGTCGCCACGTCCGACGCTAGCGCTGCGACCTTTGCTTGACCAAGGCTCAATATCTCCGCGCGCGCCGCCTCAAGCCTGTCCGCGTTTCGCGCCACGATCGCGACGCTCGCGCCTTCGGCCGCAAATCCCTTGGCGACTGCGAGCCCGATACCGATGCTGCCGCCGGTAATCACCGCGACCTTGCCCTGCAGACCTAAATCCATGTTTGCGACTCCCGGGTCATTTTACGATGGGGATCTTCGAGCGATCTATCGTGATCGCAACCGCGCCGATGAGCACGGCGCCAAAGACGATGTTCTGCGCGAAAATATTCACGCCAAGGAACGTCATGCCGATGCGCACCACCGAAATGATCAAGGCCCCGACGAGCGTGCGCCAGATGCTGCCAACACCGCCGGTGATTGCGGTTCCCCCCACGACGACGGCTGCGATCGAAGGCAACAAGAGTTCAGCAGCCAACGTCGGCGAGCCGCTCGCCAAACGCCCCGCCAGGACGATGCCGGCCAGAGCCGCGAAGCTCGCTGAAAGCACAAACGCGTAGATTTTCTGGCGGCCGACTTTGACCCCGGACGCATAGGCCGCCGGCTCGCCAGCGCCAATCGCCGCGCTGTAGCGCCCAAAGCGCGTGTGCGCTTGAAGAATATGTGCGATCGCCAGAACGAGGAAGCCGACGACGATTACGTTGGGAATTCCGAGGGCGTGGCCGGTGATCCAATTCTGGTAGGCGCGCCCGGAATCATCGAGTGTGATCGAACGCTCCTTTGAACTCACCAGCGCGGCACTGAACAGAACGCCGCCCATGGCGAGGGTGGCGATGAAAGACGGAATTTTCAGCCGAACGTGAGACAATCCCGGAGACCAGGCCGGCAATCGCCCCCGCGCCGAGTGCGAACAAGAAGGAGAGGTATCCGAAGCGAGCGACAGTCAGCGCAATGATGACGCTCGCCAACGAAGCCATCGACTGTATTGAGAGATCGATGCCGCCGAGCATGATGACGAAGGTGACGCCTGTGGCGAGGATGAACAGAACTGCCGTATCGCTGGCCAGCTCAATCAGCGTGCTCGGCTGCAGAAAGCTCGGTTGCGCGATCCCAACCAGAACAACGAGAATAATCAGCGTCGCCAGCGGTAAATACGCGCGCAAGTTTGTCGTATTGAGAACTCTTGTGGCGCTTTGCATGGCGGCCCCTACACCATGTGCCCGATGAGGTCGATTTGCCGCGGCTTCGCGCCCGGATTGGCTTCCGAGCGAAACGTGATCGCGCCGTCACGCATGACGAGAAGATTGTGGCTCAGCCCTATGGTTTCCTCCAAAGTGTCGGAGGTGAGGATGACGGCTAGACCCTCAGCGGTGATGGCTCGAATGAGTTCATAGACTTCCTCCTTGGCGCCGACGTCGAGGCCGCGCGTCGGGTGGTCGAGAATGAGAATTCGAGCTTTGGCGTTCAGCCATTTCGCCAGCACGACTTTCTGCTGATTGCCGCCGGAAAGGTTGAGGCAAAGCGCATGGATGTTTGGTGTCCGAACCTTCAACCGCTCGACCCAGCTCCCAGCTCGCCGCTGTTCCTCGCGGGAATCGATGAGACCGTAGTGGGAAAGGCTGGCTAGATCCGGCAGCGTGATGTTCGCCGAAACGGAAAGAAACAGCACCAGGCCTTCGACGCGCCGCTCGCGAGGAACGTATCCGATGCCGAGTTCCACTGCTTCCGCTGGAGTTGCAAGTGCGACCGCGCGATCGGCAATGCGGATCGCCCCCGCGTCGGGCGGCGCGAAACCCGCGAGTGTGCGGGTCAGTTCCTCCCGGCCCGACCCGATGACACCGGCGATTCCCAGGATTTCGCCGGCGTGCAACTTGAAGCTTACGTCGGAGTAGGCCTTGCCGAGCGAGAGCTGCTCGACCTCAAGCAGCACTTCCTCCTTGTAGGGCTTTTGCGACGGCTCTCGATAATACTCGCCTTGCAAGCTCCTACCGACCATCAACTGATGCAGCATCGCGATGCTCGCATCCGCAGCCACCAGATTGGCGACGACCGCGCCATCCTTCATGACGTACACGCGGTCCGCGATCTGCAAGACTTCATCCAAGCGGTGAGAGACAAACACGAAGGACGCGCGGGATTTCAGCGCGCGTACCCGCGCGAACAATATGTCGATCTCCGATTGTTCGAGCACCGACGTCGGTTCATCCAGAAGGATCAGGAGGTGACCGGTCGCGTGTTCCTCGAGCGTAAGCGCCTTGGCAAGTTCGACCATCTGGCGCGTGGCGAAGCTGAGCTCTTCCGCACGCGCGCGGGGGTTGACGTTGACCTTGACCTTTTCGAGTTGGCGCGTCGCCGCCGCATAGAGTTCGCGCCATTGGATCAGGCCGAATCGCGTGAACTGGGCTTCTGCTCCCAAATAGATATTTTCCGCTACGCTCAAATTCGGGAGCAAAGATTGCTCCTGGAACACCATGCCGATGCCTTTGCGATTGGCGTCGGCCGAACTCTCCAGCCGGGTCACCTTGCCAGCGATCGAAATCGTACCCGCATCGGGTTGGTAGACGCCGCTCAAGATCTTCATCAACGTCGACTTGCCGGCGCCGTTTTCGCCAATCAACCCCACGACTTCGCCAGGCTTTATTTCGATCGAAACCTTTTTGAGCGCATGTACGCCGGGGAATCGCTTTTCAATATCGCTCATCGAGAGGACTGTCGCGACCGTCCCCGCGTTCATTTGACGATTCTCATCCGCTTGCGATCGATCGACAGGGCAACCGCGCCGATAATCATCAAGCCTTGAAAGCCAATCTGCACACTTGGCGGCACGCCCATCAACACCATGCCGTTCGACAAGACGGCGACAATCAGCACTCCGACAAAGGTCTGCAACACCCCGCCTTGGCCGCCCGACAACGACGTTCCCCCGACGACGACCGCGGTTACGGTTGTGAACAAACGACCATTTCCAATCTGCGCATTGCCAAGCCCGAGTTGCGCCGCAGCCAGTATCCCGCCGATGGAGTAAAACACTCCGGCAAGCGTGAAAGTTGCAATACGGACCCGCGCTGGGGAGATGCCGGACAGCGCCGCAAGCTCCTCGCCGCCGCCAAGCGCGTAGATATGGCGCCCCAGGCGGGTGTAGTTCTGAATGACGAGGGCGACACCGAGGCAGGCCAGCGCCAACCACACGCCCCACGGAAACCAAAACACACGTTGGATGGCGAGGCCGCGGATCCATGGATCGTTGATTCGCGTCGCCATGCCGCCGAGAAGCGCGTTAGCGAGGCCGACTCCGATAAACCACGAGCCCAGTGTCGCCATGAACGACGGCACCTTCAGGCGCACGTGAACAATCCCGTTCGCAAATCCGACCAGAGCGCCGATGACCAACACGAGGATCACCGCGAGCAATCCAAGATTGTTGTCGTTCATCCCGTTTAGCACGGTCATCGAGAGAACAACGGCGCCCAGCGTCAAGACGCCTTCGACCGAGAGATCGATCGATCCCATGAGAATTATGAATGTCTCTCCAAGCCCGAGCACGAGCGGGATCGAGGCATCCTGGCTCATCCGAACGAAATTCCCCAAGCTGAGGAAGTTGCGGTTGATCGTCGCAACGATCAGACACAGCAGCAGGAGAACCATCAGCGGCGCCCACGTCGCGATGCGCCAGCGCCGCCTGAACGTGGTCGATGCGTTTGCTGAAGTCGAAAGGCTCAGGGATGCGCTCAGGGATATGGCCTCTCGGCAGATGCGATGAGTCGCCCAGGCCGTTCCCACCTCGCGGGCGGCCCGGCGGTCGCGGGCGCTCGATCGAGGCGCCCGCGTCTTTCGTGGCTCGCTAGTTGTACGCGATTTGACCGGTTACGCGACCCCAGATGTCGTCGTAATCGAGTTTCGGCTCGGCCTTGACGTTGCTCTCATAGAACGACTTCGCATTCTCAGATGTGATGATGACGCCCTTGCCGTAGAACTCCCGATGCTCCTTCGGCTCCTTGGCGGGGTCAAATTTGCCGGTCTTGGCGTGATAACCAATCGACAGACCCATGCCACCTTGCCAGAACGGATCCCAAGCGACCGTGCCGGTCATCTCGCCTTTGAGGATTGCCTCCACGGCGAGTTGTATGCCGTCAATTCCGGTGACCGGGACCTTGCCGGCTCGGCCATCGCTGCGCAGCGCCTCGACAGCCGCCAGCGCCATGTCATCGTTGGCCGCCCAGATGCCGCCGATCTTGTCGCCAAACTGTGTGAGCCAGGCGTTCGTCTTCTGCAACGCCTCGGTGGCTGACCAATTCGCAACCTGCATATCCAGCAGTTGAACGCCCGGATTGGCCTTGAGCGCTTCCATCAGGCCAGCCTTGCGCTCGATCGCCGGCACGTTGGACTCAATGCCGCCGAGGGCGACAATGCCTCCCTTGCCGCCCATAGCCTTGATGAGCGCCTCAGCCATCGCCTTGCCATAGGGAACGCCGCTAAAGGAAATGTGGGCGACGTAATTCGGGTTGAAATCCCAGGGATGCAGGTCGTTCGGCTTGTTCCACTGCGTGACAACAAACGCGCCGGCTTCTTTGCAGGCCTGCACTATTGGGCGGGCGTCAGGGCTATCGTTGGGATCCACATTGATCACGCAATTTCCGCCGGTCTTGGCGAGAATCGCCTTGATGTCGGCAATACCTTTCTCGCTGTTGCCTTCAGTGACCAGCGTCACATAATCCGCGCCAACCGACTTTGCGAATGCAGCGCCGCCTTTGTTCCAGGTCGCGTGATAGGGGTTGGAAAGCGAACGAATGGAGTTGACGACGGTTGGCGCCCCCGCCGCGCGAGCGGAACGCGTTATGATTGCGGGGAACGCGCTGATTGCGCCGAGCGCCGCCGCGCTTTGCAGAAAACGGCGGCGGGGCAGTGACAGACTCCCGGTGACAAGTGGCTTGTCCATCTTGCTATCCTCCCAAATGCAAGCAACGCGGCCAACGTTGCGCTTTGATTTTTTGGTCGAGCAATTCAACGGCTTCGCGAGCAGCGCCCGGAACGATTGTTCGGGCGCCACACGGGATCGCGAGACGCTGAAACACCCTCAGCCGTGCATAGCTATGCCCGGAACGAGAGATCTGTCAAACTGAGGGCGAAGGGGGTGAGAATTAGCCGGGCGATCCTCAATCAATCCGCAATGGCGCGCTACATCCGAAAAGAGCACTATCCGGGCCGAGCATCACCAGTCAGCAGGACCTCCGGGCCGTCGAAGACCTTATGGCGCCCGGTGGATCGGGTCGACCCAATAGACCTCTTCTGGCTTCTCCACCGGCTCGACATCTGTGATGTTGACTACGACAGCCTCGTTGTCAGAGCGAACCAGCACGCATTCAAGCGTCTGACTCGGATCCGCGTTGATCTCCTGGTGGGGAACGAAGGGGGGCACAAAGATGAAATCTCCAGGCCACGCTTCGGCGACGAATTGAAGTTGCTCGCCCCAGCGCATGCGGGCGTGGCCCTTGACCACGTAAATGACGCTTTCCAATTCGCCGTGGTGATGTACGCCGGTTTTGGCGTTGGCGGCGATGCTTACGGTCCCGGCCCAGATCTTTTGCGCCCCAACGCGCGCATGGTTGATTGCGGCTTGACGGTGCATCCCTGGCGTTTGGGCTGTGTTCGCGTCCAATTGATCGCCTTTGATGACGCGCACACCGTCATGCTTCCAGCGCTCGGAGGGATCGTCGTGCTCATGGTCGGCGCTCATCGTGATAGTCCCTCCGTGTAGCGGCGCGTCGGAGGGCGAGAGTTACGCGCCACCCGACGTATTTTCAATCCGCCTACGCGTTCTCACCGGAACCCGCGGGCAACCGCTATTGGCGGCGTCCCGCGATCAAGACGCGTCGACTGAGCCGAGTCGACCTCGCCGTGCCGCCGGCTCGGTGCGAGGAGTCGCTTTGGTGAGGGCTTCCAAGCGCTCCGCCACCGCCTCAAGCCGCAAGGTAGCTTTGGCGAACGGTTCGGCCTTCGCACTCTTGGCGAGCCCACGATAAATCAACTCTGTAATTCCGTCGGCGGTTTCTTCCGTATTGAAATCACCCTCGTTCCTGAGAAACGCCCAGGTACGATGTTCAACAGCGCCGTAGATCATATCACGCACCAACGAAGCGGAAACGTCCGAGCGAAATTCGCCGGAAGCCATTGCCGCCTTCACGATATCAACGATTCGATGCGTGTAGGTTTGGTTGAGTTGAAACAATCGCGTGTTGCGATATTCCGGGTCGGGTCTCAGCTCCTGGAAGACAAGTCGACTGAGGGCTGGCTCGCGGCGTATCGTCGCCAAGTGGTGGTGCACCATGAAGCGAATGCGGTTCCATGTCCCGCGCACGCCCTGCAATTGCGCCTCGTCGTGCGCCAGCAGGTCCTCATACCAATGCTCGACCATCTTGATCAGCAAGTCCCGCTTGTTTTGGAAAAAGCGGTAGATGCTGCCCTCGACGACGCCGGCGCGCTCAGCGATGTCGGAGATCAAGGCTTCATTGTAGCCTCGGTCAAGAAACACCTGCTTGGCGGCCAGCAAGATGTCGGCCACACGTCGCTCTGGAGGAAGGCGATTCACCTGTCGCCGCGCCATTCTCAGCCCTTCATCCTTGTTTACCCTCACACATGCAAAATCCCGGCCGGCCAAGCGTCTCAATAGACCGCAGCGTGCATGATCCTCTCCTCCGTCGCGTCGCCCGGACGGAACTCCTCGACAATGCGACCGCGCTGCGAGACCAGGATGCGGTCCGACAGGTTCATGACTTCCGGTAGATAGGACGAGATGACGACGACGGCCAAGCCTTCATTGGCGAGCTTGTTGATGAACTGATGGATCTCCGCGATTGCGCCGACGTCCACGCCGCGGGTTGGCTCATCAAATATGATCAGCTTAGGTTTCTGCACAAGCGCCTTGGCGATCACCACTTTCTGCTGATTTCCGCCGGATAGCTCGATGACCCGCGCGTTGCTGTTGATCGCGCGAATGTTCAGCGCGCTCGTCCATTCCTGTGCGAGCGCGCGCATACCGCTGAAGCTTACGACAGGTCCTTTTTCGAGCCCAGAGGCGAGAAATCCGGTATAAAGATTTTCCGCGATCGACATCGTTTCGAAGAAGCCTTCGACCTTGCGATCCTCGGTAACGTATACGACGCCATCCCTCACCGCCGGGCGCGGTACGCGATAGCGCACGGGCGTATCATTGAGGACGATCTGGCCGCCGAAGAAAGTCCTGCGCTTGTAAACCCCCGCTACGATCTTTGCCGTTTCCGTCCGCCCGGAGCCAATGAGGCCGAAAATACCGGTGATCTGTCCGGCGTAGACCGTGAACGAATTGTTGCGAACGACATTGGCCATCGAAAGGTTTTTGACGCTCAGCACTTTTCGTCCCGGCCGCCGCACCGTCTCGCGTCGCTTATACAGTTGGTTGGAAAGGCTACGCCCGACCATCGCGCGGATCACCCGATCGCGATCGAACGAGGCCGTCGCGTCGGTCGTTACAATCTCCCCGTCGCGCAGCACCGTAATTCGATCGGACGCTTCGAGCGCTTCCTCGAGCGCATGGGATATGAAGATGATGGAGACGCCGCGCTGTTTGAGGCGCTGCATCAGTGCGAAAAAGTGCAGCTTCTCCTCTGGCGTAAGCGCCGCCGTCGGCTCGTCAAAGATGATGACGCGCGCATTCTTGCGCACCGCTCGCGCGATTTCGACCATCTGTTTCTTCGCCGCGCCCAGCGTCGCAACTGTCGCCCACGGGTCGACGGGAAAATTCAGCGCGCCCATCAGCTGTTGCGCGGCGATATAGATACCGCGGATCCGGTTGAAGAACTTCTCGTCGCCGAGGAACACGTTCTGCGCCACCGACATCGACGGCACGAGGCTGGTCTCCTGAAACACCATGCTGACGCCGTTCGCCAACGCCTCGGCCGGCGAGTGGAACACGACCTCGCGACCGTCAAACAACATCTGGCCCTTAGAGGGCTCCGTCACGCCTGCAACGATTTTGGTTAGCGTCGATTTCCCCGCGCCATTTTCCCCGACGAGAGCGTGGATCTCCCCCGTCCTCAGTTCAAAATCCACGTCTTTGATAGCAGGGACGCCGCGATACTCTTTCGTGACCTTGCGCAGTTCAATCAGCGCGCCCATAGCCTATTCATCCCCCTGCAGGTCTACGGCGACGACGGCTTGTGCGCCCCGGCTCGCCGCGAACAGGCGCCCATTCGCTTCGAGCGCGCTCATCACGCCGTGACGGCTGCCATCCGCGCGGCTGTGCATGCTGGAGCGTGGCTGCCACTGCTCGTCGAGCCGCACAACCAGCCCGTAGGATCGCGACGGCGCCCATGGTTTTATCGCGGCCAGCTTCTTCAATGTTCCACCCTGCAGCGGCTCCAGGAAACTGCGCATCGGCGCCAGCGTCGGCCCGACCCAATAATCCGGCGCGATCTCCTGCATCATCTGCTTGCGGTAGGCAGGCTCGCGCAGCACGAATTCTGTCAACTGCCGCCGCGGTGCGAACAGCGCGAGCCATGCACCCTTGCCGTCGCCGGCCGGCGTGATGCGCGCGGGATAGGCGGGCAGATCGGTCAGGATCGGCTCGGGCGAGCCTTCAGGCCGCAGCTTGACGACTCGGTGACGCCAACTCTCCGTCACCAGCGCGCCGTCTGGCAGCGGGAGCACCCCGAAGGGAAACGCCAATCCACGCGCCAACGGCGTCGCCGCTTTCGATCCTAGATCGACACGCCAAACCGAGCCGCTCGCGCCCCACTCCATCAAATCATGCTTCCATCGCTCGCTTGGATGCTTCTGCGAGCCGAGACAGACAAGGATCGTATGGTCATCTGCGAAGGCGAGCGCGGTCACGCAGGTCAGCGGCTGGTCGCCTGCCTGACTGAGATGAACGCCGTCGTGCGGGCCGCCGCGAATGAGCAGACCGCCCTCGGTCAACGCGATCGCTAGCGTCGCGCCCTGCGCCGCGAGCGCCGTCACTGGCGACGCAAACGTCGCGTGAGATTTCAACGCCGGTGTGGTTGACGTGGGGTCCAACTCAAACACTTCCGCGGCGTTGGAAAACAGCAGCCTGTCGCCTAGCAGGCAAAGGTTGTCGGGCGCCTCCGCCGCGGCGACCACCGCAGCGTCTTCGAGCCGGTTGTCGGGATTGAGCGCGCCGTCCATCGGCGGCACGGTCACGGAGGCATCGCCGTCGCCAGTCAGCGCATCAAGCGCGCGGCGAAGGGCGCCGATCATTTCTTCCCCCAATAGGATTCAACTGCGCCCCAAGACGCGTCCGCGTCGGGAATGCGCCATTTGCCGATGCGGTTGTTGTAGGTGCCGCCGAGGTACAGATAGCCGTGGTCCTCGCGCATCGAGGTGATCATGGGATGATTGGCGCCATTCAGATCCCACAAGCATTCGAGGATTTTGCCTGAAACATCGAATTTGAAGACACAGCCCGTATTCATGTTGGGATAAAGCCACTCGTCATGGGGAATGCGGTTCACCATGCGCCGGCGCATGCCCGGCATTCGCCATGCGAGATCGAGCGCGGGCGCCCGCATGCCGACCAGTGCGAGCCAGTAGTTGCCGTCCGAGGCGCGGTTGATGTTGTCGGGGTAGCCCGGAATGTTTTCGAGGATGATCTCACGTTGGCCCGCCTTCGGACCGGCGAACCAGTAGCGCTGGACGCGGCAGCCCCATGTTTCGGCGAACAGGATCAACTCGCCGTCGTTCGTCACGCATATGCCATTCGGAAACTGAAGCTTCGAGATGATGGTTCGTGTTGATTTGTCGCGCGGGTCATAACAAAGGATACGACCATTACCGCGCGCCTCGAGTGCGTCGACGGCCCATTCCGTGATGTCGAACCTGAGCGTCGCCTCGCTGAAGAAGATCCGTCCATCGGGCGCGATATCGAGATCGTCGGCGAACCGCATTCGGGAATCGTCGATGATCGAGAACAGGCTACGGTTGGTCTCATCGGTAAGCTTCACGACTTCCCGGTCAGGCCGGACCATATAGAGCCCCATGCCGGAGACGCAGACGACCAGATTGTCGTCGCGATCAAAGGCCAACCCCAAGGGGCCGCCGCCGATATGGGCAAAGATTTCCCATTTCTTGTGGTCGGGCCCGAAGAAACGAACGACGTCTCCGTAGCGATTGCCGCAATAGAGATGCCCGTTGCGATCGACGATGACATCCTCGGGACCTTCGACCTCCGCGAGCCCGAGCACCTCGACATTGCTGAGCTTGTCGTTGAGCGCGTAGGGCGACCCCGGATCGGCGCCAGGCGCCGGCGGCAGCCGGAAATAGGCGGGAGAAACATAGACCCGCGAGAGCACCTTGAGCCGGTTCTTCAACCAGCGCACATCGATGGCGACGGCGACGAGCAGAACGACGCCGAGCGCCAGCGATCCAGCCCCGCTCCGCAAACCAAGCTGCACCAGCGAACTCTGAATGATGAGGACAATAACGGCCCCCAACATTCCCTTGGCGACGGAGCCCCTCCCCCCGCCGAGGCTGACGCCGCCGAGCACCGCCGCCGTTAGCGCGGAGACCTCGAGGCCGGCCCCCGTGTCCGACCCGGCCGCATTGAGCCGCGCCGCGTAGAGAACGCCAGCCGCCGACGCCAGCACGCCCGACATCACATAGGTCAGACAGACCGTACCGCGCACCGATATCCCCGCATTATGCGCGGACCGGCGCGACCCGCCTACGGCCTGGATGTGCCAACCAAGACGCAGCCGTGTCAGGAAAACATGCGCGGCGATGGCGACGATCAGCGCCACCAGAAAGCTGCAGGGAAACCCGTACACCGAACCGTCGCCCATGAAGTCCCATACAGCCGACGACTGCGTGGGATTGGAGATCGACGACCTGATATTTGAGGATCAGCGTGTCGACGATCGCGCGGACGATGATAAGCGTCACTAGCGTCGTCAGAAACGCGCGGAGCCGCAGATAGCCGACGAGCAAACCATTCACCAGTCCGACAAGCGCGCCTGTGGCGAGACCTAGAACGATGACGACTGGCAGCGGCCAGCCCAACGCATTGAACATGCCCAACGAGAGGAAAGTCGTCAGCGCAAAATTCGAGCCGACGCTGAGATCGATGCCGCCCGCCAGCATGACAATGGTCATGCCGAGCACAACCAGCATCAACTCGCCAAGTTGCCGCGCGTTGTCGCTCAGGCCGCCGATCGTGAGAAAGTCCGGAAGGACCGAGGCGAAGAACGCCACGGCCGCGATAAGGATCGCGACCGGGATCGCGTTGTCGATCCAGTTCTTTGAGAGGATCTCGCCCAGGACGTGGTCGGGAATCAGGCGATATCGCCACTTGGCGTAAACTTCCGACGCCGAAACACTCATGAAATCGCAACCCACCCCTTGCGCTTGTTCCCAAACGACGGCGCGAAGCGGCTGGAACGCCGCTTCGCGCCGATCGCGTCAGCGGACGCCGTATTTCTTGAGATCATCCATAGTCCAGCACAGGCCGGCGCTTGCGTTGTCCTTATCGATGACGCGCGTCGGTGTGTAAATTCCGATGGGCGCGCCGCCAGGCTTCGGCTTGGCTTGCAGCAAATAGTCGACCACATTCACGAGATCCGCCGCCTGCACCTTGGCGTCGGCGATCACGTCAGCCGTGAAATTTCCGTTCAGCACATTGTCGCAACCGGCCTGCTTCTGACCACCTCCGTACGTGACCAGCGCCACGGCGCCTTGTTTGCCCGCCTCTTTGATCGCGGCGGCGGTCCCCATCGCCTGGACTTCCCAGAGATCATAGACGCCGCAGAGATCGGCGTTCTGCTTGAGGATCGTGCTCGTGACCGCGTGCGCCTTGGTGGCGTCCCAGTCCGCGGCCTGATTGGCGACGATCTGAATTTCCGGATGTTTCTTCATCTCATCTTCGAACCCGGGGATCGCGATCTGGCTGGTGGCTGTGGTCGGCACGCCCTGAACGATCGCGACCTTGCCGCTCTTGCCGCTTCCGGTTCCGCAGGACTTGACGAGTTGCTTGGCGGCCTCCTGGCCAATTTCGTACCAGTTGGCGCCGACGTAGGCGTCGCCGTTGTTCGGCGACTTGAGATTCACCTGGATGACGTTAATCCCGGAGTCCATCGCCTTCTTCACGAGCTTCGCATAGGCCTGCATTTCCAGGGGATGGAAGATCAGGACATCCGGCTTGTCGGCGATCAGTTGATTGAGCGCCTGGGCGCCGACTTGGACATTCCAGTTCGGGTCGCGCACGATCACCGTGTAGCCCCACTTCGCCGCATCCTGCTTCAGCCCTTCAAACCAGGCCTGCGGGAGATCGAAACCCATGGAGAGCGGCACGAAACCGACCTTCTTGCCGGAGAGCGCGCTACGCGTGATCTTGATCTGTCCTTCGTCGTATTCATCGGCGAGCGAGACAGCGGTGATGCAGGTCGCTGCGAGCGCCCCCAGCACAGGCGTCATAAGCTTCTTCCAATTCATGATCTTCCTCCCTGTTTGATTATTATCACCGAGGCGTTTCGACGGCCTAGATGTCTCCTTGTTGAGCGGTCTGCTCATCACGAGGGTTGATGATCGAATCGACGATGATCGCGCCGAGCAGGATCAGACCCTTTGACGATGTTCTGCGCGGTGTAGGGCATGTCAAGGATCGTCATGCCGTTGAGCAGTATCCCGATCAGGATGGTGCCAACAATCACGTTGCGAATGCCACCCTTGCCGCCGCTGAGTCCGATGCCGCCAATCACCGCAACGAGAATGACGTCGTAGACCAGCGTCGAATTGACCACCCGGGTACTCATGCTGTTGACGACCGAAGCCGTCACGAGACCGGCGAGGAAAGCAATCAGCGCCGAGAGCACGTATTGCAGCAACATCATCGGCCGTGTCGGAATTCCGGCGACGCGCGCGCCGATCGGGTTGTCGCCTATCGCATAGATGAAGCGGCCCCACTTGGTGTAGCGCAGGAACAGGAATGCGACGAGGCTGAGCGCTGCAAATACGATGACCGGGCTCGGCACGCCGGCCACCTTACCGCCCCCGAGCAGCTTGAGCCACCCCGCGGTCGGCGCGAGATAGGTGATGTCTGTTGGGACCAGGAAGTTCTGGCCGAAACCATAGACCGCGGTCGCCATGGCCAGCGTGGCGAAGATCGAGGGTATCTCGACATAGGCGATGAGAAAGCCGTTGATCAGCCCGATGACGATCGCCATCATCAAGCCGGCCAGCAACGCCAGCGAAACCGGCGCGCCGCGTGTGATGAGATCGAGGCTCCAGGCGACGGTCATCGCCATGGTCGCGACGATCGAGAGGTCGATTCCTCTGCCTATGATGGCTTGCGCCATCGCAATTCCCAGCACGCCTAGGATCGAGACGTTCTGAATCAGCGACAAAAGGTTGTCTGCGTCCAGGAAACCCCGCACAAACACCGAAAAGGCGAGAAACAGCAGCGCTGCGATGGCGAAGACTATGCGCTCTTGATTGAGCGCGGGTAGCTTGCGGCCAGGGGACTCGGCGACGGCGCTCAACGCGGAGCCTCCGAGCCGGTTCGCGACGCCTTTGCCGGGCGGCGGACCAGCAGGCGATTGCTCGCGGTCGAACCTTGCCTCATGGGCGCCTGCGCTCTCCTCTGGCGCCTTTTGTGGCGCCTTCCTCCCGATTTAATGAACCTAGCTTATTACGACTTGGGCGCCAGATCAAACTTAAAAGACGCTGCTGACGTTTCTAACTCGCACTATTTGTTGGCGTCGCGCATTGCCGGTAATGAGCACTCTTTTTTTGGCGCGCTCGCGCGCGCGAAGCCGCATTCAATCATCGCCGTAGACCGGAGCGCGTTTTGCCGCGAACGCCGCGGCGCCGATCTTCACATGGCCCGTCGCCCATAGCTCCGCGACGAGCGCCTGTTCCTTCTGCTTCCTGCGCGGCGTAGCGGTCGGCGCGCGCCGAGAGCGCGGCTTGTTTGGCCGCGCGCACCGCATGTGGACTTGCCGCCGCAATCATCTCGGCCCGCTCGAGAGCGCGCGCGCCAGACCTCCGAGGGGTCGCAGACCTCCGTCACGAGCCCAGTCCGCGCGGCCTCTGCCGCCATCGATGAGGCGCCCGGTCAGCAGCAGGTCCATCGCAGCGGCATAGCCAATCTGATCGACCAGCTTCATCGTCCCTCCCGCCGAGGGAATCAGGCCCCACTTGACTTCAGGCAGACCAAATTTCGCCGCGCGCGAGGCGATGCGGATGTCGGCGGCCAGCGCCAGCTCGAGCCCGCCCGCCAAACAATGCCCATTGATGGCGGCGATCAGCGGCGTCGCCATCAGATCGGTCTTGAGCAGCGCCCGCGCCACCAGATCCGCGAACCCCGGATGATCGGTGACATTGGCGGTGAGATCCGCGCCGGCGCAGAACGCACGATCGCCAGCGCCGGTGACGACGATCGCCCTCACCGAGCGATCCGAGCCGAGACGCGGCCAGAGCTCGGCCAGCGCCTCGAAACATCGGGATATCCAGCGCGTTGCGGCGCGCGGGATTGTCGATCTCAACCTTGACGATCCCGTCGTTCAATCGCTCTTGCCTGATCATTGGCCCACGCCCCTTCGTCGAGCCCGCCTGCTACAGCGGAAACCCGGCCAGCTTCCCGTCCTCGATCCGCTCGATATATTCGGTCATCCCATAGCCTTCTCGACCCTCCCACGTGAAGCGCGTAAAGCCCTCGGCGATCCGCGAGACAAGGGTCTCGCCGTCCGCCTGGCGGCGGTTGCGCAGCGGCGCCAGCGTTAGGATTTCGGCGGTGATGACCGCCTTGCGGTTGGCGGTGCGAACGCCGAGCCGCACCCGCGCGGGGTCCTGTTTCTCTGTCCACTCGGTGATCACGTCGAGGTCGGTGATTTCCTCGTATTCGCCGTCGACCAGCAACACGCCGACCCGGCGGGAGTAGCCGGACTTGTCGCTGATCTTCAACAGCATGAAGCCGTCGCCATTGGAGAAATTGGCGATGAAGAGGCGGTAATAATAGATGCACTGCCAGTAGCGCGGCCCCCAGGAATGGTCGCGCCAGCCGCGCCCGTCGATCGGCCAAGCTTCGTCGCCGATCCGGATCTCGCCGTGCAATCGACCATGCTGATTGAAATGCCCGAGCGAAAAGTCCCGACCATACATCGTCTGCACGCCATCGTGCGCCGGCGCGCCGCCATGCACCGGCGATTCCGCTGCGAATGTAAAGGTGACTTCGCCAGGCGCGTCGCGGCCCGCGTGGCGAACAGTTTTTGCGGATCGCGCAGCGCTTCGGGTCCTCGACGATGAAGAGGTCGCCGGCATAGCGCATCGCGACGCTGCGGAACGGTTCGACCACGGTGTAGGTCAGGCCGCCGGCGTCGAACCTGTCGTTGCCGATGATGCCGGGCCGCCGGAAACTGCAAGCGATCCGGCCATCCGGCAGATAGAGGCAGACCGAAAGCTCGGCGTGGCCCTCGTTGACCCGATTGCCGAGCCGCATCCAACCGCCAACTCCGGTCTTCGGCGTCGAACGCGTTGAGATAGACGCTCTCGTTGAAATTGCTTTCCGGCCCGGCGAGGTGAGGAAATTCATCCTCGGGGCCGATGATGAAATCACCCATCGTGTCCTCCCCAGGCGCCTCAATCCGCGCGTACGACGACCAGCATGCGGCCGCGTCTGAACGATGGCGTCGTTCTGGTTGACGACTTCGAACTGGAACGTCGCGAGATTGCGGCCGGATTTCGAAGTCGGCCGGATTTCGCTGACATGCACGCGAGCGCGGATCGTGTCGCCAAGCTTCACCGGCCCGGAAAAATCCCAATTGAGATTGACGAGACCGAGCACGCGTTCGCCGAGAATGCCGGTTTGCGTCAACATGCCGATCGCGGTCGACATCGCGAGCGGTCCATGCGCGATGCGGCCGCCGATACGGGCTGGCGGCTGCGAATTGCGCATCCACGTGGATCGGGCGTGAAATCGCCGACCAGCCCGGCAAACAAGTTGATGTCGCCCTCGCCGATCGTCCGCCCCGGCGTCACGACGCGAACCCCCTGCCCGCAGTTCCGTCATGCGCGCCTCCCCTTGCTCACGCATATCTCGCGAGTTCGGCCTTCGCCAACGCCTCGCGGTGCACTTCGTCAGGCCCGTCGCCGATGCGCAGGAAGCGCGTCTCGGCGAAGGCTTCGGCAAGAAAGAAATCCTGCGAGAGCCCTGCCCCGCCGTGAATTTGGATGGCGCGATCGATGATCTGACCGACGGTTGTCGGGACGACGATCTTGGCGATCGCGATATCGTTGCGCGCCGCCTTGGCGCCATGGCGATCCATGCTCCATGCGGCCTTCAGCGTGACAAGTCGCGCCTGCTCGAGGTCGCAACGCGACTGCCCGATCGCCTGCCGCACCGCGCCCATTTCCGCCAGCGCCGCGCCGAAGGCGCGGCGCGATTGCGCGCGTCGACACATTGCCTCGATCGCCCGCTCGGCAAGGCCGATGAAGCGCATGCAATGATGAATGCGACCGGGACCCAACCGACTCTGCGCGATCTCGAAGCCGCGGCCCTCGCCGAGCAACATGTTTGAGGCGGGCGCGCGCACGCCGCGGAACACCAATTCCGCGTGGCCGAGCGGCGGATGTTCATAGCCGTAAACCGACAGAGGCCGCTCGATCGTCAAGCCCGGCGAATCCATAGGCACTAGTATCATCGACTGCTGTTTGTGCTTGGGCGCTGCAAAGTCGCTCTTGCCCATCACGATGGCGACCTTGCAAGCCGAGGACATCGCGCCGGTGATCCACCATTTGCGGCCGTCGATCACATAGTCGTCGCCGTCGCGCCGGATGGAGGTCTCGATATTGGTCGCGTCGGACGACGCGACGCCGGGCTCGGTCATCGCGAAACAGGAGCGGATGTCGCCGTCAAGCAGAGGCTTCAACCAACGCGCCTTCTGATCGGGCGTTCCGAACAGCGACAGAATTTCCATGTTGCCGACATCGGGCGCGTTGCAGTTGAAAATTTCCGGCGCGGCCAGCGAGCGTCCGAGAATTTCGCAGAGATGCGAATATTCGTAGTTGGTCGAGCCCCGCGCCTTCGGGACCGTGCTTGTAGAACAGGTTCCAAAGGCCCGCGCGCTTCGCCTCGCGCTTTGAGCTCCTGCAGGCGCGGATGCGGGCGCCAGCGCGCCGCACCGCCGCGCGTTTCCGCGAGCAGTTCCGCTTCGTTGGGATAGACGCGCTCGTCCATGAAGGCGACGAGCTTCTCGCGCAATTCTTCGGCTCTGGGCGATAGATCAGGAAACATGGCGAGGCCCGCGCTCAATGCCCTTGTCCGATTTTTTCCCGCTTGACCGAAATCCCCGCCTTCTCCCTGTCCCAGGTGTCTTCCGTCAGGCCGACCGCTCTCAGTTTGACCTTCTCGATCTTGGCCGTCGGTGTTCGCGGCAATCCGTCAACGAAACGTACGTAGCGAGGAACCATGAAATGCGCCATGCGCGGGCGCAGGAACGCGATCAGATCAGCGGGATCGAGCGGCTCGCCGGGCTTGAGCGCCACCACCGCCATCACTTCGTCCTCGGCGATCTCGCTCTTGACCACGACCGCCGCCGCCTCGCGCACGGCGGGGTGGGCGAGGATTTCCGACTCCACCTCGAAGGACGAAATGTTCTCGCCGCGCCGGCGGATAGCGTCCTTCAGGCGATCAACGAAATAGAAATTGCCTTCGGCGTCGCGTCGAAAGCCGTCGCCGGTGTGAAACCAACCATTGCGCCAAGCCGCGGCGGTCGCCTCGACGTTGCCCGCATAGCCGTGTGACATCGCCCAGGGACAATCGGTGCGCACGATCAACTCTCCAACCGATCCGACCTCGACTTCACAATCATTCTCGTCGACGATGCGCGCCTCCACGCCCGGGCGCGGTCGGCCGGCGCTGCCGAGCGCCGTGGGGTTGGCGGCCGATACAATAGGCTGCGAGATCTCAGTCATGTTGAAGTGCGTGTAAATCTCGGTTCCAAACCGTTCATGGAATTGCTTCGAGGTCTCGTTGAGCGGCACATAGGTGCAAGAACGCAGGGTGTGCGACTTATCATCAGGACTTTCGGGCCGCTTCAACAGAAATCCGCCCATGACGCCGAGCAGGATCGACGTGGTGATGCCCCGCGCGCGAACCGTGTCCCAGAACGTGTCGGTGTCGAACGCGTCGACCATCGCGATCGAGCCGCCGTGTATCAACATCGCAGTCGTCGGCATCACACCGCCGGAATGAAACAGCGGCAGGTTGAGCATGTAGCGATCTTCGCCCGAGAGAAATGGCGCCGCGATCGCCATGTTGTAGAGATGGACGTAGGACGACAGCACACCCTTCGAAGGTCCGGTGGTGCCGCTGGTGAAAATGATTGATTGGAGATCCCAAGGGACGATTTCGCGTTCGAGCGCAGGCGACGTCAAGTCCTCGCCATCTAGCGCCGCGCGGGCATGGACGACGAGCCCTTTGACGGGGCGCGGCTCTCCGCCAAACACGATAATCTCGCGAAGATGCCTGCATTCGATCTCGCCAAGCCGCCCGTGCAGATCGGCATGGACGACGCCGAGCCGCGCTTCGGACAGCGTCAGCGTATGTTGCAGGAGGCTGCCCTTATACGCGAGGTTGATCGGCACATAGACGGCGCCGAGATAGTTCAAGCCGAACCAGATGCGCAGATTGTCTGCCGAATTCGGCAACCAGACCAGCACCCGATCGCCCTGACTGACGCCGAGTTTGCGGAAGGCGTTGGCGGTTTGGATCGCGATGTCGCGCGTTTCCGCGTAGGTCCATTCCGAACCATCGGCGAAGTTAGCGAAAACCTTGTTCGGTTGCTCGCCAGCGAGCCGGTCGAGCATGTAGCGCTGCACGCATTCGTCAACCTTTGGCATGCGCGGATCGAGTCGCTGCGCCATTTCCTCCCACCCCAGTTCGTTGTGGCGCCGCGCCTCTAAGGCGGCGCCGGCTTGTCCCTGCCGCCGCCTGCGATCTCCGCAAACAAGGGCTTTCGTGTGATCTTCATGCGCTCTGAAGCTTCGTCACGCGCATGGCGGATAAGAAGTGTCAGCGAGTCTTTCGCCGCGGCGTCAGAACGCGCATGCGCGGCTTGCATCGCGTCGCATAGCTCGGCATCCAGGCGCGCCTGTTCCAGCTCGAGGTCTTTCGATTCCATCGACTCCGGCGCGCGCGTATTTTCGACATACGCCTCGCCCAGCGCCGCAGCGATCGCGCGCAACAGACGACGCTTTTCGGAGACGCTCTTCAACAGCGGCGCGCGCGCCCATTCCACCCGCGGGGCGATATTGTTGATCAGGTCGACGAGGCCGACCGCCTGTCCGCGCGCGAAAGGATCGTCGACGCGCGGGATCACGTCGGCGCGCAGCGTCGCGATCATACCTTCGAACAGGCGCTCCAGCGCGATATTCACGCGGCTCTCTCCATCGCCGATTCCAGTTGCAAGAGCATGCGCGGGATTTGCGCGCTCATCCCCGCCATCCTCATATCGTTGTAGCCGCGTGTCTCGAAGCAATATTGCGCGCCATAATGCATGACCGCGAGCTTGTAGGTCCCGAACGCCTCCCAATATCTGATAGCCCTCGCCTCGACCGGGAAGCCAATCAGCGCGCTATAACGATCGAGCAGCTCATCGCGAGTAAACAAATGACTCATATAAGGCGAGCGGCCGCGCCAGGCTTGCATGCAGATCCAGCCGACATCTTCGAGCGGATCGCCGAGCCGCACCAACTCCCAATCGAGGATCGCGGTGATGCGGCCCGCGTCGACCAGGAAATTGCCGATACGAAAGTCGCCGTGCACAATGCTGATGCGCGGCGCGACAGGCGCGTGCTCGCGCAACCAGATCGCCGCCCATTCGAGCATCGGTTCACGCGCCCGGCTCCAATGCGCAAGGTTCGCCTCCCAAATATCGATTTGCTCCGCGGCCGCGCGTCGAACGTCCGTGCACCCACCTATGTCCTCGACATCTGAACCCTTCCATTCGAAGCGATGCAAAGCCGCCAGCGCCGCCACAAACTGTTCGGCCAGATCGCGACGCGCCGACTCGTCGAAGGCCGGACCGCCGTCGTGCGTCCAGGGAATCGGCGCCTCGCCGGGCACGAAGTCGCAAATAAAGAAAGGCGCGCCGAACGCCTCATCGTCGTCGGAGAACCAATGAACGCTGAGGCGCCGGCACTTCGCTGCCGGCCAGCGCGCGCAAAGTGCGAAATTCCGGCGAAGCCTTGTACGGCGCGAAGATGCCGAAAGGCGGCCCGATGCGCAGGATGAGCCGCCGCTCAATCACACGCCCCGCCCTCTCGCCAAACGCCGGTAAAACCAAAGGTGATCCAGGAGAAGCCGACCGTGAACCTGCGAAGCGCCTCGATTGCCACACCCTCAAAACCCTGGGCGGAAAGGAAACGCTGCAGCCGCTCGCGCACCTTGGGAAGCTCGAAGGCTGCGAACGAGTCGCGTCATCCCAGCGCCCCGGCGCGGAGATGATAGAGGCGGGAAAGCCAGCGCGGCAAAGCTCACTCCTTGAAGTAGTCGGGCTTGCCTGTTGTCCAGGTCTCGCCCCAGTGCTGGCCGCCGCCATCAACCGTCAACAACTCGCCAGTGACGTATTCGCCGGCGGGCCCGCCGATGTAGGCGCAGGCTTCCGCAATGTCCCAGGGTGTGCCGACGCGCATCATTGGATTGGAGCGCGGATAGGCCGCGCGCGCCTCCGGGGTGTAGACCTTCCAACCTTCGGTCTCGATGGCGCCCGGTGCGATGCAATTGACGCGGATGCCGAGCGGCGCCCATTCGACGGCGATGGCGCGGCTCAGGCCGATGACGCCCGCGCGCGCCGCGATCGTGTGCGCGACGCCGTAGAGCCCATGCGTCGTCACGACGACGATATTGACGATGCTGCCCGGATGGCTCGCATCGCGCCAGCGGCGCGCCGCGCCCTGCATCATGTGCCAAGTGCCGTTGAGATTGGTGTTGATGACCGCGTTCCAGCCCTTCGCGGAATAGTCGATCGCCGCTTGTGGGAACTGCCCGCCCGCGCTGTTGACGAGCAGGTCGATCTGGCCGTGGTCGGACCAGATATGCTCAAACAGCGCCGCCACCTGCTCCGGCTCGCGGATGTCGACGGCGCGCCGTGACGCCTTCAGTCCGCGCGCCTGCATGGCCGCGACGAGCGCATCGAGTTTCGTCTCGCTGCGTCCGGCGACAACAACATGCGCTCCGAGGCGAGCCAGCAACCAAGCGACACCGCGGCCAATGCCGCCCGCACCGCCCGAGACCAGCGCCAGACGTCCGGCATAGGCGTCCGAGGCGAACACCGTCTTCCGGGTGGCGAGCGTATCGTCGTCGAGGCCGAAGGCGACGCCCTCGCTCATCGGCGCATGTCTTTCAACAATTCGCCGGCGATGATCATCTTGCGCACTTCGGTGGTGCCCGCGCCGATTTCGAGCAGCTTGGTTGAACGGAAAAGCCGGTTGATCTCGGAGTCCCAGATGTAGCCCGAGCCGCCGTGGATCTGCATGGCCTTGTCGAGCACTGTGTGAACAGAGTCGGCCGCGAACATCACGGAAGCCGCCGTCAGTTTGTGGATATCGCCGCGACCGCCGTCTCCAATCTCTAGCTGCGCCGCGGCGGCAAGCGTTCGGTAAGTGAAGGTGCGCATGGTCTCGACCAGCACATACATGTCGGCCAGCATCGACTGGACCATCTGGAACGACCCGATTGGCTTGCCGAACTGCTCGCGCGTCTTCGCATAGTCGATTGAAAGCTCCAACGCGCGCTCGGCGACACCAAGACACAAGGGCGAGATCATCGCTCGCTCCAAATCGAGCCCGCTCATCACGACCGCAACGCCGCGATCTTCCTCGCCGACCAAATTCTCGGCCGGCACCCGGCAATCCTCGAAAACGAGTTCGGCGGTCTGGCTGCCGCGATAGCCCATTTTCTCGAGCTTTTGCGCGACCCGGAAACCGGGAAAATGCTTCTCGACGATGAACGCGGAAATGCCATGCGCGCCCTTCTCCCGATTGGTCTTGGCGTAGACCAGCAGGACGTCGGCGACGGGACCATTGGTGATGTAGATCTTGCCGCCGTTCAGCACATAGTGGTCGCCGTCGCGGCGCGCGGTCGTGCGCATCGAGCCCAGCGCGTCCGAGCCGGCGCCCGGCTCGGTGAGGCCCAGCGCGCCGATCTTGAGGCCCGCGCACAGATCCGGGAGATATTTCCGGCGCTGAGCCTCATTGCCATTGCGATAGATGTTGTTGAGGCAGAGATTGTCATGCGCGACGCAGGATAGCGCCATCGCATGATTCCAGCGGCCGAAGGCCTGAACGACCAGCCCCGCCGCCAGCAGATCCATGCCGGCCCCGCCGTATTCTGAGGGGACCGTTGCGCCAAACAGTCCTTGCTTGCCGATCTCAGGGAAAGCGTGCTCGGGCCACCATTCCTCGGCATCCATGCGCGGCGCCAGAGGATAAAGTTCGTTGCGCGCGAAACGGTCGGCCTGGTCGAGAATCAGCTGCTGATCGGCGTCAAGTTCGTAGACGGGCGGCCGGTTGTCGCCGATCTCGGTCGCATCGCGAGACGCCAAGACTTCCTCCCCGCATCGGCCCGACAGGCCGTATCGCCGCCGCCCGGTTCTCGAGTCGTGGCGCTCGACTGTAATGAACACTCTTCATCAGCGATCGGATACCGGTTGTCAATATTAGATTTTGAGGACGATCGTGCGGAATCGCATTCTGTTCTAGTATGCGAACAAAGATTGCGCGCGCTTGGTCGACGATAACGACGGAGAAAGGCGGAGAGGGGGTTGACAGCTTTGATGAATTGAAATCATTTACTGGCAAGGTGGGGTTCGGACAAGCGAGCCGACGGTTGGGGGAGACGCGCGCGTGGCGGATGCCGTGCAGATCAAACGCGAGGGCGCCGTGCTCACCCTCATGATCAACCGCGCGGAACGCCGCAATGCGCTCAACGAGGCGGTCGCCGCGGGATTGATCGCTGGTCTCGATGCGGCGGAGGCCGATGGCGGCGTCCGCGCTGTGGTGCTGACCGGCGCCGGCGAAGACGCATTTTGCGCCGGCGGCGACTTGAAGCCCGCAGCGGACGGAGCGCCGTTCACTATCGACCCCGCCGACCCCCGCCACTACGTTGTCGCGCTGCTCAGGCGTATGGACGCTTGCCGTCTGCCGCTGATCGCGCGCGTCAATGGCCACGCGCTGGCTGGCGGTTTCGGGCTCGCCTGCGCCTGCGATCTCGTCGTGGCGCGCGAGGATGCGTTGATGGGCGTCCCCGAGGTGCGCGTCGGCCTGTTCCCGATGATGATCCTGCCCTATCTGCTGCGCGTCGTCCCCTATCGTACGTTGATGCAGCTTTGCCTGACCGGCGAGCCGATCACCGCCGCCGAGGCGGCGCGGCGCGACATCGTCAACCTCGCGGTTCCCGGCGCCGAACTCGACGAGAAGCTCGGCGGCCTGATTGATCGTATCGTCGGTAAATCGCCGAGCGGCATTCGCCTCGGCAAGCAGGCGCTTCGGAAGATACGCGAGATGAGCCTCGAGAGCGCGCTCGAATATGCGCAATTCATGCTCGCCAACATGGCGCGCACCGAGGACGCGCGCGAGGGTTTCGCGGCTTTCAATGAACGCCGCACGCCGTCGTTCACGGGACGATAGCATGTCGCGCCCCGTCAGGATTGGTTGTGGAGCGGCGTTCTGGGGCGACAGCCCCGAAGGGCCGGCGCAACTGGTGCGCAGCGGCGGCATTGACTATCTGGTGCTCGACTATCTCGCCGAAATCACCATGTCGATACTGGCGCGCATGCGCGCCAAGAACGCGGAGCTCGGCTATGCGACCGACTTCGTCTCGCTGGTGATGAAGCCGCTCGCGCGCGAAATTGCAGAGCGGCGCATCAAGGTTATCGCCAACGCCGGCGGCGTCAATCCCGCCGCCTGTCGGGCGGCGCTGGAAAACGTATTTCGTGAAGCCGATGTCAAGCTCAAGATTGCTGTTGTCGAGGGCGACGATCTCGCGCAGCGGGCGGATGATTTTCGCGGGCGCGGCGTGAAGGAAATGTTCTCCGGCGCGCCTTTCCCGGAGCGGACGGCGAGCGTCAACGCCTATCTCGGCGCGCTGCCGATCGCCGCCGCGCTCGATCTCGGCGCGGATATCGTGCTCACCGGGCGATGCGTGGATTCCGCGCTCGCGCTCGGGCCGCTGATCCACGAATTTCGCTGGAGCGCCGAAGATTACGACCTGCTCTCGGCGGGAAGCCTCGCTGGCCATGTGATTGAATGCGGCGCGCAGGCGACTGGCGGCATTTTCACGGATTGGCGGCAGACTTCCGACAGTTGGGAGGACATGGGCTATCCTATCGCCGAATGCGAGGCCGACGGAAGTTTTGTGCTGACCAAGCCGGCAGAGACCGGTGGCCTCGTCAGCACTGCCACTGTTGCCGAACAGATCGTCTACGAAATCGGCAATCCCGCTGTCTATTTGCTGCCCGATGTCGCCTGCGATTGGTCGAATGTACGCCTGGAGCAGATAGGCGAAAACCGAGTACGGGTTTCCGGCGCACGCGGCGCGCCGCCGACGTCGACCTATAAGGTGTCGGCCACCTATTTCGACGGCTATCGCGCCGCTACGACGATGATGATCGCCGGACGCGAGGCGGTAGATAAAGCCAAGGCTGTCGGCCACGCCGTACTCGGCCGCTCCAGCCGATTGATCAGACAAGCTGGGTTCGCCGATTTCAGCGAAACCTCGGTTGAGGTTCTCGGGGCCGAGGCCACTTATGGAGAAGCTTCGAGGGCGACCCGCGCCCGCGAGGTTATTCTCAAGATCGGCGTGCGCCACAGTTCCGCCGACGCGCTGAAGATCTTTGCGCGCGAGATATTCCCCGCGGGGACCGCGATGGCGCAGGGCCTGACTGGATTTTCCGGCGGCAGGCCGGAGCCGCAGCCGGTGGTTCGCCTGTTCTCGTTCCTGATTGACAAATCCGAGGCGCCGGTGCGGGTGCGTTGCGGCGACATCGAGCGCGAGATCGCCCCGGTGGCGGCGCGAGCCGCGCCGAAGTCGGAACCAGCAAAGCCCCGTGCGGCGACCTTGCTCAACGAACCCACCGTGCTTGTACCCCTGATCGCGATCGCGCACGGCCGCAGCGGCGACAAGGGCGACGCAGCAAACATTGGGGTCATTGGCCGCCGTCCTGAATTCGTCGCCGCGCTGTCGGCAGGGCTTACCGCCAAAGCCGTGCGCGACTATTTCGCGCACTACGTTCTCGGGCCAGTCGAGCGCTTCGATTGGCCTGGCCTCAACGGTTTCAACTTTCTGCTGCACGGCGCCCTCGGCGGCGGCGGCGTCGCCTCGCTTCGCCACGATCCGCAGGGCAAAGCGCTTGCGCAAGCGCTGATGGATATTCCGGTCAGCGTACCCGCCATTTGGCTCGAGCCGGGCGGCCTTCTCGAAGGCTGGACCGAAGCCGCGCCGCGTGGTGTGGCCGCATGAGCCGCGTCGATCCGATACGGGCCGCCGCCACGCCGCGCGCATTTCCCTTTCAGAAGGTGCTGATCGCCAATCGCGGCGAGATTGCCTGCCGCATCCAGAAAACCCTGCGCACGCTCGGGATCGGCGCTGTCGCGATCCATCACGCGGTTGAAACCCGTGCGCTCAACGTGCGCATGGCAGATGAGGCGGTCGAGGTGTTTGGCGACACCCCAGTCGCGGCCTATCTCGACAGCGAGCAGATCATCGCAGCGGCGCTGAAGACAGGCGCCGAGGCGATCCATCCGGGCTACGGATTCCTCTCGGAAAACGCGCGCTTCGCGGCGGCGGTGAAGTCGGCGGGGCTGGTCTTCATTGGGCCCGACGCCGAGACCATCCAACTGATGGGCGACAAGATTTCCGCGCGCGATTTCGCCCGCGCGCACGGCGTGCCGATCGCGCCTTCAGCGACGCCGACCGGCGACATCGAGAGCTTCCGCGCCGCCGCCGAAGCCATCGGCTTTCCCCTGTTGATCAAGGCGGCGGCGGGCGGCGGCGGCAAAGGCATGAGCATCGTGCGCTCATCGGCCGAACTCGGCCAGGCCGCACGCATCGCCGCCAGCGAGGCGCAACGCTATTTCGGCGACGGGCGCATCTATGCCGAGACGTATATCGAGCGTCCGCGCCACATCGAGGTGCAGGTCGTCGGCGATGGCGCGGGCGGCGCGATCCATCTGTTCGAGCGCGAATGTTCCGTGCAGCGGCGCTTTCAGAAGATCGTTGAGGAGGCGCCCGCGCCAAACCTGCCGGCGCCGCTGCGCGACGAAATCTGCGCCGCCGCCGTCCGTCTCGCCGCGGCCGCGCGTTATCGCAATCTGGGAACCGTCGAATTCATCCTTGGCGCCGATGGCCGCTATTTCTTCCTGGAAATGAACACTCGCCTTCAGGTCGAGCATCCCGTCACCGAGATGATCACCGGCCTCGATCTTGTGCGCATGCAACTGGAGATTGCCGGAGGTTTCGGCTTGAGCCTCAACCAGGAGGACGTGGCCACGCGGGGTAACGCGATCGAATGTCGTATCTGCGCGGAAGACCCCGAGCGCGATTTCCTGCCTGAGACCGGCGTGCTCAAGGTGCTCCAAACGCACTCTGCACCCTATCTGCGTTTCGAGAACGCACTTGAAACAGGGCAGAAGATTACCGCTGATTTCGACCCGATGCTCGCCAAGCTGGTCGCCCATGGCGGCGACCGCGCCGAGGCCATCGCGAGGGCGATCGCGGCGCTCGATGATCTCGCGATACTCGGCGTGCGCACCAATGTCGATTATCTCGCGCGCGTTCTCGCGCATCCGGCTTTCCAGGCCGGCGAGTTGCACACTGGCTTCGTCAAACAACACGCGGCGGCGCTCGCGGCCCCGCCGCTGGATGAAGCCGCGACCGACGCAGCGCTCATTGCCGCCGCGCTTGGTTTTCGCAGTTTCCGCGATCTGGTCGACGGCGTGCCCGAGCCCCACGCGTCCATGGGACGGTGGAGAAACTGATGGGTTTCACCATCCATCTCGCTGGCGTTGCGCATGAGGTGGAGATCCTCGCTCGTCGTCCGCATTTGCGGCTAAGAATCGACGACCGCGAGTATGACGTGACTTCGCTCGACGAGGAAGGTGACGGCCCGCGGACCATCGCGGTCGGCGGCGCAACATTGCGTTTCGCACGCGCTCATGTCGGCGACCGACAAATCTTGCGCCTCGCTGGACGAACCATTGAGGCCGCTCTCATTGATCCTCGCGATGAGGCGGCAGCGGGGACGGGAGACCACGATCACGTGCGCGCGCCCATGCCGTGCAGCGTGATCGAAATCCACAAGCAAGCCGGCGACGAAGTCGCGCGCGGCGAGACGCTGGTGACGATCGAGAGCATGAAACTGCAGATGACGCTGCTCGCGCCGCGCGACGGACGCCTCGCCAAGGTTCGGCGCGGCGTCGGCGAGACCTTTGATAAGGACGAGATCGTCGCCGAACTCGAACCGCTGGGCAGCGCCTGATGCGCAAGATCAAGTCGATGCTCAGCGTATCGAGCGCGGAGTTCCGCGCCAACGAAACTCACAATCGCAAGCTCGCGCACGAGTTCCGCGAAAAGCAAGAGGCGGCGCGGCTGAAGCGCCCGCAACGCGATTTGGAGCGGCTGGCGCGGCAAGGCAAGATGCTGCCGCGCGAGCGCATCGAAAAGCTGCTCGACCCCGGTACGCCGTTCCTGGAACTGTCCTCGCTCGCCGCCAACATGGCTTATGATGGCGAATCCCCGTCGGCGAGCACGATCGTCGGCATCGGTATCGTATCGGGGCGCGAGGTGATCGTGCGCGCCGACGATCCCACCATCAAAGGCGGCGCCTGGTATCCGCTCTCCGCCAAGAAAATCGTGCGCGCGCTGGACATCGCGATGGAGAACCGCCTGCCGGTGATCCATCTCTGCGACAGCGCAGGCGGCTTTCTGCAGTTGCAGTCGGAAGTGTTCCCTGACCGCTACATGGCCGGCCGCATCTTTCGTAATCAGTCGCTGCTGTCGAAGATGGGCGTCAAACAGCTCGCTTTGGTGTTTGGTCATTGCACGGCGGGCGGCGCCTATATTCCGGCCTTGTCCGACTACAACGTGATCGTGCGCGGTACAGGCGCCGTGTTCCTCGGCGGACCGCCGCTGGTCCGCGCGGCGACTGGCGAGGAAGTCAGCGTCGAGGAACTTGGCGGCGCGGAGATGCACACGAGCGTTTCAGGCGTCTGCGACTATCCTGCTTCGAGCGAGGCGGAGGCGATCCATATCGGCCGCGAGATTGTCTCGCAATGGGACCGCGCTCGCAAATGGGACTGCCAGCGCGATCCGGTAGAGGCGCCGGCCTACGACGCCGAGGAGATCTATGGCATTCTGCCCAATGACGCGCGCAGGCAGTTTGACATGCGCGAGATCATCGCCCGCATGGTCGACGGCAGCCGGTTCCACGAATACCAGCCCAACTATGGCTCGACGCTGATCTGCGGCTACGCCAACATTTGGGGTTTCAAGGTCGGCATACTCGCCAACAATGGCGTGTTGTTCAACGATTCCTCGTTGAAGGGCGGTCATTTCATCGAGCTCTGCAACCAGAACAACACACCGCTGGTGTTCTTGCAAAACATCACCGGCTATATGGTGGGCCGCGAGTACGAGCGCCGCGGAATCACCAAAGACGGCGCGAAGATGATCATGTCTCAGGCCTGCTCGCGGGTCCCAAAGTTCACGGTCATGTGCAACGGATCGTTCGGCGCAGGAAACTATGGCATGTGCGGGCGCGCATTCGACGCACGACTACTGTTCGCCTGGCCCAACCATCAGATCGGCGTCATGGGCGGCGATCAGGCCGCCAACACGCTCGCCGAGGTCAAGCTTAACCAGATGCGACGTAACGGCGAAACGATCGACCAAGTCGAGATCGATCGTGTCTGGGAGCAAACTCGCAGCGCCTATCAGGAGCAACTCTCAGCTTATTATTCCACTTCGGAACTTTGGGACGACGGCATTATCGATCCGATCGATACGCGTAACGCGCTCGGCGTGGCGATCTCCGCATCGCTAAACGCGCCGCTCGGCGAGTCCGGTTACGGCGTGTTCAGGTTCTGAGCATGAGCCATCACCCCTCCCCGCTCCCCGAATTGTTTCGTCACCGTCTGCGCCTGCCTGTTATCGGCGCGCCGATGTTTCTTGTGTCATTTCCGCCGCTCGTGACGGCGATGTGCAAGGCCGGAATCGTCGGAACGTTTCCGCATGTCAACGCGCGTTCGAGCGAGATCTTCGATCAATGGCTCACCGAAATGACCGCCGAGCTTGCGGACTTCGCGCTCGTGAATCCGCATCTTCCGGTCGGTCCGATCGGCGTCAATCTCGTCGTGCACCGGACCAACCCGCGTTTCGCCGCCGATCTTGATCTGGTCGTCAAACATCGCATCCCCCTGGTTCTCACCTCACTCGGCCATCCTGGGCCGGTTGTGGAAGCCGTGCATGGCTACGGAGGAACCGTGCTGTGCGATGTGACCAACACCGCGCATGCGCGCAAGGCGGCGCAGTCCGGAGTTGACGGGCTGATCTGCGTCGGCGCCGGAGCGGCCGGGCACGCCTCGGTGCAGAGCGGATTCTCGCTGGTCCGCGAAATCCGCGCGTTTTGGGACGGTTGCCTGATCCTCGGCGGCGCCATCAACGATGGTTGGCAAGTGCGCGCGGTGGAGGCGCTCGGCGCGGATCTCGCCTATGTCGGCACCCGCTTTGTGGCCTCCGAAGAGTCCAACGCCTCCGCGGACTACAAAGCCATGCTGTTGCAATCGGAAGCCAGCGATCTCGTGTACACGGACCGCCTCTCCGGCATCGGCTGCAACTTCCTTCGCCCGAGCCTTGAGCGCTGCGGCGTCGACCTCGATAAGCTTCCGCCGAAGCAGCCAGATCTGAGCAGTCTCATCGACAGCAACTCGAAGCTCTGGCGCGACATCTGGACGGCGGGACACGGCGTCGGGGGCATCCACGGAATCCGCTCGGTCGCCGACATCGTCGAGGATATGAGCGCCGACTATCGCGCCGCCTGCGGACTTCCTGCCTCACCGGCACTCTTCGCCGTGGACGCTCGTCGATGAAACCACCCATCCGCATGTGGTTCGACTTCGCGTCGCCTTACGCCTATTTCGCGCTCGACGCCGCCGAACGGCTCGCCACCGCGCACAATCGCGAGATCGAATGGCGGCCGATTCTCGTCTGGGCGGTGTTGAAGGCGCAGTCTATCCCTCCGCCGATGGACTCGCCGGCGAGACGCGCCTATTTGCTCGCAGACATGGCGCGCTCCGCTGCGTTTCACAACATCGCGTATCGCGCGCCAACCAAGTTTCCGATATCAGCTCATCGCGCCACACGGCTTTACTACATGCTGGCCGAAGAGGACGCGACGCGCGCGCGCGCACTTGGGCGCGATCTGTTCTCGGCCTATTTCACTGCGGATTTGGACATCTCCGAGACGGCCGTGCTGACGGAAATCGCGGCGCGACACGGAATGTCATCGCAAGCGGCGATCGCCGCGCTCGAAGGCGATACCGGCCGTGCGCGGCTCGCCCAGGCGATTGATCAAGCCGTCGCCGTCGGCGTGTGCGGATCGCCCTGGTTCGAGGTTGACCAAGAGGCCTTCTTCGGCGCCGATCGGCTGCCACAGGTCGCCTGGAGGCTTGCAGGGAAAGCATCAGCTAAGGAGGCGCCGCATGGTCGCGTACGCTGACATCTCCTATCGGCTCGACGGCGCGGTCGCGCGTATCACCGTGGAGCGCCCGGATCGTTTGAACGCCTATCGCGACCAAACAGCGGACGAGTTGTTCGACGCGTTCCGCCGCGCCGAGGCCGACGCCGGCGTCCGCGCGGTAATCCTGACCGGCGCCGGGCGCGCCTTCGGCGCCGGCTACGACCTCTCAACTATCGAACCCGGCGCTACCCCCGAACTCGACCGCGTGCTCGAAGTGCATTTCAATCCGCTGATCCGGCTGATGCGCGCGACCCGGCTGCCCATCATCTGTCAGGTGAACGGCGCTTGCGCCGGGGCCTCGGTTGGCGTGGCGCTGGCCGGCGACATCGTGATCGCCGGGCGCTCCGCCTATTTCTACGAACCCTTCGTCGGCATCGCGCTCGTTCCCGACGCCGGCAACACGCTGTTTCTTCCGCGCCTCGCTGGCCGGGTGCGCGCGGCGCCCGCCATGTTGCTTGGCGACCGGATCAGCGCGGAGGAAGCGCTGACTTGGGGGCTCGTGTGGCGCGTCTTCGACGACGATGCTCTCTCGGCCGAGGCTGACGCCCTTGCAAGAAGGCTCGCGGAGCGAGCTCCCTCCGCTATCGCCGCAACCAAGCGATTGATTGGCGCGGCCACCGATGCAGGGCTCGAAACCCACCTCGGTCTCGAACGCGACCTGCAAGGCGTAGCCGGACGCTCGCCTGAGATGAAGGCGGAGATCGCCGCGTTTTTCGCCAAGCGGCGCAAGTCTTGATTATGCGCCTGACGACAGTCGCAGGAGCCCGTGCGTGCTGACGCTTAGCAACGTGCAGGTCGTCTACGACAAAGCGATCGAGGCCGTTCGCGACGTCTCCATGTCGGTAGGATGCGGCCGCATCGTCGCGCTGCTTGGCTCGAACGGCGCCGGCAAATCGACATTGCTGAAGGCGGTATCAGGCGTGCTTGCGCAAGAGGAAGGCGAGGTCGTCGGCGGCGCCCTCCACCTCGATGGCGTCTCCATCGCTGGCCTCAGCGCACGGCGGATCGTCGAAAAAGGCTGCGTGCAGGCGCCGGAAGGCCGCGCTTTGTTCGCGACGCTGTCGGTGGAGGACAACCTCGCGATGGGCGGCTTCACGCGCCCCAGGGGGGAGGCGCGCGAGAGCCTCGAAAAGGTCTACACCCTATTTCCACGCGTCAAAGAACGCCGAACCCAGATCGCCGGCTATCTCTCCGGCGGCGAACAACAGATGGTCGCGATCGGCCGCGCGCTTATGGCCAAGCCGCGCCTGCTGATGCTCGATGAGCCCTCGCTCGGTCTCGCGCCACAGATCGTCGACACGATCTTCGAAACCATCCTCAAACTCAATGTCGAGGAGGGACTCACCGTCCTGCTGGTCGAGCAGAACGCGCAACTCGCCTTGCAGGTCGCCTCTTACGGTTATGTGATCGAGAACGGCCGGATCGTGCTCGACGGCCCGACCGAGGCGCTTCGCGCCAACAGCGACGTGCAGGAATTCTTCCTCGGCCTTTCCGCTGGCCAGCGCAAGAGCCTGCGCGAGATCAAACACTATCGCCGCCGCAAGCGATGGCTGTCATGAGCGAGATGCTGCGGCTCGAAGGCGTCTCGAAACGCTTCGGTGGTCTCGCCGCCGTCAGCGACGTGAGCCTGTCGGTCGAAAAGGGCCATATTTGCAGCCTGATTGGACCGAACGGCGCCGGGAAGACGACTCTGTTCAACCTGATCAGCGCCGTGCTGCGACCGAGCGCCGGACGGATTTTCTTCGAGGGGACCGATCTCACAAATATCGCGACACATAAGCTCGCACGGCTGGGAATCGCCCGCACTTTCCAGAATCTGGCGGTGTTCAAGCACGAAACCGTCGTCAACAATCTGCTCGTCGGCCTGCACGCGCATTTGCACGCCGGGCCGCTGTCGGGCGCGCTGTTCTGGGGCCCTGCCCGCGCGGAGGAAATCCGCGCGCGCGAGCGAATCGAGGAGATCATCGAATTCCTGGAGATCGAGCACCTTCGCGATCAGATCGTCGGAACCTTGTCTTACGGTCAGCAGAAGCGGGTCGAGCTTGGCCGGGCGCTGGCGGTCTCGCCCAAGCTTTTGCTACTCGACGAAATGGTCTCGGGGATGAACCAGGAGGAGCGCGAGGACATCGCCCGGTTCGTGCTCGATTTGCGCGATGAACTCGGCGTCACGGTGTTCATGGTCGAACATGACATGCGTGTGGTGATGGATATTTCCGACCGCGTCTTTGTCGTCAACTACGGCCGCAAGATCGCGGAGGGGGCGCCAGCAACAGTCGCAACGGATCCGGCCGTTGTCGAAGCCTATCTCGGCAAGTCGAGGGCGGCATGACGGCGGCGCCGCTCTACGAAATGACCCTTCCGCAGATTCTCAGCCGTCGCGCCCGCGAGCACGGCGACACGCTGGCGCTGCGCGAGAAGGACCGTGGACTTTGGCGACGCAAAACGTGGCGCGAGTATCACGAAACCACGCGTCTCGTTGCGATCGGCCTGAAGGCGCTCGGCTTCGGCGCCGGCGACCGGATCGCGATCGCCAGCGAGAATACGCCGGAATGGCTGTATGCCGACCTCGCCGCGCAAAGCCTGGGCGGCGCGACGCTCGGGATCTATCCCACCAACCCCTGGGCCGAGCTTCAATATATCCTGCGCCACTCGCGCGCCCGTATCGTTGTCTGCGGCGATCAGGAACAGACAGACAAGGTGATCGAAGCGCGTCAGCACGACGGCGGCCTGCCAGATCTCGAGACCATCGTCTGCGTCGACATGAAGGGGATGCGCCGTTACGACGAACCGGGACTGATGTCTTTCGGCGCGCTGATCGAACTCGGCCGGCAGCGCGAAGCCGAGCTCGGCGCCGCGGTAGATGCTGCGCTGACGTCAGGCAAGCCCGACGACGTCGCGATCATCGTCTATACCTCGGGCACCACGGGAATGCCGAAGGGCGCGATGCTCAGCCATCGCAACATGCTGTATGCAGCCTGCGAAGTCGCGACGATCTATCAACTCGACAGCCGCAGCTATTCGGTTCTCTGCTATCTGCCGTTGTGCCATGTCGCGGAGCGCGCCTTTTCGACCGTACAGCAACTCGTCACCGGCTGCGTCGTGAGCTTCGCTGAAATCGATCGACACCGTCATTTCCGACTTGCGCGAAATCGCACCTTACGGCTTCCTCGGCGTACCGCGCATCTGGGAGAAGATGCGCGAGACCGTGATGTATCGCGCCAAGGATTCCACACCATTTCAACGCCGTATGCTGGAGACCTGCCTCCAGTCGGGCCGCGCTGTCGCCGAGCGCCGCCTCGCCAACGGCGGTCGACTCGCCGGGACGTCGGATCGGCTGCTCTATGCCTGTCTGTGGCTGATCGCATTCCGGCCCTTGCGGCGCTTTCTAGGGCTCGATCGGGTGCGCAATGGTTTTTGCGGAGGCGCGACGATCTCTAGCGAAGTGCTACTGTTCTTCTGGACGATCGGCGTCCCGGTCTACCAGATCTACGGCATGACCGAGAGCGCGGGCGTCTGCTTTGCCCAGCGTCCAGGCGCAACGAGGCTTGGCTGCTCGGGGCCGAGCATCGCCGGCGCGGAACACCGTCGCGCTACCGACGGCGAACTGTTCGTGCGCGCGCCGAGCATCTTCAAAGGCTATCTGTTCGACGAGGCCGCCACCGCGCGAGCGGTTTCCGAAGGCTGGCTCGCCACGGGCGACGTGATCGAGGAAGAGACCGGCGGCGAGATCCGGATCGTCGACCGCAAGAAGGACATTCTCATCACCTCGGGCGGCAAGAACATCACGCCGTCGCTGATCGAAAATGCCCTGAAGGACTCGCCTTACATTCGCGAGGCGATCTTGATCGGCGAAGGGCGGCGCTTCCTCGCCGCGCTGATTCAGATCGACCTCGACGTCACCGGCAAATGGGCGCAGGCGCAGGCGATCGCCTACACCAACTACCGCTCGCTGGCGCAAAATGACAGAGTGCGCGAGCTGATCGATGGCGAGGTTCAAAACGTCAACCAACGCTTCGCTCGCGTCGAGAATGTGCGCAAGTTCATCATTCTGGCAAAGGAGCTGGATCACGACGATGGCGAGCTGACGGCGACGATGAAGGTAAGACGGCGCACCATAGAGACCAAATTTGATCGGGAAATCGCCTCCATCTACGGGAGCGCCGACTGATGAGCCTGTTCGGCCTACTGGTCTCCGCCGGCCTTGTCAGCGGAGCGGCTTACGGGCTGATCGCCATCGGCTTTGCGCTGATCTACAAATCGACCGGCATCGTCAACTTCGCACAGGGCGAGCTCGTCATGCTGACGGCGTACATCGCCTTCAGCGTCGCGCAGACGTTCGGGCTGTCGTTTATCCCGCTGGTGGCCGTCACTGTCCCGATCTCCATGGCGCTCGGCCTCGCGCTGGAGCGACTGTTCATCCGCCCGATGCTCGGCGAGCCCATCTTCGCCATTGTGATGGTGACGGTCGGCCTCGCCGTGATCCTGCGCAGCGTCACGATCCTCATCTGGGGCTCGGAGCCGCTCAACTTCGACGCCGGTCTGCCGACGAAGGTCATCAAGCTGCTCGGCCTCCCGTTCTATCCCGCACAGCTTGCCCTGCTGGCGGCGCTGGCGTTGGTTGTTTGCGCCGTCTGGCTGTTCCTCACGTTCAGCCGCTACGGTGTTGCTATGCGCGCCGTCGCCGCCAACGAAACCGCCGCCCTGCTGGTCGGGATCAGCGTCAGCCGCATCCATGCCCTCGCCTGGATGCTGTCGTCGGCGATCGCATCGATCGCCGGCCTGTTGTTTGCTGTCAATTTCAAACTCGCGCCGGATATGTGGTTCCAAGGGCTCAAATCGTTTCCGGCTGTAATCCTCGGCGGAATGGATTCGATAGGCGGCGCCGCGCTCGGCGGTCTTGTCGTCGGTCTGATCGAGAGCTTGTCGCAAGGCTATATCGGGGAGGGGTCGCGCGAGATCGCTGGGTTTGTGGTGATCATCCTCGTGCTGATGGTCCGGCCCTACGGCCTGTTCGGCAGCCGCGAAATCGAGCGGGTCTGAGATGCGCATTGGGCATTTCAAGGAGCGGCCGGCGCAGTGGATCACCCTTAGCGACAGCCGCGTTGTCTGGAGCTGGACACTGGCGCTGATCGTGGCGCTCGTTTTGGCGCCGTTCGTGGTTGGAGCTTATGCGCTCAGCCTGATGATCAGCGCACTGATCTCGGTCGTCGGCGCCGTCGCGCTCAACATGCTGACGGGGCAAACCGGCCTGATATCGCTCGGGCAGGCCGGTTTTCTGGCTGTCGGCGCTTATGTCAACGCGATCCTCTTTGCCGACTACGGCGCGCCCTTATGGCTGAGCTTGCCCGCGGCGGGCATCGGCGCGGCGCTCGTCAGCCTGCTCGTCGGCGCGCCCTCGCTGCGGCTGAAGGGGCTCTATCTGGCAATCACCACCCTCGCCTTTTCGTTCATCGTCACCCACGTCATCCTCTACGCCGAGCCAATCACCCACGGTCCCAACGGCGTGTTCGTGAACGGCGCGACCCTGCTTGGCTTTCAGGTGCAAAAAGGATCGCCGCTCTATTTCCTCGCCTTCGCCGTGGCGCTTTTGACGATCTTCGCGGCGCTCAACCTCAATCGCACGCGAGTTGGACGCGCCTGGATGGCGATCCGCGATCACGATATTGCCGCGCGCGTGATGGGCATCGATCTAGTTCGTTATAAGCTGATGGCCTTTGTCGTCAGTTCGTTCTTCGTCGGCATCGCCGGCGCGCTGATGTCTTTGCAACTGCGCTTCGTCAATGTCGATGTATTCGCGCTGACGCTGTCGATCGAGGCCCTCGCGATCATAATCCTCGGCGGGCTCGGATCGGTCGCGGGCGCGGTGCTGGGCGCGGCGTTTCTGTCCTTTCTGCCGGAGGCGCTGCGGCTCGCGTTCGCCGCTCTGCCCGAGGGCGCGGCGGCTCGGCTTGGCGACAACATCTTCGAAATCCGAGAGCTGGCTTATGGTGTCGTCATCGTGCTCGTGCTGCGTTTCATGCCCGACGGTTTGATCGGTCTATGGCGCGACGCGCGCAAATACTGGAATCACTGGCCGCTGGCCTATTGAAGCCGGCGCATTAGGGAGGAAGCGAAATGAGAGCTCTGATAGCTGGCGCCGCGCTGATCATGTCCGGCGCGGCATTTGCCGCCGACCCCGGCGTCTCCGACACCGAAATCAAGATCGGCGACGTCAACATCATGAGCGGGCCCGCCGCCTTTGTCGGCAAGGGTTTTTCGATCGGCTCGAAGATCGCCGCCGCCGAGATCAACGCCAAGGGCGGCATAAACGGCCGCAAGCTCGTCGTCATTACCGAGGATGACGGCTACGTTCCCTCCCGCTCGTTCCAGGCGCTGACCAAGCTCATCGAAAACGACCACATCTTCGCATTGAATGGCACATCCGGCACCGCAAACGTGTTGGCGATGATGCCGTTGATCACCGAGAACAACCTTCCGACCATGGTGAGCGAGGCGCCGGCGTCTCTGGTCTACAAGCCGGTGCGGCCGTCGGTGTTCACCTTCGGCGCCAACTATTCCGACGCGTTCTATGCCCAACTGAAATACATCCACGACCATAAGCTGGCGAAGGACGGCGCTTGGGGGATCTTCCGGCAGGACGACGACTTCGGTAAGGAAGTCGAGCAGGGATATGATCGCGCGGTGAAGGAATTCGGCGTCAAGACCGCGACCTCAGTGCGTTTCAAGAAGGGCACGTCCAACTTCTCCGCCGAGATGGCGCAGATGAAAGAAGCCGGCGTCAGCGTGATCGCCAACGGCGGCATTTTCGCCGGCGCCGCCAATATCCTCGCCGAGGCGCGCAAGCTCGACATGGATATCCAATCGGCCGGCGTGTGGAGCGAAGGCATACCCGCCTCGGCCGCGCTGTCGGCGCCGGCCGGCTACGACTTCATGGTCGCTGACTATGTCTCTCTCGTCGGTCCGGCGAACGACAAGTTCAAGGAGATGGCGAAGAAATATGTCAGCGACGCGGAACTCGCCAACATCAGCCGATACACCTACGCCAGCTACATCGGCCTCACATCGCTCGCGCACGCGATGTCGCTGTGCGGCCAGGACCTCACGCGCGCCTGCACGATCGAGAAGCTGCGGGGAATGAAGGATTTTGACACCGGCGGCCTCAGCGCGCCGGTCAGTTTCGACAATCCGCAGCAACTCGCTGGCGCAGCCGTCGCGGTCTACCAGTACGACGTAAACGCCAAGGCCTTCAAAGCGCTGACCGAGTTCCAGAACTACTGAGAGGCGAAATGCGCGCGTCACATCCCATGGCGCCGTCGCCGCTTGCAGCCACGGCGGCGGCGACAACCATCGACGGCGTGTTCCGCCGCGCGTTCGATGTTTTCGCCGACAGGGTCGCGGTCACCAGCGAGGACGGCGCCTGGACCTATGCGGAGCTTCGCGATCGCGCGTGGCGCCTCGCCGACGCGCTGGCAACATTCGGGCTCGGACGCGGCGGGCGAATCGCCGTGCTCAGCGAAACGCGGCCGCAATATGTCGAGATCTACGCGGCCTGCGCGGCGCTCGGCGTCACCGTCGTCGCGCTGAACATCCGCCTGCATCCGGAGGAGTTGCTCTACTGCCTCGACAAAGGGCGCGCCGACGCTGGTCATCGCCTCGGGATCGCTGGCGCCCGCGCTGGAGACGGTGCGCGCCCGCGCGCCGTATGTGGAAAGCTGGCTCGCGCTGACGCCGCGCGAGGAATGGCTCGACTACGAGATCTCTCCTCGCCAAGGCTGTTCGCCCGCGAACCGCCGCGCGTTGCTGAGCCCGAAGACATCCATAACGTGCTGTTCACTAGCGGCACGACGGGACGACCGAAGGGCGCGATGATCAGCCAGCGCGCCGCCGCCATTCGTGGCCTCCGTCTCGCACAATGGTTCGGGCTGACCGAAAAAGATGGCTTCATCGGTTGGTTGCCGCTCTACCATTGCGGCGGCGATGAGTTGCTTGTATGCGACGATGCATGACTGGCGGCCAGTTCTGCGCGCTGCGCAAAGCCGATGCGGAGACGATGTACCGCGTGATCGCTCGCGACCGGCTGACCTGGACCCTGCTGCTGCCCGGCGTGCTGACCGATTTTCTCAACCATCCGCAGCCGGGGCGATACGATCTGACGAGCCTGCGGTTCGCCATCGGCTACGCCAACATGATGCCCGACATTGTCGCCGAACTGACGGCAGACTTTTGCGATCGATTTCTACGACGCGTTCGGCCAGAGCGAATCCTCATATCTGCTTGCCCATGGCGTTTCCGGTCCCGGCGCGATGCCGAGCTTGCGCAAGCGGCCGTCGCCGCTGATGGAGGTGCGCATCGTCGATGACGCTATGAACGATTGTCCGATCGGCCAGCCCGGCGAATGCATCGTGCGCGGGCCGAGCGTCATGAGCGGCTATCTCGACGACGCTTGCCGCCAATGCGGAGGCGTTCGCCGGCGGATGGCTGCATACCGGCGATCTGTTGCGCAAGGAAGCCGATGGAAGCCTGACCTTCGTCGATCGCAAGCGCTATCTGATCAAGACCGGAGGAGAGAACGTCTATCCCGCCGAGGTCGAGGCGGTGCTGGCGCGCCATCCTGCGGTGCAGGAAGTCTGCATCTTCGGCGTTCCCGATCCGCATTGGGGCGAGACGATCAAGGCCGTGATCGCGCCGCGCGCGGGCGCGACGCCCAGCGCCGGCGAGATCGTCGACGTTCTGCCGGGAGCGCCTCGCCGGCTACAAACGGCCTCGCTATATCGAGTTCGTCGCGCCCGAACGGTTGCCGCGCAGCGCGACCGGCAAGCTGCAACGGCACGAGCTCGCCAAATGGTCGATCAGCGAGGACCAGAAGGTCTGACCGAGATCAGCTGGACGCCCGCTGCTCGCGCTCAGCGGCGAAGGCGGCGAGCATGCGCGGATAAGCCTTGCGCATCTCCTGCGCGAACGTTTCAAATGGCATGTCGTCGAACTCGCCAATGAACTGCACATATTCCATGTGTCTGCGACCCAATCCGTCGTGCGGATGAAAGATCAAATCCTCGCGCCCGTCAAACTCCAATGGCGGCACGTTGTGACGCTCGCAAAGCCCAATATCAAATGCAGGAGTCGCTTTCACCCAGCGGCCGTCCAACCAGAGCGAGGTGTAGGCGTGCCAACGAAACAAGTCGTCGTCCATCAGCGCCGTGAAACGCGGAGAGGTCAAATGGTTGCGCACGTCCGCGAAGCCGATGCGCGCGGGGATGCCCGCGGCCCGCGCAACGGCTGCGAGCGCAATCGCCTTCGGGACGCAGAACGCCTTCGGCGCCGACAACACCTCGGAGGCCCTAAATTGGTTCGGATCGAGCCCGAAGGTGGTCATGTCGTAGCGGATCGCATCGCGCACGGCGTAATACAGCCGGACGGCTTGCTCGCGCGGTGCGCCCTCGCCGGCGTGGCGGTCGGCGAATGCGCGGACGGCCGGCGAGTCGGCGTCGAGAAAAGCCGTGGGCGCCAGCGCCGATTGATGAGGGTCGCTCATTTCCTACCTGCACGCTCTGGCGGGACTTGATCGTCACAGGCGGAAGGTCTTAGCATCGCTTTCAGTGAGCCGTATTCATTTTTATGTCACCGGCGAGAGTTGCGGCGGCGCGTCATATCGCCCCAAGGGAGGGAACGGGAATGGAGCCAGCGATTGGCCGTAATCTGATTGGGCGGGTCAATGTCGGCGACCTCCTGACCCGCAGCGCGGCGCGCTATCCTGAGCGGCTTGCGCTGGTCGAGGGCGCGCGTCGCCTTAACTACCGGGAGTTGAACGCACTCGCCAATCGCACAGCGGATGGGCTCGCGGGGCTCGGTCTGCGGCGCGGCGACGCGGTCGCTTTGATGTCGACGAACAACATCGAGTTTCTCGCCGTCTATTTCGCCTGCGCGAAGCTCGGCCTGATCTGCGTGCCGATCAATCTGTTCTGGCGACACAAGGAACTCGGCTATGTGCTTTCGCACGCCGGGGCAGTTGCTGCGGTCGTCGAGAGCGGGTTGATCGAGCAGTTGCGCACCGGCCTCGACGACGCGCCGGCGCTGGAGACCTGATCGTCATTGGCAGCTCGCCGCCGCCTGAGATCGCGGGACGCCGGGCGCTTGCCTTCGACGCCTCTCGTCGAAGGCGGCTCCTGCGGACGAGCCGCACGCGTATCGTCGAAGATCGCGACCCGATCTCCTATCTCTACACCAGCGGCACGACTTCCGCGCCCAAGGGCGTCGTCAGCAGTCATCTCGCCGTCTATCTGGAATCGCTCGGCGTCGCGCTCGACACGCGCTTGACGGCGGACGACCGCATCACGGCGCTGATGCCGCTGTTCCACACCGCGCAACTGAACGCTTTCGTGACGCCCGCGATCGCCGTCGGCGCCGCGATCTTCATCGAGAAGGGATTTGACGCCGTCCGCCTGCTCGATCTGATTGAGACCGAGCGCCTGACGCTGACCTTCGCGCTGCCGATGATGTATCGAGCGATGCTGGAGCAGATGGATATCCGCGCCCGCGATGTGTCGAGCCTGAGGCTCGCGGTCTATGCGATGGCGCCTATGCCGACCCACGAACTGAAGGCGGCGATCGAGACGCTTCGGCTGCGAGTTCTCGCTGATGTTCGGACAGACGGAAATGAACCCGCTCGCAGTCTATTTCCGCCCCGAACATCAACTGAGCCACGCAGGCGCGGTCGGCACGCCGGCGCCGAACGCGCAGGTGGCGATCATGGACGCCAGACGGTCAGTTACTGCCACAGGGACAATCCGGCGAGATCGTCTACCGCGGCCCGCAGGTGATGACCGAATATCTGCGCGATCGCGCCGGCTACCGAGCGGCCTTTCTGCATGGCTGGTTTCATTCCGGGGATTGCGGCCATTTCGACGCCGACGGCATCTTGTGGTTCGAGGACCGATTCAAGGATGTCATCAAGACCGGCGGCGAGAACGTCGCCTCCATTGAAGTGGAGAAGGCGCTCTACGCGGCAGACCCGGCGGTTCAGGAGACCGCGGTGGTTGGGCTGCCGCACGATAAATGGGGTGAGGCGGTCACTGCGGTCGTTGTACTGAAGCCTGGTCAAAGCGTAAGCGAAACGGAGCTCCTCGAAAAAGTTCGGCGTCAACTCAGCCCGTTCAAATGTCCCAAGCGCGTGCTGTTCACGGAGGCGATGCCCAAGACGGCGACGGGGAAGATACAGAAGGGTAAGCTGCGTGATCAGTTGGCGGAGACGTATCGTTTGTAGTAAACCGGATCCGTCATTGCCGAGCGCAGCGAAGCAATCCAGCGTCGTGAGATCGGCGGCTATCTGGATAGGGCGCCGTGATCGCATGGATTGCTTCGTCGCTTTGCTCCTCGCAATCGCACGGTTTCCACCGCGAGTCAACGACCGCGGCTACATCCGGCGCTTGCGCCTCATGCGCTACGCTCACTTGCAATTCCTCACCCCCCCTTCACCGGCGCGCAGCTGTCGCCGACCACCAGCGAAGAGGCAAACACCACCGTGCGGCCTTCGCCATCGCGCTCGTGCTTGATCGCGGTCGACGAGCAGCCGGACCGCTTCGTTGACCATGTCGACGATCGGATGCTCGGTGCGCGTCAGCACGGGCCGCAAGCCGCGAACGCCGGGAATGTTGTCGGTCGAGGCGACTGACACATCCTCCGGACATCTCAGGCCCAGATCCGAAATCGCCCGCATGACGCCGAGCGCCATCAGCGCCGTTGGCGACATAGAGCGCGGTCGGCCGGTCGGGTTGTGCTCAGCAGACTGCGCGCGGCGGAATAAGCGACGTCCTCGCGAAACTCGCCCGGACGCACGAACCGGCTGTCGAGCTGCAAGCCCTTTGGCGGCGAGCGCGGCGCTGCATGCCCTCCATGCGGCCCTTGCCGGTGCTGACATGGAGCGGCCCTGTCGATCGCGCCGATGCGGCTGTGACCGAGGTCGATCAGATAATTGGTCGCCTGATAGCGCGGCGGCGAAATTGTCGATCGTCACGGCGTCGAGACGATTGTCGTCGAAACTGCGTCCGAACAGCACCGTCGGCATGCGTCGGCCTTCGGTGTCTCGCGCCGCGACAGGCAGCGTGTTGCTGACCGGGACGAGGATGAGGCCCTCGCAATGAAGCATTCTGATGCGCGCGAGGATGCGCTTTTCGGCGTCCGGGTTTTCGTCGCTGTTGCAGACGACGAGGGAATAGCCCCAACCCGCGACCGCCGCTTCCGCCGCGCAAACCACGCGGGCGTAAAACGGATTGGCGAGGTCGGCGACGACGATCGCGATCAGCTCGCTGCGGCCGCGCCGCAAATTGCGGGCGATCTGCGAGGGCGCGTAGCCAAGTTCGCGCACGGCCTCCAGCACGCGCGCGCGCAACGGCGGGCTGACATAGGCGGAATCGTTCACGACCGCCGAGACGGTCGCGGTCGAAACTCCCGCGGCCTTGGCGACATCCTTGATCGTCGGCATGCGTCAGCTAAACGTTTCGCTGAGCCAGCCGCGCCGCTTCTAGCTTGTCCATCCTCCCAGCGTCCCTTGAAAACCTGAAAAACTACGCAAGGGCCCGACCACATTTCGCTTGCTCGCGCCGGCCCTGTCGCGCGATCATAGCGAAACGGTTAGCCAGAAGCAATAGGGAGGAAGGACATGATCAAAATCGACGTTCATGGGCGCTCGCGGCGGTCGCGCTGTGTCTGCGCCACACCGGCCCACGCCGGCGGACCAGCCGCTGGTTGGCATCGTCTCGATCTCCGCGACGGAGGCCAACAACGCGCGCTACATCGCCGGCGCGCAAGCCGCGGCGAAGGAGATTGGCTGGCAGGTCTCGGTGGTTGACGCGGCAGGAAATGCCGACCAAGCCAACGCCGCGATCCAGAACTTCGCCCAGCGCGGCGCGGCCGGCATCGTCGACATGGTCTTTCCCTATACCTCGATCGGCGCCGGCCTCGCCGCCGCCAAGGCCGCAAACATCCCCGTCGTCACCTGGGGCGGCGGGCTTGGGGAGTTCGGTCGCCGCGACCAACGGCTCGGGCGGCCCGATGACCGTCCCGGTCAACGACCTCATGATCAAGACCATGGACGGCAAAGGCGCGTTGCTCGAACTGACCTACCATACCGGCGAAGTCTGCCGGAACCGCGAGGTCGAGCTCGACAACGCGCTGAAGGCCATCCCGACATCAAGGTGACCAAGAACGAGGTTCGCATTCCCGGCTATTTCGAAGACGGCGCGCAATACGCCAACGCCTGGCTCGCCTCGCATCCCGCAGGCAAAGAGAATCTCGCGATCTGGGGCTGCTGGGACGATCCGGCGATCGGCGCGATCGGCGCGCTGCGCAGCCAGGGACGCACGGACGTGAAGGTCTATGGCGTCAACGGCAACGCCCAGGCGCTCGAAGACATCAAGAAAGGCCTGATGACGGCGACCGCCTGGCAGGACAGCTATACCGAAGGCTCCAACATGATAAAGTTGCTGCCGGAGATCGTGAAAGCGGGCGCGGGTTGGACGCCGAAAGCGGTCGAGGTCTCGGCTGTCCTGGTGACCAAAGGATAGCATCGACAAATTCCTCGCCGACCATCCCGCCGCTCTGAAGTGACGCCAACGGCGATATGCACGCGCCTTCGAAGGATACGCAGACGCCGCGAGGCGTCCCCGCTGCTCGCGGCAACAGGGCTGCGCAAGTCCTTCGGCGGCGCGCAGGCGCTGAAGGCCGCGTCGCTTTCGATTTTGCCGGGCGAAGTCCATGGGCTTGTCGGCGCCAACGGCGCCGGCAAATCGACCTTCATCCGCATTCTCGCCGGTCTCGTCCAACCGGACGCGGGCGAAATCCGGCTCGACGGGCAGCCGTTCGCAGCCGTTTCCACCCATCACGCCGCGCGAGGCCGGCCTCAGTTTCATTCATCAGGAACTGGCCTTCGTTCCCGACATGACTGTGCTCGAGAACATCATGCTGGGCTTGCCGAAGCGGACGCGGCTCGGTTGGGTCGACTGGCCGGCGACCGCGCGCGAAGCGCTGCCGATTGCGCGCCGCGTCGGCGTCACGGCGCCGCTCGACGCCAAGGTCAAGAGCCTCTCGACCGCCGAGAACTGGCTCATCAGCATCGCGCGGGCGCTCGTGCGCAAGTCGCGTCTCATCGTGATGGACGAGCCGACAGCCGCGCTTTCGGTGGCCGAAAGCGAGCGCCTGTTCGCCATCATCCGCAGCCTCAGCGAGTCCGGCGTGGCCGTGCTCTACGTCTCGCATCGCCTCGACGAAGTGCTTGAGCTCTGCCGGCGCGCGACAGTGTTTCGCGATGGCTCCTCGGTTGCCGAACTTGCGGGGTCCGCGCTCAACGAAACCAGCGCTGGTTGAAGCGATCGTCGGACGCGAAATCGCCAAGCCGGCCGAAATCGAGCGAACCGCGAAATCAAAACCGGTCGTGCTCTCGGGTGCGCGGGCTGTCGCGTGAGCCCAAGGTGAAGGATGTCAGCTTCGATTTGCACGAAGGCGAGGTGCTGGGCCTTGGCGGCCTCGTTGGCGCTGGCCGCAGCGAGACAGCGCGTCTCATCTTCGGCGCCGACCGGCCCGATGGCGGGGTCATGACGCTCGCCGGCCAAACTTTCCGCCCGCGCGATTGCGCGGACGCGGTTAAGGCCGGGCTCGGCTTCGTGCCCGAAGAGCGGCGCGCCGATGGGCTCATCCTCACGAAGAGCGTCGCGTTCAACGTCGGCTTCGACCAATCTGCGTTCGCTGGTGTTCAGCCCATGGTTGCCGCTGGTCAGCGGGAGGCGGCGCAAAGCGCTCGCCGCTGGCGACGATCCGCGAGCTCGCGATCAAGGCGGCAAGCATGGATATCCCAGTCGGCAAGCTGAGCGGGGGCAATCAGCAGAAGGTGCTGATCGGCCGCTGGCTTCGCTCAAAGCCGCGAGTGCTGATCCTCGACGAGCCGACGCGCGGCGTCGACGTCGGCGCGCGCAGCGAGATTCATCGTTTGGTTCGCGAGCTGGCTGCAAGCCGGAATGGCGGTGTTGGTGATCTCATCCGAGCCGGAGGAATTGCCTGATCTCTGCGACCGTGTTCTTGTGATGGCGGAGGGTCGCATCGTCAGCGATTTGAGTGGCGCAGCGCTGACCCGTGGCGCCATCGTCGCGGCGAGCTACGGCGCAAAGGAAGATCGAGCGCACGCATGAGTGGCCTGCCCTTTTCTGCGCGCCGGCTGTCGCCCGCGGCGAAAGCCGGCCTCGGCGTCTTCGCTCGCTATGCGACGATCCTCGGGCTGCTTGCGATGATCGCGTGCTTTCTCCGTCCTCTCGCCGGACGCGTTTCCGACCTTCAACAATTTCGTCAACGTGCTCAACCAGACGTCGCTGGCGATGATCATCGCCGGCGGGCTGACGCTCGCGGTGATCGTCGGCGAGCTCGATCTCTCGATCGGCTACGCCGCGAGCCTGCATGGCGTGCTGGTCACCGGGCTGATCGTGCAGACGAAACTGCCTGTGCCGGTCGCGATTGTCGTCGTACTGTGGCTCGGCGCGGTGATTGGAGTGGTCAACGGCTTGATCGTGACCAAGCTGCGCGTCAATTCAGTGATTGCGACGCTCGGCGTCGGCACCATCATCGTCGGGCTCACCTTCGCCTATTCCGCCGGCGCCCCGATCGCCGCCGGCGTGCCCGACGAATTCCTCGATCTGGCGCTCGGCGCGTTGGTTGTTTGGCATCCCCAACCCGATCATCTTCATGGCTTTGGTTCTGGGCGCGCTGTGGGCGCTTGTGGAGCACACATCGCTTGGCCAGGAGATCCAGGCGGTCGGCGGCAATCCCGCAGCGGCGCGGCTCGCCGGCATCAACGTCGACCGCATCAAGATCATCGGCTTCGTCATCTCCGGCATGTGCGCGGCGCTGACCGGGCATCCTGCTCGCCTCGCGCCTCGGCAGCGGCACCACCAGCGCGGCCGATTCCTATCTGCTGACCGCCTTCGCCGCCGTCTTCCTCGGCTCGGCGACCTTGCGCGACGGCGAGTTCCATGTGCTCGGCACCTTCGTCGGCGCGCTGATCATCGCGTTCGGCTTCAACGGCCTCAACATTTTCGGCGCGCCGACTTTCTCGCAATATGTGTTTCAGGGCGCGATCCTGATCGTCGCCGTCGGGCTTTCGAGCCTCGGCCGGATGCTGGCGGAAACCTAAGAGAGCTGAGACATGACGGAAGCCGCGAACTGGGACGTCTATGTGATGGAGTTCGCCCGCTCCAAGAACCAGCCGTGGGTCGACCTGATCAGCGGAATGTATCAGGAGGGCGTGATGGACCTGCCGTTCTCGTTCATCCTGGCGCAGCAGGGAGAAGCGCAATCTGCTGATCGACACCGGCTTCATGCAGGACGACACGCTGCACCGGCTTTTCGCGCAAGTTCGGCATTCCGACCTGGATCTCGCCGCTGCGGCTGCTCGCCGAAATGGACCTGAACGCCGACGACATCACCGACATCGTCGTCACCCACGCGCATTTCGACCATATGGGCTCGATCGCCGAGTTTCCCGACGCACATATCTATATCCAGAAGAGCGAGCTCCTCTCCTGGTACGAGATGATCGCTTTGCCGAAGCGCTTCGGTCACCTCACGGCGATCATCGATCCCGACAATCTCCGCGCCGCGCTGGACGCGTCGATCCAGCATCGCGTGACGCTGGTCGACGGCGATAAGGACAACGTGCTTCCGGGCGTCCATGTCCGCCTCGGCAGCGGGCACACGATTGGACAGCAATTCGTCGTGATCGAGACGGCGGCCGGCCGCCGCGTCATTTCCGGCGATTGCGTCTATTCCCGCCGCCAGTTCACCGGGCATCAACAATGACGGCGTCTATGCGCCGCTGAACAACGCCGTCGGCAGCGTCTGGGAGCAGCTCAAGACGATCGACAAGATGAACGACGAACTCGGCGGCGATCTCGGCCGGCTCGTCATTCTGCACGACATCGAACGATGGAAGGGCCAGCCGGTCGTGAAGGAAATCGAGGGCCTGCGCATCGTCAAGATCGCCTAATCGCGCGACGACGCCTTGTAGCCGCGGTCGTCGACCGCGGTTTCACCGTGATCGGCTCTCGCTCGGAAAGGCTCGATCGCAGTCGACGACCGCGGCTACGCCCGGCGTCGCCCGCAAATGCCCCCGGCACGTTATTGGCGTCTATGCTCTCTCTCGACTTATTGTGTTTTCGAGCAGAGGTTGAAATCCCGGGTTGCACTGAGATAGCTTGCAAGCGCGCAGTCTTCGTTCTTACTCAAATCGTGCGCTCCTAACGGATGCGGCAAGGTTCGACGGCGCCAATGGTTCGGCAAGTCGGCGGATGCAGGGTCTCATGGGCAGGAAACTTGAAATGACAGTCCTGGCTAACGGTCGAGAGCCCGCTAAGGCGAGCAATGGCGCCACGAAATATCCCGGTCGCGACGTGATCGGATATATGCTCGACCATGTCGGCGAGTTGTCGCGCTCGCACGCCAAGATCGCCGAGGCGATCCTCCATGAGCCCACCGCCTTCGTGGAGAAGCCGATCGAGGATCTCGTGACCTGGCTGGGCGTCTCGGCGCCGACGATCATCCGGTTCAGCCGCGCGATCGGCTGCGACGGCTTGCGCGATCTCAAGCTCAAGGTGATGAGCAGCATACGGGTCGGCATCCGCTACCTGGAGCCGGTTACGCCGCCCGCCACTTTCGCCGAGGTGCAGGAGCGCGTCGTTCTGCGCGCGCAGCGGGCCATTCTCGACGGCGCAGCGCACGGCCGATCCCGCGCGCTCTGGAGCGCGCCGTCGAGCTGCTGACCCGCAGCCGGATGATCTACGCGTTCGGCAGCGGCGGCGTATCGAGCTGGATGGTCGAGGAGGCGCACAACCGCCTGTTCCGCCTCGGCCTGCAAGATCACCGCCAGCTCCGACCATCAGATGCAGATGATGCTGGCGGCGACGGTGGAGCGCGGACGATGTCGTCTTCTGCTCGTCGCTCAGCGGCAACAACGCCGAACTGATCAAGGCGGCGCGCATCGCGGCGGATTACGGCGCGGCGACCATCGGCCTGACGGTCCCCGGCACGCCGCTGGCGAGCGCAGTGACGCTGCCGCTCACGATCGACGTCAAGGACGACGGCGACGTGCTCGGGCCGACCTGCCTGCGCTACGCCTTTCTGGCCGTGATCGACATGCTGGCCTATGGCGCGGCGATCCGCATGCGCCCGCAAGCGCAGGAGAAACTGCGGCGCATCAAGCAACAGTTCACGACCTTCCGCGACGCCGACGATACGCAGCCTGTCTCGGACTGAGAAGTTTCATTTTTCGATCATTTTTTGCCCAGATCGCTCAAATTTACGCCGCGTTGCAGTATAAGATTTGAAAAAACGTGATCGGAAAATAAAATTTCCGCGGCTAGCCTGACCGGAAGGCGTGCGCGACATCATCAGTCGGCGAGTACGAACCTGCTCGGGGGAAATGCTGCGATGTCTCCGCTCAATCAGTACCTGCTCTCCCGCCGCCATGTTCTGCAGGGCGCCGGCGCCCTCGCCGCCGCGGCATTCGCCGGCGGCCGGGCCAGCGCCGCGCCCTCGACGCCGCTCACCTTCATCGGCTGGCAGTACCATCCCGAGATCGTCGAGCAGAACGTCGACATCTTCAAGAAGCTCTACGACGAGAACGTCAACTATGAGCTCGTCTCCGGCGACTATCACCCGGTCGTCGAGACCAAGCTGACCGGCGGCCAGCACGTCGACATGATGTATTCCGAAGAGGACCACATCGCGCGATGGAACGCGGCGGACTGGACGCGCGATTTCGAAGGATTGCCCGACATCGACGCCATCAAGGCCGCGATGTTCCCTGTCGCGGTGACGTCGCTGTCGCTGCCCGACGGCAAGATCGCCGGGCTGCCCTATTACGCCGGCCACAACGCCTTCATCTACAACGAGGAGCATCTGCAGAAGGCGGGCTTGCAGGTGCCCGACAGTTGGGACTCCCTGCTCGACGCCTGCCGCAAGCTGAAGAAGGACGGCGTTTCGGACGCGCCCTACAACAGCGCCTGGGGCCAGAAATGGCCGGAACTGTCGTGGAGCCTGTTCTCCTGCTGGTACGCCGAAGGCGCGCCGGTGTTCGACGACAAATACGACCTCGCGCCCGACGCCGCCTTCCGCAAAGTGCTGGAGGTCCATCGCACGCTCTACAAGGAGCAGCTGGTCGCGCCCGACATCATGACCATGCCGGACGAGGGCGTGCCGAGCTACGCGACCGGCCGGCACACCTTCATGATCCTGCACGACTACGACCAGAAGGTCGCCAACGACCCGAAGCTTTCGAAGGCCGCCGGCAAGGTGAAGAACGCGCTGATGCCCGGCAAGACGCATTCCACCTTCGCCTGGACGGCGGCCTATCTGATGGCCAAGCAGCCGGTCGACGTCGATCGCGCCTGGAATCTCGTTGCGCTTCTTCGGCGGCAAGTCGAAGGACGGGCAGTATCACGTCATCAAGCGCTGGGCGCTCGAGTTCGGCCTCGGCTCCGGCTACAAGGAGGTGATGAGCGACCCCGATATCGTCGGCGAGCTTCTCCAAGTGGCGCGACGTCGACGATTCCACCAAGCAGCTTGAGCTCGCCACGTCGCGCAAGGTCGCCAAGATGATTTGGTTCCCGGAGTGGGATCTGTTCATGATGCAGCACGTGCAGGACTACATCCGCGGCAACGGCTCGACCGATCAGCTCGTCGACCAGCTGACCAAGAAGGTCGCCGAGCTGAAGAAGCAGTATCAGTAGCGCCGGCAGCTCGAGCGGAGCGCGACGGTTGCGCCAGCCTTCGACACAGCTCGAGGTCGCGCCGCGCGCAGGCCGCCGCGTCCGCGCTTCGCCGAGGCCGCCGGCGGCAGCCTGCGGCCGCGTCGCCGGCGTTCGCCTATCTCGCCGTCGCTGCCGACGCTGCTGGTCGTCGCGGCCGTGGTCGGCGCGCCGCTGGTCTACAGCCTCTTTCTCAGCCTCAATCGCACCAACCCGATCACCAAACGCTGGATCTTCGTCGGCCTCGGCAATTACGCGGCGCTGCTCGGCAACGCCGGATTTCTGGGCCGCGATCGGCCGCACCGCCTATTTCGCGGCCTTCTCGCTCGTCGGCACGACCGTGATCGGCATGGCGATGGCGCTGGTGCTCAACGAGCGCTTTCCCGGCCGCGGCTTGCTGCGCAGCGTCGTGCTCGTGCCCTGGGCGATGGCGCCGGTTTCGGTCGGCGTGCTGTGGTCCTTCATCTATGCCGGCAATTACGGCGCGCTGACGGGCCTGCTCAACGATCTGGGGCTCGGGCAGCCTCGCGCTGCCGTGGCTCGGCGACGGGTTCCGCGCGCTCAACCTTGTGGCGCTCACCAATGTCTGGAGCCAGGCGCCGCTGACGGCGCTGATGCTGCTGGCGGGGCTTGCAATCGATGCCGGCAAGCCTGCACCGCGCCGCCATGCTGGATGGCGCCGGGCCGGTGTCGCGCTTCTTCAACATCACGCTGCCGTGGTTGAAGCCGAACCTGTTCTTCATCTCCGTCGTCGCGACCATCAACGCGCTGATGGCTTTCGATCTGCTGTGGATCATGACGCGCGGCGGCCCGGGCGCCGCGACGACCGTGCTGTCCTGGCTCGGCTATCTCACCTCGTTTCAGTTCCTGCGCTTCGGCGAGGGCGCGAGCATTCTCTATTGCCTGACGATCCTGAGCTTCCTGCTCGCGATCGTCTATATCGCTGGTGCTCGGGCCGCGACGGTCGAAGCCGGCCGCGTACGACCGACCTCGACGGCGACCCCGAGGCTTGCGCTCGAACTGCGAAGCCGGACGCGCTCCGCCGATGGCGACGCTGCCGCCACTCGCGGCCGCGGCGCAGCGCTCCCGCGGCCGCTGGAGGATCTTCTGGCGCCGCGGCGGCTTCGCGCCTGCTCGCGCTGATCATTCTCCTTTGGTCGGCGCTTCCGGTGCTCGCGCTCGTGCTGATGAGCGCGACGCCCGCCAGCGACCTCATCCGCACGCCCGCCGACCCTCGTGCCGAGCAGCCTCACCTTGCAAAACTTCCAGACCGTGCTGCTGCCGCAGTCGGGCGGCTCGTTCTCCACCAGCGTGCAGGCCAAGCGCGTGCCGCTCGTCGCTGCTGAACAGCTTCGTCGTCGGCGCCTCCGTCTCGGCCGTCTGCGTCGCGCTCGGCTCGTTCGCCGGCTATGCGTTCGCGCGCTACGGCCGAAGGCGCTTCTTCGGCGCGAGCCTGTGGGCGCTGCTGTTGACGCGCATGACGCCGGCGCTGACGCTGGTGCTGCCGTTCTTCATCGCCTACCGCGTGCTTCGGGCTGATCGACACCCGCACGGGCCTCATCATCGCCTATTGCAGCTTCCTGCTGCCGCTTGAGCGCCTGGATGATGCGCAGCTATTTCGAGGGCGTGCCGGTCAGCCTCGACCGGGCGGCGCTGATCGACGGCTGCTCGCATGTTTCGATGATGCGGCAGGTGCTGCTGCCGGTCGTGCGGCCGGGCATCGTCGCGGCGGCGATCTTCTGTTTCCTGGCGAGTTGGAACGAGTTCCTGTTCGCGCTCATCCTCACCTCGACCCCGAAGGCGCAGACCATTCCGGTGGTGATCTCCGGTTTCCTCAGCCAGGCGCAGTTCTACGAATACGGACCCATGTTCGCGGCCAGCGTGCTGTCCATCCTGCCGCCCGTGCTGGTCGCCTTCTTCTTCCAGCGCTATCCTCGTTCAGGGCGCTCTCTCCGGCGCCATCAAGGGCTAGGAGCATGAGTTCGATCATCGATCGCGGGCGTCGAGCAAGAGCTTACGGGCCAGTCCCGGTGTTGCAGGCGCTCGACGTCGAAATTCCCGACGGCGCCTTCGTATCCTTTCTCGGACCCTCGGGCTGCGGCAAGAGCACGCTGCTGTTCTGCATCGCGGGGCTCGAGGAGGTGTCGGACGGCCGCATCCTGTTCGACGGGCGCGATGTCACGCGCGTCGCCGCGCGCGACCGCAACATCGCCCTGGTGTTTCAGGACTACGCGCTCTATCCGCATATGTCGGTGCGCGACAATCTCGCTTTCCCGTTGCGCCAGCAGAAGGCGCCGGAGCCAACCATCGACGCGCAGGTCGCCTGGGCGGCGCATCTGCTCGGCCTTGAAGATTTGCTCGAACGGTGCGCCGGCCGAACTGTCCGGCGGCCAACGCCAGCGCGTCGCGGTCGGGCGCGCGATCGTGCGCAACCCGGCCGCGCTGTTGATGGACGAGCCGTTGTCCAACCTCGACGCCTCGCTGCGGGTGAAGACCCGAACCGAGATCAAACGGCTGCAACGCGAGCTGAAGACCACCGTCGTCTTCGTCACGCACGACCAGGAGGAGGCGATGGTGCTCTCCGACCGGATCGCCGTGATGAACGGCGGCGCGCTGCAACAGTTCGACGAACCGATGACGATCTACAGGCGCCCCGCCAACCTCTTCGTCGCCGGCTTCATCGGCTCGCCGCAGATGAACTTCCTGTCCGGCGACACCGCGCCGGGCGGCCACGGCGAGCATCGCCTCGTCGGCGTGCGGCCGCATGATCTGACGCCCTGCCAAGCAGACGCCGCGACGACGGCGCGCTGTCCCTGTCGGGCGAACTCGCGCTGATCGAGCCGGCGGGCCCGCTTCACTATCTCGACGTCGAGATCGGCGGCGCAGATGATCAAGGCCACCTGCGCCGATCCCGCGGGCTTGACGCCGGGCGCTCCGATGACGCTGGCCGCCCCTGGGCCGTCCGTTCACCTCTTCGACCGCGGCAGCGGCCTTCGCCTCGACGCCTGATCGCCAACTCCGACAATCAGCAGACAGACGCGTTGCATGAGCTTCGATCTTGTCCTTCGCAACGGCCGGGTGATCGACCCGTCGCAAAACATCGATCGCGTCACCGATGTCGCCTTCGCCGGACGGCCGGTCGCGGCGGTCGGCGACACGGCTCGACGCCGGCGGCGCCGAGGTCCGCGATGTCGCCGGACGCATCGTGACGCCCGGCCTGATCGACCTGCACACCCACGTCTATTGGGGCGGCACGTCGCTCGGGCATCGACGCCGAGGATTTCGCGCGCCGCAGCGCGGTGACGACCTGCGTCGACACCGGCAGCGCCGGCCCCGGCAATTTCGCGGGTTTCCGCAAGCATGTGATCGAGCGCAGCGCGGTGCGCATCCTGCCCTATCTGCATGTCTCCTTCGCCGGCATCTACGGCTTTTCCAACCGGGTGATGGTTGGCGAGGGCCACGACATCCGCCTGCTCGCCGCGCGCGATTGCCTGGACGTCGTCGAGGCCAATCGCGACCTCATCGTCGGCATCAAGGTCCGCATCGGCCGGATCGCCAGCGGCGACGGCCGGGCATCGTGCCGCTCGACGTCGCCGAACAGGTCGCCGACGCCACCAACCTGCCGCTGATGGTGCATATCGACGAGCCGCCGCCGTCCTACGAGGCGGTCGTGGAGCGGCTGCGCCCGGGCGACGTGCTGACCCACGCTTCCGCCCGTTCCCCAACGCGCCGGTCGACGGCCGCGGCAAGGTCAAGCCCGCCGCTGCTCGCGGCGCGCCAGCGCGGCGTGCTGTTCGACATCGGGCACGGCATGGGCTCGTTCAGTTGGAAGACCGCGCGCGCCATGATGGCGGAAGGCTTCTGCGCCGGACACGATCTCGTCCGACGTCCATGCGCTGTGCATCAACGGCCCCGCCTACGATCAGGTGACGACGCTGTCGAAGTTCCTCGCGCTCGGCATGCGGCTGCAGCGACGTGATCGCGGCCTCGACCGTCAACGCCGCCGAGGCGCTCAATCGCCCCGAACTCGGCACCTTCAAGCCCGGCAGCGTCGGCGACGCCAGCATTCTCGAACTACGACGAGGGACAATTCCCGCTCGAGGACGTGCGCGGCGAAGTCGTCACCGCCAACGAGCGGCTGTTTGCCCGCGGCGTCGTGATCGGCGGCAAGTGGTGGCATTCTACGGAGAACTGAGATGGAAACCTTCGCCAACTACATCGCCGGCCGCTGGACGCCGGCTGCCGAGCGCATGGCCGCGATCAATCCCGCGAGCGGCGAGCAGATCGCCTGGCTGCCGAAGAGCGACCGCGAGACCGCGCAAAAGGCCATCGCGGCGGCGAAACAAGCGCAGCCGGCGTGGGCGAAGCGCTCGGTCTGGCAGCGCGCCGATCTCTGCGTGAAGATCGCCGCCGCGATCGACGAGCGCCGCGCCACGATTGCGCGTGTGCTGAGCCAGGAGCAGGGCAAGCCGCTCGCGCAGGCGACCGGCGAGGTCGCCAAGGCCGCCGACGGGTTCCGCCTCGCCGCCGAGATCGCGCGGCAGATGCGCGGCGAGACGCTGCCGGCGGAAGATCCAACCAAGCTCGTCATGACGCTGCGCCAGCCGCGCGGCGTCTACGCGGTGATCACGCCCTGGAACTATCCGGTCAACATCCCGGTCGAATATCTCGGCGCCCGGCATCGTCACCGGCAACGCCATCGTCTGGGTTCCGGCGCCGACCACCTCGCTCGCCGCGGTCGAGTTGATGCGCGCCATCGAAGCCGCCGATCTGCCGGCCGGCGTGCTCAATCTGGTGATCGGCGAAGGGCCCGTGGTTGGCGACGAAATCGTCAGCCATCCCGACACGAACGGCATCGGCTTCACCGGCAGCGCCGCCACCGGCCGCCGCATCGCCGAGCGCGGCGCCGGCAAGCCGATGCTGCTGGAGCTCGGCGGCAACGGCCCGCTGCTGGTGTTCGAGGACGCCGACCTCACCCGCGCGGCGAAGGCGGCGGCCAACGGCGCCTTCTCCAACGCCGGCCAGATCTGCGCCGCCACCGGCCGCGTGCTCGCCCACCGTTCGATCGTCGAGCCGCTGGCGGAGAAAATCGCCGCGCACGCGCGCGAATATAAGCTCGGCGATCCGCTGCATCAGGGCGTCACCATGGGGCCGCTCAACAATCCCAAGGTCGCCGCGAAAGTGCGCGAGCATGTCGAGGAGGCCATCGCGGCCGGCGCCAAGTTGGTGACCGGCGGCAAGCCGCGGCCGGATCTCGGCAGCGAGTTGTTCTTCGAGCCCACCGTGCTCACAGGCGTCACCCGCGAGATGCGCATCAACCGGGAGGAAACATTCGGGCCGGTGACGCCGATCCTGGCCTTTGACACCGACGAAGAGGCGATGTCGCTGGCGCTCGACAGCGAATACGGCCTGTCGGTTGGCGTCTTCACCAAAGACATAAACCGCGGGCTGCGTTTCGCCGAGGCGATCCCCGCCGGCATCGTCAACATCAACGACTCCAGCTACCTATTGGGAGATCCATCTGCCGTTCGGCGGCGGCTCGGGCACCAAGAGCGGCATCGGGCGTCTGGGCGGCAAGCTGACGCTGGAGGCGATGACCGAACTCAAGATGATCACCATCACCCGCGCGATCGAGAGCGCGACATGACCGAGAGCGGGCTCGAAACTACGCCCGATGCCGACGAAGTATTGGGCGCGGCGGGTGGTTGCGCGCTGCTCGCAGACCTCGTCGAGACGCTGTTGCCTGGCGAGGGCAAATGGCCCTCCGGGCGCGACGCAGGCGTACAGCATCCGCTGGCGAACCGCTTGATTGAAGAACGCGGTCGCGCCGCGCTCCCGGCGTTGGCGAAGGCGCTGCGCGCAGCGGGCGGTCCGCTGCGCGGGCTCGACGAGAGCGCGCGCGTCGCGGTCGTGAAGCGCCTGGAGACGGCCGAGCCGCAATTGTTTGGTTGGGTGCGCGACGCCGCCTATGTCGCCTATTACGAAAACCCGTTCGTGGCCGAGGCGATCAACGAACAGGGACTCCGCTACGAGCTACGTCCGCACATCAAAGGCTATCCGCTGCCGCGCTTTGATCTCGCGCGCGACACGCCGAAACATGGGCGCGGGCGCTACATTAAGACGGCGGAGGTGCGCCGCGTCGACATTTCCGGGCTCGATCTCGAAAGCAACCGAACACAGGCTTGGGGGCTGAAACGCCGATGAGCAAAAGCGAACCCTGCGATGTGCTGATCATCGGCGCCGGCGCGACCGGCGCCCTGGCCGCGACGGTGCTGGCCGAGGCCGGCCTCGACGTGCTTTGTTTGGAGCAAGGCGGCTGGGTCGAGCCCAGCGACCATCCGCACTACAGCTCCAACTGGGCCTGGCAGCGCCGCACCAACTGGAATTCCGACGTCAACAAGCGCCATCATCCCGACGACTATCCGGTCGAGAGCAATTCGTCGCAGGTGCTGATGTGGAACGGCGTTGGCGGCTCAACCAACGTTTACGGCGCGATCTGGCCGCGCTTTCGCCCCTCCGACTTCCGCAAGGGCGACGAGCACGGCCTGCAACCGAACTGGCCGATTTCCTACGAAGACCTTGCGCCGTTCTATGAACAGGCTGACCGGTTGATTGGCGTCAGCGGCCTTGCTGGCGATGCGGCGATGCCGCCGCGCGACCCCTGCCCCACCGGGCCGCTGCCATTCACCCGCGCCGCCGCGCGGCTTGGGCGCCGCGTTCGACAAGCTGGGTTGGCATTGGTGGCCGGCCGAGGCCGGCGTCATCTCCGAGAACTACGACGGCCGGCCCGCCTGCAATGGCTGCGGCGTCTGCAATGGTTGTCCGCGCGGCTCGATGAGCAAGTTCTCGCTCTCGGTATGGCCGAAGGCGCTCAAGGCCGGCGCGCGCATCCGCGTCTATGCGCGCGCCATGAAGATCGAGACCGGCCGCGATGGGCGCGCCACCGGCGTGCATTTCATCGATCGCAATTCCGGCCAGACCGAGTTCCAGGCGGCGAAGCTGGTGATCGTCGCGTGCAACGGCGTCGGCACGCCGCGGCTGCTGCTGGCGTCGGACAATCTCGCCAACAGCTCCGATCAGGTCGGCCGCAACTTGCTGCACCACACGCTGGTCGCCGGCGAGATGTATGTCGACGAGCCGATCGAGAGCCACATGGGCTATGTCGCCTCGATGATTGGCCGCGAATTCGCCGAAACCGACGTCAGCCGCGGCTTCGTCAACGGCTTCCAGTTCAATTGTCTGACCGGCACCTCGTCGGCGGGCGACATGGCGGCCGGTTGGCTCGCCAACACCAAGGCGCCCTGGGGCCGCGACCACCACCGCTGGTTCGAGCGCCATTTCGGCCATGTCATCGGCGTCTTCGGCATCGGCGACGACCTGCCGAACCCTGATAATCGCGTGACGCTCGATCCAAACAATCGCGACAGCGACGGCATGCCCGCCGCCAAGCTGACCTACCTGCCCGGCGAGAACGATCGGCGCATGATGAACTTCATGCTGGACCGGATCGAAGACATTGCCAATGCGGTGGGCGGGTTCGAGGCCAAATATACGGACTATCGCGACGAGAATGGCGTCTATCGAACGCCCGCCTGGCACATGATTGGAACCTGCCGCATGGGCGCCGATCCCGCCACGTCGGTTCTCAACAAGTATCAGCAAAGTTGGGATGTGCCGAACTTGTTCATTGTCGACGGCAGCGCGGTGGCGACGGGCGGCGTGGTGAACCCCACGCCGACGATCTCCGCGCTCGCGCTGCGCGCCGCGACATACATCCGCGACCATTTCAGCGAGCTCGTCAAAACCACGCGATCGATGGCCGCCTGATGTTGCAACCGCCGCCCGCCGAACCCGGCATGTCAATCGACGAGGTCGACACGCCGGCCTTGTTGATTGATCTCGACGCGCTTGAGAGCAATCTCGACAAGATGGCCGCGATGGCGCGGGAGGCCGGCGTGAAGCTGCGGCCGCACGCGAAAACCCACAAGTCGCCGGTCATCGCACGCATGCAGATGGATCGCGGCGCCGTCGGACAATGCGTGCAGAAAGTGGCCGAGGCGGAGGTCTTGGCCTGGGGCGGCGTTGCCGACATTCTCGTCAGCAACGAGGTCGTCGGCGCCCGAAAGCTGGCCCGATTTGCGGCGCTGAGCCGGCTGTCGAAAGTCTCGATTTGCGCCGATTGCGAAGCAGGCGTGGCGGCGATCGAACACGCCGCATCGGATGCCGGGCAGCGGCTGACGGTGTTGCTCGAAGTCGATGTCGGCATGGATCGGTGCGGCTTGCAGCCCGGGCCCGAGGTGGTTGAGCTCGCCCGCAAAATTTCGCGCAGCGCTCATCTCAAGTTCGGCGGCTTGCAGGTTTATCAGGGGCGCGCCCAACATCAACGCACCCCAGAGGAGCGCGCGGCCAGCATCCGCACGGCCGTTGACATTGTTGGCGGCGTCGTCGCGGACCTGCGCGACGTGCAGATCACTTGTGATATCGTGGGCGGCGCCGGCACGGGCACGTTTGCGTTGGAAGCCGCGAGCGGCGTTTACACGGAGTTGCAAGCCGGCTCTTACGTATTCATGGACGCCGACTACGCGCGCAACCGCCCCGCGCCGCCGTTTCAGCAATCGTTGTTTGTTTTGACGACGGTGATGAGCGTACCCCGCGCGGACATAGCGGTTGTCGACGCCGGTCTCAAGGCGCTCGCAACCGACAGCGGAATGCCGCTTGCCTGGGAGCGGGCTGGGTGTCACCTATGTCGGAGCGTCCGACGAGCACGGCAAGCTCACCCTGGGCTCGGAAGCGACGCCGCTACGGCTCGATGAACGGCTGATGCTGGTTCCCGGCCACTGCGATCCAACGGTTGATCGATATGATTGGTACGTCGGTATTCGCAAAGGCCGCGTCGAGTGCCTCTGGCCGATCGCGGCGCGCGGAGCGATGGCTTAGAGCGTTTTGAGGATAAGTAGAATCGTCATTGCGAGGAGCGAAGCGACGTGGCAATCCACGGCGCCGCCGCAGCGGCTCTATCCGGCACACCGTCGATCACACGCTGGATTGCTTCGCTTCGCTCGCAATGACGGATCCACTCGGTCGCGAGCGGCCTGATTGGATTGATCCTCCTCACATCGTGGTAAGAAGGTGTCGTAAGTTCTCCCCGTAAATCAACCGACGTTCCTCCTCCGTGAGGTCCTGATGACCCGGCCAGTCCAACGTCTGCGGGAAAGAAACATGTTCGAGCGCCGGCGCAAAATCGGACGCCCAAAGACAGCGCCGAGTTCCAAAACGGTCGAGGAGAGACGCTATCGCGCCGCGCGCCGCCGCATGGGGATAGAGGTGCGCCGGATCGCTGGTCGCGTACACGCCGGATATTTTGACGTAGACATTGGGCGCCGGAGCCAGATCAAGCAATGGTCGCAGGCGCTCGTGAATCGCCTCCGACGCCGTATCGGTTTTGATTACGCCGGGAAGGCCGAGATGCGAGAACAAGAAGGCGATCTGACTGCAACGAACAACCAACGGCGCAAGCGTCGCGATCGCCTCCGGGCGAGAATTGAAAGAGACCGTCGCGCCGCGCGCTTGCAGAACGCGCCAGACGTCTTCGGGCCAGTTCAACACGGCTTCGGCGCCGGCGCGGTCGAGCGCATAGATCGCGAGGCCCGAATGTCCGGCTTCGAGCGCTCGCTCGACCGCGGACAGCTCCGGCGTCGGGCTCACTGCAAAGAAAGCCAGCGTCCTCAACCAACCGCGCGACGCCGCGAGCCCCCGTACATACGTATTATTGTCGGGATCGCCACCCTCGCCTTCATAGGCGATCGCGAGCGCCAGATCGATCTCGTGATGAACCCGCAACGCCTCGTAGGCCTGCAACTCGCCTTCGCCAAACAAGGACGGCGCGCCGGGGCGGCTGTAACCGCGCCGGAAGAAATGGATGTGGGCGTCGGCGCGCTTCATGAGTTGATCGCCACAACGCGCCGTTCACGTAACGATTCCATCGCCGCATCCGCTAGCTTCAACCCGACCAGCGCCTCCGCAAGTCCGACCGCGGGAGCGAGCGAACGGTCGCGCACGCGCGCTAGAAAATGATCGTGTTCATTGCGCAAGGCGTCGTCCCCTTCGATCGTGGCGTACGTCACGATCCTCCCTTCGCAATACAACGTCACTCCTTTGCCCACCGTCAACTCGACGCTACCGCGATCGCCCACCGCTTCCAGGAGATCCGGCGGCGCCTCGCCCACATCGAACGTCCAAGTCGTTCGCAACTCGCAAACGACTCCTGTCGAAGTCGTCGCGCGCAGAGCCGTCATCGAGCGAAATCCGGGGCCGCCGACGCGGTCAGCGTGCGCCTCGTCGAACTCCGCGCCCGTGACCCATTGCGCCAGGTCGATGTCATGGACCAGCGTCATCAGCACGGGGTCGTCATGGGGAAAGCGCCGTGCGTGATCGTCGTCACGATATCGGCGCGAATTGACATAGAGCAAAGAACCGATCCGCCCGGATCGGACGATTTCGACCAACCGCTGGTGATCGCGCGAAAATCTTAGGACATGCCCGGGCATCACGAAGCCTGAGGCTCTCGCCGCCGCAGCAATCAAAGCGCGCGCGCCTTCCGCGGACGTCGCCGTGGGTTTCTCCAGTAGCACGCACAGCCCGGCATCGAGCGCATGCGTTGCGATGGCGACGTGCGTGTCCGCGGGCGTTGCGACAATAATGGCGTCGGCGGCAACCGTATCGATCAGCTTCGACGTGTCGTCGACGCAGGTTTCAACGCCGAACTGTTCGCGCGCGCTCTGACGCGCACCGGGATCAGGATCGGCGAGCCCGACAAGTTGCACGTCGTCGCGCGCCGCGAGCCGCATAAGGTGTTCCTGGCCGAACGGCCCGGCGCCGGCGACGAGAATTTTGAGCGGCGGGCAGACGGCGGACTCAATCAACCTCAGAGGCGAACGACCAAACAGCAATTGCCAGGGCTGACTCGGCCCGGCTGCCGACGCGCGAACAAGACACCGTCGGCATTGTAGGAGACCGTTACCGGCGCCCGCGCCGGATCCCACGTGCAATGGATCCGCCCGCCGGCTGGCCGGCGCGCACTCGCGTTCCCAGCGGATGAAAACTCTCGAGCACGCCTTCGACCGGCGCATAGACATAAGCCGCCGGCACGCGCAGTTCGAGCACCCGCTTGTCTTCGGGCATCTGGCGGCGACGCCAGCGGGCGCCGTCACACCCAGATGCGCGAGCACATTGCGCACGCCACGGCGGCATATTTGCCAGCGCTTCGATCGACACGCTGCCCGCGCCGCACATCTCTGTCCCGATCGTGGTGAGGCCGATCGCGGCACGCGGTCGCGGCCGCGGTGCGATGATCGCCGAGATTGGCGACGTAGACCGTGTAGGGCGCGTCGAACGCGAGCGCCGCCGCGCGATTGCGCTTGGCTGTGCGCCTCGTCCTTGGTCGGCTCCATGATCGCGCTCGGCAGAAAGTCGAGCGACGAGCCGCCGGAATGCAGATCGATGAACGCGTCTCCCATCGGCAAAATGGTATCCGTGAGATAGGCCGATATCTGCTGCGTAATGGAGCCGTTGGGATCGCCGGGAAACGTTCGGTTGATGTTGAGCCCGTCGACCGGCGACGTCCGTCGCGAGCCGATCACCGCGGAGACGTTGACGGCCGGCATGAGGATGAGCCGGCCTTGAATCGCGCCGGGATCCAGATCGCGCGCCAACTCGCCGATCACGATCGGACCTTCGTGCTCGTCGCCGTGATTGCCGCCCTCCATGATGACGGTTGGGCCTTTGCCGTTGGCGATGACCGCGATCGGCACCGGCGTTACGCCCCAGGCGTCTTCATGCGGCGAGTGCGGGAACATCACGCTGCCGATCTGCCGGCCTTGCTTATCAAAATCGATATCGGTGAAGGCCGTGGTCGGACGCTTGGGATGCGCTTCAGGCATGTCTCCGCGGTCTCCGTTTTTTCGCGCGCACGAGATTGCTATGAGACGAGCATTGGTGACAAGATGCAATCCTCAGGGGGTCCCATGCTGTATGAAATCTGCGTGGATTCGGTTGCAGGCGTCCGGGCGGCCGCCGCGGCGGGCGCGGCCCGTGTCGAACTCTGCTCCGCATTGTTGGAGGGCGGCCTCACGCCGAGCCGAGGCATGATCCGTCGCGCGCGCGAGGTCGGCGGCGTCAAGCTCCACGTCATTATCAGGCCGAGGGGCGGCGACTTCCTGTTTGACGAGGACGAATTCCAGATCATGCGCGCGGACATCGAAACCGCGAAGGCCGAGGGCGCTGATGGCGTGGTGATCGGCGCGTTAACGGCTACGGGCGAGATCGATGCCCGTCAGATCCGCGAATTGATCGCGTTGGCGCGGCCCTTGTCGGTGACGTTCCACCGCGCTTTCGATATGACGCCTGATCCTGCTCAGGCGCTGGAAACGCTGATCGGCCTCGGCGTCGACCGCGTGCTGACATCCGGCCAGGAAGCGTCCGTGCTCGAGGGCTTGCCGTTGATCGTCGAGTTGATCAAGCGCGCGGGCGATCGCATCGTCGTGATGCCCGGGGGCGGAATCACTGCGCGCAACCTAGCGCGCATCGTGGCCGCCGCCAGCCCAAGAGAAATTCACTTCGCCGCGCTTGAAACGGCGCCGAGCGGCATGCAATTTCGTCGCGACCACGTGTTCATGGGCGGCGAGCTGAGGCCCCCGGAGTTTGATCGTCCGGTTACCTCAGCAGGCGCAATCCGGAAGGTGATGGCGGCGGCCGGCTGAATTCGGCGCCTGGCGGGAGGAGGTTCTCAATGTCGACGGGCGAAGATCTCGCGACAACCGAGTCTGCGGCGTCGCTCGCGCGCCGCATTCGCACTAAACAGGTTTCGCCGGTCGAGGTCATGCGCGCGGCGATTGCGCGCATCGAGACGCACAACGCGAAAATCAACGCGCTTGTGATCCTGCACCTCGACCAGGCGTTGGAAGCCGCAAAGGCCGCCGAGCAGGCCATCATGCGCGGCGACGACGTCGGCCCCTTGCACGGCGTGCCCGTCGCGATGAAGGATTGCTTCGATTTCAAGCCGGGCTGGGTCACGACATTCGGCGGCGTACGCGCCCTCTCCAACTATGTCGCCAAAACCTCCTGCACGTTCGTCGAGCGCATGGAGAAGGCCGGCGCGATCATCGTCGGCAAGACCAACGCCCCGGCCTTCGGCTTTCGCGGCATCTGCGACAACTACATGTTCGGCCCCTCGCGCAACCCGTTCGATCTCTCCAAGAACACGGGCGGCTCGTCGGGCGGAAGCGCGGGCGCGGTGGCGGCCGGGTTGCTGCCGCTCTGCGAAGCCACCGATGGAGGCGGATCCATCCGCATTCCCGCCTCGTGGTGCGGCGTGTTCGGCTACAAGCCCGCCTTCGGACGCGTGCCGTTGCTCGGCGCCGACGACGCCTTCGGCGGCAACGGCGCCGTTCATCTTCGAGGGCTCGGTCACGCGAACCGTCGAAGACGGGGCGCTCGCGATGACAGGCCATGGCCGGCTACGACTCGCGCGACCTGTTCGCGATCGAAGGCAGCGTTGATTTCGCAGCCGCCACCCGCGCCTCCATCGCAGGCAAGCGCATCGCTTACACCCGGGACTACGGGATCTTTCCCGTCGACCCTGAGGTAAAGGCTGTCGTCGATCGCGCTGTACTCGCCTTTGAAGAAGCGGGCGCGCATGTCGAGGAGGTCGAAGTCGGATTGCGAAGAAGCCAGCGCGAATTAAGCGACCTCTGGTGCCGGTTGATTGCGATCAAACAAGTTGCCCTGATCGACGGCCTCAAGCGCGATGGCTTCGATCTGACCGGCGAGAATCGCGGCGATCTGCCGCCTGAAGTTCTGGCATTGGGATGAAATCGGACGCCGTCTGACCGCCGCGGATTTCTCGCCGACCAGGCTGCTCCGCAGCGAAGTGGTCAAGGCGCTGCGCGGCGTGCTCGATCGTTACGATTTCCTGGTCTCGCCAACACTGGCCTGCCTGCCCGTCGACAACGCGACAGACGGCAATACGGTCGGGCCCGCTGAAATCGAGGGCGAACCGATCGATCCGTTGATTGGGTGGTGCATGACTTATCTGATCAACTTTATCGGCTATCCAGCCGCGTCGGTTCCAGCCGGGACTCTCGCGCGGCGGATTGCCGGTTGGCATGCAGATCGTTGGCCGGCGCTACGCGGATGCGGACGTTTTCGCGGCCAGCGCAGCGTTCGAACGGTTGCGACCGTGGGCGGAAACCTATCAGCACTGTCGGTTGGCATAGCGCGCCGCGTATTCAGCGGGAACCGTCATTGCGAGCGAAGCGAAGCAATTCATCTGCTTGAGATCGGAGGCTAGCAGGAGACGTCAGTGCGGCGGCATGGATTGCTTCGTCGCTTCGCTCCTCGCAATGACAATTCCGCGTGGTTGCGGCGGCGCGCCATAGCGCGGCTCACCAGAGCGTGTAGCCGCCGTCGATGACGAACGAGGCGCCGGTGACGAAGCTGGAGGCAGGCGACGCGAGATAAACCGCCAGCGGCCCGATCTCCTCGGGATCGCCGGCGCGGCCCATTGGCACGGCGTCCAGAAACGTCTTGATCACCTCTGGGTTTGATTTCGCCCATGTCTGGTTCGGCTCGGTCATGAACAGGCCCGGGCAGATGGCGTTGACGGTGACGCCGCGGGCCGCCCAATCCGACGCGGTCGCGCGCGTAAAATGGATCACCGCCGCCTTCGATGTCTCATAGTGACGGCCGCCGATGCCGCGATTGGCGATCATGCCGCTGATCGAAGCTATGTTGATGACTCGGCCCTGTCCGCGCGCAAGCATGGCGCCGCCGATCATCTTGGTGCAGATGAAACAATGCGTGAGGTTGAGATCGATGATATTTGCGCCAACTCTCGAGATCCTCGACTCTCGACAGGCACGTCGAGGTCGCGGCCGCCGACATTGTTGACGAGAATATCGATCGGCGCCGCCTCGGCCAGCACGCGCTTGCAAAGATCCTCGCAAACCTCGGGATTTCCGACGTCCGCCGCATAGGTCACGGCCTGTCGACCGCGCTCGCGCACCTCCGTCTGCGGTCTTCGCCAGAGCTTGCGGATCGCGCGCAACGAGCACGACATCCGCGCCGGCCTCGGCGGCGGCGAGCGCGATCGCGCGGCCGAAACCTCGACTGCCGCCGGTGATCATCATTCGCTTGCCGTCGAGCCGAAAACGATCGAGCACGCCCACGAGTCTCTCCTTGCCTAGCACGAATATTGCCTGTTAGTCTGTCAGCGCAAACGACGAAAGTCCATCGTCGTCAGGTTTCGACGGTCGCCGGCGCGTTCATCATCGGTCGAAGCCGATGTGTCTTTGTAGCCGTCGAGATAGGCCTATATCGAATAGTCAAACTTCAATCGCCCTTGTCGACGTGATCGTTGAAGTTGTCGAACCCTTTGGAGGCGTCAAATGTCGGGACGTAACGAACAAGAACATGTGCTGCGGGAGGCTGCTCTCGGGGAGCTCGGAGCGGGCCGCATCGATCGGCGCCAGTTCCTAACCCGCAGCCTCGTCGCCGGTCTCGGACTGGCCGGCGTCGGCGCGGTGGCGAAATCGCAGCATGGGATCGGCGCTTCGCCGCCGATCGTCCGCTGACGCCGACCTTCTATCAGTGGATCCAGGACCTTCATCCCGGCATCCCCGCGGTGAACGCCAAATTCCCCGGCATCAACTATCAGATTGCCCCCGTGGAGGGTTTTGGCATCGAGCGTTTCGTCGCTGAAGCCAAGAGCGGGACGAGCACTTGGGACGTCTATGTCGGACAGACGCCCTTCGTCGAAATGTCCGCGCTCATCAAAGCCGACGTCATCGAGCCGTGGGACAAATACATTCCGAAGGACGTGCTCGACGATATCCTGCCGTCGATCCGCGAGGAATGCACGGTCGACGGCAAACTTTACTCTTGGCCGTTCCTGCTCGACGTCGCCGGTTCGAGTTGGCATTCGGGCATCACGACCAAAGCCGGCCTGCCGGACGCCGCCCCGGAGACCTGGGACGACTTCCTCGAACGGCGCCAAGAAGATCGTCGAACTCCAAGGCCGCGCCCTGGGGCGCCACGTTCGATTGCCACGGCTGGCGCTCGCTCGCGCCGATCGCGCACACCATCGCCGCAGCAAGGCCTACACGCCGGAGGGGCTGTTCGACTTCACCAGCGAGCCCGCCATCGAGGCGCTCAAGCTGATGAAGCAGATCATGCGCATTGTCAATCCCGACATCCTGCTCGAGGGCTCCTCGGACGCCGGCGTCAACGGAACGACGGACGAAATCGCCTTCGCGGCGCAGCGCGTCGGCCTCTATTTCAAATACTTCAACGCGCCGCTGCGCATGGCCGCGAGCTGGGACGATCCGACCCTACTGCACCTCGGACCGCTGCCGACTTACGCCGGCGGCGAGGGCTCGACGGTGTTCTGGACAACCGGCTGCGCGCTGTTCAAACACGGCCAGAACAAGGAGAAGGCGGCCGAGTACATCAAGGCGCTGACCCACGATCAGCAAATCTGGAAGGACTTCGATCGTCGGCACGAAGACGGCGCATCCCGGCCAATTGCCGCCCTACAATTCGATCTACACCGATTGGAACGCTAACAAGCCGGATTGGATGCCGCCGTTCGTTTCGCTGGTGCGCGGCCAGCTCGACCGCGCGCAGGGCGATCAAGAACAACGTGTTCGGACTGCAGCAATTCGTGATCGGCAAGCCGATCTGGGAGATCTATCTGAAAGGCGAGGAGGCCGATCCGAAGGTCGCCATGCAGAAAGCCATGGACGCCGGTCAACGCCGAGGTGAAGAAGGGCTAAGACGAGTAGCGCGAACTCCGCCGGGCGCCCGTTATGGCGGGCCCCGGCCGGAGCGCGGGGTAACGGTCGGCGCGCGCCTCGCTTGGCCGGCCTCGGCCGTGATTGTTCGTTGAAGGCGATCGAGTTCTCGTATGTCGGAATCGTCGTTGATCCTTGAGCCCGAGCGCGAAGCTACGGGTTTTGGCCGCCAGCTCGCAGGATTTTGGCGCGGCGCTCGGCGGCTGGTTTTTCCTCTCTGCCGGCGCTGCTATTTTTCATTCGGCTATCAGGTCTGGCCGATCGTGCGCGTGCTCTGGCTGAGTTTCACGGATTACCAGTTCCTGACCAACAAGCCCGCCAATTGGGTCGGCTTCGACAATTACATTCAGGCGGTGAACGATCCGCTGATGTGGGCGGGCCTCGGGCGCGCGGCCTGGTTCACGATCATGTTCCTGCCGGGCACGATCATCCTGCCGCTGTTGATCGCCATCCTGATCGACCGCGTGACCAATCCGATGGCTGGCGACGATCTATCGCATGATTCTGCTGGTCCCCGCGGTGATTCCGAGCACGCTGATCTTCGTTCTCTGGAAATGGATGTACAATTACCAGAGCGGGCCGATCAATCATATGCTGGTCGACACGTTCGGACTGTTCAGCATGCAGAATGCGCCGCAATGGCTCGGCGGCACCAAGCTGACGCTGCCGTCGATCGCGGTGATGGAGGTGTGGTGGGGCCTCGGTTATCACACGATCTTCTTCCTCGCGGGCCTGGCCGCCATCCCCAAGGATCTTCCCGATGCGGCGCGGATTGATGGCGCCTCGGAATGGCAGGTGTTCTGGCACGTGACGCGGCCGCAGCTGGCGCCGATCATGATGATCCTCGTAGTTTTGCGGTTCGGCACCGCGATGGCGGTGATCGACGAATATCTGATCTTCGGCGGCTTCAATCGCGCCTCGCCGACCTACACCTGGACGATCTTCATGTACGATCAGGCGTTCAAGTCGGGCCTCTGGCGGCAGGGCTACGCCTCCGCGATCGGCATGATCGGCGCGGTCGCGATGATGTGCGTCATGGTCGCGCTGATGCGCATTTTCCGGCCGAGAGGTTGATGGCCCATGTCGCTGGAAGCCGATATCGTCGATCATGCAGAAGCGACGCGCCGAGCCCGCCGCGAGCCCGAGGGTCCGCGGCGCGAATCGTCCGGCATCTCGTCATCAACTTGTTCAACCTGATCATCCTGCTGCCGCTCGCCTGGGTGCTCATCATGTCGGTGAAGTCGCTGCCCGACGCGATGCGCGGCGACTTCTGGCCGCGCAAATTCGATTTCACCCACTACACCTTCGTATTTCAGCGGATCGACACCCTGCCGGTCAATCTGTTCAACAGCATCTATGTGACAGCCGCGACCGTGCTGATCACCTGCGTCTGCGCCGTGCTCGCGGGCTACGCGCTGGTCCACATCCGCCCGCGCGGCGTCGGCGCGGTGGTCGTGTGTGCTGTTGGTTTCGCTGTATTTTCCGGTGCGCGTGGTTTCGCTCATCAGCATCTACGAAACCCAGCATTTCCTTGGGCCTGATCAACAACACCAGCGGGCTCATCCTGCCCTATGTCACTTTGCAGCTCGTGATCAGCATTCTGATCATGCGCAGCATGTTTCAACTGGTGCCGCACGAGATCATCGAATCCGCGCGCATCGACGGCGCCGGCCATCTCAGGACGCTGTGGGAGATCGGCCTGCCGATGGTGCGCAATGGCCTCGTCGTCATCTTCATCGTCAATTTCGTCACCGCCTGGGGCGAGTATCTGCTCGGCGTGACCTTGATCGACGACCAAGCGAAACGCACGATGCCGGTCGTGCTCGCCGCCGCGCAAGGCGGCCAGGGGCAATGGTCGTGGCCCAATCTCGCCGCCGTCTATGTCATCGTCGTCACGCCGGGCATCGTGGCGTTCGGATTTGCGCAGAAACTGTTCTTCAAGGGTATGCTCGAGGGCGCCCTGAAGGGTTGATTTTGTAGCCGCGGCCTCCAGACCGCGGTTTCCAAGTGATCGGCGCTTCCCCGGCAAGGCCCGATCTCACGACCACCGCGATCTGGAGATCGCGGCTACAGCGCCGCGCCTCATAGCGAAATCGTCATTGCTGTGTAAGTTTGATAATTCGTTGTCGGGCGGGCATCGCGGTAGAGGGTAGCGATGCGCGACAACAGCTTCGATCGAACGGTAGAGCGAAATTACATTCAGAAGTGGCGTTTTCTGATTGCCGAATACGAGGCAGTCAAGGAAAAGCGGTCTGAGAAATTTCGCAGAGTTGGCGAATTTTACCGACACCACGGCACTTGCTCGCAGACATTCCGCAAGTATTACAACCGCTATCTGACGGATGGCGCGGATGTATCGCTTCTGCCGCAAAAGCGAGGGCCGCGCTGGAAGACCCGCCGCACGCCGGCCGCGATGGAGGCGCTGATTGTCGAAGAGCGCAAAGCTGGGCAGAATCGCTTCGCCATCTGTGCGGCGCTGCGCGAGAAAGAACACACGCCGCCTTCGCCCAGCGCCGTCTATCAGGTGCTCAGACGTCACGGTCTCAATCGTCTCCAGCCCATCATGATTGAAGAAAAGCGTCGTATTATCAAAGAGAAAGTCGGCGAATTGGGCCACGTCGACTTGCACCAGCTGCCGCCGGACATCTTCCTCGCTCCGCAAAAAGAGGCGGTCTACGTGGTGTCGGTGATCGATTTGTGTTCGCGCCTGGCTTGGGCTGAGACGGTCGTCGGCAAGAAAGCGTTGCCCGTCACCTTCAAGGTTCTGAAGATCATCTCCACCCTGGAGCGGCGCTACAACGTGGCGTTTACAGAAATGCTGTCGGACAACGGCGCCGAGTTCGCCGCCCGCAAGAACCCGGAAAACCATCCCTTCGAGTTCATGCTGACCGAACTGAAGATCAAGCACCGCTACACACGGCCTTACCGACCTCAGACCAACGGCAAGGCCGAACGCTTCTGGCGCACCCTCGACGACGACCTCATCGACGGCGCCACCTTCGACGATCTCGAGCACTTCAAAAACGAACTGCTTGAATACATGATCTACTACAACGAGCTTAGGCCTCATCAAGCCATCAACGGCATGACGCCGAAGGCCTTCGCTCAAACAAAAGTCACGATATGAAACCGCCCGCCCGACAACGAATTATCAAACTTACACAA
>CAWADL010000006.1:0-206077 GCA_963780825.1 uncultured Pseudomonadota bacterium | reverse complement strand
CCCCCGTCCGAGCCAGGGCTACCCGGCGATCAACTGCTCTGCGAGCCCTTGCGCTTGCGCACGAATGTCAGGGATGGCGACGCACTCCCAGAACGCGGCGCGGGCCAGCGCCCCACGACCTTGATCCGCGGCGACGGTGCCCGCTCGCATCAATCAAGCGAAATCCTCGGCGACATCGAGACCGATCCGAGCGGGTCGAGCCGGGCGAGTCCGCCAGCCAGCAACGAGCAAATCAAGGGGTCGCGAGACGGCTCGGATCGTCCGCCATTCCCGTGCTATCGATCACGCGCGCCACCTCGATCCAGGTGGGTCGAGCCGAGCCGCGCAAACGCAGCGTCGCCGAAACCATCGCCGAGGTCGGCGGCGTTCAACACCCGCCCGGCGACGACGCGCACACGACCCGAGCGCCGCAGCGCGTCGAGCCGCGTTCGGCTTCGGGCGCCATGCGGTGGCGATGCACGTCCCAGAAGGCGGCCCGTGGCGCAGGAAACGCCGGCGCTGCTCGGGCGTCATGGCGCGCCAAAGTCGCTGCGCATGCGGCGCAGCGCGTCTATCGCAGAACGCCAATGGCGCCGCCACCGCGCACTGCCCAGCCAACGCCGCAGCCAGCGCAACAGGCGCGATAACTCGGCGCGAAACGGGATGTCGACGCCCACGAGCGAACGGGCGACGACTCGCCGGTGCGCGCTCGGCAGCAGGCCACGCCGCGACACCGCGGTGATCGGCCCTTCGTGCCCCCGGCGATCGAGCGACAGCACCATGTCGACCATTGTCAGGCCCGCGCCGACGATCAGCAGCGGCGCCTCGGGGCCTAGGCCGCTGAGGGAAGTCGGGTCCCAAGGCTGGCGAGCGGCGAGCCAGCAATCCGCGGTTTCTCGTCGTGGCCGGTCGCCAGCACGACCCGGTCCGCGCCGAGCGTCGCCCCGGAGGCGAGCCGCAGCAGCGCCGATGAAGGCGCCTTGGACATTTCGAGACAGGTGTCCCGGAGATGGCGATGCGGCCCATTTGAAGCGCCTCGTCGGCGAGATCGCCGACATGATCGCCGTAGATCTTGCGAGAGACGAAGCCGTAGGGTTGAGCGGGCGCGCCGAGTTTCGATCCCGCAGCCAATCGAGAAAATGCGCGGCGTCGTTGCCGAACGGACTCATGTCTGAAGCGCGAACGTTGAGCAGGTGCTGGGGATCGTCGGTCGAATACGCGACCCCGCGGCCGAGATGCTCCTCAGGCTCGATGACGATGACCTCTGTTGTTCGCGGGCGCGCGGCGCAAGATGTGCGGCCGTGAGCACACCGGTTGCGCCGCTGCTGACGATGGCGATTCGCATTCCGTCTCCAAAGTCATCAACTTAGTGCATAATGGCGTGCTTTTGTCTAGGGCAGTCGACCAGAAAATGGTCTTATGGACTCCTTCCCGCGCGGTCAGGCGAGAAATCTTAAAACATAGCGGTCTCGCGGGCAGCCGCCGCGACTCATCGAAATAAGGTATACGGCGCCCAAGCCTGCAGGCTCTGTCGCAAAGGGAGGAGATCTATGTCGCGCCCGTTCGCCGTGGCCGCCGCATGCGCGCTTTGTTTGATCGCTGCGCCCGCAGCGGCGAGGATTACCAAGCTTGAAATCCTCTCCAGCGAACCGGCATTCGGCGGCGCGAGCTTTCGGCGCCGTCGGCGCCTACGACCGTCTCCTTGGCCGCGTTGAAGGCGTGCTCGATCCCTCAGATCCCGCTAACGCGATCATCCAGGATATCGCGCTTGCGCCTCGCGAGGCAGGCCTCGTCCGCTATTCCACGACTATCGAATTCCTGAAGCCGCACGACCTCGCCAAGCGGCAATCGCATCCTGTTCTTCGAGGTCAACAACCGCGGCAACAAGCTCGCCATAGGCGCCTTCAACGACGGCGTGACGGGAAAGACTCCCGATCGCAACGCGCCTCACCTCTCCCGGCGACGGCTGGTTGATGCGGCAGGGCTACACGATCATCTGGTTTGGTTGGGAAATGGACGTCGCGCCGAAGCTCGGCCATCTCGGCCTCACTCCGATCGTCGCCAAAAACGCCGACGGCTCGCCGTTACAGGGATCGTACGGGACGAGCTCGTGGCCGCTGTTGCCGACGCCGACCCTGCCGCTCTGGTCGAGCCGGCAGGTGCACAGCTATCCCGCCGGGACGTTTGACGCCTATCCCGCCGCGCAGCCTCGACAACGCCGCCTCCGGCCGGACGGCTTTCAGCCGACGCTCACCGTGCGCGCGCGCGAACAGGATCCGCGCGAGCCGATCGCCGAACCGCCGACTGGAGTTTTGCGCTCTGCGAAGCCGGCAAACCGCAACGCCGGACGACAAGCATATCTGCTACCCCAAGGGTTTCCAGCCCGGCCGGCTCGTATGAGCTGATCTATCGCGCCAAGGACCCGACCGTCGCCGGACTCGGCTTCGCCGCAACGCGGGACCTCGGCGCCTTCCTGCGCAAGCGGCAAGACGAGCGGCGCCGACAATCCTGTCTATCGGCCAGACAATCTTGCGCTGCTGGAAGGCACGTCGCAGAGCGGCCGGATGGTGCGAAGCTTCCTGGCGCTTGGCTTCAATCGGGACGAAGCAGGAAAGCGCGTATTCGACGCGGCCTATCCGCACATTGGCGGCGGACTGATGCCGCTCAACGTGCGCTTCAGCCAATCGTTGCGCGCCTGGGGCGAGCAGGTCGATCATCTCTATCCCGCTTACGATTTCCCTTTCACCTATGCGCGCCAGAGCGATCCGCTGACCGGCCGCACGCAGGGCATCCTCGACCGCTGCCGCGACGACCGATACGTGTCCAAAGCTGTTCCACGTCGCGACCGCGCTCGAAATGTGGGAGGGCCGGCAGTCGCTCGGGCTGACGGATCCACTCGGGACTCGCGACGTCGCCGATCCGCCCGGAGGTCAGAACCTTCATCATGGCCAGCACGCAACACGGCCCGGCGCCCTGCCCTTGCCGACGCGCGCGCCGTTCGGAAACTGCGAGCAGCAGGCCAATCCGAACCCGCAAGTCTACACGATGCGCGCGCTGTTGACCGCGCTTGTCGCGTGGGTGCGCGACGGCGTCGCGCCGCCTGACAGCGTCGCGCCGCGCATCGGCGACGGAACACTGGTCGCGCCAGATCGGGTTTTGTTGCCCGAGATCCCCGCCAATGCCTACGGCGGCGTCGAGCGCCCCGCGGTCTCCAACCAGCGGACCTTCGACAACCTGCATGTGCTCGACTACGGCCCCGACTATCGGGCCGCTGATTCCAGTGGGGTGCTACGCGAACCGCCGCGAGTCGGGACCGCGTCCTACGGAGTGCTGGTCCCGCAAGTTGACGCTGACGGCAACGACATCGGCGGCGTGCGCTCGCTGTTCCTTCGCGCGCCGATCGGGACGTATACCGGCTGGAATCTTTACCGGAAGGATCTGTTCGGGAACGGCCTCTGCAACCTGCAAGGCAGCTTCATCCCGTTCGCGGCGACGCGCGCGGAGCGGCTGGCGGCGGGCGACCCGCGGCTTTCTTTGGAAGAGCGCTATCCTGACAAACAAACCTATGTCGCCGCCATCGAAACGGCGGCGCGCGAACTTGTCGGCGCCCGGCTGCTGTTGCCGGAAGACGCGGATATGCTTGTCGCCAAAGCGCGTGCGGAGGGTCTGCGCAAGGCGCCGTGAGTTGTAGCCGCGATCTCCAGATCGCGGGTTCCCCGTGATCGGCGTTTCCCCGGCAAGGCGCGATCTCACCACTCCGCGATCTGGAGATCGCGGCTACAGCCGATCTGGAATCGCGGCGATCTGGAGATCGCGGCTACAGGCGCGGCGCCTTCGATTACACTGCCGCGCCAAACCTCCAAACAAAAAAGCCCGCCGGAACCGGCGGGCTTCCTTGATTGAGCAGGCCTCGAAGGCCCGCAGCAATTACTGCTGCTGATGATAGGTGATCTTGCCGTCGGCGCCCTTTTCCCAGACGTACCAAACATAGTCGACGTTGGTGCGGTCGCCCTTGGCGTCATAGGAGATGTCGCCGAGCACGGTGTGGAACGGCTTGCCCTGGTGCATGTAGGCGGCCATCTTCTTCGTATCGAGCGACTTGGTCGCCTCGGCCGAAGCCTTGAGGATCTGCATCGCCGCATACGAGTAGAGCGTGTAGCCCTGCGGATCAAAGCCCTTCGCCTTGAACTCGGCGATCACGTCCTTCGCATTCGGATTGTTGCGCGGCTCGGGGCCGAACGACATCAGCGTGCCTTCGACGCCGGGGCCGCCGATCTGCGAGAACTCGTCGTCGGTGATGCCGTCGCCGGAGATCATCACGGTCTTCAGACCCTGGTCGCGCATCTGGCGAATGATCAAACCGCCCTCGGTGTGCAGGCCGCCCCACATCAGATAATCGGCGCCTGACGCCTTGATCTTCGAGACGATCGCCGAATAGTCCTTCTCACCGGTGTTGACGCCTTCGTAGAGCACTTCGGTCTTGCCGCCAGCGTTCATGAAGCCCTTGGCGGCGTCGGCGAGGCCTTTGCCGTAGGGGGTCTTGTCGTGGATGATCGCGATCTTCTTGTCCTTCAGCTTGCCGAGCGCGAGATCAGCCCACAGCTTGCCCTGCTGGTCGTCGCGGCCGCAGGTGCGGAATGCGTCCCACAGTTTGCGGTCCGTGATCTTCGGGTTGGTCGCCGAGGGGGTGATGAACAATACGCCGTTGTCCGAATAAACCTCAGAGGCGGGGATGGTGACGCCCGAGTTGAAGTGGCCAACCACGAACTTGACGCCGTCGCCGACGAACTTGTTAGCAACCGAGACGCCCTGTTTCGGATCGGAAACGTCATCGCCGGTCTCAACCGAAATCTTCTGGCCGAGGATGCCGCCGGACTTGTTGAAGTCCTCCGCCGCCTGCCCGACGCCCTGCGTCAACTGCGCGCCGAACGAGGCGTTCGGACCGGTGACCGGACCTGCGACGCCCATTTTGACGTCCGCCGAAGCCGCGCCTGCGTAGGCGAGGCCGGCTGCGAGCAATACGCCCGACAACCCAATTTTCTTCATCAGCATCAACTCCCTAGGTTAACAACGAACGCGGGGCTCGCGTCCGGGCGGATGGTCCCGCCGCTGAGCGCGGGGTTAAAGTGTTTTCAAGCCAGAGTCACGGGTCCGGCCCTGCAAAAGCAGGATTTTTTGCTACCTCAAGGCTAATTCGCGTTGCGCTCGCTCCAGAACATTCCCTCGGCGTGGAACAGCCAGCGATATTGGGTGCCCATCTGGTTGGCGCGCTTCGAACGATAGCCAAGCGCGGCGCCGAACAGCAGCACCAGAAACGTCACTCCAAAGTAGTAGACGCTGCTCAGATCTTCCTGAAACAGCGCGTAATGCAGAAAATGCACGGCCGCTGCGAGCGCCAGCATCGCGGGAATGATGAGCCACAGCGGGCTCCATGACGTTGCAAACGAACGTCCCGTCGCCAAGCTCGCGAGAAAGCCAAGGCCAGTCAGCACGCCAAACGCCAGCAGGCCGCCGCCGGTCTGCGCGTACAACCAGCCCATCAATGGCCCCCTTCGAGATAAGCAGCGCGGACCTCGGGTCTGGCGAGCAACTCCGCGCCCGTCCCGCTCATTGTGATGGCGCCGTTGACCATGACGTAGCCGCGATGCGCGAGCTTCAATGCGTGGAACGCGTTCTGCTCGACCAGAAACACCGACAGGCCCTCGGTGCGATTGAGTTCGGCGATCGCCCCGAAAATCAGTTTAACGATCAGCGGCGCCAGGCCGAGCGACGGCTCGTCGAGCAGCAACAGCTTCGGCCGGCTCATCAGCGCGCGCGCGATCGCCAGCATCTGCTGTTCGCCGCCGGAGAGCGTGCCGCCGCGTTGCTGCGCGCGCTCCTTCAGCCGCGGAAACATTTTGTAGGCCTTCTCGAGATCCTCATCGAAATGCGCGAACCCGTCGATCGAGGCGCCCATCTGCAGGTTTTCGTAGACCGTCATGCGCGGAAAGATGCGCCGCCCTTCCGGCGATTGCGCGATCGACATGCGCGCGATCATGATGCGGCGCGAGCCCTGTGATCTCCTGACCCGCGAAGGTGATGGTCCCTTTGCGGGCGCGTGGCGTGCCGAAGATCGTCATCATCGTCGTCGACTTGCCAGCGCCGTTGGCGCCAATCAGCGTAACGATCTCGCCTTCGTTGACGTCGAGGTCGATGCCCTTCAGCGCCTGGATCTTGCCATAGAAAGTCTCGACCCCGCGCAATTGCAGCATCGGTTTGCGGGTCGCGGCGACGGCTGTCGGGGAGTTGGCGGCGAGCGCGTTCATGCGTGGATCTCCGCCTCGACCTCGGCAAGCTCTTCAGAGTTGGCGACGCCGAGATAGGCGGCGATCACCTTCGGATCGTTGCGCACTTCGACCGGCGTGCCGTCGGAGATCTTCGTCCCATAGTCGAGCACCACGACGTGATCGGAAATCTGCATCACCACCGACATGTCATGCTCAATCAACAGGATCGAAACGCCGTGCTCGTCGCGGATCGAGTTGAGCAGCGTGTTGAGCTGCAGCGACTCGCGCGGATTGAGGCCCGCCGCCGGCTCGTCCAGACATAGCAGCGTGGGGTCGGTGCACATCGCCCGCGCGATCTCCAATCGACGCTGCGCGCCGTAGGGCAATTCGCCGGCGGGATCATCGGCGCGATCGAGCAGGCCGATCTTGTCGAGCCAATATTTGGCGCGGTCGATCGCCCAAGCTTCGGTGGCGCGATAGTGCGGCGCGCCGAGCAGGCCGAGCACGGTCCAGCCGCTCGCGCGCATCAGCAGCGTATGATGCGCGACCATGATGTTTTCCAGCACCGTCATGCCCTGAAACAGACGGATGTTCTGGAAAGTGCGCGCGACCTTGGCGTCGCGCGCGATCAGATGGCCGGGCATGCGCTCGAGCAGAAACAGCTCGCTGTCCCCCATCTTCGAGCTTCGCGCCGACGAGCGGGTCAGCGCCTCGATGTCCTGCAGGTTCGCGGCGCCGGGGCGCGAGAGCGCGAGCCGACCCTCGGTCGGCTTGTAGAAGCCGGTCACGCAGTTGAACACCGTGGTTTTGCCGGCGCCGTTTGGCCCAATCAGCGCAGTGATATCGTGGCGCCCGACCGCGAACGACAGTTTGTTGACGGCCACCAGGCCGCCGAAGCGCATCGTCAGATTTTCGACGACGAGCAGGGGATCGCTTTTCCAGCGCATCAGCCGTGCCCCTCTTTGACGAGATCGCCGGAAACCGCCGTGCGCCGTTCGAGAAAGATCGATGGAGAGCGCGTCGAAACGAACCCGCGCGGCCTGACCACCATCATGACAACCATCGCTAGACCAAACAGCAGCCCACGATATTGCGTCGGATCGAAATCATCCATGCCAAAATAGGTCGCCATCAGATCTTTCAGGAAGCCAAGTTCGCGCAACAGTTCGAAGCCGCCGATCAGGAACACCGCCGCCAGCGCGACACCGATCTGCGAACCCATGCCGCCGAGCACGACGATCGCGAGGATCGTCGCCGATTCATCGAAGGTGAAGCTCTCCGGCGAGACAAAACCTTGGCGCACCGCGAAGAAGGAGCCAGCGAGCCCGGCGAAGAAGGCGCCGAGTGCGAAGGCGGTAAGCTTGGTGTTGGTGGTGTTGAGCCCCAACGAGCGGCAGGCGATTTCGTCTTCGCGCAGCGCTTCCCAGGCGCGCCCGATCGGCAGCCGCCGCAGGCGCAGCGTGACGAAATTGGTGATCAGCGCCAACGCGAGGATTACGTAGTAAAGAAACAGCTTGCCGTGAATCGGCGAATATTCGAGGCCGAAGAAGTTGTCGAAACCGTCGTCGGAGTCGACGAAACGCAGGCCGAAGAAGGTGATCTTCGGGATCGAACTGATACCCGCCGAGCCGCCGGAAAACGCCGTCCAGTTGATGAGAATGGTGCGGATGATCTCTCCGAAGGCGAGCGTGACGATCGCCAGATAATCGCCGCGCAAACGCAGCACCGGAAAGCCGAGGATCATGCCCCAACACGCCGCCAGGATCCCGGCGATCGGCAAGCAGATCCAGAACGACAGTCCAAAGGTGGTGGCGAGCAGCGTGTAGGCGTAGGCGCCGACCGCATAGAAGGCGACGTATCCGAGGTCTAGCAGGCCCGCGAGGCCGACGACGATGTTGAGACCCCAGCCCAGCATCACATAGATCAGGATTTGGATGCCGTAGCTATCGATCCATTTCAGCGCGCCGCCGGCGCCGAGCCACCACACCACGACGGCGGGATAGACCAGCAGAAAAAGCAAGCCGATCGGAGCAATCACGTGGCCGACGAAGGCGCGAAAACCGGTCGGCGCGCCGACGTTGGGAATGGCTTTCTGCCGCGCCGGGCGCAGGCCGATCGATATGACGAGGAGCCGGCCGACGAACGCCAGCGCCATGAACACCAGCACCGCGATCGGCCGGAAGTTCAGTTGCAGTGTGCCGTCGTTCGGATCCGAGTTGGTCCGGAACATGATGATCGGCGTGCACAGCGCGAGCGTGATCAGCGCGGCGATCACCGCCTCTCGCAACGCGTAGCCGAAGCCTCTTTCTTCTGCGGCAGCGGTGGCCATCGTCACACCTTCTCGATTTCGGGGCGACCAAGAAGTCCCGAGGGCATGAAGATGAGCGTGATCGCCAGGATCGAAAACGCCGCCACGTCCTTGTACTCAGGCACGCCTTCGGTCGGGATCATCTGCCAGAGCGTCTCGATGAGACCAATCATCAAACCGCCTATCACCGCGCCGGGCAACGAGCCGATGCCGCCGAGCACGGCCGCGGTGAATGCCTTGACGCCCGGCAAGAAACCGTCGGCGAAATTCACCACCCCGTATTGCAGCACATACATGGCGCCGGCGACGGCGGCGAGCGCGGCGCCGATGATAAAGGTGATCGAGATGGTGCGGTCTACGTCGACGCCGATCAGCGCCGCCATCTTGCGGTCCTGCTCGCAGGCGCGTTGAGCGCGGCCGAGGTTGGTGCGCTGGACCAAATACCAGAACACGCCCAGCAACACCGCGGTCACCACGACGATGACGATCTGCCGGTACTGCACCTGAACGGAGTGATCGCCCCAGGTGATGTTGACGAGTTCAGCAAACATCGGCGCGATCGGCTTGTTGCGCGGACCCTGCACGACCTGGACGAAGTTCGAGAGAAAGATCGACATGCCGATGGCCGAGATGAGCGGCGCCAGCCGGAACGAGCCGCGCAACGGCCGATAGGCCAGCCGTTCGATCGTCCAGTTCCAGACCGAAGTGAGCGCCATGCCGGCGATCAGCACGACGACGAGCGCCAAGGGAATGAAGCCGAGGCCGAGCGTCTTGGTCAGCAGCAGGAAGACGATCATGGCGATGAACGCCGACAACATGAAAACGTCGCCGTGGGCGAAGTTGACCATGCCGATGATGCCGAAGACCATCGTGTAGCCGATGGCGATGAGCCCATAAATAGAGCCCAGCGTCAGCCCATTGATGAGCTGCTGAATAAAATTATCCATGCCGCGACCGCCCCCTCTTGGTCTCGGACCGCTGAAGCACGAAACGCGCCAACCGCATTGACTCGGTTTGGCTCATCTCCCCCCGCTTGATCCCCGCGCGCGTGGTTTACTTCCGCACGATGATCATAATGGATTTGCCGCCTTTTTAGGCTTTGTCAAGCTAGCCTTAAGGGGTTGGCTCGGCTTGAAAAGCTATAAGTTTGCGCAGACGAAGGACGCTCGCCCGCCTGGGGCCGACCTTGGCGCGGGCCATTTTATGCCTTAGCGCGACCGCCTATGACGCCCGAAGATGTCTTGACCTTTTGGTTCTCAGACGACGCGCGTACGCATTGGTTTGAGCGCGACGAGGCCTTCGACGAAAGCCTTCGTCGAGGCTTCGCCGACGTCTACGATGCTGCCCGGCAAGGCCGGCTGAGCGATTGGGAGCAAACACCGCGCGGCTTGGTTGCGCTGGTGATCGTGTTGGATCAGTTGCCGCGCCACTTGTTTCGCGGGTCGGCGCGCGCTTACGAAAGCGACGCCGCCGCTCTGAGGCTCGCCCAATCCGGCGTTGCAATCGGTTTCGACGCCGCGATCGAACCGGAGCAAAGACGGTTCTTGTACATGCCCTATATGCATAGCGAAGCGATTGCGGTTCAGGACCAATCGGTCGCGCTGTTTGCATCGCTCGACCCGGAAGATGCCGGTTACGCCCGCGAGCACCGAGAGATCATTGCGCGATTTGCGCGATTTCCACACCGAAATGCCGCGCTCGGACGGCGCAGCACCGGCGAGGAACAAGCGTTCCTCTCAAGCCATCCGGGTTTCTAGAGAGTTCGATTGGATAGTCCTGCGAGCCAGGCGGAGGGTCGGCGTCCACGCCGACCTTTTTGGGCGCCGCTCAGCCGGCTTACGTTTCAACCCCAACGTCGGCCTGGAGGCCGACGCTCCGCAAGGCGCCTGATCGCCACTTCGCACATAGTAACGCTTCAGCCCGGCGCTAACTCCGCATCCAGCGGGCGTCGCGCCACCGCTGCGCGCGCTCTTTCGCCCGCGCCAACAGGCGAAAGCCAATCGGCAGCCGAGGTCTTGGCTGTGGTCCGCCCTCAAGGAACACACGTGCGAATGTCTGCATCACCGGCTCGGGCGCGAAGCGCGCAACGCGCGCCCGCCAGCGCCCCGCGCCCGGTCGAGGCTCGAAGCGTGTAAGCGCGCGCACGAGATCCCCACCTGTGCGGAAGCGATATTCTGGATCGTCGACCAGCGCGAGATGGTGGCGGTCGCGGCCGCCTTCCCACACCAACACCGGCTTGTCCTGCGCAAGAAACTCCGCGATCGCCAGCCCGAACGCTTCGCCGCCGCGCCGCGCATTGAGCCCGACGTCGCAACTGGCGACGAAGTCGGCCACCCCCCTTCGATCGGGCAGCCGGGGGACGTGGACGATGCGTTCGTGGTTCGAGAACCGCGCGGTATTGAGCAACATCACCCAGAGGTCGGGCCTCGCCGCCAGCGCGGCCTCGATCGCCGCCGGGATGAACGGCGCGTTCAACTGATCCGGGCCGCCATGGCGACCCACCACCACGGCCTCCCGAGGCACCCCGTACTCCGCCCGCAGATCCCCCTGGGGCGGCGGGGGATCGACGATATGCGGCACGGCGGGATAGCGGCCCGCGGCGGCGGCCTCGGCGAGCCAAGGGGAGATGTAGGCGTAGGCGTCCCCATGCGGATCGAAGAAGCGGAACACCTCGTGGATGGCCGTGCGCCGCCCCGGGAATGTCGGATAGCGCGGCCGTGTCGTCTTCAGCGCGTAGGCGACGTCGATGCGTTCATCCTCGATAAGCCCGCGCCGTTCGTCGGCGCTGCAATAGGCCCGCGTCGGGAAGGCGGCGGCGAAACGCGCGACCTGATCGGCGTCCACCGGGGCGCTCGCGTCATGCAGCACGATCGGTTCGACCCCGAGTTGCCGGCGCGCGTGATAGGCGTAGTCGTACAACGCGACCGCGACACCGCGTTCATTCAGGGCCCCGCCATCGAAACTCACCCGCATGCGCCCCTCTCGCGCATTTATGCGTGTTCGCAAAGCCCCAGAGGGGGTGTCTATATCGGCCCATTAACATTCAGGAAATTTCGCGCGGCTATAAGAAATCGACGAGCGACGGACGTTTTCACAAACGTTCGAGGCATGACGCCGTTCGACCGGTCTGGCCTCTGAGCCGATTCACCCCCCGATCCCAGGCTGCGTTGTCGACAACAGGCAACGCGACCGGCCGATTCCGGAAGGCGATTGCGCGCTCATATGGGTTTTTCTTCTCTGTTGTCGCGAATGAAAAGGCGGGTCGCGCCTCCCGCAGCCGCGCGCGCTGTCAGAGCGACGCCGTACGCGCCAACAGAATTTGCCGCGACATTCGAGGAGGCCGGCGTCGGCCTTGCGCATGTCAGCCTCGATGGACGGCTGCTTCGCGCCAATGCAATGTTCTGCGCGCTCTTTGGCTACGCCCCTGACGAGCTTATCGGCCTCGACAAACGGATCCTGCTTCACGACGACAGCCGCCAGGCCTTTGTGGCGGATCTGGACTCGCTGAAACTCGGCGAGGCGCGCGGCTACAGCGCCGACCGCGTCTATCGGATGAAGAACGGATCGTCGTTCTCGGCATGGACCACGGCCAAACTGATTGGCGCCCCGCCGATCGTGCTGCTGATGATCGAGGACGTCACGGGCCGCAGATCCTCTGAACTGGCGCTGCGCGAAAGCGAGGAGCGGTTCCGGCTCGCCATGAAGGGCGCCAACGAAGGCCTGTTCGATTGGCGCGTCACCGAGAACAAGACTTATTTGTCGCCGCGCTGGAAATCGATGCTGGGTTACGCGGAGAACGAACTCGGCGACGAGTTGGACTCCTGGCTGCCGCTCGCAGCGCCCGGCGTCACCGAAGCGGTGAGCGAACAGATAAGGCGGCTGGAAGCGCGGGAAATCGAGACATATGAGCTCGAGATCAAGCTTCGTCATAAGGACGGGCGATGGCTCGACATCCACTCGCGCGGTTTTCCGGTCTTCGATGAACACCATCGCATGGTGCGCCTCGTCGGCACGCACCAGGACATTACACTGCGCAAACGTCACGAGGCCGAACTGCGCCGCTCTTCCACGGTGTTCGCCAACACCCACGAAGGCATCCTCGTCGCCGATTTTTCCGGTCGGATCGAAACCGTCAATCCCGCCTTCGAAGCCTTGACCGGCTACCGCAGCGAGGAGGTCAAGGGCCGCAAGGTCGGGCTTTTGCGCTCGGGCCGTCACGACTTCGGCTTCTTTCAACAGATGTACGACGATCTGCAGAGCGCGGATCTCTGGCGCGGCGAGATATGGAACCGCCGAAAGGATGGCGCCGTTGCGCCGTTTTGGGCGACGATCAGTGTGGTTCGCGACGACTATGGTCAACCCTCCGGTTATGTCGCCCTCTACTCCGACATTGGCGAATACAAACGCTCCCGCGCCCGACTCGATTTTCTCGCTCATCACGACGCCGAGACCGCGCTACCCAACCGGCTTTCGCTGCGCCGCCGGATCGAAAGCGCGATTGCCGAGCTCGGAGAGCGCGGCGGCGGCGCGGTGTTGCTGCATGTCGAACTCGACCGTTTTCGCTCGATCGTCGAGAGCCTCGGCCATCTCGCCGGCGACGAGTTGTTTGCACGGACGGCCAAGCGCTTTCAGCAAAAGCTCGGCGCCAAGGATATGCTGGCGCGCATCGCCGCCGACGAATTCGCGATCCTTCGTCAGTCCTGCGAGAGCCGAGAGGAGGCGCAGGCTTTCGCACGCGAATTGATGCGAGAAATGGCGGCGCCATTCGAATTCGCCAACGGCGCCAAGGCTTATAGCGGCGTCGATATCGGCGTGACCTGGTTCGATCACGGCGAGTTCGATGCTGATGCGCTGATGCAGCAGGCCGAGTCCGCGCTCTATGTCGCGAAGGAACTCGGCGGCGGCGTGCGCTTCTACGAGCCTCGCCACATGTCAGAAGCGCGCGAGCGGCTGGAGCTCGAGATCGGGCTGAGGCGGGCGCTTGAGCGCGACGAACTCGACCTGCAGTTTCAGCCACTGGTTGAATTGAACAGCGGGCGAATATTTGGTGTCGAGGCTTTGGTGCGCTGGCGCGCGCCGGAAGGGCTGACGCCGCCCGGCAAGTTCATTCCACTCGCGGAGAAAACCGGATTGATCGTGCCGATCGGCGAGTGGGTGCTACGCCGCGCCGCGCAGCGCATGAAGAGCTGGCTCGACGCCGGCTGCGAACTCGACGTGCTGTCAGTGAATATCTCGCCGCGCCAGTTCGAGCGTCCCGACTTCTGCGACCGGATCGTTGGCATCCTCGACGAATGTGGATTGCCCACCAACAAGGTTGAAATCGAGATCACCGAAAGCGTGCTGATGGCCCAGAAGGACGCCCCGGCCAAGCTCGCGCAATTGCGCGCGCTGGGCCTTCGGGTCGCCGTCGACGATTTCGGGACCGGTCATTCCTCGCTGGCCTATCTCAAGAACTTTTCGATCGACAGGTTGAAGCTCGACCGAGCGTTCATCATCGATGTGCCGTTCGATGCGACAGGTATGGAGATCGCCGCCAGCGTCATCCGCCTCGGCCATTCGCTCGATGTCGAGGTGCTGGCCGAGGGCGTGGAGACGGAGGCGCAGGCCGAATTCCTGCGTCGCAGCGGATGCCGGCTCGCGCAGGGCTTTTTGTTTGGTCGGCCGATGTGGGAGGAAGACCTGCTTTCGGCGCTGGTCAAGGTGAGAGCGGCGGCAGCGTGAGAGATGAGAGATCAGGGGTAACTCATGCTTACCGTCATTGCGAGCGAAGCGAAGCAATCCAGCGTGTGATCGACGATGTGCCGGATAGTGACGCTACGGGGGCGGCATGGATTGCCGCGTCGCTTCGCTCCTCGCAATGACGATGTCTCCTCATCCGCGGACGGTTGTAGGTTGAACCCGTTGAACCGAACGCTCGGCGGACAGTCCGGCGCCGGACGTTGCGCCCGTAGGCTGGATGGCTTCGCTTCGCTCGCAATGACGGATTGCTGAACGCTCTCCCTCAAGCCTGCTCAATTTCAATCAATGTCCCTTGAAAATCCTTCGGATGCAGGAATAGCACCGGCTTCCCGTGCGCCCCAATCCTCGGCGCGCCGTCGCCAAGCACGCGCGCGCCGGTCGCTTTCAGCGTATCGCGCGCTGCAACAATGTCGTCGACCTCGAAACAAATATGGTGCATGCCGCCATCCGGGTTCTTCTCCAGGAACTTGGCGATCGGCGAGTTCTCGCCGAGCGGCTGCAACAGTTCGATCTTCGTGTTTGACGCCTCGACGAACACCACCGTCACGCCATGCTCCGGCAGCGGCAGCGGCGTGGACACGTTTGCGCCGAGGCTTTCGCGATAGAGCTTGGCCGCTTTGTCCAAATCCGGCGTCGCCAGCGCGACATGGTTCAACCGGCCGATCATGTTCGCCTCACACCTCGACCACGAGCACATGAACGGTCGGCCGCTTGCCCCAGACCGAATTGATGGAGTTGCGCACCGCCCGCTCGACGGCGCCTGATACAAAATCCGTGTCGCGGCGTTTTGCGCGCGGCAGGTTCTCCACCGTCTCGAATATCGCCGCATCGACGATCGCATCGAAGCCGGCGCCGTCGCGCGTCTGTTGCGGCAGCCCTGCGATCATCACGTCGGGATCGCCAACGAGATCGCCCTTGTCGGAGATCGCCAGCGCAATCGAGACCACGCCAGAAACCGCGAGGCGCCGCCGCTCGCCGACGCACTCGGCGCCGGCCGGCAACAGGATGTCGCCATCCTTGTAACGTCGGCCGATCGCAACACGGTCGATCAGCCCCGCCCGGCCCTCCTCGATCGCCACCACGTCGCCGTCCAAGGCGCGGACGACTTCCTTGACGCCGCGCGCTTTGGCGAACTCGATGTGCACGCTCAAATGCAGCGGCTCGCCATGGGCGGGAATCGCGATCTTCGGCCGCGTCCAATCATACATCCGCACCATTTCCGCGCGGCGGGGATGGCCGGAAACGTGGATCAGATGCGTGCGATCGGTGATGACTTCGACGTCCTGCTCGACCAGCCCGTTGATCACCTTGCCCACGGCCTTTTCATTGCCGGGGATCGTACGTGAGGAGAAGATCACCCGGTCGCCCGGCGATAGCGTAGCGCTGGAATGTTGATCCTCCGCCATGCGCGCGAGCGCCGCGCGCGGCTCGCCCTGGCTGCCTGTCGCCAGCGCCAGCACTTTATCCCGGGGCAGCCGGTCGAACGGGTCCGGCCCCAGGAATGGCGGCAGCCCCTGCAGAAAACCGCACTCGCGGGCGACCGCGATGACGCGCTCCATCGCCCGCCCCATCACCAGCACCTGCCTGCCCGCCGCCAACCCGGCCTCGGCCGCCGAGCGCAGACGCGCCACATTGGAGGCGAAGGTCGTCACGACGACACGGCCCTTGGCGCTCGCCACCACTTCGCGCAGCGTCTTCGCGACATCGGCCTCCGACGGGCTCTCGCCCTCGCGAACGACGTTGGTGGAGTCGCAGACCAGCGCCAGTATGCCTTCGTCGCCCAGCGCGCGCAGCCGCGCCTCGTCAGTCATTCCGCCAACGCCGGGCGTCGCGTCGATCTTCCAATCACCGGTATGCAGAACAAGCCCGACCGGCGTCCGAATGGCCAGCGCCGTGCTCTCTGGAATCGAGTGGGCGACGGAGATGAACTCGACGTCGAAGGGGCCCATTTCCACATGCGCGCCGATGGCGACGATGCGGATCGGGATCTTTGGCGCGCCTGGCTCGCCGAGCCGGCGCGCCTCGGCGAGGCCCGCGGCGAAGCGGGTCATATAGACCGGCGCGCCGAGGCTCGGCCACAGCTCGGCGAGCGCGCCGATGTGATCCTCATGCGCGTGGGTGATGATGATGCCGACGAGATCGGACTTGATCTTCTCGACGAATGAAAGGTCAGGCATCACCAGATCGACCCCCGGCGCCTCGTCGCCGGCGAAGGCAAGCCCGAGATCAACCATCAGCCATTTGCGGCGCCTCGCCGGCCCGAAGCCATAGAGAGCGCAGTTCATCCCGATCTCGCGCAAGCCGCCGAGGGCTACGAACACGAGTTGGGCGTCGTCTTGCGTCACGCGGTCAAACTTTCGTCGGCGCCGGCCCTTCGGCCGTCGTCCCCAGCAGGGCGATGTCAGCGGATTCGATCGTCTCTATTGCGTCCCCGCGGCGTAAAAGCAAACGACCGCGGTCGTCGAGCCCTTCGAACAGGCCTTCGCGCACGCCGGAGGGCGTGGTCGCCCGCATGGGTTGCCCTAGTCCCGCGGCCTGCTGAAGCCAGCGCTCGCGGATCGCAGCGAAACCCCGCCCGCGAGCAAAAACCTCGAGCGCCTCATCGAAGCGTTGCGCGAGCCGCTCGAGGCATTCCCGCAAAGCCACGGGTCGGCCGATGCGTTCGCTCAGATGCGTCGCGGGATAGGGCAAATCGTCGGGGTGCATGGCGAGATTGACGCCAATTCCCACCGCGATGGCGAAGCGGCCCTGGCCGCCGCTCCAACCTTCAAGCAAGATTCCCGCGAGCTTGGCGCCGCTGGCGACGAGATCGTTCGGCCATTTCAGCTTGACGTCGCGCGCGCCGAGATCGCTGACCGCCGCATGTACAGCGACGCCCGCAACGAAGCCGATCTGCGGCGCGAACTCGACTTCGCAGGGTCCGATCAGCAGCGCGCTGCCATGGAAATTCCCGACCGGCGAGCGCCAGTCGCGCCCGCGCCGGCCGCGCCCCGCCGTCTGCTGATCCGCGAGAATCCAGAGTTTTCCGGCATCGCCCGCGAGCGCCCGCCGCCGCGCCTCCTCGCTCGTGCTGTCGAGCACATCGTAGCGCTCGACGCGCCAACCCTGGATGGTGAACCGTCGCGGGGCGGCCGCCGCCGCGTCAATCAAACCGCGCGCCTCAGAACAGAGACTTGGCCGCAGCCAGCGCAGCGTTGGTCAGCGGCGCCGGCGCGAAAGCGTCGAAGATGACCAGCGCGGCGGCAAGCGCCAGCACGATGCGGGTCGCGGTCTGCGGCGCGTCGAACGGGCTCGCCGCTTCGTCGAAATACATGATCTTGACGATGCGCAGATAATAATAACGCGCTGACCGCGCTCAGGAGCACGCCGACGACGGCGAGCCCGTAAAGGCCGGAGTTGATCGGCCGCGGCGAACACATAGAATTTCGCGAAGAAGCCGGCGAGCGGGGGAATGCCCGCCAGCGAAAACATCATCGCCGCCAGGAAGAACGCCATCATCGGATTGGTGCGCGAGAGCCCCGCGAGATCCTCGATCGTCTCAACATATTCGCCGCCGCGGCGCATCGAGAGAATGGCGGCGAAGGTCCCGAGCGTCATCACCAGATAGATCGCCATATAGACCGCGACGCCCTGGATGCCCTCCATGGTGCCCGCCGCCAGCCCGACCAGCGCGAAGCCCATATGGCCGATCGAGGAATAGGCCATCAGGCGTTTGAAGTTGGTCTGCCCGATCGCCGCGAAGGCGCCGAGCGCCATCGAGGCGATCGAGACGAAAGTGATGATCTGCCGCCATTCCACGGCGATGCCGGGAAATGCGGTGACCAGCACGCGCGCCAGCACCGCCATCGAGGCCATCTTCACCGCGGAGGCGAAGAACGCCGTGACCGGCGTTGGCGCGCCTTGGTAGACGTCCGGCGTCCACATATGGAACGGCACGGCGGAAATCTTGAAGGCGAGCCCGGCTATGACGAACACGAGCCCGAATACGACGCCGATCGGCGCGTGGCCTCCCAGCGCGATTGCGACCGCCTTGAACGACACCGTGCCCGAGAAGCCGTACATCAGCGAGATGCCGTAGAGCAGGATTCCCGAGGACAAGGCGCCGAGCACGAAATATTTGAGGCCCGCCTCGGAAGCGCGCAAATCGTCGCGGCGGTAGGCCGCGATGACATAGAGCGCCAGGCTCATCAGTTCGAGCCCGAGATAGAGCGCGATGAAATCGTTGGCGGAGATCAGCATCAGCATGCCGATCGTCGACAGCAGCAACAACACCGGAAATTCGAAGCCGCCGAACTTGTGCGTTTTCAGGAAATCCAGTGACAGCAGCAGCGCGATCAAAGATCCAATAAGCGCCAGCGCCTTCATGAAGCGCGCAAACGTATCGCTGATGAAGGCGCCGTAGAACGTGACGCCCTCGATCTTCTTGTCGAAGACGACGAAGATCAACGCCACGCCCAGCAGCGCCACGGCGATCTCGGTGACCAACCAAACGGATTTGTCGCCGCGCAGCGCGCCGACCAGGATCAGCGCCAGCACGCCTACCGACAGAATAAACTCCGGCAGCACGACGGGCAGGGAAAACGCGGTGACGTCCATATCTTTCGCCTCAAAATCGAACGGTCAGAGCCCCGCCGTCGTCGCCGCCGCCGCATGCCGGACGCCCTGCAACACTTGCTCGACCGAAGCCGCGCTCATGTCGAGGATCGGCTGCGGATGCACGCCGTAATAGATCGTCAGCAACAGTAGCGGAACGAGACAGAGTTGCTCGCGGAAGGTCAGATCGGTGAGGGTCAGCAACGCCGGCTTATCCAGCTCGCCGAACTGCACGCGACGATAGAGATAGAGCGCGTAGGCGGCCGACAGGATGACGCCGGTGGTCGCCAGCAGCGCGACCCAGGTGTTGGTCTGGAACACGCCAATCAGCGTCAGGAATTCGCCGATGAAGCCCGACGTCCCCGGCAATCCGACATTGGCCATGGTGAACACCATCATCACCACGGCGTAGCGCGGCATGCGGTTGACCAGGCCGCCATAGGCCGCAATCTCGCGCGTATGCAGCCGATCGTAGACGACGCCGACACAGAGGAACAGCGCACTGGAGACCAGCCCGTGGCTCACCATTTGGAACACCGCGCCCTGCACGCCCTGCGTGTTGGCCGCGAAAATGCCCATGGTGACAAAGCCCATGTGCGCGACCGAGGAATAGGCGATCAGCTTCTTGATGTCTTCCTGAACCAGCGCGACCAGCGAGGTGTAGATGATCGCGATGACCGACAGCGCATACATCAGCGGCGCGAAATAGGCGCTGGCGTCGGGGAACATCGGCAGTGAGAAACGGATGAAACCGTAGCCGCCCATCTTCAGGAGAACGCCGGCGAGGATTACGGAGCCGGCGGTCGGCGCCTCGACGTGCGCGTCCGGCAACCAGGTGTGCACCGGCCACATCGGCATCTTCACCGCGAAGGAGGCGAAGAAGGCCAGGAACAACCAGATCTGCATGTTGGCCGCAAACGGCGTCCGCAGCAGCACCTCGATGTCCGTGGTGTGCGCGGTCCAGTACATCGCCATGATGCCGAGCAGCATCAACAGCGAGCCCGCCAACGTGTAGAGGAAGAACTTGAAGGCCGCGTAGACGCGCCGCTTGTGACCCCAGACGCCGATGATGATGAACATCGGGATCAGGCCGCCTTCGAAGAACACGTAGAACAGCAGAATATCGAGCGCCTCGAAGACACCAATCATCAGCGTCTCGAGGATGAGGAAGCAGATCATGTAGGCTTTGACGCGCACCGTGATCGAGCGCCAGGACGCCAGGATGCAGATCGGCATCAGGAACGTCGTCAGCAGCACGAACGGAAAGGAAACGCCGTCGACGCCTAGCTTATAAAGAATGATGGTGGAGAACCAGTTCGATTGCTCGACCAGCTGGAAGCCGGGCTTGGCGGGATCGAACTCATGCCAGGCGTAGAGACTGACGAGGAACGTGATCGCCGTCGTCCAGAACGCGATGTAGCGCGCGTTCTGCACGGTCTCCTTCGAGTCGCCGCGCAGCAAGGCGATCAGGATCGCCCCGACGACAGGCAGGACCAGCAGCGCCGAGAGCACCCAGTTGCCGCCCATCAGCGCAGTCCCCCGAACATGAACCAGGTCGCCAGCGCCGCCACGCCGAGCAGCATCGCAAAGGCGTAGTGGTAGACGTAGCCGGTCTGCAACCTGACGACGTTGCGCGTCACGTCGAGAATGCGCGACGATACGCCATCCGGGCCGATCCCATCGATGATCGCCCCGTCGCCCCCCTTCCAGAACACCCGACCGATCCAGAACGCGGGCCGCACGAACAGGAAGTCGTAGAGTTCGTCGAAATACCACTTGTTGAGCAGGAAGCGGTACAGCAGCGGATTTACGCGCGCCAACGTAGCGGGCGCGGTCTTGTCGACGACGTACATGTAGTAGGCGACGATGAAGCCGGCCGCCATCATCAGGAACGGCAACAGCGAAACCAGCCAGGGAACCTTCTCCATATCCTCGAGGATCGTGTTGCCCTTGGCGGCAAACAACGACTCCTTCCAGAACCCCTCGACGCCGGTTCCAATAAACCAGTGCCGGTACATGATGCCCGCGAAGGTCGCGCCGAAGGCGAGCACGGCCAGCGGGATCAGCATCACCCGCGGCGATTCATGCGCGGGATGATGCCCGCCGTGATCGTGGGAGTCGTGCGCGTGATCGTCGTGGGCGTGCAAGTCGTGGGCGTGTTCGTCGTGATGGTCTTCAACCAGCGATCCCGCCCAATCGCCGCGATGGCCGAAGAACGTCATGAAGGCGAGCCGCCAGGAATAGAAAGACGTGAAGCGCGGCCGCCACGACTACGCAGATGAACGCATAAGCGGCGGCGGGGCGCTGCGAGGCGTAAGCCGCCTCGATGATCGCGTCCTTCGAGACATAGCCCGCGAAGCCCAAATGCGTGAAGGGAAGTCCGACGCCGGTGAGCGCCAGCGTGCCGATGGTCATCATCCAGAAGGTGAAGGGGATCTCGTCCTTCAACCCGCCCATCTTCCGCATGTCCTGCTCGTGATGCATCGCATTGATCACCGAGCCCGCGCCGAGGAACAACAGCGCCTTGAAGAAGGCGTGCGTGAACAGATGGAAGATGCCTACACCGTAGGCGCCGACGCCTTCGGCGACGAACATGTAGCCGAGCTGCGAGCAGGTCGAATAGGCGATGACCCGCTTGATGTCGTTCTGCACCAAGCCGACGGTGGCGGCGAAGAACGCGGTCGTCGCGCCGATGAAGAGCACGAAATTGAGCGCGACCGGCGAAAGGTCGAACAGGAACGACAGCCGCGCCACCATGAACACGCCGGCGGTGACCATCGTTGCAGCGTGGATCAGCGCGGAGACCGGCGTCGGCCCCTCCATCGCGTCAGGCAACCAGGTGTGCAGCATGAACTGCGCCGACTTGCCCATCGCGCCCATGAACAGCAGCAGGCAAGTGACCGTCAGCGCGTCGGCGTCCATGCCAAACACGTGAATGTTCTGACCGACGAGGCCCGGCGCGGCGGCGCGGGCTTGTTCGAGGCCGATCGAGCCGGTGAGGCGGAACGTCAGGAAGATGCCAAGCGCGAAGCCGAAATCGCCGATGCGGTTGACGACGAACGCCTTGATCGCCGCCGCATTGGCCGAGGGCTTCTTGTACCAGAAGCCGATGAGCAGATAGGAGGCGAGTCCGACGCCCTCCCACCCAAAAAACATCTGCACCAGATTGTCCGCCGTCACCAGCATCAGCATGGCGAAGGTGAACAGCGAGAGATAACCGAAGAAACGCGGCCGGCTATCGTCGTCGGCCATATAGCCGATCGAATACATATGAACCAGGAACGAAACCGTGGTCACGACGACCAGCATGACGACGGTGAGCGTGTCGACATAGAGCGCCCAGCTGGCCACCAGCTTGCCGGCGGTGAACCAGTTGGCGACCGGCACGACGTAAGCGTGCGGATCGGAGCTGAAGCCGACGCTGAAAAACGCGATCCACGAGAAGAAGCGCGGAAATGCCGAGAAAGATCGTGGTGACAAGCTCGGAGGTGCGCGGCTCGACGCTGCGGCCGAACAGCCCGGCGAACAGGAAGCCGAGCAGCGGCAGGAAGACGATGATGTCGTACATCATGGCGCGATCAACCCTTCAGCGCGTTGATGTCTTCAACCGCGATCGAGCCGCGGTTGCGGTAATAGGCGACGAGCACGGCGAGCCCGATCGCCGCCTCCGCCGCCGCCACCGTGAGGATCAGCAGCGCGAACACCTGGCCCGTCAGATCGCCGGACTGCGTCGAGAAGGCGACCAGATTGATGTTGACCGAGAGCAGGATCAGCTCGACCGACATCAGAATGATGATGATGTTCTTGTGGTTGATAATGATGCCGGCGATGCCGATGGTGAACAGGATCGCCGACAGCGACAGATAATGCGCAAGCCCGATGACCATGGCGGTTCCCTCAAATTCCGGCGCGCGAGGCGACTTTGCGCAATTCGACGCCCGTCGCAGGGGTGCGGGCGACCTGTGCATTGATGTCCTGCCGCTTGACGCCGACCTTGTGCCGGAGCGTCAGCACGATGGCGCCAATCATAGCGGTCAACAGGATGAGCCCAGCGGCCTCGAAGAAATAGGCGTATTGCGTGTAGATGACGCGCCCGAGCGCGGTGGTGTTGGCGACCGGGCTGATCGGTGTGGCGGCTGTGGCGGGTGTCGTCGAGCGCACCCAACCGGACATCACGTACCAAATCTCCGCGCCGACAACCAACGCGATCAAGCCGCCAATCAGCGCGTACTGGACGAAGCCCTGCTTCATCTGCGTGAAATCGACGTCGAGCAGCATGACGACGAACAGGAACAGCACGGCGACCGCGCCGACGTAGACGACGATCAGCATCATGCCGAGGAATTCGGCGCCCATCAGAATGAAAAGGGCCGCCGCGCAGACGAAAGCCAGGATCAGGAACAGCACGGAATGCACGGGGTTGCGCGCGAGGATGACCGCCAGCGCGGAGCCGACCAGCACGATCGCAAATATCCAGAAGAAGAAAGCCTCGGCGTACATCGTCAGTTTCCTGTCGTTCCCCAGCCCACGCCGTTCAGCGGTAGGCCGCGTCGAGCTTGATGTTGCGCGCGATCTCGCGCTCCCAGCGGTCGCCGTTCGCGAGCAACCGGTCCTTGTCGTAATAAAGCTCCTCGCGCGTCTCGGTGGCGAACTCGAAGTTCGGCCCCTCGACGATCGCGTCGACCGGGCAGGCCTCCTGGCAGAGGCCGCAATAGATGCACTTCACCATGTCGATGTCGTAGCGGGTCGTGCGCCGCGTGCCGTCGTTGCGCCGCGGCCCCGCCTCGATGGTGATCGCCTGCGCCGGACAGATCGCCTCGCAGAGCTTGCAGGCGATGCAGCGCTCCTCGCCGTTGGGATAGCGGCGCAGCGCATGCTCGCCACGGAAGCGCGGCGAGAGCGGGCTCTTCTCGTGCGGATAGTTGAGCGTCGCCTTCGGCTTGAACATATAGCGAATGCCCAAGCGCGAAGGCGCCGATGAACTCGCTCAGGAACAGCGAGCGCGCGGCCTGATCCAGCTTCAACGCCATGACGTTGTCCTCGCTTGGCCGCTCATTTGACCGACCCGAACATTTCGACGAAGCCCGCGACGACCACCACCATCACCAGCGAGATCGGCAGGAACACCTTCCAGCCGAGCCGCATCAGCTGGTCGTAGCGGTAGCGCGGCACGACCGCCTTGGTCATCGAGAAGCAGAACACCACCGCCCAGGCCTTGAGCAGGAACCAGATGATGCCGGGCACCCAGGTGAAAGGCGGAAACGGGAGCGGCGACAGCCAGCCGCCGAGGAACAGGATCGCCGTCAGCGACGACATCGCCAGGATCGCCACCAACTCGCTGAGGAACTGCAGCAGGAACAGCGAGGCCGCATATTCGACCTGATAGCCGGCGACCAGTTCCGATTCGGCCTCCGTCGAGATCGAACGGCGGCCGGTTGGTCTCGGCCAGCGCCGAGACGAAGAAGATCACGCACATCGGCAACAGCCGCAGCCAGTACCAGCCGAACACGCCCGCCCAGGTGTCCTGCGCGCGCACGATGTCGGTGAGGTTGAGCGAACCGGCGCAGAGCAGCACGGTGACGATGACGAAGCCGATCGAGACTTCGTAGGAAACCATCTGCGCCGCCGCGCGCAGCGCCGACAGGAAGGCGTATTTGGAGTTCGACGCCCAGCCGGCCATGATGATGCCGTAGACGCCGAGCGAGGAGATCGCGAACAGATAGAGAATGCCGACGTTGATATCGCCGACCACCCAACCGTCGGCTGACCGGGATCACCGCCCAAGCCGCCATCGCCAGCACGACGCCAACCAGCGGCGCGAGCAGGAAGACGCCTTTGTTGGCGCCGGAGGGAATGACCGGTTCTTTCAGGATGAACTTGAGGAAGTCGGCGAAGGGCTGCAGCGTCCCCCACGGCCCGACGACGTTCGGCCCGCGCCTGAGTTGCACGGCGGCCCAAAGCTTGCGCTCCGCATAGATGAGAACGGCCGTCGAGAGCAGCACGCAGACCAGCAGGATGAGGCTTTCGAGCGCGTAGCGGACCACGGTCCCGAAGTTGGTCGCGTACATCCAATGGCCGAAGCCCGAGAGCCAGCCGCCAAAGATCAAGCCGTAGAGCACGCCGAGAACGATGATGACGGCCGCGGCGCCGGCGATCCCGAGCACGATCGGGACCGACTTGTCTGGCGCCCGGTTGATGGGGGTGAGGCTGGTCATGGAGAGCCCTATTCCGCCGCGACCGCGCGCCGCTGATGGGCGAGCGACGAGCATTCGGCCATGGTCTTGGAGGCGCGTGCGATCGGGTTGGTCAGATAGAAATCCTGGATCGGCGAGACGAAAGCCTGGCTGGTCGGCGCACCGCCTGCGATATCCTTGAACGCGCCGGCATCGGCGGGCGTGATCTCGTCATATTTGCTGAGATGCGGATAGGCCGCCGCGAGCGCTGCGCGCAACGCGCTCAGCGAATTGTAAGGCAGCGTGACGCCGAGCGCGCCCGAAAGCGCTCGCAGGATCGCCCAATCCTCGCGCGCATCGCCCGGAGGAAACACCGCGCGCTCCGCGAACTGCGGCCGGCCTTCGGTGTTGACGTACGTTCCGGTCTTCTCGGTATAAGCCGCGCCCGGCAGGATGACATCGGCGCGATGCGCGCCACGATCGCCGTGCGTGCCGATATAGACAACGAAGGCGCCCGGTTCGATCTCGATCTCATCGGCGCCAAGGTTGATGATCAGGTCAAGCGCGCCGCTCTTGGTCATCGCCAGCGCATCAAGGCCACCCTCCCCCGGCACCAGACCGAGGTCGAGGCCACCGACGCGCGAGGCGGCGGTATGCAGAACATTGAAGCCATTCCAGCCGTCTTTAAACAGACCAAGCGAGGTCGCCGCTTTGGCGGCCGTTGCGCAGCACCGCCTCGCCATCGGGCCGCGCGAAGGCGCCGGCGCCGAAGATGAACATCGGCTTCTGTTTGTTCGCGGGCGGATGCTCGGCGAAGCGCGTCAGCGAGTCCGGACCGGCGCCGAGATAATTGTATGGCCAGGTCATATCGCCCTGCGGTCCCAACACGCCGGTCAGGCAATCGCCGCGCAGCCAGCGCTTGCGGATGCGCGCGTTGAGCACCGGCGACTTCCAAACGCGGGTTGGAGCCGATCACCATGATCGCGTCGGCCTCGTCGATGCCGGCGATGGTGGAGTTGAACAAATACGACGCGCGGCCGAATTTCGGATGCAGCTTCGAGCCGTCCTGCCGGCAGTCGATGTTCTTTGACCCGAGCTTTTCGATCAGACCCTTGAGCGCGAACATTTCCTCGACGGCTGGCGAGATCGCCGACGAGCGCGCCGATCTTTTCCGGCCGCGTCGCCTTTACCTTCGCGGCGACCGCGGCGAACGCCTCGGGCCAACTAGCCGCCTTCAGCTTGCCGTCAACCTTCACGTAAGGCCGATCGATGCGTTGCACCTTGAGCCCATCGACGACATGACGCGTCTTATCGGAGATCCACTCTTCGTTGATCGCTTCGTTGATGCGAGGCAGGATACGGATCACTTCGCGGCCACGCGAGTCGACGCGGATCGCCGAGCCGATGCCGTCCATCACGTCAATCGATTCGGTTTTGATATATTCCCACGCGCGCGCATGGAACTGCGTCGGGCTTTGAGGTCAGCGCGCCGACGGGGCAGAGATCGACGACATTGCCCTGCAATTCGGAGGTCAGCGCTCTTTCAAGATAGGGCGTGATCTCCATGTCCTCGCCGCGCCCGATCGCGCCGAGTTCGGAGACGCCGGCGACTTCGGTCGCGAAGCGAACGCAGCGCGTGCATTGAATGCAGCGGTTCATCGAGGTCTTGACCAGCGCGCCCATATATTTGTCTTCAACCGCGCGCTTGTTCTCGTGATAGCGCGAGCTGTCGACGCCATAGGCCATCGCCTGGTCCTGCAGATCGCACTCGCCGCCCTGATCGCAGATCGGGCAATCCAGCGGATGGTTGATCAGCAGGAATTCCATCACGCCCGCGCGGGCCTTGCGCGCCATCGGCGAATTGGTCTCAACCACCGGCGGCTCGCCCTTCGGGCCGGGCCGCAAATCCTTCACAGCCATCGCGCAGGAAGCGGTCGGCTTCGGCGGCCCGCCCTTCACCTCGACCAAGCACATGCGACAATTGCCGGCGATCGACAGCCGCTCGTGGAAGCAGAAGCGCGGCACCTCGGCGCCGGCGGCCTCGCAGGCTTGGAGCAGCGTGTATTCGGCGGGAACGTCGATTTCCTTGCCGTCGATGACGATCTTGCTCATCTGGTCTTTTCCAGCTTTTCGACGCGCTTGCGTAGTTCGCTCATCCGCATTTCTTGGTCATCCACTGCTTGATATGCGGCAGATGCGCCCAACCGAAAGCGTGATCGCTTTCGCCATGCGCTCTCAGATGATCGAGCCGGGCCTTCGCCTCTTCGAGCGGCGGAATATGCCCGGCGGGTATCGTCCACATGACGAAATGCGGCTCGCCGAGCTTATCGAACCACGAGGCTTTCGCATTGTAGAAACGCGCATGCACTGTGTTCCAAACGAATTTCTCCAGAGCCTCGACGCTCTCCCAAACCGACAGATTGACCGCCATGTCGGGATCAGGAAACGGGCGGAACGCCGTCGCGTTGTTGGTGTCGTCCTTCAGCCGCCAAACAAACCCCTCGCTGCGCTCAGCGAGCGCATTGACCCGGTCGAGATTGTCCATGAACCCGGCCATGCGCGGATCGTCGGTCGGGAAACGGAAGCGGCCGATATTGAGCTGCGCGATATGAGTTGTCGTCATGCCGCGGCCCCTGGATGGCCCGCACGCCAATAGGCGAGCATCTCGGTGACGGGCACGCCCTCGATCGTCGCGCCTTCGAGCCGCGCGTCGGAGATCGCCGCCCCCGCCAGATTGGCGTTGGATATTTTCAGTCCCGCCAAATTGACATTGTTGACGCGCCAACCCGACATATTGACGTTCTCGAAATCACAACCGGAAATATTCACATCGTCGAACCGCGACCCCGAGAGATCGGACTTCAGCACGGTCAGGCAAAGCTTTTGTTTTTCGATCTGCATCGCCCTACTCCGCCGCCACGCGCACAGGCTCGCTGTGCGGGTTGGCGGAATAGGCGTCGATGCGGCGCTCGATCTCCGGCCGGAAATGCGCGATCAACCCTTGGATCGGCCAAGCCGCCGCGTCGCCCAGCGCGCAGATCGTGTGGCCTTCGACTTGTTTGGTCACGTCGAGCAGCATGTCGATCTCGCGCTTCTGCGCCCTGCCCTCGGACATGCGCGTCATCACGCGCCACATCCAACCGGTGCCCTCGCGGCACGGCGTGCATTGGCCGCAGCTCTCATGCATGTAGAAGCGCGACAGCCGGGCGATCGCGCGGACGATGTCGGTCGACTTGTCCATCACGATGACCGCCGCCGTGCCGAGGCCGGAGCGCAGTTTGCCCAGCGAGTCGAAGTCCATCGGCGTGTCGACGATCTGCGCCGCCGGCACCAGCCGCACCGAGGAGCCGCCGGGGATGACGGCCAACAGATTGTCCCAGCCGCCGCGAATGCCGCCGCAATGGCGATCAATCAACTCGCGGAACGGGATCGACATCGCCTCTTCGACGTTGCAGGGCTTGTTGACGTGGCCTGACACGCAGAACAGTTTGGTTCCCGCATTGTTGGGCGCGCCGAAGCTGGAGAACCACGCGGCGCCGCGGCGCAGGATCGTCGGCGCCACCGCGATCGACTCGACATTGTTGACGGTCGTCGGGCAACCATAGAGGCCGACATTCGCGGGGAAGGGCGGCTTCATGCGCGGCTGGCCCTTCTTGCCCTCCAGGCTCTCCAGCATCGCCGTTTCTTCGCCGCAGATATAAGCGCCGGCGCCGTGATGGACGTACAGATCGAACGGCCAGCCGTTGACGTTGTCCCGGCCAATCAGCTTGGCCTCATAGGCCTCGTCGACCGCCTGCTGCAGGCGGATGCGCTCCACAATATATTCGCCGCGCACGTAGATGTAGCAGGCCTCGGCGCCCATCGCGAAGGAGGCGATCAGCGCGCCTTCGACCAGCGTGTGCGGGTCGTTGCGCATGATCTCGCGATCTTTGCAGGTGCCGGGCTCGGATTCGTCGGCGTTGATGACCAGATAATGCGGGCGCTTCGGGTCGATGGTCTTCGGCATGAACGACCATTTGAGCCCGGTCGGAAAGCCCGCGCCGCCGCGACCGCGCAAGCCCGACGCCTTCATCTCGTTGATGACCCAGTCGCGGCCCTTGTCGATCAGCGCCTTGGTATTGTCCCACTGCCCGCGCGCACGGGCGCCTTTCAGGCTGCGATCGCCGAGGCCGTAAAGGTTGGTGAAGATGCGGTCTTTGTCTTCGAGCATGGTCTAAGCCTTGGCGGGCTCGACGCCCTGCCCCCCCTTGCCGTCCTTGCCGTAGAGCGTCGTCAACGCCGTGAGTTCGCCGCCGGGCGGCTCGGAGGAAACACGGCCGGTCTGCGAGCCGATCTTCACCGGCCGCCCCGCGGCGAGATCGTCGAGCAGTTTTGTGAAATTCTCCGGCGTCAGGTCTTCGTAGAAATCATCGTTGATCTGCACCATCGGCGCGTTGCAGCAGGCGCCGAGGCACTCGACCTCGATCCAGGAAAACTTGCCATCGTTCGTGACGTGATGCTCGTCGCCGATCTTGCTCTGGCAGACTTTCTTGATGTCCTCGGCGCCGCGCAGCATGCAGGGCGTGGTGCCGCAGAGCTGCACGTAGTGGCGGCCAACCGGCTCCAGATTGAACATCGTGTAGAAGGTCGCCACCTCCAGCGCGCGGATATAGGGCATGTCGAGCATGTCGGCGACCTTCTCGATCGCCGGACGCGGCAGCCAGTAGCCGTTCTGCGCCTGCGCGCGCCATAGCAACGCGATGATCGCCGAGGCCTGCCGGCCCTTCGGATATTTGGTGATCTCCTTCTCCGCCCAAGCCTGATTGTCAGGCGTGAACGTGAAACTCTCGGGCTGCTTTTCAGCCAGGCGTCGGACGGACATCGCTTAGCTCCGAACTCTGAACCGACAGGGCGAACTCATCACGATCTCTCACCGTCATTGCGAGCGAAGCGAAGCAATCCAGCGCCGGGACCAAACACGGCGCCATCAAATGCAGTCAAGAACGCGGCGCCGTCCCGTGGCGCGGCCCAACCTCGGCGTTGCAGAGGAGCTGGATGGCTTCGCTTCGCTCGCAATGACGAAAGCCTCATCGGTCCACTTCTCCAAACACGATGTCGAGCGAGCCGAGGATCGCGCTGACGTCGGCGAGCAGATGTTTGCGGCAGAGGAAATCCATCGCCGCGAGATGCGCGAAGCCCGGCGCCCTCGAGCTTGCAACGATAGGGTTTGTTGGTGCCGTCGGAGACCAGATAGACGCCGAACTCGCCCTTCGGCGCCTCGACCGCGGCATAGACCTCGCCCTCTGGAACCTTATAACCCTCGGTGTAGAGCTTGAAATGATGGATCAGCGCTTCCATTGATTGTTTCATCTTCGGGCGCCGCGGCGGCGCGACTTTGCCGTCGTCGGTCTCCACCGGGCCCGCCGCCATCCGGCGCATTTAGCTTCGCGCAGCATTGTCTCATGATGCGAACGGACTGACGCATCTCCTCCATGCGGATCAGATAGCGATCGAAACAATCGCCGTTCTTGCCGATGGGGATGTCGAACTCCATCTCCTCATAGCACTCGTAGGGCTGCGACTTGCGCAAATCCCAGGCCGCGCCGGAGCCGCGCACCATCACGCCGGAGAAACCCCAGGCGAAAGCGTCCTCCAGCGAAACCACGCCAATGTCGACATTGCGCTGTTTGAAGATGCGGTTGCCGGTCAACAGCGTTTCAAGATCGTCACACACTTTCAGGAACGGATCGCAGAAGGCGTTGATATCGTCGATGAGCTTTCTCGGCAGATCCTGGTGCACACCGCCGGGGCGGAAATAGGCCGCGTGCATGCGCGAGCCGCTGGCGCGCTCGTAGAACACCATCAGCTTTTCGCGCTCTTCAAAACCCCAGAGCGGCGGCGTCAGCGCGCCGACGTCCATGGCTTGGGTAGTGACATTCAACAGATGCGACAGCAGGCGCCCGATCTCGGAATAGAGCACGCGGATCAGTTGCGCGCGGCGCGGCACAGTAATGCCGAGCAGCCGCTCGACCGCCAGCGCATAAGCATGTTCCTGGTTCATCGGCGCGACATAGTCGAGCCGGTCCAGATAAGGCACGTTCTGCAGATAGGTGCGCGCTTCCATCAGCTTCTCGGTGCCGCGATGCAGCAGGCCGATATGCGGATCGACGCGCTCGACCACCTCGCCGTCGAGCTCCAGCACCAGCCGCAACACGCCATGCGCGGCCGGGTGCTGCGGCCCAAAATTGATCGAGAAATTGCGGAGGTTCTGTTCGGTCATCGCGCGCTCACAACTTCACGTCGAGGCCGGCGGCCTTCAGCTTGGCCTTGGCCGCCTCCAACGCCTTGGGCATGATTTCAGACGGCATCAGGCGCCGCGCCTCGCCGAGCTTTTGCGTCACGGTCGGAAATTTCTTCAAGATGCCCTGCCCGACCGGCGTCGAATAGAATTTGTCGAGCGCGACGATTTCCTCGCCGCTGAACGATTCGAGCAAAGCGAGTACGACGGCGTGGTTGATCACATCAGCGTTGTCGACAAGCGCGACATGCTCGAAGGTTTCGACGAAATCCTTCACCTGATCATCGGTGATGCCGGGGTTCTTTTCCTTCAGCTCTTTGGTCATCCCCTCGGCCATTTTCGGCGCGTTCTTGGCGAAGCCGCCGACCATATCGAAGCTCTTGGCGTAGTTGGTCGCCGCCGCGACGGCGGCCGGATCGTAGGTTTTCAGCTTGGCCTGATACTCATCGTTGGTCATCGGCGCGGCGAATGCCGCGGCCGCGAGGCCCGCGCAGAGGAGACCGGCAATGAGAGAGCGAAGCGGGCGCATCATTGCGCCTTCTCGTCGCCGGGCAGCGGCGCGCCTTCCCAGGGGCTCAGGAAGTCGAACTTGCGGAACTCCTGCGTGAGCTTCACCGGCTCGTAGCGCACCCGCTTCTCCTCCTCGTCGTAGCGCACTTCGACGAAGCCGGTCATCGGGAAGTCCTTGCGCAGAGGATGGCCCTCGAACCCGTAATCGGTGAGGATGCGGCGCAAATCCGGATGCCCGTCAAACAAGACGCCGAACAGATCGTAGATCTCGCGCTCGTACCAATCGGCGGCGGGAAACACCGGTATCGCCGAGGGAACCGGCGTGTTCTCGTCGGTCGAGAGCTTTACCCGCACGCGCACGTTCTTGCGCGGGGAGAGAAGTTGGTAGACCACTTCGAAACGCTGCTCGCGCGCGGGATAGTCGGCGGCCGTGATGTCGGTGAAGCAGACAAACTGACAATCGGCGTCGTCGCGCAGAAATTTGAGCACGTCGACGATCCGCGCCGGCTCGGCGAGAAACGTCAATTCCTGGAACGCGAAGCGCGCCTCCAGCGCGCCGCCAGGAAACGCCGCTAGCGCCTTTTCGGATATCGGCTTCAGCAAGTCTTCCATGAAACCCTCGCGAGCCGCTTCAGCGCTCGATCGTTCCGGTGCGACGGATCTTCTTCTGCAGCATCAGCACGCCGTAGAGCAGCGCCTCGGCGGTCGGCGGGCAGCCGGGCACGTAGATGTCGACCGGCACGATCCGATCGCAGCCGCGCACCACGGCGTAGGAGAAATGATAGTAGCCGCCGCCGTTGGCGCAGGAGCCCATCGAAATGACGTAGCGCGGCTCCGGCATCTGGTCGTAGACCTTGCGCAACGCCGGCGCCATCTTGTTGGTCAACGTGCCCGCGACGATCATCACGTCGGATTGGCGCGGCGAGGCGCGCGGTGCGAAGCCGAAGCGCTCGATGTCGTAGCGCGGCATCGACACCTGCATCATCTCGACGGCGCAACAGGCGAGACCGAACGTCATCCACATCAGCGAACCGGTGCGCGCCCATTGGATCAGATCGTCGGTCGCGGTGACGAAGAACCCTTTGTCGGCGAGTTGATCGTTGATGGTCCCGAAATACGAATCGTCGGCGCCGAGCGGCTTGCCGGTCGAGGGATCAACCAAACCGCGCGGAGCGGGCGCGACCAGCGGGCCTGGGCTCAATCCCATTCGAGCGCTCCCTTTTTCCATTCGTAGACAAAGCCGACCGTCAGCACGCCGAGGAAGATGATCATCGACCAGAAGCCGAAGACGCCGATATCGCGGAACGCCGCGGCCCAGGGAAACAGGAACGCCACTTCAAGGTCGAAGATGATGAACAGCAGCGACACCAGATAGAAACGCACGTCGAATTTCATGCGCGAATCGTCGAACGGATTGAAGCCGCATTCGTAAGCCGAGAGCTTCTCTGAATCAGGCTTGCGATAGGCGACCAGGAAGGGCGCGACGAGCAGCGCCGAGCAGATAAGGCCGCCAAGCACGATGAACACGATCAGCGGCAGATAGTCGGCGATCAGACTGGGCACTTGACCTCCGCGCGAGTTTAACCCCGATCGTTGCGATCGGCGCTCCGGCAGCGCTCATCCCGAGCCTCGCGGCGATGTCTTGGGCGAAGCCCCCTCGGCTCTCACCCACTTGTCTTCGCGCCGCCCGCCCAGGACTTCGACAACCGCAATATTCGCCGACACAATGGGCGCGTCACGCGAAATCGCGATTGTGGCCTATCGCAGTGCAACGGGGCATGCAACGGGGAACTTAGAACGCTTCTAATTTAATCGAAGCGAGGGGCCTATTTACGCGCGTAATCAAGGGCCTGGCGCCTGTAGCCGCGGTCGTTGACCGCGGGGCGCCGAGATCGAAGGCTTGCTGGATACGGACGATCTCACGTCAACCGCGGTCAACGACCGCGGCTACAGGACCGCTCTGCTTAACTGACAACCTGGGGATGGCGAGAGAGACGGGACTTGAACCCGCGACCTCCGGCGTGACAGGCCGGCGCTCTAACCAACTGAGCTACTCCCCCGTAAGGCTCGCGCCGATTAAGGCGTCCCTTGTTTCAAGTCAAGGCGGCTCACAGCTTAGGGCTCGCCAGCCGCCACCGTCGCATTTCGCCCGAACTCAGCATCCGGATATGGTCGGCGTCGAGCGATTCCGCTTGTCTGACGACCTCGGGGCTGACGCCCATCTGCTGCGCGTAGCGCGCAACGATATCGACCAGCCGCTGGTCGGCATATCTACGCGTAGTGGCGCCCACATGGCCGCGCGTCGGCGCATCGCTTTGCGAGACCGACATGCGATGCAGTGCGACTCGGCTCTGTTCGGGCGCGACGCGCTTTACAGCGCCCATCAGCGCATAGACGCAGGCGGAGACGCATTCGCCCGCCGTCGGCCCCGCCCGCATGCCGTCGTAGCCATAGCCGGCCACGATCGCCGACATGCCGAGTTCGCGAAGCTTGGCGCCGAACTCCATGGAGGCGACGACATTGCCGCCGGGGGAATTGATCAGCAGCACGCTTTTGAGATTGGAGCCTTGCGCCGCCTGTTTGGCGAAATCGATGAACGCCTCTGGCGTGTCCGGTTCGATCACCCCATCGGCCACGACGACATTCGGACAGCGATAGCCGCAGTCCGCGCCTTTCAGCGGTTCGACGCGAAACCGCATCGGCTCCGAACCCGCCTGCGCGGCGCCTGGCGCCAACGCGCCGGCCAGCGCCAGCGAAGCGCAAATCGCGGCCAGGCGGCCGTAGCGTCTAACCCTCGACCTGAACATGTTCATGCGGGCGACCGACACTCAAAAATGGTGGGCGGTGACGGGTTCGAACCGCCGACCCTCTCGGTGTAAACGAGATGCTCTGCCAGCTGAGCTAACCGCCCGGCGCGCCGGCCTATTCCGGCGACCTCAAACAAGTCTACACGTTCGCGCGGCGATCGGCCAACAAAAAGCCGAGCCCGCGGGGAACTCGGCTGGATCAACGTTTATTTGGTTCGGCGTCAAAACCAGCGTCATGGCCGGGCTTTGTCCCGGCCATCCACGCCGGCGGGTACAATTCCGTTTCTTATTGAGGCGCCGGCGGCCCCGGACAAACGCGTCGGCGTTCTGACATCGATGTGCCGCCTCGCGGCGTGGATACCCGGGACAAGCCCGGGCATGACGACGAAGGCATCGGCCCTACGGCCTGCGGGCCGCCGCGTGGGAGCTCGACGGTCGCAGGCTTTCCCTCAAGAGGATTTCTTCGCCGGCTTCTTGGCGGTGTTCAGGCTCGATTTCAAAGCGGCGCCGGCCTTGAAGCGGGCGTTCTTGGAAGCGGCGATCTTGATCTCCTTGCCGGTGGCGGGATTGCGGCCCTTGCCGGCGGCGCGCTCGCGCACCGAGAATGTGCCGAAGCCGACGAGGCGGACTTCATCGCCCTTCTTCAACGACTTGCGAAATGCCGTCCAGCACCGCCTCCAACGCCGCCGCCGCGCTGACCTTGGTAAGCTCGGCTTCCGTCGCTACGTGCTCGACGAGTTCAAGTTTGTTCATCCGCCCACTCCTTGAAACGTGTTTTGAAAACCTGTTTGGCGCGTCGGCGCCGCCGCTCTGACCCGCGCGCCACTCCTTCGAGACGGCGAACGCGAGCGAATCGTCGCCCACGTGCTTGATTGCTCGCCAAATTCCCCCGTAAATGCAAGGCTTGCAGCGGCGTACAGGTCTAAAAAGCCACGTTTTCCCGCAGATTTCTTGTTTGGATCAAAAAAAGGGCCACGTTTCCCAGGGAAAACGCGGCCCATCAGCACGTGGAGCGGCGGCGTCCACGCCGTCGAGGGTGCCCCGCTCCAAACGAAAAACGGCGGCCCGGAGGCCGCCGCTCGGATGTCGCCGCGGCGACATCAGCCTCTATCAGTGCGCGACGACGCCCGAAGCATCGTCGTCACCCGCGACGGGCGGCGGAGGCGCGTTCTCGCTCTCTTCCCAGTCGATCGCGATCGGCTGGCGGACTAGCGCGTGCTTCAACACTTCATCCATGCGCGACACAGGGATGATCTCCAGCCCGTTCTTCACGGACAGCGGGATCTCCGCGAGGTCCTTCGCATTCTCCTCGGGGATCAGCACCGTCTTGATGCCGCCGCGAAGCGCGGCCAGCAGCTTCTCCTTCAAGCCGCCAATCGGGAGAATACGGCCGCGTAGCGTGATCTCGCCAGTCATGGCGACATCATGCTTCACGGGGATGCCCGTCATCGTCGAGACGATAACGGTCGCCATCGCCACGCCGGCGCTCGGGCCATCCTTGGGCGTCGCGCCTTCCGGCACGTGCACGTGGATGTCCTTCTTGTCGAAGCGCGGCGGCTCGACGCCGAAGTCGAGCGCCCGCGAGCGGACATAGGACGCCGCCGCGGAGATCGACTCCTTCATCACCTCTTTCAGGTTGCCGGTCACGGTCATGCGACCCCTGCCGGGCAGCATGACGCCCTCGATCGTCAGCAACTCGCCGCCGACCTCGGTCCACGCCAAACCTGTCACCAGCCCGACCTGATCCTCCGCCTCGATCTCGCCGTAGCGATACTTCGGCACGCCGAGATATTCGGACACGTTCTTGCCGTTGACCGCGATCCTCGTCTTCTTCGACAGCAAGATCTCCTTCACCGCCTTGCGGCAGAGATTGGAAATCTCACGCTCGAGATTGCGGACGCCCGCTTCGCGCGTGTAGCGGCGAATGAGTTCGGTGATCGCGCTGTCCTCGACCGCGAACTCCTTGGCGTCGAGACCATGTTTGCCCATGGCGTTCGGCAGCAAGTGGCGCTTGGCGATTTCGAGCTTCTCATCCTCCGTGTAGCCGGCGATGCGGATGATCTCCATCCGGTCCATCAACGGCGGCGGGATGTTGAGCGTATTCGCCGTGGTCACGAACATCACGCCCGAGAGGTCATAATCGACCTCGAGGTAATGGTCGTTGAACGACGAGTTCTGCTCGGGGTCCAGCACCTCCAATAGAGCCGACGACGGATCGCCGCGGAAATCCATGCCCATCTTGTCGATCTCATCGAGCAAGAAGAGCGGGTTGGACGTCTTCGCCTTCCGCATCGACTGGATCACCTTGCCGGGCATCGAGCCGATGTAGGTGCGCCGGTGTCCACGGATCTCCGCCTCGTCGCGAACGCCGCCGAGCGACATGCGCACGAACTCGCGTCCCGTCGCCTTGGCGATCGACTTGCCGAGCGAAGTCTTGCCGACGCCGGGAGGGCCGACCAGGCAGAGGATCGGACCGGTCAGCTTGTTGGCGCGCTGCTGCACCGCGAGATACTCGATGATCCGCTCCTTGACCTTGTCCAGGCCGAAGTGATCGTTGTCGAGAATCTCCTGGGCGCCCGGCAGGTCCTTCTTGATCTTCGAGCGACGCGACCACGGGATCGACAGCATCCAGTCGAGATAGTTGCGAACGACGGTGGCCTCGGCCGACATCGGCGACATCTGCCGCAGCTTCTTCAGCTCGGCCGTCGCTTTGTCGCGCGCCTCCTTCGTCAGCTTGGTCGCCTTGATGCGGTTCTCCAGCTCGGACATTTCGTCCTTGCCGTCCTCGTCGCCGAGCTCCTTCTGGATCGCCTTCATCTGCTCGTTGAGATAATACTCGCGCTGCGTCTTCTCCATCTGGCGCTTGACGCGCGTGCGGATGCGCTTCTCGACCTGCAGGACCGAGATTTCGCTTTCCATCAAAGCGAGACACTTCTCGAAGCGCTTGGCGATCGAGTGGATCTCCAGGATCGCCTGCTTGTCGGCGAGCTTGACCGCGAGATGCGAGGCGATGGTGTCGGCGAGCTTGCCGTAGTCGTCGATCTGCGTGACTGCCGAGACGACCTCCGGCGAGATCTTCTTGTTGAGCTTCACGTAGTTCTCGAATTCCGAGAGCACGGAGCGCGACAAAGCCTCGGCCTCGATCGCATCGATCGGGTCGTCGGCCACCGACTGCGCCTCGGCCGCGTAATAGCCCTCAGCCTGGACGTAAGCGCGGATTTTGGCGCGGCTCGCGCCCTCCACCAGCACCTTCACCGTGCCGTCGGGCAGCTTCAGCAATTGCAGGACGCGGGCGAGCGTGCCGGTCTCGAAGATCGCTTCGGGCGCCGGATCGTCGTCAGCGGCGTTCTTCTGCGTGGCGAGCAGAATCGGCTTGTCGGCGCGCATCACCTCTTCGAGGGCGCGGATGGATTTCTCACGTCCCACGAACAGCGGCACGATCATGTGCGGGAACACCACGATGTCGCGCAGCGGCAACACGGGGTAGGCCTCGAGTGCAGGCGGAGGGACGGGTTTTCGGGGGGATGCCATGGAAGGTCCTGTTTGTTGTCACCCGGGCGTCGGTTTCACCGTCCCGGGCTCCAAGCTCTGCACTGCCGACGTCGCGCGACCTCTTGGAGAGCATCGCGCAGCGCCTCTGCGTGGCGAATCGCTAGTGTAGACTACCCGCCTTGCCGCAAAGCTTAGCCGCCTTCGGCGAATTTGTCGCCTCGCTTGGAAAACGGCCGGGACCAAGATGGACGCTCGGAGCTCGCAATTCAAGCTGCGGGGCAGGCATGGGCGATGCGCAAAAACGCGGGGCGCTAGAAAATCCGGCCGCCTGTTGGCGACCGGGCTCCTGCGACCGCGCGCGTCGCGCGCTCTTTATTAGTGCTAAAATCGTCATTGCGAGGAGCGAAGCGACGCGGCAATCCACGGCGCCGCCGCAGCGTCCCATCCTGCAAATCTTCGATCAAGCTGGATTGCTTCGCTTCGCTCGCAATTGTGTCACCTCTGTCGTCGTCGGGCGCGGGTCGGCTTCATATCGTCGACCTTGTCGAGCGAAGGCTTTCGGTTTCATGCCGTTGATGGCTTGATGAGGCCTATGCTCTCGTAGTAGATCATGTCTTCATGCCGTCGTTTTTGGCGTGCGCGAGATCGTCGATGGTGGCGCCGTCGACCTGGTCGTCGTCGATGGTGCGCCGGTGCGTTCGGCCTTGCCGTTGGTCGGAGGTCGGTATGGCCTTGTAGCTGGCGCTTGATCTTCAGTTCGGTCAGCATGAACTCGAAGGGATGGTTTTCCGGGTTCTTGCGGGCGGCGAACTCGGCGCCGTTGTCCGACAGCATTTCTGTAAACGCCACGTTGTAGCGCCGCTCCAGGGTGGAGATGATCTTCAGAACCTTGAAGGTGACGGGCAACGCCTTCTTGCCGACGACCGTCTAGCCCAGCCAGGCGCGAACACCAATGATCACCGACACCACGTAGACCGCCTCTTTTTGCGGAGCGAGGAAGATGTCCGGCGGCAGCTGGGGCAAGTCGACGTGGCCCAATCCGCCGACTTTCTCTTTGATAATACGATGCTTTTCTTCAATCATGATGGGCTGGAGGATTGAGACCGTGACGTCTGAGCACCTGATAGACGGCGCTGGGCGAAGGCGGCGTGTGTTCTTTCTCGCGTAGCGCCGCACAGATGGCGAAGCGATTCTGCCCAGCTTTGCGCTCTTCGACAATCAGCGCCTCCATCGCGGCCGGCGTGCGGCGGGTCTTCCAGTGCGGCCCTCGCTTTTGCGGCAGAAGCGATACATCCGCGCCATCCGCCAGATAGCGGTTGTAATACTTGCGGAATGTCTGCGAGCAAGTGCCGTGGTGTCGATAAAATTCGCCAACTCTGCGAAATTTCTCAGACCGCTTTTCCTTGACTGCCTCGTACCCGGCAATCAGATAACGCCACTTCGGGGGGTAAACCGAATTTCGTTCTTCCGCTCGATCGAAGCTATTGTCGCGCATCGCTACTCCTCTACCACGATTCCATACCCGACAACCATAGGAAACATAGATAAAAAAAACAAGAAGAGTGAATTAATTCAAACTTCAGACAGCAATTACTGCTCATTTCGGAATACGCATAACGCGAACGCCGCCAAGCGCCGGGCGGCGGGAAGTATGCAGACCACGCCCGCGGGAAATCCAAGCTTTAGCCCGCCTTTTCCGCCCGCTCCGTGTAGATGTAGAGCGGCCGCGCCTTGCCGTCGATCACCTCCGGCCCGATCACCACCTGCTCGACGCCGTCGAGGCCGGGCAGGTCGAACATCGTGTCGAGCAGGATGCCCTCCATGATCGAGCGCAGGCCGCGCGCGCCGGTGCGGCGCTCGATCGCCTTCTTGGCGATGACGTTGAGCGCCTCGTCCTGGAACGAGAGGTCGGTGTTCTCCATCTCGAACAGCCGCTGATACTGCTTGACCAGCGCGTTCTTCGGCTCGGTGAGGATCTTCTTCAGCGCCTCCTCGTCGAGGTCCTCCAAGCGTCGCGATGACCGGCAGACGGCCGACGAACTCGGGGATCAGGCCGAACTTCAGCAGATCCTCGGGCTCGACCATGCGGAACACCTCGCCGGTGCGGCGATCGTCGGGCGCCTGCACCTTGGCGCGCGAAGCCGATCGACGTGCCCTTGCCGCGCGCGGAAATGATGCGCTCCAGGCCCGAGAAGGCGCCGCCGCAGATGAACAGGATGTTGGTCGTGTCGACCTGCAGGAATTCCTGCTGCGGATGCTTGCGGCCGCCCTGCGGCGGAACGCTGGCGACCGTGCCTTCCATGATCTTCAGCAGCGCCTGCTGCACGCCCTCGCCCGAGACGTCGCGGGTGATCGAGGGATTGTCGGACTTGCGGCTGATCTTGTCGATCTCGTCGATGTAGACGATGCCGCGCTGCGCCCGCTCGACATTGTAGTCGGAGGCCTGCAGCAGCTTCAGGATGATGTTCTCGACGTCCTCGCCGACATAGCCGGCTTCGGTCAGCGTCGTCGCGTCGGCCATCGTGAACGGCACGTCGAGGATGCGGGCGAGCGTCTGCGCGAGCAGCGTCTTGCCGGAGCCGGTCGGGCCGATCAGCAGGATGTTGGACTTCGCCAGCTCGACGTCGCTGTGCTTCGTGGCGTGGTTCAGCCGCTTGTAGTGGTTGTGCACCGCGACCGACAGCACGCGCTTCGCCTGCGCCTGGCCGATCACGTAATCGTCGAGAACCTTGCAGATTTCGCGCGGCGTCGGAATGCCGTCCTTGCGACTTGACGAGCGCCGTCTTGCTCTCCTCGCGGATGATGTCCATGCAGAGTTCGACGCATTCGTCGCAGATGAACACGGTCGGGCCGGCGATCAGCTTGCGCACTTCGTGCTGGCTCTTGCCGCAGAACGAGCAATAGAGGGTATTCTTGGCGTCGCCTTCGGCCTTGGCCATTTTCATTTCTCCTTCCGGCCGATCAGTCGACTCGCGATTCGGGCGGCAAATCGACTGTCGAACCTAGATGTCACGCCCTAAGAAAGGGTAGCCTCGCTCCCCCGCACCCTCCCGTCCCCAATTTTCAAGCCTGTTCTCGCCGCCGACCGGCGCCAGTGGTTAAGAACTCTAGCCAATCACCAAACGGCATGCAAAATCAAGTCCGCCCCGGCAGGCCTGTCCGCGCCCCGGTCACAGCGGCTTCGGCGGCTCCGGATCTCGCCTTCGCGCTTCGCCATCACCTCGTCGACGATGCCGAACGCCTTGGCCTCTTCGGCCGACATGAAATGGTCGCGGTCGAGCGTGCGCTCGATCTTCTCGTAGGTCTGGCCGGTGTGCTTGACGTAAATCTCGTTGAGCCGGCGCTTCATCTTGACGATGTCCTCGGCGTGGCGCTCGATGTCGGACGCCTGGCCCTGGAAGCCGCCGGAGGGCTGGTGCAGCATGACGCGCGAGTTCGGCAGGCTGTAGCGATGCCCGGCCTCGCCGGCGCAGAGCAGCAGCGAGCCCATCGAGGCCGCCTGACCGATGCACATCGTCGTCACCTTGGGCCGGACGAACTGCATGGTGTCGTAGATCGACAGGCCCGCCGTGACGACGCCGCCCGGCGAGTTGATGTACATCGCGATCTCTTTCTTCGGATTGTCCGCCTCCAGGAAAAGCAGCTGCGCGACGACCAGCGAGGCCGAGACGTCCTCGACCGGGCCGATCATGAAGATGATTCGCTCGCGCAGCAGACGCGAGAAGATGTCGAAGGAGCGTTCGCCGCGGGCCGACTGCTCGATCACCATCGGCACGAGGTTGTTGGTATAATAGTCGACGGGGTCGCGCATAGTCTTTCTCGGTGAGAATCGCTGAAGCGATGCGAGGCCGAACATAGGCGCCTCGCCGCCTGTCGGAAAGGGGCGCCCGTCGCCTCGTGAAATCGCCGGGCTCAGGCTTCCGCCGCCGGCTGGGATTCCGCCACCGCCTCGCCATCAGGCGCGGCTTCCGGCGGCGGCAGCTGCAGCTCGCTCGCGGCGGCCTTCGGCGCGTCGTCCTCGTCCGGCTTCAACAGCTCCTCGGAGCTGACCTTGCGCTCCTCGATCTTGGCGAGTCCGAGGATATGGTCGACCGCCTTCTCCTCGTAGATCGGCGCGCGCAGTTCGGCGAGCGCGTTCTGATTGTTGCGGTAATAGTCCCAGACCTCTTTCTCCTGCCCCGGGAAGGCGCGGGCGCGCTCGATCAGCGCCCGGGTCATCTCCTCGTCGGTGATCTGCACATTGGCCAGACGGCCGACCTCGGCCAGCACCAGGCCGAGCCGCACGCGGCGCTGCGGCGATTTTGCGATACTCGGCGCGCGCCGCCTCTTCGGTGGTGTTCTCGTCGGCGAAGCTCTCGCCGCCCGCCTTCTGCTCGCGCTCGACCTGCGCCCAGATCTGGCCGAACTCCTGATCGACCAGGCCTTGCGGCACCTCGAAGCTGTAGCGCTTGGCGAGAGCGTCGAGCAGCTTGCGCTTGAGTTTCTCGCGCGAGGCCCGCTGGTAATCCCCCTCAATGCGCTCGCGGATATTCGTGCGCATCGCATCGAGCGATTCGTAGCCGAAGCTCTTGGCGAACTCGTCGTCGACCGTGAAGGGTTCGGGCTTCTCGACCTTCTTGACGGTCGTATCCAGCTCGGCGTCTTTCCCGGCCAGCGCGGCTGTTGCCGTAATTGTCGGGGAAGCGCGCTTTGACGAGCCGCTGCTCACCCGCCTTGGCGCCGACCAGCGCCTCCTCGAAGCCGGGAATGAAGTTCTTCTGAGCCGAGGACGATCTCGATGTCCTGGCTTGTCCCGCCTTCGAACGCCTCGCCGTTGATTTTGCCGACGAAATCGACGGTCAGCCGATCGCCCTCTTCGGCGCCCTCGCCCTCCTCACGCGCAACGATAGGTGCGGCGCATGTTCGACATGCGCTCTACGAACTTCTCGACGTCCTCGTCGTCAACGTCGGCCGTCAAGCGCTCAAGCGAGAGATCGTCGAAGCCGCCGAGTTCGAACTGCGGCAGCACTTCGAGCTCGACCTTGAAGGCGAGATCGCCGCGCGCCTCGAGCGCCGCCTCGATGTCCTTCTGCTCGGTCGGCAGCTCGATCCTCGGCTGCATCGCGAGGCGCAAATTGCCGGAATCGACGATCTGCTTGTTGGCGCCGTCGATCTCTTTTTGCACCAGGTCGGCCATCACCGAGCGGCCATAGACGCGCCTGAGATGCGCGACCGGCACCTTGCCGGGGCGGAACCCGTTGATGCGGACCTTGTTCTTGAGGTCGGCGAGTTCGCTGTCGAGTTTCGCGGCGAGATCGCTCGCCGGGATAACTACGTTATAGGCCCGCTTGAGCCCGTCGCTCAGCGTCTCCGTCACCTGCATTTTCACACCGTCGCTCGCGGCCGCGCCCTGCGGCGAAGCCTAGAAATAAAAAGCGCGCGCTCAGGGCGAGCGGCGCGGCCGAAGTTGGTGCGGGCGGAGGGAGTCGAACCCACACGATTGCTCACTGGAACCTAAATCCAGCGCGTCTACCAGTTCCGCCACGCCCGCTGAAAACGCGCCGGTCGCCCGGCGCGGCTCAAACCCCATAGGCGGCGCTCTATAGACAGCTTGCTTAGCCCGCGCCAGCAAAAAAGGCGTTGCGTCATACCGGCTTCACGAGGGCGCCGAGCGTATTGATTTGGCTCATCTCCCCCGCGCAATTCCGCGTCAAACCTTGATCGCGGCGGCGATGGGAATGCTGACCAGACCCCCGACCGTCAACACGGTTGCGCGCGCCATGTTGTGGCTTAAGAACGCGTCGACCACCGCCATGCCGAACGCGCCGCCGATCACCGTCAACCCGCCGAGTATAATCCACGTGCGCATACGATACGCTCCACACTGTCCCGGCACGCCGAGACGCAGAGCGACGCAAACGCTGCGCCGTCAAAATTGCGCCAAAATGGGACAGGGGTCGTGCTGACGCGGCGCGCATGGCTCGGCGGCGGGCTAGCGGCGACGCTGTATGCTCCGAGGCTCGCGGCGGCGGACACGGTCGTCGAACTCGTGGCCGCCGCGATTCCGGATGTTGCCGCGCGGCTCGGCTACAACGGCGCCTCGCCTGGACCAACGCTGCGTGGACAGGCCGGCAAGCCGCTGAAGCTACGCGTTAACAACGCGCTGAAAGCTCCTACATCGCTTGCCTTTCCTGGTTGCCGTGTGGCCAATTCCGTGAGCGGCTTTTCCGGTCTGACAGGCGCCGCCATCCCAGCGGGCGGCCAGCAAGACATCGTCATCACGCCGCTCGATCCCGGCTTCAGCCTCTACGTTTCCTATGGACCCGAGCAGCTCGCCGCCGGCCTATTCGGCCCACTCATCGTCGACGAACTCTCTCCGCCACCCGTCGACCTCGACGCGGTCATCGTGTTTTCCCTGCTCGGCGCGGATTTGCGCGCGAATGCGGGGAACGCGCCGCTCACGCTCACCGCGCCGCCGGGCGGTCGGGTGCGCGTGCGGCTCGCCAACGCCACTCCCGATCAGGTGCTGCCGCTTTCCGTCTCAGGCGCGACAGCGCATGTGATCGCCGTCGACGGCGCCCCGAGCGAAATCTTTGCGCCACGCGAAGGCAGCTTCCCGATGGCGCCCAGCTCCCGCTTCGAGCTGATGCTCGATCTGCCCAAAGCCGGCGAGCGTGTGATTTTGACCGCGATCGGCGGCGGCCCCGCGTTGCAAATTGAGACAAAGGGCGATCCCGCGCCGGCAAGACCGCCCATCGCCGCACTGCCGCTTAACCCACGGCTGCCGAGGGATATCGCGCTGGAGCGCGCCACGCAGGTCGCGCTGACGCTGACGGGGGGCGCCGCTGAGGGCTATGCTATCAACGGCGCGCACGCGCAGGATTGGCCGGCAAAACCACTCTTCAAGGTCGCACGCGGCTCGCCTGTTACGCTAACGATCGTCAATAAAACGCTGGATTATCAGACTATGCGCCTTGAGGGCCACGTCGCCCGGCAATTGCACTCGCTCGACGACGGCTGGGATCCCTACTGGCGCGATGCGTTGCTGGTAGGGGCTGGCAAGACGCTTCACGCCGCCTTCGTCGCCGACATGCCCGGCAAATGGCCGCTCGCCTCCGCCTCTCCGGAAAAGCGGGCGAAGGGGCTGCTGACCTATTATGTCGTAACGTGACCGACCAACGAGGATTTCATGTCAGCTGACAAGCGCACCGCCATCGTGACCGGCGCCTCCAAGGGCATCGGCGCCGCGATCGCCAAACGCCTCGCCGCCGATGGCTTTCAGACCATCGTCAATTATAGCGCCAGCGTCGCGGAGGCCGAGGCGGTCGTCGAGGCCATCGCCGCAGCCGGCGGACGCGCCAAGGCGGTGCGCGGCGACGTCGCCGACCCCTCGACGGTGAAGGCCTTGTTTGATGCGGCGGAGGCCGAATACGGCCCGGTCGATGTGCTGGTCAACAACGCCGGCATCATGAAAATCGGGCCATTGGCCGAGGTCACCGACGAGGTTTTTCAGCGCCATATCGCCGTCAATCTCACGGGAAGCTTCAACGGCATGCGCGAGGGCGCGCGGCGCGTGCGCGACGGCGGCCGCATCATCAACCTTTCGACCAGCCTGGTCGGCTTCTATCGGCCGAATTCCAGCGTCTATGTCGCCACCAAGGCTGCGGTGGAGGCGCTGACTCACGTGCTTGCCAAAGAGCTCGGCGCCCGCGGCGTAACGGTCAACGCCGTGGCGCCGGGGCCTGTCGCGACCGAGATGTTCTTCTCTGGCCAGTCGGAAGGGGGCGTCCAACGCATGATCCAGGACATTCCGCTCGGCCGCCTCGGCGAGCCCGACGACATCGCCAGGGTCGTCTCGTTCCTGGCGAGCCCCGAGGGCGGATGGATCAACGGGCAGGTTATCAAAGCCAACGGCGGGCGGAATTGAGCCTAGAGCCGCGCGTCATCTCCCGCGCCGGAATGGATAGAGAAACTGCGCCCCAAATCCGCGCGGCACTTTCTCACTGACGCCATAGCCGCTGGGCCACGCGGACTTCGGCATGTGGAACGTCCCAAACAGGATGTCGAACAGCGGGAAATGGATGGCGAAGTTCACGTCGATCGCCTCCTTGTCGATCCCGTGGTGCCAATGGTGGAAGCGCGGGGTCGCGACAAATCTGGCGATGCGATTGAAGTCGAAGCCGACGTTGGCGTGCAGCAGGCTCGAGTAGACGAAAACGATCAGCAGGTAACCCTGGATCGCCGCCGGCGTGAAGCCGAGCGTCAGGCCGGGGATCGCCGTCAGCGCGCGCAGCACGACGATCTCCATCACATGCATGCGCGAACTGGCGAGCCAATCCATCGCCTCGGCGCTGTGATGCACCGCGTGAAAGCCCCACAAGAACGGATAGCGGTGAAACGCGCGGTGCACCCAGTACTGCACGAAATCCGTGAAGATCATGATCTCGATGACTTGCAACCATGCCGGCTGCGCGCCGATGCGAGAGCGTAGCGCTTCGAAATGCGTGGCGCTTTCGATCGCATGCCCCGGCGCGAGCGTCAGATAAGCCAAGGCTTGGATGAACAGCGAGCTGATCAAGAAATAGAACAGGTCTTCGCGCCAGGCGCCGCGAAACAGGGTCTGCGATTTGACGCGCGGCGCCAGACGTTCCAGCGGCACGAACAAGAAGCCGGTGAACAGCATGTTGAGCACGAAGAAGTCGAGCCCGAAATAGATCGGCGTCTCGACGCCCAGCGTGTCACTCGCGGCGGGTCCGCCCATCAGCGCGGCGCCCATCGCAAGGCCGAGCGAGACGAAGCCGAGCAGCTTGTTCTCGCGAAGAATGAGGCTGGTGAGCGCCAACCCATAGGCGATGGTCATCACCACTATCAGCGCCGGCCGCAGCCACCCGAGGGTTTCGATCGCATGCAGCTGCGGCGTGGAGAGAAGCTCCGGCCAGTGCAGTATGCCCGCTGCGACGAAGCTCGTCAGGCTCGCCAGCAGCGCGCCGGTCCCTGAAAGCCAGCCGCTGCCGAACGGGCGTTCCTCGCGCGGCGTCTCGAGTTCGGTGACGATCGGGCGCAAGATATTCTTCATGTGGCTCCTCCGCGCGGAATGGCGATCCTCACAAAATCACGGATACAATTCGCTAAGGCCGCCGCTCCCTGGGGGAAAGCGGCGTCAACCCTAAGGCGGCTCTAGATGCCGTTTCGCTGGCATCCGTCCACAGGCGCATCACGCGTTTTCGTTAGCTATCCAAACTCAGCGTTTAACCCTTGTGCTCGTTGTGTCCTTGAGGCTGTGAGGTTCACCACCAAGGAAACAAAGGGCGCGAAAACGCGCTCAGCCGTAGACCGAGGCGCGCCCGCTCGGGTAAGGTGAGCGGGGCAAGCGACAAGAGGGTCACATGGGTGGGGAAACGTTCCTTGGGCTCGACATCGGCACGTCGTCAGTCAAGGCGCTGCTGATCGACGCCGAGCAGAGAACCGTCGCCGAAGCGACTGCCGCGCTCGACGTGTCGCGCCCCAAACCGCTGTGGAGCGAGCAGGCCCCAGAAGATTGGATCGAGGGCGTCGAGGCCGCCGTCCAGACCGTCCGACGTCGCGCGCCGGAGGCGTTTGCGCAACTCGCCGGCATCGGCCTCTCCGGGCAGATGCATGGCGCCACCTTTCTCGACGCGGCAACAAGCCGCTCCGACCGGCGATCCTCTGGAACGATGGCCGCTCCTTCGCCGAATGCGCCGAGCTCGAACGCCGCGTTCCCGATTTCCTGCATCGCGCCGGCAACCTCGCGATGCCGGGCTTCACCGCGCCGAAGGCCATGTGGGTCGCCAAACACGAGCCGGAGGTGTTCGCGGCAACCAGGCGCATCCTGCTGCCCAAGGACTATGTGCGCCTAAAGCTCTCGGGCGAAGCGGTGTCGGATATGTCGGATGCCGCTGGCACGTTGTGGCTCGACATCGCCGGCCGCCGCTGGGACGACGAACTGATCGCCGCGAGCGGTCTGAAACCCTCACACATGCCGGGGCTGGTCGAAGGCTCGGAAGTTTCCGCTTATCTCTCGCCCGAGATCGCCGCTTCCTGGGGTTTGGCGGGGCGGAAAATCCCGATCGCTGGCGGCGGCGGCGACAATGCGGCCTCCGCGGTCGGGGTCGGCGCGATCGAGCCGGGCGAGGGCTTTATCTCGCTCGGCACATCCGGCGTCGTGTTCTCCGTCACCGACAAATATGTGAGCCTGCCCGAGCGCACACTGCACGCCTTCTGCCACGCCCTGCCCGGCCGCTGGCACGGTATGTCGGTGATGCTGTCGGCGGCGGCCTCGCTGACCTGGGTCGCGGCGCTTCTCGGTCGCGGCGACAAGATCGGCGCTTCGGTCGACGAAGCCGAGCGGTTTGCCCGCGACGCCGTGGCGGTTCGCTCAGCCCCGATCTTCCTGCCCTATCTCTCAGGCGAGCGAACGCCGCACAACGATCCCGAAGCAACCGGCATGTTTGCGGGCCTAACCGCGAGCCACGGTCCGGAAGCCGCCCTGTTTTCGGTGATGGAGGGAGTGGCCTTCTCGTTCGCCGACGGCGTCGACGTACTGCGCGAGGCCGGCGCCGCACCCAACGTGCCGCTGCTGGTCGGCGGCGGCGCCCGCTCCGGTTTCTGGGGCCAGATGATCGCCGACGTGACCGGACTTTCGATCGACCTGGCGGCGGGAGCGGAGGCCGGCGCGGCGCTCGGCGCGGCGCGGCTCGGCATGCTGGCGGCGAAGGCTGGCGAGGAACGCGCGATCTGCGCGCGTCCCGCCGCGCAGCGCCGCTTCACCGCCGACCCCGCGCGGGGCGCGCTGCATGCGCCGCGGCTGGCTCGCTATCGCGCGCTGTATAAGGCGGAGCGGGGGACGAGAGGGTAGCCGTCGGGGGATGTTGGCAGCGCGCCATTAAGATGCGAGAGGCGTTGCCTCTCGTAACGCCACGATCTGGACGAATATATCTTCCGGCGCCAGCCCCGGGTGATTGTCTGCGGCTAGATCAAGCGCCATGCGCGAAATCTTGGTCAGCAAGTCGTCGAGTGTGGCCGCGTCGGCCGCTGCTGGAATGTCGTCGCAGCGCCCGCTCCAGACCTTCGCGTCCTTGTCCCAGATAGCAGAGACAGTGAAGATTACCTGCCTGCCCACGCTTAGCGCTCCGATCGCATCCGCGGCGTTCTTACTTACGATGGTCATTTGATTTCACCCTTGACGCCGCCGCCTTGTCCGACTATCTCCCGCCCCGACCGCTAGCACTCGCTTCCCCTGAGTGCTAGCGGCGCTCTGCAGCCGGATTAACTACCGGCCCTAACGCAAGGAAGCGCCAATGAAATTTCGTCCCCTGCACGACCGTGTTGTGGTCAAGCGCATCGAAGGCGAAGAGAAGACCAAGGGCGGGATCATCATCCCCGATACCGCCAAAGAGAAGCCGCAAGAAGGCGAAGTGATCGCCGTCGGCCCCGGTGGCCGCGATGAAGCCGGCAAGCTAATCCCGATCGATATCAAGACCGGCGACCGCGTCCTGTTCGGCAAGTGGTCCGGCACCGAAGTCAAGATCGACGGACAAGACCTTCTGATCATGAAGGAATCCGACATCATGGGCGTCGTCGGCTGATTTTAGCCGCCCCCTTCCACCGCAACCTCTCATTCAGGAGCCAACACCATGGCCGCTAAAGACGTACGCTTTTCTCAAGACGCGCGCGACCGCATGCTGCGCGGCGTCGACATTCTCGCCAACGCCGTCCGCGTGACGCTCGGCCCCAAGGGCCGGAACGTCATTCTCGACAAGTCGTTCGGCGCTCCCCGCATCACCAAGGACGGCGTCACCGTCGCCAAGGAGATCGAGCTCGAAGACAAGTTCGAGAACATGGGCGCGCAGATGGTGCGCGAAGTCGCCTCCAAGACCAATGACAATGCCGGCGACGGCACCACCACCGCCACCGTGCTCGCCCACGCCATCGTCAAGGAAGGCGCCAAGGCCGTGGCCGCCGGCATGAACCCGATGGATCTGAAGCGCGGCGTCGACAAGGCTGTCGAAGCGGCCGTCAAGGACATCGCGGCCCGCTCGAAGAAGATCAAGGATTCCTCCGAGATCGCGCAAGTCGGCACGATCTCCGCCAACGGCGACAAGGCGATCGGCAAGATGATCGCCGACGCGATGCAGAAGGTCGGCAACGAGGGCGTCATCACGGTCGAAGAGGCCAAGACCGCCGAGACCGAGCTCGACGTCGTCGAGGGCATGCAGTTCGACCGCGGCTATCTCTCGCCCTACTTCATCACCAACGCCGAGAAGATGGTCGCCGAGCTCGAGGACGCTTTCATTCTCATCCACGAGAAGAAGCTCTCCTCGCTGCAGCCGATGCTCCCGGTGCTGGAAGCGGTCGTGCAGACCGGCAAGCCGCTGGTCATCATCGCCGAGGACATCGAGGGCGAGGCGCTCGCCACGCTCGTCGTCAACAAGCTGCGCGGCGGCCTGAAGGTTGCGGCGGTCAAGGCGCCGGGCTTCGGCGATCGTCGCAAGGCGATGCTCGAAGACATCGCCATCCTCACCGGCGGCCAGATGATCGCCGAGGACCTCGGCATCAAGCTGGAAAACGTCACGCTGCAGATGCTCGGCAAGTCGAAGCGCATCCGCATCGAGAAGGAGAACACCACGATCATCAACGGGGCGGGCTCCAAGGACGACATCCAGGGCCGCGTCGCGCAGATCAAGGCGCAGATCGAGGAGACCACCTCCGACTACGACCGTGAGAAGCTGCAGGAGCGTCTGGCCAAGCTCGCGGGCGGCGTCGCGGTGATCCGCGTCGGCGGCGCGACCGAGATCGAGGTCAAGGAAAAGAAGGACCGCGTGGACGACGCGCTCAACGCCACCCGCGCGGCGGTTGAAGAGGGCGTGGTTCCCGGCGGCGGCGTGGCGTTGCTGCGCGCCAAGGGTGCGGTGTCCAAGCTGAAGAGCGAGAACGCCGACGAACAGGCCGGCATCAACATCGTGCTGAAGGCGCTTGAGGCGCCGCTGCGTCAGATCGTGTCGAACTCGGGCGGCGAAGGCTCGATCGTGGTCGGCAAGATCTCCGAGAACAAGTCCGAGACCTACGGCTTCAACGCGCAGACCGACGAGTATGTCGACATGTTCGAGGCCGGCATCGTCGATCCGGCGAAGGTCGTGCGCACGGCGCTGCAGGATGCGGCTTCGGTCGCCGGCCTGCTGGTGACCACCGAGGCCATGATCGCGGAAGCGCCGAAGGAGAAGTCCGCTCCCTCGATGCCGCCGGGCGGCGGCGGCATGGGCGGCATGGACTTCTGAGCTGAAGCTTCGGCTTCGCGATGAGACAAGGGGCGGCCTTCGGGCCGCCCTTTTTTGTTTGGTTCCGACGCTATGATACAGTGCGATCATGAAACCGTCCGAAGCACTGGAAAAGCATCGAGAGTCCATTCGACAGGCCACCAGCCGCTACGGCCTCGCCAATCCGCGCGTGTTTGGCTCGACCGCGCGGGGCGACGATACGGACAACTCGGATCTCGACCTTCTCGTCGACAAAGGCGAGCGCACGACCCTTTTCGACTTGGGCGGCCTTGCAGAGGATCTCCAGGCGCTGCTCGGCGTACGAGTGGACGTGGTGACTTCGAACGCGCTGCATCGCCGAATCCGCAAGCGCGTACTCGACGAGGCAAAACCTGTTTGAACCTGGATCGCACCGATCTGCTGCTCGACCTGATCCGCGAGGCGGCGTCAAACGCCCGCGCATTCCTTGGCCACCTCGATCGCGATGCCTTTCTCGCGGACACCAAGACGCGCCACGCCGTCGCCATGTGCCTTGTCATTGTTGGTGAGAACGTGGCGCGGCTCTCCAAGCATCATCCCGAATTCATAGCCGCGCATCCCGAAACTCCGTGGCGCCACGCGATCGGTCTGCGAAATCGGATCGCGCACGGTTATGAAGACGTCGACTTCGAGATTGTTTGGCGAACCGCTACAGAATATCTCCCAAACTTGCTGCGTGAGCTTCCAGAGTCCAAGCCGCTCGAAGAGGAGTGAATAAGGTCGCCAAGGGTTTGCCACCCCGCCCTACTTCGCCCTCAGCACCACAAAATCCTGAGCCTGCAAGTTCCCCGCGGTGTGGATCTGGACAATCTCGAACCCTTGCGTCCAGTTCTGTTCGATGTAGCGCCGCGTGTGAAACGTCGCCCGATAGTAATTCGGCTCGGCGAGCTTCCGCCCGAGGTTGTTGTCCACGACTAGATCGCTGATCCCACGCCGCAGCGCCTCGGCAAGAATGTCGGGCCGGGTCTCGGCCTCGCGGAACAGTTGAAACTCACTATGCGCCGTGACGACTACCGGCGCCCCCGGTCGCACGAGCCGCCGCAGTTCCCGGAGCCAGGCGAATTGCACGCTCTCGCTCAGATGCGTGAACACGGATATGCCGTAGATCGCGCCGAAGGTCCCGTCCTCGAACGGCAGCGGCGGCAGGAAGCCGCCGTCGACGAACTCGATGTCGGAAAACTGCGAACGTCCGTACGCGACATTGAAAGCGTCGACATCCGTTGCCGTCAATCGCAGCCCCGGCGCGACAACGCGCGCGAGAGGCGCAGCAACGCGGCCGGCGCCGGCGCCCCAATCGAGCACGCGCCCACACTCGCTCAACGCACGGCCAAAATGATGTTTGACGAGGCCGTCGATGCGATAGGCCGTCGCGAGACCGCCGGCGGCGAAGCGGCCGAGATTTTCGCCGGGACCCGAAACCCGCTCCATATTCTCGCGACCGATAGCCTCGAGATAGTCGGGAAGGCGCGCGGGGACAATGTTTCGGCACGTCACCCGAGCGGCTTCCGGAAGCGCGTCCATCTCGGGGAAATGAATGTCGATCGTGGTGCATGAAGGATCGGGGCGCGCGCGCACCTTCATGTGCAAGGCCGGCAGGCCAAGCGCCTCGTAATAGCGACGCGAAACGGGTTTGGCTTCGAGCAGCTCAAGCTTTGACGCGACGCTGGTCGGCGGCGCGAAACGCGCCGCCGACCCGATCAGCTCCAACAAAATATCGACGTGGTCCGCCTCATAGTGCGCGGTTCCCACGTTGATGGCGACGAAATCGCGATCGCAAACGAACGGCGAACCCGACCCTCCCACGAGCTGCGGGGTGCGCAGAGAAGGCGGCCCGATGGTTTTGCCGCGGTCACGATCTTCGACGCGCACGACGTGCTCGACATAGGGATCGAGCACGCGAGCGAAGAGGAAACGAAAGGCGGAATGGCCGTCGGAGATTTGTTTTTCGGCGAGATCCTGACGGTAGAGGTCGGCGCGCGTAACGCCCTGTTCCGTTCCGTCGACGAGGATCCGCGCGTATCTCGGATTGGCGCCGTGCTTGTCTGTCAGCCAGCCCGAGACCCCGGTATTATCGGCGGTGTCGACCGCGCCAAGCACTTCGGAGGACGGCGCTGACGTAGGCTGGGCCTTCGCGCCGTTGAACGCGCGTCGGCGCCAATATTCGGCCAGAACATCCCATGCGGAGGATTCACTCCAACCATAAGCCGCCGGATCAATCTGATCTCGGTTGACGCGCGCCAGCGGCTCGGAAAAGTCGGTTTGCTCGGCAAGGCGAACGCGCCCCTCCAACCCGAGCCGTGATGCCAGTTCGCGAGACAGGCGCTCGGCGAATGCGCCCTGCGTCTCCAGATAACCACAAGGACCGAAGCGCCGCCCTGCCCTGCCGGCGCAAGCCTCAGATACAAAACGCGCGTAAGTGCGCGCCAGCAGATCGATATGAATGTTGTCGCGCAGATATTGGGGCGTGCGAACCTCAACGGCTTCGCTTTTCGCCCAGACGCCGACGACATGCGACACGAAGCGTGGCTCCTCCAGCGCTCCGAAGGGATTGGCAATCACGAACTTGGAAACGGGAATGCCGAGCGCTTCACCCCAGTACTGGACCGCTTGAAAGGTCAGGCCCTTCGAAAGCCCGTAGGGCGAAAACGCCCGCCGCGGCTCGGGTCCCGTCCCCTCGTCCGCCTCGAACACGCTGCCGGTGGCGATGACCGCCTTCAGGCCCTTCTCGCGCAACGCCAATAATGTCTGACGAAGGTTCAGCGTATTCGCGGCCACCGCGCCGATCACGTCGAAATCGGGACTGCGATAATCGCGCACCTCCGCCGCATGATGGCAAAGCGCGTCGTATCCGCGGGAGCGCGCGAGTTCCAGAAATCGATCGCCGCCAAACGGACATTCCGGGACGACCTTCGCCCAGTGCTGCAGCAAAGCCACCCGCTCGGCGCGGACGCCGGAATAGTCCTCCAGTTTGCCGCGCAACGGCGCGACAACCTCCACATTGGCTTCCATCAGGGTTTTTGCAAACCAGCAGCCGGTGAAGGAGCTCGCGCCCGTCAACAAGACCCTCAAGCGCACGCCCTCGGCTGCTTGACGCTATGAAAGCTCGTAGGGACGTCCGGACAGTCCGCATGCTTCGCCGGGATCATGAGTAGTTCATCAGTTGGGCCGTTTCGGTGACGCCGAACGCGCGTAGCCCTCGGCGCATGCGTCACGCGACCGCCGCATGCGCGGCGCCTGCCCCGCGCAGCCGCGCGACCAGCTCGCGCACCCCCGTCATTTTCGCCATCAGATCATACTCAGCCACGAAACTCTCGGAAGCGCCGCGGAACGAGGCGCTGCGAAGCCGTTGCGGGTCGCAGACGCCGAACACGCGCGCGGCATCGGTCGGGTTTGGAAGCCCGTAGCAGACAATGGCGCAGCGTCCCACGCGATCGGCGATGGCGGTCGAGCGGGAAAAGCACAAAATCGGGACACCGAGGACGAGCGCTTCGGCGATGACCACGGGATTGGGGTCCTCGCGCGAGGACAGGAAGAACATGTCCAATCCCTGCATGTAGGGATAGGGATTGTCGACGGCGCCCGTCACGAAAAAATTGGGCAACCGGCGCTTGAGAAAATCCGGATAGACGTCGTTGTCGGCGGTTTCTTCCGGCCGCCAGCCGCCAATCCAAATAAAATCGCATTGCGGGACTGCGGCTGCGGTCTCCAGGAAAATGTCGGCGCCCTTGCGCGGCGAGGCATGCCCGCACATGCCCACGATGAGCCGCTCGCCGGGTTTGAAGACATTGCCGCGCGCATCGAGCGGCGCAGGCGCATTTTCTCGCGCCGCGCCGCGCACGGCCTCGATGTCGACGGCGATGCCGAAATTCAGCGACTCGCGCGGCCGCACGCGAAAGGTTTCAACCAGGTCATCGCCAATCTCCCGCGCCGCAAGGATGATGGCGTCGGCGGCGAGGACGGTTTCGAGCTTGGTGACGTCATGCGCCAGCAGGTTGAGCATGTCCGCCGATTTCTCGTGCACGTGCAGTATCGACTTCCGCTTCTGCTTGGCCGCGGCGAGCGCAAACACCGAGGCGGCGAGCGAATTGGCGTAGACGAGATCGCCGCCCTCCTCCGCCAATATCTGCTCGGCGATCTGAAGCCGCTCTTCGAAAGGTTTGCGGAAGGCGAATTCATCCCCCCGGCAAACCAGCAGATTTTCGGGGCCGAGCCGTTCCGCGAGCCAGGGCGTCAGCGGTCCGTCCTTCATGACGACCGCCGTCACCCGTTCATTGCGCGCGAGTTCGCGGGCGATGAGCGCTCCGATGCGGGGCGCTCCGGTGCGTGAGGCTTCGTGAAGTGCAAACAGGATTGCCATTGCGCTACCGGTAATGCACTTCGTAGCCCATCTGGCGCACCAAAGCGGGCGCGGCCCGTTCGACGCCATGAGCGATCTGACCGTCCATGTGGAAATCGAGATCCTGGTCTCCGCCGTACTCGAAGTCGAGTTCGCGCAAGGTCTGAAACAGTCGCGCGACAACGTCCGAGCGGATGAGAAACATAAAGCCGCTGACATAGTCGAGTTCGCGGTTGCGACCGCGAACCCCGAGCAGATCGAGCAATCGCTCATATTGCTCGATGTTCTTGCCCATGTCCTTTGAACGCCAGTCTTTCGCGCCGATCATGCCGAGCTGCGAATTCTCCCGGAACATGCGCACGCACTCCCGCGCGGTCTCGGCGCTGCCGGCGATCGCGCTGAGCAGCGTGCGTCGCCAATATTCGCCCTTCTCAGGCGCCACGTGCGGGCTCTTCTTGGAGTGCATGAACGCGAACAGATCGTAGCGCGAGAGGTCGATGTGCTCCAGCAGCCGCGTGAAGCCGCCGACATCGCGCCCGGCGTCATGCGATAGCATCACGAAGGCGCCAGGGCAGATCGCGCGCACTTGCTCCTGCAGCGCGGGTGTCCAGGAAATGTCGACGAGGTTGATGAAGATGTCGAACGAAACGTCGCGGAAATTCTGTGCGAAGGCGACCAACTCGTCCAAAAGTTCGGGATAGAACACGTGGATGAGGATGCAGACCTCGACGCGGCTGGCCTGCGCCTGCACGCGCAGCGGCGCGCCTGCTGTTGGTAGATCGATTTCGAGATCGGCGATGCGGAACAGCCATTTGCCGACCAACCGCCGCTCTTGGCGCCCGTAACGACCCCAATGGAACAAGGCGCTGGGAAAGCGCGTCTTGAATTGCTTCAAATCCGGATAGATGGAGACATAATCGTCGATGACGAAGCCGAGCGGCAAATCGCGCACCCGCATTTCGCTCACTCGCATGATCATCGTTAGCGAGGCGAGACGTTTTTCGGCGGCGCCGCGACGACGATAATGCATCTCCAGCGCCGCGTCATCGAGACCGGCAATGTCCGGGTTGGCGTCCCGATAGACGTTCGCATAGTAGCCCTCGACGCCGTTCTCGGCGACGAGCTGGCTCACGAAAGCAAACATCCGCGGATCGATCGGATCGTCCATGCGCGGATCGGTGCGCAGCGCGCCGGGATGGGCGAGCACATGCGCGAGCGCACTGCCTTGTTTGTCCGCGGCGCCGCGCTGCTCGTGATAAAAGGCCGGCCAGAAGAAGGGGTGGCAGGGAAGCCCAGCGGGCTCGCCTTCCGACAGATAATGCAGAAGCGCCGGGCCTTCGAAGCTCAGCTTGTTGCGTTCGCGATAGAACGCCGGATCGAACAGCAGGTTCGGCAGCAAAGTCTCGTCGAGAAAGCCGCGCGCGAGATAATGCGAGAACGCAGGCTCGCGAAGCGGTTCGCCGCGCTCGATCGCGATCTGATGGCGATAGAGCCCCGCGTCAAATGCTGGCGAGGGCGAATAGTCGCGAAATTCGTCATCGCCGAGATAGGCTTCGAGCGGCGCCTCGATCTCGTCGCCGAGCGAGAACGCGGCAAGGAAGCGGTTGCTGTCGAACAGCGGCGAAGGATCGAGCCGCTGGCGTCCGCCGACATTCAGATAATGGGTGAGAGGTTCGATTTCCGCATCGCCGCCGAGATGACGCTCGCGGTAGTAGGCGACATCGAACAGCGGATGCGGATCGGCGTTGGCCTTCGCGCCCTCGCGCACATAATCGAGCAGGGGATCGCCCGCGGCTTTGGCTCGGCCGCGGCGATAAAAATCCGGCGCGAACAGGGGCGAAGGGCTAACGCCCTGACGCCATCCCGCGAGCACGTAATGCAACAGCGGATTGGCGATCGCCTCCTCGGGTTCGGGCAGCCGATCGAGATAATGGAAGGGATCAAACAGCGATGCGATCGCCGCCGCGTGGCGTTTGATCGCCTCCGAAGCCGTTATGGAAGTCTCGATATCGGCGAGAAGCTTTGCGGCAAACCGACGCGCGGGCCGCGCCTCCGGCTCAGCCGGCGCCTGCGCGCAGACATGCTCGGCGAGCCAATGCAACGCACGACTTGAGCGCGAAGGCGGCTTTCGAGGGGAAGCCGCGGGCGGCGACGGCGCACCGGCATCATCGATGGGCGCGGCCAATGAAATTGCCGACGACAGTTCGCTGAGCCCCGCCAGCAATGCGCCCGCCGATACCCCGAGCTCCACAATTGCTTTGTCCGCTGCGGGCCGCAACGCAACCCGATGCGGCGGTGTCTCGGCGTCCGCGTCGACGCCCGCCAGCGCCTGTTTGATCGCTTCAATGGCTGGCTCGGGCAGTTCCGCCAGATTCAATGAAAAACCCGCGACATTGTCCACCAGCACGCTGGCGATTTCGGCGCGATGTTGGTTGGTCGCGAATTCCACGATCGGCTCGCCGTCGGCGAGGAGCCGTAGCGCGACCGGCGTCTTTGGCTCGCTGAGGTCGACCGCCCATCCTCTAAGGATCGGCCCGAAGATCCCGTCGACGCCTGCGAGGAAGCGCGGTTTTGCAAAGGCGTCGCCCGCTTCGCCGCGTGAGGGAAGAGCCACCTCCGCCGGCGCTGCGCCGCTTGGTTTCTTCATCGCAGGGGGAGGCGCTGGCGGCCCATCGCTCGATCCGCGCGCTAACCGGCATTGCGCAAGCGCCTTTCGGGCGGTGATCCCGCTGCGACCGAGATCGATCCGCGGCCCGTCGCCATCGAGCCGCAAGGTCAGCGCGCGAAAATCCAAGGGTTTCGTCGGCGGCGCGTCGCCGATCGCGCGTTCGATTTCGGCGAGCGTTTCAGTCGGCAAATCAGCGAGCTCGAGCGCAAAGCCCGCGACATTGTCGGGAAATAGCGCCGCCAGATCGCGCTTGTGCCGATCCGCCTTGAACAGCGCCAGGTATCGCCCTCCCGACTCCAGCGCGAGCGAGATCGCCCTGCGGGGATCGGCGAGATCGATCGCCCAGCCGCTGAGCACGCCGTCCTTCCAGCCGTCGAGGCCGCCGCGATAGCGGGGCCCCGAGGCGAGCTCAAAAAGGAGGCTGGAGGCTTCCTCGGTTTCCTCGAAGACGACGTTCGGGGCGCTCGGCTCGCCGCGCGGCGCCTTGCGGCGCACCGCGGCTGCGTCATGCGGCGGCATAGGCCACCGTGATTGCAATGACGCTGCTGCTCATAACGATTTTCGACGCGGCCCCGACGAACCGTAATGGTCCCAGACTTGCTTTAGAACCATGCGCGCCGAAACTCAATCGAGGCAAGGAAACAGGCGGGTCCGAAATAATCCACGGCGCGACCAGCGCCGCTTACTCAGGAAATTCGCCGACCGTGCGCGAATCCGGAGCCAAAGCTGAAGTTGACCGGCCTGCAGAGAGGCGGTTTACCCGACGCGAATAGCGCGACAGGGTCTTCGGAGCGTCGGCGTCCACGCCGACGACAGGGTGCAGCAACGTCGTCGGCGTGGACGCCGACGCTCCGCTTCAACGCTTAGCGCTATAAGGGCCGCGCGATTTCACCCTTTCCGGAGATCAGGCTTGTCCGCACGGTTTGATGTTGTGGTGCTCGGCGGCGGTTTCGTCGGGCTCGGAGCGGCGCTTGCGCTGCAGGCCAGGGGCCGGTCGGTCGCGCTTGTCGACCGTCTCGGGCTGGTCGCCCATGAAACCAGTTTCGGCAACACCGGCATCGTGCAGAGCGAAGCCGCCTATCCCTATACGTTTCCGCGCGATCCCCAGGAGATCGCCAACGCGGCGCTGAATCGCGATCCGCGCGCGCACATCCGCTACGCGGCGCTGCCGAACATTGCGCCCGCGATCTGGCGTTATTTTCTCGCCTCCGCGCCGGAGGCCCGAGAGCGCAGCGGTCGAGGCTTACGCGCTCTGGTCGCTCACGCGGTCGCCGAGCATCGCGCCTTGGCGGCGGCGGCGGGCGCTACAGCCCTGCTCCGCGAGGGCGGTTGGATCAAAGCCTTCCGGACGCCGCGCGGACAGGATCGCGGACTGGCGGACGCCGAGGAGACGCGCGCGCTGGGCGTTTCCTTCGCCGCCCTCGACCGCGAGGCGCTTCTCACGCTCGAACCGCATCTCGGCGAGGCGGCGATCGGCGGCGTGCACTTTTCAGATCCGCTGACCACTCCCGACCCGGCGGCGCTCGGCCAATCTTACGCCGATCTATTCATCTCGCGAGGCGGCCGCATTTTCAAAGGCGACGCGGGCACGCTCGAATTCGTCGGGCGACGGCTTCAAACTGGCGATCGAAGACGGCCTGCTGGCGCGCGAAATCGTCGTCGCGCTCGGGCCCTGGTCGGGCGCGATGGCCGAGCGTTTTGGTTACAAGCTGCCGTTCTTCGTCAAGCGCGGCTACCACCGGCACTATGCCGCGCGGGGCAACGCTGGACTTTCGCGCCCCGTTCTCGACTACGAGAAGGGCTATGTCGTCACGCCGATGTCGCGCGGGCTGCGGCTGACCACAGGCGCTGAATTTGCGAGGGTCGAAGACCCGCCTTCCCCGGCGCATATCGACCGGCTGGAGCCCTTCGCCCGCGAGCTCTACCCGATCGCCGAACGGCTCGACGCCGAACCCTGGCTGGGGCGCCGCCCCTGCCTGCCAGATATGCTGCCGGTGATCGGGCAGGCGCCGCGCCACAAAGGCCTATGGTTCGACTTCGGCCACCAGCATCTCGGATTGACCCTCGGGCCGATCAGCGGCCGTCTGCTGGCCGACTTGATGACAGGCGCCGCGCCTGTCGTCGATCCCGCGCCTTATGCGATCGAGCGTTTCTCGTGACCGGCTATGTGGGTCAAGCGCGCTCGATCCGACCGGCGTAGCATCCACGCTTGGCGTTGTGGGCGTGGATGTAGCTGACCTCGGCGTTGTCGAGCAGCCGCTTGATCAGATCGTCGACCTCGGCCCCATCGACCACATCGGCGTCGATCATCATGCCCTTCGCGTCATAGGCGCGAAGCGAGAGAAGCCGCCGGCGCAGCACTTCGGGAACGGTATCGACTTCGTCGAACGCCCGGGTCGCGCCCTCGCGCACAAATATCGCGTGCGTCGCGCGATAGGGCGTTTCGGCGGGCTGACAGACATGATTGAGCAACAGCATGCTCTCGCCGGGCGCCGCGTCCCGCATTTCGACCCGATCGGGAAAACCGGGATTCTTGTCGACGGGATAACGAATCACGCCGAGTTGGGCCAGTTCCGCTTCGGAAAGGCCATACAGAGGGATAAACGGCGCCGGCGACAGGCCTGTGATGCGAAATGACATGAGGCGACTCTCCTGTTGATGAGCCGCAAATTGCCTAACGCGAGATCGCCTAGCCACCCGATTTCGACGCCTCTTGAACTCTGATCCTGACGCGGCGTTGCAGGCAATCCCGACCCGATGCGGAACCTCGATGCTGCGGCCGGGTTTTCTTTGCAGACACGACGCGCCCTCCAGGCGCGCGATAGGAGGTTAACGTGGAAAGCAATCTGACAGGCGCCAACAATCTTATCGAGGCCAGCCGAGTCCAAGGCGTCGCGGTTTACAATCGCGGGGCGGAAAAGCTCGGTGCGATCGACGACGTGATGATCGACAAGCGAAGCGGCAAGACCGTCTATGCGATTATGTCCTTCGGCGGTTTCTTAGGGATGGGCGAGAACTATCATCCCATTCCGTGGGCCAAGTTGAACTACGATCGCAACCTCGGCGGCTACGTCGTCGACATTGACAACAAGACGCTCGAAGGCTCCCCAGCCTACGCCGCCGGCGCGACGCCGCGATGGGGTGACGAGGCTTACGAGGAGGACCTGCATCGCTACTACGGCGCGACGCCGTATTGGGGCGATACCTGGAGCGAAGCGGGGATGTTGGGCGGCGTAGCGCCTCGGTAATCTTCCGTAGCCGATTCAAGGACGCCCTGTAGCCGCGGACTCCAGTCCGCGGTGGTCAAGAGATCGAGCCTTGCCGGGAAAGAACCGATCTCGGGGCAACCGCGGTCTAGAGACCGCGGCTACAGGCCTCTCATTTCGAATTGAAACAATTCTAATCTCGCGGCGCCTAGCTTGACGGCGCTTTTCTCCTCCGACTAGCGTCTTGCGCGATTAACGCGGATGGAGGGCGTTGTGCCCCGGGCACATGTCGTTGCGCTGAGACCGATAGGGTCGCCAAACTGCTGCGGCGGTCTATGCCGCTGTGCGTGCTCCGCCTCGCCTGCTGGCGGCGCCCTATGATCGTCTGCTCCTGCAACCTCCTGACCGACGGCGAGATCCGCGCGGTACTCCAAAAACCCAACGCGCCAGAGCGGGTCCGCGATGTTTACGCCTCGCTAGGATGCGCGGCGAAATGCGGAGGTTGCGCCGGATCGATCAATAGGCTCATAAACGAGGCACTCGCCGAGCGCGAGGAAAGCGAGGTCGTCGCCGATCGACGCGACGCCGCTTGAGCCAAAAAGGATCGTGGAATGCTCGGGGACGCGAAAGTCGTCGAATACCTCAATAAGGCCCTGAAACACGAACTTACCGCCGTCAATCAGTACTGGCTGCACTACCGCATACTCGACAATTGGGGCTACCTCGAACTCGCCAAGAAGTGGCGTGTCGAATTGATCGAGGAAATGCAGCACGCAGACACCCTGGTGGCGCGCATTTTGTTCCTCGACGGCCACCCTAACATGCAGTCGCTCAACGCGCTCCGCATCGGCCAGACCGTACAAGAAATCCTGGATTGCGATCTCGCCGCCGAGAATGAAGCGCGCGCGCTTTATCTTGAAGCCGCAAAGTATTGCGACGACGTCAACGACCGCGTCTCGCAGAATCTATTCGAGAAGCTGACGACCGACGAGGAACATCATATCGACTTCCTGGAAACGCAGATCGAATTGATCAAGCAAATCGGGGTCGCTTTGTACAGCCAGAAGCATATCGGCAAACTCGAAGACTAGGCGACGTCGTCAGGCAAGCCTCAACCGTATGGCGCCGCGGGAGACTGCGATGGGATCTGGCTTCCGCGTCGCCCCGCCAATCGCGGCGGCCGCCCTCTCGCTGGTCTTATCGGGCGCCGCCAAAGCCGAAGCGGGTTCGTCGGCAGGCTCGGCGCCAAACAAGGCCGATATCTGGGGCGACCTCCGGGCCGAGGCTGCGGAATTCGTCGAAACGCCCATGAAACCAGCGCCGAGCCCGGCCCCCAGTCCGACGCCGAGCCCCGCGAGCGACAAAGCCTTGCTAGGCGACATCTGGGGACTGCGGCCGTTTCTCGCCAAGTACGGGACGACGCTGCAGATCCAGGAGCAGAGCGAAATTTTCGGCAATCCGACAGGCGGAACCCAGAGGACCGCGGTCTACGAGGGGCTTACCACCGCGACCCTGCAAACCGATACGAAGAGCCTCGGCCTTGACGGCGGCCTCTTCAACGCCAGCGCGCTTTGGGTCCACGGCGGCAACCTTAGCACGCAGGCTTTGCATTCCCTTCAGACCGCGAGCGGGATCGAGGCTGACCGCTCGGTTCGGCTCTGGGAACTCTGGTACCAACAGAAGCTAAACGAGCAGGTCGACATCAAGGTCGGCCAGCAGAGCCTCGACCAGGAATTCATGGTCACGCAGAACGGCAACTACTTCGTCAACACGATGTTTGGTTGGCCGATGCTACCCTCCGCCGACATGCCGGGCGGCGGTCCCGCTTACCCGTTGTCGGATCTCGGAGCTCGCGCGCGGGTCCATGTCGGCGATCAATACACGCTGCTGGTTGGCCTGTTCAACGGCAGCCCGGCGCGGGTCGATGTCGGCGACCCGCAACGCAACAATCCGAGCGGCGTCAGCTTCCCCCTAGGTCAAGGCGCGCTGGCCATCGCCGAGCTTCAATATGCGTATCCGGCCCCGAATGCTCCGTCGAAAGCGGGAGACGCCAGTCCGCTGTCGGGCGTCTACAAGATCGGCTTCTGGTGCGACAGCGACAGGTTTTCCGATCTGCAAACCGACAACACCGGGCGATCCCTCAACTCGCCCTTGTCGACGGGCGTCTCAGCCGCCCACTCCGGCGACTTCGCGGTCTACGCCGTCGCCGATCAAATGATCTGGCGCGACCCAACCGAGGGCGATCGCAACATCAATGTCTTTCTGCGGCCGATGTACACGCCGCTCGAAGATCGCAACCTCATCGATTTCAGCCTGAACGCCGGCCTCACCATGCACGAGCCGATCCTGGGTCGCCACGACGACACAGTCGGCCTCGGCATGGGGTACGCGCATGTGAGCGCGGGCGCGTCGGCTCTCGACAAATCCTTCGCTTATTACAACCCGGGAACGTTCTGGCCGACCCGCGGCGGCGAAGCGCTCCTCGAAGCGTTCTATCAGTATCAGGCGACGGGCTGGCTCCAGATCCAGCCGGACGCGCAATACGTGTTCGATCCTGGCGGCGGCCTCGCCAATCCCAATTCGCCAACCAAGAAGATTGGCGACGAACTGGTTGTCGGCATACGCGCAACCGCACAGTTTTGAGACGCGCGCGTGACAGCAGCGCGAAAATGGGTAGTGTCCTAACCACCCAGCCTCGTTGTTGAGAAGCCATTGTTGAAGATCATAGCGGCCGCCTTCGCCTTTTTCGCCCTGCAAGCCGGCGCCGTCGCCGATGATTTGCAGACCTACAAGCTGGTGCTGAAGGATCACAAATTCGCGCCTGAAGAACTGCATGTGCCGGCGGCCAAGCCGTTCTGGATCATCATCGCCAACAACGACGACGCCGCCGGCGAATTCGAGATGAGCGCTCCGACGCTTGAAAAGATCATTCAGCCGGGCGCCGAAGGCCGCGTGCGAGTCCGGCCCTTGGCGCCGGGCTCATATTCTTTCTTCGACGACTTTCACCCCGACGCGAAGGGCGCCATCGTCGCGGATTGATTGGCTACGCGGTATTCGTCACTGCGTGGGAATGCGGCAAGGACATGTTGCGAGTAGCCCCGTTTCCCTTGCTTTCTGCATGAGCCCTTGCCGCGCCAATACTCGCATGACCGGATAAATAGTCCGATGGCGATTTGACGTTGCGGAGATTGTGCTGCGCAATACCGCGGATTTGACGAATTGGTTAATAAATTGCTACCCTGAGCTGCGGCGTAAGTGTGAAGGGGGTGTGACAAATGTATAAATCAGTAACGGGATTGCTTTGTGCGTTAGTCGCGGGGTCGGCGCTGGTCGGCGCAACCGCGACGGCGAACGCGCATTACCGGCACGGGGGCTGCTGCGGGCCGATTGCGCCCTCGTACAGCTACGGCACCGTGCAAAGAGTAAGCCACCGCACGACCTATAGCGACGTGTGGCACAAGACGGTCATCAACCGCGAGAAGCTCTATGTGCATGTCGAGCGCGTACAGCCGGTCGTCTACGTTCACAATGTAACCCGCATCCACGATCAGCTCATCGAGAAGGTGCATCCTGTGCACGTATCGAGGGTCGAGTATCTGCCGACGGAAACCGTCGTGACGGGCAGTGTCGTTCATATCAACGAAGGCTGCATCTGCGAATATTGCAAATAAGGTCACCGACTTTCACGCGGGCGGCGGACTTAACCTCCGCCGCACCGCCTTCGCCGCATCCATCATTCGCTGCTGGACTTTTCCTCGGACTGGACGTTTGCGCGACGGTTGTTCCTCCGGCTCCAGATCGTCCGGGTCGACGGATCTGGAGGAGCGGCGTCCGTCTGTTCGTCAGTCGCCGCCGCTGTTTCATCGTCCTCCGTGGCCTTCAGGCATTCCGTCGGACACACCGGCGCGCGTCCGATGATGGTTTGCAACGAAGATTGCGCGGCGGGTTCGCAAAACTGGCGGATGAAAGTCTTGTCGAAGCTTCCAAACCGGGGGATTCCGCAAGACGCGCTCATGACCTTCTCGGCGTGGCCCCACAACTCCTTGACCGTGTTGGCGACACCCGGCTTCTGCAAGCCGCTCCACGTCGCCGGCTCGCTGGCCTCGGCTTTTTCAACGTAAAGCGCGACGAACGCCATGAGGGCCGCAAGCCCGTCGCGGTTGTCGACATACTCGTCCTTACGGCGAAGCTTTCTTAGATCGATAGCCGCGTTCAGGTCGTGCGTGTAGGCGTTGAGCTCATCGAGCAAATACAGGAAGTCCGACGAAGAGGTGGCGCGCCCGGGCTTCAGATAGGTCGCGACGAAATCGTTGTCGGCCTTGAATTTGCCCGCAATCACCGAGGGGGCAAAAAACTTTGACACCTCGTGCGGACGCTTGACTTCGCCGCCATCGACAAGCGGGAAGACATCCTCCTCGGCGGTCACATAATGCACGGATTCGTGGACCGCGGTTGGCAGACTGAACTGCCCGTCGTCGCAGGTGATCCAGTTGAGAAAGAACTTCTTGTCGGTGATCTGCTGATAGACCGCGTAGCCGTCCGCCGATGCGTGCAGATTCTCGACGGCGCTCTTGCGGCAATCCCGGGCGTGGGTCGCGCTCGCCTGGCCGCCGAGCGAAAGGCGCCAATGCGAGCGCGACAAAGCAAACACAACGCAAAGACTGACGCATGAAACAACTCCGTGCGGAGCGCACTTCGACAGGATCAGTCGAAAATGGTTAAATTTAGGTGCATGCTTGGATTTTGCGTTGCGCTGCAGAGAATTCCTCCGACCTCCGAGCCGCCGTCCTCATCCGACTCAAATCGCCTACAACGAACTTCGATCAGATTGAATTGCGCACGCGTGCCTGTCATCCCCGCGAACGCGGGGATCCAGGGGCTACACGACGTGCGCTTCAACGTGTTGGCCACGCGACGTGCGGCGGCCCCTGGATCCCCGCGTTCGCGGGGATGACAACGAAGGTTCAACTTGGTCGGAAACCGCTCTAATCCCTTGACCAACGAATGCCGATGCGGGATTGCCCCCCTCTCACCTCGGGAGGCCCCGCCCATGACCGCTGCGGCAAAGCCGTTTCAGCTGCATCCGGATCGTTTGTTTCCCGCCGATCCAACCACGCGAGCGATCGCACGCGAGCTTTATGCAACGGTCGCCGAGCTGCCGATCGTCAGCCCGCACGGCCATACCGATCCGCAATGGTTCGCCGACAACGCGCCGTTTCCCGATCCGGCGCGCCTGTTCATCACGCCTGATCACTATCTGCACCGCATGCTCTACAGCCAAGGCGTATCGCCGCAGGCGATGGGCGTACCTCGCGTCGACGGCGGCGAGGTTGAGGCCGACCCGCGGCGGATCTGGCGGCTTTTCGCTGAGCACTTTTATCTGTTCCGCGGCACGCCGTCCTGGCTGTGGCTCTGCCACGCCTTCGCGGAAGTATTCGATTTTCGCGAGCGGCTGTCGGCCGACAACGCCGACAAGGCGTACGACCACATCGCCGAGCGGCTTGAATGGCCGGGGTTCCGGCCGCGAGCGTTGTTCGACCGCTTCAACATCGAGACGCTTACAACCACCGAGAGCCCGCTCGACCAGCTGAAATCCCATCAGAAGATCAAGGCGAGCGGCTGGAAGGGTCGCGTGCTGACGGCGTTCCGCCCTGACCCGGTCGTCGATCCTGCATTTCCAAACTTCACAACCAATCTCACCGCGCTAGGGCGGCTCGCGGATTGCGACGTTGGAAGTTACGATGGCTATCTGGAGGCGCTCCGGCGCCGGCGAGCGTTCTTCAAGTCGGTCGGTTGCACTTCAACGGACCACGGCCATCCGAGCGCCCGCACCGCCGACCTGGCTCACGCTGAGGCTGCGGCGCTCTATACCCGCGTCAAAGGCGGCGGTGCTTCGGCGGAGGATGCCGAATTGTTCCGCGCGCAGATGCTGACTGAGATGGCGGCGATGAGCCTCGAAGATGGCCTGGTGATGCAGATTCACCCGGGTTCGATGCGCGACCACAATCCCTGGCTGTTTCAGACTTTTGGCCGCGACAAGGGTTGCGACATTCCGACCCCAACCGACTACGTCCGTGCGCTGAAACCGCTGCTCGATCGTTTCGGCAACCACGCCGATCTGACCATCATCCTGTTCACGCTGGACGAGACCGCCTATTCGCGCGAGCTTGCGCCGCTTGCAGGCCATTATCCCGCGCTCAAACTGGGGCCGGCCTGGTGGTTCTTTGATTCACCGGAGGGCATGTTGCGCTATCGCGAATCCGTCACCGAAACGGCGGGCTTCTACAACACGGTCGGCTTTAACGACGACACCCGCGCCTTCCTGTCGATCCCCGCCCGCCATGACGTCGCGCGTCGCGTCGACTGCGCTTATCTGGCGCAAGCTGGTCGCCGAGCATCGATTGGAGCTCGACGAAGCTTATGAGGTCGCGCAAGACCTGGCCTACCGTCTGGCCAAAGCGGCGTACCGGATATGAGCCAGCCCATGCTCTCCCGCGCCTCGCACAGCGCCGCTCCGCGCCGCCCGATCAACGTGCTGCAGATCGGCGACGGCGTATTTCTGCGCGGCTTCGTCGATTGGATGATCGACGTCGCCAACGAGAAAGGCGTCGCCTCGTTCGGCGTCGCCGTGGCGAGGGCGCGCCCGCACGCCGATCCGCCGCTGCTCGCCGCACAGGACGGCCTGTTCACGGTACTGGAGCGGGGCCGCGTCGACGGCGCGGATTTCGAGCGGCGGCGGATCGTCAGTTGCGTGGAACTCGCCTTCGACCCGCACAGCGAGCCGCAGCTTCTGCGCAAACTCGCCGTATCCCCGGAGCTGAGTTTCGTCGTCTCCAACACGACAGAAGCGGGCATCGTCGAGGCGACGGAACCTTACGACCCCGCCATCTGCCCGCAAAACTTTCCTGCCAAGGTGGCCTGGTTGCTGAAAGCGCGTTTCGACGCGCTGGGCGGAAGCGCCGCGCCGGGACTGACGTTCCTGCCCTGCGAGTTGATTGAGGCCAACGGCCAGACCCTTCGCCGTCTTGCGCTCGCCGCCGCGGAGCGCTGGGGTTTTGACCCGTCGTTCCGACAATGGGTCGAGACGCGCTGCCGCTTCCTCGACACGCTGGTTGACCGCATCGTTCCCGGCTTTCCCGCCGCCGACGCTGAGCAACTGTTCGCCGCCTGGGGCTACCGCGACGGGCTCGCGCTCATCGCCGAGCCCTATCATCTCTGGGCGATCGAAGGCGATCTCGCCGAGGATTGGCCGCTCGCCAAGGCCGGCCACAACGTCGTTTGGACGCGAGACCTGAAGCCTTATCGCGAAGCCAAGCTGCGGATGCTGAACGGCGTACACACGGCGCTGGCGCCGACGGCGTTTCTCGCTGGGCTCGATACGGTCGGCGAGGCGATTCGGGATCCGCTGTTCTCGCGTTATTTGAACACGCTGATGTTTGCCGAGATCGCGCCGCGCGTCCCCCTGCCCGCCGAACAGCGCGAAGCCTATGCCCGCAGCGTGTTCGAGCGTTTCGCCAATCCGTTCCTGCGCCACGAGCTGATCTCGATCACGCTCAACTCGGTCTCCAAATGGAGGACGCGTTTGCTTCCGATCGTGAAGAGCGCAGTTGCTTCGCAGGGCGAGCCGCCAACGCTCATCGCCTTCTCGTTTGCCGCGCTATTGTTGTTTTATCGAGGCAAGGCCGAGCGCGGCGCCTATCCGCTGCGCGACGAACCCGCCGCGCTGGCGCTGATGGCCGAGGCTTGGAAAGACGAAGAGCGCGGCGCAAACACGCTGGTCCGCGAAGCCCGGCTTTGGGGTGACGACCTGTCGGCCATTCCTGGCTTCGCCGAAAGCGTGCAGGCGGCGATCGCCGACATCGCGGCGCTCGGCGTCCGCGAGGCGCTCATCCGACGTCTGCCGGAATAGTTCACCGACGCCCGCTCGTTGTCGCTACTGCCTGGTCAGTTCCGCGGTTCCACTGCCCTGCGAGGTCTTAATGGTGGCGTGCGCGGTATTCGCGCCGGTCCGGGTCAGGGTCACCACGACGTCCTTCCCGTAGACGATCTCCGTCGGCGTCACATGGCTCTCGGCCACCGGGAAAGTCTGGCCGTCGAACTCATAAGCCACCAGCTTACCGCCCTTGACGACCTGGACCGTCGGCCGGGAGCCGCCCCACGACCCGACCCAGCGGCCATCCCAGGAGCCGTTGCCGGCGGGGGTCTTGGGGCGGCGGTTCTGTTTCGCGTCAGCCGGCGCGGCGATCAAAAACGCAAGCGGCAGCGCGAACAGAGCGAGGCGGGCAAACGTCATGTGATCCCCAGGAAAGGCCGAGCAGGCGCGGTAGCAAGCCACACTTCCGTTCGCTTTGGCAAGGGGGCGACAGGCGCTGGGGACCCCTCTCCCCGCGTGTCGCACGACGTAGCGCGCCACATCAACAAAGCAGCGGGGAGAGGTTTGGGTGAGGGGCGAGCCGCTTGGACGTACGCTTTGCACACACGGCGCGACGCCACAGCGGAATTTGATTGCACGAAAAAGCGCGAGCGTTCGCCGAAAATCTTCCAATTTAGCGCCCGCCCGCTCGCCTGGGACGCGCGTCCAAGCGGCGCGCCCCTCGCCCCAGCCCTCTCCCCGCTGTTGCGTGGATGCGGCGCGCTACGTCGTGCGACACGCGGGGAGAGGGAGTCCGCAGCTGTCGTGCTTCACACGCGGCGGCGAGGTGTGGGTAGCGCGCGTCGTGTAGGCGCGGGGCTTACTTCAGCAGCGGCCCCCAGGACGGATCGCTCGCATAGTCCGGCGTCGGAATTTGGTATTCGCCATGACCAAACACGTCGGCCATGTAGATGTGCGCGCCCCCTGCCCCGCCGGGGTCGCGGAAGAACATCAGGAACAAACCGTTCGGCGCGAACGTCGGGCCTTCGTTGTGAAAGCCCTCGGCGATGATGCGCTCGCCCGAGCCGTCCGGCTTCATCACGCCGATGCCGAACTCCTCGCCCTTCTGCCGGGTGAAAGCGATCAGGTCCCCCTTCGGCGACCAGACCGGCGTCGAATAGCGCCCCTCGCCAAAGGAAATACGCTTCGCGCCGCCGCCGCCCGCCTCCATCACATAGATCTGCTGATGGCCGCCGCGGTCGCTTTCAAACACGATCTTCGATCCGTCCGGCGAATAGGACGGAGACGTGTCGATCGCGCTCGAGTCGGTCAACCGATGCGTCGCGTGCGAGCCCAGGTCCATCTCATAGAGGCTCGCATTGGCCCCATCGGAGAGCGACATCGCGACATGGCGGCCGTCCGGCGAGAACCGCGGCGCGAAGCTCATGCCCTGGAAATCCCCAAGCGTCTGGCGCTGGCCGGACTCGAGGTTCATCAGCGTGACGCTCGGCTCGTCGCCGCCATAGGCCATGAAAGCGACCTGCTGCGTGGTCGGCGAGAAGGCCGGCGTCACCACGAGACGTTCGCCGTTGGTCAGATATTTGATGTTGGCGCCGTCCATATCCATCAACGCGATGCGCTTCTGGCGCTTCTGCTTCGGCCCCGTTTCATCAACGAAGGCGACGCGGCTGTCGAAAAAACCCTTCTCGCCGGTGACGCGAGAAAACACCGCGTCCGAGATCATATGCGCGATGCGCCGCGCGCTGCCGCTCTCGGCGCTGTATTGCTCGCCCGCCACCTGCTCGCCGGTGGCGACATCCCAGAGCCGGAAGCGCGCCGTCAGCTTTCCACCGCTCGCCTCGACCGCGCCGGTCAACACGAACTGGGCGTTGATCGTCTTCCACGCGTCGAGGTTGGGGGCGGCGTCGGGATCGGCGGATTTCTCGGGGAAAGTCGCGGGATTGATCGGCGTCAGGAAGATCGAATGCGCCATGTCGTTGGCGATCACCGCCGCCGATCTTGCCCGCGCCGAAATCGCCGGCGAGCGGCGTCACGGCGATAGACACCGGTTTGAACTCGCCGCCGGCGCGCACGTAGACATCGCTGGCCGCGTGGGCCGCGTGTCGCCAGTCCCAGCGCCAGAACGAGGCTTGCAACGAGGCTCTTCAAGATCGGCGTTTCCTTAATTCGCGGCCGGGTCGAAATAGACGGTTCTCGACTTCCAGCTTGGGTAGTAGTCCGCGTATTTGTCGGGAACGTGGAGCGGGTCGCATCCTTTCACGGCTTTCAGCGCAGCATCGGCATGCGGCTTCCAGGCGGGATCGGAAGGCGGATTGACCAGTTTTGGCGGTGAAGCGAGCTCGCCGTCCTCCTTGAAGGCGACGCGCACCTTCGGCAGGTAGGGGTCGCCGTCCGGCATGCTCTTCGGCGCCTTCCAGCATTTGGCGTAGGCGCTCATCAGCCACGTGTCGAAGGCCGTGCGCAACGTCGCCGACATCGGCTTGTGTGAATCGAGGTTGGGGTCGCGGCGCGGCGGCTCGGGGGTGGCGGCGGCCTCCTCCGGCGCGGGCGGCGGCGTGGGTACAAACGTCGGCGTCGGCTTGGCGGGGATGGCGGCAACCACCGCGGGGCGCGGCTCGACGTTCGCGGTTGTCACGCCGTGCTGGTGGTAAGCCCAGAGGCCAACCAGGCCTCCGGCGATAACGAGCGCGCCGCCAGCGCGAAGGCCGACAGTGCGCATCGCCGCATTGGAGAAGACGGCGACCGCCGGGCGGCCTTTCGGGATCTCGGAGCCTTAGCCATCAGCCCTCCGCGCTCGACGGGTCGAAGTGAACCACTTTCGTCCGCCATTGGTCGAAGAAGGGCGCGTATTCCGAGGGAATGTGCAGCGGATTGCAGCGCATCACCGCGCGCATCACGCTGTCGGCGTGCGCGCGCCATTCGGGATCGTGCGGTGGATTGAGCATCACTGGGCGCCCGTTCAGCGAGCCGTCGGGATTGAAGGTGACACGCACGTCAAACACGTAGTTGTCGCCCGACGGATTGGATGGGGGCAGGTTCCAGCAATTCTTATAAGAATCTCTAAACCATTCGTTGAGCGCATTCTCCAGGCTGACCGACATGCGCTGTGCATGATGATTGGCGAGCCCCTGCGGCGTGGTCTCGGTGGACGTGGCGTCCGCCGTCTTGGTCTGGCCGATCAGCTTCGAGATCGCGGTCTGGTCGAACGCCGGCGGCTTCGGGCGCGGCTTCTCATCGGTCTTGTCCCTGGCGAGCGTCTTGGCGATGTCATCGGGCTTGAACTTTTCCGGCGTCCTCGTCGCCTCGACGACGCGCGGCCGCTCAGGCGGACGCGGCGTAGGCGTCTCCTCGCGCTTTTCAGCGACGTGCGGCTTGACGGGCGGCGTCGGCGCTTCCTCGGCCTGCGGCTTCGGAGGCTCTGGGCGCGGCGGAGGGGTTGGCGCGGGCGGTGGCGGCGGCTCGGGTCGCTTCGGCGGCTCGGGCGGCGGCGGCTCGGGGCTCGGCGGCGGCGGCGGCCGCGGCGGCTCGGGAGGCGGCGGCGGTTGCGGAGGGGTTGGCGGCGTGGGCGGCGCCGGCTTCGGCGGCGCGGGGGCGGGCTTTGCGGGCGCTGGCGCGGGCTTGCCGTGCTTCTCGCCCTCCATGATTTCGTTGAGCTGCGTTGACGTGATGGTTTCGACCGGCACCGATTCGGGCGCGTCGTCAAACCGGTTGGCTCGAGAAAACCCAAACATGAGCAGCGCGAGCAACGTCAAATGCATCGCGCCGGAAACGACAAAACCCGATCTCTGCGACCCCTCGCTCAACGCGCCGTCCCCTCGCGCGTGTTCACTTGGCCGGGGGCTCGGTGACGAGCGCGACTTTCTTGTAGCCGGCCGATGTCACCTGACCCATGAGTTCCGCGACCCGGCCGTAAGGCACCGTCTTTGATGCGCGCAGATAGATACGGCGTGTCGGGGCCGTCGGTTGCGAGCGCGCGCATTTTGTCGATCACGTCGCCGTCGGCGACGGGGTTGGTCCATCAGATAGATCTGGCCCTTCTCGTCGATCGAGATCGCCACCGGCTTCTGATCGATGTTGAGCGCGCCGGCCGCCGCCTTCGGCAGGTCGACGGTCACGCCGTTGGTCAGCAAGGGCGCGGCGACCATGAAGATGATCAGCAGCACCAGCATCACGTCGATGAACGGCGTCATGTTGATGTCGGCCATCGCGCCGTAGCGCGGCACGCCGCGCCGTCCGCGTCCGCTCTTGCGCGAGCCTCCGACCGAAGCGCCCATGTCCTTGTCCTCTAGGCCGCCTTGTCGCCGGGAAAATGCTGGTCGATCTGGCGCGACAGGATCGAGGAGAATTCGTCAGCGAAGCTCTCGAGCTTCGCCTGCGCGCGCGCGACGTCGCCCTGCAGCTTGTTGTAGGCGATCAGCGCGGGGATCGCGGCAAACAGGCCGATGGCGGTCGCCAGCAGCGCCTCGGCGATGCCGGGCGCGACAACCGCCAGCGAAGTGTTCTTCGAGGCCGCGATCGAGCGGAACGCGGTCATGATGCCCCAAACCGTGCCGAACAGCCCGACGAACGGGCCCGCCGAAGCGACGGTCGCCAGAAACAGCAGGTTTGATTCGAGCCGCTCGACTTCGCGCGCGATCGAAACGTCGAGCACCTTGTCTATGCGCGCGTGCAGGCCGCGGAACGAAGCCGGAGGTGTTCTGGAACGAGCGCTTCCATTCGCGCATCGCCGCCACGAACAAAGCCGCCGCGCCGCTGACCGGCTTCTGCAACAGCGAGGAATAAAGCTCTTCGAGGCTCTGGCCGGACCAGAACGTTTGCTCGAAGCTATCAAGATCGGCGCGAAAGCGGCGGAAAAGAATCGCCTTGTCGACGATGATCACCCATCCCCAGAACGAGGCGCCGAGCAAGCCCGAGCATGACGATCTTGACCACGATATGCGCGGTCAAGAACATCTGGATGAGCGTCGTGTCCGGGGCGGCGTCGGGCATGGGCTGGCGAACCTCGCGGGCGCGAAAAACCAAGGATTTTGGGGCGTTCCGCGTCCGATGCCCCGTAAATGGGCCGAAACTGAGGCCCGCCGCGAGCGCGCTTGCGAACGCCAATGGCGCCCAACGTTAAGCAGCACACAGAGTTTAAGACCCGTTAACGCTAACGAATTGTACAGCGGCTTCACATTTTCGAACGAAATGGGCCCATGCCCACAATTTATCATTTTCTTAACCACAGCGCGCTTATTCAGGAGTACACAACCCTGGGTTGTCTAAGGGCGCTGCGAGGCAAAGTTCGTCGAGAAATCCGGAGGTTGGCCTGAAGTCTTCAACGCCTGTCTTCAGCGTTTGGCAGACCCTCCGCCCACTCCGTCAGGCGCCCTTCGTCAACCAAGCCATGTCGAGGCCGGATCAATAAGGCGGGGATGAAATGTATATCATCGTGGATGACCGAAACATCGTAACCGGCGGCTACGCCACCGGGTTCGACCGCGAGGGCGTCACAACGACCGGCATCGATCCCGTCGAATTCGGCGAGTGGCTGCAAAAGGCCAGCGAAAGCGATGTCGAGGCGGTCGAGGCTTTCCTGATCGGCGACTGCCAGGGCCGCGAGCATTTTCCGAAACTGATCCGCGAGCGCTCCAAGGCGCCGGTGCTTTGCTTGCGCGAGCGGCCCTCGCTCGACGATACGCTTGTGCTGTTCGCCGCCGGCGTCGACGATGTGGTGCGCAAGCCGGTGCATGTGCGCGAAATCCTGGCGCGAGTCGGCGCCATCGCGCGCCGCTCGATCAGCGAGGCGAAGGACGTCTCGGTCGGCGATCTCACGGTCTATTTCGACGGGCGCGAGGTCGAGGTGAACGGCGAACCGCTGCCGCTGCCGCGCCGCGAACGGCGCATCCTCGAATTCTGGTGAAGAACCGCGGCCGGCGGCTGGCGAAGTCGCAGATCTTCAACGCCGTCTACGGCATCTTTGATGAGGACGTCGACGAGAACGTCGTCGAGAGCCACATCAGCAAATTGCGCAAGAAGCTAAAGCATCGGCTCGGCTACGACCCGATCGATTCGAAGCGCTTCCTCGGCTATCGCCTGCGTCAGCATAAGTGCGAGGACTGACGGGCTCCGCTTGTTTGTTTGTCGGAGCGTCGGCGTCCCAACCGACGTGGCAGCCGCACGACGTCGGCGTGGACGCCGACGCTCCTCAGGTTCCTCTGAATTCTTAGCGAAGATCCAATTCGGGCGCGCGCAAACCGGCTGTGTCTTCATTCGTCGCGATCTTGCAAATTTGTCACAGTTAATCGTGACGCGCGTAAGCTACAGACAAGATTGACATATCGTTAACGCTGGCGCGCTGCGACGCACACGTTATCGTCAAACGCAATCGGCGCACGTGTATTGTTTATCATTTTGTTAACCATGCCGACCTAATCGTGACCCAACGACAGAGCGTCGCCCAAAGACGAAGAACACCGCAGAAATAAACGGGTTAGCCCGAGACTTCCAACCAGGCGATGCGCCTCGAAGGATCGAGCAAGGGTCAGAATAGCGTGCTCATTGTTAACGGAGCGAAGTTGAGGCGTCACACTCAAACGGGGATAAAATGTACATCATTGTGGACGATCGGAACATCGTGGCGGGCGGTTACGCTACCGGCTTTGACCGCGAGGGCGTCACGACCACGGGCATCGATCCACTCGAATTCGGCGATTGGATACAGAAGGCCAGTGACGGCGATGTCGAGGCGGTCGAGGCGTTCCTGATTGGTGATTGTCAGGGTCGCGACCACTTTCCCCGCATGATCCGCGAGCGCTCCAAGGCGCCGGTGCTCTGCCTACGCGAGCGACCTTCTCTCGACGACACGCTCGGACTTTTCGCTGCAGGCGTCGACGACGTCGTCCGCAAGCCCGTTCATGTCCGCGAAATCCTGGCCCGGGTCGGCGCGATCTCCCGTCGCGCGATGACGGAGACCAAAGACATCTCGATCGCGGATCTCACCGTCTATTTCGATGGACGCGAGACCGAGGTCAGGGGCGTACCGCTTCCGCTGCCGCGACGCGAGCGGCGCATTCTCGAATGCCTGGTGAAGAACCGCGGCCGTCGACTTTCGAAGACGCAGATCTTCAACTCCGTCTATGGCATCTTCGACGAAGGCGTCGACGAGAACGTGGTCGAGAGCCATATCAGCAAATTGCGCAAGAAGCTGAAGCATCGGCTCGGCTACGACCCGATCGACTCGAAACGCTTTCTTGGCTATTGCCTGAAACGTTCGAACGGCGAGGACTGAAACCCGTCCGCTCCTTCTTCCTGGATTTTAAAGGCTGAGCGCGCGAGCGCTCGGCCTTTTTTGTGTGTTTGAAAAACCCGGCGCCTGTCGCCGCGGACTCCAGTCCGCGGTTTCCCCGAGATCGGCTCTTTCTTGGCAAGGCGCGATCTCTTGACCCGCCGCGGACCGGAGTCCGCGGCTACAGGCGGCCGGAGATCTGCCCCGGGTACTTCTCAGCCGAACAACTTCATGATGAGCTGGGCGTTCTGGTTGGCGATCGACAACGCCTGAATGCCGAGCTGCTCCTGGGTCTGCAGAGCCTGCAGACGGGTGGAGGCGACGTTCATGTCGGCGTCGACGAGACCCTCGATGCCGTTCGAGTAGTTGGTGGTCAGCGCCATGTTCAGGTTGGCGATCGACGACATACGATCCTGAGTCGCGCCGATCTGCGCGGCGTAGTTGGTGACCGAATTCAACGCCGAAACGACGGCGGTGAGCACGTCACCCGCATTCGCTGCGGTGATCGTGGTGCCGCCCGAAGCCGTGCTGCCGAGCAAAGTCAGGTCGTAGGTGCCGGCGATCGCCGTCGTGCCGGTGGCCGTACCCAATATGCCTGTGCCGGCGCCGCCAGCGGCGGCGGTGTAGACCGACGTCAAGCCCATGCCGATCGATGTTACGTTGTTGGTGGTCGCATTGAAGCCCGAGACGAAGCTGACGCTGGTGTTCGAACCGCCGATCGAGGAGCCGTCGGTGATGTTGATGCCGTTGAACGAAGCGCCGGTGATGGCGTCCGTCAGCTGCTGCCCATAAGCGGCGAGCGTGGTGTTGATGTTGGTCAGCGCCGCGCCCGGGTTGGTGGCTTCCGTCAGCGCCTGCTGGATCTGGTTAATCGTCGTGATGATCGAGCTGATCGCGGTGTTGCCCTGATCGAGCACGGCCTGGCTCTGCGACAGCGCGGAGTTGGAGGCGGTCACCATGCCGCTGTCCGAGGTCAGCTGGGTGGCGATCGACCAGTAGGCGGCGTTATCCGAGGCGTTGGCGACGGAGAGGCCCGTCGAGACCTGGTTCTGGATCGTCGCCAGCGACTGCTGGGTCATGTTGAGGGACTGCAGGGCCGACAAGGCCGCTGAGTTGTTAAGAATTGAATTCACTGGGATGCTCCCGTCCGATTGATCCACATGGCGATTTACATTTCGGATTTACACCGAAACGACGAAGCGGCCTTATGCCCTAGACCCTCGCTACGCGGGCCTATTCGCCGTGTACGCCTTCGGTGATCGACTCAGGAGCCACACCGGGGAAGCTTGCTAATCACCATGATCAAATCCACTTAAAATTAGGTTTACCCGGCGTTCGCCGTAAGTAATTTCCCGGCCCGATCGCGGGAGGCGTTCCCCCACGAGACCCACAACGTCCGCGCAAGCTTGACCGCAGAAGACGAGGTGTACCCTCATATATGGGCGGGTGAAACAATGAACGCGTTGGCGCAAGCCAGGCGGGTAGCGGCCAATCTCATGGCCCTGGGCGCCAAGCGACTGACGGCGCTCGCGCTGATCGGCGCCCTCGTGTTCGTGTTTACCGGCTTTGCCGGCTGGTGGTTAAGCCGCCCGACGCACGAGACGCTCTATTCCGGCCTCGACCGCGACGATGTCATCGGCATCGGCGCCGCCCTGCAAGACGCGGGCATCTCTTTCGACGTCAGTTCGGATGGAACGGCTGTGCTGACAGCGGTCGGACAGACCGCGCAGGCGCGCATGATTCTCGCGCAGAAAGGTCTGCCGCACAGCGGCAATGTCGGCGACGAGCTCTACGACAAGCTCGGCTCGCTCGGCCTGACCTCGTTCATGCAGGAAGTCACCCGCGTGCGCGCGCTGGAGGGGGAGCTGGCGCGCACCATCCAGATGATGCGCGGCGTGAAAGCGGCGCGCGTGCATGTCGTGCTCGGCGACGAAGGCTCATTTCGTAGAGAAAGACAGCCGCCGTCCGCCTCGGTCATCATTCGCGAAGAGGGCCTCGATTCGCATGCGGCGGGCCAGGCGATTCGCAGGCTTGTCGCCTCTGCGGTTCCCGGCATGAAGCCGGAAGCGGTCACCGTGCTCGACGTCGACGGGCAATTGCTCGCCAGCGGCTCCGACGCGCTCGATGACGCGCCCGAAAATCTGCTCGCGCTGCAAAAGAGTGTCTCGCGCGACGTGCGTGATTCGATCACCCGCACGCTGGCCCCGTATCTCAGCCCGACAAACTTTCAGGTCAGCGTCGCCGCACGTCTGAACGCGGACAAGACGCAGACCAACGAAACCGTCTACGACCCCGACAAGAGCGCTCAGCGAAGCGTCCGCGTCACCAAGGAAAAGCAGAACTCGCAAAACACCGCAGGCGCGGCGCCGACAAGCGTACAAGCCAACATTCCCAAAACTCCGACCACCACCGACACCAGCAAACAATCGAACGACAATACGGACAAGAAAGAGGAGCTCACCAACTACGAGGTGTCCTCGAAATCCGTCACCGTCGTCAGCCAAGGGTTCACCGTCAAGGGCCTCTCCGTCGCCATCCTCATCAACCGCGCCGCGCTCGCGACGGCGCCTGGAGATAAACCGAGCGGCGCGGAGGTCGACAAGGCGGTCAAGGACATCGAACAACTCGCCGGCGAGGCCGCCGGGCTCGACCGTGCCCGCGGCGACACGATCAAGATCTCCGTCGTCGATTTCGCCGACGCCTCGAAGACCATGGAGCCTGTCGCCGGCCCCTCGATCCTCGAGATCGTCGAAAGACAGCTCGGGACCATTCTGAGCGCGGTCGCTGTGCTCGCTGTCGGCGGAATGATCATCGTATTTGCCGTGCGGCCGCTGACCCAGGCTTTGCTGGCGAGCGCCGCCGAGGCCCCGCCCCCGGCCCCGCCGCCGGCGCTCGGGCCGCCGGACTTCGAAATGCGAAACGCTTTCGGCGACTCGTCGCCGGAGGTGTCCGCTCTCGGCGGCATGGGCGAGGAAGGCAACCGCCTGCTGACCGCCAGCGATCCCGACGACGCGTTCCTAGAGGCGTTGAAAGAGCGACGCGAGAACGGCGTCAAACAGAAGCTGCAAAAGCTCGTCGACTTCGATGAGGAACACGCCGCGCGTGTCCTCAAGCGATGGATCAAGGAGGGCGCTAGCGCATGAGAGCCACCCCGATCGCCGAATATCTGCAACGCAAGAACGCGGAAAACGCGTCGGCTGAACCGCCCGCTTTTCCGCCGAGGCGCGCCAACGTCGCCAACGATGATCCGGAGCCCGAGTTCCGCAAGTCGGGGCTCGTCGCCGCACTCTCGCGGCGTTCGCCGGAGGCGGCGCCGCTCGTGCGCCCGCTGGACGCCTCATTCGCGCCGCGCCGCGTTGCCCCTGCCCTGCCGCGCCCAGCCGCCCAGCCCCAACCCGAGATCGACATGGAGGCGGAGCTCGCCAAAGCCTACCATCGCGGCGTTCAGGAGGGGTTGGACACCGCGAAGTCCGAGGCCGCCACCGACCGTGCGCTCGAGCGCGCGGAAACGCAGAAGCGCGCCGTCATCGAGAAGCTCGACTTCCAGATGAACGAATACGCGCGTCTTTCCGAGACCATCGAGAACGCCTTCTCCGAGATCGAACAGCGAATCGCGCAAGCCGCCTCGCGCGTGCTGAAGTTGCTGCTTGTCGATGAGGTCGCCAAACAGATCGTCGACGAGCTCGTCGAGAACGTCGCTCGCCTGACGCGCGGCGGCGACGTCAAGCTGTTGAAGATCACAGGTCCGGAACAACTGCTCAACCAGCTGAAGCCGAAGGTCGAAAAGCTTGCGGTCGAGGTCGAGTACATCGAGGAGGCCGGCATCGAGATTTCGGTTGCCGCCAATGCGACGGAGATCCGCTCCGAGCTCGGCGCCTGGACGCGCCTGATTGACGATCTGATCGAGAACGGCTGAGCCGATGTCAGAACACGGGCACGGCGATATCATCATCATCAAGAAGAAGGTGATCTCCGGCGGCGGTCACCACGGCGGCGCCTGGAAAATAGCGTTCGCCGACTTCATGACCGCGATGATGGCGTTCTTTCTCGTGCTCTGGATCATCAACGCCAGCGACAAAGAGACCAAGACCGTCATCGCGCGCTACTTCAACCCGGTGAAGCTCGAAAATCCCTCCAAGTCCAAGAAGGGCGTGCACGGCGCCACCTCGGCGCCAACCGACGGCAAGGAGGACAAGTCCGACAAAACCAACGCGCCGCCGGCCGAAGTACAGAAAGACGCGAAAGGCTCCCCCTCGCCGGTTGAGAGCAAGGCGGAATTGAAGAACCAGGGGTCAAAGGTCGAAACCGAGAAGGCCGACGCGAAGGCCAGGGCGGCCGAGACGCAGCTGTTTGCCGCGCCATACGAGGCGCTCGACAAGATCGCCGGGGCGGCCGGCGATGTTTCGCCTGGCGCCTCGCCCGAAAAGGGCGACGCCGATCCGCAACGCATGGCCGGCGCGCTCAGCATCGATTCGTTCCGCGATCCCTTCAAGCCAGTGGGTCCGGGATCGCCGGACGATCCGGTCGCCTTCGATTCCGACGCGCGCCAAAAGCCGCCGACCGACGTCGAACCCGGCAAGACCGGTCCGGATGAAAAGCCGCACGAGAAACCGACGCCAAATGCGACGCCGGTGGGCAAGAAGCCGAACGAGGAAACAAAACCGACCGCAAGCCCAACCAACGGCGCCACCGACGCTGGCGCGCAGTCTGAAGTCGCCAAGGGCGATAGCCCAAAAGCCGCCGCGGACATCGGCAAGCTCGACAAAGAGCTGAAGGAGAAGGTCGCTGCTGCGATGAACTCAGGTCCCGGGCCTGACGTCGAGGCGCGGCAGACAAAGGACGGCCTGCTTATCAGCCTCACCGACAAGCTAGACTTCTCGATGTTTACCGTCGGCTCGGCCGAGCCGCGTGCGGAGATCGTGCACGCGATGGAGTCGATCGCCAAGATCGTCAAACAGCGCCAGGGCCATATCATTGTTCGCGGCTACACTGACGCGCGTCCGTACAAGAACGGCGCCTATGACAATTGGCGATTGTCGTCGGATCGGGCTCAGATGGCCTACTATATGCTGACCCGCGGCGGCGTGCCCGCTTCGCGTTTCACGCGCGTCGAGGGCTACGCCGATCGTGCGTTGCACGATCCCGGCCATCCGCTCGCCGCCGTCAACCGGCGCCTCGAAATCCTGATCGAGGAGCCGCGACCCTGAAGCGGGATCAAACAACCAACGCCGCTGGGAGCCAGGGCGTCTCGCGCGCCCGCTTGCTGTCCCCTCCCCCCTTGTGGGGGAGGTTAGGGAGGGGGGTTCGCCCTGGACGTTGGTCTCAGGAAATGGCGGCGCTTGCGGCTACCCCCCTCCCCGGCCCTCCCCCACAAGGGGGGAGGGAGTTCGCGGCGCCCGCGGTTTTCCAATCATCAACGCAATCGCTTCGCCGAGAAGTCGCGCCCGCGGGCGCTAACGTCGGTCTCGGTGACGGTGCGATCGACGGCTTGTAGTCCCCTCCCCCCTTGTGGGGGAGGTTAGGGAGGGGGGGTGCGGCTTGGACGTTCCTCTCAGGAGATGGCGCCTCTCGCGGCTACCCCCCTCCCCGGCCCTCCCGCACAAGGGGGGAGGGAGTTCGCGGCGCCAGTTGTTCGGGCGCGCGGCATGCGCACGGTCCCGACATGCTCGTTGCTTCTCATCGCGCTGACACTGCTTGTTTCACCCGCCTCGGCCGGCGAGGGCGAGAGCCACGGCGCGCCGTTGCCGACGCCCATCATTGGTCCGCCGACGCCGCTCTCCGATATGATGCTCGACGTGCAGCGCCTGCAGGCGCGCATGGCGCAAGGCGATAAGGGCGCCTACGAGGAACAGCGCGCCAAACTGAAGGCCGTCGGCGGGACGATCGCCGGAGCTGGGTCTGACGCGTTCAAGACGCCAGCGGAACGCGACGCCGTCGTCATCTATCTCTTGAGCGGTGGCCAACCCAGGGACGTTCTCAAAATCGTCGAGCGCGGCGATTTTCCCGCGCCTGACAGCGATTTATTGCGCGGCGCCGTCGGCTATGCGCTCGGGCGGCAAGCGGAGGCGGAAAAGCTCATCCCGTTTGACGCCAACACCGAGAGCCTTCGCCTCGGCAGCCAACTCGCCTACGCTCAGTCGGTTTTACTGACGCCGAAGGACCCCCAGAAAGCCTTGGCGCTGCTTGATATCGCGCGCCTGCTCGCGCCGGGAAGCCTCATCGAAGAGGCGGCGCTGCGCCGCGAGATCCTGCTCGTCGGCGATCTCCACGATCCCGACCGCGTCGCGTTTCTGGCGCGCCAATATGTCGAGCACTACGGCAAATCGATCTACGCGGGCAACTTCGTTGATGGGCTCGCCCATACCGCCGTCAAATATGATCTCTGCACCACCCTACCAAGCTTGGATAAGTTCTCCGCTCTGCTCCAACTGGTGACCCCCGAGCAGCGCCGCACTTTCCTGCTCACGGTATCGCGCGCCTCTGTGGTGCTCGGCCGCTTCGACGTCGCCTCGCAAGCCGCGCGCCGCGCGCTCACGACCGCCGCGCCGAGCTCCAGCGACGAAGCGCGCGCAAAACTCTATGACGTGGTCGCCCGCTTCCCTCACATGGAGGAGGAGGAGCAGGTTGCAGCGTTCGCCGCCGTCGATCAGGGCAAACTAACTCCGGCCGATCGCGATCTCCTAGCCGCCGGCGTCGCGTTGCACCAACGTATGTATGAGCCGCCGCCGGAAGACGCATTCGAAGACATTTGGCGCGAAGCCGCTGTCGCCGCCGCGCGCTCGCCCGACCTGACCGACACGCCGGACGCCGCCGCCGTCACCATCCGCCGCGCCGGCGCGGCGTTGTCCGCCGGCGACGTCCTGGTTGGCAAGGAGGCTCCCCAATGAGCGCCGTCTTGACACCGCATCTGCCCGCAACTGCGGCGATCGTCGTTGCGACGGCCTCAGCCTCGACGCCCGCCCCGGCCTCGTCCAGCGATACCGAATTCGCGCAGTTGCTCGGAGGCATGAACGCGAGCGGCTCTTCGGGGCGCGACAAATCGCAATCCGCCGATACCTCCGACGCGAAATTGGACGCGGCGTCGTCGACCCAGGCCTCGACGCTGGCGGCGTTGCAGTCTCTGGAGGCCGCGCTGGCCGGCATGGGGCAGATCAGCGCGCAAAAACGGCGTCGCGCGGCGCCACAGCCGGTCCGGCGACGACATCAACCTCCGAATCGACGGCGCCAGGCTCGTCGGCCAAAGCCAGCGCGCCGCTGTCTTCCGCACTGGCGGCGGTCGCCGGAAATTTGGCCGATAGCGGCGGATCGGCAGGCGCGACCTCGAACGCCAACGCGCTGGCGCCCTTGAAGACGCAGTTGCAGAACGATCCCTCGCTCGGCCTTCGCGACTTCCAGATGAAGACGTTTCTCGCCGCCGCCGACGCCCTGCCCGCGCGATCCGGGTCGAAGGCGTTGCATGCGGAGTCGTCCTGGAGCCCGCTTGAAGCCGCGTCAGCGAGCGCGGATAGCGAGCCGGCGCAAGCCAGCCAGTCCGCGGCGCTCGTGAGCACGAAATCGAGTGCCGGCGCCCGGACCGTGGCGCAGTACGCATTCCCGGGTCAAAGCGCAGCCATAGCCGCGAGTTCGTCGAACGCCGTCCTGGCCGCGAGCAATGCGTCGCCAGTCCAACGAGCCGCCACGGCGGCGCACGTAAGTGTGAGCGCATCGCCGACGGCCGTTATCGCATCCGCGTCCGATTCCTCGGCGCTCGCGCATAACCGCACAGATCAAAGCGCCTCAGCGCCCGCCATTTCGCCGAGCGCCACCCCGAGCGTGACGACGGCGCCCGCCACGAGTCGCTGCGGCGGCCGCAAAGGCGAACTCTACAACCGCGAGCGCAGCGCGGACCGCAGTTGGCGCAACCTCCGCCGCCTCGTTGACGTCGGCGTCGTCGCCGCAAGCCCCCGCGACGGGCGCGACAGCAAATTCTGCGGGACTTCGAGTCCCTCGCCGACGGCCGTTAGTGCACCCGCCGCCAATTCACTACCGTCCGTCGCCGTTGCGGCGAATTTTGCGAGTAGCGCGCCAACCGCCAATTCGTCACTCGCATCAGCGCCGGCGTCGCGACCCGCCACGATGACGAATATCGCCGCTTTGAGCGCGTGGCCGACAGTCCCCAGCCCCACCGGCATCGATTCGCTCGGATCTACGCCCGTCTCCGGAAATGGGGCCGCCGCAGCGTCGTCCGATACAGCCGCACAATCGTCGCCCTCCTCCACATCAACCGACGTCCTTGCGGCAAACAGCATTTCTAAATTTGCATTCTCGCCATCAGGCGAGGTCGTGCCCGCGCCGCGCGTGGCCTCTGCAGCTTCCGCTGCCGCGACGCGCGGAACAGCATCGTCCTTCTCGGCGAATAGCACTTCAGCGGGAGCTCCCACCGTCGCATCCGCGCCGACAGTCACATCAGCCGCGGCCCCGCTATCGACCGAACGCTCGACCGGCGCCGGGAAGGCGGTTTCGTCGCACCGAACCGTTGCAACCAGCGCGGCCGCCACGCCATCAGGCGCCAACGCGTCATCCGCGACCTCGCAAGCCGCCGTTGCCAATGCATCGAGCCCAAGCCGCGGCGCGACGCGAGGCCGTGAGGACAGCGCGACCGTGGCGACAACCACGGCCACAGCCGTCGCTGCGACAAGCCAGTCCGATGTAGCCTCGACATCGACGCCCAATGTCACCGTCGCGCTGGCGAACTTGCCGAGCTTCATCGCCGATCAGGCAAGCGCGCTCTCGGCGGCGACCTCGCCGGACAACCGGCCGACCGCAAGTCCGGCCGCCAATCCCTCGCCAAAGGCGGCCGAGGCGGTAAAGGAACTGCAAATTTCATTGGATCCCGCCGATCTCGGCGCGATGACGCTGAAACTCAGGCTAGCCGGCGGCAAGCTCTCGGTGACGATCAGCGTCGCCAATCCGCAGACGCTTGCGGCGATCAAGGACGACAGCGCGTTGATTGCGCAGCGGCTCGGATCGAACGATCAAGCGCTCGACGATCTCGTCATCCAACAACAAAACCTCGTCAGCAGCAAAACGGAGACGACAGATGGGGGCGCATTCGCCAACGACAGCAGCGCCCAAGAATCGTCTTCTGACGATGACCCGCAACCTAGGCGCCGTTCGAGCGCTTCGTCTGGCGGCGCTTCTGGCGGCAGCGCTTTCAGCGATCTCACTGTCTAAGCCCGCCCGAGCGGCGATGCTCTGTGAGCACGCGCTTGCCGCGGCATCGCGCGAGAGCGGCGTTCCGCTCGACATTCTCTATTCCGTCGGCCTCACCGAGACTGGTCACAAGGGTGTGCTCGGCCCTTACGATCTTAACATCGACGGACGCTCAGTGCATTCCGAGACGCTGGCCGAGGCGCTGCAGGCTTACGCGCGCGCCGATCAATCCGGCGCCAAATTCATCGACATCGGCTGCATGCAGATCAACCATCGCTTCCACGCCGCGCACTTCCGCTCACTGCAGGACATGTTCGATCCCGAACACAACGTGCGTTACGCAGCGGGTTTCCTGAAAACCTTGTACGCGCAGGAAGGAACATGGACGCTGGCCGTCGCGCGCTACAACGCCGGTCCAGATAATCCGAAGGCGCAGCGAACCTATGTTTGTGCGGTCATCGCGCACATGGTTGAGAGCGGCGTCGGGGCGTGGACGCCGCACGCGCGAGAGTTCTGCGGCGCGTTGTAGACGCGGTCGCCGACCGCGTTCGGCGTGTGAGCGACGGCATCGGCCGGGATTCGATCACGGCGCTGCCGCGGTCAGCGACCGCGGCTACAGGCTCGATCAGGCCGCGAGCGCGGGCGAAGCCTCGACAAGATCAATCATGTGCGACAGCAGCGGCGCGCCGGCGTCGCCTTCGCGTGCAAACAAGCCGAGCGTGACTTCGGGCAGCGGCGTCAGCGGCGTGCGCCCATTTCGCGCCAGCGCGCGCGGCGCCAGCGAAACGCCGCAGCCCGCATCGACGGCGCTGCGCAGCACGTCCGGGCTCGCGCTCTTGCAGACAATCTCGAACTTGCGCCCGGCCCGAGTGAGCGCCTCGGCGGCGATATTGTAGAACAACGTCCCCTCGGGCGGCGTGATGAGGCGGACCGGCGCGCTTTCGTCGATCGCAAGCCCTGGCGCCGCGACCCAGGTCAACGGCATCGGCCAGTGCGCGACGCTGCCCCCGGCCTGCTCGGCCGAGGTCATGGCCAGCGCAACGTCGAGTTGATGCGCGCGCACCCGATCGAGCAGCGTCTCCGACTGGTCGCACGTCACTTCGAAAGCAAAGGTCTCGCCGCGGCGGTTGGCGAGATCAACCAGGCCCGACGCCAGGAAGGACGAGAATTCGTTGGGCATGCCGAGCCTGACCGGAGCGGCGCCTTCGTGACGATTCAGCGTCTCGACGAGTTCGTCATGCGCGGCAACAAGCTTTCGCCCATGTTCAAGCACGGTGCGACCGCGAGATGTTAGCGTCAGCCGCGCCGTCTTTTCAAACACAGGCGCGCCGATCAGCTCCTCAAGGCGGCGGATCTGCAACGAGATCGTCGGCTGCGATCTCCCGAGTTGCTCGGCGGCGCGGGTAAAACCCCGGCAATCGACAATAGCAAGGAAAGCACGGATGACGTCGACGGGCAGCGCGCGCATGGTAATCACCTTGGGTCGACTGTCCCTAAGGGAGTACAGGCGCGCAGGTTAACGAAGCGTTAATGGGAAGACGCTGCGGCATGACGTTGCTGCACAAGATATTGCGGCTACGTTTAACTCCTCGTCGCTTCCCCTGAGGCAATCAAACAGAGCCTCATTTTCTCGCGCCGGCAGATCTGTTTAATACCTTTATGTGGCACAATCCGTATAGAGACGCTCATGCAATCCTTCGTCTTTACCGCCGTTTTCGAACGGCATGCGAAAGACGCTGGTCTTTCTGATGATGAATTGATCGCAAATTGCGACGAACTCGCGGAAAATCCTCTTGTCGGCGATTTGATCCCAGGAACCGGCGGCGCAAGGAAAATCCCGGTTCGCGCGCGAATGTTTTTCAAAGGCAAAACGGGGGATTTCGAACCATCCACTATTTTGGCGGGGACGATATATCCGGTTTTTCTGTTGGCGCTCTATCGATCAAGGGTAAGCGCACAATTTAGATCTGTCGTTCAAGCCGAACGCAATGCGCTGTCAAAACTGTTGGCGGGAATTGGCCCTGCTTATCGCCAGGGGTCCGCGGCGAATATCAAACCGGCTGAGGCGTCTCGATTCACCGAATTTGCAAGGATTTGATTGAAAGCGCCCGCGAGGCCTTGGCCGTCGCCAGAGGCGAGGCGACGCCGAAGCGGGCGTTCATGCCTGCATCTGTCGATGTTGCTGAATTCGCAAGCGCCTCGGGCTCTCCCAGCAGAAGTTCGACGGCGTTCCGTGCCGAGCGCCGATCCGACGTGATTCGCCGAAGCTGATCTAGCGCAGCGACAAGCAGGCGCGCTGCTGATCAGTGCGGCGCAAATCTTTCGACATTACGGGCGCGATCTCGTCGAGCCGAGTAGCCCTGACCAGCGGTCTGTCCGGGCTCTACCGGCGTCCCGAATCGGCGCAAAACCGCTTAGCGGGCCCAGACATCAAGGCCGATCTGCGGCGCATGCGCCGAACACCGCCCATCAAGGTAACTCCGCACTAACTGTTCTCCGGTAACGTCATGTAATCGCCCATGCAGGGCGGTGCAGCCGCGAACAGGCCCGATAAGGGCACGGCGCCATGATGGCTTGCCTTACGCGACGGTCAGGGTTCGGCGAGTTCTCATGCCAGCGTTTCGAGCAGCCGTTCCGCTCCGTTCCCGTGAACGCGCCTGCGCCGCGAGGTCGCGATGAGATCGGCGCTCTTCCGGACCTTCGAGATCGTCGCTGTGGTGGCGATCCTCGGACTGGCGGGTCTTCAGATCTACCAGGGCGTCGGAGATCCCGCGCGCGAATTTCTCGTCGTCGTTAGCGCCTGTGTTGGCCTGATGGGCGTGGCGGCCGGCGAATTCGTTGGCAGCCGGACGAGCGAGCCCGCGGCCGCGGAGGCGGCCCCGACGGAAGGCATACTCAAAGACGCCATGGACCGGGTGCTCACCGGTTTGCGCGCCTATCTCGAAGACAATCTGGTTTATCGCGACGACCTGAAGGGCATCGACGCAGGTCTGGCGAACGTCACCGATCCCGCACACGCCCGCGAGGCGATCGCCGAGCTTCGCGCCGCCAATCGGCGCATGGAGGAGCGATCCGCGCAGCTGACAAACGAGCTCGAAGCATCGCGGCGCGAAATCGTCTCGCTGCGCGAAAACGTCGACGAGGTCGAGCGCCTGGCATTGCTCGACCCCCTGACTGAGGTCGGCAATCGCCGCTTCTTCGATACGGCGCTGAAGGTCGATATGGCCTCGTGCGCGTCTTCCGGCGCCGATCTTTGTCTGGCGCTCGCCGACATCGATCACTTCAAGTCGGTCAACGATCGCTTTGGCCACGTCGTCGGCGACCATCTGCTCAAATCCTTCGCGGAAGTGCTGACCGGCGCCGCCAAAGGGCGCGCAAAGACCGCGCGATACGGCGGCGAGGAGTTCGCGCTGCTGTTCCCTGGAGTGCCGTTTCCCGAGGCGCGTCGCATCGTCGAGACGCTGCGTCGTGATCTCGAGGGCAAGCGCTGGGTGTTCGGCCCGCGCGAACAGCCGCTCGGCACGGTAACGGCTTCGTTCGGGCTCGCCAAACTCGCGCCGGGCGAAACCGCGGAAAGCTTCGTGCATCGCGCCGACTCCCGGCTGATGCGCGCCAAGACCACCGGCCGCAATCGCGTCATCGCCGACGACAGCATCGTCGCCGCGAAACGGGTGGCGCGCGGGTGACGTCGATGCGAACCGGCTTCGACGCGGCGCTGGAGAACGTCGAGCGGATGGATGCGCCGGAATCGGAGGATCCGCGACCCTTCGCGATCGCCGCGCCGGCCGTAGCCGCGCTGCCGACCGATAGATCGAATTTTTCCGGCGGCGCGCATTCGTTATGGGAGTTCGCCGCGCCCTGGACGCCGGAGGCCGATCCGCCCGCGCCGCCTGCCCCGCCCCCCGTTGACGAGACGCCGAAACCCAGCGCCCGGCCGGAAGCCGTCGCGGAGGAGTTGGGGCTCGAGGAGCTGAAGACGGCGGCGGACGTCGCCAAGGCGCGCCGCCGCTTCATGTGGGACAATCACCCCGATCGCCGCAAGGACCTCGACCGCGAGCTCGCCAACCGCCGCGTCGCCATCGCCAACATGCTGCTCGACCGGGCACTCGCGGCGCTGCGCCTCCGCCGCCGCGCACGGTGATCCCTTGGTGTCCTTTGTGCCTCCTTAGTGTCCTTTGTGGTGAAACCTTTCAACACCAAGGACACCGAGAAGACACAAAGAGCACAAAGCCGAACTCGCCATTACTCCGCCGGCGCGCTGGCCGTCTGCGGCGGCTCGACTTCAGCGGCGGCGACCGCTCGGCCGGAAACCTCGGCGCCCGCGTCCGGCTTTAGCCGCGCAAAGACAAACACCGAAGCCGCCGTCACCGCCGCCACCACGAAGAAACTGAGCTGCATGTCGCGCGGCGCCAGCGTCGCGTCGCCGAACCCCCATTGCAGCCCCTGCACGGACGCGGCCGCGAGCGCAACGCCGACCGCTGACGACATCTGCTGCGAGACGCTGGCGAAACTCGTCGCCTTGCTCATGCGCGCCTGGGAGACGTCGGCGTAGCCGATCGCGTTGAGCGCCGTGAATTCGAGCGAGCGGAAAAAGCCGCCGATCAACAGCCCCATGAAGATCAGCCAATGCGGCGTATGCGCGCCGATAAGGCCATAGGAGGCGAGAAAGACCGCCGAAATGACCGCGTTGCCGACCAGGATCGTGCGAAAACCGAAGTGCTTGATCAGCCGCGCGGCGGAGAACTTCATCGCCATCGCCCCCGCCGCGGCGGCGAAGGTCAACGAACCGGATTGGAACGGCGAGAGCCCGAAACCGATCTGCAACAGCAGCGGCATCAGGAACGGAATCGCGCCGATGCCGAGCCGGAACAGGAAGCCGCCGACGACGCCGGAGACGAAGGTCGGCAGTTTCAGCAAATTCAGGTCGAGGATCGCGTCGGCCGTGCGTCGCGCATGCGCGACATAGAGCGCCAGCAGCAGCACGCCGATCGCGACCAGCCCAACGACGACGCCGGCGGGAACGATGCTGCGGCCGATGACCGTCAGCCCGAACACCAGGCTCAGCAGACCCCCGCCGGAGAGAAAGAACCCCTTGACGTCGAACCTCCCGACGTCCTGCTCCCGCACATTGGCGATGAAGCGCAGCGTCAGCACGATCCCCAACAGACCGATCGGCACGTTGATCCAGAAGATCCAGCGCCAATGGAAATAGGTGGTGATGAAGCCGCCCAGCGGCGGCCCGACCACCGGGCCGATCAGCGCCGGCACCGTCAGGTAAGCAAGCGAATCGACCATCTCGGATTTCGGCACGCTGCGCAGCAGCACCAGCCGTCCGACCGGCACCATCATCGCGCCGCCAAGGCCCTGAAACACCCGCGCGCCGATCAGCTCTGCGAGCGTCGAGGACGCGCCGCATAGCACTGAGCCGAGCGTGAACACGATGATGGCTGAACAGAACACGGTGCGCGCGCCGAGCTTGTCCGCGACCCAACCAGAGGCGGGAATGAACACCGCCAAAGTCAGCATGTAGGAGGTCAGCGCCAATTTCAGAACGATCGGGTCCTCGTGCAGATCGCTGGCGATCGCGGGCAGCGACGTAGCGAGCACGGTCCCGTCCATGTTCTCCATGAACAAGGCGGTGGCGATGATGAGGGCGGTGACGACAGCAGGACGCATGACCGTCCCGTGCTTTGGCGCAACCCGCCCGCCGGGGCAAGGCGCGCGGCGTCAAGAGATGTTGAGCACCGCGCGCTGTAGCCGCGATCGGCGACCGCGGAGGTCGTGAGATCGCGCCTTGCCGAGAAAGAGCCAATCTCGGTGTGACCGCGGTCAACGACCTGGTCAACGACCGCGGCGACAGCTTGCCGCGGCGCCACAGGCGTGTTACTTTCATTATGAAAGTGACTATCGCCCATGCGCCGCACCAGTTTCAAATCCATGGACTGCCCGATCGCCCGCAGCCTCGAGCGCGTCGGCGAATGGTGGAGCATCCTCATTTTGCGCGACGCCTTCGCCGGCATGACGCGCTTCGACGAATTCTCTGAGAGCCTCGGCATCGCCCCGAACATGCTGACGCGGCGGCTGCAGGCGCTGGTCAAATCCGGCCTGTTGGCGAGGCAGCGCTACAATGCGCGTCCCGCCCGCTATGAATACGTGCTCACCGAGCGCGGCCGCGATTTCCGCCCCGTGCTCACTTCGATGCTGGCGTTCGGCAATCGCCATTTCGCGCCGGAAGGCGCGAGCGTCGTCGTCGTCGACGCCGCCACCGGCGCCATCGCCGACCCCATCCTGGTCGACCGCGCGAGCGGACGCCTCATCGCCGAGCCGGACTTCATCGTCGCCGCGGGTCCCGCGGCGAGCGCCGCCACCCGCGCCCGCATGGCCGCGCGCGCCGCGAGGATCGCCAAATGACCGCCATCGACCGCCACCGCCCCGCCCGAAGCGCCCGCCCGCGCCGCCGCGCCCGCGAACCGCACCACGCTGCTGCTCGAAGGGCCGATCCTGAGCACGCTGCTCAGCCTGGCTTGGCCGAACATCCTGGTGATGGTGTTTCAGGCCTCGACCGGCCTCATCGAGACATTCTGGGTCTCGCGTCTCGGCTCGGACGCGCTCGCCGGCATGGCGCTGGTGTTTCCCGGCTACATGATGATGACGATGCTGTCGGCCGGCGCGATCGGCGGCGGCATCGCCTCCGCGGTCGCCCGGGCGCTCGGCGGCGGGCGGCGCGCCGACGCCGACGCGCTCGTGTTGCACGCGATCATCATCAATCTCGCGCTTGGGCTGCTGACCTCGGCGCTGTTTCTGACCTTCGGCCGCTCGATCTACGCGGCGATGGGCGGCGAGGGCGCCTCGCTGCAAGCCGCCCTCGCCTATTCGAACGTCATCTTCGCCGGCAATGCGCTGATGTGGGTGATGAACGCCTTCGCCAGCGTCATCCGCGGCAGCGGCGTCATGAAGTTCCCCTCGCTCGTGATCTGCATCGGCGTGGCGCTGCTGGTTCCGCTCTCGCCGCTATTCATATTCGGGGTTGGCCCGCTGCCGGGCTTAGGGATCGCCGGCGGCGGCGTGGCGGTTGTGTTCACGACGGCGCTGATGGCGATCGCGCTTGGCTGGCAAGTGGTGTTCGGCAAGGGCCTCGTTCGGCTGCGGCGGACGCGGCTCCAGACAAAAATGTTCGCGGATATTCTGCGAGTGGGCGCCATCGGCGGCATCAACACCTTGCTGACGACTTTGACGGTAGCGACGACAACGGGGCTGGTCGGCGCGGCGGCGGGGCCTGACGGCGTGGCCGGTTACGGCACCGGGTCGCGGCTCGAGTATCTGCTCATTCCCATGGTGTTCGGCATCGGCGCGCCGCTGGTCGCGATGGTCGGCGCCAATGTCGGCGCGGGCCGGCGCGAACGGGCCTTGCGCATCGCACTGACCGGCGGCGCGGTCTCGTTCGTGCTCTGCGAGGCCGTCGGCCTCGCCGCCGCGATCTGGCCAGCCGCGTGGCTTGGCCTGTTCGGTTCAAACCCAGCGATGCTGGCGATTGGCGGCGCCTATCTGCGTTGGGTGGGTCCCGCCTACGGCTTCTTTGGGCTCGGCCTGGCGCTTTATTTCGCCAGCCAGGGCGCCGGCAAACTCGCCTGGCCGCTGATCGCCAGCTTCCTGCGGCTGGTTTTGGCCGTCGGCGGCGGCTGGCTGGCGCTGCGGCTTACTGGATCAATCACCGGCGTGTTTGCGATGCTGGGGCTGGCGCTGATCGCCTATGGCGCGGTGGTGGCGACGGCTGTTCGCTCGGGCGCATGGTTCCGGCGCGCGTGAAGCCACCCTGTAGCCGCGGTCGCTGACCCATAGGCGCTAACCTAGGGCAATTTCCGATAATATTGAATAACTTGCCAGCATGTCATCCCCGCGAAAGCGGGGATCCAGGGGCCACACGACGTGCGCTTCAACGTGTTGGCCACACGACGTGCGGCAGCCCTGGATCCCCGCTTTCGCGGGGATGACATCAAGTCTTTGAAATAAATCGGCAATCTATAAGTTAGCGCCTATGGGTCGCTGACCGCGGCGGTCGTGAGATCGCGCCTTAAGGAGGGAGCGCCGATCACGGAGAGACCGAGGTCAACGACCTCGGCTACATAACTCACACGTGCTGGCCGCCGTCGATATAGATCTCCGAGCCGTTGATATAGGACGACGCTCCGCTGCAGAGGAAATAGATCGTCTCCGCGACCTCTCGCGGCGCCCCGAGCCGCCCCAACGGCACCGCGCGGTGAACAAGCTCGTCGGTCCCCGGCGACAAAATCGCGGTCGCGATTTCTCCAGGCGCGATCGCGTTGGTGCGAATACCGCGCGGCCCGAGTTCGTGCGCGAGTTCGCGCGTCAACGCCGCGAGCCCCGCCTTCGAGGCCGCATAGGCGACCCCCGCGAACGGATGCACCCGCGACCCCGCGATCGAAGCGACGTTGACGATCGACCCCTGTCCCGCCTCCAACTCGTTGACCAGCGCGCGCACAAGCAAAGCGATCGACACCAGATTGACGTTCATCACGTGCATCCAGGTTGTCGGGTCGGTCGCGAGCACGCCGAGCCGGCCGCCGCCATCCGCCTTCGGCGAAATGCCGGCGTTGTTGACCAGCGCGTGCAGCCTGCCGTTCGGCAGCCGCGCGCGAACGGTCGCGGCGAGTTGCTCAATGTTCTGAGAGATCGGCGAGATCGGCCTGCACATGGCCGTCGCGCGCGCCCGGCCAGCGGCATTCCTCCGAGAACGGTTGCCGCGATACGGTCAGCAGCCGCCAGCCGCGCTCCTGAAACACCTTCACGGTGGCGTGGCCGATGCCCCGGCTTGCGCCGGTCAGCAGCATGATCTTTTGCTCGTCGGCCATTGCGCTCATTTTGATTGAAACGCCCAGTAAGTAAGAGGCGCAATCGCGACGCTACAGTAGCAGATAAGAATTGTCCAAATTGAAAGGTTCTAATCCAAGCTGAACGATTCTGAATTTGAGCCCCGCAAAAGAGAACTCAATCCACAAGCTCGATGCCATTTTCCTCACACCAGGCGCGCAGCGCCTTCTCGGTCTCGACGGTCTCGAATTCGTACCAGCGGTCGAGTTGGCCTGCGCGCTCGAGATAATTTTTCAGCCGGCGGTAGGCGCCCTTGCCCGCGAATATGTCGTGGATATTGTCCGCGTGTTGCGGGACGACCTCCTCGGCGAAGCGCCCAACCAGCCGGCCGCCAAGATCGAGATCGCGCCTGTGCGGCAAGGCCACATAGCCATCGCCTTCGATATCGTCGGGAATCTCGTCGACGTCGCCGGCGTAGTCGCTACGCATGAAGACTTCGCCCGTCTCTCTGGAAACGAAGGCTTCGCAACCGAAATCGTCGCCGGAGTTCGCGAAGTCGAATCCGTTGGAGATATCTGACCATTTCGCCGGCACGTCGTGTCGCTCCGTTGGCGGCGCGATCGTACATCCCGTCGATCGCGACGCGCGGCCTCGGACACAGGTTACAACAGGCGCAGCGTGGTTGCGAGCGCTCCGGTTGCGGAGTTTCCTGGCGCCAGCCAGGATGAGGCGCAGCGGGGAATCATGCAAGCCTGGTCGACATTCTACGCCACCATCGGCGCGGCCTCGGCCACGTTGCTTGGCCTGCTGTTCGTCGCGGTCTCCGTGAACGCGAAGGCGGCATTGGGCTCCGGCGACCGGCTCACCTCCGCGATGACGGAGCAGGCGTTCCAGAATTATCTCGCGGTGCTGCTGGTGGCGCTGCTGGCGCTTTTCCCTGGGGTCTCGGCGCCGACATTCGGCTATATCACGCTGACTGCGCTGGCTGGTCGAGCGGTCTGGGTGGGCGTTCGTATCGTGCAAATGTTTTCGCATCGGGGGCCGCGGCGCCCCCTCATCCTCGCATTGCGGAGACACGTGTCTTCGGTCGTCGGCTTCGGCCTGCTCGTCGTCGCCGCCGCCCGCATGGCGCTAGGCCAGGGCGAATGGTACAACACGCTCGCCGCGGCGACGGTGGTGCTGCTGTTCGCTGCAACCACAGTGTCCTGGGAATTGCTGCGCCGCATCGCCAACCCGCAGGCGGAGTGAACCGTCAACCAAACCGTCATTGCGAGCGAAGCGAAGCAATCCAGCGCGCTGAGATCGTCGGCATGCAGGAAAGCGCGCCCGCCACCGCATGGATTGCTTCGTCGCTTCGCTCCTCGCAATGACGATACGCGCGAACACCCTACTCCGCCGCCTGTTCTCTCAGCTCATGTCGAACGCTCGCCTCGACCAGATCGAGTTCGCGCTCCAGTCGGCGCCGGCTTTCATCGGTGATGAGATTGTTCTCATACGCCTTGCCGATCGAGGCCCGCTCGACCCCAATCAGTTCGAGTTGCAACGCGACCAGATCGGCCTCGCCGAGGCTCGGGTCGGGATCGAGGTCCGCCAGAAATTTGGCTCGGCGCTCGCCGTGAAACCGTCGCAGCGCCGTCACCGCCGAGGGACGTGACTGAGCCTCGCTTGATAGCACGTCGAGGCGCGCCAGCACGGCGTCGAGCGCCGTCGCGCGGGCCTTCGCCTCCGCCCGCTCGTTGGCCACATTTTCGCGCGCGGCGACCCGACCGAGATCCAACCATTTGACCAGCGGTCCGAGCGCCGCGCCCTGCCCGACCAGCGTCGCGGCGATGACGCAGATCGTCGCAAACAGGATGAGATCACGGTGCGGGAACGGCGCCGCTCCGGCCGTCAGCGGGATCGACAGCGCCGCCGCGAGGCTCACCGCGCCGCGCAATCCCGCAAAACCGATGAGAAACGGCGGCCGCCAGTTCGGCGTCATTTCGCGCTTGCGCAGCGGCGGCCACAGCCAGCGCGGCAGATAGGTGACAGGAAACACCCAGAGGAAGCGAACGACAATCACCGTCGCGCTGACGATAACGCCCGCGAGGGCGAGCGCCGTCCAACTTTCGCTGGTCAGATTGGCGATGATCTCACGCGTCTGCAGTCCGCAGATGAGGAAGGTCAGGGCCTCCACGCACCAACTGACGAGATCGAAGATGAAGAAGCCCTGCAGACGGGTCGACGGACGGATGTAGTTGCGACCATTCCAGGAGATGTAGAGCCCGACGGTAAAGCAGGCGACGACGCCTGAGCCGCCAAGTTCATGCGGCGGCCAGAAGGCCAGATAAGGCGTGGCGAGCGCGATGAGAATTTCGGCGCGCGAATCGTTGACGTAGTGGCGCAGTCTGAGCGCGGCAAATCCCAAGGCCGCGCCGTAGGCCGCCTCGCCAAGCAGGATGATGAAGAAACCGCAGCACGGCATCGACGGCGGAGAACTGATGGGTCTCCACCGCGCGCACCGCAAGGCTGAACGCCACCAGCGCCGTCGCGTCGTTGACGAAGCTCTCCCCCTCAAGCACCGTCAACAGCCGTCGCGGCAACTTGAACCGCCGCCGCAGTGAGGCGGGCGCAACCGAATCCGGCGGCGAGACGATCGCGCCGAGCACGAAGCCCTCGGCCCAACCGAGATGCAGCAGGTAATGCGTCACCGCCGCGACCGCCGTGGCGGTGAACAGCACGCAGCCGATCGCCAGCGACAGGATCGGCCTCAGATTGGAGCGAAAGCCGCGCCAGCTCATGCCGACGCCGGAGAAATAAAGCAGCGGCGGCAGCAGGCCGAGTAGCGTGAGGTCCGGATCGAGCGTAATCGGCGGCACGCCGGGCAGCAACGCGATAACCACGCCGGCGATCAGCATGACGACCGGCGTGCTTGCATGCAGACGATTGGCGAAGGTCGACAGCAGCGCGATGGAGAGAAACATCGCGAGCAGAAGCGTCAGGACGAAAGTTTCAGGCATCCGTATGTCGCCGCCGGCTCAATCAACAGATGGGTCAGATATTGGCAGCGAACAGCTCCTCGATTGAGAGCTCAATTCCGGGCGGATCGAGCTGTAACGGGCCATCGTGGAGAATACGGGTTCCGATCGACATTGAAGCGCTTTTCCGCCGGCTCGTTCATGCGGGGACTTTAGACGAAGCGCCGAACGCTCGCCAGTGTTGGCGCCCCCACGCTTCGAGCGCGGTCTCGCGCTTGAAGCGGCCCTGTAGCCGCGATCTCCAGATCGCGGTTTCCAATGACCGACGCTTCGCCGGCAAGGCGCAATCTCACCACGACCGCGATCTGTAGATCGCGGCTACAGGCCAACGGCAATGCAAAGGCGGATCCGACCGTGCGTGGCCGCCTTGCGGCCCCGAGCCGACCGCCCTACCCTCGCCGCCTCCTTATCCCCGAGGCGCCATGTCCCAAGTTTCCGCCGGCAGCCAGAGCTTCGTTGGCGATCCGCGCAACGACGAGGCTTTCATCTCCGTCAACGGCGAGTTGCTGCGCCGCCCCGACGCGAAGGTCTCCGTGTTCGACTCCGGCTTCGTGCTCGGCGACGGCGTGTGGGAGGGCCTCAGGCTCCATGACGGCCGCATCGCCTTCCTCGACAAGCATTTCGACCGGCTTTGGAACGGCGCGAAAATGCTGTGCTTCGACATCGGCCTCACCCGCGAGCAACTCACCGAGCGCCTGTTCGACGTGATCGACGCCAATCACATGACCGACGGCGTGCATATCCGTCTGATGGTCACGCGCGGCGTCAAACAATCACCCTATCAGGACCCGCGTCTCACCATCGGCAAGCCGACGATCGTCATCATACCCGAGTGGAAAGTCCCGCGCCCTGAAGCGCTGGCGCGCGGCATGAACCTGTTCACCGTGCATATTCGCCGCACCGGCCCCGCCGAACAAGACCAGAAGCTCAACTCGCATTCGAAACTCAACTGCATCCTCGCCTGCATCCAGGCGATGGAGGCCGGCGCCGACGAAGCGCTGATGCTGGATGATCGCGGATTCGTCGCGACCTGCAACTCCACGCATTTCTTCATCGTTCGCGGCGGCGAGTTGTGGACCTCCGGCGGCGGCTTCTGTTTGGCCGGCATCACCCGCGACGCGGTGCTGCGCGCGGCGCGGCGCGCGGGGATCCCGACTTACGAAAAAGACTTTTCGCTGTTTGACGTCTACGGCGCCGAAGAGGCTTTCTGCACCGGCACGTTCGCGGGGCTCACCCCCGTGACCAAGGTCGACGGCCGCATCATCGGCGACGGCGCCGCCCGATCCCGCCGACGCCTCCGGCCCGATGACCAAACAATTGCGCGCGCTCTACAAGGCGCTGGAGCGCGAGGAAGCCCGGGGGCGCGCATGAACCCGATCCGCATCGCCATGTGGTCCGGCCCGCGCAACATCTCCACCGCGATGATGCGCGCGTTCGAAAACCGTGGGGATTGCGCCGTCGCCGACGAACCGTTCTACGCGGCCTATCTGAAGGCGACGGACCTCATCCATCCCCTGCACGACGCCGTCATCCGCTCGCAGCCGACCGATTGGCGCGAAGTCGCCGATCAGTTGGTTGGGCCCGTCCCCGACGGCAAGCCGATCTGGTATCAGAAGCACATGACGCATCACATGGTTGAGGGTTTTGGCCGCTCCTGGATTACGTCGTGCGCCAACGCCTTCCTGATCCGCACGCCGGAGGCGGTGCTCGCGTCCTATGCGCGAAAGCGCGAGGATTTCACGCTCGCCGAGATCGGCTTGCCCGCGCAGGTCGAACTGTTCTTCCGCGCCGGCGACCGCCTCGGCCATACGCCTCCGGTGGTTGAGGGCCACGAACTGCTTGCCGATCCCGAGGGCATGCTGCGGGCTTTGTGCGAGGCGTTAGCGATCCCGTTCGACGCTGCGATGCTTTCGTGGCCTCCGGGACGGCGACCGACCGACGGCGTCTGGGCGCCGGCGTGGTACGACGCCGTAGAGCGATCGACCGGCTTCTCGCCGCAACGGCCAGAGCCAACGCTGGCTGATCTGCCCGATGGGCTGAAACGCATCGCCGAAAGAGCGCGGCCGCTCTACGAAACGCTGGCGGCGCATCGGCTGAAGGCGAAGCCGGCAGAGGCTTCGCCCTGACGGAGCGGCGGCTTCAAGCCGCCGAGGCGCCAGCCTGTCGTCGGCCTGGAGGCCGACGCTCCACAGACCTAGAGCCGCGCCGCGACCTCCTCGGCGATGGCGAGCGAGGACGTGAGGCCCGGACTTTCGATCCCGAACAGATTGACCAGTCCCGCGCAGCCATGCCGCTCCGGCCCCTCTATTCGGAAATCCGGGGCCGGATCGGAGGGCCCGGCAATCTTTGGGCGGATGCCCGAATAGGCCGGCGACAGCGCGCCCTCCGGCAAACCCGGCCAATAGCGGCGGATGGCCTCGGCAAAGCCGCGCATACGCTCCGGGTCAACGTCGTAGCCGATCGTGTCGACCCATTCGACGTCTGGCCCGAATCTCGCCTGCCCGCCAAGATCGAACGTGAGATGCACGCCAAGTCCATGCGTTTGCGGCGCAGGATAGATAAGGCGGGAAAACGGCGAGCGGCCCGCGAGCGCGAAGTAATTGCCTTTAGCGTAACGCGTCTCGGGAATTGTCGTTGGCGCGAGCCCCTCAATCGCCCGCGCGACCCGCGATGCCGCAAGCCCGGCGGAATTGACGATCGCTCCCACCTCGAGACGCATCGGCTCCGCGCCGCCAATCTCGACGGAGAAACCCTCGCTCTCCCGCTGCGCCGACACAAACGGCGCGTGGAAGGCGATCATAGCGCCCGCCGCCTCCGCCTCGCCTTGCAGCGCCAGCATGAAGGCGTGGCTGTCGATGATGCCGGTCGAAGGCGCCAACAGCGCGCCGACGCAGGCCAGCGCGGGCTCCATCGCCGTCGCGCGGGCGGCCGACAGCAGTTGGAGGTCGTCGACGCCATTCACGGCGCCTTTGCGCGCCAGCGCTTCGAGGCCGGCGAGCTCGTCCGCGCTCGCCGCCGCGATTAACTTGCCGCAACGCTGGTGCGGCACGCCGTGTTCGTCGCAAAAAGCATAAAGCAGATGGCGCCCTCGCACGCACAGCCGAGCCTTAAGGCTACCTGCGGGATAATAGATGCCGGAGTGGATGACTTCGCTATTGCGCGACGATGTCTCGCCGCCAATCAGCGAACCCGCCTCGACTACGAGCACCGAGCGCCCTTCGCGCGCAAGAGCGCGGGCGACGGCCAGCCCGATGACGCCGGCGCCGACGACGAGCGCGTCGACGTCGCTCATGCCAAGCCCGACCAGCCTATGCGGCCAGCTTCTGGACTCCGGCGAGGCTGGCATGCGGCTCGATCGCGCAGCCGCGCAGCAGCTCGATATAGTCTCGTCGCAGCCGCTCCCGCGTCGCGGCGTAGGCGGCGACGTCGAACGCAAACAGTTGGTGCAGATCGCCCAGACCGAAATCGGCCGGCATTTCCGTGGCGAGCCGAACCGGAATTGCCGAGGTCTGGCAGAGTTCCAGCGTACGGCTGTCGTGGGCGACGACGCCGCCGGGAATGCCCGCCTGGATGCCCAGCATCACGCCATGGAAGCGGGCGCCAGCAACGAAGTCGAAATTGCGCAGGGAGTCCATCCAAGACGTCGCGTCGCCGAAACACATCACATGCCGCTGTCGCCAGAGCAGCATGTCCAAAATCGAATGTTGCGGTAGAATGAACTTCCATATCGCGTCGAGTTCGCTGATCCTCAGTGTCGTCAACTCGCCGCGGGCGAAACGCACCATGTCGAGATCGGCCTGGACGATATAGACTCCGCCAGTTTGGCTGACCATAGCGGCAAGCCGCCGCTCCGCATCTTGTGTCCCGGGAAAATTCCGACTGCCGGCCGCAACCGCGAGGCGGTCAATCCGCCGCCTCTGGAAACCACGCTGCAAAGTTTCGTAGAAGTCGCCACGGTCGTTAAGGAAATTCGACGGACACCCTGTGACGACAGCGCGATCGCCAAGTCGTAGCTTTTCCATCACCTGCAGCGTGAACTCCCCGCGCACGCCAATGTTGGGACCGCGCGTGGGCGCCTGGGCCGCCAGCACGCGCACCCATCGCTCGGTGCCGGCGGGAAGGCGAACCGGAGTGGTCACGTCCGGGGCCTGGGCCCCAAGGCCGATCGCGACGACGGGCAAGCCAACCTTCTCGAGATGCGAGGCAAAGCCGCCCAGATCGTTGTGCGCCCCCAGCTGGTTGGCGGCTGCGAACACGAGCAGATCGCATTTCTCGCGCGCTTCGCCAGGCGAAACATGCCACGGCAGCAATTCGACGTTAGGCCCTAAGTGCCGCCACAAGGCCTCAACAAAGGCGAAGTTGCCGAGATTGTCCCCGCTCGCGCGATAAAGCAACTCCGAGGAAGAGAGAAACGCGTCCTCGTACCGTCGCGATGGCGCCAAAAGTCCAATACGCATCCCGTGGTCCTGCCGCCGCGATTGAGCTGCAATCCACTTGTTGCACAAAATTTGCGTTACAAGCAATCGACAAATATCATCACAACGAATGTTTTTTCATCAATGCAACTTTGCGCCAGTGATTGCGCGCCTTGCGATTGAATTGACGGCATCCTGCCGCCCTAGAGAGTTCGCGCCAAGGCTTGCGGCCAAGCCGCCGCCAGGGCATTGCCCATCCTCCGAAGGCGGCCGCTCGAAGATGAGTGACCGAAGCGTTCCGATCGGATTGAATTGCGTCCTCCTTCCCGTCATCCTCGCGAACGCGAGGATCCAGGGGCTGCACGACGTGCGCTTCGACGTGTTGGCCACGCGACGTGCGGCAGCCCCTGGATCCCCGCTTTCGCGGGGAAGACAACGAAGATTTCAACTTGATCGAAAACCGCTCTAGTCGCAAGCAGTGCCCACTGCGAGAATGATGTGAGGAAAATCCAAGTTGCCGGACACAATCATATTTGTCTGCGAAGTCCCCGCTTTCATTCAGTTCGCAGAGCAAGAACTGAGAAAATATAGCCCAAATATAAATTTCGTGAACGTCAAAGACAAAGGCGCGCTTTCCGCGCTGCCCTTTGCTGTTTTATCCAGAGCCAGGCTTATCGGCTTTACGACGCAAATCATTGTTCCCGAATTTGTATTGGCGCAAATCGCATTTGGTTGTTATAATTTCCACCCGGGGCCGCCGGAGTATCCGGGTTGGGAGCCAATCCGGTTTGCGCTTTACGATGACGCGCGGGATTTCGGCGTCACGGCGCACGTCATGACTTCGCAAATCGATTCCGGCGCCATCGTCGCAGTCAAGCGTTTCTCGATTGGCCCGGACGCTTCGTACACGGACTTCCAGGCCGGTATGGTGAAGGTGCTTCTTGAGCTATTTCGGGAGCTCGCCCATGATCTGGCTACAGCAAACGACGGGCTGCGTACTGTGGATATCGCCTGGGCCACTAAGCGCTATACGCGAAAGGATGCTCTCGATCTTTGTAAGATAACGCCTCTGATTGAGGAGCGGGAGCTGAATAGGCGAATTCGGGCGTTTGGCTCCGGCGAATATCCGCTTCGACCCACATTTAGAGTCCACAACATCCCCTTCGTTTTCATCCCGGATGAGCTCCTGCAAAAGATGAAAGAGGACGAGAAATTTAATGGATCCTAGCAACAAAGTCTGTCGGAGCGAGCAAGGGAGGACTCACCCCAACCACTCGCTGAGGCCATAAATCGCCAGCCCGACCAGTCCGCCAACCAACGTTCCGTTGATCCGAATGTACTGCAAATCCTTGCCCACTTGCAGCTCCAAACGCTCCACCAGCGTCGCAGCGTCCCAACGATCGACGACATCGGCGATGTAGGCGCCGATCTCGGCGCGGCGCGGCAGCACGAGGCGCAACGCCCAACGCCGCAAGGTCCGATTGATCCGAGCGCTGCGGACCGGGTCCTGCGCGAGAGCGCGCGCCAGGGAAGCGACCGCGTGAATGCCGGCGGTGGTCAGAGCCTCGGCGCGCTCGGTGATATCGCCATCCAGTGCGACGTCCAATTCGCCCCACATCGCCTCGATCTGCTGAGCAAACACAGGGCTGTCGAGAATCTCGCGCTTCAGCGCCTCGCCGCGCGCGCGAAGCTCAGGGTCGTGCGCGAGATCATCGATCAGTTTCTCGATCCGCACGTGCGCCTCGGCGCGCCAGGGATGATCGGGGGCGCGCATTTCTCGAAAAGTCTCCGCAAGTCCGGAGATCAATTTGGCGGCGAGTATGTCGTCGACGAATTTGGGGATCCATTTTGACGACTGCTGGCGCACCTTGCGCACAATCGAATCCTTGTTGTTCGCCAGCGCCGCTTCAAGCAAGTCGAGAACCTGATCGAGCACGACCTGCGCTGCCCCTTGCGCCCACATCAGCGAGAGGGCGCGCGAGGCGAGCGGCGCAAGCGGAACCGCTTCGACGCCCCTGCGGGCGATTGTGGCGGCCCATTGCGCGAGCGTCTCCCGGGGCAGGCTCGCGACCGCCAGCGGCAACAGCCGCCCGGCGCCCGCGACGAGGGCGCTCGTGTTGCGCCCGTCTTGCAACCACCGCGAGGCCAGGCCAACAACGTCGACCCTGTTGAGCCGCGTCAGCGCCACGCGCGGGCTTAGAAAATTGATGGTGACGAAACGCCCAAGCGCCGCGCCGAGCCGTTTCCTGTTCTCCGGCACGACCGCGGTATGCGGGATCGGTAAACCGAGCGGGCGGCGAAAGATCGCCACCACAGCAAACCAGTCCGCACAAGCCCCAACCATACCTGCCTCGGCGAAAGCGCGCACATAGGGCGCGAAAGTCCAGCCCGGCGGCGCCCGGCGCATGAATAGAAACAGGCAGGTCATCAGCACGAGCAGCGAGGTTGCGATCGCGCGCATGCGGAACAGCTCCGCCCGACGCTGGCTGACGGTTTGGGTGAGGCTTTCGTGACTCTCCGAAGTGGTTTCCGACGTGGCCTTCAAAGCGCGCTCCGGCTCACTAGGGTTCTTGCGCAAAGCCTTGCTTGAGCGCTGCGGTGTCTTCGGGCCGATCGATCCATTCCTCGCTATGGTCTCAGGCGTCGCAGACATACCGGATGATAATGACAACGCGTGCGTTCAAAAAACCGTCCTCCCGGCGCGGCAGTAGGACGTGATTTCCGCCGCCAAAGCCAGTCACTCCGAGATTTCGGCGGCGACTTACTCCGCGAATAAATCGGAATGCGCGCCAGTGCGGGCAAGCTGTAGTTCGTCGCCTTTGACGCGGTAGATGAGAAGCCAGTCAGGTTCGATATGAAGATCGCGATAGCCCGCCCATTCGGCCCGCAAAGGGTGGTCGCGATAGCTCGCCGATAAGGGCTGACGAGCGCAAAGCAAGTCGATGACGGCTGTCAGCTTCGAGAGACTCTTGCCGCGTTTCGCCATTCTTTTTACGTCGCGCCTGAAGCGTCCTGATGGCGCGACACGCAGCATTACACGCCGATGTCTTTCATCATCTCGGCCGCGCTGGCGTAGGTCTTGCGCTTGCCGGTCTCAAGCTCCTTCATGGCCTTCCGCGTGGCCGCATTCGGAACCTTAACCGCGAAAGGCAATCGTTGCTCGTCGGCGATGCGCAACATCAGCAGACGGATCGCATCAGAGATGGAAAGACCCATTGCGTCGAGCGCCGCGCCGGCCCGTTCTTTAGTTTGCGCATCAATTCGCGCTCGAACGACAGTGTCGGCGGCCAAGATTGAATCTCCCGGGGTGTAGCTCAATTGTAGCTACAAATGGCGGCAAGTCAAATACGGATTGTCACGCGGAGACGCCCACCTTCTAAGGCGGGTCCGCAAAGGTCACCTTGCCGCTTGTCGCGAAACCCGCCATCTAGCGGCGCGATCTGACCTTGGCCGCCAGAACGCGATAGGTTTGGAATACCTCATGACCGCGCCCCCGCATCCCTTGAAGGGCCCAAATCGCTTCAAGCTCGGGGTCTTCTCCATGAACGCCGACGGCGGACTGGCGATCACCCGCGCACCGGAGCGCTGGCGGGCGAGTTGGGAGGATAATCTCGCCGCTGCGGAGATCGCCGACCGCGCCGGCCTCGATTTCCTGCTGCCGATCGCGCGCTGGCGAGGTTTCGGCGGCGAAACGCACGCAGGCGAGCATTCGTTTGAAACCTTCACCTGGGCGGCGGGGATCGCCGCCGCGACCCGCGACATCGCCGTCTTCATGACCGTTCACGTGCCGCTCGTGCACCCGCTCTATGCCGCGAAGGCGCTGGCGACCGTGGACCATATCAGCCGCGGGCGCGCCGGCCTCAACATCGTCTGCGGATGGAGCCGAGACGAATTCGCGATGTTCGGCGCCGCGCCGCCCGAGCGCGGCTACGATCAGGCGCGCGAGTGGCTCGACGTGATCGAGCGCGCCTATGAAGCCAGCGAGCCGTTTGATTTCGAGGGCGAATACTATCGGCTGCGCGGCGTGGTGAGCCGACCGCAAAGCCTGCAGCGCCCGCGCCCGGTCACCATGAACGCCGCCTTCGGCGCCCCCGGCCGCGACTTCGCCGCCGACCGCTGCGACTATCTGTTCTCGACCTTCTCGAACCTCGAGGATAGTCATAGCCATGTCGAGGACATCCGCGCGCGCAGCGCCGCCAAGGGCAGGGACGTCGGGGCCTACACCGTGTGCCACGTCGTCTGTCGGGAGACGGACGCCGAGGCGGAAGCCTATTACGAGCGCTACGCCGTCGAGTTTGCTGACAACGCCGCCGTCGACGATCACATGCGCGGCAAGCAAACGCAGTCCGGCAGCCACGATGCGGAGAGCTACCGCCTGCACCGCAAGCGCTTCGCCGGCGGCGCCGGGACTTTCCCGCTGATCGGATCGCCGCGCCGGATCGCCGAGCTGATCGCGCGGCTGCATGAGCAGGGCTACGCGGGCGCCGCGCTGAGCTTCGTCAACTATTCCGCCGAACTGCCGTTCTTCTGCGATCGTGTATTGCCTCTGCTCGCCGATATGGGGCTCAGACAGCCCACGCGCGAGCGACCGACTCTCAACGCTCAACAGCGAGACGCCCAACCTATGAGCCGCCCCAACGCTTTTCCGGTCGACGAATTGCGCGCCGAGTTTCCCGCGCTCAGTCGTCATCCAGACACCGTATTCCTGGAGAACGCCGGCGGCGCGCAGGTCCCGCAGCGCGTCATCGACGCGGTCGCCGGCCATCTGACCGACTACAACGTGCAGCGGATGGCGAAATACGCGATCAGCGAAGGGGTGGACCGCAATCTCCAAGCCGCGCGCGAGGCCGTCGCCGATCTCGTCGGCGCGGAGCGGCCGGAAGAGATCTGCTTCGGCCTCAATGCGACGTCGTTCATCCGTCTCGTGAGCCTCGGGATCGCGCGCGATCTCAAAAGCCGCGATGAGATCGTCGTCACCGACATGGACCACGACGCGAATATCTCGACCTGGACCGCTCTGGAGGAGTTCGGGGCGAAGATCCGCGTCTGGCCGATGCGCGCCGACCATCGCCTGCACATAGAAGATCTGCAGCCGCTATTGAACGCGCGCACGCGGCTCGTCGCCTGCACCGCGACTTCGCACGCGATCGGCACGATCGTCGATGTGGCGGAAGTCGGACGCGCGGCGCGCGACGCGGGCGCGGAATTGTTTGTCGACGCCGTGCATTTCGGGCCGCATGGGCTCATCGACGTGAAGGCCTGGGCCTGCGATTATCTCGTCTGCTCGGGCTACAAGAATTTCTCGCCGCACATGGGCTTCCTGTGGGGCCGTTACGACGCGCTGGTGAAACTTTATACGTTCAAGGAGGATTTCATTCCCGACGTCCCGCCGCACAAGATCGAAGTCGGGACTTTCGTCTACGAGAACGTCGCAGGCATGAAGGCGGCGATCGATTATCTCGAATCGATCGGTCGCCGCTACATCGAGGCGGGCTCGCGGCGCGAGGCGCTGAGCGCCGCCTACGCCGCGATCCGCGATTATGAGCAGATCCTTTCGCGCGCCATGCTGGGCGCACTGAAGCGGCTTGGGGCTCAGATCCACGGGCTGGCTGAGGAGAGCGATGTTGCGGAGCGCGCGCCGACCTTCTGCTTCTCGCTCGACGCAACGACGCCGCAGGCCTTCGCCACGGCGATGGGGCGGGAAGGAGTCGCGCTGCGCGACGGGCACATGTTCGCACCGCGACTGATGGCGAGGCTGGGGCTCGCCTTCGAACGCGGCGCGATCCGCGTATCGCTCGCGCATTACAACACGATCGATGACATTGCGCGGTTCGAGGAGATCGCACACCGCGTTCTGGGGCAGATTCCCGGGCGCCTGTAGCCGCGGTCTCCCCGAGATTGGCGCTTTCACGGTGAGGCTCGATCTCTTGACCACCGCGGACTGGAGTCCGCGGCTACAGGGCGCCCGCTTATTGCCCCGGTTACGGGTAGTTGGGATAGGTCTCGCGCCCATGCAAGAAATGTGTGATGGACGGCTTGTCCATCAAACTTGTCTGAGGAGGAGGAAAAGCATGGATCGTCGTTGGGTCTTGAGCGCAGCTGCGCTGTGTTTGTTTGTCGGCGGCTCGCTGGCGCGGGCGGAAGATGTGTTGAACGTCGGCGCCTATCCAACCAATCCGCCGTTCGAGACCAAGCTCGCCGACGGCTCGTTCGAGGGGTTCGAGGTCGACGTCGTCAACGAGGCCGCCAAGCGCGCCGGTTTCAAGACCAATATCGCCGATTACGGCTTCCAGGCGCTGTTCGCAGCCATCGCCTCCAAGCGCATCGACGTCGCCATCTCCAGCATCACCATCACGCCGGAGCGGCTCAAATCGGTGAGCTTCACCCAACCCTACTATGATTCCGACATGGGGCTGGCAACCAAGTCCGACAGCCCGCTGAACACGGTCGCGGACTTGAAAGGCAAGACGGTCGGCTATCTCTCGGGCTCGACTGGCGAGGCATGGGTGAAGAACAATCAGGCCGCCGATGGTTTTGCGGACGCCAAGGGATACAAGGCCTATCCGAACATGCTGCTCGATCTCTCGGCCGGCCGGGTGGACGGCGTGATCAGCGACATCCCCGGCATGCAATATGCGTTCAAGACGATGACCGGGCTGACCGTGAAGGACCGTATCAAGACCGGCGAACAATACGGCCTGATGTTGCCGAAGGACGATGCGAATCTGCAAAAGCTCAGCGACGCCATCGGTTCGATGAAGACCGACGGGACGCTGGTCGCGATCCACAAGAAATGGTTCGGCGCCGAGCCGGCCGCCGGCTCCTCGACCGTGACATCAGCGCCGATTCCGAAGTGAGAAGCCGCGGAGCGTCGGCCTCCAGGCCGACGAGATCCCCGTCGGCCGGCGGCCTGGAGGCCGCCGCCCCGGTCGGCGGCTCGTCCCGATGACCCTCGCCGACACCTTCTTCAACACCCGGGTCATGAGCGACTCGCTGCCGGCGCTCTTGCGCGGGTTTCGCAACACGCTCGCGCTCGGCGCGCTCAGCATCGTCTTCGGCGCCGCGCTTGGGCTCGTCGTGGCGTTGATCCGACTCTATGCGGCGAAACCGCTGCGCTGGATCGCGATCCTCTACATCGACGTGTTCCGCGCAACGCCGATGCTGGTCATCCTCATCCTCATCTACTACGCGCTGCCGTTTCTCGGCATAAAGCTGTCGTCCTGGACCTCGGCGGTGCTGGCGTTCGCGCTGGTGATGGGCGCCTATTCCGCAGAGGTCTATCGCGCGGGCGTCGAGGGCGTTCCGAAAGGGCAGTTCGAGGCGGCCGCGGCGCTCGGCCTGCCGTTCGGCCTTTCGCTTCGTCGCGTCATCCTGCCGCAAGCCCTCAGAGCCGTCATTCCGCCGATGACCGGCAATTGCGTGTCGATGTTCAAAGACACATCGCTCGCCTCGACGGTCGCGCTGCCGGAGTTGCTCAACGAAGCCACGGACACACAGGCGCTCTACGCCAACCCCTCGCCGCTGATCCTGGCGGCGCTCATCTACATCGCGTTTCTTTGGCCGATGGTGAGGCTCGTCGGCGTGCTGGAGCGGAGGATGAGCCAGGGGCGCGGGCGCTGAGTAGCGTGCCGCGGTCTTGTGAAATCCACTTGTAACTAGTAACGCGACGGGTTACAACTCGATGTTGATCTGATCGACTATCACCGAGGAAGGTGGGTATGACCGCGCGCATGAAGAACCCGCCCCATCCCGGCGGATTGATACGGGAGAACATCGACGCGCTGGGCTTGTCCGTCGCGGAGGCGGCTAAGGAACTCGGTGTCACCCGCCAGCAGCTTCATCGATTAATCAAAGGCCAACACGGCATTACCCCTGAGATGGCCGTCAGGTTGGAGAAAGCATTTGGCGGCGCCGCCGACTTTTGGCTTCGAATGCAGATGAGCTACGACCTCGCTCAAGTTCGCAAGAATCCGCAAGCGATTCAGGTAAAGCCCCTCGAATCGAAGGTCGCCTGAAAGAAGGGGCGTCCCCTGCCCTCACCCCCACATTGCCCGCATTCGCGCCTTGAGATCAATCTTCGGCCCTTCGCGGACCGGCGTCGCCGGCGTGGCGGCGAGCGCGGGCCAGACCACCTGCGCGAAATGTTTGAGCGTCGAGGGCGGCAGGAAGCGCGTTCGCGCCGCCAGCACGTGGCGGTCGCCATTCCGCGGTTGCCCGTGGACATGAAACCGGCGCGGTACGATCAACTCCAGATCGTCCTTCGCCCGGGTCATCGCGACATAAAGCAGGCGCCGCTCCTCTTCGATCTCCTCGCGCGTTCCCGTCGCGAGATCGGAGGGAATACAGCCGTCGACGCAGTTCAGCACGAAGACGCTCCGCCACTCCTGTCCCTTGGCGGAGTGAATAGTCGAGAGGATCAGATAATCCTCGTCCCGCAACGGCGGCCCGGCTTCATCACTGGTCGCGTCCGGCGGATCAAGCGTCAGCTCGCTCAGGAAACGTTCGCGCGAGGGGTAGGTCTCGGCGATCCGCTCCAGCGCGTCGAGATCGGCCGCGCGGGGCGCCACGTTGTCGTAAGACTCTTCCAGCGTCGCCCGGCGCCAGCTCAAAACTTCCGCGAGATCACTCGGCCAGGGCAGACCCGCAGCCGCACGCTGCAGCAGGGCGACGAATTCGCCGAACGCCTCCCGCGCCTTCGCCGGCGCGGGATAGGCCGCCAGCGTGGCGAAGGCGTCCGGGGTTCCGGCCGCCGCGACCATCTTCTCCGCATGTCCCGGCCCGATCCCCGGCAGCAGCTGCATCACCCGAAACCCCGCCACCCGATCCCTGGGGTTCTCGATCAATCTGAGCAGCGCCAGCGCGTCCTTCACATGCGCCGCATCGAGAAACTTGAGGCCGCCGAATTTGACGAACGGGATATTGCGGCGGGTCAGCTCCAATTCGAGCGCGGCGGAATGGCTGCCGGTTCGAAACAACACCGCCTGCGATTTCAAGCTCGCGCCTGCCTCGCGGTTGGCCAGCACCCGCCCGGCGACATAGCGCGCCTGTTCGGTCTCCTCGCCGACCGTGACCAGCAACGGCTTTCCGCCGCCCTGTTTGTCCGTCCACAGCGTCTTCGGCAGGCGTTCAGGGCTCAGCGCGATGACGGCGTTCGAAGCCGCGAGAATCGGTTCGCTCGAGCGGTAGTTCTGCTCCAGCGCGACGATGCGCGCCGGCGGATCGAAGTTTTGCGGAAAGTCGAGAATATTGCGCACCGTCGCGGCGCGGAAGGAATAGATCGACTGCGCGTCATCGCCGACGACGGTCAGGCCGCCCCCGCCCGGACGAAGGGTCAGCGCGATCTCCGCCTGCAGTGAATTCGTGTCCTGATATTCGTCAACCAGCAGATGATCGAAGCGACCAGCTATCTCGGCCGCGAGCGCGGGCTCGGCAAGCGCCTGCGCGAGGTAAAGCAGCAGATCGTCGTAATCGAGCACGCCTTGCGCCTGCTTGGCCTCGACATAAGCCGCGAACAGTGTCGCCAGCGCCGCCTCGTGCGCCGCCGTCCAGGGAAAATGCCGCCCCAAAACCTCAGCCAAGGTCGCGCGCGCGTTGACCACGCGGGAGTAGATCGCCACGCAGGTCGATTTGGTTGGAAACCGCTCCGGCGTCTGCGAGAGCCCCGCCGTGTGGCGTGTGAGGTTCATCAAATCGGCGCTGTCCTCGCGGTCGTGGATAGTGAAGTTGGCGTCGAGCCCGATGCGCTCCGCATATTCCCGCAACAGCCGCGCGCCAATCGCATGAAACGTCCCCGCATAGGCGGGGATAGCGGCCGCCGCAGCCTCGGGGCCTAAATCGCGCCGCAGAATCCGCTCGACGCGGCGGTTGAGCTCGGCGGCGGCGCGGCGCGAAAAGGTCGCCAGCATGATGCGCTTCGGATCAGCGCCGCCAAGCACCAGATGGGCGACGCGATGCGCCAGCGTATTGGTCTTACCCGAGCCGGCGCCGGCGATGACCAGCAGCGGCCCGCCCGCGTGCTCGACCGCGGCGCGCTGCGCCTCGTTGAGGCTGGCGAGGGAGCTGCGAATCGGGGCGGCGAGCATGGCGCGAGGGAAGCTTGTTTAGGCTTTGTTCGCAAGGGCGGCAGAATCGCTAAAATCCGAATGAAACTTGGAACGCCGCCTCCGTATCTCCGCGATAGATCGTCTCATCAGCAAACGACATGCCGCCGCCTCGGCGGCGGCTTCGCGGCGAACGGGCGATGGGCGGGCGACAAACAGACGGCGTCGAAGGGTTGAAGACGCAAATCGAGCAACGCTTGAACGCCCCGCTGCGCGGGCTGTCGTTCAAGGGCGAGCTCGAGCGCGCCTTTCAGGCCCAAACCGCCGAGCGCCGTCGCGCCGCCTTCGCCAACGACGCTCTCAGCGCCATTCTGGTCATGCACCTGGTGGCGATCGCGTGCCTGCTGACCGGCTTCATCAGCCCATCCCAGGCCTATCGCAGCTATCTGGCGATCGAACTCATCTTGACGGTTCCCTCACTCGTTTTGGTCGCCGCCGCCGCGCGATTTCCCAGAACCCTGAACCACATCGACGCGCTGTCGGTCTTCGTCGCGCTCTTGTCCCTGTTCGCCGGCCTCGGGATCAACCGGGCGCTGAGCGGCCCGATTGCGGTCTATCACGCGTTCGGCCTCAGCATCTTCCCGGTCAAACTCAACCTTCGCGCCGATTTGCCGTTCATGGTCAGCGCGCCGTTGGCGCTCGTCTATCTGCCGATCCTGATCGCCAACGCCTTCCAGCATCCCGGGGTCGAGCCGGCCGCAAGCTGGTGCGCCACGATCCTCTACCTTGCCGCGACCGGCCTCAGCCTGTCGGCGAACTACCGCATGGAGGCGTCGGAGCGGCGGCTTTACTTGACCTATCGCCGTGAGGCGATGCGCAGCGCCGAGATCGTCGAGGCCAACCGCAAGCTGGACGCGCTCTCGCGCACCGACGCGCTGACCGGGCTGATCAATCGCCGCGATTTCGACGAACGCTTTTCGCGCGCGACGGACGAGGCGGGACGTACGGGCGAGGCGCTGACCGTGCTGATGCTCGATATCGACCATTTCAAGCTCTACAACGATACGATGGGCCATCCCGAAGGCGACAAATGCATTCGCGCGATCGCCGGCGCGATCGCCGCCACCTCCGGCGCGCCGCCCTGTTTCGCCGGCCGCATCGGCGGCGAGGAGTTCGCGGTCGTGCTGCCGGGGTACGCGGTCGAGGCGGCGGCAGCGGCGGCAACACGGATCCGCACCGCCGTGGAGAACTTGCGCCTGCCGCATCCCGCGCTCGGCGATCGCCGGATCGTCAGCATCAGCATCGGCGCCGCCTGCCTGAACCCGGCATGCCCGGAAGCCCCGGAAACCTTGCTTAGCCGCGCCGACGCCGCGCTCTATCGCGCCAAGCGGGCGGGACGAGACCGGGCGGAGTTCGACCTGAAGGTGGTCGGCGCGTAAACTTTCGCCCAGGGTTAAGCTATGTTAACCCTTTACGCTGCGCCAGGTCCGGCGTGGCTTGCGCTTACGAAGAGGCGGCATGGACGACCAGGCAAAGACTAAGCGCGGCGTAACCAAGGCCGAGGCCGAGGCGGCGGTCAGGGTATTGATCGAGTGGGCCGGCGACGACCCCGAGCGCGAGGGCCTTCGCGATACGCCCGCCCGCGTCGCACGCTCTTATGCTCAGCTTTTCTCCGGTTACGACGAAGACCCGCGCCAATATCTCGAACGCACATTCGAGGAGACGGGCGGCTACGACGAGCTCATCGTGCTGTCCAACGTGCGCGTCGTCAGCTTCTGCGAGCATCATATGCTGCCGGTGATCGGCGTTGCGCATGTCGGCTACCTGCCGCGCGACCGCGTGGTCGGCATCTCAAAGCTGGCCCGCGTTGTGCAGGGGTTCTCCCGGCGGCTGCAAATCCAGGAGAAGCTGACGCTCGATATCGCCGAGACGATCCAGGACGTGCTCAACCCCGTCGGGGTCGGCGTGATGATCGAGGCGGAGCATTCCTGCATGACGCTGCGCGGCGTGAATACGCCGGGTTCGCGGCTTTCGACCAGCCGGCTGCTCGGGGCCATTCGCGACGACCCGCGGACGCGTAGCGAATTTTTGAGCGCGGTCGGTGGGTGAACCTTTATGAACCTGTGTTCGTATCCTAACTGAGGTACGGAGGAGGCAGTTGGTCATGAGCGGGCTGCGCATCGAAGGGTTTGCGATCGTATCGGCAAACGGCATGATTGCGGCGTCGGACGGCTTCATGCCGAACACGCTGAAATTCGACTGCGACCAGAATTTTCTGTGCCGCTCGCTGGACAGCGCGACGCTCCTGGTCCACGGCCGCAAGAGCCACGAGGGACAGGAGAATTCCTGCAACCGCCGGCGCCTGCTGCTGACCCGCTGCATCGAGAGCTTCTCGCGCGAGCCGTCCGAACCCAATATCTGGTATTGGAACCCCGACGTAACTCCATTCGATGAGGCCTGCGCGGCGATCGGCGTCGAGAGCGGGCTTGTCGCCATTCTCGGCGGCACGGCCGCCTACGACATGTTTCTTCCCCGCTACGCGGCCTTCCATCTGGTGCGGGCCGGAAAGGTTCGGCTACCCGACGGCGTCCCGGTGCTAAGCGGGGTCTGCTCGGTTAGAAAGCCCGACGACGTCTTGGCAAGAGCCGGATTGGCGCTGACCGACGAAGAGACGCTCGACAAGACGCACGACGTGGTGCGGCAGAACTGGGCGCGCGCCGTCAAGTTTTCGGCCAATGTCGCTAGCGCGAAAGCGGAAGCCCAGCTGGTGTCTTGACCGACGAACGTCGGCTATGCCCCGCCTGACCATCTCCGAGCTGCTCCCCCGTTTTCCCGAATTTCGCGTGGCCGTCGTCATTGCGGAAGGGTTGAGCATCGGCGAACGCGACGCCGCTTTGGACCACGAAATCGCCGAAGCTGAAGCGCGCTGCCGCGCGCGCTTCGCCGGTGTCGAGCTCTCCGCGATCCCTGCGGTCGCGGCCTGGCGCACGGCCTATCGCGCGTTTGGCGTCAAGAAGACCAGCTATCGTTCGTCCGTGGAGCGGCTGATCAAGCGCGTGTTGGCCGGGGAAGCGCTGCCTCGGGTCAATGCCCTGGTTGATCTCTACAACATGGTTTCGCTCGACGAGGGGCTGTGCCTCGGCTGCGATGACCTCGACCGCGTTACCGGCGACCTGGCGTTTCGCTTCGCGCGCGAGGGCGACACGTTCATCGACATGGGCGCCGCCGAAGGCGAGGACCCGAACGATCCCCCGAAACCGGGCGAGGTCGTCTACGCCGACGAAAGTCACGTCTTGTGCCGGCGATGGAACTGGCGGCAGGACGCACGCAGCGCCGTAACGCCGCAGACCCGCCGCGTCGTGCTGACGGCGCAATCGAACGGCTCCGGCGACATCGACGCGGCCGCCGCGCGGTTGGTCCAGGCGGTTACGCGGACCTGCGGAGGAAGCGCGCAGGCCTATGCCGTCGGTCGCGACCAGCCGAGCGCAACCTGGTGATTATCTAGCCAGCCCCCCTGGGACCGCCCGCGTCCCGCGCGCCCTTGGCGACGAGATCCCAAGCATCCTGCCTGAACCGAGAGCGCGCGAGACGCGCGCGGTCCCAGCGGCGCCTGTGCCCTAGGTGACAGCCGGCGCGTGCGACAGCGGCTAACCTCCCAACGTCACGCGGTCTACCCAGTCGCGGAGCGCTATTGCAGCGCAATTTGCTTCAACCAAGACCACGATCCGCTGTGGAAGTGGTGGCTCAAACGATGGAGGTTGCTATGAACATCTACCAAATTGGCGCAGCCCTGACAGTGGCGGCCGCATCCCTGATGATCGGCTCAGCCGCGCAAGCTGCGCCCAAGGGCGCGCCGAGCGCGCTGCTCTGCCGCACCGCTGCCGGCGTCGAGTCCCTCTACGCATTCCACGAGACGCATCCGGAGGCGAGCCTTGCTGATGGCGTCGCAGCGGTCGACGCCGCCGACGCGTCCGCTGACTGCGCGATCATATCGCTGATCTATGAAGTCGGAGAGATCGTCGCGACGGTTCGCGTCGATGGAAACGGCCTCGACATCCGGAAGGTGTCCGTGCTCGCCCGATGCACCGACGCCCGTTGCGACGATCCGCCCTCGAAGGTCGGCTACTCAGTCTTTCCGCTCACGCCGACGACGTGAGCTCCGGCCAGGCGCGACGTTCGTAGGAACCCATTTCCTCATAAGCCCGCGCGAGGCCCAGAACGCCAACGTCATCGAAACGCCGCCCGACGATCTGCAACCCGATCGGCAGTCCGTTGGAGTCGAAGCCGCAATTGATGGAAAGCGCCGGCTGGCCTGACATGCTGAACCCGACCGTGTAGCCGATGTGTGGAAACGGGTTCAGCGGATCGTTGCTCGGCGAGGCGCAGTTCGGCGGCGAAAGTCGTCATCGGCGCGGTCGGCGTCAACACGAAATCGAACGTCTTGGTCGCCGCCACGGCGCGTTCCGCGAATTCGGGGATGCGGCTGTAAGCCGCGAAACACCGTCTCGCCCGACAAACCTCGCGCGGACTCCGCCCAGGCGCGGATGAACGGCAGCACTTGGTCGCGCTTTTCGGGGGCAAGCGCGTCGATGTCGATCATCGAGCGCGTGCGCCAGAACAGATCCAACCCGTCGAGTATGTCCTGCGAGAAGATCGGCCCGAGCGGTTCAATGATCGCGCCGGCGGCTTCGAAGTCGCGCGCCGCGCGCTCGATGGCGGCGCGCACTTCAGCGTCGGGCTTCGCGCCGCAGCCGATCTCCGGCATCAGGCCAATGCGCAGGCCCTTGCGCATCTCCGGTCGTAGGCGCCAGTCGAGCGTTTGCGGCGGCAAGCTCAGATAGTCGCGATCATCAGGCGCCGACAGCGTCGCCATCATCAAAGCGGCGTCGTCGACGGTGCGCGTCATCGGCCCGGCGACGCGGCCGACATAGGGCGGATCGATCGGCACCCGGCCGGCGCTCGGCTTCAGACCGACGAGCCCGCACCAGCCGGCGGGCAATCGGACCGACCCGCCGATGTCGGTGCCGAGATGCAGAGGTCCGTAGCCCGCCGCGCCCGCCGCGCCCGCGCCCGCCGACGAGCCGCCGGGGTTGCGCGAAAGGTCCCAGGGATTTCGCGCCAGCGGGTGAAAGCTCGACAGGCCGGAGGAGAGCATGCCGTAGTCCGGCATCGTCGTCTTGGCGAAGACGATCGCGCCCGGCTTCGCGCAAACGCGCCGCCGGCGGCGCATCGCGGGGCTCGGGGGTAAGGTCGCTAGCCGCCGTACCAACCGGCTTCGGCTCGCCGCGTGTGGCGATATTGTCTTTGATGGTCACGGGAACGCCGTCGAGCGGACCGCTCGGCTCGCCTGCTTCGCCCAGCGCGCGGCGGAGGCCTCAGCCTCGCCCAGCGCGCGCTCCGGCGCGAACAGATAAGTCGCGCGAATTTTTGGCTCGTAAGCTTCGACCCGCGCGATGACGGCGCGCATCACATCCACAGGCGAGAAGGCCTGCCGCCGATAGCCGTCGACAAGCGCCGTCGCGCTCAGCTCATAGAGTTTCAACGAACCGCTAGCTCCTCACATCCAAGACGACTGGCCCCGCGGGCGTCCCGCCCGCTCTTGCCGTGCAGCGTCGGCCAAGAGCGCGCGAGACGCGCGCGGTCCCAAGCGCACATCACTTCCAGGACAGCGCCGAAAGATCATTGGCGAAGATCGGCGCGTTCTTCCAAACCCCCGACAGTTTCGCATCCGCCACGACCGGGTTCGGGAGTTGGAACAGGAAGCCGTTGACGGAATCGTCGGCGAGCTTGTGCTGCGCGTCGACCAGCGCCTGTTTGTAAGCGGCGAGATCAGGCGCCGCATTCCAGCGCGCGATGATCGCCTGGAAATCCTTGCTGTCGTACTGGAAGTAGTAGGTCGGGTTGGCGTAGATGGCGATGTCGAGCGGCTCGACGTGACTGATGATTGTGAGATCATAGTTCTTGTTGGTGTAGACGTTGGAGAGCCACTGCGCCCACTCGACGTTCTCGATCTTCGCTTGAATGCCGACTTCCGCAAGTTCGGAGGCGATGATCTCGCCGCCCTTGCGCGCGTAATCAGGCGGCGGCAGCGTCAGGGTTACACTCAGCGGCAGCTTGACGCCGGCTTCGGCGAGCAGCGCCTTGGCTTTCGCGGGATCGTGCGGATACTGGCCGGTCAGGTCAATATAGCCAGGATCGTTAGGCGTCAGATGGCTGCCGATCGGCGTGCCCATGCCATTAGAGCCGCCGTCGATGATCGATTGGCGGTCCAGCGCATAGGCAATCGCCTGCCGGACTTTTAGCTGATCGAGCGGCGGCTTCTTGTTGTTGATGCCGAGGATTGTCTTGCCCTCGGTGCCGCCGACCAGGGCTTGAAAGCGTGAATCGCCTTTGAACTGATCGACCGCGCTCGCGACGACCCGAGGAAAAAGTTCGACGTCGCCGGAGAGCACCGCGGCCAACTCCGCCGCCGGATCCGCGATGAACTTGAATGTCGCGTGTTTGATCGCGATCTTGCCGGCGTCGCGGTAGCCGTCCCAGGCGTCGAGCGTAGCCGACGAGCCCTTGCTCCAGTTGGTGAGCTTATAAGGTCCGGTGCCGACCGGTTGCGTCGCTTCGGTGGCGGCGCTTTTCTCGTCGAGAATGACTGCGGTGTTATAGCCGAGATGCAGTAACGCTGCAAAGCTCGGGGCGGCGAACGTCAGGGTCACCTTGCCGGGATCGCTGGCGTCGATCGATTGGATCGAGGCGAAGAACGCCTTGTCTTTGTTGGTCAAGTCTTTGGCTGCAAATCGCTCGAAGGAGAATTTCACGTCTTTCGACGTGAAGGGCTCGCCGTCTTGGAATTTGACGCCCTTCTTCAGGGTCAGGCTCAGCGTTTTCAAATCCGGCGAGAACGTCCAGGAGTCGGCGAGCAGCGGGGTGACGGAGAAATCCTCGTTGACCTTCGTCAGGCCTTCAAAGATGTTGTAGTGCGTGATTTCGCCGATCGCCGACGCCGCGCCGGCCGTTGGGTCGAGGCCCGGCGGCTCGAGCGTCATGCCGATCGTCACGCTATCCTTGGCGTGAGCGAACGAGGCGCCGGCCAGAAGAGCGGCGGCGAATGCGACGAACCGACGAGACATCTTAACTCCCCGAACTCGCGGCGAAGGCGACGCCGCGGCGCGATGTTTACCACTTGGTCGGGCGGCAAGGTCAAGTATCGGCGGGAAGGGTAAAACGCCGCACGCGATGTCCCCGCTGTCGCTCGATTTAGTGCGTTGCGCGTACACAGACTTGCGGACCCTTGCTTCAGTTTGCGTTGTCCCGCTTTACCTTGAGATTGAGATCGAAGAATTTTAAGGCCGCCGCGCCTATGTGCTCGTGCCATTGACGCCGATCGACGCCGGGCGCGTCGATGCAGGCCTCCGGCCAAGTATCGCGGCCAAGCGCGTCGCATTCGTTGACGAAGATCTCATGGTCGACCAGACCGGGCATGACATCGAGCTGGGCATGAGGAATGTAAGTCGCCGCATATTCCGAATTTTCTTTCGGCGTGGCTTGGGTATCTCGAGCGCCGACGATGATATAAGTCGGCGTGTTTGATTGACGGAGCCCTGCCTCGTCCATCCCGAAACCTCTGACATCGCCGGGCGCCATGGCGAAAACCGCCTTCACCCGAGGATCGTGGACGTCGAGCGCCGGCGTCGGATCGAGCGGGAGATCGGCGCGAAGATATTCAGGCACGACCGGGTTGTTTCGCCAATGCGTGAGATAGTCGCGATACAACTCACCGTTGACCTTGGCGCCGCCGATCCAAAGCGACGTAAAGCCCCCTTGCGAATGTCCGGCGACGCCGATCTTGTCGGGGTCGATATGCGGCGCCCACTTTGGGTCTTGAAGTAAGCCGGTCATGTCCAACGAGAGGTCGCGCGGGCGCTGCCAAAGCTTGCTCCTGCGTGAACATCACCGTGGAATCGTAGGTGTTGGCTCGATAGTGATAGACCATCGCAACCAGATAACCGCGGGCGGCCAGATACTCGCCGAACCACGCGTAGTAGAGGCCGTTGCTCCCGGCGCCATGGGAGAAAATGACCAGCGGACGCTTCTGCTTGTCGTCGATGATCGGTGCGTGGGTATGAAGGTGCAGATTGGTGAAGAACTGCATCGGCGTGGGCGCTGCGGCGGCGTCTTGGAGGGCCGCGGGATACAATAACGCGAAGGCCAGATGGCGGCCGTCTTCAGCCACGTAGTCCATTTGCTCCAACCCGACGGGGTACAGGCTGTCCGCGCCGGCCGCATGAGCCTGCGGCGTTCCACATCCAACTGTAAGGTGGCCCATGAGGAGACAGAAGGCGAGGAAATACCGCGCCGATCGACTTCGTGAGGAGGAGAAAACTGGCATATGCGCGTCCTTATCAGACCTTCCTAGTAGATCGCCCCCGCAGGTCGTAGGCAAGTTGAAACCTTCGTCGTCATCCCGCGTTCGCGGATGACGGGCGTCTGATCGTCGCTATCCGCGTCATGGCCGGACTTGTTCCGGCCATCCACGTCGTGACGACGCTTGTCGGCTTCAGAACGCGAACGCTCCTGTTTGCAGCCGACGCTGCTTTATTCTGAAACCGCGTCACGTCGTGGATGGCCGGGACAAGCCCGGCCATGACGAAACCGGCGCGTTTTCACGGCCAAACCTCGCGTGGCTGGGCGCAACTCAATCTTCGTCCTCTCGCATGATACGGTCCGATCCTCGCGGGTCGGGGAGACATCATGTTACCTTCACGAAAGTTGATCGGTCTGGCGTGTTTCGCGGCGGCCGTGGGCGCGCTAAGCGGCGCCAGCCTGGCGGAAGATCGATTGCTCAAGCAGACGGTCGAGTTCAACGGCGCCATCACCTTCCTGGCAACCAAGGTTCCCGGCTTTCTGCTGGTCGCGGTGCGAAACGGCGAGACGGCGATCGCGGGCTTTGGCGATATCGCCGACAAGCGGGGCAAGACGCCGGACGGCGACACGGTGTTTCGTATCGGCTCGATCAGCAAAGTTTTTTGCGGCGAAGCGCTCGCCAGCGCCGTGCTCGACGGAAAGTTGCATTTCGAGGATCGGTTGCAGGACCGGCTGGGCTATGACGTCCAACTGCCGGAGCAAGCCGGCCGGCCGATCCGGATCATCGACCTTGTAACCCAGTCGTCCGGCCTGCCGCGCGAAGTCCCGCGTCAGGATGGGCCGCCAGACGATCCCTTTGCAAACAACACCAAAGAGACACAGATTGCCGACCTGAAGAGCCGATCCGCTGCTGTTTCCGCCGGGAACGGCGACGTTCTATTCCAACTTCGGCTTCGATCTGCTCGGCGCCGCCTTGGCGAATACGGAGGGAAAGCCCTATTCCGAACTGTTGCAGCAGCGGGTTCTCGATCCCGCCGGCATGAAAGACACCGTCTTCAACCTGCGTCCCGGCGATGAGGCGCGCGCCATGCAGGGTCACAACTTCGACGGTTCGCCGATGGCGACCGCCCATACGCCAACCAGCATCGAATGCGCCGGTGGTTTGTACACGACCGCCAACGACATGGCGCGCTGGATGAACTGGCACCTCGATCGCGCGGCGACGGCGGACCGCGATCTTCGCCTGCTCGACCACGCCGCTTATCTCTATCGCGACGGACTGACCTCTGTCGCCGGGCTTGACGATGCGGGGCCGATGGATGCGATGGGGCTCGGCTGGGTGATCAACATGCCGAATGGCAATCGGCCGTTGATCCTGCAGAAGACCGGCGGCTTGCAGGGCAGCTTCGCCTATCTCGCGATCGCGCCGACGCGCGGCGTCGCGGCTTTCTTCGTGATGAACGCGTTCAACGTCGGCGGCTTTCAGCGCCGCGGTGGCGGCGACGAATTCACTTGTCGCCCAGCTTGCGCCGCGTTGAGGAAAAGCGAGATGCAGAGCGACGCCAACGCAAAGGTTAGCCGGGCTCGCGCCCCGCTGCCGGCGGGGTACCGGCAAGGGATCATTTCGGCGATCACCGTCATTATCGGCTTTTCACTGCTGTTCCTGCGTTACTGGACTTTTGAAGCCGAGGGCGATTGGACCATCGGCGCCATTTCGGCGACAGGCCTGCTCGCCTTGGCGGTCGCTCTCGAGCTTTACGCTTTGTGGCGCTCGCTGCAGCCGGAGGATGACGACGAACCGGTCTATCGGGTAACGCTTCGCTGGTTTCTCGCCGCGATCGTCTTGCTGCTCGTCAGCGTGTTGCTCGCGGCGTTGACGGCTTCCCATGTCATCAAACTTTGAGCGCCGTTCTGTAGACGCGGTCGTTGACCGCGTTGTGCGGTTCACGCACTTCGTTTGAGAGTTTCTTGCAAGGCGAATTGGGCCAACAACTGAGGCTTAGCCTCGAAAACCCGACGTCTCCGTCATGGCCGGGCTTGTCCCGGCCATCCACGCCGGGGGCGATGAATTAGTACATAGCGCCGACGGCTGCACACGAGAAGGTTGGAGTTCTGAAATCGACGAGCCATGTCACGGCGGGATGGCCGGGACAAGCCCGGCCATGACGCGGATAGCGCGGCGATCGCCGATACATGCTCTAGTTCAACGCATCCTTCGGCGGCGCCATGGCGCCAGTCATCATCGCCACCGCGTCCGACATCGACACCTTCTTCGGATCAACCACAGTCAGCCGCCGCCCGAGCCGATGGATGTGGATGCGGTCGGCCACTTCAAACACATGCGGCATGTTGTGCGAGATCAGGATGATCGGCAATCCGCGCTTCTTCACATCTAGGATCAGTTCGAGCACCCGCCGCGATTCCTTGACGCCAAGCGCCGCAGTCGGCTCATCCATGATCACGACCCTTTTGGCGAAGGCCGCCGCGCGCGCCACCGCCACGCCCTGCCGCTGACCGCCAGACAAAGTCTCCACCGGCTGATGAATGTTCTGGATCGTCATCAAGCCGAGCTCGTTCAGCTTTTCACGCGCGAATTTCGCCATCGCGCCGCGATCCAGCAGGCGGAACCAGTCGCCCAGAAATCCTTTCGCCTTGATTTCGCGGCCCAGGAACATGTTGTCGGCAATGGAAAGCGCCGGCGACAGAGCGAGGTTTTGGTACACCGTCTCGATCCCCGCCTCCCGCGCGTCAATCGGCGATCGGAAATGCACGACTTCGCCGCCGAGCGTGATTTCGCCGGCGTCCGGAATTACCGCGCCGCAAATCGCCTTGATCAGCGAAGATTTGCCGGCGCCGTTGTCGCCGATCACCGCCTGGATCTCATTGGGGTAGAGATCGAAGTCGGCGTGATCGAGCGCAGTCACGCGCCCGTAGCGCTTGACCAGCTGCTTGCACGACAGGATCGGCTGGATGTTTGGATCGATCGTCACTTCGACACCCTCCGGATCCATTGGTCGAGCGCAACGGCGATGATGATCAACACGCCGATCGCGAATTCCTGCCACAGCACATCCAGTCCGGCGAGCGAGACGGCCGAACGAAACACGCCGACGATCAGCGCGCCAACCAGCGTCCCGACGATCGAGCCGCGGCCGCCGAACAGCGAGGTGCCGCCGATCACCACCGCGGTAATGCTGTCGAGGTTGGCGTTTTCGCCGGCCGTCGGGCTGATCGCGCCGACGCGGCCGATCAGCGCCCAGCCGCCGACGGCGGCGATGACGCCTGCGAACACATAGACGCTGAGCAGCACCTTGTCGGTGTCAATGCCGGCGAGGCGCGCCGCCTCGCTATCGTCGCCGGTGGCGTAGACGTGCCGGCCATAGGCTGTGCGGTTGAGGATGTACCAGACCACCGCTGCAATCACCAACATGAAGAACGTGCCCCACATGATGCGGGCGCCGCCGAACTGCACTTGGTTGCCCATGATCTGCAGGAAGTAGGCTTTATCCTCGATGTCCTGCATGCCGATGGTTTCGCTCTGCGAATAGAACGTGTTGAGCGCGCCGATGATCGACAGGGTGCCGAGGGTGACGATGAACGGCGGCATCTTGAGCCGCGTCACCAATATTCCGTTGATGAAGCCGAACACCGCGCCGCAAGCGACCCCGAGCGGAAAGGCGATGATCGTCGGCACGCCGTCGAGAACCGCCAGCCGCCCCATCACCACCGAGGAAATCACCATGATGACGCCGATCGAAAGATCGATGCCGGCGGTGAGGATCACCAGCGTCTGACCGATGCCGAGAATGCCGGTCACCATCACCTGCGTCAGAACGGTCGAGAGATTGCTCGCGGCGGTGAAGCGGGCCGGATTGACCGTCACCCCCAGCAACAATCCGAGCAGCAGAACGACAAACGGAACGGTCGTCGGATAGGAGTGCAAGAAACGTTGCAGGCGCTGTAGCGCGGTAGGCTGCCGTTCCTCGAACGAGGCCACCGTGGCAACGGCGTTGCCCAGCACTTTCTCGAATTCCTGCGGCTGCCGCCCACCTTGAGAGACATCTGTCATGGCGCCCTCGAATGCTTCCCGCCCGGTCATAAATTTCGGGCGTCCGCGCCTAAAAGCCGCGGACGCCCGCTTGTTTGACCTCTACGTCATAGAAGACGCAAAGTCCTGGGAAATCAACCCCAGCACTTCTTCAGGCCGTCCTCGACGCTGATCGAAGGGACGCCGGGGACGGGATGGTCGGTCACCAGCGTTTCGCCGGTGTCGATGCTCTTCGGCTTCTCGCCGGTCTTGATGAACTTCGCGACCGCCTCGACGCCGTCGGCGGCCATCAGCAGCGGATACTGCTGCGAGGTCGCGCCGATGATGCCTTCCTTGACCCACTTGACGCCCTGGCAGCCGCCGTCGACGGCGACGATGGTGACGCCCTTTTCCTTGCCCGCCGCCTTCAAAGCCGCATAGCCGCCATAAGCGGCCGGCTCGTTGATGGCGTAGACGAGGTCGATCTTGTCAGCCTTCTGCAGGATGTTCTCCATCGCCTTGCGGCCGCCCTCGGTCGAGCCAGCGGTCACGTCGGAGCCGGCGATCTGCGGGCTGTCGCTCGGCGAGAAATGCTTCTTGTCTTTGACCGCGATGCCGAAGCCGGTGAGGAAGCCGTTGTGGCGGAGATAGTCGACGGTCGGCTGGTTCGCCGCGACGTCGAGCGTCGCGATCTTCGCGCTGGCGGCCTTGTCGCCGAGCGTGCCCTTTGCCCATTGACCGATCAACTCGCCGGCCTTGAAATTGTCGGTGGCGAACAGCGCGTCGGCGGCGTCGACCGGGTCGAGCGGGGTGTCGAGCGTGATGACGATGATGCCGGCGTCGCGCGCCTTCTTCACGGTCGGCACGATGGCGGTGGAATCGCTCGGCACCAGCAGGATGCCTTTGGCGCCAGCGGAGATCAGTTGCTCGATCGCGCGGACCTCGCCGTCGTTGTCGCCGTCAAACTTGCCGGCATAGGATTGCGGGGTCAGGCCGAGTTCCTTGGCCTTCTCCTCGAAACCCTGCTTCATCTTGACGAAGAACGGGTTGGTGTTGGTCTTGGTGATCAGCCCGACGATGTCGGCGGCCGCTGAGGGCGCGCTGGTCAGCGCAAGCGCGACTGCGGCGCTGGCGACGGTTGCGAGAATGCTAGATTTGCGTGACATGACTTCCTCCCGATTGAATGGCGACGGCTGCGCTCTTGAGTGTTGGCAAGAGCGCGCCCGTGGTCTATGCCGCGAGCGCGCCGTCGCGCGGCCATACGCGCAAAAGCCGCGCGTATTGTCAAGGATAAATCAGCGCACTTGATTTATCCGCGGTCTTCGCCTATCTACAGACGCAATGAAAATCATAAGACGGGAGATCCTCTACGGAGCCTCCCGCGCAAGGGCGGATTCCCCGAGGATCGACATGCGGGAAGCGGCGGACATAAGCCTCGCCCCGCCCTCCCTGCCGCAGAGCGGGGCGGACCAATCAGGTGTGCGCGTCTACAACGAACGCCTCGTGCTTTCGCTGGTGCGCCGTTTCGGCCAGCTCTCGAAGATCGAGGTGGCGCGAATGACCGGCCTGTCGGTGCAATCGACGTCGACGATCATGAACCGTCTTGGCGGCGAAGGTTTGTTGAAGCGCGAGGCGCCGTTGCGCGGACGCGTCGGTCAACCGACCGTACCGGTTTCCATCGATCCGGAGGGCGCGTTCTCATTTGGGCTGAAAATCGGACGAAGATCGAGCGAGCTTGTGTTGATCGATTTTCTCGGCGCCATTCGCCACCGTGACCGCGTCGATTACGCCTACCCCACGCCGGAGGCGGTGATCGGCTTTGTCGCCGACGCGCTGCCGCGACTGGCCGCGGAGCTGGACAGTCGGCAGGCGGCGAGGGTCGCGGGCTTTGGCATCGCGCTGCCATTCCAGCTTTGGAGTTGGTCGGCTGAACTCGGGGCGCCTGCGGGCGCGATGGATGGTTGGCGGTCGATCTCGATCAGCGAAGAAATCGGTCGCATCAGCGGCTACCCCGTCAGTGTCTGCAACGATGCGACGTCGGCTTGCGCGGCTGAGTATTTCTTCGGCGAAGCGTGGCGCGAACCCGACTTCCTGTATTTCTTCGTCGGCGAATTCCTCGGCGGCGGATTGGTGCTGAACCATTCGCTCTATGCGGGGCGCACTGGCAACGCCGCCGCGGTTGGTTCGATGCCCGCCTTGAGCGCGTCGGGCGTCACGCAGCTCATCCATCTCGCCTCGATCTATCAACTGGAGCAGCGCGTCGAGCGCGCCGGGCAGGATCCTTCCTCCATCTGGCTGAAGCCAGAAGCTTGGGACGATTTCGGCGAGCCGCTGCGCGAGTGGATCGAAGAATCCGCACGCGCGCTTGCCTACGCGATCGTGTCGGCGATCTCTGTGGTTGATGTGGGCGCGATCGTCATCGACGGCGCGATGCCGGCGTCGGTCCGTCAAACTTTGTGCACGCGGGTTGCGGCCGAACTTGAAAAGCTCGACCGGCGTGGTCTCTCTGATGTGCGCGTGCTTGCCGGCGCGGTTGGGTCCGATGCGCGGGCGATCGGCGGCGCGGCGCTGCCGCTCATCAAAGATTTCGCACGTGACCGCGACGTGCTGTTCAAGGAGCCTTCGGCTGCGGAATGACGAAACGCTTGGCGCAAGCGGACTTCTCCGCATGCGCCTGGCTCTCCGAAAGGGACGTTCATCCCTTCAGGCCGCCCGAGGCCTCCTGATTGTGAAGAGGTAACTATGGTTTCCAAGTTCATCAAGGTCGAGCCGTTCGACCTCGTCGTCTTCGGCGGCACCGGCGATCTCGCCTACCGAAAACTGTTTCCGGCGCTCTATCATCGCGACAAGAGCGGGCAGTTCTCGGATCCGACGCGCATCATCGGCGTGTCCCGCCGTGAAATGGATGACGAGGCGTTTCGCAAGAGTGTTGGCGACGCGTTGAAGAAATTCAACGAAGCGAATGGCGACGACGAAGCGGTCAAACGTTTCCTGTCCCGCGTGCACTATCAATCCTTGGATGCGACCGGCGAGAAGGGTTGGAAGGAATTCAAGACGCTGCTCGGCGACGATGAGCGCGTTCGCGCCTATTATCTCGCCACCGGCCCGGATCTGTTTGCGCCGATCGCCAAGCGCATCGGCGCGGAAGGCCTTGCGACTCCTCGCTCGCGCATCATCGTCGAAAAGCCGATCGGACATGACGGCGAAAGCGCCGCGGCGATCAACGATGCGCTGGGCGCCGTCTTCCTCGAGAAGAACATCTTCCGCATCGATCACTATCTCGGCAAGGAGACGGTGCAGAATCTGATGGCGCTGCGCTTCGCCAATGCGTTGCTCGAGCCGCTGTGGAACAACGCCCATATCGATCACGTGCAGATCACTGTCGCGGAGACGCTGGGCGTCGGCGGTCGCGGCGCCTACTACGATGAATCCGGCGCGCTGCGCGACATGGTGCAGAACCATATGCTGCAGCTGCTTTGTTTGACCGCGATGGAGCCGCCGCGCTCGCTCGAAGCCGACGCGCTGCGCGACGAGAAGCTGAAGGTGCTGAAGTCGCTGACGCCGATCAACGATAGCAACGTCGGACAGCTAACGGTGCGTGGCCAGTACCGCGCCGGCTTCGCCGAGGGCGCGCAAACCGAGAGCTATCTGCACGATATCGGCAAAGAGGCCAGCGAGACCGAAACTTTCGTCGCGCTGAAGGTTGGCGTGGCCAATTGGCGCTGGGCCGGCGTGCCCTTCTACCTACGCACGGGCAAGCGGCTTCCGCAGCGCTTCTCGGAGATTGTCGTCGGCTTCCGTCGCGTGCCGCACGAAATATTCGAACACTCCGGCGGCGGCGATGGCATTCCCGCCAATCGGCTGGTCATTCGCGTGCAGCCCGACGAGGGCATCAAGCTCTGGTTGATGATCAAGGATCCCGGTCCCGGCGGCATGCGCCTGCAGCACGTGCCGCTTGACATGAGCTTCGCAAAGGCGTTTGGCGCGCCTTCGCCAGAAGCGTACGAGCGCTTGATTATGGATGCCGTGCGCGGCAACGCCTCGCTGTTCATGCGGCGCGACGAGGTCGAGGCGGCGTGGGCGTTCGTTGATCCGATCCGCGAGGCCTGGTCACACAGCAACGAAAGCCCGCGACCTTACACGGCGGGAACTTGGGGGCCGGCAGCATCAATCGCGCTCGTCGAGCGCGAGGGGCGAACCTGGAACGAGGAATACGAGGAATGAGCGATTTGAGGTTTGCGCGACGCGAATTCGCCGACGGCGCGGCGCTCGCCGAGGCCTTCGCCGACTGGACGGCGAAGCTGCTCCGCGAAGCGATTGCCGCGCGCGGCATTGCCTTGCTCGTCATCTCCGGAGGCTCGACGCCGAAGCGATATTTCACCGCGCTGTCGCAGCGTGATCTCGATTGGAGCCGCGTGGCTGTGACGCTCGCTGACGAACGGCGCGTGCCTGATGATAGTCCGCGCTCCAACGCGCGGCTGGTGCGAGAGACGCTGCTGCAAAACAAAGCCGCGGCGGCGCAATTCTGTCCGCTGGCCGATTCCCGTCTTTCGTCGGAGCAGGAGCTGGCTTCCGCGGCGGCGCGCGTCGCCAGGCTGCCGATGCCAGCCGATCTCGTCGTGCTCGGCATGGGCGACGACGGCCATACCGCCTCGTGGTTTCCGCATTCGACAGTTTTGTCGGAAGTCATCGACCCGGCGGCGCGCGCGCTGGTCGCCGCCGTTCCGGCGCCGGATAAGCTGGAGCCGAGGTTGACGCTCACGGGCCGCGCGCTACTGCGGGCTCGCGCGCTTGCGCTGCAGATCGAAGGCCCTGACAAGGCCGAGACGTTTGCCCACGCGCTCGAAGACGGGCCGGTGGCGGATATGCCGATCCGCGCGGCGTTGCGCGAGACCGGCGAACGGCTGACCTTGTTCCAAGCCGCGGCCTGAGCTTGGCTGCTGGGACCGCGCGCGTATCGCGCGCCCAGCGCTACGAACGAGCAGAGCCATGCACGCCTTCGCCGAATTCATCCGCCTGCTCGGCCGCGGCAAGACGCTGTCGCGCGGCCTGACGGCGGAAGAAGCCGAGCGGGCGATGGCGATGATCCTCGCCGGCGAGGCGCTGCCTGAACAGATCGGCGCCTTCCTCATGCTGCTGCGCATGAAGGAGGAAAGCGGCGCCGAAATCGCCGGCTTCATTCGCGCCGCACGGGCGAGGCTGCCGGCGCAGACCGAACCGCCCCCCGACCTTGATTGGCCGTGCTACGCCGGCAAGGCGCGCCGGCCGCCCTGGCATTTGCTGGCGGCGTTGCGGCTCGCCGGCGCCGGCTACCGCATCGCGCTGCATGGGCTCGACGGGCATACGCCCGGGCGGCTCTTCGCAGGCGAGACGCTGACGCGGCTCGGCTTGCCCGCGGCGCGCGACTTCGCCGAAGCGTCGGCGCAGCTTACGGCGCGCGGGTTCGCCTATCTCTCGCTCGACCGCATCGAACCTCAGTTGGCGCGGTTGATGTTGTTGAAGCCCATTCTCGGGCTGCGTTCGGCGGTCAACACTCTCGCTCGCGGTTTCAATCCGTTCCGAGCCGCAGCCTCTTTGCAGGCGGCGTTCCATCCGGCTTACGCGCCGATCCATCGCGACGCCGCCTTGGCGCTCGGCGACGCCCGCGTCTGGAGCTTTAGAGGCGACGGCGGCGAGAACGAACGGCGGCCGGAGAAGCCGATCGAGATCGAAGCCGTGGAGGCGGGCGCGACCCGGACGTTCACCTGGCCGCCGCTGATTGACGTCGCCCCCGAACGCGAGGGGCCGCCGACGGTCGAAGCGTTGGTCAATGTTTGGCGCATCGGCGGCGACGCGCGGGCGGAGGCGGCGATCGTCGGCACGATGGCGTTAGCGCTGGGCGTCATGGGCGCCGAGCCCGACGAGGCGCTCGCGCGGGCGCACAGTCTTTGGGCGGAGCGTGACCGAGCGCATTTCCTGCCCAACGTCCCCGCGGAAGCGCGGCCCGTCCCCGCCCCGATGGGCGAGGTCTTCCTGGTCGGCGCCGGTCCGGGCGAGGCGGATCTTCTGACATTGCGGGCGAAGAGCCTCATCGATCGGGCCGAGGTCGTACTCTATGACCGGCTGGTGGATCGCTCGATCCTGGCGCTACTGCCGCCCGACGCCGAACGCATCTACGTCGGCAAGCAGGCCGATCACCACGCCGTGCCCCAACAGGAGATCGGCAGGTTGCTGATCGAGCACGCCAAGCGCGGCAAACGGGTGCTGCGGCTGAAGGGCGGCGACCCCTTCCTGTTTGGTCGCGGCGGCGAGGAAATCGAGGCGCTCGCCGGAGAGGCGGTGCCGTTCGAGGTCTGCCCCGGCGTGACGGCGGCGATCGCCTGCTCAGCCTACGCCGGCATTCCCCTGACCCACCGCGATCACGCGCAGACCTGCGTGTTTGTCACCGCGCAGGGTCGGGCAGGCCGGCTCGACCACGATTGGCGGGCGCTGATGCGCCCCGGCCAGACCGTGGCGATCTATATGGGGCTCGCCGAGATCGAGGCGCTGATGCAAGACGCCGTCGGTCAAGGCGTCGATGCCGCGACGCCGGCGGCGATCGTCGACAACGGCGCGCGCGCCGGTCAGCGGGTGGTGACGGGAACGCTGGCGACGATTGCGGCCGAGGCCCGCGCGGTCGCGCTGCGAGGGCCGACGATCATCATCGTGGGGTCAGTGGTGACGCTGAGGGAGAAGCTTGCCTGGCGGGGATAAGCCGGCCGGGTCGCACAGGGGTGTGGCGCGCCCTGTAGCCGCGGTCTCTAGACCGCGGTCTCCCCGAGATCGGCTCTTTCTCGGAAAGGCTCGATCTCTCGACCACCCGGACTGGAGTCCTAGGGGATGCACACATCTTGCGGCCGCACGCGAGAACAAAGGCCGGGGACCCCCTCTCCCCGCGTGTCTCACGACGGAGCGCGCCGCATAAACCAAAGAGCGGGGAGAGGGTTTGGGGTGAGGGGCGAGCCACTTGGACCTGTGCTTCCCGCGCACGACGCCTGGCTCAGACATATTTTGATTGCACGAAACAAGCGAACGTTTGCCTTAAGTCTTCTAGCGTGACGCGGCGCCCGCTGGCGGGTGACGTGCGTCCAAGCGGCCCGCCCCTCACCCCAACCCTCTCCCCGCTGCTTGGTTGATGTGGCGCGCCACGTCGTGCGACACGCGGGGAGAGGGAGTCCGCGGCCGTCGTGCCTCATGCGCAAACGCCAGATGTGTGCATCCTTTAGGACTGGAGTCCGCGGCTACAGGCGGCCGGTTTTTTGCCCGGTTACGCGAACGACGTCACTCCGCCGGATGGCGCCGCCTTCTGGGAGCCGCTCAGAACGGGATATCGTCGTCGGGATCGCCGCCCGCCGCCGCCGGCCAACGCCGGACGGCGCTCGGCGGGCGCGGATCGGCCGAAGGCGGGCATGCGATCTTCGCTCGGGAAACTTTCGCGACCTTCGCCACCGCCGCCATTGCGCCCATCGAGCAAGGTCAGCTCGCCGCGGAATCGCTGCAAAACAATCTCGGTTATGTAGCGCTCAGCGCCCGATTGGTCATTATACTTTCGATTCTGGATCTGTCCTTCAACATAGACCTTCGATCCCTTCTTGCAATATTGCTCGACGATCCGGCCGATGCCTTCGTTATAGACCACAATATTGTGCCATTCGGTCTTCTCGCGGCGCTCGCCGGTATTCTTGTCCTTCCAGCTCTCGGAAGTCGCCAGCGTAAAACTCACGACCCGGTCGCCGGAATTCATCGTGCTGATCTTCGGATCCTTGCCGAGATTGCCGATCAGAATGACTTTATTGACGCTGCCTGCCATGACGCTCTCCTCGATCTCACATCGCCCATGCTCACACGAAGCGCGGCGAGCCTTCCTCGTCCCGCTCGCGGACGAAGGAAAGACCCGCGTCCGCACTTGTCCACAGCCGCGCCCTGACCCTACGGTTTGGCGTCTGAGCATTCCGCACTAAATGAGGAGCGGGGCTCTGGCGTTTGTTCCTTTTTTGTTCTAACCCAATCGAGACCGCGGCGCAAGCCCCCGCCGCGCGATTCGGGAAAGATTCGACAGGTTCAGTATGGCGATGAAGCCCCCAAAGTCGTCGCCTGCGTTTGGCGGCCGCGCGATCGTGGTTCGCGGCGCGCGCGAGCACAATTTGAAGAATATCGATCTGACGATCCCGCGCGACAAGCTGGTCGTGTTCACCGGGCTTTCCGGCTCCGGCAAATCCTCGCTCGCCTTCGACACGATCTACGCCGAGGGGCAGCGCCGCTATGTCGAGTCGCTGTCGGCCTACGCCCGGCAATTCCTGGAGATGATGCAGAAGCCGGACGTCGATCAGATCGACGGCCTCTCGCCGGCGATCGCCATCGAGCAGAAGACGACGTCAAAGAACCCGCGTTCGACTGTGGGCACGGTCACGGAAATCCACGATTACATGCGCCTGCTGTGGGCGCGCGTCGGCATTCCCTATTCGCCGGCGACCGGCCTGCCGATCGAGAGCCAGACGGTCAGCCAGATGGTTGATCGCGTGCTGGCTTTGCCTGAACGCACGCGGCTTTATCTGCTCGCGCCGGTGGTGCGCGGCCGCAAGGGCGAGTACCGAAAGGAAATCGCCGAATATATGAAGCGCGGCTTTCAGCGCTTGAAGATCGACGGCGAGTTTTATGAGATCGCCGACGCGCCGGCGCTCGACAAGAAGCTCAAGCACGACATCGAGGTCGTCGTCGACCGGCTAGTCGTGCGGCCGGATGTGGCGAGCCGCCTGTCCGAGAGTTTTGAATCGGCGCTCGAACTCGCCGACGGGCTCGCTTTCATTGAATATGCGGACGCGCCCGCGGGCAAGCCGCCCGAGCGCATCCTGTTTTCCTCAAAATTCGCCTGCCCCGTTTCCGGCTTCACCATCCCTGAGATCGAGCCGCGACTGTTCTCGTTCAACAACCCCTACGGCGCCTGCCCGGCTTGCGGCGGCTTGGGCAGCCATCTCAAGGTTGATCCGTCGTTGATCGTTCCCGATGCGAAAATGACGCTGAAGCGCGGCGCCATCGCGCCGTGGGCGAAGTCGTCGTCGCCCTATTATCTGCAGACGCTGGAGGCGCTCGGCCAGCATTACAAATTTCGGCTCGACAAGCCCTGGAGCGAATTGCCGGCGAAGGCGCGCGACGCGATCCTGTTTGGTTCGGGCGGCGAGGACATCAAATTCGGCTACGACGACGGCATGCGCGCTTATGAGGTGCGAAAGCCGTTCGAAGGCGTCGTCAACAATCTGGAGCGCCGCTACAAGGAGACGGAGAGCGAGTGGTCGCGCGAGGAAATCGAGCGCTTCATGACCGCGACGCCCTGCGACGCTTGCGGCGGTCATCGGCTGAAGCCTGAGGCGCTCGCGGTCAAGATCGACGGCGCGCATATCGGCGAGATCAGTCAGCTCTCGGTGAAGAACGCCGTGGAATGGGCGAAGGCGCTGCCGAAAAAGCTCGACGCCAAGCGCAATGAGATCGCGCAGCGCATCCTCAAGGAGATCGGCGACCGGCTGACGTTCCTGCGCGACGTCGGGCTCGATTATCTGAACTCTGTCGCGCGCCTCCGGCACGCTGTCGGGCGGCGAAAGCCAGCGCATCCGGCTCGCCTCGCAGATCGGCTCCGGCCTCACCGGCGTGCTTTATGTGCTCGACGAGCCGTCGATCGGCCTGCATCAGCGCGACAACGCGCGGCTGCTCGACACGCTGCGCCGGCTGCGCGAACTCGGCAACACCGTGATTGTCGTCGAGCACGACGAGGACGCGATCCTCGCCGCCGACTATGTCGTCGATATCGGCCCGGGCGCCGGCGTGCACGGCGGCGAGATCATCGCGCAAGGGACGCCGGACGCGATCAAGGCCAACCCGAATTCGCTGACCGGGCATTATCTCACCGGCGAGCGCTTCGTCGCGATCCCCACCCAGCCGCCGCAAAACGGCGGGCAAGGAATTGAAGATCGTCGGCGCGCGCGGCAACAATCTGAAGAACATCGACGCCTCGATTCCGCTCGGCCTGTTCACCTGCGTGACCGGCGTCTCCGGCGGCGGCAAGTCGACGCTGACGATCGACACGCTCTACAAGTCGGTCGCGCGCCAGCTCAACGGCGCCAGCGACCCGCCGGCGCCCCACGATCGCATCGAGGGCCTCGATCAGATCGACAAGGTGATCGAGATCGACCAATCGCCGATCGGCCGCACGCCGCGCTCCAATCCCGCCACCTACACCGGCGCGTTCACGCCGATCCGCGAATGGTTCGCCGGGCTGCCCGAGGCGAAGCAGCGCGGCTATCAGGCCGGGCGGTTCTCGTTCAACGTCAAGGGCGGGCGCTGCGAGGCGTGCCAGGGCGACGGCGTCATCAAGATCGAGATGCACTTTCTGCCCGACGTCTACGTCACCTGCGACGTTTGCAAGGGCAAGCGCTACGATCGCGAGACCCTGGAGGTGCGCTACAAGGACAAGTCGATCGCCGACGTGCTCGACATGACGGTCGAGGAGGCGGCGGAGCTGTTCAAGGCGGTGCCGTCGATCCGCGACAAGATGGAGACGCTGAAGCGCGTCGGGTTGTCTTATGTGAAGGTTGGTCAGCAGGCGACGACGCTGTCGGGCGGCGAGGCGCAGCGCGTCAAACTCGCCAAGGAGCTGGCGCGGCGGTCGACCGGGCGGACGCTTTACATCCTCGATGAGCCAACGACCGGGCTGCACTTCCACGATGTCGCGAAGCTTCTGGAGGTGCTGCACGAGTTGGTTGATCAGGGCAACACGATGGTGGTGATCGAGCACAATCTGGAGGTGGTGAAGACCGCGGATTGGATCATCGACATGGGGCCGGAGGGCGGCGACGGCGGCGGCGAGGTGGTGGCGATGGGCACGCCGGAGGAGATCGCCAGGAACCCGCGTAGCTACACGGGCGCTTATTTGAAGGAGACGATGGCGCGAAGACCGGTGAAGCGGAAGGCGGCGGCGGAGTAAGGTATTTGCTGCGCCGTCCCCGTTCTGCCTGAAAAAGCCCGCGGACACGGAGTCACTCCGTCATTGCGAGCGCAGCGAAGCAATCCACGGTTCAGCTGCAACTACTTTATCCGGAGGAGAGACGATCTCACGGCGATGGATTGCTTCGCTGCGCTCGCAATGACGGAGGGGACATCGCACTATGTTAGTTGCTTCGCTTACGCCGCGGCTTCCACTTCTTTCAGAATTCTGGCCCCGACACGCGCTTGCGCCTGCGCGAGGTCAAATTGGGTCTGCAGGCCCAACCAGAAGGCGGCGCTCGGACCGAGGCAGCGGCTCAAGCGCAGCGCAGTTTCCGGAGACACGCCGCGCTTTCCGTTGAGAATTTCCGTTAACCGATTGGCGGGGACACGCAACTTTAGCGCCAAAGCATTCGCGGAGAGACCGCGTGCATCCAGTTCATCGCGCAGGATTTCCCCGGGATGCACAGGTCCGAAATCGAAGCCTTCGGCAGGGGCGGAAGTGACTTCATTTTTGGAGCGCATGACGCCTAAACCTCAGTGATAGTCGACAATCTCAACGTCCATCGCATCGCCGTCCTTATATCGAAAGACGATACGCCAAGGGCCGTTGACCCGGATCGCCCATTGTCCAGATCGATCGCCGCTCAACTTATGCAATCCCACGCTCCGCAAGCGCGACAAATCCTCGAGCTTTGCAGCGACGTTCAGGGCGGTGAGCCGCCGCCTCGCCAGGTCTTCGTCGAGACCCGAAAATTTCGACTTCCGGGTTTCGAGAAACTGTCGCGTAGCCGAGCCTTTTACGGACCGTATCATACGTTTAGCATAGCATGACGCTCTATGCAAAAACATATGGCGCCGAAGTTTGCTCTGGATGATGAGCAACAATGGGCCGCTGAGCCGTCCGCGCCTCACTTAGGAGATTTGCGCCACATCAACGTCAAGCCGGAGCTTGTCCCTGATATACACGTCTTCACGGCGAGCGGAGGTTTCAGGCGTCGATGTTCTCAGCGGCGGCTGGCGTGTAGTCTTGGAACCTGAATTGCACTTGACGACGTGGATGCCCGGAACAAGCCCGGGTGTGACGCATAAAGCTTTGAAAGACCAACCTAAAGTTCTAAGTTGGCGCTTACGGCGGGATGACGGCGGCTTCCGACTTTACAGCCGCAAACTCGCTCGCACCGCTTCCGGCCAACCCTCAACCTCAAGCCCGTGCCGCGCAAACAGCGCGACCGCCAACCGATCGATCCCAAAAGCCACGCAGGCCGTGTGCGCGGGTTCGCCATCGGCGGTCTTCAGCCCCCAGGTCAACCCAAAATGATCGCGATGGCAATTAAAGCTCATACAGGCCGTCGGCGTCTCCGTCGAACGCACCGGTATCAGCATTTCGAACTTCAGCGCCTGCGCGACCTGGAACCGTCCAACCATCTGCCCTTCGCGGCCGAAGAATGGATCGCTCGCGGCGTCGATGCGATGGCTGAGCCCGAGGTCGGACGCGATCTCCGGCGCGCGCGCCATCCACTGATCGCGGAACGCAGAGATCTGCCCTGGTCCACCGATGGCGACGAACTCGCGCATGCGGAAGGATTGCAGACGGTCGATGTCTTTGGAGGGCTCGCGACGAAAACAATCACTCGCCACATCAAACAGCATCGGTTGATCACCGATCGCGCCGCGCTCGGCGGCGATCGGATAGATCGGATAGCAGGCGGCCGGCGCGAGCACGAGCTCGCTGGACGTCGCGCTCGATGTCCAATCGCCGCCGGCCTCGAACCGAGCCACCGCATCGGTGACTTCCCGCACATCGGTCCCGAGCGAGCAGACGCAGCCGAGCAGATGCGGAAAGCTCTTCAGATAACCGGATTTCTCGATGAGCGCGCGGCTCACCACCGGAGGAAAGCGGAACACCTCCGCGCCGCCCGGGTCGCAGGCTCGAAATATACCGGCCCAGGCCCTCGACGACATCCTCGTAGACGCCCCTGCGGCCGTAGACTCCGAGAACATTCATCGGCGTGAACAGCCCCGCCAACACCTCCTCAGGCGAGGCGACGAGCCGGCCGACTTCCGGCGTAGCAATCGACATGGTTAGGATCCCTCTCGGCTCAGCGGCTCAAGGTCGTCGGCGGCGCGCTCATCAGCACCGAGGCTTCGGCGCTGGCGAGGATCCGCTCGTTGTTGATCATGATGGGCGCCGACAGAATGTCCCGCAGTGCGCGGCCGAGCGAGAAATCCGTGTCGTTGCGATAACCGGAAAGCCCGCAAGCGCGCATCGCGCTCATCACCGTCTCCACCGCGAGCTCCGACGCCTCAACCTTGAGGAAATTGAGCGCGAGTTGCGCGTCCATGGCGGTGAGGCCGCCGGGCTCGCGCGCGTGGCGATCGAAATTCGCCAAGCCGGCCTGCACGGAAGCGCGCAAGGTCTCCAACGAAACGCGCGAGCGGGTCAGGAATTGCGCGCCCGGAGGCGCTTTGCCCGCGGCCTGGCGCGAGGCTTGGCGCACGAAGGCTCGGGCGGTGGAGAAGGCGCCGGTCGCGACGCCGCACCAGGCCGAGGCCCAGAACAGATGCGCGTAAGGCGCCATGGTTTGATTGTGGATGCGATCATAGGGCTCCGGCAGCACCTGGTCGGCGCAACCGTCCGCGCGCAGCATGAAGCCGACGCTGCGCGTGCCGCGCATGCCCAACGTGTCCCAGGTCTTGGTTGGCTCCAGCGTGTAGTCGGCGCGCTCGTAGACGACCAGCACCTGATCGGAATTGGCCGCGCTTTCGCCGCGCCGCGCCGTCGTCACGATCGCGTCCGCTTCGCCACCATAGGAGATGCAGGAAGCGTCGCGCGTGAGGCGCACGCGCGGACCATCAAGCTGGATCGCCGCCGCGCTCGAACGGATATTGCCGCCGTTCATCCCCTCGGTGGTTGATGAGGCGAGCAACAACTGTTTCTCGGCGACCTTGCGCTGGAAGTCGAGCTGCCAGGTATTTCCACGCGCGTGGCGCACCAGACAAGCGAGTTTCACCATATGCATCGCGAAGATCATCGCGCTGGAGGCGCAGGCCGCGCCGAGGATCGCCGCGACGTCGGCGACATCGGCGGCCCTGGCGCCGTCGCCGCCGAGCTCGGCTGGGATCAGCATGCCGAGCAATCGCTGCGCCCGCAGCGCCGCGAAGGCCTCGGCTGGGAAACGCGCGCGGGCGTCGACATCCGCGGCGTGGATCTTGGCGATCTTGGCGACCTCTTCGGCCCGCCCGATGAAGTCGTGGCCGGTTTCAGGTTCGCCGGGCCGCGTGCGGCGTTCGTTCCGGGACAACAGGCTGACGGCTGCCGACATCTTGCAACTCCAAGCTGGTATCGTCGCGACAAGTAAGTAGCGTGTTCCCGCTGTTGGGCCTCTGTCGCGAACGAAACAGTATTAGCACAGAAGCAAACGCGATATTACAAATTGCCGCGTTCATGATAAACTGGTCTACGTGATTTAAGCGCCTTTTCGTATTGGATTTAACGAGATATTTACCCTGCTCTTGCTGCATTGAAGACAATTTTAACGGATTGGACTAGGTTGGCTGATATCCACTCCGAAGATGCGGCCATCTCATGCTGGACATAACTCCCATCGCCTCGCGACTGCTCGAAATGGCGCGCGCGGTCGCGCCTGGCTTGGACGATATCCAGGGCAATCTGTCATCCGTCAATCTGCGCGAAGCGGGTTTGACCTCTATCTCGGCGGTCCGGTTGATGCTCGAAATCGAGGCGGCGTTCGACATCGGCATTCCCGATGGCGACTTGACGCCGGAGAATTTCGCGACGATCGACAGCATCGAGCACTTGGTTGAACGACTGCGGGCCGGCGCGCCGGCTTGACGTCCGATCCGGCGCCCATTCTCGATCGCGCCGCAAGGCGATTTCTCGATGTGCTGAACGGCGCGGCGAGGCATCGGACCGGCGAGCCGACGATCGCGGACGTGCGCGCCGCAGCGGTCGAGCTTGCCAAATTCGCCGAACCGCCGAGCGATGTTGACCGACGCGACGACGCGCTGGATGCGGGCGCGCGCCGATTGCGATTGCGCATCTATTCGCCCTCCGGGCGCGGCGACGAAGAGCTGCCGGGGCTTGTCTATTTCCACGGCGGCGGCCTTGTCGCTGGCGATCTGGAAACTCATGACGCGTTGACCGCGTCGATAGCGCACGGTGCGCAATGCCGCGTTATCGCCGTCGATTATTCTCTGGCGCCGGAATCGCGCTTCCCGGCCGCCTACGACGACGCCGTCGCCGCCACGCTCGGGGTCGCGCGCGATCCGCAACGTTGGCGGCTCGATCCTGCGCGGGTGGCGATCGGCGGCGATTCCGCCGGCGGGCAACTCGCAGCGCTCGCCGCGCGCGCGACGCGAGATGCGGGTGTTTCGTTGGCGCTGCAATTCCTGCTCTGCCCGGTGATGGACCCGCTTGCGCGCGCGCCTTCGCGGTTTGCGCTGGCGGAAGGTTATCTCATCAACGAAGCCACCATGCGCGCCTATTGGAGCGCCTATCGGATCGACGGGCTCGAACCCGACGATCCGCGCGTGGCGCCGCTCGCGGCGAGCGATTTTCGAGCGCTGCCCCCTGCCCTGGTTCACGTCGCCGCGGGCGATCCGCTCTGCGACGAAGGCGCGGCTTATGCGCGGGCGCTTGAAGACGCCGGGGTTCGCGTCAAGCTCACGCGGCACGCGGGGCTCATTCACCATTTCTACGGCCTGGGGTCCGTCATTCCCGCGGCTCGCGTGGCGCTCGCTGGCGCCATCGCGGAACTCGCGACGGCCTTGGCCGAGTAGCCGTCATTGCGAGGAGCGAAGCGACGCGGCAATCCATGCGGTTGCAGGCGCCTTATCCGGATCCGCGACGATCGCACGACGCTGGATTGCCTCGCTTCGCTCGCAATGACGGAGCTACAAGCGATGCGATCCGTCGCAAATCCGCGCGAAGAGTTCATCGTCGAGCGGCCGATAGTCATCGCCGTCGAGCACAAACAGCGCGTCTTGGCACTTCCCGGGATCAAACCCTTGCGCCGCGTAGAGCGCGCGCTTCGGCTTGAATGTTTCGGTGCGCTCTATCGCCGGCGCGAGGCGAAGAAACACCGGCCGCGCCCATCTCGGCAAGCTTTCCAGCGCATGAACCAGCGCCCGCAGATCGAGCGTTGGTTGGCTCGCCAGCGCCGCCATCCCCGCACGTCCCTCGTATCCGGGAACCTCGACGCCGTAGACCAGCGCATCGGCGACTCCGGGACAGGCCCGCAACGCCGCGGTTACCTCCGCGATCGCCACGTTCTCGCCCTTCCAGCGGAACGTATCGCCGATGCGGTCAACGAAGTGGTAGAACCCCTCGCCGTCGCGGCGCATGAGATCGCCGGTGCGCATCCACGCGTCGCCGGGCGCGAACACGTCGCGCAGGATCTTCTTCTCGGTCTCGGCGCGTTCGCTGTAGCCCTCGAAACGGGAGGCCGCGTCGCCGGCGATGCGGCCGAGCGCCTCGCCGGGTTCGTCGTCCTCACAAGCCGCGCAGAAACCGTCCGGCCCGCGCAACGGCGCCTGCGCCTCTTCGTCGAAGCGCGCCAGCGCCACGGGCGCCTTGGCGGCGAGATAAGGCGGCAGCCGGCCGAGCGCGCCGATGCGGCCCTCGACATTGTAGAGCCAGACATTGCCTTCGGTGGAGGCGTAGAATTCGAGCACGCGCGTGTCGGGAAAACGTTCGGCGAAGCCGCGCCAGACCGGGGCCGACAAACCGTTGCCAAGCGCCAGGCGAAGTTTGGCGCGACGTTCATCATCGGCGACGGGCGCGGCGACCAGATAACGACAGAGCTCGCCGATATATTGAAACGCCGTGCAATCATAGCGCACGATGTCGCTCCAAAACCCCCGCGCGGAAAACTTCTTCGCGATCGCCGCCGATCCGCCTACAACCAGCGGCGCGCCGATCGCCACCACGCCGCCGACGCTGTGATGCATCGGCAGGCAATTGTAGAGCCGATCGTCGGCGGTAAGTCCGGCGAGGCCGGCGAACCAATGCGTCCAGGTGATCACCTTGCGGTGGCTGACCTCGGCCGCCTTTGGCATGCCCGTCGTGCCCGACGTGAAGATGCGCAGCGCGCGGTCGTCCAGCGAAACGTCGGGAACGTCGGCGTCGGTCAGCGGCGCCGTCGAGAACAGTTCTAGCGAGAGGTCGAGCCGCTCGGCGCCGGCGCCGAATGTCCAAACCGGCTCGGCGACGCCGATTTCGCGCAGCGCCCGCATGCATTCCTGGCCCGCGATGACATCCTGCGCCCGCGCGACGTTCAGCGCGTGGCGCAAGGCGGCGCCGCGCAAATCCGGGCTCAGCAAGGCGACAACTATCCCGACACGCGTCAGCCCGAGCCAGATCGCCACATATTCCGGCCGGTTGCCCATCATCAACGCAACCGTCGCGCCCTTCTCGAGACGCCGTGAAAGCGCCCATCGCGCATATTGGTTGATCCGCGCGGCGAGCGTCTCGAAGCTGTAGCTCTCTTCGTCGCCGAGCAGCGCGGGCCGATCGCCATAGCGCTCGGCCCATTCCATCGCGGCGAGCGGCAACGTGCGCGAGTTGTCCCGCGTGGCGCGATGTGTCAGTTCGAGCGCGCGCGTCCAGGCGCGATTGACGGACCGGTCCACGATCGGCGCATTCATTCCATCATCTCGAACCGGCTTCGCCAATGCAGCAGCGCGCCGCCTTCGCCGGATCGCGCGACGCCGGCCGCCGCGCCGATCAGGATGGCGTGCGTCGCATATTCCATGATCCGCTCGACACGGCAATCGACGACGGCGAGCGCGTTGGCCAAAACGGGAGCGCCGGTCGCAAGCCTGCGCCATTCGCCCTCGGCGAAGCGCTCCGAACCTCGTATGTCTGTGCTGGCGAAGCGTCGGACGAGTGGGGCGTGGCTCGGCTTCATCATATTGACGGCGAAGACGCCGCTGGCGCGGATCGTGCGCAACGTCGAAGAGTCGCTGTTCAAACAGACAAGCATCGACGGCGGCGTCAGCGACAAAGAGACAACCGAGGACACGACGCAGCCGGCGCGCGCGCCTTCAAATACGCTGGTCACCAGCGTGACGCCCGCCGCGAGTTCGCGCATCGTCTCGCGGAACGCATCGACGGAGACGACATCCGACTTCGCGCCGGCGTTCGAGAGCGCGTCTGTAAAGGCCATTGTCATCCTCCCCACCGCACCCGCGAAAGACTCTCGTTCTTCGCCGCCGCTTTGCGCGTCGCGATCGCGGTCAACCAATTGCCGATGACGACGCCGCCGCGCCGCCGCCAACTCGCTTCAGGTCCCGCCATCGCCTCCGCCGGCAGATGCGGCGCTTCCGTCCCGGCCAACATCCCCTGAACAAACGAACGAAGCCGTGCCTCAACTTCGGGCGGGATAGTAGCTGGCTGGCGGCTCAGGCGGCTTGGCGCCTTCATGCAGCGCGCGCATCACGTCGCGGCGGAATTCCCGGGCCAGCGTATCTCCGTCGTATTCGGGATGGCCTTGGAAGAACAAGGCGAGATGATCGTCGTCCTTAGCAAACATGTCGACGCCCACATCCGGGGAACGCGTCAGCACGATATACCCCTTGGCCGCCAACTCCTGCTCATCGAGCCCGTTCCAGCGCGAATGCGGCGTCACGCCCGCGCTCAGCCCCTCGGTCAGCGCGTGCGCGGCGACAACCTCGTTCAAATAGAGGCCCGACCATTTGCGGGGCGAACGGACCCGGCGCACCTCGTCGCGATGCAGCACAAGCGCGTGCGCAGCCAAACACGAAGCGAGGGTCGCGAAGGTGCGTGCGCGCGCGAAGTCGAACAGCGCGACGAGCTCGCGCCAATACGGCTCGTCGTCCAGTTCAGGCCGCCTTCGGCTCGGCGCCGGTGACGATGATGGCGTCAGGCGCCGCGAGCGCGAGATCGGCGGGCGTGCGGTAGAGCTCGGCCATCTCGCGTTGCAGTTCTGGCCCCCGCGCGACGGATCGCAGCGTCGTCAGGCCGAGCGTCACGTCGAACGTCTCGGCCCCCGCCTCCAGCAACCGCACGAATTGGCGCTGCGTCGCAAGCACCGCCGCGTCGGGCATGTTGTTGACCAGCGCGATGCTGAGCCGACGGCCGCGATCGCCGATCGTGCCGCGCCGTAGGCGTCGCTCGCGCAGCGTGGCGACCCAGAGGTTCGTGCCGTCTCGTTCGATTGTCACCGGCATCGGATCACTCCGCAGCCAGCGCTGGCGAAGCCGACGGCGACGCCTAGCGCCTGGTCCAGATCCTCCAGAATATCCTGGACATGTTCCAGGCCGACGCAAAGCCGCACCGTCTCCGGCGACACGCCGGCGCGCGTCTGTTCGTCGGGTGTCATCTGCCGGTGCGTGGTCGAGGCGGGATGACAGCAGAGCGTGCGGGTGTCGCCGATGTTCACCAGCCGTTTGACCAGTTTCAGCGCATCATAGAACCGCTTGGCCGCCGCATGGCCGCCTTGGACGCCGAACGTCAGCAAAGACGGCACGCGCCCGTTCAGATATTTCTCAGCCATCGCGTGATAGCGATGATCCTCGAAGCCAGCGTATTCGACCCATGCGACGCGCGGATCGTCACGCAACGCCTGAGCGACGACCCGCGCATTCTCGACATGCCGTTCGACGCGCAAGCGCGAGCGTTTCGATGCCCTGCAGAATGAGGAACGCGCTCATCGGCGCGAGCACCGCGCCGGTCGTTCGCTGGTAGACGCTGCGGGCGCGGGCGATGAACGCCTCGGGTCCAAAGCGATCGACATAGACAAGCCCGTGATAGGATTCGTCGGGCTCCGAAAAGGCGGGAAAACGCTGGCGCGCGGCGCGCCAATCAAAGCGGCCGGCATCGATCAATGCCCCGCCCATCGCCACGCCGTGGCCACCCATGAACTTGGTCAGCGAGTGAACGACGATATCGGCGCCGAACTCGATCGGCCGCATGAGGATCGGCGTCGCCACCGTGTTGTCGACGATCAGCGGAACGCCGGCCTTGTGCGCGATCTCGGCGAGCGCCGCGATGTCGCAGATGTTGCCGGCGGGATTGCCGACGGTCTCGCAAAACACCGCGCGCGTCGTGTCGTCGATCAGCGTCGCGATATCCTCCGGCCGATCGCTTTTGGCGAAGCGCGCCTCGATGCCGTTGCGCTTGAGCGTATGCGCGAGCAGCGTGTGCGTGGTCCCATAAAGCTGCGGCGGCGCGACGATCGAGCCGCCGTGATCGGCGACGGTGAGCAGCGCATAGGCGAGCGCCGCCTGCCCCGAGGCCGTCGCGAGACACGCGACGCCGCCCTCCAGCATCGCGACGCGCTTCTCCAGCACGTCGACGGTGGGATTGGAGATGCGGCTATAGCGAAATCCCGGTATTTCGAGATCAAACATCGCCGCGGCCTGATCGGCGCTCTCGAATTCATAGGCCACATTCTGATGGATCGGTACGGCGACGGCGCGTGTCGCGGGGTCGCAAACAAAGCCGCCGTGTATCGAAACCGTCTCGCGTCGCATGCGCATGCCTCCTTTTCGAAAGAGCGCCCGCGCGAAGACTACCTCCGCCGCCTGCTTGAAAAATGCGCTCGATCCCCGACAATTTCAATAAAATGCCGATGGTCTTGTCCGTCTAGGGTTAAGCCCTGTTCACCGCAATCGTCGAAAATCGGTATAGATAATTTCATCTTTGAACGTTGATGCGCGTTAACGACAGGAGTAACCGCTGTTATCATGCAAGCATGGTGCTCTGCGTTTACCTTGGGGCCAGGATCGCCGGGAGATTAGTTCGCTTTTGTTGTAGGATGTCGATTGTCTGGAAAGGATGCGGGCCACCTCATGTCAATCAGAGATATCGTTCTCAAGGAAATTCGCGCGGTCGCCGCTGAGCAGGAAAAGCGCCTGCCGCCGCTGAACGACAACCTGCAACTGCTGGAGTCCGGCCTCGACTCGCTTTGCTTCGCCATTCTGGTGAGCCGCTTGGAGGACGCGACCGGCAACGATCCCTTCGTCTCCGCGAGAGCCTCGGAGTTTCCCCGCACGGTCGGCGACCTCATCGCGTTCTACGAACATGTCGCGGCCTGATGCGGTGACGCTTACGGATCTGATCGCGGGGTCCGGCGGCGCCGGGCGCGCGGTCTCGACGCGCGATTACAGCATCCCGCTCGACAGCTTTGCGAGCTCGTCGCCTTTTGGCGCCGAGCGGGAAAAACTCGCCGGCCGCTCCGTCGCGCTGCATGTCTGCGACATGGCCAAAGCCGCGGCCGCTTTGATTGATCTCGATGGCCTGGCGCGCCGGATATTGCTGTGTCCGCCGGGCTGGGACGCCACAAAACTGCAGTCCGCCGCGGCGCAGGCCGAAGCCGACGCCCTCGCCTTCGATGCAGATGGGAAATCGCCGGCGCTCGAAGTCGATCTGCGCCTGCCGGTTCGGCTGCCGCTCCAACCGCGCGGCGCCTTCAAACAAACATCGATCGAGACCGAATGGATTCTGCCGACCTCCGGCACCAGCGGTCCGCCGAAACTCGCGGTGCATACGCTGCGTACGCTGGTCGGCGCGATCGGCGAGCAGCCTTTGCAGCAATGGGCGACTTTCTATGACATTCGCCGCTATGGCGGCCTGCAGATATTTTTGCGCGCGCTGTCGGGCCAGGGCTCATTGCGGCTGTCCGGCATCGGCGAGCCGATCGAAAACTTTCTCGATCGCGCTGGCGCCTCCGATGTCACGCATATCTCGGGGACGCCGACGCATTGGCGCAAAGCGTTGATGGTCGGCGCGGCTTCGCGCATTCGATCCGAAATACGTGCGGCTCTCCGGCGAAATCGCCGACGACGCGGTGCTCGAGGGTCTGGCCGCCGCCTTTCCGAACGCGCGTGTCGAACACGCCTATGCCTCGACCGAAGCGGGCGTCGCATTCGCCGTCGACGACGGCCGCGCCGGGTTTCCCGCGTCGTTCCTCGACCGGGACGGCGCGGTGCAAATGAAGCTGGTTGACGGAACTTTGCGGCTGCGCTCGCCCCGGCGCGCGCTGCGCTTGCTGGGCGCCGACGCGCCGGCGCTGGTCGATGCCGAAGGGTTCGTCGACACCGGCGACGCCATCGAGCTTCGCGACGATCGTTGCCTGTTCATGGGTCGGCGCGGCGGCGTCATCAATGTCGGCGGCGCCAAGGTGCATCCGGAGGAGGTCGAGGCGGTGCTCAACAGCCTGCCGTCGGTGCGAGCAAGCCGCGTCTTCGGCAAGTCCAGTCCCATCACCGGCGCGCTCGTGGCCGCCGAGATCGTTCTCACCGAGCCGCGACGCGCCTCGCGAGGGGCTCGAGCGCGAGATCATCGCGCTCGCACGCCAGCGATTGCCGGCTCACATGGCGCCGGCGCGCATCCGTTTCGTCGCGGATCTTCCGATGACCGATGCCGGAAAGTTGAGTCGCCATGGATAATGTGCTCGTCACCGGCGCCAGCCGCGGCCTCGGCGCTGCGATCGCTGAGCGACTGGCGGCCGATGGGCTGCATGTCATCGCGGTCTCGCGCAAGGTGAAAGAGCACGAGCGCCAGCGAAAGGGTGACGCCGGTCGCTTTCGATCTCGCTGATATCGCGGCCATCCCGGAATTCGTACGTTCGCTGCGTCGGCGTTTCGGGCCGATCTATGGGCTCGTCAACAACGCGGGCCTAGGCACAGAAGGTTTGCTCGCCAACATGCCGGATAGCGAGATCGAGGCGCTGATCCGGCTCAATACGCTCTCGCCGATCATTCTCAGCAAATATGTGGTGCGCGGCATGATGAGCCAGGCGCGCGGGCGTGTCGTCAATATTTCTTCGATCGTCGCGGCGACGGGCTTCAACGGCCTCGCCGCCTATGCCGCAACCAAGGCTTCGTTGGTCGGTTTCACGCGTTCGCTCGCCCGCGAGGTCGGACGCGTCGGCGTCACCGTCAACGCGATCGCGCCAGGGTTCATCGATACCGAGATGACCAGCGGGCTGTCGGAAAAGGACCGCGAACGCATCGCCGCGCGCAGCGCGCTCCGCCGCCTGGCGGAGCCGAGCGACGTCGCGGCGATGGCGTCTTATTTGATCGGCGAGGCGGGAAGAAACATTTCCGGCGCTGTGCTGACCGTGGATGCCGGCGGGACGGCGTAGTCAACAACCGTCATTGCGAGCGCAGCGAAGCAACCCAACGCCGCGGCGGGACACCGCGGCATCAGGCACGGCGACGCCAGCGGCGCCAGTCCGTGGCGAAGCCAAACCGAAGCATCGCCGAGAGGCTGGATTGCTTCGCTTCGCTCGCAATGACGGATAGCGCTTTGCTTGTTTGTTCTGAGCGCAGCGTCCTCAGGCACACCGATTGCCTCTCTCTCCTGACAACATGGACCTGATGTCCTGAATTGGGAGAGTGTATGGAAATGGCGCGGCCCCTGCTCCATTTTCCGAACGACGAGCTTTCTGCGGTCCTCGCGCCGCCGAGGCCGGTGCGTGCGGTTCAGCGCAACCGCAGAACATGGCGGCTCGGACCGCTGGGCTTCGCCTACGCCGCCGCTCTGGCCGACGTGGCGGCCATTTTGCTGGCGGCCCTCGTCACGGTCTCGCTGCATGGCGCCATGACGGTCGGCGCCGTCACGGGGCTTTCCACCGGCCTGACCGTCGGCCTTGTCGTCGCCGTGCTGGTGACGCTGGTCGGTATCCACAATCGCGGCTACGCCCAGCAGAACTACCTTTTGTTGTCCGGCCAGGTGTCCCGCGCCTTTGGCCTCTGGAACTCCGCCTCGCTTGCCGCCCTCGCGCTCGCGGTCGCGACCCGCGCGGCCAGCGATTTTCCGCGCGCGGGCCTCGCCGTGTTCTACGTGCTCGGCTTCATCTTCCTCGTCGGCGCGCGGCGCGGTCTGGTGCACGGCGTGGCGGCGTTGCGCGAACGGGGTCTGGCGTCGCCGCGACGCGCGGCGGTCGTCGGCTTCGAGCAGGACATCAACGAACTTCAACCCGCCGGCGCGGTCGGCGATGACGGCGCCGAATTCGTCTGCACCTTCGCCCTGCGCGAGGCCGAAGCGTTCTTCGCCGACGATCTTTCGCTCGCGGTCGCCGCGATTCGGCTGCATCGCCCCGACGATGTCTTCGTCGCCCTGCCCTGGTCGCGCTCCGATCTGATTGATTCGTGCCTGGCGGCGCTGATGGAGTTGCCGGTCGAGGTGCATCTCGGTCTCGGCGGTTCGCTGCGTCTGCAGACGGCGGAAATCGCCCATGTCGGCGCGGTCTCGGGCCTGACCGTCACGCGCCCGCCGCTCGGCGTGCTGCAGCAGATCGAGAAGCGCACTTTCGACATTCTCGTTTCCGTCGCCGCGCTCGTGCTGCTTTCGCCGGTGCTGGCGATGGTCGTCGTTGCTGATCCGTCTCGACAGCCCTGGGCCGGTGCTGTTCCGGCAAAAGCGCTATGGCGTCAACCAGGAGCCGTTCCGCATCTATCAAGTTCCGCACGATGCGGACGATGGACGATGGCGCGATCGTCAAACAAGCCACGCGCGCCGACGCGCGCATCACCGGGATCGGCGCGCATCTGCGCCGCCTCTCGATCGACGAGCTGCCGCAGCTGATCAACGTGCTGATCGGCGAGATGTCGATCGTCGGGCCGCGGCCGCACGCGCTGGCGCATGACCAGCTCTACGTCGACAAGCTCGCGCGCTATGCGCGACGCCACAACGTCAAGCCCGGCATCACCGGCTGGGCGCAGGTTCACGGACATCGCGGCGAGATCGCCGATGATTCCGCGATGCTGGCGCGGCTCGAGCACGATCTCTATTACATTGACAATTGGTCGCTCTGGCTCGACATCAAAGATCGTGTGGCGCACCGTTTTCTCGCGTAAGGCGCACGCGAACGCCTACTAGCCGGCGCGGGCTGCTGGGCGCGAATGGCGAGCGCGCCGCCGGGAGGTCACACGGCGCCCATTTTTCAGCGATAATGGGCTTACCGATTCGCTCGAAAGGCTAGAGAGCCCGCATGTTGATTTCACGCCGCGCCTGGCTTTGGGGCGCCGTTTCGTCCGGGATCGGCCTCGGGGCTCGGGCCGAGGACTCCGACGCGCCGCTCGATCTGCAAACCGGCAAGCGGGTGAAACCGGGCAAGGAGCGGGACGCCGCGCTGCCCGCGCTCACGCCGGACGAAATCGTCGGCAAAGCCAATGATTTCCTCAACGCGACGCGCTTCATGAGCGCGGATTTCGTGCAGATCGGGCCGGACGGCAAGCGATCCGAGGGGCTGCTGGTCGTGCAGCGGCCCGGCCGAATGCTGTTCCGCTACAAGCCGCCGCAGCACATGGAGATCGTCGCCAATGGCCGCTCGGTGGCGATCCGCGACCAGAAGCTGGGGACGCAGGACCTCTATCTCATCGCCCAGACGCCGCTGAAATTCCTGCTTTCCGATCACATCGATCTTGCCAAGGACACCAAGGTCAAGCGGGTCGAGATGGACGGCCGCGCCGCGACGGTCGAGATCGAGGACAAGGCGACGCTCGGCGGCAAGTCCGACATCACGCTGGTGTTCGATCCGGAAAGTTTTGAGCTGAAGCAATGGACGGTGATCGACCCGCAGGGTTTTCGCACCCTGGTGACGTTGTTCGCGCTCGATCTGGTCACCAAACCCGACCCGACCTGGTTCTACGTCGACGAAAACGTGCAGCCGAACCGGCCGGCGACGCGCTGACCGGCCGAATGTAGCCGCGGTCGTCGACCGCGGTCGATGTGAGCGCCCCGCTCGGCGAGAGACGATCACGTCGCGACCGCGGTCGGCGACCCATAGGCGCTAACTTATAGATTGCCGATTTATTTCAAAGACTTGATGTCATCCCCGCGAAAGCGGGGATCCAGGGCTGCCGCACGTCGCGCGGCCAACACGTTGAAGCGCACGTCGTGTGGCCCCTGGATCCCCGCTTTCGCGGGGATGACATGCTGGCAAGTTATTCAATATTATCGGAAATTGCTCTAGGTTAGCGCCTATGGGTCGGCGACCGCGGCTACAGGGCGCTGATAATTTTGCCGCACAGATTTGGGAGGAGCCATGCTCGACTTTTCCGTGGTTCGCCCGCGTCTGGCCGAACTTGCCGCCCATTCGCCACGGATTGCGCGGCAGCTTCAGGGCGTCGACATCGCGGCGCTCAAGTCGGCCGCCGATCTCGCCGCCATCCCGCTGCTGCGGAAGTCCGACCTCACTGAATTGCAGAGAGAAGATCCGCCCTTCGCCGGCATCGCGAAGTCGACCAGCGGCTTCAAACGCCTGTTCATGTCGCCCGGCCCGATCTTCGAGGGCGAGGATCATGGCGACGACCCCTACGGCGCCCAGCGCGCCTTTGCCGCCGCCGGCTTCACGCCCGATGACATCGTGCTGAACTGCTTTTCCTACCACCTGACGCCGGGCGGGTTCGTCATGGAGAGCGGCGCCCACGCGCTCGGCTGCGCCGTCATTCCCGCAGGGACCGGCAACACCGAGCAGACGCTACAGGCGATCGCTCACCTCAAGCCGACCGCCTACGCCGGCCCGCCGGATTTCCTGAAAATCCTCATCGACAAGGCCGGCGAGACAGGCGTCTCGATCCGCAAGGCGCTGGTCTCCGGCGGCGCGCTCCCGCCAAGCCTGCGGGCCGAGATGGAGGCGCGCGGGGTGAAAACCCGGCAGGCCTATGCGACCGCCGAGCTCGGCGTCATCGCCTACGAGACCGACGGCCCGGACGGCGCGCTCGCGCCGGGCTTGCAGGTCAACGACGACGTCCATCTCGAGATCGTGCGCCCGGGTTCGGGTGATCCCCTCGCGCCAGGCGCCGTCGGCGAGGTCGTCGTCACAGCGCTGCGCGGCCGCTTCCCGCTGCTGCGTTTCGCCACCGGCGACCTCTCTGCCTTACTCGAGGCGACCCGCATCCGCGGCTGGCTCGGCCGCGCCGACCAGACGACCAAGGTGAAGGGGATGTTCGTGCACCCTTCCGCGATAGTGGAGGCCGCCAAGCGCCACCCGGAGCTAGGCGCCGTGCGCCTCGTCGTGCGCCGAGAGGGCGAGCAGGACGTCATGACGCTGATGGCGGAGACCGAAGCGGGCTCCGACGCGCTGGCGCAAAACCTCGCCGCGAGCCTGCAGGCGACAACGAAGCTGCGCGGGCGGGTCGAATTCGTGGCCCCGGGAACGCTGCCCAACGATGGCAAGACGATCGCGGATGAGCGGGCGGTGGGGTGAGGCCTAGACCGCCTTGCAATTATTTAGAACCTTCCGTTCTATTGGAGGGTCGGCGTCCACGCCGACCTTTTTGGGCGCAACTCGGCCGGCTGACTTGTCATCCAACGTCGGCCTGGAGGCCGACGCTCCGCGAGGCGTCTGAACCTCGTCGCCGCGTGCAACGGTAGGGCCGAGTTCTTGGAAGCGGCTGCAACCGCCGTATGACGCTCGGAGCGTCGGCGTCCCGCCAATCAAGCGGTTATAGCAGCGAGGGCAAAGGACAGGGCAGTTGCATCCTGCCGTAGAGGCCGGGCGGCATTCGGCGCAGCTGCGGAAATCATGACCGCCGCAACACCGATTTCAGGCTGAAATCGTGAGAGAGAGCCCGCACCAAGGGCGCTCAGCCCGGAAATCGCTCAAATGCAGGAAGCGTATGGGCGTTTTCCATCCATGCGACGCGTTCGGCAGTTTGCACCTGCATTTTCGGCTCTATCGCGTCTGGATCGTCGAGAGCTGCGATACGAACTTGAACAAAGCCCATCTGGTCAAGAATAGCGTTGGTGAAAAACAAACCCGTCCCGCAATTCGCGCAAAATGACCGCCGCCCTCTATCCGATGACGAATACACCTTGGGTTCTCCGCGCACATGAAGCGCGCCTACAGCCGTCATGGCCCACGCGGTGATGGGCGCGCCGGATTGTCGACGGCAGTCGCGGCAGTTGCAAATCGAGCTCACTGCGGGAGCTTGGTGGACCTCAAATGAGATTGCGCCGCAATGGCATTGACCGCGTAACATCCGCCATTCCTATCAGAGTTTTCTCGGATCGACCTGATTCAGTGGATGCAAAGGGCCGAACGCGTCTTGGCGAGTTCCGGCCCCTCCGGGGAATCAATGCAAGCCCTCAGTCGCAAACCAAGAAGCGCTTGCGCACCATGCCATAGTCCTGATCGTACACGCGCTTGATGGTATAGTAGCAATTATCGTCAGCTTCGGCATTCTGCTGCGCGGCTTCGGCGTTCTGCTCCGCCGCTGCGAGTGTCAGACCAATCATGGCGACGCCAGCGACCGCGGCCCAAGCGCCGCTATTGTTGGTCGGATTGCAGCCCAGCTTCGTGCCAGCGCAGCCGCCCACGATCGGACCGATCGGCTTAACGGGAAGCGACGGAGGCTTCAGCGGACCCGGCTGAAAATTCTTGCCGACCGGAAGACCGGACTGGGGAGAAATCTGCGGCCCGAGGGACGGCGGCTTGAAGTCTTTAGCGGACGCTTGGATGCTGAACATCGAAGTGGCGGCGAAGATCGCGCCGACGACGCCGATCAGAACAACCTTGCGAGCGTTGCTGGTCTTAATCTTGTTAGACTGAGTATTCATGGCGGATGTCCTTTTATTTCCGCCGGAGGACATTCTCCAGCGGTGAACATCTACTATGCCGAGCTTTTGAAAGCTGACGTGGCGCAACGCACATTTCCGTCGAATATTAGGTCCGCCGTCGAATATTAGGTCCGCAATCCCCCGACTATGGCCGCCCGCGGCTGGCGTCTCTCCAAAAACGCCTTTCTCCCACAGCTGTGAGCCGAAATCGGTCGCCATTTGAGAGATGTTTGGGCGTTCCCTTGAGCGCGCGCGGGCGGTGGTAGCGGGCTCAGCCGACGACCGCTCGGCGCGCTTGCAGCACCTGCGCCCGGGTGATGAGCGCTTCCTCCATTTTGCCGTCCTCGAACGTGTCGTGCATGAGCATGAAGTCTGTGGTGACCGTCGGGGAATTGTGGTCGAGCGACAAACAATGGCCGGCCTCGTGCGCGAGCGCGCGCTTGCGGTTGTCGTCGCCGATCTCGACAGGGTCCACGAATACGCAGTCGCCGGGCGGGAAGGAGACGGTTTTGCCGACCGTGTTTCCGTCCAATCGATTGATAAAGAACACGTTGAACTCGACGCCCGGTCTGCGGTGCAGGCCGATGACCCTGATCTTGTCGTCGTTGTCGATGCGATTGCCGAGATTTTCGGTCATCGCCAGCTCCCGCGCGGGCGCGCCCTCAACGAAGGTGATGTTGGCCTGTGAATTCCAGATTTCGTTGAGCACACTCAGGAAATCCGCGGCCTCGCTGACCTGCCGAGAGCTGCCATAGTTGGGATTGCGGACGAAGTGGAACGCACATTTCACGGTGCGCTCGCGCAGCACCGACACCGCCATGCGTGCGCGGACGCGCCCGGCGCCGTCGACCGCCGAAATGATCGCGTCGCCGAGGATGCCGGGAAAGACGCGGAAGATTTCGCTGGATTGCGAAATCACCACCGGCCGGTCAGAGCCGGAGAAATTGATGGCGGAGCGGACCCGCACCACGCCGACGTTGCTGGAGACCAGCGTCAACCCTTCGGCGTTGTTGATCCGCATGAACCTCCCGAAGCTGCCGGCCGGCAACATCAGCCATGGCGGGTTGGCTGTGTCGTCGAAGCCGCGCGCCAAGCCTTCGTTGGTGAACACGGGAGGCACGAGGCCATGGGCGGAATTGTCGACTTGGACGCGGACGGCGCGAAAGAATTCGTCGTCCGTCTTTTCATTTTCCCCTTGCCGGGTCGCGTCGCTCGCTCCTGTTCCGCTGGCGTCGATCTTAGCGGCGACGGGCCCCGAGCCGCGCAGAAGTCGCTCGACATTTTTCACGCGGCGGGTCGACAGTTCGAGATTGTGATCGTCGCTGCCGCTGCGGCTCGATTCGCCTCGCAGCGTGACCGTCACCTTGGGGTTGCCGAGTTGAGGGACCACGAATTCGGTCAGCCATTCCCGATGCTGCGGCTTCACCGCGTCGCCGTCGACGTCGAAGTTGAACAACGAGGCCGCGATCGTCGTTTCCGGACTTCCGTCGGTGGGAATGACAAGCTCGCGAATTTTTCCCGGACCTGTCAGCCGAAGCATGCAGCCACTCCCACCTTTTGCGGATTTGTATCCACGCGGTAATTACGGGACGGCTGGCCCGGGATCTGCGTCGCATTTCAGCCGAAGGCGACGTGAATCCGCGGCGGAGAAAAGCTGCTATTCGACTTTCATTCGCGACGAGGAGACGCCCCGATGATCTACGAACTCCGCATCTACCGCACCCTGCCCGGCCGCCTGCCGAACCTGCTAGCGCGTTTCCAGAACCACACGCTGCGCATCTGGGAGAGGCACGGCATCCGCCAGGCCGGCTTCTGGACGACGCTGGCCGGCGAATCCAACTACGACCTGACCTATCTGATCGCTTGGGAATCGCTGGCGGAGCGCGAGGTCAAGTGGCCGACGTTCGTCGCCGATCCGGAATGGCTCAGCGTGCGCGCCGAATCGGAGAAGGACGGCCAGATCGTCGCCAACATCAGCAACCAGTTCCTGACCCCGACGGCTTTCTCCTCGGTCAAATAGCCGCGCCGCCGCGATCATAAGTCATCTGCAGCGGCGCTTGTGCGCAGTCAGATCGCAAACCAACGCGAGGCCGCTCCCGTTGCTTCCGAAGGGTCCGGCTCGCCCTCACAGGTCCACGCAACAACGCCGTCAGGGCGGACAAGAACAGCGGTCAGGCCCAGCCGGTCCCTTGCGTCACCTTCGGCATATTTGACCCGGCGGCTCCACTGGCTCGCGAGCGCTCGGAGCGCCGGATGGCCGTTGAAATCGATCAAAAGACCCTTTCCATCGCCCGGTGATCGCGTTTTCCAGCCGTCCGGTGCGATTGTTGCGCACGGTGCGAAACAGCGCGCCGGCCTCGTCGAGACCATGCCCGCCCACTGATCAGGCGCTTTGGCTGCGCGACCCTTCGCTTTCAGTCGAGCAACGACAGGATTTCAGCGAGTTCCTTTGGCGCGTCGATCATGATGTCATGACCCGCTTCGACCTCAAAAACTTTCCAACCCCTGCGCGCCTTGGCACGCTCGTATTGTTCAGTTATCGGGGGAAAATTGAATTTTGTGGCATAGATGTAAGTATGGCCTGCGATGCTATCAGGATTGCTCCCGATCTTGATCTTCTCTTGCAGCGAAGCAAATGGGTGCGCCGTGAGAAGGCGGTTCACCATGCTCTGATCCGCCTTGTTCACCTTGAAATACCAGGCCGGCGGCGGCGGCGTCAGTTTGTAGCCGCGACCCAATAACCATACGGCCAGTTGAACCGGAATCCGTTTCCAGCCAGGAAAGACATAATCGTTCATGCATTTCCCGTTTTCCGGCACAACAGCATCGATGAAGACGAGGTTTCTGATGCGATCCGGAATCTTGTCGGCAACGCCACTGATGACCATACCACCGTAGGAGTGGCCGCACAGAAATACGTTCGTTAAGCGCTCTCGTTCAAACAGGCTCAAGATATCATTGACATGGGTCGTCAGGTTAATTTGAGGCGAGATCTCCCCGGACCGTTCCGCCAAACCCGCCAGCGTCGGCGCAAATACTCGGCGCCCCTGCGAACGTAGGATCGCGGCGAGGCGTTCATAGCACCAGCCGCCATGGCTCGCGCCGTGAACGAGAACAAAGGTCTGAGGCGACTGGATCGGATCGGTCAACAACGCATCCTATAAGGGCTGTCCACCTCAAAGTAAAATGTAATAAGTTATGCAGGCGCAAAATTGATATGTCGGGTCAATTCAATTCGTTAGAATATACCCAACGACAGCCTGCTTTTGCAAAGATGACCGCGTCCAACAACGAAGCGGCGATGACATCAGCCGGATTGACACGAAATTTCTTCGGCAGGATCGGAGCCAAGATTCGAAGCAGCGTTAGCGCCGCTCGCTCGGCTGTCCTTGCTTCGTTACGCTCGCCGCCAATCAAGCTGGGTCGACAGATTGTAAGGGACCGGAACCCAATTTCCTGGATGTGCTTCTCAACCTCTCCTTTGGTCCTCAAGTAAAAGCCTCGGGAATCTGCGGACGCGCCCATCGCTGTTACAATCGCATACGTCTCCACACCGGCGATGCGAGCCGCTTTGCCAAAGGCGATAGGGAGCTCGTGGTCAACATAACGAAACGCGTCCTTCGAGCCTGCTTTTGCCAGTGTCGTTCCCAAAGCGCAGATGACCGCGTCCGGTTTGTTTGACACTAGAAGCGGGGTAAGCTCCTCCAGGCGTGAGCTGACCGGGTTCACCAGTCTGTCCCTCGTCGCCAACGGCTTCCTCGTGGGCGCGATCACTTCGGTGAAGGCGGGGTTTGAGAGCGCGAGTTTCAAGGCTCCGCTCCCCACCAATCCCGTAGCGCCGAGCAGTAGCAGCTTCATCTTCAGCCACCCTGAGCCGCGTTCGATACGGCTTCCCATTGGCTCCAATTACGTAGCCGCGCCTCATAGACCGCCTTGAATTTCGCGATCGTTGTCGAACCGAGCACCAAGCGGAGCGGCGGCTTATCGGCATCCACGGCTTCGAAGATCGCCGCCGCAGTTGCCGCCGGATTGCCCAACTCCTCAGGTTTGAATGAGGAGCGAACGGCTTGGCGTATCGGATTATAGGCGTCGATGACCGGCGCGGATTGCACCGATGCGCGGAACTCGGTGCTGAAACTGCCGGGCTCGATGATGGTGACTTTGATGCCGAACGCCGCCACTTCGGCCGCCAGGGCTTCCGTCATGGCTTCGACGGCAAACTTTGTCGCGGTATAAGTTCCACCAGTCGGGAAACCGATAACGCCCCCTATGCTCGACACCGTCAGGATGTGGCCGCCCCCCTGCGCCCGTAAAATCGGCAACGCGGCCTGGACGACCGAGAGAGTTCCGAACACATTGGTGTCGAAGTTAGCTCTGGCCTGCTCGGGCTCTAGCTCCTCTATAGCCCCCATATAACCATAACCGGCATTGCTCAGGATCACGTCGAGACGATCGAAGTGTCGGTGCGCCTGTCCGACGGCTTCGAACACCGCATCGCGATCCGTCACGTCGAGCGCCAGCGGCAGGATTGCATCCCCATAAGCTGTGGTGAGTTCATCGAGCGCCGCCGGGTGTCGCGCGGTGGCGGCGACTTTGTCACCCCGTTTCAAAGCGGCTTCGGTCCACACACGGCCAAATCCTCGCGACGCACCCGTGATGAACCAAACCTTTTTCGTCGGCATGTGGCCTGCTCCATGAAATCGCACTCAGTGTAATTTCGTACATATCGCACTCAGTGTAATCTTGGCAAGCGCCTCTTTGAGGGTCAAAATGACAGCCATGAATAGCGTCGAGAGAGCCCCAACCAGCCTGCGCGAGCGCAAACGCCAGGTGACGCTGGATCGGATTGCCGAGACCGGCCTGAAACTTTTCATCGAAAATGGCTATGAGGCCACGACCCTCGACGCCATCGCGGCGGCATCGGGAATTTCGCGACGAACATTCTTCTACTATTTGAAGTCGAAAGAGGATGTTTTGCTGGCGCACGAAAGCGGCGACATCCCAAAGGTTTTGCGTCCCACATTTCTTGAGCAATCGCCGGATCAATCACCGACCAACGCCGCTCGAAAGGCTTTTTTGGCTCTTGCCTCAAGGTATATGACCAAGGAGTCCGTTCTCGCGGATCAAATCCTGCGATCGACGGAAACGCTTCGACTGCGCAAAGAGGCGCTTATTGTTCAGCTGGAGGAGGTGTTGGCCGAGGCGATGTATGAACTATGGCCGGATCGCACCCGACGGCCCGCACTACGTCTGGCCGCCATGATGGCCATGGGCACGCTTCGGTTCGCGAAAGAGAACTGGCGGCGGCAAAATGCGGCCCATCCATTGACACATTATATCGACGAAGCTTTCGATCTCCTTGACCAGCTTTGACTGTGGCAAATGGCGCATATGAAAATCGAGTAATATTTAAACATCTATCATATTGAAAAATAACAATAAAGCGGCTCGTACATAACGTCCTTTGTGTTGCGCTAGATAAATTACAACTGTCGCGCGTTCGATCCTTTTTGAGAGAGCCTGGCGTGCCGCCTGCGCAGTCACAGCGGGAATTCCCCATCGCCTTCATTTCTCCAGAAACCTATGCCTGTATGCTCAGACTTTTCAGAAAGGATGTAGACAGCCAACCCTGCAGGGCGCCTCCAGAGGCCGGCTGCGAGGATCGGCGCAAGTCGGCGTGCCGCCTTATCGTTGAGATCGTCATCGCGAGGATCAAACGCCTCGCGGAGCCGTCGGCCACCAGGCCGACGTTGGGGTTGATAGGTGAGCCGGCCGAGTGGCGCCCCAAAAGGTCGGCGTTGACGCCGACCCTCCGGCAGAACGGCTCCTCGGCCAAGAGGTTCACCGCCCCCCGGTGAGCGACGCGTTTTTCACAGGTAAGGCATTGATATCATACGTGCAAAATGCGCTGCTCGGTCGTTTCCTGCCCGGCAAGCCATTGAAATGCGGGCGCCGAACCGGAGCGAAACGCGATTCCCGGCCTCGATTGCGCATCGAAAACCACAAATTTCACGGCCAGCGCCACGCCCTATCGCAGCGACGCGATCGTCGCCGTCGGCGCAAAGCCTTCTTTCGCGAACAGCCGCGCCAGTCCCGCCGGGTCGACCTCGTCCGCGGCCATCGTCTCGTCGCGATGAATGCCGGCGGCGACGAACAGCGTATCGAGCTTTTGCCCGCGCGCGCCGGCCATATCCGTACGAAAACCGTCGCCGATCGCCAGCACCCGCGCGGGGTCCCGCCCGAGCGCCGCGGCGCAGGCAGCGAGGGCGGCTTGGTAGATCGGCGCGTGCGGCTTGCCGGCGTAGACGGTCGAGCCGCCGAGCGCCTCGTAGGCCTCAGCCAGCGCTCCCGCGCAATAGACGAGGTCGGCCCCGCGGTGAATGACGATGTCCGGATTAGCGCAAACGAACGGCAGGCCGCGCGCGGCGAGCGCGGCCAGGCGCGGCGCATAATCTTGGGGCGTCTCGACGTCGTCGTGTTCGAGGCCGGTGCAGAGCACGTATTCCGCCTCATCCGGCCCTACGCGCACCGGCCGCCGATCGGTCTGGGCTTCGACGGCGTCGAACAGGCTGAGGTCGCGATCCGGGCCGATGTGATGCACCGGCGCGCCACCGCGCGCTTCGATCATTGCAATCGTAACGTCGCCCGACGTGACGACGGCGTCGAAGGCTTCGCGCAATACGCCGAGCCGCAACATTTGCGCCTGCACCGGCGGGCTCGGCCGCGGCGCGTTGGTGATCAGCGCCACAGCACCTCCAGCCCGACGATACCCAGCGAGCGCCTCGGATGCGGCGGCGAAGGCGCGTTTGCCGTCGTGCAAGACGCCCCAGACGTCGCAAAGGATCGCGTCGTAGGGCGACGAGGCTTCGGACAGGGCGGATACGATGCGCATGGCCACCGTCGGTTGGGAGCGGCGATCGGGAATGCGCCGGCCGCCTTATCCTCGAACCGGGCCGCTCCGCGCAAGCGTTCGCCGTCGTTGATTTTCAGCCAAGCCCGGCGCCTAAACGGAATTGTTACGTTTATTCTTTATAAATATTTGCTCTTGACTTACTCAAGAGCCGCCCCTCGCAAGAGGTCGAAATGAAAATGCAACCCTTCGACGGCGCGGAACTCGAAAGTTCTACGCCATCGAGTTTGAATGACGCCATAGCAACGGCTGCTGCTATTCTTGAACGACGTCGCCACGCGCGCATTGAGTTGCGATTGCCGGGGCGCTACATGATTGAAAATGTCGGTGAATTTCCTTGTGAGACCATAGACGTATCGCCTGGCGGTCTTCGTCTGAAGGGTCCGAAGCTCGGACCCTGGGGATCGCGAGTCGTCGCCTATATCGATGGTCTGGGGCGGGTCGAAGGGACAATCGTGCGAAAATCGCGCGGTTGGATTGCGATTTCGCTCCGAACGCTGCCGTTCAAGGAAGATCGCCTCGCCAACAAGATCAATTGGCTAGCGGAGCGCTCCGGCGAAGAAGTAGACCGCCGCCGTGCGGTGCGCCTGGACGATGACGAACAAAATGTCGTTTTGCGCACCCAGGACGGCCGCGAATACGTGGGGGAGTTGCTGGACATATCGGTGGAAGGCGCGGCCTTCCTCGTCGAGGCGCCGCTCAGCGTGGACCAGACCGTTCGCCTGGGCGCCCAGGTGGCGAAGGTCATCCATTTGTTCGCCGGCGGCGCCGCCGTGAAGTTTGTTTGAGCGTTGACGTCGGTACGCGTTTACTCAATGCTTTCAGAGCATTGCCCGCTTCCGCGTCGTGACGGCGGATCCTCGGGGCTTATCGAGGCATTAGACAAGCGGCGCGTCTGACCCGCCGGTCGTATGGCGCCGCTATCAATCCAATTTGATCGGGCCAAATCCGCTCCTCACTCGCGGCGCGGAACCAACGGCTTTGGCTTGGAACGAATTTTTTATTCGCCTCGCCTAGGGTGTATGCAACTTAAGGTTGCTGCGAGAAAGCGCGTGGAGCAGATCAGGATACTTAAGGGCGAGCCGCCGCAAGGCGCCACCGAGCTCGAAGAAAAACGCACGCATGTGCGAGCGAGACTGACGCTCACCGGCCGCTACATGCTCGAGGACGGCAGCGAGGCGGCTTGCGAAACCGTCGACGTGTCGCCGACTGGCGTCTTGCTGAAGGTTGAAAAGGTCGCAAGCCCGGGCGAGCGCGTGGTCGCCTATATCGACGAGCTCGGACGCCTCGAAGGGCTCGTCGTGCGCACCATGGCGCGCGGTTTTGCGCTGGCGCTGTTCTGCACGCCGCGCAAGACCGAGAAGCTCGCCTCCAAGATCGAGTGGCTGCAGCACCACGCCGACACACCCGCCGACGATCGCCGCGACAGCCCGCGCATCGAGCGGGACGGCGTCCACGTCTCGCTGGTGACTGCCGATCACCACGAACACCCCGTGGAACTCGTCGACGTGTCAAAATCCGGCATGGCGTTTCTCACCGACCTGCTGCTGGAGGTCGGCGATCTCGTCGAAATCGGCGCGCAAAAAGCCAAGGTGGCGCGCCTGTTTCCAGGCGGAGCCGCGGTGGCCTTCCTCTGACGACGAGTTACGCAGCCAAAGGCTTTCGCCCAGGCTTCGGCCGCGCTGACGGCGTCTCCGCGAACAGCTCCGCGAGCTTCTCCGTCATCGCGCCGCCAAGCTCCTCCGCGTCGACGATCGTCACCGCGCGGCGATAATAGCGGGTCACGTCGTGACCGATGCCGATGGCGATCAACTCCACCGGCGAACGCGTCTCGATCTCCTCGATGATGAAGCGCAGATGCCGCTCCAAATAGTTGCCGGAATTGACCGACAAGGTGGAATCGTCGACCGGCGCGCCATCGGAAATCATCATCAGGATCTTGCGCTGCTCCGGCCGGCCCAACAGACGCTGATGCGCCCAATCCAGCGCCTCGCCGTCGATGTTCTCCTTCAGCAGCCCCTCGCGCATCATCAGCCCAAGGTTCTTCCTCGCCCGCCGCCACGGCGCATCGGCGGGTTTGTAGATGAGATGGCGCAGGTCGTTCAGCCGGCCGGGATTGGCGGGCTTGCCCGCCTGCAACCAGGCTTCGCGCGATTGGCCGCCCTTCCAGGCCCGCGTCGTGAAGCCGAGAATTTCGACCTTCACTCCGCAACGCTCCAGCGTGCGCGCGAGAATATCCGCGCAGGTCGCCGCCACCGTGATCGGACGGCCGCGCATCGAGCCGGAATTGTCGATCAGCAGCGTCACCACCGTGTCGCGAAACTCCATGTCCTTCTCGCGCTTGAACGAGAGAGGCTGCTGGGGATCGATGATGATGCGCGGCAGCCGCGCCGCGTCGAGCACGCCCTCCTCCAGATCGAACTCCCAGGAGCGGCTCTGCTGCGCCATCAGCCGGCGTTGCAGACGATTGGCGAGCCGGGAGACGACGCTCGACAGATTCTGCAATTGCTTGTCGAGATAATCGCGCAACCGCTGCAATTCCTCGGGCTCGCAGAGCTCGTGCGCGTCGACCACCTCGTCGAACTTCGTCGAGAACGCTTTGTAATCCGGCCCGCGCCGCTCGGCGCCGCTCGACGGCGCCGGACGGTTCTCCGAGGGGTCCTCGGATTCGCCAGCGTCCGCGTCCTCGGGATATTCGGCCGATGGGGCGTCCGCGGCCTCCATCGCGCCTTCCTCGAGTTCGTCGGAGGAATCCTGCAGCGACTCGATCTCCATGGAGTCCTTGGAATCCTGCTGCTCCCCCTCCCCTTCTGCGTCGTCAGGCTGCTCGGGTTTGTTGTCCTCGTCCTCGGATTCCTCGCGCTCGTCAGCTTCCGCCTCAAAGTCGCTGGCCATATCCAGCGAAGCGAGCAGCTTGTGGACGGCTTTCGCGAAAGCCTTCTGGTCCTCGATCGCCCCGCCGAGCTTATCGAGCTCGGCGCCCGCCTTGTCCTCGATCGCCGTCCGCCAGAGTTCGACGATGCGTCGCGCGCCCGCCGGCGGCTGCAAGCCGGTGAGACGCTCGCGCACCATCATCGCCACGGCATCCTCCAGCGGCGCCTCGTCGCGATCGCGCGCCTCGGCCGCGGGGTTCTTGTGGTAGCGATCATCGAGCATGGCGGCGAGATTGGAGGCGACGCCCTCCATCCGCCGCGCGCCGATCGCCTCGACCCGCGCCTGCTCGACCGCGTCGAACAGCGCGCGCGCCGGCGCATTCTGCGGCGCGTGGCGGCGATGCACGGCCTCATTGTGGCAGGCGAGCCGCAGCGACATCGAATCCGCGACGCCGCGCAGGATCGCCGCCTCTCGCGGATTGGGCTTTTTCGGCGGTTCGGGCAGCCGCGCCTTGGCGCCATCCGGCCCGGTGAATAGGCCGGGCTTGTCGGCGGAAAAAGCCACCTCCAATTCCGGATGGCGCGACATCGCGCGGGCGCAGGCGGTCAAAGCGCGCTTGAAAGGTTCGTTCGCTGCATCGGGCTTCTGCCCGGGCCGGCGGTTACTGGGGTTTTTGACGTCTACAGTCGGCATGATCGATGAGGTCTTTGCGGGGGGCGTCCCCTTATAGGACGCAGCGCTTGGCCGCCACAAGGCGAGCGCTCCCTCGCGCCGTAAACCACACGGGTAGAAGGCGCTTCTTTGGGCGACCTTTACCCGCGATTCACCTCGCTGTTCAACACGACTTTAACCCATGCGAGCTCATATCTAACGATACCATAAACGTTGCTTATGATTGCATGTATTGCAATTATTGAAATAGCAAGAGAAAGGCGGGTGAACATGAGTACGGTGCTTTCGCTCTTGAATGATGTGGCCTATCCGGCGCCGCCGAGCCACGCGCCTATGCGCCTGGCCGGCGCCGGCGACATTCGCGCGAACAAGCGATTGCGGGTTCTGCTGGTCGAGGACGACGATGCTGACGTTTATTTGATCCGGCGGGCGCTCTCCCAGCTTCCCAAGGTCTCCGAGGTTCGGGTGGCGCGCGACGGCGTCGAGGCGCTGGAATTGCTCGACGCCTGGGCGGGCGGGCCGGACCTCGCGATCGTCGATCTGAAAATGCCCCGCAAGGATGGCTTTGCGTTGCTCAGGGAAATCGCGCTGCGAAACTCTGGGGCTTTTCCCTCCGTGGTGCTGACCTCCTCCAAGGCGGGCGCCGACGCCTATCGCGCGAAGAAGCGCGGCGCTGTGGAGTTCGTGACCAAGCCAAACGGCCTCGAGAAGCTGAAAAACGTGCTTGGCGAGCTGGTCACCAAGTATTGACGCGCCGGTCCTTCGCGCCTCGGAAAGTCGAAATCGATCGCTACGAGAGGGAGCGAACACTCATGACCATATCCTCGCTGGAAATCAGGGCCATCGCCTCATCGCTCGCTGAGAGCGGCGAGTTGAACCTCTACAAGATGATGTCTCATTCGCGTTGGTCGCCCGGATTGCAAGTGTTGCTGGTCGAGGACGACGAGGCGGACGCTTATCTGATCCGTCGCGCACTTAGCGAAAACCCGCGGGTCTCCAATGTTGTACTCGCCGAGGATGGCCAGGAGGCTTTGGAGCTGTTCGATCGCCGCCGTGTCTTCCCTGATCTGGCTCTGGTTGATCTGAACATGCCGCGTAAAGACGGATTGACTTTCCTGAAGGATCTCGCCGCCAGACCGCGCGCCTTGTTTCCCTGCGCGGTGCTCACCTCGTCGAAATCCGGCAAGGACGCCGCGCGCGCGCGACATCGCGGCGCGATCGAGTTTGTCACCAAACCGAAGGCCGAACCCGAGTTGAAGTGGGCGATTGATCGCCTCATCGCGGCTGTGGGCTAGCATGGTTGCTGAGAGCGGTTTGTCATCCCCGCGAACGCGGGGATCTAGGGGCCGCGGTACGTCCGTCCTCACAGGGTCCAACCGCACGTCGGGTAGCCCCTGGATCCCCGCGTTCGCGGGGATGACAAGAATGCGAACTGATCGGAAACCGCTCTAGGCTGAGGCCGGATCTTCTTCTCGCAAAGGAACCAAGATGATCAATGTGCTGCGCCAGTTCGCCTCCTCCGCCCTGGCGAACCTCTCGCCGTCGCCGCCCTCCCCCAACCTCGGCGGCTTTCCGGGGACGCCGCGACTGAAGATATTGCTGGTCGAGGACGATGAAGCGGATGCTTGCCTGGTGAAGGAGATCCTGGAGGCCAATCCCGCGGGTTCGCGAGGTGTTGCTGGCGGAGGACGGCGTCAAGGCGCTCGAACTGGTGCGCTGTGGTTGGTTCAACCCGGACCTGGCGGTGATTGATATTCGGATGCCGCGCAAGGATGGGTTTTCGTTGCTGGAGGATTTTGCGGCGGTGCCGGGGCCGCGTTTTCCCTCGCTGATCCTGACGTCGTCCAAGGCGCGCAATGATGCTTGGCGGGCGATGCATTTTGGCGCGATCGAGTTCATCACGAAGTCCTGGTCGCGCAAACAAATTGCCGCTGATTTGGATCGCGCGATCGAGGGCGCGTTTTAGAGGTGCTCCCTCATGGCCGGGAAGTCGCCGCGATGTGGAAACCGCGATCTGGAGATCGCGGCTACAAGCCCGTCGGAGGGTCGGCGTCCACGCCGACCTTTTCGGGCGCAGATCGGCCGGCTCAGGTATGAGCCCCAACGTCGGCCTGGAGGCCGACCCTCCGCGAGGCGCCTGATCCTCGCCATGACAATTCAACGATAAGGCAGCATGCTTTAAATTGAAGAACCGTCATTGCGAGGAGCGAAGCGACGCGGCAATCCATGCGGCGGCAGGCGCCCTTTCCGGTTGGCTGACGATCTCACGACGCTGGATGGCTTCGCTTCGCTCGCAATGACGGGGTGACTTCGCGCGACCGCGTATTCCATGATCAGGCGTCGGCTTCCAACTTCGCGCCAACCCGGCGTCGGTTGCTCTTGCTAGCGGCCTTCAGCCGTACGCTGAACACCGACCCGCGATCGGGCTCGGACTCGCACCAGATTTCCCCATTCTGCGCCACCATCGCCTTGCGGGCCAAAGTAAGCCCAAGCCCGCTGCCGGGATATTCCTTATGCGAATGCAGGCGGATCAGCGGCTTGAAAATCTCGGCCAAAAATTCGGCCTCCACGCCAATGCCATTGTCGCGAACCTCAATCACGCAATTTTCCGCCCTCGCTGCGCGCGAAAACCTCGACGCGGGGGGTGGCGCTTCGATTGTAACGCAGACCATTGACAATCAAATTCTGCAGCACCTGAATCATCAAGTGTTTCGTTGCCGCGCACCACCGTCTTGATGTTTCGAACCGCCAATTCACCACGCAATTCGCCCAGCAGCGGCGTCAGCGAGCTGCGGATCGAAGCGATCACCGTGTCGAGGCGGACATCGGTCAGCTCCGGCGGTTGGCTCAATAGCGTGTATTTCACCATCACGTCGACGAGATTGTCCAGCCGCCCCGCCGCGTGAATCAGGAACCCGAGGTGCTTCACCACGCCGGCGTGCTTGACCTCACTCAACTCCTCGGTGATCAGTTGCGAGAAGGTCATGATCTGGCGGATCGGTTGTTTGAAATCATGCGCCAGCGCGTAGGCGAAGGTCTCCAGCTCCCCGTGTTGCTGATCAATCAAACGCTGCTGCGCCGCCGAGTGGATCGCGCGGTCTACAACACGCCGCGCGGCCTCAGTCGAAAGCCGCGCCTTGCTGAGATAGTCGGAGACGCCGCTGCGCATCGCCTCGGCGGCGAGCATCTCATCGCCGATACTGGTGACGAGGATGATCGGCATATGCGCGTCGGATTGGCGCAGGCGCCGCGCCAGCGTGAGCCCATCCATTTGCGGCATGTTTTGATCGAGAAACACGCAGTCGAACCGCTGGTCGCCACACAGCGCCTCAACTTCGCCGGGATCCGCGACGCTGCTTATGCGCGCGTCTGGAAACGCCGCTAAAAGCGTCTGGGTCATGATCTCGCGATCAAATGAGTTGTCGTCAACCGCGAGAATGGTTCTTGAAGTTGTCATGGCGTGTTTCTCGCTCGACGGCGCGAAGGTTTGCCCGACTGGGGAATCGCGAACTCCAAGCACGCGCCTTCGCTGCAATCGACGAACTGAACCTCGCCGCCGTGACGTCGCGCGATGCGCCGGCAGATGGCGAGGCCCGCGCCGGCGCCCGGGTAGGCCTCCGCCCGGTTCAATCTGCGAAACATCGAAAACGCCGCCTCGCGATAGGCGGGGTCGACGCCGATTCCGTTGTCGCGCACGCGGATTCGCCAGTGAGCCTCGTCGTGCGCCGGCTCAACCAAGATGCGGGGTGCGATGCTTGGACGACGAAATTTGATCGCGTTGTCGAGCAGCGCGGCGACTCCTTGTGAGAGCAACTCCGGGTCCGCATAGACCAGGTCCAGCGGCTCAATCAAGATTTCCGCACCCTCTGGCGCAGCGCCTGCCAGCCGCAGCGCGATAAGCCGGAAGACAGATGTCGGATCGTGCAGCGCTTTGACCAGATTGCGGCTCTGCACCCGTGAATAGGCGGCGAGCTGCTCAAGCATCGCCTCGCATTTCAGGCCGGCGGCTTGCAGTTGCTCGCTGTAGAGCTGCTGCGTCTTCGTCAAACCGTCTCGGAATTCAGCGGCCAGCAAGCGCGAAAACGACGTCATATGGCGAAATGACGCCGACAGATCGTGCGCAATCGCGTAGCTCAGCGTCTGCAGCTCATGCTCCACCGCCATCGGCGTTTCGTCCTCGACGCGCCGAGCCAGAGGCCTAGCGGGCATCGCGGCGAACCTCGACCGCCGTTGGCAGCGACGCGTGGCGGCGCCAATACCCTTCGAGCGATTCAACAACCTCCTGCAGCCGCTCGAATTCAACGGGCTTGACCACGTAACTGTTGGCTTTGAGGTCGTAGCTCTTGAGAATGTCGATCTGAGCCTTGGAGCTGGTCAACACGATGACGGGAATGCGTTGCAGGATCGGTTCGGCCTTGATGATGGCGAGCAATTCGCTTCCGTCCATACGCGGCAAGTTGAGATCGAGAAGCACTAGGTCCGGGTGGAAACCTTCGAAGCCGGCCCGCTCTCCACGCAGCATGACGAGCGCCTCTTCGCCATCCGAGGCCACCGTGAGATGGATACTCAACCGCGGACTCTCACACGCTTCGCGGGTCAGCAGGACGTCGCCGTAATTGTCTTCGACCAGCAAGATTTCGGCCGGCCTTCCCAACTCGTCAAGCGTCATGGCTCTCGCCTTGGTCTGGAGGGAGGTCTGCTGGAATTGTAAAGCTGAAGGTTGAACCTTGTCCCTCGCTGGAGCAGAGGGACATGGCGCCGCCAAAGCCTTCAACGATCTTTTGACAGATCGCCAGCCCGAGCCCGACGCCTTCGTAGCGTCCCCGCGCGTTCAGCCGTTTGAACGGCAGGAAAATCCGCTCGAAGTGCCGCGGGTCAATGCCGATACCGTTGTCGGCGACGGAGAACCGCCAAAACGCCCCCTCTTGCGCTGCGTCGACGTGGATGCAGGGCTGCACATTCTCCGCGACATATTTGAGCGCGTTGCCGATCAGATTGCGCATCAGCCGTTCGAAGCGGATCGGGTTGCCGGCGATGGTAGGCAGGGAACCGCGCGTGACCTTCGCGTCGGATCGCTGCATGATGTTTGACAGGCTGTCGACGACTTCGTCGACAACGCTGTTGGTGTCGAAGCGCGAGCGACGCTCCGCATCGTCAGATAGACGCGCGAAATCGACGAGGTCGTCGAGCATTCGTTTCATGTGCTCGCTTCCCGCCACGGCCAGCGACAGATATTCGACGCCGCGCGGATCGAGCCTGTCGCCATAATCATTCGCCAATCGACTGCAAAAGGCCGAAACCATTCGCAGCGGTTCGCGCAGATCGTGCGAAGCGGCGTGTACGAAATGCGTCTGCTCTTCGTTGCTCTTGGCGAGCTGCTCCATCAGACGTTGGCGCTCTTCCTCCGCGCGCACGCGATCGCTGATATCGCGCAGAATCCCGACATAGTAGACCCCGCGATCATTGATCGCTTCCCCCACCGAGAGATCGATCGGAAACGTCTCGCCGGACTTGCGCCGCCCAACCACCTGGCGCCCGGTTCCAATAATCTTGGGTTGGCGGGACTGTTGGTAGTTCACCAGATATTGGTCGTGCTCGTCCTGATAGGGTTTTGGCATAAGACGCTTGATGTCGCCGCCGACGATCTCGTCGGCGGCATATCCGAAGATGCGCTCGCAGGCCGAGTTGAACATCGTCACTGTTCCGCGTGCGTCCATCAGAATGATGCCGTCGACCGCGGTATCGAGAATCGCGCGTAGCGACGAAGCGATCATGGCAAGGGAAATGCGGTTGGCACGGCGGCAGCCCTCGACGCGCGAGTTGACGAGACAAGCGCCCGTTTCCGGGAACGACGTTCGTTTTACGAAGATACTGCGCGCGGCCTGACCACCAAAGCAACTTGCAGAGGTGCTCCACGACCGCGAAAGACCATGCTCTCGTCCGCAATAAACAATAATGCATAGGGATTGTCAATGGATTGCCATCTAAAGGACAAATATCTACCTTAATTCGTTCTATGTATTACTATTGTTTAGATAAAAACGTTCTAAATAATATTCGAATTGCGTGACACCAAGTACGCAAGGTTACGGCGACTGATGTCGTTGCGCAAGGCTCGCACTTACATAAAGTAACAAGCGACGTATTTAAAACAGCCGGACGGGAAAATTCTGCGGGGTGTGGTTTTTTGATCGGGAGTTCGGCCCGAAATCGCAGATGGCGGACGCCGATTAACCAATCCGGCAAACTTTCCTTTGCGACGCGTTAACCGTTTGCTAACCCTAGGGCGAGGAGGCCGCCTCACGCAAAAAGGAAAACGCGATGAAAGCGTTGGCCGCCCTCGTGGCTTGCCTCACCCTCGGTCTAGCGACTCCCTCCTACGCCGTCGCGATCATCTCCGTGCCGCACGTCCCGCCGGGTCCACACGCCCCGCCGCAGCCGCACGCAGCGGCACAACCGCACGCCGATGCGCAGCCCCACGCCCAAGCCACGCGGGCTCCGTCTTCCCATTTTCATTTTCACCATGGACATGAAGAAGACGGGATCGGATACCCGGATGATGTCCCCTATGATACGCCCGCCGTCGGCGACGCCGCGGAGGAGCCACTTGTCCTCCCTGCGGCTGAGCGTTGCCCCGTGGCCGAACCTGTCGTTGTCAGATCCTCAGGCCCGCACATCTATTACATCGGTCAGAAGCCGCCGGTTCAAGCCAATCTGCCGAAGATCATCTACGGAACAGATTGAGCTTTAGCCCGAGCGCGGGGCGACCGCGCACCACGGCGGCGGACCCAGGTAGAATTCGTCGTTGCGAGGAGCGAAGCGAAGCGGCAATCCACGCCGCAGCGTCTCTATCCGGCACATCTCGTCGATCACACGCTGGATTGCTTTGCTTCGCTCGCAATGACGGTTTCCGAGCCGCAATCGCTCCAAACGCTGTCACTTAAACTTATTTCATACAAGTTGCGCTGTTCTCACAGCGAAGTGAATGCATTGCGCCAAAACTTCGTCGATCTGGTGTCATAAAATCAAGCCAAGTAGTCGTAGGCCGTGCTGGCCACGAACTGATTTGGAGGCGCGCCATGAGCCGTTGTTTGCAAGCTTTACTTGTTGGAGTTGCGCTGACCGGCGCCGGCAGCGCCTGCGCTGCCAATTCAAATTGGGACGGCGCCTGGAGCGGCAATCTCGGCAAACAGAAGCCTTGGCCGATGACCGTTGTCATCACCCGCGGCAAAGTCGTCCAGTTCAGCGAGAAGGGCGTGCCGTTCGACGTGCGGTTCAGCAATGCGACTCCGAACGGAATCGTATTCGGCGACGGCGCCAACTACGAAGTCGAACTGACCAAAGCTGGCAACGCCGTCTCCGCGGCGGTCCACGGGAGATTGGGCACCGGCCCGGCCCATCTCACACGCAGTTAGCGGAGCGTCGGCGTCCACGCCGACGTAGCTGCGGCATCGTCGGCGTGGACGCCGACGCTCCACTAGCCCGGCAGATATGTCGGCTCGAGGCGCGAGCGCAGGTACTCGTGCGCCAATATCGGCGGGTATTTTGGTTGCTCGCCGGCGGCGACGCAGGACGGTATCGCCTCGACCTTCGCGTAGGGATTGGGATCCAGGAAGAAGGCGATCGAAAATCGCTCGCCCGCGCCGCGGCTGACCACGCGGTGCGGCGTCGAGACATAGACGTCGTTGGTCCAGCGCATCAGGCAATCGCCGATATTGACGACGAAGGCGCCGGGGATCGAGGGCGCCGCCAGCCAGCGGCCGGCGCGATCGCGGATTTCCAGGCCGCCGACGCCGTCGGTCGCGAGCAGCGTGATGTTGCCGTAGTCGGTGTGCGTCCCCGCTCCGATCTCGCCGATCGGCTCGGGCGGATAACGCAGCAGGCGCAGCGTCGCGAGCGGACGCTCCAATTTCTCGACGAAATAGTCGGGGTCGAGGCCGAGGTCGCGCGCGAAGGCGCGATGAATGCGGTCGCCCAGCCCCAGACACGCGTCGAAATAAGCCAGCATTGTGTCGCGAAAACCCGGTGTCCTCGGCCAAGCGTTGAGCGCGCGATAGGGTTCGCCAGCGATCCGGCCGGGATCATCGTCCGCAAGCTCCAGGCCGACGTTGAACGCCTCTTTCCGATCGCGACCGTGGGTCGGATCGAGCGCTTCGCGCATAAAGCCGGCGTAGCCGCGATTGCCGCCGACCACGTCCATCGAAATTTCGAGCTTCTCGGCGACGGGGAGCGCAAAGAAAGTTCGGGACGCGGCGAAGGCGTCGGCGACGAGCCTCGGCGGCACGCCGTGATTGACGACATAGAAAAAGCCGACGTCTCGGCACGCCGCGCCGAGTTCGGAGGCGACGCGCGCCCAGTCCGCCTCGGTCGGGTTGCGGTCGGCGCCGAGGTCGATGACCGATTGAGGGCGTTCTTCGAGACTAAGCGCTACAGATGTCATCCCGCCGATGCCGGTTCGAGAACGTACAGCCCTACATCGACCGTACCCTCACGAAACCCGGCTTCGCAATAGCAGAGATAATAGTCCCACAGGCGGCGGAACCGCGCGTCGAAGCCGAGCGCGGCGATGCGCGACCAGTTGGCGTGAAAGCGTCGACGCCATTCGGCCAGCGTTAGCGCGTAGGATTGGCCAAAGGTTTCGGCGTGCGCAAGTCGCAGGCGCGCCCGCGAGATGCAGTCGCGAAGCAGCTGTTCGCTAGGCAAAAAGCCGCCGGGGAAAATGTAGCGCTGAATGAAATCGGCGTTTGAGCGGTAGCCGGCGAATCGCTTGTCGGCGATGCTGATCGTCTGGATCACGGCTCGGCCGCCGGCGTTCAACCCCCTCGCGATTCTCTGAAAATAAAGCGGCAAGTAGGCTTCGCCGACGGCTTCGCACATTTCGATCGACACGATGCGGTCGTAAGTCCCGCCTGCGTCGCGGTAGTCCTGCTGAAGAACGCGGGCCGCGGGCAACGCCGCAAGGCGGCCGCGCGCGTATTCGGCCTGCGAGGGCGAAATGGTGAGCGCATCGAGCGAGCCGACGCCCGCCCCGACCAGCCGCTCCGCCAGGCCGCCCCAACCGCAGCCGAGTTCGAGCACCCGTTCTCCGCCCTGCAATCCCAACAGCTCGACGATCCGATTGTGCTTCCGGGCCTGGGCGGCCTCCAGCGTTTCGGCGCTGTCCGCGTAAATTGCGGAAGAATAGCTCATCGACGGGTCGAGCCAGGCTTCGAAGAAAGCATTGCCGAGATCGTAATGGGCCATGATGTTGCGCGCCGCGCCCCGGCGGGTGTTGGCTTGCGCCAGATGCGCCAGACGCTGCAGCCATCGCGCCGGCCCGAAGGAACTGGCGGCGCCGCCCAGGGCGGAAATGTTGCGATCGAACAAGCGGAGCAGCCCGACGAGGTCGGGGCTCGAGCAATCGCCGTCGATCACGGCCTGTGCGAAGCCGATGTCGCTGCCCGCCAGCACGCGCAGCAGCGGTCGCCAGTTGTGCAAGTTTAGCGCCGCGTCCTCGCCGGGAGCGCCCTCCCCTACGAGGCGAACGCCGCCCGGCGCGGTTACAACGACGCGGCCTTGGCCAATACGGTCAAGCAGGCGCCGCGTGATGGCGATCCGCGGGTCGAGGAACCAGGGCCAGCGCGCTGAACGGCGCTCCGCCGGCAAAATGTTTGGTTCCGACCCCAACCCGGCCTCCGCCTGCACCGATACTCGTCCGGGATACTACGCACCGGCCCCCGCGCTGGTTTACGGTAAGGTTCAACATTGGTCATGTGCGTTTTTGCGGCGGCGGCTCCTGTGGACGCGGTCGCCGACCGCGTTGGTGGTGCGATCGTCCCTTGGATAGGGGCGATCTCCGAAAGACCGCGGTCGACGACCGCGGCTACATCGGCGGCCGGATTTGCGCGGGCGCGCCGTTTTATGGCATCAGCCGGGCAAGGCGAACCGGCCGACCGTCGCTTAAGGGTTTTGGATGGGTTCGCCGGACTTCCCCTGGCTTCCCGAGGCAGAGAACTGGCGCGAGCGGGTCGCCGCGCTCGGGCGCGAGGCCGCGGGTTTCGGCGAGCTGCTCGCGCTGGCGCAAACGCGCCTCGACTTCGTTCGCGTCGGCGCGCTCGATCAGCTGCTGCGTCGGCGCTGGCCAGAGCGGCCGACCGAGTTTGCCGGACGGTCGTACCGGCTGGCGATCCTCAGCTCCTCGACGACGTCGCATTTGCACGCGGGCCTGCGGATCGCGGGCCTGAGGAACGGTTTCTGGCTCGATATCTACGAAGGCGACTACGGCCAATATTGGCGCGAGCTGAACGACGCGGAATCGGCTCTCTACGCGTTCCGCCCCGACGCAGTCCTCTTCTCGTTCGACGCCTGGCGATTCAGCTCTCGCGTAACGGCCTCCGACACGGCGGGCGCAGTCGAGACCGCGCTCGAAGCCGTGCGCGAAGAGCTTCTCGCTGGCTGGCGCACGGCCCGCACGGCGTTCGGATGTGTTGTACTGCAGCAGACCCTATTGCCGACCGCGCCCTCCCTCCTCGGGGCCAACGAGCACCGCCTGCCGGGCTCGCGCGCGGCCTTCATCGCCAAGGTCAACTCAGGCCTGCGCGCTTGGGGCGAAGCCGAAGGCGTCGATCTGGTGGCGGTGGATGTTGAAGCGGCGCGCGACGGTCTGGCGAAATGGCATGATCCCGTGCTCTGGCATCGGGCCAAGCAGGACATTCGCCCGACCGCGGCGCCGATATACGGCGATCTCGTCGTCAGGGTGCTGGCGGCGAAAGCCGGCCGATCGCGGAAGTGCCTGGTGCTCGATCTCGACAACACACTCTGGGGCGGCGTGATCGGCGACGACGGCCTCGACGGCCTCGTGCTGGGGCAAGGCAGCGCGCTCGGCGAGGGATTTCTCGCGGTGCAGGATTACGCCAAGCAGCTTTCGCAACGCGGGATCATCCTCGCGGTCTGCTCCAAGAACGACGAAGCCAACGCGCTCGAGCCGTTCGAGAAGCATCCCGAGATGATCCTGCGGCGCGCGGACATCGCCTGTTTCGTCGCCAATTGGGACGACAAGGCCAAGAACATCGAAACGATCGCCGAGCGACTCAATATCGGCCTCGACAGTCTGGTTTTCCTCGACGACAACCCGTTTGAACGCCAGCGCGTGCGCGAGGCGCTCCCCATGGTTGCCGTGCCCGAAATTCCCGACGAGCCGGCGCTGATTCCGGAGGCGCTCGCGGCGGCGGGATATTTCGAATCCGTCGGCATCACCGGCGAGGACCGCGAGCGCGGCGCGCTATACGCGGAAAACGCCAAGCGCGAAGGGGTGCGAGAGCAGTACGGCGACGTCGCGTCCTACCTTGCGAGCCTCGATATGCGGGCGATCTGGGGCTATTTCGATACGCTCAATCGACAACGCATCGTCCAGCTGATCAACAAGACCAACCAATTCAATCTGACGACCCGACGCTACAGCGAGAACGATTACGACGCCTTCATGCGCGACGAGGATTGCGTAGGGCTGCATGTGCGGCTGGTCGATCGGTTCGGCGATAATGGCCTTATCGCAGTGGTCATCGGCAAGTTCGACGGCGCGGCGCTGGTGATCGACACCTGGTTGATGAGCTGCCGTGTGCTCGGCCGCGAAGTCGAGGCGGCGACGCTGTCGCTGCTCGTGGCGGAAGCGCGCCGCCGCGGCGCCACGCGCCTGATCGGCGAGTATGCGCCCTCGCCCAAGAACGGCATGGTGCGGCAGCATTACGAAAAGCTGGGTTTTGCGCTGATCGATGAGGACGGCCGCGGCGCCAAGCGGCTCGCGCTCGAACTTGCCGCCTATCGAGAGCCGGTTTTGCCGATGAAATGGGAAGGGGCTGTTCTTGGATAAACAGGCGCGTATCCTCGAAGAGGTGGCCACCCTACTCCGCGACATTTTCGCCCGCGAGGATCTCGCCGTGACGCCGGCCACGACCGCCGCGGACGTGCCCGGCTGGGACAGCATCAAACAAATAGAGATCGTCGTCGCGGCGGAAGAAAAATACGGCATTCGCATGAAAGCGCGGGAGGTCGACGGGCTGCGCTCCGTCGGCGACCTGGTGGCGCTGATCGGCGAGAAGAGCTCAAGCTAGAGCCTCGCGGGGCGTCGGCCTCCAGGCCGACGTTTGGTTTGATACGTGAGGCGGCCGAGTTGCGCCCAAAAAGGTCGGCGTGGACGCCGACCCTCCGGTCGACGCGCTTGCGCGTCGGGCGGTGCGAGTGTTTAGGTGCCGGCGAGGTTACGCCATCAGAGGGGACCGTATGTCGTTGTCACTACGGGTGTTGATCGTCGTTTGCGGGGCAGCGCTCAGTGCGAGCTTGGCCCGCGCGGACGACCTAAAGGTCGCGCTTATCTACGGCCGCACGGGGCCGCTGGAGGCCTACGCCAAACAGACCGAAACCGGCTTCCGCATGGGCCTCGAATACGCGACCAAGGGCGCGATGCAGATCGGCGGACGCAAGATCGTCATCGTCACCAAAGACGATCAGGGCAAGCCCGACCTCGCCAAAAGCGCGCTGACCGAGGCTTATGAGGACGACGGCGCCGAGATCGCCATCGGCACGACGTCGTCGCCGGCGACGATCGCCATGCTGCCGGTGGCGGAGGAGCACAAGAAAGTGCTGATCGTCGAGCCGGCGGTCGCCGACCAGATCACCGGCGAGAAGTGGAATCGCTACATCTTCCGCACCGCGCGCAACTCGACGCAGGACGCGATCTCCAACGCGGTGGCGATCGGCGCGCCGGGCGTCAGCATCGGCGTGCTGGCGGTCGACAATGCCTTCGGGCGCGACGGCGTCGCGGCCTTCAAAGGCGCGCTCGCCAAGACCGGCGCGACGCTTGCTGCGGAGGAATACGCGCCGGCGACGACGACCGATTTCACCGCCGTCGGCCAGCGCCTGTTCGATGCGCTGAAAGACAAGCAGGGCAAGAAGTTGATTTGGTTCATCTGGGCGGGCGCGGCCAATCCGCTTGCCAAGCTCGCGGATATGGACCCGAGCCGCTACGGCATCGGCTTTGCGGCGGCCGGCAATATCCTGCCGGTGCTGATCTCCTACAAGCGCTTCCCGGGGCTGGAGGGCGCCGCGTACTACTATTACGACATCCCGAAGAACCCTGTTAATGATTGGTTGGTCGCCGAGCATCAGAAGCGGTACAACGCGCCGCCGGATTTCTTCACCTGCGGTGGATTCGCTGCGGCGATGGCGCTCGTCGCCTCGGTCGAAAAGGCCGGGTCGACGGATGCGGAGAAGCTCATTCCCGCGATGGAGGGGCTCGAATTCGATACGCCGAAGGGCAAGATGGTGTTTCGCAAGGACGATCATCAGGCGCTGCAATCGATGTTCGCCTTCAAGATCAAGGTCGATCCGAACGTCGCGTGGGGCATCCCCGAGCTGACCAAAGAGCTGAAGATCGAGGATATGGATATTCCGATCCGCAATAAGCGGTGAGCCGCTTGTCATTCCCGCGAACGCGGGAATCCAGTGGCCACGATGTGCCCGTCCTGGTTGTCAACGAAAGAGGGCGGAGTGTCGGCGCAAAGAGAAGCGGAGGGTGTCAGCCCTACGACCCCCTGAATTCCCGCGTTCGCGGGAATGACAATGAACAGGACGCCTGACCTAACGCGATCGACCTCGCCCCTCTCACTCGCATGAAATTTGCAAAGATCACTCGCATGAACGAACCCTTTGATCCCGCTGCTCTCGTCGCCGCGGCAGCTCCCTTGATTGGCGTCGAACTCGCGCCAGAAAGCCGCGCGGCTGTGGTGATGCACTTGAAGATCGCCACCGAGCTCGCGGCTAAGCTCGACGCGATCGAACTCGGCGATGAGGCCGAACCTGCGCCGGTATTCACGCCGTGAGTGAAACGCTCCTAGACGGTTCTGCGGAGGGCATAGTCGCGGCCATTCGGGCCGGCCGGACCAGCGCCCGCGAGGTGGTCGCGGCGACGCTGCAGCGGATCGCGGCTCGCAACCCGAAACTCGGCGCTTTCACCGATGTGTTAGCGGCGCGCGCGTTAGCTCGCGCCGACACGCTAGACGCCGCCCGCGCGAAGGGCGAGACGCTCGGGCCGCTGGCTGGCGCGCCCTTCGCGGTCAAGAACCTTTTCGACGTAAAGGGCCTTCCGACTCGCGCCGGATCGAAGATCAATCGCGAGCGGGCGCCCGCGCATGAAGACGCGACCCTGGTCACGCGCCTGGAGGCCGCCGGCGCGATCCTCGTCGGCGCGCTCAACATGGGCGAATACGCCTACGACTTCACCGGCGAGAACGCGCACGACGGTCCCTCGCGCAATCCGCATGACCTCGAACATATGACCGGCGGCTCCTCCAGCGGCTCGGGCAGCGCGGTCGCGGGCGGGCTGACTCCGTTTTCGCTCGGCTCCGACACCAATGGATCGATCCGCGTTCCCGCTTCGCTTTGCGGCCTGTTCGGACTGAAGCCAACCTACGGCCGGCTGTCGCGCGCGGGCACGTTCCCGTTCGTCGCCAGCTTCGATCACCTCGGCCCGCTCGCCCGTTCCGTCGGCGATCTCGCGCTGAGCTACGACGCGATGCAAGGTCCGGATCCCGGCGATCCCGCGCAGGCGGACCGACCCACGATGCTCACGCGAGCTGGGCTCGATGAGGGGACAGGGGCTCTACGAATCGCGACGCTTGGCGGGTATTTCGCGCGGGGTGGCGAGGCGGCCGCGTTCGAAGCTGTCGAGCGCGTCGCCAAGGCCTTGAACGCCGAGCGCACGGTCGAACTTCCCGGCGCGGAGATCGCGCGCGCGGCCGCCTATCTCATCACCATGACCGAGGGCGCGGCGCTGCACCTCGACCGGCTGCGCGAGCGCGCGGCGGATTACGATCCCGACGTGCGCGACCGGCTGATCGCCGGCGCCATGCTGCCCGGCGTCTGGGCGGTGAAGGCGCAGAAATATCGGCGGCGGTTTCGCGAGGAGGCGGCGGCGCTGTTTCGCGACGTCGACGTGCTGCTCGCGCCGGCGACGCCGTGCCGCGCGCCGAAAATCGGGCAGAGGACCTTCGTGCTCGATGGGCGGGAAATGCTCATCCGGCCGAATCTCGGCCTGTTCACACAGCCGATTTCGTTCATCGGCCTGCCGGTCGTCACTGTCCCGATCTGGACCGAGGGCGTCAGGCTGCCGATCGGCGTGCAGATCATCGCGCCGCCGTGGCGCGAGGATATCGCCTTGCGGGTTGCGCGTGCACTCGAGCGCGAGGGCGTGGCGAAGGCGCCGGTCGCGGAATTTTCGGCTTGAGCGAGACGTCGCGATGGGGCGCGCGCAGCCCCGCCAAAACCGAGGTGCGGCTGCGCGTTTGGGAGCGGCTGGCGCGCGACGGCGTCAACGTCGGGCCGGCGTTCGACCGCATCCCGAATTTTGTCGGCGCCGACGCCGCCGCGAAGCATCTCAGCGATCTCCCGGCCTGGAAGGCGGCGCGGGTGGTGAAGTGCAACCCCGACCCGCCGCAGATCCCGGTGCGGCTGCGCGCGCTCTACGACGGCAAGCTGCTGTTCTCGCCAGTGCCTTATCTGACGAAGGGCTTTCCGTACCTGCGCATCGATCCTGAAAAGCTTGCAGCCGAAGGCGTCGACTTCGAGACCGCCGCGACCGCGCAGGGCTTCCTGCGGCATGGCGAGCCGATCGGCTTTGAGCAAATGCCGAAGCTGGATTTCTGCGTCGTCGGCTGCGTCGCTGTGTCGCGCGCCGGCGGACGGACCGGCAAGGGCGCCGGGTTCGCCGATCTGGAGCAGGGCATTTTCCGCGAGCTCGGGCTGGTCGACGAGACAACGCCGATCGCGACCACCGTGCATTCCTCGCAGGTGGTCGAGGAGGCGGCGGTCATCATGGAGAGCCACGATTCGGCGCTGCGCTACATCGCCACCGAGAACGAACTGATCGAGACGGGCGCCAAGCGCCAGCCGCCACAGGGCGTCGATTGGGCGAAGGTGCGGCCGGATCAGTTCGCCGACATCCCGTTTCTCGAAGCGCTGCGCGCGTCGCTCGAAGCTCGGAAGGCTCAGTCATGATCGTTGACGATCCGCAGACCAAAGCCGAGGTCGAGGCCGCTTTTGCGGCGTATGAAGAAGCGCTGACCACTAACGATGTGGCGGCGCTCGATGGCTTCTTTCATGAGGCGCCAACTTCGGTGCGTTATGGCGGCGGCGAGAATCTCTACGGCTATGCCGCGATCAAGGCGTTCCGCGCTGGGCGTTCGCCGGCCGGGCTGATGCGCCGGTTGGAGGCGACGCAGATCACCACCTACGGCCGCGACTTCGGCGTGGCCGCCACGCTGTTCCGACGCGACACGTCGCCCGGCAAGATCGGGCGGCAGATGCAGACATGGGTAAGGTTTCCCGAGGGGTGGCGGATCGTCGCGGCGCATGTGAGCGTGATCGACGAGCCGAAGTAAGCGCGGTCGCGACGCGCGCCTTACGGAGCGTCGGCCTCCAGGCCGACGTTGGTTGATACGTAAGCCAGCCGAGCTGCGCCCAAAAGGTCGGCGTGGACGCCGACCCTCCGCTAGCGGGGTCGCGTGACTGCGTCGCCGGCGTTGCGGGGTAGCCTGGCGTGGCTCGCCATGGTCGCCAGCATCATCGCCCCAAGCGCGAGGAAAGTGAAGCGGTACGGCCCCAGCGGCGTGGCCGTAACGAGCCCTCCCAGTTTCATCAGCGCGGCGGCGATCCCCACGCCGAAGGCGATCCCGGCCTGAAATGAGGCGCTGAAGATCAGGTTCGCCATGTTCATCTCCTGCGGCTCGACATCCGCGAACGGCAGCGCGCCAAGCGCCGTGAAATGCATCGAGCGCGACGCGCCGGAGACAATCAGCAAGGCGGCGACGAGCGCGGGCGACGAGTCGCGTCCGATCGCCGCGCAGGCGAACATCGTCGCCGCCTGCAACACCGCATTGAAGACCAGCACCTTGCGGAAGCCGAAGGCTCTGAGGATCGGTGTCGTGAACGGCTTGATCCCGATGTTTCCGACGAACAGCGGCGTGACGGTAAAGCCGGCGCGCATGGCGTCGAAGCCGAGGCCGAGCTGGAACATCAGCGGCAGCACGAAAGGCACGGCGCTGATGAACATCCGCGCCGCCGTGCCGCCGGTAAGGGTCAAGCGAAAGGCGATGTGGCGCAACGGGCCGAAGTCGATGATCGGATGGGCCGCACGGTTGAGGTGACGCAGGAACGCGACGCCCGCCGCCAGCGCGACCGCAGCCAGCGCCAAGGCGGCGACCCCATCGGCGTCGAGCGCCAACAAGGCGGCGGTCAACGCGGTCCCCGCCAGGCCAAAGCCCAACGCGTCAAACGGCTTTCGCGGGCTGGGCTCGATCGCGGGAACCCAAGCCCAGGCGAGAAGAGCGCCGACGACGCCGAGCGGCACGTTGACGAAAAAGATTGCCCGCCAGGACAGCGCTTCGGTCAGAAAGCCGCCGAGCGGCGGCCCGACCAGAGGCGCCGTGAGCGCGGGCCAGGTGAGCAGAGCGGTGGCGCGCAAGATGCCGTTTTTTGGCGTCGTGCGCAGCACGACAAGCCGTCCCACGGGGACCATGAAGGCGCCCCCAAAACCTTGCAGGCCGCGCGCGGCGATGAAGGCCCACGGCGCCGTCGAGAAACCGCAAAGCGCGGAGCTGAGGGTGAACACGACGATGGCGCCGGTCAGCATCACGCGAGGGCCGAGGCGATCGACCAGCCAGGCGCTGGGCAGAATGAATACGGCGATCGCCAGAGAATAGATGGAGACGCCGACGCTGAGGGAGATCGGGGCGACCCCCATGCTCGCCGCCATTTTCGGCAGAGCGGTTGTCAGGATCGTGGCGTCGAGGAATTCCATGAAGAAGGTGGCGGCGACGAGGAGCGCGAGGCAAGTCATTCTTTGAGCCTTTGGCTCGGCGCGCTTTCAACATCCATGGCTTGGAACTTTCGCAGGAGGGTCGCGTTTTTTCCGCGAAGGCCGATGAGATCGGCCGTGATTCTGGCGACGGAGGACAGCATGAGCTATCAAGAGCAGCAAGACGCGATCAAGAACAAGGTCGTAGGCACCTACAACGACGTCGCTGGTCACATGTCCAATATTGCAGACAAGGCCAGTCATGAAGGCGCGGCCGCCAAGCGAGATCTCTCCAGGACGGCGTCCGACTTGGCCAATCGCGCGACGGATGCGTTGAACGACGCTGGCGTGGATACCAACTCGCTCTCGAAGGCGCTTCGCTCGAGCGTCGAACTCGATCAGCAAGAGTGTGAGCTCGATCGTTCGCGATCGGCCGCTCGGCGCGCTTGCGGTGACTGCGGTCATCGGCTTGGTGCTCGGCGCGATGTCGAGCCGCTAAGCCATGATTGGGGGGCTCGTCACCGTCCTGTTTGGCCATCTCGTAGAGACGGCCAAACTGCGGGCGTACGCCGTGACGCTCTACGCAGTTGCGGCGGCGAGCCTCCTGTTCGCTTTTATATTTGCTCTAGGGTCTCTGCGGCATTGGATCGCGGTCAGGTACGGATCTGAGTATCCTGATCTCTGGATAGCCGCGGGGTTTGTGGTTCTAGCGATCCCGTTCGTAGGGTTCGGGATCTATATGCAGAATCAGAAACCAAAGCGGCATCCGGCGGCGTCGATTGCCCTGCTTGCCGGACCGCCGGCGGCAAGGTTGGCGGCAAGGACGGTCGGGCCACGGATGGTGGCGGTGGGCGTTATATTGGTAGCCAGCCTGATTGTTGGACGAACGATATCTCGTCGAGATACGTACTCCAACTAACCTTAACTAACAGCTAGATCGACGCTCCCTAAGTCATGGCCGGGCTTGTCCCGGCCATCCACGTCGTGCGACGGCTGGCAGGCGTCAAAACTGCGACGCGTCTCTCACAAGCGGCGGCTCTCAACTTTGAGCCGTTCATGCGCCCAACGGCGTAGATGGCCGGGACAAGCCCGGCCATGAGTAGCTGAAGTGTTTGTCAGCGGATTAGCCGTTGGCTTTAACTCTTCTCTTCGCCAGCGTCCGCAGCCTTAGCGCGTTCAACTTGATGAACCCGCCCGCGTCATTGTGATCGTAGGCCACCGCACCTTCCTCGAACGTCACCAAATCCTGATCATAAAGCGAATACGGGCTCTCGCGGCCAATCGTCCACGCGCTCCCCTTGTAGACCTTCAACCGCACCGAGCCCGTGACGAACTCCTGGCTCTTGTCGATCAGCCCCTGCAGCAGCTCGCGCTCCGGCGCGAACCAGAAGCCGTTGTAGATCAGCTCGGCGTATTTCGGCATCAGCTCATCTTTTAGATGAGCCGCGCCGCGGTCGAGCGTGATCGAACTCGATGGCGCGATGTGCGACCAGCAGGATCGTCCCGCCCGGCGTCTCATACATGCCGCGCGATTTCATGCCGACGAAGCGGTTCTCAACCAAATCGAGCCGCCCCACCCCATTGTCGTGACCAATTTGATTGAGCGCCGTCAGCAGCGCCGCGGGCGATAGTTTCTTGCCATCGATAGACACCGCATCGCCGCGCTCAAACCCGATCTCTACAATCGTCGGCTTGTCGGGCGCGGATTCCGGATCGACCGTGCGCGAATAGACATAAGGCGGCGTTTCCTCGGCCGGGTCTTCCAGCACCTTGCCCTCGGAGGACACGTGCAGCAGGTTGGCGTCGGTCGAGAATGGCGCCTCGCCGCGCTTGTCCTTGGCGATCGGGATCTGGTGCTGCTCGGCGAAAGCGATCAGCGCGTTGCGCGAGGGGAATTCCCATTCGCGCCAGGGCGCGATGATCTTGATGTCAGGGTTCAGCGAATAGGCCGAAAGCTCGAACCGGACCTGATCGTTGCCCTTGCCGGTCGCGCCATGCGCCACGGCGTCCGCGCCGACCTTGCGCGCGATCTCAACCAAGTGCTTGGCGATCAGCGGGCGCGCGATCGACGTGCCGAGCAGATATTGACCCTCATAGACCGCGTTGGCGCGAAACATCGGGAAGACGTAGTCGCGCACGAATTCCTCGCGCACGTCCTCGATGAAGATGTTTTCCGGCTTGATCCCGAGCAGCTCGGCCTTCGCGCGCGCCGGCGCCAGCTCCTCGCCCTGGCCGAGGTCGGCGGTGAAGGTGAAGATTTCGCAGCCGTAGGTCGTCTGCAGCCATTTGAGAATGATCGATGTGTCGAGCCCGCCGGAATAGGAGAGGACGACTTTCTTGATGTTTTGTTGCTTGGCCATTTCGCACTCGGGATTTTGATGGCGCTCGGCTTAATCGGCCGCAGGAAGCTGCGCAAGCCGCCGGCGGCGGTGTGAAATTCGGTGGTTTTCGATGCGCAATCGGCGCGGGACGACGGGTTTGCGGCGTCTTTGCACGGCTGTTTCAAGGACTTACGGCGGAAAAAGCGCGCTTGAGGCACGAATTTCACCAGGGATATCAGTAGCTTGCCGATTAAAAGGCGTGGCGCCCGGGGGGCGGCGGCTGTGGCCCTGGCGGCGGCGGCGTCCCGTAAGACATCTTGACCCGTTCTTAGCAGTCGCCGCCCGAGCGACGCAACGAAATGAAAACACGATGTCGATCAAAGCCCGCGTCGGACGTCACGCCAAGGACGGCGGCCGTGAGTGCCAGAACTGGGCGGAAGACCAGCGCACGGTCATCGACCTGTTGAACGCCATTCCGACCGCCGCCGGCGGCGCCGGCGGCGGGTTGAAGCCGCGCATCGTCTCGGGCGTCTGCAGCGATGAACTTTATCGCGCCATCCTCGCCTTCGAAGGCAGATACATGCCCGGGGCGCCCGACGGTTTCCTCGATCCCGACGGCGGCATGCTGAAGCGCATGGAGGAGCTGACGAAGCCGGCGGGTCCGGTTGACTTCGTCGCGCCCGGCGACGGGACCGGCGGCTTTCAGTACTTCCACTATTGGGAGGCGCCGAAATTTCCGAGCGGGCCAAACAATGTGGTGACCGGCAAGGAAATCATCATCGACTCCAACGAACTCAAGTTTCTCGGCCTGTCCGGGAGCGGCGCCAAAGCCGTGGCTTCTGTGACGTCTACTGTTGCAGGCGCCGTGGTGATCGAGGACGGCGGCGTGTCGGGCTCGATCCACTGGTGGCGCGTCTCGCGGCCGCAGAAGCCAGGCGTCATCATCCAGGCCAGGGACGCCAAGGGCGCCGTGCTCGCCAGCGTGCCGCTCAATGTCATCCTTCTGCCGAAGGGCCCGGGCGATGTTGAGTTGCGGCCCGACCCGAAGAACCCGAAAACTCTGGTCTCCTACGACCCCGAGGAGGATCCCGACTATATCGACAACAGGATGACCGGGGTCGGCTACGAGATCTATTTGAAGAACGGTTTCGTCGTCTATGTCTCTGGCCTTACGACGCCAATCAACGTTTCCGATCCCTTCACCGATCTCGACGAGAAATCGGCGCAGCCGATCGATGCGAAGGTGTACAAAAGCTACGCCGAGGCGACCGATGCGGTGAAGGCCGCGTCGGCAAAGCTCAAGGGGAAAAAGTATTTCGCCTATTATCGCGCCGCCGGCGGCGCGGTGATCGCGCCAACGGTGTTTTCGCCCGCCAGCGCGCCGCGCACCATCGCCACGCTGTGGGTGGCGCGGCAAATGTATGCGGATTTCGTGCAGCAGAGCTTGGCGGGCGTCGCCATGAACATCGTCACGGGCATGGTGTACCGCGCCGCCGTCGGACGCCTTATGCGCGCGAGCGATGAGCCGGAGCCGCCTTCGTACCGGCCGGCGCAACCGAAACTGCCGCCGGCCATGAGCCGATTGCGCAACACCGTCGCCGAAGGGCCCGCTAACCCCGTCCGCAGCGCCGAAGTGCTGACCGCGCCGAAAACCTATCGCCATACGCTGAGCGGCGGCGGCTTCTATCCCTCCAACTACGCCCGCATAGAGGCCAGGGGCGTGCTGACCGTCTCGAGCGGGGGTCAGGACGCGCAATATGGCGAGGGGGTCTACGCGTGGTTCGCCGGCAAGCCGACCAACCAGCCCTATATCGACATCGAGGTCCCACCGGGAACCGGGGTCGAGACGCTGGATTTCGGCGGCGGCAAAGGTTGGGTGCGCATGGTGCCGCCAACCGGCGAGGACCTCAACGTCAAGATCGTCGGCACCAACCTGTCCAGCGATGAGATCGCGGCTGGAAGGAAGCTTGTGGGGAACGATGTCGGGGACGATGATTGACGAAATGGGCGTGAACGAAATGAATTGGCTGCCCTTAAACTCGAATCGCTGATGCACTCGCCTGCCCAAGCGGACAGTGTTACATTTAGTGGCCGTTCAAAGCGATAGCAAAGTAGTACCCGCTTACGTTTTAGCAGCCTTAGGGTTGGCGTCTTCGGGCGGCAGATCCGTAAATAGGTCTCTCAGAGTGCTGCCGAGCGTGCCCGCGACAATCTTTTGAATATCGGCTGGCATTGCCGTTTTTCCGGACAACCAATCTTCAAACTGCTCGTTGTCCGCATCTACGAGTTGTCGCAGCGCCTCGGTTGTTCTTCCGGCGGTTCCAAAGGCGTCGTGCAGATCGTTGCGTGCCCAACGAAGCTTATTGTCGTCAGCGCTCGGCGCAAAAACTCTAATGCCTTGATTTTCTACGAACGAGATCGCGTTTTCAGACATCAGGCCGGATATGATCGCAAGGAACGACACGAAAAACGGATTGATGGGCGCGTCACCACCAAAGCGAGCAGCATCCGCCACCAAAGGAACCCCTGCTTTGGTTACGATAAAAATCACCAATGCTGTAATCGCCCCAACACTTAGTCGAAGCGCGTAGGCCCCCAACGACTGAGCCCTGTTATCCACGAAGAGGGCGTGCGTCATTTGTAAGACGCTGCCGAGGACACCCATGCACACGACCAGTAGAAGCGTAAGTATATCTGGAGGTGCAAGTATGAATTTATTTAGCCAATGCCCTATACCACCATCGGCATAGAGCTCAAAGAACGAATTCTCTATTCTCGCTTTAGTCGATTGGTCCAATTTTCCTGCGAAATTGTCGAAAACGCCGTCGAGCGATGTCCTAATATCAGTTATCTCTTGCGTTAGTCGAATATCTTGATCTTTCTTGGTGTCTATCTTTGACTTTAGCTCTATTCTTTGCTTGTCTACTTCTCTGTAAGCCGCGCCCGCATCGTCTATATCTTTCTCTTTCTGATCAAACGTCTTTTGATCGATTTCAGGGTGAATTTTTTTTAGATTTGGTACGTTGAAATCGATATAGTTTAGTCTTTCTACCGGAGAAAAATCCTTTGCATTAGTGATTCGCCCTCCAATAGTTTGATCTATTACACTAATATAAGCTGCATATGCGGCCAATTGACTATCTATATTAATCCTAGCCGGAGTGTATTGTTCCTGAAATTTCCAATTCTGGATGTTCAGCGCGTTCGAATCACTCTTATAACTTCTTGAGCGTTGATTTTTAGATTTAACTGGTCGCGCAAACCGGTCCATTGTTTGCGAACGTCGTAGAATTTCGAAATGTTCACATTTTATGCCGCCCACTGAAACCCCTGTGATCCTCGATTGGGTCAGCGTGCCCGCCAACAACAAGATGGAGAGAAGGGCGACGCCGAGAGTAAGCAGAATCAATCCCGGGCGGACCAAATGTATAACGAGCCGTCGCGGCGCGGCCACAGCCGGTGGAACGGATTCCATGCCCCTCCTCCATTTGGATGTCGAAATCTGTTAACGCGCCCTTGGAAAAACGCAATGGATTTACGGAGACATGATAACGATTACATATTTTAAGTTGCTTAACACGCCATTCAACTCGTGAATTGGCGTAATCGATATCATGCCCATCATCGTAAAGCCGTTATTGCGTTATTGGCAGCTAAATGTTCCGGAGGCCTCTTTGCCGTCACTTCCGTGATAAACGCCCGATACAGAAGCACCTGATGCGGGAACCGAGTTCCAGCGTGACTGTAAAGCCGCGGCCGCCGGAAAACTACGCCACTGCCCGATCCTTGCTGCTCGCCAAAGAAACGGGCTGTCCTTGGAACGTGCCTGTCACTTTGCGGCCATTCCAGCTGACGGTAGAGGCATTGTAGCTCCCCATGCGCCCGAACATTCAGTCGATTTGGCCGTTGCTGAAAACGCGACGCCCGCGAGCAGGCCAAAGCAAACTGTCGATCCAACCAGCCCTATAATGATGTGTTTTGTTGGCATTTTCCTCTCCCGTGTTTTTTCTATATTACATGACATCGCGTATATCCGAATTATGCTAGCGAAGAATAAGTTTTATTTACGGTTGCGATAAATACTACGCTATCCCCAATCTCTACGCTCTATCGGTGCCAAATCCGAAGAGCAATTCACAAAAAAGACACCGCACCTGTAAACAGCTTCGAAGGTTTCCAAACCAACTGCGCGGCATCCTAAGCGATCGCTCGATGATGCGCCCCAAAGGTTTGGACGTTGCGCAAGCGCGATCGTCGGTGACACGCGTTCGGTCGGAAACACTTTCGTGCGGGCCTCCAGACCGGGGAGTGGAGAGATTGACAACAATATCGGCGGGATTGCCGTGCATATCGGCGCTCGCGTTGCATCGCTCGCTGCCCCGGGAGAAGTGCTGGTATCAAGCGCAGTCAAAGACCTCGTTGTTGGCTCTGGATTCAGCTTTGCCAATCGAGGCGAACATTCGCTTAAAGGAATTCCCGGGGAGTGGCGTCTCTATGCTTTAGATCGATGATTTGCTTCGAGCGAACCGAAAGACCTCTACCCGCGTTTACTCAGAATTCGGCGGCTTTCTCAAAAGCCCCGCTTTTTCGCCGCCGAGTGGTCCTCGCCCCTGACGCCGCACGCGCCTACGTCGCCCCCGCGTCCGCCTCAATCTCGTCGCGCCTGCGCCGATGCCCGCTCATCGCCGCCCCGGCGTTGCGCGGATAGGCCAGGCACACCGGCGCGGCCAGCAGCGAGATCGCGGTGACGATCAGGAACGCCGCCGAAAAGTCGCCGACGCTGGCGTGCGAATGTCCGGCGATCGTCTTCGAGACCGTCAGCGCCAGCGCGCCGGTGCAGATGCCGAACGACAGCATCAACTGCTGGAACGTCGTGTAGAAGCTGTTGGCGGCGGCGGTGCGCTCGGCGCGGCACGTCGTCGTAGGCGACGGTGTTGTAGGCGGTGAATTGCAGCGACATCGAGAAGCCGCAGATCGCCAGCACCAGGAACAGCAGCCAATGCGGCCAGTCCTGCCGGAAGGCGGCGCAGATCGCGTAGAGCGCGCTGGAGAAGATGCCGTTCCAGATCAGCGTGGTGCGGAAGCCGAAGCGCCGCAGGATCGGCGCGGCGGCCGCCTTCATCAGTCATGCGAGCCGCAGGCGGTGGCGAAGGTCAGCAGGCCGCTTTGCGCCGCCGACATGCCGAAGCCGAGCTGCATCATCAGCGGCAGCAGAAAGGGCTGCGCGCCCTGCGTGATGCGCGACAGCGAGCCCGCGATCATCGACACCCGAAACGTCTGGATCCGCATCAGGCTGAGGTCGAGGATCGGCGTCATGCGCCGCGCGCGCAGGGCGTAGACGACATAAGCCGCGCCGCTGACGAGGCCGGCGCCGATCAGCGCCAGCGCGACCGAGGTCTCGCCGACGCCGCGGCTCGTCGTCTCGAAGCCGAACAGCAGGCAGGCCAGCGAGACGCCGGAGAGCACGAAACCCGACGAGGTCGAACGGCTGACGCGTCGTCGAGCGCGTGTTCTGGATGAAGGCCAGCGTCAGCACGAGGCCGAGCACGCCGATCGGCACGTTGATGTAGAAAATCCAGCGCCAATCGAGATAGGTGACGATCATGCCGCCGACCGGCGGCCCGAGGATCGGGCCGATCAGGCCCGGCACCAGCAACCAGCTCATCGCCGAGATCGAGATCGGCGCGGTCGACGCTGCGCAGCAGCACGAGGCGGCCGACCGGGATCATCATCGCGCCGCCCGCGCCCTGCAGCAGCCGCGCGAGCGACGAGCATGGGCAGACTCTGCGCCTGCGCGCACAGGATCGAGCTCAGCGTGAAGACGACGATCGCGGCTGGAGAACACCGTCCGCGCGCCGAACCGGTCGGCGATGCTGGCCGCTGGCGGGGATCAGCACCGCGAGGCTCAGCAGATAGGAGGTGAGCGCGACGCTCATATGCGAGGGCGAAACGTCGAAATAGCGCGCCATCGTCGGCAGCGCGGTCGCGAGCACGGTCGAGTCGAGCTGCTCCATGAACAGCGCGCTGGCGATGATGAGGGCGGTGGTGCGATAATTCGGCTTGGGAATTTCGAAGGCTTGCGAGGACGTCAGTTCCGACATGAGCGGGCGACACTCCGAAAGTCGCGCGTCGCCCACACGGACATAGCGCGGCCGTTGGGCGAGTTGAAACCGGTCGAGGCGGACGGTGACGGCTCTATAAACCGCATATTGCGGTGCAGCAAACTCAAATTTGGCGTCGGGGATGAAATTATGTGTTCGGATTGCGGGCGCCGAGAACGCGCAGCCGGAATGACCCGGGTGGCCCAGCAATAGCCTCATTTAAACGCGACGAGGCGCCCGAGACAGATACGGAGCCAGTTGAATGCAGATCCAAATATCGAAATTAGTGCAAGCGATCCTAGGCGTGGCGCTTATCGCCGGCGCCTCCAGCCTGCCGGCGACGGCAGCGACGACGTACGGCGATGCCCACCACCGAGCGGTGCACCGGACCTATCATCAAGCCTACGGCAGCAGCGATGTAACGGTGCGAAAGAGCGCCCGTCGCGAGCCGGTCCTCGCCACCCACGACGCTTTCCACGGCCCCGCCGCCCTGATTACGGCGCCGGTCGAGATGGCCGGTACGCTCGTCAGCCTGCCCTTCCGCGCGGTCGAGGTCATCTTTCCCCCGCGCGCCAACGATCCGCGCTTGGTGGTCGGCGCGCCGGTTCATTTCGCCGGGCAGATTGCGGAATTCCCGTTTTACGTGATCAACAACGCCTTCGGCGTGCAGCCAACGTACTATAACTATAATTGATGTAGGCGGTCGAGATTGACGCACGGAGTTGGCGGTCGTCGTGGATACAGACGGCCGCCAGTCTGAACCCGTCGCCGGGCAGGCTGGCGGCCTGAGGCGGTGATAGGCCGCAAGGTCTCCCCTGTAGTCGCCCCTAAGGAGGGCGATGCCCGGCGGCGCCCTGTAGACGCGGTCGCCGACCGCGTTCGCGGGTTTAAGCGCCTAATTTTGCAAGCGTTTTGCAAGCCGATCCACCGCGGTCAGCGACCGCGGCTACATGGGCGCCCGGGAATGTGCCCCGGTTATTCGCAGCGGATCTAGCGCGCTGGCGTCATTGCGGCCGCTTCATTTGAAGCTGATGGTCGCGACTGCGTTCTTGACCCGACGATCCGGCCACGCAGCAGCCTTGCCTGGCGCTTTGTCGCCATAGACCATCGTTCCCTGTCCCTTCTCGAGACTGACCATTCCGTGCTTGGTGCTGACAGTGACTTTGCCGTCGAGCACCAGCACGCCATAGCCGCCGTCGATGAAGCCGCCCCAGACCGTCGTGCCGCGCACGCCGAGCGTGCCGACCGGGGTGTGGATCGCGACATTGCCGCCCGTCGGGCCTTCAATCTTGCCGCCGACAAACAGGAACGCCCCCTTGACCCGCACGGAGAGGGCGCCGCCCTCTTTGGCCGGGTCGTAGACGAACTTGTCGACGACCAAACGACCATGCTCGCCCAGCGTCAGCTTGGCGCCGTCTTTGAGCGTCGCCTCGACGCGGGCGCCGTCGCCGGTCTGGATATGGTCGAGGAAGAGAACGTCGCCGGAGCTGGCGAGGCTGCGCGACTGGCCAGCTTGCGCGGCTTCGGCGTCGCCCTGCACCTTGTCGACCGACCCGACTTTCTCGGTCGCCGCAAAGCCTTGCGAGATCGGCGAGGCGATCGTAACAAGCGCGCCCAACAGCAAAGCATTCAACCTACGCATCTGAACTCTCCTCTTCCCATGGAAGTTACGCAACCGACACGGTTCGTCTCGCCGTGTCGCCAACTCGACGTTTCCAGGCGGTGATGTCCGCCCGCTTCCAGCGCCGCACTAGCGCGGCGCTATGCTCGATCGGCTGCGGTCTGCCGAACGCGTAGCCCTGGCCGAAATCACAACCGAGATGGATCAGCGCGTTCGCATCGGCGGCGCTTTCGATGCCTTCCGCGACGACCTGCATGCCGAGCGAACTCGCAAGCTGCAGCATGTTCTCGACGAGCGGCAGATTGATGCCGCCGTCGCCGACGCCTTGCACGAAAGAGCGATCGATTTTCAGCACCGTGGCCGGCGTGTTCTGCACGCTGAGCATGGTCGAGTAGCCGGTGCCGAAATCATCGATCGCCACGCCAAATCCGCGCTCGCGCGCTGCGCTCAGGGCGCCGGCCGTGCGATGGGCGTTGTGCACCAGCGCCGATTCCGTCAGTTCGAGATGAACGAGGCGGGTCGGAAGCCCAGCCTCATCAGCGATCGCGGCCAGTTGGTCGACAAGCCGCATATCGCCGAGGTCATGACCGGAAACGTTGAGGTTGATCTTCAGCCCCTCGACATTCGAGGCATTGGCCAGGGCGCCGCCAAGCATAAGCGGAAGATCGCGGGCGATATGGCGCATGCACACCAGGGCCAATTCGGCGCTCTTGCCGCACAACTCCAGGGCCGGAACGAAAGTCAGCGGTGGGATGAAGCCGCGACTTGGATGGTTCCAGCGCGCCAGCGCCTCGAAGCCCGCTAAGGCGCCGTCACAGAGCCGCACGATGGGTTGGTAATAGGGAATGATCTCTTCGCGCTCCAAAGCGCCGTCGAGGTCGCGCTCCAAGCGCAATTCGTCCGCCGCTGCGTCAACCAAACGCTGATCATGCAGGAAGAACGATGCGGCTGGCGCGCCACCGCCGGAATCCAGGCTCGACAGCGTGGCGCGAAAGCGATTGAGAATGACATTGAGCACCATCCGGACAATCGGATTGGCGCTCGCCATCCGGCGCTCCAGTTGATCCGCGGTGATCGGCAGGATCACGCAATCCTCCAGCGCGCGAACGCTCGCCGATCTCGGCGCGTGGTCGATGATCGCCATTTCGCCGACGATGTCGCCGGGCCCTCGGATCGCCAGCACCCGCTCAACGCCGATGCGCTCGGCGCCGGCGCGCTCGAGCACGATCTGCACGCGCCCTTCCTCGATCAAAAACGCCGAAGTCGGCGGATCGTCCTGGCGGAAGAGATATTCGTCTTTCGAAAGCCGCAACTTCACGATCCCGTCGGGCGCGGAATTAGCCTCTGTAGCGCTTAAGTGAATTTTGTTACTTACCGCCTAAGATGTCAGTTGCTTAGATACGCATCGCCGAAGAGCATGAATGGAAATGCCGTGATTTATGCTTAAATATTCGCGAATATTGCGTAGAGCTGCTCAGATCTCGCCGGCGGTGACTGGCCTGTTAGCTATTTTTACGGTCGCGAGCGCCGCCGTTTTGCTGCCGGCGCCGTTCGAACGGGCGCGCGAGATGGTTTTCGACGCTCTGCAGCGCAATTTCCCGTGGATCGCGCCGTCAACGCCGGTGACCGTCGTCGATATCGATGAGGCGAGCCTTGCCCAATTCGGGCAATGGCCGTGGCCGAGAACCACCTTGGCGGCGCTGGTCGATCGGCTGCGTGAGCTTGGCGCGGCGTCGATCGCTTTCGACATCGTCTTTGCCGAACCCGATCGCACCTCGCCGGCCGCCGCGATCGAAAAGCTGCCCGAGGCCGCGCAGGAGCGGCTGAAAACGCTTGGCGTCGCCTTTCCCGACAACGATCGCGTCTTCGCTGAATCGATAGCCAAAGGCGGCGTCACCTTGGGCTTCGCGCTCGTGGCGACGCCGTCGGCGCGCCTCGTCAGGCCCAAGGCGGCTTTCGCGGTGATCGGCGGCGACCCGGCGGCCGCCGTTCCGCAGTTCGCCGGCAACGTCGCCAATCTCCCTGGACTCGAGGCGGGCGCGGCCGGGCTCGGCGGGTTCAGCGTCGTCGCCGGCCATGATGAAATCGTGCGGCGCATGCCGCTGGTCGCGCTCAGCGCTGGCCAGATGGCGCCGTCGTTGGCGCTAGAAGCTCTCCGTGTCGCGACCGGTGAAGACACGATCCGCCTGCGTCTCAATCGCGCCGGCGCCGAGGGCGCGGTCGAGAGCATGACGCTGGGGCTGGGCGACGCCGAGATTCCGCTCGATCGCGACGGCGCGCTGCTGTTGCATCATCGCCCGGTGGGTTCGACACCGAGCGTCTCCGTCGCAGCGCTTCTTGGCGCGCCGGACGCGGCGATCAAAGACGCGATTCAAAATCACATTGTTTTTGTCGGAACCAGCGCCGTCGGATTGGTTGATCTACGCCCGACGCCACTCAACCCGTTCGAGCCGGGGGTCAACCTGCATGCGGCGGCCGCCGAACAGATCCTTTCCGGTCATTATCTGCGGCGCCCGCTCGCCGCCACGGCCTACGAGATCGCGGCCGCGATTTTCGCCGGCGCCGCGGTCCTCGCCTGTTTGCTGATCTTCGGCCTCTGGGCGGCGACGACGGCGGCCGCGCTGCTTCTGGCAAGTGCTGGCGCCGCGACGATCGTCGCCTTCCATAGCTATGGCGCGCTGATTGACCCGACGCTGCCCGTGGCCACAATCACGGCGACGTTCTTTGTCGCCAGTCTCGCCAGTCATTTCCTGGCCAATCGCCGAGGCGCGATGTTGGCCCACGCCTTCGCACAATATCTCTCTCCTGATCTCGTCAGGGTGCTGTCGAAAAATCCCGATCAGGTTCGCCTCGGCGGAGAAGAGCGAGAGATGACCTTTCTGTTTACCGACCTGCAAGGATTTACGGGTTTTGCCGAAGGCATTGAACCCGAGCGCCTCGTCTCGACACTCAACGCTTATCTCGACGGGATTTGCAGCATCGCCACCGATCACGGCGGCACGATTGATAAAATCGTCGGCGACGCAGTCCACGTCATGTTCAATGCCCCCTTATCCCAGCCGGATCACGCGCGTCGTGCGGTCGCGGCGGCGTTGGAGATGCGCATATTCGCGGATGATTTCGCCGCGCGGCAAAAGTCTGGAAACGTCGACTTTGGGTTGACCCGGATCGGGATCAATACCGGCCGCGCGATCGTTGGAAATTTTGGCGGCAACGCGCGCTTCGACTACACGGCGCATGGCGACGCGATCAACACGGCGGCGCGGTTGGAGACGGCGAACAAACTGTTCGGCACCCGCATTCTGATCTCGAAGGCGACGCACGAGGCCGCGCCGGACATGGCCGCGCGGCCGCTAGGGGTGTTGACGCTCCGCGGCAAGACCGCGGCAACAGAGGTTTTCGAGCCGCTCGGCGACGAGAACCCCGCCATCGCCTACATCGGCCAGCTCGCCGAGATTCTCGAGCATTCGAAGAGCGCGCTCGCTCCCGCGCTTGCCTCGCTGGAGGCGCTGGCCCGAAGCTACCCGGACGACGGCGTTCTCGCGCGGGTAAAAGAGCAGGTCGAGCGCGGCGATGAGCAGCAGAACGCGGCGTGAGGTCAGGCGGTCGCGAGGGTGAAGGCGATCCCCAGTCCGGTCAAGTGATGCAACAGTTGATCGAAGCCGAACAGGACCCAGAACGTGGCGTCCGCCGGCGTCCATTTCGCCCTCCGGCCAATCGAAGATTTGCCGAAGTCGGTCGCAAAATGAATGAGGAAATCGACCCCGCCGACCCACCAAAGGCTCGGCAGGAATAACAGCGCGATCAGCCCGGACATGACGCCGTGCACGCCGGCATGAGCGAAAAGCGGCGCCAGATAGCCGTTCGCACGCTCCTTGCCTCGCGCCATCCAATTGGACTGCAGAGGAAAATCAGCCACGAATTGCTTGACGACGAAGGCTGCGCTCAAAGCCGCGAAGGCCAGAAATTCGGAGTGGGCGGAGGTGGTCATGCGGCGTTTCGGCGCTCATAGCCGTTTTGGGCGCATGGGGTCGACGCGTCTCCGCCGACGCCTAAGAGGGCGTTGCCCGACACGGGTCGGAGAAGCAGACCCATCAACGCGCGGCCCTCTCGCCTGCTTGCCGCAAGCGCGGAGTTGCCGCGATCTTGCCGTGCGATCCTGGCAGCAAAATCTTAATCCCAGCGTAATCGCGGTCGATAACTGTGAGCGCGCGAACGCCGCGTCGGGGCTGGATTGCTTTGCTCGCAACTGCAGCCGTCATGATTTTCGCGACGCCCAAATGTCCGCGCGTCCACGCACGTAGCCCGTCACAATCTATGGTATCAGGCGCTGCCGGAGGCGAGTTATGAACGTGAAAGCCATCATCCACGAAGAAGAGAGCGGCGGATATTGGGCCGAGATTCCCGCTCTGCCAGGCTGCGCTACGCAAGGTGAGACGATGGAGGAATTGCTCGCGAACCTTCGCGAGGCGATCGAAGGATACCTGTCGGTAGAGATCGAAACACCTCTCCAACCCGACCGCGACCGAGTAATGGACATCGCGCTATGAAGGTTGTCTCCGGGCGTGAGTTCGCCCGGTTGGCCGAGCAACGAGGTTGGAGGTTGCTTAGGATCAATGGCAGCCACCACATTTATGGCCAAGTCGGAAACCGGATCAGATTGACGATACCAATCCATGGCGCCGCCCCGCTGAAACCGGGATTGTGCCGGCATTTGGGGCGACAAGCCGGCATCGAGGACTTGCTGGACATTTAAGGCTTCTGGCGGCGCAGCAACCCTAGCCGCCCGCCAGCGTCTTTACCGCTGCCACCGCATCCGGCGAGGTCCAGTTCGCCGGGCCGGCGACAACCCCGATCTCGCAACCCTCGGAGTCGATCAGCAGGCTGGTCGGCAGGCCGAGCGCCTTCCCCGCCAGCCGCAGCGTCTCGAACGTGTCGCCGCTATGATCGGCGTAGCGCTGGAGATGCGAGACGCCGATCTCGTCGAGGAATTTCCCCGCCCGCTCCACCCGCGCTGTGTCGACGTTGACGGTTACCACCTCGAATTTGGACCCGCCGGCCTCGGCTTGCAGTCTATCCAGCGCCGGCATTTCGGACCGACAGGGCACACACCACGTCGCCCACAGGTTCAACAGCACCGCGCGCCCCTTGAAATCGGAGAGCGAAAGTTTTTGGCCGTCAGGCCCCGCGAAGGCGACCGGGGTCGCCAATTGGGGCGACACCGCGAGCGCGGCGACTTCGCCTTTCGCGAGCGGGCGCAGCTTGTCGGCGAGCGCGACCGAAGCCGCCGGGCAGGCGCCCTTGCTCAGCCGCGGCTTCGTCCCGTAGAACGCCGCCGCCGCGACGACGGCGAGCGCGAGAGGCGCGACAATCAGGACTGAGCGCCTCATCAGGGACTTCCAGACATGAGCAACAAGATGTGGGGCGGCCGGTTCGAGACCGGCCCCGCCGAGATCATGGAAGAAATCAACGCCTCCATCGACTTCGATCGCGAACTGGCGCCGCAGGACGTCGCCGGCTCCCTAGCGCACGCGGCCATGCTCGCCAAGACCGGCATCGTCGAGGCCGCCGACGTTGCGGCCATCACGCGCGGTCTCGGCCAAGTCAAAGGCGAAATCGAGGCGGGGACTTTTGGGTTCTCCCGAGCGCTCGAAGACATTCACATGAACGTCGAGAGCCGGCTCGCCGAACTGATCGGCTCAGCCGCAGGCCGGCTGCACACCGCCCGCTCGCGCAACGACCAGGTCGCCACCGACTTCAAGCTCTGGGTTCGCGACACCGCTCGATGCGCTCGACGCGCAGATCGCGGCGCTGCAAAAGGCGCTCGCCGAGCGCGCGCGCGACGCGGCCGACATGGTGATGCCCGGCTTCACGCATCTGCAATCCGCGCAGCCGGTGACGTTCGGCCATCATCTGATGGCCTATGTGGAGATGCTCGCGCGCGACCGCAGCCGCTTTGCCGATGCGCGGGCGCGCTCGAACGAATGCCCGCTGGGTGCGGCCGCGCTGGCGGGCACGTCATTTCCCATCGACCGCGAGGCGACCGCGGCGGCGCTGGGCTTCGACCGGCCAACCGCCAATTCGCTCGACAGCGTCGCCGACCGCGACTTCGTGCTGGAGACGCTGGCGGCGGCGTCGATCTGCGCGGTGCATCTGTCGCGCTTCGCCGAGGAGATCGTGCTGTGGACGACCCCGCAATTCGGCTTCGTGCGGCTCTCAGACGCCTTCTCGACCGGCTCCTCGATCATGCCGCAGAAGCGCAATCCTGATGCGGCGGAGTTGGTGCGCGGCAAGACCGGCCGCGTGACCGGCGCGCTGGTCGGGCTCTTATGGTGATGAAAGGGCCTGCCGCTGGCCTATTCGAAGGACATGCAGGAAGACAAGGAAGGCGCGATGGACGCGCTGCGCACGCTCTCGCTGTGTCTGGCCGCGATGACCGGCATGGTGCGCGATCTGACGCCCGATCCGGCGCGGATGAAGGCCGCGGCGGGCGCGGGGTACGCCACGGCGACGGACCTTGCGGATTGGTTGGTGCGGACGCTGAAAATGCCGTTCCGCGAGGCGCATCATGTGACGGGGCGCATCGTTGGGCTCGCGTCGGCAAAGGGCGTGGGGCTGGAGGCGTTGTCGCTCGGGGAGATGCAGAGCGTCGAGCCGCGGGTGACCGCGGAAGCGCTTGAGGTTTTGGGCGTGGAGAATTCGGTGAAGAGCCGCACGTCCTACGGCGGCACGGCGCCGGACAATGTGCGCGCGCAGGCCGAGGGTTGGTTGAAGCGGCTTTAGCGGATATTGCCATTCGACCGTCATTGCGAGGAGCGAAGCGACGCGGCAATCCATGCGGCGGCAGGCGCTCTTTCTAGATGGGCAACGATCTCACGACGCTGGATTGCTTCGCTTCGCTCGCAATGACGGGTAGTTGGAATCGCGACGGGTATCTTATCGCAGGGGACCGCGCGTTCGCTCGTTCGCCAGCCTCGCCAACTCTCCGACAATGCCACGCGGCGCGAAGCGAACAGCGAGAATGAACAGCAGCCCCAACCACAGCAACCAGCGGTCGGGGTGCAGCAAATTCGGCAGCAGCGGCAAGCTCAAGTCAGCGGCGCCTTGGCTGAGCGCCCCAATGCCTGCGCGCAAATAATTCTCGGCGATCACGAAGACAGCCGCGCCGATCACTGAGCCATACAACGTCCCGCGGCCGCCAATCACGACAATCACCAGCACATCGATCTGGATCGAAAAGCTAAGCGCGGTGTCGGGACCGACGTAGCGCAGCCATAGCGCATCGAGCGAACCCGCGAGCGAGGCGGCGAGCGCGGCGATCACCGTCGCCAGCGTGCGATGAAACACGATGCGGTAGCCTAGCGCCTCGGCGCGCAACGGATTCTCGCGGATCGCCTGCAACACGCGCCCGAACGGCGAATTGACGATGCGGAGCAGCGCCAAAAACAAAACGACGGCGCCGAGGAACACCAGATAATAGCAGAGCGTGCGCCCAGTGATTGAGACACCAAACAACTCGCCGAGCTTGTAACCAGGACGCAACATTTCGGGCACGCGGAACGTGCGGCCATCCTCGCCGCCGGTCAAGTCAGGCAGCTGTGAGGCGAGTACGTTGAACGCATAGGCGACCGCCAGCGTCACCATGGCGAAGAAGATCGCCTGCACGCGCAGCGAGAACGCGCCGATCGCCAGCGCCAGCAGCGCCGCCAGCGCCAGCCCCGCTGCGACCCCGAGCGCGAGCGCGCCCCAGCCGGGCCCGAGCGCATAGAGCATCAGTCCGACGCCATAGGCGCCGATGCCGAAAAACATCACATGCGCGAACGAGACGATCCCGGTGTAGCCGAGCAGCACGTCGTAGGACGCGCCGAGCGCCGCCATGACGCAGATCTTCTCGGCGACGCCGAGCGGCTTCGATCCGGAAAACAGAAACGGCGCCAGGGCAAGCGCCAGCGTGACGAGCAGCACCAGCGCCCGCGCCGGCCAACCGCGCGGTGGATCGCCCGAGAGCCACCTCATCGGGCGCTTAAGGGGTAAAGCCCGCGCGGGCGCCAAAGCAGTACGGCGACCATGACGAGAATGTTGGAGACCAACGCGAGTTTCGGCGCGAGGAAGCCTGCGTAGTTGGAGATCAGCGCCACCAGCACCGCGCCGACGAAACAACCGGTGACCGAACCCAGGCCGCCGATGATGATGACGATGAACACCAGCACCAGCAGTTCGCCGCCCATGCCCGCGCGCGCCTGGTTCTGATAGAGGCCCCAAAGCACGCCGCCGACGCCGGCGAGCGCGGACGCCGCCATGAACACGCCGATGAACAGACGATCGATCCGGTAGCCGAGCGCCTCCACCATCTCGCGATTTTCGACGCCGGCGCGGATCAACAAGCCGATGCGAGTGCGGCTGAGGACGACGAGTTGCGCTACAAATAGCGCAAGCCCAAGTCCGAGCGCGACCAGCCGATATTTCTCGACGCCGATCTCGCCGAACGTCAGCGATCCCTGCAACGCCGGCGGAGGGCTGAGCGCGATCGGCTCGGTTCCAAACAAGGCGAGCAGCAATTGCTCGATGACGATCGAGCCGCCGATGGTGATGAGGATCTGTTCGAGATGGCGGCCGTAGACCGGCGCGATCAACAGCCGTTCGTAGACGTAGCCGAGCGCGCCGCAGACCAGCCGCCGCCGCGACCAGCGCCAGCGCGAATATGCCGAGATCGAGCGCGAGCGAGCCTTGCCCGAGCGGCGCGGCCAGCGTGTAGACGACGGTCGCGACAAAGGCGCCGACGGCGATGAAGGCGCCGTGGCCGAAGTTCAGCACGTCCATCATGCCGAAGGCCAGCGTCAGGCCCGACGCCATCGTGAACAGCATGGCGCCCATGGCGAGGCTGGCCAGCGTCAGCGTGGCGAAGGTCGAGAACGAGCCGATGAACGGCGCGACCAGCGCCGCGACGATCAGCGGCGTCAACGCCGGCAGGATGTCGATGCGGGGCTTTGGCAGTGCGGCGCCGATGTCGGTCATTGGTGGCTGTCCAGGGAGAGGCCGAGCAGGCGGCCTTGCAGCGCGGGGTCGTCAGCGAGCGCGGCCATGTCGCCGGCGTGGACGATGCGCCCGTTGTCCATCACCCGCACGAAGTCGCCGACCTCGCGCGCGACCCGGAAATTCTGCTCGACCAGCAAGATCGTCGCGTCGCGCTGTTTGATCTCCTTCAGGCAGGCGATCAGCCCGTCGATGATCGCCGGCGCGAGCCCTTTGGTTGGTTCGTCGATCAGCAGCAACCCGCGCGGCTCGACGATTGCGCGCGCGATCGACAGCATCTGTTTCTGGCCGCCGGATAGCGAGCCGGCCCGGGATAGCCAGAATTTCCTCAGCGCGGGGAAGAAGCCGAAAATCCAGTTCAGCCGGCCCTCGTCCATCGGTCCATCACGCGCGGCGAGCGTGAGGTTTTCTTTCACGCTGAGGTCGGAGAAGATCGCCATCGTCTCCGGGACATAAGCGACGCCCGCGCGCGCGACGTCGCTGGCGCGCTTGGTCTCCAGCCGCAGTGTCGCCGAGTTTGATCGCGCCCTTCGACGCGCGCCAGAGGCCCATGATTGTGCGCAGCGTGGTGGTCTTGCCGGCGCCGTTGCGGCCGAGCAGCATGGTCGTCTTGCCCGCGGGCGCGTCGAAGTCGACGCCTTGCAGGATGTGATAGCGGCCGATGTGGGTGTGCACGCCGTCGAGGGTGAGGCTCTCGCTCATAAGGCGAGGCCCCAACCATCATGGCTAGCTTGTCCTCGACGGAGCGTTTGCGCCGATGATTGGAGAGCCGCCAGCGCCGCGCACTCCCTCCCCCCTTGTGGGGGAGGGCCGGGGTGGGGGGTAGCTACAGACGCTGCTCTTTCTGAAAGAGAACATCCAAGCCGAACCGCCCCCCTCCCTAACCTCCCCCACAAGGGGGGAGGGGTACGACTGGCGGTCGATCACGCCGAAGGCCAGGAGGGCGTTTTGCTGACTGGTTGCCTCGCTCATGCCGCGCTTTGTCCGAGATAGGCCTCGCGCACGATATCAGACGCAATCACCTCGGCAGGCGCGCCGTCCGCAACCAGCCGGCCGTTGTGTAAAACGATGATGCGATCGGCGAGCGAGCGCACCACATCCATCTTGTGCTCAACCAGCAGGATCGTCTTGCTCTTATCCTGTTTCAGCTGCGCGATGAGATCGAGCACGACAGGAACTTCATCAACGCTCATGCCGGCCGTCGGCTCATCGAACATCAGAATATCCGGCGCCATCGCCATCATCATCGCGACTTCGAGTTTTCTTTGATCGCCGTGCGAGAGCGCGGCGACCGGCGCCGCCGCGCGGCCCGAGAGGCCGACCCCGGCGAGCACGGCATTCGCCGCCGCCATGATGTCCTGGCGCGCCAACCAGGGTCTGGTCATCTCGTAGTGGACGCCCGCGCGAGCCTGCGAGGCGAGCCGCACATTCTCAAAAACCGATAGACCAGGAAACAGGTTTGTCAGTTGGAACGCGCGCCCCAAACCCAACCGCGCACGGCGCGGCGCGTCGAGCCGCGTCACGTCGCGTCCGCGCACCAGCACCGCGCCCGAGGTCGCGCGCAACTGGCCTGACATCAGATTGAAATAAGTCGTCTTGCCCGCCCCGTTCGGCCCGACGATGGCGACGAGTTCGCCAGGGCGAAACGCGCAAGTCACGCCGTCAACAGCGACGTGGCCGCCGAAGCGGACGGTGAGCGCGCGCGTTTCCAGCGTTGGGGTCAAGCGCGCCCTCCTCGGAGCGTCGGCCTCCAGGCCGACGACCCTTCGTGCGCCCAAAGGTCGTCGGCCTGGAGGCCGACGCTCCGAAGCGCGCTCAGATCGTGCGCCCGCCATCAACCGGCAGCACGACGCCGGTGATGAACTCGGCCTCGTCACTCGCGAGATAGACAGCAGCCGCGGCTATATCCGAGGCTTTCGACATGCGCCCGAGCGGGATCGTGCTCACGAAGCCCGCGAGCCGCTCCGGCGTCGCCGGGCCGCCGAGGAAATCCTCGGTGAGACCGGTCTGCCCCAGCACCGGCGCGATGCAATTGACGCGAATCTTCAGCGGCGCAAGCTCGACCGCCATCGATTTCGACACCAAATTCACGAACCCCTTCGAGCCATTGTACCAGGTCAACCCCGGCCGCGGCCGAACCCCTGCGGTCGAGCCGATGTTGATCACCGAGCCGCCGCCGGCCGCGCGCAACGGCGGCGTGGTGCGCCTGGGTCATCAGATAGATCGACTTGACGTTGACATTGTAGATGCGATCGAACTCGGCCTCGCTGACCTCGAGCATCGGCTTGTTGCGATGCGTCCAACCCGCATTGTTGACAACGATGTCGAGCCGCCCGAACGCTTTCAGGGTCGCCGCCACGGCGCTGTCGACTTCGGCCGCGCTGGTCACGTCGCAGCGCAGCGCAATCGCGCCCTGCCCTGCCGCCTCGGCCACCTCCGCGGCGCCTTCCCGGTTGAGATCGAACAGCGCGACCTTCGCGCCTTCGGCCGCGAACCGCGCCGCGATCCCGGCGCCGAAGCCCGAAGCGGCGCCGGTGACGATCGCGACCTTATCTTTCAAACGCATCCGCTGATCCTCCCTCACAACCATAGCGCCCCGGTCTTGCATGCGAAAGGCGCGTCAGGCCTCTTTGATCGGGCGCGTTCCGAAGATCGCCGAGCCGACACGAACATGCGTCGCGCCGAGTTGCACGGCGAGCGGCCAATCCGCGCTCATGCCCATGGAGAGGTGCGCCAGCCCATTGCGACGCGCGATCTCGCCAAGCATCGCGAAATGCGGCGAGGCGAGTTCATCGGCCGGGGGGATGCACATCAGGCCTTCGATCGCGAGGCCGTGCGTCTCGTGACAGCGCGTCAGGAAGGCGTCGGCCTCCTGCGGCAATACGCCCGCCTTCTGCGGCTCGCCGCCTGTGTTGATCTCAACCAGAAGCCGGGGGCGCCGGCCGGTCTTGTGCATCGCCTCGGCCAGCGCGCCGGCGATTTTGTCGCGGTCGACGGTCTCGATCACATCGAACGTCTCGACCGCCTCGCGCGCCTTGTTGCTCTGCAGCGGTCCGATCAGATGCAGTTCGATGCTCTTGCCGATTTCCGCCGCGCGGGCGCGGAGATCCGCCCACTTCGCCATCGCCTCCTGCACCCGGTTTTCGCCAAACACCGTCTGCCCGCCGTCGCGGATGGTCGGCCAGACGTCATCGCCCGGAAAAGTCTTGGACACGGCGACGAGCGTGATGTCCTCAGGATGGCGGCCGCAATCCCCGGCGCGGCGGGCGATCGCCTGCCTCAGCGCAGCGAGTCGCGCGACCGCGGTATCTCCCCCAATGTCGATCATGGGGGTCTCGCTACTATGTGCGCGGGCGCTGGACAACCCACCCATCGGCGCCTATAAGCCGCGCTCCTGAAGCGTCGCCGCTTCCGCCCAGGTAGCTCAGTTGGTAGAGCATGCGACTGAAAATCGCAGTGTCGGTGGTTCGATTCCGCCCCTGGGCACCAGCACACCTTTTTATAGTGGAACATAGCAGCGCTTTTTCGCTGTAACTTCAATAGAGATAGCCTGAAAACGACGCGCATAGCGGTGCATGGGGACACATTGCTTCGCGCCGAAAAGGGGGTAGATTTGGGGGTCAATTCGAGTTACCCCCAAAGGCGATACCCCCGATGTCGCTCACCCATTTTGACATCCAAGCAGCGAAGCCGCGCGAGAAGCGCTACAAGCTCGCCGACGGCGGCGGCCTCTACCTCCTCATCCAACCAAGCGGCAGCAAGTTCTGGCGCTTGAAATATCGCAATCGCGGCATCGAGCGCCTGCTCTCGTTCGGCCCCTACCCCGACATCTCCCTCTCGGAAGCGCGCGCCAAACGCGACGAGGCGAAGCGCCTTTTGACCGAGGGCACCGACCCTGCCGTCCGCAAGAAACTCGACCGGATCGCCGCTGAGACCGCGGCGCGAAATACGTTCGGCCTCATCGTCGAAGAGTTTCTCGGAAACCTCGAAGCCAATGGCGCAGCCGCCTCGACGATGGCAAAGAACAAGTTGATTTCCACTGAGAACTGACCCAGGCAGCGCAGGTTTTTCCACCGAGAACTGACCCATGTTCGAACCTTACCCCTTTGGCGCGGCCGGGGGGCGACGGAGTGATCGACATGGAGTTATTGAGCGTCATCCGGCGCTGGCATTTTCGAGACCATTTCTCGATCCGAGAGATATCGCGACGTACAAATCTGTCGAGGAACACGGTGCGCCGATACCTGCGCTCGGACAGCGAGGAGCCGAAGTTCAAGCTCCCTGACCGGCCGAGCAAGCTCGATCCGTTCGCTGACAAGCTGTCGCATATGCTGCGGCAGGAGGCGGGCAAGTCGCGCAAGCAGAAGCGGACGATCCTGCAATTGCACGCCGATCTGGCGGCGCTGGGCTACGACGGCTCTTACAATCGCGTTGCGGCGTTCGCGCGCGAATGGAAGGCCGCTCGGCATCTCGAGCAGAGAACCACGGGCCGGGGCGTCTTCGTGCCGCTGGCTTTCTCCACCGGCGAGGCTTTTCAGTTCGACTGGTCGGAAGATTGGGCGGTCATCGCTGGCGAGCGAACCAAGCTCCAGGTCGCCCACTTCAAGCTCAGTTATAGCCGGGCTTTCTTCCTGCGCGCCTATCTGCAGCAAACGCACGAGATGCTGTTCGACGCCCACAACCACGCGTTCCGCGTACTCGGCGGCGTTCCTAAGCGCGGCATCTACGACAACATGCGCACCGCCGTAGACCGGATCGGGCGCGGGAAGGAGCGGAAGGTCAATGCGCGCTTCTCGGCCATGGTCAGCCACTTCCTGTTCGAGGCGGAGTTCTGCAATCCGGCGTCGGGCTGGGAGAAAGGGCAGATCGAGAAGAACGTCCAAGACGCTCGCCATCGGCTTTGGCAGCCAACGCCCAGCTTTCCCTCCCTGGCGGCGCTGAACGACTGGCTGGAGACGCGCTGCCGGGAGCTATGGGCGCAAACGGCGCACGGCTCGCAGCCAGGCTCGGTAGCCGACGCCTGGGCCGAAGAGGCGCGGCGTTTGATGCCGCTTTCCCGGCCATTCGACAGCTTCGTCGAGTACCCCAAGCGGGTCTCGCCGACGTGCCTGATCCATTTCGACCGCAACCGCTACAGCGTGCCGGCGTCCTTCGCCAATCGGCCCGTCAGCGTGAGGGTTTACCCCGAGCGCGTTGTCGTTGCCGCCGAAGGTCAGGTTATCTGCGAGCACGGCCGCGTCTTCGCCCGCTCCCACGAGCGCACGAGTACGACGACCGTCTTCGACTGGCGGCATTATCTGGCGGTCATTCAGCGCAAGCCCGGAGCCCTGCGGAACGGAGCCCCCTTCGCCGAGTTGCCGCCGGCCTTCCGGACGTTGCAACAGCGCATGCTCAAGACGCCGGGCGGCGACCGCGAGATGGTGGAGATTCTTGCGCTCGTCCTCCAGCACGACGAGCAGGCCGTGCTGACCGCCGTCGAACTGGCGCTGGAGGCTGGCGCGCCGA
>CAWADL010000005.1:0-501317 GCA_963780825.1 uncultured Pseudomonadota bacterium | reverse complement strand
AACCTATGCGTAAAAGCAAACCTGTTCGCCGCTGCTTGCTACGACGCATATCTCGCCGCCAGAGACCGGTTCGCCGGGATGCCGCCACCACCAATCGGGCGCTCGACCCGCCGCGCCAGAGGGACGAATGCGCAAAATCTTGATCATCGGCATCGGCGCGGGCAACCCGGATCATCTCACGGTCCAGGCGATCAGCGCACTTAATCAAGCCGACGTTTTTTTCATACCTGACAAAGGCGCGGAAAAAGCGGCTTTGCGGGAGTTGAGAACGACGATCTGCGAACGTTTCGTTGAGAATACGGACTACCGCACCGTCCAATATAAGACCCCACGGCGCGCCGAAGCTGGTGGGAACTATCGTGCAGCCGTGGACGATTGGCACGCCAGGTTGGAGGACAGCTTTGAGAGCCTTTTCTCGAAGGAGCTTTCTGAGGGCGAATGCGGGGCGTTTCTCGTTTGGGGCGACCCGACACTCTATGACAGCACGCTGCGGATCGTCGAAAAGATCCGCTCGAAGGGATTTGCGCTCGAATATGAGGTGATCCCTGGCATCAGCGCCGTCCAGGCCCTCGCGGCTCAGCACAAAATCGCTCTGAACCGTATTGGCGAGCCGGTGCTGATCACCACGGGCCGCAGACTTTCAGAAGGGTTTCCCAGTTATGTCGGCGACGTCGTGGTCATGCTCGACGGCGAACAAACCTTTGCGCAAATCGCGGCCGCCGAACTCGATATTTATTGGGGCGCTTATCTCGGGACGAAGGACGAGATCCTGGTTTCCGGAAAGCTCGCCGAAGTGAGGGACGAGATCGAACGGATCAGGCGCACGGCGCGCGAGGCGCAAGGGTGGATCATGGATACCTATCTGCTTCGGAAGGCTGAGGAAAATCGAAACGCGGCCTTCGGGCTCGATCGGACTATGCGGGTCGCCCCTCGCGTTTCGGTATCGCGCCCCACGCCATGACGCCGATCGCGACGAGCACGGCGAGGGTCGCGGCGGTCGGCGGGTGTAAGCGGGATTTCGCTCCAGCGGGGATAAATGATTTCGTTGGTGTTGAACGGTTCGTCGCTGAAACGACATAGCGAGAGCGACGCGCCATTGGCGAGCATCTCCAACTCGATCTTGGCGACCAACGCCTCCACCGCCCTTTGGTCGACGCCCGGCGCGCCGCGCAATTGCAAAAGGAGCGCGCGCCCGGCGGCGAGATAGGCGTGAGCGCATTCGTTGAAGGGGCTGTCTTCGTCCGCGATGCTTCGAGGAACAAGGCCCCAGAAGCAGACGAACGACTGGAGATTTAGATAGTCCTCCAGACGCCACGTCGTCATATCGAATTGGATGCGGGAGGCGGCGAGCGCGCGGATCGCCGGCAGGTTATCGCTTATCACCGCCATCTGGCCGTGGGTGAGGCTCGGGATGGAAACGCCCTGCGGAGGCGGGCCGCCGCGGGTGGAGAGGCGATGCGCTTCACACGGCGAGAACGCGACCAAAGCCGCGACAAGCGCGAGAAGAAGGCGCGTCATGGCGGCGACCCAAGCGGCCCCAGGGACGCGACGTTCCAACGCCCTTCGCGACCGCTCAGCCGGGCGATGGAGAGCGGCGCGACATCGATGCGCCAGAACGCCAGCGGACCAGCGCCCAGGGCGCTTAGGATCGCCGCTCGGACGATCGAGGCGTGCGTGATGGCGAGCGTCGCGCCTTCCGAACTCAACATGTCCGAGAGAAAGCCGCCCACACGGGCGATCAGTGCGGTCAGCGACTCGCCCCCGTGCGGCGCTGCTCCGGGGTCGCTAAGCCATTTGGCGAGCCCGTCCGCGTCGCGTGCGGCGAGATCCGCCAAGGTCAAACCGCGCCAGTTTGCATAGTCGCAATCCCTGAGCGCCGTGTCGATATCCGCGCCAAAGCCCAAAGCTTCGGCGGTACCTAGAGCAGCGCGCGCAGGCGAGGTCAGCACGCGGTCGTAGCGCCGCAATCGCCCCCGCAACGCCTCGGTCGCGAGGACCGCTGAGGGTTCGAGCGGCTCGTCCTCGGGAAAGCGAGCCGTGCGTGTCGCGACCGACGCGCCGTGAGCGATCAGGTCGAGACGCGCGGTCATACGACGCGCGCCGCGTTCAGACCGGTTGCAATCGGCCCTGCTTCACCGGCGCGAGATCGCGCTCCACCCAGGCGCCGAAGCCCAGCCCAAGCACGGTCCACATAACGGCCTGCGCGCCGAGCGACGCCATGCGAAACTGCCAGAGCACCACGGCGGGAAATCCCTCAGGGACTTCGTCAAGCGGCGGCATCGCAAGGGCGAAGACGACGACGGCCACCAGATAAACCGCCGCCGCGACGAGCGTGGCGTTCCACGCGCCAAACGAGTCGAGCAGACGATTGCGAACGTTCCAGGCCACGATCATCGAGACCAGCGACAGAAGCAGCATGCCAAAATAAATCGCCGTGCGAAGACCGATCGTGTCCGGGTTGCCGACCGACGGCGGGTTTGCCGGATATTTCAATATCGGAACGGCGTAGACCGCGATGAAGCCGCTGATCGCGATCAACGCTGATGTCCCCCGGGGGCCGAAGGATCCCATGCGGCCATAGCAAAGCGCAAACGCGAGCGCGAACAATCCACCGAAGGCGACGCTGTAGACGGTCACGCCGGTGAACAGCCCGATTCCGCCTTGGACAGGGCGGCTCACCAATTCCGGCTCTTCCTCGACCGGAGGCGGATTTTCGCCTTTCGCCACGGCGGCGTCGTGTTCGACCTTGGCTTTCGCCTCGTCCATCGCGGATTTAAAGGCGATCGAGCGGTCCACCGCCGGCTCGCCCACGAACTTCAGCAAACCAAATGATAGCAGGGCGGCGATGAAGCCGACGATCATTCCCCGCCACAACAACGATCCGGTCGTCATCATGATCATCCCCGATGGCAATGTGTCAGGACGCCGCCGCGCTTCAGCGTCGCCTAAGACGGCCGTCGGAACCAGGCCGCTGCGAGCCGTTCAGTGACAGGGAAAGCCGAGCAGATGGCGGCTGTCGTGCACGAATTCGTGCACGTACATTCCTTTGACGATGGAGGTCGCGCCCTGTTCAGCGCCGACAAAATAGACACCGAGCAGACAAATCAGTCCGGCGAAGACAACCCAAGGCAGGACTTCGCGAATCGGAAGCGGGGCAATGCCGGCGGTCGGTGCATGAAGCGTAGCGCTTGTCATGGTCACATACTCCTCGGGGAATTCGCGTCCCCATACGAGATGCGCTTAGCTTCGGGAGCAGGTCTGACTTTCGGCCCGAGGGCCGATCACAGTGGCGCGACCGCGCCGGGGTCTCACCGGCTTCCGCGCCCGAAGCGATGCGGAGTTACATCATAGTTCGGCTGAAGAGGCTGTCAATTGGAGCCTCGGAGCGTCGGCCTCCAGGCCGACGCTCCTTCAGAACTCGATCCCCGACTGCGCCTTCACGCCCGCCGCGAAATGGTGCTTGGTAGCCGCCATCTCCGTCACGAGGTCCGCGGCCTCGATGAGTTGCGGCTTGGCGTTTCGGCCCGTCGCGACGATGTGCAAGTCGCGGCGCCTGCGGGAAAGCGCCTCTACCACGTCGTCGAGCGGCAGATATTCATAGCGCAAGGCGACGTTCAGTTCGTCGAGCACGATCAGGCGGATTTCCGGGTCCGCCATCATCTCCGCAGCGACGCTCCACGCGGCTCGAGCGGCCGCGATATCGCGCTCCCGATCCTGCGTCTCCCAGGTGAAGCCTTCGCCCATAGTGCGCCACTTCACCTGATCGCCGAAGGCGGCGAAAGCGCGCTTCTCGCCGGTCTCCCAGGCGCCCTTGATGAATTGAACGACGCCGACCTTCCAGCCGTGGCCCACCGCCCGCAAAAGCAGCCCGAACGCGGCCGTAGACTTGCCCTTCCCAGGGCCGGTATGGACGATAAGCAGGCCCTTCTCAGCGATAGGCTTAGACGCCACCTCGGCGTCCTGCACGGCTTTGCGTTTGACCATCTTCTCGCGGTGCCGCTCGCGGTCCGTATCGGACTCCATGGATCGCCTCGCGTTGACAGGCCCTATGCGCCAGCCTACCAGAGATACAGGGATGGTCCTTGTGTGAGCAAGGCTAAGAGGGAATACGGTTTGACGCCGTAGCTGCCCCCGCAACTGTAAACGGGAAGTCGCGTCGAAAGGCCACTGGAGAAATCCGGGAAGGCGACGCCGGCCAGGCCCGTGAGCCAGGAGACCTGCCGTTCCTGAAACTCGTGCCTATGCGGCGGGGCGTCTCGCTTAGGCGGGACGGCTGCGCCGTCTTATCTGGACGCCCCCATTGCGCCGCTGCGCCTCGGAGGCTGGGTGTCCGAAGACCGACTTGAAACGAATGTCGTCGTGCATGTTTGCACGACTTGCCGAGCCGAAGGCGAGGCGCTGGAGCCGCGCGAGCTGCGAGTCCGGCGCCCGGCTCTATCAGGCATTGAAGCAGTCCCGATCCGCGGACGATCCGCTCGTCGTGGCGGTCGAATGTTTGAGCGTCTGCCGGCGTCCTTGCACGATCAGCTTCTCGGCGGAGGGATCGTGGACCTATGTCTACGGCGACTTTCCCGCCGAAGTCGATCCCGAGGCGATCCTCGAGGCCGCACGACTCTACGCGCGCTCGCCGCAAGGCTTGATTCCCTGGAAACAACGGCCCGACGCGCTCAAGAAGGGCGTCGTCGCTCGCGTGCCGCCTTTGAAAACCTCGACGGAGTTTGCCTCTTGAGCCGGTTGGAGAAGATACCCGCGACCATCGTCACTGGCTTCCTCGGCGCCGGCAAGACGACCATGATCAGGCATTTGCTAGAGCATGCGGGCGGGCGCCGGATCGCGCTGGTCATCAACGAATTCGGCGATGTCGGCGTCGATGGCGAAATCCTCAAATCCTGCGGCGTCGAATTCGTGCTCGGAAGAGGACATCATCGAGCTCGCCAACGGCTGTATCTGCTGCACAGTCGCCGACGACTTCCTGCCCGCTATCGAAACCTTGTTGAAGCGATCCAACTCGCTCGACCACATCGTGATTGAAACCTCCGGCCTCGCGCTGCCGAAGCCGCTGTTGAAGGCGTTCGATTGGCCCGAGGTGCGCGCGCGCTTGACTGTCGACGGCGTCGTCGCCGTTGTCGACGCAGCGGCGGTCGCGCAGGGCCGGTTCGCGGATGACGCCGCCAAGCTCGCCGAACAACGCGCGAACGACCCGAGCGTCGATCACGACAATCCCTTGGAGGAGGTCTACGAGGATCAATTGCTTTGCGCTGACATCGTCATTCTCAACAAGACGGATCTGTTGGCGCCGGATGAGCTCGAAAAAGTCTATCGTGATGTCGGTGCGGCGGCGCGGAAAAGCATAAAGATTGTTTCGACGCGCGAGGGGCGCGTCGACCCGCAGGTGTTGCTTGGATTGCAAGCCGGCGCGGAGGACGATATCGCCTCACGACCCTCACATCACGATGCCGAGGCGGAACACGATCATGACGATTTCGACTCGTTCGTCTCGAGGTTCCCGCCCTTGCAGATCAGGAGGCTTTCGTCAGGCGCCTGGTCGAGGTCACCGCGCGCCACGATGTTCTGCGGGTCAAGGGATTCCTCGATGTGACGGGAAAACCGATGCGGCTGCTGGTGCAGGGCGTCGGGTCGCGCTTTCGTCAACAGTTTGATCGTCTGTGGGGACCGGAGGAGTCGCGACGCGGGCGGTTGGTCGTGATCGGCCAGAAAGGTCTCGACAGGACCGCGATCGAGGCGGCCCTTCACTGACATGCACATACTCCGCACGGAACTGAAGTCTCTCGATGAAACGGCCCAGGCCGTCGATCTCGATCAGTCACGCGCGGACATCGTTGTGCTGTCGTTCACGGACAGTGATCTCGCTGTTGTCGCGAAAGCTTGGGAGACTCTGCGGAGCGATCCGACCACGGCCAAGTTGACTGAAGGTCTTTCCCTTCGTCTGGCGAGCCTCGCGGATCTCAAGCATCCCTACTCCGTAGACCTCTATGCCGAAAAAGTTGTCGCGCACGCTCGCTTCGTATTCGTGAGATTGCTCGGCGGGTTGGACTACTGGCGGTACGGCGGCGAGGAAATTGCCCGCCTTACGCGCGCCAAAGGCGCCACGTTGGCGTTCGTTCCAGGCGATCACCGCGAGGACCCGCGTCTCGACGCGTTGTCAACCGCGCCGCTCGATGAAATCAGACAGCTTTGGCAGTGGATGCAGGCCGGTGGCGAAGAAAACGCGGAACAGTGCCTCAGATACGCATTCGCTAAGCTGGGGTTGGCCTGTTCGTTCAACGAACCGCGAGAGCAGGCGGCCTTCGGCGAGTTCTACGAAGCTCGGCGGTTGGCGGCGCCAGGGGCCGCGCGTGCGTTGGTTGTTTTTTATCGGGCGGCTTGGCTCGCGGGCGACACCGCCGCCTATTGCGGCCTTGGCGGAAGCTTTGCGCACGGAAGGTTTCGAGGTTCGCGCGGTGTTCGCGACCAGCCTGAAGGACCCCGAAGCCGCTTCGCCGCTGCGCGCGTTTCTGGCCGACTTTCAACCAGATCTGATCCTGAACGCCACATCATTTTCTGCGCGGGCCGAAGACGGCTCGACCCCGTTCGACGTCTGCGACGCGCCCGTCTTCCAGATCGGCGTCAGCCTCGCCACGGAGCCACAGTGGCGGACGGCGATGCGCGGGCTTTCGCCCTCCGACCTCGCAATGAATGTCGCCTTGCCTGAGATCGATGGTCGCCTATTCGTCGGCGCTATCTCCTTCAAGGCCGAGACGCCCCGCATCGACAGTCTCGAATATACGCCGCTGCGCAGCGAACCTCATGCCGAGAACGTCGACTTCACTGTACAGCTAGCGTCGAGTTGGGCGAGGCTGCGGCGCACGAAGAACGAAGGCAAGCGGCTCGCCATCATTCTCTCAGACTATCCCGCCAAGGGAGGGCGCGCCGGCTATGCCGTCGGCCTCGATACGTTCGCGTCCGTCTCGGAGATCGCGGGGCGATTGCAAGATGTGGGTTACGATGTCGGCGATCTCGCGACGGCTACCGATTTGCCCGGCCGTGTTTCCGTGCTTTCAGATACGGGCCTGACACTGGCTCGCTATCTGGAAGGGTTGGCGACCCTATCGCCGGCCTTTGCCAATTCGCTGCGCGAGCGCTGGGGCGAGCCCGAAAGCGATCCCGACTTTGCTGATGGGAGATTTCGTTTCGCCTTCGCCCGATTCGGCTCAATTCTGGTCGCGCTTCAACCGGACCGGGGTTCCCGCGATCATCGCAAGTCCGATTATCACGACACGACGCTGCCGCCCCGTCACGGCTATGTCGCCTTCTATCTTTGGCTGCGCGAGATCGAGCGGGTCCACGCCATCGTTCATTGCGGCGCGCACGGAACGCTCGAATGGCTGCCAGGCAAGGCGGTTGCTCTCTCGAGCGAATGCGCGCCGCGCGCCGTGCTCGGAGCGGTCCCGCTGATCTATCCGTTCATCGTCAGCAATCCCGGCGAGGCGACGCAGGCGAAGCGGCGCGTCGCCGCGGTGACTCTCGGCCATCTCACGCCACCGCTGATCGCGGCCGAAGCTCACGGCGCCGTCGCCGGAGCTGGAGGGATTGCTCGACGAATATTCGCAAGCTCAAAGCCTCGATCCGCGGCGCGCGCGCCGCATCGCCGAACTGATCCTGGATCGGGCGAAGGCTACGGAGCTCGCCAGCGAAGCCGGACTGGACGAAGCCGCCGACTTCGAACAGGCGCTGGTGCTGCTGGACGCTTGGCTTTGCGACATCAAGGATATGCGGATCGGCGATGGGCTGCACGTCTACGGACGCGCGCCCGATGCGGAGCGAAGCGAGGCCTCGGTCCGTTCGATCGCGGAAGCGGCTTCGCATGAAAGAGGGCGGGTCGCTGATCTGCTGACGCGCTCGGCGCCGGCGGAAATGGAAGCGCTGGTCCGCGCGCTCGACGGTCGCCGCGTCGACGCCGGTCCCGGAGGCGCGCCCGCGCGGGGTCGGCTCGACGTTCTGCCTACCGGCCGCAACCTGTTCTCGGTCGACCCGCGCGCGATCCCGACCCGCACGGCCTGGGATCTGGCGAGCGAAGGCCGCGGACGCATTTCTCGCGCGTTATCCTCAAGATCACGGCGACTGGCCGCGCCGCGTTGTATTCGATCTCTGGGGAAGCGCTGCGATGCGCACCGGCGGCGAAGATCTCGCGCAAGCGATGGCGCTGCTCGGCGCGCGGCCGGTCTGGGACACGGCGTCGCATCGCGTTAACGGGTTTGAGGTGCTCACCGCCGGCTTCGCTCGGTAGACCGAGGGTAGACGTCACCCTGCGCATTTCCGGCCTGTTTCGCGATGTCTTTCCCGGCGCAGATCGCGCTTTTCCAGGCCGCCGTGGCGCGCCGTCGCAGAGCGCGAGGACGAACGACAGGACAATCCGCTGGCCGAAGCGGTCGGCGGCGGGCGGCTCGGTCTCGCGGATTTTCGGCGCCGCGCCGGGCGCCTACGGCGTTGGCCTTGCGCGACGGGCGCTGGGAGGCGACTGGGACACGCGCGACGAGCTTGGCGCTGAATATCTGGCCGCGACCTCCCACGCGTATGAAGGCGAGCGGAGTTCACGTCTCCAAGGAGTTCACCGAAAGGGTCGCGCAAGCCCAAGCGCTGGTCCATGTGCAGGACCTTCCCGGTCAAGACGTTCTCGATTCCGATGCTTTCTCGGAGCACGAAGGCGGCTTCGCCGCCGCCGCGGCGACGCTCGGCGCCTCGCCGTCGATCTACCATCTCGACGTCACCAACCCGAACGCGCCACGCACGCGCAGCCTGCAACAGGAGATCGCGCGGGCTCTCAGGGGCCGCGCCGCCAATCCCCGATGGCTCCGCGGGCAGATGCGGCACGGCTATCGTGGCGCGGCGGAGATCGCCGAAAGCGTCGACAATCTGTTCCTCTTTGCCGCGACCACCGATCTCGTGTCTGATGCGCTATTCGATCTCATGTTCGAGGCGGTGTGCGCGGATAGGGAGGTTCGCGACTTTCTGCGCGCCTCCAATCCCGAGGCGGCTTTGGCGATCGCCAGGCGTTTCGATGAGGCGTTGCGGCGGGGCCTTTGGCGCTCGCGCCGCAACAGCGTGGAGGAATTCTTGAGCCACATGCGGGAGGCGGCATAGGCGCGATCGACAGAGCTAAAGGCTGGTGTCCCGGCGCCCTGCGCCCGATGCTCTCGGGCGACTGGCCTCATCGTGCGCCTTCGGCTGTCCTGCGGGGAGGTCTCGCCCGCGCTCGCTGCCGAGATCTCCGACTGCGCGCAAACTTACGGCAATGGCGTCATCGACCTTACCGGGCGCGGCAATCTGCAACTCCGCGGCGTTTCCGAAGCGACCTGGGCGCCGCTCATCGAGCGCCTTTCCGCTCGCGGCCTGGTCGACGCGTCAACGGAAGCCGAAGCCGTCCGCAATGTGCTGGTTTCCCCGTTCGCCGGTTTCCTGCCTGGCGCGCCAGATGTGCGCCCGCTCGCGCGCGCTCTGGAGGCCGCGCTCGGCGAGGACCGGACGCTCTGGCGGCTTCCCAGCAAGTTTGGCTTCTCGATCGACTCCGGCGCGTATCCTCTCGGGGATTGCGGCGCCGACGTCGCCTTCGAGGCGGCCGAAGACGGGACTTGTTGGGTGCGGCTGGCCGGCGCGGACGACCGGCCGCTTGGCCCCTTCGCGGCAGGTCACGTCGTCGCCATAGCGCGCGCTGCGGCCGCTTCATTCCTCGCCAGTCGCGAAGGCAAGACGCCGCCGCGACGTCTTCGCGATCTGGTCCGCAAGGTCGGTGTCGAGGCCCTGGCCGAACGCCTTGGCCTGCCTCTCGCGGAAACGAAGCCGTCGCCGCAAGCGCGACCCGCCGCCGACATTCTCGGCTATCACGAGACCGCCAGCGGCTGGTTCGTTGGCGCGGCGCTTCCGTTTGGGCGCACGAGCGCGCAGACGTTTGCCGCCCTGGCGAAGCTAAGCGCGGCGGCCGGAGCGCGCGGCTTACGCCTCACGCCTTGGCGCGCAATTGTCATTCTCGGCATATCCTCGGAAAGGGCCACTGCCCTGAGGAACGGGCTTGGCGATCTTGATTTCATTCTCGATGCCGACGATCCTCGACTGAAGGTCGCCGCCTGCCCAGGCGCCCCGGATTGTACAAGCGGCTCGATCCCCACACGCGAAGTCGCGGATTGGCTGGCGCCCTTGGCCGCCGACGCGGGGCCCACCCTGCACGTTTCCGGCTGCGCGAAAGGGTGCGCCTATCCGCGCGCGGCGCCGATTACGATCGTCGGCAACGGCGGCCGCTTCGATCTCGTGCTAGGCGGCAAGGCCGACGCCGCGCCGGCGCTTTCAGGCCTTGACCGCGAAGGGCTCATGGGGGAACTGGCGCGCCGGCTTCGGCCGTCGGCGGAAACGAAGATGCGATGAGCGGTTTCGACTACATCAAAAACGGCGACGAGATTTACCAACGATCCTTCGCGATCATCCGCGCCGAGGCGGATCTCACGCGTTTTAGCGCGGAAGAGGAGCGGGTCGCCGTGCGAGCCATACATGCGTGTGGAACGCCGGACCTTGCCGCCGACATCGTTTTTTCGCCCGGCGCGGCGAAGGCGGGGATCGAGGCGCTGCAGAAGGGTCGACCCATCCTCTGCGACTCTCAGATGGTCGCGCATGGCGTGACCCGAGCGCGACTGCCGGCGAACAACGAAGTCATCTGCACTTTGTCCGACCCCGAGACCTCGCGTCTCGCCGCGTCGCAACAAACAACCCGATCGGCCGCGGCGATTGATCTTTGGCGCGATCGTCTTGCCGGCGCGGTGGTCGCCATCGGCAACGCCCCGACCGCGCTGTTCCGCTTGTTGGAGCTGCTGGATCGCGGCGCAGCCGCCGCCTGCGTGCGTGATCGGAATGCCCGTCGGTTTCGTCGGCGCGGCCGAGTCCAAGGACGCCCTCATCGCTTTTGCGCGCGCGCCGTACATTGTAGTCAAGGGACGGCGCGGCGGGAGCGCGATCGCCGCGGCGTGCGTAAACGCGTTGGCGAGCGCGAAGGAGTGAGCGTGGCGGGTCGTCTCTATGGCGTCGGCTTGGGGCCGGGCGATCCCGAGCTTCTCACAATCAAGGCCGCTCGCCTGATCGCGGAGACTCCCATCATCGCCTATTTCGCGAAAGCCGGTCGCCGCGGCAATGCGCGGATGATCGTCGACCGTTGGCTTCCCGCGACCTGTGAGGAGATGCCGCTCTACTATCCCGTAACGACGGAAATCGCGTTCGATCATCCCGACTACAAATCGGCGTTGTCGGCCTTCTATGAAGACGCCGCCGAGCGGCTGGCGGAAAAACTCGAGCGCGGCCTCGACGTTGCTCTGCTGTCAGAGGGCGATCCTCTCTTCTACGGGTCGTTCATGCATTTGTTTGTTCGGCTTCGGCCGCGCTTCGAAACCCAAATCATTCCCGGCGTTACGGGCATGGCTGGTTGTTCCGCCGCCGCTTGCGCGCCCATGACATGGGGCGACGACGTCATGACGGTGTTGCCGGGAACACTGGCCTTCGGCGATCTCGTTGCTCGTCTCAAGGCCTGTGACGCAGCGGTCGTGATCAAGCTCGGGCGCAACTTCGCCAAGGTGAAAGCGGCATTCGAGGAGGCGGGTGTCATCAATCGTGCGATCTACATCGAGCGCGGAACAATGGAGAATGAGAAAGTCGTTCCGTTGTCGGAATTCGCAGGCGACGCGCCCTATTTCTCGCTCGTCCTGCTTCCTGGTCAGGGACGTCGACCTTGAGCGAGGGCTATCTCAAGGTCATCGGGCTCGGCCCCGGCCCTGCCTGCTGGCTTTCGCACGAAGCGACGGACGCGCTGTCGACAATCTCCGACCTTGTCGGATACGCGGCCTATGTTGAGCGGGCGCCAATACCGGCGAATGTCGTCGTGCACGCAAGCGACAACAGGGTTGAACTCGACCGCGCCCGACACGCGCTCACGCTCGCCCAGAGCGGGCGGCGGGTGGCGATTGTTTCGGGCGGAGATCCGGGCGTGTTCGCGATGGCCGCCGCGGTTTTCGAAGCTGTAGCGGCCGGCCCCAGCGAATGGCGCCACCTCGACATCGAGATTCTCCCCGGCATCAGCGCCATGCACGCCGCGGCCGCACGCGTTGGCGCTCCGCTCGGCGGCGATTTCTGCGCGATCTCGCTATCAGACAACTTGAAACCCTGGTCGCTGATCGTGCGTCGCCTGCGCGCCGCCAGCGAGGGAGATTTCGTGCTCGCCCTCTACAATCCCGCGTCCGTCGCACGCCCGGAAAAGATCCACGAGGCCTTCCGATTGCTCAGAGAGTGGCGCGGCGGCGACACTCTCGTCGTGTTCGCCAAGGCCGTCGGACGAGCCGACGAGCGCGTGATCATCACCACGCTGAAACAAGCAGATCCTTCCGCGGCCGACATGAGCACGCTGGTGTTGATCGGCGCATCAAACACATGCTTGGTTGAACGCCCCGGACGAGACCCTTGGGTCCTGACCCCTCGCCGCTACGGAGAGGCGAGGTGAGATTCGATCCAGCCCAGCACGTCTTCGACATCGTAGAATACGATCTCGCCCCGGACAGGCGGGCGCTGGATCATGACGACCGGCAAGCCGAGGCTGCGTGCGGCTTCGATCTTGGCTGCTGTCGCGCCGCCGCCGGAATTCTTGCTGACGAGGATTTCGATTGCGTAGCGCCGCATCAGGTCGATCTCCTCGGCAACGGTGAATGGTCCCTTCGCCAGCAGGATTTCAGCGAATTTGGGGAGAAGCTCAGGCGAGGGGGGATCAATCGTCCTCACCAAGAACTGGTGGGGCGCGCTTTGAAACGCGGCGAGTTGCTGGCGTCCGACGGTGAGAAAGACCCGCTTCGGCGACGGGCCCAGAGCCACGGCGGCTTCCACGCCGTTGCTTACCTCGATCCAGGCGTCGCCGAACTGAGCTTTCCAAGGCGGCCGTGTGAACAATGCAAGGGGAACGCGCGCGCTCGCGCAAGCCGCCATCGCATTCGCAGACATTTGCGCCGCGAAGGGATGGGTCGCATCTACGACCGCATCGATGCGCTCCTCCCTCAGATAAAGCGACAGACCCTCACTTCCGCCGAAGCCGCCGACGCGTGTCGGGAGCGTCGTCGCAGCAGGATTTGCCGTTCGACCCGCGAGCGACAAGGTCGCCTTGATGCGCGGATGTCCCGACAGGCGGCGAGCCAGCCGGTTCGCCTCAGTGGAGCCTCCCAGGAGGAGAAGCCGCATCGTTTGTCCCCGTCGAGCTTGCGCCTATGAGCCGCGATCCGTGGCTGTCCGTCATCGGGCTAGGCGAAGACGGACTTGACGGACTATCCCCTGCCGCAGCGCGGCTCATCTCGCAAGCCTCGCTGATCGTCGGCGGCGCGCGTCATCTGCGGTTGATCGGTTCGACGGAAGGCGAGCAGATGGCGTGGCCTTCACCGCTCCAGGAGGCCTTTCCGAAGATCCTCGCCAGACGCGGCCAACCCGTCTGCGTCCTCGCGTCAGGCGACCCGTTCTTTTTCGGCGTCGGCTCGCTGCTCGCCGCAAATCGTCCCGAGCGCGGAGATGAACTGTCATCCGCAACCCTCGGCTTTCAGCCTCGCCGCTTCCCGGCTTGGCTGGCCGCTACAGGATTGCGCGCTGCTTTCGCTGCACGGCCGCGCGCTCGACCGCGCCATCCCCGCCCTGCAGCCTGGCGCCCGCATCCTCGCTTTGTCTTGGGATGGTGAAACGCCCGCGAAACTCGCGCGGTTGCTCGTCGAGAAAGGGTTAGGGGCGAGCGCCATCACCGTCTGCGAGGCGATGGGCGGGAGCCGCGAACGCCTTCGCCAAACGGAGGCAGCGGCGTTTGATTTCGAAGAAGTAGATCCCCTGAACACAATCGCGGTTGAGGTCGCCGCCACGGAACCGCGGCAGGTCCCGCCGAGGGCCGCCGGCCTGCCCGACGCCTGGTTCGAGAACGACGGGCAACTCACCAAAAGCGAGATGCGTGCACTTACTCTATCGGCGCTAGCGCCGAGGCCGCGCCAAACGCTGTGGGACGTTGGCGCCGGATCAGGGTCGATCGCGATCGAATGGTTGCTAACGGACCCCTCCATGAAAGCGAGCGCGGTCGAGCGGAACGAGGAGCGCTGCGCGCGCATACGTCGCAACGCCGCGACTCTCGGCGTTTCGCATCTCAACGTGGTCGAGGGCCGCGCGCCCGAAGTTCTATCAAGTCTCTCAACGCCTGACGCCGTTTTCATCGGTGGCGGCTTCAACGAGCCCGGGGTTTTCGAAACCTGCTGGGCGGCGCTGCGCGCGGGCGGTCGCCTCGTGCTCAACGCGGTGACGATCGAGAGCCAGGCGGAAGCGATCCGCCGTTACGGGACGCTTGGCGGAAGTTTGGTGCAGGCGCAGTTCGCGCGCGCCGATGCTGTCGGGCGTTTCCACGGCTTTCGCCCCGCCATGCCCGTCGTGCAATGGAAGGTGGTGAAGACGTGAGCTCGCTCGCCGTCATGGGCCTCGGATGCAGGTTAGGTGTGACTGCCGAAGCGGTGATTGCAGCGGCTCAGGAAACGCTCGCGCTAGCGCCCGTTCCGGTGCAGCTCGTCGGATTGCACACCAGTGCGCGGAAGCTCGCAGAAGCGGGCCTCCGGGAAGCCGCTGCGCGCTTGACGCTGGCGCTTCATTTCCACGAGGACGATGCACTCAAAGGCGTGGAAGCCCGTATTGCATCGCCTTCGAAAAGGGTTGCAGAACTCACCGGGGTGGGGAGCGTCGCCGAAGCCGCGGCTTTGTGCGGCGCGGGCGCTCGCGCCAGACTGCTCGTGTCCAAACACAGCTCCGGAGATGTGTCTTGCGCCATCGCCCTCGTGGAGGAAGCTGAGGGATGACCATTCATTTCATCGGCGCTGGTCCGGGCGCGCCTGATCTCATAACCGTCCGCGGACGAGATTTGTTGGCGCGCTGCCCCGTGTGTCTGTTTGCCGGGTCTTTGGTGCCGCGAGAGCTGCTCGATTGGTGTTCAGACGGCGCGCGCGTCATCGACACCGCGCCGATGTCTCTCGAAGAGATCATCGCCGAGATGCAGCGCGCGCACGAGGCAGGCCAGGACGTTGCGCGGCTTCACTCCGGCGATCTCTCGATCTGGAGCGCGATGGGTGAACAGTTACGTCGTCTGCGGCAGCTCGGCATACCCTTCGACATAACGCCTGGCGTGCCGGCTTTCGCGGCCGCCTCAGCGGCGCTGGGACGCGAACTGACGCTGCCTGAAGTTGCCCAGTCCGTCGTGCTCACGCGCACGAACGGCCGGGCTTCGTCGATGCCTGAGACAGAGATGTTGTCCGCCTTTGCCCGCACAAAGGCGACGCTGGCAATTCATCTCTCAATTCACGCGCTTTCGTCTGTTGTGGAAGAGCTGATACCTCACTACGGCCTCGACGGCCCCGTCGCCATTGTCTATCGCGCAAGCTGGCCGGATCAGCGTGTCGTAACTGGTACTCTCTCAAACATAGTTGCACGTGTCGCCGAGGCGCCTTTGGAGCGAACCGCGCTCATATTTGTCGGCGCGGTGCTTGAGAGCGAAGATTTCCGAGAGAGCGCGCTCTACGACCCCGACTATCGCCGCCGATTCCGCGGCCAACCCGAAGGCGCGCCGCGTTGAGCCTCGCCGTGCGTGGGTTGATGATCGCTGCGCCTCGCTCCGGCAGCGGCAAGACAACGCTCGCGCTCGGACTTATGCGCGCGTTGGCTGATCGCGGCGAACGCGTAGTGAGCGCGAAGTCCGGACCCGATTATATCGACACCGCCTTTCACGCCGCAGCCACGCGCCGGCCGAGCGTCAATCTCGACACCTGGGCGATGTCCAACTCACTCGTTCACGGCCTCGCCCGCTCGATTTGCGACAACAGCGATTTTTTCATCGCCGAGGGCTCGATGGGCCTGTTTGATGGCGTCCCCGCCGAGTCGGGGCGGAGCGGCTCATCTGCGGATCTCGCTGCAGCGCTCAAATTGCCCGTGCTCTTGGTTGTCGACGTATCCGGACAAGCGCAGTCGGCTGCCGCTATTGTGAAGGGCTGCGCGCTTTACGATCCGCGGATGAAGATCGCAGGCGTCGTGCTCAACAAAGTTGGCAGCGAGCGGCATCGACGGCTTGCCGGGGACGCCATCGAGGCGCTTGGGGTTTCCGTCGTCGGCGCCTTGCCGCGAAACCCCGACATCTCGCTTCCCGAACGCCACCTCGGCCTGGTGCAAGCCGAGGAGACTTCAAATCTCGACGCGCTTCTCAGAGATTTGTCCGGCTTCATCAGTCAACACGTCGACATTGAGGCCGTTCAGGCGTTAGCTGGACCCCTGCATTCCGCACCCGGCGACGCTGCATCGATTCCGCCGCCCGGTCAGCGGATCGCCGTTGCCAGGGATGCGGCTTTCTCGTTCATATACCCGCATCTGCTCATGAGTTGGCGTTCGCGCGGCGCCGAGATTCAATTTTTTTCTCCGCTCGCCAACGAGCCGCCGCCAACCGAGGCCGATGTCTGCTGGTTGCCTGGAGGCTATCCCGAATTGCATGCGGGCCGGCTTGCAGCCTCTTACCGATTTCTCGACGGCGTTCGCTCCTTCGCGGAAACGAGGCCAGTTCACGGCGAATGCGGGGGCTACATGACGCTCGGCCGCAGCCTGATTGACGCCGACGGCCAAGCTCACGCCATGGCGGGCCTGTTGTCTGTCGAGACTAGCTTCGCCAAGCGAAAGCTAACCCTTGGTTACAGAAAAGTCTCCATAAGCGAGGATTGCCTGCTGGGGCGCCGCGGTGACTTGCTGCTTGGTCACGAATTTCACTACGCGACGTTAGTAGCGACCGGAGCGGACCCCGCCTTCGCCACGGCCAGCGACGCCTACGGCGGTCCACCGCAGTTGGTCGGGTCGCGGCGCGGAAACGTATCCGGCAGTTTCTTTCACGCGATAGCTGCGGCGCGATAATCCTGGTTCGAATCGTCATTGCGAGCGAAGCGAAGCAATCCAGCGTGTGATCGACGATATGCCGGATAGAGCGGCTGCGGCGGCGCCATGGATTGCCGCGTCGCTTCGCTCCTCGCAATGACGGAACGCTCTAAAGCCGCTTGGCGACTTCCTCCAGCATCACCTCGGTCGCGCCGCCGCCGATCGCCTGCACCCGCGCGTCGCGCGCCATGCGTTCAATCACGCTGCCGCGCATAAAACCCATGCCGCCGTGGAACTGCACGCAATCATACATCACCGCGTTGACCAGTTCGCCACAGTAAGCCTTCGCCATGGACACTTCGCGTGTGACGTCGTGCCCGCGCGCGTCGCGCCACGCGACCGAATAGACCAGTTGGCGGCCCGCCTCGACCTCCGCCGCTCGCTCCGCCAGCCGTTGCCGAATGGCTTGTTTGTCCCACAAATGGGCGCCGAACGCCTTGCGCGTCTTTACGTAGTCGATCGTCAAGTCGAGCGCCGCCTGCGCTTCCCCCATCGCCATCGCCGCGATCACAATTCGCTCGTTCTGAAAGTTCCGCATGATGGCGTAGAAGCCGCGCCCTACCTCACCGAGGACGGCGTCGCTCGGCACGAAGCAATCCTCGAACAATAGCTCAGCCGTATCCGAGGAGCGCCAACCATGTTTGTCTAACGCGCGGCCAACCCGGAACCCCGGCGTCCCCTTCTCAACCAGGAACATCGTCACAGCTTTGCTGCCGCCGCCAACGCCGCCTGTCTTGGCGGCGACGCAATAGAGGTCGGCATGGACGCCATTGGTGATGAACATCTTCGCGCCGTTCAACACGAAGCCGCCGTCCTGCTCGCGTGCGGTGGTGCGGATCGCCTTGACGTCCGAACCGGCGTCGGGCTCCGTCACCGCAACGGCGCAGATGGCTTCGCCGGCGACAATCCTACGCATCCATTTGGTCTTCTGCGCCTCGCTCCCCGCGTTGAACACGTGCACAGAGGCCATATCGGTATGAACCAGGGCCGTGATCGCAACTCCAGAGAACGTCGATCGCCCAAGCTCCTCGGCGAGGATAACGCTCCCCATCGTATCCATTTCCGAGCCGCCGTAAGTCTCCGGATAGCGGATGCCGAAGAAGCCAAGGGCGCCCATGCGGCGCAGCACGTCGCGGGGAACATACCCTTGCGCTTCCCAGCTCTCGCCGTGGGGCCTGACTTCCGTTTCGACGAAGCGCCGCAGCTGCTCGCGCAACATTTCATGTTCCGACGTGAAGAACGGCGAGTGTGCGTCCGTAGTTTCAGATATGTTTCCAGAAAAGTCGGCCTGTCCATTTGCGTTCCTGAGATCGTTCGCGGCGCGCCCCGAGGGAAGCCACATATAGCTCAAATAGAATGGCCCTGCTGTCAATGGGATGTCGCGGCGATCCGTCGCGACGCCATCAGACTTCCGGCTTGCAGTGGATCAGACCGGTGCGTCGACAGGTCGCCACCACGTCGCCCTTCTGGTTGGTCGCAGTGTGCTCGAACTCCACGATACCCTGAGTGGGGCGCGATTTGCTCAACCGTTTCGAGATGATTTTAGTGTGCGCCTTCAAAGTATCGCCATGGAATACCGGCTTTGGAAACTTAACTTCAGTCATGCCAAGATTGCCGATCGTCGTGCCCAGCGTTGTGTCATAGACGCTCATTCCGATCATGATGCCCAAAGTGTAGATACTGTTGAACAGCCGCTGACCGAATTCAGTGTTCTCCGAGAAATGCGCGTCAAGATGCAAAGGTTGTGGGTTCATCGTCATCAGGCTGAACATCGTGTTGTCCATCTCGGTGACGGTTCGACTGAACGCGTGATGGAATTCCTGACCGACCTCGAATTCCTCAAAATACAGACCGGGCATATGCTGTCTCCTCTCGCCAATTGGACCCTAACAAGACCCGCCGCGTCGGCGTCTTTGCGGCGTCGAACGCGACGTTCCCGATGCGAGCGCCCGGCCGCCGCCGTGAGACGGCCGATCATGACGTCGTCTGCGGTTCGATCATCACCAGACGTTTGCCGGCTTGCACGGTTTCACCCGGCCTGCACGCCATGTCGGACACCGCGCCGGCGATTGCCGCTGACAGCGACGTGAACAGCTTCATTGATTCGAGCACGACGACAACTTGACCGGCCTCGACCCTGTCGCCGACCGCGACCTTAACCTCCGCCACGACGCCCGGCATAGGCGCGAGCACCGCTCCCGATCCTGCGCCAGGCGCTTTCGCCCCAGCTGCAACGGCCACCTCCGGTTCGACTCGGATGTCATAGACTTCGCCATCGAGGTTCACCTGCACGCGACCTGTGGAGCGTGCAAAAACTCCGTTGGTGACGCGGCCCTCTATCTCAATCTCGACGCGGTGGCCGTCGACGCGGAGGCCGATCACCATCTCGCCCTGCGAGTCGATGACAAGGCGGCGATCCCCGTCTTGCGCTCGCACCGTGACGCGCGTCGTCTCGTTGCCCTCGGTCGTGACGACTCGCGCTTCGGCAGCGCCGCCGGCGGGCGCGAGAACCCGAAATCCCCGCAGGCGCGTCCACGCGGACGAGGCTCGCTCATCCGCCGGCGGCTCGGCCAGCGCGAGCAACGCCGCGGACGCTCTGGCGAGCGGGCGTGATGTCGGGCAGGCGTCCAACCTCGCGGAAACGCCTGCTCAATGAAACCTGTGGTGGCCTGCCCAGAGGCGAAGACCGGATTTTCCAGTGCATCAACCAGGAAGGGGATTGTCGTCGCCGGCCCAAATATCGCGAACTTGCGAAGGCCGGCGACAAGCCGAGCGCGCGCGATCTCGCGCGTGCCGCCCGCGGCGATCGCTTTCGCCAGCAGGGAATCATAGAACAACGTGATCTCTGATCCCGCCGACACGCCACTGTCCATGCGGATCGTCGGCGGCTCGCGGTATTCGAAGATGCGCCCTGCATCGGGTCTAAAGTTCTGGTCCGCGCGCTCGGCCGTAATCCTGGCTTCGATCGCGTGCCCGGTCACGCGTATCTGATCCTGGGAGGCCGGCAAAGGTTCTCCGGATGCGATCCTAATCTGCCATTCGACGAGGTCGAAGCCGGTGATCGCTTCGGTGACGGGATGCTCGACCTGTAGGCGCGTGTTCATCTCCAGGAACCAGGGATCGTCGCCGCCCTCTTCGAGGATAAACTCGACAGTGCCGAGATTGTCGTAGTTGATCGCGCGCGCCAGCGTAACGGCGCGATCGTGCAACTTGGCGCGGATATCCGCGTGGAGGTTCGGCGCCGGCGCTTCCTCCAGCACCTTTTGGTTATTGCGTTGAACCGAGCAATCGCGCTCGAACAGGTGCACGACCTCGCCATGTTTATCGCCGGCGATCTGCACTTCGAGATGTCTTGGCCGCAGCACCAGCTTCTCGATCAACAAAGCCGGATCGCCGAAAGCCGCCTCCGCCTCACGTCGCGCCAGGTCGAGCGCGAGGCCCAGTTCGGAAGCCTCGAACACCCGCCGCATCCCCTTGCCTCCGCCCCCCGCGGAAGCCTTGATCATCAGAGGAAAACCGACGCGCCGCGCCTCCTCGGTAAGGCGGCCAAATGATTGATCGTCGCCGAGATATCCCGGCACGCTGGCCACACCGGCGCGCGCAGCAATCAACTTCGAGCCGATCTTTGGGCCCATCGCCGCAATACACTCGGCCGAAGGCCCGACGAAGATGCGATCCGCCTCGACGCAGAGACGCGGCAAATCCGGCTTCTCCGAGAGAAAGCCGTAGCCCGGATGGATGGCGTCGACGCCCGAGCGGAGGGCCGCTTCCATGATGGCGTCGGCCCTTAGATAACTTTCCCGCGCGGGGGCCGGGCCAATACGGATGGCCTCATCGGCGACGGCAACGTGACGCGAGTCCCGATCGGCATCGGAGTAGACGGCTACGGTGCGGATGCCAAGTCGGGCGCAGGTGCGCATGATGCGCACAGCGATTTCGCCGCGGTTGGCGACGAGCAACGAGCCGATCATCGCATCACATCCTGTAGACCGGTCGATGTTCGGGCAGATCGATTTCGCGCGAGGCCAGCGCGAGACACAAACCAAGCACGTCGCGGGTCTGCCAGGGCTCGATGATTCCATCGTCCCATAGACGCGCGGTTGCGTAATAGGGCGTGCTCTGCTCCTCGAACTGGGACCGCGTTTCGCGATCGACCCGCGCGATTTCCGTCTCGTCCGCGGCGCCGCGCGTGAGGCTGGCGCGGCGCAGGTCTGTGACCACGGTCGCGGCGACGTCGGCGCTCATCGTGGCGATCCGCGCGTTCGGCCAGGCGAATAGAAACCTTGGTTGGAAGCCGCGCCCACACATGCCGTAGTTGCCCGCGCCGTAGGAGCCGCCGATGATCACCGTGTAGCGCGGCACGCGCGCATTGGACACCGCATACACCAGCTTTGCCGAGTGTTTGGCGATGCCGCCGCGCTCCGCCTCCGTACCCACCATGAATCCGGTGATGTTTTGCAGGAACACGATTGGTGTCCGGCGCTGATCGCACAATTCAATAAAATGCGCGCCCTTCACTGCCGACTCGGAAAAGAGGACCCCGTTGTTGGCGAGGATGCCTACAGGCTCGCCGTGGATCCAAGCGAAGCCGCAGACCAAGGTCGAGCCGTAAGCCGGCTTGAATTCCTGGAACTCGCTGCCGTCAACCATACGGGCGATCACTTCGCGCACATCGTAGGGCTGCTTGAGATCCACGCCGACCACGCCATCTAGTTGTTTGGCGTCGTACAGCGGCTCGCGCGGCTCGCGCCTCGTCGTACGGCGCTGCTCACGCCAATTGAGCGCGGCGACGATGTCGCGCACCTTGGCGATGGCCTCCAATTCGGTCTCGGCGAGATAGTCGGAGACGCCTGATATAGTGGAGTGCATCTCGGCGCCGCCCAGCGTTTCACCATCGACGATCTCGTTGATCGCCGCTTTGACAATCGGAGGGCCGCCGAGATGTATGCGGCCGGTGCCACGCACCATCACGACTTCGTCGGACAGAGCGGGAATGTAGGCCCCGCCGGCGGTGCAGCCGCCAAACACGGCGGAGATCTGCGGCAATCCCGCCGCGGACATACGACACTGCTGGAAAAACGCGCCGCCGAAATGGTCGCGATCAGGAAACACGCGGTCCTGTTCAGGCAGATAAGCGCCGCCGCAGTCGACGAGGTAGACGCAGGGTAGACGGTTCTCAAACGCGATTTCCTGTGCGCGCAGGTGTTTCTTCACCGTCTCATGGAAGAACGAACCGCCCTTCACGGTGGCGTCGTTCGCGATGACCATGCAAGGGACGCCGGCTACGACGCCAACGCCTGTCACCACGCCAGCGCAGGGAACCTCGTTGTTGTAGAGACCCCAAGCGGCGAGAGACGACAGTTCAAGAAACGGCGAGAGTGGATCAATCAGGTGATCAATTCGCTCACGCACCGGGATCTTGCCGCGCTCACGGTGGCGACGTTGCAGCTTCTCTCCGCCCCCCTTCAGGACCTCACGCTGCCGCTCGCGCAATGTCTCAATCAGCCCGGAAAAAGCGGAACGGTTGCGCTCGAACTCCTGACCGTCGCGAATTCTGCTTTCGAATACCGGCATCCCGATCCGTCTCTTCCCGAACGCTGACCTGCGCTATATCACAAGTGGGCAATGATCTTCGTTGAACGGTCGCGCCTCATCATCGGGCGCGATTTCCCCAGCTAGCTTATAATCGTCGTAAGGCGCTTTGGATTCCGCTGAGGAGTTCACTTCGAACAAATGCTAGGGCCGCATCACGCGCCCGCCCTCGCGGATTTCTGCGTTTTCGAGGATCGCGTCGCGTACCCTCGTCTCATGCATCTTGGCGGAGGGGCTCGTCAAGGGCGACGGCTTTGGCATTCTGTTGCCGCGGCGCCCAGAGGCGACGCCCCCCGAGTGCGGCCTCGTCGAAATCTACATCGAGCCTGTCAATCAGGGTAAAATGGTCGCCCAAGCGGGATCGGCTCGATTGCGACGGGCGCCCATCGCCGACAAATATTGATCGAGGCGGTGCGCAGACAATTAGGCGGGATAATCATTTACGCCGCCATTCATCGACGTCATTGGGCCTCAGGCTTTACATCGAAAATGAGTAAAGTCGATGTCGCCGAGGCGCAGAGCTTGCCCGCCGCATCGGTCAATTTGGCTTCGGCGAAGGCGGCGCGGCGCCCGATCGATAGAATGCGCCCTTCGGCTTTGACCAACCCGCTGCTATCGTTCAGCGGGCGGTGATAGGAAATCTTCAGCTCCAAAGTCGTGTAGCCCTGCGAAGCGGTGAGCGTCGAATGCACGGCGCAGCCGCATGCGCTGTCGAGCAGTGTCGCTGCATAGCCGCCGTGTACGGCGCCAATCGGGTTGTAGACGTGACGACCTGGTTCGCCGCTGAATACCGCACGGCCTCTCTCAATCTCCACCAGTGAGAAACCGAGCGTGCCGCCAATAGGCGGTTGGACGCCAGCTTCCATCAGTGATTTGAGCTGCGCAAGCCCGTCCAACCCCGCGGCGTTGTTTCTTATGACGTCCACAGGGGTCTCCTATTTCTACTCGTATGCTTATCCGCTCGCGAGCCAGTAGATAACGATGTGGCTCGCGGCGAAACGGGCCAGGGAAGGCTTCCCTCGGCATGCGGTCAAACAATCACGCTCGCGCCTAGGCCGCCGATTTTTCTGCACTCGACCTGATTTCGCTGGCGCTATGGAAATAGGCCGGCGGATTCGCGGAAAGGCCACGATGCGCGAGCTGGCTGACTTCGTCGGCCAAAACCTGGCGTTCACCGCGCTCTAGCCCATCAAGCGCGGCGCGAACGATATCCTCCGGCGAGCTTTTCGGCGCATCGATGCCTTGCGTAAGGTCTGTATCAATGAACCCCGCATGCAATCCCAAGACCTGAACGCCCTTATCAGCGAGTTCGATGCGCAGGCCGTTTGTCAACGCCCAGGCGGCCGATTTTGAAGCCCCGTAGGTCGCCAGAAAGGGACCGCTCATCCAGCTCGCGACCGACAGCACGTTCAGGATCGCGCCGCCGCCGTTCTTCGCCAGCACGGGCGCAAATGCGCGCGCCAGCCGCAGCGGCCCAACGAAGTTCGTCTCGAACTGCTCGCGCGCCGCTTCGATAGCCCCGTCGGCGAGAAAGCCGCCGGGTCTTGCGATGCCGGCGTTATTGATCAGGAGGTTGACATCGCCGGCGGCCAATGCCGCGGCGGCTGCGTCTTCGTCGTTGGTGACATCAAGCTTTAGCGGCGTCACGCCCTTCAGCTTGACCGCGCCCGGATCGCGGGCGGCAGCGTAGACCTTCGCTGCGCCTCTCTCCAGAAGCGCCTTGGCGAAGGCGAGGCCGAGGCCCCGGTTGGCGCCCGTCACCAAGGCGATCGATCCCGCAATCTTCATAATCTGCTCCTGTCTTTGCCTGACCATCTATGATGGCCATCAGACTTGCGCAAACATGATGATCGACATATATCCCGTCAAGGGGGGCATCGATATTTTATGATCCGCCGTTAGAAAGGCCGCAACAATGCGCTATCCCGCCAGCGAGACGGCCGAGAAGCATGAGAAGATACTGACGCAGGCCGCGCGGCTATTTCGCGAACGCGGTTTCGACGGAGCGGGGGTGGCCGACATTATGAAGGCGGCCGGGCTCACGCACGGCTCTTTTTATGCACATTTTGCATCCAAGGATGCGCTGGAGGCTGAAGCCGTAGAGCAGGCGTTTGCTCAGTCGGAGCGCAAGATCTACAAGTTGACGGCGAACGCGAGTGATCCGAAAGGGGCATTTCTCAAGAGCTATTTGAGCGCGGCGCATCGCGACCACCCGGGATCGGGCTGCGCTATTGCGGCTTTGGGGCCGGAGGTGGCCCGTAGTTCTGCGGCGCGCGGCACGTTCACGCAGCAGGTGAAACGCTCGATCGAGCGGATGGTTGATCGATTTCGATGGAGCCGCAAAGCCGACGCACGCCCGAATGCGATCCATCTGCTGTCTGCGGCCGTCGGCGCGCTGGTGTTGGCTCGCGCGGTGGATGATCCCGCGCTATCCGATGAGATATTGAAGACCGTCCGCGACCAGCTGGCCTCGCTTTAGGCCGCGTTCGTTGCACGCCACCGTTCAACCCGCGAAGGGCGCATCCGCCAATCCGACAACGCCGGGCCGCACAGCAAACAGATCGCCGCTCGTCGGCCGCGCGGCGAGATCTTCCGCGCTTTCGTCGGAGCGCGACGTGATAATATAGAGCGTCGCGAGATCGCGGCCGCCGAAGGCGCAGCAACTCGGCTTGCGAACTGGCACGTCAATCGTGCGGTCGAGCCGGCCGTCAGGCGCGTAGCGCGCCACTCGGTAACCCTCCCACATCGCGTTCCAGACAAAACCCTCCGCGTCGACGCACGAGCCGTCGGGAACACCGGGCGCCGCGGCCCGCGCGATTGTACGACGACCGCTCACCCGCCCGGTCTCGGTGTCATAGTTGAACGCCTCGATCTCACCAACCAGGCTGTCAGCGAAATAATACGTTCGGCCGTCAGGGGAAAAACACGCGCCGTTGGCGATGCCCACTCCCGTGAACAGTTCCTCGACGCGAAGATCCGGATCAAGCCGCCATACTGAAGAGCAAGGTTTGAAGGTCTTCTCGTCCATCCCGCCCGCCAGAAATCGTCCCTGCCGGTCGGTGCGACCATCGTTGAGACGATGGCCGGGGATGTCAGCGCCGACTTTGGCGATGTCTTTGCGTTCGCCTGTCAAAAGATCGACGAAGGCGAAGCCGTCGGAAAACGCAGCCACCACTTCGTTCCACGGGCGGCCAAGTCGCGTGGAAAAACAGCAGACCTTACCAGGCGTCGCCCACCTGTTTGCCTCGTCACGGTCCGGCGCATAGGTCCAAACGCATTGCCCGAACATGTCTGTCCAATAGAGAAGCTGGTGCTCCGCCGACCAGAATACGCCCTCGCCATGTGCGGCCTGCGAAGAGACGACAACTTCCGCTTTCACTTTGGTTCTCCGAATATATTCCGCGGTGATTCGTTCAGTCTTGTGGCAGCGGATGATCCTTCCGCCATTCCTCGTACTCCGGTCGCGCGGCTTCCGACAGCGGGTAATATTTTTGCAACGAACCGCCCTTGGCCAGCATCTCTCGTGAAAAATCTTCCCAATCGTGGTGCATCCGCTGCGTGCTCGATCACCTTTGCCGCCAATGCGACGGGAATCACGCAGGCGCCGTCGTCATCGGCGACGATGATGTCGCCCGGCATCACCGTGACGCCGCCGCAGGCGATGGGAACATTGACAGCGAACGGCATGATGTTTGTCTGGGCGTGGAAGTTCGGCGTGACGCCGCGCAACCACAGCCCGAGGCCGAGCGTCTGCACATGCGGATAGTCGCGCAGGCAGCCGTCAATCACGACCCCCGCGCCGCCGCGCCCCTTAAAATAGGTCATCATCATCTCGCCGAAGATGCCCGAGCGCATGTCGCCGCGCGCGTCGACCACGACGATGTCGCCAGGCTGCGTGTGATAGAGCACGTGGCGATGCAGCTGCTTCTCGACGTCGTTGTATTCGCCTTCGCCGTAGAGATCTTGGCGCATCGGCATGAATTGCAGCGTCAGCGCGGGACCGGCAAGACTCTGGCCCTTCGATCCAGGCGATCGGGCCCCTGCATGAACGTGTCGCGCACGCCGAGGTTATGCAGCGTTGCGCAGGCCGTCGCCGACCCGAGCGCCTGCAGCGCCCGCACGATGATCGGTCGGCGGCCGGGCTATGTCCGGCGTGTGAGTAGCGACGGAGTCGGAACTCATCTCACCAGTTCCACATCGTTCCGTCCTCCAACCGGTTCACCGGCAGATAGGCGCGCTCGTAAGGATATTTGGCGGCCAGCTTCTCGTCGATGTCGACGCCGAGCCCCGGCGCCTCGCCTGGATGCATGAAGCCGCCCGTCTGCGAGAAGGCATGCGGAAACACCTCGTGCGTCGCCTCGGTGTAGCCCGAATATTCCTGGATGCCGAAATTCGGCGCCCAGAGCCCAGATGCAGGTTCGCAGCCATGGCCGCCGGCCCGATATCCATCGCGCCGTGGCAGCCGGTGCGAACATGATAGAGCGATGCAAAGTCCATGATGCGCCGCAGCCCGGTGACGCCGCCGGCGTGCACGGAGGTGGTGCGGATATAGTCGATGAGCTGCTCCTCGATCACCAAGCCGCGCATCCCAGATCGTGTTGAACACTTCGCCGAGCGCGATCGGCGTCGTCGTGTGCTGGCGGATCAGACGATAACCTTCCTGCAGCTCCGCGGGAACGGGATCCTCGAGCCAGAACAAACGAAACGGCTCCAAGATCCTTGCCCAGCCGCGCCGCCTCGATCGGCGTGAGGCGATGATGCGCGTCGTGCAGGAGATGCAGATCGTCGCCGAACGTGTCGCGCAGTTTGGCGAACAGTTTTGGGATGTGGACCAGATATTTTGAGGTCGACCAGGTCTCTTCGTGCGGCAGCGCTTGCACCATGCCGCCCGTTGCCCTGATTGGAGCGACCGCCGACGCCGTAGATCGGCGGAAGGCCGGGCACGCCGACCTGCGCGCGGATGGCGACGAAGCCTTGCTCCTTCTTGGCGGCAACCGCATCGACGGCCTCGTCGATCGTCAGGCCTTGCGCGTGCGAATAGATCATCACGTTGTTACGCGAGGCGCCGCCGAGCAATTGGTAGAGCGGCATATCGGCCGCCTTGCCCTTGATGTCCCAGAGCGCAAGATCGACCGCGGAAATCGCCGCCATCGTAATCGGGCCGCGCCGCCAATAGGCGCCGCGATAGAGATATTGCCAAGTGTCCTCGATCTGCGCAGCGTCGCGCCCGATCAGCGTCGGGATCACGTGTTCTTCCAGATAGGCGACAACGGCCTTCTCACGGCCGTTCACCGTGGCGTCGCCGATGCCGTGCAGGCCCTGATCCGTTTCGATCTTCAGCGTGACGAAATTGCGGTCGGGCGAGCAGACGATGACTTTTGCAGAAGTGATCTTCATGAGTTGGCGCCCTCAGGGTTCGTCGCCGAAATAGCTATGGCCTTTCTTCAGATGCGCTTTGGCGACATCTTCGTTCAGTGTGAGCCCGTGCCCGGGATTGTCGCTGAGGGCGATAAAACCATTCACGATCGGCGGGGCGCCGTCGACCAGATCGCTCCACCAATCGACGTCGTGGGCGTGATATTCCATCACCAGGAAATTTGAAATCGCCGCGCTCACATGCGCGCCCGCCACCGTGCCGATCGGGCTCGCAACATTGTGCGGCGCCATCGGGATGTAGTACGAATTGGCGTGATCGGCGACTTTCTTGAACTCCATCAAGCCGCCCATCTTGGGAATATCAGGCGCAATTATGCGCGCCGCCTGTTTCTCAATCAGCTCGCGAAAGCCTTCGAGACGATAAAGGTTCTCGCCGGTGCAGATCGGCGTGCGCGTCGCCTGGGTGACCGCGCGCTGCGCTTCGATGTTGATAGGAGGGACGGGATCCTCCAGCCAGAGGAGATCGAAAGGTTCGAGCGCCTGCGCGAGTTTGATGGCGTCGTTGACGTTGAATTTCCAGTGCGCGTCCATCGCCACCATAATGTCGGGCCCGACCGCCGCGCGCACGGCGTTGACGACCGCAACCATCCAGCGCAGCTCGGCGGCGCCAATCACGCGGCTGTAAGGCTCAACCCATTGCCGTCGCGCGTGTCGATCCTCACTGACGTCGAAAGTGTGCGGGTTCGGCGTGTCGAGATCGAACTTGAGGGCGGTAAAGCCTTCGGCGACGATCGCCTTGGCTTTGTCTGCGTAGCTCGCGGGCTCCGGGGTCTCGCCGGCGTGGCAGTCGGCGTAAATACGCACCTTGTCGCGGAAACGGCCGCCAAAGAACGTGGAGATCGGCAAGCCATGCGCGCGGCCGAGCAGGTCCCACAATGCGATCTCGATGCCGCTGATCGCCGTCACCGTGGCGCCCGCCTGCGCGCCTTCGCCCGACAGGCAGCGCTCCATCAGGAACACCAGCTTGCCGATGTTGGTTGGATCCTCGCCTAGCAGAAGCTCTCCAGCGCGATGAACCAGTTCGGCGACGCCCGCGCCCCAATAAGCCTCGCCGAGACCGGTCACATTGACGTCGGTTTCGACCCGCACGAGCACCCACGGAAAATTGCCGTCGATGACCGCGGTGCGCACCTTCGTGATTTTCAAGTAGCGCCTCCTTCCTTTGTCGCCCGCATGGCTCTGACGCACAACAGGGGTCATCCTCGCGGGTGCGTCCACCCCAGCACATGCTCCGCCTTCGAGCAATTAAAGAAGCTGCGATTGCCGCTGAGGTCCCCCGTGATCGGCACGCCCGCATGAAGGCGGGACGCGAGGTCGACCGAAGGCACATCCATCACGGTGTCGGGAGCGACGATATAGAAAACTTCGTGCCCCTCGATCGGCGCTGCAAGACTAAGCAGGCACGCGCGCGCGGCGGCGTCAGATCGCGTGTAAGCCCAGAGGTGCCTGGCGTGCGCTTCGTCCGCGAACGCATATAGTTTAGCGGCATCCGCGCGTTCCGGCACGACCAGATGAAAACGCAAGCTGGCGATGCGGATGTCCTCGTAGCGGCGCGCAAAGGCGTCTGCCTGCTGCTCGCAAATCCATTTCGAGAGGCTGTAGGGCTCTTCGACGTAGCACGGATGTTTCTCGTCGAGTGGGAAGTAGTCGAACCGCGGCTTGCGGCTGAATGACAGTCCGATCGCATTTACACTGGACGCCTGACAAATGCGCCGAATGCCGACCTCCACGGCCGCGCGCAGCGCATTGTAGCTGCCAACCACGTTGTTGTTGTGAACAACGTGGTCGAGATGGCCGATCGGCGCCGGGATGGCCGCCATGTGGATCAGCGCGTCGCAGCCGCGGAAGGCTTGAAGCAGCGCATCATAGTTCTGGATGTCGGCGGCGATAAATTCGATGTTCGCGTGCAATTCCGCGGGCGGCGCGTGGTCGATATTGACGATCGTGTGCCCGTGGGCGATCGCGTCCGCCGCCACAGCCCGGCCAACGCGGCCGCTTCCGCCTGTGAGAGCGATCTTCATTTAGCCTCCATCAACTTACGTTTCCTGAGGAGCGCGTTCTCGTGGGACGACGACGACATGCTCTACGTTGGCAAGGTCTCAGAAAGCCGTTCCGGCTCCAGCGCGGGTCGGTCGCTGTAGAGCGTGCATGCCGCAATCTGGTTGTCGCCGAGTCGCCGCAGCGGCGGGCGCGTGCTGCATACATCCATCGCCGAGGGGCAGCGGCCAAGAAATCGGCATCCGTCGCCGCCGGCATCAATCTCGCGCGCCTTGATCGGTTGCGCGCCCCAGCGCCGATCGAGGTCGGGCCAGGGGATCGAATCGATCAGCAACTGCGTGTAGGGATGCTGGGGCGACTTGATCACCTCGTCGATGCCGCCCGCCTCCATCACCGAGCCTCGGTAGAGCACCACGATCGATTGCGCGATATGATAGGCTGTCGTCAGATCGTGGGTGATGTAGATGATTGACACGCCGTGGTCGCGTTGCAAATTGCGCAAAGTCTCGAGAATATTTGCGCGCAGGGACGCATCGACCATCGAGACCGGCTCGTCCGCGATCAGCAATTTGGGTTTCAACAACAGCGCGCGCGCCACGTTGATGCGCTGGCGTTGGCCGCCCGACAACTGGTGCGGGAAACGGCCGAGAATCTCTTCCGGCCGCAGACCGACGGCCTGAAGCGCAGCGTCGATCCTCGCCCGCGCATCCGCACGGGACGTCGCCAGCTTAAAGCGTTTGATTGGTACTGTCAGCAGATGATCGACGGTATAGAACGGGTTGAAGACCGCGAACGGGTCTTGGAATACGGCTTGAACCTCGCGGCGATAAGCGAGCTTTTCCTCGCCGGATAGCGACCAGATGTTCTTGCCGCGATAGATGATCTCACCGACCGTCGGCGCGATGAAGCCCAGCAGCAGCATCGCCAGCGTAGTCTTGCCGCTGCCGCTTTCGCCCGCCACGGTGAGGATCGTTGGTTTGTCCTCCTCGAGGCGCAGTGAGAAATTGGCGAGTGCAACGGTCGATTTCGGCCCGATGACGCCGCGCGCGTAGGCTTTTGAGACGTTCCGAACTTCGAGCAGCGCGGCCATGCGTCTAAACCGCGCTCGGGAACAGATGACAGGCGACGGCGCGCCCATCTGCGTGCTCAACCACCGCCGGCCGTGTCGTGCGGCAGACGTCCATGACGCGCGTGCAGCGCGGATGAAAAGCGCAGCCGCTCGGCAATCGCAGCAGAGAAGGCGCGAGACCGGGAATGCCCTGAAACACGCCTTTGTTCTCCAGGCTGGGTAGGCTCGATATCAAAGCCCGCGTGTAGGGATGCAGGGGTTGGCGGAATGTCTCGCGGACTGGGCTCAACTCGACGAGTCGCCCTGCGTACATCACCGCGACCTTGTCGACGAACTGCGCCATCAGGCCCATGTCGTGTCCGATCAGGATGACGGCGGCCTTCAGCTTGCGTTGAACGTTGTCGATCGTCTCCATCACTTGGCGCTGAGTGACGACGTCGAGGGCGCTGGTCGGCTCGTCGGCAATGATCACGTGCGGGTTCAGCAGGATGCCGATTGCTATGCAGACGCGCTGTTTCATGCCGCCGGACAGTTCGTGCGGATACATGCGATGTACGCCTGCGGCGAGGTCGACCGACGCAAGCGCGCTCAGGCACCGCTCGTGGATCGCGGACCTGGATTCTGAGGATAGATGCGCTTTCACAGCATCGGCCATCTGCGCGCCGATGCGCATGATCGGGTTCAGCGAGTTCATCGCGCCTTGTGGGATATAGGCGATCCTCGAAAGGCGCGCTTTGCGCATGCCCTCGCCGTCGAGCGACATTAAATCGAGGTCGTCAACAAACACGTGGCCGCTTTCGATGCGTCCTGGCGGCTTGATCATGCGCATCATGGCGAGCGCGAGCGTGCTCTTGCCTGATCCCGATTCGCCGACCATGCCGAGCTTCTCGCCCGCGCCGAGAGTCGAAGCTCACGTCGTCGAGCGCCTTGGCTCGGCCGGAGTCCGTATAGTAGGTGACTTCGAGATTGCGCACCCTCAGAATGGGGCGCGACGAAATGGCGGCCTCCGAGGCCGGCGCTGTCAGCAATGAAGCGTCGGCCATCATTCCGTCCTGCGCACGCGCGGATTGGCGAGCTCATCGAGGCCCATATTGACGAGCGCGAGCGAACTGAGAATCAGGATCATCGCGACTGCCGGCTCGATCGGCCACCACCACCAGCCGTTGAAGAACGCGCCTTGCGATTGCGCCGCCCAGATGATGTTGCCGAGCAGTGGCTCGCGCAAAGGGCCAAGCCCCAACACCGCGAGATAAAACGACGCGAAAACCGCCGCAAAGACCTGATTGACAAAGGCGGCGGCAATGAAAGGTAGCAGGTTCGGAAGGATCTCGCCAAAGATGATTCCGAGATTGCCGACACCGGAAAGCTTGGCGACCGAGACGAACTGCCGCTCCTTCATCGTCAGCACCTGCGAACGGATGACGAGCGTCGGACCCATCCAAGCGAGCAGCACGACAATCAGCGCCATCGTGTAGATCGTCACGTAACGCTTATCCAACGAGCCCGCGAGCACGACCTGGATCAACAGCACGGGAATGGGCGTCAGGATCTGACAGACGCCCTTGATCACATAATCGATCCAGCCGCCGAAATACGCGGAGATGAAGCCAAGCACGACGCCGATCAAGGTTCCGAGGCCGCCGGCCAACAGGCCGATAACCGCGGTCTGCCACATGCCGACCACCATCGCGGCCAGCAGGTTGCGGCCGAAGAAATCCGTGCCGAAGGGTAACGAAGGCTCGGGGCTTTCTTGGTGGCGGCGGAAAGCGGATAGGCGTTGCTCGGATCGACCGTCAACAGCGCCAACGATGGTGAACAGCACAAGCGCCAATATGATGGCGACGCCGATCGCCAATGATTTGTTGCGCCTCAGGTAGCGCAAAGCCAGCACGATAGGCGGCGGCTGAAGACGTTCGGGCGCGGCGAGGACAGCGGTCATGGCGAGGCGCCTACTCGGTCCGGATGCGCGGATCGAGCAAAGGATAGATGAACTCCATCAGCACCATCAGGCCGGCGACCGCGATCGTTATGAAAAGCACGATGCCATAGATGACGGGAAAATCGTTGGCCTGGATCGCGCGCTGCAGTAGCGAGCCGATTCCGGGCAGCGCGAATATGCCCTCGACGACGACGGCCGACGTGACCACCGTCCCCAGCGCGAGCGCGAAGCCCGTCACTTGGGGCAGGAGCGCGTTTCGCAGGTAGTAGTCCCGAAAGATCCGGAAGCCGCCTAGGCCCTTGTGTTCGGCGAAGGTGACATAATCCTCGCCCTGGATCGTGACGCCCATGCCGCGCATCGACAGCACCCAACCGCCCGCGGAGCCGAGGATCAACGCGGCGGCTGGGAGAATCTGATGCAGCAGCGAATCCCCGACGAAGCTCCATGACCAGCTTGGGATTATGCCGATCGAATAAGCGCCGCCGAGCGGGAGCCATTTGAGTTTGAAGCCAACAAAGAAAAGCAGCAACACGCCAAGCAGCACCGGCGGCACGCCTTGTCAGCAGGACGAACGGCGTTGCTACGGCGCGCACCCACGGCGGCGATCCCCGCCACGCCGCCAGCGCGCCCATCAGGTTGCCGAGAATGAAGCTCAGCACCGTGGTCACGAGCAGCAGCGCCATCGTCCAGGGCAGCGCCTGCTCGATGAGCTGTATGACAGTCGAAGGATATCGGTTCAGCGAGTAACCGAAATCGAGCCGCAGCACGCCGGAGAGAAAGTCCAGATATTGTTGCCAGAGCGGCTTGTTGAGCCCGAATTGCTGGGAATACGATGCGATGATCTTTTCCAGATCCGCAGGCGCGAAGCCGCCCGTGCGCGATAGTTCGGCGAAGCGCTCTCGCAGCGCATTGCGGTCCGAGAAGCGGGGAACAAAGAACGTGATGGTTGACGCCGACCAAACCACAAGGACAAGGAAAATCAGTCTCCTTATGACAAGCTTGAAGGACAAACGGGGTCTCCAGGTCATCCACAGCGCGGCGGCGCACGGGCGCGCCGCCGCGCTTCAGCTCATTTGCCTGAGGGCTTCAGGTTCGTGACGACGAGCAGGCCCGTCTGCGCCCAGAAGGCGCCGTTCGTGCCTGCTGCGAGGTTCGTCGCCGTCGGCCAATTCGTCCAATAGGTTTGATTGTAGGCGATGCGATGCAGCCACTGGATGACCGGCACGTCGATCTGTTCGGTCCAGTAGATTTCCAGCGCCTTGACCGCGAGTTCGTGGAACTTAGGGTCGTCGCCGCGAGCGGCGCCATCTGGTCGAGCAGCGCGTCATAGGCCGGGTTCTTGTAGCGCGAAAACCGGTTGTTGCCGGCGGTCGTGCCGATGCCCGCACTGAAGCGGCCATGATACAATTCCAAGGCCGCATAGGGGTCTTTCAAGCTCGCGCCGTGACCAAACATGTAAAGGCCGGGCGCGCCGTCCTGCATCTTCTGGTAGGCGTCGGCGGAGAAGTCGATCGCCGCATCAAAGCCCGCTTTATGGAGCATTTCGACTAGCACAGGCACGATATCGCTATGGATGCCTTCGAAGGCGTGGATGGTGCAATCCACGGTCTTTCCATCCTTCGCCCAAAAACCGTCGCCGTTTTTCGTAAACCCCGCGTCGGTCATCAGTTTGGCGCTCTCGCTGAGGTCGAACTTGCGCGGCTGCAGCTTCGCCTCAAGCGCCTTGACCTCGGGCGAGTCTACGAACGCCTTTAGGCCGGGATAGAGCGGGAACGGATAGATCGAAGCGATCTTCGCGCCCTCGTAGACGACTTCGTCGATCTGGTCGCGATTGATCGCCCGGCTGATGGCGCGGCGGACGCGCGCGTCGCTGTACGGCGCGAGCTGTGTGTTCATCCACAGCGAATTCGGCCACCAATCGAGATAACCATAGGGCGGCTTGTCGCCTGCGTGTGTCGTGATCTTTGGATTCTGCGCAAGGATATTGCCGATTACGCTGGAGCGCATGTCGAGCGCCGAATCCATCTCATTGTTGACGATCCGTTGCGCCACAGTATCCATATTCTGGCCGATCTGGCCGCCTAGATTGACATATACGACTCGTTTGACCGCAGGCTCCGCGATAAGGCCAGCCTTGACCGCCCACCAGCCCGGGCGGAGGTTGTAAATCTTCTGGTTGGCGTTCCAGGCGACGAGGTCATAAGGGCCGGAGTGAGGGATCTCAGTTCCGCCCGCGTAAGCGTTCAAGTCTTGTTGTTTTGCGAGTGCGTGTTCAGGCACGATGGGTATGCCGGTGTCGAACTTCAAGGTCAGCACCTCGAACGCGAAACGCGGCGCAGGGATCTTAAACTTCACGTCCACGGTCTTATCGTCGACCGCCTTCACCGAGTCGACGAATTGCTCGAACGAAGCGTGGTAGGGCAGCTTGTCGTTCTTCATCTGCCCTTCGAAGGTGAACACAACATCCTTGGCGGTCACCGGCTGCCCGTCGCTCCATTCCGCCTTGGGATTGAGCTTGATTTCGAGCTCCGTGAAGTTCTTGTTCGTGTACTCCATACTGGTGGCGAGCCACGGGATGTATTTGTCGGCGAAAATGCCGTAATACATCAGCGGCTCCCACATCAGCACATTGCCTTCCTGATGCGTGTAGCCGGGCACGGCCCAAGGGTTGGTGACCCCGATAGGCGAACTGATGCTCCAACCAAGAATCAGTTGCTGATTGCGCGGCAGTTCGGGCAGCGGGCTCGACGGGGCGATTTCCGTTGGCGCCGCGGCCTTCGCGGACGGGACGCCGGTCCCACTCACGCCGAGAGCCGCCAGTCCCGCCACTACGGCGGCGGCGAGCATGGTGTTTCTCATTTTCCTCCACTCCTCCCTTTGACGCGCTTGGTCTTAAGAACCAGCGACATTTATCTTTGTTATCAACGCAACGAACTCGTCTCAGTCAGCCGCCGAACGGGCGGCGGCAGCAAACAATACAATGCCAAGCAAAGCGAGCTACTTTTCATCCTCCCGCGAGGTCTGCAATTCCCCTTCGCAGACCTCGATATGTTCTTATCGCTCTCAGCGAAGGCTAGTGCGAGGTCGAAAATGTGTCAACGGCCCGCAATCCGCCCGGTTTACCAGTTCGTTACGGAGCCGTCGCGACGCCGAAGGTGCGGCGCCTCCCAAAACCGGAAGCTCTCCTTTTTGACCCGCTCCTCGTTCACCTCTACGCCCAATCCGGGAGATCCAAGACCAAATAATGAGCGCCATCCAGGCGCGGCTGGACCGGGAAGAAATCGGCATCGTCAAATCCGAGGTGACGCTCGGCGGGCGAAGCGCGAGTTTCGAGCCACGAGAAATTGGCTACAGCCGCCGAGAAGTGAACCGTGGCCGCCGTGCAAACCGGACCGAGCGGATTATGCGGCATCATGTCGACATAGTGCGCCTCGCTCCAGCCCGCGATTTTCATCGCTTCGGTCAAGCCTCCGACATTGCAGACGTCGACGCGGTTGAACTGGTGGAGATCTCCTTCGATATAGGGAAGGAACTGCCATTTGCTGGAAAATTCCTCGCCAATAGCGAACGGCACGTCGACCATGCCCCGCAGCGCGCGGTAAGCCGACGGCGTCTCATCGCGAATCGGCTCCTCGAGAAAATCCAACGTGCCCGTCGGCATACGTTGGCAGAAGCTCGCGGCCTCCGCGACCGACAGACGATGATGCATGTCAACACCGATCGCGATCTCCGAGCCGAGCGCTTCGCGCGCCTTTACACACCATTCAGCGGTCTTGGCGATATGCTCGCGCGGTTCGTAGATCCGAGTGTCGTCTTGAGCTGAAGGCGAGACCCGCAGCGCACGCCAGCCCGCGGCGACCAGCGCCTTTGCCTGCTCGATCATCTCGGGTCCAGGCTTGGCGGAGGTGGTGGCGAAAGTCGGAATGTGGTCTCGCTGCTTGCCGCCGAGCAACTGGTGCACGGGAACGCCGAGCGCCTTGCCCTTGATGTCATAGAGCGCGATATCAATAGCCGAGATCGCCGCCTGCAGCACGCGCCCACCTTCGAAATACTGGCTGCGATACATCTCCTGCCAGATCGCGCCCGCGAGCATCGGGTCCCGCCCAATCAGGAACTCGCGATAGTGCTCGATCGCGCCGACGACGGCGCGCTCCCGCCCCGAGAGCCCGCTCTCGCCCCAGCCGAACAGGCCCTCGTCAGTTTCGACCTTTACCAGCAACTGATTGCGAGTGCCGACCCAGACCGGGTATGGGTGGACGGCGGTGATCTTCATGTAGGTTCCTCCGCTCAGCCTTGACGCGCGCGTATTTTTTTCGCGAGACGATCCAACTTCAATTCAGACCGCCGGGCTCGGCGGCGCCACAGGCAGCCGCTGCCGCAATTCGTCAACCAGCACGCGCTTATTCTCGGAATAATCGATCGGCGTGACCACGAGATGGACGCCTCCCCCGGCAAATGCCGCCTCCAGCGCGGGTCGCAACTCGTCTGCCGCGTGCACGCGCGTTCCCTTCGCGCCATAGGCCTTGGCATAGGCGACGAAGTCTGGATTGCCGAAGGTCATGCCAAAATCTTGGAAATGGTCGGTCGCCTGCTTCCAGCGGATCATGCCGTAGGCGTGGTCCTCGATGATCAGAACGACCAGATTGATCTTCAACCTGACCGCCGTCTCCAACTCCTGACTGTTCATCATGAAGCCGCCGTCGCCGCACACCGCCATGACGCGACGCTTCGGATAGAGCAGCGCCGCCATGATGCCTGAGGGCAGACCCGCGCCCATCGTGGCGAGCGCATTGTCGAGCAACAGCGTATTCGCGACCTGCGTGCGGTAGTTGCGCGCGAACCAGATCTTGTACATGCCGTTGTCGAGCGTGAGGATGCCGTCCGGCGGCATTACTTCGCGGACGTCGTGCACCAATCGCTGCGGGATCAAGCGCGGCTCGGTGGCGCGCTCGGCGATGCGGCTTAAGATACCTTCGCGGAGAGGCAGCAGCGCCTGCGCGTTGGCGAGCTTGCCTTCCACGCGATCGGCTAGCAGCCTGAGCGAAGGCCCGAGGTCGCCAATCACCTCGGTCTGCGGAAAATACACCTGCTCGACATGCGCCGGCTGGTAGCCGACATGGATGACTTGCGGACCGTTCGGCCCCATGATGAAAGGCGGCTTCTCGACGGTGTCGTGGCCGATCGTGACAATCACGTCGGCTTGCTCGATCGCTTCGTGGACGTAGTCGCGCTCTGATAATGCGGCCGTACCCATGTAGAGCTCGGAGCCGCCGTGCACCGTTCCCTTGCCCATCTGGGTCGTGAAGTAGGGAATGTGAGTCCGCAAGACGAACTGGGCCAGATCCTCGCTGGAACGCGGGCGAGAGGCTGCGGCGCCGAGCATCACGAGTGGCCGCTTGGATTGCATGAGGATCCGCGCCGCTCGATCGAGCGCGGCCTCGCTCGCCTGGGGAATGTCGACGGGGTGGGCCGGCACGACGCCGGGGTCGTCGGTCTCGGCGGCGGCAATATCCTCCGGCAGCTCCAGATGAACGGGCCCGGGCCGCTCCTCCTGCGCGACCCGAAACGCTTCGCGCACCAGGGTGGGGATCAGGCGGGGCGAGACGATCTGGCGGGAGAGTTTTGTCAGAGGCCGCATGACGCTGACGGTATCGACGATCTGGAACTGCGCCTGGCGCGATGAAAGGACGCCCTTCTGGCCGGTGATCATCACCATCGGCATCGCGCCGAGCTGAGCGTAAGCCGCGCCGGTCGTGAGGTTCAGGGCGCCGGGGCCGAGCGTGGTGAGGCACACGCCGGGCTTGCCGGTGAGCCGGCCGTAGGTCGCCGCCATGAAGGCGGCGGCCTGCTCATGGCGTGTCAGGATCAGCGCGATCGAGGATTTGCGCAGCGACTCGACGAAGTCGAGATTCTCCTCGCCGGGGATGCCGAAGATGCGATCGACGCCCTCGTTCTCCAGCGCCGCCACCAGCAGGTCGGAACCTTTGCGCATCGGCTTTCTCCCATCAGCGAGTTACAGGCGGCCCCACGAGCCGTTCCCGCAAAAAAGCCAAGTGTACCCGTCATTGCGAGCGAAGCGAAGCGATCCAGCGTTGTGAGATCGACGGTCAACGGGAAAGGGCGCCGGCCGCCGCATGGATTGCCGCGTCGCTTCGCTCCTCGCAATGACGGCTTACGCGCGGAGCCTGGCGACGTCAGTAGGTCTTCAAGTATTCGAGAAGAGCCATGCGATCCGGCTCGGACAGATCCGTGCCCCAAATGTGACCGCTATTTCCGTCGCCGGTCCGTGTAGTGTCGACGAGACAATCCTGTCGGCTACAGGTTGTCGTAACAACGAAGCCGAGCTTTGCCGGATCATACTCGCGTCCGCCAAGCGCAAACGTCTTCGGTCGCCGCGCGGGAGGCAACAACAAATCGTACAACGTCGGGACGGACCCATTATGCAGGTAAGGCGCCGCGGCCCAGACACCGTATAGCGGACGTGCGGCGTAAGGCCCGTAGGGCGATTTGGTGTCGAGCCATGTGTCACGCCAGGCGACGTCTTTACGTTGGTCGAGATCCTCCATCACGCGCTGCTGCGCCGCGTCGATGCCGGCCGCCGCGTAGGCTTTTTGCTTGATGCTGTCGACGGCGACTTGAACCGTCGCAGCGAATGAATTGTCGGAGAACGCCTGTCCCGCCTTGACGCCGGCGCAGTCTTTCAAGAGCTTCGACTCTTCGACGGAATAGGATCTCTGGGGAATTGAAAGTGCGCCGGTGTCGGGGATCGGGCAGGAGATTCTGAGCGCCGCGGTCGGATCCGTCCCAACCTCATCAGGGCGCATCCCCCGCAGATCGATGAGACCGGTTGGTGTGCGTCGATCGTCACCGTACTCGTGGCAACTCGCGCACTGGTCCTGGAACAAGCCTTTCCCCTTGGCGGCAAGGTCGGAATTGATCTCGCCAAAGATCTTCGCCGGCCATTGCGGCGGATTGATGTAGTAGGCCAACCATTCGAGATCGTGCATATTCTGCATCGGGATTGAGCTCTCAAACAGAGAGTTGGTCTTTTGGGGATCGAGTATGACGCTGGCGCCCGCGCCAAGTGTTTCGGTGAAATTCCGCTCCATCACGGTGTTGGTGTCGATGGTCCACTCAATCCAATCATAGTCCTTGAACCCCCAGACGCGCGGGAAATCTTGCGGTTTGTCGCGATAGGCCTCGACTGGCGCCGGCGGCGACGCTTTGCGCGACCACAGCGGCGGGAACTTCACCGCCGCGTCGAGCTTGACCATATTCGCTGTGTTGACTTTGAACTTTCCGTCGGCGTCGGTCTTGCGCAAGCGCGTGAAGAGGAAGTTGCGGGTTCCGTCGAACGCGTCCAGCCGACCGAAGCCGGAGGTTGGGTGGTCCTTGTCGCGTTGGTCCTTGGCGACTTTGATGACGTCGACCAATTCGAGCCGGGCGTCGAGCCGATCGCGATGCATCAGAATGTTTGCGCCGTAGTAGACGAGCGTCGCCGGACGGACCAAAGGCGCGACGATTCCATAGCGTCCGTAGTCCTGACGTCCCAGACGTTTGAGCGCGCGCCACAGCTTGCCCTGATCGCTCGTAGCCGCCATCACCGCATCGATAGCGTCTGAATAGAACAGCTGCAGATTGAACATGTTGGGGGCGCCGTCGACGCGCACCGCCTTGCCGTCGTGACGCAGTTCGCCGACATGGCAAGCCGCGCAGTTGACCCCGACGAAGTCCATGCCGAACGTGAAGGGATTGGCCGCCACCGTCAGGCCCACAGGCAAGCCGTCGTCCCGCCCGGGGTCGGGGAGCAATCCGTAGCGCTCGAGATTCTCGACGAACGGCTTTGTGGAGTTGGCATCGGCGACATCAACCGCGGTCAGCAGGATCCACGGCATGATCTCCGAGCCTTGCGAAAGATGATAGTAGCTTTGCTTCTGGGGCGACGTCAGTCCGTTTCCATAGTCTGCGACAATCGCGGGGTCGGGGCGGCTGAAGTTGACCTCCATGCCGTCGTCGAGCAGGCCGCCGATCATGGGAATGGCAAACAGAACGGCGGCAATCAGATAGAGACCAACGAGGACGCCGAGCGCTTTGAGCAGAAATCGCGCGATCTTCATGGCGGTTCCTCCTATCAGGCTTAGAGAATTACCTTGAGCGCCCCAAACAGCGCCGACAGATCGTATTGACCCTGGTAGACCGGCGGCGGCGCTGGGCCGCGCTTGAGCAGAAGACGAACCGCTTCCCACGCCGTGCGAGCCGAATATTCGATGGTGAACGTCACGTCTCGTTCGACCTCGACGTATTGGCCGATGAATGCGAGATTGGTCGACCCCTCCGGGACCACGCTAGGTCTATCGGTGCGGCTGCGTGGCATCCAGATGTTGTTCACGTAGGGCATGTCGCAGGGGATGCAGATCGACGAGGCCAGGATCGCTTCCAGCTGATCGTCGAACCGCAGTTGCCGAACGACCTCTTCGAGAATTTCGGCGCCGGTGCATTCAGCCATGCGTTTCGACACAAAATTCCCGTTTTCGCTCCGGATGCAGGCCGTAGCCCCACCAGACATATGTGCCCTTGGGCTGATCACGCATCTCCGGTTGCAGGAAGATCGAAAGCGAGATTAGCCAACCGGAATCTCTTCAAAGTGACGAGCCCTCCCGTACCCGGTTGGTTGCCGGTCAATTTCGTCATCCGGTCGATGAATTCGGTCCCTGTCGTGGTGACTGTAAAAGTCACCCAGCGCCGGTCCGGCGCGTTGGCCGCGTCGAAGAACACATCAGGATTGCCGAAATCCGAGCGCCCTTGCGCCAACCGTTTCCACAGCGCCCAAGACCGTCCGCCTCCCGTGGCCCGCGGCGCCTGGGTCATCGATCCCGCCGCCAGGTCGGCGGCCTGCGACCCGGTGGTCACCAGGACGACGTCCTCTGAACTGATTGCCAAGGAGGTTGCGGCGCCGTCCCGTTCGTAGTCGAGCCGGTCAACCGTTATACGGTCCGGTGAGGGAGTGAAGCCGATGTCGGAGACGAAAGTGCGGCTTAGGAAGTTTACCCCGCGCGGCTTCAGCCAGGCCACCAGCGGCTCGATGAACGACTCGTATTGATTGACGGGGGTGCGCCAGATGTTCGTCATGTCCGACAGATCGGGCAGCAATCGCAGAGTGCGGTTGATATAACGCCGAAACTCGGTCGCACTGTGCTGCGGCAGGGAGCCCATGATCGTCGAGAACAGCAACCAGAATTCGGTCGAGAAAAAACGCGGCGAAAAAAATTCGTCGATGCGCCGGCCGTCCAGCCTGGCTTCGGGCGTCAGCGAGAGCCGCGCGAGAGCCAGCCCATCGCTCAGGGTCAAGCCGAAATGCGGCTCGTGTATGATGGCGCCGTCGCCGTCAATGATGTGCGCGCGGTCTTGGAACGGGTTCAGTCGATTGAAAGTGAAGAACTCATCTTTGACCGAAACGGCGGGATTGCTGATAGTGGGGATCGTCTCGAGCAGCGCAAAAGTGCAGCGGAAGTCCTTGTCAAACACAGATCCCGGCAGGTTGTAACCGGTCTTCGCGCTGCCGCCTAAGAAGAAGCCGCCACCCGGCCGATCCTCGGCGTCGTAGATCGTGATGTCTTGCCCGAGGCAGACCGCCGTTACGGATCAGAAATGCGGCCGCCGCCAACCCTCCAAAGCCACCGCCGACGATATGCGCTTTCATCCCCCGCTCCCTGATCGCCGGTGGTCTTCGATGGCGGCCTATTCGTCATTGCGAGCGAAGCGAAGCAATCCAGCGTCGTGAGATCGTCAACTAACCGGATAGGGCGTCTGCAGCCGCATGGATTGCTTCGTCGCTTCGCTCCTCGCAATGACGGTTAGTCGGTTCACTGTTAGTGCTTTGATGCAGAAATTTCCAGCCAGCGCTGTGAGCTCCGCCACAATGCAATCTTTCCCCTATCCTCGCCGCGCGCGTCCTAGGCTTCCCGCCGCCACGGCGACGATGATGATCGAGCCGGTTATGATGTCACGTACGTAGGAGTCGACGTCCAGCTGCGTGAGACCGTTGCCCAGCACGCCGAGCATCAGCACGCCGAACAGCGTGAAGGGCACGCGCGGCTGGCCTTCCTCGCTCATCGTCATGCCGAGAAACACGGCGGCGATCGCGTCGAGCATCAGGCCGGCGCCTTGGGTCGGATTGGCTGAGGCGACACGGCTTGCCAGCATCAGCCCAGCCGCCGCCGCCCCCAGACCCGACAGCCCAAACGCCGCGAGCCTCAGCGGCTTGATGCGGACACCCGCAAGCCGCGCCGCCTCCGCGTTGCCGCCGATCGCGTAAAGCCTGCGGCCAACCACGGTTTGCTCCAACAGCAGCCAGACCAGCGCCAAAACGGCGGCCGCGACCAGAGTCAGATTCGGGATCGTCACGCCGCCAACCGGCAGGCCGGTTCGCGCGAAGCCGCCAAACGAGGCGGGGATCGCCGAACCGAATATCGTTTTTCCGCCGGAGAGCCGAAACGCCAGACCGCTGAACACCGTCAACGCGCCCAGCGTGGCGATGAATGGCAGGATACCGACGTAGGCGACGAGAAATCCGTTGACCAGCCCGGCCGTCAACCCGGCGGCCAGCGCCGCGAGCACGCCGAGCCAAGGCGAACCACCCGCGACGAATGTGAGCGCGGCGACGACGCCCGCGAGGCTGGCGACCGAACCCACGCTGAGGTCGAAATCGCCCATCGCCATCACCACTGTCATCGTCGCCGAAACGACGGCGAGCATACTCATCTGCTGCGAGATGTTGATGAGGTTGCGCGTGGTGAAGAACGTGTCCGGCAGCTCGATCCAAAAGAACGCAATCAGCACGAGAAAGCCCAGCGGCGTGCCAAATCGACTGAGGAAACGCGCCATCAACTTTCGCCGTAGCAGAGCGAGAGCAGCTTTTGCGGGGTAAGCGCTGCGGCCGAAACGCTCGCGGCGATCTGGCCCTCGCGCATCACGACGATGCGCGAGCAGATGTGCAAGAGCTCTTCCTGATCGCTCGATACAATCAAAACCGCAGCCCCCGCCGCCGCCAACTCGCGCAGCAGAGCGTAAATGTCGAACTTCGCGCCAACGTCGACGCCGCGGGTCGGTTCGTCGAGCAGCAGCGCGCGGAGCGGGCCGGCGACGGCGCGGGCGAACATCACTTTCTGCTGGTTGCCACCGGAGAGTGTTCGCAGTTTCTGCTCCGGGCTCCGCGCTTTCAATCGAACGCGCTTGCCGGTTTCCACGGCTGTCGCGCGCTCGCTGGTTCGGTTCAGCAACCATCGCCAGCGATTGAGCCAAGAGAGGTGAGGAAGCGCCACGTTTCGCGCCACGTCTTGCATCAGCAGAAGCCCCTCGGCGCGGCGTTCGCGCGGGACAAGCGCTATTCCTTTGCCCCAGGCGTCGGCAGGGCCTTTCAGGGTGATTGGCGAGCCTTCCAGCTTGACACGACCGGCGCCGCCGATCAGTGCGCGTGTCAGCCGATCCGCTCCGGCGCTCGCGAGGCCAGCGACACCGAGGATTTCGCCGCGTCTGATATCGAAGGCGACGTCGCGCAATCCGTCGCCGGAAAGGCCCTCGACGGAGAGCGCGACCAAAGAATCCACCTCGCGGCTTGCGTCGCCCACGCTATCGATCTCGCGCCCACCCGTCATCGCGGCGATCAGCTGCGGCTTGGTCGCTTGTTTGGCGTCGAGCGTGGCGGCGTTCTCGCCGTCACGCAGCACCACAATCCGGTCGGCGAGCGCCAGCACCTCGTCGAGCCGATGCGAGACATAAAGCACGCCGCAGCCACGTCCGCGCAAAGCGGCCACGACCTGGAACAGTCGCTCGCTTTCCTCGCCGTTCAGCGCCGCCGTCGGCTCGTCCATTACAAATAGACGCGCGGGTTCGCCTTCGCTCTCCAACAGGGCCGAAGCAATCTTGACCAGCATCCGATCGCCGACCGGCAGCCTGGAGACAATCGCCTGCGGCGAAATATGCGTTACGCCCAAGGTCGCGAGCGCCGCGCTCGCGCGGGCGTTCAGCGCCCTCCAGTCGACGAGGCCGAAGCGGTGGGGATACCGCCGCCCGAGCATGATGTTTTCAGCCACGCTGAGGCCAGGGACGACAACGAGTTCCTGATGGATGAAGCGCAGGCCGAGCCGGTGCGCCTCGGCAGGGCTGCGCGGCGATACCGCCCTGCCCCCGATCCTGATTTCGCCGCCGTCCGCGGCCACGGCCCCCGCGAGGATCTTGATCAGCGTGCTCTTGCCAGCGCCGTTCTCACCCATCAGGGCCAGCATCTCGCCGGCGTCGAGGCTCAGCGAAGCGTCGCGCAAGGCGACAGCGCCGCCGTAAGCCTTCGCCAGCCGCTTGATTGAAAGCAGTTCACCCACGCTATTGGTTGACGTTCTCCTCGGTGATCAGCTTGGTTGGCACGTAGATCACGCTCTGCTTGATCTTCTCGCCGGCGAGATAGCGCTTGACGGTGTCGGCGACGGTGCGGCCGATGCCCTTGAAATCCTGCGCCATCGAGGCCTCGAAATCGCCGCCCTTGGCGATCGCCGCGCGCGCCTGCGGATTGGCGTCCATGCCGGTGATGACGATGCCCTCGTTGGTGCGGCCGGCCGCTTCGATCGCCTGCAACGCGCCGAGCGCCGGTTGATCCCAGGCCGCCCAAACGGCGGCGATCGAGCCTTTCTGAGGATGCGCGGCGAGGATCGCCTCCATTTTGGCGCGCGAGTCGGCGATGCCGCCGTCCTGCACGTCGGGGGTAACGCGGTCGATGATCTTGATGTCTGGGGTGTTCTTGAAGATCGCGTCGGCGATCACGCCGCGCACCTCGACCGGCGGGAACGCGTCGAACACGAACATCACGACGCCGCCTTTGCCGCCGATGCGGTTGACGACATAGGAGGACGTGACGGCCGCCATCTCATAGCCATTCGAGGTGACGTTGGTGACGAGCAAGGGGCTCATGCCCGCGTCCATGCCGAACACCGGCACGCCGGCTTGTTTGGCTGTCTCGAGCCCCGCCGTCACTTGCGCGGGGTCCGCATTCAGCACGATGGCGTCGACCTTCTGATTGGCGGCGTCCTCGATGCGGCTGACGACGCCGGCGATGTCGCCCTTGGTGTCGACGACGTTGACCGTCCAGTTGTTCTGCTTGGCGACTTCCTGAAACGCCTCGACGTAATACTGTGTCCCGGGCTGAGCGAGATACGGGGTGACGATCGCGATCTTCGTTGCGAACGCGGATGTCGTCGACGCCATTACGAACGCGGCCACGCACAATGAAATACGCATGTACTTTCCCCAGGCTTCCGCGGCGAGCGCCGTTGCGGCTTCGTAGCACCGCCGGTTCACCGGCTTCAATGGGATTTCCGTCTTTGCACGCCGCGCGCTCGATGCGATACGGAACGGGATGCCCGCGCGCCTCATCGTCTATTTTCCGCTCGGCGATCCCGCCGTGGCGCCTGATGTTCTCGATCTCTACGCGGACTCGGGCGTCGACGTCGTCGAATGCGGCTGGCCGGCGTCCGAACCGTACCTTGATGGACCAGACGTGCGCGCCTCCATGGCGCGGGCGCTCCCGCAAGACCTCGCGCGAGCCTGGAGCCAGGTTCGCGAGCGGCTGGCCGGAAGGAGCGGCCCAGGCGCTCTGCTGATGACCTATGCCACGGCGCGCCATCCCGGGTTAAACGATCCGCAGTTCTTTTCCGGGGCCTATGGCGTCCTCGCCGTCGCCCCGGCCGGCGATTTTTGCCGGGCGGCGCTGGAGGCGCATGCGCGAGCTTCCGGCGCCGCCGTCTGCGCTTTTTTGCCTGAACCGCTGAGCGAGGACGACATCGCGGAAGCGCGCTCGGCGGACGGCTATGTGATGCTGCAAGCCGCGCCCGGCCTCACCGGCCCGCGGCTTTCCCTCGATCGCGCCAACGCCGATCGGATCGCTTGGCTGCGCGCCTCGGGAATTTCGGCGCCAATCGTGCTCGGTTTTGGCGTGTCGACGCCTGAGCACGCGCAGGCCGCCGTCACCTTTGGCGCCGACGGCGTGGTCGTGGGCAGCGCGGCTTTGCGCGCGGCGCTGCAAGGGCCGGCGGCGCTCGGCGCCTTGCTGAAAGGTCTGCGGAAGGGGCTCGATGGCTGACCTGTTTCTCGGCTTCGACGTCGGCACGACGACGATCAAGGGCGCGGCGTTCGACGCCGAAGGCCGCCTCGTCGCCCATGCTTCTCGCCCTTATCCAACCTCGCGACCGGCGCCGGGGATCGTCGAACAGGACCCGCGCGATTGGACAGAGGGGCTGAGCGCCGTTCTCGCCGAACTCGTCGCGGAAGGGCGTGGCGAGCGCGTCGCGGGCGTCGGGCTTTGCAGCCAGGCCAATACCGATGTTTTCGTCGACGCCGAAGGCCGTCCGCTCGCCCCGGCGATTGCTTGGGCGGACAACCGCGCCGCCGCCGAAGCGGCCAAGATCGACGCGGGCATTTCGTTGGAAGAGCGAATGCGCTGGTGGGGCGCGCCGCTGCCCGTCGGGGCCAGCCACGTGCTGGCCCGCATGGCCTGGATGGCGCGGGAACGGCCGGAGGTGTTCGCGGCTACGCGTCACGTTCTCTCGCCCAAGGACTATTGCCTGAAGGCTTTGACGGGAACGACCGTGTCCGACGCCATGACGAGCTTCTTCGTTGTTGGCCTCGATCTCGCCTATGTCGAGCCGCTGATTGCCCGAGTGGCAGGCGCGCGCCAGCGGCTTCCCAACTTGAGAGGCTTTATCGACATCGTTGGTGAGATCGCGCTTGGACCGTCCGGCCGCCGCGCGCCTGTCGTTGCAGGGACGATGGACGCCTGGAGCGGGGTCGCCGGCGCGGGCGTCGGCCAAAGCGGCCAGGGAGTTTACTTGAGTGGGACAAGCGAGATCGTCGCCATCGCGAGCGCCGAGCGTATCGGCGCGCCCGGCGTCGTCACCTTCCCGCCGGCCGCGGGCCTCACGATCAACGCGGGACCAACCCAGCACGGCGGCGATGCGTTGCAATGGTGGGCGGAAGCGAGCGGGAGCGACATCGCCAGCGCCTTGGCTCTGGCGGAAGAGGCCGATCGCGACGGGCGGCCGATCTTGTTTCTGCCACAGCTCGAAGGCGAGCGCGCGCCGCTGTGGGACGCAGAGCTGCGCGGCGCCTTTGTCGGGCTCGATCGTCGGACCGGCGCGCCGGAGTTGGCGCTTGCCGTGCTGGAGGGCGTGGCGCTGTCGGGGCGATTGCTGTTTGCGGCTTGCGACGCCGCCGCGGGCGGCGGGACGGGGCGGCTGTTTCATGCCGGCGGCGGCGCGCGCTCCGACCTTTGGGCGCAGATCCGCGCCGATTGTCTGGGGCTTCCACTCGATCGCGTCGCCTGCCTCGACGTCGGCTGTCTCGGCGCGGCGATGATGGCGGCGGTCGGGCGTCGGCGCCTATCCGACGCTCGCGGAAGCGGTCGCGCGCATGTCCAGAGTTGAGCGTGTGTTCGAGCCCAATCGGCGCCGCAAGGCGCGATACGATGCGATGTTTGAAGCCTACCAGCGCGCCATCGACGCGTTGCGACCCATTGGTTGTTTGGCGGGAAGCAATTAATGTCGTCCCGTCATTGCGAGCGAAGCGAAGCCATCCAGCGCCGTGAGATCGCCGACCAACCGGAAAGGTCGCCTGCCGCCGCATGGATTGCCGCGTCCCTTCGCTCCTCGCAATGACGATGGCTCTGAAACGCCGGCGCCGTTGGACAAGCGTTGGTTGACAACGGCGCCCTTCACCCTCTTAATCCGCAAGTCTTGCTGGGAGACGAGTAAGTGCCAGAACGCTACGACGCCATCATCATCGGAGGCGGCCACAACGGTTTGACCTGCGGCGCCTATCTCGCGCGCGCCGGCTTGAAAACGCTTGTGCTGGAGCGGCGCGAAGTGCTCGGCGGCGCCGCAGTCACCGAGGAGGTCGTGCCAGGCTTCAAGTTCTCCGTGTTCAGCTATCTGATGAGCCTTCTGCATCCGCGCGTCATCGCTGATCTCGAACTCGCCAAATACGGCTATAAGGTGCTTCCGGCGACGGATATGTTCGCCCCGCTACCCGGCGATGATCACATCATTTTCGCCGACGATATCGCGAAGACGCAGGCCTCCTTCTCGCGCTTCTCCGCCAAGGACGCCGCGATCTACCCCGAGTTCGACGCGTATCTCATGGACTCCGTCAAAATAATGCGTCGTCTGCTTCTAGAGACGCCACCCGATCCCTCCTGCCGCGATTGGAAATCCTTCAAGGAGACCGCGAGCTTCCTGTGGAAATACCGGAAGGTCAACAACAAGCTGTTCCGCCTCATCGACCTGATGACGATGAGCGCCGACGACTATCTCTCGGAGTGGTTCGAGCGCAGCGAGATCAAGGCGGTGCTCGCCTACTACAGTGGCATTGGAACCTTCGCCGGACCGAAAAGCCCGGGCTCGGCCTATGTCATCATGCACCACCTGATGGGCGAGCACGCCGGCGCTGGCGGCTGGGGTTTCATCCGCGGCGGCATGGGGGCGATCACTCAAGCCATTGCCCAATCGGGTCGCGAGAAGGGCCTCGTTTGCAAGACGGATTGCGAAGTCGCCGCGATTGACTCCAGCGGCGGTCGCGTGAGCGGCGTGACCCTCGCCGATGGAACCCGCTATGAGGCGGACATCGTCGCAAGCAACGTTTCCGCCAAACTCACTTTCCTCAAGTTTCTCGACAAGACGACGCTGCCGCCGGAGTTCGTTCGCGACATCGAATCCTACCGGACCTTTTCCACCGCCTTCAAGATCAACATCGCCTGTGAGCGTCTGCCGCAATACAAGGCGTTTGATGCGGCAAAATGTGGCTTCGCCTATCCCACCTACACCCACATCGGCCCGACGATCGACTATCTGGAGCGGGCCTATGACGACGCCAAATACGGCGACATGTCGCGCGAGCCGTTCATCACGCCGGTCACGCCGAGCTTCGTCGACGACTCGATTTCTCCGCCCGGCAAACATGTCGTGAATCTATTCGGTGGCCACGCGCCCTACCATCTGCGCGAGGGCGATTGGGCGACGCGGAAAGACGAGCTCGTCCGCAATGTGCTGAAGCAGATCGACGGTTACGCGCCGGGCTTTTCCGACGGGATCATCGGTATGCAGGTCCTGACGCCGCCTGACATCGAGGCGAAGATCGGCACGCCGCATGGTCATATTTTCCACGGCGAACTGCAGATCGACCAGTTGTTTTGGGCCCGCCCCGCGCCTCACTGGGCGGATTACCGCACGCCGATCGCGGGGCTATACCAATGCGGTTCGTCCGCGCATCCCGGGGGCGGCGTGGGAGGCGTTCCCGGCTACAACGCGGCGCGGGAGATATTGAGGATCGCAAGCGCCGTCGCCTGTAGACGCGGTCGCTGACCGCGGTGCCAGACCCAAGCTCCTCATTCTGAGATTGGATGCAAGCAGAGAGACCGCGGTCAACGACCGCGGCTACATACAGCCTCCTGGCTGACCAGCCTTATGGCAATGCTGCCCAATCCCGAGGCGCCAAGCCACTCGGCATTCTTCATTTGCGAAGCGGCCAGCGGCGCGCTAGCCTCGGGAAATTCGGCCGGGAGTTCAAATGGCGTGAGACAGCGCGCGGCGGATATTCAGGTCGTCGGCGTCGGCAAATCCTTCGGGACGTTTCGCGCGCTGAATAACGTATCGCTCGATATCGGGCGCGGCGAGTTTCTGACTCTGCTCGGCCCCTCCGGCTCTGGAAAGACGACGCTGTTGATGCTCCTCGCGGGCTTCGAGCAGCCGACGCAGCGGCCGCATGCTCAGCGCGGGCGAGGACATCACCGCCAAGACCGCCGAGGCGCGGGCTTTCGGCATGGTGTTTCAGGGCTACGCGCTGTTCCCGCATATGTCGGTCGCACAAAACATCGCCTTTCCGCTGCAGGTGCGGAAGACGCCCGCGCGACGTTATCGCCCGCCGCGTCGCCGAGATGATTGATCGGGTCGGCCTGAAAGGCCACGAGCACAAGCCGCCCGCAAAACTCTCCGGCGGCCAGCAACAGCGCGTCGCGCTGGCGCGCGCGCTGATCTTCGAACCGCCGGCGCTGCTGCTCGACGAGCCGTTCTCTGCGCTCGACAAGCACCTGCGCGAACGCATGCAGGACGAGGTGAAGACGCTGCATCAGGAGTTTGGGACGACATTCATCTTTGTCACGCATGATCAGAGTGAGGCGTTGTCACTGTCCTCGCGGATCGCGATCTTCAACCACGGCGAGGTTTTGCAGGTCGGTGCGCCGCAGGACGTTTATGAGCGGCCGGCGAGCCGCTTCGTCGCGGAGTTTCTCGGCGAGATCAATCTGCTGCCGATCGACAACGTCGGGCCGTGTCCCGGCGGACTCGCGGGCTCGTTCGAGGGAACGCGGTTGGTCGGTCCGCCGCGAAGCGACGCCCGCCGCAGCGGCGTGCTCGCCGTGCGGCCGGAGCACATGTCGCTTTCGCCCGAACAACCGAACGAACAGGCAAACGGCGTCGCCGCCTCGGTTGCGTCGAGGAGTTATCGCGGCGGGGTTACGCGGCTCGGACTGGTCACGCGAGGCGGATCGCGCCTCAGCGTGACGCTGCCCTCGGAGAGCGCGCAAAGCGCTTTTGCCGGAAATAGCGAGCTTTGGGTTACGTGGCCGTGGAGCAAGGGTTTCCTCTTGCCTCAGGAAACTTCCGAACAACCAGTAGCGGGGACTTGATCATGAATGACGCGTTCGAAAGAGACTGCCTGCAAATCCTCTCCGAGAAGGCCGCGCGCGGCGAAATCTCACGCCGCCGGTTCGCTCAGCTTGCGACGATGTTCGCGGCCTCGGCGCCGTTCGCGCTCGGGAAAGCCAGCGCCGCGGACAAGCAGCTTGTCCTGGTCAACTGGGGCGGCGACGCCCTCAAGGCTTATGACGCGGCTTTCGGGCAGGCCTTCGCGAAGGAAACGGGCGTCGTTGTCAAAGAGGACGGCACGGGGCCAACCGAGGGCGCTATCGCTGCGCAGTTCAAGAGCGGCAAGCCGACCTGGGACCTTGTCGACGCCGACCCTTTCTCTGCGATCTCGCTCGGCAAACAGGGGATGATTGAGCCGATCGACTACAAGATCGTCGACAAGTCGAAAATGCGGAAGGGCTTTGGTTGGGACTACGCCGCCTCGACCTATTTCTTCTCTTACGTGATCGCCTATGACGCTCAGAAATTCGGCGCGAACCCGCCGAAGGGCATGGCTGACTTCTTTGATGTGAAGAAATTCCCCGGCAAACGTTCGCTGTACAAATGGGGCGCCGGCATGTGGGAGGCCGCGCTGCTCGCCGATGGTGTCGCCCCGGACAAGCTCTATCCGCTGGACCTCGACCGGGCGCACAAAAAGATTGCCGCGCTCAAGCCGGACGTGATCTCGTTCTGGGGCGGCGGCGCGGAAAGCCAGCAGGTGATGTTGAGCGGCGACGCTTCCATGGCGCTCGTTTGGTCGACGCGAGCTTCGCTGCTCGACCGCGATTCGAAAGGGCAGATCAAATTCATCTGGAATGAGGGTTTGATCTCCCCCGGCGCACTCGCCGTCATCAAGAACAATCCGGGCGGGACCGAGAATGCGATGAAATTCATCGCCTCGACTTCGGATCCAAAAAAGCAGCTCGTCATCTTCAACATGCTCGGACAAGGCCCGGCCAATCCCGAGACCGACGCGCTGATTCCCCCCGATCAGCGAAAGTACAATCCCGTCGATCCCGACAACGCCAAGAGCCAGGTCGCACTCGACATGCCCTGGTACGCTGAGAACTACGGCGCGGCGCTCGACGCCTACACGAAAATCATCTCCGCATGAGATTGCGGCGCGCGGCGCTCGCCCCCTATTCCGCGCCAGCGGATGAGACGCGCGCCGCCGCTCCGCCCCGTCGTGCGGCGTCCTCGGCGTTGGTCGCCGCTTTGTTCGTTGCGCCGCTCCTGCTCTTCCTTGCGATCGTCTATATCGTCCCGTTCCTCGGCGTCGCCGCCTGGAGCGTGACCTTGCCCACGCCGGGGCTCGGTCAGTATCAGCGGCTCGTTGGCGACTCATTGGTGCTTTCGGTGTTTTTGCGCACGTTCCGTGTCTGTCTGATGGTCACCGCGCTCTCCGTCGCCGCGGCTTACGCGATCACCTATGTCTGGGTGCGGGCCACGCGGTGGCAGCGGCGGGTCGCTGAGCTCTGCATCCTGGTTCCGTTCTGGATCTCGGTTCTCACCCGCGCCTTTGGTTGGCTCGCCGTACTCTCCAACCGCGGGCTGATCAACAGCTGGCTCCAGGTGACGGGCCTCATCGCGAACCCTTTGTCGCTGTCGCGCAATGAGGCGGCGGTTGTGGTGGGTATGACGCATATGCTGATCCCGTTCGCCGCCTTCCCGCTCGCCTCCGCGATGCGCGCGGTGGACGAACGGGTGTTGCTGGCGGCGCGAGGCCTCGGCGCCTCGCGCTTGCGCATTTTCTGGCAGGTGTTTCTGCCGATGACCCGGTCAGGCGTGATTGGCGCCGCGCTGATCGTATTCGTCTTCTCGCTCGGCTTCTTCGTCACCCCCGCCATTCTCGGCGGCGGCCGCAGCATCATGGCGTCAGAGCTCGTCTATCTACGCATGTTCCAAAGCCCCGATTGGGGCCTCGGCGCGGCCATCAGCGTGGCGCTGGTCGCCATCGTCGGCGTCGCGCTCGGCTGCCTCTACAGCTTCGCCGCGCCCGCTTTGCTGGGAAGCCGCCGGTGACCTTGCGCCCGAAAGCTCTCGCCTTGGCGCTGGCCGGCCTCGTCGCGGTCTTCCTGCTGATGCCGCTATTGGCGATCGCGCCGATTTCGTTCACGCCGGCGCGCTTCCTTACGATGCCGAATGGCGAATACTCGCTGACCCACTATCGCGATCTGCTCGACAATCCAGACTGGGCGGCGAGCGCGCTTCTCAGCCTGAAAGTCGGCGTGGCAAGCAGCGCGATCGCGACCGCCTTGGCGCTCGCCTTCGCGCTCGGCGTATGGATGTTTCAACCGCGCTTCGCCGGCCTGATGGTCGGCGTTGTGCTGCTACCGATGATCGCGCCGCCGATCGTCTCGGCGATGATCCTGTATTTCTTCCTCACTCGCCTCTCAGGCCTCAGCGACGCCCTCGGCTACGATACCTGGTTTGGCGTGGTGATCGCGCATGTCGTGATGATCGTTCCCTTCGCGACGGTGCTCATCCTCGTCGAGCTGGCGCAGTTCGATCGGCGCATCGATCTCGCGGCGCGCGGGCTCGGCGCGTCGGTCCCTCAGCGGGTGTTCAAGATCATCCTGCCGAACATACGCTTCGGCGTCGTCGCCGCCGCGCTGCTGGCTTTCGTCCTCTCTTGGGACGAGATCGGCGTGACTTTGTTCATCACCAGCGTGAACGCCATCACATTGCCGCGTTTGATGTGGATGGGCGTCCACGACAATATCGACCCCGCGGTCGCCGCCGTTTCGGTCGTGCTGATCGTCGTCACCACAGTGGCGCTTGTTGCACGCATGGCTTTGCAGCGCGAAGAGACCGCTTAAACGAACGAGACGAACATGGATGAAGTCTTCGCCCGAAGGGACATGATCGCACCGGCTCGGCTCAAGGCGCTGACCGTCAAGTCAGATTTCAACGGATCACTGCAACTCGGCAGTCATCTCGCAGCGATCGCCGCAACGGGAACCGGCCTCTGGCTCACTTGGGGAAGCTGGCTCGCCATTCCCTTCTTCATCGTGCATGGCGCGCTGATCAACTTCCTCTATGCCGGCCAGCACGAGTTCAGCCACGGGACCGTGTTCGAGACCAAGAAGCTCAACGAAATATTCGGGAGGCTGTTCGGCTTCGTGCTGCTCTATCCGCGCGACTTCGATCAGATCCAACATTTCGCCCATCACCGCTATACCCAGATCTGGGAAAAGGACGGCGAGCTGGTGCGCGACCGCTACACGCTCACCTCGTATCTGCTTTGGGTGCTCGGCCCGACCTATTGGTACACCCGCGTGCGTCGCATTGTGCGCTTCGCCTTCGGCGTAGTAAACGAGCCCTATATTCCCACTGACCGAAAGCCGGACGTGATCCGCGAGGCGCGCTGGCACGCAGCCGGCTATCTCGCCATCGCTGTGCTTTCCTTCGTCGCGCATAGTTGGGCGGCTGTCGTTTTGTGGTTGCTGCCGATGCTGATCATGAAGCCGGCGCATCAACTGCAGAACACGATCGAGCATCTCGGGCTTCCGCATGTCGACGCGATCACCGAGAACACCCGCACGACGCGCACCAACGCGCTGATGCGCTGGATGTGCTGGAACATGCAATTCCACACCGCGCATCACGCCTTTCCCGGCGTGCCCTGCTATCGGCTATCGAAACTGCATCAGGAAATTTTCGTCGCCCGCGACCGTAGTCCGCCAACCATGTCCTATCTGGCGTTTCAACGCGCCGTGTTGCGCGCGTTCTGGGATGGCCGCAGCGAGGCCGACTATCCCGACGACGCGATCTGGATCAGCGACGACACCGATCTACAGCCGGTAGCGCCGCGCGCGCGCAAGGCGACGCAGGCCTGATGGCGCTCAAGGTCTATCAATCGCTATGGGCGACCGAGCTGCGCAAGCCCGGCGTCGCGGAGGCGCCGGTCGCCGAACGCTTCGAGCGTGTGCGTGAGGCCGGGTTCGACGGCATGGCGATCGACCTTGGCGCGATGGACATTGATGCCGCGCGTAAAATTGTTCCGGAGTTTCGTCGCACGGGACTGAACGGGCTGCTGACCGCGTTTCCCCGATCCATCGAGGAGCTGCGTCCCGCCGTTCATCTCGCCAAGGACATCGGTTCGCCGTACGTGATCGTCATCGGCCAAGTGATGCCGCTTGCGGTTTCCGACATGGCTGAAGTGATCAAAGCGTGGCTCAAAGTCTCCGCCGAGGAAGGCCTGCCGCTCCAATTCGAGACGCATCGCAATTGCATCACCAACGATATGTTCTCCACCCTTCTGCTGATGGACGCCCTGCCGGACATGCGGTTGAGCGCGGACCTCTCGCACTATGTCGTCGATCGCGAAATGATGCAGCCGATCACCGCTGAATATCAGGCTTATGTCGAGCGCATTCTCGATCGCTCCGATTCGTTTCAAGGCCGCGTCGCCAACCGCTGCCAGGTGCAGTTGCCGCTGCATTTCCCGCAACACAAAATCTGGATCGATACTTTCCGTGATTGGTGGACGCGCGGCTTCGCTTCCTGGCGCAAACGCAATCCCGCCGAGGCCGACTGCCTGTTCCTTTGCGAGCTCGGCCCGCGCGATTACGCGATCACCGGCGCAGATGGTGAGGAGCTTTCTGACCGATGGAGCGAGGCGCTGCTGTTGAAACAATGGGCGGCGGAATGTTGGGACGCCTCGGCGGTCATATGAGCAAGGAAGATCGCATGTCCAAGTCCGCCTCCCCGTTCGAGATGGAGCCCGCTGAGTGGCGGCAGCGGGTTGAGCTGGCCGCCTGCTATCGGTTGCTCGCGCACTACCGGATGACCGATCTCATTTACACGCACTCGACCGTTCGCGTTCCTGATGAACCCGGCCATTTCCTCATCAACCCTTACGGGCTGAGATTTGACGAGATCACGGCTTCGTCGCTGGTCAAGATCGACGTCGAGGGCAATCGGGTCGGGGACAGCCCACATCGCGTCAATCCCGCGGGCTTCACCATCCACAGCGCGGTTCATATGGCGCGTCACGACGCGGTCTGTGTCATTCACACGCATACGCGCGCGGGTATGGCGGTGGCCGCGGTCAAGGCCGGGCTCCTGCCGATCAGTCAGATCGCGTTGCAGTTCTTCGGCCGGATCGGCATCCACGATTATGAGGGAATCGCGCTCGATCTCGACGAGCGCCAGCGCATCACCAGCGATCTCAAAAACTATTGCGGCCTCATCCTGCGCAATCATGGGCTACTGACAGTTGGCCGATCGGTCGCCGAAGCGTTCAGCTTGATGTACTATCTCAATCTCGCTTGCGAGGTCCAAGTGGCGGCCCAATCCACGGGCGCCGAGCTGGTCACGCCGCCGCGCGAAGTTTGTGAGAGAGTGGGGCGTCAATACGATCAGATGGCGTTCGATGACGGCGATCTGCAGCTCGAATGGGCGGCGCATCTGCGGATGCTCGATGCGATCGATCCTGCGTATCAAACCTGAATCCATTTTCGGGGACTTTGACGATGGAAGCCAAGCCGCAACCCTTCGATTGGACGCCGCCCGCCAGCCACTATCGCGACCCCGATAATTTCGAGCGCGAGCGCAAGGAAATCTTCGCGCGCAATTGGATGCTGTTCACCTGGTCCGAGCGATTGGAGAACGTCGGCGACTATGTCTCCGGCGAGATCGCCGGCTATCCGGTTTTCGTGCTGCGCGGCGACGATGGTTGCGTTCGCGCTTTCCACAACGTCTGTCGCCACCGCGGCGCCCAGCTTCTGTCTGAAGCGTCCGGCCATTGCAGCAAGTTGCTGGTCTGCCCCTATCATAGCTGGAGCTATGCGAGGGACGGGCGGCTGAACGCGGCTTCGGACTTTGGCGGTGATGTTCGCTTCGATCCCGACGCCTGGAGCCTGCTGGCGGCGGATTGCGAGGAGTGGCGCGGCCTCGTGTTCATCCGCCTGCAACGCGGTGGCCCCGGTCTCGTCGAATGGCTCGGCCCCATACACGATCTCGCCGCCGATTACCCGCTCGAACAGCAGCGCTATTTCACCTCCAAGAACCGCGTCTGCGCCGTCGATTGGAAAACCTACGGCGAGAACTATCTCGAATGCTACCATTGTCGCGGCATGCATCCCGGTCTCTGCGCGGCGATGGATATCGAACGTTACCGCATCGACGTCCATCTTCGCGAACGCTTCTTTCACCTGCATGCGCCTAAACGCGAGGGCGGTCTAACCCGCGGACTTTATTTCTATCGTTTCCCGACGCTGATGCTGAACCTATATGATTGGGGCAGCTCGATCGCGACGATGAACCCGCTTGGCGCCGGCCGGATCGAGCATATCAACTGGTATTTCTTTAACGACATTTCGCCTGAGAAGGCGGAGGAGAACCAACAATCGGCGGAGTGGTCGGCGCAGATCGTGTCGGAGGATCTCGACATCATCACCGGCGTGCAGCGAAATCTGAATGCCGGCGTCTATGAGCGGGGACCGCTGTCACCCAAATACGAGGCGGCTGTCAAAGCTTTTCAAGATATGGTGCGGGACGAGTTGCGCCCGCTTGATCCGGTGCGCCAGTTCGCGGCGGAGTAGGGTTCGGCGCATTCCGCTATCCCGTCATTGCGAGCGCAGCGAAGCAATCCACGTTTCGGCGAGGCTTGGTTGAAGCTTTTAAGCGGAGCGCTCGGCGGGCACTGCGGCGCGGCGCCTGCGCCCGCGGGCCGGATGGCTTAACTTCGCTCGCGATGAAGGTTTGAATTGCCAATCTCCGCGCCTACCCTTTGCGAGATATTCAATTGAATTTGAAGCGGGTCGACCGCAGATTGGTCATCTTGCCGATGAGTGGTAAGGTCGCTCTCCGCCTGCCGGTCTTGATAGCGAGGTTTGAATGCCACAGCGACCGGTCACATCCGCTTTAGGTTCGCTGGCGCTGATCGCGGTGGTCGTGGGCGCCTCCGCTGCGGCGTTCGCCTACACGGCGGGATGGCTTTCGCCGCATCGCCTGAACCCGGACAAGATCGTCGACGCTCTGACGCCTCCTGGCGTCGATATCCTCGGCCACCGTCGGAACCACGCCAAGGGCATTTGTTTCACCGGCATGTTCGAAGCGAATGGCGCCGGATCGGAGCTTTCGAGCGCGCAGGTTTTCGCCAAAGGCCAGTATCCGGCCGTCGGGCGCTTCAACCTCGCCACGCCCGATCCGAAAGCGGCGGACCCGACAGTCAGGGTGCGAGGTTTAGGTCTGCAGATCACAACTCCCGACGGCCAAGAGTGGCGCAGCGCGATGATTGATGCGCCCTTTTTTCCCGTGTCGACCCCGCAGGCCTTTTATCAATTGTTGATCGCCTCCGGGAGCAAGGACCCGAACGCGATGAAGACGCTCGTCGGCGAGCACCCGGAGATCGGGGCGTTCGGCGCCTGGGCGCAGAGCGCGCCTTGGACCGGCAGCTACGCCGAGGAGCGGTTCAACAGCCTCAACAGCTTCGTCTTCACCGACAACTCTGGCGCGGAGCATACGGTGCGCTGGTCGCTGATTCCCGCGGCGAAACCGGTTTCCGTCGCGCCCGATGAACTGGCGAAACGCGGTCCGGACTTCCTCGAAAAGGAGATCACCGATCGCGTGCATGACGGTCCACAGAAATGGACGCTGGCCGTGACCGTGGCCAATGCGGGCGATCCCACGGCCGATCCGAGCAAGGCTTGGCCGGACGATCGGCGCACTGTCGAGGTCGGAACGCTCACCGTCCAGCAGATCGAAGCCGAAGCAGACGGTCCGTGCCGCGACATCAACTTTGATCCGACCGTCCTGCCAACGGGGATTAAGACATCGGACGATCCGTTCCCTGCCGCGCGCTCCGCCGCATACGCGAAGTCATTCGATAGGCGCACGGCCGAAGCCGCGGATTATCCTCGCACGGGGGCCACGCCATGAGCGAACGTCTCGAGCGCTTCACTGGGGTGCAACGATTGCTGCACTGGCTGATGGCGGTCTGCATTCTTGCTATGCTGTTCATTGGCGTCGGCATGGTGTCGACGGTCATGCCGAAATATTTGACGCTGTTATCGATCCACAGGCCGCTCGGCATTGCCATTCTCGTGCTTGCGCTGGTGCGGTTGGCGGTGCGTCTTCGCTACGGCGCGCCCGCGCTGCCGGCTGATCTCCCGGAGCCGATGAAACTTGCGGCCCAGTTGTCGCACTACGCACTCTATCTGTTGATGATTGGCATGCCGCTCATCGGCTGGGCGATGCTATCAGCGGCGGCTTACCCGATCGTTCTGTTTGGCGGCGTGCGCCTCCCGCCGATCCTGCCGCAGAGCGATAGCCTTCACGCTCTGCTCTGGAACGCGCATTACTATCTGGCGTTCGCGTTCTTTGCCGTGATCCTGATGCACTTGGCGGCAGCATTGTTTCACGGGTTGGTGCGGCGCGACGGTGTATTCGAGGCGATGGCGTCCTTGTCGACGGAGGGGGAGCGCGCGCCAGCGGAGTAGGCGATCCGTCTACAAAGACGCCGCCGCTTCCTTTAGCCGACGGCTCATCTCGCCGCGTCCTGCGACCATTGCCGACCAACCCATCGTGACCGCGGTCATCCCGCCGTCGATGGTAATGTCTTGGCCATTGACGAAGCAGGAGCCATCGCCGGCCAGGAAAGCGGCGGCGCGAGCTATGTCGTCCGTTGCCCCAGCTCGCGGTATGGGTTGCAGGCTGGCAAATTTCTCTTTCACAAAATCCGTCATCTTGTCCGCTTTGGAGGGCTCCACGCCCGCGAGTTTGCCAAAGATTCCCGTGACGATCGCGCCCGGCGAAATGCTGTTGACGCGTATCCCTTTCTCTCCGAGTTCGGCGGCGGTTGATTTGGTGAAAGCGAGCACAGCGCCTTTCGAAGTCGTGTAGATATGGCCGGATATGCCGCCCCGATGCGCGGCGATGCTGCCGATGTTGATGATGCTGCCAGCGCCCTGCGCAAGCATCACGGGGGCCACGTGTTTGGTCGTCAGCATGAGCCCGCGGACGTTGACCGCCAATATCTGGTCGATGATCGCGGCTTCAATCTCGGCGGCCGGAGTAATCGGCCCGGGGACGGCCGCATTGTTGACCAAACAATCAATTCGGCCAAACCAACCGACTGCGGCGGCGATCAAGGCCTTGACGTCAGCCTCCGAGGACACGTCGGTGCGGACAAAACGAACGCCCAAACGCTTTTCCAGCGCGTGACCCTCTTCTTCCCGGCGCGCTGCAACGACGACCTGCGCCCCCTCCTCGACGAACACCTCGGCTATTCGCTCACCGATGCCGCTCGTGCCACCGGTAACTATGGCCGTCTTCCCGGTAAGAGACCCCATTTTCGCATTCCCCTTCCGCGCCTGAAGCATCAAAACACGGATGGTCCGAGGGGAGCAAGATCGGCGCGCCTATTTCCGCGCGACGCGACCTGTGATAAAACTAGCGTATGACAGCTTCAACTGAGCCTCCGAAACCTGCCTCGGCGCCTGCTGGAAAAGCAACGTCAATCGAAGTTCGCCTTGAACCAAACGAGCTCACGGGGCTCGACGCATGGATCACCGCGCAGGCCGGAGCCGCGACCGACGCGACCGGAGGCGATCCGGCGCATTCTCGCCGGCGCGCTGGCAACCGCCCATGCGGATTCCATCCCCGTCGAGGAGCTGAACGCAAGCAACGACGAATAGAATAAATCGTCATTGCGAGCGAAGCGAAGCAATCCAGCGCGTGCGGGGTCAAATATCGCGCCGACCTATTCGCCAAGCGCCCGGCATGACGGCCTCAACCAAGCATCGCCGCGAGATGGATGGCTTCGCTGCGCTCGCAATGCCGGCGAGCTCAGCTAAGCTCGGCCGCCCAGATATGGCGGATAAATACCCGCACGAATTCCGTCACGCGATCCGTGAAGTCGCTTTCATGACGAATGACGTGCATCCGCGAAAACTCGGCTTTCGGGTCCGCAGCGAGGCCGAAGTCGATCTGCGCCTTGGCGGCTTCAGCAGGCTGACGAAGGCGCATCATCTTCAGACAGGCGACCCTACCCTCGGAGTGCACCACCCACCAACCCGGCGCGATCTCCACCTCGTCCACGCCGACTCCCGTCTCCTCAAACAACTCGCGTCGCGCGCTCGCGTCGAGATCAACAATATCGCCATCCAGATCCTGGCGATCCGGCGTGCCGGCGGGAAAATAAATCGCGCCGGCGCTCGCCGTGTGCGCCGCCATCTCGCCGACGAGAAATGCGCCATCCGCCCCGCGCAGCGCCGCCATTGAGAAACCGTTGCAGGCGTTCGAAGCCGGAAAGCCGAACTCGCGCCAGGCGAGGAAGTCGGCGAAATCAGCCTCCAGGAACTGACCCTTCAGCACGCGCGCGTCGCCATGATTGACGTATTCGTGCGCGCCCAGCATTAATATGCGGCCGTTGAACAGCTGCGGCGTTTGCGCTTTGCGCTTGCGCCAGTGCGCTGAAATTTCGTCCGCGCGATCGCGGGCAAAATCCCAAACCCCAGGTCGGAGCCGAAAGTCGAGCGCGTCGACCGCCTCGATCCGGATCGCGCTCAAACGCGTAGCGTCCCTTCGCTGACGATCACCACTGATCCGCCGACGGTCGCCGAGCACAGGGCTCCGCCCTCAACTTCAAGCCCAAGCGAGATCAGGCTCGGGCGGCCCATCTCATAGCCTTGCTCGATGATGATCATGCGCTCGCCATCGGGCGGCGCGTCGAACGCGGTGACGACGCCCGCGAAAGCGGCGACCGCGCCGCCGGTCGCCGGATCCTCGTAGATGCCCCAGCCGCTTGCAAACATCCGCGCATGATAGTCGGAACCCGCGCTCGCGACTTCCGGACAGTAGAGATAGACTGCAGGGCCGCCATTGGCGCCCCAAAGCTTTCGCTCAGGTCTGGCGCGCGACATGGCGTCGAGCGTGGCGACGGGAACAAACAGATTTGGCGTACCGGCGCCGTAGCAACTCGGCACATGGTTGCGAAACCCTATGTCCGCGACCTCAAGCCCGAGATCCGCCGCCAGATCCTCCGTTGCAGGCGCCTCGCCGAGCTTCTCAGGCATCCGCGGCAGCGTGAAATAAGCAGCCATCGCCTGACCCTTGCGATGACGCGCGACGCAGATCACCTCTCCGATCTTCTCCTCCAGCGCCACCCGCAAATCCTGGCTTCCGAGCAACTCGCGCGCGCGAAGATGCGCAAGCAGCACCGCGGTTCCGATGGTTGGGTGTCCGGCGAAGGGAAGCTCGCGCGAGGGCGTGAAAATGCGGATGGCCGCGGTGTTGACGGGATTTTGCGGTTCAAGAACGAAGACGGTCTCGGAGAGATTGAACTCACGGGCGATGCGCTGCATCGCCGCGTCGTCCAAGCCGACCGCATCAATCACCACCGCCAGCGGATTGCCCGCCAACGCGGCGTCAGTGAACACATCGAGAGTATAGAAGCGGCGGGGCATATCAACCTCACAACTTTTCCGGCGTGAAGCGCAACGCCGGCTCGACAAACGCGGCTTGGCTCGCCACCAACGCAACTTCGCGCGTTCCCGCTTCCGCGGTCGCGCCGATCACGGCGTAGACGCGGGCGGCAGCCAAGGCAAGCGCGCTCGCCGCGTCGCGGCTGTCCAGCCAGTGATGCAGGAACAGTGCGCTGACGAGGTCGCCGGCGCCGTTCACTTTGATCGGAAGTTTCGGCGTTCTCACGCGCCAAGAGGCTTCGCCATCGGCGACGACAAGGTCCAGCGCGTCCGCAGGCGTGTCCTCCAATTGCAAGGAAGTGGCGAAGGCAATAGTTGGTCCGCGGCTCCGCAGGGCGTGCAAAGCCGCGACGGCGTTCGCGCGCGTGGCGACGGTTTGCCCTGTCAACCATGCGAGTTCAAAAGCGTTGGGGCTGACGATGGTGGCTACCGGGAGCGCGCGATCGCGGAAAAATTCCGCGACGCCCTCGCGGACATAGACTCGACCATCGTCGCCAATCACGGGGTCGCATGCATAGACGGCTTCGCTGTTCTTGGCGCGCACCGCTGAAACCGCGGCAAGCGCCGCCTCGCCGATCTCGGGACGGCCGAGGTATCCGGTTACGACGGCGGCGCAGTCGCCAAGCACGCCGATCGCCTCCAACCCAGCCACGCATTGGTTGATCTCGTCAGGCTCGAACGCCCGGCCCCGCCAACCGGGATAGCCGGCGTGGCTGGAGAACTGCACGGTGTCAATCGGCCAGACCTCGCGGCCTAGCCGCTGCAGAGCAAACACCACGGCGGAATTGCCGACATGGCCGTAGACGACATGCGACTGGATCGAGAGAATCGCGGGCATGAGGCGAGCGGACACGATTTCCGTCATCGCGTCAAAACCGGAGCGTCGGCCTCCAGGCCGACGTAGCCGCAGCCTCGTCGGCGTGGACGCCGACGCTCCGCTAACCCACAAGCGCGCGGGTTGCGTCGTAGATCAGCTTCAGCCCGAGCGCTCCCGTAACAGCGAGCACGATATTGTAGAACTTGGCTGCGGGAACGCGGCGCACGACCCAGACGCCGGCGAGCGTCGAGACGATGGCGAGCGGCAGCAGCGCGAGCGAGGCGGTTAGATTGGCGCGCGTAAACTGCCCCAGCAGCACATACGGCGGAAGCTTCATCAGATTGACCGCCGCGAAGAACAGCACCGAGGTGCCAGCAAACACTTTCGCGTCCAACTTCTGCGGCGCGGTGTAGACGAGAAACGGCGGGCCGCCGGCGTGGCTGACGAAACTCGCGAAACCGGAAACCGCGCCCCAGAAAACGCCTGGCGCAATATCGGCGCGCGCGGGGCCCGTCGCCGCGAACAGATGTTCGCGCACGTAGGTGAGGACGACGAAGCCCACGGCTACGAGACCAACCGCCAATCGCACGACGTCCTCGTTGACCTTCGCCGCCATCAACCACGCCAGCACGATCCCGAGCGCCGCGGCCGGCATGAGGATCGCGAGGTTTCGTTTGTCGACTTCGCGGCGAAACGCGTAGACGCCGACCCAATCCTGAACGATCAGGATCGGCAGCGTGATCGCCGCCGCCTGAACCGGCGAGATCGCAAACGACATGATCGGGATGCCGAGCGCGCCGAGTCCGGAGAAGCCTGATTTCGAAAGCCCGAACAGGATGACCGCCGGCGCCGCGGCGGCCCAGAACGTCCAGTCCTGCAGCACCGATCTATTTCCAGTGCAGCGCTGAAACGACGGTGAACATCCGCCGGGCCGTGCCCTTGTCGATGTTCACCTTCTCGGCGAGGCGCGTTTCCAGCAGCTCGGCGCCTTCGTTATGCAGCGCTGTGCGCTCGCGGTCGATTGCTTCGATCTCACGCGGGCTCGCGGTGCGGATCGCGTTGTAGTAGGTCTCGCAGACCATGAAATAGTCTTTCAACAGCGGTCGGAACGGCGTCATCGAGACCGTGAACTCCGCGACCTTTTCACCGGCCTCCGTCCTCACAAGGAAGTCGAGCTTCGCCTCGTGCTGCGCGATGATCAGGCTGAAAGGTCCTTCCGGCCCGCCGGGCACGGAAAAGGAATTCTCCTCGACGAGATCAAACAGCGCGACCGCTCGCTCGTGATCCTGATCGTTGCCGAGACGCGGCAGCGTGGCTTCGTCGAGCAGCACCTCGTAAAGACGCGACTTGCTCGGCGCGGCTTCGCTCATCTGAGATCGTCCAGCCGCATCGCCACCGAGCGCGCGTGGGCGGTAAGGCCCTCGGCCTCGCCCAGCGTAACCGCCGCCGGACCCAGCGCCTTCAGCGACGCCGCGTCGCAGCTCAGGATCGAGGTGCGCTTGACGAAATCGTAGACCCCAAGCCCGGAGGAAAACCGCGCGGAGCGCGAGGTCGGCAAGACATGGTTGGAGCCGCCGACGTAGTCGCCAATCGCCTCGGGGGTATGCGCGCCGAGGAAAATCGCGCCAGCGTTGCGGATTGCGGCCGATAGAGCCCCAGCGTCCGCGGCGATGATTTCAAGATGCTCGGGCGCCAGCCGATCAATCAAGGCAACGGCATCCGCCAGGCGCTTGACCAGAATGATCGCCCCATAGTCGCGCCAACTCGCGCTCGCGATTTTCTCGCGCGGCAGATGGCTTAGTTGCTTGGTGACCTCTTCATCAACGAGCCGCGCGAAACGCATGTCGTCGGTGATGAGAATGGATTGCGCCGCCTCGTCGTGTTCGGCCTGGGCCAGCAGATCGGCGGCGACGTAGCGCGGGTCCGCGGAGGCGTCGGCGAGCACGACGACTTCCGACGGCCCCGCGATCATGTCGATGCCGACGACGCCAAACACCCGGCGCTTGGCGGCGGCGACATAGGCGTTGCCGGGACCGACGATCTTCACCACCGGCGCGATCGTCGCCGTGCCATAGGCCAGCGCCGCGATCGCCTGCGCGCCGCCGACGCGATAGATTTCGTCGACGCCGGCGATCTGCGCGGCCGCCAGCACCAGCGGGTTCAACGTGCCCTCGGGAGCGGGCGCCACCATCGCGATACGCGAGACGCCCGCGACTTTCGCGGGCGCGGCGTTCATCAACACCGACGAGGGATAGCTCGCCAGCCCGCCGGGCACATAGAGCCCGACCGACTCGACCGACCGCCATCGCCAGCCCAGTTTGACGCCGAGCGCGTCGGTGAACATCTCATCCTTCGGCGCCTGTCGAAGATGATACGCGACGATCCGCTCGTGCGCCAATCGAAGTGCGTCGAGTTGTTCGCGCGAACAGGCGGCCAGCGGCGGCGTCAATCTCGGCGGCGGAGACTTGCAGGCCGACGCGGGTAAAATCGACGCGGTCGAAGCGCAGCGAATATTCTCTCAGCGCTTCGTCGCCGCGGGCGCGCACGTCGGCGATGATGTTGGCGACGGCGTCGTCGACGTCGGCCGCGGCCTCGCGCTTCGCGCCGAGCAACTCGACGAAGTCGCGCTCAAATTGACCAGCGCTCGCGTCGAGGAACCGCGCCATTTACAGCGCCTCGTCCGCGGCCGCGATGGTCAGCGTGTGGCCTTCGCAATCGCAGGCGGCCTTGCGCGGGCCGATGTCGGCGAGCTCAGCTTCCAGACACTCGACGTCGAGCCGGACGATCGAGCCGTCGCCGAAATTGAGGAACACCATGCCTGACGGCGGATCGGTCTTCTCGAACGTCACGCCCAACAGGTTGCGAACCTGGTCCGGCGCATCTTCGAGCCCGATTTGCGCGACGCGCAGCACGCGGTCGAACCGCAGTATGGCGCCGACTCGATCATCGAGCCCATGCTTGGCGCCGATCCAATCATAGCGGAGCGCACCAAGTACGAAGCGGTTCTGCTTCGGCAGATAGGTCATATCCTCGCGGCGCACGCAGGCGTCCTGCACATGCGCGGAGATGACCTCGAGCCCCTCGCGTTCGAGCGCGTGCAGTTTCAGATTGACGGGCGCTGAAGACATTGTTCAGCCCGTCAACCGTTCGATATCGGCGCCGCAGGCGCTGAGCTTCTGCTCCAGCGACTCGAAGCCGCGATCGAGATGATAGACCCGGTTGACCATCGTCTCGCCCTCCGCCGCCAGCGCGGCGATCACCAACGAAACCGAGGCGCGCAGATCGGTCGCCATCACCGGCGCGCCCTGCAATGTATCGACGCCCTCGACGATCGCGGTGTCGCCTTCGAGCTTGATCCGCGCGCCGAGCCGCGCCAGCTCCTGCACATGCATGAAGCGGTTCTCGAAGATCGTCTCGGTGATCCGCGACTCGCCCTTGGCGAGGGTCATCAGCGCCATGAACTGCGCCTGCATATCCGTCGGGAAACCGGGGAACGGCGCGGTCGAAATATCGACCGGCGAAATGCCGGCGCCATTGCGCTTGATGCGCACGCCTTGATTGTCTGTAGTGATCACGGCGCCGGCTTGCGCGAGCGCATCAAGAGCGCCTTGGAACAGGTCAGGGCTGACGCCGCCGAGCAGCACGTCGCCGCCGGTCATCGCGGTGGCGGCGGCGTAGGTGCCGGCCTCGATGCGGTCGGGCAGCACGCAATGGTGCGCGCCGTTGAGGCGGGCGACGCCGGTGACTTCGATCTCAGAGGTGCCAGCGCCGGAGATGCGGGCGCCCATTTTGATCAGGCAATCCGCGAGGTCCTTCACCTCGGGCTCGCGGGCGGCGTTCTTGATCAGCGTCGAGCCCTTGGCCAGCACCGCGCCCATCAGCGCGGTATGCGTGCCGCCGACGGTGACCTTCGGGAAATCGATCTCCCCTCCAATCAACCCCTTCGGCGCGGTGGCGACGGCATAGCCGCCCTCGATGACGATCGTCGCGCCAAGCTTTTCCAGCGCCATCAGCAACAGGTCGACCGGCCGGGTGCCGATCGCGCAGCCGCCGGGCAGCGAGACGCGCGCCTCGCCCATGCGCGCGACCAGCGGCGCGATCACCCAGAAACTGGCGCGCATGCGCGAGACCAGCTCATAAGGCGCGGTGGTGTCGACGATGGTCTTGGCGCGCAGGTGCGCGGTCTGGCCGGCGGTGGCGATCTCGCCGCGGCGCTTGCCGTCGACCGAATAATCGACGCCCTGGTTGGAGAGGATGCGCACCAGCTGGTTGACGTCGGCGAGGCGCGGCAGGTTTTCCAGGGTCAGCGTCTGATCGGTGAGCAGCGAAGCGATCATCAGCGGCAGCGCGGCGTTCTTGGCGCCGGAGATCGGGATGACGCCCTTCAGTTCGGCGCCGCCGCGAATTCTAATGCGATCCATCAGGCGATCCTTCGGTCTTTGGCGGGGGCGCGCGCGTTTGCTCAGCCGCGCGTCGTTGGGCCTTGCGTCGTTTGAGGTTTTCGCGCAACGCCGCGGCGAGCCGCTCCTGGCGCCGACGAGCGTCCGCCTCGCGATCCGGGCCGCCGCCCATTGCCGCCCCTTCCGTTCAACGGCCGCTCTTAAGTCCCAAGGGGCTATGGGGCAAGAGGGTGAAGATGGGTTAGCCGCAGGGGGTTAATCTATCGCGAAGAGCGCGGGTGCTGTGACAGGTCGGCGCCGGGCGATTTCAGGGGGATGAGTGGCAATTCGTGTCACTCTTGGGAACCGCCGCCCTGGGATTCAGCCCGCTCCTTGCGGAGCGTCGGCGTCCACGCCGACGTGTCGATGCGCAGGCGCCGGCTCTTGGGGATAGACGTCGGCCTGGAGGCCGACGCTCCGATTTAGCGGCTCCGTCAACGTCCGGCTTGTGATCGAGCGCTGGCCTCTATCACAAATTTTCTGAAAAAGCAAAACAAAATTCTGCATGGCGGTTTCGACCGGCTCAACCCAGCCCTCGCCAAACTCCTGCCGCTCCGGCATAAATCGCGAACCCGGCGGCCGTTTCAGGCGCCGATCAGCCTCGGCGTCCGCAGACTTGAACTCCCCGCTTCAGCCCCCCTCCAATCCCACGCGCGAGGAACTCATCGCGGCGCTGGCGGAGCGCGATCGCGAATTGGCGCAGGCCCGGGAGAGCCAGACCGCAACGGCGGAGATTCTCAAAGTCATCAGCCGCTCGGAGTTCGATCTCGACACCGTACTGCAAACCTTGATCGACACCGCCGTGCGACTGACTCACGGCAGTCGCGGCACGATCTTCCTGAAGCGAGACGACGTCCTGGTCGCCCGCGCCTTCCACAGCAACGTCCCCAGCGAATTGCGCGCCTACCTCGCGGCGACGCCATGGCGGCTCGACGGCGATAGCCATATGGCGAGAGCGGCGCGCCAGCGCGTGGTCGTGCATGTCGCCGACCTCTCAAAGTCGCAGATTGAAAGCGACAAGCAGGTTCAAGCGCGAGCCTCGTTCGGCGCCGGGCTTTGGACGCCGCTGATCCGCGAGGGCGAGCTCATCGGCGTGTTCGGCGTGCCCAGGGACGAGCCGATCGCGTTCACCGACCGCGAAATCGAGCTCATCCAGACCTTTGCCGATCAGGCGGTGATCGCCATCGAGAACGCGAGGCTATTCGACGAAGTTCAGGCCAAGACCCGCGATTTGTCGGAGGCGCTCGTCTATCAGACAGGCAGCGCCAACATCCTAAAAGTGATCGCGTCCTCACCGACCGACGTCGCGCCCGCCTTGCAAGTCATCGTCGACAGCGCTTGCGAGGTCTGCGACGCCCATGACGCCGCGGTTGTTTTTCGTGATGGTGATTTCGCGCGCTTCAGCGCGCATCGAGGCCCAATTCCGCTTGGAATTGCGGGACAGCCGCTCAACCGCGGTTGGGTTGGCGGACGCGCCATCATCGATCGCGCTCCCGTCCACGTAACCGATCTTCTACTCGCCGGAGACGAATTCCCAGTAGGCCGGGAAATGGCGCTGCGGATGGGACACCGCGCGATTCTGGCCATGCCTCTGATGCGCGAGGGCGACAGCCTCGGCGCGATCGTCGTGCGCCGAAACGAGGCCCAGCCCTTCACGGAAAAGCAGATCGAGGTGCTGCGAAGTTTTGCCGATCAGGCGGTGATCGCGATCGGCAATGTGCGGCTGTTCGACGAAGTGCAAGCGAGGACGCGGGACCTGACCGAGGCGCTGCAACAGCAGACCGCGACCGCCGATGTGCTCAAGGTCATCAGCCGGTCGGCGTTCGATCCACAAGCCGTGCTAGAGACGCTCATCAATTCGGCGGTTTCGTTGAGCGAATCGCGAAACGGCGTGATCTGGCAATTCGAGGACGGCGCCATGCATAGCCGCGCCTTCGCTCAAGGCGAGGGCCGCGGCGATTTCGTCGCCTTCATGCGCGCCCACCCTCAGCCGCCGGGCCGCGGTTCCGTAGCCGCGCGCGTGGCCCTGACCGGAGAGGTGCAGAACATCGCCGACGTGCGCGAGGAACCCGACTACGCCCAGGATTTACGCAGGATCGTGCAAACCCGCGCGACGTTGGGCGTGCCCATGAAGCGAGGCGATGAGCTGCTGGGCGCGATCGTGATGTCGAAGCCGGAGACCGGGCTCTACCCTCCGCGGATCGTTGAACTGGTGAAGACTTTCGCCGATCAGGCGGTCATCGCGATCGAGAACGCGAGGTTGTTTGCCGAGGTGCAGGCGCGCACGCGCGAACTGACAGAGGCCTTGGAGCAGCAGACAGCGACGGCGGAGATTCTCAAAGTCATCAGCGCCTCGCCAACCGATGCGAAGCCGGTTTTTGACGCGATCTCCGCCACGGCGGTGCGACTGTTCGGATGCCAGATGGCGGGGGTGTTTCGCGCTGAACGGCGGAACCTTGACTGCCGTTACCGCGGCCTGGCCGGATCGCATGCTTCGCCGACGACGAACTCGCGCCGCCCATGCCGCTCGACCCCGCGGCGAACTTCCCTTCGCGAGCGGTCGTCAGCGGAAAGACCGTGCTCATCACCGACTATTCGGCCCCTGACGTTCCCGAGCACGAACGCTACATTTCGGACCGATACGGCATCGCGTCGGCTTTGTTTTTGCCGCTGTCGCGCGGTGACGAACGCATCGGAGTGTTTCTGCTGACGGCCGGCGAGACCGACGCATTTGACGCCAAGGATGTCGCACTTGCCGAATCGTTCCGTGATCAGGCGCTCATCGCGGTCGAGAACGCTCGCCTGTTCAACGAGACCCAAGAGGCGCTGCAACAGCAGACCGCGACCGCCGACGTGCTGAAGGTCATCAGCCGCTCGGCGTTCGATCTGGATACCGTGCTTGAAACCTTGTCGCGACGGCGGTTCGGCTTTGCGACGCGACGCAGCGGCGAGATCTTCCGGCGCGACAGGCGACGTTTATCGGTACGCCGCGAGTCGGATGCTCGATCCGGCTTTCGTCGGAGCTCGAGCAACGGCCGGCGTCAAGCCTGGCCGCGGGACGCTTGTCGGGCGGGTCGCATTGGAAAACCGCGCGGTCCATATCGACGATGCGCTGGAACGACCCGGAATACGCGGAAAAGGACCAGGCGCGCGCATGGCAACGTGCGCGCGATGCTCGGCGTGCCGCTGTGCGGGACGGGGAGCTCGATCGGCGTCTTCGCGCTCGGGCGCGTGGAGCCAGCGCCGTTCACCGAGCGCCAGATCGAATTGGTGACGACCTTCGCCGACCAGGCGGTGATCGCGATCGAGAACGTGCGCCTGTTCGACGAGGTGCAGGCGCGCACGCGCGATCTCGAGGAGGCGCTGGAGCAGCAGACGGCGACCGCCGAAGTGCTGAAGTCATCAGCCGTTCGGCGTTCGATCTGCAGAGCCGGTTTCTTGAGGCCATCGCCGCGAGTCGCAACGGCGGTGCTCTGCGGTCATACGCGAGCGTGCTGCGTTTATCGACGGCATTCGTGCATATCTGACGCGTTCACGCCGATCAGTCCGGAGGCGGACGCGTTCGTCAAGTCTGACTATCCCTCAGCCGATCGGGAGAACTTCAAAGGACGAGGCTCATGGCGTGCGACGATGTACCGGTAATCGAGGATACAGCGCGCCGATCGCTCCCAGTCGGCGCTCGCATTGCTGGCGTGCTCGCGGATTGCAGCATCGATTCGTGCGCCGCTCGTTCACGAGGGTGAACGTGATCGGGCGTTTCGCCGTTGACCCGTAAAAGCCGGGCCCGTTCGCTTCGCCGAGATCGACCAGTTGTGCAGACCTTCGCCGACCAGGCGGTCATTGCGATCGAGAATGCGCGCCTGTTCGAGGAGGTGCAGGCGCGCACGCGCGACCTCGACGAGTCGCTGCAACAGCAGACCGCGACCGTCCGACGTGCTGAAAGTCATCAGCCGCTCGGCGTTCGATCTGCAAGTCGTGTTTGATACTTTGGTCTCGAGCGCCGCGGATTTGATCGGGGCGCACTAGGGCACTATTTGCGTGCGCGACGGCGACGGTTTTCGCTACAGGGCGTTCAAGTTCATCGAGCGCGAGCGCGGGCTCGCACGATACCTACGCGACGCACCCGGTGATGCCGGGCCGCGGATCGATCGCCGGCCGGGTGATTCTCTCCGGCAAAGTCGAGCAGATCCCTGACATTCGCGAGGACCCGGATTATCGCGTGCCGATTATCGCGCATGGCTTCCCGCGCGCGCGCGCTTGTCGGGGTGCCGCTTCTACGGCAAGGACGGGTCGGAGGGCGCGTTCATCCTGACGCGCCTCGAGCCCGGGCCGTTTCGCCGACGTCAGATCGAGATTCGTCCAAACCTTCGCCGATCAGGCGGTCATCGCGATCGAAAACGTGCGGCTGTTCGATGAAGTGCAAGCGCGGACGCGCGAACTCGCCGCCTCGCTCGACGATCTGCGCAAGGCGCAGGATCGGCTGGTCCATCGGAAAAGCTCGCCTCGCTCGGCCAGCTCACCGCGGGCATCGCCCACGAGATCAAGAACCCGCTCAATTTCGTCAACAATTTCTCGGCGCTTTCGCGCGAGCTGCTCGACGAGCTCCGCGAGCTGCTGGCAAGGCGAGCTCGCCAATGAGGAGCGCGAAGAGGCCGACGAGTTGATCGGCTGGTCGCGTCCAACCTCGACAAAGTGGTCAGCACGGCAAGCGGGCCGATTCGATCGTCAAGAACATGCTGCTGCATTCGCGCGAAGGCTCGGGCGAGCGCGCGAGCGATCAATGTCAATGCGATGGTCGAGGAGGCGCTGAACCTCGCCTATCATGGCGCGCGCGCGGAAAAGCCGGGCTTCAATGTGACGATCGACAAATCGCTTGACCCGGCGGCCGGCGCGGCCGACCTCTATCCCCAGGAGATGACGCGCGTGCTGCTGAACTTGATTTCCAACGGTTTCTACGCGACGACGAAGCGCAAGCAGAGCGATGCGAACGGCGGCTACGAGCCGACGGTCAGCGCCTCGACGAGGAGCCTGAGCGACCGCGTCGCGATCGTGATAACGCGACAACGGAACTGGCATACCCGAGGAGGTGAAGGCGAAAATGTTCAACCCCTTCTTCACCACCAAGCCCGCAGGCGAAGGCACTGGGCTCGGCCTCTCCCTCAGTTACGATATCGTCGTCAAACAGCATGGCGGGACGTTGGATGTCGCGACCGAACCGGGCAGCTTCACAACTTTCACGATCGTGTTGCCTCGCGGGCCTGCGCCGCTCAATTCGCGATCTGGATGATCTGATTCAATTGCTCGCATGCGGCGGAAAACACCTCGTCTGGCGCCTGTTTCCAAGGGTGAGCCTTGGCGCCGCGGGCGCGCCAGTCGAACGACTTGGGTTGGTGGACAAGGATGTAGCTCGCGATATTCTTCGGTCCGCGAAACTTGATGGCGAACGGATTGCTATCGTTGTAACTCGCCGTCGTCATCGGCAGACCAATCACGATGCCCGTCCGCTCGTTGAAGGCCCTCGGAGAGAATACCAGCATCGGGTGGATGTCCTTCATCTCGCGGCCGGACCGCGGATTGCAGTTGATCCAGATGATGTCGCGACGTTCAGGCGCCCACGCCGCCGAGCTCACTTGATTACCTCGGCGCCGACGGGCTCGGCCGCCATCGCCTCGCCGCCGTGTATCGCGGGGTCGAACTGCTGCAGCTTCTCCGCCAGCGTCAGCCGGCGCGGTCCGACAGGCTTGACCGTGACACTGCCGTCGTGGGTCGCAACCTCGACCTCCTGCCCAACCTCAAATCGTGCGGCGCGAGCGACGCGGGCCGGGATGCGCACTGCAAGGCTATTGCCCCATTGTCGAATTGTTAGCCGCGCGGCTTTCGCCATGACCCTGTCTCCGAAAATTGCCAAACGAGTTTAATCCCTATGCAACCGTCGTATCAACATGTTTATACGCGACTTTGCGCGATTGCGGATTTCGAACTACGCAGTTGCCCGCGCGCCGGCCGCCGCGCGCCTGCGAAACTCGGAGCGAGTTCATGAGCGCGCTGATCCTGGTGGTCGACGACGAGCCGGATGTAGCCGAGTTATTCCGCCAGCAATTCCGCAGGGAATTGCGAGCGTCGCGATTCCAGATGCAGTTCGCGCAAAGCGCGCCGGAGGCGCTGGAGCAGGTCGGCGCCGCGGAGAATGCCGAACTCATCCTCATCCTATCTGACATCAACATGCCCGGCATGAGCGGCCTCGAAATGCTGCCGCGCGCGCGCCTGGCGAGGCCGGACGTGCCGGTCATCATGATCACCGCCTACGGCGATGCTGACACGCGGCGGAAGGCGATCGAGGGCGGCGCGGCGGGACTGCTCACCAAGCCGATCGATTTTCCGGGCTTGCGCGAGGAGATCAACAACCGGCTCGTCGCCACGGGCTCGACATGACCGCGAAAATCCTGGTCGTCGACGACGAGCCCGATTTGGAGGATCTGGTCACCCAGAAATTCCGCCGGCAGATTCGCGACGGATCGCTGGCCTTCGGCTTTGCGCGCGACGGGGTCGAGGCGCTGGCCTTTTTGGAGACTTACGCCGATTTCGACATGGTGATCTCCGACATCAATATGCCGCGCATGGATGGTTTGACGCTGCTCGGACGATTGCAGGACGAGGCGACCAAATTCTCGACGGTGATTGTTTCAGCCTACGGCGACATGGCCAATATCCGAACGGCGATGAACCGCGGCGCCTTCGATTTTCTCACCAAGCCGATCGACTTCAGCGATTTCGAGACGACGATCCGCAAGACGATCGGCCATGTCACAGCGCTGCGCGATGCGCGCGCGCGCCAGGCCGAAGCGGAGCGCGCGCATGCTTCGCTGTCCCGCTATTTCTCGCCCAACCTGGCGCGCAGCCTCGTCGCCTCGGGCGCCCTGACGCCGGGCGGCGAGCGGCGTGAGATCGCTACGCTGTTCACCGATATCGCGGGCTTCACCCCGCTGGTTGAATTGCTCGATACGCGTCAGCTGGCGAGCCTGCTGAGCGGCTATCTAGAGGCGATGACCGAGATCGTATTCTCGCACGAGGGCACGGTCGCCAAGATCATCGGCGACGCGATCCACGCCCTGTTTGGCGCGCCGGCTGATCAACCCGACGCGGCGCGGCGCGCGATTGATTGTGCGCTCGCGCTCGACGCGCGCTCAGAGGTGTTTCGCGAGGAGTGGCGGGCGCAGGGGGTCACGCTTGGCGTCACGCGCATCGGCGTGCATGCGGGGCCGGCGATCGTCGGCAACTTTGGCGGCGGCAGGTTGTTCGACTACACGGCTTACGGGGATACAATCAACGCGGCGGCGCGGCTGGAGGCGGTCAACAAACAACTCGGCACGCGCATTTGCGTGAGTGCGGCGGCGGCGGAGCGGGCGGGGGACTTCATTGGTCGGCCGGTTGGCGATCTCGTGCTGCGCGGCCGCAGCGAGCCGATGCGGGCTTACGAGCCGCTGGCGGCGGACGACGCGCACGCGGCGGCTTATCTCGATGCGTTCGCAAAGCTGGAGGCGCGCGACAGCGCCGCAGTGGCGGCGTTCGCGGGATTGATCAGCGCGAGGCCGGGGGACGCGCTCGCGCAATATCATCTCAAGCGTTTGCTGAACGGCGGGACGGGGACGCGGATCGAGACTGGGCTGGGGTAAGCGTCGGCGTCCACGCCGACGTGTAAGCTATTGAGCGCCTCGTTGTCGGCGGCGGACGTCGGCCTGGAGGCCGACGCTCCGGGCGCGCGCTCGGGACCGCGGGCGTCCCGCCCGCTCTTGCCGTGTAGCTTCGGGAAAGAGCGCGCGAGACGCGCGCGGTCCCAGGGGCGGCCACACTTGACGCCCTGCCCGCCCGCGGGGAATACGCGCGCGCGGCCGTTCGGCCGGGTCGAGGCCGGATTTGGGGCGCGTGCGAGCTAAGGAATGGCTGGAATATGCAGGCTTTCGCGTCGTCGCGGGCCTCGTCTCCGCCATGCCGCTGGAATTCTCCAGCAACTTGATGGCCAGCTTATGGGGCTCGGTCGCGCCGCGGCTCAAGCGCCATCGCCGCGCGCTCGCCCATCTCGAAAGCGCCTTCCCCGAGAAAACCGAGGCGGAGCGCGAGCGCATCGCGCGCGAAATGTGGGGCCATCTCGGCCGCACATTCGCGGAATTCTTCCATCTCGACGAAAGCAGCAAGCGCGTCGCTTTCGAATCGACGGAGAAGCTCAAAATCGTCCAGGAAGGCGGCCCCTATGTCGTCTGCGCGATGCACATGGGCAATTGGGAGCTGATGGCGCGGCGTCTCGGCCGAGGTCGCCCGGCCGCTGGCCGGCGTCTATCAGCCGCTGACCAACCCGCTCGTCGACGCCGAGCTGCTGCGCCTGCGCGCGCCGCTTTATCCGCTGGGGCTGCTTTCGCGGTCGCCGGCGACGCTGCGCAAGCTGATGAAGATCGCCAAGGACGGCGGCTCGCTCGGCTTTCTCGCCGACCTTCGCGAAGGCAAAGGTATCGCCGTGCCGTTCTTCGGCCGTCCCGCCCATTCCAATTCGGCGCCGGCGCTCATCGCCCGCCAATTCGGCCTGAAGCTTTACGCCGCGCGGATTATCCGCAAGCCCGGTGTGCGGTTCTCCGTTGCGCATCGAGCCGGTGGAGGTGCCGGTCACCGCCGATCGCGACGCCGATATCGTCGCCGCCACCGCCAATCTGCAGGCGCAATACGAGGCGTTCATCCGCGAGGCGCCCGAGCAATGGATGTGGGCGCATCGGCGCTGGGATTGAGAAGCAAGCCTCGCTCCGGCTCGGTGGTTTCTCTTTAAGGCGCGCGCGGGCGATTCGGCGCGTCCTTACGGAATTCGACCATGTCGGCGACAGCTTTCGAACTCCACGGACTGGGCGGCGCTGCCGCGATGCCGTCGCGGGATGAGCCCCGGCCGGCGCCGGCCAGCGCGCTGCAGCGCTGGCGCACGGCCTTTCCGGCTTTGGAGGCATGGCTTGGCGCCGGCATTCCCGCCGCCGCCGCCTTGCGCCGCCTCGGCTTGACGCTCTGGACGGCGAAACGGCCGGACCTCGCGGCGCAAGCGCTGTCCGACGCCGCCGCCGCAGACCCGACGGTCGGCGCCGCCTGGCTCGATCTCGGCTTCTGCCTGCGAGCGCTCGGTGAACATCAGACCGCGCGCGCGGCCTTTGAGCGCGCCACCCGGGCCGCGCCCGACAATGCCCGCGCCTGGCTCGCCTTGGGACTTGTGGCGAAAGAGACCGGCGATCCGCGACATGCGGAGGAGGCGCTCACGCGGGCGACCGAGCTCGATCCCAGCCTTGACGACGCGGCTTATACGCTCGGCCTCGTTCATTTCGAAGCGCGGCGATACGTCGAGGCGGCGCAAAACTGGCGGGGCTTGCCCGCGCGCGGCTACAAGACCGGGCTGATCCGCGTCGGCCTGGGGCAGTGCCTTTTCTTCCTGGGCGAGTTCGGCGGCGCGGCGGAATCGCTCGGCGCGCATCTCGCCGAGCATCCCGGCGACGAGCCGATCGTCAAGCGCTACGCGCTGGTGCGCTTCCTCGAGGGCGCGGTGCGCGGCGGTCCGGAGGCCGCGCGGGACGCCTATGTGGCGGCCGCTGCGCCTGAGGCGATCGAGAAGGTGGCGGAGGCGGCGTTCCTGCTGCTGGCGGCCTATGGCCATGTCGAACCGGCGCTCGCCGTGGCGCGCGCGTTTGCGCGGCCCGGAACGTCCGACCCGATCCGCGAGCATCACGTGGCTGCACTCGCGGGCGAAACGTGCGCGCAGGCGTCACGCGAGTACATATCGACCTATTTCGACCGCTTCGCCGATACGTTCGACGACCAGATGGCGGTGCTCGGCTACAAGGGGCCCGAAAGGCTGCTGGCGTTGCTCGACGCCGTCGGCGCGAGCACGCCGCGCGCCATCGATCTCGGCTGCGGCTCCGGCGCCGCCGCGCCGATGCTGCGCCCGCGCTGCGAGCGGCTCTGCGGCGTCGATCTGTCCGCAAAAATGATCGACAAAGCGCGCGCGCGCGAGCTCTACGACGAGGTCGCGGTCGCCGATATGGTGGAGTTCCTGGCGGGGCGCGATGAGGCGTTCGACCTGGTCTTCGCCGCGGATTCGCTGATCTATATCGGTGATCTCGAACCGGTCCTGGCTGCGGCCGCCAGCGCGCTGGCGCCGGGCGGATATTTCGCGTTCTCGTTGGAAACGACCAAGGAGGCGCCCTATGTGCTGCAGGGCTGCGGCCGTTTCGCGCACTCGCCCGAGGCGCTGATCGCAGTTGCCGCGCCGTGGTTTGAGCTGCGCGCCCGAGAGAAAGTGTTCCTGCGGCTTGAGGCCAACCAGCGTATCTACGGCGAACTCATCGCGCTGGCGCGCCGCTGAGCCGGCCATTCCGGACGCAGCAGCGACATCAGCACGAGATCGCGACGGCGTCCGTCCGGCGCCAGATAGGCTTGGCGTAGCGTACCGTCGCGCTGGAAGCCGAGCTTGCCGTACATCGCCTGGGCGCGAAAATTGTCGTCGAAGCAATCGAGGTAGAAGCGATGCGCCTTGGTGTTGGCGAAGGACCAGTCGATCAGCAGGCTTAGGAAGAGCGCGCCGACGCCTCGCCCCGGCGCCGCCACGGCAATCCGCTGCAGGTAAAGATTGCCATGGGGATGGTCGAGATCGCGCAGGATCGCGAAGGCCTCGACGGCTTCGTGCTCGCCGATAAAATAGGCGTGCCGGCCGCCCGCGAGCATGTCCTCATGCTGGCGGCGCGTGGAGCGACCGACCTGGGATTCATAGCCCTCGCCGCGTTCGAGGTTCATGATCGCGTCTAGATCTTCGAGACTTGCGGGGCGGAGGAGCGAGCATGGAACAACGCCATTGCGTGCTCAGGCGCGATTGTCTATACCGCGCGCGATCCGACGCCCCCGGCGTCGCGGGCGCTTAGCTCAGCGGTAGAGCACTTCCTTGACATGGAAGGGGTCACAGGTTCAATCCCTGTAGCGCCCACCATCAATCAGTCGTTCGAGCCGCAGGAGAACGCGCATGGCTTTGAACGAAGTCCGGGCCTTTCTGTTCGACGTTTTCGGAACCGTGGTCGATTGGCGATCGGGAATCGCCCGTGACGCAGCGCGATTCCTTCAGCAGCATGGCGCCGGATCGAGCCATGCGTCGGATTTTGCCGATGCGTGGCGGGCCAGATACCAACCCGCGATGGAGGATGTGCGAAGCGGTCGCCGCCCCTTCGTGAGGCTCGACGTGTTGCACCGGGAAAACCTGGAGGCGGTTCTTCCCGATTTCGGAGTTGATCCGGCGCAGGTTCGGGCGGCGGAGCTGGACGATTTGAACAAGGCTTGGCATCGCCTCGATCCATGGCCGGACGCCGTCGCAGGACTTACCCGGCTGAAGTCGCGCTTTATAATCGCGCCGCTCTCCAACGGAAACATCGCGCTGATTTTGAACATGGCGAAACGTGCGGGCCTGCCCTGGGACGCCATCCTCGGAGCCGAGGTCGCGCAAGCCTACAAGCCCGCGTCGGAAGCCTACCTGCGCACGGCCGACATTCTGGGATTGCGACCTGAACAGATCTGTATGGTGGCCGCGCATAACGGCGACCTCGCCGCGGCGCAGAACTGTGGCTTGCGAACGGCCTTCGTCCCGCGCCTCACGGAGCACGGTCCGAACCAAACGACCGACTTGCGGGCTGAAGGCGAGTGGGACATCACTGCGGTCGACTTTGGTGATCTCGCCGAAAAGCTATGCAGGTAGACGTTATGAGTCGCGTCAGGACGAATTAGCGCGACTTGAGAATCTGCAGGACGGTAGCCATCCCAATCATAAGCACCGAGAGTCCGCCGCACGTCGTTCCGAAGATGTTGAGAGTTGTTGTTTGATTGTGCAAGAACGTGCACAGGGAAAATCCAAACGACAAGCATAGCAATCCAAATACAACCGCAATGAAGGCGGCTTGTTTGCGCGTCGGGGCGGGGGTCGAAGGGGAATGCATGCCGTCATCTCCTATTCCGTTTTCGCGGACGATGAGAAGTTGACGTGGTCTTACGGGACGCTGTCGCCCGCCGGCGCGTGGGGCGCCTATAGCCGCGAGCTGGAGATCTAAAGCATGCACACATCTGGCGGACGCGGGTGAAACACAACGGCTGCGGACTCCCTCTCCCCGCGTGTCGCACGACGCAGCGCGCCGCATCAACCAAGCAGCGGGGAGAGGGTTGGGGTGAGGGGCGAGCCGCTTGGACGCACGTTACCAACCACAGCGCACCGCGTGAAGCTAGAAGGACTGAGGCAAACGCTCGCTTATTTTGTGCAAGCAAATTTGGCCGGGCGTAAAAGCGCGCGTCCAAGCGGCTCGCCCCTCACCCAAACCTCTCCCCGCTGCTTACCTGATGCGGAGCGCTACGTCGTGGGGACGCGGGGAGAGGGGTCCCCAGCCGTTGTGCTACGCAGTGCGCCGGCCAGATGTGTGCATCCCCTAGATCTACAGATCGCGGTGGCGGCGAGATCGCGCCTTGCAGGGGGAGCGCCGATCACGGGGAAACCGCGATCTGGAGATCGCGGCTACAAGCCTGCCCGGAGGGTCGGCGTCCACGCCGACCTTTTGGGGCGCCGCTCGGCCGGCTTACGTATCAACCCAACGTCGGCCTGGAGGCCGACGCTCCGCGAGGCGCCGCGGCTTCAGCTTCTCGGCTTGAGGTTCTCTGGGTCGTACAACGGCTTGTAGCCGACAGCTGCGACCTCGACGGGAAAGGTCTCGCCGAAATATTCGACCGTCAGCTGCCGCCCTTCCTGGCAATGGCTCCAGGGCAGATAAGCCAGAGCGATGTTCTTGCCGATCGTCGGACCATAGGCGATCGAGGTCGTGTAGGAGCGACGGCCCAGGGCATCAACCAAAGCCTCGCCTGTCTCCGCGTCCATACGGCCAAGTTCCCAACCGGAAAGCGCGCGACGCCTTTGGAATCGCGGTTGTCCGTCATCACCAGCGTGCAGAGCATCGCGGGCTGATGCGGCCGGGCGCGATATTCGATGTGCTTCGCCTTGCCGCGGAAATCCGCTTCTTTCACCTTCGGTCGCGCAAGGTCGGCCTCAAGCAGGTTGTACTCGGTCAGCAGGTCCGCGTTCTGCAGGCGCAGGCTTTTCTCCATCCGCCTCGAATTGGCGTAGGTCTCGATGCCGACCGCCATGACGCCGGTGGAGCGCAGCGCATCCCACACGGCGAGGCCGTCCTCGTAGGCCATGTGCAACTCCCAACCCTGCTCGCCGACGTAGGAGATGCGGAACGCGCTGACCTTCTTGTCTGCGATGACGATCGGCTTGATCGCGGCGAAGGGGAAGTTGGCGGGCGACAGACCCTCCGGCTCCGCCACCACCTTCTGCAGGGTCACGCGGGCGTTCGGCCCCCAGATGCCGATGGTCACGTATTTTTCGCTGACGTCGCTGACCGTGACATCAAAACCCTTATCCTCGGCGACGCGCTTCAAATAGTGGAAGTCGCGCGGGCCTGCGTCGGCGCCGTCGACCACGCGGCAGCGGTCCGCCATGCGGAACACCGTGAGGTCGGCGCGCACCATGCCGTTGTCGTCGAGGAAGTGGGTGTAGATGCCCTTGCCGATATTGGCGGCGCCGCCGATCTTGGCTGCGCACACCCATTCCATCAGCGCCTCGTGGTCGGGGCCGGTGACGTCGATCATCGCGAAATGCGAGAGGTTGACGATGCCGCAATCGTCGCTGAGCGCCAGGTGCTCGGCGTTGGAGACGCGCCAGAAATGGCGGTTGTCCCATTCGTTCTCGCGGAGTGGGACGCGGTTGCCGTAGCGTTCGATCAGATGGTCGTTGGCGGCATAGCCGTGGGCGCGCTCCCAGCCGCCGAGCTCCATGAAATGGCCGCCCAGCGCCTTCTCCCGCTCATAGAACGGCGAACGCCTGACGTTGCGGCCTGTAGCGTAAGGCTCGCGCGGGTGGATGGCGGGGTTATAGACTTTCTGCGCCGCCTCGCCGCAGCGGCCGGCGACGAAAGCCTCGTCGAACTGATGCGGATAGAAGCGGGCGATGTCGATCCGCGCGTGATCAATCGGCGTGTGGCCGTCCGTGATCCAGTCGGCGAGCAGCTTGCCCATGCCGGGGGCGTCCTTCACCCATACGGCGACGCAATACCACAGGCCGCGCACGGTCTGGCTTTCGCCCAGCATGGAATTGCCGTCGGCGGTCACCTGCAACAGGCCGTTGAAGGAGCGGCGTTCGTCGTAGCCGAGTTCGCCCAGGATCGGCGTCAGCTCGATCGCACGCTCCAGCGGCGTCAGGATCTGCTCCATGTCGAGGTCGCGCTGCGAGGGCGATAGCCGCGCCTGCTCCTTGGGAAGAAGCTCGCGCGGATGGCAGAGGCGCGGGTTGTGCTCCTCGTAATAGCCCCACTCGATCATGCCGCCTTCGGCGGTCGTCGGGTCGCCGGTGTCGCGCATGTAGGCGGAATTGCCCTGGTCGCGCAGCAGCGGCCAGCCGATGTCCTTGCCGGTGCCGGCGAATTCGTTGAAGGGGCCAAAGAAGGTCAGCGGATGATCGATCGGCATGATCGGCAGGTCCTCGCCCGCCATGGCGGCGATGGTGCGGCCCCAGAGCCCCGCGCAGACCACGACATGGTCCGCCATGATCGTGCCGCGCGGCGTGACGACGCCGGTGATGCGGCCCTTGTCGATGACCAACGAGGTCGCGGGGGTGTTGGCGAAGCTCGTGAGCTTGCCGGCGGTCTCCGCCTTGTCGACCAGGATGCCCGCCACGGTTTGCGAGCGCGGAATGACAAGGCCGGCGTCCGGGTCCCACAGCCCGCCCTGGACTACGCTCTCCTCGACGAGCGGGAATTTCGCTTTGATCTCCGCAGGCTCCATCAGCCGCGCGCGTGTGCCAAAAGCCTTGCCGGAGGTGACCTTGCGCTTGATCTCCTCCATCCGATCGTCGTCGCCGACCCGGGCGACCTCGATCCCGCCGACGCGGGCGTAATGGCCCATCTCGTCGTAGAATTTGATGGAATAGGCGGTCGTCCAGCAGGACAGGAAATCGTGGCTGGTCGCGTAGCAGAAGTCGGAGGCATGCGCGGTCGAGCCGATGTCAGTGGGAATGCCCGACTTGTCGATGCCGACAATGTCGTCCCAGCCCCGCTCGACGAGGTGATGCGCCACGGAGGCGCCGACAATGCCGCCAAGGCCGATGATGACGACCTTTGCCTTGCTGGGGAACGCTGCCACGGTACAATACTCCGTTGGGATGGTGAGGACGTCCAGTGGTAACCGGGCAGATCTCCGGGCGCCTGTAGCCGCGGACTCCAGTCCGCGGCGGTCAAGAGATCCGCGCCTTGCCGAGCAAGAGCCGATCACGGAGAGTCCGCGATCTTGAGATCGCGGCTACAGGCGCCCGGGAATTTGCCCCGGTTACGTCCAGTGCACTTAAGCGATTGACATCGTCAACGGTGTTGTTGATCGCTGCGACCGGCCGACGAGGAAGCCGGGAAAAAGGGAGGAACCGCTTGAGCCAGTCGCTGCAGGGAAAGTCCGCGCTCATCACTGGCGCGAGTTCGGGCGTCGGGCGGGCGCTGGCGGTGAGCCTGGATCGGCAGGGATGCCGTCTGGCGCTCACGGCCCGGTCGATGGAGAGGCTCGAAAAGGTGCGGGCGTCGCTGGCGGGGAAAGATGTCGTGTTGATCCAGGCCGATCTGGCGGTCCCCTCGCAGGTCGACGCGATGACGGCGCGCGCGCTCGATCATTTCGGCGGCGCTCTCGACGTGTTCCTCGCCAACGCGGGTCTCTATGTGAATGGCGACGCGGCGGAGGGTGATCCCGACGCCTGGGATCAGGCGATCGCCGTCAACGTCAACAGCGTGTTTCGGGCCTGCCGCGCCGTGCTTCCTGCGATGATCGCGCGTCGGAGCGGCGACGTGATCGTCACCAGCTCGATCTCGGGCCATATCGCGATCCCCTGGGAGCCCGTCTACAGCGCCACGAAACATGCGGTGCAAAGCTTTGTCCACGGCGTTCGCCGCCAGGTCGCCAAGCACAATGTCAGAGTGGGCGCCGTCGCTCCGGGCATGGTGCTCAACGAACTGTGGGGCCTTTCCGATCCGGACGAGATCCGCGCCAGGGCGGAACGGCATGAGGGGCTGCTGTCGGAGGACGTTGCTGAAGCGGTTGTCTTCATGCTCACGCGGCCGGCGAATGTGACGATACGAGATCTGGTGATGCTTCCGCAGAACCAGGATCTCTAGTTGGGCCAACAATTCCGCGTCATGGCCGGACTTGTTCCGGTCATCCACGTCGTGACGCGGCCTGTCGGCTTCAGAACTCGAACGCTCTTGTTTGCAGCCGACGCTGCTCTATTTTGAAACGAGGCGCATCGCGGCGTGGATGGCCGGGACAAGCCCGGCCATGACGAAATATACAGTTTGATTGGCGACCGCGTTAGGGCTCCGCAACGCCCCTCGCCGCGAATTCGCTGATCAGATCGAGGCCCGGCGTGTAGTGCACAGTGTCAATGCCGAAGGCTCGCGCCGCCTCGACATTGCGGAGCGAGTTATCAACGAACAGAAGTTCGCTCGCCGGCCGACCCACGCGCTCAACCAAGATTTCGAAGATGCGGCGATCGGGCTTGGCGACGCCCTCACGCCCCGAAATCACCGCGACGTCGAACTCGCGCAGGAAAGGATACGTCTGCGTGGCGAGATCGAATTTCTCGTGCGCGAAATTGCTGAGCGCGTGGACACGCTGCCCTCGCGCCCTCAACCGTCGCAGCAACGCCACGTTCTCTTCGATGGGACCGCCGAGCGTCTCCAACCAACGCGTATCGAACGCACGCAACTCGCGCGCTTGATGCGGATATTGCGCGGCTCGGGTTTCGATGGCGGCGGAAAAACTCGCGATGACGTCGGTCTCGACGATGAAACTCATCGCCAGCGCCTCGTGCAGGAAGCGCTCCATCGTCTCGGAATCGTCAAACAACTTCCGGTAGAGGTTTCGTGGGTCCCACCGCAGCAGGACGTTGCCGATGTCGAAGACGACTTCCATGTCAGAAAGCCGCCGTCGCCGGGTCGGGACCGGTGCGGCCGTCGGGACGGTCGAGCCCGGCAATCGCGGCGCGATCCTCGGCGTCGAGCGTGAAGCCGAAGACATCAAAGTTCTCACCCAAGCGTTCGCGCCGCGCAGTCTTGGGGATGACGACGAGGCCCTCATCCAGATGCCATCTGATGACGACCTGCGCCGGCGTGCGGCGCGTGCTTGGCGGCGATTGTCTTGATCGCGGGTTCGCCGAGCGACTGCGTGCGTCCCAAGGGCGCCCAGGACTCGGTGGCGATGCCGTGCGCCGCGTGGAAATCCCGCAGCTTGCGTTGCTGAAATCGCGGCATGCAGTTCGATCTGGTTGATCGCCGGCGTCACGCCCGTCTCGCCGACGATGCGCTCGATATGCTCGGCGCCGAAGTTGGAGACGCCGATGGATTTGACCAGCCCTTCTTCGCGAAGCTTGATCAACGCCCGCCACGTGTCGACATATTTGTTGAGATGCGGCGCCGGCCAATGCACGAGATAAAGATCGACGTAGTCGAACCGCAGCCGGCTCAGGCTGTCGCGGCAGGCGCGCTGGGCGGCGTCGAAGCCCTGCGAGTCGTTCCAGACTTTGGTGGTGACGAACACGTCCGCGCGGGGAATGCCTGACGCTGCTATCCCCTGCCCGACCCCGGCCTCGTTGCCATAGACGGCGGCCGTGTCGAAATGCCGATAGCCCGTCGTCAACGCCGCCGTCACGATCTCCGCCGCGCCGCCGCTCGGCGTCTGCCAGAACCCGAGGCCGAGCTGCGGAATCTTGCGTCCGTCGTTGAAAACGATGTGCATACGACTGTCTCCTTAGTGTTCTTCGTGCCTCCTTCGTGTCTTGGTGGTGAAATCTTTCACCACCAAGACACGAAGGAGGCACAAAGGTCACGAAGCGCGTTTCAGATCCGGCGGGGTCGCCTCTTCAACAAACCCCGCAATCGCGGCGTCGAAGCCCAAGACACTCTGCGCGTTCGAGCCCAACCGACGCACCGACACCGTCCGCTCCGCCGCCTCCCGCTTGCCGACCGCGATGATCACCGGCGTCTTGGTCAGCGAATGCTCGCGCACCTTGTAGCTGATCTTTTCGTTGGAGAGATCCGTCTCCACGCGCAAGCCCGCCTTCCGCGCCGCGGCCACGAATTCGAGCGCATAATCGTCGCCCTCCTGCGTGATCGTGCAGACGACGATCTGCTCCGGCGCGAGCCACAACGGCAGATGCCCGGCATAGTTCTCAATCAAGATGCCGGTGAACCGCTCCAACGAGCCGCAGATCGCGCGATGCACCATCACCGGCGTCGTCTTCTGGCTGTCGGAGCCGATGTAGAACGCGCCGAACCGCTCCGGCAGGTTGAAGTCGACCTGCGTCGTCCCACACTGCCAGTCGCGGCCGATCGCATCGCGCAGCACGTACTCAAACTTCGGTCCGTAGAACGCGCCTTCGCCGGGGTTGATCGCCGTCGTCACGACATTGCCGTGGCGAGCCTTGATCTCCTCCAACACCTGCATCATCACGTTTTCCGCATGATCCCAGCTCGCGTCGGCGCCGACGCGCTTTTCCGGCCGCGTCGAGAGTTTCACCATGACCTTGTCGAACCCGAAGTCCTGATAGACCGACAAGATCAGTTCGTTGATCTTGTGACACTCGGAGGCAAGTTGATCCTCCGTGCAGAAAACATGCGCGTCGTCCTGCGTGAACGCGCGCACGCGCATCACGCCATGCAGCGCGCCCGACGGTTCATAACGATGCACGACGCCGAACTCCGCGAGCCGCAGCGGCAGCTCGCGATACGAGCGTAGACCGTGCTTGAAGATCTGCACATGCCCCGGGCAGTTCATCGGCTTCAACGCATAGACACGCTCGTCTTCCGTTTCCGCCTCATCGCCGGCGGGACGGCACATGAACATGTTCTCGCGATACCAACCCCAGTGGCCGGAAATCTCCCAAAGGTGTTTGTCGAGCACCTGCGGCGCGCTGACCTCTTTGTAGTCCGCGGCGAGGCGACGGCGCATGTAGGCGACCAAGGTCTGAAACAAAGTCCAGCCTTTGGGATGCCAGAACACCGTGCCCGGCCCCTCCTCCTGGAAATGAAACAGATCCATTTCGCGCGCCAGCCGCCGGTGGTCGCGCTTCTCCGCCTCCTCAAGCTGCTTCAGATGCGCGTCGAGCTCTTCCTTCCGAGCAAACGCCGTACCGTAGATGCGCGACAGCATCGGCCGGTTGGAATTGCCGCGCCAATAGGCGCCGGCGACTTTCATCAGCTTGAACGCGTCGCCGACCTTGCCTGTCGAGGTCATATGCGGCCCGCGGCAGAGATCCAACCAATCGCCCTGAGAATAGAGCTTGATCTCCTGGTCGGCGGGAATGGCGTCGAGCAGTTCGATCTTGAACGCCTCGCCCTTCTTCTCGAACAGATCCTTCGCCGCCTCGCGCGAAACAGCTTGTTTGGTGAACGGCTTGTCGCGCGCGATGATTTCGCGCATGCGCTTTTCGATCGCCGCGAAGTCCTCGGGCGTGAACGGGGTATTGCGGAAGAAGTCGTAGTAGAAACCGTTCTCGATCACCGGGCCGATGGTGACTTGCGTGCCGGGCCACAGCGACTGCACCGCCTCCGCCAGCACATGCGCCGCGTCATGCCGGATCAACTCCAGCGCGCGCGGGTCTTCGCGCGAGACGAATTCGACGCGGGCGTTGCTGTTGATGGGATCGGCGAGATCGGCGAGCGCGCCGTCGACGACCATCGCGACCGTGCGCTTGGCGAGAGAGGGCGAGATCGATTTGGCGATTTCGAGGCCGGTGCTCCCGGCCGGATAGGCGCGCGCGGCGCCGTCGGGGAAAGTAACGTCGATCATGTTGGCTCCTGGCTCACTCGCCGAAACGTCCGGCGTAAGCGACTTACGTTTAACGCGGCCGCCTATAATGTCCTCGCGAGCGAAGCGCAATCTTCGCGCGACCCGATCGGGATGTGATCTTATGCCATCATCCGAGCATGAAGTACGCGCCACCGTCGCCCAGCCTGGAGTTTCTGGCGCGCTTCGAGGTCGATCTGACCGCCCCTCCCTGGGAGCTAGGCGAGACCTCGGCGCTCGGACGGCGGCGCATCATCCCGATCACGGGCGGCCGCTTCGAAGGGCCGCAGTTGAAAGGCGAAATCCTCGACAACGGCGCCGACTGGCAGATTGTCACCTCCGATAACATCGCCGTCATCGACACCCGCTATTTGCTGCGGCTCTCGGACGGATCGCTCGCCTATCTACAGACGAAAGGCTTTCGGCATGGTCCGGCGGACGTGATGGCGGAACTTGCGCGGGGCGAGGAGGTCGATCCGACGCGCTATTATTTCCGCGTGGCCATGCAATTCGAGACGGCCTCGAAATCGTTCGCGTGGCTCAACCATATCGTCGGCCTAGGAAGCGCCATGCGCCTGCCCCGCGCCGTCGTCTACGATGCTTACGCGGTTCGCTGATGAAGGGACGCGAGATGCGTCCAACCAAATGCAAGTGGCGCCCGCTAGAGTTATTGGCAATCAGATCGAAGCGCGATTGTAGCCGCGATCTCCAGATCGCGGTCTCCCCGTGATCGGCGCTTCCCCGGCAAGGCGCGATCTCGCGGCGACCGCGATCTGGAGATCGCGGCTACAGCGCCGCGCCTTCGCGCGCGAGCCGGGGCGTCTGGCGACGCTGGGCCCGGACGGGCCGAGCGGCGCGTTCTCGAACTCCGCGGGACCGCTACCGTGGCCAGATAAGCCGAGTCGCGCCCCACGACGTCGGCGTGGACGCCGACGCTCCGGGTGGCGCCGGGCTCGATTTAAGGTAAAGCCGCTTTCCCATCGGCCCGGCGTTTGCATCGCCTCGGCAGACACCTGTTTTGAAAGCGCGCGCCGTGGCGATTCTCGTTGGTCTTCATCATCTTACGTCGTACACCTACGACCGCCCGGTCACGTTGGGGCCGCAATCCATCCGGCTCCGTCCCGCCCCGCACTGCCGCACCAAAATCGCCAGCTATGCGCTGAAGGTGACGCCGGCCGAGCATTTCGTGAACTGGCAGCAGGATCCGCACGGCAATTGGCTGGCGCGCTACGTGTTTCCCGAAAGGGTGACCGAGTTCAAGATCGAGGTCGATCTCACCGCCGAACTCGCCGTCATCAATCCCTTCGATTTCTTCGTCGAGCCCTACGCCGAGCGTTTTCCCTTCGTCTATTCCGATGAACTGAAAGTCGAACTCGGCCCCTATCTCGCGCCCGATCCCGGCGGCGCGCTGCTCGAGAAATACGTCAAGGATGTCAGCCGCTACGAAGGCAGCACGATCGACTATCTGGTCAAGATCAACGCCGAGCTGCAGCAGGCGACCCGCTACGTTATTCGCATGGAGCCCGGCGTGCAGGAGCCGGACGAGACGCTGGCGCTGCGCTCCGGCTCCTGCCGCGACTCGGCTTGGCTGCTCGTGCAGATCCTGCGCCGGCTCGGTCTCGCGGCCCGCTTCGTCTCGGGCTACCTCATCCAGTTGAAGGCCGACGTCGACCCGCTCGAAGGGCCGATGGGCACCGACAAGGATTTCACCGACCTGCACGCCTGGGCCGAGGTCTATCTGCCCGGCGCCGGCTGGATCGGCATGGATGTGACCTCCGGGCTGTTTTGCGGAGAGGGTCACATTCCGCTGTGCGCGACGCCGCATTATCGGTCCGCCGCGCCCATCTCCGGCGCGGTCGATCCGGCGGAGGTGAAGTTCGGCTTCGAGATGAGCGTCGAGCGGTTGCGCGAAGAGCCGCGCGTGACGCTGCCGTTCACCGACGACGCCTGGGCGAAGCTCGACGCGCTTGGCGAACAGGTGGACCGCGATCTCGTCGCGCAAGACGTCCGGCTCACCATGGGCGGCGAGCCGACCTTCATCTCCATTGACGATCTCGATGCGCCCGAGTGGAACACCGGCGCCGTCGGCGGCCAGAAGGAGCCGCGCGCGGAGGAACTGATCAACCGCCTCAGCAAGCGTTTCGGCACGGGCGGCCTGCTGCATTTCGGCCAGGGCAAATGGTATCCCGGCGAGAGCCTGCCGCGCTGGGCCTATTCGCTCTACTGGCGCAAGGACGGCGAGCCGATGTGGTCGGACCCATCACTGATCGCCACAACCGTCCGCCAGGATTTGGCTGATAAGGAAGCCGAAAGCCTGGCGACCGAGATCGCCGAGCAGCTCGGCCTTTCCTCCGACTTCGTCCACCCGGCTTATGAGGACGTCAACTATTGGTTGGTGCGCGAAGGCGAGTTGCCGGTCAACGTCGATCCGCTCGACCCCAAGCTCGAAGACGCGGAGGAACGCTCGCGGCTGGTGCGCGTGTTTGATCGGGGCCTCGGACGTCCCACCGGCTACGTGCTGCCGATCCAGCGCTGGAACGCGGCTGCGAGCCGCGCCTGGCGCAGCGAACGCTGGCCGATGCGTCGCGGCAAGCTTTATCTGGTGCCGGGCGATTCGCCGCTGGGGTTGCGGCTGCCAATCAAGAGCCTGCCGCATGTTCCCGCGAAGGAATATCCCGTCAACTATCCGCTCGATCCGGTCGCGCCGCGCGGCCCGCTGCCCCCGGCTGCGCAATTCCGGGAAAGCGAGCCCGGCGCACAAGTCCAGAGCGAACAGTTCCTGACTGAAGGCGCGGTGCGTACGGCGCTGAGCGTCGAGGTGCGCAACGGATATCTAAGCGTGTTCATGCCGCCGACCGAGAAGCTCGAGGATTATCTGGAAATCCTGGGGACGGTCGAGGCGATCGCCAAAGCGCGCAACACGCCGGTGCGCATCGAGGGCTACACGCCGCCGAACGATCCGCGGATCAACGTCATCAAGGTGACGCCCGACCCGGGCGTCATCGAAGTCAACGTCCACCCCGCCAATTCCTGGCGCGAGGCGGTCGACACAACCACGACGCTCTATGATGAGGCCCGGCTTACCCGGCTCGGCACCGACAAATATATGGTCGACGGGCGCCACACCGGGACCGGCGGCGGCAATCACGTCGTGCTCGGCGGCGCGACGCCGGCGGACTCGCCCTTTCTACGCCGTCCTGACGTGCTGGCGAGCCTGATACTCTACTGGCAGCGTCACCCCTCGCTCAGCTATATGTTCTCCGGCTTGTTCATCGGGCCGACCAGTCAAGCGCCGCGGCTCGACGAGGCCCGCGACGATCAACTGCACGAACTCGAAATCGCGTTGTCGTTAGTGCCGCCGGCCGGCGCCAAGCCGCCGTTGTGGATCGCTGACCGGCTGTTCCGCAATCTGCTGGTCGATGTCACCGGCAACACGCATCGCGCCGAGATTTGCATCGACAAGCTCTATTCGCCGGACAGCGTCACCGGACGGCTCGGGCTGGTTGAATTCCGCTCTTTCGAGATGCCGCCCGACGCGCGCATGAGCCTGGCGCAGCAACTGCTGTTGCGCGCGCTGGTCTGCTGGTTCTGGCGCGAGCCGCAGCAGGGCGCGCCGGTGCGCTGGGGCACGGACTTACACGACCGCTTCATGCTGCCGCATTTCGTTTGGGAGGATTTTAACGGCGTGCTCGATGATCTCGGTCGTGCGGGCTACGCTTTCGATCCTGTTTGGTTCGAGGCCGCGCGCGAATTCCGTTTCCCGTTGGTTGGTTTGATCGATCGCGGCGGCGTTCAGTTGGAGTTCCGCACAGCGCTGGAGCCTTGGCATGTGCTCGGCGAGGAGACGATGACCGGCGGGACGGTGCGCTATGTCGATAGCTCCGTCGAACGTTTGCAGATCAAGGCGAAGGGGCTGACGCCCAATCGACATGTCATCACCTGCAACGGCCGCAAACTGCCGATGACGCCGACCGGCGTGACCGCCGAGGCCGTGGCGGCCGTACGCTTCAAGGCGTGGGGACCCTATTCTGCGATGCACCCGACGATCCCGCCCCACGCGCCGCTGACTTTCGATCTCATCGACACCTGGAGCGGCCGCTCGCTCGGCGGCTGCGTCTACCACGTGTCCCATCCAGGCGGGCGCAACTACGTCGGCGCGCCGGTCAATGCCTACGAGGCGGAGGCGCGTCGGCTCGCGCGGTTCCAGGACCACGGCCACTCGCCCGGCGCCGCGACCGTCCCGCCCGACGAGTTTTCCAGAGAGTTTCCGCTGACGCTGGATTTGCGCCGGAAAGCGTGAGGGGCGGTTTTCTTAAGCGTCTTGCGGAGCGTCGGCCTCCAGGCCGACGTTGGTCGCCCGCTACAGCCTGCCTGAGAGCAGCCTAAAGGTCGGCGTGGACGCCGACCCTCCGCCTTGCAAGTTCCGTTTCGGTTTCATATTATCTCGTGAGTGAAACCGTTCTTTTCAGGCGAATATGATCTCGGCCGCTATCCCCCGCTACATCGAGGAACTCGAAAGCCGCGGCGGCCTCAAGGGAACCGATATCGCCAACATCACCGACACATCGAAAGCGACCGTCTCACGGTGGCGAACGGGAACGATCAGGCCGCAACCGAAGAACGAATTGATACTTGCGGACCTGGTATATGTGGTCAATCGACTTTCCGAATTTTACGCCAATGATGAAATCCGCACTTGGCTCTATGCCCGGCATCCGCAGTTGAATGGCGAAAGAGCGATTGATCTCATTCACGAGCGGCGCGCGCTCGAAGTGTTGAATGTCATCAACCGATTGGACGCCGAAGCGTATCTGTGATGCATGAACGCTCGACGGCGCGACAGCGCTCTCATCGACGCCGTAGAAAACATCGGCGGGGCGCCCTTCTCGGGGACATTGTGGCGAGTCGTCCGCGAAGGGCGGGACCCGCGCGCGTGCGGTAGATCTGGCGGCCGCTGGGACGATACGACATTTGAGGTTCTCTACACCTCATGCGAACGCGACGGCGCCGTGGCCGAACTGCATTTCCATCTCTCGCGCGGCCAACCGGTTTTTCCGAGCAAGATCCGATATGGCCTGTTTGAGCTTCATGTGAGGCTGGAAAGCGTCACGGACTTCTCGCAACGCGAGCTGTTGTCTTCTCTCGGTATCAACATGGCCAGGTTCGGACAGCTTTCTTATGTCGAACGCGCCGGCGAGTACCCGAGGACGCAGGAGGTGGCGGAAGTCGCTCACTTCCTTGACCACGACGGGATCATCGTTCCCTCGGCGCGGTGGGATTGCAACAATGTGGTCGTGTTTTGCGACCACGCCCGGCTTGGCGCGATCGAAGTCATCAAGGACCACGGTCTCATCGACTGGAGCGCCTGGATCGCCGCCAACCGACGCCGCTTGCGCGAATAATCCAGGCTGAACCCGTTCGCCCGCGCGAGCGTCCCGTAAATCATTTTTGTCATCCATCTCTGATTTCACCTTGTTTGGGCGCGCGGCGTGCTTGACGGCGCCGGGGCGGCTATTCAGACTGTTTCTACTTGGAGATGTTTGTCGCTCTCGCTTCCCCAAACAAAAGCGTATTGCGTCATGCTCGAAACCGCATGGAACGACTACCGGGGATGGGCGCGTCGGGCGCGTCAGCTTCAGGCGGACCATCGAAATTGGAGTCGCATGGCCGTGGCCGCGGCGGCGATGGCGGCCGTGTTCGGCGCCGCCGCGGGGTCGGCGGGAAGCAATAGCGGTGGGCGCGTGTTGGCGTTTCTGGCCGCCGCATGCGCGGCGATCACGCCGGTTCTCGGCCAGGACATGCTTTCGGTCGGGCGCGAAACCGGTTGGTTGCGCGCGCGCGCCGCGGCGGAGGCGATCAAATCGGAATGCATGCGTTTCTCCGCGCGCGTCGGCGACTACGCGGGAGCGGAGCGCAAGCCGCTGTTCCGCCGCCGCTGCGAAGAGGCGATCGAGGCGGTCACCAAGACAGGGCTGACCCCGCTCGCCAACCCGGTAAACGACGATCCGGGGCGGCCGGGCGACGACATGACCGTCGATTGGTATTTGTCGCATCGGATCGAGGAGCAGCGCGATTATTACGCGAAGGTCCAAACCAACAGCGAACGCGACGCAGGACGACGGCGTGCGGCCGCACTAGCGCTCTCGATTGCTGTCGGCCGTGTTGGGCGCTGCAAGCGCGACGTTCAATGTCGCCGGGCTGGCGCCCTGGATCGCCGTCGCGGGAACGCTCGGCGGCGTATTGCTCACGCGCGCGGCCGGCGAGCGCAGCCAGTTCCTGGCCGCAAACGCGGCGGCGATGGTGTCGGCGCTAGCGCGGATGAAAGAAGCGGCGACGGAGGACGGCGCGACGCTGGCGGCGCTGGTCGGCGCGACCGAGGATCTGTTGGACGGCGAGCACGCAGCGTGGAGCGAACGGATGCACCGACTGGCGGCGCAGGCCGACAAGCCGGCGCCGGACGCGGCGGGATGAGGCGATAGACATGAGCTTTCAGGTGTTCATCTCCTACGCGCGCAAGGACAACCAGCCGCTCGGCGGCGACGGGTTCGTCACGTTCCTGCGCGATAGGCTGCGCGAGCAACTCGTGGATCTTGGCGCTCCCGACCTGAACCTATGGCTCGACACATCCAATATCGACGAGACTGACGCATTCGCTCCTATCCTGGCGGAGCAAATCGCCGCTTCTTCATTGATGATCGTGGTGATGTCGCCAAATTGGTTGACCAGCGAATATTGCAAGCGCGAGGTCGAGGGGTTTTCGCAGCGCTGGCGTGGCGAGGGTGAAGAGGCGGTGCGAACGCGACTTAAGGTGGTGCGGAAACGCCCGAACGACCGGAAGACGTGGCCGCCGATTCTGCAGGGCCAGGAAGGCAAGGCTTTCTTCGCCGGCGATCTCAACAATCCAACCGAGACGGAGATCGCCTACTACTGGAACGGCAAGATGCGCGACGAAGATGCTTATCTGAGCCGGGTGCGCGAGCTTGCCGGGATCCTCATCCGCGAGTCGCAGCGCCGGCCGGAAAGTCCGCCTGGGCCGCCGCCCCCGCCACCTCCTCCGGAAAAGCCGCCCGTCCAGACGATCTACCTTGCGCGCCCCGCCATCGACATGGCGAAGGCGTACGAGCGGCTGGCCCGCGAACTCACCGGCCGCGACTACGCGGTGGTTCCCGATCGAGATATCCCGACGGATGGGACCGCCGTCGCCTTCATCGACGCCGCGCTCGCCCAAGCCAGCGTCTGCGTGCATCTGCTCGGCGTGAAGGCGGGATATACGCCCCAGGAAGACGTTTCGCCGATCGTCAAGCTCCAGCTCGAACGCGCCGCGCTGCGCGCCAAGGCCGAGCCGAAGGCGCTTCGCCGCATTATCTGGGCGCCAAAGATTCTCGATAGGGATACGCCCGATGCGACCCCGATGGTCGAACGTGAACCCGTCGAAGTGCTCAAGTCGCTCGGCGAGCGGCTCGACGGCGACAAGGTCGACGGGCAGGTGCTCAGCAAGTTCGTCGAATTCCTCGCGCAAAATCTGTCGGTCTCGGAACCGCCGCCGCCCGTCGAGGCGACGAACGGCGGCAGCGGCTTGCCGACGGTATACCTCTGCCATGAAGCGGCAGACGTGGAGTTCGCGCTGCGCGTCGCCGGACTGTTGAGTGAAAAGCAGGTCGAACCGCTGATCAAATTGTTTGACGGACCGCCCGATGAAGTCGAAGCGTTGCACCATCGCCGGCTGAAGGAGTGCGATGCGGTCGCGGTCTGCTGGTCGCAATCGCCCACCACCAAGATCGCGATGCAGACCAACGAATGGAAGAATTGGCGGCAGTTGCAGCGCGAACGTCAGTTTACCTATCGGGCGCTCGTCAAGGGGCCACCGCTCGACGCACGCAAGGCGCAGAGCCAGTTCAGCATTCCCCGCGACGAGATCGACATCGAGATCATATGTGACGACCAACCGGGCGCGCAGACCGACCTCGGCAGACTGGTCCCATCGAACGGCGGTTCGCCGCCATGAAGGACGATCTGAGTCCGCTGCCGAGCCGGCCATATCCTGGCCTTCGGCCATATTCCTACAAGGATCGGGCCGTCTTCTTCGGCCGCGAGGATCAGAGTTTTGCGCTCTATCGTTTGGTTGACGCCAACGGTTTTGTCGCGGTGGTTGGCAGCTCCGGTAGCGGCAAGTCCTCTTTGGTGCTTGCCGGACTTTTGCCTCTCATCACTGATGAACGCGAGCAAGGTGGGCGAAAATGGCGTTGGGAAAGCATGGTCCCCGGCGACGACCCAATCGCCGCGCTCGCCGAATTGCTGACCGACCTTTCCAACGACACGGACACGGAGATACGCTCAGAGCGACGGCGGCGTATCGAATATCAGCTCAGACGCTCGAGCTTCGGACTTGCGGATGCGCTGCGCGAGGTCGACGGCTTCGAGAACCAAACGCTGCTGTTGGTGATTGATCAGTTCGAGGAAATCTTCCGTCTGGCGGCGCCGGAGTCTTCGGTCCCAGCCCTCGAGGCCGAGCTTGCGCGCGATGAGGCGACGCGCTTCGTGCAAATTCTGCTCGAGGCCAACCGAGACCCAAAGGTCGACATTCATATCGTCATCACCATGCGCTCGGACTTCATTGGCGACTGCGCACGCTTTCATGGCTTGCCCGAGGCGGTCAGCCGGCACCAATATCTGGTCCCAGCGCTGACCCGCGATCAGCGCGAGCAGGTGATTGTGGGGCCGCTGAAGAAATTTGGCGCAAGCATGGATCCCGAGCTCGTCGAGCGGCTGCTCAACGATTGCGACGACGACATGGACCAACTGCCGGTGCTTCAGCACGCCTTGCTGCGGCTTTGGGAATTCGCCGGAAATCGGCAGGAGAATGCGGGCGAAGGCGCCGCGCCGCGCCGATTGACGCCCGATGATTATACGAAAATCGACAAACTCTCCGGCGCGCTGTCGCTGCACGCCAACGAAATCCTCGACAAGTTGGGCAAACCGTCGGAGTCGGACGTCGAATATGTGTTTCGCGCGTTATCGCGGATCGACGCGGAGCGACGAATCGTCCGACGCACGCTGAAATTCTCGGATTTGCGGGCGGAGACCGGGATCGATGGCGAGCGTTTACAATTGGTGCTGCGCCCGTTTCGCGCGGACGACTGCTCCTTCATCCTTCCGTTGATCTCCAAACTACCGGAGTTGCACGACGAAACCCTTGTGCGCGTCGGGCACGAGGCGCTGCTGCGCGGATGGGAGAAAGTTTCGGGCGATCCGACAGGCATCGGGGGCCAACTCGGGTGGTGTTATGCCGAGGACGCCGACGGCCAGACCTACCGCAATCTGCTTTTCAACGTCGACAGCGACGCTGAAACGCTGCCGCTCAATTCCGTCAACAGATACGCGACCTGGTGGCGCCAGCGACGACGGACCGATGCCTGGGCTGAACGTTACGGCGGCCGACGCGCGGAGGTCGAGAAGCTCATCACGGACAGCAAACGAGAACTGCGCAATCGACGTCTATTGCGCATTGGCCTTTGCGTGGCGCTCGTGCCCCTGACCCTGTCGGCGATCGGACTGTATGTGTGGGACGCGCACAAGAATGCGCTCGCCAGTCAGCGCATTGAATCCGTCACCGGCTCAGCCCAAAAGGTGATCGTACAGGTGTCGGCCTCCTATGGCCGAGGAGAGGTCACCGCGAAGGGCGCGCAGGATCTGCTGCAAAGCGCGGAAGACATTGTGAAGTCAATCGACGCCGCGGAGCTGACGCCCGCCGGGCGCCGGGCCAAGATTTCATATCTGCTTGCTGTCGCCGATCTGGCGGCGAGCCTTTTGAACTATGGGATGGCGAACGAGGATGCGACGAGCGCGCTCGACACGGCAGAGCCGCTTATCACGGCCGATCCGGCAAGCGAGGACACGCATCAACTCGCGGCGTCGGCTGCGTGGCGCATGGGCGTAGCTCGTTTCCATCTCGATAAACTGCCGGATCACAATAAGGTCACGACGGAAGCTTTCGATCGTAGCCTCATGGAAGCCGAAACCGCTGTTCAAAATGGCGGCTCCGGCGATGTAAAGGCCCAGGAAGTCCTTTCGGTCGTCCTCGCCCGCTACGGTGAGTGGAAGCTCAAGCTTCGGCTCCCAAAAGAGACGACGGGAATGTACAAGCGCTCGCTCGACGTTTTGACGCCGCTGGCGAACGACAAGGCTGCGTCTCGCGACTTGCGTGGGGAGTGGGCGTCCGCGCTCCAGCGCGTCGGGCGTGACGCGCTGGCCAACCAAGATGTGGTCGCCGCGAGGAAATACCTGACCGACGCCTTTAACGCCCGAGTGCAGATCGTCTCCGAAGACACCAACAACAGCATTTTCATCTCGAATTTGACGACCAGCTATTCGGATATGGCAAAGCTCGCCTGGCTCGACAATCGATGGCGCGAGGCACTCGATGATCGCGCAAAGGTCGACGCCGAGCAAACGAAGTTGATGAAGAAAGATCCGACCAACACCTCTTGGAAGATCCTGTTGGTTTTTGATCTCGACGCCGACATCGCCGACCTGAAACGCAGCCTCGACATGCCGGACGCCACCGATTCGGAGCGAACAGTCGGGCTGCAACGCATTAAAGCGGACTACAACGAGATCATCAGAATAAAAGAGGAGCTCGCCGACCGCGATCCCGCCGACGTACGCCGCCGCCGCGACCTGGCGCTATCGGTGGAAACGTTTGGAGATTTTCTTGCAGGCCAGAAAATCACCGATGCGGCCGAGAGCATGTACAACAAGGCGATCAACAATTGGACGGTCGTGCGCGAATCTCAATCCGACTGCAAGGATTGCACCGACAAAGCCGAGTTGCTCACCAACAAGCTCGCCGCCTTGCAAACCGCGCAGCCGTAGCGGGCCTTGTAGCCGAGGTCGTCGACCGCGGTGGTGGCGAGATCGCGCCTTGCCGGGGGAAAGACGAGCACGGACAAACCGCGGTCAACGACCCATAGGCGCTAACTAACTTATAGATTGCCGATCTATTTCAAAGACTTGATGTCATCCCCGCGAAAGCGGGGATCCAGGGCTGCCGCACGTCGTGTGGCCAACACGTTGAAGCGCACGTCGCGTGGCCCCTCGATCCCCGCTTTCGCGGGGATGACATGCTGGCAAGTTGTTCATTATCGCAATTCGCCCTAGGTTAGCGTCTATGGGTCAACGACCGCGGCTACAAGCCGCTCACTCCACGGCAATCACCGCCGGCTTCCCGTCGCGCAGCCCCAATATCAGCAGCGGCGTGTGCGCGTGGTTGTGATCGTCCGGCGCGTAGGTGCCCCCGAGCGCGGAAGCCATCGTTGTCGTCTTCAGCGCTTGCTCAATCGCCACGGAGGAATCCGCGCCCGCGCGCCGGATCGCGTCGGCGACCAGCAAGGTCGCTTCGTAGACGAAGAACGAACGCTGCGTCGGCGCCAGTCCATAGTGCGCCTTGTAGGCGGAAACAAACGCCTGGACGCCCGGCCGGTCGAACGCCGGAGAAAACACCGCAATCCCTGTCAGCCCAGCCAGTCCGCCGCCGTCGCGAAAGCCGGCAGATACCGCCTCCTGGGCTTTGGCGAAGTCGACGCGGCCGGTGAGCGGGACTTTCCAATCCGACTTCTCGTAGGCCTGGAAAAACGCCGGCGTCGAATCGGCGAGCAGGGTCAGCACGCGATCCGGCGCATTGGCCTTCAACTTGGTGAGCAGCGCGGCGAAATCCTCGCCGCCTTTCGGGACCGTCTCCTGATCGGTCACCTTGAGGCCTGCGTCCTCTGCGGCTTTCGCCATCGCGATCGCATTGGCGTGCTGGAAGGCGCCGTCGTCGGCGACGATGGCCAGCGATTTGACGCCCTCCGCCTTCAACCAGCGCACCAGACCGCGCGCGATATCGACCTCGGAGGGAATGGTTTTGAACGCGTAGTCGTTGCCGCCCGCGCCGGAGGCGTCGACGAAATCCTGCCCGGCCGAAGTCGCGATGACCAGCGGGACTTTTGCGTCCGCGACCAGCGGCATGATCGCATGCGTCACCGGCGTGCACAGCGCGCCGATCAGCACCGGCGCGTGCTGCTCCTCAATCAACCGCCGCGTAGCGGGGAGGCCGACTTCCGGCTTGCAGGCGTTGTCGGCGTAGAAGGCCTCGACCGGCCGGCCGAGCAGGCCGCCCGCCTGGTTGATCTGATCGAGCGCGAGTTGCGCGCCATATTGCTCGGATTGGCCGCGGTCGGCGAACGGGCCGCTGAGGATGGTGGTGATGCCGATCTTGACCGGCTCCGCCTCGGCGGCGCCGGCGAACAGCAACAACATGGCTAGCCAATGGGCGCGCATTTCGGCTTCCTCTCGAGCGGGTCGGCGCTACCGTAAGGCAGCCCAACGCGCGCGGGAATGCCGCTCGCTTCACTATCGCGCGACGGCGCCGAAGTTCACAGCGCCAACCGGCCGCCGACCACGGCGAGCGTTCCCGCGAGCAGCGGGCGCAACACGCGGTCGGGAACGCGCGAAGCGAAATAGCTGCCGATCACGATGCCGGGGATCGAGCCGATCAACAACGAGCCCAACAGCGCGAAGTCGACGTCGCCGATGTACCAATGCCCGGCGCCGGCGATCAGCGTCAGCGGCACCGCATGCGCAATGTCCGACCCGACGATGCGCACGGTCGGCATTTTCGGATAAAGCACCACAAGCGCGGTGACGCCGATCGCGCCCGCGCCCACTGAGGAAAGCGACACCAACACGCCCAGCAGCACGCCGAGCGCAACGGTCAGCCCCGCGATGCGCGCCTCGGAGGCGCCCTCCATCGCTTGCCCGTAACGGGCGACGATCCACTTGCGGAAGAGGATGATGATCGCGGTCACCAGTAGCGCGAAACCGAGCGTCGTCGTGATGACGTGACCTGTCGCCTCGGAAGTCTGGCCGAACCACGCCAGCCCCAGCAAGGTCAGCACCGCGGCTGGCGCGCTTCCCGTCGCCAGCCGGCGCACCACCCTCCAATCGACGCCGCCGCTGCCCGCGTGCACCGCGGTCCCGACGATCTTCGTCAGACCCGCATAAAGCAGATCGGTGCCGACGGCTCGTGCTGGGTGTATCCCGAACAGCAATACCAGCAGCGGCGTCATCAGCGATCCGCCGCCGACACCGGTAAAGCCGACCAGCGCCCCCACGGCGAGGCCGGATAGGCAATAAAGCGGATTGATTGCGTGAAACATCGGACGCCCCGGGAGAAGAGCCCTCCATATAGGTCACTCTATCTAGTCTATCAACTTATTCTTTTTGGGTCCCCTCTTCGGCTTCGATCAGGCCGCGACCCGTTTGCTCCCGCGCTATACGGGCGAAGGCGTTGGCGGCGGCAGCAGCAGCAGGTTGGCGGGAACGCGGAAACGCGCTCGCAATCGCTGCACCATAGCCAAGCTCAAGCCTTTCTTACCACTGAGGACTTCGGTGACGCGGCTTGGGGAGCCCAGGATAGGCGCCATGTCGGCTCGCGAGAGCGCGTGCTGGTCCATCAGAAATCGGATCAGGTCCGCAACGCTCGCCGTTCGGCGCGGCCACTTGCGCTCCTCATAGGCGGCAATAAGTCGGGCTTGCGCCTCTAGCCGCGCCACATCGGCGGGATCATGAGAGTCGAAGCGTTGCTCCACTAGCGCGCGAGCGCGGCTGTGTTCGGCGTCGCTATCGATTAAGATCAGAGTTGAATCCACTACACGGTCTCCGCGTCGATCGCATCGTATTCCGCGTGCGTCCCGAAAAAACGGATCACCAGCAGGCCGGCCTGAGGAGGATTGGCTTTTTCAGAAACGACAGATGCCGTCGGCTGATGTTCCGCCTGCCGGCGCTCATTGCCCGCTACGTCAAAACCGGCTTAAACGAGCGGAACAAACATGGAGGAAACCCATGGCCGGCCTCAAGCTCGCCGCGCTCGCGCTCGCCCTCGCGCTTGCCGCCTTTCCCGCCCTCGCCGACGCGCCGCCTTTGAAAATCGGCGTGCTGACCGACGCCTCCGGCCCCTACATCGATTCCGGCGGCCAAGGCTCCGTGGCCGCGGCCGAGATGGCGGCGAAGGATTTTGGCGGCGAGGTCTTGGGGCGCAAGATCGAGATCCTGCTCGGCGACACGCTCAACAAGCCCGATGTCGCGGTCGGCGTCGCGCGGCGTTGGTTTGACGTCGAGGGGGTGTCCGCCATCACCGATCTGCCAGTGACTCCCGTTGCCTTCTCCGTGCAGGCGCTGGCGAAAGAGAAGAACCGCACGGTGCTCATCACGGCAGGCGCGACCACCGACATCACCGCCAAATATTGCGCGCCCGGCTCCTCGCATTGGGCTGATGATTCCTATCGCGATGGCGACGTCGATCGCCAAAGCCGAAACCGCCGCCGGCGCGAAAACCTGGTTCTTCCTCACCGTCGACACCGCCTTTGGCGCCTCGCTGCAAAGGATCACCACTGACGTGGTCGAGAAAGCTGGCGGCAAAGTGCTGGGCAGCGTCAAATATCCAATCAACGCGCCGGACTTCTCCTCTCAGCTGTTGCAAGCGCAGGCCTCCGGCGCCGACCGGATCGCGCTCGCCAGCGTCGGCGCCGATCTCGACAATCAGATCAAACAAGGCGCCGAATTCGGCATCGGCAAGGACGGCAAGCAGACGATGGTCGGCTTCCTGATCTATATCCAGAGCGTGCACGCGATCGGCCTCGCCACCGCTCAGAGCCTCAATCTCACGTCAGGTTTCTATTGGGATGAGACCGACAAGTCCCGCGCCTTCGCCAAGCGCTTCTTCGAGACGCAACACCAGATGCCTTCGCGCAATCACGCGGCGATCTATACGGCGATCACACATTATCTGGAGGCGATCAAGACGGCGGGAACCGATGATGCGGCGACGGTCGGTAAGGCGATGCGCGCCGCGCCGATCGACTATTTCGGCCATCCCGCCAAGATGCGCTCGGACGGGCGCGTGATGTATGACCTGACGCTCTACCGTGTGAAGACGCCTGCGGAGTCGAAGGGGCCGTGGGACTATTACCAACGTATCCGCGACATTCCCGCGGAGGAGGCGTTCGCGCCAGCAAATACTGACACTTTGCGGACAGTGATACTAAGACCTGTCATTGCGAGCGAAGCGAAGCCATCCAGCGTCGTGAGATCGTCGTTCAGCCGGAAAAGGCGCCTGCCGCCGCATGGATTGCCGCGTCGCTTCGCTCCTCGCAATGACGGGTTGGTAAGAAGCAGGCATCACGCCGTTATTTGTTCGATCCGTCCTCTCAACGCGACACGGTCAGCTTGCGTAACGCGGCGCGGTTGATCGATCCGCACTTCGCCCAGGATCTTCGTCGGCCGCGGCGCCAGCAGATAGATCACGTCGGCGAGATCCAACGCCTCCTCGACGTCGTGCGTCACGAGCACGGTGGTCACGCGCCTCGTTTCAATCAACCGGGCGAGATCGGCGCGGATCACGCGCGCGAGCGGCGGATCGAGCGAGACGAAGGGCTCGTCGAGCAGCAGCAAATCTGGCTTAGCGGCGAGCGCGCGGGCGAGCGAGGCGCGCCGGGCCAGGCCCAGCGAAAGCTCGCCCGGAAAATGCGCGCGATGTTCGGAAAGCCCGAGCGCCGTGAACAGCGCGGCGCGCTCGTCGGGCGTTGATTGAGGCGCCGCGAGCCTGACATTGTCCTCGACGCTGCGCCACGGCAGCAGACGCGGCTCCTGGAAAGCCATCGCTAGCCGCCAACCCGCAGGGCGTCTGACGAAGCCTTCGTAGCGTGCGTCGAGCCCGGCGAGGATGCGCATCAGCGTCGACTTGCCGCAGCCCGAGGGGCCAATCAACGCGGCCATCTGACCTTCTGGCAACGCGAACGCAAGGCCGCTTATGACTTCGACCTCGCGCCCCGCCGCGGCGCGCACGCTTTTCCGCGTGACGTCGACTTCAAGCTGCGCGGGGTCGCCAGCGGGAGACATGGCGTTCGAAGGGTTGGACAAGGAAACTTTCGATGGCGAGCATGAGCGCCGTGAAGGGAAGCGCGTAGGCGAGCAGCGTCGCCACATCAAACAACTGAAAGGCCGTGCCGATCTCGAAGCCGACGCCGTTCGGCCGACCAAGCAGTTCGACGACCAGCACGATCTTCCAGACCAGCGAAAGCCCGGAGCGTGTCGCCGCGGCGAAAAACGGCGCGAGCTGCGGCAGCACGACGTGGCGCAGCCGGCTCAGGCGCGAGAAGCCGAACACCGCCGCCATTTCGTCGAGCCCGGCGTCGAGCGTGCGCGCGCCTTCGCGCAAAGTGACCACCGCGTTGGGCAGTTTGTTGAGCGCGACCGCGCCGATCGCCGCGGTTTCGTTGAGGCCGATCCAGATATAGGCGAGTACGATGATCACCAGCGCAGGCAGGTTCAACAAGATAACGATCGGCGCATCCAACAAGCTGTCGAACGCGCGGCCGGCGTCCCATCGCGTAGCCGAGCGCGGACCCGAGCGCCATTGCGACGATGAACGCGGCAACAACGCGGCCAATCGTCACCGCGAGCGCAAACGGCAACCGTCCGTCAAGTGTTTGCTCGCGCATCGCGGCGAGGACAGTCAGCGGGCTCGGCAGCAGGCGCGGCGAAGCGAAATGCGCGGCGATTTGCCAGAGCGCGATCATCGCCAACAATGAGCCAAGCCGAGCCGCCAATTCAGGGCCCTTTCGCGGGATCGTAGAAGGCGGCAAGGTCGAGCGCTTTGGCGGGGCCGACGAGCTCAGGGCCGCCGATTTCGGCGATCGCCTTGAACAGGGCTGACGCGTCCTTCGCCTCTTCAGCCACGGGGCGCGCCGGCGCGCCTTCCAGATAGCGGCGCCGATAGATCTCGAAGGCCGCGTCGTCCTTGGCGCCCACGCGCGAGCGGATTGGCGCCCAGGCTTGTCGATCATCCCTCAGCGCGGCGCGGGCCTTGTCCAGCATCTCGAAATAGCGCTTCAGCGCGTCGGCGTGATCGCGCGCCAATGCGGCTTTGAACACGTAGCCGGTGATCGCCACCGGCCCCGCGGCGCCCAGCGCCTTCTCGACGTCGGTCATGTCGATCACCCGGCGAAAGCCCCGCGATTCCAGGTCGGCGCAGAAGTTCCAATACTCCAATGCGGAGTCGATCTCGCCTTGCGCGAATTTCTCGGCGATCAATGGCGGCGCGCCGTAGACGGGCTTGGCCTCTTTGCCGAGATCGGCGCCTGAGCGCAGCGCAAGCGCGCGCAGCATCAACCAGCTTTTGTCGATCGGGCCGCCGGCGACGCCGATCGACTTTCCTTTGAGATCGGCGAGCCCGTGGATCGGAGAATCTTTCGGCGCCATGAGGGCGCCGAGCGCGCTGCTGAACGGCGTGAACAGGAGATCGTCGCCAAGCGCCCGCTCCCGCGCGACCCACAACCAGTCCGAGGCGATCATGTCGGCCGCGTCGCCCTGCAGCGCAATCTTGCCCGCCTCGGTCGAGGCGAGCTCTTGCGTCTCGATATCCAGATCGGCGGCCTTGTCGAAACCCTGCGCCTTCGCGACCGCTATCTCCCAGGCCACCGTGCCCGTCTTTTGCACCGCGACGCGCAGCTTGTCGGCGGCGGCCGCGGGGAGGACTAGGAGCAAAGCCGCCAAGGCGGCGAGGATGCGCAGCGTCCCTTTCCGATCCCCTCCCCCCTTGTGGGGAAGGGTTAGGGAGGGGGGTCGGTTCGGCTTGGCCGGCGCCAGACAGATAGAGCGGCGCTTGCGGCCACCCCCCTCCCCGGCCCTCCCCCACAAGGGGGGAGGGAGGTCGCGGCGCGTCTTCGTATTCGAACCGCCCGCGGCTTTTTGCCTCGGCATCTCAACCCCCTCGCCGCATCAAAATCCCGCGCGCGGGATCGTAGGCATAGACCGCGGCGGCGAGAAACACCGCCCCGCAACCCACCACCACCGCAAGCGACGTCGGCTCGACCTGCCCGTAGAAGGCGAACCTGATGAGCTCGACCGCATGAGTGAATGGATTGATCTGACAGGCCAGCGCCAACCAAGGGCTACCCTCGCGCACGCGCCACAGCGGATAAAGCGCGGAGGAGGCGAAGAACATCGGGAAGATCACGAAATTCATTACGCCGGCAAAGTTCTCCAGCTGCTTGATCAGCGAGGACAGCAGCATCCCGAGCGCGCCGAGCATCAGACCGGCCAGCGCCAGCGCCGGCAGCACGGTCAAATAGTTCCACCAACTCGGCGGTTCGATCTCCCAGAAATAGGCGACGACCAGATAAGCGTAGACCTGCAGGATCGACACCGCGACGCCGGCGATCAGCTTGGAGGTGAGCAGGAACCAACGCGGGGCGGGACTGACCAGCAACATGCGCATGCTGCCCATCTCGCGATCGTAGACCATCGACAGCGAGGATTGCATGCCATTGAACAGCTGGATCATCGCCATCAGGCCGGGCGTGATGTAGACCTCGTAAAGCACATAAGTGTCATAAGGCGGAATGATCGAGACGCCGAGCGTCTGCCGGAAACCCGCCGCGAAGATGAACAACCAGACGAGCGGCCGCACCAGCGCCGAGACGAACCGCTCCCGCTGATGCAGGAAGCGCAGGCTCTCGCGCCACATGATGCCTTGCAGACAAATCCAGAGCCGCGCCGCGCCGAAAGGCCGGGGCTCATGAGGCGCGGCGGCCGCGCTCAAGGCTCCGCCTCCTCGGCCGCAGCGGTCGCGCCGGTGATCTTGGCGAACGCCTCGCCGACGCCGGCGGCGCTATTGTCGGCCATCAACTCGCGACAGGTCGCATCCGCGCGCACCTTGCCCTTATGCAATACGACGACATGATCTTCGGGCGCGATCTCGTCGACGAGATGCGTCGTCCAGAGCACGCCAACACCGTCGGCGCGGGTGAGCTGTCGCGCAATGGCGAGGATGTCCGCGCGAGCTTTGATGTCCAATCCCGCCGTGGGCTCGTCGAGCAATACGAGCTTGGGTTGGTGGAGCAGCGCCCGCGCGATCTCAACGCGTCGCATCTGCCCGCCGGAGAGATGGCGCACCTTGTCGCGGGCGCGATCGGCCAATCCGACGCGCTCCAGCAAGACCGTCTGCCGCTCGCGCCGTTCAGTCCGGGTCATGCCTTGCAACGCGGCGTGGTAGGCGAGATTTTGATCGACAGAGAGATCGGGATCGAGCGTGCGTTGTTGAAACACCACGCCGAGGCAGGCGAGCGCCGCTCCGCTGGCCCGCGCCACATCATGCCCGAATATGCGTACGGCGCCGGCGCGGGGCGCATAAAGATGCGTGATGACGGAGAACAACGTGCTCTTGCCCGCGCCATTGAGGCCGAGCAGCACGCAGAAGTTGCCGGGCGCCACGGAGAAGCTCACGTCGTCGAGCGCGAGGCGCGCGCCGTAGGCGTGCGTGACGCGATCGACGGCGAGGGCGGGAGGCGCGGTCACGGGCTATGCGCTCGCTGACGCTACGCGCTGCGGAGGTGAATCTGACGGGAAGGACAGCCGAGCGCCCTGTCGACGGCGCCGCCAAACATAACATATCTCCCCGTCTTCAACACAGATGCGCTTCCATGTCCGCTATCGTAGTCCAGTAACATACTACCCGTTCATCCAAACCGATAAGTCACCGCAAACGTCATGGGAAATTCTCCCTGACGTTAGGCGATCGCCCGATCTGTTCTGTCAGAAATCTATCGACTTTGCACCGCTTTGCGAGCCCGTACTTTGGGCTATCGTCATTGCGAGGAGCGAAGCAACGCGGCAATCCACGGCGCCGCTGCAGCGACTCTATCCGGCACACCGTCGATCACACGCTGGATGGCTTCGCTTCGCTCGCAATGACGGTGGTTCCAGTCAGCCGCAAATTGCTCTAATTTCCGCAAACGAGTTAGCCGTAAAAGTTGGGACGTCTTTTTGTTTGTTTGTTGGCCGGGCTTGTCCCGATCCTACACGTCGGGTTCAGTGAAGCGTGCGCTTCGGACAGAGATCGCAGCGCGCCTCCGGGCGCAGGTAGATGCCGCGCTGAGTCAAGGCGGCCGCTAACGTCTGCGCGGCGTTCAAGACGTCGCCGAGGTCCTCGACTCCAACCAACTCGGCGGCCGCGCCGAGAACCTTGGCGATATCGGCGCGCTGGGCGGCGTCAACTATAGTAGCGGCCAGCCATTCGTCGCGACAAAGATAGCTGCAATAGCCTTGCCGCCATTCGAGCGGTCGTTCAGCGACAGCCAGCAAGGCGCGCGCGAAGCCAAAGAAACAACCAAACAACGCTTTCGCATCCTCGATCGGCGCGGCCGCGTCGAAAACCTCCCAGACGTCGACGCGAAATTGGCCTCGGCTATCGCAAATCTCGTCCATGACGCCTCGCAATGCGAGAACAACAAACGCTAAGCCTTGCGCGCCTTCAGCCTCCAACGGGGACTTTCTTCGCAACGACATCAACAATCCCATTGGGCGCGTTCAAGCTTGCTATTCAAAGATCACGCGCTCAATTGGCTGTCAACGAAACGTCAGAAAATTAGATCCATTCCAATTTTGAAATTCATACAATTTGCAGGAATGTCTCTATCTGATTCAAACCGCAGCTTTGATCTTCCCCTTCGTCTCCATCGGCGTGACGCGCAGTGCGGCGATGCGGTTCTTCTGCCGGCGCAACACCTCGAAACGGAAGCCGTGGAACACGAACGTCTGACGCGCCTCGGGGATCGAGCGCGCCTCATGAATGACAAGGCCTGCGACGGTCGCCGCCTCCTCGTCGGGCAAATCCCAGTCCATCATACGGTTGAGATCGCGGATCGACACCGAACCATCGACGATCAGCGACCCGTCGAGCTGCTGACGCACGCCCTGCATCGCGATGTCGTGCTCGTCTTTGATGTCGCCGACGATCTCCTCGATGATGTCCTCGAGCGTGATCAGCCCGAGCACCACGCCGTACTCGTCGACCACCAGCGCGGAATGGGTCTTGCGCCGCAGGAAGGCCTGCAACTGGTCCTGCAGCGTCGTCGCCTCGGGGATGAACCAGGCTTCCAGCGCGATGTCGGCGGCGCGCAGTTTCGACGCGTCGCCGCCGGCGGCGGCGTAGGCGCGGAACAAATCCTTCACGTGCAGCATGCCGATGATGTTGTCGGGCTCGCTGCGCCACAGCGGCATGCGGGTGTAGGGCGAGGCCAGCGCCTCGCGCACCAGTTCGGCGGGGGCGAGGTCGGCGTCGAGCGTGCGCATCTTGGTGCGATGGATCATCACCTCGCCGACCTGCACCTCGGCGAGCTCCAACAGGCCGCCGAACATGTCGCGCTCGTCGCGCGCCACTTCGCCCTCCCGATGCAGGATGTCGACGGCGCCCCTGAGCTCCTCGGCGCCGGTGACGCCGTCGTCGCGTTCGCCGGCCGAGAAGCCGCCGAGCCGCAGCAAAGCGCGCACGAGCGCCTCGACCGTGCGGACGACCGGGTAGAACACGGTGACGAAGAACGCGACGATCGGCGCGACGCTCAGCGAAACCCGGTCGGGATAGGCAATGGCGATCGTCTTCGGCAGCACCTCGCCGAACACGACGATCAGGATCGTCATGATCACGGTCGCTTCGAGCACGCCGCCTTGGCCGAAAGCGGCGACCATCACGCTGGTCGTGTAGGCGGAGGAGGCGATGGTGACGAGCTGGCCGCCGAGCAGCATGGCGCTGATGAGCCGCCCCTTGTTGGCGATCAGCCGGTTGGCGAGCGCCGCGCGCTTGTCGCCGGCGGTCTCCAAAGCCTGCAGGCGCGCGCGCGAAGCGGCGGTGAGCGCGGTCTCGGCGCCGGCGAAGAAGGCGGCGCCGAAGAGGCTGAGCGCAATAATGAGCGCGGCGAGCAACAGGGTCATCATCGCAGTTTAGCGACGCCGGGGCGGCGAATCGAGGCGAAGATCAGCGAAAGGCGTGCGTAGCTCGCGTAAACTGAGCCGCGCCGCGACGTAAAACGGGGTTGATCCGGACAATTTTAATCTATTTTTCAATGCAGAGTTGCATAGTGAGGGACTAGACCGGATTGCCGCTCGTCTTGGAGCCCTGCGTTGGTCGGCCGCATTCGTACACAGCGTGACGTCGTCTTGTCGATCGTCATTCAGACGGCGATCTCGCTGGCGATCGCCTTGCCGACCACCTTCGTGATCACGTTGTGGTATCTCGACGGCGATTTCTCGCGGTCGGTAAGCGGTTGGGCGGCGCTCCGTTTTGGGCTCGGCGTGACCTTTATCGAATGCGTAACCGTCTGCCCGATTGTCGGCTACCGCACGATGGTCATTCTGCGCACCGCCAATAATCTGCGCGATCGCCTGCATGCGCTGGCGACCCGAGATCCTCTGACCGGCCTGTTGAACAGGCGTGGGTTCGACGAAGCCGTCGCGGCATTGCCGACCGGCAGCGCGGCGGTGCTGGTCTGTGACATCGATAATTTCAAGCGCGTCAACGATGGTTACGGCCATGACGTCGGCGACCGGGTGCTTCAAAAAGTGGCCGATCTGTTGACCGGGCTGGAGGAGGCGCGGCCTGCGACGCTGTTGGCGCGGTTTGGAGGCGAGGAGTTCGTGGTCGTCTTGGCGGGCGCGAACCTCGAGCACGCGATGTTTTGGGCGGAGATGGCGCGTGTTCGTCTCGCCACGCGCCGCGTGATGGGTCCCGGCGGACCGATTGCCGTGACCGCGAGCTTTGGAGTCGCAGCGACGGCGCATTTCGAGGGCGACATCTCGACGTTGATCGCGCGCGCCGATGCGGCGCTCTACAGCGCGAAGAACCAAGGTCGGAACCGTGTCGCGGCCGAGGCGGACACGCCGCTGGGCGTACGCGCGGCTTAGGTCGAGCGGTTCCGATCGAACGGCACTGAGGCAGCGTTCACCGGCGCTTTGCGGCAGCGCAGGAGGCGGGCGTCAACTATTCGAAAAGTTCCGGCCGTACATTCTGCGCCGCGTGTAATACCGCACGTATCAGGACGCCGTGGGGCTCCAGTGAATAGAAAATAACATGGGATTGAAACCGAAAGCGTCGTAAACTCACCAGAATTTCGGCGACTTCGACCCCCATCATCGGGAAATCCGCCAGCAGGCCGAACGTCCGCTCCAGACCCGCGTGGTACGCCTTAGCTTGATAGTGCCCGAAACGCTTCAGCGTAAATCGACCGATGTCCCGGACTTGCTCACGCGCCAGCCGCGAGAGGCGATACTTAACCACGGACCGATGTGTCAGCCTCTATCTCGTCCCAGATGTCGACCATGCTCGCGTCAGTCGCCGTGGTGGCCTCGGGCGAAGCCAACATTCGGCGCAGGCGTCGAACCTGCTCGTCACGCGGCAAATCGCGCCACGCCAGGACGTCGGCCTCTGTAGGCGTAGCGGAAGGCACGACTTCGGAATTTGAAAAACCGGTTGTCATCGGGCCTCTTTAGCACGGATCAGACCGTTCAGAAAGAAATCGCTCCCCACTTCGCTCAAACAAGCCTCAATCCCGCTCCGCCCTCAGCCGCGCCAACGCCTCCCGCGCGGCGATGGCCAACGGCGCCGGCGGCGCGTCGACGTCCGCCCATACAATCGCCTCGTGCTTCGTCGGCTCCCGATTGCAGGGCTCGCCCGATCGGATCGTGGCGAGATAGATCGGCGAAACCCAGTGCTGATCATCAACCAGCATCTCGACGAAACCTAGCGACCGCTCCAGTTCGATCCCGACGCCCAGTTCCTCGGCGATTTCCCGCCTGACCGCATCCGCGGCGCGCTCGCCGAAATCGACCTTGCCGCCGGGCAAGCTCCAATGTCCCGCCTCCGGCGCTTTCAGCCTTTTGATGAGCAGCAAGCGACCATCGCGCAGGATCGCCGCGCCGCAGCCGACCCCTGGGCTCACTGGCTCAACGCCGCCAGAATCCGCGCCCACGACCGCGCCCCTTTGTGGAATGAGCGGCGCTCGTATTTCTCGTTCGGCGAATGGATGGCGTCGTCGTCGAGCCCAAAACCCACCATCAGCGAATCCATGCCGAGTTCGCGTTTGAAGGCGCCGACGATCGGGATCGAGCCGCCGGATCCGACGACGGCGGCCGGCTTGCCCCATTCCGCCTCCAGCGCGCGGCGGGCGCGGCGCAAGGCTTCGCCGCGCGCGGGCAAGCCGATCGCGGGACTACCGCCGTGCCCCAGGAACTCGACCTTCACATCGGCGGGGAGGCGGGATTTCACGAAAGCGCGGAAGCTTTGCTGGATGCGATCCGGATTCTGTCGCCCAACGAGGCGGAACGATACTTTGGCGCGCGCTTCGGCAGGCAGCACGGTCTTTGCGCCTTGGCCCGTATATCCGCCGACGATCCCGTTGAACTCGCAGGTCGGACGCGACCACATCATCTCCAGAACAGACCGGCCGCTCTCGCCCGCGGGAATCGAGAGCCCGACATCGCCCAGGAACTTGGCCGCATCGAAGCCGAGATCGCGCCATTGCGTCGCAATATCCTCCGGCAGCTCGTCGACGCCTTCATAGAAGCCCGGAATGGTCACGACACCCTGGTCATCGTGCAGGTCCGACAAGATCCGGCTCAACACTCGGATCGGGTTGATCGCCGGGCCGCCATAGAGCCCGGAGTGCAGATCGCGGTTGGCGGCCGTCAGTACGACTTCTTCGAACACCAGGCCGCGCAGCATGGTCGTGATGGCGGGCGTGTCGGCGTCCCACATGCTGGTGTCGCAGACCAGCAACAGATCGGCCTTCAGGCTCTTGGCGTTGTTGGCGAGGAAGCCGGGCAGCGACGGCGAGCCCGTCTCCTCCTCGCCCTCGAACAGAACGCTGACATGACAAGGCAGCCCGCCATTCGCCTTGAACGCGCGGCAAGCCTCCAGAAATGTCATCAGCTGTCCCTTGTCGTCGGCCGCGCCGCGCCCGATGATACGCTCGCCAGTGGGCGTCGATTCCAGCCGCGGCTCGAACGGCGGCGACTTCCAGAGATCGAGCGGGTCGGCCGGTTGCACGTCGTAGTGGCCGTAGAACAGCACATGCGGCGCGTCGCGGGTCTTCGCTTTCGCCACGCCCATCGCCATCGGCCGGCCGTCGGTTGGCTCTTTGCGCGATTCGAAGCCGACCTCGGCAAGTTGCGCGACCAGCCAGTCCGCGGCGCGCTCACAGTCCGGGTAGTGCTGCGCCTGCGCGGAAATCGAGGGAATCCGGACGAGATCGAACAGCCTTTCAATCGCCGCCTGGCTATTGGCGTCGATCGTGGCGAGGACGTCTTCGAGCGTGGCCATCGGAACTCCGAACCCGGCGATTTGTCGCCGTCGAGTATTAGCAGGCGCTGCGGAAGCGTCCAGCCGTTGCGCTTGCGAACAGTGGTTCAGGCTGAATCTTCAACGGGAAACCGTCTTATGAGGATGATGTCTCTGCCCTTGGGATGGTCGTTGAGCAACTCGCTCCACGAAAGCCCTCATCGTGTGAGGATCGGGATCGTTCCACCGATCAGCGAGCCACTCCAGGTGCTCATAGGTGGACATTCGTTTGCGGTCATTCCGCAGCGACCAGATATAATCCTTGCACCCTTCGTAAATCTGCAGAATGGCGCTCCGCTCGCTGTCCATGACCAGTTGCTCGTCGAAGTCTCCGTTTCTTAAACCGGCCGCCACGAATTCATAATGGTTTAAGACACGCCTCGTTGCGATACGTAGCGACTCATCAGCCGATATCTTGCTTGCATCTCCCTTTACGAGAATATGCGCCCCGAGGGTCCTGAAGCATCCTTGGAATTCTGAGTTGAAACTCGCCTGTATGAGCACGTTGATTGTGTGCTGTTTTCGGCTCAAGGTTCGAGCGCGGCGCGCCGTATACAACCAACCGCAAGTGGCTAAGCCTGCCGATATTAGGGCGGCGATGGCCGTATCCATTAACGAAAATTTGCTAGCGGGATGGCATCCATTGCCTATATAGTCATTCGTGTGCAAGGCGGTCTAGGGGATACGATGATGTCTTTTATCGATACCGATCCCGGGTTCTAGAGGTCGATCAACGCCGATTACGGCCAAGTAGCGGGCCTCCGATCGGCGAGCCGCGACTAAGGAGGCGAAGACCGCGGCTATGTCCCGGCGCACGGTGCTACCGCTTGAACGGCGGGTTGATCTGCGTCAGCGTGTCCGGGTCGATTAGGAAACTTTGTTTGTGATCGGGCCCGCTGAGCAGCAGTCCCTCGCTATCCTCGTGGTGGCCGCCGAGCGCGTGCGCAAGCTCATGCGCTGATACGAATAGGAAGGCGTCGACGGCGTCGTCGCCGGCGAAGCTATCGACACTCTTGTCGCCGCTCCAAGCGACCTTTGGTTTCTCAGCCACCATCACCGCGCGCGGACTCTTCTTCACCCCCTCTTTGCCCTTGATGTTGGGCACCACAAATACGGTCGTGTTAGCGTCCTTGTCGAAATTGCCGTCGAGAAGCCTATCAAACATACCGTCGTCGAACGTACCTCCGAAAGGCTTATCAATCGGGAAATCTTCAGAGCTTTGCAAAGTCACTGGAATATTGGCCTGATGGCGGAAATATTTGTTGAGCAGATCGGCAAAGCCCTGCCCCTCGCCCTTTCCCCGCGTCGTTCCCTTGCTCGCCCCGTCGGGCAGCGGTGAAGAGCCGGTATATTTCACATAGCGAAAGGAAATTTTCGTCGGCCGCGGGTTCAGCCCCCTTACCGTGAGGGTCTCCTGGCGGCTCGCGGTTTTGAGATGCACGGTGTAAAGCCCGATCGCATTCGCACTGATCGCCAGCAAACGCTGCGACGCGTCGGTCGTGATGCCCCTGGCGGCGGCCTGCATGAACGCGGTCATGTCGGCCTTGTCGACGAACATCGACGACGAAGGGTGACTGAAAATTTTTGAAATGTCGGGCGATTTGCTAAACTCGTCCGTTATGTCCTTGATCGGGAGCCTGCTGTCCGCGGGGTTCTTGCCGGCGTTCACCGAGAACTTCACGCCCTTGCCGAGCGAATGAAAGATCAGATTGAAGCCGCCGACGGGAACCATCATCGAGGCGCGCTTCGCGTCGACGCCGAACAGCGGCAATATCTCTGAAAACGTAGCCACTCTCCGCTCCTGCGCTCAATGCCCTTACGGGATGGCCCGTCGCCGACAAGCGGAGGGTCGGCGTCCACGCCGACCTTTTTGGGCGCGGCTTGGCCGGCTCACGTATCAACCCCAACGTCGGCCTGGAGGCCGACGCTCCGTCTGGAGCGGACGTGAAGAAACGCGAGTTTCGTGTCGCCGTAGGCGCGCTCGTCGTCGATATCCAAGCCATCGGGCGCGACGATCGGAGCTTTCGCGCTTTCTTCGACCACCACGAGCGCGTCCGGCGCCAACCAGCCGCCGGAAACCAAGCCTTCAAGCGCCGGTCCACTCATGCCGCGGTCGTAGGGCGGATCGAGAAACGCCAGGTCGAACGGCGGCCCGCTTGGCGCGCGGCCGATGGCCGTCGCATCGGCGCGCCAGATCCGTGTGACCCCGCCGAGCCCGAGCGCTTCGACATTGGCGCGAAGCAGCGCTCGCGCGTCCGTCGCGTTGTCCACCAGCAACGCGAAGCTTGCGCCTCGTGAAAGCGCCTCGATCGCCAGGGCGCCGGCGCCCGCGAAGAGATCAACCACGCGCGCGCCTTCCAGTCGCCCAGCGTAGCGATGGGCGAGTATATCGAACATCGTTTCCCGCAGGCGATCGGAAGTCGGGCGAATCTCGTATGACGTTGGGCTCTTGAGCGCCCGCCCCTTCAGGCGACCGCCGATAACGCGCATTATTTGGCGCGCGGGCCGGGCGGTCGCCCGCCGCCGCTTCGTGGGCGACCGCCGCCGCCAGGCGGCCCGCCTTTCCCTCGCGGGGGTCTTGGGCCCGACGGGCGCGGCCGGTCTTCGCCAGCCGACGTGCGCGGAACGAAGCGCGGCTTTCGCTCGCCAGAGGCGGCGAAATCTCGCGGCGCCGAACGCGCGCCGCGAGGCGCGTCGCGCCCGCCTTCTCTGGGAGGCCGCGGGCCAGCAAACCCGCCCTCCCGGGGGCGCCTCTGGCTTGTCTTCCCGGCCGCCGCCGGCGCCGAAACGATCGCCTCCGGCGTCGCGTCGATACGGCTTTGCGCCGGCCTCCCGCGGCGGCCGTCTTTCCTCGCGATCGCGGCCCTCGCCGGATTTTGCGCCCCCGGCGCCAAATCGCGGCGTAGCGTCGCGGCGCGGACGGCGCGCATCGTCACTCGGACCGCCGTGCCGCCCGGCGGCGCGTGGCGCCCCCTCACCGCCGGCGGTGCGCGGGCCCCGTTTTGCGTCCCGATCCCGAGGTGGGCCGGCCTCCGCGCCCCGTGCGCCAAACCGAGGCGCCGCGTCGCGGCGCGGACGGCGCGCGTCGTCGCCAGCCCCGCCCATTCGGCCGGCGGGGCGGGGCGCTCGCTCGTCGCCGGCGCGCGGAGCGCGCTTTGCGTACCGCTCGCGTCGTTCGCCGCCCTCCTCCCTCGCGCCAAATCGAGGGGTCGCATCACGGCGCGGAGAGCGTGCTCCCGCAGACGCCCGCTCGGGCGGTCGCGCCAGCATCACCCGCTCGACCTTTACTTCGCGGCCCTTGCGGTCCGACGTCACAGCGCGCGCAATCCGCTTACGCGGGCCAGCCGCCTCCGCGCGCGCCTCCGCTCGAAGCACCGAGACGTGTTTGCGTTTGCGCGGCTCGGCCGTTTGAGGGCGCGGCCCGCGTTCGGGCTCCTCCCGACCACGCCGCGGCGGCCGGTCGCCGCGCGTCAATAGCTCCGGCTCCGGCAGCGGCGCCGCGGGCGCATCGATCGGCGCGTCGAAATTCGCTTGCGCAGCCCGCGCCAGTTTCGGTCCGAGCTGATCGCGCAAGACCCGCGTACGAATCTCTTCGACCGCGCCCTCCTCGAGATCGCCGAGTTCGAAGGGCCCGAACGAGACGCGGATCAGCCGATTGACGCTGAGCCCCATATGTTCGAGCACGCGTTTGATCTCGCGGTTCTTGCCTTCGCGCAGCCCCATCGTCAGCCAAACGTTCGAGCCCTGCTGACGCTCGAACTTCGCCTCGATCCCGAGATAGTCGATGCCTTCGATGGTGACCCCGTCGCGCAACCCGTCGAGTTGCTCCTGGGTGATCTCGCCATGTGCGCGCACCCGATAGCGGCGCAGCCACCCCGTCGCCGGCAATTCCAACACGCGCGACAGGCCGCCGTCGTTGGTCAGCAACAACAGGCCTTCCGAATTGATGTCGAGCCGCCCGACGGCGACCACCCGGGGCAGATCCTGCGGCAGCGCGTCGTAGATCGTCGGCCGCCCCTCGGGATCGCGCGCGGTGGTGACGATGCCACGCGGCTTGTGAAACAGGAACAGCCGCGTCCGCTCCACCGCCCTCAGCGGCTCGCCGTCGACGCGCACCTCGTCGGTTTCGCTCACGTTGAAGGCGGGGCTGGTGAGAACTTCGCCATTGACGCTGACGCGCCCGGCCTCGATCCATTGCTCCGCGTCGCGGCGCGAGCAAAGCCCCGCCCGCGCCATCAGTTTGGCGATGCGTTGGCCTTCGCGGACCGGCCCGGGTTCGTGCGCTTGAGTAGACTTCTTGAGTAGACATGGCGCGTGCTCTACCAGCTTCGATCGCAAGTGTCGCGTCGGAGAACCGCTTTGGCCCAGGATGCGATGAGCGTCGCCTTCGCCGAGGCGCAGGCGGCGGAACTACGCGGCGAAGTCCCGATCGGCGCGGCGATCGCGCGCAACGGCGAAGTGATCGCCCGCGCCGGCAACCGCACCCGCGAGGACGCGGACCCCACAGCCCACGCCGAAATGCTCGCCATCCGCGCTGCGGCGAAGTCGCTTGGCGATTTCCGGCTGACCGATTGCGATCTCTATGTCACGCTGGAGCCGTGCGCGATGTGCGCCGGCGCGATCAGTCACGCCCGATTGCGCCGGCTCTATTTCGCCGCGCCCGACCCGAAAGGCGGCGCCATCGAACACGGGCCGCGCTTCTTCAACCAACCAACGTGCTTGCACGCGCCCGAAGTCTACGGGGGCATCCGCGAGACTGAGGCGGCCGAGATGCTCAGGGACTTTTTTCGCGCGCGGCGTCTTGATTGAAAGCGAGGGGTAGACGGCCCCTATGTCGTAGGGATTCACATGTCTGTCCGCTGCAATGAGTAGCACGACGGCAGGGGCCCCCTCTCCCCGCGTGGCCCACGACGTAGCGCGCCGCATCAACAAAGCAGCGGGGAGAGGGTTGGGTGAGGGGCGGGCCGCTTGGACGCGCGCTTCCCACGCGCGGCGCAAGCGCAGCCGAATCTGATTGCGTAAAAAACAAGAGCGGTTGCCTGAAATCTTCAGTAGCATGATTTGAGACGGCGCGCGATGATTGGAAACATACGTCCAGGCGGCTCGCCCCTCACCCCAAACCCTCTCCCCGCTGGTTTGTTGATGCGGCGAGCTACGTCGCGTGACACGCGGGGAGAGGGGGTCCCCGGCCGTTGTGCTCCAGATGCACCCCGCGAGATATGTTCATCACGTAGGCAGCGACCGCGTCTACAGGCGCCGTCGCGCTCAATGCGGGAAATTGATCACCGCGTCGTAGGCCGACCCATCCGGAAATTCCTGGAACTCAATCACCAGTCCGTCGCGGAAGCGGAAGAAGTCGACACAGTCGAAAGTATAGGCAACCTGACTGCCGCGCTCGCGGATCGAGGTCGTGCGATGCACGACCGCCTCGTCGCCGCTGACCAGTATCCGGCGGACGGTCGTGTCCAAGTTAACATAGTTGATATGTCTTTGCCGGAACGCCTCGCCTACAGCCTCCCTGCCAATGATTGGGCGCGGATAGTGGGCATGCCGCCAAGTGCTGGCGGGAAAACAGATGATGTCGGGCGCCACGAATTCGAGCATGCCGTCGATGTCGCCGGCTTCGCGTCGATCGAAGATCGCCTTTAGGCGCGCGCGCATTTGCTCGCGATCGAGAGCCGGCGGCCGCGACGGGTCGTTGTCGGCCCGGGGATTAGACGGCTCTTGTCTCACGCGGACGTTCATTGTTGGAGATTCCAAAACTACGCCCGCACGCGCCTTCTCGGCGTCCGCAAGACGGGGTTGGGGGATTTTTCAGTTTCGACAAGACGGCGGCCGACAATCTCAGTGCGGAAAGTTGATCACCGCATCGTAGGCCGATCCGTCGGGAAATTCTTGAAACTCCGCGACGAGCCCGTCGCGAAATCGCAAGAAATTCACGCAGTCGAAAGTATGCAACGCGCCGCTGCCGCGTTCGCGGATTGTCGTCGTGCGATGCACCGCGGCCTCGTCGCCGTCGACGATTATGCGATGCACGGTCGAAATCATCCGGTCATAGTTGATATCGCGCTGGCGAAGCGCTTCGCGCACGGCCTCCTTGCCGACAATCCGGCGCGAATAGACGGCGTAGCGCCAAGTACTCGGCGGGAAACAGATGATGTCGTCGGTGGCGAAATCGAGCATACGATCGATATTCCCAGCTTCCCAATGGGCAAATATCGCGACAACACGCTCGTGAAGGAGATCTTTGTCCAGATCGGCCAAGCTTCTTTTCGCTTCTAGCGTCTGCACTTTAGGCTCACAACTCATTGTATCTTTTTTTACTGTACGGCGCAGATTGTGAGTTGTCGACGCATTGCCGCCATAATCCCGGGAAAGCCGCGAGTAGGGTTAAATGGAGGCATTTCAGATGCTTATCGCGCAACCGCGGCGGCGGCTGACTAACGGTGGGGAAGAAAGGTTGCGTTTAAGTGCAGCGGCCCCGCTGTAGCCGCGGTCGCTGACCGCGGCGGCGCCGAGATCGAAGATTTGCCTGATAGGATCGCTCGCACAGCGACCGCGGTCAACGACCTAGGGGATGCACACATCTGGCCGGCGCACTGCGTAGCACAACGGCTGGGGACCCCTCTCCCCGCGTCCCCACGACGTAGCGCTCCGCATCAGGTAAGCAGCGGGGAGAGGTTTGGGTGAGGGGCGAGCCGCTTGGACGTGCGCTTTTCACGCCCGGCCAAATTTGCTTGCACAAAATAAGCGAGCGTTTGCCTCAGTCCTTCTAGCTTCACGCAGTGCGCTGTGGTTGGAAACGTGCGTCCAAGCGGCGCGCCCCTCACCCCAAACCCTCTCCCCGCTGTTGCGTGGATGGGGCAAGCTGCGTCGTGCGACACGCGGGGAGAGGGAGTCCGCAGCCGTTGTGTTTCACCCGCGTCCGCCAGATGTGTGCATGCTTTAGGTCAACGACCGCGGCTACACGCAGCGCCTGCGCCACGCCTACTGCGGTTCAACCAACACATATCCGCGGTTCTCAACCGTATCGAATGTGCGCATCGCTTTGATCAGCGCGGCGGCGGGGACCCACATCCAATCAACGCGGGCCGGATTGACGTCCAGCATCAGAAACGAATCCGATGCCGCATCATAGGCGCCGAGCGGTGAAATATGCCCGCCTCCCGGCTCGCTCAGCGCTTTGCGTTGAAACGAAACAATCACGTAATGGCCACGCTGCCGAAGCGACTGCGCCAGATCGTCGCGAACCTCAGCCTCCGGCTTGGCGTCATCAACGATCACCAACCGCGTCGAGAGCCCATTGGCGCGCAGCATCTCATCGAGCTGGCGGGTTTGAAAACCAAAGTCGCGAATCGTCTTACCGTTGATCGTCACCGGTTCGCCCAGCACCTGCGCGCGGGTTTTGCTGGCCTTCTCGATCACAATGTCCTGCGTGTAGCGCGCTGTTGCGACCTCCGCGCCAGGCGGCAGATTTTTGAGGTCGTCGGGGCGAATGCGGCTCTTGTCGCGCGGCAAGTCGGCGGCGCCGCTCCGCGCGGCGTTCAGCACCATCGCGGTCGAAGCGGGTCCGCAGAAGGCTTGATTGTATTCCGCCTCGAACTGATTGGCGAGCGCCGGAAAGTTCACCTTGGCGTCAGAGCGCGCGAGCCGCGCCAGACCTTCGTCAGAGGAAAACGGCACCAGCCCGAGCGAGATCTCCGCCTGCGAGCTGTCGAGCGCATGCGCCGCCGGGAGCGGGGTCAGCGCGACAAAAAACGCGAGTGCAAATGCAGTGAAGATTCTCATGGGTCGCGAATGCGCTCCTCAGGGCTGGAGGGGGACGAGAATCGAGATATGCAAATCGTCCTTCGGCGTGAAGTCCGTCTTGCGCAATTCGAATTTCGTTGCATCCACCTTGGCGACGCCGTCACCGCAGAAGCTCACAAGATTCTCAGCCGCGCCCTTGTCGATGGTCAAATGGAAGGCGCCGATCGGCCCCGCCCAGTTGGCCCCGGTCTTCAGGACATAGTTGATCCGCTCTTCCGTGAACGGCGGGTAGGCGGCTTTCTTGGACGCCGTCGCGCGACGAACCGCGCCCTCGAAATTCTGGTCTATGCAATATTTGGCGGGATAGTCGCGCATGTACGGCGCCGTTCGCCAGCCCGCAGAGCCAACCGCCGTTCCCGAAGTCCCGCCAACGCTCGGCGCGTAATCCTGCACCAGCCGCACGGGCTGGCCCGCTGGAAACGACTGCGTCCAAACATAGGCGGCGCGCCAGGTCCAAGTCGGCGTCAGATGTTTCTCCATTGGGCCATTGGCGTTGTTCGAATATTCCTCGATGGCGGCGATATTGGCGGCTACGAATGCATCCTTGGTCGCCCGCGGCAGTTTATCGAGCGCATCATTGACGCCCTCGGCAAACGGCATCAGCGCGATGCCGAGGCCGGTGAGTTTTTGCGTGATTTCGACGTCGCCGACGAAGGCCCCCGCCTTCAGTTTGGCGTGAACCGGCGCGCCGTCAGCGCTGACCCGAAACTGAAACGGATCAACGGCGTCGCCCCCGCTTGGCAAGCCGACATTGGCGTCAATGCCGCCGGTAATGTCCGGCATCGGAAACGCGATCGTCACGGACTTCGCCGCAGCGGCGTGGTTCTCGAACACATAATCGATATGCACGGCCTTGTCGGAGATCGTCAGATCCTCTGACCGCATCGCGATGTCGGGATCGCGGGTCAGCCGCAGACCGTTGTTATCGAGTTCGGCGCTGGAGTCGTTGGCGTGGGCGCAGCCCAACCCAACGCCGGCCACGACCGCCAAGCTTTGCAGCGCCAAACGCATGGGCTCAGTCCGTCAACACGTCTTTAGAAGCGACGGTCGAATTGGCGTTCAGGCGATAAACCAGCGGCACGCCCGTAGCGAGCTCCATGCTCGGGATCGTTGCCGGCGTCAGCTTGTCGAGCACCATCACCAATGCGCGCAGCGAGTTGCCGTGCGCGGCGACCAGCACGCGCTCGCCGCGCAGCACGGCAGGGAGGATATGCTGGCAATAGTACGGCAGCGCCCGTGCGACGGTGTCCTTCAGGCTTTCGCCGCCGGGCGGCTGGATGTCGTAGCTGCGGCGCCACTGATGCACCTGCTCTTCGCCCCAGCGCTTGCGCGCTTCATCTTTGTTGAGGCCGGAGAGGTCGCCGTAGTCGCGCTCGTTGAGCGCCTGGTCGCGCGACTCCGGCAGTCCGGTCTGGCCGAGTTCAGCGAGCGCGAGCTGTAGCGTATGCTGTGCGCGGGTTAGCGCCGAGGTGAAACAGACGTCGAAGGCCAGACCGCGCGCCTTCAGGCGCCGGCCGGCATCCTTGGCCTCGGTGACGCCGGTCTCCGTCAGATCCGGGTCTTTCCAGCCGGTGAACAGGTTTTTCAAATTCCAGTCGCTCTGGCCGTGGCGCAGCAAGACGAGCAGACGATCCGACATCGAAATCCCCCGAGGGTTTGGCGCTAGAAAGCACGTTCGCTGCGCCGCGACAATTCGCGCGCGCGCCCGGCCGTCGGCGCCAAGGCGGGCTCCAGCCGGATGAGCCGTTTCTGCGCCAGCCGCCGCGCGCCGACCGGGCGATAGACCTGTTTGATCGCCTCGACGATGTGGACGCCGGCGAAAGGAAAACCGACCGCCGCGCCGATCCGCTCGATCGCCGGGCCCCAGGTGATGAACACTCGCCGGCGGAACGGCGGCGCGTAGAGCGCCTCGCCCCAGAACACGGGGGAAAACAGGGCGTCGCGCACCAGATCGCGCAATTGCCCGCGCGAAAAAGGCTGGCCGTAGCCGAACGGCGTGCCGTCGATCCGGGCCCACACACCGCGCCGCGAGGGCGCGATGAAGATGGCGCGACCCTCGGGCGCCAGCACGCGCCAGACCTCCTCGAGCACCGCGCTCGGGTGTTCGGCGGTCTCGAGCGAATGCGCGACGAGCACGCGGTCGACGCAAGCGTCCGGCAGTGGCAGCATATCGCCGACGACCAGCGCCGAGGCCGTCCGCCCCGCCGGCGGCCAGGGTGACACGCCTTGCGCGGCCGGCATCAGCGCGAAAGCCCGTGCAGCTTCGTCGCGAAAACGATCGAGATAGGGGCCGCAATAGCCGAGCCCCATGATCGACAGGCCGTTGCAGCTCTCCCAGCGCGCCCGGAGGACCCGGCCGATCAGCCGTCGCGACGTTTCGCCGAGCGGGGATGCGTAGAAGGCGCTGAGTTCGTGGACGTCGACTGTCATATGCCTGAGATCGGCCGCGGCGATGGGCGATGATCATAGCCACTTGCCGCACGGCGCGCTATCAAGCCGCGGGGTTGGATTCCCAGGTGCTCGTAGCCGCGGTCGCTGACCGCGGTTGCGCCGTGATTGGAGTCTTGCCGCGTAAGACGCTCACGGGGACCGCGGTCAACGACCGCGGCTACATCCGGCGCGTTGGCCGGCATTTTTGAGGAGCCGATATGACGACGCACGTGTTCCAGTTTCCCTGCCTGAAGGATAACTATGGCGCGCTGATCCACGATTCCGGCTCTGCGCGCACGGCGGCGATCGACGCGCCGGACGCGGAGGCGGTGATCGCAGCGGCGAAAAGCCAAGGCTGGCGCGTGACCGATCTTCTCGTGACCCACCATCACGCCGATCACACACAGGGGATAGCAGGCGTCCGCGCGGCGTTTCCGAACCTGCGCATCGTAGGGCCGCGCAAGGAGGCCGAAAAGATCGGCGGGCTCGACGTTGAAGTCGGCGAGGGTGACTTCGTCGAGATCGGCGCCCTGAAGGCGCGGGTGATCGAAACGCCCGGCCATACGGCCGGACAGATCGCCTACGTCTTCGACGAAGACGAAATCGCCTTCACCGGCGATACGCTGTTCTCGCTCGGCTGCGGCCGGGTGTTTGAGACATCGATGGCGGTGATGTGGAATTCGCTGGAAAAGCTCGCCCAGCTGCCCGGCGAAACGCAGATCTACTGCGGCCATGAATATACGGAATCCAACGCCCGTTTCGCGCTGACCATCGAGCCTGACAACGCCGATCTGGTGGCGCGCGCCGAAGCGGTCAAGGCTTTGAGAGCGCAAGGCAAGCCGACGCTGCCGACGACGATCGCGCTGGAGCTCGCCACCAATCCGTTCCTGCGCGCGGAAATTTCGGCGGTGCAGAAGGCGGTTGGCTTGGATGGCGCCGATCCCGCGCAGGTATTCGCGGAAATCCGCAGGCGGAAAGATAATTTCTAGAGCCCGTCGTTGCGAGGAGCGAAGCGACGCGGCAATCCACGGCGCCGCCGCAGCGGCTCTATCCGGCGGATCGCCGATCACACGCTGGATCGCTTCGCTTCGCTCGCGATGACGGTTCGACTGCTCTCCCCGCGAGCGGTCGCCAGCTTTCATGCCGCGGCGCGCGCCCGGAACGACAGCGCGGCGGCGGGTATCCCGACCTCGAATGGCGTTACGTCTGACCAAAAACGCTGCGCAAATTTTCGCGAATCGACTTGATAAGGCCGATCCCAGCAAAAACTCATCTCCGAGAATTCGCGCAACACCGGCGTAAACACGCCCAAGGCGCCGAGCGCCCAGAGCGGCAGATTGCGCACCCGACAGGCAACGCCGACCGCCGCCGCGCCAAGCGTCAGCAATTCCCGCGGCGTTCGCGTCGGGGCGCAGGGGACATGCCAGACTTGGCCGAACGCGTCGTCGGGGGCGTCGAGCAGGGTGACAACCGCCCGGGCGACATCGGGGACATAGGCAATGTCGTGGGGGATATCCGCATCGCCGATCCACATCGCCGGCTTGCCGCGCGCCAGCGCCGCCAATCCGGTATCGCCGAGGACCGATAAGGATACGCCGGGCCCGTAGAAATCCGGGGCGCGAAGCGCGGCAAGTTTTATACGGCCCGCGGCGCTGGCCTCTTGCCAGATACGCGTGACGGCGGAGCGGGCGGCGGGTTTTTGGCCGTAGTCGCTGAGCGGCATGTCCTCGCTGAGCGGCGCCCGCTGCGGCCCGTACATGTAGAGATTGTCGGCGAAGACGACGCGGGCGCCGGTCGCCGCCGCCACCTCGACGAGGTTGCGCATGATTTTTGGCCACAAGTCGCGCCAGATTTTTCCGGAATAGGTCAGGCCGATCGCCAGCACGATCTGCCCCGCGGCCTCGGCCGCCGCGCGCAGCGAGCCGCGATCGGTCACGTCGCAAGACACGAACGCCACCCCCGGCGGTAAGTCAGTGGGTCGCTTGCGTTGAGCGACCTTTACCGTTGCGCCCCTCGCGCTGAGCAAACCTGCTGTGGCCGCGCCGACGGGCCCGTATCCAATGACCAAAATCGTTTCGCTCATAGGACGTCTCTCTTCATCGTGTGATCAATCAGTAGTCCTATCTTGCGCATGACGGAAATGCATTGTTATCATCCGAACCATGCGTGAAGTGAATTTAGCCGGCGTCGACCTCAACCTGCTTCCCGCACTGGAAGCGCTCGTGCGGCGCCGGAATGTCACCCGCGCCGCGGTGGATGTGGGCTTGAGCCAGCCAGCGATGTCGCGAGCGCTCGCGCGGCTGCGCGCGCTCATTGGCGATCCCATTCTGGTTCGGGCGCCGGGCGGCCTCGCGCCAACGGCTCAGGCGCAGGCGCTACTGCCGCATCTCACCGCCTGCCTGGACGGCCTCGGCGGCGTGCTGCGCGCGCCGGCCTTCGACGAACGGCAGTTACAGCGAACCTTCCGCATCGCCGCGGCGGACGCGCAAACGATCCTCATCGCCCCATCGCTGTTAGCGAAAATCCAGGGGCTTGCGCCATCCGCCAGCCTGGTGTTCGAACCCTTGCGCGCTGACGTCGCCCAGCGCATCCAAGCCGGAGACCTGGACCTGGCTTTCGCTCTCGCGACGACACCGTTGCCGCCCGGCGCCTACAGCGAAGCTCTGGGAGAGGATCGGCTTGTCCTAACGATGCGGCGCGGCCATCCCGCGGCCGAGGCGGAATGGACGTTCGCCGATTACGCGCGTTTCGACCACGTGACAGTCGGCATCCTCGGAGACAATCTCTCCGAAATCGACGCGGAACTCGCCGAAGCGGGCGTAGCTCGGCGCATTTCGTTGACGACGCCGCACTTTGTCGCCGCGCTCGCCGCCGTAGGCGCCAGCGATTGCATAACGACATTGTCGGGCTGCGCTCGTGCGCCGGTTCGCCGACACATTCGGACTGATTACGCGCGAGCCGCCGCTGCGGCGGACGCGACTGCAGCTGACCATTGTCGGCGCCGCAACGCGTGCAAATGACCCGGCCCTCGCGTGGCTTCGCGCGAGGCTTCGCGAGGTCGCTTCGGAGATATATCCCGACGACGGGGGATAATTAGATCCGCGCGTTATGCGACGAAGCCGGATCTGCGCGTTGTCCGGAGCCCTGGCTGCAGAGCCTTTCCACCACGATGGCAATCTGCGACGTCGGCGAAGGCTTCGGTAGAACCGCCGCATCATTGTAACGCTCAGAAAGCGCGAGCCGGTTCGCGTGCCCGGAATGGAAAATAATCGGCACGCGCTGCGCCACAAGAAAGTCAGCGAGCGGAAAGCAATCTCCGTCCTGCAGGCGCACATCGAGGATCGCGCAGTCCGGCGTATGCGTCCGGCAATAATCGAGCGCCTGCGATCGCGTCGCGAACGGGCCGATCGTCGAGAACCCCGCCGCGGACAATTCGTCCATGATGTCCATCGCGATCAGAAGTTCGTCTTCCGCCACCAGCACTTCGGGCAACATAGGCCTCCTCCTCCATCAGAAATACCGGAGTTCGGGGACGCAACATTGCGATGTCTGTTTTCGTTCCTATTCACATGTTCATAGCATGGTTAGGAATCTGTCACAGTCGTCAGGCCCCGCGCTGACGAGTGGATCCCGTTCCACAGCCCAGGCTTGACGGAATGCGCCCGAGCGGGCAAGCGCGTCCCAAGCTGGAGCGGGGACGATGGACGCAGGCGCGGGACAGACCTTCGAGAGCTACGATATCCAGCGCCTGTTGTCGTTGCTGCCGCACCGCTACCCGTTCATGCTGGTTGACCGCATCGTCGAGGCCCGCGGCGATGAATTCGGCATAGGGATCAAAAACGTAACCGCCAACGAGCCGCAATTCATGGGCCATTTTCCCGGACGTCCTGTGATGCCTGGCGTGCTGGTGGTGGAGGCGATGGCGCAGACCGCCGGCGCGCTCTGCGCGGCGAGCCAGAATATCCAGGGAACGAGTTCGCAAGTCCTGCTGATGACGATCGACAAAGCGAAGTTCCGCAAACCCGTGGTGCCCGGCGACCAGCTTCGGCTGCACATGTCGAAGATCAACAAACGGCGCAACATATGGTGGTTCCGCGGCGAGGCGAAGGTCGACGGCGTGCTGGTTTGCGAAGCCGAGGTGTCCGCCATGCTGGTGGCGTCGTGACCTCGATCCACCCAAGCGCGGTAGTCGAGCAGGGCGCTCGGCTCGGCGAAGCGGTAGAGATCGGACCCTTCTGCCATGTCGGGCGACAAGTCCGCCTCGGCGATCGCGTGAAGCTCGTTTCGCACGTCGTGGTCGCCGGCGACACTGAGGTAGGCTCGGGAACCCGGATCTTTCCTTTCGCCTCGATCGGCCACGAGCCGCAGGATCTGAAATACCGCGGCGAGCCGACACGGCTCGAAATCGGCGTCGAATGCCTGATCCGCGAAGGCGTGACGATGAACCCCGGCACCGAGGGCGGTGGCGGTTTGACCGTCGTTGGCGCCCGCTGCGCCCTGCTCGCCAACGCCCATGTCGCCCACGATTGCCGCCTGGGCGAGGGCGTGGTGCTTTCCAACAATGTGATGCTGGCCGGACACTGCCGCGTCGATGACCACGCGATTCTCGGCGGCGGCGCGGCGGCGCATCAGTTCGTGCGCATCGGCGCGCACGCCTTCGTCGGCGGATTGACCGGCGTCACGGAAGACCTGATCCCCTGGGGAATGGCGATCGGCAATCGCGCCTCGCTCGCCGGCCTCAATGTCATCGGCATGAAGCGCCACGGCTTTTCGCAGGAGCAGATTCACGCGGCCCGGCGGGCCTACAAGCGTCTGTTCAGCGGCGAAGGCACGCTCAAGGGGCGCGTCGAAGAGGTCGCGCGCGAGTTCGCCGATGATCCGGCGACGCAGCAGATCGTGGCCTTCCTCCGCGAGGGCGGCGATCGCGCCGTACTGACGCCGCGCGAAGGCCGGGACGAGGCGGCGTGAGCCAAAACGCTCCGCTCGCGCAAAACACTCCGCTCGCGATCGTCTGCGGCAGCGGCGTGCTGCCGCTCGAGGCGGCGCGTGAAGCACGCGCGCGCGGACGCAATGTCTTTCTCGTCGGACTGATCGGCTCGGCCGGCCGCGAGATCGAAAGCTTTCCGCATCTCTGGGTGCGGCTCGGCGAGGTCGGAAAGCTGCTCGCCGCGCTGAAGGCGCGGGCGATCGAGGAGGTCGGGTTTCTCGGCGCCGTCACCCGCCCGGACCTCGGCGATCTGTTGCCGGACTGGGGCGCGATCGTTCGGGCCGGCGAGATCGCCAGGTTTTTCCGCGGCGGCGACGACGCCATTCTGCGCGGCATCGCCAGGTTGTTCGAGAACGAAGGCTTCCGAATTGTCGGCGCGCGCGAATTTGCGCCGAGCCTGATCGCGCCCAAGGGCGTCATTGTCGGCCCCGCGCCGGACGAGGACAGCGAAGGCGACATCGCTTTCGGCGCCAGACTGCTCGAAGCCATGTCGCCGTTCGACATCGGCCAGGGCGCCGTTATCTCCGGAGAGCGGGCGCTGGCGATCGAAGCCGCGGAGGGCACCGACCGGATGCTCGCGCGGGTGGAGGATCTTCGCGCGTCCGGGCGTCTACGGATCAAGGGCCGCGCCGGCGTCTTCGTCAAGGCCGCCAAGCGCGGCCAGGACGTTCGCCTCGACCTGCCGACGGTCGGCCCGGCGACCATCGCCGCGGCCAAGCGCGCGCAGCTGCTGGGTTTGGCGATCGCGGCGGGCGACGTGTTGATCGCCGATCGACCCAGCTTCGTCCGCGCTGCCGCCGACGCCGGACTGTTCGTGTTCGGGTGGACGCTGTGAGCGGCTTGAAAATCGCGCTCGTGGCGGGCGAGCCCTCGGGCGACGCGCTCGGCGCCAAGCTGATTCATGCGATCCGCGAGACGGCGACCGAGAAGATCTCGTTCGTCGGCGTCGGCGGTCCGCGCATGGAGGAGGCGGGGCTGGAGTTGGCGTTTCCGCTCTCCGAGGTCGCGGTCATGGGCATCCTGCCGGTGCTGGCGCGACTGCCGCGCATTTTCCGGCACATTTCCTGGGCGGTCGAGCATATCATCGAGGCCAAGCCCGACGGGCTCGTGCTGATCGACAGCCCGGATTTCACCCACCGCGTCGCCCGCCGAGTGCGTGACAAGCTGCCCGATCTGCCGGTCATCGATTATGTCAGCCCGACGGTTTGGGCCTGGCGTCCCGGGCGGGCGCGCAAAATGCGGGCCTATGTCGACAAAGTGCTGGCGCTGCTGCCGTTCGAGCCGGCGGCGCACGCGCGCCTCGGCGGCCCACCCTGCGTGTATGTCGGACATCCGCTGATCGAGCGTCTCGCCGAGTTGCGCCCCGACGCCGAAGAGAGCGCGCGCCGTAATTCCAAGCCGCCCGTCGTGCTGGTGCTGCCCGGTTCGCGCCGCTCGGAAGTGGCGCGGCTGATGCCGGACTTCGGCGCCGCTCTGGGCGCGCTCGCGCACACGCTGGGGCCGTTCGATATCGTGCTGCCAACACTGCCGCATCTGCACGCCGAGGTCACCGCGCGAGCCGCGCGCTGGCCGGCGGCGCCGAGGCTGCTGATCAGCGAGGCCGACAAGCTCGCCGCCTACCGCACCGCGCGCGCGGCGCTCGTCGCCTCAGGCACGGCGACGCTGGAGATCGCGCTGGCCGGCGTCCCGCTGATCGGCGCCTACAAGGTGTCGCGGCTGGAGGAGCCGCTCAAGCACTTCATCAGCGTGCCCTCGATCCTGCTACCGAATTTGATTCTAGAGGAACGGGCGATCCCCGAGTTCCTGCAACACGACTGCACGCCCGGCCCGCTCGCACTCGCCATGGCCGGGCTGATCACCGATGGCCCGGAGCGGACCGCCCAGTTGGAAGCGCTGGCGCGGCTAGACACCAAAATGCGGTTGCCGGGCGACGAGCCCCCAAGCCGAGCCGCCGCGCGCGAAACGCTAGCTACAATAAGAGAGCGCGCCAGCGCGCGCTGACGGAGCGTCGGCGTCCACGCCGACGTGCTCGAGCCAAGACGTCGGCGTGGAGGCCGACGCTCCGAGGTTTCCGCACATACTCGGGAACGCCTAGCCGGGCGCGCGGATTTGTTGTCGGGTGACCCCGCCGGCGAGGGATCGATGAAACTCTGGAAATGGGCTTTTCTTGGCGCGGCTGGTCTCGCGGCGGGGGCGTTGTCGAGGCCGGCCGAGGCGCCGCTGGCGCAGGCGGCAGGCGCGGCGGCGCAGATCGTTCGTCCCACGCCGAAACGCGCGTTTCTCATCCGGGTCTATCAATACGCCACGGAAGACCGGCTTTTCGCGGTGGCGGCGGGCGTGGCGTTTTACGCGCTGATCGCGCTGGCGCCGACGCTCGCGGTCGCCGTTTCGCTGTTCGGCCTGTTCATGGACCCGAAGCAACTCGCCGACCTTCCCACGGCCCTCGCGCCGATTTTGCCGTCCGAGGCGATATCGCTCGTAGAGGGGGAAGCCAGGCGATTGGCTTCGGAGCCGTCACAATCGCTTTCGATCAAGCTGGCGGTCGGCTTGGCGCTTTCGATTTGGGGCGCGAGCGCGGCCGTCCGCGCGTCTTTTGACGCCTTGAACGTGATCGACGAACAGGAGGAGACACGCTCGGTTTTTCGGCTCTACGCGACCGCTTTGGCCACGACACTGGCCGGTTTGATCGTTTTCGTTTTCGCGATCGTCATCATAGGCGCCAACCCTGGGTTCGTAGCGCTCGGCGCATTCTCGCAAGAGACCATCTGGCTCTACGGGATGCTGCGCTGGCCGGTGTTCTTCGTCATCGCCGTGCTCTGCCTCAACACGTTTTACTGGATCGCGCCGAGCCGTCCGCCCGCGCCGTTCTGGAGACAGCTTCCCGGCGCCACAGTGGCCGCCTTGGTTTGGGCGATCGCATCCTCCGCTTTCGGCTGGTACGTCTCGGCGCTCGGCAACTACACGGCCACCTACGGGTCGCTGGCCACCGTCGTGGTCGTCATGACGTGGCTGTGGTTCTCGGCGGCGATCATGCTGCTGGGCGCGCAGATCAATTTTGCGTTGACGCACGACGGGACGGGGCGGCGCTCGAGGCCTCGTTAACTAACGCAATCCAAAGGACAGGAATATCCTTGGAACCGACCTAAGAGCGCAGCGTTCTCTCTCTGTGATTAGATTTACAAAGGAGGACCCAATGTCTGGAACCACTGACAAGATCAAGGGCGCCGCCAACGAAGCGGTTGGCAAGGCCAAGGAAAGCATTGGCCAGGCCGTCGGCAGCGACAAGATGCAGGCGGAAGGCGCCGCTCAGCAGGCCAAGGGCTCGACCCAGAAGGCCGTCGGCAGCGCCAAGGAAGCCGTCAAGAATGTCGTCGACAAGGCGTGATCGCCGCATACTGGCTGACGTCTGTTAGTTGAGCTATATCAGGGCCGGCCGAAAGCCGGCCCTTTTTTGCGTCGCTTGTTTATATCGCTCCGGAGGCTCCCTGATGTCGTCAAAAACCAACGCCAAGCCTGTGCTTCGAACTCCGACCGATATTTCGCCGAACGGCGCCAAGGCGATCGCGGAGGCGATCAACAAGATCGTCGCGGATACGTTCGCTCTCTATGTGAAGACGAAGAACTTTCATTGGCACATGAGCGGACCGCATTTCCGCGATTATCATTTGCTGCTCGACGAGCAAGGTGAGCAGATCTTCGCGACCATAGATCCGCTGGCGGAGCGCGTCCGCAAGATCGGTCAACGAACCTTGACGTCGATCGGCGCCATCGCCAGCCAGACTCGGATCAAGGACGATGATCGCGAATATGTCGATCCTGCCGAGGCGCTGGCGGAGTTGATGCAGGATAACAAAGCCTGCATCAAAGCGATGCGCGAAGCGCACGAGCTTTGCGACGATGCCAAGGATGTCGCCACCGCGAGCCTGCTCGAGACAATCATCGACGATACGGAGCGGCGAGTGTGGTTCCTGTTTGAGGCGACGCAGCCTGCAGACGCGACCGGGCACTAAAGGGTGGCAATTTAGAGATCTAGAGCACGCCCACATCTCACGGCCGCGCTTAAAGCACGGCGGCCGCGGCCCCCCTCTCCCCGCGTGTGTCACGACGTAGCGCGCCTCATCAACTCAATAGCGGGGAGAGGGTTGGGGTGAGGGGCGAGCCGCTTGGACGCATATTGTCAACCAACGCGCGCCGCGGCATAAGTCTATCAGAAGATCAGGCAAGCGCTCAACTTATGCGGCGCCCCCACTTCCAAGGGGCGCGCCCCTCTCCCCGCTGTTGCGTTGATGCGGCGCGCTACGTCGTGAGACGCGCGGGGAGAGGGAGCCCCGCTGTCGTGTTTTCAATTCACGCCGTCGCCAACGCGCGCCGCTTTCCCGATCCCGCCATCACGACGACCATCAGAAACACCCCGCGTATCACAGACTGCCAGAAAGCGCTGAGGCTGATCCAACCAAGTCCGTTCTCGAAATTCAGCACGTTGAAGATCAGCCCCAGCAGCAGCACGCCGAATAGCGTCGTGGCCACAGATCCCATACCGCCCGTCAGCAAAGTGCCGCCGACGACCACTGCAGCAATCGAGAACAGCTCCCAACCGACGCCCTCAGCCGGCTGACCCGCGCCGAATTGCGCCGCCAGGATTACCCCGGCCATCCCTGCGCAAATACCGGATTGAACGTAGGCCCAGAAGATCACCGCATCGACCGGCAAACCCATCAGCCGCGAGGCCTCCTCGTTCCCGCCGATCGCCAAGATGTGCCGGCCAAACGCGGTGTAGTTCAGCACCACGGAGCCATAGACATAAGCGAACCCCGCGATCCACGCGGGAACCGGGAAGCCCAACAGGTCGCCCTGCCCGAGCCAGGTGAAGTCCGTATCGTAGGACACGGACACGGATTGGTTGTGCGCCAGCAACAGCCCCGTCCCGCTCGCCATCAACATGCCCGCCAGCGTGGCGATGAAGGGCAGGATACGCATGCGCGTGATCATGAACGCGTTGACCACGCCAACCGCAAGCCCCGCGCCGAGGCCGCCGAGCAGGCCGGGAAGCAGCCCATACGGCGAGAGCAGCGCGGCGACGACGCTGGCGCAAGCCGCCGTCGTTCCCACCGACAGATCGATGCCGGCGTTCATGATGACGAAGGCCATGCCGAGGCTGGTCAGCGCGAACATCGAATTGTAGCGCAGCACCGAGAGCACGTTGAAGGCGCCGAGGAAATTGTCGTAGCGCAGCGCGCCGAAAGCAATCAGCGCCGCCAGCGCGATGAGCACGCGCTGTTGCGCGATCCAGGCGATCGGGCTCGGCCGCTTGGCCTTTGGCGCGCTCACGCTGTTCTCCCCCGCTGCTGCGACCAGACCGCGCCCGCGATGATCGCGCCCTTGACGACGAGCGCGGCGGCATCAGGCACGCCATTGGCGAGCAGCGTGTAGCGCAGCAATTGTATGAGCAGCGCTCCCACCATCGATCCGATGACGTTCGCCTGGCCCCCGGTGAACGGCGTGCCGCCGACCGCGACCGCCGCGATCGCGTCGAGCTCCATGCCGAGACCGACCAGATTGGCGTCGCTCGACGAGTTGATCGATATGACGACCAGCCCGGCGATCCCGGCGCAAAGCCCGCTGATCGCATAGATGAACTGCTTCACCCGATCGACGGGAATGCCGGAAAGCCTCGCGGCGCGCTCGTTGCCGCCGACCGCGAGAATGTGTCGGCCGAACAACGTTCGCCGCAGCATCCACGCGGCGAGCCCCACCGCGACCAACATAATGATCACCTGAAACGGCACGCCGAAAATGCGGCCGAGACCGATGAACTGAAACACCGGATTATGAAACACCTGCAGATTGCCGTTGGTCAGAACCTGCCCGACGCCGCGACCGGCGATGAACATCACCAGCGTGCCGACGATGGGTTGCACGCGAAAGCGGGTGATGAACCAACCGTTGAAAAATCCGAGCAAGGTCGCCACGATGACGGGCACGACAAACGCCAACGCATCGCCGAGGATCGGATAGGCGACGCCGAATGGACTGAGAAAGATCAGCGGCGCCAGCGCGCCGGCGATCGCCATCAACGATCCCACGGAAAGGTCGATGCCGCCGGTCGAGATCACCAGCGTCATTCCCACCGCGACGATGACGATCTCCGCCACCTGGGTCAGATTGACGTTCAGCGTCTGCACGCTCGCGAAATTCGGCGTGACCGCGAAATTGAACACCAGCAGCACCACGAGCCCGGTCAGCGCGGCGTAGCGGCGGAAAAAAGTCGCGACCCCAAGCTTGGGACGGCCCGCAGCCGCCATCTGAGCGTCAACCACGAGGCGTCTCGCCTCCCTGCGTTTCGATATGCGCCATGGCCGCCATGATCGCCGGCGCCGTGGCCTGTTCGCGCGGCAGATCGGCGACGGTGCGGCCGTCGCTCAAAACAAACACGCGGTCGGCGCCTTCAACAATCTCTTCGAGCTCCGAGGAGATCATCAGCACGCCGAGCCCCTGATCGGCGAGTTCGCGGATCAGCGCCTGGATCTCGGCCTTGGCGCCGACATCGATGCCGCGCGTCGGCTCGTCGAGGATCAACAGTTTCGGGTCGGCGCAGAGCCAGCGCGCGAGCAGCACCTTCTGCTGATTGCCGCCGGACAGCTCGCGGATCTTCTGCTCTGGGCTCGACGCCTTGATAGATAGCCGCTTGATGAATTTGTCGACGATGCGCCCGCTGTTTGGTCTCGTCGACCACCCCCATCGAGACCAGGCGAGGCAGGATGGCGAGCGTCAGGTTTTCGCGCACCGACATATCAGGCACGATGCCGTCGGCCTTGCGATCCTCGCTGCAATAGCCGACCCCGAGCGCGATCGCGTCGGCGGGCGTCTTCAGTTGCACGGCCTGGCCGTGCAGCCGGATCACGCCCGCGTCTGGCGGATCGGCGCCGAAAATCGCGCGCGCGGTTTCCGTGCGGCCGGAGCCGAGCAGCCCGGCGAGACCGACGATCTGGCCGCTCCCGCACTTCGACTCGCGCGTCGCGCACGCGCCGGCCGATTCGGCAGCCCCTCGGCCGCCATAATCTCCGCGCCCGCGCTTGTCGCCGCCTCGGTGAAGCCGGTCGCGCCGCTCTTGCGCACGCTTTCGAGGTCGCGCCCAAGCATGCCGACACCAGGCGCAGCTTGTCGATGTCGGCCATGCGGCTGCGTCAGCGCCGTGCGTCCGTCGCGCATGATCGTCACGCGATCGCAGACCTCGAACAATTCGTCGAGCCGGTGGGAAACAAAGATCACCGCGACGCCCTCGCGCCGCAACTGCCGCATCACGTCGAACAGCACCGCGACCTCGCGCTCGTCGAGCGACGAGGTCGGCTCGTCCATGATGACGAGTTTGGCCTTGAACGACACCGCGCGCGCGATCGCCACCATCTGCTGGATCGCGGTCGAGAAATCCATCAGCGGACGACGCACGTCGATGTCGACGGCGAACCGCTGCAAGAGCTCCGCGGCTTCCTTGTTCATCCGCGGCCAGTCGAGCAGAGCCAAAGCGATGGTGCTCGCGGCCGAGAAAAATGTTCTCGGTCACCGAGCGGAACGGGACGAGATTGACCTCTTGATAGATCGTGCTGACGCCGCCGCGCTGCGCCTCCTGCGGCGAATGGAACGCGACCGGCTTCCCGTCGAACTCAATGACGCCGGAGTCGCGCGAGTAGGCGCCGGTGAGCACCTTGATCATCGTCGATTTGCCGGCCCCGTTCTGACCGATCAGCCCCATGATCTCCGCCGGCTCGACTTCGAGCGAGGCTTTCGCCAGCGCCTGCGAGCCCTGGAAACGCTTTTCGATGTCGCGCATCACCAGCAGCGGCATGGCGGCTCCGATCTCAGGGAGTTGGTTGATGGGGAGTTGATGGAAGCAGCAGCCGTTAAACAAGCTGCACCTTGGCATGCGCCCTGCTCCCCCTCCCCCCTTGTGGGGGAGGGTTGGGGGAGGGGGGTAGCCGCAAGCGGCGCCCGCTCCCCATAAAGACGTCCAAGCTGAACCACCCCCCTCCCTTGCCCTCCCCCACAAGGGGGGAGGGGACGGCGGAGAGTCGATCACACTAAGCTCCAGATAATTGAAAGGCTCGGGGGGCGCGCCGGCCTGACGGCCGGCTTCGCGCATGCGTAGCCTATGCGCCGCCCCCCTGCCCGTCCTACCCCCAGGGAGGCGAGGGGAGGCGTTGGCGCCGCGCTTGCGCGCGGGCAATGCAGTCGATGTCAACATCGCGACGCGCCCTCCCAAAGCGTAGCAAAGCAGCAGGGAAGGCGCTTCGCAAGCGCGGCGTCAGTACGCGCCGGCCAGAGCATCCTTAGCGTTGGTCGAGTCGTAGAAATTGTCGGGATTGATTATTATTGGGTCGATCTTCTCACCCGCTGCATATTTGTACATGATGTCGAAAGCCGAGGGCCCAAAGCGCGGGTTGCACTCGCAGGAGCAACCGAGCTTGCCGTCAGCGATCGCCTGGATGCCGTCCTTCTCGCCGTCGATCGAGACCACGAGAATATCCTTGCCGGGAACCTTGCCCGCCGCCTCGATCGCCGCGATCGCGCCGAGCGCCATTTCGTCGTTGTGCGCATAAACAATCGTCGCGTCGGGGTGCGCCTGCAGCAGGGTCTCAGCGACCTGGCGGCCCTTGGCGCGGGAAAAATCGCCGGACTGACTGGCGAGCAACTGCAAGCCAGGCGCCTTGGCCTTGATGGTGTCGTCAAAGCCCTTCTTGCGGTCGTTGGCCGGCGAGGCGCCGACGGAGCCTTCGAGCTCGATGATCTTGCCCTGTGCCGCCGGTCTTCTTGATCGTCCAATCGGCGACGCGCTGCCCTTCCAGAATGAAGTTGGAGCCGATGAAGGCGAGGTAGTCGACACCGGGCTTGGCCAGCGCAGGATCGACGTTGCGGTCGATCAACAATACGGGAATGCCGGCCTTCTTCGCGGCCATGACGGCGGGAATCAGCGGCTTCTCCTCGCGCGGCGGCAGGAAGATGAAGTCGACGCCCTGCGCGATCATGCTGTTGACGTCGGCGACCTGTTTGGCGGCCGAACTCGCGGCGTCGGTATAAACAATCTGACAACCGCGCTTGGCCGCTTCGTCTTTCATGCTGGCCGACTGCGCGAGACGCCAGGGATTGTTGCTCTCGGTCTGCGCGAAGCCGACCTTATATTTGTCTTTCTTCTTCAGCATCGGCACTTGGCCGAAAGCGGGAAAAATCGTCAGCGAGGCCGCCGCGGCGGCGCCTCCTATCAACACATGTCGACGAGTGATGAGCATGGTTTCCTCTCCTCCGCGCGACTTCCCGCGCTTTTCCGGCGTCGGCGCCGTTGCATTCCGAGACGTATCGCCTCGGCTTGAACGAATGATAATGGGACGCTAATGTTTGTCAACAAGATAAAGCTTGAATTTAGCTACGTTTTGGTTTTTCAATATGTTAGCGTGATAATAATATTTGCAATGTCGTGAGGAAGCGATGGACGACGGCGCCCCCGAGGCGGAAAGTTCGGACGAGCCGCAGGCGGGTGAGAAGCGCGCCTACCGTCGCCGTGCGACAGCCTCGCGGCGCCCGACCATGGGCGACGTCGCCAACGAGGCGCGGGTTTCGCAGACCACAGTTTCGTTGGTGCTCAACCACGCCGACGGCGCCCGGCTTTCCACGCAGACGCGCCAACGCGTAATGAAGGCGGCCGCGCGGCTCGGCTATCAAACGGTGCGACGCGGCGCGGCGCCGTCCGCGACCACGATGTCGCTCGGCTTCATCTGCGACGAGTTCTCGACCGACCCCTGGACCGCAATCGCCCTCGACGCCGTGCGCGAGAAGGCCTGGGAGCGCGGCATGACGGTGATGGTGATGTGCACGCGCGGCGACGCCGAGATGGAGGCGGCGGCGCTCGCGCAAATGGCGGCGCAGCCGTTGGTCGGGCTGATCTACGCCACGATCAACACGCGCTTGGTTGATGCGCCCGCGTCCCCGCCGCGCCTGCCGCTCGTCATGTTGAACTGCCATGTCGCGGACGGCTCGCTACCCTCAGTGGCGCCCGGCGAGGTCGGCGGCGGCCACGCGGCGACGGATTTTCTCATCGCCGCCGGCCACCGGCGCATCGGCTACATCAATGGCGAGGCCAGCATGGAGGCGGCGCGGCATCGGCTTCGCGGCTACCGGCAGGCCCTGGCGACCGCCGATCTCCCGGTCGATCCGCTGCTGGTGCGCGATGGCAATTGGCAGCCGCTCAGCGGCTACGACGCCACGCGCGCGCTGATCAACCTGCCCTCGCCGCCGACCGCTATCTTCTGCGCCAATGACCTGATGGCGATCGGCTGCTATGAGGCTTTGCGCGAAGCGGGCCTGCGCGTTCGCGACGATGTCGCGGTGATGGGCTACGACGATCGCGAGATCGCGCAACACCTGCACCCGCCCCTGTCGACGGTGGTGCTGCCGCACTACGAGATGGCGGGGATCGCCGCCGAATGGGTGTTCGACATGGCCGACGGCGCGCCCGTCCGGCCGCGTCAGATCAAGGTGGAATGCCCGATTGTGAAACGACAATCGGTGTAGCCGGATTCGCGTAACACGAAGGCTGGGGACCCCCTCTCCCCGCGTGTCCGACGATGTAGCGCGCCGCATCAACAAAGCAGCGGGGAGAGGGTTTGGGGTGAGGGGCTGGCCGCTAGTACGCACGCATCCAACGCACAGCGCAGGCGCCCAACCAAAGCCTTTGAGACAAGGCTCAGGTCTTGCGCCGATGGCTTCGAATTGGCGACCATGATAAGAGACGCCTGAGGTGTTTTAGTCGATTTGCCCGAAGGTTGGGATAGGTCGCTTCCAAGCGGCTCGCCCCTCACCCCAACCCTCTCCCCGCTGTTGGGTGGATGCGGCGCGCTACGTCGTGAGACGCGCGGGGAGAGGGGGTCCGCGCCGGTCTTGATTCGCGAGATGTGTGGCATGCTTTGGGTTTTCGACCCCAACTGCAGGGGCGTTGAGCAAACAAACAAGGGAGAAACCGATGAGCGAGGATTTGAATGCGCTGGCTAAAGGAGCGCTCGCCGATCTCGAGGGCGTATTCGCCGCCATGCCGGCAGACGCGCTCGACGGTCTGATCGAGGAGATCGTCAAGGCGCGCCGCATCGTCGTGTTCGGCTTGGGGCGCGAAGGCCTGCAGATGCGCGGCTTCGCGATGCGGCTGTTCCACATGGGCCGCGACGTCGCTGTTTGGGGCGATATGACCGCGCCGGCGGTCGGCCCAGGCGATCTGCTGATCGTCTCCGCCGGGCCCGGCGATCTCCCGACCGCCCGGGCGCTTGTCGGCATCGCGCGCGCGGCGGGCGGGCGAACGTTGTTGGTGACCGCGCAACCCAAGGGCGAACTCGCCAAACACGTCGATGTCGTCACGATCATCCCGGCGCAAACCATGGCCAACGATCGCGGCGGGAGGGTTTCGGTGCTGCCGATGGGCTCGCTGTTCGAGACCGCACAGATGATCGCATTCGAGCTGGCGATCCTCGAGTTGCGTTCGCGATTCGGCGAAACGGCCGAGACCATGCGAACCCGACACACAAATTTGGAGTAGGCCGGCTAGGCGCTCACAACGACTGCCAGAACAACCCGATCGTCAGCGCTATGCCGATCAGCACTACAGACACGCGCAGTTTCTTCTCGTCGACTCGCGTCAGCATCTTCGCGCCCGCATAGCCGCCAATCGACGACGCAATCGCCGTGACCAGCACCTGCGACCAATGCACGTCGTGCGAGAACACGAAAATCGCGACCGCCGAAGCGTTCATGACGCCGGCGAGCACGTTCTTGGTTGCCCCCGCCGCCCGCACAGCAAGACCCGCCAGCGTCAGCGAGGCCATCATCAGAAAGCCGATGCCGCCGCCGAAATAGCCGCCGTAGATGGCGATGAAAAACTGGATCACCATTTCGGTCTTCGGCGGGATCGCCGCCACGCCCGGCGGCGGCGGTTTTCTGAAGAAACTGCCCCAGGCGAAAACCGCGGTCGCAAACAGCACCAACCATGGCACCAGATGGGCGAAGAAGTCGGACGGCGTCGCCAGCAGGATGAGGCCGCCAAGCGCCCCGCCAACCAGCGAAATGATAAACATCGCCGAGAATGAGACGCCCGGCGGACTCTCGGCCTGTTTGCGGCCGGTCAGCCCCATGACGATCTGAGCCGGGAAAAGCGCGACCGTCGAGGTGATGTTGGCGGCGCGCGCATCCATGCCCGTCCACATCAGCGAAGGCAGGGTGATGAACGAACCGCCGCCGGCAAGCGCGTTCTGCGCCCCCGCCCACAGTGCGGCGAGGATGAGGATGATCCAGGATGTCATTGCTGCCCCTACGCGGCCAGACGCGGCGCGATCAAGCGAAATGTCGCGCCGCCTCGCGATGATCGGCGATCAGTTTTTCGAGATCGAGCCCCACCGGCGCGCCGTCGGTCACGCGCCAGCGCCCTCCGATCATCACGCGATCGGCGCGGTGCGCGCCGCAAAGCACCAACGCCGCCAGCAGGTCATGCGCGCCGGAGAACCGAGGTTCGTCTAGCTTGAACAACGCAAGATCCGCCTGCCGGCCGATCTCGATCTTGCCGATGTCGTCGCGTCCGAGGCAGCGGGCAGAGCCTTCCGTTCCCCAGCGCAGCACATCGCGATGAGTGAGACCCGAGGCGCCGTAACGCAGCCGGCCGATCATCAGCGCATGGCGCAACGCCTCCATCATGTTCGAGGAATCGTTGGAGGCCGAGCCGTCGACGCCTAGGCCCACCGGCGCCCCCGCCCGCTCAAGCTCGCAGGTGCGGCAAATGCCCGAAGCCAGCACCATGTTGGAAGCGGCGCAATGGCCGACGCCGACACCCGCCTTGCCGAGCCGAGCGATCTCCGCATCGTTGAAATGGATCCCATGCGCGAGCCAGGTCCGCTTCGACATCCAGCCCGTCTCCTCCAGGAGATCAACCGGCCGCACGCCATAGACATCGAGACAGAATCGCTCTTCGTCCGCCGTCTCGCAGAGATGCGTGTGCAACTGACAATCATAGCGCTCCGCCAGCTTCGCGGTCTCGATCATCAGCGGCTTGTCGATCGAGAATGGCGAACAGGGGGCGAGCGCGACGCGGACCTCCGCGCCTGGCTTCGGGTCATGAAACAGTTTTAGCACCCGCTCGCTATCTTCGAGGATTTCGTCGCGGCTTTGCACGACGCTATCGGGCGGCAAGCCGCCATCCTTTTCGCTCAAATTCATCGAGCCGCGCGTGATCGTCACGCGCATGCCGATCTCGCGCGCGGCCTCGACCTCGATGTCGACGGCGTTTTCGAGACCCTTGGGGTACAGATAATGATGATCGGCGGCGGTCGTGCAGCCGGAGAGCATTAGTTCGGTCAGCGCGAGCTTGGCGGCGGCCTTCAACTGCCAAGGTTTCAGGCGGGCCCAGATCGGATAAAGCGCCTTCAACCAAGGGAACAGATCTTTGTTGATCGCGGCGGGATGGGCGCGGGTCAGTGTCTGGTAGAAATGATGATGCGCATTGACCAAGCCAGGCAGCACGACGTGGCGGCTTGCATCAAAACTCTCTTCCACCGGCGCCGAGGGCGAGCCGCCGCTGGCGACCAGCTCGGCGATCCGCCCGTCCTCCACGACCAACCCGCCGTCGGCGCCATCGGCGAAAATCGCCAGCGGCGTCTTGATCCACATTCGCATGGCAGGTGTCCCGGATCGCGCGCACCGGACTTTCCGCTATTTCGGATGGAAGGACAACGGGAGGACGATATGCGCGACGCAGCGGCGGGGCACGCGCAGTGATCTGCTTGCGCGGCTTGATCTTGACAACATACCGACCAGTTGGTATCAAATCACCGTAGGCCTGCTTTAGGGCAGAGTGGAGGATGAGCGCCATGGCGAATGCCCAAAACAGGGCGCCGCTCAAAACGCTCCTGACCGGAATCGCCTTCGGCGAATCGCCGCGTCGGCGCGACAAAAGCCTTTGGTTCGCGGATTGGGGGACGAAGGAGATCATCGCCGTCGACCCAGACGGCGTGTCGCGGGTCGCGTTGCGCGTGAGCTTCCCGACGTTCCCGATGAGCTTTGATTGGTTGCCCGATGGTCGCTTGATCGTTGTTTCGTCGCGGGAGGGGCTTCTCCTACGTCTTGAGCCCGATGGCGCGTTGGCGACCCACGCCGACCTCGCCCGCCTTGCCGCGAAGGGGCTTCCCTGGAACGAGCTTGTCGTCGATGGACGTGGCAACGCCTACATCAACAATACCGGCTTCGAATTCCCCGGCGGCAAATTCGCGCCGGGTAGCATCGCGTTGCTCGCGTCAGACGGTTCGACCAGACAGGTAGCGGACGGCCTTGCGTTTCCGAATGGAATGGCGGTGACGCCCGACGGCGCAACTCTGATTGTCGCCGAGTCCTATGGACAACGACTGACGGCGTTCGACATCGCGGCCGACGGCGGGTTGTCAAATAGACGCATTTGGGCGGAAACCGGGCAGGATCATCCAGACGGGATCTGTCTCGATATCGAGGGCGCGGCGTGGTACGCGGACGTGGGAAACAAACGCTGCGTCCGAATCCGCAAAGGCGGCGAGGTGTTGGAGACGATCGAACTGGATCGTGGTTGCTTCGCTTGCATGCTCGGCGGCCTTGATCGGAAGACATTGTTCATTGTCGCCCAGGATTGGCGCGGCGTGGAGCAAAGCATGGCGGGCGGCCCACGCACAGGGCAAGTTTTGGCGATCGAGGCGCCGGCGGCGGGCGCGGGTTGGCCCTGAAGGCGGCCAGTTGGGAAATTGCGATCCTGTTGTCGGAAGCGGCGGACACGGGGCGCAGAGTTCAAACAGCCGCGCGGCAAGAAGGAAACGTCATGGCGGACTCCAACAAACAGAAATTTCTGGTTCTCTATCTGATCCCCTCGGCCGTGATCGCCGATTGGCAGAAGACCGACGCCGCGGTCCGCGAGCCCGCGCAGCAGAAGATGCAGGCGGAATGGCAACAATGGATGGGCGCGCACGCCAGCATGATCCTCAGCAGCGAAGCGGGCGGCAAGACCAAGAAGGTGACTAAGGACGGCGTCTTCGACACCAAGAACGATATTACTTTGTATTCGTTCATCGAAGCGGAATCTCACGAGGCCGCGGCGAAGGCGTTCGAGAACCACCCGCACCTGCAAATTCCGCAATCCTCGATCGAAGTAATGGCGGTCAGGCCGATGGGGCCGATGTAGGGGTAATTTGCGCAAGGTCGCGTCCACCCGGTCCCTGGGCCCATCAGAGCCGATCCTAACGCCGTCGCGGCGACCCCGCCGAGCGTCTCATCGAGCACTTTTGACTTTGTATCTCAATTGAGATACAAAGTGACCGCTCAGGAGAAGTCACAGTGGCAATGCGCTCGTCGATGTTGCACGTCCGAGTGGACGACGAAACGAAGGAACAAGCTACTACGGCGCTAAAGGCTATGGGGCTATCTGTTTCCGACGCCGTGCGCTTGTTTCTGCGTCGCGTGGTGAACGACCAAACCTTTCCGCTTGAGCTCAAAGTTCCCAATGCCGAAACCCGCTCGGCCATGGCGGAGGCGGAGGAAATAGCAAAGTCTCGCGTCGCCCGCTTCGCGACCGCCGACGAACTGTTCGCTGAACTTGAAAAAACCCGCGGCAAGTAAACGGGCGCCGCTTCCACGAGCGGCGGACTACGCCAAGTCCTTCGCGAAAGATTGGGAAAGGCTATGTCGCTCGGGTCGATTTGATATGAATCGGCTCAAGGAAGCCATGCTGTTGCTGATCGCCAACGAGGCGCCTCTTGGCCCGGAGTGGCTTGATCACCCGCTCAAAGGCCCATGGGCTGGTCACCGCGAATGCCACATTGGCGGCGATTTTCTGCTTGCCTATAAAATCGATGACAACGGCGCAACCGGCCGAATCATCTTTGTTCGCGCGGGGACTCACTCGGACCTGTTCAACGAATAAACCCGCGCTACTGCCCGCGCTTCGCCCTCGTGGCGAACCGCACCGCCTCCTCCGCCGCGCGAAACAACGCTTTCGCTTTGTTGACGCACTCGCGGTGCTCATAAGCCGGGTCGGAATCATACACTACGCCCGCGCCCGCCTGCACATGCATGCGCCCGTCCTTCACAACCGACGCCCGCAGCACGATGCACGTATCCATCTCGCCGCTCGCGCCGAAATAGCCGATGCAGCCGGCGTAGATCCCGCGCTTGTCCTTCTCCAGTTCGTCGATGATCTGCATCGCGCGCACTTTGGGCGCGCCCGACACCGTCCCCGCCGGGAACCCCGCGCACAGCGCGGCCACCGCGTCGAAATCGCTGCGCAGCCGCCCCTGCACATTCGACACGATGTGCATCACGTGGCTGTAGCGCTCGATGAAGAAACTGTCGGTCACCTTGACCGTGCCGATCTCCGCCACGCGGCCGACGTCGTTGCGCCCGAGATCGAGCAGCATCAGATGCTCGGCGCGCTCCTTCGGATCGGCCAGTAGTTCGTCCCCCAGCGCCGCATCCTCCTCAGGCGTCTTTCCACGCCAGCGCGTGCCCGCGATCGGCCGGATCGTCACGTCGCCGTCGCGCACGCGGACCAGGATCTCTGGGCTCGATACGACAATCTGGAAACCGCCGAAGTCGAGGAAACAAAGATAGGGCGACGGATTGACCCGCCTCAGCGCGCGATACAGCGAGAACGCCGGCAGATCGAAGCGGCTGGTGAACCGCTGCGACAAGACAATCTGAAACGCATCGCCGGCGCGGATATATTCCTTCGCCCGCTCCGCCATCGCCAGAAATTCAGCCTCCGTCGTGTTGGAGACCGCAGCATCAGCAATCATCGTTGGATCAACCGCCGCCGACGCATGGTCGAGCGGCCGCTCCAACGCAGCAACCACCGCTTCGATCCGCGCCTCCGCCGCCTCGCGCGCCGCACGCGCGGTCACGCCCGGCACGGGGCGGATCGGCGTCACCGCGACCATCTCGTCGCGCACGCTGTCAAACACCACCATCACGGTCGGGCGGATCAGGATCGCTTCGGGAACGCCGATCGGATCAGGCTTGGCCGGCGCCAGGCGCTCCATCTGCCTGACCATGTCGTAGCCGAGATAGCCGAACACGCCCGCCGACATTGGCGGCAGTCCCGCTGGCAGATCAATGCGGGAGTCTTCGAGCAGCGCGCGTAGCGCCTCCAGCGGCTTGCCGGGACAGGGCGTGAATGCGGCGGGATCGGTGCTCGCGCGCCGGTTGATCTCCGACACCGCGCCGTTGGAGCGCCATATCACGTCGGGATCGAGACCAATCATCGAGTATCGCCCGCGGCTCGCGCCGCCCTCGACCGACTCCAACAAAAACATGTTTCCCGTGCGCGCCGCCGCGAGCTTCAAATAAGCCGAGACGGGCGTCTCCAGATCGGCGACGAGCGTCGTCGTCAGGACAGACGCGCGCCCCGCCGCATAAGCCTCCTCAATTTCCATCAGCCGCCCTCGGCCGACTGCAGCACGCGCCGGTCGATCGTCACGCCGATCTCGCGCTTCAGCGCGTCGACATATTGCTCGACCAGCGACTGGCCGAGTTCGGTCTTGACCTTGTCGCTCGCCATTTTGACGCCCGGGTCTTCAGGAGCCGGCGGCGGCGTGGTGTCGGCGGTCACCTTGAAGACGAGTCGCCCGTCCGGAGTCGCCGCAGACCCCGCCCGATCCGGCCCCGCCTCAAACACTGCGGCCACGACATTCGGCGCCAACCCCTCGCCGCCGGCGCGCTTGATCTCCTTCGCGGTCTTGACCTCCGTCGTCGCGGACTTGGCGAGTTCGGCGATGTCGCCGCCCGCATCGAGTTGCTTGACGAAATCCGCCGCCTTGTCGGTGAGCCGCTTGGCGATTTCCTGCTTTCGCCACACGTCCGCGACCTTGTCCTTGACCTCGTCGAACGTCCGATCGTGCGCGGGATCAACCTTGGTAACAGAGAACCAGATATAGCCGCGGTCCTTGGTTGATATGGCCTCGTCGTCGACGCCGACGTCGGAGGCGAACACGGCAGGCAGCAAAACATCTTTGTTGGGAACGTCCGCGCTGGCCCCGGCGGCATTCAACCCTTCGCGGTCGACGCTAACGAAGGGGCGCGCCTCAAGCCCCGCGGCCTTCGCCGCATCCGCGACGCTTCGCCCTTGCGCCTTCGCGTCCTCAATCTTGTCATGCAGCGCCTGCACCTGATCGGACGCCCGCGCCGCCGCGACCTGTTGTTTGATCGCCGCCTCGACCTCGGCAAAACCCTTGACGCTGCCCGGCGTGATCGAGACGACGCGCACGATCGTGGCGCCGAACGGTCCCTTGATCGGCGCCGACACCCCGCCCTGCGGCAAAGCGAAGGCCGCCTCGCCGATCGCCGGATCGAAAGCGCCCTCTTTGGTCACCTCGCCGATGTCAAGATCGGCCTCGCCCAGGTTGCGCGCCTTGGCGATGTCATCGAACGTCGCGCCAGCCTTGATCTTGGCTTCAGCTTCGTTGGCGTCCGCTTCGTTGGTGAACACGATCTGCTGCAGCTTGCGCTTTTCCGGCGTCGTGTATTTGGCGATGTCCTTCTGATACTGCGCCTTGGCGTCATCCTCGCTGACGTCGTCGGGCTTGGCGAGGCTTGCAGGCGTGACGACCAGCGCATCGAAACTGCGAAATTCCGGCGCGCGCCATACCGCCTTGTTGTCGTTGAAAAAGCTCTTCAGCACCTCGTCGGAGGGCGGGGGAATATCGCCGGCGGCGGCGGGCGGCAGCACGAAATAGGAAATCTCCCGCGTCTGGTTCTTGGCTGCATCCAGCGCGTCCGTCAGCGCCTTCGGCGCCGCCAGACCATCAACCAGCGCATATTGGATTTGCTGGCGCAGATAGAAGCCGCGCTGCTCGGCGAAGAAGCCGCGTTCGGTCAGTCCCGAATCCCTAAGCTCGGCATCGAACCGGGCGCGATCGAATTTGCCGTCCGAACCTTTCATCCGCGGATCATCGCGCACGACGGCTGCAATCGTCGCGTCCGAGATCGCCAACCCCATGCCGCGCGCGCGCTCGTCGAACGCGGCCTCGTCGACCAGCCGGTCGAGCACTTGCGCGTCGAGCCCCAGCGCCCGCGCCTGCTGCGGCGTCAACGGCTGGCGGATTTGGCGCTGCAAGCGGTAAAGCTCGCTCTGCATCTCGTTGGAGAATTGCTGCGCGGTGATCTTGGTCGAGCCGATGGTGGCGACCGTGTTCGAGGTGAAGCCGCGCAGCATGTCGCCGACGCCCCAGATCACGAAGCTGACGATGATCAGCCCCATGACGATCGTCATGACCAGCTTGCCGATCGTCCCCTGCGCGGCCTTCCGCATTCCGTCGAGCATTGACGTCTGTTCTCTGACTTGAATTTCGGCCTCTCTAGCGGGCGAGGCCGGCTTTGCATAGGCTTTGCCGCCATGTTACCCGCCGCGCGCATACGGGAGGGATCGATGACGCCGGACGTGCGCCCGCTGGTGGCCGGAAACTGGAAGATGCACGGCGTCAAGGCCGTATTGCCGGAGATCGCGGCCATTCGCGCCGCGGTGGACAAGGGCGAGGCCGGCGCCGCTGAACTCGCGGTTTGCCCGCCGGCGACCCTGATCCCGCCCGCGGCGAGCCTGCTCGAAGGCAGCGCGGTGGCGCTTGGCGGGCAGAATTGCCATGAGAAGGTCAGTGGCCCCTATACCGGCGGCATTTCGGCGGAAATGCTGAAGGACGCCGGCTGCTCCTACGTAATCGTCGGCCATTCCGAGCGACGCTCCTTTCGCGGCGAAACCGACGCGCAGGTGAAGGGCAAAGCGGAGGCCGCTCGGCGGGCCGGGCTGACGGCGATCGTCTGCGTCGGCGAGACGCGCGCCGAGCGCGACCAGGGACGCGCGCTCGAAACGGTGAGCGCGCAAGTGCGCGGATCGGTTCCCGAGGGCGCGACGCCGGCGACGCTCGTCGTCGCCTACGAGCCGGTCTGGGCGATCGGAACCGGCCTCACCCCCACCGACGCCGACGTCGCCGAGATGCACGGTTCGATCCGGGCGCTGCTGGTCGAGCTTCTCGGAGAGGCGGGCGCGCGCGTGCGCATCCTCTATGGCGGCTCGGTGAAGCCTGGCAACGCGCGCGAGCTTTTGGGCCTGCCGAACGTCGATGGCGCGCTGGTCGGCGGCGCCAGCCTGAAGGCGGCCGACTTCATGGCGATCGCCGCCTGCTACCGCTGATGGCCGACGCAGCCTTCTGGGATCAGCGGTTTGCGGGGGCGAGTTACGCCTACGGCGAAGCGCCCAACGCTTTCCTCGCCTCGCTGGCGGGGACGTTCTCGCTCGGCCAGCGTGTGCTGGTTCCTGGCGACGGCGAGGGCCGCAACGGGGTGTTTCTGGCCGAGCTTGGGCTTGCGGTCGAGACGCTGGACCTCTCGGCTGAGGGCGTCGCCAAGGCGCGGCGGCTGGCGGAAGCGCGCGGAGTGCGGATCGAGGCGCGGCAGGCGGATATACTGCGCTGGGACTGGCCGGTTGCGGCCTACGATGTGATCGCGCTCCTCTATCTGCATCTGGTCGAAGCCGAGCGCCGCTTTGTTCACACCCGCGCGCTCGCGGCGCTACGGCCCGGCGGACGGATCGTGCTGGAGGCGTTCACCCCGCTGCAATTGGAAAGGCAGCAAGCTGGCGCCCGGGGCGGGCCGCGCGACGCGGCATTGCTTTATCGGGCCGAGGATCTGTCGGCTGATTTTGCTAAGGCGCGGATTGATCTGTTGCAGGAGGTGGAGACTGACTTACGCGAGGGGACGCTGCATGTTGGGCCCAGCGCGGTGGTAAGGATGTTGGCGAGTGTTTAAGCCGCAGCACCTTCGACGCTGCGGCGGCGCGGTGGATTGCCGCGTCGCTTCGCTCCTCGCAATGACGATGCTACCTATCCGCGGAAGGCTCTAGTTGGCCGCAAGACCAGCGTAGCTGCGGTCCGTCGTGCGTTTCTGACGCCCCACTCTTATTTGATCGACTACTATGTCGATGACGACGAGATCGTCATCCAACGATTCCGCCATACCGCCCGGAAGCCTTCGCCATAATACGCTTCCGCCGGTCACCCCCGCTTGTTCTCGCTCCTGAACGCCAACAGCCCCGCGCCGATGATCAGCGCGGCGCCCAGCGCTGTCGTTGCCCGCGGCGTCTCGGCGAAGAACAAAAAGCCCCACAAGGGCGACCAGAGGATACCGGTATACTCAAAGGTGGCGACGCGATTTGCGGGCGCCATTCGATACGCCTGCGACAACAAGATCATTCCGGCGGAAGCGACGACGCCGCAGGCCGCCATCTTCAGCAGATCAGGCATGCTCGCCCACACCCACGGCCTGACGAGAAAGTCGAGACTTGGATGCTCCGCATGGGTTATGCCCACGACGTGGAATACGGCGGCGACAACCAAAGCGCCGACCAGATAGGCGCCATTCTGGTAGAAGGCCATGACCGTTCCGGACTCGGTATCGCCGATCTTGCGCGCCATGATCTGCGACAAGCTGTAGAGAATCGCCGAGCCGAGCGACAGCAGCGCCGCCCATTCAAATAAACCAACCCCAGGCCGCAGCATCACCAGAACCCCAACCAGGCCGACGAGCACCGTCGCCAGAGTGCGTCTGGAGACGCGTTCGCCCAGAAAGGGACCCGCGAGGGTTAGGATAAACAGCGGCGCCATGAAATAGAGCGCGATCGCGTCAGCCAAAGGCAAGGCGGCGATGGCGAGATAGTAAATCGTGTAAGACGCGAACTGGCCGAACGCCCGCAGCGTCAGCATGCCAAAGCGCTTTGATAGAAGCGCTTTCAGGCCCACGTCGGAGCGCACGATGGCAATCAGGATCGGCAGCGCCACCAGCGCGCGGATCGCCATCACCTCGGTCACCGGATATCCGCGCGAGACCGATTTCACCAGCGGATCCTGCAGCGAAAACACCAGCACGCCGAGGCAGAGACTGAGGATCCCCAGCGCCGTCCGGTTCTGCCTGATCCTCACAACAAAAGTTGGCGAAGGCTCGCGACCAATCTGACAATCAACTGACATAGTGCGATCAGGGATGCGCCTTCGCGCGCTTCAACGCCTGGGCAAGCCGCTCGCTGCGCGAGGACTCCACTTCGTCTGGCGCCGCATCGCCGGCCTTCAGCACCTTCTGCGATCCGTCGCTTCTGAGCCGCGATACCGCCGTTCCCCGCCAGACCACCGCGCGGGTGCGCCCTGGCTCGGCCACGATGAGCCATTCGCCCGCGCCGCCGGATACGACCGCGTCCGGCGTCAGGACCGAGAATTGCGCGCTCGGCGACTCCGCGGACACGGCGATCGCGCCGTTGTCGAGCTGGATCTTGCCGACATGCGAGGACATCGATGCAGCCGGCGAGTGGACCGCCGACGCTTCGGCAACCACGACGACGTCCCCGCAACGCATGATCGCAATGCCGTCATCCTGGGGATCGGCGGCCTCGCTGCACGGCGTAGCCCCATAAGAGGACGTCGCTGTGAGGCCCAGGAAACAGCCCGCAATGGCCCAACCTGCATTACGGTTAGCAATCATGGCTAAACCTCCCGCGGTCATCTGAAGCCGAGACGCGCGCAATACGCCTGCTTTTTCACCGGCGGCGCCGCCGCAACGATCATCGCCAAGGCTGAGCCATTGGACAAGCGAATAGCGCTAATCTCTGCTATGAGCAGCGCTCATGGCGGAGGCGAGATTGCCCCTGGAAAGCGAATTGTTGCGGACTTTCGTGACCGTCTCGGAGACCGGAAGTTTTACGCGCGCTGCGCAAGTGGTCGGTCGCACCCAGTCCGCCGTGAGCCTGCAAATCAAACGGCTGGAGGAACTGGCCGGCGAACCCTTGTTCGAACGCGGGTCTCGCGGGGTCGCGCCAACCCGCCTGGGCCTGGAACTGCTCGCCAAGGCGCGCCGCGTCGTGTCGCTCCTGAACGAGACGGACCTGGCGCTCCGGGCGTCGCCGCTGATCGGATTGGTGCGGATCGGCTTGCCGGAGGAATACGGTCACGCCGCGCTGACCCGCGCGCTCGGCGCTTTCGCCGCTCGTCACTCGAATGTGGAGGTCACCGCGCAATACGGTCGCTCCGAGGAGAACATGTCCCGCGTGAGCGCGGGCGAACTCGACCTGGCGGTGCTGTTTGATTGGCGGAACATGCCCGGCGCCGAGGTGCTGCGCCACGATCCAACCGTATGGGTGACCTCGGAAGCGCACCGCGTCGATCAGCGCTCGCCGTTGCCGATCGCGCTTTACTCGAGCTCCGCGTGGTGCACTGACTACGCCATCAAATCTCTCAACGATCGCGGCATCTCCTTCCGCATCGCCTATTCCAGCGACACCAATGGCGGCCTTAAACTGGCGGTCATGTCCGGCTTGGCCATAGCGCCGCTGTCGCGCAGCAACATCCCGGAAGGTTGCCGCGAGTTGACCTCCGTCGATGGCTTTGGGGCGATCGACAATTCCCGCCTGGTTTTGCACCGCAATCCCCGGGCGACGAGCGCCGCGGTTGCTGGCATGGCGCGGGCTATGTTCGAGGCGTTCCGAGTGGATGGGGATTAGAGGTCGTGGCTGTAGCCGCGATCTATAGATCTAAAGGATGCACACATCTGGCGTTTGCGCATGAGGCACGACGGCCGCGGACTCCCCTCTCCCCGCGTGTCGCACGACGTGGCGCGCCACATCAACCAAGCAGCGGGGAGAGGGTTGGGGTGAGGGGCGGGCCGCTTGGACGCACGTCACCCGCCAGCGGGCGCCGCGTCACGCTAGAAGACTTAAGGCAAACGTTCGCTTGTTTCGTGCAATCAAAATATATCTGAGCTAGGCGTCGTGCGCGGGAAGCACAGGTCCAAGTGGCTCGCCCCTCACCCCAAACCCTCTCCCCGCTCTTTGGTTTATGCGGCGCGCTCCGTCGTGAGACACGCGGGGAGAGGGGGTCCCCGGCCTTTGTTCTCGCGTGCGGCCGCAAGATGTGTGCATCCCCTAGATCTATAGATCGCGGCTACAGGCGATCGACGCTTCCCAGGCAAGGCCCGATCTCACCACCACCGCGATCTATAGATCGCGGCTACAGGCGCCGCCGCTCACGACGCTTCCTCCAATCGATCGCCAACTGGCTGACCGGCGCCGTCCCGGCCGTCGAGCATCCACGACACGGCCGCAACCCCCGCCGCCAACAAACTGCAAACAGCCCCCACAATAGGCAAAGTTTGGTAGCTGAGGCCGCCGTCGATGCACAGCGCACCGACCCATGCGCCTCCGCCTATGCCGAGATTGTAGGCCGTCGAGATCAGCGTCGAGGCGAGTTGCGGCGCGGAATGCGCAGCGGACAGAATGCGCGATTGCACCGGCGCGTTGAGCGCCCAACTCGCGGCGCTCGAAATGAACATGCCGAAGGCCATCCAAAGCGCTTGTGGCATCACGAGCCACAACAGGATGGCCGCACCCACTTGCGCGAGCAGGATCGCCATCAACGACGGCATCAACTTCCAGTCGCCGGCTCGGCCGCCCACGTAAATGCCAATGACCGCCCCGATGCCGGAGATCATCAGATAAAGCGGCGTGCGGTCTTGCGCGACGCCGGAAACCGCGATCAGCGCCGGCACCTGGTAAGTGGCGAAAGCCAAAGCGCCAACCATGACCAAGGCAATCGCCAAATACGAAAGATAGACCTGATGATGGTTCAGCGCGCGAAGTTCAGCCTTGAGCGAGCCGTCCTTCTCGCTGTCTCGCGCATCCTGAGGCAACACAAGCGAAACGAGGCCGGCGGCGAAAAGGCCGCACAAACCAACCGCGCCAAATGTCCATCGCCAACCAAAAGCGTTGCCGATCGCGGAGCCAACCGGTATGCCGAACAGGCTCGCGACGGTGATCCCGCCTAAGAACAAAGCCATCGCCATGCTGCGCCGCTGTGGGCCGGCGATATTCATGGCCGCGACGCCGCCAGCCCCGAAGAACAAGCCGTGCGTGCAAGCGGTGAACACGCGCCCCGCCATCAACCAGGCATAGGAAGGCGCGAGCGCGCAGAACGCCTGGCCGGGAACGAAAATGCAAAGCAGAAACACGATCAGCGGCTTGCGCCGCACGCTCGATGTGAACAGGGCGAAGAAGGGGCCGCCGATCGCCACGGATAAAGCATAGACCGTGACCAACAGTCCTGTCGTCGGAATGCTGACGCCGAAGTCAGAAGCGATATTGGGCAGAAGGCCTGCGATGACGAACTCGCTGGTTCCGACAGCGAAAGCGGCGAGCGAAAGCGCGAATATTCCAATCGGCATTAAGAGCTTTCTAGACGAGGCGCCGCTTTGTAGCCGCGGTCGTTGACCGCGGTCGCGGTGTGATCGAAGCCTTATCTGTTCGAGCGTCGATCTCGGATAGACCGCGGTCAACGACCGCGGCTACAGAGGCGCCCCTCACTTCGCCGGCAGGTTCACCCGCATATGCAGCTCCCTCAGCTGCTTCGTCGTCGCCTCGCTCGGCGCGCCCATCAGCAAATCCTCCGCGCGCTGGTTCATCGGGAACAGCGCGACCTCGCGCAGGTTCTGCTCCCCCGCCAGCAGCATCACCACCCGGTCCACCCCCGCCGCCATCCCGCCATGCGGCGGCGCGCCGTACTGGAACGCGCGGTACATCCCGCCGAACCGATCAATCACCGTCTGCTCGTTATAGCCGGCGATCTCGAACGCCTTCACCATCGCCTCGGGCCGATGGTTGCGGATGCCGCCCGACGCCAGCTCGTAGCCGTTGCAGGCGATGTCGTACTGGAACGCCTTGATCGTCAGCGGCTCCTGGTTCTGCAGCGCCTCCAGGCCGCCCTGCGGCATCGAGAACGGGTTGTGCGAGAAGTCGATCTTCTTCTCCTCCTCGCCCCACTCGAACATCGGGAAATCGACGATCCAGGCGAACGCGAAGCGCGCCTCGTCAATCAACTTCAGCTCTTGGCCGAGCTTGGTGCGCGCCAGCCCCGCGAACTTGCCGAACTTCTCCGGATCGCCCGCGGCGAAGAACGCCGCATCGCCGGCGTTCAGCCCGAGCGCCGTGCGCACCGCCTCCACCCGCTCGGCGCCGATGTTGTTGGCGAGCGGCCCGCGGCCGCCGACGCCGGTCGCGCCGGGCGTCTGCTGCTGCGTCGTCTCGTCCTTCGCCTTGTCGAAGAACAGGATGTAGCCGAGCCCCGGCTGCCCCTCGCCCTGCGCCCAGGAATTCATCCGGTCCGCAAACGTGCGCTGCCCGCCGCCCGGCGCGGGGATCGCCCAGACCTCGTTCTTCGGCTGCTCCAACAGCCGCGCGAACACCTTGAAGCCCGAGCCGCGGAAATGCTCGGAGACATCCTGCATGACGATCGGGTTGCGCAGGTCCGGCTTGTCGGAGCCATACTTGCGCATCGCCTCGGCGTAGGGGATGCGCGGCCACGGCGAGGGCGTCACCGGCTTGCCGTCGGCAAATTCCTCGAACACGCCGCGGATCACCGGCTCCATCGCCGCAAACACATCCTCCTGCTCGACAAAGCTCATCTCGATGTCGAGCTGGTAGAACTCGCCGGGCAGCCGGTCCGCGCGCGGGTCCTCGTCGCGGAAGCAGGGCGCGATCTGGAAGTAGCGATCGAAGCCCGCCATCATCAACAGCTGCTTGTACTGCTGCGGCGCCTGCGGGAGCGCGTAGAACTTTCCGGGATGGATGCGCGAGGGCACCAGAAAATCGCGCGCGCCTTCCGGCGAGGAGGCGGTCAGGATCGGCGTCTGGAATTCGGAAAAGCCCTGCGCCTTCATGCGCTGGCGCATCGAGTCCACGACCTTGCCGCGCAGCACGATATTCTTGTGCAGCTTCTCCCGGCGCAGATCGAGGAAGCGGTAGCGCAGCCGCGTGTCCTCGGGATACGGCTGGTCGCCGAACACCGGCAGCGGCAGGTCGCCGGCCGGCCCGAGCACCTCGATCTCCCGCACGTAAAGCTCGACCTGCCCGGTCGCCATGTCGGCATTCCCAGTGCCTTCCGGGCGCTTGCGCACGAGGCCGTCGAGCCGCACCACATATTCGGCGCGCAGCTTCTCGGCGGCAGAGAACGCCGGCGAGTCCGGATCGACCACGCATTGCGTCATCCCGTAGTGGTCGCGCAGATCGATGAATAGCACGCCGCCGTGGTCGCGGATGCGGTGGCACCAGCCGGAGAGCCGGGCGTCCTGTCCCGCCTCGGCGAGGGTGAGGGCGCCGCAGGTGTGCGAGCGGTAGCGGTGAAGCGTCACGGGGGGATCTCGGTATCGTCAAATCGATCGGGCGCCCCGCCTAGCGGAAAAACGGCTGAGGGGAAAGCGCGAGACTTCGCGGACGCGCGCCAGCCCGCCGCTTGCGGACGGGACGTCCGCGGTCCCAGGTGGCGTTTTGATTACGTCGCCAATCCCAGCTATCGCCTTTGCGCCTTTCTGTCCGGGATAAGCCTCCTTGCTGACCATCCATGATTTCGCCAACGCCACCTACGAGCCCTGGAAGGGCGACGCGCACCTGCCGGAGGGCGCGACCTGGATCGACGCCAACGGCCCGACCGGCGACGAATCCGCCTATCTCGAACGCGCCATCGGCGTGACCCCGCCGACCCTGCAGCAAATGTCGGAGATCGAGACCTCGAGCCGGCTCTATCGGTTGCGCGACGCCGTTTGCGTCACCATTCCGCTGCCGCATCGCGAGGCGGAGGGCGCTTTCGCCGCGCATCCCCTGGCCCTGATGATCAGTCCGAAGACATTGTTGACCGTGCGCTACGAGAACCTGAAGCCGTGCGAGCCGGAATATCTGCACGCTATCGGCGTCGACCGCGCGCCGGGAACTCCGGTCGGCGCGGCGATCGCCGTGCTCGAAGCCATCGTCGACCATCTCGCCGACGAGCTCGAACTTCTCACGACTCGGCTCGACCAGTGTTCCCGGCAAATCTTCCACATCAACAAGGCCAAGCCCTCCGATACGCCGCGAGGCGATGTGCTGAAAGGCATAATTCCTGAGATCGGTCGTCAGCGCGAGCACAGCTCTTTGATTGAAGAGGCGCTGCTGACGCTCTCGCGCACGACGCCCTATCTGGAAAGCGAACTGAAGACGCTTGTGACGCCGGACATCAAAACCCGGCTGGATCGCATCGGCCGCGACGTCGCCTCGTTGAGTTCGCACGAGGAGCGGCTCGCCGAAAAAATGCAGTTCCTGCTCGACGCCAGCCTTGGTTTGATTGGCGTCGAACAGAACGACATTTTCAAGGTGCTGACGATCGTTTCGGTGATCGGCATTCCCCCCACGCTGATTGCCTCGATGTACGGCATGAACTTCAAGAACATTCCCGAATATGATTGGGCGTGGGGCTACCAGTACGGCCTGACGCTGATCATCGGCAGCGCGCTGATCCCGCTTATTTGGTTCAAGGTGAAGAAGTGGTGGTGACGTCGATATTCCCCGCCGCGCTCGTTGCAAGCGCGAGCCAGCTGCTCGATCTTTGCCGGGCCAAGGGGCTGAAGATCGCCACGGCGGAGTCTTGCACTGGGGGTCTGGTCGCGGCGCTGCTTACGGAAATTGCCGGCTCGTCCGACGTGGTGGAGCGCGGGCTTGTCACCTATTCCAACCAAGCCAAGCAGGAGCTGCTCGGCGTGGCGGAGGCGACGCTTGCTGCGCACGGCGCCGTCAGCGAGGCGACAGCGCGCGAGATGGCGGCGGGCGCGCTGCGCGCCTCGCACGCCGACCTAGCGGTCGCGATCACCGGCGTCGCCGGTCCCGGCGGCGGCAGCGCGGAGAAGCCGGTCGGGCTCGTGCATTTTGCCTGCGCGGGACCTGGGGATCGGCTCATGGCGGTGGAGCGGCGTTACGGCGGTATTGGGCGTGGTGCGGTCAGGCTGGCGTCGGTCGTACAGGCGCTGGCGATGTTAGAGGCGGCGGCGGGCGCTTGAGCTAACAAGGCAACGGATAGCCCTCGACCAGCTTGCGCCGTTGGCGCACAAGCGAATGAAGGAAATGTCGAAGTGACCAAAGCCAAGAATCCGCATTGGGGGTCATCGCTCGACGAATTTCTCGATGAGGAAGGAACACGCGAGGCGTTCCAAGCTGTCGCGATCAAGGAAGTCCTTGCCTTTCAAATCGAGGAGGCGATGAAAGCCCAAAAGCTTTCCCGGCGACGCCTCGCCGAGCGCATGGGGACGAGTCGCAGCCAGATCGGTCGATTGCTCGATCCGAAAGACGGCAATGTCACATTGGCGACCCTACAGCGCGCCGCGGAAATGCTGGGACGGAAGGTTCGGCTGGACCTGGTGTAACGCCGGCAGGCTAGACCGTCCCTGTAGATAGGAGGCCTTGATGTTTGTTTACCGCGCGCCCGCGCTTTCCGTAATCCTCACGCTCGCAACTCTCGTTCCCGCCGCCGCGCGCCCTGGCGTCGGCCTCGGCCAAGCCTATCCGCAGACTTGCGGGTCCGGCTATCATCCCGACGCAGGCGGCAATTGCCAGCCGAACGGCGGCGCAGGCAATCGTTATTGTCCCGACGGTTTGGTGTTCCACCCGACCTTCGACGGCTGGAGCTGCGACCCGGCGCCGCCGGAAGCCTACTGACTTGCGGGCGCAACCGCCCCGCCGCCTGTCCCGTAGATCTTGTCGGCGCGCGCTTCGAACGCGCTCGCGAAGGTGCGGAAGATCGCGTCGAACATCGAACCCATCAGCATCGCCAGCATGCGCGACCGGAATTCGTAGTCGATGTAGAACTCGACCCGGCACCCCGCCGGATCCGGCTCGAAATTCCAGATGTTGCGCAATCGGCTGAACGGCCCGTCGACATATTCGACGGTGATTTTCAGGTTCTTGCGATCCATGATGTTGCGGGTCGCGAAGTTCTGCCTGATCGCCATATAGCCGATCTCCATCTCCGCCAGCACGATCGCGTTGCCTTCCGCATCGGCTCCGCGCGGCCTGGTTTTCATGCTGACGCAGAACGGCAAAAATTCTGGATACCGGTCGCAATCAGCGACCAGATCAAACATCTGTTCTGGACTATGTTTGACGACGCGCGAGGTCCTGAAGGACGGCAAGGTCAGCCCTCGTAAGCCACGAAGGCGTAGAGCGCTGCGAACACCACAGCGGAGATAAGGGTCGTCGCGAGCGCTTTGATGGCGAGCTTTGGAGCGAGCGGCGCCCCGGGATCGGCGCCCCGTGGCGTATCGACCCCCGCCTCGGCGGCCGAGCGCACGCCGAACGGCAGCACCGCAAACAGCACCACCCACCAGATCATGAAATAGCAGGCAATCGAAAGCGACAGCGTCATCGCGCTACTTAGGCGCCGCCGGGGTCTCCGGGGCGGCTGGCGCGCCCGAGCCTTTCAATTGATCGAGCAGGTTCGGCTCCGCCGGCTTCTCTGTCGACGTCTTCGATGTTCCCGTTTCATCGATGATCGAGCGCGGCGAACGATTCCAACCGGCGATGATCGACATCAACAGCGCCGAGGCGAAAAACAGGCCGCCGAGGATGGCGGTGGCGCGCGACAGCGCGTTCGCCTGCCCGCGCCCGGTCATGAAGCCTCCGCCGCCGCCCGTGCCGAGAGCCCCGCCCTCGGACCGCTGCAACAACACCACGCCGACCAGGGCGATCACCACCAGCAGGTGGATGACGATGAGCACCGACATCATCGCAAAATTCTCCGCCGGCCTTACCAGGCCGCTCCAAAGCGCGCGCTCCTAACATGGTAGCCTCAGCGCGTCCACGTGCGCCCATGTGGTCTTCGCGGGTCCCGGCGCCTAGGACAGCCCGAACAATAAACGAGCCGCCGCCCCCTGGGAGCGCGCGCGTCTCGCGCTCGTCTAGCCCGCAGCCGCCGCCACCGCGGCGATCTGCTCGCGCGCAACCTGGTCGAACGCCTCGAAATTCCGTTCCGCGCGGGCCAGCAGCACCGCGCCCTCGCAAGCCGCGATCAGCGTCGCGGCCAGCGAGGATGCGCGATCGGCGGCCAAGCCGCCCTCTGCGAGCAACGCCGCAAGGCGCGCCCGCCAGCCGCGAAAGATGCGCGCCGCGCTGTCGATGAGATCGGGGGAGTCGGCGGCGACCGTCACCGCCGCGATCGCGCATCCCGCGCCAAAATCGGTGCGCTCCAGCATCGTGCGCCAGATCTCCACGAACGACCGCGCCACCTCCACGGCCGGCCGCCCCGCAGCCTGATCCAGTTTCGCCAGCGCAAAACCGCCGGCCGCCTCGAGCGCCAGCAGCACCAGCTCATCCTTACCGCCGGGGAAGTGGTGATACAGCGACCCGCGCGGCGCGCCAGAGGCCTCCAGCACCTCGCTGAACGACGTGCGTTGCAGCCCCTTGCGGGCAAGCGAGAGAGCCGTCTGTTCGATCATGCGAAGCTTAACCGGTCCGGTCATCTCAGCCATTGACTATGATGGTCGTCATAGCTATCGCTATGATTGTCATCATAGTCGAATTTGGGGAAGATCGCACGATGCCCATGATCGATATTTACGCCTCCAAGGGCACGTTCGCCGATCCGCGCCAGCTGGCGATCGACGCGGCGGCGACCGTCAAGGATATCGAGAAGGTCCCGGACATCCCGATGTTCCGCAAGAATACGGCGGCGTTCGTGCATGAGCTGGCGCCGGGCGCTCTCGCCAACGTCGATGGAGATGGAAATTACGTTCGGGTGCAAGTGCTGACCAACGCCGGCGCCCTCGATCGCGACAAGCAGATCGCCGTCGTCCAGCGGCTGACCGATCTTGTCGCGAAGGCTGCCGGGGACCCCGCCCTCACCGAGCGCACCTGGGTTTTGCTTAGCGAGGCCGCGCCGGGCGGCTGGGGCTTGTGGGGTCATGCGCATACCAACGACGAACTCATCGCGGCCGCTCGGGCGGAGATCGCTAAGTTAAGAAGCTGACCGGCCTGGCGATTGCGAATTGCGACAGATCAAACCTTTTCCAATAAAAACGTGGGAGTTTGGGCAATCAACCTGAGAAGGCGGTGCAAAGACTCACCCGAGAGGCGTGATAGGCGATACTGACTAATTACGCTCCGCGCTCACGAGGCGGCGGCGTGTTAATGCCTTGGCGATATTGAACTGGTGACATACCGAAACTTTGCTTTTCGAGAGACAACGCCCACAGATGCCCGACGGCACAGCCACCGCCCATCTCTATCGCCCGAAGCTCGCGACCGTCCTAAGCGAGGGCTACGGGACCGACGCCTTTCGCCGCGACGTCATGGCTGCCCTTACAGTCGCCATCGTCGCGCTGCCACTTTCGATGGCGATCGCGGTCGCCTCGGGTGTCTCGCCCGAGCGCGGCCTTTATGCCTCGATCGTCGGAGGGTTCATCGTCTCCGCTCTCGGCGGCAGCCGCTTTCAGATCGGCGGCCCGGCCGGCGCCTTCATCGTCCTCGTGTCCGCGACGGTCGCGCGATACGGCCTCGACGGGCTGCTGCTGACGGTGATCATGTCCGGAGTGTTCCTCACGCTGATCGGCCTCTCCGGGCTCGGGCGGCTGATCCGCTTCATCCCGCAGGCTGTCACCGTCGGCTTTACGGCCGGCATCGCCATCACCATCGCCTCCAGCCAGTTGAAAGACTTGTTCGGCTTGACCCTGCCGCACGAGCCGGGACCCTTGCTTCCCAAGCTCGCGGCCATCGCGAGCGCCCTACCGACCCTGAGCGCGCCGACCCTCGCTGTGGGCCTAGGGACGGCCGCGCTAATCATCGCGATTCGGAGCTGGCGCCCGCACTGGCCCTCGATGTTGATCGCGGTCGTAGTCGCTTCGGTCCTGGTCGCGGCGCTCGGTCTGCCCGCGGAGACGATCGGGCGGCGGTTCGGGCAGATTCCCAGCAGCCTGCCCTGGCCGCGGCTGCCTTCGCTCTCGCTGGCGCAAGCCTGGGCGGTCTTGCCGTCTGCGCTTTCCTTCACGCTGCTCGGCGGCGTCGAGAGCCTGCTGTCAGCTAAAGTCGCCGATGGCATGACGGGGCGCAAACATCGCTCCAACATGGAGCTCGTCGCGCAAGGCCTCGCCAATATCGCCTCGGCCCTGTTCGGCGGCCTCTGCGTGACCGGCACGATCGCGCGCACCGCGACCAACATCCGCGCCGGCGCCAAAAGCCCGATGGCGGGCATGATGCACTCCGTCTTCCTGCTGCTGTTCATGGTCGCCGCCGCGCCGCTGGCGAGCTTCGCACCGCTCGCCGCGCTGGCCGGCGTGTTGCTGGTGGTGTGCTGGAACATGGCGGAAAAGCATGAGTTCGCAGAGCTGTTGCGGCATTGGCAATCGGCGCTGGTTCTGCTCACGACCTTCGGGCTGACGATCGCCAAAGATTTGACTTTTGGCATCGTCGCGGGATGCCTGATGGCCGCCGTGTTTGCCTTCTGGCGAAGGCGGTCCGAGGGCGCGGAAGATATCCCCAGCGTTCCGTAGGTGAGGCGGGCGCCGCGGAGCGTCGGCCTCCAGGCCGACGTCGGGGTTGATACGTAAGCCGGCTGAGCGGCGGCCCAAAAGGTCGGCGTGGACGCCGACCCTCCGTCAAGGCGGTTTTACCACTCCCCGACTTCGTTATGCTCGCAACGCGGTTTCGCCTGAGCGCTGATGGCTCTATCGACTGGCGCCGACGCCTTGGCTAGCCGAAGCGCGCACGGCCGCCAGCACGAACGAAACGCTGACCATCAGCACAACGCCCAAGACAATGCCGGCGAGCCGTCCGACGACCGGCCAGATGTCGGCCGTCGGGCCGTTTCCGGTGACCATCGCGGTGATGTAGGCGACGCCTCCCTGCGTGCCGATATAGCTCTGTGGGCCACCGCCGTGATGCAGACGCGAAAAATAGAAGATCCCTGCAAATAGCGCGACGAGAAACACCGGCAGCGCATCCACCTCCAACGCAAGCGCCGCGACCCCAGCCGCCGCGCCCAACGCGCACCCGATGAGACGTTGTCGGGCGCGCGAGCGGATCGCGGCGAGGTCTCGATCCGCCAGCACCAGCGTCGAGGCAAGCGCCTGCGGGAGCGAAGGCGTGTCGAACCACGACCAGAGGCAGGTCATCGCGACAACCGAAAACCCCGCCACGAGACCAACCAGGATAAGTTCGCGGCTCGGGGCCGCGGCGGCCGCTGGCGCCTCGGGTCCGCGTGCGGCGCGACCGAGCTCATGCACGAGGGCGCTTGCGAACACGCCGAGCGCGATTTCAATCAAGCGAAACTGGGCAAATGAAAACACGTTGTCGGGCGACAGCACGCTGACCGCGATCATGATCGCGATCGTCAGAGCGCCATAGAACCAGCCGTAGCCGTAGCGAGCGGAGAACCTGAGATAGCAACCTGCGGCGGCGGAGGAAAACAGCGCCAGCGCCTGCAGCAGCATCCGGCCTGCGGTGACCTCGGCGATCAGATAACCGACCGCGAGGCCGACCGCCGTTCCCGCGAGCCGCATGCCCAGCTTGCGCCACAGCGCGGACAGGTCGGGATTGGAGACGACCCAAGCAGATATCGCCGCCCACCAAAGATCGTGCAGACCGAGCGCGGCGCCTGCGAGCACGGCCAGCGTCACGCTCGCCGCCGTCAGTCCGCCCTGCCGCGCGCTCCAACCAAATGCGTCGTCGGCCATAGCCGTCAGAACCAGATCAGCACGCGGGCGTCGACGCCGCGATAGAGGCGCATCGTCTTGTCGAGATCGCCGATATCGACGACGACCGGGAAACGGCGCGGCAAGCGGATCCAGTTGGTGTCGAGCGGAATATACGGCAGCACGCCATCGATGGTCGGCCGGCGCGCAATGCCCGGCGCGACGGCGCGCACCTTGCCCACGTGCACCCGCCAGGGATCCGAGCCGATGGTGAACCAGACCGTCTCGCCCGGCTGCAGCCGCTTCAGATGCCGCTCCTCGACCTCGGCCATGATGCGCCAGTTCTCGCGCGACACCACGGCCGCCATCGGCTCGCCCGCGTGCAAGAAATCCCCAACGCGCACGGTGAGCGGCGCGACGCGCCCGGCCACCGGGGCGGCGATGCGGGTGCAGGAAAGATCGTACTGCGCCTTGGCGAGCGATTGCGCCGCGGCCGCCTGTTCGGCGCGCCGCACGGTGACCATGTCCTCGGCCACCGCGAGCAGCCCCTGCGCCTTGCGAAGTTCAGCGCCGGTGACCAGCGCGTCGCGTTGCGCGTTGTCGAGCGCGGCAGCCGAAATGTCCTCGGATCGCGAGAGCGATTGCGCCCTGACCTTTTCGCGCGCGGCGTCGTCGAACGAAGCTTGCGCGGCCGCGACCGAGGCCTGGCTCTCCTCGATTCCCGCCGTTGCCGCCTTCGCCCGATCGGCGGCCAGCTTCACCTCGGCCTCGGCGGACGCGACGGCGATGGCGAACGGCGTACGATCGATCTCCGCGATCAGATCGCCCTGATTGACGACGGAATCGTCCTTGACGGCCAGTGTGACCAGAGGTCCGGAAACCTGCGGGGCGACAAGCGCGACATTGTTGTCGACATAGGCGTCGCCCGAATAGGCGAAGACCAGCGCGGAAATCTCATAAAGCCCGAAGACGAAGAGAACCGCGCCAACGATGCAGGCGACCACGTGGCGTTCGATGAACGAAAGCAAGAGATCCTCGCTTGCGCCGCCATGGAGCGGCGAGCTCCATCTTAAGTGACCGCCGGTCCAGCGGGCAATCGCCCCGCCAAGGCCACGCTCCGAGCCGATGGCCGGCCACTGCGCAGCTATCTCTTGCTACACGACGCTGCTTCCGCACATAATCGCGGTGTGTTGCGATTGGCGATTGCGCCTTTTCCGTCTTGATCGCATTGTCGGATCAGACAAACGCCGCAACCGCTACGCACGGTGACTTAATGGCGAAGGAATTTGAACTCGGCCTGGTCATGGCCGGCGCGATTTCCGCCGGCGCCTACACCGCCGGCGTCGTCGACTTCCTGTTCGAGGCGCTGGACGAGTACGAATCGCTGCGCAACACACAGGCCTGGGACGGCCCGCGTCACGCTGTGCGCGTCCCCGTCATGGCCGGCGCCTCGGCGGGCGGGATGACGTCGGCGATCTCGGCGTTGCACGCCTTCCGCGATTTGGAACACGTGCGCCCAGGCGCCGCTGCCCCCGCGCCGAGCCACAACCGACTTATTCGAGCTGGGTGTCGGACATTTCGATCGAGAAGCTGCTCGCGGGAACCGACCTCGAAGGCGACAAGCGCAAGGACGGCGTGCTTTCCCTTCTCTGCTGCGACGTCCTCGACGACATCGTCGATAGCGCGTTCTCGATCGACGGTCCGGTCAAATCCAGGAATTGGATCGGGCGCGGCGACGATCGAAGCCTGCGCGTTCGGTTGACGCTCACCAACATTCGCGGCGTCCCCTATTCCTTCCCGATCTTCGGCGCCAACCAGCCCGAGCGCTTCGGCATGCTCAATCACGCCGATTTCTACGATTTCGCGATCGGCCCCGCGGCCGCGACGACCGACGCGACAGGGCTCGACTCCAACCATTACGAGACGCCCGACTGGAGCGTGCTGAAGAGCGCTGCGCTCGCCACCGGCGCTTTCCCCGTCGGCCTCCGACCCCGGATGATCTCGCGCCCGAACGCCAACTGGTACAGTCAAAGCGGCGCCGTCGGTTATGAAGACACCACCAACCAACGTTTCGTCAGCTTCGGCCCGGATCCTTCCTTTGCGGAGGCCCCTTATTCTTTCGTGTCGGTCGATGGCGGAACTATAGACAACGAACCGTTGGAGTTGGCGCGGCGCTATCTCGCTGGGTCGGCGCTTCACAACAAACAAGACGGCGACCAGGCAGACAAGGCGATCGTTCTCATTGCGCCGTTCCCGAGCTTCGTGAAGTCGCCGCCGCCCGACTCCGCCATGAAACTCACGCACGTGTTTCCGCTGCTGCTGAACGGCCTGATCCAGCAAGCGCGATTCAAGCCCGACGAGCTGGAGAAGGCGGCGAACGATACGATCTTCTCGCGCTTCATGATTTCGCCGACACGCCAAGGCAATGGATCGCCGGAAGCGAAACTGTACCCGATCGCCTGCGGCGCGATGGGCGGGTTCAGCGGCTTCCTGCACGAATCCTTCCGCCGCCACGATTACCTGCTCGGCCGGCGCAACGCGCAGGCGTTCCTGCGCTGGAATTTCGCGCTGCCGGAGACCAACGATCTTTTCGCCGGCGTCAACATCAATCGCGATCGCTGGTTGGTGCGCGACGCCGACGGCCAACAAGGCTCGATCGCGCCAGGCGCCGACCACGCCCTGGCCGCAAAAACCTTGGCGCCGAAAGTCAATGGCGCCGCGACGGCGAAGGGATACCCGATCATTCCGCTATCCGACCGTCTGTGCGCCCCGATCGAAATCGGCCCGGCTGATAGGCCTAGGCCGGATCTCATATCGCTCGATGATCTGAAAGGGCGCGTTCAGCAGCGGGCGCAGGCTGTCGCGGAAGTGTTGGTTGACGTCGATCTCGCGCCGCTGCTGGCGTCGATGAATCGCTTCGAGGCGGCAGGGGTGAGCGTTGCCGCGCGAGCGTTTGGGGCCCATATCGCGACCGAAGCGGCGATTAAGGTGATCGCTGAAGCGCAGCAGGAGTTGGTAGCCGCGTTCGCGTGAAATTGCCGGCCTAGGGCATTCAGTGACTACACGGAACCGTTCTGCGAGCGAAGCAACATTGTAGAGCCCTCATCCGTCATCCCCGCCAAACGCCAGTCGGGCTTTGAGGCGCGGCGCCATCCAGTCGAGAAAGGCGCGGAGTTTTAGCGGGACCGGTTTGCGCGGCGAATAGACGATATGAACCGGCAAAGCCTCCACCTCGAAACCTTCAAGAACCAATTCGAGAGTTCCCGCGCGCCTCCCGGCGTCCATCTTGTAGGACATGACTCGCGTCAACCCGGCGCCGGCGATGGCGGCGATCACGGCGGCTTCCGACGTATTCACACAGAGCCTGGATTGAATGGGGATGACGATTTCGCGCTTGCCGTGGTTGAATCTCCAGGTGTTCGGAGAAGCGACGGAATTTATCGCGATGCAGTGGTGATCGGTAAGTTGATCGGGCGTCTGCGGACGCCCCTTCGCCGCCAGGTAGGACGGACTCCCACACACCACGACGCGGATCGAACCGATACGCGTCGCGATCATGCTGCTTTCCGGGAGAATGCCGATGCGGACGGCTACATCGACGCCCTCCTCGAGTGTGTCGACGACGCGGTCGGTGAGCAGAAGCCGCAAGTCGATTTCAGGGAAAGCCTGCATGAACTCGACGGCCAGGGGAAGCAGATGCGTGTGGCCAAGTCCCCAGGGCGTCGTGACGGCAAGACCGCCCTTTGGGCTTGTATATTCGCCGGACAGTTGACGCTCGGCGTCGTCCACCTGCTCCATGATCCGCTTGCAGGCTTCCACATACGAGCGGCCGGCGTCGGTCAGCGTCATTCGGCGCGAGGATCGCTGAAACAACTCAGCGTTGAGAAGCGCCTCTAGCTCCGCGACTTTCCGACTGACGGTAGCGACAGGCATGCTCAATCGCCGGGACGCCGCAGAAAAGCTGCCCACGTCGCTGACAGCGACGATCACCGACATTGCCTCCAGGCGGTCCATGCCTCCGTCGCTTTCCGAAAGGCGAGAAGATGCTTCTCAAGCTTAATGGTAGCCGCCTGTCACGGCAACCGGCTAGTTCCTGGCGGGCCAAATGGGTTGACCATCACGCGGCAAGGTAAATGCGGCACAAATCGCCAAGCCTTCCTCAAAGGCCTTAGACAAGATCGTAATATCGGCTCAAGCAGAAGGTGCAGCCATGGCCCTCGGAAGACGTGTACTTGCACTCGCGGCGGCAACTACGCTGCTCACTTCCTATGCCGGAATTGGCGCCGCGAGAGCGGAAACGCCTTTGCAGGTCACGCAGAACGTCACGCATTACAGGACCGAGACCATCGAGGGCGTCAACTTGTTCTATCGGGAGGCTGGTCCGTCCAACGGTCCGGTCGTGCTGCTGCTGCACGGCTTCCCCACCTCGTCACACATGTTTCGAAACCTGATCCCCACCCTTGCGGATCGCTACCATGTCATCGCGCCGGATTATCCAGGTTTCGGCCAGAGCGCGGCGCCTGATCACAGTCAGTTTGCCTATACGTTTGCGCATTACGCCACGCTGGTTGACGCGCTGCTGCAGAAGATCGGGGCCACGCACTACTCCATGTATGTCATGGATTACGGCGCGCCTGTTGGCTATCGCCTGGCGCTGCTGCATCCCGAGCGGGTCTCCACGCTGATCGTGCAGAACGGGAACGCCTATGCCGAAGGGCTGGAGGCGTTCTGGGACCCGATCAAGGCCTACTGGGCGGACGGCTCGGAGGCGCATCGACACGCGCTCGATTTCCTGGTGGCGCCTGAGACAACGAAGTTCCAGTACACCGATGGCGTCAGCGACCTGTCCCGCATCAGTCCTGACAACTGGGTGCAAGATCAGGCGCTGCTCGATCGGCCGGGCAACCGAGATATCCAACTCGACCTTTTCCATGACTACGGCAGCAACGTCCCGCTGTATCCTCAATTTCAGGCTTTCTTTCGCGAGCGCCAGCCGCCAACGCTGATCGTGTGGGGTAAGAACGACAAGATCTTTCCGGCGGCCGGGGCTGGCCCCTACCTTCGCGATCTCCCCAAAGCCGAGCTTCACTTGTTGGACACAGGCCACTTCGCACTTGAAGACAAGCTCGACGTGATGGCCCCGATGATCCACGAATTTCTGGATCGCTCGATCGCGGCGGACTGAGCGACAGCGGCGACGCACGGCGGGCTTTCGCGATAACCTTCCGTCGTTGATGTTTTTTGTAAGGGCGACCGTGGCGCTCTGACGATCACGCGGCAACGTAATTGCGGCGCGAATCGCCAAGCCCTCCTCAATAGCCTGAGACAAGATCGAAATGTCCGCATCTGTTGCGAGTGGAGATAAAGCCGTGAGTGCAGTCACGACCCGGGACGGCGTCGAAATTTTCTACAAAGATTGGGGCAAGGGCCAGCCGATCGTCTTCAGCCACGGGTGGCCGCTCTCAGCCGATGACTGGGACGCCCAGATGCTGTTCTTCCTCGGCAAGGGCTATCGCGTCATCGCCCACGACCGGCGCGGCCACGGCCGCTCCACCCAGACCGGCGACGGCCACGACATGGATCACTACGCCGACGACCTCGCCGCTGTAGTCGCCCATCTCAACCTCGATAACGCCATCCATGTTGGCCATTCCACCGGCGGCGGCGAAGTTGTCCACTATCTCGCGCGGCACGGCGAAAGCCGCGTCGCCAAGGCGGCGATCATCAGCGCGGTGCCGCCGCTTATGGTGAAGACTGCGGCCAATCCGGGAGGCCTGCCGAAGGAAGTCTTCGACGGCTTTCAAAAACAGCTCGCCGCGAACCGCTCGGAGTTCTACCGCGCTGTCGCCGCGGGTCCGTTCTACAACTACGATCGGCCCGGCGCGGTCGCGTCCGAGCCGATCATTCAGAACTGGTGGCGTCAGGGAATGATGGGCGGCGCCAAAGCGCACTACGACGGCATCGTCGCCTTCTCACAAACTGACTTCACCGCAGACCTGCAGAAGATAAGCGTACCGGTGCTGGTGATGCACAGCGAAGACGATCAGATCGTCCCCTACGCCGACGCCGGCCCCTTGTCAGCGAAGCTGCTGAAGAACGGCAAGCTGAAGACCTACAAGGGCTTCCCGCACGGCATGCCGACAACCCAAGCCGAGATCATCAACGCCGATCTTCTCGCTTTCCTCAAGAGCTGACAGGTCGAGCACGGCGATGGACGTTTCAAGGAAGGGCTATCTGTCCCGGCGCGGCTTCTGCCTTTGCTGCGTCGGCGCCGCCGCAGCCGCGGGAAAATGGCTCGCGCCGCGCGAGGCGTTCGCGGAGGCCCGCGGCCTCGTCAGTCTGATCAAGGACAGCGCTGCGGCGTCACCGATCACAACTCACAAGCTTCGAAACAACATAAGTGTGCTCGAAGGTTCGGGTGGGACGGTCGCCGTGCTGACCGGTCCTGATGGCAAAGTACTGATTGACGCCGGCATCGGCGTATCGCGTCCGCAGATGACGAAAGCCCTCGCGGAGCTCGGCGGCGATCCGATCAGCCATTTGATCAATACCCACTGGCACTTCGATCATACCAACGGCAACCCCTGGCTCGGCGCGGCGGGCGCCAAGATCATCGCGCAGGAGAACACACACAAATATCTGTCGCAGGTCCAGCGGGTCGAGGATTGGGATTACAATTTCCTCGCATTGCCGGCGGCCGGACTTCCCAGCGAAGTGTTTGCTGAGGAGCGCAGCCTGAAGCTGAACGGCCTGACGATCGTCCTGAAGCACTACGGCCCCGCGCACACTGACAGCGACATATCCGTGAGCTTTGCCGAAGCCAATGTGATCCATGTCGCGGATACGTTTTGGAACGGCGTCTATCCCTTCATCGACTATTCCACCGGCGGCAGCATCGACGGAATGATCGCGGCGTCGGACGCAAATCTGGCCGCGACGAACGCCGACACGATCATCATCGCCGGCCACGGCAAAGCCGTGGGGACCAGGAGCGAACTTCAGGAGTTTCGCGACATGCTCGTCGGCATTCGAGACAAGGTCGCCGCGCTCAAGAAACAGGGACGCAGCCGGGATGAGATCGTGGCGGCGAAACCGACGGCGCCCTTCGACGCCAAGTTCGGGAACTGGGTGATTGATCCGGCCTTCTTCACCAGGTTGGTTTATGAGGGCGTATGACGTTTTGCGGGCGATACGCTCAAAAGCCCGATCGGGCCTAGTGGGCCCATCCGCCGTCGACGATGAAATCCTGCGCCGTGATCATTTGGCTGTCGTCGGCGGCGAGAAATAGCGCCATGCGTGCGATGTCCGCGGGATAAAGCCGGCCCTTCATCGCCTGGCTGTCGTCAATCAACTTATTCTCGGCGTCCCCTACCCAGTGGGTGAGCTGGCGCTCGGTCATGATCCAACCAGGGACCAGGGTATTGACCCGTATGCCGTGAGGCCCAAGATCTCTGGCCAGTGAGCGCGACATGCCGTGAGCCGCCGCCTTGGAGGCCGTGTAGCCCGAGAGATTGCCAACCATGATCATCCAGCTGATCGAGCCGAAATTGATGATCGAGCCTTTCCCGGCGTTGATCATGCCAGGAATAACCGCCTGAGCGGCGAAGAACGCGTGCTTGAGGTTCACCGCAATCGCTTGATCCCAGGATTTGTTCGTCACGTCGCTCCATTTGATGCGTGTGTCGTTGGCGGCGTTGTTGACGAGCGCCAGGGCCGGCCCATGAGCGTTTTCGAACTCGCGTATGGCGGCTTGATAGGCGTCGACGTCCGTAATGTCGGTCGCCGCAAACTGCACCCGAAGCCCGGCTCGATGGAGTTCGGCGGCAAGGGCGTGGCCGCGCTCGGCCAAAATGTCGACGAAGCCCACTTTGGCGCCCTGTGCAGCGAATTCACGCACCAGACCTTCGCCGATGCCTGAGGCCCCGCCCGAAATCACCACAGGCATGCCATCGAGGCTCGGATAGGTTGCATATTTGGACATGGATATTCCTCGTTGTTTTGGTCAGTTGGTCCGTGGCGAAGCCGTTTTAACGGAGGGTCGGCGTCCACGCCGACCTTCTTGGCCGGCCTTGGAGATGTACCCCCGTCGGCCTGGAGGCCGACGCTCCGCGAGGTTCTCCACAAGCTCCCGTGTGAAGCTTCATACCGCGTTGGGTCCGAAGTCAGGTTGGGGCGCTATATCAACTCAAGATTGAACGATGTCGATTAATTTTCATCTGCCTTTTTAAACCCTCACGCGGCGCGCGCGAGAGGCGGCGAACCGGCCTCTAAGAGAACCTGACCGGATCCGAGTCGTCGGAATTCGATTTTTTGGATTTCGACGAGAACACCCATGCCACAAACTTCTATCGCCACCCGCTGTCGCAAGACCGCTCCGATCTCCGATCGCCTCGTCTCTTGCGTCAACCCACCGATCGAGATAGGTGCGCGATCATCCGGTCGCCTTTGGCGCAGGCGATGCGCAGGGGCGCGAAGTCGCGGGCGGCGAGCGCGACATCAGACGGAGACCGACGATCTTTCGCCTTATTCTGGCCGTCCCGAGCCTGCTCGTCATCGTTCGCTGGCTCTGGCCGTTGTCGCTGCCGTTGTGGGGCACGGCGGTTATCGCGGCTCTGCTGCTCTTCGTGTCGCAGTACCATTTCTGGAGTCGGCTTTCGTCCGGGTCACAGTTCGCGCCCGAATTCCCGCGGGCCGTCGTCATCCTGTTCAACTGGGCGTTCGGCGCTATCGCGCTGCTGGCTGTTCTGCAGATATTGCTCGACATTGGTACTGTGGCGGCCATGCTGGCGCGGCAGAAGGCGGTCGGCGCCCCAGACAATGCGCGTTACGCGATCGCAGGCTTAGCGGCGCTGCTTGCTGCCTACGGCGTCGCCGGCGCTTTGCGCGTGCCGCCACTGAAAGACATCGAGGTTGCGATCCATAACCTGCCGCCGGAGTTCGAGGGATATCGGCTGCTTCAATTGACGGACCTGCACCTCAGTCGTCTGTTCACGGCGAACTGGGCGAGGGCGGTGGTTGATCGAGCTAACGCATCTGGCGTCGACCTAATCGTTATTACCGGCGACTTTATCGATGGGTCTGTGGCCATGCGTCGCGCCGACGTAGAACCGCTGCGCGATCTACGCGCGCCGGATGGTGTGTACGCCGTCCCGGGCAACCACGAATATTTCTTCGACTATAGCGCCTGGATGCGCCATCTCTCAGCGATGGGCATACGCATGCTGAGGAATGCGCATGTCATCCTCACACGTGGAGACGCTCGGATCGTTCTCGCCGGCGTCACGGACTCCTCCGCACCTGGTCACGGGGAACCGGGTCCTGACCTCGCGGTTGCCCTGGCCGGCGCTCCGGACGAAGCGCCCATTCTCCTGCTCGCCCATCAACCCCGCACTGCCAGAAAGGCGGCCGCGCGCGGCGTCGCGCTACAGCTTTCCGGTCACACACACGGGGGCATGATTGGGCTGGACCGGCTTGTCGCGAATGGCAATGGCGGGTTCGTGTCGGGGCGTTACGAGGTCGACGGGATGACGCTCTACGTCAGCAATGGTACGGGGTTGTGGCCGGGGTTCGCACTCCGCCTTGGGCGACCATCGGAGCTCACGCGGATCACGTTGCGACGGCCTGCAACCCTACCCGCGAGCCGCGCAGTCTGAGCGTCAATCGGCCGGCGTTTTTTAACGAGCGTCGACGTCAACTTGCTGGTTGCAGTTCACAATCAGAGGGAGGTTTCTATGGGCAAGGTGCGTGTAGCGGGTTTTGGAGTGTCTATCGACGGCTTCGGGGCCGGGCCGGACCAGAGCCTGGAGCATCCGCTCGGTAAACGGGGCCCAGAGTTGCACGGTTGGTTCTTTCCGACCCGGGCCTTTCGCTCGATGGTCGGGCAAGACGGCGGGACTGACGATCCATTCGCTCGCGCCGCGATGGAAGGCTTTGGCGCCTTCATCCTCGGCCGCAACATGTTCGGCCCGATCCGTGGCGAATGGCCGGACGACGCGTGGAAGGGCTGGTGGGGCGCCAATCCCCCGTATCACGCGCCGACCTTCATCCTCACCCACCACGCCCGGGCGCCCATCGTGATGGAGGGCGGTACGACCTTCCATTTCATCACCGATGGGATCGAGGCGGCGCTCGCCCAGGCCAAGGCCGCCGCGGGCAACCTGGACGTGAAGATCGGCGGCGGCGTTTCGACGGTCCGCCAGTACCTGCTCGCAGGAGCGATCGACGAATTGCACCTCGCGCAGTCGCCCGTCGTTCTGGGCCGCGGCGAATCGCTGTTCGCCGGGATTGACCTACCGGGCCTCGGTTATCGGGTGACAAAGGTGGTCCCAACGGAGCTGGCGACACACCTCGTGCTGACGCGCTGACCCTCGGGAGCGGGAAGCGCGCTTGGCGATGCCGAGACTTGCTTCGCACAGCCGTAGGCGCCGATGCCCGCTCTGACTTTTTGAGTTACGGTACTTATGTAACCGACTTCAGTCCCTGGCGGCGTGGCTCGTGTTGAACGCAAACCTTTTCCATCCCACCGTCTCCGCGTGGTTTCACGAAACCTTTGGCGCGCCAACCGAGACCCAGGCTCGGGCTTGGCCGGCTGTCAAATCCGGTCGGAACGTGTTGATCGCGGCGCCGACGGGATCAGGAAAGACGCTCTCCGCCTTCCTCGCGGCGATCGATTCCCTGGTGCGCCAGGGCCTCGAGGGCGCTTTGCCCGATCAGACACAAGTCGTCTACGTCTCGCCGCTCAAGGCGCTGTCGAACGACATCCAGCGTAATCTCGAAGCCCCGGTGGCGGCCATTCGCTCCGCGCTCAAGCGGCAGGGCCTGCCTGATGTTGAGATACGCGCCTGGGTGCGCACCGGCGATACGCCCGTGGCCGAACGCAACAAGATGCGCCGCCGCCCGCCTCATATCGTCGTTACGACCCCGGAGTCGCTTTACATCCTGCTCGGCTCCGAGTTCGGGCCGCAAGATGCTGTCGACGACGCGCACCGTCATCGTCGACGAGATCCACGCCTTGGCGCCAAACAAGCGCGGCGCGCATCTCGCGTTGTCGCTGGAGCGGCTGCAAAACCTCTGCGGGGGAAACTTGCAGCGGATTGGTCTGTCCGCGACGCAAAAGCCGATCGAAACCGTCGCGCGGTTCCTGGTCGGCGCCGCGGCGTCCAACTGCGAAATCATCGACGCGGGCCATGTCCGCGAGCGCGATCTCGGGTTGGAGGTTCCGGGTTCGCCGCTCGAAGCGGTGATGTCGACGGAGGTCTGGACAGAGGTCTACGATCGCCTGGCGACGTTGGCTCGCGAACACCGCACCACGCTCGTTTTCGTCAACACGCGCCGGATGGCCGAGCGCGTCGCGCGGCAATTATCTGAGCGCCTCGGCGAAACAGACGTGACCGCGCATCACGGGAGCATGGCGAAGGAGCTGCGGCTCGACGCCGAGCAGCGATTGAAGCGCGGCGCACTGAAAGTGCTGGTTGCCACCGCTTCGTTGGAGCTGGGCATCGATATCGGCGATGTCGACCTGGTGTGCCAACTCGGCTCGCCTCGATCAATTGCCAGTTTTCTGCAACGCATCGGCCGGTCGGGTCATGCGGTGAAGGGCACGCCGAAGGGCCGGCTGTTTCCGCTGTCGCGCGATGATCTGGTGGAATGCGCCGCGCTGCTCGACTGCGCGCGGCGCGGCGAACTCGACGCGTTGACGATTCCTCCTCAGCCCCTCGATGTGCTTTCGCAGCATGTCGTCGCCGAAGTCGCGGCGCGAGATTGGGACGACGAGGAATTGCGCACACTGCTCTGTCGCGCATACCCCTATCATGGTTTGACAGGAGACGACTTCCTCGCGGTCGTGCGCATGCTCGCGGAGGGTTTTACAACGCGGCGCGGTAGACGCGGCGCGCTCCTGCACTACGACGCCATCAATCATCGGCTGCGCGGACGCGTGGGCGCGCGGCTCACAGCCTTGACCTCCGGCGGCGCCATTCCCGACACGGCGGACTATCAGGTTACGCTGGAGCCGGAGAACCAGAACGTCGGCTCGGTCAATGAAGACTTCGCTGTCGAGAGCATGGCCGGCGATGTGTTTCAGCTCGGCAACCGCACCTATCGGATCCTGCGCGTCGAACGAGGACTGGTGCGGGTGGAAGACGCGCGCGGCATGGCGCCGTCGATTCCGTTCTGGCTTGGCGAGGCGCCCAGTCGAAGCGAGGAATTGTCTCAATCGGTCTCGCGGCTCCGCGCCGAAATCGCCGCCCGGCTTCGAAGCGGCGCGGACGTCGAGCGGATCGTCGCATGGTTGGTCGAGGGGCCGGGCGTGGCGCGTCCCGCCGCCGAGCAACTCGCCGAATATCTGGCCGCCTCGCACGCCGCCTTGGGATGCCTGCCGACCCAGGACAACATCGTTTTGGAGCGATTTTTCGACGAAGCCGGCGGCATGCAGCTCGTCATCCATTCGCCGTATGGCGGCCGCATCAACCGCGCGTGGGGTCTTGCGTTGCGCAAGCGCTTCTGCCGCAAGTTCAATTTCGAACTGCAGGCCGCGGCGACCGAAGACAATATCATCCTGTCGCTGACCACTGCGCATAGTTTCGAACTGATCGAGGCGATCCGCTATCTGCATTCCGCGAGCGCGCGCGGCGTTCTCACACAGGCGCTGTTCGACGCGCCGATGTTCGCGGTTCGCTGGCGCTGGGCGGCCGGCATCGCGCTCGCGCTGCCGCGCATGCGCGGCGGCAAACGGGTGCCGCCACAGTTCGCGCGCATGGATGCCGAGGATCTGGTCGGCGCGGTGTTTCCCGACCAGATAGCCTGTCTGGAAAATATCGTCGGCGAGCGCGAAGTCCCCGATCATCCGCTGGTCAATCAGACGCTGCATGATTGTCTGAACGAGGCGATGGACATCGAGGGCCTGGAGCGATTGCTGAGGGGATTGGAGAGCGGCGAGATCTCCGTCGTCGCTTGCGATCTGACCGAGCCCTCGCCGCTTGCGCTCGAAGTGCTCTCCGCCAAGCCTTATGCGTTCCTCGACGATGCGCCGCTGGAGGAGCGTCGCGTCGCAAGCGGTTTCGGCGCGACGTTGGTTGGCGCCGGAGGCTGCGGCTGACATTGGTCGTCTTGATCCCGCCGCGATCGATCGCGTGCGTTCCGAAGCGTGGCCCGAGCCGGGGAATGCCGACGAACTGCATGACGCGTTGTCGTGGTTGGGATTTCTGTCTGCCGAGGAGGCGACGGATTGGAGCGATTGGCTTGAAACGCTGTCGGCCGAGAACCGCGTCGCGCATCTCACCGGCGACAATTTCGACGTCTGGGTCGCGGCGGAGCGGTTGGCGCATTTCCACGCCCTTTGGCCCCAATTTCGGGAGACGCAAGACGGCAGGGAAACCGCTCCGTCGCGCGAGACCGCCCTGGTTGAAATCCTGCGCGGACGCCTCGAAGGGCTGGGGCCGGTTTCGCCGATTGTCCTCGCCGCTCCGCTCGGATTGGAGGCCGACGACATTGCCTCCGCGCTCGCTGCGTTGCAGGCCGAAGGCTTCGCCATGCGCGGCCAATTCACGCCGGGCGCGAACAGCGCGGAGTGGTGCGAACGTCGGTTGCTCGCGCGCATCCACGGCTACACCGTCAAACGTCTGCGCGCCGAGATCGAACCTGTCGCCGCGCGCGATTTCCTGCGCTTCCTTTTCGCCTGGCAACACGTCAGCGCCGACGCGCGCCGCGAGGGCCCGGAAGCGCTTGCAGCGACGCTGGCTCAGCTCGAAGGCTTCGAGGCGCCGGCGGGCGCCTGGGAGAGCGAAATTCTTCCGGCTCGGATCTCCGACTATGAATCGGCTTGGTTGGATAGACGAATGTCTGGCCGGGCGCGTCGCCTGGGCGCGCCTGCGCCCTCGCGCCGTCGCGCTTCCGAATGTGGGCGCGCGCGTCGGCCCCGTGCGCACGACGCCGATCGCTTTATTCGCACGGCGTCACGCCCCACTCTGGCGCGCGCTTTCCGCGCCCGCCGAGCCGCCGGTGCTCAGCCGCGACGCGTATACTGTCGCCGAATTCATCGCCGATAACGGCGCGTCGTTCTTCGATGAAATCGTGGCCGGCGCCGGTCTGCTGCGCACCCAGATCGAACAGGCGCTCTCCGAACTGGTCGCGCTGGGCCTGGCGACCTCGGACAGTTTCGCTGGATTGCGGGCTCTTCTTGTACCCTCCGACCAACGCAAGTTGTTTGCAGGCGGCCGCCGACGGCGGCGCACGGTCGCCTATGGCGTCGAGCGACGCTGGCCGCTGGGCTCTCATTCGGCAAGGCGGCGGGACCGCTCCGCGCCCTGCAGGCGATGCAATCGAGCACGCCGCGCGAACCCTGTTGAACCGCTACGGCGTGGTGTTCTGGCGTTTGCTGGAGCGCGAAGCCGGCTGGCTGCCGCCATGGCGCGATCTGCTGCGGGTCTACCGGCGCTGGGAGGCGCGCGGCGAAATCCGCGGCGGCCGCTTCGTCGCCGGGTTCTCCGGCGAGCAATTCGCCCTGCCCGAAGCGATAGGCCTGCTGCGCGAGACGCGGCGAAACCAGGGATCGGGTGAGATGGTGTCCCTCTCCGGCGCCGACCCTTTGAACCTGACGGGCATCTTGACCCCGGGCGCCAGGCTCGCGCCCGCGATCGGCAATCGCGTTGTCTATCGCGACGGCGTTCCGATCGCGACCTTCGCCGCGGGCGAGGCGCATTTCCACCCTGGCCTGGAACCCGGCTTGGAATGGGAGGCGCAAAAGGCGCTCGGCCGCGGACCGACGCGCACGGTTTCAGAGCGCCCGCCCGAAGCCGCGCCACGAAGTTTGATTGGCGTCGATTGAGATCGCGTCGCGTGCCGAAGAGGAGGTACCAGAGCGAGGCGCCTGCAAGGCCGGCCTGCCCACATTCCAATCGGTCGGGGCATATGAGGTGTTTCTTGGAAGCGGACAGAGATTGCAAAATACGGTTGCGGCGATCATTTAAGAATACGGAAATGTCAACGAAGTGTCGCGGGTAGGAAGATTGTGCCATTTGCGCAGACTGCATGGTGGAATATGCACTGATCGAATGTTGGACCATCCAAAAGGGGACGTGGATTTCGTAGTCGAACTCCCGCCCGCCGGTGAGCGACTTAGGTTCGTTGAGATTGTCGCGAAACGGCTGGGATATATTTGCGCTTGCTCTTCGAGGCTATGATCTGGAATGTCGCGGCTAACGGGCAACCAGTGGTGAAAGACTGTGGCACGCGAGCGGTCGCGGGTCGAAGACGAGAAAAAGCTAGCTCGGCTTCGAGAACGCTTGGCGACGCTTGACGAGGAGCGTGCAACTCTAGCGGCGGAAATCGTGTCCCTGCAGGTCGAGGTCGAAGCGCCGGCTCCCCTGACGGCGCCAGCTGACATCGAGCGACCTGCGCGCCTATCTCCTAGCGTAGACAACCATTCGGCGGCGGCGGCCAAAATAGCCGTTTTCAGGCGCCTTTTCCGCGGCCGGTCGGACGTCTTCGCGCTCCGCTGGGAGAATAGAAAGACCGGCCGTAGCGGCTATTCGCCCGCATGCGCGAATGAGTGGCGAGGAGGATTATGCGAGAAGCCAAGGATTAAATGCTCGGCCTGCGCCAACCAAGCGTTTGTCACAGTCGACGAAGCGGTAATCGAAAGACATTTACGTGGCGAGACCCTGGACGGTACGCCCTATGTCATGGGCGTCTATCCCTTACTGCCAGACGACACCTGCTGGTTCCTCGCTGCCGATTTCGACGAAGGCGAATGGCGCCGAGACGTCCTGGCTTTCGCGGAGACCTGTCGCCGAAACCAGATCCCGGTCGCCATAGAGCGTTCGCGCTCGGGAAATGGCGCACATGCGTGGATCTTTTTCGCGGACGCTGTGCCGGCGGGTTTAGCACGGCGTCTCGGCGCCTATTTGATCTCCCAGACGATGGAGCGGCTGCCGGAGATCGGCTTCAAATCCTACGATCGCTTCTTTCCCAGTCAGGATACGATGCCCTCGGGCGGTTTCGGAAACCTGATCGCCCTGCCGCTGCAAGGCCGCGCCCGATCGGCCGGAAACAGTGTATTCGTTGATGAAGCGCTGGCGCCGCATCCAGACCAGTGGGCGTTCTTAGCCGCGCTCGAACCGCTGTCGTCGCACCGGTTAGACGAATTGGTCGGCGAGGCGGCAGCCTCCGGCAGGTTGCTTCCAGTCCGCATACCAATGGTCGACGACGATGAAGAGCCGTGGCTAGCCCCGCCCTCTCGCCGACGTTCGCCGCCCGCGATCGAAGGACAATTGCCGAAGTCGATAACGATTGTTCGGGCGGACCAAATTTATGTTCCCCGGGACAACCTTCCCGCCCCGCTGATCGCTCGCTTGCTTCGCATTGCCGCGTTTCAAAATCCGGAATTCTACTCCGCACAGGCTATGCGCCGCCCGACATTCGCCTTTCCTAGGATCATCGCGTGCGCCGAATTGACATCGCATCATGTCGGTCTGCCGCGCGGTTGCTTTGATGCTGTGCTGGCGCTTTTCGACTCCGTTCATATTGACGTCGATGTCGAAGATCGCCGCTTCGAGGGGCCGCGGATTTCTGTTTCGTTTGTCGGCCAACTGCGCGCAGAGCAGGAGGCGGCTGTCTCCGCCTTGCTCCACAGTGATTGCGGGGTGCTCGCAGCGACCACTGCATTTGGGAAGACAGTTGTCGGCATAAAGATGATCGCCGAGCGCGGCCTGAAGACTTTGGTACTCGTGCACCGACGCATTTTGTTGGATCAATGGATTGAGCGACTGGTCTGTTTTTCGGACATCCCGCGCGAGGCTATTGGCGTCATAGGCGGCGGACGTCGCAAGCCACGGGGATAGTCGATGTCGCCCTGATACAAAGCCTTGTCCGGAAAGGAGAGGTTGACGATCTCGTTGCAGACTACGGCCAAGTGATCGTCGACGAGTGTCATCACCTGTCAGCGGTGAGCTTTGAACTTGTCGCGCGCCGCTCGAAGGCGCGTTTCGTGCTCGGCCTATCGGCGACCGTCACTCGCAAGGATGGACATCATCCAATCATCGCCATGCAGTGTGGCCCCATTCGCCATCGTGTGGACGCCGCGTTCGGAAGCGAGCGGCGAGGCCGTTCAAGCATTCTGTTGTCATCAGAAATACCGACTTTGTCCTTCCAGTCAGCACTGCCAGAGCCTCCGCCTATTCAGGACGTATTCAGAGCGATCGCAGCCGATATGACGCCGCAATGAGCTGATATTCAATGATATCCTCTGCGCGCTAGAGGCGAAGCGCTCGCCGGTGGTGATCACGGAGCGCACCGATCACCTCGAACACCTCGAGTCCCGGCTGAAGGCCTTTGCAAAGAATGTGATTGTCCTTCGAGGCGGACAAACCGATCGGCAAAGACGCGAGCTGTCGGCAAGGCTAGCATCTATCCCCGACAGCGAAGAGCGTTTGATTTTGTCAACCGGTCGCTATTTGGGTGAAGGATTTGACGATCCTCGTCTCGACACTTTGTTCCTCACGATGCCGATTGCCTGGAAGGGTACGATCGCACAATATGCAGGTCGGCTGCATCGTCTGCACGGAGGAAAGCATGAGGTCAGGATATATGACTATGTGGATGTAAACGTTCCCGTACTTGCGAGGATGGCCGCGAAGCGCTGGCGGGCCTATCAATCGATCGGATACACAATGTCCGCATCTACCGAAAATTTCGTCTCTCTGGACGGCGCCGGTCGGCAATCGCTCTAGGATGAGTGGGTAAAGTTCTGAATTCGACGAGCAGGAACAATTTGCTGACCGCAACGCGATGTTTGTGGAGTTTGGCGTAGCAAACGCTCCATTCCAGGAAAGGATTTCTGAAGTCAAAGGCATTGGAGTAGGCGCGCCCAATTCAGCGCCACTTCGGTGCGCAGATCGCAGTTTCGAGTAACCGGTTACAAATCTCGGCGGAAATCGCGGATCGCAGGCTCGACTGCTGAGGCATTGAATCCTCTGCCTTAATGAAGCAGCAGGAAAACGCATGCGATATTAACGCTTAGTGGTGGGCGATACAGGGATCGAACCTGTGGCCCCTCCCGTGTGAAGGGAGTGCTCTACCGCTGAGCTAATCGCCCGATGGCGTCCCCTTACGCGCGCGCCCGCTTTCTAGTCAAGGCATACCCTCAGGAAGCGAAAGTTGGGCGACCGTCCTCCAAAAATCGCTCCGCCGCCGCCAGAAACGTTTCGCGCTGATCGTGATGCGCCCAATGGCCGGCGCCTTCGAGCGACAGCACCTCTGCGCGCCGAAAATGCGCTGCCCGTCCGTCAACGACGGGGTTCGAAGCCCAGGATTGGGCGCCGTAGACCAGCAGCGTCGGGCACTCGATCAACGACCATAGTCGCCAGCCATCCTCCGCGGCCAGTTCCACCGGCGGAAATGCGCGCAGGGCCGGATCGAACTTGAAACTGACCGTCCCGTCCGCGTGCGCTCGCACCCCGTGGCGGGTCAGATGCGCGGCGAGGTCCGACGCGAAGCGCGGATGCTGCGCGGCGACCCTCGCGGTCGCCTCGTCGAGCGAGGCGTAGCGGCGCGGCGGTTTTCTCGCGATGTCGCGCTGCCGCTCGATCCAGTCGCGCAGGCGCTGTTCGATCGGTGTGGCGCGCTCCTTGGCGACCAGTTTCGGCGAATGGGCGAGGCCCTCGATGGCGACGATGCGGCTGACGCGTTCCGGGTAAAGCCCCGCGTAGCGCAGCCCGATATTGCCGCCGAGCGAATGGCCGATGAAGACGAAGGGCGCCAATCGTTGTTGCTCGACGAGTTCGGCGAGGTCGAAGACATAACCTTCTGTCGGATAGAAGCCGCCTCGCGCGTGCTCGCTGTCGCCGTGGCCGCGCAAATCAGGAGCGAGCACGCGATAGCGGTCCGCGAAGGACGCCGCGATCCCGTCCCAGGAGCGCGCATGATCGCGCAGATCCATGCAGCAGCACGAGCGGCGGCGCGTCACGAGCGCCCCATTCGCAGACGTTCAACTGTAGGCCCTGAGAAGAATGGGCAAATACGCGGGGTTCGTGCATCGTCGGAGTTCGCCCGTATGGATCACGCGCTTATGCCGCGAAGTCGGGCGTGCGCGCAAAAGGCGGCGGGAGAACGCGAGCGTTTACCGCGAGATTCAGCGTGATTCGCCAACGGATTGGATGTAAGCGCGGCGGCATAAGGCGGCGCTTTCGGGAGGAAACCCTATGAACTCGCGTTTACTGATTTCGGCTGCGGCGCTCGCTGTCGCCACGGCCTCGGCTTGGGCGGACGACGTTACGATCGGCATGATCCTGCCGATGACCGGGCCGTCGGCTTCCACCGGCAAGCAGGAGAAGGCCGGCGCCGAGCTTTACATCGCCGAGCATGGCGCGACGGTCGCAGGCAAGACCATCAAGCTTGAAATCAAGGACGACACCGGTGCTGCGGACGTCACCAAGCGGCTCGCGCAAGAACTCGTCGCCAACGACCACGCCGCGGCGCTTTTGGGCTTTGGATTGACCCCGCTGGCGCTCGCGGCCGCGCCGATCGCCACCGAAGCGAAAGTGCCGGAAATCGTCAGCGCCGCGGCGACCGCGATGATCACGGAGAAATCGCCGTTCATCGTGCGCACCTCGTTCACGCTGCCACAGGCCTCGGCGCCCATGGCCGATTGGAGCTTGAAGAACGGAATCAAGAAAGTTGTCAGCATCGTCACCGACTACGGCCCGGGGATCGATGCGGAGAAATGGTTCAACGAAACGTTCAAGAAAGGCGGCGGCGAGGTCGTCGATGCGATCCGCGTGCCGCTGAAGAACCCGGATTTCGCGCCCTTTCTGCAGCGCGTGAAAGACGACAAGCCGGACGCTGTGTTCGTGTTCGTGCCCTCGGGCTTCGGCGCCATCTTCATGAAGCAGTTCGTCGAGCAGGGGCTCGACAAGGCGGGCGTCAAGCTGATCGGCACCGGCGACGTGACCGATGACGATCTGCTGCCCGGCATCGGCGATCCCGCGCTCGGCGCGGTGACGACGCACCATTATTCCGCCGCGCACGATTCGCCGGAGAATAAGGCGTTCGTTGCGGCGTTCGAGAAGGCGAACGGTTTTAGGCCGAATTTCATGGCGGTCGGCGGTTATGACGGCATGGCGCTGATCTATCACGCGTTGGAAACAACCAAAGGCGCGACCGACGGACCGGCGCTGCTGGCGGCGATGAAAGGCGCGAAATGGGTCAGCCCGCGCGGTCCGGTGGAGATCGATCCTGAGACGCGCGAGATCGTGCAGAACATTTACGTGCGCAAGGTCGAGAAGAAGGACGGCGAGCTGTTCAATGAGGAGTTCGAGACGCTTCCATCAGTGAAAGACCCTTCCAAGGTGAAGAAATAGGCCGCGAGTGAGATTCCTCCGGGGCGTTTGTAGCCGCGGTCGTCGACCGCGGTCTCGCCGCAATACGTGGCCCTGCGGAACCGGGCGCGCCAGCCGCGGACCGCGGTCAACGACCGCGGCTACAACCGCCGCGAGCCGCGTGCGCCGTCCGGGGACGCGCGACATGCTGACGCTCCTGCTCGACGGCGTCGCCTACGGCATGCTGTTGTTTGTGCTGAGCGCGGGCCTGGCCGTCACGCTCGGGCTGATGAACTTCATCAACCTCGCGCATGGCGCCTTCGCCATGCTCGGCGGCTATGTCACAGCCTTGTTGATGAACCGCGCCGGCGTCCCCTTCCTGGCGACGCTGCCGGTTGCGTTCCTTATCCCCGCGATCGTCGGCGTTGCGCTGGAGCGCACGCTTTATCGGCGGCTCTATGGGGCGAGCCCGCTCGATCAGGTGCTGTTCACCATCGGCCTCGTCTTCATGGCGATGCCCGCCGCCAACTATCTGCTCGGCGATCAACCCTTGCAGGTCAACCTGCCGGCCTTCCTAAAGGGACGGCTTGAAGTCGCCGGCGTCGGCATCGGCTACTACAGGCTGTTCACGATCCTGCTGTGCGGCGCCATCGCGGCCGGGTTACAGATCTTTCTGGTAGGGACGCGCTTTGGGGCGCGGCTGCGCGCGGCGGTCGATGATCGCCGCGCGGCGTCCGGCCTCGGCGTCGATGTCGATCGCTTGTTTGCGATCACCTTCGCCGTTGGCAGCGGCCTTGCCGGGCTCGGCGGCGCGCTGGCGACCGATGTCGTCGGGGGCATGGACCCGAGTTTTCCGCTCAAATATCTGGTCGTCATGCTGATCGTCGTCACCATTGGCGGCGCCAATGGCATCCTCGGCGCCTTGTTCGGCGCGCTGCTGCTCGGCGTGCTGGACGTCGCCGGCAAATACTACGTTCCCTCGATCGGCGCCTTCATCATCTACGCCGTGATGGTCGTCACGCTCATCCTGCGGCCGCGCGGGCTGTTCGCCAGAGGCGACGGGCGATGAACGCGGACGCCATCCGCGCGCATTTGCGACGCCGCGAGCGATGGAGCCTGCTTGAAATCGCGTTCTGGCTGGCGTTGCTGGCTGTCATCTTCGCGATCCCCTCACGCGCGGCGCTGATCAACGAAGCGCTGGTCGCGGGACTGTTTGCGTTGTCGCTCGATCTCATTCTCGGCGTGACGGGCATCGTCTCGCTGGGCCAAGCCGCGTTCTTCGGAGTCGGCGCTTACACTGCCGCGATTGTCGCCAACGCCGGCTACGATGACCCTATCCTTGGGCTCGTCGCGGCCATCGTCCCAGCCGCGCTGGTCGGCTTTGCGACCGCGCCGCTGCTGCTGCGCGGCGCCGATCTAACCCGGTTGATGGTGACCATGGGCGTGGCGCTGATGCTCGGTGAGCTCGCCAACAAGAACTCTTGGCTGACCGGCGGCGCTGACGGCCTCAACTTCAGCGTCGCGCCGTTGTTTGGACGCTTTTCCATCGGATCGATCGGCGAGGGCCCGCGCAACGCGGCGCTGTTCAGCCTTGCCGTGCTGTTTGCGCTGTTCCTCGCTGCGCGCAGGCTCGCGCGTTCGCCTTTCGGGCTTTCGCTGACGGCCGTGCGCGAAAATCGGCTGCGGGCTGGAGCGCTCGGCATACCAACCTCGCGCCGCATCATCGCCGTCTACACGATCGCCGCGGCCTTCGCTGGCGTCGCCGGCGCGCTGCTCGCGGAAACGACACAGATCGTTTCTCTCGATCTGTTCGATTTTCATCGTTCCGCGGACGTGATGCTGATGCTGATCATCGGCGGCGCCGGCTATCTCTATGGCGGCGTCATCGGCGCCGGCGTGTTCATCGTCATTCGCGACGTGGTCTCGGCGGCGACGCCGGAATATTGGGAGTTCTGGATCGGCGCGATGCTCGTCGCGCTGGTGCTGTTTGGACGCGAGCGGCTGGCCAGGCTGGTAAGGATCAGGCGATGAGCGCGCCGGCGCTGGAGGCGCGCGGGCTGGTGCGCCGCTTCGGCGGCCTCGTCGCCACCGACGACGTGAGCTTTTCGGTCGCCCCCGGCGCGAGGCAGGCGCTGATCGGCCCGAACGGCGCCGGCAAGACGACGCTGATCAACCTGCTGACCGGCGTGTTGAAACCGACCGGCGGCGCGGTGCTGCTCGAAGGCCGCGACGTGACGGCGATGTCCGCCAACAAACGGGTAAGACTCGGCCTGGCGCGCACGTTTCAGATCAACCAGCTTTTTCCTGATCTCAGCCCGGTTGAATCACTGGGCCTCGCCATTTCCGAGCGCGAGGGGCGCGGCTGGGATTTTTGGCGCGCCCGCGGGCAAAGCGGAAATCGTCTCGGAGATCGAGGAGTTGTTGGCTCGCTTCGGTCTTGAGAGCGTCTACGCGTCGCCGACCCGCTCGCTAGCTTATGGCAAGCAGCGGTTGCTCGAAATCGCTCTTGCGCTTGCTTGCCGGCCACGCGTGCTGTTGCTCGACGAACCCGCGGCCGGCGTGCCGGAGGAAGAGCGACATGACATTCTCGCCGCGCTCGCCGCGCTGCCGGCGGACGTTGCGATTTTGTTGATCGAGCACGACATGGACCTCGTGTTCAGCTTTGCGACGCGCATCTCGGTGTTGGTGTCCGGACGGCTGCTGTGCGAGGGGACGCCGGCCGAGATCGCCGCCGACGAACGCGTGCGCGCGGTCTATCTCGGCGAGGACGCCCATGGCTGAGTTGCTGCGCGTCGAGGGATTGGTTTCCGGCTATGGGGCGGCGCGAGTTGTCTCGAATGTCAGCTTTTCCCTGAACAACGGGAAATCGCTGGCGCTGCTTGGCCGCAACGGCGTCGGCAAGACGACGCTGGTCAACACGCTGATTGGCGTGACGACGCGACATGCGGGGCGCATCTTCGTTGATGGTGAGGATTTTACGGCGTTGGCGCCGCACGCGCGCGCCAATCGCGGGATTGGCTGGGTGCCGCAGGAGCGCGATATTTTCCGCTCGCTGTCGGTGGAGGAGAACCTGTCGGCGGTCGCGACGCCAGGTCCCTGGACGGTCGAGCGTGTGTTCGAGATGTTTCCCAGGTTACGTGAACGCCGCCGCAATGGCGGACGCCAGCTTTCCGGGGGCGAGCAACAGATGTTGGCGGTTGGGCGAGCGCTTGTATTGAACCCAAAATTGCTGTTGCTCGACGAGCCGACCGAGGGGCTTGCGCCCATCATCGTTGATGAGCTGCTCGCGGCATTGCGCGGCCTCGCGCGCGCGGGGCTGTCAATGATTATCGTCGAGCAGAAACCGAAGAAGATCCTGCCCTTTACGGACGAAGCGATCATATTGAATTGGGGCGCGATCGCCTACGAAGCGCCGAGCGCGGATCTGATCGCCAATCCGGAGGCGCTGGAGGCGCATCTAAAGGCGGTGGGGTAGCGCGCTCTATTTGTTTGATTGTGGCATGTGCTCGCGCAGGATTTGGTTGATGCGAGCCTGCCAGCCGGGGCCTTGTTCGCGGTAAGCCGCCAAAACGTCGGGATCGAGACGCAGCGTCTGATTGACCTTGCGTTGTGGATTGGGCGGCCGGCCGCGACCCCGGCGCAATAGGTCTGCCGTCGCCGCCTCGCCAATGAATTTCGGCAGGATCTCGGCGGCAGGGCGCGCCGCACGGAAATCTTCAAGCGTCCATTCGGGATTGTCTTCATCAGGGCGCGACGCCGGGTCTTCTCTTTGTTTCCTTTGCATATGTTTTCATTTCCCGTTCATTCGCCTTGCGAAAGCTGATGACGCGAAGGTCGGCTCCTCGCGGGGTCACGACGGCGGCGTGAAGACGGCCTTCCAACATGGCCAGGACTTGCAACCGTGTTTCACCGTAGTCACGGCGCGTGTCCTGCCTGACGAGGGCGGCGCCCCAGTCCAGGTGCTCGACCAAATCGAAAGAAAGCCCGCGCTCAAGAAGATTGCGGGCGCTCTTTTCGGGGTCGTAGTCAATGCCCATCAGCTATTTTCTGCTACAGCTGTAAATCGCGCCTGTCAAGCCGATATCGCGGGCCGCACGTGCAGAAGACGTATTTAAAATCGGGTAGGGAGCCTTGATCGGCGTCAGCGAGATCGGGCGGAGTATCTTCCTCGTCTTCACCTGGCGAACGAGGGCCGGGCAGCGCTCGTCCGGCCCATCAGCGCCCGCTACATGCACAAGAAAGAGGTTGCGAAACATGGCAAAAAAATTCCCTGATTTCAAAACCGACGAAGAGGCCGAGACTTTCGTCGCGACGGCGGACCTCAGTGAGTACGATCTGTCCGACATGACGCCGATGCGGTTCGAGCTTCGTAAGAAAGACCGGGCCGTCAGCTTGCGCCTGCCGGAACAGCTCTACACGGCCGTCAAACAACGAGCCCAGAGTGTCGGCATCCCGTATCAGCGCTTCATCCGGATGGCGATCGAGAACGCTTTGCAGACGCCGCAGATGCGAAAGTAGCCTTAAGCCGCCAGATCCGCCACGATCGTATCCAACAGCGGCGCGCCCATCGGCGTCACCATGATGCGGCCGTTCGCTTCGGTGACGAAGCCGTCCGCGGCCAGGGAATCGATCTGGCTGCGAGCCAGCCGCCGGCCGCTGATCGCCTCGTAGCGATGGATGTCGACGCCTTCGCGCAGCCGCAGCCCCATCAGCAGATATTCGTCGCTCTGCTCCTCGGCCGAAAGCGGCTCGTCGGTGATCAAGCCGTGGCCTTCGATCTCGACTTGGCCGAGCCACATCTCCGGATGCTTTTCAGTCGCCTGCTCTCGGCGCTTGCCGTCCTTCCCGACCCGCCCGTGCGCGCCCGGCCCCACGCCGACATATTCGCCGTAGCGCCAATAGACGAGGTTGTGCCGGCTCTCGGCGCCCGGGCCGCGCATGGTTGGACGTCTCGTAGGCCGGCAATGCCGTGCGCCTCGGTGATCTCCTGCGTCGCATCAAACAAGCGCGCGGCCGAGATCATCGTCGGGCAGCGCCAGCTTGCCGGCTCGCCAAAGCCGCTCGAAGATCGTCTCCGGTTCGATCGTGAGTTGATAGAGCGACACGTGCTCGGTCGCGAGCTTCATCGCTTGCGAGAGCTCCTCGCGCCAGGCGGCCTCGGTCTGGCCGACGCGGGCGTAGATGAGATCGAACGACATGCGCGGAAAGATCGACTTGGCCGTCTCCACCGCCGCGATCGCCTCGGCGACGCTGTGCCGGCGCCCGAGCGCGCGCAGATCGGCGTCGTTGAGCGCCTGGACGCCGATCGAGACGCGGTTGACGCCGGCCTCGGCGTAGCCGCGGAAGCGTCCGGCCTCGACGCTGGTCGGATTGGCCTCCAGCGTCACCTCGGCGTCCGGGCTCGATCGGCCAATGCTTGGCGATCTTGTCGAGGATGGCGGCGACGGTCTTGGGCGCCATCAGCGAGGGCGTGCCGCCGCCGAAAAAGATCGAGCGGACCTTGCGGCCGGGCGTGAGCGCGGCCCGATGGGCGATCTCGCGGGCGAAAGCGGCGACGAAACGCGCCTCGTCGGGCGGGGCGGAGCGCACGTGCGAGTTGAAGTCGCAGTAGGGGCACTTAGCCAGACAGAACGGCCAGTGCACATAGACCGCGAACCCGGGATCGCCGAGCGCGCGCGAATCCGCCATCACGGCGATGCTTTCGAATCGGCTCATGCCCGTGTTATGCCAGCCCAGGGAACGGGGCGCCACCGCCCCGCCGTCATTTAATGGGGGGAGCGCCGCTTGGACACACCCTGGCGCAAGCTTGAGTCGCATCGCCGCTGGCTGACGAACCAGGCCGATCGGCTGTTCGCCTTCTACGAGGCCGAGTCGCTCGATCCCGCGGGCGGGTTCTTCACGCTCGACGCGTCGGGGAAGCCCATCGCCGCCGAGACCGAAAGGCCGCTGCACCAGACAGCCCGCATGGCCCATTGCGCCGCGATCGGCTGCCTGATGGGTCGGCCTGGCGCCTTCGACCTGCTCGATCACGCCATGCGCTCGATCTGGCGCCAGCATCGCGACGGCAAGCATGGCGGCTATTTCTGGTCTTTCGATGCCAACGGCCCGCGCGAGCGCGACAAGCTCGCCTACGGCCACGGCTTTGTCCTGCTGGCCGGCGCGAGCGCGAAATGCGCCGGCCATCCCGATGCTGACCGACTGATCGCGGACATCACCGAGGTTTTGGAGAAACGTTTCTGGGAGGCCGACCACGGCGCCAGCGCCGAGGAGTTTCGGGAAGACTGGACGTCGTTCAGCGACTATCGCGGCCAGAACGCCAACATGCACCTGACCGAGGCGTTGATGGCGGCGTTCGAGGCGACCGGCGAGCGCGACTATCTGGTGAAAGCGGAGAGCATCGCCGACCTGATCCTGCGCCGGCGCGCCAGCGCCGCGGACTGGCGCGTGCCGGAGCACTACAAGAAAGACTGGAGCGTCGATCTCGACTATCGCGGCTCCGACATGTTCCGGCCCTTTGGCTACACGCCGGGGCATGCGCTGGAATGGACGCGGCTGGCGTTGCAGCTCTATGCCCTTAGCGAGCGGCGGCTGGATTGGTTGCCGGACGCGGCGCGGCGCCTGTTTCTGCAAGCCGTCGAGCAAGGCTGGGACGACGAGCGCGGCGGCCTTTATTACACGCTGGAATACGATGGACGCCCGCGCGTGCGCGACCGGCTCTGGTGGCCGATCTGCGAGGGCATCGGCGCGGCCCATTTCCTTGGCGCGCTCGACGGCGACGGTTTCCACGAGAATTTGTATCGCCGGTTTTGGGATTTTGCGACGCGTCGGCTGATCGACCCGCAAAACGGCGGCTGGCGTTGCCAGCTCGACGATACGCTGGCGCCGATCGCGGGGTATTTCGTTGGCCGGCCAGACATTTATCACGCGTTGCAGGCGTGCTTGATCCCGCTCTATCCGACGAACGGCAGCCTCACTAAAGAGCTCGCGGCGGCGGCGGCCGACGCGTAGCTTCACGGAGCGGCGGCCTCCAGGAGGCGCGAAAATGACTAACGAAAACAAAGAGGCTTTTGACGTCCGCTTCGAACAAGAAATGACCCGAGCCGCAGGTGGAATGCTCCGCGTCGGCGTCATGACCGAGGAAGATTACAAGCTGACGGTGCGCGACCTGAAGCGTGCGACGCAGCTTGAAACGCTCCCGCTTCCCTCTACAGCCCCTCGAACAGCGCCGTCGAAAGATAGCGCTCCGCGAACGAAGGGATGATCACAACGATCTGCTTGCCCTTGTTCTCAGGCCGCCGGCCGACATCAATCGCCGCCGCCAACGCCGCGCCCGAGGAAATGCCTACCGGCACGCCTTCAAGCCGCGCGACCAGCCTAGCCGTGTCGAAGGCCGTCTGATTGCCGACCGTCACGACCTCGTCGATCACCTCGCGATCGAGTATGGCGGGGACAAAGCCCGCGCCGATGCCTTGGATCTTGTGCGGCCCCGGCGCTCCGCCGGAGAGAATTGGCGAATCCTCGGGCTCGACGGCGACTATACGAACGCTCGGCTTCTTGGCCTTCAGCACTTGGCCGACACCGGTGATCGTGCCGCCCGTACCCACGCCAGAGACGACGATGTCGACGCCGCCTTCGGTATCATTCCAGATCTCCTCAGCCGTAGTCCGGCGATGAATTTCTGGGTTGGCGGGGTTCTCAAATTGTTGGGGAATGAACGCTCCCGGTGTCGCCGCGACGATCTCATTCGCTTTCGCGATCGCCCCCTTCATGCCCTGCGGCGCCGGTGTCAAAACGAGCTCCGCGCCCAATAGCGCCAGCATCTTACGGCGCTCGATCGACATCGACTCGGGCATCACGAGGATGAGCTTGTAGCCCCGCGCAGCCGCGACGAACGCCAGCGCAATCCCGGTGTTCCCCGACGTCGGCTCAACAAGCACGCCCCGCCCTGGCGAAATCTTGCCCGCCTTTTCCAGCGCGTCGATCATGGCGACGCCGATGCGGTCCTTGACGCTCGCGATTGGATTGAAAAACTCAAGCTTGGCGAGAAGCTTGGCGCCGACGTCCTTTTCGATCGCCAGACGATTCAACCGGACCAGCGGCGTGTCGCCTATCGTCTCGGTGATCGAATTGTAGACCCTTCCGCGGCCTGGCGCTTTCGGACTCGTGGCCATTTCGCTTCTCCCTGTGGATGTCGCATGAGGCAAACGCCCTCATGACGACATCTTATCCGAATTCGACCAAATTCGTACAGGGATACTCAGTATCTACGCACTCAGATCGCAAAATCTGCAGTGGCCTTTTCCTCTTCAAGCACGTGAGATTTTTCCGCGTGCTCGCACAAATCCTCAATCGTGATCGCGTCGAGATTGTGCAGGAAAGGCTCGCCCGCCTTTCTGACGCTCGGCTCGATCACCTTGTCCATCAGCTTCGATCGCGCCGACACTTCGTCGGGATCGGCCGTGCTTAAACCGACAGCGGTCCGCACGATTTCGCCAAGCGTCACCCGCCGCCGCTCACGCGCCAGCTCGTAGCCGCCGCGCGGTCCGCGCACACCCTTGAGGATCTTGGCGTGCACCAAGCCTTGCAGCAGCGTCTCTAGGTGCCGAGGCGGTAGCCGGTGCCGCGCGGCGAGCGCTTTAGCGGCGACCGGCGACGGCCGCGAATGCAACGCGATGTCGACCACCGCGGCGATCGCGAGCATACTTCGCCGAGAAAGCAGATTCATTGTCATATTCCTCCTCGATCTGCGCGAGTGTTTTCGTCCGTAGAACCAAATCCCCGTCTGCCACGTGATGTTCCCGATAATTCGCCATCTTCGATCAGCGCAATGCGAGTAACGGGGCTCACGATCAATTGCGCGATCCGGTCGCCGCGAGAAATCGTATGGAAGCTCGCGCCCAGATTGATTAAGATGACTCCGATTTCCCCGCGATAGTCGGCGTCGATCGTTCCAGGAGCATTGAGCACTGTTACGCCGTCACGCAGCGCCATGCCCGAACGCGGACGGACCTGCCCCTCGAAGCCGCTCGGAAGCTCTAGGGAGAGCCCCGTCGGAATGAGCGCGCGCTCTCCGGGCGCCAGAACCCGCTCCTCCGAAAGCGCGGCGACGAGGTCGAGGCCCGCCGCATGCTCGCTTTGGTAGCTCGGCAGCGGCAAATCTTCGCCGTGAGGCAGCCGCAGAACTTTGACTTCGATCACCGCGATCGGTCCAGCAAGTCAGCGGTCAAGGCGATGAGCCGTTGGGCGACCGCGTCTTTGGTCTGGTTCGGCCAGTCTGTGACGCCATCGCGGGTGATGATGTGAACTTCATTGTTCGCTCCGCCAAACACACCGGTTCCCTCGCCCACCGCATTCGCCACGATCAGATCGCAGCCTTTGCGCTCCAGTTTTTCGCGCGCGTTCTCCAGGACATTCTGAGTCTCGGCCGCGAAGCCGATGACCAGCGAGGGCCTCGCCGCGCCGGATTTCGCGATTGTCGCCAGAATATCGGGATTCTCGGCCAATCTCAGCGAGGGGGCGCCGCGCTTGGTTTTCTTCAATTTCTGAGAGGCGATCTCTTCAACCCTCCAGTCCGCAACCGCCGCGGCGGCGATAAAGACGTCGGCCGGAAGCGCCGCCTCCGCGGCGGCGAGCATCTGCAAGGCCGTCCCCACTCTTACGACGTCAACCGCGTCTGGTTTTGCGAGCGCGACAGGTCCGCTGATCAAAGTGACCTTGGCGCCAGCCGCAGCGGCGGCTTTGGCGATCGCGTAGCCCTGCAGTCCGGACGAACGATTGCCGATGAAGCGGACCGGATCGATCGGCTCGTGCGTAGGTCCGGCGGTGACGACGACATGCCGCCCGGAAAGCAACCCCGATACGGCCGACGCCCCGCCGCCCAGTTCGCGAGCAATCGCGGCGACGATCGTCATCGGCTCGGCCATCCGGCCGGGACCATATTCCCCACAGGCCATCTCGCCGTCCTCGGGGCCGACGAAGGCGACGCCGTCGGCGGCGAGACGCGCGACATTGCGCTGGGTCGCCGGGTGGGTCCACATGCGGACGTTCATCGCCGGGGCCACGAGCACGCGCTTGTCCGTCGCCAGCAAAGTCGTGGAGGCGAGATCATCGGCGAGACCGTTGGCCATCTTGGCGAGGAAATCCGCGGTCGCCGGCGCGACGACGATGAGATCGGCGGATCGCGAAAGTTCGATGTGGCCCATTTCCGCTTCATCGAGCAGGCTGAATAGATCCTGGCGCACGGGCGTTGCGCTCAGCGCCGCGACCGAAAGCGGCGTGACAAAGCGCTCGGCCGCGGGCGTAAGCACGACTTGAACCTTGGCGCCGCGTTCTCTCAAGCGCCGGATGAGGTCCAGCGATTTGAACGCAGCCACGCCTCCGCCGATGACCAGCAGGATTCGCGAGGCGGAGAGATCGAACTCAGTCATGTCTCTGCAGCCGCGATCCTCGTCATGGCCGGACTTGATCCGGCCATCCACGCAGCGACGAACCACGGCGGATTCAGAAGTCCAATCGGTTTCGCGGCGCTCGACGGCGCTAGAGCCTTCCGCCGATAAGAAGAATTGTCATTGCGAGGAGCGAAGCGACATGGCAATCCACGGCGCCGCCGCAGCGCTCTATCCGGCAGATCGTCGATCACACGCTGGATGGCTTCGCTTCGCTCGCAATGACGGCTCCAGACTGGCGCAAAACGCTCTAAGTAGGGGAACTTGCGAGATCGTCCCGGCGTGGATGGCCGGAACACGTCCGGCCATGACGGATCGCCTGCGTTTTCGCGGCCAGTCCTCGCCTTCGACGCATTGCCGAAAGCGACGTTTACCCCGCCAACGCGGTCAACGACCGCGTCTACAAGGCGCGTCGGCTCGGCATTTGGCTCTGGTTTGATTGCGCGGGCGTTAGGGGGAATTTCCACCCCGCTAACGTAGTCCGATTCGAATGACGATCCAAATCAACAGAACGACAATGGCCCAGAGCGGCGCGGCAAAGTGGCGGAACTTCGATTCGACCTCCTTCACCTCAATTTGCCCCCATTGCTCAAGCCTTTGCGGCGCTTCGACCAGCGCGCGGCTGAACGCCTTTATCAGCCTGCCGGCGTCCTCCAACCGCCCGCGAGGGCCCAAATTTTCAGCAATCCAGCTCCCTACCACCGGCTCGGCCGTGGCCCACATATTGAGACGCGGATCGAGCTTTCGCGCCACGCCCTCGACGACCACCATGGTCTTCTGCAACAGCACGAGTTCCAGCCGCGTCGTCATCTCAAACAGCGCCGTCACCTCGAACAGCAGCGTCAGCAATCGCGCCATCGAGATCTGGTCGGACGGGCGGGAATGGATCGGCTCGCCGATCGCCCGGATCGCCTGCGCAAAATCCTCGACCCGATAGTGGCGCGGCACATATCCCGCCTCGAAATGCACCTCGGCGACGCGCAGATAGTCGCGCGTGATGAAGCCGTAGAGGATCTCGGCGAGAAAGCGCCGCTCGGTGCGCCCGAGCCGACCCATGATGCCGAAATCGAGCGCGACGATGCGCCCGTCCGCATCGACCAGGAAATTGCCCTGATGCATGTCGGCGTGGAAGAAGCCGTCGCGCAAAGCGTGGCGCAGGAACGATTGGATGAGCCGCCGCCCGAGCAGGGGCGCGTCCAAACCCAGCGTGGTCAGAAGCTCTGGGTCGCTGAGCGGCGTCCCATCGATCCACTCCATCGTCAGCACTTCGCGGGTGGTGCGATCCCAGTCGATTTTCGGCGCGCGGAAATCCTCGTCCTTCGCGAGGTTCTCGCCATATTCGGCGGCGGCGGCCGCCTCCAGGCGAAAGTCCATCTCCATCCGCACCGAGCGCGCGAGCGTCTCGACGATCTGCACGGGCCTCAATCGCTGCGTCTCGGGAAATAACCATTCGCCCCAGCGCGCGGCGAAGAACATGTCGGCGAGGTCGCGCGCAAAACGCCGCTCGACGCCGGGACGAAGCACCTTGACGGCCACGAACCGCGTCTCGCCGCCGTCACGCACCGTCGCCTTGTGCACCTGCGCGACCGAGGCGGCGGCGACCGACTCGCCGAAATCGACGAACAGCGTATCGAGCGGGGCGTGGAACGCCGTCTCGATGCGCTTGACCGCGATCTCGCGCGGCAGCGGCGCCACCTTGTCTTGCAGCCGCTCCAGCTCTGTGGCGACGCCGGCGCTGACGATATCGGGCCGCGTGGCGAGAAACTGGCCGAGCTTCACATAGGAAGGCCCGAGCTGCTCCATGGCGCGCGAGAGCCCGTGCGCCTCGTCGCCTGCGGCGCGCGCCAGCAGATTGAGGCCCAAGACCGCCGGCCGGGCGAAAGGCGGCAGCGCGCTGACTTCGACGCCAACGAACGCGCCTTCGCGCGCCAGCACGAACAGCGCGCGAGTGAGCCTGGCGACGTGCCCTATCGCGGCCAATCCCGCCAAATCTAAAGTTTCCAGCCGGAGTGGATCGCGACTATCCCTCCGGCAATCCGCTCGTGGCCGACGCGCGCAAAACCGGCGGCGCCGATCATATCTGCGAAGCGCTCGGGGGTCGGAAACTGTCGGATCGACTCCACGAGATAGCGGTAGGGCGCGCCGTCGCCGGTGACGACGCGGCCGATCGCAGGAATAGCCGCGTTCGAATAGGCCTCATACAGCGGACCGAGCCCGGGGGCGTTGACGCGCGAAAACTCCAGACACAAAAACCGGCTTCCCCGCCGCAGCACGCGGTAGGCTTCGGTGAGCGCCTTATCAATCCGCGGCACGTTACGGATCCCGAACGCGATCGTGTAGCCGTCGAAGGTCCCGCCCTCGAACGGCAACTCCTCGGCGTTGGCCTCGACAAATTCGAGCCGGTCGGAGTCGCTTCGCCGCCCCGCGCGCCGCTCGCCGACCCGCAACATATCGGCGTTGATATCCGCGATGGTCACCCGCGTCCGCGCACCTCCGGCGCGGGCGATGCGGAAGGCCACATCGCCGGTGCCGCCGGCGACGTCGAGATGATGGTAGGCGCGATGACGCGGCGGCGCGACCTTGGCGACCAGCATGTCTTTCCAAAGCCGATGCAATCCCCCCGACATGAGGTCGTTCATCAGGTCATAGCGGTCGGCGACCTTGTGGAACACGTCGTCGACGAGACCTTGCTTGGCCTCAAGCCGCACCCGGCGATCGCCGAATTGGGTTTCTTCACGCTCCATGCTTTTCCCGACCTCCGAGGACCTCCATAGCCGGCGCCGCAGCGCGAGACCAGCCGGAGCGGCGGTGTCCACGCCGCCGACAACTTCGGCCGCTGTCCTGAAGCACGGCGGCCTGGAGGCCGCCGCTCCACAGGTCGAGTAACCGCGGCAGATGCCCGCCCGCCCCTGTAGCCGCGGTCGCTGACCCATATGCGCTAATCTAGTACAAATTTCCTAGAATATTCAATAACTTGTCAGCATGTCATCCCCGCGAAAGCGGGGATCCAGGGGCCACACGACGTGCGCTTCAACGTGTTGGCCACACGAGGTGCGGTAGCCCCTGGATCCCCGCTTTCGCGGGGATGACATCAAACCTTTGAAATAAGTCGGCAATCTATAAGTTAGCGCCTATGGGTCGCTGACCGCGGTGGATCGGCTTGGAAACGTTTGCAGAATTAGGCGCCTAAACCCACGAACGCGGTCCGCGACGGCGTCTACAGGCGGCGCCGCCCAGGAATATGCCCCGGCTACGGGGCCCAGCTGAAAGTAGGCTTTCCGCTTTGCAGCCCGCATGATACCCACGCCCAACCCGCCAGGGTCGACTGAACAGATGACGGAGGAACTGGGTGAAGCTCATTCTCAGCGCGGCCTTATTCGCCGTCGCACTTGGCAGCGCCAGTGCGCGCGCCGACGGCGACGCGGACGCCGGCAAGCAGGTGTTCAAGAAATGTCACGCCTGCCACAACGTCGGCGAGGGCGCGAAAAACGCGGTCGGCCCTGTGTTGAACGGCATTATCGGGCGTAAGGCGGGCACCTACGAAGGTTACAATTATTCGGATGCCAACAAGTCGTCGGGCATCACCTGGGACGCCGCTACCCTCGACGTCTACCTGACAGACCCCAAGGCCAAGGTGCCCGGCACCAAGATGGCTTTCCCCGGCCTGCCGAGCGACAAAGACCGCGCCAACGTCATCGCCTATCTCTCGACCTTCGGTCCGGACGGCAAAACCAAGTGATGTTAAACAAGATGACAGCGTTGTAATGCAGGGCCTCCTTGCGCGCGACGCGGCATAGCTTCATATTACCCCCTGGGTAAGGCGCGCGCGCTGTTGCGCGTCGCCGTGCTCGCACTCGAGAGGTTTCCATGTCCGACTATGACCGCTTCACGTCAGCGCGTTACGGCGCTGGCGTCGCCCGGTCCGGAACCGGCGCGATCGACCAGGGTCTGCGCGCCTATATGCTGGGCGTCTACAACTACATGACCCTGGGACTCGGCGTGACCGGGCTCGTCGCCTTCTTCGCCTACAAGGCGGCGGTGGTGGAGAGCGCCACCGGCCACATCATCGGCCTGACGGATTTCGGCACGGCCATCTACGCATCGGCGTTGCGCTGGGTGATCATCTTCGCCCCGCTTCTCGTGGTGTTCGGTCTCTCGGCCGGACGCGACCGGATGTCGGCAAGCGCCGCGCGCCTGACCTTCCTGGTCTTCGCCGCCCTGATGGGCTTGTCGATGTCGGCGATATTCCTCGTCTACACGCACGCGTCGGTCGCGCTCGTGTTCTTCGAGACCGCCGCCGCCTTCGGCGCGCTCAGCCTCTACGGCTACACGACCCGGCGCGATCTGTCGGCGATGGGCGCGTTCATGGTGATGGGTCTGTTCGGCCTGATCATCGCCTCGCTGGTCAACATCTTCCTGCATTCCTCCGGTTTGCAGTGGGCGATCTCGGTCGTCGGCATCGTGATCTTCGCCGGCCTGACCGCGTGGGACACCCAGTCGATCAAGGCCAACTACTACGCGGGTGGTTCGGGTGAAGCGGTGGCGAAACGGTCGATCTTCGGCGCGCTAACGCTCTATCTGGACTTCATCAACATGTTCCAGTTCCTGCTCATGATGTTCGGCGATCGCCGGAACTGAGTTTGAACGGTTGCTAAGTGAAAGACCCGGCCGCGATGAGCGGCCGGGTTTTTTTGTGCGATCAACTGGAGCCGTCATTGCGAGCGAAGCGAAGCCATCCAGCGCGTGGGGCGCAGGAGACATCGCCATTCTGTTGCCGAACGTTCTGCGTCGACCGCCGCACACCGGGCATCGCCGAAACATGGATTGCTTCGCTTCGCTCGCAATGACGAGGGAGCGCTCTTAGCCTGGGGGAAAAATGCGTATCGGTTGGATCGCGGCGGCTCTGTTTGGGTTAGCCGGATCAGCGGCGCAAGCCGCGGATCTGAAAATTGTCGGCATCAACGCCAGTCTCTATCTGGAGGCCAGCGGCAAGTTCTCCGAGCCGCTCGCACAAGGCGCCTCGCTGCAAAATCTGGCAAAGGGCGATGGTCCCGATCATCAGTTGGCGAGCGCGATTCTGATCGACCTTACCTTCAGCGGAGACAAGAACTCAGCTCCCAAATACGCGACCGCCACCGTCGACGTGACGCAGACCGACCATTCCGGACAACAGGTCGTCACGCACAAGGGTTTCACCAATTTCGTCTTCGGGGCCGACGGCATTCAGCACAAGGCCTTTCTCTTGGAGAACGCCACCTGCATGCCTTTGCAGGTGGACGTCCATGCCAACAAGACCGCCAAAACGCTGCGGCTATCGTTCTCCTGCAAGGCGTGAACGCAGCAGCCGCGACCTGGGTCAGTCGATGAGCTGATAAGCCGGCAGGGTCAAGAATTCCGCGAATGTATCGCTCAGCGACATGCTGGCGAACAGATCAATCGCCTCCTTGAACCGCCCGCCAGTGAACGCTGCCTCGCCAACCGCCTTGCGCACATTCGCCATCTCGTCGTCCAGCGTCGCCTGGAATAGCGCCGGCGTCACAACGCGGCCGTCTGCCAGCTTTGCCTGATGCTGCAACCACTGCCAGATCTGCGCGCGCGAAATCTCGGCGGTGGCGGCGTCCTCCATCAGATTGTACAGCGGCACCGCGCCGCGGCCGCGCAGCCACGCTTCGATATATTGGACGCCGACGCGGATATTTTCGCGCAAGCCCGCCTCTGTCCGCTCGCCCTCGTGCACCTGCAGCAGGTCGGCGGCGGTAACGTTCACGTCCTGACGCAGTTTGCCGAGCTGATTGGGCTCCGGCATCAACCGATCAAACACCTGCATCGCGACCGGCACCAGATCAGGATGCGCGACCCAGGTGCCATCATGACCGTTGCCCGCCTCGCGCTCCTTGTCGACGCGCACCTTGGCGAAGGCCGCTTCGTTGGCGCTCGGATCGCCCTTGATCGGGATCTGCGCGGCCATGCCGCCCATTGCGAAGGCGCCGCGGCGGTGGCAGGTCTTGATCAGCAAGCAGCGAATAGGCGCTGAGGAACGCCTTGCCCATCGTCATCACCGAGCGATCCGGCGTCAAGAACTTCGGGTTCTTCGCCAGCCGCTTGATGAACGAGAAGATGTAGTCCCAGCGCCCGCAGTTGAGGCCGACGATATGGTCCTTCAGCTCATAGAGAATCTCGTCCATCTCAAAGGCCGCGGGCAACGTCTCGATCAGGATCGTCGCCTTGAACGCTCCGACCGGAAAGCCGAGCTTGTCCTCAGCGTAGGCGAACGCCTCGTTCCACAGCCGCGCCTCGAGATGGCTCTCCAACTTCGGCAGATAGAACGCCGGCGTCGAACCCGTCGCGGCCTGCGCCTTCGCGCAATGAAACACATAGAGGCCGAAATCAAACAGCGCGCCGGACATTTCCTGGCCATCAACCAGCACATGCCGCTCGTTCAGATGCCAGCCGCGCGGCCGCACCATCAGCGCCGCGCGCTCGGACTTGACCGCGTAATGCTTGCCGGTCCGCTCGTCGGTAAAGGCGATCGTCCCCGCCCAAAGATCCTTCAGGTTGGCCTGGCCTTCAATCATGTTGGCGAAGGCCGGCGAGGACGCGTCTTCGAAATCGGCCATGAACACCTTGGCGCCGGAGTTCAGCGCGTTGACGATCATCTTGCGATCGACCGGGCCGGTGATCTCGACGCGCCGGTTCTGCAGATCCGCCGGGACCGGCGCGACCTTCCAATCGCCCTCGCGGATCGCCTTGGTCTCCGCCAGAAAGTCGGGCGTTGCGCCCGCGTCGAATGTCTTCTGCCGCGTCGCGCGCGCCGCCAGCAACTCCAGCCGCCGCGCATCGAAACGGCGATGCAATTCGCCAACGAAAGCGAGCGCGGCGGGGCTCAGGATTTCGTCGAGACGCGCGGTGTTCTTGGCGCGGATTTCGATGCCGGACGGGGTCGAGGCGGCCATAGCGTTTCCTTTCAGGGCGGATGATCGAAGCGTAAACGAATTTCAGCGTTCCGGGGAGCCGCGCGAGGCGCTGTCCGCTCGGGAATAACCGACATGTACCCGCTATCGCGTTTTCGAATAATCCCCTATGTTTGGAATTGATCCTTCCAGATTTTGAAAGAAACATGGACCGGCTCGACAGCATGGCGATCCTGGTGCGCGTCGCGGAGGCCGGCAGCCTCACCGCCGCCGCGAAGACGCTGCGCGCGCCGCTGCCAAGCGTCAGCCGCAAGATCGCCGACCTGGAGGCCCATCTCGGCGCCAAGCTGCTCACCCGCTCGACGCGGCGGCTGGCGCTGACCGAGGCCGGCGAGGCCTACGTCCGCGCCAGCCGGCGCATCCTGGAGCAAGTCGAAGAGGCCGAGCGCGCCGCGGCGGGCGAATTCCAAACGCCGCGAGGCGAACTCGTCATCACCGCGCCGATCGTGATGGGCCGCCTGCAGGTCGTGCCGGTGCTCGCCGAGTTTCTGGCGGCGTTCCCGGAGATCCGCGTCCGGCTGGTGCTGAGCGACCGCAACGCCGACCTCGTCGAGGCGCATATCGACGTCGCCATCCGGCTCGGCGCACTGGCCGACAGCGCGCTGACCGCGAGCCGGCTCGGCGAGGTGCGCCGCATCCTCTGCGCCAGCCCCGCCTATCTCGCCCACGCAGGCGCCCCCGCCGCGCCGGAGGACCTGCACAGCCACGCGCTGATCGTCTACGACGCGCCCGGCGCCGCCTTGCCCTGGCGGTTCGGCGGCGATCGCGTCGTCGACGCGCGGCCACGGCTGACGGTCAACGGCGCCGAGGCGGCGCTCGATGCGGCGGTGGCGGGGGTGGGGATCACGCGCATTCTCTCCTACCAAGCGGCGGAGGCGCTAGCGGAGGGAAAGCTCGCGCGCGTGCTCTCGGAGTTCGAGCCGCCGCCGATACCGGTGCATCTGTTGTTTGACGGGCGCGGACCGACGCCGCTGAAGCTACGCAGTTTCCTGGATTTTGCCGGGCCGAGATTGGCGGCGCGGCTTCAGCGAAGCGCCGCGCGCCTGTAGCCGCGGTCGTTGACCGCGGTCTCTCCGTGATCGTCCCTTCCTCAGCGAGGCGCGATCTCACAACCACCGCGGTCAACGACCCATAGGCGCTAACCTAGGGCAATTTCCGATAATATTGAATAACTTGCCAGCATGTCATCCCCGCGAAAGCGGGGATCCAGGGCCCCACGACGTGCGCTTCAACGTGTTGGCCACACGAGGTGCGGTAGCCCCTGGATCCCCGCTTTCGCGGGGATGACATCAAACCTTTGAAATAAATCGGCAATCTATAAATTAGCGCCTATGGGTCAACGACCGCGGCTACAGGCGCCGCGCGCTCACGCCGCCGCGACCGGAACCGGCGGCGGGTTGCGCTCGGTAAACGACCGCTGATGCCAGTAGGGGTAGGCGAGCGGCTCTTCGCTCGCCGCGTCGAGCTTGGCGATCTGCTCCTTGGTCAGCGACCAACCGAGCGCGCCCAGATTGTCGCGCAATTGCTTCTCGTCGCGCGCGCCGATGATCACCGTCGAAACCGTCGGACGCTGCAACAGCCAGTTGAGCGCGATCTGCGGCACGCTCTTGCCCGTCTCGGCCGCGACCGCATCGAGCGCGTCGACGACCTTATAGAGATATTCGTCGCTCATCTGCGGCCCCATCGCCGCCGTCTTGTGCAGACGGCTCGTCTCGGGCAGCGGGGCGTTGCGTCTGATCTTTCCCGTCAGCCGTCCCCAGCCCAGCGGGCTCCAGACAACCGCGCCGACGCCCTGATCCAACCCGAGCGGCATCAACTCCCACTCGTACTGACGTCCAATCAGCGAATAATAGGTCTGGTTGGCGACGTAGCGCGAGTAGCCGTAGCGGTCGGCGACGGCGAGCGACTTCATCAGATGCCAGCCGGAGAAATTGGAGACGCCGATGTAGCGGATCTTTCCGGCGCGCACGAGATCGTCGAGCGTGCTCATCACCTCCTCGGCCGGGGTTTGCGCGTCGAAGCCATGCAACTGATAGAGGTCGATGTAATCGGTTTGCAGGCGCTTCAGCGATCCCTCCACCGCCTGGATGAGATGGAAGCGCGAAGAGCCGACGTCATTCGGCCCTTCGCCCGCCCGAAACGTCGCCTTGGTTGAGATCAGCACCTTGTCGCGCCGCCCCTTGATCGCCCCGCCGAGCACGGTCTCCGACTCGCCGCTCGAATAGATGTCGGCGCTGTCGAACATCGTGACGCCCGCATCGAGGCAGACGTCGACCATGCGGGTCGCCGCCTCGACCTGCATGCCTCCCCAGGCCTGGAAGAACTCGCCTTTGCCGCCGAACGTCCCGGTCCCGAAGGTGAAGACCGGGACCTTGAAGCCCGAAGCGCCCAAACGTCGATATTCCATCTACTGGCCTTTCAAGATGTCGTAGTTTTTGCTGTGAGCCTGACCGCCGGAGGGTCGGCGTTCCCGCCGACCTCGCACGGCCGCGTGGCTCGCGAGCTTACCCGCTAAGTGGGGCGCCGGCAGTAGAATTTTTTCCGAAGGCATCGGAGCGTCGGCCTCCAGGCCGACGAAGCTGCGCCGCCGGGTCGGCGTGGACGCCGACCTTCCGCGAATGGCCGCCGCGGCCGGCGTCCGCGCGCAAATCAACACTTCGCGCGCACCAACAGGAACATTGGCCGGTCGATTTCCTCGGCCATGTCGGGGCTCGACGCGATCTGATCGCGCGTCGGGCAGAATTCCTCGAGATGGTCGACAGCGAATCCCGCCTCGATCAGGCGCCTGAAAGTGGCGCCGAGGGTGCGGTGCTGTTTCACCACGCCCTCCGCGAGCCAATCGGTGGTGCGCGGCCCCTCGACGAAATAGCTGTCGATCGGCCAGGTTCTCCGCCCGTCGGCGGCGGTCGCCCAGCCCTGCCGAAGCGGCGCCGTGTAAATCGGATGTTCGATCGAGAACACCAAGCACCCGGCGGGCCGCAGCGCGCGGCGGATCTCGGCGAACAGGCGCGCGATGTCCTCCACATAATGCAGCGCCAGCGAACTATAGGCCAAGTCGAACCGCGCTTCGGGAAGCGTCAGTTGCTCGAGGTCGGTGCGCTGGTAGACGATTGTCCGATCGGCGCGATCGGATTTCGCCCGCTCCAACATCTTCTCCGACACGTCGAGCCCAAGAACGCGCGCCGCGCCCTGTTCGCGCGCCCAGCGACAAAACCAACCATAGCCGCAGCCAAGATCGACGATGTCGAGCCCGCGCAGGTCCGGCAACAGCGCGCGCATCGCCGGCCATTCCGCGGCGCCGTCCAAGCCCTCGACCGAACGACGCAGGCGGCTGTAGGCGTCGAAGAAATCCGGGCGATCGTAGATGTTCTGCGGCATTCAGAAATCCGGATTTGTGGCGGATCGGTTTGCTGAGCACATGCGCAGGCAGTAAACGTGCGTTTCATGTCCCTGTAACGCCGTCATTGCGAGCGAAGCGAAGCAATCCATCTCCGAGAGATCGAAGCTTTTTCGGATAGAGCCGCTGCGGCGGAACCGTGGATTGCTTCGCTTGGCTCGCAATGACGGCTTGAATGTCTTGTGACGTATCTTAGCCGAGAAAGGATACAACCGCGGACCGTCCGGCTATATCGAGCAGGTTCTTCATGGTTTCACTTCATGCAGTTTAGTATCATGCCTCCGTATTCCCTCTAAATAGAGTCCGCGCATGCGGCCGCGCAATGGCGCGCTATTCGTTCTTCGCCGTACAGTTGCGGTCTGTCGCGCGTTCGGACTTGGCGGCGCACCAAGCTTGGATCTCGGCCTTCGAGGCGAAGGTTGAGCGCTGGTCGTCGGCGCAGCTTCGCATGGCCTGTTCGGTCCGGGTCAGGGCGACGAGGTAACTGACGTCGCGCGGGCCGGCGTCGCTCCTGGTCGACAGCGGAGCGGCGCCGACGGCCACGTCGGCGAGCCTGCGGATGGCCTCGATCGTGGGCTGCGCTTTTCCGTAATCGTTCATCACCGACTTAGCCAGGCAGCCGCAGAAATTCTCTGTGACGCCGCCATTTTTGAGCTTCTTGTCCTTCAGCGAGACGAGACAGCCGTCGTAGACCTCCGTCTGTTGTGCGTTCAGTTTGTAATCGGCGACGATGTGCTCACGGACATCGGCAAATTCCTGGCTCGCGACCTGCATGCGCCAAGCCGCGAACAGCGCCACGCCGCCCAAAAATACGATACTGCTCAACTTGGCCATCGCAAACGCCTTCTCAAAGTCTCACCCAGCATCATATTTCACATCCGTAAATGGATTGCGTTTCGGTCGCCGCGCGACTTGCCTGGGACCCTAACGAGATCCTGTTGGCATCTACGGGAGGTTGAGTTGGAGCCGGGGGTTACGAGGACATGATATCATCTCTCCTGTCATGCCCCGATGTGGTTGCCCGGGCGTATTTGCGGAGCGTTGAACCCCGCCGAGGATCGACGCCACCGGCGTTTGGTGGCTGATATTCGTCTTCTTCGCCCCGATCGTCGTCGTCAGCCTGCCGTTCTTCGTTTGGCAACTCTATCCGGCGAGCCTTTGGCGGACGCCCGCTTCGTGGCGGCCGGCCTCAGTTGCCGACCGAAGCCCGCAAGTTTCACTGACCAACAAAGGTGCCCGTCCATCCGCCTCCCGCCAACTTAATCTCATTCCCCACAATTTGGGCCGACTGTGTATGAGGAAACCCCATCCGAGCTAACATCGGAACATTTGCCGTCGTTTTCGTATCCCTCATGGTGATCGATATACCGCCCCCCGAACGGCAGACGGATATATTGCCATTCAACCACAGCTGGTCGGCTTTTCGAGCCGTATAGACAAGGCCGCCATCCCCGTTAGCAATGGAAATGGTCATTGGCTTACCGTCGTTCTCCGTTGTCTCCTTCCATCGTGTTTTCACATTATTCGCTTTGACCTCACGGACAGTCTTGAAACAGCCGGCCTGCGCAAAAGTGGGTACGCTGAGAACCAGCAAGCCGATGAGAAATCTCAAATGCGTGAGAGCCACGTTCACCTCCAAGGAACCGAGCCAGGGCGCGACGTTCCACCACCTCACGCTAAGGGTTAGTGAAAATCGGTGGCGACCGCCATCCGATGGCGGCGCAGCCAGGCGAACGTGTTTTCCGTCGAGAAGCGGGCACAGGTCAAGCGTGCGCGCTGAACCCAGCAAGCGCCGTGGAAAAGGGATCTCGGCGTGAATTGCGGCTGAAGGCAGATCAAATCTTGGACAAGGCGCCGGGCGCTTCAGAGCGTCGGCCTCCAAGCTGGCGTCTATCCCGGTGCTTGCGTGAAAGATGATTTTCCGCAAGTTGGTCTATGGGGACATGACGATTGCACAAATAGCGCCTCTAATAGACTGAAGATTTATCGCAATTCAAATATGCTATTGGTATCATGTCCCCGTAAAGCTGTCCCCGTAAAGCCCGCGAAAGCCCGCGGCCTCATGATTGATCCGCAAGGGGTAGGATAAAGTTCTGCTCATGGCCAATGATACCACACTCCGCCCAAATGATCTGAATGCCCGATCGACTTGCCAAGCAACTGAGCAGGGCAAAAGTAAGCACACCCCAGGGGCGTGTCACAATCACGCTGGCAGAAGCTTGAAATTTCGGAATTTCCGATGTACCCTCGGGAAGATGCTGCCAATCGACGAGATTTTCAGAACCGACCGGCGGATTCCGGGCCTTTCCGAGCACGCGCCCCCCGGCGCCGCCATCGCAACGCCTTGAAAAACCTCAAAACCGCCAAGAGATGTCTTGGACAAGGCTCCGCGCAAATCGGAGCGTCGGCCTCCAGGCCGACGTCCTTCCCGAGGCGCTCACCGTCGTCGGCGTGGACGCCGACGCTCCGCGAGCAACCACCGCTCTCACGGCATCACGTAAGTCGCCCGCCCGCGCCCCAGCAGCGCCGCCTCGATCGCCCCCGGCTCGTGCACCGAGAACACCACGATCGGAATCCTGTTATCCCGCGTCAGCGCGAACGCCGCCGTGTCCATCACCTGCAGATTGCGCTGGATCGCCTCGTCGTGGGTCAGCCGCTCGTAGCGGCGGGCGTCCGGGTTCTTCTTCGGGTCGTCGGTATAGACCCCGTCGACGTTGGTCGCCTTCATCACCGCGTCGCACGAAAGCTCCGCCGCGCGCAGCGCCGCCCCGGTGTCCGTGGTGAAGAACGGGTTGCCCGTCCCGCCCGCCAGCAGGATCACCCGCCGCTTGACCAGATGCGCCAGCGCCGCCTGGCGCGAATAGGGCTGGCACTGCGAGGGCATCGCCACCGCCGACAGCACCCGCGCCGGCTGGCCGATCTCCTCCAGCGCGCCTTCCATGGCGAGCGCGTTCATCACCGTCGCCAGCATGCCGATCGAATCGGCCCGCGCCCGCTCGATGCCCTTCTCGGCGCCCTGCAGCCCGCGGAAAAAATTGCCGCCGCCGATCACCACGGCGACCTGCACGCCGAGCCCCGCCGCCGCCTTCAGGTCTTCGGCGAAGCGATGCAGCGTCGGCGTGTGCAGGCCGTGGGTTTCATCGCCCATCAGCGCTTCGCCGGAAAGCTTGACCACGACGCGATTGAAAAGCGGTTTTCCATCGGCCATGGGCGTGCTCCGGATACGAAAAAGGCGGCCCGTGGGCCGCCCGAGTTCGCGCCGCGTTTACGCCTCTTCGGCGGGCTTTTCTATGCCGTCGCCGAGTTGATAACGATGAAATGCTTTGATCGCGATCGGCGCGCCAACCGTCTTCTCCGCCTCCTTCACCGCCTGCGCGACCGACTTCGCGGGATCGATGACGTAGGCCTGATCGACGAGGCAGACTTCCTTGTAATAGGTCTTCAGGCCCGGACTCGACGATCTTGGCGAGCACCTCCGGCTTCTTGCCGGCGTTCTTCTCGGCCAGCACCTTCTTTTCGCGCTCGAGCGTCGCCGGATCGAGGCCGCTGGCGTCGACGGCGTGAGGGCTCGCCGCCGCGATATGCATGGCGATCTGCTTGCCGAGCGCGGCCAGCGCGGCCGCGTCGCCCTTCGACTCCAGCGCGACCAGCACGCCGATGCGGCCGAGCCCGTCGGCGATCTGGCCGTGGACGTAGTGGCCGACCGCGCCGTCATGCACATGCAGCGCGGCGACGCGGCGCAGCGAGATGTTCTCGCCGATGGTGGCGATCGCAGTTGGCGATCGCGTCCGCCACCGTGCCGCCGCCGGGGTAATGCGCGCCCTTGATCTTCTCGACGTCGACGTTCGGCGCATTGTCCAGCGTCACGGCGAGCGACGCCGCGCACCAGCGACTGGAAATCGTCGTTGCGGGCGACGAAGTCGGTCTCGGAGTTCACTTCGACGACGACGCCGAGGTTCGCCTGCACGGCGACGCCGACCAGGCCCTCGGCGGCGACGCGGCCGCTCTTCTTGGCGGCCTTGGCGAGGCCCTTCTTGCGCAGCCAGTCGATGGCGGCCTCGATGTCGCCGCTCGGTCTCGCTGAGCGCGTTCTTGCAATCCATCATGCCCGCGCCGGTCTTTTCGCGCAGGTCCTTCACCAGCGCGGCGGTGATCTCAGCCATCGTCGTTTCCTTCGAGTCATAAACGGTCATCCCTCATGCGAGCGCGGAAGCAATCCAGCGGCGGCCAACAGCGCTGAAGCGCACGATCGTGTGAGCCTCGCTGCGATCGTCCGCAGGTTCGCGCGGGACTGCCGGCGATGCGTTACTCCGCCGCGATCAGCGCCTTGGCCTGATCGGACCACTTGTCGCGGGTGATGCGGCCGTTGAAGCGCAGATCGGCGTCGAGCTTCGCCGCCTCGTCGGCGTTCATCGCGGCGAGCTGCCAGTAGTGGAACACGCCGTGCTCGTTGAGCTTCTTGACGATCTGCGGGCCGACGCCGGTCAGCTTGGCGAGATCGTCCGGCGCGCCGCGCGGCGCGGCGAGCAAGCTCGTACTGCTCGGTCGTCTCCTCGGGCGCGGCGGCCTCCGGCTCCGGCAGCGGCTTCGGCGACCGGCGCCACGGACGCGCCGACGTCCTCGCCGGCCAGACCCTGGCTGCGCGAGATGCCGTCGATCGCCGCCTTGGCGACGAGATCGCAATAGAGCTGGATGGCGCGGCTGGCGTCGTCGTTGGCGGGGATCGGATGCGCGACGCCGTCCGGATCGGAGTTGGTGTCGAGGATCGCGATCACCGGGATCTTGAGCCGGTTCGCCTCCTTGATGGCGAGCGCCTCCTTGTTGGTGTCGATGACGAACACGATGTCCGGCACGCCGCCCATGTCCTTGATGCCGCCGAGCGCCTTCTCGAGCTTGTCCTTCTCGCGGGTCAGCATCAGGCGCTCTTTCTTGGTGAGGCCCTTGGCGCCTTCGGCCAGCATCTCGTCGAGCTTGCGCAGCCGCGAGATCGAGGCGGAGATGGTCTTCCAGTTGGTCAGCGTGCCGCCGAGCCAGCGGGAATTGACGAAATACTGGGCGCAGCGCTTGGCCGCGGCGGAGACCTCGTCGGCCGCCTGCCGCTTGGTGCCGACGAACAGCACCCGCCCGCCCTTGGAGACGGCGTCCGAGACGACCTTCAGCGCCTGGTGCATCAGCGGCACGGTCTGGGCGAGGTCGATGATGTGGATGGAGTTGCGGGCCCCATAGATGTAGGGGGCCATTTTCGGGTTCCAGCGATGCGACTGATGGCCGAAATGCGCGCCGGCTTCGAGGAGTTGGCGCATAGAGAAGTCAGGCAGAGCCACTGCGTAAAGTTCCTTTCCGGTTGAACCTCGGCGGAGCATGTTGCGAGGCGGAAGCCTCGCCACCGGAGCGAACCCTTGAAGCAGGGCCCGCGAAACTCCGCCTGTGGAATGGGCGGGGCGTTAGCGGAATTTGGGGGGAATGGCAAGGAGGGCTGGGCAGCGTGCGCAGGGACAGGACGCGACCAGGCGATTTCAACGCGCTAAGTGGTATCTGGTGTCACTCTGTCAAACTTTAACGTCGAACCGATGGGCCCAAGTGGGGCTGCTTCCAGCCCGCAATCCTTGGCAGAACGCTCGCGCAGCCAAGTGCGCCTCCTTGACGTGAGCACCCGCGCTATAGTCCTCGTATCAAGTATGTAAAAGTATCAAGCATGTAAAAGCGACACTAAATCTACGGCTAATAAAAGACTTAAATTAGACGTCCGAGGTCAATCTTACGCGGCGTCCAAGCACAGAGTTTCGCGATGAGTACGCGGAAGCTATCGTTTGTTGGTTCCCGCCGGCGAAAGGTTGGGCATCGGAAATCCACTCCCGCGCAACACATGAGATCGGCGCGGACGGGAGAAACTGGCGTAGAGCCCCGTCAAATACGTCTTTGAGCCACGGACCAGCACTCGCGACCAGTGCGGGATCGAGCCCCAGTTAGGGAGCGCTACGGGGACAATACGATTGCGCCTTTTCCGCTTGTCGCACCCGAACCGGCCGCTTGGAAAAGGGCGTGACAAGCCCACAAAATACGTCACAATGACGAAAATAAAAGCCGACAAAGGGAGCGATGACGCTCGAGACGTACCCGTCTGCGAACGGCGCAAGGCCGGAGCACGCGCTCCTACGCTCTGCTGAGCGTCGACGGGGTGACGGTGCGCTTCGGCGGCGTCACTGCGCTTAGCGGCGTGCGATTTGAGGTGGCCCGCGACAGATTTGCGGCCTGATCGGCCCGAACGGCGCCGGCAAGACCACGCTGTTCAATTGCATTTCGCGGCTCTACGATCCCGATCGCCGGCGTCGATCTCGTTCGAGGGCCGCCGCTGCTCGAGCGTGCCGCCGGCACGAGATCGCCGCGCTCGGGCATCGCCCGCACGTTTCAGAACCTCGCGCTGTTCGGCACCATGACCGTGCGCGAGAACGTCATGGTCGGCGCGCACGCGCTCGCGCGCGGCGGCTTTCTGGCCAATGCGCTGTCGCTGCCGCTCGCGCGCGCGCGAGGAGCGCGGATCGCCGAGCGGGCGACGCGCTGGTCGAGGAATTCGGCCTCGGCGCCGTCGCCGATCGGCTGGTCGGCGACCTGCCGTTCGGCGTCGCAAAAGCGCGTCGAACTCGGCGCGCGCCCTCGCCAGCGAGCCCAAGCTGCTGCTGCTCGACGAGCCGGCCGGCGGGCTCAACCACGAAGAGGTCGACGCGCTGGCGAGCGAGATCCAGGCGATCCGCGACCGGCGCGGCGTCGACGCGTGCTGCTGGTCGAGCATCACATGAACCTCGTCATGCGCGTTTCCGACCAGGTCGTGGCGCTCGATTTCGGCCGCATGATCGCCGACGGCGCGCCCGCCGAGGTGCGCGCGCATCCCGAGGTCGATCCGCGCCTATCTCGGGAGCGGCGGCATGAGCGCGCATCCTGGAGGCGCGCGGCCTCGAGGCGTTCTACGGCGCCGTCGAGGTGCTGCACGGCGTCGATTTCGACGGTCGAGGAGGGCGGCGTCACCGCGCTGCTCGGCGCCAACGGCGCGGGCAAGACGACGACCCTGCGCGCGATCTGCGCGATGATCCGGCGCGAGGGCGAGTCGACGTTCGCGCGGCGCGCCGCATGACGGCGCGCGCGACCGAGGACGTCGCGCGGCTCGGCGTCGCGCATGTGCCCGACGGCCGCGGCACGTTCACCGACCTGACCGTCGAGGAGAACCTTCGGCTCGGCGCCTATACCCGCCGCGACCGGCGCGCGGTGCAGGCCGATTTCGAGCGGGTCTTCGGCTATTTCCCGCGGCTCGCCGAGCGCCGCGCCAGCAGGCGGGCACGCTTGTCGGGCGGCGAACAGCAGATGCTGGCGATCTCGCGCGCGCTGATGCTGCGCCCGAGCCTGCTGCTGCTCGACGAGCCCTCGTTCGGCCTCGCGCCGCTCGATCGTCGCCGACATCTTCCGCATCCTGCGCGCGATCAACCAGAGCGAGCGCGTCAGCATCCTGATCGTCGAGCAGAACGCCAATCTCGCGCTGGACCTGGCCGACCGCGCCTATCTGATCGAGACCGGGCGCGTCGTCGATCGGCGGCGCCGCCGACGACGATCCGCAACGACGATTCCGTGCGCCGCGCCTATCTCGGCTATTGAGGAGCGGCCGATGGTCGAGCTTCCTGCATCAGTTCGCCTCCGGCCTCGCGCTCGGCGGCGTCTACGCCATCATGGCGCTCGCGCTGGTGATGATCTATCCAGGCGACGCAACTGATGAATTTCGCGCAGGGCGAAATGGCGATGTTCTCGACCTATTTCGCCTGGACGCTGATCCAGACCGGCTGGCGCCTACTGGCCGGCGTTCGCCGTCGACGGTCGCGCTCGTCCTTCGTCGCCGGCGTGGTCGATCGAGCGCGTCGTCGTGCGGCCGTTCGCGCACGCGCCGGTGCTGGCCTCGGTCATCGTGTTCATCGGGCTGCTTCATCTTCAACGCGCTGGCCGGCTGGCTCTTCGGCTATCACGATGCAGAGCTTCGACAGCGCCGTTCCCGGCCGGCCGCTGGTTCGGCAACGTCTTCATGTCGGCGCACGAGTCGGGCTCGATCGCTGGTCACGTTGGTCGTGCTGGCGCTGGTCTATCGTCTTCTTCCGCTTCACGCCGCTGGGCCTCGCGATGCGCGCCGCGGCGCAGAACCCGGTCTCGGCGCGGCTGGTCGGCATCCGCGTCGGCTGGATGCTGGCGCTCGGCTGGGGCCTCGCCGCCGCGATCGGCGCGGTCGCCGGCATGATGGCGGCGCCGATCGTCTATCTCGATCCCAACATGATGGGCGGCATCCTGCTCTACGCCTTCGCCGGCGCGCGTGCTCGGCGGCATCGACAATCCCTGGGGCGCGGTGCTCGGCGGCTTCGTCGTCGGCGTGCTCGAGAACCTCGCTCGGCGCCTATGTCGTCGGCGACGGAGATCAAGCTTTCGGTCGCGCTGGTCATCATCGTCGGCGTGCTGGTCGCCAGGCCCTCCGGCCTGTTCGGCCGGCCGCATCGTGGCGAGGGTCTGATGCCGCACCGCCGCGCCTCGCCTGGAGCGCTGCGCGCCTTCGGCTCGCTTCGCGTCGTCTGCGCGCGCCGTTGCTGGCATGAGCGGCTATCACCTCTATCCAGTTCTCGCAGGTGCTGATCTACGCGATCGCGCTGCTCGGCCTCAACCTGCTGACCGGCTACAACGGCCAGATCTCGCTCGGCCACGGCGCGTTCTTCGCGATCGGCGGCTATGGCGCGGCGATCCTGATCGTCAAGTTCGGCTTGCCCTATTGGGCGGCGATTCCGATCGCCGGCGCGGTCTGCTTCGTCGCCGGCTTCCTGTTCGGCTTCCCGGCGCTTGCGCCTCGGCGGCCTCTATCTGGCGCTGGCGACCTTCGCGCTCGCGGTCGCGACGCCGCAGATCCTCGACCTACAAGGGCTTCGACGCCTGGACCGGCGGCTCGCAGGGCCTGCAATCGCCGAAACCCGGCGCCGCCGTTCGGCCTGCCGCTGACCACCGACCAATGGCTTATTCTGGCTCTGCCTCGCCGTCGCCGTCGTGCTGTTCGTGGTCGCCCGCAATCTCGTGCGCGGCCGCGTCGGCCGCGCGCATGGTCGCCATCCGCGACCATCCGATCGCCGCCGAGACGATGGGCGTCGACGCCGCGCTCTACAAGACCGACCTGCTTCGGCGATCAGCGCGCTCTACGCCGGCGTCGCGGGCGGCCTCGCCGCGATCGCGGTCGGCTTCGTCTCGCCCGACAGTTTCGGCCTTGCGCTGTCGCTCGCCTTCCTCGTCGGCATCGTCGTCGGCGGCCTCGCCTCGATCGGCGGCGTCGTTGTTCGGCGCCCTGTTCATCGAATTCGTGCCCAATTACGCCGACCAGCTCACCGTCCTTTTCGGCGAGAGCGCCAAGGCGCTGCCTGGCGCCATCTACGGCGTGCTGATGATCTGATCGATGGCGGTCGCGCCGCTGGGGATCGCCGGGCTTGTCGGTCGCTGACGCTGACGGCGCGCGCATGACGCGCGTCGCATAAGCAAGGGCAGAGCCTGAGGAGATATGATGCGACCGCCGCCAGTTTCTGCAGCCGTCGCCGCGGCCGCCGTCGGCGCTCGGCGCCGCCGCCGCTCGCGCCGCCGACACGCCGGGCGTCACCGACGACGGAGATCAAGATCGGCCAGACCATGCCCTATAGCGGGCCGGCCTCGGCCTATGGCGTGATCGGCAAGACCGAGGCCGCCTATTTCAAGATGATCAACGAGCAGGGCGGCGTCAACGGCCGCAAGATCAATCTGATCAGCCTCGACGACGGCTACAGCCCGCCCAAGACGGTCGAGCAGATGCGCCGCCTGGTCGAGCAGGAGCAGGTCGCCTTCCTGTTCCAACCAGCTCGGCACGCCGCCGCTGTCTGGCGATCCGCGCAATATCTCAACGACAACAAGGTGCCGCAGCTTTTCGTCGCCACCGGCGCCAGCGTGTTCGACGACCCCGAGCATTTCCCTGGACGATCGGCTTCAACCCGAACTACCAGACCGAGGCGCGCATCTTCGCCAAGCACATTCTGGCAAGACCAAGCCGGACGCCAAGATCGGCGTCCTCTATCAGAACGACGGCTTCGGCAAGGACTATCTGATCGGCTTAAGGCGGGCTCGGGCGCCGACCACGCCGGAGATGATCGTCAAGGAAGCCTCCTACGAAGTCATCGGAGCCGACCATCGATTCGCAGGTGGTCACGCTGCAAGGCGCCGGCGCCGACGTTTTCTGATCGCGGCGACGCCGAAATTCGCCGCGCAGGCGATCCGCAAATCTTACGATCTCGGCTGGAAGCGCGACGCGCATTCTCACCAACGTTTCGCCTGTCGGTCGCATCCGTGTTGAAGCCCGCCGGCATCGAAAAGTCGAAAGGCCTCGTCACAATGCAATGGGGCAAAGATCCGACGGATGTGCGCTGGAAAGACGATCCCGGCATCAAGCAATGGGACGGCGTTCGCCGACAAATATATGACTTCACGCCGTATTCATCGACCAGAACGCCGAATATGGATACGGCAATGCAATGTTGCTCACGCATATCCTCAAGCAGTGTGGGGACGACCTATCGCGCGGCAATATCTTGAAACAGGCGACAAATCTTGACGGCTTTGAATTGCCGACGCTGCTACCGGGCATGCGTTTGCGGACCACGCCTGGAAGCTACAGCGGAATCCGGCAGATGCAATTGGCTCAGTTCGACGGGACGACGTGGCAGCTGTTCGGCGATCTGATTGAAGCGTGAAGGCTTCAGGCCGCCTTGCGGAACGCGGCGCGCCCGGGGCAAAATATTATCTCGACGCCGCGGCCGGAGGTGTGGGAACGTCTGTAAATTGAGCTTCGGGGCCGCATGAGTTGCGGCGGCTCAAGGGGGGACGACATGAGCAAGCATTTGAATTTCGCGGCGTCGGCTATCTTGCTGGGGCTCGCCGTCTGCTCGTCGGTTCGAGCCGACACTCTGCCGGGCATGCGCGGACACGACCATACCGGCGTGACCGTCCCGGACATGGATCAGGCGGTAAGCTTCTTCACCGACATTCTCGGTTGCCAGAAAATCATGTCCTTCGGACCGTTCTCCGACCCCAAAGGCACCTTCATGAAAGACGTGCTGGACGTGAATCCTCGCGCCGTCATTTCGCAGATCACCATGATGCGCTGTGGCTTTGGATCCAACATCGAGCTCTTCAGCTATCAGTCCCCGGACCAGCAAGTCGTGCAGCCGAAGAACAGCGACGTCGGAGGCTACCATATCGCTTTTTACGTCGACGACATCAGAGCCGCCGACGCCTACCTCAGAGCCAAGAAGGTTTGGACGCACTTTGGACCGGTGCCCATCAAGGAAGGACCGGCGGCGGGTCAGACGATCCTTTATTTCAACGCGCCGTGGGGGCTTCAATTCGAGGCGATTTCTTATCCCGACGGCATGGCCTACGAGAAGGACGCGCCAACCAAGCTCTGGGATCCCAAAGACCCAGGGAAATAATTGATCTCGGCGCAAAGTTCATCGATTTACGATAGCGTGTCCTCCGCGACGGGATACTTCGTCAAGGGCGGCGCCGGCTACGAGTTCCTGCCGGCGCTTTGGACCACAAGCTGAGGCGATCAACCTCTAAACTAGAGCGTTCTGCGTTTACGCAGAACCGTCATTGTGCGAGCGAAGCGAAGCAATCCATCGTGTGATCGACGATTTGCCGGATAGAGCCGCTGCGGCGGCGCCGTGGATTGCCGCGTCGCTTCGCTCCTCGCAATGACGATTCTATTCAACCGCGGAAGGCTCTAGACACAGGCCGAGAACAGCGGCTGCGTAGGTGAAAAGTGAGTCCGCGTGAGCGCGGCGATGTCCTTGTCAAAGCGGCAGTTGCCAAAGTGGGAAGCGCTATTTGGCGCGCGCTTCCAAAGAAGCTGTCATGCTTTGGCGAGACTCTTTGATTTCTTTGCAATAATTTAAGTCTGATTTAGTAAGCAAACGGAATCGTTCCGTAGCATTTTTTACACCTAAATTGAATGTTGCTGGATCTTTATTCGTAAAATGGATTTCGTCACTATTCAGCACGCGGTTTAGTTTTGCGGGAATTGGCCAATGACAAAACTGTGCGCTTAGACGGTATGACGTAATACCATCCGCTATGTCGGTAACAGCCGTATCCCCTGCGTACCCCGGCGTTGTCAGAGCGATAACAAATATTGGGAGCAAAAAACGCGTCCACATGCTGTTTTCCTCGCTCAAATCGCGAGACTATCGGGCTTGGCGAGGGTTATCAATCGTAGGGAATGTCGCCGTCATCGCCGCCCTCCGCGACCGAGCGCGGCGGCCTCTTCCCGGATCCATCCCCGGAACGCCTGCACATGGGCGGCCTCGCGCCGGCGTTTCAGGCAGATGAACGCATAGCAACGCCCCGACGGCAGCGTCAGGTCGAAGGGCATGACCAGGCGCCCGGTGCGCAGATCGTCGTAGGCCAGCGCATCGAAGGCGAGCAACACGCCGGCGCCTTCGACGGTCGCGTCGAGCGCGTGATCGGCGCTGTTGAATTGCAGGCCGCGGCGGGCGTCGACGTCCCGCACGCCGGCCGCGGCGAACCAATCGGCCCAGGCGGGCAGGGCAGCGTGACCGGTGAGGCTGCCGTCGTGGATCAGCGGAACGCGCTTGAGCTGGCTCGGCGAGGTGAACGGCCCATATTTTTCGATCAAAGCCGGGCTGCAGACGGGCGTCAGGCGAAGATCGATCAGTTTTTCGATCTCGAGGGCTTCGTCCTGCGGCTTGTCGATCGCAAGGTTGCGGACCGCGGCGTCGACGCCGTCGGCGACGAAATTGGCGCTCTTCAGCGACGAGGAAATGCGGACGTCGATGTGCGGATGGGCTTCGGAAAAGCGGTAGAGCCGCGGCGCCAGCCATTTGGCGGTAAAGCCGGGCGGCGTGCTGAGCACGAGCACGCTGGGGTCGGCGAGCCGGTTGAGGCTCGCCAGCGCCTCTTGGATTTGCAGGAAGCCGGCCTGCAAGCCCGGCTGCAGCGACCTTCCCGCCGCTGTCAAAGCGATCGAACGCACGCCGCGATCGAACAGCTTGACGCTGAGATAGGTTTCGAGCCCACGGATCTGGTGACTGAGCGCGCCCGGCGTGACGTTCAGCTCCAGCGCGGCCTTCCGCAGGCTGAGATGCCGGGCGGCGGCCTCGAAGGCGTGGAGGGCGTTCAGCGAGGGCGGGGCGTTATGCACGAGGTTTACTCACCTGTAAGCGGAGACAATATCCTTTGTGAAATGGCAGTTGCACCGTCAACATAAGGGGCGCGGTTGAGGATATCTCACCTTAAGCCGTGGTCAACCCCGAGGTTGGTTCGATGGCCAGCATGACCCACAACGGCGTTCTCAGGCTCTATGGCGGTCGAGCCGCGTCTGTCGCGGAGGCTCTCGGCGACAGGCTCAAGACGCTCGCGCGCCGCGTGAACGATGGGTTCGAGGCGCAGCAGCGGCGGGAGATCGACAAGGAGATCGCGCGGCTGTTCGCGCAATCCGGCGGGCGTCTCACGGACAGTGTCGAGCGCGAGATCGGGCGGACGCTACTGCGGTCCGACTGGACGCCTGCCGTACTGACGGCGGCTAAACTCTCATTGAGAGGGTCGGCGATGCTTCCTGCACCTGCGCCAAGTCTCTTCGTCCAGCCTGCGGACCCTGTGCTGCGGCCGAATGGCATCCCTCGGTCCGGGCTTGTGCTGCGTCCGGCGCGGCTCAGCGACGGCGAGGCTTTGCAAAGCTACTTCCGGGCGCTGTCGGCGCAGTCGCGCTACAATCGCGTGCTGGCCGCGGCCAACGAGTTGGCGCCGAGCGAGTTAGCGCGGGCCTTGGCGGCGAATGGTCGGGATCGGCAGACGTTGCTGCTCACCTGGACGGCGGGGACGCGCGAGACCGTGGTCGGCGAAGTCCGCATGGCGTTATGGTGTGCGGAGCGTACGGCTGAGTTCTCGATGTCGATTGCTGAGGATTGGCGGCGGCTCGGCGTTGGCGCGGCCTTGCTCGACGAAATCGAAAGCCGAGCGGCGGCCGATGGCATCGAATGGCTTTATGGGGATGTGTTGCGGACCAACCAAGCGATGATCGCGCTGGCGCGAAGTCGCGGCTTCCGCCTCGAGATGGGGTCGGAAGGGCGGCTGCTGCGAGTCCAGAAGCGATTGGACGACGCGGCGCCTGACCTGCCGTGCCAGCGGTGGGCCGAGATCGGCGCGAGCGAGCCTTCGCCATATTGGCGGGCGCAATGAAGCCAGACGCCTTCGTAAACCAAGCTGGATCAATCACGAACTTGCCGAACTTGGCGTCGAAAGGCGCTGTCGGTTTGGCCGCCACGATCTCTTCGCGGCTGCGTCCCTGTGAGGCTGGCGCTCACGTGCTCTATCGGCGAGATAACGGCCGTCCGGCGTGAACGCGTTGCCCCAAACAGATTCCGCGCCGTCGAGGCCGCCACGCGCGGCAAACTTCCATTTGGCCTTGGTTGGCAACGCGCTGCCCCCGCCCTTTCGTCTTCGGAGGCGCGAGTTTACTGAATACGCCTGCTTTCAACTGCCAACTGCGAGAACGCTACCCAGCATGTCTTGACCCCGGCCTGCCGCTAGTCATAGCGCTAGCCGCGCTGACACTTTCCATCCGGAGGAGCGAATGCAGGGGTTTGGGGTTCACACCAGCATGTGGGCGGGGAATTGGGATCGCGGCGCAGCGGAGCGCGCCATCGCGGCCGCCGTCCACTACGAGATGGACTTCATCGAAATCCCCCTGCTCGACGCGCCAGCCGTCGACGCCGCCCACACGCGTGCGCTGCTGGAGAAGTACGACCTCGGCGCGGTGTGCTCGCTCGGACTGCCCCAGGCTGTTTGGCCCTCACACAACCCGCAAGGGGCGATCGCTTATCTGAAAGTGGCCATCGACAAGGCCGCCGACCTCGGCGCGCAGGCGCTGAGCGGCGTCACCTATGGCGGCATCGGCGAGCGCAGCGGCGCTCCGCCGACGGAGACCGAATACGACAATATCGCCCGCGCGCTCGGGCCCGCGGCCAAACATGCGAAGTCTCGGGGTCTGCTGCTCGGCATCGAGCCGGTCAACCGTTACGAGACGCATCTGATCAACACGGGCTGGCAGGCGGTCGAGATGATTGAGCGCGTCGGGGCGGACAATATCTTCGTCCATCTCGACACCTATCATATGAACATCGAGGAGAAGGGCGCGGCCAATGGCATTCTCGATGCGCGCGAGCACCTCAAATATATCCACCTCTCCGAGAGCGACCGCGGAGCGCCGGGCGCCGGCAATATTCCCTGGGACGAAATCTTCGCCGCGCTGGCGGCGATCGGCTTCAAGGGTGGGCTGGCGATGGAGAGCTTCATCAACATGATGCCGGAGCTGGCGCTGTCGCTCTCCGTCTGGCGCCCGGTCGCGAAGGACGAAGCCGAGGTGATGGGGACTGGGCTGCCGTTCCTGCGCAACAAGGCGCGGCAATATCGATTGATCTGACTTCCTTGTGCTCTTTGTGTCTCCTTCGTGCCTTGGTGGTGAAAGGGTTCACCACCAAGGCACGAAGGAGGCACAAAGGACACGAAGGTTACGCTGCTTTCCGAAGTCCTAGCGCTCGGATTGCGTTCTCTTTCAGGATGAGCGGCCTCACCTCAGGCTTGAACGCAGCCTTCTCGAAATCCGCTAGCCACCGGTCCGGCGCAATCAGCGGGAAGTCGGAACCGAACAGCATTTTCTCGCGAAGCTGAGTATTGGCGTACTGGACCAGCTGCGGCGGAAAATATTTGGGCATCCAACCAGACAGGTCGATGTAGACATTGCTCTTGTGCAGCGCGATTGACAGCGCTTCGTCGGTCCAGGGCCAGGACGGATGCGCCATGATGATCGTCATGTCGGGGAAGTCGACCGCGACGTCGTCGATATGAATCGGCTGTGAATATTTGAGCCGCAGTCCCCCGCCGCCGCGCAAGCCCGTGCCCATGCCGGAATGGCCGGTGTGGAAGATGGCGGGCAGCTTATGCTCGGCGATGACCTCATAGAGCTTGTAGGCCATCGGATCATTGGGGAAGAAGCCCTGGCAGGTCGGGTGGAACTTGAAGCCCTTGACGATCCCGCCCTCAATCAAGTCCCGAGCTTCGCGCGCGCCCATGATCCCTTTGTGCGGATCGATCGAGGCGAAGGCGATCATGATGTCGGCGTTGTCGCGGGCCGCGTCGACGACTTCTTGGTTGGGAATGCGTCGATTGCCGATCTGGAACTCGGAATCGACGGTGAACATCACCAGGCCGATCTTCTTCTCGCGGTAATAGGCAATCGTCTCGGCGATGGTCGGGCGTTTGCCCACCTTGAAATATTTGCTCGCCGCCTCCTCGAACGGCGTCCAGAAAGCGTCAGCCGGCTGTCGGCACGAGACTTCCGCGTGGGTGTGGACGTCGATGGCGATGAGATCGTCGATGTTCATGGCGTGCGGTCCTTCGGGCGCCGGTTGTAGCCGCGGTCGTTGACCGCGGTCCCCGTGAGAGCGCCACTATCCAGCAAGTATTCGATCACGGCGCAACCGCGGTCAACGACCGCGGCTACAATCAAACGAGCGAGCGCAAGAAATCGATCATCGCCGCATTGACCTCGGGGGCGCGCTCCTGCTGAGTCCAGTGCCCGCACCCCGGCAGCATGATGGTCTTGCGCAGCTCGGGCACGAACATCTTCAAGTTCGGGATCAACTTGTCCATGCCGGGAAACGCAACAACGAGATCGCGATCACCAGCGACATAAAGCGCGGGGACCTTGACTTGCAGGCCAGCGAAAGGCGCGGTCAATTCCCAGTTGCGATCGATGTTGCGATACCAGTTGAGACCGCCTCGAAATCCGGTTCGCGAGAACTCGCCGGCGAAATAGGCGATGTCGGCTTCGGTCAGCCATGGCGGCAAGGTCGTTGGCCCCGCCCGACCCCCAAGGAAGCCGCCACCCTTGCGGGAAACCATGCCGACCGGCCCGTCGGGGCTGCGCCGCGGCGCATCCCCGGACCCGCCGAAAAGCAGCGCGCGATGCGTTGCGGCGGGGTCGCGCTCGAATTCGGCCTCGGCCTCCCCCTCCTTTTGGAAATAAAGCTGGTAGAAAATCGCGTCGTCGGTCTGCGGCATGACCGTCGTCGGACGAGATAGGCCGCGAGGCCTGAAGGGCACGCTGAGGCCAATCACCGCGCGAAAGCGATCAGGACGCCACTGCGCGCAGGTCCACGCGACCGGCGCCCCCCAGTCGTGGCCGGCAATGACCGCCTGCCCTGCGCCGAGCGCGTCGAGCAACCCGACAATGTCGCCAACCAGATGAAACATCGAGTATTGATCGACGGCCTCGGGCCGGTCGGTCTGGCCGTAGCCCCGCATATCCGGCGCTACGGCGCGATAGCCGGCTTCGGCCAGCGCCTTGAGTTGATGACGCCAGGAATACCAGGACTCGGGCCATCCATGGCACAGCACGACCAGCGGACCCGAGCCGGCTTCGGCGTAGTGGATCTTGATGCCGTTGGCATCCACGGTGTGATGGGTGATCTCGGTCATGACGTTGCCTCCAGCGCGACGCGCCCGAACGCTTCAATATCGCAAACGGCGAGGAAAGGCGCGAGCGATCACGCGGGGGCTTGCATCAATTCCATGACCCGACTTGCAATGTGCGGCTCTCGCAGCGCGGTCCCAGGTTTTAGAAGGAAGTTGACCTCAACCATGGTCTTATGCACCGCAGGGTCCTGGGCGGCCAATTTCAGCAAGGCCGCGCCATACTGTAGCCTGCGATCGATATCCGGCGGGCGTACACCGCGCGTTTGCGGAAAAATAAAATCGCTCTCCGAGACGCTCCACGGCGTTGCGAGCAACGCCTGGATTTCCTGGAAGAACGCTGTCCCCAGACCGTCGAGCGGATTCGGCGTCCCTTTCCGCTGTTCAAGCATTTGATCGAGCAAGCACGCCTCCATCGCGGCGACGCTCATGCCCTGGCCGTAAAGCGGATTGAAGCGACACACCGCGTCTGCGACGGCGATCACGCCTTGAGGGAACTGCGCTAACCGCTCGAAATGGCGCCGTACATTCTCCGGCACGTTGAAACGATGTATCTCGCTGACACGCTTGGGCGTGCCGCGCCTGCGGCGTTCCGATTCGAGGCGCCGGCTCGGCGGGCAGAGTATCGCGATCGAGCACGGTGACGTGTTCAAAATGTCGAGAAAGCGCCTTGGCTGCGGCGAGGCCGCCCATCCCGGCGCCGATCACTATGGCTTCGCTTCCCGACGGGTTGTCCATAGAGCCCTCAAAGATTGGTGGGTTCAGCGGGTCCCGACCGCAAGTCACGATCACTTGCACGATCACTTGCAAGATTTCTTTTGGCAAGGCGTTCGATGCGCAAAATTGCAGTGCAACTCGATTTGCCGCCAACAGCACTCCTGTAGCCGCGGTCGCTGACCGCGGAAGGCGTGATCGAATCCTCCGCGGATAACGATGCTCACATAGCAACCGCGGTCAACGACCGCGGCTACAACCAGCCGCGCCGCGCCGGGCGGACTATGCTATAGCTGCGGCGGGCGCCGTTTGGGCTTCAACAGGGGACCGTGATGTTGGTGCGTAAGGGCTGGTTGTTTGTGGCGTGCGCGGTCCTGCTGTCGACAGTCGGCGCGTTCGCCGCGTCCGACAAGCCGAAACCGAGCCCGGAAGCGAGTCCGAAGAAGGAGACCGCGGAGCCGACGCCGGTCTCCAACGATCCGCAGATGACGACCGCGAGCTTCGGCGATTGGATCGAACGGTGCCAGCGGGTCAACGTGAGCGGCGAGATCCGGCGAGTGTGCGAGGTGTCGCTGTCGGTTACGGCGCAGGGGCAGACCGCGCCGCTCGCGGTGCTGGCGATTGGTCGCGTTAAGAAAACCGATCCACTACGAGTCACACTGGTGTTGCCGGTCAACGTCGGATTTCCCAGCGCCCCGAAAATCGACATCGGCGACGTCGGCGACCCGATGGAGCTGACCTGGAAGCAATGCGTCGCGGCGGGCTGTTTTGCAGAAGCGATGTTTCCCGGCGAAATGCAGCGCGCGTGGCGGGAGGCGAAATCCGCCAAAGTCGAGTCGAAGGCCGCCAACGGCCAAGCCTTCAGTTTCCCGATTTCGTTGCGCGGCCTGCCGCAAGCGCTCGACGCCATGGCTAAGGAGCTTTAGAATTCTCCTGAAGCGGGAATCGAGCGCGCCGCGACGTCGGTGATTGATTGTTTGGAGATAGAGACGCATGTCGGTCATCGTAGCGTTCGGCGATTCAAATACCTGGGGCTACGATCCCGCTGGCGGTCAGCGGCACGCACGCGGCGTGCGCTGGACCGGCGTCATGGCCGCGGCGCTCGGCCCGGAACACCAGGTCATCGAGGAAGGACTGGGCGGTCGAACCACGGTGTTTACTGACCCCTTAGAACCCGATCGGTGCGGCGCCGATTATCTTCCGCCCTGTCTGCGCAGCCATGCGCCACTCGATCTTGTGATCATCGCGCTCGGTTGTAACGACATGAAGGCCCGCTTCAACGTATCCGCGGCCGAGATCGCGGTAGGCGCCGAACGGCTGGTCATGATGGCCCAAGCCGAGGCCGTCGGCCCGAACGGCGCGCCGCCGCGCATACTGCTGGTGGCGCCGCCGCCGATCGCCAAACTGACGGCCTTCGCTGATATGTTCCGCGGCGCAGAGCCAAAATCGCGCGCGATCGCGGCTGCCTACACCGAGGTGGCCGAGCGCCGACGCATCGGTTTTGTTGACGCCGGGCAGTTCATCCACTGCTCCGATCTCGACGGCATCCACTACGAAGCAGATCAGCATGCGCTGCTCGGGCGCGCGCTCGCGGAGGCGGTCAGGATCGTACTGGAGTGAGCGCGATTTCAGTTCGGGAAAAGCTCGACGTGGGTTTCGGCGGTGCGTCCGTAATAGAGCGCGCGGCGGCCTGAGAACGATACAAGATAACCCGCGCAACCCGCCGTCGCGACCTTCCGACAAAATCCTCTGTACGAATATCCGGGCGCCAGCGACTGCGCTTCACGAATGGCGGCCTGGATTGGCGCCGCGTCGAAGGCAGCGGCGACGGCTGCGGCCTCGTGGACTGCGAGCACCGCGCTGGCGCCGTCTTGCAGGTAGTAGGTCGCCGTCAATGCGCGGAAATCGACGGCGTAGCCCTCAAAGCCGGCCTCCGCCAATGTTTTGACGATTTCGGGAAACGTCATCGTGTCGTTCTCGGCGCCGCGTAGACATCGCTCGGCGAGCGCCACCAATGAAGCATCCATGGCTATGTCCCTTTCAGTTGGTGAGCAATCAGTCGACAGGCGCCGCGGCTAGTGCGAGCTGGGTGGCGATTGCTTCGAGAATCGTTCGCAGGGCGCGCTCGTCCTGCTTTGATAGATGACCGAAACATTCGGCTTCGTTCTGATCCGCGAGCGCGGCGAGTTTAGGCGTGATTCGGCGACCCTTCGCCGTCAAGGCGAGCGTCTGCGCGCGCCCATCGCGTGTGTCGGCTTCGCGAATAACGAGCCCCTTGGCGATGAGGCGATCGGCAAGTTTGGTGATCGCTCCGCGCGTAAATCCCATGGCCTCGGCGACGCGGCTCGGCGGCGTCGGGGGTTTGTCGTAGAGCATACGCATCAGCACCCATTCGGCGGCGGTCACGTCCTCGGCTGCAAGCTTTCGCGCAAAGCTGTGCGAGACGTGATTCGACACTTGACGTAGCCGATAGCCGATATGGGCCTCGAGTTCGGCGACCTTGGGCACACCCATCTCCGTGTAGTTGACGAGGAAACTACTTCTATATGGTTTCCCGGTCAACAGATTTGAAGAGCGCTTGCTCGCAGACCAACGAGCGAGCGTGTACGGAGCGCGGCGACGCGTGTGGTCCTCCTTTCTCTCGTTGAGTCGGGATCGGGATAGCTGTAGCAAACAGGCTAGTCAGCGAAGCTGCGTGCAAGCCGAACCGCCCCCCTCCCTAACCCTCCGCCGCAAGGGGGGAGGGAACGCGCTCTATCCTGACAGCTTGCCTGTCCTTTGCTCGATTGCGTTGAGCTCACTGCGTGTCTTTCGCCGCACCGACGAACCGGGTAGAAGCGGCGTCCCCGCCCCCCTGGCCTCAAAAACTCATGTCTTCGCTTCGCGATGAAATCGCTGCTACTTTCGCTCTGAGTTGGCCAATCGTGCTGACGAATCTCGCCATGAACTTCATGGTGACGACAGACTTGATGTTTTTGGGACGGCTTTCGCCCGAGGCCCTGGCGGCGGCGGCGCTCGGCTTCAATGTCTACACTCCACTGCTGCTATTCTGCATCGGAGTCGTCAGCGCGGCGGCGCCGCTTGCGGCGACGAAGGTCGGGGCGAATGCGCAGGATTGGGCGGGTGTGCGAAAGGTTGCGCATCAGTCGTTCCTCACCTCGATGCTGCTCGCCCTGCCGTTCTGGATTTTGTTCTGGAACGTCTCGACGCTGTTGAAGGCGATCGGCGAGCCGCCCGAGATCGCGGATCTCGCTGGCCGATACATGCACGGCCTGCAATGGGCGCTGGCGCCCGGGCTGCTCTACATGTCCGCGCGCTCGATCCTCTCCGCGCTCAACCGCGTGGGTCCCGTTCTCATCGCCGGGCTTTTCGCCGTCGCTTGCAACGCGCTGACCAACTACACGCTGGTGTTCGGTCATTTTGGCTTCCCCGCGCTCGGCGTATTGGGCTCGGGGCTCGCCACTACATTTTCCCAGACGCTGATGTTCGCGCTGCTGCTCGCCTACAGCCTGATTGATCCGAAACTCGCGCCGCATCGGTTGTTCTTCGGCCGTTGGCGCTTCGACGCGGTGGAATTCGCCGCGCTTTGGCGGCTTGGGGCGCCGATCGGCCTGTTCATCGCCGCAGAGGTCGGCGCGTTCGGCTTCGCGGCGCTGGCGATGGGATTGCTGGGCGCCGCGCAGATCCAGGCGCACGCCATCGCGCTTAACATCGCCGGCATGACCTTTATGGTCCCGCTTGGGCTTGGCATGGCGGCGATGGTGCGGGTGGGCCACGCCTACGGCGCGCGGGACCCTGCAGCGGTGTCGCGCGCCGGTTGGACGGCGTTCGGGCTTGCGATTGTCTTTGCGTTGACCTGTTCCTTGGCGATGGCGCTCGCGCCACGGCTGCTGATCTCCGCGTTCATCGACACAGAAGCGCCGCGTAACGCCGCGACGCTTGGCTTCGCGCTCGGCTTTGTGCGCATTGCCGCGCTGTTTCAACTCGTCGACGGCGCGCAAGGCGTGCTCGCCAACATGCTGCGCGGCGCGCACGATTCGCGCATGCCGATGGCGATGGCGCTGATCGGCTATTGGTTGATCGGAGCGCCGATCGGATTGGCGCTCGGCTTTCTCACGCCGCTCAACGGCTTCGGCCTTTGGATCGGCTTGGCGGTGGGCTTGACAGCCGTATCCGCGATGCTGCTCGCGCGTTGGCGCGGCAAAGAACGCGCGGGGTTCTTCCCCGCCGCCCTACCCGGAGGTTTGCCATGACGCCGCTGGTGATTGACGTCGATACCGGCATCGACGACGCTTTCGGGTTGCTCTATGCGCTCGCCGCGCCGGAGGCTAACATTGTTGGCGTCTCGACGGTCGCCGGCAATGTGAGCCTCAACCATGCGACGCGTAACACGCGCGCCGTGCTGGCGCTCGCCGGTCGCGCCGACATTCCCGTCTGGCCGGGCGCGGCCTCGCCGCTGCTTGAGACCGCGCGCGACGCCAGTGATATCCACGGCGCAAGCGGCCTCGGGTATGCGACGCTCCCCGAGCCTGCGCCGGCGCCTGATGCGCCGCACGCCGTCGACGCGATCCTTGCGGCGTCGCGCGCGCATGAGGGAAATTTGATCCTGATCGCGACGGGGCCGCTGACCAACATCGCGCTGGCGATTGCCCGCGATCCCGGATTGCCACGACGACTTAAGCGATTCGTCGCGATGGGCGGCGCCTTTGCCTGCAGCGGTAATACGACCGCGGCGGCGGAGTTCAATATCTGGCACGATCCTGAAGCGGCGAGTTTGACATTCCGTGCGTTCTCACAAGAGGGCGCCGCGCCGGCGATCCTGGTTGGTCTGGACGTGACGCGCCAGACGTTGCTGACGGAAGCCGACCTCGACGGCCTAGCCACGGCTTCAGCCGACGCGCCGCGTGGGCCGGCGTTGACGGGCTTCCTGCGTGACGCTGCGCGCCACTATTTCGAGCTGATGGAGCGGCGTGGCCGGAAGCGCGTTTTGGTGATGCACGATCCGCTGGCCGTGGCTGTGGCGCTTGACCCCAGCCTGGTGCGTTTGAGGATGGCGCCAGTTGATGTCGAGACGCGCGGCGAGTTGACGCGCGGGCTGACGCTGGCAGACTTCCGCGGTGAGACGGGACCCATCGGCGTCGCGATGGAGGTTGATGCGCCGAGGTTTCGGACGGACTACCTTGTAGCGATCGAGCGGCTGGCGCGGCGTACAACGTAAAGCGCGGGGCCCCTGGGACCGCGCGCGTCTCGCGCGCACTGTCGGCTGGCGCGCCGGGCGCAATGGAAGAGCGCGCGGGACGCGCGCGGTCCCAGGGGAGCGCCTTACGGCTTCAATGTCAGATACCGCGTCAAATGCCGGTCGAGTGCGTTGGGTCGCCAACCGGCGACACGCTGCGACACAAGGTTCTTCGACTCCAGATACATCAGCGGCGCGATGGGTTGCTCTTTCAGCAACAGTGTTTCCGCTTCAGCCAACAGCTCTGCGCGAACTCGAAGATCCCGCTCGCCCTCCGCCTGAGCCAACAAAGCATTGTACCCAGGGTTCGCCCAGCGCGAATAGTCGAGCGCCGCATTGGCGCTGTCGCACAGCGCCAGAAAATTCTGCGGATCGGAATAGTCGGCGAGCCAGCCGGCGCGCGCAATGTCGAAATCACCGCGATCGCGCAAATAGGCAAAATGCGACTTGGCGTCGGAATTGACGAAGCTCGTCGTCACGCCAAGCGGCTTCCACATGTCAGCGATCGCGATGGCCGTCGACTGGTTGTTGGCGCTCGAATTGAAGCGGATCTCCACGTCGAGCGGCTTGCCGCCGGGCCCATATCCGGCCTGTCGCAGCAATTCGAGCGCACGCGTCTCTGCATCGATCGGCGCCAATTTCGCGAAGTCGGGCGCGACAGGCGGCCCGTAGTTGTCGATGCCCGGCGGGACGAGCGCATAAGCCGGCGCCATCGATCCGCCCCAGATCGTCTGCGCCAGGAACTCGCGATCAATCGTCATCGACAGCGCCAGCCGCACGCGCACGTCGTCGAACGGCGGCTTCTTCGTGTTGAAAGCGTAGTAGTAGTTTCCGAGCGACGGCGTCAGATGAAGTTCGCCATCAAAGCGCTGCTTGAGATAAGCGACCTGATCGGCCGGCGCGTCGGAGTAGGAATTGATCTCGGCCGCTTCGAAACGCCGGATCGCCGCGCCGCGATCCTCCAGCGGAAGTATTTCCTCGCGCTCGATCGCGACGTCGGCGGCGTCATGGAATTTTGGGTTTCGCTGAAGCGTCAGGCGATCGTTGGGCGTGTAGGCAACCAAGGTGTAAGCGCCATTGCCGACGAGCTTGCCCGGCTTGAAAGCATCGCGCCCCGCCGCCTCCACCGCCGCGCGATCGATCGGAACCGCTGTCTGGTGCGCGAGCAGCCCTAGGAAATAGGGCGTGGGTCGTTCGAGATCGATTTCGAGTCGATGCGCGTCGAGCGGCTTGACGCCGAGCGTGTTGGCGGCGGCGCGGCCTTGGTTGACGGTCTCCGCGTTCTTGATGACGGAAAAGAGATTGGCGTAGGGCGCGGCGGTCGCGGGATCGACGAGGCGACGAAAGGCGAATACGAAATCGTCCGCTGTGACGGGATCTCCATTCGACCAGACTTCGTCTCTGAGCGCGAATGTGTACGTCAGGCCGTCTTCACTGATCGTCCACGAAATCGCCGCGCCGGGAATGAGCTTCCCCTCGGCGTCGTAGGTCAAAAGGCCCTCGAACAGATCGTAGACGATATCGGCCTCGATGACGGTCTGCGTCTTCTGCGGATCTAGCGTCTCGGGTTCGCCCGGCTCGCCGCGACGGTAAAGGTTGGGGTCGGCGTTGGCTGTCGTCGCGTAGAGGATGACCGCGAGGATGCAGAAGCCGAGAGCGCGCGGAATCAATCGGGCGACGTTAAGCGGGAGCGCGGTCATCGACAGGCTTACGGCTTCGTCGCGCAGGCTTCGTAGCTGCGGCCAGACTGTCGAGGTTGGTGAGCGTGACGGGCTTGCGATCAGGAAACTCGGCGACGAGACGCAACTTGCCGCCCATTGCCTCGACGTAGGAGCGTAGTGTGGACAGGAGAAAGTCGCTGCGTTTCTCGATCCTCGATACGCCATCTTGCGAGATGCGCAAAGCTTCCGCCATGCGTTCTTGCGTCAATGCATGCGCTTTGCGTAGATCGCGTAGCGTCATTTCCTCGTCGATAAGCCGCGCCGCCTGCGTCTCGACCTCGCGCTGTTGATCAACAGGAAGCCCCGCGATGATGTCGTTGAGTTTTCGCACCATGTTTCATTTCGCTTTCTTTTGTTGGGCCAGATGCGCATCCAATCGGTGGTCCGCCACGGTGATCAGCGTTCGGTAAAAGCGCGATTGACTTTCCCCAGACTTGTCTCCCGCGATGAGGACGACCGCTTGCCTGAGCGCGTCGAAAGCAAACGCTGCCCGCCACGCGCCGCCGGCCGCATCGAAACGCAATTCTTTCATGTTTGCATGTTTCGACCCTTTCAGCGTGTCCACATGCGGACGCCCGAGCTGCGGACCGAAATTTTCGAGCAAACGCAATTTAGCGCAGCAAAACCGTCTGCGCGTCTCTGGGGAACCTCTCGAATTCGGCAGCGAATACCTCGTCGAAGACCACTGCCCAATTCATCGCGCTAACATAGCATCGCCAAAATTATGATGTCAAAGACATATTTTCGGGTGGGGCTTGGCCGGCGTGAAAATGCGTCTTGAAACCAAGGACCTCCAGAAACGCGGCAGGTCACTCGGCTAGCGGACCGGCTTACCGCCCATACTTCGCCATCAGCGCCTTCACCACATTCGCCGGCGCGAACGGCGCGATCTCGCCGCCCATCGCGGCGATCTGGCGCACCAGTGTCGCGGTGATCGGCCTCACCGGCGAAGAGGCCGGCAGGAACACGGTCTGCATCTCCGGCGCCATGGCCCCGTTCATGCCGGCCATCTGCATTTCGTAGTTGAAATCCGTCGAGTCGCGCAAACCTCTGATGATGAGGCGCGCCCCTGCCGCCCGCGCCGCCTCGATCGCGAGTCCTGCAAAGCCGATCGCCTCCAGTTGGCAGCCTTCGCGCGCGAGCGCCTCGCCCGCCGCCTCGCGGATCATCGCCAGCCGCTCGTCGACCGAAAAAAGACTGGATTTGCTCGCATGCGTGCCCACTCCGACGACCAACTTGTCGCAGAGCGCCGCGGCATGGGTCATCACGTCGAGATGACCGTTAGTCATCGGATCGAACGATCCGGAATAGAACGCAACTCGCGGCATGTCCGAGCGTTATCGGCTGACGCTATCCCCCGCAAGAGGACTTTTGCCGCGCGCCGCGTTATGAGCCCTCGAGGAGGAGTTGCAATGAATGCTGACGAACTTCGCGCCACGCAAACGCCGCTCAAATCGCGCTACCGCGAGGAGCCGCAGGCCGCGCACATCACGCTGAAGGCCCAAGGCGCGCTGGATGACACGCATATCGCCTGCAAGGTGGAGACCGGACGGGCGCTCGCGGTCGCCGGGCTGCATCCCGCGACCGGCGGCAGCGGCGCGGAGCTTTGCTCCGGCGATATGCTGCTGGAGGCGCTGGTCGCCTGCGCCGGCGTCACGTTGAAGGCGGTGGCGACCTCAATGGGGATCGCGCTGCGCTCTGGCAAAGTCAGCGCCGAGGGCGATCTCGATTTTCGCGGCACGCTGGGCGTCGATAAGCAGGCGCCGGTCGGCTTCACTGACATTCGACTGATGTTTGCGCTGGATACCGACGCCGCGCAGGACCAGCTGGATACGCTATTGAAACTGACCGAGCGCTACTGCGTCGTGTTGCAGACGCTGAAGCGTCCGCCGACGTTGACCGCCACGATTGCGCGTTGAGGCGCGACGCGACGCGGTCTAGAGGACTGCGACGCGAAGGGGGAAAGGCGTGTTTCGGTTTCTGGTTCGTGCGATCGGGCTTGTCGCGCTGGCGGGCGCCTTCGCCGCCGCGGTGATGGATGGCGCGCCGCAGTCTCGCCAACGACACGCTGTCGATCACGCCCCTCGGCGCGGCGCTGGCGCGGCTGGCGCCGGCGAAGTTCGAGCAATTGCCGGCGCTTGCGGCGAAAATTCACCCCAAACTTTGGGACCCGGTGCTGCTCGACGTCCTCTACGTCCCCGCGGCTGTGGCGCTCGCGGTGTTCGGGATCTTGCTCGTCGCGATCGCGCTGCCGCGGCGAAGCGCGAGGTAACGCGGGAGCGGGTTTCGTGCGTATATAGCGGCAAACGAGGAGTTTTGGGATGTTCAACTTTCTCACCAAGAAAACCCGGATGATCGAGCCGACCGACGCGCTTCCTGGCCGCAGCCAGCCGATCCCGACCGCCGCCAGCCACTACGTCAACGGCCATCCGCTGCAAGGCCCCTATCCCGCAGGGCGCCGAGCACAGCGATCTTCGGCCTGGGCTGTTTCTGGGGCGCGGAGCGGAAGTTCTGGCAGGCGGGCAAGGGCGTCTACGTGACGGCGGTCGGCTACGCCGGCGGCTTCACCGCCCAACCCGACCTACGAGGAGACCTGCTCCGGCCAGACCGGCCACACCGAGGCGGTTCTGGTCGTCTACGATCCCAAGGTAATCAGCTACGACGATCTGCTGAAAATCTTCTGGGAGAGCCACGACCCGACGCAGGGCATGCGCCAGGGCAACGACGTCGGCACCCAATATCGCTCGGCGATCTACGCGACGCTCCGAGGCGCAGCTCGAGGCGGCGCGGCGATCCGCCGAACGCTACGGCCGGGCGCTGAAAGGCGCAGGGGCTCGGCGCGATCACCACCGAGATCGCGAAGGCGGGGCCGTTCTATTTCGCCGAAGGCTATCACCAGCAATATCTGGCGAAAAATCCCGGCGGATATTGCGGGCTCGGCGGCACCGGCGTCTCCTGTCCGATCGGCGTCGGCGTCGCAGCCGGCTGACCTAGGCTTGGCGCCGAAATCGACCCGGCGACGCCGCTCGGCGTCGCGCGGGCTCGCATCGCTGAGCGGTTGGCGGCAGCGGGGGTCGTGGCGCCCGAACGCGAGGCGGCGTTGCTGCTGCGCGCCGCCGGATTTCCGCGCCACGGATCTCATAACTTCGCCGGAGGCGCCGCTCGGCGACGCGGCGGCGCGGGTGGAGGCGTTCGCGCGGCGGCGCGCGGCGAGGAGAGCCGCTGTCGCGGATCGAAGGGGCGCGCGGCTTTTGGCGCGGGACTTCGCGGATAAGCCCCGCCGTCCTTGATCCGCGCGCGGACACAGAAACGCTCGTCGAAGCCGCGCTGGAGGCCGTTCGCGAACGCGCGGACGCATCTGCGCGTCCTCGATTTCGGCGTCGGCTCCGGCGCGATCCTATGCGCCCTGCTCGGCGAGTGGCCGACAGGCGACCGGCCTCGGCATCGGACATGAGCGAAGCCGCCGCCGCGGTGGCGCGCCGGAATGTCGAGGCGCTTGGGCTTGAGGGCCGGGCCGAGATCAGGGTCGGATGCTGGGGCGAGGGCGTTGAAGGCCGCTTTGACGTCATCGTCTCCAACCCGCCCTATATTCCGCACCGGCGCGCATCGCCGGGCTCGATCGGGAGGTGCGCGACTACGATCCGAGGCTGGCGCTGGATGGCGGCGCGGACGGGCTTGACGCTTACCGAGCGTTGGCGCCGGAGATCCGTTCGCTTGCTGGCGCCGCGACGGGCAGTTTTTCCTGGAGATCGGCGAGGGGCAGGCGTCCGATGTTGTGGCGATTTTGCGCGCATCGGTCTCGTCACGCCAAAGTGCGCCGCGATTTGTCGGGCGTGGAGAGGGTCGTTGGGCGGCGGACGCTCCGCGCCCTTGCGCGCCGAGCGATCGCGGCGGAGACTAAGCGATGTCCTCGTTTGAAGGTCCCGCCCTGCTTGAGCGAAATGTCCGACGACCAACCGCACGGCGAACTCACCGTTCGCCTCATCGCCATGCCCGCCGACACCAACGCCAACGGCGACATTTTTGGCGGCTGGGTGCTGAGCCAGATGGACCAGGCCGGCGGCATCGCCGCGGTGGAGCGCGCGCAGGGGCGGGTCGTGACCATCGCCGTCGAGGCGATGACCTTTATTCGGCCGGTAAAAGTCGGCGACGTGTTGTGCGTCTACACGAGCGTCGAAAATGTCGGGCGGACCTCGATGAAAATCCATATCGAGGCCTGGGCGCGGCGCTTCCGCACACACTTGCGCGAAAAGGTGACGGTCGCCGAGCTTCACCTTTGTCGCCATCGATGAGGACGGGCGCCCGCGCCCCGTGCCGCCCTTGACGGCGTGATATCGCAGCTTGCCGTCGCCCTTTTTGGCCCACTTGGTTGTGGCCGCAACTCGCTTCTCCACATGGGTTGCGCGCCCGGTTCTGCTAGGCCTTACGATTGCTTCGGAACTTTGGTCACGAACTTAACTACGTCGAAGAACTTTCGATAGGTTACGTTTAAGAACTGAGCTCAGCTTGTAATCAAAATCAAACAAGCGCACGATGGTTGGTGCGTTCGTGACGCTACATCTGTCCGGCGATGGATAGAAAAGTAGGATGTCATGATTTCCAATGTTTGACGTTACGCGCGCAATCAACCTGACCGAGTTGGCTAAAATCCAAATTTGCGTTGGTTGCCTCCTCAGAGAGGCCACTGTTTGGCGCTTATTTCGTCGACAATAGTCTGAGGCGGCCTGCGCACGCCGCCATGTTCTCAAAACGAAAGGGCATGGATCATGACACATCCTATCCTACCGCCCGGCCAAGGACTGACTTCCTCCGCGCCGCTTGCCGTCTCGGGTATGCTCACGTTCCTACTGTTAGGGTCTTACGCGGCCGCCGAGCCCGCATTGACCGCGACCAGCCCACCCCAAGCGGCGCCAACCGTCGTGGCCCCGGAAGTGGAGAGCAGTCACACGCTCTCTGCTCATGAGACGTGGCACTCAAACGTGCAGAAGGCGCCCTTGCCAAATGGGGGTTGTTTCAAGGCCGTCGAGCCCAGTAACGAGTGGCAGGAGGTGCCGTGCGTTGCGCCGCCTGAACGCCCCTATTTGCCAATCAGCGGCTCGAGCCCGGATACAGTGGGTAACGGCAGCGACTTTTCAGCCCAAGTGACCGGCGCTATTTCATCCGCCATCGGCTCTTTTCCTAGTGTCGTTGGCGTTGGCAGCGAAGTTGGCGGCTCGGCAGGCGCCGCGAACTCGTTCTCGCTCCAGCTCAACACCAACACCTTCAAGACCCCTGCGTGCAGTGGCGCCGCTACGCCGGCGAGTTGCTCCGGATGGGAACAGTTCGTCTATTCCAATTCGGGTTTGATCTTCACGCAGTACTGGTTGCTCAATTATGCGCACACCTGCCCCTCGGGCTGGAACACCTTCGGAAGCGACTGCTGGCGTAACGCCGCGAGCGCGGCCTCGGTGCCGGTACAGTCTATCACCGATCTCGGAAAGCTGAGCATCACAGCCAAGGCCGTCAGCGGCGGGCAGGATACCGCGATCATGACGGTTGGCGGCACGGCCTTCACGGAGTCAAATCCAGACAATACGCTCGATCTCGCGGCGAGCTGGACAATAGCCGAATTCAACATCTTTGGAGACTGCTGCTCCAGCCAGGCGAATTTCAATGGAGGCGCCAAGGTCGAGGTGCGGGTGCAGGTCAACAATGGGACGACCAACCAGCCTACCTGCACGACCGCTGGTTTCACGGGTGAGACCAACAACCTCACAATCAACGGCGCTTGCGTAGTGGCTGGCGGACCCTCCCCGTCGATCTCGTTCACGGAAAGCATCGCACCAACGCCCGATCTGGATTCAATATGGCGCTCCACCGGCGCCGGATGCACAACGGCTACCAACTGTCCGGGTTGGGCCCAACTGGATGACAATGGCCAAAGCGTGAGACTTCGCCGCTGGCGGCGCCAATCTCTACCAACTGCACAGCACTGGAAAGATTTGGCGTTCAACCGGCGCACCCTGTGCGGGCGACGGTTGCCCAGGCTGGGTGATGCTCGACGACAACCCTGCGTCTATCCAAATTGCCGCCGCCGGAAATGATCTCTATCAAATGCACAATACCGGCAAGATATGGCGCTTCAACGGAACCGTCTGCAACGGAAATTCCTGCCCCGGCTGGGTGATGCTTGATGACAACGCGGCCGCTGTCACGATTGCTGCAGCGACGGGTGGCCTCTATCAGTTGCACAATACGGGCAAAATCTGGAAGTACACCGGCACGCCCTGTAGCGGCGCGTCCTGCCCAGGCTGGCAGATGCTCGACGACAATGGCGATACCGTCGCCATAGCGGCTGCCGGCAACAACCTCTACCAGTTGCACAGCACCGGCAAGATTTGGAAGTACACCGGCACGCCCTGCACCGGCACGTCCTGCCCGGGCTGGCAGATGCTGGACGACAATGCAGCGGCCTTAGCGATTGCGGCGGGCGGCGACAGCCTCTATCAACTTCACAACACCGGCAGGATTTGGAAGTACACCGGCACACCCTGCGCCGGCGCGTCCTGCCCCGGCTGGCAAATGCTGGACGACAACGCGGCCGCGCTCTCGATAAGCGCCGGCGGCGACGCCCTCTACCAAATGCACAACACGGGCAAGGTTTGGAAGTTCACGGGCACGGCTTGCAGCGGCAATTCGTGCCCAGGTTGGAATGAATTCGACGGGAACGCTGCGACTGGCCGGGTAGCCGCGTCGGAGGTCCAACTCTATCAGATCCACGAGTCTCGAACCCCGCCCAAACGCGCCCGAATCTGCTACGAATGCCGCTGAGTCTACTCTCAGTCGAGAGGGCGGGGACCCGGTCCCCGCCCTTTGCACGCGTGATAGCGCTTTACCGTCGCCCACTCGCCAAGCTATATGGCGACCGCTCGCGGGTGTAGCTCAATGGTAGAGCAGCAGCCTTCCAAGCTGAATACGAGGGTTCGATTCCCTTCACCCGCTCCAGCCATTTTTAGCCGCAAGGCCGATCTACGGTTCCCCGAAACGGGCTGAGAAATTCGGAATCAAGGTCAGTTTCTGTTCTCGTGTAGACGCGCACAGGCATTGGAAATGATGCCATCGCCGGCCGCCCTAATCCATTCCAAAACCAAGGTCTGCTGTTCGCCGTCGCCGACCCTCTGGCGCGCCGTGGCGCATGCCGTCGCTATTTCGTCCGACATTCCCCGCAACTCGGCTTCCCCGCCGCTTACGCTCGCCACGTGAGCAATCGTTCGAACGAGCAGCGTCTTCAGGAGAATGTTCTCTGCAGCCATTTTCGCGACGGCTAGGTCAAGCATATCCAGTCTACTCTCGTACATTGACGCTAACCTCTGTTTCGACGCCGCCCCCCTATTGCCGAAGCTCATCAGCTCAGGCGCACCTTTTCCAGGTCGACGGGATCTACGTCCGAAAGAGAAAGTTCGAACGGTCAAATCAGTTCCCAAATTTAATATAATCCACAAAAACTCGCGCTAGCGTATAGGGGTCTAAGGCCACGGCTTTATCCAGCTCGCGTATGCCGCGAATTAAGACTTTCGCCCGGCTACCGCTCTCGCGTCATCGAGCATTTCCCTGTTAATACGCTTTTTATCTTCGTCGCTCATTTTTTCCACGGCGATTTTAGCTGCCTCTGTGATTTTATTCCAGTAAGTCGAAATATTCTTATCTGGGGGAGACATATTTCGAATGGAATACTCACAACACAAGTCATCGTAAGTCTCTCTAATTTCATGATTAGAGACATCCTCCGAATACATTTGAACAATTTTTTCGTACCGCTTATCAAGTTGCGCTTCAGATAAAGAAAGATACAGTCTGCCTTTTGCCATGTAATTGGCCATTCTGCCTTCTTCACGTTGCGCGTCGAGCAGCGCCAAAAGATGCGTTACGGAAATAGCCGGGTCGTCACTCATTTACTGTCCTGATTTTTGGCTACGCGCTCACTCCGTACGCATCGCACCCTGGTTTTCCGCAAGGGCCTTGCTTTGTCAGATAATTACCATCTGCTTGCGATTCGTCGCAACAGCATACAACCTTCACGACGCAATATTGCTACTTTTGTACAAGGGATAAGTCGTGGTGCTGAAGGGGACCCTCGGCGGTCGCGACGACCGCCGTTTAAATCGTGGCTTCTCGCGAAATCTTAATCATTAAATTTATTAAATCGCAAGAGTGGCCCGAGACAGAATTTAAATCCGTTCTTTGTTACCGCGTACGAACGTACCTCGGCCGCTGTTCGGCCGCTCAGGAGGGCGGACTGCCTCGCATGCGTCGCTGGAACCGGATCGAGGTGAGGACCGTCTTTTCCTCGACGGAGAGGGCGCATGAAGGAAAGCGCTAGGGGCAGATTCCTGGTTGCCCTGTAGCCGCGGACTATAGTCCGCGGTGGTCAAGAGATCGAGCCTTGCCGAGAAACAGCCGATCTCGGGGAGACCGCGGTCTATAGACCGCAGCTACAGGCGCCGGAGAATCGCCCGGCTACCCGGTATAGACGCGCGCCCGCTCTCGGGCGCGCGCGGGTTCGTCACGGCTTCGGGTTTGCGTCTGGAGCGGCCGGCTTAGTCGTCGGAGCGGCCGATGGTGTCGAAGGCGCCATCGGTGCTGTCCCCGACGGCGTATCGGTCGCCGAGGCCCTATGCTCGGTCATCTCCGAACTCGGCCCGCTGTTATGGGCAATGACAAACAGAAGCACGACGACCGCCACTCCCGCTATGATCCACGTCGTCGGCGCCCAGCGGTTTAGTCGCATGCGGTTTAGATTACCGGGAGCGCGTGGATCGCGATCAAATTCAGACATAGCCGTCTCCCTGAGGTTGTTGTTGAAGATCGAACGTTTCATTTTCTCCGCAGTTCCCGGGGCGGCGGTCCGCATCTTCGGAAGCTCTGACCCACTCGGGCCCATGCAACAAAACCGAGGTTGACACCGGCCCATCGATTGGGAATTGAGCGCTCTCATATCGGGAAGCGACAAATATGAGCGCATCAGACAACAAAGCGACGCACCGGCTCCGCACCCGCCTCGTTCATTCCGGCCATGACCTCGAAACATCGCACGGTTTCGTCAACGTGCCGGCGTTTCGAGGCTCAACGGTGCTCTACCCCGACGCCGCCTCGTTAACGAGCGACACCCAGCGCTACACCTACGGCACACACGGCACGCCGACCACCGATGCGCTGGCGAGCGCATGGAGCGAACTCGCGGGCGCTGCGGGAACCGCGATGACGCCTTCCGGGCTCGCGGCGATCGCCATGGCCTTGCAGACGGCGTTGAAGGCCGGCGATCATCTGTTGATGTCCGATTCCGCCTACCTTCCCTCGCGTCGCTTCGCCAGCCGCGTCCTGCGCCCGCTCGGCGTCGAGACCACCTATTATGATCCGACGATTGGCGCCGGGATCGCCGCGCTGATCCGTGACAACACACGCGCGATTTTGACCGAGGCGCCGGGCTCACAATCCCTGGAGATGCAGGACATTCCCGCCATCGCCGAAGCGGCGCACGCGCGCGACGTCTGCGTCATCATGGACAACACTTGGGCGACGCCGATCTTCTTTCCGCCGCACGCGCGCGGCGTCGATCTCGCCATCGAAGCCGGCACCAAATATCTATCGGGTCATTCCGATCTGCTGCTCGGTTTGATCTCCGCCAACGAAAAATGGTGGCCACGGCTTAAAGCTTATGTCGATCTCTACGCCATTCCGCCGGGACCGGAAGATTGTGTTCTCGCCCTTCGCGGTCTTCGCACGATGGAGCTTCGGCTGAAGGAAGCCGAGCGGCAGGCGCTTGTGCTCGCCCGTTGGTTGGAGGCGCGCGATGAGGTTCTGTGCGTCATCCACCCTGCCCTGCCGAGTCATCCCGGCCACGAAATTTGGAAGCGCGACTTCCTCGGTTCGTCGGGTCTGTTCAGCGTCGTGCTGAAGCCGGTCCCGGAGGCGGCGGTGGCGGCGATGCTCGACGCGTTGCAATTGTTCGGGCTCGGCTACAGTTGGGGCGGCTACGAGAGCCTCATCATCCCCTTTGATTGCTCGACGTATCGCACCGCGACGCCTTGGGCGCCCGGCGGCCCGACCATCCGATTGCAGGTCGGGTTGGAGGATGTCGAGGATTTGAAGGACGATCTCGCGCGAGGATTCGCGCGGCTGGTTGAGGCCGCTCGCGGCGCGTAACTTCCGTCATGGCCGGACTTGTTCCGGCCATCCACGCCGTGACTGGGCGCGCCGGTCTCAGAACTCGAACGATCTCGCTTGCAGCCGGCCGCGCTAGGTTCTGAAGCCTGTGATGCGCACTCCGGCGTTGATGGCCGGGACAGGCCCGGCCATGACGCAAACGGCGTAGTTTCAAGGCTAAGCCTTTCGCCGCCAAGCAACCGAAAGCGCGCATGCCCCCATTCGCGCCAGCGAGGTCGAAACCCCGCTCAGTACCGGTAGTGCTCCGGCTTGAACGGCCCCGTCTGCGAAACGCCGAGATAGCTCGACTGCTTGTCGCTGAGCTTGGTCAGCTTGACGCCGATCTTTTCCAGATGCAGCGAGGCGACCTTCTCATCGAGGTGCTTCGGCAGCGTGTAGACCTCTTTCTTGTACTGACCAGGCTTGGTGAACAGTTCGATCTGCGCCAGCGTCTGGTTGGTGAACGACGCCGACATCACGAACGAGGGGTGACCCGTCGCATTGCCGAGATTGACCAGCCTCCCTTCAGACAACAGGATGATCCGCTTCGAACCGGGGAATTCGATCTCGTCGACCTGCGGCTTGACGTTGCTCCACTTGTAGTTGCGCAGCGCCGCGACCTGGATCTCCGAGTCGAAGTGGCCGATGTTGCAGACGATCGCCCGGTCTTTCATCGCGCGCATATGCTCGATGGTGATGACGTCAACGTTCCCCGTGGCGGTGACGAAGATGTCGGCGCGGGGCGCCGCGTCATCCATCGTCACGACCTCATAGCCTTCCATCGCCGCCTGCAGCGCGCAGATCGGATCGACCTCCGAGACCATCACGCGGCAACCGGCGTTGCGCAGCGAAGCGGCCGAGCCTTTGCCGACGTCGCCGAAACCGGCGACCATCGCGACCTTGCCGGCCATCATCACGTCGGTGCCGCGGCGGATGCCGTCGACCAGCGACTCGCGGCAGCCGTAGAGATTGTCGAACTTCGACTTGGTCACGCTGTCGTTGACGTTGATCGCCGGCCACAGCAACTTGCCTTCCTTGGCCATCAAATAGAGGCGATGCACGCCCGTCGTCGTCTCTTCGGTGACGCCGCGGATCGCCTTGGCGTTCGTCTCGTACCAGCCGGGCTTGGCCTTCAGCCGCGCCTTGATCGAGGCGAACAGCACTTCCTCTTCCTCGTTGCCGGGCTTGTCGAGGAAGGCGGTGTCGCCCTGCTCGGCGCGCAGGCCGAGATGGATCAGCGCGGTCGCGTCGCCGCCGTCGTCGAGGATCATGTTCGGGCAGCCGCCGTCGGCCCATTCGAAGATGCTGGTGGGTGTAGTCCCAGTAGTCCTTCAGGCTCTCGCCCTTGATGGCGAACACCGGCGTGCCGGCGGCGGCGATGGCGGCGGCGGCGTGGTCCTGCGTCGAATAGATGTTGCAGGAGGCCCAGCGCACGTCGGCGCCGAGCGACTTCAGGGTCTCGATCAGCACGGCGGTCTGGATCGTCATGTGCAGCGAGCCGGCGACGCGCGCGCCCTTCAGCGGCTGCGTGGCCTTGTATTCGGCGCGGGTCGCCATCAGGCCCGGCATTTCGGTTTCGGCGATGTTGATCTCTTTGCGGCCGTAGTCGGCAAGCTTGATATCGGCGATGGCGTAATCGGTCATTGCGACCCTCTGCGGTTAGGGGATGGCGGCTCCCTACCAGAGCGATCGACATAGCGCAATGCACATATAAAGAAGTCTTTATATGTTTTCCGCATGGGAATACGGCGCCAAGGGTTAAGATCGTTTTGCGGACGGATGGCTTCGGCGCTTTGCAGGCGCGACCACAATCGGCTAGTGTCATGCAAGAAGCGCGCCCGCCGCGCCTCTACGGTCTCACATTCGGTTGATATGTATGGCGTTATCCGCAAAGCTTGCCATGCGTCAGGGCCAAACGATGGTCCTCACGCCTCAACTGCTGCAAGCGATCAAGCTTCTGCAGATGCCGAGCGGAGAGCTTACATCCTTCATCGAGACCGAACTCGAACGCAACCCCCTGCTGGAGCGCGCTGAGGAGCGGTTCGACGGCGAGCCCACCGTCGAGGCGCCTGTCGCGGCCGAGGCCATTGAGGGGGACTGGGCGTCCGAGAACCTGGTGATCGGCGCCGAGGCGCTGTCGGGCGAACTCGGCACGGAAGTCTCAAACGTCTTCGACGCCGACCGACCGGCGACCGCGACGGAGCGGGCCGCCTCGCAAGGCGACGGGCCGGAGCTCTCGATGGGGAATTGGCCGGGCGCGTCCGGCGGGGGCGGAGGCGGTGGGGGCGGCGATCAGGACGCCGCTGACATCGAAGCCTATGTCGCCTCGCAGGAGAGTTTTTCCGAGTTTCTGACCCGGCAGGCGATGGTCGCGGTGGTCGACCCCGGCGACCGACTGATCGCCGCCGCGCTGATCGACGGGCTCGACGAGGCCGGCTATTTCCGCGGCGAACTCGGCGAAATCGCCGACGCAGCTCGGGCGCCGGTCTCGATCGCGTCGAAGCGTGTGCTGGCGCGTCTGCAGACGCTGGAGCCGACCGGCGTGTTCGCCCGCGACCTCGCCGAATGCCTGAAGCTGCAACTGATCGAGCGCGACCGTTTCGATCCGGCGATGCAGGCGCTGATCGCCAACCTGCCGCAGCTCGCCCAGCGCGATCTGGCCGGCGCTGCGGCGCGCCTTGCGGCGTCGACGACGAGGATCTCGCCGACATGGTCGCCGAGATCAAACGCCTCGATCCGAAGCCCGGCCGCGCCTTCGCCGCCGGTCCGGACGCGCTGGCCATCCCCGATGTGATCGTCACCGCGGCGCAGAACTGCGGGCTGGCGCGTCGAACTCAACGCCGAGGCGCTGCCGCGCGTGCTGGTCAACGAAATCCTACGCGGCCGTCATCAAGCGCGGCGCCGGCGCGCGACGAGGACCGGCAATATATTTCGACGCAATTGCAGAGCGCGCATTGGCTGACCAAGAGCCTCGAACAGCGCGCGCGCACCATTCTCAATGTGGCCTCGGAGATCGTGCGGCGTCAGGACGCGTTTCTCATCGAAGGCGTGTCCGGCCTGCGGCCGCTCAACCTGAAGACGGTCGCCGACGCGATCGGCGTTCACGAATCGACGGTCTCGCGCGCGACTTCGAACAAATATGTCGCGACGCCGCGCGGGCTTGTTCGAGATGAAATATTTCTTCACCGCGTCGCTGCCGTCAGGCGGCGCGGGCGAGGCGCATTCGGCCGAAGCGGTGCGCTACAAGATCAAACAGATGATCGACGCCGAGGACCCGCGCAAGGTTCTGTCCGACGACGACATCGTCACGAAGCTGCGCGCGGCCGACATCGTCGTGGCGCGCAGGACGGTCGCCAAATATCGTGACAACCTGAAAATCCCGTCCTCAATGGATCGCCGCAGGCAGAAGTTGGGCGGCGCGGCGTTCGCGAGCGGATGAGACACCTCGGAGCGTCGGCCTCCAGGCCGACGTCTTATCCGCGAGATCGGCGCGTGAGTGTCACACGTCGGCGTGGACGTCGACGCTCCGCGGTCGCCTCAGCGCTCGTATTCGAACTCCCTCAGATATTCGTCGAAAAACTGTGTGAGCGCGGCGCGCGTCTCCGGCGTAGTGTGGCGCCATTTGCCGGTTGCGCCGTCGCCGAGGTGCGGGGTGTGAATTTGCGTCAGCTTGTCCATCAGGCGATCGCCGAACTTTTCGATCCTCTCCGGCGGCAGCGTGTGGAGGTTGTTCGCGAGGACTTTCACGCTTTCCGCGCCGTAGCGTGCGAAGATCTCATCAGCAACGCTCGCGGGGACGGGCGTCCGCAAAATCTCCGCAAGCGCATCCACCGTTTCGCGCCGCTCGAAAAACCGGTCCTCATAACGAAGCACCGCTCGCGCATGCGGCCGGAGCCGCAGCAGCCGGCGGCAATCGACCGCGAGCCAATGGACGCTCGTGCGCAGCGGCGCCTGAAAGCGCTGACTCATCGAAATAGCGGCGTCGCGCGGATCGCGCAGGCTGAGGATCAGCGTCGCGCTATGCGCGATCAACCAATCCTCCAGTTCGTCGCTGCCGTGGTGCGACTTCAGCACCAGCTGTTTGGCCGCAGCAGGCGGCAGTTCAGCGAGCTTGTCTGCGTAGCTGGATAGCGCGTCGCTCGGATTGTCCGCGAGGCGCAGTTCGCGCGCGACGTTGAAAACCCAGGTCGAAGCGCTGGCGTGCAAGCCAACGCACGCATCGATGGAAAGGAAGGACGGCGCGTCGCTCAAGCCTTACCCTCGCCCGCGCCGCCATCGCGCTTGGGATCAGGCGGCGGAGGCTTTCAGGGCCTGGTCGAGATCCCCAAGTATGTCGTCGATATGCTCGATGCCGACCGACAAGCGAACGTAGCTCTCGGAGACACCGGTCGCAAGTTGATCCTCCGCGGAGAGCTGGGAATGGGTCGTCGTCGCGGGATGGATCGCCAGCGAACGCGCATCGCCAATGTTGGCGACGTGATAGAAAAGCTTGAGCGCATCAATAAAGCGCCGCCCCGCCTCGCTTGCCGCCCTTGACCTCGAAGCCGACGAGCCCGCCGTTCCCGCGCGGCAGGTATTTGCTCGTGCGTTCGGCGGCCGCGCCTTTCAGATGACTGGGGTGGATCACCTTCGTCACTTCCGGGCCGCTTGGCGAGGAAGTCCGCGACCTTGGACGCGTTGGTCGAATGCCTCTCGATGCGCAGCGGCAGCGTCTCGATGCCCTGCAAAGTAAGGAAGGCGTTGAACGGCGACATCGCGCTGCCGAGATCACGCAGCAAAGTCACGCGCGCCTTGATGATATAGGCGATGGGTCCGAGCGGCTTGACGGCCTCGGTCCAGATCGCGCCGTGATAGCTGGGATCCGGCGTGTTGAGCGCGGGCTGGCGCTCCTTGAATTCCTCCCACGGGAATTTTCCGCTGTCGATCAACAGGCCGCCGATCGAGGTGCCGTGACCGCCGAGGTATTTGGTCGAGGAATAGACGATGATCGCCGCGCCGTGATCAAACGGCCTCACCAGGATCGGCGCCGCCGTATTGTCCATGATCAGGGGAATGCCGAGCTTGCGTCCGATTGCTGCGACCTCGGCGATCGGAAAGGCAATCAGCTTGGGATTGGGCAGCGTCTCGGCATAGTAGGCGCGGGTGCGGGCGTCGGTGGCGCGCGCGAAATTCTCGGGATCCGTGGGATCGACGAAACGCACCTCGATGCCCTGGTCCTTGAACGTATTGGCGAACAGGTTCCAGGTGCCGCCGTAGAGATCGGTCGAAGAGACGACGTTGTCGCCGACACGGGCCAAATTCTGCAGCGCGAAGGCAGAGGCGGCCTGTCCGCTGGCGAGCGCAAGCCCGGCCACGCCGCCCTCGATCGCGGCGACGCGCTTCTCCAACACATCGTTGGTCGGGTTCATGATGCGGGTGTAGATGTTGCCTAGCTCTTTCAGCGCGAACAGATTGGCCGCGTGCTCGGTGCTGTTGAACTGATAGGAGGTCGTTTGATAGATCGGCACCGCGACCGCGCCGGTGGCGGGATCGGCGCGCCAGCCCGCATGCAGGGCCAGCGTTTCAGGGTTCTGCGACTCCGACATCTCGTCCCTCCATACTCGAGCGCCACTGCGGGCGCGGAGCGCGGATTTCCGTCATTCTATTAAAAAAGTCAAATTATACTGCCACATTTCGCGCCGACCTTCGCCAATTTTTGCGCAGCTCTCGCGGGACGATGCTATTGACCTTGCGCGCCCGCGTCATAATCCTGTCGAAATTCCGCGTGCGGGTAGGGGTGGCGCATGAACCGCAATTTCATCTACGTGATGGTCGGCCTCGTGCTCGGCGTCGCGCTGGGCGTCATGTGCTTCTACGCCTTTCCCGACAAGGCGACGGCGGCCGACGTCGCCAAATACATGTCGCTGGTCTCCGCGGTGTTCCTGAAGCTGATCAAGATGATCATCGGCCCGCTGGTGCTCTCGACGCTGATCGTCGGCATCGGCCACATGGGCGACGCCGCCTCGGTCGGCCGCGTCGGCGCCAAGACGATGGCCTGGTTCGTCTCGGCCTCGATCGTCTCGCTGCTGCTCGGGCTGGCGATGGTTGATCTGTTGCAGCCGGGGGTCGGCATCGTCGTCGATCAGGGCGCGAGCGCCGCCAACCTCACGACCCAGGCGTTCAGCATCGAGAATTTCATCGATCATCTCGTGCCGACGTCGATCTTCAAATCGCTGGCGGAAGGCGAAATCCTGCAGATCGTCGTGTTCTCGATATTCGCCGGCGTCGCGATCATGGCGCTCGGCGAGCGCGGCAAGCCGCTGCTCGATCTCGCCGACAACGTCGCGCATATGATGCTCAACATCACCGGCTACGTGATGAAGCTCGCGCCGATCGCCGTCTGCGCGTCGGTCGCCTCGGTCATCACCAAGTCGGGGCCGGGCGTTCTGCTGAACTTCGCCAAGTTCCTCGGCGGCTTCTATCTGACGCTGCTCATTCTGTGGGTGCTGCTGATCGCGGTCGGCCGCCTCGTGCTCGGGCCGCGCATGGGGGAATTGGTATCGCGCATGCGCGAACCGTTCCTGCTCGCCTTCTCCACCGCGAGCTCGGAAGCGTCCTATCCGAAGATCCTCGAACAGTTGCAGCGGTTCGGCGTCTCGCGCCGGATCGCCAGTTTCGTGCTTGCCGCTCGGCTATTCGTTCAATCTCGACGGCACGATGGCCTACACGACCTTCGCCTCGATGTTCATCGCCCAGGCCTATGGCATCGACATGCCGATCGGCAAACAACTGACGATGGCGGCGGTGCTGATGATCACCTCGAAGGGCGTCGCCGGCGTGCCGCGCGCTTCGCTGGTCGTCATCCTCGCGACGCTCAAGCAATTCGGCATTCCCGAGGCCGGGCTGCTGCTGATCCTCGGCATCGACCAGTTCCTCGACATGGGCCGCAGCGCCACCAACGTCATCGGCAATTCGCTCGCCGCCGCGGCGGTGGCGAAGTTCGAGGGCGATCTCGGCGAATCGACCGAACGAGACGGTCGAAGGCGCAGCCGGTCGCGGCATGAGAGCGGCCCTTGTCGCGCTGGCGCTGCTGCGCCGCGGGCGCAGCTTGTGCGGAAGACCTCGGCGGCGCAGGATCTCACGGCGCCGCCGACGCCGCATACCGACCAAGCTGCCGACACGCTTGCGGGAACGCTGCTCAAGGCGCGAACCACCGGCGCGCTGACGCTCGGCGTGTCGCGACTCCGCCTTCCCGTTCTCCGTTCACCCGCGACGGCAAGCCGCTCGGCTATTCCGTCGATCTTTGCAAAGGCGTCGTCGCCGAGATTGCGCGTCGAATTGCAGGCGCCGGTCGCGGTCGCCTATGCGCCGGTCACGGCGAGCAACCGTTTCGATGCGGTCGCCTCGGGCGAGTCGATCTCGAATGCGGCTCGACGACCGAGAACGTCGAGCGGCGAAAGCAGGCGGCGTTCTCGCCGCTGATCTTCGTCGCCGGCGTCAAGTTGATGACGCGCGCGGATTCCGCGGTGCGGACTTGCTGCGCGATCTCGCGCGGCAAGACCCTGGTCGTCGTCTGCGGGCGACGACGAGCGAAACCGCGATGCGCGCGATGAACGACAAATATAAGCTCGGCGTTACGATCGCGTCGCGCGGCGAGCTACGACGAAGCCTATGACGCGCTAGCCCAGGGGCATGGCGATGCGCTTGCCGCCGACGACATTCTGCTTGAACGGCCTGATCGCCAAACATAAGGGGCAAGGCGCCGTGCAGATTGTCGGCGACTTCCTGACCTACGAGCCCTACGGACTGATGTTCCGCAAGGACGATCCGCAGATGGCGGCGGCTGTCACGCAGGCGTTCGCGGCGATGGCGGCGGACGGCGAGCTGATCGCGACCTACCGCGCTTGGTTTCTGCAGCCCGACGCCGACCGGCGAAGCGCTCAACCTGCCGATGTCAGTGCAGCTTGTCTGAAGCCTTTCGTGCGATGGGCGCGGACGGTTTCTGAGCACTTGGCCCCGCTGCCTTGTAGCCGCGGTCGTTGACCGCGCGGCGCCGTGATCGGAAATTTGCCCGATTGGGACGCTCACACAGCAACCGCGGTCAACGACCGCGGCTACACCGGCGCCTGATAGCGGCCGCGTTCGTGTCACGCGAGAACCGATCATACCCATGGATGGGTCAGCGAAACCAATGTTTGGCTGCGTTAACATGCCGCCACTCACTAAGTGGGCAAGCGGACGAGGGAGGAGACGCGTCCATCATCGACCCAAGGAGCATCAACCATGAAGATCGTCGTCATCGGCGGCAGCGGCCTGATCGGCTCGAAAACAGTTGCGATCCTGCGACAGCGCGGCCACGAGGTGAACGCGGCCTCGCCTAAAAGCGGCGTTAACAGCATCACCGGCGAGGGTCTCCCGGGGGCGATGGCGGGCGCAGAGGTGGTGATCGACCTCGCCAACTCGCCTTCGTTCGAAGACAAAGCGGTGTTGGAGTTCTTCGAGACTTCGGGCCGCAATCTGCTCGCGGCCGAAGCCGAGGCGGGCGTCCGGCATCATGTGGCGCTGTCGATCGTCGGAATCGACCGCAGCGATAACGGGTATTTCCGCGGCAAGGTCGCCCAGGAGAAACTGATCACGGCCTCCGGCATTCCCTACACGATCATCCGCGCGACCCAATTTATGGAATTCCTCGCCGGAATTGCCGATTCAAGCACCGTTGGAAATCTAGTCAGGATCGCCCCTGGGTTGTTTCAGCCCATCGCCGCCGACGATGTCGCCGCCCAAGTCGCAGAGGTTGCGTTGGCGGCGCCGCGAAATGGCATCGTCGAGATCGCCGGACCGGACCGGGCGCCGTTCAACGAAATCGTCGCGCGTTATCTGAGCGCCGTTGGTGACAAGCGCGAAGTCGTGCGTGAGCCCGAGGCGCAATACTTCGGTGGGAAGGTTGAGGAGCGCTCGCTTGTGCCATTGGGCGAAGCGCGCCTCGGCCGGATCCGCCTTGACGAGTGGCTCCGCCGCTTGCGTGTTGCGGCTTGATTCTACGTCACACAAACCGAAGGACTGAAACTATGAAGCGAATGGTGTTTGGGCTGCTCGCAGCAGCCTTGCCGCTAGGCGTCGTCGTCGCGGACGAGTCAAAGCCCAACAGCGCGAAGGTTACATTGGTCTACCAGCACGAACTGCCGAACGTTCCCGGCAAGAGCCTCAAGGGCGTGCTGGTTGAATATGGTCCAGGCGGCTACTCGCCTGGTCACACGCATGCGAAGTCCGCCTTCATTTACGCGACGGTGCTCGAAGGGGCGATCCGCAGTCAGGTCAACGATGGACCGGTGACGACCTACACGGCGGGACAGAGTTTCTCCGAGTTCCCCGGCGATCGTCACGGCGTCAGCGCCAACGCCAGCGAGACGGCGCCGGCCAAGCTGCTCGCGGTGTTCGTGGTGGACACCAACGAGACGGAACTGACGATCCCATTCGGAAACTGAGGCCGGAGCGATGACATGGAACGAGCCGCGCGCATTTACAAATACGGCCCGCCGGAGGTGCTGCAAATCGAGCCGATCGACATCCCGACGCCGGGGCCCGGCGAGGCGCTGATTCGGCACACCGCGATAGGGCTCAACTTCGTCGAGGTGTATTTCAGGCGGGGCGTGTTTCGTGCGCCCGCGCTACCGGCGATCCTTGGCAACGAGGGCGCCGGCGTAGTCGAGGCGCTGGGGCCAGGTGCGTCCGGTGTCGCGATTGGAGATCGCGTCGTCTATGCCGACGGCCCGCTCGGCGCCTACGCAACGGTTCGGGTCTATCCGGCCGACCAACTTGTGCGCATTCCCGATACGATCAGCGATGCACTGGCCGCAGCCTCTTTCCTGCGTGGTACGACCGCTCGCATGCTCTTGAAAGAAGCGGTGTCGCTCCATCCGAACGACACTGTGTTGTTTCATGCCGCGGCGGGCGGCGTGGGCCTCATCTTCACCCAGTGGGCGCGGGAGCTGGGTATCCGCGTTATCGGCACCGTGTCGGACGACGCCAAGGCGAGTTTCGCGCGCGAAGCCGGCTGTCTGGCGGTGATAAACTACGCCAAGGAGGATTTCGTAGAGCGGGTCGCCGACATCACCAAGGGCGAGGGTGTGGCTGCGGTATTCGACGCCGTTGGCCGCGACACATTCCTGAAGTCATTGGAGACACTGAAGCCCCGCGGCGTATTGGCGGCTTTCGGCGAGGCGTCGGGGCCGCCGCCTACAATAAGCCCCTCTCTCCTTGCCCCGAAATCGCTTTATGTGACGTGGCCGATTCGACCGAATTACACTGCAAATCGTGAACAGCTCGAACAAAGCGCCGCCGACCTGTTCGACGCGATTGGTCGAGGGATCATTAACGTAAAGTCCGAGTCGCCGGTACGCTCTCGACGATATCATTGCCGCGCATAGTGATTTGGAGGGTCGCAAAATCATCGGCGCCGCCGTCATTGAGCCTTGAAGTTGACTTCGACTGCGCGTTTGGTTGCACATCGCAACGATTGGCGTCATTTCCCCATAAACGCCAGTGTTTGTTTGATTGGGTCCGATGAAACCTGGAACAGCCCCGAATAGGGATGGCTCAGATCGATCAGCAAATACACCGCGGTCCCGACGGCCATCGCGCCCACCGCCATCGCTGTCAGCGCATCGAGCGACTGCGCATGCATCAGGCCATAGCTGACGAAAAGGCAGACGGCCCAAGCCACGACGACCAGCACTAGAGGCCGCGACACGGGATCCGTCAACGCGGCCGCCATTTGCAACCGCGTCCGAGCAATCGCGCTCGCGGCTTGACTGGCAGCGTCCAGCGCCTGCTTTTCCTTATCCGTGTTGGCGTGAAGCGTTTTCAGATCGGCTTGACGCGCATGCCAGTTAGCGATCGTGGCGGAGTAGTTGCGCGTGGCGTAGTCCCTGTCGTCGCCCCAAAGTTCCGAGACGGCCCGCCTGACGTCCTCAGCCAAGTGGGTTCGTTGGGCGGCCGCGTCCGGACCGTAGTCGGCGAAAGCCAGATCCAGTTCGAGAAATTGGGTCGCCAGCGTTCGAACCGCCGTCGCTTGGCTCGCATAGACGCCGTAGGCGGTCCAGATCAGCAAACCCAGCACGAGCGCGGTGAGCAGAGAGAGCAAGCCGCTAACGGCGGTTGTCATGTCGCGCAAGGACCCGGAAGTCACACGCTGCGGGAGCCATCTGTGGAGCATCAGTCCAACCAGACCGCCAACGAAAGTGATCCCCGCCACGCCGATACCTGCAGCCACCGCGTCCATCGTTGTCCCCCCTCACGCGTCGCTAGTCGCGTACGACGCGCCCTATTCCGCCAGCGCCCGCTTCAGCATCGCCTTGTAACCCGGCGGGTCGAACGTCCAGCAAATATCCGCTTTGTTTCCTGCTTCCAGCGCGTCAGCCCAGGCGGCGCGGTTGTTTTCGTCGTGCGCGACGTTGAGCCGGTCGACGATCGTCATGCCTCTCGTCAATTCGCTCGCGCATTCGATCTCGACAAGATGTTGGCTCCAACTTGTTCCGATGTTGCGATCAAGCGCCACAGCCATGGCTGTCGGGTCGGCGAGCGATAAGCCGCGCTCGCCGGTCTGAATCAAGTAAGCCTCCTTTGCGCGGGTGTTGCATTCGATAGCGAAGCGGGCTTTGGTTGAGCCGACCGCGAGGATGTCTGCGATCTCATCCTCACTCAGCACTGACGCGCCGCGCGAGACGTGCCAACCGACCATCTCGATCGGCAGCTTGCTGCGGAACGTTTTCCGCGCCGCCTCGGGGTCCACCCAAATATTGTATTCCGCGGCCGGCGTCGCATTGCCCTCGCAACACGGCGCGCCGCCCATCACGACGCAACGCCCGACGTTGTCGGCGAAACCGGGATCGCGCGCGAGCGCCAGTGCGATGTTGGTCAGCGGCCCGAGGGTGACCAGCGTGAGCCCAGGTTCGGCCGCCGCGATGCGGACAAGCGCATCGACGGCGTTCTCGGCCTCGGGGGAGCGCTTCGCCGGCGGGTAGTTCCTATCGCTCAGCCCGTCGCGTCCGTGAAACCAATGGGCGTCGAGATGCTTCCGCGTCAACGGCGCAGAAGCGCCGAGATGTATGGGAACCTCGGCGCCAGCCACCTCGCAGGTATAGAGCGCATTGCGTGCGCCCTGTTCGAGCGAAACATTGCCTGCGACGATCGTCAGCGCGGCCACGCGCACATCCGGCGCTGCGAGCGCCATCAGGATCGCGACAGCGTCGTCCGAAGCGGTATCGGTGTCGATCAGAAATGTGCGCATCAAGGATCCTTCAGGGCCTATTGGACCGCGGAGGTCTCAGCTAAGTCAAGCCAAGCCGTCGTCGCAATGGCCCCTATCCGGGCGCGTTCGAACGGTCGGCGTTTTCGCGGAATCGAAGGCGCTCAGGGCGCCGAATGCGCGATGACCGGTCCCGCGGTCGCGCTCGCCGGACCAACCAACATGCCCGCGAGATATTTCTCGATCCAGGCAAGCGCGCGCCGGTTCAACTCCTGCGCCTGCTCGACCGTGTTGAAGATGCTGATGGCGGTCAGCGTGTCGTCGGGCGAGTAGACGGCGTAATAGCCCAGAAATCCCGGCACGTTGGAGACGACAGCGATGGCGCCTTTGAGCCGCTCGCGCAACACGTCCTCCATGCCCGACTTGGCTTTGACCTGTCGAATGGCCGCGTACATGCCGACCTCCCTTCGCTGAGCGGGCGCTGCCGCTGGCTTGCGTGAGCTTACTTCGCTTGGCCTGCCCGGACAAATCCGAGGCGACGGGACGTCTGGCGAATAGCTTGCGTTAAAATTCTTGCCGACTGCCTTGAGGGCGTGCGCCGCGGCGAGACACAGGTTAACATTGACGGGTGGACGCGCAGCCTCGCGACTCCACTTGAGGGAAAGCGAAAACATGTTGAATTTCCGGTCCGTTGTGACAATCGCCGCCACAGCGCTCGCGCTCGCCCCGATGGCTTTTGCGAGCGACGCCCGTGCGGACGCTTGCGACCGGCTCTGGTACGAGCGAAATTCGATTTATGCGGACGCTGGTTATTGTTTCCAAACCGCGCGGGCGAGAGCGGTCTTCGGGCCTCGCTGTTACTCGCCCTTTGGTCGCTTGAGCCCCGGAGCGCAAAGGCAGGTCAATGAAATCCAGGCGGAGGAAGACGGCAGGGGTTGTCCGCGCTGACGCTACAAGCCGGACTCGATCGCCCGCAGCAGCTTGAATCGCATTTCACCGTCGTTGCCGGCGAGCGAGATCACGAAGCGTACGCGCCCGTGGGCCGAGGTGTCGGCGTAGCCCGCCAGCGTGCGAACCCCCGTCATGGTGCCGGTCTTGTTGAGGCCGCCGTCATGGCCGCGCAGCAGATCGGCGTGCGCAGCAAACAGTTCGAGCACTCTGGCGAGGCCGCGGGGGGTAAAGTGGTTGTCGCGGCTGATGCCCGAGCCCTCCTCGAGATGGATCGCTGAGCCGAGGCCTTGCGCCACGAGCATTTCGTTGGCGACTTTCAGCGATTTGTCGAGGCTGACGGGGCCGCCCAGGCGATGGCCGCCGATCTCCAGAAAAACTTGGTTGGCCGTATAGTTGTTGGAGTTGCGGAGCAACTCGATGAGAATTTTCGAGAGCGGTCGCGACTGGGCGTGAACGTAGATCGGCTTCAGGCCCTCAGGCACGGCGCCTGCAGCGATCTTGCCGCTCACGCTGCCGCCGGACCGTTCGATGAACGCCGCGATCAGCTCGCCCGCGTATTGTAGGCTCACGGCGGGATCTTGGCTCAAGCTGATGCGGCCGGTTCCCTTCGGGCCGCGCGCCTGAAACTCGCTGATCGCCACGGGGGTGATGGGGGTCTGCGGCTCGGCGGAGCGAACCTTGTCGCCGCTGCGCACCGCAAAGACGGTGTTGAAATTCACAGCCAGTGCGGAGTTCAGCGCATCGTAGGAGAGATTGTCGTCTTCGATGCCGGGGATGCGAAGGTTTTGCGGATAGTAGCTCGCGTCGAGCACGATGCCGGTGATCGGCGCTTTTCCGATCGCGGCAACCAACTCGGTCGCCAAAGTGGAGAGCTCCTCCGAGATCAGGAAAGGATCGCCGCCGCCGCGGACGTAAAGCACCCGCTTGTCGTCGAGATAGAAGCGGGTCTCGAATTGGTAGTCGCCGCCCAACACTTCCATCGCCAACCAGGCCGTGACGATCTTGGTGACGGAGGCCGGGACGAACGGTTGATCGGCGTTCTGTGCGACCAGGTCGTGCCCGTCGGCGTCGACGACCAGCACCTGCCCAGACGGAGCGAGGGCGGCGACCTTTTCCTTGACACCGGCCAGGGAAGGGGCGGACATCAAAATCAAAGCAAGGGTAAGGGGGCGAGACCACATGGCGAATCAGGGGTGGGTTGCAAAGTTCGCAGCTTGCCGGCGTACGCCCGTGATATTCAAGCGCGATTGCAGAGTTTCCACGCCTCCGGCGCCTTGAGCGCCGAAAATGGCAGTTTTCGGAAGAATCTGCCGGTGGCGCCGCATCGCGTTAACACCTGTCAAACCTCGGGGCTAGATCAAGTTTCAGTTCGCGACTTCAATCTCGGAGGAATCTCTCCATGTGCGAGTTATGCATCACAAGCGCTGCCGCCGGCGTGACGCCGCCCAACCGCCGTCGCTTCCTCGCGACGATGGGCGTGGCGGCGGCGGGCTTCATGTTAGCGCATCGAGCGCGCGCGGAAGACGTCAAGGCGCCTCCGAAGCCGCAAAACGCCGTGTCCCCGGAAGCCGCCCTTGAATTGCTGCAAAAGGGCAACGCGCGTTACGTCGGAGGCGCGTCCAACAAACACGACTTCCTTAGCGAACGAGAGGCGTTAGTCGCAGGCCAGAATCCGTATGCGGGCATTCTCAGCTGTGCGGATTCCCGCGTCGCGCCCGAGTATGCCTTTGATAGCGGTAGGGGCGATTTGTTTGTCTGTCGCTTAGCCGGGAATTTTGCGAACAATGACACGGTCGCCAGCTTCGAGTACGCCGTGGCCAATCTCGGCACGCCGCTGATCATGGTGCTCGGTCACGAAAGTTGTGGCGCGGTCAGCTCAACGCTCAAATCGATCAAGGACGGCGTGACCCTTCCCGGTCATCTTCCGTCGCTCGTCGCCAACCTTGCCGCGGCGGCGAAGGCGGGCGCCGAGCAGCCCGGCGATCCTCTCGCCAACGCCATTCGTCAGAATGTCATCAACAATGTTGCTGCCCTCAAGTCGGCGACTCCAATCCTCGACGCCGCCGTCTCGCAAAACAAACTCAAGATCGTCGGCGCAATCTATAAGCTCGCAGACGGCCGGATTGAAATGGTCGCCTGAGGGCCACTTGACCGCTTACAGCAGCCGGCGTTTTCGCGCGGCGTCTGTAGCCACGATCTCCATATCGCGGAGGGTCGTGAGACCGTTTTTCACCAAAGAAGAGCCGATCACGGAGAGACCGCGATCTGGAGATCGCGGCTACAACCGCTATCTGATTGCCGACGGCTCTAAGCAAAGTGACAGGCCACGCGGCGTCCATCATCGAGCGTGCGAAGAGCCGGCGATTCCCTGAGGCATCGCGCTTTGGCGAGCGCGCAGCGCGGCGCGTAGACGCAGCCGGTCGCCGCCTCGGGAAAAGGCGAGGGCGCGGACGGCGCCGCGGGCGCCGTGTCGAATTTGGGCGCGGCCGACACGAGTTCGGCGGTATAGGGATGGGCGGGACGGGTGAGCAGCGCCTCCGCCAGCCCGGTCTCGACGAAGCGCCCGCGAAACATCACCGCGATCTCGTCGCAGACATGGCCGACCACCGCCAGATCGTGACTGATCAGCAGATAAGTGACGCCGGCATCGCGCTGCAGGTCGCACATCAGATTCAGCACCTGCGCCTGGATCGAGACGTCGAGCGCTGAAACCGGTTCGTCGGCAACAACGAGCTTTGGCCGGGTGACGAGCGCGCGGGCGATGGCGATGCGCTGGCGCTGGCCGCCGGAGAACTCGTGCGGATAGCGCCGCGCCGCCGCCTCGTCGAGACCGACGGCGGCGAGGCCCGCGCCGACGCGGGCGCTGCGTTCGGACCGTGAAAGCCCACGCGGCAACGGCTCGGCGACGATCCTTTCGATCGTCATGCGCGGGTCGAGCGAACCGTAGGGGTCCTGGAACACCATCTGGAAATCGGCGCGCGCCGCCGCAAGTTCGCGGCGCGATAGCGCAAACAGCGAGCGGCCATCGAGCCGCACGTCGCCAGCCGTCGGCTGCGTCAGCGCCATCACGACTTTGGCGATCGTCGATTTGCCGGACCCGGATTCACCGACGATGCCGAAGGAGCGGCCCGTCTCGACGCGGAAGTCGACGCCGTCGACGGCGAGCCGTTCCGCGCGCGGGCCGAACAGACGCGTGCGAGGCAGACGGTAGGTCTTGCGGAGACCGACGACTTCCAGCAGCGGCGCCTGTCCCCTCCCCCCTTGTGGGGGAGGGTTAGGGAGGGGGGTCGGTTCAGCTTGCACGCCGCTCTCCGCGAAGCGCAGCGCTTGCGGCTACCCCCCTCCCCGGCCCTCCCCCACAAGGGGGGAGGGGGAATTCGCGGCGCCGGCGGCTCTTTAGAAACACCCTCACGTGAGCCGCCCGTCCGCGCTCACCCGCACGCAGTAAGCGACATGGCCGTCAGCAAGCTTCACTGCCGGCGGCGGCGTGCCACAGGCCGGCAACGCCAGCGGGCAACGCGCGGCGAAGCGCGCAGCCTTCGGCGGCCGCCTCGCCGGCGCCGGGAATGGCCGCAAGCCGCGCGCCCCTCGGGCCGCCAAGCTGCGGCCGCGCCGCCAACAAAGCGCGCGTGTAGGGATGCAGCGCGGCGCCGAGCACGGTCTCGACGGGCCCCTGCTCCATCACCGCGCCGCCGTACATCACCAGCACCCGCTGGCAACGGCCGGCGATCACCGCGAGATCGTGGCTGACAAGCAGCATCGAAAGCCCGCTATCATCGCCGAGCGAGGCCATCAGATCGAGGATTTTGGCTTGCACCGTCACATCGAGCGCTGTCGTCGGCTCGTCGGCGATCAGCAGTTTTGGCGAGCAGGCCAGCGCCATCGCTATCATCACCCGCTGCCGCTCGCCGCCGGATAGCGCGAAATGGATAGGCGCGGGCCATCCGTTCGGGATCGCGCAGTTTTACGCGTTCGAGCAGGCGCAAGGCTTCGCCAGCGGCCCGCTGCCGGGAAATCCCGCGATGCAAGCGTAGCGGCTCGGCCACCTGATCGCCAACGCGATGCAGCGGGTTGAGCGCGGTCATCGGCTCTTGAAACACCATGGCGATGCGGTCGCCGCGCAGGCGCTGCATGTCGGCTTCGCTGGCTTGTGCGAGGTCGCGGCCCTCGAAGCGGATGACGCCGGAGACTTTCGCGCCTTCGGGCAGCAGCCCCATCAGCGCGAGCGCGGTCATTGTCTTGCCGGACCCGGACTCGCCGACGACGCCGAGCGACTGTCCTTCATCGAGCGAAAACGAGACGTCACGGACGACGCGCTTCAGGCCGCCGGGCGTTGGCAGATCAATAGCGAGGTTTTGCGCGTCGAGCAGCATCTAAAGCGCCCGCTGTAGACGCGGTCGTTGACCGCGTTCGGCGCGTGAGCGCCTTTTCCAGAAGCGGTCGATCACGGAGAGACCGCGGTCGACGACCGCGGCTACATAGGCGGCCAAGAGTTTTCCCGACCCAATGGGGCTCAGAGGCGGTTCAGAGCGCTTCATCTTCGCGCCCTCAGTTTTGGATCCAGCGCGTCGCGCAACCCATCCCCCAGCAGATTTAGACCCAACACCGAAAAGGCCACTGCAACGCCGGGGAACACGGCCAGCCGCGGCGCAGCGAACAACCAAGTCTGCGCATCGGCGAGCATCCGGCCCCAGGAAACCAACGGCGGCTGCGCTCCCAGGCCTAGATAAGACAGCGCCGCCTCGGCGAGGATCGCGATGGCGAATTGGATCGTCGCCTGCACGATGAGAGGGGCGGCGATGTTCGGCAGCACGTGGGTAAACGCGATGGCGAGCGGTCCGCGTCCGGCCGTTCGCGCCGCGAGCACGTACTCCCGCGCAAGCACGCCGTTGGCGGCGTTGCGGGTGAGCTTGGCAAACACGGGCGCGTTGGCGACGCCGATCGCCACGATCGCGTTGACGACGCCCGGGCCGTAGGTCGAAGTGAGCAGGATCGCCAGCAACAGCGCCGGGAACGCGAAGGCGAAGTCGGACGCCTTCATAATGGCCTCTTCGACGAAACCCTTGGCGCTCGCGGCGAGAAGTCCGAGCGCTACGCCAGAGACGAGGCCGATGCCCACGGCTATCACCCCAACCAGCAGCGACACGCGCGCGCCAGCCAGAATTTCCGACGCGACGTCGCGCCCGAGCGCATCGGCGCCGAGCCAATGCGCCGCCGAGGGCAGCGCCAGCTTGTGCGGCACGTCGATCGCGGCGGGCGGATAGGGCGTCCAGACGAGCGACAGGGCGGCGGCGAAGATCAGCAGCCCGACGCAGAGGATCCCGAGACGCAGTGACGTCACGCGGCGCCCGCCCGAAGCCGGGGGTCGATCGCGGCGGCGGCGAGATCGACGCCGGCGTTGACGAGGATGACGAGACCGGCCAGCCCCATCACGCAATCCTCGACCACCAGCACGTCGCGATTGGCGATCGACTGCGCGATCAGCCGCCCGAGGCCGGGCAGCACGAACACGTTCTCGACCACCACCGCGCCGGCGATCAGCGAGGAGAATTGCAGGCCGGCGATGGTGAGGATCGGCGGCGCGGCATTGGGCAGCGCATGTCGCCACAACGCCGCCCGCCGCGACAGACCCTTCGCACGGGCTGTGCGCATAAAGTCTTCGCCGAGCGCCTCAATCAAGGCGGAGCGGGTGACGCGGGTGAGGATCGCGGCTTGCACGAGGCCGAGCGCGACGGCGGGCAGCGCCAGCGCCAGCAGCGCTTTTCGCGGGTCGGACCAACCGGGAAAACCGCCGGACGGGAACAGCCGCCAGTGCACGGCGAACAGCAGGACCAGCATGACGCCGAACCAGAAATTCGGGATCGCGAGCCCGAACTGGCTCGCCGCCATCACCAGCGCGTCGCCGGGCTTGCCGCGCCGCTCGGCGGCGTAGACGCCGGCGGCGAGCGCGATCGCCGCGGCGATCGCCATGGAGATCAGGGTCAGCGGCAGGGTGACGGCGAGCCGTTCGGCGATGAGCGGCGCGATCGGGGAATTGTACGCGTAGGAGGCGCCGAGGTCGCCGCTGAGCGCGCCGCCGATCCAGTCGAGGTAGCGGGCGGCGAACGGGCGATCGAGGCCGAGCTTGTGGGCGAGAGCTGCTACCCCCTCGGGGGTGGCGCTGGCGCCGAGCATCGTTTGCGCCGCATTGCCGGGCAGCACCTCCAGCGCGGCGAAGACGATGATTGAGGCGACGGCGAGGGTGGCCAGCAGAATCGCGAGACGGCGCAAGGCGAAGGCAAGCATGGGGCGTTCTTAGTCGGGGGGATGGGGGCGGCGCAATCGGACTCCTCTGGCGCCTGCGCGTCTTTTTTCAACGCTTTGAGCCGTCTTAGGCGTCCGTTTTTCGTCTTATTTCGTCGTTCGGCGGTCTCTACTTGCCGCTTTTGGGCGGAGATTGTGCGAAGTGCGCGTCAAATGGTCTTTCTGGGTCGGGCTTGAAGCATCGGTGCAACCTGGGGATGTCGTCACGGCGGTTCGGACTGGGCTTGGGACCAGGATTTCCGGGCAACATAGCATGAATTCCGATAATCAGAAATAGGCGGGCAACGCATTGCGCTGTCCGCAAAGCCGATGGGGCTGATGGACTGTGCGCCGCTCAAAGTCGTTGGCCGCGCGACACACCGCGAAACGCGTCGCCGCGATTGGTCGAAGTCCATCGATCTGTATGCTATTGTAGGACATCAGCAGCCATTCCCGCGCAGCACCTCGGTTTTGAGCGTTCGGGTCAATCCGAGCGAAAAAGCCGTCCTCGAGGCGGACTGCGGCCGAAGAGCACACGACGCTCAGCGACTTCATGCCGCCGGATGGCGGTGCGGGCCGCGGAGACGGCGCTTTTTCATCGTAACGTTGTGCAGCATACCCGCCGAGGACTGGGAGGCGTTCGAGGCTTGGATCGGCGGTCCGCCCCTCGATAATCCCGGTCTGGCCGCCATCGCGAAGCGCGTGCCTTCTTGGGAAAGTAGCGGCTGCTGCTAGCGCGCCACGTCTTTTAGCTGAAGCAGACGACCGTGATACGTTTGATTGTGGTCGCGAGTCGCTGAACGCCTGCGTTCCGCAGACACGCATGGCTCAATCAGGTCAACAACGTCTCGCGAGTCACGGTCCTGACCGACGCAAAAACAAATAAAATCGTTGGTCATTTCACCTTGAGCGCCGCGCAAATCGAACGCTCCTTTCTGCCGAAGCCACAACAACGCAATCGTCCCGACGCGGTCCCCGCAATCCTGCTTGGTCAGCTTGCCGTGGACAAAAACTATCAAGGACAAGGGCACGCCGCTGATATGCTGCTGCACGCTTTCGTCGCGTCCTGGTTGCGTCGGAAAGCATCGATGCATGGCGCTCATCACGCATCCGGTCGATGACAGCGTGCGAAACTTCTATGCCAAATGGGGATTTCAGGAACTTCCGTTGACCCGCGGCGCGCCATGATCGTGCGAATCCAGGATTCAGCGCGGTCCCTGGCGACCAGCCACGCCGGCGACATTTCGGCATCGCCGTAACGGTTGAACCGAGGTTCTGCGCGCCCTTCGCCGGTCCTTCGCAAAGAAGCTAGCGCGTCCGCAGCCGCTCCGCGATATAATCGGGCAGAACGACATTCTACGAGGAAGCTCCCATGTCCGCCAAAGGCGTCTTCATCAACAACCGCTGGTCGCCCGCCGCCTCGGGTCGCGAGTTGCCCGTCATCGCCCCCGCCGAAGGCCGGCCGTTCACCGCCATCGCCGCGGGCGGCAGGGAGGACATCGACCGCGCCGTCGCCTCGGCGCGCGCGGCGATCGAGGACGGCGCCTGGGGAAAGCTCACCGCGACTGAGCGCGGACGGCTGCTATCAAAACTCTCGCAGAAGATCGCCGACAATGCGGACGAACTTACGCTCATAGAAGCGCGCGACACCGGCAAGCCGATGAAACAGGCGCGCAACGACGTCGTCGCCGCCGCGCGCTATTTCGAATTCTTCGGCGGCGCCGCCGACAAGGCGCATGGCGACACGATCCCGTTCCTCAACGGCTATCTCGCCTTCACCGAGCGCGTGCCGCACGGGGTGGTCGGCGTCATCATTCCCTGGAATTACCCGACGCAAATGTTCGGCCGCACCCTCGCGCCCGCGCTCGCGATGGGCAACGCCGTCGTCATGAAGCCGGCGGAGGATGCGTGCCTCGCCCCGCTACGTTTGGCCGAGCTCGCGGCTGAGGCCGGCTTCCCCGAGGGCGCGATCAACATCGTGCCTGGCCTGGGCGAGGAGGCGGGGGCGGCGCTGTCGTCGCATCCGGGCATCGACTTCCTCTCCTTCACGGGCTCGCCGGAAGTCGGGGCGTTGGTCCAGGCGTCGGCGGCGAGGAACCATATCGGCTGCACGCTGGAGCTCGGCGGCAAGTCGCCGCATGTGATTTTCGCCGACGCCGATCTCGACTTCGCCATTCCCGTCATCGCCAACACGATGGTGCAGAACGCCGGCCAGACCTGCTCCGCGGGTTCGCGCGTGATCGTTGAGCGGTCGAAATTCGACCGAGTCGCCGGGCTGCTCGCCGACCGTTTCGCCGCGCTCACCGCCGGCACGCCGGAGATGGACCGCGAACTCGGGCCGGTGATCAACGCCACGCAGAAGAAGCGCATCGAAGGTTTCTTCGAGCGCGCCGCGCGCGACCATATCCTCGTGCTTGCGGAAGGAAAGATCGCGGCGGGCGTGCCGAGCGAAGCCTATTTCGTCGCGCCGCGGCTTTATGGTCCTGCGCCGCGCGATCATGAATTGGCCTGCAAGGAAGTGTTCGGTCCGGTGCTGACGCTGCTGACGTTCGAGGACGAAGCGGATGCGGTGAAGCTGGCGAACGCTACGGACTACGGACTGATGGCGGCGGTCTGGTCAACCAATGGCAGCCGGGCGCTGCGCGTGGCGCGCCGCATCCGCGCGGGGCAGGTGTATGTCAACGCGTTCGGCGCCGGCGGCGGCATCGAGCTGCCGTTCGGCGGCATGAAGAAGTCAGGCCACGGGCGCGAGAAAGGGTTTGCGGCGCTGCACGACATGTCGCAGCTGCGGACAACGATCATCAAGCACGACTGAGTGCGGGTCGGGGGGAGGCGCAGGCGGTGTTCGATCGCTCGGCTACCTGGCGATTTTCGCCCGCCCCCCCTCCGCCGCGAAGCTGCAAAGCGGCCGCCTGGCGCGCTCGATCGCCATAGGGCCGCCTATGTTGTTTCCTTGGATCTTCCTTGCCCCGCGTCTCAACTCGGAGCTATGATCAAATCATGAACTTGATCGTTCGCATTCCTGACGAAGTCGCCACGCGTCTAGGAGAATCGGCGCCCGACCTAGAGCGCCAGGCGCTAGAAGCTTTTGTCCTAGAAAGCTTTCGCACCGGTCGTATGACGATCGACGACCTTCGCGAGTTTTTGGGCTTCGAGGTGCTCAATCAAGTCGACGGCTTCCTGAAGGCGCACGGCATCTACGAAAAGTATAGCCTTGAGGAGATCAATCGCGAGGCCGAAACACTCGCGAAACTCGGCTATTGAGCGCGTGCAACCCGTCGTTTCAGACACGGGACCGCTGCACTATCTGGTTCTGACCAACACAATCGACGTTCTCCCAAAGCTCTTCGGGCGCGTGCTTGTGCCAGATGCGGTCGTCGTTGAACTGAGCCACCCCGAAACTCCGCTCGCCGTTCGCACGTGGCTGCAATCTGCTCCGCCCTGGATCGATTGCAAACCGAACGTCTCGGCGGCGGCTGGCGATCCCGTGCGGCGCGGCGCGGGCGAACGTGCGGCAATCAACCTTGCCGAGTTTGTCGCGGCTCAAATGCTGCTTATAGACGATCGCGCAGGCGTTGTGTCCGCACGCTCCCGTGGCCTCCAGACGATCGGCACACTTGGTGTGATGGTTCGCGCGGCCCAACTCCATCTGCTCGACTTGCGCCACGCCTTCGCTGGTTTGCGCGCGACGAATTTTCGTTGCAGCCCGGAAATGCTTGACGCACTCTTGTTACAGCATGGCGCCATTCGGTGAACAAAGCCGCCAGGCGTCGTCTTGCGCGTTGCGCAATAAGGGTTCGACGAATCTAGCTCCCCCTTCGCCACGCCGTTACCCGCTCACCCCAAACTCGCGCCGCAGCGCCTCGTCATGCGCCCCCAACGCCGGCGCGGGTCCGAGCGCCGGCGGCGGTTCCCCGGCGACGCGCGCGCCCGGCGCCATCAGCTCCACTTCGCCATGCGGCGTGTCGACCTTCAATAGGCGCTTCTGCGGATGCGCAATGAGATCTTCGAGTTCGTTGAGCGCGCCGCAGGCGATGCCCGCCGCCATCAGTTTGTCCATCGCCTCCGCGCGCGGATAGCGAACCAGCGCAGCCGCAACCAATCCGTCGAGCTCGGGCCGATGGATCACGCGCCCGTTGTTTGAAGCGAAGCGCGCATCGATCGCAATGCCTGGATCGCCCAGCACCTCCGCGCAGAGGCGGACCCATTCGCGCTCGTTCTGGATCGACAGGATCAGCTGCTTGCCGTCCGCGCAGACAAACGCTCCGTAGGGCGCGATCGTCGGATGCTTGAGGCCGACGCGCTTCGGCGGCTTGCCGCCATAGCGCGCTTGCAGGTACGGCACGTTCATCCAGTCCGCTAGGGTGTGGAACAGCGAGACTTCGATCGCGCGCCCCTTGCCTGTGCGTTCCCTTGCATAAAGCGCCCGCAGGATGGCGCCATACGCCGTCTCGCCGGCGGCGATATCGCAGACGGAGATGCCGACCCGCGCTGATTGCTCCGGCACGCCGTTGATCGCCAGCAGCCCGCACTCGGCCTGGATCAACAGATCGTAGGCCTTGTGATCTCGGTAAGGCCCGTCCTCGCCATAGCCGGAGACCGAACAGTAGATCAGCCGCGGATAGCGCTCCGTCAGCGCCTCCGCCCCGAGCCCGAGCCGCGCGGCGGCGCCGGGCGCCAGGTTCTGGATGAATACGTCGGCCTTGGCGACCATCGCCTCGACGAGCGCCATATCCTCGGGACGCTTCAGGTCGAGACGCACGGATTGCTTGCCGCGGTTGAGCCAGACGAAATAGGCGCTCTCGCCCTTGACGAGGTGATCGTACTCGCGCGCGAAATCGCCTTCGGGTCGCTCGATTTTGATCACCCGCGCTCCGGCGTCGGCAAGGCGCCCGGACGCGAAGGGTGCGGCGACCGCCTGCTCCAATGCGACGACCAGCACACCCTCGAGGTCCGACATGGCTATTCCCTTTGTGGCCTGAGGCGGCCAGACTCCGGGCGCCGATGTAGCCGCGGTCGCTGACCGCGGGCCGCTCGGCTTGCAACGGGTTTGCGGAACGAGGCGCTTGAACCAAAGAACGCGGTCAGCGACCGCGTCTACAGCGCGCCGCCTTCGAAGCGCAAGACTTCCCGGCAAGTGCCGTAGCGTGCACAACACTCCCTTAACGCGGCGTCCGCTTTAGTGCTAAGAGCCGGGCGCGGGAGTGGGGATGAAACGATTTTTCCTTCTGCGCGCGGCGTTCGCCGGAATGGCGATGTTGACATGCGGCGCGTATGCGGACGAGGCGGCCCCGGTCGCGGCGGCGGCGCATCTCGTCGACGAGGGTGACCGAGCGCGGCTCTCGTTCGACCTCTCCGCGCCCATCGCCGCCCGCGCCCGCGAGATCGAAGCGCCGGATCGAATCCTCCTAGATATGCCCGAAGTGGATTTCCGCTTGAGCGGCAGCGTCGGCCACGTCGCGGCGAAATCGGGCTCGATCGTCAAGGCGTTTCGTTTCGGCCTCTTTGGCCCGGGCAAGTCGCGCGTCGTCGTCGATCTCGCGCAGCCCGCCTGCGTCGTGCGCGTCGCCACTCGCAAGTTGACCGCGAGCGCCGACGCGTCGCGCATGACCCTCGAATTGAAGCCCTGCGCTCGCGAAGCTTTCGCAGCGGCGGCCGCCGATCATGCCCCCCCACCCGCCCCAACAGCGGACGCCCCGGCGGCGGAACCGGCTAAACCCGGCCAGACCGTCATCGTCCTCGATCCCGGCCATGGCGGTATCGACGGCGGCGCCTTCGGCATCGACGGCGCGGTTGAAAAGAACCTCGTGCTCGCCTTCGCTGACACCTTGCGCGGCGAATTGCAGGCCAGCGGCCGTTACCGCGTCGTTATGACGCGCGACGCCGACCAGTATGTCTCGCTCGAAGATCGCGTCGCCAGGGGGCGGGCGGAAGGCGCGGCGCTGTTCGTCTCGATCCACGCCGATACGCTGAAGGAGGCCGCGAGCGTCTCCGGCACGACCGTCTACACCTGCTCCGACCGCGCCTCCGACGTCGAGGCGCAACGCATCGCCGAGCGCGAGAACGACGCCGACCGCCAGGCCGGCGACGAGCACAAGGCCGCCGATCCCGGCGTCGCCGACATCCTGCGCGATCTGAAGCGTCGCGAGACCCGCTCCTACGCGCATCGGTTCTCACGCGGGCTCGTCGCGCGGCTGGGCGAGGCGGGCGTGTTGAACCGCAATCCCGAGCGCTCCGCCGGCTTCGTCGTGCTGAAGGCGCCCGACTTCCCCTCCGTGCTGGTCGAACTCGGCTATCTCTCCAACGCGCACGACGTCGCCAACCTCAAATCCGAGAGCTGGCGCAAGACGACCGCGCAGGCGATGCGGACGGCGATCGACGGCTTTTTCGCCGGCGGCGAACCGGCCAGCGCCTCGATCGCCGCGACGGCGCCGGGCAGCGCGCCGAAGCCGTCACCTTAGTTTCGCCGCAACTGGGCTAGACACGGCGAGGCGCCGTTATGATAATGCGCGGGTCTCCATGGGATCGGCGCCGCGCCCGCGCCCTGCGACGGGCTCCAATGGGACGGGTATATGCGGGCGCTAGCGCGTTTTTTCGGCTTTCTGTTCGCCACCGGCGCAATCATCTTCGTCGTCGTCGCGGCGGGCGCTGCTGTGGTCATCTTCAAGTTCGAGCAGGACCTGCCCGACTACAGCCATTTGAAGAACTACGAGCCGCCGGTGATGACCCGCGTGCACGCTGCCGACGGCAGCCTGCTGGCGGAATATTCGCGCGAGCGCCGGCTCTATCTGCCCTCCTCGGCGATCCCCGATCTGGTCAAGCGCGCCTTCATCTCGGCCGAAGACAAGAATTTCTACTCGCACCGCGGCTTCGATCCCGAGGGCATTTTGCGCGCCGCGTTCGTGTTCGCGGAGGGCAATCGGCACATCCAGGGCGCCTCGACCATCACCCAGCAGGTGGCGAAGAACTTCCTGCTCAGCGCCGACCGCACCGTGGAGCGCAAGATTCGCGAAGTGCTGCTGAGCCTGCGGATCGAGTCGGCCTACTCCAAGGACAAGATTCTCGAGCTTTACCTTAACGAAATCTATCTCGGTCTCGGCAACTACGGCGTCGCCGCCGCGGCGCTCAATTATTTCGACAAGTCGGTGCACGAGCTGACGGTGGCGGAAGTCGCCTATCTCGCAGCGCTGCCGAAGGAGCCGAGCGCGCTCAATCCGTTCCGCAATCACGACCGCGCCGTCGAGCGGCGCAACTACGTGATCGGCCGCATGGAGGAGGACGGCTACATCACCCACGCGCAGGCGAAGGAGGCGCGCGGCGAGCCGCTTTCCATCCACCCGCGCGTGCTCACGCCGGATTCGATCGCCGGCGGCTTCTTCGCCGAGGAAGTGCGGCGCGAGCTGCTCGATCGCTACGGCGAGAAGAAGCTCTATGAGGGTGGCCTTTCCGTCCGCACCACGCTCGATCCGAAGATGCAGCTGATGGCGCGGAAGTCGCTGGTCGACGGCCTGGTGCGCTACGACGAGGCGCACGGCTGGCACGGCGTCGTCAAATCGATCGACCTCGGCCAGGATTGGGGCGTTGCGCTCGGAGACATCCCCGAATACGGCGACATCAAACCCTGGCGGCTGGCGGTTGCGCTCGACGTCACCGACACCACGATCCGCGTCGGCTTGCAGCCCGCACACGAATCTTCCGGCGACCTTTCGCCGGACCGCCAGACCGGAACCGTCAGCCCTCTCGGCGCCCAATGGACCTATCGCCACCCGAAGCAGTTGGTGAAGCCGGGCGACGTCGTCTACGTCGAGCCGCTGACAGGTAAGAACGGCGAATATCGGCTGCGGCAGATCCCGGAAGTCTCTGGCGCCTGCGTCGCGATGGACCCGTTCACCGGCCGCGTGCTGGCGATGGTTGGCGGCTTCTCGTTCGATCAGTCCGAGTTCAACCGCGCGACCCAGGCGCTCCGGCAGCCGGGCTCCTCGTTCAAACCTTTCGTCTATGCGGCGGCGCTCGACAACGGTTACACGCCGTCCTCGATCGTGCTCGACGAGCCGATCACCATCGATCAGGGCAATGGCGAGACCTGGACGCCTGAGAATTTCGAGGGCAAGTCCGGCGGCCCGCACACGCTGCGCTACGGCATCGAGCATTCGATCAACCAGATGACGGTGCGGCTGGCGCGCGACATCGGCATGCCGCTGATCGTCGAATACGCCAAGAAGTTCGGCGTCTACGATAATCTGCCGCCCTATCTGTCGATGTCGCTCGGCGCTGGCGAAACCACCGTGCTGCGCATGGTGACCGCCTATTCCATGTTCGACAACGGCGGCATGCCGCTCAAGGCGACCTTGATCGACCGCATCCAGGACCGCTGGGGCAACACGATCTATCGCCACGACGAGCGCCAGTGCGAAGGCTGCGACGCCGCCAAATGGGCCAACCAGGACGAGCCGAAGCTGATCGACAAGCGCAAGGATCCGCGCAATCTCGTCACCGACCCGCTGACCGCCTACCAGATCACCTCGATCATGGAGGGCGTGATCCAGCGCGGCACCGGCCAAGCGATCCTGGACGTGAAGAAGCATCTCGCCGGTAAGACGGGCACCACCAACGAAGCCAAGGACCTGTGGTTCGTCGGCTATTCGCCGAACCTCGCCTTCGGGGTGTTCATGGGCTACGACAAGCCGCGCTCGCTCGGCGACAGCGCGCAGGCCGCGCTCTACACGGCGCCGATCTTCCGCGATTTCATGAAACTGGCGCTGAAGGATGTGCCGGACACGCCGTTCCGCGTGCCGCCCGGCATCAAGCTGATTTCGATCGACGTGCATTCGGGCATGCGCGCGGGCGGCGCCGGCTCGATCCTGGAGGCGTTCAAGCCGGGCACCTCGCCGCCGGATTCCTATGGCGGCGGCGGAGGCGGAGGCGGCGGTGGGGTCGCTCAGGGCAACGGCGGCGGTGGCGGCGGCGGGGATCGCAGCGGCGTCGGCTCGGGGACGGGCGGGCTTTACTAGACGGATAGCACAGTGAGGATCAGGCGCCTTGCGGAGCGTTGGCCTCCAGGCCGACGTCGGGGTTGATAGGTAAGCCGGCCAAGCTGCGCACAAAAAGGTCGGCGTGGACGCCAACCCTCCGGCAGACCCGCCCTACCGCCGCGCGAACAGCTTCTCGATATCGGTGAGCTTCAGCTCCACGTAGGTCGGCCGGCCGTGGTTGCATTGGCCGGCGCCCGGCGTCGCCTCCATCTCGCGCAGCAGGCTGTTCATTTCGTCGGCCTGCAACTTCCGTCCCGAGCGCACGGAATGGTGGCAGGCGATCGTCGCCAGCTTATGATCGAGCCGCCGCTCCAGCGCCTCCGCGCCGTCCTCCGCGCGCAGCGTCTCGGCGAGATCGCGCACGAGAGTCGAGAAATCAGCGCCGGCGAGCAGCGTCGGCGTCTCGCGGATCAGCACCGCGCCGGGGCCGAAGGCCTCGACGACGAGCCCGAGCCCTTCCAGCGCCCCCGCCGCCTCGACGAGCGCCTGCGCCGCGGCCGGCTCGAGGTCGACGACCAGCGGCGACAGCAGGATCTGCCGCTCGACGCCCGCCGCCTCGCGCTGGCGCTTCAGCCGCTCGTAGACGATCCGTTCGTGCGCAGCGTGCTGATCGACGATGATGACGCCGTCGCGGGTCTGGGCGACGATGTAGTTGCCGTGCAGTTGCGCCCGCGCCGCGCCGAGCGGCGCTTCGAGGTCGGCGACGGCTTCCGGCTCGGCGCGCACCGACGGCTGAAAGCCGGCGAAGGTGGGCTGCGAAGGCTCGTTGAACCCCGGCGCGGCGGGCGACGCGCGCCAGTCCCAGCGGATCGGCTTGGCCGCCTGCGGCATCCAGGCCGGCGCGCGCAGGTAGCCGAGCGCCTCGGAAGCGCCGGTGGTCGCCGCGCGCGAAAGGGCGCCCGCGAGCGCGCGCTTGACCGCCCCGACGACGAGGCCGCGCACCAGCGCCGAATCGCGAAAGCGCACTTCGGCCTTGGCCGGGTGCACGTTCACGTCGACCTCGCGCGCATCGAGCTCCAGGAACAGCACGGCAGCGCCATGCCGCTCGCGCGGCAGATAATCGAGGTAGGCCGCGCGCAGTGCGCCGGCGATCAGCTTGTCGCGCACGGCGCGCCCGTTGACATAGGCGTACTGGCCCAAGCCGTTCGGCTTGTTGAACGTCGGCGTCGCCGCAAAGCCCGAGATGCGCACGCCCTCGCGCGTCTCGTCGATCGCGAGCGCGTTGTCGATGAAATCAGCGCCGAGCGCCTGGCCGAGCCGGGCTTTGGCATCGGCCGCCGGCCAGTCGAAGCCCGCGCCGATGTCGGTCGAGAAAACAAAGCGGATCTCGGGGTGACTCAAAGCCAAGCGCAGCGCGACATCGTGGCAGGCCTGCGCCTCGGCGCGGTCGGTCTTCAGGAATTTGAGCCGAGCGGGGGTGGCGGCGAACAGATCGCGCGCCTCGATGCGCGTCCCCTGCGGATGCGCCGACGGCGCGATCTCGCCGCGCACCCCGTCCTCGACCATCAGCGCGAAAGCCTCCGCCCCGCCGCGCGGCCGGGTGCGAATTTCCAATCGCGACACCGAGGCGATCGAGGGCAGCGCCTCGCCGCGAAAGCCGAGCGTGGCGATCGCCGAGAGATCGCCGTCCGGCAGCTTCGAGGTGGCGTGCCGCTCGACGGCGAGCGCGAGATCGGCCGCGTCCATGCCGGCGCCGTCGTCGGCGACGCGGATGAGGTCGCGCCCTCCGGCGGCGATGGCGATCTCGATGCGGCGCGCGCCGGCGTCGAGCGCGTTTTCGACGAGCTCTTTGACGGCTGCCGCCGGGCGTTCGATCACCTCGCCGGCGGCGATGCGGTCGATCAGCAGCGGATCGAGGCGGCGGACGGGCATGGCAGGGGATTAGCCGATTCGAGGCTCGCGGACCATGGAGGAGGAAAGCTCCATCCACCGCAATGGAGGCCTTGATCCAGGCCCATTGCCGCCAGCCTCCTGTAGCCGCGGTCGCTGACCGCGGTCGTTGTGAGAGCGCCGCTATCAGGCAAATATTCGATCACGGCGCAACCGCGGTCAACGACCGCAGCTACAAAGTGCCGCCTCGCTCCGATCAATCTCCCCAGGTCGCGAACATTCCCACCGCGGCGGCGGCCATCACCACGGTCGCCAGCCAGCCGAGCGTTTTCAGCAGCGGCTTCAAAGTAAAGGGACCCATCACCGCGCGGCGCGACGCCATCACCATGATCATCACCATGATCGGAACCGCCGCGACGCCGTTGATCACCGCGCTCCAGAACAGCGCTTTGATCGGATCGAGCGGGGTGAAATTGAGCGCGGCGCCGACGAGGGTCGCGGCCGCGATCGTTGCATAGAAGGCCCGCGCCCGCAGAGGGCGTTGCGCCAGGCCGACCCGCCAATGCAGAGCTTCGCCAATAGCGTAAGCGGCGCTGCCAGCCAGCACCGGCAAAGCGAGCATTCCGGTGCCGATGATCCCCAGCGCGAAGATCGTGAAGGCGAACTCCCCGGCGATGGGGCGCAGCGCTTCGGCGGCCTGCGACGAGGTTTCGATATCGGTGACGCCATGCGCGTTGAGAGTAGCGGCCGTCGTCAGCATGATGAACAAGGCGATGATATTGGAGAGGCCCATTCCAACAATCGTATCGAGCTGTATGCGGGCAAACTGCTCGGGCGCCTGAAGCGGCGCGCGTATCAAAGGGCGGGCGTTGAGGTCCTGCTTCTCGTCTTCGACCTCTTCGGCCGCTTGCCAGAAAAACAGATAGGGGCTGATGGTGGTGCCGAATACGCCAACCACGACGGTCAGATAATTGGCGGCCAGACTGATATGCGGCCACATCAGATTCTTCGCCACGACGCCCCACGGCACACCGACGACGAAGACCGTGCCGACATAGGCGAACAGCGAAAGCGTCAACCATCGCAGCACCGAGGCATAGCTGGAATAGCGCATGAACACTTCCAGCAATATCGTTAAGACGGCGAACGCCGCGATATAAATCACCAGCGGCGCATCAAACAGCAATCGCAACGCTGCGGCCATGGCGCCCAAGTCGGCGCCCAGATTTATGGTGTTGGCGACGACGAGCAAACCCACGAGCAAATATAACAGCGGCGCGGGGAAGTGCTTGCGCATGTTGCCCGCCAAACCTCGCCCGGTTACCCGGCCAATATGCGCGCTAACCATCTGGATGGCGCACATCAACGGATAGGTCAGCAGCAGCGTCCATCCCAGCGTGTAACCGAATTGCGCGCCGGCTTGGGAATAGGTGGCAATGCCGCTGGGATCGTCGTCCGAGGCGCCCGTGATAAGGCCAGGCCCCATGATATCCGCCCACCTCGGCCGACGCGGATGTTTGAGGTCGTCTTCCGGCAAGGTTGCATCGCTCATGGCCGGCCTCTTTGTCCGCGCGAGGCTTCGCGAGGCTCTCGTCGATCACCCCGGCGTGGATGGCCGGGACAAAGCCCGGCCATGACGGAGTGGGGGCGTTTTCGAAGCCAACCCTCGCATCGTTGGCCTATGCGCGAAAGCGGGGATGACAGGAAGGCGTGCGCGATACAATCTGGTCTAAAAATCGCTCTAGCATGCCGCCTTCTGGAATGATCAGGTCACGCCGCTCGACGTTAGCGTGAAAGTCAATCGGGCGCCCCCGAGAACGGGCAGCCGCTGGGTCACCAAGTCGCGGATCCCGTGGACAACGTCCGAAGCCCGTCGCGCATCATCAACCAGGCGTTTTGTGAGCTCCCGTATCTTGTCGATGTCGGGTTCGGCCGGTCCACCCAACGCAAGCTGGTTTCGCCGTTGGTGAAGATCGCCGCGAGCGGTTGATTGACCTCATGCGCGATCGAAGCCGCCAGGGCGCCGAGGCTCGTGACCCTGACAAAGCGTCGAGCGCGCCGCTCATCCCTTCATGGCCAAGTCGAGACAGTGGACGAGGGACGCGGAATCAAACGGCTTTCTGAGCAGGCAGACGGCGCCGCTCGCCATGGCTCTTGCCTCCAAGGCGGGGTCTGAGCGGGCGGTGATCATGATCACCGGCACGTTCGAACCTCTGGCCGAGAGCAGGAGTTTCAAATCTATCCCGCTCATGCCGGGCATATGGATGTCGGTGATGACACAATCGCAGGAAGCCTCACCGGCCGCGGCGATAAATTCATCGGCGGAGGCATACCCGCATGCACGATACGCCAGCGAATCGAGCGAATCGACTAGCGCCGTCCGGAACGGATCGTCATCGTCGATGACCGCAACGCGCGGCGCTGTCTCCACAGTTCACGCCCTATCCCGCCCGGAGTTATGTCGAAAGGCGGCGATCTGTGATGGTCGCTCACGGGCGAGGCTCGGGAAATCATACACAGGTGTTATCAGAGGCTGCTCTGCGCGGATTTGATCAGCACGCAGCCGGATATCTTCCAACTGCCGTCGCTTTCCAACTCCAGGGTGTAGACGCCGCCCCAGACCTCGTTGTCACTGTCGACGATCACGACGGTCTGGCCGATCTGGTCGCCGTCGCGCGTCTGCGACCCGAATTGCACGCTTTTGTGATGATAAACAGGGGGATAGGCGGTTTTGACCATCGCCATGAAGGCGTCGGGATCTTGGAAGCGCGCTTTGATCCCCGGCGCCGCCGCCGCAAACGCCGCCGCGGCGTCGTCGTGAGCAAAGGCGTCGAGCTGGCTGGAGATTAGCCCCTGTACGTCTGGCGCTTGCTGCGCGCTCGACGCGCCGCCAAGCCAAAGCGAGAGGGCCGGAACGAAAATGAGCCAGGAAGGCCGCGCGCGCATGAACCCCTCCGAGGTTATACCCAGCTTCTACGCACGCCGACGCAGGCGGTTTCCGGCGCCTTCGAAAATAGACAACGCCGGATCACGGCGCCAATACAAGAAACGCGCCGCAGGCTTTCAGGGGGAGACGCCATGCGCCTGGTTTTGGGGTTGCTCGTCCTCATGACTTTCTCTGTTTTAGCCAACGCCGCCGATTATCCAGCGCCGGCGGAGAAGGACGTGATCCTGAAGGATTTCAGGTTTCACAGCGGGGAGACGCTGCCGGAAGTGAGGATGCATGTTCTCACCATCGGCGATCCCGCGAAGCCGGCCGTGCTGGTTCTGCACGGCACGACGGGATCGGCGGCGTCGTTGCTCACGCCGGTGTTCGCCGGCGAACTGTTCGGCCCGGGCCAGCCGCTCGACGCGGGGAAATACTTCCTGGTCATTCCAGATGGGCTGGGCGTGGCCGGATCGTCCAAGCCGTCGAACGGGTTGCGGACGAAATTTCCCCGCTACGACTATTCGGATTGCGTCCTGGCGCAATATCGCTTGCTGACCGAGGGGCTGCACATCGAGCATCTGCGGCTGGTGATCGGCAATTCCATGGGGGGAATGCACACTTGGCTCTGGGGCGAGACCTATCCCGGGTTCGCCGATAAGCTCGTCCCCATGGCCTCGCAGCCGACGGCGATGGCTGCACGCAACTGGGCGCTGCGGCGCCTGCTGATCGAGATGATCCGCCGCGACCCGTCGTACATGGATGGCGACTACGTCGCGCAGCCGCAATCGCTCAGCGTCGCGAACGCGTTTTTTTCCCTGGCCACATCAGGGGGAACTTTGGCTTTGCAGGCGCAGGCGGCGACATCAGAGAAAGCGAACGCGTTGGTAGCGCAGCGCCTCGAGGCGCCGGTAATCGACGCGAACGATTATCTCTACCAATGGGCCGCATCCGAGGACTACGACCCGTCAGCCGGCCTGGAGAAGATCACCGCGTCGGTGCTTGCGATCAACTCCGCCGACGATGAACGCAATCCGCCGGAGACGGGGCTGACGGAAGCGGCGATCAAACGCATACCGCACGCGCGGCTCTATCTTATTCCCGCGAGCGCGGAGACAAGGGGGCACGGGACAGTGGGCTTCGCGCGATTTTATGCCGCGGAGTTGGCGAAGTTCATGGCGGAATGATTGGTCAGGGTGAGCGGTCAAAGGAACATTTTACGATCGAGAGGCTTTTCCTCGGGTGAGGAATCAACCGGGGTGAAACTCAATGTTAAAAGGTTCAGTCGTTGCGCTGGTCGTCGGCTTCGGGCTGGTTAGCGGCGCACAAGCAGGATGCCTATCGGGCGCAGCGGCCGGCGCTGTCGTCGGCCATTTGGCTGGGCATCACGCGGTCGCAGGGGCCGCGGTCGGATGCGCAGTTGGTCATCATAGCGCGAACAAGGACAAGCAGATGAACCAAACCAACCCGAGCCCTGGGAGTCAGAACAACACTCATTAGCTAGATCAAAGCGCGCCTGTAGCCTGGAGCCGCGATCTACAGATCGCGGTTTCCAGGTGATCGTCGCTTGCCCGACGAGGCTCGATCTCACGACCACCGCGATCTGGAGATCGCGGCTACAGGCGATGCGCCCTCGTCAAGCGACAGTCTCAACCCACCGGCCGTCCTACCATCACCACGCTAAGCGCCCCATCCCCGAACAACAGCTCCGCCGCCCTTCGCGCATCCGCCAGCGTCACCGCGCGGATGCGTTCGTTCCGGTCGACCAGCCATTCCGTCCCGTACCCATCTAGTTGCATCTGAACGAGCTGCCCAGCGATCTTCGTCGAGGTATCGAACCGCAGCGGATACGACCCGATCAGATAGCGCTTGCCCTTGTCGAGCTCCTCCTCCGACACGGCGTTCTTCGCCATGTCGAGGATCTCCCCGCGGATCACCTCAAGCAACTCGCGCGCGCGCTCGTTCTTCGTCGTCGTGCCGCCCTGCAAGAAACTCGCGTGGTCCTGCGTCGCGAGCCCGGCGTAGGCGGTGTAAGCGAGGCCGCGCTTCTCGCGCACTTCGCGGAACAACCGCGACGACAGCCCTGTGCCGCCGCCGAGGATATGCGCGAGCACAAAGGCGGGGATGTAATCGGGATCGTGCCGGCTGGGGGCCGGTCGGCCGAAGCGGATCGTCGTCTGCGGCACGTCGAGGTCAATTGTCTGTTCGCCGCCGAGCCCGAGGAACGGCGCCGGGCCAATCTCGGCGATGTCCGCCTTGGGCGGCAGCGCGGCGAACGCCTCATCGAGCAGCCGCCCGGCGCGCTCCGCGTCAATCGCGCCGACGACGCCGATGTGCAACTGATCGCGGGCAAACCATTTTTGCCTGAGCGCCGCCACGTCCGGCCGCTGCAACGCATCGAGCGTCTCGGCGTCGCCGTCGCTCGGGTGCTCATAGGCATGCCCCGCGAAGACGCGGGTCTTGAAGCCGCGCCAAGCGACCGTGCCCGGATCGTTCATTTCATGACGCAGATGCGCCTTCACCTGTTGGCGCACGCGCTCGAACGGCTCCTCGTCGAAGCGCGGCGCATTGAGCGCCAGCGCCAGCAGCGCGCCGGCGCGATCGAGGTTGCGCTGCAGGGTTCGCATGCGGCCGGCGATCTTGTCCTGATCGGCGTGGAACCCGAGTTCGATCGCCTTCTCGTCGAGCGCGCGATGAAACGCCTGGCTGTCGAGATCGCCGGCGCCCTCATCGAGCAAACCTGAAAAGATCGTCGCGGCGCCGTAACGCCCCGCAGGGTCCTGCGACGCGCCGCCACGAAAGGCGAACTCCACGCTGACCAGGGGGACGGCGTAGTCCTCGACCAACCAGGCGCGGATGCCGCCCGGCGAGACGATCTTGCTGACATTGACGGAGTGACTGCCCACGGGGGGCGCGAAGCGCTCGTTCATTTCGCGTTTCCTCAAAAATTTCCCGCCGGACGGTTCAGGCCGCCTCGCTTTCGGAGCGCATCAGATAGCCGGTCACGGCGCGGTGGCGATCGAGCCATTTGCGCGCCGCCTCGACCACGTCATGGGCAGTCACGGCCTCGATACGCGAGGGCCAAGCCTGCACGTCGGCGATGGTCAAACCGGTGGCGAGCGAGGCGCCATACCAGCGCGCCAACATCGCCTGACTGTCCTGGGCGTAAACCGCCTCCGCGATCAGCCGCGTCTTGCAGCGCTCGAGTTCGTCCGCCGCGACGCCTTGTTTGGTGAAGGCGTCGATCGCGGCGTCGAAGGCCGCGTCAAGATCGGCGAGGCTCACGCCGGGCGACGGCATGCCGTAGAGATAGAAGCGCGTATCGTCGAGCGCCGAGCCTGCGTAGTACGCGCCCGCGGCGACCGCCTTGCGGCTTTCGATGACCAGCGCGCGGTAGAGAAAACTGGTCTGGCCGCCGCCGAGAAGATGGGCGAGAACCTCCAAAGCCTCAGCTTCGCCGGGGGCGCCAGTCGCGTGGCTTGGCGTCAGATAGACCCGCTGCCAGGCGGGCTGCTCGACCTTGTCGTCGGTCACCGTCACGGTGCGCTTGGCGACCGGCTTCGGCTCGCGCGGCCTACGCCGCACCGGCGGCTCGCCGTGCGGGCGGATCGGGCCGTAGTGAGCTTCGGCGAGCCGCACCGCTTCGTCCGGCTCGACGTCGCCGGCGACGATAAGGATCGCGTTCTCCGGCGTGTAGAAGCGTGAGTAATAGGCGAGCGCGTCCTCGCGCCCAAGACCTTCGATCTCATGGCCCCAGCCGATCACCGGCACGCCGTAGGGGTGGTGGGTGAACACTGTCGCCTGCATGGCTTCGCTGAGCTGCGCGCTGGGGTCGGCATCGGAATGCATGCGCCGCTCTTCGAGCACCACGTCGCGCTCGGGCGCGACGATCTCGTCGGTCAGGATCAGGCCGGTCATGCGGTCGGCCTCGTAGGACATCATCAGGCCGAGATGCTCCTTGGCGACGCGCTGATAATAAGCAGTGTAGTCGTTGCCGGTGAAGGCGTTTTCCTGTCCGCCGATTTCGGCCACGGCCTCGGAGAAGGCGCCTTTGGGATGCTTCGCCGTGCCCTTGAACATCAGATGTTCGAGAAAATGCGCGATGCCAGATTTGCCCGGCGGATCGTCGGCCGAGCCGTTGCGGTACCAGAGCATGTGCGTCACGACGGGGGCGCGATGGTCGGGGATGACGATGACGGTCATGCCGTTGCCGAGCTTGCGCTCGACGATGTCCGGCCCCTTGTCGAGGGCTTCTTGCAGGGATGCGGGGTCGGCGTGAACTGTCATAAGGCCTTCACGGGTGTGGCGCTCGCGCCGCGAAGCCGCGGCTTACCGGCAGATATAGGGCGCGATTTAGGCTGCGGCTAGTAGAGTTTGGGGACGGTTCTTCGGCAGGAAACTCTGCGCTGAAGTGCGAAATCATCGAAAGTGTCGAACTCGCCGTAATCCCTACGCATAAAACCTAGCTTGCTTATCGCACAGATATGTGCGAAATTTCGTGATGGATGGAAGTGAATTCGAGCGAAAAATCAGGAAGGTCGGACGCATGCGCGGCGTGTCGGTTTCCTTCGATCGACAACAGGGCAAGGGTAGCCACGGCCGCCTCTACTATGGAGAACGTTTCACGACATTGAAGGATCGAAAGAAGGAAATCGGCCCTGGCCTCTTGAAGGCGATGCTGGATCAATTGGGCCTTAGCAGAGAGGATTTGGAGGCATAATCATGGCGTTTGGATATGGATATACGTTGGAGCGGCAGGAGAATGGTTGGTGGCTTGTCCGCTTTCCCGCAATCCCGGAAGCGCTGACCGAGGGCGAGACAGAGGCGGAGGCCCGAACAAACGCCATCGATTGCGTGCTTGCGGCTCTGGAAGGATACATTAAGGCCGGCAGGCCAATGCCGCGGGAAAGCGCGCGCCATTTTGGGCCCAACCGGGCAGTTTTACCGTCGCTGGTTACCGCCAAGTTGGCCGTTTACGAGACGATGCGGTCCTGCGGATGGTCCAAGGTCAAGCTCGCTAGGGAATTGGGCGTGCCCGAGAATTCGGTACGCCGTTTGCTCGATCTCCGTCACAGTTCACACATGTGGATTATTGACGAAGCGCTCGCAAAAATGAATGCTGATTTGTCGATAGATTTGCCGAAGGTACGGTCGGCGAGAAGATAGCCTAGACGGCGCACCCCGCCATCCGCTCCCCCTCAAAACCGACTCTGGTACGCGCGCACAGTCATCTCCGCGATCTGCCGCATGAGCGGGATGTTCTCCATCGGCGCCCCCGTGGCAATCTCGCGGCCGACCAGCGCCAGGCTCTTGCCGAGCGCGCCATAGGTCTTGCGGTCCATGTTCAAAACGAAGCCGGTCAGCGCGCAGGCTCGCAACCAAAAGTCCCGCCGTTCCGGCAGATAGACGCTCAACACCGTCTTGGCGCGCGCCTTGGCGCCGCGAATCGGACCTAGCAGGCGCTCGACCGGTTCGCCGGCCTCGAACCACTGCGAGTCCAAGGCCCCGGCGGCGACCGCGGCCTGGGCTCGCGCCAACGCCGCGGCGTCCTTCTCATTTTCGGGAAGATCATCGAGCAGCGCTTCGATCAGATCGGTGGGGGTGAGCACCCGGGGCGCGACCGGTCCCAGCCCGAGGTTTTCGACGAAAGCGATCAATCGGAACGGCGGCGGAGTCTTAGAAATCACATTCTCGCCGAGCGCGAATTGCAGATATGTCGCGATGCCGGCGACGTCCGTCTGCGCCGCCATCACGTTGGCGCGCATGTCCCGCACCGTCGCGTCGACCTGCCCTTTGGACACGCCTTCGAGGCTCAGAACCTCCTCGACGCCCGAGGGCTTGGCCAATGCCGCGACGAACCGCCAGCCGTCGCTCGCCTTGAGGCTCGCCAAGGCCCCGTTGGCGCCCGAGCCGTCGCACGCGAGCACGAAACACTTCGTGGCTTTCGGGCGCTCGATCTCCAACGGCGAGCGGGCCTGAGCGCGCAGCGCCCGGATCGCCTCATCGAGCAGGCCTTGCCGATCCGCCGGCAGCCATGGCCGCATGCGCACAAGCCGCTCGACCAGCGCGCTCTCCACGGCGCCGGCGGAGGCGGCGCCTTTGAGCTCGGCTATCGCCGCGTTGGCGATCCTACCGTCCCGGTGCATCGCAAAGCCTGCGAGCGTGTGCAAAACCAGGGGCGCGCGCTCTTCGCCGAGCGCGCCGACCATGCGCGCCGCGGCTTCGGAGGGAAACGCCGCCAGCACCGAGTTCAGGGCGTCGTAGGCGATGAAGGGGTCCCCCTCGGCCGCCTCGGCTATCTCCGCCAAGCTCGACTTGATGTCGGAGGCGTTCACGCCCTCCGTCGGCGGCCCCGCCGACTCCAGGGATTCAACGACCGACTCCTTGAGGCTCTCGGGCACCCGCCAACCCGAGTCATTGAAAATCTTGGCGATGAGCACCAGGCCCGGCGCGTCGAGACGCCCGGCCGCCAACGCCTCCTCCAGTTTTTCATAAATAGCGGCGCGCGCGCTCCTGGCTTCGCGGATCGCCGCCGTTGTCGTCGATCGAGATTTGGGTGAGCGCCAGCACCATCTCGTCGAGTAAGTCTTCGTCTTCGTCGTCGTCGGTCGTCTCGTCTCCGGACAGCGACAACTTGGTCAAGAACAGGTCGAACATTTCGACGGGGTCTTCCTCGTCGAATTGGTCGTCGTCGAACTCAAACTCGGTCTGCAGCGATTCGCGCACGCGGGCCAGCGTCGCCTCATCCAGCGACTTGAGGATCTTGGCCAACGCCTGATCCGGGCCTGGCTTCGCGCGCGGGACGGCCTTGATGGGCTTTGCCGCCGGCGGTTTTTTCCTCAACGAGACGGCTCCTGAATCGGAAAACGTTCGGCGAGCCTATCGGATGGCGAGCCGGAAGCAAAATCACGCAACGGGAGTCCAGCCGCTTTCGTTTCAGCTATTCACTGAGCGCATGTCGGCGCATTTGACATCGACGCGCCTCGCTTCTAGGGCATCGGCGTGATTTCGGGCCGCGTCCGAGCCGGCGCTGCGGGGGTTTGCGTAGATCGCAGCGCCGCGCTCGTCGCGAAGGACAGATCGGACCAATATGGCGCTCAGGGTTTCCGGCAAGAATCTGGATATCGGCAACTCGCTGCGGACGCACGTGCTCGACAAAGTGCAGGTGCTGATCGCCCGCTATTTCGACGGCAAGGTCACGGGTCATGTCGTGATTTCGCCGGAGGGATCGACGTTTCGCACGGATTGTTCGCTGCATCTCAGTTCCGGCATGAACCTGCAATCGGAGGGCCGCGCGCATGAGCCCTATGCAAGTTTCGAACAGGCCGCCGACAAAATCGAGCGTCGGCTGCGGCGGTATAAGAAGCGGCTGAAAGAGCACGCCGGCGGCCACGAAGCGTCGCTGGAGGCCCGCGAGCGGCTCGAGCTGGCGAAATTCGTGATCGAGGCGCCCGCGGACGATGAAGTCGAGGCGCCCGTCGACTATAGCCCGGTCGTGGTGGCGGAGGGGTCGCAGGCGTTGAGAACGCTGTCGGTGGCGTCGGCGGTCGCCGAGCTCGACCTGACCGGGGCGCCGGTGGTTGTTTTCGAGCACGCGACGAGCGCGCGCATCAACATAGTCTACCGTCGCCGCGATGGGGCGATCGGCTGGCTTGACCCAAGGTAAGCGAACGCGCGAGTCTCGCGCGCGAAAGTCGCAGGGCGCGCGGGATCGAGCCGTGCGCCGGGTCGCAGGCGAGGTCAGGGCGGGTATCGAGTTTTAAGCATGTCCCTCGACGAGATTCTCAACGCGGAGGCGGTCATTCCCGGCCTTCGCGTGAACGGCAAGAAACAGGCTCTGCAGGAGCTCTCGGAGCGCGCGGCGGCCATATCGCGGCTACCCGCCCGGGAAATCTTCGACGCCATTTTGCAGCGCGAGCGTCTCGGGCCGACCGGCGTCGGCGACGGGGTCGCCATTCCCCATGGGAAGCTGACGAAATGCGAGCGGATCTGCGGGGTATTCGCCAAGCTGGAGCGGCCGATCGACTTCGAGGCGCTGGATGGCTTGCCCGTCGACCTTATTTTTCTGTTGATCGCGCCGGAATCCGCAGGCGCCGATCATCTGAAAGCGCTGGCGGCGATCGCCCGCGTATTGCGCAAACCCGGCGTCGCCGGGCAATTGCGGGGCGCGCGCGACGCCTCCGCCATGTATTCGCTATTGACGATGTCGCACGCTTCGCACGCGGCCTGATTCGAGGATCGGCATGAAGACCAGGGTCGTCGTCACCTTGAAATCGAGCGTTCTGGATCCGCAGGGCAAGGCGATCGAAGGCGCGTTGAAGTCGCTCGGTCTCGAAGGTTTTGCCAGCGTGCGGCAGGGCAAGGTGTTCGACATCGAGCTCGAGGGGGTCGAGGGCGACGCCGCCAACGCGCTCATCCAGCAGGCTTGCGAAAAGCTGCTGGCGAATACGATTGTCGAAAATTTCGCGATCCAGCATGGCTGAGCCGCTGAAGGCCGCCGTCCTGCTGTTTCCCGGCTCGAACCGGGAGCACGACGTGGCGCGCGCTTTGACGGCGGCGGGCGCGCGGGTCGAGATCGTCTGGCACGAGAGCGAGCATCTGCCGCCGGGCACAGATCTGGCCGTGCTGCCCGGCGGGTTCTCCTATGGCGATTATCTCAGATGCGGGGCCATCGCGGCGCGAGCGCGGGTGATGGAGGCGGTGACGACCCACGCTGCGCGAGGCGGCCTCGTGCTCGGCATCTGCAACGGCTTCCAGATCCTTTGCGAGGCGGGACTGCTGCCGGGCGTGCTGATGCGCAACGCCGGTCTGAAGTTCATCTGCCGCATGCAGACCCTGCGCGTGGAGACAACGGAGACGCCGTTCACGCGGGCTTACGCGAAAGGCCAGGTCGTCACCTATGCGCTCGCGCATGGCGAAGGCGCTTATATGACGAGCCCGGAGGAGATGCAGGCGCTGGAGCAGACGGGTCGCATCGCGTTCAAATATTGCGATACGCAAGGGAATGCCGATGCGGCGTCAAATCCCAACGGTTCACTCAACAATGTCGCCGGCGTCTACAGCCCGAATTTCAATGTGCTCGGGCTGATGCCGCATCCCGAAAACCTGATTGATCCTTTGACAGGCGGTACGGACGGCCGCCCAGTATTCGCCGGACTGGTTGCAAATATGACGCATTAATGAACTATCGAGCCTTTGTCGCTAGGCGTATAGACCTGCGAATCCGACCAAGGCGACGCGACAAGTGACTGATTCGCTACAAAGACTCTACCAATCGGTGCTGGCCGCGCGCGACCGGGATCCCGGTCTGTCTCGCACCTCGAAACTGTTTCGCGACGGCGTGCAAAAGATGGCGAAAAAACTCGTCGAGGAAGCGATCGAGGTCGGTCTCGACGCCGTCCAGGCGAACCGCGAGGCGGTCATCCTCGAAAGCGCCGATCTGCTCTATCATCTGGCGGTCATCTGGGCGGAATGCGGGATCACGCCGCAGGACGCTTTCGCGGAAATAGAACGACGCGAAAAGCTTTACGGAATCGCCGAGAAACTGCCGAAGACCCTGAACGCCCATCCGCGACGATTATCCTCGCTCGCGTCGCGGAGAAAAGTTTTGTCCTAGACGCGCCGTATTGCGGCCATCTTCAGGGTCGAAGTTTGTTGGTGATGAGTACTCGATCCTTTGCTTTCGCTCTCGTCTGCGTTTTGCCGCCCGCGAATGTGGCTTTGGCTGACGATATATTTGGTTTTCAGCCTGCGCCCAGCGCCGTCGTGACCTGCCGTTTCAACGGCGTAGAGCGCGACTGCTCTCGGTTTCAGGGCTATGTCGTCGTTCGCCGCCGGAGCGACGCATCCGATACACTCGCAACATCGGCGGAGAACGAGCCGACGCTTCGCGCTGAGCGGCTTTATCTGCCGGTCGAGTCGCAGAACGAGCACTGAGGCCGCCAAGTCGGTTCGCGCTGCGACATCGAGCTGTGGATCGCGGCGTCGAGCGCTTTCATAAAGGTCGGTTTCGCCGTAGGCCTGGGGCGGCGCGCGAATGGGGAGTTCGTCCCACGCGCTCGGCATAAGCTCGGGACGGAACCGCATGCGCTTGCTGAAATGGATCGTCATCCTGCCCGTGGCGGCGATTTTGGTGGCGTTCGCCTTCGCAAATCGCGGGACGGTGACGATCAACCTCGATCCGCTCGAGGGGGGCGTGCTGCCAACTCTGCAGGCGCCGCAGTTTCTCGTGATTCTCGTCGCCGCCGCGGTTGGTGTGGTGGCGGGAAGCGCGGCGACATGGCTTGGACAGGGTCGGAATCGCCGCAGGGCGCGATTGGCCGAGGCGGAGGCCGACCGTTTGCGATACGAAGTGCAGGCCGCCCGCACGGCGCTGGGCCCCGGCCCGACGTCGTCTCTCGTCAGGCAGGCTTAGCCGCCTATGCGCGTCGTATCGGCCGACGAGATCGACGCGGCTCTCGACTTCCCCGCGCTGGTTGATGCGCTGGATGAAGCCTTTCGCGGCGGCTTCACGGCGCCGCCCCGACATCATCACACGCTGGCGGTTGAGGGTGAACCGGAGGCTACGCACCTGCTGATGCCGGCCTGGGGCGCTGGCGCGCTCGGGGTCAAAGTCGTCAACGTATTTCCCGGCAATGGCGCGCGCGGCCTTTCCGCGGTGCAGGGCGTCTATCTGCTGCAGAGCGGCCGGACCGGCGAAACACTCGCCGTGCTGGACGGAACCCGGCTAACGCTATGGCGCACCGCCGCCGCATCCGCGCTCGCCGCCAAGCGGCTCGCGCGCCGCGACGCGCGTCGTCTGACGATCGTCGGCGCCGGGGCGCTGGCCGCGTTCCTCGCGCGCGCGCATGCGAGCGTCCGGCCGATCGAGGAAATCCGGGTCTGGAACCATCGGCCCGAGAGCGCCGAAAAGCTTGCCGCGCGGCTGACCGAGGAAGGGTTTGCCGCAGTGGCCGAGCCCGACTTGGAGACCGCGGTCGCCGGCGCCGACATCATCAGCGCCGCGACGCTCTCGACCGCGCCGCTCATCCGCGGCGCCTGGTTGAGGCCGGGCCAACACGTCGACCTTGTCGGCGCGTTCAACATGAAGATGCGCGAGGCCGACGACCTGGCGCTACAGCGGTCGCGTGTGTTCGTGGATACGCCCGCCGCGCTCGAGGAAGGCGGCGACGTGGCGCAGGCGATCGCGAGCGGCGCGCTGCAAGCGTCCACGGTTGTGGCTGATCTCGCCGCGCTCGCCCGCGGAGCGCCGGGTCGCGAAAGCGACGACGAGATCACGCTGTTCAAGTCGGTGGGCGCGTCGATCGAAGACCTCGCCGCCGCGCAGCTTGTTTGGCGCCGGCTCGGCGGGTAAGCGCGCCCCTGGAACCGCGCCAGCGAAACGCCAGGCGCCTATGGGCCACGGGGCGGGGAAGTTCGCGCCGCCCCCGGCTTATCAATCAGCACGCTCGGCGCGAGCGGGCGGGACGCCCGCGGTCCCAGGGGCTGGTTTGACGCCGTCGGACGCGGGCGCCGTGACACGCTGGCGCACGTGAATTGACCGTCGAGACAAGCTCAGGGGGGATCTGATGTGCGACATGTGCGAATTCGCCGCCGCGGCCGGCGATGAGCCGCCGCCGCGCGTTTTCACGGCCTCCGGCGACCCGCCGCTGCACCACGCTGCGCCGACCAACCTGGAGGCGCAAATGGCGGCCGCGACTTCGGCGCCGCCCGAAGGCGTTGGCCAGAAGGGGCGCCGCACGCTCATCAAAGGCGGCGTCGTCGTTTCGATGGACGACACCATCGGCAATTTCGCCGTCGGCGACGTGCTGATCGAAGGCGCGAAAATCTTGCGAGGTCGCGGCTTCGATCGACGCTTCCGACGCCGCGGTGATCGACGCGACCGGCCATATCGTGATCCCCGGCTTCATCGACACCCATCATCATCAGTTCGAGACCGCGCTACGCGGCGCGCTCGCCGACGCGATCCTGATCAACGACGGCCGTCCGGAGAGCGCCAACAACTATTACGAGTCCGTGCTGCTGAAGCTCTCCCAGGCCTATCGGCCGCAGGACGTGCTGATCAACGAAGTGTTCGCAGGCATTTCGCAGATCGACGCCGGCGTGACCGGCGTCTTCGACGTCAGCCAGATCCATCATTCGCCCGAACATTCCGACGCCGCGATCGAAGGCTTGCGCCTCGCCGGGCGGCGGGCCGTGTTTGGATATTTCGAGGGCTGGGGCGACGCGACCAAATATCCCGGCGACGCGAAGCGAATTCGCGAACAATATTTCGCCAGCGACGATCAGCTGCTCTCGATGTTCATGGGCGGCGAGATCTATCTGCCGGGCTATGAGAAGGCTTGGGAAATCGGGCGCGAATTGTCGCTGCCGATCGCGCTGCATGTCGTCGGAACTTTCGGTATGCAGCCGACCTTCGACGCGCTCGCCGCCGCGGGGAAATTCGGACCGGATTGTTTCTTCATCCACATGACCGGCATGAGCGACGCGGGTTGGAAGGCGGCAGCGGACGCCGGCGCGCATGTCTCGATCGCCGGCCCGATCGAGATGCACATGCGCCACGGCATGCCGCCGATCCAGAAGATCATCGATCTCGGCATGAGCGCTTCGCTGTCGAGCGACGTCGAATGCACGATGACCGCCGATATGTTTACGCAAATGCGCGGCGTACTGACTTTGCAACGTATGCTCGCCAACGAGCTGGCGCTGCAGGGCAAGGATTATCCGAAGCTGATGACTTCGCTCGACATCCTTGAAGCTCGCCACGATCGGCGGCGCGAAGGGCCTGAGGATCGACCACCTCACAGGGTCGCTGACTCCGGGCAAGGACGCTGATATCGTATTGCTCGATGCGACCGCGCTCAACGTGGCGCCGCTCAACAACGCCGTCGGCGCGGTCGTCACGCTGATGGACCGCTCCAACGTATCGACAGTGCTATGCGCGGGCGTGGTCAAGAAATGGCGCGGCGCGCTGGTCGGCCACGATATCGGCAAATTGCGCGCCGAATTGGAGGCGAGCCGCGATTACGTATTCGCTAAGACAGGCTTCGAGCGCGACCTGTTCAAAGCTTAAAGCAGCCGCGTTTCGCGGCGCCTGTAGCCGCGATCTCCAGATCGCGGTGGTGGTGAGATCGCGCCTTGCCGGGGAAGCGCGGATCACAGAGAATCCGCGATCTTGAGATCGCGGCTACAAACCGCTTCGGGACATGGCCAGCATGAACTTCCGACCGATCATCAAAACCCTGGCGCTATTTGTCGGCCTCTCCGTGGCGTATGCTGAAGACGTCAAGATCGCCGTGGTTGGCCCGATGACCGGCTCGAACGCCAATGTCGGCGATCAGGTGAAGCGCGGCGCGGAGCTGGCCGCAAAGGACATCAACGCGGCCGGCGGGGTTCTCGGCGGCAAGATCGTTCTCAGCTTCGAGGATGATGTTTGCGATCCGAAGCAGGCCGTTTCCGTCGCCAACCGGGTCGTCGGCGAAGAGATCAAGCTGGTCGACGGTCATGTCTGTTCCGGCGCCTCGATCCCGGCTTCCGCCGTCTACGCGGATAGCGGCGTGCTGATGATGTCGCCAGCCACCGTCAATTCGAAGCTGACGGACGAGGCGTTCGCGAAGGGCTGGACGACCATCATGCGGCTTTACGCCCGCGACGACGCGCAGGGCGATTTGATCGGCTCATGGCTCGCCAAAACCTACGCCGGGAAAACCGTCGCGTTCGTGCATGACAAGAGCGCCTACGGCCGTGGCCTTGCCGATCGAGTGCGGACGCGCATGAACGCTGACGGCGTCCACGAAATCCTGTTTGAAGGCATCAATCCCGGCGAGAAGGATTATGCGGCGATCATCGCCAAGCTGAAGGCGGCGGGCGCGGACGTCGTCTACTACGGCGGCTACCCCACCGAGGGCGGTCTCATCGTTCGGCAAGCGGCCGAGCAAGGCTACAAATTCCAATTGGTGGGAACGTCGGGCTTCGTCGCGCCGGAGTTCTGGTCGATAGCGGGCGCCGCAGGCGAGGGGACGCTGTTTCCGTTTCCGCCCGATCCGCGGCTGTTTTCCGCAGCCAAACAGGTCGTCGACGAATTCCGGGCGACCGGCTATCCCGCCGAAGGGTTTACGCTGTTCAGCTATGCGACGGTGCAAGCCTTGGCTGAAGGGGTGAGGCGCGTCGGAAAGGTTGACGCCGTCGCAGTTGCGCAAGCCCTGCGCAGCGGTAAGCCGGTGGATACGGTCTTTGGGCCGCTTGCGTTCGACGCCAAGGGCGACGCGCAAGGCATCAATTACGAGATCAATGTATGGCATGAGGGGCGGCATATGAAGGCGCCGTAGTCCACCGCCTGCGGAGCGTCGGCGTCCACGCCGACGTCGGGGTTGATACGTGAGCTTGCCGAGCTGCGCCCAAAAGGTCGGCGTGGACGCCGACCCTCCGCTATGCACGGTTCCAAATAATGGCGAGGCGCTGTAATATGGCGCTGCGCATGTCCTACACGATCTCGCTCAAACAGACGGTCTACCGCTTTCGCGATCTGAAGGATCTGATGGCGAAGGCGTCGCCGGAGCGCTCGGGCGATGCGCTCGCGGGCGTCGCCGCCGACGGCCCGGTCGAGCGGCTGGCCGCGCAGATGCGGCTTGCCGATCTCCCGCTGAAGGCGTTTCTCGCGGAAGAGCTCATCCCGTTCGAGACCGACGAGGTGACGCGGCTCATCGCCGAACAGCACGATCCGGCGGCCTTCGCCGCCGTTGCGTCGCTGACGGTCGGCGAATTCCGGGAGTGGTTGCTCAATCCCGCCGTCCAACAAGCCGAGCTCGAAGCACTGACCTTCGGGCTGACGCCGGAGATGGTCGCCGCCGTTTCAAAGATCATGCGGTTGCAGGATCTCATCGCGGTCGCGGCCAAGCGCGAAGTCGTCACGCGGTTTCGCAACACGATCGGATTGAAGGGCCGCCTCTCGACACGCAACCAGCCCAACCATCCGACCGACGACAGTCGCGGCATCGCGATTTCCGCGCTCGACGGGTTGCTGCTCGGCTCGGGCGATGCGGTCATCGGCGTCAATCCGGTCACTGATAAGCTTGCCGACTACATCCGCATCGTCGAACTGCTGGATCATTTGCGCGTCAGCGCTGAAGATCCCGACTCAGACCTGCTGCCTCGGCCACGTGACCCTCGCGATCGAGGCGATGGCGCGGTCGGCGCCTGTCGATCTCGTGTTCCAATCGGTCGCGGGATCCGAAAAGGCCAATACCGGGTTTGGGATCAATCTTGCGATGCTGCGCGAGGCGCACGACGCCGGCCGGTCGCTGAAGCGCGGCGCGCTCGGCGACAATCTCATGTATTTCGAAACCGGTCAGGGGTCTGCGCTCTCCGCCGACGCGCATTTCGGCGTCGATCAGCAGACCTTGGAGGCGCGCGCCTACGCGGTCGCCCGCGCGTTCCGCCCGCTGCTCGTCAACACCGTCGTTGGATTTATTGGACCAGAGTATCTCTACAACGGCAAGCAGATCATGCGGGCCGGCCTCGAGGATCATTTTTGCGGAAAGCTGCTCGGGCTGCCGATGGGCGTCGATGTCTGCTACACCAATCACGCCGACGCGGATCAAGAAGACATGGACGCGCTGCTGACGCTGCTGGTGGCGGCGGGCGTCAATTTCGTCATCACTGTGCCCGGTTCGGATGACGTGATGCTCAACTATCAGTGCCTGTCGCATCACGACGCGATTTTTGCGCGCGAGACACTCGGGCGACCGCCTGCGCCGGAATTCGCGCAGTGGATGCTGGATATGGGGCTGACCGACGCTGCGGGGCGGATGCGCGACAAGCCGCTCGCGTTCGAGCGCGCTTGCGCGGCGCTACCGCTGCTTGCAAGCGGTTCGTTATGACGGAAGAGCCCAAACAAATAAGCCCTGCCGCGCCGGTGCTCGACCTGATTTGCGAAGCGCCTGCGCAGTTGCTCGCCTTGCGCGATGAAGTGGTCGCGCGCGTGGCGCTCGGCCGTTCAGGCGCCGGCCTGCCGACGCGAGCGGCTCAAAGATTTCTCGCAGATCACGCCTTTGCGCGCGCGGCGGTTTGGTCCGCACTGGACGTGGAGGCGCTCAAGGCGCAACTCGTGGCGCAAAGCCTCGCCGTCGCGATTGTGGCCTCACAAGCGCCGGACCGCGCCACTTATTTGCGTCGCCCCGACCTCGGCCGCAGGCTCGCTGCCGACGATCGCGAACGGCTCGCCGCGATGAAGCGGCAGAACGGCGACATCGCGATCTTGATTGCGGACGGCCTCTCGGCCAAAGCCACCGAGATGACTGCGGCGGCGCTCATCGATGCATTGACGCCGCGACTGCATGAGCAAGGGTTCGCGGCGCCGATCGCGATCATCGCTACCGAGGCGCGCGTAGCGCTCTCGGATGAGATCGGCGCCGCTATTGGCGCCGCCGCCGTGGTGACGCTGATCGGCGAACGGCCCGGCCTCTCCGCCGCCGACAGTCTCGGCGTCTATATCACCTGGGCGCCCGAGCCTGGCTTGCCTGATTCCCGCCGCAACTGCATTTCAAATATCCGCCCCGACGGCCTGTCGCCTGAGGCTGCCGCCGTCGAGATCGTCAGGTTGCTCATCCTCATGCGCGCACATTCGACCAGCGGCGTAAGCTTGCCGCGCGCGTAGGCGTGATGACAGCTTTTCTATTTAGGCGACATTGAAAACCCACCGCCCCCATCTACACCCGTCATTGCGAGCGAAGCGAAGCCATCCAGCGCTGGGGCCGTACGCCACCGCATCAAAGATAGCGACGCCGGCGGCGCCGGTCGATGGCGAAGCCAAACCGAAGCATCGCGGAGAGGCTGGATTGCTTCGCTTCGCTCGCAATGACGATGGACGTATCGCCTTACGCGCCCATTCTCATCCGCGCCGCGCCGCTGGCCTGAGGGATTGAAACCGTAAATCGCGCCCCTTTGCCGGGCTGCGACGTCGCTTCAATCGACCAGCCGTGCCTGTCTGCTATCGCCCGGCAGATCGCCAATCCGATCCCCGATCCCGGGTACTCGGCGGCGGCGTGCAGCCGTTTGAACGGCTCGAAGATCGCGCGGGCGTGCCCGGCGGAAAACCCGATGCCGTCGTCCTCGACGATGATTTCAGCCCTTTGATCCGCCGCCCATCGCGCCGCCACCCGCACCCGAGGCGCTTGCCCCGGCTTATGATATTTGATCGCGTTGCCAATCAGATTGGTGATCAAGTTGACCAGCTGCGTCTTGTCCGCTTCAACCATCAAGCCGTTCAGTTCGACCACGACTTTGGCGTCCGCCGCTTTGATACAATTCCGAAAGGTCGCCAAGCGCGATATGCACCGCCTCCGCCAACGGCAACGAAATCGCCTCCAGCTCTGCATTGGTCGAGCGGGAATAAGCCAGCAGATCGCGGATCAACTGCCGTGAACGCCGCGCCGACGCCTGCATGACGGATAGCGCATAGCGAACTTCCTCGTGGTTGCCTTCCTCGATGGCGGCGCCGAGCAGATCTGAGAACGTCTCGATCTTGCGCAAGGGCTCCTGCAGATCGTGAGAAGACACGTAGGTAAACTGCATCAGCCGATTATTGGCGCGTTGCAGCTCGATTGCCTTGGCTTTCAGGTCATCTTCCGCCGCCTCTCGCGCGGTCACGTCGACAATCACGGCGAAGGCAAGCATGCTTTGGCCATCGGAATGCGCGATCGCCGAGATCTCGGTTTCGAGGACGTCGCCGTCCATTTTTACCAAAGTGAAGCGGCGTCGATCGCAATAGCCGCGCCGCCAAAAGTCAGGCCGCGCCACCTCGTCGTTGAGGCGCCGCTGCTGCGGCGTCATGAACTCACCCATCAAGCGGCCGATCGCCTCGGCGCGCGAATATCCCATTCCTTTTACCCAGGCGTCGTTGACTTCCTTCAGTCGCCCGTCGCGATCGGCGACGTACATCATCGCCGGAGTCGCCCGGTAGAGCGAGCGGAACAGCGCCTCGCTCTCGCCGATCCTGCGGTTGGCCGCGCTGAGTTCTGCCGTTCGTGCGACCACCCGCTGCTCAAGCTCCAGGTTGAGCGCGCGCTCGCGCTCAACCGCCTCGCGGCGCTGCTTGGCGAGCGCGATGGCGCCATCGACGCGCGCGAGCAGTTCGCGTCCGCTGAACGGCTTCACCAGATAGTCGTCGGCGCCGGCGGATATGCCCTCGATCCGCGCCTCCTCTCCGGCGCGCGCGGAAAGCATGATGAAGGGCAAGCCTTCCAAGGCCGGCGCTGCGCGCAAGGCTTTCAGCAATCCGAAACCGTCGAGCTCCGGCATCATCACGTCGCTGAGCACCAAGTCGGGCGCACGGCCGCCCGATATCGCGGCGAGCGCCTCGGCGCCGTTGGCGAAGGGCTCGACCTGATAGCCGCCACTCTCCAGCAAACGACGCACGTAATCGCGCATATCGGAATTGTCGTCGGCCAGAATTACGCGCGCTCCGCGTGATGCGGCTTTGGCCTCCAGGGAAGCGCCGCCGGCGTCGGGCAGCCAATGCATCACCTCTTCGACGAAGGCGTTGGGACCGCCCTTTCCTGGCGCGGACCCGCGAGCGGGGCGCAATTGTTCGGCGGGGAGGTGAGCGGCGCCAAAGGGCAGCGTCAAACGAAAGGTCGCGCCTTGGCCTGGCAGCTCTCCGCGCGAATCTCGCCGCCGTGCAGCAGAACCAGCTCCCGCACCAACGAAAGCCCGATGCCCGCGCCCTCGTGAGTGCGGCCGCGCTGGCCCTCGACCCGATGGAACCGTTCGAACACCTGCGGCAGCTCCTCCGCGGGGATGCCGACGCCGCTGTCGCGCACTGTGAGCTCGACGCCCGCGTCGGCCTCGCGCAGCGTCACCGCGATCCCGCCCTCGAGTCGTGAACTTGAACGCGTTGGAGAGCAGGTTGAGGACGATCTTCTCCCACATGTCGTGGTCGATATAGACGGCCTGCGCGAGCGGCGGGCAGTCGACGTCAAGGCGTCAGCCCCGCGCGTTCGCAAGCCGAACGGAAGTTCGAGGCGAGATCGGCGGTCAAAGCGGCGAGATCGGTCGGCTCGAAATTCGCCTTCATCCGCCCGGCCTCGATGCGCGAAAAATCGAGCAGGGCGTTGACCAGCTTCTTCAGGCGAAGCGCATTGCGGTGTATGGCCTCCAGCCGCTGGCGATGCGGCGAGGGGCGTCGCCGGCCTCCGCGAGCGCGTCTTCGATGGGGCCCAGGATCAGCGTCAGCGGCGTCCGAAACTCGTGACTGACGTTGGAGAAGAAAACGGTTTTGGCGCGATCAATCTCCGCGAGCGCCTCCGCGCGCTGACGTTCGTCCTCACGCGTTCGAACAACCCCATGGGCGGCGGAAACCGACCCCGCGAGCAATTCGAAGAAGCCGCGATAGGCGTCGTCGAGCGGCGAGACGGGATGAAACGCCGAAGACGACGATGGCGGGTGGGCGATCTTGCCCCGGGGCTTGGATCGGCGCGACGATGGCCTTGTCCGGCCCCTCCTCATAGGGTCCACACTCTGCGCCACGCAGGCGAGCGCGAATCCCATTGACCTCGAGCATCCCTGACCCTCGGATCGCTTGGCCGAAAGGCAACGGCTCCGGCGCATCGGCCCCGATCTCGGCCGGACCTACTCCCGTTCCCGGACGGCGCCCCGCAATGAGCCGCCAGATCAGTAGGAATCGCCGTCCGAAGCGTATCGATAGAACAGGACGAAAGGCAGGCTGTATTCAAATTCCGACAGCGTCTCGATCGTATTCTCGTACAATTGCTCGAAATTCGAGGCGGTGGCGAGGTTCGCGCTCAGGTCGCGCAGCGCGCGCGTGCGCCGTTCTGCAAGGATCGTTCTGGTCGTTTCGGTCACCGGATGAAACAGTCCGCCGATCCCGCCGCTCTCGTCGCGGATCGGCGAAAGCGAGAAGGTGAAGAACGTCTCCTCCAAATAGCCGTTCCGGGTCAGGAACATGCGCTGATTCTCGAGGAACGACGTCTCGCCGTTGCGAGCGCGGGCGAACGGTTCGCCGATCGCCGGCCAGGCGCTTTCCCAGGTGACGCTGTAATCCTGCCCCAACGCAGTTGGATGCGCTTCGCCGCACACGACGCGATAGCCGTCGTTGTAGATCTGCGTGTTCTGCGGCCCCCAGATCAGATTGATCGGGAAGTTGGAGGCCAGGCAGAGGCTGACGGCGGTGCGCAGGCTCTGCGGCCAGGTCTCGATCGGGCCGAGCGGGGTCTGCGACCAATCCTTGGCGCGGATGAGTTCGGCCATTTCGCCGCGGCCCGCTAGGAATTCCGCGTCGCTCATGATGTCGCTCTCCCGATACGCCGCTACGCCGCCCCCGCAGATAGACCCTTCGGTGGTTAACTTATAGTTGCATGTTATAATTAATACACGTTATGCGAGAAATATCCAGATCGTACCCTAACGAAGCGGCGCCCCCTTGGACCGCGGGCGTCCCGCCCGCTCTTTCTCTGTCCCACCCCGAAGAGCGTGCGAGACGCCCGCGGTCCCAAGCGCGTCGCCCTTGCGCTTGCGCGGACGCGCGCCTATCCAAACGCCAATCCCCAAGGCGACGCCGCGGGGCCGACGCGGAGACAAAAAAGCATGAGCACGACGGGCGGAGCGCCACAGGACCGCACTCGCAAACTGCGCTCCAAACTCTGGTTCGACAATCCCGAAAACCCGGGCATGACGGCGCTCTATATCGAGCGCTACCTCAATTTCGGGCTCACCCCCAACGAACTCCGCTCCGGCAAACCGATCATCGGCATTGCCCAGACCGGCTCTGACCTTTCGCCCTGCAACCGCCACCACATCGAGCTCGCCAAGCGCGTGCGCGACGGCATCCTCACCGCGGGCGGCGTACCGTTCGAATTCCCCGTGCATCCGATCCAGGAGACGGGAAAGCGGCCGACCGCGGCGCTCGACCGCAATCTCGCCTATCTCGGCCTGGTCGAGACGCTTTACGGCTATTTCATCGACGGCGTCGTGCTGACCACCGGCTGCGACAAGACCACGCCCGCCTGCATCATGGCCGCGGCGACCGTCAATCTGCCGGCGATCGTGCTGTCTGGCGGCCCGATGAACAACGGCTGGCACCACGGCGAGCGCACCGGCTCAGGCACGATTGTCTGGAAGGCGCGCGAGGAGCTGTCAGCAGGTAAGATCGACTACGAGCAGTTCATGGAGATCGTGACCTCGTCGGCGCCGTCGGTCGGACATTGCAACACCATGGGCACCGCCTCGACGATGAACGCGCTCGCCGAGGCGCTCGGCATGAGCCTGCCGGGCTGTGCGGCGATCCCCGCGCCGCATCGCGAGCGCGGCCAGATCGCCTATGAGACAGGCAAGCGGATCGTCGAGATGGTTTGGGAGGATCTGAAGCCGTCCGATATCATGACGCGCAAGGCAATCGAGAATGCGGTCGTCGTCAACTCCGCGATCGGCGGATCAACCAACGCGACGATCCACATCAACGCCATCGCCCGCCACGTCGGCGTCAAGTTCGACATGGATGATTGGGAGAAGGTCGGCCACAAGATCCCGCTGCTGGTCAACATGCAGCCCGCCGGCAAATACCTCGGCGAGGAGTTCCATCGCGCCGGCGGCGTGCCGGCGGTCGTGAATGAGCTGATGAAGAAGAAGCTGGTTCATGAGGATGCACTGACCGTCAACGGCAAGACGTTCGGCGAAAACAACCGCAACAAGGCGACCGACGATCACGACGTGATCTATCCGATCGACAAGCCGATGAAAGAAGACGCCGGCTTCATCGTGCTGAAGGGCAACCTGTTCAACAATGCGGTGATGAAGACCAGCGTTATCGGCGAGGAGTTCCGCACGCGCTATCTCTCCAACCCGAAGGACCCCGAGGCTTTCGAGGGCCGCGCGATCGTATTCGAAGGGCCGGAGGATTATCATCATCGCATCGACGATCCTGCGCTCAAGATCGACGAGCATTGCATGCTGTTCATCCGCGGCACTGGGCCGATCGGCTACCCCGGCGGCGCGGAAGTCGTGAACATGCAGCCGCCGGCCTATCTGATCAAGAAAGGCGTGCACGCGCTGCCCTGCATCGGCGACGGCCGTCAGTCCGGCACGTCCGGCTCGCCGTCGATCCTCAACGCGTCACCCGAGGCGGCGGCCGGCGGCGGCCTCGCCTTGTTGAAGACCGGCGACCGCGTGCGCATCGACTTGAACAAGCGCTCGGCGGATATTCTGATCAGCGAAGCTGAGCTTGCGGAGCGGCGGATGACGCTGCAAGCGCACCCTTATGCGTTCCCGAAGAGCCAGACGCCGTGGCAGGAGATCCAGCGCAGCATGGTCGCGCAATTCGACGAGGGCATGGTGCTGAAGCCGGCGGTCGGGTTCCAGAAGCTGGCGCAGACGGCGGGCGTGCCGAGGGACAATCACTGAGGCGGGGATTGCGCCCATAGAATCGTCATTGCGAGGAGCGAAGCGACAAAGCAATCCAGCGGCCGCAAGCGGCTTTGCCCGCTGAATGACGATCTCACGACGCTGGATTGCTTCGCTTCGCTCGCAATGACGGAGCACAGGACGAATAGAAGAGGAGACTATCTTTGGCCGAGCAAACAATCGATCGCGGCGATGCCAATCCCGACGAGATCACCTATCCGGCGCTGGTGAAGGCGTTGGGTGAGGGTAACGATCGCGCTTGTCGACGTGCGTGAGGTCAACGAATACGAGGCCGGCCATGTCGAGGGCAGCGTGCTTACGCCTTTGTCGAGCTTCGACCCCGCCGAACAACTGCCGCGCGACAAGCCGATCGTGCTGATCTGCCGATCAGGCAACCGCTCGATGACCGCGCTCACGCGCGCCCGCCAGGCCGGCTTCACCGACATCTGGCATTACAAGGGCGGCGTGCTCGGTTGGGCCCGCGAGGGCGGCGAGTTGGTTTGAGGCCGGACGCTAGCCGCCGTCGTTGCGAGCGCAGCGAAGCAATCCAGCGTCGTGAGATCGTCGCTATCCGGATAGGCACTGCCGACGCATGGATTGCCGCGTCGCTTCGCTCCTCGCAACGACGGCGGCGCTACAGGCCGGCGCCGCACTCCTCAGCCCTTGTACTCGACGATGTACAGCCCCGCGCTGAAATCCGTCACGTAGCAAAGCGCGTTCTTGTCGACGAACACGTCGGCGGAGTGCAGCACGATCGGACGGTTCGGGCGCGGGTCCACCCATTTGGTCGGCGGCGGCGGCACGAAAGCCGCGATCTCCTTCGGCCGGAACTGGTCCTTGATATCGTAAACCCGAAGACCCGCGTTCTGATAAGTCGCGAAGATGATCTCCTCGCTGTAGAACGAGTCCGGCCGGTTCTCGTGCACATTGTGCGGCCCGAAATGGCCGCCGACCTTCAGATAATCCTTGTCTGACGGCGCCGGGAAGGTCGAGATGCTGATCGGGTTCGACTTGACCTGATTGTCGAAGATCCAGATCGGCTTGAACCCGTCCTCCTGATTGTCGAGCACCGTCTCGTCGACCACGACCAGCAGGTTGCGGTTCTTCAACGGCAGCGCATTGTGCGTGCCGCCGCCGAACGGCGGGGCCCACATCTTGTGCGTGATGAGTTTCGGGTTTGCCTTGTCCTTCACGTCGACGACCGCCAGACACCCGTCGCGCCAGCTGCAATAAGCGATATCGTCCTGGACGATCGGATGATGCAGGCCGAAGCGGCCGTTCTTGGTTGGCCAGTTGGCGGTTTCGCCAGCGGCTTTGTTCATGCCGGGCAACCAGTATTTGCCGACTACCTCCGGCTTTTTCGGATCCTTCAGATCAATGCAGATCATGATGTAGTCGGTGAAGCCGTCGATCAGCGCCGAGGCATAGGCGTAACGGCCGCCAACATAATAGACGCGATGCAGCCCTGTGCCTTCGACAGGCATGAAGCCGATCTGCTTCGGCTCGGCAGGGTTGGACACGTCGTAGACCGCAAGGCCCGCCGACCAATTGCGCGCGCTCGACTTTTCCTCGGCGTGATGATCGACCGAACCCTTGTAATAGTTTTTCTCGTCGGCGAGTTCGGCTTGCGCGAACATGTCCTTGTTGTGGATGAGGAGCAGGAGATCGTCGGCGGTCTGCAGATGCAGCGTCCAAGTGTTGGGCGGCGACGGCACATGTTTGACGTATTGCGGCTTCGAGGGGATCGCGCACGTCGATAATGGAGAAGCCCTTGGAGAAGATGTGGCCAACATAGGCATAGCCGCGGTGGACCATCACCTGGACGCCGTCGCAAAAGCCGCCCTGGTCGCTGTGGCCGACGAGGCGCATGTTGGGCGTGGCGTAATCAGGCTTCGGTAGATCAGCAGACATTCCTAGCTCTCCAGTTTGAAAAGTACCTCATTGTGTCCTTTGTGCCTCCTTAGTGTCTTGGTGGTGAACCCTTTCACCACCAAGACACTAAGGAGACACAAAGGACACGAAGGCCCCCCGCAAGGGAGGCCTCGGGGTCGACTACTTCACGCCCCAAATCTTCTTGTATTCGTCGCGATACCCATTGCCGGGATCGAACTTATTATCCGCGCCCCCATCCTTGTCGACGTTCTCCGCGGTGAACAAATGCACGTGCGGCACGAAGCCCGATGGCTTCTCGCCGGCGAAGGCGCGGTTCATCTCGTCAATCATGATCCAGCCTTGCTGGTTGAGCGGCTCGGCGACGGTGGCGAGCTGATATTGCTGGTCGCGGATTCGCTTGAACGCCGGCACCGACCCGTCGCCAGACGAAATCTGCTGGGGAGCGCCCTTCGCCGGATCGACGCCCGCCGCTTGCAGCGAGGGCGCAGAGAAGTCGTAGTAGAGATCGTTGACGGCGATTGAATACGTCCACTTCGCGCCGTATTTGGACAGCAGCGACGTCGTCAACTGGCCCATCCGGTTGGAGAGGTCGGCGATCGGCGTATCGGCGATCTCCAGGATCTTGCAGCCCTTGCACCCCTCAACCGCCGCCTTCGAAAAATTGGTCTTGGCGGTAGCGATGGCGTAGATCGAATCGGTGAACAACACGACGCCGGCGTGGCCATTGGATTTGACCACCGCCTCATAGCCAGCGGAGTTTGCGACCTCGAGCGGATCCGTCGTTACGTTGGTGAACACAGCGGGAATGCCTTCGACCGGCCCCGCCTTTGGCCCGGCGTGCCAACCGACGATCTTGATGCCCGCGGCGGCGGCCTGTTCCAGCAAATCCTGCTGCTCGGCGGAATCGATGCCGGCGTTGAGGATGCCCGCCGGCTTCATCGCGATCGCCTGCTGGAATGCGGAGGCGTGGCCCGGCACGGTGCCCTGCCCATCGAGCATGCGCGTTTCCCAGCCGAGCGATTTGGCGGCCTCTACCGCGCCGTCGGCGGCGCCTTGCGCGCCGCCATTGCGCGCATCGGTGACGACCAGGACGATCAGCTTCTTGCCTTGCGCCGCCTTCGGTCCCGATGTCGGCCCATCCCATTTGGTCACAGGCGCCGCGACGTTCTGCAAATAAGCCTTTGCCTTTTCGATATAGGCCGAGTCGTCATCCGCCCGCGCCAAGCTCGCGCCAAACGACGCCAGCGCCGCTCCCGCGAGCAGCCCCCTCACCAAAGTCTTACTCATGTCTTCCTCCCAGGATGAACTGGCGCCGTTCAAGGGCGCCAGGCCGGCTTCGCCGGCGTTTACCCCGCAAAAACCTCATGCGGCTTTGGCGGCGTTCGATGTTTCCTTGGCCGCTGCTGGCGAGAGTTCGCGCGGCGGTTTGATCACGGCGCGGCGTCGCTGTGCGAAGGCGGCAAGCGCAATGGCGACGACGAGGGTCGTTCCGTTGAACAAAGGCTCGACGAAGAAGGCGCCGCCATACAACTGAATGCCGGAGATGCCGACGGCGAGGATAAGGATGCCGAACACGCTGCCCCAGACGTTGACGCGTCCCGGCTTGATCGTCGTCGAACCGAGAAACGCTCCAACCAGCGCAGGCAGCAGGAAGTCCAGCCCGACATTCGCCTGCCCGATGCGCAGCTTGGCGCCCAACACGCAGCCGGCGAGCCCGGTGATGACGCCGGAGGCAACGAACACGCCGATGACATAAGCGCGGACGGGGATGCCGTTCAGCGCCGCGGCCTTCTCGTTGGCGCCGATGGCGTAGATGAACCGCCCGATCGGCAATCGCTCGGTGATGACCCACAATATGATCGCCAGACCCAACACATAGAACGCGGGGATCGGCACCCCAAACAGCGACGTCGAGTTGATCGCTGTAAATCCATGCGGCAAGGCGCCAACGATCTGGCGCCCCTCGGTGTGCCAAAGCGCGAGCGCATAAAGAATCGTGCCGGTGCCAAGCGTCGCGACGAACGCGTCGACCTGCGCGACCTCCACCAACGCGCCGTTGATGAAACCAACGAAGCCCGAGCAGGCCACCACGATGACGATCGCCAGCGGCCAGGGGATTCCGTATTTGACCTGCAGGCTGATGGCGAGAATGTGCCACATCACGATGCCAAAGCCGACAGTCAGGTCAATGCGGCCGGCCATCATCGGCAAAGTCGCGGCGAGCGCGAGCAGCGCGACGATCGATTTGTCGGCGAGGATAGAGCGGAAATTGAGCCAGGTTGGGAACGTGTCGGGCAGCAGGATCGAGAACAATACGATCAGCAGCACCGTCAGTATCGGCAATCCATAGACGGGAATTAGCCGCAGGATCGCCTGACCCGTCGAGAGCGAGGCGAGTTCGGGGCGTGTCGGCTCCAGCGCGTTCGATTTTATCGATTGCATCGTCCGGGTCCGTTCAATGCGCGACAGCGCGGCTGCGCTCGATATTGGCGGAAGCGGCGCCGAGCAGATTGCTGATGGAGAGATCGTCGGCGTGCAACTCGCTGACGACGCGGCCGCGGTCGAACACCAGCGCGCGATGGCACACCTTCGCGATCTCCTCGAAATCGGTGGAGACGATGAGGATCGCCGCGCCCTCGCGCAGCGCGACGTCGAACAGCTTGTAGATCTCCGCCTTGGCCCCGACGTCGACGCCGGCCGTCGGATCCTCGAACACGTAGATCTTTGATTTCAGATGCAGCCAGCGCCCAACCACAACTTTCTGCTGATTGCCGCCGGACAACAGCTCGATGGCGAGCCCCGGATCGTTTGGCCGCAAGCCCACCGTCTCGCCGAGACGGCGGGAGGCGCGTCCCTCATGCCGCGGGGCGATCCACGAGGTGGTGGCGCATCCGGCCGCGAGCGGGTTCAGATAAAAATTCTCGCGGACCGACAGGCCGGGCACCACCGATTCGCCGACACGATCGGCGCAGACGAGATTGATGCCGAGCTCCATGGCCCGCCGCGGCGAGCTTATCCTGACGGCTGTTCCATCGATGCGGATTTCGCCTGAAGTCAGCGGCTCCACGCCAAACAAAGCCCGGCTGACAACTTCCTGGCCCGCGCCGCGCAGACCAACCAGCCCGACGATTTCGCCCGCGTGGATGCTGGCCTCGATCGGCCCGACCGATCCGACACACGCGCCCGCGAAGCCAAGCCGCGGCTGTCCCTCACGCTCGGCCGGACGGCGGAACACCTGGCTCGGCTCGCGGCCGACGATGAGCAGGATTGTTTCCTCGGGCGGTCGTCTGCGCCACGACGCGCTCCCCGGCGACGACGCCGTCGCGCAGCACCACCATGCGGTCGGCGATCTCGAACACTTCGTCGAGCCGATGCGAGACATAGACCATGCCGACTTGCTGTGCGCGCAGGCGCCTGAGCGCCTCGAACAGCCGCACGACTTCGTCGGCGGGCAGGCTCGCCGTCGGCTCGTCGAGCACGAGGATTTCCGCGTCGGCCGCGAGCGCACGAGCGATGGCGACGAGGCTCTTCTCGGTGCGCGACAGGTTCTGGATGCGCAGCTCCGGATCGATGTCGGCGCCGAGCTTTTCCGAGGCCGCGCGCGCACGCTCGCGGGCGGCGCGACGATCAATCATGCCGAAGCGGCGCGGATAGCCGAGCGTCAGACAGATGTTTTCTGCGACCGTCATCCAATCGATGAGGCCGAGATCCTGATGGATGAAGGCGATCGGCATGCGGCGCACCGCATGCGTCATCTCCTGGCCGTTGTAGCAGATCGAGCCGCGGTCGAGCGCATAGACGCCGGCCAGGATCTTGATCAGGGTCGACTTGCCGGCGCCGTTCTCCCCGAGCAGCGCGACGATTTCGCCGCGACCCACGCAGAGCGCGGCCTCGGACAGCGCCTGGGTCCCGCCGAAGCGCTTACAGACGTCGCGCGCCTCAAGCATGTCGCGTCTGCGCGACGGGCTGTTTCATCGCCCGGTTTCCTCCCGCGCCCTTATTCTGGGCGCGACGGGAGCATGGCTGTGGGGGAAAAACCTGTCAAGCGGCGCGTAAAAATGTTCATGGTCGTGCAAGAAAGTGCACGGGCGACATGCCTTCAAGCGCCGCCATACATCCACTTCGGCAGGTCTTTTGGCAGCACCGGCGCGAGACCAAGCCAGTGACGGATATTGCCAATCCACGCCGCCTCCTCTGGCCACGACGGGATTCGGTCGGCAGGGATCGACGCCGGCTCAGCGAGGGCGTGGCCTATCAGAATTTCAAGATCGCGATTGGTCATCAGATTGGACAAGAGCGGGAAAGTTATCGTTAAGGCGACGAAGGCAAGAAACCACACGGCGACGTCTGTCGCCGGAGGCGCAAACGCCGCCAAAAAGAAGACAGCCGCGAAGCTCAGAAGAACTGGCCACTCGGTTTTTGAGGGTTGCGGAAATCCGAACAGGCCTTCGGGTTCACCGTTGCTCGCGCGGATGTGCTCGAGATTGTCGGAGAACAGCTTGTGCCGGCGCTGGTTGCCGTCCGGGGGCAGCGTATCATCGTTGGGTAGCGGGCGCTCGCGAAAGAAGTTTGCGACCTCCAGCCGTTCGGCCGGCGGCAGGTGGGTCAGGCCGAAGCGGTCAGCGGTCATCTCGTCCAAGACCCTGCCGACAATGCGGATCACGCTCCAAACAAAATCCCGCAGAAACAAAAGCATAAAAGCGAAGCCGACAATCAGGATCACTCCTCGCCAGCCCGGCGTAACTTGCGGGACCGCCCATATCACGATCGGAAAAAATGGCGCGCATCCAAACGTCGCCCGAAGCGACGTATATTTCGACAGCGGAGACAGGTGCCCAAGTTCATGCAACAGGAAAAAACGCTGTACCGCGCCTATGTTGGGCGGCCTTTCGCTCAAGAAAGCGTAGCCGCCGGTTCTCATCGTGAAGGCGGTCGGGCAGGGTTTGATTGCCGACCGGCCTCGCGCAACGTGAAATATCCGAATGTTTTGTTGAACGGAAGATTTAAGCGTTGGCAGCCCCATCAATTTTCGCAGACGCGTTTCCCAAATCATCAGCGACGGACGGAGGAAAATCGAACGGGCAAGCAGCGCCACCACTGTCTCTTTCGCGATCGCCGATTTCAATCGGGATCCGCGTGAATTGACAAAGCGAGAACCGCTTCAGGAAGCGGCAGACCTTGAAATTCATATCCCGATCGATGGATGTCACCAGCACATAATGAAACACCCGACTGCTGAACCAGGATGCGACCAGCAGCGCCTCGGATAATTTGGTGTAGTCTCCGTGGAAAATGGTAACAGCGCATTGAAAGACAAAGAGCGGATATCTGCGCGCGTGCAGTTCGAGCCAGACGGCAAGCCGCCTGAAAATTGCAACCAAGCTCATCGCTTCCGCTTCGCGAGCCCCTCAAGCAAGGCCCGCTGCTGCTTCTTGCTCAGTCGACCGGGCTTTACGCCTTCTTGTCGAGCTCCTTCTCCAAATCGGCCGCCGAGGGCTTGTCATCATCTTTGAGTTTGACTTTTAGCCGACCCGCGCGGAACGGCTGCGTAGATAGCGACCGACGCGGCAAGGAATTCGACACTCTCCTTTATGAACTCGGCGATCTCCATGAGAGGAAATTTGTTGCCTTCGTCGGGGTCGACGATCGACACGCCGGCGATGATCTCCTTCACGGTCTCTGGGCCAAGCGCCTTGTATTCCTCTGGGAACACATCCTTCAAAATATCTTGGATAAGGTTGTTGTCGGCCATCGAAAGGTCCCTCGCGCGTTCGCTGTGGGCGGTTGGTGGGAATGCTAGGGCGTTCGATGTAGCCAGGCAAATTTTAATTTGCGTCCGCTGTCCGGAGGCGCGCGTACACATCTCCGCGGAACGTGAGAAACGCCACTTCACGCCCGGCGGTTTTAACGCATTTCGACGGCGTGGACGGACGAAGACCCTCCCTGATTCTCTCTGGTTCGAAGGCGGCAAATATGAGCACGTTCCGCAAAATCGTCGCCGCCGCGCTGTTCGCGACCTTCGGCTTGGCGGCTCTTGCTGTCGAAGCCTCGGGACACGCTACCGTCCATGCGGCCGATCCGTGCTTTGGTTATGACGTTTGCGACCGGTAACCGCTATGGCCGAGCCCACGGAGGGTCAGCTCTAAGCTAACCTTCTCGAAGAGAAATCGTCGGCCAGGAGGCCGACGCTCAGGGCGCGCCGCTGCTACTCCCGCCAGGCCTCGACTGCGGCTCGCGCCGCCCGCCAGCGCCCCGCGAGCGCGGCCATGTCGTCATCGGTCAGCGGCGATGTCTGCTCGAACACCACAGCCGAGACGCCGTGCTCGAGATGAAACACCTCACCTGTGCGCCGGTAGTGCGCGCCGATACCGACTCCCTGCAGCATCTCGCTTGACGGCAGTGTCACCGTGAGTTGGTAGGCGGGAATGACGTGGGTTTGCACGGGATCGCCGACGATGAGGATCGCGCAATCCTTGATAGCCGCTTTCGGTGGCCCGTCGACTGTGTCGACGTCGCTCATGCCGACACTTGTGTCCTCCGCCTTGCTCCGGCTAAGCGGGGACTTTTCCGCCTTCAATTGCCAGAGTTCGGCGATCAACTGCCCGCTGAACGTGTAGCTCGAACCGAGCCCGCAGATTTTGTGAGCCGGCGTGGCGCGCGCATCGACCCAATCTTTCATGCGAGCCAGTTCGGCGAGATCCGCGCGCGGCGGGCGCGCCCGGCCCGCGGTCGGAAACACGCCCTTCGGCGCCCATGCGCCGACCGGCGTCAATGTCAGCGCGGCGAGCGTTGCGAGCGCGGCCCCGCCAGCGAGCCGCGACTTGGCGAACAGCATCAGCAGCGGCGCGGCGATGAACACGCAAATCGCCGGCGCCAGCAGATAGAGATGGTGCGGGTAAGGCGATTGCACGCGCAGGAACAGCAGCGCCGACAGAGGGGAGGCGATGAGGGCAAGACGCGCAAGCCGTCCACGTCGCCCTGATCGCGCCATTACGAGCGCCGCTCCGGCGCGCCGCGAGCGCGAGCACGGCAAAACCGCACCAATCGCCGACGACCTCCGCGAGAACGGCGCTGGTCTTGCGATAGGCGGCGTACATCTTCGTGTAATCGTGCGCGCCGGGATTCGGCAGCCAATCCACCAGCACCGGCGCGAGCAGCGCGATCAGCGTGAGAACGCCGACGGCCGCCGCCAACGCCGCCTCGCGCCAACGGAAAGTTTTTCCGCGCCGCAACGCTATGGCGATGATTTCGACGGCGAGCGCCACGATCACGGACACTGCGGCGAAAGCGTACCAGCGCCGGAACAGGAACATCGAAAACAGCGTCAGCGCCAAGGCGAAGCCGAGTTTCTGCACGATCGACCGAACGCGCGCCTCGTGTCCGGCGCGCAGGCTCAGCGTGCGGGCGAGTTTGTCGGCAATGCGCAGCGCGACGACAAAGAGCGCGAGGCCGCCGATGTCGGGCATGCCGCGGGCTGCTACGACGACGCCGAAGGGGTAAGCTGCGAAGACGGCGGCGAGCGCGAAGGCGAAGGTCGCTGCTGGGACCGCGGGCGTCCCGCCCGCTATTTGGGTTGGTTTAGCAAAGAGCGCGCGGGACGCGCGCGGTCCCAGGGGGGCCGCGATCTCGCGCGCCAGCCAGGCGAGCGCGAACAGCGCGGGGGCCGCGTAGCCAACGACGATCGCGCCTTGATAGACCGCGCGGCTCAACGGGCCGAACGCCGCCAGCGCCAGACCCGGCAGGATCGCTGGCGCCCAGGAATAGTCCTGCTTCATGGAACCGGCGACATCGACCACCAGCCCAAGCAGGTTGCCGGAGCGCGTGAGCGTGGCGACCGCGATCGAGACCACGCGGTAGAACATGAAATCGGCGATCTGCAGGTCTTGGCTGGCGAGCAGGTAGTAGGCGCTGAACGCCGCCAGCGCCGTGATCAGGCCGAGGGCGGTAGCCAGCGTCGCGCCCGGCGACAGTCCGAGACGCATCCGCGTCTTCGCCGCGACGCGCCACACGCCCCAGCCGAGAAACCCCATCGCGCCGAGCGCGAACACGAGTTCGAGCCGGTCGGCGGGTATTCGCGCCGCCGTGACGAGGGCGAGGAAGCCTGCAACGGCGACAAAAGCCTTCGCCAGCAGCGCCGCCTGCGGGGTCTCGACTAACGAGGCCAGGGCAAGCGATGCGAGCGCAACCAACGCGCCGAGCGCGATTGCCGGGGCGTGCGTGGCCGCCAGTCCCCAGACGAATCCGCCGACGGCCAGGCCCAACACGCACGCGGCGCCGGCGGCAAGACGGCGCCAGCTTGCAGCGAAAGGGACGGCGATGGGCGCGGCAAAATCGGACATGCCGCAAAGTCTGCCCGGAATAATTTAAAAAACGAGGAAGCCGCGCAATGCGTTTAAGCCGAAAGATGCGAGGCCGCCTGTAGCCGCGGTCGTTGACCCATAGGCGCTAACTTATAGATTGCCGATTTATTTCAAAGGTTTGATGTCATCCCCGCGAAAGCGGGGATCCAGGGGCTACCGCACGTCGTGTGGCCAACACCTTGAAGCGCACGTCGTGTGGCCCCTGGATCCCCGCTTTCGCGGGGATGACATGCTGGCAAGTTATTCAATATTATCGGAAATTGCTCTAGGTTAGCGCCTATGGGTCGTTGACCGCGGCGGCGCCGAGATCGGATATTTGCCGGAAAAGGACGCTCACACGTCGACCGCGGTCAACGACCGCGGCTACAACGGGCGCCCTTGCTACTCCGCGGCCTCCGCCACCGGCGCGTGGATGTAGTTGAGCACCGGCGCCAGCCAACGCTCCACCTCCTCCACCGCCATGCCCTTGCGCGCCGCGTAGTCCTCGACCTGGTCGCGCTCGACCTTCGCCACGCCGAAATAATGCGCGTCGGGGTGGGCGATATAGAGGCCCGAGACCGACGAGCCCGGCCACATCGCAAAGCTCTCCGTCAGCTTGACGCCGGCGCCTGCCTCCGCGTCGAGCAGGCGAAACAGCGTCGCCTTCTCGGTGTGGTCGGGCTGAGCGGGATAGCCGGGCGCGGGGCGGATGCCGGCGTAGGTTTCCTCAATCAAAGCCTCCGTCGCCAACGTCTCATCGGCCGCGTGGCCCCAGAGTTTTCTGCGCACCTGCGCGTGCATATATTCCGCGAGCGCCTCGGCGAAACGATCGGCCAGCGCCTTGACCAGGATCGACGAATAATCGTCGTTGCGGCCGACGAAGCGCGCCGAGATCGCCTCTTCCTCCGCGCCCGCCGTCACGACGAAGCCGCCGATATAATCCCTCGGCCCGACGAAATCCGCGAGCGCGAGGTTCGGCCGGCCGTCGCGTTTGCTGAGCTGCTGGCGCAGCGTGAAGAACGTCGCCAACGGCTTCGTCCGCGCCTCGTCCTCATAAAGCTGGATGTCCTCGCCACTGCCCGCCGCCGGCCAGAAGCCGACCACGGCTTTCGGCGAGAACCATTTCTCCGCCACGATGGTCTTCAGCATCGCCTGCGCGTCTTCAAACAAAGCCCGCGCGGCGGCGCCTTGCTTCTCGTCTTCGAGGATCGCGGGATAGCGGCCCTTCAGCTCCCAGGTCTGGAAGAACGGCGTCCAATCGATGTAGGGGACCAGCGTCTCCAGGCTTGGCGGCTCGATGACGCGCGCGCCGAGATAAGCTCGGCGTCGTCGGCTGATAGGCGCTCCAATCGATCTTCATCGCGTTGGCGCGCGCCTTGGCGAGCGGCAGCCTCAGCTTGTCGGCCTCCGAGCGCGCATGCGCGTCGGCGACCTTGCGATATTCGGCGCGAACGGTCTGCACATAAGACTCGCGCGCTTCCGGCGACAGCAGCGCGCCGACCACGCCGACCGCGCGGCTCGCGTCGGTGACATAGACCGTCTGCCCGCGCGAATAGCGCGGATGGATCTTCACCGCCGTATGCACGCGGCTGGTCGTCGCGCCGCCGATCAGCAGAGGCACTTCGAATCCCTCGCGCTCCATCTCGGCGGCGACATGCGCCATCTCGTCGAGCGAAGGCGTGATCAGGCCGGACAACCCGATCGCGTCGACCTTCTCGTCGCGCGCGACCTGAAGAATCTTTGACGCGGGCACCATCACGCCGAGATCGATGATCTCATAATTGTTGCAGGCGAGCACGACGCCGACGATGTTCTTGCCGATGTCGTGCACGTCGCCCTTGACGGTCGCCATCAGGATCTTGCCGGCGGTCTGCCGGCCCTCGCCGCCGTTGGCGCGCTTCTCCTCCTCCATGTAAGGGAGCAGCACGGCGACCGCTTGTTTCATAACACGCGCGGACTTCACCACCTGCGGCAGAAACATTTTGCCGGCGCCGAACAGGTCGCCGACGACATTCATGCCCGCCATCAACGGGCCCTCGATGACGTCGAGCGGACGCTTGGCCAGCAGCCGGGCTTCTTCGGTGTCGGCGTCGATGAATTCGTTGATGCCGTTGACCATCGCGTGCGAGATGCGCTCTTCGACCGACTTCTCGCGCCAGGACAGATCCTGAACCTTGCCCTCCCGCGCCGCCCCGCCGCGATAGCGCTCGGCCAGCGTCAGCAGGCGCTCGGTCGCGTCGGCGCGGCGGTTGAGCACCACGTCCTCGCAGGCCTCGCGCAACTCCGGATCGATCGTCTCGTAGACGGCGAGCTGACCGGCGTTGACGATGCCCATGTCCATGCCGGCCTGGATCGTCTGATAGAGGAACACCGCGTGCATCGCCTCGCGCACCGGCTCGTTGCCGCGGAATGAGAACGACAGGTTCGACACGCCGCCGGAAATATGCACGTGCGGTAGGTTTTGTTTGATCGTCCGCGTCGCGTCGATAAAGGCGACGCCGTAGCCGTTGTGCTCCTCGATGCCGGTGGCGACCGCAAAGATGTTCGGGTCGAAGATGATGTCCTCCGGCGGAAAGCCGGCTTGTTTGGTGAGCAGCTCATAAGCGCGCGTACAGATCGAAACCTTGCGCTCGTAGGTGTCGGCCTGACCCTGCTCGTCGAAAGCCATCACGACGACCGCGGCGCCGTAGGCGCGCACCAGCTTCGCCTGCTTCAAGAAGGCCTCTTCGCCTTCCTTCATCGAGATCGAATTGACGATCGGCTTGCCTTGCACGCATTTGAGGCCGGCTTCGATGACCGAGAATTTCGAGGAATTCGATCATCACCGGCACGCGCGCGATGTCCGGCTCGGAGGCGACGAGATTGAGGAACTCGACCATCGCGGCTTTCGAGTTGATCAGGCCCTCGTCCATATTGATGTCGATGACCTGCGCGCCGCTCGCGACCTGATCGCGCGCAACGACGAGCGCCGCGCATAATCGCCGGCCGTGACCAACTTGCGGAATTTGGCGGAGCCGGTGACGTTGGTGCGCTCGCCGACGTTGACGAAGGGAATGTCGGAGGTCAGCGTGAACGGCTCAAGCCCCGACAACCGCATCTTGGGGGCGATTTCCGGAAGCGCGCGCGGCGGCAGACCCTTCACCGCTTCAGCAATCGCGTGGATGTGGGCGGGCGTCGAGCCGCAGCAGCCGCCAACCACGTTGACGAGACCGGCGGTCGCAAACTCGCGGAGCTGCGCGGCCATGAACTCTGGTGTTTCGTCGTATTGACCGAAGGCGTTGGGCAGGCCGGCGTTGGGGTAGGCGCAGACCAGCGCGTCGGCGACGTTGGAAATTTCCTCGAGATGCTCGCGCATCGCGGCCGCGCCGAGCGCGCAGTTGAGGCCGATGGTCAGCGGATTGGCGTGGCGCACCGAATGCCAGAACGCGGTCGGCGTCTGGCCCGACAAGGTGCGGCCCGAAAGGTCGGTGATCGTGCCGGAGATCATCATCGGCAGCCGCAGCCCGCGCTTGTCGAACACCTCCTCGCAAGCAAAGATCGCCGCCTTGGCGTTCAGCGTGTCGAAGATCGTTTCGATCAAGATGAGGTCGGCGCCGCCATCGATGAGGCCTTCGATCTGTTCGGCGTAGGCTTCGCGCAGATCGTCGAACGAGACGGCGCGATAGCCGGGATTGTTGACGTCGGGCGAAATCGAGGCGGTGCGATTGGTCGGCCCGAGCGCGCCGGCGACAAAGCGCGGCTTGCCGTCGAGTTGCTCGGCCTTCACGGCCGCGCGCTTGGCGAGGCGCGCGCTGTCGCGGTTCAGCTCGTAGACCACTTCCTGCATGCGCGTAATCGGCCTGCGCGATGCGGGTCGAGGAGAAGGTGTTGGTTTCGAGAATGTCCGCGCCGGCCATGGCGTAGGCGAGGTGGATCGCCTCGATTGCGTCAGGCTGGGTCAATGTCAGAAGGTCATTGTTGCCCTTGAGGCCGCAATCGCATCCTGCAAAACGCTCGCCGCGGAAGTGGGTCTCCTCCAGCCCCAGGCCTTGCACTTCGGTGCCCATGGCGCCGTCGAGCACGAGAATGCGCTTGGCCGCCTCAGCGAGAAAGCGCGCCTGCGCGTTTTCCGCGCGCAAAGGGATCGTCTCGAACGGGTCGGCCATAGGGGGCTCTTGGGTCATTGTCGACATAATCGCATAAATATATCTTTATGTCGCTATATGCAAGCCGCCGAGCCTGGTTGGGCTTGCTTCGGGCTCGACCTTGCGGCAAAAGGGCCCCGCCTAGGAGTGTAGCTCAATTGGTAGAGCACCGGTCTCCAAAACCGGGGGCTGGGGGTTCGAGTCCCTCCACTCCTGCCAGCAGCTGAGCGCCGGATGTAGCCGCGGTCGGTGGCCCGTAGGCGCTAACCTAGAGCAATTTCCGATAATATTGAATAACTTGCCAGCATGTCATCCCCGCGAAAGCGGGGATCCAGGGGCCACACGACGTGCGCTGCAACGTTTTGGCCACACGAGATGCGGTAGCCCCTGGATCCCCGCTTTCGCGGGGATGACATCAAACCTTTGAAATAAATCGGCAATCTATATGTTAGCGCCTATGGGTCGGTGGCCGCGGTCGGCGTGTGCTGGCCCCTATCCGGCCAAGCTTCGATCGCGAAGTCACCGCGGTCATCGACCCATATGCGCTAATCTAGTGCAAATTACCTAAAATATTCAATAGCTTGTCAGCATGTCATCCCCGCGAAAGCGGGGATCAGGGGCCACACGACGTGCGCTGCAACGTGTTGGCCACACGAGGTGCGGTAGCCCTGGATCCCCGCTTTCGCGGGGATGACATCAAACCTTTGATATTAATCGGCAATCTATAAGTTAGCGCCTGTGGGTCATCGACCGCGGCCACAAGACGCGTCGCCTGAGGCTTATTTTGCCCGCGCCGGTCGAGCCGTCGTCTCACGTGTACCCTTAGCGCGCGGCGCTTTGCCTGTCGTGCCGCTCTCCTCCTGCCAAGCGCGGAAGCCGCCGAGAAAAGCGTTCGCGTTGTCGCCCGCTCGGCATCCCGGCGGCAACTTTTCAAGGTGCTTTACGTTTCCTCCGCCTAGAACCACGTCGCTGGGCTCAAGCGCCGCGACGAGGCGCTCGACCACGTCCAGGACGTGCTTGCGCCATTTCTTCTCGCCGTGAGCCTCCAGGCCCCGCAACCCGACGTAATCCTCATAGGTGGCTTTGCGATAGGGCAGATGCCCGAGCTCCATCGGCTCGACGACCCCGTCAACCACCATCGCCGACCCCAGTCCTGTCCCCAAGCCGAGAAAGAGCATCTTGCCGCCCTTGTAGCTGCCGAGGGCCTGCATCGCCGCGTCGTTCATGACCTTCGCGGGGCGCTCGAACGCCGCTGCGAAATCCAAGCCGACCCAGCCTTTGCCGAGGTTATGCGGTTCAGCCACTGGCCGGTTGTGCAGCACCGGTCCGGGGTAGCCGACCGTCACGCGGTCGTACTTCCAGTCCTTCGCCAATTTGTTCACACCGTCGACCATCTGCGTGGCGGTCAAATCAGGGCCGGAATCGAATTTCCGGCTCTCCTTTTCCCCGCTCGCGAGGATTTTGACGTGGGTCCCGCCTACGTCGACAGCGAGCACGCTCATGAAATCGATCCCCGGATGATGCCGCACGCCGAATTGTAGAGGATTGTTCTATTACGGCAAGGACCCGCGAAACGTCAGCTCCGACGGACTTAACCCACCGAGTACAAGCGCGTCGCTTCGGGATCGTCCGACGAGGCTTCCAGCGATTCCAGTTCGCGCCACATCTCGTCGGGGATCGCGCATTCGGCCCAGCGCAGCGTTTCGGCAATCCGCTCAGGCTTGCTGACGCCGCACACCGTCGAAGCCACGCGCTTGTCTCGCATCGAGAACTGCAGCGCCGCAGCGCCTGGCGGTACGCGATAACGCGCGCAAATCTCCTCGACGCGCTTAACCGGCGTCAGCGCCGCCTCGCCGGCTTGCTGATAGACGTAACGCGGAAAGTCGGCCGTTCCCTTCGCGAGCACGCCGCCGGCATAGGGCGCGGCATTCAACACAGCGATGCCCTTCAAGCCGCAAAGCTCAATCATTTCCTCTGCGTTTCGATTGACGAGCGTGAAACGGTTGTGCGTGATGATGGCGTCAAGATCCCAGTCGCGGATCAGCGGGATCATCATGTCGGCGCGCCCGGCTGCGAGGCCGACGGCGACAGCGAGCCCTTCATCGCGCATTCGCAACATTTCACTCAAGGCGCCTTTAGGGCCAGTAATCTGCGCGAAATCGAGCGCATGTTCGGGATCATGCAGATGCAAGAGCTCTATTCGCGAAACACCCAGGGTCTCCAAGCTCAACTCCAGCGACCGTCTCGCGCGCGCGGCGTCGAAAACACCGGTGTCAGGATCGCGGTCGAGCTTGGTCGAGATGACGAAGCCCGGCGGCAAACCGCCGCGCTCCCGGATGACAGCGCCAATTCGCTCCTCGCTGCGGCCCATGCCGTAGATGCGAGCGGTGTCCAGGAAGTTGACAGGTCCATCGAAGATCGCGCGAACCGTCGCCAGCGCCCGCTCGGTCCCAACGGAATATCCGTAGGTGTCCGGCATGTCGCCGAGACCGGACGTGCCGAAACAGATCGGCGATACCTGCAAGCCTGTGCGGCCGAGCGGAACTTTGGAGAGGAAATCTTCGGACATGCCGTCAGCATGTCAACTCGCAGGACTCTTTGCAAGATGTGAGCTCTGAGAGGGGCGCTCGGCAAGTTTCGTTTCGCGCGAACGAGGCCCGCTCTATGATTGTTGGTGATGCGAGGCCTTGCGCGGAGCCGGGCCCTCTCTGAGGAGCAACGACAGTGACAGCATTCATCGCGCTTCTGCGGGCCGTGAACGTTGGCGGAACCGGTAAGATGCCGATGAATGATTTGAAGCAGCTATGCGCGTCGGCGGGGTTTCACGCCGTCCAGACATACATCGCCAGCGGCAACGTCGTGTTCAAAACGGATTCCAGTGAGGCGGACGTGAAGACCGCCCTCGAGAAAATCTTGTCGACCTATGCCGGTCGGTCGATGAGCGTGGCGGTTCGAACCGCGGAGGAGATGGCTAAGATTCTCGCGGACAATCCGTTCAGTCAAGCCGATCCAGGTCGCACAGTCGCTGTCTTTCTCGACGCACCGCCGCCTGCGGACGCGTTGGAAAAGCTCGTCGCGCCGGATGGCGAAAAAGCTGTGCTTGGGAGGCGAGAAATTTACATCTCCTATGGCGAGTCGATGGGGCGCTCCAAGCTGCGTCTGCCGGCAGCGCGACAGGGAACCGCTCGCAATATGAACACCGTGGCAAAGCTCGCGGAGATGGCGGCTTTGACCCAAGGGTGAATAAGCCCGCTGCAGATTGACGGCGCGATCTCCGCGATTTGCGCTCCCGCGCGCTTTGGCGGTACTTGCCGGACTTTGATCGTCGGCGTCTCGGGTACCGAGGGTCGGCGCGAAGGTGCGGCGCCATGAAACCGGTCGAGAAGCCAAGCAACGCCGCGCCTTTGAAGGGGATTGCCGTCCCGTCCGAATTTGATGACGCCATCGCCTGCGTGGCGTGGCTTTATTACGTCGATGGCCTGACACAGAACGCGATCGCTGATGTTCTCTCCGTGTCGCGGGCGACCATCGTAAAACTGCTGCAGGACGCCCGCGAGCGCGGCGCGGTGACCATCCGCATCAATCCAGAGGCTGCTGGTCGCACGCGCATGTCGCGCGCGCTCGCGCAGAAGTTTGGCTTGGTGGCCGCCTATGTGATCCCCTCGCTACCAGATGCGCCCCTGGCGCCGCGGCTCGGCGAGGCCGGCGCGCGCATCCTGGCGGCCGACCTCAAGAGCGGCGACGTGGTTGGCGTGGCCTGGGGCCGCACCGTGCTGGCCGTCGCCGAGTCGATGCCTGAACCCGAGCAAAGCGGACCCTTTACCGTGGTGCAGGTGTGCGGCAGTTCGCCGGGAAGCGCGGTCGAATTTTCCCCAGAACTTTGCTCCTCGGTGCTCGCCAGTCGGATCAAAGCGCGCTGCGCCAATTTGCTGGCGCCCGCCGTGCTCTCCAGCACGCGGCTGCGTGAGGAGTTGCTGACCGAACCACCGCTGATCAACCAGTTCAAGCTTATCCGATCGGCCAACCGCGTCTTGTTCGGCGTTGGCGATGTCGGCAAAGCTGCTACCGTGCGAGCGGCCGATCTCGCGAGCCGGGAGGAGATCGACGCCTATGTCAAACGCGGCGCGGTCGGCGTGCTGATTGGCCGGTTCATCGACCCGGAGGGACGTCACATGATCGGCGACCTCGATAGCCGGATGATTGGGATAACGCTCGAAGAACTGAAGGCGTTGCCGAACCGACTTTGCGTCGCCGGCGGCCCAGCCAAGAAACATGCGCTGCGCGCCGCGTTGCGCGGCGGCTATATCACCCATCTGGTGACGGACGCGGAGGGCGCGGAAGCGCTGCTGGACGAGCGTTGACAAATGTCGCTTGTCTGTGTCATTTGTTCAGAAAGCAAAGCGCAGCGATAAAATAACAGGGAGGTTCGCATGGACGGTAAACCGCTGATCGCCATCACGGGCGCAAGTTCTGGCATCGGCGAGGCGGCGGCGCGAGCGTTCTCGGCGGCCGGTCATCCCGTTCTCCTGATGGCGCGACGGCTCGAGCGCATGCAGGCGTTGGGGTTGCCGAACGCGATCTGCGCCAAGGTCGACGTGCGTGATCGCGATGAACTTGTCGCCGCGGTGCGCGGAGCGGAAGCCAAGTTTGGTCCAACCGACATGATGTTCGTCAACGCCGGCATCGCCCGCCTCGCTGATATCGGCCGGCAGCCCCCGGAAGAGTGGGACGAGATGATCGACATCAACACCAAGGGTGTGATGAACAGCGTCTACGCCGTCATGTCCGGCATGATGGAGCGCCGGCGCGGCACCTTGTTCATGATGAGCTCGATCGCCGGGCGAAAGGTCTATCCCGATCACACCGTCTACTGCGGCACCAAATTCTTCGTGCACGGGGTCTCGGAGTCGCTGCGCGAATATCTCTCCGAATATGACGTGCGTGTCGTGGTCATTTCCCCGGGCGTTATAGAAACTGAAGTGCTCGGCGGAGTCACGGACCCGAAGACGCTTGCCGACTACAAAGCCAACAAGGTGGCGATCGGGGGCGGCATCGGCCCCGAGCATGTCGCCGATCTGATGCTGCACACCTACAATATGCCGCAGCGCGCGTTGGTGCAGGAAATCGTCATCACGCCGACGCGGCAAAAGTACTGAGGTCTTCATGAAATCTCTGTGGAGCGCGAGCGACGCCGCCGCGGCGGTCGCCAAATATACCAGCGCTGGCTATCCTGAGGACCTCGCGATCCGCGTCTACACGACGCGCCTGCTCGGCCAGGTTCCCTCGCTCGTGCTGCACGGCGGCGGCAACACGTCGGTGAAGACGAAATGGCGCGATCTCGATGGATCGTTGATCGATGTCGCCTGCGTGAAAGGCAGCGGCTGGGACATGGGCACGATCGAGCCGCCCGGCCTGCCGGCCGTGCAACTGGAGCCTTTGAAGGCGCTGACCCGGTTCGAGACGCTTGAGCGATGAGGACATGGTCGCGCAGCAGCGGCGGCTGTTGATTGACCCCGCCGCGCCGACGCCTTCGGTGGAGGCGATCCTGCACGCCAACCTGCCGTTCAAACATGTCGATCATACCCACGCCAATGCGATCGTCGGCCTGACCAACCAGCCGCATGGCGAAGATCTGATCCGAGACCTGTTCCCCGAAATGCTGGTCGTGCCTTATGTGATGCCGGGCTTCGTGCTGGCGAAGAAGATTGACGAGATGTACCGCGCCGCGCCGACCCGCGCCGGTATGATGCTCTTGAAACACGGCGCCTTCACTTTCAGCGATGATCCCCGCGATTCCTACGAGCAGATGATCGCGATGATCGACAAGGCCGAGCGGCGGCTCGCGCGCGGCCGAGCCCATCCGTTTTCCGGACGCGGCGCTGCCTGAGAGGCTTGCGAGCGCGGCCGATATTGCGCCGATCCTGCGCGGCGCGATCGCGCTGCCCGGCGCCGCGGAGGGCGCGCCGCGCCGCTTCGTGCTGGAGCATCGCGCCAACGAAGCGATCCTCGAATTCTGCGCGGCGGACAATCTGGAAAGCCTCGTCTCGCGCGGCAACGCCACGCCGGAGCACGTCATTCATATCAAGCGCAAAGGCTTGGCTTTGCCTGCGCCGCAGGCGGACGACCTCGGCGCCTTCAAACAGGCGGTCGCAGCAGGCGGTCGCGGCCTACCAGGCGGACTACCGCGCTTATTTCGAGCGCAACAATGCGCGCGTCGGCGGCAAGACGATGCTCGATCCGAGCCCGCGCGCATTCTATGTGCCCGGCGTCGGAGTGTTTGGCGCGGGACCCACGGCCAAACAAGCGCGCATCGCCGCCGACGTGATCGAGGCGACCATCGAAGTGATCACGAGGCGCCGAGGGCATCAGCGGCTGGGCGCCGCTGGACGAGACCGATCTGTTCGACCTCGAATATTGGTCGCTCGAACAGATCAAGCTGACCAAGACGGTCGAGAAGCCGCTGACCCGCCAGATCGCCGTCGTCACCGGCGCCGCCAGCGGGCTCGGGCTTGCCATCGCCGAGGCATTTCGCGCGGAAGGCGCCGAGGTCGCGCTGCTCGACATCGCGCGCGAGCCGCTGGAGGCTGCGGCGAAGAAGCTGGGCGGGCTCCCTGTTGTCTGCGATCTGACAAACCCGCAAGCGGTCGACGCGGCTTTCGCGAAGATCGCGGAGCGCTTTGGCGGCGTCGACATCGTCGCCTCCAATGCCGGCGCAGCGTTTCAAGGCGCGATGGTCGATGTGGCCGACGAGATTCTGCACAAGGCGTTCGCGCTGAACCTCTGGTCGCACCACTACGTCTCGCGCGCGGCGGTGCGGATCATGAAGAAGCAGGGTACGGGCGGCGCGTTGATCTACAACGTCTCCAAACAAGCGGTGAACCCCGGACCCGATTTCGGCCCCTACGGCCTCTCGAAATCCGCGTTGATGGCGCTGATGCGTCAATACGCGATCGAGCATGGCGCCGACGGCATCACCGCCAACGCCGTCAACGCCGACCGCATCCGCACCGGCCTGATGACCGACGAGATGGTCGGCGAGCGGCTCGCGCGCGCGCGGTCTGACGCCCGAGGCCTATATGCGCGGCAATCTCGTCAAGCGCGAGGTGCTCGGCAGCGACGTTGCCGCCGCGTTCGTGCATCTCGCCAAGGCGCGCGCCAGCACCGGCGCGGTCGTGACGGTCGACGGCGGCAATGTCGCGGCGATGATGCGCTGACGCGGATTGACAGAACGACGCGGACAGGGCACATTTTGACAAATGACAGCGAAGACTGTCATTTGTAAGAAGTCGGCGAAGGCGGATAACGTCGGCCGAGGGCGCTTCGCGCCAACTACCGGAGAAACGACATGAGGAGGAACACCATGAGACATCTTGCAGCCGCGGCTGGCGCACTTGCGCTGGCCAGCTTCACCGGCGCGGCGTTCGCGGCCGATTATGAGAAAGCCGTCACCGATTCCGTCGCTTCCTACGCCAAGTCCGGCGACTTCAGCGGCGTGACGCTCAACGTCGCCTGCCGCAGCCTGCCGGCGATGGACTTCATCTTCCAGCACAAGGCCGTGTTCGAAAGGCGACCGGCGCCACGATCAAGCTGATCAACTATCCCGAGAACGATCTGCGCAGAAGATCGTGGCCGACGCCTCCAACCATGTCGGCGGCTTCCAGGTCTATTGCCTCGACAACAACTACATCCCGCTGTTCGCCTCCAACAAATGGGTGGCGGCGCTCGACGATCAGATCAAGCCGGCCTACAAGCTCGACGACGTTTTCGACGGCTTGAGAGGCTCCTATTCCTGGCAGGGCCCGCTCTATGGCCTGCCGATCTACGCCGAAGTGACGATCCTCTACTATCGCAAGGATCTGCTCGACGCCGCCAAGATCGAGGTGCCGAAGACGCTCGATGAGTTGGAGGCCGCCGCCGCCAAGCTGACCAAGCCGCCGCAGGTGTTCGGCATCGCGCTGCGCGGCCTTCGCGGCGAAGGCATGAACGTCTATCCCTGGACCGAGTGGATGCGCTCCTACGGCGCGGACTTCCTCGATGCGAAGATGCATCCGGTGTTTGATTCGCCCGAGGCGATCGAGGGCACCGAGCACTACGGCAACTTGATCAAGAAATACGGCTCGCCCGGCAACGGCACCTGGGGCTGGGACAAAGTGTCCTCGGCTTTCGCGGCCGGCCGCGTCGCGATGATCGTCGAGTCGACGGCGTTCTATCCCGTCTTCAACGATCCCAAGCAGTCAAGCGTCGTCGGCAAGGTCGGCTATTCCGTCGTGCCCGCCGGGCCGAAGGGCGCCTTCCCGGCGAGCTACTCGATCGGCCTCGCGATCCCCTCGACGGTCGACGCCAAGAGCAAGACCTTCGCCGCCGCGGCCGCCTTCCTGCAATGGGCGACCTCGCAGGAGATGGAGTTCGCGCGCACCGACAAGGACATCGGCAACGAAGACCGCAAGTCGGTCAACCAATCCGATCTCCTGAAGAGCAAGATCGACGCCGGCTACATCAAGGCGGTGTCCGACGGTCAGGCGATCGCCAAGACCCAGTATCGTCCGATGATCCCGCAATGGCGCGAGATGGGCGACATCATCGGCGCGGAGATCGAGGCTTATTTCACCGGCGGCAAGTCGGCGAAAGACGCGTTGACCGAAGCCGCCGCGCAGACCTCCGCCCGCTTCAAGGAGCAGGGCGTGCTCGACACGCCGCGCGCTTATACGGAGGTGTTCCCGGACAAGTAAGCGAAGCGTGATGGCGGGGCTCGTCCCCATGGGCGCCAAATCAGGCCCTGGCGAAGACCCTCGTGTGATCGACGGCCCGCAGTCCCCTCCCCCTTGTGGGGGAGGTTAGGGAGGGGGGCGGCTCGGCTTGCATGTTCTTCTCAGGAAAGAGCGGTTTTCGCGGCTACCCCCCACCCCGGCCCTCCCCCACAAGGGGGGAGGGAGTTCGCGGCGCCAGCGGCTCTCCAATCATGGCTTCGCCCTAAGACGCGGTGTTGTTCCCGGCCGCTGGACTTCCCGCTATGCTGAACTCCATGACCGCCGTTCCCTCTCACGCCGAAGCCGGCGCCAAGCGCCCGGCCCGCGCGCCCAGCGAATTCTGGCGCTGGCTGCCGCCGCTTCCCGGCTTCCTGCTGTTGCTGGCGCTGACGCTGCCGCCGTTCGCCTACGGCCTCTATCTTTCGTTCATAAACGTCGACATCCAGGCGCCCGAGCGCGCCGCGCGTTTCGTCGGCCTCGCCAACTACGAAGAAGTGCTGCTCACCGAGCACGGGTCTCAGCGCCGTGCTCAACACGCTGATCCTCTCGTTCGGCTCGACGCTGCTCGCCGTGGGTCTCGGACTGGTCACGGCTTATCTGATCGCCCTCTACGCCGGGCGCCTTGCCGGCGTCATCGTCGTCTTCGTGCTGATCCCGCTGTCGGTGTCGCCCGTCGCGGTCGCGCTGGTGTTCTCGCTGATGCTCGATCCGCTCTACGGGCCGATCCCGCAGATCACTTATATGCTCGACGGCGATCCTGATCGCGCCGACCTCCGACGCCATCGGCGCCCGGCTCATCATCATTCTGCTGCAAGCCTGGCAATGGTCGCCGATCGCGGTGATCCTGCTGCTCGGCGGCATCCAGAGCCTGCCGAAGGAGCCGCTCGAGGCGGCGCTGATCGACGGCGCGACGCTTGTTCCAGACGATCCGCCGCATCCATATGCCGCTGCTCCGGCCGTTGCTCGCGGTCACCGCGATCTTCGAGTTCATCCTCTGCAGCCAGGTGTTCGCGGCGACGCAATTGCTGACCAACGGCGGCCCGGGCATCTCGACCGTCGATCTCTCGCTTTACATCTACAAGGTCGGCATCGCCGAGGGCGGCCGCGTATCCGTCGCCGCCGCCGCCGGCATCATCGCGCTGGCGATCGGCCTCGTCTCGCACGGCGCTTTGGCTCAGAGTGACGCGCTGGGAGACGGAGATCTACCGATGAGCGAGCCCCGCGGCTCCCGACATCTCCTCGGTCGCCGCCGTCGCCGGCGGCGGACGGGTCGCGACGATCATCGGCCGGCTCGTGCTGACGCTGATCATCGCGATGTGGGTCGCGCCGCTCTATTGGTTGGTCAACTCGGCCTTCAAGATCAAGGTGCAGATCCAGAGCCCGGCGCCGGTCTGGTTCCCCAACCCGATCACCTTCGAAAACCTGCAATGGGTCTACGAGAACCTCGATCCCGGCGCGTTCGAGCGCAGCCTGCGTGTCGTCGCGATCTCGGTTGGCATTGCGATCATTCTCGGGCCGGTGATGGCCTATGCGCTGTCGCGTTTTCGCGGCCGCTGGAACGGGCAGATCGAGAACTGGATCATCTCGACCCGCATGACGCCGCCGGCGGCGATGATCATGCCGTTCTATTTTCTGGCGCTGCGCGTCAATCTGCTCAACAACGAATTTGGCCTGATCATCCTCTATGTCGCGATCAACCTGCCGCTCACCGTCTGGATGATGCTCGCCTTCCTGCGCTCAATTCCCGTCGACGCCGAGGAAGCCGCTTATATCGACGGCTGCGGGCCGTGGTCGGCGTTCTTCCGCATCGTGTTGCCGATGATGCGGGCCTCGATCGTCTCCGGCGCGCTGCTGGTGCTGATCCTCACCTGGAACGAGTTCTTCGTCGCCTTCATCCTGATGTCGTCCAACATCACATTCCCCGTGCAGGTCGGCAGTTTTCTCGCGGTCGGGCTCAACCCGGAATACGGGCACATGGCGGCGGCGGGTTTGCTGCTGTCCATGCCGCCCATCATCATCGCCATCATCTTCAGAAAATCTCTGCTGACCGGCGTCCACGCCTTCGCCGGCGGCAAATAAGAGTTTTGTGACATGGCTTCCGTCTCCATCGAGAATGTTCGCAAAACCTACGCCGACCTCGAAGTCGTGCATGGCGTTTCGCTCGACATTGCCGACGGCGCCTTTGTCGTGCTGCTCGGACCCTCCGGCTGCGGCAAGTCGACGTTGCTGCGCATGATTGCTGGATTGGAGAAGGTCACCTCCGGCGACATTCGCATTGGCGGCCGCGTCGTCAACGACATGCACCCCAAGGATCGCGACATCGCGATGGTGTTTCAGAACTACGCGCTCTACGCGCATATGAATGTGTTCGACAATATGTCGTTCGCGATGTCGTTGAAGAAGGCGCCGCGCGCCGAGATCGAGAAACAAGTCAACTGGGCCGCCTCGATCCTCGGCTTGGAAAGTTTCCTCAAGCGTTTCCCGCGCCAACTCTCCGGCGGCCAGCGCCAGCGGGTCGCGATGGGCCGCGCGATCACGCGCAACCCGGCCGTGTTCCTGTTCGACGAGCCGCTCTCCAATCTCGACGCCAAGCTGCGCGTGCAGATGCGCACCGAGATCAAGGAGCTGCACCAGCGGCTGAAGACGACGACGGTCTATGTCACCCACGATCAGATCGAGGCGATGACGATGGCGGATGTCATCGTCATCCTGCGCGACGGCGTGATCGAGCAGGTCGGCCGGCCGATGGAGATCTACGAGAAGCCGACCAATCTGTTTGTCGCCGAATTCATCGGCTCGCCGGGGATGAACCTGCTGCGCGGCGAAGTGACTGCGGGCGAAGGCAAGCCGCAGGTGCGGCTCGGCGACGGGATTGTGCTCGACGCGCCCTCGTCAACCAAGGCGACGCCCGGACAAAAGGTGGTGCTCGGCGTGCGTCCCGAACATCTGCGCCCGACGACGGGCGCTGGTGTATCGGCGACCATCAACGTGCTGGAGCCGACGGGTCCAGAGACCCACATTTACGCGAAGGTCGGCAGCAACGAGGTATGCGCGATCACCAACGAATATGTCGAAATGCGCGCTGGCTCGCCGATCACGCTGACGTTTCCGGTCGAACGCGCACACCTGTTCGACGCCGCCAGTGGGGCCGCGCTTCGTGGCTAGAATCGCGATTCTCGGCGCTGGCGTGATGGGTTCGGCGATGGCGGTTCCCGCCGGAGCGCTGGGACATGACGTCGATCTCATCGGCACTCATCTCGATGAGGCGATCGTGCGCTCGGTCGCCGGCAACGGTTGGCATCCCCGGCTCGGGCTCACTTTACCGGAGACGACGCACGCTCAGGATTGGACGCGCTTTGGCGAGGCGCTGGCGAAGCAACCTGATCTGCTCGTGCTCGGCGTGTCCTCGGCCGGCGTCAATTGGGCGATCGACCGCATCGTCGAATCGATGCGCGCGCCGGTTCCTATCCTGATGATCACCAAAGGTCTTCACGCCGACGGCGAAAAGATCGAGGCGCTGCCCATCATAGTCGCGCGCGAGGTGAAGGCGCGGACAGGGTTCGAACCGCCGGTGTTCGCCGTCGGCGGCCCCTGCATCGCCGGGCGAACTCGCGGCGCAGCGCGACACGCGCGTCGTGGTGACTGGCGCGACGGTCGAGGCCGCACGCGAGGCGGCGAGGTTGTTTGGCGCGGCCTTCTATCACGCCGACGTCAGCGCGGACGTGGTTGGAGTTGAAGTCTGCGCCGCGTTCAAGAATTTCTACGCGCTGGCGGTCGGCGCGGCGGCGGGCCGGCTGGAGGTCGAGGGTCGCGCGTCGAACGGCGCGGCGATGCACAATGTTGCCGCGGGCCTGTTCACGCAGGCGATTGCGGAGATGGGAACGCTCGTCGAGGCGCTCGGCGGCGATCCACGTACGGCCGCGGGCCTGGCGGGCGCGGGCGATCTTTTTGTGACGTGCATGGCCGGCCGCAACAGCCGCATGGGCCGGCTGCTCGGGCTCGGCCGTCGCTACAGCGACGCGAAGGCCATCGACATGCCTGACGATACCGTCGAGGGCGCCGAACTCGCTCGCGCGCTCGGCCCGACGCTAGAGCACATGGTTGCTAACGCGGGGTTGCCCGGCGCGCGTTTGCCGCTGATGAAGGCGGTGCTCGACGCCGTCAATCGCGACCGACCGCTAATCCCTGATTTTCGAAGCTTCTGAGGTCGTCTTGACATTTGTCGCGCTGAGACATCATTTGTCAACTTGGTTTGTGCGCGGGAATGGGCGGCATGTTGGCTGAGAGGAAATCCGGTCCGCCGAAAGGCGGCTGGAACCAACTGATTGAGGAGATTGTCGCCGGCCGCTGGCGCAATCCCCGAGACGGCGCCCTGATGCGTGTGCCCTACGAATCCGTCGTGATCGCTGAGACGCTGGAAGAACGAGAGGCGGAGCTTGTCGCCGCGCTCAAACTCGGCGCGCGTTTCGCGGTCGTGTCTGATGAAGCAACGCATGCGGCGATGGGCGCGCGGGTCGCAAGCGCGCTGAAGTCGCTGGGGACTGTCAGCGAAATCGTGCTCGAACATCCCCACGCCGACATGGGCGCCGTCGAGCGGCTCAAGGACAGGCTTGCGGGTTTCGAGGCGGTGATCGCGGTCGGCTCAGGCACGATCAACGATCTCTGCAAATATGTGACCGGGCTCGATGGGCGCCGCTACGCGGTATTCGGCACGGCCGCCTCGATGAACGGCTACACCTCGACGACCGCCTCGATCACGCTGGAAAACGGCCTGAAAGTCTCGCTGCCCTCGCATGGGCCGAGCGGCGTGTTCATCGATTTGGCCGTCAACGCCGCAGCGCCGCCGCATCTGGCGGCGTCCGGCTTCGCGGATTGTCTGGTGCGCTCGGTTGCGCAGGTCGATTGGTGGATGTCGCACCGTCTGTTCGGCACCTACTATACCGACCTGCCCTATCTGCTCACGACGCCCGACGAGATCGAGCTCAACAAGCGCGCCGCCGATCTGCCCTCGGGCGACATCGCAGCGGTCGGCTATCTGCATCGGGTGTTGACGCTCTGCGGCTTCGGCGTCTCCTTCACCGGCGTCTCCAATCACGGTTCGATGGGCGAGCATCAGATCTCGCATTACATCGATTGTTTCGCGGGCGAGAGACATCCGGGCACATTGCATGGCCAGCAGGTCGGCGCCGCCGTGCTGACGCTCGCCCGTTTGCAGCAGCAGATGCTGGCGCGCGAGACGCCGCCACTGGTGCATCCAACCCGGATTGACGAGGCCGATATGGCGCGTCGCATGGGGCCGGCGGTGGCGGAAGGGTGCCTGGCGGAGTTTCGCAAGAAGGCGCTCGACGCTGATGGCGCGCGGGCGTTCAACGCCCGGCTGAAGCAGCTTTGGCCGCGTGCTTCGCCGCGAGTGTTTGGCCTTCGCCATTCCCGTCGCGGAGATGCTCAGGATGCTGAAGGCGAGCGGCGGCCCGACGAACGCGCGCGAGCTTGGACTGCCTGTCGACTTCTATCGCGAGGCGGTCGTGCATTGCCGTGAGATGCGCGACCGCTTCTCGTTCCTCGATATCGCCGCCGACGCAGGCGAACTCGAGGCCTTCGCCGAAGGCGAGAGTTGATGCGTCCGCTCGCCGATATGCCCGAGTCGCTTGCCGCGCGCGTTACGCTGGTGCTGACGGATATCGACGACACGCTGACGCACGCCGGTCGTCTGCCGGCGGAGGCCTATCGCGCACTGGAGGATCTCACCAACGCGGGGTTGCTCGTCGCGCCGATCACCGGCGCGCCCGGCCGGATGGTGCGACATGATCGCGCGCTTCTGGCCGGTCGCGGGCGTGGTCGGCGAGAACGGCGCGTTCTATTTCGCCTATGAACAGACAAACAAGAAGATGCGTCGCATCTTCGCCGCGAGCGAAGCCCAGCGGGGCGAGAATCGCGCGCGCTTGGAGCGAGTGCGCGCGCGTGTGCTCGCCGAAGTGAAAGGCGCGGCCGTCTCCGCCGATCAACCCTATCGCGAGGCTGATCTGGCGATAGATTTTTGTGAGGACGTGCCGCCGTTGGATCGCGCGGCAGTGCGTCGCATCAAGCAAATATTCGAGGAGGAGGGCGCGACCGCGAAGATTTCCTCGATCCACGTCAACGGCTGGTTCGGCACCTACGACAAGCTATCGATGACGCGCCGTTTCGCGCGCGAAATCGCAGGGCTCGATATCGACCGCGATCGCGAGCGGGTCGTTTTCGTCGGCGACAGCCCGAACGACGCGCCGATGTTCGGCTTTTTTCCGCTGAGCTGCGGGGTGGCCGGCGTGCGCGAGTTCGGCGACGATCTCGAAGCGCCGCCGACGTATGTCACACCGGGCGGGGGCGGCCGCGGCTTCGTCGAGGTCGCGGAAAAGCTGCTCGCTGCAAAGCGCGCGTGAGCGAGACCTTCGAACGGCCGGATGAGATCGACTTGCTGGACGCATGGCTGAAAGCGCGGCAAAGAACGGGCGCGACAGTCTGAAGGGAGAGAGGCGCCATGGATCGGGATCTCGTCATCGGCGTCGATTCCTCGACTTCGGCGACCAAGGCGATCGCCTTCGACGCCAAGGGTGCAGCGGTTGCCGAAGGGCGCGCCGCGATCGCCATGACCAATCCCGAGCCCGGTTATTTCGAGCAGGCGCCGGAGGATTGGTGGACATCGACCGTAACGGCGCTGCGGCAGCTTTGTGAGAAGATCGATCCGCGGCGCGTGGCCAGCCTCGCCATCTCCAACCAGCGCGAAACCTTCGCCGCTTTCGACGCGGAGGGTCGCGCGCTACGTCCGGGCATGGTCTGGCTAGACGATCGCGCGCAGCCGCAGGTGCGCCGCTTCGGCCAATCCTTCGGCGGCCAGCGCGGCCATGCGATCAACGGCAAGCCGCTCGATGTGATCCCGTGCCTGTTTCGAATCATGTGGATGAATGAGCACGAACCGGAGATCGTCGCGCGCACGCACAAGTTTGCCGACGTGCACGCCTTCCTGAGCTTTCGCCTGACCGGTTGCTGGACCACGTCGACCGCGTCTGCGGATCCGACCGGCATGCTCGACATTCGTTCGTTTGATTGGTCGCGTGAAATTCTCGAAGCAGAAAGCATCGATCGGGCGCGACTGCCGGAGCTGGTGCGGCCTGGCGAGCGTGTCGGTGAAATCACGCGCGAGGCGGCGGCGGCGACGGGGCTGCCTGTGGGACTGCCGCTGATCGCCGGCGGCGGCGACGGCCAATGCGCCGCCACGGGGGTCGCCGCGTTGCGGCCGGGGCGGGCCTACGCCAATCTTGGCACGGCGGCGGTCGCCGGGCTTTATGGCGCGGCGCCGGCGATTGATCTTGCCTTCCGCACTGAGACGGCGGTCGCTGAAGACGGCTACATCTATGAAATGTGCCTGCGCGCCGGCACGTTCCTGGTTGATTGGTTGCTGGCGGAGATGTTTCGCGACCAGAGTCCGCGGCGCGAGACGCTGGCGGCGCTCGAGGCTGAGGCGGCGCGGCTGCCGGTCGGGGCGGGCGGCGTCGTACTCACACCCTATTGGCAGGGCGCGATGACGCCGCATTGGGATGGCGACGCGCGCGGGATTATCGCGGGGTTGAGTGGGTCAACCAAGCGTGCGCATCTTTACCGGGCGATCATGGAGGGCATCGCGATCGAGATCGCGACTTGCATGGAGCAGGCGGCGCACGCGTCGGGGTGTTTGTTTGATCACTATGTGGCGATCGGCGGGGGCGCATCCTCCGATTTGTGGTTGCAGATTCTCGCCGATGTCAGCAACAAACCGGTGTTTCGCTCGACCACCACGGAGGCCTCCGCCCTCGGCGCCGGCATGGCGGCGGCCAAGGGGGCGGGCTGGAGCCCGTCCATTCGCGAGGCGTCTGAGAAGATGGCGGGCGGGCTGCTCTCGCGCTTCGAACCCGATGCGCGCCGGGTCTTGATCTATCAAGAACTCCGCGAGCTGCAGACCGAGCTTTGGCCCCTGGTTGCTGCCTGGAATCGGCGTTTGGCGGAGTTTTCGAGGCGCGGCGCGGCTCAGCTTTAACGGAGGGTCGGCGTCCACGCCGACCTCTCGGCCACGTTCAGCCGGCCTTCGAGAGGGAGCCTCGTCGGCCTGGAGGCCGACGCTCCGCTTGTTTGAGAATTTATTACATCGTGGTGTGAAAACTTATCGACTCTGCCCAATTAGCCGTGTTATTCGTTTTCCCGTTCGAAGAGCGAGGCGATGGCCAGCACGCGGCAGGAGCAAATTCTGGAATGGCTGGAGCGGGTGGGAGTTGGCTCGTATCAAGAGCTTGCCGATTTCCTTTCCGTTTCGACCATGACGGTGCGCCGGGATGTCGATGATCTGAACAGCCGGGGTCTGGCCATCAAGAGCCTTGGCGGGGTGCAACGCGCCGACGCGCCGAGCTACATGATGGAGACCGCGATCCAAGGGCGGATGGCCAAGCAGCGTTTGGAGAAACAAGCGATCGCCAACGCCGCCATCGAATTGATTGGACCGCAACAGACCCTCTTCATGGATGGCAGCACCACCGGCTTGGAGTTGGCCAAACAGATCGCCCGGCGGATGCGCGGCCTGACGATCATCACCAACTCGGCGCTCACCACTCTGGAGATCGGCCGGAACCGCAACAATACCGTTGTCGGCGTCGGCGGCGAGTTCGATCCGAATAGCTGCTGCTATGTTGGCGCCAGCGCCGAGGACGCCGCGGAGCGGTTCTATGTCGATATCGCCTTCATCTCCACGATGGGTTTCCTGCCCGCCGAAGGCACTTTCGAATCGACGATCGCCAATTTTCGCGTCAAACAAATTCTGAGCCGGCGCAGCAAGCGGGTTGTGCTTTTGGTCGATCATTCGAAATTCGGACAGCGCGCCCTGGCCCGGGTGCTTGACGCAAACGAGATCCACTGCGTGGTGACGGACGAGGCGACAACCGAGGGTCATCTGTCGCAGTTGACTGAGCTGGGGATCGAATATGTTGTGGCGCCGATGAAGTCGGGGAGCGCCAATGTCGCTTGAGCCGATATCGGATCTGATGCGCCATGCCCGCGCGCATCACTATGCGATCGGGTATTTCGAGAGTTGGAGCATCGAATCGCTCTATGGCGTCATCGACGCCGCGGAGCAGATGAAATCGCCGATCATCATCGGCTTCAACGGCGAGTTTCTGAGCCACGCTGGACGGATCGAAACGGAACGGTTGGAGCTTTACGGCGCGCTGGGCAAGGCGGCCGCCCTCTCGGCGCGGGTTCCCTGCGGCTTCATTTTCAATGAATGCGCGCAAGATGATTGGACGCGCAAGGCGATCACATCGGGTTTCAACCTGGTGATGCCCGCCGATCCCAACGCGACGCCGGCGCGATACGTGCAGCGGGTCGCGGCCATCGTCGAGCTCGCGCATGCGAACGCGGTTGCGGTCGAGGCGGAGATTGGCGAGTTGCCATCCGGCATTCCCGGCGAAGAAGATCATGTCGGAAGCCGAACCAGCGCTGAAGACGCGCGGTCCTTCGTCTCTGATACCGGAATAGATTTGCTGGCGGTGAGTGTCGGCAATATCCACATCGCGCTCGAAGGTGCGCATGGCCTCGATCTTTCGCGGCTGGCCGAAATCCATGCGGCCGTTAAGACGCCGCTCGTTCTGCATGGCGGGACGGGAATTGCGCGTGACGATCTTCAGAAGGCGATTTCGCTCGGCGTGACCAAGGTGAATTACGGCACCTATATCAAGCAGCGCTATCTCGCAGCGATCCGCAGCGCGATCAGCAACCAGGCGCCCGATCCGCACGCGTTGATTGGCAGGGGCGGACCGGAAGACCTGTTGGTTGTTGGCCGCAGAGCGGTGCGCGAAGCCGTGCTTGAACGGCTGCCGCTGCTCAATTCGGCCGGAAAAGCCTGATCATGCCACGAGTCGGATGCGCGGGAATATTGGTCTCGGACACATTTTGTGGGCCGATGCGCGCGCTGCCCAGGGCCGGAGAGTTGCTGGCCATTGACGAAATCCCCTCCAGCGCGGGCGGATGCGCAGCCAATGTGGCGATCGACCTCGCCTTGCAGGGGTTTGCCGTCGAGGTGGCCGGTTGTGTGGGCGACGACAACGCAGCCGGCGGTCTTCTCGCCGAGCTTGAGTCCTTCGGCGTTGGATGCGCGCGCGTCGTGCGAAGCGATCGTTTGCCTACGAGCCGGACGGTAGTTCTCGTCACCGAGAATGAGGATCGGCGCTATATCCATAGTTTCGGCGCCAACGCCGCCTTCAAGGTTGGCGACATCGATCACGACTGGGCGGCCGGACTCGATCTGTTCTATCTCGGCGGCTTGTTTGCTCTGCCGGCCTTTGAATTTCCTGCGCTGGCAGAGCTACTGCGGCGCTGCAGAGCGTCGGGCGTGATCACGGTCGTCGACGTCGTCATTCCCAGTTTCAAAGCCGACGTCGGTCTGCTCGAACCGCTGCTGCCTCATATCGACTATTTCATGCCCAACCAGGACGAAGCACGCGCCTTCACGCAACAGGATGCGCCGCCGGAGCAAATCCGGATCCTGCTAGATAAAGGCGCTCACACCGTCATCGTTACCTGCGGTGAAGACGGCGCCTATGCCGGCGCAGCCGACCAACGGCTGCGCGCACCCGCCTACCGCCTCCAAAGCATAGATCCTTCAGGGTCTGGGGATGCGTTCACGGCCGGCGCGATCGCTGCGACCCTCAGAGGCGAAGACCTCACCAGCGCTTTGAAGTTGGGTTGCGCGCTAGGCGCATCCGTAACCCGGGCGATGGGAACCACCCGCAGCGTATTTCGCGGCGGGGAAGCCGCGGCGTTTGTTGCGACTCATCCTCTCGATGTGAAGAAATGGTCATGGAAATAAAATTGAAAATGCCTGATCTGTCGACGACAGAGGGAACAGACATCGCCATCATCAAATGGCTTGCTGACGTCGGCGATCGCGTCGAGCGCGGACAGGTCATTCTCGAAGTGGAAACCGACAAGGCGGTGCAAGAGATCGAGGCCATCGCGTCGGGCGTCTTGACGGCGCAACTGGCGGGCGCCGGAGACAAGGTGCCGGTGGGCCAAGTCATCGCAACCATCACGGTGTCGAAATGAGCAACGGAAACCGGCCTGAGTTCTTGCTTGGACTTTTGGAGCGGATGATCGAGATCCGCGAATTTGAGGAAGGCGTCAAATTCCTGTTTCTCGAAGGCGCGATGCCGGGCACGATCCACCAGTGTCAGGGGCAGGAGGCGACGGCGGTCGGAGTCTGCTCGGCGCTGGGAGCGGATGATTTCATCACCTCCACCTTTCGCGGTCACGGCCACGCGCTCGCGAAGGGTCTTTCCGTGCAGGAGATGCTCGACGAACTGTTTGGCGCCAAGAGCGGTTGCTGCGCGGGCAAGGGCGGCTCCATGCATATGGGCAACATGGACAAGGGAATGGTCCCTGGCATCGCCATCGTCGCGGGCGGCATTCCGCTCGCCGCGGGTATGGCGCTCTCGTTGAAGTTGGAGAGCAAGCCGCAGGTCGTCGCCTGTTTCTTCGGCGACGGCGCGGTGGCCGAGGGCGCGTTCCACGAAGGCGTCAATATGGCGGCGTTGTGGAATCTGCCGGTCATCTTTGTTTGTGAGAACAATCTCTATGGCGCCTCGACCCGCATCGATTTGGTGATGAAGAACACCAAGATTTCCGACCGAGCGGCTGTCTACGGCTTCGAGGGGGAGACGATTGACGGCAATGACGTGCTTGCGGTCTACGAGGCGACCCAGCGCGCGGCGGCGCAATGCCGGGCCGGCAAAGGCCCTTATCTGTTGGAGCTGCTGACCTATCGACGGACAGGTCATTCGCGGCGCGATCCGTGTCACTACCAGCCCAAGGACGAGCGGCAGGAGTGGTTTGCTCGCGATCCGATCAATCGTTTCGCAGAACAATTGCAACATGACGGATTGATTGATTCGGATGGGGTCAAGCGCATGCGCGCCGCGGCGACGGAGCGGTTCGAAGCGGCTGTCGAAATCGCCAAATCCGCCGCTCAACCAACTCTCGATGATCTCGAGACCGATGTGTTTGCGACGAAGGAAATGGCATGAAACGGCAGGGCATAGCCGAAGCTTTGCGCGACGGAATCATCGAGGAGATGCAGCGCGACAGCCGCGTTTTCTGCATCGGCGAGGACATCGGCGTTCCCGGCGGTTGGGGCGGCGCCTTTACCGTCACGTTGGGACTCGACGAGAAATTCCCTGGTCGCGTGCTGAACACGCCGATCGCCGAACTCGGATTTTTCGGTATTGCTGTCGGCGCGGCGATCATGGGGTCTCGTCCCATCGCCGACGTGCAGTATGGCGACTTCCTATTCCTCGCCAGCGATCAGATCATCAACAACGCCGCGAAGCTGCGCTATATGTCCGGCGGGAAGCTATCGGTGCCGATGGTGATGCGGGCGCCCGTCGGCGCGACGGGGCGCGGTTCGCAGCATGCACAAAACATGGAGCGTTTCTTCACCGGCGTGCCTGGCCTGAAGGTCGTGGCCCCGTCGAATGCCTATGACGCGAAGGGCATGCTGAAAGCCGCAGTCCGCGACGACAATCCCGTGCTGATGTTTGAGCACAAACTCTTGTATGGCTCCAAGGGGGCGCGTGCGGAGCCTGGCGCGGTTGACGCGACCAGCGACATTCCCGACGACGATTTCACCGTGCCGCTCGACAAGGCCGCGGTGCTGCGCGAGGGCCGGGACGTCACCATCATTGGCTGGCTGCTGATGGCTCACTTTTCCCTGCAAGCGGCCGCTCAACTGGCAAACGAAAATATTTCGGCCGAGGTTATTGATGCGCGCAGTCTGTCGCCATTTGATTGGACGACATTCGTCGCGTCAGCGAAGAAAACCGGCAAAGTGGTGATTGTCGAGGAAGGCGCCAAGAGCGGCGGCGTCGGGGCGGAGATCGCGGCTGGGCTGGCCGAAAGGTTGCCGGGACTGACGATCGTACGCGTCGCCTCTCCTGATATTCCCGTACCCTTCACGCCTATTCTTGAAAACGCCTACCGGCCCGATGCGGAGCGGATAGCGCAGGCGGCGCGACGATTGGCGGCGTGAGCGAAGCGACTGCCCGTGGCGGTCGCAGACATTGCCGAAACAAAAAATCCCGGGCTAGGCCCGGGATTCTTTATTTGGATGTCGGCCGTCGATCAGAAGCTGAGGCGCATACCCGCGACCGGCTCCAGGTTGCTGTTGGCGAAGAAGCCGTTCGCCAAACCGCCGTTGACTTGGCTGTACATCGCGCCGGCATAGATATCGAGGCGCTTGTAGGGGCGCCAGTCGACCATGCCCGACACGGCGTCTTCGGTGCCGGCGCACTTGGCGTTGGCTGTACCCTGGGGGCTATAGCCCGTGTTCTTCGGCGTCCCTGCGGGGAGGGCGGCATTGGGTGCGCAGCTCGCTTTCGCCCCGTACACCTCGGTGCTGCCGAGATAATCATTCTGCCAGACATGGTAGTAGGCGCCGACCAGATCTACGTTGGGTAGCACCGCGTATTTCGCGCCGCCCCAAACAAGCTGAGTAACCTTCGGCGCCGGGAAGGCGCCCTTGGTTCCGATCCCCTGGCCGCCCAGAGCCGTGCTCGTACCGTAAACGGCTTGCTCCCCATCGTTGAAGTAGGCGATTTGCGCGCCAGTCGGCAGGCTGCTCGGATCGGTCAGACGTTCGTTTTGGTAGCCGCCGTAAAGCCGCGTAAAAGCAGTATACGCTTCGAGAAAGTCGATGACATATCAATAGGGCGCGCAGTAAAATCGCTGCTAGGCGTTGCAACGCCCAGACCGGTCGACTCAATGTCGGCGTCAACGATCTGCATGGTGAGCTGCCGGCACTAGCGCGCTAGATTGAGTGGCGCGAAATCCGAACAGGTGCAGAAAGCTCAGGCTGTCTCAATACGTCAGGTTTAGTCTGACCTGCGCCTTGAAGTTGTAGACTGGGTAGTCCTTGATGATGGGCACTCCAACCTCGAGCGACAGCGCCGCATTACCCGACAATTTCCGTCCTATGCGTGCGTCGAAAGGCAGGAATAGCCGGCCAGTCTGGCCGGTGACCGGATCGCCGAAGTTCCAGCGAATGTCCTGGCTCGGGTAGAGGGTGAAGAACCAACGGTCGGGAAGGCCGAGGTTTAGCATTGGCCCGAACTGCAGATTACTGATGTTTCTTTTGGTTGGGTCACCCGCGACGCTGACGTCGTATCTGAAGATCGGCTCGAAATAGCTCGACGAATTGATCTCCAACAAACTGTAGCGGAAGCCGCCGAGGGGCAGGATCTGCCATTTTCCCGATCCGAGTGTATCTCCGCCGGTCGGCGTGACTAGCCGAGCGCCGAAGCCCATCGCCCAGCGCGCGTCAATGCCGTGGATGAGGGCCGCTTGGAAATCCGTGTCGCCGACGCCGTACAGGAAATCCCCGGCCGGATTGCTCGCGCTGATGGGGTTCTTGTTGAGTAGCGGGAGATCCGTACGTAATACCAGGGACCATTGCGGCGCCAGGTCGACAGTGTGGTCCAGCCGCAGGTTGACCGTTTCCGTCGTTGTCTCGCGAGTGGAGCCCGGAGCCGTCTTATACTCGTACATCGGCTGGAACAAATTTGGGGGTGGGCGGAAAAAGTCGAGCCCGGCGTTGTCTGGATCGCTCGGCGGGTTGGTCTGCTGCCCGGAGGCGTCGAACGGCAGAAACGCCGCGAGAATCAGCAGGGCGCGAACGAGGAGGGGCAGCCGCAATGCGGAGGCGGAAGGACGTACGAGAGCGACCATCAACCTAGACATAGGCTTCGAGCCTCCGAGAGCGGACGGCTTCGGTCAACCGGGCGTGATCCGATTCGCTCTGATTCGCGTAGGCCGTTGCGAAACTGGCGAGGGCAGGTTCGAATTGATCGCTCGTGCCGAACTGGCGGAACAAGCCTTTCCACGAAAGCGACGCTACGGCACGGACTTTCTCGGCAATCTTTACAATGTGGCGAAAATGCCACGGGCAATACTGTTCTCGCGGGTGCAACAAAACTGTCACGGAACTGTTATGGCCCGCTTTTACACGCAAATACGCGAAAAAGCTGGCGAAATGGCGTCTTTTCGAGGCGTCTTGCGGAAGAAGCAGATCAATCGGATCGCTTTGACTGTGAACGCAAGCCCTCGCTAGACCGTGAATAAGGCGACATGCGTCGATCTCTCGGTCGATTCGAGTTGAAGAGGGGCGAAAATGAAACGTCTGTGCGTCTCCGTGGCCGCTTTACTGGCGTCGACAGCTGCATATGCAGCCGACCTGCCAACGACGAAGGGGAAGCCGGTAGCGCCGGACAAACCCAACTGCTTCTCGAGCCTCTACGCCTATTTCGACTCTACCCCGGCCGACTGTCCGTTGAGCTATTGGGGCTTGACCTTCTACGCTACCATCGACATGGGCGTCGGCTACCAAACGCACGGCGTTCCCTTCAACGGCACGAACCACATCGGCGCAGAAGAATTCATCAACAAAAACAGCAATAGACCGAATTTTGGGTTGGCGCCTGGCGGGCTGAGCCAGTCCCAGGTGGGTGTGAAAATAAAGGAGCCGCTTTTCTGGGACTGGTCGGTCGTCGCCGAGGTCGCAACCGGCTTTGATCCGTATTCTTTACAACTCGCCGACGGCCTCGGCTCCATGGTGCAGAACAACCAGACGCCACTCAACCTTCAGAGCGCAAACGCCGATTCGAGCCGCGCGGGCCAGTGGGACAATTCGGTCGCCTATGGCGGTTTGAGCAACAAGATATTCGGCACGATCACCGCCGGTCGGCAAAATTCGCTGACCCTCGACGGCGTCAACGCTTACGATCCGATGGGCGGCTCCTACGCCTTCTCGCCGATCGGGTGGTCAGGAAAGGTTGCCGGCGCGGGCGGCACGGAAGACGCGCGCCAAAATACTTCGCTCAAGTACGCGCTCGCCGCGGGCAATATCCACCTCAACGCCGAGTGGCAGTTTGGCGGCTATAGTCTGGGCAATGGCTCGGATGGCGAGTACGAACTCGGAATAGGCGCCGACTTTGGCGGCTTCTCGTTCGACGCCATATTCACCCAGATCTACGATCAGGTGAACCTCGCGACCTACAATGGCCCGGTGCCGAAGGGCGTGCCGACCGATGCGCTTAAAGCCACGCTGTCCAACAATGAAAGCGTCATGCTGCTTGGCAAATATAAATGGAACCAGTTTACCATCTACGCGGGCACGGAACACATCCAATACACCAATCCATCCAACAATCACGCGACAGGATTTACTACGATTGGCGGACAGCCGGTAGTTTCAGACGCCATTAACTCCTCAAGTATAAATTTTACGAACTACACGGTTCCGCAGAACTTTGACGCTATATGGACAGGTCTGAAATATGCGGCTACCGACCGTATTGATCTGACTGGCGCTTACTACCTTTACTACCAGCCGAATTCGTACACCGGCGTCTGCGGGCCGAACACCGCGCCGGCTGTCAAGAATGCCGGATTCTCGCCGCAAGGCTCGAACAGCGGCAAGTGCACCGGCTACATGAACGCCTTCTCAGGCTTGGTTGATTATCGTCCGTTGAAGCGAGTCGATCTCTATGCTGGCGTGCTGTATTCGCAGGTCAGCGGTGGCCTAGCCAACGGATATCTTTACAGCAACAATTGGGCGCCGACCGCGGGCATTCGCGTCCGGTTCTGAGTTTCGGAAATCTGGACAAGGAAGCCCCGGGCGTCACCCGGGGCTTTTTATTGATACCTGTTTGGTTCAACGCCCGCTCGACGCCATTTGAGCCGCGGCGGCGTGTTTGGTAATGCGGCTGCGTCGATATAGGCTGGGCTCATGGGCTCATTGTCTGCAAACGCGGCTCCCAGGCTGATCTTGCTGATCGAAGATGAGCGCGGGCTTGCTGAGGAAATTCACGCGGCGCTGCGCGGCGACGGACGCTGCGTGGAGATCGCCGAAACGATTGAGCGCGGCTTTTCGGTGATGCGACGCGGCGGTGTCGCCGTGCTCGTCGTCGACCGCATGTTGCACGGAAGCGACGGTCTGACGCTCGTCGAAACGATCAGAAACGAAGGCGACGCAACCCCGGTGCTGGTGATCAGCGCTCTGTCAACGGTCGATGACCGCATTCGCGGCCTCAAGGCCGGCGGCGACGATTATCTCGTCAAACCGTTCGCGTTGAGTGAGTTGGTCGCGCGAGTGGAGGCGTTGCTTCGGCGCGGCGAGCACTCCCGCGCTACCCGCTTGCGGGTCGGCGCGCTCGAACTCGACCTCGTCGAACGACTGGCGCGGCGCGACGGCGAGCGCATCGATCTGCTGCCGCGCGAGTTCAAGCTGCTCGAATATTTCATGCGCAGGCCGGGCGAAGTCGTCACGCGCGAGATGTTGCTCTCAGATATCTGGAACTACAAATTTCAGCCTCAGACGAATGTCGTCGACGTTCACATCGGAAATCTACGGCGCAAGCTCGACCCGGACGATGTTCGCCGCTTCATCGTCAACCTGCGCGCCGCCGGCTTCAAGTTGAATGCAGAGACGTAACCTACTCGGTTCGCGAACGCTGCGTTTCGCCATCGGGTTCGCGCTGTCGGTCGCCGCGATCACGATATCAGCGTTTACTTTGGTCTATCTCGAAGTGGCCCGCGAGGAGACCAATCGCCTCGGCGCCATCCTGACAGAAGAGGCTCGCCTCAATGTGGATGCGCCTCTGGATCGGCTGCGCGCCGCCGTCGCTGCCCGGCAATTGTCGGAAATCCGGCGCATCGATTATCTAGCGCTGTTCGATGCAAATGGCGTCGCTACGCTCGGAAACCTAAGGAGGCTGCCGCCAATCCCCGTCGACGGGCGACCGCATCTGCTCGACGGCGGCGCGATGCGCAAACTGGCGGGCGCTTCGATAGCGGCAATCCTGGTCGCCAGACGCCGGGCCGACGGCGCGATCCTGCTGCTCGGACGCGATCTTCAGGATGCTGATGAAGTCGAGGAGACGCTGTTGCGGGCGTTCGCGCTTGCACTGGCGCCCACCGCCGCCCTGTTTATTGGTCTCGGCGTGTTGTTTGCACGAAACGCTGCGCGCCGGCTGGCTGCGGTTCACCATGCGATATCGCGGATCATGGCGGGAGATTTCGCCTCGCGATTGCCCATTTCTCGCGAGAACGACGAAATCGATCGCATCGCGGTCGCCGTGAATCTGATGCTCGACGAACTCGCGCGGTTGCTCGATCAATTGAAGATCGTCGGAGACAACATAGCGCACGAACTGCGTGCGCCTCTCGCCGTCGCGCGCGCCAAGCTCGAACGCGCGCTTGAGGAGGGCTGCGGCGACGAGCAGGAGCGCGTGCAAGCGGCGCTCGAACAGGTCGACCGCGCCGCGCAGATAATTGCGGCGCTGTTGCGCATCGCCGACGTGGAGAACGGGTTGCGCGAGAGCCGATTTCACGACGTCGATCTCGCTATGGTTTGCGCACAAACGCTGGAGTTTTACGAACCGCTTGCAGAGGCGAAAACCATTGGCGTAACCGCCGTGATAGACAAGGCGGTAATTATCCGCGGCGACGAAGATTTGCTGCGCGAAGCCGTCTCAAACCTTGTCGACAATGCGATCAAGTTCACGCCCGCCGGCGGCGCCGTTGAACTTTCCGTCAGGACGGAAGGGGATCGTCCCTGCCTGGAGGTGATTGATAGTGGGCCAGGCATAAAGCCGGCGGACCGAGACCGGATTTTCCAACGCTTCTATCGCGCAACTCCTGCCGAGGGGACTCACGGTCACGGGCTTGGCCTCAGCATTGCTCGCGCAATTGCAGAACTGCACGGCCTTGAGTTGGTCGTCGGGGAGCGGAAGTCCGGCGGGCATTTCGTCATCAAGGCGGCGCGCGACTAAAAAAATATTTAGTTTGATTTCTGCCGATAAGGGCTATCCCTTTATCTGCCGACGCGGAGCGGCGCCGCGTTTCCGAGGCGCGTTTGCGCTCTTTTAGCGTCACGCCAAAAGAGCCTCATGCTAGCTATCGTTCGCGTCGCCCTCAGTCGCCCCTACACGTTCGTCGTTATGGCGATGCTGATCGTCATCTTCGGGGTCGGCGCCTGGGTTCGAACGCCAGTCGACATCTTCCCGAACATCGGCATTCCCGTCGTCGCGGTGGTGTGGACCTATGACGGCTTGCCCGCCGACGACATGTCGAAACGGGTCATTTACTATTACGAACGCACGCTGACGACGCAGGTCAACGATATCGAGCACATCGAGTCGCAATCGATGCCGCGCTATGGCGTGGTCAAGATCTTCTTCCAACCGAAGGTCAACATCAACGCCGCGCTCGCCCAGGTCACCGCCGCCTCGCAGACTGTGCTCAAATATTTGCCGCCCGGCATGACGCCGCCGTTCGTGCTGAGCTTCAACGCCTCCAGCGTGCCGGTGCTTCAGCTTGCGCTTTCCAGCCAATCGCTGTCGCAAGCGCGAGTTGCAGGACTACGGTCAGAATTTCATTCGCCCGCAGCTCGCGAGCGTCGCCGGCGCCGCGATTCCCTCGCCCTATGGCGGCAAGGTGCGGCAGGTGCAGATCGACATCGATCAAAGCAAATTGCAGGCCTATGGGCTCTCGGCGGAAGACGTCGTCGACGCGATCGGACGGCAGAACATCATCACTCCGGTCGGCGTCGAGAAGGTCGGCAGCTTCGAATATGTCGTCTCGATCAACGGCTCGCCGGAGCAGATCTCCTCGCTGAACGACCTGCCGATCAAGGTCGTCAACGGCGCGACGGTTTTCGTGCGCGACGTCGCCTTCGCGCATGACGGCGCCCCGCCGCAAACCAATATGGTGCGCGTCGACGGCGCCAACGCGGTGCTGATGACGATCCTCAAGTCGGGCTCGGTCTCGACGCTCGACGTCATCAACGGCGTCAAGGCGCTGTTGCCGAAGCTGCGCGAGACCCTGCCTTCCAGCCTGAAACTCGTCGCGGTCGGCGATCAATCGACTTTCGTCAACGCGGCGGTCAATTCGGTGATTTTCGAGGGCGCGGTGGCGGCGGCGCTGACCGGCTTGATGATCCTCATCTTTCTCGGCAGCTGGCGTTCGACGCTCATCATCACCGTCTCGATTCCGCTGGCGATCCTGGCTTCGATCGCCGCGCTTTCCGCGATCGGCGAGACGATCAATGTGATGACGCTCGGCGGCCTGGCGCTCGCGGTCGGCATCCTCGTCGACGACGCCACCGTGACGATCGAGAACATCAATTGGCATCTCGAGCAAGGCAAGGAGATCGAGACCGCGATCATGGACGGCGCGCGCCAGATCGTGATTCCCGCGACGGTCTCGCTGCTTTGCATCTGCATCGTGTTCGTGCCGATGTTCGGGCTTGGCGGCGTCGCAGGCTTTCTGTTCCGGCCGATGGCGGAGGCGGTGGTGTTCGCGCTGATCGCCTCCTACGTGCTGTCGCGCACGCTGGTGGCGACGCTGGCGCGCTTTCTGCTCGCCAATCAAGCCGCGCATGGACGACCCGGCGCATCGCGCGCCGACCCGCAATCCGCTGGTGCGGTTCCAACGCGGCTTCGAGCGCCGCTTCGAGGCGCACGCGCGCCTTCTATCAGCGCCTGCTGGCGACGGCGCTGGCGGGCGCGGCTTCCGGTTCATCGTCGGCTTTCTGCTGGTGTCCGCTCGCCTCCTTCGCCTTGGCTCCGTTCCTCGGGCAGAACTTCTTTCCCCCCGTCGAGAGCACGCAGCTCAAGCTGCACATCCGCGCCCCGACCGGCACGCGCATCGAGGAGACGGCGGCGCTGTGCGAACGCGTCGAAGAGGTGATCCGCCAGACGATCCCTCCCGATGCGCTCGGGCCGCATGGTCGATAATCTCGGGCTGCCGGTCAGCGGCGTCAATTCCGCCTACAGCAATTCGGGCACGGTCGGACCGGCGGACGGCGACATGCTCATCACGCTGAAGCCGGGTCATGCGGAGGACTCCGACGGGCTATGCGAAGACGCTGCGCGAAACCCTGCCGCGCCGCTTCCCAGGAACGACCTTCGCGTTCCTGCCCGCCGACATCGTCTCGCAGATTCTCAACTTCGGTCTGCCCTCGCCGATCGACGTGCAGGTGTTCGGACCGCGGCAGGACGCCGAACAAGCTTTACGCCGAGGATCTGCTGAAGCGGATCGCGCGGGTGCCGGGCGTCGCCGACGCGCGCATCCAGCAATCCGACCAACAATCCGAAATTCGATGTCGTCGTCGACCGCATGCGCGCCGCGCAACTCGGCCTCACCGAGGGCGACGTCGCCAAGAGCCTGCAGGAATCGCTGTCCGGCAGCTTCAAGGTCGCGCCGACGTTCTGGATCAATCCGAAGAACGGCGTCGCCTATCCGATCGTGGCGCAGACGCCGCAATATTGGCTGGACTCGATGTCGGCGCTCGAGAACGTGCCGGCCTCGCAGCGCGACGCCTCGCAGATCCTCGGCGGCGTGGCGACGATCAAGCGCGGCGTGACGCCCGGCGCTAGTTTCACACTACGCCGTGCAGCCGGTCATCGACATTTACGCCACCAATTCAGAGCGCGATCTCGGCGCGGTGTCGCGCGATATCCAAGCGATCATCGACGAGACGGCGAAGGAAGCGCCGCCCGGCGCGACTGTCGTGCTGCGCGGCCAGACCGCGACGATGGAGTCCGCCTACCGGCAATTGCTTATCGGCTTGGCGCTGGCGATCGTATTTATTTATCTGCTGATTGTCGTCAATTTCCAATCCTGGCTCGACCCGTTCGTCATCGTCGCCGCCTTGCCGACGGCGCTGGCCGGCATTGTCTGGATGCTATTCGCCACGGAAACGACGCTTTCGGTTCCCGCGCTGACGGGGGCGATCATGTGCATGGGCGTCGCCACCGCCAACAGCATCCTGGTCGTCAGTTTCGCGCGCGAGCGCCTTGCCGCGGGCGACGATCCTCTGACCGCCGCGATGGAGGCGGGCTTTCACCCGCTTCCGTCCGGTGTTGATGACCGCTCTCGCGATGATCATCGGCATGGCGCCGATGGCGCTGAGCGCCGAGCAGAATGCGCCGCTGGGCCGGGCGGTCATCGGCGGCCTGATTTGTTCGACGATCGCGACGCTGTTGTTTGTCCCCGCGGTGTTTCGACTGGTTCACGCCCGCAAGCCGAAGACCCGATCGCAGCGCGCACCCGCGATGATCCACGAGGCGACCTCCGCATGAAGCACGATCCCCCACCGGCGCCCGCCGAGGGGCCGCCGTCGCTGCGGCCCGTTAAGGCGTTGCGTTTCGTCTTGCTCATCGCCCTTGTCGCGGTAAGTGTCGCGGCGATGGGCGTCACGTCGAGACGCAAGGACGAGGAAAAGCTCGCGCGTTGGACGGTCGATCAGGCGACGCCTGACGTCGCGGTCATCAAGGCCACGCGCGACGACCATACGAAGCAGATTGCGCTGCCCGGCGACGTCGAGGCCTATGACTCGGCCTCCATTCACGGCCAGGTCAGCGGCTACGTGCGGGAGTGGCGGGTCGACATTGGCGCGAGGGTGAAGAAGGGGCAGGTGCTCGCGGTCGTCGACACGCCGGAACTCGACCAACGGGTGACCGCTTCCGAGGGCGAACTCGCCAAGGCCAAGGCGAAACAGGTTTTCGCAGGCGTGACCGCCAATCGTTGGAAGACATTGGGCGGGTCGGCGGCGGTGTCACAGCAGGCGATTGACGAGAAAGCGAGCGACGTGCTTGTGACGGACGCGGATGTTTCGGCCGCGCGCGCCGATCTCGACCGGCTGCACGCGCTGAAGGCGTTCTCCAATATCACCGCGCCGTTCGATGGCGTCGTGACTGCGCGCGATGTCGACATCGGGTCGCTTGTCATGCCAGGCTCGGCGGCGAATAAGCCGCTGTTTGTGGTCGCCGACCTCAGCCAAGTCCGCGTCTACGTCCACGCGCCCCAAGTGTACGGAGCGGAGATGAAGGAGGGCATGCAAGCGAAACTCATCCTTCCCGAATATCCTGGGCGCGAGTTTCCAGCGCGAATCTCGACGACGTCGAACGCGATCGACGCCAAGTCGCGCTCGTTGCTGGTTGAACTCATCGCCAACAATTCCGATGGGCTGCTGAAACCGGGCGCCTTCGCGCAGGTCAACTTTCAACTGCCGCCCAATTCCCAATCCGTGACATTGCCGGCGAGCGCGCTGCTGTTTCGCGACGAGGCCATTCTCGTCGCTACGGTGGACGAAAAGTCCCACATCAAAATGAAGAAAATTCGCATTGCGCGCGACTACGGCTCGCGCGTCGAGGTTGCCGACGGACTTTCCCCTGACGATGAAATCGTTAAAAACCCATTGGAATCTATGTCGGATGGAGACCAAGTGCGGATCGTGAGCCGCGGCTCGGGCGAGGACGCTGGGGGCGCCAAGGCGAATCCGAAGTTGGCCGAAGGCGCGATGAAATAGAGGCGCCGCGTTGGGTTCGTGCGTCGCCGACCAGGGGGCATATGAGATATCGTTTGTGGCTCGCGTTCTGTGTGGCGCTGTCGCTCGAGGGTTGCGAGTTTGCCCCCGACTATCTCGCGCCGAACGTGGCGATGCCGTCGCAATTCAGCGATGCGACTGGCGGAGACCGCGGAGCGCTGGGGCTCGGCGGAAGCTGGTGGCTGAGTTTTCGTGACCCCACGCTCGACCGGCTCGAAGGCGACGTCGAAACGTCCAATCCCAATCTCGCCGCGGCGCTAGCCGCCTACCAGGCCGCGAGAGCGCGCTCCGACGCGGCGACGAGCGGTCTGTTCCCCGAGATCGACTTCAACGGCGGGCTCTCCGCCGACAAACAATCAGACAACCGCCCGCTGCGCTCGAAAAGCCAGCCCACTTATTACGGCGCCAATCAAGTCTACGGCGGCATCGCCTCGTATGAGATCGATATCTGGGGCCGCGTCGCCGACATCGTCAAGGCGGCCAAGTTCAACGCACAGGCGGCTGAGGACGCGCTGGCGGACGCCCGGCTCGAATTGCACGCCGAACTCGCGCGCGACTATGTCGATCTCCGGGGGCTCGACGCGCAGGCCAAACTGCTGTCGGATACGATCAAGGTCTATCAGTCCGCCCTGACTTTGACGCAGGAGCGACTCAACGCGAAAATCGCGCCGCCGATAGATGCACAACGCGCCAAGACGCAGCTCGAAGCCGTGAAAGCGCAGGCCTCCGACCTTGCCTTGCGCCGCACCGGTTTGGTTGACGCGATCGCGACGCTGGCGGGTCAAGCGGCCGCCGGCTATCGCGTCGCCACGGCGCCCGCCCCGATGGTATTCCCGCGCCGTCCCCGCGCCGTTCCCGGCGACGTGCTGCGCCGACGTCCCGACGTCGCGATTGCCGAACGCAACGCGGCCGCGACGAGCGCCCTCATCGGCGCGGCGCGCGCCAACATGTATCCGAAATTCACGCTCGCGCTGCTCGGCGGCACGCAGGACACTGCTCTGCGTCTGCTCGATCCGGGGAACACGTTCTACACTATCGGCCCCTCTATGTCGGTGCCGCTTTTCGATTTCGGTCTGCGCGAAGCGGAGGTGAAACAGGCCGAGGCGCAAGCCAAAATCGCCGCGGAACAGTACCGCGCGACGGTGCTGCGGGCGATCAGGGAAGTGCAGGACTATCTCTCGGCGCTTCGCTGGCTGGCGGACGAAGCGGCGCAAACTGAGGCGGCCGCGACGGCGGCGAGCAAAGCGCTGGGCATGTCGATGGCGCTCTATCGCGACGGCGCGGCCTCCTATCTCGACGTGGTCACCGCACAGGACGCGGCGCTCGGAGCGCAACGCGCCGCCATCGCCGTGCACACGCGGCAAGTGGAGGCGTATGTGGGGCTGATGCTTGCGCTGGGCGGTGGTTGGTTGGTCTCCGCGGAGCAGAAAACCAACGAAATCGCGGCCGCCGCGCAATGAGCGGCGCGGGATCGGGAAGGCCCCTATGTCAACAACGCCGCCGCGAGTGCAGATCTGTTCGCAATGCGCCTATTGGGACAAGTTGCACGAGGATGATGGACTTTGCCGACGACGGGCGCCGGAGGCGTCTCCCCGCGCCGAGGAGGTCGCGCATTGGCCGCGAACGCGCGGACGCCAGGGCTGCGGCGACGGGGACGCCGCGCCGGGCGGCGCGCCGGCGACATGCTCGACCTGCATTTTCTGGCGACGCTACAAAGGCGGAATGCACCCGATGAACCGCGCCGACATGCCCAACAGTTGGTGGGCCCAGGCTGGAGTTTGCTCGCGCCACGCGCCGAGGCCGCTCACAGAGCCGGGGCCGCGCGGGTTTTGGCGCGCGACCGCGGAAGGTGACCGCTGCGGCGAAGGTTCATGGGCCGAAGCCGCAAGCGTCGGTTGATCAACCGGCCCGGGGGTCTCCGCGAGATTTGCTTGTTTGTCGCAAAGAGGGAAATGGGCTGATGGGCAAATGCGGCGTCGCGGTCTTGGTTTGTGCTTGGGCGATCGGTCTTGGCGGTTCGGCGAATTCTGAAGACGCGGTCCCACAGGCGGTTCCGTCGCCCTCTCAAGCCAGCCCGAGCCCTACCCCTACGCTTGCTTCCAAGGCCAAAGTTTTTTCGATTTCGCCGGAGGAAAGCGAGCAGGTATTCATGTGCGAAGCCGGTCGTATTCAATCTGTTCTCGCGACGGCGATCGCCGAGCACCGTCCCGTGTCGATCACCCTGCTTGACCCATCCAAGGCCCCGATCCCTGAGGGCGTCTGGACGAGCGCATACGGGTTTCGCCTCACGCACAAGCAAAATGTCATCATTCGCATCATGATGATTTGTGGGGAGTAATTCGCGCGACCCGTCATTGCGAACGAAGCGAAGCAATTCAGTGTTGTTAGATCGTCAGTCAACCCGAAAAGGCGACTGCAGCGAGCGGCCGTCCTTGTAGCCGCTATCTCAAGATCGCGGTCGTCGTGAGATATCGGCCGTCCAAATAAAGAGTCACTCGCGGAGAGACCGCGATCTAGAGATCGCGGCTACAGGCGGGCGCTTTGTCAAAACTTGAAGCGCAGGCCGGCAGTAGGCGCGAAGTTCTCCGCGTGGAGGAAGCCGCTGGAAAGGCCGTCGTGGTCTTCCGAGAACATCAGGCCCGCATAGACGTCAAACTTCTTCGAAAATTTCCAATCGACGTCAAACGAATAGGCTTCCAGCGTTCCCTGACAGCTGCTCTTCGAACTGTTGCTGCAAAACGTGGTGGAGTAGCTCGGTTGAAAATAGTGGTAGTACGCCACCCCGGCGTCAACCGTCTCGGTAAAGCCGTAGCGCGCGCCGAGCCAGGAAATATCCTGGTATCTGGGGATGGTGTAGGCGGTATTGTTGATATCCTGCTTAACTATGGTGATTCCGTCAATGGCGGTGAAAGTGGACAATTGCGGAGAGGACGGATTTTTGAACTCGATGGCCTCGAAGCCGCCCATCAGCTTGAAGTGGTTGTATGTCCATTTCCCCAGCAGCGTTATGCCGTCGTTGTCGGAAATAGTCGCGGCTATTGTGCCTGGGTATTTGAGGTTTTGAGCCGCTGTGAGCGGCCCGGCGGCGACCCCGCCCTTGTCCAGGGTGGCAACAACGTCAAAAGAAAGTTTCCCGTAAGCCCCCAGATCGACGTCGGTCCCGACTCCCGCTTCGACGACGGCCTGCGCGCCGTTATCGAGATCATAGCCGCCAATCTGATAAAGACCGCTGACGCGGAAACTTCCGAACGAGTCGCGATATTTGATCGCCGTGGTTGATCGAGCATCTTCGGTGTCGCCGGTGCCCGCCGTCAGACCTGACCAACCCAGCACGGAAAAGGCGTAGGCAAGGCCCATCGGATCGTATTCGCCAAGGCCTTCGAGGGTCAGAGAATTCTGCCGGCCGAAAGTCAACGTGCCGAAAGTGGCGTTGCTTATGCCCACATACCCCACGCCGTTGTAGAACTGGCCGGCGCGGCTCGAATCGCTGTTGGCGGTCTGATTTACGAGGGCGCGGCCGTTGTTGTCCAAGAACGATCGTGGCCCATCGGCGAGCGACAGCGTGTAAGGATCGAAGCCGAACGACAAGTCGCCGATAAAGTACCAGCTCGGCAGGAACTCTTCCTTCGCCTTTATGCCGAGAGACGATTGCCCCAGCCCGCCGGGCGCGGGCAGCCACATCGGCTTGTTGGAGGTCTTTTGCACCAGCTCGTCGACGCCGGTGATGATGTTCCTGTTGAGCGGTGTTCCGTGCGACTCCCAGCCGCCGCCCAAGTCGACGTTGCCGTAGAAGGTCAGTCCCCAGTAGCTCAAAACGCAGTTGGTCCCGAAGAAATCCTGAACACCTGTGCAACTAGCCGGGCCCGCGGGAGCGACTGGGGCGCCTTTGGTAGTCGGCAAATCCGCAGCCGAAGCCCCGGAGACCAAAGCTGCCAAGATCACACTGCTCAAGAGCTTCGATTTCAAGCCGAACATACGTCCCCCGATCGACGACCCAGCCGCGTCGAGGGTACGCTATAGCCTGGACAGCATAACGCCTATCGCAAAAAAGTCACATCGCAGAACCTTTTTCGCCTTACTGCAAGAGCTCAGGGGACAACATTTGTGACCGGACGCAGCCACGCCGTCTATTGAACATCAGGAAGCGTCCCACAATTAAAAATCATTTTAGGGGCGCTGCCACCCCAAACCCGCTTATCTCTCACCGCCGCCAGAGACGACACGGTCGCATGCGGCGGAATTTCGCAGGTGTTTGGGTTAGATGGGCGCGAACGGTTCACTTCCGCCGGTCGATGCATTGCCGATTTCCGCTTCGCGCGCGGCGGTCCCCGACTACCGCGCCGGCGCGGTGTACGCTGTCATCACCGCAGCGTTGCTTGCCTTGCAGGAGCCGTTTTCGGCGCTGGCGGCGAGGAAGCTGCACTCGCTCGATTTCCTCGCCTTCACGCAAATCGCCTTAGTCGTCTCGATTCCGCTCCTGCTCGCGCGTCCCGGCGCGCGAAGCGATTTCCTAGCGATTTTGACGACCGCGGCGAACTGGCCAAAACTGATCGTGCTGTTCGGCGTCGGATGTGCTGGCCTGCTGCTGTATGACGTTGCGCTTAGCAGTGCACATCCCATTATCACGGCGGCGGTGCTGAACCTCTCTCCGTTTTGGGCCGCGCTGGTTGCGCGCATCGTTTCGAGAAGAAACATTCCCCGACCGCGGATCGTCTTCATCGTCTGTTTCCTGATCGCCTTCGCAGGCGCGATGATTGTCGCTTTCAGCCAGATTGAAACGGATGCCTCGGCGCTTAGGCGGGACTTGCTCTACAGCCTGTTTCACAGTCGCTGGGCTCTTGCGCTGCCGATGCCGATTTTTTTCGCGCTGAGCGGAACGCTGGTCTACGAATGGTTCGGAGATTACGACGAGGCCGCCGCCATCGCCAGCAACTTTCTCCTATCGGCTGTCGTTCTTATTCCAGGAACGGTCCTTTTCGCACACGGGGCGATAATGCCGCGCCTCACCGACGCCGACATGCTCGCGATTTTTATGTTGCTGATCGGAACGCTGGCCTCGTCGGCGGCGGGTCGCGTCTTCTATCAGGCGGCGCTGACCGCCACGCGAAACGACAACGGCTTCGTCACCATGTTTTTTCTGGCGATCCCCGCTATATCGGCGGCGATAACTTGGCCCTTGTCGCTGTGGATCAAGGACCTGCACCTCGACGTCTCCGCCCTGTTTTTTGAGGGGCTGCTCATCGTGATGGCGCCGCTGGTTGTTTTTTCGATTGCGACGGCCAGAAACGGTTGAAAAGCAGTGACATCGCTTGATTGAACTCAGCTTCACTGAGTCATGAGAGCGGCACGTCGGAAAGGTTAGCTGTCAACACTGCCGGCGAAATCGGCTCTACTCCCCGTCGCGCTAGTTGGCGTTTGAAATGTCGTAGCATCGATAGCCGAGTAGCTTTCCGGCCGTCGAGCCCTGCCCCCAGACGGGTACGCCCCGATTGGGAGCGCAAGAGTTTGCGTTCCTATAGACGTACCGCGACTTGCCAGTCGAACTAATGACAAAGCGCCCCGTGTCTTGATCGCTCGAAGCGGCAAACTGCGATAAGGGTCCGGCAAAACCAGGGGAAGCGTAAGCGACAACCGAAAGCGAGATTGCAACAAGGAACGATTTCATCATAATGGTCTCCTTATCGCCCAATAGGTCGGACGAGTAGGTTCGACGAGATGCTTGCTGGGGTCGCCACCCAGCAGCGGTTCGTCACCTAAAGACACATTGGATCAACCTCGACCCTAGCAAACAATTGCGGCGTTCGGGTCTAAAAAATATTTTAGAAATGGAGCGGGACGCGTCGCCGCGACGACCGGCAGAGGGTAACGCGCCCGCGTTTGCTCGGGCCGACACGGCCGCGGCGCGGTGTCTTCCGAGACCACTCCGGATGCCTGATAGGTTACAAACCTCGCCCCACCATTAGCCACTATCGGCCATGTATTGGAGGATGCTCTACGAGCATCCTGAGATATTCCCGCTTTCAGAAGCTCACGCGCACGCCGGCCGACGGCTCGAGGTTGACGCTCTTGAGAAAGCCGTTCGCCATGCCGCCCGCGACAATCGAATACATCACGCCGCCATATAGATCGACGCGCTTGACGGGACGATAATCGTATCATCCCCGTGATGACGTCCGTCGTGCCCGCGCAGGCGGCGTTTGCGGCGCCCTGCGGCGAGAAGCCTTTGGCCGCCGGGGTTTTGTTGGGACCGCAGTTTGTGCCAGCGGCCGAGTAATTGTTCTGCCATTCATGATAGTAGCCGCTGGCCAGATCGAGGTTCGGGCGAACGGCATATTTCACCCCCTCCCACACCGTCTGTAGATGCTTGTCGTTCGGAAAGGCCAGCGCCTGCACGACGCCGGGATATCCGCCATTCACATGGTCGAAGAAGTCTCCGGTTTTCGTCGCCGTGCGCGCCATAGGAATTGGTGGGATTGGAAATATTGGAGTAGAGGTAACCACTGTAGAATCTGAGCGACTGCCAATTGTACACGCCTGCAACGGCGACTGCATCGATGTTTTCCAGCGTGACTTTCAGCGTGTCGGCGGGATCGCCTTTCGGGATCGCCGCCCCGCCAAAGGTTGCTAGCGAGAAAACGTCTTCAGCGTGTTGATAGATAGCGTCGAGTGAGAAACCGGCGTAGTCAAAACCGACGTCGCCCTCATAGGCCTGCTGCGCATTGTTGCCGGTGTCCCAACCCCCAAGTTGAGACAGAATACCTGCCCGGACGTTGTTGTAGGTCACCTGATACTTGATCGACGTCGTATAGCGCGCGAGCTCCGTGTCGCCCGTCCCCGAGAGCACGGCGCTTGACGTTCCGATCAACGAATAGGCGTAAGAGCCTCCCGTCGGATCGTACACGCTCGCCATGTCGTTGGCGAACGAGTTCTGCCGACCCACGGTCAAGGTTCCGAAATTGGCGTTGCTGACGCCCGCATAGGCGCGATTATTTATGGGGCCATACGTGCGGCTGAAATCCGTGCTGGTCGATTGGTTGGCCAGAGTATTGAAGTTGTTGTTGACCAGAGACGTGGGTCCGCTAGCGAAGTGCAGCGAATAGGGATCGAACCCGAAGTTGACGTCGCCGATGAAATACCAATTCGGGACGACCTGCTCCTTCCATTTGACGCCAAGGTTCGATTGCGACATGCCGTTGGGTAGCGGTTGGAAGCCCTGATGGTAGCTCATCTTGTTGATGGCTTCGAAGACGCCGTTGTTGTAATCTGGATTGAACTTTGATCCCGCGGTCGCGTAGCCGACGCCGGTGTCGATAGCACCGTACACGGTAACACCGAAAAGCGACAAGGGGCAGTCCGAAGGCGTCAAATCGAGCCAAGTGTAGAAGGACGCAAAGCAATTCTTCGCCGGCGCCGGCGTCCCCTCTTTTTTGGTTGGGAGGTCGGCCGCTGGAGCAACCGTGGCGATCGCGAACGTCGCGCCGCCGGCCAATAGAATCGTCTTCAGCATTTTCATAACGCCACCCCATTCAGCCGAGCGCGAGCCCCTCAGGTTCGCTCGCCAAGATTTCAATATTCCGCTTCAAAGTCCTGGTTCTACGCCGCTCTCGTTATAAACACATAAATATACTATTAATATAGATTTTCATTCCACGACTGTCGGATTGCGCTCTTCACTGCTACAGAATTCGGACGCGTGGCTATTTTGCAACACACGAAGTTTCGGGGTGGAGACTGCAATGCCTTAAGCCGCAGCTGATACCGAGGCAAAAATCGGCGGGAACCACATGACGCCACTTGCGCATTCGGGGATTCTGTATCTATGAATACGATAGAATTTACCCACTTTCCGGCTCTACATCCGAGAGGGTCTGAGCCATGCCATGGCCGTTCTCCCTGGAATCAGCGGAGACGCCTCCCAATCGACCCTTGAGCCCCGGGCAAGTCCAACCCGTTGAGCGTGATGACGATCGAACAGACGGAACAGCCGCTCGCGCCGGATTGGAATCCGCACCTCTATATGAAATTCGAGCGCGAGCGGACGCGCGCGGCTCGGGATCTGCTCGCTGGGGCGCGCCATCGAGAGCGCCGAGACAATTTTCGATCTCGGTTGCGGTCCTGGCAACAGCGTTGAACTGCTGCAACGCCGCTTCCCCGATGCGAGCGTGACCGGCATCGACACCTCCGAGGCCATGCTCGCGCATGCGCGCCGAAGGGCGCCCAGCGCGACCTTCCTGCGCCAGGACATCGAAAGCTGGGAGCCAACCTCTTCCGTCGATCTCATCTTCGCGAATGCCGCGCTGCATTTCCTGCCCAACCACGACGTGCTTTTCCCGCGGCTCGCCTCGTTTGTGAAACCCGGCGGATGCTTTGCGGTGCAGATGCCGAACATTTTGCATGAAGCTTCGCACGCGGCGATGCGGCTCGTCGCCGCCGACGGGCCATGGGCCGGTCGCCTGGCGCCGATCGCCATGACGCGACCGGTAATCGCTTCGTTCGAGGAATATTATGACTGGTTGCGACCGCTCAGCGCCGAGATCGACATCTGGATGACGACCTACATTCACCCACTCGACGGCGCGGGCGATATTGTCGATTGGTTCGCGGGCTCCGCGTTGCGCCCGTTTCTCGACCCGCTCGACGAGACGGAGCGGCGGCAGTTCCTTGGCCGATACCGGCGCGAGCTGGAGTACGCTTATCCCGCGCAAAAGGACGGAAAGACGTTTCTCACCTATCCGCGGCTGTTTCTCGTCGCCGTCCGGAGGTGAAGGGGTAAGCTGAGCGCTTGCCAAGCGCCGCCCGCGGCGCGTTTGCGCTTGGGAAGACCCGCGCATGACGCATGGTAATAGCGCATATTTTTCTGCTAAATTATATGACCTCGCCACACTTTGGCGCAGATTTCTATTTTTTAGGATAAATTTAACCTAAATCGACATTCGGTTATGCGCATCACACATGCGTTATCGCAGCGCACCATTGACTTGTGCGACGCAGCGCGCTATATGAACTCCTGTTCAAGCTAAAAGACGTTTGAACACTTCTAGACAAGGCGGACCCTGGAAGCTTTCGGGGTTGGCCAAACAGATGGAGAGAAACATGAGTTTCTCGTTCTTTGAGCGCTACCTGCGAAGCCGCCGGGTTTATCGTCAGATCCTGCGTGAGCTATCGGAGACTTCCGATCGCGATCTGCTCGAACTCCGCATTGACCGCGGCGACATTCGCGCGATCGCCCGAGCGGCGGCCGCCGAGGTCTGAAGCCGCGCTCGCGGAGCGTCGGCCTCCAGGCCGACGTCGGCGTCGATACGCAGAGCCGGCTGAGGACGCCCCCAAACAGGTCGGCGTGGACGCCGACCCTCCGTCAAGCCAAGGCGGCCGCCGCGCGGTAAGCGGCGCGGACTGATTCGGCTGACGACACGACGGCCGGGTTGGGTTTGGCGACGCAGGTCAGCTCTGGCGCCCAGCGCGCCGCGATCTCGGCGATCGGAGCGCCAAGAAGGGCCGCTGCGGCCTGTACCGCCGCGCCCGCCGCCGCCGTCTCCTCGACAGGAGAGATCCATATCGACCTCCCAGACAGGTCCGCGAGAATCTGCCCGGAAGGCCCGCGATTTGCCAGCGCCTCCCGTCACGATCAGCCGACCGTCGCCCTTGACGCCGCGCACCGTGAGCAGGCCGTAACCCTCAAGCAGATTGCAGAGCACGCCTTCCACTGCAGCGCGCGCCAGCAACTCTTGACCCATGCCGGTGCGCAAGCCGGTCATCAATCCGGTCGCGTTTGGCAGGTTCGGGCATCGTTCGCCGTCCAAATAAGGGACCAGCCGAAGGCCTTGCGCGCCGGGAGGCGCCGAGAGCGCCAGTTCGTCGAAACGGTCGGTGGTGACGCCGAGCAGGTTGCGGAACGTGTCAGTGACCCTGGCCGCGTTGAGCGTAGTTACCATCGGCATGAATGCGCCCGTCGCGTCGGCGTAGCCGTTGATCTGCCCTAGAGCGTCCGAAACGAATTGCTGGGTCACACCGTAGACGCAGCCGCTCGTGCCCAGGGAGATGACGGTGTCGCCCTCGCGGATGCCGAGTCCCAACGCCGCCGTCATGTTGTCGCCGGAGCCGGCGCCGACGATCGCTCCGTTGAGATCGCCCATTGCGGACACCGCGCCCGCCCTGGCGCTGGAGTCGATGATCTCAGGCAAGACCGCGCGGCTGTCGACGCCGGGAACCGCGAGCATCGAACAGATGCGGCGCCCAGACATTGCGCACCGGATCGAAATATCCCGTGCCCGACGAACCGCCGCGCTCCGTCACCGCGCGTCCACTCAAGCGATAGACGAGATAATCGAACGGCAGCATGATGCGCCGCGCCTGGGCCACCAGACCCGGATGCGTCCTCTCCGTCCACGCGAGTTTGGATACCGTCAAAGCGGGCGAGGGTATGGAGCCGGTTTCGCTGGCCCATGCCTCTGCCGGTAGAAGCGTCAGCAGATGTTCGGCGTCGGGCGCCGCCTCTGTGTCGTTCCACAATTTGGCCGGGCGCAGGGCGCGGTTTTCGGCGTCGAGCAGCACCAGGCCATGCCCCTGACCGCCGACTGATAAAGCTGCGATCCGCCCTAGAAAGGGCTGAAGCTGCCGCAGGCAGTCGAGCAGCGCGTCCCACCAGGCTTGCGGGTCTTGCTCGCTTATCGGCGGATAGACCGGCGGATGCGGCGCGCGCACCAGCGCCGCCACCGCCCCATCGTCGAGCCGGCGCAGCATCACCGTGCAGGATTGGGTGGAGCTGTCGATGCCGGCGACGAGATCGCGAACCATGATAGGTTAGGTGCGTCCGCTGCTCCGCGTGCGGAATTTGTCGAGCGCAACGGCGCCGATGATCACCAGTCCTTTGATGATGAACTGCCAGATGTCGGAGACGCCAACCAGGATAAGACCGTTCGACAGCACGGCGATGATCAGCGCGCCGATTAGCGTGCCCCAGATCGTGCCAATGCCGCCGACAAAGCTGGTGCCGCCCAGGATCACCGCCGCGATCGCGTCAAGCTCATAGGATTGGCCCAGTTGTAGTCCGTTAGCCGCATAGAGCCGGGCGACGGACATCACGCCGCCCAGGCCCGCCAGAAATCCGGACGTGCAATAGACGAACAGCAGCACGGCCCACACTTTGATGCCGGAAAGTCGCGCCGCCCCCGGGTTGCCGCCGACCGCGTAGATGCGCACGCCCAGCACTGTCCGCCGGAGCACGAACCAGGACACCAGCACCACGAGGAAGGCGATCACCGCGAGCCACGGGATCACCCCGAACAACGACTCGTTGCCGATGAAGGCGAAGGGTAGGTTCGGATTGAATACGGTGTTGTCGGCGCCCATCAGGCGCGCCACGCCGCGAACCGCGGTCAGCGAACCCAATGTGACGATGAAAGGCGGCAGTTCGAGAAACGCGACCAGCGCGCCATTGCAGAAGCCAAACACCAGGCCGGCGATCAGCGCGGCGGGAATGCCGAGCAGCCCCAGATTTGGGATCAGCGAGGCCATGACGCCCGCCATCGCCGCAGACAGCCAGAATCGAGCCAACCGACAGATCGATGCCGCCGGTCAGGATGACGAACGTCATGCCGGCCGCCAGCACGGTGTTGATCGAGGCCTGCTGCGCCACGATCGACAGGTTCTGCGAGGTCAAGAACCGCTGGTCCGACGATGAAGTGGAAGCCGATGCAGAGGATGGATCAGCACCGGCAGCATGCCGATCGATTGGATCATGCGCGACATTCTGATCTGTCGCGCCGACAGCCCCGCGCCTCCCGAACTCGCGGCGACCGCTGTTGCCTGATCTTTGGTCTCTTGCGTCGACATCTCGGACTCGATCCCCTCGCCCCGACTGCTTAGACGCACCACTAGCCGCCGAAGCTCGCCGCGCCGGTCGCGAGCGCCATGATGTTTTCTTGTGTCGATCGGCGTGCCCGCTGCGCCGCCGACTTCGCCCTCGATCCGACCCTCGCGCATCACCAGCACGCGGTCGCAGATGCCGATGATCTCGGGCAGTTCGGACTGAGATCACCAGCACGGCGATACCCCGGCTCGCCAAGCTCGTCGATGATGCGGTAGATTTCCGACTTCGCGCCGATGTCGACGCCGCGCGTCGGCTCGTCGAGGATCAGCACCTTCGGGCCGATCTCCAGCCAGCGCGACAGCAGCACCTTCTGCTGATTGCCGCCGGAAAGCGCTGCCGACGTCACCAGCGGGCTCGCCGCGCGGACGCGCAGCGCCTTGAAGGCATCCTCCGCCGCTTCGCCAAGCCTTGCCGAGGTTCGAGCACCCCGCCGGCCGCGCGTCTCGCCCGATGACGCCGAGATTGATGTTGTCGCCGCAGGTCATGTCGAGAAACAGGCCAAGCTCCTTGCGGTCTTCGGTCAGATAGGCGATGCCCGAGATCGATCGCGTCCTGCGGCCCGCGGATATGCGACCGGTTTGCCCTCCAGCAGCACCTCGCCGCCGGCTTTCGCATCCGCGCCGTAGATCAGCCGCGCCAGTTCCGTTCGCCCCGCCCCGACCAGGCCCGCGAGTCCCGAGCACCTCGCCCTTGTGCAGCGAAAGCGAGGCCGGCTTGCACGCGCCGACCGCCGTCGGTCAGACCCTTTAACCTCAAGCACTCCGGCGCCGCGCACCGCGTTCGGATCGTGCTCCTTCTTGTAGAAGGTCGAGAGGTCGCGCCCGACCATCATCTTGACCAGGGTTCGGCGCTGATCTCATCGCGAAGCAGCGTGCCGACATAGGTCCCGTCGCGCAGCACCGAGACGCGATCCGCCAATTCATAGACTTCGGCCATGCGGTGGCTGATGTAGATCAGCGCGATGCCCTCGGTCGCGCAGTCTTCTCACCAGCGCGAACAACCGGCCGGTCTCGCGGACGAGAGCGCCGTCGTCGGCTCGTCCAGCACCAAAATCCTCGAGTTCGCATGCATCGCCCTGGCGATCTCCACGATCTGCTGCTCGGCGATCGACAGGCCGCAACCAGCGTGTCGGGGCCAAACGGCGCGCCCGAGCCGCGCCAGCACGGCGCCGCCCTCGCACATGGGCCGCGGTCGAGGAGCGCCGCCTGCGTTGAGCTCGCGGCCGAGATAGATGTTCTCGGCAACTGTCAGGTTGGGCGCGAGCGCCAGCTCCTGGTAGATGATGGCGATGCCATTGCGCTTGGCGGCGATCGGGTCGCCGATCGCGACTGGCTTGCCGTCGATCAGGATCTCGGAGCCCGGATCGGGCTTAGGCGCCCGACAGAATCTTCATCAGCGTCGATTTGCCTGCGCCGTTCTCGCCCATCAGGACGTGCACCTCGCCGCCCCAGGCCTTCAGGCTCCACCTTGTCCAGCGCCTTCACGCCCGGAAAGGTTTTCGACACATTGCGCATCTCGAGCTTTGGGGTCGACTCGGCGGAAGAACTCGGCGTTGTGATGCCGGCCTTCTGGGAAGCTTGCGCCGGCTGGGACGTCGCGGGCCCACCGTCCATCCCGTTCCTCCAAAAATGTTAATTGTCGTTACGATAGACCTATCGAACGGAACCACGCAAGCGCCAACGCGCAAAAAACCGCATATCGAAGATGCGGCGCCTGTAGCCGCGATCTCCAGATCGCGGCGATGGTGAGATCGCGCGTCGCCGGGGACCCGCAGATCACTTGGAAAGCGCGATCTGGAGATCTAAAGCATGCACACATCTGGCGGACGCGGGTGAAACACGACGGCTTCGGACTCCCCTTCCCCGCGTATATCACGATGAGACGTGCTAATCCACCAAGCAGCGGGGGGAGGGTTGGGGTGAGGGGTAAGCCGCTTGGACGCGCGTCTCCAACCACCGCGCACTGCGTGAAGCTAGAAGGACTGAGGAAACGCTCGCTTATTTTGTGCAATCATATTTGGCCGGGCGTCAAAAGCGCACGTCCAAGCGGCTCGCCCCTCACCCAAACCTCTCCCCGCTGCTTACCTGATGCGGAGCGCTACGTGGTGGGGACGCGGGGAGAGGGGTCCCCAGCCGTTGTGCTAGCAGTGCGGAGGCCAGATGTGTGCATCCTCCCTAGATGGCTCCAACACGGCAGTCGCATCTGCGAAGCTAACAAGGGCTGTGGGTCGACCTTCAGCGCGAAACCTGCGCGAGGGTGGCGGCTGCGCCTTGCGCGAGCAGTTGTTTGGAGATCGCCTGATAGGCTGTAACAAACGCCGCGCTTTCCCTCAATCCGAGTCCTCGAAAGGATTCGATGTCGAGTACAGCCAGCGGATCGCCGCTACGGGCGTATCGCCAATCCGAATCGCTCATGTGGGGCTCATAGGGCTCAAAACGCGCGCCCTTATCGTCGACGCCGCCGAGATAGCGAGCGAAACAGGCGACGAGGAACGCAACGCGGGTCAGATCGCCGCCACCCGCGATCAATTGACTGATCGTCTGGCCGTTGAAGGTCGGAATCTTCGTGGCGCCGTCGCCGGCTATGCGCGTCAGATGATCCTTGATCGCGGGATTGGCGAACCTCTCGATGACCTTTTCCGTGAACGCAGCAATTGAAAAGCCGGCGGGCGATGCGACCAGGCGGGCGGAATCACGCTCCCAGAAAACTCGAAGCAAGCTTACAATCTCCGGAATACGCATGCCTTCGTCGACGAAGCGCGCGCCGATCAGCAGCGCGGGGTAGCACATCAACGAATGGGCTGCGTTGGAGAGCCTGCCCTTGACCGCGACATAGGCGGCCACCTCGTTGCTGAAGGTGACGCCGGCGAGTTCGAAGCGCGGCCTTCCCGCGCTGAAGCGGTCCTCGAGCACCCAACTATTGTAAGTCTCGCAGGTCGCCGCGACGAGGTCGTCGACCCCGGTCGCGGCCGCAAGACGCTGACGCTCGCCCTCCGACACCTGCGGCGCGATCCGATCGACCATCGAATTGGGAAAGGCGCCATTCTCGTCGATCCATTTGGCGAGGGCCGGATCGACGGCGTGAGCGAAGCTCACGACACCGCGCCGAGTGACATCGCCGTTGCGCTGAAGATTGTCGCAGGACAGCACCGTGAAAGGCTGCAGTCCGTCTCGGCGACGACGCGCCAGCGCTGCGACGAGATAGCCGAAAACGGTTTTGGGTGAACCTCCGGCGAGGTCGGAGCGGATGTCAGGCGCGTCGAGCCTGAACTCGCCGCTAACCTCATCGATATTGTATCCGCCCTCGGTGATAGTGAGCGAAACGATATGCGTATCCTTGCTCGCAAGACGCGCGAGGACGGTCTCCGACGAGGCGGGCGCGTGCAGATATTCGACCATCGCGCCGACAATCTGGGTGTCGCTCGGCGTCGGCGAGGTCAGCTGCGTGACGGTATAAAGATTGTCCTGCCGCCTGTAGGCCTCGGCCTTGGCGCTCGCCGCGGATCCGTCGGAGAGACCGACGCCGCTGATCGCCCAACCCTCGTGGCCGGGATGATGCAGACACGCCTCTACGGCGATGCCCTGATGCACCCGATGGAAATTGCCGACCCCGATGTGAACGATTCCCGGCTGCAGCCGGCCGCGATCATAGGCGGGTCTGGTTACGTTGGATCCGAAGTTGGGCAAATTCGATTGATTGAGGGCGGACATGGCGACAGGCCCAAACAAAAAGACCCGCCCCTCCCGAGGGAAGGGCGAGCCTAAGGAACCAGAAAAGTCTTAGTCGTCGTGTTTGGTGTTCCAGCCCTTGTACTCGTTGACGTTCTCGCGCGTGACGAGTGTCGACGGGATCAGGATCAGCGGCTTCTCAGGCTTCTTGCCATTGATCAGAGCGAGACCGGTCTCCACCGAGACCTTGGGAATCTCGTAGAAATCCTGGCTGGAGGAAGCCTTGATGATGTCGTAGTTCGGATCCTTCAACGCACTCTCGATGTCCGGCGAGCCGTCGACCGAGGTGATGAAGAAGTCGGTGCGGTGCGCCTGCCTGGCGGCGAGCGCCGTGCCGATCGCTTGCGGATCGTTGATGGTGAAGATGGCGTCGATGTGCGGGAAGCGGGTGAGATAACCCTGTCCAACCGCCATGCCGCCGTCGCGCGAGCCCTTGCCGTCCTGATCGAACGAAAGAACCTTGATGCCGGGAGCTTTGGAGAAAGCGTCCTTGCATCCAACCACGCGATCCGTCACAGCCGAGACCTGAGGCCCGTTCTCGATGATGACGTTGCCTTTTCCATTCAGCTTGTCGACGATGTACTGGCAGGCGATGCGACCCGCCATCACATTGTCGGTGGTGATCGCAGCGTCAGCGCCGTCGGCCACTGTGTCAAAGGCGACGACGGGAATGCCGGCGGCCTGAGCCTTCTTGATGGCGGGCGTGATGGCCTTCGGATCGCCTGGGTTCAACATGATGAAGTCGACGCCCGCGGCGATGAAGTTGTCGATTTCGTTGAACTGTTTTCCAAGATCGTAATCGTAGCCCACGGTTGTGACCTGGGCGTTTGGATTGGCTTTTTTGATCAGGTGCGTGGCCGTGTTGGCGATGATCACAAAGCCAGGGTTGCCGAGAGACCCGACGGAAATGCCGACCGATTTCACGTCCTTCGCGACGGACGGCGATGCGATCGCAAGCAGAGCGACCGAAACAGCGCCGGCTAGAATTTGTTGAGTCTTCATCTTCCCTCCCGAATTCGATCGATCATCTTTTGGATCGATATGGCTTCAACATCCCGCTATCTTCGAAGGATGTCAACGTGGTTCGAAGGCGATCCAGGTCGCCGCGGGCGGGCGCCTGATCTTTGCGCAATTCCGCCGCGTGCGCGGTTGAGCGCCTGTCAATTGCTCGCGTATGTTTGGGCTCGCGCGCGCCTTAACGACGCTGCGATCACCGCAGCATTCCTTAATCGTCATTGCAGGGCGCTCTCGAGGTGATCACATCTCGCGATGCGGTAACAGCATCGCCGCGCGCTCAGCGACTGAGAGCCCGTCGAGGATGCGCAACTTCCGCCATGCCGACATCAAATTTGCCGGCAAGTTCAGATTTCCTCGACTTCCAGGGTTGACCTTTTCGGCGCATTGCACGAATTTTCCGGCCGGGGGGCGCTCAATGTCCTGTGTTTTCGACAACTCGAACGGCCGCCAAGCCGCCGACCGCACACCGCCAGGTCTTTGGTGATGTCGAACACCTTCACGATCGGATCGCTCCGGCGGATAGCCGCCGCGCTCGCTGTCGCGCTGAGCTTGGCCGCGTGCAAGGACACGCGCAACACCTACGCGCCGCCGCCGCCACCGAAAGTCGACGTCGCACAGCCCGCACGACAACCCGTGACCGCTTATTTCGCGCTCACCGGCAACACCGCGGCGATCAACTCGGTCGACCTCGTCGCCCGCGTGCAGGGCTTCCTCGCCTCGATCGACTATGCCGACGGCGCCGGCGTCAACAAGGGCGCGCAACTGTTCACCATCGAGAAGGAGACCTATCAGGCCCAGCTCGATCAGGCCAAGGCCAACCTCGAATCGTCCAAGGCCGCGGAGGTCAACGCCAAGACGAACTACCAGCGCCAATCAACGCTCGCCAAACAGGATTTCGCCAGTCAGTCCACCTTGGACAGCGCCAGGGCGACCTACGAACAATCGGCCGCCGCGACGCTCGCCTCGCAGGCGAGCCTGGAGGTCGCCAACATCAATCTCGGCTACACCACGATCCTCGCGCCGTTCGACGGCGTGGTGACCACGCATCTGGTTGACGTCGGCTCGCTGGTCGGCGTCTCCGGGCCGACAAAACTCGCGACGATCGTCCAGCTCAACCCGATCTATGTGAACTTCAATGTCAGCGAAGCGCAGGTTCTGCAGGTGAAGCAGAACTTCGTTAAACAGGGCCGCACGCTCAGCAACACCGAATTCCAAACGATCCCGGTCGAGATCGGACTGCAAGGCGAGGAGGGTTATCCGCACAAGGGGCATATCGATTACGTCTCGCCGCAGGTCGACCCCTCTACCGGCACGCTCTCGGTGCGCGGCATTTTCGAAAACAAGGACCGGGGTCTGCTGCCCGGGTTTTTTGCCCGCGTGCGCGTGCCGATTTCGGCGCCGAAGGAGAGCCTGCTGATCCCCGACGTCGCTATCGGGGTCAATCAGGAAGGCAGCTATGTCCTGGTGCTCGGCAAGGACGACGTGATCGAACAGAAGCTGGTGAAAGCCGGCCAGCAGGTCGGGCGCCTGCGCGTCATCGATTCCGGCCTTGACGCGCAGGACTGGGTGGTGACGGCGGGAATCCAGTTCGCCACGCCCGGCGCCAAGGTTGAGCCTGTGAAGGTCGCCGATCGCCGTCGAACCCGAGGGCGGCGACGCGCCTCAGCCGGCGAAGACGCCATGATCTCGCGCTTCTTCATCGAACGGCCGGTGCTCGCCAACGTGCTTGCGCTGGTGATGGTGCTGATCGGCGCGGTCGCGCTGTACAGCCTGCCGGTTGCGCAATATCCGAACGTCGTTCCGCCAACCGTTCAGGTGACTACCCGCTATCCCGGCGCGAGCGCGCGCACGTTGATTGATACGGTAGCGCTGCCGATCGAGCAGCAGGTCAACGGCGTGCAGAACATGATCTACATGCAGTCGACCAGCGCGAGCGACGGCACCTATTCGCTGACGGTCACGTTCGCGATCGGGACCGATCCCGATCAGGCGCAGGTGCTGGTGCAGAACCGCGTCGCGATCGCGATGTCGTCGCTGCCGCAGAACGTGCAGATCCAGGGCGTCAGCACGCAGAAGAAATCCACGGCGGTGCTGAAGTTCGTCACCCTGTTCTCGCCGGAGGGCCGATACGACAGCCTGTTCCTCTCCAACTACGCGGTCATCAACATCCAGAACGAGCTCGCGCGGTTGCCCGGCGTCGGCAATGTCAACGTGTTCGGCGCCGGGCAGTACGCGATGCGGATCTGGCTCAATCCGGATCTATTGCAGTCGCATGGGCTGACGCCGAGCGACATCATAGGCGTCGTGCAGAAACAGAGCGCGGAGGTCGCCGCGGGGTCGGTCGGCGCGCCGCCCGCGCCGAAGGGTCAGGACTTCGAATACACCCTGAACGTCAACGGTCGCCTCAACGACGCGCCGGACTACGAGAACATCATCGTCAAAGTCGATTCGGCGAACGGCGGCCAGATCACCAGATTGCGCGACGTCGGCAGGGTCGAGCTCGGCGCACAGACCTACAGTCAATCCTTCCTACAGGACGGACGCCCGGCGACCGGCATCGCCGTCTATCAATTACCGGAAGCGAATGCGAACACGGTCGCGAAGGAAGTCGACGACAAGATGGCGGTGCTCGCCAAGGCGTTTCCGAAAGGTCTCGAATTCTCCGTCCCCTTCGACACCACCAAATTCGTCAAGGCCTCGATCGACGAAGTCTATATGACGCTGCTCGAAGCGGGCGTGCTGGTGCTGATCGTCATCCTTGTGTTCCTGCAGGATTGGCGCGCGACCCTGGTGCCGGCGACGACGGTGCCGGTGACGATCATCGGCGCCTTCGCGGCGATGGCCGCGCTCGGCTTCACCGTCAACCTGTCGACGCTGTTTGCGATCGTGCTGGCGATCGGCATCGTCGTCGACGACGCTATCGTCATTGTCGAGGGCGTCGCCCGCCACATCGAGACCGGCATGCCGGGGCGGGCGGCGGCCGAGAAGGCGATGGATGAGCTGTTCGGCCCGGTCATCGGCATCACGCTGGTGCTGATGGCGGTGTTCATTCCCGCGGCGTTCCTGCCTGGGCTGACCGGACAGCTTTATCGACAGTTCGCTTTGGTGATCGCCGCCACCGCCTTCATCAGCGCCATCAACGCCATGACCTTGAAGCCGACGCAATGCGCGCTATGGTTACGTCCGCCCGTGCCGCCGGAGAAGCGCAACTTCTTCTATCGCGGCTTCAACAAAGTCTATGACGTCGCCGAGCGAGGATACGTTCGGCTCATCGGCGGCATGATCAATCACAGCGTCCTGATGGCGCTGATTGGTCTCGTGCTGATCGGCGTCGCCGGCTGGGGGCTGACGCGGCTTCCGACCGCGTTCCTGCCGATCGAGGACCAGGGCTATATCCTGATCGCCGCGCAGCTCCCTGATGGCGCCTCGAAACAACGCACCGACGAGGTGATGGCGAAGGTCGAGACGATCGCCAAGGCGACGCCCGGCGTCGAGCGCGTGCTGACCATCAGCGGCATCTCCGTGCTCGACAACAGCGCCAGCCTTTCCAGCGCCGGCGTCGCCTATGTGGTGCTCGACGATTGGGGCAAGCGCGGCAAGGTCCATGGTCAAGACCTGCTGTCGATCTACGCGCATCTCAACGGCGCGCTGCGCGACATCTTGGAGGCGCGCACCGTGGTGGTTGTGCCGCCGCCGATCCAGGGCATCGGCAACGCCAACGGCTTCACGATGCAGGTCGAGCTGAAGAACGGCAATTTCGACTATGCGCTGCTGCAAACGCTTGCCGACGAAATCAGCCGGAACGGCAATTCCCAGTCGGGGCTACAAAGGCTGAACAGCACGTTCCGCGCCGGGGCGCCGCAGTTCGATATCAAGGTCAATCGCATCAAGGCCGAAACGCTCGGCGTCACCGCCGATCAGATCTTCCAGACGCTTGTCGGGCTATGTCGGCGCGGAATACGTCACGCAGATCAACAAATTCGGTCACGTGTTTCAGGTCTATGCGCAGGGCGAGCCGAGCTATCGGGTGAGCGCTGACGACATCAAGAACTTCAAGGTCAAGGCCGGCGACGGCACGATGACGCCGCTCGGCGCCATGATCGAGGTCAGCGATGCACGCGGACCTCAGCTGATCAGCCTCTACAATCTCTATCCGACCGCGACCATCAACGGCGGCGCGGCGAGCGGATTCAGTTCGGGGCAGGCGATCGACATCATGGAGCAGGTCGCCGACAAGACGCTCGCTCCGGGCACGGGGTTTGATTGGACGGCGCTCTCCTATCAGGAGAAGCTGGTCGGCAGTCAGATCTACTATGTGTTCGCGCTGGCGCTGCTGCTGGTCTATTTCGTGCTCGCGGGACAATATGAAAGCTGGTTGCTGCCCTTCGCGGTGTTGTTGGCGGTGCCGCTGGCGCTGCTCGGCACGGTCGGCGCGCTGCAAGGGCTCGGCGTCGCCAACAATCTCTACACGCAGATCGGCCTCATTTTGTTGATCGCGCTCGCCAGCAAGAACGCGATCCTGATTGTCGAATTCGCGCGCGAACAGCGCGCGCAGGGCGTCGAAATCCTCACCGCCGCGCGCGAGGCGGCGCGGCTGCGCTTCCGGCCGATCCTGATGACGTCGTTCGCCTTCATCCTCGGCGTGCTGCCGCTGGTGCTGGCGACGGGGGCTGGGGCGAATGCGCGGAAGTCGATCGGCATCGCGGTGTTCAGCGGGATGATCGCTTCCACCTGCCTGGCGGTGCTGTTCGTGCCCTCGTTTTATGTGGTGCTGCAGCGCTTCGAGGAATGGCGCAGGCGAGCGAAGGCGCCGGCAGTGCTGCCGGCAACGCAGACGTGAGCAGCGTTGCAATTCGCTGTTCCCGGCTGTAGCCGCGATCTCTAGATCGCGGTGGTCGTGAGATCGCGCCTTGCCGGGTAGGCGCGGATCGCGGAGGGACCGCGATCAGATCTAGGGGATGCACACATCTGGGGCGCACTGCGTAGCAAAACGGCTGGGGACCCCTCTCCCCGCGTCCCCACGACGTAGCGCTCCGCATCAGGTAAGCAGCGGGGAGAGGTTTGGGTGAGGGGCGAGCCGCTTGGACGTGTGCTTTACGCCCGGCCAAATTTGCTTGCACAAAATAAGCGAGCGTTTGCCTCAGTCCTTCTAGCTTCACGCGGTGCGCTGTGGTTGGAAACGTGCGTCCAAGCGGCTCGCCCTCACCCCAGCCCTCTCCCCGCTGCTTGGTTGATGCGGCGCGCTGCGTCGTGCGACACGCGGGGAGAGGGAGTCCGCAGCCGTTGTGTTTCACCCGCGTCCGCCAGATGTGTGCATGCTTTAGATCTGGAGATCGCGGCTACAGGTTGCTTTACAAGATGAAGACGCAACTGTCGGCGCTGTGATGCGGTCGAGTTGCTGTCGCGACCTGCAATTTAATTCTGGAAAACTCGCCGCGGTCGCGTTCCTCTCTTAGCGAATCATGCTAACTCAACCGCGCCTTGACGCGCGTCTTCACCATTCCCGCCGCAGCGCCCTTCCTGCCAACCCTAGCGAAGGCGCTACTCGACGGCCAGCTCATCCCAGGCTTTCCGGGCCCGGACCCGCTCGCGCTCGTCGATGCGACGCTCTACCTGCCGACGCAGCGCGCCGCCCGCGCCTTCGCCCAGGCGCTGATTGAGGCGAGCGGGCGCGACAGCCTGGCCATGCCGCGCATCGTGCCGCTTGGGGTGTTCGCCGCCGAGGAGGGAGAATTCTCCGGGGTTGAGCCGCTCGCGCTCGATGATCGGCCCGCGGTCGGCGATCTCGAACGGCGAATGACGCTCGCCCGGCTGGTCGCGGCCTGGGGCGGCGCGCTGAAAGGCGCGATCCGGCAGGTCGGCGCCGATGGCCGCGTCGAGACCGACCCGAGCGAGCCGCCGCTGGTCGCCGCGACGCCGGCCGAGGCGCTCGTGCTGGCCGGCGATCTTGCCGCGCTGATCGACGACATGCGGATCGAGGGCGTCGGGTTTGAACGCCTGGCCGACATCGCCGGCGATCAGTTCGATCCCTACTGGAAGATCACGCTCGATTTCCTGAAGATCGCCTTCGAAGCTTGGCCGGCGTGGCTTACAGAGCGCGGTCTTGCCGACCGGGCCGAGCGCACCGAGATCGGCGTCGAGCGCGAGATCGCCCGGCTGGCGACGCGCGGCCCGACGATCGTGGCGGGCTCCACCGGCACCAATCGCGCCATCGCCAAACTGATCGGCGCCGTCGCCCGCGCGGACAACGGCGCGGTCGTGTTGCCGGATCTCGACCGCGATCTCGACGAGCCTGCTTGGCGGCTGATCGCCGAGGGTGAGGATCCGACGGCGGCGACGCATCCGCAAGCGGCGCTCGCCCGGCTGCTGCGACGCATTGGCGTCGAGCGTCAAACGGTGACGCCGCTCGGAGGCTCGAACCCCCGCGCGGCGCTGATGACCGAGGCGATGCGGCCGGCCGAGTCGACACACTTGTGGTCGGAGGCCAAAATCGATGCGGCCGCGGCGCTGGACCGCATGGCGCTCGTCGAGGCGGAGAACGAGGCCGAGGAGGCGCTCGCCATCGCCGCCGCGCTGCGCGAGACGCTGGAGACGCCCGGCCGGACGGCGGCGCTGGTTACGCCGAACCCCGCGATCTCCCGCCGCGTCGCCGCGGAACTCGCGCGCTGGGACGTCGAGGTCGAAAACTCGGCGGGCGCGACGCTCGGCGACGCGACCGCCGGCATGTTCTCGCGCCTCGCGGTCGCCGCCGGGCGCGATTTCACCCCTTCGCGCGTCGCGGCGCTGCTCGGCTCGCCGCTGGTTCGCGTCGGACGCACGCCGGCCGCTTTCGAGCGCGCGGCGAGGGCGCTCGATCTCGCCGTCCTACGTGCGCCGCTGTCCTCGGATGGGCTCAAAAACTCCGCCGCCGCTCTGGCGCGGGCTCGCGCGGCTGTTGCGGATCGCCACGCGCATCCCGCGATCCGCACGCTGAGCGAAGCCGACGTCGCCGCCGCAGAGGCGCTTTTGCGCGATCTCGAAACCGCGCTGGCCCCGTTGCGCGCCGCCGACGGCGGCCCGCTCGCGGGGCTTGTCGCCGCGCATCGCACCGCGCTTGAGGCGCTCGCCGCGCCGGAGCCGGTCGACGAAGCCGTCGCCGAGTTGCTCGACGAATGGGAGCTTGCCAGCGCCGAGTCTTTCTCTTGTGGGCTCGACGACTACGCCGCGATGTTCGAAACATTGGTTGCCGCGCGCGAGCCGCCGAGCCCGCGCGGCCATCCCCGTGTCGCACTGCTCGGCTTGCTGGAGGCGCGGCTTTTGAGCTTCGATCGCGTCGTGCTTGCGGGGCTCGACGAGACGGTCTGGCCGCCGGCGGCGCGAACCGACGCCTTTCTGAACCGCCAGATGCGCGCTGAGCTAAAACTCTCGCCGCCGGAGCGGCGCATCGGCCAGACCGCGCACGATTTCGTCGCGGCGCTGGGCGCAGCCGACGTGGTGATCACCCGCGCGAAAAAGCGTGACGGCGCTCCCACGGTCGCCTCGCGCTTCCTGCGCCGGATCGAGGCGGTGGCCGGCGAGAAAGCGCTCGGCCCGGTGCTGGCGCGTGGCGCGCGCTATCTGGAGTTCGCGCGCTGGCTCGATCGCCCGACAAGAGCAAGGCCTGTCCCGCGACCCTCGCCGAAGCCGCCGGTGGATTTGCGCCCGCAACGGCTCAGCGTCACCCGGATCGAGGCGCTGCGCCGCGACCCCTATGCCGTCTACGCCGAGAGCATTTTGAAACTGAAGCCGCTGCCGCCGGTCGGCCCTGAAGTCGACGCGGCGGCGATCGGCAACGTCTGGCACGCGGCGCTGGAGGCCTTCGCCAAAGCGGCGCCGGCGAACGAGCCGCCCGACCAGGCGCGCGCGCGGCTCACGGCGGTCGCCGAGGCGAGCTTCGCCGAGCTCAACGCCGATCCCGCCTTCCGCGCGCTGCGCTGGCCGCGCATCCGCGAGGCGCTGGAGCGTCTTCCTGGAGTTCGACACCGGAGCGGCGCGAGACGGCCGAAAAAATCTGGCTCGAAGAAACGGGCAAGCTCGCCATCCCGCTCGCCGACGGCTCTGTCTTTGCGCTGACCGCGCCGCGCCGATCGCATCGAACTCAGCCGCGAGGGCCTTGCGACGGTGATCGACTACAAGACCGGCGCGCCGCCGGGAAACAAAGAGGTCGAAGTCGGCTTCGCGCCGCAGATGACCTTGGAGGCCGCGATGCTGAAGCGCGGCGCCTTCGAGGCGATCGGGCCGCTGGAGCCGGAGGGCGCGATCTATCTGAAACTCGGCGGCGCGGACGGGGGCAAGCGTCCAGGCCCGTCACGTTCGAAGCGACGATCGCCTTCGCCGAGGTTGCCGAGCGGCACTTCGCCGAGCTGAAGACGCTGCTCGATCAGTTGCGCGATCCGGCGACCGGCTTTGTTTCGCGGCCGTTTCCCAAATTCATCGCCAAGGGGACCGACTACGACCATCTCGCCCGCGTGGCGGAATGGTCGCTCGCCGAAGAGGAAGAGCCGTGAACCCGCGGCTGCAAGACGCGAGCCTGCGCCAGCGCAGCGCCTCGGACCCCGAAAGCTCGGCCTGGGTCTCCGCCAACGCGGGCTCGGGCAAGACGCATGTGCTGGCGCAGCGCGTCGTCCGGCTGCTGCTCGCCGGCGCGCAAGCCGTCGTGCATCCTCTGCCTGACCTTCACCAAGGCGGCGGCGGCCAACATGGCCGACCGGGTGTTCAACCGGCTCGCGCAAATGGACGAAGCTCGATGACGAGGCGCTGACCGCTGACATCATCGAGATCGGCGCGCCGCGGCCAAGCCGGCCGGACCTGGAGGCGGCGCGAAAGCTGTTCGCGCGGGTCATCGAGACGCCGGGCGGGCTGAAGATCCAGACCATCCACGCCTTCTGCGAGCGCGTGCTGCATCTGTTTCCGTTCGAGGCGAATGTCCCCGCCGGCTTTCGCCCGCTGGACGAACGCGAGGCGGCGCTGACCCACGAGCGGGCGCAAGCGCGCATGTTCGCCGCGCGCGGTCGAAATCCCGGAGCTCGCCGCGGCGATCGAGCGCGTCGCGCAAACCGCCGGCCCGGAAGGTTTTGGCCCGCTGCTGACCGAGACGGCGCGGCTTGGCGAGGCGCTGGCGCTGCATGGAAGCCCCGAAAAATTTGCGGAAAAGCTCGGCGAGCGGCTGGGCTTGGTCGCCGGCGAGGACGAGGCCGCGATCGCTCGCGCGATGCGCGAGGGCGGCGGCGGGCCTGCGCGTTGGCGCGAATGGGCGCGAGCGCTGCGGCAGGCTCCGATCAACGATCAGAAGATCGCTGCCGTGCTGACCGGCGCCGCCGCCATCGACGACGAGCAGTCCTCGCTCGACACCTATCTGCAGGCGTTTCTCACCAAGGATCTCGGTCCGCGCAAGAACGCTGGCGACGACGCGCGACCAACGATCGTTTCCCCGACATTGTCGAAGCGCTCTACGCCGAGCGCGACCGCCTGGTCGCGCTGGTCGACAAGCGCCGCGCGGCGAAGGCGGTCGCGCAGAGCCGCGACCTCTACCGGATTTCGACCGCCGCCGAAGCCGCCTACGCCCGCGCCAAGGCGGCGCGGGGCGCGCTCGATTTCGACGATCTCATCGACCGGACCGAGGCGCTGCTGCGCAAATCCAACGCCGCCTGGATCCTCTACAAGCTCGACGCCGGCGTCGAACACATCCTCGTCGACGAGGCGCAGGACACCTCGCGCAAGCAGTGGAGCATCCTGGCGAAGCTCGCCGAGGATTTCCTGTCCGGCGCCAGCGCCGGGTCGAGCCGGCGCACCTTTTTCGCGGTCGGCGACGAGAAGCAGTCGATCTTCTCGTTCCAGGGCGCCGCGCCGCATCTGTTTGATTGGATGAAACGCTTTTTCGCCCGCCGCCACGCAGGCGCGAAGCGTCCGTTCGTCGACGTCCAGCTGGTGCATTCCTTCCGCTCCGCGCCGCACGTGCTCGACGCCGTCGACAAGGTGTTTGCGGCGCCGGAGGTTTGGCGCGGCGTCAGCGCGGGCGAGACGACGGCGCCGCCGCATTTCGCGATCCACGAACAGTCGCTCGGCGTGGTCGAGTTCTGGCCGCCGATCCTCGCGGAGGCTGCCTCGGAACCGGAGGGCTGGCGGCTGCCGCTCGACGCCGAGCGATTGACGCATCCCGCCGTCGCGCTCGCCGAGCGGATCGCCGGCGTCATTTCGCAATGGCTTGCGCCGGGCTCGGCCGAGCGTGTCGCCGACCCGCGCACGGGCGCCCTGCGGCCCATCCAGGCGGGCGACATCCTCATTCTCGTGCGTTCGCGCAACGGCCCGCTGTTCGACGCGCTCAACCGCTCGCTGCGTCGCGCGCGGATCGCGACGGCGGGCGCGGATCGGCTGATGCTGGCTCAGCACATCGCCGTGCTCGACCTCTGCGCCGCGGCGCGCGCGGCGCAGCACCGCGATGACGACCTGTCGCTCGCCGCCGTGCTTGAAGTCGCCGCTGATCGGCCTCGACGACGACGACCTCATCAAGCTGGCGCCTCACCGCACCGGCTCGCTTGCGACAGCGTTGGCCGCCAATCCCGCCTACGCCGCCGCGCAGGCGAAGCTCGAGCTCTGGCGTGAGCGAGCGGCCTCGTTGGGTCCGTTCGATTTCTTCGCCCGCCTGCTGGGCCCCGACGGCGGCCGGCGCGCGCTTGTCGGGCGGCTCGGCTCCGAGGCCGGCGACGCGCTCGACGAGTTCCTCGCCCGCGCGCTCGCCCATGAGCGCGGCGAGGCGCCGTCGCTCTCCGGCTTTCTGGAGGAGATCGAAGCCGCCGATTCCGAGATCAAACGCGACATGGACGCGGCGGGCGAGCAGGTGCGCGTCATGACCGTGCATGCGTCCAAGGGCCTGGAGGCGCCGATCGTCTTCCTGCCCGACATCGGCGGCGCGCCGAACGGCCGGCACGATCCGAAATGGCTGCGGCTCGCCCCGCCGAATTCCACGACGCCGCCGCTCTATGTCTGGAGCGGCGCCGCGGCGGGCGATAGCCAGGAGGTGGCGAAGGCGCGCGCCGTGGTCCGCGAAGCGGCGGCGGGCGAACATCGGCGGCTGCTGTATGTCGCGATGACGCGTGCGGCGCAGCGCCTCGTCATTGCCGGCTTCGAGGGCGCGCGGGCCTCGCCGCCGGAGGCGTGGACAAACCTGATGGCGCTCGGGCTGACGGCGCATTTCCGCGAGGTCCCGAGCTGGTGGGACGCTGGCGAGAGAATGCTGCGGCTCGGCGAGGGCGCGCAAGGCGCGGCGCCTGGCGCGGCGGTGGCGCTGACCGCCCCAATGGCGCCCCCAGACTGGTTAACCTCTCCGGCGCGTAAGGAAATCGTTTACACTCCGGTCTCGCCATCGCGCCGGCTTGCCGGAAATGTCGGCGCTGAGCGGCTCTCGCGGATCGAAGAAGGCCGGCTCGCGCACCGGCTGCTGCAAAACCTGCCCGACGTCGCCCCGGAAAGGCGCCAGGCCGCCGCCGAGACGTTCCTCGCTCGCCATGGCGCGACGCTGCCGGAAGCGCGCCAGCAGGCGCTTGTCGCCCGCGCGATCGGGCTGATCGAGCTGCCGGAGGCGGCGACCTTATTCGGTTTGGGCTCGCGGGCGGAGGTTCCGATTGCCGCCTCGCTGGCCCGCGCCAACGGCAAACGGGTGACGATTTCCGCTCGAATCGACCGTCTGGCCGTCACGCCCGATCAGGTCTGGATCGCCGATTTCAAATCCGGTCCGGCCAGCGCGACAGCAGATCACATAGGTCAACTGGCGCTGTACCGCGCGGCTGTACACCCTATGTTTCCCAGCGCTGAGATTCGGGTGTTCTTGCTATGGATCGAACTCAGGTCGTCTGCAAGAATTGGGCTCGTCTAGCTTGGACGAAGCTTACGAACATTGGTCGCGAGACGATTAGCGAAAGCGTTTCGCCATCTTAGCGTCTCATTTACCCGACAACCTTGGGCCATGACGGGGCGAGTAGTTCGTAAGAACGCTGCGGCGAATTTGTCCGCTGTGTTGCGTAGGGGGGAGCGTACGGTCCCCGGAGTCGCGCTCGCCGCGTTGTTGATCGCTATTGCCGGCCCCTCCGAAGCCCAGCAGATGGTGAAATACAACCATCCGGTCTGGCGCAACGGCCATTACGTGCTTTATCATGGCGTTTGGCGCGGTGGCCGGGGTCCTCATGCGCACGCCAAATCGTCGTCGGACGATGATAGCGAAGACGATGACGACAAATCAGCGAAATCAAACGCTTCTTCGACGCACGAATTCATCGTGCTGGTCGATACCGACGACGCAACGGCGCTGCGGATGGCGACAGAACTCGTCGACACCGCCAAGGGCGCCGGCCTGAAAGCGCACGCATGGGCAGGCAAAACGTCCCCGGGCGCGGTCGCGCGCGATGTCGCCGCGGATGGCGGTGATTTCGTCGTTACCGCGATTGACGTTCTCGCTGCGGATCCCGCAGGCGTGGATTTGCGCGGCAAGGCGCCGCTCGTCGCGCGGCTCGCCAACGAACCTATCGTCATTATCGCCCGCGAGGGCGTCGATGACATCAAACAACTCGAGGGCCGGCCGGTCTCCTTTGGCGAAGCCGACGGGGTCGTCGACGCCAGCGGTCAGGCGCTGTTCGCCAAGCTCGGCGTCGCGCCGACGGTCGTGCATCAAAATGTGCAGAACGGCATGGGCGCGCTGCTATCGGGACGTGTCGACGCCGTCGTCGCCTTCGGCGCCGATGAATCGAAGGCGATCTCGGATGCGGCGAAGGGCGGCAAGCTGCACGCGATCGGCATTCCCTGGCGCGACGATCTGGGCCCCCGCTACGCTCCAGCGCGAATGACGGACAAGGATCTGCCGCATCTGACGCCGAGCGACGGCGGCGTTGACACCATCGGCATCCCGTTTGGTTTGGTGGCTGTTGGACGCGGTTGACGGCTCGGCGCGCGCCACCCAGGACGCTCCGTTCGTGACGGCGCTGTTCCAGCGTTATCAGCCGCTGCTGGCGGCCGGCGCCGACCCGAAGTGGCGCGAAGTGAATCTGGCGGCCGATACGGATTGGCCGCGCCTTGCCCCAGCCCGGGACTGGCTCGACAAACATCGATCCCAGGGCGATCCGAACCTCGATGCGTTCCGCGAAGCGGCGCGTTCGGCGTCGGACAATTCAGGGGCGACAGGTCCGACAACTGCGGATAAGCTCTACGGAAGCCTTCTGCGGTCCAGCGGGCCGCAGCCATGAGGGAGGCTTCGCTTTGAGCTTGCTCATAAAGGCAGGCGCCGGTCTCGTCGCGGGAATGGTGGCCGGCGCGCTCGGCCTGGTGTTTTTGCCGCGGCCCGAGCCGAATGTCGTCAAACCGCGGGCGGCGGTGGAGAAGCCGCAGTTTGTCGTGGCGACCGAGTCGACCACCCCGACACCGACGTCAACGATGCGCGCGGCGCCGGTGGTGGCTCTCGCCGCGGTGGCGCCTGAAGAGAACCGGGCCGCAGCGACCGACGCAGCCAACGCCCTCGCCTAGTGCTGAAGTGAAAGCGCCGCCCGCGCCCAAGACTTTACCGGCTGTCGCCAAAGTTGACCCGCCGAAGCCGACGCCGACGGCGTCGCCCTCCCCGCCCCCGCCGGTTGTCGCCGAGGCCGCGCCGCGTCCGGCGGCAGCTCCCGCGCACCACGCGCCCGATGCGCCTAAGCCGACAATTGCTGCGAGCGACGCTTCCGCGCCGTGGAGCGTGCGAGGTCTCGTCGCGCTCGCGAAGGGCGATCTCTCCAGCGCCCGCGTCTATCTGACCCGGGCCGCCGACGCCGGCGATCCGCGCGCGTTCGTCGCCTTGGCGGACACCTACGATCCCGCGATTCTCACCAAGCTCGGCGTGGTCGGCGCGCCCGGCGACGCGCAGCGCGCGAAGGACTACCTGCCAAAGGCCGCAGCAGCAGGCGTCGTCGTCGCCAAGGATCGCATGGCGGCGCTCGACCAGGACACGCACTGAGCGGGCCCACTTGGGTACGCGCGGGCGTCGACCCGCGGCCTACTTCCCTTCGATCATCCGCCGCGCTTCATCGCGAAATGCTCTGGCGGGACTCGTCGCGGCGCGTAAAACATGTGGCCGCCGGGATAGACGCCGAACGTCAATCGATCCGGCGACGCGAACGGCGGCAGTCGGGCGAGTTCCAGGGCGGTCGCGAAATATGGCGCCTGCACGTCCGTCAAGCCCGTGGGCGACAAGCACGCGATAGTTCGGGTCGAGCGCCAGCATCTGCGCGAGATCGCCGAGCGCCTCCGGGCGGCCCAGGCCGCGGCCCCAGCTCCAATTGCGCGAGACCGTCGAATTGAGCGTCTCGTAGGGGTCGTCGACCCGCCAGCCGAGCCGCGTGCGATAGAGGTCGACCATCGCGCTGGTCAGCGCCGGCTCGAAACCCGGGCAGCACCGGATCGAGCGCGTCCGGCCAGCCCGGGGCCGTCGCGCCGGCGCCGAGCGTGGCGTCGTAAAAGGCGAGCTTGCGCCCTTCCAGCCGCCCGCGCTCGCGCAAATAGTCCTCCTCGTCGAGATCGCCGCGCGTAGCGGCGAACGACTCCGGCGGCAGGCCCGTCAGCGCGGCGACCCGCGCGACCTTGCGCTCGACCGCGGCGCCGTCGCGCGGACCGGCGAGCCAATCGGAAAGATATTCGCCCTTGGCGTAGGCTTCGACGTCGGCGAGATCGGCGCGCGACACCGGGCCCTTGGCCTCGCGAGCCGACCGCCGCATAGGAGGGCAGTCGCGTCAAATAAGGGAACGGATTGCCGAGCCCTTCGGTAAACGCGCGCGAAATCGAGCACTGGCGAGACGAGAATGACGCCATTGACGCCGACGCCCTGTTCGGTCGTCGAGCGTCTTCGCGATTTTCGGCGCGCGGAAGCCGCCGTAGGATTCGCCGAGGATGAATTTCCGCGAGCCGAGCCGACCGTTGTCGGCGAGCCAACGGCGGATCGTTTCGGAGAGCGATGCGGATGTCGCCGTCGACCGTCCATGCGTCCGCCTTCTCGGCCTCCTGCTGCCGTCGCGCGGGCGGCTGTATCCCGTGCCCGGCGGATCGAGAAAAACCAGATCGGCGAAATCGAGCCAGGTGTCGGCGTTCTCGACGAGCGTCGGCGGCGAGGATGGCGTTAGTCCGCCATCGGCAGCCGCCAGGGCCCGATCGCGCCGAGTTGCAGCCAGACCGACGCCGGCGCCGGGACCGCCGTTCACAGCGAAAACGACCGGACGTTCGCGCCGCCGCGCCGATCAACGAGATAGGCGACATAGGCGACCTCCGCCCGCTCCTCGCCATTCCATCGGCCAGGCGGATCGAACCCGCAACCGATTTGAATTCGAGGCAACGCTCCGGCGAGCGAAAGACTTTGCGACCGCACGACGTCGGGCGGCAGATGCTTGTCTTGTCCGGCGACCGGCGCTTCGCGGGCGCTCGCGCGCGTCCGGCGGCGGGCATTCCGCTGCAGCCGAGCGCGCCGCTGACATCGCCAGCACCGCCGCCGCCGCGAGCTAACGTAGACGCTACACCGTAAATACATGCGCGCCGCCATAGTCAGGCGGCGCGCAAGACGCAAAGATCCCGGGAGGAGAGGATCAATGCGCGTGTTCAGCGGGACTGCGCTGCGCGACGAGGCCGGGCGCGAGATCGGATCCGCGGTCACGCCCTCGAACGGCGCGATGCAGCGCGCATAGAGCGCGAACTCATGCGCGACCAGCCTGCGGCACTCCGACAACAATCCCGAGGCGTCGGAGATCTTGCCCTCGCGATCGAAAGTGACGAGCGCGTAGTCCGCCGCAAGCCGCAGGATCTTGCGCGCCTGGCTGGCGGACAAGCGGAAGCTCGCGCCGATCTCTTTGTGTGAGGGCGGCCGCTTGCCGCGTTGCCACGCGTCGGCGACCGCAAACGCCGTCGCAAGGCCGCCGTCGAGCGCCTCCATCGCGCGCATCCCTGCGTCAGGCTCGCCCAGAGAACACCCAGGCCGACCCGTCGTTGCGGCCGGCGAGCACCGCCAGCTTGCCGACGAGAGCCGCGCCTCGCGGTCGGAGTCGCAAAACGCGAGCGGTCCTGCGCCAGCAAGCCGAGGCTCTGCAAGCGCCACCTCGTGCCGCTCGGCTTCCTGCGCAATCCACTTGTCGGTCGGGCGAAGGATCTTCAGCCGGCGGTCGAACCAGCCACGCTGCACCAGCAAATGCCCGGAGCGATTGGCCAGCGAAATGACGGTGCGCAGAACGCGCGGTCCGCACGCCTCCACGCTGGCTCGACTGGTTGAGCAGCCGCTCGAACGTCGCGCCGTCGTCGGGGTTCTCGGTCGCGTTGCCGAAGTGAAGGCACAGAATGCTCTTCATGATGCGCCGACGGGCGCCCGACGAGATGACCTTGTTGAACCCGCCGAGGCCGCGGCGCCAAGCCACGAACGCTTCGAGGTAGCTGGTGACAGCGGCGTCGAAATTGCGATCTGCCGCGATGGCCCGAACGAAGCGATCGTTGGCGTCGGATGTCTGGGGCATGATCCTGAACCTTTGACTTTCCTGCCGTCGGTCATCGTGACTTCGACGCGTTGGGCGGACGTCAGGGTCCGACAATGCGAAATTACGCATGGCGACGCCTCATAATGTGGCGAAAATATCCAATCATTTAGTGTGAATAGATCGTGTAGCCGCGGTCTCAAGACCGCGGTCACCCCGTGATCGGCTGTTTCTCGGCAAGGGGCGATCTCTTGACCACCGCGGACTGGAGTCCCGCCGGCGCGAGCGTCGCATCCACGCCGACGCTCGCCGCTGACGTCGGCGTGGACGCCGACGCTCCAACGCGTCTAGTGGCCCTTCAAACGCTCTTCCAAATCGAAGCCGTAGCGGGCGAAGAAGGCGAGGTACTGAGAGTAGCGCAGCAAATATCCGTCGGCGAGTGCGGAGGCGTCCAATAGCGTTCCGCGAGGTCCGAGGACGATAAGGGCCTTGTCCGCCGCGGCTTTCAGGATGACGCGGGCCTGGCTGCCGGAAACTTGGAATAGCGGGGCGAGTTGACTCGGTGTCGGCATCTGGCGACCGCTCCAACTGCGATCGACCACGAACGCCAGGATCGCGCTGGCGCCGTCCAGCCGCAGCACCTCGCCGAGCGCGGCCGGGCTCGGATGCAGTGTGAAATTTTCGGCGAGAAAAGCCTCGCCTGCGCGAGCAAAAATCTCCATCAAATACTGGGTGTCCGCCTTCAGGCGCGAGCCGATATTGGCGCCCGGCGCAACGCATCGAAACATTCCGAAGACGATCGAGTAATAGTCGCGAGATTGCGCGAGTAAGGCTGGCGTCGGCTGGTAGATGCGCAAGCGGCCGTCGCTTCGGCTTCGCGTGGAGACAATCAAACCACTGATTTGAAGCAGTCGCAGCGCTGTCCTGACCGCGCGCGCGCCAACCCCGTCCCGGAACTCGGAGATCGCGGCCAAACGCTCGAAAGTAGCGCCTTTTGATTGATCGTCGGCGCGGCCGGTCGCGCTGAGAAACAGCAAGTGCTCGACAAGGCTCCTGCGACTCAAATTTGAGACCGCGCGGTTCGTGATCCCGAGTTGCGACCGCCATTTCACAAGTTCATTGACTGACCTGCGCACGCCGTCCGGGAATTCGGGGTGCGCGCGTATCGCTGCGGCAAGTTCCTGCAGGTCCCGGCGCCTCATGGCATATCGTTTTGCAAAGCTTGCGTTGTTGTTATGATGTTATGAAGCCGATATGGGAACGATAAAGCATGTTCTCAATCAAATTGCCTGGCACAAAAACCGTCTGGGCAATCAGAATATTGGGCGACGGTTGTCGACTGTTAGGGAGATTTCCAGCGTTTTGGCGAGGCCGGGCAAATTCCCGAGCGCCTGTAGCCGTGGTCTCCAGACCGCGGTCTCCCCGTGATCGGCGCTTTCCAGGCAAGGCTCGATCTCTTGACCACCGCGGACTGGAGTCCGCGGCTACAGGTGGCGGGGGAGCTGTAAGCTGGCGCTCCGTCTCAGAAAAATCCGAGCAGCGCCTGAGCGGTAGCCTCCGGCGCTTCCTCCGGCAGGAAGTGGCCGCACTCGATCCCCTCGCCGCGAACATCCACCGCCCAGCGACGCCAGACATCGAGCGGGCCTTCGCCTTTCGCGGGAATGCCCTTCGTTCCCCACAGCGCGAGCAGCGGCGCGGCGATCTTGCGTCCTGCAACCCGGTCGGCGTCGTCGAGCGCCCGGTCGATCGTCGCGCCGGCGCGATAATCCTCGCAGGTCGCGTGCACCCGAGCGGGGTCGCGGAACGCCTCGCGATAGGCCTCAAGCGCAGCTGGAGCGAAGCTCTTCAGCGATTGGTCCCCGGTCCAACTCGCAAGCTTCGCCTCCAAATAGGCAACGGCCGACGGGTTGATCAGCATCTCCGGCAGCGGCTCGGGCTGGGCCAGGAACATCCAGTGATAGACCGCAAGCGCGCGCGCCGCATCCATGCCCGCCCACATCTCCCAGGTCGGCACGATATCGAGCACTGCGATCTTGGTGACCTTTTCCGGATGGTCGAGCGCAAGCCGATAGGCGACGCGGCCGCCGCGATCGTGCCCGGCCACCGCAAATTGCTCGTGGCCGAGCGCCGACATCGCGGCGACAACGTCCTGCGCCATTACGCGCTTCGAATAACGCTCGCCCTTCTGCGACGCGGGCGCCGAGGAGCGGCCGTAGCCGCGCAAGTCCAACGCGACCACTGTAAAGCGCGCCGCAAGCTCGTCCGCGACGCGCGCCCACATCAGATGCGATTGCGGATAGCCGTGCAGCAGCAGCAGCGGCGGCCCTGAGCCGCCAACGCGCGCGAAAATCGTGGCTTCGCCAACAGCGAGATCATGCGCGGCGAAGCCCGTGAAATCGGCCATGATGATCTCCCCTTGCCCGCAAGTTACCGCTTCCCGGCGCCAGGACAAAATGGCGTCAGCTTTCGCCCGTTCCCAAAGCCCGGACGGCCTCCTCGACACTATGAAAAATCCGTGCTTCGCCAATCAACGCCGTCAACCCCTGTCGCTCAAAACCCCGCTGTGCGCGAACCGACTCGAGCCGCGCCACCGCGACCTTGATTCCCAACGCTTGCAAGCGCGCAATCGCCTCGCCGAGGATTTTGGCGCCTGTATAATCAAGCTCGACGATGGCGTTGGCCTCGATGACGAGCAGCGCCTGGTCGGTGAGCTTTGCGAGCGCGCTCTGGAGATCGTAAGCGTTGAGAAACGACAGCGGCGCCTGAAGCCCGACGACCCGCACGCCAGCGACCGTTTCGCCCTGAACCTTGTCGGACTTCGGCCACCAGATCGACGTGCCGGGCAGCCGCTCGAACTCCACGACTTTAGCGCGCGTGACCGTCCATAGCCCATGCAGGACCGACAAGCCGATGCCAACGCTGACGCCCTGTTCGATTGGTAGCGCGACTATCGCGACGAGCGTTATCAGGATCAACAGGAACTCGGCCGGCGAGCGTCGCAGGACCTCGGCCATCACGCCGACCCGCACGATGCGAAGCGCCACGAACAGCAGCACGCCTGCAAGCGCCGCATGCGGAACGCGCGCGAGCAGGCCACCGCCAAACACCGCAAGCCCCAGCGCCAACGCAGCCGAGACCAGTCCGCCGAATTGCGAGCGGCCGCCTGTCTGAGCGACAACAGCGGTCCGCGGCGGACTCGTGTTGACGGGAAAGGCGCCGAGAAATCCGGCCAGCAGATTGGCGGCGCCGACGCCGATGAAGTCGCGATTGACGTCCGGCCCGCGCTCGGGATCGGAGACAAAGCCGCGCGTCGTGGCCGCCGTCTGCACCATCACGACGACCGACACGATGATCGCGAGGCCCAGAAGCTGGCGCAAAGCCGAGTAGGAAACAGGCGGCGTCGAGAGATGCAACGCGGCGCCCGAGATAACGCCGAGCGTTGCGACGCCCCTCGATTCGAGCCCGAAGCCGACCGTGATCGCTGTCGCCAGCGCGATCGCAACGAGCGCGCTCGGAAATCGCGGCGCGAGTTTTTCGCCAATCAACATGCTGGCGGTAACGCCAAAACCAAGCGCCAAGGTAAGCGGATTGGCGGCGTTGATCTCGCGCGCCAGCGTCCACAAGCCGACCGGCGTGGGACCACCTGGCGCGGGCACGCCCATCAACGACGGCAATTGCGAGTACAGGATGTGGATGGCGATGCCCGCGAGAAAACCAGTCGTCACCGGGATGGACAACAGATCGGCGACAAAGCCCAGCCGCAGCACGCCGGCGATGAGCAGCGTAACGCCAACCAGCAGGGCTAGCAGCGCTGCGTCGCCCAAATAGGCCGCCGAGTTCGCTGGCGCGAGCAGCGCCAGCGCGCCGGCGAAGATCGGCGCGATCGTCGAATTCGGCGCCAACGGCCATACGCTTGTTGGCGCCAAAATCGCGAAACCGACCGCGCCAGCGATCAGCGCGAGAAAGCCGATCTCTGGACCTAAGCCCGCGAGCCGCGCCGTCGCCATATGTTCGGGAATTGCGATGGCGGCGAGGGTCAGACCCGCCAGCGCATCCGGCGCAAGATCGGCGGCGCGCCAACCCTGAAAAGCCTGAAACACCGGCCAGGGCCGCAAACTCGCCACTTCGCCCCCCGCCGCGATATAAGCCGGCCGCACACGACATAGGGAACGACGCGAGCGGCGCCGTTAATCCGGCTCTCGCCGGTTCTCGCCGGTTCTCGCGTTGCATATGCGGAGGCGGGAGAGCGGATGGACATGTTGCTGCGCCGGCTGGCGCTCGCCATCGGGCTGCTGTGCGGAGTCCTTGCCACCCAGGGGCCGGAGTTCGCCCAACAATACCGGCAGCGGCTTGCTGGTGAAGTGGATGAGCTATCGCGCGTGGTGGCGACCTTCGACGCGGAGGCGCACAGCGAAAACCTGGCGCCTGAAGAGGCTATCCGGCGTCTGGATGAGAACGCCGACCCGCTGGCGCGCGAGCGTGGGCAAGCGATGGTCGACGACAAGGCCCGGCTCACGCGGTTGCAGGACGCGCTCGCCGCCTATGCGGACAGGGCGCCGGTGCGCCGGCTTGTCGGGTTCTTCGAGAGCTTCGATTCGGCCACCGCAAGCCGCGCCTGGTTGGATTTTCAGCCGGCCGTGCCGACGACGTTTGAGGCGTTGGCGGTGGGTTTGGTTGGCCTGGTGTTTGGTTGGATAGCAACGCACATAGTCGTGTGGCCCGCGCGGCGCCATCTGGCGCGGCGCAGAGAGGCGCGGGCGGTGTAGACGCGGACCGCGTTCTCTACGCCATCGTCACTTCGGAAAAGTTCGATCATTGAAAGACCGCGGTCAACGACCGCGGCTACACTAGCGGCGCCGGGCGCGACGGACGCGCCCGGCTATCCGCTTACGCCTTCGGGAATGCGAAGGCGACGAAGCGCGAGGCTTGCTCGGTCTTCACCAGCATCACCACCGCCTTCTTGCCGTCGTGCTTGGCGGCTTCGATCTCGGCTTTCACCTGGTGCGGCGTGCTGACCGCCTTGCCCGAGACTTCGAGGATCACGTCGCCCGCGCTCAGACCCTTGGCGGCGCCTTCGCCGTTCGGATCGACGTTGACGATCGCGACGCCCTTACCGTTGCCTTGTTCATCCGCCGGCGCGAGCTGCACGCCGAGCGTCAGCGCGCTATGCGACTGCGTCTTGTCCTCGTCAGCGGCCGCGACTTTCTCCTGACCGAGCGCGCCGAGCGTGACGCTCGCAGTCTTTTCCTCGCCGCCGCGGATATAGGTCACCTCGGCCTTCTGATCGGGTTGCAGCGCGCCGACCTTGCGAGTGAGATCGCTCGCCGACTTCACCGCCTCGCCATTCAGCTTGGTGATGACGTCGCCAGACTTTAGACCCGCGGACGCCGCCGGCGTGTTCGGGCTGCGTCTCGGCGACGAGCGCGCCGTCGGCCGACTTCAAGCCAAGGCCATCGGCGATCTCCGGGCTGACCGGCCTGGATCTGCACGCCGAGATAGCCGCGCTTGACGCCGCCATGCTCGAGCTCGCCGACGATCATATCGACGGTGTCGCCGGGAATGGCGAAGCCGAGGCCGACGCTGCCGCCGGACGGCGAATAGATCGCCGTGTTGATGCCGACGACCTCGCCCTTGAGGTTGAAGGTCGGCCCGCCGGAATTGCCCTTGTTGATCGGCGCGTCGATCTGGATGAACTGATCATAAGGCCCGGATCCGATGTCGCGGCCTTCGGCCGAGACGATGCCGGCGGTCACCGTGCCGCCGAGGCCGAACGGGTTGCCGATCGCCACCACCCAATCGCCGATGCGCGGCAGCGACTTGGCGAATTTCACGTAGGGATAGTCGCCGGCCTCGGTGATCTTCAGCACCGCAAGGTCGGTCTTGGCGTCGACGCCAACAACCTTCGCGCTGCACCTCTTTGCCGCTGTCGAGCGTGACCGTGACGGTCTTGCCGTGGTCGACGACATGATTGTTGGTGACGACATAGCCGTCAGCGGAGATGATGAAGCCGGAGCCCAGCGCAACGCCGTGACGGACAATCGGCTTGCCGAAGTTCGGCGCGCCACCGCCAAAGCGTTTGAAGAATTGCTGCGCCTCCGGCGGCACCTGATCGAGGCCCTCACTTTCGTTGTCCTCTCCGGCCTCCGCGGCGGCGTCCTCGATGTTCACTTTGACTGAAACGACGGCCGGCTTCACATGAGATACGACGTCGGCGAAAGAAGGCGCCGCGTTCTCGGCGGAGGCGGGGGCCTCAAGAGCGCCCGCGCGGGCCGTGGCGCCGGGCTGCATGGAATAGGCGAATACGCCGGTGGCGGCGATAGCCAGCGCCGCAGCGGATGCGTAAAGCGGCCGGCGCGATGAGAAGGAAGGCTTTAGATTAGACATTAGCGTCTCCAAAAAGGCGGCTGTTGCCGGGCTTTCGATGACGCTAATATGGTTGCGCCCCATGAGCGGGCGATTTCCCCTGGATTAAGGTCCGTTCATGCTGCGATGTTTGCTGAGAGCTTTCGCCCAAGACGCGCGGCCCCTGTAGCCGCGGTCGCTGACCCATAGGCGCTAACTTATAGATTGCCGATTTATTTCAAAGACTTGGTGTCATCCCCGCGAAAGCGGGGATCCAGGGCTGCCGCACGTCGTGTGGCCAACACGTCGAAGCGCACGTCGTGTGGCCCCTGGATCCCCGCTTTCGCGGGGATGACATGCTGGCAAGTTATTCAATATTATCGGAAATTGCCCTAGGTTAGCGCCTATGGGTCGCTGACCGCGCGGCGCCGTGATCGAGGATTTACCGGATAGGGACGAATCTCACGCCCACCGCGGTCGACGACCGCGGCTACACGCGCGCTTCGTTCGGATTGCCGGTCGCTCTAATGCCGGCTGCGGCTGTCGTCGTAGACTGGGCCCGGGGGAAGTTCCGGCAAGCAGAAGCTCGGAGACGGCGCCATTTCGCCGCGGCGCTGCATGTCGCAAAGCCGGTTGATGTCCCGCGTGTGTGCGTCCACATCGCCCATGCCGCCTCCCGCGAGGGCCGGGCCGACGCCCAGCAAACCCATTAGCGCGATGATCGAGGTGGCTTGTAAAGTCTTGCGCATCGGAGGCTCCTTTTCACCGACAGGGCGCGTAAGCGCCGATATTCACCTATACGTTAGCGGCCAAGCGAAAGTTTCTTCTTGGCGAATTTGGCTTTCAAAAATGCGCGACCGCTCACGTCTCTCGCGGCCGACGGAAATAGAGCCTCATCGACAATTCACCCTCGCCAAACGGCGTTTGCGATGCCGAACCCGGCTCCCAACGAGGATCGCCGTCGAGTTTGCCGAAGGCATAAGTCGGCGGCGTCAATCCACGCGCGCCGGCGCTCCACTCGTTGACGATCAGCAATATCCCGCCCGCCGTCGTCTTTTGTGCGGCTTCGTCCAACACCGCGTCGGTCTCGCGCGGCGACAGGTAATAAAGCACGTCCGAGAAAACGCACAAATCGAAGCCATTATCGGGAAAGCCGGCGCGGATGTCGGCGACGCGAAATTCGACATGCGGCAGCGCGCTGCCCCGCGCTTGCCAGAATTGCCTCCGCCGAGATGTCGCAGGCGATCACACGGTCCGCTCGCTCGCGCGAAGCGTTCGGTGAGAAAACCTTGCGCGCAGCCCACTTCCAGCGCTTTGGCGAACCGACCGATCAGGCAAGGACGGAGACGATCCACTCGAGCGCGGCGCTCATGTTTCGAAGCGCCGCGATAGCCCCATGCGTCGCGGCCGCCGCTCCCGTAACGCTGAGCGAAATCCTCGGCGCTCCAGCCGCGACCAAGCCACCATCGCAATTTCCGGCGCCATTGCCGGATTTTGGTCACGATCCCATTCGGCATTAACCAACGCCTCTACAATGACGCTTCCATGACGACAGGTTCAGAGACGCGCATGAGATAAACCCTATCACGATGTGTGTTCGTGGTCGCTTGGCCGCGTTGTTGCATTTCCGCCCGCAATCAGGCGTAACCCGCGCGGAGAGAGGCCAGCGGTAACGGGCGCAGGGCGGTCAGGCCAAGGGAAAGTTTGATGGAGAACCGCAAGCTCGCGGCGATCTTGGCAGCCGATATCGTCGGCTACAGTCGTCTCGCCGGCGCGGACGAGGAGCGCACCCTGGCCCGCTTGCGCTCGCTGCGCAGCGAGTTCCTGGATCCGACCATCCTGGCCAACAAGGGCCGCGTCGTGAAGCGTCTCGGCGATGGCCTCATCGTCGAGTTTCGCAGCGTCGTTGACGCGACCCGCTGCGCGGTCGAGATCCAGCGCGGCATGGTCGACCGCAACGCCTCCACGCCTCGCGAGCAGAAGTTGCAGTTCCGAATTGGCGTCCATGTCGGCGACATCGTCGAGGAAGCCGACGGCGACCTGATGGGCGACGGGGTCAACATCGCGGCGCGGTTGGAAGGGGTCGCCAAGCCCGGCGCGATCTGCCTGTCGGAGGACGCCTATCGCCAAGTCCGCAACCGTCTGTCGCTATCGATCGACGATCTCGGCATGAATAAGCTGAAGAACATCGCCGAGCCGATCCGCGTGTATTCGGTGGGCGTCGAGAGCAAGCCGGCGCGAGCGAAGGCCGCGGGGTCGAAGCCCGCGAGCGGTATGTCGTCGGTTGCCGCGGGCCTCGTCGTCGCCATTTTAGCAACGGTCGTCGTGGCCGGCGGAGCTTATTTGTTTGTTCACAGCGCGCCGCCGCCGGCGCCGCGCGTTGCAAGCACACCGGCCGCCGCGGCGCCGGCTACGCTCAAAGAGGCCAACGCCGAGCTCGACGCTGGCCACAATGAGAAGGCCTTTCGATTATTCTCCGCGATCGCCAAGAGCGGCGACGTAGAGGCGCAACGACAACTTGGGCAGCTCTATCGCGATGGTCGAGGAGCGCCGCGCAATGCGCCGCTCGCTGTGCAATGGCTGACGAAATCGGCTGAGCAAAACAACGCTGCGGCCCAGGGCGCGCTCGGCGAGCTTTATTTGCGCGGCGACGGCGTCAAGCCAGATTATGCGCTAGCGTTTCGTTGGTTCGAAAAGTCCGCCGCGCAAGGCGCCGCGATCGGACAAAACGGGCTCGGCGTCCTTTACGAAAACGGCTTTGGCGCGCCTCAGAACTACGTCACAGCGATGGAATGGTTTCGCAAGGCGGCGGACCAGGGTTATGGTTGGGGCATGGCCAACCTCGCCTACGCTTACGCCAACGGCCAAGGCGCGGCTAAGAATTGCGAGCAGGCAAAGTCTTGGTTGGCCAAGGCTGCCGCGGGCGGCGCCCAGGACATAAAAGACTATGTCGGCGCTCACCCGATCTGCATACCGGGCGCCGCGCCGATGCCTTCGCCGACAGTCGTCGCCCCAACCCTGGAAGACGCCAACGCGGAATACGACCGCGGCCACTATGAGGACGCGTTCCGGATTTATTCGGAGCTGGCCGAGGGTCCTGGCGATCCCTGGGCCGAGGGCAACTTGGGCGAGTTCTATCGACGTGGTCTCGGAGTCGCGCGCGACTATGGGTTGGCCCGGCGCTGGTTTCAGAAAGCCGCCGATCAGGGCAACCCGCTCGGCCAAAATGGGCTCGGATTGCTTTATCAGAACGGGCTCGGCGTCGAGCGGGACTATGCGCAGGCGCTGCAATGGTTTCGCAAATCAGCCGATCAGGGTTACGGCTGGGGCCTCGCGAACTTGGGGACTCTGTATAAGAATGGTTGGGGCGTTGCGGTCGACTACGACGCCGCGCTTCGCTCATACAAAGCGGCCGCCACTCAAGACAACCCGGCCGCGCAGAACGGCCTCGGCGCCCTCTACGAGAACGGCTGGGGCGTGCAGCAGGATTTCGCCGAGGCGTTCAATTGGTACTCACGCGCGGCCAAACAAGGCTTCTCCTGGGGAATGGCCAATCTGGGGTATTTGTACGCGCGCGGCGCGGGGGTCGCAGAGGACTGTGATCAGGCCAAGGATTGGTTCTCGAAAGCGTTGGCTAGCGGCGGCCAGGACGTTCGCGATTATCTGGTTTCGCATCAAGCCTGCGAGTTCGACGCCTCGGCGCAGTAGAGAGCTCTGACGGAGGGTCGGCGTCCACGCCGACCATTCTGGCGGCCCAGACTCGGCCGGCTTACGCATCAACCCCGAACGTCGGCCTGGAGGCCGACGCTCGCCGGCACGTGGTTGCACGCTGCACGATTCAACCATATAACAGCGGGCTCTACCGCGCCCGCTTCGTGTCCATCAACCGCAGGACAAACCAGACCGGGATGACGACCATTGCGCCGGTGAGCAAGATCCGCCCGAAATGCCGCAGATCGACCAGGCCGAACTCGATGATGTGATCAACCATCGCGACGAAGCGGTCGTAGATCGTCTCCGGGTCGAAACCGAACATCGCCAGCAGCAAGCCGACGACGAAGGATACGACGAGCAGCCGCACCACGACGGCAGGGATCGAACCGCCGAGAAAGCCATTCATAGTCCGCTAGCTCCAACGTCGAACAGCCGCGCCCAACCTACGTCATTGCGAGCGAAGCGAAGCCATCCAGCGCCAGGGCCGGGCGCCTCGGCATCCCACCGAGCCGCCTCCGTTGCGACGCCAAACCCAGGCATCGCGGAGAGGCTGGATGGCTTCGCTTCGCTCGCAATGACGGCCCCTAGCTTGCCGACCCGGCCGTTTCAAGGCCGGGTCGGCATTGATCAGTTCAAGCGCCTTTCGTGAAGCGGCACGACCGTCGGCGACTTGGTGCGGCGCCTCGACGGGCTCCGCCCCGATCGGCTTGCCGTCGATCGTCAACCGGCCACGATCGGCGGCGATCTTCACCGTCTGCCCGTCGCCAATTTCGCCGGCGAGCAGCGCTTGCGCGAGCGGATCCTGCACCCATTTCTGGATGACGCGCTTCAACGGACGCGCGCCATAAGCGGGATCGTAGCCCTTATCGGCGAGCCACTGGCGGCCCTTCGGATCTAGCGCCAGCTCGATCTTGCGGTCCTCCAACAGCTTGGCAAGCCGCTTGAACTGGATATCGACGATCGCCCCCATATCCTCGCGCCGCAGCCGGTGGAACAGGATGATCTCATCGACGCGGTTCAAGAACTCAGGCCGGAAGTGGCCGCGCACGACGTTCATCACCTCGCGCTCGACCGTCTTGGTGTCTTCGCCCTCCGGCTGGTTGACCAGATAGTCGGAGCCAAGGTTGGACGTCATCACGATCAGCACGTTGCGGAAGTCGACCGTGCGCCCCTGCCCGTCCGTCAGCCGCCCGTCATCGAGCACCTGCAGCAGGACATTGAACACGTCCGGATGCGCCTTCTCGACCTCGTCGAACAGCACGACCTGATAGGGCCGGCGGCGCACCGCCTCGGTCAGCGCCCCGCCTTCGTCGTAGCCGACATAGCCCGGAGGGGCGCCGATCAGACGGGCGACCGAGTGCTTCTCCATGTACTCGGACATGTCGATGCGCACGAGCGCCTGATCATCGTCGAACAGGAACGACGCCAGCGCCTTCGTCAGCTCGGTCTTGCCGACGCCGGTCGGCCCCAGGAACATGAACGAGCCGATCGGCCGGTTCGGATCCTGCAGCCCCGCGCGCGCTCGCCGCACGGCCGTCGATACCGCCGTGACAGCCTCCGCCTGGCCGACGACGCGCCTGGCGAGTTCGATCTCCATCTTGAGCAGCTTGTCGCGCTCGCCTTCGAGCATCTTGTCGACGGGCACGCCGGTCCAGCGCGAGACGATCTGCGCGACATCGTCGGGCGTCACCGCCTCGTCGACCAGCGCCACGTTGTGTCCGGCTTCGGTATCGGCGAGCTTCTTCTCGAGATCGGGGATCACGCCATAGGTCAGCTTGCCGGCCTCCGCGTAGTCGCCCTTGCGCTGCGCCTGCGCGAGCGCGTTGCGGGCGTTTTCGAGCTCTTCCTTCAGCTTCTGCGCGGCGCCGACCTTGTCCTTCTCCGCCTTCCAGCGCTGGGTCAGCGAGTCGGACTTCTCCTGCAAGTCGCCGAGTTCGGCCGAAAGCTTTGTGAGCCGCTCGCGAGAAGCCGCGTCCGTCTCCTTGCGCAGCGCCTCCTGCTCGATCTTCAGCTGCACGATGCGGCGGTCGAGTTCGTCGAGCTCTTCGGGCTTCGAAATCGACCTGCATGCGCTGACGCGAGGCCGCCTCGTCGATCAGGTCGATCGCCTTATCCGGCAGGAAGCGGTCGGCGATGTAGCGGTTAGACAACACCGCCGCGGCGACGATCGCGGCGTCGGTGATGTGGACGCCGTGATGAACCTCGTACCTATCCTTCAAGCCGCGCAGGATCGAGATCGTGTCCTCGACCGTCGGCTGGCTGACGAACACCGGCTGGAATCGCCGAGCGAGCGCCGCGTCCTTCTCGACGTGCTTGCGATATTCATCGAGCGTGGTGGCGCCGATGCAGTGCAGTTCGCCGCGCGCCAGCGCCGGCTTCAGCAGATTGGAGGCGTCCATTGCGCCGTCCGCCTTGCCGGCGCCGACCAGGGTGTGCATCTCGTCGATGAACAGGATGATCCCGCCCTCGGCCGCGGTGGTCTCGGAGAGCACGGCCTTCAGCCGCTCCTCGAACTCGCCGCGATATTTGGCGCCGGCGATCAGCGCGCCCATGTCGAGCGAAAGCAGCCGCTTGTCGCGGATCGACTCCGGCACGTCGCCGTTGACGATGCGCAGCGCCAGACCCTCGACGATGGCGGTCTTGCCGACGCCGGGCTCGCCGATCAGCACGGGGTTGTTCTTGGTGCGGCGGGAGAGCACCTGCATGGTGCGGCGGATTTCCTCGTCGCGGCCGATAACCGGGTCGAGCTTGCCGTTCCGGGCGGCCTCGGTGAGGTCGCGGGTGTATTTCTTCAGCGCGTCATAAGCGTTCTCGGCGCTGGCCGAGTCGGCGGTGCGGCCCTTGCGGATATCGTTGATGGCGGCGTTGAGCGTCTGCGGCGTGACGCCGGCGTTGACGAGAATCTTCGCGCTCTCCGCGCCCTTCTCCAAGCGCGAGCGCGACCAGCAGCCGCTCGACGGTGACGAAGGAATCCTTCGCCTTCTCGGCGAGTTTTTCCGCGTTGTCGAACAGGCGCGCCGTGGTTGGGGCGAGGTATAGCTGGCCCGCGCCCGAGCCCTGCACCTTCGGCACTTTCTTCAGCGCCGCCTCGACCTGCGCGAGCGCGTCCTTGGAGCGCCCGCCGGCTTTGTCGATCAGGCCGGCGCAAAGGCCCTGCTCGTCGTCGAGCAGCACTTTGAGAAGATGCTCGGGCGTGAATTGCTGATGGTTCTCGCGGACCGCGAGTTGTTGCGCGGACTGGATGAAGCCCCGCGCGCGTTCTGTGTATTTCTCTAGGTTCATGTGCGACTTCCCCTCTGGCCCGGCGCACAGGTCCCGAAGCGACCACGGCGCCGTCCGACGAATCGCCGCGGATCACGCGGCTTTGAATGGAATGTAGGGAGGGGGGCGGCGGGGTGGAAGGGGAGGAGAGACATTTCCGCGCTGCGAAAGACCGAAAGGCAAGACGATATGATCACTCGAAAACATGACGCAGCGTCGAGGCCGGACGACGAGAACCCCGAATGGACGGCCGAAGATTTCCGCGAGGCCCGTCCAGCCTTGGAAGTTTTGGGCGAGGTCTTCGGTGCCGAAGCCGCGGAGGCGGTGCGGCGACAGTCTCGAGGTAAGTTAATCCAACGTTGTTACACAAGCGCATAAAGCATCGAGCGAAGTAAGGGTTCAAAGCTCGCGCCTATCGGAGCGTCGGCGTCCACGCCGACGAGGCTACACACCGCAACGTCGGCGTGGACGCCGACGCTCCACTGTGCAAATCTCGGTCGTGATCACAACTCAAGCGCATAAGGGCTGGTATCGGCCACGCGGCCTACCGCATTTCGATACGCCGGAGCTGCCTCAATTTGTGACCTTCCGGCTGCACAATTCTCTTCCCGAACACGTCGCGCTGACGCGTTCGGATGAGATGCCGCTCCGCTTATCGTCGACGCATCGAAGCGGCTCTCGACGCCGGAGCCGGCGCTTGTTGGCTCGCTCGACCTGATTTCGCGGAGATCATGCGCGAAGGACTTGTTCATGGCTGCGAGCGGACCCATGACATGCACGCCTTCGTCGTAATGCCCAACCACGTCCATGTGCTCACGACGTTCCGCGAAGGATTTCGACTTTGCGACGTCGTGCGAGGTTGGAAGAGTTTTTCCGCGCGCCGCATCAACGTGATCCTCGGCAGCGATGGCGCTTTCTGGCAGCGCAACTATTTCGATCGCTTCATCAGGGATGAGACACATTTCGAGCGTGTGCGCGCATATATCGAGAACAACCCGGTGACGGCTGGTTTGTCGAAAACCGCAGACTCCTGGGTATTCAGCAGTGCAAGCCCTCGGAGCGTCGGCGTCCACGCCGACGACGCGGCGCACGTAGCTTCGTCGGCGTGGACGCCGACGCTCCGAGGGTTGGCGTCACCACCGCGCCGGGGATAGTGTCCCCTCCTCTTGCAGGATTACCGCCCCGTGACCCAAGCCTCGGCGCTCTCCCTCCACATCCCCGCCGCGCGCTTCCGCCCTGGCGACGCGCCGGACTTCGCCTATCTCAACCTGGCCGCCGTCGGCGACACCCCGCGTCCGCCCGTCGATGCTCCCGCGGCAAAAATCCGCGATCTCGCCTACGGCATGGTGCGCGTGCTCGACGCCGACGGCCGCGCCCACGGCCCGTGGGCGCCTCACACTCGACGCCCCGACCCTGATCAAAGCTCTGCGGGCGATGCTGCTCACCCGAGCCTTCGATGACCGCATGTTCAAGGCGCAGCGCCAGGGCAAGACGCCGTTCTACATGAAATGCACCGGCGAGGAGGCCGCCGCGATCGGCCAGGTGTTCGCCCTCAACCGCGACGACATGTGCTTCGCGACCTATCGCCAGCAGGGCATCCTGATCGCCCGCGACTGGCCGATCCTCGAAATGATGGCGCAGATCTACGCCAACTCGCTCGACCGCACCAAAGGCCGGCAGATGCCGGTGATGTATTCCGCGCGAGAGGCCGGCTATCTTCTCCCAATCCGGCAATCTCGGCACCCAATACCCGCAAGCCGTCGGCTGGGCGATGGCCTCCGCCTACAAGCGCGACAGCAAGATCGCCTCGGGCTGGATCGGCGAAGGCGCCTCGTCCGAGGGCGACTTTCACCACGCGCTCGCCTTCGCCTCGGTCTATCGCGCGCCGGTGATCCTCAACCTCGTCAACAATCAATGGGCGATTTCGTCGGCGCAAAGCGTCGCCGGCGGCGACGAAACGACCTTCGCCTCGCGCGCGATCGGCTACGGGATTGCCGGCGTGCGGGTCGACAGCAATGATTTTCTCGCCGTCTACGCCGTCTCCCGCTGGGCGGCCGAGCGCGCGCGCGGCAACCACGGGCCGACCTTGATCGAGCATTTCACCTATCGCGCCGCCGCGCATTCGACCAGCGACGACCCCGCCCGCTATCGCGCCGGCGACGAATACGAGCGCTGGCCGCTCGGTGATCCGATCGTGCGGCTGAAGACGCATCTGATCGCCTCGGGCGAATGGGACGAAGCCCGCCACGCCGCGCTCACCGAGGAAACCGAGCGCCAGGTCGATGAGGCCAACAAGAAAGCCCAACGGCTCGGCGTGCACGGCGGCGGGCCCTATCACGACCCCGCCACCATGTTCGAGGATGTCTTCAAGGAGATGCCCTGGAACCTGCGCGAGCAACAAGCCGAACTCGCCTCTCTGATGAGCCGCAAGCCATGAGCGCGATGAACATGGTGCAGGCGCTCAATTCCGCCATCGACGTGATGCTGGCCAAAGATCCGAACGTGCTCGTCTTCGGCGAGGATGTCGGCTTCTTCGGCGGCGTGTTCCGCGTCACCGAGGGCTTGCAGCAGCGCTATGGCGAGACCCGCGTGTTCGACGCGCCGATCTCCGAGGGCGGCCAGATCGGCGTGGCGATCGGCATGGGCGCCTATGGCCTGAGGCCGATCGTCGAGTGCCAGTTCGCCGATTACATCTACCCCGCCTTCGATCAGCTCGTCTCAGAAGCGGCGCGGCTCAGATATCGCTCGGGCGGCGAGTTCAACGCCCCAATCACCGTGCGCGCGCCGTACGGCGGCGGCATTTTCGGCGGCCAGACGCACAGCCAAAGTCCCGAGGGGCTGTTCAGCCACGTCTGCGGCCTGAAGACCGTGATCCCGTCCAATCCGTACGACGCCAAAGGGCTCTTGATTGCCGCGATCGAGGACGACGACCCCGTGTTGTTCTTCGAGCCGAAGCGCCTCTACACCGGGCCCTTCGACGGCCACTACGAGCGCCCTGCCGAGACCTGGGCGAAACATCCCGCGGGCGATGTTCCCGCCGGTTACTACTCGATCCCGCTCGGCCAAGCGGCGATCGTCCGCGAGGGCGAAGCGCTGACGATTTTGGCCTACGGGACCATGGTGCATGTAGCGCTCGCCGCGACTGCGGAGACGGAGGTTGATGCTGAGATCATCGACCTGCGCACCATCGCGCCGCTCGACATCGACGCGATCACGGCGTCGGTGGAGAAGACCGGGCGTTGCCTGATCGTGCACGAGGCGACGCGCACCTCCGGCTTCGGCGCCGAGCTTTCGGCCCTGGTGCAGGAGCGCTGCTTCCACCATCTGGAGGCGCCGATCCTGCGCGTCACGGGCTGGGACACGCCGTATCCGCGCGAGTTCGAGTGGGAGTATTTTCCCGGACCGCTGCGCGTCGGCGACGCGATCCGCAAGATCATGGCGGCGTGAGATGAGCCGCTTCGTCTTCAAACTGCCTGACGTCGGCGAGGGCACGGCCGAGGTCGAGATCGTCAAGTGGCATGTGGCTGTTGGCGAGGCCGTGCAGGAGAATGCGCCGCTCGTCGACGTGATGACCGACAAGGCGACGGTCGAGATCACTGCGCCGGTCGATGGCCGCATCGCGGCGCTGCACGGCGCCGAGGGCGATCGCGCAGCGGTGGGGTCTGAGCTCGCGGAGTTCGAGGTCGAGGGGGAGCCGGAGAAGGCGCCCGCGCCTGTAGCCGCGGTCGTTGACCGCGGTGGTCGTGCGATCGCCACTCTCGGAAGCGACGATCGCCGAGAGACCGCGGTCAACGACCGCGGCTACAGGGAAGGCCGTCGCAAGGCGCTCGCCGCACCAGCAGTACGCGCGCGAGCCAAAGCGCTGGAAATCGATCTGACGACGGTCGTCGGCTCCGGGCCGGACGGCCGCGTGCTTCACGCTGATCTTGATCACCTCCTACTCGCGGGCCGCGCAAAGCCGCAGGCTCCGACCGCCGCCGCCCCGCCCTCGGGGCCCTTCGAAGACATCAAGATCATCGGCCTCCGCCGGCGCATCGCCGAGCGGATGCTCGAAGCCAAACGCAACATCCCGCATTTCACCTATGTCGACGAAGTCGACGTCACCGAACTCGAAGCTTTGCGCGCGCGGCTCAATCAAAGGGCAGAAGGCTCCGCGCGGCTGACGCCGTTGCCGCTCATCATCCGCGCGATGATTGTCGCGCTCGCGCAACACGGGCAAGTCAACGCCCACTTCCTCGCCGCCGAGAATGTGCTTCGCAAGTTCGGCGAGACGCATCTCGGCGTCGCGACAGACACCGAGCGCGGCCTGATGGTCCCGGTGATACACGACGCCGACCGGCTCGACGTCTGGCGGCTAGGGGCGGAGATCGCGCGCCTCAGCGAAGCCGCGCGATCAGGCAAGGCTTTGCCTGAAGAACTCGTCGGCTCGACCATCACCGTGACCAGCCTCGGCGCGCTCGGCGGCATCGTCTCGACGCCGATCATCAACCCGCCGGAGGTGGCGATCGTCGGCGTCGGCAAGATCGTGGATCGCGCGATCGTCCGCGACGGCGCCATTGTCGTACGGAAGATGATGAACCTCTCCTCCTCGTTCGACCACCGCGCCGTTGACGGCCGAGCCGCCGCCAGTTTCATCGCGGCGATCAAGCGAAGCCTGGAGGCGCCGGCGATATTGGCAGCCCGGCCGAAGCGGTGAGCGCGTCCCTGGGACCGCGCGCGTCTCGCGCGCTCTTTGGGTTGCGACGCCCTCGGTCCCAAGAGGCAGCCAGCTTCGGAGCGTCAGCGTCCACGCTGACGACGTGACGCAGCAACGTCGGCGTGGACGCCGACGCTCCGATTTGCGCTTATTGAATATTTCGAGTCCGGGGGGAACACCATGCAACTGACCGCGAAAACGCTGTTCGATGGCGTCTATTTCGGGGAAGCGCCGCGCTGGCGCGAGGGCCGGCTCTGGTTCAGCGACTTTTACGCCAAAACCGTCAACTCGCTTACGCTCGGCGGCGATCTGCGGCTGGAGTTCAAAATCGACGATCAACCTTCGGGCCTCGGTTGGACGCCAGACGGCGCCATGCTGATTGTAGCAATGACGAGCAGGCGCGTTCTGCGCCGCTCTCCTTCAGGCGATATCAGCTTGCATGCAGACCTGGCGGAGGTCGCGGCGTTTCATTGCAACGATATGGTGGTCGACGCGAAGGGACGCGCCTATGTCGGCAATTTCGGTTTCGATCTGCACGCGGCATTCGTCTCGCGCGGTCGCGCCAGCGTCCTCGCCGATCATCCGACCGCCAAACTCGCGCTCATCTCGCCCAACGGCGCCGTAACCGTCGTCGCCGATGACTTGCACTTCCCGAACGGGACCGTCATCACGCCGGACGGCAAGACGCTCGTCATCGCAGAGACGCTCGGCGGTCGTCTCACCGCCTTCGACATCGCGCCCGACGGCTCGCTTAGCAACCGACGGGTGTGGGCCTCGACGGCGCCGCGGGCGGCCGACGGGATCGCGCTCGACGCCGTCCGGCGCCATCTGGGTCGCGAACCCTACGGCGCCCGAATGTTTCCGCATCGCGGAGGGCGGCGAAGTGTTGGACGTCGTTACAACCAGCCAGGTTTGTTACGCCTGTATGCTGGGCGGCCCAGACGGCAAGACGTTGTTCATGCTGACAGCGCCGAACCTCTTCGTGGACCCCACCGCTCCGCCCAAAGGCCGCATCGAGATTGCAACCGTCGACGCTCCGCACGCGGGAGTGCCGTGATTGCGGCTCGCGCGACACGCTCGAACGACGCCCGCGGCAGATGCGGGAAACCCCTGGCCGCGCCACGCGTTTAACGCGAGGAGAACCAGTCCGATGGTGAAAAATCTGAAGTCCGGCGACAAGGTCGAATGGGACTCGAGCGGTGGCCATAGCAAGGGAACGGTCGTGAAAAAGGCGACCTCGCCGATGAAAATCAAACAGCACAAAGTGGCCGCTTCGCCAAGTCACCCGGAATATGTCGTGCGTTCCGACAAAACAGGGGCCGAGGCCGCGCATAAGCCGGAGAGTTTACGAAAAGGGCGCTAGCGGACGCTCTCCAAGGCGGGCGGCGCGTGGCCAAGAAGGTCGGCGTGGACGCCGACCCTCCGTAGAGGACGCTCTACGCCGCGGCGGCGCATTCGCCGCAAACGCCCGCCACTTCGATCATCCCGCGATGCGGGGCAAAGCCGACGGACCGCGCCACGCGATCGACCGCCTCGCTCAGACCTTCGTCCTCAATCTCGACGCTTCGTCCGCATTTCTCGCAATTCAGCATGACGCCCTGATGCGCGTGCCCGAAATGCGCGCAAGGCGCGAAGGTGTTTCGGCTCTCGATGCGATGCAGGAAGCCGTGCTCGATGAGGAAATCGAGGGCGCGATAGACGGTCGGCGGCGCTACTGTCTTCTGCTCGCGCTTTCCTAGCGCTTCGATGATTGCATAGGCGCCGAGCGGCGCCGGCGCCTGCGAGAGGATATCGACGACCGCGGCGCGCGACGCCGTCAGTTGCAAGCCCTGCCGCGCGCACGCTTGGCGAACCTGGCCGCTCCAATCCAATGCGTTTCCGAGATGACCGTCCATGCCACTACCTAACATAAAACCCCGGGCGCTGTAGCCGCGATCTCCAGATCGCGGCCTTTCCGAGATCGGCGCTCTGCCGGGAAAGCTTCGATCGCGGCGAGACCGCGATCTGGAGATCGCGGCTACAGCGGCGGCCCTCGCTTACATTTCGCCAAAAAAAGTCTTGCATCGGCGTATGTTATAACATAACACTCATTTCGCCATTTGTTGGGGAGCTCGAACATGAAGACTATCGCGCTTTCGTTCGCCGTCGCCACTCTCGCCGCTTCAGCCGCCTTCGCCGACCCGGTCAAAATCGTCGCGGCAGAGAATTTCTATGGCGACCTCGCCAAGCAGATTGGCGGCGCCAATGTCGAGGTCACCAGCATTCTCTCCAACCCCGACCAGGATCCGCACCTGTTCGAGGCAAGCCCGGAGACCGCCAAGGCGATCGCCGTCGCGAAGATCGCCATCGCCAATGGCGCCGACTACGACCCGTGGATGCAAAAACTGCTCGTCGGCCTCCAAGCAGCCCGCCCGCAAAGTGATCGTGGTTGGCGATCTCATCGGCGCCAAGCCGGGCGCCAATCCGCATCTCTGGTACGCGCCGGCGACAATCGAGAAAGCGGCGGATACGCTTGCAGCGACGCTAGCGTCGATCGACCCCGCCCACGCCGCAGCGTACAAGAAAAACGCCGCGGATTTCCGCGCCTCGATGCAGCCGGTTGAGAGCAAGATCGCCGACATGCACAAGCGCTACGCCAGCATGCCTGTGGCGGCCTCGGAGCCGGTGTTCGGCTACGCGGCGCAAGCGATTGGCCTCGATGTGCGCGAACAGAAATTCGCGCTCGCGGTGATGAACGATACCGAGCCTTCGCCCTCTGACGTCGCTGGTTTTGAAAGCGATCTCAAGGGACACAAGGTGCGCGCGATGCTTTATAATTCGCAGGCCAGCGAGCCGGCGGTGGAGAAGCTTGTGGCGCTGGCGAAGGAGAATAAAATCCCGGTCGTCGGCGTCACCGAGACCGAGCCGGCGGATACGCGCTATCAGGACTGGGTGGCGGGCGAACTCGACGCGCTCGACAAGGCTTTGGGAACCCCGATCAATTGAACGCACTGGAGTTTGACAACGTCACCGTCCGCCTCGGCGGACGGGCGATTCTCAACGCGGCGAGTTTTGCTATTCGCGAGGGCGAATTCGTAGGCATGCTCGGCGCCAACGGCGCGGGCAAGACGACGCTGATGCGCGCCGCGCTCGGGCTGACGCCGGTGGCCTCGGGGTCGATCCGCGTGCTGGGCGCGCCGGTGTCGCGCGGAAGCGCACCGGTCGGCTACATGCCGCAGAATCGCGGCGCGATCCTGGCCACAAAGCTTTCCGGCTATGCGGTCGTGGCGAGCGCGGCGATGGGGACGCGCTTCGGATTCTAGCCGCCTCGACAAGGAAACGCGGCGCGAGATCGATTGGGCGCTGGATCAGGTCGGCGCGAGTGCGCTTTCGAAGCGGCCGATCGCCGAGCTTTCCGGCGGCGAGCGGCAGCGGTTGTTGCTGAGCCAGGCGCTGCTTGGCCGCCCAAAACTGCTGTTGCTCGACGAGCCGCTGATCTCGCTAGATCCCGCGCATCAGGGGGCGGTGGTGGAGATCGTCGCGCGGCTCTGCCGAGAGCTGAACATCGCCGTGGTGTTCAGCGCGCATGAGCTGAATCCGCTCGTCACCGCGATTGACCGCGTGCTCTATCTCGGCGGCGGCGCGGCGGTGCTGGGACACGTCGATGAAGTCGTCACCAGCGAGACGTTGTCGCGGCTCTATGGCGCGGAGATCGAGGTGGTGCGGGTGCGCGATCGGGTGTTCGTGATGGCCGGCGGCGTCGAGGTCGATCGTGAGGCGCATCGGCACGAGGGGCATGAGCATGCGCATGATCACGCGCATGGGTGAGAGCCGCCGTGGGACCGCGCGCGTCCCGCGCGCTCTTTGCCGACGTCGCAACCCAAAGAGCGCGCGGGACGCGCGCGGTCCGAGGGGCGCGGCGCTTGTTTGAATATGATTTCATGCGCACGGCCTTCGCGGCGTCGGGCGTCGCGGCGGTGCTGTCCGGCGCGGTCGGCTATTTCCTGGTGCTGCGCGGCCAGACTTTTGCCGGACACGCGCTCTCGCACGTCGGCTTCACCGGGGCGACGGGTGCGGCGCTGTTGGGCGTTTCGCCGCTCGCTGGGCTCGTAGCGTTTTCCGCACTTGCCGGACTGCTGATGGGTTTGTTCGGCGAGAAATGGTCGGAGCGCGATGTCGCCATCGGCATGACGCTGTCGCTGGCGCTCGGTCTCGGTCTGCTGTTCCTGCATTTCTACACCTCCGCCGCGACCCAGGCGACGGCGCTGCTTTTCGGCAACGTGCTCGGCGTCGACGTGAAGGCGCTGCGCACGCTCGCCGTCCTCGCCGCCGCCAGCCTGATCGCGCTCGCCTTCATCTCGCGGCCGCTGATCTTCGCGAGCCTGCAGGCGGAGCTGGCGGAAGCGCGAGGACTGCCTATGCGCGCGCTGTCCATCGGGTTTCTCGTGATCGTCGCGATCGCCGTGGCGGAGAGCGCGCAGATCGTTGGCGTGCTGCTGGTCTTCGCCTTGATGGTTGGGCCGGGCGCGGTGGCGCGGACGCTCGCAAGCGGCGTCGCGACGGGCGTTGCTTGCGCGGCCGCCCTGGCGCTGGCCGAAGCCTGGGGCGGGCTGACGTTGTCGTTCTACACGGACTGGCCCGCGAGCTTCTGGATCGCCGCGCTGTCAGGCGTCGCCTATTTCGCGGCGTTGGCATTGACCAGGCGGGCTTGAGCGAGGTTAAGCCGTGGTCAACGTTTTCTGTCTTCGGAACAGGGCGCCTGACCGTGACAACGCCTAACGCCATGCCAACCGAGGTGGCGGCCGCCTTTCGCGAATTCCCGGCGCCGGTGTGCAGGCGCCTCGAACGCGTGAGAAGTTTGATCCTCACGGTTGCGCGCGAAACGGAAGTCGTCGGGCCGCTGGTGGAAACGTTGAAGTGGGGCGAACCCGCTTATTTGACCGAAGCTTCAGGCAGCGGCAGTACGATTCGCCTGGGTTGGTCCAAAGCGCGTCCGAGCCACGCGGCCGTTTATTTCAATTGCAAGACGACGCTGCTCTCGACGTTTCGGGATCTGTTCCCCGATGTATTTGAATATGCGGGCGATCGAGCGATCCTGTTAGACGTCGACGCTGCGATGGACGAGAAGGCTTTGAGCCTCTGTATCTCCATGGCGCTGACCTACCACGCAGCGAAAAGTGCAAAAAAGTGGGTCCCGCAGAAAGCCCGTCCGTGACGAGCCAAGCCGGAGGGTCGGGGTCCACGCCGACCTTTTGGGGCGCCGCTCGGCCTGCTCATGTATCAACCCCAACGTCGGCCTGGAGGCCGACGCTCCGCGAGGCGCTGATCCTCGCCGTGACAATCAACGATAAGGCTCGAGGACACCGAGGCATGCCGCTACGCCTTTCAGATCTCGACAACCGTCTGCTCGCCGGCGCGCGTGGGGAGGGGGCCGCCTTTGCGATGCGACTGATTGTTCGCTTCGCCGAGGCCGTCGGGGCAAAGGAGCTTCTCGACATCGAGGCCGCGCATGTCGACGGCTGCCTCTACCTTGGTCGCGCGAGCCTCGATTTCGTCGAGCGGCTCGTGGCGCTTGGCGGCGAAGTCGCTGTCCCCACCACACTTAACGTTGGCTCGATTGATCTGACCAACCCAGGCACGTTCCGCGGCGACGAGGACACCGCGCGGGCGGCTGAGCGACTGATGCGCGCGCACGTCGAACTGGGCGCCGAACCGACCTTCACCTGCGCGCCCTATCAGACGCGGTTTCGCCCACGCTTCGGCGCCCAGATCGCCTGGGGCGAGAGCAATGCGATCATATTCGCCAATTCGGTGCTGGGCGCCCGCACCGAGCGTTATGGCGACTTCATCGATCTTTGCTGCGCGATTGCCGGCCGCGCCCCGGCCTTCGGGCTGCATCTGATTGAAAACCGGCGCGCCCGCGCGCTTGTCGAGATCGTCTCGACGCCGAAGGGGTGGCGCGCGCGGGAGGTCGCGGTCGCCGTGGGTCATATCGTGGGCCGGCTGGGCTTACCGTTGCCGGCCATCCAGGGCCTGCCTGAGACGACGCGCGAGGATGATCTGAAGGCGCTGGGCGCGGCGGCGGCTTCCGCCGGCGCGTTGGCGATGTTTCACGCTATCGGCCTGACCCCGGAGGCGGCGACGCGGGAGGCGGCGTTTCAAGGGCAACCGCCCGAGCGCGTCGTGCGGATAGAAGCCGACATGCTGGTTGAAGCGGCGGCAAGCCTGTCCACCGTCGCTGACGGCGAGCCGCTCGCGGCGGTCTCGCTCGGCACGCCGCATTTCTCGATTGCCGAATTTGCCGGGCTGATCGAGCAAATCGACGGGGAACCGTTCCGCGTTGGCGTCTGGATCAACACAAATCGGTCGGTCGTGGCCGAATTGGAGGCGCGGAACTGGCGGGCGCGCTTGGAGGCGGCCGGCGTGCGTCTTATTGTCGACGCTTGCGCCTATGCGACGCGTATCCTGCCGTTCGACGCCGGGGCGCTGATGACCAATTCCGGCAAGTGCGCCTACTATGCGCCGGGCAATCTGCGACTCGGCGTCGCCTACGGTTCGCTCGAAGCCTGCCTTGCCTCGGCGCGGGCGGGGCGGGTGGTTCGGCCATGATCCGCGCTGTGTCCCTCGCTCCCGGTGAAGCCGAAGGCGCGCCGCTCAAGCTCGACGAGCCGCTGTCGTTCTGGGGCGGTCTCGATCCCGCGACGGGGCTCATCATCGATCGTTGGCACGCGCAGGCCGGGGCGAGCGTTGCGGGCCGGGTGTTGCTGATGCCGGGCGGGCGCGGGTCAAGTTCGGGCAGCGCGGCTTTGGCGGAGGCGATCCGGCTCGGCAACGGGCCGGCCGCGATCCTGCTGACCCGCCGCGACGGGATTGTGATCGTGGGCGCGTTGGTCGCGGCGGAGCTTTATGGCGCGTCTTGTCCGGTCGCGCTGGTCGAGGATTTTGGGGCGCTTGCTGGTGCGGCGCGGCTGAGGGTGCAGGCGGATGCGGAGGGGGCGGAGATTTGGGTATTGGAATGAAAGCAAGTCTGCGTTGACTTGCCATCTGGAATAGCAAGTTTAGGCAGGCGTCGCGCCCGAAGGCGCGCACGGAGGGTCGGCGTCCACGCCGACCTTTTTGGCCACGCGAGGCACGCCTTGTTGGTGAAGCCTCGTCGGCCTGGAGGCCGCAAAGACAATCAGCGCGGTACTCGCACTACGCCGCCGTCACGTGCCAACGATCAAAGCCAAACGCGCGGTGGAGGCTGCGATCGAAGGCCTGACGGTAAGCTTCGTGGCGCCGATGGTCGAGGACTTGCCGCTGCTGCTGCGGGAAGTGCGGGAGTGCGGGTTTCTGCTGGAGGCGGAGGCTTCGAGAGCTGCCGAAGCGTCGGCGGCTGGGAAGGTCCCGGTCTAGGAAGCGCGCCGCTGGGACCGCGGCTAAGCGTCACCCCTGCTTCGCCAGCGCAACCTTTATGCTCTTGAACGTCTCGGGCGGCGAGAGAAGGCGGGCCTGGAACGGCGCTTCTCGCGACGTTTCGATCCGGCTCTGCGCGACCTTGGTCGTCCAACTGTAAAGCGGCTGGTCGTCGTCGCCGACAATCGTGATCACCAGACCTGGCGGCTTCAGGGGGCTCGCGGAGGTATTAGCAAGGGCGCCTACGACATAGAGGATCGTCTGGCCACCGACGACCTCGCGATGCGCTTCGGCGCGGGCGATCTCCAATCCCGGCGTCGCGCGCCCTGCGGCCAGGGCGCTGATTCGCGCCGACATCGCCCAGAGCGCGGCCGGATGGGCCGCGGCGAGCATCCATGCCGTCATGATGGCGAAAATGCCGAGGAGGAAAAGCCGGGTCGGGTGACGGCTTGGCGCGGCTTCGCTCAGTGGATCGAGCGCGCGCCCTGACCACGGCTCGGGCGTCGGCGCGGGAAGCGCAAGCGCTCCGCGCGAGACGGCGAGCGGAGCGCCGGTGTATGGACGGAGGGCTTGGCTTGGGTTGCGCGGCATGTCGATTCGCTGGAGAATTCACGAGGTCGATCGGAAATTCCGCCGGGTATCGTTAAGGCGAGGTAAAGGCCGGCTCAGGTCGCCGCGAGGGAACATTGCTTCGGTTTGAGAATGTCGGTTTGCGGTACGGTGTCGGGGCCGAGGTCATACGCGATGCGAGCTTCAATATCGCGCCGCAAAGCTTCCAGTTCCTCACCGGCCCCTCCGGCGCGGGCAAGACGACGCTGCTGCGGCTGATGCTGCTTTCGCTGAAGCCAAGCCGCGGCCAGATCACCATCTTCGATCAGGACGCCGCTAATCTCGACAACGACAAGCTGACCAACGTGCGCCGACGGATCGGCGTGGTGTTCCAGGATTTCCGGCTGCTCGATCATCTCACCACCTACGAGAATGTTGCGCTGCCGCTGCTGGTGCAGGGCCGCGCGGCGAGCGCCTATCGCGACGAGGTGATCGAGCTCTTGAAGTGGGTCGGCCTCGGCGAGCGGATAGACGCGCTTCCAGCGGTGCTCTCGGGCGGTGAGAAGCAGCGCGCGGCCATCGCCAGAGCGCTGGTCGGCCGTCCCGAGCTGCTGCTCGCCGACGAGCCGACCGGCAACGTCGATCCCGAAATGGCCTGGCGGCTGCTGCGGCTGTTCGTGGAGCTGCACAAGTCAGGCACCGCCGTCGTCATCGCCACCCACGATCTGACGCTGATCGACGAATTCCGCGCGGTGAGGAAGCTCATCATCACCGATGGCCAGGTGCTGGTTCGAAGCGAGGACAGGGAATGAGCCTTCCCGTCCTTTCCGCAAGAAGTAGGTCGAGGTCGCTGATCCCGCACGACTCGGTCGCGGGCCGCGCGCTGACGGTCGTTATTGCGATCCTAACGTTTCTCGCCTGCCTGGCCGCGGGCGGAGCGGTGCTGCTCGGCGATGCGTCCGCCGCTTGGCGCAGCGACGTGTCGAAGGAGGTTACGGTTCAGATCAAGCCGACGTCCGGCGAAGACGCAGACGCTGTTGTCGAGAAAGTGGTAAGCGCGGCCAAGGCCTCCCCGTTGGTCGCATCTGTGCGGGCGCTGGCGCGTGACGAGACCGAGCGTTCGCTCGCCCCTTGGCTTGGCGCGGGGCTCGATCTGTCGCAACTGCCGATCCCGCGCCTGATCGTTGTGACGCTTTCTGGACACGATGCCGATCGGCTCGCCGAATTGCGCGCGCATGTGCTGGAAAGCGCTCCCGGCGCCGTGTTTGACGATCATGCGATTTGGCTGACCCATCTTTCGACGGTTGGGCGTTCGCTGACGCTATTCGTCTTTCTGCTGTTCGCGCTGGTAGTCGCCGCGATCGCGATCGCTGTTGGCGTCGCAACGCGCGCGGCGATCGCGGATGCTCGCGAGATTGTCGAGGTGCTGCATTTCGTCGGCGCATCGGACGAGTTCATCACCAGCCATTTCCAGCATTCGTTTTTCCGCATCAGCGCTGAAGGGGCGAGCATCGGCGGGGCGGCGGCGATGCTGTTGTTCGTCATCGGGCAGTTCTTGTTTTCCCGCGGCGGACCTGAGGACGCGGAGGCGATGACGGTCCTGATGGGCGCGTTCCATCTGCCGCTGCAGGGCTATATCGCGATCGTCGCGGTCTGCGTGCTGCTGGTGGCGATGACGGCGGTGTTCTCGCGGTTGATCGCGGCCGCGAACTTGCGCCGGATTTATTGATTGAAGCGCAGGCGAGCCTACTGTAGCCGCGGTCGTTGACCGCGCGGGCGCCGTGATCGAAGATCTGATTGATAGCGACGATCGCACATGGACCGCGGTCAACGACCGCGGCTACAGCCGGCGCGCTTCCCGCACGATCTCGGCCATCGGATCGCCCGTTTCGTCGAGACCTTCAATCACGCCTGCGCGGTCGGCGTCGTTGCGGTTCTGGCTCGCCTTCCACTTGCCGCGCATGTCCGAGACCGGAATTTCGACGCCGACGATTGCGCGCATCTGCTGGGCGATAAAATCCTCCGGCGCGTCGCCGACGGCCCACGGTTTCTCGCGACTTGCCTCGCGCTCGTTGGTGAGCTGCTCGATTTGAGCACGCAGCCATTCGGGCTGTTTCGTTCACCGTCGGGCGCCCGCGCGCCTGCACCATCAGATAATTCCAGGTCGGCACGACCTTGCCGGTCTCGCGCTTGGTCGCGTACCAGGACGGCGTGATGTAGCTGCTGGTCCCCTGGAAGACGACAAGCGCCTCCGACGCCGTCTGAAGATCCCGCCATTGCGGGTTGGCGCGCGCGACATGGCAGCGGAGCATACCGAAGGGCGAGCCGTCATCGACGAGCGTGAAGGGTATCGAGTTGGCGAGCAGCCCGCTGGGGCCGTGGCTGATCAGCAGGCCAAGCGGATGTGCGCGGATCAGCGCGTGTTGCGCGGCGAGGTCCTCCTGGCGATGAAGCGGCGGTTCATACATGTTTGGTTCAGGCGGCGGTTTCGACGGTGGGGTATTTCTCGACCTTTATTTGGTCGGCGCGCTGACGCGCTTGCCAGAGGCGTCCCGAATGATTTCCCCGGGATGCGGTGGATTGTGCATGCATAGCGGCGTTCCCGATCTCAGTGAGGTCGGAGACGCTTCCACTCACTCCGCCGCCTGTCCTCTCAACCCGAACCGCCGCTCGATATAATCCTCGACGATCTGCTTGAACTCGCGCGCAATCCCCTCGCCGCGAAGCGTCATCGCCTTGGCGCCGTCGATGAACACCGGCGCTGCTGGGGTCTCGCCCGTGCCGGGCAGCGAAATGCCGATGTCGGCGTGCTTGCTCTCGCCGGGGCCGTTGACGATGCAGCCCATCACCGCGACGTTGAGGCCCTCCACGCCGGGATAGCGCGCCTTCCAGACCGGCATCGATTCGTCGAGATAGTGCTGGATGTCGCGCGCCAGCTCCTGGAACACGGTCGACGTCGTGCGCCCGCAGCCCGGGCAGGCCGCAACCTGCGGCGAGAACACGCGAAAACCCATGGTCTGTATGATTTCCCGGGCGACCTTCACTTCCAGCGAACGGTCGCCGCCGGGCTCGGGCGTGAGCGATACGCGGATGGTGTCGCCGATCCCTTCCTGCAACAACACGCCCAGCGCGGCCGACGAGGCGACGATGCCCTTCGAGCCCATGCCGGCTTCGGTGAGCCCCAAGTGGATCGCGTAGTTGGAGCGCGAAGCCAGCATGCGATAGACCGTGACCAGATCCTGCACGCCCGACACTTTGGCGCTCAGGATGATGCGGTCGCGCGCCAGGCCGATTTCCTCCGCGCGCTCGGCCGACAGGAGCGCCGACTGCGTCATCGCCTCGCGCATCACCGCCCGCGCCTCGATCGGATTTGGCGATTTCGCGTTCTCGTCCATCAGGGCCGTCAGCAACTCCTGATCGAGCGAGCCCCAGTTGGCGCCGATCCGCACCGCCTTGCCGTACTGGATCGCCTTCTCGACGATGGTCGAGAACTGGAGGTCGCGCTTGTTCTTGAAGCCGACGTTGCCGGGATTGATGCGATATTTGTCGAGCGCTTCGGCGCAGGCGGGGTGCTCCGTGAGCAGCTTGTGGCCGATGTAATGGAAATCGCCGACGATCGGGACGGTGATCCCGCGCGCGCGCAGGCGGTCGCGGATGTGCGGAACGGCGGCGGCGGCCTCGTCGCGGTCGACGGTGATGCGCACCATCTCCGAGCCCGCGCGGGCGAGCGCGGCGACTTGACGGGTGGTGCCCTCGATGTCGGCGGTGTCGGTGTTGGTCATCGACTGCACGACAATCGGCGCGCCGCCGCCGACCATTATGGCGCCAGGGCCGGCGCCGACGCGCACCGCTACGGTTTCGTGGCGGGCGCGGGGACCGAAGGCTTCGGGGGCCTCGATGGACATGCGGAAAACTCCAAAGAACGTCGCGTTCTAAACCGTCGCGGCAGCCGGGAAAACCCCAAACAGCGGCGGATAGTCACGATCTGAGGCCTGAGGCAAAAACTCGAAAGGGCGACAGATAGTTGATTGTCGAGTAAGCGATTTCGTCTCCGAGGCTAACGCAATCTTTCGCAAGCGTTAAAATGGCGCCTAGCAAGGCAAGCGTCTGAAGGCCAATAGTCCCGAACATCCACTTCAAAATATCTGCCTTGACGGCTTCGATCTTGCCCTCTAGCCGCAGCTCCGTTTGACGCAAGTCGGCGGTGAAGGCCAATTTCGTTTCTCGCAGGTCAGATGCTAGCGCCGCTATATCCGCCTTTGTACTAGTCGCTAGCGCCGCTATATCCGCCTTTGTACTGGTCGCTAGCGCCGCCAAATCCGCTTTCGTAGCTAGCGCTGCCAAATCCGATTTGGTGGCCAAGAGTCCCGATCGACCAAACGAACGTACTCGTCGGCAAGCGCCTCCGCTTGCGGCTCGGGCATTCCCGCCGACTGCATACGCCGAACGAAACCGTGGCTGTCGAAAAGCACGGACGGCATCTGCTTTCACAAACCGAACGTTCGCAACGACCCAGCAAAACGCCCGCTCGGATCACGAGCGGGCGTCTTCGCCTATCTATCACGTCTGCGGCTGCGGGGCGAGCCCCGGATCAGGCCCGTAGCTGCGCGGCTTGCCCGTCGCCGGCACCGCGGTGCGCGGCGGCGGCGGCGCCTCCTTCTCCGCGCTCTCGCGCACCGGGCGAACGCCCTGCAACAGCGCGATGATCTCTTCGCCGGACAGCGTTTCGAACTCCATCAGGCCCTTGGCCAGCGTCTCGAGATCCGCGCGGCGCTCGGTGAGGATGCGGGTCGCCGTCACATGCGCCTCGTGGATGAGCCGGCGCACTTCCTCGTCGATCGTCTTGGCGGTCTCTTCCGAGATGTTCTGCTGGCGGCCCATCGTATAGCCGAGGAACACCTCGTCCTGGTTTTCACCATACATCACGGTGCCGAGCTTCTCTGAGAAGCCGAGCCGCGTGACCATGGCGCGCGCGATCTTGGTCACCTGCTGGATGTCGCCGGCGGCGCCTGACGTCACCTTATCCTTGCCGAACACCAGCTCTTCCGCGACCCGGCCGCCCATCGCCATCGCCAGCATCGAGATCAGCTGCTCGAAGCTCTGCGAGATCTGGTCGCGCTCCGGCAAGCGACTGCACCATGCCGAGCGCGCGACCGCGCGGAATGATCGTCGCCTTGTGGATCGGCGTCGAGGCCGGCATCGACAGCGACACCAGCGCGTGGCCCGCCTCGTGATAGGCGGTGAGGCGCTTCTCCTCCTCCGTCATCATCAAGGTGCGGCGCTCGGCGCCCATCATGATCTTGTCGCGCGAATCCTCGAACTCCTGCCGCGTCACGACCCGCTTGCCGCGGCGAGCCGCAAGCAAGGCCGCCTCGTTGACCAGGTTCATCAGATCGGCGCCCGAGAAGCCGGGCGTGCCGCGCGCGACCGTCTTCAGACTCGACATCGGGAGCAAGCGGCACCTTGCGGACATGGACGCGCAGAATCTTCTCGCGACCGATGAAGTCGGGGTTCGAGATGACGATCTGGCGATCGAAGCGGCCGGGGCGCAGCAGGGCCGGGTCAAGCACATCGGGGCGGTTGGTCGCCGCGATGATGATGATGCCTTCGTTCTGCTCGAAGCCGTCCATCTCGACGAGCAACTGGTTCAGCGTCTGCTCGCGCTCGTCGTTGCCGCCGCCGAGGCCCGCGCCGCGATGGCGGCCGACCGCGTCGATTTCGTCGATGAAGATGATGCAGGGCGCATTCTTCTTCGCCTGCTCGAACATGTCGCGCACGCGGCTCGCGCCGACGCCGACGAACATCTCGACGAAGTCGGAGCCCGAGATCGTGAAGAACGGAACATTGGCTTCGCCGGCGACGGCGCGCGCCGTGAGCGTCTTACCGGTGCCCGGAGGACCGACAAGCAACACGCCACGCGGGATCTTGCCGCCAAGCTTCTGGAATTTCTGAGGATCGCGCAGGAACTCGACGATCTCCTGGAGATCTTCCTTCGCTTCGTCGACGCCGGCGACGTCTTCGAACGTCACGCGGCCTTGCGCTTCGTTGAGCAGCTTGGCCTTCGACTTGCCAAAACCCATCGCCTTGCCGGCGCCGCCCTGCATCTGGCGCGACATATAGATCCAGACACCGAGGAACAGCAGCAATGGCAGGCCATTGATGAGCAAGGTCAGCAGCCAGGAATTACCGTCGGAAGGCGGCCGCGCGGTGATCGCCACGCCCTTGGTGTAGAGCTTGTCGATCAGCTGAGGATCGCTCGGCGCGTAGGTCTGGAAGGCGTGGCCGTCCTTGAAGCTGCCCGAAATCTCCGGCCCGGAGATCGTCACGTCGCGGACGTGGCCGGAATCGACCTCCGTCAACAACTGACTGAACATGATCTCCTTGTTGGCGGTCTTCTGCGCCGGGCTCTGGAAGAGCGTCACCAGCGCCAGCACCAGCAGGAAGATTATCACCCAGAGGGCAAAATTTCGTAAGTTGGCGTTCATCGCATTCCTATCGACCGCGAATCCCCCACCCGGGGAGCGGCTCGCGGCGCCAACTGCCCATTTAAGCGTAACGGCGGCAATTGCCAAGGGAAGCCGCTCAGATCGAGCAAAATCGCGGAAACTGAATTTCTCGTGAAAAAATCGGCCATAGCGCGAGGCGCGAACTCCCGCGCCGAATCGGCAAAGCCCATTGCATTAAGCAGTTTGCGATAAGGCGGTTGCGGTTGGCCCGCTCTATCGGGATATCCGTTCTATGCTGGGGGCGTTCTGCAATTCGATCGCATGGCTGGTCGTCATCGCGACGGCGATGGGGGTGTTGGAGCGCCTTCGGCCGGCCCATCCCGCGCAGCGGTTCTTGCGCTCCGATTTCGTCACCGACCTCATCTATTGGCTGACGCCTTACTTCTTCTACGGGCCATTCGCGCCGAAATCGTTGGCCGCCGCTGCGGCATGGCTCGCCGTGGCGTTGACGGGATCATCGGCGATAGGGTTCGCGGCCATTGGTCGCCAACCGTTCTGGCTTCAGGCGGCGGAGGCTTTCGTGCTCGCCGATTTCCTTTCTTATTGGGCGCATCGATGGTTGCACGGCCGGTCGCTCTGGGCTTTTCACGCCATCCATCACGGGGTCGAGGAGATGGATTGGCTGTCCACGATCCGCAATCACCCCGTCAATGTGATCTTCCAGCGGCTCGCGCTAACGGGACCGCTGCTTCTGCTCGGCTTCCCGATCTCAGCGATTCTGGCGATCGCGCCGGTCTGCGCGCTCTATAATATTTTTACGCACGCCAATCTTGATCTGGATTTCGGACCGTTCCGACGGCTGTTCGTCAGCCCGAACATGCATCGTTGGCACCACACGCCGATCGCGATGGGCTGCAACAGCAATTTCGGTGAGGCGCTGGCGATCTGGGATGTCCTGTTCGGGACGCTCTACCTGCCGGAGGGTAAGCCCAAGCGGCTAGGGCTAGAAGAGGCGCCGCCCGCCGACTTTGTCGGCCAGACGCTGTGGCCGATCTACTATTTTCTCGCGCCGGCGCGGATGCCGGCGCCGGCCGAGTGAATGAGCGGCGCCGGCGCCGCTTACTGTAGACGTGGTCGCTGACCGCGTTCGGCGGCTCAAGCGCCTCATTTTACATGCGTTCTCCAAGCCGAGCGCCCGCGGTCGACGACCCATAGGCGCTAACTTATAGATTGCCGATTTATTTCAAAGACTTGATGTCATCCCCGCGAAAGCGGGGATCCAGGGCTGCCGCACGTCGTGTGGCCAACACGTTGAAGTGCACGTCGTGTGGCCCCTGGATCCCCGCTTTCGCGGGGATGACATGCTGGCAAGTTATTCAATATTATCGGAAATTGCCCTAGGTTAGCGCCTATGGGTCGACGACCGCGGCTACATTGGCCGCCGCTTACGGCGCTCGCAGCACCTCGCCCGGCTTTCGCCCGAGCGTGCGCCAGGAGCCGATCATGCCGAGGCCGACTGTCAGTGCGAGACCGCCGAGCGCGGCCGCCAGTGTCGGCCCCAGCGTGAACGAGAATTCGAACTGCATGACATAGGCGACGATCACATAGGCCGCGAGCGTCCCCGCGCCGACGCCGAACGCCGCCGTGGCCGCGCCCAGCGTGGCGAATTCGAGCAACGAGGCCGTGATCAGCCGTCCCCGCGTCGCGCCGAGTATTTTTAGCACCACGGCGTCCGCCAAACGCGCCCGCGCGTTGGCGGCGAGCGCACCTGCGAGCACCAGCACGGCCGTCGCCAGCGCTACGCCGGCCGCGGCGCGGATCGCGGTGTCGAGCCGCGCGACCAACCCCTCGACGGTTTCCAGCGCCTCCTTCACCCGGACGGTGACGACATCTGGAAATTCGCGCGCGGCGTCACGGACCACGGCAAGCTCCGCGGCCGGCGCCGCATTCCCGGGAAGCTCGGCGGTCATCAGCAGCGAATGCGGAGCGCCGCGAAACGTGTTGGGCGAGAACACCAGCACGAAATTGATCGCGAAGCTGCGCCAGTCGACGCGGCGGAAATTGGCGATCTTGGCGGTTATGTCCCGGCCCAGCACATTGACCGTCAGTTCGTCGCCGAGCTTCAGGCCGAGCCCCTTGGCGATATCGCCGTCGATCGAGACCAGCGGCGGACCGTTATAATCGGGCGGCCACCAGTCCCCTGCGGCGATCGTCGTACCCTTGGCAGGCGTATCGGCGTAGGTGACGCCGCGATCGCCTTCCAGCACCCATTCCGCGCTCTCCTTGGGGTGGACGTTCTCGGCGTCGACGCCCGCGACTTTGACGATCCGCCCGCGCATCATCGGCGCTTCGACGATGCGGCTCTCTGGCGCATCCTTGCTGATCAGCGACCTGAAGGCGCTTGCCTCATCGCTCCTTACGTCGACGAAATAGAAGTTCGGCGCGCCTGTGGCGCCCGGCTTGAGTTGCGCCCGGAGGTTCACGTCAACCAGCGTCAGCGCGACCAGAACCGCGAGCCCGAGTCCGAGCGACAACACCACAGCAGGGGTTGGCGCGCCGGGCCGATGCAGATTGGAAAGCGCGAGCCGCCACTCCACCGGCCCGCGGCGCGGCAGGCGGCGCGCTACCGCCATGGCGCCGACGCCCAGACCCCGCAGCGCGACGAGGGCAAGGGTTGTCGCGACAATGACGACGACCGCGACCGTGCGCTGAGGACTGGCGAAGATCGCGATGAGGGCGAGCGCGAGACCCGCCGCGATAGCGAGCACGGGGTAACGGCGCCGGGTCTTTGGGGCTTCCGCGGCGACGAGATCGCGAAACAGCGCGGTCGCCGGAAGGTCATGCGCGCGCCCCAAGGGGGCAATCGAGAAGGCCAGGGCCGTCAACGCCCCGTACACCGCGCCGAGCGCCAACTCTCCGGGATAGACGCCGGGCGCCAGCGGATAGGGTAACGCCGCGCCCGCGATGCCCGCGACGAGATAGGGGATCGCCGCTCCAAGCCCCAGCCCGACCGCGACGCCGAGGCCGGCGACGCCGGCGAATTCCAGCAAAGCCAGCGCGACGATCTCCGAACCGCTGGCGCCGAGCGCCTTGAGGATCGCTAGCGAAGGCCGCTTGCGTTCAAGGAAGCCGCTCGCGGCGTTGCCGACGCCGACCCCGCCGACGATCAGCGAGATGAGCCCGACGAGCGCCAGAAACTCGCCGAAACGGTCGATGTTGCGGGAGAATTCGGGAGAGACATTGGCGCGGGTGCGAATTTCCCAGCCGGCTTCCGGAAACGCCTTTTTCGCGTCCGCGGCGAGCGCCTTGACCGCGGCCTCGTCCGGCGGCGCGCCGTCGGGGTTCATTTTCACCCGCGTGGTCCAGCGGATGAGCGAACCCGGCTGCACCAGGCCGCTCGCGTTGAGCGCCGCCTGCGACATCAGGACGCGGGCGCCGAAGCCGACGCCGTTGGCCAGCCGGTCCGGTTCGGAGACGATCTTGCCGCGGATCTGCAGATTGAGCGCGCCGAGGCGGAACGTATCGCCGATCTTTAGCCCGAGCCGGTCGAGCAGCACATCGTCGACCTCCGCTCCGAAAGTATCGCCGCTTCCAGAGAAGGCGGCGGTCGGCGTGGACGGGGGTGCGAACTCCGCCTCGCCAATCGGCGGCCAGGCGTCGGCGACGGCTTTGACGTCGGCAAGCGCGGCGTCGCCGGCCGCATTGCGGGCCATGGCCCGCAGCGTCGCGACATCATCGAGCCCGCCTTTCGCCGCGAGGTAAGCGCGCTCATCCGGGTTCAATTTCCGATGGATGACGGAGAACGAAGCATCGCCGCCCGCGAGCTTGCGGCCTTCGCGGGCGAGCCCGTCCTGAAGCGAGCGCGCCACCGAATTGACGCCGACGATGGCGGCTACGCCAATCGCGATGCAGGCTAGAAAGATGCGCAAGCCTTGGAAACCGCCGCGAAGATCGCGGGCGGCGAATTTGAACAGTGCGGCAAATCTCACGCCGCCGACTCGATTCGTCCTGAGCGCATGCGAAACGTCACATCACACAGCGCCGCGAGCGCGGGGTCGTGTGTCACCAGCGCCAGCGTGGCGCCGCGCTTGCGCGGCAGCGCGAACAGCAGTTCGATGACGCCGCGGCCGGTCGCCTCGTCGAGATTGCCGGTCGGCTCGTCGGCGATGATGAGAGACGGGCTGCGGCGCCAGCGCCCTTGCTAACGCCACCCGCTGCTGCTCGCCGCCCGAGAGCTGCGCCGGATAATGGCCAAGCCGATCCTCGAGGCCGACGGCCGCCAGCTCCGCGCGCGCTTTTTCGCGAGCGTTCGCGGCGCCCGCGAGTTCCAGAGGCGCTGCGACATTCTCCAGCGCCGTCATCGTCGGGATCAGCTGGAACGATTGGAACACTATGCCGATGTTTTTTCCGCGAAAACGCGCGAGCGCGTCCTCGCTCATCGCGTGGATCGGCTGGCCGTCGACGAAGATTTCGCCGCGGTCCGGTCGTTCAAGCCCCGCCATCGCCATCAGCAGCGTCGATTTGCCAGACCCCGACGGCCCGACGAGGCCAACGGCGTCGGCCGCGGGCGATTGTCAGGCTGACGCCGCGCAAGATATGCACGCGCGCCGCCCCGGCGCCGAGGCTGAGCTCGACCTCGCGCAACGCGACGGCGGGCCCGGCCGCGGGCTGCGGGTTCGGCGCCGCGTTGATCTCTTCGGCCGGCGAGGGTCGGTCGATGGCGTTGGCGGAAAAATCGGGAGAGGTCATGAGCGACTCAGTGAGGCCTGCGACATATGGGATTTTTCGCGCCATCGTCCAGGCGCTGGCGTTTTTCGGCGCGCTTGCGACCGCCGACGCCCGGACGATACAGCTCGTCGCCTTCGGCGACAGCCTCACCGCCGGCTATGGTCTGAAAGCGGGCGTGCGCTTCCCGGAAGTGCTGGAGCGCGCGCTGAAGAGCGCGGGCTACGACGTGAAAGTCGTCAACGCCGGCGTCTCCGGGGACACGGCCGAGGATGGGCTGGCTCGCTTCGATTGGAGCGTGCCCCAGGGGACGGACGCGCTGATCGTCGAACTCGGCGCCAATAACATGCTGCGCGGCATGGCCGTGGACGGCGCCAAACAGGCGCTATCGGCGATATTGGAGAAGGCGCGTCAGGGCGGTATTCCCACGCTGCTCGCCGGCATGAAAGCCGCTCCTAATTTGGGGCCGGACTATCGCGGCGCTTACGACCAGCTGTTTCCTGATCTGGCGCGGCGGTACGGCGTCGCGCTCTATCCGTTCTTCCTCGACGGCGTCGCCGCTGATCCGAAGCTCAACCAACCCGACGGGCTGCATCCGAACGCCGAGGGCGTGAAGATCATCGTCGCGCGGATGCTGCCCGCGGTGGAGGCGTTGCTGACCAAGGTGAAATAGCAGGACGCAGCTGTAGCCGCGGTCTCCAGACCTAGCTAGGCGGCCACATTGCATAGCACAACGGCTGGGGACCCCTCTCCCCGCGTGTCGCACGACGTAGCGCGCCACATCAGTCTAGCAGCGGGGAGAGGTTTGGGTGAGGGGCGCGCCACTTCAACCTGCGCTTTCCCGAAAGGTGCGCGGGCTCAGCTAAGTTTGATTGCACGAAATAAGCTAGCGTTTTCCCTAAGTCTTCTAGCTTGATGCAGTGCGCGATGATTGGGAACGCGCGTCCAAGCGGCTCGCCCCTCACCCCAGCCCTCTCCCCGCTGTTGCGTGGATGGGGCACGCTACGTGGTGCGACGCGCGGGGAGAGGGAGTCCGCAGCCGTCGTGCTTCACCCGCGGCCGCGTGATGTGAGCATGCGCTTCGATCTCACAACCACCGCGGTCAACGACCGCGGCTACAGCCTCAGTTCGACAGCGCTGCGCTTTGCACGGCGGCTTGGAACAGCGTTGAGAGCGCCGTGCCGAGATTGGCGCCGATCGCCGCCTGATAGTAAAGGCCGGGCGACGCGCAGGCCTGCAGGGCGGGGCCCAGGTTCGCCTGAATCGGCGCGACATAGGTCATGTAGAAGGAATTCGCCGGCACCGGCAGATAAGCGGTGTAGAGCACGGCGATCTTGATGCCGCGCGCCTTGATGAGCGTGCAATAGTTGGTCGACAGCCCGGCGTTGATCGGCTGAATAAGCCTGACGATGTTCTGCTCGTCCTCGACGCCGTCGGTGACGAAGAACAGGACCTCTTGTGGCGTGTCGCCGTTCAGGTTGCTGCCCCCGCCGGGGGTCGGCATGGTCGCATTGATGCTGCTCATGGCGACGTCGTAGTTGGTCGCGACGTCGTTGAAGGAGACGCCCGACGTGCAGGCGGCGTTGGCGCAACCGACGCTGTTGGCGTACATCTCCATCACCCCAAAATTCACGGAGGATGAGGTCCAAGCGCTGACATAGTTGGAGGTCAGGCCCATCAGGAGATTGTTGGTCGCGCCGACCTGCCACAGCGTGTCCATTTGATAGGCGGCAAACCGATATTGCGGCGGCGTCGCCCACACGGCGGAGCTTTGATATTTGCTGGCAACCTGCGTGAGTTGCGTAACACCGCTCGAAAGCTCGTCCAGCTTCAAGCTTATGTTGTTCTTGCGCGCCAGCGCGTAGTTGTCGATTTGGGTGATGGCTTGCCCGGCGGACGTTCTTCGAAGCGCAGTAGGCGCCTGAGCTTTGGGTAGGCGCGCTTCCGTCGGAGCAGGGATTGCCCGCCGTGTCGCCGTTGTTGGTGCTGGCCTGATGGCAGGCGAAGGCGCAGCCGGCGCCGCTGGCTTGTTTGACGGTCAGATTCTGCATCTGTGTCACCCCGGCGCTCGTCGCCGGCAGCGACATCGAGGGCGAATTGTCCAGCAACAGATAGAAGTCGATGTTGGGGGGGATAGACGCCCGCGCGGTCGCCGTCCCGCCGACGCCGACGGTCGACGCCTTCAACGGGTTTGAAAAGATCGCATTGGCCTGCGCGGTGTAGGTCACCGTGGCCTGGCGAACGAGGCCGCTATTGTTGGGATGCGTAATCACGACCGAGACGACGGTCTGACCGGGGGCCAGAGTGCTGATCCCGGCCGCGCGCGCGTTGAACATCGCGGTCGCGGCGGCTTGGGCGACCGCGTCCGACTGCTGCAGCATCGTCGGCGTCAAAGCGCTGAGCGCGGCGGCGTCTGCGGCGGCGTCGAGCCGCTTTTTCACCGTGGTCGCGTAGCCGAAGTCGATGGCGATCGTGGTCACGATCAAAAGCACAGGCGCGATGAGCGCAAAGGTGACGGCGACATTGCCGGAGTTCTTGCGGTCTTGCCAACGCCGCAAGAGTCCGCTGGTCTTACGGACCAACCAAACGCTCATGAAATTTGCCCTTGAGTAGGTAACTTGCCTACTCATATCCAGGCATGATTGAATAATGTCTTAAGTAAATACTCTATATATAGCAAATTACTGATCAAAAACTCCGTATAATATTTGATTTTTACCTGACGTTGCGTAAGATGTATATCGAATAAGTATACATTGGCAGTAATAATGGGAGTTGATCAACTTATTACGACCGCAATGCAATATGCAGTTGGCATTCCGGCACAGCAGCAGCACGCCTAGCGCTCACCACAACGGAAACGGGCTGAAGCTAGGTCAGCGCAGCCAGGTTGCCCGCACCCACCAGCCCGGCCGCGCCGCCCGCACGCGTCTAGCCGCTCGGGCGGCCTCATGACGGTCGCGGTAGAGCGCGAAGCATGTGGCGCCCGACCCCGACATTCGAACAAGTCGCGCCGCGCCAGCCTCTCCCAGCACGGCAACCGCCTCCGAAATCGCCGGCGTCAGTCGTTCCGCGCTCGCTTGCATGTCGTTGCGTCCGCGCGCCAGCGCTTGCACCGGTTCGGGCGCCAGCGGCTCGGAAAATCGCGCGTGACCCGAGGATTGGCCCTTCGCCAAGCTCAAGCCGGCAAACACCGGAGGCGTCGGCGAGGCGACTCTAGGATTGACGAGCACGGCCGGAATCGCCTGAAGATCGAGCGGCGCTCCAACCCGGTCACCGATCCCCTCCATGCGTCGGGCGCGCGGATCGAGACAAACCGAAACATCAGCGCCTGTCGCGCGCGCGGCGTCCGCAAGCCGCGGATCGTCCGCGGCAAGATTGTTGGCGTGCGCAAGCGCCCGCAGCGCCGCCGCCGCATCGGATGAGCCGCCGCCGAGGCCGGCGGCGACAGGCAGATGCTTGATCAGCGTGAACCGCCCGAACCGCAAACCCGGCACGCGCTCGCCGAGCGCCCGGGCGGCGCGCTGCACAAGATTGTCGTCGTTCGGTCCGGCGGCGTCGGCGGTCGGACCCGATCACTTCGAGCCCGAGCGGCGCCTCTGGATCGAAACGCAGGCGATCGCCGACGCCCGCGAAGGCGACAATACTGTCGAGCTCGTGGTAACCGTCGTCTCGCCGCCCGAGAATGTGCAGCGTCAGATTAACTTTGGCGGGGGCGCGCCAGAGCGTGACCGTCATGGCGCCGCGTCGCCCTACCCCCCGGTCTTCGTCGGCGCCGGGCTAGGGCTCGCGCCTGCCTCCGGCCCGGAAGTGCCGTCGGGCAGACCGTTTTTGATCTTCTCGAGAATCCGCGGCAGCTCGTCAGGCTCCGGCCCGAAATCGCGCGCGTGGTTCCATTGGAAATGCGCCTCGGTCTTGCGATCGACCCGCCAATAAGCGTCGCCGAGGTGGTCGTTGACGACCGGATCGACGGGCTTCAGCTCCACGGCCCGCTCGAGCTCCCGAGTGGCCTCGTCGTAATGCCCGAGCTTGAAGTTGGCCCAGCCCAGGCTGTCGACGATATATCCATCGGTCGGTTTCAGGTCGACGGCGCGGCGCAGCATCTTGAACGCTTCGTCGAGATTGACGCCCTGGTCGACCCACGAATAGCCGAGATAGTTCAAGACCAGCGGCTCGTCGGGAAACAGCACGAGCGCCTGTTTGAAATCGGCCTCCGCCTTCGGCCACTGCTTGGTGCGTTCGTAGCAAATGCCGCGGAAATAGAAGAGCACCCAATGCGCCTTGTCGGGCGCCGGGAGTTTGGCGATCGCCTTGTCGTAGGACTCCGCCGCGCCGGCGAAATCCTTGGCCGAGCGCTGCAACGTGCCCAGCGCGCTCCAGGCTTCCGGATCGTCGGGGCGTTCGGTGACCACCTCGCGCAACAGCGCCAAGCCTTGTTGCGTCTGCTCCTGGCCGTCGTATTCGATCGCCGCCTGGATGCGCGCGCTCTCGGAAAGCGGCGAGGACTTCGGCACGGCGAGATAAGCCTCGATCGCCTGGCCGCCGCGCTTCATGTCGGCGAGCAGGTTGGCGACGCTGACCAGAGCGAAATCGTGGTCGGGCCGCAGCGCAAGCGCAAGACGCAGATAAATCAGCGAGGCGAGTTCGTCGCCCTGCCGGGTGCCGGCGCCGCCGAGCCCGTAAAGCGCCTCCGCCGCGCCCTCCTTGGCGTTGCGCACGACGGCCGTCACCGGCTTGCCGGAGTCGATTTCCGCCAGCGCGGCCTTCACGACGGGATGATCAGGGTTCTTCGACGAAAAATCGGCGTAGATCGCCTTGGCGCCGGCGATGTCTTTCTGCCGCGCCAGGAAACGGCCGTAGGCGTCGACCAGCCTGAGCGTCTGCGAATCCTTGGCGTAGGCGAGCTTGTAGCGCCGAAGCGCCTCGGCGGGATCACCGAGCGCGTCGGAGATGAGCGCCGCGTGGTAATCGCGGAACACGGCGACGTTCGCGTCGCTGATCTTGTCGACCGTTTCGAGCGCATGTCTGAGATCGCCGGCGCCGGCGTAAGCCCAAGCGGTCAGCAATAAGGACGTGACGTCGCGCGCCTTGCCCGCGTCTCCCGCCGCGATTTGCGCGCGCGCCGCGGGATATTGGCCGTTGATGAACGCGCGGGCGCCAAGCGCCAGCCGCGCCAGCGAGTTGCCGGAATCGCGAGCCGCGAGCCGGTCTGCAAGACCGAAGGACTCGCGCGCGTCGCCGTTGGCGAGCGTTGCCGCGAACGCCCGCTCGACCAGGTCGAGATTACGCGGATCGGCGCGCAACGCCTCGCGGAAATAGACCGCCGCGCCTTCGGTATCGCGGTCGGCGCTCGCGACGATCGCGGAGAGATAGTTGCCGGGCTCGGTGGTGGCGATGTGGAAACGCGACGGATCCGGGGTCGCAGCCAAAGCCGGTGCTGCAAATAGAAGCGGCGCGACAAGGGCGGCGCGAACGGCGGATTTCAACAACGGCACGGAGCGCCTCGCGATGGATCGAGCGGTTCCCATAACCCGTATTTGCTGAGTTGGGAATCCAAGTTGGCCTCAACATGTACGCAATGCGGCGGCGAGTGGTTTCCGGGCGCTTAGCTCGGGATAGACAGTCCTCGCTGGACGGCCGGACGGGCGAGGCCAGCTTCGAGCCAGCGCGGGACGTGCTCGAAGGCTTGCCAATCCACGAGATCGCCGGCGCCATAGAAACCGATGAGGTTGCGAATCCAGCCGAAAGTCGCCACGTCGGCGATCGTGTAGTCGTCGCCCATGATCCAGCGCCGGTCGGCGAGACGGCTTTCCAGCACGGCGATGAGCCGCGTCGATTCCTTGACGTATCGATCGAGGGGACGCTTGTCCTGGTATTCGCGGCCCGCGAATTTGTGGAAGAAGCCGACCTGTCCGAACATCGGGCCTATCGCGGCCATCTGGAAAAACACCCAGCCGAGCGTCTCGTAGCGCGCGGCGCCGGTAGGCAGCAGCTTGCCGGTTTTCTCCGCGAGATAGACGAGGATCGCCCCGGACTCGAACATCGCCAGCGGTTTGCCGTCCGGCCCCTCGGGATCGATGATCGCTGGGATCTTCCCATTGGGATTCAGCGACAGGAATTCCGGCGTCCAGCTTTCATTGGCGCCGATGTTTATCTTGTGCGGCTCGTACGGGAGGCCGACCTCCTCCAGCATGATTGAGACCTTGACGCCGTTCGGCGTCGGAAAACTGTAGAGCTGCAGGTGATCTGGCTTGGTCGCCGGCCATTTCCGGTTGATCGGGAAGACGCTGAGATCGACCATGTGTCCTCAAGGGGCGGGGGAGTTTGTCGCAAGGTTGATATGCTATAGTCCGCCGCGCATGAAAAGCGCATCCATTCTGCTGGCGTTCTTCGGACTCGTCGGATTTGTCTCCGCGGCCAGTGCCGGCGACTCGCTGACAATTCCGCCTGTGACGATCGATCCGCATCCCGAGCCGTCGATCTGGAACGGGATGTATGTCGGGACGGGGGTGACGTTTGCCGCCGCCAAGGGACAGAAGGGCCAGTTCGGCGGCGACGTGTTTGTCGGCTACGACAAGACGTTCGAGAACCATCTCGTGCTTGGCGTCAATTTCGACACAGGGTATGCGCCATTCCCGACGTCGAGCGGCCGCTTCCACGGCTTCGACTATGCGATGACCAACGTGAAGCTCGGCTACGATTTCGGTCGCGTAACCCCCTATCTCTACGCGGGCGGCGGAATCGCCCACGCAACGGCGTTCAATTCCAGCCTTCCCAACGCGGATGCGACGATCAACGGGCTGTTCTATGGCCCCGGCGGTTTGCGGACGGTGACCGCGCTCGGCGCGGGGGTCGACTTCCACGTCACCAATAATGTGACGATCGGGGTCTCCGCCGGGGTGGTGAACGGGCCGGATGGCGGGTTTTAGGGTTTTCTGCGGGCGTTTAGCACGCGGTCCCAGGGCGCGTCAGGCGAAGATGGCGGCGCGGCGTCTGAGACTTTCCGCGGGCCAGAGCGTCTTTGAGTCATAATAGGCTTCGAACGACGGGACGCTGGCCGGGAGCGTGATCCACGGAACCTTCGAGCGCGTGTGGATGTGGACGTCGGGCGTCAGCGCATGCGGCGCATCGAGCGTGCCGACCCGAACGAATCGAAGTTTCTCGACGCCGCCGTATTCGCTGCAAACGGCGGTCTCACAAGTCTCGCAGCGGAAAATTCGATGCGATTGGCCGCTGTCCGTGGGAACGCCGACGGGAACGGGCGCCGCGCTCGTGAAATCAAGCCGCGCGCTCTCGATGAGCGCGTTCAGCACGAACGCGCTGCCTGTCTCGCGCTGACAGCGTAGGCAATGGCAGCAGTGGACGAAGAGCGGCGCCGAGGTGAGGCCATAGCGCACGCGCCCGCAAGCGCAACCGCCGTCCAACCTGGTCATGCCGCCTCCCTCTGTGAGAACAGAAGAGGAACCTATCCCGCGAAGCGCTTCACGTCAAACACGGGAGGCTCGGCGAGTTTCCGAACGTTGGCGCGGACACGACGGTCCATAAAAAACCCCGAGGCTTTCGCCTCGGGGTCGCGATTAGACGTTGATCAACCGATCAGAACGAGCGGGTGACTTCGAAGCGAGCCGCAAAGCCGTCGGCATCGCCCTTCCAGCTGTTGGTGTAGCCACTGTTGTAGTACGAGCTACCCGGATAGTAAGCCGTCGGCTGGTCGTTCTTCGTATCCTGGTAGAGAAGCTCGAACTCGAAGTCGAGGTTCTTGACCGGATCGTAGTGAGCGATGCCGCCGATCAACCAGCTGCGGGAGTTATAGAGCGGCGAAGTGCCCGCGCCCGTTCCACCCCAGCTGACTTCGCCATACGAACCTTCGATCCCGAGGTTGACTTGCGGGCTAACCTGGAAAGCGGCCCAGCCGGTAACCGACCAAGCGGTCGGGGTGGCCCAGCTGCCATCCGAGTTCAGGTAAGCGTCGCCGATCGCCATCGGAATGCCGTTTCCGTTGACCTGGCCGTTTTCACCCCACATGCCGTCCGGAATACCGGAGTACCAAGAGGCATTCTGGGAATACACACCGGTGATGCCGACAACGCTGCCCGCGAGCTGCGGGATGTTGAACGACACGCCTGCATCGACGGCGTAACCGAACTTGTCGATGCTGGTGTTGTAAGAGGAGTAGTAGTCCTCTTCGCCATCGTAGTAGCCGCCGTAGCTGCCCGAGCCACGAACTTCATGGAGAACGCCGGCCAAGTGCGCCGTGCCCCAAGCCTGCTTGACGTCGATAGAACCGACGATGTCAGGAATGCGCTCGCCGTCCTGCGACGCCGAACCCAGGAAGCCCATGTTCGAACCGCCGGCGTAGTAGACGCCGCAGCCATTGTAGCCGCTGTTCGGACCGAAGCCGGCCGAAGAGGTGCCGGCGCTGCCGCCGCTGCAGTTCGAAACGCCGGACCAGGCCGCCTCGTTGCTCTCGACCGAGATCGTGGCCGAGAAGCCGCCGCCGAAGCTGGCGGTATAGGCCAACACGTCAGGCTGGTTGAAGCCCTTACGGTCGGGGGAGAAGAAGTTCGCCCAAGCCAGACCGCCGCCCGTGAACGAGAAGAACGAGTTGATCTTACCGGCTGTGATACCAGCCCAGGTCACGTACGCGCGGTTGATGCCGCCGTCCGAACCCGCGTTCACGTTGTCGAAGCCGCTACCGAAGTTGAACTGATATTCGCCATGGGCAACCAACGGGCCGTAGGCCGTATTGGAGACCGCGTCGACCGTCAGATTGTAGCGGGTGGACATGCCGAACGCGTCACGAGCTTCACCGCCGTACGGGGTAATGGTCTGATAGAGCGTGTCGACGCTCTTCCTACCATCATAGCCGCGGGAGAGGGAGAAGCCGTACTGCGTCTTCAGATTGCCGCCCTCGACCTGGCCGGTGACGTAACCGGAGATCTTGAAGCAGGTGTCGGAGCCGGGCAGAACGAAGCCGACGACGGGCGCGCCCGCGACGGTGATCGAGCAAACACGGACATATTCAACCGCAACCGGGCCCTTTCTGGTGGGCAGGTCTGCGGCCTGGGCGCTGGCGACGGCCACAAGGCCGGCGGCCGATCCCAGAAGCAGGCTCTTAGTGAGCGTCATTGTGGACCTCCAAAATTAAACCTATGGGACCGGGTCTTTTTTGCTCCCACCCTCCCGCCGGTCTTATTGACCGAAGGGAAAGCGACCCCTCTTCCCGATGACTTCGAACCTTGTCGCCTCTTCGAGGTCCCCCCCGGGTTCAGCGTCTCCGTCCAACTCGCGACCGGGAAGCTCCCGTTCACAATTTGGAAGATACCCAAGTGCCTCGCGTATCGAAATGGAAATTGTGACGTTCGTCGCGTCCGCGCCACCTTTCCTCCCCCCATGTTGCACGAATGTCACGTTTTCGCCTTGGCAAACGGGCGTTCATTAACAGAAGGAGGCGAGACAAGCCTTAGGTTCAGCGGAACTTAACCCTGACGGGCCGCAATTCCGGGAAATTGCCACTCTAGGCGCTCGAAATCTCGGTCAAAATGGCGGCGCGGGCGGCAAAAAGCCGACAGCCAGAATTCAGCCACATGTGCGACGGCCGACGATCGCGGCGAACCGGGCCTTGTTTGAAGGCGTGGGCGGCGGCGCGACAATCCGGGCGCTCGCAAAGCCAATCTACCGGAGGGTCGGCGTCCACGCCGACCTTTTTAGGCGCAACTCGGCCGGCTTGCGGGTCAACCCCGACGTCGGCCTGGAGGCCGACGCTCCGCGAGGCGCCCTGTGCATCTGCACAAAAATGAAAAGCTCCGGAGCTGTCGCTCCGGAGCAGATTTGGTTCGACTTCAGCCTGATAGATCAGAACGAGCGGGTGACTTCGAAGCGAGCCGCAAAGCCGTCGGCATCGCCCTTCCAGCTGTTGGTGTAGCCGCTGTTGTAGTACGAGCTACCCGGATAGTAAGCCGTCGGCTGGTCGTTCTTCGTATCCTGGTAGAGAAGCTCGAACTCGAAGTCGAGGTTCTTGACCGGATCGTAGTGAGCGATACCGCCGATCAACCAGCTGCGGGAGTTATAGAGCGGCGAAGTGCCCGCGCCCGTTCCACCCCAGCTGACTTCGCCATACGAACCTTCGATCCCGAGGTTGACTTGCGGGCTAACCTGGAAAGCGGCCCAGCCGGTAACCGACCAAGCGGTCGGGGTGGCCCAGCTGCCATCCGAGTTCAGGTAAGCGTCGCCGATCGCCATCGGAATGCCGTTTCCGTTGACCTGGCCGTTTTCACCCCACATGGCGTCCGGAATACCGGAGTACCAAGAGGCATTCTGGGAATACGAACCGGTGATGCCGACAACGCTTCCCGCGAGCTGCGGGATGTTGAACGACACGCCTGCATCGACGGCGTAACCGAACTTGTCGATGCTGGTGTTGTAAGAGGAGTAGTAGCCCTCTTCGCCATCGTAGTAGCCGCCGTAGCTGCCCGAGCCACGAACTTCATGGAGAACGCCGGCCAAGTGCGCCGTGCCCCAAGCCTGCTTGACGTCGATAGAACCGACGATGTCAGGAATGCGCTCGCCGTCCTGCGACGCCGAACCCAGGAAGCCCATGTTCGAGCCCGAGGCATAGTAGACGCCGCAGCCATTGTAGCCGCTGTTCGGACCGAAGCCGGCCGAAGAGGTGCCGGCGCTGCCGCCGCTGCAGTTCGACACGCCGGATACGGCCGGCTCGTTGTTTTCGACCGAGATCGTGGCCGAGAAGCCGCCGCCGAAGCTGGCGGTATAGGCCAACACGTCAGGCTGGTTGAAGCCCTTACGGTCGGGGGAGAAGAAGTTCGCCCAAGCCAGACCGCCGCCCGTGAACGAGAAGAACGAGTTGATCTTACCGGCTGTGATACCAGCCCAGGTCACGTACGCGCGGTTGATGCCGCCGTCCGAACCCGCGTTCACGTTGTCGAAGCCGCTACCGAAGTTGAACTGATATTCGGCGTGACCAACCAACGGGCCGTAGGCCGTGTTGGAGACCGCGTCGACCGTCAGATTGTAGCGCATGGACATGCCATACGCGTCACGAGCTTCACCGCCGTACGGAGTGATGGTCTGATAGAGCGTGTCGGTGCTCTTCTTGCCATCGTAGCCGCGGGAGAGGGAGAAGCCGTACTGGTCCTTCAGATTGCCGCCCTCGACCTGGCCGGTGACGTAACCGGAGATCTTGAAGCAGGTGTCGGAGCCGGGCAGAACGAAGCCGACGACGGGCGCGCCCGCGACGGTGATCGAGCAAACACGGACATATTCAACCGCAACCGGGCCCTTTCTGGTGGGCAGGTCTGCGGCCTGGGCGCTGGCGACGGCCACAAGGCCGGCGGCCGATCCCAGAAGCAGGCTCTTAGTGAGCGTCATTGAGTTACCTCCATTACATTGTCGCGTGGGATTTGGTGGAAATCGCTCCTCCGCACGACGACCCCTAAGTCGGCCGGCTTCGAAGATGTTTAGCGCCCCTCTTCCCGGTTTCCGCACCTCGCCGTCATCATTTTGGCTCGGTCCAGTCGCAATCGGGTGCAACCCCGATGGCTTGCTGCAAATGTACGCGGTCAAAGTAGATAGGAAAGTGAAAAATCCGATTTTGCTTTGGTTCCGCCCCAATCTGGCGCTGTAAGTTGCAGAAACATCACAAATATACGCTGCGGATCACTAACATATAAGCAGCTATCATGTTTGTTACTCTTGAAAATACATTTGTGACGATTTTCGTGACAAATTGCCCCTGATGTTGGCCTCCGGTGCTTTGACGATTACCCCGGGTTCTGTGACCGAAAATATTTCTTTATTTGACCAACGCGCCTAGAAAGAATCGGATGGGCCGCGGACAGAGTCGCTTTCGCCCAAACATTTGTCACGAACACGTCTCGGCGAAAGCCACATTTTCCCCGGGACGCGTGTCCGGACGAGGGTCGGATGGCGACGAAGCCCGATGACATTTGTTGCGATCCCAATGAAGGAAGCAGTGTGAATGGTCACGCGCCGGGTGCTGATTATAGAAGGAGAACAGGCGATTCGCCGTTCGATTGCGCCTTTCCTGACAGACGCGAGTTTTGACAGCTACGGGGCCGCGACGATCCAAGACGCGCGCGGGCTGCTCCCGGTATTAAAGCCGGCGGCTACGATTGTTGATCGGGAGCTGCGCGACGGCGATGGCCTCGATCTGGTCGAGGACGCTATCGGCATTGGTTCGCGCACCGTAATCGTATCGGACCGTAACGCCGTGGCCGACCGCATCAAGGCGCTGGAGATGGGCGTCGACGAATATCTCGCCAAGCCCGCCGACCCTCAGGAAGTTTTTTTACGCCTGCGTAAACTGCTCGCCGCTTTCGCAGAGGAAGCGGCGGAGCGCACTTTGGTTCGCGAGTTCGGAGGCATCAGCGTTGAGTTGGCCTCGCGAGCGATTTTGCGTCCGGACGGCTCCCCGGCCGCCGACCTCAGCGAGACCGAGTTCGCTGTGCTGCGCCTCCTCACGCAAAACATCGATCAGGTGGTGACCCGCGAAGCGCTGTATCCGATCGTCACCGGGTCCGAATACGATGCGCGGCCGTCGCGGGCGATCGACGCGTCCGTCAGCCGCCTGCGGCTCAAGCTGCGATCAGCTGGCGCCGCCGCCGATATTCGATCGGTCCGGCAAGCCGGCTACATGTTTCGACGCGAGCGGGGCGCGCGCGCCGGCGCGAGTTGAGCGCGCCCGATCCGCGGGAGCGCTCACGGGCTTCGCGGAGCGTCGGCCTCCAGGCCGACGTGGGGTTGATCCGCAAGCCGGCCGAGCTGCGCCCAGAAAAGGTCGGCGTGGACGCCGACCCTCCGTCAGATCCGTGCCCTCGCTGAACCCCTCGGTCCCAGGGCGTCAGCCGGCTTGCAGGAAGCGTTCGGCGGTTTGCAGATCCACGGAAACAATCTGGCTCACGCCACGCTCCGGCATGGTCACGCCGAACAGGCGGTCCATCCGCGCCATCGTCACGGGATTGTGGGTGATCGTTACAAACCGCGTGTCGGCGCGCTTGCGCATCTCGTCCAGCAAATCGCAGAACCGCTCGACGTTGTAGTCGTCGAGCGGCGCGTCGATTTCGTCGAGCACGCAGATCGGCGACGGATTCGTCAAGAATACCGCGAAGATCAGCGCCATCGCGGTCAGCGCCTGCTCGCCACCCGAAAGCAGCGTCAGCGTCTGCGGCTTTTTGCCGGGCGGACGGGCGAGAAGCTCCAGGCCGGCCTCCAGCGGATCGTCCGATTCGATCAGCTGGAGCTCCGCCGCTCCCCCTTCGAACAGCGTCGTGAACAGTTCGCCGAAATGCTTGTTGACGACGGTAAAGGCGGCCAGCAGCCGTTCCCGCCCTTCGGCGTTGAGGCTGCCGATCGCCGAGCGCAGGCGCTTGATCGCCTCAGTCAAGTCGGTCCGCTCTGACGCCATTTTGTCGCGGGAGCCCTCGATCTCAACCAGCTCCTCATCGGCGCGCAGATTGACGGCGCCGAGCCGCTCGCGCTCGAGCTTCAGGGTCTCCAGCCGCTTCTCGATGACGTCGGCATGCGGAATAGCTTCATCGGTTTTGACGCCCGCGAGCTCGCGCAGATTGTGGGGGTCGGTCTCCAGCTCCACGGTGATCGCCTTCAGCAACGTCTCGCGGCGCTCGCGCGCGGCCTGCAAGCGCTGCTCGGCGGCGGCGCGCTGCTCGCGTGAGACGCTCATCGCCTCCAGGGCGGAGCGGGCGGTGCGGTCGGCTTCGTTGAGCCGCGTTTCCGCCGCGGCGCGGTCGTCCGCAGCCGCTGCGCGGGCCGCCTCGGCTTCGCTGAGCTGCGACAACAGCCCACGGCGCTGCAGCTCGAACTGCGCCGGCGCGTCCTCAAGCTCTTCGAGCTCGATTTCCGCGCCGCTGCGCCGTTCGGAAATCTCGCCGATATGGGTCTCCGCCTTCGCGCGCCGCTGCGCCCAGGACGCGCGCTCTTCGGCGATCGCGGCGAGACGCGCCGCGCGCGATTCGAGCTCCCGCTGCAGATTGCGCGCAAACGCTTTCGCCTCGGCGTGCCGGGCGCGAGCCTCTGAGGCCGTGGACCGTGTGCGTTCGAGGTCGGCGGCGAGAGAATCGCCCGAAGGCAGCTCCTGCATGGCCGCGCCGGCCTCGTTGCGGCGTTCGATCGCCTCGTCGCGCGCAGCGGTCGCACGCGCGAGCGCTTCGTCGAGCGCGGCGAGTTTGGTGCGGGTTTGCGCGCGCTGGCGCTCCGCAACCGACAGTTTTTCCCGCGCCGAATCGGCGGCGGCGCGCGCTTCGCGCCCTCGTTGCCGCGCCGCGGCCTCCGCCGCGGCGGCGTCGCGCAAGCCGGCGGCAAGGCGAGCCGCCTGCGCCTTCAGCGTCTCGGCTTCGCCTCGCGCAACTTCGGCCTCGCGCAGAAGATCGCCGAGACGGTTTTTTTCGACCAGGCGCCGCGCGGCCGGCGTCGGCGCTTCCGCCGCGGCGGCAAAACCGTCCCAGCGCCAGAGGTCGCCCTCACGCGAAACCAGGCGCTGGCCGGTTTGCAGTTGCGCGGCGAGCGCCGCGCCTTGCTCGCGAGCGACGACCCCGATCTGCGCCAAGCGGCGCGAGAGTTGCGGCGGCGCCTGAATATGCGCCCCTAGCGCCTCCACTCCCGCGGGAAGCGCCGGATCGTCAGCGGCGGTTGCGCCCGCCCAGCGGGCGGGCGCGCCATCGGCGGTGGAGGCGTCGAGATCATCGCCGAGCGCGGCGCCAAGCGCGGTCTCGTATCCGCGCTCGGCGACGATTTCGTCGAGCACCGGCGGATATTTGCCGCCGGCCGGGGCGCCGACGAGCTTTTCGAGGGTGCGCGCCTCGGTCTCCAGCCGCTGCGCGGCTCGCTCGGCGTCCGCGAGCGGTGCGCGCGCGCCTGCCTCGGCATTTCGCGCCTCGACGTGCCGCTCTTCGGCCTCGAGCGCCACCGCTTCGGAGTCCGCCAGGTTTTCCATCAGCTCTTCGAGCGCGGCCGCGGCGTCTTCGAAGGCCGATTCGTCAACGTCCGCTCCGGGAAGCGCCGCGCGATCGCGGTTCAGCGTGACCAGTTCGTCCTCGAACCGGCGCCAACGGCGGATCTCCTCGTCAAGCGCGGCGCCGAGCGACTTGCGCCGCGCGGCGAAATCGGCGGCCTCCGCCTGCGCTGCGCTGAGCGCCGTCTCGGCCTCGGATAGCGCTTCCGCGGCTTCCGCCTCTTGCGCCTCCGCCTCGCCGCGCGCGTCGGTGGTTTCCTGAGCTGTCAGCGTTTCCGCTTCCGCGTCGAGCCTGTCGCCGACGCCTGCCGCATCGCTGACGAGCGACTGCTCGCGCTCGATGTCGCGCCCCATCTGCTCGATGCGCCGACGCAACTCGGCAGCCCGGCCCTCCGCACGCTTTTCTTCGGCCGCAAGCACGTCGCGAGCAGCGACCAGCCGGTGCAGCGCCGCGCCGGCGCGGGCCTCCGCATCTCTAAGCGCAGGCAGGTCGGCGGCGGCCATGGCTTGCGCGGTGGCGCTTTCCGCTTGCAGCCGCGTGCGCTCGGCGACGTCGCCAATCAGCCCCTCGTGCGCCTTCTGCGCCTCCGTGTAGTTCGTCTCGGCCTCGCTCCAGGCGACGAGCTTTGACAGCGCTTCGTAGCGGCGGATTTCGGCGCCAAGGCCACGGTAGCGCTGACTATGCCGCGCCTGCCGGCGCAAGCTCTCCACTTGACTGTCGACTTGCTTCAAAATGTCTTCGACGCGCGCAAGATTTTCTTCCGCCGCCTTCAACCGAAGCTCGGCTTCGTGGCGGCGCGAATGCAGGCCGGCGACGCCGGCCGCCTCTTCCAGCACCAAACGGCGCGCCGAAGGTTTTGCGGCGATAATCTCGCCAATCTGGCCCTGCCGCACCATCGCCGGCGAGCGCGCGCCGGTGGAGGCGTCGGCGAACAGCAGTTGCACATCGCGGGCGCGGGCCTCGCGGCCGTTGATCTTGTAGACCGAGCCTTTGTCCCGCTCGATGCGGCGAACGACGTCGATAGTCTCGGAATCGTTGAAGGCGGCCGGCGCCCGGCGGTCCGAATTGTCGAGCGTCAGCCCGACCTCGGCAATGTTACGTGAGGGACGCCGGCCGGAGCCGGAGAAAATGACGTCCTCCATGCCGGAGGCGCGCATGTTCTTGTAGGAGTTTTCGCCCATGACCCAGCGCATGGCCTCGACAAGATTGGACTTGCCGCAGCCGTTCGGGCCGACGACGCCGGTCAGGCCCGGCTCGATCTTGAATTCGGTCGGATCGCAGAAACTCTTGAAACCCGCCAGTCGCAGCCGTTCGAACTTCATGCGCCCTAGATGTCTCGCCGACTCCGTCGCTTCATAGCCAGGGAATCACCTTTGAACACCGGCCACATCATTTCACAGCGATCAAGAGGGCGGCGCTTTTTTCCGTGGGTAACGCTGCGAACGGCCGACAACGAACCTCGTTTCCGCGAAAACGCCGCCAAACAGCTTCGGGTGCGTGGGTCAGCCTTCGCGACGGACCCGCTCTATCGCCCAGGCCAGAGTTTCGAACACCCGCGGATCCAAACTCACAGCGATGTTGAACCGCATGAAGCCGCCCCAACGCGGATCGGCGGAAAACGAGCGGCCGGGCGCGAGGACGAGATGGCGCTCCTGTGCGGCCCGCGCCACTTGCGTGGCGTCGAGACCGTCGGGGCATTCGGCCCAGACGAACATGCCGGCGCGCGGGTCGGTCCAGGGCCGCATCCCCAAGGCGCGCAGTTGCGACAGCGTGCGCGCGGTGGCTGCGGCCAGCCGAGGCCGCAGCGTGTCGAGATGGCGGCGGTAGCCGCCCTCGCTGAGAAACGCATACAAGGTCGCCGCGCCGAAGGCGGAATTTCCGAGGCTGGTCGCGAGTTTCAAATCGACGATCGCCTCCATCCAGTCGGCCCGCCCGGCCATGAAGCCGACGCGCAAAGCAGCCGTCACCGTCTTCGAGTAGCCGCCGACGAACAGGACCCGATTGAAGCCGTCGAGCGCGGCGAGGCGCGGGCTCGGCGTGGCTTCGAAATCGCCGTAGACGTCGTCCTCGACTATGACGACGTCGTAGGCCTCGGCGAGGGTCAGCACGCGGTGGGCGACGGAGGCGGAAAGTGTGGTCCCGGTCGGATTGTGCGGGCCGGATTGCATGAGATAGATGCGCGGCCGGCGCTCGGCGAATATCGCCTCCAACGCCGTCACGTCTGGGCCTTCGAGGGTGTAGGGGACGGCGCAGATCTCGGTGCGATGCGCGCCGAGGAGCTGAACTAGGTTGAAATAGCGCGGATCGTCGATGACGACGCGATCGCCCGGCGAGAGGAAAAACCGCAAGGCGAGATCGAGCGCCTGGGTGGTCGAGTCGACGAGAACGAGCTGCGCAGGGTCTATCGGCGAGCCGCGCTCCGCGAGACGCGCCGCAATCAGCCTGCGCAGAGGCTCGAAACCGTTCGGGGAATCGTAACGCAGTTTCGTGAATCCGGGCCCGCGCGCGACTGCGCGGACCGCTTTTTCGAAGCCCGCGGCCGGCAGCCAGGATTCAGGGAGCCAGCCCGAGGCCGGCTGAACGACCTGCGGCTGTTCCTCCAGTCCCCGCCGCACCAGCGCCAATAAGTTTATGGCCGGATCGAGCGGCGGAGCGGCGGCCAGCATCAGCGGCTCGGGCGGCGCGGCGACATAAAATCCCGAGCCGCGCCGCGACTCCACCGCACTTTCCGCCGCAAGCCGATCGTAAGCCTCTACGACCGTTGATTTCGAGACGCCAAGCTCATCCGCGAGTTTGCGCACGGAAGGCAGCCGGGCGCCGCGCGGCAGGGCGCGGCTGTCGATGCGGCCGCGCAGCGTCGCCAACACCAGGCCAACCCGGCTTTGCGGTACGGCAAGGTCATCCATGTATATTGTCCGCCATCTGTACCAGTACAGTTTTGGAGATTGTCAGAGGATTGTGCCTGTCGTCAAGGGCGAGTTGGGCGCAATTGCTGGGGCGAAGGAGATGAACCATGCTGCGCCGCCTCGCCAACCTCGTCGTCGACATCCTCGTCTGGCCGCTTCGTATTGCCGAAAATCGCCGCGTACTCGGGGCGCTGGCGGAAATGGACGATCGCGGCCTCGCCGATATCGGGCTGACGCGGCAGGATCTGCGCGACGTCACCGCATTTCCCAGCGGCGCCGATGCGAGCGTCGCGCTTGCAGAGCGGGCGCGGGAACGCGAGGAGAATGCTCTCAGGGCGCGCAGGGCGGTGAAGGTGCGCTTACCTATCGCGGCGGAATAAGGCGAGCCTCTAAGAGCCTTCCGCGGATGAGGAGAATTCTGTCACTTGCGAGGAGCGAAGCGACGTGGCAATCCACGGCGCCGCCGCAGCGCTCTATCCGGCACATCGTCGATCACACGCTGGATTGCTTCGCTTCGCTCGCAATACGGCGCCAGTCAGCCGCAAATCGCTGTAGGAGCCAAGGCGTCCACGCCGCTGACAACGTTCGCTTGCCGTCACGAAAAACGGCGGCCTGGAGGCCGCCGCTCCGGAAGCGCTCCCATAAAAAAGGGCGCCTCGCGGCGCCCTTTACGTCTCTGTCGGCGGAGGTCCGGCTCCGGTCAGAGGCGATACTTGATCTGATCGGTCCAGAAGCGCTCCAGGCGCGCCAGCGACTGGTTCATGCGATGGAAGTCGTCGCTGATCACGCCGCCGATCTGTTCGACCGTCATCGCGTGCTTCTCGTAGAGGCTGACGACGATGTTGTGCACATCGCTGCCCTTGTCCGTCAGGCTGATGCGCACCGAGCGACGGTCGACGCGCGAGCGGGCGTGGTGGAGATAGCCCATCTCGACCAGCTTCTTGACGTTGTAGGAAACATTCGAGCCGAGATAGTAGCCGCGGGTGCGCAACTCGCCGGCGGTCAATTCCTTGTCGCCGATGTTGTAGAGCAGCAGCGCCTGCACCGCATTGACGTCCGAGCGGCCGCGCCGGTCGAATTCGTCCTTGATCACATCGAGCAGCCGGCGATGCAGCCGCTCCACCATGTTGAGGGTCTCGAGATAGACCGGGCGCACGCTGGCGATACGATCCGCGCGGGCCGGGGCCTCTTCCTTCTTTGCAAGCATGTTCATGTTCGTCCCGCCTCTAAACTTCGTCTCGGCCGATATTCTCTGTGGGCCTTCGATACGAACGAATATAAGACGGGCGACTGAATACGAGTTTAAGGGTCAAGATGAATCTAGAGTTTCCTAAATTCGGTAAATCTCCACTGAATCTAATTAGGTATTTACTATGGAGATCGATTAACCAAGGCCCGCAGGCCCCCGCGTTTACTATCGAGCAACGTTGCTGAAGGGTTTACCGGCGCTCCTGATCGGCGCGCCATTTGAGCGTAAAATACAATCCAATCAGCACCACGTTGAGTACGACACCCACCAGGCCCAGCGCCGCCGCCCGTCCGCCGAATATCGGAGAGACCGCCTCCAACCCCGCGCAGAGCAACCAGAGGATGCCCCCCCAGGGAGCCGTCAGCCACATGCCAATCGCCGCCAGCAGATCCGCGCCGGAGAAGAACACGATCGTCGTCTGCAACGGCCGCGGCAGCATGGCGAAATCGCCGAAGCGGGGGTTCAGGCCCATCAGCACCGCCCAGTTGAACAGGCCCTTGGCGACCCATACGCAGGCCATCGTGCGCATGAACCAGATGCGTGTTTCCTCAGCGTTGGGAAGCGCGCCAAGAAACTTGTTGTCGGAGGTCGGCCGCGGGGCGGTATCAATGATGCGAATGACGCCATCACGGCTTTGACGCATCTCGTATCTCACCGGGCTTCTCCGTGTATGTTGAGTTCATTGGCGCCGAGCGGCGCAAAGTAGGCGTCTATCGCCTCGGGATCGGGACGCTCGCCGGGGGCGGGAATCCAGACCGGACGATTGTCCTTGTCCACGATCGTCGCGCGCACGCCTTCGTAGAAGTCGTGACCGCGGCAGATGCGTGAAACGATTCGAAATTCGACCTGCATCGCATCTTCGAATATCAAACTTGCGCCCAACTGCATTTGCCGTAAGGCAATCGTCATGCTGGTCGGCGACTTCGTCCAGAGCATGTCTTGCAGCTTGCGCGCGAAGTCGGATTTGTCGGCGCTCAAGGCGGCCATGATGCGATCGAGTTCGGGCGCCGCAAAGGCGGCTTCAATCATCGCGGCCTCAGCCATCAACGGCGATGCGGGCGCGGGCGATGAAAACTCGCCAATGATCGCGCTGGTGTCTCCCGACCGCTCCAGCGCTGCCGTAAGCGCCGGCAACGCGCTTCGCTCGACATAGTTGGTGGCTATCTGAAGCGCGGCCATATCGGCGCCGTTGGCGCGCAAGCCCGTGGCGGCCATTGCGACGCCGACCTGATGCGGGATGCGCGGCAACGCCCAGGTCGCGCCCACATCGGGAAAGAATCCGATGCCGACTTCCGGCATCGCGAACACGGCTTTTTCCGTGGCGACGCGATGCGAGCCATGAATTGAGAGGCCGACGCCGCCGCCCATGACGATGCCATCAATCAGCGCGACGTAAGGTTTGGGGTAGCGCTTGATGCGGGCGTTGAGGATGTATTCCTCGCGCCAGAACGCGAGCTGCGCATCGTGGTCACCGGCTTTGCCGCGCTCGTAAAGCCAGCGGATGTCGCCGCCCGCGCAGAAGGCGCGTTCGCCAGCGCCGGTGACGACGATCCGCTCGATCCCGGCGTCGTGCTCGAACGCGTCGAGCGCCGCCGCGATTTCGCGGACCATGCCCAGCGTCAGCGCGTTGAGCGCCTGCGGACGGTCAAGGGTCAAGAAGCCGGCGCAACCGCGCCGGTCTACCCGAACCTCGCTATCGACCGTCACGCAGACGGCGCCAAAATCGTGTCTATCGCCCCGGAAACTATGTCGATCCCCGCCATACCATCGACCTCCCGCAGTATCCCTTTGGCGCGATAATGCGGCGTAACCGCGGCAGTATCCCGGAAATAGGCCTCAAGCCGGGTTTTGAAAACTTCGGGATCGTCGTCCTTGCGCACCGGCTGGCCGGCGGCTTTGGCTTCCGCCGCGCGGTTGACGATGCGATCGACGAGCTTCGGCGCGTCGACGATCAGTTCAATCGCCGCGTCGAGCTCCATGTGCTTGCGGGCCAGCAAGGCGTCGAGCGCCTCGGCCTGTGCGATCGTGCGCGGAAATCCGTCGAGGATGAAGCCATTATGCGCGTCGGGCTCTTCGATGCGATCGGCGATGATGCCGACGACTATTTCGTCGGACACGAGCGCGCCCGACTCCATCACCGCCTTGGCCTTCAGCCCGATCGGAGTGGCGTGCTTGACAGCGGCGCGAAGCATGTCGCCGGTGGAGAGTTGAGGAATGCCGTACTTCTCGGTGAGCCGCGTCGCCTGGGTACCTTTGCCGGCGCCGGGCGGCCCGAGCAGTATCAACCTCATCTCTTCCTCCCCCTTAATTTTGCTTTACGAATTAGACCTTCGTATTGATGCGCTTGCAAGTGGCCGTGGATCTGCGCCACCGTGTCCATCGTCACGTTCACGACAATGAGCAGAGACGTGCCGCCGAAGGCGAAAGCGCCAGCCGCGTTGTAGCGAAGCATTTCCGGGAGGATGCAGATCAGCGCGAGATATCCGGCGCCCAGCACCGTGATGCGGGTGAGGATCTGATCGATGTATTGCGCGGTGCGCTCGCCTGGCCGGACGCCGGGAATGAAGCCGCCGTGCTTCTTCAGATTGTCGGCGGTGTCGTTCGGGTTGAACACCGTCGCGGTGTAGAAGAAAGCGAAGAACACGATCAGCGCGACATAGATGATCAGATAAACCGGACCACCGGGGGCCAGGATCGTCAGGATGGTCGCCAGCACGCTGTTGCTCGCCGCGCTTGACGCGAAATTGGCGGCGGTCGTTGGCAACAGCAGCAGCGATGAAGCGAAGATCGGCGGGATGACGCCGGAGGTGTTGAGCTTTAACGGCAGGAAGGAGCTCTGGCCCTCGTACATCTTGTTGCCGACTTGGCGGCGTGGATAGGTGATTGGCACACGACGCTGCGCGCGCTCCATGAACACGATGAAGGCGATGATGACGACCGCCATCACCAGCACGGCCAGCACTAGACCCGTCGAGATCGAGCCCTGTCGGCCGAGTTCGAACAACTGAACCAGCGATTGCGGTAGTCGGGCGACGATGCCGGAGAAGATGATCAGCGAGGAGCCGTTACCGACGCCGCGCGAGGTGATCTGCTCGCCGAGCCAGACCAGGAACATCGTGCCGCCGGTCAGCGTGAGGATCGTCGAGAGGCGGAACATGAAGCCGGGCTCGGTGACGATGCCGGGTCTTCCCTCAAGGCCAATCGAAATGCCGTAGGCCTGGAAGATCGCCAGCACCACGGTCAGATAGCGCGTATATTGGTTGAGCGTCTTGCGCCCCGCCTCGCCCTCTTTCTTGATCGCCTCCAGCGACGGGATCACCGAGCTCAGCAGCTGGATGATGATCGAGGCGGAGATGTAGGGCATGATGTTAAGCGCGAAAACCGCCATGCGCTGCACCGCGCCGCCCGAGAACATGTTGAACATGTCGAGCACGCCCTGGCGGTGTCCAGTGAACGAGGCCTCGAAGGCGGCGGGATCGATTCCGGGCAGCGGGATGTAGGTGCCGAGACGGAAGACGATCAGCGCGCCAAGCGTGAACCAGATGCGTTTCTTGAGTTCGTCGGCTTTGGCGAAGGACGACCAGTTGATGTTTGCTGCTAGCTGTTCGGCCGCCGACGCCATGGGGGACTCCACTTATCCCGCGCGATATCGCGCGTAGGGCGACGCATCAGCAAGACGCATCGCCCCGTGCATATGGTTCAGACGAACCGCAATGTCGACCCTAAGCTAACGAGCCCGATTGGCGAAGAGCGCCGCCCTTTCGGACTCCCTCCCCCCTTGTGGGGGAGGGTTGGGGAGGGGGGTTGCGGCTTGGATGTATCTCGAAAATCCAAGCTCGGCTCTCGCGGCTACCCCCCACCCCGGCCCTCCCCCACAAGGGGGGAGGGGGGACGGAGAGCGATGTGCCAAGCTTACGCAGCCGGCGCCGCGGCCTCCGGAGCCAGCGTCTTCACGCTGCCGCCGAGCTTCTCGATGGCTTCGAGCGCGCTCTTCGAGGCGCCGAACACTTCGAAATGCACGGCCGCTTTCAACTCGCCCTTGCCCAACAGCTTCACGCCATCGCGCGCGCGGGCGCAGACGCCCGCCTTAACCAGCGCCTCCATGGTGATCGGCTGGCCGGCGTCGAGCTTGCCGGCGTCGATCGCGGTCTGCACGCGGCCGAGATTGACCTCGTTGAGATCGCGCGGGTTCGGCGGATTGAAGCCGCGCTTCGGCAAGCGCCGATGCAGCGGCATCTGGCCGCCCTCGAAACCCTTGATGCGCACGCCGGAGCGCGCGGTCTGGCCCTTGCCGCCGCGGCCGGATTGCTTGCCTTTGCCGGAGCCGATGCCGCGGCCGACGCGCGTACGCGCTTGCGTCGCGCCGTCGTTGTCCTTGATGGTGTTGAGCTTCACGGCGAGATCCTTATTGACCTTCGACCACGCGCACGAGGTGCGCAACTTTTTCGATCATGCCGCGATTGGCGGGCGTGTCCTTAACGCTCGCCTGACGGCCGATCTTGTTCAGTCCGAGCCCCTTCAGCGTCGCGCGCTGATGCGACGGCCGCCCGATGGCGCTGCGGGTCTGGACGAGGGTGACGTTCTTATCGCTCATCTCAGCCCTCACGAATCGGTGGCGTCGGCTTCGACGCCCTGACGCCGCAGCTGGATCGTCGAGACCTTCAAGTTGCGGCGCGCCGCGACGGCCCGGGGGCTGTCCTCGTTGGCGAGCGCCGCGAAGGTCGCGCGGATCATGTTGTAGGGGTTCGACGAGCCCTGGCTCTTCGAGACGACGTCATGCACGCCGAGCGCCTCGAACACCGCGCGCATCGGGCCGCCGGCAATGATGCCGGTACCCGCGGGCGCCGCGCGCAAAATCACCCGGCCCGCGCCGTGGCGACCGTGCACGTCGTGATGCAAGGTGCGGCCCTCACGCAGCGGCACGCGGACGACGCCGCGCTTGGCGGCCTCGGTCGCCTTGCGGATCGCCTCCGGCACTTCGCGCGCCTTGCCGTGGCCGAAGCCGACGCGGCCCTTCTGATCGCCGACGACGACCAGCGCGGCAAAGCCGAAGCGGCGTCCGCCCTTCACGACTTTCGCCACGCGATTGATGTGGACCAGCGATCGACGAATTCGCCGTCGCGGTCCTCCCTGTCGTCCCTGCGGCCGCGGCCGCCTTCATCACGAGCCATTTGGTTTCACCGTCACTTGCGCGGGCGACGCCCGCTCGCTGGGTCTCTCAGAAATCAAGGCCGCCTTCGCGGGCGCCCTCGGCGAGCGCTTTGACGCGCCCATGATACATGTAGCCGCCGCGGTCAAACACGACCTTGTCGACGCCGGCCTTCTTGGCGCGCTCGGCGATTTCCTTGCCGATCCGCTTGGCCGCCTCGATGTTGGCGCCCGACTTCAGCTCTTCGCGCAGCGCCTTTTCCAGCGACGAAGCTGCGGCGAGCGTGACGCCCTTCGCATCGTCGATGACCTGCGCATAGATCTGCTCCGACGAGCGGAACACGCTGAGCCGCGGACGGCCGCCGGCGTTCGCCGTGATGCTGCGCCGGATGCGCGCCTTGCGGCGCTCGGTGGGGGTCTGTTGCTTGGCCATTATTTCTTCTTCCCTTCCTTGCGGAAGATGAATTCGCCGGCGTATTTGACGCCCTTGCCCTTGTAAGGCTCGGGACCGCGGAACTCGCGAATTTCCGCCGCCACCTGGCCGACCTGCTGCTTGTCGATGCCGGCGATCGTGATCTCCGTCGGCTTCGGCGCCGTGATCGTGACGCCGCCCGGGATCGGGAAGATCACGTCGTGGCTGTAGCCGAGCGACAGCTGCAGGTTCTTGCCAGCAACCGCCGCCTTGTAACCGACGCCGCTGATCTCGAGCTTCTTCTCGAAACCCTTGGTCACGCCGTCGACCAGATTTTGCACTCGCGCCCGCGCGGTGCCCCAGAGGGCGCGCGAGCGCTTATCTTGATTGAGCGGGGTGACGGACACCGAGCCGCTCTCGAACTTGACCGCCACCGCATCCGGCACGGTGAACTTCAGTTCGCCCTTGGCGCCTTTGACGGCGACATGCTGACCCTCGACCTTGGCGGTGACGCCGGAGGGGATGACGACGGGTTTCTTCCCGACACGAGACATTGCAGAACCCTCGTCAGAACACGGTGCAGAGCACTTCGCCGCCGACATGAGCCTCGCGAGCGTCGTGATCCGCCATCACGCCTTTCGGCGTGGAGAGGATCGAGACGCCGAGACCATTGGCGACGCGCGGCATGCCGTCGACGGCGACATAGACGCGCCGGCCCGGCTTGGAGACCCGGTCAATCTTGCGAATGACCGGTTGGTTGTCGAAATATTTGAGCTCGATCTCGAACTCGGTGCGGCCGTTGCCGTAGTCCGTGGTCGAATAGCCGCGGATGTAGCCCTCTGTCTGCAAGACGTCGAGCACGTTCTGCCGAAGCCGCGAGCCGGGCGTGGAGACCTTGCCGCGACGACGCATCTGCGCATTGCGGATGCGTGTGAGCATGTCGCCCAGCGGATCGTTGACTGCCATGATCCGGTCTCCCTTACCAGCTCGACTTAACGAGGCCCGGAATCAGGCCCTTGTTGCCCAATTCGCGCAGCGCAATGCGGCTCATCTTGAGCTTGCGATAATAGGCGCGCGGACGACCCGTTACCTGACAACGATTGCGCACGCGATTGGCCGCGCCGTTGCGCGGCAGCTCGGCGAGCTTTAACCGCGCCTCGAACCGCAGCTCCATCGAATTGGCTTCGCTGTTGGCGACATCGAGCAGACGCTTGCGGCGCGCGGCGAATTTCTTCACCATCCGCTGCTTGCGCAAATTATTTTCAACCGCACTCTTCTTTGCCATCAAAGGCCTCCGATTTTCCGCGTTTGAACCCTAGGGCTCACTGCCGGAACGGGAAATTGAAGGCGCGCAACAACGCGCGCGCCTCGGCGTCACTCTTCGCGGTCGTGCAGACCACGATGTCGAGACCCAGCATCGACTCGGTCTTGTCGTAGTCGATCTCCGGGAAGATGATGTGCTCTTTGATGCCGAGCGCAAAATTGCCGCGCCCGTCAAAGCTCTTCGGATCGAGGCCGCGGAAGTCTCTGACGCGAGGCAGAGCAATCGTGACCAAACGATCCAGGAACTCATACATGCGCGTCTTGCGCAGCGTAACCTTGGCGCCGATCGGCATGTTCTCGCGCACCTTGAAGGTCGAGATCGCCTTCCGCGCGCGAGTGACGACCGGCTTCTGACCAGCAATCAACGCGAGATCATTGGCGGCCGACGTCACCTTCTTGGTGTCGTTGACCGCTTCGCCGACGCCCATGTTGAGCACGATCTTTTCGATCTTCGGCACCTGCATCTTGTTCTTGTAGCCGAACTCCTTGACGAGCGCGGGGATGATCTCCTGCTCGTACTGGGCCTTCAGCCGCGCGACATAATCCTTCGGCGCGGTCTTCACCTTGCCGGCGGCCGCGACTTCGCTCTGGCTCGGACGTCCGCCGCCCTTTGCCTTCGGCTCCGGCTTGCCGCCGCCTTTCGGCGCGCCGCCCTTGGCCGTGTCAGTCTTGGCGGCCTTGCCGCCCTTATCCTTGGCGTCAGCCATCGATCAGATCTCCGGAGCGCTTGGCGAAACGGACCTTGCGGCCGTCATCGAGAACTTTGAACCCAACCCGGGTCGGCTTGCCGTCCTTGGGGTCGGCAATCGCGAGATTGGAAAGGTTGATCGGCGCGGATTTGGTGATGATGCCGCCTTCAGGGTTCTTCGCGTCTTGTTTGGTGTGGCGCTTGACGAGGTTGACGCCCTCGACGATCGCGCGGCCCTCGCTCGGCGACACCGACTGCACCTGACCGGAGCGGCCCTTGTCGCGTCCGGCGAGCACGATGACCTTGTCGCCCTTCTTGATCTTTGCGGCCATTACAGCACCTCTGGCGCGAGCGAGATGATCTTCACGTGGTTCTTGGCGCGCAGCTCGCGCGGAACCGGCCCGAAGATGCGGGTGCCGACCGGCTCGCTCTGGTTGTTGATCAGCACGGCGGCGTTGGAGTCGAAGCGGATCACCGAGCCGTCGGGACGGCGGATGTCCTTGGCGGTGCGAACGACGACCGCCTTCATCACGTCGCCCTTCTTCACGCGGCCGCGCGGGATCGCTTCCTTGATGGAAACGACGATGATGTCGCCGATCGAGGCGTAGCGGCGCTTCGAGCCGCCGAGCACCTTGATGCACATGACGCGCCGCGCCCCCGAATTGTCGGCGACGTCGAGATTGGTCTGCATCTGTATCATGACTTACAACTTCCTTTCCGGATGGTCTCCGGAGTTTTGGCTCCAGACCGCGTCCGACGAGGGCCAACCGCCCCCGGCTTGTTTGTCTGTTAGCAGGTTCAGCCGTTGCCGACCGAGCCGCCTTCCGCTTCCACAGGGGCTTCCGGCGCGGGCGCCGGCGTCTTCTCGCGCGCTGCGGGCGGATCAATCACGATCCAGCGCTTCAGCTTGGAGATCGGCTTTGTCTCTTCGATCGAAACCATATCGCCGACCTTCTGCGTCTTGTTCTCGACGTGGGCGTGATAGTTCTTCGACTTCCGCACCGTCTTCTTCAACAGCGGATGCGTGAAACGGCGCTCGACCTTAACGACCAGCGTCTTCTGCTGCTTGTCGCTGATGACGACGCCTTGGAGGATACGCTTCGGCATCGTCTTCAGCCCTCTTTCTTGGCGGCGCGCTTCTGCGCGGCGATGGTTTGCACGCGGGCGATGTCGCGCCGCACCACGCGAACCCGCGAGGTGTCCTGCAACTGACCGCTGGCGCGCTGGAAGCGCAGGTTGAACTGCTCTTTCTTCAGCTTCAGCGCTTCGTCATCGAGTTGGTCCTCGGTCATGACGCGCAAATCGCCAACGCGGGCTTTCGATTTCATCTTAAGAATCCTACTCGGCGATGCGCTGAATAAAGCGCGTCTTGATCGGCAGCTTGGCGGCGGCGAGCGCGAAGGCTTCGCGCGCCACCTGCTCCGGCACGCCGTCGACCTCGAACATGATGCGGCCGGGCGCGATCCGGGTGACCCAATATTCCGGCGCGCCCTTGCCCTTACCCATGCGGACTTCGATCGGCTTCTTCGACACCGGCACGTCGCAGAACACGCGGATCCAGACGCGGCCGGCGCGCTTCATGTGGCGCGTCAGCGCACGCCGCGCGGCCTCGATCTGGCGCGCGGTGACGCGCTCGGGCTCCAGCGCCTTCAGGCCGAACTCGCCGAAATTGAGGAACGCGCCGCCCTTCGTGTTTCCGCTGATCCGGCCCTTGAAGGCCTTGCGGAAACGGGTTCGCTTGGGTTGCATCATGATCGTATGCCCGTTTCTCTATCAGGCCGCGTCGCGCCCACGACGGCCACCGCCGTCGCGTTCACGGCCACGACCCTCGCCGTCGCGATCACGACGCTGGCGATGCGTTGACTGATTGTCGGCCTCGTGCAGTTTCCTGTCCTGCGCCATCGGATCGTGCTCGAGGATTTCGCCCTTGAACACCCAAACCTTGATGCCGCAAGCGCCGTAAGCCGTGTGCGCGGTGGCGACGCCGTAATCGACGTCGGCGCGCAGCGTATGCAGCGGCACGCGACCTTCGCGATACCACTCCAACCGCGCGATTTCCGCGCCGCCGAGACGGCCGGAGCAGTTGATGCGGATGCCCTCGGCGCCGAGACGCATCGCCGACTGCACGGCGCGCTTCATCGCGCGACGGAACGCCACGCGGCGCTCCAGCTGCTGAGCGATCGAGTCGGCAATCAACGTCGCGTCGACCTCGGGCTTGCGCACCTCGACGATGTTGATCGCGACCTCGGACTTCGTCAGCTTGCCGACCTGCTTGCGCAGCTTGTCGATGTCGGCGCCCTTCTTGCCGATAACGACGCCCGGACGCGCCGAATAGATGTTGACCCGGCACTTCTTGTGCGGGCGCTCGATGACGATCTTGGAGATCGCCGCCTGCTTGAGACCCTCCATGAGGATCTCGCAAATCTTGAAGTCCTCGTGCAGCAGCTTGCCGTACTCGTTCTTGCTGGAGTACCAGCGGCTGTCCCAGGTTCGGTTGACGCCGAGGCGCAGACCGATCGGATTGATCTTCTGTCCCATCGTTTCCTCCTCAGGCCGCCGCGGCTTGTTCTTCCCGCACCACGATCGTGATGTTGGAGAACGGCTTCTCGATGCGGCCCGCTCGGCCACGCGCACGCGGGCTGAAGCGCTTCATCACGGTATCCTTGCCAACCCAGGCCTGAGCGACGATCAGATCGTCGACGTCGAGCTCATGGTTGTTCTCGGCGTTGGCGATCGCCAATTCCAGCGCCTTCTTCACCTCGACCGAGATCCGCTTGTGGCTGAACTCGAGGTCGGCGAGCGCCTTCGAGACCTTCTTGCCGCGGATCAACTGCGCCAGCAGATTGAGCTTCTGCGGGCTGACGCGCAGCATGCGGATCGTCGCCTTGGCTTCGTTGTCGGCGAGGCGGCGCGGGTTCTTTTCCTTGCCCATGTTAAGCTCTCTTCGCCTTCTTGTCGGCGGAATGGCCGTGGAACGTGCGCGTCGGCGCGAACTCGCCGAACTTGTGACCAATCATGTCTTCCGACACGTTGACCGGAATGTGCTTGTGTCCGTTGTAGACGCCGAAGGTAAGGCCAACGAACTGCGGCAGGATGGTCGAGCGGCGGCTCCAGATCTTGACGACGTCGCCACGACCCGACGCACGCGCCGCGTCCGCCTTCTTGAGCAGATAGCCGTCGACGAACGGCCCCTTCCAGATTGAACGCGCCATGGCCTCAGCCCTTCTTCTTGCGCACGTGCCGCGAGGCGACGATGAATTTGTCCGTGCTCTTGTTGGAGCGCGTCTTCTTGCCCTTGGTCGGCTTGCCCCACGGCGAGACCGGATGCCGGCCGCCGGAGGTGCGGCCTTCGCCGCCGCCGTGCGGATGGTCAACCGGGTTCATCGTCACGCCGCGATTGTGCGGGCGATGGCCAAGCCAGCGATTGCGCCCGGCCTTGCCGAGCGAAGCGTTCATGTGATCGGGGTTCGACACCGCGCCGATCGTCGCATAGCAGTTGCCGTGCACGATGCGCTGCTCGCCCGAGTTGAGCCGAAGCGACACGTAGCCCTGGTCGCGACCAACGATCTGCGCATAGGTCCCAGCCGACCGCGCCACCGCGCCGCCCTTGCCGATCTTCAGTTCGACGTTGTGGACGATCGTGCCGACGGGAATGCTGCCGAGCGGCATCGCATTGCCCGGCTTCACGTCGACGTTCTGGCCGGCAACGACCTCGTCGCCAACACCAAGCCGCTGCGGCGCGATGATATAGGCCTGCTCGCCATCAGAATATTTGATCAGCGCGATGAAGCTGGTGCGGTTCGGATCATATTCCAGCCGCTCGACCTTCGCCGTCTCGGTCTTGCGACGCTTGAAATCGACGATCCGGTAGGTCTGCTTGTGACCGCCGCCACGAAAACGCACGGTGATGCGGCCAGCATTGTTGCGGCCGCCCTTCTCCGACTTGCCCTCGGTCAGCTTCTTGAGCGGCTTGCCCTTGTACAGCTCCGAACGATCAACGATCGTCAGCTGACGAATGCCCGGCGTGTACGGCTTGTATGACTTCAAAGCCATGATGAATTCCTCAGACGCCCGTCGTCACGTCGATGCGGTGGCCGTCAGCGAGCGTCACCACAGCCTTCTTCAGGTCCTGCTGGCGTCCCGGCCGTCCACGAAACATCTTCGCCTTGCCCTTGCGGATCAACGTGTTCACCGCGGTTACCTTCACATCAAACAGCTTCTCGATCGCCGCCTTGATCTGAGGCTTGGTGGCCTCCGGGCGAACGCGAAACACATATTGGTTTTGATCCGACGCAATCGTCGCCTTCTCAGTGATGAGCGGCGCGACGATGGTGTCGTAGTGGCGCGTATCCTTGTTCATTTGAACCGCGCCTCCAGCGCTTCGACGGCGGCCTTGGTCAAGATCAGCTTCTCGCGGCGCATGATGTCGTAGACGTTGGCGCCCTGCACGGGCAGCACGATCGATCTTCGGCAGATTGCGCGCGGCGAGCGCGAAATTCGCATTCACCTCGGCGCCGTCGACAATCAGAACATTGGCGAGCGACGACTTCTTGAAGCCCTCGCGCAACAGCTTGGTCTTCGCCTCGCCGAGATTGGCGTGGTCCCAAACAATCAACTCGCCGGCCTGCGCTTTGGCGGAGAGCGCATGGCGCATCGCCAGCGCACGCACCTTCTGCGTCAGTTCATGCTCGAAAGAGCGGGCCACCGGGCCCATGGCGCGACCACCGCCGCGAAACTGCGGCACGCGCGCCGAGCCGTGACGGGCGCCGCCGGTGCCCTTCTGCTTGTACATCTTCTTGCCGGTGCGGTGGATGTCGGCGCGGCCGAGCGTCTTCGCCGAACCGGCGCGGCGCTTGGCGAGCTGGTAGTTGACCATGCGGGCGATCAGATCGACGCGCGGCTCCAGACCAAACACAGCGTCGCTGAGTTCGATCGAGCCGGCGGAGGAACCGTCGAGGGAAGTCACGTCGAGTTTCATAACGTCACTCCCCCTTGCTTTCGGTGGCTTCCGGCGCGACTTCCGCGCCCGGCGTCCCCGAAGCATGGACGCGGAACTTGCCGGGCACCGGCGTATCCTTGTGCGCGGGCTTCTTCACCGAGTCGCGCACGGAGATCCAACCACCGGCGAAACCGGGAACCGCGCCTTCAACCAGGATCAGGCCGCGCTCGACGTCGGTGCGGACGACCTTCAGGTTCTGCGTGGTCACCGTGTCGGTGCCCATGTGGCCGGCCATTTTCTTGTTCTTCCAGGTCTTGCCGGGGTCCTGACGGCCGCCGGTCGAGCCGTGCGAACGGTGCGAGACCGACACGCCGTGCGTGGCGCGCAAGCCGCCGAAGTTCCAGCGCTTCATCGGGCCGGCGAAGCCCTTGCCGAGCGTCACGCCGGTGACATCGACATATTGTCCAACGGCGAAATGATCAGCCGTCAACTCGGCGCCGACCGGGATCAGCTTGTCCTCGGCGACGCGGAACTCGGCGATCTTCATCTTCGGCTCGACGGAGGCGATCGCGAACCGGCCGCGCTCGGCCTTGGAGACGTTCTTCACCTTCGCCTTGCCGCTGCCGACCTGCACCGCGGTGTAGCCGTTCTTGTCTTTGGTGCGATGCGCGACGACCTGGCAGCCTTCAATCGAGAGCACGGTGACCGGCACGTGGTCGCCGCCTTCGGTGAAGACCCGGGTCATCCCCAGCTTCTTTGCGATTATTCCTGAACGCATGGCGTCATTCCCTTCAGGACGCGTTCGACATTGGCGAACAGCAGCCCAAATCCCCTTAGATCTTGATCTCGACGTCCACGCCGGCGGCGAGATCGAGCTTCATCAGCGCGTCCACCGTCTGCGGAGTCGGATCAACTATGTCGAGCACCCGCTTATGCGTACGAATCTCGAACTGCTCGCGCGACTTCTTGTCGACGTGCGGCGAGCGGTTCACCGTGAACTTCTCGATCCGCGTCGGCAGCGGGATCGGACCCCGAACCCGCGCGCCGGTGCGCTTGGCGGTCGAGACGATCTCTTTGGTCGAAGTGTCGAGCACACGGTGATCGAACGCTTTGAGCCGGATGCGGATATTTTGCGTGTTCATTTCAATCGATCCCTGTCTGAACCGAGCGGGCGAAGCCCGCCCGGCTCATAACTCAACGTTCGTCACTCAGTGATCTTGGCGACGACGCCGGAACCGACGGTTCGGCCGCCTTCACGGATGGCGAAGCGCAGCTTCTCCTCCATGGCGATCGGCACGATGAGTTCGACAGTGATCGTGATGTTATCTCCAGGCATCACCATCTCGGTGCCCTCGGGCAGATGGACGATGCCCGTGACGTCGGTGGTGCGGAAGTAGAACTGCGGACGATAGTTGGTGAAGAACGGCGTGTGGCGGCCGCCCTCGTCCTTGGTGAGGATGTAGGCCTCGGCCGTGAACTTGGTGTGCGGCTTGACGGTGCCGGGCTTGCAGAGCACTTGGCCGCGCTCGACTTCTTCGCGCTTGGTGCCGCGGAGCAGACAACCGACGTTGTCGCCGGCCTCACCCTGATCGAGCAGCTTGCGGAACATCTCGACGCCGGTGACGATCGTCTTGGCGGTCGCCTTCAGGCCGACGATCTCGACTTCCTCACCAACCTTGATGATGCCGCGCTCGATACGGCCGGTGACCACGGTGCCGCGGCCCGAGATCGAGAACACGTCTTCCACCGGCATCAGGAACGGCTGATCCTTCGGACGCTCCGGCTGCGGGATGTAGGCGTCGACCGCGTCCATCAACTTCAGGACGGCGTCGTGGCCGATCTCCGGCTGCTTGTTCTCAAGCGCCATCAGCGCCGAGCCCTTGACGATCGGAATGTCGTCGCCGGGGAAGTCGTACTTGGAGAGCAGCTCGCGTACTTCGAGCTCGACGAGCTCGAGCAACTCGGCGTCGTCGACCATGTCGACCTTGTTCATGAACACGACGAGCGCCGGCACGCCGACCTGACGGGCGAGCAGGATGTGCTCGCGGGTCTGCGGCATCGGGCCGTCGGCGGCCGAAACGACCAGGATCGCGCCGTCCATCTGCGCAGCGCCGGTGATCATGTTCTTCACATAGTCGGCGTGGCCGGGGCAGTCGACGTGCGCATAGTGGCGGGCCTTGGTCTCGTACTCGACGTGCGCCGTCGAGATCGTGATGCCGCGCGCCTTTTCTTCCGGCGCCTTGTCGATCTGATCATAGGCCGTGAAGGTCGCCCCGCCGGTCTCGGCGAGCACCTTGGTGATCGCGGCCGTCAGCGAGGTCTTGCCGTGGTCGACGTGACCGATCGTGCCGATGTTGCAATGCGGCTTGGAACGATCGAACTTAGCTTTTGCCATTGCCAGGCTCCTCTGCGTATCTCTGTTGAGTTCGGAACTAGCGACGCGTACGCGTCACTTGTTCTTGTCCATGATGTCCTTGGCGACGTTCGCCGGGACTTGCTCGTAGTGGTCGAACTGCATCGTGAAGTTCGCGCGGCCCTGCGTGCCCGAGCGAAGCTGGTTGACGTAGCCGAACATGTTGGCGAGCGGCACCATCGCGTTGATGACCACCGCGTTGGCGCGCATGTCCTGACCCTGCACCTGCCCGCGACGGGAGAGCAGATCGCCCATCACGTAACCGGTGTGCTCCTCCGGCGTCACGACCTCGACCTTCATGATCGGCTCGAGCAGCACGGCCCCGCCCTTCTGCAGGCCCTCGCGGAACGCCGCGCGGGACGCGATCTCGAAGGCGAGCGCCGAGGAGTCCACGTCGTGATAGGCGCCGTCAATCAAGGTCGCCTTCACGTCGACGACCGGGAAGCCGGCGAGGACGCCGGAGCCCATCACCGAGTTGATGCCTTTTTCGACGCCGGGGATATATTCCTTCGGAACCGAGCCGCCGACGATCTTCGATTCGAACGACGATCCCGCGCCGGGCTCCGCCGGTTCGAACACGATGATCACCTTGGCGAACTGGCCGGTGCCGCCGGTCTGTTTCTTGTGGGTGTAGTTGATCTCGGTCTTCTTGGTCAGCTTCTCGCGATAGGCGACCTGCGGCGCGCCGATCGAGGCGTCGACCTTGTAGGTGCGCCGCAAGATGTCGACCTTGATGTCGAGATGCAGTTCGCCCATGCCCTTCAGGATCGTCTGGCCGGATTCCTGATCGGTCGAGACGCGGAACGACGGGTCCTCCGCAGCGAGCTTCGCCAGCGCGACGCCGAGCTTCTCCTGGTCCGCCTTCGACTTCGGCTCGATGGCGATCTCGATGACGGGCTCGGGGAACTCCATCTTCTCCAGGATGACCGGCTTGTTGAGATCGCACAGCGTGTCGCCGGTGCGCGTGTCCTTCAGGCCGGCCAGCGCGACGATGTCGCCGGCGATAGGCTTCCTTGACGTCCTCGCGGTTGTTGGCGTGCATCAGCAGCATGCGGCCGACGCGCTCTTTCTTGTCCTTGGTCGAGTTGAGCACCGTGGTGCCGGACTCGATGTGGCCGGAATAGACGCGGCAGAACGTGATCGTGCCGACGAACGGATCGTCCATGATCTTGAAGCCGAGCATGGAGAACGGCTCGTTATCGAGCGGCTTGCGGACGATCTCCTCGCCGGTGTCCATGTCGATGCCCTTGATGCCCTCGCGATCGGCGGGCGAAGGCAGATAGGCGACGACGGCGTCGAGCAGCGGCTGCACGCCCTTGTTCTTGAAGGCCGAGCCGCAGAGAATCGGAATGAACGTGATGTGCCGGACCGCCTTGCGGATCAGCCGCTGCAGGGTCTCGAAGCTCGGCTCCTTGCCGTCGAAAAACGCGGCCAACACTTCGTCGTCGAGTTCGACGGCGGCTTCAATCAGCTTCTCGCGATATTCCTTGGCCTGGTCGAGCAGCTCGGCCGGGATCTCTTCGTCGTGATATTTGGCGCCGAGGCCCTCGTCTTCCCAGACGACCGCCTTCATGCGCAGCAGATCGATGATGCCCTTGAAATTCGACTCCGAACCGATCGGCAGCTGGATGCATACCGGGCGGCCGCCGACCTTGGTCTTGATCTCGTCGACGCAGCGAAAGAAGTCGGCGCCGATCTTGTCCATCTTGTTGACGAACACGATGCGCGGAACGTTGTATTTGTCGGCCTGACGCCAAACGGTCTCGGTCTGCGGCTCTACGCCCTGGTTGCCGTCGAGCACGCATACGGCGCCGTCGAGCACGCGGAGAGAGCGCTCGACTTCGATGGTGAAGTCGACGTGGCCGGGGGTGTCGATGATGTTGAGGCGCTTGTCCTGCCAGAAGGTGGTCGTCGCGGCGGACGTGATGGTGATGCCGCGCTCCTGCTCCTGCTCCATCCAATCCATGGTCGCAGCGCCGTCGTGCACTTCGCCGATCTTATGCGATTTGCCGGAATAATACAGGATACGCTCGGTCGTCGTCGTCTTGCCGGCGTCGATATGCGCCATGATGCCGAAGTTGCGGTAGTCCTCGATAGGATGACTGCGTGGCATGGGTTAAAATTCCAATTGGAGGTCGGACAGCCGCTTTACCAGCGGTAGTGGGCAAAGGCGCGATTCGCCTCGGCCATCCTGTGTGTGTCCTCCCGCTTCTTCACCGCGGCGCCGCGATTGTTGGATGCGTCGAGCAGCTCCGAGGCCAGACGATCAACCATCGTCTTGTCGTTACGCTCGCGCGCGGCGTTGATGATCCAGCGAATAGCCAGCGCCTGGCGGCGCTCGGTGCGCACTTCCACCGGCACCTGATAGGTGGCGCCGCCGACGCGGCGCGAGCGCACTTCAACCGAAGGCGCGACGTTCTCGAGCGCCTGCTTGAACACGGCGAGCGGATCCGACTTCGCCTTCGACTCGACGCCATCGAACGCGCCATAGACGATCTGCTCGGCGACCGACTTCTTGCCCTCGTACATGATGGTGTTCATGAACTTGGCGACGATGATGTCCCCGTACTTGGCGTCCGGGATGATCTCGCGTTTCTCGGCGGAATGGCGGCGCGACATGTCTGACTCTCTTCGACCTCTTACTTCGGACGCTTGGCGCCGTATTTCGAACGGCGCTGCTTGCGGTCCTTGACGCCCTGCGTGTCGAGCACGCCGCGGAGAATGTGATAGCGAACGCCGGGCAGATCCTTGACGCGACCGCCGCGGATCATCACCACCGAGTGCTCTTGAAGGTTGTGGCCTTCGCCGGGGATGTAGCCGATGACCTCGAAGCCGTTGGTCAGGCGCACCTTGGCGACCTTACGCAAAGCCGAGTTCGGCTTCTTCGGGGTCGTCGTATAGACGCGCGTGCAGACGCCGCGCTTCTGCGGGCTCGCCTGCAGATGGCGCGCCTTCTCGCGGTAGATCTTCGGCGTCCGCGGCTTGCGGATCAACTGACTGATCGTCGGCATTAAGAGCCCTTCGTCCCGTCCTCGAGTCTTTCGACCCGCTGTTCACGTTGTCCCGGCCTGACGGCCGAGCGAAACCAAAAACGCCGCAAAACCCTGGGTCCCAGGGCTCCGGCGCTCAAAACGCAGAGGACCGCAGCACTACGCTACGTTCGTGCACTCGAACGGGTCGGCTAGCCGGCCCGTATAGCTCTCGTCGATGAGATCGTCAGCGTTTAGAGCCGATAGGTTCTTCGCGTGGCGCGACGAACAACAAAGCTCTACAGCCTGTCGAAAGCGCGCGGACCATATTCAGGAGGGGATGGGGCGTCAACCCCTTTTTGACCGCGCGAGGCGAAAATCTACACGTCGGAGGGTGGGCGTCCACGCCCACCTTCGTCGGCGTAGACGCCGACGCTCCATGAGCTAGTGCCGCGCGCTTCGCTCACCGCGGCGCAGCAGCACGACAGCGCGCAATAGCTGGTAGGGATCGTCGGGATCGGCTGGCATCGCGGCGATATGCGCGATCAGGTCGCTGGCCGGGCCTATTTCGACGCGGCTCGGCGGACCTTCGTCAAGCGCCGCGCGAACAGCGGCAGTGAGCGTGTAGTCCGCGCGGGCGTCGCGGGCGCGGAGGCGGCCGCCTTCGAGATACAGCGCTTTCGCCCATCAACTCGGCCGCGGCGGGGTTGACGTGCAGCGCCTCGCCGCGATCGTCGATCAGGATGGCGGCAAGTCCGAGCCAGGCGAAGCCGTCAGCGACACCCCGCGCCCGAGCGCCCGCAAGCAGCGAACCGAACGGGGGAGGCGGCGCGATCTCGCAGAGCTCGGGGCGTTGGGCAAGCGGTGGGGTGAGGCAGCGTCGGCTTTTTGCATCCCCTACGCCAACACGGCTTTACGGTCGGAAACATGCCGACTTTGCGGCATAGCGGCGCCCCTGGGACCGCCCGCGGGACGCCCGCGGTCCCACGGGGCGCTAGCTCAGAGCCGTTCCGGTCCGCGATGTCCGTGTTCGCCGCCGCCCTGGCGCAGCATCATCAGCAGCGGGCCAAACTGGCGCTTCTGCGTATCGTCGAAGCTGTCGTAGAGCGGCTTGGCCGCCTCGGTCACCTTCTTCAGCTCGTCGGAGGCCTTGGCGAGGTGGTCGGACATCTCCGTCATGACCTGGATCGGCGACGGCCGCTCCTCCTTATCCATCTCGTTGCGACGTTCGCGCATCATCTCCATGCGCATCTTGTGCGCATCGCGGACGGCGAGCTCGAAGGCGGGCCACAGCTTCTCCTGGTCGGGCGTCAGCTTCAGCTCGGCTTTCATTCCGGCAATCTTCGCGTCGAAGATGACGCCGGCGGCGTGGACACTCGCCGGGCCGTCGGAGCCATCTTGAGCGGCGATGGCGGTGAGCGTGAAGGCTGAGCCGGCGATCGCCGCCGCAGCGATGAGGGAAAGCACGATTTTCTTCATGGGAAAGCGCCTCCTGGACGAATAACGCCGAGGCAGCGTGCTGGGGCGGATCATGAACATCAAGTTACAAGCGCGTCATCCACATAATGTAACCGAAGGCGCGCCGCCTGAACCGCCGACGTCCCGTCCGCTCTTCGGGTGGGGCGAGCAAAGAGCGCGCGGTCCCAGGAGGATCCCGAGCCGGATATTGACGACGGGCGGCCGAGCCGCGATGGTGGCTTCCATGACTGAACCGGTGATCGGCAAACTGGCGCAATCTTTGCGCTCTGGCGGCGTCTATAGCGCCTGGGTCGGCATCAACGACGCCCAGATCGCCGAGAATCTCGCGCGCGAGGATTTCGACGCGATCACGCTCGATATGCAGCACGGCTCGGTCGACCTGGTTGGCGCGGGACGTGCGATCCTCTCGGTCGCGCTCGCCGGCAAGCCGACGGTGGTGCGGATCGGCGTCGGCGATTTCGCCGCCGCCAGCCGCGTCGCCGACGCCGGCGCGGCCGGCGTCATCGCGCCGATGATCAACAGCGTCGAGGATGCCCGCAGCTTCGCCGACTACATGAAATTCCCGCCGCTCGGGCGCCGCTCCTGGGGGCCGCGCGCCTGCGGTCCGCTGAGCGGTTTCGCGGGTCCGTCCTATCTGCACGAGGCCAACGCGATCACGCTGGCGATCGCCATGATCGAGACCCGCGAGGCGCTCGATGCGCTCGACGGCATTCTCGCGACGCCCGGGATCGACGGCGTATTCGTCGGCCCTTCGGACCTCTCGATCGCGCTGTCCACCGGCGGTGTGGTCGAGCCGAGAGGCGCGGCGGTCGAGGCGGCGTTGACCCAGATCGTTGGGGCCACGCGCCGGCACGGCAAATTCATGGGCCTGTTCTGTTTCGACGGCCCGCAGGCCAAGGCCGCCCGAGCGCGAGGCATCGCGTTCACATCGATCGCCACCGACGCGTTGCTGATGCGCGCGGCCGCCCGCGCGGAGCTGGAGAAGGCGCGGGCGTGAACCGCCGCTCTTCCGTTACTCTGGCTTTCGTTTGGATAGGCGTCGAACAAGTTCGCCGGCTACCGCTGTGCCGAAGACGTAGAGCGCGACCATCGCCAGTAGAGTCACGATAGCGAGCGGGCCTTCGGCGTGGCCAGCAATCGGTCCAAGTTGGACGGTAAGCGAATCGCTGATCTCGAACATGGAGCGCCTCGCATCTGCTTGCCGCTTCTTCGCCGACGCAGGCCAGCGAGCGCGTATTCTTTAAAACAGAATGACGTTTACCATAATTTTCTAAAAAAGCAAATTGTTTTCAGGCGCGCTATCCTTGCGTCACGCGAATGTGCCCGGGCCAAAAGAGCGGCTTCCATTGTTGGGGACATGGCGACGGAGGGCTCAGCGCGGCATAAAAAAAGGCGCCCTTTCGGGCGCCTTCCTGTTCCGCAACTTCAGCTAGCGATTACGCAGCCTGCTTGGTCGCGGCGACATCGATCGTCCTCGGCGAGCCGGTCTGGATCGAAATGGTCCTCGGCTTCTGCGCCTCGGGAACCTCGCGTACGAGGTCGACGTGCAAGAGGCCGTTCTCGACCGTCGCCTTCACCGCGCTCACGTGGTCGGCGAGATGGAACCGGCGCTCAAAAGCGCGCGCGGCAATGCCCTGATAAAGCATCTCGCGCTTGTCGGCCTCGCCCTTCTGGTTCTCTTTGGCGCCGCGGACGGTCAGCACGCCTTCCTTGGTCTCGACGGTAAGTTCACTTTCGGCGAAACCGGCGACGGCCAAAGTGATGCGGTAGTTGTTTTCGCCGGTGCGCTCGATGTTATAGGGCGGGTAGGTCTGACCGTTGTCCGACCCGGACGCTTTGTCCAGCAAGGTCAAGAGACGGTCGAAGCCGATGGTCGAGCGGTAGAACGGCGAGAAGTCATAGTTAAGCACAGCATATCCTCCTAAGAAGCGACATGACGTCGGACGGCCCTGCTGGCGCCGCCCGCCGAATGCGCCGCCGTGTGGCCGGCGCGTTTCATTATTTTTGGGCGCTGGTTGGTCTTTTCAAGAGGCGCGGCGAAGGAAAACTACGCCGTCGCCGCGCTCCGTTGCATCATGGCGCAACCCGGCGTAATAGCCGGCCGATCAGCGGATATGGAGGAGACCGGAATGAAGAAGGCGTTCTGGCCGTTGGCCCTCACGCTCGCCGCCCTATCCGCCGCGGCGCTCGCCAAGCCCCTGCCCAATTCAGACGAGGAGGCGCCAAAACCGCTGCCGCCGCTGCAGAAGAACTTCCCGCTCGATGCGACCTTCTCGCTGCGCGATCTCAACGGCAAGTCGGTACCGGCCGAGCTCGACGTAAGCTTCAAGCTCGACGGCGCCTTCCACGCCTCGGGCTACACCGGCTGCAATTCCTGGTCGGCGACCGCCTATCCGCAAACCAACCAGCACCTGCTCATGGGCGGCCTGGCCCTAACCAAGAAGACTTGCGACAAGGTCAACGCGGACATCGAGCGCGCCTTCCTGCACGCGTTGGCCGGTAGCCCGACCTGGGATCTCGTCAACGGCGATCTCGTCTTCAAGGGCCCCGGCGGCGCCATGCGCCTGGTGCGCTCCCTGTAGCCACCGGAGGGTCGGCCTCCAGGCCGACGTCTGGCGTGATACATGTCGGCGTGGACGCCGACACTCCGCTAGGCGCGCGCGGCGCCTGGCCTCCGCGCAAGCTTTGTCATGAAGGGATTACATCCGCCCTGCACGCTGAGGTCCGCCACTTGCTTGCGAGCCCTCGACAAGGGGCGCAGCGCGGCCCTAATGACGCGGGATGAGCAAATTGCCAAAAATTCCTCCAGGGGTAGGACCAAGATATCCGCAGGTGCTGACCTTGTTCGGCGGCACCGGCGATCTGGCGCAGCGCAAGCTATGGCCGGGGCTGTTTCATCTGATCACCTCCGGTTTCTTGCCGTCGTGCCGCATCGTCGCCGTCTCGCTGGATCAAATCGACGCGGACGGATTGCGCACTTTGGTGCGCGGCGCACTCGATAAATTCTCGCCGCGCAAAGCGACCGAAGACACGTGGCGCGCCTTCGCGCCGATGATCGACTATGTCCCGATCGCCGCGGGCGCGGGCGCCCTGCATGAGGCGGTGTCAGCGGCGGAGGCGGCGCTCGGCCCCGAAACCCGCCGCCTGCACTATCTCAGCGTGCCTCCGAGCGCGGCGCTGGCCGCGGTGCGCATGCTCTCCGACGCAGGCCTTGCCGCCCATTCCCGCGTCATCATGGAAAAACCATTCGGCACCAATCTCGCCAGCGCCCGCGATCTCAACGCCCGCCTGCATGAGGTGTTCAACGAGAACCAGATCTTCCGCATCGACCATTTCCTCGGCAAGGAGCCGGCGCAGAACATTCTCGCCTTCCGCTTCGCCAACGGGCTGTTCGAGCCGATCTGGAATCGCAATTTCATCCACCACGTGCAGATCGACGTGCCGGAGACGCTCGGCCTCGGCAAACGCGCGGCGTTCTATGAGCAGACCGGCGCCTATCGCGACATGGTGGTGACCCACCTGTTCCAGATCCTCGGCTTCATGGCGATGGAGCCGCCGACCTCGCTCGAGCCAGGGCCGATCAGCGAAGAGAAGAACAAGGTTTTTCGCTCGATGAAGCCGATCGATCCGCGCGACGTCGTGCGCGGGCAGTATATCGGCTATCGCCAGGAGGAGGGCATCGATCCGGAATCGGATGCGGAGACCTTCATCGCGCTGAAGTGCGAGATCGACAATTGGCGCTGGGCGGGCGTGCCGTTCTTCCTGCGCACCGGCAAGCGGCTGGCCGAAGGTCAGCGCATCATCTCGATCGCCTTCCGCGAACCGCCGAAGAGCATGTTTCCCACCAATTCCGGCGTCGGCGCGCAAGGGCCCGATCATCTGACCTTCGACCTCGCGGACGCGTCCAAAGTGTCGCTGTCCTTCTACGGCAAGCGTCCCGGCCCCGGCATGCGGCTTGACAAACAAAGCCTGCAATTCTCGATGAACGACACCGGGCTGGTTGGGGATGTGCTGGAGGCTTACGAGCGCCTGATTCTCGACGCGATGCGCGGCGACCGTACGCTGTTCACCACCGCCGACGGCATCGAGCGGTTGTGGGAAGTCTCCGAGCCGCTGATTGAAAATCCGCCGCCTGTCCGGCTTTATGGGCAGGAATCCTGGGGTCCGAAATCGATCCACCAACTGATCGCGCCCAACGCCTGGCGCCTGCCGTTCGAGCGCGCCTGGCGCGACCCGAATCCGACAGGATCCTGACGTAGAGGCGCAACAGTAAGACCTGTTACGAAATCTCGCTTTTCCCCAGCGGAAGATACCGATTGTTAATCATCAAAGCGTCAAATTTGTAATTCTAACAACTTCAATCTTCGGCGGATCGGCGATTCGGGCGCGCGCGCTGGGGAAAAGGGGCGAATTGCATGCGAACGATTGCATTGGTGACACAGAAAGGCGGCGCGGGGAAAAGCACGTTGGCTTCCTCGCTGGCGGTGGCCGCGCATGAAAGCGGCGAAAAGGTCTGTCTGATTGACATGGACCCGCAGGCGTCGTTGACGAACTGGAGCAAGACACGTGGCGGGAGCGACATCCCCGTCGTCGCCGTGACTCCCGGCAAACTGCCCTCGACCCTGAATGCGCTCGAAGCCAAAGGCTGGACGCTGGTCATCATCGACACGCCTGGCGCCGAAGGCGCGGCCTCCTCGGCGGCGATGAGCGCGGCGCAACTCAGCGTCATCCCCTCGCGCCCGACCGCGTTTGACTTGTGGGCCAGCGCCAATACGCGCAAGGCCCTGAAGGAAATGCGGGCCGAGTACGTGTTCCTGCTCAACCAATGCCCGCCGGCGCAGCAGAATGCGCGCGTCGCCGACGGCGTGGCGGCGTTGGAGGCGATGGGCGGCCTGCTCTCGCCGATGGTGTTGGCGCGCGTCGACTATCAGGAAGCCGCGCGGCTCGGCTGGGGCGTCACCGAATTGAATGCAAGCGGCGCGGCGGCGGGCGAAATGCGCGCGCTGTGGGCGTCGCTGAAGCGCCGCCTCGCCAAGGCGAAGGCCACCGTGAAGCCGGCCGCCGCCAGCAAAGCGGCGTAACGGAGCGTCGGCCTCCAGGCCGACGACCTCGGCTGCGACTTGCGGACCAAGTCGGCTTCGTGAAAGACTTCCGGGGGTGACCCCGGAGGTCTTCATGCGTTTTATTCCCGTAATTTTTCTTACATTCGCCTTGGTTGGCGCTGCGCACGCGGAAACGCCGGTCGAGCGAGGCGCTTATCTGGTCACGCTGACCGGCTGCAACGATTGCCACACGCCGGGCGGCATGCTCGGTCAGCCCGACGAGAAGCGTCGTCTCGGCGGCTCCGACGTCGGCTTCGGCGACCCTGCGTCGGGTGTGTGGATCGGCGGCAATCTGACTCCAGACAAGGAAACCGGCCTAGGCGCCTGGTCGACGGACCAGATCATCGCGGCGTTCTCGCAAGGGCTGATGCCCGACGGCCGCAAGTTGACGGAAATCATGCCGTGGCCGGCGCTTTCGCACCTGACATCTGAAGACGCGCACGCCATCGCCGCCTATCTGCAAAGCCTGCCGCCAGTGAAGAACGCCGTGCCGGGGCCGTTCAAGGCCGGCGAGACGCCGAGCGTGCCCTATGTGTCGGTCGTGATCCCCACCGCACAATATACCGCGCTGCCGAAGCCGAAATAAGCAGCGCCCTGGGACAGCGCGCGTCCCGCGCGCTCTTGGCCGCGAGACGTCTTGGGAGCTCAGATCACATCCTCTGATCAACCTACGACCGGGCTTCCCGTTCGGGCGCTATGACCGAACCCAAGGTTTTCAACGCCAACCCCCCGCATCGCCGAGACGATGCGGACGGGACGTCCGCGGTCCCAGGGGGCGTCCCGTAAAAGACCATCGGCGTCGGCAACCGCGCTTAATCGCGCCGTTCTTCTCGGCTTGTGAGAAAACTCACAGCCGCGCGTGGGAGCAAACCTACGGTCGTCGATATCGATCCGAGGAGCTTGCTATGTCTTATTTGACTACAACCATCGGCTCGTCCCGGGCTGGATTGATCCCAACGACGAGGCGCCGCGCTCCGAAAGACCACTTCCCCCTTTTCGCCGTCGGGCTCTCTCTTGCGCTGCTGCTCATCGCGCTGGTCTTTAACAGCGCCATAGCCGCGAATTACGGCCTCTGAGGTATCTCGGCGCCCGCAACGCCTCGAAACAGCGGGCTTCTCATCTTCACGAACAGGATGTAGCCCGCGAGCGTGAGCGTAACGCCGTTACCGAGCCAGATCGCCGGCGCATTCCGCCACAAGCCGTAAACAATCCAAAGCGCCGTGCCAGCCTCCAGCATAAGCAGCGTGGCCAGGCTAAAGTCATTCGCGCTGCGGGTCCGCCAGGTCTTCACGACCTGCGGCAGAAACGCGAATGTCGCCAGGCTGCTGGCGATCAAGCCCAAATATTCGACGTCATCCATCGCTTTGCCCGACCCGCACACCTCGCGGCCCTTTCGCTCGAACAGATAGCGGTTCAATATGCGTGCAGGTAGTACGCACATTGAGGACATGTAGTGTCATGGATGATAGCGTCCCCCCGCGCTCCGCACGCCGTAAGGCCAGTCGAACGGGCTGTGCGGTTGAAGCGACCCTCTCGGTGATCGGCGGCGTCTGGAAGCCGGTCCTGGTGTTTCATCTGCTGAACGGGAAGCTGCGCTTCAATGCGCTTTGCCGCGTGACCCCGACCGCCACGCCGCGCATGATCACCTTGCAGTTGCGCGAGCTTGAGGCCGACGGGATCATCAAGCGAACCGTGTTCCCCGAAGTGCCGCCGAAGGTGGAATACGAACTGACGGAGCTAGGCCAGACGCTCGCGCCGGTGCTTTTAAGCATGCGCGACTGGGGAGAGCGGTTCAAAGAGTTGGAGTCGACAAACGCAACGGCAGAGTAGTGCGTCCGACGTTCAAATAGGCCCGTCATTGCGAGCGCAGCGAAGCAATCCAGCTCTCCGAGATCGAGGATTTGCCGGATAGAGATGCTGCGGCCGAACCGTGGATTGCTTCGCTTCGCTCGCAATGACGGTTTCTGCAATATCGCGGCTACAGATTGCCCTCGGCCTGCTCCGCCAACAGCCGCGCCTGCCGGTCGGCGGCGAGCGCGTCGATCACCTCATCGAGCCCTTCGGCTTCAATCAACCGGTCGAGCGAATAGAGCGTCAGGTTGATGCGATGATCCGTCATCCGCCCCTGCGGAAAATTGTAAGTGCGGATGCGCTGCGAGCGATCGCCCGATCCAACCTGGTCGCGCCGATGCTGCGAGCGTTCGGCGTCCGCTCGCTCGCGTTCGCCGTCGAGAATGCGCGAGCGCAGCAGCGCCATCGCCTTGGCGCGATTACGGTGCTGCGAGCGCTCCTCCTGCACGGCGACGACGATGCCTGTTGGCAGATGGGTGATGCGGATCGCCGATTCGGTCTTGTTGACGTGCTGGCCGCCGGCGCCGCCGGCGCGCATGGTGTCGATCTTCAGATCGCTCTCTTTGATGTCGACGTCGACGTCGCGCGCCTCCGGCATCACCGCGACGGTCGCCGCCGACGTATGGATGCGGCCTTGCGCCTCGGTCGCCGGCACGCGCTGCACGCGGTGAACGCCGCTCTCATATTTGAGCCGCGCGAAAGCGCCACGGCCGGCGATCTCGGCGATGATCTCCTTGTAGCCGCCGGCTGTTCCCTCGCTGAGCGAGAGCACATCGACCTTCCAACCATGCGCCTCGGCGTATTTGACGTACATGCGGAACAGGTCGCCGGCGAACAAAGCCGCCTCGTCGCCGCCCGTGCCGGCGCGCACTTCGAGAATGACGTTGCTCTCATCGGCCGCGTCCTTGGGCAACAACGCGAGGCGGATGTCTTGCGTCATCGCCTCGATCGCGGTGCGGGCGTCGTCGATCTCGGAGGCGGCGATCTCGCGCATGTCTGATTCGAGCGCCGGGTCAGCCAACATGGCGTCGAGGTCGGCGCGCTCTTTCTCTTTGGCGCGCAAGGCGCGGATCGATGCGGCGAGCGGCTCCAGCTCCGCGTATTCGCGCGAGAGATCAGAGAACTCGGCGCCTGACGCGCCCGCGCCCAGACGATCGCCGATCTCGTCGTGGCGACGAAGGATCGTGTCGAGGTGAGCGTCGAGGTTCATAGCGGGCGCCGAATTGTTTTGTCACGACCGGCGCCGCGCACCCCCTCCCCCCTTGTGGGGGAGGGCCGGGGAGGGGGGTAGCCGCAAGATCCGCGCTTTCCCAGCGCCAACGTCCAAGCCGAACCGCCCCCCCTCCCTAACCCTCCCCCACAAGGGGGGCGGGGAACGGCGAGCGCGGGCGCGATCCCGCCGCTGCCAAAGCCAACGGACCTTGCGCTTAATGAGATAAAAGAGAGATTGCCTTCTCGCGTCACAGCGGACTGGGGCCTTGTTTGTTTGAAGCGCGCGCTACAACCGGACGCCGTGGCGCTCGGCGATTTCGCGCAGCGGCTCGCGGAGCGAGTCCGCGTCGCCGCGCTCGGCCATCAGCGCCTCGATCTCGGCCTGCACAGGCCCCAGCGGCAACGACAGCGTCATGGCCTTGATCGGACCCACCGCCGTCGCCGACATTGAGAGATCGCGGAAGCCGAGCGCGATCAGCGTCATCGCCTCCAGCGGCCGCCCCCCGATCTCCCCGCACAGCGCCACCGGCGTCAGCCCCTTCGCCCCGACCTCGGCGATCTGCTTCAGCGCGCGCAAAAATCCAGGCGAAAGCGGGTCGAAGCGATCGGCGACCCGCTTGTTGTCGCGATCGGCGGCGTAAAGATATTGCATCAGGTCGTTCGAGCCGACCGAGAGAAAATCCACGTGCGCGGCGATCTCCTGCAACTGCCAGAGCAACGAAGGCACTTCGAGCATCGCGCCGAGTTTGATTGAAACCGGCGGCGTGCGGCCATGTTTGGCGAGGAAATCGAGCTCGCGATTCAGCATCGCCCGCCCGCGCGTAAATTCCTCGACGGTCGAGACCATCGGCAGCATCAGCCGCAACGTTCGCCCTGACGCTGCGCGCAACATCGCCCGCATCTGCATCCGCAACAGTCCGGGCTTGTCGAGCCCAATCCGCACCGCGCGCCAACCCAGCGCCGGGTTCTCCTCCTCGCCGCCCTTCATGTAAGGCAGGCGCTTGTCGCCGCCGATATCGAGCGTCCGGAAAGTGACCGGCTTTTCGCCCGCCGCATCGAGCACCGCGCCGTAGAGCTTCTCCTGCGCGCCCAACCTGGGAAAGCGCGCCGCAAGCATGAACTGCAGCTCGGTGCGGAAAAGGCCGATCGATTGCGCGCCGGTCTCCTCGAGATGCGGCATGTCAATCAACAGGCCTGCGTTCATGTGCAAGCCGATGCCGACCCCATCGAGCGTCTGAGCCGGCGTGTCGCGCAGCGCGCGATACTGGTCCTGCTTCCGCGCGCGCAGACGCGCCTTCTCGCCATAGGCCGCCTCGACCTCGGGCGGCGGCAACAGATGCACTTCGCCGGTGAGGCCATCGACGATCAGCGGATCGTCGCGCTCGACGATCTCCGAGATATTGGGAATGTCGCTGACGGCGGGTATGCCGAGCGCGCGCGCGACGATCGCGATATGGCTCGCCGCCCCGGCCTCTTCGAGCACCAGGCCTCGCAGCCGCGACCGATCATAGTCGAGCAGCGCCGCGGGACTCATCGAGCGCGCAACCAGGATGGCGCTTTCCGGCAACTCCTCGGGCAGCAGCACCAGGCTTTGACCGGCGAGCTGATGCAGCAGCCGGTTGGCGATGTCGGTGAGATCGTGCAGGCGGTCGCGAAGGTAGGGGTCGGTCTGACGCTGCAGCTTGGCGCGCGCATCGCTCTGCACGCGCTCAACCGCCGCTTCCGCCGTCAGGCCGCTGGTCACCGCCTCGCGCAACCGCCTGAGCCATCCGCGATCGTGCGCGATCATCCGGAAGGCTTCGAGCACGTCGCGGTGCTCGCCTTCGGCGCCGTCGTCGCTGCGATCAATCAGCTCGTCGACCGAGGCGCGCATCGCCTGGATCGCCGTCTCCAGCCGCGCGAGCTCGCATTGACGTCGTCAGCGACGATCTTCGAGACGACGACGCGCGGCTGGTGCAGCACGGCATGGCCGAGCCCGAGACCTTCCGCGATCGGCGCTCCCTTGTACGCCGCGGCCTTCCTCACGGCCACGGCCGAGGGCTGTCCCGCGAGCGCCTGCAACTCGCCGGAGACGATCATCTCGGCGAGCAGCATCGCAGTGGTTTGCAGCGCCTCGATCTCCTCCTCGGAGTAGCTGCGCCGCGCGCGGTTCTGCACGACCAGCACGCCGAGCGTCGCCCCGCCGCGCAGCACGGGCACGCCGAGGAAGGATTGGTAGATCTCTTCGCCCGTCTCCGGCTTGTAGGAGAAGGAAGCGTGCCCTTGCGCGTCGGAGAGCGCCAGCGGCTCGGCAGTGGCGGCGATCAGGCCGACCAGGCCCTCGCCCGGCCGCATCGTGGTCAGATGGACGGCTTCGCGGTTGAGGCCTTCGGTGGCGAACAGTTCGAGGGGGCCGTCGGCGCGCGCCACATAGAGCGAGCAGACTTCCGCGACCATATTGGAAGCGATCAGGACGACGATGCGGTCCAGGCGCGCCTGTGCTGTGACGGGCTCCGCCATGACTTCGCGGAGCCGCCGAAGCAAAAGTCGGGGTCCGCCCGGCGCGCGCATCCAAATTTTCCGTTCGAGATGAAATCCCGCCGCCCCGCGCGGACGTCGAGCCCCTCACTTGCGAGCCTATAGGCGCAGAGGCGGCGCCTCGGCAAGACCAGACACGGAATGGCTAGCGGGATGTGTGGATTTGCCCTGCAAGTCAGCACGCTAGATGCTTTTAAGGGCAGCGGAGCGTCGACGTCCATGCCGACGTGTTGGGACGACATCGTCGGCGTGGACGCCGACGCTCCGAAGGCACTCTATCCCTTTGGCCGACTTGCCACGCGTCCCCGCGCCATGCGAGCCATCCCCTGGGAGAGACGCCTTGTTCTATCGGGAAGCGGGCCAGTTCAAGACGACCTACGCCGCCGATATGGCGATCTTCCCCATTCGGCAGGATCGCATCGGACTGGCGATCATTCTCGCAGTCGCTTTCATCGCCATCCCCGCCTTCGGCAACGCGTTCTTCATCGAGACGATGATGATCCCGTTTCTCGTCCTCTCGCTCGCGGCGATCGGCCTCAATCTGCTCACCGGCTATACGGGCCTGTTGTCGCTCGGTTCAGCCGGCTTCATGGGCGTCGGCGCCTACGCTTGCTACAAGCTCGACACGTATTTTCCGCAAGTCAACGTCATCGTCTGGATCCTGGTCTCCGGGCTGTTTTCCAGCGCCGTCGGCCTGGTATTCGGGCTGCCGAGCTTGCGCATCAAGGGCTTCTACCTCGCGGTGGCGACGCTTGCCGCGCAGTTCTTCCTGGAATGGGCGTTCGCGCGCGTGCCCTGGCTCTACAACAACAACACCTCCGGCGCGATCGAGGTCGGCGGCCACAGCCTGTTCGGGCTGGCCGTCGCCGGTCCCAACGCCACGCCGGCGACCCGCTATCTCGTCGCCCTTAGCATCACCACGGCGCTGGCCTGGATCGCCTCCAACATCACCCACGGGCGAATCGGGCGCATGTGGATGGCGGTGCGCGACATGGACATCGCCGCCGAGCTGATCGGCATCCGGCTGCTGCGCGCCAAACTGCTGGCCTTCGCGGTGTCCTCGTATTTCGTCGGCGTGGCCGGGGCGATGATGGTCTATCTCTGGTTCGGATCGGCCGAGCCCGAGGCGTTCAATGTCGATCTGTCGTTCCAGCTGCTGTTCATCGTCATCATTGGCGGTCTCGGCTCAATTGTCGGCGCCTTTCTCGGCGCCGCGATCCTGCATCTACTGCCGATCATCTTGCGTGCGCTTCCCGCCATCGTCGGCGTCAAGGTCCAGGCGGCGACGGTCGAGCAGTTGACTTTCATGGTGACGGGGGCGCTGATTATCGTGGTGCTAATCGTCGAGCCGCACGGACTGGCCGCGCTCTGGAAAACCGCCAAGCAGAAGCTGCGGGTCTGGCCATTCCCCTACTGACGAGCATTGAGGAGGAAACGCGTGAAACAAACGGTTCTCAAATTTGCGCTCGGCGCCGCGACCGCGCTGTCGCTCGTCGTCCCGGCGTTGGCCGAAGATTCCATCTATGTGCCGCTATTCACCTATCGCACTGGGCCTTTCGGAGGCTCCGGCACGCCGATAGCCGACGGCATGCACGACTATCTGACGATGCTGAACGAGCGCGACGGCGGCGTCGGCGGCGTCAAGCTTTCGGTCGATGAATGCGAGACCGGCTACGACACCAAGAAAGGCCTCGAGTGCTATGATCAGGTGAAGACAAAAAACCCGGTGATGACCAACCCCTGGTCGACCGGCATCACGCTGGCGATGATTCCGAAAGCCAGCGTCGACAAGATCCCGATTCTGTCGATGGCCTATGGTCTATCCGCGGCGGCGCGCGGCGACGTATTCCCCTGGGTATTCAACCCGCCGGTGACCTATTGGGACGGCGCGTCGGAGATTCTCAAGTACCTCGGCGGCGGCTCGATCGATGGGCTGAAAGGGAAGAAGGTCGGCTATCTCTATTTCGACGCCGCCTTCGGCCGCGAGGCGCTGCCGTTTATCCAAGCGGAAGCGGCTAGCGCTGGATTTGACCTGAAGCTTTACCCGATCGCGCCGGCCGACATGCAGAACCAATCGGCGAAGTGGCTCGAGGTCCGCCGCGACAAGCCTGATTTCCTCATCATGTACGGCTGGGGCGCGATGAACGCCGCCGCCATCAAGGAAGCCGTGAAGGCGAATTTCCCGATGGACAAATTCGTGTCGGTCTGGTGGCCGGGCGATGCGGATGCGTCCGCCTCGGGCGAGGCCGCCAAGGGCTTCAAAGAGCTCAACTGGCACGGCCCGGGCGCGGACTATCCCGCCTTCGCCGACATCAAGAAGCTGGTCGTCGACGCCGGCAAGAGCCAGGCGCAGGCCGGCGAGTTCGGCAGTACACTATACGATCACGGCGTGTATAATTCGATGTTGATCGCCGAGGCGATCGCCGCCGCGCAGAAGGTGAGCGGCAAGAAAGTCGTGACCGGCGAGGACGTGCGCCGCGGGCTCGAATCGCTCAACCTGGATCCCGCGCGGCTGAAGGCGATTGGTCTCGAAGGTTTCGCCAGCCCGCTGAAACTTTCGTGCGCCGACCACAACAGCCATAGCGCGACGTTCATCCAGGAATGGGATGGCGCGCATTGGAAGAAGGTCACCGACGCGATCGCCTCTGCCACCGATAAGGTGCAGCCGCTGATCGACGCGGCGGCGAAGTCTTACGCCGAGAAGAACGCCGGCTGGCCGCAGCGAAGTGAGGCTTGCGATAGCAAGTGAGTTTTCGAAGCGTCGGCCTCCAGGCCGACGTTTCCCCTTGGCGGCGTCGGTCGAGCATTGAGACGTCGGCGGGGACGCCGACGCTCTCGAGGGTCTGGAACTGCCACCTGTGGCGCCCGTACCCCACTGCGGGAAAGTTCTCCGCCAAAATCCGCCTCACGTTGACTTCGCAAGGTCGACGTGGGAAATTCCTCGGCTAACTTCGCCGGCGCCAGCCCGCGAGGGCCGAGGCGTTAATTCATGTCCAACCGTTCAACCCGCATAGGAGTTGCCCCATTCGACGTCCCATGAAGTCCACCGCGGCGCCGGAGAAAGGCGGGCCACGAGTCAACCGAGACATACGCGCCGTTCAAGTTCAGCTTATCGACGGCGAAGGTCAAAACAAGGGGGTCGTCAATCTCGCCGACGCGCAGCGCCTCGCCGAGGAAGCGGGCCTTGATCTCGTCGAGATCGTCCCAAACGCCAGGCCCCCCGTCTGCAAAATTCTCGACTTCGGGAAATATCGATTTCTCGAACAGAAAAAATCCGCCGAGCAGCGCAAGCGGCAGAAGATCGTTGAAATCAAAGAGATCAAGCTGCGTCCGGGCATCGACGATCACGATTACGACGTCAAGATGCGCTCGGTGTTCCGCTTCTTCGAGGAAGGCGACAAGGTCAAGGTGACGCTGCGTTTCCGCGGGCGCGAAATGGCGCACCAGGACATCGGCTACCGCCTGTTGCAGCGCGTGAAAGGCGAAACCGCTGAAGTCGCCAAGGTCGAGGCCGAGCCGCTGATGGAAGGCCGTCAGATGGTGATGGTTCTTGCGCCGAGATAATAAATTACGTGAACGCTTGCAACTGATCCCGTCCAAGTGATCAGTTTGCCGTTCCCTTAGGCGCCGAATTGCGCTAAAGCGCGGCATGTTAAGGGCGCGCGGTCGCGCCCTTTCGGCCTCAAATCGCCGTTTGCGCGAGGCCTCAAGGGAAGAACATGAGCCTCGCCGAGAGAATGAGCGCGCCGGAGCGCGCCGCGTCTACCGTTGCCTCCGTCGCCCGCCCGGTGACGGCCATCGGGATCCTGTTCGCCGCCAGCGCTTCGCACATGTTGAACGACATGATGCAGTCGCTCGCCCCGGCGCTCTATCCGGTATTTCGCAGCCAATATTCGCTGACGTTCTTTCAGACCGGCATCATCACCCTGGTGTTCCAGGTCACCGCATCGTTGCTGCAGCCGATCATCGGCCTTGTCACCGACCGCAGGCCGGCGCCGCGCGCCCTGCCCTTCGCGATGGGCTTTACGCTGCTCGGCCTGGTGCTGCTCGCGTTTTCGGGCAGCTACGCGATGCTGTTGATCTCCGTCGCCTTCATTGGCGTCGGCAGCGCCGTCTTCCATCCCGAGGCCTCGCGCGCGGCCCGCGCCGCCTCCGGCGGACGTTATGGCTTCGCGCAGAGCGTGTTTCAGGTTGGCGGCAATTTTGGGCAGTCGCTCGGGCCGCTGATGGCGGCGTTTATCGTCGTGCCCGGCGGGCAGATTTCCGTGCTCGCCTTCACCGCCCTCGCCTTCATGGCGATCCTGCTGCTGATGCGCGTCGCACAATGGCAGGTCGCGCATGCAAGTCTCGTGCGCAAGAGCGTCGCCCACCCCGGCGGCGAGCGGCTCCCGCGCAGCGTCGTGGCAAGATCGATCGGCATACTCGTCGTCTTGCTTTTCTCGAAGACGTTCTATCTGGCGAGCATCAATACCTTCTACACGTTCTATCTGATGAACACGTTCGATCTCTCGGTTCAGACCTCGCAGGTGTTACTGTTCGTGTTCCTCGGCGCGGTCGCCGTCGGCACCTTCGTCGGTGGACCCATCGGCGACAAGATCGGCCGCAAATATGTGATCTGGGCGTCGATCCTCGGCGTGCTGCCGTTCACGCTGCTGCTGCCGCATCTCGGCCTGACCGGGACTGTGATCGACTCGATCGCGATTGGGCTGATCCTGTCGTCGGCCTTCTCGGCAATGGTCGTCTATGCGCAGGAGCTTGCGCCAGGGAACGTCGGCGCGATCGCCGGCCTGTTCTTCGGCCTTTCGTTCGGGCTCGGCGGTCTAGGCGCCGCGGCGCTCGGGCTGGTCGCCGACCACACGAGCCTCACCTTCGTCTATCAGGTCTGCGCCTATCTGCCGGCGATCGGGCTATTGGCGTACTTCCTGCCGGACATGCACGAGAAGAAGGCGTGAGCCCTGGGAGGCGGGCGTCGCCGCCCGCCTAGGCCCCGGACAGACAGATGCATTTCCTGGCGATCTCGGGAAGCGCGAGGCTCGCCTCGACCAACACCGCGATGCTTCGCGCATTGCCATCGGCATCCGGCGGCGCGCATGCCATTTCGATCTACGATCGTATCGGCGAGTTGCCAATTTTCTCGCCCGATCTGGAGCAGCCGCGGCCGCCGCAGTCCGTCATCGCTTTCGCCCAGGCGATCGCCGACGCCGATGGGGTGATTATCGCAAGCCCCGAGTATGTGCGAGCCATTCCCGGTGGATTGAAAAACGCGATTGATTGGCTGGTCTCCCGCGACGAGCTGATTGGAAAACCGATCGTGCTCGCCCACGCTTCGCACAGGGGCGACGACATGCTGCAGCAATTGCGGATCGTGCTCGCGACGGTAAGCGATCGATTTAACGCGGAACTGTTCCTTCGCTTCGAATTGGCGAAGCTTTCGCCGGACGAGATAGCCGAACGGCTTGCCGACGCGCGCCCGCAGGCGGAAATGCGCAAATTTCTGGATGATTTCGCGCGGTATTGCGCGTCATAGGAGCGTCCGCGTCCACGCCAACTCTCCTATGAAAAGCTCACGTTGCCAACTTGCCGTTATTCCTGCGGCAACGCCATCGGCCGATCCGGCACTGCGTCCGCCATCGGCCCCGGGCCCTCGCCGTCGCGCTTATAAATGTCCGGCCGGAACTGCACGATCCCGTCCGGCGTCGCCCACGCGGTGACATAGACCCAATAGACGTTCACCGGCTTGACCAGCTTCACGTCGACGCGCTGTCCCGACCGGATCGCGTCGTCGATCTGATCGCGGCCCCAACCGGGATTGTCCTTCAACAGCCAGGCAACGTAGTCGCGCACGTCCTGCACGCGCACGCACCCCGACGAGACAAAGCGGAAGTCGTCGCCGAATACGCCCCGCTCCGGCGTGTCATGCATGTAGACGCCGTAGGGATTGTTGATGTTGATGCGCACCGCGCCGAGCGCATCGACGTCCGCGCCGGGATCCTGGCGGTAGCTGTAGTGGGTGGCTTCGTCGGTGTTCCAGTTGATGGCGGTCGGCGAGACTTCCTGCCCGTCCTTATTGATGACGTGGATTTTCTCCTCCGTCAGGTAGTTCGCATCCGCCTTCATTTTGGGAATCAGGTCTTTTTTGATCAAAGAAGGCGGCACGTGCCAGTACGGATTGAAATTGATGTCGATCGCCTTGGTCTGCATGATCGGCGACGGCCGATCGATGCGACCGACGCCGGCCTTATGGTGCGTGTAGACTTGCCCGTTCTCGACCGTCTCCACCGACGCGGCCGGAAGATTGACCATCACGAAGCGATCGCCGAGGTCGCCGGCAAACGAGCGCAGCCGCACGATGTTGATCTGCAGCTGCCGCAGCCGCTCCTCGGCGCTGACGTTGAGCTCTTTCAGCGTGTCGTGGTCGACGACGCCAGTAGGTCCAAGGCCATGGCGGATCTGGAAGCGCTTGACGCTGGCTTCGACGAAGGAATTGAAGGTCGAACCGGTCCCGGCGTCGCCGTCGAGATCGCCTGAGGCGAGCAACCGCTGACGCAGCGCCTGAACGGCTTTGCCGCGCGAGCCCAAACGGAATTCCCCGTCCGGCACCGGCGCCCAGCCGCCGCGCTGGACGAGCTGCTCATACTGGTTGATCGCGTTTTCGGTCGCGGCGACGGTCGCGGCGGAAAGCGTCGGCGTCGCTTCGCGCCCGACCGACAATTGCTCCGAAACCTCCCAGCCCTGCGGCCATTCCGCCTGATCGTCGCCGCCGCGTTTAGCGGATAAAGCCGGCGTAAAGGCCGTGGCGATCAATGTCGCCGCGATCGTCGCGCGCAGACCGAGCCCTCGGCCGTAAAACATGTGCATTCGATGCAACATTGTCTTTTGTCACCTTGCTATTGCCGCGCGAAATCGCCGCCGACACGGTCCCGATTCGCCAGAGAATGTCTTGAAGCGCCAATGTGGCTTTGTGTGGAAAGACAACCCCAGCCGTCGGGCGTTTTTGTGGCGTGGCGCGGACGCCAACTGCTGAGAGCAGATCTAGAGTTCTTCTCAGACAGCACGCGCCCCGGCCGCCCTGATAGCTCAGCCTCGATTTGGCTCGTGAACCGTATTCGAGCCGTGAATTGCGGCCCGCGCGAGCTGACCATCCCTTTATTGATTCAGAAGCTAAGCGGATCGACCCTCGTTAACCGCGTCCGGACCCTGACCTAGCGAACTCCGTCGTCGCTCGAATACAAATCTTCTAAAATTCGAACTTCGGATTTCGCCCTCGCGCGCCTTGAAGCCGCAAAACAAATAGACCACTTCAACGCGATATGCCTAAAATCAGCGATTTTGCCATAGTTGCCTGTACTTGCGATAGTTTAGACCTGGACGCGTTTGTCGAGCGTCAGAGATTGCCTCGCGTAATCGGCATACATCTACTATAACCTCGTCCTTAATTCCGATTATAGATTTTCGTAACATTTCAATTCCGCGACAAGCGGATAGAAAGCTGGCAACGATATTAGTATGGCAACACCAAATGTGTTTGACCGGCCCGGATGGTCCTGTAGTGTTGAGTTCAGGAACAGAACAGACAGGCTTTTATCACAACTCTTCCGTGGATCGGTGAACGGAAGATTTGGTGATAAAATCCAAACGGTGCGTTCCTTGATTATGTTGTCTTGAGGTTAACGAAATGTATAGCGCCGATGAATTCGACGATGTGGGAATGATCGAAATTGAGCTGTCCGTAAGCGCGATGAGGGACGCGTTTTATCTACTGCATGCATTGAAAGACACGCCGGGAACCCCGGCTGCCCTTGCGAAGCAGATTCGGCTATGCGATTTAATTCTCGATACGCTAGCGGAAATGAGCTCGCATTCAGCGAACAAACTTTGCGGTACGGATTTGTCAGGACCGACACTTGCGGTCAAAACCTTCTCATAAATTGATGGAATGTTGCGGGCTTGACTTAGTTAGCTAAAAAATCATTAATTGCTCATTTCTAGCGCCCTAAATATCTCCGCCAACGTTAACTACTCGCGGGCTGTTCTGAGGCTTCTTAGGAACAGATTGTGCGATTTGCGCGAGAGAAGATCAGCCGATCGCGAAGAGGTCGAATCCGCCCCGCGACCTACCAGACAAATTGCCGGAAACGCGTCGAGTCAAAAACGCGAAAGCGCGGCGCATCAGCGCGGCTGGGTCGCGGCGTTCGCCTCGGACGACCGTCAGACGCCATTTTGACCTCGCGTCCGGATTGACGCACTTTGCGTTGGAAGACCTTTCCTCTCACGACTGAGCACATGACATGGACGGCCAACTAATCGGATTCAATCTTCTGTGCGTGTGAGCGAAACACCGATTCTACCATTTCAGGTTATATACGAGCGAGAAACTTATTTTTACAAAGCAGAGAATGCAAGAGAGCGTGATAACCCAAATATAACGAATTACGTGCGATAGACCCCTTACGCAGCGGTCGGTTGGCCTCTGGCGGACAAAAACGTGGAATAGCTTGCGCTAATCGGATCGATCGATATCTAATACGAGAATTGACCGATTGCGCGGCGGCGATACGGCGAGGCACTAATGCTTACCAGTGCGAATGGCTTAAATTCTATGACCATTGACGAGCTGTGGTCGCTTCATGAGCAAGTGATTGCCGTTTTGTCGACCAAGATTCTCGATCAAAAACGAGAGTTGGAAAAGCGCCTCGCGCTGCTTAATCCGGAAGTGCCGTGGATCGACAAACCTGGCGAGTTTCGCAAATCCGAGTTTCGTCCCGCCGGCAATGATCGACCGAGGCGCAAATACCCGAAAGTGTTGCCCAGATTTCGCAATCCGGATACGGAAGAGACTTGGTCCGGACGTGGGAAGCAACCGCGCTGGTTGATAGCTGCAACGGAAGCCGGTCGTAGCATCGACGAGTTTCGCATCAACAAGTGATAGCCCGTGAGGCGTAATTTCCCTGTGCCAGCGGAGCCGTTCAAATTCTTACCATCCGCGGAGAAATGGCGCACCCGGCTACTATCCGTTGGAACTATATTCCTAGCCGGGTCATCTTCTCCTTCTGATGGGAAATCCTAGCTAGACTTTGCGAGGCGCCCAGACTCCTCAAGAACGCTCTTATAAAGATTAAGCGTGTTCTCGGCTGTTTCCCGCGTCGTGCGCACCTCGCCGATATTCTCCCTGAAACCAACTAAGCGTTGCGGCTCCTGCGCGAGTTCGACGAACGCACGCGTCCAGGCTGCGATGTCATCATGGGCTACCAGCAGCCCGTCCACGTCGCGCCGCACCAGTTCCCGGATCCCACCAAGATCAGATCCAACAACCGGAACTTTCGCCGCATGGGCCTCGAGAACCACAAGCGGTCCGGTTTCCAGGCACTGAGAAGGGACGGCCAACACATCGATGGTTCGAAAGAATTCTCCGACAGCGCTTCGAGGTTGGGTAAATAAGCCGAGTTGTGAATTACAAACCTCTCTAAGATGCTTCGTGCTATTTCCGTTATATTGCGCGTCCCCAGCGATCACCAACGCATTTCTTGAATGGCGCGGATTGTCATCTGCAATAAAGACGCGGCAAGGATGTGCAGGTCCTTCCGCGATTGGCCCGACGCAGAAAACCAATACTCAGCGTTGGATTTAAGCTGTACCGCCAAAATCATCTGCTCACATTCGCCCTCGCACTCATTTAATGTTGAACACGCCGATGACGCGTTCCATGACTGCGCTGATCTTGGGCGTCGATGAGGGCGATAAACATGGCGACGGCTTCGAGCGATTTAGCAGACGCGGTAGGGGTCGCCCGCGACCTTCTCGTGGCGACGATTTGTCGCTGCTCCCCCACCAATACTCAACATGTCGATAGCTTTTATAGATGTCCGGTTTAGGTAGCTCTTCAAATGTCCGATTCAGGACTTTCTGCTTTTGGCTTCTGTCCTACCTGTGGGCGGGGTGGGCAGGTTCGGGCCGTTTGGGCCGAAGCTGTCCACGCCGTCCACAGGCTCGCCGCGAAGCGGACTTACGCGACAAACTCTTTCTTGGCCTTCGACTTTTCGTTCGGGGTTCCGTCCGAATGGAAGCGGGCGATCTCGCGCGGACCGTGGAACAGGGCGATGGCGCCGTTCCAGTATTCGAGCACGCGGATGGTGCTCTTGGCGAAGTGATGCCGGTTGCGGTTGGGCGGAATTTGTAGGCAACGGCCCTCGTAGCGGACGGTGTTGTCCAGCGCCGGCGACGCGCTCCTGCTCGATGCACAGGATGTTGTCGAGTTCGCCCACGAAAGGAATGAAGGCCGTGCCTTCCTCCGCGGCGGCCACGGCGAAGCGGGCGTTGTGTTGCTCGATGTAGACCTCCGCCAGCCAGCGATTGGCCGCCTCGATCGTCGTGATCCCGTTCGTCCTCAGCAGCGGAGGCAGCCGCTTCTGCAACGTGTCCCAGAGCCGCTCGATCCGCCCGCGCGCCTGCGGGCTGTAGGAGGGGATATGGTCGATGTGCAGTTGCTTCAGCGCCCGCCCCACCTGGGTCAGTTGCGTCTTGTCGACCTTCGCGCCCGCCTTCGGCGTGATGAAGTAGTGGCTGCCCCGGTCGGTGTAGAACGACGAGAACAGACCGTGCGCCGCGGATCGTCTCCGACAGCCCGCGAAAGCTCGAGGCCGTGCCCTCCTCCTCGCACAGGAAAATCGAGGTGATCGCGCTGGTCGCGTCGTCCATCGTCACGATCAGATCGAGATCGGGTCCCTGGCCCAGCCAGGCGTGTTTCGAGCCGTCCTGAAACAGCATCATGCCCGGCAGCGGACGCCGCTCGCGCTTGCGCCGGTGGACCCCGCGCCGGGGCGCCTTGGTCGTCAGCCCGCGCAATTGCAACACGCTCTTCACGCAGCTGTAAGAGCGCCGGAACGGCTTGCCGTTCGCCATCGCGCTGGCCCACCATCTGCTCGTGGAAGTGCTTGGCCGTGAAATCGAAATACCGCGTCCGAAACATCTCCGCCAACCACTCCGCCTCCGCGTCGGGAACGCGCGTCGAACTCACCCGTCCTCGCCGACGGTCGACCAGCCCCTCCTCGCCACGATCCTCGTAGGCGTCCCGCAACCGACGGAAATGCCGCTCGCTCAATCCCAGCAGCTCCCCAGCCTCCACGCAGCTCAATCGTCCCGCACGATGCGAGCCGATCGCATCCAAAACACGCGCCATCCGAACCTCCGGCAACATGTGATCCCCCGGTTCAAAAACCGGACAAACCACGTGCTACCTAATCCGGACATATCACTTGCTACCGACAGCACCAATACTCAACATTGACTCTGAGTATTTAGTATTGTGATACTCCAAAGGTCGTGCGCTGATTGGACGAATCGCGGCTTCGCGCGCAACCCATAGTTTTTCTGTTGTCCCTGGGAAACTAATCGAATGACGAGCTATACGTGGGATATTCTGTCTGGCGAATGGGCCACGAACGGGGATTGGAGCCTGATCGGCGCCCCCACCAGTAGCGACGACGCCAGTTTGAGCAACGGCGGCACAATAACCGTCTCATCAACAGACATTTCAGCGGTCGCCGCCGTGCTGACGGTAAGTGACGGCGCCTTGACAGTCGACGGCCAGCTGAACGTCGACGATCTGATCGTTTCCGGTTCCGGCTCAGTGACTGTGAACGGCGGCATTTTGGAAACGGGCGTCCGAAGCCTGTCGGGAAACCCCACCTACAACGAAGTCGACACCGCCCTGGTGGAGAACTTTGGCATTCTCCAAGTCGGCAATGATATTAAGGGCGCCGTTTCGGGAACCGTCACGCTGGCGGGTGGCGGCGAATATAAATTCGATGACGCGGTCGCTTCGGATACTTCGGGGAACACCGTGGACTTCACCAGCACCGGCGGTTCGTTCGAGGTGCAACAGGTCTGGGGCGGCACGATAGACAATTTCAATACGTCGACCAGCAATAAGCTTGTTTTCTCGAGCCAAATTTCCAACCAAAGCTTCGACGACGTAACGAATATTCTTACGGTGACCGCTGGCGCGGCGACCTACCACTTGAATTTTGCTGACAACGGACAGGCGCTTAGCGCGTCAAATTTCTCCAACGGGGCTGGCGGCTATTCGATCAACTATACCGGCGCGGTATATCAGCAAATCAGCGGCGCCACTTATAACGCCACCACTGGAATCCTTACGGTTACTGGCCATGACTTATCGACGTCGACAAGCGCGTACAATGTCGGCGCGCTGACGATCAGCGGCGAGGATGGAGTGAGTTATACGCTCACTGCCGGCAGCTCAGTAGGCGCTGGCCCGACGTCGACCGGCTTCACGGTGACCTTGAGCGCCGCAGACCGGCTTGCGGTCGACGGTCTGCTGAATAAAAACGGCACAACCTCTCAAGAAGGCCAAGACTTTGGGCTGTCGGCGGCCGCAAATTTCGTCACGGGCGGTTCGCCGGTCTCTGACGCCACAGTCAACGAACTCAGCGCTCTTGCTCCGACTCTGACCTCCGTTGTTTATAACCGTGCGACCGGCGCGTTAACGCTTACGGGCACGGGTTTGGAGAACGAGGGAACTACATACGGCGTCAATGCAGAACACCTCAAAATCACCGGCGGGAGCAACCAAACTTACACTTTGGCTGCGGATGACGATCTCGCCAGCAGCTCTACCTCGGTGTCGTTCAAGTTATCGGGCGACGATCTATTGAAGGTCAACGAATATCTGGACCAAAACGGCTCCACCTCAAAGGAAGGCACAGCCTACAATCTTGCCGCTACAATTGGTTGGGACTCAGAAGTAGGCGCGGCGATAACGACCGAGGCAATCACCGTGACCTGCTTCGCGTCGGGAACTCGCATCCGAACCTCGCGCGGCGACGTGGCCGTGGAAGAGCTCCAAGTCGGCGATCTCGCGATGACGGCGTCCGGCAACCGCCGTCCCATTCGATGGATCGGTCATCGTCGCGTGCATTGCCGACGTCACCCAGTTCCGCACGAGGTCATGCCGATCCGCATTGCCGCGCACGCGTTCGGACCGAGCCGCCCGACCCGCGACCTCTATGTCTCCCCCGGTCATGCGATCTGCGTCGATGTTCTCGGCGAGGCGCTGATCCCCGCGATCGCGCTCGTCAACGGCGCCACCATCCAACAAGTGGGAGTTGAGGAGGTCACGTATTGGCACGTTGAGCTCGACAGCCACGATATCCTCATGGCCGAGAATCTGCCGGCGGAGAGCTATTTCGACACAGGCAATCGAGGCTTCTTCGCCGAAAGCGAGCTTGTTCAGCTCCATGTCACGCCTGAGGACGCGGTGCGGGCGCATGAGAACTTCTGTCGCCCGTTCCACGATAGCGGCGCGCTCGTCGACGCCGTTCGATTTCAACTGGGGATCCGAGCGCAATCCCTTGGTTGGACGTTGCAACAGGGCGACTTGGATCTCCACCTGCTTGTCGACGGGCGCCGCGTCGACCCGATCCTGCGAGGCCGTCGGGCCCGCTTTCACCTCAGCGGAGCGGCGCGCGAGGTCTGGCTAGCGTCGTCGGCGGCGCGCCCGATCGATGTCGGCCACGGCGCCGACCATCGGATCCTCGGCGTATGCGTGGCGGGGCTTCGCGTCGGAGCCGACCTGACGCGGCAGTGTGAAATCCAGCTGGACGACCCTGCCCTTCGCGTCGGGTTCTACGGGGTCGAGCGCGACGGCGAAAGGATTTGGCGCTGGACCGCAGGGCGCGCTCGGTTGCCGGTTTCGCTTCTGGCCGACGGGTCCGAACGGTTGTTGCTGACCGTCGAACTTGCAGGCGAGGGATTGCCGCGCTGGGCCGTCTCGTCCAATGAATGGGGCAATGCGGACGCTTACGCCGCGGTGAGCGCCTAACCCGCGTTAGAGCCCGCTGACGGTGTCTAGCGTTTCCCGCTCACGGTAGGCGAGATCCGTCACCGTCGCGATAGCCGGCAAATTTGACACGGCCGGAAAAAATACGAGCCGGCGAGGCGGCAAGGCGCACCAATTCTCTTGATAGGAATTCCACGCCTCCTATACCTCGCGTCTACCATTGCTAAAGCGCCATGAAGGTTATGCGGGGTCGGGCGTCGTTATTCGCAACTGAGCTACGGGGCGCCAGCTTGGGGCGCGCTGATCCGTTGTTCGGTCGGCTTCGCTGCGCTTGCGCGCTGGCGACGGCAGTTGGAATCGCGCTGCTGGCCTCAGGCTGTGCGCTGATGCCCGCCGCCGCGCCGACGGCGCTGGAAGTCGAGAACGAAAACACCTCGAGCGGTCCATTCGATCGGATCATTGTTCTCGACATTGACGACGCGATCGTGTCAACGCTTTCCGCGTTGCGCCCGGAAGGCTTCGCCGGAAGGTTCAGCGCCAAAGCTCCTCCCGCCGATCTGCGGATCGCCGTGGGGGATACATTGCAAATTTCGGTCATCGAGCAATCGCCTGGCTTGTTGAGCGCTCCTGGGGCGGCGCCCGGCGCCTCGCCTGGCGGAGGCTCGCTGGGCGCCATGCCGTTTTTGCCGGTCACGGTGGATCACGACGGCACGATCAACGTTCCGTTCGCCGGGTCCGTGAGAGCGGCCGGTATGACCATTGAAGCTGTGCGCAAGGAGATCGAACACAGGCTCGTCGACAAGGCGGTAAATCCGCAGGTGCAGGTCGCCTTGTTGAGCGGGACGGCGGTGGGCGCCAACAGCGCCACCGTGGGCGGCGAGGTCAACCATGCCGGGGTGCTCCCGCTTCGACCGAGCGGCAGTCGACTGCTCGACGTAATCGCTGAGGCGGGGGGCGCTCACTATCCGGCGTTCGAGACGACGGTGCATCTCAACCGCGGTCATCGTGAAGCGGCCGTGTCTTTGCAGCGGATCGTCGATAAGTCCGACGAGAACGTCTTCATCTATCCCGGCGACAATGTTTATGTTTCGCACGATCCGAAGACTTTCACAGTTCTCGGCTCGTCTACGAAAGTGGGGCGCTATCCGTTTGGCTCGGAGAGCTTGAACCTAGCCGAGGCCGTCGCCGAGGCCGGCGGCTTTACGGACGCCTCCTCCGACCCGTCAGGGGTTTTCGTTTTCCGCTACGAACCCTTGCATGTCGTAAAGGCGCTGCGTCCTGACGCCCCTACCGAGGCTGAGACGACGCCGGTCATCTATCGTCTCAACCTGCGCGAAGGCGGCGGGTATTTCCGCGCCAGACGTTTTCCGATGCATGATAAGGATATTGTGCTCCTGGCCAATTCTGACGGCGCGCAGCTGCTAAAGTTCGTCACGCTGCTGCAGGGCATCACGGGAACCGTCCAGAATGTCGCTTCGACCGCTCTGACGATTAAAACGATTGAGACTACCGGCGGGACGGCCGTCGTAACCACTTCCGGCGTCGCTTCGACGACTACGTCGACAACGCCATAGCTTTCGCTGGCGGCCAGGTTTGCGTAATTTTCAATGCGCCGCCGGCAGTAAACGAGAGAGCGATGTCGCCCAGCTGCGTCGTTGTTCTCGATCTTTAGGCGAATTTTCCCACGCTTTCGTTCAAAACTTGCGATGCTGAGCTGTCTCCAGAGCAAGCCAATGCGCTTGCCGTCGATCGTCGTGTCAACGAATTGAACAGTTTGACCGCGCAATTGGCAGGTGTGGTGGACGATCTATTTGAAGTGGTGGGAAACTAATTTAATTTGTTGACGGTGAAAACAATAATTCACGAAACCCTATTTTGACGAATATCTAGGTAGTTATCACAATTGAAAAAGCGGAAAAAACCCCTAAAATCACTCAGGGTGCCGAGGAGTTTCGATTAAAAAATTGTCTGGCATTTTGGCACATCGCATTGAAATTCGCTCGCAGGCTTGCCAGCTGGGCTTTGTGCATGGGTGCTTTGCCGTTGGCGCCCTTGCAGCTTGCCGACGACATGTTGCGTGCTCGCGGTGGTGGTCACCGGGCTGCGACAATCACGAACGTCCTATATGAGGCCAAGGAGTTATAGCCATGAATGTAACATCTCATGCCGCTGCGGCCCTAGCGCTGCAAACGGAGTTGTTGCATCAAATTTAGACGCAAATTGTGGATACGCTGCGCTTGCTTGGGCAGCGGGGCAGACTGTATAGTATACTATATTAAATTTATTGGATCGTGTCCGTGTCTATAGATATTTCTGTCATTATGCCGACATTTCGGCGTCCGGCGCTGCTGCGATCGGCGATCGCTAGCGTGCTCGCGCAAAAGGGCATCAAGGTCGAGCTCATTGTCGTTGACGACAGCCCCGAGGGCTCCGGTGAGCCGGTCACCGGTGAGTTTGGCGATTCCGTGCGCTATCTTAAAAACTTGCAACCGACCGGCGGTTTTCCGAGCATCGTTCGCAATCTTGGCTGGCCGCTAGCCAACGGTCGGTTCGTCCACTTTCTCGATGACGACGATCTCGTGCCGGAGGGTCTGTACGCCGCCGCGATCGAGGCTTTCTCTCTAACTCCGGCGGTCGGCGTCGTCTTTGGCCGCATCGAGCCGTTCGGCGACGCACCCGAACAGCAAATGCGCCACGAACGAAACTTCTTCCGCGGCGCCGCGCGACGCGCGGCGATCTGCCGACGTTTTGGACCTCGCCTCGGCTTCGCCGCGGGCATGATCTTCAATCAGACGTTGCTAGTTTGCGGCGCCGCACTGATCCGGCGAGAATGCGTGCAGCGTCTTGGCGGCTTCGACCCCGAAATTCGGCTCGGCGAGGATGTCGATTTCTTCGGCCGCGCTATGCGCGAATATGGCGCCCGCTACCTCGACCGAGTGACGTTGCACTATCGCATTGGCAGCCCGTCACTGATGCATGCGCCGGAGCTGAGCGAACGCGAGATCCAGGACCACCGGGCTGGCTCGCGACGCATGGGGACCAAGTACCGAGACGAACGCGGGCGGTTCGAGTTCTACGCGATGAAGGGATGTTCCCGCCTGCTTCTGACCCCGTGCGCGAAGCTCTTGCCATGACCCGACCCTTGATCGTCGAGCGACTTTCGGGACCGGAGGCGTTGGCCAGCATCGCCGACGAATGGGAACTGCTCGACCGCGAGACTACGCCGCGCACCCCGTTCACGTCGCCGAGTTATATCATACCGTGGTGGAGACACTTTGCGCGCCGGCAGTGGCACTTTCGCGACGAATTCTTCTGCCACATCGTCCGCGCCGAAGACGGAAGCCTCGTGGCCGTTGCCCCGCTGATGCGAACCACCGCCCTCGGCCTCGGGCCGCCGGTGTTGCGCATGGTGCAATTCTTCGGGGCCGATCCGGCTCTGACGGAGATCCGCGGCGTGATATGCCGACCGGATGACCATGTGCCAGTGGTCGAGGCGCTGATCGAGCATTTTCTCGCTCGGCCCAGCGAATGGGACGTGGTCCGATGGGGCGGTTTGCGCCAAAGCGCCGAGGCTTACAAGGTCCCTAGCCCGTCATGCGCCTTGATTTCCAGAGGCGAACTGCCGGACTATCTTATCGAACTGACGGGAAGCTGGGAGGATCTGCGCATGCGCGTGTCCTCCAACATGCGCAAGAATCTGCGTAAGGCCTATGAGCTTCTGGAACGGGAGCGTATTGCGTTCGCCTTGCGTGTGACAGAGCGGCCGGAAGACGTCGAAGCGGCGGCGGCGCGGTTCTTCACACTTCATGCGGCGCGGGCGGAAGCCGCCGATATGATACGTCACCCCAACAAATTTATGCAGCCGCGTGTGCGCGCTTTCTTCGCGCACTATCTACACGACGTCGCAAAACGAGGCGGTCTCAGGATCTTGGAGCTGGAAATTGGCGGCGTCGTCGTCGCAAGCCGGCTCGCGTTCGTGATCGGATCTGATTTGTATTTGTACTTCGCCGGGTATGATCCGGCCTGGAAAGCCTACAGCGTGATGACAGTGCTGATGACCGAAGGCATCAAATGGGCGTTCGCGCGAGGGATAAAACGGATCAACCTTTCAACCGGTCACGATCAATCGAAGTTGCGCTGGAAGCCCCACGAGGTGCTCTTTCGCGACGCGGTGCAGGTGTCGCCCACCTCGCGGGCCCGGGCGGCGTTTGTCGCCTTTCAGGCGTATGAGGCGTTAAATCGCGCCAAGATCCATGCCCAAACTTCACGGTCTGCACCCAGCGGGCCAGTCCGCGCTCCGCTGGCGACTGTCGACGTCCCGCCATCCGCTGGAGGCGCGGTTCCGCGACGCCCCCCAGACGTCGCCGAGTTGGCGAACAGAAGCAGCCGCAGTGAGAGTAACCACATTTAAAAACTTGAGGCGTCAGACATTCGTCAAATGGTTGCGACAAAGTCGGGGCTGACATACCGCTTCTGAGCGGTACGTAAAGAGAGACCAAGGGTGGCGCCCCGCCTTCACGTTGCTGTCTTCCGGTTACACAAGGCCCGCGGCCGACGCGCGCCGAGGGTCTGCTGGCGGAGGCCCAACCCATCCCAATGCGGGACCTCGGGTCGATGAACGCCCGCAAGCCTAATCTATTTCTGATCGGCGCGATGAAGGCCGGCACCACCTATCTGCGCAAGCTGTTGAACGCGCATCCGGACATCTTCATGTGCGTGCCCGATGAGCCGAGTTATTTTGTCGACCCGCGCGATCTCAAGGCCGTGTGGCCGGAGATGTGGCAACGGGACCTCTGGAGAAGCGAGGACCGGTATTTGGAGCTATTTCGCGACGCCGGAGATGCGCTCGTCCTGGGCGAAGCGAGCACCAATTATACGAAGCTGCCCCTGGTTCAGGGGGTGACGAGACGCATCGCCGCTTTCAACCCAGAGGCCCGTTTCATTTACCTCGTGCGAGACCCGACCGAACGTGCGATAAGCCACTACTGGCATATGGTTCGTCACAAGGACGAGCACCGGCCAATCGCCGAAGCGTTCAGGCGCGACCCACAGTACATTGCCGTCAGCTACTATGCGATGCAACTCAAGCCCTACCTGGAGCGGTTTGGACAGGACCGCGTCCAGGTGCTGGTTCATGAGCGGCTGATTGCCGATCCGGCTAACACAATGCGCGGCGTCTATCAGTGGCTAGGCGTTGACGCGGCGGCGGCCGATCTGTCTGGCTTCAGCGAGCCCGAGAACGTCGCCCCGGAGATAGTCAGTATGCCGCTCTGGGGCGGCGTCCCGCGGCGGCTTCGGCAGGCGCCGGCGCTGCAGAACGCCATAAAGTGGATTCCGCAGGTGGCCCGCCAAGCGATGCACCGCATGACCACGCGAGAGCTGACGCGGCGATCCGTTGACGTAAGTGAGGCGGTGGACTTCCTTCGCGTCAAACAACTGCGGGAGACCGACGAACTAGCTCAGTTACTTGGCTGCGGTTTTCCGGAATGGACGACCCTATATGGCTCAACAGTCCAACGATAAGTCTGGCGCCGCCGGGATTAACGAGTTCGGCCTCAGCGCCAGAGTCGTGAGCTTATGTGCTTATGTAGCGCTCTCGCAACAAGCGCCCCGGTTCATTCTTGGTTGCCGTCCCTGAAGCTTCAATCCAATGAAGAGGAACCGTGATTACGCCGATGAAGCTGCGCGCCGCGAGCCGTGACAGTTAGAGAGGGGGATCTTTAGATCTGTCGATCTGTCAAACGGACTCAATCTGCGTCTCGAAGACGCGCAACGTCATCCGACGTCAATCCGTGACAGCCGATCGGCGTCCAAATCTTCGTGTAGTAGTGCAGACGCTCCGATTCCGATCGGGAGAAAAGCGCCGTCAGTCGACGCCACGTGGCGATAACTTCCAACCGATAAGAAATCCAACTCTCCGGATAAAGACTGCCATCGAATGCATAAGCTATCTGGTAGTCGCCGTCACGATAGCTCAATTCGTCTGGCGCTAATTCCATGTCCCCGATCATCGCCGGCAGAAGCGCAACCGGCTGCGAACAGTCCTTCATGGAGACTTCAGTGCCCAGGAGCCAGGTCGCCGGCTCATGAAAATACCCGACCGGTTGTAATCCTGCGCGGACAATCACCTCAGCAACTCGATCCAATGGCGCCGTCGGCTGGAAGGGTTTGGTCCAAGGCCTGTTGCATATCCAGACAACCAGGCACACTGCGACTAAAATCAACGCCGTATAGCGTAGGCCTGCTCGTGTCGCGTGCTGCGCCGCGACAAAACCGTCGGCAACGCGATCGCGGCGAGTGTCAAACATATGAAAATGCTCCGTCCGGAACCATCGTGCCAGTAGTAATAGTCCGCCTCCGAAAGCGTCATGAGTAGAATTCGAAGCATGTTGAGTAAGATGATTAGCCCGGCGCCGGCGAACAAGGCGCCCCAGGCGGGGGCGGCGATCCGATCGCGGCCAAGCTTAAGCAGCGAAAGCCAAACCAGCATCGCCAGCGACAGATTGTGGAACGACGAGCACGGTCCCAAAATATAGACAGACCAACCGCTCGGCGCGGCGACCTGCGCGTCCCTAACGACAAGCCCAAGTCCCGCAACATGGCCTAGAGCCGCGATCACTGAAGTTTCCAACCGAAGGATCGGCGCCGAGAGGATCCTGAATACGAACGGACCCCACGCCGCATGGGCGGAAATCGCAATCCAAAGCTGACCCAGAGAGGAAAGCGCCGTACTGTCGCGGCGAGCCCACCAAAAATACAGCCCTGCCGCAGTCGCCCCGATAAAAGGCGAACTCGGTGGCGCGGAGGGTAAAAAGAACAGCGCCCCCGCCATGATCACGAGAATATCCGACGATGTCAGCCGAAGGATTTGTCTAGCGCCCAACGCTATTGAAACCATGGCGCCTAGCGCCAAAGCCTCACCCGCGTTTATATCGGCGATGTCAAAAGCGTTACCGAAGCCGACACCGTGCGCGGCGGGCAGGCCAACCCACTTTCCAATGACAGCGGCGACGAAAACTGCCAGACAATATGCAAGAATTAAATCCGCGTCAGCAAACGCAATACGCAAACCTTGTACTCGTAACACTTCGACGCCTCTGCCGACGGGTAAGGACACGCGCTCGGCACGAGCTCTCAACTCTTGCGTACTCACGCACTTTGCCTGATGCTACGTCCCGGCCGGTGATCTGTTTCCATCAGGACACTACTCGCGCGTTCCGAGCCCGACGAACGACGTAATACGCGAGCGCGGCAACCATGGCCAAACCGATTAGCGAAGCCCCCATTTCCGGCGCGGGTGCTTTGTGAGGGACGGGAAACGGGAGCGGAAGCGGAAAATGAGTATCCGCAAAGGCCGATCCCGCCAAGGCCAAGTACCCGGACATCAATAGGGTTGAAAAACCAAATCGCATGGGACGTCACCTATCAATCAATACAGTTTCATTTTAATATATTTTCGCCGCGGCGCAACTCATTTTTTAATCTCGATTTGATTAATTTCACGATGGAATTTCAATCCAGCTGTGTGACGAGCCGGCACGCGTGATGCGCTATGCGGGGGTCGCCGGTTCAACATGAATGGTCTCGTAGAACGCAATCAGTTCACCGAGCGTTTGCGGAAAATCGGAGGCCTTTGCGGTTGCGAACGGATCGCTGCCGGTCGCGTCCTCCAGGCGAGCAATAAGGATGGCGAAAAACAATGAGTTGAGGCCAGATTCTACTAGCTTTAAATCGTCGTTCAGCGGAGGAAGCGACACCTGCAACTGCCCCGCCACCTCGGTAATTTCTTTGATGACAATGTTCCGGGTCGTCGACATGGTAACAATCCCCTCTTAAGCTAATTTCCAAGGTGGCGTATTTCGGCGAAACTCCCGCGGATTGACTATAAGCCGTAATCGCTGACCGACATGGCCGCCGAACAAATGCGGGCAGGCAAACGTGCGAACGAAAATGTCGCTTCGGCGCCCAAATGTGCTTTGCCCCCGCGATCAGCCTTGTAAGGGCACTCCATTTTCCCATCCCAAAACCTCTCTCGCCCAGGGAATAGGGTCTGCAAGCACATAGCGCAGATAAGCAAAGTCACGCGGCGTTAACCGTCGCCAAAGACGCAAAGCTTCGGCGGCCGTAGCCCTGAACGACCTCACGTTTGTGTTCGTCGCTAACGCGGTTGCGCCTGACACGCGCGGACGCTGAAGCCCAAATTCCACAAACGGAACGCCGGCAAGCAAGGACATATCTATGTTCATGAAGAAACGTGGATTGCACTCAAGCCAATATACGGCGCCATCGGGCGTAAGCCGCATGTCAAAATTCAATACACCATTTGCCTTCGTGGCTGATACGATCTTCGCGCAGTCCGCGCGAATGGCGGGCGCTTCAAATGTGAAAAATGTGCCTCGGCGGCACCGATAAGCAACGAAAGCTACAATCTCCCCGTCAGCGCAATAAACGCTCGCGCAAATATCGGCGCCATCGACATATTCTTGCGCTAAAATGGGTGCATATTCAATCGCGTTCAGCTTCTTTAAATCCTTACCGCGACGAAACGCCAGAAAGCCGGTTGCTCCATCAAAATCCACGGGCTTCGTTACGAACGGGGGAGTTATTTTTCCTGCTCGAAGCAAAGCGCGAAGTTCAGAAATGTTGGCGACAAACTGCGAGCGAGGGCACCGAACTCCGAGTTCGTTACACAGCTCGGTGAATTGGTTTTTGTCGTTGAGCAGATTAAATTCTTTGATTGACGGCATCGGAAAGCAGCGCGCAATGAGCATTGGCGCCATCTCGACGAACGCTCGCATCATGAAGTGTTCGCCGCAGGCGATCAGATCAATATCGTGCTCGATTACCGCTGCGTTAATCTCATCAATTAATCGTCGTAGATCGCCGCGGTAGTCGTTTACCCTATACCGAAACGAACGGCAGAACCGAGAGTAGCGCAACCCACGCGAGCGCCTCGAGCCGAGCACATGCACTGTTGCTCCCGCGGCGTGGAAACATCGCAACACGCGATAAGCGAGCCCAAAGCTGTCGCTCAGCAAAAGTACGTTGCACCGGTCCGTTTCAACGTCTGCGCGGATGCGAGGCGCCGCGCGCATCGGTGTCTGGTGCGCGGACAATGCTGTTTGGTACATTTCGCGTCAACTTTGAGCGGGGAAGCGATGTCTCGATCTTGTGTCGGCGGCCGGCAATCAAATTTCAGGGTGAGCCACCGGCGCGAAAGTTGCGCCCATAACCTACAAACAATTCAGCGGGAACTATCACTCGGCCAACGAAAGGCCGTGCAACTTCCCGATAGTGAGCTTCAATGGGATATTCCCGCCGCGGGTCAAACAGATCACTGGACGGCCCTTCGGATTTCAGTTCCATGCCCGGCGGAACACAATCGAGCCAAAAGCTCATCGGACTTCCGAAAACCGTATGCCCGACCTTTAAATCTCGCAGATGCGCGGCTAAGGAAAGTCCGTATGGTCCAGCCCCGACAATCGCAACGTCGATCTCACGCATTTAAATTGCTCACGCCTAAAAAAGACAAAACCTTCCCCGGGCCCCACTATCACCCGATTTGTGACATGACAACCAATTTAAATAAGTTCCCACAACTGACGGGGTTATGGTTTGGCCGGAATCGGCGAGAGGCTGCAAAGCGCAGAATGCAAATTTTTAAATATTCGGCCGTTCATTCCCGGACGATAAAGGGAGGCCAGCCGGCACCTCTCGGCAGGTGGCCAGTAACTTTGAATTATTGAAGTAAGGTTAATTGCTTTGATAAGGGTTCAGTGGTGGATCGGAGCTGTTTTTTCGAGGCGATTACCCGTATTTATCGCTATACTTGTTTCGGACCGTTTCAAAGATAAAGAGCCATCGTCGTCTCGACAAATTTACTAGCGTGTTTTGATAAATGAGCGTTCGTCGCAGCCTTGTTAAATTGCCGCTGAAGAACGCGACCGATTCGGCGCGCATACGAGCTCCATGCATCATAAAGAGCGGTTTAAAGGAGCGAAAATTTTTTCTCACAAGAAATATGCTTTAATGGGAAGTCGTCCCTTGCAGGAGCGCTTTGCGCGTCCGGCAAACCATGAACTGAAGCAAAATCTGTAAACGGCGCGATCGCCGTTGTAGCAGCCCAAGGCGTCAAGGTCGCGCTGGGCGCGGGCACCCTTATCTTGTTGGCAAGACTTCTCTCCCCAGAAGATTTTGGGTTGGCGGCAATGGCCGCAACACTCGCGAATTTTCTGAGCTTGTTCAGAGATGCGGGACTGAGTGCGGCGACCGTTCAGCGTCCTGAGGTGACCCACGAGCAGGTTTCGACGCTCTTTTGGGTAAATCTAGCTGTCGGAATCGGCTTTAGCTTGTTCACAATCCTTCTGGCGCCTGCGCTGGTCTATTTCTACGGTAATCCCCAACTTTACTGGCTGGTGGTTGTCTCGGGCGCGTCCTTTTCGTTCAGCGGCCTCAGCGCTCAACACGCGGCGCTGCTCGCTCGCGAGATGCGCTTCGTGACGCGGGCGCGCATTGATCTGACGGCTTTGGTTGCAAGCTCCGCCTTCGGCATCGCCATGGCCCTGCTCGGCGGGCGGTACTGGTCCGTCGTTACGATGGGACTGGTCGCCTCGATTGTCACGGCTGCTGGTTTATGGTTGGCCAATCCCTGGACACCCGGGCCCCCACGGCGAGGCGTAGGCATTCGATCTTTGCTTAGGTTTGGCGCGCTCGCGAGTTGCAACAGCTTTCTCGTGTTCCTGTTGGAGAACTCGCACACCATTCTTCTAGGTCGTTTTTCGGGCGCGCAAGTTCTCGGAGTTTACGGTCGCGCCTATCAGCTCGCCACCTATCCGGTAGAGCAATTGACTTGGACGTTGAGCAGCGTTGCAGTCGCGGGCCTCTCTGCGATTCAGAATGACGCCGATCGCCTTTCGAGATCGTTTCTTCGCGGCTATTCTTTGCTACTGACGGCCACCGTGCCAATCGCTATCTGTTGCCCACTGTTTGCCGATGAGATCATTCGCGTTCTTCTCGGCGACAAATGGATGGAGGCGGCCCCGATCTTCCGGTGGCTCGCTCCAACGTCTTTGGCCTTTGCCCTGGCGAATCCGCTGTCCTATCTAATCAACGCCAAAGGGCAGATTGGCCGTTCCGCCTTGATCAAGCTGGCGACAACGCCTGTCGTGATCATCGGTATCCTCTGTGGATTGAGCCACGGACCGACAGGCGTCGCGATCGGGTACTCTACCGCTATGGCGCTGATCGTGATCCCGATCATTGCTTGGTCGAAGCACGGGACGGGAATTTCCTGGGCGGACATTTGGGACGCAATCAAAAGGCCGCTGGCTGCGGGATTGTTGGCAGGGGCTGCGGGCCTGGCTGTGAAGCTGGTGTTCGACGCTGCTCTGCCCTCGATTCTGATCCTCGCAGTCGGCGTCGCGCTTGTCTCGGGGGTCTACGCCGTCGCTCTCGTTGCGATGGGCGAGAGGGAGTTATTCTTAGGCATTGTTCGACGACTGTCCGGCAGGAAAAATTGACGACCTTCGGCGAGCGAGCGCTTTTCGCGCTTTTCGAGGAGGCTCATAGGCGCCGGCGTCCGTCGCCTGCAAAACGCTCTGTGAGGCTCGAAACCACACGACGATGTGGGGACGCGTAACGCCTAGGCCGGGACGATATCCGTCGCTATAGCAACTGAAGGAGCGCCGATCGCGTCGGCGGCCGCGCGATAGAAAGCGGCAACGCGGTCACGCGCAGAAAACTCTCCGGCCCGCGCGATAGCGCCTGATGAGAGCGCGGCGAGGCGAGTGGGCTCAGCAAACAGGCGATGCATTTCGTCCGCCATGGCGGACGCGACCCCCATTGTGTCTCGTCCGGCCGTGCTGACCACGATCCCGGACTGGGCCGTCACGATCTGTCGTGGACCCGCCGAGATCCAGGCAGATCACCGGCATGCCGCGCGACAGCGCCTCAAGGACGACGGTGCCCCCGCTGTCGTGCAGGCTGGGAAAAACGAACAGGTCGTGGTTCTCGTAGAGACCAAATAACTGCGACTGAGGCAGCCAGGGAATGAACTTCGATGCTGTCGCCGAGTTTCATGGCTGCCGCTTCGGCCTTCAGCCGGCTCGCCCTCCGGCCCCTTGCCGACAATCGTCAGCTGGGCTTCGGGCATGCTGCGGCAGGATTCCGCAAGCGCGCGAAGAGCGATGTGCACGCCCTTCCAATACAGCAGCCTGCCCGGCATAAAGCAGCCGCGGAGCTGCCGGTCGCGGAGCTGCGAGGTTCGCCGAGCTGATCGCGACTGCAGGGCAAACTCAGGAAATACCTGAGACTTCCGCTGCATTGCCGGAGTCAGCAGCCGTTGCGTGTCTCGGGTGTCTTCACGAAAATGACCTTCGCCTTGACGAGGCCGCCGCGCATGATCGGATTGAGGGTGATGCTGCGTTGGAGACGTCGCGCACCATTCGGTGATCTGGACCGGCGTGCTGAAGACGTCCCGCAGCGACCGCGGGCGAGGTTTCCCCGCCGCCGACCGGGCCCACGATCAGCGGCACGCCGAGTGCGCCGAGGAACGTCGGCGCGCGCACGCCGCCCCAGGTCAGGTGATGAACGGCGTCGAACCCGACCTGCGCCTGCAGCCTGGCGGCATGGCGCAACGCCACCCGCTGCCACAGGAAGATTGTAGCTTCGCTCCCAAACGGGCTCGACCGTCGGCTTCAGCTTCCAGCCCGGACTTCCGGAAAGATCCAGTGGATGCCGGCCAGCGCGGGGTCCTCCCGGCAGGCCCGCTCGATCCCCGCCTGATGCACGGTCGAGGCCATCACCCACACCTGATGGCCCTGCCGCGCCGCCTCGGTCGTCCAGTTCCAGCCGACCGCCTGCTCGGACCCGAGATCGGGCCGCAGGCATATGCCGAGATGAGCAGTTTCATGTGCGGGGCCGGTTCTGAGCGTCAGCCGTCACCAGTCCTGCGCGTAGGACGTCAAGCCGGTGATCTCGCGGGCCGTGTGGACCGAGGAACAGCGTGTTGTCGATCAGGTAGCGATGCGCCAGCCGGCGCGGCTCGACTAATCAGGCGGAACAGCCATTCGAAGCCCGGAGCGCTGCATCCAGGCCGGCGCGCGCGGCTTCGTTCCGGCGTGAAAGTCGAACGCGGCGCCGATGCCGATCAGCGCGGTCGCTTTGATCTTGCCGAGATGTTCGACACCATCCATTTTTCTTGCTTGGGCATTCCGAGCCCCACCCAAACAAAATCCGGCCTCGCCTTATTGATTGCGGCAATCTCGGCCGCATCCTCCTCCGGCGTGAGAGGACGAAATGGAGGCGACCGATAGCCGGCCACACAGAGACCGGGATGACGCTCTTCCAGTCTTCCAATGAGTTGTTCGACCACCTTCGGGGTCGCTCCATAAAAGTAATGGCGGAATCCGCGCTTCGCGCCATAGGCGCAAGCCGCGTCGAGCAGATCAGAGCCGCAGACTCTTCGCGCTCGAGAAAAACCTGCAAGTCGCGACCACCAGACTAACGGCATGCCGTCTTCAGTCGCCATGCCGCACCCATTGAGCGCGCGCCTGATCACAGGATCGCGCTGGGCGACGACCAGCCCATGTACGGAGACGACGCACACATATTCCTTACGCCGCTCAGCGCGCCACTTGTCGAGCGTCGCAACGGCGCGATCGATGTCAAGCGGCATCGCGCCTACGCCGAGGATGTTGACGAGATCACTCGTCGCTCGCGTTCCACCACTCTCTGACCGTTTGGACAACTCTGATTGTGGCAAATCCTCGCCTTGAATAAAATCGGCGCCGGATGGAACGGTAGTAGCGCTCGGTGAAAATCCCCGCTCATATCAAAACTCCTATTCCGGAATTAAATCTGACGTTCAATACGGTTATCGAACCATATTCCCATTATTTTATTTTCGTATGCGAATGAGAGCAATTTGACAATGAAAATCCTCAGATAAGTGCGACGGCACGACGTAGATTGAATTATTTATGCGGGTTTCGAGCAGAATTGTACTTATAATCATGTATTTGAGTTGTCCGAAGCGACCCATGCGTATCGGCCAATTAAGCGGGATTTAAAATATTCGAATATTGTGGTGAATTGTTGGGAATGCGCGGGCGGAAAGCAGTCTGTGCGATAGGGTGGAAGTGATGACCTTCGCTGTCCAGTTTGAAAATCAGCGTGACATAAGAGACGCGTGGATCCCCCCGAGTTGTTCGGCGTAACCGCGTACGTGAAAGCTCTCGAGAAAACGGCGGCGCGCTCGCGCCCCAAGCTTCGCACGCAACGCGGGGTCGTCGATCACCCGGGTCAGCGCTGCGGACAGCGCCTCAACATCCCCCGGCGGGACGAATAGCCCAGAAACCTCTGGCTCGATGACCTCGCTGTGGGCGCCCACGGGTGTGGCAATGACCGCTAACCCATGAGAGAGCCCTTCCAGGACCGACATGGCCAGTCCCTCCGCGTGCGACGGCAGCACCAGCACGTTGGCCGCCTCGCAGACCGCCCGCGTCGCCGTCTGATCCACCCAGCCTGGAAATTCGATGCGATCGGCAATCCCGAGTTCCAAAGCCAGACGGCGATATTCCGTGACTGGACCATCCCCAGCCAGCGTCGCGCGCCACCGACGGCCCCGCAGCGACGCACTGCCTAGAGCGCGTAGCAGTTCCGGCACACCTTTTCGCTCCGAGAGATGGCCTAAGAAAACGATCCTGCATTCGTTATCCGAACTCCCCGGATTTGCGGGTTGAGGATCGGGAACAGCGTTGTGAAGGACGGCGATCTTGTCTGGGGCCAACCGGAGGCGCGTCGACAACGCCTCGAGTTCGCGCGAACCCAGCACCAAAGTCTTCGCCGCCCCAAGAAACATCTGCCTGACGAGAGCCCGCGTCAGCGCGTTCCGCCGATTATAATCCTCTGCATAATTGTAGTCGTGAACGTGCAGTAGATATGGCATTCCCGAACCGCGGGACGCCATGGCGAGAACGAGTTTTCGTACGGTGCTGCCTCGACCCGCAATGTTGATATGGGCGAGGCTCGCGGACCCCGAAACACGGGCTTGGGCCAGCCGCGCCACGCTCGACGCAAGGGTAAAGACGGCCGGGATCGCATGAAGCCACGATCCATTGATGAACCGGGGTCCGCGCGTGTCGACCACCTCGTAGGTCGAGCCAAGGCCATTATTCCGTTGTTCTTGAAGAAAATAGCCCATCTGCCGGCCGATCCCGCCGCCATTTTCTATCCCGCCGGGAATGAATATGACCACGCCGGATTTGGATTTTCGGCGAGGCAAGACTTTGCCAGGCGCCGATCCTCGCCAGAAGGTGTTGAGCGGCAGCCAATGGGTGCGGTCAAGAATTATGGCATTTGGGTCGCATGAATGTGACGGATGGCTCCGTCGCGATAGGGCCGGGCTGTCATGGGGATTAAGCCGCTTTACGGCTGGCGGCCCCTCGTTTTGCGTTCACTTGGGCGTCAATCCACTCGTAGGTAGCGGCGAGTCCGGTTGACAGTGGTTGACTTGGCTTCCAGCCAAGTTTCTGCTCTATCAACCTGTTGTCGGAATTCCGGCCGCGAACGCCAAGCGGCCCAGGAATATGCCGCTTTTCAAGGCGCTTGCCAGCGATGGCCATGATATTATCAGCGAGTTGATTGATCGTGACCATCTCTTCAGAACCGATGTTCACCGGTCCCTCAAAGTTCGATCGCATCAACCGAACCGTGCCCTCGACACACTCGGAGACGTACAGAAACGACCGCGTCTGCTCGCCATCGCCCCAGATCTCGATTGATCCTCCGTCGGGCGTCTGGGCTATCTTGCGACAAAGGGCAGCGGGCGCCTTTTCTCGACCCCCTTCCCAAGTTCCTTCGATGCCGAAAATATTGTGGTAGCGAGCAACTCGGACCTCGATGTCGCGGCAGCGCGCGAAAGCGAGATAAAGGCGCTCGCTGAACAGCTTCTCCCATCCATATTCGCTATCCGGCGCCGCCGGGTAGGCAGAACTTTCTTCGCAGTTCGGCGATGTCGGGTCTAGTTGGTTGTACGCCGGATAAATGCACGCCGAAGAGGAATAGAAAATCCTTGGCACTAACCGGCGGCAACAGGCATCAAGAATATTTAAATTTATCAAGCCCGAATTATGCATGATGTCGGCATCGTTGTTTCCGACAAACACAAACCCGGCGCCGCCCATATCCGCGGCCAGCTGGTAGACCTCGTCAAAGCGGCGATCAACAGCTCCGCGACAAACGTAAGGATCGCGAAGATCCCCTACAATGAAATCGTCGGCTTCGCTGACAGCATACTCGTAATTCTTGAGATCTACTCCGCGAACCCAAAATCCTTCCGACTTCAATCTTTTGACAAGATGGTTGCCGATAAAGCCACCCGCGCCACACACCAAAGCAGTACGCATTTTCAACTCCTGGATACCTTGGCTGTCCTCCGAACTCGTCGGAGTTGCCATAGAGCCTCAGCACTAATGGCAGCATCAATATCGTTAGATTTATCTGTTAGTTATGGCGTCCAAGCAAAGCGCTTCGCTGATTAAACGGCGAACTTCAGCGCCTCTGACGCTTGCAAGCGGAAAGCCAATGGCCCCGCCGCAAAGGCTTCCGCGCAAGGCTCGCACCGCACGCCTTTAACAAACGCATTAAACTTCGACACAGCTTACAAGCCCTTAACTCAACATTTAAACTTGAACAATTAAACGAAACCATATGCGTGTCGCCGCTGTCAAGCGATTTTCTTTTTTAACCCGCTGACGACATGGAATGCTGACGGTTGTCGCTCATCTGAGTTAATTTCCGCGCGTCGATGAGGCGGGTCTTAATAAAAGCGCATAAGACCGGTTCCGACTCTCAGTGCGCCCGAAGCGATCTCCGCCACGCCAGCGCGGGTGCGTCTGGCCCGGAGGAACGCGCTCCGACTTGTTCGAGCCAAAACGAAACCGCCAGGCCGCGACGAGACCGCAATCTGGAGATTGAGGCTACACGCGGGGCCGGGATTGAGACGCGAATTCAATAAGATTGGGAGCGTCCACGCTCATTGTTCAACAGCCACGCTCAAGAAGCGATAGATAAATAATCAACACTAGTTAAATCCCGTTTGCGATTTGCATTAAAATGTGTTTTTCTAGTGCGCGCTAGGGATTAAAAGTTCGCCTGGTTGATTTCTCCGGGTCCCGCTCAACGATGATTGCTTCCGAACACGCCACCCGAGGGGGCTGCTTTGAATTATTTGCATCTTGAAAACGACGCGCACCGCGCGCCAGTGTCAGAATTCATCGCCCGCGCGGAGGCTGCCGCTTCAGTCGCGGAGAAGTTCGCTGATGCCGTGGACCGCGACGCGCGATTTCCAAGCGAAGCGTTCGAGATATTGCGCAGCGAGCGCCTGCTCGGCATGTTGATCCCGAACGAGTTCGGAGGCGAGGGCGCACATCTCGACGATGTCGCCAACGTCTGCGCCATCCTCGCCGCCTCCTGCAGCTCTTCGGGGATGATCTTCGCCATGCATCAGGTGAAGGTCGCCTGTCTTGTGCGCCATCATAGCGGCAATCCGTGGCTGTTGCAGTTTCTCCGCGACGCCGCGAGTCATCAATGGCTGGTCGCCTCCTCAACGACGGAGGGCTCCGGCGGCGGCGACGTCCGCTCGAGCCAAGCGCCGATCGAACGCGACGACGGGCGCGTTCATCTTCAGCGCGACGCGTCTGTCATCTCTTATGGAGCGGAAGCAGACGCCATCGTCACGACCGCGCGCCGCGCATCCGCAGCAGCCAATTCCGATCAAGTTTTGGCGGTTTTTCGCCGTCAGGACTACACGCTGGAGCCCACCCAGACCTGGGACACGCTAGGCATGCGCGGCACTCGCAGCATTGGCTATATTTTGCGTGCGGAAGCCAGTGCGGACCAAGTGCTTGCCGAGCCCTACGAGCGCATTCACGCGGAAACCATGGCGCCTTACGCCCATCTGCTATGGAGTTCGACTTGGCAGGGGGTCGCGTCAGGAGCGGTGCGTCGCGCGCGCGCCTTCGCGCGCAACGTGTCGCGCGCGACGGGAGGCAAGTCGCCGCCGGGCGCGCCGCATTTGACCAAGGCTCGCCTCCATCTGGAAACACTGCGCGCCGCCATTCAGGCCGCCTTGGCGAACTTCGACCGCGAGCCCGCGGACCTCAACGCGATGAGCGTCCAGCTCGCACTCAATCTGCTCAAGGTCGAGACTTCGGAGTTGGCGACGGCGGCGGTATCAAGCGCGATGCGCGCTTGCGGGCTCGCCGGCTATCGCAACGACAGCGAGTTCGCCATGGGCCGGTATTTGCGCGACATTCTCTCGGCGCCGATCATGATCAACAACGACCGTATCCTCGCCAATGCCGAGGCGGGCGTCCTTATGACGCAGCCGCCGGTATGGTTGATGTCGGGACGATGAGCCGGCAGAAGGCGTCCCCAGAGGATATTCTAGCGTTCCTCTTCAAGCCCACCGGTGTGGCGGGCGTGCATATCCGCTCCGGCGCTTACGAGGAGATCGTGGAGGCGCTGGGTCGCTTCATTTCGGGGTTGCGGCCCGAGGGGGCGGAGGTCTTCCGGTCACCGCCGGTGGTGAGCCGTGCGCTGATCGAAAAGGCCGGTTATCTGAAGAGCTTTCCACACCTTCTCGGTTGTGTATGTTCGCTTCCAGGCGATGAGGAGCGGATCGGCGCGGCGGTCGGCGCCTTCGAATTTGGAACCGGGCGGTGGACCGACTCTGTCGAGGCGACCGAGCTCCTGTTGGCGCCTGCAGCTTGCTATCCGATCTACCCCATCGCCGCCGAACGCGGGACACCGCCCGCGGGGGGCTTCGTATTCGATATCGCCGGCGACTGCTTCCGCCGTGAGCCCTCGCAGGACATCGACCGCCTGCAATCGTTCCGCATGCGTGAGTTCGTCGTAGTAGGCTCCCCCGAGGTCACCCGAACGTTTCGGGAGGGCTGGATGGAGCGCGCGCCGGAAATCGCGGACTCCCTCGACCTACCGCAACGGATCGAGGCTGCGAGCGATCCATTTTTCGGCCGCGTCGGGCAGATGGTTGGTCGCTTTCAGGTTGCCCAGTCGCTCAAATTCGAGCTGCTGATCCCCATCCGCTCGGCCGAGAACCCAACCGCGTGCCTGAGCTTCAACTATCACCGCGATCAGTTCGGCCTGACCTGGGGGATCCGAACCGCGGACGGCGAGCCCGCGCACTCGGCATGCGTGGCATTCGGCATCGATCGCCTCGCCGTCGCGCTTTTCGCGACCCACGGAATTGATGTACGCCGATGGCCGGGGACGGCGCGCGGCGCGCTGGGTCTTTAATATAACGTTGCGAGTGCGGATCAGAGGCGGCGCACATCTGCCGGTTACCAGCCCAAATGGTCCGTGGCGTTTCGTGCAATCGAACGCGCGGCTCTCTAACCGCGGTCGTTGACAATCGTTGACCGCGGCCGACGGGCGATCGCGCCTATCCGTGGTGCGCGCGGGGATTAGAAACATACGTCCAAGCGCGGCCCGGAATTAAGAAGACAACCGTTCAATTAAACGTTCTATCGTGCGGATCGTCGAAAAATTCTCCGGCGTCAGGTCAAAGTCTGGGATCGAGATGTTGAAGACGGCCTCGATCTCAAGCATCATCCGCGTCGCGGCGATCGAGGACAGACCTGCTTGCCGCAAGTCCGCCGTGAACGGATCTACAACCACCTCGGAGAGCCCCGGCGCTACCGGCAGCGCTAGGTTGAATAGCCGAGCGGCGAGCGACGAACCATCCTGCATGAGATCTATTGCTCCTTATCGCTGCCAAACCCGCCATGCAAGCCAGTCGGGCCGAGTAACCGCAACGAGGAAAGGTCTAACCCCGGGTCCAAGCGCTGAAGCAGAAACGTCCTATGCGGCGCAGGCAGCGATCCCTTGTACCAGGTATAAAAATGTCAAGCCGACTGTTGATACCCGCAGCAGCGTTATTAACCGGGCCATGCGAGGTTTTTTTAAAATCAAAATCGGTCTTAACAAGTTGGATTGCCCGGGTCAACGCTGGCTTTCAATTATCATCGGCACCTAAGGCACTGTTAGCGGTTCAGACGGTGGCGTCTTTTTGCTCGCCGATATTAACCAGGTCGCATTGCACCCGATCCGCGCGAATCTGTCCGCGGCGCCTACCGGTCAAGACACCATATGGGCTTAAAGGGCCTGGGTTGCGATATCGCATCGGACTCAGACTGTCTAATTTGAGGTCCCGCATACGCGAGTCGACCCCACTCGATTTAAATACGTCGCGTGCATTAACCGTTGGTAAAAATGGGCGCGTATTTTTTCTACGCTTACTTGCGACACAGCCATTCTGGGTTATTATCTCCAGTGCATTATGTCGAAGGGGAAGCCGCTTGAGCACGGGAGAGGCGAGTATCGCGGAAAAGCCCGCCTCGATGAGCAATCCATTGACCGTGCGCGAGATAGAAGTCGACGATCATACCGCGGTAGCCGCCTATCTCGGCGCGAGCATCGGCTATCCGCAAAGCTACTTCGAAGCGCTGTTCGCAATCTTGAGGGCAAAAGTAGTCCCGCCGGGCTATCCACGATACGGCTATGTCGCAAGGGTCGGGCAGCGCGTCATTGGAGCCATTCTCCTTATCTTCACGAAGGTTGAGAACCACGGCGTGTGGTCGACACGTTGCCATGTCACGAGCTGGTGCGTCGACAAACAATACCGGACGCTTGCCGCAGCCCTTTTCGTTCGAGGATTTAAATTTCGAGATGTCACTTATATAAATATTTCCGCGGGACCCGGGGTGCGACTCATCATTCAGGCGCAGGGTTTCAAAGAGTATTCTCGAGGAGAGTTCGTCTTTTCGCCATTCGCGCATATTTTGAGAAGACCCTCGATAGCGAGGGCTCGAATCTTAGACTGGAGGGTTGAACCCGACGCGACCTGCGATTCATACGATTCTCAGGTCGTTCGCGACCATGGCGCGTACGGTTGTCTGAGCTTCTGGTGCATCCACGAAAAGCGCGCTTACCCCTTCGTATTCCACGAACGGGTGTATAAATCGATGATTCCGGGCGTACAATTGCTGTACTGCCGCGACATCGATTCCCTGGTGCGCCTCGTGGGACCCGTGTCGCGCTTCCTGGCGCGGCGCGGAAAACTATTTGTAGCCGTTGACGCGAATGGTCCCGTGGCGGGCCTGACCGGACATTATTTGACGGGAACGGAGCCAAGATATTTCAAGGGCTCTGCGCAACCGCGCCTTGGCGATCTCGCTTACACGCAAAAGGCGTTGCTTCCCTTTATAAAGCGGCGGCCTCCGTCGGAAGACGACGACCATGCGAACTAACGTACGGTTTGGCGGGCCGGCGCGCGCAGGACAGGACCTGAACATACCAGCCGCCCGCGCGCAGTTCTGGCTCCGCCTTGGCATGACGTTTTTTCTGCTTTGCCAAATACAGGCGCTGAACCTGATCGATCGCGAATTGTATGGCGAGTGGATGGCGAAGCCAGGGGACAAATTTACGCAGCTGGTAAACGTATCCCAAATCTTTTTTGGCATTTTTATCTTTTACAAGGGATTGCGTCGCTGGCAAAGCGTTCGGTCGAGAGCTCTAGTCTGGTTGTCCCTAGCCGCGTTACTGATCTTTACCGCGACCTGGTCAGTGAGCCCTGGAGCAACAATCCGCGCCGGCGTCGAATATGCGGTCGTTATCATCACTGCGATTGGCGCGGCGGAGACCCTGGACGCGGACGATTTTATGGATCTACTTGCACATATTTGTTTTTTTACGGCTGTTGTTTCTATTGTATTGATGATCGTTTGGCCCGCCGCCGTGTATAACGGCGCCCATGATTTTCGCGGGGTATTTGCCCAAAAGAACCTACTTGGCGAGGCGATGGCAATGGGGGCGCTGGCGTGCCTTCACGGGATTTGGGCGAAGAGGCCCGGCCGGGCCTTCCGCTTCGTAATGTTACTGACCACCGCGTTGACGGCCGCGCTGTCTGCGTCAACTACGTCGATGTTGACGATCGTCCTGTTTGTCGGCCTCGGGACGGCGCTCCACAAATTGGGAATGAAAGCGTTGCTATTCGCGATTCCCTTGGCTCTCGCCGTGATGTCCGGGCCAGATTTGATGCTTGAGATGCTGGGCAAAAGCCCGACTCTGACAGGTCGAACCGACATCTGGACCCGCGTCATTCCCCACATTTGGCAGTCTCCGCTGTTTGGATGGGGGTACGCGGCGTTTTGGACGACAGACAATCCCGCCGCCATCGAAATTTCTGACGCGCTTGGGTGGTGGGTGCCGCAAGCGCACAATGGGTTATTGGAGATTCTGCTTAGCGCCGGGCTGTTCGGAGCGATAGTGTATCTTTATTTGCTGGCGAGATTGTTCCGCCTGTCGGTAATATGTGCGCGGAAAATCAGGCCTGCTTTGGGCATAACGTGTTTCGTGAATTGCGCGGGGATTGTAGTGACAGGAGTGAGTGAAAACGTACTCATTTACCCGAATGCCATGACTGTTATTTTCTTAGTAACTGCCTTTGTCTGTGAACGCAATGTTTGGGAAGCGCGTAGGAGGTTGAACTACCCAATCGCGGCGGATGCTCTCTCTCTTCGTGGGTTTGGACGCATGGGGTCAAACGAGGCCCCTATGTCCGTCTCATTTCCCCCCGATTTCGCGGCTCCTGCCGCCAAACGTAGCTCAGGCTTTCGATAAGCTGGGCGATCCGAGCCCTTCAAACAGGTCGGCGGAAGCGGCCCTTGATGGCCGGAGGTTGTGCCACCGATGAGGATTAAATGAAGAACTTTGTTGTTGTGACTTTTCTGACGCTGCCAACCTTGCTATTTGCGCCAGCGACCGCCTTTTATGCGAAGTCTTCGGCTTACGGTCCTAGCGGCCGCGAAGGCGACACGACCTTCACGCCGACCGCAACCTACTTCATGAGCCCGACCGGCAACGACAACGCCGATGGTCTCACATCTGTAACGGCATGGGCAAGCCCGAACCACAGCCTGCATTGCGGTGACGCTATCATCGCAGCCCCAGGAGCGTACTCGAACATGTGGGGTTCGGGAAACTCGCAGTTCGGGACTGTCAGTAATTGCCCGTCGACAACCGGCGGCATCGACGACACCGGTGGAGTCAATTTCGCCATTCTACTTTGCGGAGGGGGTGATCTTGGCGCCGATGGCTGCTCGAAGACCTCAGGCTCCCCTCGAATTGCCACCACGACAGGAAACTGGGCCATCGAGGGCTGGACCATAACCCCAACCTCGACGACCAGAGCTTTCGAGGTCTATGCCTGTAGCACCGTCGTTTCATATGTCGCCTTCATCAACGACATCGCGATCAACGCCGGACAAGGCTACGATACCAACGATTGCGGGAAGACCGGGGGCCCAAACACATATGGCGGCGATTATTTCGCCGTTGTCGGCTCAATCGCTCAGGATGCAGCGCAAGACCCGATATGCCTCGCGGCTATCGACTCTGTTGGACCGGGGCAGTTGAACTCCAAGTCTGGAACACATGTTTACTTCTACGGGGATTTCTCATACGCGCACAAAAATTCATCGTGCAGGAACGTTTCAGACACCGAAGACTACATGTTCGACACGTGGGACGCCCACGCCGTTACCTACCAGGGCGTACTCTCAAACAGCATGGGATGGGGCGCGGATCGCATGGGCGTACACATATTTTGGCAGAACAAATCGACAGCATCACCGACGATCAAGATATCTAACAACACATTCTTTCAGAATAATGCAGCTACCGGCTCCGACTATATAGATGGAGAAATCAATATTGCAGCCACGAAGTCGGGAATTCCTTGGAACATTTCAATAACAAATAACATCGCGCTTCAGACGTTAGCGATTTCTAGTGGCGGAAAGCCTGTGGCCTCTGAAATTATTGGAAAAACGTTCACGGGGATGTTCGAAAACTCCGCGAACCTTATGCGCGCCAATCAATCACGGTGCAAGGGAGCTTACTGCAATTCCACCTATGACGCTCAATCGTTCGGGAACCGGGCAGAATTGAATACATCGGGGAATACGTACGCCGATCCGTTTTTCGCCAACACGTCGGACCTTCTGACCAATTGGGTTGGCGCACCAAATTGCACGGGGTTTGAGAACGTGACCCAGTGCATGGGTTACGACGCGTATACATTAACGCTTAAACCTCTCACACCCATTTCGGACCTAACCCCAAATTCTATGTATACAAAAGCTGGATATCAAACTCCGTCGACGGTTTGTAACGCAAACCCTGATTATCCAACCTGGTTGAAGGGTATCGTTTACTTACATTGGAACGGAACTTCTATAGTTCAGAGCCACGGATTGGTGACGACGCCATGCGGACTTTGACCGCGACCGTGAATGACCGTCATTACGGCCGCGCTTATTTTGTACGCGCGTTTCGCAAACAGAGTGCAAGGGCATTCTCAATTATTTGGCAGCGGCCATCCGGTGTCGACACAAACTTGTCAATGCTTTATAGATGGAGGCTTTAGTGGGCATTTCGAAAGTCAATTCGATCGATTCTAGGCAGGCAGACGCAGGAATTAAAAATATGTCGATTATCTCATCGTTAAAGCGCTTACGAAAGCGATATCAGTATTGGACAGAAAGGCAGTTTACTGGGGAATATGAGCTTAAACTTCTTCCCCAATTGACCGATCGTTCTAAGATGTCTTTGGATGTCGGCGGCAACATGGGTTCCTATACCTATCAGTTAAGTCGCCTTTCATCGTCGGTTGTCACATTCGAGCCTAACCCCGGATACGTCAAGCGCATCGAAATGCTGGGCCTCCGCAATGTACAAGTGGAACAGGTTGCTCTTTCCGATCGATTAGGCTCCGCTCAACTTCGCATCCCAATGTCGGCTGGAGGCTATGAAGACCAAGGAATGGCCTCAATTGAGGAGCGGGCAATTTTGAAAGAAAATTTATCGCGGACACTAAACGTGGTTACTAAATCGCTTGATGAATACAAATTCCGAAATGTCGGATTTATCAAAATAGACGTCGAAGGCCACGAAGAAGCCGTGCTTAGGGGCGCTGCCGAGACATTATCGCTTTCCAAGCCTGCAATTATAGTGGAAATAGAGGAAAAATCAAATCCTGGAGCCATCGCACGTATAACCAGGTATTTAAGATCAATAGGTTATGAGGGGGTATTTTTTGAACATGGTATAAAGAAAGATATTGATCAATTTGAGATCAACCGTCATCAATCACCATCTGTGATTTGGGATAGGAAGAAGTACGTGCGTAGAACATTTCCTTGGGTCAACAATTTTATATTTACAGCGCCTCATTAGAGTACTCCACTTTGTAGCTGAATGGTCATCGCGAGTGAAGCGAGGCCATCCAGCCGCAGGGCGCAGGCGCGTCTCCGAACTGCAACATCGAGCGTTTTAACTCCTACAAAATGGTACAGTGGAAATCCGATCAATTGGTCGCAATCTACGCAACGTTGAATAGTCCTGTCTCAAAGCCTGATGTGTCGTAATCGTCTCGGAAAGTAATTGGCATTGACACGATCAACATTTTGTCTACGCATCTAGCGTGTAGGCGAATATGGCGGCCGAGAGGCGGTCGCGTCAGGCAGGGGTCGTAATGCAGGCGTTGGGGACCGGAGATCGCGTTTGTCCTATCAGAACGGGACTAACGCCCGAAACCAGGGTACGCGGAAATGCGTCGCCGCAATCTTCTGAGCGCCTGAAGCATGTCGTCCTCATAGCGCCGGCGATCGAAGATTATTGCGTGGAGTACGCGAACGCAATCAGCGGCGCATGTCGAGTCACAATGATCTGCGCGGCGGCCTATTTTACCAAGCAAATTCCGTTTGTGAACTCAGAAGTGGATCTACGGTTGCTTGAATGGCCGCGACATCGCAGTCTAGGCAACTTAGCATTTATTGTTCGACTTGCCCGCGTAATCGACGCTTCGGCGCCGGATGTCGTTCATTTCCTATCGGAAAGCGTCTTATGGCTTGACCTGCTGCTTTTCACCCTGCGGCGTT
>CAWADL010000004.1:0-36250 GCA_963780825.1 uncultured Pseudomonadota bacterium | reverse complement strand
CGCTGAACGGGATCTCGATCTACACGGTCGCCCAGAACTCGCCTGAACCGGCGCTCAACAAGATCGCCAAAGACATGGATCACGCCAACATGCCGATTGGCGTCGTCGGTCGGCCAAGCAACAACAAAACATCCTCAATACGTATTGTTACGCCTACACCAAATATCCGAACGCGGTGCGCGAATATCTGCGCTTCATGTGGGAGAAGGAGCAGGTCGACGCCTGGGAGACGGCGTCCAACGGCTATATCGCCCCGCCTTTGCCGGCATGGAACGACAACCCGGTCTGGATGGCCGACCTAAAGCGACGCCGTTCCGCGACGTGCTGAAATATGCGCTCGACGTCGGTTATTCGGGGTCGCTCGGTTACGCCTCGGCCGCGGTGATGGGCGACTTTATCTGTGTAGACATGTTCGCGGAGGCCTGCACGGGCGCGCAAACGCCGGAGGCCGCCGCCCAACGCGCCGCCGACCGCGCCAAGCGCACTACAAGGCGTAACGAGCGCGGCCGTCGCTGTTTGACAGGAGGGGCGCCATTGGTCGCCGACGTCCAGAGGGCCGAATATGCAAGCGCGAGGCGGCTTGCTGGGACCGCCTGTTCGACAATCCCAATTTTCTTGGGGCGGTCCTCATGTTGCCGGCGGCGGCGATCCTTTTGCTGTTCCTGGCTTATCCGCTCGGTCTTGGATTTTGGTTGGGCCTGACGGACACGCCGATCGGCGAGCCCGGGCATTTCATCGGGCTCGACAACTTTATCTCGCTCGCACATGACTTCGGTATTCTGGCTCGTCGTATTCAACACGATTTTCTACACGGTCGTCGCCAGCGTCCTCAAGTTCGCTCTCGGGCTTTATCTCGCGCTGTTGCTCAACCGTCGGCTGCCTTTCAAGGCGCTGCTTCGGGCGATCGTGCTATTGCCTTTCGTGGTGCCGACGGTGCTCTCGGCGATCGCCTTTTGGTGGATCTACGATCCGCAATTTTCGATCGTGTCGTGGGCGCTCATCAAAGCCGGCGTGATGGATCACTATATCGATTTCCTCGGCGAGCCTTGGCATGCACGCTGGGCGCTCATCGCCGCGAATGTCTGGCGCGGCGTGCCGTTCGTCACCATCACCTTGCTGGCGGGATTGCAGACGATTTCGCCTTCGCTCTACGAAGCGGCGGCGCTCGACGGCGCGAGCTCATGGCAGCGATTTTGGTCGATCACGCTGCCGCTATTGTCGCCGATATCAGCGGTGGTGATGACCTTTTCGGTGCTGATGACTTTCACCGACTTCCAACTCGTCTACGCCATCACCCGCGGCGGTCCGATCAACGCGACGCATCTGATGGCGACGCTTTCGTTCGAGCGCGCCATCACCGGAGGCCACCTCGGCGAGGGCGCCGCGATCGCCGACGCCGATGGTTCCCTTCCTGCTTGGCGCCATTCTCTTCAGTTATTTCGGCTTGCAACGCCGACGTTGGCAAGCGGGATCGCGAGACTGATCCATGGCTGACAGCGGCGCGGAAGGCATGGACTATCTCGAGCGATTGCCGCGGCGCGTCGTCACCCTCTATCTGCCACTCGCGGTTTTCATGTTCGTGCTGCTGTTCCCGTTCTACTGGATGGCGACGACGACTTTCAAACCGGATGAAGAGCTTTACGACTACGCGCATTTCAATCCGTTCTGGATCGTCCGTCCGACGCTCGATGCATATTCACAAGCTGCTTTTCGAGACCGAGCTATCCGCAATGGCTCATCAATACGATGATCGTTTCGGTAGCGGCCACCGCTATTTCGTTGTTTGCCAGCGTCTGCGCGGCCTATGCGATCGAGCGGTTGCGCTTCACCGGCGCGCGCTACGTCGGGCTTGTCGATCTTCCTGGCCTATCTGGTGCCGCCAGCATCCTGTTCATTCCGCTCGCGGCGATCGTCTTCCAGCTCGGCCTCTACGACAGCGACTGGGCGCTGATCCTCACCTATCCGACCTTCCTGGTGCCGTTCTGCACCTGGCTGCTGATGGGCTATTTCCGCACGATCCCCTACGAGCTCGAGGAATGCGCGATGATCGACGGCGCCTCGCGGCTGCAGATCCTGAAGATCGATCACGCTGCCGCTGGCGGTGCCCGGCCTGATCTCAGCGGGCATCTTCGCGTTCACGCTGTCGTGGAACGAGTTCATCTACGCGCTGACCTTCATTTCCTCGTCGGAGAACAAGACCATCCCGATCGGCGCGATTACCGAACTGGTCGAGGGCGACGTCTATCATTGGGGCCCGCTGATGGCCGGCGCCGCTGCTTGGCTCTTTGCCGGTGGTGATCCTCTACTCGTTCTTCGTCGAGTATTACGTCTCGAGCCTGACCGGCGCCGTGAAGGAATGACCCCGGCCAATCGCAAAATTCGTTGTTTTTCAGAGAGCTAGCGTAGTGCTTTGGCGGAGACGGAGGGGATTCGAACCCTCGATAGAGCTTTACAACCCTATAACGGTTTAGCAAACCGCCGCCTTCAGCCTCTCGGCCACATCTCCGCGACGCTTGTTAAGCGGTCGCGTCCTATGCCCGACCCGTGAAAAAATGGCAAGCCGCGAGCCCGCGCTTCAACTGCCGCGATAGGTCGAATAGCTCCAGGGCGTCGCAACCAGCGGCACATGGTAATGCGCGCTCGGGTCGGCGATGGAGAAGCGGATCGGCACGACGTCGAGAAAGCCGGTGGTCCGCCGACCGCGCCCACCGACGTCTGCGGAAATAATCGCCGATGTGGAACAGCAACTCGAACCGCCCGGCCTCGCCTTGCGGGCCGCGATCAGCGGTGCGTCGGTTCGGCCGTCCTTGTTCGTGCGCGCCGTGGCGATGCGGACGCGCGCCCCGTCCGCCGCGTCAGTTCGAACAATTCTATTTCGCACCCCGGCGGCGGGGCGGCCGAGTACAGTGTCGAGCACGTGGGTCGTCAAGCCTGCCATGCAGCTTTCCTCATCGCGGAAGCGAAGATTTAGCGGGAATTGCTGGCCTTGGACAGATCGCGGGCGTTGCTTTTCTCGCCCAGCCATGCATCGTGCGAATAACAGACAAGCCGCGCCGTCCTTGCCATCGCAAACTTTGCGTGGGAAGGGGGCCTCGGCTTTAGCGGCGGCGGAATTTCGCGCTCTGGCTCCAAAGGGAGGCGGCGCATGACCGAGTCGAAAGACGACGCCGAACGCGGCGACTGGCTGGAAGCGCTCGATTCGCTCGAGGCCTTCGAGGGTCTGCGAGCGTGTCGACGAGTTGCTCGATGCGGTCGTCACCTCCGCCCGCCGCAAGGGCGCCAAACTGCCGTTCGCCGCCAACACCGCTTACGTCAACACGATCCCGCCGAGCGGCAGCCGCAACATCCCGGCGACCGCCAGCTGGAAATGAAGATCCGGCGCTACGTGCGCTGGAACGCGGCGGCGATCGTGCTGCGCGCCAACAAGGATAGCTCGGAGCTCGGCGGCCACATCGCCAGCTTCCAGTCGGCGGCGACGCTGTACGACACCGGCTTCATGCATTTCTGGCGCGCGGCGAGCGAGAACGCACGGCGGCGACCTCGTCTATTTCCAGGGCCATTCCTCGCCGGGCATTTACGCGCGCGCGTTTCTCGAAGGGCGGCTGAGCGAAGATCAACTCGTCAATTTCCGTCAGGAGGTCGGCGGGCAAGGGCTCTCCTCCTATCCGCATCCCTGGCTGATGCCGGACTTCTGGCAGTTCCCGACCGTGTCGATGGGCCTCGGGCCGCTGATGGCGATCTATCAGGCGCGCTTCCTGCGCTATCTCGCAGGGCCGCGGCCTCGCCGACACCGACGGAGCGCAAGGTCTGGGTGTTCTGCGGCGACGGCGAGATGGACGAGCCGGAATCGCTCGGCGCGATCTCGCTCGGCGGGCGCGAGAAGCTCGACAATCTGATCTTCGTCATCAACTGCAACCTGCAGCGGCTCGACGGCCCGGTGCGCGGCAACGGCAAGATCGTGCAGGAGCTGGAGGCCGATTTCCGCGGCGCCGGCTGGAACGTCATCAAGTGCCTTTGGGGCACGGGCTGGGACGCGCTGCTCGCCAAAGACAAGGACGGCAAGCTGCGCCAGTTGATGGAAGAATGCGTCGACGGCGAATACCAGGATTTCAAGTCGAAGAACGGCGCCTATATCCGCAAGAACTTCTTCGGCCGCCATCCCGAGACCGCGGAGATGGTCGCCGACTGGACCGACGACCAGATCTGGGCGCTGACGCGCGGCGGCCACGATCCGGTCAAGGTCTATGCGGCCTACAAGGCGGCCTGCCGATCACAAGGGCCAGCCGACCGTCATCCTCGCCAAGACCGTCAAGGGCTACGGCATGGGCGAGGCCGGCGAAGGGCAGATGATCGCCCACCAGGCCAAGAAGATCGGCGAGCACGCGCTGCAAGCGCTTCCGCGACCGGTTCGACATCCCGCTCACCGACGAGGAACTCGACCAAGGTGCCGTTCCTCAAGCTGCCCGAGGACGGGCCGGAGGATGCAAATATCTGCAGGCAGCGCCGCGCCGCGCTCGGCGGCCCGCTGCCGGCGCGCCGCCGCCAAGGCGCGCCGCTGGAAATCCCGCCGCTGAAGACGTTCGACGCGCTGTTGCAGGCGACCGCGGAGGGCCGCGAGATTTCCACCACGATGGCGTTCGTGCGCATCCTGACGACGCTGCTGCGCGACAAGCAGATCGGGCCGCGCATCGTGCCGATCGTGCCCGACGAGAGCCGCACCTTCGGCATGGAGGGGCTGTTCCGGCAGATCGGCATCTTCAGCCAGGTCGGCCAGCTCTATCGGCCGCAGGACGCCGACCAGTTGATGTACTACCGCGAGGATCCCGAAGGGGCAGATCCTGCAGGAGGGCATCAACGAGCCGGGCGCGATGGCCTCGTTCATCGCCGCGGGGACGTCCTATTCGACGTCCAACGCGCCGATGATCCCGTTCTATATCTACTACTCGATGTTCGGCTTCCAGCGCGTCGGCGATCTCGCCTGGGCGGCGGGCGACATGCGCGCGCGCGGGTTCCTGATTGGCGGCACGTCGGGGCGCACGACGCTCAACGGCGAGGGGCTGCAGCACGAGGACGGCCACAGCCATGTGCTGGCCTCGACGATCCCGAATTGCATCGGTTATGATCCGACCTACGCTTACGAGCTGGCGGTCATCATCCAGACGGCCTGAAGCGGATGTATGCCGACAATGAGGACGTCTATTTCTATATCACCACGCTGAACGAGAATTACCCGCATCCCGCCATGCCCGAAGGCGCGGAGGAGGGCATTCTCAAGGGTATGTACAAGCTGAGGACGGTCGGCGACGGCGGCTCGGCTTTGAAGACGCGGCTGCTCGGCGCGGGCGCGATCCTGCGCGAAGTCGAGGCGGGGGCGGAACTGCTGGCCAAGGATTTCGGCGTCACCAGCGAAATCTGGAGCGTGACCAGTTTCACCGAGCTGCGCCGCGATGGGCTCGAGGCCGAGCGCTGGAACATGCTGCATCCGGAAGAGCCGAAAAGCGGCTCTCCTATGTCGAGCAGTGTTTGGCGAAAGGGCAGGGGCCGGTGATCGCCTCGACCGACTATGTGAAGACGATCGGCGACGGCATTCGCCCTTACGTCCCGGCGCGCTACAAGGTGCTCGGGACCGACGGTTTTGGCCGCTCGGATTTCCGCCGTCGGTTGCGGTCGTTCTTCGAGGTCGATCGTTATCATGTAGCGGTTGCGGCGCTGAAGGCGCTGGCGGATGATCAATTGCTGCCGGCCAAGCGGGTGAGCGAGGCGATCGCGAAGTACGGTATTGATCCAGACAAGCCGAGCCCGGCGAAGGTGTGAGCGTATGATGGGTTCGTGTCGCGCCCGCTCCGTCATGGCCGGGCTTGTCCCGGCCATGACTGTGTTGTCTGAATGAGAAGCGTCGTCTGAAGCGCGAGGGGAGAAAGCCTTGTCGAAGATTGAAGTGAAAGTCCCCGACATCGGCGATTTCCATGAAGTGCCGATCATCGAAATACTGGTGAAGCCAGGCGACGAGGTGAAGGCCGAGCAGTCTTTGGTGACGCTCGAATCCGACAAGGCCGCAATGGACGTGCCCTCGCCCGCGGCGGGTATCGTGCGAGAGGTGCTCGCCAAGATCGGCGACAAGGTTTCGATGGGCTCGACGATCCTGACGCTGGAGGACAGCGCAGCGCCGGCGGCCAAAACCGAAGCCGCGCCCGCAAAGTCGGAAGCGCCCGCGCCGACACCCGCGTCTTCTGGCGGGTCCGTCGAAGTCAAAGTGCCTGACATCGGCGACTTCCACGACGTTCCCGTCATCGAAATCCTGGTGAAGCCCGGCGACGCGGTAAAGGCCGAGCAGCCGCTGATGACGCTCGAGTCCGATAAGGCCTCGATGGACGTGCCCTCGCCCTCCGATGGGACCGTGGGCGAACTGAAAGTGAAGGTCGGCGACAAGGTCTCGCAGGGGACGCTGATCCTGACGTTGCAGACTCAAGGCGCCGCTCCCGCGGCCAAGTCGGAGGCGTCCGCAGCGAAGGCTGAGCCGCCGGAAGCTCGCGAGCCTGCTGCGAAACCGGCGACGCCGCCGCCGGAGCCGGCTGCACCTTCGCAAGCCGCCGATTTCTCCGGCGTCTTCGCCGGCCCCTCGGTGCGTCGGTTGGCGCGTGAGCTCGGGGTCGATCTCACAAACATCAAGGGGACGGGCGAGAAGGGCCGCATCACCAAGGATGATTTGAAGGCTACGCTCGGAGGCGGCGCAACGCCGGCGGCGAAGGGCGGCGCCGGCTTGCCTGATGTGCCGACCGTCGACTTCGCCAAATTCGGTCCCATCGAAACCAAGCCGCTCTCGCGCATCCAGAAGATTTCCGGGCCGCGCCTGCATGCCTCCTGGGTCAACATTCCCCATGTCACCCATACCGACGAGGCCGACATCACGGAGCTGGAGGCGTTCCGCAAGTCGCTCGATGACGCCGCCAAGGCCGACAAGAAGGCGCCTTATCGCGTCTCGCTGCTGCCGCTGTTGATGAAAGCGAGCGTGGCGACGCTGAAGGCGTTCCCGACGTTCAATGCGGCGCTTTCGCCGGCCAAGGACGCGCTGATCCTGCGCCAGTACTGGAACATCGGCGTCGCCGTGGACACGCCCGGCGGCCTAATGGTCGCCGTGGTCAACGACGTCGACAAGAAGGGCATCGTCGAGCTGTCGCGGGATCTCGGCGCCTTGTCGGCGAAGGCGCGCGACGGCAAGCTCAGCCCTAGTGAAATGCAGGGCGCGACGTTCACGATCTCCTCGCTCGGCGGCATCGGCGGCGTCGCCTTCACGCCGATCGTCAACGCGCCGGAAGTGGCGATCCTCGGCGTGGTGCGCTCGAAGATGGCGCCGGTTTGGGACGGCAAGGCGTTTGTCCCGCGCCTGATGCTGCCGCTGTGTCTGAGCTACGATCATCGCGTGATTGATGGCGCCGCGGCGGCGCGGTTCATGCGGAACCTCTGCGGCGCAGCCGAGGACTTGCGGCGCGTGCTGGTGTGAGCGTGATCGTGTCCGTCATGGCGAGCGTAGCGAAGTCATCCAGCGCCCTACGACGTTCGCGCGAGGATTGATCCTGTGTTGCGGCGCTGGCGGCGATCGACCGTTTGGCGTCGTTGGCTGCCCCAGCGTGGATTGCTTCGCTTCGCTCGCAATGACGAGGCTAAGGCGAATCCAACCATTTTATATCGAAGCGGAGCCTCCTAATGGCGAGCGAAATTCGGTTGCCCGACATCGGCGATTTCAAGGATGTGCCGATCATCGAGATCAGCGTCAAACCTGGGCAGAGCGTCGCCAAGGACGATATCCTGCTGATCCTCGAAAGCGACAAGGCCTCGCTCGACGTGCCTGCGCCGGAGGCAGGCGTCATCGGCGAGATCAAGGTCAAGGTCGGCGACAAGGTGAGCCAGGGCGACCTGCTGGCGACCTATGCGTCGGGCGGCGAGGCCGCCAACCTGTAGCCGCGGTCGCTGACCGCGGCCCGGGTCAGCGACCCCGGCTACAACGTGAACCGAGCGCACCGCGGTCAACGACCGCGGCTACAGCAGCGGCGCCCGAAAAGAGCGACCTCGAATGCGACGTGCTGGTCCTCGGCGCTGGCCCCGGCGGCTACACGGCCGCCTTCCGCGCCGCTGATCTCGGGCAGAAGGTCGTGCTGGTCGAGCGCTGGAAGACGCTGGGCGGCGTTTGTTTGAACGTCGGTTGCATTCCCTCGAAAGCGCTGCTGCACGTCGCCAAGGTGATCGACGAGGCCGAGCACATGGGCGCGCACGGCGTGACCTTCGGCGCGCCGTCGTTCGACACACGACAAACTGCGCGGCTTCAAGGACAGCGTCATCAAGCGGCTGACCGGCGGCCTCACCGGCGCTCGCCAAACAGCGCAAGGTGACGGTCGTCACCGGCGAGGCGAAGTTCACCTCGGCGCAACACGGTGGCGGTCGAGACCGCGGAGGGCCGGCGCGTCGTGCGCTTCGCTAAGGCGATCATCGCCGCCGGCTCCGAGCCGGTCTCGCCGGGGTTCATCCCGAAAGACCCGCGCATCTGGGACTCGACCGGCGCGCTCGAGACGAGCTTCGTTCCGAAGCGTATGCTGGTGCTGGGCGGCGGCATCATCGGGCTGGAGATGGCGACGGTCTATGAGGCGCTGGGCGCCGAGATCACCGTCATCGAAATGATGGACCAACTGATGCCAGGCGCCGACCGCGACATCGTCGCGCCCTTCGCCAAGCGGGTCGAGAAACGCTACGCGAAGATCATGCTGAAGACCAAGGTGACCAAGGTCGAGGCGCGCGAGGACGCGCTACATGTCGGCTGGGAAAGCGAGGCGGGCGCGGGCGAAGGCGAGTTCGACGCGATGCTGGTCTCGGTCGGCCGCCGCCCGAACGGCAAGGCGATCGGCGCGGAGGCGGCGGGGGTCAACGTCGACGAGCGCGGCTTCATCGCCGTCGACAAACAGATGCGCACCAACGTGTCGCACATCTTCGCCATCGGCGACATCGTCGGCCAGCCGATGCTGGCCCACAAGGCGACGCACGAAGGCAAGGTGGCGGCCGAAGTGGCGAGCGGGCCACAAGTCGTCGTTCGACGCCAAATGCATCCCCTCGGTCGCTTATACCGACCCGGAGGTGGCCTGGGTCGGCGTCACCGAGACGGAGTTGAAGGCGAAGGGGACCAAATACGGCAAGGCGGTGTTTCCCTGGGCCGCGAGTGGGCGGTCGCTGTCGCTGGGGCGCGACGAGGGGCAGACGAAGACGCTGTGGGATGATGCGACAGGTCGGTTGATTGGCTGTGCGATCGTTGGGCCGAATGCGGGGGATCTGATATCGGAGGCGGCGCTTGCGATCGAGATGGGCTGCGATGCGGAAGATATCGGGCTGACGATCCACCCGCATCCGACGCTGTCGGAGACGTTCGCGATGTCGGCGGAGGCGTTCGCGGGGACGCTGACGGATTTGTATATGCCGAAGAAGAAGTGAGTGGGCGCTTAACGGCTAGCTCTTACTACGAAGCTGTCCTAACGGCGCCTCCTCCGGCGCCGGACCGATCAGCAGCTCGGCGGGAATTCGCCACGCCGCACTAATGCTGCGGATCATCTCCAAAGTTAAAGTTTGTGCGCCGGCGAGCACGCGGCGCGCACGCGCCTTGGATCCGATAAACACCGCAAGCTCGTCCTCGGAATGGCCAATCTCCTCGATAGCGTACCTTAGGACTTCGTGCGGGGGCGCCTGCGGAACAACGAAACGCTTGGCTTCGTAGGCGTCCACTAAGGTCGCGAGCGCGTCGAGTTCGGCGGCGTCGTCCGAGCCGGGCGCGGCGCTCCAAAGCGTTTCCATGCGCTTGAGCGCCGCGGAGTGGTCGGCATCGTTGCGAATAGGACGGATGTTCATGGCGCTCCCTCAATACCGCGATATCGTCAAGGCGTCGACAGCGTCGTATTCCGCGTGCGTTCCCAGGAACTTGATCCAGGCAATGTGAATGTCAAAGCGGAAGGCGACGATCATACGATGGTTGCCGCCAGCAACCTCGAACCTCACCCTTTCTGCATTGAGCACCTTGGCCTTCGGCAGGGTCGCCGCGATGTCGAGCGTTGATCTCCAGGTCGCTTTTGATGCAATCCGTAACCAATGCTCAAGCGATGATTTGGTCTCGGGATGGCGGCGCCAATATGCAGCCAAAGTGGAGCGCGCGACGACCCTCATTTGTGCAAGGTAACTCGACGGCGGCCGCACAACAAGCAACCGCGCTGTTTCTTTGCTTAGCGCATCGATCTATGGTCATTGATTGCGATCGACGCCGGGGAGCGCGTGCTTGGCCGCGGACAAGATTTTTATTAGCTACAGCCACGATAGTCCCGAGCATTCGGATCGGGTGCTCGACCTTTCGAACGCGCTTCGCAAAATGGGCGTCGATGCAGAGCTCGACCGTTACCACGTGCGGCCGCCGCGCGGCTGGCCGCATTGGTGCGAGGAGCAACTGAGGCCCGACGTCTCGCGCTTTGTGCTGATCATCTGCACAGCGAAATACCTTGCGCGCGTCGAAGGCAGAGGGCCCGCTGACGAGGGTCGCGGCGTGTACTGGGAAGGCGCGATCATTTCGAGCTACGAATACGACGACAAGGGCAGCCAGCGATTTATCCCGATTCTGTTGGGCGAGGAGCCGGAAAGCAGCGTTCCTCGGCCCCTGCGTGGACAGACGCGTTATAGGCTTCGGGAGTTTGCTCTCGGCGACGAGGGTTACAAGGCGCTGTATCGGGAACTGACGGACCAACCCGAGATCGCCATGCCGCCGCTCGGTCCGGTCGAGATTCTCACTCGCGGCATAGCTCCGAGAGTGACGCTTGAGCCGGCGACGGCCGTTGCGGCGTCGCTGCCGGCGTTAGAAGTGCGAAGCACGTTTGAAGCAGCGGCGCCCTCAGCGCGCTTCGACATCGACCGCATCTACGCTTACGCGCCCGAGGCGCTGATCGGCCGCGAGGCGGAGACGGCGGTCATCGCGGAGGCCTGGGAGAAGGCGACGAAGGGCGAGGCGCATCCGCATGTGCTGACCTTCGTCGCGCTCGGCGGCGGGGGGAAGACCTCGCTGATCGCGCAATGGGCGAACGACATGGCCGCACGCGATTGGCCGGGCTGCGATGCGGCTTTTGCCTGGTCGTTCTATCGGCAGAGTTCGTCCGAACAGGCCGGCGCCTCTTCGGACCTGTTCCTCGCGGAGGCGCTGAAGTTCTTCCGATTGCCAATGATCGAAGGCGAGAGCGGCTACGAGAAAGGCAAGCGGCTTGCGCGCGAGATCGGGCGGCAGCGGGTGGTGCTGATTCTCGATGGACTAGAGCCGCTTCAATATGCGCCCTCGGCTGCGCATAAGGGCGAACTGAAAGACGATGTTTTGCGGGCGCTGCTGCGCAACTTGGCCCAGAGCAACGCCGGCCTCTGCATCATTACGACGCGCTATCGCGTCGAGGACCTCAGAGGGCCCGCTATATCGCAGCGCGATCTGGCGCCGCTGAACGATGCGGCAGGCGCCGAACTACTCGCGCGGCTTGGCGTCAGCGGCCCGGAGAAGGAACGGCGCAAACTCTCGGCCGACGTGAAGGGCCATGCGCTGACAATGGAGATCATCGGCGGCTATCTGCGCGAGGCGCATGGCGGCGATGTTTTCAAGCGAGACCGCGTCAAGCTGTCGGCAGCCAATGTTGAGGAGAAGGGCGGTCGCGCGTTTCGCGCGATGGCCGCCTACGCGGAATGGTTCGAGAGTGCGGGCGAGGTGGGCGCGCGGGCGCTGTCGATGCTGCGCCTTATTGGCTTGTTCGACCGCCCCGCCGACGCAGGCTGCCTTGCGGCGCTCTGGCGTGCGCCTGTTATCGAGGGGTTGACGGCGCGCCTCGTGGACTTGAGCGACGAGCAGCGGAATATCGTGCTGACTCGGCTCGAACGGGCAAAGCTGCTGACTGTCACGCGCGGGGCCGGCGGCGCGTTGATCGAAATCGACGCGCATCCGTTGCTTCGGGAGTATTTCGCTGCCGAGTTGCTGGAAAAGCGGCCGGAGGCATGGCGAGAAGCACATCGTCGGCTATATCGGCATTTGACGGCTATCGAGGACAAATCAGCGCCAACACTCGAAGATCTGCAACCGCTTCATCAGGCAATCACTCACGGATGCGCGGCGGGGCTGTGGCAAGAGGCATGCGAGGAGGTTTACCACGCGCGCATTTGTCGCCGCGACGAGGCCTACGTCGTCAAAAAACTCGGCGCGTTCGGCGCCGACCTAAGCGCAGCCGCGTGCTTCTTCGAGCATCCCTGGCGCCAAGTTTCCTCGCATTTGACCCCGGAGTATCAGGCTTGGTTGATCAACGAAGCCGGCTTCGACTTGCGCGCGCTCGGACGGCTCGGGGAGGCGCGGGAGCCGATGCGGGCGGCGCTGGAGATGCTTGTCGCGCAGGAGAACTGGGTGCGGGCCGCCACGGCCGCCGGCAATCTTAGCGAATTGGAATTGACGATGGGCGAGATCAGCGCCGCGGTTCGCTTGGGCGAAACCTGCGTCGCTCACGCCGATCGCAGCAGCGACGCCGCTCAGCGTATGGGCAATCGTACGACCCACGCCGATGCGCTGCATCAGGCGGGCCGACGCGAGGCAGCGGCGCTGTTCGCCCAAGCCGAGGCAATGCAGGCCCAAGGTCAGCCGCATTATCCGCGGCTCTACTCGGCGCCCGGTTTTCGATATTGCGACTTATTGCTGAGCGACGCCGAGCGGGCGATGTGGCGGTGTGTCGACGGGATCTTCAACGGCGCTCCGCGGAATTTGTTGACGGACGACGCGCCAAAATCGCGTGATCCGACCGAAGTTCGTATTCCAAATCTAGACGCCTTCCTTGCGCAATGCAGCGAAGTCATGAAACGTGGTCGCGAACTCAGCAAATGGCGCGTCCACACGGATTTGTTGCTTGAAATCGGCCTCGACCACCTCACACTCGCTCGCGCCGAGCTATATGCCGCCACACTGCTCTGGGCGCCGTCGCCCAGTAATAACGTCGACAAAGCCGTCGAAGTTATCCGGCACTCCGGCAGTCAGCACTATCTTCCGCTCCCCCTCCTCACCCGGTCCCTCCAGCGCGCCGTCAGCGGCGACGTGGCCGGCGCGCGCGACGATCTCGACGAGGCGCACGAAATCGCCGAGCGCGGCCCGATGCGGCTGCATCTGGCGGACATTCATTTGCACCGCGCCCGCCTGTTTGGCCTCCTCAATCGCCGCCCGCTGAAATACCCTTGGATCTCGCCGCAACACGACCTGGCCGAAGCTCGCAAGCTGATTGAGAAATGCGGCTACAACCGCCGCTTGCCCGAACTCGAAGACGCAGAGGCGGCGCTGCGGGGGTGAGCGCGAAAGCGATCTCTGAAACGCACTTCGACACTTCAGAGCCCTCCGCGTTGCTCTCACGAAGCGCCTCAGTGTATAGGCTCGGCTCTCACAACCCCACGAGGAGCTCCCATGTCCGTGGATCAAGCCACGGTGCGCCGCATCGCGCGGCTCGCGCGCATCGCGGTCGACGAAAGCGAGATCGAGCATCTCAGCGGCGAGATCAACGCCATCCTGTCGTTCGTCGCGGAGCTCGACGCCGTTGACGTCGAAGGCGTCGAGCCGATGACCTCGGTCATCCCGATGAAACTGCCGATGCGCGAGGACATCGTCACTGACGGCGAAATCCCGGCAAAGGTTCTCGCCAACGCGCCGCTATCGGAACGCGGCTTCTTTCTCGTGCCCAAAGTCATCGAATAGGAAATCCTGGCTTGACCAACCCGACCGATCTCTCGCTGGCCGAGGCGCGCGAGGCGCTCGCCGGCAAGCGTCTCTCCAGCGTCGAACTGACGCGGGCCTATTTGGAAGCGATCGAACGCGGCAAGGGCCTCAACGCCTATATCGCGGTCACCGCGGAGCGTGCGCTGAGCATGGCTGAGGCGAGCGACGCAAAGCTTGCGAAAGGCGAGGGCGGCCCGCTCGAGGGCTTGCCGCTCGGGATCAAGGATCTCTATGCGACCGAGGGCGTGCACACGCAGGCCTGCAGCCACATCCTCAATGGGTTTTCGCCGACCTACGAGTCGACCGTCACCTCGCATCTTTGGCGCGACGGCGCGGTGATGCTCGGCAAGCTCAACATGGATGAGTTCGCGATGGGCTCGTCCAACGAAACGTCCTACTACGGCCCCGTCGCCTCGCCCTGGCTGCCGCCGAACTGGAGCGCGGAGAAGGCCCGCGCGGCGCTCGCCGGCGACAAGCGCGGCCTGTTGACGCCGGGCGGCTCTTCGGGCGGGTCGGCCTCGGCCGTGGCCGCGCATCTTTGTTTGGCGGCCACCGCCAGCGACACCGGCGGCTCGATCCGCCAGCCCGCGGCTTTCACCGGCACGGTCGGCATCAAGCCGACCTACGGACGTTGCTCGCGCTGGGGGATGGTGGCGTTTGCGTCTTCGCTCGATCAGGCGGGGCCGATCGCGCGCGACGTGCGTGATGCGGCGATCCTGTTGAAGTCGATGGCGGGCCACGATCCGAAGGACTCGACCTGCTACGACGCGCCCGTGCCGGACTATGAGGCCGCGGTCGGGCGCTCGGTGAAAGGGCTGACGATCGGCATTCCCAAGGAGTATCGGCTCGACGGCATGCCCTCGGAGATCGAGGCTTTGTGGGCCGAAGGCGCGGAGTGGTTGAAGGCGGCGGGGGCGAAAATCGTCGACGTGACGCTGCCACACACGCGCTATGCGCTGCCCGCTTATTACATCGTCGCGCCTGCTGAGGCCTCCAGCAATCTCGCGCGCTACGATGGCGTGCGCTACGGCCTGCGCGAGGATGGCGGCGACATCATTGGCCTCTATGAGAAGACGCGCGCGAAGGGGTTTGGCGCGGAGGTGCGGCGTCGATTGATGATCGGCACCTATGTGCTCTCCGCCGGCTACTACGACGCCTACTACGTGCGCGCGCAGAAGATCCGCACGCTGATCAAACGCGATTTCGAGACGGTGTTTGCCGATGGCGTTGACGCGATCCTGACGCCCGCGACGCCCTCGCCCGCTTTCGGCATCGGCGAGAAGGGCTCGGCCGACCCGGTGGAAATGTATCTGAACGACGTGTTCACCGTGACGGTTAACATGGCGGGGCTGCCTGGCCTCGTCGCGCCTGCGGGGCTTTCCTCCGCCGGCCTGCCGCTCGGGCTTCAGTTGATCGGTCGGCCATTTGATGAGGAGACACTATTCGCGTTGGGGGCGGCCATCGAGCAGGCGGCGCCGAAGCTGAAGCGGCCCGAGGAGTGGTGGACGACGAGCACCGCGCCTTGACACACACCCTGAAACACACGACCTATTTGTCGCAATCCAGACCAGGAGGTGATTGCGATGAGCGGCGCCGTCGCGACCAAATACGACCCGCTAGCCCGCCATCTGAAGGCGCAGCGTGCGGACCTGGTCCGGATGAAATTCTCCGACATCGAGCGGATTATCGGCGCGAAGCTACCGCCTTCCGCCGATCATAACCGTGCTTATTGGAGCAACAATGCGGCCAATAGCGTGCTTACGAAGGCTTGGCTCGCGGCGGGGTTTCGCAGCGAACAGGTGGACCTAGCCGCCCGCAAGATTGTGTTTCGCCGCGCGGAGACAGTCGCGAGCGGCGGGGCGGGCGGCTTCGCCGACGCGCTGGGCGCCCCGTTTCAGGCAATGGAGTCGACGATGAAGAAACCGTCCATGTTCGGTTGTATGGCGGGCACGATTGTCGTCAACTGCGACCTGACGGAACCCGCCGACCCCGAACTCGCCGACTATCTCGACGAAACCTATGGCCCTTTTGCTTGATACCTGCGCGATGATCTGGAACCCGCAGGACTCGCCCATCGCTCCGGCCGCGCTCAAAGCGATCGAACGCGAAGCATCGGCGGGGCGGCCCGCCCATGTGTCGCCGATCTCGGCTTGGGAAATCGGCATGCTTGCAGCCGGGAACCGGATCAACCTGACCATGGCGCCGGCGCGGTGGTTTCGTCAGTTCGTTGACAGGGTCGATGTGATGCTGGCTGAGCTCACTCCCGACATACTCATCGCTTCGTGGTTTCTGCCAGGCGGCCTGGACCGCGATCCCGCTGACCGCATCATATGCGCGACCGCTCGTGAAGGCGGCCACACGATCGTCACGCGCGATCGCAAGATCCTTGACTATGCCGTTGCCGGCCACTGCCGCGCGTTGGCCTGCTGACGGCCCTGGAGACCCACATGACAGCGACCAAATCGAACTACATCTCCGGCGCCACAGGCGACTGGGAGATTGTCGTCGGCCTCGAAGTGCACGCGCAAGTGACGTCGAAGGCCAAGCTCTTCTCCGGCGCCTCCACGGCGTTCGGGGCCGAGCCGAACACCCATGTGTCGCTGGTCGACGCCGCCATGCCTGGCATGCTGCCGGTCATCAATGTCGAATGCGTTCGCCAAGCGGTGCGTACCGGCCTTGGGCTGAAGGCGCAGATCAACAAGCGCTCGTCGTTCGATCGCAAGAACTACTTCTATCCCGATCTGCCGCAGGGCTATCAGATCTCGCAGTACAAGAGCCCGATCGTCGGCGAGGGCGAGATCCAAGTCGACCTGTCGCCTGAGCATTCGATCCGCGTCGGCATCGAGCGGCTGCATCTCGAACAGGACGCCGGCAAATCGCTGCACGACCAGTCGCCCACGATGAGCTTCGTCGACCTCAATCGCTCGGGTGTCGCGCTGATGGAGATCGTCTCGAAGCCCGACATGCGCTCGGCTGATGAGGCCAAGGCCTATGTGTCGAAGCTGCGCACGATCCTGCGCTACATCGGCTCCTGCGATGGCGACATGGAGAAGGGGAACCTTCGCGCCGACGTCAACGTTTCCGTGCGCAAGCCGGGCGCGCCGTTCGGCACGCGCTGCGAGATCAAGAACGTCAACTCTATTCGCTTCATCGGACAGGCCGTCGATGTGGAGGCGCGGCGTCAGATCGCGGTGATCGAGGATGGCGGCGTCATCGATCAGGAGACGCGGCTCTATGATCCGGGCAAGGGCGAGACGCGTTCGATGCGCTCCAAGGAGGAGGCGCACGACTACCGCTATTTCCCTGATCCCGATCTGCTGCCGCTCGAATTCGACGACGCGTTCATCGAAGAGCTGAAGACACATCTGCCGGAACTGCCCGACGAGAAGAAAGCCCGCTTCATGCGGGATTACGGGCTCTCCGCGTATGATGCCTCTATCCTCTCGGCGGAGCGTGACACAGCGGCGTTCTTCGAGGAGGCTGCGCTGCACGGTGGCGCCAAGCGCGACGCGAAAGCCGTCGCCAATTGGGTCATGGGCGATCTCTCGGCCTTCGCCAACGCCAACGGCTTGGCTGTCGCGACCGCGGGAGTCAGCGCGAACCAACTCGCGAGCCTCGTCGATCTCATCGGCGAAGGCGTGATCTCCGGCAAGATCGCCAAGGACGTACTCCTGATGCTGCTTGGAGACGACAAGGGCGCCGATCCACGGCAGCTGGTGACGTCGCGCGGGCTCGTGCAAGTCAACGATCTCGGCGCCATCGATGCCGCCGTCGAGGCTGTCGTCGCGGCCAATGCGGAGAAGGCCGAACAGGCCAAGGCCAAGCCCAGCATGCTCGGTTGGTTCGTCGGTCAGGTGATGAAAACCACCGGCGGCAAGGCCAATCCGCAGGCGGTCAATGACGCGTTGAAGCGCAGACTCGGACTGCTCTGAGTCGGCCTTAAGCCCGCGATTCGTGGTGTTAGCCACTGTTTGCAAGCCGCGCTGCAACGTTGTCCCGCAGAATCTTTGTCGCGTGTGCGAAGAAAAATTCGATTGACTAGCGCGTGTCGCGCGTCGCTCAACGCTCGCGATCATGTTGGCGAGCGAGGCGTGCGCGGCGCTCTTCGCTGACTTCGCAATCGTAGCCGTGATCAAACAAACATCGTCTCGCGCCCAAGCAAATCGTGGGCGCGGTGCGAGTCATTGGCTTAACGGCTGCGTGCGCGCGCGGCGGATTTCGATGAGGAAATGAAGCTCGCTGTGACGCTTTGCGTCGAGCACTATCTCGTGCTCGTGCGCGCGATTATTCGATAGCGAGGCCCTCATGCGCACGAGGAAAGAAACTCGCGGCGCTTGATGCTAAAAAAAACACGCGTACTTTAGTTGACGTCCAACAGTCGTGCGAAAGGCGAGCGCGCGATAAAGAATCACTCGAGAGGATCCGAATACCATGGCGAAAGCGGCGACAAAGAAAACCGCGAAGAAGAGCGCGGCCCCTAAGGGCGCGAAGAAGGCGGTAGCGAAGAAGGCGGCGACGCGTAAGGTCGTAGCGAAGAAGGCGACGGCGAAGAAGAGCACGACCAAGAAGGCGACGACAAAGAAGAGCGCGACTAAGAAGTCGGCGACGAAGAAGAGCCCCGCGAAGAAGGCAACCGCGAAGAAGGCGGCAACGAAACGAGCTCCGGCCAAGCGCGCCGCGAAGCCCGCCGAGCCGATGCCGATGCCTTCAGGCGAACCGTCCTCCGAAATGAAGTGAGGTTGCGGCGGCAATGTGCGCATTGCCGCCAGCATCTGCGTGAATCTGGAAGGCCTTTCGACCCCAAGCGACATTTGTATGCTATGCGGGGTGTTTGGATTGATCATTTCCCCTGAGCGGAATTCGGGGGCGCGATAGTGCTGAACCGTTATGCTGTCGCAAGCGGTGATCCAAGGGCAACGACACGTTCGCGCATATTGGATTTTTTGCATTAGCGCATATGCGCCAAAATCCTGCGCCGTGCGAACATAGGATCGTCGAGCGATCTAATCTGGATACCGAAGCGCGGGCGTCCACGCCGTCAGCAGGTGGGCGTCGCGCACCCCTCGGACGCGGCCCAGATACACCCGATATGCGAAAGCGACCGCATTTTGCCGGGACGCGGGCCGCCTTTGCGCCAAGCCCGTCTCCTAGGCTAAGAGCCCGCGTTGCGTCACTCCCGACGCTCGGAGCTCTGCATGCTATCGCCTTCCGGGCGCGAACAACGTCGCGTCTGCATCGTCACCGCCGAATTCCATGGACTGTTCAAGAATGGTGGTATTGGCACGGCCAACACCGGGCTTGCGCTGGCGCTTGCGGAAGCCGGGCATGAGGTGGTCGTCGCCTACGTCGACGCAGGGTTGGTCGATTTCGACGAACGCGTCGCTGAGGCGGCTGACACGATAGCGGCGTGGGCGGAGAAGGGCGTCAAACTCGAGTTCGTGCCGCGAAATCCGATGCTGCGGGCGGGCCACGAGGATCACGTCGCGGCAAGCTTCACGGTCCTGCAATATCTGCGCGGCCGCGGCTTCGCCGTCGTGTTCTTCAACGAATGCGGGGGACAAGGCTATTTCTCGCTGCTCGCCAAGCGGGCGGGGCTGTTTCCAGATGCGCCGCGCATGGTCGTCGTCACGCACGGCGCCAACGCCTGGGTGCTGGAGCTGAACGATCAGCTCTATTGGAGCTTGCACCCGATCTCCGTCGATTTCCTCGAGCGCCGCAGCGTCGAACTCGCTGACGATCTCGTCAGCCCCAGCTGGTATTTGTTGGGTTGGATGCGGGAAAAAGGCTGGCGGCTGCCGGCCTCGACGCGCATGATCCAGAACGCGCTGCCGCTAGAGCCGGGTCCCGGGCGACGCGAAGCGCCGATCGACGAGATCGTCTTCTTCGGCCGGCTCGAGGCGCGCAAGGGCGTCGAGTTGTTCCTCGCAGCCTACACCGCGCTTTGCGCGAAGCGCGACATGTCGCGCATCAAGGTGACGTTCCTTGGAAAATTTTCGCGCATCGAGGGCGTTCATTCCGGCGTCTATGTCCTGGAGCGCACACGAACCTGGCCAGCGCCGCCAAGCTTGATTGCCGAACTCAGCCAAGAGGAGGCGCTGAGCTATCTGAGCCGGCCCGGCGTCCTGGCGATCATGCCTTCGCGCGCCGAGAATTCGCCCTGCGTCGTCGTTGAATGCGTCGTGAGCGGCGTCCCTTTCATCGCCACCGACAGCGGCGGCACGGCCGAACTCATCGCGGAAGCCGACCGCAAGCGTTGTCTTTGCGCCCCCGCGCCCGAGTCGCTTGTGGCGGCGATCGGCGCCGCTCTCGACCAGGGCGCGCCGACCGCTGAACTCGCGGTGTCCCAGGAGCAATCGCGTCAGCTCTGGCTCGATCTGGTCGATGAAACATCGCCGGCCTCAGAGGCGGCGCCGACGGCGAAACGCAATGTGTCGCTCTGTCTGGCGCCTGGCGCTGTCGCACATCCAACCCCCGACGCATGGAATGCGTTTCTCGCGCAAGACTTCGCGGAGATTATCGTGGTCTCCGCGACGGCATGGTCACCGCCATCGAGCGATCCGCGTGTGCGTCTGATTGTCGAGCCGGCCGCCGATGTAGCCAAGTGCCCGCAATCTTGCGGCGTCACGCGCGCGAGGCCCGTGGCTGATGTTCGCTGATGAGGGCGAAGTCATCCTGAAGACCGATGCGCTCGCAGGCTTCCTTGCTGCAGCGACCGGCTTAGGCGCCGACATCGTGACGAGCCCCGGCCTCGAGTTCACGCACGCCGGACCACCGCGCGAGGGTTGGGACGGATATCTCGGCCTTCTTCCTACAGGCGCCAATCTCACCCTCGCTGCGTTCGAGAATTGTCTCGGTGAGGGTTGTTTCCTCATCGACCGCGCGCGCTTTCTCACCGCGGGCGGATTTGACGCGGATGCCGGCGAGGCCTTGCGCGATCGGCTGCTTCTCACCGAGGCCGCGCTCTCCGGCGGCACGCTAGAAGTCGCGCCGACGCCGCTGTTCTGGCGGCGCTCGCGCGACGCGCGGACGCTCGCGTTCGCAGACTCTTCGTCCGACCAGCGGCGGATGCTGCAGGCGTTTGCGCGCGCGGAATCCAGGCTCCTCGCCCCGGCGCTTGAGACCGTGATTGCATCGGGTCCGCGCAACCGCGAACGCGTGACTGCGGCGCTGACCGGCCTAGGTTCGGTCGCCCGCGATCTTGCGGTAAGGTTGTCGTTCATGTCGATGCGCGACAGCAAGGAGCAGCAACGGCCGTTCATTGATTATTGCCTTGCGCGCGGCCGCTTTCAGGAGGCTTTCGCCTTCGCGAGTTGGCTCGACGATCCGGAATTGCTTGGGCTCGCGCGCGCAGGCGCCGAGGCCGCAGCGGAAAAATCCGCGCTCGGCGCTTTGCGTGAGCCGCAGCCTGAGCGGCTTCATACCCTCTCGCTGTCGCGTTTCGCCACGGATCGGGCGCGTGGGCTCGAAGCGATCGGCGAGGCTGATCTACAGCGCGAGGAGGGGATCGTTGTCTCGTTCATGCTCCGCGGCGGTGTCGCAGTCGTGAAGGCTGCGAGTATCTGTCCGCCTGCGGCGCGAAGTCTTCGAGCGAAAGTCGAAACGGGGCAGGGTGTCCGCGTCGCGTTGGCGGTTTGTGAGAAATTCGCTCAAGTCGAACTGAAGGGCGAGACGCTTGCGAGCGACCAGCGCTTTTATTGGAGTGGTTGGCGCGGGTCGGGAGACATCGCGCTCGATATTCTGGAGCCATTCGGAGAGACGGCTGATGTCTTCTTGATGGCGCGCGGGGAAGGCGAGCGCTTGGCCTGGATCTCGCTTTCAGCCGATGTGCCTCTATTCGATCTAACGACGCCGAGCGCCATCAACGTTGAAGCGGGGGCAACGCCGCTGCCACGTCGCGCACTGGCCGCTGCGGAGTCTTTGACGCCGGCCCCTGAGTTTCCCGGGCCTTATTTCCAACCAGGTCCGCCGTCGCAACATCATCCGCTCGTCGGCAGGCCCGCGCTGGTGCGTCTGAAGCAGGCTGTATTCGCCGGCGCGACCGGTCTCAGGGCGACTTTCTCGATCGAGCACGAACAATCCAGGCCAATCGCTTTTGCGCTTTGGGCGCGCCGCGCAGGTCCCGCCGTGCGCGAGGTCGAAGGCCTTGAGGACTCGGAGGGCGTCAGTGGCTGGGTTCCCGTCCACGCCGCCTTCCGCAAGCACACAGCAGAGATTTCATTTCCTGAGCCGTTGCGGCAAGCTTATGACCTTTATCTCGCCACACGCGTCGTTGACTTTCCGGACAATAATTACTGCCACGCAGTCTGGCACGAAATTTTCGTCATCGAGACGACGCGCGATGATGGTTAAGATCATATTTTAACCAAGGAGTTGGACACAGGGGCATGGCGATCCGAAGTTTTAGACAAGTGTTGCGCTCGCGAGTTGAGCGGGCCCAGCGGATGGTGGCCGTCGCCGATGCGCCAGTCGTCGCGCGGCCGTTTGCGCCGGCCGGGGTCAATCTTGGGCGCCATTCCGGTCATGTCTGGCGGGCAACGAGTGATGACCCTCAAATCCTCTTCCCGTCGCCTCCGCCCGACCTTACTACCCTGGTCATCTTTTTGGCGGATCCTGACGGGACATTGTCGCCCCGTGTTTATCTGAATTGGGGCGCCGGTTTCGCGCAAGACGAGAGCATCGGTTTTGAGCAGGCGCGAGCGGCTCTGATCCGCATTCGTCTCGGCGACTTTCCGGATCTGCGAGAGATCCGCCTCGATCCCTTCGAAAACATGGCCGACGTAACATTTCGTTGGGGGCTCAATGGAGAAGGCGAGGCGCTCGCCGACGAGGTTGAGCCGCAACTCGCGGAATGGGAGGCGCGCCGCGCCTCGGTTCTGCGCGCTGATATCGCGCTCGCCGACTACGCTCCCGCCTTCCCCCGCCGTTTGTTTGGGCTCGAGCGCACGCCGAAGACTGTGCATGAACAGTTTTTGCGCACAGTGGCGATGGCCGAGCGTGAACTCGAGGGGCGTTTCATCGAGCCGCCGGCGACGCCGCTGATCTCCCTGGTGTCCCCGCTCTACAACACGCCGATCTCGTATCTCGACGAACTCGTGACCTCGTTCCGTCAGCAGCGTCCAGGCTACGCGGAGCTGGTGTTGAGCGACGACGGATCGTCGTCACCGGAAACCGGACAATGGCTGACAGAACACGACGGCGAGCCCGGGTTGAAGATTGTCCGCAACCGGGTCAATCGCGGCATCGCCGCCGCCACCAATGCGGGGGTGAAAGCCGCGAGCGGAAGCTGGATATCTTTTATCGACCATGACGACGCGCTGGCGCCGAACGCGATCGGGGTTATTGCGCGCGCGATCGAGGAAAATCCGACCGCCCGATTTTTCTACACTGACGAGTTGATCGCGGACCGGCAATTGATGGGAGAAGATTTCTTCGACAAGCCGGCCTTCGACGATGTGCTCTTGTCCGGCGTCAACTACATCAACCATCTTTCGATCTACGCCCGCGATCTCATCGAATCGGTCGGCGCATTTCGGGAAGGCTTCGACGGCTCTCAGGACTACGACCTGCTGCTGCGCGCCCTGGGAAAGCTCAAACGCGACGAAGTGCGGCATATTCCCTATCCCGCTTACATCTGGCGTCGCGACGGGCGCAGCTATTCGATCAAGTTCCTCACGAAGTCGACCGCCAACGCCCGCCGCGCGCTCTCCGAGGCCTATGCGCAAGGTGTCACGCCTCGCAAGGTCGAGGGCGCGATATTGCCGGACCTGCATCGCGTGCGGCTCGATATCGGCGCAGGCGCACCGCGGCCGAAGGTCTCGGTGATCGTGCCGAACCGCAACGCATTTCGCCTGTTCAGGCAGATGGCCGAGGGCTTGTACGGCGCCACCGACTACCCCGATTTCGAACTGATTGTCGTCGACAACGGGTCGACGGATCCCGACACGCTCGCGCTCTATGACGACCTGAAAAAGTCGCACGCGAATTTCACGCTCGATATGGAGCCGGCGCCGTACAACTTTCTCGCGGCAGATCAACCGCGGCGTGGCGCTCGCCAAGGGCGACGCGCTGCTGCTGCTCAACAACGATATCGAAGTGATCGACCCAAACTGGCTCTCCGAGATGGTCGGGTGCTTGGCCTATCCCGACGTCGGCGTCGTCGGCGCGCGGCTGCTCTATCCCTGGGGCGCGCTGCAACACGCCGGCGTTGTCGTTGGCCTCGCGGGGCTTGCCGGCCATTGGTACGGCCATCGCCCAGGCGACTTTCCAGGTCCCATGGGACGGCTTGCCGTTCGATCAACCATGTCGGCGGTGACGGGCGCCTGCATGCTCATTTCGCGAGCGTGCTGGGAGGCGACGGGGCTGTTCAACGAACAGGACTTCGCGGTCGCCTACAACGACATTGATTTTTGCCTGCGAGCGCGAGAGGCGGGTTTCCGGACGGTCTACACGCCGTTCGCGACGCTGACCCACCACGAGTCGGCGACCCGCGGCCGCGATGACCGCGGTCCGAATCGATCGCGGTTCCTGCGCGACCAGGCGGCGTTGCTCGACCGCCACGGCACGGAGGACTATCTCGACCCGGTGATGAGTCCCTGGCATGATCGGGAGACTTCGGAGCCACAGCGCATTGCGCTCAAGAAACTTCCGCCAGCGCGGTGAGGCTGGGACAGTGGGTGTCCCGGCCGCCCTTGGTTGAACATAGGCGAAGAGCGCGGTCCCAGGGGGCGTTACCCCTCGATCCCCGTCAATAGGGCCCGCGTCGCCGCGGTGACGTCCTTCTGGCGCATCAGCGCCTCGCCGACGAGGAAACACTCGACGCCCGCCTCCGCTAGCCGCCGACAATCGGCGTGGGTGAAAATGCCGCTCTCGCCGACGAGCACCCGACCGGGGGGCACGAGTGGCGCTAGCCGCTCGGTAACGGCGAGCGATGTCTCGAAGGTCTTAAGGTCGCGGTTGTTGACGCCGATCAGCCGTCCTTCAAGCGTCAGCGCGCGCGCGAGCTCCTTTTCGTTGTGCACCTCGATCAGCACATCGAGGCCGAGGTCGTGCGCGGTCTTGTTGAGCGTGCGCGCGACGTCGTCGTCGATCGCGGCCATGATGATCAGGATGCAATCGGCGCCCCAGGCCCGCGCCTCCAGCACCTGGTAGGGATCGTAGAGAAAATCCTTGCGCAGGATCGGCAGAGGCGTGGCTGCGCGCGCGGCCTTCAGGTGTTCGGGCGAGCCCTGGAAGGAGGGCGCGTCGGTCAGCACCGAAAGGCAGCAGGCGCCGCCGCTCTGATACGCCTTCGCCAAAGCCTTTGGCTCAAAGTGCTCGCGGATCAGCCCCTTTGAGGGGCTCGCCTTCTTGATCTCGGCGACGAGGCCGAACCGGCCTTCCTCGCGCGCGCGCTCCAGCGCCTTCAAGAAACCGCGCGGCGGCGATTGTTCGCGAATCTCGCGCTCCAGCGTGGCGCGCGGGACGCGCACCTTCGCCTCGGCAATCTCGCGGCGCTTATACGCGCCGATCTGGGTGAGGATGTCGCTCATCGCCGGCCTCGTTCACGCGTTCGACGCTTCAACGAGTTTCGCCAATGTCGCGGACGCGGCGCCACTATCGAGCGCCGCCGCCCCGACTGCAACACCCTCGCGAAGATCTCGCGCGGCGCCGGCGACAACGAGCCCGGCCGCCGCATTGAGCAGCGCTACGTCGCGATAGGCGGTCTTCGCGCCAGAGAGAACCTCGCGCAACGCTTTCGCGTTGTGCGCGGGATCGCCGCCCTTAAGTTCAGCAAGCGAGGCCCGGCGCAAGCCGACGTCCTCGGGCGCGACCGAAAAGCTGCGGATTTCGCCCTCGCGCAACTCGACGATCTCGGTCGGCGCGGTGGTGGTGATCTCGTCGAGCCCGTCGCCGCCGTGACAGAGCCAGACGCGCTCGGAGCCGTGATTGCGAAGCACTTGCGCCATCGGTTCGAGCCACGCGGCGGAGAACACGCCGATCACCTGGCGCTTGACCCCCGCCGGATTGGAGAGCGGTCCCAGCAGATTGAAGATGGTGCGGGTCCCGAGTTCGACGCGCGCGGCGCCGACATGGCGCATCGCGGCGTGATGGGTCGTCGCCATCATGAAGCCGACGCCGGCCTCGGCGATGCAGCGCTCGACGCCTTCCGGCGGCAGGCCGATCTTGACCCCGAGCGCGGCGAGCACGTCGGAGGCGCCGGATCGGGAGGAGGCGGCGCGGTTGCCGTGTTTGGCGACAGGCGCGCCGCAGGCGGCGGCGATGATCGAAGCCAGCGTTGAAACATTGTAGGAGCCCGCGCCGTCGCCGCCGGTGCCGACTATGTCGATGGCGCCTTCCGGCGCTTTGACCTTGAGCATCCGCGCGCGCATCGCGGCGACCGCGCCGGTGATCTCCTCCACGGCTTCGCCGCGTACGCGCAAACCCATCAGCAGGCCGCCGATCTGCGCGGGCGTCACGTCGCCCGATAGCATCGCCTCGAAGGCGTCGAAGGCCTCGGCCCGGGAAAGCTCGGCGCCGGCGGCGACCTTGGCGAGGAGCGGCTTGAAGGATTCCATCGTCAGTGCGCGCGGGCGAGGTCGAGGAAGTTCTTCAGGATCGTCTTGCCGTGTTCGCTGGCGATGCTCTCGGGATGGAACTGAACGCCGTGAACAGGGAGCGCGCGATGCGACATCGCCATGATCAGGCCGTCGTCGGTCTCGGCGGTCACTTCGAGATCATCGGGGGCCGTCGCCCGCTCGACGATCAGGCTGTGGTAGCGGGTCGCCGCGAACGGGCCATTGACGCCGCGAAACAGGCCTTTGGCATTGTGCGACACGCGGGAGATTTTGCCGTGCATCGGCAGGGGCGCGCGGACGACCTTGCCGCCGAACACCTGGCCGATGGCCTGATGGCCGAGGCAGACGCCGAGCACCGGCGTTTTGCGCTCCGCCGCCGCGCGCACGAGATCGAGGCAGATGCCGGCTTCGTTGGGCGTGCAGGGGCCGGGAGAAAGGACGATCGCCTCGGCCTCGTCGGCGAGGGTTTCGTCAACGCCGCGCGCGTCATTGCGCCACACGCCGACCTCCGCCCCCAACTCCCCGAGGAAATGGACGAGGTTGAAGGTGAAGCTGTCGTAGTTGTCTATCAGCGTGACGCGCATGGATGGGAAGCCCCCGGGGCCGCTGTTTCCCACGTGCTGAGCGAGGGCGTCAAGCAAGCTGGAGCGTCGGTCTCCAGGCCGACGTTTATCGCGAGGAACCGGCGTTCGAGCATCGACACGTCGGCGTGGACGCCGACGCTCCGGAGGCGACCAAATCCCGATACAGTCGATCTGCCGTAAACGGGCGTCTCGTAGAGGCGGACGCCGGTGGCGTCGCGGATGGCGTTGCCGAGCGCGGCGGCGATCGGGTTGTACGGGCTTTCGCTCATCGACTTCGCGCCGAGCGGGCCGATCTGATCGTAGGTGTCGGCGAAATGCACCTCGGTCCCCGGCATGTCGGCGAAGGCCGGAATGTGGTAGCCGCGGAACGTCGGGTTCGCGACTTTGCCGTCGGCGTCGAACGTCAGATCTTCGTAGAGCGCCGCGCCGATCGCCTGCGCGACGCCGCCCTCGACCTGGCCGCGGCATTGCATCGGATTGATCACGGTTCCGGCATCGGCGGCGTGGATGCTGCGCAGGATGCGGATCTTCGCCGTAGCGCCGGTGCACCGCGATCTCGAACCCCTGCACGTTGAAGGCGACCGAGCGCGGCGTGCCGCCGGAGTGACCGACTGCGCTCGAGCGAGACGCCTTGCTCCGACGCCGCCGCCGCGATCTCGGCGAGCGAGAGCCGACGGCCAGCCGAACGCGACATGGTCGTCCTCGATGCGGCACATCGACCCGATCGGCGCCGGCGAGCGCGGCCGCGAAGTCGAGCATCGACGTCGGCGAGGCTCGCCGCCGCCGCCCGCGTCGCAGCGCCGGCCACGACGGTGCCGGTGCTGCCGTAGGCGCCGGTGTCGTGGCGCGACCTGATCGGTGTCGGATTGCTTGATCCGCATGCGCGCGACCGTCGTCCCGAGCACCGTCGCGGCGATCTGCCCGTGCACCGTGGTCGTGCCGTTGCCGAACTCCGCCGTGCCGACCGCAAGTTCGTAGACGCCGTCCGCGGCAAGTCGGATGCGGCAGTCGGCGTAATGGCCGCGCGGCGGGATCGTGTCGATCATGCCCGCCGCCATGCCGCGGCCGATCAGCCAATCGTCGCCGAGGTTCGGCCGCTCGGGCTTGCGTCAGGCGCGCCTCGACGATGGTCGAGGCATTGGTCGAGCCCGTAGCTGCCGTATTCGACGTCGTGCGCGCCCTCGTCCGTCGACACCATCGGATCGCCGCGGCCTCACCACATTGAGGCGGCGGAACGCGAACGGGTCGATGCCGAGCTTGCGCGCCAGTTCGTCCATCGCCGATTCGATGGCGAAATTGGTCTGGCTCAGCCCGTAGCCGCGAAACGCGCCGCTCGGCATCGTAGTTGGTGTAGACCGCGTAGCCGTCGACCTTCTTGTTCGGGCAGCGATAGAGCGCCACCGACTCGCCCGAGGCGTGGAACATCACGCCGCGGCCGTGATTGCCGTAGGCGCCGGTGTTGGAGAGCATCCGCATCGCGATCGCCGTCAGCACGGCCGTCGCTTGCGCGCGCCGACCTTGACGGTGATGCGCATCGGGATGGCGGGTGGTCGAGGCGGAGAACTGCTCCTGGCGGGTGAATTCGAGCTTCACCGGGCGGCCGGTCTTCAGCACCGCGAGCGCGACGATGTCTTCGGTCAGCATCTCCTGCTTGCCGCCGAAACCGCCGCCGACGCGCTCGCAGAACACCCGCACCTTGTCGCGCGGCAGATCGTAGAGGGCGCAGAGCGCGTCGCGCGTCAGGAACGGCGTCTGCGAGCTGGTGCGGATGTGCAGGCGCCGCCTCGTTCGAGCCAGCCGATCGCGCCGTGGGTTTCCAGATGCGCGTGCTGCACGCGCTGGGTAACATAGACGCCTTCGTGGATGACGTCGGCCTCGGCGAAGCCGGCCTCGACGTCGCCGACATGGCCGTGCAGTTCGGCGACGAGATTGCGCTGCGGATCGGCGATCCGCGACGACGCGTCGGCTTGGCGTGCAGGATCGGCGCGCCCGGGCGTCATCGCGTCCTCCGGATCGAAGACGGCGGGCAGACATCTCGTATTCGACCTCGATCAGACGCGCAGGCCGCCTCCGCCTCGCGCTCGCTGTCGGCGACGACCGCCGCGACGCGCTGGCCCGCGCAACGCATGACGCGGTCGAGCACCAGCGTGTCGTCGACGTCGTCGGTCGCCATTTCGTGGCGCGCGGTCGAGAACAGGCGTTGCGGGGCATCCTCGTAGGTGAGCACGGCGTGAACGCCGGGGGCCGCGCGCGCGGCGGTCGTATCGATGCGGACGATCCGCGCGTGAGCGTGCGGCGAGCGCAGCATCTTCATGTGCAGGAGCCCCTCGATCGCGGCGTCCATCGTGTAGCGCGCGCGCGCCGACGACGACGGCGGGTCCGGCCGGCGCGGGGAGGTTGCGCGCCGACGGCGCCGCCGGGCGCGGGCTCGCTCGACGTGGCTGACGCCGGCGATCGCGTCGCGCGATCGCGCGATAGCCGGTGCAGCGGCAGAGGTTGCCTTTGAGCGCATTCGGCAAGTCGGCGCGCTGGTCCTCGTCCAGGCTGGCGGCGGTCATGATCATGCCGGCGGTGCAGAAGCCGCACTGAAAGCCCTGCGCTTCGAGAAAGGCCTGCTGCATCGGGTGCAGGTTCTGTCCGTTCGACAAGCCCTTCGATCGTGGTGACCGCGCGGCCTTCGGCGCGGAAGGCCGGGATCGAGGCAGCTGTGCACCGGCTTGCCGTCGAGATGAACCGTGCAGGCGCCGCAGTCGCCGGCGTCGCAGCCTTTCTTGACGCCGAACCAACCGAGCTCGCGCAGGAAAGTTCGCAGGCACTGGCCGGGGCGCGGCGTCGCTTCGTGTGAGGTCCCGTTGACGATGAACGTCAAGGCGCGGCCTCAGCAAGTTCGGCGCGGATCTCCTCCGCGAATTCGAAGGTCATGTGCCGGCGCCAGTCCGGCCGGCCGTGGACGTCGTCGTAGTAGAGGGGCTCGGGGATGTCGGCGGCGAGCCGATCATCGAGTTCGCGCTCCGAAGGGAGCTCCGCGAAGGCGAGCCGCAGCGGCCGGCGGGTCGAGGCGGTGACGGTCAGCACGAAGCCGCCGGCGGCGGTTCGCGCGCCGATCAGCAAGGCGCCGGAGCGCCCGAGCCGCGTCAGCGAGATTTGCCGGAACGCCGTGCGTCGGGTGAGCGCCTCTCGCGGCAGATCGATGCGCCGCAACAGTTCGCCCGGGCGGAGCGCAGGCGCCTGCGGGCCCTCGACGAAATCGAACACCGACGTGCGGCGCTCGCTCGCCTTCCGGCGTCCAGATCGTGCACACGCCCTCCAGCGCGGCGCAGAGCGAAATCATCGGGCCGGCGGGCAGCGCCATGCAGAGGTTGCCGCCGACGGTCGCCGTGTTCCAGATCTTGAACGAGGCGAGAAAGGAGCGGCAGCACTGACCGATCAGGCGCGCCGCCGGCCAGTCCGGCGGCGGCTCGAACGCGTCTAGCTCCGCGATCGTGCAGGTCGCCGAGAGGGAAAGGCCGCGCTCGTCGACGCTCAGCGGCGCCCAGCCGCACTCCATCAGATCGATCAGGCGGCGGAGCCGCGGCTGCGGCTCGGAGAATAGCCACGTGCCGCCCGCAAGCCAGGCGTCCCCGGGTTTCGAAGAACGGGCGATCGCTTCGATCTCGCGCTTGTTTCGAGGGCGCTCGATATCGACGATCGTATTCAGATCCATGCTCACCCCGGTAGCCGGGCCGCGAAGGGCGGGGCGCCGGTGTCACCACATGCATGCGCGGCGCCAGCGGCGCCGTCTGCGGCTAAGGGCTTGCCGCGGACCATGATCGTCTGTATGCTACTTATGTAGCGCGCGAAATGCGTTAGTTCACGATTCGCGCCGAAGCCAACAGGCCCTCCCGATCTTGGGCCGACAAACCTCACAACATGCAGTGGAAGGGAACAGTCGCTTTGACCGTTCAGGATATTTGCGCGCCGCGCGCCGAGCCCGCTTCCCAGCTCGGCGTCGCTTTGACGGTCCTGGCTTTGTCCTGCGGCGCGTTTGGGATCGGCGTCGGCGAGTTCGCGGTGATGGCGCTGCTGCCGGAGATGGCGGCGGGTTTCCGCGCCAGCGTGCCGGACGCCGGCTACATGATCATGGCTTACGCGGCAGGCGTGGTGATCGGCGCGCCGCTGATCGCCGTCGCCGCGACCCGGCTGACGCGGCGTACGCTGCTGTTGATCCTGATGACGGTCTTCGCGCTCGGCAATCTCGCCAGCGCCGCCGCGCCGAGCCTCGGGATGCTGATCGCGCTGCGCTTTCTGACGGGACTGCCGCATGGCGCTTATTTCGGCGTCGCCGCGCTGGTCGCGGCCTCGCTGGCGCCGCCGAACCGGCGCACGCAGATGGTCGGATACATGATGCTCGGCCTGACGGTGGCGACGCTGATCGGCACGCCGGCGATGGCGCTGTTCGGGGAAGTGGTCGAGCTGGCGGGTGATGTTCCTGGTCGATGGATTGATCGGCGCGCTGACCTTCGCGCTCATCACCAAATATCTGCCGCAGGACGGGCGCCCGAAAGTCACCGGCGTCATGCGCGAACTGGTCGCGTTCAAGCGCCCGCAGGTGTTGCTGACCTTGGCCCTCGTAGCGTCGGGGTTCGGCGGCATGTTCTCGATCTTCTCCTATATCGCGGCGACCGCGACGGACTACGCCAAACTCTCGGTCGGCTATGTGCCGCTGATCATGGTGCTGTTTGGCCTCGGCATGAATGTCGGCAATCTGGTCGGCTCCCGGCTCGCCGACAGATCGCTGATGGGGACGATCGGCGGCATGATGGTGTTCAACATCGTCACGATGACGGCGTTCGGCTTGTTTGCGGATGTGCCGGTGGCGCTGTCGATCCTGACCTTCCTGTTGGGCACGGGCTTCGCGGCCGCGCCCGCGATCCAGACCCGGCTGATGGACGTCGCGCGCGAGGGGCAGACCCTCGCCGCCGCCACGATGCACTCGGCGTTCAACATCGCCAATGCGCTCGGCGCCTGGCTCGGCGGACGGGCGATCGCCGAGGGGTTTGGCTATGGCGCGACGGGGTATGTCGGGGCGGTGTTGTCGTTGATTGGGCTTTGCGTGTTTGCGGTGTCGTATTTGCTGGAGACGCGGGGCAGGGCGGCGGTCAGGGCTTTTTGACCGGGCGCTTTTTGGCGGTTTCGCTTAAGCGTTCGATCAGCGCCATCGCGGCCGCGGGGTTCTTCTCCTTGTGGCCGGAGATGACGTACAAATAAACGTCGCGGCCGCCGGCGCTCGCCGGCTTGTCGACATAGTCCATGCCCTTCGGCGCTTCGCCTTTCGCCCAGGCCTTTGCGCGCTCCGCCCAGAGATCGAGGTCCTTTGGCGAATAGCCGTGCGCGGGGTCTTCTGTGGTTCCCATGAGGCGCGCGTAGACGAAGGGCGCGGTCGCATCTGCAATCTGCGGATGCCGGCTGTCGGCGGCGACTACGATCGCCACGCCGTGCTCGCGCGCCAGCGCCGCGAACTCGGGCGTCTTGAAGCTTTCGTGCCTGACTTCGACGACATGTTTTACCGCACGACCCTCGACCGATTTCGGCAGCAGTTTCAGGAACGCGCCAAAATCGTCGGCATCGAACTTTTTCGTCTCCATGAACTGCCAGTTGATCGGCCCGAGCTTGTCCTTCAGCTCCATCACGCCGCTGGCGAAGAACCGCTCGATCGTCCCGGCGGCCTCGGCGAGGATGCGTCGATTGGTGGCGTAGCGGGTCGCCTTCACCGAGAACACGAAACCCTCCGGCGTCTCCTCGCGCCATTTGATAAAACTCTCCGGCTTCTGCGAGCCGTAGTAGGTGCCGTTGATTTCGATCGAAGTGAGCTTTTGGCTGGCGTATTCCAGCTCGCGCTTCTGCGGCCATTTCTCTGGATAGAACGCGCCGCGCCAAGGCTCGTAGGTCCAGCCGCCGACACCGACATAGATCTTTCCGGGCTGCGTTGCGCTCAAGGTTGATGTCCTTGTCATCCGAGCAAGGCGAAGGTCTCGCTTGTCCAAGCTATTCCTTGGCCGTTTTCTGCGTTTTCAACCGGCTGCGGGTCGGGCGCCAGGGGGCGGCGCCGGAGTCGCCGGGTTTTTCTCGTGTTCGACTTGCCGGGAAGCCATTTCGAACCTGCGGATCAGCTTTTCCCGGATATCCGGCTCAACCAGGCTGGTCTTAGCCCCGCCGAGATATTTGTCGAGCCGGTCTAGGATCTTGATCAGCCGATCGACCGCCTCCAGCTTGCCGGCGGCGATCTTTTTCAGGGTGAGTTTGAGCGCGGGATCGAGACGGGCGGCCTGGACGAAGCGCAGATCGCGGGAAAACTCGTCGTTGCGGCGCATCGTCTCGACGACGATCTGGCGGACGCGCTCATGGCTGATCGCCTCCTCGCGCGCGATCTCATCGTAGCTGAAGCCGTTCTGGATCGCGGCGACGATGCGGATGCGGCGGGCTTCGCGTTCGGCGGCGGTGCGGCGGGGGCGAGGTTTGGGCATGGAGGCGCGATCGAGGGGTTGACGGGCGCGAAGCATACAGGGGAATTCGGAAAATCGGAAGAGTTTTTTGGCGCTGCCGCGATCGGCGAAGTGTTGCCAAGCACATCAGTTTGTGTAGTATAATACACATGCTGAATGTCGTCCAGACCGACGTTTTCACGCGATGGCTGAACGGTCTGAAGGATTTGCAGGCGCGGGCTCGGATAGCGGCGCGGATCGAGCGGGTTCGGCTCAAGGGTCATTTCGGCGACGTGAAGACGGTCGGAGACAGCGTGGGTGAGATGCGCATCGATTACGGGCCGGGATATCGGCTTTATTTCACGCGAAGCGAGGCTGAGATCGTGATCCTGCTGTGCGGCGGCGACAAGGGTTCGCAGACGCGGGATATTCGGTCGGCCGTTCGCATGGCGCGGGAGTTGCGGCAATGAAGACGACGCCTTTCGATGTACAAGACTACCTGAAGACGCCAGAGGAGCGCGCCGCCTACCTCGAAGCCATCCTGGAGGACGGGGACACGGATTTGATTGCCTCCGGTCTAGGCGACATTGCTCGCGCTTTCGGTGCGAGTGAGTTGGCTCGGCAGACGGGCCTTAGCCGAGAGGCGATCTACAAGGGTCTGGTCGCCCGGCGGCAATCCGACGCTGGATACGATTGCGCGGATTACCAAGGCGCTCGGGTTGCGGTTGACGGTGGCCGCCGGCGAGGACGCCGTGACCGCTCGCATTCCGCTGCCGCATGACTTGCAGACCGAGGCGGCGCGGTTGGCGGAGAAGATCGCGGCGATCGCGCCGAGGGAGGCGGCGTGAGCAGCGCCCGGGCAAAACGCCATCGCGCGTGACATATGGTGGTTGGGGTGGAGGTGTTTTGAGACTTATCGTCGATCTGACTGCGCGCGCGTTGTAGGGACGGACACTTTGGAGACGAAGCGAAGTGAACTCCCCCATGCAAGCCGACACGCCAGTTGAAGCCAACTCGGGCCAAAAATTCGAACTGGATCTCGACGAACGGGACGTTCGGCGCTGGCGGTCGTTCGCGCGCGTCGCGCTGACGCTCGCGGTCTTCGGCTTCGCGGCGTTCGTGCTGCAAAACTATCTGAGAGCCCTGGTCTGGGCGCTCGTGCTCGCCATCGCGCTCTGGCCGCCTTATCAGCAGCTAAGAAGCCGCGTCTCCGGCCGGATGCGCAGCGAGGCTTTGCCCGCTCTGTTCGCGCTCGCCGTCGCGCTTGTCTTCATGGCGCCGCTGGCGGTCGTCGCGGTCGAAGCCGCGAGAGAATCCCACGCGCTCGTCGACTACGCCAAGCAGGCGGATCAGAACGGTATCCCGGTTCCGGACGTAGTCTCGCGCCTGCCGGATGCGCTCGCCAAGCCGATGGCGAACTGGTGGGAGAGCAATCTCGCGCACGAGGGTTTTGCGAAGGATTGGGCGCAGCGCTTCGACACGGCCTCGAACCGCGAACTCGGGCGCACCGTCGGCCGCAATCTTGTCCATCGCCTGGTGCTGTTCGCCTTCGCGTTCCTGACGCTGTTCTTCCTGTTCAAGGACGGCGAGTCGCTGCGCGACCAGTGTCGCGCCGCCTCGAAGCGGGTTCTCGGCCTGCAAGGCGAACGGATCGGCCGGCAGGCGATCGCCTCGATCCACGGCACGGTGAACGGCCTCGTGCTGGTCGGCATCGGAGAGGGCGTCTTGCTCGGGATCGTCTACGCGCTCGTCGGCGTGCCCCACGCGGTGCTGCTCGGCGCGTTCACGGCGGTCGCCGCGATGATCCCGTTCGCCGCGGCGATAGCGTTCGGCCTTGCCGCGCTGCTGGCGCTCGGCGCCGGCAAGACGGTCGGCGCGATCGTGATTGTCGCGGCCGGTTTCGTGACGACATTCACGGCGGACCATTTTTTCCGCCCGGCGCTGATCGGCGGCGCCACCAAGCTGCCGTTCCTCTGGGTGCTGCTCGGCATCCTCGCCGGGGTGGAGACGTTCGGGTTGCTGGGGCTGTTTATCGGCCCGGCTGCGATGGCGGTGGCGATCCTGTTGTGGCGCGAGATTGCGGTGGCGGATGGGGCTGCGCTGCCGGAGGGAGAGGGGTGAAGGGCGGCGCGCGAGTATCGCGCCGAGAGGGCGCAGAGGCGCGCCGCGGCCGCCTCCTGGGGCAGGCCCCGCTTCCGCCAGGCTACCGCTAGGCCGCACTAGGCGTTCAAAGTAGTCAGGCAGCACACGGATAGCCGCTTTGGCTTGCGGCTCCTGCATGATCTTGGTCCGAACCTTATTGCGAAGGGCGTTGGCGACTTCGACGAGGAGCAGGTCGGGAGCCGCCAGCAGGAAGCCGTCTCGCAGCACGTCGCGCGCAAGCTCATGCCGATCTTCGCCAACGAACCATTTGACCGCTACGCTCGCGTCGATGACGAGCTTCACTTGTCTCGTTCGGCGCGGATGAACAAGGTGCTGTCGTCCTGAACGACGCCCTTAGGCGTCATGGCGGCGATCCGATCCGCCGTTTCCAGGCGCCAGTTCGGCGGCCGGCGTGCGCCCACGGCCTGCTCCAAGATCGCCGCGACTTCGTCCTCGATCGTCGAGCCGTGCTCGCGCGCGCGCTCTTCGATGAGGCTGTAGGTTTGGTCGCTCAAGCGTCGGATCGTGATCGCGTTCATGGTCTTCTCTCAGTGCGCCAGCACGCACGCGCCTCAATACATACTTGCCCTCGGGTTTATATAGCTCAGCTTGTTGCCAATCGTATACGATATGCGCCTTTCGAGAGCGCGGCACGATGATCGCAATTCACCGCTTGTGCAAATCGCGAGGAAATAGCGAGGAAATAGCGCAATGGGTATT
>CAWADL010000003.1:0-413728 GCA_963780825.1 uncultured Pseudomonadota bacterium | reverse complement strand
CCGCAGGCCTATGTTCTCGCGACAGTGCGCATCCGCCTGCGGCGACGCACCGAGAGTTCAAAGTACGGACAGGGTATCGCCGCAGCAGGGCGTATTGCCGCTGAAAATCAGCGCGTCGGGGACATCGTGGAAGCGGCCTTCCCCGCCCGCGCGGCCTCGTTCTCGCCGAGCACTTTCAACAGCCTGTCGAGGCCGGCGGAGGAGAGCCGGATGAAGCCGGTGTAGGGCTGGCTGAGTTCGAGGATCAGGAAGATCGCGCTGCCGATGGCGGCGGCGCCGGCCAGATGCGCGATTACCGTCACGGCGTTGATCATCGCGACCAGTCCGTTGCCGAAGAACAGGACGGACGCCCAGCAGACTACGACTGTTATCACATAGGGCGGAAACGGATTGGCGAGCTGGCGGGCCATCAGCATCTGCGTGTCGTTGAAGCGCTTCGCCAGATCGCGGGCCGTGGCCAGCGCCTCACGTTGCTTGTCCGTCGCGGGCTTCAGGCTGTCGAAATACCCGCCGAGGCCCTTTAGCGTGGCGCGCGTCTCCTCCAACGTCCAGGGTTGCGGCCCCCGCTGGAGGTCGCCGAAGAAACGCTTGCGCGAGCGCTCCAGCGCGGCGCGCAGGCCGGCGCGACCGCTCTCGCCGCCTTCGCCGTAATTTTCGAGCGCGACGTCGAATTCGATCAGCAGCGGGCCCAGCGACTGCGCCTCCGATTGCTGGCCGGAAAACACAGAGAACGCCGTGAAGACGAGGAAGCCGAGCACAAGCGCCAGCAGCAGGGTGACAAGCCCAACCATCGCGCCGACGGTGCCCTTCGAACTCGGTGAGAATGGACGCCGGTACGATCGTTTGCACCAGCATCCCGAGGACGCTGGCGCCGAAGGTCGTCAACACCACCACGAGCGTTCGTTTCAAGGCGGTCATGTGATCCCCACGCCCGGCGCCTCGCAAAAGGGCGCCGTCGGCTGGGCGACCGTTTGCGACATTCCCGCAGGGGCGGCAAGCGATTTTGGAAGACGCAAGGTAGTTCAGAGCTGGGATACGGCGTCGACGATCGGCGCGGCGAATGATTATTCGTTTTGCACCACTCGGCTCATCGCGAACGTTAATTTCTACGGGCTGAAGCGCGCCAAGATCTCCGCGATCCCTATCTTGCCGGCGCGATGCGTGGCGATATTTCCCGGGCCATGATCCCTGTCCGAGCCGAAGGTTTCCACTCGCTCCTGTTTGCCTATCGCCGCGCTTCGTCCGCGGTCACCGTTCCCGCGCCGAGCGCGCCAAGCATTCGGTTGAAACGTTCGCCCGCGTCGGAGACACGGTCGAGCACATGGCTGTCGAGCTCGTCCTCCAGCGCCCGCTCGCTGGCGAGGTCTCCGGTCTTGCCGTAGCCGAGCCGGTGTGTCGTAGCCCGCAACCGCGAGGCGAGGAACACGGCGATCGCCTTGTAGAAACGTGCGGCGAAACCAAAATCGCCGTCGATCTTGATTTGCAGCTTGGCCTTTTCGATTTCGAGCAACACCGCGCGAGACATCGCGGCAACCGTTGCTGACGGCGCCGCGGAATCTACGAAAGCAATCTCGCCGACCACCTCGCCGACGCCGAGCGTGGCTACGATCTCCCCGTTCGCCAACGTCACCCGGATTGCGCCGGAAAGCACGACGAACAACCGGTCGATCATCACGCCTTCGCGGATGATGATCTCGCCGTCGGCCGGACGGCGCGTTGAGCCGTTCGCCGCGAGCCATGCGGCGTCGTCGTCGTTGAGGTAGCTCAGGATATAGAGAACCTTGCGCATCGCGCCCTCGAACTTCGTTAGAGTTGCTGACGGCGCGCCAGCGCGGCGAGCGCGCCGCCCCGTACGATCAGTTGTTTGAAGGCGCCTTGTTCGACGATGCGGCCCTTGTCCAAGACGACGATGCGATCGGCCCGCTGTACAGTGCTGAGGCGATGCGCGATGACAAGGCGCGTGACGCCGAGCCGCTCCAGGGAAGCCGTGACCACGGCCTGTGAGGGATTGTCGAGCGCACTCGTCGCCTCGTCGAACATCAGCATGTCAGGTTTCCCAATCAGCGCGCGCGCGATCATCAGACGCTGCGCCTGGCCGCCGGAGAGCGCCGGCGCCCCTTCCGTCAATTGGGTGTGCATGCCCATCGGTAGCGCTTTGATGTCGTTCTCGAGCCCCGCCATTCGCGCCGCCTCCCAGGCATCGTTCAACGAATAAGGTGCGCCATTGGTCATATTCTCGAAGATGTTGCCCGACAGCGTACGCCCGTTCTGCAGCACCACGCCGATGCGCCGGCGCAACGCCGTCAGATCCAGTGAAGCGATCGGATGGTCCTGATAGAAGATATCCCCGGACGTCGGCGTTTCGAATCCGAGCAACAGCCGCATCAGTGTCGACTTGCCGCTACCCGAAGGTCCGACCAGTGCGACGAACTCGCCTTGTTTGATCCTCAAGCTGACGCCGTCGACCACATCGGGCGCATTAGATGCATAGCGAAACGTAACACGGCTCAGTTCGATGTCGCCGATGAGCGGACCTGGATCGGACTTTAGTCCGTGCGTCTCCGGCTCGGCGGCGAGGATCGGGCGCATACGTTCGAGGAGCGGCGCCGTCTCGACGAGGCTCGTCAGTGCTGAGGAGCTTGCGCCGAGCGCAGCCATCAACTGTGCGAACGCGGCGTTGATCGCCGCAAAGCCGCCGAGCGTGAGATCGCCGCCTGGCCCGGTCCTCGTGTAGGCGGCGAGAAACAGCACAGCCAGGGCGAGTGTCGGAAAGGTTGCAATGAATGTAGCCCGCGCATCCGCCCAGACGCTCGCGCTCGATACGGCGCGTCTGCGCGCCGAGAACAGGCCCGCCCACAGCGCAAACATGCGCGGTTCGCTGGCGCTGACCCGCAGCTTCGCGATGCCTTGTAGCATCTGTACAAGCAGCGCGGTCTCGCGTCCGCCGACTTGCGCCGCCTCGCGGCGTGGCCGCCACTCTCCAAGCGCGGAAAGCGCTACCCCCATGATGCCCGTCGCGAGCAGCGCAAGCGAGAGCCACGCCAGCGCGCCGCCGTAGACCGCGATGACTACGAAACTGGGCAGCGTCAGCGCCAGAGAGAGCGCCGAGGTCAGCGTCGCCCCGGCGAGAAGACGGCGCGCGCGAGGGAGTGCTTGCAGCCGATCGTGCAGATCACCCGTGTTGTGATCGCGGAAAAACCGCGGCGCAAGCGCGAGCAGCCGCTGCATCAGCGCTGGTTGAAGTCGAGCTTCGAGGCGGGTCTCAATCCGCAACAGCGCGATCCCCTTGACGAGATCGAAGACGCCGGCGCCGACGGCAGCGGCGATGAGTCCGGCGACGAGCGCCAGGATGGCGCCGCGTTCGCCATCGGGTATCGCACTTTCAAACATCAGCCCGGCGGCGACCGGTGCGACGCTCGCGAGCACTCCGCCTGCGAGGCCGGCGGCGACGAGCCGCGCGAAATCGCCGCGCGCCCCTTCGAGACCCAGGCTCAACAGCGAGACGACGCCGTCGACTGCGTCAGGCAGCGGCGCGTAGAGCATCGTCGCGCTCGGCGATATCGCAGCAGCGACTTGGGTGTCGACGTCGATCCGCGTCCCGTTTTCCGGATCGATTGCGACATAGCGGCCCGGCTGGCGCGGCAGCAGCGCGATCGGCCGCCCGTTCTCGTGCCATTGGCCAAGCAGCGGGCCGTAGTCCCTGAGATGCCAGGCTTCGCGCAGCATCACGGGGCGACAGCCAAGTCCGGCGAAATGCGCGAGCGGCGCGATCACGGTTGCCGCCCATGGCGGCGGCTCGGCGCGCAGCGACGCGCCGAGCGCCTCGGTGACCAGCGCGAAGGCGGCGACCAACGGCGTTCGAGGCAAGGAAGGCGGCGAGCCCGCGCGGAGCGAACCGACCGTCGCGGCGAGGCCCTCGAGCGCGTCGGTCATCGCGCCAAGATTGGTCCTTGCGCGCGCGTGAAGGCGATCGGCGGCAGCGATGTGGCGCGAGGCCGCCGCTTGACCGAGCGCGGCGAGCACACCGCTGTGGAACGTCTCCAGACCGTGACGGCCAGCCTCGAGCGAAGGAGGGGAAACGAAACCAACTCGCGTCGGCTCCGCCGCGATCAGCGATTGTCCGGCAGCGAGCGGAGTGGGCGGATCGCCGGCCGCCAGCACGAACCCCGGCGCCTCCAAACGACCCGCTTCGACCACGACCCAGCTCGGCTCGGCGCCAGCCCGCAACGACTTGCCCGCGGCGAGCAACCGAGGCTCCACCCCGTCGGGCCAACCGGCGGCGGGTCCGAAAGCGGTCCGCGCCAATGCTGCGATCCAACCTTCGCGTAAGGCTTGCGCGTCGTCGCCATCGTGCATCGGCCGCAAGGCCGCATCGAGGCCGCCCACCAGGACGAGCGCCAAATCGGGCGATGTGGTCGAAACCGGAAAGGCCGCCTCGCCTTCCGCGAGCCGCAGCAGATGGCGCCGCACGCCGAACGCTCCGTCGGCGTCTACCTGCGCCGCGAATAGGTCGGCCGGCCCGCGCGCCACGACCGCCGCCGCGCCGAGCGCATCGAGCCGCACGGGCGCGGCGGAGTTGAGTGCGACGGCGGCGTCGAAACCATCGCCGCTATTGTGCATGCAACATCTCGGCGTACTCGCAGCAGGTTGCGAGCAGGTGCGGATGCGTTCCGCGCCCGATCACCTCGCCGCGCGCGAGCATGATGATTTCGTCGCAGTCGCGGATCGTGCTGAGTTGATGCGCGATGATGATGCAGGCGCAGCCGCGCTGGCGCAGGCTGTCGTCGATCTGTTTTTCGACGATCGGATCAAGCGCGGCTGTCGCTTCGTCGAGCACGATGAGGCTCGGACCCGTCACAAGCGCCCGTGCTATTTCGAGCCGCTGACGCTGGCCGCCGCTGAAATTGGCGCCGGCCTCCGCGACTGCCGCGTCGAGGCCGCCGGTGCGCACGGCGACATCAGCCAGGATCGCTGCGTCGCGCAACGCTTCAATCAGCGAGGCCTCGGCCTCACTACGGTCCCAGAGCGTCAGATTGTCTCTCACTGAACCTTCAAACAAGAAGACGTTCTGATCAACATAGCCGAGCGAATTGGCGATGATGTCTCGCGGGATGTCGGAGGCTGGCCGGTCGTCGAAGTCGAATTTCCCCCTGCCAAGGCGCGTAGAGGCCGGCGATAATTTTGCCGATGGTTGATTTGCCGCTGCCTGAGGCGCCGACGAGCGCCACCCGCGCGCCAGGTCGTACAATGAGATCGAACGGCTTTATTGTTGGCGGATCGAGCAGATTGTAGCCGTAGGTCACACCCTTCAGCTCAACGCGCCCGGAGAGCTTTGCTGTAGCCGCGCTCGCCGACCGCGACCTGCCGAGGTCGGCGACTTCGGCTACAGAGGCTGACGTCGCCGCTCGCGCGTCGAGCGGATAGGCGGCGACGTCGCTGGCGCGGGAGAGATTGGCCTTTATCTGTTGCATCTGGCCGCCGAACGCGACCAAGCGCCCGATTGGGTCAGCAAAGCTCGCCGACAGCGCCAGGAAGGCGACGAGATCGCCAACCGAGATCGCGCGCTCGACCACCTGGTCCGCGCCGACGCCGAGTTGGACGGCGAACGATATCGCTGCGACAAACGGGGGAAATGCGGCCAGGCTCAAGCCGGATTCGTCGAAGGCGCGGTTTGCGGCAAACTCTTTGGCGTGGAATCCCGCCCAGCGCGAGAACGCGTCGCGTTCGAAGCCGCCGGCCTTCAAGGTTTCGATCGAGGCAAGCATGCCGACGGTTGCTGCTGAGACCAGGCTCCGCTCTTTAAACAGCCGCTGCGCCGCGGCCTCGCGACGGCGCGCGACCAGCAGCAGCGCCAGCGCGTTGAGCAACGCCAGCGGCACGGCGATCGCGGCGAGCTTGGTGTTGAACGCCGCCATCGCGAGCGCAAAGAAAAGCGCGCCGACGAGCCCGAGCGCGGCTTGGGCGACGCCGTTCGACAGCAATTGTGCGACGTCCTCAAGCGCGGCGACGCGTTGCGCGAGATCACCGGCATGGCGCTGAGTGAAGAAGGCGACAGGGAGACGCAGCAGTCGCCACACCATCTCGGCCGCGGAGACGGCGGCGAGCTTCGTCTCCAATCGCGAGAGGGCGCGGCTTTGCAGCCACGTCAAAGCCCCGCGTAGCGCCGCCGTCGCGGCGATACCGATCAGTAACGGCTTGATGAGGTTGTCGTAACCTTGGACGAGGATCTGATCGATAAAGATCTTGGCGAACGAGGCCGCAACTATCCCTGGCGCCACGAGCGCGACGGTAGCCAACAGGACCAGCGCGAGCCCGGCGCGAGAGCGGGCGAGCCGCGACAGCAACGCGCCCCACACGGGCGGCGGTGCGCCGCCACGCGCGAATTCTGATGTCGGCTCGAAAGCGAGCACGACGCCGGTGAAACATTCCTCGAGTTCGGCGAGCGCCACGCGGCGGCGCCCGAGCGCCGGATCGTTCAGATAGGCCAAGTGGCCGACGACGCCTTCAAACACTAGGAAATGGTTGAAGTTCCAATGGATGATCGATGGCAGCGGCAAGCTCGCAAGCTCCCCCGGCTCCTTGCGAAATCCCTTGGCGGCCAGCCCAAATTCGCGAGCGACCTTGACGATGTTGCTTGCCTTGGTGCCGTCGCGCGAAACCCCGCACCGCAGTCGCAATTCCTCGAGCGGCGCCCAGCGGCCGTGATAGGCCAGCACCATCGCCAGCGAAGCCGCGCCGCATTCGGCCGCGTCCATCTGCAGGATTGTTGGCGAGCGGACACGGCGCCTGCGACGCAAAAGGCCGAAGCTAACCGGCATGCCCAAACCACCGCGCGAGCATCGGAAGCACAAAATAGATCGGCGGGTGGCGGGCGACAACGATCTCGGCATTCGCCGTCGCGCCGCTGGTGATCGCGGCGGCGGGGCCGGCGCCGCCTGTCCAGCGATACCCGGAGGGCGTATCGGTCGCCACGACCAACTCAAGGCGCGCCGCATACGGAGCGCCCTGTCGCAGGAAACTTTGGGCGAGCTGTTCGTTCTGCAATTGCGACACCATGCCCTCGCGCGTGACGGGATAATCCGACACGCTGGCGACCCGGCCTTCGAGCGAACCGAACTCCTCGCGCTTGAACGCGGCGAGCGCAATGCGGGCGTCCATGCCGGGGCGTACGGACTTGCCAACCTGCGGCGGGATATAAAGCAGCAACTCAAGCCCCAGCCCGGCGGTGGCGATGCTGACAATCGGCTTGCCTTGCGCGACAACGGCCCCAGCAACCGCCTTGGTTTCGGTGACGACGCCGTCTTGCGCGGCGATGATCTTCGCGCCGCGCTCCAGTTGCAGCGTCATCTCCTCGACGCGTCGGCGCGCGTCGTTGATCTTCTCCTGCGCGTCGGAGAGGTCGCGGTCACGGCGGATATTGAAGTCTATGTCTTCGCCATCGAGCTTCAACAAATCGCCGCGCGCTTGTCCCGCCTCCTGCTGAGCTTGCGTCATTTCGCGCCGGTTGTCCTCGCGGGTGCGCGCAGTCAGCGCGCCGCTCGCCACCGCCGCGGCCTCGCGGCCCACAAGATCACGATAGAAGTCGCGGCGTTGCTCCGCCGCCGAGATAATGTCGTTGAGGTTGGCCCGTAACGCGTCGCGATTCTTGCCTCGTGCAGCGCCCTCGCTATCGAAGGCGCGCTTCAACGCCTCTAGATCAATCTCTCGTTCGGAGAGCACCGCGCGCGCATGTTCAAGATCAGCGCGCCATTGTGAATCGTCGAGAGTGGCGACAACGTCGCCCTTGTGAACGGCGCGACCGATCTCCGCGATGCTGGCGATCGCTCCCGCTTCTTGCGCCATCGCATCGAACACCTGGCCGCCCCGCGTGACGAGAATGCCTTCACCCTCGACAGTGACCGGCAGGCTCCCGAGCACGCTCCAGGCGGCCGCAAGCGCAATCAATCCAGCGAGCGCCGCGGCGGCGAGCCATCCAAACGGCGACGTCAGGCCGACCAGATGATCGAGCTGTTCCGGGGATGACAAGCGCTCCAGCGCCGCGCGGCGGTAAATGGTGTCCGATGTCGCCAAGAAGCCACTCCCCGACGGCGCTAACGTTTCAATGACCAAGCTCTGCGCGGCGAACGTAGTCCGTCGCCGCAGCCAATGACAATGCCTGAGTAAAGAAAGTCTCGAAGGAAGTCATCTACACCGCGACGCTCGTCGTCTACGATCAAGCGCTCGCCTGCAACTCTGTTACGTTTAAAATCTTGACCCGAATTCGTAGCGGCGCCACGATCTCAAGTCGCGGACGAAGATTCCACAAGTATCTTTGCTTCGGTTGCATATCGAAGTTGTTCACAGCTGACAATTTCGTTTCTGTCCTTTTCAACCAAGGAGCCACGCCATGAATAAAGCTGAGAAGTCCGAGAAGGCTGAGGCCAAATCGGCCGCCGATCCTAAGGCGGCGGAAGCCGCGAAGACTGCGCCGCTGAAGGATGCTGACCTCGACAATGTTGCCGGCGGCCTCAATCCGCAGCCTCTCCCGCCTATGCCGCGCATATTGCCCTGAGCAAGCCGCTTTACGGCGTCGGTGAACTTTGGCGAATTGATGAAAGCCGGCGCTGTATCTCACTGCAGCTGCGCCTAGCCGATCCTGACGATGGCCGGGCGATAATCGTTTAGCTTTTGCCCGCGCCCAATTGGATTGGCTTGGGCCTTCCGCCGGATCGGTTTGAGCGGGTTAGCCGCCAAAGTATCACCCGTCGCGTATTGCTGCGCAGCGACCCCTCCGCTGTTGACGCAGGACTCCAACGTATTGAAAAACTCAGGTCAACTTACGAGTTATAATAAACGGGTTGAACGTGATTTTTCCCGCACCAGCACCGCCTGTACCCCCGACGACGGATTCCAATTCAGACGCAGAGATTTCACGTCCTTCTTGAAGTTCTGTCTCGGATTGCAAAGTCTTATCTTCACCATTCGCGACACTCGTTGCCGACGTGCTGTCGTTGCCAGCGGCCGTTGGGCCAATACTCGAGGTCCTCATTCTCGTACGACGTTCCATGGTTGTTTCCTTCTGGGTTAGTTGCCACCCAATGTGGCCAGCGCCGGTTTCTTGTCACCACGTGAACGGCCTGCTTCGGGGAGCCTACGAAGCGGCACAGGCTCGGTCAAGACGACCTCGGCGACGTACAAAGGCCTCACATGGACAAATATTTCGCGATCGTTTCGGGTCGCAACGGCGACCGCGTCCCCCCCTAGATCTAACCGAGTTGCGCCAACGCCGCGTCGATTTTTTGCAGCAGCTTGTCCGCGCCCTGATCTCCGGCCGCAGCCCGCGCTTTTTCAAAATAGCCTTTCGCCTCCGCACGCTTCTTCTTCATCGCGGACAATGCGCCGAGGTTGAAATTGATGATCGCCCATATGACGCCGCGGTCGCTCAAGTGTCGGCTCGAGGCCGCTTGCCGAAGCAACGCCAGAGCGCGGCGGGCGCCGAACAGCTTGATCCCAATCAGGGTCCGGAAATTCCTGCGGACCAAACCCGGCGGCGGTTTATCTTTGCTGGTCAGCAGCTGGACGTAGAAGCCGGCAAGTTGGACTCGCAAATAGTTCGAGAACCAAGCCTCTTCGGTTTTCACGTATCGCTCGATTTCCCGCTCGATTACGCGAATGCCCTCGGCAAACTCGCCGGATAACAATAGCGCCTGACCTCGCGGCCAATAAAATCTGTTGAAGTTCACTCCCGATCGCTCATACTCCAAATTGAGAGCGTCAAGTTGCAAGAGGGAGTCGTGGAAGCGCCCCAGAGCGATACCAGCGCAAGCTTTTGTCAACCTTCCCCAGCGTTGTTCATTTGGCGTCACCGCAGAGCGGACACAATCGTCAGCGCGGGCAAGCGCGGCCTCCGGCGCTTCGTAGCCCAGTTCTAACAAGCTCAGAGTGAAGTTGGCGAGGCCAATCGCTCTCGGATCGCTGCGCTGTTCGCCCCACTTCATGAACTGCAACGCGGCCTCACGCGCTTCCTTGAATAGCCCATGAAGGAGATATTGTTGCCCAACCATCCAGGAGCTGAAGTTGCGGATGTAGTTGTCGCCGTATCGTACGCTATCTTCCATCATCTCGGCTGACATTCGTTCGCTGGTTTCGGGCGTGTCGAGCCCCATGGTTGACCTAATAAGCAGCAAGCCATACTTGGCGTAGGCTCTGGCCCGGCCGGCGCCCAAGCGTTCGGCTATGGCATGCGCCTCGGCCATCAACCGGTGCGATTCGCGCAAATCCTCGAGATTCAAAAAGGTCAAAAGTCCCTGATAATATAGGGCCTTGACGAGATCTGGACTCTCGCCCGATTTCCTCATCAGCGGTACATACTTTTTCGTGACGCGGCCGAAGTCACGATAGTCGCTTTCAAGAACGAAGGCTTCGAGCAGCCGGACAACTACGGCTGCGACCGACTCGGAACTCGCGCAGGCTCCGTCGTCGTCAAAGATCTTCAAAGCGTGCCGATAATTTTTCTCGGCTTCTTGGAGTGCATAAATATCCAGGCTCTTGTCGCCCGCCATGGCGAGATAAGTGAACGCCTTATCGAGGCGAGAGGTCTCCGAAAAATGATGCGCAAGCGTCTCGGCGATCTCCATCAGTCGATTACCGCCGCGTCGCTCCAATTCCTCGGCGACCCTGAGATGCAGCGCGGCGCGCGGACCGCTTAAGAGGCCGTTGTAAAGCGCGTCCCTGACCAGCGCATGCTTGAAGACATAGTCGCTGGAGCCCTCGACGCGACGAATGAGGTCGAATGCCTCCACGGCGCCGAAAGACGCTTGGGCGGTTTCGCTTGCACCGCCAACCACAGCGACCAGATCGGGGGCGAACCGTCTGCCGACCACCGCCGCCGCCTGAAGCAAGTTCCGATCGGCCGGGGCGAGCCGGTCAACGCGCGAAGCGAGCAGCGACTGCACGCTTTCCGGCAACGCGGCAGCGACCGCCGCGGGATCGAAGTTCAAGCCGGCAGCGGTGCTACGGACAATGCCGCGCTCGATCAGGAAGCTCGCGATCTCCTCGGCGAACAGGGCATTGCCTTCCGCCTTCGCCGCGATCAGCTTCGCCAGCGCCTCGGGCAATGAGTCGACGCCGAGCCGCGCCTGAGCGATCCGCGAAGTTTCCCGAGCGGACAACGGCTCCATCGATAGGCGCGACACGCGCGGCTGCCCCGCCCAAGGCGGATCATATTCCGGCCGGCGTGTGTGCAGGATCAGTAGCCGGAGCTCCTCCATGGCGACGGTCTTCGCCAGCAGGTCCTCTGACGCGCTGTCGAGCCAATGCAGATCCTCGAACACCAGGATCAACGGCGTCACCCGACTGCGCGCCTGCACGAGCGTTTGCAGCAGTTCGCGTGTGCGCAAGCCGATCAGAACGCCGTCCAGACCGGCCAAAGCGCCCTCTGGGGCCTTGAGTCCGAGCATATTGAGCAACAGGGCGAGATTTTCCGGGGAGCGCAGGCCGAGACCTTGGAGACCTTCGTCGAGTTTGCGCGCGACAACGGCTTCCGAATCTCCGGGCCCCAGACGGAAGGCGCCACGCACGATCTCGATGAAGGCCCGGAAGGGCGTCTGATGGCCGTCGGGCGCGCAGCTCCCCACCAGGACCCACGCGCGCTCCTTGACGATCTGCTCGAGGAATTCGTGCACGAGCCGCGATTTGCCGATGCCGGGCTCGCCGACGATGTCGAAGACCTGGACGCCGGAGCGGATCGCGTCGAATCCGCGCTCCAGCTTCTCCAACTCGGGGTCGCGTCCGACAAAGGTTGTGAGGCCGTGGTGGAGTTTGGCGCCGAAGCGCGTCGCGCCCTCGCGGATCGCATCGAGCCGATAGGCTTTTTGCGGCTCGGATTTGCCTTTGACGTCGATGCTCGCCGAAGAAGCTGGTCTCGACCAGCCCCTCCACGAGACGATGGGTCGCCTCACTCATGACAGCGGAGCCGGGTTCGGCCAAGGCCTGAAGGCGCGACGCGACGTTGACGGTGTCGCCCATGACAGTCACTCCGCCGTCAGGGCCCCCTTGCACCTGGCCGACGATGGCCGGTCCGCTGTTGACGCCGATCCGAAATTGCGGCCGTGTCCCGTGCCGGGCTTCGAGATCGTCGCCGCCGACTCGTAGCTTGGCGAGAATCGACAGCGCCGCCCGGCATGCGCGAAGCGGCGCGTCCTCATGTGCGACGGGCGCACCGAAGACCGCCATGATCCCGTCACCGGTGAAGCCCTGCACGGCGCCGCCCTGATCGCGCACCGCGCCTTCCATCAAATTCGCCACGCTTCGCATCAGCGAGAACGCCGCCTCATCCCCCGACTGTTCCGAAAAGGTCGTGAAGCCGGCCATGTCGGCGAATAGGACCGTGACTTGCCGGCGTTCCGCTTCCACGCGATCCCCCCACGCAGCGGAGTGTAGCATAGCCAAGCCAACATCCGACGGCAGCGAAGAAAGGTCGCTCTCAAATTGTCCGTGGTTCGGGGGTCTTGGTTGGGACAATGAACGACGCGACGATTCGCAGGCCTCGTCGGGAAGTGGCCTTTGCAGCGCGGGCGCGTCGATCGTTGGAGCGGCCAGCCACGTTTCGATTTGGCTTTGCGCCGTCAAGAACGCCAGCGGCCGGTTTTCATCGAAAGCGAACCAGATGTCTCCACCTGATTGAACTCACTGAATGACGTACGCGAACCACGCAGCGACTTTCAGGTGCTCGATCCGACCCATCAATCTCCGTACTCGCTCCGCATTCCGCAGGGGCAAAACGCCGTCCCGTAATCCCGCTCTGAGTAGACCAGACTTGGGATCGGTTCACATGCATCATCGCTATTGGCTGTCCGCAGCGGCGCTCGCTGTTCTCCTCTCGGCGCCGGCTTACGCCGGGGACCAGAACCAAGCGGCGAAAGTCGCCGAACCCTTCGGGCCGCCCTCGACGAAATCGATGGGCGACCTGTTGAACGACGATAAGGCCATCGCGGACCGGCTTTCGAAAGCGCCGGTGCGGTCGCTGCGCGGCGCCTCGGACATACACCTGCCCGCCTCGCCGCGAGGCCACGAGGCCGAGATTTTCAAGAGCGTCCTGGTCCGACCTTCCTTGCTTCTCGACATCAAGTTCAAGGGCGCATCGGACGTGATGGCGGCTGACTCCGGCGATCGGCTCGCCAAGCTGGCGGCTGCGCTTAGCGACCATCGGCTCGCCAACAAGCGCATCCTGATCGGCGCGCAAACCGACCTTCTTGGCTCCGACGCCTACAACGCCGAGGTTGCCGACTTGCGCGCGCGCGCGATCGCCGGGGCCCTTTCCAAGCGGTTCGGCGTGAACGCCGAACGTCTGGAGACGATAGGCTTCGGCCGGATCAAGAACGTTGATGGCGGCTCGACGATCCGCTTGGTCAACCTTGGAGCGTTGGACAGCAAGACCGACGCCAAAGCGGCCGCCCCCGTCGCCCTCCGCGCAACCGCCAAGTTGCCGTCCGCTTCCGCCAAAACTCACGCGCCGTTGGCCCATTTCGTCGCGGAGCGCGCATCCGGGCTACCCGCAGACGCTATGCCGTCCGGCAAGCGGGTGACACAACGGCCCGTCCGCGGGGAATCGGCAGCGGCAACGGAGAATGCCGATCCGCTTTACGGCCAAAGCCAAAGCGCGAGCGGCTCCGCCTCTGCGATGCTTGGCGTTTGGCACACAGGCGCCGGTGGGGCGGGAGCCGGCGGCGCTGGCGCAGGTGGAGCAGGCGCGGGCGGAGCGGGCGCGGGCGGGGCCGGGGCCGGTGGCGCTGGTGCAGGTGGCGCTGGTGCAGGTGGGGCAGGCGCGGGCGGCGCTGGCGCCGGCGGGGCAGGCGGCGCGGGCGGCAGCTGGTCGGACCGTCGGCTCAAGCGCAACATCGTTCGCCTTGGCGATACCGCCTCGGGCCTTCCGCTGTATCGCTTCGAATATGTCTGGGGCGGCCCGGTTTACGTCGGCGTGATGGCGCAAGACGTCGCCATTCTGCGCCCCGACGCCGTCATCAAGGACCCCAGCGGATATTACCGCGTCGACTACGCCAAGCTCGGCCTGCGGCTCGAGACACTCGAAGACTATGAGCGCCGCCTTCGCGGCAAAGCGGCCTGAGCGCGGCGCCCGCCGTGTCTATGCGACGCAAAGCCGCGTGGCTGGCCGCGGGTTTCGCGCTTGCGCTCGCGGTCTTCGCCGGACCGGCCTTCGCCGAGCGGCGGGTCGCGCTTGTCATCGGCAACGCGGCCTATCGTAACGCAGAGACCCTGCGCACGCCGACCAGCGACGCCGACCACGTCGCGGCCATGTTGCGCCGGCTCGACTTCGCCGTGTCCGAGGTCAAGGACGTCGACAAGCCCGGCCTGGAGCAGGCGCTGCGGCGCTTCGCGGCCGACATATCCGGCGCCGATGTCGCGCTGTTCTACTACAGCGGCCACGGTGTGCAGCTCGGCGACGAAAGCTACATACTTCCGGTGTCGGCGCGCACCGACAGCCAACGCAACCTTGCGCTCGACGCTTTCGCCGTGCTCGACATCAATGCGCTGATGCGCGCGGCCGGGGCGCATGCGCGGCTGCTGTTCCTCGATTCCTGCCGCAACAATCCCTTCACGGCCGAGTTCGCATCATCCGTTGTCGCCAAGGCGCGCAACGTCGACCCGCAGTCGCTGGGCGGGGGAGCGCTGATCGCGTTCTCGGCCGCGCCGGGACAGGTCGCGCTCGATGGAACTGGCGACGTAAGCCCGTTTACGCAGGGCTTCCTCAAATTCGCCGCGGTCCCCAATGTCGAGGTGCGGCAGATGATGGCGCGCATCCGCGGCTTCGTCGCCGACCAGACCCTGCGAACGCAGACGCCGTGGGACAATTCCTCGCTGGTCGACGACGTCTACCTGGCGCCGCAGCGCGCTCCGCCAAAATTTGAGCGCCTCGCGCGGATCCAACTGCCGGCTGACGGCGCCGGCGAACTCCGGCTCGTCAAACCGACCGTCGCGGATGGCGGCGCGTTGACCGTGCGCATCGAGCAGGCGCCGACCGCCGGCCAGTTGACGCTCGACGGTAAGCCCCTTGTCGCGGGCCAGCTCGTCGAGGCGTCCCATTTCGACCGGCTCGCCTACCGGCGCGCGGGCCAGGAGGCGGCGGACGCCTTCAGCTTCCGCGTGCAGGACGAATGGGGCCATTCGGATATCGGCCTGGTGGCGATCGAGTTCTCCGGCCTCTCCCCGCTCAAGCCAGCGTCCTTATCGGCGCGCCCGTCGGTCAAGGCGACGCTGGCGGCGACATCGCTGATCGGCGTCGGCCCGAACCTCGAACTTCCGCAACGCCTTTCAAACGCCAGCCGACCCCTCGATGGCGTCTGAAGATGGCCGAAGATCCCGCCTTCGGCCAGTTCCGCCTCGGCGACCGCGTGATCGGCAAAGACCGGGTCGTGACGCTCGCCGACCTGCCGCTGCTGACCTTCCTGCCAACGGCGGGCGCCGAGGGTCAGATCGCGCACGCCCGCTTCGTGGGCGTCGACCGCGCCGACGACTCGTTGGATATCGCTGTCGCCGCGGAGGTCAGCGATTGCGACCGCCTCGCCGGCGACCGCCTCGACCCGCAGGGGGTCACATCAGGGGTGTTTTCGAGCCATATCGCGCCGGGCCCCGCGCTTTCCGCCTGCGAGCGCGCGGCGAAGCAGTACCCGCAATCCGGGCGCTTCGCCTATGAGCTGGCGCGCGTCTACGCCGCCCTCAGCCGTAACGCTGAAGCCGACGCAGGCTTTCGCAAGGCGGTCAATCTTGGCCATATCCGCGCCCAATGGGCGCTCGGCTACCGCGCGCTCTACCTGCCGCCGCTGAAGGAGCGCGAGGGCCTGGAATGGCTGGAGAAGGCCACGGCGCTCGGCGACGTCAACGCCGAGCATACGCTGGGGCAGGCCTATTACGAAGGCCGCGGCGCGGCCAAGGACTGGGACAAAGCGCGCCGACTGTTTGAGAAGGCCGCCGAGGGAGGGCAGGAGCTGTCGATGGACGCGCTCGGCCGCATGTACCAGCGCGGGGAGACCGTCACCGTCAATCGGCCGCTCGCCCGGCGTTTCTGGGAAGAATCCGCAGCGCGCGGCGACATCTACGGGCTCGACAATCTCGGCTACGTCTACCTCGAAGGCATCGGCGCCGCGCAGGATTTCGCGCGCGCGCTCGACTATTTCCGCAAGGCGTCCGAGCTCGGACATCCCGAGGCGCCGAACAATATCGGGCGGCTCTATCTGAACGGCCTCGGCGTGCCGAGAGACGTCGCCGAGGCGCGGCGCTGGTATGCGCTCGGCATGAACCGCGGCGACGGCTGGGCGGCCTACAATCTCGGCGAACTCGCGCGACTGGGTGTCGGCGGGCCGCCCGACGCAGCGCTCGCCGCGTACTATTATGCGCGCGCCGCGGCCTCCAGCAACCGGCAGGAGCCGGCGAACCTCGGGCGTGAGGCGCTTGCCTCGCAAAGCGAGGCCGACAAGATCGCTGGGCTCAGGCGCCTCGTTGCCGAGCTCGGCCCGACCGTCAAACTCGCTCCGCAGGCATCCGTGCAGTCCTTCGCCGCCACCGCCCTCGCTGCGCACGGCGTCACGCCGGCGGGACCTGCGCTCAACGATCTGTTGATTGCTTCCGGTCAGGCGCTTCTGCTCGGCGTGCGCGCTGACCTGTTCTGAGAAGCCACGTCAGCTAAGACAGCCCGCCGTTCAAAGTCGTCACTGAGCGGGCCGTGCCGCTCACCGCTCGAACCCGTCAGGCCTTCACGAACAGTCGGTTATGCAATCGGACTCGGAGCCCAGCCGGAGCCTCTGGAGCTTCGTCCAATTTATTGACCAGGGCCATTGCTGAACAATTATTCCCATTAGGCATTTCACTTCCCGCGCTTGATGCTTCAAGGTCGCCGCGGCGCGCGAGCAGGCCGTTGGGGCGCCCGGGAAAAGCCGGATGAGCGAGACCCTGCGTCAATTGCGCAACGACACCATCGCGGCCTTCACTTCCGAACAGACCGCCGCCTATGAGCGTTCTGTCCATTGGTTGAAAAAGAGCGGCGTGTGCGATCAAGCGCTGCGCGTCGGGACGCAGGCGCCAGACTTTGTTCTGCCTAACTCGGATGGGCGCCTGGTTTCCTCGCGGGATCTGCTCGACAAAGGCCCATTGATTGTCAGCTTCTTTCGCGGCGAGTGGTGCACATTCTGCACTGCCGAGCTATGCGCCTTGCAAGCGGCGCAACCCCAAATCCAACGGCTGAACGCGAGCCTCGTCGCCATCACCCCTGACACCGGAGGATTTCCTCGCGCGTTGAAACGCAACTACAATCTAGACAAAGTCCAAATACTCTCCGACGTCGACTATGGCGTCAGCCTCGCGTTCGGATTGATCTTCTCCGCTCCTCGGGAGGTGCGGGAATATTATCGTCGGAACGGCATCGATTTGCCCGCGCGCCACGGCATGCCCGCTTGGATGCTTCCGATTCCGGCGACCTATATCATCGATCAGCAGGGAACTATTCGCAGTGCGTTCGTCGAGCCGGATTTCACTCTGCGTCAGGAGCCAAGCGCCATCATAGAACTCTTGCGGCGCTTGGCCGGGGCGGGGAAATCATAGCGGACGATCGTTTGGTTGTCGCTAATTGAGCACCAAATCGTGCCCATCCGGATCCAATATCTCAATAGCGCGACGTCCTTCGATGAGCGCAATCGCGACGCCGGAGACGAAGCGTACGTGATGGCGGCGAAGTTTCGCGATGAGAGTGTCCAATCCGGCGACCCGAAGCACAACATGCGCGTGCCAATAATCGGTGATCCGGGAGTCCTTCGGCGCAGGTCTTCCTCGGGGGAGGCTCCGGTAGTCGAGCAACTCAAGGCCAGCTCCGTCGGGTGATCTCGGACGCAACCCGGTGATGCGCACTCTCGATCCGGCAACATCGTCCAGCCGATCCTGCTCCAAGCCATGATTGACTTCCGATAGCGGCTTTCATGCCGAGCAGATCGACGTAGAATGCGAGGCTCGCCGACGTCTGCGATACACTGATGGCTGTATGGTCGATCCCGAGATCAATAGCGGCGCTGGCGCGCTCCATGCCTGGCGACCAACCAGCGCCGGCCTGCGCGTTGGTCATCTTCGGCGCCGGCGAAGACGTCACCAAGCGCCTGCTGATGCCCCCTCTCTACAACCTTGCCAGCGCGGGCCTGCTCGACCAAAAACTTCAAATTATCGGCGTCGACCGCGCCGAGTTCACGGACGAAGGCCTGAGGACGATTGTTTCGTCAGCGCTCATTGCTAACCGGGCTTTCGCGCAACGGCCGGACGAACGCCGGCCTGCTCTTCGTGCGAGTACGGCGACCCAAAATAGGGAAAGTCGGCGCGAATGCGTCCGAGGTCCGGGGAGACGCCGTCCGCCAACGCGGTATTGGTGGCTTGCGTGAGGATAACGTCCATGACGTCGTCGCTCAGCGCCCGGCCGTTGACGGCGGCGAAGTCAAAGGCGGCGGGCGTTCCGAGTTCGTAGGGAAGGACGTTCGGAAGCAACTTTGCCGCTAGCTGCCTCGCGTATTCCGCAGGATCGCCGGCCGATCCGGCGAGCGTCGTCAACCGTCGGGCGATGTCCTCGATGTGGGCTGCGAAGCGAGCGACATCCTCGGAGGGAACGCCGCGGTTGAACGCTTCGCTCAGTTCGACGTTTGGCAGCAGGAAGGCGTGCGTGAATAAAGGCCAACCCCATCGCGACACCTGCATCTCCGGCGCGTGGCCGTATAGCGAGCTGGTTGCCCAGGAACGAACTTTGCCTTGACCAATCAGTGTGGTTGGCGTCTCCAGCACGATCGCGGTCACGTTGCGCTTCGCGAACAGGTTTTGGTGGTTCTGAAACTCCTCGGGCGCGAATTTGTTGTGCTCGTAAAAAGCGGCTTTGAACTTATTTATCGCGACGCCGTCCCCGGCAAAAAGGTCCGGCGCCAAACCGACGAACGCCTTCACGCCTCCGGCGCCCTCGACGATCTCTCCCGTGTTGCCCTTCGCGATGAGTTCCCCCGCCGCGCCGCTTACCGCCTCCGACCCGGTCGCTCTCCGAATCTCGTAAGACTGCGTGTGGGTGTGTTCGTCGCCGGCGCCATGCGAAGGCGGTCCAAATCGGAACTTGAAAGTGACGTCTTCGACATAGTCCCCGTCCAGATCGAAGCGAAAAGCGTAGAGCCCCTCGTCTCTGAGAGTTTCAGGAGCGGACAGTCCGGCATCCGGATTTACGGTCATCGCCATGACCGTGCGGCCCGCGCCGCCCGAGAACAAATAATAGTCGTTCACGTTGAGGCGGGGATCATCCTTGGCGTTTGGATTGTCGAAGTGATGGGACATTTCAAGCTCCTTCGGCGACGGGAGTGTATCAGGCAACGGCGGACGAGAAATAGGGGAATTCATCGCAGGGGAGGAAGGCGACGCCCGGCGAACGACGTGGCGCGGCGACGCCCGCGAGAAGCGTGTCGACCACATCGGCGGTCGCGTCGAACGGTCTCCGCCCGTTCTGACCCGCGAATGTAAACCCTTCCGGCCGGCCAGGATCGAAGGCGAGCGTGTCCGACGCCAACATTGCGGCAATCCTTTCGCTGCGACCTCTGGGATCCGGGTGGCCCGCAGCTGAGCTCTTCGCAGCGAGAATATCCGCGAGAGCTTCGGTGAACCGAGCGCGGTCATTCTGGGAATAGACACCGCCGAAGGCTGCGCGAGAGAGCGGCGTCTCGGGCAAGAAGTTCGGCGACGAGCGGATTGCCGATCCGAACTTGCGAACCGCTCGGACCTAATATCTCCGCAGAAATCGCAAGTGCGCCCGCCGGGAAGGAAGCGGCCGGGGCGGAAACGACAACGAGATTATAGGGAGCCTCGCCTTGCGCCTTGAGCCTCGTCACGCGGCCAACAAACAATTGCGCCGGCGCGTCGCGCGGGGCGAAGCCAGGAGTGTTCGCGCCCACTGTCCAGGTTCTTGCTCCCGCGTGAATGCGGACGAAGGGCATGCGCATTCTCGAATATTGAGGGCTCCGATCCGCAGGGAAAGCCAAGGCAAACACAAGTGCGGAGCGGGTCAGGCGCCCGAAATGCAAACAGTTCCGCGGCGCTTGCTCCGGGGCCGACGTCGAGGGCGGCGGCGGCGCCGAACTCGAGTCAGTCCCGCGGCGCCCGCCCCCAAGACGATCCGTAGAACGTCGCGTCTCGCCAGCGCCGTCCTGTCCGTTGGTTTGATCTCCAATCGAGGTCTCCTCAGAAAATACCGGCGGCCGGTCACGCGACCGCCTCGCCTTTGATGCCGGACAATGAACGACCGGAATGCGGCGCGCCAATTCCTATCAGGAATGAAATTCTTCGCGCCGGCGCCGCCCGCGCAACGCGGTCGTCAATTCTCGCTAGTGTAGGATGGACGAGGCGAGGCTGCCGACTCCCGTGCTGATGATCTGAACAGCGACGGAGCTGTCGAACTTGCGCAAGCGCCAACTCCCCACTATCCTCAACGGAGGAGTCCAAATGGAAATACGGCAAGTCGAATACTTTCGGGCTCTTTGCGAGGAGTTGAATTTCACCCGCGCCGCGAAACGGAGCGGCATTTCCCAGCCCTCGCTCACGCGTTCGATTCGTCTTCTCGAGGAAGAGTTTGGAGGGCAGCTCTTTCATCGTGAAGGGGCCAAGACACGCCTCTCCGAGCTCGGCCAAATCGTAAAGCCGCACCTAGACGCCATATTCGAGCAGACTCACGCGGCGACCAATGTTGCGCGTAATTTCACGGAACGGCGAACGGTACGCCTCAAGCTTGGAGTCATGTGCACCGTCGCGCCGACGGACCTGGTAGGCTTGCTCGCCGGGGTTCGCATGCGTCATCCGGATATTGACCTTGAGATTAGCGATGCCAACGCAGCGATGCTCAACCAGAAGCTAACGGATGGCGAGTTGGAAGTCGCGATCATCGGCCATCCGGAGAACGAGCCACTGGCGTCGGACCTGCACTTCCTGCCCCTGTATCGGGAGCAGTTCATGATCGTCGTGGCGCCAGAACACAAATTCTCTTCGCTTGATCGCGTCAAATGCTTGGATCTGCACGGCGAGGCCTATCTGAGACGTGTGAACTGCGAGCTCGCAGACTTTTCGGGGCGGGTCTTCAGGGAGCAGGGCGTGAAGACGCACACGGTTTATCGAAGCGATCGCGACGATTGGATTTTGGCGATGGCGGCTGCGGGCATGGGATTTTCGTTCATGCCGAGCCGATCTGTCAATCATCCGAAGGTAACTGCGACGCCTCTGACCGAACCGGAGTTTTGGCGAGACATCGGTCTCGTGACGGTCCGCGGCAGGCCCCACTCCCGCGCAGTCGGGGCCCTTGTCCATGAGGCGACGCGTGCGGCTTTGACGATGCGACGCCACGATCCGAAAAGTCGAGCTCAACCAGGGCTAGCGCGTAGCAGGATGTGCGCGATGATCGCAGCGAGCGAGTCATCGACGAGTGACTCTGCGATAGCTTCCGTCTATCGAGGTGATACCTTTATCCGAATGTTGCGCTTTGCTAATAAAGTCCGGCCGTTCGGGCAGGAAACGCGGCCTCGAATTCGCCCGAAATGGAGAACGGCGGGGACGTCGACGACCTCGGCTCGCCGCCGTGCGATCGCTCCACGACTCCTGCGAGTCAACTCAACGCCGCCCTCGCCGGTTTGGGCCTTGACACGAAAATATCGCGGCGTCGGCGATGACCGAAATCACGAGGTAAACCGTGGAGCTACATCAAGTCCGCTATTTCCTGGCTTTGGCGCGATCCCTCAATTTTACGCGCGCAGCCGAGCAGTGCAATGTAACCCAACCCGCCCTGACGAAAGCGATGCAAAAACTTGAATACGAACTTGGCGGCGCGCTCATCTATCGCGAGCGCGAATTGACCCAACTGACTGATCTAGGGAAGCTCGTGCTTCCCATGATTGAACGTACGCTGTCTGCCGCCGAGGCCGTCCGCGTGAATGCGCGAGAGTTTCATCGCAAGGAATTGCGCCCCTCAAGACTCGGGCTGGCCCCTTGCACATCGGTCACGCTGGCAATCCCAATACTCGATGAAGTCGCCAGAGTGATCCCCGGGCTTCAAGTCGAATTGATCGAAGCTCCCTCCGAGTCCCTTCGGGTAAACTGCTCGAGGGCGAAATCAATGTCGCCCTGGCTGGGAATATCGAGGGCATGCCGGATCGAATTGACCATTGGCCCCTGTTCGAGGAGCGTTTCGTCATTCTCCTGGCAGCGAATCACCCGCTCGTCGACCCAATCGCAGATCCCCGTTGACGCGCTGATCGAAACAGCTTGGCTCGAGCGGGTCGGATGCGAAATCGCCAAGCGTTTTTGGCACACGCATTTTCCAGCCGGACGCGCGGCCCCGGATTGCTCATCGCGGGCGACAGGAAAGCCATCTGCAACACATGGCGGCGGCGGGGCTGGGAGTGATATTGGCGCCCGAGCACGCGCCGCACCTACCGACGTTAGTAGCGCGCCGGATTGCTGGAGATCCCTTGCGGCGCAATGTTCACCTGCTCGCGGTGGCGGGTCGTCGCTACTCCCCCGCGCTCGACGCCTTCATAAAGATTGCGCGGCTGCGTGACTGGCAGGAAGGACTGGAGGATCCACCGCTCGACGAAGCGGACCCGAGCCTAAGTTTGTCAATCGATCGCCGTCGCCCGGCTTGCGCCGAGAATACCACGCTATCGCAATGCGCATAGTCCGCGTCGGCCGCGCAAATCCGTCCTTTAACGGCCCCAGGCGCCTGTCAGAACAACTTTCTCCAGAGTGTGCGCGTGGACGTTGAATCCGACAAACGCTGGCGACGAGTCGCTATTGATGTCGAGCTTCTCCACATCGAGCGCGAATAGGGTCACCAAATAGTGATGTGTTGTGCCTTTGATCGGACAAGGGCCGCTATAGCCTACTAGGCTGAAGTCATTGCGAAGCTAAATCGACCCTTTCGGCAATTGTAAGCCCTTGCCATCTCCTGCGCCCTTGGCGAGCGAGGAGACATTTGCGGGAATGTTGGCAACCCACCAATGCCAAAATCCGCTTCCCGTGGGCGCCTCCGGGTCGTAGACGCTAATCGCGAAACTCTTTGTGCCCGATGGGGCTCCGGTCCATGAGAGCGCCGGCGATATGTTCTTGCCTGCGCAGCCCCAACCGTCGAACGCCTGCTCGTCGGCGAACCTACCGTTGGCTGGGAGGTCGGGGCTTGTCAGGTTGAGAGCGTAGGCGGCCCCTGAGATCGCCGCGCCTCCGATCACGACGGCGATCAAATATCCGAAACGGAACATCAGCAAACTCCAGTTCCAGAGGAAACAGCGGCTGCGCATGTCCAAGCCCTTCGCATGTGTGGGTTCATGACCGGAAACCAGCCTTTGCGGATAACGCTGTTTGTAACGTTCAACCCATTTCGCACGGAGAGCCTTGCAACTAGCACGAAGCACTATAGCGAAACTTCGATTTCATCGTAGCGCTTCGTGCGGTAGATGATGTATGACAGGAGCCAGGACGCGAGAAACAGCGCGACGATCGCGCAACCCGCGACGTCGAAATTGTCGTTCAATATGCCAATGGCGCCCCAAAAACCTCCGTCGGCCGTCAATCCCAGTTGATCACCAACGAGATTGAGGGTTTCGAGCGCAGCCGACGCCATTGCCACAACGACGGACACAAAGGTTATTGTCAGGTTGTAGTAGAGTTTGCGGATAGGCTTTATGAAGGCCCAACGGTAGACGCCGAGCATCAGAACGCTGTCGGTTGTGTCAATCAACGTCATACCCGCTGTGAAGAGCGCGGAAAATACGAGAATCGACCAGATTGATAGGCCTTGCGTTGCCTGGGTCGCGGAAATTCCGAGCACTCCAACCTCAGTTGCCGTGTCGAACCCTAGCCCGAAAAGCAGGCCGAGCGGATACATCTGCCAGCTTCTTTCGATCGCCCGGAAGAAACGGCGAAAGACGCGGGCCAACAAGCCCGAACCCGCGGCCGCCAAATCAAGATCCTCCTCGACGTAGGCGCCGCCATTCTTCACATTGCTGAAAGGTTCGGTTGACCGCGACTAGGACGAAGACATTCGCGATCGCGATACCGAAAAGAAACAAGGCGGACACCAATGTGCCGATCACTTCGCCGACATTCCGGAAGGCGTCGAACCGACCCTGAAGCTTCGTTGCCGCGACCGCGATCGCGATCGAAAGGCCTACGACGACCGTCGAATGTCCGAGCGAAAAGAATAGCCCCACGGCCACCGGGCGGCGTCCTTGCTGCATCAGCTTGCGGGTCACATTGTCGATCGCCGCGATGTGATCGGCGTCGAAGGCATGTCGAAGCCCGAGGCCGTAGGCGAGCGCTGAGGTCCCCAGAAGAACCGGATAATCGTGAAAGGCGAAGATCGCCCAAAGCCAGGCGCCGACATTCGCAACCGCCAGCAAGGCGTAGACGCCAATCACTCGTCCGAGCAGGGTCACGCCCGTATCATTGAGCAGCCCCGACACGTTGATGCGCATGCAATCCTCCGTGCGCGAACACGCGCGGCCGACTGGCCCCCTCGCCTCATGGGAGCGTCGGCAACTCGACAGCGTCGGAATGGCCCCCTGGCGTCGGTTGGTCCCCTAGTCTGAGAAACCACTGAGCGCGCCCAGTCGCCAATTCCATTCAGATATGGATTTGATGCGGTTGGGCCGGAGTGGGATCGCGAGGCAATCGACTATGCGCGTTTCCAGGGCAGCGCTTCGTTGAGCATGGATTTCATAGCCACCCGGAATTTTCCAATTTCGCCGATATGACATCTGATGTTTCTCGAAGAACGTGGGAGAGGTCGGCGACCGGAGGTTTACGAAGACCAAGTTTCCTGGCGCGCGCCGGTCGCTCTTGTCAGGCGTCGCACAGGAGCGCGAAGCTACGGTAACCAACTAGACCAAGAGGACAGATACAAATGCCGACTAAATCCAATGTAAGCTTGTTTGTACTCACCAGCGCCGTCGTGTCGATTTCCGCCGAGAACTGACCCAGGATTTCCATTGAGAACTGACCCGGCTTGATGATGGTTTGGGGGGCAGGCGTTCGTCAAGTTTCTCGATTTCTCCTTGGTGGTTTTGGCGGGCTTCGCCGGGCTGTTTTTGAAGCGAAAGCTGTCGTTGCCGGTTTCGAGGATGTGGCAGCGGTGGGTAAGACGGTCGAGGAGCGCCGTCGTCATTTTCGGATCGCCGAAGACGGTCGCCCATTCGCCGAAGCTCAGGTTCGTCGTGATGATGACGCTGGTGCGCTAGCTAGTAGAGTTTGCTGAGCAGATGGAAGAGCAGCGCCCCGCCGGAGGCGCTGAACGGCAGGTAGCCGAGCTCGTCGAGGATGACGAGATCGGAATAGGCAAGCCGCCCGGCAATCTGCCCAGGTTTTCCCTGAAGCTTCTCCTGTTCGAGGGCGTTGACGAGCTGACCGTCGAGAAGGCATCGGTTTGCCGTCGACCAAGCCGATGCAGCAGGTTCAGGATATGCGTCTTGGTCGGCGCGCCAGCCTCCGGCGCCAGTTCGACGGCCGTGAGCACGGCCTGTTCGTCGTGCTGGAGAACCAGCGCGAGGATCTCGACCATCTCCCGGTCGCCGCCCGGCGTCTTGAGCATGCGCTGCTGGAGGGCGCGGAAGGCCGGCGGCAACTCGGCGAACGGCGCGCCGTTGCGCAAGGCGCCAGGCTTGCGTTGGATGACCGCCAGGTAATGCCGCCAGTCGAAGACGGTCGTCGTGCTCGTGCGCTCGTGGGAGCGGGCGAAGACGCGGGCATGCTCGCAGACGATCTGCCCTTCGGCGGCGACGACGATACGCTCGGGATAGACCCGCACGCTGACCGGTCGGTTAGCGAAGGACGCCGGCACGCTTTAGCGGTTGCGGTCGAAATGGATCAGGCATGTCTGCGATTTTGACTGAAGCGCTTGGCTTACCACGTTACTAACAGTCTGAGCGGGTCGACGTTGCGGGTCCTGGCAGCGCCGCGAGTTGGTCAGGCGCGCGAAGTCGGCGAGAAAAGTCGGCGCGCGAAGCCGGCCTTTTTGATTGGTTTAAGTCAGCCCCGAGTAAAAAATGGTTGTCTGACCTAATTCTGAATTGTAGAGGGCATTCAATTTCTTTGGATCGTAGCTGCCCACCAGGCTCACGGACGCTTCAACAACGCCGTTCGTGAACATCAACGACCCGCCAGTACCACTGCTGTTGGCGGCGAAGCCCTGATATTGCCAGCCCCCGTTGACGACGATCTGATCACTAACCGCGCTGCCAAAGCCTGTGACAAGCCCAGAAAACAATGGCAACGCGCCGGCTTCGAGCGTCAAGGTGGAGGCGTCGCTCGCGTCCGACGTTGCGAAATCAAATGTTTGCCCGCTGCCGACGGAGTCGCGCACGTCCATGTTGTCCAAGCCAATATCAACCGTACCTGTGCCACTCAACGCACCGATATATATAGTGCTGAACCTGGCACCCTCCATGAGTCCGTTGTTTACAAGGTCAACGTCAAAGTCCCCTGGCCAATTTCGACGAACGTTCCATCGTTGATGAAGGTCGCGGTCGCGCCGTTCTGTGCGAGAAATTGGCTTCCGGAGGCCTCGTCTGTCCAGGTGGCACCGGAGCTATTAACGATGACGGCCCCTTTGTACATCAATACATCGACTGGTGGTGACGATTGGTTGGGGGAGCCGCCGAACGTCGTGTTGCCGAAATTGTCCAGCGTCGCGCCGATCAAAATTAAGTTGCCAGACAAATAAACGCTGTCATCACCCTTGATATTCACTTCGCCGAGGCCGGCAATGTCGCTGGAGTTTAGGTTGAGAATCGCCGAGGGATTGGTGAAGGACAGGTCGGCGCCAGACGCGAGATTGAGGAAGAAAGCGGTGACGTTCGCCGACGTGACGTTGACGTTTTCGACGATCCGGACTGACTGCAAATCAGCCGTGACGGTCGACACGGTCGACCCATCGAGCGTCCCGTTGAACAAGTCGAGCACACCAGCCCCGTCTATCGTGTCAGTCACAAATCGGTTGGCGCTTGACGTAAAGCTCAGCGTTCCATCTATCTGGATCGTACCGCCGCGGTCGTAGAAGGTCGCGTCGATCGTTGCGTCGCCGCCCGCTTGCAGGAGCGTCCCGAGGTTGATGAATGCGGACTCGCCAGCGCTCGCAACCTGCGAATTGCCGGAGAGAGTTCAGGTTGCGCCGCCGTCGTTGCGCACGGTCGCCGCGTCGGACGCCACCTCTCCGATCTGTAGGGTCGTGTCGTTTTGCGTCACCGCGCTTGCGTTGGCGAAGGTAACGGTGTCGTCGAGCAGGAGTTGGTCGTCGATCGTCGTCGTGCCGCTGTTACGCACGAGGCCGGAGCCGCTTAGAAGGTCGTCGGTAAGCGTGTCCATTGCACGCAAGACAAGGCTGATGTTTCCGAGGACGTCGAATTGATCGTCGGCGTCGGTGACGTTCCTGTGAATTGTGTTGCTCGAAATATTTACCAGCGTTCGACCGGGCATTTACCCCTCCCGTTATAGTTGAATGGGTAATGCCTGCCAGATTGCCCGGTCAATTGACAGCTACGTTACCTCGCTTTGATCGGGACTTTGAGTTGGTGATTGCATGCGTGACACCCAGCCGTGGACATCCAATTGGAAACGTGCAGCGCAAAGGGCAATTGTTCGCCTGAGCTTTAGATCGGTTTCTGTGGGAAAACTGTGGGATGATCGTTCAAACAAGGCGTTCTTGCGGACCAAGCCATTGAGAATATTGGTGGGCCGGGAGGGACTCGAACCCCCAACCAGACCGTTATGAGCGGCCGGCTCTAACCGTTGAGCTACCGGCCCAGCAGGACGCCGGGGCGCTCCCTTTAGCGGCCAGGAAAACCTCGCGCAACGCTGCCGCGCGCCGCCACTGGTTTTGTTTTCCCCGCCGCACGGTCTATGCTCGGGCTGCCATGAGCCTGGCCGCCCTTGCCCTCGAAGATGAATCCGCAGCGCTTCGCGACGCCCGCACGCGCGCCTTCGAGGCGGCGCGCCGGCACACGACGCGGGTCCGCGCCCTCCGCCGCGTCCTCGAATTGGCGGTTATTGGAACGGTGGCGGTCTCGGTCGCGCTCGCAGGTTATCGCAATTTCGCCCGGGCGCTGCGCGATGTGTCGTTCGAGGGAATCGGCATCGACGGTGGAAAGATCACAATGGACAAGCCGCGGCTCAGCGGATCGCGACCGGGCGGCGGCGGCTATGTCATCACCGCCGCCAAGGCCACGCAGGACCCGAGAAACACGGGCGTAGTCGATCTGGCTCTGATCGGCGGCGACATCACCACGGCGGACCACGAGGTCAGCCGCCTTTCCGCCGAACTCGGGCCACTACGAAACCGCGGATGAAACGCTGGATCTCGCCGGCGACGTGCGCTTGAAGAATTCGCACTACGAGATCTTCCTGCGCACCGTCCACGTCACCTTCAAGACGGGCGGCTATGTGTCGAAGGAGCCGGTTAAAGTCCACATTTTCCCGGATACCACCATCACCGCCGACGCCTTTGAAGTGAAGGATGGCGGAGCGCAGGCGACGTTCGACGGACGGGTGCATACGATGATGGGGCTGGAGAGCCCGTCGGACAATGCCGCGGGGACATCGCCGTGAAACTTGCTATCGCCTTCGTCCTTGCGCTCGGGATCGCCGCTGCCGAAGCCGCGACCAAGGAATCGGACTCCCCTTCGATCCTGCCTGGCGGCGATTCGAAGGCGCCGATCTCGATCGAGGCCGACCATCTCGACTATTTCGAGAAAGAAGGGAAAGCCATCTATACCGGGCGCGTGATCGCCATTCAGGGCGACACGAAGCTGAACTGCTCCAAGCTCACCATTCTCATGGATAAGTCGCAGCAATCGGCCTCGGCGAAAGCCGCTAGCGCTGCGCCAGCCGCACCGGCAGGCGAAGCGAGCGCGGGCGCTGGCAGCGCCGCGGCGTCGAGCAGCGTCAAGCACATGGATTGCGCCGGACCGGTAACCGTTCTTTCGAAGACCCAGACCGCGACCGCCGACAGCGGCAGCTACGACAAGGGGCATAACAGCGTCGTTCTCATCGGCCACGTCGTCCTGAGCGACGGACGAAACGTGACCAAAGGCGATCGTTTGGTCTATGACCTGACGACGGGTCAGGCGACTGTGCAGGGCGGCGGGTCGCGCGTGACGGGCCTCTTCCTGCCGGGTTCCACCGACCCGTCGAGCGGCGGCAAGAAGAAATAGCGCTGATGACCGATCGCGCCGAGAGGCCAATGGCCCGGCCCACGGGCGCAACGGCCGATAGCGCCGCGACGGCGGCGCATGACTGATATTTCTGTCCGCCCCGAGGTGGCGCCGGCCGCCCCGGCGCCCGCGGCTTCGGCCGTCGGCGCTCTCGCCGTCCACAATCTCGGCAAACGCTATGGCGCGCGAAACGTGGTCCAGGACGTATCGCTCGTGGTTCGGCAAGGCGAGGCGGTCGGTCTGCTGGGACCCAACGGCGCCGGCAAGACCACAGTTTTCTACATGATCACCGGCCTGGTGAAGCCCGACAAGGGGATCATCGCGCTCGACGGGCAGGACGTGACCCGGCTGCCCATGTATCAGCGCGCGCGGCTTGGGGTCGGCTATCTGCCGCAGGAGGCCTCGATCTTCCGCGGCCTCAACGTCGAGGACAACATTCGCGCGGTGCTCGAGGTCACCGAGCGCGACAAGCGCCGGCGCGAGCAGCAGCTCGAGCAATTGCTGGAGGAGTTCGACATCGCGCGCCTGCGCAAGGCGCCGTCGATTGCGCTGTCCGGCGGTGAGCGGCGGCGCTGCGAGATTGCGCGGGCGCTCGCCGGTAAGCCCTCGTTCATGTTGCTCGACGAGCCGTTTGCTGGCATCGATCCGATCGCGGTCGGCGACATTCAGGATCTGGTGCGGCATCTCAAACAACGTGGGATCGGGGTGCTGATCACCGATCACAACGTGCGCGAAACGCTCGGCCTGATTGACCGCGCCTATATCATCCACAGCGGCCACGTGCTAACCGAAGGGCCGCCCGACGAAATCATCGAACACCCTGAAGCGCGAAGACTTTATCTGGGCGAAAGCTTCAAGATGTGAAGCGAGATTATACGGCGATCCGGCGGGGCCGTCATTGCGAGCGAAGCGAAGCAATCCAAATTTCGGCGATGCTCGGCTGAGGCCGTTAAGCTTAGGACTTAGCGTAAGTCCAGCGCCTTAGTTGCGCCCGATGGGCTGGATTGCTTCGCTTCGCTCGCAATGACGACTAGCGCTCCGGTTGGAGCTTCTTGTCTGGAGCGCTACGTCTCATGCCAGACGAAGATGGTGTTTCGGTCAGCGCCTACAAGCCGCAACTTGACGGACTGCGCGCGCTCGCGATCACCCTGGTCGTCATTTATCACGTCGATCCATCGCTCCTGCCCGGCGGCTGGATAGGCGTCGATATATTCTTTGTGCTGAGTGGATTTCTCATCACTTCGATTTTGGAGCGCGAACTTCGCGCCACATCTTCGATAGCCATAGGCAATTTCTACATCAGGAGAATTCTGAGGCTGACGCCGGCTTTCTGGCTTTTGCTCGCGGTCGTCGCCTGCGTCGATGTCCTGTCTTGGCGCCGGGTCGATGGCCTGCGCGCGGTATTGCTCTCCGCGACCTATCTGATGAACTGGAATCTCGCTTTCAATTGGTATCCCCAGACGCTGCTTGGCCATAGTTGGTCCCTGGCGATGGAGGAACAATTCTATCTCGTCTGGCCACTGGTTCTGCGACTATTCGGACGCCGCTCGCCGCTCGTCTTTATTTTCGTAGCGATCTGCATGGTCATCGCCTGGAGGCTTTATCTTGTTTGTTCTGGCGCCACTCCGGCGCGAACCTACAGCGGATTCGATTCCCACTCGGACGCTTTGCTTATCGGCTGTGCGCTGGCGTTCGCGAAGCCGAGCTTACCGCTGCAGTCGTTGATCCTGCGATTCAGCTGGGTTCCCATCGCTGCAATCTTGGCGCTCGCTCTCGTATTGACGATCGATTCTCAGCTCACTCAGAGTTTTGGTCTGACCCTCACCGCCGTTGTGGCGGCGTGGTTGCTGTGGGCGACGTTGCACGATGATCAAATAGCCCGGTTATTCTCCACAGCGCCCGCCGTATATACGGGCAGGATCTCATATGGATGGTATTTGTGGCACTATCCCATGATCTCGCTCGGCGCTCATCTCACTGAAAGATTCGGGCACCGCGCGCCGTTCGCCGCCGCGTTCGCGACGCTCGCCTTCGTCGTGGCGGGGCTTTCGCACAAATATGTCGAGACGCCTTTCCTGCGAATGAAGCCTCGTTTCGGCGCGGTTCCGTCCAAGCTCTCTTGAATGGCGCTGGCGCAGGTTCGAAAACGCAGAGGGCCTACTCGTCCTCGCCAAAGCGATTGGCCACCAACGCCGCGAGCGCTTCAAGCGCCTCGCGCGCCTGGGCGCCGCGCGCAGCGACGGTGATCGTCGAGCCGATTCCGGCGCCCAAAGTCAGTATGCCCATGATCGAATCGCCGCCCACGGTTTCGCCGCAGCGCGTCACGCGTATTTCGGCCTCGAAGCGGTCCACGCATTGCACAAATTTCGCGGTCGCGCGGGCGTGCAAGCCTTTACGGTTGACGATGCGCATCTCCCGCAACTCGGCGCCTGCGAATTCCGGGGGCGGCGGGCAGGGCTGGCCCTCCTCGTCGACCTCTTCGATCATTTGGCCGTCAAAACCTTGCTCGCGACGGTAATGTATTTGCGCCCCGCGTCGCGCGCCTCGACGACGGCGTGATCGAGCTCAGCGGTGTCGCGCAGGGTGGCGAGTTTGATCAGCATCGGCAGATTTATGCCGCAGATGACCTCGATGCGGCCGCCGTCCATTGCGGAAATCGCGAGATTGGACGGCGTGCCGCCGAACATGTCGGTCAACAACACAACGCCGCTGCCGTCCTGAACGCGATGCGCCGCCTCGAGGATATCGGAGCGACGCTGCTCCATATCGTCTTCGGGGCCAATCGCGATGGTTTCGAACTGCGACTGTGGCCCGACGACATGCTCCAGCGCAGCGCGAAACCCATGCGCGAGCTGTCCGTGGGTCACCAAGACCATGCCTATCATCAACGCTTCACCAATCGCGGCCCTTGCAGCCTATCGACGGATTTCGTCAACACCGACGTAACAGGCGCATTTTTGTGCGCTGCGGTGCAATGATCAAGCGAAAAGCTTCCCGTCAAGATCGTTTTTTCGCCAAGTCGATCCCTCGAGCCGGCCGAGCCCGAAAAATACCGCCAATACGCCAGCTTCCAGCCCCGGCGACAAGTCTATCCGGAGTCTTGGACGCACAACGTCGCAGAGCGTTGTATATTTGTCCGCCTCTTCGGGAATGCGAGGGGGAGGTCGCCTCGATCGGCGATGTCGACGACCAGCCGAATCACCGCGGCTTCCTTATGGGGAACTTCCACCAGCCCCACGCCGCGGAATTCGCAGATCCCCGCGAGCCCCGGCGCGCCGCGCGCCACAAGTCGCCCCGACACCGCCTCGAGCCAAACCCGATCGTCGGCGACCAGGGCGGCAAAATCGCCCTTAAGGCGCGCGCGCTCGAGGAGCGCTAGCGCCAACAGGCTTTTGCCGGCGCCCGACGCGCCCCGGATCAGAACGCCGCTCTCGCCCACAAGCACGACGGAGGCGTGGATCGACTCGTCATGTGCACGCCGGTAGACTGACGATGAATCGCGCGCCCGCCCCGTGGCGAGGCTCGCTGTCGGGGTCCTGGCATTCGGCGCCGGGCGCCAGAGGGCGATTTTCGGCCCAGAGCCGGCCGGAATGCGCCTGGACGATCTGACGCGAAATCGACAGGCCAAGCCCGGAATTTTGGCCAAAGCCCTCGCTCGGTCGGTCGGTGTAAAACCGCTCGAAGATGCGCTCCAGCGCGTGCTCGGGAATGCCGGGACCGTCGTCTTCGACGACGATCCTGATGCGATCCCCCTCGCGGGCGGCCTCGCTTCGCGCCCGGTTGAGGCGGATCCGCACTTCACCGCCGGGTTCGGAAAACGAGCAGGCGTTGTCGACGAGATTGGTGATGACCTGCGCGAGCCGCGAATCATGGCCCATCACGAAGAAGTCCGGGCGGATGCCCTCGCCAGACGGCGCAATTTTCAGTCTCAACGCGACGCCGCGGCTGCGCGGCGAATCCGCAAGCATCGAGACAACCGCTCGCACGAGCTGGGCGACGTCGACCGGCGCCGAATCGACGCGCGCCATTTCCGCATCCAGCCGCGACGCATCGGAAATGTCGCTAATGAGCCGGTCGAGCCGCCGCACATCGTGCTGCATGACTTCCATCAGCCGGGCGCGCGATGTGTCGCTTTTCACGCGCGGAAACGTCTCCATGGCGCTGCGCAGCGAGGTGAGCGGGTTCTTCAATTCGTGCGCAACGTCGGCCGCGAAACTCTCGATCGCATCGATGCGGCTATAGAGCGCCTGGGTCATCTCACCGAGCGTGCGCGAGAGATGGCCGATCTCATCGGTGCGATTGCTGAAGTCCGGAATCTGCTGGCGGGACTTGATGCCGCGCCGGACGCGGTCCGCCGCGTCGGCAAGCTTGCGCACCGGCTCGCCGATCGTATTGGCGAGCGCCAGCGACAACACCAGCATGACCGCCGGCGATGACCAGGAAGAACTGCAGCAGACCCCAGCGTTCGCCGGCGATCACCTTGTCGATGTCGCCGCCGCGGGTCGAAAGCACCAGCGCCCCGCGCACCGCATTGGCGTGCTGGATGGGCACGCCGACGGAGACGATCGTCTCGCCCCGTCGCATTGACGTGCGTGAGCGAGGAGGTCTTGCCCGCGAGCGCATCGGCGACCTCCGGCAGCGCCTTTCCGTTGGTCGACCAGCCGTAGGAGGGCTGCGGCGCCCGGGCGCCGCGCAGAAGGCTGCGCAGACGGCTCCAAAAACGCTCCATCATGCTCGTGTCTTCGCTCGCGTCGACCGTCGTCGCCGCGCGCGCTCTGGCGCGGCTCAGCGCTTGCGAGTCGAGCAGCATCTGTCCGTCGCGATCGAAAATGCGGGCGCGGGTGCGGGTCGGCGTCACCAGGCGATGCAGCACCGGCCCGATCCGCTCGGGGTTGATCGAGAACACCAGCGAATCCTCGTCTCGCGCGACTAGGGCGGAGGCCTCTCCGGCGCCGAGATCGAGCAGCTTGTCGGGATCGACGAGCAGCGAATCGGTATCGACCGCGGCGGAAGCCGAGATCGCGGCGGCGATGATGTCGGCCTGCGTCGTCAGGCTTTGCGTGCGCGCCTCGATGATGTCGGCGCGAAAATGGTTGAGCCACAGAAAGCCGACGACCAGGACGATCAGGCCGCCGAGGTTGAGCGACACGATGCGCCGCGTCAGCGATGACGAGACATTCGACAAAAGCGCGCGGCGCAGACGCCGGCGCCGCAACAACCAACGCGATTTGCGCCAACGCGTCGAAGACCGCGGGTTCGACCGTGCGAATTCGACGTTCATTTCGATCACGGCGACCTCCGTGCTCACGCCTCGCGGAATCGATAACCGACGCCGTAGAGCGTTTCGATCATCTCGAAATCGGGTTCGACCACCTTGAACTTCTTGCGCAGCCGCTTGATGTGGCTGTCGATGGTGCGATCGTCGACATAGACCTGATCGTCGTAGGCCGCATCCATCAGCGCGTTGCGGCTCTTGACCACGCCGGGGCGGGTGGCGAGCGCCTGCAGGATCAGGAACTCGGTGACCGTCAAGGTCACCGGCGTGTTGTCCCAGGTGCAGGTGTGGCGCTCGGGGTCCATCTTCAGCCGGCCGCGCTCGAGGATCTTGGCTTCCGTCTCCTTCTGCGCGCCGGCTTCCTTGGGGTTCGATCGCCGCAGAATCGCTTTTACGCGCTCGACCAGCAGACGCTGCGAGAACGGTTTGCGGATGAAATCGTCGGCGCCCATCTTCAGGCCGAACAACTCGTCGATCTCCTCATCCTTGGAAGTGAGGAAAATGACGGGCAGGTCGGATTTCTGCCGCAGCCGCCGAAGCAACTCCATGCCATCCATGCGCGGCATCTTGATGTCGAAGATCGCGAGATCGGGGGGATTGGCCTTCAGCCCGTCGAGCGCGCTCGCGCCGTCGGTGTAGGTCTGGACGCGGAACCCCTCCGCCTCCATGGAAAGGGAGACGGACGTAAGAATGTTGCGGTCGTCGTCGACCAGCGCAATCGTTGGCATGAGGCGAAGTATCCCTCGTGTAGGCCCCGGGAACCCGTATGTTGGGGCGCCGCGTCATTTCGCGGCATCGGGGCCGAAATTTGACTATTTCACGACGGTTCTGTCCAAGAGCAGAACGAGGCGAAAATAGACCTATTGACGGGAATTACAACGACAGAACCGAACTTTAGCTGTGGAGCTTAAAGTCCAGGCCATGAACGATCGCGCAACGCCACAGGAATCCGCGCAAGCCGACGCCAAGCGACTGCTTCGCCTGGTGCGGACGGGGGCGCTGGCGACGCTCGACGCGACGAGGCCGCTGGCGACGTTGATCGGGGTGGCCAGCGATTGGGATGGCGCGCCGTTGTTCCTCATGTCCGATCTGTCCCGCCACACCAAGAACCTCGCCGCCAATCCCTACGTATCGCTGCTGCTGAGCAGCGAGGGCGGACGCGGCGATCCGCTGAACCAGCCGCGCATCACGCTGAACGGCGTGGTGCGTCGGCGGCCGGAAGAGGACGGGCGCGAGCGCTACATCCGACGCAACCCGAAAGCCAAGCTTTACGCGAGTTTCACGGATTTCTCGGTGCGGCGGCTGCACATCGAGACGGTCCATTTCAATGGCGGGTTTGGCCGCGCCGATCCGCTCACCGCCGCTGATATTCTGACTGAGGGCAATCCTTCCGCGCTCGCTGCGGCGGAAGAGGAACTGCTCGACCGCACCCTCGCGCTTGGGGACGAGGCCTTGGCGAAGCTCGCGGGCGGGGCGTCGCGACGGGTATGGCGTCCGGTGGGGATCGATGCGGAGGGGCTTGACCTTTCGCGGGGCGGGGAGGCCGCGCGGGCCCATTTCCCGCACGCGGTTTTCGACCCCGAAGCGTGGTGGGAGGCGCTGAAACGGTTGCTGCCCTGATTTGTGCCTCTTTGTGTTCTTTGTGGTGAAAAAAGATTTAACCACAAAGGACACAGAGAGGCACAAAGGCGGCTGTGGGCAACTCCGCTCCCGCGCTTGGCGGCTCACGCGGTAGCCTGCATGGTCCCGCCCCCCTCTCCCCCTCAGGCCAGCCCCTTGCCCTTCTCGTTTGTCACCTGGAACATCAACTCGGTTCGCCTGCGCATCGACCTCGTGACGCGGTTCCTTCGGGAACAGCAGCCGGACGTGCTGTGCCTGCAGGAGACCAAATGTCCTGACGAATTTTTCCCGTCGGATGCGTTCAAGGAGCTCGGCTACGAGCACATCGCGCTCAACGGGCAGAAGGGCTATCACGGCGTGGCGATCGTTTCGCGTCACCCGTTCGCCGACATCGACCGCCGCGACTTCTGCGAGAAGGGCGACAGCCGACACATCGGGGCGACGCTCGATGGTGAATTCGGCGGGGTGGAAATCCACAATCTCTACGTCCCCGCCGGCGGGGACGAACCGGACCGTCAGATCAATCTGAAATTCGCCCACAAGCTCGATTTCGTCGACGAGATGGGCGCCTGGTTCGAGCGCGAGCCGAAGGCGGGGCGTCGGGCGATCCTGGTCGGCGATCTCAATATCGCCCCGCTCGAACACGACGTCTGGAGCCACAAGGCGCTGCTCAAGGTGGTCAGCCACACCCCCGTCGAGGTGGAGAAATTTACCCGCGCCCAGGCGGCGGGGCAGTGGTTCGACGCGCTGCGCAAGTTCGTGCCTGACGAGGAGAAGCTCTACACGTGGTGGAGCTATCGCTCGCCAGACTGGAAAGCAGCCGACAAGGGACGCCGGCTCGATCACGCCTGGGTCAGCCCGCCGCTCGCCGACGCGGTGCAGGGGATGCGGGTGTTTCGCGACTCGCGCGGCTGGGAGCGGCCGTCGGATCATGTGCCGGTGAAGGTGGAGCTGGCGATTTAGGCGCCGAGCGGCTGTTTTCAAAGCGTTAGGGCGCTTAAGGCCGTCGTCTTTCGTCTTATTTCGGCTTCGGCGCGCTTCAGATTTCCATATTTCGCGCGAATTCGGGCGAAACGCGCGAGATTTGGTCGACGTTTTCCAAGCTTTTCCGCTAGAATATCGCTCAGAGTCCGTCCCTCCGCAACAATGCGATAGATCGTGGACGCGGTCGTCGGCCGCATGCAGGGGATGCGCGTTGATCAGACATTCGATTGTCAAACAGCGATACCAGTAATTCTGAAAATTAGAAGACAAAGCTTCGGTCAAATCATCGCGGCGCGCCTGCTGACCTTCTGGATGGGGGGTCGATCAGAACAGGTTGCCCAGATCACGGCGCCCGTCGACGACGCGGACAATCTCAACTTGCTCAACCGGCCCGCTGTCGGTGTCAGGAGTGGTCTCGTATAAAATCAGGTACGGGTTATCAACCAGAACCCGCATTGACGGGCGAATGTGGGAGCGGCGTGGGCCAAGGCGAGGTTGTTCACTCAATATTTCCGCCCGGTGTTCGATGCGATCATAAATCCGCTCGGCCGCGCGCGGGTTTTCGAGCCCGATCACAACATAGATTTCGAGCAAATCCTCCCGCGCCTGTTTGCTCCACTGAAGCGGAACGCCCATCAGTCAGCGCGCTTTTTGGCGGACCTCAAGGCGCTTGCGCGCTTCCTTGCGCAAGCCCACAAAGTCGACTGGCCCGGCGTCGCCACTCGCTTTACCCTCGTCCCAAAGCTCGCCGAGGCGTTTGATTTCTTGCTGACGAATCTCGCGCTTGTGTTGCCAGTCCCGCAAGGCCTCACGCACGATTTCGCTGGTCGTCGCGTATTCGCCCGCCTCGACGACAGCCTTAAGCGTGGCAAGTTGCGCGCCTGTGAGAGCCACGCTAACCTTCTGAATATCCCCCATTAAGAGCGCTCCGATTAGGAGGCGCATTTTACTACCAGGTAGCAAAATTGTCGACAGGCAAAGAGCCGATCGCTCGCTGAGGCTTCGAATGGGCGTTCCCCAACGGCGCAGCCTTTCTAACGACCCGCGCCCGAAACCTCGCATGATTGGCGGTAAGGCCGCTCTGTCGGAGGGTCGGCGTCCACGCCGACCTTTTTGGGCGCAGCTGAGCCGGCTTACGCGTCAACCCCGACGTCGGCCTGGAGGCCGACGCTCCGCGAAGTCAGCCGATCGCGTCGTCTACTCTAGAACAATACCGCCCACGCCAACCCGCACACGGCGACGAAGCCTAACGTGAACAACAGCGTGCGTACAAAAGGCACGGCCATTAAATACACCACGGTATAAGCGAGCCTTATCCAGAAGTACGCCATCGCCCAGAACGCGGTCATCGCGCTCTCTTTGCCGCCGACATGCGCAACCAGCACCAGCGCCGCGAACGGCGCGAAGGTCTCGACGGCATTGATGTGGGCGCGATTGGCGCGCTGCCCCCAGAGCGGCACGGGCCGCGGCGCCGGGTCGACATAGTTTTCGCCCGACAGAAAGCCATTCGTCGTCACCTGGCAGATTATGTAAGGAATCCACAGCGCCGCGGTGAGTAGCGCGGTCCAAGCAAGGTATTTGAGCTCGACTGACATCCGATCCTCCCCTGATTGATGCGCCGCCAGCCGGATACGGCCGGCGGCGTTGACCTCACATGTCGAAGGCTTCGGCGATCTCGATCGAGCCGCCAGCTTTGAGCAGCGGGCAGCCGCGCGCTTTGGCCTGCGCGTCTTCGAGGCTCGATGCGGAAATGAGGCTGTAGCCGGTGGCCGGATTGGCGCCGCCGCCGCTCACCAGCGAGCCGTTCGACGTTACTGTCGAAGACGCGCCGACCGGATTGCCGCCATCGATCACCGCCGCGCCGAGCGAACCGAACCACGCGCCCCAGGCGTCCATGATCGCCTTGTGATCCGACGGGTCCGACGCCGGCTTGCCGCCGTGGTAGACAAACAAATACTTCGCCATTTCATCTCCTTGGGTGACGCCCGTATCGGGCCGGTCATCGCTAGCCCGTCCGCTTCGCCTCGACGATGGCGGAGCCGGTGGTGTAAACGGCGTCTGCGCTGTTAAGAGTTCACAGTATGACGGCCTCCGCTCTCGATCTCCGCCCGCTGCGGCAGGCGCATGTGCGCCTCACCGAACTGGGCGTCGTGCCGAAAGCCGCGGCGAGCGTCCGCGCTACGGCGCGTGAAACGGTCGCCGCGCTGCGCAACGAAGTGCTGAGGGAAGTCCGTGGCTTTTCGGATTCAGGCAATCCCCGCGTGTTGCCCGAGCTTGGCGAACACGCGAAAGCCCACATCGACGAACTCCTGCGTCTGTTCTCAGGGGCGGAGCCCGGTGACTTCGCGTTCGTGCGCGAACACGCGCGCTTGCGGGCGGAGCAGCGTTTTCCGCTCGAATTGACGTTACACGCCTACCGCTGTGGCCATCGCGTACTGTCGCGCTGGATGCGCGAAGGCGCCGCCGTCGCCTGTCCGGAAAGTCTCGATCGCGCAATCGCCGCCGTCGCCGATTTCTCGATCGAATACACCGATGTCATCAGCGCGGTGATAACCGCGGAATATGTGATGCACACGCGCGTCGTGGCGGCGGCCGAGGGCGACCGCGACGCGGAGTTGCTGAACCTTCTGCTTACCGGCTACGACGAATCCGACATGCGGATCGCGCGCCTGCTCAGGGCGGGCGGCTATCTCGAACAGCGCCGCTCCTATTGCGTGCTGGCGATCAGATCCGCCAATCCCGGTGAAATGGATAGCCCCGAGCGCGCGGGGCGAATTCTGGCGTCGCTTTACGATCTGCTTTCGGCGACGAATATCAGTTCTCTCGCGAGGCTTCGCGACGGGGTGGTCGTCGCCGTGACCTCGACGGTGCGCCGGCAGTCCGGATGGACCGCGCCGCAATCGGCGCTAGCGGACCGGCTCGGATCTATGCTGCTGCAGTGGGGGCCGTCGGTGCTTGTCGGCGCGAGCGCTGACCATCCCTCCACGTCGGGCATCCCGCGCGCGCTGCGCGAGGCGATGGCGGCGCTTGATTTCGCGAGCGTCGACCGACGGGTCATTCTGTTCCAGAGCTTGCCTGTGCGCGGCCTGCTTGGCTCATGCCGGCGGAGAATACGTTCGCGCGACCGCGCCAGCCTGGAGCGTCGCGCTGTTGGCCGCCGACGCGAAGGCGAGCGGCAATTTGCTCAAGACCCTGACCGCGCTTGCCGATACGGACATCAACGTGCAGGAGGCGGGGCGCCTGCTTGGCGTCCACGCCAACACGATCTACGGGCGGTTGGCGCGCATCCGCGATCTGACCGGCCTGGACGGACAAAAGTTTCACGACCTCGTCGAGATGCTGCTCGCCGCCGATTGCATGCGGGGGTGATGAGTCCGTTCGCGGAGGGTCGGCGTCCACGCCGACCTTTTGTGCGCCGCGCGGCCGGCTTACGTATCAACCCCAACGTCGGCCTGGAGGCCGACGCTCCGCGAGGCGCCTGACCATGCTCAAAGCGAGAGCACGAACTGAGCCACTTCGTTGACGACAGCGCTGTCGACGTGTCCCGCCTGGCGATACTCGGCGGGCTGGCTGATCCCGCTCCCGGACATCATCATATGGTTCAGCTCGGCGAACCGCCGCAGGCGGACGTTTTCCCGATCTGACAGCCCCGCGCGAAACAACTCGAAATCCGCGTCCGTGACCTGATAGTCGCGACCACCGTGGATGATCAGCATAGGCGTGGCGAGCCGTTGCGCCGCGGCGACGGGATCGCAGAGATTCATGTCCGCCCACCAAGACAGCGGCGCGCCAAGAAACGGCGGGCCTTCATCGCCGGGACGCGCCGCACGAACGCGAGCGACGTCTGCCCGAAGGCGGTCGAGTTGGCCCGACGGCGAAAGGGTTTCCAGATATTCGAACTGCGACAGCGTGACATCAACTAAAGGCCGAGCGGCGGGAGCAATCATCACCAGCCCCGAGACGTCGCCGCTTTCCGCCGCGATGCGCGGCGCGAGCATGGCGCCGAGGCTGTGGCCGAGAATGACGATCTTCGAACCGGCCACGTCCGCCTCAAGCCGCAACTGCCGCAACGCGGCGGCGACGTCGTCGAGAACTTCATCTTTGACAGTCGGCGCCGAGAGGGCCGCGAAATCCCTCGGCCGAGCGAGGGTGCGCTTGTCGTAGCGAAACGACGCAATGCCGCGCGTCGCCAACCCTTGCGCGAGATCGCGGAAAGGCTTGTTGGGGCCGATCGACTCGTCCTGGTCGTTGGGCCCGGAGCCGTGCACGAACAGGCAGACCGGGGGCCGCGCGACGCCGTTGGGCAAAGTCAGCGTGGCGGGCAGGGGACCCAGCGTTGTCTCTCGCTCCGTGAAGGTCCGGGGATCGACATAGCTCGGCGGGCTCCAGGGTTCCGCAGGCGGTTCGACCGGCGCCACGAAGAATCCGGCCAGCGCCTCACCGCGCAGGACTAGACGCAAGGCGCAGGGGCTATCTGCAAAATCCACCCGCGCCTCGACGAAAACGAGGTCGTCGCGCGCCTGGGCGACAACCGGCCCCCGCGCGCGCAACGGCCCGAGCGAGGCGCGCAACTCGGCGAATTGCTTGAGGCTTGGCTGCGGCGGCGAAAGCGGGATCCCCGGCAGCTTGCAAGGCCTCGCCGTCGCCCGCGAGGAAGGCGTCCACGAGTTCGGCAGCGCGGCGTTCGGCGGCGGTTGTATCCGGGGATGTCATGGCCGAGCCTCCAATTGACAGCTTATTGCTATATCAATCGGCGCAGGCTGAACTGTCACCGGCGTGACAACGAGAGACCTAAACTTGCCACCGCTAGCCGGCCCCATTATGGGCCGACGACTGAGAGGCGCCCATGCGTTGTAAGAACCGCCAGAGCTCGTGATGTCCAGCTCCGTGATGATCGGCCTGCGGTCGCTTTGTTTCAACGTGCTCTATTTCGTAAATCTCACCGTATTGATGATCCTGGGATTGCCGTCGACGCTGATGGGCCGGCGCGCGGTGTTCTTCATGGCGCGGACCTGGGCGTCGTCATCGCTGTGGCTGCTCGACAAGGTTTGCGGCCTGAAGGTCGAGTTTCGCGGCGTCGAGAACATTCCGCAGGGCGGCTACATCCTCGCCGCCAAACATCAATCGTCGCTCGAGACGTTTGCGCTGGTTCTGAAAACGCCCGACTTCGCGATTATCTTGAAGAAGCAATTGTTGTTTCTTCCGATCTTCGGGCTGTATCTCGCCGCCTCCGGGCAGATCGCCATCGATCGCGCCCGCGGGCGAAATGCGTTGGCGCAGATCATCGACAAGGCGGGCGCGGTGCTGCGCTCTGGGCGCCAGGTCTACATCTATCCAGAGGGGACGCGCCGGCCGCCCGGAGCTGAGCCCCAGTACAAGCCCGGCGTCGCCTTCCTCTACGCCGCCGCCGATTCGCCGTGCCTGCCGGTCGCCGTCAACACGGGCCTGTTCTGGGGCCGGAATGGCTTTCTGCGCCGGCCCGGAACGGCGGTGATCGAGTTCCTGCCGGTCATCCCGCCCGGACTGCCGCGCGACGAGTTTTTCGAGCGGCTGAAGGTGGAGATCGAGACGGCTTCCGCGCGGCTGATTGAGGAGGCGCGGGCCGCGCCGCTCTGTAGCCGCGGTCTCTAGACCTAGGGGATGCACACATCCGGACTCCGCACTGCTAGCACAACGGCTGGGGACCCCTCTCCCCGCGTCCCCACCACGTAGCGCTCCGCATCAGGTAAGCAGCGGGGAGAGGTTTGGGTGAGGGGCGAGCCGCTTGGACGCGCGCTTTTCACGCCCGGCCAAATTTGCTTGCACAAAATAAGCGAGCGTTTGCCTCAGTCCTTCTAGCTTCACGCAGTGCGCTGTGGTTGGAGACGCGCGTCCAAGCGGCTTACCCCTCACCCCAACCCTCTCCCCGCTGCTTGGTGGATTCAGCGCGTTACATCGTGAGACACGCGGGGAGAGGGAGTCCGCTGCCGTTGTGTTTCACCCGCGTCCGCCAGATGTGTGCATGCTTTAGGTCTCTAGACCGCGGTCTCCCCGTGATCGGCGCTTTGTTTCAGACATGCGATCTCACGGCGACCGCGGTCTGGAGACCGCGGCTACAGGCGCCGCTTGACCCTCCCCACGCCGCCCCCTAAGTCCCGCCGGCCAGTCGGCCGGGCGACCGCTGCTTACGCAGAGGAAAGTCCGGGCTCCAAACGGACACGGCGCCGGATAACGTCCGGCGGGGGTGACCCTAGGGAAAGCGCCACAGAAAGCAAACCTCCGCCGCCCTCGGGCGCGCGGTAAGGGTGAAAGGGTGCGGTAAGAGCGCACCGCGTCGGCGGCAACGTCGGCGGCATGGCAAGCCCCGCCGGGAGCAAAACCGAATAGGAGCGATGCGCGCCCGCAAGGGAGCGGGGCCAGTCCGTAGGCCTTGTCGTTCGGGTTGGTTGCTTGAGGCGTCCGGCAACGGGCGTCCCAGAGGAATGGTCGCCGCGTCGGGCGCTTGCGCCCGGCCTTACAGAACCCGGCTTACAGGCCGACTGGCGTTTTTGTTGTTTTACGCGCGTACCGGCTGCCGAGGCCGGTGAGTACGGTGTAGCCGATCGTCCCCGCCTTGGCGGCGAAGACGTCGAGCGGGGTGTCCGGGCCGAACAACCGCGCGAGCGTCCCCGGCTGCACCTCCTCCTCCGGCTAGGTCGGTGACGTCGGCGATGGCGAGGTCCATCGACAGCCGCCCGACCAGCGGGCACATGCGGCCGGCGATCCGCACTTCGGGGCCGGGGGACGCGTCGCTGCCGCCGGCTGAATAGGGCAGGCCGTCGGCGTAGCCGACCAGCAACGTCGCCAGCCGCGTGCGCCGCTTGGCGGTCCAGCGGCCGTTGTAACCGCAGGTCTCGCCGGCTTCGATCCAGCGGGTCTGCTGAACGGCGATCTCCAAGGTCACCACCGGGCGCATCGGGTTCTCGCGTCCCGGCGTTGGATTGCCGCCGTAGAGGGCGTAGCCTGGCCGCACGAGATCGTAGTGCGGGCGCTGGGGCAGGAATATCCCTGACGAATTGGCGAGCGAGGCGCGCACGTCGGGAAACAGCGCCTGCGCCGTCGCGAAGGCCGCGATCTGGCGGGCGTTGATCGGATCGTCGGGGACTTCCGCCGAGACGAAATGGCTCATCAACAGGGCAGGGCTTGCCGAGCAGGTTTCGAGTTCGGCGAGCGAGAGGCCTAAGCGATTCATGCCGGTGTCGACGTGCACGGCGTATGGTTTGCCGACATCCCAGCGCGCCAGCTCGTCCGCGCTGCCGATCACGGGCGCGAGGTCGGCTTGAGCATAGTCGGCGACGGCGGCGCGGGCCTCAAAGCCGTTCAGCACGAAGATGCGCGGCGTTGATCCCAACGCTTTGCGCGCGCGCGCGCCTTCGCCGACATGCGCAACGAAGAATGTGCGGCAGCCGGCCTCGAACAGCGCGGGCGCGGCGATTTCGATGCCGGTCCCATAGGCGTTTGCCTTGATGACCGCCGCGCATTCCGCGGGCGCCGACTCCCGCGCGAGGCGGCGCCAGTTGTCGCGGAGCGCATCGAGGTCGATCGTCAGGCTGCCGGGCGGGGTCATTGAAGCGCGCCCCTGTAGCCGCGGTCGCTGACCGCGGCGTTTCCGAGATCGTCCCTTTCGAAAGAGACGATCGCACGGAGACCGCGGTCAACGACCGCGGCTACAAACAGCCTAGAAATTTGCCCTGCTCCGGCCGCTTTGCTAAAACAGGGCGCGCCATAGCAGTTCATTGGAACGATCGCATGCAGAAATTTGAGAACCTCACCGGCGTCGCCGCGCCGTTGGAGATCGACAATATCGACACCGATATGATCATCCCCAAGCAATATCTGAAAACGATCGCGCGCACCGGTCTCGGCAAGGGTCTGTTCTCCGAGATGCGCTACAAGGACGACGGCTCGGAAAACCCGGATTTCGTGCTCAACAAGCCCGCCTACAGGAAGGCGCAGATCCTCGTCGCCGGCGACAATTTTGGCTGCGGCTCCTCGCGCGAGCATGCGCCCTGGGCGTTGCTCGACTACGGCATCCGCTGCGTGATCTCGACTGATTTCGCCGACATCTTCTACAACAACTGCTTCAAGAACGGCGTGCTGCCGATCAGGGTCTCGCCGGAAGATCACGCCAAGCTGCTCGACGACGCCCAGCGCGGGGCGAATGCGACGCTGAGCATCGATCTGCCGAACCAGGAAATTCGCGGGCCGGACGGCGGCGTGGTCAAGTTCGAGCTGGACCCGTTCCGCAAGCATTGTTTGCTCGAGGGGCTGGATGACATCGGGCTAACGCTGGTCGAGACGCCGGCGATCGCGACGTATGAAACCAAGGCGCGCGCCGTCGCATCCCTGGCTTTGACGGATATGAACCGCGGCTAGCCGTCCCCTCTCCCCGCGCAAAGCGCACGACGGGTTCATTTATCAACGACCATGCGGGGAGAGGGAGAGTGGCCAACCTCTAAGCCGGGATCACCCGAAACAAGCTGAAACCGTCAGCCGCTAGCCCGAGAGGGCGGACGCTTACCCCCTCCGGCGGCGCGGCGGTGGCGGCGGCGGGCGGCGCCAGCAGCGTGGCTACGACCGACGCTGGCCAGGGAACGAAACGCCAGCCGGCGCCGGCGCTTGGCGTCACGCGCTCCTGGCTTTGAACATACTGCAGCAGCGCATCGCGGTTGGCGTCCGGCGCTTCGTAGACGATCGATGAGCCGTCGCAGCCGGGAAAATGACCGCCGCCGCCAGCGCGATAGGAATTCGTCACCACCAGGAACGTCGCGGCCTCCTCGATCGCGCGACCCTGGACGCTGAGATCGATGATCCGGCGCGAAGCCGGCGCGGCAATCCGCCCTTGGTCATCGTAGCGCGCGGGCTGCGTGGGATCGATCCGGTAGGTGACCCCCGCGATCGTGTCGAAATCGTAGGCGGCGAAATTCGGATCGAGCAGCGGTTGCGGCGCGGTCGACGTCGGATCGAGCCGGCGGAAGACGCTCGCGGAGCGTTCGAGCCACTCGCGCAACGTCGCCCCGGTCACCTTCACCACGCGAAGACCGTTTGGGTAGACGTAGAGATCGGCGACGTTGCGCAGCGCAAGCGGACCCGCTGGCGTCTCCGTGTAGTAGCTGGGACCGCCGCGTCCGCCGCATTTGAACGGCGCGGAGGCCGAAAGCAGCGGCGCCTCGCCGAGCGCCGGCGTGCTCGCCACGAGTTTCCGCGCGTACCAGAGTTGGGCGTCGTTGACGACGCGGACGGAGCGGTCGTCGCCGACCATGGCGAAATAGGAGGTCAGCCGTTCGCTGATTTCCCCGACCGGCGCGCGGATGTAGTCGAGCGTTGATTGATGCGCGGTTGCGTTCGCGGCGATTACGCCGGGATCTGGCGGCGTCGCCGGTTCGACCGCGCGGAGCGCGACCTTCGCAGCTGTCACCCGCCAGCCCGCGGCCTCCTGCGTCAAGGTCAGATCGATCACGCCGATATGGGCGCCCCAGAAGCCGGGCATCGCCGCCGGAGCGCCGGCGAGTGCGCCAAGCTCGGCGTCCACGCCATCGATGTCCTGGAAATCGGCGCCAGGCAGCAGCAGATGCTGGTGCCCGACAAACAAGGCGTCGATTCCGGGGACCCGGGCTAGATCGAGCCCGGCATTCTCGTCCGCCGCCGCCGAACCCGAGCGCGCCACCCCGGCGTGGCAAAGCGCGATGACGATGTCCGCGCCCGCCGCGCGCAGTTCGGGGACGTGCGCGCGCGCGGCGTCGACCACGCCGATGGTTGTGAGACGTCCGGCGAGATGGCTCATGTCCCAACGCACGATCTGCGGCGTGACGAAGCCGATGACGCCGATCTTCAGGTCGTGGCTCGCGCCTTCGCGGTCGACGAGGCGCCGTTCGAGCAGCGTCCAGGGTTTGTAGAACGGGCCGCCGTCGGGTTTCAGCACGTTGCAGTTGACGAAGGGAAAGTTGGCGCCCGACAGCGCCGCGGACAAAACTTCCAGCCCGTAGTTGTATTCGTGATTGCCGAGGGTGGCGGCGTCGTAGGCGATGACGTTCATCGCGTCGATCATCGGATGGCGGCTGAGCCGCCCCGCGGCGAGCGCCTCGGCGGCCCAATCCGCGAGTGGCGAGCCCTGGATCAGATCGCCGTTGTCCAGCACGATGGCGTGCGGCGCTTCGCTGCGGGCGCGCGCGATCAACGTCGCCGCTTTGGCGAGGCCCACGGTTTCGTCGGGCTGGTCGCGATAGTAATCGTAAGGGTGGATGTGCGAGTGCATGTCGGTCGTGCCGACCAGCCTCAGTTCGACCGCCGTCATCTCCCCCTCCGACATCCAGGCTATCGGCGAGGGGATAAGGGGCGTCAAGGGCGCGACGTCATCGCGCGCGGCAATGTCCCGCTATTTCACATCGGGCGTCAGGCGCGCGAGCGTCGCGGGCGCGTACTCGCTTCGTGCGGGGACAGGACGCGCGCAGGGTTTTTCAATCGGCGAGGTGGCGGATGCTGCCGCTTGACGCGGGCGCTCAGGTCGCCAGCAGGGTCTCCAGCGCGGCGATCTCGGCGGTCGCGGCTTCGCGCATCTTTTTCTCGGCCTCGCGGTACGCGCGCAAGATTTGCTGGCCTGCGGCGGTCAACGAGGCGCCGCCGCCCTTCGGGCCGCCGGGTTGGGCGCGCACCAGCGGTTCGCCGAACTGGCGATTGAGTTCGTCGACCAGCAGCCAGGCGCGGCGGTAGGACATCTTGTGCTGGCGGCCGGCGGCGGAGATCGAGCCGGTCGTGGCGATCGCCTCAAGCAGAGCAATCTTGCCCGGCCCCAGACGTTTGTCGCCTTCGAAATCGAAGCGGATAGTGACCCTAGTTGTCATCGGCCCGCGTCGCTCTCCCAGGTCACCCTTTCTATGCACCTTCCGAGCGCGGCCGCAAAGCCTCGGAGCGTCGGCCTCCAGGCCGACGACCTTCGGGCGCACGACACGTCGTCGGCCTGGAGGCCGAGGCTCCGCGGGTCACCTCACCAGCACCAGCCGCTTCGCCGCCCGCGTCACGCCCGTATAGAGCCACCTCGCCCGATGTTCGCGGAACGCTCGGCTCTCGTCGAACATCACCACCGCGTCCCATTGCGACCCCTGCGATTTGTGCACGGTCAGCGCGTAGCCGAAATCGAACTCATCGGACTCGCGCCGCACCGGGTACGCCAGATCCGCTTCGACGCCCTCGAAGAACGCCTTGTGCACGGCGACGGCCGTCGGATCGCGCTCCGGCTGTTCTTCCGGACGCACGCCGAGCTTGATGAAATCGTTCTTCATGCCGCCGAGTTCGGCCACCCGCCAAAGCCCGCCGTTCAACAGCCCCCGCTCGCGGTTGTTGCGCAGGCAAACGAGCTTGTCGTCCACCACGGGCATTGGCTGCGTGCGGCCGCTGAGTTCGCGGATACGCAGGTTATACGCCCGCCGCGTCTTGTTGAGGCCGACCAGCACCTGATCGGCGCCCATCACCATCTCGGCGTCGATTTCCGCGCGGCGAATGACCTTGGTCTCGCCGTACACCGCCATAATCAACCTCGCCGCCGGTGCGGATGATCTGCGACAGCCGGATGATCGGATTGTCGGCGGCCTGCCGGTGAATTTCGGTCAGCATCACGTCGGGCTCGGCCTCGGTGAAGAAGCCGCCGCCCTTCACCGGCGGCAGCTGCGCGGGATCGCCGAGCACCAGGATCGGCTTGCCGAACGACAACAAGTCGCGGCCGAGCTCCTCATCGACCATCGAGCATTCGTCGATGACGATCAGGCTGGCCCGCGACGCCATCCCATCCTTGTTGAGCGTGAACCGTGGCGCGCCGTTCTTGTCCTCGTCGGCATTGTAAATGAGCGAGTGGATGGTCGAGGCGCCGTAGCAGCCCTTGGAGCGCAGCACCAAGGCGGCCTTGCCGGTGAAGGCGGCGAACAGCGCCTTGCCGGAGGCGTGTTCGGCCACGTGGCGGGCGAGCGTCGTCTTGCCGACGCCGGCATAGCCGAACAGCCGGAACACCGGCTGATCGCCGCGCTTTAGCCAAAGGCCCACCTTGTCGAGCGCCGCCGCCTGCTCAGGCGACCACCGCGGCGCGGGGCGCGGCGGTCTCGGCGGCGGCGGCGGTTCGGGCGCTGGCTCGGGTTTTTTGGGTTTCAAGCGATGAAGATCGATCGGCTTCTTGCAGCGCGGACAGACGACCGGGCGCTTGCCGAGATCATAGAGCCGCGCTCCGCACGCCGGACACTGTCTCTTAACCCCGAGTTTCACCTGTCCCAGCTCTCTCGGTGGTTTCGGCCGCGCATTAGTCAATATTTCAACCCTGGCGCGCAAACCAGGTTGTGTTTGGCCTCCGGCCCGGACCTGGTCTTGAAGCGCGTTCAAATCCGCACATATCATGTACCGACGCATCGCCCTATGGGGGTGCGTTTAGGTAAGAAACGCCGCCCGACCGTTGCGTTCGCGCGAGGTAGGGCCCGGCGAAGCGCCTGGAAAGGGGCTTCGGGAATGGTGCGTGTGACCACAATGAGTTCGCCGTTTCTGCTCGGTTTCGACGAGATCGAGCGGGCGCTCGAAAGGGCGACGAAAACCGGTTCGGACGGCTATCCCCCGTACAACATCGAGAGGATAGCCGCGCGTGACAACGCGCCGGAACGTCTGCGTATTACTTTGGCCGTCGCGGGCTTTGCTCGCGAAGACATCGAGGTGACGCAGGAGGAGAGCCAGTTGTGGATTCGTGGACGTCAGCGTGAGGACAAGTCGCGCGAGTACATCCACCGCGGTATCGCCGCGCGTCAGTTTCAGCGGAACTTCCTGCTTGCCGACGGCATGCAGGTGCTCGGCGCGGAACTTGCGAACGGATTGTTGGCTATCGATGTCGTGAAACCGCAGGCGGATAGAGTGGTTAAGAAAATTAACGTTCAGGCGCGAGACTAGTCGTGCGCGCCGTCAGCGGGTCGAACCGGGCAACCGGGGACCGCCAGAAAGGAAGCAGTATCGTGAGCAACGTCAACCCGACTATCGCGATCTCGGATTTAACGCCGCAGCAGTTCGCGCATCTTGGCGCCGGCGCCATCGCCTATCTCAAGAGCATCCGTTCCGAGGATGCGCAGCGGCTATTTCCGCAAGCTCCGCCGATTCAGCCGGGCTTACAGCTGTTCGCGCTGCTGAGCGCCGATGGCTCGCCGATCCTTTTGACCGATTCGAAGGATGCGGCGATCGCTAACGCCTGGGAGCATCAGCTCGAGACGGTGAGCGTACACTAAAAAAGCTGTGGAGCGCCCCTTGCGGGCGCTCGCAGGACTCGGATAGCCACGCGGCTCCCCAAGCGAGGAGCGCATGCAAGCCTACCTGGACCTCCTCCGCGAAGCCCTCGACAAGGGCGTCCTGAAGGGCGATCGCACCGGCACCGGCATAAGGTCGCTGTTCGGCCGACAAATTCGCTTCGATCTCAACGAAGGCTTTCCGCTGGTCACCACCAAGCGGTTGCACATCAAGTCGATCGTGCACGAACTGGTGTGGTTCCTCAACGGCGACACCAACGTCCGCTATCTGCAGGAAAATGGCGTCCGCATCTGGGATGAATGGGCGGATGCCGACGGTGATCTCGGTCCGGTCTATGGCAAGCAGTGGCGGGCCTGGGAAGGATCGGACGGGCGGGTCTACGATCAGATTGCGTGGGTGGTCGCGGAGATCAAACGCAATCCCAATTCGCGACGCCTGATCGTCTCAGCTTGGAACGTGCCTGACATCGAGCGCATGAAGCTGGCGCCGTGCCACTGCCTGTTTCAGTTCTATGTCGCGGAGGGGCGGTTATCGTGCCAGCTCTATCAGCGCTCGGCGGACCTATTTCTCGGCGTGCCGTTCAATATCGCGAGCTACGCGCTGTTGACGCATCTGGTGGCGCGGGAGTGCGCGTTGGAGGTGGGCGACTTCGTTCACACGTTCGGCGACGCGCATCTCTATGTGAACCACGAGGCGCAGGCGCGCGAGCAGCTTTCGCGGACGCCGAGGCCGCTGCCGCGGCTGAAGCTGGCGCCGGCGCGGACCTCGCCGCGAGGGGCGCGCTGTTTGATCTGAAGGCGGAGGACATAGCCTTCGAGGGATACGAGCCGTGGCCCGCGATCAAAGCCCCGGTGGCGGTATGAAAGCCGCCGGCGCCGCGCTCTCCCTCCCCCCTTGTGGGGGAGGGCCGGGGAGGGGGGTAGCCGCAAGCGCCCCGCCTCCTGGGGACCCACTTCCCAGCCGAGCCACCCCCCTCCCTAACCCTCCCCCACAAGGGGGGAGGGGACGGCAGGCGGCCGATCACGCCTCGTCGCGAGACCCCGCGGTCGCCAACAAACAAATCTCGATGATCGTAGCCGTCGGGCGCAACGGCGCGATTGGAAACGCGGGCGGCATGCCCTGGCGTCTGTCCACCGACTTGAAACGCTTCAAAGCGCTGACGATGGGCAAGCCGCTGATCATCGGGCGCAAGACGTTTGATTCGATCGGCCGCGCGCTGCCGGGACGTACGGTGATCGTCATCACCCGCGATCCTGCTTGGGTGCAACCCGAGGTCACTGTCGCGCGTAATCTCGATGAGGCGCTTGCAGCCGCCGACGGCGCGAGCGAAACCATGATTGGCGGCGGCGGCGAAATATTTCGACTCGCGCTACCGCTTGCGGATCATCTCTACGTAACAGAAGTTGATGCGGCGCCTGAGGCGTCCGTTCATTTTCCTGCGATTGATAGATCCGTTTGGCGCGAGACTTGCCGGGAAAAGGGCGTTCGCGGGGCAAAGGACGATGAAGATTTCTCATTCGTCGAGTATGAGCGGATCTCTAGCCGGCGGTAAGCGAAGGTTCGCGAATGTGTCCTTGGGCTTCAATTCGAAGCGCATGATCTGACCGCCGGAGAGGTCATATTCACTCAAATCGACCTCCGCGACAAAATCTTCCGCCTCCTTGTCAGTGTTGAAGGACGGGATAGTTTTTTTCATAGTTCGCCTCTTGTTGCTGTAACCGCCCCGTCATGGCCGGCCTTGTGCCGGCCATCCACGCCGGGAGGTTTCAGCGTGGGTTCAAGTCTATCGCGCCCGGCGCCGAGAAACGCGTGCGAGTTCAGAATCCGGGATGGCTCACCACGGCGTGGATACCCGGCACAAGGCCGGGCATGACGCGCATAGCGTGGGGCTTATAGTAGGGCCAATGCGCTTTTGATCTTATATGGTCATTTCCCTGGCAGCGTGCGAACAAACTCCAGCGCCGCCGCGATCAGCCGCCGCCGCAACGCGTCGTCTCCATAAGACTTCGGGCCGGCGCGGACCCAGCCGCCCATCGCGCGGCCTCGGCTGATCATCGGGTCGATGTTGTCGAGCGCCAGCGCCCAGCCGTCGCGACCCTTGCCGAGCCGCGCCAACATGCCGTCCTCGCGAGCGCCTAGCAGAAGATTGCCATTGAGCAACCAAGCCCAGCCGCCAAACATCGCCTTCTCCGCGAGACCCGGGTCGCGCGGCAGATCCTCGCGGATCAGATCTTCGAGGCCTGCGTCGCGCGCCATCAGGGCTTGAACGCGCCCGGCGGAACGTTGCCTGGCTCGACATAGGCGTGATGCAGCGCGTCGAGTTGCGCCCACAGCACGTTGCATTTGAAGCGCACCGCGCCGACGCAGGCCTCCTGCTCCGCGCGGGTGCGGGCGTTTTGTTTGATATAGTCGAGCGCGAAATCGGCGTCGCGCGGCGCCTGGGCGAGGCGGCGCTGGAAATAGGCCATCACGTCTTCGCCGATGAAATCGTAGTTCTGCAGCATGCCGGAGATGCGCTCGCGATGTATCTTCGGAGCAAACAGCTCCGTCAGCGACGAGGCGACGGCGACCGTCAGCGGCTCGACGGCGACAAAGCGCACGTAGGCCTCGACTGCGAAGCGTGTGGCGGGCAGGGCGCCTTGTTTGGAGACCACGTAGTCGCGGTCGAGCCCGAGGCCGTCGGTCAGCACGAGCCAGCGCTCGATGCCGCCGGGCTCGCCGTCCTGCCCGTCATGATCGAGGATGCGATGCACCCATTCGCGGCGAAGATCGCGGCTTTCGGCGCGCGCGATCAGCGCGGCGTCCTTGCGCGGAACGGCTTCCTGGTAGCAGTAGCGGTTCAGCGCCCAGGCCTGAACCTGGCCTTTGTTCAGCTTGCCGCCATGCAACAGCTTATGAAACGGGTGCTTGTCGTGATAGCGCTCAGCGCCGACGGCGCGAATGGCGGCGTCGAACGCGTCGAGTGAAAGTTTGGGCGCGTCGGTCCAATCAACAAGTTTGTCTGACACGCGCCGACCCTCCTTGTGCCTTTGTGAAAACCTTTGTGCCTTTGTGGTGAACCCCTTTCACCACAAAGGCACAAAGGTTTTCACGAAGACACTAAGCTAGCTCTTTTGCGTAGCGCCGCGGCGCGAAGCCGTCCACCGGGCCGAGACTGTCGTGCGCGGCGATCTCTGGGACCAGCGCGTGGTGAGGCGATTTCGTGCAGATCGGATCGCACGCCGCCGCGTCGCCGAGCAGCGCCATCGCCTGACAGCGGCAGCCGCCGAAGTCGATCGCCTTGCGCTCGCAAGAGCGACAGGGCTCTTGCATCCAATCAAACCCGCGAAACGCCTGAAACGCCGGCGAGCGCTCCCAAATCTCCGCAAGCGGCTTGTCGCGCGCGCTCCAGAACTCCAGGCCCGGGATGATTTCCGCCGAATGGCACGGCAGCACCTTGCCGTTCGGCGACACGTTCATCGTCTGCCGGCCCCAACCATTCATGCAGGCCTTCGGGAATTTCGCGTGATAGTCGGGCGCCACGTGATCAATCACCACGGTCCCGCGATAGTGCTCGCGCCGCGCCTCGACGGCGGCATAAGCCCGGTCGGTCTGCTCGCGCGTCGGCATCAGATGCGCGCGATTGCGTAACGCCCAGCCATAATATTGCGTATGCGCGATCTCGACCCGGCGCGCGCCGAGCTCGACCGCAAGATCAACCATGCGCGGCGCGTCCTCGACATTGCCGCGATGGATCACCGCGTTGACCGTGAGCGGCAGGCCTTCGTCGGTCACCCAAGCCGCGACTTCGCGCTTCTTCGCATATCCGCCTTTGTAGCCGCCGATCCAATCGGCCATCGCGGCGTCGACCCCTTGGATCGAAAGCTGAATGTGGTCGAGCCCGGCGGCGACGAGCTTGTCAAACAAGTCGCGCGTGAGGCCGATCCCCGACGTGATGAGATTGGTGTAGAGCCCGACCCGCGCCGCGTGCTCCACCAGTTCAGCCAGATCGCGCCGCGAGCACGGCTCGCCGCCGGAAAGGTGTAGATGCAGCACGCCGAGTTCGGCGGCCTCGGAAAAGATGCGCTTCCAATCGGCCGTGCTCATCTCCTGGTTCGCCCTGTCGAGCTCGACGGGATTGGAGCAATAGGGGCAGGAGAGCGGACAGCGGTGCGTCAACTCGGCGAGCAGGCCTTCAGGCGGGGGAGGGGCTTCGGTCATAGCTCGGCCATTCTCTTTTCCGCCAGCGAGGCGAGCAGCGTGCGCACATCGGCGCCGACTCGCGTCGGCTCGGCGTTGAAGCGCTGAGCGAGGCCATTGACGATCTCACCCAAGCTGCGACTTCCATCGCACAGTTTGAGGATTTCGACTGCGATCGGGTTGACCTTGACCACCCGCTCGGGCGCCAGCAGCACCCAACGCGAGCGAACCTTGTCCTCGCGCAGCCTAACGCCGCGGGGCAGGCGCGGGCGGGCGTCGTCGGCGATCGCGTCGCTCATGCCGCGAGTTCGATGGCGAGGCCGTCGCGCGCGACTTCCCAGCCCGACGCCTCGACGCGGGCTCGCTCGGCGCTATGCGTGCAAAGCGCCGGGTTCGAGTTGTTGATGTGAATGTAGACTTTGCGCCCGATCCGCACGCCCTCCAGCGCTTCTATCGAACCGCGCTCGCCGTTCATCGCCAAATGGCCCATGCGCCAAGCCGTCTTCTGCGACAGCCCGGCGCGAATCATCTCGTCGTCCTCGAAGGTCGTGCCGTCGAAGAACAGCAAATCGGCGCCCTCCAGCCGGTCGCGCAGCGCGGGGGTGACGCGGGCGCAGGAGGGGATGTAATAGGCCCGCCGGCCATCGCCGACGATTTCGAGCCCGACCGTCGTCTCGCCCTCGACGCCAAGCTGCAGATCCGCGTCGTCCGTGGGCTCCAGGTAGAGCGGCGTTTTGCCGGGGACGGAAAACGGCGTGATAGTAAAGCCGAGGCCGGTATCGAGCGGTTGGTCCAGCGCCGTTGCGATTCGCGGCGCTATCTTTTCGTCCACAACGGCGAACACCCCGCCCTTCACCTGGGCAAGCGTCGTTTCCGAGCCCCAAATGGTGAACGGCTGCATCTCACGCATGACGAGCAGGCCCGCGATATTGTCGATATCGCCATTGGGAAGAAACACGCCATGGATCGGCGAATGTCGCGGCGCGCGACGCGGATGCAGCACCGGCGCGTCGATGATTTGCTGCCGCAAGTCCGGCGTTGCGCCGAGCAAGACCCATCTGTCGCCGTCCTTGCTGACGGCGAGACTGGCTTGGGAGCGCCGCTCAGCGCGAGGATCGCGCTCCCATGCGAGACGACAGTTCGGGCACAGACAATTCCACTGGGGAAAGCCGCCCCCGGCCGCCGAACCTAAAACGAGAAAACGCACGTTCCGACGACCCAGGCCGTTACGCGCGTGAAATCTGAAAGATCAGATCTCGGCGGAGGAGTAGCTGGTGACTTCCATGCCAACGCTAACTTCGCAGATTTCCGGGGTGGACCAGGATTCCGTCATGTTCATCTCCCAATAGGCGCCGCCTACCCTGTTTTAACTTGACCGATACGTCCACCCGCGCGCGGCGGAATACGCGCGTTGGGTCGTCTTCGGCAGACTTCAATATAAGGTCTCGCGCTTCCCTTCGTCTAGGCCCTGATGGGGGATTCGAGCCTAGGGGTGCAGGAAAATGTCCCTGGATTCATTGGACAAAGAGGCGGTCATGAAACTTGCTGTCAAAGCGACAGCAAAGTTTTCAGTTTTGCCCTCACTTCGGCGAGCTCGGCATTTGTGGCCTTCCCCTTGGGCTTTGCGCCTCGCGCCCGCCAGTCCAAGCTCTTCACTTGGTCGACCAGCGCGGCACTTGGCGGCTCGCCCTCAATGATCGTCTGAAATGGATAGGCTTTCAACTTCGTAGTCAGCGGACAGCAAATCATCATTCCGCGACGGCGATTGTACCTCGCGGGAGTCAAAACCAGAGCGGGCCGCCGCCCCGCTTGCTCGTGACCCGACTGCGGATCGAAATGGAGCCAAACGATATCGCCTATGTCCGGAGCATACTCATCGGTCACCAGGTTTCTTTGCCCCGCGCCAGGCCAAAGTCGGCCTCCTCCGGGAATTCCGACGGGTCCAATTCATCGATCAGCGCGTCTAGATCATAAATCGGGGTTCGGACGGGTTCGATAACGATTTGGCCGCTTTCCTCACGGACTTCCACGCACTGATCGATCTGGAAGGCTGCGTCCGACATGACCGAGGCGGGGATTCGCACAGCGGCGCTATTGCCCCATTTCTTGATGAGCGTTCGCATGGCTGACCCGTCGTATAACCAAGGGCCGTGTCTACATCGTAGACACGCTATCGGTCAACTTGTGGCTCACTCCGCCGCCATCATCCGCGGCTCATTCCGGCGAACGGCGGAGAGCACACGGTTCGCGGCGGCGAACAAAGGCGTAACGTCGGTCGACGGCGCCTTCGCGGCCTCGATCAGGCTGAGCGCCTCCGGCGGCAGTGCTCCGGCTTCAACGAGGCGTCGCAAATCCGAGTCCGCGGGCGTTTCCGGCGCTGGCTCGCCCCGCGCGGCCAACAGAGCGCGTGCGGTCGCGCGCAAAGCCTTCGCCAGCAGCGGCGGGGCCTCTTCGGGACAGCCGCCCTTGGCCAGGGCGTCGGCCATACGCATCGCGCGCTCGGCTTCGACGACCGACGCCCGCGCCCGGTCGGGCGTCTCTGTTTCGGCGGGCTCGCGAGGCAACTCCGGCGAGCGGTGCAACTCGACGCGCTCCTCGGCGAAGCGCAGAAGCCCCGACGAAACGAGCCGCTGCATCGCCCGCCATGTCTCCAGATCGAGCGCCTCGACCACAACGCCCGCCGCGCCGGCTAGCGCGAAGCTTCGGGCCGCCGGATCGCCAACGACGACCATCAGTTTCGCGCGTCCGTCAGGCAGCGGGCTCTCCTCCACCAGCAGCACGCGGTCGGGGAACTTCTCCAGCAGCGTTTCCAGGAACGCCTCCGACGCGCTGACCAGCCGCGGCGCGGCGGGCGCCTTCTCGGCCATCATCGCGCTCATCCGCTCGATCAAGGCGGCGCGGCCATTCGGCATCCCGATCGCAGAGAGATCGCCCGTTCCGTCGAGCACCCCGTCGGCGAGCGCCTGTTTCTGGCCGAGAAGATGCAGAATGTTGTGTTCGATCGTTCCTTCGGCGACGAAATTGATCACCGCCACCGAGCGAGTTTGATTCTTGCGCCACGCGCGCGCGATGCGCTGCTCATAGCGCGCGGGATTCCAGGGCAGATCGACGTTGATGACGGCGCTCGCGACTTGCAGGTTCAAGCCTGTCGCGCCGCTGTCGGTGGAGAGAAAAAGCCGGCACGCGGGGTCGTTTTTGAAACGGTGGATTTCGGCGCGGCGGCGGTCCTGGGGCACGGACCCGGTGTGCCAGGCGGCCTCCACGCCCATTTCGCGACGAGTTCGCGAACGAGCTGCAGCATCCGCTCCCATTCCGAGAATATGATGATCTTGCGCTCGGGGTCTTCCAGCAGATCGCCCAGCACGCCTTCGAGTTCCTCGAGTTTTGGGCAGATGCGGCATTCGGGATCGAGGATGGCCGGCGTGTCGCATACCATTCGCATGCAGGCCAGATATTGTTGGAGCCGGTCGAATTCCTCCTGACGGAGCGGACGCCGCTGCGCAATGACGATCAACCGCATCGCCATCTGCGCGTAGTCGCCGTAGCGCGCGGCCTGCTCTGGCGCCATGGCGACGAAATAAGTCTTCACCGTGCGGCCGGGCAACTCGTTCTCGACATCGCGCTTGCGCCGCCGCAGCATGACTGACGCGACGCGGGCGCTGAGATCAGACAGGTTCTTGTAGTTGACCGGCCGCCCGCGATCGTCGAGTTCGTAGAAGTCGCGGTTGAAGCGGAACAGTGGGCCGAGCAGCTCCGGATCGAGGTATTGGACGATCGAATAGAGATCGTCGATGCGGTTTTCCAGTGGCGTCCCGGTCAGCACGAACGCGTAGGGGGATTTCAGGGTCTTCACCTGCCGCGCGGTCTTGGTGCGCCAATTCTTGATGCGCTGCGACTTCGTCGAGCACGACGATTTCGGGCTGGAGCCGAGCGTTGATCTCCTCGACGTCGCTCGCGACCTGCTCATAGTTGACGATGGTGAAGAAGGCCGGCGCGTCGATAAGCCGCGAGCCGCTCGGCGCGCGGGCCGAAGACGACGTTCCGCGTCGCGGTCGCAGAATTTGGCGATCTGCTCGTCCCACTCGCCTTTCAGCGAGGCCGGGCACACCACCAGCACGCGCGTAACACCCTTGCGCCGGGCGAGCAGTTCGCAGGCGCCGATCGCCTGGATCGTCTTGCCGAGGCCCATTTCGTCGGCGAGCAGCGCCCGCTCGCCGAAGGCCAGATGCATCGCGCCGCTGCGCTGATAGGGCAGCAGCGGGAATTTCAGGAGGTCGAACGTCGCAAGCCCCGCCGCGACATCGGTCTCGAAGGCGGTCGCCGCTTCCAGGCGCGCGCGGGCGCGGCGCGCTCGCGCGATCCACGGCCCGAAATGGCGGGACACACGAAGATGCGCGCGCACGTCTTCCGGGGCTTGAGCGACGGCGGCGACGAGGGCCTCGATGGCGGCGGGGTCTTCGACGAGCACGCCGGTTTCCGTGATCCAGGGCTGGAGCCAAGCGCGCACCGCCTCGGGCGTCTCCGCCGACAATCGCAGGCGAGGGCAGGCTTCGCCGCGCCGGTCGAGAAACACTTCCGCGCGGGGGCTGCCGATTGCGGCGGCGGCGTGGAACGCACGTTTCTTGCCCCGTTCGATCGCCGCCAGCGCGCCTTCGATATGTTTGCACGTCCCGAGCCTGTTGGTGCGATGATCGATGCAGCCGCAGGAATTGGCGGGCTTGGCGAGGTCGCGTATTTCGACCTCGTAGGCGCCGCCGCTCGACGAACGCACTCGAAAATCGCCGAAGAAACCGCGCTCGGGGTCGAGCGCGATCGCCTCCAGCACCTCTGTAACGCCGCGCCATCGCCGGATCGCGAGTTCGTCCTCGTCGCTGGTGTTCCAACCCTGAACGGGCTTCTTATCGAGAACGGCTTTGGCTTTGCCCTTGCGCCGCTGTTTCCTCGGCGTAGCGACCGGGTCTTTAGCCATGCAGAAACTCCCTGCGATCCGGGGCGCCACCACGAATCACCGGAGCGCCTTTGCGGCAGCATGCGTCGCGCGCGGCCGGTGATGCAATCAAGGCGGGCGCGCCATTCACAGGCGCCGCGCTGCCCAGACGGGCGCCTACTCCGCGGCCAGCGCGGACTGGAATGCGGTCGGGCAGCCTTTCAGCCGTTCGCGCAAATCGGCCACCAGCCAGCGGCCGGCGCGGCCGAGCGGGCGTTCGCGCAGGTTGACGACGTAGAGCGGGAATTCCGGCGGCGGCTCGGCGTGCATCAACTCCAGCCGCTTCAGCCGACCGGCGGCGATATGGTCCTGAACCAGGTGCAGCGGCATGTTGCACCAGCCAAAGCCAGCCAGCAGGAATTCGAGCCGGGTCGCCAGATCGGCGAAGCGCCAGATGTGCGGGCTGACGATTCCGCCGCGCACCGACTGGGCGTAGGCGTTGCGGCCGGTCAGCACGAGCTGGATGTGCGCCTCCAGATCTTCTCGGGTCGCGGGATGGTTGAGGCCAGCCAGCGGGTGATCCGCCGCCACCACCGGGGCGAGCGCCACGCGGGCAAGGAACTCGGCCGTCACTTCGGGTCCCGGCCCCCCGTGAATCGGATAGATCGCCATCCGCGCCGCGCCGCTCAGCAAAGTTTCCAACGCGCCGCCGAGCGCTTCGGTGAACAGCGTCGCCGGCAGCATCGGAAACGCTTCGCGCAACGCCTCCAGGCTTTTCATCAGCAACGGCATCGGAAAGGTGGCGTCGACCGCGAGCGTCAGCTCCGGCTCGAGATCGTCGCGGATGGCGCGCGCCCGCGCCTGCATCGTCTGAATGCGCATGAGCACCGCTCGGGCGTCCTCCAAAACGGCGGCGCCGGTGTCGGTGAGCGAGGGCGTCTTGTGCGAGCGATCGAACAGGCGGAGCTGCATGGCGGTCTCCATGGTCTGGACCGCCTGGCTGATCGCCGATTGCACACGTCCCAATTTTCGCGCCGCGGCCGAAAAACTGCCGGTTTCCGCGACGGCGACGAGCACACGCATCTGGTCGAGGGTCAGTGGATCGATCATCTATCACCTGCGCCGATGGATGATAACACATTTTTGTCGATTGCAAAGATGATCGGACAAAGCCATGTCCTGCGGCATCGCACCGCAGCGAAACGAGGCTCTCCATGAACGCGCATGTCCACGAAGCTAAGACGGTCGACGGCGCCGCATTGGCGCAAATCTTTACCGAGGCTCGCACCCACAACGGTTTTCTAGACCGTGAGGTTTCGGACGAACTGCTCAAGAAGGCGGTCGACATTGCCAAGATCGGCCCGACCAGCGCCAATCAATCTCCGATGCGCATCGTTTTCCTGAAGTCCGCGGAAGCCAGGGCGAAGCTTGCGCCGGCGATGGGCGAAGGCAATCGCGCCAAGACCCTAGAGGCGCCCGTGAACGCGATCGTCGCCTACGACGAGAAGTTTTACGAGCATCTGCCGTTCCTGTTTCCGCACGCCGACGCCAAAGCCTGGTTCTCGGGCAACGAGGCTTTCGCCAAGCGCGCCGCCTTCCAGAACGGCACGCTGCAGGTCGCGTATCTGATCATCGCGCTTCGCGCGGTCGGGCTCGATACCGGGCCGATGACCGGGTTCGACAATGCGGCGGTCGACGCGGCGTTTTTCCCTGAAGGTCATGTGAAGTCGAATGTTGTCATCAACATCGGCTACGGCGACCATTCGAAGTTGTTCCCGCGCAGCCCGCGCTTCGATTTCGATCAGATCGCGAAGATCCTTTAAAACAAACGAGACCGCGCCGCGCTTCGGCGCGGCGGCAACTCGACAACAGGGGCTTTATATGAACTTCGGGATTATTCCCGCGCGCTTTGCGCCTATGCTGCTTTCGGTGCTTCGCATCATGGCGGGCCTATCGTTTCTCGAGCACGGGACCGGAAAGCTGCTCGGCTTCCCGCATCTGCCAGGTCTCGACCAGATGCCGGCGGGTATGCTTTATTTCACCGGCCTGATCGAACTGATTGGCGGCGCGCTTGTCACCGTCGGTTTGCTGACGCGGGTCGCCGCCTTCGTGCTTTCGGGTTTCATGGCGGTCGGCTATTTCCTGGCTCACTTCCCGCACAGCTTTTTTCCCGCGCTCAATATGGGCGAGCCGGCGCTTCTGTACTGTTTCGTGTTTCTCTATCTAGCTGCGGCGGGACCTGGACCGTGGTCGGTCGATAGGGCGTAGACACCCGGCGGAGGCCGCTGCAAATTCGCTCCCGTGGTTGCGGGGGCGGTGGATATGAGCAGCGAAAACGAGCTAAGGCCGCTGCAAAGCAAAACGCTGGGCGCTGAGCCTGACGCACTCGCGCCTGACGGGAGCGAGGTGCGGCTGCTGGCGTCGCTTGCCGGGCGGCAGTTTCGCGCATTTCACTTTGTCTGCCGGAGCGACTTCGGCCGCCGTATCGCATCGGTCTGTCGAGGAGATCTGGTATTTCGTCGCCGGAGAAGGCGAGGTGTGGCGGAAGTATCGGGGCGAGGCGAGCATCGTTGACGTGCAGCCCGGTGTGTCTTTGACCATTCCGCTCGGGACGGAGTTTCAGTTTCGCGCCGGCGCCGGGGCGGCGCTGAGCTTTGTGGCTGTCACCATGCCGCCATGGCCGGGGCCGGATGAGGCGTTTTCCGTTGCCGGTCCGTGGGATGCGACGAGCGGCTGATGTAGCCGCGGTCGTTGACCCATAGGCGCTAACCTAGAGCAATTTCCGATAATATTGAATAACTTGCCAGCATGTCATCCCCGCGAAAGCGGGGATCCAGGGGCCACACGACGTGCGCTTCAACGTGTTGGCCACACGACGTGCGGCAGCCCTGGATCCCCGCTTTCGCGGGGATGACATCAAGTCTTTGAAATAAATCGGCAATCTATAAGTTAGCGCCTATGGGTCGTTGACCGCGGCCTCCCCGTGATCGGCGCTCGCTTGAACTAAGTCGCGATCTCACGACCTCCGCGGTCAGCGACCGCGGCTACAGGGCGGCGTGGACGCGGACGCTCCAAAAATTCACTTTGCGGCCTCGCGAACCTTGTAATCCGCGCAACTTCGAATCATGTTGGGTTCACCGCCCTCGCGGAACGAAAGGATGCGCCGCTGAGCCTCACGCAGGAGTCCCCACGCCCCCCGAAACGCTCTCGAGCGAAACGCGGAGCCCCGATTCCCCTCGCGCCAGCGCCGTCGCCCTTGGAAAGTCCCCTCGCCAAAATCGTGATGACTAGCCTTGAGGACGCGAAAGCCGAGGACATTGTCGGCATCGAACTCGTTGGCCGCACCACCTTGGCTGATTTCATGATCGTCGCGACCGGGCGCTCAAGCACCCATGTCGGCGCGATCGCGGATCGGATCGTCAGGGCCTGCCGCGATGCGGGTCTGCGCGCGCCGCGTGTCGAGGGCCAGCCGGTCAACGATTGGGTCCTGCTCGACGCGGGCGATGCGATCATCCACATTTTCCGTCCCGACATCCGCCAGTTCTACAACCTGGAGAAGCTGTGGAGCGCCGACCGGCCGGCCGAGTCGCAGCCGCTGGCGAACTGACGGGGACGTGAAGCTCGGCGTTCTTTGCGTCGGCCGTCTCAAGGCCGGACCTGAGCGCGAGCTTTTCGATCGATACGCTGAACGCGCTGCGGCTATAGGGCCGTCGGTTGGGATTACCGGTCCGCAGTTTCGCGAATTCGAGGAGTCTCGCGCTCGTAGCGTGGACGAGCGGCGCGCGGCCGAACGCAAGTCGCTTATCGAGGCGACGCCCCAGCGGCGCCTGGATTTGCGCGCTCGACGAGCGCGGCGCCGCGAAGACGAGCGCGGCCTGGGCCGAAGAGATTGCACGCGCGCGAGACAGCGGCGTGACTTCATATACCGTGATGATCGGCGGTCCGGACGGGCTTCAGCCGGATATCTTGCGCACCGCCCGCTCCAGCGTCGCTTTCGGGGCGATGACTTGGCCGCACCAGCTCGTCCGGGTTATGGCGGCTGAGCAGCTATATCGTTGCCTGACTATTTTGGCCGGCCACCCCTATCATCGCGCCTGACCTCGGGCGCAATTTGGTCGCGTTTCTGCGATGATGCCTCATTTGATGCCAATTCGATCCCGTCTCGCGCCTGTTCTGGTCGTCCTGCTCCTTACGGGAATTGGCGCTTCGCTGACGCACGCGCAGGAGACCGCCGCGCCCGACCGCGCCACCAAGGAAATCGAGCTGCGCGGCGTCGAAACCAATCTGAAGGCCTCCGAGGAGGAGCAGCGCAAGATCGAGGCGGACGTCGAGGCGATCAAGCTCGACCGTGCGAGGCTCAATCAAGCGCTCGTGGAGACAACCGCGAAGATCCAAAAGACCGAATCTGACCGCGCGGAAGCGACGACGCGGCTCAACAAGGCCAATGCTGACCAAGCGGCGCTGGAGTTTTCAATCGGCGAGCGACGCGACCGGCTCGCCAGTCTGCTCGCTGGCTTGCAGCGCATGACGCGCAATCCCCCGCCGGCCATGCTGGTGCGGCCTGATGACATGGCGGCGGCTGTGCGCGCAGCCAGCGTGCTCAACGGCCTGATCGGCGACATCAAGGCGGAAGCCGATTCGATGGCGCGCGACCTCGCGAAGGTCTCCGAACTGAAGTCGGCGATTGCACAGGAGCGCGATGGGCTAGCGGCCAGCGCGGAGAGCCTGGCGGTCGACAAGGCGCGGCTCGACGCGCTGGTTGCAGCCAGACAAAGCGCGCTCGCGGATCGGCAAGGCGCGCTAACCGCCGAGCGCAAGCGCGCCGAGCAGCTCGCGGGACAAGCTTCCAATCTCAAGGATTTGATCGATCGGATGAATGGCGATGCGGCGGCTGCGGAAGCGGCGGATCGAGCCGCCGCGGCGGCGGTCGAGAGTCGCGCCGCCGCGCGTGGCGGCGATCTTGCTAGGCTAAAACCCGCGACGCCGTTCTCTGATTTGAAAGGTCGTGTGGCTTATCCGGTTGTGGGCGCGCCGACGAAGAATTTCGGCGATCCCGACGGCTTTGGCGGTCAGGAAAAGGGCGTTTCGATCGCGGCGCCCGAAGGCGCCACGGTTTCGACGCCAATTGACGCGTGGGTAGCGTATGCCGGTCCGTATCGATCCTATGGACAACTCTTGATACTCAATGCGGGCGAAGGATATTATTTGGTGTTAGCGGGCATGGAGCGTATCCAGGTCGCTGTCGGGCAATTCGTTCTGGCGGGCGAGCCGGTGGCGGCGATGGGGGCTGCGCATGCCGCAACTCCTGGTATTGGCGCCACGCAACCTGTTCTCTATATCGAACTGAGAAAGAACGACGCCGTCATCGATCCCAACCCCTGGTGGGCGAAATCGAACCTGGAAAAGGCCCGAGGATGATTCGAAAGGTTTCTTATCTTGCGATGGGCGTCGCGCTGGGCGCCGCCGCCACATTCGTGGCCCCGCAAGCCTTGCAGGCCCTAGCCCCTAGCGCATTCGCCACCGCCGCCGAGACCTATCGGCAGCTCAATCTGTTCGGTGATGTCTTCGAGAAAGTCCGCAACGATTACGTTGAAAAACCTGACGAGGGCAAGCTGGTCGAAGCGGCGATCAACGGCATGTTGTCCTCGCTGGATCCGCACACCAGCTACATGGACCCGGACGCGTATCGCGAGATGCAGCGCTCGACCAAAGGCGAGTTTGGCGGTCTCGGCATCGAGGTGACGGAGGAGGACGGGCTCATCAAGATCGTCTCGCCGATCGACGATACACCCGCCGCCAAAGCCGGGTTGCTCTCCGGGGATGTTATCGCGGCGATCGATGGTGTCACGACTCAGGGCATGACGCTCGATCAAGCGGTCGACAAGATGCGCGGTCCGATCAGCTCAGCGGTGATCTTGAAGATTGCGCGTGGCTCCAAAAAAGATCTGAAAGACTACAAGATCGTCCGCGCCGTCATCGAGGTGCAGTCGGTGCGCGGGCACGTGGAGGCCAGCGACATCGGCTATATTCGCATCACGCAGTTCACCGAGAAGACCGCCAGCGGGCTGCATGCCACGCTCGACAAGCTGAAGACGGACATCCCCGCTGACAAGTTGAAGGGCTACATCATCGATCTGCGCAACAACCCCGGTGGGTTGCTCGATCAGTCGATCGATGTGGTGAACACGTTCGTCGACAAGGGCGAGATCGTCTCGACGCGGGGGCGCAATCCTGACGACGCCCAGCGCTTCAGCGCGCGCTCCGGCGAAGATCAGTCGGACGGCAAGCCGGTGGTGGTGCTGATCAACGGCGGCTCAGCTTCGGCCTCCGAGATCGTCGCCGGCGCTTTGCAGGATCATAAGCGCGCGACGCTGATCGGCACGCGGTCGTTCGGCAAAGGCTCCGTGCAGACCATCATGCCGCTCGGCGACAACAACGGCGCGTTGCGCTTGACGACGGCGCGCTATTACACGCCCTCGGGCCGCTCGATCCAGGCCAAGGGAATCACGCCGGACATTCTGGTGCTGGAGGACGTTCCCGCCGACCTCAAGGGCAAGGAAGAGAATCTCGGCGAGGCTTCGCTGAAGGGCCATCTGAAGAATGGTCCGGAAGAGGAGGCTTCGGGCTCGCAAGCCTACGTGCCGACCGAAGAGAAGGACGACAAGCAGCTGCTCGCGGCGGTCGATTTCCTGCATGGCGTCAAACACGCCGAGGCGCCGGCTGCGACGCCGAGCCCGGCCGCCGTGGACGCCGCCAAGACGGAGCCGCGCGCCCGCCGCAGCGCCGACGGTGGACCCGTCGCCTTCGCCAGAGCCGACGAAGTCTAACTGAGGAAGCGCCATGATGCGTGCGGCGCCCTACCTCGCTATCGGAATGGCTTTGGGCGTCTCCGGCGCGCTCGTCGCCGGCGTCGTCAGCGCGGCGACGCCCGGCGGGTCGCAGGGGCTTTCGCTCTACAAGCTGGTGTTCGAGAAGGCGTCTCGACAATTACGTCGAGGCGCCGGACACCGAGAAAATGACCGCCGGCGCCATCAACGGCATGCTCGCCTCGCTCGACCCGCATTCGAACTACCTCGATTCGAAAGCGCTCAAGGATTTCCAGACCAACATGAAGGGTGAGGAGTTCGGCGGCCTCGGGCTCGAGGTCATGCAGGACAACGGCCTGGTGCGGGTCGTCAGCCCGATCGACGATACGCCGGCGGCGCGCGCAGGGGTGCTGGCGGGCGATCTGATCATCAAGATCGACGCCGCTCAGGTGAAGGGCATGACCCTGAAAGAGGCCGTCGACAAGATGCGCGGCATCGCCAAGACGCATGTGGCGATCACCGTGCAGCGCGGCGACCTGAAGGACGCCAAGGTGTTCGACATCGTGCGCGAGATCATCCACGTGCAGCCGGTGCGCTCGCGCGTCGAGAGCGGCGATATCGGCTACATCCGCATCACCCAGTTCAACGAGCAGACCTACGACGCGTTGAAGGCGGCGATCATCAAGCTGCACGGGAGCGCGCCGAAGATCCGCGGCTACGTGCTCGACTTGCGCAACAATCCGGGCGGCCTGCTTTCGCAGTCGATCCGCGTGGTGAACAGTTTTATCGACAACGGCGAGATCGTCTCGACGCGGGGACGCACGGCCGATCTTTATCAGGAGTACAGCGCCCGGCCCGGCTATAATCTGAGCGAAGGCAAGCCGGTGGTGGTGCTGATCAACGGCGGCTCCGCCTCGGCCTCGGAGATCGTCTCCGGCGCGTTGCAGGATTTGAAGCGCGCGACGCTGATCGGCACGCGTTCGTTCGGCAAGGGCTCCGTGCAGACGGTGCTGCCGCTCGGTGACGACGGGGCGCTGAAATTGACGACGGCGCGGTACTACACGCCGTCGGGGCGGTCCATTCAGGCCAAGGGCATCGAGCCTGACTACAAGGTGCTGGAGAACATTCCCGACGATCTGAAGGGGAAGGTCGAGTCGCTTGGCGAAGCGTCGCTGCAGGGGCATCTGAAGAACGGCGAGGAGAAGAACGGCTCCGACGCTTACGTGCCGCCTGATCCGACGAAGGATACCCAGCTCACCGCCGCCGTTCAGCTGCTGCACGGCAAGCCGCCGCTGGTTAAGGCGAGCAACGATCCGGCGAATTAGGGCCAGGCCGTCTTCAAGCCAATTGCGGTTCTTGACAATTCGGCCTCCAGCATACCTTTATTGGCAAGTTGCAATAGAGATCATTTCGATGCCAGAGCCCGAAAATCTCGTCCTGCATCTTTTACGGGAGATGCGCGAAGAGATGCGAGACATGCGCGCCGCTTATGGACGCGAGAGTGGACGGCCTTGGCGCAAAGATTGACGGGCTGGGCGCGATCTTCGTTCTGAACTGCATTCGCTGCGCGCCGATGTCGCCTCTGACCTTTTGAACCTTGAAAAGCGCGTCAATGATCAGTTTGTGTCGCTTCGCCGCTCGGTGATGGAATATCACTCCACGACCATCGGCCACGGCATGCTCTATTCAGAGCTCGATGAACGCGTCCGGCGCATCGAGCAGCGGCTTGACATGAGTCCGTCGGAGCCCCACTAAAACCCTCGCACCTTTCGCCGCGTTGACTTGGGCGACACCCCCCATTAGGGGTTCACGCGTTGCCGCAACTGGCCTTCGCCGCGCCGTCGCGCCGCGCTCGGAGTTTCGCTTCCCATGAAGATTCTCGTGCCCGTCAAGCGGGTTGTCGATTACAACGTCAAAATCCGCCTGAAGCCCGATGGATCGGGCGTCGAACTCGCCAACATCAAGATGTCGATGAACCCGTTCGACGAGATCGCCGTCGAGGAGGCGCTTCGTCAGAAGGAAGCCGGCAAGGCGACCGAGGTCATCATCGTCTCGATCGGGCCGACGCAAGCGGGCGAGACCATCCGCACCGCGCTCGCGATGGGCGCCGACCGCGGCATCCTCATCACGGTCGACGGCATCGTCGAGCCGCTCGCCGTGGCCAAACTGTTGAAGGGCGTCGTCGCGGCCGAGCAGCCCGGGCTCGTCATCCTCGGCAAGCAGGCGATCGACGACGATTGCAACCAGACCGGGCAGATGCTGGCCGCGCTCACAGGTCTGCCGCAGGGCACTTTCGCCTCCAAGGTCGTCGTCGGCGACGGCAAGGTCGATGTCACCCGCGAAGTTGACGGCGGCATGCAGACCGTTTCGCTGAAACTGCCGGCGATCGTCACCACCGATCTACGGCTCAACGAGCCGCGCTACGCCTCGCTGCCCAACATCATGAAGGCGAAAAAGAAGCCGATCGACCAGAAAAAGCCCGAGGATTACGGCGTCGACGTCGCTCCGCGCGTAAAAGTGCTGAAGACGTCGGAGCCGGGCGGGCGCAAGGCCGGCGTCAAGGTCAAGACCGTGGCGGAACTGGTCTCGAAACTTCGCGAGGAAGCGGGAGTAATCTGAATATGACAACGCTGCTTCTCGGCGAAGTCGCCGGCGGCCATCTCGCCGACATCTGCGCCCGCGCGCTCACCGCCGCGGTGCAACTGGGCGCGCCAGTCGATGTGCTCATCTCCGGTGAGAACGTCGGCGCCGCGGCCGAGGCTGCAGCGAAACTCGCCGGAGTCGCGAAGGTGCGTGTCGCCGACAATGCGCTCTACGCGCATGGCCTCGCCGAGCCGCTGGCCGCACTGTTGGTGTCGCTGGCCCCCGAATATGACGCGATCCTCGCGGCTTCGAGCCCGTTCTCGAAAAATGCGCTGCCTCGCGCGGCGGCGCTTCTCGACGTGATGCAGCTCTCGGACATCACCAAGGTGCTTGGTCCGAAAAGCTTCGAGCGCCCGATCTACGCCGGCAACGCGATCCAGACTGTCGAATCAACGGACCCGAAAATCATCGCCACCGTCCGCACCGCGTCGTTTCGCGGCGACCGCCGAGGGCGGCGCGACGGCGCCGATCGAGCCTGTCGGCGGCGGCGGCCGATCCTGGGATATCGACCTTCGCCGGCGAGGCGTCTGGCGAAATCCGACCGGCCGGAGCTGACCAGCGCGAAAATCATCATTTCCGGCGGCCGCGCGATGCAGAAGGCCGAGAACTTCAAGACCTACATCGAGCCGGTTGCCGACAAGCTCGGCGCCGCGATGGGCGCCTCGCGCGCTGCTGTCGATGCCGGCTACGCGCCGAACGATTGGCAGGTCGGACAGACCGGCAAGGTTGTCGCGCCCGATCTTTACATTGCCGTCGGAATTTCAGGCGCCATTCAGCATCTGGCCGGTATGAAGGATTCGAAAGTCATCGTTGCGATCAACAAGGATGAAGAGGCGCCGATCTTCCAAGTGGCCGACTACGGGCTCGTCGCCGATCTCTATACGGCGCTTCCGGAGCTGACCGCCGAATTGACCAAGATCGGCAAGTAGACGTGTCGGCCCAGCGGGGCCGAGCCGTGAGTTCGGGAAGCGCCAAGATGAATATCGAAAAGGTCGGGATCATCGGCGCCGGGCAAATGGGCTCTGGCATCGCGCTGGTGTGCGCGCAGTCAGGATTTCGACGTGCGGCTCAACGACGTGGCGGAGGAGCGGCTCAACGCCGCGCTCGCCACGATCAACGGCCTGTTGGCGCGCCAAGTGGCGAAAGGCCAGATGGACGAGGCCACCCGCGTTGGCGTGCTCGATCGAATTGGCGTCGCCTCGAAGCTCGAGGATCTCGGCACGTGCGACATGATCATCGAGGCCGCTTCCGAGAATGAAGAGACCAAGCGGCGGATTTTTCAGAACCTCCGTCCGTTTGTGAAGGCCGACGCGATCATCGCCTCAAACACTTCGTCGATCTCGATCACCCGGCTTGCGTCGGTGACGACCAATCCTGAGCGGTTCATCGGCATCCATTTCATGAACCCCGTGCCGCGCATGCAGCTCGTCGAGCTGATCCGCGGCATTGCGACGCGCGACGACACATACGAGGCGGCCAAACAGTTTGTGACGAAGCTCGGCAAGATCGCGACGATGTCGGAGGATTTTCCGGCGTTCATCGTCAATCGCATCCTGCTGCCGATGATCAACGAGGCGATCTACACGCTGTATGAAGGCGTGGGTTCGGTCGATTCGATTGATACCGCGATGCGGCTCGGCGCCAATCATCCGATGGGGCCGCTGCAACTCGCCGATTTCATCGGGCTCGACACCTGTCTTGCGGTCATGCAGGTGCTGCACGAGGGGTTGGCGGATTCCAAATACCGGCCGTGTCCGCTGCTGGTGAAATATGTCGAGGCCGGCTGGCTCGGCCGCAAGACACAGCGCGGCTTCTATGATTATCGCGGCGAAACGCCGGTGCCGACGCGCTGAGGGCGCTTTGTAGCCGCGGTCGTTGACCGCGGTGGCGCCGAGATCGAATGTCTGTTTGATCGCGACGCTCACACTGCAACCGCGGTCAACGACCGCGGCTACATAGGGCGCCTGGCCTGCAATTCGTTTCGCGCCATGCCCGCAGGTCATCCCGGCATTCCAAAAATCCCCTTGCCGAGCGCGAGTGCGCGTCGCTTTTGACGGGACGATATTGTCACATAGCCGTCAACAAAGAGACCTCCCCATGCTCGATCGCCCGAACTCCAAAGCCGCCTGGCTCGCCCGCGCTGCGACGCTGAAACCCGAAGGGCGCGCGTTCATCGACGGCGCCTACGTCGCCTCGGCGTCCGGCGAGAGCTTTGCGCGCATATCGCCGGTGGACGGACGCGCGTTCGCCGATGTCGCGAGCGGCGCGGCGGCTGACATCGACCGCGCCGTCGCTGCGGCGCGTCGCAGTTTCGAGGCAGGCGTGTGGCGCGACGCGGAGCCGCAGCACAAGAAGAAAGTGCTGCTGCGCTTCGCGGAACTCATCCGCGAGCACACCGACGAAATCGCGCTGTTGGAGACGCTCGACGTCGGCAAGCCGATCGCCAATTCGTTCAACGTCGATGTCCCCTTCTGCGCCAACTGCATCCAGTACTATGCGGAATTCGCCGACAAGCTGGTTGACGAAATCGCCCCCGCCGCAGGGCCGGACGAGGTGGCGATGCTGCGCCGGGAACCGCTCGGCGTCATCGGCGCGATCGTGCCGTGGAACTACCCGCTGATCATCGCCGCCTGGAAGATCGGCCCGGCGCTGCTCGCCGGCAATTCCGTCGTGCTGAAGCCGGCCGAACAATCCTCGCTCGCCTCGCTGCTGCTGGCGCGCCTCGCCTCGGAGGCGGGCTTGCCTGATGGCGTGTTGAATGTCGTGCCCGGCTTCGGCGAGAAGGCCGGCAAGGCGCTGGCGCTTCACAATGACGTCGACATGGTGAGTTTCACCGGCTCGACCGAGGTCGGCAAGTTGATGATGGTCTACGCCGGTCAGAGCAACATGAAGCGCGTCTCGCTGGAGTGCGGCGGAAAGTCGCCGCATGTCGTGATGCCCGACGCGGATCTGCGCAAGGCGGCGGAGGCGATCGCCTGGGGCATCTTCTACAATCAAGGCGAGACCTGCCACGCCGGCTCGCGCGTGCTGGCGCATGCGTCAATCCGCGCCGATCTGGTGGCGGCGATCGCCGAGGTGCAGCGCACGCAAATCCCGCTCGGCCACCCGTTCGAGGCGTCCTCACAACTGGGCGCCTTGATTGAAAAGAACCATATGCAGCGCGTGCTCGGTTACATCGACATCGGTGTGAAGGAAGGCGCGAAGATCGCGCTCGGCGGCAAGCAGACGATGACGGAAACCGGCGGCTTCTATGTCGAGCCGACGATCCTCGACGAAGCGCGCAACGACATGCGGATCGCGCAGGAGGAGATTTTCGGGCCGGTGGTCGTCGTGATTCCGTTCCAGGATGAGGCGGAAGCGATCCGGCTCGCCAACGACTCGATCTACGGCCTCGGCGCGGCGGTGTGGACCAACGACATGCGGGCGGCGCATCGGCTCTCGCGGTCGATCCGTGCGGGAACGGTGTGGGTCAACACCTTCGACCGCTCCTCGATGGCCACGCCGTTCGGTGGCTTCAAGCAATCTGGATTTGGGCGAGACCGCTCGCCCCACGCCATCGACAAATATATGGACTACAAGACGATCTGGATCGATTATCGGTGAGACGGCCGGCGCGGTAACGGCCGGGTCCCGAGGCTCGCGATCGTTGAACGAGGACGCCTGGAAACCCTTGCTTTCCGCCGCGCTCGGCGTGCTCGACGGCCTGCGTGAACGAGGATTTGGCGCTCCCGACGTCGTGCTCGGTGGGGGAACCGTGTTGATGATGCGGCTGCATCATCGCCTGTCCAAGGACATCGATCTGTTCCTGCACGACGCGCAATGGCTAGGTCTATTGACGCCGCGCCTCAACGACAGCGTCGCCGCGCTAGCGACCGGCTATTCCGAGCAAGCCAATTCGCTGAAGCTCGTTCTGCCGGACGGCGACATTGACTTCGTCGTGGCCGGCGGCGTGACGGGTAGCGCTCCAAGCGAAACGCTCGAATTCGCGGGATGGTCACTGCCGCTCGAAACCACTGAGGAGATCCTGGCGAAGAAATTGTACTTTCGCGCCGGATTGTTGAAGCCGCGCGATGTCTTCGATCTGGTCGCCGTGTTTCGCGCAGACCCAGACGCTGCACTACGCGCGGTTGCCGCTTCGTCGCCTCGCCGCGGCGAGCAGTTGCGGCGTTTGAAGGCGCTGAACGGCCTATCGCGAGAGGCCATAACGACGGACATCTCGGCGATTGGCGACTTCATCGACCTGCCATCAACGATGTTCGAAGAAGCTGCGAAAATCCTCGCGGGGTCGCCATGACCAAGGTCTTCGATGCCTCTCTCGTAGCGCTCAACGCGATCGAGAACGCGAGCACTGTTCCCGTCGCGCGCGAAGACCTGCCGCGCTTGCTGTCAACCGGTGAGGGTGAAGGCTCGCACCTGCGCGCGCTGTTCGGCGACGTCGATCTGCACACGCTGCTGCGTCTGGCGACGCTGTTCGACATCGACGATTCGACGCTCCTGCGCGCCTACGCGCGCGCTCGCGACACCGCAGCCGCCGGTAACGCCGAGTTGGACGAATACGCGGAGACCCTTGGGTTGTCGCTGCGCGAGTAGCGCCCCGGCTCAGTAAATTCTTGTGGCGATACCGGATACCTTACGAGCATGATCAATCTGCCTCCTGAGGTTGAGGCCGCCGCCAAGCGGCTCGCTGTCGTTCGAGGGGTTTCTCTCGAGGATGCAATTCGGCTTGCGCTTGAGGAAACGGCGGGAAAGTCTGACGCGGCGCACTCAAGACCGCCGCGTGACACCTCTGCGCTGCCTATGCGCTCGCTAAAAGCCTGAACGCGCCGTTGCTCTTCAAAGGCGATGACTTCAGTGAAACTGACGTTCAACGCATATCGATTTAGTTGCTCAGAGTTCTCCCATGCCCTTCGCCGTCCTCGACAAAGCCCCCAAAGCCTTCATCACCGGCATCGAGATCACCCGCCACCGGTTGCCGCTCGATCCGCCCTTTCGCGCCAGCTGGGACACGCAGCCTCGCACAACCTTCGATGCCGCGGTCGTCCGCGTGCACACCGATCTCGGCGTCACCGGCGTTGGCTCCGGCGACATGATGCTGGGGTTCGCTGGCCACGAGCATCTGTTCGTCGGCCAGGACGCGCTCGCGATCGAGCGTCACTGGCGCATCCTCAACAACATCAGCTTTCACTGGGGCCGCTGCTGGCCGCTCGATCTGGCGCTGTGGGATCTCGCGGGCAAGCTGACCGGCCAGCCGGTCTGGAAGCTGCTCGGCGGCCTATCTGATCGCGTGAAAGCCTACGCCTCCTCGGGCACGCTGCGCGGCCCGAGCGAACTCGCCGACGCCGCCGAGCGCTATCTGGCCGCGGGCTTTCCCGCACTCAAGATCCGCTTCCACCGCGGCGACTGGCGCGACGATGTAAAGGCTCTGGAAGCCGTGCGCGCCCGCGTTGGCGACAAGCTCGATCTGATGGTCGACTGCAACCAAGGCTGGCGCATGTCCTGGGACGCCTATCCCTCATGGTCGCTGAAGGATGCGCTGCAGGTCGCGCGCGAGTTGGAGCGCGTCGGCGTCTACTGGATGGAGGAGCCGCTGCATCGCGCGGATCGCGAGGGGATGCGGCGATTGCGCGATCGCGTCGACATCCGCATCGCCGGCGGCGAGATGACCCGCGAGCTTTACGAATTTCGCGATCTGATAACCGAAGGCTGTCTCGACATCCTGCAGCCCGACGCCGCGCTGGTCGGCGGCATCACCGGGCTTCGACGCGTCGCGTCGATGGCTCAGGAGCACAATCTGGTGTTCACGCCGCACACCTGGACCAACGGGATGGGCGTCGCCGCGAACGCGCATCTGACAGCAGGCTTGTGCGATGCGCCGTTCCTTGAATTTCCCTACGATCCGCCGGAATGGGACCTCGACCGTCGCGATTTCCTGACACAAGAACCTCTGCGCGTTGACTCCTCAGGTCAAATCGTGCTGACGGAGAAGCCTGGCATGGGCTTTGAATTGGCGGAGGACCGGCTCGCCGCGACCCGGATCGGCTGATCGCAAGCGCGTCCTACGAAGGGACGGAAAATGGATCGCAAATGGTTGCCGCTTAATGCATTGCGCGCGTTCGAAGCCGCGGGCCAACACCTCAGCTTCACCGCGGCCGCCAACTCGCTGACCGTCGCGCAGAGCGCGGTCAGCCGGCATGTGATCGTGCTGGAAAATTTCCTCGGCGTCGCCTTGTTTGAACGCCGCCCGCAACAGCTCGTATTGACGGAGGCGGGGCGTCATATCCTGCCGGTGGTGTCGAAGTCTTTCGATCGCATCGATCAGGCGCTCGGCGAGGTGATCAAAGAGAAGGGGCGGCCAAAGCGGGTGCTGAAGGTCGCGCTGCCGACCTCCTTCGCGCATCGGCTCGCCATTCCCATCTTGCGTGACTTCCGCGCGGAGAATCCCGGCATCACATTGGAGGTCGTCTCCAAGCCGACCAGCGGTCCGGAAACCGATGGGGATATCGATATCGCCATCGTCTACACCGAACCGCGCGTCACCGATGCGATCCACGATCTGCTCTGGATGGCGCGCACGACGATCGTCTGCAGCCCAAAGCTGTTGCTGACGGTGGATCACACCGATCCCGCCAAGTTCATCTCCTCCTGCGACCTGTTGCACCTGAAGCTTGAGGACAAGCCGCGACATATGTTCTGGGAGATGCTGGCGCGTTCGATCGGCCGTCCCGACCTTGCGGTCGATCGCGGCCTGGTGTTCGACACGCAGCAGCTTTCGGTGCAATACGCGATGATGGGCGACGGGCTCGCGCTGGTCGACCCGATCCTCTACGACGAAGATATCAAGGCCGGTCGGCTCGCGCGCCCCTTCGATCTCTATCTCGACGAAGGCTACGGCTATTATCTGACCACCCATCCCGAGGATTTGAGCAACGAGGCGGTGGCGCTGTTTCGCTCCTGGCTGATCGCGCGCTTCGCTGCGGACCGGCCGCGGCTGGAGGAGGCGGCGGGCCACCCCGCGAAGGTCGTCGCGAAATAGGGCGATGTAGCCGCGGTCGCTGACCGCGGTCGCGGGACGCACGTCCCTATCCGGATAGAGACGATCTCGGTGAGACCGCGGTCGGCGACCGCGGCTACAGGGCGCGGCATATCCCGATGCCATTTTCGCGCATGGCGCGGCGGGCCGGCTGAGGCTATCGTCGCCGGGTACCGAGAGCGAGACCCAAGCGCCATGTCGAACGAAGCCTCGGGCGAGGATCAGCCGCGCCGCCGCCGGCGCGCGCCGGAACGCGCAAGCAAACCTGCCGAGCGCAAGCCGCAGCCTCGGCTGCTGTTTCCTCCGGTGGAACTGGTCTCGCGCGACGAACTCGAATCGATCCACCAGGCCGCGCTGCAGGTGCTCGGCGAGATCGGCATGGACATCATGCACGCCGAGGCCAAGGCGCTGCTGAAGGACGCCGGCGCCGACGTCGATCCGCGCTCGGATCGGGTGCGTTTCGATCCGGCGCTCATCGAATCCAAGATCGGGCTGGCGCCAAAGAGCTTCACGCTGCACGCCCGCAACCCAGAGCGTAATGTCGAGATCGGCGGCGCTCATGTCGCCTTCTGTTCGGTCGCCTCGACGCCCAACTCTTTCGACCGAGAGGGCGGACGGCGGCCCGGCAATCACAAAGACTTTCAGAATTTCATACGGCTCGGACAGACGCTCGACGCCGTGCATGTGTGGGGCGGATATCCCGTCGAACCCGTCGACATCCACGCCTCCACGCGTCATCTGACGGCGCTGTTTGATATGCTGACGCTGTCGGACAAGCCGATCCACGCGTACTCCCTGGGACGCGAACGGATCGTCGACGGCATGGAGATGGCCCGCATCGCGCGCGGGATCGACGAGGAAACTTTCGAGCGCGAGCCGTCGTTGTTCACCGTCATCAACTCGTCTTCACCGCTGCGGCTCGATACGCCCATGCTCGAAGGCGTGTTGCAGATGGCGCGGCGCAATCAGATCGTCGTGCTGACGCCGTTCACGCTCGCCGGCGCGATGGCGCCGGTGACCCTGGCCGGCGCGCTCACGCAGCAGCACGCCGAAGCGCTCGCCGGCCTGGTGATCGCCCAAACAGCGCGCGCCGGATCGCCGTTCGTCTACGGCGGGTTCACCTCGAACGTCGACATGAAGTCCGGCGCGCCGGCGTTCGGGACGCCGGAATATATGAAGACCGCGATCATCGGCGGGCAACTCGCGCGGCGGCTGGGGCTGCCCTACCGCTCCTCCAACGCCAACGCCGCCAATTCGCTGGACGCACAGGCGGCCTATGAGAGCGTGTTCTCGCTATGGGGCTCGATCATGGGCGGCGTCAATCTGATGATGCACGCGGCTGGTTGGATGGAGGGCGGCTTGCAGGCCTCGTTTGAGAAGATGCTGCTCGACGCCGACCTGCTCGACATGGTGGCGGAGTTCTTGCGACCAACCAAGGTGGACGTCGAAGAGCTGGCGCTCGACGCCATGCGCGAGGTGGGGCCGGGCGGGCATTTCTTCGGCGCCGCGCACACGCAGACGCGTTATCGCGATGCGTTCTTTGCGCCGATGATTTCGGACTGGCGCAACTACGAGAGCTGGCGCGAGGCGGGTTCGCCGACGGCGTACGACAAGGCCGAGCGGCTCTACAAGGCGCGGCTCGCGGGGTTTGTCGCGCCGCCGATCGAGCCGGAGCGGTTGGAAGCGTTGGAGGCGTTTGTCGCCCGCCGCAAGGCGGAAGGCGGCGCGCCGACGGATTTTTGAGGCTGTGGGGATGGGCATCCTCCGTGTGATTGACCGCTTGCCGCGCCCCTCCCCCCTTGTGGGGGAGGGTCGGGGAGGGGGGTTGGTTCGGCTAGGACGCGACTCTCCGGAAAGGTCGCCGCCTGCGGCTACCCCCCTCCCCGGCCCTCCCCCACAAGGGGGGAGGGAGTTCGCGGCGCCGGCGTTGCATTTCCTCGCTCTCGCATGACCCAACTTCGTCTCACGCCTCGTCTCGCCATCGCCGTCACCTTCGCCGGGTTCGGCCTTAACGCGGGCGCCTGGGCCGGCGCCAGCGCGGCGGTGGTCGCGCGCATCGGCCTCAGCGCGACCAACTTCGGTCTCGCGCTCACGGTGATGACCGTCATCTACCTTGCCGCGATGTCCTCGGCCGGCGCGGTCGCCGCGCGGATCGGCATTCGCCGCACGCTGCTGATCAGTCTTTTAGCGATGGGGCCAACACTTGCCTTGCTCGTCTCAGCACGCGACGGGCTCTGGCTCGGCGTCGCGCTGGCGCTGTTCGGCGCGCTCGCCGGGTTGCTTGATTCCGCGATGAATGCGGAGGGCTCGCGGGTCGAACATCGCTTAGGCAAACCGATCTTCGTTCAGTTCCACGCGCTATGCTCCGCAACCACGGCGGCGGCCGCATTGTTTGGCAGCTATCTGGCGTTTCGCGGCCTCGGTTGGTTGATCGCCTTGATTGTCGAAATCGGGCTGCTCGCTGCGGCGATGATCGTGGCGAGGGCGATCCACGAGCCGTCAGGCGAGCCGCGCATCGGCGGCCTCGGCGCAGCGCCGCGCGCGATTGACGCCGGCCTCGCGGCGCTGGGATTGGCGATCGGCGTATCGATGGTCTGCGAATCCTCCGCGCTGGCCTGGAGCGCCTTGCTGTTGCGCCACGATGCGCCGACGCTCGCGGCTTACGCCGGCGCGGGCGCGATGTTGTTTGCAGCGTTCCAGGCGGCGATGCGCTTTGGCCTCGACCGCGTCCGTCGCGCTGTCAGCGATCGCGCGCTTATGCTGGTCTCCTACGCGGTCGCCGCTTGCGGATTGATGTTCATCTCGGCCGATCTCGGCTTCACGGCCAGCGTAATCGGCTTCGCCATCCTCGGCGTGGGGACCGGCGCGATCGTCCCATGTGGCTTTGCGCTGGCGGCGCGGCGGCCGGGCCTTTCCGCGGGCCTCGCCATTTCCGCCGTATCGTTCTTCGGCCTGTTCCCGCGCGCGCCGGCGCCGCTGCTGACCGGCTTCGTCGCCGACGCGCTGTCGCTGTCGGCCGCCTTTTTCGGCCTCGCTGTTTTGATGCTGATCGCCATGGCCGGCGTCGGCTTCCTCGTCCCGTCCGCACAACGGACATTGTCTCGCGAAACCCTGGCCTCTGGAGTTGCAGAATGAAATCGCATGCCCAGGTCGTCGTCATCGGCGGCGGCGTCGTCGGCGCCAGCGTCGCCTATCATCTGACCAAAGGCGGTTGGAAAGACCTCGTGCTGCTCGAACGCTCCGAGCTCACCTCCGGCTCGACCTGGCACGCCGCCGGCGGCATGCACACGCTGAACGGCGATCCCAACGTCGCCAAGTTGCAGCAATATACAATCAATCTCTACAAGGAGATTGAGGAAATTTCCGGCGTGTCCTGCGGCATGCACGTGACGGGCGGACTCAATCTTGCCGGCACGCAGGAGCGGCTTGATTGGCTCAAGATGGCGAAAGCCAGAGGCCGCTATCTCGGCATGAACCTCGAGATCATCTCGATCGACGAGGCCGCCAAGATGTATCCGTTCATCGAGAAGAAACATTTTGTCGGGGCGATGTTCGACCCTGTCGAAGGCCATCTCGATCCCTGGGGCGTCACGCAGGCTTACGCGAAATGCGCGCAGATGGCGGGCGCGGAGATCGTGCGCTTCAACCGCGTCGTCGACCTGAAGCCGCGGCCCGACGGCTCCTGGGACGTGATCACCGAGAAGGGCAACATCCACGCCGAGCACGTCGTCAACTGCGGCGGCCTGTGGGCGCGCGAGGTCGGGCGCATGGTTGGACTGGAGCTGCCCATTCTGGCGATGGAGCACCATTATCTGATCACCGAGGATTTGCCTGAAGTCATCGACCCGAACGTCGACAAGTTCCACGTCATCGATTTCGAGGGCGAGATCTACATGCGCCAGGAGCGGGGCGGCATGTTGATTGGAACTTATGAGCAGGCCTGCGTGCCCTGGAGCGAGCGCGAGACGCCGTGGGATTTTGGACAGAACCTGCTGCCCAACGATCTGGAGCGCATCGCGCCGTCCCTGGAGACGGCGTTCGAGCATTTCCCGGCGCTCGGTAAGGCGGGCATTCGCAAAACGGTCAATGGACCGTTCACCTTCGCGCCGGATGGCAATCCGTTGATTGGCCCGGTCAAGGGCTTGAAGAATTTCTGGGTCGCCTGCGGCGTGATGGCGGGCTTTTCGCAGGGCGGCGGCGTCGGGCTGGCGTTGGCGAACTGGATGATCGACGGCGATCCCGGCCACGACATCTGGGGCATGGACGTCGCGCGCTACGGCGATTGGGCGACGCTCGCTTACACCAACGCGAAAGTGCGTGAGAATTACTCGCGCCGTTTCCGCATTCGTTTCCCCAACGAGGAACTGCCGGCGGGGCGGCCGTTTCGCACATCGCCCGTCTACGATCGCATGGTGGCCGCCAATGCGGTGATGGGCGAGTCGCAGGGCCTCGAACAACCGCTTTGGTTCGCGCCGAAGGGAACTGAGCCGACCGAGAACGTCACGTTCCGCCGCTCCAACGCGCATCCGCATGTCGGCGAGGAATGCCGCGCGGTGCGCGCCGGCGTCGGCATGACTGAAATCTCCAACTACGGAAAGATCGAGGTTGAGGGTCCGCGCGCGGCGGAGTTCCTCAACCAGGTGATGGCGGGCCGCATCCCCGCCGTCGGCAAGCTCGCGCTTTCGCCGATGCTCAATGAGCAGGGAAAACTGATCGGCGATTTCACCATCAGCCGATGGGCCGAGGAGAAGTTCCTGCTCATTTGCTCGCTCTCGGCGGAGACCTACTACCTGCGCTGGTTTGAGCGCCACGCCCCTGACGGCGTGATCTGCCGCGGCGCCTCGATGAGCTATCCCGGCCTGTCGATTGCCGGGCCGAAGGCGCGCGAGTTGATGCAGAAGCTCATTCGCGACGATCTCTCCAATCAGGCCTACCCGTTCCTTTCGTTCCGCAAGGTCGACATCGGCATGATCCCGGCTTTGGTTGGGCGCGTCAGTTTCACTGGCGAGCTTGGATATGAGATCTGGGTCAGGCCGGAATATCAGCGCGCTTTGCATGCGCTGCTGCTGGAGGCCGGCGAGCCGCTCGGCGTGAAAGAGTTCGGGATGCGCGCGCTGCTCTGTATGCGGCTGGAGAAGAGCTTCGGCACCTGGTTCCGCGAGTACCGGCCGATCTACGGCGCCTACGAGGCCGGGCTCGGTCGCTTCGTTGATCTGAAAAAGAACGATTTCATCGGCCGCGCCGCCGCAGCGGAGGAGAAGGCGAGCGGCGGCAAACTGCGGTTATCGACTTTCTCGGTCGACGCCGCGGATGCCGATGCGATCGGCGACGAGCCGATCTGGCGCGACGGCAAGGTGATTGGTTGGGTGACGTCAGGCGGCTATGGCCATTGCGTCGGCCAGTCGCTGGCGATGGGATACATCGAGAAGGCGCACGCCGACGCGAGTGATGGCTTTGAGATCGAGATCATCGGCGAGCGCAGGCCAGCGAAGCGGCTCGCGGCGCCGGCGTATGATCCGGAAGGACTAAGGATGCGGTCTTGACGAAGCGGCCGATTTGTAGCCGCGGTCGTTGACCGCGGCGGCGCCGTGATCGAATGTTTGCCTGATAAGGACGTTCGCACGAAGACGGCGGTCCACGACCGCGGCTACATCCGGCGCGCGACGCGCGCCTCCGCGAGCAAACACAACAACTCATAAGCGATCGTCGCCGCACAAAGCGCCGTGTTGGTTCCTGGATCAAACGGCGGCGCCACCTCGACGACGTCGGCGCCGATCAGGTCGAGCCCGCGCATGCCGCGCACTAATCCCTGCGCTTCACGCATCGTCAGGCCGCCAGCTTCCGGCGTGCCGGTGCCAGGCGCGATCGACGGGTCGAGCGCGTCGATATCGAAGGAAAGGTAGGTTGGGCCCGCGCCGACAATCTCGCGGGCGACCTCAACCGTCTTCGCCACTCCCAACGCATCAAATTCCTCGACAAAGATCACGCGAATACCGTTTCGCGCGCAGTAATCCCAAGCATCGGAAGCGTTGTGCGCGCCGCGAATGCCGATCTGCACCATGCGGCTCGGATCGAGCAGACCGTCCTCGATCGCATTGCGGAACGGCGCGCCGTGATGGAAACGCACGCCCTGGATCGGCCCCAACGTGTCGGTGTGCGCGTCGATATGCACGAGTCCGACCGGCCCCTTTCGCACGATCCCCTTGAGGATCGCGTAGGTGATCGAATGGTCGCCGCCGATCGACAGCGGCGCGACGCCCGCGTCGGCGAAGCGCTTGAAGAAGGCGACGAGGTCGGCTTCGGCGGAGGCGTTGTCGAACAGCGAGGTGAGCCGCGCGTCGCCCACATCGGCGATGCGGCATAGCGAAAACGGGTTGATCCGAAAAACGTGATGGGTCGCGCGCATCAGCGAGGAGAGATCGCGCACCGCACGCGGGCCGTGCCGCGCGCCCGCTCGGTTGGTCGCGCCTCCGTCGAAGGGAACACCCGCGATGCCGATGTCGAGACCGTTGAGGTCGAGCTGGTGCGGTGCGCGCATGAACGTCGCGATCTCCGCGAAGCGCGGCGCGAAGCGTGGATCGTAGTCGGCGTCGTAGGAAACCTGCGCGTTGAAGAACTTATCCTGATCAACCACCCCTTGCCCCCCATGCAGCCCCAAGTGACGGCGTTATGACATAATGCCTGTTTTCCGCGCGGGGCGCCGAATAAATCGACTGAATCGATAGGCTATTGTGCGCGGCTGAGGCCTGTGGCAACTTCGGCGGCTCTAGGGTTCGCCCCGCGTGTGGCGTCCCGGCGGTCGGAGGGGTGTCCATGTATCGTTCGAACTCACAGTCTGTTTCTATCGCAATTCTCGCGGCGTTCGGTGCTCAAAGGGGCGACCGCGCTCGGCGCAGCCCTGGTGGCGGCGCCAGCCATCGTCTCCAGCGCGCTCTCTTCTTCGGGCTCTCTGAACATTCTCAACTGGGACGACGAACTGCCCAACCCGGTGATCCCGGATTTCGAGAAGGCGACGGGCATCAAGGTCAATTCGACGCCGTTCTCGCAGAACGAGGAGCAGATCAACAAGCTGCAGGCCACCGGCGGCGAAGGTTTCGATGTCTGCCAGCCCACGCACGACCGTGCGCCACAGTTCAAGGACATCGATGTCCTGCAGCCGATCGACATCGCCAAGTTCGATCCGACTAGCGTCATCGTGCCCGGCTTGCTCGCGGCGTCAACCAAGTACTGGACCTGGGACGGTAAGCTTTACCACGTGCCGCATGTCTGGGGCACCGAGGCAATTTCTTGGCGTAATGATCTGACCAACATCAAGCCAGAGGAGCTTTCGTTCGGCACGCTGTGGAACGATGAGTACAAGGGCAAGGTGCAGGGGCGGCCGCATTCGCTGCTGCTCGGCGTCGGCCTGTGGCTCGACGGGACGGGCAAGCTGCCGACCAACCGCATGCTCGATACTTATAAGGACGAGGCTTCGATGAAGAAGGTTTACGACGAACTGCTCAAGTTCGCCGTGGCGCACAAGCCTTGGATCAAACAATTCTGGGATTCGGCCGACAATACCAAATCGGGCTTCAAGACCAACGGCGTGGTGATCGGCCAGACTTGGGACGGGCCGGCGATTTCGATGAAGAAAGCGGCCGAGCCGGTCTCTTATCAGGCGCCGAAGGAGGGCGCGATTGGTTGGGTCGACGGCTTCGCGATCGTCAAGGGCGCCAAGAACATCGATCAGGCCTACGAGTGGCTCAAATATACGCACACTACCCAGGCCTCCGCGAACGCGGCGGAAAACTCCGGTTACAATCCCTCGGCGATCGGCGCGGACAAGTTGCTTTCCGAAAAGGCGCGCGGGATTTTCAACGAGGCCTATCCCGGCAAGTCGATCGACAATATGTGGTGGCGCCCCGTCGAGCCGACGTGGTTCGCGGATCTGCGCGGGCAGTATGCGGAGAAGTTCAAGGCGGCTTGATGCCTCTCGGCTTGCGGTCTTGAACACCGCGCCTTCGCCGTCATGGCCGGGCCTGTCCCGGCCATCCACGTCGGTGCGCGCACGGCTCGTGCAGGCTCGCGATCCGCTTTGGTTCAAACGCGAGCGTCGCCGTTCTGATATCGACCGCCCACGTCACGGCGTGGATACCCGGGACAAGCCCGGGCATGACGTCGAGGGCGGCTTGTTTGGCGCCGAGTTTGCGACGCTCCGTTTGTTTGAACGGACGCCTTTTCCCGCATGAGCGCCGATATCGATATCGAAAACGTCACGATCCGCTTCGGCGATTTCCTCGCCGTCAAGAACGTGTCCTTGAAGATCGCCGGCGGCGAATTCTTCTCGATCCTCGGCCCCTCCGGCTGCGGCAAGACGACGCTGCTTCGCATGGTCTCCGGCTTTCTCGATCCAACCGAGGGCGCGGTGCGCATCGGCGGACGCGACATGGCGGGCGTTGGGGCGAACAAACGCCCGACCGCGCTGATTTTCCAGAACCTCGCGTTGTTCCCGCTGATGAGCGTGGCGGAGAATATCGGCTACGGGCTCCGCGTGCGCGGCGCTTCCGGCAAGGATCGTCGGCGCAAGGCCGACGACCTGCTCGCGCTCGTCGCGCTGCCTGGCATGGGCGACAAAAAGATCAGCGAACTCTCCGGCGGACAGAAGCAGCGCGTGGCGATCGCCAGGGCGCTCGCCGTCGAGCCGCAGGTGCTGCTGCTCGACGAGCCACTGTCGGCGCTCGACCTCAGGCTGCGCCAGCACATGCGCGCGGAATTGCGGGCGATCCAGCAGCGGGTTGGCATCACCTTCATCTACATCACGCACGATCAGGGCGAAGCGCTGACCATGTCGGACCGCGTCGCGGTGATGAACCAGGGTAGGGTCGAGCAGGTTGGCGACGGACGGACGATCTACGATCGTCCCGCGACGCCGTTCGTGGCGTCGTTCGTCGGCGAGAACAATGGCGTGACGGGCAGCGTCTGCGGGATCGTCGACGGTTTTGCTGAAATAGATACGCCGCTCGGGACGTTGAAGGGCCGCCACGCCGGTGACCTTTCGCTGGGCGCGCCGGCGACGCTGTTCATCCGGCCGGAGCGGTTGCGGCCAGCGGATGCGGGCATCGCCGCGCGGGTTACTGATACAGCGTTCGAAGGACACCTCACCCATGTCGGCTTGCGGGCCGGTGATGGCCACAAGCTCACCATGTCGCTCGGACGCGATCTCGGCGCGCATGCGCTGACGCCGGGCGCGGAGATCGCGGTCGGCTATGAGCCGGCGGATGCGATCGTGCTGCGCAATGCGGGGTGAGACATGCCGCTGAGGTCTGATCGACGGCTGGCCGCCCCCTCCCCCCTCGTGGGGGAGGGCTGGGGAGGGGGGCGGTTCGGCTTTGACGTGGGTCGCCGGAAAGCGCTCCGCCTGCGGCTACCCCCCTCCCGGCCCTCCCTCACAAGGGGGGAGGCGGATCTCGGCGCCGGCGCGGATCAATCAAACACGGCCGAGCAGCGTCGTGAGCAACGTCTATACGACCTACGCGATCTTTCTCGGGCCCCTCGTCCTCGCCCTCGCCTTCGTGTTGGCCGCCGCCATCGAGCGCCGCCGCGCCGGCGCTGCGGCCGAACCCAATTTTTTCACCCGCAACGGCGCCCCGGTAGCGACCTTCCTCATCCTCGCCGTCGGCGTCTGGGCGCTTGTGTTGATCGTGCTGCCGCAGCTCTACATGGTCGACTACTCGTTCCATCCCAAACTGCCGCCCGCGCAGCGCGGCGGACCGAAGGACATCTATACGCTCGCCAACTATCGCTATTTCCTGTTCGGCTCGCCCGACGACACCAGCCACTGGAACGACACTCACCTGCACGCTTTCTGGATCACCATCTTCGTCTCGGTGATCATCACCATCGTCAATTTCGCGATCTGCTATCCGCTCGCCTACTATATGGCGCAGGTCGCGCGGCCGAAATTCGTTACCCGGCTGATGTTGCTGCTGGTCGTGCCGTATTGGATCAACGAAATCCTGCGCGCCTTTGCGTTTCGCGTGCTGTTCGGCACCGGCGGCGTCATCAACGGCGTGCTGATCGGGCTTGAAGCTCATCACCGAGCCGATCGATTTCCTCGGCCTGGATGTCGCGCTCTACGCAGGCCTCACCTACGCCTACGTGCTGATCATGATGTTCCCGCTCTACAACGCCATCGAGTCGCTCGACCGCAATCAGGTCGAGGCCGCGCGGGACTTGGGCGCGCCCTGGTGGCACATCCATCTGTTTGTCGTCATGCCGCACGCCAAGCCCGGCATCGCCTCCGGCGCGACGCTGGTCTTCATGCTGTGCGCGGGCGCGCTCGCGGCGCCGCTGGTGCTCGGCGGCCCGAAGACGCTGTGGTTCACGCCGATCGTCTACGATCGCTTCTTTCAAGCGTTCAACTGGCCGCAGGGCGCGGCTTATGCGCTGATCCTGCTCGCGACCTGCATGGCCTTCGTGCTGATCGTCATGCGCGTCTTCAAGGTGGCGCTGTCGGAGATCGCGCGATGAGCTCCGCGATCGTCTATCGGGGGATGCTCGGCTTCTATCTGCTGCTGTTCTTCGGCTTCCTGTTCGGTCCGCTCGCGGTGATGGGCGTCACCGCGTTCAACACGCCGGCCTATCCGCAGGTCTGGCCATTCGAGGCGTTCACGCTCGATTGGTTCTGGAAACTGTTCGAGGACGAGAGCCTGATGGTTGGGCTCGAGAACAGCTTCATCATCGGCCTGCTGGTGGTCGTGGTGTCGGTTCCGCTTGGGCTGGCGGGCGCCATCGTCATGACCCAGGTCTACCCGCGCGCCCGCGGTCTGTACTATCTCGTCGTCGTCTCGCCGGTGCTGACGCCTGGCGTCATCATCGGCATTTCCACCGTCATCTTCTGGAAGGACGTCACCGCTTGGACCGGCGCGAAATCGCTGTTCACAGGTTTCTTTCTCACCACGCTCGGGCAATCGACGTTCATCGCCTCCTATTGCATGCTGATCTTTCTATCCCGCCTGCAGCGCTATGACCGCGCGCAGGAGGAGGCGGCGCTCGACCTCGGCGCCTCGCGCACTCAGGTGTTCCTGCATATTCTGCTGCCCTTCCTGCGGCCGGCGGTGTTCTCTGCCGCGGTCATCGCTTTTCTCTCGTCGTTCGAGAACTACAATACGACGACCTTCGCCATTCTCGCCGACAAGACGCTGACCACCGTGCTCGCCGGACGCGTGCGGGCGGGCATGACGCCGTCGATCAGCGCGCTCGCGGTGCTGATCATCCTCGTCACCACCTCCGGCGCTTTGATCTACGAAATCGCGCGGGCGAAGGAGCGGCGCGCGGCCGCGCCGGCTTGATCGCCGCGATACGTCGCCGTATGGCCTGAATTGTAGACGAAAGGGGCGCCTGGGCTTTCCAGGGGCGCGAAGGAGATTGCGATGCGGTTCGGACTCGGGGCTTGCGGGGCGCTGGCGCTAGCCGCTTGGATGACGGCGTCGCCCGCCGCGGCGGCGAGTTGCGGCCACGGCGCGGACGGTTTTGACGGCTGGCTGCAGCAGTTCAAACAGGAAGCGGCGTCCCAGGGCATTTCTCGGTCGACCATCGAAAGCGGCGCTCGGCAATGTTTCCTATGACGAGGACGTCATCTCGCACGATCGTGGCCAGCGCGCCTTCGGCCAGAGCTTCGCGACGTTTTCATCGAAGCATATTACGGCCTATGGCATCAAGAAAGGTCGTAACCTGTTGAAGCGCTACGCCGAACCGCTGCAGACGATCGAACAGCGCTACGGTGTGCCAGGCGCGGTGCTGATCGCGATCTGGGGACTGGAGACCGGCTACGGTTCGGCGACCGGCAAGTACGAGACGATGAGCGCGCTGGCGACGTTGGCTTATGACTGCCGGCGCAGCGAAAAATTCCATGAAGAGTTGATCGACGCCTTGAAGATCGTCCAGCGCGGCGATCTTTCCCCTAGCGAGATGCGCGGGGCCTGGGCCGGCGAAATCGGGCAGACGCAGTTCATGCCCTCGTCCTATCTCAAGTACGGGCAGGGCGATCTCATTCACAATCCCGTCGACGCGCTTTCCTCGACCGCCAATTATCTGCACGCCCATGGCTGGCAGCGCGGCGCGGGCTGGGACGAGGGGCAGCCGAATTTCGCCGCCATACTCGAATGGAACGCCGCGACCGTCTACGCCAAGACGATCGGCCTGTTCGCCGATAAGCTCGCCGGCAAGGGCGGGGACTCCGAAACGGAGTGAGGCGCTAGGTCGGCGTGGACGCCGACCCTCCGGCGTCCACGCCGACCTTTGCACGAAAGCGGCTGATGCTGGAGCCTACAATGCTGCGCGCCCCTACTGTGTTGCCCGCCGGCGGCTGGTCCGACGAGCCCGCCAACTCTGTCGTGCTCGACTATGACGAGCGCCATCGGCGTCGGGTGACGATGAAAGGCGTGCGCGGGCTCGAATTCCTGCTCGATCTCGAAGAGGCGATCCTGCTGCGCGGCGGCGACGGGCTGAAGCTGGAGGATGGACGCGTCGTCGAGGTCGTTGCGGCGCCGGAGCCTCTGGCGGAAATCCGCGCCTCCGAGCCTGCCGCGTTGGTCCGGGTCGCCTGGCATCTCGGCAATCGGCATCTGCCTGTGGAGCTCACGCGCAAGGCGCTGCGCATTCGCCGCGATGCGGTGATCGAGGAGATGGCTCGGGGCTTGGGCGCGACCGTGCTCGGGATCGAAGCGCCGTTCAACCCGGAAGGCGGCGCTTACGCCAAGGGCGGGCATGACCATGGCGGGCATGATCACGAGGCGCATGATCATCACGGGCATGACCATCACGGGCATGATCACGCGATCACGACCACGCCGAACATGATCACAAACACTAGCGAAGCGCGTCGCCTGGGACCGCGCGCGTCTCGCGCGCTCTTCCGGACAAGGCGCCTTCGCCGGACGAGCGCGCGAGACGCGCGCGGTCCCAGGGCTGGCGCTTGACCATGCTTGCGTTGTTCGTATGGCTTTCGCCGGCGTTTCCAGTCGGCGCCTATGCCTATTCGCATGGGCTGGAATGGGCGGCGGAGGCCGGCGACATCCGCGATGCGGCCACCCTCACAGCCTGGCTCGAAGACCTCTCCGACCACGGCGCACCGCGGCTCGACGTCACCCTGTTCGCCGCCGCCTGGCGCGCCGCCGCTGACCCGACCGCGCTCGCCGACGTCAACGCGCTCGCCATCGCTTTAGCCGGATCGCAAGAGCGGCGGCTGGAGACGACTGCGCAGGGGACCGCCTTCGTCACCGCGGCGCGCGCCGCGTGGCCCTGCGCGGCGCTCGAAGGGCTGGCGGGAGAACCCGTTGCCTACCCCGTCGCTGTCGGCGCCACCGCAGCAGGGCACGGCATCGCATTGGAAGCGGCCGCGCCCGCCTTCGCGCAGGCGTTGTTCGGCAATCTCGTCTCGGCGGCGATTCGGCTCAGCGTGGTCGGGCAGACCGACGGGCAGAAACTGATCGCGCATTTGTCGCCGCGCCTCGCCGATATGGCGGCGCGGGCTTTGCTTGAGGATCCGGAAGACTTCGGGGCTTGCGCATTCCGCTCCGATATCGCGGCGATGAAACACGAGACCCAGTATTCGAGGCTGTTTCGCTCATGAGTAAGCAACCCTTGCGCGTCGGTGTCGGCGGTCCGGTCGGTTCGGGCAAGACGGCGCTGATGGAGCAGCTCTGCAAGCGGCTGCGCGACACATATGAGGTCGCGGCGATCACCAACGACATCTACACCAAAGAGGATGAGCGCATCCTCGTCGAGGCCGGCGCGCTTTCGCCTGATCGCATCCTCGGCGTCGAGACCGGCGGCTGTCCGCACACGGCGATCCGCGAGGATGCATCGATCAACCTCGCCGCGGTCGACGAGATGCGCAAGCGCTTCCCCGCTCTCGATCTGATCCTCATCGAGTCCGGCGGCGACAATCTGGCGGCGACGTTTTCGCCGGAGCTGGCGGATTTGACGATCTACGTGATCGACGTTTCGGGCGGCGAGAAAATCCCGCGCAAAGGCGGCCCCGGCGTAACGCGCTCAGACCTGCTGATCATCAACAAGACCGACTTGGCGCCTTATGTCGGCGCGTCCCTTGAAGTGATGGCGCGCGACGCCGCCCGCATGCGCAAGACGCGCCCGTTCGTGATGAGCAACATGAAGACGGGGGACGGGGTCGAGGCGGTGATCGCGTTCATCCGCGAGAAGGGCGGGCTTTAGAGGCGGGCGCCCATGTAGCCGCGGTCGCCGACCGCGGTGGTTCGGCTTGCAGAGAACTTGCAGGAAGAGGCGCGTGCGGCAGGCGAAACGCGGTCAACGACCGCGTCTACAGGGCGGCGGCGCTATGAGACTTGCAACCCCATTAGCATAGGCGCCTAATCGGCGTCCCATGCTGAACGGAACCACCGTCTTCGCCGCCGCGATCGGCTATGTGCTGGTGCTGTTCGCGCTGGCCTATTGGGGCGACCATGGCGGCCGCGCGTTTCTGATCGGCCGGCGCCGTGCGCTGGTCTATGCGCTGAGTCTCGCCGTCTACTGCACCTCCTGGACCTACTACGGTTCGGTCGGGCTCGCCTCCGCGCATGGCATCGATTTCCTGCCAATCTACATCGGCCCGATCCTCGTCATCGGCTTCGGCCACAGGCTCGTCCGACGCATCGTCGAACTGGCGCGCGCGCAAAATCTGACGACGGTCGCCGACTTCGTTTCCGCCCGCTATGGCAAGTCGCAGCTGGTCGCGGCGCTAGCCGCCTTCATCGCGCTGATGGCCGCCGCGCCCTATATGGCGCTGCAACTGAAGGCGATCACGCAGACCATGCTGCTGGTCGTCGAGTCCTTCGAGCATGGCCGGCTGACGCCGCCGGCGCCCTCGCCCGCCTTCTCGCTCGCCGCTACCCTCATCCTGGCCCTGTTCGCCATGGCCTTCGGCACGCGACGGCTCAATCCGGCGGAGCGGCAGGACGGCCTGATGCTGGCGGTCGCCGCCGAATTGATCGTCAAGCTGGTCGCCTTTCTCGCGGTCGGCTTGTTCGCGGTTCACATCTTCGGCGGTTTCGGCGCGCTCTCCGAGGTCGCGCGGCAGCCTGAGATCGCCGACAAAATCGGTGCTTCCCCTGACCCCGCGGGTTGGATCATCGGCACGATCCTCTCGGCGAGCGCGGCGCTGTTGCTGCCGCGCCAATTTCACGTGACCATCGTCGAGAACGCGCGACCCTAGGGACGTCCGCGCCGCGGCTTGGTTGTTTCCCATCTATCTGATCGCAATCAACGTCTTCGTGCTGCCGCTGGCCGTCGCCGGCCTGGCGAAATTCCCCATGGGAGGCTTCGATCGCGATCTGACGGTGCTCGCGCTGCCGCTGAACGCCGGGCGCGCCGTTTCTGGCGCTGACGACGATGATTGGCGGCATCTCCGCCGCGACCGCCATGGTGGTGGTGGAGAGCGTCGCGCTGGCGATCACCATCTCCAACGATCTGGTGATGCCGATCCTGCTGCGCCGCCCCCGTGCGCAGGCGCGCGCCGCGGCGGGCGAGATCGGGACCTGGGTGCTGTTTGTGCGCCGCGCGGCGATCCTTGCGGTGCTCGCGCTAGGCTACGTCTACGCGCGCTTCGCCAGCGACGCCGCGCTCGCCGCGATCGGCCTGCTGTCGTTCGCGGCGGTCGCGCAGATCGCCCCGGCCTTTCTCGGCGGCTTGCTATGGCGGCGTGGCACAGCGGGCGGCGCGGCGGCGGGCATGATCGTCGGGTCCGTGGCTTGGGTTTATCTGTTGTTGATTCCCTCGCTGGCCGCCGACGAGACGCTGCGGCTGGTGCTGAAGGAAGGTCCCTTGGGCTTCGCCTGGGCGCGCCCCGCCGCGCTGGTCGCATTCTCGTCCTCACCCTTCGTTGGCGGCGCCGTGCTTGCGCTCGGCCTCAACATACTCGCCTTCGTTGTTGTATCGCTGATGCGTCAACCAACGCTGCTCGAGCGCACGCAAGCCGCGGCCTTCGTCGGCGACGGTCCGCTGGCGAAATCCCAGGCGTTCCGGCTTTGGCGCGCCTCGGCGACGGTCGGCGACATCGAAGCGACGGTCGCGCGTTTCCTCGGCGCCGCGCGGGCGCGGCGCTCATTCGAAGCTTTGCTGGCCGAACGCGGTCTCGAAAAACATTCTGGCGATGAGGCCGACGCGATCCTCATACGCCATGCGGAGCATCTGCTTTCGCCTGTCATCGGCGCCTCGACCTCGCGGCTGGTGCTTTCGCTGCTGTTGCGCCGCCGCGCCATGGCGGGCGAAACCGCGCTGAAGATGCTCGACGACGCCTCGGCGGCGATGCAGTCGAGCCGCGACACCTTGCAGCACGCGCTCGACCATGCGCGACAAGGCATCAGCGTGTTCGACGCCAACCTCGCGCTGGTGGCCTGGAACCGCGCCTTCGCCGAACTGTTCGAACTGCCGACATCGATGCTGCGAGAGGGTTTTGGGCTCGACGCGATCGTGCGGTTCAACGCCGCGCGCGGTGTTTATGGGCCGGGCGCATCCGACGATTTCATCGCCGAACGGATTACCGCCCTGCTTGACCGCGACGAGCCGACGCGGCTTCGGCTGCATCCTTCGCAACGGGTGCTGGAGGTGCGTTCGGCAAGGCTGCCGGACGGCGGCATCGTCACGACCTACGCCGATATATCGGAAACAGCGGCGTTCGAGGAGGAGTTGGCGGCGGCCAACGAAAGCCTGGAGCGGCGCGTCGCCGAGCGGACCGCGGAGCTCGAACGGCTCAACCAGGAACTTGCGCGGGCGAAAACACTGGCGGAGGAGGCCAATCAATCGAAGACGCGCTTCCTTGCCGCCGCCGGCCACGATCTGTTGCAGCCGCTGAACGCGGCGAGGCTCTATGCGAGTTCGCTTGTCGAGACGGCGCCCGACGCGCCGGCCGAAGAGCGCGCCACGCTCGCGCGCAACGTCGACGCTTCGTTGGAGGCGGTCGAGGAGATCTTGGGTGCGCTGCTCGATATCTCCAGGCTCGACGCGGGCGCAACGCGTCCAGAGATCGGCGACGTTTCGTTGAATGAGATGTTCAGGCAGTTGGAGATCGAATTCGCGCCGATGGCGCGTACGAAGGGATTGAAGCTGAAATTCGTCCGGACCGACCTCGCCCTTCGCTCCGATCGGCGACTGATGCGGCGGCTGTTGCAGAACTTCGTCTCGAACGCGATCAAATACACGCCGAAAGGCGGAGTTCTGATCGGCGCGCGACGGCGCGGCGGCACGGTGCGCGTGGAGGTATGGGATACCGGCCTCGGGATCCCCGAGTCCAAACGCGGGCGCGTGTTCGACGAGTTCCATCGGCTCGATCAGGGCGCGAAGGTCGCGCGCGGGCTCGGGCTTGGGCTCTCGATCGTGCAGCGGTTGGGACGCGTGCTCGATCACCCGATCGGCTTGCGGTCCGAGCATGGACGCGGCTCAGTGTTCAGCGTCGAGGCGCCGCTCAGCCGCGCGGCGTCGGCGAGTTCGCCAGAAGCGGCGCCAGCCCCGATCTCGCGATCCGCTGGTTGGCTTGCGGGTGCTCGCCATCGACAACGAACCGCGGGTGCTCGAGGGCATGCGTACGTTGATCGGCAAATGGGGGTGCGACGTCGTGACCGCCGGCGGGGTCGAGGAAAGCCTGGCTCAGCTCGACCCGCCGCCGGATGTCGTGATCGCCGACTATCACCTTGACGACGGCGACGGGCTCGCCGCCATCGCCGCGGTTCGCGCGAGGGTAGGGACGATCCCGGCGATTCTGGCTACCGCCGACCGCAGCGTCGAGGTTCGCGAGGCCTGCGCCCTGGCGGACGTGGCGCTGCTCAACAAGCCGGTGAAACCCGCGCCGCTGCGCGCGCTGCTGACGCGCGGGCTGTCGCTGAAGGCGGCGGCGGAGTGAAGATCCGGCGTGGGCGGAGCCGCGCGCTCGCCCCGCGGCCCGAGGTGGGCTATCATGCGACGTATTCGATGGCAGTTTGCAAATGCCGGCCCTGCGAAGCCTTGAACAACTCAAAGATCTCGGCGCCGGCCGGTTGGCGCCGGAAGAGATCGCGCGACTCTATCGCCGCGCCTTCGCCGAGTTTGGGAGCAGCGCCTTGTGGAGCCGAAAGCCGCTCGAACGGCCGACCGTCACGCAAGTTTTGACGGTGGCCGAGGCTCTCCGCACGGAGGGGAACCTGCGCGCGCGGGCTTTGGCGGTTGAGATCGAGGCGAAATGCCGTGCCGCTCTCTGATCTGCAAAGCGAAATCCTTCGGCTCCTATCTGGACATCGCGATCCGGATAGCTACGTCGCAGGCTCCACTCCGTTACACCGGACGGGGCCCCGCTTTTCCGGCGACATCGACATATTTCATGGACGCGCCGAAAAGGCTGAGACGGCCGCGCTCGCCGACACCGCTTTACTCAATCAACACGGCTATTCGATCGAATGGTTGCGACGCGGACCCTCCATGCATTCGGCTACCGTCCGCCAGGGCGGTGAGAGTACGAAGCTCGAATGGGTTGCCGACAGCGATTTCCGATTCTTCCCGTTGATCCGCGACGATCTGTTCGGGTGGCGCCTGAGCGTCATCGATATTGCGACCAATAAAGCGCTGGCCGCTGGCGGAAGGCGCGAACCACGCGACGTGCTCGATCTGCTCTACATACATGACACCTATTTGCCGCTCGGCGCGGTTGTTTGGGCCGCCGTCGCCAAAGATCCCGGCTTCTCACCGGAGAGCCTGATTGCCGAAATCCGCCGCAGCGCACGCTACCGCGCCGACGAATATGCGGACCTCGTGATGACCACGCCGGTAGACGCGGGCGCTGTATCGCGGCGACTGAAAGGTCTGCTCGACGAAGCGGACGCGTTCGCGCGCGCGATGCCGGCCGGCAAAGAGGGTTTGCTGTTCCTGGAAGATGGTAAGCCGGTCCAGCCTGATCCCGCCGATCTCGCCAAGTATGTCGAGCATGCTGGCGCATCGCGCGGACACTGGCCATCCTCAGGGGAAATCGGCGCCGCCATGCTCGAAGGCGTCAGGAAACCCTGATGGGATCGGGAATGCCGCCGGCGCGCTACTTCTCATCCAGCGGCACGACCCCCTTTGGCTTGCCGTCGGCCCCAAGCGCGATCTTCTCGATGCGCATCTCCGCGTCCTTCAGCAGCGCCTCGCAGCGCGCCTTCAGCGCCTCGCCGCGCTCGTAGAGCGAGATTGATTCCTCCAGCGCTACGTTTCCCTTTTCGAGCCGGTCGACGATGCCTTCGAGCTCGGCGAGCGCCGCCTCGAACGGCATCTTCGAAATATCTGTAGCCTCGGCGGTCAAGCAGCGATCCTCTGCGTGGAGGCAGACGAGTTATCATGCGGGCGCGTCGGATCAAGCCGCAAACATTCGCCCGAAACGAGGTTTACATCATGTCCTTTGTGCCTCCTGCGTGTCTTGGTGGTGAACCCTTTCACCACCAAGACACGAAGGAGGCACAAAGAACACGAAGGAGCTCGGGATCATGAGTAGCTTCGATAAGCGGGAGGAAGGTTTCGAGCGCGCCTTTACCTTGCAAGACGAGCTTCGCTTCAAGGCGCGCGCGCGGCGCAATCGGAGGTTAGGCGATTGGGCCGCCGATAAGCTGGGCCTTTCCGGCCAAGCCCGGGAGGACTACGTCGCGGCGCTGGTCGAAGGGCAGGTTGTTACCCCCGACGACGGGTCGCTCGTCGCCGAGCTGGCCAAAGCGCTCGAAAACGTCGATCCGCAAATGTCCGAACACCGTATCCGCCGTCGTCTCGACGAGTTCGAAATCGAGGCCGCGCGGGAAATTCAAGCCGGCCGCTGAGCCCTGGCAATCGGTTCGAACCAGGCGACGACTTGGACGTAGACCTCGCGCTTGAAGGGTACGACGATGTCGGCCAGTGCCTCCCAGCGCTCCCAGCGCCACTTGGCGAACTCCGGCGGATGCGCGCCGCCAGCCGGACGGTGTATGTCGATCTCGGTCTCCTCGCCGTCGAAGCGGAGCAGGAACCACTTCTGCGTCTGTCCGCGATAACGCCCGCCGAAGCGGCCGCGCGCCCCCTCCGGCAGATCGTAGGCCAGCCACTCCGGGGCCTCGGCGATGAGCGTCGCCGAGCTCACGTTGGTCTCCTCGAAAAGCTCGCGGCGAGCGGCCACGACCGGGTCTTCGCCCGGATCGATTCCGCCCTGCGGCATCTGCCATTCGCGGCCGGCGGAGAGGGCGACGTTGCGCTCCCGCTTGCGGCGGCCGATGAATACGTCGCCGCCGCTATTGACGAGCGCGACGCCGGCGCAGGGCCGGTAACCGGGATGCGGCGGCATGCCGATCAGGGGGCGCGCGCGGCGCGGTCGGGCCGCGCCGCCGTCAACGCCGAAACCGGCGCGAGGGCAAATCCCTTGCCCTCCAGCGCAGCGGCCCAGCGCGCGACGTGATCGAGGCTGATCGGCAGGGCGCTTGCGACGACGATCACCGCGCCCCGACGCCGGGCCATATCTTCCGCAGCGGCAAGCGCCGAATCAATGGCGCCGGCGCTGGGAGTAGCGTCCGCTATGAGGTCGGCCCGACCCGCCTTTAGATCGACGCCAGGCGCCAACTCGTCGGCTTTGCTGAGCGCAGAGGTGCCGTCGTCCAGGTAGAGCAGCCCGCGCCGCCCGATTTCGGCGAGAATGGGGGTAAAGGCGGTCGAGTTGGCGGTCAATTTTGACCCCAGGTAGTTGACGACCCCTACGTAGCCCTGAAACCGGCCCATGAACCAGTGCAGAGAATCCTTGTTATCGGCCTCGCTTGCGCTCGTGGTCAGGGTGTGTGGGCCGGGATTGTCGCCGACCACGGCCTCCATGGGGGCTTGCAGCCAGATTTCGTGACCGCTCGCGCGGGCGCGGGTTGCGACGTCGGGGAGGTCGGCGCCGTAGGGGGCGATACCCAGCGACACCGCGGCGGGCAGCCGGGAAATGGCGGCGCGAGTGCTCTCGGCGTCGAGCCCGAGGCCGCCAACGAAAATCGCGATGCGCGGCGCGCCGCGATTGCTCGGCGTCTCGGCGAAGGGTCGCGCGTAGACGTCGGCCGGGCGCGCGCCATCGGGGGCCACGCGCGGCAGCGGCCCGGATTTCGAGCTTTCCACCAGCCGGCGATCCGCAGCGGCAAGCGTGGCGCGATTGCCAAGGGCTTGGGCGACGTCGATGATTTGCGGCGAGGAGCTGCGCGCGGGCGTAACCTCGCCGTTGCGCACCACGGAAACGCCGCCGTCGGCCGCCGGCGGAAACACCTTCGCCGCCTGAGCGACCGTGGCGCTCGGCGTCGGAACCGGCGTCTCGACCACCGTCTTCACCTCGGCGAACGGTATGCTCGCCACCTGTCCCGCCGGCGGCGGCAAGCCGCGCCAATAGAGCGCAGCGGCGCCGCCCGCCACCACGACCACCGCGAGGCGCGAGGCCCACACCAGGTAGGGACGCAGGCGAGCCCCAAGCGGCGGCGAAGGCGGCCGCTGCCCGAGGGGTTCGTTCAGTTCGTCTCGCAAACTTCAGCTCATTTTAGAGGGCCGAATCACCAAGCGGTATTGTTCACAGGAAAGCGTTGCGGAGGAAGCGAAATTTAGCGTTGGCGAGAGCGGAAAGTTCGCCATTCGCCTCTTGAAACGGGTATACTGGAGAACACCTTACGAATCATCGCGCGCGCGTGCGCGACCCCCCTTCAACCGGAAGCCGCGAGTCTTGACGGACGAGATCCTCCCCGAACCCGAATCCTATGGCGCCGACTCGATCAAAGTGCTGCGCGGCCTCGACGCCGTGCGCAAGCGTCCGGGCATGTACATCGGCGACACCGATGACGGCTCGGGCCTGCACCACATGGTCTATGAGGTCGTCGACAACGCGATAGACGAGGCGCTCGCCGGACACGCCAAGCTTGTGACGGTCACCCTCAACGCCGACGGCTCTTGCACGGTCACCGACGACGGCCGCGGCATTCCCACAGGGATCCACGACGAGGAGCAGATTTCCGCCGCGGAGGTCATCATGACCCAACTGCACGCCGGCGGAAAATTCGATCAGAATTCGTACAAAGTGTCCGGCGGCTTGCATGGCGTCGGCGTTTCCGTCGTCAACGCGCTGTCGACCGTGCTGAAGCTCACCATCTGGCGCGACAGTTTGGAGCACTACGTCGAATTCGCGCATGGCGACGTGGTGGCGCCTTTGAAGGTTGTCGGCCCGGCGCCTGAGGTGAACGGTCGCCCCAAGCGAGGCACCGAGGTGACCTTCACGCCCTCGTCCGAGACGTTCACGATGGTCGAGTTCGACTACGAGACCATCGAGCACCGCCTGCGCGAACTGGCCTTCCTCAATTCCGGCGTGCACATCGTGCTGACCGATGCGCGCCCCGCGAGCCCGAAACGCGAGGACCTTTACTACGAGGGCGGTCTCGAGGCGTTCGTGCGCTATCTCGACCGCGCCAAGTCGCCGCTGCTCAACAAGCCGATCCTCATCCACGGCGAAAGAGAGCATATCAGCGTCGAGGTCGCGCTGTGGTGGAACGACAGCTATCACGAGAGCGTGCTGCCGTTCACCAACAACATCCCGCAACGCGATGGCGGCACGCATCTGATTGGGCTCAGAAGCGCGCTGACGCGGCAGGTGACGGGCTATATCGAGCGCTCGGGATTGTCGAAGAAGGAGAAGGTCGACGTCACCGGCGATGATTGCCGCGAGGGGCTGACCTGCGTGCTTTCAGTCAAATGCCCCGACCCGAAGTTTTCTTCGCAGACCAAGGACAAGCTTGTTTCCTCCGAAGTGCGGCCGGTTGTCGAGGGGTTGGTCAACGAGCGGCTCGGGCAATGGTTCGAGGAGAACCCGTCGGAAGCCAAGATCATCACCTCAAAAGTGTTCGAGGCGGCGCAGGCGCGCGAGGCGGCGCGCAAGGCGCGCGAACTGACGCGCCGCAAGGGCGTGCTCGATATCGCGAGCCTGCCCGGAAAACTCGCGGATTGCCAGGAGCGCGATCCCTCGAAGTCGGAGATCTTCATCGTCGAGGGCGACTTCGGCCGGCGGCACGGCCAAGCAGGGGCGCAACCGCGAGTTCCAAGCGGTGCTGCCGTTGCGCGGCAAGATTTTGAACGTCGAGCGGGCGCGTTTCGACAAGATGCTAGGCAGCGAGCAGGTCGGCACGCTGATCACCGCACTCGGCACCGGCATCGGGCGCGAGGATTTCAACCTCGACAAGCTGCGCTACCACAAGATCATCATCATGACCGACGCCGACGTCGACGGCTCGCACATTCGCACGTTGCTGCTGACGTTCTTCTACCGGCAGATGCGCGCGGTGATCGAGCGCCGGCCATCTCTACATCGCGCAGCCGCCGCTGTTTAAAGTTAAACGCGGGCAGTCGGAGCAATATTTGAAGGACGAGCGGGCGCTCGAGGATTATCTGGTTGGACAGGGGCTCGAAGGCGCGATGCTGAGGCTGCATAGCGGCGAGCAGCGCGCGGGTCCGGACCTCGCGGCTTTGGTCGAAGAGGCGCGCGCTTCGCAGCGGCTGTTGCGGCAGTTGCACTCGCGCTACGACCGGGCGGCGGTTGAGCAGGCGGCGCTGATGGGCGCGTTGCGCCCTCTGGCGACGGCGGATGACGAGGCGGGGCCGACGCGTGCGCTGGCGCTTGCCGAGCGGATGAATGCGATCGCCGAGGAGACGGAGCGCGGTTGGTCGGGTCGAACAGAGAACGGCGGCTATGTGCTGACCCGCGAATTGCGCGGCGTGCGGCAGGCGATCACGCTCGATTTCAGGGTTGCTCGGCTCGCTCGAGGCGCGCCGGCTCGACGAGCATTCGCGCTTGCTGAGCGAGGCGTTCTCGGGACCGGCGGCGTTCGTGCGGCGCGGCGACGAGATGGCGGTGTCTGGGCCGTCGGAGCTGCTGGAGGCGGTCAACGCAGCCGGGCGCAAAGGCGTGACGGCGCAGCGCTACAAGGGTCTCGGCGAGATGAACAAGGATCAGCTCTGGGAGACGACGCTCGACCGCGAGGCGCGCTCGTTGCTGCAGGTGAAGATCCGCGAGGTCGACGACGCGGATGATATCTTCGTCAAGCTGATGGGGGATGTTGTTGAGCCGCGGCGCGAGTTCATCCAGGAGAACGCGCTCAACGTGGCGAATTTGGACGTGTGATAAGTCCGCGCGGTGTTGGCGCTTCACCGAGCGCCTGCGCCACCCATCCGGGTAACTCGGCGAGACTTGCCTGCGCCTTCGATCGCCAGGACGAGCCACGCTCTTTCAATTCTTGCCACAAGGCGCGCTGCACGAGGTCGGCATAAATCGTTTGGATAGCGACAGGCAGCTCGACAATGGAATTCATTGTAGCCATTTTCACAAAAGTGGCTACAATTTAACCGTCGCCGCTTCGGCAATCAAGAGCTTGTGTGGAGAAAGAGTAGCCAAAGCCATCAACTGGCTACAAGAGCGTTTATCGGAACGGCGGCGAGCCTCCGCGCGATCCGCCCTGAAATCGCGCATCAACCAACCCTGTTCTCCCCCAACTCCGCCAGCCGCCGCTCCTCTTCCGCCGTCAGCGGCGTGGGCGGTGGGGGACGGCGCCGGCTCGCGGTCCAGATTGCCAGGCCGCCGAGCAGCAACGCCAGTGGCGGCGTGAACCAAAGCAACGCGGTGGAAAGCTTGAACGGCGGTTTCAGCAGGATGAAATCGCCATAACGCGAGACCAGGAAATCCCTGACTTGGCCATTGCTCTCGCCCTTGGTGATGCGCTCGCGGATCAGCACGCGGATGTCGCGCGCGAGATCAGCGTCGGAATCGTCGATCGATTCGTTCTGACAAACAAGACAGCGCAGCTCAGAAGATAGCGCGCGCGCACGCGCCTCCAGTTCGGGGTCTTTCAGCATCTCGCTCGGCTGCACCGCAAGCGCTGGCCCGGCTATGCACAACGCCAGCAGGGCGAGGCGGAGCTGTCTCATGCCCATGGCCATCGATTGAAGGGAAACGGAGCGCAGCGGCGCTCGCCGTCTCCCTCCCCCCTTGTGGGGGAGGGCCGGGGTGGGGGGTAGTCGCGAGCGCCGCCCCCTCCGAAAAAACTTGCGTCCAACTCGGACCGCCCCCCTCCCTGACCCTCCCCTGCAAGGGGGGAGGGAATTGAGCTCGATCCTGATGGCTTGCCGTCCCTCAATCGATGGCCTTGGTCTCAAGCCGTCACCGCCTTCGCGGCGTTGCGCGCCCGCACCGGGGCGCCGATGCGCAGGCGTCGGTCGGCCAACGAGAGCGCGCCGCCGAAGGCCATCAGCACCGCCCCGAGCCAGATCAACGTCACCAGCGGCTTCCAGTAAGCTCGCACGGGCAGCGAGCCGTCGGCGGCGGGATCGGCTATCGAGATGTAAAGCTGCCCGAGCCACAGCGTGGCGATGCCGGCCTCCGTCGTCGACATTTTGCGCGCGCCGAAATTGCGACGCGTCGGCTCGAGCGTCGTCACCGGCGCGCCGTTCAGCGAAACATTTATCCGCGCGACGGTCTCCTGATAGTTCGGCCCCGGCCGCGCCAGCAACCGTTCGTAGGTCACGCGATAGGGACCAACCTCGGCTGGCTCGCCTGGCCGCATCGAGACGATCGTCTCAGAGCCGAACCCGGTCGCCGACAAGCCCAGCAAAACCACGCCGACGCCGAAATGCGCGAACGTTCCGCCCCAGAACGAGAGCCGAAAGCCGAGCGCCCGGCTCAGCGCGATGGGCCCGCTTGGGCGGCCGCGGAAGGCTCTGGCGACAACTTCGCTGATCGCGCCGAGCATGACAAAAATAGCCAGCGCCGCGGCGATGGGCGCAAGCACCGGGCCGCCCTTGGTGGCCGCCAACAACCCAACCAAGGTCGCCACGCCGCCCGCCATCGCCACGGTCAGCCGCTGCACGACCCCGAGCAGATCTCCTCGCTTCCAGGCCAGCGAATAGCCGAACGGCGTCAGGAACGCGGCCGCCAACAACAGCACGCCGCAGCTCATGTTGAAGAACGGCGCGCCGACCGAGATTTTCGCGCCCGTCACCTGCTCCAGGGCGAGCGGATACAGCGTGCCGACCAGCACGCTCGCACAGGCGCTCGTCAGGAACAGATTGTTGACCACCAGCGCGCCTTCGCGCGAGACCGGCGCGAACAGGCCGCCTTGTTTGAGCACCGGCGCGCGCCAGGCAAACAGCGCCAGCGAGCCGGCGATGAAGAAGCCGAGGATCATCAGGATGAACACGCCGCGCTTCGGGTCGCTGGCGAACGCATGCACCGACGTCAGCACGCCGGAGCGCACCAGAAACGTGCCGAGCAGCGAGAACGAGAAAGCGAGGATGGCGAGAAAGATCGACCAGACCTTTAGCGCGTCGCGCTTTTCCATCACGGCGACCGAATGCAGGAACGCGGTGCCGGCAAGCCAGGGCATCAGCGAGGCGTTCTCCACCGGGTCCCAGAACCAGAAGCCGCCCCAGCCCAGCGTGTAATAGGCCCAGTAGGAACCCATCGCGATGCCGAGCGTGAGAAAGCTCCAGGCGACCAGCGTGTAGGGACGAACGAACCGCGCCCAGGCCGCGTCGATCCGGCCTTCGATCAGCGCCGCGGCGGCGAACGAGAACACGATCGAGAAGCCGACATAGCCGACGTAGAGCATCGGCGGATGGATCGCGAGGCCAGGGTCCTGCAGGATCGGGTTCAGATCGCGTCCCTCGAACGGCGCGGGGTTGAGGCGCTCGAACGGGTCCGACGTGAACAGCAGGAAGGCGAGGAACGCGGCGCCGATCAGGCCCTGAATCGCCAGCGCGTCGGCGCGCAGGCGTTGCGGCAGCCCGCCGCCGGTCGTTGCGACCAAGGCGCCGAACAACGCCAGGATCAACGACCACAGCAGCATCGAGCCTTCGTGATTGCCCCAGACGCCGGAGAATTTGTAGATCGCGGGCATGGCGCTGTGTGAATTCTCGGCGACATTGAGCACAGAGAAGTCTGAAGCGAGATGCGCCTCGGCGAGCGCGGCGAAGGCGGCGCCGACGAATAGCAACTGCCCGAGCGCGGTTGCGTCCGCCACGCCCATCAAGGTCGGATCGTTTCGCCGCGCGCCCCAGAACGGCACGGCGAACTGGATGAGGCTCAGCGCCAGCGCCAAGGTCAGTGCGAAATGTCCGGCCTCGACGATCATTGGCCCTCCTGCCAGCGCCCCTGCTTCTTCAAGGCCTCGACGACCTCGCGCGGCATGTAGCGCTCGTCATGTTTGGCGAGAATCGTGTCGGCGCGCAAATGATGCGCGGAATCCAGCACGCCTTCGGCGACGACGCCTTGGCCTTCGCGAAACAGGTCCGGCACGGAAGCGAAGCATTCGCCTGCGCAATCGACGGCGAGTTGATGGGCGCCGTCGGTCACCGAGAAGGTCAGCATCTCCGCCGTTTTGGTGGCCGAGCCGTTGGTGACCAGTCCGCCGACGCGCAGTCGCGCGCCCGGCGCGACGTCCTTCTCGACGATATCGGTCGGGCTCATGAACAACGCGACGCTGTCCTTGAAACCGTACAGCATGAGCCCAACCGCCGCCCCCATGACGACGAGCGCGCCGCCGATGAACGCGAGTTGCAGCTGTTTGCGGGTCATCCCTGGATTCCGAGTTCGTGCGCCAGCGTGTCGATATCGGCGTTGGCGCCGAGCGCTTTGCGCGCGGAAGCTAGCGCATCGCGCGCCTTGTCGGGCTCATGCAGCACGGAATAGGCGCGAATGAGGCGCGCCCATTCCTCGGCGCTGCCGCCTTGTTTCGAGAGCCGGTCGGCGAGGCCCTGCACCATGCCCTCGATCATCTTGCGCTGCTCGGGCGGGAAGTCTGCCTGCGCCTCAGGGACGGCGGCGGGCGCCTCGCCGCCGGTCAGTGCGGCAAGCCGTCTGTGTAGGCCGACCATCCAGGGCTCGCGGCCCGTCGCCTGCGGGGCGAGGGCCTTGTAGACAGCGAGCGCATCGTCCTTCTTGCCGTCCTGTTCGAGCGCCATCGCGGAATAGAACTTGGCCATCGGCAAGTCCGGCGCGCGCTCGAATTCGGCGCGCGCGTCCGCGGTGACGACGCCATCGGACATCGCGACCAGCGCCTCGCCATAGTTGGCGCGCACCTGCGGCGTATCGTCGCCGAGCCCCAGCAGGCGCCGATAGGCGCCGGCCGCGTCGGGGAAGCGGCCCATCCGCATGTAGACTGGAGCGAGTACTTCCCAGCCGCGGCGGTCGTCGGGCGCGTGCATCAGATGCGCCTCGACCTTGGCCACCGCTGCGTCCAATCCGGCGGGATCGTTCGGGTTGGCCTTGCGGAGGGCGAGCGGCGCGTCGGGCATGTCCGGCTGGCCGATGCGCGCGTAGAGCGCGAGCGAAATCGCGGGGACGATGACGAATATCGCGGCCGCCGCCGCCCGGCGTCGCCAGAGCGCGCCGGTCGGCGCGGCAGGCGCGGCAACGGGGCTGACGGCGATCAGCCGGCGCGCTGCTTCGGCGCGGGCGGAGGCGGCTTCCTCCGGCGGCAATTGGCCGCGCTCGACGTCGCGCTCTATCTCCGCGAGCTGCGCGCGGTAGAAATCGGCCTCGCGGGCGTCGCCGCCGGTTCGCGCCCGAAAGGCGAGCGGCCAAAGCGCGAAAGCCATCGCAAGGCCGGTCATGACGGCCAACGCGACCCAAAGCATGTACAAAGCCTTCTCCGAGGCGCGTCGACGCCCGGTCGCGGCGCTGTTAGCTGAAGTCGACGAGATCGTCCAACCGGCGCGTCGGCCTCCAGGCCGACGTCTATCCCCGAGCAGCGTCGCGGCAGTGTAAAGACGCCGATGCTCCGCGAGTTGTGGACAAGTGTCGAAAATTTGAATGGCGGCTGGCGGCAATTCTATTCATCTATAAGCACCGATGATCGATGGGTTTTGCCCGGCGGGCGAGTCAGGCGAAGCCGAGCGGCGTCGAGACCGCAACCTCCAAAAAGCATTTGAACAACGCAGCAGGGGAATGCGTATGAGGCGAGGCGCGAGCAAACCGGGACGCGCCGATTGCCAGTGAGGGAAAATCGGCAAATGTCGGAATTGCCGTTGCGCGAAGGCGATCTTGCCGTCGTCAAACCGGGACATGTCGAGTTCCTAAGCGCGATCACCCTGGCGACGCTCTCGTTGGTGACCTTCGCGATCCTGGCGCCGCTGGCGCGCCGGCGGCTTCCCGAGATCGACGCTTTTCTGCCCGCGTATGAGTCTTCGCTTGCGGTTTGCGACTTGATCACCGCCGTGTTGCTGTTCGCGCACTTCAATCGAAGCAAATCCTATGCGGTGCTGATCCTGGCGTGCGCCTATTTGTACGAGGCGCTGGTCGTCGTTCCGCACATGCTGACATTCCCGGGACTCTTCAGCGCTTCGGGGTTGCTGGGGGCGGGAACGCAGACCACTTCGTGGCTCTATTGCTTCTGGCACGGCGGGTTCGCGGCGTTGGTTCTCGCGTTCGCCATCGTCCGCCGACAGGCGCCGTACGCGCGGGCCGCCGGTCACAGGCTGCCTATCCTCGCAGCTATCGCCGCGACAGCGGTGCTGGCCGCGGCCGTGGTGATCCTTGCGACGGCTGGCCAGGATTACCTGACCCCGATCATCGAGCACGGCGACTATTCCATGCTCGTCACGAAGGGCGTGAGCCCGGCGATTTGCATGATCTGCGTCATCGCGCTCGTATTGCTGCTGCCCCGGCTGCGCGCGAGCGCGCTCGATCTTTGGCTGGGGGTCGTCATGACGGCTTGGCTCTGCGACGTAATGCTCAGCGCGATCGTCGGCGCCAGCCGCTTCGACCTCGGCTGGTACGGCGGCCGAATGTTTGGATTGTTCGCGACGGTTGTTCTGTTGGTGTTGCTGTTGATCGAGTTCAACAAACTCGACGAGCGGCTGGTGTTGCGGACCGCCGAGTTGCGCGCCTCGCGAGCGCTGATCGAACGTTTCTTCGAGAGTTCCGCGGAATGCTTCGCGATCATGATGCAGGCGGAGGGCGAGAAATTCCGCTACGAAGAGGTCAACGCCGCGACGCTCGCGCTGTACGGCAAACGAAGATCAGAAGTGGTCGGGCGCACGACCGAGGAAGTGCTCGGCGAACCCGGCGCCACGGAACTCAACGCCCATCTCGCCAACATTGTATCCTCGCGAGCGCCGCTGCGCTACGAGCGGGTCCAGGGCGAAAAGATCATCGAAGCGATGGCGACGCTGGCGCCCCAGGATGAAGGACACCCGCTGCGGGTCGTCATCAGCGCCCGCGATATCACCGAACGGCGAAATCTGGAGGATCAGCTCCGGCAATCCCAGAAAATGGAGGCGATCGGGCAGCTGACCGGGGGCATCGCGCACGACTTCAACAATATGCTCGCCATCGTGATGGGCTCGTTGGACATTGCGCGTCGCAGGCTGAAGGCGAATTCGACAGATGGGCTGATCAAATGGATCGACGCTGCGGCCGAAGGCGCCGCGCGGGCGGCGACGCTGACCAGCCGCTTGCTTTCGTTCTCGCGACGGCAAGCGCTCGATCCGAAACGGCTTGACCTCAACGATGTCGTCGCCGCGACGTCTGAGCTGCTCAGGCAAACGATCCCGGAAAGCGTTCAGATCGAAACGGTGCTCGCCGGGGGATTGTGGAAAGTGTTCGTGGACCCGACGCAAGTCGAAAACGCGCTGGTGAACCTCGCCGTGAATTCGCGCGACGCCATGCCGAACGGCGGCAAGATCACGCTAGAGACCCGAAACACCGATTTGGACGATCGATACGCGAGGCTGCATGCCGATGTGCGGCCCGGCCAATACGTGATGATTTCCGTCACCGATTCCGGCGTGGGCATGAGCGGGGAAACGGCGAACCGGGCCTTCGAGCCGTTCTTCAGCACCAAGGAACAGGGGAAAGGCACCGGGTTGGGGCTCAGTCAGGTGTTTGGCTTCGTCAAGCAGTCGCACGGGCACGTGAAGATTTACTCCGAGCTCGGCCACGGGACGACGGTCAAGCTCTACCTGCCGCGGCTCATTCAATCGGGCGGCGAGCCCAAAGCGAAAATGCTTTCGCCCGAACCGCGGTCGGCCCGCGGCGAGCTTGTGCTTGTCGTCGAGGACGAGGCAGCGGTGCGGCAGATGTCGATGGAGGCGTTGCGGGAGCTGGGCTTTGCCGTGCTGGCTACGGAAAGCCCGAGCCACGCGCTGGAGATTCTTGCCGAGAAAGAGGAGATCGCGCTGCTGTTCACCGACGTGGTGATGCCGGGAATGACGGGACGCGAACTCGCCGACCGGGCGCGCGCGATGCGACCCGGGCTGAAGGTGCTCTACACGACCGGGTATTCGAGGAACGCGATCGTGCACAATGGGGTGCTTGATCCGGAGACGTACCTGCTCGCCAAGCCGTTCACGATCGACGAGCTGGCGGCGAAATTGGAGCAGATCCTGGCGGGGTGAGGCGAGGGCGCCGTTGTAGCCGCGGTCGTTGACCGCGGTCGTTGTGAGAGCGTCGTTTTCCCGGAACATTCGATCACGGCGCGGCCGCGGTCAGCGACCGCGGCTACAGGGCGCCAGTCGTGAAAAACTTTCACAACTCCGCGACCTTGCTTGTCCCCCTCTTCGCCGCTATATCCCGCGCGTCCCCGGACGGCTCCCGCCCGAAGACCGCGCGTTTCTAGCCGGCTCCCGCGCCGGCCCGCCTCATAAAGGCGGCGAGGCTTCTCTTTGAAGCCGGGTCGGCGAGAGCGAGCGTCCCGCAACACAAACCCCAATTCCGGCGCCGCCCGATACGGGCCCCCCAGGAGACAGAATGGCTTCGCTAAACACGCTCACGCCAACGCGTGACGATTTCACTGCATTGCTCGACGAGACCTATGGCGCCGATGAGGCGTTCGAAGGATCGGTCGTCAAGGGTCGCATCGTTGCGATCGAAAAGGACATGGCGCTGATCGACATCGGTCTGAAGACCGAAGGCCGGGTCGCGCTGAAGGAATTCACCAATCACGGCCGCGAGCCGGCCCCGGGCGTCGGCGACACCGTCGAGGTCTATCTGGAGCGCATCGAGAATGCGCTCGGCGAGGCGGTCATCTCGCGCGACAAGGCGCGCCGCGAGGAGAGCTGGGTCAAGCTCGAACAGGCATTCGAGAAGCAGGAGAAGGTCGAGGGCGTCATCTTCAACCAGGTCAAGGGCGGCTTCACCGTCGACCTCGACGGCGCCGTCGCGTTCCTGCCGCGCTCCCAGGTCGACATCCGCCCGGTGCGCGACGTCGCGCCGCTGATGAACGTGCCGCAGCCGTTCCAGATCCTCAAAATGGATCGTCGCCGCGGCAACATCGTCGTCTCGCGCCGCACCGTGCTCGAAGAGAGCCGCGCCGAGCAGCGCCACGAGATCGTCGCCAACCTGGTCGAGGGTCAGGTGATCGACGGCACGGTGAAGAACATCACCGATTACGGCGCGTTCGTCGATCTCGGCGGCATCGACGGCCTGTTGCACGTCACCGACATCGCCTGGCGGCGCGTCAATCACCCGACCGAGGTGCTGAACATCGGTCAGCAGGTGAAGGTCAGGATCATCAAGATCAACCACGAGACGCACCGCATCTCGCTCGGCATGAAGCAGCTGCAGGAGGACCCCTGGTCCAACATCGAGGCGCGCTATCAGGTCGGTCAGAAGCTGAAGGGCCGCGTGACCAACATCACCGACTACGGCGCGTTCGTCGAGCTGGAGCCGGGCATCGAGGGCCTGATCCACGTCTCGGAAATGTCGTGGACCAAGAAGAACGTGCATCCCGGCAAGATCATTTCGACCAGCCAAGAGGTCGAAGTGCAGGTGCTGGAGGTTGACGCCTCCAAGCGCCGGATCTCGCTCGGGCTCAAGCAGACCCTGCAGAACCCGTGGGAGGCGTTCATCGAGCAGCATCCCGTCGGTTCGACCGTTGAGGGCGAGGTTAAGAACAAGACCGAGTTCGGCCTGTTCGTCGGCCTCGACGGCGATGTCGACGGCATGGTCCATCTCTCCGATCTCGACTGGACCAAGCCCGGCGAGCAGGCGATGGAGGACTACAAGAAGGGCGACAAGGTCACCGCCAGGGTGCTCGACGTCGATGTCGAGAAGGAGCGCATCGCGCTCGGCGTCAAGCAACTCGCCAGCGACCCCTTCCCGAAGAAGGGCGAGGAAGCCGAAGGCGACGTCCGCAAGGGCGCTGTCGTCACCTGCGAGGTGATCGAGATCAAGGAAGGCGGCATCGAAGTGAAGATCGCCGGCACCGACCTGACGTCGTTCATCAAGCGCAACGAGCTGTCGCGCGACCGCGGCGACCAGCGGCCCGAGCGTTTCTCGGTCGGCGAGAAGGTCGATGCGCGCATCACCTTGTACGACCGCCGGGCTCAGAAGGTGCAGGTGTCGATCAAGGCGCTGGAAGTCGCCGAGGAGAAGGAGGCGATCGCGCAGTACGGCTCAGCTGATAGCGGGGCTTCGCTGGGCGATATTCTCGGCGCGGCGCTGAAGGCTCGCGACAAGAAGTAAGCCGCAGTCCTAAGAAAAACCCGCCGCCGGCGAGAGCCGGCGGCGGGTTTTTTATTGGGCGCTTTGTAGCCGCGGTCGTTGACCGCGGTGGCGCTAATCTAGGGCAATTTCCGATAATATTGAATAACTTGCCAGCATGTCATCCCCGCGAAAGCGGGGATCCAGGGGCCACACGACGTGCGCTTCAACGTGTTGGCCACACGACGTGCGGCAGCCCTGGATCCCCGCTTTCGCGGGGATGACATCAAGTCTTTGAAATAAATCGGTAATCTATAAGTTAGCGCCTATGGGTCGTTGACCGCGGTGGCGCCGCGATCGGATCTCTACCGGATAAAGTCGCTCACACGACGACCGCGGTCAACGACCGCGGCTACATGCGGCGCCTGCTCTCAAATGCGAACAACTACTCCCGCCGCATCGGCCAAGGCGTTTCCGGCGTCGGCGCGATCGGGCCTCTGCCGTCCATAAAAGCAAACAGATTGTCTACGACCAAATTCGCCATCGCCAGCCGCGTCACCGTCGTGGCGGATCCAACGTGCGGCATCAGCACGGCGTTGTCGAGCGTCAGGTAAGCTTCGGGCACCTGTGGTTCGTGCGCAAACACGTCCAGGCCAGCGGCCAAAATCTTGCGCGCGCGCAACGCCTCGATCAGCGCGGCGTCGTCAACCAGCGATCCGCGGGCGATATTGATCAGCACCCCGTCAGGGCCCAGCGCCTCCAGCACCTCCGCATTGATGATGTTTCGCGTCGAAGCCCCGCCCGGCGCCGCGACCATGAGAATGTCGACCGCCTTCGCCATGCCGATCAGCGATGGATAGTAGAGATAGGGCGCTTCGCTTTGCGGCTTTCGCCCGTGATAGACGATCTCGACGCCGAAAGCGGCGGCGCGCTTGGCGATCTCCTTGCCGATGCGGCCAAGCCCCACCACGCCCATGATGCGGCCGCGTAGCGAAGCGGTCAGCGGGAACGGCCCCTCCTTCGGCCATCGCCCTTCGCGCAAGTATTTTTCGGCTGCCGAGAATCGGCGCACGGTGTTCAGCATCAGGCCGATCGCGGTATCGGCGGTCTCCGCGTCAAGCACACCAGGCGTATGCGCGACCACGATCCCGCGCGCGGCGGCGGCCTTGGCGTCGATGTGATCGTAGCCGACGCCGAAGCTCGAAACGATCTCCAGCTGCGGGAATTTCGCGAGATAGGCGTCATCGATGCGCGGCGAATGATGCGTAATCACCAGCGCGCGGATGCGCGGCGCGACCTCGGCGAGCGCGGCGGTCGGATCGGCCGCCTCCCAGGGGGTGTGCAGCGTCGCGCGCGCGGAAATCCGCTCGGCGATGATCGGCATGCCGCGCGCCGGCATCAGAACGTCATAGGTCAAGGGCGGGTCTCCTTCAGCGGCGCCAGAATGCGCCGAACCGCGTTCGCTCGGCAAGCCGCTGGCCCTTTCCCGGGATGTCGCGGCATGCCAAATCCCCGGCATGATCCCCGTCGAGCCGCCGCGCCGCCGGCCGCGCGTGCGGCGGCTGATCCTGCAGGACTTTCGCTCTTATCCTGTGCTCGACGTGCGCTTCGACTCAGGGTTGGTTGCCTTCACCGGCGAGAACGGCGCCGGCAAGACCAATCTGCTCGAAGCGCTATCGCTGTTTTCGCCCGGCCGGGGTCTGCGCCGAGCTGAATTGAGCGAGTGCGTGCGGGTAGGGGCCACAGGCTTCTCAGTCGCCATCGAGCTAGAGGAGGACGGCGAGACGCGGCCGATGGGTCTCGGCTTCGCTGCCGGCGCCAACGGACCTGAGCGGGTCAACCGCATCGACCGCGCGCCCGTCGCCTCCGCCCGCAATTTCGCGGATCATCTGAGGCTGGTCTGGCTCACGCCGTCGATGGATCCGCTGCTTAGCGGTCCGGCGAGCGAACGCAGAAAATTTCTCGACCGGTTGGTTCTCGCCATCGACCCATCCCACGGGGCGCGCGTCGGCCAATTCGAGCGGGCGCTGCGCGGCCGCAACAAGCTGCTCGAAGAGGGCGGCCGCAACGGGACCTGGCTCGACGCGCTGGAGCGTGAGGCCGCTGAACTCGGCGTTGCGATCGCGGCGGCGCGAGTTGAATGTGTGAGCCGCCTCGGCGCAACGATCCTCGCCGAGCGCGACGAGGCCTCGCCGTTCCCCTGGGCGGGTCTTGCGCTGCAAGGCGAACTGGAGGCGCATGTCGCCGGCGCGCCGGCGTTGGAGGCAGAGGAGCGCTATCGCGCGCTACTGCGCGACAACCGCGCTCGCGATGCGGCGGCCGGCCGTACGCTGATCGGCCCGCATCTTGCGGACCTCGAAGTGACGCACGGCCCCAAGAGCGCGCCGGCCGAGCGGGCGTCCACCGGCGAACAGAAGGCGCTGTTGGTTGGGATCGTGCTCGCGCATGCGCGGCTGGTGGCGGACATGTCAGGCATCGCGCCGATCGCGCTGCTGGACGAGATCGCCGCGCATTTCGACCCGCGCCGGCGCGAGGCTTTGTTTGCGGCGTTGCAGCGCATCGGCGGCCAGGCGTTTCTCACGGGCGCCGACCCCGCGGCCTTCGCCACGCTGAGCGGGGCGAGGTATGAGGTAGTTGGCGGAGCGGTGACGCGCTCTTTGTAGCCGCGGTCGTTGACCGCGGTCTTCCGGTGATCGTCTGTTCCTCGGTGAGCGCCTATCGCACGACCACCGCGGTCAGCGACCGCGGCTACAGTGAGCGCCTAGGCGTGCCCGGCTTCCGCCGACAAATGCGCGGCCCGAGCGCCCAGCAGCGACAGCGCGTGATCATACTTCCCAGCGAAATCGTCACCAAACAACAACGCGGGATCAGCGGGCCCCACAAGCCACGCATTGGCGAGAATCTCGCTCTCTAGCTGTCCCGCCCCCCAACCCGCGCAGCCGAGAGCCAGCACCGCTCGCCTCGGCCCAGCGCCTTTGGCAATGGCGCGCAGGATATCGAGCGTCGCCGTCAGTGCGACATCATCGGCGATCTGCACTGTGGAATCGTTCGAGGTGTAATCGCTCGAATGCAGCACAAAGCCGCGTCCGGTGTCGACCGGCCCGCCGCGCAGCACGCGGATCTCCTCGACGCGGCTCGGCAGCCGGATCGCCTCGGTCTCGCGCACGATTTCGAGCTGCACCAGCAGCTTGGCGAAACGCACGTCGCTGGCGCGCTGGTTGACGATAATCCCCATCGCCCCGTCGCCGCGATGCGCGCAGAGGTAGACGACGGACCGGTCGAACACGCCATCACGCAGCGACGGCGTCGCAATCAGCACTTTGCCTTCGTAGCTATGATCGATAGCGGGGCCGGTCGGTCTCTTCATAACAAGAGGATGCTACGCCGGCCGCACAGTCTGTCAAAAGGAAAATCGGCTACGTCGCATTGGCGCGAAACGATTGGCGCGGCTATGTTGCAATCATGCCGCTTCGCCGCGCCGCACTCGCACTTCTTGTCGTCACGCCCGCTTTCGCCGCGGGGGTGTTCGACACCGATTGGTCGATTTCCGCGAAATCGCGGGCGCGCCTGATTGCCGACGCGAAGGGCGCGGGGTTGGAGATCGCGCTGTCGCCCGGCGCCATCACCTACTGGCGCGATCCGGGCGAGGCGGGGATTCCGCCCACGTTCGACTTTTCCGGCTCCCAGAATTTGGCCCGCGCCGAGGTCGATTTCCCCGCGCCGCAACGGATTCCCGAGCCTGACGGCAGCGTCGCCTTCGGCTATCGCGAAGGCGTCATCCTGCCGATCCGCGCGACGGCCGCCGATCCCAGCAAGCCGGTGCGGCTCGTCGCCAAGGTCGACTACGCGGTGTGCGAGAAAATCTGCCTGCCCGCGAAGGCGGCCGCCGAGATCGAACTCGGCGGCGGTGAGAGCTCGCCCTACGCGGCAGCGCTAGCGAGAGGCGCGCGCGAAAGCGCCTACCAAAGTGACGCCGGCGCAACTTGGCGTGGAGATCGACGCTCAGGGCGCGAAATCCTGGCGGCTTTGCCTGAAGCAAGCGCCGCGCGACCTGTTCGTTGAAGCGCCCGAGGGGTATTGGATTGAGCCGAAGCGCGAGGCCGACGGACGATGCTTCGGGTTGGCGCTGCAACAGGCGCCTGCAGACGCAAAGCCGCCGATTGCCGTAGTCCTCACTGTTGAATCCGACACCGGCGCGTCAGAAACACAAGCCGAACTGCGATGATCGGAGCGTCGGCGTCCACGCCGACGTGTTGGGGCCACGACGTCGGCGTGGACGCCGACGCTCCTCAGGAATAGTTCGGACCGCGCCGAGCCTCGGCGAGCGCGCGCGCGAGCCCTTCGGCGAATTCGGCTTTCTGGTCAGGTCCGACGCCCTGGGCGATGCGCCAGCTTTGGCCGCGGCAATGCAGCGTCAGGCGCTGCGGGCCGTATTCCTCGTCGTCGATGCGTTCGAGCCGAACCCAAGACGGCGTGAAGCGCCATTCGCGCCGTGCGCCCACTGAGCTCACGCGCGCGAACATCAGCTCGAAATAGGTCAGCCGAAAATGCTCATAGGACCGCGCGGCGCGAAAATTCGAGCGGAACGCCCAGTAGATCGCCAGCACGTCTAGTCCCAGAAAGCCGACGATCGGCCACGCGCCCATCAGATAAAACGGCAGGCTCAGCGCGGCGGTGGCGCAGAACGTCGCCGCCATCAGGATGCGGAATTGCCGGGCCCCGAGCGAGCGGTGCGGCCTCAGCGTGGCGTCGAACAGAGGCGCGTCGGGCTCGGGCATAGGCGTTCCGCGATTGGCTGACGTTGCGAAGCTGGCATATAGGGAACGCATGGGGCAAGCCAAACCTAAACGACGCAACGCGCTGCAGACGCGAGCCGCGGCGATCTTCGAGCGGCTTTCCGCTCAGGCGCCGGAGCCGAAGACCGAGCTCGAATACATCAACCCATACACGCTGCTGGTCGCCGTCGTGCTCTCCGCACAGGCGACGGACGCGGGCGTCAACAAGGCGACACGGGCGCTGTTTACGATCGCCGACACGCCGCAGAAAATGGTGGCGCTTGGAGAGCCGGCGGTGCTTGAGAAGATCAAGACGATCGGTCTGTTCCGCAACAAGGCGAAGAACGTTATCGCGCTCAGCCAGGCCCTGATCGACCAGCACGGCGGCCAGGCGCCGCGCGAACGCGAGGCGCTGGAGGCGCTGCCGGGCGTCGGGCGTAAGACGGCGAATGTCGTGCTGAACGTCGCGTTCGGCGAGCCGACGATCGCGGTCGACACGCATGTGTTTCGGGTCGCCAATCGTCTGGCCATCGCGCCGGGCAAGACGCCGCGCGAGGTCGAGGACGGGCTGCTGCAGGTCATTCCCCCGCGCTACCTCCCGCACGCGCACCATTGGCTGATCCTGCACGGGCGCTACACCTGCAAAGCGCGCGCGCCGGAGTGCGGACGTTGCGTCATCAATGATTTGTGCCCGTGGAAAGGCAAGACTGTGTAAGGCCTTTGCTAGGGCGAGGCTTGCACAAGGTAGAACCGTCATTGCGAGCGAAGCGAAGCCATCCAGCGCTGGGGGCAGGACGCCGACGTTTCCAGGTCTAACCACGATGCCGGCGCCGGTCGTGGTGAGGCCGAACCTATGCATCGCCGAGAGCGCTGGATGGCTTCGCTTCGTTCGCAATGACGGGGTTTTGAGCTTCGCGCGGTAACGTTTGTTTGCTGAGTTGCGAACACCATTGGCGAATCCGGGGGGAACTCATGCAAGCTTTGCTACTGCCATTCACGCCGCGCTACGTCGTGCTGACGCTTGCATGGTTGCTCACCTTCGCCTTCGCGGCGACCATCAGCGCGTCCATGTTCTCCGGCTGGGACGTCCCGCTGGCGCTAGCCTTCTGCGCCTGCCTGTTCCTCGGCGTGCTCGGCATCCGCGATCTGATGCAGACCAAACATTCTGTGCTGCGCACCTACCCGATCTCCGCGCACCTCAGATTCCTGCTCGAACACATCCGCCCGGAGATGCGGCAATATTTCTTCGAGAGCGAAACCGACGGCCTCCCCTTCAGCCGCACGCAGCGCGCCGTGGTCTATCAGCGCGCCAAGATGCAGCTCGACAAGCGCCCGTTCGGCACCCAGCTCGACACCGGCAAGCCTGGCTTCGAGTGGCTGCATCATTCGCTGTCGCCGGCCAACGTGGGCGATCCCGCGTTTCGCATCAGCGTCGGCGGCCCGGACTGCCGTCAGCCTTATTCCGCGAGCGTCTTCAATATTTCCGCGATGAGCTTTGGCTCGCTCAGCGCCAACGCGATCCGCGCGCTCAACCGCGGCGCCAAACTTGGCGGCTTCGCGCATGACACCGGCGAAGGCGGCTACAGCCCCTATCACAAGGAGGGCGGCGGCGACATTATCTGGGAGCTCGGCTCCGGCTACTTTGGTTGCCGGCGCGCCGACGGCGGCTTTGACGCCGACAAGTTCGCCATCGCCGCGGCCAATCCGCAAATCAAGATGATCGAGATCAAGCTGAGCCAGGGCGCCAAGCCCGGCCACGGCGGCGTGCTGCCCGGCGCGAAGGTGACCGCGGAGATCGCAGCGATCCGCGGCATCGAGGCAAGGCAAGGATTGCCTCTCGCCCTCGCGCCACAGCGCCTTTTCGACCCCGCGCGAATTGACCGCCTTCATCGCGCAGCTTCGCGAGCTTTCCGGCGGCAAGCCGGTCGGCTTCAAGCTTTGCATCGGCCAACCCTGGGAATTTCTGGGCCTCTGCAAGGCGATGCTGGAGACCGGGGTCTATCCCGACTTCATCGTCGTCGACGGCAAGGAGGGCGGCACCGGCGCGGCGCCGCTCGAATTCGCCGATCACATCGGCACGCCGCTGCGCGAGGGCCTGGTCTTCGTGCGCGACGCGTTGGCCGGCATCGGCGCCAAGGAGCGCATCCGCATCGGTTGTTCAGGCAAGATCGTCACCGCGTTCGACATGGCGGTGGCGTTCGCGCTCGGCGCCGATTGGTGCAATTCCGCGCGTGGCTTCATGTTTTCGCTCGGCTGCATCCAGTCGCTGAGCTGCCACACCGACCGCTGCCCGACCGGCGTGGCGACGCAGGACCCCGCGCGGGCGCGAGCGCTGGTGGTTGAAGACAAGACCGCGCGGGTGCGCAACTTTCACAGCGCGATGCTGCATTCGCTGGCGGAGATCACGGCGGCGGCGGGATTGGATCATCCGCAAGATTTCCGGCCCGAGCATTTTTCGCGGCGGGTGTCCGAGCGCGAGGTGATGTCGTTCGCCGAGCTCTACCCGCGACTGCCGAGAGGGGCGCTGCTGGGCAATATCGAGGATGCGCATTGGGGGCGCGGGTGGGCGCTGGCCTCGGCGGAGAAGTTCGGGATGGCGGCGTGAGGTAGCGGACTCCGTCCGCCTTACCCGGAATAGGTGATTGTTGAGGTCGTCGTTCCCGAATACGTGCTCGTCGTCGCATGGAAGCCGACCGGATCATATTGCCCGACCAACGTCACACCCGTCTGCGCGGCGCCGTTGGAGAACATCAATTCGCCGCCGGTTTCCGAGGCATTCGGCACAAAGTTCTGATACGCCCATGTCGCAGAATTGACGACGATCCGATCATCGATGGCGCCGTTTTGATCGAAACCGTTGATGACGCCTGCGAATTGTTGCACGTCATCCAGCGTAAGCGTCGGATATGGAGGGTTATAGGTATATACAGTATCAGGCGGGGAAGCGGGCATGGGCAGAAAATCGAAGGTTTGTCCGTTGCCGACAGCACCTTCCGCAAAACTGTTTTGTCCGACCTCGATCGTTCCCACGCCCGTCACCGCGGCGCCGAAACTGATCCCTGTGGTGGTCGTCATGACGCCGTTGTTGACCACATCCACACCAATGTCGGCGGGGCCAAATGTGACAGAGACATTCGGGTATGCAAACGAATCAGTACGACTCAGATCCGTCCGCTTCCAGAGTTCCATAGTTGAACAGGGTCGCGCTACCATCCGAGGGACCTGCAATTTGGCCCTCGAGCGTCAAGGTCGCGCCGGGTTCGTTCTTGATAGCGATTTGTTCGTCGGCCCCCGGTTGAACGGAAATGTTTATTGTGTTGTTGGAAAGTCCGTGCCCGAGATAAATCGAGGGAAAGTCCAAGTCTCCATAGTTGACGAGGGTTACGTCGCCTTCCAACGTCAGATCATTAAAGCCTAAGGCCTCAGAGTTTTCTCCCACTACAATGTTGGCTCCGATAAAGGCCAGTTCGCCGGCGCCGGCGACATCAGTCAGGCTGGCGCGCACATTTGACAAGTCTAGCGTCCCCCCGGCGCTGACGCTCAGATCCGCGCAGTAAAAGCTTGGAGATGAAACGGTGACGTTGCCAACTATGCGCGCCGCATCAAAGCCGGCGTCCGCGACAGATAACGATGTCCCGTCGAGCACGATGTCGTCGGCAGCTACGGTTCCCCCTCCGGTGATAGCGCCGTCGATGAAGCGCTCGACGGCGCCCGTGAAATCGACAACGCCTTCTTGAACGTCGACCGTGCCGCCGCGATCGTAGAAGTCTACCCCGATAACGCTCTCGGCCGTGTAGTAAGCGCCGTTCACCACGTTATACGCGGTGGTCATCTCGAGTAGGCCCAAGTTCACCAACTGACCCGCGCCCGTGATATTCGCACTGTCGACGAGATCCCAAGTCGCCCCAACGATATTGCGGATTGTAGCGTCCGACGCCGACTGGCTGATTTGAACGTCCTCGTGGTTCACTCCGGTTTGCGCCGCAAACCCCGCATTGACCAAAGTCTCGTCGTCAAGGGAAAGCCCGTCGATTGTGACCTCGCCGCGCAGGCGAAGCTGGCCCGGCCCGATCAGCGCGTCATCGTTCAACGTGTCATAGCCAAGCAGCAGCAGGGTGGCGTTCGTTAAAAAGTCGAACTGATCGTCGCTTTCATCGACGTTGCTGTAGGCCGTATCGCCGCTGATGTTGATCGACGTGCGACCGGACATTCCTATCCCGCTTGTTTGACTTTTTTCAATGACTTAAAAACTATGGGGGCGATTGGCCGCTGTCAACGGCGCTCGTCGTGGCCATCGCCGGCGACAAACTGTTTTGTGTCCCGGGAGGATGGCGTGGACGATCGCGTTCGCGCGACTGCGTCGAAATGCGCTCGCCCCTCCCGCCTCGTAAGCCCCGCGCCGGCTCGCGCGCGCATGTCTATCCCCCATGCTGCTACGCCGCTCCGCCTTCGCCCATCTACTGCCGCTCGGCCCCAATCGGGCGCTCATCCTGCACGCCGTGTCGCAATTGCGCGTCGCCGTCGACAGCGATGCGTCGGCGCTGTTCTCGGCCTTTGCCATACCGCGGCGTCTGCCTGAAGACCTTGCCGAGCTTAGCAAACGATTTGGCCATGATCGCAAAACGCTTGCCGGCGCGATCGCCGCATTGATGGAGCGCGGTTTTCTGACCGAACAATCCCCAGAGCAGGAGGCCGCAGCGCTTGCCGGCGAACTTGGCCAGGCCGGCGCTCGCGATCCCGGCGATCTCATCGACAAATATCGCCGCGCGCGCCGCGATGGCGCGCTCGATTATTGGGCGGCGCGCGAAACCCGTAAACTCGGAGATCTCGCCGCCCCTCTCCGGCGGCTCGACGTAGCGTTGATCGGCGACTGCGACGTGCAGATGGAGGCGGAATATCTGCGCATCGAAGCGCGGCGGCGCGGCCTTGATCTCCACGTCGGCGCGACCTTTCCCGACGACCTCGCGCTGGTCGCCGAGCGCCCCTTCGACGCGATCCTGGTCGGCGCGTCGCGGGCGCGCGGCGCCGTCACCGAGGGGCGACCCGAGGACTTCCTTGCGGACGTGCGCCGAACCCTAACGCGAATTGCGCGCCCGCTCCGCCGCGCCGATCCTGCTCGACAACTTGCCCGAGCCGACCGTGCAGCCGCTCGGACTCGCCGAGCGCGGCGCGAACGGCCATCGCAACCGGGTGCGCGCGGCCAATCTCGCGCTCGCGGAACTGGTCGAGGGTTTTGCCGACGCGCATCTCGTCGATGTCGCTCATGCGTTTGGGCGGGAAGGTTCGGCCGCCTTGATCGACGACGGTTTGGTTGGGTTTGCGCATTTTGGCTCGCCGGGCTGGCTATTGCAGCGGCCGGAAAGCGAAAAGGCGGCGGTTCACGGCCTGGCCCCGGAGCCGGAAAGCGTCATTACGCTGGTCGGCGGCGACCCCACCCGGCGCGAGTGCGTCGTCGCGAGCGCGCATCTTGACGCGTTGATGACGGTGCTGGCGATCGACGCCAAGAAAGTCGTCGTCGTCGATCTCGATGGCGTGTTGTGGCCAGGAGTGCTCGCCGAGACCGGCGCGCCCTTCGCCTGGACGCCGGAAATCTCGGGGGCTTATTCGCACATCGGCGTCTATTTCGGGCTGCATGAGGCGCTGAAGACGCTGAAGCGTCGCGGCGTACTGTTGGCGGCGGCCAGCAAGAACGACGAGGCGGTGGTGCGCGAACTTTGGCGCTATCCCGATCATTATCCGCGCGAGCGCCTGCTGACGCTGGAAGATTTTCACGCCATTCGCATCGGCTGGGGCGACAAGCCGAGCGCGCTCCGCGAGATCGCCGCAGAGCTGGGCTTTTCACTTTCGTCGCTGGTCTTTATCGATGACACCGTCATCGAACGTGAAGTGGTGCGCGCCGAACTGCCCGAGGTCGAGGTGTGGGGCGAGGACCTTCACGGCCTGCGCCGGCGCCTGCTCGACGATCCCCGCTTGCAAAGCCCGCGGGTGACGGCGGAGGCGGCGGCGCGCGGCGAACTCGTCAGAGCCAGCGCATCGCGCGAACGACTGCGCGCGGACTTTGCCGACGAATCCGCGTTCCGCGCTTCGCTGGAGATAGTCTGCAACGTTTCATCCGCCAGCGAGGCCGACTTCCCGCGCATCGTCGAATTGTTTCAGCGCACCACCCAGTTCAACGCGACCGGCGCGCGCTTCAGCGCCGCTGAGCTGGCGGCGCGTTCGGTGTTCGCGATGCGGGTGAAGGAACGTTTCGCCGATCATGGCTTGGTGGGCGCCGCCGTGGTCGCCGACAATGAGATCGTGGGATTTGCGCTGAGCTGCCGTGTGATCGGACTCGGCGTCGAGCAGCGTCTGCTGGAAGCGATCCTGGCCGCGCACACGCCGCTCCGCGCCCGCATCGTCGAAACGCCGCGCAATACCCCCGTGCGCAACCTCTACCGCGATGGCGGCCTTGCGAAGGGCGAGGATGGACTCTGGCGGACAGCCGCCGCCCGGGCTGCGGCGTAGCCAGTTTGGCGGCCGTGGTTGCAAGCGGCGCCCATTAGCGGCAAAGCTGAACCGCCCCCACACGGAAGGCGGTTATGGGTTCAATAGGTTATGCAGGCGGAAGGGGCGCCGTTCTCTCCAGATTTATTGAACGTGGGCGGGCCTTGTGGGCGCGCAGGCCAGATCATCCAACGATCGTCGTAGATTCGGCGCTCATCGATGCACTGACGCGCTGCGGTTTTGATGTTCAAGTCTATATCAATTCCTATGATGACTTGAAGAATTTTCTAAAGCGACCGGAGCATGGCTACTCAAACTTCGCGAATTTTGCATCCGAAGAGACGCGCTGGTTTCCGATTGATCTTAGGGTTGAAGGTCTCGAAGATATTATGAGACTTCCGATCTCCTCCGAGCATAAGGCGCGTATCATAACCGCTTTGCTAAGAAGCTACCTGGTCCCTTGGAGCGGCTTGTGGTTGAAATCCGAGCCGGAATTTACGGAGTACTGGACGCGCCTGATCAACGTGTTGTCGAGGGAATTTCATCCCTATTTCATCATCGGCGACAGTCATACCCAGATATACACGCGGGTCTTCAAATATCGCGGGAAGTTCACCATTCCATTTCAGATGGTTTGCCTCGCTACCTCGGCGAGGGGACTTATATCGCCGACGTCGCGATCCGGCGCCGGCGGCCGAGTTTCGAAACTTGCCGCCGCCCTGCAAACCGGCATTCCGCGAACCTCCACCTTCTTGAAATTCGGCCAGGTTGATGTGGAGTTCGTCTTCGATTTTCATCGAGTGAAAAATAAAAAGGCAAGTTTCGACGTTGAAGAATGGCGAAGCTACATGTCGGAAACCATTGATCGGTATCTGGAGTTCATTTCCAGCGCCTTCACGCCCGAGCGGACGTTTTTGCTCGGCATCTTTCCGCCCGCGCTGTCAAATGAAGCGCTGGCTCGCGGTTATGTCAATGATCACATCGTTGAAACCGAGGGCATAAACACGATAGCTGACACCAAGGCTTTCATAGCGACGCTGCAATATCCAGACAAACATGTGCGGACCAACCTGTACAGGGAATTCAACGCGAAGCTGTTTCGCCGCGCGAAGGGACGGGGGTTTGTTTGTTTGGATGAGTTCGATGATCTTCTGGACGAGACGGGCGTAGTCGCTCTCAAATTCATCCCAAATCATGAGGGCGCGGATCACCATCTCGGCTATGCAGCGACCCGGCCCGTCGCGGAAACCAATATCAAACGCGGCTTTCGGCGTTTCGCGGAAATTGCATAAACACCACGGTTCTGGCGCCAAGAAGCCGCGGCGAGGTCGGCGGGAGGAACATGGGCATACGGGGACGTATTTGGGACAAGGCGGAGATCGCGTGGAGTTATCTGCTCCACGGCGACATATTTCGAAAGCTTTGGCTCGCGGTCCGCAAGTTCGACGCTAGCGGCGCGGCCTTACCGTCAACTGATAGCCTCAAGCAAGCGAAGGCGTTCGACCTCGAATGGGATAGCGCGCGCGCGGCTTGGGTTGCGAAGTCTCGCGATCCCAGGATGGTGATCCGCGGCCCGTTTGCCGCGGGGTTCGTCAGAGTACAACTCAAAGGGGAAGTCTTGAGCCTTCGCCCTGGCATGGCGCTCGAGGCCGAAAGCGAAATATTCCTGGATTTCGGCCGCGGGTTCTCGAACCGATACGTCTTCAGCTATCGCGTCATATCGGGCAAACTCTCGATCGACGAGTTGTTGCCGCTGCGGCGAACCGCTAGGGCGCTGCGCGTCGATCCAATCAATGTTCAATGCGACCTGAGAATCGATCAACTGAGTGTCGATCCGGCGCCGCTGGCCTACGTCGCCTGGCGTCTGAGCCAGGCCTTCCAGGAGCAGGGAGGCGATCCTCAGAAATTCGCCACCGCTTTTGCGGGACGCGGTGAGACGCGCCTGGCGTTCCTGAAGATGAGCCGCGCCATCAACCGTGGTCTCGAGAATTATCAGGCTTGGATCGAGGCCACGGCGATTGGACAGGAGCGTCATGCAAGGTTCATGGCTCAAATCGCCGCGATGCCGCATCGCTCTAGGATTACTGTTGCGATGACGACCTATAAGTCGGACAGAGCCTATCTGGACCGCGCGATCGCCTCCGTAATCGCGCAGATATATCCCGACTGGGAACTCTGCATCGTCGATGACGGTTCGCAGGACCCTGACATACTCGACTTTCTTGAAAGGCAGGTTCAGCGCGACCCCCGCATCAAATTCCAGGCGTTGTCCACGCGGGGCGGCGTTGCCGTTGCAAGCAATCTGGCGTTGCGAATGGCGAGCGGCGTCTTCGTGACCTTTCTCGATCCCGAAGATGAATTGGCGTCGCACGCACTCTTTCGGCTGGCCGAGGCGATCGCTCGCGAGCCCGAACTCGACATGATCTACTCTGACGAGGACCAGATTGACCGCAACGGTCGACGCCATGATCCGCTTTTCAAGCCGGACTGGTCGCCGGAAACGATGCTCGGTTGTATGTACACACGCCGTCTTAGCGCCTACCGGAAACGCCTGGTTGACGATGTCGGCGGCCTGCGATCCGCGTTCGATCTGGCCGGCGATTACGACCTCGCGCTCAGGATCAGCAGGGCCGCGCGCAAAGTACTTCATGTTCCGGACGTGCTCTATCATCGACGCTCGGCCGGGAGTGCCGCGCCGGACCCGGAGGCGGAAAGTGCAGCGCGCAGGGCCGTTCAAGACCATCTCGACGCTTCTCAGATGCGAGGCGTCGCATTGCCTGGGCCGATCAATCAGTCGCATCGCATCAAACTCGAGGTCCTCGGCGAGCCTCTCGTCAGCATCGTGATTCCCACCGCCGCAAAGCGGGTGGCTCCGTCCCTACAGCGCTGGCACGTACTGGATGTGTTGAAGTCGATCCATTCGGTATCGACCTACCGCAACTATGAGATCGTGCTGGTCGAGAACGGCGACATCGAAGACGCTCTCAAACAGCAGCTTTCCGAATTCGCGATAACCTATGTCCTATATGACGCGCCGCTGTTCAACTACTCCGATAAGGTGAACTTAGGGGCCGCCGCCGCCAAAGCCGAGTTCGTCATACTCCTGAATGACGATATGACAATCATCACGCCGGAGTGGTTGGAGGAGTTGATTTCTTGGCTGCAACGGCCGGGCATCGCCGCCGTCGGAGCAAAGTTGCTGTTTGAGAACAAGAAAATCCAGCATGCTGGCGTTTTGATGCTCGGGCAGGGGCCATCGCATGCCTACTATGACGCCAGCGAAGGCACTGTTGGCCAATTTGGCGCCGCGGTGCTGTTGCGGAACTACAGCGGCGTCACCGCGGCTTGCCTTGCGGTCAAGAAAGCGGACTACCAGGCGATCTCCGGCTTCGATCTGACTTTCCGCGTGAACTACAACGATGTGGACTTTTGCCTGCGTCTCGCGAAGCGGGGACGAATTCTATATAACCCGCAAGCCCAGTTGTTTCATCTGGAATCCGTCAGCCGCGACAACTCGCCCCCGGCGGAGCTTGAAATGATCAACCAGAAATGGACCGCCGTGATGGGCTTCGATCCCTACTACAATCGCAATCTGTCTCAGCACACGCCTTATCGCGTCCTGCCGTACGTAGAATTGAGGTGATGTCACTCTTCGCCTGTAGCGCATTCCCGGGCGCCTTGTAGCCGCGGTCGATGACCGCGGTGGCGCCGTGATCGAAAACTCCGGGAGAGCGACGCGCTCACGCCGACCGCGGTCAACGACCGCGGCTACATTGGCGCGCTGTCTGGAAAACTAGGTTTGCGGGACAGCGCTGACGCACTATTATCGCCAAGCCTATTCCCACCCCCCGCGAAAACCTGCCCGATGCGCCTCGCAAACTCCCGCAACATCTCGCAAGATCCCCGCGCGCGCGGATTTTTCAACGATCCCTATCCCGCCTATCGCGAAATGCGTTTGGCGGGAGAGCTGTTCTTTTGGGAGGAGTATGGCTTTTGGTGTTGCGCGGGTCACAAACAGGTTTCGGCTCTATTACGCGACAAACGATTTGGGAGGCAAATCCTGCATGTCGCGACCCGCGAAGCGCTCGGTTGGCCGGAACGTCCGGCGCATCTGGCGCCATTCGACGCAATCGAACGGCATTCGCTGCTCGAACTGGAGCCGCCTGAACACACGCGGTTGCGCGCGCTGGTCAACCGAGCCTTCGTATCCCGTCATGTCGAGCGGCTGGCGCCCTCGATCGCTGCGCTCGCGGGCGGGTTGATTGACGGGTTCGAGCGGCAAGGCGCTGTCGATCTGATCGAAGCCTTCGCGACGCCGATCCCGGTCGGCGTCATCGCCGAGCTTATCGGCGCGCCCGCGGAGGATGCGTCGTTGCTGCTGGATTGGTCGCACAAGATGGTGGCGATGTATCAATTCACCTCGACTCGCGTAGTTGAAGACGCCGCGGCTCAGGCCTCGTTGGATTTCGCAGCCTATGTGCGGCGACTGATCGCCGAGCGGCGGCAGCGCCCGCGTGAGGATCTCATCTCACAACTCATCTCGGCCCAGACAAACGAGGGTCGGCTGAGCGAGGACGAGTTGGTCACGACTGTCGTGCTACTGCTCAACGCCGGCCATGAGGCGACCGTGCATGCGATCGGCAACGGCGTCAAAACCCTCCTCGAATACGGACTCGCCGCCAACCTCGCGGGTGCGGGAGAGGGTCAGCGCAATGTGATGATCGAAGAGTTGCTGCGCTTTGACCCGCCGCTGCATCTGTTCACGCGCTATGCGCTGGAAGACATCGAGATTGAGGGCGTTAGCCTCCGCAAGGGCGAGCGAATTGGCCTGTTGCTCGGCGCCGCCAATCGCGATCCGCTCGTCTTTGCCGATCCGGATCATTTCGATCTTGCCCGCGCGCCCAATCCGCACGTCGCTTTCGGCGCCGGCATTCACTTCTGCGTCGGCGCGCCGCTGGCGCGGTTGGAGCTCAATATCGCGCTGCCAATCTTATTTCGCCGCCTGCCGACGCTCGCTTTCGCTGAGGCGCCGCGGTATCGCGACGCGTACCATTTTCATGGGCTTGAGGCGTTGAGGGTTCGTTGGTGATCTCACGAAGCTGGATGGCTTCGCTGTGCTCGCAATGACGGATGTGTCCATGGCTGCACGTCTTCGCTCGCCACCGCGGCCGCCGCGTCGGCGACGCGGCGGCCGCCGATCAGGCGATCCGGCGCGATCTCCGCAAGCGGGATCAAAACGAAGGCGCGATTCAGCAAGTCACGATGCGGGATGACCAGCCGCTCGTCCTGAATGGCGACATCGCCGTAGAAGAGAATGTCGATGTCGATCACCCGCGGTCCCCAGCGGACGGTCTCGACGCGCCCGAGATCGCGCTCGAGTTGTTTGATTGCATCGAGCAACGGCAACGGCGCGAGCCGGGTGCGTCCGATCGCGCAGGCGTTGGCGTAGTCGGGCTGCGGCACGCCGCCCCAAGGCGCGGTGCGATAGAGCGACGATGTCGCGTCGATCGCCGCAATGCCGCGCGATTGCAAGGCTTCGATCGCCCCGCGGATCGCCTCCGCGGGATCGCCGACGTTGCCGCCGAGGCCGAGCCCGATCTCCGTCTCAAACATGCGTAAGCGCCTCGAATACCTTGAACGCGACGCTATGCTCGGCAGCGTCATGCACGCGAAACACGTCGCCGCCGTGCGCGCGGGCGGCGAGATTGGCGGCGAGCGTGCCGATCAGCCGATCGTCGACGCCGGCGCCCGACAACCCGCCGACAACGCGCTTCCGGGAGAGCCCGATCAGCACGGGCAGTCCGAATGTTTGTTTGATCCGGCCCGTCGCGGCGATCGCGCGCTGATCCTGCGGCCGGCTCTTGCCGAAGCCGACGCCGGGATCGAGGATGATCCTATTCCGCTCGATTCCCGCGCGTTCGGCAAGCTTCAGCGATCGCTCGAAGAAACCGAGCATGTCCTCGACGATGTCGATGTCGGGGTCGGTCGTCTCGCGATTGTGCATGACGACGACCGTGGCGCCGGCGCCGGCAACCGTCTCCGCCATCGCCGGGTCGCGCTGCAATCCCCAGACGTCGTTGACGACGCTGACGCCGAGCGCCAACGCCCGGCGCGCGATCTCCGCCTTCGACGTGTCGATCGAGAAGGGCAGAGGAAACTCTCCGACGAGCGGCCCCAGCGCGGGCTCGAGGCGGCGCCATTCCTCCTCGATGGGGACGGGGGTATGGCCGGGGCGCGTAGACTTCCCACCGACATCAAGAATGTCCGCGCCGCCCTCGGCGAGCTTTCTCGCCTGCGCGCGCGCCGCTTCGAGGCCCTCGAAACGACCACCGTCGGTGAAGGAATCCGGCGTGAGATTCAAGATGCCCATGATCAGCGGACGCGTTCCCAGCGCCGCCAAAAAAGGTTCGAGACGCACGTCCCGCGTCGACATGGCCGATCCTCCGTCCGCTGTGTCGCTCAAGCGGATACGCCTCTCGACGGTTCGCGTCGAGGCGGTGCAAACGGTTGGAGCGTCGGCCTCAAGGCCGAGGTCCGGCGGAGTTCGGGGCTTTGAGCGCGCTCGTCGGCGTGGACGCCGACGCTCCGGTCGCGGCGACTAGGTCAAACCACCGACAGCGGCGTAAAGCCCGAGCCCGCCGACCCGATCGTCGTAACCTGCGCCACCGTGGCGTCGTTCATCGAATAGGCCTCCAAGGTCCCGGTGGACGTGTTCTCGAAAATGATGCTTTCGCGCTGGCCGGGATTGAGCTGGGCGACGCCAAAATAGGTCCAGCCGGCGCCTGGGCCGTTGAACGATCCGCCGCCGATGTTCGACGAACCGTTCATGTCCCAGGTCTCGAAATTGCCCGAGCTGTTCTCGAACAAGAGATCGCTGCGGCCAAGGCCGTTGAAATCTCCGGTCCCGACCAGGCTCCAGCCCGCGCCCGGATTGCCGATCGAAGCCACGCTCGCATAGGCGTCGTTGGCGATGAACCAAATCTCGTAGGCGCCGGCTGTGTTCTCCAACACCAGATCGGACGTCCCATTTCCGGTGAAATCGCCGATCCCCTTCAGCGTATAGCCGCTGCCGGGATTTCCCAGCGGTCCGCCGCCGACGACGCTGGTCCCGTTCATCAGCCAGGTCGCATAGTTGCCGCTGGAATCCTCGAACAGCAGGTCGGATAGCCCGTTGCCGTTGAAATCGCCGAGCCCCTCGTAGGTCCAGCTTCCCCCGGGTCCGTTGAACAGGCCGCTACTGGTGATCGCGGAGCCATTGGTGTCCCACACGCCGAAGTTTCCGCTGGTGTTTTCAAACAACAGATCGGGTTCTCCGGATCCCGCGAAGCTGCCGGTTCCAACCAGCGACCAACCGGCGCCGGGCGTTCCGAGCGTTCCGCCGCCGTGGTTGACCGCCTCATAGACATTCCAGGTGGAGAACGCGCCGGCGGCTGCTCTCGAAGACGATCGTCGGCGCCGGTGGCGGCGGCAGATCGTAAGGCGTTTGTACGACGGAATAGTAGGCGCCGGCATTGCCGATAGCGCCGTTGTTGGTCAGCGTAGTATTGTTGATCGCGAATTCGCTGATCGCGCCGGATTGGAGGTTGGCGAGCATAAGGTCGCTGGCGCCGGAACTGGTGTAGGCGCCGATCGATACGGGTGCGTAGCCGATGCCCGGGCCGCCGAGCGTCACGCTCGAGGCAATCGCGTCGTCCGACATCATCCAGACTTTGTACTGGCCGAGCGTCGGATTCTCGAACAGAATGTCGCTCGTCCCAAAACCCTGGAAGTCGCCGATGCCGGCAAACACCCAGCCGGCGCCGGGCGAGCCCAATGTGGTCGTGCCGAGATTGGTCGTGCCCTGCATCGACCAGAACGCATAGGTTCCGCTGGTGTTTTCGAAGAGAATATCGCTGTAACCGTTGGCGTTGAAATCGCCGATCCCGAGATAGGTCCAACTCGCGCCGGGATTGCCGATGTTGCCACCTCCGATCAGCGAGAACCCGCTAACCTGCCAGGTGGCGAGGTTGCCCTGAAGAATCCTCGAACAGCAGGTCGCTGAGGCCGTCAGCGTTGAAGTCGCCGATTCCCTCCAGCATCCAATTGGCGCCGGGATTGCCGAGCGATCCGCCGCTCGCGATCGAGGTGCCGGAGATCGCCCAGTAGGCGATCGTTCCGTTCTCGTTGCGCCAGATCACATCCGTACCGCCGTTCCCTTGGAAGTCGCCAAGCCCTTCGAAGGCCCAGGCCGTACCGGGGTCACCGATATTTCCGCCGCCGCTGATTGACGTCCCGCTAAGCTGCCACGAAGCAAGTTCACCCTCGGAGGCGGCGCCGACGTTGACCTCTTGAAACAGGAGCGCTGAGGGAATGTGTGGCAGCGTCACGCCCCAAAAATCGTAGGGGATTGTTTGCCCGACGACCGTGAAGCTGGAGACGGGCGTGTTCGGCGTGACGATGATGATCGCATCCGGCCAGCCGCTCTCGGCGTAGTTGTTGACCGTGATGACGCCGGTGCTCGCGTTGATCGATAAGGTGGAGCCCGGCGCGGCCCCGGTCGACGTTTCTACGAGGAACGACCAACCGGCGGTGCTGACCGCCGCGCCCTTGTAGGTTGCCGACACGGTGAACGTAAATGGTCCGGTGTCATCGTCGCAGGAAGCGCCGGGATCAACGATGGTAAAGCTCACCCCGGCCGGGAGGGCTGCTGAGAAGGAATAGCTGATCGTGTCCTTGGTTGTGGTGTTGACTTCGCCTGCGGTCCAGTTGGCGAGGCCGAGGTCGAGATAGGGCGCCCCGATGGCGGCGAGCGCAGGGTTGCTCCATTGCGTCGATTGCAAATAGTCCGCGAGGCCCGCCAAGGAGCCATCGAAGGCCGAATAGGCGCCAGAGTAGGGGGCGCCGCCGTCGGCGGCTATCTGATCGGTGACCGTACCGGTCCAAAGAATGTTGTCCCCGTCGCCGAAGCTTCCGGTGAGCTGATAGGTCTTGTTGTTTTTGACGCTTGCAATGACCAGCAAGGGCATTGTTTTTCCTGGGAGAGAATTTTCCTAATTGGCGGCGGCGGCCGACAGACGGCGCAATGGCCGGCCACCGTGAGGAATCAAACGCGATCTAAAGCGAAAAGTAAGCATAAAGCAACTATGGCGGTTTCCGAGGTCGTGGGTGGTTCGGTGGCGTAAATGTGGAGATAAGTTGAGGTTACGTACGTCAAGCTCACGTAGATAATAGTGGACTTGCGATGACGTAAGGGCGGCATTCTATGTTGAGACTAGACGTCTCTCACAGCATGCGATCACCGCCCTGTAGGCCAGGTGCGGGCGCGCCACCGAGCGAAGCGGCCGATATCGCGCTGGACGCGGGGCCGGCGTTGCGCTATGGGGCGGCCCTCAACTGAAAACAGCGCGCCGAAGCGCTTCGCCGGCCCTCGTTGGCCGACATCACGGCATGGAGATAAACGTGAATATCATTGCGACCCTCGAGGCCGAAGAGGCTGCGCGTTTAGGCGCAGGCGCCGGCAAGATCCCCGAATTTCAACCCGGCGACACGGTTGTCGTCAACGTCAAGGTCACCGAAGGCGATCGCTCGCGCGTTCAGGCTTACGAGGGCGTCTGCATCGCGCGGAATGGCGGCGGCTTGAACGAGAGCTTCACGGTCCGCAAGATTTCCTATGGCGAAGGCGTCGAGCGCGTGTTTCCGCTCTATTCGCCAAATATCGACTCGATCAAGCTCGTGCGGCGCGGCAAGGTGCGGCGGGCCAAGTTGTATTATCTGCGCGACCGCCGCGGCAAGTCGGCGCGCATCGTCGAGCGCGTCGATAATTCTGCGTCGAAGGGCGCGGCGAAGAAGTAAACTTCGCCCTCGTTAACTGAGGAGGCGGAAATGGCGGAACCGGTTGTCGCGCAAAAGGCGCCCTACAGCGCCGCCGTCGAAGCAGGCAAGACCTACTGGTGGTGCGCCTGCGGCCAATCCTCCAAACAACCGTTTTGCGACGGTTCGCACAAAGGCAGCGATTTCGCGCCCAAGCCGTACACCGCCGATAAGGACGGAACGGCTTGGTTCTGCGGCTGCAAGAATACGCTGAATTCGCCGCTCTGCGACGGATCTCACAACCGGCTTTGACGCGCTGAGCACCTGTAGCCGCGATCTCCAGACCGCGGCAGGCGCGATCTTGAGATCGCGGCTACAGCTCGCGCCTGCGCTAGGCTGAGGAAACGCGATGAACAAGCTTCAGACCCAAGGTGTGCATCACATCACCCTGGTCGGCGCGGACCGGCAGACCTCAATCGACTTTTGGGAGGGCGTGCTCGGCATGCCCTTCGTGTTCGAACAGCCCAATCTCGACAACGCCCGCGAAAGCCATATTTATTTCGATCCCGGCGACGGGCGCCTGATCACCATCTTCACCCAAGAAGATCGCAAGCCGCTAGCTCGGCGAACGCCAACCGAGCCCGGCTGCGTCCATCACATTGCCTTCAACGTGTCGCGCGCGGTTTTCATGCAGGCGGTCGAGCGGCTCAAGGAGCGCGGGATTGAAAATACGGGCGTGCGTGACAGGCATATTTTCGACGCCATCTATTTTCAGGATCCGCTCGGCCTCTTGATTGAACTGTCTTGCTATAAGTTCGAGCCGCCGACGGGATTCACGCATTCCGACGTGCTGATCGAAGCGCATAAGCTGCGCGTCTCGCGCGGCGATCGGGCGATCAAGGAAGTTCACCTCGCTGATGCGATCGAGGCGCTGGTTCAGCGCTCGCGGCCGAGTTTGTCTGAGGATCGCGGGCCGAAGGATCCGTACGCGCGCCATCGTTAGAGCGGTTTCCGATCAAGTTGAAACGTTCGTTGTCATCCCCGCGAACGCGGGGATCCAGGGGCTACCGCACGTCGTGTGGCCAACACGTGGAAGCGCACGTCGCGTAGCCCCTGGATCCCCGCGTTCGCGGGGACAGGAAGGCGTGCGCGATTCAATCGGATCAAAAATCGCTCTAGCGCCCCTGGGACCGCGGACGTCCCGTCCGCTCTTGGCGGTGCAGCGTCGGCAAAGAGCGGACGGGACGCGCGCGGTCCCAGGAGGCGCTCATATCTCGAATTCGATGCCGATCTCCATGATCTGCGAGCCGGGAATCTTGAAAAAAGCCCCGGGCCTTTGCGCGTTGTGATGCAGGAAAGCAAAGATCGCTTCGCGCCATCGCGGTAGTCCCGGCCGACGGCCCGACGGAATAATCGTCTCGTGTCCGGTATAGTAGACCGTCTTGCCGAGATCGAACGTACGCAGCTTGCCGTTCGCCATCGCCTCCGCCAATTCCTTGGGGATGTTGGGCTCCTCCATGAAGCCGAAGCGCAGCTCAGCGCGCGCGATCCCCTCGCCGATCGGCGTGACAACGATGCGTTGATCGTCCGGCGTGCGCGGAACTTCAGTTGTCGAGACGGCAACAAGCAGCACGTTCTCGTGCAGCACGCGATTGCAACTCACATTATGCGAGAGCGCCAGCGGCACGCCCTTGGACATGCGACCGAGCACGATCGCGGTTCCGGGAACACGGTGCGGCGGATTGGCCTTCAGGGCCGCGAGAAACGCGTCGCCGCGTTGCCGCACCTCGATCCGCACCGCATCCATCACCTCCTCGCCCTTCCGCCAAGTCAGCATGAGGAAGGCGATGACCAAGGCGATGAGCAGCGGAAACCAACCCCCGTCGAGCAGCTTGGTTGAAGTCGAGGCGAAGAACACCGTGTCGAGACCGAGCAGGCTGAAATTTATGCCGTAGACGATCACTGGGTTGATCTTCCAGTGCAGCGCGACCGACGTCGCCATCAGCGTCGTGATCACCATCAACAACGATACCGCGATGCCGTAAGCGCCAGCCAAGGCATCGGAAGAACCGAAGCCGATGACCGCGGCCAAGGTCCCCGCCGCCAACGCCCAGTTGACGAACGGCACGTAAATCTGGCCGATCTCCTGGCCCTCCGTGTGCACTACGTTCATGCGCGGCAGGAAGCCGAGGTTGATCGCCTGCTGCGTCAACGAAAACGCGCCGGAGATGATCGACTGAGCGGCAATCACGGTGGCTGCCGTCGCCATCACGATGAGCGGCCAACGCGCCCAGTCCGGCGCCAGTGCGTAGAACGGACTGTCGAGCACGGCGGGATTGGTGGGTTCAGCCAGCAGCAGGCCGCCCTGGCCGAAATAGTTGAGCGTCAACGCCGGCAGCGCGACGCCGAACCAAGCCAATCGAATCGGCAGCGGGCCGAAGTGCCCCATGTCCGCATAGAACGCCTCGCCGCCGGTGACGGCGAGGAAGGCGCCGCCAATCACGACAAAGGCCAGGGGACCGGCATGAAACAGATAGATAATCGCCGGCAGCGGACTCAGCGCCGCCAATATTGCCGGCGACTTCGCGATCCCGACGATGCCGAGCAATCCAGAAGCGACAAACCAGATCAGCATGATTGGCCCAAAAAATTTGCCGATCCAGGAGGTTCCATTTCGTTGAATAAGGAACAGTCCGACTAGGATGATCACGGTCAAGGGAATGACGAAATGTCCCAACTGCGGCGCATAGATCTTCAGGCCCTCGATCGCGCTCAAGACGGAGATTGCCGGGGTGATCGTTCCGTCGCCGTACAGCAGCGTGGCGCCGATGAGGCCGACGACGACGAGCACGGCGCGCCATTTGTTCTTCTTGGCGCGCCGCGGGCTCACAAGCGCCAGCAGCGCCAAAATGCCGCCCTCGCCGTGGTTGTCGGCGCGCATGATGAGGATCGCGTATTTGATCGAGATGACGATGATCAGCGACCAGAAGATCAGCGAAACGATGCCGATCACCGCCTCTGGCGTCGGCTGACCGCTCGGGCTGGCGGTCTTGATCGCAACGTTGAGCGTGTAGAGCGGGCTGGTGCCGATGTCGCCGAAAACGATGCCCATGCAGGCCATCGCGGAGGGAAGCACCGCGCGCCGCGTATGATCGTGCCTTGCGGTCAGGATACTCGCGGTCGCGGTCATCGAAGTTTCCTCGCCGCCGTCGCACCTGTTGTTTGACGCGACAATAACTCACGCGCAAGCGGCGGGCAACTCCGACTAGACCCGTAGACGTTTTGGTGGAGCCAAAGGCGAGGCGCCTGTAGCCGCGATCTCCAGGCCTGTAGCCGCGATCTCCAGATCGCGGTGGGGGGTGAGATCGCGCCTTGCCGGGGAAGCGCCGATCACTTTAAAACCGCGATCTGGAGATCGCGGCTACAATCGCGCTTTCCGTTTAACCCCCGATGTTGAAGCTCGCCAGCGCCGCCATGTTGACGATGTCGCTATCCTTGGCGCCGAGCGAGACGATCTGCACCGGCTTCTCCAGCCCGACGATCAGCGGCCCGATCACCGTCGCGCCGCCGAGCTCCTGCAGCATGCGGGTCGAGATCGAAGCGGAGTGGAAGGCCGGCATGATCAGCACGTTGGCGGTGTCGGTCAGGCGGCAGAACGGATAGGCGGCCATCAGTTCGCGATTGAGCGCGACGTCGGCGGCCATCTCGCCGTCGTATTCGAAATCGACGCGCTTGGCGTCGAGAATCCGCACCGCCTCCTGCACCCGCTGCGGTGCGCTCGCCCGGCGGATGGCCGAAGTTGGAGAAGGCGAGCATCGCCACGCGCGGCTCGTAGCCCAGCCGCCGCGCAACGCCGGCCGCCTCGATGGCGATCTGCGCGAGATCGTCGCGCGTCGGGCATTTCCGTGATCGCGGTGTCGGCCACCACCACTGGCTGTCCGCGCGCGAGCACCAGCGACACGCCGATCACGCGATGACCGGGCTTGTCGTCGACGACGCGTCGCACTTCTTCGAGCGCGATCGAGAAGTTGCGGGTGACGCCCGTCACCATCGCGTCGGCGTCGCCGCGCGCGACCATCGCGGCGGCGAATGAGTTGCGGTCCTGGTTGACCAGGCGCTGGCAGTCGCGGAACAGGAAGCCGCGTCGCTGCAGGCGCTCATAGAGAAACTGCGCGTAGAGCGCGTTGCGATGCGAGAGCCGCGCATTGTGGATTTCGATGCCCTTTTCTTCGAGATCGAGCCCGCTATGCGCCGCGACCGCGCGCACGCGGTCCTCGCGTCCGACCAGAATGGCGCTGCCGAGGCCCTGGGTGACGAAGGAATAGGCGGCGCGGATGACCTGCTCCTCCTCGCCCTCGGCGAAGACGACGCGCTTCGGCATCCGCCGCACGCGCTCGTACACCCGCTGCATGACCGCCGCGACCGGGTCGCGTCGCGCGGAGAGCTGGGCCTTGTAGGCGTTCATGTCGACGATCGGCCGCTGCGCGACGCCCGATTCCATCGCGGCCTTGGCGACCGCCATCGGCACGACATGGATGAGCCGGGGATCGAACGGCGTCGGGATGATGTAGTCGCGCCCGAAGCGCGGCCGCGCGCCGCGATAGGCGACCGCGACCTCGTCGGGCACGTCCTCGCGCGCGAGCTCGGCGAGCGCGTGAGCGGCGGCGATCTTCATCTCCATGTTGATGGTCTTGGCGCGCACGTCGAGCGCGCCGCGGAAGATGTAGGGGAAACCGAGGACGTTGTTGACCTGGTTGGGATAGTCCGAGCGGCCCGTCGCCACGATCACGTCGTCGCGCACGGCCTGCGCGTCTTCGGGCGTGATCTCTGGATCGGGGTTGGCCATCGCGAAGATGATCGGATTGGGCGCCATCGACCTCACCATGTCCGCCGAGAGCGCGCCCTTGGCGGAGAGGCCGAAGAAGATGTCGGCGCCGACCATCGCATCTGCGAGCGTGCGCGCGCTGGTGTCGATGGCGTGCGCCGACTTCCATTGGTTCATGCCCTCGCTTCGCCCGCGATAAACGACGCCCTTGGTGTCGCAGAGCACGACGTTCTCCGGCGCGAAGCCCATCGCCTTGATCAGATCCAGGCAGGCGATGCCAGCCGCGCCCGCGCCGTTGCAGACGAGCTTGGTTTGTTTGATGTCGCGATCTGTCATGTGCATCGCGTTCAGCATTCCGGCCGCGGCGATGATCGCGGTGCCGTGCTGGTCATCGTGGAAGACGGGGATGTCCATCAGCTCGCGCAGGCGCTCCTCGATGATGAAGCACTCTGGCGCCTTGATGTCCTCGAGGTTGATGCCGCCGAACGAGGGGCCGAGGAATTTCACCGCATTGATGAATTCTTCCGGGTCTTCGGTGCCGACTTCGAGGTCGATCGAGTCGACGTCGGCGAAGCGCTTGAACAGCACCGCCTTGCCTTCCATCACCGGCTTTGAAGCGAGCGCGCCGAGATTGCCGAGCCCCAGGATCGCCGTGCCGTTGGAGATGACCGCGACCATGTTGCCGCGCGAGGTGTAGTCGTAGGCCTTCGAAGGGTCTTCGGCGATCGCCTTCACGGGCACGGCGACGCCAGGGGAATAGGCGAGCGAGAGATCGCGCTGGGTCGCCATCGGCTTGGTGGCGATGATCTCGAGCTTGCCCGGCCGGCCGCGCGAATGGAACTAGCAGCGCCTCCTGATCGGTGATGGAGGGGCGGCCCCCGGTAAGTTTGGTCATTGTATTCGGCCCCGAACCTTTTGCGGCGCGAGGGGCCTCGCCCGGGCGCCGCGCCCGCTTGTCTTCCCCCCGCGTATTTTGCTGTCGGGGCTTCTAATGCATGTGTGGCGTTTGGCAAATTTGCGCGCGAGGCGCTAGCTCGCGATCAGTTTGTGCCTGAAGAAGAAGCGGATCATTTCACGGCTTGCGTCGGGGCCGCGCGGGTCCGTATAGGAGCCGTTGGCGCTTCCGCCGGACCATGCGTGGCCTGCGCCGCGCAAAGTCCAACGCTCGGCCATATCCACGCCGTTGGCGCCGATATAAACCGTGCGGGTGTACGCGACTCCAGCCGGCGTCTCACCGTGTGTCACCATCTCGGTCAACTGCATGTTCATCCCGGCCTGCGCGATGACCTGATCGGCGTTGACGGGGCTGACGGTTCTATCGGCGTCACCGTGGAAAACGATGGTTGGGACTTGCCGACCCTCCCCACGAGGCGCCACGGCCCCGCCGCCCTGCATGGCCGCAAAAGCCGAAGGCAAATCGCGGGCGGCGCCGCAGGCCAGCCCGGAGTGTACCCCTACCGCCGCGAACAAGTCGGAATGGCGCATGGCCAGGATCGCGGCCGCGGCGCCGCCCGCCGAAAGGCCTGCGGCATAAATCCGCTGCGAATCCGCTGAAAACGCCTCGATAACTTCGCGGGTGATGCCGGCGATGAGCGAAGGCTCGCCTCCGTCGCGTTGCTGGTCGCCCGCATTGAACCAGTTCCAACATTTTTGCAGGTTGGCCGACTGAGGCTGGCATGGATACACGACCAGAAAACCGAGTTCCTCGGCCACCTCATTCATCCGTGTGCCTGCAGCGAAGTCGTCGGGGTCCTGGGTGCAGCCGTGCAGCATGACGACCACAGGAAGCGATTGCTCTTTATAGTGGCTAGGAATGTAGACCTTGTAGGTTCGTGATCCCACTTCGTTGGAGAAGGACCGCGTTTCGAAACGAGCACCCTCTGGCAACGGCGCGGGCGGCAGTCGCTGGGGTCGGAGCGCGGGAAAGCCGGACTTCGGAAGTCGTCCGCGAAGCGCCTGCATGGTGCGCGCGAGCGGAGGCGCGGCGGTTGTCTCACGGGGTCGCGCGGCGCCCCCGACCCATCCAATAAGTCTCGTGGTCGTCCGAGGCGCCTCAGGAGCCGGCCCACTCGGCGGTTTGACGCCTTGCAGCAAATTGACCGCCTCGGCGAGCTTGCCGACCTTCGTAAGGCGAAGCACTTCAGCCATGTCTATTTTTGAAATCGCATTCATAAGCTGTCTCGTGGACTTGAAGGGAGGTTGGCGGGGGTTCGCGCTCAGGAGGTACGATCGGCGAGGGCGGCTTTCACGGCGGCGCTGGCCTGGAAAGCGCCTAGGACCTCGACGGAGGCCACCGCCGCGCGCGCCAGTTCAGGCGTCACATCGCTAGCGATGCTGGCGAGGCCCAAGACCTGGATGTGCAGGGGCGTTCCGGCGTCGCGGGCGGCCTCAAGGTCCTTTCGCGCGTAGTGCGATAAGCCAAGCTTCAGCTGCCGCCGCGCGACGGATTGTCGGAGCGAACTCGTCATGGCGATCTGCCTGATTTCGAACCGCCGTGCGGATGAAGTCCGCGCGATTGGCGTAAAAGCCATCTCTGACCAGCAGATCGATCCGTCCCAGATCGACGAAACCTAGATTGACGGTGATCTTTTCGCTGTCGGCGGTTTTCGGTCGCAGCTCAATAACGTTATCCGGCATCGCCGCTTCTCCATCCGGTTAGATGGTCTCTAGATGGAGAGCGGATGGAGGAATTCAAGGACGTCGCGAATTGTGCGCTGTGGTTATCCCCGATGTTCATCCTCGCGAAGCCGCGTAGGCAATCGGGGCAGATTCTTTGGTGCCTGTAGCCGCGGTCTCCAGACCGCGGTCTCCCGGAGATTGGCTCTTTCTCGGCAAGGCTCGATCTCTTAACCACCGCGGACTGGAGTCCGCGGCTACAAGGCGCCCGTCAATATGCCTCGCTGTCGGCGGCCGTTATGTCACTTCGTCCGCCCTCACGCGGCCTCCGGCTCGGCTTTCCTCGCAAGCTTCCCGGATATCAAATCGTGCACGAACTCGAGCTTCCGCATCACCGGCTCGTTGAGCACGAACGGATATAGATCGCCGTGCCCCATGCTCCGATTGACGCCGTTCAAAGCGACCGTCAGCGGAACCCAAGCTTCAATCAGTCTTTCAGCGCTTGGCGCGCTGTAAGGATTGAAATCGATCTTGGCGCCGGAGGTACCCGGCATAAAGTGCGCCCGCACGTCGATACCGTAGCTGCGCGCGGTTTCTAGGGCGTCGACTATGTGCAGATAATGCGCCCAGGTTTCGGCAAAATCCTCCCATGGGTGAGAGCTTGCGTAGGCGCTGATAAAGCGGTTGCTCCAATCGCCCGGCGGACCGTTCTGATAATGGCGTTGCAGCGCTTCGCCGTAGTTGATCCCTTCGTCGCCGAACACCGCGCGGAACGCTTCCGTCGCGCCGCCGTCGCGCACCAGCCGATCCCAATAATAGTGCCCGATCTCGTGGCGGAAATGGCCGACGAGCGTCCGGTAGGGCTCACCCAGAGCCGCTCGCCGCTTTTCCCGCTCGACGTCGTCGCCTTCCACGATATTGAGCGTAATCAAGCCGTTGTCGTGACCCGTCATGACCGGGCTTGCGCCGGGCGCCTCTTCGCTGAGAAAGTCGAAGGCTAGTCCGCTTTCTGGATCGTCAACTTTGTTGGGATGCGGCAAACGCCAGCGCAACAACGAGCGGAACAGATAGCGTTTGGCGAGCTCGATGCTGCGCCACCGCGCGACATTCTGCGGGATGGTCAGATCGGGAATCGTATGGTTGTGTCGGCAAGCCTCGCATAGTCGCTCGCTCGCGTCGTCGGGGAGCAACCAATTGCAGACGCCATGCTGAGCGTTGTCGCAGTACCGATAGGCTTGTTTCCTTGCGCCCAGCGCTTGAAAACTTGCCGGCCCGCCCTCCAGCGCACTTATGAGAAAGCGGTCCTGCAGGAAGCCGACCAATCGGCCGCAGGTCAAACATTGGGTATTTTCAAAGTGAAGCGCGGAGCTACAACCCTGGCATTCGAACAATTGCATGCTGCGTCCTCATCCGCGGGCGCGGCGCGTGCCGGGGCCCGCGGCCTCTAGAAATAAAAGTAGCCGCTCGCGCCCGACGCGTTTGGGAAGGGGATACCAAAGGCGCGTCGGGCGTCGAGCGGCCAGTCGGGGGCGTCTGATCAACGACGCTTCCACTTTTTTGTTCCGCAAAAGTGTTGCGGTGTTGAAGAGGGGACAGCGTCTAGCCGGCCCGCCGTCAACTCGCGAAGAGTTCTGCTGAGATGGCTGTCAACATTTGTCCAGCGTCATGGCCGGGCTTGTCCCGGCCATCTACGCCGCTACGTGGCTCGCCGGATTCAAGAGTTCCAACTATCTGGTTGTCAGCGGCGCGTTCTTTGTTCTGAAACCTGCACTGCGCATCACGGCGTGGATGGCCGGAACAAGCCCGGCGATGACGGAGACGTTGCGTTTTTAAGGCAACACTCTTCAGGCAGCGGCGTACAGTTTGCGGTATCTGTTTGCCGAACCCATCCAATTGAACCGCTTCGAAAGCGCCTTCAAGCGCATCGCGCCGAAATTCGGCCCTGACCAATACGTGCGAAACGCGCGGCCCACCGCGCGTTTGAGTGCGAACTCGTTGGCCGTTCCGAACAGGAAGCCCGTGCCGCCGTCGTCAATCGTATCGGCGAGGCCGCCGGTGCGGTAGGCTATCGGCAGAGAAGCCTGGGATTGCGCGTACATCTGGCCGAGCCCGCAAGGTTCAAACCGCGACGGCATGAGCAGGAAGTCGCTTCCCTCATACATCGCTCTGGCTTCAGCATCGTCGAAGCCAATCCGCACTGAGACATGCCCGGGATGCCGATCCGCGAGCGCCTCCACCGCATGTTCAATTTCCGGCTCGCCTTGGCCTGTAACCACAAGCTGGCCGCCGTTTGCGACAATCATCTCCGCCGCTTCAATCGACAGATCGATGCCCTTCTGATGAACGAGCCGGGAGACGACGCTAAATAGCGGACCGTCCGCGTCCTCAAGTTGAAACAGGCGTCGAAGTTCTTTGGCCTTGCGCTCTTTCCAATCGCGGACGAATTCGGGTCCATCCGCTTCCCGAGCGAAAGTTTCCCATTCAGGGTCGATGCCGTTGAGGATGCCCGTCAACTCTCCGCGGTCACTTCGCGTACGGAGCAAGCCATGCAGACCGCAGCCGTGTTCCCAGGTCGTGATCTCCCTTGCGTAAGTCTCGCTGACAGTCGTCACCTCGGAGGCGTAATAGATGCCAGCCTTCAGAAACGACACACGGCCGTGGAATTCCACGCCCTCGATGGACATCGCCTGTTCGGGAATGTCGAGCGCGCCGATGCGATCACGTTCAAACAAACCCTGGTAGGCCAAATTGTGTATGGTGAGTATCGATGGCACATTGACGCCGCGCCATCTCATATAGGCCGACGTCAGCGCGGACGGCCAATCATTGACGTGCACGAGGTCCGGCCGCCAATTCGGATCAACTACGCCTTCCGCGATCTGCGCCGCAGCCAGCGAAAGTCGCGCGAAGCGCACATCGTTGTCAACGAAGTCGACGCCTGCAGCGCCGTAGGGCGAACCTTCCCGCGCGTAAAGCGCGTCGCAGATCACGAAATAAACGGTCAGCCCGTCTTCGGTTTCGCCACGTCCCAATGACCATGCCGGCAGGCCGGCGTCCGCCGGCATTTCTCTGACGATCTCGATATGCTGATGTTGGCGCCGCACCGCCGGATAGGCGGGCATGATGACGCGAATGTCGCAAAGGCCGTTCAACGCACGAGGCAGAGTTGCGGAAACCTCACCCAAACCGCCCGACTTCAAATACCCGCACATCTCGGACGTGACAAACAAAACTCGAATATTCGGCGCCCACGCGTGAGGCGCATCTACATCTTCGTCGCTTATATTCGGCGCCGCCATGCCTGTCCGACCCCTGACCGAAAGCCGACACACAAACGCGACTATTAGAGCAATGTTCCGGCTAAAGCCCCGGTTCTTTCAAAGAAGATTCGAAAGGATTTACAATTGCCTTACGGCAAAAATATGATTGTAAAAGAAATGCGGCGTATTGCCTAAAACGGGGGCGCGGCGCCCGATTAAGGCGCAAACCGCCACACGGCGACTTGCCGCTCAGCGACGGGCAAAAGCGCCGCGCCAATCTGGTTGGCCAAGCCGACGACGACCTTGCCTGGAGGTAATGTCTCACCGGTCGCGGAATCGGATTCGACCTTCAGCTGGACGAACCCGTCCTCGGTTTCCTGCAGAAGCACGCCGATATAGGTCACATCCGGCGCATCGAAGGCGACGATGAGCGCTTCCACCAGGCTCAGCCCCAAGGGAATAGCGCGATCGACAACCAGCGTCCCATTCCAGTCGATAGCGTAGACGACGCGCTGGCGAGGTCGGCGCAGCGAGGCGACCGCCGCGCCGCAGATCTCCTCCAGGAACGGCTTGACGGAGATAGGACGCATGCCTGTGGGCGTCAGCGCAAGTCGATAGGCCACCGCGATAACGCCGACGCGCGCCTCGACGCGCGTCAGCGCCGCGGCTTCGCCCCGCGGCGCGGAACGGCGGATCAGGGCGAGATAGCTCTGGATGACCTGCAGGCTGTTCTTGATGCGATGATGCATCTCCAGCATCAGGACGCGATTTTGGTCGAGCGAGCTTTTCAGCGCGGCCTCGTGCTCAACCACATGGTCAGCCATGGCGTTGAACGACTCGGCGACACTGCGCAACTCCGTCGGCATATTGTAGGCGACGGGCGCCTTCGCTCGGCTTTCCGGGTCGCTTCCGCGCGCACGCGCCGCCGCGTCCAGACCGACGATCCAGCGCACGATGTCGCGGCGAATTGTCCCTGCGTAGAAGAACGCCAGGAGCCCGAGCATCGCGACTTGCGCAAGGCTCAGCACGAGCAGCTGACGCCGGGCCTGCGAGCGACGCTTGTCGTCGAAACGCATCAGCAGATTGAGCGTTGTGCCAGGGACAGGCGCGATCGCGAAGGCCGAGTCCCGGCCCATGCGGTCGTCGGCGCGCCAGTGATTGTCCAAACTTTTTGGTATGGCGCTCGGCAGCCATCGCTGGTTCGCGGAAGAAGGGTCCACTGCCAAGTCTGCGCCGGACGCATCGATCAGCGCGATTCGTGTTTCTACGGAGTCATCGCTCGCTCTCAGTTGCTGTCGCAAAGAGTCTGGGTCTATGAGCAGCGCGCTCGCCGCGGTCCGCGCTGGCGCCGACACGATATAAACCCGCGTACCGAGAATGACGGCCCGATAGCTTTCCGCATTGGCGGAATTAACCGCTGCCCCGGCGTCGAAATCGCCAAACTCATTCGTCGGCCCAGCGGAACAGTCTGTTGCGCTTCCCTGAAGAAAGCGAACAGCAATAACGCCGGGATTGCGACTGAGAAAGCTCTGCGCAAGCACACCGCATTGGCTTTGCGCGACAACTCCGGCCGCCGCGGCTTCGGTCGATAGCGCGCGCCCTGTGGCGTCAAGCCAATCGCCAACCATGCGCGCGCGCGCCGCCGCTTCGCTCGCCTGGCTTGCGGAAAGCTCTGAGAGCGCTGCGCTATAGAGCGAATAGGCAAGGATAAAGATGACGATCGCGACCGGAACGACGATCAGCGTCATCAACCCAAGCAGGCGGGCCCAGACTGTGTTGAAGCCGATGCGCTTGACCAACCGACTAGCCGGCTGACTGGGTCCTTACGACCGCCTCCGAAACCGATCCCATCCCGAGGTCCGACGCTTCCTTGATGCCAAGCAGATCGGCCAACTTGGCGCGCGCGCGATTGAGCCGGCTCTTGATCGTGCCGATCGCTACACCGCAAATTTCCGCGGTTTCCTCATAGGAAAGGCCCGAAGCGCCGACCATCAGCAACACGTCGCGATGCTCAGGTGCGAGTTTTGATAACGCCACCTGAAAGTCGGCCATGTCGACGGACGCTTCCTGATTGGGCGGCGTCGCCAGACGGCTGGAATAGATGCCGTCGGTGTCGGAAACCTCGCGGCCGCGCTTTCGATACTGAGAATAATAGGTGTTCCGAAGGATCGTCACGAGCCAGGCGCGCAGGTTGGTGCCTGGGATGAAGCTGTCCGCGTTACTCCACGCTTTCAGCAACGTCTCCTGAAGCAGATCGTCGGCGACATGGAACGATCCAGAGAGCGAAACCGCGAATGCTCGCAGATCTCGCATCTCTCGGATCAGGCCATCGCGGAACGCGGCCGACCTTTCGGCCGTCGGGGGCGTCTTCACTGCCGTAGCCTTCGCTTCAGCTGTCACTATTACGCTCACGCGCTTCAAGCTCCGCAAGAAGAACAAGCAGCCGGTCCGGTAGCGGCATGTCAGAAATCGCCCGGAAATGCGCTTGCAGCGCTTTCCCGACCGCATCGACGACCAGCGGGCTCACGTTCGCGCCCCCGTCTTGACCATCTTCGTCTTCCAGTGACGACGAATCTGGCGCGTTCGCGCTCGATTGTCTAAAAGCTCCACTCATGGATCACTGGATCCCCAAAACGGTCGCGGCTCACCGGCCGCGATCTTGAAATCGCGAAGTAGTACGCTGATAACACGGAACACGACAAGAGGTTCCCCGTTACCAAGATCGGCTCGCGAGTTTTTTTAGCCGCCGCACATTCGCGAGCGTTTCAGGAGAAAGCATGTCTATCGCCCGCAATATTGCTCCTCACCTTCCTTACCTGCGTCGATTTGCGCGGGCGCTGGAAGGCTCGCAGCCCGGCGGCGACGCCTTTGTCGCGGCTACGCTCGAGGCGCTGATCGAAGATCCCCAGTCGTTTCCCACTGACGTAAATCCGCGGGTCGGTCTCTATCGCGTCTTCGTGAAGCTCTGGTCCTCCACGCATCGAAACGAGCGGCCGATGCCGGCAGGCGGGCTCGTCGACGCCCTGCAACGCAATTTGGAAGCGTTAACGCCGCTATCACGGCAGGCGTTCCTTCTGCGCACAGTCGAGGGTTTTTCGCTCGATGAAGTCGCGTCGGTTCTCGAGACGGGCGCGGACGAGGTGACCAAGCTGCTCGACTCGGCCGGTCGCGAAATCGCCGAGCAGGTGGCGACCAGCGTGCTGATCATCGAGGACGAACCGATCATTGCCCTCGACATTGAAAGTATGGTGCGCGAACTCGGTCATGAGATCACCGGCGTCGCCCGGACGCACAAAGAGGCGGTCGCGATGGTGAAGGCGCGGACCCCAGGGCTGGTGCTCGCCGACATCCAACTCGCCGACGGAAGCTCCGGGCTCGACGCCGTCAACGAAATCCTGACCAGCATCGAAGCGCCGGTCATCTTCATTACGGCGTTTCCCGAGCGGCTGCTGACCGGCGAAAAACCCGAACCCGCGTTCCTGGTGACAAAGCCGTTCCGGCCGGAAACCGTGAAAGCGACGATCAGCCAAGCGCTGTTTTTTGACAGGAAGTCGGGACGGAAAGGATAAGGGCGCCGCCCGTCATTGCGTGCGTAGCGAAGCCTTGCGCTGTCGCTTCGCTCCGCCCGATGACGATGCGCTAGGTCAGGCCGCGCGGCCGGCAATCATCGCTGACAAAACATTGCTGAAGGTCTCGAAGCTAAAAGGCTTCGCCAAGGTCATCGCGCCGGCGAATTCGTCGCCAACGGCTTCCGGCGCGTGCCCCGTCGCGAACGCTACGGGGATATTGCGTTCGCGAAGCAGGCGAGCGACCTGGTAGCTCTTGTCTGAGCCTAGGCTGACGTCGAGGATGGCGGCATCCATCGGCTCGGTCGTCAATCGCAACGCGCTTTGAAGATCATGCGCCGGGCCGACGACTTGATGGCCCAAATCTTCGAGCCAGCCCTCCGCCAACATGGCGATAAGCGGTTCATCGTCGACAATCATCACCCGCGCCATAAACTTAACCTCGCTTTCGCCGGATAGGATAGCACCTAAAAACCGATACGCGCAGCGTGGATATTGTCCATCAAATTCTCTTCGGAAGGCGCAGCCGCAGGCAACATCCGCGACCGAGACCTCCATTAGTCACTTTGTCGTGAAGCCCTAGGCGAACTCGCTCACGCTAATACCGCCAGAGATCTGGGAAAAAGGCGCAAGCTTGTTTTTTCCGGGGTCGAAACGATCGGCGGCCCATTCTCACGGTCCTTGGACGCGGTGTCGATAATGATGCGCCAAGCCTCGCCCTCTCTTTGCGGCAGCACGAATTCGGTTTCCGCATCGACGGCGTTGAACAGCACGAGCGCTTCCTTGAACACCTCGGCGCCATCGGCGGCCTCCCGAGCCAGCCGCAGTCCAATCGTTGTGGCGCCAGCGTCATTCCAAGCTTCGTCACTTTGCAACCCGCCGGCGGGATTGAGCCATTCCACCACCATTCCGTCCCGGAAGCTCTCACGCCGAAATAGCGGCTGCGTCGTTCGCAGCTGAATCACTTCGCGGGCGAACTCGTTCAGCGCCTGGCCGTTTTCGTCGATGTTCCAGTTCACCCAGGAAATGTCGCTGTCCTGAGCGTAGGCGTTATTGTTGCCTCCCTGCGTCCGTCCGAATTCGTCGCCAGCGAGGATCATCGGCGCGCCGTGCGACAGCAACAGCGTCGCCAAGAAATTGCGCTTCTGCCGCTCGCGCACGGCGCGAATGCCGGCATCGTCGGTCGGGCCTTCGGCGCCGAGGTTGTAGCTGCGGTTGTCGGAATGCCCGTCGCGATTGTCCTCGCCATTGGCCTCGTTGTGGCGCTCGTTGTACGAAACGGTGTCGTTCAGGGTGAAGCCGTCATGCGCGGTGACGAAATTGACGCTCGACCACGGGCGTCGGCCGCGCAAATCGTAGACATCGCCGGATCCCGTCACCCGGGAGGCCAACTCCCTGGTGATATTGTGTTCGCCGCGCCAATAGTCGCGGACGCCGTCGCGGAACTTGTCGTTCCATTCGGACCAACCCGGCGGAAATCCGCCAACCTGATATCCACCCGGTCCAATGTCCCAGGGCTCGCCGATCAGTTTGACGCGCGCCAGCGTCGGGTCCTGCCCCACCGCATCGAAGAAGCCGCTGCGCTGATCAAAACCGTTGGGTTCGCGGCCGAGGATGGTGCCGAGGTCGAAGCGGAAGCCGTCTACCTCCAGAGATCGCGTCCAGTATCGCAGCGAATCCAGCACAAGCTGCAAGACGCGGGGATGCGAGGTGTTGACTGTGTTGCCGGTGCCGGTGTCGTTTATGTAAAACCGCGCTTCATTGGGCATGGTGCGGTAATAGGAAAAATTGTCGATGCCCTTGAAGGACAGCGTCGGCCCCATCTCATTGCCTTCAGCCGTATGATTGTAGACGACATCGAGGATGACCTCGAGCCCCGCGTCGTGGAACGCTCGCACCATATCGCGAAGCCCAATCAAACCCCTGGGGCCGAGGTAGCGAGACATCGGCGCGAAGAAGCCGAGTGAGTTGTAGCCCCAGTAATTGTGAAGGCCCTTTTTCAGGAGATGGTCGTCGTCGGGAAACCAATGGATCGGCAACAGTTCGACGGAGGTGACTCCTAGGCTTTTGATGTGGTCGATAACCTCTTTCGTCGCCAGACCTTCAAAAGTGCCGCGCAGCGCCTCGGGCACGCCGGGATGCAGTTTGGTGAAGCCGCGTACATGGGTTTCGTAGAAAATGGTTTGGCTGCGGGGAACATTCGGGCGGGGCGCGCGCTCGCCATGGAAGCGCTTTGGATCAACCACCACGCATTTCGGCATGTGCGGCGCGCTATCGGTCTCGTCAAACGAGAGGTCGCCGGCTTCGTCCTCGAACTTGTATCCGTAGGTCGGTTGGCCCCAGCGGATGTTGCCCTCGATGAGCTTGGCGTAGGGGTCGATCAACAATTTATTCGGATTGAACCGATGCCCCGCCTCGGGATTGAAAGCGCCGTGCACGCGATAACCGTAACGCGTTCCTGGCCTCAGCCCGGGCACGTATCCGTGCCAAATCTCGTTGGTGTATTCGGGAAGCTCAATGCGGTCGGTCTCCCGGCCTCGACCGTCGAAAAGGCAGAGTTCGACGCGGTCCGCGTAGGCGGAAAAAAGCGCAAAATTGACTCCGCCACCATCGTAAGTCGCCCCGATCGTCGCCGGGTCGCCGGCCTTCACCTCGCGGCCCGACTTCTTGATATTCAGCATAAAACCCCCGAACTTTTTCAATCGCACGCGAACGCGCGGCGATAAACGCATATCTATCGCGTGAGTTCCCCACCCGCTCTGGCGCTTCTGGAACGTTTTTGGGCGCTGCTGCGTTTCATTCGCATCCCCGTGGGTTAGCCACGATTGTGCCGATGGAGGAGGAAATGAGATACGCGATGGACAAAGAAACGGGCCAACTGCCCTATCCATTCGGAGACGCCAGCACCGACGAACAGATTCTAACCGAGGTGCTCAACGCGTTGCACTGGCATTCAGGCGTGCCCAATGATCAGGTTAAGGTTGAGGTTAAGCACGGCCATGTGGTCCTCACCGGTATAGTGGCTCAGCAGCTTCAGCGCGAACTTGCGGAGCGCACAGCTTCTGAAGCGCCAGGCGTTTTGCAGGTTACCAATATGATCAAAGTAGAGAGCTGATACACTAATTGGCGTCGCTACGGGCTGACGCAGGTAGGATTGATTGGGCCACGCGCGAGCGTGGCCTTTTTCATATCCAGACGGAGCTTCCAGGCCTTGCGATCGCTGAACGCGACTCCCTCCAAACATAAGATCTCGTTGATTGGAGCGCTCGGCGTTGGGTAGGGCGGACATCGTTTCTGTCTGGCCGCGAGATTTCCGCGGTGCGTCGCGGAACTTGAGGCGGATCATGGCGTTTTTGAAGCAAGGTCGATCGTGACCCCCGCTTTTGGAGGAGGGAAACATGGGTTTCGGTAAAGGCGCTCTGCTTTGGCTGATTGGTATTCCGCTTCCGGTCATCATTCTACTGGCGCTATTCTGGCATCATTAATCTGTCTACTCGTTTATTCTCCGGTCGCCATCTCATGGCGACCGGATATATTCTTGCTTAATAAGCCACTACGGCTAGCCAGCCTCGCGCCCGCCCCAATATCCATTCTGCAGGGATGCAGCTTCTTCCTCCAGCAATGGACCGAGGACTTCGGTCTCTCGTTGACCCGCCGCAAACACGCTGCGGCAGGGCAGGGCCAGGGTAGGATTTTCGTCATGCGCTCCGGTCGCGGCCTTAAGTCCCTCCTCGCTCTGACCGTAAACCACGCGGCCAATGCCAGCCCAGTAAATCGCGCCGGCGCACATCGCACAGGGCTCAGCCGAACTATAAAGCGTGCATCGCTGCAAATAGCCGAGGTCGAACGCCTTCGCCGCCCAGGACGCGAGCAGTCGCTCCGCGTGCGCCGTTCGATCGCCCCCTTCCTCGCGATATCCGTTGCCTTGGTCGCGTAGCCTTTCGCCGTCAGGCCCGACAAGGATGGAACCGAACGGGTGATCGCCGGCGTCGCGCGCGCGGCGCGCGACATCGAAAGCGCCGCGCAAAAATTCCAGGTCTTGCTCCAAAGTCGGCATCTGACCCTCTCTCTAAGCTTCGAGCGCTTTTCATAACTCGCCGGAGGCGGCAACGCCCCTTCCTCGCGGTATAGAAAATAGGCGCCGGCGCCCAATTGACGGGCGACGGCATTGGAGGTGTAAGTTCCCCGCATCAAAAAACGGCGCCGCTCGGCAAGGCGCGGACTTTGCATTCGGGAGGGCGCGTCTCGCAGTGAAGCGAAGGCGCGGGGGCTTTATGGCGGATTTGGGCAGTTCACAGCAGGTAAAGCCGCGCCTCGAATTGCGGGGCGTGACAAAGCGCTTTCCCGGCGTGCTGGCGAATGACAGCGTAAACTTAAAGGTCAAACCCGGCGAGATCCATGCGCTGCTCGGCGAGAACGGTGCAGGAAAGTCGACGCTCGTCAAAATGATCTACGGCGTCCTCGCACCGGACTCCGGCGAGATCCTTTGGAATGGCGACCCGGTGCAGGTGACCAGTCCGCGCGCGGCGCGACGGCTCGGCGTCGGGATGGTGTTTCAACACTTCTCGCTGTTCGAAGCGCTGACCGTGCTTGAGAATATCGCGCTGGGGCTCGACGCAAAATTCTCACAACGCGAACTTGAAGCCGAAATTCGCCGCGTGCTCGATCTCTACGGCCTGAAGCTTGACCCTCGCCGGATCGTCTCGACGCTCAGCGTCGGCGAGCGGCAGCGCATCGAGATCGTGCGCGCGCTGCTTTTGAACCCCAAATTGCTCATCATGGACGAGCCGACCTCGGTGCTCACGCCGCAGGAAGTCGAGCAATTGTTCGAGACGCTGCGAAAGCTCTCCGCGCAGGGCTGCTCCATCCTCTACATCTCGCACAAGCTGCATGAGATCATCGCGCTGTGCGAAACCGCGACCATTCTGCGTGGCGGCAAGTTCGTAGCGGAATGCGACCCGCGCAACGAAACCTCGAAGAGCATGGCCGAGCTGATGATCGGCGCCAACCTGAAGGAGATCTCGCGCGGACCTGGCCGGGCGCTCGGCGCGGAAAAATTCGCGGCCCGCAACCTTTCGCTGCCCAAGCACGGCGATTTCGGCGTCGCGCTTAAAGACGTTTCGTTCTCCGTGCGCGCCGGCGAGATCCTGGGCGTGGCGGGCGTAGCCGGCAATGGGCAGAACGAACTGATGGAGGCGCTGAGCGGCGAAGCCGTTGCGCGGGACGAGGCAATACTCTTGGAGGGGCGTCCCATCGGCGCGCTCAACCCGACCGGTCGGCGCGCGCGCGGTCTGTGCGCGGTGCCGGAGGAGCGCAATGGTCACGCGGCGGTGGCGGACCTGACGCTCGCGCTGAACGGCGCCCTGACCGCCCGCCGTCGCATGGGGTTCGTGTCGGCGGGCCTGATCAGCATGAGCCGCGCGCGCGCTTATGCAAGCAAGGTCATCGGTGCGTTCACCGTCAAGGCGTTGGGTCATCAGTCGACCGCGGGGTCGCTTTCGGGCGGCAATCTGCAGAAATTCATCATGGGGCGTGAGATACTGCAGGAGCCTTCGGCGATCGCGGTGAGCCAACCGACATGGGGCGTCGACGCGGGCGCCGCTGCGGCGATCCGTCAGGCGCTCGTCGATCTAGCCGGGCGAGGCTGCGCCATTCTCGTCATCTCACAAGACCTGGACGAGCTGCTGGAGCTCTGCAACTCGCTGGTCGTCATCAATCTCGGCTCACTGTCGCGCCTGCTGAAGGTCGGGGAAGTGTCGATCGAAGAGATCGGTTTGCTGATGGGCGGCGTGCATGGCGATCCGCAGGCGACCGTCGAGATGACCGAGGCTCTGCATGCGCATTAGGCTGGAGAAACGCCGCGAACTCAGCCGCGTCATGCTGGCCTTGAGCCCGATCGGCGCCGTCGTGATGACGATGATCGTCGGCGCCATTATCTTTCAAGGCCTCGGCTACGATGGTCCGCGCGCGGTATTTGATATTTTCTTCACGCCGGTGCTCGCATCCTACAAATGGCAGGATGTCGCCGCCAAGGCGGCGCCGCTCATCCTGATTGCGCTGGGATTGACGCTCGGCAACCAAGCCAAGGTCTGGAACATTGGCGCGGAGGGCCAATATTTGCTCGGCGCGCTCGGCGCGGCGGGCGTCGCCATCCTCACACAATCGATGCACGGGCCCTGGATCGTGCCGCTGATGATACTCGTCGGAATGGCGGCGGGGGCGTTGTGGGCCGCGCCGGTCGCCTTTTTGCGCAACCGCTACGGCGTCAATGAGATTCTCTCTAGCCTGATGCTGGTCTACGTCGCGCTGCAATTGCTCAACTATCTGGTGACGGGCCCTTGGAAGGATCCGAACGGCCAGAATTTCCCGCAATCCGCGCCGTTCACAGCCGATCAGCGCCTGCCCGCCGACCTGTTCGGGCTGCCGTTCCCGCCAGGCCTCTACATCTCGTTTGTGCTGGCGTTGTTTTTCTGGCTGATCATGGCGCGCTCGGAATTCGGGCTCGGCGTGCGCATCGTCGGAGAAGCGCCGAAGGCGGCGCGCTATGCCGGCTACCGCGCCTCCAACGCGATCTGGAGCACGATGTTGATTTCCGGCGCGATGGCGGGATTGGCGGGCGTGCTCGAGGTGACGACGCAATCCGGCCAGATCAATCTGGGCTTTCCCTCGGGCTATGGCTTCACCGCGATCATCGTCTCGTTTCTTGGCCGATTGCATCCCCTCGGCATTTTCCTCGCGGGGATCGTGCTGGCGATTTCCTATGTCGGCGGCCAGGTCGCGCAGACGACGGTGCACGTGCCGAGCGCGACCGCCGGCATCTTTCAGGCGATGATGTTGTTCTTCATTCTCGCGAGCGACGTGCTGGTGCGCCGGCGCCTGCGCATCGATTGGGGCGCGGCGAAATCCGCGGCGGCACGCGCATGAGCCTCGATCTCGTCATTGCGGCGTTTCTCACCGTCGTCAACCTTTCGACGCCGATCTTGTTGGCCGCGACGGGTGAACTGGTCGCCGAGAAGAGCGGCGTGCTCAATTTGGGCGTCGAGGGCATGATGCTGTGCGGCGCTCTCGCCGGCTTCGCCGTCACCTTCGCCTGTTCGGACCCGGACCTCGCGGACGCGTATCCGTGGTTGGCGACGATAGGCCCTTGGCTTGGTATAGTCGCTGCGGCGATCGCGGGGCTTTTGTCTTCCCTGCTTTTTGGCTTCATGGTGTTGACGCTCGGCGCCAATCAAGTCGCTAGCGGGCTAGCTCTGGTCATTTTCGGGACCGGCATCTCTTCGCTGATCGGCACGGGCTACGTTGGCGTGGCGATCCAGCCGTTTGATCAGATATTTCCCGACTCGCTCGCGCAACATCCGATTGGTAAAGTGTTGTTCGGCTACAGTCCGCTAGTCTATCTCTCGTTGCTGATGGTCGTGGCGGTCGGGTGGTTCTTGACCCGATCTCGCGCCGGCCTCGTGCTGCGCGCCGTCGGCGAGAACGATCTTTCCGCCCATTCGATCGGTTATTCGGTGATCGGTGTTCGCTATCTCGCTGTCATGTTCGGCGGCGCGATGGCGGGGATCGGCGGCGCCTACTTCTCGATGGTGATCACGCCGCTATGGGCCGAGCGGATGACCGCCGGCCGCGGCTGGATCGCGCTGGCGCTGGTTGTATTCTCGGGCTGGCGGGCGGGCAGGTTGCTCGGCGGCGCCTACTTCTTCGGCCTGTTCATGACGCTCGAACTCTACGCCAAGGCCTCCGGATTTTCGTTTCTTCCGAGCCAGTTCTGGGCGTCGATGCCCTATCTGATGGCGATCATCGTGCTGGCCGTGATGTCCGCCCGCGCCCGCGGCGGGTCGGAGGCGCCCGCGTGTTTAGGCAAACCGTTCATCCCCGACGCGTGAATTTTTTGGAGGAGAAAAGCAGATGACTACAATCAATCGGCGCAGCCTGATCAAGTCCGTGGGCGCCGCGGCGCTGGCCGCGCCTTTTATCAACAAGGTGGCGCTCGGCGACGAAGCGCTGAAGGTCGGCTACATCTATCTTGGGCCGGTCGGCGACTGGGGATGGACCTGGGCGCATGAGAAGGCGCGCAAGGAGATGGTCGCCGCGATGGGCGGCAAAGTCACCGCCGATTATGTCGAGAACGTCAACGAGGATCAGAGCGCGATCCCGGTCATCCGCGATCTCGCCAAATCTGGCCACAAGCTGATCTTCACCAGCTCGTTCGGCTACATGGACCAAACGCTGGCGGTCGCCAAGGAATTCCCCGATGTGAAGTTCGAGCACTGCACCGGCTTCAAGCGCGCGGACAACGTCGCCACCTACAACAACCGCTTCCACGAAGCCCGCGCGGTGATGGGCAAGATTTCCGGCATGATGTCGAAGACCGGCGTGATCGGTTATCTCGGCTCGTTCAAGGTGCCCGAGGTCGTGATGGGCGTGAATTCCTACGCGCTAGCCGCGCAATCGGTGAACCCCAACATCAAGGTCAAGCTGGTGATGATTGATTCCTGGTTGGATCCGGCCAAGGAGTCGGCCGCCGCCGAGACGCTCGCCAATCTCGGCTGCGATTTCATCACCACCCACACGGACAGTCCTGCGGCGCTGCAGGTGTGCGAGAAGAAGAAGATCTTCGGCTTCGGCCAGGGCGCCGACATGTCGCGCTTCGCGCCACACGCCTGCCTGACTTCGATCCTCGACATCTGGGCGCCCTATTACACCTCGCGCGCCAAAGCGGTGCTCGACGGCAGCTGGAAGTCCGGCGATTCCTGGTGGGGCGTGAAAGACGGCTCGGTGAAGATTGCGCCTTACAACAAGAGCCTGCCCGACAATATCAAGGCCGAGGGCGATAAGATCATGAAGGGCTGGGCTGACGGGTCGTATGACGTGTTCACGGGTCCGATCGTCGATCAAGCCGGCAAGGAGCGCCTCGCCAAGGGCGTGCGGATGGAAGACAAGGACCTTGCGGTGATTGATTGGTACGTGAAGGGTGTCGAGGGCTGAGGCCTTCGTGAACTTGGTGTGGTTCTTTGTGTCTTGGTGTTGAAAGGTTTCACCACCAAGGCGCGAAGGAGGCACAAAGGACACAAGAATGCCGGCCCCTCTGGACTTGCGACCGGGATAGACAATGTATATCCTGCATTAGGAGGCTTGAGGCTCATGCAGGTTCTTGTGTCGAAATGGGGAAATTCTCTCGGGGTGCGTTTGCCGCAGGCTCTGGCGGCTGAGATTGGGGTGACCGAAGGTCAAAAGGTCGAAGTCCGAGCCGAGGGCGGGCGGATCATCGTCGAGCCGGTGCGCAAGACCCTCACCTGGGAACAGATGATGGAGAACATGACCCCCGAGGCGATGCGCGAGGCCTGGGATTGGGGCGAAGACGTGGGCGGGAAAGTTGACGATGACTGATTACGTTCCCGACGCAGGCGACATCATCTGGACCGATTTGGACCCCCGGACGGGACGCGAACAAGGCGGACGCCGTCCAGTGCTGGTGGTTTCCCCAGCGCGACTTTTTCGAGGGCGCGCGATTTATTATCGTCTGCCCGATCACGAGCCAAATTCGGCCCGTTCAACTCCAGCGTCGTGCTGCCGGCAGGCTTTCCTCGATTGAGGGAGAAATTCTTGTCTTCGCAGTGCGAAGCCTCGATGCGCTTGCGCGTCCCGATCCGATTTCTCGGGCATGAAAGCGTCGATCTGAATCTGCTTTCGGATGTGAGAAGGCAAAATTGCCTTTCTCTGCGGTGTCTCGGCCAAGCGATTTGGGCGCAGCATGACCCTCGATCTCCTCGTCCGCAACGCCACGCTTCCCGACGGGCCTCCGGCTCTCGACATCGCCGCGCGCGACGGGCGCATCGTCGCGATCGAGCCGAGCCTGCAGATCGGACGCAAGCGAAAACAGTCGACGCGAAAGGCCGGCTCGTCTCCCCGCCTTTCGTTGATTGTCATTTCCATCTCGACGCCACACTGTCGCTCGGCCTGCCGCGCCTGAATATGTCGGGCACGCTGCTTGAGGGCATCGCGCTCTGGGGCGAACTTAAGCCGCTGCTGACCCACGAGGCGGTCGCGGAACGCGCGTTGCGCTACTGCGATCTCGCGGTTTCCCGCGGCCTGCTCGCGGTCCGCACACACGTCGACGTCTGTGACGATCGACTGCTCGCGGTCGAGGCGCTGCTCGCCGTCAAGAATCAAGTCAAACCTTATCTGGACCTGCAACTCGTCGCCTTCCCCCAGGACGGCTATTTGCGTTCGCCCAATGCTGCAAAGAACCTCGCGCGCGCGCTCGACTTGGGCGTCGACGTCGTCGGCGGCATCCCGCATTTCGAGCGAACGATGGCTGACGGCGCGGCGTCGGTGAAAGCTTTGTGCGAGATCGCCGCCGAGCGCGGCCTGCCGATCGACCTGCATTGCGACGAAACCGACGATCCGAATTCGCGGCACATCGAGACCTTGGCGGCGGAGGCGCTGCGGCTCGGCCTCGGCGCGCGCGCGACCGCCAGCCACGCGACCTCGATGCATTCGATGGACAATTACTACGTCTCGAAACTGATCCCGCTGATCGCGGAGTCAGGCATCAACGTCGTGGCGAACCCGCTCATCAACATCACCCTGCAAGGGCGGCACGACACTTATCCGAAGCGTCGCGGCCTGACTCGCATCCCGGAGCTGCGGGCGGCTGGCGTCAATGTCGCGCTCGGCCAGGATTGCGTGATGGACCCCTGGTACGGATTGGGCGGCGCGGACATGCTCGACGTCGCGCATATGGCGGTTCACGCGGTTCCCATGACGAGCCGGGAGGCGATCGCGTGGAGTTTCGGCGCCGTTACGGAAACGCCGGCGCGGGTAATGGGGCTCGAAGGCTACGGGCTGCGTGTCGGCGCCAACGCGGATTTCGTGGTGCTGCAGGCCGCCGATCCGATCGAGGCAGTGCGGCTGCGCGCTGAGCGGCTCTACGTAGTGCGACAGGGGCGCATCATCGCCCGCACGCCGGAGCGACTGACCGCTCTTACTCTGGAAGGCCGCCCCGCGACCCTCGACCCGGCGGCTTACGCGCCGAAGGCCTGAACCTTTGCGCTGAGGCGTAGACCCCCATATCTTGGCGTCTTCGTGAAACCCTTTGTGCCTTGGTGGTGAACCCCTTTCACCACCAAGGCCCAAAGGGTTTCACAAAGACATGAAGGAGGTGCGCTCGTGGCCACAAACAAACAAATCGTCTTCGACTCCCGCCCGACGGACAAGGTTTCAGCTTCAAACTTCCGCTTCACCGAATCCCCAGTCCCGAGCGCGCGCGAAGGCCAGATCGTCGTCCGCCACCACTATCTGTCGCTCGATCCCTACATGCGCGGCCGGCTTAATGAGGCCAAGAGCTACGCCAAGCCGCAGGAGCTCGGCGCGGTGATGGGCGGCGGCGCCGTCGGCGAAGTCGTAGACGCGCGCCATGGGCATTTCAAAGCCGGCGATTTGGTTGTCGGCCCCGGCGGCTGGCAGGAATATTCACTGAGCGACGGGACCGGTTGGATGAAGGTTGGCAATCCCTCGATCCCCCTCTCCGCCTATCTCGGCGTCGTCGGCATGCCCGGCGTCACCGCCTGGTATGGGCTCAATGAGATCATCAAGCCGAAGCCGGGCGAGACGGTGGTTGTCTCCGCGGCGTCGGGCGCGGTCGGTGGGGTGGTTGGGCAGCTGGCGAAAGCCAAGGGCGCGCGCGTCGTCGGCATCGCCGGCGGCGCTGAGAAATGCGCCTATGTGCGCGACGAACTCGGCTTCGACGCCTGCGTCGATCACAAGAGCGCCAACTTTGCCGATGAGATGAAGGCGGCTCTGCCGAAGGGCCTCGACGGGCTGTTTGAGAACGTCGGTGGCGAGCCGTTCCAGCAATGCCTGCGCAACATCAACGATTTCGCGCGCATCGCGATCTGCGGTCTGATCGCCTCCTATGAGAGCGCGCCGACGATCCTGCCGGACATGCGCCTGTTCCTGGTTCGCCGCTTCAAGATGGAGGGCTTCATCGTCTCCGACCATTTGCCGCAGTGGCCGACAGCGCTCGCCGAACTCGCCGATCTGGTGGCGTCAGGCAAGTTGCGTTACCGCGAGACGATCCGCGAAGGGCTCGAAGCCACGCCGCAGGCTTTGGTGGACCTGCTGCACGGCGGAAACTTCGGCAAGATGGCAGTGAAGCTGGTTTGAGACGGCCCTTCGTGTCTTCGTGAATCCTTTGTGCCTTTGTGGTGAAGCTTTTCACCACCAAGGCACAAAGGGGGCACAAAGGGCACGAAGCGCGCGTCTTACAACGTCCGCGCGATCAGCAACTTCATGATCTCGTTCGTCCCGCCGTAAATGCGCTGCACGCGCGTATCTCGGAACATCCGCCCGATCGGGTACTCATTCATAAACCCGTAGCCGCCAAACAGCTGCAGGCAGCGGTCGACGATCTTGCACTCCAGGTCGCTGATCCAGTATTTGGCCATCGACGCCGTCGCCGCGTCGAGCTTGCCTTCCAGGTGCAGCCCAATCAACCTGTCGACGAACGCGCGCCCGACATTCGCCTCGGTCTTGCACTCGGCGAGCGTGAACTGAGTGTTCTGGAAATCGAGGATGCGCTTGCCGAACGCCTGCCGCTCCTTGACATAGTCGATCGTCAGCCCGATCGCCCGCTCGATCACCGCCATGCCGCCGACGGCGATGTTGAGCCGCTCCTGCGGCAATTGCTGCATGAGCTGAACGAACCCTTGCCCCTCTTCATGTCCAATCAAATTGGACGTCGGCACGCGCGCTTCGTTAAAGAACAGCTCCGACGTATCCTGTGCGTCGAGCCCGACCTTGTCGAGTTTTCGCCCGCGTGCGAACCCCTCTGTCTCCTCAGTCTCGACCACGATCAGCGATGTTCCCTTCGCGCCGGCCGCCGGATCCGTCTTGGCGACGACGATCACGAGGTTCGCTGTCTGCCCATTGGTGATGAAAGTTTTCTGCCCAGAGACTACATATTGGTTGCCGGACTTCTTGGCGCTCGTCCGCACGCCCTGCAAATCCGAGCCGGCGCCAGGCTCGCTCATCGCGATCGCTCCAACCAATTCGCCGGTCGCCATGCGCGGCAGCCAGCGTTTCTTCTGCTCCTCAGAGCCGTAGTGCAGGATGTAGGGCGCGACGATCGCGTTGTGCAGCGAAGCGCCAAACCCGTCGACGCCCTTCTTCGCCAACTGCTCCATGAACACGACTTCGTGGCGATAGTCGCCGCCCGCCCCGCCATAGGTCTCGGGCGTCGAGAGACAGAGCAGGCCCGCGGTCCCTGCCTCTAGCCACATCTCGCGCTCGACGATCTTGTCGCTCCGCCATTTCGCCACGCGCGCCTCGGGAGCGTGCTGGTCGAAGAACTTTCCAACCGAATCCTCGAAGAGGACGATCTCCTCCTCGCGCAAATAATCGGGCCGATCGAAAGCCATCACGGGCATGGGCGCTTCCCCTCTTTAAGGCGATCTATAGTTCCCGAGCCATCGTCATTGCGAGGAGCGAAGCGACGAAGCCATCCATGCGGCCGCAGGCGCCCTTTCCAGTTGACCGACGATCTCACGACGATGGATTGCTTCGCTTCGCTCGCAATGACGGGTTTAGAACGCTCGCTCAGCATTTTGCGCCGCTCGAACGCTCAGTGCAAATCCTGCTCGATCAGTGCGGCGTTCTCATAGGCATTCGCGCACGCGACGAACTCGGTGAGCCTGAGCCCGAGCCGCGTCGTGGATGGCTCGGCTTGTCCCTTCAGCGCCGCCCGAGCCGCCTCTCTCTCCGTCTCGAGCTGCGCCCGCGCATCCTCCGATTCCATCGCATCCAGCCTCGCAGCCGAGATATGTGCGGCGGCGACGCCGGCCGCCGTCACCATCGCGCTCATTTCATCCAACGCGCGCCGCGTCGCGCGGGGGTCGCCGCCCATCCGCGCGGCCGAGTCTGACAGCGCCGCCAGCGCCTCCATGAAATCTTTCCGCGCCAGCCGATAATCCTGTTCGGGCGCATCGGCTTGCAACGTGATCTCCGCGAAGGCGGCGGCGCGGTCCTTCAGGCGTTGCGCGGTCTTCGGGCGCCTCGCTGACCTCCCAATTCGGCAGCACGTAGCTGAAGAGATGCGCAATCGCCGCGCCGATCAGCGTATCGACGAGGCGCGCCAGCATCGGCGAGGGAAAGTTGGGCTCGGCCAGATGCAGCGAAACCAGCGCCGCCATCGAGGCGCCGACCGAGGCGACGCGATAGTTCAACCGCGCAAACCCATGCGCCATGGCCAGCGCGCTGGCCTGCACGAACAGCAGCGCCCAAGCCGGGAAATAAGCCACGGCGGCTGAGGCGATGACACAACCGATCAGCGTGCCGATAACCCGATCGTCGCGTCGTTGCCGGGTGAGGCCGTAGCCCGCGCGCAGAATGACGGCGATGGTCAGCAGCACCCAGTTGCCGTGCCGCTCGCCGCCAAGCTCAATGGCTGCAAGTCCGCCGGCAATCATCGCCAGACTGAGCCGCGCGGCGTAGCGGAAGACCGGCGATGCGGGCGTCAGGTGCGGCCGCAGCAGCCTCAGGTTGAATGAGCGCATCGGACGGAACGCCGAGAGTGTTACGTGGCCGATCGCCGCCTCAGCGGCCTCGGCGTCGCCGAGCGCGTGTTCGAGCCGGCTGATTGCGGCCCGCGACGCGTCGAACCGCGTCAGCGTGCGCAGCACCGCGGCGCGGACGTCCGCCGGCGTATCGTCATCGGCGACGAGCCTGAAACCCTCGCGGCGCATGGCGTCGCGCGCGAGCTGATGATCCTTCGGCAGCGCCGGCGCCTGGCTGCCGAGCATGTCCAGGCTGAGGTGCTGAATATCGAGCGCGGTGGTGCGAACCAGCACGCCGACGCGGCGCATATATTCCGCCGCCGCCGGCAGCCCACGCAGGGCCGGCAGGTCGCATTGCGCGGCGATCAGCGCGTCGAGCGTGTCGAGCAACAGGCCGATCGACGCGGCGAGCCGCACGCGCTCCGGGGTCGCGCGCGGATTTTCAAGCAGCAGCGCGCGGGCGGATTGCAACTGCTCCGATAGCGCCGCCTGTTGGCGGATGACGCGGCCATAGACGGCGGCGAGATCGGATTGCGGATCGGCGAGACGCGCGTAGGCGAACAGGTAGGCGGAGAGTTCGCGCAGCGCCTCGCTCGCCATCATGCGCCGATCGCTGGCGGCGAGCAGGCGCGAAACCAGGATCGAAATCGCGATATAGCCGACGCCGCCCGCGAGCATCCGCGCCTCGATGACGAGCACGCCATGCAAGTCCGTCGGCGGCAGGCCGAGCGCGAGCACCATCGTGATCAGCATCTGCATGCTAGTCGTCATCGCCCAGCGACCGAAGCCGGTGACGAGGCCGGCCGCGAACGAAATGAAGCCGATCGCGGCGATCTGCAGCGGTAGCCAGTGCTGAGCGCAAAGCGCGAGCCCGGTCAAAGAGATCGCGAGCACAAAGCCGACGCTCATGCTCTTGAATTTGTCCCTGAGCGCCGCGGGAAAGTCGCCGATACTGGCCGCGATGGCGCCGAGCGTTACCGCAAACCCGGCGCCAAAGCCGAGCGTGACGGTTGCGATCACCGCCACAGTCATCACGCCCACGGCGACGCCGAGGCCGTTGGCGATGTGCTGGCCGACAAACAGTTTTAGGAGCGTCGGAGAGCGGGTCCAGGCGGGCATGATGGTGTTTTATGTGCGGTCGAGCGGGGGAGGCAAATGGCGGCGGCGCTGGGCGGCGACGGGAGGCTCAAAAATTGCGCTTCCGTGCGAAAGCTTCGGGCGCCTGTTAGTCAGCAAATCGCGTAAGGTGATCTAGGCAGGACGACGCGCCAGATGTAGCCGCGGTCGTTGACCGCGGTCGACGTGTGAGCGTCGCTATCCGGCAAGGTTCGATCACGGCGCCGCCGCGGTCAGCGACCGCGGCTACAAGGCGCCCGACAGGGAAAACGCATGGCGGCTGACAGTGGAGTGATTGCCGCACCAGAGGCTCAGGCTTCGGCTCTCGATGGCGCCTACGCCAAGATAACCCTGCGCCTGATCCCGTTCCTGACGATCCTTTGGATCATCGCCTGGATTGACCGGGTCAACATCGGCTTCGCCAAGCTGCAAATGCTTGACGATCTCAAATTCAGCGAAGCGGCCTACGGATTTGGCGCGGGCATCTTTTTCCTCGGCTATTTCCTTTTCGAGGTCCCCAGCAATCTGCTGCTCACCCGCATAGGCGCGCGCAAAACCATCGCGCGGATCACCATCGGCTGGGGCATCACCAGCATTCTCATGGTCTTCGTGAAGACGACGACCACTTTCTACGCGCTTCGTTTTCTGCTCGGCGTGTTTGAGGCCGGCTTCTATCCCGGCATCATTCTGTATCTAACCTATTGGTATCCGACGGCGCGCCGGGCGAGAGCGTTCGGGCTATTCATGTCGGCCTCGGCGTTTGCGGGCGTGATTGGAGGTCCGCTGGCGGGAGGAATTCTCACAGGCCTCAATGGCGCGATGGGTTGGTCGGGTTGGCAATGGTTGTTTGTGATCGAAGGCGCGCCGTCGGTGGTCGCCGGCATCGTGACCTTGTTCTACCTTACGGAACGGCCGGAGGACGCGAATTGGCTGAGCGCAGAGCAACGCCGGTTGGTGGGGGACGATCTGGAGCTGGACCGAAGCTCGATCGGCGAACGTGAGCATAGAATACGCGCCGCGCTGACAGACCCCAAATTGTGGCTGCTGATCCTGATCTTCTTTTGCATCGTTGCAGCAAACTCTACCTTAACCTTCTGGGGGCCGACTGCGGTCAAAGACATGGGCTTCCAGGATTCCGTCTCCGTCGGCTGGATCATGGCGGCGATCTATCTGCTCGGCGGCGCGGGTATGATCGTCAATGGCGTGCTTTCCGATCGGGCCGGGGAGGCGCGTTTTCATTGCGGGTTGGCGGCGCTCGCCGGCTCGGCGGGCCTGGCGGTTTTGAGCTTTGCCAGCTCTATCGGCGTTGCCTTCTCGCTCGCCGCGTTGGCGGTCGCCATCATCGGTACGATGAGCGCGATACCCGTGTTCTGGCAGATGCCCAACCAAATCCTCAAGGGGTCGGCCGCCGCGGCCGGCGTTGCGCTGATCAACTCGATCGCCAACCTCGCGGGCTTCGTCTCGCCTTGGCTGATCGGCGAAATCAAAGCCGGAACCGGCGCCTTGTCTTATGGCTTCCTGATAATTGCCGCCGTTGAAGCCTTCGGCTTTGTTCTGCTTGCTCAATCGAAGGGGAGGCGGGCGACATGAGGCCGGCGGCGCCTGGCGCGAAAACGCGCTTGATCGTCTACCCGATGCTGTTACCGTTGGTATTTACAAAGTTGCGCGAAGGAGCGACGGCATGAAGGACGCGATCGAACGGCGGGACTTTTTGACGGCTGGCCTCGCCGCCGGCGCGCTCGCCGCGACCACGAAAGTCGTGACCGCGCAGCCGGCGCCGGGACCGCGCCTGACGCTTCATGTGCTGGATGTTTACAGCGGCAAGCCGGCGAAGGACGTGCAAGTCGACCTTTCGATCCTGGACGGGCAGAGCTACCGTCTCATCAAGACCGTGCACACAACAGTCAACGGTCGACCCGAAGCGCCGGTTCTCAGCGGCGAGGAATGCAAGGTCGGCGAGTACGAATTGTTGTTTCATGTCGCCGACTATTACTCGGGCCTTGGCGTGAAGCTGCCCAGCCTGCCATTCCTCAACAAGGTTCCGGTTCATTTCGCCGTGTTTGAACCCGCCGCCTTCCACATCCCCTTGTTGCTCACGCCGTGGAGTTACTCGACCTATCGCGGCAGCTGAACCAGCGAACTCGAAATCAGGAGACGATCATGACGAGCGTTTTGGATCGCAGAGAGGCGCTGGGGACAGGCGCCGCACTGGCGGTAGTCGCGGCGATTGGCGCAGAGGCTCAGGCGCAGACCAAACCGTCCAGCCGGCTCACCACTCACGTGCTCGACACCTACAGCGGCATCCCCGGCGAGGGCGTGACGATCGAGTTCTATAAATGGGAGGGCGACCAATACGCCCTGAAGAAAACCGTGACGACCAATCACGACGGTCGCGCGGGCGAACCGCTGCTGCCTGTAGAAGGCGCGGCGTCATTGGGTAAGTACCGTCTGGTGTTTCATGTCGCCGATTATTTTCGCAAGCTCGGCGCGCAGCTTCCGGATCCGCCGTTCCTTGACAAGGTCTCGTTGGATTTCGCGATCTTCGAGGAGAAAGAGCACTACCATGTGCCGCTGCTCTGTTCGCCATGGAGCTACACGACCTATCGCGGCAGTTGACGCCGCGCCGTCGCCCGTCCAGAGAACCCTGAGCGCCCGCCGCACTTGACGCCGTTGCGTGTCGGCGGACAAAAGGCGCGTCGCGGAGCACACAGGGAGGACGCCATGGCGATCGAGGGACGCGGGGATTCAGTGTCAGGCGGCCGCATCCGGCTCGGCATGATTGGCGGCGGCGAAGGCGCCTTCATCGGCGCCGTGCATCGCTTGGCCGCGCGCATGGACGATCACTATCAGCTGGTCGCGGGCGCGCTGTCTTCGACGCCGGAGCGGGCGCGTCGTTCCGGCGAGGCGCTGGGTTTGGCGCCCGACCGTGTGTACGGCGACTACGAGAGTATGGCGAAGGCCGAGGCCGCGCGTCCCGACGGGGTCGAGGCGGTGGCGATCGTCACGCCCAATCATGTCCACGCCGGCCCGACCATCGCCTTTCTCAACGCCGGCATCCATGTGATCTGCGACAAGCCACTCGCGCTCTCGCTCGAAGAGGGCAAGACGATGAAGGCGGCGATTGAGAAATCCGGCCGCATATTTGCGCTGACCCACAATTATACCGGCTATCCGCTGGTGCGCCGCGCCCGCGAAATGGTCAAGGCTGGTGAGCTTGGCGAGATCCGGCTCGTGCAGGTCGAATATCCCCAGGATTGGTTGACGGCGCCGACCGAGGCGACGGGAAACAAACAAGCGGAATGGCGCGTCGACCCGGCCCGCTCAGGCGCTGGCGGCGCGCTCGGCGACATCGGCACGCATGCGTACAATCTCGCTGATTTCATCGTCGGGATCGACGTCTCCGAACTCGCCGCGGATCTTTCCTCGTTCGGGGCGGGACGGCAGCTCGACGATAATGTGCAGATGATGCTGCGCTACGCCAATGGCGCGCGCGGTTCGCTGTGGGCGAGCCAGGTCGCGCCCGGCCATGAGAACGGACTGCGTATCCGCGTCTACGGAACCAAAGCGAGCCTCACTTGGGTGCAGGCAAACCCCAACGAAATGTTTTTCGGCCCGCTCGGCGAGCCGATCCGCATTTTGACCCGCGGCGGACCAGGCTCGGGGCCGGCGGATGCTCGCGTCACCCGCGTGCCGGCGGGACACCCCGAGGGTTATCTGGAAGGTTTCGCCAACATCTACTCTGATGTGGCTCTGGCGATCAAAGCTGCGCGGAGCGGGGCGACGCCGCCGGAGGGCGCCGTGTTTCCAACCATCGACGACGGGCTGAAGGGGATGGCGTTCATCGAGGCGGCGGTGAAGTCCTCGAAGGCGAACGGAGCGTGGACTAAGCTGTGAGGATCGGCCGGCGGCATCTGCAGCTGCTTGCCGGTTTAGCGCTTCTCCTGCCTGGCGGCTGTGCGGTCGCCTATTCGCCGGTGGCGCTGTTTGGATTCTCCGCCGAATATGACTCGCTTGGAGCGCGGCCGCTCGATCCGGAAATCCTCTCGGGGCTTCTCATATGGGTTTGCAGCATCGCCCTGGGGATCGCGGGCCTATGGTTGATCGCGCGTGGCGCGCATTGAGCACACTCCGCGTTTCAAAAGGCGGCATAACTCTTTTCCTCGATCAGCGCACTGCCAGATACGCGATTGATTTCCCGCTTCAGCGCAGCGCGCCTGTCGTTGGTGACGTAGACCGCGCGGGCAAGCGCGATGAACGCCTCGCCGAAGTCGCGCGCACGCTCCTTCAGTCGGATCTCGTCCTCGATCAACCAGAGCTCGGCGTTGACCGCCTTCAGTTTGTCGCGCAGCGTGACAAGCTCTGCGCTCGCCAGCAGCCCGTCAGGCGCGATCGCGAGCAGAGTCTCGTACTCCCGCTTGACGTTGCCAAGCTTCTCACGATCGCTGATCTCGGCGAGCTTGATCTCGAGGATCGTCAGCCTGTCGATCAACTCTCCGACGGAGATAGGTGCACTGACATTCATAGGGTGAGCCTCGGCGGCAACCCTGCGTCAGCAAGCTTGAACGAGCCTTGCGCCTTAACTTTCAGCCCTTCGGTCGAAACGCCTTGCAGACGTCGGGATTTGTATCGAGCCGATCGCCTCCGATGAGATCCAGGCAATAGGGAATGGCGGGAAAGACCGCGTCGAGGCAGGTGCGGATCGCCGAAGGCTTGCCCGGGAGATTGATGATCAGGCTGTTGCCGCGCAAGCCCGCCGTCTGCCGCGAAAGGATCGCGGTCGGGACTTCGAGCAAGCTCTTGGTGCGCATCAGTTCGCCAAAACCTGGCATCATCCGCTCGCAAACCACCTCCGTCGCTTCCGGCGTCACGTCGCGCGGCGCGGGGCCGGTGCCGCCGGTGGTGAGGATCAGCGAGCAGTGCTCGACGTCGGCAAGTTCGATCAGCGCGGCTTCGATGGTGGCGCGCACGTCAGGGATCACCCTCCGCACCGGTCGCCAGGGCGTGGCGAGGATTGCCGCCAGCGCAGCCTCGATGCCGGGGCCGCCTTTGTCTTCATAGACGCCAGCCGAGGCGCGGTCGGAGACGGTGACGACGCCGATGGGGATCACGGCGCGCTCCGGCTGGACGGAGAGTTCATGTCTGCGGCCATCAGCTCTCGTCCATCATCTTATCGTACGTCCAAGGAACACTGTGGGGAAATCCTAGCCCAAGCCGCGCATCACCGAAAACTGTCGCTGAACCCTTGTGCGGGGTCCCCTCCCTGGTAGGCGACGCTGTCGACGCTGAGACCCGCATCGTTGATCAGCGTCAGCACGCCGCCATGCGCATCGAAGGCGCTGGCGGACAGCGAGATCGACAACGGCTCGCCGGGCTGCAAGGTCGAGACCGGCAGCGACTGCGGCTGACCGGCGTCGATGGCAAGCTTCCAGCGGCTGAGGTCTAGCGGCGTCGTGGTCATGTTGGAGACCGTCACCGAGGCGGCGCCGTCCGGCTGGACGTGCAGCGAGGTGATCTCGACCGCGCGCGACGCCGGAGGCGTCAACGCCCCGCCGTTGGCGTAATCGTAGGTCGGCGGCTCGGCGCCGGTGGCGCCGGCGACCGCATTGCCCGCAGTGTCGGTGTGCCAGGCCTGCGCCTGGAAGGCGAGGAAGATCGCCGTCATCCGCCGCGCGTTCTCGTCCCAGAGAAAACAGGCGCCGTCGCCCCAGATGCCGTTCTCGACGTCGCGCACCTTCAGACTAGGGCTGTCGCCCTGCGCCATGTGGATGTTGTGGATGCCGAACGGCCCATCCGGCGTGTAGCCGAAAGCCTCGTCCGTTTGATGCGGCTTCGTCATCTTGAAAGTGCGCCCATAAAAGATGACGTCCTGCCCCTGATTTTTGGCAAGCTGGAACATGCCGGAGAGCCGCTGCACAAGCGCGTCGTCGCCGGGCTGATCCGGCTGCAGCACACGCATGGCGTTGGGATTGAACAGCGCGCCGCGCTGGTAGTCGAGCGCGCGGCTTCATAAGCGCGGTCGAGCGAGGCGTGCGACGGCGAAAGCCCCTCCGGACGAGACAGGATCGAGGGGACGATCGGATGGCGAAAATCCGTGTCGACGAGATAATAGAGGTTGGCGTGCCCTGGCGGCGCCCCGTCGGGCTCCTTGTCGGAACGCACGTTGATGGTGGCGAACCAGGATTGTCCCGCCGCTTGCACAACGACCCAGAGATGCGGATTGGGCTGCGGTTTCGCCGGCGCGAAGTCGCGCATTTTGCCGCGCAGGACTTGATAGAAAACGGACATGCGAACCCCCTGGCGGGGCAGGTTAGGCAGGGAGGTCGCGCGTGTCGAGCGCAGGTACGCGCGGTTCCAGGAGCGGCGCCTACAGAAACACGCCGCGATCCCGCTCTACACTCGCCACCACATGCGCCAACGCCGCGCGGATCCGCCCCAAGCCGCGCGTGTCCTCATGCGTAACGATCCAGTAAGCCCGGGCCGCGCGGCGCTCAGGCAACACCCGGCGCAAATCCGGAAACTTCCGCGCGATGAAATCGTGCACCACGCCGAGACCGACGCCTGCGCGCACCGCCTCCAACTGCGTCACCGCACTAGCGCATTCGAGCTGCGTCGGCTTCGCCCCAAACAATTCGCGCACATAGTCGAGCGCGCTCGAAAACGCATATTCCTCGACATAGCCGATCAGCCGATGTCCCAGGAAATCCGGCCCCGGCAGTCCCATCGCCTGCACATAGCCTTCGCTAGCGTAGACGCCGAGCGAATAGTCCGTAAGCTTTCGCGCTACGAACCTCCCGGACTCCGGCTTGTCGAGACCGATGACAATGTCCACCTCGCGCCGCGCCAGCGGCGTCAGGCGGGGCAGCGGCAAAAGCTGAACGCGCAGGGCCGGATATTTCGCGATGAACGGCCCCAGGGCCTCGGCGAGATAATAGGTCGAGAAGCCGTCGGGCGCGCCGATACGCACATCGCCGGAGAGCTCGACGTCGAGGCCGGAGACCTCACCCTGGGCTTGCAGGAAGGCGCTTTCCATCTCCTCGGCGGCGGTGAGGAACCGCTCGCCGGCGCTCGTCAATCGCGCGCCCGTGGTGCGCCGATCGAAAAGCTTGGCGCCAAGCGCCGCCTCCAGCGCCGCAACTCGGCGGCTTGCGGTAGCGTGGTCGAGATGCAGCCGTCGCGCGCCGGCGACGAACTGCCCGGCGCGGGCGACGGCGAGAAAAACGCGCACATTGTCCCAGTCCATGCCTTTTCGCTTAGCCTATTCCCGCACACACGAAGAGCGAAATCGTGAATTGCTGTGCGTGAAATCCAGGCCCATAAGCGCAACCGGAAACGCAGAGGAGACAACAATGATCCAATACGGGCATTTCATCGGCGGCAAGTCTGTCGCCGGCAAATCAGGGCGCACAACCGAGATTTATCAGCCGATGGACGGGACGGTGCGCGGCTCCGTCGCGCTGGCCTCAGCGGAGGAAGTGCGCGCGGCGGTCGAGAACGCCAAGGCCGCGCAGCCCGCGTGGGGCGCCACCAATCCTCAGCGTCGCGCACGCACCATGATGAAATTCTACGAACTCATCGTCAAACATACCGAGGAACTCGCGGATATCCTGGCGCGCGAGCACGGCAAAACAATCGTCGACGCCAAGGGTGACATTCAGCGCGGCATCGAGGTGCTGGAATTCTCGTTCGGCGTCCCGCATCTGATGAAGGGTGAATATACTCGACGGCGCCGGCCCCGGCATCGACACCTATTCGATGCGTCAGGCGCTCGGCGTCGTGGCGGGCATCACGCCGTTCAACTTCCCCGCGATGATCCCGCTTTGGAAGCTGGCGCCGGCGATCGCCTGCGGCAACGCCTTCATCCTCAAGCCGTCGGAGCGCGACCCCGGCGTGCCGATGCGTCTCGGCGAGTTGTTTGTCGAAGCCGGCGGTCCTCCCGGCATTCTGAACGTCGTCAACGGCGACAAGGTCGCGGTCGACGCCATCCTCGATGATCCCGATATCTCGGCGGTGGGCTTTGTTGGTTCGACGCCGATCGCGCAATACATCTATTCGCGCGGCACGGCTTCAGGCAAACGCGTGCAGTGTTTCGGCGGCGCCAAGAACCATATGGTCGTGTTGCCTGACGCGGATATGGATCAGACAGTCGACGCGCTGATCGGTGCGGGATATGGCTCGGCGGGCGAGCGTTGTATGGCGGTGTCGGTTGCGGTGCCCGTCGGCGAGAAGACAGCCGAGGAGTTGGTCAAGCGCCTCATCCCGCGTATCGAGTCGCTGAAGATTGGTCCCTCAACCGATCCGAGCGCTGACTACGGCCCGCTCGTCACCCAGGCCGCGCTGGAGCGAGTCAAGGGTTACATCGATATTGGAGTTAACGAGGGCGCCAAGCTTGTCGTCGACGGCCGCGGCTTCAAGATGCAGGGCTATGAGAACGGCTTCTATCTTGGCGGCTCTTTGTTTGATCATGTCACCAAGGACATGCGCGTCTACAAGGAGGAGATCTTTGGGCCGGTGCTCAGCGTCGTCCGCGCGAAGGGCTACGAGGAAGCGCTGAGCCTATGCAACGATCATGAGTACGGCAATGGCGTGGCGATCTTCACCCGCGATGGCGACGCGGCGCGCGACTTTGCCAGCCGGGTTCAGGTTGGCATGATTGGCGTCAACGTGCCGATCCCGGTGCCGGTCGCCTATTACACATTTGGCGGTTGGAAGCGCTCCGGCTTCGGCGATCTGAATCAGCACGGGCCGGATTCCATCCGCTTCTACACCAAGACGAAGACCGTAACGTCGCGCTGGCCGAGCGGCGTCAAGGAAGGCGCGCAGTTCGCCATTCCGACGATGCAGTAAGGTTGGTAGTGAGGCCGGCGCTGGATTGGCGCCGGCTGTGCGAAAGCACTTATTGCGTCGATGAGCAGTTCTCGCTCGGCAGCGACGCGCATTTGCTCGAACCAGCGGTCGCATTGGGCGCAGTCACGCCGGATCCCGACGTCACCGACGACGTTCCCAAAGACCCGCCTCCTGCGCTTGTGGCGCTATTGGTAGTTGTCACGCCGTTCCCCGGCATGGTCGTGCCGGCAGGCGGTGTAATGCCTCCGGTGGGGGTCACCGTGCCGGGAATCGGGGCCGCGCCCAAGCGAGCTCGCGTCGTCGTGGGCGCAACGGCGACCGGGTGGATCGTTGCGGGCGCGGCGATGTGCGGTGTAGCCGGGGCCGCAAGGCGAGCGGCAGGCGCGGCAACGTGCGGAGTTGCGAGGTGGGGAGCGGCGACGTGCGGAGCGGCAGGCGCGGCCGTACCCGCGGCGCTGGCCCCGGACGCGCTGATAAGAAGCGCGGTCGATGTCACGGCGGCAATAAAGTGGGCTTTCATGTTCAACTCCGGGAGCGTGGTTCGTCAAACAAACCCGCGCCGCCGCCATCCGGCGCCGAATGGGGCGGTTACGTTTTGTTGAATTCAGAAGCGGCGCTTCCAGCACTTCGAGCGCGGCGCCTACAGTAGCTATCTCACAGCCGCCCAGCGGGAGCGGCAACGCCGAAATGCGGCGCCGCAAAATGCGGAGACGCCGGCGCGGCATGGAACAGCGGCGCCACAGGCCGCGGCGACGAGATGACCGGCGCCGATCGAACCAAAGGCGCGGGCGCAAGTCGAACGAAGGGCGCGGGCGCCAGGCGCGGCGCTGAATAGATCTGCGGACGGACTGGCGCCAAAGGGGGCGCGAAACGGAGCACGGGTCGCCACTGCGGTGTCGGAGACAAGCGCCGAGGCCCGCCGTAGCCGGGGCTTATCGGCCCCAAGGGCGAATGCGCCGGCAACGGCTCGACGCGTATCGCCCCCGAACTATGCGCCGCTCCGCCGCCTTGATTGGACGGCGGCGCAATAGCGGGCTTAGGCGCTTGTGTTTCGCCGGGATCCCCGCTCTCCCGCCCATCGCCCGTAGGCCTGTGATGGTGGAACCGGCGGGTTTTCGGCGGCAGCGGAATGACGATCGGCAGCACAGGTAAAACATTGTCGAACGTGGTTTGCGGCGCCGGAATGTTCTGCCAATTGAAGTTTTCTTCGGGCAAAGAGACGATCAGCGGCTCGGCCGGAGGCGGGCCCAAAGCGCCGCTGAATATGTAATAGGGGCCCTGCGCAAAGTTCAATTCATTGGGGTTCGGCGATCCGAGATCGCCGTAGTCGACGGGTTGGAAATCCCGAGGCGGCGTTGTCGCGGCGCCCAATCCCTCGAGCGCCCGCGTCGCGTCCCCGGCGTGTGGACCTCGGGGATAGAATTTCAAATATGTCCAATAAGCTTGCGTTGTATCTAAATCGCGAGTCCGACGCCAAATCAGCGCCTCACGCCGCGCCGCCAACATGGCGCGCACGCGCGCGGCCTCCGGTGCATTCGGGAAGGCCGTCAGGAACTCCTGGTATCCCGACAACGTATCCCGCAGCACCGCGACGTCATAAGCCTCGGCCGGCGAAAGCTGCTTTAGCGGCGTTGTCAAAGCGGGAATCTGTGGGCCCGTTGCCGGCGCGTCCTCGGCGCGGGCCAACAGGAAATAGGGCTCCGTGATCTTGGAGGCGCTCCATGGAGCGACAGACCCGCGGGTCGTCTGGTTGACCGCCAACCGCGTCCGATCAAACACTTCGTCGATTGGGACGCCGCCCTGCCTTAGTTGGTCCGCCAGCGCCTTCGCATAGTCGCCATAAGGGCCGGTCGGCTCGACGCCGATCGCGCCCGGCGCGGCATTAAAGGCGATCAACAATCCGGGCGGCGGCGCGACCGCGGCCAACCCGCCGGCAAGCTGTCGCCCCTCTTTGGCGTAAGGGTTCGCGCGCGCGCCATCGATGACGATGATACGCGCTAGGCCCGGCGCATCGGTAAGCCCCTGTGTGAAGTCGCTCAGCCGGACGGCTTCAAGCGGGGCGTCGGCGGCGCGGGCAATGCGGGCGTCTACGGGAACGAGATAATTGTCGCCGTCATATTGGATGGCGCGTCCCGCGAAGTAGACGAAAGCCTGCATGTCCGGCCCTGCAGCTTCAGCCTTGCGCAGGAACTCGCGTAACAGCTGACGAAGCGCGGCTTCGTCGGGGTTGGCGGCCCCGGTAACGTCGAACCCTGCCGACCTCAAGACTTCAGCCATCAGGCTCGCGTCATTGACGGGGGTGGTGAGCTTTGCATCCGCATAGGTCGCGGCGCCGATCACCAAGGCCAGACGCGGATTGGACGCCTCCGTAGGCGTGCCGCGCCCTGCGCCGCGATGACAATCAGCCAAAACGTCGCGAGAAACATGAGACAGCCGCGAGGATCAAACCGGCGCATTCTGCAACTCCAACCTGCCGGTCCCTCCGCACCGACCTTGAGCGGAGTTTATCAAGCCCATAACGCTCCGCGCGCCCCGCGGGTTCCCTTCGCAAGACACTCGCCCAACGCAAGCATGGAGGAAGCATCAGGCGTCGCAAAATATCCGACGTCTAAACATCAATTTCACGTGCTTGCCGCTTTTCCCCAGCGTCTACGTTCACTCTCGCGCCGGTGACGCTTAAAATCGCCCCAAATGGGGGCGGATACTCCAGACCGTCGCCGCACGATCTCGCGCGGCTGCGATAACTACAAGCAGGGAGGAAGTAATGACCGCTTTGCATGTCTATTACGGTCCCGATGCGCAAGACGCACCCGTGGCGCTTCGCAGGATCGGCGTTAGCGACGCTTTCGCAGCGCTGCGCGAAGGGTTTGACGACTTCCGCGCGATGCCCTCGCATCTCGCCTTTCTCGCTATCTTCTATGTCGGCGCCGGCATCGTGCTGACCTCGCTGTCCTCATTCGGCGGGGCGCTTCAGCTGGTCTTTCCGTTGGCGGCGGGCTTCGCGCTGGTGGGACCCTTCTTCGCAATCGGCCTTTACGAGTTGAGCCGCCGACGCGAACTTGGAAGCGACGTGAGCTACGCGGACGCCTTCGTAGTCGCCAACTCGCCAGCGTTGCCCTCCATCATTTGTCTCGGCTTGGGGCTCGTCGCCCTCTTCGCGGCCTGGACCGCCGTCGCGGAAGAACTCTACGTCTGGCTTTATGGGCCGGCGGCGCCGACCTCTGCGGCGGAATTCCTGGGCGACGTGATTTCGTCAAGCCGCGGCTGGCTGTTGATCGCCTTGGGCGGCGGCGTCGGCTTTCTCTTTGCCTTGGCGACGTTGTGTTTGACGATCATATCGTTCCCATTAATGCTCGACCGCGATGTCGGGCTGGTTCCCGCGATCGAGGCGTCGTTACGGCTTTGCCGCACGAGCCCGATGGCCGTGGCGACCTGGGGGGCGATCGTGGCTGGGCTGCTGATCCTCGGCTGCATTCCGCTATTCATTGGTTTGGCTTTGGTGATGCCAGTGCTCGGTCACGGCACTTGGCGCTTCTATCGCCGCGCCGTCGAGCGAGATCCCGCCCACGAACATCCCGCGACCTGGCCGGATCCGCACCAGAGACCGGCAAGCTACCACGCCACGCCGCATTCCCTCATTTTCCCGCTGCCGCAAAGGCAAGAGGACGCGGCGCGGGTCGATTGACGAGCGACGAAAACCTTGTCCTGTAGCGGCGGTCTCTAGACCTAGGGGATGCACACATCTGGCCGGCGCACTGCGTAGCACAACGGCTGGGGACCCCTCTCCCCGCGTCCCCACGACGTAGCGCTCCGCATCAGGTAAGCAGCGGGGAGAGGTTTGGGTGAGGGGCGAGCCGCTTGGACGTGCGCTTTTCACGCCCGGCCAAATTTGCTTGCACAAAATAAGCGAGCGTTTGCCTCAGTCCTTCTAGCTTCACGCAGTGCGCTGTGGTTGGAAACGTGCGTCCAAGCGGCTCGCCCCTCACCCCAAACCCTCTCCCCGCTGTTGCGTGGATGGGGCACGCTGCGTCGTGCGACACGCGGGGAGAGGGAGTCCGCAGCCGTTGTGTTTCACCCGCGTCCGCCAGATGTGTGCATGCTTTAGGTCTCTAGACCGCGGTCTCCCCGAGATCGGCTCTTTCTCGGCAAGGCTCGATCTCTTAACCCCCCGCGGACGGAGTCGCGGCTACAGGCGCCTCGGAATCTGCACCGGCTATTGGCGAAGCCGCGAGGAAAACTCGCCGGAGCGAATCCGATCGGGCAGGGCTTTCACGAATTCCGCCACCCGCTCTTCGCCATCGGCGGCGACAAGCTCGCGTAAAACCGCTGAAACCGCGGCGTCCGCGAAGGCCTCGACGTCGACGCCGTCGAGCATAGCCTCGGCGAACGCCTCGCTCACATAGTCGAGGGCGACGATGCGCGCTTCGTACGCGTCTAGTTGTTTTAGCGAGAGCGCCCTGGCTAGCGACATGGCGAACCGTATAATACCATTACCTTGCGGCCGCGATCGGCGAGTTTAAGAAGGGTTAACGCGGAAGGACGATGTGCGGACGATATGCGATAACCCTTCCTCCCGAGGCGGTGCGAGCGTTCTTCAACTACGTCGAGCAACCGAATTTCCCGCCCCGGTACAACATCGCGCCGACCCAGCCGATCCCCATCGTCGCCGCGCGCGAACATACAGCGGGGACGGAGCGGCATTTTCGTCTGATGCGCTGGGGATTCCTGCCGACGTTCGTCAAGGACGCCAAGACCTTTCCGCTCATCATCAATGCGCGCGCGGAGGGGATCGCCGAGAAGGCGAGCTTTCGCGCAGCCTTTAAGCGCCGCCGCTGCCTGGTCATCGCCGACGGTTACTACGAGTGGCGCGTGATCGCTCCGAAACAGCCGAAGCAACCTTATTTGATCCGCCGCATCGACCGCGCGCCGATGGGGTTCGCCGGTCTCTTTGAGACCTACATGGATGCGACCGGCGGCGAGCTGGACACCGCATGCATCATCACCACCAGCGCAAACGCATTGACGCGCGAGGTGCACGACCGCATGCCGGTGATTGTGCCCCAAGACGCGTTTTCCGCGTGGCTCGACAACGAAGCTACGCCGCCCGCGGATGCGCTGGCTATGTTGCGACCGGCGCCCGAGGACATTCTCGAGCTTTCGCCGATCTCCAAAAGTGTTGGCAATTTCGCCAATGACACGGAAGCGGTGCAGGCGCCGATCGGGCCGGCGATACGGGCCGCGTCAGAATGATCGTCACTTTTCGTTAGGCGTGTTTGTTGACTACAATGTAATGACGAATTGTTAGTTGTATGCGGAAACCTCAGGGGTAAACCGCACATGAGACTTTCGCTCGTCGCTCTACTCGCCGCCGTCGGATTTGCCGCGGCTGCAAACAACGCCTCCGCTTGCGAACCCTTTGGTTGTTACGACTACGTCGTCGGCGACGATCTCTACCCGCCGGGCGACCCCGCGCTCCCCCCTCCGATTGCGGCGGTGGTTCGCGCTCGACAGGGTTTTGGCCTCAGCCAAGCCGGTTTCTACAACGAGCCGGGGATGGCGCGCTGGAACGGTATCCGCGCGCGTTACTGAGTGGCCGGGCGGTCGTCGGATGTAGCCGCGGTCGTTGACCGCGGTTGACGTGTGAGCGTCGTTCTCAGGCAAAGACTCGATCACCGCGCCACCGCGGTCGGCGACCGCGGCTACATAGCGCAGCCAGCGTGACTTTGCGCACTTATCCCAACGAAAGCTTGCAGATATCCATCGCTTTCGTTTGATAGCGCTGGATATTGGAGAGCCGCTTGGTGCGGGGAGTTCCCATGAAAACCGATCCGTCCGCGATGGCCGAGAGGCTTTTGGCAGGCGGCGATCCCGGGTCGGCGCTGAAACGCGTCAAGGAAGAGCTGGCGCACGCCCGCCGCGCCCGCAGCCGGTATCGGTATGCATATTGGGCGGCCGTAGAGGCGGCTTTGCGCGCAGAGCCTGCTGATGCGCGCCCCGCTCCTCTGAGCGCCGATCGCGTGTGCGCCTGATCGGGCGCTGGCCGTTCAAGCGGCGCCGCGGCTGAACCTATCGAAAAATCTTCGGCGCAGGATGTCCATCGCGCCTGCATAGAGCCCGCCGAGGAAATCCGGGGTCGTTGCAGGCCGGCTGAGCTTCCCCGCGTCTTCGCAGACGAATAGCCCGCGCGAGCGAGATGTCGCCCACATCATCGGCGCGGTCTCGCGAAGCAGCGCATCGGCTTCCTCGGCCATAAAGCCGGCAAGCACCACGGGCGCCGGCGCGAAAACCTCGGGAAGCTCGCGCGACAAACCGGGATCCTGCAGCACATCCCATCTCGAAACGCCGCCCATCACCGGGGAGGCGAGCCCGAACACCACGCGCGCTATCCGCGCCTCGCGAATCGCATACGAGCAGAAAGCGCAGGGCTCCACGTTGGTGTAGAGCGTGCAGCCTTCGAGACTGGCGCGGCCTATATGTCGCTGAGCGGAAACGATGGCGCAGACCTCGGCGTGGCGCGTCACATCGCGGGCCTGGCGCACTTCGTTGCTTTCGCCGCTGATTTCCACGCCGTCGCGCGCGACCACCGAACCGAACGGCAGTTCGCGCCGCCCCACCGCGGCTCGCGCAAGCTCGAAGCATCGGCGCATCAAGCGAGCGTCTGCGGGATCGGGCAGCATCTGCTCTCCGGAAAGTTATGGCGGCGCGACGGCAGCCTCTCACGATTTCGACAAATGTTCGTTAGAGGTCATAACCCATTAGCGTTAATTTATGTGCGATCCCCAAGCCACACTTCAGATCAATCGTAAGCCGCGCAGCGACGCGTGACCCTGGCGGCCGACGATGATGTGATCGTGCACGGTCACCCCGAGCGGCGCCGCGACCGCGATGATGTCGAGCGTCATCTTCACGTCCTGCGTCGAGGGCGTGGGATCGCCCGAGGGATGGTTGTGGACGAGGATGACGGCCGAAGCCGCTAGCTCAAGCGCGCGTTTGACCACTTCGCGCGGATAGACCGGGGTGTGATCGACGGTCCCGACTCCTTGCGCCTCATCGGCGATCAGGCCGTTTTTCTTGTCGAGGAACAGCACGCGAAATTCCTCGTGGTCCTCGAACGCCATGGCGGTGCGGCAATAGTCGATCACCTCGCTCCACGAGCCGAGCGCGTGACGCTTCTTGACGAGACCCTTGGCGAAGCGCCGGGCGCTCGCCTCGATGACCTTGAATTCGGCCGCGACGCCCTTCGCTGACGCCATCGATCTCGGTCAGACGGCCGATCGGCGCGGCGATGACCTCGGCGAACGAGCCGAATTTTTTGAGCAGATCCTTGGCGAGCGGCTTCACGTCGCGCCGGGGGATGGCGCGGAACAGGATCAGTTCGATGAGTTCGTAATCGGCGAGCGCTTCGTCGCCGGCTTCCAGAAAACGTTTGCGTAACCGTTCGCGATGGCCGTGATAATGCGCGGCCTCTTCGGTCATGAGAAGAGCGGCGGCCGGTCTAGTCCCGCGGGCGATAGCGTGAACACCTCGACCCCGGTTTCGGTCACCGCCACCGTGTGCTCGAATTGCGCGCTGAGCGAGCGGTCGCGGGTGACTGCCGTCCAGCCGTCCGACAGCACCTTCACCGCCGCGCCGCCGAGATTGATCATCGGCTCGATGGTGAAGAACATGCCCGGCTTCATCGGCGGCCCCTCGCCGCGCTTGCCGGCGTGCAAGATATTCGGCTCGTCGTGGAACAGCCTTCCCAGCCCGTGGCCGCAGAAATCGCGCACCACCGAGCAGCGCTCGGCCTCGGCATAGGACTGGATCGCGTAGCCAATGTCGCCGAGCCGCGCCTCGGGCTTCACCGCCGCTACGCCCCGCAGCAGGCATTCGTAGGTGACCTCGATCAGCCGCTGCGCGCGGCGCGACGGCGTGCCGGCGACGTACATGCGGCTGGCGTCGCCGTGCCAGCCGTCGAGGATGAAGGTCACGTCGATATTGAGAATGTCGCCGTCGCGCAGCGGCTTGTCGTCGGGGATGCCGTGGCAGACGACATGGTTGATCGAGGTGCAGATCGACTTGCGGTAGCCGCGGTAGTTCAGCGGGGCCGGGTAGGCGTTGTGGTCGCGGCCGAACTCGAACACGAAACGATCGAGCGCGCCGGTGGTGACCCCGGGTTTTACCAGCGGCACGAGTTCATCGAGGCAGCGGGCGGTCAGCTGCCCGGCCTTGCGCATGCCCGGGAGGGCGTCGGGGCCGTGCAGCTTGATGTGGCCGTTGCGGCGGCCCTGGAAGGCGGTGGAGTCGACGAAGGTCATGCCAGTCAAATATTCGGGTCCGGGCGCGGGTTCAATAGGGATGCGAACCGGCGCCCCCTGTAGCCGTGGTCGTTGACCGCGGTGGTTAAGTGATCGCCCGTTTCTTTCGATCACGGCGCCGCCGCGGTCAACGACCGCGGCTACAAGCTCCCGCGTCGGGCGTGCTAGGGCTCCGCGACCTCCCGCCGTGAGCCGCCCGCATGACCGAAGCCAAGGAAACTGTCACCGCCGCCATTCTCGTCATCGGCGACGAGATTCTCAGCGGCCGCACCAAGGACCGCAACATCGGCTATATCGCCGAATATGTGGCGAAAGTCGGGGTCGACGTGCGCGAGGTGCGGGTCGTGCCTGATATCGAGGACGAGATCGTCGCCGCCATCAATGCCTTGCGCTCGCGCTACGACTACCTGTTCACCACCGGCGGCATCGGCCCGACCCACGACGACATCACCGCCGACGCCGTCGCCAAGGCGTTCGGCGTTACGATCGACGAGGACCCGCGTGCGCTCGACGTGATGATGCAGCGCTACACGCCCGACGACCTGACGCCCGCCCGGCGCCGCATGGCGCGCATCCCCGCCGGGTCTGAGCTGGTCGATAATCCGATCTCCAAGGCGCCGGGGTTTCGCATCGGCAATGTCATCGTGATGGCGGGCGTGCCGAGCGTCATGCAGGCGATGCTGGATCACGCGATCACCAGCGTGCGGGGCGGGGCGGTGATGCTGGTCGAGACGATCGAGGCCGGCGGCTTGCCGGAGGGGCGCTATGGCGAGGCGCTGCGCGAAATCGCCGAGGCCCGGCCGACGGTTTCGATCGGCTCCTATCCCTCGTTCAACAACGGCCAGTTCCGCAACCAGATTGTCGTCCGCTCGCGGGACCCTGAAACACTCGCGGAGGCGAAGGCCGCGGTCGAGGCGATGATCGTACGGCTGAAGGGCGACGCGAAGCCGCTCTGAGCTTTGCCTGTTGACGAAGCGGCGGCGGCCCTCGCCCGGCGGCGCGCGCCTTGCTATGAGCGCGCGAGCTATAGGAGGGCGCCCGCATGACCGAACGCAGCCAGAAAGCCTTTCCCGTCTCCTGGGAGCAGTTCCATCGCGACGCGCGCGCGCTGTCCTGGCGGCTTGCCGGATCCGGACCGTTCACCGGCTTGGTGGCGATCACCCGCGGCGGCCTGGTGCCGGCGGCGATCATCGCGCGCGAGCTCGACCTGCGGATCATCGAGACCGTCTGCATCGCCTCCTATGACGACAACAAGAACTCAGGCGGGCCTGAAGGTGCTGAAGACGCTGTCGTCGGATTTGACCTCCAGCGGCGGGACTGGGCTGTTGGTGATCGACGATCTCGTCGATACCGGCAAGACCGCGAAGATCGTGCGGGACATGCTGCCGAAGGCGCATGTTGCGACAGTCTACGCCAAGCCGCTCGGTCGGCCGCTGGTCGACACGTTCGTCACCGAAGTGTCGCAGGACACCTGGATCTATTTTCCCTGGGACATGGGCCTGACCTTCCAGCCGCCGATCGCCAAGGACACGGTGACGGGCTGAGGTCGGCGTGGACGCCGACCCTCCGCGGAGCGGCGGCGTGCCCGCCGCCGTTTGATGGGGTGGCGCGTCGGCTGGCCTTGTGCGAAAACGCGCGTCAAGCGGGCGTGGCGGAACTGGTAGACGCAAGGGACTTAAAATCCCTCGATTTCTGATCGTGCGGGTTCGATTCCCGCCGTCCGCACCAAGGTGGGCAGGGACAGGTTTGAAGCGCCCGATATCAGCGGGATAAGCGGTATCCCCAGGGATTTGTTTGCTCTTACTTTTTCGATTTCCCTTGCCCTTGCTTACTCAGGACGTAAGTCGCCCGGAGCCCGTTGCTAGGGTTCTCAACCGACCCCGCAGACGGAACTATCCTCGACAATGTGCATTCTAGCCTGCAAGCGGCGTTAGAAGCGCCGCGATCAACTATCGAGGAAACCGAGATGGAAGCGACCTCACAACTCCGACCTATCAACGATGATCGAGGTTTGGCGGCGCCTCGTCTTGCCTCAGCCGTCGCGCTTCCGCGTGAAAAACCGTTGACGACGGTTGGCGGTTTTACCCTCAGCAATTTCGACGTCGTCGCTATTGCCGCTAGCGTCTTGATGGTCTGTGGGCCCCTATTGGGCGCCGTTATCCGAGTAGGCTAAACAGCTCTTCTGAAGAGCACGGGATCAAACCTCTCCACGCCTTGGTGCTTTTCGCGCAATAATGTCGCCGAACGCGGACCTTTTACTCTTGTCGCCGAACGCTGACATTGGTAATATGTCTTCGAACGTTGACAAGGCGTTTCGATGCGTATCCGCACCCCAGCCGATCTCGGCGCGATCATCCGAGAGTACCGTAAGCGGCGCGGCCTCGGTCAGGCTGACCTAGCCATGAAGATCGGCGCGAGCCGACAATGGGTCGTGGCGATTGAGCACGGCCATAGTCGCGCCGAACTCGGTCTCGTGCTGCGCACGCTCGACGTGCTCGGCATTCCTCTGGAGTCCAGAGAGAGGGAGGCGACGGTGAGCCGGCCGTCCGGCCCCGACATCGACGCCATCGTTGCGGCGGCTCGGAAAGGCGCCTCGTGACGGACGAACTTATCGTCCTGCTCGGCGCTCGGGAGGTTGGCCGCGTCCGTCGTGACGCGAAAGCGCGGCTGAGCTTCGTGTATGACCGCGCATGGCGCGACGCTGATGAGGCCTATCCCCTATCGCTCTCGATGCCCCTCGCGGCCACCGAACATGGTCAAAGCGCTGTCGAGCCATTTCTGTGGGGCTTGCTTCCTGACAATGAGCGCGTGCTCGACCGCTGGGCGCAAAAGTTCCAGGTCTCGGCGCGCAATTCCTTTGCGTTGATCGCGCATGTCGGCGAGGACTGCGCGGGCGCTGTGCAATTCGTTCGGCCCGAGCGTCTCGACGAAATGCAGAGCGGCGCGGCTGACAACGTCGACTGGCTTGATGAAACCGACATTGCCGAACGGTTACGCGCGCTACGCGAGGATCACGCGGCCTGGCGCTTGCCGCGCGACGCCGGGCAATTCAGCCTCGCGGGCGCGCAGCCCAAAACCGCCTTGCTGTTCGACAATGATCGTTGGGGCATTCCTTCCGGCCGCTTGCCGACGACACACATCCTAAAGCCGCCAACGGGGCCTCTCGGCGGCCATGCCGAGAATGAGCATATCTGCCTAGCTTTGGCTCGTGCGCTCGGCATGCCGGCAGCGGGCTCCTGGGTCGCTTGCTTTGGCGAGGAGAGGGCGATCATCGTCGAGCGCTATGATCGCGTTCGCCTCGGCAAACGAGATCATCCGCGTTCATCAGGAAGATATCTGTCAAGCGCTCGCCGTGTTGCCGACCCGAAAATATCAGAACGAAGGTGGCCCGAGCATCGCCGCGATCGTCGAATTGCTGCGCGCCTATTCGAGCGAACGGGCTGATGACGTCGAGACTTTCATCGACGCGATTGGCTTCAATTGGCTGATCGCCGGGACGGACGCTCACGCCAAGAATTACTCGCTGTTGTTGAGCAGCGGACCGCGCGTCCGTCTTGCCCCGCTGTACGACGTCGCCAGCCTTCTGCCCTACGATGAGTTCCAAATGCAGAAAATCAAGCTTTCGATGAAGGTTGGCGGCGAATACCGGCTTCGAGATATTGGACTGCGGCAATGGCGAAAGCTGGCGCTAGAGGTTCGCGTCAACGAAGAGCGGTTGATTGATCGTCTGGTCGCAATGGCCAACCATATTCCCGATGCGATCGCCGATCTTGGCGCTACTGCGCGGCGCGACGGCCTTGATCAGCCTGTCGTCGAGCGCTTTGAGACGCGCGTCGTGGAGCGGGCGAACGAGTGCGCCAAAGCTTTGTCAGCAGCGGGAAGTCGCCCTGGGCTGAAGTAGGTCGAGAATGGCCTGAATCCACGAAGAGCGCACGAGGCGCGCGGTCCCATGGGAAGGGCGCTTCGATCAAAATTCTCGCCGTGGGCTTGATTTATAGACCGATCGGTTCCATACTGTTGCCATGACGACGCAACTCCACTCGCTCCGCGCCCCCGCGCCGGGCCGCCCGCGGGAATTCGACCTCGACGACGCGGTGCGCGACGCTTTGGACGTGTTCCGCCAGCGCGGCTACCACGGCGCCTCGATGGTCGACCTGCTCGAGGGCACCAAGCTGTCTCGCGGCAGCCTATACAAAGCCTTCCCCGACAAGCGCGCCCTCTTCTTCGCCGCCTTCGATCTTTACGCCCGCGAAGCGCTGGATCGCGCGCGCGAAAAGCTTGCCCAAGGCACCGGCCGCGAAGGCATACGCACAGCGCTGCTGCATTATGCCCATGTCTCCGCGGAGGCTTGCTCGCAGAAAGGCTGCCTGATCTCGACCGCGACCGGCGACTTGCTGCCAGACGACGCGGAGGCGCGCGCCAAAGTCGAAGCCTACTATGATCGCCTGATCACGCTGCTCGCCGACGCGGTGCGGCGCGGACAGGCGGAAGGGGTGATCGACCGCTCTCGCGACCCGCGCGCGCTCGGGCGTTACCTGCAAACCGTAATTCAGGGCATGCGGTTCGTCGCCAAGACCGGCGCGGACGAGAACGAACTCCGCGGCATCGTCGCCAGCGCCATGCTGGCCGTTTCCGCGCGCGGCTGACGCTCAACCCTTTTGCCTAAATCGGAACCGATTGGTTCCAATAATGGAGCTCCCGATGTCCTCCACAACCGCGCTCGCCGCCGCCGACGCCTGCCCTGATCCGCGTCGCTGGACGGCATTGGCGATCCTACTGGTCGGCGCCTTCCTGCCGCCGCTCGACTTCTTCATCGTCAATGTCGCGCTGCCCTCGATCAAGAGCGACCTCGGCGCGTCTTCGGCGTCGCTGCAACTCGTCATGTCAGGTTACGCGGTCTCGTATGCGGTATTGCTGATCCTTGGCGGCCGACTCGGCGACCTGTTCGGCCGGCGCCGCATCTTTCTCATCGGCATCGCCGGCTTTGCCGCGGCTTCCGCGCTTTGCGGCTTGGCCTGGTCGGGACCGTCGCTGGTCGCCGGGCGGCTCATCCAGGGCGTCACGGCGGCGCTGCTGGCGCCGCAGGCGTTGGCCTCGATCCATTATCTGTTTCCGCCGACTGAAAAGGCCAAGGCGCTTGGGTTCTTCGGTTTCATGCTCGGATCGGCGTCGATCGTCGGGCAGATTCTGGCGGGGCTGCTGATCGACGGCAGCGCGCTCGGCTGGCGCGCGGTGTTCCTGATCAATCTGCCGATCGTTGCGCTGACGATTCCCGCCGCGATTGTCTGGCTCCCGGAGAGCCGGGGCGGAACGGATTCCCGGCTCGACATCGGCGGCGCGGTTTTGTTGGCCGCGACTTTGTCGGCGCTCGTCGTTCCGATCATCGAGGGACGCGAACTCGGTTGGCCGCTGTGGAGTTTTGTCCTCATCGCCGCCTCGCCGGCGCTCGCGTTTGCATTCTGGCGCTACGAACAGCGGTTGGTTGAACAAGGCGGCAACCCGCTCGTCCACCCGCACGCCTTTCGCGAACCGGGATTGGTGCGAGGCCTGTTTGCGACACTGGTCTTCTATTCGATGGCCTCGTTCTTCCTGATCTTTCCGATGTATGAGCAGTTTGGGCTCGGCTTCAGCGCCCATGCGGCGGGGCTGGCGTTCTTGCCCTTCGGCGCGGGGTTTCTGATCGGCTCGCAATTCGCTCGCTTCGCCGCTGCTCGCTACGGCGCCCTCGCGGCTTCCGCCGGCATGGGGCTCACCGCCATCAACATGCTGGCGCTCGCCTACCTGGTGCGCCATCACGCAAGTTACGGCGTCGAACCCGTGCTGCTGGCGATGGGCTTGGGGCAGGGCACGGCGATGCCGGCGATGTTGCGGGCGGTGATCGACCGGGTCGATCCGCGCTGGTCGGGCCTGGCCTCGGGGCTGGTCAACGCGACGCTGCAGATCGGCGCGGCGCTGTCGGTGGCCACCATCGGCGGCCTGTTCTTCGCCAAGCTCGGCGCCAACGTGAGCCTGGATTCGATCGGCGACGCCTTCAGCCTATCGCTTTGCTGCATCACCGCGGCGCTGGTCTGCGGAGCGGTGGCGATTGCGGGGTTGCGGAAGCGGGCCGTCTAGCCAAGCAGGCGCCGACTGTAGCCGCGGTCGTCGACCGCGGTTCCGCCGTGATCGTCTCGTTGGGAAAGTGGCGATCTCTGAAAGACCGCGGTCAGCGACCGCGGCTACAGGCGCCGGCGCCCTGGCTCAGGTCGCGACCTGTCGCTTCACCTGGTCGCCAGCCGCGGCCTTGCGCTCCTCTCGCCAGGATTTCAGCGAGAACAGCAGCAGCGCCGCGGCGATCAGAGCCAGACCGATGAAGAAAATCCCGTCGATCTTGAAGTGCAGGTCGGCAATCCAAATCGACAGCGGCAACGACACCAACCCCGTCAACGCCGGCACCAACAAGAAGAACATCGTCACGAAGCCATTGTCATTGCCGGTGACGGTCAGCGCGATCTGATAGAGCACGCGTCCAGCCGAGGCCGCGACCAGGGTGCCGAACATCATGAGAAGGATGGCCGGCCCCTGATCGAAGTTCAGTTCGCCGCGCTCAGCCAAGGTGAAGGTCGTGAACGGGATCAACACCGCCGCCGGCACCAGGAAATTGACCGCGATCGCCGCCAACTCTTCGTATTTGGAAAACCATTTTCCGATCAGCGTGCCATTCAGCGCGGATAGGATCGGGATCGGAATGGCGAACACCCAGCTACCATGCAGGAAGCTTTCCAGCAGGCCGCCCGACCCGGCGTCGCTCGTCTGAAGCTGGCTCCAAGCCACCGCCATGGCGCCGGAAAACGCAGCTATCAAACAACCAAAGAACGTCGGCGCGGCAACGGGTATCGGCACCCGCGAGATCAGTCGCGCCACCATCGCCGCCCAGAATGGCGAGAGGTTGAAGATCGCGGCGATGATGATCGGATGCGCGCCGTTGAGGCCGGTTCTGTACAAGAGCAGCCCTGCCATCCCCAACGCGAAGATGACCCCGAGTTTCCAGTACATCGAGGGATCGCTGAGGATCGCGACAAAGTCGCGGCGGCTTTGGCGCCGGAGGTTCAACAGCGGAATCGACAGCAGCAGCGAAAACTGCGTGATGAGCACGAACTGCTCCGGGTTCAACCGCTTGGCCGCGAGGTAGGAGAACGGCTCCTGGGTCGCCAAAAGGAACGCGGTCGTCACCGCGTAGAGGCTGCCTAGCCTGTAGTTGTGGGTCGCTGTCGACATCGCACGTTGCCCCGTTTGCCCGGAAAATGCTCACGGGAGATATACAGACGCAAACGGGATGAGTTTGACGGGGCCGCGCACATAATCGCGAGCTTTCGCGTCCGGAGCGTCGGCGTCCACGCCGACGTGTTTGGGGCGCACGTCGGCGTGGACGCCGACTCCGCTATGCCGCTTCCGTGCGCTTGTTCCAGCGCTTGGCGCGCAGCGCCCGCTTGGCTTCGAGCTCCTCTTCCGACGGAGCGTCGGGATCGAGCTGCGGCAGCGCGTTCATCACCCGCTCCGGCGGGAAGGAAATGATGACCTCGGTGCCCTCTCGAACTTTCGACTTGAGCGAGAATTCGCCGCCATGCAGTTCGACGAGGCCGCGCACGATGGGCAGGCCGAGGCCAGTGCCCTCCTCGGCGTTCTTCTGCGCCATCGACCCACGCCCAAACGAAGAAAGCACCACAGGGATCTCCGCTTCCGGTATGCCCGGGCCGGTGTCGCGGATCGACAGATATTGCCCTTTGCCTTCGTTGTAGCCGACCTCGAGCGTCACCTTGCCGCCCTGCGGCGTGAACTTGATCGCGTTCGAGAGGATGTTGAGCGTGATCTGCCGCAGCGCCCGTTCGTCGGCCCAGATGCGCGGCAGTTTGGCGTCGATCTTCTCGATGATTTCGATGCTCTTGTTCTTCGCGCGCAGCGCCAGCAAATGCCGACATTCCTCGACGATGCCCGGCAGCGAGACCGCCTCCTCCTTCAGGTCATAACGACCGGCTTCGACGCGCGAGAGATCGAGGATTTCGTTGATCAACATCAGCAGATGCTGGCCGCTCGAATGAATGTCGTTGGCGTAGTCGCGATAGGCTGGGCTTGCGTGCGGACCGAACAGCTCCGACTTCATCACTTCTGAGAAGCCGAGGATCGCGTTGAGCGGCGTGCGCAGCTCATGGCTCATCGTCGCCAGAAAGCGGGATTTGGCGAGATTGGCGCTTTCGGCGCGCCGGCGGGCTTCGTCGGAATTGTACTTTGCCTGTTCGAGCTCGGCGATGAGCGCGTCCTTTTCCTCCTGAAACGAGAAGCCTGCCAAAGCGAAGCGCTGCAGGCGGTTGGCGATCACCACGAAATAGAGCAGGACGCCGCAACACAGCGCGCCGAGCAGCGCAAAGTCGGCGGCCGAGCGCATGCCGATCGACCAGATCGAGGAAAGCGCCAGCGGCGCGAAGTCCCGCGCCGACGGCGGCGGGAATCGCCGATGCGGTCGTCGCGATCATGCCGCCGACGAGAATCAGCAACACCATCGTGAAGCCGTGCGCGCTCGGCTCCGGCGAGGCCATCAACAAGGCGACGCCGGCGGCCCAGGCCGCGCCGTCGAGCGCCTGGATCAGTACGAACAAGGTGCGGTAATAGCTCGCTTCCTTTTCCGGATCAGCGAGGTTCAGATAGGTCGAGCCGAGCCAGTAGCGGGCGCCGATCATCATCAGCGAAACCGCCATCCAAGCCGCCGTGAGCTGGATGGGCGCCCAATACTGAGCGGCGAAACCGACGCCGCATGTCAGCAACGCGGCCGCCAGGGCGGCGCTACGCGCGGATTCCGCGAACAGTCGCACCATGCTGTCGAAGGGACCGGCGGCGTCGCCGGTCGAGCTGGTCAGCGCGTGACGGGCGTGTTTCAGCTTGATCGTCATCTTGCGACGGCGCGCGGCTTCCTCGGGGTCGCCGCCTCGGCCCCGCTCAATCATCTCCGCCGTTACGTCCGCCATGTACGCCGCAACACAAACTCAACCCGCCCTAGCCACATATGGGCGCCATTCGTTAACGATGGGCTGACGTAATCGCTCGCTTTCGAGGTTTTTCAACGCCGGAGGCGTTAACACCAGGGGGGATCCGGATGCGGCTTTACCATTCGATTCACGCGCCGAATGCGCGCCGCGTCCGCATGTTTCTGGCTGAGAAGCGGCTTGAGGTTCCGCTCGTCGCCGTCGACCTCGCCAAGCTCGAACAGAAGAGCGACGATTTCAGCGCGAAGAACCCGTTCCAGAGCGTGCCGGCGCTGGAGTTCGACGACGGCGCCATCATCTGCGAATCGATCGCCATCTGCCGCTATTTCGAGGAGCTGCATCCCGAGCCGGCTCTGTTCGGAAAGGGCGCGCGCGAACGGGCCGAGGTCGAGATGTGGCAGCGGCTCGCGGAGTTTCAGCTGCTGTTTACGATTGCTCAGACCTTTCGCCATACCCACCCGGCGATGCGGGAAATGGAGCAGCCGCAAGTGCCGGACTGGGCGGCGGCGAATCGCGGCAAGGCGCTGGTCGGCATGCGTCGCTTCGACGACGCGTTGTCGCGGCGGCGCTATCTGGCTGGCGATACCTTCAGCGTTGCGGACATTACGGCGCTGATCGCGCTGGATTTCGCGAAGTTCGCGCGCATCGCCATTCCCCCGGAGTTCGCGCATTTGCATCGCTGGCGCGACGAAGTCGCGGCGCGGCCGAGCGCGTCGGCGTGAGGTGGCGGCGCTGGGACCGCGGGCGTCCCGCACGCTCTTTGTTGACGCTGAAACCGCAAGAGCGCGCGGTCCCACGGGGTGCTCATGTCCCGAAACGAGACAGCGTGCTGGCTCTCTTATTTGCTCGAAACACCAACCAGACCCCCGCTTCGCCCCGCTTCCGCCTCGCGCACGCCCCAATGCGCCGTGCATTAAACATTCACCCAAGTTGATTTGAGCGTCGCGGCATCGCTGGCCTATGGTTTGCAGCGGCCGGCATTGCGCGGGCGGGATGAGAGCATGTGCGGGATCGTCGGTATTCTGGGCAATCGCGCCGCGGCGCCGCGGCTGGTCGAGGCGCTGAAACGGCTCGAATATCGGGGCTACAATTCCGCCGGCGTCGCAACGCTTGAGAACGGCCGCCTGCAGCGCGTGCGCGCGGAAGGCAAGCTGCGCAATCTCGAAGCCAAGCTCGAGCGGCATCCGCTGGAAGGCGTCATCGGCATCGGCCACACACGCTGGGCGACCCACGGCAAACCGACTGAGAACAATGCGCATCCGCACGCCAGCGACCGGCTTGCGGTGGTTCATAACGGGATCATCGAGAATTTTCGCGCGCTCCGCGAAGAGCTCGCCGCCAAAGGCCATCGGTTCGCCACCGAGACCGATTCCGAGATCGCGGCCTTCCTCGTCACCGACGAGCTGGATCAAGGCAAGAGCCCGGCCGAAGCCGTGCACGCCGCGCTGTCGCGGATGCGCGGCGCCTTTGCGCTGGTGTATCTGTTCGAGGGCGAAGACGATCTCTTAATCGGCGCGCGCCAGGGCGCGCCGTTGGCGGTCGGGCAGGGCGATGGCGAGATGTATCTGGGCTCCGATGCGTTGGCGCTCGCCCCGTTCACCGATCGCGTCGCGTACCTCGAAGAAGGCGACTGGGTGATCGCGACCCGGACCCACGCGGAATTCCGCGACCGCGACAACAACGTGGTTACGCGCCGTTTCGTCAAGACGGCGGTCGGCGGATTGCTCGCGGAGAAGGGCAACTACCGCCACTTCATGGCGAAAGAGATCCACGAGCAGCCTGAAGTGATCGGCCATACGATCGCGCACTACGTCGATCTGGGCGCGCAGAAGCTGAAGCCGTTCGATTGGCCGGTCGATCCTCGCACACTGACCCGCGTCTCGATCGTCGCCTGCGGCACCGCCTACATGGCTGGACTGATCGGCAAATATTGGATCGAGCGTTTTGCCAGACTGCCGGTCGAGGTCGATGTGGCGAGCGAATACCGCTACCGCGAGCCGCCCGTCGACAAGGGCGGGCTGACGATCTTCGTCTCGCAATCCGGCGAGACGGCGGACACCCTGGCTTCGCTGCGTTACGCCAAAGACAACGGCGCCCGCACCGTCGCGGTGGTCAACGTGCCGACTTCCAGCATCGCGCGGCTCGCCGACACAACGGCGCCGACCTTGGCCGGCCCCGAGATCGGCGTCGCCTCGACGAAGGCGTTCACCTGCCAACTTGTCGCGATGGCGTCGCTCGCGCTGGCGCTAGGGCAGGCCCGCGGCGTTCTCTCGCCGGCCGAGGAGACCGCGCGCGTCGCCGAACTCGCGGCCACGCCGGGCCTCATAGCGGAAGTGCTGAAGCTGGAGCCGGCGGTAGAGAAGATCGCACAGACCCTCGCGCAGGCGCGCGACGTGCTCTATCTCGGCCGCGGCACCGCCTATCCGCTGGCGCTCGAAGGCGCGCTGAAGCTGAAGGAGCTTTCCTACATTCACGCCGAGGGCTACGCGGCCGGCGAACTGAAACATGGGCCGATCGCGCTGATCGACAGTAACATGCCGGTCATCGTGCTGGGACCGCGCGACGCCGTCTTCGAGAAGACGATTTCCAACATGCAGGAAGTCGCCGCGCGCGGCGGCCGCATTGTCCTGATCGGCGACGCCCACGCGGCGGAGGAGGCGTCGGTCGCGGTCGAGAGCTTCTTGCCGATGCCGGACATTGGCTCGACTTTCGCGCCTATTGTCTATGCGGCGCCTGTGCAAATGTTGGCCTATCATACCGCCGTCATCATGGGTAAAGATGCGGACCAGCCGCGCAACCTGGCGAAATCCGTGACGGTGGAATGACGTCGCGGGCGCTCGGGTCGCCGCGTCCGAGGCTCGCTGAATGACTTTCGAGGCCCCGAGGCTCGTACCCGTACACCGCACGCTTGGGCAGCGATTGCGGTCGTGGTTCTTTACCGGACTGGTCGTCTTCGGACCGCTGGGGCTGACCGGCTATTTCGGCTGGTGGCTGATCTCGACCATCGACAATTGGGTGAAGCCGCTGGCCCCGGCGAGCCTGTGGCCGGATACCTACCTTCCCGTCCACGTGCCGGGCTTTGGCGTGGTCATCGCGCTGGTCGGTATTACCATCCTCGGATTTCTCGCGGCCAACATCGCCGGCCGCAGCCTGCTCGGCGCCGGCGAGGCGATGCTCGACCGGACGCCGGTGCTGCGTAGCGTCTACAAGAGCCTCAAGCAGATTTTCGAGACGATCTTTCGCGAGGGCGGCACGCAGTTCCGCAAGGTTGGGCTGGTCGAATATCCCGCCAAAGGGCAATGGTCGATCGTGTTCATCACCTCCGAGCCCGCACAGGCGATCGCCGATGCGCTGCCGGACGAGCGGATGATCTCGGTGTTCCTGCCCTGCACGCCCAATCCCACGACGGGCTTTTATTTCTTCGTGCCGGTGAAAGACGTGATCGAAGTGGCGATGACGCCGAACGAAGCCGCGCAGCTGGTGATGTCGGCCGGCCTCATCCAGCCGCAGCGCGTCTCGTCTTTGAGGCCGCTGACAGGCGCCGCGCGAAGCGCCATCCCCGTAAACGTGGACTAAAGTCGTTTCGGCCTCTTCTGCGTGGGCGTCTGACCGACGGAGCGAATTCAAGGCGCCGAATGTAGCCGCGGTCGTTGACCGCGGTCGTCGTGTGAGCCTCGTTATCCCGAAGCATCCGATCACCCCGCCACCGCGGTCAACGACCGCGGCCACAAAGCACGCCGACGCTCCGATGTTGCGTTGCACAACGGGGAGCGTAAGGTAGGGTCCGAAGGAGGGGCTCGATGGACGAGCTTATCGAAGGCTACCGAAAATTCAGGGCGGAGGTCTGGCCGACGGAGCGCTCACGTTACGAGGCGCTCGCGCATTGGGGCCAAAGCCCCGAGATTATGATTCTGGCCTGCTCGGATTCGCGCGCCGACCCGCAGACCATCTTCGGCGCGGTGCCCGGCGAAATGTTCGTTCTGCGCAATGTCGCGGCGATCGCCCCGCCTTATCAGCCCGATACGCCCGGCTATCATGGCGCGAGCGCCGCGCTCGAATTCGGCGTGCGCGTTCTGAAGGTATCCCGGCTCGTGGTGATGGGGCACGCGCAATGCGGCGGCGTGCGGGCGCTGGTCTATGGCGCGCCGCCGCAAGCGCGGGACTTCGTCGCCGCTTGGGTGGATATCGGCAAGCCGGCGCTGCCCAAGAGCGGCGAGCCCAATCTCGCCGAAGTCGAGGCGGAAGTCGTACGGGTTTCGCTCAAAAACCTGATGACCTTCCCTTGGATCGCCGAGGCGGTGGAAGCGGGACGCTTGTCCTTAGAGGGGTTCATGTTCGATATTCACAACGGCGTGCTATCCCGCGTGACGCCGGAGGGAGTCGAACCCGTCGAATAACGACGGCGACCAAAGCGGACATGAATGAAGTTTCCCCAGTCAAGCCGCACCGGCTGACGGCGCGCGCGCTGCTGGTCGGCGATCGCATCGACACCGCCGGCCTGGAGCGGCCAGATACGCTGTCGCAGGCGCCGCTGGCGTTTCGGGCGGGCGCGGCCGGCATGGTCGCGCTGTTTCGATTCGGGGTCGCCGTGATGGTCGGCCTCTCCCCGCTAGAGGAAGAGGATCTGCTGTCCCAGCTTCGGTCTCGCATCACTGGCGCGCGGGCGAGGGTCGACGACGAGACCGCGACGCTGATGATCGCCCCGGATGGCGACGAACCGGTCGAGCCCGGCGGTCCGATCAACATCAAAACCCTCTCGCCGGAGCGTTTTCTCGTCGTCGCCGACGCGCTCGCGAAATCGGTCGCGCTCGGACGCGACGAGCGCGAGGTCAATCGCGTCTTCGACGTCATCGAGCCCTTTGCGCTGCAACTCGCCGAAAGCGGCAAGCCGCCGTTCAGCCGCCCCGCGATGCTGCGCCTCATCGGCCAGGCGCTGCTGGCCCAACACCGCGTTTCCGGCCGCGTCGCCGTCGAGGAGAAGCCCGACGTGCTTTGGGACCGGCCCGAATTGGAGCGCCTTTACGCTCGGCTTGAGGACGAATACGAACTGAAGGAGCGCGCCGGCGCGCTCAAGCGGAAGCTGGAGGTGATCGTCGAAACCGCGCATGCTTTGACCGACATCATCGACGCCGACCGCGCGACGCGCTTGGAAGCTACCGTCGCCATTCTTATCGTGGCGGAACTCATCGTATCGGTCGTTCAGATTTTACTTGCGCTACGCGGTCATTGAGCCTAGTTGTGATAAAAAAAGTTTGATCGGCCAAGACATGCCCAAGTAAATTGCCGCGTGTTACTGTGGCGGCAATGACAGCGTGGCGTCGCGGGCGTCAGCGTCTGACAAAATACGGGAGGCCACATGAGCCATCAAATCTGGCACGCCTTTTACTATGATCGCACCGCGGAGAGCGCCCCGCCGGTCCGATCCGAGATCATCGAGGCGGATAACGAGGAAGCGGCGGCGCGCGTAGCGCGGGAGCATCTCGGCGGATGCGCGCGTGTCAGTCTGGAGTCCCCGCGTTGGCAGCAGGGCAAAAGCCTGATCATTGTTGCAGACGAAAAGGATCGTCGGCCGTCGACTATGCACTGAGCAATGAGTTGGTCTTGAGTTGGAGCCGGGCCATAGCCCGGCTTTTTTGTTACTGGCTCCATTCGCAAACTAAGGACACATGAAATAGACTTCGGGGGTGCCGACTCTTCGAAGTCGGGCAGGCGAGCGGGAAAGTGACTTTCGGTGCATGCGAGCGTCCAAAACAAGCACGATGATGTCCGGGAGCTCTGCAAGCGCTATGGCGTCGCTCGACTTGACGTATTTGGCTCCGCGGCCCGAGGCCGTGATTTCGACGAAGCGGCGAGCGACATAGATTTTCTGGTCGAATTCGAACCGCGCGACAACGAGCTCGCTCGCTACCTCGATTTCCGCGACGCACTTGCGGCGCTGTTCGGGCGGCCGGTCGACTTGGTTGATCGCAAGGAAATCGAGGCGAGCCGCAATTATATCCGGAAGCGGGCGATCCTCGGGGGAGTCGAGCCCATTTATGCCTCCTGACGAGGCCGATGAGAGCTGGCGCGACGCCGCGCTCCTCCTCGACATGCGGCTTGCGGCCGAGGATGCAGTCGCCTTTGTAGCGTCCCTTAACGATGGCGGGTCCGGGATGCATTCTCCGTTGATCCCTGCGCCGAACCGTCGCATGAGGGCGGCGCGGGGAGGAAAGTTGTGACGGACGCTTACGCGGTATTCGGCCATCCTGTCGGCCATTCCAAGTCGCCGCAAATCCATGCGGCATTTGCCCGCGCGACCCAGCAGGACATCGCCTATGGCGCCATCGAAGCCCCGCTCGGCGGTTTCGCCGAGGCGCTGCATGCGTTTCGCAAAACGGGCGGCAGGGGCGCCAACGTGACGGCGCCATTCAAACTCGACGCCTATGCCTGCGCCGATAAGCTGTCCGAACGCGCTCATGCCGCCGGCGCCGTCAACGCGCTGAAATTCGAGGACGAACAGATCCTCGGCGAGAACTTCGACGGCGTCGGTCTGGTTCGCGACATCGAGACCAATCTGAAATCGCCCATCGCCGGCCGGCGCGTGCTGCTTTGCGGCGCCGGCGGCGCGGCGCGCGGCGCGGCGCCGGCGATTCTCGCCCGCGGTCCGGCGCAACTGACGATCGCCAATCGCGATCTCGGCAAAGCGCGCCAACTCGTCGAGACTTTTGCGCGGTTCGGCCCGATCGAAGCGATGAGCTACGCCGACCTCGCGAGGCAGCGCCGCTACGATCTCGTATTGAATTCGACTTCCGCGAGCTGGAGCGGCGAAACGCCGCCGGCGCCTGCCTCTTGCTTTTCGCCCGGCGCATTGGCCTACGATCTCGTCTACGGCAAAGGCCTGACGCCGTTCCTCACCCTTGCGAGGGACGCGGGCAGCGGCCGGCTCGCCGACGGCGTCGGCATGTTGGTTGAACAAGCGGCGGAAGCCTTTGCCTGGTGGCGCGGTGTGCGTCCTGCGACCGACGCCGTGATTACCGTGCTCACCATTCCCCTGGTCTGAAGGAGACGCTTCGTGTCCCTGCAAATCGCATTGATTGGTTACGGCGAAGTCGGGCAATTGTTCGCGCGCGAATTCGTCCGCAAGAGCGGCGCATCGGTCGCCGTCTACGATCGCAAGTTCGAGTCCCCAACCGAACGCGCCGCGCTCGCCAAGATTGCCGCCGAGGACGACGTGCGGTTCGAAGAGAGTTCGGCCGCGGCTGTGACCGGCGTGGATATCGCGATTTCCGCCGTCACCGCCGATCAGGCGATCGCGCGCGGCGCGAGCGAGCGCACCGTATCTGAAGACCGGCCAGATCTACGTCGACCTCAATTCCGTTTCGCCGACCACAAAGCGTCAAGTCGCGGACGCGATACGCCCCAGCGGCGCGGACTTCGTCGAATTCGCGGTGATGTCGCCCGTGGCGGGCCTCGGCATCGCTTCGCCGGTGCTGGCCGGCGGCGCCCGCGCGGCGGAATTGGCGGATCGGCTCAACCGGCTCGGCATGAAGATCGAGGCGGTGAGCGCCGAGATCGGCGTCGCATCCGCAACCAAGCTCTGCCGGTCGATCGTCATCAAGGGGCTGGAGGCGATCATGGTTGATCTCAACCTCGCCGCCGCCGAGGCCGGCGTGATGCCGGCGGTGCTGGCGAGCCTGACCGCCTCCTATCCCGGCATGGATTGGGCCGAAGCTGCGCGGATCATGCCGACAAGGGTCGCCCGTCACGGCGTGCGTCGCGCCGCCGAGATGCGCGAAGCCGCGCGCATGTTGGAAGAGATGGGCCTCTCCGGCGCTTTCCCCGCCGCCATCGCAGATCGACATGAGCGGTATGCAAAGGAGCGCGGACGCTAAAACTTAACAGTTGCCTTGCATCTCATTTATCCAGACGAGCCCAACAACTGCCGCGCCGCGAGCATGTCGGCCTGCATCGCGGCCTTGAGCTCATCGAGGTCGCGAAATTTCAGCTCCGGCCTGATGCGCGCGACGATCTCGACCTCAAGCTCGCGCCCGTAGATGTCCTCGTTGAAATCGAAGATGTAAGTCTCCAACCAGGGCGCGCCGTTGCCGACGGTCGGGCGCACCCCAAAACTTGCCACGCCCTGAAGTCGCCGTTCGCCGAGCCGCACACGCACCGCATACACCCCGAAAGCGAGCCTGTTCGTCGGGGGCAACATGAGATTGGCGGTGGGCACGCCGAGTGTGCGTCCCAATCGCTGGCCGGAGACGACCACGCCGGACACACAATAGTTGCGCCCGAGCTTGCGCGCGGCCTCTTCGACGTCGCCGCGCTCCAGCGCCTGGCGAATCACTGAGGACGAAACGATCTCGCCGCCGTCCTCGATCTTGTCGGCGATCTCGACCGAAAAGCCGAAGGTTACGCCGGCGCGTTGCAGGAAAGCCGGCGACCCTGAGCGGCCCTTGCCGAAATGGAAGTCGGCGCCAACGATCACCCCGGAAAGATCGAGACGTCGCACCAAAATGTCTTCGACGAACGCTTCGGCGGAATGCGCGGCCAACTCGGCGTCGAAAGTCAGCGCGACCACGCCGGTCAGCCGTAGAGCCGCGAGCGCCGCGGCTTTTTCCGGAAACGGCGTCAGCCGGAACACCACAGGCCGGCCGGCGAAAAAATCGGCGGGATGCGGCTCGAACGTCAGCGCCGCGCTGGGCAACCCCGCCGCGAGCGCGCGCTCGCGGGCGCGCTCCAGCACGGCGCGGTGGCCAAGATGAACGCCATCGAAATTGCCGATCGCGTAGACGGCGCGCCGGAGCGTCGGCGGCGGTTCGAGCGGATCGATCGCGGCGACAAAAGCCGGCGTCTCTGCGTTCACGAGGGGTCCCTTTGACGGGCGGTAACTGCCTGCGGCGGAGCGGCGGGTCAAGTCTCGCCGGCGCCTCGCGGACGCCTCGCGTCGGCGCGCGCGGGCTGCTATGGAGCCCTAGGCGGAGCGAGGAGGAGCAATCAATGGGGACCGGATTTTTCGGCGATATCGCGCCGATCGCCTACGAGGGCGCGAACAGCGAGAATTCGCTCGCCTATCGCCATTATGACGCGACTCGCGTCGTGATGGGCAAGACCATCGCCGAGCATCTGCGGCCGGCGGTCTGCTACTGGCACAATTTCGCCTGGGGCGGCTCCGACATGTTTGGCGTCCCGACGTTCGAGCGCCCGTGGTTTGCCGAAACGATGGCCGCGGCGCGCCACAAGGCCGACGTCGCCTTCGAGATGTTTTCGCTGCTCGGCGTCCCCTATTTCACTTTCCACGACCGCGACGTCGTCCCCGAGGGCGCTTCGCTTGCCGACTTTACGCGCAATCTCCAGGAGATGACCGAATATTTCCAGGAGCGGATGCTGGCGACCGGCGTCAAGCTGCTTTGGGGCACAGCGAATCTGTTCAGCCATCCCCGCTATATGTCGGGCGCGGCGACCAATCCCGACCCCGATGTATTCGCCTACGCCGCCGCGCAGGTGAAGAACGCCCTCGACGCCACCAACACGCTGCACGGCGCCAACTACGTGTTGTGGGGCGGCCGCGAAGGCTATGAGACGCTGCTCAACACCGACATGAAGCGCGAGATCAATCAGCTCGGCCGCTTCCTGACAATGGTCGTCGATTACAAACACCGCAGCGGCTACAAGGGAACGCTGCTGATCGAACCGAAGCCGCAGGAGCCGACCAAACATCAGTATGATTACGACGTCGCCACGGTTTACAGCTTCCTGCAGCGCTTCGGGCTCGAGAAGGAAGTTAAGGTGAATATCGAGGTCGGCCACGCGTTTCTCGCCAAACATACCTTCGAGCACGAGATCGCGCTCGCGGCGGGCCTCGGGATTCTGGGCTCGGTCGACGCCAATCGCAACGACCTTCAATCAGGTTGGGACACCGACCAATTCCCCAACAACGCCGCCGAACTTGTGCCGGCGCTGTATTGCATCCTGCGGGCTGGCGGCCTCGGCCAGGGCGGCTTCAACTTCGATGCGAAGGTGCGGCGACAGTCGATTGATCCCGCCGATCTGCTGCATGGCCACATCGGCGGCCTCGACACCTGCGCGCAGGCTCTCCTGGCCGCCGCGCGTATGATCGAGGACGGCAAGTTCGACGCGTTTCTTTCCGAGCGCTACGCCGGTTGGAGCAACCCCAAAGCGCAGGCGATGCTGGCGCCTGACGCAACCCTGGACGGCGTCGCCGCCCGCGTCGTCGCCGAAGGGATCGATCCGAAGCCGCGCTCGGGGCGGCAGGAATGGGTCGAGAATCTGGTGAACAGATATTTGTAGTTGACCCAACACTGTCATTGCGAGCGAAGCGATCCAGCGCTGGGGCCGAGAGCCATAGCCTCTAGCTCGGCCACGCACGCGCTACCATCACGTGGCGGCGCGCAACCGCGGCGTCGCGGAGAGGCTGGATGGCTTCGCTGCGCTCGCAATGACGGAGGCCTCAGCCCGGCAACAACTTCGCCACCCAGACCGACACTGCATCGCCGCTGCCCATGTCTGCATGCACGAGGCCGTCGATCATGAACGTCGGCGAGACGTGGATGCCGTTCTGGCGCGCATATTTGCAGTGCCATCTGATCTCGCGGTCGAGATCAGGGATCGCGAAAGCCTCTTTCAGCTTCACGTCGCTGTAGCCTTCGAGCCGCGCTATGATTTGATTGGGCGTCGCGTCCATGTTCGCGCCGCCGGCGTGTTTGGCGAACTCGAATTCCTCACGATGCGCGGCAACCGCCGCCAACACTTTCCGCGCCGCCGCCTTGCCCTCCGGCAAAGTAGACGCGGCGATCACGCAGCGTGTGACGACGCCGCTATACATGTGCCAGGGCTGCGATTGCAGCCGGATTTTCAAGGTGATCCGGTCTTCGCCGGCGGCGGCGAGCGTTTCGTCGATCTTGCCGAAGGCCCGGCAGGAGAACGGACAGGTCGGCTCCAGAAACATTTCGAACACGCGCGGCCCGTGGCCCCAAGTCAGCGGATCGGCGCGCCAGGTCGTCGTCATACGGTGTTTCCTTTTCCAGCGCCGCCCCTGCGCCCCGCGGGGGTTTCCGCTATATCGATAGTCCTCGCAACCCGACCGTTTCGCCATGGCCAACGCCGACGATCTCGTCCGCCTTGCGCTCGCCCTACCCGGCGTCGCGCAATATCCGCATTTCGATCGCGTCGCGTTCAAGGCGCGCGTTACGTTCGCGACGCTCGCGCCGGATCGGCTCACCGCCAATCTCAAATTCACCCCCGACGAGCAGGCGCTCAAGTGCGAAGTCGCCGCGGACGCGTTTTCGCCGATCCCCAATGCATGGGGCGCGCAAGGCTGGACAGTGGCGCGGCTATCGAATCTCACCGTGGCGGAGCTCGACGCCGCGTTGCGCATGGCCTTCGCGCATGCGCAGCCGAAGCCGCCGCGACGCAAGCGGCCGGCCTGACTTCGGATTGACGCGCCGACCACGCCTTCGCTAAGGCCGGCGGACATGCCCTCCGCAGACCCTATCCTCGAAGACCAGGCCGCCGCCGCGCTCGTAACGCTGCTCGCGGCGGCGCGTCTCGGCGGAGAGGCGGCGCTGGCGGACTTCCGGCTCGGCGAGCAGACCCGCGCCGAGATCGCCTACAAGCCCGGCGACTCGCCCGTCACCTCCGCCGATCTCGCCGTTGACCGCGCGCTCGAACCGATCCTGCGCGCCGCCTTTCCCGATGCCGGCTGGCTGTCGGAGGAAACCGCCGACGGCCCGGAGCGCCTCAGCAAGTCCGGCCTCGTCGTGCTCGACCCGATCGACGGCACCCGCGCGTTCATGCGCGGCGATCCCTGCTGGACGGTCGCGATCGCGCTCATCGAACGCGGGCGGCCGATCGCCGGCGTCGTCCATGCGCCGGCGCTGCAGGAAACCTTCGCCGCCTCGCTCGGCCGCGGCGCGACGCTCAACGGGGCAAAAATCCGCGCAGCGGATTTCGCCAAGCTCGATGGCGTTCGCGTCGCCGGCCCTCGCGCCCTGATCGCCAGCTTCGCGGAAGCCGCGGGCTTCCATCCGGAGCCCGCGCCGAAATCGCCGTCGCTCGCCTACCGCCTCGCCTCCGTCGCCGCTGGCCGGGTGGAAATCGGCCTCGCGTCCCCGAATTCACACGATTGGGACATCGCCGCCGGCGACATTATTTTGCGCGAAGCTGGCGGCGGACTCGTCGAGGGCGGCGTCGAAGTCAGCTACAATCAACCACGCACGCGTCATGATATCCTGCTCGCCGCGCCAAGCGCGTGGCTCTCTCGGCTGAGCTCCGCACTCGACGGCCGGCGGGCATGAAAATCGCAGTCGCTGGTTTCGTGACCCCAGCGATTTGTGGCCACTTCGCCCTTCGAGGAACATATCCATGCCAGAGGACATCGCCTCCACCCACGATTCCGAACAATTGCTGCATCTCGTCCTCGGCGGCGAGCTGAAGAACATCAACAGCATGGAGTTCAAGGACGTCTCACAGATCGACGTCGTCGGCGTTTTTCCGAACTACGAGACGGCCGAGAGGGCCTGGCGCGCCAAGGCGCAAGCAACTGTGGACAGCGCGCAGACCCGCTACTTCATCGTGCACTTGCATCGCATGTTGGCGCCGGCGGGACTCAACCGAAAGGCCAACTGAAGGCGGCATGAGCGATACGGGAGGAAACAGCAGCTTCGCCGGAGAGGCGTTGGGTTTGGCGTTGGCCGGGTATCTCCGGCTTGTGCAGCGGCTCAATCGCTTTGTCGTCGAGCCTTCCGATCTCAACTCGTGCCTAGGCATACATCACCCCGCCGTCGTGGCGATGTGGCATGGGCAGCACATCATGCTGCCCTTCGCCCGCGCGCCATTGATGGACAAAGCCCGCGCGATGGTTTCGCGCCACGGCGACGCTGACCTGCAGGCGGTCGCGCTCCGACGGCTTGGCATCTTGCCGGTGCGCGGTTCGGGCGCCAAAGGCGACCGTATCCGCGAAAAAGGCGGCGCCAGAGCGCTCATTGCCTTGCGCAAGGAATTGGAGCTGGGCGCGACGGTCGCGATGACCGCTGACGTGCCGAAGATTGCGCGAATTGCCGGGCTCGGCATTGTCACGCTCGGGCGAATATCCGGGCGGCCGATCGTGCCGGTCGCGGTCGTCACCAGCCGGCGCATCGACTTCAAATCCTGGGATCGCGCAAGCCTCGGACTTCCCTTCGGACGCGGCGCTATTGTCGTCGGCGAGCCGATCCGCGTTGCCGCCGACGCCAACCCTGAAGCCATGGAAGCTGCGCGGCTTGCGGTGCAGGACGGGCTCGACGCTGCGCATGCCCGAGCGTATGCGATCATCGGCGACGTCGATCCCGGCGCGTCCTTAAGACCGGCTTGATGCTGCCGCTTTCCCTCAACGCGTATCGCGTGGCCACGCTGGCCGCCAGCCCGCTCGCCGGCGCGCTGCTATCGCTGCGCCTCAACAAGGGCAAGGAAGACGTCGAGCGCCTCGGCGAAAGGCGCGGAACGGCGGGACTCGCGCGGCCCGAGGGACCGCTGATTTGGTTGCACGGCGCCAGCGTCGGCGAGACGGTGTCTTTGCTGCCGCTCGTCGAGCGGCTGACCCAGACGGGGTTCAACGCGCTGGTCACTTCAGGCACCGTCACCTCCGCCCGATTGATGGCGCGCCGTTTGCCGGCCCGCGCGCTGCATCAGTTCGTGCCGCTCGACGCGCCGCCGTTCTTCCGCCGTTTCTTCCGGCATTGGCGGCCCGATCTGGGGTTGATCGCCGAGAGCGAAATCTGGCCGAACATGATCGTGGAGGCCGCGCGTTCCGGCGCGCCGCTGGTGATGGTCAATGCGCGGATGAGCGCGCGCTCGTTCCGCCGATGGTCGTTCGCCCCGAAATTCGCGCGCGCCTTGCTCGGACGCTTCGAACTCGTGCTGACGCAAACCGCTGACGACGCAGAGCGCCTAGGACAACTCGGCGCGCGGGCGCCGCAGGTGATCGGCAACATGAAGTTCGACGCGCCCGCGCCGCCGGCGGATCGGCGAGAATTGGCGGAGCTTTCCGGGCCTCGTTTCCGGGCGACGGCTGTGGATCGCCGCCTCGACCCACCCCGGCGAGGAGCGCGCGGCCGGCGAGGCGCACTGCCGGTTGTTTGAGGATTTTCCGGATCTGTTGACCATCATTGCGCCGCGTCACCCCGAGCGTGGGCCGGAGATTGCGGAGGAACTCAGCGCACTCGGCCTCTCCTGCCGGCTGCGCTCGCGCGGCGAACGGCCGGATCGCGACGCGCACGTCTATATCTGCGACACGATCGGCGAACTCGGCCTTTTCTACCGGCTGGCCGGCGTAGTGTTCACCGGCAAATCGTTGTCGTCCCACGGCGGACAAAATCCTATCGAGCCGGCCAAGCTTGCCAGCGCCATCCTGCATGGCCCGCATGTGCAAAACTTCGCCGACATCTATGGACCGCTCGATTCGGAGGGGGGCGCGGCCATTGTCAACAACACCGCTGAAATCGCCGCCCGTCTCGGCGAGCTATTCAGCAACGCCAGCCGCCTGCGTGCGATGGCGCGGATCGCCGCCGACGTCGTCAACCGCAGCGGCGGCGCGGTCGAGCGGACGCTCGCGGCGGTGGCGCCTCATCTCAACGCACTATGCGAATGAGAGCGCCGAGCGGCTGGCGGAATCCGCGTCCGGGTTGGCTCGCATTAGCGCTGTCGCCGCTCGGAGCTGTCTATGGCGCAGCGACGGCGCGTCGTATGGGAAAGCCTGGCGTGCAAGTCGCAGCGCCGGTGATCTGTGTCGGCAATTTCGTTGTCGGCGGGGCGGGCAAGACGCCGACCGCGATCGCGCTGGCTCGGTTGTTGCGCGCCGCGGGCGAGCGGCCGGCGTTTCTGTCGCGCGGCTATGGCGGCGAAGCGCGCTCGGACAGTTTTCGGGTGATGCCCGGCGTGCAGAGCGCGCTTCAGGTCGGCGACGAGCCGTTGTTGCTGGCGCGCGTGGCGCCGTGTTTTGTCGGCGCGGACCGCGTCGCCTCCGCTAGGTTGGCGATCGAGGACGGCGCCAGCGTGTTGGTGATGGACGACGGGCTGCAGAATCCTTCGCTTGAAAAAACGCTCACCCTGGCGGTCGTTGACGGCGATTGCCCGTTCGGCAACGGCCTCTGCTTGCCGGCAGGGCCGCTCAGGGCGCCAGTCGCTTCGCAGTGGCGGCATGTCGACGCTTTGCTGATGATTGGCGGCGAGGTCGAAAGCGCCGCGCGGCTGTCGGACAAACATCCGCCAAAGCCGATGTTTCTTGCAAGCCTGAAGGCTGACGCGATTGTCGCCTCGCGTTTGATTGGACGTCCGGTGCTGGCCTTCGCTGGCGTCGCGCGGCCGGAGAAATTCTTTGCGACGCTTCGCGAGATTGGCGCACAAGTCGTGGAGACGGCGGTATTCCCTGATCATTGGACGTTTCGTAAGCGCGAACTGGCGCGGCTCTCCGCACGCGCCGCGCGGCGCGGCCTGGCGCTTGTTTGTACGGAAAAAGACCACGTCCGATTGCCCAGCGAATTTGCTGAACAAACGTTGGCCCTTCCGGTGACGCTCGGCTTTGAGGACGCTGCCGCCGTCACGGCTTGGCTGGCGCAGATCAAAAATAAACGCTCGCGCGGAGTGTGACTTTTCTCACTGCGGCCCCGTTAAGGATTTCTTAATTACCTGGGCAAGGAAGGACACAGTCCTTCAAGAGTTTCGGCTCAGTTGCTTGGGAGACTACAATGCGCCTCATCGGAAAAGCCATGATCACGGCCACTTTCTTGGCGGCCGTTGCTTTGTCAACCGCGACTTCCGCAATGCCGATCGCGAAGATCTACGACTTGTATCATGCCAACGGCGGCGCGGCTCGCGCCGGCTTCATGCCCGAGTCACAAGCCATTCTCGGCGACACGATGCGGCTGGATCGCCTGAACGGGCAGACCGCGCACTCGGTGGAAGCTTATTACGACTTCGACGCGATCATCACGCTTGGCAGTCTTGCTCTTGCCGGTGGCGCGCTCGCGGCGCTTGCCTTCTCGACCCAGCGCCGCAAGGAGGCGGGCGAGGCTGACGAGCGCCGCGAGCCCGCCGCGGGCTGGCGCGACCTGGTGATGAAAAACCTTGAAGCGGACCTTACGGCATTCGCACGAAACCCGCGCCGCGCCGCGTGAGCGAGTTCACCACGTTGTGAGAAACCTGCGGGCCGCGGAACGATTTCGTGGCCTTGCCGTTTGCAAGACAGCTTACCAACTCGGTATGCAGACGACGTCGAGAGGCCAAACCGATCGCCTTATTGACGTCACGATTTCGTGACGGGCGGTGCAAACGCCGTGTGAGTTTTGCCACAGTCAAGAGTTTAATAAAGTGTTAACGAGGAAGAAATCGGGCGCAGAGTAACGATTCGCGCCGTAGGGAATGGGAGCTGGGTATGAACGTGTCGACCGCCTTGAGCGCCGCAGCAATCTTCGCCTCGTTGGCAGTGTCGTCCGCGAGCGCAAATGTTTCCGATTCGAGGTCGCTTGGCGGCCTCATACCGGCTCGCGCAGCCACAATCCAGAACGCGGACTTCGTGCAGGGCCACGAGATGATCGCCGGACTTCCGGCGCGTCAGGCTTTGGCGCACGCTGAAGCTTCGAAAGCCGCCGCGTCTCAGTATTTCGACTTCGATGTTATCGTGACGCTTGGCGCGCTGGCGATTGCGTCCGGGGCGTTTGTCGCCGCCGGGATCGCAGGCAGCCGTCGTCGCGTAGCGGGCAACGTCGCTTCGTCCGGCGAAGGCTGGCGCGAAGAGGTGATGCAGGCGCTCGAGACTGACCTCGCCCAGTTCACCAGCGGGTTGCGTCGCGCCGCCTGACGTGCCTCAGCTTACTCTGCAGCAAGTGCGCGGCGCAGTTGCGCCGCGTTTAAAAGCAGGATGGCTTTTGGCGTACGCGAGATCATTCCCTCTCGCTCTAATGCAGATAACGTTTTCGTGACCGCCTCGCGGTGCGTACTAATGCGCGCCGCGAATTCGGCATGCGTGGGCGGTGGCGAGACGACAATGCGGCCCTCTCCCGTCGTGCGCGACAAGCGGATGAGCTCGGCGCAGAGCCGCTTCCGAACATCGAAGTTAGCCTGCTCGTGAGCGCGCTGATTGGCCGTACGAATATCGGCGACCAGATCCTTTAAGATACTTTCCCGCACCTTTTCATGATGATGGATGGCCTCCCAGAGCACAGCGGAGGGCATCCGCGCGACGAGGCAGTCGGTTATCGCAACGATAGCCGCAGATCGGGGTCTGGCGTCGATTGCGGAATAATGGCCGAAATATTCGCCTTCCTTTATGTCCCGCAGAATCATCTCCCGTCCCGCGCTCACCATGACGACGCGCGCGTGGCCGCTCAGGACAAAATAGACGTCGGCGCCATCCGCCTGGTAGTCGATGACCCACTCGCCAGCCCCGACACGTTTCCAAAAACAGCGGCCGTCGAGCGCGCGAACTTCGTCCGGCGCAAGGGCGCTGAACAGCGGAATCTTTGATAAGCTTCTGTTTTCCCGGGTTGCCGAAGGGAACGCCTTTTGCGCGGTCTCAAGCATGGCTGGCTCCTGCCAAACATTATCGCACTATTTTTTGTGTTCAGTCACGCGGAATTGTGCATGGGCGCGCGAGTCTATGGTTCGTCGCGCGCAGCGTCGTCCCGGTTTACGGTCTGGTGAACATTTACGACAGCTTGTGCAAAAAATTGCGACGGGGAGGTAGTCCAGTTGCGGCTCGGGCGCGTTGAGAGATAAGCCGGGGCATTCAGGAGACTTATAATGGGGTCGTTATCGCGCAGGGTATCGAAGTTCGCCGATCATTCAGCGCAGGCGGGCATGGACGCGGCGGTGACGATTGCGGCGAGAACCCCAGGGTTGCTGAATCCAACACAGGCAAACGCGCGCGAGGCCGCGCGCATGGTGGACGAAAAAATCGCGGCGGCTTGCGAAGGGGCTATGAAAGCCTCGCTGGCCTGGGGGACCTTTCTGTTCGCCTCCGTGCTTCGCGGCGGGGCGACCCCCAAGCAGTTTTCGCACGCTCTGCTCGATGTCGCAGAAGCCGCATCGGGGCCCGCTCGCCGGACGGTGCGCGCCAACGCGCGCCGGCTTACAAAGCAATAGCACGACAGCGGGGCCCCTCTAGCCGCGCAATTTCGCGGAGTCGATGTAGCCGCGGTCGTTGACCGCGGTGGATCGGCTTGGAAAACGCTTGCAGAATTAAGCGCTTAACCGCACGAACGCGGCTGGCGGCCGGGTCTACAGGGCGGCGCTGCCCGGGGCTCGCCCCTCACCCCAAACCCTCTCCCCGCGGCCTTGTTGATGTGGCGCGCTACGTCGTGAGACACGCGGGGAGAGGGAGTCCCAACCGGTTGTGCCCACGTTCGGCCAGAGATGTACGCATTCTTTCGGTCACCGGCCGCGGCTACATCTCGCAAACCTCCCCGCCATACGGTACCGCCGAAAGGCGGATTGCTCTAGGATCGGGCGATCGCGCCGCCCTCGGATTGGACGCGACCCGTTGGAGGGGGCATGCCGTTTTTGGAATTGCTGCACCAAGTCGTGGCGCACTACGGCTATTTCGCCATTTTCGCGCTGGTCGCGCTGGAGAGCGCCGGCATACCGCTGCCAGGCGAGACGGCGCTGGTCTCGGCCGCGGTTTTCGCCGGGCAAGGGACGCTGACCCTCTGGGGGGTTATCGCAACGGCCGCGGCGGCCGCGATCCTCGGTGACAACCTCGGCTACTGGGTCGGTCGCGAGTTCGGCTTTCCGCTCATCTATCGTTACGGCCATCTCGTACGGTTCGACGAGGGGCGACTGAAAGTCGCGCAATATCTTTTTCTACGCCACGGCGGAAAGATCGTTTTCTTCGGCCGTTTCGTGGCGATCCTGCGCGCCTTCGCCGCCTTCCTCGCCGGCGTTAACAAGCTGCCCTGGGGACGCTTTCTCATATTCAACGCTCTCGGCGGCATCGTCTGGGCAAGCCTCTTCGGTCTCGGCGGCTACTTCCTCGGCCTTGCTTTCGAACGATACGCGCGGCCAGTCGGCTTGGCCGCCCTGGTGTGCGCCGTCGTCGGCGCCGTCGTCGCAAGCCGTTTCGTGGCGAGCCACGAGCACGCTTTGCGCGAGCAAGCGGAGGCGGCGTTGCCCGGACCGCTAGCGGCGCCGAAATCCTAGTCCACGAAGTGGGTGAGGGCGGTACGCAGCATCGCCAGCCAGCTGTCATGCTGCGCGTAAGCGTCGATGGCCTCCCAGCGCGAGAAGCCGCTGATGTAGCCAATGCAGAGGTCGGGCCGGAGACGCTCCGCATCGCCGGCGCGCTCGCGATCGGCACGCACGATCAGCAGACGATTGCGACCGTATTTGTTCAATTCGCCGAACAGTCCGTGGGCTTGGGCGATGGTCAGCGGCTCGTAGTCGAACCGTACGAAAATCTTGACGGAATCCTCGAGCGACTCGAGGAAAGCGCGACGCAACCAGGCGAGCCGCTTGCAATGTTGGGCGAACATAGCCTCGCGACGATGCTTGGGGACGTCGTACTCTTGGGTATGCGCGGTCAGATCGTAACGCGTGTCGCGCGTCGCATATTCCCCGTCGCCCCAGAACGGCTCGAAGGTCGTATAGGTCGGGTCGCCGACGCCGGAAAATCGGTTCTGTAACGCCTTGATGAGCAGATCGTAGGGGATCGCAGTCCATCGGAGCAGCGAGGTCGGATCCGCTCCGAAATGCCTCTGCACAAATCCGAATTCGCAATTCTCGCCGATGCCCTCAAAGCGCGAGACGACCTCAGAGTTGCTCAATTCTCTAATGGCGGTCGGGGCGCCGATGACGGCGGCGTCCTTCAGCCCGACGCTGGCGCTGGCGGCCAATTCCTCGATCCGCCGCGACCGGCTGCCCTTGTTGAGAACCGCTAGCATCGCCAACAGCTTGCGCTTGGCCGCGTGAGAAAATTGCTCGGCCTCCGCGTAGCCGATCAGCGCCTCGACATCGCCTCGATCCCAGCCGCTCGAGCGCGCCAGATAGGCCAGCGCGACGAAATCGAAAGAGCGCGACGCGATGTAACTGGGAATATGCAACGGGCCTTGGTGCGGCCCCGCGATTGCCTCGGCCGAGAGTGCTCCCGAGGCGACCTCTTCGTGCGAAACCGCGCGCGTTGTGGTGATCGCAAATCCCGCGGGTTGTGGAGCGCCCATCACATCGGGTCGATCAAACGCTGGCTCGCCCGTTCCGATGATTTCGCCGCCGAGCTTGATGACGACGCGGGTGCGCAAATCAGCCGGCGCGTTCAGAAATCCCGCCCAGCCAAAAAAATAGTTGGGCGGTGAATAGCCGTCGACGACCCCTTTCGGCGCGAGTTGAGCGACCGGCGCCGCTAGCGGGAAATTGTCGGGGCCCAGCAGCAGCCCGTGCGGCCCGCGCAAAGACTTGTCGTTGGCTGCGGACACTCAACTATCCTCGTCGTCCGATCGGGTAATATAGGCACTGGGAAAGCCCCTGTTCCCTCCAGACTGATACGACCGAACTTCAGCAATAACAATGAGGCTCGGCAGCGCTAGAGCGGTTTCCGATCAAGTTGAAACCTTCGTTGTCATCCCCGCGAACGCGCATAGGCGCTAAGATAGGCTCAGCGGCGAAAAGCTTGACCTTCAAACTGCGCGGTTCCGTCGTGGCCGGGCTTGTCCCGGCCATCCACGCCGTGACGCCACTGCAGATTTCAGAATAAAGCAGCGTCTGCTGCAAACAAGAGCGTTCGAGTTCTGATGACGACAGGCCGCGTCACGGCGTGAATGGCCGGAACAAGTCCGGCCATGACACGGATAGCGTCGATCAAACACCTTATCTTCGCGCTGAAAACCTCCGCGCCTCAACCTTCGCCAGTCAACAACGCCACCCGGTTGCCGCCGCTGTGCTCGATGCGACCGGCGACGTCGAGCATCGTCACGGCCATGCGAACTTGCCGCAGTTGCAAGCCGGCCGCCAGCGCGAGGTCATCTAACGTGATCGGCGAAGGGCCGAGCAGGCGCTCCACTTCGGCGAGCGCGTCCTCCTCGCTGGGGCTGAACAGCCCCGCCGGCGCCTCGTCAAAGGCCTGCGCTGGTTTCGCGCGCGGCGCGGCGTCGGGATCGACGCCGAGTAGCGGCAACTCGCCCCACAGCGGTTCGCTCGCGTCGGGCGCATCCTCACGGAAATCGGCGAACGGGTCCTGTATGCGCACCGGATCGAGGATCGAAAGCACGTCATCGACGCGTGCACAGATCTTGGCGCCCTCGCGCAGCAGGTCGTTGGCGCCCTCGGCGCGCGGATCGAGCGGCGAGCCCGGCACGGCGAACACTTCGCGATTTTGTTCGAGGGCGAACTTGGCGGTGATCAGCGAGCCCGAGCCGCGCGCGGCCTCGACAACGACGACGCCGAGCGCGAGGCCGGAAACGATACGGTTTCGACGTGGGAAATCGCGTCCGCGCGGCTCCCATTCCAGCGGCATTTCCGACACGACCGCGCCATGCTCGGCGATGCGCGGGACGATCGGTACGGCCTCGGGCGGATAGATGCGGGCGTGGCCGCCGGCGAGCACGCCGATCGTACCGGTCTCCAGCGCGCCGACATGCGCGCGCAAATCGATGCCGCGCGCCAAGCCGGAGACCACGACGTAGCCGGCCTGGCCCAGCCCGCGGGCGAGCCGATCGGCGAAGGCGAGGCCGGCGGCCGAGGCGTTGCGCGAGCCGACAACGGCGATCGCTGGCTGTTGCAAAGCTTCTTCGCGGCCGCGCAGCGCCAGGATGGGCGGCGCGGAATTGCAAGCGCGAAGCGCCGGCGGATATTCCGGTTCGCCCATGGCGACGAAACGAACGCCGTGCTTCAGCGCGAGCGACAGTTCGCGCTCGACTTCGTCCGCTGTGGCGATGCGGATGTTGCGTCGAGCGCCGCCGCGGCGCGCCAGTTCAGGCAACATATCAAGCGCCGCGCCCGCGCCGCCCGCGTGGTTGACCAGCGCGCGAAATGTGCGCGGCCCGACATTTTCCGAACGAATAAGCCGCAGCCAATCAAAACGCTGCGCGTCATTCAGGCGCAGGGTTTTCGAGGCGCTCATGCTTTCGCGCCGATCCGCGACTCGGTTCCGCGCGCGAGCCGCTGAATGTTTTGCGAATGTTTGATCCACAACAGCGCCGCCAGCACTCCGAACATCAGCGCGACCGGCGCCTCGCCTAGCGCCAGCGCGGTAAGCGGCGCGGCGACGCTCGCCGCCAAAGCCGCGGCGGAGGAATAGCGGGTCAGATAGGCGACGCCGAGCCACACCACGACGAAGGCCAGAGCCGCCGGCCACGAGGCGGCGATCAGGCCGCCGAGAAAGGTTGCGACCCCCTTGCCGCCTTTGAACCTCAACCAGACCGGATAAACGTGCCCGAGGAACGCGCCGGCGGCCGCGGCAAGGCCTGCGCCGTCGTCATGGAAAATCAAAGCCGCGACGATATAGGCGGCCGTCGCTTTCAGCGCGTCGAGGACGAGCGTCGCCGCAGCGAGATCCTTACGGCCCGTCCGCAGCACATTGGTGGCGCCGATGTTGCCCGAACCGATCGTGCGCAGATCCGCGGTCCCAGCGAAGCGGGTCAGCAGCAGCCCGAACGGAATCGAGCCGAACAGATAGCCGATGATCAAACAAATTCCGGCGACAGCCGGAGAGAGCGAAAGCAACATGCGCGCACCGTCGAGTTTAGACTATTCGTGCGCGACCTCGCCCGCAACCATCGTCAGCTTCACGACGCCCTCCATGCGCGCGGCGTCGAATGGGGTGTTGCGGCATCGCGAGTGAAGTTTGGCGGGGTCGAGCACCCACGGTTCTTCCGGGTCGAAGCGAATGAGATCGGCCGGCGCGCCGACCGCCAGCCGGCCGACGTCGAGGCCGAGAATTTCCGCCGGCCGCGTCGACATCGCGCGCAACAGTCGCGGCAACGCGACATGGCCTGACGCGACCAGGCGCAAAGCCGCCGACAGCAATGTCTCCAGCCCGATCGCGCCCGGCGCGGCTTCCGCGAAGGGCAGCCGCTTGGTCTCGACGTCTTGCGGGTCGTGATCGCTGACGATAACGTCGACGATCCCGCTCGCCAGCCCTTCGACCAGCGCCATGCGCTCGGCCTCGCCGCGCAGCGGCGGGGTCAGTTTGAGGAAGGTGCGATAGTCGCCGATGTCGTTCTCGTTCAGCGTCAAACTGTTGATCGAGACGCCGCAGGTGACGCGAAGACCCTCCGCCTTGGCGCGCGCCATGGCCGCGAGCGAAAGCTGGTTGGAGACAAACACGGCGTGGTATCGCGCGCGGGTCAGCGCCGCGAGCCGCAAATCGCGATCGAGCGCGATCGTCTCGGCCTCGCGAGGCACGCCCGGGAGGCCGAGCCGGCTCGCGAACCCTCCCTCCGCCGCCACGCCGTCGGCGAGGCCGCGATCCTCGCAATAATGCATGATCAGCGCATCGAGATCGCGGGCGTAAGTCATGGCGCGCCGAAGCACCCCCGCATTGGCGATCGAGTGCGGCCCATCGGTGAAGGCGACGGCCCCGGCCTCGCGCAGCAAGCCGATCTCCGCCATTTCCTGCCCGGCAAGCCCTTTGGTGATCGCCGCGGAGGGCAGCACACGAACGCGGGCGTCGCGCGCGCGGCGCTTGAGGAAGTCGACCACGGCGGGATCGTCGACGGGCGGCGATGTGTCCGGCCGGGCGATCAGCGTGGTGACGCCGCCTGCCGCCGCGGCTGCGCTGGCGCTGGCGATGGTCTCCCGATGTTCGGCGCCGGGCTCGCCGACGAAAGCGCGCATATCGACCAGCCCCGGCGCGACGACATCGCCGTGGCAATCGATGATGAGGGCGCCGTCCGGCGCGGAGGCTGAGGTTACGCTGGGGCCAAGGCCGGCGATTTGGCCATCGACGACAAGCGCGCCGCCACGGAATTCACGCTCCGCCGCCGGGTCGACGAGGCGGGCGTTGACAAGGGCGATCGGGCGGGGCGGCGGCACGAAGGCGCTGTATCGCTACGCGCGGCGCCGGGCAATGAAAACTCAGTGCAAAACGCCGCTAACCGCTCAGTCCGCCCGCCAGCGAGGGGATCTCTAGCGGCCTAAAACCGTAGTGCCTGATCCAACGCACGTCGCCGTCAAACAGGTCGCGCAGATCTGGCAGCCCGTATTTGAGCATCGCGATCCGATCGAGGCCCATGCCCCAGGCGAACCCCTGATATTTCTCCGGGTCGATGCCGCAATTCCTGAGCACGTTGGCGTGCACCATGCCGCAACCCAAAATCTCCAGCCAATCCTCGCCTTCGCCGAAGCGGATTTCCCCGCCCGAGCGCCGGCACTGGATATCAACCTCCACCGACGGCGAGGTGAACGGGAAGAAGCTCGGCCGGAAGCGCATCTTGACGTCGTCGACCTCGAAGAACGCCTTGCAGAATTCCTGCAGCAGCCACTTCAGATTGCCGAGGTTGGCGCTCTCGTCGATCACCAGCCCCTCAACCTGATGGAACTGCGGCGTGTGGGTCTGGTCGAAATCGGTGCGGTAGGTGCGGCCGGGGCAGACGATGCGGATCGGCGGCTTTTGCGTGAGCATCGTGCGCACCTGCACGGGGCTCGTATGCGTACGCAGCAGCTTGCGCTCGCCGTTGGCGTCGGGCGAGAAGAAGAACGTGTCGTGCATCTCCCGCGCCGGGTGTCCGGGCGGGAAGTTCAGCTTGGTGAAGTTGTAATCGTCGCTCTCGATGTCCGGACCTTCGGCGATCGAAAATCCCATATCGGCGAAGATCGCGGTGACCTCGTCGAACACCTGGCTGATCGGATGGATGCGGCCGGTCTCTATGCCGGCGGGACGGACGGACAAGGTGACGTCGAGCGCTTCCGTCTTCAGCCGCGCTTCAAGCGCCGCGCCCTTCAGGAGGGTGCGCCGGGCGGCGAGCGCCTCGGTCACTTCATCCTTTAGCGCGTTGATCGCCGCGCCAGCGCTGCGACGATCGTCCGGCGACATCTTGCCGAGCGTCGCCAGCAGCGCCGAGATCGTCCCCTTCTTGCCGAGCGCGGCGACGCGCACGCTCTCCAGCGCCGATTCGTCCGCGGCAGCGGCGACGGCGGCGAGGGTTTCGGCGCGGAGAGGCGAATGGTCGGACATGACTTATTCAGGTTAGCCGTCATGGCCGGGCTTGTCCCGGCCGGCGCGACGTCATCAGAACCGGGAAGCGCCCGACCCGCTAGCGCCGCTACACCCCGCGGCGTGGATGGCCGGGACAAGCCCGGCCATGACGGAGATGCGCGGCTCAAGCCGCTTTCGGCAGGTGGCCCTTGGCCTTTTCGACGATCGCCGCGAACGCCGCCGGCTCGGTGATCGCCAGATCGGAAAGCACCTTGCGGTCGACCTCGACACCGGCGCCGATCAGCCCGGCGATAAAGCGCGAGTAGGTCAGCCCATGCTCGCGCACCGCCGCGTTGATCCGCTGGATCCACAGCGCGCGGAATTCGCGCTTGCGGTTCTTGCGGTCGCGGTAGGCGTACTGCATCGACTTGTCGACGGCCGCCTTGGCGGCGCGGATCGTGTTCTTGCGGCGGCCGAAGAAACCCTTGGCGGCCTTCAGCACCTTCTTGTGCTTGGCGTGCGCGGTTACGCCGCGTTTGACGCGTGACATCGTTCAGTTCTCCGGGTCAGCCGTTCGGCAGGAAGTATTTCTTGATATTGTCGCCGTCGGTCTTGAACAGAACGGCCGTGCCGCGCAGATTGCGGATCTGCTTGGTGGTGCGCTTGATCATGCCGTGGCGTTTGCCCGCCTGGGCGTAGACGACCTTGCCGGTCCCGGTAATTTTGAAGCGCTTCTTAGCGCCGGATTTGGTCTTCAACTTGGGCATTTGGCTCTCCCGGGCTTGACGCCCTTTTGGCAAGGACGGATCGCGAGAACCCGCCCGCGTCGTTCGACGCGAAAAAGAACCGCCACGGCAGCCCAGCCGGGCGGTTCTTTGAGGAGCGGGTGCATACGCGAAAGGGGGGCAGGGCGCAAGACGGGATTCACGGAGGACGGACGAGCGGCGCGCCAAGTCTCTTCGCGTCTCTTTCAAGATCACGGTCGAAACTCAAGAACGCTTCCATCCCGCGCGCGCCGGCAAGATGAAGCGCGTCGGCAAAGTCCATTCCGGCCTCCGCCCACTTCAGCGCTTCGTCCACCACGGTCCGATCTTCGACGAAGACGTGCGGCAATTGTAGGAAGCCGCGCAGCGACCTGACGATGTTTTCAGGCGATCTCTTGTAGATGCCGCGCAATACCCACTCGGTTTCGAGCAGCACGGTAGCGGAAACCAACACATCCGACGTTTCGATGACGCGCCGCGCGCGCAAAGCTTGAGCGCGATCGTCGACGACGATCAGTCGGACGATGATGTTCGTATCAATCGCGAGCAAAGCCCTTACGCCGCCAGCGCCGCGCCGCCTCGTCGAGGACGCCTTGGTTCATTTCCTCGATCGACACGACTTGGTCGGACGGCCCCAAACTGCCGAAGACGTCTTCCATTCTCGAATGCGCATATTTCACCTCTCGGCGCAGCATAACGCCGTCGGAACGCTCCTCGACAACCAACTCGTCACCCGGGCGCCAGCCCCGTCGATCGCGCAAAGCCTTGGGCAGGACAATCTGGCCCTTGGTCGAAATTCGCGTCTTTGCGGTGGCCGTCATTGCGGGCATCCCGGTAGTTGTAAGACGATTAGTAAGATAGGTTATTTCGCATCAGACCGCAACCGCGAGCCTTGCTTGGCCGCGCTGATATGTCGCGGCGGACGTATGCTCCAATATCCCAACGCGCCGCAATTCTCACTCAGATTTAAGAACATATGCACATTGCCGCAGGCAAAAGAGCCAGCCTGCGGCGTGCAAGGTGATGGGCGGGGCAATTTCTTCAATGTCGAATACCACGGTCGATGCGGGCGTTCCTGCAGCAAAACCCGGCGTAGCCCTCCTTCGCGATCGTTCCTCCCCGGCCGACAGGGAAAGGCTCCGCACCCTCGCCATCCTCTGCGCTCTGATGGCGTTTGGCCCGCTCTCCACCGACTTCTATCTCCCCGCGATGCCGGCGATGGCCGAGTCGCTGCACACCAGCCCCGGCACGATCGAGTGGACCATCTCGGGCTATCTGATCGGCTCCAGCCTCGGACAGCTCGTCTGGGGCCCGATCAGCGACAAGTACGGCCGCCGCCTGCCCGTGGCTATCGGCATCGCCATCTTCGTGATCGGCTCCGCAGGTTGCGCGCTTTCGACCAGCGCCGGCGCGATGATCGCCTGGCGGGTGCTTCAAGCGATTGGCTCCTGCGCCGGGATCGCGCTGTCGCGCGCCATGGTCCGCGATCTCTATTCGGGCGCGCGGGCCGCGCAAATGATGTCGGCGCTGATCACCGTCATGGCCGTCACGCCGTTGATTGGCCCGCTGATCGGCGGGCAGATCCTGCGCTTCGCCAGTTGGCCGTGGATTTTTTGGTTGCTCGCCGTGGTCGGCGTCGCGACCCTGCTCGCCTTGTTGACCTTGCCCGAAACTCTGCCGCCCGAGCGGCGGCGGCGCGACGCCGTCAGCAAGGCGCTGATTACCTACTACCGGCTGCTCGGCGATCGCCGGATCCTCGGCTACGCCGCGGTCAGTGCGTCCCTCTATTTCGGCATCTTCGCCTATGTCGCGGGGACCCCGTTCGCCTACATCGAGTTCTACGGCCTTCGCCCCGAGTTTTTCGGCTTCGTGTTCGCCTCCGGCATTCTCGGCATCATGGCGAGCAATCTGATCAACGCCCGACAGGTCATGCGTTCAGGCGTCGTTCCCATCCTGCGCATCGGCGCGAGTTTGACCGGCCGTCGGCGGCCTGTGGGCGGCGTTGGACGCTTGGACCGGCTTCGGCGGCTTGGCCGGCCTTGCCGCCCCGTTGTTTCTGTTCATCGCCACAAACGGGCTGATCATCGCAAATTCGATCGCCGGCGCGATGTCGGCGTTTCCCAAGCGGGCGGGAACCGTTTCGGCCTTGGTGGGGGCGCTTCAATACGGGGCGGGCATGGCGGGCTCGGGCCTGCTCGGCGCGTTTTCGGACGGCACGCCGAGACCGCTCGCGTTCGTCGTCGCCATCTCAGGCCTTGGCGCGGCGATCTGCGCGTGGACGCTGGTGTCGCGGCAGCGCAAGGCCGTGGGTTAGCGCGGCGCGGGTCGGAACCCCTGTGACAGGGCGCCGACGACAAACAAACATCCGAACAAGCGTTACGACCGACCTATCGCTACGCGCCGTGTTCCCTAGGAAACAGCGCTTCTATCAGCGATCGTATTTTTCTGAGCCCAGGGGCGCCATCGGCCCAAGGACTCAGACCCATGCTGGCTTTGCTTCGTTTCATCGCGAGATTGTTTGTTTCCCGAGAAGACCCCGACGAAAGGCTATCGCGCCAACCGCGCGGCCCGCTCGTTGACATCCTCGAAACGGACCGAGCCCATCTGGAAAGTCTAACTCGACCGCTGGACCGTCGGGAAAGGGAATGATGGGGGCCAATTTGCCCTCCTCGGAACCGAAATCTGACTTGCGGGTTTCATTAGCCGGCGCAGTTAGGACAATTTCGATGAATCCGCTCTCGAAAATTCTTCGCAAGGTCAGACGCTGGATCGATGCGCGCTATGACCGCGGATACGATCCTTATTGAGGGACCCGAAAGAAAAGCCCGCTGACGGGCTGATCTTATGGCAGCCAATAGGTCGCCGCTGCGAGTTCGTCGGGCGGTCCGCACGTTGACCCCTTCGCTTCCGCCGTAGGACTGAAAGTGCTATAGATTGGCATGATTAAGGACGGTCGGAAGTCTTTCTCAAGAATATGAATGTGTCGCTCCCCGACGAGTTGGCGTATTTTGTCAAGGACATGGTCGCTACGGGTCGTCTAGCGAGGTCGTGCGCGAAGCGCTTCGCCTGATGGAAGAGTGCCGAAAAGCTGCTGTGACTGCTTCAGGCATGGAAGGACGGTGTCGACAGCGTCGACGCCGGCCAGATCGATTTCGCCGCCTTGAAGAAAGAAGCCCGCGCTCGCCTGGAAGCCTCGAAACGCGAGCTTGACCCGGGTTAGGTACACGGCGCGCGCTCGAGAGGACCTGCTCGATATCTGGCGCTACATTGCGCCTCGAAACAGCGGCGGTAAGTTGCGAAAACTGACGGCGTAGGACCGGCGCCTTCTCTCAATCGCGTTGATTGATGTTTGGCGAAACGACCCTCGCGGAGTTAAACTGCCTTACGAGGAGAGCACTCAGCTCGGAGCGGCGGCGTCCGCGCCGCCGAAAGCGCGCCGACACGAAGCACCGCGGCCTGGAGGCCGCCGCTCCGAAAGTCGGCGCCAGGAAACCTACGCACAGGAGCCGTGCCGATGTCGAAAGTCAGCACCTGTCTTTGGTTCGGAAAACAGGCAGAAGCGGCCGTGCGCTTCTATGTCTCGCTCGTGCCGGACTCCAAGATTACGCACGTCCAGCACTCCCCCGGATCTTGGCCCGGCGGCGAAGCCGGCGACGTGATCTTGCTGTCCTTCACCCTCGGTGGCCAGAGTTTCCAAGCGTTGAACGGCGGCGAGCCGGCCGACTACAACAACGCCGCCTCGATTTCGGTAGCCTGCGCCGATCAGGCGGAAGTCGATCGGCTCTGGTCAGCTCTCACCGCTGACGGCGGGGCGGAAATCATGTGCGGCTGGCTGCGAGACAAGTGGGGCGTACCCTGGCAAATCGTGCCGGAGATCCTGCCGCGCCTGCTCGCCGATCCTGAGCCCGCCGTCGCCGCCCGCGCCTTCGCCGCCATGACCAATATGATCAAGCTGGATATCGCCGCCCTCGAACGCGCAGCCAAGGGATGAACGAGTCCGCGATCGCCTCCGTCACCGCCTGGCTCGCCGACGCCGGACTTCGCGGCGAGAGCGAGGAGACACTGATCCGCGGCTTTGGCGAGCGGATGGTAGCCCTAGGAGCGCCGCTAGCGGGCGGGCGCATTCTGGTTGATACGCTGCATCCGCTCTACGAGGGTCGGGCCTTCACTTGGCTGCACGGCGCGACGGAGATCACCGTCAACGAATATGGCGACACCTCCGATGGCGAGGCGTTGGAGCGCTGGCGCCGCACCCCGTTCTACGAGATGGAAAACAACGGCGGCTCCCACCGCGTTTTGGAGCTCACGGACGCGGAGATCGACAACTTCACGTTCTTCAGCGAGCTGCGCAAGGCGGGCGGCCGGCATGTCCTGCTGCTGATCGACCGCTTCGGCGAACAGGGCGGCATTGGCCCCGCCGATTGCCTCTATTCCGCCTGGGCGACCAGCGACGAGGACGCCCTTCGCAGCGCCAACGTCGAGGCGCTGTTGCGCCTGACGCCGGTGCTGGCGCTCGCTTTGAAGACGGCCTCGCTTGGCCGCATCGCCCATACCCTGGTCGAGACCTATCTCGGCCGCGACGCCGGCGAGCGCGTGCTGAAGGGGCGCATCGCGCGCGGCGTCGCCGAGGAGATCAAAGCCGTACTCTGGTTCAGCGATCTGCGCGACTACACGCGCATTTCCGACAGTTCGCCGCCCGAGCACATCATTCCCATGCTCAACGACTATGCCGACGTCATCATCTCGGCGATTCATTGGCAGGGCGGCGATGTGCTGAAACTGATCGGCGACGGCGTGCTGGCGATCTTCCCCGCCGCGGATCGTCAAGCTGCCTGTCTTGCGGCGATCACCGCGGCAGGCAAGGCGCGGGCGAAGGTCGCTAAGCTCAATACGCGGCGCGCGGCGGAAAACCTGCCGGTGACCAGCTTCTATCTCGGCCTGCACATCGGTTACGTGTTCTACGGCAACATCGGCAGCCGCGATCGACTCGACTTCACGGTGATCGGACCTGCGGTCAATGAGGTGAGCCGAATCGCCTCGATGTGCCGTTCGGTCGATCAACCCTTGTTGATGTCCGACAGCTTTGTCGACGGCTTGCGGGATCGCCGGCAGGATTTTCTTTCGGTCGGGCGTTTCGCTTTGCGCGGCGTGGCGGCCCCGAGGGAACTTTACACCCTCGACCCCGCGGCCTGGCCGACGCAGCGCGCCGATTGAACAAGCCGCCTTGCAAAAACTCGGGCAAAGACGCAGTAATCAGAGCAACCCCTTCAGGAGCCACCCATGAGCAAGCTCGAATCCCTCAAAGAGATGAGCACCGTCGTCGCCGACACCGGCGACATGGGCTCGATCAAGGAATTCAAACCGACGGATTCGACGACCAATCCGAGCCTGATTCTCAAGGCCTCGCAATTGCCGGCCTACAAGGACCTGGTTGAGGAGGCGATTGCCTGGGGACGCAAGAACAAGGCGACGCCCGGCGCGGTGACCGACCGGCTGGCCGTCAATTTCGGCGAGGCGCTGACGAAGATCGTACCGGGCCGTGTCTCGACCGAAGTCGACGCCGATCTTTCCTTCGATACGGAAGCGACGATCGCCAAAGCGAAATCGCTGATCGCCGCTTACAAGGAGCGCGGCGTCTCGCAGGATCGCATCCTCATTAAGATCGCCTCGACCTGGGAGGGCGCGCAGGCCGCAGCCCACCTGCAGCGCGAAGGCATCGACTGCAACATGACGCTGATCTTCTCGTTGGCGCAGGCGGTGGTTTGCGCCGACGCCAAAGCCTTCCTGATCTCACCGTTCGTCGGCCGGATTTTCGATTGGCACGTCAAGGCCGGCGGCGGACCTTACACTTCGGAAAACGATCCCGGCGTCGAGTCGGTGCGGCAGATCTATGCTTACTACAAGACCTACGGGGTCTCGACGGTGGTGATGGGCGCCTCGTTCCGAAATATCGGCGAGATCGAGGCGCTGGCTGGCTGCGACCGGCTCACCATCTCGCCGCAGCTGCTTGCCGAATTGGCGAAGGCGGAAGGGACGCTCACCCGCAAGCTCGATCCGAAATCGCCGGGTACGCCACACGAGCCACTGAAGCTCGACGAAAAGGCGTTCCGCTGGGCGTTCAACCAGGACCAGATGGCGACGGAGAAGCTCAGCGACGGCATTCGCCTGTTCGCCAAGGACCTTGGGACGCTGCGCAAGATGGCGGCGGAGCGGCTGGCGGCGTAGGCTCCGCCTTCCAAGACTTGTGGCGTCGCGACCCTGGGGTCGGGCGCTACAACTAATGCTCGTAAATCATGCCTTCTTGCTGCGCCCTGAGCGTCCAGGCTGCACGACGGGCGCTGTTTCTTTGACAGTGTTTTTGATCTTTTTGCCCATCGCGCCTCTCAGCGCGTCGTTGATGCGGGTCTGCCAGCCCTCACCGCCGTTCCGGAAGAAGGCCAGGACATCCGGATCGAAACGTATCGTCGTCGAGATTTTCGTGGTCCCCAACTTGGGACGACCGCGCCGGACTTTAGCCCGCGCAAACTTGTCCTGCCAATCCGGAGCGGAGAGGTCAGGGGCGTCGTCAGCGGAATCGAGGCGCGTAGACAGCTTGTTCTCGATCATTGGCCTTCCTCAAGCTGATGATACGTATCGTTGGGCCGCGCGGCGTCCAAACCGTAACCACCATTCGACCGTCCAAGAAGCCAATGGGGATGTTGCGGATTTCGCCGTAATCCTTCCGCGTGTCACGTGCGGTCAAATGACCGTCCGTAAAGATCTCATCGGCCCGCGCCATGTCGAGGCCGCGCTCGCGCAAGGTGGCGTTCCGCTTGGCCAGGTCGAATTCGATCGCCACGGATTATTGTAACAACAAAAAATCGTTCTCGCAATCTCTAATGTAGTAACATTAAAACCGGCTTTCCAAGCGCCGCGCCTGGGACCGCGCGCTCTTTGCCGACGCTGCACCCCAAAGAGCGGACGGGACGTCCGCCGTCCCAGAGGCCTCACCCGGCGAGCACTTCCTTCGCCTGATTGATCCGCGCCGCCTTGGCGTGCGAGCCGCCATGGTCGGGGTGGTGTTTCTTGATCATCGTGCGGTAGGCCGCGTGGATGTCGCTATCCGACGCCCCCTCGCTCAGGCCAAGCTCTCTGAACGCCTGCGTGCGGGTCATCGACGCCTCGGCGCCCGTCTGATTTCGTGCTCGCCCTGAAAAGCGCCGCCGTATGTAGGCCTCCAACGCAACCGCCGCCGGATAATCGTGCTCTCGGCAATAATTGTTCTGTGTCTCGCATTCCTCCCGGCTCATGTCCTCCAGGCGCATGCCCCGGCACGGGCCGCGCCGCACGCGTCCTCGCGTTTCGCCCTGGTTGTCAGTCCAGATTTCGACGCTCGGTTCTACGAATGCCGTTTCCCGCACGGCGGCGCGTGGCGCGGCAGGGGCGTCGGCACGAGCTTTTGCGCGCCCACGGCGACGCAACGTGGCCGCGGGTGTCGGATCTCGGGCGTCTTCATAGAGGTCGTAGACGACGTAACCGAGCCCGGCCACGGCCGCCAGAAACAGGATGGTCTGCATCGCCGGGTCGAGAAGAAGCTTCCACATGCCGCCGGTTTCGGATCGACGGCCCCCCGCCCCGTTCCCGAGAGGCAAGCAGCAAAAACTTAACGGCGGCTTTCGCCCCTACCCAAGGCGCCGCGGCCGGCCTATATCGCGGGCAACCCCTTCCGATCGGAGCGTCCCAGCTTGACCGCAACCGCCGCCGCGACTGAAACGACGCCTGTCACCGTGCTTACCGGCTATCTCGGCGCCGGCAAGACGACCTTGCTCAACCGCATCCTCAGCGAGCCGCACGGCAAGCGCTATGCCGTGATCGTCAACGAGTTCGGGGAGATCGGCATCGACAACGAGCTCGTCGTCGGCGCCGACGAGGAAGTGTTCGAGATGAACAACGGCTGCATCTGCTGCACCGTGCGCGGCGACCTGATCCGCATCATCGAAGGGCTGATGAAGCGCAAGGGCAAGTTCGACGCCATCATCGTCGAGACGACCGGCCTCGCCGACCCCGCTCCCGTCGCCCAGACGTTCTTTGTCGACGAGGATGTGAAAAGCGCCGCACGGCTCGACGCGGTGGTGACGGTGGCCGACGCCAAGTGGCTCGCCGCCCGGCTGCGCGACGCGCCGGAGGCGAAGAACCAGATCGCTTTCGCCGACGTGATCATCCTCAACAAGGCCGATCTCGTCACGCCGGCCGAACTCGTCGAAGTCGAGGCGCGTATCCGCGCGATCAACCCTTACGCGCGGCTGCACCGGGCGACGAAGTGCGATGTTCCGATTTCGGAGGTGCTGGAGCGGCGCGCTTTCGATCTCGACCGCATCCTCGACATCGAGCCGGAATTCCTGGTGGTCGACGACCATGACCATGATCATCACGACGGCCACGATCATCATCACCACGACCACGGGCACGGCCTGAAGCACTATCACGACGAGGACATGCAATCGATCTCGGCGCGACTCGACGGCGACCTCGATCCGAACAAGTTCATGCCCTGGATCAACAACCTGACACAGACGCTCGGCCCAAAAATCCTGCGCTGCAAGGGCATCATCTCGCTGAGCGGCGATCCGAAGCGCTTCGTGTTCCAGGGCGTGCACATGATGCTGGACGGCGAACCGCAGCGCGACTGGAAGCCTGGAGAAAAGCGCGAATCGAAGGCCGTATTCATCGGCCGCGATCTCGACGAGGAGCAAATCCGCAAGGGTTTCCTGGCCTGCGCGGCCTGACCTACTGATGGCCGAGTCGTCCAATTCGCTGACCCAGCACGTCACGGCGCTCGAGGCCGGCGATCATATCGTGGCCGCCGCCTTCCTCGATGGCGCGCCCGCATTCGCGCTCGCGAATGGGAACCTGAAAGTCGACGAGCGAGAGATCGCCGCCCATCCCAACGGCGCGATCCTCTGCACGGTGCTCGACGGCGATCGATTGATCACCGGCGGCGACGATGGACGCGTGGTCGCCTCCGGCGCAGATGGCGCTATCGAGACGCTCGGCGACGAAAAGGGCAAGTGGATCGACGCGCTCGCGGCGCGTGAGGGCGCGGTCGCTTGGTCGGCCGGGAAGACCGTGCGCGCGCGCGACGCCAAGGGGACTGTGAAGACCTGGACCGCGCCGACAACCGCGCGCGGGCTTTGCTTTCTGCCGAAGGGCTACCGTCTCGCCGCCTCGCACTACAATGGCGTCGCGCTCTGGTTCCCGAACGCCGACGCGACGCCGCAAACCTTGGAGTGGAAGGGCTCGCACCTCGACGCGACGGTTTCGCCGGATGGGCGCTTCCTGGTCACCTCGATGCAGGAAAACGCGCTGCACGGTTGGCGGCTCGTAGATGCGCGCAACATGCGGATGACCGGCTATCCCGGCAAGACGCGCTCGCTCTCCTGGTCGCACGACAGCACCTGGCTCGCGACCTCGGGCGCCGACGCCTGCGTCGTCTGGCCGTTCAAAGACAAAGATGGACCGATGGGCAAGCCGCCGCGCGAATGCGGCATCCGCCCGCAACGCATCACCCAGGTCGCCTTTCATCCGCGCGCGCTGGTGGTGGCTATCGGCTACGCCGACGGCCTGGTGTTGCTTTGCCGTCTCGGCGACGCGGCGGAAATTCTCGTGCACACAGCGGAGCCCGGCGACGGAGCGATCAGCGCACTTGCCTGGGACAAGACGGGCGCAAGGCTGCTGTTTGGAACAGACAAAGGCCGGGCCGGGTTGCTGACCTTGCCGAGCTGACCCGCGGACCAGCTGACGCCTCGCGCGACGAGAGGAATTTCATGAGCCAGGACGCCGCGCCGCTATTCACGCCTGTGAAGATTGGCGATCTTACCTTGCCCAACCGCATCGCGATGGCGCCGCTGACACGCAACCGCGCGATCGACCCCAACACCGTGCCGAGCCCGCTCGCGCCGCTCTACTATCGCCAACGCGACAGCGCGGGCCTGATCATCACAGAAGCCACACAGATCAGTCAGCAAGGCCAAGGCTACATCTGGACGCCCGGATGCTTCACTGACGATCAGGTCGAGGCCTGGCGGGTCGTCACCGACGTGGTGCACGAGGACGGCGGCCATATCTTCCTGCAACTCTGGCACGTCGGACGCATCTCTCATGTGTCTTTGCAGCCGGACGGCCTCCCGCCTGTTGCCCCCTCGGCGATTCCCGCCAAGACGAAGACGTTCATCGAGAGCGGCTTCGCTGAGGTTTCGGCGCCGCGCGCGCTCGAAACTTCGGAGATTGCGGGCATCGTCGCCGACTACGCGCATGCGGCGAGCTGCGCGCGGCGTGCGGGCTTCGATGGGGTCGAGATTCACGGCGCCAACGGCTATCTGATCGACCAGTTTCTGCGCGACGGAACAAACAAACGCGGCGATCAATACGGCGGCTCGCTGGAAAATCGCTTGCGCTTCGCGCTGGAGGTGACCGACGCGGTGCTGAAAGTCTGGCCCGCGACGCGGGTCGGGATGCGGATGGCGCCGACCAGCCCCGGCAACGACATCTCGGACTCAAATCCGACGGCTTTGTTTGGCTCGCTGATCGAGCAACTGGGCCGAGGAATCTCGCTTATATCCACGTTATTGAAGGCGCGATCGCAGGGCGCGCGCGACGTGGCGCCGTTTGATTGGTTGGCGCTGCGCCGCGCCTTCTCTGGCGCCTACATCGCCAACAACGGATACACACGATCCATGGCGATCGAAGCCGTTCGCGAGAGCCGCGTCGACATGGTCGCCTTCGGCCGCGCGTTCATCTCCAATCCGGATCTCGTCGAACGTCTGCGCGTCGACGCGCCGCTGGCGGAGGGTGACAGGAAAACCTACTACGGGGGCGGCGCGACAGGCTACACCGACTATCCGCCCTACAAGGCTGCTTGATGAACGACCTCGAACCCGTCCCCTCGCCGCGCGAACCGAGACGCATCGATCCGCGGCTTTTGGAAATTCTGGTGTGCCCGGTGACTCGGGCGACCTTGAGCTATGATGCAGAGCGGCAGGAGTTGGTCTCGCGCGCGGCCAAGCTCGCCTACCCCATCCGCGACGGCGTGCCGATCATGCTGCCGGAAGAGGCGAGGGCGTTGGGCGAATGAGACGGGATACGTTTGCAGCTGATTCAAACCGTCATTGCTGCGAGCCATCCACCGTGTGATCGGCCGGATGGAGCTGCTGCTGCGGAGCTGTGGATTGCCGCGTCGCTTCGCTCCTCGCAATGACGAGTCTAATCGTCCGCGGCGGCTCTAGAAAAACGTCAAGCCAATGGACCTACGCATACGCTGTTTCTTCCAGAGGCCTTTGCCTCGTAAAGGAAACCGTCAGCTCGCCGGAAGACCGCATCGGGCTCCCTGGGGCCGGTAAATATCGCGACTCCAAAAGAGGCGGTGACGCAGTTGTGCGGAGCGTTTCCTGCGTGCTCGATCGACGTCAGCTGAATGCTCTTGCGGATTTCTTCGAAGAAAATGCCGATGGAGGAACTCTCTCGAAAACGGGATGAAAGCAGAAATTCTTCCCCGCCAATGCGGAATACGAGATCATCTGATCTGGTGAGGCGCTGACGCAACAGGCGCCGATTTGCCGGAGCACCTCGTCGCCCGCAGCATGGCCATACCTATCGTTGTAAGACTTGAAATTATCGATATCCATGATCGACACCGAACGCACCAAACCGTCGTCCTCGGCAAGCACCGCCCTCGGAAAGTCCCGAGAATAAGCGCGGCGGTTCGGCAAGCCGTCATCGTGTCGATGCAGGCATGGCGAGCTTCGGTAACGTCGGTAAAGATCCAGATGCGCGTATGAAGCGTGTTGTCTTCTTGGAAAGGCACGCTGCGACGCGAAATCATACGCCCGTCCTTGAGCGCCACCATGTCTTCGGAGTTCTCCAAAGAACCGTATAGGCGCTTGACCTCGCCGACAAAGGCGGCGGTGTCCGCGACCTGATTGGCGACCCAAGGCAGCAAGGCGGAATCGTCTCCCGTTCCGACGATGCCGGGAGGAACATTCCAAATTTTTTCAAATGCGCTGTTCGCGTAGACGATGGTTTTACCTTCGCGGACCAGCAAGACGCCGTCGGGGAGGTTATCGAGCGCCCGTTCGAATAAAGAGGATGCGCGCGCATCCTCGCGTTTTGGCTTCCGCATTGTTGATACGCTGTTCGACATGAGACACCCAAAACACACTCACTGACGATTGTGCGCTCATGCCGTTAAAGATTTTCATCCTAGGATGGTTACCGATCAATCAAGATCGCGGCTTCATCGGCTCTAGACGAACATGACGTCTGTAAACTCATCCTCGCCAAGCCCTACGCTCGTCCAAAGTTCGCTGAAAGACTGTTCCGTCAGCGGAGTCGCCGCAAGTCGCCCTCCAGTTGGATGAACTCGCGATAGCCGCTCGCGAGAACCGCATCTTTGAAGGCGCGCGCGCAGCTCGCATTGTTCATTCCGAAGGGCCAGAATTCCACGCACAGCGGGATTTTGCGTTTCAACGCCGCACTCGCGCCGGAGAGGACGAAGCCCTCGAACCCCTGCACATCCATCCAGATCAGTGCGGATTTGGGGGCGACCTCGCCAACTATTGTATCGAAGGTAAACGAAGACACCCGCGCCATGTCGTTCCCGACCGCCGACGCGGTCGTCCCTGTTCCCACGACCCGTCGATCGCCGAAATTGGAGCTGGAGCGATCGAGAATTACGATCTGATCATCGGCAGAGCCAAGCGCGACGTTTTGCGCGCGCACGTCATTCTGAAGTCCGTTCAGGTAGATATTGGACATCAAAAGCGAGTAGTTCAACGGATCCGGTTCTATGGCGATGGCTTTGGAAAAATAGCCTCGTTTCAGGGCCGTGATACAAATCGTTCCTATATTCGCGCCGACGTCGATGATGGTGGTGCGGGTGTTGTCGATCGGCATCAAGCTGACAACATTCTTGAGCTTATCGACGTCCCAGGGCTTTCGTCGAGCGTAGGTGTATCGACCGATCACTTGGTCGGACGTAGAGACGATAAACGATTCCTTCTCACAATTGCTGACGACAAACGGATCTCGCGGCGCCGCCTCGAAGACAACGCGTCTGACGTATTTGTTTTCGAAGATCTGACTGTTTCGTACGATCGAAAATGGCGCACTGATCATTTTGGCCACAGACGATATTGTGCGATTGAGACTTTGCGCTCTTGGCATCGGAGTCGCGAGTGACGCAGCGTTGGACGAAAGCTGAGACATGTATTTCTCCTGCTTAGGCCATCGCTAAAGGATGCCTACCAACCGAGTCTATGGATACCCTTTGGTAAGGTTACCCTCATGTGCTTCGCAAGGAGAGCAAAGCGCGTCGGCGCAAAGGTTGATAACATTCGCACAATCGTCGGAGCGGCCAACGTCAGACACGGGCGGCAAGCGCTAGAGACTCGTCATTGCGAGAAGCGAAGCGACGCGGCAATCCACGGCGCGGCCGCAGCGGCCCTATCCGGCACACCGTCGATCACACGCTGGATGGCTTCGCTTCGCTCGCAATGACGGATCCAGTCAGCTTCAAAACGCTGTAGGTCCGGCCCGCCGGTTGGATGTTCTACTTTGATCCGAAGATCAACTGCGTCGGGTTCTTCTCGATCGAGCGGATCAGAGTGTCGATATCGCCGAGCGTTTTGCGCGCGTCGACAGCCATCTCCTCATATTCCTTCAGACCCGAACCACTGAATTTCACCAATCCCGTCGACAACTGACGAATGCGCGAGTCCATGTCGTCGGCGAGTATTTTGATTGACTTGGCCGCATCGCCAAATTGTCCGATCGGCCCTTTCACGTTGGGGTCCCCAACGAAGCCCTGCAAGCTGGTCATCAGTCCGTCGATCTTATCAGCGGACTGATTGAGCTTGGCGGTAAGCTCCGCCGCATTCTTCAACGTGCTTTCGACGTTGCCGCGATTTGCCTTCAGCGTCTCGCCGACCGAGGCGGCGCCGTCCATCAGTGCGCCGACCTTCTTGGCGTCGAAAGCCTTTGCCATTCCGTCGAGATCAGCGAGCGCCGTATCGAGCTTGGTTGAGGTGTCGTTCAGGTGTTTGACGAGGGTTGCTGCGTCGGCAAGAGCGTGCTGCGTCGGGCCGTCCTTGGCGCCGAGCGAGGCGGCGAAGCTCGAAAGGTCGTCGACGCTTTTGCGCACCTTCGCCGCGTCGACCGAGCTGAGCAGCTTGTCTGTGTCGTCGGTGAGTTTTTCCAAACGCCCCGCGAGCGGCCCGATCTTCCTGCCGATTTCGCCGATACCGGAGACCGCGCCGTTCAGCCCGCTGGAGGCGTCGCCGAGCGCCTTGGAGAAGGTGTCGATATTCTTGACCGTATCAGTGAGCGCCGGACCGCTATCGGCCATCAGCTTATCGACGCGGGTCAGCACCGAGTTGGCCTTCGCCGAGATATTCTGCACGTTGACCAGCAGGTTCTGGATCTGGCTCGGCTCGGCGATCAAGGTCGCCTCGTCGCCGGGCTTGGCGGCAACGGGCGCGGCGTCGGGCGCGCCCCCGGTCAGGGCGATCGCGGAGGCGCCGGTGAGACCCTGCATCTCCAGTCGCGCGGTTGTGTCGGCGCGCACAGGGATTCGATTGTCGACATCGACCTCAGCCGCGACGCGGCCGGGATCGTTAGGCAGGAAATCGACCGACTTCACTTCGCCGACGCGCAGGCCGTTGAACAGAACGACGCCGCCCCGCGCCAACCCGGCGACCGAGCCTTGAAACACGATGCGATAGCGCGTGAGGTTGGCGCCGCCGCCATAGCCCGCCATCCACAAGACGAACAGAAACGCGCCCGCGACAACGGCGAGGGTGAACGCCCCGATGGCTACGAAATTGGCGCGGGTTTCCATTTATGGGTCCTAAACGATGTTAACTCCATGCCGAGCGAAACCGACGGAATAAGGGCGGGCAGGAGCCTTCCGCCTTAACGATCCGCGCGTGTTGTATGAAGAACACCGGGTTGTAGGGCGAGGTTAAGGTCGCGCGGCTTGGGGTCCAAAACGCCAATTAGGCCAAGCCGCTGCACGTCTGAAGCGTCCTGTGATAGCTTGGCCTTCGGTCCTTGCAGTGAGGTTGTATCGAATGTCCGAAGATATTCGCCCGGAGGAAGCGGTACGCGCCGCAAAGAAATGGTTGGCCCAGGTGTACGCCGACGAATTGATTGCTCGGATCGCTCTGGAGGAGGTGCGCTTTCGCGATGGAAATTGGGAAATCACGCTCGGCTTCAACAGATTGGACCCGGATGCCGTCGAGCACAATGTCAAAGCGATCGAGGATCTGTATGCGCGTCGTTCGCGTGTCTACAAAGTGCTCGTTGTCGCTGGGAACGACAATCATGTCCTGGAAATGCGCGACCGCGAGGTCGCGTGAGGCGTGCGCAAGACGTTGGTCCTTGATGCAAATTTGCTTGTCTTGCTGACTGTTGGGTTGGCGGACGCGCGATTTATCGCGCGCCACAAACGACTTAATCCCAACTATCGGAAGGAGCACTTGGACGACCTGCTTGAAATAATTAAACGCTGGCCGGAGTTGGCGACCACGACGCATGCGCTGACTGAAGCATCGAACCTCCTGAGACAATGCGCTGATCCGATGCGATCGCAAATCATGATTGAGCTCGCCCGTCTCATCAAAAGCAGCGGCGAGCTTACGCCTGAGGCGTCCCAAGCAGCCGATGCGCCCGAGTTCATCAGGCTTGGGCTGACCGACGCCGCCTTCACCCTTCTCGATCCCGAGCGCTATGTCATTGCGACGGTCGATCTCGACCTTATTGTCGCATTGGAGGTGCGAGGCTTCGAGGTCGTGAATTTCAACACGTTTCTATATCAGTGACGATGCGCGCACGCCGCGCCGAGGGAACCCAGATAGCCGGCACATCGTCGCCGAAAGCCTGCGCCCGGACTTCCAGCGCCGCGATCGCAGCAAAGGTGCAGAGTTGCCGTCCATGCGGCGTCGATTCCCAACACCAGACGCATGGCTTGCTCCTCGAAATCCCGCCGCCGCGGCGCCTCCCTACCCACTCCGCCCCTTTCCCGCTATGAAAGCGAAAAACGCCCGAGGATCCCCCGTGCACGCGCCCCTATCCGCGGCCGCCAAGGCCGGCCACAATCGTCCGCGCAATGCGGGCGCCCCGCTCGATACCGCATGGTTTGAGAGCGTCGGCGTCAATGCGAGCGCGGTCGAGCGGCGGTCGGCAAGTCTCACCGCGCGGCGCTCGGTGAAGAAGGCCTATCAGGCCGCCTGGCTGGTGCAGGCGCTGAGCTGCATCGATCTCACCACGCTGGCCGGCGACGACACGCCCGGCCGCGTGCGCCGGCTCTGCGCCAAGGCGCGGCGGCCGCTGAGCGACGGATCTGCTTGCCGCGCTCGAATTGACCGAAGCGCCGCCGACTGTCGGCGCCGTCTGTGTCTATCCGACGATGGTCGCGCCAGCGGTGAAGGCGCTGGAGGGATCGGGCATTCCCGTCGCCTCGGTCGCGACCGGCTTCCCGGCTGGGCTGACGCCGCTCCCGGTTCGGCTGGCGGAGATCAAATACGCGGTCGAGCAGGGCGCGGAAGAGATCGACATCGTCATCACCCGCGCGCATGTGCTGAACCGCGATTGGGCCGCGCTCTACGACGAAGTGCAGGCGATGCGCGAAGCCTGCGGGCCGGCGCATCTGAAGGCGATCCTCGCCACCGGCGATTTGAAGACGCTGCGCAACGTCTACGCCGCCAGCATGGTCGCGATGCAGGCGGGGGCGGATTTCATCAAGACGTCCACCGGCAAGGAGGACGTCAACGCGACGCTGCCGGTCAGTCTGGTCATGCTGCGCGCGTTGCGCGACTACGGCGAGCGCACCGGCTTTACGATCGGCTTCAAGCCGGCCGGCGGGCTGCGCACCGCTAAGGACGCGATGAACTGGTTGATCCTGATGCGCGAGGAGATGGGTGTCGGCTACACGCGCAACGATCTGTTCCGCATCGGCGCGAGCGCACTGCTGACCGACATCGAGCGGCAGCTCGAGCATTATGCAACGGGGCGATATTCGGCGAACCATCGGCATGCGATGGCGTGAGGGTGCAGCGTCGGGACTCCCTCTTCCCGCGTAAACGCACGTCGCGCTGGATCGACAACGCGATAGCGGGGAGAGGGCGGGGTGAGGGGCGAGGCCGCACGCCCCTCACCCCAGCCCTCTCCCCGCACGGCGATTGTAGCGGAAACAGTATTGGCGTCCCCGTGCGGGGAGAGGGAGCGGCCGGCCTTTGTGGGTCCGACCAACGGCAGGACGGACGAGGACATGGGCAAGATCACCGACATCCTCAAAACCATGGAGTACGGCCCCTCGCCGGAAGCCTCCGACGCCGTGCGCGCCTGGCTCGCCGCGCACAAGGAAGGCTTCGGCCATTTCATCGGCGGCGGCTTCGCCAAGCCCGGCGCGCTTGTTCGACGTCCATGACCCCTCAACCGGCGAACGTCATCGCCCGCGTCACGCCAGGGCGCGGCCGAAGACATCGACGCCGCCGTCGCCGCCGCCCGCGCGGCGCAGCCGAAATGGGCGGCGCTGCCCGGCCATGAACGGGCGCGATATCTCTATGCGCTCGCCCGCCTGGTGCAGAAGCGCGAGCGCTTTCTCAGCGTGCTGGAGATCGCTCGACAACGGCAAGCCGATCCGCGAGACGCGCGATATCGACATCCCCCTCGTCGCCCGGCATTTCTACCACCACGCCGGTTGGGCGAGCCTGATCGAAAGTGAATTTCCCGGTTCGCGCCCCGGTCGGCGTCTGCGGGCAGATCATCCCCTGGAACTTCCCGCTGCTGATGCTGGCCTGGAAAGTCGCCCCGGCGCTCGCTTGCGGCGACACCGTCGTGCTGAAGCCAGCGGAATTCACTCCGCTGACCGCGCTGGCGTTCGCGGAAATCTGCATTGAAGCCGGACTGCCGCCAGGCGTCGTCAACATCGTGACCGGCGACGGCGCGACCGGCGCTGCGCTCGTCGCGCACAAGGGCGTCGACAAGATCGCCTTCACCGGCTCGACCGAGGTCGGCCGCCTGATCCGCCGCGCCACCGCGGGCTCGGGCAAGCGGCTGTCGCTGGAACTCGGCGGCAAATCGCCGTTCATCGTGTTCGACGACGCCGATCTCGAAAGCGCGGTCGAAGGCGTCGTCGACGGCATCTTCTTCAACCAGGGGCAGGTCTGCTGCGCCGGCTCGCGTCTGCTCGTCGCCGAAAGCGTCGAGGCGCGGTTCGTCGCGCGGCTGAAGGCGCGCATGCGAACGCTGACCGTCGGCGCGCCGCTCGACAAATCGACCGACATCGGCGCGATCGTCATCCCGACCCAGCTCGAACGCATCCGTGGCCTTGTCGAGACCGGCCGCGCCGAGGGCGCGGACATCTATCCAGCCGGAGGTCAAACTGCCAGGCGCCGGCTCGTTCTTTCCGCCGACGCTCGCCTGCGGCGTCGAGCCGGCCGACACGCTGGCGCGCGAAGAGGTCTTCGGGCCGGTGCTGGCGGCGATGACGTTCCGCACGCCCGACGAAGCCGTCGCGCTCGCCAACAACACGCGCTACGGCCTCGCCGCCTCGGTCTGGACCGAGAACATCAACCGCGCCTACGAGGTCGCCGCGCGGCTGAAGGCCGGCGTCGTCTGGATCAACGCGACCAACCTGTTCGACGCCGGCGCGGCCTTCGGCGGCTATCGCGAAAGCGGCTTTGGCCGCGAAGGCGGACGCGAGGGCATGGCCGAATATCTCGTGCTCGCGGATTTGCCGCGAAAGCCTAGCGCCGAAGCGCCAGCAGCCGCGCTCAGCGCCGCTCCTGGGCCCGACGCCGGCGACGGCGGGAATCGATCGCACGCCGAAAATGTATATCGGCGGCAAGCAGGCGCGGCCGGACGGCGGCGCAGTCTACGCGGTTCTGTCGTCCGGACGGGAACGCGGTCGGCCACGCGGGGCTCGGCAACCGCAAGGACATCCGCAACGCCGTCGAGGCTGCGAGCAAGGCGACCGGCTGGGCCGGCGCCACGGCGCACAACCGCGCGCAGGTGCTCTACTACATCGCCGAGAACCTCTCGGCCCGCGCGGCGGAGTTCGCGGCGTCGTCTGCACGCGATGACGGGCGCGGACGGCCGCGAAGAGGTTGAAGCGTCCATCCGCCGCCTGTTCTTCTATGCCGGCTTCGCCGACAAATACGACGGCGCGGCGCACGCGACGCGGGCCAAATTCGTCACGCTGGCGATGAACGAGCCCTTCGGCGTGATGGGCATCGTCTGCCCCGACGAAGCGCCGCTGCTCGCCTTGGTCTCGCTGGTCGCGCCGGCGATCGCCATGGGCAATGCCGTGGTCGTCGTTCCCAGCGCCCGACATCCGCTGGCGGCGACGGATTTCTATAGCGTGCTCGACACCTCCGATTTGCCGGGCGGCGTCGTCAATATCGTCACCGGCGAGGCGGATGTGCTGAGCCAGACGCTCGCCGAACACGATGGCGTCGACGCGCTTTGGCGCGCGGGCGGAGGCGAAGGCGACAAGGCCGCCGAGGACGCTTCCGCCGGCAATCTGAAGTCGACCTGGATGCTCGGCGCGGGGGTCGATTGGGCCGCGGCTGAGGGGCGCGAATTCCTGCGCCGCGCCTGTCAGGTCAAAACCATCTGGACGCCCTACGGCGAGTAGGGCGTTCCACAGGCGCCAATGTAGCCGCGGTCGTTGACCGCGGTCGCCGTGTGAGCGTCGCTATCCTGAAAAATTCGATCTCTGCGGCACCGCGGTCAACGACCCATAGGCGCTAACATAGCTGGAACATGCGTTGGTAGGTGCGTTTTTTGCGCGGCGGCTCGCGCAAATGGCGGTGGATGGCGGCCTTAGCGATGCGCAGAAGGTCGAAGGACGGCGCGGGCATGATCGCCTCCAGAAGAGAGGCGACAAGTTGGCTCATCAGCCGCCAAGTCTCAGGCCTTGTCAGGCGGCCTTGAGTTCGGCCCAGCGGGGAGAGTCCTCGAATTCGCTTTTCAGCGGTTCGAGCAGAAGAATAATCAGCAGATGGGCCAGAACATAAGTTCTGGCGGAACTCTCGTCGAAGCCCGGCGGCCCGTTGAGTTCAATCAAACTTTTCAGCCGCTTGAACGCAAGTTCGATTGCGCCAGCGCAGACGATAGAGCGAAAGGACGTCGAGCGCAGGAAAGGCCTCGAGCGGCAGCGACGTAACCAGGATCACCCAGTCGGCGGCTTCGAGCGTTTCGGCGCGGACTGTGAACCCCCTCCTTTTGGCTGTGCGGCGCGCCCGGCGGCGCGCGGCTTCGGCGGCCTGCGGCGGCAATTTGGCGGCGATCAGCCGCAGGGCGATCGGCCTGCCGTTCTTGCGGGCGATGCGGATCGGCCGGTCGATCAGCCCGCGATCCCTCGCCTTTCTGAATTCACCAATCAGATCGAGCGGTTCGCCGTCGTCGTCGAGCCAACGGGCGTTCGACCAGGCCGCGCGCACCACGACGTCGGCGCCGGCCTCGATCACCGCGGCGATGCGGTCAGGTTGCAGATAGGCGCGGTCGGCCAAACGGATTTCGCCCGCAACGACAGGGATTTGGTCTATTGTCTCGCCGCTGTGCTGGTCGGTCAGATCAAAGAAGTCGAAGCGTTCGGCGGGAAGCGAGAAACAGGCGTGAACGCGCCAGACCCGGTTCAACTTCGCCGACGCGGCGCCCGCCTTCGCGACGTTGGTGGCGTCGATGATCCTGATCACACGGCCGTGGCCTGCCGGCGGAACCGCCGCAGCCAACGCCTGCGCCACCAGCAACGCCAACCAATCGCTGCTTCGGCGAAAACGCTGAAGCAGCGCAACGTTTGATAGGTCAGCCAGTCCCGCCGTCGCCGCCCAAAACACGGTCGAGCGAAGCCCGCCCTTGCCTAGGCAATAGGCGAGAACGAGGCGCAGCAAGTCCGTCGCGCAACTGATGCGGCGCGGGCGCAGGAAGGCTTTCGTTTCTCGCGCGCTCTCATCAAGCGCCGCCGTCCCACCGAGACGAGCGAGGATCTCGTCCCAATCCCGCGATCAAAGCTATTCGCGTGTCATACCACCTCGAATCACAAGTCATTCCAGCATATGACGCGCTAGGCCCGTTGCCTGTGGGCTCAGAGTACGATGGTTTCGTCGAATTCCGATTTCGGGAATCACGCGCGCGAATTCGATCGCCAGACCGTTGGCGAACACGCGCACGACGCGCCCCTTGGTCACACCGACCGTAACCGGCGTGCCGACCGGCGGCAGACCGAGCTCGAGAGCGAAAGCGCGACGCCCGAGCGCGACACGTCGACGATCGCCGCCATCACTTCGCGCCCCGACGGCAGGATGCAGCGTCGTCCGCGGCGTGCGGGCGCGAATGCGTTCGTGCCGGCGATCCTCGGGCATGCCGAGTTCGTGGCGATTGGCGAGCCAGGTGAGCTGGTCGGCGAGTTTCTCGCGCTTCAGCGGCGGCAGTTTCATCGAAATCGCGAAGCCGCCGAAGAAATTCACGCACCACGCGGCCTTCGACCCGGCCGACATGATCGAGATAGGCGATGATTCGCTCGCCGATGTGAACGCGCTCGTCCGCCGCGAAGGCGATGCCTCCGGCGGAGATGTCGATCGTCACGCAAGCAAATTCCTTGCGGCTTTCCCGCATGAACTGGCCGGGAAGGCGCACTTTGGCGCGCGAATGACGTCGCCGCTCTTCTGTGCGCGGCTCCGCGTCGATCAGCATCGCGAGGGCAGTCAAGACCAGGATCTCCCGAAATCGAGGCAGGTCCCACGCTTAAGCAGGATTCGGCCAGGCAAGACGTAATGTAACGCTCACGTCCTTAACACGACATTGATTCGACGCTTCATACGGAAGGTAATTACGACGCGTCAGCGGTGCGAAGAGTAAACGAACAGGTGGCCGCGGCGCCGAAAGCCGGCCGCAAGCGGAGAACGAGGGCCGATACCCACGGTCGCGGCGGGCGAAAGGGCCCGCAAAGACGTTATTTCCAGCGGCGAAATCGGCAAAAGACCGAACCAGGGCGCATTCGAGCAAGGCGCGAGCGACCCGAGCACACGCGAATGTGTGGCGCCGTGATGGCGCAACGGAAGCAGGAGCGAATTCAAGGTCGATCTTGGCGGCGCCCTCCGGGGCGCCGCGTGCGCCGATCAGGAAGGGTTGCGCGCCGTCGACGACCCCGGCGAGCACGCGCGCGATTTCGCGCCGATCCTCCTTGCGCCATAGCTCGGTGAACGTCGCGCCGCGCAACTCGCGGCCCGCCAGCGCGTTGGTGCGGCTGCCCACCACCCGGAAGGGAAAGCCCTCCTGCGGCGCAAACTGCAGGATGAACGTGTCGGCGAGGATGCCGCGAATCGCGCCGGGCTCGATATCGTTGCGCTCCGGCGCGCCGCGTGCGCCGCGCAACGCCTCCCAGTAGGCGTAGAGCTCTAGGCTGGCCGCGAGCTTCAAATGGAACTTCCCTCCGCCCCGGTTCGCAACGTCCGTCCCGAAATGGGACGGAAACGCCACGCGCCGACGTTTGCGGAGACGAGGCTGCAGTCCCTGTGCCACCCGGGTTGTAGACGCGGTCGCTGACCGCGTGGGTTGCCGCAAGCGCCTCGCTCCAGAGAGGGTCGCGCAAGTCGCGCCACCGCTGTCGACGACCGCGGCTACGTCGGCCGCCTTAGCTGCGCCCTTTTTATTCAAGGGCTTAAGCAACGCCACGATCTGGCGTCCCCGCCGAAATTAACATTATCAAAAGCATTGAGTTGCGCCGATGAAAGGCCGGTGGCAGTGTGGCGTTACCAAATCGGAAACGACGGTCCGGCCCGCTCCAGCCGAGAGACCTCCGCCCCGAAGGTCGATTTGAGACGGTTCTTCGCTCCCGTCTTGAGCCGCAAGACGATCTAGGGCTTCGCGCCGCTCCCGCGCAGCCGTCTGGGTCGCGACAGAGAAAACGAGGGGAGAGCCAGCCAGGGCTCTCCCCTCTTTTTTGTGTAAACTCGCTTTCCGCCCTTAGCACTGCTATCGGCTCCCCGCTCGCGGCGTCTACGCCCGCGCGAGATCAACCGAGGCGCTCCGCCTATGCTGGACTTCTCCTCGAGCGGCGTTCGTCCGCGCGAGCCGATCTTCTTTATTCCCGTCCCCGTGTTGTCGCTGGTCGCGCTGCTGCTCGGCGTGCACGCCTTTCTCACCTGGGCCTCGATCCCGATCCAAGACGCGATCTATCTCGACTGGAGCTTCATCCCCGGCCGCCTGACGGTTTCGCTATGGCCCGACCGGCTCACCGATTTGGTGGCGCAAAGCAACGTCGACCCGCACGCTCTCGATACCGCGCGGATGTGGCGCGCGACGACCTCGTCGCACCCCGGCCTGAAACCCTGGACCTTGGTTACCTATGCGTTGCTGCACGGCTCCTGGACGCATGTCGGCTTGAATTGCGTCTGGATCGTCGCTTTCGGCCCGCCGATCTCACGCCGCTTCGGCTGGTGGCGGTTCTTTCTGTTTTTTGCGGCGACCGCGGCCTGCGGCGCGCTGCTGCACTGGCTGACCGCGATGATGGACTTCACGCCCCTGATCGGCGCCTCCGCCGCGGCCTCCGGCTTCATGGCCGGCGCGGCGCGCTTTATCTTCCGGCCCGGCGCGCCGCTGGGGCCGCCCCGACCGCGCGGCATGCTGAACCCGTCAGCGCGGGCGGGCGGCGACCCTCGTCGAAGTGTTTAGCGATCGGCGCGCGCTGTTCTTCATCGGCGTCTGGCTCGTCACCAACGTCATTTTCGGCGTCGGCGCACACGCGCTCGGCGCTTCCGAAGCGCCGGTCGCCTGGATTGCGCATATCGGCGGCTTTGTCGGCGGATTGGCGCTGTTCCCGCTATTCGACGGGGCCTGGCGGCGCCTTTGACGCGACGGCGCCGCCGCGCTAGGGGCGTTTTCCGCGAAATGGGAGCGTGCAGCTTGAGTCCCGGTCCCTCTCCACGGTCCTGTCTCGGCGTGTTGCTCGCGGCCGGCGAAGGCACGCGGATGCGGTCGGCGAAGCCGAAGCCGCTGCACGAAATCGCCGGACGCTCGATGCTCGCCCATGCGCTCGCCGCGCTGGTAGAGGCGGGGTGCGGCCGCATCGCCGTAGTGGTAGGCCCTGGGCCCGGCGGCGAGGCGCTGGCGGAGGCGGCCAAGCGCATCTTCCCTGATGCCGAAATCTTTGTGCAAGCCGAGCGGCGCGGCACGGCGCACGCCGTGCTTGCCGCGCGCGCGGCGCTTGAGCGCGGGACCGATGACGTGCTCATGCACTACGCCGACACGTCGCTGGTGCGGCCGGAAACCTTGCGGAACTTGCGCGAGGGATTGGCGGAAGCCGCCGACTGGTCGCGCTGGGCTTCGAGGCGGCCGATCCGACCGGCTACGGCCGCTTCATCGAGCGCGACGGCGTGTTGAAAGCCATCCGCGAACAGAAAGACGCTTCGCCGGACGAGCGCGCGATCCGCCGCTGCAACGCCGGCACGCTCGCCATCGACGGCGCGCAGGCGCTGGCGATGCTCGACGAAGTCGGCAACGACAATGCGGCCGGCGAATTCTATGTGACCGATCTCGTGGAGATCGCCGGCCGCCGCGGCCTCATCGCCACGGCGCGGATGGCGAGCGAAGCGGAGGTGATGGGCGTCAACGACCGCGTCCAGTTGGCCCGCGCGGAGGCCGCCATGCAAAATCGCTTGCGCGAACAGGCGATGCGCAATGGCGCGACGTTGATCGCTCCCGAGACGGTTTTCTTCTCGTTCGACACCGAGCTCGGCCGCGACGTCGTCGTCGAGCCGCATGTGGTGTTTGGCCCTGGCGTTCGCGTCGCGGACGGCGTGGTGATCCACGCTTTCTCGCATCTGGAGGGCGCGCGCGTGGCGACCGGCGCCTCGATCGGCCCTTATGCGCGGCTTCGCCCGGGCGCGGAGATCGCGGGCAAGGCGCGCGTCGGCAATTTCGTGGAGATCAAGGCGGCGCGAATCGAGGCGGGCGCCAAGGTCAACCATCTCAGTTACATCGGCGACGCGCGGGTCGGCGCCGGCGCCAATATCGGCGCCGGAACGATCACATGCAACTATGACGGCTTCAACAAAGCCTTCACCGACATCGGCGCCGGCGCCTTCGTCGGCTCCAACTCTGCGCTGGTGGCGCCGGTGAAGATTGGCGACGGCGCTTATGTCGGCTCGGGCTCCGTTGTCACCAAGGACGTGGCGCCAGACGCCCTCGCGGTCGCGCGGGGAAAGCAGATTGAGAAGCCAGGTTGGGCGAAGGCGTTCAGGGACGCGCGGAAGAAGCGTTAGAGCGAAGTCCAGCTTGGTTGACCGCGAGATCGTTCATTCGCTGACGCCTGTAGCCGCGGTCTCCAGACCGCGGTCTCCCCGAGATCGGCTCTCTCTAGGCGAGGCGCGATCTCTTGACCACCGCGGTCTGGAGACCGCGGCTACAGGCGCCCGGAGACCTGGCGATGTATAAGCTGGAACATCTTGTTCCGCCGCCGCTTGTCGCGCTGCTGATCGGCTTGGCGATGTTGGGCCTGGCCAAAGCCTCGGGGCCCGCCCTGTTGGATGAAGCGCTGCGCGGCGACGGCGCCAGTGTGTTGTTTGTCCTCGGTATCGCCATCTCCGCGTCGGGCGCTTTCACGTTCCAGCGTCAAGGCGCCAATATCAGTCCGCACAAAATCGATCGCGGCGATGTGTTGGTGACGAGCGGCGTCTTCCGCTGGACGCGCAATCCCATGTATCTTGGGTTGGTTCTTCTCCTATGCGGCTACGCGTTCTACCTCGCTCGCCCGCTTTGCGTGCTCGGACCGATCGTCTTCGTCCCGTTCATCACGCGGTTCCAGATTTTGCCTGAAGAGCGCGCGATGCGGGCAAAGTTCGGCGAGAGCTTTGTAGATTATTGCGCAAAGACGCGGCGCTGGATTTGAGCTGGCGCTGCGAGCTCACAATCAACGCTCCCGTCATTGCGAGCGAAGCGAAGCAATCCAGCGCTGGGGCCGGTGCGCTCTCGCAAGCGTAAGCGCCGCGCGTCGTGCAAGCACGGCCGCAAGCGCGGCGCTCGTAGCCGCGATCTCCTGATCTCAACCAGGCACACATCTGGCCGCCGCGCGTGAAGCACTACGGCTGCGGACCCCCTCTCCCCGCGTGTCGCACGACGTAGCGCGCCGCATCAACGCAACAGCGGGGAGAGGGTGGGGTGAGGGGCGAGCCGCTTGGACGCCCGTTACCGGCCAGCCGGCACGGCGCTAAATTGAAAGAATTACAGCGAGCGCTCGCGCGTATCATGCAATCAAATTTGGCTTTGGCGTTGCGTCGTGTGGAAAGCGTACGTTCAAGCGGCTTGCCCCTCACCCAAACCTCTCCCCGCTGTTGCGGTGACGCCGCGCGCTACTTCGTGTGATACGCGGGGAGAGGGGTCCCCAGCCGTCGTGCTACACAATCTGGCGGCTACAAGGCCGCGTCGATCTGATTGCAAAAAATCTAGATTGCTTCGCGCTGGAAAGCGAGAATCAACTGACAAGCGTCCGATCTCGGCGCGGCTGGATTGCTTCGCTTCGCTCGCAATGACGGTCTGCTGCGAATCAGCATCGGGCCGCGCGACTCATTTGCTGCTTGGGTCAAGCCCCAAGCGGACCAACCCTCGCGAAAAAAATTTCCTCGCCGCGAACTGCGGGGATAAGTCGCCGAAGGCTCGCCAAGCCGTCTGATCTGTGAGAGAAGCCCTTGGCTCCAGACGCGACTTCGCGGCGGGGCGATCCCGTTCCGATGTGTCTCAACCCGCGTTGTCGAACACCCGACTGCGAACAAAGAACAATGGCGACTGTAGAAGCTTTTCCCACCCGTCTTCCCGCCCGCGTCGAGACCGCCGCGCCGCGCATTCCTCCCGCCAACATCGAGGCCGAACAGGCGCTCCTGGGCGCGATCCTGATCAACAACGACGCCTATGACCGCGTCTCCGACTTCCTGAAGCCCGAGCATTTCGTCGAGGAAATCCACCGCCGCATCTACGAGATCGCCGGCTCGCTGATTCGCGCCGGCAAGATCGCCTCGCCGATCACGCTGAAGACGTTTTTGGGCGAGCACGACCTCGGCCAGGGTCTGACAGTGCAGCAATATTTGGCGCGCCTCGCGCTCGAGGCGACGACGATCATCAACGCGCACGATTATGGGCGCTCGATCCACGATCTCTCCGTGCGACGCGAGTTGATCCGCATCGGCGAAGACGTCGTCAACGTCGCCTACGACGCGCCTGTCGATTCTTCCCCGCGCGAGCAGATCGAAGATGCGGAGAAGCGGCTCTACCAGATTGCCGATGGCGGCAAATATGGCGGCGGCTTTCAGAGTTTTTCCGACGCGTTGAAGACGGCGGTCGACTTGGCTGCGCGCGCCTACGAGCGCGACGGGCATTTGAGCGGCGTCGCGACCGGCATGGACGATCTCGACCATAAGATGGGCGGCCTGCAGGCTTCCGATCTGATCATCATCGCAGGCAGGCCCGGCATGGGCAAGACGGCGTTTGCAACCAACATCGCCTTCAACATCGCCAAGAACTGGCGCGGCGAGCCGCGCGCCGACGGGACGATGCAGACGATCGACGGCGGCATCGTCGGCTTCTTCTCGCTGGAAATGTCGGCCGAACAGCTCGCCACCCGCATCATCGCCGAGCAGTCCGGCGTGCCGTCTTATAAGATCCGGCGCGGCGACATCACCGAGGAGGATTTCCACGGCATCAGTCAGGCGATGATCGAGATGCAGCGCATCCCGTTCTACATCGATCAGACGGGCGGCATTTCGATCGCCCAACTCACCGCGCGCGCCCGACGGCTGAAGCGTCAGCGGGGGCTCGATTTGTTGGTGGTCGACTATCTGCAGCTGTTGTCGAGCGCGAAATCGCGCAGCGACAGTCGCGTCCAGGAGATCACCGAGATCACGACCGGGCTGAAGGCGCTCGCCAAAGAGCTCAATGTGCCGATCCTCGGGCTTTCGCAGCTATCGCGCCAGGTCGAGATGCGCGACGACAAGCGGCCGCAGTTGTCGGATTTGAGAGAGTCGGGCTCGATCGAGCAGGACGCGGACGTGGTGTTGTTTGTTTATCGCGAGGAATATTATCTGAAGAACAAAGAGCCGCGGCCGGGCACCGAAGAGCACGTGGCCTGGATGGCGGAGATGGAGCGCGCGCACGGTCGCGCGGAGGTGATCATCGGCAAGCAGCGCCACGGCCCGACAGGTATGGTTGAACTGGCGTTCGAGGCGGAGCTGACCCGCTTCGGCAACCTCGCGCGCGCGGAAGCGCTGCCTGAGGTGCGGTGAGACGACGCGGGCGCGCCCCTGTAGACGCGGTCGCTGACCGCGTTCGTCAGATCAAGCGCCTCGTTGTGTGAATTAATTGCAAGCCGAACCACCGCGGTCAACGACCGCGGCTACAGCGGCGCGCTCAGCTCTTCCGCCGTCTGCGCCAGACAAACGTATTGCTCGCGGCGTAATTCCACACCACGCCAATCAAAGCGCCCGCCGCGCCCGCTACGCCCCAGCTGCGATGCGTCTCATAGAGCAGCGTCGCGACATTGACGTTGGCGATCGCGCCGATGCCGCAGAGCACGCTGAACATCAGAAAGCCGCCGACGATGCCTACGCCGCGATAGCGGCGGTTGTGGTAGGTGATCTCGTTGTTGAGCAGAAAATTGCTGGCCATCGAGACGATGGTCGCGAAGATCTGCGCGGCGGTGAAATCATCCGGCCGGGTTAGTCCGATGAACGCCGTCAGCGCAATCAAATGCACGACGAGGCCGACGCCGCCAATCAGCGCGAACAGCACAAAGCGCGTTGGCAGCACGCCGCCGCTCGCGTGATGCGCGACGAGGCCGAGGAAGTCGAGGCCGACGAGCGGCGACAGCTTTGATTCGCCCGCCGTGCGGGGACGAAACACATAGGGGACTTCCACGACCTTTAGATCGTCGCGCCCCGACGACAGCACGACATCAACGAGGATCTTGAAGCCGTCCGCCGACAGTTTCGACGCGAGCCCGGCGACCAACTCGCGCCGGGTCATGAAGAAGCCGCTCATCGGGTCGGATACGCCGACGCCGGCGACTTGGCGAAAGAACCAGGCGCCGAGATTGCTGAGCTTCTGCCGGGCGGGAGATAACCCGCCGGGCTTCGTCGGATCGGGTATGCGCGAGCCGATGACGAGATTGCCCTCGCCCTTCTCGAGCGCGGCGTACATCTGCGGCAGGATGGTTTCGTCGTGCTGGAGATCGCCGTCGATGACGGCGACGAAATCGGCGCTGGAGGCGAGCCAGCCCTCGATCACCGCGCCGGCGAGCCCGATTCGGTTGACGCGCCGTAGGCAGCGCATGCGGCTGTCGCGGCGCGCGATATCGTAGGCGACATCGTAGGTGCCATCCGACGAATCGTCGTCGACGACCACCATCTCCCAGGGCAGACCGTCGAGCGTCTTGGCCAGTCGCTCGAACAGGCGCGGCACGTTGGCGGCTTCGCGGTAGGTCGGGACGATGACGGAGAGCGTGGGGCGGGACGACGTCACCGCTGCAGACATGGACCCCTCGGAGACGCGAAAACGCGGTAACCCTACGTCTCAGCGTGATAAGGCTCGGTAAACGCGGCGGCTTCTGGGGCGACGCCGGCGGTAAAAGCGTCAAAAGCGCGGAAGAACAGGTCGCGATAGAGGTCGCGCTCCATCATGATTTCGTGCCGCGCGCCATCGACCACGATCAGATTGCCGGCGCGCAGCCGGGTAGCGAATCGCTCGACGCTGCGCGGCTCGACCACGCGATCCGCGCCGGAGGAGATCACCAGGGTCGGGGTCGTGATCGCGCGGGGGTAATCGGGTTCGGCGAAGTCCCGCATGAGCCGGGCGGCGGCGTGCACCCAACCGATGGTCGGGCCACCGAGGCCGAGCTCGCGATGCGCGTCGAGCGTCGCGCGCATGCGGCCGTAGCGGACGGGGTCGCTGGTCAGGGGGTTGTTGTCGAACGGCCCTGCGCCGAACGCTTTATTTCCGGCGCCAGGCGCGAAGGCGCCGCCGAGGCCAACGCCATCACAGAGTTCGGCGAGCCAGCGAAGGAACGTCGGGTCCGCGGCCCAGCGCAGATAGGGGGGCGCGGTATCCGTGCTGAGCGCGATCATCGGCGCGGTGACGACGAGACGCTCGAACGGACAGCGGCCCTCGTGCGCGATGCGCAGCATGATCGCGCCGCCCATGGAATGGCACAGCCCGATCCAGGGTCTTGGGCAGTGCGGGAGCAGCACGTCGCGCCGGAACGCGACGAAGTCGCGCTCGAACAAAGCGAAATCGTCGATGTGGCCCTTCAACGGGTTTTTCAGCTGCCGGTCGGAGCCGCCTTGCCCGCGCCAGTCCATCGTCGCGACGGCGAAGCCGCGCGCCAGAAGGTCACCGATCGTCTCAAAGTATTTCTCGACGTATTCGGTGCGCCCGTTCAGCAGCACGATGGTTCCCTTCGGCTGCGCCGGGCTCCATCGCGCGGCCCGCAGCCGCGCGCCGTCGACGGCCGTCAGCTCGTGCTCAACGGCGCCATCGGGGATCGGATTTTCGGGAAGCGGAAAGAAGGGCATGGCTCTTTGGCGTTAAGCGTTCAAGCGACCGGCGGAGCGTCGGCGTCCACGCCGACGTGATGGGGCTACGACGTCGGCGTGGACGCCGACGCTCCGGCGCGGCTTATGCAGGAAGCAGCTCCGGCTCGCAAACCGCGGCAGAGGCGCGCTTTGCCGACGCAGTCGCCGCGAGGCAGCGGCGCGCGACGAGGAACATCAGCGCGGAGACGACGATCGGCGTGAGCGGCAGATGCGCGTATTCCGCGAGCGGGCGCGCGAAGCCGGCGAGCAGATAGGCGGCGAACAGCGTCGTCTTCTCGTAGGGGGCAAAGCCGCTTTCCATGGCTTCAGCGAACACGACGGCGATTGGAACGATCAGCAGCGTCAGATCGTAGTCGAGCAGGAAGGGCGTGGTCAGACAGGCCGCGCAAGCCGCGAGCGCCCCCAGCCGCCGACCATCAAGGGTGCGCCGCGACGCGTAGACGAGCCCGGCGAGCGCCGACAAGGAGACCAGCCCCTGAACCGCCCAAGCGAGCGGGACGCCACCGCCCAGCACGCGAATCGCCGAGAAGACGCTCTGCATCTTCGCGGGATCGACGAGGCCGCGCTCGAGGGTTTCGCGCGCGAGTGGCGTTTCGTTGAGGAAGGCGCGCCAGGTCTCCCATCCGAATAGCGGCAGGGTAAGCAGGGCGAGCGCGACCGCCGTCAACGCCAGACTCGCGAGCGCGCGCCAGCGGCCGGTGAAGATCAGAGCGATCGGCACCACGGCCGCGAGCTGCGGCTTGAAGCTGAGGGCGCCGAAGAGAACTCCGGCAAGCCAGGGTCGCCGGTCCAGGCAAGCCGCGCCGCCGGCGAACAAGGCGGCGGAGAGAAACGCATTCTGGCCGTGCCCGATGTTGCCGAACACGGCCGGGAACGCGGCGAGAATCAGCGGATGAGCGAAGCGCGGAGACAGCGCGCGCAGGGCCGCGACCAGCGCTGCAAATGTGGAGACGAGCCAGATCGCCAAGCGCGGCCAAATAGGGCAGGGCGCCCAGGGGCAGGCAGGCGAGGATGAAGATCGGCGGGTAGAAGAAGGCATACCAGCCGATCGGATGGCCGAAAAAGGCGCGCTCCGCGGCGAGATGCGCTTCAGGCGAGTAGATCGCCTCGGGGCGATGCGCGAGCGCGAGTTTGCCCGCGGTCCAGAAGCTGACGAAGTCGGTGCCGAGCGGCTCGCCACGGGGATCGACGCCGCTTCGGGCTATGATGACAAGCGCCACCAGCGCCACCGCCTGCCCGAGCGCGATGAGGATCAGATAGTTGCGGATGCGCGTCCGGTCCGCCCATTCGGCGTCGCGCAGGAAACGGACGATCGCCGTCATCGCGCCGCCTCGGCGAGGCCGGCTTCGCTCGGCTGCGAAAGCCACGCTTTGACGCGCCGCGAGGCTGCGACGCTTGGGCGCTCGATCGCGGCCCAGACGAGCCAACCGATGGGAAGGCTGAGCGGCAGAGCCACGATCCCGCCAAGCGGCCCGAGCGCCATGCGGGCCAGCGCAAATACTAGCCAATGGCTGAGATAGAGGCTGTAGGAGATCTTGCCGAGCCATTGCGCCGGCCTCGCCTCGAACCACGCGGCGCGCGGCGTAAAGCGTGCGCAATAGGCGCCGCCGACGAAATAGGCGAGCGAGAGCCAGAGCTGCTGCCAGGCCGGATCGGCGGTCATTCTGTAGGCCGCGAAGGCGGCGACGCAGGCGATCCAGGCGCGCCAGAGCGGCCCGGTTCCCGCAAAGACGATGAGCGGCATCAGCGGCATCGCCCAGGCTTCGACGATCAGCGACCATACCGGCGGGTCGATGTGCGGCTCCGCATCCGGGGTCATCAGCGGGAACCAGAGGAACTGGCGCCAGTCAACGGGCTGTTTGGCGATCAGGTAGCCGACGGCGAGGCAGAGTGCATAGGTCGGCCAGAGCCGGACGATGCGGCTGATCAGGAACACGCCGGGCCGTCCCTCCCAGGAGCGCGTCAGCACGAGGCCGGAGATGACGAAGAAGCCGAATACGGCGAATTTCGCGGGATAGGCGAACCATTGCAGGCCAGTGGGCGAGGTCGCGTGCCAAAGCACCACGACGAGCGCCAGCACGCCGCGCAGGCCATCGAGGGCGGGCAGACGTTGCCCGATAGGAGATGAACTCGCCATAAAGGCGGAGCCTTGGCGGACCAGGATTAACGCTGGGTGAAGCCGGGGGCGAAGGTTGAAAAGCTGCTTAGCGAGGTGTTGCTAGGGCCACGGCAAATTTCGGCTGATTGACAGCGTGACCTTCCGTCAATGCGAGGAGCGAAGCGACGTGGCAATCCATGCGGCTGAAGGCGCCTTATCCGGATAGCCGACGATCTCACGGCGCTGGACTGCTTCGCTTCGCTCGCAATGACGTGCGCGCTTGTATTACCCCGCACCGATCCAAACCGCCACGGGCGTCTGCGCGAAGATGCTTTCCAGCGTCTGACCAGAAAACAAATCCGCTTCTCCCCACACGCGGCGGTATTTCGCTTCTTCCACGTTCAACCGCGCATCTCCCCAAACCTCCGCCGGCGGAACCAGCCGTTCGGATCCGAAAAGCAGCGCGCCGACGCGAAGCGTCATAGCGGCGATGAGCGTTCGCCCCTCGTGGCGGCGCCGAAAGGCTAGCACTTCGACACCCGGCGCCTGGTTGACCGTGATTTCCTGATAGTCGCCGAAAGCGAATAAAGCAGGTTCGCGCCGTCGAAGTTGCAGCAGCGTCTGGATCAGTTTTTGTTTGATCGCGCCTGTCTGTAAAGACGTTTCGCCTGCAAGCAGCTCCGCCCGCAGATCAAAATCTACAGGCCTTCGATTGTCGGGATCGACGAGCGTGAAATCCCAAAGTTCGGAGCCTCGATAGAGATCGGGCACGCCGGGGGCGAGACAGCGCAGCGCGGTTTGCGTAAGCGCGTTCGCGAGACCCGCCGAGGCGATCTTGCCGACAAAATCAGCGACCGAGGAGAGAAAGGCGCGGCTTCGATCGCCGTCGAGAACGCTGCGAGTGAAACTCTCAGCGATGCGTTCATATTCGGCGTTGGGCGCCATCCAGCTCGAACGCAACTTACCCTCGCGCAGCGCTTTCTGCTGCCACTGAACCAGACGGTCGGCAAAGCCCGCAGATCGGCGAGGGTCGCCAGATTGATTTCGAGCGGCCAGGCGCCGACGATCATCTGATAAAGCATTTGCTCGTCGGCGGGATGAAAACCGCCTTCGCGAAAGCTTGTGTTTAGCGCGCTCCACTCGCGGCAGCGATCGATCCAAAGCTCGGGAATTTCACTCAGCACGGCAAGCCGCGCGCGCACATCCTCGCCGCGCTTGTGATCATGCGTGGCCGTCGCCAGCAGCGAATGCGGTAGGTTGGCCGCACGATCAGCCATACGATGATGAAACTCGCTAGACTCCATCCCGAAGACCGCCGCGTTAAATCCGACGTCGTTGCGCGACAATAGTCGTCCGTAGCGATAGAACGCGGTGTCCTCCACCGCCTTGGCGGCGACGGGCGCGGTGAGTTGGTTGAACCTGCGGATCGCCTCCGAGAACTCGCCATTCGCTGATTTGCTATTCATGATCGAGCGCACGAGCCGCAACGCCTCATCGTCGGCTCCGGCCTCCGCAGCAGCGGCGTCGAAGGCGGCTTCGAGATAGGGGCCGATGCCGGGATTTGTCGCGCCGCCGATCGCGTAGGAACGATAGACGCGCATGTGCGAGATGACAGACTGGACGGCGCGAACGACGCTATTGCGGGTCAGATCCCGATCGGCGCCGAGCTCCATTCGGCATCGGTAGAGCGCATCGATCGCGGCTTCGAATTGGCCATCAAAGCTTCTCGACAAAAGCTCGCGCCGCGCAAGACTTTCCTCATCCTCAAAATTCTCGCTGCGCCCGCTGATTTCACGCCAAAACGCGCCGAGCTTTTGCGCCCCCGCATTGTCGTGCTGCACAGCCGAGACTTCGTTCATGAAGTCATAGCCGGTCGTTCCCGCGACCGGCCAGTCCGGCATCCTCTCATTGGAAGCGAGGATGTTCTCGACGATGATATAAGGCTCGCCGCGACGGTCCACAGGTCGCTTCGCGCGACGCTGCAGCAACGCCTTGCTCAAGCTTTTCGCAATAGCCGCGCGGGTCGGTCAGTCCGTCGACATGGTCGATGCGAAGGCCGTCAATCAACCCTTGTTCGTAGAGACGAAGCGGAACCTCATGTACGATGTCGAAAGTCTTGGCGCGCTCCATGCGAATCGCGGCCAGCGACGTGATGTCGAAAAACCGGCGGTAGTTGATCAGGTCATTCGCCGCCCGCCAACTCGCCAGCCGATAGTGCTGCGCCTCCAGCAGAGCGTGGAGACGTTCGGGCGCGGAAAACTCGCCGACGCCCTGAGTTTTCACCTCCGCCTGGGACTCTTCGCGCAAGGGGAAGCAGTGCTCGTGATAGTAAACCGCGTAGCGGCCGTTCTCGGGGCGAAGCTGCAATTTGAGATCGCCGCTTCTGAGAACCTCTTCGTACGGGCCGCCGAGAAAAGGAACCAGCACTTTGCCGGGCGACGCCGGCGCATAAAAATCGACGTCGAAGAAATCGGCGAAGCGGCTTGCCTGTCCCTTCTCAAGCAGGTCGAGCCAAAAGGGATTGTCGGCGCCGCCGACCGCCATGTGGTTGGGCACGATGTCGACGATGAGGCCGAGGCCTGCTCCGTGCAGCGCGCTGACAAGCGCATCCAAACCCGCTTCGCCGCCGAGCTCTGGATTTATCCGCGAGAAGTCGACGACGTCGTAGCCGTGCATCGAGCCGGCCCGCGCGGTCAGGATCGGCGAGGCGTAGACGTGGGAGATGCCGAGGTCGCGCAGGTAGCTGGCGATGCGCGCGCCGTCGTGGAAGGTAAAGTCTTTGTGGAATTGAAGCCGATATGTCGCGGTGAGATTTGCGTCGAATTCGCCGAACGTCCGCATTCCACCGCTCCGCGCGCGCAATCACCGCATCGAAAACGCATATTTTGCAAGATCGTTCCGGAGCGTCCACGCCGCCCTGTAGCCGCGGTCGCTGACCGCGGAGGGCGCCGAGATCGAAGGCTTGCCAGATAGCGACGCTCACACGTCGACCGCGGTCAACGACCGCGGCTACATCGGTCGGCGCTACGCCTTGCCGCCGTCTGGCGCGACGGTCGCGATGCGCAGATTGTTGGTGCCGCCCGACGTCCCGAACGGAACGCCCGCCACCACCAGCACGCGCTCGCCGACGCCCGCAAACCCCTCGATGAACGCGTGCCGGCAGGCGCGGTCGGCCATGTCGCGCTCGTCGCGCGCATCGTCGGTGACGACCGGATGGACGCCCCAGACGATCGCAAGGCGGCGCGCCATCTCGACGATCGGCGTCAACGCCAGCACCGAAGACGCCGGCCGCTCGCGCGCGATGCGCAAGCCGGTCGCGCCCGAGACCGTCCAGGCGCAGATCACCTTGATGCCCAGCACATCGGCGACATCACGCGTCGCCTCGGCGATCGCGTCGGCGCCCGTGGCCTCGGGCGCCGCGCGCTGTGAAAGAAGGATGCTCTGATAGATCGCCTCGGCCTCGACCGTCTCGGCGATGCGGTTCATCATCGCCACCGCCTCGCGCGGGTATTGGCCGGAGGCGCTCTCCGCCGAAAGCATCACGGCGTCCGCGCCCTCGAACACCGCGGTCGCAACGTCGGAAACCTCCGCGCGCGTCGGCACAGGCGTGGTGATCATGCTCTCAAGCATCTGCGTCGCCACGACCACAGGCTTGCCCAGCTTTCGCGCCATCCGGGTGATCGTCTTCTGCAAACCGGGCACGCGCTCGATCGGCATTTCAACGCCGAGATCACCGCGCGCGACCATGATCGCGTCGGAGACGGCCAAGATTTCGTCGAGCCGCGTGATCGCCTGCGGCTTTTCGATCTTCGCCATCACGCTGGCGCGCTTGCCGGCGATCGCCTTCACCTCGGCGACGTCCTCAGGCCGCTGCACGAAGGACAGCGCGACCCAGTCGATGTTCTCCTCCAGCGCGGCATGCAGATCGGCGCGATCCTTTTCGGTCATCGCCGATGTCCGAAGCGTCGTGTCGGGCAGGCTGACGCCCTTCTTGTTGGAGATTTTTCCAGGCACTTCGACGAGGCACTCGGCATGTCGCGCCGAGCGCGACTGCACGCGCAATTGCACTTTACCGTCGTCAATCAACAGCCGATGGCCGGGCTGCAACGATTCCAGGATTTCAGGATGCGGCAGTTGCACGCGCGTGGCGTCGCCGGGTTTCGTGTCATCGTCGAGCGTGAAGAGGTCGCCCCTGCGCAAGTCCTCGCTTCCGTTGGCGAAAATCCCGACGCGCAGCTTGGGTCCCTGCAGATCGACGAGGATCCCGATCGGCCGATCGACCTTTTCCTCCAACTTGCGAATCGTGGCGACGCGCTCGCGCATCATGTCGTGCGAGGCGTGGCTCATGTTGATGCGGAATACGTCGGCGCCCGCGTGAAACAGCGCCTCGACAACCTCGGGATCGGCGGAGGCCGGACCCAGCGTCGCCAGAATTTTGATGCGTCGGCTGCGGCGGGTCATATGAAAACTCCGGGTTTCAGCGCGCGATTGGATCCGTAAGCTGGACGGTCCAGTTCTTCGAGTCCTTGCCGGTGTCGACTTCGAAGAAGCCGGTACGCTCGTAACCGCGCGCGAAACAGTCCTCGCGGCCGTCGATTTTGAACTCGCGGTCGTTGGTGCACATGTAGGCCTTGCCCTTCCACTCCCCCCCGCGCTCGTCCATCGCGTAGACGTAGTAGAACTCGGCGGCGAGCGGGCCCTGGACCAGCGTATCACAATCGGTTGGCTTCAGGTTCCACCAACCCTCACTGACCCATTCCTTGCCATCGGTGTAGGCGAGCGAGACGCTGACGCGGTCGGAGGTCATGTTGCAGAGCCGAAAATCCGCGCGCGCCGGACCGGCAAAGAGCGCGAGGACGAGGAGCGGCGATGCGAAGCGGAAATTCAGGACACCCTCCCGTTGGGGTGCGGCATATTCAGAGGCGCGGCGAACTGTCAACCGAAGCGCGCTCGCAGTCGCCCGCGATCACGTGACTTGACGGTCCGCGCTGCGTCGTATTGACCTCGATACGACGCTCCTGGAGTTCGCGCATGTATCGTCTCGCGTTGATCATAGGCCTGATGCTCGGCATTTCCTCGCAAGGGTTCGCCGACGAAAAGCTCGTCGTCTTCGCAGCCGCGAGCCTTAAGACCGCGCTCGACGCGGCGTCGGCCAAGTTTCATCAAGCGGGCGGCCCAGAGGTCTCCCTGAGCTACGGCGGCTCGCTTGGGCTCGCGCGGCAGCTTGTAGCCGGCGCGCCGGCCGACGTATTCGTCTCCGCGGACGAGCCGTCGATGGACGCGGCGGCCGCGGGCAAGGCGATCAAGCCGGATACGCGTGTCGATTTCCTGCGCAACCACCTCGTCGTCGTCGCTCCGAAAACCGCTTCGCTCGATAAGCTCGCGCTCGAAGCGGACGCCTTCGCCGCCGCGCTCGCCAACAGCAAACTCGCCACCGGCGAGGTCAAGACAGTGCCGGCCGGGCGCTATGCCAAGGAGTTGTTGACGAAACTGAAGCTGTGGGACGTCGTCGAGCCGAAGCTCGCGATGACCGACAATGTGCGCGCCGCGCTCGAATTCGTCGCGCGCGGCGAGGCGGCGCTGGGGATCGTCTACGCCACCGACGCGGTTTCCGAGTCGCGGGTAAAAGTCGTGGCGAAGTTTCCGGACGATTCGCACGCGCCGATCGTCTATCCGATCGCGATTACGGCGGGTTCGAAGAACCCGGACGCCGAGAAATTCGTGGCGTTCCTGCATTCGCCCGCGGCGACGGAGCTGTTCGAGGCCCAGGGCTTTGAACTGATCAAGTAGGCTGCCGCAACATCGACTTGTAGCCGCGGTCGCTGACCGCGGAGCGTGCCGAGATCGAATTCCTACCGGATACCGACGCTCACAGGGCGACCGCGGTCTATAGACCTAGGGGATCCACACATCTGGCCGGCGCACTGCGTAGCACAACGACTGGGGACCCCTCTCCCCGCGTCCCCACGACGTAGCGGTCCGCATCAGGTAAGCAGCGGGGAGAGGTTTGGGTGAGGGGCGAGCCCCTTGGACGTGCGCTTTTCACGCCCGGCCAAATTTGCTTGCACAAAATAAGCGAGCGTTTGCCTCAGTCCTTCTAGCTTCACGCAGTGCGCTGTGGTTGGAAACGTGCGTCCAAGCGGCTCGCCCCTCACCCCAAACCCTCTCCCCGCTGTTGCGTGGATGGGGCGACGCTGCGTCGTGCGACACGCGGGGAGAGGGAGTCCGCAGCCGTTGTGTTTCACCCGCGTCCGCCAGATGCGTGCATGCTTAGGTCGCTGACCGCGGAGCGTGCCGAGATCGAATTCCTACCGGATAGCGACGCTCACACGGCGACCGCGGTCTATAGACCGCGGCTACACCGGCCCCTGCGCGGACCCCGCTTGCATAGGCGGCGACGCGTCCGCTAGCGTGCGGTTTCACCCGGAGACGCGCTGCGATGACCGACCGACCTTTGGCCAAGACCGCACTCTCGGCGATGGCGCTCTGTTGCGCCTTGGCGACGGCTGCGGTCGCCGACGAGGCTGCGCCGATGCCGACGGCTGAACGGGCTAAAGGTTATCTGGAGCCTTCGGAGCTTCCCAACAGCATCACGCTGCTGCCCCCTCCGCCGGAGCTGGGATCCGCCGCGGAAAACCTCGATCAGCAAATCGCCCGACGAGCGCGCGATTTCGAGGGCCAGATACGCTTCAAGCTCGCGGCCCTCGACGCCGATCTGCGTTTTCCCTACGCGGCCGGAACCTTCTCCTGTGCGATCGGCGTCGCCATCAAGCAGGAAACGGCGCCGGCGCTCTACGAGCTCTTGCGCAGGACCATGGCCGACGGGGGCGCCGCGACGGGGGCCGCCAAGAACCACTATCGTCACGCGCGTCCTTTCATGCTCGACGGGCGCACCACCTGCCAGCCCGAGGCGGAGGACGATCTGCGCAAGAATGGCTCCTACCCCTCGGGCCACACGTCCATCGGCTGGACCTGGGCGGAAATTCTCGCGGAGATCGCTCCGGATCGCGCCGATGCGATTTTGGCGCGCGGGCGCGCGTTTGGGGAAAGCCGCATCGTCTGCGACGCGCATTGGGCGAGCGACGTGATGGAGGGGCGCATGGTCGGCGCCGCCACCGTCGTGAAACTCCACGCCAACGCGGAATTCCGCGCCGATCTCGCCAAGGCCAAGACCGAACTCGACGCCGCCCGGGCCGCCGGCGAGCCGCCGCAACGCGACTGCGCGGAAGAGTCGCTCGCGCTGAAACAAACGCCGTGGCTCACGCCGTGAAGCCGGCGGCTTGATAGGGTAGACTTTCGTAGGCGCCAACGCTGCGCTTGCGGCTTGCGCGTCTCCGCTGAACCCGCCAGACTGCCAAAATGTCCGGCGCTCCCGATCGTCCGCCCGAGCCGAGCGCACTTGCCGCGCTCGATCAGCGCTCGCGCGAAATCTTCCGGCGCATCGTTGAATCCTATCTCGCCAACGGCGAACCCGTCGGCTCACGCAGCCTGTCGCGCGTGCTGCCGATGACGCTGTCGCCGGCCTCCATCCGCAATGTCATGCAGGATCTGGAGGATATCGGCCTCATCTACGCGCCGCACACCAGCGCCGGCCGCCTGCCGACGCAAGGCGGCTTGCGCTTTTATGTCGACGCGCTGCTGGAGCTCGGCGGCCTCGGCAACGAGGAGCGTACGCGCATAGAGCTTCAGGCCCGCGAGGCTGCCGAGGGCGGCTATGAGAACGCGCTCACCCGCACCACCACCTTGCTTTCCGACCTCACCCGCGGCGCCGGGCTGGTGCTGACGACCAACGACGATTTGCGCCTGCGTCACATCGAATTCGTACGGCGTCGAGCCGGAGAAGGCGCTGGCGGTGCTGGTCGCCGAGGATGGCGCGGTCGAGAACCGCATCATCGCGATCCCCGCCGGCATCTCCGCCTCCGCCCTTACGGAAGCCGGCAACTACCTCAATGCGCACGCGCGCGGCGGCACGCTCGCCCAGGCGCGCGCAAAGATCGAACGCGCCCGCGACGCCGCGCGCAACGAGATCGACGAACTCGGCGCAGGGCTCGTCGATGCGGGTCTCGCCTTCTGGGCCGGCGCCGGCGAAGGGCGTCAGCAGCTGATTGTTCGTGGACAGGCCAATCTGATTGGAGCTTCCAACGAAGCGCTGGATCTCGAACGCATCCGCCTGTTGTTCGCCGATCTCGAAACACAGACCGACGTCATCGATCTCTTGCACCGCGCCGAGGATGGCGAGGGCGTGAAGATCTTCATCGGTTCGGAGAACAAGCTGTTCTCGCTGTCCGGCTCCTCGATGATCGCCGCGCCGCTGCGCGGTTCGGATCGTCGCATCGCCGGCGTGCTCGGCGTGATCGGCCCCACGCGGCTCAACTACGGACGCATCGTGCCGATGGTCGAATATGCCGCGCAGGTGCTCGGCGACCTCAGGCGCGGACGTTGACAAGCGAACGCAGGCCGGCGACGAACGGCCGCGACGGCGGAGGAGCCTTCTGATGAGCGCGGATATCATCTCACACCCGCACAATCTCGGCGAAGCGATCCACCGCTTACGCGGAAAATGGGGCGCGATCTTCGCCTTTGGCCTTTTGCTGATGTTGCTCGGCGCCGCGTCGCTGATCTTTGCTTTCGTCTCCACGCTGGCGATGGTGACGTTGAACGGGGTGTTCCTTATCGTCGCCGGCGCCGCCGAGATCGGCGTCGGGATGCACGCCAAAACCTGGGGACGCTTCTTCCTCTGGGTGATTGGCGGCATCCTCTACATTGGCGCCGGCATGTTCTGCATCCTCAACCCGATCGCCGCCTCGACGATCCTCACGCTGTTGATTGGCGCAGGCTTGGTTGCCGCGGCGGTGGTGCGAGCCTGGCTCGGTTTCGAGCTTCCCGCCGGCCCGAACCGCAGCCTGGTGTGGCTCGGCGCCGCTGTCACCTTTGTGCTCGGATTGAGCATCGTCATGAGCTGGCCGATGTCGAGCCTGTATGTGCTGGGAACGCTGCTTGGGGTGGACTTGTTGTTTCATGGCGCGGGCTGGGTGACGTTCGCGTTGGGATTGCGCGCGCATCACTGACCCTGATTTCTGGAGCCTCTGCATGACAAAGTGGGTCTATTCGTTCGCGGCGGAGGGGACGGAAGGCAAAGGGGAGATGAAGAATCTCCTCGGCGGCAAGGGCGCCAATCTCGCGGAGATGGCCTCGCTCGGCCTGCCGGTGCCGCCGGGCTTCACCATCACGACGGAAGTCTGCACCTACTATTACGCCAACGATAAGCGCTATCCCCCCGAACTCGAAGCCGAGGTGAAGACCGCGATCGCCGCCGTTGGGCAGAAGACCGACCGCGCCTTCGGCGACGCCGCCAATCCTTTGCTGGTCTCCGTGCGATCGGGCGCCCGCGCGTCGATGCCCGGCATGATGGACACCGTGCTGAACCTCGGCCTCAACGATGAGGCCGTCGCCACGCTCGCCAAGACCTCGGGCGACGAGCGTTTCGCCTATGACAGCTATCGCCGCTTCATCCAGATGTATTCGAACGTGGTGCTCGACGTCGACAGCCACAATTTCGAGGAGATCATCGAGGAGTACAAAGACCGCCGCGGCCTGACGCTCGACACCGATCTCAGCGCGGAGGACTGGCGCACCGTCATCGTCGGCTACAAGGCCAAGGTGCAGGAGATGACCGGCAAGCCGTTCCCGCAGGACGCGTGGGACCAGCTTTGGGGCGCGGTCGGCGCGGTGTTTGGTTCCTGGATGAACGCGCGGGCCATCACCTATCGCCGGCTCAACAACATCCCCGCGGAATGGGGCACCGCCGTCAACGTGCAGGCGATGGTGTTCGGCAACATGGGCGAGACCAGCGCCACCGGCGTCGCCTTCACCCGCAACCCTTCCACCGGCGCCAAAGAGCTCTATGGCGAGTTCCTGGTCAATGCGCAGGGGGAAGATGTGGTCGCCGGCATTCGCACGCCGCAGAACATCACCGAGGTCGCGCGCAAAGCCGCCGGCTCCGACCGGCCCTCGCTCGAAGCCATCATGCCCGAGGTGTTCCACCAGTTCGTCGCCACCACGCAATTGCTGGAGAAGCACTACAAGGACATGCAGGACCTCGAGTTCACCGTCGAGCGCGGCAAGCTCTGGATGCTGCAGACCCGCAACGGCAAGCGCACCGGGCGCGCGTCGCTGCGGCTCGCGGTCGACATGGCCAACGAAGGGCTGATCACGCGCGAGGAGGCGATCGCGCGCGTCGAGCCGGCGACGCTCGACCAACTGCTGCATCCAACCATCGACCCGAACGCCAAGCGCGATCCGATCGCGACCGGCCTGCCGGCTTCGCCGGGCGCGGCGAGCGGCGAGATCGTGTTTTCCTCCGACGACGCGGAGGCGCTGAGACAAGCCGGCCGTAAGACGATCCTGGTGCGCGTAGAAACCTCGCCGGAGGACATCCACGGCATGCATGCGGCCGAAGGCATCGTGACGACGCGCGGCGGCATGACCAGCCACGCGGCGGTCGTGGCGCGCGGCATGGGCAAGCCCTGCGTCTCCGGCGTCGGGGGGATCCGCATCGACTATAACAAACAAACGCTGACGGCTGGCGGGCAGACCTTGAAGAAAGGCGACGTGCTGACCATCGACGGCGCGATCGGCCAGGTGTTCGCCGGCGCGATCCCGATGGTGAAGCCGGAGCTGACTGGCGATTTCGCGATCCTCATGCAATGGGCCGACGCGGTGCGCCGCATGAAGGTGCGCGCCAACGCCGAGACGCCGCTCGACGCGCGCACCGCGCGCAGTTTTGGCGCCGAGGGCATCGGGCTCTGCCGCACCGAGCATATGTTCTTCGAGGGCGAGCGGATCGTCGCGGTGCGCGAGATGATCCTCGCCGACGACGAGAAGGGTCGACGCGCCGCGCTGGCGAAACTGCTGCCGATGCAGCGCAAGGATTTTGCTGAGCTGTTCGAGATCATGCAAGGCCTGCCGGTGACGATCCGCCTGCTCGATCCGCCGCTGCACGAGTTCCTGCCGCATACCGAAGCGGAGATGGCGGAGGTTGCGAAGGCGACCGGCGCGTCGGTCGAGAAGCTGCGCCAGCGCGCGCATGAGCTGCACGAGTTCAACCCGATGCTCGGGTTCCGCGGCGTGCGGCTAGCGGTCCGTTATCCTGAGATCGCGGAGATGCAGGCGCGGGCGATATTTGAAGGCGCGGTGGAGGCGGGCAAGAAGACGGGAGCTTCGATCACCGCCGAGATCATGGTGCCGCTGGTGATGGGCCGGCCGGAGCTCGATCTGGTGAAGAAGATCATCGTCGAGATGGCGGAGAAGGTCGCGACGGAGACGGGCGTGAAGGTGCCCTATCAAGTCGGCACGATGATTGAACTGCCGCGCGCGGCGCTGCGGGCCGCCGAGATCGCGGAGAGCGCGGAGTTCTTCTCGTTCGGCACCAACGATCTGACGCAGACGACGCTCGGCCTCTCGCGCGACGATGCGGCGGCGTTCCTGGGCGCGTATACGTCGAAGGGGTTGCTGGCGAACGATCCGTTCGTGACGCTGGATCAGGAGGGCGTGGGGGAGCTGGTGAAGCTCGCGGCGGAGCGCGGGCGGGGGGTGCGGAAGGACATCAAGCTCGGCATCTGCGGCGAGCACGGCGGCGACCCGGCGAGCATTGGGTTTTGCGAGAGCGTCGGGCTGGACTACGTGTCGTGCTCGCCGTTCCGGGTGCCGATCGCGAGGCTTGCGGCGGCGCAGGCGGCGCTGGGGAAGTCGGGGGCGGGAAGGTTGGCGTGAGGCGGCGACAGGGACAGGTCGCGAGCGGGGCTTTTCAGAAGGTTAGGTGGTTTCTGGTGTCCCGGCGCACATCGGGGAGGCGCTTCTCTGAGAGGTGTCCCGCACGCCCCTCGCCCGTTCGTGCAAGACGTTTGGTTGTTTGCCAGTCATGTTTCCAACCAAACGTTGAAACGTCATTGCGAGCGAAGCGAAGCAATCCACGTCTCGGCGATGCCTCATATATTTGATCGCGAAACATCTCTGAAGATTGAGAGCGTATAATTGATTTCTGAAAAACGCAATATCTATTTTAACCCTTTGCGCATCGCCGCGACGACGCATTTCAAATATGCTATCATGCCAGTCATGGAGAAGGCCTCGATCATTGACACCTTAAGACGTCACGAAGCCGAGCTTCGAGCGCGTGGGGTCAAACATGCGGCCTTGTTCGGCTCACGCGCGCGGGGCGATCATCGCGCCGACAGCGATATCGATATCGTCATCGAGATTGACGCCGACGCGGTCGGCGGCGTCTGGCAATATTCGGGACTGAAGTCGTTCATCGGCGAATTGTTCGACACTCCCGTCGACGTGGTCAATCGGGCAAGCCTGAAGCCGCAACTTCGGCCCGCGCCCGACGAAATCCACGCCTTCTGAAGCTGCGATGGGATTTCTAACATGGCGAAAGCATTCACAGTGACCGCCGTTTGGGACCCGGACGCGGAGGTGTTCACGACGACCTCTGATATTCCCGGCCTGGTCGTCGAAGCCGCGACCTTTGAGGAAGTGGTTGATCTCGTTCGCTCGCTGGCGCCGGAAGTCATCGCGGCAAACGTCCCCGGCGCGCTGGCGCCCTATAGAGTTCAGATCGTGACGCGGCGCGAACTCGCCGTGGCGTGAAGGGCGCGGGATTACTATGACGAGATCGCGCGCATTCTGAAGCGCGCCGGTTGGACGAAAACTACCGGGGGCAAAGGCAGCCATGAGAAATGGGTCGATGCGAACGGGAAGCGCGTCGTGATTGTCCCGCGCTCGAAAAGTCGGCACACTGCGAACGAAGTCTTGAAGCAGGCCGGGTTACCGGAGGTGTTCTGACGATATTCGAGTTCGCAAGTGATTTGGCGTCAATCCAAACACGTCTGTCGTTCTTTGAGGAGAAGCCGCGCGGGCTTGACAGCCCTGCGACTAAACCTGAGCGACGCTTCTATAGCCGCGGTCGCTGACCGATTGGCGGACGATGCGGGGCCCGGTATTTAAGAGCGCCAATGCCGTCATGGCCGGGCTTGTCCCGGCCGCCCACGTCGGGGTGCGCACCGCAGGTTCAAGTAAGGGCGCTGCCTGCTGCACACGGGACGGTTGGAGTTCTGAAACTGACGAGCCATGTCACGACGTGGATGGCCGGGACAAGCCCGGCCATGACGCGGATAGGGCGGATCAAATGCGGCTATCTGGCGCTTATGGGGCAACGACCGCGGCTTGCCGGCCTGCGCCCTTCCCCGTCGCTGCAACGGCGTCTATCAAGGCAAGGCGAACGCAACGCCAAGGCAGGGCATGGCCGCGGATTTCGACGGATGGAAAATCGCCGAGCAACGCATCGCGCGCGAGGCGGAGGAGCGGACGGGGACGCTCGATCTCGCGGGGCTAGGGCTCGAGGTGATTCCGAAGGCGGTCGCAAGGCTCACGCATTTGCGGGAGTTGCGGCTAGGGTTTCCCGACGGCGGCGAAGTTGTTGATGAGGAGGGGCGGACATTCGACTGGGATCGAAACGGGATCGCCGACCTCGCGCCGCTCGCGGGCCTCACCGCCCTGCAATCGCTCGATTGCTCCGACACCGAAGTTGCCGACCTCGCGCCGCTGGCGCGCCTCACCGCCCTGCAATCGCTCTATTGCTACAACACCGAAGTCGCCGACCTCGCGCCGCTGGCGCGCCTCACCGCCCTGCAATCGCTCTATTGCTCCAACACCCAAGTCGCCGACCTCGCGCCGCTGGCGCGCCTCACCGCCCTGCAATCGCTCGTTTGCTCCGGAACCCAAGTCGCCGACCTCGCGCCGCTGGCGCGCCTCCCCGCCCTGCAATCGCTCGATTGCTCCCACACCCAAGTCGCCGACCTCGCGCCGCTGGCGCGCCTCACCGCCCTGCAATCGCTCGTTTGCTCAGACACCGAAGTCGCCGACCTCGCGCCGCTGGCGCGCCTCACCGCCCTGCAATCGCTCGATTGCTCCGACACCGAAGTCGCCGACCTCGCGCCGCTGGCGCGCCTCACCGCCCTGCAATCGCTCGATTGCTCCGACACCCAAGTCGCCGACCTCGCGCCGCTGGCGCGCCTCACCGCCCTGCGATCGCTCGTTTGCTACAACACCCAAGTCGCCGACCTCGCGCCGCTGGCGCGCCTCACCGCCCTGCAATCGCTCGATTGCTACAACACCCAAGTTGCCGACCTCGCGCCGCTCGCCGGTCTATCGTCTCTCCGGAAAATCGACGCGTCATATTTGAAGTTGATCCATTTTCGATCGGAGTTGGACGGAGCCGCGCCGCCTTGACGAGCTCGTTTTCTTCCGCTCTCGCATTCCCGATCTCCCCTCGGGCATCCTTTCCGCCGGTTACGGCGAAAGCTGCCTTGCCTCTCTCCGAGCGTATTTCGAGGACTCCGGGCCCGATGATGCGCGGCTCAATGACGTCAAGCTGATGCTGCTCGGCAACGGCCGTGTCGGCAAGACGCAGTTGGCGCGGGCGCTGCTACAGCGCGCCCTTCGAGCCGAAGAGCCGCTCGACTCACGGCGTGACGATCGACAGATACGAATTGCCACGCCCAGTCGCCCCGATTCCGCTGCATATCTGGGACTTCGGCGGGCAGGACATCTATCACGGCACGCATGCGCTGTTCCTGCGCGACCACGCGATTTTCGCCCTCGTTTGGAAACGCGCCGACGCGCCCGGCGAGCCGGCGGACGCTTATTCGACCGACCAGCCGCTGCGCTATTGGGTCGACTATGTCCGCCGCCTCGGCGGCGAGAACCGCGCGGCCGTCGTCGTGCAGACACGCTGCGACTCGTCGCGCGAGGGCGCCGCTTGCCCCGTGCCCGAGGCGGAATTGCGCGAAGCGTTCGGCGATTTCCATCGCGTCGACTTCAGCGCAAAGACCTCGCGCGGCCTCGATCAACTACGCGCCGCGCTCTCCGAAGCCGCCGCCTTCGCCCTGGAGCAGGAAGGCGCGCCGAAAATTCCTGCGGCTTGGGCGCGCGTGAAGGATGCGCTGGAGGCGATGCGGGCGCGAGATCAAGCGCGACCAGAAAGCGATCGTCGCCATCGCGTGCTGTCGACAAAGGATTTCGAAGCGCTCTGCCGCGCCGAGGGCGTCAAGAGCGAGCCGAAGCATCTGCTCAACTATCTGCATCGCAGCGGCGTCGTGTTCTATCGCCCGAGAACTGATGCGAGACCGCATCGTGCTCGATCAGGCCTGGGCGCTGGAGGCGATCTATGCGGTGTTCGAACGGGAGGGCGGCGCCTATGAGCGCATCCGCGCGCAACGCGGCCGGTTCACGCTAGCCGATCTCACGACCACCGCCTGGCGCGGGCGCGGCGATGACGAGCGCGCGCTGTTCCTCGACATGATGCGCGCCTGCGGCGTCTGCTTTCGCCTCGACCGCCACAGCGGCGCGAAGACGAGACGACGCGCTATATCGCGCCGGAATTGCTGCCCGAGCGCGCGCGATGTCGAGGCCGACATTCGCCGAGACATGGGACACCGGCCAGCCGATCCACGAGCGCGCCTATCGCTATCACCTTCCTGCATGACGGGCTCATCCGCGGCGCTGATCGCCGAGATCGGCGACATCGCCGGCCCCGAGGCCGTCTATTGGCGCGACGGCGTCACCGTCTACGAGACCACGACCCGCGCCCGCGCGCCGATCGAGCAGACGTCGCAGGCGGATTGCGAGCGGCGCAATCACTGGTGCAGACGCGCGGCGGCGACGCGGAGGATTTGCTGGCGCGGCTCTGCCAACGCGTCGAGCAAACGCAGTCAGCGGCTCGGGCTCGAAGGCCAGGCCGAAGCGGCCGCCCCGCCGGCCCCGCCCGAAACGAAGCCGATGGATTTCGGCCGCGATCCCGCGGAGCGTTCGCGCATCTACGTCTCCTACGCCTGGGCCGACGACGACGATCCGACGCGCGAGGAGAAGGTCGACGAGATTTGCGCCGAGGCGGACAAGCGCGGCGTGAAAATCATCCGCGACAAGGACGCGATGAAGCGCGGCGACGACATCTCCGATTTCATGCAGCGGCTCGGCAAGGGCGATCTGGTCTACGTCTTCCTGAGCGACAAATATCTGAAATCGCCGTTCTGCATGTTTGAATTGTTCGAGATTTGGCGCAACAGCAAACAAGATGAAGCCGAGTTCAAGCGCCGCAGCGCGGCTCTTTGCGCTGCCGGACGCGAAGATTTGGACGCCGAGGGAGCAACTCAGCTATACGCGAGCTATTGGGACGACGAACTCGAGAAGCTTAAGGCGACGCTCAAGGGGCGCGATCCCGATCGCCTGCTCGGCGAGCGCGACTACGAAGCGCTTCCGCCACATGCGCGAGTTCGCGCATCATGTCGGCGACATCCTCGCGCTGTTCGCGGAACGCTTCAGCCGAAGACTTTCGAAGGGTTCCTCGAATACGGGTTCGAAGATTTGCCGAAATAGGCGACGACAAGCGAAGACCCAATTTTTGGTTACGGTTTGAACGGGTCAATCAAGTTTTGGCGATCGTCACCAAAAGGGAAGCAGTGTCATGGCTCGCGCAATTCGCAAGTCCGGAATGAAGGAAGTTCCGCTCTCGGAAATCAAGGATGATTTGTCGCGCTATCTTCGCGAAGCGGAAAGCCAGGAAATTGTCATTACCCGTCACGGTAAGCCGGCGGGACTGCTTATTGGCTTCGAATCGGAGGACGATTGGTTCGAGTATCGGCTTGAACACGATCCTCGGTTCTTGCGGCGCGTTGAGCAGGCGCGGGAAAGTCTTCGCGCCGGGCGCGGAACGCGGTTGGAGGATGTCGAGGCTGATTGATCCAACACGCTTTAATTTCCTCGGCTTTCGCTGCGCAAGCAGCGCCAGCCCGATCGACACCGCCAACTCGACCAGCGTCGCCGCAGCGGTAGGCGGCGGGGGCTTTGGCTTCAACCAGAGCGGGATCGAGGCGATGAGCGCGAGCACGCCCGCGCCCGCCGCGACAACCAGCGCGGCTCGAAGAGCGCCAAGTTCCATTTCGAGCCACAGAAACAGGGCAAAAGCCAAGGCCGCCAGCGCGATAAGGGCGAGGGTGAGCGCGAGCGCCGCAAACGCAGCAAGCCTTGCGTAGCCTCGCAGCTTCGCGCCCACATTGCCGGTCAACAGCGCGAGCGCGACCTCGAGCATCGCTCATCCCCGCGTCAGCAGCGCCAGCGCCAGCCCTGCGCCGAAAGCAATCGCTAGCGCGGTCAGCGGGCGGCGGCGGACGGTCTCGACGAGTTCGCCGTGGGCGGCGTTGAGCGCTTCGTTGTCAGCGACGGCTTTTTCGATCTCGGCGCCTAGCGCCGCGATCCGACTACCCGCGCCCTCGCCGAGCGAGGCGCGCAAACGCTCCAACGCGTTGCGGGCGTGAGCTAGCGCTTCGGCGGCGTCGGGACGGGATCGCTGCATCAGCTTCCCTTCGCGCGCAGCGCCTCGACGCCGGGCAACGCTTTGCCTTCCATCCATTCCAGGAAGGCGCCGCCGGCTGTGGAGACGTAAGTCAGTTGCTCGGCGAGGCCGGCGGCGTTGAGGGCCGCGACAGTGTCGCCGCCGCCGGCGACGGACTTCAGCTTGCCGTCCTTGGTCAGGAAAGCAACGGTCTTGGCGATCTGCATCGTGGCGGCGTCGAACGGCGGCAGTTCGAAGGCGCCGAAGGGGCCGTTCCAAACAAGCGTCTTGGTTGAGGCGAGCGCGTCTTCGACCGCGATGATTGATTTCGGGCCGATGTCGAGCGCCATCTCGTCGTCGGCGATGTGATCGACGTCGACGAAGCGCGCCGCCGCATGCGCCTTGAATTCCTTGGCGGCGTGGGCGTCCACCGGCAGCAGGATGCGGCAGTTCGCGGCTTTCGCCGCTGCGATGATTGAACGCGCCTTTTCGGCGAGGTCTTTCTCACAAAGTGATTTGCCGACCGGCTTGCCTTCCGCGAACAGGAACGTGTTGGCCATGCCGCCGCCGATGATCAGCGTGTCGACCTTCTTCACCAGATTTTCGAGCAGATCGAGTTTGGTCGACACCTTGGCGCCGCCGACGATCGCCGCCACCGGACGCGTGGGCGAGCCGAGCGCCAAGGTCAGCGCCTCGAGCTCCGCCTGCATCGCGCGGCCGGCGTAGGCGGGCAGCTTGTGCGCGACGCCCTCCGTGGAGGCGTGCGCGCGATGCGCGGCGGAGAAGGCGTCGTTGACATAGAGGTCGCCGAGCTTGGCGAGCGCTTCTACGAAGGTTGGATCGTTCTTCTCTTCCTGTTTGTGGAAGCGGGTGTTCTCCAGCAAGATCACGTCGCCGTCTTTCATGGCGGCGATGGCGTTCGCGGGGACATCGCCGACGCAATCGGCGGCGAAGCCGACGGGGCGGCCGAGATGTTCGGCGACGGCGGCGGCGACGGGTTTCAGCGAATTCGCCTCGTCCGGGCCGCCTTTGGGGCGGCCGAAATGGGCGAGCAGGATCACCTTGCCGCCCTTGTCTGAGATTTCGCGGATGGTCGGCAGCACGCGCTCGATGCGGGTAGCGTCGGAGACCTTGCCGTTCTCCATGGGGACGTTGAGATCGACGCGAAGCAGGACGCGCTTGCCCTTGACGTCGGCGTAGTCGAGGGTGCGGAAGGGATGGGTCATGGGTGCAGGAACCTCGAAGCTGCTTAAGACGATGCCGGAGATACCGATCAGCAAAGTGCCCAGGTCGTGCAACAGTTGTCAAAACGTCGGAATGTTTGCGAGACGGCCGTCGACTTCGCGCCAACGTTCGACGGCAGTCCGGCACTTTTGCGTCGTCGAGCCGCCATGCGACCCTCAATGACGTTCGAGTTTTGCCTCAATGCGTAGCGCCTGAGGTTCTAATGTCGCCGACTGCGGCTTCCAAGTTCGACGACACGCTGCTCAATCATCGGATCCTCCGGGCCGCCACCCGTCGTTTCAGGCACGATTTGGAAACTCGATGACGTCGGCACGATGTCGTCCGCCGAGGGCGGCGAGGGTTCGCGGCGGAGCGGTTCTTCGGCGAATTGTTCGATATGCCCGCAGTTTGTGCAAGCCATCGTGATAACCGCGTGCGATGCCTCGCAACGGGGTCGTCGCCGTCAAACTGCAATAAATTCGTTCGCAGGGCGAACCTGGTTCGTCGAATATCGCAAACTCGCGATGCCGACATACAGGGCAGTGAAACCCTTGCAGATCACGCTCGTCAAGAGTTCGTCTATCTTGTCCGTCGACCTCGCTCAGCCGACATCGTCCGACCTTCGCTCAAATCACCTTCGCGAACGCCACCGCCGTATCGCCCATCCGGTTCGAGAACCCCCATTCGTTGTCGTACCAGGAGAGGATGCGCACGAACGTGCCGTCGATCACCTTGGTCTGGTCGAGGTGGAACACCGACGAGCGGCTGTCGTGGTTGAAGTCCGCCGACACGTTCGGTTGGTCCGTATACCCGAGGATGCCCTTCAGCGGCCCGTTCGCCGCCGCGATGATCGCCTTGTTGATCTCGTCCGTCGACGTCGCCTTCTTCGCGACGAACTTCAGGTCGACCACCGAGACGTTCGGCGTCGGCACGCGGATCGCCGAGCCGTCGAGCTTGCCCTTCAGTTCCGGCAGCACCAGGCCGACCGCCTTGGCCGCGCCGGTCGTGGTCGGGATCATCGACAGCGCCGCCGCGCGGCCGCGGTAGAGGTCCTTGTGCAGGGTGTCGAGCGTCGGCTGGTCGCCGGTGTAGGAATGGATCGTCGTCATGAAGCCGCGCTCGATGCCGACCGCGTTGTTGAGCACCATGGCGACCGGGCGCGAGGCAGTTGGTCGTGCAGGAGGCGTTGGAGATCACCAGATGCTCTTTGGTGAGCTTGTCGTGGTTGACGCCGTAGACGACGGTGAGGTCGGCGCCGTCGGAGGGCGCGGAGACGATGACGCGCTTGGCGCCCGCGGTCAGCAACGCTGCTGCCTTATCGCGCGCGGTGAAGATGCCGGTGCATTCGAGCGCGATGTCGACGCCGAGATCCTTGTAGGGCAGTTCGGCCGGGCTCTTGATCGCGGTGACCTTGATCTTGCCGCGACCGACGCTGATCGTATCGCCGTCGACGGCGACCTCGTGCGGAAAGCGGCCGTGCACGCTGTCGAAGCGCAGCAGATGGGCGTTGGTCTCGACCGGGCCGAGATCGTTGATCGTCACCACCTCGATGTCCGTGCGGCCCGATTCGACGATGGCGCGCAAGACGTTGCGGCCAATTCGCCCGAACCCGTTGATCGCTACCCTCACCGCCATTGTGAACTCTCCTCGTAGGGGCCGGCGCTCGGCCCTGTGGCAGGACGCGGCGTCGCCGCGTCGTTTCCGGTCGACCCCAGCCATGCGCAACGACCCTAGTCAACTGGAATCGGCGGGGCCGGCTGGCCGAAATTTCGCCAATCAGGCCTTGTCGCTTTGACCTGCAAGGGAATTTCGGCGTTCCGTTGCGTTGACGCGGCTTCTAGACGCCGCGTTAATAGGCGCGGCATTGCGAAATCAGGAGCCAGCTTGGCGGGGGAGTCGGAAGAGCCTGCGATCGAGCGGTTCCGCGCGGCCTTGGAGGGGCTTGAGGCCGCGGTCGAGCGCCGCGCCCGCCGCGACCGGCAACGCGCCGACGCCGACGCGGAATTCGCAATGATGCAGGACGATCGCGCGCGGCTGGCGGTGGAGCTCGACGGCGCGCTCGACGCGCAGCGCGCGCTTTCCGAAGCCAATGCGGCGGCGATGGAGCGGATTTCCCGCGCCGCCGGCACGATCGAGCGCATGCTCAGCCGGTCCAACCTTTGACCGCCGCCGGCCGCGAAGAGGGGACGTAATGCCGCAGGCGATGGTGACTATCGGCGGCCGCTCGTATCGCCTGTCCTGCAACCCCGGCGAAGAGCCTCATCTGGAAGAGCTCGCCAAGTTCGTCGATGGCAAGATCGACGAGATGCGCAGCTCGTTCGGCGAGATCGGCGACCAGCGCATCGTGGTGATGGCGGCGCTGGCGATCGCCGACGAATTGTCTGAGGCCAAGCGCAAATTGGAAGGTCACGCGGGCGAGGCGGCGAAAGTGCTCGAAGTCGAGAAGTCCGCGCGGGCCGAAGCGGAAGAGCGCTCGGCGACGCTGGTGAAGCTAATCGACGAGATGAGTTCGCGGGTCGAGTCGATGACCGAAAGTTTGAACGCGCCGGCGGAAGACTGAAGCCTCTGGGACCGCGCGTGTCCCGCGCGCTCTTTCCTGAGGTCTCACCTAATGAGCGGGCGCACCGCCCGCGGTCCCAGGGGCGCCGCCTGTAGCCGAGGTCGCTGACCTCGGTCGGCCGCGGTTTAACGACCGCGGCTACACATAGCAGTTTGAGAGGAGCGGCGCATGAGCGGCACAGTTGTCTTCTATCACAATCCGCATTCGCGCGGACGCATCGTACGCTGGATGCTGGAAGAGATCGGCGCGCCCTACGATGTTCGCGTGATCGATTTCAAGAGCGGCGCGCACAAGTCGCCCGAGTATCTGGCAGTCAACCCGATGGGCAAACTTCCCGCTATTTCCTATCGCGGCCACGTGGTGACGGAGTGCGCGGCGATCTGCGCCTATCTCGCTGACATTTTCCCTGCCGCGCAACTTGCGCCGCCGCCGCTTGAACGCGCGGCCTACTACCGCTGGCTGTTCTTCGCCGCCGGCTCGCTGGAATACGCGATCATCGACCGGGCGCTCGGCCGCCCGCGCCGGAGCGCCCGCGGCGCTCGGCTATGGAACTTACGACGACACAATCCGCACACTCGAACAGGCGCTGAGCGCCGGACCCTGGCTGCTCGGCGAGCGGTTCAGCGCGGCGGATGTCTATGTCGGCTCGCAGCTCGGCTTCGCCATGCTGCGCAAGGCGGTCGATCTGACGCCCGTGCTGAGCGACTATGTCGCCCGCGGCCGTGCGCGGCCCGCCGCCGTCCGCGCGGCCGGGCTGGACGACGATCTGGCGAAGGCCGCCTAAGTCGGCCGCCGAAGCAACTCGCGAAGAAAAACCTGTCGCTCGCGATGCTCCTCTGGAACGGCGCGGCAAACCGCGTCGATCTGCATGAATTCGCCGCTCGTCCGGTACGACGGCCAAGGCGGCAGGCCGGGGCCGTTGGGATCGCCGCGCTCGACGAAATTCAGCCAGTATCCCGAAGCGGTCGCCGCCGTCGCGCGATCGGCCTCACCGATTTCCCAGGGCATCGCATCGAGCGTATCGAGCATGTAGGGGATGTCGCCGGCGTGGAAGGCGCCGGCGGTGGAGGCGTCGCGCTCGCCGAACCAGCCCTGCGGGACTGGCGGCGCGCGGTCGAAGCGAAAACGGAACAGCTCGGACTTGCCTGTCGCTTTTTGCGCTTCGATCCAGGCCCAGGTCTTGTTGATGATGACAAGATCGCCGCCGAGCGCGGCGGCGGAGGCCGGCGCCGAAGCGCCGCCGGGATAGTGGGCGAGCAGTGCGTTGGCCCCGTCGCCGAAGCGCTCGCGAACCATCTCCTCGTAGGCGCCGTCCGCCTCGCCGCCCTTCAACCAGGTAAAATTGAAGCCTTCGTCCTTTGTCCAGCCGGCGATGAGCGGGACGTCGTTCTGCGCGCCTTCGGCGAAAATCGCGTCCAGCGGCCGCGGCAGCATGTGGCCGTCGATGATCGGCCGGAAGCCGAGGCCCGGGGCCGCGGCGAGAACCAGCTCGGCCGGCGCCTTGCGCATTTCCGCGAGCGTGCGCGCGCCGAGCGTCTGCATGAAGTCCAAACCGCGCGCCTCGGCGGTCGTCCGGTCATTGATCGGCTCGGCGGCGCCCGAAAACAGGCCGCCGCTCTGACCGATGGCGCGCGCGAACAGGCCGCGCGCCAAGGGCGAGGCCATCAGCGCGGATACGGCCATCGAGCCGGCGGATTCGCCGCCGATGGTCACCCGTGCGGGGTCGCCGCCGAAGGCCGCGATGTTCCGCTGCACCCATTGCAGCGCCGCGACGAGATCGAGCAGCCCCCAATTGCCGGAAAAACCGCTTTCCGCGGTCAACTCGGGATGCGCGAGAAAACCCAGCGCATTGAGCCGGTAGTTGACGGTGACGACGACGATGCCCCGCGCCGCCAACCGCGCGCCGTCATAGCGCGGCTCGGCGCCCGAGCCGGCGACGAAGCCGCCGCCGTGAATATAGAACAACACGGCGCGCTTCTCGTCGACGGTCGGCGCGGCCGGGGTCCAGACATTGAGGTAGAGGCAATCCTCGCCGGCGCCGGCGCCGCTGAGATCGATATCGTCCCAGATCACGCCCTGCGGTGACGACGGGCCGAAGGCGTCGGTCGGCCGAGGCTCGCGCCACGGCGCGACCGGCGCGGGCGCGCGCCAGCGCAGCGCGCCGACAGGCGGCGCCGCATAGGGCAGCCCCTTGTACACACGCACGCCGCGGGCGTCGGACGAAGCGGCGACGAGCGGGCCGGTGTCGATGTGCAGCGCGTCCATTTCCATCCCCGATCAGGCTGCCGTCTTGTCGACAGCTCCAGCGCTTTTGTCCAGCGGGGAACCAGCATCGCCGATTGAAGCGAGCCGAAAAGTTTTTTCGTGCGGCCGGGAATAAAACGCCTCCCCGATCGGTCTCCTGCTCGTCACGTCGCCGCTGTCCGTCCACGGCGCACACGACCCGAGGAGATCGTCAATGTTGCAAATGTCCCGACGCCATGTGCTGGCGTCCGCCGTGGCCGCCTCCGCCTTCGGGCTGAGCCAGCGCCTTGAATGGATCAGCCCCGCATCTCGCGGAAACGCCGCTCGAACCCATCGTCGGCCACTACAAATATAAGGTCGGCGATATCGAGGTGACCGCGGTCTATGACGGCATCTGGCGCAAGCCGCACGATCCCGCGTTCATCAAAAACGCCTCGATCGAAGACACCAAGGCCGCACTCGCCAAAGCCGGTCTGACCACTGATTTCATGCCGATTCCGCTGACCGTCGTGGTGCTGAAGATCGGCGACCGGTTGATCATGATCGACGCGGGTTCGGGCGTCGGCCAATGGCAGGCCAACGCCACCAACCTGCCCGCCAACATGAAGGCGGCGGGAATCGATCACACAAAGATCGATACGATTCTCGTGTCGCATTTCCATCCCGATCACGTCTGGGGCTTGATGGAAAAAGGAACCAACGCCGCGGTGTTCCCCAACGCCGAACTGATCGTCAACGCCGAGGAATATAATTGGTGGACCGACCCGACGCGGCTCGACAAGCTGGCGGAGGGCCGGAAAGCCGCCGGCAAACGCATCGCCACCGTCTTCCCGACCTGGAAAAACTGGAAGTTGGTTGAGGATGGCGCGGAGGTCGCCCCCGGCGTTCGCCTGATCGGCGCGCCTGGTCATACGCCCGGACATTCGGTGTTTCTCGTCACCTCAGGCAAGCAGCAACTGATGGCGTCCAACGACACCATGTACGTGCCCGCTCTGCTGGCGCCGCATCCGGAATGGGAGGGCGCCTACGATCAGAGCGGTCCAATGGCGGTCGCGACCCGCCGCAAGCTGATCGATCAGGTCATCGCCGACAAGATGATGATCTGCGGCGCGCATTTTCCGTTCCCCGGCGCGGGCGTCTTCGCCAAGGACGGCAATGCCTACACGTTCACGCCCGTCGCTCAATCCTGAACCCAACCAAGTCCTGACCTGAACCAAGGAGACCTCCCCATGAAAAAAGTTTCACGGCTCATCCTTCACTCCGCGCTCGTTGTCGCGCTCGGCTTCGCTCCGATTCTTTCAACGGCGCCGGCCTTCGCGGTCGACAACCTTGAAACAACCGACGCGCCGGATCTGACCTCCGTCCGCGCCAAGATCGCGGCGAAGGACTATCCCGCGGCGCTGACGGAGCTGCGTGACTTGGCCGAGGACACGCAGAATGCCGACGTCTACAACCTGCTCGGTTTCACCCTGCGCAAGACGGGTGATTTCAAGACTTCGCTGACCTACTACACCAAGGCGCTGGAGCTGCAGCCCGACCATAAGGCCGCGCACGAGTATCTCGGCGAGCTCTATCTGCAGACGCACGACGCGGCAAAGGCAAAGGAACAGCTCGCCATCCTGACAAAGCTCTGCCCCACCGGTTGTGAGGAGCGCGAGGATCTTGAAAAGGCGATCGGCACGACCTCAGCGAGCAACTGAGCAATAAGGCGGGTGATTCCGTCCCCCGCCTCTTTCATCGAATCATAGGAGATCATCGATGTTGAACGCCCTACAAAACAAGATCGCGCGGCTCGACGATATTGTCCTGCTCGGCGCCAGATTCTTGCTCGCCGGATTGTTCATCCACGAGAGCGCGACGTTGGCGACTACCTTTGACGTCGCCGCGGCCGGCATGGCGAAATTGGGGGCGCCCGCGCCATTGTTGGCCGCGACGACCGCGCTGCAATTCGGCGCCGGAATGGCGATCGCACTCGGATGGCAGGCCAGAATCGGCGCCCTGGCGCTGGGCCTCTTCTGTCTGGCGACGGCGACGCTCTTCCATACGATGGTCGGCAACCGCAATGAGTTGCTGCATTTCGAGAAAGACCTCGCCATTGCTGGTGGCATGTTTGTGCTGCTGGTCCACGGCGCCGGCCGATGGTCGTTTGACGGCTTGTTGGCGAGGCGATCCGCTGCGTCCTTCGCCGCTCCCAGTGCGCGCCGAGTCGAGGCGTAGCCAGCTCGCTGTCAAGAGGAGAGCGCGCCCCGTCGGGAGTTTGCGCCCTCCTTTGCGTCGCGCAGTCCCGGCGATTCCCTCGCAGAGTGTGCATGCATCCAACGAGTGTTATAGCGTTTCCGCGCCGTTCGGAGACCGCATGATGGATCCCGCTTTTCTCGCCCGCGCCATCGAGCAGGGGCGCGGCCTCGCGCAGGCCGATCTCGTGCTGAAGGGCGGGCGGGTGTTCGATCTCGTCTCCGGCGAACTGATCGAAAGCGACGTCGCGATCTGCGGCGACCGCATCGTCGGCACGCGCGGCGACTATCGCGGCGCGCGCGAGATCGACGTCGCGCGGCAAGATCGTCGTGCCCGGCTTCATCGACACGCATCTGCATGTCGAATCCTCGCTGATCACGCCGCTCGAATTCGACCGCTGCGTGCTCGCGCATGGCGTCACCACGGCGATCTGCGATCCGCACGAGATCGCCAACGTGCTCGGCGCGCCGGGCCTGCGCTATTTCCTCGACGCCTCGATCGGCGACCGCGATGGATCTGCGCGTGCAACTGTCGAGCTGCGTGCCGGCGACCGCATCTCGAGACCTCCGGCGCGCGGCTCGAGGTCGACGATCTGCTGCCGCTCGCCGGCCATCCCAAAGGTGCTCGGCCTCGCCGAATTCATGAATTTCCCCGGCGTGCTCGCGCGCGATCCCGCCTGCCTCGCCAAGCTCGCCGCGTTCCAGGGCCGGCCGCATCGACGGCCACAGCCCGCTGCTGCGCGGCCTCGATCTCAACGGCTATCTCGCCGCCGGCATCCGCACCGATCACGAAGTGACCAACGTTGCCGAGGCGCTGGAGAAGCTCGCCAAGGGCATGCAGATCCTGGTGCGCGAGGGCTCGGTGTCGAAGGATCTGCACGCGCTGGCGCCGATCATCACCGAGCGCCATTCGCCGTTCATCGCGTTCTGCACCGACGACCGCAATCCGCTCGACATCGCCGAGGAGGGCCATCTCGATTTCATCATCCGCACCGCGATCTCGCTCGGCGCGCCGCCGCTCGCCGCCTATCGCGCGGCGAGCATTTCCGCCGCGCGCATTTTCGGGCTGATGGATCGCGGGCTCGTCGCGCCGGGCTGGCGCGCCGATCTCGTCGTCGTCGACGATCTCGAGTCCTGCGCGGTCTCGATGGTGCTGACCGGCGGCCGCATCGTCGGCGAGGAGCTGTTCGCCGCGCGCGGCACGGCTCGCGCCGGTCGGCCGCCACAGCGTCAAGGCGCGCCGCGTCGCGGCCGCCGATTTCGTCGCGCGCGGCGCAGGGGCCGTCGACGCAGGCGATCGGCGTCACGCCCGGCAAGATCATCACCGAGCGCGTGCCCGCCGACGTTGCCCTTCGCCAACGGCCTGCGCGGCATCGATCTCGACCAGGACTTCGTCAAGGTCGCGGTCGTCGCGCGGCACGGCGATCAACGACAATATCGCGGTCGCCTTCGTCCACGGCTTCGGCATGAAGCGCGGCGCGATCGCCTCCTCGGTCGGCCACGACAGCCACAACATCACGCGTCGTCGGCGCCGACGAGGCCGACATGGCGGTCGCGGTCAACCGCCTGATCGAGATCGAGGGCGGCTTCGCCGTCGCGAGGGCGGGCGAGGTGCTCGCCGAACTCGCGCTGCCGGTCGCCGGGCTGATGAGCCTGATGAGCTTCGAGGAGGTGCGCGAGGCGCTGATTCCGCTGCGCGCGGCGGCCAAGAGCCTCGGCGTCGTGCTCGCCGAGCCGTTCCTGCAGGTCGCCTTCCTGCCGCTGCCGGTGATCCCGCATCTGAAGATCACCGACAGAGGGCTGGTCGACGTCGACCGCTTCGAGTTCGTGCGGGATTGAGCGTTCTGCTCGTATCGATGCGTACGCTTTGCGATCTCAAATCGCGATCTTGGTTTCGATCACGTCGTAGTCAGCCCGCACGCCTCCATCGGCGGTTTCGAGAAGACCCGCTGCCGATAGGGCCTGGACGTCCGCATGGACATTGCTGTAATCGCGGCCCAAGGCCTTCGCCAACGCGCGCACACTGGCCACCTTGTGCCGGCGGACATAGTGCAGCAACTCCATCCGTTTTCCGGTCATGACGCGGGCGAGAGCGTCCCAACTCTCGAACGCCAGATGGCGCTCATGAAAGGTTTCGCCGCGTTCGGCCCGATGCCAAGCGTCCACGAATCGCCATGAAGCGTCTTCCTCCATCGCCCCGCCAACGGTGATCTTCACGTCGCTCATTTTCCGCCTCGCAAAGTCCGTACATCGGACCAAAAGTCGGCCATCAACTGCTCGACGCTGGTGAAGGCGTAAGCGGTTTCCGCGCCCTGAAAGTGCCGATGATCGCCTTTGCCGCGCTCATTGTCGTATCCCACCTCCCGAACGCCCGGACGACCATAGAACAGCGAATACTTCAGCCCATGAACGGACGGCGGAACCGGCGACGGAACGCGCCACAACACCATCTCCACAATGGCGCCATCGTCATAATCGATGCGCTGGTGGAAGAGCAGTTCAGCCTTCATTATGGTCTATTTTGCCATATGGCGTCAACGACCATAGCTGATCTCAAAGCGCGTTCCAAGAACCTCGAAGTGGGTCACGGGGGTTTGGCGGACTCCCTTAGCCATAGGCCCGGTTTAGCGATACGATGTCACGATCCCCGCGTGCTTCTGCAGATGGCCGAGAACCCTAAACAGGTTGCCGCCATTCGGATTGCCCTTCGGCCCAAACATGCGGATTAAGCTTTTCGAGGGAGTGCCGATACTCTCGACGAGCGCCGCAAACCAATTGTCACCTTGATGTAGTCGCGATGGACGGCTTTGCCCGTTTCCATGTCGCCGGCGAGCATGGTCTCCACGCTTTCGCGGAGGAGAGCCTCGCGAAATCCGGGATCGCGCGTAAGCCGATCCTCGACCATTGCTTTGAAGCTTCGCGTCACAGCCATGTTCATATTTTCCGCGATGCGATTTAGACCGACAGCGCTCACTTCGCCGTCTCCAGCGTTGCGCGCATCAGGCGCTGGTAAGGCACGCCCGTCGCCTTTGCGCGCGCCTTGAACTTCTCAACGACCGCGACAGGAAGTCGGATGGTGACGGGCGTCAATTTTCGTTCTGCGTCCCCGCGCGCAAAGAACTCCGCGGAAGGGATGAAGCCGCTCAACTCGTGCTGGGAAAGATCGGCATTTTCGATGAATTCGATCGCCTCAGCATCGGTGGTCAGGTCCGGTAATTTTTTAGCCATTTAGCGACTTCCTAGGAACGGCTTCATCCCCGTGCGCGCGAGTTCATCAGCGCGCTCGTTCATCTCGTCGCCCGCATGGCCCTTCACCCATAGCCACTCAATCTTGTGCCGCCCCGTCGCCTCATCGAGCCGGCGCCACAGATCCTCGTTCTTAACCGGCTTCCGGTCAGCCGTCCGCCAGCCATTCTTCTTCCAACCAAACATCCACCCGGTCACGCCCTGCCGCAGATACTGCGAATCCGTGTGCAGATCGACCTCACAAGGCCGCTTCAACGCCTCCAGCGCCGAGATCGCCGCGGTCAGCTCCATCCGGTTGTTGGTGGTCAACGGCTCGCCGCCGCAAAGCTCCTTCTCCCGATCGCCGAAGCGCAGGATCGCGCCCCAGCCGCCCGGGCCGGGATTGCCGGAACAGGCGCCGTCGGTCCAGATCTCGACTCGGCTCAAGCCCGCCAGCCGTAATCGCGCGCGGTTTCGACCTTCGCGTGAAAATGCAGCTTTTCCAGATACTCGCGCGGGTCCTTCGGCTTCACCAGCGCGCCCTTCGGCACGTTGAGCCAATCAACCAGCCGCGTCAGCATGAAGCGCAGCGCCGCGCCGCGCGCCAGGATCGGCAGCGCCTCGACCTCCGCCTCGTTCAGTCGCCGCACGCTCTGGTAGCCCTCAATCAACGCGCGGCCCTTGGCGAGGTCGAACTCGGCGGCCTCGCTCGAAGCCCCAGGAGTTGAGGCAGATGGCGAGATCGTAGGCCAGGAAATCGTTGCAACCGAAATAGAAGTCGATCAGCCCCGACAGCTTGTCGCCGAGGAAAAACACGTTGTCGGGAAACAGATCGGCGTGGATGACGCCCGCCGGCAAATCCCTAGGCCAGATCGCCTGCAAGTCCCGCAACTGGCGCTCGGTCTCGGCCGCAAGCCCCACCGCGACTTCGTCAGCCCGAGCCCGCGCCGCCTCGAACAGCGCCGGCCAGCCTTGTATCGACAGCGCGTTGCGCCGTGTCAGCGCGAAATCCGCGCCCGCCTCGTGCATCCGCGCCAGCGCCTCGCCAACCTCGGCGCAATGCGCGGCGGTCGGCCTCCGCACCGAGAGCCCTTCGAGAAACGTCACGATCGCCGCCGCGCGGCCCGCAAGCCGGCCGATCGCGGCGCCGCTACGAGCGCGCACCGGCTGCGGGCAATTGACGCCGCGCTTGGCGAGGTGCTCCATCAGGCCGAGAAAGAACGGCAGGTCGGCCTCGTCGACCCGCTTCTCATAGAGTGTCAGCAGATATTCGCCGCGCTCGACATGCAGCAGATAGTTGGAGTTCTCCACGCCCTCGGCGATGCCTTTCAACGACAGCGGCGCCCCGAGGTCGTAGCCCCTCAGGAATACCGCCAGCGCTTCGTCGCCGACCTCCGTGTAGACCGCCATCAGGTCGTGGCCGGCGCCGGTTCGCGCAAGGTGCGCGGCAGCGGGAAGAACATGTTCTCCTCGCGGGTGGTGAGGGTCTCGACTTCCAGCGTGTAGCGCTCGGCGAGACCGTCGAGGATCTGCTCGACCAGGATCTCCGGCGCCGAGGCGCCGGCGCTGACCGCGACCGAGGCGACGCCTTCGAGCTTGCTGAAATCAAGCGCGTCGACGCTCGGCACCAGCAGTGAAATCCGGCAGCCCTCGCGTTCGGCGACCTCGCGCAGCCGCTGCGAATTCGAGGAATTGGCGGCGCCGACGACGATGAACGCGTCGACCTTACCCGCCGCGGCCTTCACCGCCTCCTGGCGGTTGGTCGTGGCGTAGCAGATGTCCTCGACCGGCGGCTCCTGGATGGCGGGGAATTTCGCCTTCAAGGCCATGATCACGTCGCGCGTATCGTCGACCGACAACGTGGTCTGGGTCACGAACGCCAGCTCGCGCCCCGCGGGGAGTTCGAGCGTCTCGACCTCCTCGCGCGTTCCGACCAGAGTGATCGCCCCGGCCGGCAACTGCCCGATGGTGCCGACGACCTCGGGGTGGCCGGCGTGGCCGATCAGGATGATGTGCTTTCCGCGTTTGAAATGCGCCTGCGCCTCGCGATGCACTTTTGTCACCAGCGGGCAGGTCGCATCGATGGCGTTGAGATGGCGCCGCTGCGCCTCCGCCGGGACGGACTTCGGCACGCCGTGAGCAGAGAACACCACCGGCGCGTCGCCGGCCGGCGCCTCGTCCAACTCCTTGATGAAAATCGCGCCTTTTGCCTTCAACGAGTCCACGACGTACTTATTGTGCACGATTTCGTGACGCACGTAGACCGGGGCGCCGTGCAGCTTGAGCGCCATTTCGACGACGTCGATGGCGCGGGTCACGCCCGCGCAAAAGCCGCGCGGCGAGCAGAGAATGACGCGGAGTTTCGGCTTGTCGGACATACTATGGCGCGCTCCTTGCGAGCTTCGTCATCGAAGAGCCGCGTGGCGGTGTCAAGGCGGGGACCTGCGCAGGGTATCGCCTTACGCTGCGGCGCTGTAGGGTTAGTCGCGAACAGCGCCGTTGTAGCCGCGGTCGTTGACCGCGGTGGTCGCGAGATTCGCGCTTAGCCGGGGAAGAGCCGATCACGGAGAGACCGCGGTCAACGACCGCGGCTACAAGGGCGCTTGAAATTTCGGGAGGTTTGACAATGCAAGTTCACATCTTCCGGGGACCGGATCGCATCTTTGGCTTCACGGCCCAAAATGACGGGAGCAACCTTCCCCAGCAGTACGCGCCGTGGACGGCGTTCAAAACTCTGGATGTGGCTAGGGAAACCAGCCAGCAGAGTTTCGACGTCAACGAATGCCTCGATGACATCGAGAAATACGGATTTCATCTTACCGACGCGCACGTCCGCATTACCGAGCGGGTCGCGCCAAAATCCTAAGCCACGGAGGCCCCATGTCCTTGCAAGCCCGTATCGGCGAGGTGACCGAGCGTCTCGTCAAACGCAGCCGCCCCGTCCGCGCCGCCTATCTCGAACGGATCGACAAAGCCGCGTCCGAGGGTGTGGCGCGCAAAAAGCTCGGCTGCGCCAATCTCGCGCACGGCTTCGCCGCCTGCGACCCCAACGACAAGGCCGCGCTGCGGCAGGGCGAGGCGCCGAACCTGGCGATCGTAACCGCCTACAACGACATGCTGTCGGCGCATCAGCCGTATGAGCGCTTCCCGGAGATCGTAAAGCGAGCCGCGCGCGCGGTCGGCGCGACGGCGCAGGTGGCCGGCGGCGTGCCGGCGATGTGCGACGGCGTCACCCAGGGCGAAGCCGGGATGGAGCTTTCGCTGTTCTCGCGCGATGTCATCGCGCTATCGACCGCGGTGGCGCTCTCGCATCAGATGTTCGACGCTGCGGTCTATCTCGGCGTCTGCGACAAGATCGTGCCGGGGCTGCTGATCGGCGCGCTATCGTTCGGCCACCTGCCGGCCGTGTTCTTGCCGGCGGGGCCGATGACCTCCGGGCTCTCCAACGACGACAAGTCGAAAATCCGCCAGCTCTACGCAGAGGGCAAGGCCACGCGGGCGGAGCTTCTGGAGGCGGAGTCGAAGGCCTATCACGGGCCAGGCACCTGCACGTTCTACGGCACCGCCAACACCAATCAGATGCTGATGGAGATCATGGGCCTGCATCTGCCCGGCGCGTCGTTCGTCAACCCGAACACACCGCTGCGCGACGCGCTGACCGAGCTCGGCGCCAAGCGCGTGCTGGAGCTGACCGCCAAGGGCAACGCGTTCACGCCGATCGGCCGCGTCATCGATGAGCGGGCGGTGGTGAACGGCGTCGTCGGGCTGCATGCGACGGGCGGTTCGACCAACCTGACGATCCACCTGATCGCCATGGCGGCGGCGGCGGGGATCGAGCTGAACTGGGACGATTTCGCCGATCTCGCCGAGGTGACGCCGCTGCTGACCCGTATCTATCCCAACGGCAAGGCGGACGTAAACCATTTCCAGGCCGCCGGCGGCATGCCGTTGCTGATCCGCGAATTGCTGGGCGCCGGGCTGCTGCATGGCGACGCGCGCACGGTCTGGGGCGACGGGCTCGCCGACTATGTGACCGAGCCGACGCTCGGCGAGGACGGCGCCGTCGCCTGGCGAGCGCCGGCGGAGAAAAGCCACGACGAGGCGGTGCTGCGCGGGGCCGACAAGCCTTTCCACGCCACCGGCGGCCTCAAGGTGCTGGAGGGGCCGCTCGGCCGGGCGGTCATCAAGACCTCCGCCGTGGCGCCGGAGCGCCATGTGATCGAGGCGCCGGCGCGGGTGTTCCACTCGCAGGAAGCGGTGCAGGCAGCGTTCCGCGCCGGCGAGCTCAACCGCGACGTCGTGCTGGTGGTGCGGTTTCAGGGTCCGCGCGCCAACGGCATGCCGGAGCTGCACAAGCTGATGCCGCCGCTCGGCGTGTTGCAGGACCGCGGCCACAACGTTGCGCTGGTGACCGACGGGCGGCTGTCAGGCGCCTCGGGCAAGGCGCCGGCCGCGCTGCATGTGACGCCGGAGGCGGCGAGCGGCGGGGCGATTGCGAAGATCCGCGATGGGGACGTCATCCGCGTCGATGCGGTAAGGGGCATGATTGACGTGCTGGTGGATGAGCATGATTTTGCCGCGCGGTCGCTGGCGGAATGCGATCTGGCGCCCTCGCATATCGGAGTCGGCCGCGAAATGTTTGGCGCCTTCCGCCGCCAAGTCGGGCGCGCGGATCAAGGAGCGTCGATCTTTTCGTAACGCGGCGCCCCTGGGACCGCGCGCTCGTATGCCGCCCACGCCGAGTGCGCGAGCAAAGCGAGGTTGAGCGGGTAGAGCCGTTCTGGCGGAGGGTCGGCGTCCACGCCGACCTATTTGGGCGCAGCTCAGCCGGCTTACGTATCAACCCCGACGTCGGCCTGGAGGCCGACGCTCCGCAAGGCGCCAAGGGGGTAGCGCTGCTTGGGACGCGCGCGGTCCCAGGAGCGCCTCAACCATTCCGCCGAACGGCGAAGAAAGACGCGACCACGCCCGCCGGCGCTTGTCCCTGGGAATGCCGAATCGTGCGGACGACCGAGCTGACAAGCGCGGCGCGCTGGTTGGCGCCGTTCGGCCAATCCGGGATCAAATAGCCCTCATCGTCGTAAGCCCAATGGCTCGCTGTCGACAACGCCGGTCCCCGCAAAGCGGGCCTGCATCGGATGGCCGTAGGCGCGCGATCCCTTCAACTTGACACGGCGCTGTCGCCAAACGCGGTCTGCGATCTGGAGATCGCGGCTACAGCGCGCCCAGCGGCTTCGAATGCGCACGCAGATCCATCAACCGCTCACCTCGCGGTCTCCGCCACCAGGCCGCTCGGACAATTCGCATCATCCGGCGGCGCGGCGGCGTGGACCAAGTCGCTCAATGGCGCCGTGCCGTTTACGTCGCCCGCCAAGTATATGATGAGTTCGCTGACTTCGCGTTCCGCGCCGCCGCCCTGACAATGCACGACCACACGCGCGCCGGCGCCGGCGCCGAAGGCCTTGTCGAATGCGGCTCGAATGTCGTCCAACGAGACGCTCTGTCCGATCTTCCCCGCGAAAAGCTCGCGCGGCGCCGAGGCGTTGATCTGCTCCGCAAGGTCGGCCTCGCGATTGAAATACGTGTTGGCATCGGCGCCGAAGCACGTGCCATGCTTGATCCACTCGTGACGTTCGAGTCCGGAAAGAACACCCGGCATCACGGCGCTCAGACGGTCGTGCGTCGCGGCGCTGAGGTCAGGCGCCGGCAGATCCCACCAACGATTGCGCTTGTCCGCGGTTATGAGCGCGCGGTCGACGCCGCAATAGTACTTGCCGATCGGTTGTGGCCAAAGACCGTGCAGGCTGAAGTGCGTCGCGTCGAAGGATTGCTCGGTCTCCTTTTGGCACTCGGCCTTCTCGCCTTTTTCCTCGCAGAACGCGGGCTCCCAACTGATAGCCAGCACATGCGTCGCCACGACGCCGTCGCCACCCGTCGACGATGCGGTCGGCGTCGGCGCAGGAGCGCCACCGACAACGCCGCAACTCACCTCAACCCAACGCTCGCGCGGCGAGGCGCCATCGACCGCGACGAGATAATGGGTCGCGGCCTGTTTGTTCTTTGCGATCATCGGATAGCTGTGGCCGGGCTCGAGCTTGACATCGCCAGGATTGGTTCCATTGCGGATCGATTGCAACGCCGGGCAGGCCTGGCTCGCAGTAAATTCGCCGGTCGTAGCGATCTGCGCCGATGCCGCAGTGATCGTGAGCAACGAGCATGCAGCCCAAACAGGCAAGTGTCTCACACCAGGCCTCCCACGTTTCAACGATTTATTGACGCTATCGTCAATGCATTACGGCGCGACGACAAGGCCGGCAAACTTTTTTATGCGATGTTTGTCCCACGCGTTCGCCCCAATCAGAACGTCGGCGGCGTGCAGGCGGAAACAATCACCAACTCGCTTCGCCCGCGTTGGCGAAACTGTGCGGGCGTCGGCTCTCGAAGCGATAGGCGTCGCCTTCGCCCAACTGATAGCGCCGCCCGTCGACCTCCAACTCCAGCCGTCCCTTGATGACGAGCCCCGCCTCCTCGCCCTGGTGCGACAGCATTTTTGGACCCGACCGCGCGCCCCGACGATAGCGTTCGTGCAGCATCTGCAAGCCGCGCCCGCGCAAGTCCGCGCCCACTTGGCGATAGGACACCGCTCCGCCCGCGATCTCCGTCAACTCGCGCGCGCGAAAAACCACCTGTTCGACGCTTGTTTGATCCTCAGCGAAGAACTCGCCCATGGAGAGGCCAAGCGCGGACAGAATCTCCCGCAACGCCGACACCGACGGGCTCACCTTGTCAGCCTCGATGGTCGAGATCGCGCCGTTCGAAACGCGCGCCCGGCGCGCCAGTTCGCGCTGCGAAAGTCCGGCGCGCTGGCGAGCCGCCCGCAAGCGCGCCCCAAGCGCCTCGTCCGCCTTGTTCATGCGTTCAATATTTAGAACAGTTTGAACGCTCCCACAACTGGACAACGCCAAAGTCTCAGCGCATGGCTCAGTCAATCGATCAACCGAGGAGCCGCTTCATGTCCGCCGCCGCCGCGTCCCGCGCCGAAGTCCCGAATGACCTGGAAGCGTTCTGGCTCCCGTTCACGCCGAACCGCGCGTTCAAGAAAAACCCCCGGCTGATCTCGCGCGCCAAAGACATGCATTACTTTACCCCCGAGGGGCGGCCGGTTCTCGACGCTTGCGCCGGGCTCTGGTGCTGCAACGCTGGCCACAACCGCGAGCCGATCGTGCGCGCCATCCAGGAACAGGCGGCCGAGCTCGATTTCTCGCCGAGCTTCCAGTTCGCGCACCCGAAAGTGTTCGCGCTGTCGTCACGCATCGCGGCGCTGGCGCCGGGCGATCTCGATCATGTGTTCTTCTGCAACTCCGGCTCCGAGGCCGGCGACACGGCGCTGAAGATCGCGCTCGCCTATCACAACGTGACCGGGAACGGCTCGCGCCAGCGTTTGATTGGTCGCGAGCGCGCCTACCACGGCGTCGGCTTCGGCGGGATCAGCGTCGGTGGCATGGTCAACAACCGAAAGTTCTTTGGTTCGCTGCTCGCCGGGACCGATCATCTGCCAGCGACCTATTCGCGCGAGCATCAGGCATTCACCAAGGGCGAGCCTGAGTGGGGCGCGCATCTCGCCGACGAGCTCGAGCGCATCGTTGCCCTGCACGACGCCTCGACGATCGCGTCGGTCATCGTCGAGCCGATGGCCGGCTCGACGGGGGTGCTGCCGGCGCCGAAGGGTTATCTGAAGCGGCTGCGCGAGATCTGCGACAAATACGGCATTCTGCTGATCTTCGACGAGGTCATCACCGGCTTCGGCCGGCTGGGTCACGCTTTCGCCGCCGAGCGCTACGGCGTCATCCCCGACATGATCACCTTCGCCAAGGGCGTCACGTCGGGGACGGTTCCGCTCGGCGGCGTCATCGTGCGCAAGGGGATCTACGAAGCGTTCATGAAGGGGCCGGAGCACGCGATCGAGTTGTTCCACGGCTACACCTATTCCGGCCATCCGCTCGCCTGCGCGGCGGGCCTGGCGACGCTGGACGTATATCGCGATGAGCGCTTGTTTGACCGCGCGCGCGAGTTGGAGCCGAAGTGGTGCGACGCGCTGATGTCGCTGAAGGGCTTGCCGAACGTGCTGGACATTCGCTGCGTGGGCTTGACCGGCGCGATCGACCTCGCGCCGATCGCCGGCAGCCCGGCGCTGCGCGGCTACAAGGCGCTCGAATATTCGTTCCACGAGGCCGGCATCATGCTGCGGATGGCCGGCGACACGATCGAGCTGACCCCGCCGTTCATCATGAGCGAGGGGCAGATCGACGAGATCGTCGAGAAGGTGGCGCGCACGATCAAGCACGTGGCGTGAGGGGTGGCGGCCTGGGACCGCGGGCGGTCCCAGGCCTCGGTACGAAACGCAATCCGACCGTCGAAATCGGCCGCCTTTTGTGGTATGGGTTCGGCCATGAACAGACAGGGAATTCTTGATCGGCTGAAGGAGAACGAACCCGCTCTGCGCGAGCGCGGGATAAGTCACGCTGCGTTGTTCGGCTCGCGAGCGCGGGGCGATGATCGCCCCGACAGCGACATTGATATATTGATTGAAGTCGCTCCTGATTTTCCCATGGATGTTTTTCAATACATTGGCGTGGTTCACGCTATCGAGGATCTGTTTCCCTTGCCGGTTGATGTGTCCAATCTCGCTGCACAGAAGCCCTATGTTCGGCCGTCCGCCCAGCGCGATGCGGTTTATGCCTTCTGAACCCTTCCACAACGCACTGTATGACATCCGCGATAACATCATTCTCGCGCGAGAGTTCGTTGCGGGGCTGGATTACGCCTCTTTTGCTGCGTCCCGGCGGGATGTTTATGCCGTGACGCGGGCCATCGAAATTATTTCAGAGGCCAGCAAGCGCTTGCCGGAGGATTTACGCGCACGTCATCCGGCGACGCCCTGGCGCGACATTCGAGACGTCGGCAATTTCTATCGACACAAGTACGACAATGTCGCGGAATCCTATGTGTGGCGGACAGTGCACGACCATTTGCCGCCCCTACTCGCAGTCGTTCTGGCCGAAATTGATATTCTTGAAGCCGGCGCGTGATCATCGACTATCGCGACTCGCAACGACGTCCAGCTGGCGTTAAGTCAACGTGAGCCTGTCAACGAAACTTGAACGCAATTTCTTATTATACATTTCTAAAATGCATTGAAAATATTCCCATAGAATAACCATGTGATTTAGCCTATATACCTCTCACGACGAAGCTTTTTGCATTTCTAATCAGGGAAATGGGAGCGGCTCCCAGGAGACGCGGAGAGCGCCATGCAGGAAATGATCACCGCCAACCGCTTGCCCGACGGCCTCGTCGTTTTTCTCGATGCGCAGGCCGGGTGGACGGAGGATTTTCATCGCGCAACGGTCCTCGAAGACGCGGCAGCGAAAGCGCAGGCGCTCGCGCAAGCCGCGGCGGCGGTCGACGCGAACCTCGTCGTCGACCCTTACCCCATTGAACTCGAGCTGCGCGCGGGCCATCTGGCCCCGAAGGCGTTGCGCGAGCGGATCCGCGCCACCGGCCCGACGGTGCGCACTGACCTCGGCAAACAGGCTGAGGGCTTCGCGCCGACCGTGGCCCAGCGCGGCTGAAGGATAGGTTCATGTACCGTTATGACCAATTCGACGCCGACTTCGTCGCCGCGCGTGTCGAGCAGTTCCGCGATCAGGTCGCTCGCCGCCTGACCGGCGAACTGACCGAGGAGCAGTTCCGTCCACATCGGCTGATGAACGGGCTCTATCTGCAGTTGCACGCCTATATGCTGCGCGTCGCCGTGCCCTACGGCACGCTCAATTCCGTGCAACTGCGCAAGCTGGCGGAGATCGCGCGCAAATACGATCGCGGCTATGGCCACTTCACGACGCGGCAGAACCTGCAGTACAACTGGCCGAAGCTGCAGGACACGCCCGACATTCTCGCCGATCTCGCCAGCGTCGAGATGCATGCGATCCAGACCTCCGGCAATTGCATCCGCAACGTCACCGCCGACCATTTCGCCGGCGCGGCGGCCGATGAGATCGCTGACCCGAGACCTTACTGCGAAATCCTGCGGCAATGGTCATCGCAGCACCCGGAATTCTCGTTCCTGCCACGCAAATTCAAGATCGCCGTCAACGGCGGGCCTAATGATCGCGCGGCGATCCAGGCGCACGACATCGGCTTGCAGATCGTGCGCGACGCGCGCGGCGACCTGGGCTTTGCGGTCTATGTCGGCGGCGGCCTCGGTCGCACGCCATTCGTCGCCAAGAAAATCCGCGACTTCCTGCCCGAGCGCGATCTGATGCGCTACGTCGACGCGATCCTGCGCGTCTACAATCTCGAGGGCCGGCGCGACAACAAATACAAAGCGCGCATAAAAATCCTCGTGCACGAGAAGGGCGAAGCGCCTTTTCGTGAGGCGGTGGAAGCGGAATACGCCGCCAACGCACAAAGCGCGCTGTCGCTGCAGGAAGCCGACATCGCCGCCATTCGCGCGTTCTTTACGCCACCGAAGCTTGAGCCGCGCGAGACAACCAGCGCGCGGATCGAGCGTCGCCGCGCCAAAGACAGCAAGTTCGACGCCTTTGTGCGCGCCAACGTGGTTGCTCACAAGGTCGCCGGCTACGCCGTGCTGACGGTTTCGTTGAAGCCAATCGGCGAGATCCCCGGCGACGCCTCCGCTGATCAGATGGACGCGGTGGCCGATCTCGCTGAGGAATATTCGCAGGACGAATTGCGCGTCAGCCATGAGCAAAACCTGATTCTGCCACATGTCGCGCTCGACGACATTCCCACCGTCTACGATCGCCTGGCCTCGGTGGGCCTGGCGACGCCGAACGCCGGGCAGATCAGCGACATCATCGCTTGCCCAGGGCTCGACTATTGCGCGCTCGCCACCGCACGCTCGATCCCCGTGGCGCAGCGCATTGCCGAGCGTTTCGGCGACGGCGCGCGCGCGCGCGACATCGGGCCGCTGAAGATCAAGATATCTGGTTGCATTAACGCCTGCGGCCACCATCACGTCGGCCACATCGGCATTCTCGGCCTCGAACGCGCGGGCGAGGAAACCTACCAGATCACGCTAGGCGGCTCCGGCGACGAGACGGCGTCGATTGGCCAGATCACCGGCCCCGGCTTCAGCTCGGAGCGCGTGGTTGAAGCGATCGACACGATCGTCGAGACCTATCGCACACAACGCGCGGACGCGAGCGAACCGTTCTTGCAGACCTTCCGCCGGGTCGGCATGGCCCCGTTCAAGGAGGCGCTCTACGAGAGGAGCGCCGGATCGGATATCTGATGAGCGCGCACGACGTAAAGTTGTTCGGCGACGCGATCGCCGCTTCGCGGCTCGAAACACGATTCGCGCGGCTCTCCGCGCAGAGCCTGCTGCGTCTGGCGATCAAGGAGCTCTATTCGGGCAGCATTGCGTTGGTGTCGTCGTTTGGCGCCAACTCGGTAGTGCTGCTGCACATGATCTCCGAGATCGACAAGGCGACGCCGATCGTGTTCGTCGACACCGGCCAGCATTTTCCCGAGACGCTCGCCTATCGCGATCAATTGGTTGAGCAGCTCGGTCTGACCAACATCGTGCTCACGGCGCCGGATGAGGCGGTGCTCGCCGCGGAGGACCCGGAGAAGTTCCTGTTTGCTTCCGATCCCGATCGTTGCTGCGAGATCCGCAAGGTGGCGCCGTTGGCGGTTGCGCTCGACGCCTATGAGGCGTGGATCACGGGGCGCAAGGGTTTCCAGACCTCCGACCGCGGGCGCTTGCCGCTGTTCGAAGCCGAAGGCGCGCGGGTGAAAGTCAATCCGCTGGTCGGTTGGAGCGCCGGCGATCTGTTGGACTATATCAAAGAGCACGACCTCCCGCCGCATCCGCTGGTCGCCAAGGGTTTTCCATCGATCGGCTGTCTGCCCTGCACGAGCCGGGTGCAGCCCGGCGAGGATCCGCGCTCGGGCCGCTGGCGCGGGCGCGCCAAGCAGGAGTGCGGCATTCACGGCGTCACGTTGGATGCGGGAGGAAACATCTGATGGCGCTCTGGCGCGACGGCGCATTCGTCGAGGATGGTTGGACGAAGCTCGCCGATGACGCGAGCTTGCCTGAGCAGGGGGCTGTGATCGTCTCGCTCGATCGTTGGCGCCGCGAGTTAGATGTTTTGCGCGTACGCGCGGGTGTTGGGGTGGAGATCGCCGCGGGCCCGAAGGCGATCGCGGCGCTGACCGAGATTGTGGACCGGCCGCTCGTGGCGTTGCGCTTTGAGAAGTTTGGCGACGGCCGCGCCTTCTCCTACGCGATCCTGCTGCGCCAGCGCCACGGTTTCTCCGGCGAATTGCGCGCCGTGGGTGATGTACTGCTCGACGAAATTCCGTTGATGGTCCGTTGCGGCTTTTCGTCGTTCGACGTGACCAACGAAGCGACGCTGCGCGCGCTACGGGAAGCGAGGCTGCCAAAATTCCCGGTCGCGTACCAACCAGGGCTCTCCGTCGGCGAGACGCGCGATGCGTCGCGGCCTTGGGCGCGTCGATTGGCGGCCGAGCAAATTGGCGTCACGATCGGGTAACGCATCTACGATCCACAGGATCGTCATTGCGAGCGAAGCGAAGCAATCCATGCGGCCGCAGCTGACCTATCCGGTTGCCGACGATCTCACGGCGCTGGATTGCCTCGCTTCGCTCGCAATGACGCTTCAGCATAACTGACGACGGTCCAACGATCAGTGACCTTCACCCCGCTTCGGCGTAGTCGCCAGCCACGCCGATATCCGTATCAGCGTACGGTCTCGGAGGCGCCGGATCTTGGTCCTCGGAGATTGCCACAAAACTGGGCCAATCCATGAATTGAACAACCAAGGCTCGGTCCAATCGCGCGGCGACGTCCAGCAACGAAGCCAGCGTCATTTTCCCATAGGTTGGGTCTTCCCATCTGGAAACCACGCTCTGCGGCTTGTCGATGAGCCGGCCGAATTCCGCCTGCGACAGATCGCCTCGCAGCGCCCGCATTTGATGGGCAAGAAACCGACGCGCGCGGGCGCCGACATATCCGTCACGGTACGCTTTGTCCTGAAGCTTTGAGGCAAGCCGCTTGAGCTTACGGGAATTCGCAGGGCGGCGCACGATTTCCATCTTTCACCACCCGCTGCTTGCGCCTAAGCGCTTTGGGACATTCAACTCTGTATTCGTCGCCGACAATCTTTTCGAAGCCGACAAGGAGATGAAAGGCGCGCTTACGTTTGTCCGGCAAGCCGAGTATTCGGAAGCAGGTCTTTGTAGCCGTTCTTGGCGACGGCGCATCGATACGAACTTCACCGAGACCCTCGCAAGCGCCGTCCAACTCCTTGTAGAGCGGCTCGATCCATCGCCGTTCCCGCGACAGCAGATCCAACGCCCGATCGACCTCAGCCATCAGACCGGGCGGCAACGCGTCGTAGCACGCGTGGAAACCCATCCGCGCGCCGTCGGACGGATCGTAACACAGGAAGTTCCAGATCGCCATAGCATTTTCGCTATAATCAACAACTCAAGGCATGAACGCCATTTTTGCTTAGCGTATCCAAAGGTTTGCGCTAAGTGTAGATGTTGCTTTTCTTACATACAATTACGCTTAATGTATACGAAATCAAGTCGTCGCCAAAGCGCGTTACGCCTTATTCCCAAAGCCCGGCCCTCGGGCCCGACGTACGGTCCGGTTTTTTTGGAACAGAAATTCTGAGATTGACCCACAATGGAATGAATGTTACGAAATAAGGACTGCGCGGCAGCCATCTCGCGCATGAACAAGAGAGCGACTTCGAGGGGCGTCCGGACCGGCAACAGGCAGCGCTTGCCTTTGGTCGACCGCCATTCGAAAACCGCTAGAACGACCTCGCGCAACAATGGCGCGAAGTATTTTCTCGCCGGCTATCGTCCGGCGGCCGGCATCAAACAACGGCGCGACCGGGCGCCGCGAGGAGGAAACGACATGAAACGCTTCGCCCTGGCGCTCGCCGCCGCCACCATTCTCTCCAGCCCCGCCATGGCCGCCAAGGTCGGTGTCTCGATGGCGGTGTTCGACGACAATTTTCTCACCGTCCTGCGCAGCGGCATGACTGACTACGCCAAGACGCTGCCGGGCGTGACCCTGCAGGTCGAAGACGCCAAGAACGACGTCTCCAAGCAGCTCAGCCAGATCCAGAATTTCATCGCCAACAAGGTCGACGCGATCGTCGTCAATCCGGTGGACACTTCGGCGACGGAAGCGATGACCAAGCTTGCCGCCGACGCGGGCGTGCCGCTGGTCTACGTCAACCGCGAGCCGGCCGACATCGATAAGCTCGGGCCGAAGGCCGCGTTCGTCGCCTCCAACGAAGCTGAATCCGGAACGCTGGAGACCCAGCAGATCTGCAAGATCCTCGGCGGCAAAGGCAACATCGTGGTGATGGAGGGCCAGCTCTCCAACCAAGCCGCCGTTCAGCGCACCAAGGATGTGCATGAGGTGATCTCCAAGGCGCCTTGCGATGGCATCAAGATCGTCGCGGAGCAGACCGCCGAGTGGGATCGCACCAAGGCGCAGAACCTGATGACCAACTGGCTGTCGAAAGGCCTCAAGTTCGACGCCGTCGTTTCCAACAATGACGAAATGGCGGTCGGCGCGATCCAGGCTATGAAGGCCGCGGGCGTCGACACCAAGGCTTCGATCGTTGGTGGCGTCGACGCGACGCAGGACGCGCTGGCCTCGATGAAGGCCGGCGATCTCAAGGTCACCGTGTTCCAGGACGCCGCCGGCCAGGGTCAGGGGGCGATCGACGCCGCGCTTAAGCTCGCCAAGGGCGAGAAGGTCGACCATAAGGTCTACATTCCCTTCCAACTCGTGACGACAGACAACATGGCGAACTTCGCCAAGAAGAACTAACGTCGCACTCCCTGTCATCCCCGCGAAAGCGGGGATTCAGGGCTACACGACGTGCGCTTCAACGTGTTGGCCACACGACGTGCGGTGGCCCCTGGATCCCCGCTTTCGCGGGGATGACAGCGAGCGGTTCGCGACTATTCGCGTTCGCGGATGATATGTTCTTCCGGTCCGCGGGAGAACGGGGAGGGAGCTGACGATGGCGCGCATAAGTCCATCCACGGCGGAACTCGTGCGGCAGAGCGGCGCCGTGCCGGGCGCCGAATATCTGCTCGAGGTCGAGCACGTCAGCAAATCCTTTCCCGGCGTGAAGGCGCTCGACGATGTCGAGTTTCATCTGAAGCGCGGCCATGTGCACGCGCTGATGGGCGAGAACGGCGCCGGCAAATCGACCTTGATGAAGATCATCGCCGGCGTCTACACGCCGGACTCCGGCTCCTTCCGCCTCAAGGGCCAGGAAATCCGGCTGACCTCGCCGCTCGACGCGCTGCGCTATGGCATCGCGATGATCCATCAGGAATTGAACCTGATGGGGCCGATGACGGTGGCGGAGAACATCTGGATCCGCCGCGAGCCGCGCAACGCCTTCGGCTTCGTCGATCATAAGGCGATGCGGCGCAACACCCAAGCCTTGTTTGATCGCCTGGAAATCCCGATCCACCCGGAAGTCGAAGTGCGCGATCTCTCCGTCGCCAATCGCCAGATGGTCGAGATCGCGAAAGCGGTCTCCTACGATTCCGACGTGCTGATCATGGACGAGCCGACCTCCGCGATCACCGAGACCGAGGTCGCGCATCTGTTCAGGATCATCCGCGCGCTGAAGGCCGAGGGCAAGGGCATCGTCTACATCACCCATAAGATGAGCGAGTTGTTCGAGATCGCCGATGAAGTGTCGGTGTTTCGTGACGGCCGCTTCGTCGGGGAGCACGCGGCCAAGGACGTCACCCGCGACGATATCATCCGCCTGATGGTTGGACGCGAGATCACCCAGATGTTTCCGAAGGTCGAAGTGCCGATCGGCGACGTCGTTCTCTCCGTCAGCAATCTCTCGCTCGAAGGTCGCTTCCACGATATTTCCTTCGATCTGCGCAAGGGCGAAATTCTCGGCTTTGCCGGCCTGGTCGGCTCCGGCCGCAGCAATGTCGCGGAGACCTTGTTTGGCGTGACTCCCGCGACGTCGGGGGAAATCCGCGTCGACGGCGTCAAACACGACATGCGACATCCCGGCCAGGCCATGGACGTCGGCATGGGTTTCCTTACCGAGGACCGCAAGGAAAGCGGCTGCTTCCTGCTGCTCGACGTGATGGCCAACATGCAGGCCGCCATCCTGCGCAAAGGTTTTACCCGCGGAGGGTTCGTCAAGGAGCGGGAGATCGAGCGGCTCTGCCAAGCTCAGAAGACAAGCTTGCGCGTGCGCACGCCTGACCTCGAAGAGCCGGTGATCAATCTCTCCGGCGGCAATCAGCAGAAGGTGCTGATCGCCCGCTGGTTGATGACCAAGCCGCGCATTCTCATTCTCGACGAGCCGACGCGCGGCATCGACGTCGGCGCCAAGGCGGAGATCCACCGGCTGATCTGCGAACTCGCGGGCCAGGGCGTCGCTGTCATGATGATCTCCTCCGAGCTGCCGGAAGTGCTCGGCATGAGCGACCGCGTGCTGGTTATGCACGAGGGGCGCATGACCGGCATCCTCGACCGCAAAGACGCAAATCAGGTCAGGATCATGGAGCTTGCGGCCAAATAGCCGCACCACACAAGGACAACTGCCTTGGCGACAGACACGACCACCGCCGTTCCCTTAGCGGAGCCTAAGACCGCCGCGCGTCGCCGATGGCCGCCGGAGTTCTCGATCCTCGGCGTCATGTTCGGCATGATGTTGCTGTTCGAGGCGTTGGGTTGGATCTTTGAAGGCCAGACCTTCATCTTCAACCTGCTGCGCATCAAGATCATGATCTTGCAGGAGGCGGAGATCGGCATCATCGCCGTCGGCGTCACGCAGATCATCATCATGGGCGGCATCGATCTGTCCTCGGGCTCGGTCGTCGGCGTGACCGCGATGATCGCCGCGTCTCTGGCGCAGCGCGAGGGCTATACGCACGCGGTCTATCCGAGTCTGACGGGCCTCAATCCCATATTTGCCGTCGCCGCCGGCCTGATCTGTGGGCTGCTGATCGGCCTGGTCAACGGCGGCCTGATCGCCTTGACGAAGATCCCGCCGTTCATCGCCACGCTTGGCATGATGGTGTCCGCGCGCGGCGTGGCGGATTGGTACACGAACGGTGAGCCGATCGGCAACATCGAGGAGTCCTACGCCGCGATTGGCGCCGGTTGGCAGCCGGTCATCATCTTCCTCGCCGTCGCTTTCGTGTTTCACATCGCGCTGCGCTACACGCGCTACGGCAAATTCACCTATGCGATCGGCGCCAACCCGCTCGCCGCGCGCGTGTCCGGCATCAACGTCGAGCGGCATGTGATGCTAGTCTACACGATCGCCGGCCTGCTCTCCGGACTGTGCGGGGTGGTCCACACCGCGCGCGCGATCAGCGGGCAAGCGGGCGTCGGTGTCGGCTTCGAGCTCGACGCGATCGCGGCCGCGGTGATTGGCGGAACGTCGCTCGCGGGCGGCGTCGGGCGGCTGACGGGTACGGTGATTGGGGCGGTGATCCTTGGTGTGCTGACGTCGGGGTTCACGTTCCTCAACGTTGACGCGCATTATCAGGAGATCATCAAAGGCGGCGTCATCGTCGCCGCGGTGATCGCGGATCAGTACAGGCAGAGAAAGCGACGGAGTGTTTGAGGGGGACTGTCATCCCCGCGAACGCGGGGATCCAGGGGCCGCAGCACGTCGTGTGGCCAACACGTTGAAGCGCACGTCGTGTAGCCCTGGATTCCCGCTTTCGCGGGAATGACCGAGTGCCGTCATTGCGAGCGAAGCGAAGTAATCCAGCGTCGTGAGATCGGCGGTCAACCGGATGGGGCGCCTGCCGCCGCCTGGATTGCCGCGTCGCTTCGCTCCTCGCAATGACGGGTACGAGGCGCGCTAACTAAATCTGCGTCCAATCGAGCACGATCTTGCCCGACTTCCCCGTCCGCATCGTCTCGAACCCCTCCAGAAAGTCGCGCGCCGGCAAGCGGTGCGTGATCGCCTTGCGCACGTCGAGCCCGCTTTGCAGCATCGCGATCATCTTGTGCCAGGTCTCGAACATCTCCCGGCCGTAGATGCCTTTGATCGTCATCAGCTTGAAAACGATCTTGGTCCAATCCACCGGCGCCGGCTTCGATGGGATGCCGAGCATGGCGATGCGCCCGCCCATCAACAGATGATCAACCATCGTATCGAACGCCGCGGGCGAACCGCTCATCTCCAGACCTATGTCAAACCCCTCTTTCATGCCGAGCTTGCGCATGACGTCGGCGAGGTTCTCTTTCGTCGGATCAACCGGCGTCACCTTCGCGACCTCGGCCGCGAGTTTCAGCCGCAGCGGATTGATGTCGGTGATCACGACATGCCGCGCCCCGACATGCCGCGCGATCGCCCCGGCCATGATGCCGATCGGCCCGGCGCCGGTGATCAGCACGTCCTCGCCGACGAGATCGAAGGCGAGCGCGGTGTGAACCGCATTGCCGAGCGGGTCGAGAATGGCGCCGAGCTCGTCGTCGATGTCATCAGGCAGCGGCACGATGTTGAAGGCGGGGATTTTCACATATTCGGCGAAAGCGCCGGGGATGTTGACGCCGACGCCGCGCGTTTCCGGGTCCATGTGAAAGCGCCCGCCGCGCGCGGCGCGACTGTGCATGCCGATGACATGGCCCTCGCCGGACACACGCTGACCGATCTCGAGTCCGCGCACATGGCTGCCGAGTTCGGCGATGACGCCGGCGAATTCGTGCCCGACCACCATGGGAACCGGCACGGTGCGCTTCGCCCATTCGTCCCAGTTGTAGATATGGATGTCGGTGCCACAGATGCCGGTCTTGCGCACGTTGACGATGACGTCATCCGGGCCTGGCGCAGGGACGGGCACATCTTCCAGCCAGATGCCGGGCTCCGATTTGGACTTCACCAGCGCTTTCATCGGCCGGACCTTTGTTTGTGGAAACCGTCATTGCGAGCGAAGCGAAGCAATCCAGCGCTGGGGTCAAAAAACAAGGGCGCCGGATGAGGCAGCGCCGTTTGCGCCAGGCACAGCCAACCGGCGAGCGCCGCGAGGCTGGATTGCTTCGCTGCGCTCGCAATGACGGAGGTATGCGTGCGACGCCGCGGTATCAAACAAGCCCCAGCTCCCGCCCCGCCGCCTTGAAGGCCTCGATCGCGAAATCGACATCCGCCTCGCTCAGCGCCGCCGACATCTGCGTGCGGATGCGGGCGCGACCTTTCGGCACGACGGGATAGAAGAAGCCCGCGACGTAGACCCCGCGCTTGTCCAGCGCCGCCGCCATGTCCTGCGCGGCGCGCGCCTCGCCCAGCATCACCGGGATGATCGGCGTCTCGCCATCGAGCACCGTAAACCCCGCCGCCGTCAGCCCCTGGCGAAAGCGGCGCGTGTGCGCGCTCAATCGTTCGCGCAGATCGTCGGCGGCGATGGCGATCCTCAGCGCTTCCCGAGACCCCGCGACCACCGCCGGCGCCAGCGAGTTGGAGAACAGATAAGGCCGCGCCCTTTGCCGCAGCAGATCGACGATCGGCTGCGCTGCAGCCACGAACCCGCCCATCGCTCCGCCCAGCGTCTTGCCGAAGGTCCCTGTCACGATGTCGACGCGGCCGCCCGTCAGCGCCGGCGTCCCCTTGCCGTGCGGCCCCAAATGCCCCGTTGCGTGACATTCGTCGACCAGCACCAGCGCGTCGTAGCGATCCGCCAGCGCGCGGATCTCCTTCAGCTTGGCGACATAGCCGTCCATCGAGAACACGCCGTCGGTGACGATCAACTTGAAGCGCGCCCCCGCGGCGTCCGCCTCTTTCAACCGCTGCTCCAGCTCATCCATATCGGAATTGGCGTAGCGATAGCGCCGCGCTTTGCAGAGCCGCACGCCGTCGATGATCGAGGCGTGATTGAGCGCATCCGAAATGATCGCGTCGCTTTCTTCCAGCAGCGGCTCGAACACGCCGCCGTTGGCGTCGAAACAGGCGGCGAACAGGATCGCGTCGTCTTGATCGAGATGCGCGGCGATCTCGCGTTCGAGGTCGCGGTGCTGCGTCTGAGCGCCGCAGATGAAACGCACCGAGGCCATGCCGAACCCGAACGTCTCCAGCGCCTCGTGCGCGGCGGCGACGATCCTCGGGTGATCGGCCAGGCCCAGATAGTTGTTGGCGCAGAGATTGACCATCTCGCGCCCGGCGACGCGGATGCGCCCGCCCTGCGGCCCCTCGATCAACCGTTCGCGTTTATAGAGCCCGTCCGCCTCGATCGACGCGAGGCGCGCGCGGACGTCTTCGAGCAAGCGCGACATGAGGGCCTCCGCATCAGGGCACGAGCCAGGGCAGGATAAGCGGAACGAGCGCCGGCGTCACCACCGCGTTGAGCCCCATCGCCACGCCGGCGAACACGCCCGCCACCGGATCGACGACGAACGCGCGCGCCGTGCCGATGCCGTGCGAGGCGAGCCCCGCCGCAAAGCCGCGCGCGGCGTAGTCGCGTATTCCCAGCGCGTTCATCAGCGGCGTCACTACGACGGCGCCGGTGACGCCGGTGAGGATGACCAGCACGGCGGTCAGCGGCGGCAGGCCGCCGAGCTTTTCGGTCACCGCCATCGCCACGCCCGCCGTCACCGACTTCGGCGCCAGCGAGATCAGCGCCTCGCGCGGCGCGCCGAGCGCGGCGGCGATTGCGACCGAGCTGACGATCGCGACGACCGCGCCGACGATGAGCGCCGCCGCCATCGGGATCAGGTTCCGCCGCACCAGAGCGAGGTTCTTGTAGAGCGGGACGCCGAGCGCCACCGTTGCTGGGCCCAGCAGAAAATGCACGAATTGCGCGCCCTCGAAATAGGTCTTGTAGGGCGTGTCGGAGATGCGCAGCAGCACGGCGACGAGCGCGACCGAGATCAGCACGGGATTGACCAGCGGGTGACGGCGCGCCGCGATCGAGAGACGATCCGCCACCAGATAAGCGCCGAGCGTCGCCGTCAGCCAGAATAGCGGCGTCGTCTGCAGATAGACCCAGAGCCGCCAGTTCACGCGTCCGCCCCCGCGAGCCGTTTGACCCAGAGAAACACGCCGACGGTGACGAGCAGCGTCGCCAAGGTCGAGACGATCAGCGAGACGCCGAGCGCGACGCCGTAGCGCGCCAGCAGATCGAAATATTGCACGACGCCGACGCCCGCCGGCACGAACAGCAGGGATAGCGAAGCGAGCAGGACGTTGGCGGCTTTGCCGACGTCGGTCGCGTCGACGTCGGGCGCAGGGCGGCGGCGCGACCAGAAGGCGAGGCCGGCCGTAAGTAAGGCCAGGCCGATGACCGGCCCCGGCGCCGGCAGGCTCAACGTTCGCGCGAGGACCTCGCCGACGAGTTGGCAAAACAGAAGCAGGAATATGCCGCGGATCATGGGTCGGTTTTGCGGGCGCGCGTGCGCGGCGTCAACGCGGTCTGGGACCCCTCGTTTGCGCGGAGACGCTATGAAAGGCGCGCCTCCCCAGAGAAGCTTGCTAGCTAGCGAGCCCAATTCGAAGTTCCGCGCCGTTCGCCTTGGCGGCTGGAGCTCGGGAACTGCCGCCTGGCGCGCTGATGAGCGGACTCGATAGCAGCGGTTCAAGGCTCCAAGTATACAGACCTTAGATCAATGCATGCGCAAATCGACTTCCGGAGCGTTGCAAGGGTCATTTCCCGACCGGAATCGGAAATCGGTAACATCTACGTGATTTTTCCACTTTTGTGGAAACCGCAACTGACGCTCTTGCGCAACCTATCAAGGTTTTGGTAATTTCTAACGCAAATCACTTGCTGTGTCGGGTACCGAACTGTCGTACTCATTTCAGCGTGATAGCGTAACTGGTCTGCAACGTTCGCAAACCGCTTGGCTGGAGGTTCCTTCATGAGTTCTATGAAGCCATCTCATCTTCACAGGTATGATATCATTTCCGCATCTTGCACGCATCTTGCAAGTCTTCATAGATTTTCCGAGTTGCTGCACGTACCTATTGAGAGTTTGCAGGTTTCAAAATCTCTCAAGACGAGGGGCAGGGCGATTCGGAAATTACCTCTCGCCAAAGCATTAGCTTACAATACTCCAGATTCACGGACCGGATAGAATTTCTTTCTACTGTCATTGTGCATTTATATATCGGCGAACCATTGTAATGGGTTGCTGTACATTGCAATAACTCCACGCAATGTCAATTGCGCTCGCGAACGATTTGAATTAATATCCAGATAATCACAAACAGGCGGGGGCCATGGCCAAGCCTATTGCCGTTTTTACGTTCATTTTCGCTGCATACGCGTTCACCGCGCAGCAGCGCGAATGTAAGTCCGACCCGCAGACCAACAAGCCGCGGTTTGTTAGACGGCGATCGATGAAGCGTTCCCGGTCGACAGAGAGCGGTCAAACCGCCAAGTTCGAACACGCAGAAAAAACCAAATCAAAAAAGGACGGAGATGGCCAAAGAACCTCGCCGGATTCATCGCAGCCTGAGCAGTAACGTCGCATAAGCCCGGCACACTTGGCCTGCGCGGTGTGCGGCGAGGCGGGGCCGGCGCCACGGTTGGATTGCGCGCCCGTCAAATAGCCTGGTTGTTATTTCGATCCCCTTCTCGTCGCCGATCGCCTCGATGAAGCGCGCTGGACGGAAAGTCCGATTGCGCTCGTCGAAAACGCACACCCGATACGACGCCGATGGCCGGCTTCTTGGCCCAAGATCGCGTAGCCGGACACCGCGGGGGAACTCTGCTCACGGCTTCGGCGCTACGGAAATTCCCTCGAACGCAGCGCGCTTAAGCGCGGAGGGGTCCCGCTCTCCGCTGTCGAACACCGTCATCAAATTCTCGGCGATCCGTTTGCTTAAATCGGCTCTTTCAATTTCGCCGAGCGGCCGGTTTACAGACTTCCCGGCAGTTTCCAACGCATCAGACATCACGGCGGAAAGCAAACGAATAGCGTCCAGAATCGTACGCGGAGAACGGCATCCCGAAAACTCCTCGCATCAACGAAAGCGCCGCAAGTACGCAGCAGAAGTCGAAACGGGTATAGCTGTCTGTCTGATACCTAACATAGGGACGCTATCTAAGATTTATTTCCAAATTCGCTGATTTGCTCTTGCGGGCTGTAGAAATTTGCCTCACCACTGCGGCATCTTCGGCCACGACCTCGGAGGCGCTGAAGACTGAGAGACGGTTTCCGTGCTCCCGCCTTGCCGGCAGGAGCGCACCTTGGATTCGAACACTCGTCCTCCGAATCAAGTTTTGGCGTCTTTGCCGGCCGCGGATTTTGAGTTGATCCGTCCCCATCTCCAAACAGTCGAACTGACGCATCAATCCGTGCTGGTCAGAGTCGGCGAGGCGCTCAAACATATCTATTTTCCACACAGCGGCATCATCTCCCTCGTCGTCAGACTTGCCGAAGGTCAAACCGTTGAAGTGGCCATGGTTGGCGCCGACAGCGTCTTTGGTGGGTCAACCGCGCTCGACGGCGGGATTGCGCTGAACGAAGCTATCGTACAATTGCCGGGCTTCACGTCCATTCTCGGCGTTCCGCAACTTCGGCAAGCTGCTGACCAGAGTCCGCCGCTGCGCACCTTGCTTATTCGGCACGAACAGGCCCTCTTCGCGCAAGCGCTGCAATCGGCCGCCTGCAACGCCTCCCATACCGTGGAGGCGCGCTTGTCGCGTTGGTTGCTGCGGGCGCGCGATCTATCCGGCGGCGATGACTTGATGCTGACCCAAGAATTTCTCGGCCAGATGCTTGGCGTACAGCGCACCAGCGTCTCGATCGTCGCCAACACGCTTCAGCAGGCCGGTCTCATTCGCTATTCTCGCGGTCGAATCAAGATTATAAATTCGGATGGAATGATGGAGGCCGCATGCGAGTGCTACGGAACCGTCAAGGCGCTCTACGATAAGTTGCGCCCCGCGGATTAATCGCCGCAGGGCATAGCTAGCGCCGCGGATGATGGGTGGGTTTTGCGAGCGCGCGGGCGCTGCATCAACGCCGGCCTGAAGCTTATCTCGGCTCTTGCATGAGCGAGAGATAAGTCGGATCGAATTGCGAAAATTCGACGAGGCGGTCCCAATCCAGGATTTTCACCGTCCCCGTTCGCCAAGTGATGAGCTCTTCGCCGCGGATTTCCCGGAGTGTTCGAGCCACATGCACCACGGAGAGCCCCAGCGCGTCGGCCACGACAGGCTGGGTAAGCGGAAATTCGAATTCGTAGTCCTTGGCAAGATCGACCGCTTCGAGCCTGACATAAAGCTCGCAAACGAGCTGCGCCACGCGGCTCGCAGCCGGCAGGCGACCCATCGCAACCATCCAATTCCGATGTATCGCCGCGTCGACCAGCGTGTTCAACCAGAGCAATCTGGTCAGGTGTGGGTGCTGCTCCGAAATCAGGCGAAGATTTTCGTGCGGAACGGCGGCAATTCGACAGGGCGTCAAAGCGACGACGTTATGATCCAACTTGTGCAGCAGGAAGCCGTGGAGGTCGACGAAATCCCCGGGAATGTGGATAGAGGTGATCTGGCGCGCCCCATCCTCGACTGTTTTGCTCCGGGCGGCCCACCCCTCGATGAGTATGGTGCTGGACGAAGGCCGATCGTCGATACTTACGAGGTCCTGTCCGGCCGCGAACGACTTCGTCCCCCGGATCGCGTGTTCGAGGACGCCGAGTTCCCGCTCGGAAACGACATCGTAGCTTTGAAGTTTCTTCGCCAGCAGGGCGTGCAAGGGTTGTTGCGAAAGGGGCGCCCTTGCGACATTGCCGGTCATCGCGACTCTTATTCCTTAACGGAAAATAGAAGTTCTAACACCTGTTCGCCGCTCTCGTCTCTAACGACCATCCGCCACTCCTTTTTTTTGAGCGCCCCGTCGATATCCCTCAAAATCTCCCCAGCGGCGCGAATTGCTTCGCCGCGCACGGATTTGCGATCTGGCAAATCGACCGGAAACGCATTGCGCGCCTCTCCGGCAATGCTGAACAGAAATTTCGGCATTTCGGCATACTCGAGCGGGGAAGCGCTTCATCCGAATTCTGAACGCTCAAAAGTATGCCTTGGCGCAACCATCACAGAAGATTGTCTCGAAAGTCTGGCGTTCAATTCGGCTGGCGCCTTTTCAGGCCCGATCGGCGGCATTCCGCGTTTGTTGTGGGGTGGGATGGGGAGAGGAGCCTCCCTGCGGAGCTGCGCTGCCGGGGATTGGCGGCTTCTGCATCACCACGAAGCCACAGCGCTCGAGATGCTCGACGAGCCGCTTGGCGACGATCGTGGCCATGATCTCCGCGGAATCGTGCACGCGCTTGCGGCCGCTGTAGCGCAGAGCGAAGGCGAGCGCGTCGGCGATGTCTTCGGCTTTGGCTGGCAGTAAGGGGGCGTCAGGCGGCATAGGCGCAATTGGTAGCGTTCGTGTCAGAACATAACAAGAACAAATTCGAATGTCAGAGCGCTTCCTGGGACCGCGCGCGTCTCGCGCGCTTTTGGCCGGCAGGACGCCGGTAAGAGCGCGGAGACGCGCGCGGTCCCAGACAGCGGCTAGAACCCCGCGAGCCAGCCTGGCAGTTCAGCGAATGAGGCGAGCCTCTGGAACCGTTGCTCACCCGCCGGGGCCTCCGCATGCTCGCGCGCCCACTCGAATTCGCTAGGAATGTACACAGCCCAGGCGCCGGCTTGCAGCGCCGGCCAAACATCCGAACGCAGCGAGTTGCCCACCATCACCGCGCGCTCCGCGCTCACGGCATAGCGCGCGAATATCTTCGTATAGGTCTCCGCCCGCTTCTCGCTGACGATCTCGACGCCCGCGAAATGATCGCCGAGACCCGAGGCGGCAAGCTTCGATTCCTGATGAAATAAATCGCCCTTCGTGACCAGAACCAATCGCGAGTGGGCCGCCAACTGCGGTAACGTTTCGCGCACGCCAGGCAAAAGCTCGATGGGATGCCGCATCAGATCGCGGCCGATCTCGAGGATTCGCCCGTACCGTCGCGGCGGGCAAATCGTCGCCGGCGATCTCTAGCGCCGTCTCCATCATGGAGAGGGTAAAACCTTTGACGCCGTAGCCGTAGATGTGGAGGTTGCGTTCCTCCGCCTCATCCATCCGCGCCTGCGTCTCCGCTGAGGCGGCAAACGGCGCCAGCAGCGTCGTGGTAGCGGCGCGCCGCTTCGCTTGAAATAACCTTCGTGGCCCCAGAGCGTGTCGTCGGCGTCGAGGCAGATGAGGTCGATTGGCACGCCGCGGCTTACCCCTCGGCGTCTTCCTCTTGCAGCAACGCGTCGTAGCCCCACAGCCGCTTGACGTGGCGCATGACCTTGTCACGGTCGCCCTCGGCCAGCGGCACTTTGTTGCGGCGCTTGTGCGTGAGGATCAGCTTGCGGTCGCCGAGCAGATCGACGTCGACAACCTGAATGTCAGGATCGCGCTGGCCGACGTCGTAGGTGTCCGCCAGCGCGTTGCGCACGCGGCGGTAGCCCTCGGCGTCGTGGATGGCTTCGATCGCGTATTCGGCATCGGCGGCCTTGTCGCCCAGCACGAACAGCTTGAACTTGCGCATCAGGTGCGGGCTCAAATATTGGCGGATGAACGATTCGTCGCGATAGTTGGCCCAGATCTCCCGCAGGGCGCTGCGCCAATCCTCGCAGCCCGCAATGTCGGGGAACCACTCGCGGTCCTCCTCGGTGGGAGCGACGCAGATGCGCTGGATATCCTGCATCATCGCAAAGCCCAGCGCGTAAGGGTTGATGCCGCCGTGATGCGGATTGTCGAAGTCGGTCTGGAAGACGACGTTGCTGTGGCTGTGCAGGATCTCCATCAGCGCGCCCTCGGAGATCAGGCCGCGATCATAGAGTTCGTTGACGATGTGATAATGCACGAAGGTCGCGCAGCCCTCGTTCATCAGCTTGGTCTGACGCTGCGGATAGAAATATTGCGCGACGTTACGCACGATGCGCAGCAGCTCGCGCTGCCACGAATGCAGGCTCGGGCTGTTCTTTTCGAGGAAATACAGCAGGTTTTCCTCGGGCAGCCGATGGCGCAGCATGCGCTCGGCGGCTTCCTTCTCCGCCAGCGTCGGCTCCTTGTTCTTCCGTGATCTCGGCACCGTGCGCCACAGATCGCTGTAGCTCGCCTCCGCGTTGGCGAGCCGCTCGCGATGGCGCGCTTCGTATTCAGACAGTTTCAGCTTGGTGGCGCGGCGATAGCGAAACACGCTCTGGTTCTGCAACGCGTGCGCGGCGTCGAGCACCGACTCGACCGCTTCCTGACCATGCTTCTCCTCGCATTCCGCGACATAGCGCTTGGCGAATTCGAGGTAGTCGAGGATGCCGTTCGGGTCAGTCCATTGCTGGAACAGATAATTGTTCTTGAAGAAATGATTGTGCCCGAACGCCGCGTGCGCCAGCACCAGCGTTTGCATCGCCATGGAATTTTCTTCCATGTAGTAGCTGATGCACGGGTTCGAGTTGATGACGATCTCGTAGGCGAGCGCCTGATAGCCCTTTCGGTACATCATCTCGTCGCGCACGAAACGCTTACCGAACGACCAATGCGAATACATCAGCGGCATGCCGACGGAGGAGTAGGCGTCGAGCATCTGCTCCGCGGAAATGACCTCGATCTGATTGGGAAATACGTCGAGGCCGAGGTCGTTGAGCGCAATGTCTTTAACGGCTTCGTAGACTTCCTGCATGAGCGGGAAATCCCACTCGGCGCCCTCGAACAGCGGCTGGGCGGTGCGAGGCCGGCGTACGAGGCTCTCAGTCATGTCGACGCTCCCTTCTCACGCTGACGCGCGAACAATTCGCGGAAGACAGGATAAATATCGGCGGGGTTGGAGACCTTGCGCATCGCGAAGTTCGGCGTCGATTCCGCGAGCGAAGCGTAGCCGCGCCAGAGCTCCTTCGAATTGCCGCCGCTCCAGTGCGAGGAGATGTCGCGATCGGCGATTTCGATGTAGGCGAAATATTGCGTCGAGGGCAAAATCTCGTCGTTCAGCAGATCGATGCAATGATCGGTGTCGCCGCCGGAATTGTCGCCATCGGAAGCCTCGGCGCAATAGATGTTCCATTCCGCCGGCGAATACCGCTTGTCGCGGATCTCGACCATCTCCTCCAGCGCCGAACTGACCACCGTGCCGCCCGTCTCGCGGCCGTAGAAGAACTCGTGCTCGTCGACCTCTTTGGCTTCGTGCGTGTGACGGATGAACACGACGTCGACGCGCTCGTATTTGCGCTTCAGGAACAGGTGCAGCAGGATGAAGAAGCGCTTGGCGAGATCCTTTTCGCGCTCGCCCATCGAGGCGGAGACGTCCATCAGGCAGAACATCACCGCCTTGGCCCGCGGCACGGTGACGCGCGTGAAGCGGTTATAGCGCACGTCGATCGGGTCAATGAACGGGATCGCGTGCTGCAGCCGCTTGAGCCGCTTCAACTCCTCACGCAGGCGCAACTGCTCTTCACGCAGCTCTTCGGTTTCCGGCGGGTCGGCGATCTCCTTCAGCCGCGCCTCAACCCGCTCGACTTCGCTGCGGCTCGGACGGCGCAGCGCCAACCGGCGGCCGAGGCTCTGCCGCATCGTTCGCAGCACGTTGAGATTGGGGATCAAGCCGTCGGCCGAATAGCCGGCGCGCCGCTGCTCAGAGAGCTTGGCGTCCTTCAACGACGCCTTGATCAGATCCGGCAGCTCCAGATCCTCGAACAACAGGTCGAGGAATTCGCTCTCGGACAGCGCGAAGGTGAAATCATCCTCGCCGTCGCCGTCATCGGCGCCCTTACGGCCGCGTCCGCCTTGACCGCCCTTCGGCTTATCGATGCGGTCGCCGGACACGAACTCTTTGTTGCCCGGCAACACCCGCTGCCGATCGCCGCCGGCGTCGGAATCGTGGAACATCGGTTCGTTGATGCCATCGCTTGGGATCGAGACCGATCCGCCTTTCGCCGCATCTCCTATCGTGCGTTCTCGAACCGCCTTGTCGACCGCTTCTTTGATCCGCGCGCGCGTCCTTTTCAGGAAGCGCATGCGGTTTCCGAGACTTTTGTCTCGCGGGTTTAGCCGGCGGTCGATGAACTGGGGCATCGTTTGTCCTTGCGGCGCCTCACCCGGCCTTGTTGACGCGCATGTACCACTCAACCAGCCGGCGAACCTGACGTTCCGTGTAACCGCGAGACCGCATCCGCTCGAGGAACTCGGTATGCTGCTTCTCGGTCTTCGTGTCTTGCTTGGCCCCGAAACTGATGACCGGCAGAAGCTCTTCAACCTGAGAGAACATACGCTTTTCGATGACCTCTCGGATCTTTTCGTAGGACGTCCACGAAGGATTTTTGCCCGCATTGTTGGCCCGCGCGCGCAGCGCGAACTTCACGATCTCGTTGCGGAAATCCTTGGGATTGGCGATGCCGGCCGGCTTCTCGATCTTGGAAAGCTCGGTATCGAGGATTTTGCGATCAAACACCTGGCCGGTGTCGGCGTCTTTGTAGTCTTGCTCTTCAATCCACGCGTCGGCGTAGGCGATGTAGCGATTGAACAGGTTCTGTCCGTATTCGCTGTAGGATTCGATGTAGGCCTTCTGAATCTCGCGACCGATGAACTCCGCATAGCGCGGCGCCAGCAGCGATTTGATGAAGTCCAGATACCGATCCTCGGTCTCCTTCGGAAACTGCTCGCGCTTGATGGATTGTTCGAGAACATACATCAGATGCACGGGGTCTGCGGCAATCTCCTCGTTGTCGTAGTTGAATGTCTCAGACAGCACCTTGAAGGCGAAGCGGGTCGAGATCCCGTTCATACCCTCGGAGACGCCCGCCGCCTCGCGGTACTCCTGGATCGACTTCGCCTTCGGGTCGGTGTCCTTCAGATTGTCGCCGTTGTAGACGCGCATCTTCGAATAGATGGGCGAGTTCTGATGCTCCTTCAAGCGTGACAATACGCAGAAGCGCGCGAGAATCTCCAAGACCTCCGGCGCGCAGATCGCGGTGGCGAGATCGCTGCCCTCCAGAAGCTTGTGGTAGATCTGCGCTTCTTCCGTCATGCGCGAGCAATAGGGCACCTTGACCACGCAGATACGGTCGAGGAACGCCTCATTGTTCTTGTTGTTCTTGAACACCTCCCATTCCGATTCGTTGGAATGGGCGAGGATCACGCCTTGGTAAGGCAGGGCGCCGAGATTCTCTGTGCCGGCGTAGTTGCCCTCCTGCGTCGCGGTCAGCAACGGATGCAGCACCTTGATCGGCGCCTTGAACATTTCCACGAATTCGAGCAGGCCTTGCGTCGTGCGGTTGAGGCCGCCCGAGTAGCTGTAGGCGTCGGGATCGTGCTGCGAGAACGTCTCCAGCTTGCGGATGTCGACCTTGCCGACCAGCGCGGAGATGTCCTGGTTGTTCTCGTCGCCGGGCTCCGTCTTGGCGACGCCGATCTGACGCAGCTTGGAGGGATAGACCTTGACGACGGAGAATTTGGAGATGTCGCCGTCGAGTTCGTCGAGCCGCTTGGCTGCCCAGGGCGAGCAGATGCCGGTCAACCGGCGCGCGGGGATCTGATATTGACGCTCCAGCATGGCGCCCATTGTTTCAGGACGGAACAAACCAAGCGGCGATTCGAACACCGGGCTCAGCTCGTCGCCGACCGCCAACACATAGATCGGCTGTGTCTCCATCAGCGCCTTCAGCCGTTCGGCGAGCGAGGACTTACCGCCGCCAACCGGCCCCAACAGATAAAGTATCTGTTTGCGCTCTTCGAGACCCTGCGCGGCGTGCTGGAAATAGCTGACGACGCGCTGGATCGTATCCTCCATGCCGAAGAACCCGGTCATGGTTGGATAGATCTTGATCGTGCGGTTGAGGAACACGCGGCCGAGCCGCGAATCTTTGCTGGTGTCGATGATCTTTGGTTCGCCGATCGCCTCAATCATGCGCTCGGCGGCGCTTGAGTACATCGAGGGGTCGTCGCGGCAGCCTTCCAGATATTCCGAGAGGCTCATCGTCACCCGTCGTTCTCGCGAATAGGCCGCGGAGAACAGACCAAACACGTTGCCGCTTTTGCTTTCGCTGCGCGTGCTCGAGGTCGAAGAGGTAGCAAAAGTCGTAGCCGCCATGGCGCTCATCTCATGCTCCGGAATGGTAGTTATCCTTCTCCTGAATTCAACGTGAGATTGAATACCTAATAAAAGGTTAAACTTTGTCCCGAACTGAGACAGGCAACGTAGGACGCATTTATGTTCGTTAGCGGCCCGCTCGGCTTGGCCCTGGTGACAGCGGCCTTGGCGATTCGGCTAAGCGGCCATACGTTCAGCGGACCTTTTCAACACCAGGTCGACGCGCCGTTTGACCCAGGAAAACGCAAAGTCGGGCTTGGTGCAAGACCCTTTGGTTAGGACTTAAGCAAGGGGTGAGCCAATCCTGTGGAGCGTGGCCGAAATACGACAATTCCAACGCTCACAGGCCGTTCAAGCGCCGCCGAGAACCCCGCGAACCGCCACATCCACCGCTGCGGCGTATCGCCGCGCGGCGTAGGCTTCGCTCAAAGTCCCGACCAGCAGGCCTTTCGCATCGGCGACGGCCAGCACCTCTGATTCGTTTGCTTGAAACGCGTCCATCGCGTCGCGGATGTTTTGCTCCGGCCGTAGCGCCGCGTCGGCGAGTCGCGCCAGCGAGGAGACAGGGTCGGCCTCCTCGCCAGACGCGTGCGCCTCTGGCGTCGCTACCAGGCCGGCGTAGCTGGCCTCGGCCGTCGACCAGCGCCACGAAGTGGGCGCTGCCGAGCGGATGGGCGAGCCGGAAGGCGGCGAGCGTCGCGTCGGCGGGCATGGTGCGCGGCTTGGCGTCCATCAACCGGGCGACGATCAAGGTGCGCAGCCAGCCGACGTCCTGTGCGCCGGAAATGTCCTCGCCGCGCAAGTGCAGCCGCCAGGTCGAGAACGAATAGCCGAAAATCGCCCGCACGGTGAGCTGGCTGGCGATGCAGGCGGCGAGCACCGGACCCGCGACCCGCATGTCGCTGGAGCTCTCCAGCACCAGAAACGCCATGGTCAGCGGGCCGCCGACGATCGTCGTTCCCAGCGTCGCCATCCCCGCGAACAGGCAGGCCGTCGAATCCAGGTCGAGCCCCGGCGCGGCATAGGCAACGGCGATCGCGTAGAGCTTGCCGAGCAAACCGCCGACGAACAGCGACGCGAAGAACAGCCCGCCGCGAAACCCGAAGGCCAGCGAGGTGAGGCTGGCGGTCAGCTTGAGACCGATGAGCGCGACCAGCAGGCTCCACGACATCGCGCGGGGAATGTCGAGCGACAGCGCGCCGTGTCCGGCGCCGAGCGCCTGCGGCGTCAGCGTCGCGAGCACTGCGAGCAACACCCCGCCGGCCACGGGCCGCGTCCAGGGCGGCAGCGGGCTCGCCCGGACGAGACGCTCGAGCACGGCGGCGCCCCGCATGGCCGCGACCCCAAGCAGCGCCGATATCAGCCCCAGCAGGATCAGCGCGACATGCTGGGACACGCCCAGCGGCAGCACCGCCGGCGCCTCAATCAAATAGGGTGCGCCGCCGAGCACGTGAACCGTAAGGCGGCCCGCGACGGCCGCCGTCAGGACAGGCGCCGCGTTGCCTAAAGAATAGGCGCCAATAACGAGTTCAAAGGCATAGAAGGCGCCTGTCAGCGGCGCGCCGAACGCCGCCGACATGGCGCCGGCCGCGCCGCAGCCGACCAGCGTGCGGAGATCCTCGCGGCGCAAGCGCAGCGCGAGCCCCACGCGGGAGGCGATCGCCGCGCCGATCTGCGCATAGCCGGCCTCCAAGCCCACCGAAGCGCCGACGCCGTTCGACAGAACCGTTTGGAATACCACAAGCAGGCTATCGCGAAACGAAAGCCGGCCCCCGTGCAGCGCGTTGGCCTCCACCGGGTCGACGGACGGCGGGGCGCGGCGTCGCCGCCGCCAGGCGTCGACCAGGCCGAGAACGAGGCCGCCCGCGCAGAGCGCGGCGAGCGCCGCGAAGAACGACACGTGCGCCTGCGCGCTGAGGCGCTCGTCGAAGGGGATGCCGTAGATCGCGACATGTGCAAGTTCGGCGATCTTCGTCATCGCGATCACGCAGGCGCCCGCCAATGCGCCGACGGGAATGGCTACCGCGACCCGCGCCGCGGCGCTGGCCCGGATTCCCAGGCGAACGCGCCCCGCCAGCGTTTGGAAACGGGAGGCGATCGCCTTCATCGCAAGGCCGTGAGATCAAAAGAAAAAGGCGCCGCCCCGAAACCGGGTCGGCGCCTGATTTTCTCGCGCGCGGAAACGCCCGTTCAGGCGGCTTCCTCGATGCCGGCTTCCTCGCCCTCGGCGCCCTCGGCGCCCTCGGGCTTGGCGCCCAAGCGCTTCTGGTTCTTGCGAAGCTGCGTGTCGATCAGCTTCAGAGTTTCGGTCTCGCTGATCTTCTGCACAGCGGCGATCTCACGCATCATCCTGTCGAGCGCGGCCTCATAGAGCTGCCGCTCAGAGTAGGACTGCTCGGGCTGCGCCTCCGAACGATAGAGGTCGCGCACCACCTCGGCGATCGCGTTGATGTCGCCGGAGTTGATCTTCGCCTCGTACTCCTGCGCCCGACGCGACCACATGGTGCGCTTGATGCGCGCCCGGCCGGTCAGGATTTCCAGAGAGCGTCGCGCCTGCTCCGGGTCGGACAGCTTGCGCATGCCCACGCCCGTCACCTTCGAGGTGGGGACTCGAAGCGTCATCTTGTCCTTCACGAAGTTGATGACGAACAGTTCGAGCCGGAAACCGGCCACTTCCTGTTCCTCCATCGACACGATCTGCCCGACGCCATGCGCCGGATAGACCACGAACTCGTTCAGTTTGAAGCCATGCTTATTTCCGTTGTTCTTCATGATCTTTTGTTCGCCGCCTTGCAGGTCACGATCCACGGATTTCGTCGGCGCGGGGGCCTTGACCGTCTTGGCGACGGTCTCGGGGGCTGGCCGAGGCGCAACCGCCGGCGCCGCCACAGGCGGAGTCACGACAGGCTTCACCACGGTTTGCGCCGGCGCCGCAGCGGTTTCTACCCGCTTGAGCGTAGGCTCGGCCCCCGCCGCTTCGTCTCGGCTCACCACCTTGACGGGGGCGAGCTTGACTTCGTTTTTCGAAACCTCGACGGTTTCGATGTGCGGCTTCTTCGCTTGAGTCTTCTCGCTCTTTACGACGACCGCCTTCTCGATTTTCTTAACGTTCGCCGGGTTTTTCCCGGTCGCAGGCTTGGGTGTCGCCGGCTTGGCGGCAGGCGCCTTGCTCTTCGTCCGAACAACAGCCGCCTTCGCCTTGGCCTTCGCGGCCGGCGCCACTTTCGCAGTCTTCAATTTGTCTTTTGCCTTCTTGGTTTTGCCGGTTCGCGGCGTAACTGTTGCCGTCTTCTTCCGACCCGAGGCAGGCTTGTCCTTTCGCGCGGAGCGAATTGTGGCGCTCTTCGCGGAAGATGAGGACGCTTTCTTTGTGACTTTTTTACGCGCCGCCATTGGCCGGGTCTCCGAGAACGCGAGACTAGTCGGCCCTCCAGCAACGTTAGCTTGCGACGAACTCAGAGGGAGCTTTACGCCCCCAGCGCGGGTTCGCCACGTCGCACACCCGCCGTAGGGCTCGGACCATAAGTTAACCTACTGTTTAGCACATTTTTTCGATGAAATCAAAAGCCACGAGCCCGCGACGTGAGGCCGTCGGCGGTTCTGGTTAAAGCGAGCGACCAAAATCGATCGAATTGTTCAATCGCCCTCGCCGGGGTTGGCCGAGAAAAACTCGGCCAGTTTGTTCGGACGGCCGTCGAACGACTTCCCGTCCTCGGGACCGTCGCGCTTGATCGTGATATTCGGCCAAGACTTCGAGTAGTCCGCGTTCAGCTTCAACCAGGATTCGAGGTTCGGCTCGGTGTCCGGCTTGATCGCCTCGGCCGGACATTCCGGCTCGCAGACGCCGCAATCAATGCATTCGTCGGGATGGATGACGAGCATGTTCTCGCCCTCGTAGAAACAATCTACGGGACACACCTCGACGCAATCCATGTACTTGCACTTGATGCAATTGTCCGTAACCACGTACGTCATTTTGGAACCCCTTGGCGCCCGCCCTCGCGGCCGCACCGGTTAACGCGCCGGTCGGGCGGTTGGTTACGTTCTTTTGTCGCGCCGTTCAAGCAGCGGCTTCAACGCGGCGAGCTTGGCGAAGGGCGAGTCCGGATCAACCTGAACGGGCCGTGATTCGCGGCGCGGTCCGAAATCCCGGTTCGGCCTGCGCTCCTCGCGCGGCGGCCGCGTGTCCTCGCCGCCCTTGTCGCGCCGACGCGCTTCCTCATCGCGCCGATCCGGTCGGCGGCCGCGGTGGGGTTCGGGGCTCGGCGGCGGACTGGCGGATGCGGCGGTCGCGTCCGCCGCTACGGCCGGGGCAGGGTTTTCCTGCCGGCCATGCCGGCGTTGTTCGCGATGCTTTCCGCCGTGTGAGGCCGCCTCGCGGTTGGCGCCGTGCGGACGCGGCGGCGCTCGCGGGCGCCGGGGCGCCGGACGCCAGATTTCGATCTCCTCGTCCGCCGTTGCGACCTGCGGCGCCTCCTCCGACGATGTCGGCGCTTCGTCGGCCGCAGGAGAGGCCAAACTCTGCGCCGCGTCCAAGCCCTCGCCCGAGGGCGCTTCCTCGGCCGTCTCGCTCGAGGCTGCCAATTCTTCGGCCGGCTCGTTTGTGACTTCCGCCTCTGCAGTCGGCTCGCTCGAAGCTTCCGGCTCTGCCGCTAGCATCTCTTCAACGACCGGTTCCGCAACGTTTTCCGGCTCGTTTTCGGCTTCGGCGCTCGGCGCCTCGGCTGTCGCCGCGAGCGCAGGCTCGGCGCCTACCTCGGCTTCCTCGCTCGAAACCGCGACGTCCGTCTCAACGACGCCCGGCTCTTCGGCGCCTTCCGAATGCGATGCCTCGTGATCGGCCCCCGCCGTCTCGACCAGGGCTTCATGGTCGACCAACTCCGCCGACGGAGGCTCTCCGCCCTCCGCGTCGCCATGGGTTGGCGCGCTCGCCTCCGCCGCGCCTTCCAGCGCCGCGGGCTTGATCGGCTCCGTCGGCGCGCGGCGATTCGCTGCCTCGAAGGCCGCCTTGCTGACCTTATGCGGTTCAAATCCCAGAGATCGCAAAATCGACGAGAACGCCTCGCCCGAACAACCCGTCAACGACGTCATCTGCGGCGAAACGACGAATCCGTAAGCCTCGGACGGCGCCCTGGATCCGGTCCGCATGTGATCGGGAATCGCCGCCCGAATCAGATCGGACAGCCGCTCGATGATATCGACGCGCACCACCCTCTCGCCGGAAAGCCGGAAGCCCGCGACACGATAGGAGTCGGGCGACAGCAGTCCCTCGTTGGCGAACGAGGTGCGGCCAGCCGAGGCGAAGGCCAATAACCGATCGGCCCCCGGCTCCGCGCCGCGCCGCAACGTCCACAGCAGTGAGCACAACCCGCGCGCGGCCGGCTTAAGCAGGATCGGCGCATAGATGTACTGCGACCCGAAGCGCACCCCGAGCTTGCGCAGCGCGCCGCGCGCCGTCTGGTCGAGCGTCTTCACCTCGGCGCGCACGCGATCGCGCTCCAGCACACCCAGCGCCTCAGCGATCTTAGCTCCGAGCGTACGCGCGGCTTCGGGCAAATCTGTGCCCTCGACGAGCGCGATCAGCGGCCCCAACAGCTTGCGGATGTGTGCGGCGAGCCAGAGCGTCGCCCGGTTTTCGGCTCTCGCGCGGTCCTCGCCGGTGAGCGCCTCGTCGGCCAGCAACACCGCCCGAGGCGCAAGCAGCGTCTCCCCGGCGATGACGCGCGCGACGGGATCGCCGAGCCAGCGCATCACGCCCTCGCTCGACAGCACGATCGATTCGTCGACCGCGTTGGCGAATTGGGTCGCCCGCGCCTCCAGCTCTTTAGCCAGCTGCTCCGCGTAATCCGCCCGCGCCAAAACCTCTTCAGCCGGCGACTCGACGCTCTGCAAACCGCGCAGATGCCCCCAGTCCGGCGGCGGCTCGCGAGGCGAGGCGTCGGCCTCAGGCTGGGCGTCCTCCGTCGCGACGAGCTCTTCGCCAGACACAACCGGTTCGTCGGGAGACGCCTCCGCCACAGCCTCGGGCTGCGTCGGCGGCGCGTCGTGGGCTTCGGCAGGGGTTCCGCTAGACGGCGACGCCGCCGCGTCCTCGGGCGCGGAAGGCTCCTGCGTCGCTTCCTCTTCGACCATCTGAAATCCCTGGCTGCGCGCCGACGGCGTCGGCGCCTTCCCGCCCTTCGGCGGCATGATCGAAGGCCTCGCCTCGATCGCGGCGGCGAGGCTCTTTAGCCGAGAGCGGCCCGCACGCCAAGCGCGCGTTAAGACGGCGTCTATAGAATCGCCGCCGTGGCGCAAGCGAACGCGCTTCTATATGGACCGCCCGGTCGATCCGGCAGAGCGCGCTTTGTTCAGACAATTCTTTTCAGTAGGTGGTTTCACCGCGCTTTCCCGCCTGACTGGTTTCCTCAGGGAAATGACGATCAGCGCGCTGATGGGCGCGGGCCCCCTCGCCGACGCCTATTTCGTCGCGCTGCGGTTGCCGAACCAGTTCCGCGCCATCTTCGGCGAGGGCGCGTTCAATTCCGCCTATGTGCCGACCTACTCGCGCCTGTTGACCTCCGGAGGACACCCGCGCGCGCGAGAGTTCGCCAGCCGCATTCTCACGCTGCTCGCCGCATCGCAGCTGCTATTGCTGGCGCTCGCCTATCTGTTCATGCCGGAGCTGGTCGACCTCATCGCCCCCGGCTTTTCCGCCGACCCCGGCAAATTCGACCTCGCCGTGGGGATGACGCGCATCACCTTCCCCTATCTCGCGCTGATCACCATCGCCACGCTGCATTCCGGCACGCTCAACGCGCACGGATATTTCGCCATCGCCGCTTTCGCGCCGGTGCTGCTGAACCTGTTCGTCATGGGCTTTCTGGCGATCGCGTTCCTGTTTCCAAATGCCGGCGTCGCGGCGAGTTGGGGCGTGCTCGCTCTCCGGCGTCGCGCAATTGGCGCTGCTCGTCTTCGAGGCGAGACGTCGCGGCGTGCTGGAGCGATTCGCGTTCCCCGAGCTCGACGGCGACGTCCGCCAGTTTCTTCGCGCGCTGTGGCCCGCGGTGATCGGCTCAGCCGGGCAGCAGATCGCCATCCTCGCCGACACGATCCTGGCCTCGACCATGCCGACCGGCTCGGTGTCGGCAATCAACTACGCGGACCGACTTTACCAATTGCCGCTCGGCGTCATCGGCGTCGCCGCGGGCACGGTGCTGTTGCCGGAAATGACGCGCCGGCTTGCCTCCGGCGACGCCGCCGCCGCGCAACGCGCGCAGAACCGCTCGGTCGCGCTGTCGCTGGCGCTGTGCGCGCCGTTTCTTGTCGGCTTCCTGCTGATCCCCGGGGAGCTGGTTCGCGGCGCTTACCTGCGCGGCGCCTTCAACGCCGCCGCGGCCGAACGCTCCGCCTCCGTGCTTGCGGCTTATGGCCTCGGTCTCATCCCCATGGTGCTGATCCGCTCCGCCGTGGCGACGTTTCAGTCGCGTGGCGACACCCGCACGCCGGCCAACTGCTTTTACGCAGGCCTCGTCGTCAATGTGCTGCTGAAGGTTAGCCTATCTGGCCCCTATGGTCCGGCCGGCCTGGCGCTGGGGACGGCCGCCGGCGCCTGGATCAACTTCCTACTGCTGATCTGGCTGGGGCATCGGAGGGGTCTGGCGCGGGCCGATGACCAGCTCATCGAAAACGTCGCGTTGATGTTGTTCGCCACCGCAGGAGCGGCGTTGGCGACCCTGCCGGGCCTCTCGCTCGCCCGCATGTTGGTCCAAGCGTTGCCTATTCTGCGCAACGAATTCGTGCTGGTCGCGACCTTCGCGGCGTTGTGTCTCGCGTATGGCGTGCTGTTCCTGTTGGCGACGAGATTGTTTGGACGTGAGTCTGCGCCGGCAACTGCTGTAAGGCGCAAACGCGAGCCTTCTGTAGACGCGGTCGCTGACCGCGTTGGTCGAGAGATCGTCTCTCTCCGGAAGTGGACTATCACCGAGACACCGCGGTCAGCGACCCATAGGCGCTAACTTATAGATTACCGATTTATTTCAAAGACTTGATGTCATCCCCGCGAAAGCGGGGATCCAGGGCTGCCGCACGTCGTGTGGCCAACACGTTGAAGTGCACGTCGTGTGGCCCCTGGATCCCCGCTTTCGCGGGGATGACATGCTGGCAAGTTATTCAATATTATCGGAAATTGCCCTAGGTTAGCGCCTATGGGTCAGCGACCGCGGCCACATCGGCGCGGGACTCCCCTTGCCGGCGCGGGTTGCGCTATAGGGCGCGGCGAACGGGGGCGTCATGAGCGAGCCGAACATCGTCATCGTCGGGGCGGGCCATGCCGGCGTGCAGGCCGCCGCCAGTCTGCGCGAGGAAGGTTTTGGCGGCCCCATCACCCTCCTCTCCAACGAGCCGGATTTCCCCTACCAGCGCCCGCCGCTCTCCAAGGCCTTCCTCAAAGGCCAGATGGAACTCGCCGGCCTGCCGCTGCGCGGCGAGAAATTCTTCGACGAGCAGCGCATCGACCTCAGGCTCGGCGTCGCCGCGACCCGCATCGATCGCGTCGCTCGCCGGGTCGAACTCGAGCGGCGCCGCCGCCGCGCCTTACGATCATTTGATCCTCGCCGCCGGCGCCCGCGCGCGCGTGCTGCGCGTCCCGGGCCTCGATCTCGAAGGCGTCTTCGCATTGCGCGCAATCCGCGATGCGGCGGCGATCAAGGAAGCGCTCGGCCCGCGCCAAGCGCGTCGTGGTGATCGGCGCCGGCTTCATCGGCCTCGAAATCGCGGCGACCGCGCTCGGGCTCGGCGGCGAAGTGACGATCGTAGAGATCGCCGACCGTCCGATGGGCCGCGCAATCTCGCCGGCGATGTCCGCGTTCTTTCTCGACGCGCACCGCGCCTTTGGCGCCAAGTTCGAACTCGGCCTCGGCGTCTCGGCGCTGCACGGCCAAGCGGGACGTTTGACCGAAGTCGAACTCTCAGACGGCCGCCGGCTGCCTGCTGACGTGGCGATCGTTGGCGTCGGCGTCACCGCCGAAGACGCGCTGGCGGCGGAGGCCGGGGTCACCTGCGCCGACGGCGTCGTGGTTGATGCGCATCTCGTCTCCTCCGATCCCGCGATTTCCGCGATCGGCGATTGCGCACGCTTTCCGTACGCGCGGCTTGATCAGATGCTGCGTTTGGAGTTTGTGCAAAACGCAACCGATCAAGCCAAGCTCGTCGCGCACCGCCTTGTCGGCAAAACGGCCAACCCCTACGACGCGCTGCCCTGGTTCTGGAGCGACCAGGGCGATCTGAAACTACAGATCGCCGGGCTGGCGCATGGCGTGGATCAGTGGGTCACGCGGGGGCGTCCGGAGTCGCGTGCGTTCGCGATTTTCGGTTTCCGGGCCGGCGCGTTGGAGGTCGTCGAGACCGTCAACCGCGGCGGTGATCACATGGCCGCCCGTCGCATCCTTGCGGCGGGTACGCCGCTTAAGCCGGAGCAGGCAGGCGACGAGAGTGTTGATTTGCGCAAGCTCGCATTGGGACGGTAGCGCGTGCGGCCCAAGCAACCAAATGTCATCCCCGCGAAAGCGGGGTTCCAGGGGCTACACGACGTGCGCTTCAGCGTGCTGGCCGCACGACGTGCGGCAGCCCCTGGATCCCCGCTTTCGCGGGGATAACAACCAGTGAAAGATCAGGACGTTTCGGCCTTGGAAAGCGACCAACTAAAGATCATCGAAATTGACCCGCGCGACGCGACGGCGCGTATTTGCCTGGAGCAGTATTACGCAGAACTCGCGCGACGTTTTCCAGACGGCTTCGAGGTATCGCGCTCGCGCGATCCCGACGCCGAGGACATGATTGCCCCGCGCGGCGCGTTTCTCGTTGCATTGTCGAACAGCGTCCCGGTCGGCTGCGTCGGTTTGAAAGGCGGCGAGGCGTTCGCTGAGATCAAGCGTCTCTGGGTGTCGCCTGCCGCGCGCGGGCTGGGGCTAGCGCGCCGATTGATGGCTTCTGCGGAGACGCGCGCCAAAGCCCTAGGGATTTCTCTGCTTCGCCTCGACACCAACAGTGCGCTTCCCGAGGCGAGCGCGCTCTACCTGAAGACCGGTTGGCGCGAGATCCCGCGCTTCAACAACGATCCGTACCCGGATTTGTTTTTCGAAAAGCCGCTCTGAGCGCCCGCCAAAAAACAGCCGTTTCCTATCCACTCGCGCTGAACTAACTTATGCCGGCGCGCCGATCCGGCAAAACAGGAGGAAACACGATGCGATTGCAAGGAAAGTGCTATTGCGGAAGCGTTCGCTTCGAGGCGCAGGGTGATCCGATCGTCAAAGGCCAGTGCTACTGCCGCGAATGCCAGTTCGTATCCGGTGGCGCGCCAAACAATTTTGTCCTGATGCCCGCCGACGGATTTCGTCTTCACCTCCGGCGAGCCGAAATCGTTCACCCGCAACGATCTCGACCACCCGGTAACGCGCGAGTTCTGCCCGGAGTGCGGCACGCATCTGACGACGCGTTTGAAAGTGGCGCCGATGGTCGTCGTTAAAGTCGGCGTGCTCGTAGATCCCGAAAACTTCGAACCGCAGATCGCCATCCACGTCGCCGACAAACAACCCTACCACAATATCCCCGCGCACCTCACGCAGTTCCAACGCCTGCCGCCGATGTAGGAGGCGCCGATGTAGCCGCGGTCGTTGACCGCGGTGTTTCGGTGATCGGCCCTTTCCGATAGTGACGATCGCACGCTGAACGCGGTCGACGACCGCGTCTACAAAGTTTCGTCGTCAACCAACGCGTCCAGGAGGCGTCATGCTCGACGATCTGATGGCGGATTGAGCTCCAATCACCGGTCGGCGGTCAGTTGGTAGTTCATCTCAATCGCGTCGGGCGCGCGGCTCGACGGCAGCCATCCCGAAGACCCCGGCGTCGGATCGGGATCGCTTGCGAGATCCAGCGTCCAGGACTGCGGCGGCGCGCCCGGCATTGAGAGGGTGAGCACCCGCCGGCTGGCCTTGTACGACATCGTAACGTTGGCGAGGATCACGGCGCGGTCGCCCTCACGCCGGAGCCAGGCCTCTCCGCTCGCATAGCCGGGCCAAGTCCGCCCGTCCTCGTCGAGGACGATCCCGATGTCTCCGGCCTCGGCCGGTGGCGCGAGCGTCGCGGGCAACCGGAACTGCATCACCAAAGTCATGTCGCCGTGGGTCAGATACGGCGACCGGATCAACTCATACCACCCCCACCACGCGAGACCGCCGACGATCGCGAGAATGGCGATCGCGAAAGGACGGGAGATGCGCTTCCGCACCACGCCGATCTTCACGAACAACCAGACGCCCGCGGCGAAGCCGACGAGCCCGCCGATCGGCCCGATCTGAAAGAACGCGCCCATGGCGATGCCGCCGTCGCGGTCGAACCCGGCCGTGGAGATGACCAACATCGCCAAGCCGAACCAGCCGGCAAGCATGCCGACGATGCCGGAGAGGAAGCCGAGGACAATGCGCATGGGCCACGTTCGCTGTACGCGCGGCGGCGCCGGAGGGTCGGCGTCCACGCCGACCTTCTTTACGCCATAGCTTCGCTCTCGGAAGCCCAACGCCGGCCTTGAGGCCGACGCTCCGGAGGGCGCCGGAGGGTCGGCGTCCACGCCGACCTTGTTTACGCTGCAGCGACGCTCTCGGAAGCCCAACGTCGGCCTGGAGGCCAACGCTCCGCAGTTACTCCGCCTGGCTTGGCGCGGCGACCGGTTCAGCGCGTCGGCGTATCGCCACGTTCGGCATCAGCAGGATCACCAGCCCGGTCAACACCGCAAACACCACCATCGCCAGGAAGGTCGCATGCAGCGCGCCTTCGAGCGCGTGTCGCAGCGCCTCGGTCGAACCGGCGTTCGCGCCCGCCAACAGATCGCGCAGCCGATCCGGCGACGCAATTCCCGGCACGCCCGTTGAGGCAAGCCAGAAGTTCAGCACCGCGCCGAAAGCCGTCGCCCCAAAGGTGTTGCCGAGCGAGCGCGCGAACAGCATCGACGACGTCACCGCGCCGCGTTCCGACCAACTGACGATCTCCTGGATCATCATCAGCGACGCCACCGACAAAATGCCCATGCCGAAGCCGAAGATCAGCGATCCGCAGCCGGCCACGAAAATGGGCGTCGAGGGCCCAAGCACCGCGAAGACCAGGGCGCCTACCGGAATCAGCGCGCCCGCCAGCAGCATCACCGGCCGCAGGCCTAGCCGCAACACCAGATGCGTCGACAGTGTTGCGCCGAACGGCCAGCCCAGCACCATCACCGAGAGCGCAAAACCCGCCGCCAGCGCCGAGCCGCCCATCACCCCCTGCACGTAGATCGGCAGGAAGGTGGTGAGCCCGGTCATCACCATGCCCGAGAATAAAGCCGCGGCATTCGCCGCCGCGATGGGCCGCCGGCCCCAAAGTTTCAGTGAGATCATCGGCTCCGGCGCGCCGGCGTCGCGCCAGAAAAACAGCGACACGAGGATGATCGCGGCGACGGTCAGCCCCAGGATTTCCGCGCGGGGCGCCGTAGCCGCCACGGTGAGATCGGCCATCACAGCCGCGATCGCCAGGATGAACAGCCCGGCGCCGACATGGTCGATGCCCGCCCCTCCCGTCGGCACGTCCTCGTGCAGGAAGCGGACGAAGCCTGTCGCCGCGAGAACGCCGACCGGCAGGTTCATCCAGAACACCCAGGCCCAGGAGACATGCGCGATGATCAGGCCGCCGGCCAGCGGACCCAGGATCGCCGAGATCGCCCAGATGCTCGCCAGATAGCCCTGGATCTTGCCGCGCTCGTGCGGCGGATAGAGATCGCCGACGATCGTCATCGCCATCGGCTGCACCGCGCCGGCGCCGACGCCCTGGATCAGCCGGAAGACGATCATCGACGGCATCGACCAGGCGAAACCGCAAAGCAGCGAGCCGACCATAAAAATCGCGATCCCGCCGAGCATCACTTTCTTGCGCCCGATCAGATCGCTGAGCTTGCCGAACACGACGGTCATCGCGGTCTGGGTCAGCAGGAAGGCCGCGAACACCCAGCTGTAGAGATCAAGGCCGCCGAGCCTCGCGACGATCTGCGGCATCGCGGTCGAGACGATGGTCGCCTCGACGGCGATCATGAACATCGCCGCGATCACCGAGGCGACGACAAGCGGACGACGTGTCTTCACGTCGATCATGGGCTTTTCCTTATGGGCCGGTTGCCCCAGGCGGGGCGCGAGAATCGCGCAGGCAGGGCGCAGGGAGAATATAGGCTGCGGCGCGGCAGGGGAATGGGGGGAGGAGCTGGATTACGCCGGAGTTTTGCAAAATGGTGTGAACGGATGCGAGCTTATCGGCGCGTAGGCGCGTACGCTGAGGCTCCGGGAGGCGAGCATGCGGGTTTTAGCTCTGTTTCTCTTTCTGGCGCTTGGCTTTTCCCCGGTTCGCGCCGAGGACCGGTCGATCGTCGGTGCTTGGCGGCTCAAATCCTTCGTGCGCGTGACCGCGGATGGCGCCCAATACGACCAACTCGGAGCGCATCCCGACGGCTATCTCCTCTATTCCGCCGACGGCCGCATGTCGGTCCTCATGGTCGACGGCGATCGACCGGCCCCGAAGCATTCGCCGCCCGATCCGGCCGAGCGCGCCGCTCTGCACGAAACCATGCTCGCCTACGCCGGGACTTATCGCGTCGATGGCGACAAGATCGTGCATCACATCGAGATGGCGTGGGACCAGACACGCATCGGCAGCGACCAGGTGCGCTTCTTCTCGTTTGACGGCGGCCAGCTGCGGCTGCGGACGCCGGTCAACCGCGGCCCGATCGACGGCAAAGAAGGGTATGGTCTGCTGACGTTCGTTCGGCGCCACCGCTCTAAGACCGGACCCCTCCTGCTTCCTCCGCGGGCGTGAAGCCGCGCTCGGCGCGCAGCGCGAACAGCCCGCTGACGATGATGAACGCGTTGCCCATCCAGACATGCGGGCTCGGCGCGTCGCGCCAAAAGATCCAGCCGAGCAGGCTCGCCCAGAGGATCGCCGTGTACTGGAACGGCGCCAGCGCCGAGGCCGGCGCGAGCGCCAGCGCGCGCGTCATCGCGACGAAGCAACCCATCGCGGTGATCCCGAGCAGGAAGGTCAGCGCCAGGTCGACCGGCCCCGGCATGATGAATACGAACGGCAGCGTCGCCGCGCCCAAAAGCCCGGCGCCGGCGAATTGCCAGACCACGAGATGCAGCCAATGCGTCCCGCGCAGCACGCGGGTGATCGTCTGCCCGAGCGCGTACATCGCCGCGCCCGCCAGAGCGTAGGGCGAGGCGGTCGCGAGAATATCGGGCGAAGGCTTCAGCGCGATGACGACGCCGAGAAAGCCCAAGACCACCGCCGCCCAGCGGATCGGCTCGACCCGCTCGCCCAGGATCGCCGCCGACAGCGCGGTGATCATCACCGGCGCGGCCATATAGAAGGTCATCACGTCGGCGAGCGGCATGCTGCGGGTCGAGTAGTAGAAACAGAACGTGTCGAGCGCCATGCAGGCGATGCGCAGGACTTGTAAGCCGAGCCGGCGGCGGTCGGAGAGATCGACCTTCAGCCGCCAGACCAGCGGCGCGAGCACGATTGCGGCGCCGACCGTGCGCAAGAACAGCAGCTGGCCGACGGCGTAATCGACGACCAGCCATTTGCCGAGCGCGTCGTTGAGCGCGAAAAACAGGATCGCGACCAGATAAAGCCACACACCGCGCCGGCGCGACGCGGCAAAGGAATTCTGCATGGGCGGGGTTTAGTGGATTTTGGGGCGAGGGCGCATCTGGAATTGCGATGTGGTCTCTACACGGTCGTGGGCGGATAGCTGCGCGCGCACATTTTGTTTACAGAGTAAACTTTCTGCATTACTCGATTGTCGTCGCACGCGGACGCCGGGCGGGCGGCGCCTGGATGACCGCTGCGCGAAGTTTGTTGAAGCGTGCATGGCGAGGTCAAATCGGCTGGCGGGAGAAGACCGATTTATGTCGCATCGCCTTATCAGAATTGTCGCAGCGGCGTTCATCCTAATGATGGGATCGTGGGCCGCGCCGGCGTCCGCCAGAGAATGCTATTGGGACGGGTCCTCGCCAATCTGCCGCGGCCATTGCGCCGCCGGCTATGACACGGTCGCAGTGAAGGCGTGCTTGAACGGTTTCAAGGTCAAGTGCTGCGAAAAGCTGGGCTCAACGACCTCGGACGGCCCTGGCCAACCTTACAAGCCCGCATCGCAAACGCCCGCGGCGCGCTGCCCTTCGGGCCTTGTCTGGCGGGAGCGGTTTGACGGCGATACGGTCTGCGTTCTGCCCGGCGAGCGCGACGCCAATCGCAGGAAGCGCGGGCTTGCGACCGGTCCGGCTTCGGCGTGCCCTTCCGGCCTCGTTTGGCGCGAGCAATTCGACGGCGATACGGTGTGCGTGACGCCGACCGAGCGCGACGCCAACCGCCGCCGCCGCGGATTGCCGGTCAACTAGCGCGATTCCGCCAACTGCTACGACGTGTCTGACGCTGTTGGCGTGATGCCCGTCTCGAACGCTGGCGAAGCTCCTGAGGGAACCAGAAGCCCTCTCGCGCCCTTTCCCAAGAAGCCTCGCGGCGTCAACCGCGCCAGCAACCTTGGGAGGAAGCCATGCCAAGTTACGAAGCGTTGAGATCGCTCCACGCCAGCCTGATCGACGCCGAAAAAGGCTATGAAGAGGCCATCAAAGACGCTGAAGTCGGAGACATCAAGGTGATCTTCGAGGACATGCGCGCCTTGCATCGACGCGCGCACGATGAAGTCCACGCTATGCTTCTCTCCAAAGGCCAACAACCCGATGAATTGGGTTCGTTCATGTCTTTGGTGCACAAAACAGTTATCTCGGTTCGATCAGCCCTGACCGGGCTTGACCGTTCTTCGCTCGAATCCTTCGCGAGCGGCGAAGAACACATCGTCAGCGCCTATGACAAAGCCATCGAAGAAAATATGCAGGATGCGCGCGTCTTCGATAAACTGACGCAGCAAAGAACGCAGCTGGCGACGAAGATTTCTAGTCTGCGAGCCCAAACGGTTTAGTTTGATTTGTTCATCAGAGCGCGATCGACGGTGGAGCCGTCGCGCGTCTCTGCCGGGGTCGAGGGAAGGACCTGATCGTGTTCTTAACTTCGCGGGGCCGACGCTGGCGCGCCAGCCGCTGACTCCCGCGCGGGACACCAAGCGAATCCCTTGCGTATTTCAGCAATAGGCCCCCCGAGGTGAGGGGCAAACTTTAGCTCGAGTGACCGGCCGGGTATTAATCGGCTGCGGATATTGCCAGTAACGCCCTAGTCAAGAATTGCTGCTAGTTTTCGTGGCGCGACTAGACGGAAGATCATGAAAGTCCACTTCCGAGGCATGGGGCCGCGCAGTCGCGTCCGTTTCCTTCACAAGCTGAAATCAATGCGACATGCGCTAGTCAAACATTTTCCGTTCGACCCGACGGCTGTTGCAATGTCCGCGGCTCGAGAGCCTCTACATGCGTGCCCTGTTGCGCGCGGCTAAAACAATAGCAGGTCGAATATTCGGTCCCGCGAGGCGCCAGCTCACCGTGCTGGCGAGCGGCGCCGTGGCGATCGCGATTGTCTTTGCCGGCGCTGCCGCGGTCGGCCAGTATCTTTATAACCAGCGGGTCAACGAGGCGTCCGACGGACTGCGCAACCTTTCCTACGTCATCTCCGATCACGTCAACCGATCCATGCAGGCGGTCGACCTGTCCGTCACCGCCGCCGTGCAGCGGTTGCAGGCCCACAAGCCCCACACGATCGAAGAGCTCGAGGCGTTGGCTGACGCGCCCGAGACCCAGGCGTTCCTCCAAAACGTGGTCGCCGACAATCCCTTCATCGAGCGGGTGATCGTGATCGGGGCTGACGGCAAGCTCGACCGGGGCTCGCGAGGCGGCGGCGTTCCACCCGGCCTGACCGCCGGCAGCGCCTACATGAAGGAGCTGGAGGCCTCCCGCCCCGGCGCCTTCACCCTCTCGAATCCGTTCCAGCACGAGTTGGTCCACTCGTGGATGATCAACTACTCGAAGCGCCTTTCCGCCCCCGACGGGAGCTACCTCGGCGCGGTCGCCGGCGTCGTCAAGCTGTCGCCATTCAGCGACCTGTTCGGCAAGATGCCGCTTGGCGACCACGGCTCGATTTCGATGTTCCGGGACGACGGAACGCTCGTCTCCTGGGCGCCGCGGTCCGAAGTCCCGTTCGGCGCCGCGATCCAGAAAACGGGCCTTTTCCGGAACTTCATCGCGAGGCGCCGAGACGGCGCGTCGCGCGAAACCGGTCTCGATGACAATGTCAGCCGTCTGCTGGCGGTCACCCATACGCATGACTTCCCTCTCGCCGCCGTCGTTGCGATGGGCGTCCCCGACGTTATCGCCGAGTGGAAAGGCCAGCTGCGCAATCTGGTCGTCGGCGCGAGCCTCGCCGCTTTGCTGATCGCGATGGGGACGTTCAAGCTCGCCTACAGGATCGACAGGGTCGCCCAGGATCGCGAGCGGCAACTGCTCGAACGCCAGATGGCCGAGCAGGCCCGCATCCTCGCGAACGCCATCAACAATGTCACTCACGGCGTCGCCATGTTCGACGTCGCCAATCGCCTCATGGTCTGGAATCGCCAATATGCCGAGATGTTCGGCTTTCCCGAGGGGGTGCTGCGCGCCGGCATGACCCGCGCCGACCTGCTCGAGTACCGCGGCATGCACGGCTTCGGTCGCAGCGCCGAACGCCCGTTGGAGCAACCCGACGGCAGCGTCCTCACCCACAGCACGTTGCAGGACGGGCGCATCATCGCGCAGCGCAAGAAGCGGCTCGCCGAGGGTGGATGGGTCTCCACCCACGAGGATGTCACCGACCAGCGCGCCGCGCAGCAGAAGATCCACGATATCGCCACCCGGGATTCGCTGACCGGCCTGCTCAACCGGACAGCGTTCAAGGACTTCCTGCAACGGGCCGTTGCGGAAGCTAGCCGCGGCGCCGCGAAATATGCGCTTTTCTATGTCGATCTCGACCGGTTCAAACAAGTCAACGACACCCTCGGTCATCCCGCCGGCGATGAACTGCTCAAACAGGTGGCCGAGCGGATTCTCGCCGCCACTCGCAAAGGCGACACCGTCTGCCGGCTGGGCGGCGACGAATTCGCGCTGATCCAGCGCGCCGACGTCCTGCCCCGAGACGCCATGAAGCTGGCTGACCGCCTCATCGAGCGCGTCTCGGCGCCCTACGATATCGGCGAAAACCGCGTCGTCATCGGGGCCAGCGTCGGCATCTCGGTCGCGCCGGCGGACGCCGTCGAGGTCGACGACCTGATCCGCAACGCGGATTTGGCCCTCTACCATTCGAAGCAGAACGGCCGCGGCGTCTACACCTTTTTCGCCAAGTCGATGGACGAGTACGTCCAGCGCCGCCGCGCGCTCGAAGACGACCTTCGCGCGGCGATCGCCGGCGAACATTTCATGCTCTACTACCAACCGGTCGTCTCTATGCATGACCGTTCGGTGCTGTCCTTCGAGGCGCTGATCCGCTGGCGACATCCGACCCGCGGCTTCGTTCCGCCGAGCGATTTCATCCCGCTCGCCGAGGAGACGGGTTTGATTGTCAAGATCGGCGAGTGGGTGCTGCGCACCGCCTGCCGCCAAGCGGCCCGATTGCCGCAAGGCGTCAAGGTCGGCGTCAACGTCTCGCCCGCGCAGTTCCAATCCGCAGGGTTTCTCGACAGCGTGGCGTCGGCCATTGCAGATGCTGACGTCTCTCCCACGCGCTTGATTGTAGAGATCACGGAAGGGGTGTTGGTCAAAGACGTCGAGCAGGCGGCCTCGACGGTGGACGCGTTGCGCGCGCAAGGCGTGCTGGTGGCGATGGATGATTTCGGCACCGGCTATTCATCGATGTCGTACATCCAGCGTCTGCACTTCAACAAGCTGAAGGTTGATAGGAGTTTCGTCTCGAAGCTGGGTCAGGACGAGTTGGCCGAGCCGATCATCCGCGCGACCATCGCGATGGCCGGGGCGCTCAATCTGATCCCTGTAGCCGAAGGCATCGAAACCGAAGAGCAGTTCGCCACGCTGGCGGCGGCGGGATGCGTGGAGGGGCAAGGCTATCTGTTCAGCCGTCCGATGCCGGCGGAGGATGTGTTCGACTATCTCGGCGTAAAACCCGCGCCGGTCATCCCGTTTGTACAAGGCCGCGCCGACGGCCGCCGGCCGACAGTTCGCCACGTAGGTTCGGCCGTTGTGCGGCAGCTCAAAGCCTAAGCGAGCCTCGCGGCGTGATCGCCACTCGCCACCCCCTCTCCCCGCGCGCCCCACGACGCCGGGCGCCGTGCAGCAAAACAGCGGGGAGAGGGAGCCCCGCCGATCACACCAGGGGTTCCGTCAAAGCAGCGAAGACTGTTTCGACGACGCCTTCCAGGTTCTCGTAGACATCCATGTTGCCGACGCGGACGACACGATACCCAAGCTCGCGCAGAACCGCCTCCCGCCGCCTATCATAGCTTATTTGTTCCTCGGTTGAGTGCGTCGCGCCATCGACTTCGACGATAAGCATATGCTTGCGACAAAGAAAATCAGCGAAGAAAGGCCTAACCGGCGCCTGCCGCACAAATTTGTAAGCAGCAAGCCTCCGCCCCCGCAACGCGCCCCACAACAGACGCTCAGCGTTGGAAGGCTTCTGCCGCAACTCCCGCGCACGCGCGGTAGTTAGAATATCCGCGTCTCGCATGCCAAACAACTCACCTATCCAAACAAGATGATCAAGTTTGCCCCGCCAACCCGCCGCCCCCTCTCCCCGCGCGCCCCACGACGCCGGGCGCCGTGCAGCAAAACAGCGGGGAGAGGGCCGGGGTGAGGGGCGTGCTCCAGCAGCAACGTCCCTGACCCCAACCAACCACCGCCTCACCCCTCCGGCGGATACACCGTCACCATCTCCGGCGGCAGCTCCTGATACGGACAATTCCCCAGCTCATACACGAAGTCGAGCTTCGGCTCCGTATCCAGATAAAAATGGACGTCCTTGACGAACCAACCGGTCTGCGTGACCGCGACGCCCTTCGCCGCGTAGTCTTCGACGACTTTGCCTATCTGGTCGTCAGCGATCTTCTCCTTGATGTGATGCAGGCCTTCCCCGCGGCGGTTGAGATAGTCCTCGTAGATCATCGGGCCGCGCACCGGCTGGATCAGCTCGATCTCCATGTTGCCGACAAACGTGATGGCGATGCGGAACTCGAACGGCTCCTCGACCAGCTTACCGCCGATTTGCAGGTTCTTCACCGTCTTCTCGGTGAAGCGGAACACGCGCCAGGGGCCGACGCGAAGCGTGTCGATCCAGGCCTGCATCGACTTCTCCAGATCGCGCGTCAGCCAGGCGATCTGCTGGATCTGCCGCGTCTTGTTGAGCGCGCGCAGTTCGTCGTTGGTCATTGGAGCTCCTCCCAAACCTTTGTTAGCGCCCGACACCCGCCGATGACGCTGCTTCCCCTTGCGCGTCGATGGTACAGCGCTCGCATGCGCAGCGAAAGCAAAACTCGACGCCCATTACGGATGGCGTCGAGATGATGCAGGCGGAGCTCGCCTCCCCGTATCGGCTATCGCGCGCCGGCGCGCCTACATCGCGGCGATCAGCGCCCAGCAAACAATGGCGCTGCACACGGTGCTCCAGCGGCCATAGCCCTTGTAGATCTGGGCCGCGATTTGCTCTTGCTGTTTCAGCGAAAGGCCATCCGACTTGATCTGCGGATCCGAAACATTTCGCACCGCAAGCCAACTCGGGGCGGCGGCGCCCATGGCTTGCGCGACCAAGCCCAGCACCCCGTCGCCCATTTCGGAGACGCTGCCGAGGTCCTGCAATTTGAAGTGATTGTCCGATGTGTCGAATCCGAAAAAGTCGGTGGTGACGACCGAAGACGATAGTTGTTCGAGCGTCACGTCCACGATTTTGGGGGGACGCGTGTTGTCTTTCGGCAGTTGGTTGGCGTTCGCATTGAACAGGGTGCGCGCCGTGGCAAAAAATTCCGTCTGAGCCGGTTTAGAGGTGAAATGCTCCTGGCCGAACGGCTCGCGCTGCAACCACTTCTGACAATCGAAGCGGACGATTGGGCTGACGATCACGTCGCCCACTTCGCATTCGGCGCCGATGCCGCCGCTGGTTCCCGTCGTCAACACGAGCTCCGGGCGCACCTCCGCTATGATTTGTGTCCACAGATCCTGATTTGGCAGCGTCTGACCCGCCGCCGGCGCCGTCTTGGTATCTTGCGATAGGTGGGAGTCGGACTTGAAGACGACGACCGTTTTCGCCCCGATCGTCGTCGTCCAATACGCGCCTAGCCGCTTGGCCTCGACCGCGGGACAACCAGCGCGCATCTTGCGCGAGATCGTCTCGTAGTTGTGCGTATAGGCGACATAGTCGTTCCTGGAGTTTTTGCCTGGAGTTAGCACCCGGCTCAAAGCGTGACCTTCGTCGACTGTCCAGGTCACGACCAGCACGTCCGCCTTCGGCAAGGGACCGCCGGCGGCGCCTGCGGGCTGTGGGCCGGTTTTCGGTTGAAGCCCGTTCGGCCAGGGAATGTCCTCGAAACGGCTGAGGCCGGTCGCCGTCGTGAACGCCAGAAACTCGCGCCCTTCCGTCCCCTCCGAATTGAAATCGATGATTTCGCGCTGCCAATCCTGCGACGCTGGGCTAGCCGCTGCGGCCGCCGCGAAGGCGAAGGTCGATCTGGGCGGAGACCGCACTGTCGGGTCGAAGCCCAAGTTCCGGTAGACCCAGGCGCGATCGATCGTCATGGGCGTTTTCCCTTATGGTCTTTGCGAAGATCGCGCCGAAAGCGCGCGGGCGATTTGAAACGGACGGAGGTCGCGCCATGCTTTAAAATAGCGGCACGGCGTCTTATCGCTTTGCGTTCGGATGTATCAGGTCGACGTGTATCTAGTTCGACGATTCCTCGTGTCGGCGATGTTCAATGTTCTGTATGTGATAAAACTCACAATCAAATAACATTTTTGCTACGATGAAATGCGATGGCAAGTTTGGTTGCTTCGTTGGGCGACGAATATCCCAATCTGCAGTTGCGAGATACGCAAAATACAGGTTTCGCTTAAGTGCAGGCGTTTCAACCTGCATCGTGTTCGCCGCGATGCGAGCGGCGGGACGTCGGAAACTGCGACTTGGGCGACCAAGCGCCAACGGGTCGACCAAAGGACGGGAGCGACGCGCGATTTTCTGCAAGCAGGTGAACGTGGAATTTCAGTGGGCATCGCTCAGTTCGCGTGCAATACTGTAGCAAGCTGATGCGAGTTGTTGAATATGCAAGTCGAGTTTCCGATCGAATTTCTGGTGAAGGGCACGCCAGTCTCGCTTCAGGCAAAGCGGGCTCAGTCTCGGGAGGAATGGAGGGGCCGGGTCAAGACGGCCAGCAACGCGGCCCTACGAGGTCCGCATTTTGCATCTGACGATCGAATTGCCGTCACTCTCTACTACCTTCCGGCAGAGCCAATGCAGGGCGACCTCGACAACATTGTTAAGCCAATTTTGGACGCGCTGTCGCATCACATATATATTGATGATCATCAGGTCGAACGGATTGTTGTCCAAAAATTCGAGCCAGGAAATGTTTTCACTTTCACCCGTCCAACTCAAGTATTTGCCGAAGCGTTGGCCGAAGATCGCCCCGTCCTCTATGTTCGTCTGTCGAGCGATCCGTTCGAGGAGTTAGTCTGATGGCTGGGGCAACGGAAGCGGACGTCACGCAAAGATTGGTTTCGCAGCTCTCGGCTGAGGGGTACGAAGTGTTGGTTCAACCAACCAGGCTGGCAACGCCTGAATTTCTCGGCGACTATCGTCCGGATTTGATCGCCCGTCGCGGCGATAAGAATCTGATCATTGAAATCAAGAGACGAGCTTCCGCCGTTTCGCAAAAATGGGAGGAAATTGCGAAGCGGGTTGAAAATTACCCAAATTGGGAGTTCAGGATTATCTGGATTGATCCAAGTACCTACGCTGTAGCAGATTCGCTGCCTGTCGAGGAAAGTGAAAACATAAGAAAGCGTTTGACGGAATTGCAAGACCTCATCGGACGAGAAAATACTGAAACCGCGTTGCTCTTAGCATGGGGCGTCTTTGAAGCCGCCGCTCGCGCCTTGTTGCCTAGAGAATTTGCTCGCGCTCAGACACCTGGCCGGATTTTGGAGGTATTGGCGGCGGATGGCTATTTAACTCCGACCGAAGCGGATGATCTGCGAAGGCTGTCGTTCAAACGAAATGAATTTATCCATGGCAAGCTCGGAACTCAGGTCTCCCAAAGTGAATTAACGGGGATGATCTCAAGTATCGAAAGTTTAATCGACCAGGTTTCCGACGCGTCTCTTGTTACCAGCGGCTGAGCGTCGCGGTCGCTCTGACTTCCTCGTCGGCCATTCTCGCCAAGCATGATCGATCCGTCTCGTTGGCTAAAACGCGTTCCACACCGCCCGCTTCACCCGACAAGACTCATTCGGGGGTTACGGGGTCTGCTTCGGAGTCCGCAGCTAAATCTGGAGGCGCCGTCAGGCCGATAGCAGCCCGCCGCTCGCACTGAAGCCCCCCGTTTCTTCCCGCTTCTTCTCGGCCGCCTCCCGCCCTAAACAGGACGCATGTCAGCTCCGACGTCCCCTTGCGTAAAAATCTGCGTGGTCGATCCTGTATCCGGCTTGTGCATCGGTTGCGGGCGCACAATTGCGGAAATTTCCCTCTGGCCCGAAATGGACGAGGCGAAACGGTTGAGCGTGATGGCCGACCTGCCAGCGCGCCTGGTGAGCTTTCGGTCCCGCGCCGCTCGCGGCGGGCGGGTTCGCGCCCGCGATAGATCGTGAGATGGCTGGCGCCCCTCGCGGTGATGATCGCAGCGCTTGCCGCGTTGCTGCTCACTTCGCCAGGAACTCCGCTGCTGGGTCTTTCTCATGATGACTTTGCGAGGGGGGCGTTCGGTTCGGCGATTCTGTTGGGTCTCTTGACGAGCGGATTGGCCCGAGCGGGATCCGCTGGCGCCGCGCGGGTGTTGAGCGGCGCCGCCTTGTGGGCGTTGGTGGGGATCGCCCTTGTGGCGGCCCACGCCTACCGAGCGGAGCTCGCGGAGGTCGGCGAGCGGATTTTCGAAGAGTTCAGTCCGCCGACTGCGCACGTCGGGCGGTCGGGCGAGGTCATCATCCGGCGCCGAAATGGCGGCGAATTCATCGTGCCCGCCAAAGTCAATGAGCGGCAAATCAACTTCATCCTCGACACCGGCGCGTCGTCTGTCGTGCTCTCCGCGGAAGACGCGTCGGCGGCCGGACTGCCGATCGCGGAGCTCGATTTCACCGCGCGGGTCGTCACCGCCAACGGCGCCGCGACCGCGGCGCCCGTCAAAATCGAAAAGATCGCGGTAGGCCCTATTGTTGTGCACGGGGTGCAAGCGCTCGTCGCGCGACCGGGGTCGCTGAATCAGAGCCTTCTCGGCATGAGCTTTCTGGATCGGCTGAAGAGTTTTAGCGTCGAAGGGGCAAACCTGGTTTTCAAAGGGAAATAGCGCGAATTCGATTTCGACGGAGATTGTGCGGTCCGCTCCCCGCGTTCTTGGTCTCGAAGGCGCCGACTTCCTGCATTCGTTCCCCATCAAGCTAGCTCGGCCGGATGGCAACACGACGAGCCACTTCGAACCACGCTCTTCCGCAATTGCGGGGCGGGATCTCACCATCCCCCCCTTTTCGGATAGCTAACTCATAGCTTCTCAGGCAAGCTGGCTACAGGGATTGCCAAACGAAATCCCACTTAAGCCAAAAAGGGAGGATGGTATGACGATCGATCGTCGGATGATTTTGGGTGCGTTAGCCGCCAGCGCCGCGTCGAGCTTGATCGCGGGGCGCGCCGAGGCCGCGGAGGGCGAGGTCTACGTCATCGCCGACCTGCTGGCCAAACCAGAAGCCGCCGCCGAATTCCGGCAAATGCTGATCGATTTCGTCGCCAGGTCGCGCAAGGAGACGGGATGCAAGCACTACACCCTGCTCGAAGATCCCGCTAAGCCCGGCCATTTCCAGACTTTTGAAATATGGGCCGACAAAGCCGCGATCGACGCCCATTTGAACTCGCCGGACATGAAGGCGATGGGGCCGAAGCTGAAGGATATTCTGGCCGCGACGCCGGTCATCACGCCGCTGGCGTTGATCAGCGAAAGCTGACGGGCCTCTCAGAGGCCCGCGCTTGACACACGAGGGCGCTCTAAAAGCCCAACTCGCTGTGCGACCCGAGGCGCACAAGCTCAAGCGTGGCGTCGTCGGGCTTCCAATAAATCAACACCAGATCAGGGCGGATATGGCAATCTCGATAGTTTTGCCACTCACCAGACAGGGCATGATCGCCATATCGTTGAGCAAGCGGCTTGTCGTCCGCCAAAAGTTCGACAACTGGCCTCAGCAACGACTCCAGTTTCGTGCCGAGAACGCCGGATAGTTCGCGCTGGTAGTCCCGCTTAAAGCGTGACGTGCGCTTAATTGTCCGCATTCAAATCCGCAAAAAGAGCATCGACGCTTTCAAATGTCCTGCCCTCGCCGCGCCTCGCCTCCAACATCGCCTCGATGGTCTCGGCATTCGGAATCAAAGGCTCAAATGGCAACGCTCGATCCTTGGCGATCCGGATCATCATCAAGCGAAAAGCATCGGACACGGTGAGGCCAATCGTCGCCAGCACAGCGGCGGCTTCCTCTTTCACGTGCTCGTCAATCCGCGCGCGGACAACAGTGGTCGTCATGAGTTCAGTCTCCGGAGCTACAATGTAGCACGGGCAGGGATAATTTTCGAGAATACACTGGGGAAGGCGCGTGACCGCGCCAAAATCCTTTTGTTTCAATACGAAAATATGTATAAAAGGAAGTCCGGCCTGTCGCCCTTCTCATTCGTCGGTCGCCAACGACCAAAGCGAGCGCATTCCCCGCGAATTCGAGCGAAAGTGGGAAATTGGAAGCGCAAATAGCGCGAAAATAAGCAAAAAACGGAAGCCTAAGCCCACCTAAAGCCTTGCCCAATAAGCCGGTACCCTCATAGCGAGCCCGGCCGCCGTCCGCCTTGACATCCCGGGCGCCCCCCTATAGCGCTCCCCTCTCTTCGATCAGGCCCAAAGCCCACTCGATCCGCCGAGCCTTCCTTTGAGATGGCCGGTCACCGTCCGGCAGCGCGTTGCGCCCCCGGGCGCGTTTTGCGTTGGCCGAAGCCGTCGACACCTTGGAGCGAACCCATGTTCGAGAGCCTCTCGCGAAAAGCTCTCCGGCATCTTCGACGAGCTGACCGGCCGCGGCGCGCTGACCGAGGACGACGTCAACGCCGCCATGCGCGAGGTGCGCCGCGCGCTGCTCGAGGCCGACGTCGCGCTCGACGTCGTGCGCTCCTTCATCGACAAGGTGCGCGCACCAGGCCGTCGGCGCCGATGTCGTCAAGTCGGTCACGCCCGGCCAGATGGTCGTCAAGATCGTCAACGACGTGCTGATCGAGACGCTCGGCGCAGACGCCGAGCCGATCGACCTCGACGCGCCGGCCGCCCGTCGCCATCATGATGGTCGGCCTGCAGGGCGCCGGCAAGACCACCACCACCGCCAAGATCGCCAAGCGCCTCGACCGAGCGCCAGAAGCGCCGCGTGCTGATGGCCTCGCTCGACGTCAAGCGCCCGGCCGCGCAGGAGCAGCTCGCCGTGCTCGGCCGGCAGGTCGGCGTCGACACGCTGCCGATCGTCGCCGGGCCAGACGCCGGTGCAGATCGCCCGGCGCGCCGAGAGAGGCGGCGCGGCTGCAGGGCTACGACGTCGTGATGCTCGACACGGCCGGCCGCACCCATATCGACGAGCCGCTGATGGCCGAGATGGCGGAGATCAAGCGACGCCGCGCGGCCGCACGAGATCCTGCTCGTCGCCGACAGCCTGACCGGCCAGGACGCCGTCAATCTCGCCAAGAACTTCAACGAGCGCGTCGGCATCACCGGCATCGTGCTGACCCGCGTCGACGGCGACGGGCGCGGCGGCGCGGCGCTGTCGATGCGCGCCGTCACCGGCAAGCCGATCAAGCTGCTCGGCACCGGCGAGAAGATGGACGCGCTGGAGGATTTCCATCCCCGCCGCATCGCCAACCGCATCCTCGGCATGGGCGACATCGTCTCGCTGGTCGAGAAGGCGGCGCGAGAAGATCGACGCCGAGCAGGCGGCCAAGATCGCCGAGAAGATGCGCAAGGGCATGTTCGACCTCGACGATCTCTCCGACCAGCTGGCGCAGATCGAGAAGCTCGGCGGCATGGGCGGCATCATGGGCATGCTGCCCGGCATGGGCAAGATCAAGGAGCAGCTCGGCGCGGCCAGCATCGACGACAAGATGATCAAGCGCCAGCGCGCCATCATCTCCTCGATGACCGCCGCAGGAGCGCCGCAACCCGCATCTGCTGAAGGACGATCCGCGCAAGGCCACCGCAAGAAGCGCATCGCGGCCGGCTCGGGCGCGAAGGTCGAGGACGTCAACCGGCTGCTGAAGCAGCACCGCCAGATGGCCGACATGATGAAGGCGATGGGCGGCAAGGGCGGCGGCAAGGCATGATGGGCAAGCTCGGCCAGATGATGGGCATGGGCGGCGGCATGCCGAGCCCCGCCCGAGCAGATCGCGGCGATGCAGAAGCAGATGGCGGCGGCGGCGCCGGCGCGCCGGGGTTGCCGCACCGCGCCGCCGCCCGGCGCGTTCAATCTTCCCCCGAACTTCCCGGGCCTGGGCGGCGCCAAGACTGCCCGGCCTCGGCGGCGGGTTCAACCCGTTCGGCAAGAAGAAGTAAGCACCGCTCTCAAGCGAAAGGAAATTTAGCAAGATGTCCCTGAAAATTCGTCTCTCCCGCGGCGGCGCCAAGAAGCGCCCGTTCTACCGCATCGTCGTCGCCGACGCGCGCATGCCGCGCGACGGCCGCTTCGTCGAGAAGCTCGGCACCTTCGATCCGCTGAAGGCCAAGGACGACGCGGCGCGGCTGGTGCTCGACGTCGAGAAGGCGAAGGCCTGGATCGCCAAGGGCGCGCAGCCGACCGACCGCGTGCTGCGCCTGCTCGACGGCGTCGGCGTCGCCAAGCGCGAGCCGCAGAACAACCCGGAAAAGGCCAAGCCGAAGAAGAAGGCGCAGGAGCGCGCCGCCGCCGCCGAGAAGGCCGCCGCCGCCGCAGCGGCGTAACGCTTGGACCGGCTGATCGCGCTCGGCGTGTTCGGCGCGCCGCAGGGCGTGCGCGGCGAGATCCGGGTCAAGTCTTATACCGCCGATCCCGCGGGCGATCGGCGCCTACGGGCCGCTGACGGACGCGGCGGGCGCGCGGCGCTTCGCGCTGAAGGTCGTGCGCGCGTTGCGCGACGACATGGTTGTCGCGCGGGTCGAGGGCGTCGCCACGCGCGAGGCGGCGGCGGCGCTGACGGGCGTCGAGCTGTTCGCGCGCCGCGCGCAACTGCCGCCGCCCGACGCGGACGAGTTCTATCACGACGACCTGGTCGGCCTCGAAGCGGTGACGCCGGAGGGCGTGGCGCTCGGGCGGGTGTTGCGGGTCGTCAACCACGGCGCCGGCGACATTCTTGGAAATCGCGCCGCCGGCGGGCGGCGAGACGCTGCTGCTGCCGTTCACCCGTCAGGTTGCGCCGGAGATCGATTTCGCCGGCGGCCGGATCGTCATCAACTTGCCGCCGGAGATCGACGGAGAGCCGCCGCCGTGAAGCTGACTTGCGTCGGCAGCCACGGCTCGGATGAGATAAGCTGCCGCCGATAACTTATCTGACCTTCCAGGAGTCCATGTGACCGATCCGGCTTTCATCGGCGTCGACTGGGGCACCACTTCCTTTCGCGCCTATCTCGCCGACGCCGACGGCATCGCGCTCGACGTGCTGGGCGAGGGCGAGGGCGCGCTGGCGCTGAAGCCGGGCGAACACGAACCGTATCTCGCGGGCCGTCTCGCGAACTGGCCGCGGCTGCCGGTGTTCGCCTGCGGAATGGTTGGCGCGAAGCAGGGCTGGCGCGAGGCGCCGTATGTCGCCTGCCCCGCGGGGCTCGCCGAGATCGCCGCAGCGACGCTTTCGGTTCCGACGTCCCTCGGCGTCGTGCGGATCGCGCCGGGCGTCCGCGCGCTCGACGCGGCCGGCGCGCCGGACGTGATGCGCGGCGAGGAAACCCAGCTGCTCGGCGCGCTGGCGGCAGGCGGTGGCGACGGCGTCTATGTGCTGCCGGGCACCCACTGCAAATGGGCGCATGTCGAAGGCGGTCGCATCGCCGGTTTCGAAACCTTCATGACCGGCGAGGTTTTCGCCGTCTTGCAGTCCCACAGCGTGCTCGGCCGAATGATGGCGCCTGCTAAGCCAGGAACGGGGTTTGCGCGCGGCGTCGAGGCCGCGCGCGAGCTGCAGCGTCCCGGCGATCTGCTGCACGCGATCTTCGCGGCGCGAACCCTCGGCCTGTTCGAGACGCTGCCGCCGGACCAACTCGGCGAGTATCTTTCCGGCCTGCTGATCGGCGCCGAAATCTTGGCGGGCGCGCGCGGCGCCGTTCGCGCCACGGCGATTGGCTCGGCGACGTTGGCGGCGCGCTATGTCGAAGCTGGCGCCCGGCTCGGCGTGACGATCGCGCCCGCCCCGGATAACTGCGCGTTGCTTGGCTTGGCCGCCTTGCGGCAGGCGCTTTAGCCGCTCGGAGCGTCCGCCTCCAGGCCGACGTACAACGCGATCACCGGCCGCGGCGCCGGCCCTTCCCCTTGTGCCTGTTCCGTTCCATATTAGGACGATGGCCAAAGCCCCAAAATCCCGCCCGAAGGCGTCGCGCCCTGAGGTGCATCCGCTCGGCGACCACCTGGCAGCACTGCTCAACCCCGCGCTGGTCGAAAAGCCCGCTGGCTTCGCCGAAGCGCCCGCCGTTTTCGAATCGGAAGCGCATCCGCGCGGGATGACCGGCGCGACCGCGACCATCGACTCGCTGAAAGAGCTGCTGGAGAACGGCGACCCCAACATCCGCGATCGCCCGACCTGGGTGCCGCACCGTCCCCCGCGGCCGGATAAATCCGAGGGCGGGCGGAGATTCAAAGTCGTCTCGGAATTCGATCCGAAGGGCGACCAGCCCGAAGCGATCCGCCAGCTCGTTGAGGGCGTCGGACAGCATGAGCGCGACCAAGTGCTGCTCGGCGTCACCGGCTCGGGCAAGACGTTCACCATGGCCAAGGTGATCGAGGCGACGCAGCGCCCGGCGCTCATCCTGGCCCCGAACAAGACGCTCGCGGCGCAGCTCTACGGCGAGTTCAAGAGCTTCTTTCCCGACAATGCCGTCGAGTATTTCGTCTCCTACTACGACTATTACCAACCCGAGGCCTACGTCGCGCGCACCGACACCTATATCGAGAAGGAATCCTCGATCAACGAACAGATCGACCGCATGCGCCACGCCGCCACCCGCGCCGTGCTGGAGCGCGACGACGTGATCATCGTCGCCTCGGTGTCGTGCATCTACGGCATTGGCTCGGTCGAGACCTATACCGCAATGACCTTCTCGCTGCAGGTCGGCGACAAGATCGATCAGCGACAGGTGCTCGCGGATCTCGTGGCGCTGCAATACAAGCGCTCGTTGGGCGATTTCACGCGCGGCGTGTTCCGTGTGCGCGGCGACACGCTCGATCTGTTCCCGGCGCATTATGAGGATCGCGGCTGGCGCATAAACTTCTTTGGCGACGAGATTGAGTTCGATCAGCGAGTTCGATCCGCTGACCGGAGCGAAGACGAGCGACCTCGAATTCGTAAAAGTCTACGCCAACAGCCACTACGTCACGCCGCGGCCAACCCTGTTGCAGTCGATCGACAGCATCAAGCGCGAGCTGAAAGAACGCCTCAACGTGCTGCACGATCAGGGGCGGCTGCTCGAAGCGCAGCGGCTCGAACAGCGCACGTTGTTTGATCTGGAAATGCTGGACGCGACCGGCTCCTGCGCCGGCATCGAGAACTACTCGCGCTATCTGACCGGCCGCAACCCCGGCGAACCGCCGCCGACTTTGTTTGAATATCTGCCCGACAATGCGCTGGTGTTCACCGACGAGAGCCATGTGACCGTGCCGCAGATCGGCGGCATGTATCGCGGCGACTATCGCCGCAAGGCGACGCTCGCCGAATACGGTTTCCGGCTGCCGTCCTGCATGGACAATCGCCCGCTACGCTTCGAGGAATGGGAGGCGATGAGGCCGCAGACCGTGCATGTCTCCGCGACCCCGGGCGATTGGGAGCTGCAACGCACCGAGGGGGTGTTTGTCGAGCAGGTGATCCGACCGACGGGTTTGATTGATCCGCCGGTCGAGATCCGCCCCGCGCGGGCGCAGGTCGACGACCTCCTGGGCGAAGTGCGGCGCGTGGCGCAGTCCGGCTATCGCTCGCTGGTGACGACGCTGACCAAGCGCATGGCCGAGGACCTCACCGAATATCTGCATGAGCACGGCGTACGCGTGCGCTACATGCATTCCGACATCGATACGATTGAGCGCATCGAGATCATCCGCGATCTGCGGCTCGGCGCCTTCGATGTACTGATCGGCATCAATCTGCTGCGCGAGGGCCTCGACATTCCCGAATGCGCGCTAGTGGCGATCCTCGACGCGGACAAGGAAGGTTTTCTGCGCTCGGAGACTTCGTTGGTGCAGACCATCGGCCGTGCGGCGCGCAACGTCGACGGGCAGGGTTATCTTATACGCCGGATTCGATCACCGGCTCGATGAAGCGCGCGATGGACGAGACCGACCGCCGCCGAAGCAAACAGCAGGCGTTCAACGAAGCCAATGGCATCACGCCGACGACCATCAAGCGCGGTATCCAGGATATTTTGAATTCAGTCTACGAGAAGGATCACGTGACGGTTGACGCGGGTCTGTCAAATACGCCGGCGATCGGCCATAATTTCCAGGCGACGTTGTCCGATCTCGAGAAGCGCATGAAAGAGGCGGCGGGCAACCTGGAGTTCGAGGAAGCGGCGCGGCTGCGCGACGAGATCAAGCGGCTGCAGGCGGTGGAGCTGGTGGTTGGTGGCGACCCGTTGGCGCGCCAAGCCGACGTCGAAGCGGCGGGAGGTTTCTATGAAGGCGAGCGGAAGTATGGGCGGGCGGCGAACCTCTTGACGAGCCGCGCGCACAAGCCGAACGACGAAGATATGGGGCCGCACAACTGGGGCGGCGGCGAGGCGAGGCCGAAGGGCGGCGCCATGAGGAGAGGGCGGCGGAGGTAAAACGCTCCCTCCGTCATTGCGAGCGAAGCGAAGCAATCCAGCCGTCGTGTGATCGAAGGCTTCTGATGAACAACGAATGGCGACGCAGCGCGGTTGAAGTCCTGCACGGGTGAGACCTGCCCCCAGCGCTGGATTGCTTCGCTTCGCTCGCAATGACGGGATGAGGCAGGGTGGATGAAATCTCCTTGTGTCTACATCGTGGCGAGCAAACGAAACGGCACGCTTTATTGCGGCGTCACATCCAATCTTGCTCGACGGGCTTATGAGCATCGGATCGGCGCGGTAGAAGGGTTTACGCGCAAGTATGGTTGCAAGACGCTTGTTTGGTATGAACATCACGAACGCATGGAGGAAGCCATTGCGCGCGAAAAGCAGATCAAGGCCGGAAGTCGCCAAAAGAAGCTGGCGTTGATCGGCCGCCAATCCCGATTGGACCGACCTGTACGAGACGTTAAACCAATAACGCCGGTCCTGCCCGTCATTGCGAGCGCAGCGAAGCAATCCAGCCGTAGTGTGAGCGGACGTATCTGATGACCAACGAATGGCGCCGGAGCGCGGTTCGAGTTCTGTAAGGGTGAGACCAGCCGCACCGCTGGATTGCTTCGCTTCGCTCGCAATGACGGGAGGAGGCCGCATCGCCTCACGCCCTCGTCCGCCGCCTCTCAATCAACTGATATATCCGCCGTATCCCCAAAATCCTTCGCGCCAAACGCCGCCCCCGCAGCAACGAGCCGTTCTTCCGGCAACCCCGTCGTCAGCCCGACCACCGCAATTCCGGCCGCGACGGCGGCGCGGACGCCTGACAGCGAGTCTTCGAACGCCACCGACGCCTCGGCGCTCGCTCCGGTCAGCTCCAGCCCCGTCAGGTAGGGCAGCGGGTCCGGCTTGCTGCGCGCCAACTCGCCGCCGATCACCACGATCTGCAACCGCGCGGCCAACCCGATGGCTTCGAGCACCTTCTCCGCATTCGCGCGCGGCGCGTTCGTTACCACTGCGCAGGGCAGGGTGGCGGCCTCGGCGTATTCCAGCAACTCCGCCGCACCCGGCGTTGCGGTCAGCGCGCCAAGCCCTGCGCGATAAGCTGCTTCCTTCGCGTCCAGCACTTCCGCCCGGCGCTCGGGAGACAGATGCGGCAGGAATCGCTCGCCGATCATCGCATTCGACGCGCCCATGATATGGCTCGCATACTGCGCGCGATCGAGGCTGACCCCGAGCGGCGCGAACACTTTCTGAAACGCGACGAGATGATCGGCGTCGCTGTCGACCAGCGTGCCGTCGAGATCAAACAGCAGCGCCTGCTTCACATCGTCGCCCCGATTTGCCACGGCGCGAATTCCGCGTCGCCGTAGCCGAGCTGCTCCGACTTTGAGCGCTCGCCGCGAGGCGACGCGCAGCACCGTCTCAAAAATCTCCTGGCCCTTGTCCTGCAGCGAGACGCCGTCGAGCACGTCGCCGCAGTTGATGTCCATGTCCTCCTCCATGCGGCGATACATTTCGCTGTTGGTCGCCAGCTTGATCGAGGGCGTCGGCTTGCAGCCATAGGCCGAGCCGCGGCCGGTGGTGAAACAGAGCACGTTCGCGCCGCCCGCCACCTGTCCCGTCGCCGACACGGGGTCGTAGCCGGGCGTGTCCATATAAACAAAGCCCTTGGCCGTCACCGGTTCGGCGTAGCGATAGACGCCGTTGAGCGGCGTCGTGCCGCCCTTCGCCGCAGCGCCCAGCGATTTCTCGAGGATCGTCGTCAGGCCGCCGGCCTTGTTGCCGGGCGAGGGATTGTTGTTCATCTCGCCGCCGTTGCGCGAGGTGTAATCCTCCCACCAGTGAATCAGCTCGACCAGCTTGTCGCCGACCTCGCGGCGTGGCCGCGCGCGCCGTCAGCAGATGCTCGGCGCCGTAGATCTCCGGCGTCTCCGAGAGGATCGCGGTGCCGCCGTTCTGCACGAGAATGTCGGCGGCGACGCCGAGCGCGGGATTGGCGGTGATGCCGGAATAGCCGTCCGAGCCGCCGCATTGCAGCGCCAGCATCAGCTCGCTCGCCGGCCGCGTCTCGCGCTCCGCCTTGTTCAAGATCGGCAGCATATGTTTGATCTGATCGAGCCCGGCCGCGACGGTCTTGCGCGTGCCGCCGGTCGCCTGGATCGTCATGGAGTGAAACAGATCGTTCTCGACGATGCCGTATTCCTCTTTCATGCGGCCGATCTGGAACACCTCGCAGCCCAGGCCCACCATGATGACGCCGCCCATGTTGGGATTGCCGGCGTAGCCCCATTGCGTGCGCTTCAGCGCCTCGAACCCCTCGCCCTTGGCGGCCATGCCGCAGCCGGTGCCGTGGACCAGCGGGATGACGCCGTCGACGTTGGGATAGTCGTCGAGCAGCCCCTGCTTTTCCGCCTCGCGCGCGATGATCCGCGCCACCGTCGCCGAGCAGTTCACCGAGGTGAGAATGCCCAGATAGTTGCGCGCGCCCGTCTTGCCGTTGGCGCGCCGATAACCCTCGAAGGTCGCCTGCTGCTCGACAGGCAGCACGTTGACCGGCCGCGCGTCCTCGCAGAAGCGATAGTCGCGCTGGAAATCGTGCAGCACGCAATTGTGCTCATGCACCCATTGGCCGGGCGCGATCGGCTTGGCGGCGAAGCCGATGATCTGCCCGAACTTGCGGATCGGCTCGCCTTCGGCGATCGGCGCCGCCGCCATTTTGTGCCCACGCGGCACCCGTTCCACGGTCGTCACGCCCAGGGGCGCAGCGCCGATCGTAAATTCCTCGACGGCGATGATCGACGTTGTCGGTGGGATGGAGGCGCAACGCTCGGGGGGCGGCCATGCTTTGTTTCCTTAGGGTGCGAACAGTGTGGGTTTGGTGCGCGCAAGGTCGTCGAACAAGTCGGCGACCACAGTCAGGTGCACAGCCATCGCGGATCGCGCGCGCATCAGGATCGCGCGCGACAATGCAATCATATACCGCGGTGTGCTCGGCGAGCGTCTTCTGCATGCGGCCGGGCGGGGTCATCATCAAGCGGCGCGGGCGTTCGAGGCGCTCGCGCACGCGGTCGAGGATTTCCGCGTTGCGATGCAGAGCCAGATGATGAGTCAGCAGCGCATGGAAACCGACGTCCAGCGCATAGAACAGCGTCCGGTCGCCGCGTCGCGCCGCGTCTTCGCCCTGCGCGAGGTTGGCCGCGAGATCGGCGCGCGCTTCGTCATCGAGCCGGCGCGCGGCCTCCGCTGCGATCTCGCCTTCGAGCGCCCGCCGCACAAACAAAAGCTCGCGCACGTCCTCGACCGAAATCCGCGCCACGAACGATCCGTGCTGCGGCTCGACGCGCACGAGGTGCTCGAAGGCGAGCCGGCTGATCGCCGCGGATACAGGAAATCTGGACACGCCCAGCCTTTCGCACAACGCCGGCCGGTCGATCGCCTGTCCAGGCTCCCACTCGCCCGAAAGGATCGCCTCTTTCACCGCGTCATACACCTGGTCCGCCTTGCTGTTGGCGCGCTCCCCCATTGCCCGCTCATGCTCCTCCCACTGACATGTTAGCCGCGCGGGCCAGTCTCGGGAAGCTTTTAATGACGGGCGCGTTAGGAAAAGTTCCCTTGTAGCCGCGGTCGCTGACCGCGGAGGAGCGCGCGAGATCGAAACTTACCGGATAGAGACGCTCACACGGCGACCGCGGTCAACGACCGCGGCTACATCTGGCGCCCTGCCCGGAAATTTGCCTCTCAATAGGGCAGGCCGACGTAGTTCTCGGCCAAGGCGGTCTGCGCGGCTTCAGACCCGAAGAGATAATCGAGCTCCGCCGCCTGCATCTTCTGGTCGAACCCGCTGGATTCGGGGAAGCGGTGCAACATCTGGGTCATCCACCAGGAGAAACGCTCGGCCTTCCACACCCGCGCCAGAGCCCGCTCGGCATAGCCATCGAGCCCCGCCGTCGCGCCATTTTTGTAGCGCTCGATGAGCGCGCGCGAGAGGTAGAACACATCGCTGGCGGCGAGGTTGAGCCCCTTGGCGCCCGTCGGCGGCACGATATGGGCGGCGTCGCCGGCGAGGAACAGCCGGCCGTAGCGCATCGGCTCGGCGACGAAGCTGCGCAGCGGGGCGATGCTCTTCTCGATCGAGGCGCCGGTCTGCAAGGCCGCTGCGGCGCTGGGGTCGAGCCGGCGCTGCAACTCCTCCCAGAATTTTTCGTCCGGCCAATCGTCGACATGCTCGTCGAGCCGGCATTGCAGATAGTAGCGACTGCGCGTCGACGAACGCATCGAGCAAAGCGCAAAGCCACGCGCGTGATTGACGTAAATCAGCTCATGCGACACCGGCGGCTTTTCCACGAGCACGCCAAGCCAGCCGAACGGGTAAACCCGTTCGTAGGTTGCGATCTCGGCTTCCGGGATCGAGCGCCGGCTGACGCCGTGAAAGCCGTCGCAACCGGCGACATAATCGCATTCGAGTTCGCGGCTCTCAGAGCCTTCACGCCAACTCACGCGCGGCCGGTCGGTTTTCAGGTCAAACAGCGTGACGTCGGCGGCCTCGTACACTGTCGTCGCGCCGATCGCCTCGCGGGCGTCCATCAGATCTTTGGTGATTTCGGTCTGACCGTAGACCGTCACGACATGCCCCGTGAGCGCCTTGAAGTCGATGCGTCGGCGCCGGTCCTGAAACGCGATCTCGGTCCCCTCGTGCACCAGCCCCTCGCGATGCAGACGATCGGCCGCGCCCGCCTCTTCGAGCAATTTGACGGCGCCTTGCTCGACGACCCCGGCGCGAATGCGCGAGAGCACATAGGCCTTGGGTTTCTGCTCCAAAATAATGTTGTCAATGCCGGCGCGCGAAAGCAATTGCCCGAGCAGCAATCCTGACGGCCCCGACCCGATGATGGCGACCTGTGTGCGCATGCATTCCCCCGACCCGCTTGCAATAAGGGCTTGTACGCGCTGATAACAGGGGGCGAAGCGCCAGGGTAGCGGCGCGCCCAGCCAGTCGGGGCCGGATGTAGCCGCGGTCGTTGACCGCGGTTGGCGTGTGAGCGACTTTATCCGGTAGAGCTTCGATCACGGCGCCGCCGCGGTCAACGACCGCGGCTACAAGGCGGACGGCAAACCTGCGCCGAATAAGCGCCTGGAGGTCAAGTCCATGAAAGTGACTGTCGACATCGACTGCACCCCGCTGGAGGCGCGCCAGTTCTTTGGACTTCCCGACGTGCAGCCGATGCAGCAGGCGGTGATGGCGGAAATGGAGCGGCGAACCTTGGCCGAGATGGAGAAGTTCGCCCCGGAAAATCTGCTGCAGACGTGGTTCTCGACGGGCCAGCAGGGCGCCGATCTGTTCACGAAACTGCTGTCGGGCATGGCGCTGAAGGCCGGCGAAGCCGCCAAGCCGCGATGAGCCTCGTTCGTCTTCTCGCCGCCTTAGCGCTGATCGCCGCCGGTCCGGCGCTCGCCGCCTCGGCCCCGCCGGTCGCCGCCGAAAACGGGATGGTGGCGAGCGCGCAGCGGCTCGCCAGCGAAGTCGGCGTCGAGGTTCTGCAACGCGGCGGCAACGCTGTCGATGCGGCCGTCGCGGTTGGCTACGCGCTGGCGGTCGTCTTACCCCGCAGACGGCAATCTCGGCGGTGGCGGCTTCATGACGATCGTGTTTGCCGACGGCCGCAAGACCTTCATCGATTTTCGTGAAAAGGCGCCTCTGGCCGCAACGCGCGGACATGTATCTCGACAAGGACGGGAACGTCGTCAAAGGCCTGTCGACTCATAGTTATCTCGCCATCGCCGTGCCTGGCACCGTCGGCGGCCTGGAATACGCGCGCGAGAAATATGGAACGCTTCCGCGCGCCGACCTGATCGACCCGGCGATTTCGCTGGCCGAGAACGGTTTCACCCTGGATTTGGGCGACCTGATCCAATTCGCCTTTGCGACGAAAGAATTCCAACAATATCCGACTTCAGCCGCGATCTTTCTGAAAGACGGCACGCCCGTTTCTTCCCGGCGAAAAACTCGTGCAGAAGGATCTTGCGCGCACGCTGCGGGCGATCCGTGACCATGGCGCCGCGGGGTTTTATCAGGGCGAGGTCGGCGCTTCGCTGGTCGCCTCGATCAAAGCCGGCGGTGGCGTCATCACAGCGGAGGATCTGCAGCGCATCGCTCCTCGGGAGCTGAAGCCGATCGAATGCGACTACCGCGGCTATACAATCGTCGCCGCCCCGCCGCCGAGCTCGGGCGGGGTGACGCTGTGCGAGATGCTCGAGCATCCTCGAGGGCTACCCGCTCGGGCGGCTCGGCTTCGGTTCGGCGCAGGCGTTGCACGACGAAATCGAGACGATGCGACACGCCTACGTCGACCGCAACAATCTGCTCGGCGACCCCAGATTTTGTCGACAATCCCGTCAGCAAACTCATCTCGAAGGACTATACGGCGAGCATACGCGCCGCGATCGACCCCGATCAGGCAGCGCGCTCATCCGACCTCGCGCCGGGCAAGCCGCCGCACGAGGGCGAAAACACGACCCACTATTCGATCGTCGACAAGTGGGGCAACGCCGTGGCCGTCACCTATTCGCTCAACGACGCGTTCGGCGCCGGCATGGTCGCCGGCGACACCGGCGTCTTGCTCAACAACACGATGGACGATTTCACCGCCAAAGTCGGGCGTGGCCAACATCTACGGCCTCGTTCAGGGCGAGAAGAACGCGATCGCGCCGTGCAAGACGCCGCTGAGCTCGATGTCGCCGACGATCGTGACGAAAGACGGCAAGCCTGTGCTGGTCGTCGGGACGCCTGGAGGAAGCCGCATCATCACCGTCGTCTTGCAGACGATCCTCGATGTGATCGACTACGGTATGACGATCACCGAGGCCGTCGACGCCCCGCGCATCCACAATCAATGGCTGCCGGACCTCACCAACGCCGAGCCGTTTGCGCTTTCGCCGGACACGCGGAAAATCCTGGAAGGCATGGGCCATCATTTCGGGCCGCCGCAACCGGTCAATCTGGTCGACGCCATCCTGATCGGCGCGCCGAAGCTCGGCGGCAGCGCCGGTCGGCGCCAACCGCTTCTACGGCGCCAACGACCCGCGCCGCGGGACGGGCGCGGCGGTCGGCTACTAAGGCGCCGCCCTGGGACCGCGCGCGTCTCGTCCGTGATCCCAGAGAGGGCCGCGACCGCGGTGCGGAGCCTGAGCCTTTGGCGCCTGCTTCGCGAAGCGCGCGAGACCCGCGCGGTCCCAGGACGGCTGGCTGTATGCCGTCGACGAAAAATCGTTCGCAGCAAAGGCGACCGGCGGCCTGTACAAGCCGGCCCCGCGCGCTACACTTGGCCCTCATGCGCGCTGACCCGCTACTGCAACCGTTCACGCTCAAACATCTGACGGTCCGCAATCGTTTGATGTCGAGCGCACACGAGCCCGCCTATACGCATGACGGCATGCCAAAGCAGCGCTATCGCGCCTATCATGTAGAGAAGGCCAAGGGCGGCATCGGCCTGACGATGATCGGCGGCTCGGCCGTTGTTGCGCCTGATAGTCCGCAGGCCTTCGGCAACATCCTGCTCTTACAAGGACGAGGTCGTCGGTTGGTTCAAGGAGCTCGCCGACGAGGTGCATGAGCACGGCGCGGCGGTGATGATCCAGATCACCCATCTCGGCCGCCGCACCAGTTGGGCCAAGGATGATTGGCTGCCCGATCGTCGCGCCGAGCCACGTGCGCGAGCCCGCGCACCGCGCGTTTCCGAAGGCGATGGAGGATTTCGACATCGCGCGCGTGCTGCGCGCCTACGCCGACGCCGCGGAGCGCGTAAAGGCGGGCGGCCTCGACGGTCTGGAGATCGAGGCTTACGGCCATCTCGTCGATCAGTTCTGGTCGCCGCTCACCAACAAACGCGACGACGCCTATGGCGGCTCGCTGGACAACCGCTTGCGCTTCGGTTTCGAAGTGCTGCAAGCCATCCGCGATCGCGTCGGCCCGGATTTCATCGTCGGCGCGCGCATGGTTTGCGACGAGGACGTCGAGCGTGGCATCGACAGCGCCGAAGGCCTCGACATCGCGCAGCGGATGGCCGGCAGCGGCCTCATCGACTTCATCAATGTGATCCGCGGCCACATCGACACTGAGGAAGGCCTATCTCACGTCATTCCCGGCATGGGCGAAAAATCCGCGCCGCATCTCGATTTCGCCGGCGAAGTCAAAGCCGCGACCAAGATCGCCGACCTTCCACGCCGCGCGCATCCAGGACGTCGCCACCGCGCGGCACGCCATCGAATCCGGCAAGCTCGATCTGGTCGGCATGACGCGCGCGCATCTGGCCGACCCGCACATCGTGGCGAAGATCAATCAAGGCCGCGAGCACGAGATAAGACCCTGCGTCGGCATGGGCTATTGCATCGACAGCATCTATTCCGGCCAGGCGGTGTGCGTGCACAATGCGGCGACCGGCCGCGAACTCACGATGCCGCATGTCGTCACGCGCAGCGACGGGCCGCTGAAAACCTTCGTCGTCGTCGGCGGCGGCCCGGGCGGGCTGGAAGCCGCGCGCGTCGCTGCGGCGCGCGGACACAAGACTGTACTGCTCGAAGCGGCCGACGAGCCCGGCGGACAAGTCCGCGTCGCCGCCGGCCTCGCGCGGCGGCGCGAAATCCTGGGCGTCATCGACTGGCGGCTCGCGCAATGCGAAGCGCACGGCGTCGGACATCAGAACCAACGTCTATGCGGAAGCCGACGACGTGCTGCGCGAAGGGCCCGATGTCGTGATCGTCGCGACCGGCGGCGTCCCCAATCTCGATTTTCTGCTCGAAGGCGCGGATCTGGCGACATCGAGTTGGGACATTCTGACAGGCTCGGCGAAAGTCGCGGGGCAAGTGTTGGTCTACGACGACAACGGCGCGCATGCCGGCGTCAGCGTCGCGGAATTCTGCGCTCGGAGCGGCGCGAAGGTTGAGTATGTCACGCCTGAGCGCGCGCTCGCGCCCGACGTCGGCTCGACGAGCTTTCCGCCCTATCTGCGCGCCTTTTCCGAATTCGGCGTCGAGATAACCTTGAACCTCACGGCTCGAACGCGTGCGGCGCGAGGGCAATCGGTTGGTCGCGACCTTCCTCGATGAATACGGCCGCCGTCGCGTCGAGCGCTCCGCCGATCAGATCGTCGTCGATCATGGCGCGACCCCGGTTGACGATCTCTATTTCGCGCTGAAGCCCGGTTCGCGAAACCTCGGCGAGGTCGATCAAGCCTCGCTGATCGCAGTCCGGCCGCAGACGCTGGTCAACAATCCCGACGGCGCCTATCAGCTCTACCGCATCGGCGACGCGGTTGCGTCGCGCAACATTCACGCGGCGATCTACGACGCGCTGCGACTTGTTTGTGTGATGTGATGCGGGCGCGCCTTGGTTCAGCAAAGGTCGGCGTGGACGCCGACCCTCCGGAGGGTCGGCGTCCACGCCGACCGTGGGGCGCCATCATGACCAGCTACAGGGAGCACCGCCTCGCATGAACCGAGACGTCTTCATCACCTGCGCCGTCACCGGCTCTGGCGACACCGTCGACAAACACCCCGGCGTCCCCGTCACGCCGCAACAGATCGCCGAAGCCGCGATCGAAGCCGCGAAGGCCGGCGCCGCGATCGCGCATATGCACGTACGCGATCCGAAAACCGGCAAGGCCGCGCGGCGCGTCGAACTCTACGCGGAAGTCGTCGACCGCATCCGCTCAGCCAATGTCGACGTCATCATCAACCTGACCGCGGGCATGGGCGGCGACGTCGTCTTCGGCGCCGGCGAAAATCCGCTGCCGCTCGATCCCGCCGGCACCGATATGGTCGGCCCAACCGAGCGCCTCGCCCATGTCGCGCAATTGCTGCCGGAGATTTGCACGCTCGATTGCGGCACGATGAATTTCGCGCTCGGCGATTATGTGATGACCAACACCCCCTCGACCCTGCGCGCCATGGCGCGACAGGTTCAGGCGCTCGGCGTCCGACCGGAGCTGGAAGTGTTCGACTTCGGGCATCTGGTCTTCGTAAAGCAACTGATCGCCGAAAAGCTGATCGACGATCCCTGCCTGGTCCAGCTTTGCATGGGCATACCCTATGGCGCGCCCGATGATCCCATGACTTTGATGGCGCTGGTCAACCAATTGCCGCCAGGCGCCGTGTTCAGCGCCTTCTCGATCGGCCGCAATCAGCTCCCCTATGCCGCCATGGCGCCGCTCGCGGGCGGCAATGTACGCGTGGGGCTTGAGGACAACCTGTTCCTCGATCGCGGCGTGCTGGCGTCGAACGGGCAACTCGTCGAGCGCGCGGCCACGATCGTCACAAACATGGGCGCGCGCGTGCTCGGCCCGGCGGAAGTTCGGGCGAAACTGAAGCTGCGGGCGGGGCGGTGAGATGGCGAAGAAACAAAAGATCGGTCTTGTCGGGGGCGGAGTCATCGGCGCCGGCTGGGCCGCGCGTTTTCTCCTCGAAGGCCACGACGTCGCCGTCTACGATCCCGATCCCGAAATTGGGCGCAAACTCGAAACGGTGATCGAAGCCGCCCGGCGCGCCCGCGCGAAGCTGCTGCCGGACGCCCCCGTCTCCGAGGGAAAATTGAACATCGCGCCAACGGTGGAAGAAGCCGTCGCGGATGCGGATTTCGTGCAGGAGAGCCTGCCCGAGCGCGAGGATCTGAAACAGCGCGTGCTCGCCGCAATCGACGCTGCGACGCGGCCGGACGTCATCGTCGCGTCGTCTACTTCCGGCCTGCTGCCGACAAAATTGCAATCGACGATGACGCATCCCGAGCGCTTCGTCGTCGGCCATCCCTTCAACCCGGTCTATTTGCTGCCGCTGGTCGAAGTCTGCGGCGGCGCGCAAACCAGCGAGGCCACGAAGTCGAAGGCGATGGCGTTCTACACATCGGTCGGCATGCGCCCGCTGCATGTGCGCAAGGAAGTCGACGGCTTCATCGCCGATCGTTTGCTCGAAGCGCTTTGGCGCGAGGCGCTGTGGCTGGTCAACGACGGCGTCGCCACGACCGAAGAGATCGACGACGCGATCCGCTACGGCGCCGGCTTGCGCTGGTCGTTCATGGGCACGTTCCTCATTTACCGCATGGCGGGTGGAGAAGCGGGGATGCGGCATTTCCTCGCGCAATTCGGTCCCGCGCTGAAACTCCCGTGGACCAAACTAGAGGCGCCTGAGCTCACCGACGCGCTGATCGATGCCGTGTCCGCGCAGTCCGACGCGCAGGCGGCCGGCGTTTCGATCCGTGATCTGGAAGCGCGGCGCGACGATTGTCTGGTCGCGGTGCTCGATGCGCTACGCGGCCAGGATTTCGCGGCGGGGCGCACGATTGCCGAGCACGAGCGGCGCGTCCTCGGGCGCTGAGGTCATGAACTGAGCAAAAGGCGGTATTTCGGCGCAGCCATCGAAAAATTCCGTAAGAAACCCGGCCTATCCCGCTATTGTGCTTTCCAAAAACCACGTTGATAATGCCCTCGCTCGATATCCGCCTGGAGGGGCACAAGCGGAGGAGAGCTCGGAGGAGACTACGGTCATGACAGGCAACAACGACAACCGAAACTTCGGCTCAAATCTTATGCTCGATCGGCGCGACCTGATGACCGGCGCGGCCGCGCTGGGTCTGAGCCTCGGCGCCCGCGGCGCTCTCGCCGCCGAGACCCCCAAGAAAGGCGGCACGTTGCGGCTCGGCATGGAGGGCGGCAGCGCCTCCGACAGCCTTGATCCCCGCACTTATGCCGACTCGATCCCGATCTCCTATGGTTGGCAGCTCTGGAACGGCCTGGTTGAAATCGGCCTGGATGGCAATCCGAGCCCCGAGCTCGCGGAAAGCTGGGAGGCCAAGCCCGGCGCGGTGGATTGGATCTTCAACATTCGCAAGGGCGTGACGTTCGGCTCCGGCAAGACGCTCGACGCCGACGATGTCATCTATTCGCTCAACATGCATCGCGGCCAAACGAAGTCCGGCGCCAAGGATCTGATGGCCGGTATTTCCGACATCAAGAAACTCGGCCCCAATCAGATTCAGATCTCGCTGGCCAGCGGCGATGCCGGCCTTCCCTCGATCTTCGCCGACTATCACATCCTCATCGTCCCCAACAATTTCACCGACTTTTCCAAGCCCGACGGCACCGGCGCTTACGAGCTCGATCATTTCGAACCGGGCGTGCGCGTGCTGACCAAGCTGAAGAAGGGCGGCTACTGGAAGCCGGATCGCGGCAATTTCGACACCATCGAATTGCGCTATATCCCCGATGTGTCGGCGCGCACGCAGGCGCTGATTTCCGGCCAGATCGACGCCGGCAATCGTCTCGACGCGAAGACGGTTTCGCTGGTCATGCGGGCGCCGACGGTGAATGTCGTGCGAACCAAGGGCACCGGCAATCGCTTTGCCTGGGTCGCGCTGTGCGATGTCGCTCCTTATAACAATCTCGATATCCGGCTCGCGCTCAAATACGGCATCGATCGGCAGAAGATCATCGACAACGTCTACAAAGGCTTCGCCACGATGGGCAACGACACCGTCGTCGCGCCGGCGCAGAAATATTTCGCCAAGGATCTCGAGCAGCGCCCCTACGATCCCGACAAGGCGGCGTTCCACTTCAAGAAGGCCGGCATCGCCGACGCCAATCTGACGCTGGAAGTTTCGGAAGGCGCCTTCTCCGGCGCGACCGACTGCGCAGTGCTCTATCAGGAAGCGATGAAAAAGGCGGGCATCACGCTCAACGTCAAACGCGTCTCCGGCGACGGCTACTGGGACAATGTTTGGCTGAAGGACCCGTTCTGCGCGGTGTATTGGGGCGGCCGTCCCTCCGCTGACAACCAGCTCGCGCAGACGTTCCTTTCCACCGCGAACTGGAACGACACACATTGGCGCAAGCCCGAGTTCGACAAAGTGCTCATGCAGGCTCGCGCCGAACTCGACGAGGCCAAACGCGGCCAGCTTTACGCCGACGCCCAGAAGATGATCTGGGAAGACGGCGGCATGGTCTGCTTCGCCATCGGCGATTATCTCGACGGCTATTCGAAGAAGATAAAGGGAACCGCGCCGCATCCGCACTATGACATGTGCGACCAACGCATCGCGGAAAAGGGCTGGTTCGCCTGATTATTGCTTGTAGCTGCGGTGACCAGCCGCGGCTACAGAGTTTGATTGTGGCCGCGGTCGCCGACCGCGGTTACAAGAACGTTGGGGCCGCGGCGTGAGGGGAGCGCGTTTGTGTTACGTCTGATCGCGACGCGGTTCGTCCTCGGTGTGCTAACGCTGCTAGCGGTTTCGGTGCTGATCTTTATCTGCACGCAGATCCTGCCCGGAGACGTCGCCTCCGCGGTGCTAGGCCAGCAGGCGACGCCGGAATCTCTAAAAGTCTTCCGCGCCGAGCTAGGCCTCGATAGGCCGGCGTATCTGCGTTATCTGCAGTGGCTGGTTGGCGTCTTGCACGCGGATTTCGGCAAGTCGATGACCAACCAGCGCGTCATCATCGAGGAGCTGGCGCCGCGGTTTCGCAACACCATGTTTTTGGCGGCCTACGCGGCCATCATAGCCGTGCCTTTGGCGGTCGGACTTGGGATCCTCTCGGCGATCCGGGAAGGCCGATTGACGGATAAGTTGGCGAATATTTTGACCCTGGTCGCGATTTCCGTGCCGGAATTTTTCGTGGCTTATATTCTCATCATCATCTTCGCGATTCAGCTGGGCTGGTTCCCCTCGTTGGCGACCGTGGACTCGGACATGGGATTCGGCACGCGCTTCTACGTCGCCTTCCTGCCGGCGCTGACGCTGACCTTGGTCGTGATGGCGCACATGCTGCGCATGACCCGAAACTCCGTGCTGTCGATCATGTCGACGCCGTATATCGAGATGGCGTTCCTCAAAGGTCTTGCGCGCTCGCGCGTCGTCGCCTGGCATGCGCTGCCCAATGCGCTCGGCCCGATCGTCTCGGTCGTGGCGCTCAATCTGGCTTATCTGGTGGTCGGCGTCGTCGTGGTCGAGAACGTGTTCGTCTATCCCGGTGTCGGCCAATATATGGTCGACGCCGTCGCCAAACGCGACGTGCCGGTCATACAGGCCTGCGGCCTCGTGTTCGCCGGCGTCTTCGTCACGCTGAACACGCTGGCCGACATTACGGCCATCCTCGTCAATCCCCGCCTGCGACGCCGACGGTAAGCCGCCATGACGATCCTCGGACATCGCGCTCCTCTCACGGCCCAGGTCGGGATCGTGATTGTTGTGTTCTATCTGCTGACGGCGCTGTTCGGCCCGTGGCTTGCGCCGTATGCGCAATCGCAATCGGTCGGCGACACCTGGGCGCCGCCCTCCGCGCAAATGTTGTTGGGCGCCGACCAGATCGGCCGCGACATGCTGACCCGCCTGATTTACGGCGCGCGCATGACCATCGGCATCGCGGCGGCGACGACGCTGCTGTCGTTCTTTATCGGCATAACACTCGGCTTCACCGCGGCGGTGCTGGGCTCGTGGGTCGACGTCGTCTTGTCGCGATTGGTCGACGTCATTCTCTCGATCCCGCAGCTCATTCTCGCCCTGATCATTCTCGGCGTGTTTGGTTCGTCAATTCCGGTGCTCATCGTGACGATCGCCGTGATCGACTCGACGAAAGTGTTTCGCCTCGCTCGCGCGCTGGGCATGAACATCGCCGTGCTCGACTACGTCGAGGTCGCGCGTATGCGCGGCGAAGGGATCTGGTACATCATCCGTTCGGAAATCCTGCCGAACACCTCGGCGCCGCTGATCTCGGAATTCGGCTTGCGCTTCTGTTTCAACTTCCTGTTCGTGGCGGCGCTGAGCTTCCTCGGCATCGGCGTGCAGCCGCCTTACGCTGACTGGGGCGGCATGGTGCGCGAGAACGCCGCGGCGATCAATTTCGGTCTGCTCGCGCCGCTGTTTCCCGCCATCGCGATTGCTTCGTTGACGGTCGGCGTCAATCTGGTTGTCGACTGGTTGCTTTCGATCGATGCGCGTCCCTCGGGCGCGCAGGCTGAAATGTGAGACGGACATGAGCGACGACCTTGTTCTGACGCTGGATGCCCTACAGGTCGAGACAATCACCGGGGTAACCCTGGTCGACAAGGTCGACGTCACTCTGAAACGCGGCGAAATTCTCGGGCTGATCGGCGAATCCGGCGCGGGCAAATCAACCATAGGCCTCGCCTCGATGGCCTATGCGCGGGCCGGCTGCCGCATCACCGGCGGCAAAATCAGCATCAACGGCGTGGAACTCCGCGCCAGCACCGCCAACGCGCGACGAAATTTTCGCGGCAAGAGCATCGCCTATATCGCGCAGAGCGCCGCGGCCTCGTTCAATCCGGCGATGAAGCTGATGGACCAGGTCTGCGAGGCGCCGGTGATCCACGGTGTGATGAGCCGCGCCGACGCGGAGAAGAACGCCAAATTCCTGTTTGGTAAGTTGCAACTGCCGAACCCTGAAACATTCGGCGACCGCTATCCGCACGAAGTCTCCGGCGGGCAGCTACAGCGCGCGATGGCGGCGATGGCGATGAGCTGCCGCCCCGATATCATCGTGCTTGACGAACCCACCACCGCGCTGGATGTGACGACGCAGATCGAAGTGCTGGCGCTGCTGCGCGACCTGATCCGTGAGTACGGCACCGCGGGGCTGTACATCACCCACGATCTCGCCGTCGTCGCGCAGATCGCGCATCGCATCATGGTGCTGCGTCATGGCAAGATGGTCGAGGTCGGCGCCGCCAAGCAAATTCTCGAGGAACCGAAAACGCCCTACGCAACGGCGCTCGTCAACGAGCGGCGCGAGGCGACGACACTGCCGTTGATTGATCCGCCAGCCAGCGCTGAGCCGCTGCTCGTCGTCACCAATGTCGAGGCGGGCTATCGGCCTGGCACGACGGTTGTCAAGGGCATCAGCGTTTCGCTGGCGCGCGGCGAGACGCTGGCGGTGGTTGGCGAATCCGGCTCAGGCAAGTCCTCGCTCGCGCGCGTCGTCGCTGGGCTGTTGCCACGTCGCTCGGGCGACGTGAAGCTCGCTGGTCAAACGTTGAAGCCCGCCATGCCGGACCGGTCTCGCGACGTGTTGCGGCGGCTGCAGATGGTGCATCAGATGCCGGACACGGCGCTGAATCCGCGCCAGACGTTGCAGGATATCATCGGCCGGCCGATGTCGTTCTTCTTCAATCGCTCGGCCTCTCAGGTAAAGGACAAGGTCGCCGAATTGCTGACACAGGTCGGCTTGCCCGCGGATTTCGCGAAACGCCGGCCGGGCCAGCTCTCTGGCGGCCAGAAGCAGCGCATCTGCATCGCGCGCGCGCTTGCCGCCGAGCCCGATCTGATCATCTGCGACGAGCCGACCTCGGCGCTCGACCCGCTGGTGGCCGAGGAGGTTCTGAAGCTATTGCGCAAGTTGCAGGAAGACCTGGGGCTCGCCTACATGTTCATCACCCACGATCTCGGGACGGTGCGCCGCATCGCGCATCGCACGGCGGTGATGCTGAGAGGCGAGATCATCGCGCAAGGACCCACCTCGCAAATCTTCTCGCCGCCCTATCATCCCTATACTGAGAAACTGATCTCCTCCGTGCCCGAAATGGACACCACCTGGCTCGATCACGTGCTGGCCGATCGCAAGGCGGCGTGAGCTTTGCGACCGATGCGCCACTGGCGCATTCGAGACAACTGATGACGGCGGCTCGTCATTGCGAGCGAAGCGAAGCAATCCAGCCTCTCCGAGATCGTAGACTTGCCGCGTGGAGCAACGAAGCCACCCAACGGCCGTAGGTGATCTTTCCGGCCGGCCGGCGATCTCGCGACGGTGGATTGCTTCGCTTCGCTCGCAATGACGGGTCAATTTGACAACAGTAAGCTTCGGACATGCGCGTCGTCGAAAACCTCTTCATCCCGCTCGCTGACGGCGTAAAGCTCGCCGCCCGCGTCTGGTTTCCGGACGCGGTTCGCGCGCCCGCAATCCTCGAATATATCCCCTACCGCAAGCGCGATGGCACCCGCAGCCGCGATGAGCCGATGCATGGTTGGTTCGCCGTGCACGGATACGTTGCCATCCGTGTAGACATGCGCGGCTCGGGCGAGTCCGACGGTCTGCTCGAAGACGAATATCTGCAGCAAGAGCTCGAAGACGCCTGCGAAGTCATCGATTGGTTGAGTCGACAGCCCTGGTGCGACGGCAACGTCGGCATGATGGGCAAATCCTGGGGTGGATTCAACGCGCTGCAGGTCGCGGCGCTGCGGCCCCCCGCCCTGAAGGCGATCATCACTGTCTGTTCAACGGACGATCGCTACGCCGACGATATTCACTACATGGGCGGTGCGCTGCTCAACGATAATCTCTGGTGGGGCGCGATCATGCTCGCCTATCAGGCGCGTCCGCCGGACCCAGCCATTGTCGGCGACGCCTGGCGGTCGATGTGGCTATCGCGGCTTGAGGCGATGCCGTTCTGGCCAGCGCTCTGGATGAAACATCCGCGCCGCGACGCCTATTGGCGGCACGGGTCGGTATGCGAGGATTTTTCGGCGATCCAATGCCCGGTCTTCGCCGTCGGCGGCTGGGCGGACGCTTACACAAACGCGATACCGCGATTGCTCGAAGGCCTGCGAGTTCCGCGGCTCGGCCTCATTGGCCCGTGGGCGCATCTCTATCCGCAAGACGGCAAGCCCGGCCCCGCTATCGGCTTCTTGCAGGAAGCGCTGCGCTGGTGGGATCATTGGTTGAAGAGCGCGGACAACGAACTGATGAACGCACCGATGCTGCGCGCGTTCATAGAAGACGGCGCGACGCCGGAGAACCGGGAACACGCTGCCGGCCGTTTCGTCAGTGAAACCAGCTGGCCTTCGCCGAGTATCAACCAGCGCACGTTCAGCGTGACGGACGCGGGAATCGACCGCGCTTCGGCGCCTTCGACGATTGACGTGTGTTCGCCCTGTTGGACAGGCGCAGCGGTTGGCGAATGGATGGGCACCGGAGCGCCCAACGAGGCCGCGGCCGATCAGAGATTGGACGACGGCTTTTCCCATTGTTTCGACAGTCTGCCGCTCGACGCGCGCGTGGAAGTTCTCGGCGCGCCCGAAATCGAATTCGAGATCGCCTCAGACAAACCGCTGGCGCAACTCTGCGCCCGGCTTTGCGATGTCGCGCCGAACGGCCGCTCGCGCCGCGTCTCCTATGGCGTTCTAAACCTCACGCACCGCGACGGTCACGCCGAGCCATTGGCAATGACGCCTGGCCAGTTCTACCTCGTCCGGCTGAAGCTTAACGATTGCGGCTATGCCTTCGCGCCCGGCCATCGCATCCGACTGGCAATCTCGACAGCGTATTGGCCGCTCATCTGGCCCGCGCCCGAACGCGCGACGCTTACAATCAAACTGCCGGGCAAGCTGACTTTGCCCGTTCGACCCATCCGCCAGGACGAACCGGCCATAAGTTTCGCGCCGCGCGAAACCGCGGCCGACGCGCCGAAAACCAAACTCGGCGCTGGCCGGGTGGAGCGTCGCGCCAGCTTCGATCTGGGCCGCAACCTCGCGACTTACGAGACGATTGCCGAAGGCGGCCTGTTCGGCGAGGGCGCCTATCGATACGACGAGATCGACACCAGCATCTCCCACGACCTTATACGCCGTTTCTCGATCGCCGCCGACGACCCGCTCAGCGCCCGCTACGAGATCGAGCAGAGCTACGACATGGGCCGCGAGGGCTGGCGCATTCGCATCGAAACCCGCCTTGTCCTCAGCGCGACCCGTACCCATTTCCAAGTCGAGGCCGAGCTCAAGGCTTATGAAAACGGCGCGCCCGCGCATACCCGAGCGTTCGCTGAAACCATAGCTCGCGATCACGTGTAGTCCGCTCGGACCGAACGGGTGTAAGAGCGGGCGGGTTTTTCCGGAGATTTTGCATGAGCACCGCTTTTACCTTTCCGAAGGTCGACCTGCTGATCGACAACCGCTGGCAGCCGGCCGAAAAGGGCGGGACGATCCCCGTGGTCGATCCGGCCACCGAGGAGACGATCGGGACCGTGGCGCGCGCCACGCGCGAGGATCTCGACGCTGCGCTGGCCGCCGCCGAGCGCGGTTTTGCGACTTGGCGCGACACGTCGGCTTACAACCGCTCCAAAATCATGCGCAAAGCGGCCGATCTGCTGCGCGAGCGCGCCGACTTCGTGTCCTGGGTGATGACCCGTGAGCAGGGCAAGCCACTCAAGGAAGCCAAGATGGAGGTCTTGAACGCGGCCGACGTGATCGACTGGTTCGCGGAAGAGGCGCGCCGCGTCTACGGGCAGGTGATCCCGAGTCGCGCCACCAATGTCACGCAGATGACGATCAAGCTTCCGGTCGGCCCGGTCGCCGCCTTCACGCCATGGAACTTTCCAATCAACCAGGTCGTGCGCAAGCTGTCTGCGGCCGTGGCCGCGGGATGCTCGATCATCGTCAAGGCGCCGGAGGAGACCCCCGCTTCGCCGGCGGAACTGATCCGCGCGTTCGTCGATGCAGGTCTGCCGCCGGGCGTAGTCAATCTCGTCTATGGCGTGCCTGCCGAGATTTCGGAATATCTGATCTCGCATCCAACCATCGCCAAAATCTCGTTCACGGGCTCGACGCCGGTCGGCAAGCATCTCGCCTCGCTGGCGGGATTGCACATGAAGCGCGCAACGATGGAGCTTGGTGGCCACGCGCCGGTCATCGTCTGCGCTGATGCCGATATCCCCTCAGCCGCCAAGATGATCGCCATCTCGAAATTCCGCAACGCGGGGCAGGTGTGCGTATCGCCGACGCGGTTCCTCGTGGAGAAGCCGGCCTTCAACGGCTTCCTCGAGGAATTCACAGCCGCGGCGCGGGCCGTCAAAGTCGGCAACGGGCTCGAGTCAAATATTGACATGGGGCCGCTCGCCAATGAGCGCCGCGCGCCGATGCTGGAGGCGCTCATCACCGACGCCACGGCGCGGGGCGGCGAGCTGAAGCACGGCGGCCGGCGCATCGGCAACAAGGGGTATTTCTTCGAGCCGACGGTGCTGGCCAATGTGCCGACCGACGCGCGTATCATGAATGAAGAACCGTTCGGTCCGGTGGCGATCATCAATCCTTTCGACACGCTCGACGACGCGATCGCCGAGGCGAACCGATTGCCTTACGGGCTTGCTTCCTATGCCTTCACGAAGTCGACGGCGAAGGCGCAGGCGATCGGCATGCGCGTCGAATCAGGCATGACGACGATCAATCATCTGGGCCTGGCGCTGCCGGAAGTTCCGTTCGGCGGGATGAAAGACTCCGGCTATGGCACCGAAGGTGGATCAGAGGCGATCGAAGCTTATCTGGTAACCAAATTCGTCACGACAGCGGCTTGATTGACAAGCCCGCGCCTGTAGCCGCGATCTCCAGATCGCGGTCTCCCCGCGATCGACTGTTTGTTTGTAGAGCCGCGATCTTGCGACGACCGCGATCTGGAGATCGCGGCTACAGGCGCGGCTCGAGTCCAAGATAGCTCTAATACAAACTTGCAGGTCTGACGCGCGTCGCCGACGTCGAGCACAGTGCGGTGATGCCTGCTGTCGCGAAGCTCACAGCCCGATCAACCATCGCGTTGAGATCCTGGACGTCGCAAGCCCCCTGCGAATACGCGGCGAGGCGCTTCAGTTGCACGTCCGTGCACTCCAGCGGGAGCGAAGCCGCGAAATGCAGCGACCAGGATATCTGGGTTTGGCTCACGCGCGGCAGCGCCCGCTCCAGGGCGCGCCGAAAATGCGTGAGATGGCTGACATCGCTTTCCAGCATCACGCGCAATTCGCTCGTCGGCGCGGCCATCGCCCTGGCGAGGAAGCGGGACGCCGGGGCCCTATCGTTGGCGCGCCAGAGAATCAGCGGCGCAATGTAGGCGCGCAAAACGCCCTCTACAGACGGCGCGCCCGCGTTCTCGCTTTCGGCCGCGCGCAACATCACGGCGCGCTCGCTGTTGAGCTGCCGCATGCGCTTGCGAAACACTTCAAGATATAGGTCGTTTTTCGTGCCAAAGTGATAGTTGACGGCGGCAAGATTTATGTCCGCGGCCCGCACGATCTCGCGCACCGAGACCCCCTCGAAGCCGAGGTCGCCGAACAACCGTTCGGCGGCCAGGAAAATCCGTTCGTGGGTGTCGAGGTCTTGGGCTTCACGCCGCGCGTCGCCCAAGCGTGCACTCACCGCTGACGTCGCGACGATGGATCTTCGATCCTGCGCCCTCTCCAATGAGAGTCTCCTTAGCTCGCAATGGTATCGCGACCTTTTCCCGCGTTTTGCATTTGAAGTGTAGCCTGCATCAGGAAAGTGTCAAACGTTCGTTTGATAAGTGGGCTTATGATGAGTTAACATGCCCGACATCTATCGCCGACCACGGCTACAGCCGCAAAATCCCTTGAAGCTTGCGCAGTGCGCTCGTAACCCGTGTCAATGCAGACGCAGGAGCGGCTCGCCATCCTGAAACTCGGCGGAAGCCTCGCCCTGGGAAACCGCCTTGGGTCGTGGCTCGATGCGATCCGCGCACAATCCGGGCGCATAGTCGTGGTTCCCGGCGGCGGTCCGTTTGCCGATGTCGTACGGCGTATGCAAGGCGAAATCGGCTATGACGATTTCGCGGCGCACGAGATGGCGATGGTCGCGATGAGCCAGTTCGGTCGCGCGCTGCAAAGCCTGCGTCCGGGCTTCGAGCTTTTCGCCTTCCCAGAGGAACTGGTAGCCGCGTTTGCTGCGGGTAAGACGCCGATCTGGTCGCCGGAGCGCATGACGCTCGCCGCGAAACTACCTGCTAGCTGGGACATCACCTCCGACAGCCTCGCGGCGTGGCTGGCCGGCAAGCTTGGCGCCGATCGGTTGATTCTCGTCAAGCACGCGACGGCCGCAGGCGCAGTCGACGCGCTTGCCGCGCGCCGGGATCGTCGATCCCGCCTTTCCCGGCTATTTCGCCGCTTCGGGCGCGCGCGCCTTTCTCGCACGCCCTGACGAGGCGCACCGGCTGAGCGAGGGTCTCGACAGCGACGCCTTCGCCGAAATAGGCCTTGCCTCATGAGCGCTCCCAAAACGCCGCGCTGGGCCTGGGCAATCACCGGCTCCGGCCATTACATCAAGGAAACCTTCGCGCTGGTGCGCGAAATAGAGGATCTCGACCTGTTCCTCAGCAAGGCCGCGGCCGAGGTGCTGCGCATGTACAAGCAGGAGCTTCAACTGCCGAAATCAGCGCGCGTGTTCCAGGACAAGACCGCGAGCGCCGCGCCGATCGGGCAGTTCTACTATGGCGTGTACCACACCGTTGTCATTGCGCCCGCGACGTCGAACGCCGTGGCCAAATTCGTCTACGGCATTTCCGATGATCTCGTCAGCAACGTCTTCGCTCACGGCGGCAAGACCCGCGTGCCGATCATTGTCTTCGCCTGCGACACCGCGCCCGAACTGCTGACCGAAGCGCCTAAGGGCATGGTGAAGGTCTATCCGCGTCCCATCGACCTCGAAAATCGCGAGAAACTCGGCCGCTTCGCCGGCGCCTCGGCCGTCGACACGCCGGCCGAGCTCGCCGAAGCGCTCGCCCGCAGGCGCGCCGAACTGCGATCTATGAGCGAGCGCCTGCTGTTCGTCACCGGCCGCCTCGCCAAGCCGAGGCTTGAGGCGGTGCTGGCGCGCATGGCCCCCAGCTTCGCCTATGAAATCGTCGATATCGGCGTCAAAGTCGCTGCGCTGATGACTGAGCCGATCCTGCTCAACCGACTGCCGCGCCCGCTCGACGCCACCCGCGTCGTCCTGCCTGGCCGCTGCCGCGCCGATCTCAACCGGCTGGCGCAAGCCTTCTCGACGCCCTTCCAGCGCGGACCCGACGAACTGAAGGATCTGCCGGCATTTTTCGGCAAGCGCGGCGGGCCGCCGGATCTCTCTCGCCACGATCTGCGCATTTTCGCTGAGATCGTCGACGCTTCCGCACTGCCGCTCGATGCGCTTTCGCAGCGGGCGCAGGCGATGCGGGATGCCGGCGCCGATGTCATCGATCTCGGCTGCCTGCCCGATACGCCCTTTCCGGCCTGGAGGCGGCGGTTCGGCGTCTGAAGGGCGAGGGCTTTGCGGTCAGCGTCGATTCCGCGGATACGGACGAATTGCGGCGCGGCGCGTTGGCCGGCGCCGACTTTCTGCTTAGTCTAACCGAACATTCGTTTGAAATCGCCTCGGGAGCCTGGCGCGACCGGTGCTTATCCCCGCCGTGCATGGCGATCTCGGCTCGCTGGAGCGCGCCTACGCGGCTGCGCGGTCGCGGGGGCTCGATCCGATCCTCGACCCGATCCTCGACCCGATCCACTTCGGCTTTACCGACTCGCTTGCCCGCTATCGCGAATTGCGCGCGCGCCTGCCGGAGGCCGAGATGATGATGGGGACCGGCAACCTGACCGAGCTCACCGAGGCCGACAGCGTCGGCGTCACGGCGATGCTGCTCGGCGTCTGCTCCGAGCTGCGCATCGCCAACGTCCTGACCGTGCAGGTAGCCCGCACACGCGCCGCACGATCCAGGAGCATGATGCCGCGCGGCGCATTTTGTTTGCGGCGCGCGCCGACGACAGCCTGCCAAAGGGCTACGGGCGGGCGCTGTTGCAGGTCCACGATCGCTCGCCCTTTCCGAACGCGCCGGAGGAGATCGCCGCCGCGGCGGCGCAGGTGAAGGATAGCAACTTCCGCATCGAGGTCGCCGTCGACGGCGTGCATGTCTTCAACAAGGACGGCCACTGGATCGCCGCCGACGCCTTTTCCCTGTTCGACAAGCTCGGCGTCGAGCGCGATGGCGCGCACGCGTTCTATCTCGGCGCGGAATTGCAGAAGGCGGAGATCGCGTTTCGCCTAGGCAAGCGCTACGTGCAGGACGAGCCGCTGGATTGGGGTTGCGCGGTCGACAAGCCGCGAACCGATAGGACGAGGCTCGCGGAGGCCGGGCATACGCTGCGGAAAAGATGAGCCGGCGTTATCGCGAAGCAAACATCACTGAAATTTCACGTTCGTCGACGACAGGTCTGAGATCTGCGTGTTGACCAGCGGGAGCATATCGTAGGCCCGATCTCGATGCGGAATTGGCCACGTGAGTCTGAGCCTAACGAAGCTGAGAAACGCGGCCGCCTGGAACTTTCGCGCAAAGGAACGCTATTTTTCAGAAAGTCCAGTAGACTGCCACTCATGAGGCGCCAGCGTCCCCCCGTTATTTCATGCCGCTGATCCGCGAAACCATCGTCGTCACCGCCGACGCCGCCGGCGTGCCTCACATCGCGCCGTTAGGCCTCATCGCCGACCGCGAGCATTGGATCATCGCGCCGTTCCGGCCCTCGACGACGCTCGACAATCTTTGTGCGCGGCCGACGGCCGTCGTCAACCTCACCGACGACGCGCGCGTATTCGCCGGCTGTCTCACCGGCCGCCGCGACTGGCCGCTAATCGACACCACGACGCCGGCTTTCCGCCGCGACTTTCCCAGGCGCTCGCGCATTGGGAGTTGGAGGTGGTTGAGACCCGGGAGGATGCGCAACGCCCGCGCTTCGTTTGCCGGGTTGCGCGGACCCAGGCGCATGCGGCCTATGAGGGCTTCAACCGGGCGTTCGCGGCTGTCGTCGAGGCGGCGGTGCTGGTGAGCCGCCTCGATTTTTTGCCCCGTGAGGAAATCGACGCAGAGTTTGCGCGGTTGAAAATCATCGTCGGCAAGACCGCCGGCGTCCGGGAGGCGGAGGCGTTCTCCTGGCTCGAAGCCAAGGTCGCCGGACACAAGGCGGCCCGATGAGAATAATTCCGGTCATCGATTTGATGCACGGTCTCGTCGTCCGCGCCAGACAAGGCGAACGCGCGGCCTACCAACCCATCGACACGCCACTGTCGCCGACCGCCGACCCCGTCGATGTGGTGACGGGCCTGATGCGGCTCGCGCCGTTCCGAATCCTCTATGTCGCCGATCTCGACGCCATCCTCGAGCGGGGCGACAATTTCGCCGTGCTGGATCGTCTGCGTCGCGCCTTTCCGGATTGCCAGCTTTGGATCGATAATGGCGCCGCGGATGCGCGCCGGGTAGACGCGACGCGGCCGTTCGGCGCGGCTGTGCTCGGCAGCGAGTCGCAACGCGATCTGGCGCTGGTCGCCTCGGAGCGAGATGCGCTGTTGTCCCTGGATTTTCGCGAAGACGCCTTTCAGGGACCGCCGGAATTGCTGGCCCGCCCTGACCTCTGGCCGTCGCGGATCATCGTCATGACGCTGGCCCGGATAGGCGGCGGCGCCGGACCGGATTTGCAACGGCTCGCCGCGATCCGCCGCGCTGCCGGTCCGCGCGATGTCTACGCAGCCGGGGGATTGCGCGACCGCGCCGACCTTGAGGCGCTGCAAGCCGCGGGCGTCGCGGGCGTCCTGGCGGCAAGCGCGCTGCATGACGGGCGCATCACCGGCGCGGATCTCGCCGCAGGGTGCGACTAAGGTCACTTGCGCTGCGCTGTCACAAAGGCGCTACTTTCCTCATCGTAAAAACATGTTGGAACTGGGCAAGCGCCGAGTTACGGCATCCTGCGGTGTAATTTTTGCGACTCAGGAAAAACAAGAGGGAGCCCCGATATGGACATGCGTAAACTGAGCGCCGAGGCCGTGGGCACGGCCTGGTTGACGTTCGGCGGATGCGGCTCGGCGGTCATCTCCGCTGGCTTTCCGCAGGTTGGCATTGGCCTGGTCGGCGTGTCCTTCGCCTTCGGCCTCACGGTGCTGACGATGGCCTATTCCATTGGCCATATTTCCGGGTGCCATCTCAATCCCGCCGTCACCGTCGGGCTGCGGCCGGCGGGCGATTTCCGACAGCAGGATCGTGTCCCCTACATCGTCGCGCAGGTGGTCGGCGCCATCGTCGGCGCGGCGGTCCTCTATTTCATCGCCAGCGGCGCGCCGGACTTCGACGCCGCCAAGGGGTTTGCGGCGAACGGCTACGGCGAACATTCGCCCGGACATTATGGCCTGGTGGCCGGCTTCCTCGCCGAAGTCGTGCTGACGATGATGTTCATCTTCATCATCATGGGTGCGACCCACTCGCTCGGCCCCCGCCGGGTTCGCGCCGATCGCGATCGGTCTCGGGCTGACCTTGATCCATCTGATCTCGATCCCGATCACCAACACCTCGGTCAATCCGGCGCGCAGCACGGGGCCGGCGCTGTTCGCGGGCGCCTGGGCGATTGGCCAGCTCTGGATGTTCTGGGTTGCGCCGCTGATCGGCGGCGCCCTGGGCGGGATATTCTATCGCTCGCTCAGCGCGACCCCGACCGCGCCGGTCGTCGGCGACAAGTGAGCTGAGCCGGCTTTCGGAGGGCGGGCTTGTACGCCCGCCTTCCGATAAAGCCCACCTAGCGACGCCCGTGGGCAATGGGCGGAGGGACGTTCTCTGGACATTGAGCGCGGGGGCCGTCGCGTCCGACGGCGCTGCTTCCACAATATGGCTGCGAAGCTGACGTACTAGCAGCCCCCGCGCCGAGGGCGCCGTTGGCCATTTCGGGCACGGTCAGCATGCCCGGCGTGCCGAACGGGGCCGCATATTGCGCGAAAGCCGGCGCAATCTGCGCCAGCAGTGCGGCGGCGACCCAAGCCCCATGTTTCCAACGCAGCATAGCCGCCTCCGACGCTCCGCCCAGGATGAACGCCGCGGACGCGACGGTCCACACTCGCGTCGCAGCTAGTCATAGTCCCCTCGCGCCGGGACGCAAAGCCGGACCGCGCTCCGGGTTGTCCCCATGATTTGACGGTTGCGCCGCACAAGCGATGTTCAATCCGGCGCGGGGCGGGGTTACACAGGCGCGCTGAGCCGTTCGTCGCTTATCTCCGACGCTATGGGCTTTGTCGTAACTGGAGAGCGCGCATGCTGCCCTCGAAATACTGGTCGGAGCTGAGCTGGCGCGACTTCGCAGCGGCCGACATGAGCAAGGTCATCGCGGTGCTGCCGGTGGCGGCGACCGAGCAGCATGGTCCGCACCTGCCGGTCGGCGTCGACACCTTCATCAATCAAGGTTACCTCGAGCGCGCCGTGAAGCTGACGCCCGACGATATGCCGGTGCTCTATCTGCCCGTGCAGGCGATCGGCAAGTCCAACGAGCACATCGAATATCCGGGCACGCTGACGTTTTCTCACGAGACAATCCTGCGCGCCTGGACCGAGATCGGCGATAGCGTCGCGCGCACGGGCTGCCGCAAGCTGGTGTTCATCAATTCGCACGGCGGCAATGTGCCAGTCATCGATATCGTTGCGCGCGAGTTGCGGATCAAACATCGGATGCTCGCCGTCCACGCCGCTTGGGCTAGGCTCGGTTTGCCCGACGGCATGTTCTCCGCCGAGGAGCGGGCGCACGGCATCCACGGTGGCGATGTCGAGACTTCGCTGATGCTCACCTTCAAGCCCGCATACTGTGAAGATGGCGCAGCGCCGCGAATTTCGCCAGCTCGGCGATCGGCATCGAGCAGGAGATGAAACATCTGCGCGTCACCCAGCCGATCGGCTTTGGTTGGATGGCGAGCGATCTGACTGAAGCCGGCGTTGCCGGCGATGCCTCGAAAGCCACGGTGCGAGAAGGGCGAAGCTTGCGCCGATCACGCCGCAAAGGCCTTTATCGACTTGTTGCGCGACGTACTGTCCTTCGATCGTGTCCCGCCTGCGCTCAGGTCCGCTCGCCCGATGACGTTCGTTGCTCCGCATTTCGCGTTCGAGCGCGAACGGCATGCGCTCGGCGAGCGCTTCATCGCCGGCGTCGACGAAGTCGGGCGCGGACCGCTCGCCGGCCCGGTGGGCGTCGCGGCCGTCATCCTCTCGCTGGAAGCGCCGCCGCCGGGAATCGACGAATTCGAAGACGCTCGACGCGGCGCGTCGCGAAGCGCTGTTTCCGCTCATTCTGGAAAGCGCGCTGTCGGTCTCGATCGCTTTCGCGAGCGCCGAGGAGATCGATTGCTACAACATACGCGGCGCGACTTTGCGGGCGATGGCGCGAGCCGTGGCGGCGCCTGGCATTCGGCCGCATTTCGCGCTGATCGATGGCCGCGACGTTCCCGAGGCGCTCGGCTGTCCAGGTCGCGCGATCATCGACGGCGACGCACTCTGCCTGTCCATTGCCGCCGCCTCGATCGTCGCCAAGGTGGCGCGCGACCGGCTGATGGCGCGGCTAGATCCGCATTTTCCGGGCTACGGTTTCTCGCGCCATGCTGGCTATGCGACCGCCGCCCATCAGAGCCGCGGTGCAGCGTCTTGGGCCTTACGCCGCTGCATCGCCGAAGCTTTCGGACGAGCGCGATTTCCTCTTTCCTAACAACTTATTGATAAGCGACTGATTTCCAACGAATAATTCCTGACATGCGCTGCGTGCGAAAACGAGACGTTGTCGCAGCCGCTTCGGCTAACGCGCCCTTTACCTTGCGCTGCCATAACCAAGACGTCGACGGCCGGCGTCCAAGACATCGTAGCGTAAGCGTCATTGTAGTGAGCGTTGATGCGTACTTCCCGTGCCGGTGCGTCTCGGCCGTCCCGCCCAGCTTCAGGTTCTTCGTACTGGGAGCGCCGCGGCCGGACGCCCCGTCACGATGGCAGGCGCCGCCGACGGATCGATCCTCGTCGGCGACTGCGTCGAAGAGACTGAATAAGCTGCCGGAGGCTTGCGTCGATCTCGTCTTCGCCGACCCGCCCTATAATCTGCAGCTCGAAGGCGCGCTGTCGCGCCCCGACCAGAGCCGTCGTCGACGCCGTCGACGACGATTGGGACAAGTTCGCCAACTTCGCCGCCTACGACGCGTTCACCCGGCGCTGGCTCACGCGCCGCGCGCCGGGTGATGAAGCGCGACGCGACGATCTTCGTGATCGGCTCCTATCACAACATTTTCCGCGTCGGCGCGATGCTGCAGGATCTGGGCTTCTGGATCCTCAACGACATCGTCTGGCGCAAGGCCAACCCGATGCCGAATTTCCGCGGCCGACGCTTCACCAACGCGCATGAGACGATGATCTGGGCGGCGCGCTCGGCGGACGCCAAGCGCTACACGTTCAACTACGAGGCGCTGAAGGCCGGCAACGAGGATTGCCAGGCCCGCTCGGACTGGTTCTTGCCGCTCTGCACCGGCGCTGAACGGCTGAAGGATGCAGCAGGACGCAAGACCCATCCGACGCAAAAGCCGGAAGCGCTGCTCGCGCGCGTGCTGCTCTCGGCGACGCAACGCCGGCGACGTCGTGCTCGACCCGTTCTTCGGCTCGGGCACCACCGGCGCGGTGGCCAAGCGCCTGGCCGGCGTTTCTCGGGACTCGAGCGCGACGCGGTCTACGCGGCCGCCGCGCGGGCGCGCATCGCCGCGGTCGAGCCGCTGCCCGCGGAGGCGCTCGCGCCGATGCCGACCAAGCGCGCGGAGCCGCGCGTCGCCTTCGCCGAGCCTCGTCGAGGCCGGGCTTGTTCGCGCCCGGCGAGACGCTTGATCGACGCCGCCGGCACATCAGGCGCTGGTGCGCGCCGACGGCGCGCTGGCGCTCGGGCCGGCCGTCGGCTCGATCCACAAGATCGGCGCGCTGGCGCAGGGGCTGCCGGCCTGCAACGGCTGGACGTTCTGGCGCGCCGCGCGCGGCGGCGCAGCATGTTCTCATCGACGATATGCGCACCAATATACGGGCGCAAATGCGCGAGGCGGCGGAATAGCGGTTCGCCGCCGCGCACGCGCGACTTTCGGGCGCCAAAGCGCAATGTAGCCGGGGCCATGCGCGACACCGGGAGGATCGATTGAGCGAACCGTGCGGATCCTCATCGCCGACGACCATCCACTCATTCTCGGCGCTTTGCGGCAAGCGGTCAGCGGCGCGATCGCCGGATGCGGAAATCCACGAGGCCAGCGATTTCGAGGGGCTGGCGGCCGCGCTGAATCCATTCCCGATATGGATCTGGTTCTGCTCGATCTCTCGATGCCGGGCGTGCGCGGCTTTTCCGGACTGCTTTATTTGCGCGCCGAGCGTCCGAGCTTGCCGGTGGTGGTGGTCTCCGCCAACGAAGATCGGGCGGTGATGCGCCATTGCCTGGAGTTCGGCGCCGCGGCCTATGTGCCGAAATCGCTCGACGTCGGCTCTATGCGCGCCGCGATCCGCACCGTACTCGACGGCGGGCGTCTGGACGCCGCCGGACCTCGACGCCAAGGCGCCGGGCGAACGCGAGGCGAGCGCGCTGGTCAACGCCTGTCCTCGCTTGACGCCGCAGCAGGTGCGCGTGCTGATGATGCTGTCGCAAGGGCTGCTCAACAAACAGATCGCTTATGAGCTCAGCGTCTCCGAAGCGACGGTGAAGGCGCATGTCTCCGCGATCCTGCAGAAACTCGGCGTCGAGAGCCGGACGCAAGCCGTGATTTTGGCCGCCAAGATCGAGCGGGTGCAGGATTTGTCGCCGGCGGCGCCGTGAACGCCTCGCTTGGGTCGGAAGTAACCGGCACAGATCCCAGCGCCCTAGCCGCGGACTCCAGTCCGCGGGGGGTTAAGAGATCGGGCCTTGCCGAGAAAGAGCCGATCTCGGGGAGACCGCGGCTCTTGAGACCGCGGCTACAGCGCCGGGAATCTGCCCTGGTCACGGTCGGACGACGGCATAAAGCCGGCGCTTCAAGCTCGGAAAGCGAAAAGCTTGAAATCCGAAAAAGGTTGCAAACATCGCCACGCCCGTGCCGGCGGCGACGAACAGCGGCAGGGTCTCAGGACTTGCTGGCCAGCCCAAGCGCGCCGCAGCCGCCGAGCGCGATCGCGTAAGCGGTCCAGTTGACTGCCAAACCCACCGCGCAAACCATGACATAGCGGACAAACGCCTCGCCGATCGGCCTGCGCGAGGCCGAAAACGTCAACCGCCGATTGAGCAGGAAATTGAAAACCGTCGCGATGGCGAAAGCAGGCAGCCGGGCGATGAGCGGATCGAGATGGCCGCCGCGGACGAGCGCGTAGGTCAGCCCGGCATCCACGACATAGCCAAAAGCGCCGACGGCCGCGAAGGTTGGAACCTGCCGCCGCCAGTCTCCGATCGTCATGGTTGGTTCGATTGAGCTCAAGAACGCGCCTTTCCGCCCTATAGTCCTTATGCGGCGCCCATGAACAACCCCCTAACACACCAGAGGAGCGTCGGCGTGGACGCCGACCCTCCGCGCCTGCGGCGTTGACGTGGCGGCGCGAGGCTGCGAAGCTGGCATGTAAGCGCCGCGACGCGCCAATTCCAATGAGCCGCGTCGGGCGTCAAAATCCAGGGAGGAAGCTGTGGACCGTCGCTCTGCTTTGAAATTCATGGGCGCGGGGGCCGCGATGGCCGGCGCCGGTCTATCGGCCAGTCGCGCGGCCGCCGCCGACGCGGTGTCGATCGCGCTCATCCCCGGCCTCACCGCTGACGGCTTTTACGTCACCATGCACAAGGGCGCGGAAGCGGCGGCGAAGGCGCTCGGCGTCGAACCTCATCTATCAGGGCGCGGCGAATTGGAACGTCACGCTGCAGGTGCCGATCGTCGAAGCGATCATCGCCAAGAAGCCGGCGGCGATCCTGATCGCGCCCGAACGACAAGAACCAGCTCGTCAGCCCGCTGAAGAAGGCCTATGACGCCGGCATCACGGTCATCTGCGTCGACACCTTCATCGGCAACGGCGTGTTCCAGACGGGCGCGCGGCGACGCCGATTTCCCGATCTCCTACATCGCCTCCGACAATGTGCTCGGCGGCAGAATGGCGGCTCGCGCGCTCGCCAAGGCGATCGGCGAGAAGGGCAAAGTTTACGTCTCCAACACCATCCGAACGTCTCCACCACCGACCAGCGCGAGGAAGGCTTCAAGGACGGAAATGAAGCGCTTCAAGAACATCGAGGTGCTCGAGACGCAGTTCAACGGCGACGACGCCAACAAGTCGGCGGCGCAGGCGCAAGCGATGATTGGCCGCGTGCCCGATCTCGCCGGCATCTTCGGCGCCAACCTGTTCTCGGCTTCGGGCACGGCCAACGGCGTGAAAGCGGCGGGCAAGGCGGGCCAGATCAAGCTGGCTGCGTTTCGACGCGCCTGAATCGATTGTCACCCAGCTCAAGGATGGCACGTTCGAACTGACGATCGCGCAGCATCCCGCGGAGATCGGCTATTTTGGCTTTATGGCCGCCTACGCCAACGCTACCAACAATCCGGTTCCCGTCCGCGATCGGCACCGGCTTCACCGTCGTGATGACCAAGGACAATATCGACGATCCGAAAGTTGCGCGAGTACATCTACAAGAGTTCATAAGCGTTTCGGCCTGAGACATCGAACCGGCCGCCCGCCTCCAATCGAAACGGCGGCCGGTTTTGTTTTGGAGCGCTGATCTCCCTTCCGCAAGAACACGCTTATGATCGATTGCCATCTCCGCGCCGCAATTCGCAGCAAATCGTTGCTGATGCGAATCGCCGAGCTGCGCGCTTGGCTGTTTCTGATTTTTTTGGCGTCTTTTTCGAGATCTGGCTGCGGCTCACCTACGATACGTCGTTCGTCTTCAGCGTTTATAATCTGCAGGCGATCTCCGTGTTCGCCACGGTGCCGTTGCTGCTCGGTCTCGGGCAGACGTTCGTCATCATTTCCTCCGGCATTGATCTTTCGCTCGGCTTCGTGATGGGGCTTGCCTCCGTCATCGCGGCGCATATGACAAACTGTGGCGCGGCGGCCCTCGGGTTGGATGCCCGGTCGCGATGCTGTTCGGCATTCTGGCCGGAGTCGCCGTGACGATCATTCCCGGCCTCGTCAACGGCTGGCTGATCGCCTATCTCAAAGTTCCCCCGTTCATCGGCACGCTCGGCATGTATCGGCGTCGCGCGCGGCGCCGCCTATCTGTTCGCCGGCGGCATGACGATCGCCATCGACAACGATTGGTACAGCGGCATCGGCAACGGCGCGCATTCGTCGTCGTCCCGAACTCGTCATCACTCGCGGTCATCGCTTGTCTGATGCTGCACTACGTTTTGTCGCAAACGCGGTTCGGCCAGCACACCTATGCGATGGGCGCCAGCAAGGCGGCGGCGCGACGCGCCGGCATCAATGTCAAGCGGCTGACGCTAAAGATCTACCTGCTTTCCGCTGGGATGGGCGGCGTCGCCGGCGCCCTCTACACCGGCCGCTTCTCGGCGGGCGCGCCACAAGCGGGCGAAGCTCTGCTGCTCGAACTCGATCGCCGCGGTCGTCATCGGCGGGGCGAGCCTGTTCGGCGGCTCCGGCACGATCTGGGGCACGGTCGCCGGCGCGCTCGTCATCGCCGTCATCCAGTACGGGCTTGTCTTGATCGATGTCGAGCCGTTCTGGCAGTTCATCGCGGTCGGCGCGGTGATCATCATCTCGGTGCTCGTCGACCAGACACAGCGGCGCCTGTTGGGAGGGCGACAGGTTGAGTGACGAGCCGATCCTCTCAGTCCGCAATGTTTCGAAAACCTTCGGCGCCGTTCAGGCGCTGAACCGCGTATCGTTTGACGTCCTGCCCGGACGAAGTCGTCGCGCTCGCCGGCGACAATGGCGCGGGCAAGTCGACGATCATCAAAGCGATCTCCGGCGTGTTTCGCCACGATGAGGGCGAAATCCTGCTTGGCGGGACGCCGATCGATTTCGCCACGCCGCAAGAGGCGCGCGACAACGGCATCGAGACGATCTATCAGGACCTCGCGCTCGCCGACAATCTATCGATCGGCGAGAACATCTTTCTCGGCCGCGAGCCGAAACGCAAACTGTTCGGCTTCCTGCCGGTGCTCGACCGCAAGACGATGGCGACGGCGGCGCAGCAGACGATGGCGAGGCTCGATTTCCACGTCACGCGGCTCGATGCGCCGGTCGCGGCGTTCTCCGGCGGCCAGCGCCAGGCGATTGCGATCGGCCGCGCGATTTACTGGAATGCGCGGCTGGTGATCATGGACGAACCCACGGCGGCGCTCGGCGTGCCCGAGCAGCGCCGCGTGCTTGCGCTGGTCAAAGCCCTGAAGACCCAGGGCAAGGGCGTCATCTTCATCTCGCACAACCTGCGCGACATTTTTGAGGTCGCCGACGGCATCGTCGTGTTCCGTCGCGGCGAGAACGCGGGCGCCCGCAAGCCGGCGACGACGACGCATGACGAGATCGTCAAATTGATGGTTGGCGGGTAGTTGCGCCGAAGCGACGAAGCCATCCTACCGCCGGACGATCTCACGACGATGGGTTGCTTCGCTGCGCTCGCAATGGCGATTCATCGCCCAATCAAAGTCAGATTCAACCAACTCTCCGCCTGCGGCCAGTGCAGCAAGACGTGCAGCGGGACGGCGAGCCGGTCCCATCCGTGGCCAACGAGCGACGTGAGAATTCGGAACGCGCAGAGCAGTTCGACGACAGCCGCGAAGAAAATGCTGACCACGACGTAGCTGCGCTTCATCGGCAGGTTGAGTGGCTGGCGCGCCGCGTGATCGTACGGCTCGGCCGACACCCACGACACCGTCATGCCAAACAGTGAGACGGCGTTGAGCCCGTAATATTGCCACCGCCGGGAAATGACGAAGGTGAAGCAATAGCCGAGGCCGAGGCACGCCACGATGATTTCGGTGTTTCGGTCGTGAATGTTGTCGAGGACAAGAAAGGAAACCAGCACACTGACGACGCCGGTCACAAGTCGGGCGATAATCGCCAAGACATTCGACATAATTGTTTCCTCCGAGCGGCAGTCGCGTGAATGCAATCGCATCGGCTTCGGAGCGATACACGAAGGCGGCCAACCGCGCCACGGATTGGGAGGCGCCGCAGTTAGGCGCGTTCGACGCCCGCAGTCGGCCCTGAGCGGGCCATCGACAAGGATTCGATCACGCCGCGGCCGCGACCAGCGGCCCCCGTTTTGAGGGCGTCATCGAACATGCCCGCTTACGTACCCTGCGCGTTCGCCGCAAAGAACGATGCCTGATCGGCGACCAGCGCGGTTGCGGCAATTGAGAAAGTCGTGGGCTTACCTTCTGAGATATTGGCGCCGTAGGGATTGTGGAGGGTCACCGTGCCGGTCAAAGGGTTGATCGCGGTCACCTCGAACATGTGGTCGGGCATAAGATTGTTGTAGACTTCGAAATTGGACGTGCCGAGCAGAACGTCACTCCCAGCGACAAGCGAATGCTGCAGATTTCCCAGCAGGCGGGTCAATGCGCTGCCGCTTTCGCCGCGCAGAGCAAACGTCGACGTGGACTGACCCGTGATCAGGCTTATTCCCTCGCCGAGGCCGCCGCTGAGTTCAAAATATTGGTCTTGCGCGCCGGCCTCCTCCAGGCCAGTCGTTACCCCGCTCTGTTCGGAGAGTTGCGCGAGCGCTTTTTCGACGAGCGGGACCCAGAAACTCGACGTCGAATTGGCGAACTCCATTGTCGAGCCGTCACGCTGCGCACCGCCGCCTGAGTAAGTCGAAAGCTCGTTGTTCACGGTGACGTAGTCAGAATGGCCGTCCACCTGAAAGTCGACGGAATAGGTTCCGTTGCCATTCGCCGTGATCATGTGTTCGATCAACGTCGGGTCTAACATCGCCGTCTCGCCCAGGGCGGCAAGAAACCAGCAATCGCCGACACTGCCCTGATTGACGTCGCTGATCTGTGGGCCGGCGCCGGCAAACAACGGCAGCGCGTAGGATTGGTAGCTCGTCGCCACGCCGGTTTCGCTGGGCGCCGGGGCTACGCCGGGCATGTCGGTCCCGAGAAACCATTTGCCGATCAGTTGCCTGAACTGCGCGCGCGTGCTCGTCGGCGAAAGGTTACCGAGCGCGCTCGCGTTATCACTGCCGCCGTTCCAATTGGCGTTGGCGGAATTGCCGAGCACGACGTTGTCGAACATCGCTTGGACGTAGGCCGAGGTTGAAATACCGCCCGCGACGTTGAGGTCGTTGGCCACGGCTTGAAGTTCGTTGAAGAGGGTCGGGTTCATCGGCAGAGCGGCGGCATCTCGCAGCGCGACAAGAGCGCCATGATACCCCAGCCGGCCACCGTTTTCGTGCGCGAGAACGTCAGCAAGAATCGGGTTTGTCGACGTCATCGTCATCGCCGATCGGCCCTGGAGCGGGCGCTACTCGCCGTCGGCTGTGTTTGCCCATAAAGGGCTGTTATTTCCAACGACCGCGATCGCATGTCAGGCGCCTGCCCTTGGGGATCAAGTCCCCTTCATGCCAGATCGAAGCGCCGATTTCCATGGCTTGAGCAAGGTAAACTCAAGCCAAAGAGTTTGAAAAATTCGTTGTGTGACTAATAAGAGCAGGGGCGCCTCTTGCCTTAAGCCGCCCCGATTTCCGCCGCGCCGCGCAGAGATACGCGCGACGACGCCAGCGTATCACACACGCAAAGCGTCCCCAGGCGTCTCACGGGCGACGACGACCGCCGCCGTTAGGCCGGACTAGTTGTTATGCTGTTCGTCGGGTTGGGCTTCAGCCGTTTGCTGCGACTGGGCGGCTGAGGCGTTGGTCTTTTGATACTCACACGCATATGCGGGAAGCATAGCAGCGGTGACGAGACCAAATCCGAGAATTAATCCGAGTAGTTTCGAGCGCATGACTGCCTCCGTAAACCCCGCGAGAGCAAGCATACCAGTCGGGCGGGGCGACGCAAGGCGCTTCCGGTCCGATGTCTTCAAAGCTTGGTTATGGCGCCAAACTGACTGGCAGATACTTTGCCGCCTACGCGGCGAACGCCGCCGCGTCAGAGCGGACACGGTCGATCATCGCGCGCACGCCGTTTGAGCGCTGTGGCGTCAGATGCTGCTCCAGTCCGAGTTCGCGGAAAACCGCAAACGCGTCCGTCGCGCGCGCTTCCGCCGCGGTCCTCCCGTCGTAGAGCGCGATGGCGATCGCCACCAAACCGCGCACCAAGTGCGAATCGCTGTCGCCGCAAAGCCGCATCACGCCGTTTTCAATCCGGCTCTCGATCCAAACCTGGCTGACGCAGCCGCGCACCTTGTTGGCGGCGTTGCGGGCGCTTTCCGGGAAGGGCGGCAGTTCGCGGCCGAGTTCGATCACATAGCGATAGCGATCTTCCCATTCCTCAAGGAACGCGAAATCCTCGCGAATGGCTTCGAGTGTGCGCAGGGCGAATCCTCCAGCGATGGACCCGCTACAGATAGTCCTCGCTGCGCAGCCCCGCTATCCTCGTTTTCGCGGCTTGTGCGCGCGCGGATCGACGCCATACCAGGGTTCGAGCAAATCCGCGGGGGTAAGCGATCCCGCGCTGAGCTTGGTTTGCGGCGGCGGCGGTGGCGCTGTGGCGAGCGGGGGAGCCGCGGGCGGGGCGGAGAGGGAGGCGGCGAGGCGTTGCGCCGCGTCGTTGAAGGAAATTACACAACCGGCGGCAAGCAGTTGACTCCGCAATCCCGCTTCATCGCCGCCAAGCGCCGGCGCATGCGCGGCGATGGCGCAGAGCGTCGCCTTGGAATCGGGATCTCCCGACTTTAGCGCGGGTCCGAACATGGCGGCGTACACCGCGCCCAGCCCGACCACGGACTTGAGCAGAAAGCTCATGGTATGCCTCGACCTACAACGGCTTCGATGGAATGAGGCTAGCGCCGACCCATGAAACTCGTGTGCCGCGGATAGGGCGAAATTCGCGGATCGTTTTCACGCAATACTAAGGTTTCCAACCCGTTCGCGTTAGTGGGGCTTAAACCATGGGCGCGTTTCGGGCGCTGCGCGGGGGTCCGAAGCCGGTCGCATTACGTATTTGTTCCTCGGGATTTAGGCGCTGCTTAACGTCGAAAGGGGATTATCTGCCCGAGGCCAGGCCTCGCGCGTCGGAGTTCCCGTTTCCTGTGTGCTCGAAAACGTCCGATCTTTGGCGACGCCTCAAAGGACACGCGCCCGATATCAGCGGCCTGGCGGCCTTGATGGCGGCCTTCCTCGCAACCCTTTTCACAGCTGGCGTCGCGGCGGCGACATCGCGCGTTGCGCCCTTGCAAGCGAAATGGACCTCGACCCTGGCGTTTGTCGCCGTGGCGGGCGCGATAATGGCGGCTCGCCGCGCGAGACCAAGCTCTGCAACCGACGACGCTTACGAAACCGACGCGCTGCTTTCGTTCGCAGGCGATCTCATCGTCCGCCACCGTATCGACGGAAGGGTCACGGCGATCGAGGGCGATGGGTTGACGCAATTCGCCACGAGCGCCGAAGAGCTCATGGGTTACGGCCTCGTCGACCGCGTGCACGAGGATGACCGCGCCGGTTTTCTCGACGCCCTGAAGGCGGCCGCGAATCAGGGCCGTATGCAAACGACGACGGTGCGACTGCGCCAGGGCGACGCCTACGCGGTCGCCGAGATCAAAAGCCGTCGGGCGTCGGCGGCCGACGATGGCGCCTTGATCTCCGCCTTTCGCGTAAGCGCAACCGTCCTTGATCTGGTCACGCAACTCGAAGCGGCCCGAGAGGAGGCCCGCCTGGAGAAATCTCTGAAGGACCGTCTGCTCGCCAACATGAGCCACGAGCTGCGCACGCCGTTGAATGCGATCCTGGGCTTTTCCGAGATTCTCGGGGATTGCGCGCTTCTGCCAGCCGATTTGGATAAGCGGATCGAATACGCGCGGATCATTCACTCCTCGGCCGATCATCTGTTGTCGGTCGTCAATCTCGTTCTGGACATGTCGCGCATCGAGGCTGGCAAGTTCTCGATCCTGCCGGAGCCGTTGGAGCTGGAGCCGCTGGTCGGGGAATGTTGCGACATGCTGCGGCTGCGCGCGAGCGCCGGAGGGGTTCGCATCGTCCAGACGCCGTTGCCGGAGGGCCTGGAGATCGTTGCCGACAGAGGGGCCTGCCGGCAGATCATCGTCAATTTGCTGTCGAACGCGGTCAAGTTCACTCCGCCAAACGGAACGGTGACCATTGACGCTCGCGTCGAGGACGAATTTGCCCACATATCTGTCACGGACACCGGAATTGGCATCAAGCCCGACGATCTTCCGCGGCTTGGCGATCCTTTCTTTCAGGTCAAGTCAGGCTATGATCGCAACTACGAAGGCGCGGGCCTCGGGCTTTCGCTGGTGCGTGGCCTTGTCGGCCTGCACGACGGATCGGTCATTATGAAATCGGCTTTCGGCGTCGGAACGCGGGTGACCGCGGTGCTGCCTTTGGCGTCGCGGGCGGCGCCGCAACGCGTCGCCTCGGCGCGCTTGCGCACGATTCCGTCGCTATGTCCGCCGCAGACCGCCGCCGATGAACGGCGCGAGGAGAGACGTATTGCCTGATGCGGCGGATCGGATTCGCGTCGAGCCCAGGTCTCCCGCGGTGAAGCGCACAAAAACCAAGCCGCCACGGGCCTGGACGCGCGCGCTTCGGGCGCTCGCGCCAAAGACCAGGCGCGGCTTCGCCGGCGCCGCGCTTCTGGCGATGATGATTGGAATCGTGGTTAACGCCGTCGCGCTGCAGCACGGTCGCCGGCTGGAATTGCCTGCGGATCCGGGGCCGACAGCGTCCGTCAAATCGCAGCCAGCCGTCGCGCCGGCGCCCGCATCGACAGTCGCGGCCGCCGCGAGCGCGCCCTCTAGAGCTGCCGCGCCGTCGCCGCCCGCTCGGCCGGCGCCGACTACGGTCGCGCTCGCGCGCTCGCAGAAGAATCCAGACCCGATCGCCGAACTCCTGCGTTCGTCGAGTGGCGACAATCGGCGTCTCGTGAGCGCCGCGCAGGGGGCGCTTGCCAAACTTGGCTTCGCCGTCAAAGCGACGGGGGCGATGGACGCGAATACGCGCAGCGCGATCGCCGAGTTCGATAAGTCCAGGCATTTGCCGGTTTCGACCGAAATCACGCCGAACCTCGTCAAAACGCTGACCGCCGCCACGTCGGCGAACTGACCTTGCGCCTGCGCGCCGATATCTGGGTTTCCGCTTATATGCGCACGGTCGAAATCCAGGGCGGCTACGCCATGCTTCGGCGGCGCGGCGCCGCCGAGGCCGGCGCGGTGTTCGTCGTAGTGGATCGGCTCGACGGCTCGGCGGCGCTGTTTGCTCCTGGCCCGCCTGACGACGTTCTCGGCGAGCGTCGATTCGTACGGGCGCATGTCGCCGAGTGGATCGAGCCCGCGGAAATCACTCAGCGGCTCGAGCGCGAGCTAAAGCGCGACCCCGACATCTGGATCATCGATGTGGAGCGGCGCGACGGCGCACATGGGCTGACGCTGTTGGACACGTGAGGTCGGAGCGTCGGCCTCCAGGCCGACGTCGTTTTCCCAACCACGTCGGCGTGGACGCCGACGCTCCGCGGCCTGGACGCGCACAGCTACCTCAGCGCAACCGTGCTCGGCGCGGCGATCTTCGCTGTCGTCGATTCGGTCACGGCGTGCTTCGTCTTGTGCCAGTGGAAGGGCCGGACGATGAGTTCGATCAGAGCCACCCAGGTGGCGGCCGTCACCAAAGCAAAATAGCCGGGCATCAGCAGCGCGGCTCGTCCAACCCCGCCAAGGCCGCGCCGTCGCATCGCGATCACCGCCGGCAGAAACACTGCCTGCGCCCCAAGCAGCGTCAATATGTAGGTGTAGACGTCGGCGAGCCGCGAGATTGGTGTTTCCGACGCTAATTCCGTCATACCCCTCCATATCGCTGCGGCGAGAAAGGGCGGCCCCAAAAGGCCGGTCATTACCGTGCCGACGATCAACGTCAAACCCGAAGCGCCACGTAAGACGCCGAGTTCGCGGAAGAAGCGAAGCGGCTGGCGCGTGTGCACGATCATCGTCTGCATCCAGCCCTTTTGCCAGCGAACGCGCTGGCGAAACCAATTGCCGAGCTCAGTCGGCGCCTCCTCCCAGGTATCGGAGTCGAGTGCGCCTACGCGCGCACCGAAGCGGGCGAGCCGCAAGCCGAGATCGGCGTCTTCGGTCACGTTCCACGCGTCCCATCCTCCCACCCGCCGCAGGGCGGACGTGCGGAAGTGGTTGGTCGATCCGCCGAGCGCGATCGGCAGATCGAGCGCACACAGGCCCGGGTTGATGAGTTCGAACAACGCGGCATATTCGACGGCGAACATGAAGGTGAGCCAATTATCGCCGGCGTTGGCGATCTTCAGCCGTCCCTGCAGGGCGTCGAATGAGGGCTCGGCGGCGAAGCCTGCCGCCGCCTTGCGCAACTGATCGGGGGCGGGCTCGTCCTCGGCGTCGTAGACCGCGAGCAATTCGCCGCGCGCCGCCTCCAGCGCGATGTTGAGCGCCCGAGGCTTGGTGCGCGGCGCCCCTGGCGGCGCGACGACGATCTCGTAGCGCGCCGGCAAGCGAAGAGCGATGAGGGCGGCTAGTGTCTCCTTGTCGCCGCTTTCGATGGCCAGCTTAATGTCGAGCTTTGCCTTGGGATAATCGAAAGCATCAAGCGCGGCGACCAGTTTGGGGACTATCGACCCCTCCCGATACATCGCGATAATGACGGTATAGATGGGCAATTCCGCGTCTGAGAGCGGTTCGCGCTGTCGCGGCGTGTCCGCGGCGATTGCCGCCGCCGACCGTAGCCAGACACCCGCGCTGAACAGCGCCCATAAAAGAAGCGACAGGACGGTGCGTTCGAGCCACGGAGCGACATAGGCAAGTGCGATCATGCCGAGCCCAAATCCGGCGGCGGAGATCGTCTGTGACGGCCGCATTTCGCCGCGGGCGCACAGTTCGGGACAATTGCGGTGCAGCCCGAGCGAGGCCAGCCGCGCGATTTCGCCGCCGCGTTCGAAACGGATCAGAGCGCCGAGCCGCTTCGGTGATGAGATCGCCAAGCCCGGTATCAAGCGTCCCTGATCGGCCGCGTCCAGCAGAAGCCTGATGGCGGCGCCGCGCGGGGAGGCGATCGCCCGATAAGGCGCAGCGAGAGGGGCGAGGTAGACGAGACCGGACTTCAGCGCGCGAGCCGGCGAAGCTGTCGTATCCAGTGCGACGCGGCCGACATGGTACGGCGCGCGGACCCGGTCGGCGAGCGACTGATAGAAGAATTCCTCCGAAACAAGGCCTTCGCCGAGCAGCGCCGCATCGGGCGAAACGCCGATTTCAGCGGCAATCTCGGCCGCGCGAACCAGGACGTCGCCGGGCGCGCCGTACTCGACGAGAAACGCGATCTCGCGTGGCAGCTTCGGTCGCGCATCCCCGACCACCGACAACCGGTCATATGTCGTAAGCCCCATCGCCGCCCGCCCACATCCGATGGGCCGCACTGTTTCCTAAGTTGCGGTGTTTGTCATGCGATGTTGCTTTGTACTTGCACAAAATTTATTTAACATGTACTGGGAAGCAATCAGAAACGTTAGGGAAATACGCGAGGTTGCGATTGCGAGCTTGCTTTGATTCGCTCGAAATAAATCACGTGCACATCGCGCCAACCCCACACCGATTGCTTCGCGATCACCGACATATTGCGGTTCCCGGACCCAGCCGCACCCTTATTTCGAACCGAACATGGCGAGGATCAGGCGACTCGCGGAGCGTCGGCCTCCAGGCCGACGTTGGGGTTGATACGTAAGCCAGCCAAGTTGGAGCCCAAAGGGTCGGCGTGGACGCCGACCCTCCGGCAGAGCGGCGATCGCCGGAAAGCGGTGGCCGCAGATTTTCCAAGTCGATGTGCGCTGTCAGGGTTTCGCTGCGACCGGCGCCACGTCGACGCTGACTTCCAGTTCATGGCCGCCGTGGGACAGAATCGAGCCCGTCGACCGGCGGCACGTCGGCATAGTCGCGCCCTCGCGCCAGGACAATGTGGCTCTCGCCCTCGGGTATGGCGTTGGTCGGATCGAGTCCGAGCCAACCGAACGACGGGCCGCACCACACCGCGACCCAGGCGTGCGAGGCGTCGGCGCCGACAAGGCGAGGCTTGCCCGGCGGCGGAATCGTGCGGATGTAGCCGCTGACGTAAAGCGCCGGGAGCCCGAGCCCGCGCAGGCCCGCGATCATCACATGCGCAAAGTCCTGACAAACACCGCGCTTGCGTTTGAAGGCTTCGGCAGCCGGCGTCCTGACGTCAGTGGCTTTTGAATCGTATACGAAATCGCTCTTGATGCGTTGGTTCAATTCGGCGGCGGCTTCGTAGATCGGCCGCCTCGGCGCAAAGCTTGTGCGCGCGTAGGCGGCCGCGTCGGGAAACAAGGCGACGATCCGGCTGGGGTACAGAGCGAACGCAGGCGAATCGGGGTTCAAGGATTGCGTGGCGGCGGCGAGCGCTGCGATCTCCTCCCACGGCGGGGTCGAGGCCGGATTCGGCGGCGCCGGGCGCTCGACCGAGACGCGGAACTTCGATTTCAGCGACAACTCCGTGTGCGGCGTTTCAATGCGCATCCGCGCGACGCGATTGGCGAAACCGTCGCGCTGCTCGCGCCAATCACGCGGCGTAGGCTTGGCGATGAGGCGGTAATCGCTCACGCTTTGGCCGGGTTCGTCGCGTGGGTGCAGGTGCAGCACGCATTCGTTGACGACGACCGGCGCGCCGTAATCGTAGCGCGTCAGGTGGGTCACGTCATAGATCATCCGAGACCCATGACTTTTTCCGCGCGCATCGAGGCGCCGCGCAGGAAATAACGCCGCCCGATCGCCTCCGCCAATCTTTCCAGCCGGTTCTCGATCGCCAGGATGCTGGCGTCGTCGAGTTTATCAGCAGTTTCGGCAACCAACTCGGCGCTGAGCCGCGTCGACAGTCGCAGCGGCTCCTCGGGGATTCCGTCCTGCCGCAGCACCGGCAACGTCGCGATGTGCTCGGCGATCATTTGGGTTTGAAACGCCACGGATCGAGGGTTGTAAGGGTCGAGCAGCGCCAGATCGCGAACGGGCGCGAGCGACACGCCGATCAACGTGCGCGAATGATAGGTGATCTGCGACTCGATGAGATCGAGCATAACATCGAGATCGTGCTCGGTGGCGCGCTGATGGGCGAACTGTCGGGCGATCCGGCACGTGTTGATGCCGCGCTCGATACGCCGGCCCAGCTCGTAGAAACGCCAACCGGCGCCCCGGTTGAAGTTCTCATCGAACAGGCCAGAGAGCGCGGCGATCGTATTCAGCGCGTCCTCCACGCTGTCGATGATTTCCGCCTCGCTCATTGGCCGGTCGGGGATTTCCGCCAAACCCGCCCGCAACCGCAGGATGAGCGTCCAGGTCTGCTGCGTTAATCGCTCGCGGATGACAGACGCGGCGTGGCGCGCGGAAATCGCGATCGAAAGCGCGGAGCCGTAGTTCTCGGCATCACGAAGCGCCGTTTCCGCCGGTCGCGGCGTCTTCGCCTTGGCGTCAATCGCCCCCCAGGCGACGAGCAGCGCCCTGAGCCCTTGAAGGGTTTCGCGCGCGCCTGTCATCGGGGCGTCCGGATCGACCGATCGCGCGCTGAGGCAACGGACCAATCTCAGCGTCGCCTCGGTGCGCTCCAGATAACGTCCGAACCAGAACAGGTTGTCGGCGGCGCGGCTCGGCAGATTGCCGAGCAGACGCGCAATATGAACCTTTTCCGGCGTCGGCAGTAGCGTCGCGGTCGCGACGGGCTTGTCGGCGAGCACCCAGACGTCGGCGGAACTCGACGCCCTGTCCCATAGAGACGGCGCGCGCGTCGGGCTTGTCTGAGACGCGCGCGAAGCCCCCCGGCATTACTTTCCAGCCATCCGGAGTTGCAGCGACATAGACTCGCAGCACGAAAGGGCGAGCCGCCAGTTTTCCGTTTTCCCAGCGCGGCATGGTCGAGAGCCGCACTACTTCCTGGCCCACGTAGTCGATTCCGCGCGCCTGGATCCGTGCGCTCAGCGCGGCGCGCTCTTTCTCCGAAAGCTCCGAGCCGACGGCGACGCGGCCGGTATCGAGACCCGGCGCAGATTCGCCGAACGCGGGCGCCACGGAGATATTTTCGAGCGAGTTCAGCACGCGTTCGCGCGCGCCCGGCTGACCGCACCACCACGTGGCGATGTTCGGCATTTCCAGCTCGCGCCCAATCAAGCGCGAGGCGAGTCTCGGCAGGAAGGCGAGCATGGCGCGCGATTCGATGAACCCCGTGCCCGGAAGATTTTGGACGACAACGCCGTTGGCGCGAATGGCCTCAAGCAGGCCCGGCACTCCGAGCCGGGAGGCCGAATTGAGTTCGAGCGGATCGACCCACTCGGAATCGACCTGCCGCCAGATCACGTCGGCGCGTTTCAACCCGGCGATCGTGCGGACAAAGGTGCGGGAGCCCTCGCCGATGACGAGATCGTCGCCCTCGACCAGCAGGAAGCCTAGGTAGCGCGCGAGATAGGCGTGTTCGGAATAGGTCGCGCCATAGGGGCCGGGGGTCAGAATGCAAATGCGGGGTTCGCTTCGCTCGCCGCTTTGCTTGAGGCCGGCGCGCAGATCGCGAAAGAACGGGGCGACCCGCTCGACATTCATCTGACTGTAGAGATTGGCGAACGCCTGCGAGACGACTAGGCGGTTTTCCAGCGCATAGCCCGCGCCCGATGGCGCTTGGGTGCGATCGCCGAGCACCCACCAGCCGCCGTCCGGCCCGCGCCCGATGTCGGCGGCGTAAAGCCGGAGCCAGCGGCCGCCGGGCGGCTTGACCCCGCGCATGGCGGCGATGAAATCGGGTGAACCGGTCAGCGCGGCGGCGGGCAGATCGCCGTCCGCCACCAGCCGGCCTTCGCCGTAGACGTCTGCGAGCACGCGCTCGATGAGTTCGGCGCGCTGGATGACGCCGCTTTCGATCTGCCGCCACTCCTCGACGGGGATCAGAAGCGGCAACCGGCTGAGCGGCCAAACGCGTTCGGTCGTTTCGCCGCGCACTCGATATGACATGCCGCGATTGCGGATGCGCCGATCGGCGCCGGCGAAACGCTCGGCGACAATGTCCGGGTCTGAGGCGGCCAGATGCGCAAGTAGCCGCATCCAGTTCGCATTGCGCGCGCCGTCGCGGCCGATGAACTCGTCAGGAATGCCCGGAAGCGGCGCGTAGTCCGCCGTCCAGTTGGCGATCTGGACTTCGGCCTCGCGATTCGCGGAACCCGCACGCGCGGCGACAGGCAAAGGCGTCCCTTCAAAGGTTGAGCGACGCAATATGGCGACAAGTCGCCGAGCGCGCCAGACGCATCGCAGGTTTTCCCGCGCGAAGTGGCGCCGCGCGAAAGGCCCTCAACGTGGCCATTGATAATTTCCGGGAACCTGACTATGGGGACCTTCCCACCTCAATGCGTCACGCGCTCCAAAGAGCACGTGCACGCCGCGCAATCCCCCCGCGAGACCGTTTCTGGAGCCTCGCCCCGCGCGTCCTTCCTAAACTTGGGCAAGCTGGATCAGCTGCCGTTACAAGGGTACCCCCTATGCGGGAAATCAAACTTAAAGACTTAAAGAAAAAATCACCGACGGAATTGCTTGCGTTTGCAGAAGAGCAGGAAGTCGAAAACGCCTCCATCATGCGCAAACAGGAATTGATGTTTGCGATACTCAAGCAACTGGCGAGCCGAGATGTCGAAATTATCGGCGAAGGCGTCGTTGAAATCTTGCAAGACGGATTTGGCTTCCTGCGCTCGGCGGACGCCAACTACCTGCCTGGCCCGGACGACATCTACGTTTCGCCGTCGCAGATTCGCAGACTTGGCTTGCGAACCGGCGATACCGTCGAGGGCGTGATTCGCTCGCCGAAAGAGGGCGAACGCTATTTTGCGCTGCTGAAGTGCAACGAGATCAATTTCGAGGATCCCGAGAAAACGCGCCACAAGGTGCACTTCGACAACCTGACGCCGCTCTACCCGAATCAGCGCATCAAGCTCGAAGTCGAGGACCCGACGCGCAAGGATATGTCCTCGCGCGTCATCGATATCGTCTCGCCGATCGGCAAGGGTCAGCGCGCGCTGATTGTTGCGCCGCCGCGCACCGGCAAGACCGTGCTGCTGCAGAATATCGCGCAGTCGGTGACGGCCAATCACCCGGAATGCTATCTCATCGTTCTCTGATAGACGAGCGACCCGAGGAAGTGACCGACATGCAGCGCTCGGTGAACGGCGAGGTCGTCTCCTCGACGTTCGACGAGCCCGCCGCCCGTCACGTGCAGGTCGCCGAGATGGTGATCGAGAAGGCCAAGCGCCTAGTCGAGCACCGTCGCGATGTAGTCATCCTGCTCGATTCGATTACCAGGCTCGGGCGCGCTTACAACACGGTGGTGCCGTCGTCAGGCAAAGTGCTGACCGGCGGTGTTGACGCCAACGCGCTTCAGCGGCCGAAGCGTTTTTTCGGCGCCGCGCGAAATATCGAGGAGGGCGGCTCGCTAACCATCATCGCGACGGCGCTGATCGACACCGGATCGCGCATGGACGAAGTGATCTTCGAGGAATTCAAAGGCACCGGCAATTCGGAAATCATTCTCGACCGCAAGGTGGCCGACAAGCGGACGTTCCCGTCGATGGACATCACGCGCTCCGGCACCCGCAAGGAAGAGTTGCTCGCGCCGCCCGACATCCTCAAGAAAATGTACGTGCTGCGCCGGATTCTCAATCCGATGGGTACCGTCGACGCGATCGAGTTCCTGCTCGGCAAGTTGCGCGATTCCAAGACCAATGCGAACTTCTTCGACTCGATGAACACATGAGGCTTGCGCCGTGACCGCGCCGCCCGCCAGCGAACTGGACGCGATCCGACGCGATATCGATCGGATCGACGCCGACATGCATCGCCTGCTGATCGAGCGCAGTGGAGTGATCGATCGGTTGATCGCGATCAAGCAGCGGCAGGGCGGCGGCTCCGCGTTTCGCCCTGGCCGCGAAGCCTCGATGCTGCGCGCGATCGTCGAGCGGCATCGGGGGCTGCTGCCGGTCGACACGGTCGAGGGCATCTGGCGCATCATCATCTCGACGTTCACGTACGTGCAAGCGCCCTACAGCGTGCATATCGATGTCTCGCGCGGCGAGCAGGCGATCCACGATTCCGAGCGGTTCCATTTCGGCTTCACGGTGCCGCGGCAACCGCATTTTGGGTCGATTGGGGTCATCGAAGCGGTGCGCCAGAGCGGGGGCGACCTCGGCATGTTCGCGCTCGACGGCGGCGCCGCGGCGGGCGCGTGGTGGATGCGGCTGATCGAGGAGGAAGCGCCCAAGGTGATCGCTCGTTTGCCGTTCGTCGAGCGACCGGATCATCCGGCGGGCCTGCCGGTGTTCGTCATCGCAAAGCCGCTGAGCGACGGCGGCGCGCGAAGCGTCGTGCTCGACGCGGTCTGGATGGACCGGTGGCGGCCCGAGTTTTTCCCGGCGATTGCCTCCGCTGGCGGCGAGGTGATCGGCGAGGCCGCATGGGGGGCGGGATTCTCAGCGCTCGTCGCGCGCTCCGGCGAAGCGCCTCCTGGCGCCCTTGTGGAGGCGTTGCGGGAGGCAGGCGCGCGCGACGTCCGCGCGCGAGAAGTGGGCTCGCATGCGCCGCGATTCGAGATGCAGGCGCCGAAGGTCGGGGCATGAAGGACCGGGCTGCGCCGCGAGGCCTATGCGTGATGGAAGGGTGAGGGCGCGCCTTGTCGAAGCTGCAACCCCTAGCGGCGCCGCTCTTTGAAAGCGTCGCGATCATCGGCATCGGCCTGATCGGATCTTCGATCGCCCGGGCGGTCGCGCGCGCGAAGGCGGCTAGTCGCCTTGTTATTTGTGATCGCGATGCGAACGCGCTGAGCCGGGCGAAGCAGCTCGGCCTCGGCGATGTCTTCGAGAGTTCCGCACGCGAGGCGGTCGTCGGCGCCCAGTTGGTCATCCTGTGCGCGCCGGTGGGGGAGAACGGCGCACTGGCTGCGGCGATAGCGCCTGGGTTGGCGGAGGGCGCGATCGTCTCCGATGTCGGCTCGGTCAAGTCCGCGGTCGTTGCGGACGTCGGGCCGCATTTGCCGGAGGGCGTGCATCTGGTTCCCGCCCATCCGGTTGCGGGCACGGAGCAATCCGGTCCGGACGCCGGGTTTGCCACCCTGTTTGTCAATCGCTGGGTCATTTTGACGCCGCCTGTAGGCGTCGAACCGTCCGCGGTAGAGCGCGTAAGAACGTTTTGGGAGACGCTGGGCGCGAACGTCGAAATCATGACGCCGGAGCATCATGATCTGGTTCTCGCCATCACCAGTCATGTGCCGCATCTGATTGCCTACAACATCGTCGGCACGGCCGCCGATCTTGAAGAAGTCACGCGCTCGGAGGTGATAAAATTCTCCGCCGGCGGCTTTCGCGATTTCACCCGCATCGCCGCGTCGGACCCGACGATGTGGCGCGACGTTTTTCTCTACAATCGCGAGGCCGTGCTCGAAATGCTCGGGCGTTTCAACGAAGATCTGACCGCGTTGCAGCGAATGATCCGGCGCGGCGACGGGCAGGGCTTGTTTGATTTGTTCACGCGGACGCGCGCCATTCGACGCGGCATTGTCGAACTTGGTCAGGAAACGGCCGCGCCCGATTTCGGACGCCGCGCGCCGGATAGCGTCGACGGCGAGACGTGAGCGGCGAGGACATTCGCGCCGAGCCCGAACGCGACTTCTGGGTTTTCGCCTACGGCTCTTTGATCTGGAACCCTGGCTTTGCCTACAAATCCAGGGAGGCCGCGCGATTGCGCGGCTACCACCGGCGCTATTGCATAGAATCGAAGGTCTATCGCGGGACGGCAGAGGCGCCGGGTCTCGTGCTCGGGCTCGAGACCGGCGGAGAGTGCGAGGGAATTGCCTATCTGGTCGCCGGAGAATTGAAGAGCGTCACGATGGACTACCTGCGTGAACGCGAACTCGTGACGTCAGTGTACCACGAGAAGATCGTCGGCATCGAAACGCGCGACGGCGATGCGCACGACGCTTACACCTACGTGGCCGATCCCCTCCACGAACAATACGTTCGCATCGACGATGTCGGCGCCCTGGTCGACATCATCGAGCAAGCAGGGGGAATCGCCGGCTCCAACTACGAATACGCCATCAATACCTGGTCGAATTTATCCGCCTTTGGAATCAACGATCCCGCGGTCGAGCAGGTCGCGGTCGAACTCATGCGTCGGTCCCGGCATACATGACGTCCTCTATCAAACGTCTGCGGTCGCCGTATCGATCGGCGAGGACGTGGATATGAAACTCCACCGCGTCGAGGCGATCCGCAAAACGCCGGCGAATCTCGGACAGCTCGGCTTCCGGCGAGTCGACCCAAGTCGCGCCACGCCAGCGCTCCCCCGCGCGTGTCGGCGCCGCGCCTCGCGACGATCAAAACGGCGTCCTCGTAAGCCGGACAGTCGAACGGCGAATAGACGGAAAACATGTACGTGCGGCCGGAGCGGCCACGCCAGCTTCGATATTTGCGACGTAAGAGATCTTCACGGGCCCGATATTCCGGACCGTCCTCGTCGAAGCCCCGCGCCGAAGCGAGCGTTGCGATGACACCCTCGAACCCTTCAAATTGCTCTCGGGAATGCATGTCCGGCCTCCGCACATCGTATGAACAGAAGTAGAACATTTAGGGATCATCGTCAAGCCGCAATCTGTCTAAACGCGAGTGGACGTCACTCTCCGCTGCGTTCGCCGATGAACCCCCCTGCCAGTCAGAAACTGAAACGTTAGGGCAGCACGCCGAACGTCGCCCGCAACTCGCGCTTCAAGACCTTGCCGATCGCGCTGCGAGGCAACGCTTCGACGATCCGGAGGGCGGCGAGGCGTTGCGTTTTGCCGAGACCTTCGTTGACCGCGGCGCGCAGGCGCTCTGGATCGATGCTTGCTCCTTCACGGAGCACGACGAACGCGACAGGCGTCTCGCCCCAGGCCGCGGAAGAAACACCGACGACTGCTGCCTCGTCGACTTCGGGCCTTGCTAGCAGCACGGCTTCGAGATCGCTCGGGTAAACGTTAAAGCCGCCGGAAATGATCATGTCCTTGCGGCGGTCGAGCAGGACGAGAAACCCTTCCTCGTCGAACCGCCCAATATCGCCAGTGCGAATGAAGCGCTCGGCCTTGCGGGTCGCGCCATTCCGCCTCGCGTGTCTTGTCCGGCGCGTTGCGGTAGGCGTTCATCATAGCGGGCGAATGGCCGACGACCTCGCCGATCTCGCCCGCGCCGACCTCGCGGCCCGCCTCGTCAATCAACCTGATGTCGTGCCCCTCAGCAGGCGGGCCGACGGTATGCAGCTTGTCTGGGCGCTCGTGCGCGAGCAGGATGCAGGTCCCGCCGCCTTCGGTCATGCCATAATATTCTGCGAGCCCGCCTGGCCAGCGAGCCAGAATGTCCCGCTTCAGCGACGCGGCGAACGGAGCGCTCGTCGAGAATTTCATGCGGAAGCTGGAGAGATCGAAGCTGTCGAAATCCGGCAACGCGAGCAGTCGGCTGTATTGCACCGGCACCAGCATCGCGTGCGTCACGCGCTCCGCCTCGGCAATCTGCAGAAATCGGCGCGCGTCGAACTTCTTCATGAGGATGACGCGGCCGCCGCCGGCGAGCGCGGGCAAGACGCTGACGAGCGTGGTGTTCGAATAGAGCGGCGTCGAAACCAGCGTCACCGCATCGGCATCGTAGCCAGAGAGCAGTCGACGTCGCGTGTGGGCAAACCGCATGCCGTGCGATTGGTCGATGCCCTTCGGCGCGCCGGTCGTGCCGGACGAATAGATCGTGTTGAAAACCCAGGCCGGATGGATCGCAACCGATTTCGGGCGCGCGCCTTCCGGCGCCAACCAGTGCTCCGAGGCCTTCGTCAGCAGGATCGGGTCCCGGTCAAACAAAGCTCGCGTGGTCGCGTCGGCGAACAACAGCCGGGCGCTGCAATCCTGGAGCATGGCGGCGAGGCTCGGCGGCGTAGCCGAGGGCGGCAACGGCGCAACAGCCACGCCCACGCGAACCGCGCCGAGGAAAATCGTGAGATATTCGACGGTTGACGATGCGCAAATCGCGATAGTCTCGCCGGGCGCGATGCCGTCTCGCTGCAGCGCCGCGGCGACGCGATCCATGCCCGCGTCGAACTCGCCCCAGGTTCGCGATTGCGTCTCGTCCTGCAAGGCCACGCGCTCAGGCGCCGCGCGCGCCGTCGCCGAGATCATTTCGCCGAGCGGCTCGAAATCGTCGAGGGGTTCCATAGCAGGACAAATAACGGCTGAGCGAGGTAAAGGCGCAAAGGCTATTGGGCCAAGTCGCGAACCATTGACAAAAGGTCGGCGTTTCCGCGACGTTCGCTCAAATCTCAAAAGGCGAGCGCATGCGGCTTCACGTCATCAATCCGAACACGACCGCCTCGATGACGCGCAAAATCGAGGCGGCCGCGCGCGCCGTCGCAAGGCCTGACACGCATGTGACCGCAGTCAATCCTGAATTCGGTCCGGCCAGCATCGAAGGCTATTTCGACGAAGCCTTTTCGCTGCCGGGCCTGCTCGATGAAGTCGCAAAGGCCCCGGACGCCGACGCCTTCGTAATCGCCTGCTTCGACGACACTGGCCTGGAGGCCGCACGTTGCGCGACCAGCGCTCCGGTCCTCGGCATCGGCGAAGCGGCCTTCCATATGGCGAGCTTTATCGCTGAACGGTTCAGCGTCGTGACGACGCTGTCGCGTTCGATCGTCCCGATTGAACGCAATCTGGCGAAGTACGGGCTGCTGGCGCGGTGCGCGAAAGTTCGGGCGTCCGATGTTCCCGTGCTCGCGCTGGAAGAGGAGGGCTCAGACGCGCGGCGTCGCATCGAGGCCGAGATCGCGCTGGCTTTGGAAAACGACGGCGCCGAGGCGATCGTACTGGGTTGCGCCGGCATGGCCGATCTAGCGGATGCGCTCGCCACCAAATTCGGGGTTCCTGTTTTGGACGGGGTTGCCTGCGCCGTGGCGCTTGCCGAGAGCGCGGTCCAGCTCAAGTTGCGCACCTCCAAGCGCAACACCTATGCCGCGCCGCTGCCCAAAGCCTATTTGGGCGCCTTCGCGCGTTTCGCTCCGCGCTGATGACTATCCAGACCGCCGAGCTCACAAACCAGCGCCCACTCCTCCTCCGTCACCGGTTGAACGGAGAGGCGTGAATTGGTGACCAGCGACATCTTGGAAAGTTTTGGATTTGCCTTCGCGTCGTCGAGAGTGACGGGCTTCGGCAGCGGCTCGATCGCGCGAATGTCGACCATGCCGAACTTGCCTGAGGCGTCGCTCGGATCCGGGCGATAGAGCGCCGAGACTTCGACGATGCCGACGATCGCCTTGCCCTCGTTGGAATGGTAGAAGAACCCGCGTTCGCCGAGCTTCATCCCCATCATGTTGAGTTTGGCGGAATGGTTGCGAATGCCGCTCCAATCCGTCCCCTTCGCGCCCTCCGCGGCAAGTTTCTCGAATGAGTACACCGAGGGTTCGCTCTTGAACAACCAATGAGGCATCCGGCTCTCCGCGGAAACTTGCGCCGGGGCGTCATGCGGCGCGTCGGCGATAATGATAGCTGTAGCCCGCGCGAAAACCCAGACTTTCATAGAGCTTTATCGCCGGGCGGTTGGCGTTGAGAACCTGCAGGTAGGCCGCAGTTGCGCCTTGGCTTTGGCCCCAGGCCATTAGTGCGCGCGTGAGGTCGCGTCCGAGCCCGCGGCCGCGATATTCGGATCGCACCGCGATCTCGAACAGCCCGATCGCGCCTCGCTCCAGCACCGCCAGCCCGAACCCTGCCGCCGCGCCCGCGAGCGTCGCCGTTGCAAAAGCTGCAGGCCGCCGGATGGACTTTATGATCCGATCGTGGGCGGTGCGGCATTTAAGGTCTATGCCCTTCGTCGCTGCCGCGGCGTCGAGCCAGGCTGGGCTTGGCTGAAGATCGATTTGGACGTCGGTGCGCGCTTGCGCTCTGTCGAGCGGTGCGATCATCGTCGTGCAGGGGTCAAGGAAGTCGTACCCCGTGGCCGCCAGCAAAGAATCGGCTTCAGGGTCGGCGAGCGGCGTGATGCGGAAGATCGTAGGCTGGCGGTTGGCGGCGTAAAAGCGCTCTGCCTCAGTTACCACCTCGCGAAAATCGAGTTTCGGCGCCGCGCCCGCGTTTCCGGACGACCCCCGGCTGTCGCAGAGCGCGTTGGCCGAGTTGGCGCGCTTTGTATAGCCGTCGCCGACGCGCAACACCCAATTGCCGATAACCAGGCTTCGCAACGCCGGCCATGCGCTCAAACCGCGCTGCTCCCAGCCGAGAATGTCGACGTCACCGGACATATAAACCGGCAGTTACGATGGCCGCGGCTATAGGTTGCGGAAAACCAGCTTGCGCGCGGCGTCGCGCCCTCGCTATCTTGGTCGGATGAACCTTCGCCATAAACCTCCTTTGAGCGTCTTGCGTAGGTTCTCCGATCTCGACGGATGGGGTCACAAACGAGAAGTCGCATCCGCGCGGTTAACGCGTCAATTTGTTTTCGGTGGCCCGTTGCCCCATCGCTTGCGCTTTCTCTAAGGGCGACGCTTTGTCGATCAACGTCATATCGTCAACCAAACCGGTCGGCGCCAAGGCGGCTTTCGCAGCCGCTGCCTTCGCGCTTGTCCTGATTGTCGTTTTTGCGCTCGAACGCATCGGCGCTCCCGATCGGCTCGTTGCGGCGCTCGGGCCGCTTGCGGCGCTGGTGGGGATCGCAGCCATTGGCGTGATGGCGCGCGCGCGAAATCTGCTTGATTTTCTCGTTGCGCGCCGCGCGACGCCTGCCTCCTATGCCGGCCTCGCGCTGGCCGCCACCGCGGGTGGCCTAACGCTCGCGCTTGCCGCCTCAAACGCCAGCCTTGATAACCTGCCGTGGCGCGGCATGTCCGCGGGCGTCGTCATCGCCGTGCTGGTGGTCGGCCCGCGCTGGCGCGCCGAGCAGGCAAGCGGGATTTCCGACGTCTTCGCGACGCACTTTCCCAGCGCGTTCACACGCGTCGCCTTCATGGTGTTGTCGCTCGCTTGCGGGTGGGCGCTTGCGGCGGCGGGGCTGGGATATGCGGCGCTTTCGGTGCGCGATGCGCTCTCGATCAGCGGAAACTCCGCGATTCTGTTATGTGCGGTCGTCCTGGTGCTGACGCTCGCGCCGGGTGGCCTGCGCAGCCTGATATGGGCGGATGCGGCAAGCGCCGGCGCAGGCCTCGCCATTGTAGGCCTTTTCGTCGCGCTCGCCTTTCGTGGCGGATCGGACCCTGCCGCTCGGCTGGAAAGCGCGGAGACGGCGCTGCGTGGGTTGCCCTATGCGCCACTCGTCACCGAAATCGCCGCAGCGGCGGCGACCGCGAGCCTGTTCGCGTTCGCCACGCCCGCGCTGTCGGTGGCCTCGCCGGGCGCCGCGCGGCGAGCCGGTCTATTCGCGCTATTGGCGCTTGCGCTGGGCGCCGCAGCCGCGGGGTCGCTCGGCGACCTGGCGGTGAAGACGCCGAGCGATTCGGCGCTCGTGGGTATGGTGGCCTTTCTTCCGGCGATGGCGCTCGCCCGCGCCGGGCTGTTTGCGGCGTCGCGTCCCCTCGGGTTCGATCTCATCCAGGTTCACGCCCGGCTTTCGGTGCTGGCCAGCCGTCGCATCGCCGTCGCGCGCGCCGCCGTCGTCATCGGCGCGGCGATCGCGGCCGTCGTAGCGCGCGTAAGCCCACATCCCTCGGCGCCGCTTTATCTTGCGCTAGGGCTGTGGCTGGCTTTTGCCGCGCCCTCGCTGGCGCTGACCGTCATTTCCGGGCGCTCGAGCCTACCGGCGATCGCGGCGCTCGTCGCCAGCGTCCTGTCAGCGCTCGCGGCGCGACTGCATGGCTTCGGCGATCCCACCTTTGGTCCGCAGCTATTGGTTGGGGCGCTTGGAGCGGCTCTGGTCGGCATCGCCGCGGGAATGATCGTGCGAATTCTGGCGCCAGGGCGAACCCGATCGCCGCGATTGACCGATCCGTTCGTCGATCTTCCGCTGGAGACCTGAGAAAGGTTGCGAGATCATCGTCGTCGGCGGTAGGCGTCGGCTAACGCTCGGACATAGGGAGAGCGAAATTGTCCTTGGCCATGCAACCCACAACGGGTGGCGAACTCGTCGCGGCTCGCCCGGCTGCGACTGTGCTGCTCGTGCGCGATGGTCCCGACGGCTTGCAGGTCTTCATGGTTGTGCGCCATCACAAGATCGACTTCGCCTCGGGCGCGCTCGTCTTTCCCGGCGGCAAGGTCGAAGACGAAGATATTTCGCTCGCCGGTGGCGATGCCGAGCTCGCGTCGCGGTTGGCCGCGATCCGTGAAACCTTCGAGGAATGTGGCGTGATGCTCGCCTCGCCGAAGGCCGGGGGCGGGTCTGCGCAAGGAGCGAGTTTTCGAGAATTGTTGGAGAGTCTGGATTGGCGATCGGCGCTCGATGCGTTGACACCGTTCGCACACTGGATAACGCCGCCGATTCTGCCCAAACGCTTCGATACCCGCTTCTATATCGTGGCCGCTCCGCCCGATCAGGCGGCGGCCCACGACGGCGGCGAAGCGGTCGACTCGGTTTGGATCGAGCCGGCCCGGGCGCTTGCGGAAGCCGCCGAAGGGCGCCGCACTTTGGTGCTGGCCACTCGGCTCAACCTCGAACTCCTGGGTCAAAGCGCCAGCGCTGCGGAAGCCATCGCCGCCTCCGCCGCTCGACGCATCGTGACCGTCGAGCCGCGGGCAACCAAGACCGAAACGGGATACCGCCTGACGATACCGCTCGAAGCGGGATACGGCGGCCCGGATTTCCACGTCTGATCGCGGCTTCACGGAGGCCCTGTTGCGCATTTCCCCGTTCTCGACGCCGGGCCGATTCTGGCGCGGCAATCTGCATACGCATTCGAACCGCTCTGACGGCGCTCTGACGCCCGGCGAGGTGGTCGAGGCCTACAAGCGCGCCGGCTATGACTTCGTAGAACTCTCGGATCATTTCCTTCAGCGCTATGATTGGCCGATCACGGATACGCGCGCGTTCCGATCCAACAATTTCACCACCCTGATCGGCGCCGAAGTGCACGCCATGGGCACCGAGGTCGGCGAACTCTGGCACATCCTTGCGGTCGGTCTGCCGTTGGACTTTCCCGCCGCGCATCCCGGCGAAACCGGCCCTGAACTCGCCAAGCGGGCGCACGACGCGGGCGCTTTCGTCGCCATCGCGCATCCGGCGTGGTCGCAATTGCGCATCGGCGACGGGCGGGCGCTCGCGGCCGCGCACGCCGTCGAAATTTACAATCATGGTTGCGCGGTCGAGACGGATCGCGGCGACGGGTTCTATCTGCTCGATGAACTCTGCAACGAAGGCCGCAGGTTGACCGCCATCGCCACTGATGACGCGCATTTCCGCAATGGCGACTACGACGCCTTTGGAGGTTTCGTCGAAGTCAAAGCGGAAAGCCTGGCGCCTGAGGCGTTGATCGCCGCGCTGAAGGCGGGCGAGTTTTACGCGAGCCAGGGGCCGAGGTTCATCGACATCGATGTGACGCGCGAAGAAGTGACGGTCGCGTGCTCGCCCGTCAACGCGATTGGGGTGGTGACCGGAACTTCGCGCGCAATCTCCCGTATCGGTCGACAGATGACCGGCGCGACGCTGGAGGTCGGAGAAGCCTCGCGCCAGGCCTGGACCGATCCCGGCGCGATCGCGTGGTTCCGCATCGTGATCATCGACGCCGCAGGACGACGCGCCTGGACCAACCCGATCTGGGTCGACCAACTCGACAGCGCGCGCTGAAGCGTTTCAATCAAGGCACGCGGCGATGAGCGGCGATGTTGGGTCTGTCAGCGCCTCGATGACGTCGAAATGGTGTCGATCCGGAATCGGGGTCCAAGGACAACGCCAGGATTCTGAGAGCAAACGCGCCTGATAGAGGAAAGCCGGCCGCTCCTGAGCGCCGACAAACACATGCGCGCTGACGCCCACGCGTAGCGTTTGCCGCGCCGGGCTCTCGGCTTCAATCTCCGCCGAATCAAGGCGAAGCTTCTCGTTCATCTTGGTCAATGCAATCGGGTCGAGATCAGCGAGCGGCGACATAGGAACGACACGCCGGATTGGTGCGTCGACGTTGAGATCCGCGCAGCCCATCCGTGCGCTCAAATGTCCCCCCGCTGAATGCCCTGTGACAACGACAGGACCTGCAACCAAACGGGCCGCGACCTCCACCGCACGAACGATCTCCAATGTCATGTCGCGGATACGCGCATCCGGCGCGAGCGTGTAGGAGGGGAGGGCGCAGGCCCAGCCGCGCGCTACCGCCCCGGCGGCAAGATGCGACCAGGTCTCCCGCCCAAACCTCAACCAATAGCCGCCGTGAACAAACACCAAGAGACCGAGCGGCGCCGCCTCCGGCCAGAAAAGATCGAGCTTTTGCCGAGCGCCCTCGCCGTAGGCGACACCCAGTTGCGCTCGCGGGCCCAACGCTTCGCGAAACGCGGCGGCCTCTCGCTCCCAACGCGGGGGGAAGGTGTCCGCGTCGAGGATAAACGGGCCGTTGGCGTAGGCGCGATCGTAGTCCATTCCGCTGCTCCTGCCTTTCTATGACGTGCGAAGCGTCGACACGTCAAAGCGTCATTCGCGAAGATTGTCCGCCATGCGCCGCAATCCGTCGCGCAAAATTTCCGTCTCATGCTTGGAAAAGCCCGCCAAGGCGCGGTCCGTTTCCGCGAGCGCCAACGGCAGGATCTTGGTGAACACTCGCTGCCCCTTCGGCGTAATGGAGACTTCGAGGCTGCGACGGTCATCAGGGCGCTCGCGACGCGCGATGAGGCCTTCGGCCTCCATCAACCTCAGTGTATGGGTGAGGGTCGTGCGGTCGGCCGACGTCAGATCGGCGAGCCGCCCCATGCTGGCGCCGGAATGCTCGTGCAACACGGCGAGCACGCGCCAGCGCGGGTAGTCCAATCCGTGCGGCTTCAGGCCGGCGTTGAGCGCACGTGTTCGCCGCGCGAGAATCTGGCTGAAGTGGAAGAACAGATGGTCATCCAGTCGGAAGTCGACCTGTGCATTGACCCGGTTCAAGCGCCCTCCGCTTACCAATCGTGTACAAATTAGGTTGACTTCCGCATAATGCGGGTCACTATATTGCGCAAGGGCAGAGGCGAGGGGCGCCAGGAGTTGGCGAGCAACAAGCTTGCGATTGGCCGCGAGTTGAGGACGAATCCGAAGCCCCTCGTAGTCGACGAAGCAACCGAGGGTCTCGTGGCGCTGGTTCGCGCGGAAATTTGGGCGTGCCTTACTCAAACGTAAATGTCAGTTGAGCCTTGTCATCGACAAAAGGGCGGGATCGTTTGGGACGGTTCAACCAGGCAGCGATCGCGATAGCTGTCTACATGTCGGTTCACGTAGCGTATGAAAGGAGTGAGTGATGGATAGGGCTCTAGCGCCGGGTGTCACGAAGGCCGGAGAAGGCGTCGACAACATTTCCTGGAACATCCTCGGTCAGACTTATGTGCCGAAGCAGGTGTCCGAAAATTCCTTCGCCTGGCACGCGACATTTCCGCCCGACACTTTCGTGCCGCCGCACATTCATCCGACACAGGACGAATTCGTTTACCTGTTCGAGGGGACTCTCGAACTGATGATTGACGGCCGTGACGCGAGCGCCGGTCCCGGTGATCTGGTGCGGATGCCGATGGGACTTCCGCATGGCATCTTCAACAAGTCCGGCCGCACCGTGAAATGCTTGTTTTGGGTCACGCCGACGCGCAGGCTTTACGATCTGTTCTGGGCCATCCACAACATGACCGAACAGACGCCCGCGGAGGTTGTCGCGCTCGCGGCCAAGCACGAGGTCGATTTCCTTCCGCCGCCCGAAGAAGCCAAGTGAGGCCGGGCGATGAAAGCGATTGTTGCAGGCGCCGGGATTGGCGGATTGAGCCTCGCGCTGATGCTGCATCGGCGCGGAATCAAAGTTGAGGTCTACGAACAGGCGCCGGAAATCCGGGAGGTCGGCGTCGGCATCAATGTTCTGCCGCACGCGGTCAAGGAACTCGCCGCGCTCGGGCTCTCGTCGGCGCTGGATTCGATCGCAATCCGAACCCGGGATTTGCACTACGTCAATCGGCTCGGACAAAAGGTCTGGAGCGAACTGCGCGGGAAGCACGCCGGGTTCGACTATCCACAATATTCGATCCATCGCGGGCGACTACAAAAGCTGATCCTCGACGCGGCGGTTGCCGAGTTGGGGCCAAATGCAATCAAGACCGGTCTCAGGCTGCAGGGCTTCGCGCAAAGCGAGGGCGGCGTCGTCGCGCATTTCACGGATGCTCGCTCCGGGCTTTCGAGCGAGACCGTGAGAGGCGACGTGCTGATTGGCGCTGACGGCATCCATTCGGTCGTACGCAAGCGTTTCTATCCGAAGGAGGGACGACCGAGTTGGCAGGGCCTGATGCTTTGGCGTGGGGCGGTGGAGTGGCCGAAGTTCTCGACGGGCGCTTCAATGTACATCGCCGGGGGCATGAGCGGCAAACTTGCGCTCTATCCGATCGCGCCGACCTCAGACGCGCAAACGCGCTTGACCAACTGGGCGATCGTTTCGCGCATCGCCGACGGTGACCTGACGCCGCCGCCGCCCGACTCCTGGTCCCGTGTTGGGCGCATGGAGGAGGTCATTCCCTACTCCCGCCGCTTCAACGTTCCCGAGGTTGACGTCGCAGCGCTGGTGCGGGCGACGCCTGTCTGCTGGGAATATCCGATGTGCGACCGCGATCCCTTACCGAACTGGAGCTTTGGCCGCGTAACGCTGCTGGGCGACGCCGCCCATCCGATGTACCCGGTCGGCTCCAATGGCGCTGCTCAGGCGCTGCTCGACGCGCGCTGCCTCGCTGATTGGCTCGCCAAAGCCGATCATCCCATGCAGGCGCTACACGAATACGAAAAGGATCGCCTGCCTAAGACCGCCGAGATCGTGCGGCTCAACCGCAAGGGCGGCCCGGAGCGCGTGATCGATGAAGTCGAGAAACGCGCACCCGCGGGCTTCGAATATGTCGACCGCGTCATGAGCCACGCAGAACGCGAGGCGATCGTGAAAGGATACGCGGGGAAGGCCGGCTTCGCGAAGGCGCAGATCAACAAATGAGATCTGCCGCTTGTCTTCCGGGCGCCTGCTCTTTGAGTGACGCCACCTAACCGCCTTAAGCCTCGGGAGTGGCCTTGGACTTGAGAACCTGACGCCCTTTGTACATTCCTGACTTCAGGTCGATGTGGTGCGGCCGACGCAATTCGCCGGAATCCTTATCTTCCACATAGGTCGGCGCCTTCAACGCATCGGCCGAGCGGCGCATGCCGCGTCGTGAGGGCGAGGTTTTGCGTCGCGGAACGGCCATCTAAGTCTCCAACAAAAAAGCCCGGCTCAGCGCATCTGCCAAACCGGGAAGACATGCGGCGGCTCATACACGGCTTCTGACGGAGGCGCTAGCCCTCGGAGTCATCGTTTGCATGTCGTTTTGAGCCCAGATTTGCTCCCCCTTTAGCTGACTTGCCAACGCCACTATTGCCGCCTTTTCGCCACGATCGGCGCAAGATAGTGGCGCTGTCGCGTCGTTTTTAAAGTAACGCCAAGAAAGACGATGGCGCGCGTTGCGATTTTGTCACGGCCACGAGACTATTTTCACTTTATATTCAGGGCTCGGATGTCAAGGTTACGGGTCCGTTCAACGTGACTGCTCCAGGGGCCAGCGGGCTGTCGAGCGTGTGGGGCGGCTTGGCGTGGATGCAGGGAGTTCGAAGATGATGCGGAAGGTTTGGGGCGTCGCGCTTGCCATGGCGACTGCTGTTTCAGTCGCAGGTTGCAACACGCCCGAGGGGCAGGGTGCGGCCGGCGGTGCGGTCGTAGGCGGCGCCACGGGGGCGCTTCTCGGCGCGGTGGTGACCAATCGGCCGGGCGGCGCACTTCTCGGCGGAGTCGCCGGCGCAGCCGCAGGGGCGATGGTCGGATCCGCAGCTGCGCGTCCGCAGGACCCTGGCTATGCGCCGCCGCCGCGGCGGTGTGCGGAGTTCTACTACGACTACTACGGCAATCGGGTTTGCCGAGAGTATTACTGACGGACACGGTCGGCGGGAAAACACGAGGTGGTCGAGTCGTTTTCCCCCGACAGTCATCTCGTCGATGCAATATTCCCCTCGCCCAATCATAATGAGCGGCAGGGGTATCGACGTCCCGAGTATGTAATCCTGCACTACACGGGCATGCCGTCGACGGAAGCGGCGATCAATTTGCTTAGGGATCCAAAGGCCGAAGTTTCCAGCCACTACGTCGTCGAAGAAACCGGGCGCATCGTGCAATTGGCGCCCGAGTCTCGCCGCGCCTGGCATGCGGGAAGGTCGAGCTGGAGGGGAATCACGGACATGAACTCCGCTTCGATCGGTGTGGAAATTGGCAACGCTGGCCATGATGGCGGTCTGCCGCCATATCCCGACGCGCAGATTGAGTCTGTCGTTGCGCTCTGCCGCGACATTGCCCTGAGACATGCCGTTCTCCCGGAACGGTTCCTTGCGCACTCGGATATCGCGCCTTCCCGCAAGCGCGACCCCGGTGAAAGGTTTCCGTGGCGCGAGCTCGCGCAAGCGGGCGTCGGGCGCTGGGAAGAGGCCGACCCGCCCCACGCGACGTCAGACTTCGGAATGGGGCAGGAGGGCCCGCACGTGCGGGCCCTGCAGACGATGCTTGCACTTTACGGTTACGGCCTGAATGCGAGCGGCGTCTATGATCGGGATACGGAAGTCGTTGTTTCGGCGTTTCAGCGGCATTTTCGTCCGGCGAAGGTCGACGGCATCGCGGACGCGAGCACCGTCGGCGTATTGCGGAAGCTCCTATCGCCCTCGTCAACCGCAGGGCATTAAGCATTTAGAAATAACAGCCCATTAAGGGAAACCGTACGTTAACTTGTCGTTTAATCGAATGTCGCAGATTGCCGAAACGAAGTGTTATCGCAAACCCCGACCCGCCCAGAGCGTTCTTCAATGAAAACTTCCTATCTCGGCGTTATTGTCTTCATCGCCGCCCTTGGCGTCGTTTTCGCGGCGCGCGCCGACGACGGGCATGAGTACGTGGTTGCCGCGAACGACGGCTATGGTCTTGAGGACTGTCTTGCCGCCGGCAACGAATGTGGTCGCGTCGTCGCCGATGCCTGGTGCGAGGCGAACGGGCATGGCCATGCACTGGCCTACGGTTCGCGCAGTTCGCTCGACGGACGGGCGAGGCAGGTTTCCACCGCCGACGATCCTTACGTCATCAAATGCGGTGATTGATACCTACTTGATGTAGTCCCCGCAGTTAGCGACGGCTGTTTCCGCGCCCCAGGGCTGAATCGGCACCGTCGATGTTGAGTTCTTGGGCGATCCGTCGATTAGTCTGTCGGTGTACGTCATATAAACGAGAATATTGCGTTTTGCGTCGCAGCCGCGGACGATTTGCATCTTTTTGAAGAACACCGAGCGTCGTTCCGAGAAGACGACATCACCCTGGTTCGCTTTGCCGGAAAATTTGATCGGTCCGTACTGGCGGCAGGCCAGCGATATGTCCGAGGTTTGCTCCGCCAGTCCAAGCGCGCCCATCAGGCCTCCCTTTTCAGGCGCTGTGTAGTGGCAAGCCACGCCCTCGACGACCGGATCGTCGACCCCATACACAGCCAGCTTATCGTTCGGCGTCAGAAGCTTGAAGGTTGTGGATTTGCGAAAGATTAGGTCGGGATCCGTGGAGTCGGCGCGCGCGACCGTCGTCATTCCGGCGAGGCCGAAAATGACGGCCGCGACGCAATATTTGAAAATAGACATTTTTGGCCGGCTCCCATGCAGGTACGGACGCATCCGAACTCAAGGCGCTAAATAAGAACGCGACGCAGGGTGTAACAGGGTGGTCTATATTCGAATTCTAATATAGAGGCGAAAAAAAATGCCCGCGAGCCGCTTGGCTCGCGGGCAATGAGGATTCAATGGGCAAAACCCTGGACGATCTCTTGCGGCGCGCATGCGCCACACAGCGCTTGGCGATGGAGCGCGCGCTGGTCGAGATTGACGTCACACCGGCTCAGTTCGCCGCTATGGAGTGTCTAGCGGAAGAGCCGGGTCTGAGCAGTTCGGAGATTGCGCGGCGCGAGCGACTTACCCCGCCGACCAGCAGCGTTATCGTCGCGAATCTTGAGCGGAAAGGGACTGCTGGCGCGCCATCTGCATACAAAGCGGGGCCGAGCTCAGCACCTCGAATTAACTTCTCTGGGTCGTGAAAAAGTCGCGGCCGGGGCAAAGATTGTCGAGAAAGTTAGGGGCCGACTGATCGCCGATCTCGACCCAGGTTTTCACCAGGATCTATTGAATTGGTTGCGGCGGCTGATGGACATTGATGTTTGACCAGTCCTACGCGATTTTGCTGATAGTCAGCGGGAAAAACGATTATGAATGTCTTGATACTGGGGTCCGGCGCGCGCGAGCACGCACTGGCCGTAGCGATCGCTGGATCCCCGACCCTTGGCCGTTTGTTCGTTGCTCCAGGCAACCCCGGGTGTGAGGCGGTGGCGAGCCTTGTACCCCTCGCGCTGGACGATCACGCCGCAATCATCCAGTTCTGTCTCCAACAGAAAATCGACTTCGTCATCGTGGGGCCGGAGGCGCCCTTGGTTGCCGGCATCGTGGATGATCTCGAGGCGGCCGGCGTGGCGGCGTTTGGTCCCACGCGTGCGGCGGCGCAACTCGAGGGATCGAAGGGCTTCACGAAGGATTTTTGCACGGAGTTTGGCATCCCCACCGCCGAATATCGCCGATTTCACGATCGGGCGGAGGCTCTTGAATACGTGGCCGCCCGCGGCGCGCCGATTGTCGTAAAGGCCGATGGTCTCGCTGCCGGCAAGGGCGTGGTCGTCGCCGAAACTCTCGACGAGGCGCGGGACGCTGTTATTGCGCTGTATGACAAACAACCAAATGCTGAATGCGTTATCGAGGAGCGACTGGAGGGAGAAGAAGTCTCGTTTTTCGCGCTTTCAGACGGCGAAGTCGCCATCCCCTTTGGCGATGCGCAGGATCACAAACGCGCCGGCGACGGGGATACGGGTCCCAATACCGGCGGCATGGGCGCCTACTCGCCGAGCCCCCTCGTAACGGACGCATTGTCGCAAACAATCATGTCGACGATCGTGACTCCGACGATCGATGGCATGCGGCGGCGAGGTTCGCCGTTTCGGGGCGTTTTGTTCGCCGGGCTCATGATCACGGACGCGGGACCAAAGCTAATCGAGTTCAACGTGAGATTCGGCGATCCCGAGGCCGAGGTCGTGCTCCCGCGCTTTCAGGGCGATCTCCTGCGCTGGCTTTGGGAGGCGAGCGTCCGGTCGCTTCCTCGCGAGCGGCCGCCCTTCAGCTCGCAGCACGCGCTAGCAGTCGTAATGGCGGCCAAAGGTTACCCGGGAACGCCGCAACGAGGCGACGAAATCAAAGGTCTTGATCGGGCGGCAGCCGCGCACGGGGTCATCCTCTTCCACGCGGGCACGCGCCGCATCGAACAACAAATTGTCGCCGACGGCGGCCGTGTGCTCGTCGTGACAGGCGTGGCCTCATCTCTCGCTACCGCGCGCGACCAGGTTTACTCAGCAGTGAACTTGATTGATTGGCCCAGCGGGTTCTATCGCCGCGATATAGGCGCGCGCGCCCTCGCTTCGCCTAAGTAACCTGTCGCTGGCCCTCCGTCTCGAACATATCCCCGACCCGAAGCGCGCCGGAGCGCATGAATTCCGAGCCGGTGATGACATTACGCCCCGCGCGCTGTACCTGCAGCAACTGCACGGCGCGCCTTCCGCATGCCACGGTCAACTGATCATCGAGGAGAACGCCAGGAACCCCATCGCCGTCGACAACCTTCGCACGCAGCGCTCGAAGATTTTCGCTCGCGCCGCGAAACTTGAACGCTGCGTGAGCGCCGGGGAATGGCGACAATCCGTGAATATGCCCTCTTACCGCTTCCGCGGACATCGCCCAATCAATTGGCGTCTCGGCCTTCTCGATTTTGCGCGCGTAGGTGACCCCCGTCTCGTCTTGCGCGCCGAACAGCAGTCGGAGTCCGACCAGATCGCCCCAATTATCCTCTAGGGTTTTCGCAGCGAGCAACGATAAACGCGCCAAAAGCTCTTCAGCGGTCTCGGAAGGGTCGATCGGGTACGCAGCTCGCCGGCTATCGGGCCGGTGTCCAATCCCACTTCCATTTGCATGATTGAGACGCCAGTCTGCGAGTCTCCCGCCATTAGGGCGCGCTGAACCGGGGCCGCACCGCGCCAACGGGGAAGCAGAGACCCATGCAGATTGAAGCAACCGAGCCGCGGGGTGCGCAAGATCGCCTCGGGCAGCAACAATCCGTAGGCGGCTACGATCGCCACGTCTGCCTGCAACTCTTGCAGGACGGTCTGTGGCTCCGCGCCGCGCAAGGTAATGGGGGTGAAGACCCGCAGACCGAGGCGCTCGGCTTCTTCGTGGACGGCAGTCCTCTTCGCCTGAAGTCCACGCCGTCCGGCGGCCCTCGGAGCTTTCGTGAACACCCCGACGATCTCCACGCCGAGGCTCGAAAGCGCGCGCAGTGAGGGAACCGCGAACGAAGGCGCGCCCATGAATATCACTTTCATGCACGCGCGCTTATCATCGACGCCCAATCGGCGTCAAAGTCGAGCCGTTTAGATGGGAGTTGTCGAAATGGCGAGGCACGAACTGCGCATTCCCGTACGAGTGTACTACGAAGACACAGATTTCTCCGGGCGCGTATATCATGCCTCCTATCTGCGCTTTTTGGAGCGAGGTCGTACAGAGTGGCTGCGCGCCTTGGATCTCGAGCACAGCGTTCTCGCAAAATCGCTCGATATCGCCTTTGCCGTTGTCCAGCTTCAAGTGACCTTCAAAGCGGCTGCGGGAATTGACGATCTTCTAGTTGTAGTGACGGATATCGAGGCCATAAGAGGGCCGCTTCTGGTGTTCCAGCAATCCATCCTTCGAAATGACCGAACGCTAGTCACCGGCCAGGTTGAAGTCGTGACCCTGAAGCGGAATCGCCCGACGAGACCGCCAAAGGAAATTCTCGCGGCCCTGAGTGATGTCAGCTATCAATTGCGCGATCGATCCGCTCGCTGAGCGCCGTTAGACGAACAGCTAAACGATCCTCGAGATCACGGAGATCGGTTCGAGTTGGCATCGCGCCCATGGTTTCTCTCAACCGAAAGTGATCATCGTGCAACTGGCCAAAACGCTCGGCCATGCGAAGCATCGTCGCATCGCTCGCGCTACGCATGGTTTCGATTTCGTCTTGATGCCGCGCGTGCCCGTTCTCCAGCTTCTCTACGCGCATCACCAACCGCCAAACAAAAGCGCCGCTGCTGGCGATTACGGTAATGAGGATCGTCAGAGCCCACTGCAAAAATCCCCACGACTCACCGTCGCTCGAATTAATCGACATGCTGAAGCTTTCGCGCGCGCGCCGGGTCGATAATCTTGATTGCCGCGAAGCACCGGCGAAGGCGGCTTCGCGGGCTATTTCTGCGTTAGAAACTAGACTTCTGGTTGAAGATCGGCGTCGAAGTGACTGCGCGAAGTGCGATCATGGCAACACCGATAAAGCTCGCCGCATTTGGCGAAAGCCCGAAGGCCTTAACAAAATCAAAGCTGCTTACATAAGAGACAATCTGCGGGCCGATTGCGAGGCCGAGTCCGACGGACAAAGTCTTAAAACCTGTAAGCATTTTGTTGATCCTTGTGAGCCGCGTAATTGAAGTCTCAGCACGTTGCGGCGAGCGTGCGACGATGGTCGGCGCGCGATAATCAACTTGCGTGAGACGCCAACGTAGAAAGAAGCGCGCGCGTTCGGGAACCCGGTTCCCAGTCATCGACAAGACCGTGCTTCTGCTGAAACGAGATCAAGGCCGAGTGCGTATCTGGCCCAAAAATCCCGTCGATGTGTAGGGCCGAGGATGCATCGAGGATCTTGAGTTCGGACTGCATAAGCTTGATCACAGGATCAAATCTGTCGGCCGCAGACGAGCTTGCGATGTTGTCAGGTCGCTGCTCGGAATTCGCTGGCGCGGCGTCAGTCGGACGACGAGCTTGGGCGACCAGCTCTAATATCTCCGGCTTATTGACCCTCGAACCGGGGCATAGGGCGTAAGCGGTCAAGGAAATGTTCTTTTTTTGTTCTCATACCTGGCTTGCGCTGGGAAACGACGGCGGTTAAGCCCGCGCCCCGGAGTTTCGAAATGCGTTTCGCGCTGGTCATCCTGTTCGCCGCCCTGGCCCGACCCGCTGAGGCAAGTTGGACTTTCTGCGTCGCCGAATCTGGCGGCGGCAAGCAAATCTGGATAACCAGCGTCTTTCCCGCCGCGCGCGATCGCGAGCAGCTGGAGATTGACTTCAAGGCGCTGCTACGCAGCCGCGGCGTCGGCGGCGCCGTCGTACAATGTCCAGCGCCGCAGGATGACAAGACCGATGCCGTCAACGCGCAGTTCACGGCCGCCGAGTTTCACCGCAAGCTCGGCGACGTGTTGCATTCGGTCACGGCGCCGGGCTTCGAGCCGCGGCGTTGAGTCTCACTCGTCCTTCAGCTGGTTCGCGTAGTAATCCAAGAGCGTGCGAGCTTGACTTGACGGCGGCGATATCAGATCCGCCACCGCCCAAACCAGGGCGTCGGCGCGATCAGGTGAATATCCCGCGGCGCGTGAATCGAAATCCGGGGTGAGCGTGCAGAGTTGATCCTCAAGCTTGGTGAACACGCCGAGGTGGAACACCAGGCCCCGCTCATAGGCGGCCGCAACAGGCTCCGCGCGGAGGAATTTGCCGCGAGTGGCGGTCACGTTGCGCACCGGCAAATTCGGATCGTTCTGCCGCAGCACTTCAGCCACCATTTCGCCGCCGTTGTTGATCTCCGCAACCACGCGATTGGCGGCAAATCGACGGTAGGCGGCAACCACGCGCGCCGACCATTCCCCGGGAGTCTCGCCTTGAGTTGTGAGGTCGGCCAGCACGTGGACGATCCCGCCAGCCGTGCGCGCCGACTACGATCGATACCGCATTCGTCCGCCTTCGCGCCCGAGCGCGCGGGCGGATCGACGCCGACGACGATCTCGGCGTATTCCGCCGGCGGAACGGTCAAGCGGCAGACGTTGGCGCTCAATCAATGCGCGGGTCCAGAGGGCGCCAGGCGCGTCCTCGACGATCTCCGCGTAGAGCTCTTGTCGTCCAATCGCACGCCCTTCAAATCGCGCAGCGATGCGCTCTAGGAAAGCCTTCGCGAGGAAGCGCGCGTTCTCAAAAGTCGTGCCTCGCGTGACGATCGCATATTTGTCGCTGGCGAGCTGCTTTATGAGCTTTGTTGGCCGTGGCGTCGTGGTGATGACCGCCTGCGGTCGATCGCCAAGGCGTAGCCCCAGCATCGCCTGATCGAACGCGTCCGGATCGCGCCAAGCCGCGAGTTCGTCGAGCCAGAGCTTCATATGCTGCTTACCGCGCAGTCGATCGGGCTCCTCCGCGGAGAAGATTTGCGAGACAGCGCCGTTTGGCCATTCCAGGCGATCGGATGCGCGGGCGTAGCGTGGTCGCTCGTCCTGAGAGCAAATCGCCAAAATGCCGGATTCGCCAGTGACCATGATTTCCCGTGCATCGTCTCGGGTCGCGCCGATCAGATTGACGATAGGATGGCTCCGCGCCCAGCTGCGTACGGTCTCTGCGCCGGCGCGGGTCTTACCGGCGCCTCGGCCGGCCAAGATCAGCCAATAGACCCAATCGCCGTCGGGCGGCTGCTGATCCGTCCGACCCCAGACCGACCAATCATAGTAGATTTCCTCCGCCTCTTCTGGCGACATATTTGAAATGAGCCGGGCGCGCTCGTCTGGGGGAGTATCGAGCAGGCGCGAGTACAGTGGCTTCACATCGAGCTGTTTGGTTGGAGGCGACGCGCGATTCATTCGTTTTGCTCAGGCTTCCGTGAAGCTTGATTGAATCTGGCGATCAGTTTGGCGCGTACGTCTTCGCGGGAATGAGTCGACAGCGCGACGAGTTTGTTGAATCCATGATAACGATCGAGCCGGTCAAGCACCCTCAGAAGCCGGTCAATCGTTGGAAGATGCCCCTTCTTTGCCTCATCTTTCAAAACAAAGGCGATGGCCTCTAGGCGTGCGATTTGCAAGCGGGCATACTCCTGCGCAGGCGCGATCCAGCGTTTGCGCAGTTCGTCGCGCACCAGCTTTTCGACGCGTTTGAGAGAAAGGCTTTCCAACTCCGCGATTTCTTTGAGGCTCGCGCCGTTGATCATCGCCGCGAGGACAGCGGGACCGCGGGCCACGCGCACGAGCTTGCGCGCGGGCTCTACATTTAGCGCCATAAGCAATTTTTCCGGCTTGGGTGTGAAAGGGGCGGACGAAAAACCGTCCACTGCCGCCATCCTCACACACTATGCCGTAGACGGCGGCGTCTGACAAGAAATTGTCCCGCCTGCTGTTTCAGATGAGCGAAATTAGCTCATAATATCATACATATGAGGGTACGTCGCCAACCGCCGCGCTTGCCTTCTCAGCGCCGGTGCGCGCGCTTGTTTGACGGCCAATCAAATGTCGATGTGTGACGAACGCGCCAATCAATCAGTCGTCCATAGCCACGATCTGGCCTTGCGTCGTGACCACCGCCCATGTCCGCCCGTGACGTTCGATACGCAAAACTCTCCCCCCACCGGGCAGCATGTCGCCCGGCGCGACCGCGATCTCACCTGCGGGGCTGCCGATCATCGCGTAGCCGTTGTGAACCTCAGAGAGATAATAGCCACGCAGCTGGGGACGTGGCCTGTCAATTGAACCTGTCATCTCATCAGATACGGAGGGCGCAAACTTCGTCGTGGCGGCGCTCGCGACCGGTGTTGGCTTGGACTGAGAAGGCGCGACCGCGGCGATCGCTGGCTTAGTCGCAATCTTCGCTTCGAGTTTGTCGAGACGCGCGGTCACCTCGCCGATACGGCTCGAGGCGTCGTGGTCGAGATGTTCGCCCAACTTGTCGAGCCGCGCGCTCTGATCCTTCTCGATATGATCAAGCCGTTCACCGAGTTGAGCAACGGCTCCGCTCACATCGTGCGCGCTTGCGCTGTTGGCCTTGGCCTCCAGCTTGTCGAGCCTTCCGGCGATGTCCGCAAGCCTGTTGGCGGAGTCGTGGTCGATGCGATCGCCCAGTTTATCGAACTTGCCGCCTTGTTCCTTTTCCAGGCGATCGACGCGGGCGGTCAGCTGGTTGATGCCGTCGCTGACATTGTGCGCTCCCGCGACGCTGCTTTTGATCTCGGTCAGCACCTTGCGGAAGTTGGCGACCTCATCGTGCGTCCGATTGGCGTCGAGCGATTCAAGCCGCGCGGACATGCTGTCGAGCCGCTCTGAGAGCGAGCGAGCCGTTGCGCTTTCCGCGCTTGCGACCCGGGTCTCGCTGACGTGAACCGCTGCTGCCGCGATGCCGATGGAAACGACGGTCGCCAGGCTGACCGCGGCAGCAATTCGCCGCCAATCGAGGGGCGTTCGCGAGGAACTCGGCTTTGCCGAAACCGCCTCTTCGCCCCGAAGGTCGAACATCAGCAATTCGATCGGCGGCGCGTCCGGGTCGATAGGCTCGGGCTTCGCTTCGAAGCGGGCGCCTGTGAAAGGTACGGGGAGGTTGTAGCGCGGCTTGTCGGGTTGCGGCGAACCCTGGTCAGCGGGGTCTTCACTGGGAACGGGCGAAACGCTCATTGTTAAAATCCCGCAAACATGACGCTGGGATTGTCATAGCGACGCGTTAAGGAACCCTTGACCAATGCCGTCGGCAACTAGCAGATTCCGTGTCGAAATTCGGACACCCGTAATGAATGGGCCGAGGAGCGGTGGACGCATTGACTAAGCGCCGCCCCCGTGGAGCGTCGGCCTCCAGGCCGACGGGGGGTTCCATGAAAGGCCGGCCGCACGTGGCCAAGCAGGTCGGCGTGGACGCCGACCCTCCGATAGATTGGCTACGTCAAAGAACGCCGTCGCAGCGACGCCTCAGCGCTTAACGTTTCCCGCGGAGACGCCGGTGCTGACATAGCCGCTGATCCGCACGCAGGTTCCGCCCGGCAGCTCAATGCCCGGCTCGCCGTCAATCGTGCACTCGCGGGCTTTCTGGTCAGCCTGGGAGGCTTTGGCGCTGCGGGAGGGCAATTCCGCCGCCGAGACGCTCTGTGCGCAGGCGAGCGCGGCCGCTAGCGCCAATAGGTGGCGCTTCATCTCGCGCCTAGAGCTTCATCGCCTCTTTCAGTTCGCGCAGCCGATCCAACTTCTCCTGCGCGAGCCGCTTGTTGTCTTCCGACGCGTCGGCCAGATCTTCCTCGGCGTTCTTGATCTCCTGATCGATACGCGCCGCATTGACTTCCTCGGCGGGCATCGCGGTTTCCGCGAGCACGATCAGGCCGCCGGGGTTCACGTCGGCGAAGCCGCCGCGCACGAAGAAGCGCGAAACCTTGCCGCCTTCCTCCTCCACGGCCACCACGCCCGGACGCAGCGAGGTCATCACCGGCGCGTGGTCTCGCAGCACCTGAAAATCGCCCTCGCTGCCCGGCACGAGCACGGATTGCGCCGGCCCGTTGAATTGCAGCTTGTCCGGCGAGACGAGTTCGAAGTGAAACACGGCCATGCGTTCAGTCCCGTTGATGCGTGACGCTCAGCCGCCTTCGGCCAAGCGCTTGGCCTTGTCGACCGCCTGCTCGATCGTGCCGACCATGTAGAAGGCGGCCTCCGGCAGGCTGTCGTACTTGCCGTCGACGATGCCCTTGAAGCCCTTGATCGTGTCCTCGATCTTCACCTGCACGCCAGGCGAGCCGGTGAACACCGCGGCGACGTCGAACGGCTGCGACATGAAGCGCTCGATCTTGCGCGCGCGCGCCACCGTCAGCTTATCCTCTTCGGAAAGCTCGTCCATGCCGAGGATCGCGATGATGTCCTGCAACGCCTTGTAGCGCTGCAACACCGCCTGCACCGCGCGCGCGGTGTCGTAGTGCTCCTGGCCGACGACGGCGGCGGTCAGCATGCGCGAGGTCGAGTTCGAGCGGATCGACAGCGGGATAGATGCCCTTTTCCGCGATGCGCTCGCGAAAGCACGGTCGTCGCGTCCAAGTGGGCGAACGAGGTCGCGGGCGCCGGGTCGGTCAAGTCGTCGGCCGGCACGTAGATCGCCTGCACCGAAGTGATCGACCCCTTGGTCGTCGTGGTGATGCGCTCCTGCAACGCGCCCATGTCGGTGGCGAGCGTTGGCTGATAGCCGACCGCCGAGGGAATGCGGCCGAGCAACGCCGACACTTCCGAGCCCGCCTGCGTGAATCGGAAAATGTTGTCGACGAAGAACAGCACGTCCTGACCCTGATCGCGGAAATGCTCGGCGACGGTCAAGCCGGACAGCGCGACGCGCATGCGGGCGCCCGGCGGCTCGTTCATCTGACCGAACACCAGCGCGCACTTCGATTTCACGCCCTCGTCGGGATGATGCGGGTCGGCGTTGACCTTGGACTCGATGAACTCGTGATAGAGATCGTTGCCTTCGCGGGTGCGTTCACCGACGCCGGCGAAGACCGAATTGCCGCCATGCGTCTTGGCGACGTTGTTGATCAGTTCCTGAATGAGCACCGTCTTGCCGACGCCGGCGCCGCCGAACAGGCCGACCTTGCCGCCCTTCGCGTAGGGGCACATAAGGTCCACCACCTTGATGCCGGTGATCAGGATGCTCGCTTCGGTTGACTGCTCGACATAGGACGGCGTCGGCTGATGGATCGCGCGGCGCGCCTCCATCGGGATCGGGCCGGCCTCGTCGACCGGCTCGCCGATGACGTTCATGATGCGCCCGAGCGTGCCTTCGCCTACAGGCACCGAGATCGGCTGACCGGTGTCGGTCACTTCCTGGCCGCGCACGAGGCCCTCGGAAATATCCATGGCGATGCAGCGCACGGCGTTCTCGCCGAGATGCTGCGCCACTTCCAACACGAGACGATTGCCGTTGTTGGTGGTCTCCAGCGCGTTCAGAATCGCGGGCAGCTCGCCCTCGAACTTCACGTCGACGACCGCGCCGATGACCTGGGTGACTTGGCCGATGTTGTTTGCACTCGCCATCTTATGACGTCCTTCGCAAAAGGTTAGAGCGCCTCGGCGCCGGAGATGATTTCAATGAGCTCTTTGGTGATCATCGCCTGGCGCGTGCGGTTGTAGCGCAAGGTGTATTTCTTCACCATTTCGCCGGCGTTGCGGGTGGCGTTGTCCATCGCGCTCATCTGCGCGCCGAAGAACGAAGCCATGTTCTCCAACAGCCCTCGATAGATGCGCACCGTCACCGCCTGGGGCAGCAGCTGTGAGAGGATTTCGCCCTCGTCAGGCTCGTAGTCGTAAGACGGCGCGTCCGCGACCTTCTCAGGCAATTCCGGGGGAATCAACTGCAGCGCCGTCGGAATTTGCGAGATCACTGATCGAAAGCGGGAGTAGAACAGGGTGCAGACATCGAACCCGCCGCTATCGAACATCTCGATCACCTTGGCCGCAATCGGTTGCGCTGTGGCATAGGTGATGGTGCGCGCCGCGCGCAGGTCGATCATTTCGAGAATCTGCTTCTCATGCGTACGCTTGAGCTGATCGAAGCCCTTCTTACCGACGCAGAGGATTTTCACCGTCTTGCCGGCGGACTGGAGCGCGTTCGCCTTCTCGCGCGCCAGACGTACGATCGACGTGTTGAACGCCCCGCACAAACCGCGCTCGCCGGTGCAAACAACCAACAGATGCGTCTGGTCGGCGCCGCTGCCGGCGAGCAACCGCGGCGCTTGGCCGTCAGAGGCGCCGCCGGCGAGGTTCGAGAGCACTGTCTCGACCTTGTCGGCGAACGGCCGCGCGGCTTCAGCGGCGACCTGCGCGCGGCGCAGCTTCGACGCCGCGACCATCTGCATCGCCTTGGTGATCTTCTGCGTCGATTTGACGGAGGCGATCCGGTTTCGAAGGTCCTTTAACGACGGCATCTCGCCCTCTCACTGATCAGGAGAAGCTGGCCGAGAATGCGTCCGCCGCCGCCTTCAGCTTCGCCGAGTCCGCGTCAGACAAGTCTTTCGATGAGCGGACCGACTCCAGCAGATCGGCGTTCTTTGAGCGCAGCGTCGCGAGGAAGCCGCTCTCGAACTCCGCCACCTTATTGAGCGGCAGCTTGTCGAGATAGCCGTTGACGCCGGCGTAGATCACGCAGACCTGCTCTTCCATCTTCAGCGGCGAGAACTGCGGCTGCTTGAGAAGCTCGGTCAGGCGCGAGCCGCGGTTGAGCAGGCGCTGCGTGACGGCATCGAGGTCGGAGCCGAACTGCGCGAACGCCGCCATCTCGCGGTATTGCGCAAGCTCACCCTTGATCCTGCCCGCGACCTTCTTGGTCGCCTTGGTCTGCGCCGACGAACCGACGCGAGACACCGAAAGACCGACGTTCACAGCGGGCGAACGCCCTGGTAGAACAGGTCGGTCTCCAGGAAGATCTGGCCGTCGGTGATCGAGATCACGTTGGTCGGAATGTAGGCCGAGACGTCGTTGGCCTGCGTTTCGATGATCGGCAGCGCGGTGAGCGAGCCCGAGCCGAAATCGGGGTTCAGCTTCGCGGCGCGCTCGAGCAGGCGGGAGTGCAGATAGAACACGTCGCCGGGATAGGCCTCGCGGCCCGGCGGGCGGCGCAGCAGCAGCGACATCTGCCGATAGGCGACCGCCTGTTTGGAAAGATCGTCGTAGATGATGACCGCGTGCATGCCGTTGTCGCGGAAGAACTCGCCCATCGCGCAGCCGGAGAACGGCGCGAGGAACTGCATCGGCGCGGCGTCGGAGGCGGTGGCGGCGACGATGATCGAATATTCGAGCGCGCCGTTCTCTTCGAGCACCTTGACGAACTGCGCGACGGTCGACCGCTTCTGTCCGACCGCGACATAGACGCAGTAGAGCTTCTGGCTCTCGGGCGCGCCGTCGACGTTCAGCGACTTCTGATTGAGGATCGTGTCGAGGGCGATGGCGGTCTTGCCGGTCTGACGGTCGCCGATGATCAGCTCGCGCTGGCCGCGGCCGATCGGGATCATCGAGTCGATCGCCTTCAGGCCCGTCGCCATCGGCTCGTTCACCGACTTGCGGGGAATGATGCCCGGCGCCTTCACGTCGACGCGGGCGCGCTTCTCGTGCGGTGATCGGCCCCTTGCCGTCGATCGGATTGCCGAGCGCGTCGACGACGCGGCCGAGCAGCCCCTTGCCGATCGGCACGTCGACGATCGCGCCGGTGCGCTTGACGGTCTGGCCTTCCTTGATCTCGCGGTCGGAGCCGAAAATGACGATGCCGACGTTGTCGCTTTCGAGGTTCAGCGCCATGCCGCGCGTGCCGTTCTCGAACTCGACCATCTCGCCGGCCTGCACCTTGTCGAGACCGTAGACGCGGGCGATGCCGTCGCCGACGACAGCACCTGGCCGACTTCGGTGACTTCGGCCTCGTTGCCGAAATTGGCGATCTGGCATTTGAGGATCGAGGAGATTTCAGCGGCGCGGATATCCATCAGCCGACCTCTTTCATGCGGGTTCGAATGGCGTTGAGTTTGGTGCGAAGCGAGCCGTCGACCATGCGCGACCCGAGTTTGACGACGAGGCCGCCGATGATGGCGG
>CAWADL010000002.1:0-82600 GCA_963780825.1 uncultured Pseudomonadota bacterium | reverse complement strand
CTCGGCCGCCGTCGGGCTCTCCTACGGCGCACACTCCAACCTGTGCATCAACCAGATCGTGCGCAACGGCTCGGCCGAGCAGAAGGCCCGTTATCTGCCGAAGCTGATCTCCGGCGAGCACGTCGGCGCGCTCGCGATGTCCGAGCCCGGCGCCGGCTCCGACGTCGTCTCGATGAAGACCCGCGCCGAGCGCAAGGGCGACCGCTTCGTGCTCAATGGTTCGAAGATGTGGATCACCAACGGGCCCGTCGCCGAGGTGCTGATGGTCTACGCGAAGACCGATCCCGCCGCGGGCGCGCGCGGCATCAGCGCGTTCCTGATTGAAAACGGCTTTGCCGGCTTTCGGCCCGGCTTGAAACTCGACAAGATGGGGATGCGCGGCTCCGACACGTCGGAACTGGTGTTCGAGGATTGCGAGGTTCCCGAGGAGAATTTGGTTGGCGGTCTCGGCCGCGGCGTCAATGTGCTGATGAGCGGGCTCGACTACGAGCGCGCGGTGCTGGCGGCGGGCCCGCTCGGCATCATGCAATCGGCGCTGGACGCGGTGACGCCTTACGTCCACGAGCGCAAGCAGTTCGGCCAACCGATCGGCGAGTTTCAACTGATCCAGGCCAAGCTCGCAGATATGTATGTGGCGCTGAACGCCTCGCGGGCCTACGTCTACGCCGTGGCGAAAGCCTGCGACCGCGGCGAGACCGCGCGGGAAGATGCCGCGGGAGCCATCCTGTTCTCCGCGGAGCGGGCGACCCAGGTGGCGCTCGACGCCATCCAGGTGCTTGGCGGCAATGGCTACACCAACGACTATCCCGTCGCCCGGCTGCTGCGCGACGCTAAGCTCTACGAAATCGGCGCCGGCACCAGCGAGATCCGGCGGATGCTGATTGGAAGAGAGCTGTACCGCCGGACGCAGGGCGGCTGACGTGGTTGAAGGCGACGTTGGCGTCGTTCTGAAAATGCCGTCATTGCGAGCGCAGCGAAGCAATCCATCGTGTGGAGATTGTAGGGATCAAGGCGAATTCGTCGTAGCGGCGATACAAGTGGCGCCAAGATATTTGCTAGAGCAAAATCCGATCAGAATGTATCCGTCCACCGCGCGTCGTCCCCGCGAAGGCGGGGACCCAGGGACGTGCGCTCCCTGGATTCCCGCCTTCGCGGGAATGACAGCACAGATCCAACCGCGTCGTGGGTGAAATAGATAGCGTAGGCGCCAGAAAACGCGACGCGCAGCTCTGGCGCAAATTGCTCGCGAGCCGGCGCGGCTAACGGAAATCGCAGCAGGGGTTTGCAGGCGCTCTTTATTTTCTCAATGACCCCCGTCGCCGCCACTTCCGACGCTTCGGCGGCGATATAACACCAATCTCCGCGAGATCGGCTTCCGCCGTAATCATACTTTGTATGCAAACACGCGTGCCTCACGAGTTCTTTCGCCCCCGCATTGCGTTGAACCCGCGCTTAGCCGCCTCCCTCGCCCACGCCTTCGCCTGCGCCGCCGCCGCCCAGATGCGCAGCGGCCGCTCGCTCTCGGCCCGCAGGCCCAACGCCCGATCCTCGAACTCCAGCCTGTCGCCCCACACCCGGTTGATCATGGGGTGATCGGGGAGCGCGCAGGAATCGGCGAGGGTCAGGCCCGGCGTCGCGGCGAGGCGGCGGGAGAGGGCGAGGGTCACTTGCACGCCGGGAGACGTATCCGCTTGCGCTTCGTCGTAGGCGGTCTTCCAGTAGAACGCGCGGTCGCCGGCCTTGAGCAAGACGCCGGCGGCGATCGGCGCGCCGTCGAGCCGCAGCGTCAGCGCTTCGAGCCGGCCGTCGCCGGCGAAGGCGGCGAGCGCGGCGCGGGCGAAGCCTTCACGCCCGGGATCGTTGGCGAGCGCCGTGCCGCGCCGGCCTTTCCAACCGAGGCGCTCGACGGCGAACAACGCCGCCGTCGCGGCGTCGCCGACGACCTCGTCGACCTGGCCACGGGCGGCGAGCCGGCGCGCCAGTTTCGACCAGTGTTTTCGGCGCTTGCGGTCGAGCCCGTCGTCGAAGGCGGCCGCCCCGGCGACCCGCAGCGCGGCGCGCCAGGTCCGCCCGACGACCGCGCGCGGCAGCGCCAACCCGTCCCAGGCCAACGCGAGCGGACCGTCGCGCTCGACCAGCGGCCAGACCAATCCGACGAGCCGCGTGCGCTCAGCGAGCAGCGCGACGAGCGCGCCGAGCGCTTGCGGGGCGGCCTCGCGGTCGAGCGCGGCGGCGGGCAGGGCGGCGTAGGAACTCATCCAGACGCGGGCGAGGCCGACGCGAGGAAGCGTCAGCGCCGCAAAGCCGATCAACCGCCCGTCATCGTCGCGTATGAGCGCGAACGCCAGCCGGCGCGGGCGCTGGTAGTCCATGAGCGGCAACAGGAAGCCGGGCTCGGCGAACGGGTTCGCCTCGGCGGCGCGGCGGCAGAGGTCGGCCCATTCGGGCGCGGCCTCGGCGAGTTTGTCGAAGCTGACGAACTCCGCCCCGCTCACAACGGCCTTGCGCCGGAGGCGATCGCCGCGAACAGATCGGCGTCGAGGCGGCGATAGGCGCCGGCGGCCCGATCGTCGAAATACAGCGGCTCCTCGACCTGCGCGGGATCGAAGCCTTCGGCGACCAGCGCGCTCTTCTTCGGTTTGAACGTCGAGGTCGCCTCAAACTCCGTGCGGAAACGCAGGAACAGCGGCCGCGCGTAACTGGGCAACGCGGATTCGAGGCGCGCGCGCAAGCCAACGAGGTCGAATTCGGCGACGCCGTCGACGATCAGCGCCGCCATGCCGGCGCGCCCGTCGTATCCCGGCGCGGCGACGCCGTAGACGATCGCCTCGCGGACGCCCTCGGCGCCCATCAGCGCCTGTTCGACCTCGCCGGTCGAAACGTTCTCGCCCTTCCACCGAAAGGTGTCGCCGATGCGGTCGACGAAATAGAAATAGCCGCGCGCGTCGCGCCGCATCAGATCGCCGGTGCGGAACCAAGAGTCGCCCGGCTTGAACACGTCGCGCAGGATTTTCGCCTCGGTCGCCGCAGAATTGGCGTAGCCGTCGAAGCGCGCGGCGGGGTAGCGGGGATCGTCGCGGATCTCGGCGAACAATTCGCCGACCTCGCCCGCTGCGCTGGCGCGGCAAAAGCCGGCGGCGTCGCGCGGATGGCTGTCGGTTTCGATATCGTAGGCGACGAGCGCCATCGGGAAGCGCGACGCCGCCCAGGCCGGAATGCGGCCGATCGCGCCGGGCTTGAAGTCGAAGTTGACCATCACCGCATTGCCTTCGGTCGCGGCGTAGAACTCCAGCACCGCGCGAATGCCGAAGCGCTTCTGGAACGCGGCGTAGATGTCGGGCCTGAGGCCGTTGCCGACGCAGGCGCGAATCCGGTGCTTGCGCTCCTCCGGCCGGACGGGGCTGTTGATGAGATAGCGGCACAATTCGCCGATGTAGACAAACAGCGTGCATTTCTCGCGCACGCAGTCGCTCCAGAACGCGCTGGCCGAGAATTTCTCGCGGATATAGGCGGAGCCGCCGACGGCGAGCGCCAAGCCCGGCGCGATGACGCCGCCGTTGGTGTGATACATCGGCAGGTAGATGTAGACGCGGTCGCTGGCCCGCGCCCCGACCGCCGCGGCGAAGCCGAGCATGATGCGCAGCGCCCGCGAATGCGTGATGCGCGCCGCCTTCGGCAGGCCGGTCGTTCCTGACGTGTAGATGTAAAGCGCGGGGTCGGTGAGCGTCAGCGCCGGGGTCTCGGCGGCGGCGAGCGGCTTGTCGGAGAACGCGGCGATCTCGAGATCGAGCCGCGGCTGGCCGCTGCGGCCCTCGCCATAAAAATACACCGGCGTCGTCGCCTGCGCCGTCTGAAACGCGTCGGCGAGGGTGGCGTCGACGATGGCGGCCTTGGCGGCGACGACGGCGAGGCTGTGGGCGAGACTGGAGCCGGTGAGGTTGGTGTTGACCAGCGCGACGGCGAGGCCGGCGCGCACCAGGCCGAACCAGAGGGCGACATATTCGGGCCGGTTCGGCATCATCAGCGCGACGACGTCGCCCTTGACGAGGCCGCGCGCCGCCGCCCAGCGGGCGTAGGCGTTGGCGCGCGCGTCGAGCGCGCGGTAGCTGTAGGATTCGCTGTCGCTCGAAAGGGCAGGCCGCTCGCCGTGCTGGGCGGCCCATTCGGCGAGGTGGTCGCCGAGCGTGCGCGTCGGCCGTTTGGTCGCGACGCGGGTGGCGCGCACCACGCGCAGCAGGCCCGCGGCATAGGCGACGTCGCTGCGCAGGCGGGAAAACATCGGGCCTCGGTCGGATTCGGGAAGCCGCAACGAAAGCCTCAAGCGAGGCGCGGCGTCAAGGACGGTCTGGCGCCACGCCTAATCGTCGAGACCCTTGCCCGCCAGGATCGCCGGCGCGCATTTCTCGATCCGGGCGAGCCGGGTTTTCGACTGTTTGGCGGCGGCGAAATGCAGGAGATAGCCGCGCTGGCGGCCCGGCGTCAGCGCCTCGAAGGCGACGCTGCAGGTCGGGCGCCTCCTCCAGCTTCTGCAAGAATTCCTCGGGATAGGGGAATTCGGACGTCTTCTTCTTTTCGACGCTGAGCCCCGCCTTCTCGACCGCGATCGCGTCCTCGACATAGCCTTTCAGCACGACGCCGGGCGGCTAGGATCTCCTTGAGGCCGGTGAAGCGGATCTGCCGGGCGGACTGCACATTCTCGGTCTGCTGGATCAGCAGCTTCGCGGGGTCCTTCATCAGCGCGCCCTTCATGAATAGCAGCGCGCAATAGTCCTTGAAGCCGTGGATCAGCACGATGTTCTTGCCGTCCGACGTATAGCAGGGCTGGCCCCACTTGATCTCCTCGGTCAGCGGCGTTTGCAGGACGATCTCGCGCAGCGCCTTCATCTCTGCGGCCCACGGACGCGCGGCGATCATCGCCTCGACCTTTGCGTTGCGCTTTGCTGCGGCCATCGCCTCCCCCTTAAGTCGCGGTTCCCCGGAGATCGTAGGCGTCGGCGCGCTTCGATCCTGACGCTGACGATGTCGCCGACGCGCAACGGGCGGCGCGAGGCGACATGGACGACGCCGTCGATCTCCGGCGCGTCGCCCTTGCTGCGACCCTTGCCGCCGTGGGCGCCGCCCTCGTCGATCAGCACGTCGAGCCGCTGGCCGACCTTCGCCTTCTGCTTGGCGAAGGAGATCGCCTGCGCTTCTCCATGAAGCGGCGCCAGCGGCTCTCCTTGACCTCGTCCGGCACGCAGATCGAGCCCGAGATCGTTGGCGCGCGCGCCGCGCACCGGCTCGTATTTGAAGGCGCCGACGCGGTCGAGCTTGGCTTCGTCGAGCCAGTCGAGCAGCAGCCGGAAATCCTCCTCCGTCTCGCCGGGAAAGCCGACGATGAAGGTCGAGCGGATGGTCAGCGTCCGGCGCGATCCGCGCGCCAGGCGCGCATGCGCTCCAGGGTCTTTTCCTGGTTGCCGGGCCGCCGCATCGCCTTCAGCACCTTGGGCGAGGCGTGCTGGAACGGCACGTCGAGATAGGGCAGCAGCCCGCCGCCGTTCATCAGCGCCACGACCTCGTCGACATGCGGATAGGGATAGACATAATGCAGCCGGATCCAAGGCCCGAGCTGGCCGAGTTCGCGGGCGATGTCGAAGAACCGCGCCGCGACCTCACGGTCCCGCCACACGCTTTTCGCATAGCCGAGATCGACGCCGTAGGCGCTGGTGTCTTGCGAGATGACCAGGATTTCCTTGACGCCGGCGCGGGCGAGCTTTTCCGCCTCGCGCAGCACGTCGGCGGCCGGGCGCGAAGCGAGCTTGCCGCGCAGTTTCGGAATGATGCAGAACGTGCAGGAATGGTCGCAGCCTTCGGCTATCTTCAGATAGGCGTAGTGGCGCGGCGTGAGCTTGACGCCGATGTCGGGAATGAGGTCGAGGAACGGATTGTGCGGGGCCGGCGCGGCCTGGTGGACGGCGGCCATCACGCTCTCGAAGTCCTGAGGACCGGTGATCGCCGCCACGTTCGGATAGGCCTCGCGGATCGCTTCCGGCTCCGCGCCCATGCAGCCGGTGACGATGACGCGGCCATTCTGTTTCAGCGCTCGCGCCGATCGCCGCCAGCGATTCCGCTTTGGCGCTGTCGAGAAAGCCGCAGGTGTTGACGATGACGGCGTCGGCCCCGGCGTGCGCCTTGGACACCTCGTAGCCCTCGGCGCGCAGGCGCGTCAGGATGCGCTCGGAATCGACGAGCGCCTTCGGGCAACCCAGCGAAACAAAGGAGATGCGCGGCGCGTCGGACATGGCGCCGGATTGCCACGCGTCGGCCGGGCTCGCAAGGCCGATGCGCGGGGGTTGGCGAGCGAGGTCAGCCGGGGTATCGCGACGCGCGCGGCCGACCCGGCCGCCGGAATCGATGCCGCGATGCGAATTCAGCTACCCGTCCTGACCGCGTTGGCCCTTGTGCTCGCCGCGCCGGCCGCGCTTGCCGAGGCGACGCCGCATACGGTGTCCGATTACGCGAATGTGATGGAAGCTGCGGCGGTGCGGCTCGACGCGTCGGTGACGGAGCGCCAGAAGGCCGGCGACATGGCGGCGGCGCAGCGGCTGGTGCTGTTGTCGGCGATGGTGCGTCGCGCCGGTCAGGAATTTCGCGGCGCCGAGCAGGAAGCGATGACCGACGACGTCGCCACGCTGCCGGCGCCGGCGCCGCAGCGCCTGGCCGCCGCGGTCGAGGCGGCCGGCGCGGCGACCGAACGGTTCGACGATCCCGTTTTCCTGGACGGCGCGCAACGCACGTTCAACGCGCTGATGGCGGCGCTGCCGATGAAACCGCGGCATCCGATTTTCTACGGCGTGCTGTCGCGCGACGTCGCCGCCAAGCCCCTGGCGGCCGATCTCGTCATCTACGGCTACCGGATCCTCGATCCCGTTCTGAAAATCGCGCCGACCGTCGCCATCCAGCGCAGCGAAGTCACGTCATTCACGGTCAAGGACGACCGCATCGAACTGACGCTGCCGCCCGATATCAAGACGGCCCTCGATTTCTCGCCCAGCCCCTGCGAGTCGCGCGCCGGCTTCGGTCTCCGGCTGGTCGGGGTCTACGCGCAACCGCGCGGCGTCTGGCCGATTTCCTGGAACAACGAGCTGCGCACCTCCGCCGATTTGTTCGTCCTGCCGTCGCCGGTGTTCTACACCGCGAAAGTCCTCGCCCGCGTCGAGCAGCTGACGCAGAAGACGACCACGGCGCCGTTCGAGGCGCGATCGGGTCTGGTGGTCGCCGACTGCGGGCAAACCCGAACAGCCGAGGTGGATGTGCCGTTGCCGCCGGGCGTCACCAACGTGACCTGCTCCGGCGAATGGGTCGACGCCTCGGGCGCCGAAACATCGGCGGGCCGGTGCGTGAACGAGGGCGGCCGGCTGCGCATCACGGGAGAGCTGGTCGGAGGCCAGAAAGTCTGCTCGCCGGACAAGCTCTGCACCTGTCCGAACTCGGCGCAAGGGTTTCTGCGCGCCTCCGGCAGCTATCAGTCGCAGTCGGCGGGCGAGAGCGTGAAGTCGGAAACCGAGGCGACGCCGCTGACCTTCGCCGCCGGAAGCCTCGCCGAAGGAACCCTCGACATCGGCGCCGTCGGCACGCTTCGCCACCTGACGCTGAGCTTCACGCGTCGCGGCTGCCCCGCCGAGGTCGACGCGCTGGGCCTCAACATCGGCGCCCCCCAGGAAAAAGCCGAGGCGGTGTCGAAGACCGGGGCCTTTCGCGCGATTTTTCAGAGCGGAAAGCTGACCGTCGGCGCGATCGATGCCTATCCGACGGCGTTGGACAAGGCTCCGTGACTCCAACCTGAATGTCCGTTGCCGATTTGTCATTGCAGCGCCGCAATGCCGCCGCACATCGGTCTGCGGGCGCTCCCACGACTGTCGCCGTCGCGAGACGTTTGCAGTTGCGTCACGCACTTGCAAAAAAACTTCAGGGGTCCTAATTTGCGCCCGAATTCACCTCAGTTTTCCGCGTCCCTGCGCTCGACCGCAGCGACTTTCGTCGGCTTCAAGGCGTGATGAGTCATGCGTTCGACATCTGAACTTCGCTTGGCCGTCGTCGGCCTCGGCTACGTTGGCCTGCCGCTCGCCGTCGAATTCGCCAAGACGCGGCCGGTGCTCGGCTTCGACATCAACGAGCGCCGCATCGGCGAGCTTCGCAACGGCGATGACATCACCCGGGAACTGACGCGGGAAGAGTTGGCCTTGGGCAAGACTCTGCGCTTTTCGACCAAGCCCGGCGATCTCGCCGAGTGCAATTTCTACATCGTCACCGTGCCGACGCCGGTCGACGACGACAAGCAGCCGGATCTCGGGCCGATGCTCGGGGCTTCGGCGACGATCGGCAAGGCGCTGAAGAAGGGCGACATCGTCGTCTACGAGTCGACCGTCTATCCCGGCGCGACCGAAGAGGATTGCGTTCCGGTGCTGGAGAAGACCTCCGGGTTGAAGTTCAACCAGGATTTCTTCGTCGGCTACAGCCCCGAGCGCATCAACCCCGGCGACAAGGATCGCCGCGTCGCTTCGATCAAGAAGATCACCTCCGGCTCGACCCCTGAGGTCGCCGACCTCGTTGACCGCCTCTACAACGAGATCGTCACCGCCGGCACCCACAAGGCGCCGAGCATCAGGGTGGCCGAGGCCGCCAAGGTGATTGAGAACACGCAGCGCGACCTCAACATCGCCATCGTCAACGAGTTCGCGCAGATCTTCTCCAAGCTCGGCATCGACACCGAGGCGGTGCTGAAGGCGGCGGGGACCAAGTGGAACTTCCTGCCGTTCCGCCCGGGTCTGGTTGGCGGCCACTGCACCGGCGTCGATCCCTGGTACCTCGCGCACAAGGCGCAGTCGGTCGGCTACTACCCCGAGATCATTCTGGCGGGCCGGCGGCTCAACGATTCCATGGGCCCCTATGTGGCGAGCCAGGTCATCAAGGCGATGGTCAAGAAGCGCATTCAGGTCGTCGGCGGCCGCGTGCTGGTGATGGGACTCGCGTTCAAGGAAAATTGTCCTGACCTGCGCAACACGCGCATCGTAGACTTCGTTCGCGAGCTCAAGGATTTTGGCGTCAACGTCGATGTCTGCGACCCGTGGGTGGCGCCAGAAGACGCGCGGCGCGAATATGGCATCGAACTCATCAAAGAGCCGGAACAAAACGTCTATGACGCGATTATCGTGGCGGTTGCGCACGACGAGTTCCGAAAACTCGGCTCAGCGGGCATTCATGCGCTCGGAAGAGCGCCACACGTACTTTACGACCTGAAGTACCTGTTGCCCTACGAGGAGTCGGATCTGCGGCTGTGACGGGCGTGGCTGAGTCTGGGGAGGCCTAGTGTGAGTTACGTCGTGGAGTCGAATTCGCTCGCGGCCGATAGCGCGATTGCACCCCCGCAGCCTCGCGACGAGAAGGTTTCTGTCAGTAACATCGGGCCGCGCCAGCCGGTGCTAGACCGGGTCGGGTTGCAATTGCTCGGCGCGCTCGTCGCGGCGGTCGGCCCGCTGTTCTACTATACCTGGGACCCCTACGCCTCGACGTCGATCCTGGGCATGCTCGACGCCTATGCCGGCAGCCTCGCGTCGGTCACGCTCGGCTATTATGTGCTGAAGCGCGTCACCAGCTTCCCGACCTCACATGCGGCGGCGGCGGTCGTCCCGATTTTCACGGGTAGTTTCGCGCTGGTGCTGGGCGTGCTGGCGTTGTTTGGCTGGCGTTTCGATCACGAGCCTGTGTCCCTCGGCTTCGTGCTCTCGATCCTCTGGCTCGGCGGCGTTCTGCTGATCGCCGAGCGTGCGCGCCTTCGCCAGTTCGCGCTGCTGCCGGTCGGCGACACCATGTCGCTGATGGCGCAGCCGGGGCCGCAATGGAAGGTGCTCACCGGCGTGCCGGCCAGCCTGCCGTCGCCCTGCGACGGCGTCGTGGTTGATCTGCGCGCCGACATCCCCGGCCATTGGGAGCAGTTCCTCACCAGTTGCGTGCTCGCCGGAGTGCCGGTGTATCATGTCACGCAGGCGCAGGAGATGCTGTCGGGGCGGCTCGACATCCGCCATCTCTCCGAAAACATGCTGACCTCGCACGATCCGCATCACGCCTATCTCGCACTGAAGCGGGTGATGGACACGATTGCGGCGTTGGCGGCGTTGTTGTTGCTCGCGCCGCTGCTGCTCATCGTGGCGCTGCTGATCAAGCTCGACTCGCCGGGGCCGGCGCTGTTCACGCAGCAGCGCATCCGCAAGGGCGGCTCGAAGTTTACGATCTACAAGTTCCGCACGATGCGGATCGGAGCGGCCGCGCCACTGTCGCGCTCGGACGCCATGACACGCCATCGCGACCCGCGCATCACCCGGCTCGGCGCGTTTCTGCGCAAATCGCGCATCGACGAGCTGCCGCAGATCCTCAACATCCTGAAGGGTGAGATGAGCTGGATCGGGCCGCGTCCCGAGGCGGCGCCGCTCGCCGAGTGGTACGAGAGCCAGTTGCCGTTCTATCAATACCGGCACATCGTCCCGCCGGGGATCAGCGGTTGGGCGCAAGTCAACCAGGGCCACGTCACCGACCCCAGCGACGTGCTCGACAAGCTCCACTACGATTTCTTCTACATCAAGAACTTCTCGATCTGGCTCGACATGCTGATCGTCCTAAAGACGCTGCGCACGATGCTGACGGGATTCGGCGCCCGCTAAAATGACCAACGCCGCGCCGGGCGACGCGATCGCCTATCATGAGACGCTCGCCGCCGGCTGGACCGGCCGCTACGCCTCCGGCGGCTTCAAACGCCGCGCTGAATTCTTTCGCGCCGAAGTCCTGCCGCGGCTCGCCCCCTCAGGCGAGTGGCTCGACGTTGGTTGCGGCAGCGGCGTGTTCAGCCGGATGCTGGCCGCCGCGGGCGCGCAGGTGCTCGGGCTCGACGGCGCGGCGGCGATGGTCGAAGCGGCGCGAGGCGCTTCGTCGGGCGGAAACCCGCGCTTCGAGGTCGGCCGCGTCGAGGACGTCGGGGCCTTGACGCAGAGCTTCGACGGCGCCGTCTGCCTCAGCGTGCTCGAATATGTGTCCGACCCCCGCGCCGCCCTGGCGACGATCGCGGGCCGGCTCAAGCCGGGTGGTCGTCTCGCGATTTCGGCGCCCAATCGCGCCTCGACGTTGCGGGCCGCGCAGCGCCGGTTGCGGCCGTTCGCCGAGGCGGCAGGCTGGCGCAGCCTGACCTATCTCGATAGCTCCCGCCACCTGTGGAGCCGCGACGAACTCGTAGCAATGGCCGAGACGGCGGGCCTTAAGGTCGAGGCGACGCTCGGCTTCGACCCCGTCGCGCCGCGTCCGCTATGGCCGCTGCTGGCGCCGAGCCTGTGGTTCCTGGTCGCCCGCCGCCGCTAGGGTTAGTTTTCGTAACGTTAACGTTTTCCTGCGAGGCTGCGGACGCTCGAAGAAGTCTGTTGAGGATCGAACGTTGGTTATGCGCATGGGCGTCCCGTTTTCGCGTCGCTTCGTTGCAGCGGCCGTCTTGGCGACCAGCCTCGGCGTCGCCCACGCCGACGAGGCCAAGGCGCCCGAGCCGACCCCGCCGCCGCCGCCGCTCGCCGTGATCGCCCCCGACGTGGTGGCCTCGGTCGATCAGCTGATGTCGATCGGGCCGCTGCCGGATGTCGTGCAGGGATCGCCTGCGGCGCCGGTGACGATCATCGAATACGCTTCGATGACCTGCACGCATTGCGCGGCGTTCCACGACACGACTTGGCCGGAACTCAAGAGCAAATACATTGACGCCGGCCGCGCCAAGTTCATCCTGCGCGAATTCCCGCTCGACCCGCTGGCCACCGCCGCCTTCATGCTCGCCCGCTGCGCGGGGCCGGAGAAGCGCAATCTACTGCTCGACCAGCTGTTCACGCAGCAGAAGACCTGGGCCTTCGTCGACAAGCCGATCGCGCCGCTGTTGGCGATGGTCAAGACGGTCGGCTTCAGTCAGACCGATTTCGAGACCTGCCTGCGCAACGAGGAGCTCTACGAGCAGGTCAACCAGAGCCGCGAACGCGCGGCTGAGGCGTTCAACATCGATTCGACTCCGACCTTCTTCGTCAACGGCCACAAGCTCACCGGCGAACTGTCGATCGTCGACTTCGACAAGACCATTGAGCCGCTGACGCATTAGAGCGGTTGGCTAAAACGGCTGCCCCGTCACGGATTCGGCGGGACCACGAACGGCTTCGACTCCGCGTCCGCGCGCGGCAGCGTCGTCGTTTTCGTCGTCACCGGCGATTTTTGATCCTGGAACGAGGCTTGCGCTTGTGTCTCGATCGTCACCATCGGCGAGGGCACGCCCCAGGTGTAGGTGATCGTCGTCGTCGTGACCGTCACGAAACTTGCGGCGAGGCCGGTGTTGAGCGTTTCGTGGGTGTCGGTGCTGATGACCACTTTGTTGACGCGCAAGGTCGACACCTGCAGCTGGACGATCGGCGTCCCCTCGATCCCGACCACGGACTCGGGCACGACCTGGCCGGCGAGCAGACTTCCCAGTGCGGTGATGGCGTCGCCGAGCGGGTCCGGCGGGTTCGGATCGAGGAAATTCTCGGAATCGATCTTCGTGAAGTTGCGTTGGGTTATTCGCCTCGTCATCGTAGGCGCTGGCTGCGGCTGGGGCGGCGGCGGCGGCGGTGGGGTCGGGGTCGACGAAGTGAAGATGAGAACAGCGCGAAAGTTCTCGTCCGTGGAGCCGTCGAGCTCGCCCTCCTTCTCCGCCAGAAGCTCGCCGAAACCCGTCTGCTGCGCGACCGCGAAGGAGGCCGTCGCCGCGCCCCTGAGGAATTTAATGGTTGAGGCGACGCGGCGCTCGGAAAGCCCTTGATTGTAGGCGGTCGCTCCGGTGCGGTCGGTCAGGCCGATCACCCGCACGCTGCCCCCGGCGTTGAGGATCGGAACGACGTTGGCGGTCAGGAATTTCGTGTGCTCGTCCTTCAGCGCGTCGCCGTCGATGTCGAAATTGTAGATCCAATAGCTTTTCGGGTTTTCGCGGATCTCGGCCTTGCCCGGCCCGGTGCGATGCAATGTCATGTGCGCTCCCCCCGGCTTGAATTAATCGCCGCCGGGGGCAGCTTACGGGCCGGATTTCGAATGTCGAAAATCGCGGGATCTTCGGACGCGTTAACTTCGCGGCGTCGGCCATGTGTCGGAGAGCCGGTAGCCGGCGGGGTAGGGGTCGGTCGGGTCCAGCATGTGCTGGTGGACGCCGGTGATCCAGGCCTGTCCGGAAATCACGGGAACGACCGCCGGGCGGCCGCCGAGCGTCGTCTCGGCGTCGATGTGGCAGATGGAATTCCGAGCCGATGATCGAGCGGGCGAGATAGCGCTCGCCGACCTTCAGTCGCCCCTTGGCGTGCAGCGCCGCCATGCGGGCGGAGCAGCCGGTGCCGGTCGGCGAGCGGTCGACCTTGCCGGGTCGGATCGCCACCGCGTTGGCGCCGGTCCACGCGCCGTTCTCGGCCACGAGCGGCCCCGCGAACTGGCAGAAGGAGATGTGGCGCCAGTCGGGGTTTTCGGGATGGACGAAGCCGAGCTGCGCGTTGGCGGCGGCGACGATGCGCATGCCGGTCTCGGCGATGTCGCGCGCCTCGTCAGGCGCGATGCGGAAGCCGAGCGCGCCGGCGTCGACGATGACGAAACTGTCGCCGCCGTAGGCGGTGTCCACGGTCAGCGTCCCGAAGCCCTCGACCTCCAGCGCGGCGTCGAGCTTGTCGGCGAAGGAGGGGACGTTGCGCACGGCGATGCGCTCCGCCTTGCCGTCGCGACACGTCGCGGTGACTTCGACGATCCCGCCCGGCGCCTCCAGGATCAGCCTGCGTCTCCGGCTCCTGCATCGGGACGAGGCCGGTCTCCAGCAGCACGGTGGCGACGCAGATCGAGTTCGAGCCCGACATCGGCGGCGTGTCGGCCGGCTCCATGATGATGAAGGCCCACGCGGCGCGCGGGTCCTTGGGCGGAACGAGCAGGTTCACATGCCGGAAGACGCCGCCGCGCGGCTCGTTGAGCACGAAATTGCGCAAGCTCTCGTCGCGGGCGATGAAGCGCGACTGCTCCCAGATCGTCGCGCCCGGCGGTGGGGGGACGCCGCCCACGATGACGTCGCCGACCTCGCCCTCGGCATGGCAGGAGACGACGTGGACCACCTTGGCGCTGCGCATGTTAAGACTCCGTTAACCATTCCTGGCGTCCTCTCGGCGCGAGCGTTTCCCCAAAGAAAGGGCCGCCCGCACTTGATCTGACGGCTCAGCTGTGGACCGTGGACGCGTATGATTCGCCTGGCCCGCCGCGAGGCGTGACGGAAACGAAAGCGACGCGATGAAATTCGAACGGCTGCGACTGGCCGGATTCAAGAGTTTTTGCGACCCGACCGAATTCAAGATCGAACCCGGGCTGACCGGCGTCGTCGGGCCGAACGGCTGCGGCAAGTCCAATCTCGTCGAAGCCCTGCGCTGGGTCATGGGCGAGAACTCCTACAAGAACATGCGCGCCTCCGGCATGGAGGACGTGATCTTCGCCGGCTCCGGCCGCCGGCCCTCGCGCAACCTCGCCGAGGTCGGGCTGATCGCTCGACAATTCCGACCGCCGCGCGCCCGGCGGCGTTCAACGATTCCGAGACCATCGAAGTCATCCGCCGCATCGAGAAGGACAAGGGCTCGAGCTACAAGATCAACGGCCGCGAGGCGCGCGCGCGCGACGTGCAGCTGCTGTTCGCCGACGCCTCCACCGGCGCGCGCTCGCCGGCGATGGTGCGGCAGGGGCAGATCGGCGAGATCATCGCCGCCAAGCCGTCGGCGCGCCGGCTGGTGCTGGAAGAGGCCGCCGGCATCTCCGGCCTGCATTCGCGCCGCCACGAGGCGGAGCTGCGGCTGAAGGCGGCCGAGGACAACCTCGCCCGCGTCGACGACGTGCTGAAGCAGGTCGATTCGCAGGTCGAATCGCTGCGCCGGCAGGCGCGCCAGAGCCAGCGCTACAAGGGGCTCGGCGCGGAAATCCGCCGCTACGAGGCGCTGTCGAAGCTGATCGCCTGGCGCGACGCCGAGGCCGGCGTTCGTCGAGGCCGAACGCGCCTTCGCCGGCCTCACCGGCGACGTCGCCGAGCGCACCCGCCTGCAGGCCGAAAGCGCGCGCGCGCAGGCGATGGCCGCCGCCGATCTGCCGGCGCTGCGCGACGCCGAGGCGCGCGCCGGCGCGGCGCTGCACCGGCTGACCGCCGCGCGCGACGTGCTGGCGGGCGAGGAGAAGCGCGCCGAGGCGCGCGCGGCCGAACTGCGCCGCCGCATCGAGCAGATGGGCGGCGACATCGAGCGCGAGCAGTCGCTGGTCGCCGACGCCGCGGAAGCGCTGACGCGGCTCGACGCCGAGGCCGAGACGCTGGCGGCGCAGGACGCGGCCGGCGACGCCCGCGCCGAGGCGGACGCGCGCGAGGCCGAGGCGGCGGAGGCGATGGCCGAGGCCGAGGCGGCGCTGGCGGCCGCGCAGACCGCCGCCGCCGATTTCGCCGCGCAGCGCAACGCGCTGACCGCCGCGCTCGACGAGGAGATCAAGCGCTGGCGCCGGTTCGAGGACGAACTGGCGACGCTGACCGCGACAGCGCGAGGCGCTGCCCGACGCCGAAGCCGACGAGGCCGCCTTCGACGACGCCGCCGCCGCGCTCGAAGCGCTGAGGGAGGCGCTCGCCGACAGCGAAAGGCGGCGCTGGACGCCGAGGAGACGCTGCGCCAGACGCGCGAGGCCGAAGCGCGAACGCGCGCGACGCCTCTGGCCGAGGCCGAGCGGCTGGCGCAACGGCTGGAGACCGAAGCGCGGACGCTTGAAAAGCTGCTCGGCTCGGCGGCGGGCGGCCAATATCCGCCGGTGCTCGAGGCGATCGTCGCCGAGCGCGGCTTCGAAACGGCGCTGGGCGCGGCGCTTGGCGACGACCTCGACGCTTCGACGGCCGAGGGCGCGCCCGCGCGCTGGGCGGGCGCCGAGGCCGATGGCGATCCCGAACTTCCCGGCGGCGTCGAAAGCCTCGCCGCCCACATCAACGCGCCCGCGGCGCTCGCCCGCCGGCTGCGGCAGATCGGCGTCGTCTCGCGGGCCGAGGGCGCGGCGTTGGCGTCGCGGCTCAGGCCCGGCCAGCGGCTGGTCAGCCGCGAGGGCGATCTCTGGCGCTGGGACGGTTTCGCCGCCGCCGCCGAGGCGCCGACCCCGGCGGCGCGCCGGCTGGTCGAAAAGAACCGGCTCGGCGATCTCCGCGCCGAGGGCGAAGCGGCGAGGGGCCGCGCCGAGGCGCTGAAGCAGGACGCGGGGCGCTTGGCGGCCGCGCTGCGCGACGCGGTCGCCGCCGAGACCGCTGGGCGCGCGGGGATCCGTGAGGCGCGCGCGGCCGCCGACGCCGCCCGCGAAAAACTGGCCGCCGCCGAGCGCCGCCGCGCGCAGACGCGGACCCAACTCGCCACGATCGAAGCGGGATTGGCGCGGGCGACCGCGGCGCGCGACGAAGCGGTCGAGCGCCGCAACGTCGCCGGCGCGGCGATCCAGGCGCTGCCGCCTGGCGACCGGCTCGCCGCCGAGCTCGAAAGCGCCCGCGCCGTCTCGGCCGAGGCGCGCGCGCGCCATGCCGAGGCGAGGGCGTTCGCGCGCAACCTCGCCCGCGAACGGGAAGCGCGCGCAGCGCGGCGGCGCACGGTCGAAGAGGAGCAGAGCTCCTGGACGGAGCGGCGCGGCAAGGCGGAAGCGCATATCGGCGAAATCTCCGAGCGCCGCAGCGGCGCCGAGGAGGAGCTTGAACAACTGGATGCAGCGCCGGTGGAATTCGCGGCGCAGCGCCGCGCGCTGATGTCGCAGTGGAGCGAGGCGGAAGCCGCGCGCGCGGCGGCCGCCGACGAGCGCGCCGCCGCCGAGACCAAGCTGGCCGACGCCGACCGCGAGGCGCGCGCCGCGCTCGACGCCATGTCCAATTCGCGCGAGCAGCGCGCCGCCGCCGAAAGCCGCGTCGAGGCGGTGCGGACGCGTCGCGAGGATCTGCTGAAGGCGATCGCCGTCGAACTGGAGACCGATCCGCAATCGCTGCCGGAACTCGCCGGCGTCAAACCCGACGAGCGGCTTCCCGCCGCCGACGTCGTCGAAAAGCGCCTCGAAAACCTGAAGGGCGAGCGCGAGCGGCTAGGCGCGGTCAACCTGCGCGCCGACGAGGAACTCGCCGAGATCGAAACCTCGCGCGAGAAGATGGTCGCCGAGCACGCCGACCTCGCCGAGGCGATCAAACGCCTGCGTTCGGCGATCTCGAGCCTCAACGCCGAAGGGCGCGAGCGGCTGCTCAGCGCCTTCACGGTCGTCAACAAGCATTTCGGCGAACTGTTCACGACGCTGTTCGAAGGCGGAACGGCGGAGCTGCAGCTGATCGAATCCGACGATCCGCTCGAAGCCGGGCTGGAGCTGCTCGCGCGGCCGCCGGGCAAGAAGCCGCAGACGCTGACGCTGCTTTCCGGCGGCGAGCAGGCGCTGACCGCGATGGCGCTGATCTTCGCGGTGTTCCTCACCAATCCGTCGCCGATCTGCGTGCTCGACGAGATCGACGCGCCGCTCGACGATTACAACGTCGAGCGCTTCTGCGATCTGCTCGACGAGATGCGCAAGCGCTCCGACACGCGCTTCGTCACGATCACCCACAACCCCGTGACGATGGCGCGCATGGACCGGCTGTTCGGCGTCACCATGCCGGAGCGCGGCGTCAGCCAGATCGTCTCGGTGGACCTCGCGACGGCGGAGAGTTTTCTGGAGGCGGTCTGAGCGGGGGCGGCGGCGGCCTTCGCATCGCCGCGCGGCGTGGATGTCCGGGACAAGCCCGGCCATGACGGGGACGCCCCCCGGTTGACAACGCGGATGCGGCGGCGGAAGCACGGCGCCTCATCTCTAGGCGGCCAAGATGGATAAACCACAGACCCCGCAGCGCCTTCGCACCCGGCTCGTTCACGCCGGCCACGACATCGAGACTTCGCGCGGCTTCCTCAACGTGCCGGCGTTTCGCGGCTCGACGGTGCTTTACCCCGACGCCGCCTCGCTGAAGACGCACAGACAGAAATACACTTACGGCACGCACGGCACGCCGACCACGGACGCGCTCGCCGGCGCCTGGAGCGAAATCGCCGGCGCGGCCGGCACGGCGTTGACGCCCTCCGGGCTCGCCGCCATAGCGATGGCGCTGCAAACGGCGGTGAAGAGCGGCGAGCATTTGCTGATGACCGACGCCGCCTATTTTCCCGCCCGGCGCTTCGCCGAGCAGGTGCTGCGGCCGCTCGGCGTCGACACGACCTACTACGATCCGGCGATCGGGGCTGGCGTCGCCGACCTCATCCGCGACAACACGCGCGCTATCCTCACCGAGGCGCCGGGCTCGCAATCGCTGGAGATGCAGGACATCCCCGCCATCGCCGAGGCGGCGCACGCGCGCGGCGTCTGCGTCATCATGGACAACACCTGGGCGACGCCGCTGTTTTTTCCGCCGCACGCGCGCGGCGTCGACCTCGCGATCGAGGCGGGCACCAAATATCTGTCCGGTCATTCCGATCTGCTGCTCGGCCTGATCTCGGCCAATGCCGAATGGTGGCCGCGGCTGCACGCCTATGTCGATCTCTACGCCATCCCGCCGGGCCCGGAAGACTGCTTTCTGGCGCTGCGCGGCCTGCGCACGATGGAGCTGCGGTTGAAGGAGGCCGAACGGCAGGCGTTGGCGCTGGCGCAATGGTTGGAGACGCGCCGTGAGGTCAAGCAGGTGATCCATCCCGCACTGCCACACCATCCCGGCCACGAGATCTGGCGCCGCGATTTCCTCGGTTCCTCAGGCCTGTTCAGCATCGTCTTGCAACCGGCGCCGGAGGCGGCGGTGGCGGCGATGCTCGACGGCCTCGAACTGTTCGGCCTCGGCTATAGCTGGGCCGGCTACGAGAGCCTGATCATTCCCTTCGATTGCGCGAGCTACCGCACGGCGACGAAATGGGAGCCGGGCGGGCCGACGCTGCGCTTGCAAGTCGGGCTCGAGGACATCGAGGATCTAAAGGACGATCTCGCGCGCGGCTTCGAGCGGCTGGCGTCGTTCGCCGAGCAGAACGAGCCAGGCTGAGCCCATGCGCACGTTTCTCATCGACACCGACACCGCCTCCGACGACGCCGTGGCGATCCTGATGGCGCTCGCTGCGCCCGACGTTCGCGTCGCCGCGCTGACGGTGGTCGCCGGCAATGTTTCGTTGGCGCAGGGCGCGCGCAATGCGCTCACCACTTGCGAGATCATGGGCGCCGAAGTCCCCGTCCATCTCGGGGCCGCCGCGCCGCTGACGCGTCGCCATCTCGACGCGCATTGGTTCCACGGCCGCGATGGGTTCGGCGACCGCAACTATCCCGCGCCGAAGCGCGCGCCCGAGAAGGAGCACGCGGTCGAAGCGCTGATCCGCCACGCCGCGGCGGCGCCGGGGCTGACGTTGGTGACACTAGGGCCGCTCACCAACATCGCGTTGGCGCTGGCGCGCGATCCCGGCTTCGCCGACAACGTCGGGCGCTGCGTGGTGATGGGGGAGCGCCGTGCTGCGAGGGCAACGCGACGCCAGCGGCCGAATACAACATCTGGGTCGATCCCGAAGCGGCGCGCATGACGTTCCGCTCCAAGCTGCCAATCGAGATGATCGGCTGGCACGTCTCGCGCGGCGCCTCGGTGCTGAACGACTCGGAGATCGCCGACATTCTCGCGCTCGGCACGCCGCAGGCGCGCTTCGCCATCGAATGCAACGGGCGTGCGAAGGAGGCCTACTTCACCCAGACCGGCGAGCCCGGGCTGTCGCTCGCCGACCCCACCGCGATGGCGGTGGCGCTGGACCGCGAGATCGGCGCGAGTTGGAGCCGGCATCTCATCGAGATCGAATGCGCCAGCGAACTTACGCGCGGCATGACAATCGTTGATCGCCTCAACGTCGCCCATGACGAGAACAACCGCGGCGCCTGGGCCGACGCGCTCGCCGCCGGCGTCAAGGCCGACATCTGTTGGACCTTCGACGCCCCGCGCTACAAGGCGATGCTGAAGCGCGCGCTGACATGAATGAGGACCTCGACCTCAGCGGCGACTGGGCGGGAACCTACGCCTATCCGTTCGCCAAGGCGCCGGTTCCCTTCACCGCGAAGCTGACGGAGCGCGACGGCTGGCTCTCCGGCGTGATGGAGGAGAACAGCGTCATCGCCGGCGGGCCGCCGCGACAGCGCAGCGCCTCTGTGGAGGGCCGGCGCGTCGGCTCCGACGTGACTTGGTTGAAGATGTACGAAGATCGTCAGGTCAGCCACGACGTCGACTACAAGGGCGTCGTCAGCGCCGACGGCCTCGAGATCAACGGGACCTGGTCGATCGTCGGCAATTGGTCGGGCCCGTTCGTGATGCGGCGCAAGGCGGGGGCGGAACTGGCGCTTGAGCGGCAGGCGACGGCGGATGTCGAACTGTGAGCCACGCTTTATAAGTTGACTTTTTTTGTCGAATGATAGAAATGCCTGCGCCGCGCCGTCAGGAGCGCGCGTCCAGGGAGAACCATGATGTCAGCGTCTCACAAGCCGGAAACGCTCGCGCTGCATGCCGGCTGGCGCGCCGATCCCACCACCGGCGCGGTGGCGGTCCCGATCTACCAAACGACATCCTACCAGTTCCACAGCGCCGAACACGCCGCCAATCTGTTCGCGCTGAAGGAACTCGGCAACATCTACACGCGCATCGGCAACCCGACCACCGATGTGCTGGAGCAGCGGGTGGCGGCGCTCGAAGGCGGCGCCGCGGGCCTCGCGCTGGCGAGCGGACAGGCGGCCTCGGCGTTCGCTCTGCAGAACCTCGCGCGGGCCGGCGACAACGTCGTCTCGTCGACCGATCTCTATGGCGGCACCTGGAATCTGTTCGCCAACACGTTCAAGGACCAGGGCGTCGAAGTGCGCTTCGTCGATCCCTCGGACCCGCAGAATTTTGCGCGCGCCACAGATGCGCGCACGCGCGCCTATTACGCCGAGACCCTGCCCAATCCGAAGCTGATTGTATTCCCCATCGCCGAGGTCGCGGCGATCGGCCGGCCGCTCGGCGTGCCGCTCATCATGGACAACACCGCGGCGCCGCTGCTGGTGCGGCCGTTCGATCACGGAGCGGCGGTGATCGTCTATTCCTCGACCAAATATCTCGGCGGCCACGGCACCTCGATCGGCGGCCTCATCATCGATGGCGGCAACTTCCCGTGGGAGGAGCACAAGGATCGCCAGCCCACGCTCAACACGCCCGATCCCAGCTACCACGGCGCGGTGTGGACGGAGGCCGTCAAGGGGATCGGCCCCGTGGCTTACATCATCAAGGCGCGCACGACGCTGCTGCGCGACCTCGGCAGCGCGATCTCGCCGTTCAACGCCTTCCTCACATTGCAGGGCATCGAGACGCTGGCGCTGCGGATGGAGCGCCATTGCGCCAACGCGCTGGCCGTCGCGAAATTCCTTGGCCAGCGCCCCGAGGTCGAGAAGGTGATCCACCCGAGCCGGCAGACCGGTTACGCCGCCGAGCGCGCCGCCAAATATCTGAAGGGCGGGCAGGGCGGCCTCGTCGGATTCGAGATCCGCGGCGGCAAGGATGCGGGGCGGCGCTTCATTGATGCCCTCAAGTTGCTCTATCACGTCGCCAACATCGGCGATGCGCGCTCGCTCGCCATCCACCCCGCCTCGACCACGCATTCGCAGCTCTCCGCCGAGGATCAACTGGCGACCGGCGTGACCGAGGGCTACGTGAGGCTGTCGATCGGCATCGAACATATCGACGACATCGTCGCCGATCTGGATCAGGCGCTGAAGGCGGCGGGTTGAGGCAGCAATAATCGTCCAGAGCGCGGGGCGTACGAATGCAATCAGTCGCACTCCCGTGACCGTCGCAATGCCTCGAATGTCGTCCCCGCGAAAGCGGGGACCCAAGGGGCCGCGCATGTCGCAATCTTCTGGGTTCCCGCTTCCGCGGGAATGACAGCTTGAATTGTTTCAAAGGCGCAGCGCCCCAGCGCGCTGCGCGAACTCAAACCCCCGCGAACGCGCCGCTCGCCATCTTCGTCCGCCGGCGGTCCATCGACGAGGGTATTTTCAGGTTGTCGCGGTATTTGGCGACGGTGCGGCGCGCCACGACGATGTCGGCGGCGCGCAGCTTGCCGACGATGTCGTCGTCGGACAGCACTTTGCGCGGGTCCTCGGCGTCGATCATCTGCTTGATCTTGTGGCGCACCGCCTCGGCGGAATGGGCTTCGCCGTAGCTGCTGGAGGGCAGCGAAGCGGTGAAGAAATATTTCATCTCGAACAGCCCGCGCGGCGTCGACACATATTTGTTCGACGTCGCGCGCGACACCGTGGATTCGTGGACGCCGATGGCGTCGGCCACCGTCTTCAGGTTCAAGGGTTTCAGCGCGGCGACGCCTTCCATCAGGAACCCGTCCTGACGGCGGACGATTTCGGACGCGACATTGAGGATGGTGCGCGCGCGCTGCTCCAGGCTCTTGGTCAGCCAGTGCGCGTTCTGCAACTGGGCGGAGATATACTGCCTGTCCTCTTCCCGCGCAGCCCCGCGCTTGACGACGGCGGCGTAGGTTTCGTTGACCAGCACCCGCGGCAGCGCCTCGGCGTTGAGTTCGATGCGCCAGCCTGAATCCGACGAAGCCGCGACGATCACGTCGGGGATCGCCAGCGGCTCGGGTGCGCCGGCGAAGGCGTGGCCGGGTTTCGGATCGAGCCGCCGGATCTCGGCGATCATGTCGACGAGATCCTCGTCGTCGACGCCGCAGACCCGGCGCAAATACGAAAAATCCCGCTTGGCGAGCGCCGGCAGGTTGGCGATCAGCGCCGCCATCGCCGGGTCGAAGCGGTCGCGCTCGATCAGTTGCAGCTTCAGGCATTCGGCGAGGTCGCGGGCGAACACGCCCGTCGGCTCCAGCGTCTGCAGCACGCCGAGCACCCGCTCGACGCGTTTCAGCGGCGCGCCGATCAGCCGCGCCAGCTCCCCGAGTTCGCCGCGGAAATAACCGGCCTCGTCGAGGCCATCGATCAACGCGGCGGCGATCATGCGATCGCCGGGATCGTGCAGCGCCACCATCGCCTGCCGGGTCAAGAATTCCGAAAAACTCTCCTGGCTGGCGACATAGGCCTCGAGGTCGGCGCCCTCTTCGCCGCCGCCTCCGCCACCGCCCGACCATTGTCCGGCTGTGAGGCTGGGGCCGTCGGCCTTCGGGCTCGTATCGGCGGCCGGGGCGGTGCGGTCGGAGTCGAAGGCGTTGTCGACTTCGGTGCCGAGATCGCGGGCGAGGTCGGCGGTTTCCACCGGCATCGTCTCGGACGCCCAGTCGCCCGGCGATGCATCGACGACCGGCTCCGGCGGCGCTTCCGGCTCGTGGCGCTCCTCGGCGCGCTCGAGAATCGGGTTGCGCTCGAGCTCGCTTTCAATGAAAGCCGAAAGCTCGCCGCTCGGCATTTGCAGCAACTTGATCGCCTGCAACAATTGCGGCGTGAGGACCATCGTCTGGCCCTGACGCATCGCAAGTTTCGCGGACAACGCCATACAAAATCAACCGAAAGTGAGGCGCAAGTCGCGCGAGCGGCGCGTTTCTTGCTTGTCAGTCGATCCTAGCCCATCCCCTCGCGCTTGCAAAGCGTCGCCCTGTCGCATGCCGCGACGGCGTTAACGCGGCGCCCTTGCGTCCATCCAAAAATCACATAAAGATTCCTTTATGTGTCGATTGCGCCTCGCCGCATCCTCTGTTACGGAGGCGGCCAACGCAACCCAGAGGGTCGAAATGACCGCTTCCGCCGATTACGCCGTCGCCGACATCAAGCTCGCCGAATACGGCCGCAAGGAAATCGCCATCGCCGAGACCGAGATGCCGGGCCTGATGGCGACCCGCGCCGAATATTCCGCCTCGCAGCCGCTGAAGGGCGCGCGCGTCGCCGGCTCCCTGCACATGACGATCCAGACCGCCGTGCTGATCGAGACCTTGCAGGCGCTCGGCGCCGACGTGCGCTGGGCCTCCTGCAACATCTACTCGACCCAGGACCACGCCGCCGCCGCCATCGCTGCGACCGGCACGCCGGTGTTCGCGATCAAGGGCGAGAGCCTCAAGGATTATTGGGATTACACGCACCGCATCTTCGAATGGTCCGACGGCGGCGCGCCGAACATGATCCTCGACGACGGCGGCGACGCGACGATGCTGATCCATTTGGGCCAGCGCGCCGAGCGCGGCGATGTCGCGTTCCTCGACAAGGCCTCCAACGAAGAGGAGGAGGTGCTGTTCGCCGCCATCAAGGCGCGGCTGAAGTCGAAGCCCGGCTGGTACGAGAAGAACGCCAAGGCGATCCGCGGCGTCACCGAGGAGACCACGACCGGCGTGCATCGGCTCTACATCATGGCCAAGGAGGGCAAGCTGCTGTGGCCGGCGATCAACGTCAACGACAGCGTCACCAAATCGAAGTTCGACAACCTCTACGGCTGCCGCGAATCGTTGGTTGACGGCATCCGCCGCGGCACCGACGTGATGATGGCCGGCAAGGTCGCGATGGTCGCGGGCTTCGGCGATGTCGGCAAAGGCTCGGCGGCTTCGCTGCGCAACGCCGGCTGCCGCGTGATGGTCTCCGAGGTCGATCCGATCTGCGCGCTGCAGGCGGCGATGGAAGGCTATGAGGTCACGACCATGGACGACGCGGCCCCCCGCGCCGACATTTTCGTCACCGCCACCGGCAACGTCGACGTCATCACCATCGAGCACATGCGGGCGATGAAGGATCGCGCCATCGTCTGCAACATCGGCCACTTCGATTCCGAGATCCAGGTCGCGGCGCTGCGCAACTACAAGTGGAGCAACGTCAAGCCACAGGTCGACGAGATCGAATTCCCCGGCTCCAAGCGCATCATCCTGTTGTCGGAGGGCCGCCTGGTCAACCTTGGCAACGCCACCGGCCATCCCTCGTTCGTGATGTCGGCCTCGTTCACCAACCAGACGCTGGCGCAGATCGAGCTGTTCACCAAGCCCGGTCACTATGGCAAGCAGGTCTACACGCTGCCCAAGCACCTCGACGAGAAGGTGGCGTCGCTGCATCTCGACAAGATCGGCGTCAAGCTGACCAAGCTCTCGGAGAAACAGTCGGAATATCTGGGCACCCCCGTCGCGGGGCCGTTCAAGCCGGACCACTACCGCTATTGAGTGCGGCCGGCGTCGTCAGGACGCCGCAAGAAAATCATCTCGCCGCCGTTGACATCGTGCGCCGGCGAGACTATGAGGCCCGCCGTCCGGGGATGGTCCCGGACACGGAGACTGATTGATGAGCCGCATCTTCGTCCAAACATCGCTGAACGGCTGCAAGCCGTTCGCGCGCGTCGGCGCGGCTCTGAGGAGCGGGCTCGGTTGAACGAGCTTCGCTGAAATCCGTCATGCACGGACCCTCCCGAGCCCCGCTCCGGAGGGTTTTTTATTGTCCCTCCGGCGCTCGCATCTGTCCGGCTGCAAAGCCGGAGGGGAGACCCGGATCCCCCGAGCGCATTCGCTCGGCAAGCGCGGGGCCCGCTCGGAGGGAACGAGGCGTGAGCCTGACACCGATGGCGGGGCGGACCCTTGGGGTCCGCTTGGCGGCGCGCTCATGTCCTAGCGCCGCGACTTGATTTGAAGAATAGCGCCGCGCGCAGCGCGGCGCCCCGCTTCCGGGTGGTGAAGGACGGCGTTGCATCGTTGACATCGAAGGCGCCCTTCGGGGCCAGCGCCGTTTCCGACCGTTCCCCCGGGACCCCTGTTCGTTGGTGGTGAAGATGCGGATACTTCGCTCCTGGTTGAAGCGGGTTCGAACCCCGCCGCCGTTCGCACGTACCGTGGAGCCGGCCCGGCAGGGCCGGCGCGACGCGGGTCCGGGTTTAGCAAGACCCTGCGTTGCGGGCGGTTGAAAGCCGCATCGCCTGTTCCCCAATGATCTGATACGCGGCCTGACGGCCGCTCCGCCTTCGCCGGCGGTGAAGAGGTCTGTTGCATCGTAATCTCAGGGTCGGAGGTTCGAGTCCTCCCGACGCTTCGGCGTCGTAGCTCAGAGGGTAGAGCATGAGAGCCGCAAGGCTCAGCAGCCTCGCCTGTTCCCCGGCGAAACTCCCGGCGCCGCCGCGAGGCGGCGCGTCTGAACGATCCGTGGTGAAGACGCCGTTGCATCGTCTGTGAAACGAAGAGGGCGGGTTCGACTCCCGCAGAGGCCTTGGCCTCAAGCTCTCGGCCGAGCGCTTTACGGCTTCGCCTGTTCCCGGGTCGCCACTCTTGTCCGCATGAAAGGAGGCAAGCATGGTTTCGCTGAACCGTCTGAAGTCCGTCTTCACGCGCGAGGGCGCGCCGGCGCGAGCGTTCTCGCCCGAGCGCGAGCTCGAGCGCGCCGTGTTGAACTGCCTCCTGTGGGAGGACCAGTTCTACGAGGACGGCGTCGCCATCGCCGAGCGCATCGCGGCGCTGGTTCCTCATGTCGCGCCCGACGCGGTCGCCGCGCTGGCGCTCGCGGCGCGCGAGAAGATGAAGCTGCGCCATGCGCCGCTGCTGCTCGTGCGTGAAATGGCGCGGCTGAAGACCCACGCGCCGCTCGTCGCCGAGACGATCGCGCGCGTGATCCAGCGTCCCGACGAGCTGACCGAGCTGCTGGCGATCTACTGGGCGGACGTCTTGGGTCCGCAGCAGCAGCGCAAGCGCCGGCCGGTTTCGGCGCAGGTCAAGAAGGGCCTCGCTCGGGCGTTGACCAAGTTCGACGCCTATCAGCTCGCCAAGTACGACCGCGACGGCGCGGTGCGCTTGCGCGACGTGCTGTTCCTCACCCACGCCAAGCCGCGCGACGCGGCGCAGGCGGTGGTGTGGAAGCAACTCGTCGACGGCGCGCTGGCGGCGCCCGACACCTGGGAGGTCGCGCTGTCGTCCGGCGAGGACAAGCGCGCGACGTTCGAGCGCCTGATCGCCGAGCGCAAGCTCGGCGGCCTGGCGCTGCTGCGCAACCTGCGGCTGATGCAGGGGGCCGGCGTCGAGCGCGAGACCCTGGCTACGGCGCTGGCGTCGATGCGCGTCGATCGCATCCTGCCCCACCGCTTCCTCACCGCCGCCCGCTATGCTTCGGACCTCGAGCCGGAGCTGGAGGCGGCGATGCTGAAGGCGATTGCGGGCGCGCCGCGGCTGAAGGGCCGCACGCGGCTGTTGATCGACGTGTCGGGCTCGATGGGCGCGGCGCTGTCGCGTCAGTCGGAAATGACGCGGCTCGACGCGGCCTGCGGGCTCGCGGTGCTGGCGCGCGAGCTGTGCGAGACGGTGGAGGTGTTCACCTTCTCCAACGCGGTGAAGGCGGTCGCCAACCGTCGCGGCTTCGCGCTGCGCGACGCGATCGTCGCCTCGCAGCCGCACGGCGGGACGTTTCTTGGCCGCGCGGTCGCCGAGGTCGACCGGGCGGGCGAGCGGCTGATCGTCTTCACCGACGAGCAGTCGCACGACAAGGTCGAGGCGCCGAAGGGCGTCGGCTACATGGTCAACGTCGCCGCCAACCAGCACGGCGTCGGCTTCGGCGACTGGCGACGGGTCGACGGCTTCTCCGAGGCCGTGCTGAGCTGGATCGCCGCCACCGAGGCCGCGTGAAACCCGGTCGCCCGCAAGGGCGGCCGGGCCCTCCTGTCTTGCCCTCGCCGTTTTGATCTGCGACGGGGAGGCCGAGTTGCAACGTCAGGACGCCATGCCGCCCATATCCGTCGCCGCCGAGACCGCCGCGCCCGCGCCCCGCGCCCGCTTCGCGCTCCGCGCGCTGCCGCTGCCGGTCGTCGGCGTGTTGGTGTTCCTCGTCTCGCTGGTCGCGTTTGCGCCGGCCATCACCGGCCCCGGCCACGTTTATTTCGACGAGACCTGGTACGTGCCGACGGCGCGGCAATGGCTGGCTGATGGGCAGTTGCTGCATCCCGAGCATCCGCCGCTCGCCAAGATGCTGATCGCGGCGGGCATCAAACTGTTCGGCGACAATCCGCTCGGCTGGCGCGTCATGCCGCTGCTGTTCGGCGCGCTGACGGTGACGGCGGTGTGGCTGTGGGCGATGGCGCTCACCGCCAACGTCGCGCTCGCTCTCTACGCGGCGGCGATCACGCTCGTCGATGGCGTGATATTCGTGCAGTCGCGCATCGCGATGCTCGACATCTTCCTGATCTGCTTTTGCGTGCTGGCGCTCGCCGCCTTCACGGCGGGCGAGAATGCGCGCGCGCGCGGCGCGGCGATCCGCTGGCATCTCCTCGCCGGCTATTGTCTGGGGCTGGCCGCGGCCTGCAAATGGTCGGGTTGGTATCTGGCTTTCGGGCTCATAGGGTTCAAGCTCGTCGTCGCGCTGTTTCGCCATTGGGGCGCGCGTTTCGACGGAGGCGCGCCGCGACGACTTCTATCAACCCGACGCGCCGGCGCTCGGCGCGCTCGCCGGCTTCACGGCCTATCTGGTCGCGCCGTTCCTCGCCTATTTTCTCGCCTACGCGCCGCAACTGATCCGCGCCCACAGCCTCTATGAGTTCATCGCCACGCATAAGAACATGATCTCGATCATGACCGGGACCTCGTCCGATCATCCCTACAAGTCGCTGTGGTGGACGTGGCCGGCGATGTGGCGCCCGGTCTGGTATCTGTTCGACACGCCGGCCAAGGAGGCCGGCGGTTGGAGCGAGGCCGGCAAAGCGGCGGCGGTCGACGGCCTGCCCAATCCGGTGGTGATGCTGTTCGGGCAGGCGGCGATTGTCTGGAGCCTCTACGAAGGCGTGCTGCGCCGCGCCCGTGCGCCGCTGATCGTGGCGATCGCGTTCTTCGCGGAATGGCTGCCGTGGGCGCTCAATCCCAAGGGGCTCGAGTTCTACTATTACTTCTACCCGTCGATCGTCTGTCTCGGGCCGGCGCTGGCGCTGTTCGCGCTTGCGCTGAAGCCGCCGTGGCGCGACGCCTTCGTGTGGGCGACGCTGGCGGCGGCGCTTGCGATGTTCGTGTATTTCCTGCCCGTTCATGGTTGCGGGCATCGGCGTCGGGCCCACCGCATTCACCGCGCGTCTGTGGTTGCCGAGTTGGCGATGACGGGACGATGAGCGCCAAGCTGAAGCGCGGCGGGCCGGGCTTTGCGCGGATCATCGCGGCGTTCTTCATCGGCGGCTTCGCCATTTTTGAACTGCTCTATTGCGTGCAGCCGCTGCTGCCGGAATTCGCGCGCGAGTTTCATCTGGCGCCGGCCTCGGCGAGCCTCGCGGTTTCGGTCTCGACCGTCGTGATGGCCGCGACGCTGTTTTTCGCCGGCTTCGCCGCCGCCCGGTTCGGCCGCAAGCCCGTGATGGTCGCCTCTCTCGTGGTCTCCGCGCTGGCGACGCTCGGCGGCGGCGCTGGCGCCGAACTGGGGCGCGCTGCTGGCGTTGCGCGGGCTGATGGGCCTGGCGCTGGCGGGGCTGCCGTCGCTGGCGATGGCCTATCTCGCCGAGGAGATCGACGCGCCGGCGCTCGGCTTCGCGATGGGCATGTATATCGCGGGCTCCACGCTCGGCGGCATGTTTGGCCGCCTGGTTGTCGGCTTCATCGCCGATCACGGCGGCTGGCGGCTGGCGCTCGGCGTCATCGGCGCCGAATTCGTTGCTGGGCGCCGCGTTCTTCGCCGCCGCCTTGCCCGGCCAACGCGCTGTCCGAGCGGCGCGTCCGCGAGTTTCGCGAGCCAGTGGGCGTTCGTCCGCGACCATTTCGCCGACGAGGGACTGCCGTGGCTATTCGCGGTCGGCTATCTCGTGATGGGCGCGTTCATCTGCACCTACAACTACATCGGCTTTCGCCTCGCCGCGCCGCCGTTTTCGCTCGACCAGACGCGCATCGGCCTCATCTTCACGCTTTATCTGCTCGGCGCGGCGAGCTCGACGATCATGGGCGAACTCGCCGCCCGCCTGGGGCGTCGCCGCGTGTTGTGGATCGCGCTGGCGATCGGTCTCGTCGGCGTGCTCGTCACTCTGCCCGACCGGGTCGGCACGGCGGTGCTCGGCGTCGCTTTGGTGACCTGGAGCTTTTTCGCCGCGCATTCGATCGCTTCGAGCTGGGTCGGCTTGCGGGCGAACGAGGGCAGGGCGCAGGCGTCGGCGCTTTATTTGTTCTTCTACTACGTCGGCTCCAGCCTCAACGGCTGGATGGGCGGCCTCGCCTATCAGCGCTGGGGCTGGAACGGCGTCGCCGCGCTGATCTTCGCGCTATTGGGGCTGGCGTTTCTTGCCGCGTTAAAGCTTGCGCGCGCGCCGCCGCCGCGCCACCTCAGGACGACATGAGGTCTGGACGTGGAATGGCGTGACGAAGGCGTCGTGCTCGGGCTGAAGCGGCTCGGGGAAGGATCGTCCGTGCTGGAGGCGATGACGCGCGCGCACGGCCGTCATCTCGGCGTCGTGCGCGGCGCGCGTTCGCCACGGCTGGCGGCGGCGTTGCAGCCGGGCAACAGCATCGGCCTGGTCTGGCGGGCGCGGCTCGACGAGCACCTCGGCGGGTTCGCCGTCGAACCGCTGACGCTGCGCGCCGGACGTTTCCTGCCGAGCGCGATGGCGCTCGCGGGGCTCGCGCTGATCGGCGCGCTGGTGCGGCTGCTGCCGGAGCGCGACCCGCATGAGAGCCTGTTTGAGGCGCTGATCGCGGTGGTCGAAACGCTCGACGACGAAGCGAAGGCGCCGGCGGCGCTGGCGAGGTTCGAGGCGCTGATCCTCGTGGAATGCGGATTCGCGCTCGATTTCTCGGCCTGCGCCGCGACCGGCGCCACCGAGGATCTGGTTTACGTGTCGCCGAAATCGGGCCGTGCGGTCAGCGGGCTCGCCGGCCAACCGTATCGCGAGCGGCTGCTGCCTTTGCCGGGGTTTTTGCGCGACACCTCGCTGGAGCCGTCGGCCGACGAGGTCGCCGACGCGTTTCGGCTCACCGGCCATTTTCTCGAGCGCGAATTGTTCGGTCCGCGCGGGCTCAAACTTCCCGAGGCGCGCGCAATGGTGATCGCCGCGATGCGGCGCAGGCGCAGTTAGCCGGGCTCGCGCGGCAGCGATTTCATGGTCAGATAGAGCGCGAAGCGGTAGCTGCGCGACTTCATGGTGGAGGGCAGTTCGAGGTCGGCGCCGAAGTCGTAGACGCGTACGCCAAGCCCGCGGGTGGTGAAGGCGCGGACTTTGACGTTGATCGCCAGCGCCACGACCAGCAGCAGAGCGATGACCGCCAGGGCGAGCATGCCATAAGCCGGTCCGGTGGGGGGCATGAGCGAACCTCGCGCGAAAAGTGCCGGCGTTTCGTTGTTGGAATGATATTACAACGCCATTAAAGCCGCGTAAAGCATACCGCCCAGTTTTCCACAGCATTTCCGCCGTGTGGTTACCATTATGTCTTATTGTCCGCTAGGGTCTTTATTTGTTCTATGTTTGTACGCGTCCAGCCATCGTCTATGTGACATAAGCGTGTCGAAGATGCGCCGCTGTTGTCAGGAGCCATAAACGGTAGTAGGAAGTTTACAGTTTTGCAGACGCCGCGTGAGGCGGGGACGGACCATGGCCTCGACGGAGTTCGGCGACCGCAGCGCCATCGTTAGATTGAAGCTTCAGCTCAACGAAGCGGTCGAGCGCGCTTATGCATTGGCCTGGGCGATCGCCCGCCTCGAAGGCAAGCCGGAAGGCGCCGAGGCCGAACGCGTCGCCCGCGACGCGCTGTTTGAAGTCCTGGCGCCGCGCGGCCACGACCTCGTCTCCAATGTTGTAAGTTTGCACCGGGGCGACGAACGCGGCCTGGAGCCGGGCCGTCTTTCCGATAGCAGCGCCGCGAGCCCCCAGGAAATGCTGCTCGCCATCCTCAAGGAGAACGAAGCCTCGGTGCGCGAATTGCAGACCGCGCTCGAGGACTACGGCCTCAGCATCACGCCGGGCAACCTGTCGGTGATCCTGTCGCGCATGAACCAGGCCGGCCTCATCCAGCGCACCGGCCGCGGCATGTATCGCTACGCGCGCTGAGCTTCAGCGCTTGGGCTGCTGCGCCTCGACCGCGCCGCCCGCCTGTTTCCAGGCGCCGAAACCGCCGTCGATGTGGCAGACCTTTTCGAGCCCCATCTCCTGCGCCGTCGCCGTCGCCAGCGCCGACCGCAAGCCGCCGGCGCAGAAGAACACGAAGCGCTTGTCCTCGGCGAAGGCTGTCTTGTGGTAAGGGCTTTCCGGGTCGATCCAGAATTCCAGCATGCCGCGCGGGCACGAGAACGCGCCGGGAATGACGCCCTCGCGGTCCCTTTCGCGGGGATCGCGGAGGTCGACGAAGGTGACGTCGGCGCGACCGAGCAGCGCCCGCGCCGCTTCCGGCGACAGCGTTTCGATTTTGGCGCTCGCCTCGGCGACCAGTTGTTTGTAGCCCTTGCGCATTCCTGACCTCGCCGACCGAGCTTATCAGCGCCGGCGGCCGTTTGGCCAGTCAGCCGCCGCGCGGCGGCTCTCCGGCGGCGGTGAGCGCGTCCACTTCGGCGTCGGTGAACACGCGGCTGCGCGTCAGGAACCGCACGCCTTCCGGCGCTTCCAGCGAGAAGCCGGCGCCGCGGCCGGGAACGACGTCGATGGTCAGTTGGGTGTGCCGCCAATACTCGAATTGCGCCGCGCCCGATGTAGAACTTGCAATCGGCGATTTCGCCCATCAGCACGTCCTGGCCGCCGACCTTGAAGTCGCCGGCGGGGTAGCACATCGGCGCCGAACCGTCGCAGCAGCCGCCGGACTGATGAAACATCAAGGGGCCGTGCATGCCGCGCAGCTTGGCGATCATGTCGACGGCCTGGTCAGTGACGAGAACCCTGGCGACCATTCGAATTCTCCCGAAACTCAAAGGGGCGCGGTCGATAGGCCCGCGCCCCTGTTTGGCGACGCGGTCCATAGACCGCGGAAACGCCGCGTGATTGCGGCTATCAGAAGAAGCCCAGCGCCTTCGGCGAGTAGCTGACCAGCAGGTTCTTGGTCTGCTGATAGTGGTCGAGCATCATCTTGTGGTTCTCGCGGCCGATGCCGGACTGCTTGTAGCCGCCGAACGCCGCATGCGCCGGATAGGCGTGGTAGCAGTTGGTCCAGACGCGGCCGGCCTGGATTTCGCGGCCGAAGCGATAGGCGCGCGTGCCGTTGCGGGTCCACACGCCGGCGCCGAGGCCGTAGAGCGTGTCGTTGGCGATCGCCAGCGCGTCGGCTTCGTCCTTGAACTTGGTGACCGAAACCACGGGGCCGAAGATCTCCTCCTGGAAGACGCGCATCTTGTTGTGGCCGGCGAAGATCGTCGGCTCGACGTAGTAGCCGTTGGAGAGCTCGCCATCGAGGTTGGCGCGCTTGCCGCCGGTCAGCACCTTCGCGCCTTCCTGCCTGCCGATGTCGAGATAGGACAGGATCTTCTCGAGCTGATCGTTCGAGGCCTGCGCGCCGATCATCGTCGACATGTCGAGCGGATGGCCCTGCTTGATCTTCTTCACGCGGGCGACGGCGCGCTCCATGAAGCGGTCGTAGATCGATTCCTGCACCAGCGCGCGGCTCGGGCAGGTGCAGACTTCGCCCTGGTTGAGCGCGAACATCGCGAAGCCTTCGAGCGCCTTGTCGAAGAACTCGTCGTCCTGATCCATCACGTCGGCGAAGAAGATGTTGGGCGACTTGCCGCCGAGTTCCAGCGTGACCGGGATCAGGTTCTCGGTCGCGTATTGCATGATCAGCCGGCCGGTCGTCGTCTCGCCGGTGAAGGCGATCTTGGCGATGCGCTTGTTCTGCGCCAGCGGCTTGCCGGCCTCGACGCCGAAGCCGTTGACGATGTTGAGCACGCCTTCGGGCAGCAGGTCGCCGATGACTTCCACCAGCACCAGGATGCTGACAGCGGGGTCTGCTCGGCCGGCTTCAGCACCACGCAATTGCCGGCGGCGAGCGCCGGCGCGAGCTTCCACACCGCCATCAGCAGCGGGAAATTCCAGGGAATGATCTGGCCGACGACGCCGAGCGGCTCATGGAAATGATAGGCGACGGTGTCGTGGTCGATTTCGGAGAGCGTGCCTTCCTGGGCGCGGATGGCGCCGGCGAAGTAGCGGAAGTGGTCGATGCACAGCGGCACGTCGGCGTAGGTCGTCTCGCGGATCGGCTTGCCGTTGTCGAGCGTCTCGACCAGCGCCAGCAGCTCGGACTTCGCCTCCATGCGGTCGGCGATCTTGTTGAGGATGTCTCGAGCGCTCGGCGACCGAGGTCTTGCCCCAGGCGTCCTTGGCCTTGTGCGCGGCGTCGAGCGCGAGCTCGATGTCGGCGGCGCTGGAGCGGGCGATTTCGCAGAGCTTGGCGCCGGTGACCGGGCTCGGATTGTCGAAATAGCGGCCCTCCACGGGATCGACGAACTTGCCGCCGATGAAATTGCCGTAGCGCGGCTTGATGAGAACTTCTTTGGAGATGGAATTGAGCGCTTGTTGATACATCGCATGTCCTCCCGTTTGAACCCGCGGTTGCGGGCGCCCGCCTCGCCGCGCGGGCGGCGGTGGGGTCCGCGCGACTCGTAATGCTCGGCCGTATATAGCGGCAAGTGTACTTTCGGACGAGCCGGCCGCCGTCGGGACCGTTATGATAATTCATATACGACGCAAAGCCAATGACTCTCCCGATTTTCTCGCGAGAATCCGGCCTCACGAACTTGTCATGCGCAAAACTCGCGGCGGCCCGACGCTGGATTGCGGTGCGGCGAGGCGCTGTATATAGTCCGATATATCGCCCCGCGCTGAACGCGGAGGTCGGAGGCGGGCCATCCCGTTCCCCAAGGGAGGTTCACATGTCGGACTACAAGCTGCTCGATCAATGGCAAACTCGTTGCCGGCGCTGCAGACGACGCCCGTCCTCAACCCCGCGACGGAAGAGATCATCGCCGAATGCCCGCGCGGCTCGGTCGCGCAACTCGACGAGGCGGTGGCGGCGGCGAAGGCGGCGTTTCCGGCCTGGGCGGCCACGCCGATCGAACATCGCCGCGCCGCGGTGCTGAAGGCCGCCGACATCATCGACGCGCACGCCGCCGAGCTTTCGCGGCTGCTGACGACCGAACAGGGCAAGCCGCTCGCCGAAGCGACCGCCGAGGTCGGCGGCATGAGCGCCTTCTGGCGCCACATCGCCAGCCTCGATCTGCCGATGACGGTGATCGAGGACAGCGGCGACCGCAGGGTGGAGGCGCACCGCAAGCCGCTCGGCGTCATCGGCGCGATCCTGCCGTGGAACTTCCCGATGCTGTTGCTGTCGTTCAAGCTGCCGACGGCGCTGATCGCCGGCAACACCATGGTCCTCAAGCCGGCGCCGACGACGCCGCTCGGCACGCTGCGCCTGGCCGAACTGCTGAAGGACGTGTTCCCGGCCGGCGTCCTCAACGTCATCGCCGACGCCAATGATCTCGGCGACCACCTGACTCATCATCCCGACGTGCGCAAGATCTCGTTCACCGGCTCGACGGCGACCGGCAAGAAGGTGATGTCGGCGGCCGCGGAAATGCTGAAGCGCATCACGCTCGAACTCGGCGGCAACGACGCCGCAATCGTGCTTGAAGACGCCGACGTCAAGTCGACGGCGGCGGGCGTGTTCGGCGCGGCGTTCAACAATGCGGGGCAGGTCTGCCTGGCCGTCAAGCGCGCCTACGTGCATGAGTCGATCTACGACAAGGTGTGCGACGAACTGGCTTCGCTGGCCAAAGCCGCTGTGGTCGATGACGGCATCAAGCAGGGTACGACGGTCGGGCCGCTGCAGAACAAGATGCAGTACGAGAAGGTCAAGATCTTCCTCGAGGACGCGAAGAAGAACGGCAATGTCATCGCCGGCGGCGACGCGCTCGACCGCGCCGGCTATTTCATCGCGCCGACCATCGTGCGCGACATCAAGGAAGGCTCGCGGATCGTCGACGAGGAGCAGTTCGGGCCCGTCTTGCCTGTGATCAAATACGCCGACACCGCGGACGCCGTGCGGCGCGCCAACGCCACGACCTATGGGCTGGGCGGCTCCGTGTGGGGTTCCGACGTGAAGGCCGCCTATGAGGTCGCCAAGCAATTGGAGGCCGGCACGGTCTGGGTGAACAAGCACCTCGAAATCCTGCCGCACATCCCGTTCGGCGGCGCCAAGCAATCCGGCCTCGGCGCCGAACTCGCCGCCGAGGGCCTGCACGAGTTCACGCAACTGCAGATTATCAACGCGCCGCCGGCGGCCTGATCCGGGCGGGGTGACAAGGCGCGGGCGTTGGCGCTAGAAGGCGGGGAACTGGAGTTCCCCGCCATGAAACTTAGCGCCCGCAATCAACTCAAAGGCACGATCAAGTCGGTGACCAAGGGCCAGACCACCGCCCATGTGGAAATCGACGTCGGCGGCATCGTGCTCACGGCGTCGATCACCAACGAGGCCGTTGACGCGCTCGGCCTCAAGACCGGCCAGTCGGCCTACGCCGTCGTCAAGGCGTCGGACGTGATGGTGGGCGTCGATTGAGCGCCCGCCGCTTCTCGCCCTCGTCGCGCTGACGCTCGTCGCCGCAACTCCGGCGCGCGCCGATTGCGAGCATTTCAAATGGAGCGTGGCCGACGAGCGAACCTGGTTCGCCTCCGCCGCGCCGCTGCCGGCCGAGACCGGCGAGGCGAAGCTCGGCGCGGGCTACGCCGTCAATCTGTCGAAGGACGTCAAGCTGCCCGATGGCGCCGGAACGCGCCCCGGCCGCGGGCTCCTACGCGGCGGTGCTCAACGTGCCGAAACTCGACGCCGGCCTTTATCAGGTGACGGTTTCGGCGGAGGCCTGGATCGACGTCGCGCAGAACGGCGCGCTGGTGAAGTCGAGCGCCTTCTCGGGCCAGCATGATTGCGACGGGGTGCGCAAGTCGGTGCGCTTCCCGCTGGCCGCCGGCCCCGCAACGCTGGAGATCAGCAACGCGCACGCCGACCACATCATGGTGGCGATTTCGCCTTCGAAGTAGCTCGGCGCTTGCGCGGCGGATGAAACGTCTCGCCGCGCGCCAGCATCGCGACAAGCTCGGCGATGCGGTTCGCGCGCGTCGCTGAGGTTGCGTGATGCAGGCGGTAGAGCACGGCGTAGCGATTGGCGCCGTCGAGCGCCGCGAACGTCGCCGCGGCGCCGGCGTTGCGCGCTAGCGCGGCGGCGAAATCGGGCGGCGTCGTCGCCTGCGAGGCGGAGGGGTAGGCCGCCGCCCAGCGGCCGTCAGCCTTGGCCGCTTCGATCTCGGCGAGGCCCGCCGGTTGCATCCGGCCGGCGGCGATCAGCGCCTCGGCGCGCTCGACGTTGCGCGCCGACCAGCGGCTGTTCGGCCTTGCGCGGCGTGAACCGCGTGAGGAAGAACGCTTCGGTCGAGGCCGCGGAGCTGGCCGTCGATCCAGCCGTGACAGAGCGCGCAGTCGATCGCCTCGGCTTTGCTGAGCGTCGCGTCGCCGCCGTTTTTCGCAAACTTCAGCCAAGCGCCGGGGCTCGTCGGGCGCGGCGAGCCAATCCGGAACGCCTGCGCGTCGGCGAAGGCGAACAGCGGCAGGCCGTCGGGCGTTGGCTTCGTCACGGCGCTCCCTTCACGCACTTGCGACTTTGCGCGGGGCCGCGCCCGGCGGCAACATGTTATAGAGGTCCCGCATGAGCAACGCCCTGAGCGCGAGCACGTCGCCCTATCTGCTGCAGCACGCCGACAACCCCGTGCACTGGCGGCTGTGGGGCCGCGCGGCGTTCGAGGAGGCGCGCGGCGCGCGACGCGCCGGTGCTGCTCTCCATCGGCTACGCCGCCTGCCACTGGTGCCATGTGATGGCGCACGAGTCGTTCGAGGACGCCGAAACCGCCGCCGAGATGAACCGCGATTTCGTCTGCGTGAAGGTCGATCGCGAGGAGCGGCCGGACGTCGATCATCATTACATGAGCGCGCTGCACGCGATGGGCGAGCAGGGCGGCTGGCCGCTGACGATGTTCCTCACGCCCGAGGGCGAGCCGTTCTTCGGCGGCACCTACTGGCCGCCGGCGGCGCGCTACGGCCGGCCGTCGTTCCGCCAAGTGCTTGCCTCGGTCGACCAACGCCTGGGCGACCAAGCGCGACGGCGTGTTGAGCAACGGCGCGGCGATCACCGCGCATCTCGCCGAGATCGCCGCGCCGCGCGACGCCGGGCGTGCTCACGGACGACCGTCTGACGCGCGCGGGCGAGGCGTTGCTGCGGCTGGTCGATCCCGTCAATGGCGGCATCGGCGCGCGCGCCGAAATTCCCCAACGCGCCGATCTTCCGCTTTTTCTGGAGCGAATATTTCCGGCGCGGCGACGCCGCGCTTTCGCGACGCGGTGCGCGGCCTGCTCGACGCTTTGAGCGCCGGCGGCATCTACGATCACCTCGGCGGCGGCTTCGCCCGCTATTCCGTCGACGCGCGAATGGCATGTGCCGCATTTCGAGAAGATGCTCTACGACAACGCGCAGATCCTCGAATTGCTGGCGCTGGCGCATGCCGAGACGCCGTCGCCGGTCTATGCCGCGCGCGCCCGCGACACTGTTCGCGTGGCTGCGGCGCGAGATGCGCGCCGACGGCGCGTTCGCCGCCTCGCTCGACGCCGATCAGGACGGCGAGGAGGGCAAGTTCTACGTCTGGACGGCCGCGGAGATCGACGCGGCGCTCGGCCCCGCGGCCGCCGCGTTCAAGGCCGCCTACGACGTGCGCGAAGGCGGCAATTGGGAAGGCCGCAACGTGCTGCGGCATGACGAAGCCGGTCGACGCGGCGCAGGAGCGCCGCGCAGGCGCCGGCGCGCGGCCTGTTCGCGTTGCGCGAGGGCCGCGCCCGGCCCGGCCTCGACGACAAGATTCTCGCCGATTGGAACGGCCTGATGATCGCGGCGCTCGCCCGCGCCGCCGCGGTGTTCGAGGCGCCGGAAATGCTAGCCGCGCGCACGGCGGCGTTCGACTTCCTCGACGCCGAAGCTGCGCGACGCGCAGGGGCGGCTGGTCCACGCCTGGCGCGAGGGCCGCATCGGCGCGGCCGGGACTGCTCGACGATTCCGCCAGCCTTCGCCCGCGCCGCGCTGGCGCTGTTCGAGGCGACCGGCGAGCCGCGCTATCTGAAACTCGCCGAGCAGGAGGCGCGCGCGGCGCTGTCGCGCTTCGGCGCGCCCGACGGCGGCCTCTATCTCACCGCGGCCGACGCCGAGGACGCGCCGGCGGCGCGGGCGCGCATCGCCCATGACGGCGCGACGCCGAGCGGCGTCGGGCTGATGGCGGAGGTGCTCGTGCGCCTCTATCACCTGACCGACGACGGCGAATGGCGCGAGGCGGCCGAGCGGCTGATCGGCGCCTTCGCCGGCGGCGATCCGCGCGAGGTCACGCAATCGCCGCTGCTGCTCGCGGCCTGGGATTTCCTGCAGCGCGGCGGCTGCGTCGCCGTCGAGGGCGACCCCGCCGATCCCGCGCTTCGCCGCGCTCGTCGCCGCGGCGCGCGCGCGCCGCCGATCCGGCGATCGCGGTGCTGCCGCTCGACCGCGCCGCGTGGCCCGACGGGCGTCCCGGCGGCCGGCCGGCGCCGCCGCAGACCCCGGCGGCGATGTTGTGTCGCGGCCAGGTTTGCGGCCTGCCGGAGCGCGATCCCGAGGCGCTGTCGGCGGCGCTGACGGTCGCCGCCTATGTTGAGCCGCTGTCGCTACGTATAGCCGCCATAGCGCCATCACCGTGATCGAGCGAGATCAGGCCGCCGAACAGCACGTCGGACAGGAAATGGCCGCCGAAAGCGACGCGCAGCGCGCTGGTCGCGACGCCGTAGACGACCGCCGCGGCGATCGCCGCGCGCGCGCCACGGCGGCGGCGCGAGCAGGGCCGGCGCGACCATCCAGAAGCCCGACGCGGCCTCGCCGGAGGCGAAGGCGCAATTCTTCGACGCAGGCGCCGTCGAAGCGATTCCACGGCCGGAACGCCTGGTCGCCGCCGAACTCGCGGACATGCACCGGCCGCGGCCGGTGCGAGTGATCCTTGAGGCCGAGGTTGACGATGAGGCCGGAGCCGATCGTCAGGCTCGCCGTCAGGAAGATCATGCGCGCGCGTCGACGGCGCCGGGGCAGTCGCATCCAGCTGCCGCCGCCGCGCCAGCCACAGCCCCGCGAGCAGCGCCGAGCAGCCAGAACGGCGCGAGCCGCAAGCCGTCGCGCGCGTCGCGCGCGAGCGCGCTCGCGCCCCAGAAGCCGCCGTGCTCGTAGACGAAGCGCGTCGTTGCGAGATCGAGCTCCGGCCACAGGCGCGAACAGCGCCCCGACGCCGACGAGGGCGAGGACGAGGGCGAAGAGGATGCGGTCGGTCGACGCGAAGGCGCGACGTTCGCCTCATTCGATTTCGAGGCCGCGCGTCTCCGGCAGAAGGCGATGGCGACGATGGTGATGAGGCTGGTGGCGATGACGTACCAGGCCGGCGCCAAGGGGTTGCCGGTCGCTTTGATCAACCAGGCGACGACATATTGCGTGGAGCCGCCGAAGATCGACACGCCGAGCGCGTAGGAGACGGCGAAGCCGGTCGCGCGCGCGCGCTTCGGCAGCAACTCCGGGCAGAATGACGAGGCCGATGCCCGACGACATCGCCGTCAGGCCGCCGACCGCGATGGTCGCAATCCACAGCGTCAGCGCGCTCGGCGCTGGCTGAGCCACAGGAACAGCGGCCAGATCACGATCGCCAGCGCGATGCGCGGCGCCAGCACCACGCTCTTGCGGCCGTAGCGGTCGCCGAGCCAGCCGCCGAGCAGCGCGAAGCCGAAGATGGCGAGGCCATTGATCAGCGTCGCCGAAATGCTGACCGTCGGCGGCAGCTTCAGCGTGGTGACCGCATAGGTCGACATGTAGTTGCCGACATAGGTCGAGACGGTGCCGCCGATGATGATGAGGACGCCCAGGAACACCCAGCCGGCGTTGCCGAGCAGGCTCGGGCGGGTCGCGCCCGGCGCCGGCGGCGTCGAGCGTCTCCTGCATCTCGCCGCGCAGCACGAAGGCGATCGGCAGCAGCGCGAGGCAGAGCAGGAACGGCACGCGCCAGCCCCAGTCGCTGAGCTGCTGTTTGCTGAGAATGCTCGACAGGATGACGCCGAGCAGGCCCGCCGCGAACACCGCGATCCCCTGGCTCGCGATCTGCCAGCTTCCGTAGAAGCCGCGCGCGTTGCGGCGGCGCGGCCTCGACCAGATAGACGCTCGCCGGCCCGACTTCGCCGCCGAGCGCGAAGCCCTGGATGATGCGGAAGACGACCAGCAGCGCCGGCGCCGCGGCGCCGATGCTGGCGTAGGACGGCGTCAGCGCCAGCCCCACGGTGCCGATCGTGATCAGCACGATGGTCAGCATCATCGCGGGCCGGCGGCCGACGCGGTCGGCGTAGGCGCCGATGACGATGCCGCCGAGCGGCCGGAACAGGAAGCCGGACCAGAACACCGCGAGCGTCTTCAACAAGCCCGCGAAGGGATCGCCGCCGGGAAAGAACGCGCCGGCGATATAGACGGCGAAGAACGAGAAGCAGAGGAAGTCGTAGAACTCGATGGCGTTGCCGGCGACGGTGGCCGCGACGACGCGCGGCGTCGCCCGCGCCGGCGCCGCGCTCGTCAGAATCGCCGCCATGGCCGCCCCCGCGTTGGTTGGTCAGTCGGCCGCCAGCGCACGGCGCGCCAACTCGCTCCAGTAGGCGACGCCGTAGGGAATCGCCTCGTCGTTGAAGTCGTACGCCGGGTGATGCACCGGCGCCGTGTCGCCGTTGCCGATGAACACGTAGGCGCCGGGCACGCGCTTCAGCATGAACGAGAAATCCTCGGCGCCCATCACCGGCGGCAAATTGTCGAACACGTTGTCCGCGCCCGCCACCGCGCGCATCGCCGCGACGGCGATGTCGGTCTCCTTGGGATGGTTGACCGTCGTCGGATAAGGCGCGGTCGGCGACGGCTTGATCTCGACCGTCATGTCGTGGGCGGCGGCGACGCCGTCGCAGATGCGCCGGATTTCCGTCTTGATCTGCTCGGCGACCGCGTCCGACAGCGTGCGGAAGGTGCCGCGCATCTCGACCGTGTCGGGAATGACGTTGAACGCCTCGCCGGCGTGGATCGAGGTGATCGAAACCACCGCCGGCTGCAAGGGATCGATGACGCGCGAAACGATGGTCTGCAGAGCGAGCACGATTTCCGAGGCCGCGACGATGGGGTCGCGGGCGAGGTGCGGCATGGCGCCGTGGCCGCCGCTTGCCCTGCACGACGATTTCGAGCCGGTCGGCGGAGGCCATCGCCGCGCCGCGCGCCACGGCGAACTTGCCGACCGGCAGCCCCGGCCAGTTGTGCAGGCCATAGACGCCCTTGACCGGGAAGCGCTCGAACAGCCCGTCGTCGATCATCGCCTGGGCTCCAGCCCCGCCCTCCTCGGCGGGTTGGAAGCAGAACACCAGCGTGCCGTCGAAGTCGCGGGCGCCCGACAGGTGCTTGGCGGCGCCGAGCAGCAGCGTCGTGTGGCCGTCGTGGCCGCAGGCGTGCATCGTCCCCGGCGTTTCGGAGGCGTGCTCGGCGCCGCTGGCCTCCAGGATCGGCAGCGCGTCCATGTCGGCGCGCAGCAGCACGCGCTTGCTCACGTCGGCCGCCGGGCCGCTCGCGCCGTGCAGCAGGCCGACGACGCCGGTCTGGCCGATCCCTTCATGCACCTCGTCGAAGCCGAAATCGCGCAGGCGCTCGGCGACGAGCCGGCGGTGCGCCGGCATTGGTAGAGCAGTTCGGGATGGCGATGGAAGTCGCGCCGCCATTCCGTCAGCTCCGGGGCGAGGGCGGCGATGGAGTTCTTGATGGGCGCGTTCATGGGGCGGAACTCCGGGACGGCAGATCGGCGAGCCAATAGGCGGTGTCGTCGCGCAGAACGGCGAGCGCCTGCGGCAGGTCGTCGTCGGCGAACGCGGTCCAGAAGCGGCGCAGCACGTCGGCGATGCGGGCGATCCGCGCGGCGTCGTCGCCGCTGTCGACGACGACGGAGAAGATGTAGAACTTGCGGTACATCACCGTCATCAGGTCGGCGAGGAAGCGGTTGGCGAGCCGCGCCAGCACGCGCAGGCGGAACGCCAGCAGCGTCTCGGTGAAGGTCGAGCCGGTCGGAGCCGTCGAGCTCGTCGATCTGCGCCAGGATTTCGCGCCGCTCCGGCGAGCCCAAGCTGCGGGCGAGATCGGCGACGAAAGCCGCCTCCAGCCAGTCCTTGGCCTCGTAGACGTCGCGGATCGACTGCGGCGCGAAATCGACGACGTAGAAACCTTGGTTGGGCCGGCTGACCAGAAAACCCTGGCCTTCGAGCTCGCGCGCCGCCTCGCGGATCGGCCCGCGGCTGACGCCGAGCGTCTGCGCCATCTGCGCTTCGTTGAGCCGCGCGCCGGGTCTGCAAATCGCCGCGGGCGATCGCGCGCATCAGGCGTTCGCGCACGGCTTCCGACAGCGAGGTGATCTTGAGCGCCTCGGCGCTCGCCATTTCCATGCGCCAAGGGATGCCAGAGGCGGCTGGGACGTCAACAGTCGACAATGCCGAGGCCATTGCGCCCGCCGCCGCCGGCGTCCCTATATAGCGCGAACCATAACGCCACAGGGAGATGCCCATGACCGGCGCAGACGACGATATTCTCACCGCCGCCGAATCCTGGCGCGCCGAGGGCCGCGAAGTCGCCATCGCCACCGTGGTCGAGACCTGGGGCTCGGCCCCGCGGCCGGTCGGCTCGCATCTCGCCATCGATCAGGACGGCCGCTTCCTCGGCTCGGTCTCCGGCGGCTGCGTCGAGGGCGCGGTGGTCGAGGAGGCGCTGGACGTGATCGCCTCCGGCAAGCCCAAGACCCTGGAGTTCGGCGTCGCCGACGAGACCGCCTGGAAGGTCGGCCTCAGCTGCGGCGGCCGCATCAAGGTCTATGTCGAGCGGGTCGAGGGATGAAGCTCGACCTTCTCAAGCAGCTCAACGCGGCGCGAGCCGCGCGCCGCGCCTGCGTGCTGGTGACCAAGCTCGACGACGGCGCGCAGCGCTTCGTCGCCGCCGAAAGCATCGGCGCCGATCCCCTCGCCGAGGAGATCGAGGCGGCGCTGCGCGCCGGCAAGAGCGGGACGGTCGCGCGGGAGGGCGCCGATTATTTCCTCACCGTCCAGGTTCCCCCGGTCCGCCTCGTGATGATCGGCGCGGTGCATATCTCGCAGGCGCTGGCCCCGATCGCCCGCATCGCCGGGCTCGACCCCGTCGTCATCGACCCGCGCACCGCTTTCGCTTCGCCGGAGCGTTTCCCGGAAACGCCGATCCTCGCGCAATGGCCCGACGAGGCGCTGGAGGAGCGCCCGCTCGACCGCTACACCGCGATCTGCCTGCTGACCCACGATCCCAAGATCGACGACCGCGCGCTCACCCGCGCGCTGAAGGCCGAATGTTTCTACATCGGCGCGCTCGGCTCGCGGAAGACGCACGCCCGGCGCCTGGAGCGCATGAAGGCCGAGGGCTTCGACGAGGCGGCGCTGGCGCGCATCCACGCGCCGATCGGCCTCGACATCGGCGCGGTGAGCCCGGCCGAGATCGCGGTCTCGATCGCCGGCGAGATCGTCGCGGCGCTGCGCAAGAAGCCGCTGCGCTCGGAAGCGCCATGAAGTTCGGCCCCGTGCCTGTGTCTGCAGGCGCTCGGCGCGATCTCGGCGCATGCGGTGCGGGCCGGCGAGACGCGGCTGAAGAAGGGCCAGAAGATCGGCGCCGCCGAACTCGCGGCGCTGCAATCGGCCGGCGTCGAAACCGTGATCGCGGCGGCGCTCGAAGGCGGCGACGTCGCCGAGGACGAAGCGGCGCAGCGGCTGGCGCGGGCGATCGCCGGCCCGCATCTGCGGCTCGACCCGCCGTTCACCGGCCGCGTCAACCTGTTCGCCGCGGCGGCGGGGCTGGTGAAAGTCTCCGCGCCGGCGATCGACGCCATCAACCGCATCGACGACGCGATCACGGTGGCGACGCTCGCCGAATGGGCGCCGGTCGGTCGAGGGCGACATGGCGGCGACGGTGAAGATCATCCCGTTCGCGACCTCGGAGGCGTCGCTGCGCGGCGGCCTGCGCCGCGGCGGGCGCGTCGGCGGTGTCGATCGCGCCCTACCGCCCGCTGCGCGTCGGCGTCGTCTCGACGCTGCGGCCGGGGCTGAAGCCGAGCGTCGTCAACAAGACGCTCGGCGTTCTGGAGGCGCGGCTGGCGCCGGCGCGGGCGCGCATCGTCGAGGAGCGTCGCTGCCCGCACGAGACGCCGCGCTCGCCGAGGCGCTGCGCGCGCTCGGCGAGCGGTGCGACGCGCTGATCGTCTTCGGCGCCTCGGCGATCACCGACCGGCGCGACGTGATCCCCGCGGCGCTGGAGGCGGCGGGCGGCCGCATCGAGCATTTCGGCATGCCGGTCGATCCCGGCAACCTGCTGCTCTACGGCGAGCTCGACGGCAAGCCGGTGATCGGCGCGCCGGGCTGCGCGCGCTCGCCGAAGGAGAACGGCTTCGACTGGGTGCTCGGCCGCGTGCTCGCCGGCGTGCCGGTGCGACGCGCCGACATTCAGGCGATGGGCGTCGGCGGCCTGCTGATGGAGATCGAGAGCCGGCCGCAGCCGCGCAAGCCCGATGAGTGAGATCGCGGCGATCGTGCTCGCCGCGGGACTCGCGTCGCGCTACCGCGCCGCCGGCGGGCCGGCGCCGAGCAAGCTGGTCGCTGAGTTTCGCGGCGAAGCCGCTGGTGCGCTGGGCGGTCGAGGCGGCGCTGGCCTCGAGCGCGCGGCCGGTGCTGGTGGTGACCGGACACGCGCGGGCCGAGGTCGAGGCGGCGCTCGCCGGGCTCGACGTGACGTTCGTCGACAACCCCGACTTCGCCGAGGGGCTCGCGACTTCGCTGCGCGCCGGGGTCGCCGCGCTGCCGGCGCGACGTCGCCGGCGCCGTCGTGCTGCTCGGCGACATGCCCGAGATCGAGGCGTCGATCATCGACGCGCTGGCGACGGTGTTTTTCGCGACGCCGGGCGCGGCGGCCGCCGTGCCGCTGCTGTCGGGACAGCGCGGCAACCCGGTGCTGCTTGGCCGCGCGCTGTTCGCGCGAGGTCGCGCGGCTTGCGCGGCGACGAGGGCGCGCGGCGGCTGTTGCAGGCGCTGCCGGCGGAGCGGATCGCCACGGTCGAGGTCGCCGACGGTCGGGCGTGACGCTGGACGTTGACGCGCCGGCGGATTTCGAGGCGCCGCTTCGCGCTGCGCGACGCCGTCGCCAGCGATCGCGCCGCCATCGTCGCGGCGATCATCGCGCTTGCAGGACTACGAGCGGACGCTTTCCGACGCCCGTTTGCCCGGCGCGCAGGTGGCTGACGCCTATTACGAGCTCCTTCGCGAGAGGCGCAGGCGCAGGGCGGCGCGATGCTGGTGGCGGAGACGGCGGGCGTCTTCGCGGGCTTCGCCGTCGGCTGGATCGAGCAGGCCGAACAGATCTGCGAGCCGCCGACAGCAACCGCTACGGCTACGTCTCCGACATCTGCGTGCGCGAGGCGTTCCGCGGCCGCGGCGCGGCGAGCGCGCTGCTCGCGGGCCTGGAGGCGCGGCTGACGCGCGCCGGGGTGACGCGATTGCGCCTCAACGTCCTCGCCGCCAACGCTGCCGCGCGCGCGGCCTACGAGAAGGCCGGCTTCGCGCCCTACGAGTGTCGTCTACGAGAAGCGTGTCGGCCGGCGCTTACGCTTCGACGCGCGCCGACGAACGCCTATAACAGGCGCTGGCATGTTTCCGCGGAGACGATCATGACCGAGGTGCAGAAGAACTACATCGCCGGCGAATGGGTCGACGGCGTCGTCCGTCAGCCGCAACATCAACCCCTCCAACACCGACGACGTCGTCGGCGAGTTCGCGCAGGCGAGCGCGGCCGCAGGTCGACGAGGCGGTCAAGGCCGCCGCGCGCCGCCTTGCCGGCTGGGCGCGCACGACGCCGCAGGAGCGCCACGACGTTCTGCTGAAGGTCTCGCTGGAGATCACCGCGCGCAAGGAGGAGCTCGGCCGCCTGCTTGTCGCGCGAGGAAGGCAAGACGCTGCCCGAGGGCATCGGCGAGGTGACGCGCGCCGGCGCAGATCTTCGACTTCTTCGCCGGCGAGGCGCTGCGCATTCCGGGCGAGAAATTCGCCGAGCGTGCGGCCGGGCGTCGACATCGAGGTGACGCGCGAGCCGGTCGGCGTCGTCGGCATCATCGCGCCGTGGAATTTCCCGATCGCCATTCCCGCCTGGAAGATCGCGCCGGCGCTCGCCTACGGCAACACCGTGGTGTTCAAGCCGGCCGATCTCGTGCCGGGCTCGGCGCATGCGCTCGGCCGAGATCATCGTGCGCGCCGGCGCGCCGAAGGGCGTGTTCAACCTGGTGATGGGGCGCGGCTCGGTGGTCGGGCAGGCGATGCTCGACCACCCGCACGTCGACGCCATCTCGTTCACCGGCTCGGTGGCGACCGGCAAGCGCGTCGCGCTCGCCTGCGTCGAGCGGATGCGCAAGTTCCAGTTGGAGATGGGCGGCAAGAACCCGCTTGTCGTGCTCGACGACGCCGATCTCAAGGTCGCGGTCGAGAGCGCCGTCAACGGCGCCTTCTTCTCGACCGGCCAGCGCTGCACCGCCTCCTCGCGCCTGATCGTCACCGAGGGCGATCTATGACCGCTTCGCCGACGCGCTCACCGAGCGGATGCAGGGCCTCGTGGTCGACGACGCGCTGAAGCCCGGCGTCCACATCGGCCCGGTGGTCGATCAGAGCCAGCTCGATCAGGACCTGAGCTATATCGAGATCGGCAAGGACGAAGGCGCCAAGCTCAAGCTCGGCGGCGAACGGCTGAACCGCGAGACGCCCGGCTTCTACATGGCGCCGGCCTTGTTCGCCGACGCCACCAACGAGATGCGGATTTCCCGCGAGGAAATCTTCGGGCCGGTCGCGGCGATGATCCCGGCGAAGTCCTACGAGGAGGCGCTGGCGACTCGCCAACGACACCGAGTTCGGCCTGTGCGCCGGCATCTGCACGACCAGCCTCAAACATGCCGAGCCACTTCAAGCGCAACATCGAGGCCGGCATGGTGATGGTCAACCTGCCGACCGCCGGCGTCGACTATCACGTGCCGTTCGGCGGCCGCAAAGGCTCGAGCCTCGGCGCGCGCGAGCAGGGACGCTACGCGGTCGAGTTCTATACGACGGTGAAGACCGCCTACACCTTCGCCTGAAAAAGCGCTTGCCGTTTACAGCCGCCCGTGGCATGCGGGCGGCCTCGCAACTTGAGCCAGAGGAGCTCGTCATGTCTGTATTGTGCCGCGCTCCTCGCCCGAAATAGGCTTCGGGCGTCCTTCTTCACAATTTGTCATGTGAACCGGGCCGGAGTCACTCCGCGCCCGCGGGCTCTTGGTTTGTGTCATGTCATTGGAAATGTGTGTCCCGCGCGCAAGCGTCGCGGGCAAGGCGCGGGCGCGCGCCGAGCTTGTTGAGAGCCGGCTATCCCGCTTCCAACCCCCGCACGCCGCGAGGGTGCGCGCGATGGCGGCAAGGCACGGCGCGCTCGCAGATTTGAGCTTCAGCTTTCCGGCGTTGCTGTTCGCGCTCGCTTCGTCGCGCGACGCCGCGCGGGTGGGCGCCGCCGTGGCGGCGGTTGTGTCAGGTCGCTCGTTGCGCGAGTGCGCAGCGATTGCGGGGCTGCCGATGTGGCTGCGCGCGCTGCCGCAGGAGGCGTTCGTGCAGCCGCTTCCGCAGTTGCCGGACGGGCCGCTGTTCGCGCGGCGCGTCGCCAATCATTTGCCACGCGAGGCTCGACATGCGGCGCTGTGGCTATGGCTCGTCGGCGAGGCGGCGCGCTGGGGCGACGAGGCGATTTCGGGCTGGGTCGCGCAGGAATTTTCGCGGGCGCCGGGCAAGGCGGAATGGGGGCGGCTCAAACTTGTCTGTTTGTGGGCGTTCCTGACGGGGCGGCCGGAAACGGCCGCCGCGCAGCTTTCGCGCAAGCGCTGGTCGCCGCGCATGACGTTTGCGCGCGCAGTGGAAGAGGCGCGCGACTGGATGGCGAGCTTGGAGCTTGTCTGCGTTCTTAACGGTCGCGAGGCGTTTGACGGCTGGCTGAGACCGGCGGTCGTCGATGACTATGTGTTTGTCCCGCTCGCCACGCATGCGGCGATCGCCGAAGAGGCGCGGGGCATGGAAAATTGCTTGCGGACATATGGTTGGAGATTGGTTGACAACAGTTGCCGCCTGTGGAGCGTGCGGCGTGGCGAGACATCCGTTGCGACCGTCGAGCTCGGCGCGCCGTGCTCGGGCGGCCGGATCGTCTCACTGGTGCAGGCGAGCGCGCGCAACAACGGCGACGTTTCGCCGGAAGTCGAGCGCGCGATCCATGCGTGGCTGCGTGCGCAGCCGATCACCGAAGCGCCGCCGGAAAAGAAGATCAGCGCGATGGACGGGCGCGTCTGGCGGTCGCTCTTTCGCCCCTATTGGCTGGCCAAACGCACGCTCCCTGACTGGTTGCCGCTGACGCCGTCGTATGACGTCCTGCAAAAACTTGTAAGGGGACCGCGACAGCGGCGCGTGTGGCGGCGCGTTGCAATACCGCGCGCTGCAGGTATGATTTGATTTTAGGCAGGCCGGGAGGGCAACGCCATGGACGTCGATCTCAGGGAGCAAATCGCGCAGGTCCTTTCGCCGGACGTCGCGCGACAGCTGGCGTCCACCGTCGGCATGGACGAGGGGCAGGGCAAGGCCTTCGTCGCCGCCGCTGTCCCGGCGCTGCTCGCCGCATTCCTGCGCTCGTTCGAGAGCGAGGGCGGCGCCAAGGCGTTGAGCGACGCGGTTTCCAATTCCGATCCCAATACGCTCGAGCGTCTGCGCCGCGCGCTGGTCGAGCATGATCTGGCGCCACTCAACGAAGGCGCCAGCGCGCTGACGCCGGTGCTGGGAGCGACGATGCGCGACAAGCTCGCCAACGGGCTCGCGACGCTGATCGACACGCCGATCGAGGCGGCGGCGCCGGCGCTCGGCGCGATCGAGCAGGCCGCCATCGGCGTGTTGGGCCAGCAGGACCCGTCCCTGTGGTCGGACGCCGGCGCCATTCGCAATTTCCTGACGAGCCAGAAGGGCGGGTTCCTGTCCGCCGTGCCGGCGGCGCTGGCCGGCGCGCTCGGCGGCGCGGCCGCTGCGCCACGGGCGACGACGGCGCCCGCGGCCCCGCCGCCGCCGCGTCAGGCTGCGCCGCCGCCTCCGCCGCCCCCGCCGCAAGCGGCGCCTCCGCCGCCGACGCGGTCGATCGCGCCGCCGCCTCCGCCGCCGCAGCCGACCGGCGGCTTTCCGACTTGGGCCATCGTTCTGATCGTCGTCGTCGTCATTGCTATCGTCGCCTATTATTTCTGGTCGAGCGCGCGTCCGAAGGCCGATAGCGGCTTCAACGCGCCGTCCTCGGAATACGCGCTGGTCGTGTCGCCGAAGACCGCGACCTGAGATGCGACAGGCCGCGGTCTTCGCCCTGGTCTTGGCGCTTGCGGCCTGCGCCGGGCGGCCGGAAGGCAATCTGATCGCGGTCGAGGCGCGCGTCGCCGGCGCCTCGACCGTCGACATGCTGGTGGCGACGACGCGTGCCCCGGTCGAGGCGCCGGGGGTGATGTTCGGCGGCGAGCGCGGGCGCGGTCTGCGCTTCGCCGACATCGAGATTTCGATCCCGCCCGACGCCGTGCGAAAGATCGGCGACGTGCAATGGCCGGCCCAGCTTCCCGGCGATCCCGCGCGCGATTTCGTGACCCTGCGCGCCGACCGCCTCGACCTGCCGGAAGCCAAGGCGGTTTTCCACAAGCGCATCCTCGCCAACCGCGCCCATCACGCGCTGGTCTTCGTCCACGGCTACAACACGCGCTTCGAGGAGGCGGTCTATCGGTTCGCGCAAGTCGCGCACGATGCCGGGGCCGATGTGGTGCCGGTGCTGTTCACCTGGCCGTCGCGCGGCAAGGCGCTTGAATATTTGTACGATCGCGAAAGCGCCAACTATTCTCGCGACGGGCTTGAAGCGGTGTTGCAGGCGCTCGCCGACGACCCCAAGGTCAGCGAGATTTCGATTCTCGCCCATTCGCTCGGCAACTACGTCGCCGTCGAATCGCTGCGGCAGATGGCGATCCGCGACAAGGGGCTGCCCGCCAAGATCAAGGACATCATGCTGGCCTCGCCCGACATCGACGTCGATGTGTTCCGGCGCCAGATCGCCGAAATCGAGAACGGCCACAAGTCGGCGCCGATCACGCTGTTCGTCGCGCAGGACGACAAGGCGCTCGGGCTCTCGCAGTTGATCGCCGGCGACGAGCCGCGCCTCGGCGCCGTCGATCCCACGCACGAGCCCTATCGTAGCGAACTGGAGCAGGCCAACGTCCGCGTCATCGATCTGACGTCGCTTGCGACCGACGACCCCGCGCGTCACAGCAAATTCGCCAGCGCCGACGTCGTGCAGGCGATTGGCGCGCGGCTCGCCGGCGGCCAGCCGCTGACCGACGCGAAATCCAATCTCGGCGAAACTCTCGGCGCCGTCGCCATCAACGCGACGCACGCCGTCGGCGCGGCCGCGGCGGGCGTCGCCACCGCGCCGTTGTCGCTGATGAGCCCGGCCAGCGACCCGCACTGACGGCGATGGACCTCAGCGCAGGATCTGGCTGAGGAACTGCCGCGTCCGCTCGTGCTGAGGCGCCGCGAAGAACGGCTCCGGCGCGTTGACCTCGACGATCTCGCCGAAATCCATGAACACGACGCGGTCGGCGACCTGACGCGCAAATCCCATCTCGTGCGTCACGACCAGCATCGTCATGCCCTCGCGCGCCAGGCCGACCATCGTGTCGAGCACCTCCTTGACCATTTCCGGGTCGAGCGCCGAGGTCGGTTCGTCGAACAGCATAATCTTCGGGTTCATGCACAGCGCGCGCGCGATCGCCACGCGCTGCTGCTGGCCGCCGGAAAGCTGACCCGGATACTTGCTGGCTTGTTCAGGGATCTTGACCTTCTCCAGCAATTGCATCGCCAGCGCCTCCGCCTCGCGCTTCGGCGTCCGGCGCACCCAAATCGGCGCCAGCGTGCAGTTTTCGAGAATGGTCAGATGCGGGAACAGGTTGAAATTCTGGAACACCATGCCGACTTCGCGGCGAACTTCGTGGATCGAGCGCACGTCCGGCGTCAGCTCGACTCCGTCAACCTTGATGATTCCGCGCTGGTGCTCTTCGAGCCGGTTGATGCAGCGGATCAGCGTCGACTTGCCGGAGCCGGAGGGGCCGCAGACGACGATGCGCTCGCCGCGGGCGACGTTGAGATCGATGTTGCGCAACACATGAAACGCGCCGTACCACTTGTGCACGCCGCGCATTTCGACCGCGAGTTCCGCCATTCGCACCCCCCGGTCACTATGGCGGCGATTGGGCGCTCACGCCACCGGCGCGAGGCGCGCGTGGTCGCGCACGGTGATGTAGCGACGCGGCGCGTCTTCCTCGATCGCCGCCGCCGGGGCCAGCGGCGGCAGAAAGTAGTTGTCGGTGCGGTCGTCGTTGACGAGCGACACCTCGCCCGCCAGCGTCGCGCCGCCTTCCGCCCAGAACGCATGGGCGACGAACGGCTCCAGCGTCAGGCTCTCGCCCGGCTCCAGAATGACATGATCTCCGGGGCCGAGGTCGAGCGTCTTGACGTCCTTGAGCGCGCGGAACCGCTCCTTGAGCGCGACGCCGGCGCGATCGACTTTGACGAGTTCAATGACGAACCTGGCGCCGCCCCGGTTGACGATGTCTTCGGTCTTGACGATGTGATAATGATGCGGCGTGCGCTGCCCGTCTTCGGCGAGCAACACTTTCTCCGCGTACAGCCGGCCGCGGCCGTGGCTCAACTGCCGCCAATCGCCCATACGCAGCGTGAACGCGCTGAGGCCCGCCGTCGCGAACTGGCCGGGATGGAATTCGACGATGTTCCAACCGAGGCCGCCTTCGAGAATGCGCGATGCGGCGGTCTTGTCGGCGCGATAGTCCTCCTCGCCCCATAGCGCAAACGCCGGCAGGCGGGCGCCGTGGCGCTCGCAGACCTCCAGCATAGTCTCGATGCGCGCGTCGATGAACGACCGCTTCATTTGCACTCCCGGCGGCGCGGCAGCGTCAAGGACCCGCGGACTTGGCCGCGCGCGCGCGTTCGATGCCCTGCGTCACGAGCTTATGGGCCTCCGCCGCGTCGCTCCAGCGCACGATCCGCACCCATTTGTTGGGTTCGAGATCTTTGTAATGCGCAAAGAAATGCTCGATCTGCTTCAGCGTGATCTCCGGCAGGTCCGTGTAGTTCTCAATCTTGGCGTAGCGCTGGGTCAGCTTGTTCGCCGGCACCGCCAGCAGCTTTTCGTCGCCGCCGGCTTCGTCCTCCATGATCAGCACGCCGACGATTCGGCATCGCATCACCGCGCCGGGAATGATCGCGCGCGTGTTGGCGACGATGACGTCGCAGGGGTCGCCGTCGTCGGACAGGGTGTGCGGGATGAAGCCGTAGTTTCCGGGGTAGCGCATCGACGTATAGAGAAAGCGGTCGACGAACAGCGCGCCGCTGGCCTTGTCCATCTCGTACTTGATGGGCTCGCCGCCGATCGGCACTTCGATGATGACGTTGACCTCGGCCGGAGCCTTGTCGCCGTAGCTGATCGCGTCCAGGTTCACGTTGTCCGCCCCGCTATTCGAAACCGAAGGCGATGCGCTCGCGCGTCTCCTCGCCAAACCGTTCGCGCGCCCGGCGCACGATCGCGCCGCCTCGGCGTTGATAGAACTCCATGGCCCGCTCGTTGCCGCCGAGCGCCCATACGACGAAAGTCGGAAAACCGTGGGCGGCGAGATCGGCGCGCGAAGCGTCGAACATGCGCCGACCGAGGCCGACGCCCTGATATTCCGGTGTGAGATAAAGCTCGAAAATCTCGCCGCCGAAACCGAGCGCCGGCATCCGGTTGCGGCCGTAGCTGGCGTAGCCGGCGATGGTCTCGCCGAAGTCCAGCACCATCAGCCGCGTGCCGGCGCGGATCGCCTGGCGCCACCAGGTCGGGCCGCGCCGCTGCACCATGCGCTCCAGCTCGCGACCGGGAATGACTCCGCGATAGGCGTCGCGCCACGCGGCGTCATGAACGTGAGCAATCCCCGTCTCGTCGCCGGGTCGCGCCATCCGAACAGATATGAGGGTTTCGACCATAGGAATGAAGTTACGTCCGCCCCCGGTCGAGCCGCAAGGTCTTGACAGCGGGAAGACGAAAATTTTCGCGCACAATGGCGCCATTTCTGCATTTACCTGCCGTGGTGCTATGCGAAAGGGAAATTCCGAATCACGGAGCGCGTAAATGCGATGGGGTTGGGCTGGCGCCGCTGTGGCGCTCGCCGCTTTTTGCGGCGGTTCGGCGTCGGGTGAGACGCTGCGCGCCACCTACGCGATTTCGCTGCTCGACTTGCCGATCGGCACCGGGACGGTCAAGGCGCTCATCACTTCCAACAGTTACGAGGTCACCGGCTCCGCTCGGCTCAATGCGCTGGCGCGGCTCGTCAACAACTCGCACGGCGCTTCGCGCGGCCGCGGCGCCATTGTCGGAGGCCATGTGTCGCCGATCGCTTTCGCAACCGTCGCCGCCAACAGCAACATGACGCGCACCATTCGCATGGCGATTAAAAACAATGCGGTCGCGGCCGTCGACATTTCGCCGCCATTCGGCGATTCGCCTGACCGCATCCCGCTGAAGGCCGCAGACAAGGCCGATATCCTCGATCCCGTCGGCGCCTATATCTTTCCGGCGCCCAAGTCCGGCCCGGCGATCTCTCCGGCGGCCTGCGACCGGACGCTGCCTATTTTCGACGGCTACACTCGGTTCAACCTGAAGCTCAGCTACGTCGGCAAGAACGACGTGCAGGCCAAGGGCTACAGCGGCCCCGTCGCCATCTGCGCGGTCCGCTTCGAGCCGGTCGCCGGGCACCGCAAGGACCGGCCGGCGATCAAGTATATGGAAGAGAACAAGGACATCCAGATCTGGCTGGCGCCGGTCGCCGGCGTCCCCGTGCTCGCCCCGTATCGCGTGTCGATCAAGACGATGGTCGGCACGCTCGACATCGAAGCCACCGAGTTTTCGGTCAGCCCGTAATCTCAGCGGACGCCGAGCGCGTTCTTGAGCTGCTGTTTGCTCATGCGCGAACGCCCCGCCACGCCCTTCCTCTGAGCTCGCGCGTAGAGTTCCTGACGCGTCATGCCGTCGGGGCGGCGAGCGCGGCTGGCGGCGACCTTGCGGCCGCGCGCGGTCGGCTTGCGCGCATTCTTGCCGCCCATCGCCCGCGTGCTCTCGCGCTGGAGGTCGGCGCCGACGTGCGATTTGCCCTCGCGCTCCTGCTGCGCTGTCTTTCCGCGCGCCTCCTTGCCTTCCGTGCGGCGCAGGTTGCGCTGGTTGCGCTTCGGGCTTTGCCGGTTGGAGACGCCGCTTTCGCTGAGCGCGATGGCGATCGCCTGACGGCGGCTCTTCACCTTGCCGGCCTTGCCCTGCGCGCCGCTCTTCAACTCGCCATGCTTGAACTCATGCATGACGCGGCCGGCGACCCGCTTCTGCCTCGACGATTCCGCCATGTTTGATCTCCTCCTCAAGAGTTGAAGAAGACAACCACAGTCAGGCGCGTTGGTTCCCTCATCCCGCGGTCAATCGCAACGGAAGTCGCTTCAGTTGGCGCAGGGTGTTGTTGAGCTTGCGCTCGGGTTCGCCGGCGAGCGCGATGGTCGTGAAGCGCTTCAGCAGCGCGGTCAGCATCATTTCGGTTTCGAGCCGCGCCAGCATCTGTCCCACGCATTTGTGGATGCCGGCGCCGAACGCGGCGTGGTCGGGCGCCTTGCGCGTCACGTCGAAGCGTTCCGGGTTGTCCCAGCGGCGCGGATCGCGATTGGCGCCGGCGAGGAACAGCAGGATCTTGGCGTCCGCCGGCAGCGCGACGCCGCCGAGTTCGGCCGGGCGCGTGGTGGTTCGAAAGAAGGTCTGCACCGGCGATTCGAAACGCAGCATCTCGTCGAAGGCGGGACGCACGAGCGCGGGGTTGTCTCGCAGCCGCCGCCACTCGTCGGGATTCGAGGCGAGCGCGAACAGCGCGTTGCCGAGGCCGATGATGGTGGTGTCGAGGCCCGCCGTCAGCATCGAGCGCACGAGCAGCGGCGCTTCGTCGGCGGTGATCTCGCCGCTGTCGACCGCGGCCCAGACGACGGCGCCGAGCCCGTCCGGCGCCAGCGCCTCGCGCGCGCATTGCGCGTTGATCCAGCCAACCACCCGCGCGGCGTCCTGCATGGACGTTTCGAAATGCTTGTTGCGCGGCCCGAAGGCGTTGAACGCCATCGCGCCGTAGGGCAGCAGGTTTTCCAGCCCCTCGGCGCCGAGCCCGATGGCGCCGGGAAACACCGACAGCGGATAGGCCTCGGCGATTTCGGCGATGGCTTCGACTTCGTCGCGGCCGACCAGCGTGTCCGCGAGCGCCTCGGCGGCGGCCTGGAAGCGGGCGCGCAAGGACGCCATGGCCTTGGCGGAAAGCGCGCGGTTGAGCACGGTGCGGCTGCGGGTGTGCAGCGGCGGATCGGCCTCCAGGATCAGGCTCGGCGGCCGCCACGGCTTGGCGCGGCGGAAGTCATCGAGCCCGACGCCGGATGCGGAGGAAAACGTCTCCCAGTCCGAAAGTCCGGTCGTCACCTCGGCGTGGCGGGCGGAGGCATAGATGCCGTAGGCGCTAAGAAATACCACGGGGCCGGCTTCGCGAATCTGTTCGTGAAACGGGTAAGGGTTGGTGAGGAATGCGTCGTCGAAGGGATCGAGTTCGAGCGTGGCGGCGGTCTCAGTCACACGATCCTCCCCGGTAGACCCGCGGCTCAGGGCCGCGTCTGGCCGTCGCCGCGCACGCGATATTTGAAGGTGCAGAGTTGCTCGACGCCGACCGGCCCGCGCGCATGCATCCGGCCGGTGGCGATGCCGATCTCGGCGCCGAAACCGAACTCGCCGCCGTCAGCGAACTGGGTCGAGGCGTTGTGCAGCACGATGGCGGAATCCACTTCGCTCAAGAAACGCTCGGCCGCCGCCGTGTCCTCGGTGAGGATGGCGTCGGTATGGTGCGAGCCGTAAGCCTCGATATGGGCGATCGCCGCATCGAGCCCGTCGACGACGCCGACCGTGATGACGGCGTCGAGATATTCCGTGCGCCAGTCGTCGTCGGTCGCCGGCGCAGCGGCCGGCAGCAGCGCGCAAATCTCGTGGTCGCCGCGCAGCGCGCAGCCGGCGCCGAGCAGCGCGTCCAGCAGCGGCCGGGCGTGGCTGGCGACGGCGTCGCGGGCAATCAACAGCGTCTCGGCGGCGCCGCAGACGCCGGTGCGGCGCATCTTCGAATTGACGACCAGCCGCTTGGCCATGTCGAGATCGGCGGTGGCGTCGACATAGACATGCACGACGCCTTCGAGATGCGCGAACACCGGCACGCGCGCCTCGCGCTGCACGCGCTCGACCAGCGACTTGCCGCCGCGCGGCACGATCACGTCAAGCGCGCCGCCGAGACCCGAGAGCATCTCCCCGACGGCCTCGCGCGCGGCGAACGGCGCGCGCGAGATCGCCGCTTCGGGCAAGCCCGCCTCGGCGAGGCCGGCGACGAGACAAGCGTGAATCGCGGCGGAGGAGTGGTGACTGTCGGAGCCGCCGCGCAGCACCACGGCATTGCCGCTCTTCAGGCAAAGCGCGCCGGCGTCGGCGGTGACGTTCGGCCGGCTCTCGTAGATCACGCCGACGACGCCGAGCGGCGTCGCCACACGCTCGATGACGAGCCCGTTCGGGCGTTCGAACGTGGCGAGCACGCGGCCGACGGGATCGGGCAGGGCGGCGATCTCCTCGACCGACCGCGCCATCGCCTCGACGCGCGCTTCGGTGAGCGTCAGACGGTCAATGAGCGCGGCGGAGAGCTGACGCGCCTCGGCGAGGTCGCGGGCGTTGGCGGCGAGGATTTCGCCGGCGCGCTCGCGCAAGATGCGAGCCGCGGCGGTCAGCGCCCGGGTTTTTTGCTCCGGCGCGGCGTTGGCGACGATGCGGGCGGCGGCGCGGGCCTTGGCCCCGATCTCGCGCATCGCGGCGCGGATGTCGGTTTCGGCGGTCAGAACGACGGACATGGGATGACCTGGCGGGGCGGTTTCGCTAAGGCGTCTAGCACGCGCGCGCCGCTGCGGCCACGCCTGCCGAGAGGAGCCCCCATGCGCGCAAACCCCGCCTTCCTGTTCGACCTCGACGGCACGCTGGTCGACAGCGTCTATGAGCATGTGCTCGCCTGGAAGCAGGCGCTCGACGCCGAGGGGCTGGACCTTTCCGTCTGGCGCATCCATCGCAAGATCGGAATGAGCGGCGGCCTGTTCACCAACCAGCTGGCGCGGGAGACCGGCGTCGCGCTCGACGAGGCGCGGCTCGCCCGGCTCAGCGCCGCGCATGCCGAGGCCTATCGCGGCATGGGCGCCCGCATTCGGCCGCTGCCCGGCGCCCGCGCCTTGCTCGACCATCTCACGGCCAAGGCGATCCCGTGGGCGATCGCCACCAGCGGCAAGATGGAGACGGCCGGCGTCAACCTGCGCGCGCTCGGCGTCGATCTCGACAAGACCGTCGTCGTGACGCGCGATCAGGTCGCCCGCGCCAAGCCCGACCCCGACCTGTTCCTGGCCGCCGCCGAGCGGCTCGGCGCGCCGATCGAGACGGCCTACGTCATCGGCGATTCGATCTGGGACATGCTGGCCGCCGCCCGCGCGCGGGCGCTCGGCATCGGCCTGCTCAGCGGCGGCTATGGCGAGGAGGAGTTGCAGCGGGCCTCGGCGCTGCGCGTCTACGAGGACCCCGCCGACATGCTCGCCCACATCTACGAACTCGCCGGCGGCCGCTAGCCTGCGGGGAGGACTAGCCGCCGCTGACCGCCGTCAGAACATAGACGTCGGCGCCGGGCGCGAGCGGCGTGTCGAGCCTCGCCCGTCTGCCCTCGACGAACACGTTGATGTGGCGGCGGATCGCCGGCGTCGTGTCGCACAGCCGGTCGCGCATCCCCGGCCAGCGCGCCTCGAGCCCGTCGACGACGTCGGCGACGGTTCCCGCCTCGATGCGGACGACGCGCTCCGCTCCCGGAAACAGCGCCGTCAGCAAAAGCGGCAGGCGGACGACGGCCGGCGCGCGCGTCACGCCGTCGTCAGCGTCTCGATGGAGGAAATCGCCGGCAGGTCGCGCATGAGACATGTCCACGTCTCCCCTTCGTCGCGGCTCGCGAACACCGAGCCGTTGCTGGCGCCGAAATAGACCCCGGCGGGATCGAGCGCATCGGTCGCCAGAGCCTGCCGCATCACGCCGAAATAGGCGCCGGCCTGCGGCAGTCCCGCGCGCAATTCCGAATAATGGGCGCCGCCGTCGCGCGACCGATACACCGCCGTCCGCGCGTCCGGGAGATAGCGGCCTTGCGTGTCGCCGTTGAGCGGCAGGAAGAACAAGGTCTCGGGGTCGCGCGGATGCGCGGCGACCGGAAAGCCAAAACTCGACGGCAAGCCCTGTTCGATGCTGCGCCACGACTGGCCGCCGTCGTCGCTGCGATACATGCCGCAATGATTCTGCTGGTAGAGCCGGTTGGATTGGCCCGGCGCGAGCGTCAGATTGTGCACGCATTGGCCGAATTCGGGATAGCGCTCACCTTCCGGGAGGTAGTCGCAACGCGTGCCGGAGTTGCGCGTGGTCCAGGTCTCGCCGCCGTCTTCGGTGTAAAATACGCCGACTGAAGAGATGCCGACCCAAAGGCGCCGGGGGTCGGCGGGATCGGAGACGATCGTGTGCAGGACGAGCCCAATGCCGCCCGGCTGCCATTCCGGCCGAGTGGGATGGCGGCTCAGTCCCTCGACCTCGCGAAACGTATCGCCGCCGTCGTCACTGACGAAAAGCCCCGCCGGCTCGACGCCGACATAGACGCGGCCATGCGCGGCGTGCACCGCCCAGGCGCATTGCACCGGCGTCTCGCCCGCGGCATAGGCGAGCCCCTGGCTCGAATGGGTCCAAGTCGCGCCGAAATCCCGCGAGCGCCAGATCGCCGGCCCGAACCAGGCGTTGCCGCCGGCCCCGTAGATCGTCCCGGAGACGGGATCGGCGACCACATGCGCCAGCGGCCAATGTTGGCAGTAAGGGCCGCGCACGCGCCAGTTTTGACGCTCCGCCCCACTTTCCAGCACGAACGCGCCCTTCTTGGTGCCAACTAGCACGCGAACGTCCATGCGTTGCCTCCGTCGTCCCGCTGGGCATGGAGCGCAAAGAGGCTGTGCGCGTCAAGACTGCGCGAGTCTCGCGCAAGCTCTTGGGCATAGCGCTTGGGGGCAAACGCGCCGGCGACAGGCCGCACGCGAGGAGGCCGGCGCGAATGAACACTCTGGAGACGAATGACCCGGCCCGGGAATTGGAAGACCGGCTCCATTTCGTCGGCCTCGATCCTGCGGCGCGGAAGGCGCTGCGCGCGATCAAGCCGATTGTCGATCGAGAAATTCCCGTTGCGCTCGACAAGTTTTACGCGCGCGTCCAGGCCAATCCTGAGACCCGCCGCTTCTTTAGCGATTCCGCGGTGCTGGAACGCGCCAAGGCGGCGCAGATCGAACATTGGCGGCGCCTATCGACGGGCGAACTGGAGGTCCGCTCATTCGAGAGCGCGCGCCGCGTCGGCGAAACCCATGCGCGAATCGGCTTGTCGCCGAAATGGTACGCGGCGGGCTACGGCGCCATCGCCGAGCACCTGTTCACGGCGACCACCGCCGAGATTTGGCCCAAAGGCGCGTTGCGCGCCGGGGCCTTCGCCAAAGGCGCCGACGCCGGCGCGGCGCTCAGCGCGCTGGCGCGTGTGGTGCTGCTCGATCTCGAACTCGCCGTCTCCTCCTATATCGACGCGCTCGATGCGCGGCGCGTCGCCGCCGAACAGGTCGCCGCCCAAAGCGCGCGCGAGACCCACGCGGCGGTCGAGGCGGTGCGCGGCGCGGTGAGCGGTCTCGCGGCCAAGAAACTCGACCATCGCATCGCCGACGGGCTGGCCGCCGCCTATGCGCCGATGGCGGCCGACTTCAACGGCGCGCTCGACGGGCTGCGCCAGACCATGTCGGCGGTCGCGACCTCCATCGAATCCCTTTCGGGCGCAACGCGGCAGATCGCCAGCGCGGCGCAGGACCTTTCCTCGCGCACCGAGCACGAGGCGTCGAGCATCGAGCAAAGCTCGGCGGCCCTCTCAGAGGTCGTCACGCAAGTCGGCAAGTCCGCGGAAGGCGCGCAATCGGCGCAGGCGATCGTCACCGAGGCCGGCGCCGAGGCGCAGCAGAGCAACGAGGTCGTCGCCAAGGCGATCAGCGCGATGGGCCGGATCGAGAAGTCGTCCAGCGACATCGGCAAGATCATCGGCGCCATCGACGAGATCGCGTTTCAGACCAACTTGCTGGCGCTCAACGCCGGCGTCGAGGCGGCGCGCGCCGGCGACGCCGGTCGCGGCTTCGCCGTCGTCGCCGCGGAGGTGCGCGGCCTCGCGCAAAGGTCGGCGGACGCCGCCAAGGAGATCAAGACGCTGGTCGCCGCCGCGAGCGCGGAGGTGGCGAGCGGCGTGCAACTGGTCAGCGCCACGGGCCAGGCGCTCGCCGGCATCGGCGCGAAAGTGGCGGAGATGAGCGCCGTGGTCGGCCAGATCCTGGTCTCCGCGCGCCAGCAGACCGCTTCGCTGGCCGAGATCCGGCAGGCCGTCGGCGAACTCTCGTCCTCCACCCAGCAGAACGCGGCGATGGCCGAACAGAGCACGGCGGCGGCGCAGTCGCTCGCCCGCGAAACCGACGCGCTCTCGACGCTCGTCGGCCAGTTCGACCTCGGCGCGCGCGTCGCTTCGCGACGTGCGCCGGCCGTGGCCGCCCGTCCCGCGCCGCCGCACCGCGAGCCGGCGCCGCGGCCGCGCGTGGCGAAGGCCGCCGGGGGCGGTGATTGGAAGGAGTTTTGAACCTCGCCAAGTTCACACAGCGTTTTGTAGCGCCGGCGCCGAAACGCGCTAAAACGCGCCGATCGACCAACGAAACGGGAGCGTCCGGCATTGTCCGCAGCCCAGGTTTTCCAAAAGCGGCCTCTCGGCGCGCGCACCGGCGTCAAGGTCACCGAGCTTGGCCTCGGCACCGCGCCGCTCGGCGAGACCTTTGACGTCATCGAGGAAGACGAAGCCCGGGCGCTGCTGGGCGCCGCCTGGGACGGCGGCGTGCGCTATTTCGACACCTCGCCGTGGTACGGCAAGGGCCAAGCCGAGCATCGCCTCGGCCGCTCACTGTATCGAAAGCCGCGTGAAGACTACGTGATCTCGAGCAAGGTCGGCCGCGTGCTGCGACGACCCTCGAGGCCGGGGCCGTTCCAACGCGACAGTGATTGGCTCGGCGGCCTCGAATTCGCGCATGACATGGACTACAGCTACGACGGCGTGATGCGCTCGTTCGAGGACAGCCTACAGCGCCTCGGCATCAACCGCATCGACGTCTTGCTGATCCACGACCTCGACACCTGGCATTTCAAGAGCGACGCCAAGGTCGCGCCGTACTGGAACCAGCTCGCGACGAGCGGCTGGCGGGCGCTGGAGTTGCTGCGCGATCAGGGCGTCATCAAGGGCATCGGCGCCGGCTTCAACACGATGGGGACGATCCCAAAATATCTGGATTTCTTCGACATGGATTTCTTCCTGATCGCGATGCGCTACACGCTGATCGAGCAGGACGTGCTCGACGCGGAATTCCCCGCCTGCGCCGCGCGCGGCGTCGGCATCGTGATCGGCGGCACGTATAATTCCGGCATCCTCGCGACGGGCGCCGTGCCCAATGCGCGCTACAATTATTCGCCGGCGGGTCCGGAGATTCTGGCGCGGGTCGCCCGAATGGAGGCGGTGTGCAAGCGCCACGGCGTTCCGCTCGCCGCCGCCGCGCTGCAATTCCCGCTTGGCCACCCAATTGTCGCCTCGGTCATTCCGGGCGCAATCGCGACGCGCGAGGTCGAGCAGAACATCGCCGCGTTCCGGCACAAGATCCCCGCCGACTTGTGGGCGGAGTTGAAGCACGAGAAGCTGATCCGCGCCGACGCGCCGGCGCCCGGTGGTTGATATGAACGAAATCGACAAGGTCTACCGCGCCTATCTCAGCTGCCTCAATGCGCGCGATTGGGCGAAGCTCGAGCAGTTTGTGAGCTCGGACGTCCGGCGCAACGGCGAGCGGCTCGGCCTGGCGGGCTACCGCGCCATGCTCGAACATGACGTGAGCGACATCCCCGACCTCGTCTTCGCCATCGAGCTCCTGGCGATCGACCCGCCGTTCGTCGCCGCGCGATTGCGGTTCGACTGCTCGCCGCGCGGCCGTTTCCTCGGCCTCGAAGTGAACGGGCTCCGCGTCTCGTTTACGGAGAACGTGTTTTATGAGTTCCGCGAAGACAAGATCGTCGAGGTCTGGTCGGTCGTCGACAAGTCGGCGATCGAGGCGCAGTTGGCGGCGGCCTAGCGGCGGCGACTTGCGCCGCGACAGAAGCGCGCTTCAACCCCCCTTCTTGATGGCCTTGTCGAGCATGGGCGCGTTCTTTTCGATGATGGCGATGGTGTGATCGAGCTTGTCGGCGACTTCGCGGAGCTGGTCGATCACCACGGGATCGGTGGGGCTATCTGCGTCAAGAAACTCTTCTTCTTTTTTCTTTTGCTCCAGAAGAGATTTGAACAGTCGATGTTCGTCACCGTTGAGCGCCTGGGGATCGATGCTTTCGATCTCGTCTTGAAGGCGGCCGATTTCATACAACGCCTCGACGGCGTCTTTTTTCAGGGAATTCCAGCTCGTCTTGAGAAGTTCGAACTCTTTCTGCTGACGAGCGGCGAAGTCTTCGCGGCGCTCGCCGTGACGCGGCGCTTCGGCAACGATTTTATCGTGGGTCTTCAGCCAGGCGCGCAGCTTGCTGCGCAGACCTTCGTCCGTGGAAGGGTCGGCCAGCTTGCGTCGGATGTCGTCGAGCGCGTTGCGGCTGTCGACGAGAATCCGGTAGCCCGCCTTCGCACGCAGTAGCCAATCATAAATGTGCTCCAAGATGGTCGGCGCTTCGGTGACTAGGCCGACGAACCAATTCCAGCCCGATTTGAGCTTGCCAAAAAATCCTTCCTCTGCGCGGAGCGCGGGTGCTGACAGGGTCGACGCAGCAAGTAGGCTGACAAAAACACGACGGGTGAGCATCTCGAAATTTCCCTGTAACCCTGCGATATGACGGTTCAAAGCCGGTAGACTCTTAAACGCGCCCAAGCGGTTGCGTCCCCCCGCGCTGCCGCGCCCTCATCCCTGAAACGCTGTCTTGTAATCCTCCCGCAGCGCCGCCTTCTGCACCTTGCCCATCGCGTTGCGCGGCAGCGCCTCGACGAAGAACACGCGCTTGGGCTGCTTGAACTTCGCCAGCCGACCTTCCAGCGCCTCGCGGATGGCGAATTCGTCGACCGGCGCGCCGGGCGTGCGCACCACCACCGCCGCGACGGCCTCGCCGAAATCGGGATGCGGCAGCCCGACGACGGCGCTTTCGACGACGCCGGCGAGCGCGTCGATCTCGCTCTCGACCTCCTTTGGGTAGACGTTGAAACCGCCGGAAATGATGAGGTCCTTGGCGCGGCCGACGATGTGCACGTAGCCGCGCGGGTCGATCATGCCGAGATCGCCGGTGACGAAGAAGCCGTCGGGACGGAATTCGGCGGCGGTCTTCTCGGGCATCCGCCAATAGCCCTTGAAGACGTTCGGCCCCTTGACCTCGATGACGCCCACGCCGCCGTTGGCGACAGCAGCGCCGCCCTCGGCCTCGGCGACGCGCAGGCTGACGCCCGGCAGCGGGAAGCCGACGGCGCCGGCGATGCGGTCGCCCTCGTATGGGTTGGACGTGATCATGTTGGTTTCCGTCATGCCGTAGCGTTCGAGGATCGCCTGGCCGGTCTTTTCGCGCCACCGCTGGTGCGTCTCGGCGAGCAGCGGCGCCGAGCCGCTGACGAACAGGCGCATGTGGCGGGTCGCCTCGCGCGTCAGCCCCGGATGCTCCAGCAGGCGCGTGTAGAAGGTCGGCACGCCCATCAGGGAAGTCGCGCGCGGCATCGCCGCCATCACCGCCTCGGCGTCGAACTTGGGCTGGAAGATCATGGTCGCGCCGGCCATCAGCGCGACGTTGGTGGCCACGAACAGGCCGTGCGTGTGGTAGACCGGCAGGGCGTGGATCAGCACGTCGCTGGCGGTGAAGCGCCAAAGTCCAACCAAAGCCTCGGCGTTGGACGAGAGATTCTCGTGGGTCAGCATGGCGCCCTTGGAGCGACCCGTGGTGCCTGACGTGTAGAGGATCGCCGCGAGATCGTCGGGCGCACGGGCGACGCTCGGCGCCTCGTCGCGCACTTGCGCCACCCGCGCCAAAAATGTGCCGTCGCCGTGATCGCCGAAACTCTCGACGCCGCGCAGCATCAGGCTGTCGCCGAGCGCCCGCAAGGCTTCCAGCTGCGGTGGACGGCAGAGAGTGAGCGCCGGCTCGGCGTCGCCGAGGAAATATTCGAGTTCGGCGAGCGTGTAGGCGGTGTTGAGCGGCAACAGCGCCGCCCCGCAGCGGAAACAGGCGAGCGCCAGCACGATGGCGTCCGGCGATTTGTCGATCTGCGCGGCGACGCGGTCGCCGGGCTCGACGCCCGTATCGACCAGCGCGCGGGCCATCCGGCCGGCCCGGGCATAGAGTTCGCCATAGGAAATGCGGGCGCCGTCGGGCGCCTCCAGCGCCACTTTGTCGAGATCGGTCGCGCGGGCGCGCATGAGGTCGTGGAGATTGGCGTTCACGGCGAAACCTCCTTGAGGAAGCGAGGGTTATAGACCCGGCTGGCGCGGCCAAGAAAGCGTGATTTGCCTTGCGCCCCCGTGCGCCCGAAACAGCGCCCGCTGAGGAGTTCGTTATGAGCGTTTTTCAACGGGGCCAAGTCGCCGTCATCACCGGCGCGGCGAGCGGCATCGGCCGCGCGGCGGCGGAAATGCTGGCTGAGCGCGGAATGCGGCTGTGCCTGTTCGATCGCAGCGGCGCCGAAGTTGAGGCGCTGGCGTCGCGTCTCGGCGGCGTCGCCGTCGTCGGCGACGTCTCCAAGCTGGAAGATGTAGAGCGCTTGCGCGACGCCGCCTATAGCGGCTTCGGCGCCGTCCACCTGTTGATGAACAACGCCGCCATCGAGCACGGCTCCAAGATGCGCGGGCCGCTGGACCGCTGGCGCGCCACTCTGGAGGTCAATCTCTGGGGCGTCATCCACGGCGTGCACGCCTTCGCCGAGGCGATGCTCGGGCAGGGCGCGCCGGGTGCAATCGTCAACACCGGCTCGAAACAGGGAATCACCAATCCGCCGGGCAATCCGGCCTATGCGATCTCAAAGGCCGGCGTGCGCGCGCTGACCGAGCAACTCGCGCACGACCTGCGCAATCAACCGGGCTCGCAGGTGAGCGCGCACCTGCTGGTTCCCGGCTGGACCTTCACCGGCCTGACCGCGGCGCCGGGCGGGGAGAAGCCGGCCGGCGCCTGGAGTGCGGAGCAGGTGGTCGAGCGCATGATGTCCGGCGTCGAGGCCGGCGAGTTCTACATCTACTGCCCCGACAACGCGGTGTCGGAGAAGCTCGACGCGCTGCGGTTAGAGTGGAGCGTCGGCGACATCATCGAAAAGCGCCCGGCGCTGTCGCGCTGGCATCCCGATTGGAAAGAGAAATTCGAACGCTTCGTCGCCGAGCGCGGCGCCTAAATCTTGCCCATCTCGGTCAGCACTTCGGTCGCCAGCCGGAACGAATTGAGGCCGACCGGGAAGCCAGCGTAGCCGCCGAGATGCAGCAGAATTTCCTGCAACTCGGCGACGCTGACGCCGTTGTTGATGGCGCCGCGCACATGCGCCTTGAACTCTTGCGGCCGGTTCATAGCCGCGAGAATGCCGAGCGTCAGGATGCTGCGCGACTTGCGGTCGAGGCCGGGCCGGCTCCACAGGTCGCCCCAGGCGTTCTCGGTCGCCAACACCTGCGCCGGCCAGTTGAAGTCGTTGGCGGCGTTGAGGCTACGGTCGACATGGGCGTCGCCCAGCACCTCGCGGCGGATTTTTACGCCGCGTTCGAAACGCTCGGATCGCGGGCGGCTCATTTGACTAGCCCCTCGTCGGCGAGCGCCTTGCGAACGCTCGGGCGCTCCATCATGCGCGCGTAGTGTGCGGCGACGCCCGCCGGGACCTCCCATTTGACCCGCGCGATAGCCCACCAGGCGACATAGAACAAAGCGGCGTCGGCGATGGAAAAACGCTCGCTCAACCATTCGCGGCCCCGCAGGCTCTTATCGACGATGTCGAAGCCGGCCTGGACGATCTCGCGGCCGCGCGCTTTCACGGCGTCGTAGTCGCCCTCCTGAATGGCGAAATAGTTCGGGCGAAACACGCGGCGGAAGCCGTCGCTGTGAATTGTGCCGACGACATAATCGAGCGCCTCGTACATGCGCGCCTGCGCCAGCGGCGCCTCGGGCAGCAGGCCCTTCTCCGGGTGCGTGCGCGCGAGATAGGTGGCGATCGCCTGGAACTCGGTGAGCACGGCGCCGTCGTCGAGTTGCAACGCCGGCACTTTCGATTTCGGATTGAGAGCGCGGTAGTCCTCGCCATATTGCTCGCGCGCCGCGAAATCCACGCGCGCCAACGCGAACGGCGCCCCGGCCTCTTCGAGCAGGACATGGACGCCCAAAGCGCAACTGCCGGGCGAATAGTGAAGCTTCATGGGCTTATCCTCCGTTAAGGCGACCATAACCGACGCGCGAGCGCCGGGAAATATCTTTACGGCGCGACCTTGACGTTGGCGACGTCCGCCCTTAGTTTGCGCGCCCAATCGAAGTCTTGTGAGGCCCGCTGTGGGTATGCTTATTGTATGTTATGCGCCGCGAGGTGGACGGACCTGAGGGTTCGCTTCCACGCTAACGGCGCATGTCCAGGCCCCTCGCGGGCCTTTTTTATTGCCTTGAAAACCAGATGCGGACGAGGAGACGAGGGAAATGTCGAAGCACATCACCGGGGCCGAGATGATCGTCGAGGCGCTCAAGGACCAGGGCGTCGAGTATATCTTCGGCTATCCCGGCGGCGCGGTGCTGCCGATCTACGACGCTCTGTTCGGCCAGAACCAGGTGCGCCACATTCTGGTGCGCCACGAGCAGGGCGCGGCCCACGCCGCTGAAGGCTATGCACGCTCGACCGGCAAGGTCGGCGTGATGCTGGTCACCTCCGGCCCCGGCGCGACCAACGCGATCACCGGCCTGACCGACGCGCTGATGGATTCGATCCCGCTCGTCTGCATCACCGGGCAGGTGCCTACGCATCTGATCGGCTCCGACGCGTTTCAGGAATGCGACACCACTGGCATCACCCGCAACTGCACCAAGCACAATTATCTGGTGCGTCGCATCGAGGATCTGCCGCGCATCCTGCACGAGGCGTTCTATGTGGCGAGCCAGGGGCGTCCCGGCCCCGTCGTCATCGACGTGCCGAAGGACGTGCAGTTCGCGTCGGGCGCCTATCATTTCCCGCGCAACATCCAGCACAAGACCTATCGGCCGACGCTGAAGGGCGATTCCGAGAAGATCAAACGCGCCATCGAGATGATGACCAAGGCGAAGCGGCCGATCTTCTACACCGGCGGCGGCATCGTCAATTCGGGGCCGAACGCCTCGACCCTGCTGCGCGAACTCGTGAAGCTCACGGGATTCCCGATCACCTCGACATTGATGGGCCTCGGCGCCTATCCCGCCGCCGACAAGCAGTGGCTCGGGATGCTCGGGATGCACGGCTCGTTTGAAGCCAACAACGCCATGCACGATTGCGACCTGATGATCTGCCTCGGCGCGCGCTTCGACGACCGCATCACCGGCAGGCTCGATGCGTTCTCGCCGCACTCCAAGAAGATCCACGTCGACATCGACCCGTCCTCAATCAACAAGAATGTCAAGGTCGATCTCGGCATCATCGGCGATTGCGCGCATGTGCTGGAAGACATGGTGCGGCTGTGGCGCGCCGAGGCGGCGCGGCCCGACGCCGCCGCGCTCGCCGACTGGTGGCGCAAGATCGACCATTGGCGGGCGCGCAACTCGTTTGGCTTCCGCAACTCGACGGAGGTGAATTCGGCGGCGCGGTGCGGCAAGACTATCTGGCTAACCATGGTTCGATGATAATACTAATAGTAGTATTCATATGGCTCGTGTGATGTGTAATGTTCATGTTCGATCCTTGGTGTTCAATCCATTTGTGTTCGTTATCTACCTTGGTGTTCGATCCTGGAGTAATAGTGTTGTTGATGAACAACATATACAAACACATCACAACACAAACACATCACAACAACACAAAACACACAACAACAACAACAACAACAGCAGCAGCAGCAATGCAATATGTATATTTGTAAATGTCGATGTCATCCGTATCGTATGTATTTCGTTCCATATGTCGTTCTATATTCAATTGGACATTCAGTAGTGTCGATTCATGTTATTTATTAATGATATACTCATCATTCATTCACTCAATTCATCTGAGCAATTTATTTATAATAGTGTATCAGCTGATCAGCAGCTCATACAATAGTGAATTTTGCACTCCGACAAAATGTATGATTTGTCAGTTGTGTCAATTGAAAATTATTGATTTATTTATTTATTTTATGTTAAATCATTGATTATTTCTTGTTGTATTGTTCTTTACAATTGTTTATTTAAATACGTATACAACAATATGTATATGTATGTATTCCTTGTCATTTGGTTTATTTGTTTACCATTTTTACCCTTTGGATGTTATGTTTTATTTAATACTTCATGATATATACTATATCAGCTCTCATCCGGTAGGGATGTTGTAGCCCAACATTATCCCATAATATGTCTATATTTTTATTCATAATATAATGCATAGATATGTACAATGATAGCATAGTTTATTACAATATTCTATAATTATAATTTATAATTATTTCTGATTTCACTATTTGTACATGGCTTAGCCATAATAGTATACTATGTCTTTGTCCTTGTCTTCTATGTCACTCCTGTTGAGAGGTCCCGTGGGGCACCTCACACTTCAATACCCAAAGCTGGAACTTGGATCCGGAGTATTGGCGTTTAATTGAAGAATGCGAAAAGAACGAAGAGAAGACATCAACGGAAGAACAGAGAAAGGGATTATGGGTGAGCGAATACAAATATTGACACAGATAAAATAGCAGAGCAGAGAGCAGAAAGAAATAAACAAATGATTGAGCTAGCATAACAGAGGATGATGGGAAATAGATAAGAAGATATACCTATACTAAATAAAGGACGGAGAACACGAATATGTAATCAGAATTGTAAATAGAATATGGAAATATGCTATACGAAATATGGGAGAATGGTTGTGACTACAACATCCCTCCCGGACAAAAAGGAGAATAGGGTAAACAGAGAATATGAATACGCAGTAAATATATTAGGCTAATGTATATTCTATCTAGAAATAATATATATATGCATAGATATAAATAATTGACATCAGAATAAATAAAACAATAAAAATAATTAATTAAAATTAATAATTGGTCTGGGATTTGAACCATGGTCATTGGGCTTACAATCCCACAATGCAAAAATAAAGTTACAGAGTATGTGAAAAGAAATACGAAAGTAGCGTGCGCCAAATTACAGTGAGATCAGGCAGGGAGGAGCACCATTTTGAGGTTAACAGCTGACCCCAGGATTGAGCGATTAAGGGCCTGAAAACCTTTCGAGGATGACAGGGCTGATCACCGTTTTGCGGATTAAGGGTGGAGCACCGACTTTAGGATTTGCAGAGCTGAGCACCGTTTTGAGGATTAGCAGGGCTGAGCACGGGGATGAGACCGTCAAGTGGGATATGCTTTGACAGTTTATGAGCAGGCTGATCAGAGGATGGCGAAAGATAAATAAATGTATTGGATGCAATGCGTGCTTGTATGAAATGATCTGATGATGTGCGATAGTGGGATTGGACTCGTGGGAAGGTCCCATTCACAATGGAACTTAAATTGAATCACAGATCGAATGCGCTGGGGAGCATGCACGGGCATAACTACGACGGGAAGTGGTATCAGTTGAACACAAACGAGGATCGGTAGATGGAAATGGACGACTGACACGATTGACATTGAATGATGGATCATCACGCTGTTGAACGAGGCTGAGGAAAATTGAATTGCACTGCTTCAATTCGTTACGCATATTACGCTCAATAGATTTAGAGTAGGTTGAGTACTAATAGGAGCTGAGGTTGATCGATTAGTACAATCGCTAGATGGATTGGGAACAGACTTCACAACGTTAACACGAGTGTTAGTAGGGCAAGGTTTGGGAGAAGTAGATGGGACGATATCATTCGGGAGAACAGGGGTGGTGGTGGTGGGGTTCATGTGTGATATAAGACATGGGGATAGAGGTGGGGCCAAAAATAGTCGGGATTAAGTCTCTACCAATGAGAGCGGAGTATTGTTGTGTTGGCAAGCGTACTAGATGATATGCATGTGTGATATGTTTAGGAGATATGTTTGGGACTCTACAGGGATAGTGTAGATGAATGTGACGGGTATAGGTTGTGTAATACCGATTTGGGGTATCGATATTGTTCGATCCGCTAAATGGATCTCACCAGTGGTAGCAGGGATATAGGGAATTGAATCGGATTTACATTCATCCACGTCCATGAATGAATGTGTAGAACCAGTGTCGACGAACGCTGGTCGAATTCGTCCGTTAATATTAATTAATAACGGAGATGTGTGAGGGTTGGTTAACAACATTGAGCAACTATGAATATCATTATGACCATGGGCATCGATGAAAGGAGCGGAGCGCCTCGCGAATGAAGGGGATGGTATCGCATCACTATTACTACCGCTCTCACTATCCGAGTCCACTGACAATGCATTGGCTTGTAATCGAATATTCGCATTATTATTCGTATTGTAATCAGCGTATTTGGGATTGGGTTTGGGAACACGATCAGAACGACGAGGTGGGTCGTTCGAATAATTCGCAGTAGGAACTGGCGTAGGTTGCGATGTAGAGGTGGTCATTGAGGTAGATTTACCTTTGAGTGAAGGACACTCGGATCTGTAATGGGGTCCATTACATTCGTAACAGCGAATGGCAGAAGAGGTATTATGATTGGTGCTGGAAGTGGGTGTTGGTGATGTGGATCGGGTTAGCCTGTCCGACACTCATTAGTGTTATGAGTAATAGATTGGGGATGGAAATCACAATGCTTGTGATGACTACGAACATGAACATGATGAGTATCAGGATCAACATTCGATCGACTATTATTATCGCTGTTGTTGGCGCTGGTAGGGGCCATGCTGATGTTGAGCAACGTCGTATTGTATACACATATCGATGATATTGCGTAAAGTTGCGGTAAATGTGGATGAGGATGAGTACTTGAAAGTCACTTGATTAGCCTTGTATTGACGATGAATGGATGGGTGGAGATTGAATAAATATTGATGAATTAATATACTAGTATTGACTGACTTCAGATCATCAACATCGTAGGGAAGGTGTGAACATGCGTCCAGGTACCTCGTTTTGCAGCCTCAACATATCCCATAATACAATTTTATTTATAATTATTTTCATATCGAATAGAAGATATTTTCTTATCGTTTAGAAGATCTTTGTTCTTTTCGCAATTGCTATTGAATTCGTATTCGTGATTATTAGTTCTATCTGTAGTATCCGTATTAGTCATTTTGAAGAGTAAAGCCTCACTTAGGAAAGGTGGTCTCAACTTTCAGATAAACTCAATACCGGTAACTAGTGGAGCAGTATTAGAAATACCCGCACCTAGTTTATTAGTAGTGTTAATACAGATATTCAACGAAATAATACAATACAAGGCGTTACAGTCTATTTCTCGAAGACTATAGCGCAACAGTTTTCCTATTATAAATAATTACTCATAATATTTCGATTCATAGTAGTTCTACTCTTAATTAGTTTTTTTTTACCTAGTGAAATGTCAGGAATTGTTATGAAAAGCGAACAGGAAACAGCAGAAGCAAAAGTAGAAGTAAAGACTCTATGCACTATGAGCAAAGCTGAATGTAAAGAGTTAGGTATGAAACTATTGGATTTATGTGTTATATGTGGTATTCACGTTGGGCGCCATCATATCGAACCAACAATTCCCGTGCCGAAACCAGTAAGCCATACCTATCAACCATTCAAAAATTTCAAAGCTCCAATATTTAATCGTTCACAATCGGTGAATGTTTTCGTCAAGAATCTTGAACATCTGATGACTGCACAAAGTATTGATGAAATGTATTGGCCAAAAGTGTTTTTGATGGTATTAGAGAGTACGAGTAGTAAAGATTGGGTGAGTAAGAATATTATATTACCTGGGCTTGAGTGGTCCGCTGCCAAAACATCATTCATATCTCATTTCCGCAATGCTGACTACGAATTACAAATACAAATACAGTGGCAAGATATGAAACAACGCAAAAATGAAAGTGTACAAGAATTCATTGACCGCTTCAATGCGTTGGCTGAAGAATTGCATTATGATGAAGAGAGATTACAAAAGGATTTTTTATTGAAAGTGGATCAAAAATTACATGTGCGTTATCGAAATGATACAAATGTTGGTAAAAGAAATGCTGTGCAAACTGGAACTACATTCAAACCTTATACGTTAACTGAGATCCAGAACATTTGTATTGAATACGCAGCTGATAGTTATGTACCCGTTCAATCAGAAGTACAGACAAAGCACCACGCGAACAACTCCTCTTCAACCTCGACGACAACTTCGACGAATGGGAGAAAGTTCTGCATAAATCATCCACACCTGTCTAACCACTCAACTAGCGAATGCCGAATATCATCAAAACGACGTTCAGATGAGAAATCCACACCTACCAAACCACCCAATACAACCACAAACACATCAACTACGTCAGGTCAGGTCAAGTGTTATACTTGCCACGAGTTCGGACATAAGAGTCCGGATTGTCCATCAAAGAATACTGCTACATACAAACCGCGAAATCATCCTTCCCAGCCAATCCCTCCTCTTACCCGTGCCGCTGCAAAAACTGCTGCCCCAACTACGTCTCCAGAAGTGCGAAGAATGGATGTTGAGTGCGAGGATGGAGATGGTTTAGAGGTGGATACACGTGGAGTTACCCGATTGGAATCTGAGTTAGGTCCCGTCCTAGCAGCAACAACAGATACATTGATAAGAGGATTAGTCTTCGTGATCAATGGTGTCAATGGTAGTAACCAAGCCGGAGTATGTGTCGACACAGGTTGTACCCGATCTATTATGGATTTAAAGTGGGCACAAGAATTAGGTATACCAATTACAGAAGGTAAAGGTGTGCTGAGGTTGGCTGTAAATGATCTTACCGTGCCAAGACATGGGACAACCCCAACTCTGGAAGTCACGGCCCTCTATGGCTCGCAACATCAAACATCCGGACTACCTAGTACAAAGAAGTATCAACACAGCTTTGAGGTAGCAACACTCCATAGTGAGTATAAATTTCTATTGGGAATGGACCTTATGTGGACGATATTCGATGAACAACAGGGTGTGCCAGCTCAATATATTAACGTTTATACTGGTATAAAGAAAGATGCAAATGCTAAATTGGGTAGTGTATCTATAAATGGGTATGATGAAGTTGGATTAGACGTATTGAAAGTTAGTGTATTAGAGGAGTTGGATGATAATATTATACCTGAAGAAGAGAAACCGTCGAAGCCAATTATGATCACAGATCCAATTCTAGAGAAAGAATACAAACATAAACGTGAATTAGTGACAGCATCATTGAGTGAGTTATTAGATATTAACGAAGCTCTGACTGGATTTTGTAACTTACCGGAGTCCGAGGTGGTGTTAGTTGTGGATCCATCCAAAAACCTGTATAGAAAACAATACAAACTTCCATTAACCGTAGAACCGGTTATCAATGATATAGTGAATAGGTGGTTAGCAGAGAAGAGAATTGAACCTGCGCCAAACAATTGTAACTATAACAATCCTTTGTTAGTGGTTCCGAAGAAGAATAGTGAAGGGGAGATAGTGGGTTCTAGAGTGTGTTTGGATACCCGAGCTTTGAATGAAGCTTTATTGATAGAGGATCGGTTCCCTTTGCCCTATGTCAACGATATATTAACAACGTTCGGAGGGAAGAACATCTATGGAGAGTTCGACTTATCAGAAGCGTATCTACAATTCGCTTTACATAAGGATTCGAAAAAATATACTGCTTTTACCTGGAATAGGCAGCAATACGTGTTCGTGGGAGCTCCATTCGGCCTAACCAATCTACCAAGTCATTTTCAACGCAATATAAGTAAGATATTTAGCGATCTCACGTTTTGTCCTTCCGTTCATCGACAATCTTCCATTCGGATCAACAAGTTGGGAAGAACATGAGATGCATGCGAAAGCAATCGTGGCGCGCTGCAACCAGTATAATTTGAAATTAAAAAGGTCAGCACTCAAGCTTGGTCAAAGTACTATGAAGTGTCTCGGACATGTTATCAATAGGTCTGGTATATCTATAGAAGAGAATAAATTACGTACTATTATGGATTGGGAGTTACCTGCGACAGGCGCTGGACTCCAGTCCTTCCTGGGACTCATTACGTTTGTTCGTCAACATGTACGCCACATCGCAGACCTAACAGCACCTTTGGAAGCGATTAAACATCATAAACAAATACAATGGACAGATGAATTGAAAGAGAGTTTCGCTGTGGTGAAGAACGCATTCGCGTCAGCTCCATTACTGGCGTACCCAGATTACAACAAAGCGTTTTATATAGCGTGCGATGCATCCAACTTGGGTGTAGGTGGAGTATTATACCAACCTCAACCCGGTGATGATGGAAATATTACGCCGAATAACATAGTAGCAATCTGTTCAAAGAAATTAAACCCATCACAACAGAATTATAGTGTATACAAGAAGGAGTTGTACGGAGTGATATACTCCTTACGTAAATTTCATTCATATGTGTGGGGAAGAGTGGATACGGTATTATACACGGACCACAAACCGCTGACGTATCTATTTCAATCTACAAACTTATGCGTGGCATTGCAGCAGTGGCTGGATGTTATATTAGATTATAAATTTGAAATTAGATATCGTGAAGGGGTATTAAATATTTTACCTGATATGCTATCCCGCATGTACGTATCAACATACCGAGGACGTACGTGGGGTGTCCCTAACATTGGAGACGGTATTAGAATCGAAGCTGATGCTAAAACTCGTGATCAAGTGTTGGAGGATGTTGCGGTAAGGGGGATGGATTTGATGGGGGAGGAGGTAGCTGCTGAAACTCAGCTAACAAAAGAACAACGTATCAAATTAATACAAACAGAGCACAGTTTAGGTCATTTTGGACGTGATGCCATTATGAATAAATTAAAGAGCAGAAATATTAGTTGGTCTGGTATGAGAAGGGATATACAAGATGAATTGATTAGGTGTGATGCGTGTATTAAATATACTGTTACCTCGGCGGGATATCACCCTTCGCAATACATCACTGCTAGTGAACCCTGGTCACACATACAGATAGACACGTCGGTACATCTGCCGGAGTCTGCCGATGGTATGAAAGTGTTATTAGTGGTGATTGATGTGTTTACGGGGTATATTATATTGCGTGCCTTACCTTCTAACACAATGGAGCGGGTTGCGAAAGAGCTGTGGTCAATCTTCGCCCTGTTTGGTGTACCTAAAATTATACAAAGTGATAATGGGACAGAGTTTGTCAACCAAGTCATTCAGTCTTTAACTAAATTAATCAACGTTGATCATAGATTAATAACGCCCTACAATCCACGATGTGACGGCAAAGTGGAGCGTAGTATTGGAACAATTATGAGTGTGATTAAAAAGATGTTGAATGGTACGTACCAATTGTGGCCAATGTTCGTGGAGTTTGCACAACTAACATTCAACAGACGCATAACACAATTAACAGGTTCATCACCATTTGCATTGATGTTTGGACGTGATGGTAATGAATTACAAAACTATTCGAACGTGAATGTTGATGATATTAAAGGTGATGAACGTGATTGGGTTGAACATCAACATAAATTATTATCAATCATCTATCCTGCTGTTAATAGTCGTGTATTGAGTAAGAAGGAACAGATGATAGAAGCTATTAATAAGAAGAGAAGAGTGGTAGTGAGTGGTTTACCTGCTGGATCAACTGTAATGTACAATGATCCTAAAAGAATTAACAAATTTGAACCAAAGTACATTGGTCCATACACAGTTATTAGAAGAACACGAAATGGTACATATGCATTACGAGATGGTGCTGGCGATATCCTCGATCATCACGTAACATTGGATCAATTGAAGGTGTTATCAAAGAAGAGAAGTAAAGTTAATACTGATAACATATATGAGGTCGAACGCATTATTGGTCATAAAGGCGAAGCTGGCAACTATATATATTTAACTAAATGGAAAGGTTATGGTGATGAAAGTAATACTTGGGAGCCACAGAACAACTTCTTTGACGACAATGTGGTGAAAGAGTATTGGAAGAACATCAACACTACTACAACCGCTTCTGCTATGCCAATCAACAACAAACGACAATCAAAATCATAATACTGATGATTGATACATCGAACATCAATCAATCAATTAACATCAATCAATCAATCAACATCATCAATCAATCAACACCATCAATCAATCCATCAGTCAATACAATCATTCGATCAATACAATCATAATGATATGTCAGTGATCACAATCATGAATAGTATAGTATAGTTGAGTGAGGAGTGGGTGAGTATCGTGTTGTCAACAATCAACATCAATCAATCAATCAACATCGTCAATCAATCAACACTAGGATCCTAAAAGAGTGTTTTAATAGAATGAACAAAGAAACCGACAGAAACGGTTACAAATATCTAATAATGCATAAAAGAACACTTTTAAGATTATGGTTATATAAACTATATATGTATGTTATTTATGGGATAAATTGTACAAAGACCCGCTACAACAGTATTTTGACATTAACGTTAATAAATATTGACGTTGCACCATTGAGATGTGATGAGGCAATGCATCGAGAATGGTTTTGCGAATATCGTCAGGTATATTAAAAGAAGAAACGGATGGACTTCTATCATTTGATATGCATTCAGCGTTAGATGAACAAGATCCAGTCAATGAGCTAGTCGATGCAATAATAGGGGAAGATGCAACATCACTTGTGGGCAATGAACTCGCAGCAAACGGTGAATACCATGCACATCATTAACTGACACATTGGATTTACCATTAACTGTTCGACCATTGACAGAATCAACATCGGTTAAAGAATAATCCCATAGAGAATGAGGTTTAGTATCCGTACTAACTGTGAAACATTTGGATTCATTGTTCAAATGATTAGTGGATATTGCTGAAGTAGAAGTAGGGGTTATATTACTACTTGTACTATGAGGGAGATCAACAATAGCGGTTGGAGAAAAATGAGTAGTATGATGTAGTGTGTGGGTTGGAGGTGAATTAGTTGGAAGTGAATTAGTTGGAGGTGAATTAGTTGTGGATTGGGTAGTAGTATGGTGTGATGTGAGGATTGGAGATGAATTAGTTGTAGATTGGGTTATAGTGTTATCGCGCGCCGGGGTGTAAGCAGTTGATGTTGATGTGTGACAGTTGATGGAGAAGCAGGAACAGAAGCTACGCTATAATGACCCTTCGCAACGCGAACAAGATAGTCTTAGCGAATGAATGTTATGGTCTTAGTGAACTTGAATGTAGAGTGAAATAGAAATATCGGATAGGAATATGATTGAATGAGATGTCACATGTAAAATCAGAATGAACGGTGAAATGAAAACTAACCGATGAATGAACATCAGTTACGGCGATTACATTGTTATGAGCAGGGCGCATGATAAGACTAACAGCAAATTTGAACGAGGGAAAGTTATCGAAAAGATACTTGATGGCGGAAGGAATGAACTCATTTGGATTATAATTATTTGAGGTTTGAGCTAAATATGAGAAGTTTGCTGCATCAAAATCAATAGAATTTGATACAGATGAGCAATGATGAAATGGGTTAGATAATGTAGCAAATGGATTAGAATCAAATGTATTGAGTAATGTAGCAGATGGATTAGATTCAAATGTATTGAGTAATGTAGCAGGTGGATTAGATTCACTTACATTATTAGCATTGTTACATTTGTTATTGCTTTTTACAGGTACAGACTTTGAAGTGTGGGTATCGAAAGATGTTGCAGTGAATAGATTAGAATCGGATTGGGCAGAAGTTGTAGATGTATGATTAGAAAGAAACAATGAACTGATGGCATGAGGAGTGGAGTGAGCAGCAGGAATAGTATTGGGTTTAGGTCAGAGTAGATAGGTAGCCGTAGCCACTTCCCTACCCTTACTAATTAGTATATCTTTAGTACCATCATTTGTAATTAATAATTTGCAATATTTCCCTTTTACCTCAAATACATAATATATTATTTTGATTGATCTTATGCTAATTGATAAACATTGATGGAATATTGTTTTAATAGTATTGTTGTGTAAGTGGTCTTTAGAAACCACGATGGTATTTACAATAGTACTACAGCTATCATAGCTTTACACAATATAGATATGCGATTTGAATTGTGAACAGTGCAATGACATTCAAACAGACATGTAACGGAAAGAATCGCATAGCACATGTCACACAATAAAAATCCAAAAAACAATGACGAAAGATCAGATAACGATGGGATATTATTTCAATCCCGAAACATAGAAATATATTGGATGTATATGGTATGGGTGGATGACGGATTGATCGTTAATTGATTGTGTCATGATGCCAGCTGATTCAGGAGTTGATTCAATTATCGGGTGTTGTTGATGGAATAATGGGAGTGGCTTAGCTGATTGTCAAAGATGTATTGCATGATATTGATTAGAGCTGACATGCATGGTTGAAATTATCATGAATGATTGGAGGATGGGATTGGATGCATTGATGTTTCATTGAGTGGGGATTTGTTCATTGGTGGTGAGGGATGTCGATTGATGTTGCAATCATGAATGATGAAAAACGCATTTAAGTGTGATCGGGTACAACATTACTAAAACTAATATCTGTTATCAACTATATATGTGAACATACTATTATAGCATCATTCATATTAGTAATAGAAATTGTAATGCGCATTGGATGATGATGTTATTTGTTGTTGTGTACACGTGATGTAACGCCTGAGTATAGCACCTGAGTGAGTATGATAATGTGGCAAGTTCGATGTATAGTTGGTTGAGTGCGATGAATAGACAGTATGTTGTTGTTACTGTTTCTGATTAACCTGTGTATGGTACCGATGATCGCGCCACGCTTGGCATGAGCACTACTATATGAGTATGTATAGTGTTGGAATTTGAATATTTTTCTGTTGATTGGTTGTGATGATGGATTGGTAGTTCTTGCGAAGTGGGAATACGGTGATGTCATTGATGTTGCTAATGTTGATATTAGCTTCCAAATATAGGTATTGATTGTCATTGATAGGTTGGGTTTCGAGTTCTAGCGTGGAGTAATAGCTGTGTGGATCATTTGATGTTGAAGTTTCTTTGCATACTCATAGCTGGCTAGTGATTGGCTGTCGTACACGATGAAGGTATTGAGATCATCCATATAACGAATTGCCCTAATATACATCACATCTACACCAAGGGTTGAGTGAAATTGGTATTCTGAGTATGAACATGTAACGATGGCCATTATTGCTGACAAGTAGCCCCCCATTGGTATGCCATCCACTTGTTTCGATATGATATCACCGATGGTGAATATGCATTGATCGAGATCGAAATCAACAACATCAAGTAAAGTGGTGACATTGATTGTAACATATGCAATATTATTGTAATTGCGTCCAAAATGAACGTCACTACGTTTCAACGATGGATGGAAATAGTATTGTAGTGTATTGACCTTCGTCTATCATCCCGGCCAACTTCGATTAACCATCGAATAGGTCTTCTGATTGACTGATGACTCAAATTCGTGTACATGTACTTAATATCCATTGATGCAATTAATAGTGCTGGATGTTGAAACTGATGGATCAGATGTGACTGGATCCATTAACCTTGGAAACTAATTCATTGATTTTTAACAAAGCAAAATGTTGAACGTGTGATGGTATATCTACAGCATAAATAGTCGCGCTTATCCAGTCAGTTGAATAGTGATCGCATTGGGTGTCGCACGTAACTCATAATAGGTCTAAACTTAGCTAAGTCTTTCTCCTTTGGTAATATATATACGTACGGTAATGAACCATTCAGCTTCCATGATGTTATTCGATTCCACTTCTTTTTAGTATATATCGTACTCCAACGCAATAATATATGTTCAATTGTTGTTGATTGCTGAACGTAATGTTGATCATCAACAAACATCTTCTGCAAACCTAATTGATAATACATAGGACACATACACACTAACATACCATCATTTTTATCAAGTGGACATGTAACAGTGTTCGCTAATAATGATTGAACTTTCAACACATCACTTAATAATAGGATTCCATTATGATTAGTGTTAGTGTTGTTGTATTGCGTGTGTTGAAAGTAGATATGTGCTCTAAAATTGTTGCGTTGGACGGTTTTCGTTATCGATTGACGGTTGAAAGGAAGATGATAAGGATAGCGGTGTTCCATCATATGCTGTTGAATAGTTGTTAATGGACGAACAAAAGCAGAACCGCCGCTGTAGTTCACTTCGAATATTAATCAATGATGGGAAAGGTATATTCTTACTATTTTGATTGAGTATGGAACACATTTTCATTTGGTTTGGACGAAATATATGGTGAAGATGTGGTTGTAATGCTTGTTGATGATTAAGAGTATGGTCGTTATTATGTAATGCTATATGTGTGTTGATGTATGAACATTGACAGGTGATAGATAAGTTCGTCAATGAAAACTTTTTCGCTGTGTTGATGTGGTTGGTTAATATCTGTTTCAAGTTTCTTCTCTTGAGATATACAATTCGCATATGATCCTTCAGGTGTTGATGTAGTTGTGGTGGCAGATTGTAGTTGTTGATGATGTCAATGGCGAGCTTGAGAATGTATTTCCTATTATGATGATGGTGATACGGTATTCGCATAATGAGATTAGGAATTGATTTGATATTATAACGATGATTGAGATGAGTATCGATTCGTTGCTTGACCAAATGTTTGATCTTATTGTTGGGAATGCGTGTTGCCAATATTCGCATTGTCATGATATCGATGATTGGTATTTTTTTCAGTGATTGTTTGAATGAGTTGGGATGGGATGCTATGTATTGTAACATTTTCATTGTTTGTTTATTGCTCGAATGATTGATATCGATACTGTTGTTTCGTTTGTTGCTTGTG
>CAWADL010000001.1:0-20407 GCA_963780825.1 uncultured Pseudomonadota bacterium | reverse complement strand
GAAGTATCCCCAGGTTGACGAACTCGGATGCGCCAGCACTCGCAATCTGCGAATCGCCGGAGAGAGTCCAGGTTGCGCCGCCGTCGTTGCGCGCGGTCGCCGCGTCGGTCGCCACCTCTCCGATCTGTAGGGTCGTGTCGTTTTGCGTCACCGCGCTTGCGTTGGCGAAGGTAACGGTGTCGTCGAGGGTGAGGGTTTTGTCGATCGTCGTTGACCCCGCGTTGCGCACGAGGCCCGCGCCGCTGAGAAGGTCGTCGGTAAGCGTGCCATTGCACGCAAGACAAGGCCGATGTTTCCGAGGACGTCGAATTGATCGTCGGCGTCGGTGACGTTCCTGTGAATCGTGTTGCTCGAAATATTTACCAGCGTTCGACCGGACATTTGCCCCTCCCCCTTGCAGGAGCGTTCCTGCAATCACGAGGCGTAATGCCTGGCGCGATGCCTGGTCGAATGTTATTTTTTATTTGCCTGCGCACTCAGCGAAACGTGAATCGCGGTCATTTCAGCGGTGAATAGCTGACACCACTTGTCGATTCCAATCTGCTCGCGCATTTTCCGAAGCTTGACAGTGGCTTCGTCGATCACAAATGGATTCGGCGTTTCTTCTCCGGCATTTAGGTAATATCCGACAACCTCAGTCATCCATCCCGAGGACATTATCCAGGCATAGCTTGGCGTCACGCATAAAGCCGGCGAGGAGCGCCAGCGCCCCGGTCTGATCCATCTGCAAGGCTTGCGCGCTGATCGGCGCCAACGCGAAGAAGCTTGCGGCGATAGCAGTAGTTGCCCGAAACAATGGACGTCTCCCGTTTTCCCCGGTATCCTAAATTCGGTCGGTGTGTTTAGCGCGTCCCATGCCGTCCAACCTTGCGCTATTCGATCGAGAACGACGCCGTGATTGAGGCTGTACCGCTTGCACCAATACGCAAGCGGTCTTGTTCTACCGCCAAGAGTGACGAAATGCCAGCGCCCTCGCGTAAAGTTGCGCGCGAGGTCCGCGGTATCAGAGGGCGGATGAACTCGGGTCACGCGTCGACAACCCACCGGACGCGGGAGAGCGCGAATGCCCGCGTATGATCGTCAAGCTCGATCGGCCCGTGCCCAACGTTGTATGGTATGAAGTCGACGCCGCCGAGGCGCTGGGCCGACTTCAGGTCGTGGACGAGGAACGCCTCGCCATCCTTGATGAAGAAGCGCCCGTTCGAGGTGCAGGCGAACGTGGGATCGCTGCGGTACTCCGCCACGAAGGTCCGCGGCGAGTGGCCGAGGAAGAGAAGCTTGCGAGGGCGCTCGATCATTCGAGCACCTGCCATTCGCTCTCACCTGACGGGGGGTAAATGGGCCGAGATTTTAGGGCGCTCTTGCCGGATGCGGCCGAGGCGCGCCGCGACGCGATGTTCGAGGGGCCAATCGTGGATCACGGAAATGGTACGGTCGCCCTCGTAGAGAGATAGCGAGCCCCAATGGTCGACCACATATTGTTTGCCGGCGAACGGGAAGATATGCGGCCTTGGCGAGCGTTCGCGTTCCGTAAGGCGGCCATGTCCGCACTGGCATTAAGCTGAAGCTCATTCATCCGTGATGCCCTCCGCAAAGCTGAGCGTTCAGCCTCGTGATCTCCAAGTCGAGCTTGTCGTTTTCGCGGGACAAGCGGCCGACTTCGTCCTCGGCTTCCCTGGCGCGCTTGAGGTGAGACTGTTCGCCACGAGAAGATCGCTGTTCTGGCGCTGAAGAGCGTCCCGCTCGGCGTGTTCGTATCTCACCCATTATGCTGCTTCCTTTGCGTGAATGCGCGGATCGGCCCGCAGAACCCGGCAGACCTCCCGCCGGTAGTTGCGATCGGCTCGCGAACAGCGCGAGCCCGTCGAGGGGAACATGACGAATCCAACCCCCTCGATATCGATTTCGTGATGTGGCGGGTTGTCCGCCCGATCGACCAGCGACGGCCGCACGATTCCAGCGCCTCGCGCATGCGGCGATTGTCGCGGAGGAACTTTCTCAGGCAGGGGTCGATAGCCATCGCTCGTCCAAGTCCTCTCCATTGAATTGCGCCAAGGGCTGATGCTCGTCGCCCGTCGCGAAGATCACGAGATCGTCGGGGCCGACGTCGCGTTGCGCGCGCCGATCCCATTTCCGATGGATGAAGGCCGGGCCGCCCCATAGCCGCCGAGCCCGGCCGTATTCGTCGCCGCGGAAGCCGACGTAGTGGACGCAGGCGACCGTCGTGTCGGCCGGGGCGCACTTCCGCCGCCGCCGGCGCCGGTATCGAGCGGGGAGGCCGCTCATGCCCCCGCGGCAGGCCCAGCAAGCGCATCCCTTGTCGTGCCCCTGCGACGAGCCGACGATCGCAGTCTCGCCGGGCTCCGCGCGAACGGCGCCGCCGCCCTTGCCGCTGATATCGACGCCGCCTCGGCCGCCACCCGCGTAAAATTGGACGAGACTGCCGACCTTTTCGCCGGAGGCGCTGACGAACTCGAATGATACGCCGGACCAACCGCCAACCGCGCCGATCATGTATGCTTCGACGTCCGTGGCGCCTCAGGAATTTTGATCTTCATATCGGGGCTACCTCGCTGTGATGGGCGCGCATGACGACGTCCGACCCGTCGTAGATGAACCGAATTGTATGGCCGTCGCTCCGGACCGCCTCGGTCGCCGGCTTGCCGCAAACGAGGATGCGTCTCGGCGCTGTCCCGCCGACCGCGAGCTTGAACTGAGTTCCGGCTGGCGAAGTCTTTGAAAGAGTAGTCGCGCGAGTCGAGACGCCGCTGAAGTCGAGCCACGCCTGATAGCGCGCCTTAGACGGCGATCTCGCGCTGTAGTGCGCCACGTCGGGGAAGCCGCTGACGGTGATGTCGTAGACTTGGACGGGCGCGCTCACGCTGCTTTCCCCGACTGGCTTCGGACATGGCGCGCCAAGCGCGATCGGCTGACTTGCGGGCCTCGATCCTCTCGGCGGCTCGGATGCGCTCCGCGACGGCCGGATGCTCGGCGATCAGCCATTCCATGTCGGACGGCTCGTCGAGATCAGCGATGCGGGTGAACTCCTCGCCCCAAAGGCCGGTCATCTGCGCGTAGGCGAACGCCGCGACCTCGCACTCAAGATGCTCGTACTCGCTGTAGAAATCGCCGAAGTACGATCCGCTCATGACGACGGCTGGCGAGCCGATCGCGATATCGCGCTCGCAGTGGTAGCAGCCGTGCAGCTTGCGGGTCCGCTTGACGTCCGTTCGGCTTCCGAAATCGCTCACGGCTTCTCTCCCGCGTATGCGCGCATCGCCTCGGCGCGCCAGAAGGTCGCATCGTTCGCCGCGGCGCATCCGCGATCCGAATGTCCGGGCAGGATGAGGCCGAGGGCGAGGCCGATGGCGGCGCAGATGAGGATCAAGCGGCCACTCATGCCGCCACCTTCAAGGCCGCCTGCCGCAGCTTGGCGACGCGCTTCCGCACCTTGCTAAGCTGCTTCGGGGAGAACGCCTCCAACGGGGCGATGAGGTAGCCGTCCATATTAAGTATCGGCCGACCGCCTTCGCCAAAGGCGATCAGGTTCTCGCCGTAGCTCCTTGCGAGAATGTGATTGTTTATGATGGTCGATGGCGGGTTGGGCGGCAAATCCACAGGAATTGAGCGATGTATCATTTCCGGGTTCAACGGCCCGGAGACGCCAAATAAGTTGCTGGCGTTACCCGCTGTATCTTTTTGATTATGCTGGATTTTTTCTGGTGCTGCCAGAGAGGATTGAACTCTCGACCTCTCCCTTACCAAGGGAGTGCTCTACCACTGAGCTACGGCAGCTTTCGCGGCGCGGCTTTTGCCACAGGCCTCCGGCCAACGCAAGAATCGTCACGCCGCGCCGAGCCGCAGCAGGTCGTGGAAATGCACGATCCCGACGACCTCGCCCGCGCTCCACCACCAGCAGATTCGAAATCTTGTGGCTGATCGCCTCCAGCGCCTCCGCCACCAGCGCGTCCGGGCGCGATCACGCGCGGACGGCGCGTCATCACCTGCTTCGACCGGCGTGTCCAGCCCGAGATTCTTGCGCAGGTGCCGGCGCAGGTCGCCGTCGGTGATGAGCCCGGCGAGCGCGCCGTCCGCCTCGAACACGCCGACGCAGCCGAAACCCTTCGACGTCATCTCGACGATCGCCTGCGCCATCGGCGCGCCGACCTCGATGCGCGGGATGGCGTCGCCCCGATGCATGATGTCGCGCACGAAGGCCAGCTTCGCGCCGAGCTTGCCGCCGGGATGCAGGTCGCGGAAGTCGCGCGCCGAGAAACCCTTCGCCTCCAGCAGCGCCATCGCCAGCGCGTCGCCGAGCGCGAGCTGCATGGTGGTCGAGGTCGTCGGCGCGAGGCCGTTCGGGCAGGCTTCCTGCGCGACCGGCAGGCACAGGCACGACGTCGGCCTCCCGGCCGAGCGCGCTGTCGCGCTGCGAGGTCATGGCGATCAGCGGGATCTTGAAGCGCTTGGCGTAGGTGACGATCGCGGCGAGTTCCATGCTCTCGCCGGACCAGGAGAGCGCCAGCACCACGTCGCCGTTCTGCACCATGCCGAGATCGCCGTGGCTCGCCTCGGCGGGATGCACGAAGACCGCGGGCTGGCCGGTCGAGGCCAGCGTCGCGGCGACCTTGCGGGCGATATGGCCGGACTTGCCGATGCCGGTGACGATCGCGCGGCCGGGCGAGGCCAGCAGCATGGCGATCGCCTGCTCGAAGGCTTCCGCAAGCGAACCCTCGCCGGGCGTCGCGAGCGCCTCCTCCAGCGCGAGAAGCCCCTTGCGTTCGATGGCGACGGCGCGCAGCGCCGCCGGCGCCGCCTTGGAGGGATCGCGAATTATCCGCTCCGCTCTATCACGCTGCGCGCGCAATCGCGAATTAAGCGCACATTAACCATGCCCGCCTTACCCAAGATGGCGACGTCGCCATCTGTGCGCGGCGCGAGAGGGCGTCGGTGTCGCTGAACCTCGGCAGATGGGCAGGCGCCGCCGCGGCGGTGCTGTTTGCGCTCGCGCCGGCCTTCGCGCAGACGCGCTCCGGACGACCCGTCTCCGATCCGGCCTTGCGGACCGGCGACGCTCCCGCCGCGCTGCCCTCCGACAATCCCGCCGACGCGCTGCCCGACCTGGCGCAAACCCCGCCGCGCCCTACGCCGCACGCCGAAAGCCCGACAGGCGCGCAAGCGCGGCGATTTGCCGCCGCTGCAGCCCTACCGGCGCGCCGAACGGCTGGGCCTCAAGCGGGGCGAGGACCTCGTCGATCGCGCCGCCCGCCCCGACGGTCGCCGCGCTGCCGCCGCCGCCGGCGCGGCGGATCATCAAGCGCGAAGACAAGCCGTTCGACCCGGTCGGCCTCTATGTCGGCAATCTCAAGCTGACGCCCTATATCGAGGAGGACGCCGGCTACGCCAGCAATCCGTTCGGCGCGGCGAACGCGGCCAAGGGCTCGGCGCTTTCCACCACCGAGATCGGCGTTGGCCTGCAATCGAACTGGAGCCGCAACGAACTGACCGGGCAGGCCAAGCTCGGCTACAACGAATATTTCCAGACGCCGGGCGCCAGCGCGCCCTATGGCTCGGGTCAGGTCGACTATCGCTTCGATGTCTCGCGCGACCTTTCGTTCGACACCGAAGGGCGGTTCAACGTCGCCACCGAGACCAATTCGCAGCTCGGCCTCGGCGGGGCGACCTCCGAGTACGCTGACCCAGGTTTCGACCTATGGCGCGACCGCCGGGCGCGATCAACAAGTTCGGCGATCTCTCGATCGGGCTGCATGGGACGGTCGACCGCGTGCAATACCAGGGCGGCGAGCTCTCGACCGGACGATTACACCGACTATGGGCTGAAGCTGAGGGCGGGCTATCGTCTCAGCGAGGCGGTGCAGCCTTTCGCTGAGATCGACGGCGACGTGCGCGACTACGATTCGCACATCGATGCCGACGGCTACGATCGCGCCTCCGACGGCGTCGCGGGCAAGGCGCGGCGTGACGCTAACATCTCGGAGATGCTGAAGGGCGAGGCGAGCCTCGGCTATGGCGTGCGCGAATATCGCGACCCGCGCCTGCCCGACGTCGGCGCGCCGCTGTTCGACGCCTCGCTGATCTGGTCGGTGACGCCGCTGACGACGGTCACGCTGAGGACGGGGACGCTGCTGCAGGACGCCGTCGTCTCCGGCGCCTCCGCCGACATCAACCGCAGCTACACGATCAACATCGACCATGCGCTGACCGAGCGGGTGAAGCTCGGGCGTCAACGCCGGGCTCTCGACCGACGACTATGTCGGCGACGATCAGCACGACCAGCACCTACACGATCGGGGGAACCGCGGAGTACCACCTGTCGCGCGACGTCGTGCTGAAGGCGAGCGCGCATGCATCAGAAGCTGGTGTCGAACCTGCCGGGGTCGAGCTATACCGTCGGATACGGTGCTGCTGGGGGTGAGGCTGCAGCGGTAGGACAGGTCGCCGGCGTTCGCTGGCAACGGGTTGAGTGCTCCGCGCGAGAACCGGCGCCTTGTGGCCGCGGTCGATGACCGCGGCGGCGCCGTGATCGAATACTCCGGGATAACGACGCTCACACGGCGACCGCGGTCAACGACCGCGGCTACATCCGGCGCGGCGTGCGTCGGAGCGTCGGCCTCCAGGCCGACGTCTTGGCCCAGACCTCGGCTTGGACGCCGACGCTCCAGAACTCTAGTCCGTTGCGATCAAATAAGGCGTTCGTCGCGACGCCGGCAGCGGTCCGAGGGCGGCAAGGTTTCGGACGTTGGGCTCGATCGAGCGCTGCAAGTGTCGCTCCAGCGCGACCCGCGCTTTGTCGGGTTCGTCGGCAATGAGATGTCGAAAGATCGTGAGATGCTCGGTGAGCATAGTCTCGACCTCATCGGCGTCGTGATGGCGTTGGAAAATGTCGTGTGTCGCCAATAGCGGCAATTGACTGCGCTTTATGGCTTCGCTCAGGCGCGTGTTCGAGCAGCGAAGCACGGTGTCGATATGCAAATCACACTCCAGGCGCTCCAGCTTGGCGGGCGTTCGCTGACCGGCCTGCACGCCGCGGATGCGCGCCACCTTCTTTTCGAGCTCGGCGCGTTGGAGATGGGGAAAGGCCTGATGAAGCGCGACCGGCTCGAGCAACCCGCGCAATTCAAAATGCTCGCGCATCAGATTGGCCGTCAGCGGTCCCGCGTACCAGCGCCGGTTGCGATCCTGTTGAACGAGGCCGACGCGGTCGAGCTGAGTGACAATCTCGTGCGCGACCGTTCGGCTGACGTCGTAGTGCTCGGCGAGCAAACTTTCGTTGAGTAGAAACCGACCGTAGGACAGGTGATAGGCGACGATATGTTCAACCTCGGGATAGAGTCTGAGGCGAAGGTTTCGGGCTGCGCGATGCAGACCCGCGGGCGGCGGCACTGTCAGACCTGCCTCGAAGAGATCAACCCTGAGCGGGGCGGCCTCGGCGCCGACAATCAAGCCGCGTCCGGAATAGTCGCGCAGCAGGCCTTCGATTTTGAGCCTCCGCAGCGCGGCGCCGGCGGGGATGCGGCCGGCTTGAAAGGCGCGCGCGACGGCCGCTTCGCCAATCACCAATCCCTGTGGCAGCGTCCCCTCGATGATGTGCTGATGAAGCACGCGATAGATCGCCTCATAGAGCGGCAGATTGTTCGCGCCGGCTTCGCGCCTCTCGTCTTTAGCAACAACTTCCGTCATGGCCGCGTGCCTCACAGGCGCTAAGTTAGGGAGTTCACACGACGCTTTCGGCGTCATGCCCGGCCTCGTGCCGGGCATCCACGTCGTGACATGACGCGACTGTTTCAGAACTCAAACCCTCTTGGTTGTAACCGACGGTTCCCAATTCTTCGCCCTGTGTCGAACGTCCCGACGTGGATGACCGGGACAAGCCCGGTCATGACGGCGGTCGGCGGACTGTGGACCAACCCTCACGATCTGAGCGCGATCGGTCTGAGCCATGTCTCGCCTCCGCTTAAGCGATTCGTTCATCCCGCCGCGCGTGAATGAAGCTCATGATCCGTTCGCTCATGGTTTCGTAGCGCCGCTCGTTTTCGATCTCGCCGACCAGCGCAAAATCGTGCATGACCAGGATACGGTCGGCCAGCGTGATCATCTCGGGCATGTCGCTTGAAATCAGCAGGACGGAAACGCCGTCGCGGGTAATCTCCGCCAATCAATTCATGAATGGCGGTCTTGGTCTTGATGTCGACGCCGACGGTCGGCTCGTCCACAATCAGAACGTCGACGCCTGCCGCGAGCCATTTGGCGATCGATACTTTTTGTTGGTTGCCTCCGGAGAGTTTGCCGACCTCCTCTTCGAGCGAGGGCGTGCGCACCTCGAGTTTGCGCGCGAGCGGCGCCGCGACGCGATCCTCTGCGCCCCGAGTGAGAAGGCCGAGACGCGAGGCGATGCGCCGCCACACGGTGATGGCGATATTTGTGCGGATAGCGTGCGAGAGAATCAGGCCCTCGTTCTTCCGATCCTCGGAGATATAGCCGATGCGATGGCGTCGAACGGCGCTCGGTATGTCGGCGATCGAGACGGGGACGCCTTTCAGTCTAATCTCGCCGGCGAGGATGCGCGCATCGCCAATCAATGCGCGCGCGAGTTCCGTGCGGCCGGAGCCAACCAACCCATAGAGCCCGAGAATTTCCCCTTGATGGAGCGTGAAGCTGATGTCGTTGTGGCCGAGCGACGTTGCGACGCCTTTCGCCTCCAGGACCGGCGTCGAGCCCGGCTTTCGACTTCCGATGTCGGCGACGCGCTCCTCGCGCCCAATCATCGCCGACACGATGCGCCCTCGGCTCATCGCAGCGATCGGCTCGCCCGCCAGCGCCACCTTTCCGTCACGTAGCACCGTGACGCGGTCGGAGAGCTCGATCACCTCCTCGAGCTTGTGGCTGACGAAGACGATCGCTTTGCCCTCGGTTCTCAGACGGCGGAGCACGGCGAAAAGCGCCTGCGCCTCGTGATCAGTGATCGAGGCGGTCGGCTCGTCCAGCAACAAGGTTCCGGCTTCCAGCGATAAGGCTTTGGCGATCTCGACGATCTGCATTTGCGCGACGGAGAGCCGGCGCACTTCCGTTCGCGTGTTGATCGAAGGATCAATCATGTCGAGAAACCGCCGCGCCTCGACGTGGACCTGGTCGTAGTCGACCAGCCCGCGACGGGTCGGCAGATTCTCGATCATCATATTCTCGCCGACCGAGAACCGCGGAATAAGATTGCGCTCTTGATGAACCGCGCTAATGCCGGCGGCAATGGCGTCGCGCGGCGATGAGAAGTCGGCTGCCTGGTCGTCAATAAGCAGGCGTCCCTGGTCCGGGCGATAGAGTCCGGTGACGATCTTGATCAGCGTCGACTTGCCGGCCCCGTTTTCGCCCATCAAAGCATGGATTTCGCCTGGCCTCGCCTCGAATGAAACGCCATCCAGCGCCACCACGCCGGGAAAGCTCTTGCCAATATTGTCCACGGTCAAGCGCATGGCCTAACCTCGCTCGGCGCGGACGGCGCGCCAGGCGATTGAGCCCGACCGCGGCGAGGATCAGGGCGCCGAGCAGAAACTGCACCCAATAGGGATCGACCTTGGCCAGCACCATGCCGTTCTGAATCAGAACGATCAGGACCACCGCGAGCGTCGTCGCGGCGACCGAGATATGGCCGCCGGTCAGGGCCGCGCCGCCGATGATCGGCGCGGCGAAGGACGTGCAGCAACCAGTCGGCGCCGATCGTCGGCTGCGCCGATCCAAGCTGGGCGACGGCGAGGATGGCGGCGATCGCCGCGAGCAGGCCGGACAGCGTGTGCGCCAATACGATGATGCGGTCGCGCGGAATGCCGGAGAGCTCGGCCGCGTGCGGATTGCCGCCGACCGCCAGCAGATAGCGACCCGGCCGCGTGCGGGCGAGAAAAACCGCGAGCAACAACGCCGAGAGCACGGGCGGAATCAACAGATAGGGCAAGGCGCCAAAATCGCGCGATCGCCGAAGGCCACGAACAGCTGGCGGCAGATTGTAGAAGGGAATTGACTTGGTGACGCCGAAGTTGATCCCGGTGAAGACCGACGCCGTCGCCAAGCGTGATGATGAAGCCGTTGATGCCGGTGCGAACAATCAAGACGCCGTTCAACCATCCGCCGACGACACCCAGCAGTAGCCCCAGCGCGATGGCGACGCCAATCGGCAATCCGAGCTTCTCCATCGCGCCGCCGACCACGATGGCGACGAGGCCGCCAAGCGCGCCGATCGCGAGATTGAGCTGGCCAACCGCGAGCGTCAGCATTTGCGCGAACGCGACGACCAGCACGACGCAGAACGAGCGCAGCAGTACATAGAGATTGTATTCGCTCAAGAATGCCGGCGAGAGCAGCGACAGCGCCAGGACGCCGATCGCGATCGCGACCGCCAGCATCGACCATTCCAGCGAAAAGAAGCGCTTGGTCGCGGTCATGTCCGCCGCCCGAGGCTGCGGCGCTCGGCGTAGACCGTTCGATAGCGATCGAGCAGCACCGCAACCAGCAGCATGAGGCCGAGAAAAAGCTGAAGCCAGAAATTGCCGATCTGCAGCACGAGCATGCCGGATCGAATGGTTGTGACCAGCAATGCGCCGATCATCGCGCCCACTACGGAGACCGCGCCGCCGCTGAGCAGCGCGCCGCCAAGGACGGGCGCGAGAAAGGAGGGCAACAACCAATCCTGCCCCGATCGACGGCATGGCCGCGCCGAGGCGGCTGAGCAGCATGATCCCGGCGGCGGCGGCCAGCAGCCCAGATAAAGTATGAGCGATCATGATCGCCCTGCCGACCGGCACGCCGGAAAGCTCCGCGGCGCGGGCGTTGGCGCCGGCGGCGAGGATTTCGCGGCCCTGAGCTGTGAAGCGAAACAGTACGATGAGCGCCGCGCCGATACCCAGCGCGATGATCAACAACGGCGAGATGGGCCCCAAGCGCATGCGGCCGAAGGCCGCGACCGATGGCGGCAAGGTGTCGTAGATCACGGCTTTGCTCAGGATCAGCATGCCGCCTTCAAACAGGCTGGCGCTCGCCAAGGTGATGATGAAGGCGTTCACGCCGGAGCGGACGATAGCGAAGCCGTTGACCCAGCCGAGCCCCGCGCCCAGCAGCAGCGCTGAGATCAAAGCGAGCGGCGTCGGCGCGCCGAGGACCTGTATGAGATAACCGGCGAGCATGACGCTGCAAACGCCAATCGAACCGATCGCGAGATTCATGCCGCCGGTCGCGAGAACGACCATCGTGGAGAAGCCGATGACGATGTCGATGGCGAGCGTTCGTGAGATGACGAACAGATTGAACGGAGAAATGAAGCCCGGCGCCAAACTCGCGAAGATGATCCAGAACACAATAACGATCACGGCGAGGCTCGCCGCGCCCGCCAGTTCCGCGAACAAGCGCGACGCCCAGAGCGGATTTCCATGTTTGCGAGGCTCATATTGGCGTTGGGTAGGGCAGGGCGTCGTGCGCCAAGATAGGGGGTGATCGTCTCTATTGGCGTCATGGCCGGCCATGTGCGCGGCCATCCACGCCGTGACGCGGCTTGTCGGCTTCAGAACTCGAACGCTCCTGTTTTGCAGGAGACGCTGCTTTATTCTGAAACCTGTAGCGCGCGTCACGGCGTGGATGGCCGGGACGCCCGGCCATGACGGAGCCGGCGCCGGATCGCTTCCGATTCGGCGCGTTCGTTTTCGCCTATTTGCAGTCCAGATATTTGGTCTTGAAGGAGGTGCGGATGTCGTTGGTGACCTTCTTCAGATCGTCCTTGTAGGAGCCGATATTGTCGACGCTGATCAGCAGCGTGCCTGAGTTGATAAAGCGCGCAGTCTGCGGCGTCTTGATGAAGGGCGCGTCGGGCTTGACCTTGCAGGCGCCGGTCGCCAGCAAGTCGAGCACATAGGCGCCGACATAACCTTGGCCATAAGGATTCTGCGCCATCGTGCCAGCGGCAAAGCCGTCCTTGATCGCGTCGAGGACGATCTTGTCGTCGTCGATGCCGACCAGCTTGATGCGCTTGTCGCCGAGATTGCGCAGCGACTTGGCGGCGACGACCGAGGGAATGTAGGCGGTCGAGACCAGTCCGTCGATCTGGTCCTTCTGCGCGCCGAGTAGCGCATTGATCTTCTGATCCGCCGCCTCTTGAGCATCCGTATCGGTGATGTGCTGGAGCAGTGTCACGGCGCCGTTTGTCTCTTTCACGGCTTTCTCGACCGCGTCCATGCGCAGCTTGGTATTGGGATCAACCAGAAGGCCGGCGAGATGGACGATCTTGCCCTTGCCGTTCATCGCCTTGATCAAGGCTTTGGTGCCGAGATAGGCGGAGTTGTAGACGTCGGTGCCGAGGCAGAAGGCGGCTTTGGTTGGATCCTGCGCACAACCCGCGAGGGCCAAAGCCGGCGCGTTGTTGGACGAAAGCTCCTCGATCGTAGAGTTGATGCCGACGGCGTCGCCGGGGAAAATACCGAAGGCGTTGTAGCCCTGCGACATCAGGCTTTCGATCAACTCGGTTTGTAGATTGAGCTTCCATTCCGTCGGCACTTTGTAGTCGACGGCGCCGATGCCGAAGTCTCGCTTCGCGTCGGCTGCGGCTTGCTCCCATGGCGCGAAGTAGGGGTGCGGACCGCCGGGAATCAAGGCGATCTTGGTGTTGGAGGCCTCGGCGGCGCCGAGCGAAGCGCCGAGAATAGCAACCAATCCGGACAAAGCGCTGAGCGCGCGACGAGCGCCAATTTGCATCGATTTTTCCTCCCTAGGCCTTATCGAGCGCTGCGTCTTAGAGCGCCGCGCGACTATTGGCGTCGGGTACCATACACGCATATCGCATGCAATAGTCGTTCGCATTGATGCTTTAGAGCCTTCCGCGTTTGAGTAGAATTGTCATTGCGAGGAGCGAAGCGACGCGGCAATCCACGGCGCCGCCGCAGCTGCTCTATCCGGCGAGTTGTCGATCACACACTGGATTGCTTCGCTCCGCTCGCAATGACGGTTCCAAGCGATCAACCAAGTGTCGCCCACTCGACAACCGGCGCGGCCATACGCGCCGGATGGAACTGCGCATTCTGCGCGATCGCCCGAGGCGCGAGCTCCGCTAGTTTGCGTGGGTCGGAAATCTCATGCAGTGCGTCGGCGAAATCGTCTTCGGAGAACGGATCGAAATATACGCCTGCGTCTCCCACGACCTCGGGAAAACTGGAGCTGCGGGCGGCCAGCACGGGTTTGCCGAGGCTCATCGCCTCCAGCGCGGGAATGCCAAACCCTTCGTAGAGCGAGGGGTAGACCAGGAACTCGGCATTGGCGATCAGGCGATATTTGACGAATTCGGTGACGAAGCCTGAGAAGACTACGCGCTCGCGTTGCTCAGGGGTCAACGCATCAAGAAAGGAATCGACCAGCCATCCCTTCTTGCCGACGACGATGAACCGGAGGTCGGAGTCGGCGACCCGCGGCAGCGCCAAGGCTCGCAACAACAGGCCGAGGTTCTTGCGCGGCTCCAAGGTGCCGACAACCACGGCATAGCGGCCGAAGCGGAGCCTCGGCAGATTGCGTTCGAGCCAGGGGAACGTCTCCGGCCAGTCCACGTACTGGGGTATCAGGCGCGTCTTGGCGGCGACCGAGGGAAGCGCCGTCACCAGCGTGGCGCGGGTCGCCTGCGAAATGCAGAACACGGCCTCATCTGTTTCAAGCTCCTCCTCGAAATGATCGAGGTGATGCGCGACATTGCCCGCTTCGTGGTTCTCAGGCATCACGAGCGTGCCGAGGTCGTGCACCGTGCTCGCCTCGTGGGCGAGATGCACGCGGTGGAGTTTGTTTGAAGGATAAAACAACGGCGCCGCGCGGTCGACGAGCGTAGCGTCGACGCGTGAGCTGGTCTCGATCGTATCGCGCAGGAAAGCGCCGGTTCCCAGCGTTAGCGCCGACTCCACCTGCGACGAGGGAATTCGCATCAATTCGTGGGCGAAATCGAGCTCGACCTCGTTGCTCAGCTTCAAGGCCTTGATGAGCCGGCGCGTGAACACGGGTATGCCGGTCCATTGCCCGTCGAGCAGCGTCGCGATGTCCACGGTCAGTCGAGGTTTTTCGCGGGGCACATCCGTTCCGATCAGCTAAAAGCGCGGACGCGCGCGATCTGTCGACCACGCAATCAGCGTGTGCGCACCGTAGGCATGGTTCAGCATGCGTTGGAAGGCGATCGGATCATGGCGCTGGCGGCGCGTGTAGACGGTCACGCTCTCGAAGGTCTCATAGAAGCTCGGCGGGCTCCGCCAGAAATCATCGACATCGTCTACAATCAGACGCCGAACATCGGACATGGCCTCCAACGTCTCGGCCGGCAAATCCTCGGTCGCCGTCAAAAAGTTCGGGACGGTGGCCTCAGGAAGATGGACGCCGCCGTCAACCAACGCCGCGGCAAGTGCGCGCAGCCGCTCGCGCGGCGAGGTCGCCACACGCGGCGCGACGAAAATGGCGCATGTCGTGGGATCGATAAACAACCGCGCGGTCAACTCCGCGATCTCCCGCGCGCAGGTCGCGTCTCGCAGGCCGCGTTCGGTCAAGCGGATGTAATGTAGTTCGCGGAAACGAGATGCGCGCGGTTCGACAAGATCAAAATCCAATGTGCGGTCCGCACTGTCCTGCGGAGTATGGCGATTGAGGAAGAAACGACGCAGTTCAAAGCTCGCGGCATTGGCGCCGCGTCCGCCCATAACCACGGTTTGCGGTTGAACGAATTTGTCTTTCCAACGGAAGCTCAGCGCCGTATTCACTTGAGAATGCACTTGGGCGAAGATCTCCGGTAGCCGCGTCTCCAACCGCCCGAGAGCGTCGCGGTCTTCTCGGCGGCCGAGGCCGTAAAAGAAGACGTGGTTGCGGTAGCCCGGCAGAAGCTTGATGGTTGATCCATCGCTGATGTGCAAATGGTCCGCGATTCCCTCGCAGCGCGCGGTGAGCCATTCGAGCGTCGCGCCGTCGCTGAACATCTCGGGCCTTGCGACAAACAGCGTTCGCGCGTCGATGGCTTCGAGGGCCGCGCGCAGCGGCCCGGAAAGCTTGGCTTCAAACAGAAGTTCAGGGCCGAACAACGAAGCTGTCAGAGGGATATTTGGCAGCTCCGAAGCCGGCAGCGAGACCAGTAGCCCGCTTTGAAAAGGCATCACCGGCCCAGCCGGAAGGGAAAGTCGGGACTGTTCGGCGCGGCCAGTCGACGACCACTGGTGCGGAATTCCGCGCTGTCGGCGAGCAGTCTGATCATTACGGCCGGCGAAAGCCGGCCGTCGGCCACCAGTTGTTTTTGCAGAGCGAGCGCATCGTGATCGACTCGACCCAAGACATAGATATGCGCGGTGCGCACAAAGGCTTCTACGCCGTGCGACGCCGCGAAGCTCTTCAGGTCGGCTTCGCAGGCTTCGATCTGGTCGCTTGATTGCAACACGGTCGGATCGCCCGCGATGAGTTGCTCGACGTCGTCGAAAAACGGCTCTTTCGTTTCGAGGTAGTTCGCCACGCGAGGCCCATACAACACTTCGTTGGTTGTTTTGTCGACGAGGCGCAGCGGCTGGTGACGAACCCCCTCGATCGGCTGCTGAGAGCGCAAGCGAAAGTGGCACCAACCGCGGGCAAAACCTTCCTTGGCCAAATCCTGGCGATAGTAGTGCGCCAAGCCCGCCGCGATCTCGAAATCCTCGGGATCGACGACAGAAATCAGCATCGCATCGAACGGTTGCGTTTCGTCGTAGGCCCAGCCCACGATGAAGCCGCACCGGTCGACCCAGTCTATGTGGCCGCGCGGCATGACGCCTCAACGATGGCTATAGGACCGATCGACAAAAGCCCCTCACTTTTGCTGTGACAACGTCTGTGAAAGAAAACGCGGGCGCACACAAGCGCCGCTACTTGCCGACCGTAAAGACCATTTCGCCGCGCTTGCGTCCGTTTGTCGTGACGATCCGTCCCCCAGCCCGGCGCGGGGCCGCGCGCAAACTCGGCGACCGCGCGTAGCGGCGCGTACTTGCGCCGCCCGCGCCACCGGCCCCTGGCGGGCGAGGCAGGCGTTGTAGGCCAACGGATCCTCGAATTTCGCGCAAGCCGGATTGTCCTCCGCCGCGGCCGGCGAGAAGGCGAGCACGGCGAGCCACAATAGCGCGCGCCTCATGCCCGCAGCGTCGCTCCGGTCTTTTTCGCGACTTCCGCAACGATCTTGGCGACCGCCGCGTCAATCTCGGCGTCGGTCAGCGTGCGTTCGCGCGGTTGCAAGGTCACGCTGACCGCCACCGATTTAAATCCCTCCGGCACCCCGGGGCCGCGATAGACGTCGAACACGTCGGCGCCGGCGAGCAGGGCGCGGTCGGCGCCGATCGCGGCCCTGAGAATATCGGCCGCGCGCGCACTCTCAGCGACAACAAAGGCGAGATCACGTTCGACCGGCATGAAATCGGAACGATCGAACTTCGGCTTGGCTTTCGTCGCGCGGGTTTTTGGCGCGGGGATGTCGTCGAGCACGATCTCGAAAGCGACCAGCGGCCCCTCGACGTCGAGCGCCTCGCAGGCGCTGGGGTGCAGTTCGCCGAACCAGCCGACGACGTTCTTCGGCCCGAATTGCAGGGTCGCCGAGCGTCCGGGGTGCAGGAACGCCGGCCCCCCGGGGACGATCTGCACCGCGCCGGCGGGCACGCCGATCGCCGCCAGCAGCGCCAGCGCGTCGCCCTTGGCGTCGAAAACGTCGACCGAGCCGCCGCCGCTCCAATGCCGCCCTTCGCCTTGCCGCTTCGCCAGCCCTCGGCGCAACCCGGCGGCCGCCATGCGCTGATCGGCCTCGCCCGGCCCTAAGAAAACCTGCCCGACCTCGAACAGCGCGACATGGCGATGGCCGCGCCGCGCGTTGCGCTCGGCCGCCGCGGCGAGGCCGGGGATGAGGCTAGGCCGCATGTCCGACATGTCGGCGGCGATCGGATTGGCGAGCGCCAGCTCCGGCTTGCCGCCGCCGAACAGTTCTGAGTGCGGCTTCGGGATGAACGACCAGGTGATCGCCTCGTCGAGCCCGAGCGCGGCCAACGCGCGTTTGGCGTTGCGGGTGCGCTTCTGCAGCAAGGTCAGCACCGGCTTCGGCACGCCCGGCGCGAGGCGGGGCAGGGGCGTCGCCTCGACCCGATCGAGGCCGGCGATGCGGACGATCTGCTCGACGACGTCGGCCTTGCCGTCGATGTCCGGGCGCCAGTTGGGGATGATCGCCTGTCCGCCTTCCAGGCCGAAGCCGAGGCGGGCGAGGATCGCCTCGCCCTCGGCCTGCGGCACGTCGAGACCGGTCAGCCGCTTGACCTCGCTATAGGGGAAATCGACCCGCCGGCGCGGCGTCGCGGGATCGCCGGCGACGATCAGGCGGGACGGCTCGCCGCCGCAAATCTGCATCACCAGCGCGGTGGCGAGCTCAGCGCCGGGCACGCAGAAATCCGGATCGACGCCGCGCTCGAAACGGTAGCGCGCGTCGGTGACGATGCCGAGAGCTGCGGCCGGTGCGCGCGATATTGACGGGGTCCCACAGCGCGCTTTCGATCAGCACATCGGTCGTGTTTTCGTCGCAGCCGGAAACCTCGCCGCCCATCACGCCGGCGATCGACTCGACGCCGCTCTCGTCGGCGATCACGACATTGGCTTCGCTCAGCGCGTAGGTGCGCCCGTCCAGCGCGAGGAGGCTTTCGCCGGGCTTGGCGCGGCGGACGACCAGGTCGCCCTTCACCTTGGCGGCGTCGAAGACGTGCAGCGGCCGGCCGCGATCGAAAGTCAGATAGTTGGTGATGTCGACCAGCGCGTTGATCGGCCGGAGGCCGATCGCGCGCAGCCGCCGCTGCATCCAATCCGGCGAGGGGCCGTTCTTGACGCCGCGCACCAGGCGCAGCGCGAAGGCTGGGCAGAGTTTCTCGTCGCCGGGCGCGAAGTCGAGCTTTACCCGGACCGGGCAGTCGAAGCCGCCCGCGATCGGCGCGACCGGCGGCGTCTTGAGCGTGCCAAGCCCGGCGGCGGCGAGGTCGCGGGCGATGCCGGAGATGGCGGTGGCGTCGGGCCGGTTCGGGGTCAGGTTGACGTCGATCACCGGATCGTCGAGCCCGGCGTAGGTCGCATAGGCGACGCCGACCGGCGCGTCGTCGGGCAGATCGATGATGCCGTCGTGATCGTCGGAAATCTCCAGCTCGGCCGCCGAGCACAGCATGCCGTTCGAACTCGACGCCGCGGATGACGCCTTTCGCCAAGGTGATCTTCTTGCCGGGGATGTAGGTCCCGACGGGCGAGAACACGCTTTTCATGCCCGTACGGGCGTTGGGCGCGCCGCAGACGACCTGCACGGGATCGCCGCCGGCGTCGACCATGCAGAGCCGCAGACGGTCGGCGTTCGGGTGCTGTTTCGCCTCGATGACGCGGGCGACGACGAAGCCTTTGAATTTGGCGCTCGCGTCCTCGACGCCTTCGACTTCGAGGCCGATGCGGGTGAGCGCGTCGACGATCTCGGCAAGCGAAGCCGTGGTTTCCAAATGGTCCTTCAACCAGGACAGGGTGAGTTTCATGCCATTAACGCCCAAGACGCCGCGCGACGATGTTCGCCGCTGGAGACGCGCGCGAATTCGGCGCTCCGCTTAGTCGGCCGCTGGGGCGCGCGCAAGCGCGAGAGGTCGGCGTGAAATCGGTGGTTTTCGGCGCGCAAATCGCGCCGGGCGAGGGACTTTTGCGACGCACCATCGCGCGCTTTTTCAAGGGCTTACGGCGAAAAAACACGTCGACGGCGGATATTTCACCTGAGATATCAATGCTTTGCAACTGAAAATGCGTCAACCCCGGGGGCAGTGGCTCCCCTGGGGTAGCGATTCTGTAAAACAGGATATTTTTAGCATGAGCTTCTGAATATAAAAATACAGTGCGGCATTTTTGAGTTTGCTACGAGACGCCGCGGGCAACTCGGCTAGCCGCGCGCGGGGGCCGAAACTTATACTGCTGCAACGCCACTTCTGAGCTAAAAAACCAAGGGGTTTTGAGAGGGCAGGAAGCCGCAGAATGGCGCGCAACTGGAAAATCGTTCGCCACGGATCACCGGAGAAGTGGGAAGAGTTTTTCCCAGAGAACTTGGTCGCGGAAGGGCAACTTGTTGTTCGTCTCAGCCAGCTTGCCGCAAGCCATCTGCCGCCCGCAGGTGCAGCCTCGCCGCATCGAGGCGCATTGCAAAATTCCACTTCTCTCACGGTCAAAAGCGACCGCCTCGGCAACAAGCGCCTCACCATGTATGCTAGCGGCAGCCCGGTGCACTACATTGCTACCCTTGAGGACACATCGCCTGCGCGAACGTCCGAGGGTAAGAAGCGCCCGCCGAGTTGACGGGAAATCATAACTGGCGCAACGGCGGAGTGAAGGCAGAACTTCCGGGCTTTTGAGAGAGCGCTCGCCGTGCAAACACGGCTCGACTGCTGTAGAGTAGCCGCGCTCGCCATGCTCACGAACTCCATCACTCGCCCCTTAATCTTTGCGGTCGCTTTGGTCGGAATGCTTCTTGTCGCTTTGAAGGTGTTCACCGGAGACAATTTTCTCGATTGGCGGTCTGCAGGATCGTTTGGCGCTGAAAGCCGTCCATTCGCGACGGCCGCCATCAGCGACATGCTAACCGACTGTACCGTTGAGGGGATTCGCAAGAGATCGCGCCAAGTCGCCGCGCGTTTGTAAATGACGCCTACATCGAGCGCTTTTGCTCTTCCTTGTCGCAACAATTCGGCCGATTTGAAGTGAATGGCGGCGCTGCACCAAGCGTGGAAGGTTATTTGACGGACGGAGTTTTCACATGGAGTTATTTCGGGTCAGCGTTGTTCGCCGAGGGAGCACCGCTCATCTGGGTAGCGGTCGCCGATTATGACGGCACTTGGTTCGTTGTTGGTTTCGATAACAAGCCGGACGATCTCGAATTAGGGAAGGCGGGCGCGCGACAATTTGCAAAAGCCTCCCTTGAGTTGCTTCTGCGAAACTGTACCCCGCGACCTATTAGTATAAAAAAAACTCAATTCGCAGAGACCTCAGGCTATATTTCAGTTTGCCAAGAGACGTTGCGTAAATACGGGGCATTTCAACGGGTGGGCGATATAAAGCGTCAGCGTGGAAAACATCATTTGGACAATGGCGCTTTGCTCTCTCAGCGATATACGAGAAAGGAGCCGCTATGTTCAACATGGCCGTCGGTGTACGCGACGGTAAGCCGGTCATCGAGGAAATTCAGGGGTTCTAATATTTCTCTCAAAAACGATGGTTTACGGTTTACGGGGACATGATACCGATTGCATAGTTTGAGTTGCTTGCTTTAATGATGCAATCGGTATCATGTCCCCGTAAAGGCGTAAAGCAATTCGGCGACCGACGGGCGGCGGCCGAAACT